>NZ_CP011114.1 GCF_000993825.1 Paenibacillus durus ATCC 35681
GAGTTCCAAAATGAAGAGAAGAAATTCTCGTCAGATGTTTCAAAATGAGCGAATCGCTCTTTCAATACTTTATTGGAGAGTTTGATCCTGGCTCAGGACGAACGCTGGCGGCGTGCCTAATACATGCAAGTCGAGCGGAGTTGTGATGGAGCTTGCTCCTAATCAACTTAGCGGCGGACGGGTGAGTAACACGTAGGCAACCTGCCCCTTGGACTGGGATAACTACCGGAAACGGTAGCTAATACCGGATAATTCCTCTTAGCTCCTGCTAGGAGGCTGAAAGGCGGAGCAATCTGTCACCAAGGGATGGGCCTGCGGCGCATTAGCTAGTTGGTGGGGTAACGGCTCACCAAGGCGACGATGCGTAGCCGACCTGAGGAGGGTGAACGGCCACACTGGGACTGAGACACGGCCCAGACTCCTACGGGAGGCAGCAGTAGGGAATCTTCCGCAATGGGCGAAAGCCTGACGGAGCAACGCCGCGTGAGTGATGAAGGTTTTCGGATCGTAAAGCTCTGTTGCCAGGGAAGAACGTCCTTAAGAGTAACTGCTTAAGGAGTGACGGTACCTGAGAAGAAAGCCCCGGCTAACTACGTGCCAGCAGCCGCGGTAATACGTAGGGGGCAAGCGTTGTCCGGAATTATTGGGCGTAAAGCGCGCGCAGGCGGCTGTTTAAGTCTGGTGTTTAAACCATGGGCTCAACCTGTGGTCGCACTGGAAACTGGACAGCTTGAGTGCAGAAGAGGAAAGTGGAATTCCACGTGTAGCGGTGAAATGCGTAGAGATGTGGAGGAACACCAGTGGCGAAGGCGACTTTCTGGGCTGTAACTGACGCTGAGGCGCGAAAGCGTGGGGAGCAAACAGGATTAGATACCCTGGTAGTCCACGCCGTAAACGATGAGTGCTAGGTGTTAGGGGTTTCGATACCCTTGGTGCCGAAGTTAACACAGTAAGCACTCCGCCTGGGGAGTACGGTCGCAAGACTGAAACTCAAAGGAATTGACGGGGACCCGCACAAGCAGTGGAGTATGTGGTTTAATTCGAAGCAACGCGAAGAACCTTACCAGGTCTTGACATCCCTCTGAATACGTTAGAGATAGCGTAGGCCTTCGGGACAGAGGAGACAGGTGGTGCATGGTTGTCGTCAGCTCGTGTCGTGAGATGTTGGGTTAAGTCCCGCAACGAGCGCAACCCTTGACTTTAGTTGCCAGCAGGTGGTGCTGGGCACTCTAGAGTGACTGCCGGTGACAAACCGGAGGAAGGTGGGGATGACGTCAAATCATCATGCCCCTTATGACCTGGGCTACACACGTACTACAATGGCCGGTACAACGGGAAGCGAAGCCGCGAGGCGGAGCCAATCTTATAAAGCCGGTCTCAGTTCGGATTGCAGGCTGCAACTCGCCTGCATGAAGTCGGAATTGCTAGTAATCGCGGATCAGCATGCCGCGGTGAATACGTTCCCGGGTCTTGTACACACCGCCCGTCACACCACGAGAGTTTACAACACCCGAAGTCGGTGGGGTAACCCGTAAGGGAGCCAGCCGCCGAAGGTGGGGTAGATGATTGGGGTGAAGTCGTAACAAGGTAGCCGTATCGGAAGGTGCGGCTGGATCACCTCCTTTCTATGGAGAATCGTTTCCCGCAGCGGAAACATTCAAATACGGAAGCTTGACTTCCGGCAACACTCACTCGTTGCTCAGTTTTGAGAGTTCAACCTCTCAAAAGCAAGAACCTTGATCCTTGAAAACTGGATACCGAAACGAAAATTGCGTTTTAGAACATCTTTTAGCTGAAACTTGTGTCCAAACAAGTGAAGTAAGAGTGCTTAGTTGGTTAAGCTACTAAGAGCACACGGAGGATGCCTAGGCGCCAGGAGCCGACGAAGGACGTGGCGAACAACGAAAAAGCCTCGGGGAGCTGTAAGCAAGCTTTGATCCGGGGGTGTCCGAATGGGGAAACCCGGCTGTGGTAATGCACAGTCACTTCCATCTGAATACATAGGATGGATAGAGGCAGACCAGGGGAACTGAAACATCTAAGTACCCTGAGGAAGAGAAAACAAGAGTGATTCCGTCAGTAGCGGCGAGCGAACGCGGAACAGCCTAAACCGAAGAGCTTGCTCTTCGGGGTTGTGGGACGTCTTACATGGAGTTACAAAGGAATAGGGTAAACGAAGAGGTCTGGAAAGGCCCGCCAAAGAAGGTAACAGCCCTGTAATTGAAATTCGATTCCCTCCAAGACGGATCCCGAGTAGTGCGGGGCACGTGAAACCCCGTATGAATCCGGCAGGACCATCTGCCAAGGCTAAATACTCCCTGGCGACCGATAGTGAAACAGTACCGTGAGGGAAAGGTGAAAAGCACCCCGGAAGGGGAGTGAAACAGTGCCTGAAACCGTGTGCTTACAAGAAGTCAGAGCCCATTTTAGGGGTGATGGCGTGCCTTTTGTAGAATGAACCGGCGAGTTACGTTTAACGTGCAAGGTTAAGGCGAGGAGCCGGAGCCGCAGCGAAAGCGAGTCTGAATAGGGCGCTTAAGTACGTGGGCGTAGACCCGAAACCGGGTGATCTACCCCTGTCCAGGGTGAAGGTGCGGTAACACGCACTGGAGGCCCGAACCCACGAACGTTGAAAAGTTCGGGGATGAGGTGGGGGTAGCGGAGAAATTCCAATCGAACTCGGAGATAGCTGGTTCTCCCCGAAATAGCTTTAGGGCTAGCCTCGGTGAATGAGAGTAATGGAGGTAGAGCACTGATTGGGTGCGGGGCCCGCAAGGGTTACCAAGCTCAGTCAAACTCCGAATGCCATCTACTTGTCGCCGGGAGTCAGACAGTGAGTGCTAAGATCCATTGTCAAAAGGGAAACAGCCCAGACCATCAGCTAAGGTCCCCAAGTGTGTGTTAAGTGGGAAAGGATGTGGAGTTGCACAGACAACCAGGATGTTGGCTTAGAAGCAGCCACCATTGAAAGAGTGCGTAATAGCTCACTGGTCGAGTGACTCTGCGCCGAAAATGTAACGGGGCTAAACACACCACCGAAGCTATGGCTTGATGCTTGCATCAGGGGTAGGGGAGCGTTGTGTATACATTGAAGGTTGACTGTAAGGACAGCTGGAGCGTACACAAGTGAGAATGCCGGTATGAGTAACGAAAAGATCAGTGAGAATCTGATCCGCCGAAAGCCCAAGGTTTCCTGAGGAAGGCTCGTCCGCTCAGGGTCAGTCGGGACCTAAGGCGAGGCCGACAGGCGTAGTCGAAGGACAACAGGTTGATATTCCTGTACCACCGTAATCCGTTATGAGCAATGGGGGGACGCAGGAGGGTAGTGACGCGGACTGATGGATGTCCGTCCAAGCAGTGAGGCTGATGCGTAGGCAAATCCGCGCATCGCAAGGCCAGGCTGTGATGGGGAGCGAAAATTGCAGTAGCGAAGGTCATGATCTCACACTGCCAAGAAAAGCCTCTAGCCAGGAGAAGGTGCCCGTACCGCAAACCGACACAGGTAGGCGAGAAGAGAATTCTAAGGCGCGCGGAAGAACTCTCGTTAAGGAACTCGGCAAAATGACCCCGTAACTTCGGGAGAAGGGGTGCCTCGGTAGGGTGAATAGCCCGAGGGGGCCGCAGTGAAAAGGCCCAAGCGACTGTTTAGCAAAAACACAGGTCTGTGCGAAGCCGCAAGGCGAAGTATACGGGCTGACGCCTGCCCGGTGCTGGAAGGTTAAGGGGAGCGGTTAGGGGTAACCCGAAGCTGTGAACCGAAGCCCCAGTAAACGGCGGCCGTAACTATAACGGTCCTAAGGTAGCGAAATTCCTTGTCAGGTAAATTCTGACCCGCACGAATGGCGTAACGACTTGGGCGCTGTCTCAACGAGAGATCCGGTGAAATTTTAATACCTGTGAAGATGCAGGTTACCCGCGACAAGACGGAAAGACCCCATGGAGCTTTACTGCAGCTTGATATTGAACTTGGGTACGATCTGTACAGGATAGGTGGGAGCCTTGGAAGCCGGAGCGCCAGCTTCGGTGGAGGCGCCGTTGGGATACCACCCTGATCGTATCTAGGTTCTAACCTGGTACCCTAAGCGGGTACGGGGACCGTGTCAGGCGGGCAGTTTGACTGGGGCGGTCGCCTCCTAAAGCGTAACGGAGGCGTCCCAAGGTTCCCTCAGAATGGTTGGAAATCATTCGAAGAGTGCAAAGGCAGAAGGGAGCTTGACTGCGAGACCTACAAGTCGAGCAGGGACGAAAGTCGGGCTTAGTGATCCGGTGGTACCGCATGGAAGGGCCATCGCTCAACGGATAAAAGCTACCCTGGGGATAACAGGCTTATCTCCCCCAAGAGTCCACATCGACGGGGAGGTTTGGCACCTCGATGTCGGCTCATCGCATCCTGGGGCTGAAGTAGGTCCCAAGGGTTGGGCTGTTCGCCCATTAAAGCGGTACGCGAGCTGGGTTCAGAACGTCGTGAGACAGTTCGGTCCCTATCTGTCGTGGGCGTAGGAAATTTGAGAGGAGCTGTCCTTAGTACGAGAGGACCGGGATGGACGTACCGCTGGTGCACCAGTTGTTCCGCCAGGAGCATGGCTGGGTAGCTACGTACGGACGGGATAAGCGCTGAAAGCATCTAAGCGTGAAGCCCCCCTCAAGATGAGATTTCCCAGTATGTAAGACCCCTTGAAGACGACGAGGTAGATAGGTTGGAGGTGGAAGCACGGCAACGTGTGGAGCTGACCAATACTAATCGGTCGAGGGCTTATCCAAATTCACCCCAAAAAGTGAAGCGGAGGCTTCGAAGAGTATGCCGAATACTTTTCGGGGACCCCGGGCACAGGGGGAAACGCAATGTTTCGTTTCGATCCAGTTTTCAGGCGATTGAGGCCTGCCGTTTGGTGGCGATGGCGGAGGGGTTCCACGCGTACCCATCCCGAACACGACCGTTAAGCCCTCCAGCGCCGATGGTACTTGGACCGAAGGGTCCTGGGAGAGTAGGACGTTGCCAAGCACATGAACCACTGCTGATACTTTAGCAGTGGTTTTTTGCGTTTGCTCTCAAATACACGAATACATTCGAAAGAACGTACCCGGCGTGTGACCGAGAATTGAATGCAAGTTTGGATATCCTCGCTATAGGAAGCCGTTGATAGCGAATGAGTTGGTTATTATGGTATCAACTGAAGCAAGCGAAGCTGATACATATGCGGTCAGCGGGAGGATCAAATCTATTTTGGGGCTTGTCTGGAGCAGGAAGGAATTTAGCATACCGTCGATCTGTTTTGTAGTTTATGGGACCTGACATTGTTTTCTTTGTTATAATAGTTCAAGACGGAAAGGAGCAAGCTATGAAAGCATTGATATTAGCGGAGAAGCCGTCAGTAGCGCGCGAGATTGCGCGGGTGATGGGCTGCCGCGAGAAGCAGAAGAGCTATATGGAAGGACCGGAGTATATTGTGACCTGGGCGCTTGGCCATCTGGTGGGTCTGGCGGAGCCTGAGGATTATGATCATAAATTTGCGACATGGGCGTTGGAGGATCTACCGATTTTGCCGGATCGGATGAAGCTGAAGGTACTGCGGGAAACGGGCGGACAGTTCAAGACGGTTCAACATTTGATGAAGCGCCAGGATGTCGGCGAGCTTATTATCGCGACCGACGCGGCGCGGGAAGGGGAACTGCTGGCGCGGTGGATCATGACCATGGCTCAGTGGAAAAAGCCGTTCCGGCGCCTTTGGATCTCTTCCCAGACGGATAAGGCGATTAAGGAAGGCTTTGCGTCCCTTAAGCCGGGCCGGGAGTTCGACCGGCTGTACGAGTCGGCGCGCTGCCGCGCCGAGGCCGACTGGATGGTCGGCCTAAATGTAACTCGGGCGCTGACCACCAAGTTCGGCGCGCCGCTCTCGGCAGGCCGCGTACAGACGCCGACGCTCGGCATGATCATGGACCGGGAACGGGAAATTATGAATTTCCGGTCGCAGGAATTTGATACGCTGACGGCGGACTTCGGAAATTTCCAGGCGCAGTGGAGAGCAAGCGGTGGAGACGGCCGGATTTTTGATAAGGAAAAGAGCACCACACTTGCAAAAAGGCTCGAAGGACGGAGCGGTACGCTGGTTAAGGTCCAAAAGAGCGAGAAGAGCGAGCCGCATCCGCTCGCTTATGATTTGACGGAGCTGCAGCGGGATGCGAACCGCAAGTTCGGGTTTTCGGCGAAGCAGACGTCGAGCGTGCTTCAGCGGCTGTATGAGCAGCATAAGCTGGTCACGTATCCCCGTACGGACAGCCGGTATTTGACGGCGGATATGACGGGGACGCTGAAGGAGCGTCTGGATAGCGTCGCGGTCGGTCCCTATGCGACGCTCGCCCGTCCGTTGCTGCGCAAGCAACTGAACATTACGAAGCGGATTGTCGACGATAGCAAGGTAAGCGATCATCATGCGATTATCCCGACGGAGCAGACAGTGCTGCTAAATCAGCTCAGCGCGGAGGAGCGAAAGCTGTATGATCTGATCGTACGCCGGTTCATCAGCCTGTTCTATCCCCCTGCCCGTTACGATGCGGTAGCCGTGACGGTTACGGTAGACGGGGAGACCTTTACGGCGAAGGGAACGACCGTTAGGGACGCCGGCTGGCGGGAGGTCTACGGCGGCGATCTTAGCGCGGACGAAGATGAGGAGTCCGAGTACGGAGGAGACGAGGCGGAGGGCCGCGGGGTGACGCTGCCGGAGCTGTGGCAGGGTGATACGGTATCCATCCGCCGCTGTATGCTGCGCGGAAGACGGACGCAACCGCCGGGACGCTACAGCGAGGCGGCGCTGCTGACGCAGATGGAGAAGCACGGCCTTGGCACACCGGCGACCCGCGCCGACATTATCGAGAAGCTCGTATCGTCGGATACGATCGAGCGGCAGGGCAATGTCCTGCATCCGACCGGCAAGGGCAAGCAGCTGATCGAGCTGGTCTCCCCGCAGCTGCGTACTCCGGATTTGACGGCCCGCTGGGAGGCCGAGCTGGAGCGAATCGCCCGCGGCCAAGGGAAGCCGGAGCCATTTCTCAAGGGTATACGCGGCATGGCAAAGGAACTCGTCGCAGAGGTGAAGAACAGCGGCGCCGAATATAAGCCGCATAATGTCTCGAGCAGCCACTGCCCGCAGTGCGGCACGCGGCTGCTGGAGAAGAAGTCGAAGCGCGGCAAGCTCCTCGTCTGTCCGGCGGAGGACTGCGGCTACACCCGCGCCGGAGAGAAGCGGCTGTCGAACCGCCGCTGCCCGCAGTGCCACAAGAAAATGGAACTGAAAGAAGGCAAGGCCGGACTATTCGTGCAGTGTCTTGGTTGCGGCATTACGGAGACGGTGAACAAGGATAGCAAGCATATGAACAAACGCGAGCAGCAGAAGCTGGTGCAGCAGTACAGCAAGCCGGAAAGCTTAGGCACTAATCTGGGGGATTTGCTGAAAGCCGCAATGGAAGGTAATAAGGACGGGAAATAACGAGGCTGATCAACGGCTAAGAACCCGGGCGAGAGTGGAAAGTGAAGCATAAAAACAAGAAGAGGCCAAGAATGGGAAGCCGTTCATGGCCTCTTTGCGCTGCGGGGGTACCGGAGCTTTAACTTTCAGGTAAAGCGCGTGGTTGTGGAAGAAGTATCCATTCCCGTCTTAAGGAGGGCTTATTCCAAATGCTCCAACACGATTTTTCCTATGGTCCGGCCCGTGTGCTCTTGCTCAGAAGCCGCGTAAGATTAAGCGGTTTATATGTCCTCCATCTCCCAAATTTTTTTGTGTGCCAACAGAAGAAATGTCCTATAATTAATTTAAATATTCAGCTGCAAAATGATAAGTACATACATAAATGTATGTAGTATCTATATTGATACCTAGGGAGGATTTGTATGCGGAACCGTAAAGTTGGATATGGCGAATGTCCGAATAACTTGGGCTGTCCGGTAGAATATACGCTGGATGTGATCGGGGGCAAATGGAAGGGGGTTCTGCTGTATCACCTGATCGAAGGAACCAAGCGGTTTAACGAGTTCAGACGGATATGCCCCGCCATTACTCAAAGAATGCTGACCCTTCAGCTGAGAGAGTTGGAAGAGGACGGCGTGATCCATCGCGAAGTGTATCATCAGGTGCCGCCCAAGGTCGAATACTCGCTAACAGAGTTCGGCCGCACACTGGTTCCGATTATTCTGCTAATGCGCGATTGGGGCGAAGTGTATAAAAAAAGACCCGGCTCAAGCGGCGGACAGCTTCCTTCTACGAAGTAACCGTATTAGTAATCGAATCAGTTCCGGACGCAGCATCATTCGAGACATTTGCAAGGGCGAACACGTCCCAGTATAAATAAGGAAAAAGAGATGTCCGCGAATACAGCTGAAAGATTAAACGAGGGATTGGGTGATTCCAAGTGGCGTTAAGTCAAGCGAAAGTGTCAACACAGGCGGATGCGGCTCCGGCGGGCAGCCGAAGTGCCCGGTTTTTTTTTCTGGTCATTGTTTATTTATTCTGGTTCTCCTCCTATATTTATGTTCCGGTGCTTTCTCCTTACGTGGAGCATCTGGGCGCGTCCTACTTGATGGTAGGAATGGTGCTGGGTGTTTACGGCTTGATGCAGATTTTGTTCCGGATGCCCATCGGGATCGGCTCGGACTATCTTAACCGGAGACGGCCGTTCATATGGCTTGGGCTGATCGCAAGCGGTGCCAGCTGCCTGCTGTTTCTGCTGGGGCCTTATCCCGGCTGGGCGCTTGCAGGGCGCGCCGTATCTGGCATTGCGGCAAGTGCATGGGTCGTATACAGCGTAATGTACGCCGGGTATTTTCCAAAGGAAGAGGCCGGCAGGGCGATGGGAATGCTGCAGTTTACGATGGTAATCGCCCAACTGACCAGCATGATGCTCAGCGGTTACATGGTGGAGCATTGGGGCTGGAATGCCCCGTTCTGGGCCGGAGCCGCCGTCGCTGCGTTGGCGCTCCTGATCGGATTGCGTCTGCCTGAGAAGCATGAGGTGCGCGGAGAAACCGCGATTAAGCTCGGCGAGCTGGTGCCGGTCATACGGGAACCGGTGCTGGTAAAAGTGTCCCTGCTGTCGGTGCTGGCCCACTGCGTGCTGTTCATTACCATGTTCGGATACACGCCCAATCAGGCGCTGAATCTCGGAGCCGATAAAGAAAGCTTGGGCTGGCTCACGCTGGCGTTCATGCTGCCCCACGCGGCGGCGACACTGTACGGGGCGCGGGTGTTTGGAAGATGGCTGGGCGACCGCGGCACGCTCGTGCTCGGCTTTGCCGGAAGCGCATTGTTTACGCTGCTCATTCCGGCGATGCCGAGCTTCGGGGCGCTGTGCGCCACCCAGATCGGGAACGGGTTTATGCAGGGGCTAATCTTCCCGCTGCTGCTCGGCAAGTCGGTGTCGGATATCCATCCGCATAAGCGGGCGACGGCGATGGGATTCTATCAGGCGGTGTATGCGCTGGGAATGTCGGGCGGTCCTTTTGTCGCGGGTTGGATGAGCGCGGTGTATGGATTGAGGGGAGGATTTTGGCTAGGAGGGATTGCTGCTGGCTTCGCTGCGCTGCTCTCTTTCATTTGGCTTAGGGAAAAAGATAGGGCAAGCGTCAAAATAAGCGCCTGAGTCCGGCTGTGAATGAAGAGCGGCGCTTGTCCGTCTGCAAGGGGAGATAGCGCAAGGAATGACGGGAAAACAGGCGTTCAGAGGCGCGAGCCTAGTTGGTTTTTTGCCTGAAAGAAGAATATAATAAGAGTATAGGACGGCAGGGGAAGGGAGCCTGGAATGGTCAAGCTTGTGACGTTGTGGTTTGCGGCCATCAATATTATCGGTTATATGGTCATGTCGGAGGACAAGGATAAAGCCCGAAACAGGCGGGATCGGGTGCCCGAGAAAACGCTGTTTCTGCTGGCGGCGATTGGCGGGGCTCTCGGCGTGCTTACGGCGATGTACCGCAGACGCCACAAGACGCGGCATCTATCCTTTGTAATCGGCATTCCGCTGCTGCTGCTCCTGAACGTCCTGATATACAGTTATTTTTTGCAGTAACTATTTCATCGGCAGGTCAAAACAAAAAAAGAGCCATTCCTGTAATGAATTAAATTGAGGTTTGAACAAAAAAAGCGCCTCCTGTATGCTGGGTCTCGAATGCGATCACATTCATGCCCGAATTAAAAGGAGGACGCTCACTATGAAGTATAAACAATCGAAGAAACAGAATCAACGAATCACCCGAATTTCCGAAAGTACTCTTGTGGTCGGCGCAGATATCGCCAAAGAAACCCATGTGTCCCGCGCTATCGATTTTCGCGGGATTGAACTGGGGAAGGATTGTGTGTTCTCCAATACCCGTACCGGGCTAGAGCAACTGGTTCAGTGGATGAAGGGGCTTCAGCGGGAGCATGCCAAGACGGACGTCATCTTCGGCATTGAGCCCACCGGACACTACTGGTTTACGCTGGCGGAATATTTAGGGCGGCAGGGTATTCCTTTGGTCATTGTAAATCCCCATCACGTACACCAAAGCAAAGAACTGGAAGACAATTCACCCACGAAAAATGACTATAAAGATGCCAAGGTCATTGCCGATTTGGTGCGAAACGGGAAGTACAGCGAGCCTAAACTGCCGACGAGCGTTTATGCCGATCTGCGGATTCTCATGAATCTTCGGGAAAAGATCATGGTGAACTTCGGACAGGTGCAACACCGGGTTCAGAACTGGCTGGACCGCTTCTTTCCGGAGTACACGCAGGTATTTAAAGACTGGGAAGGCAAGGCTTCACGCATTACGCTTGGTGAGTTTCCGACGCCAGGCGAAATCGTAGAGATGGGCACAGAGGCCATTGTACAGCGGTGGAAGAAAGACTTGAAACGAGCCGTAGGAGCCAAACGAGCTCAGCACCTCATGGAAACGGCGAGAAGTTCCATCGGTCTGACCGAAGGACTTCCTGCAGCAAAAATCGAGCTCAAAACGCTTCTGGAGCAGTACGAAATGTTCGCCAGACAACTCGAAGAGATTCTGACCGAGGTGGAATGTCTACTCTCGCAAATCCCGGGAACGAAAGAGATGCTCACCGTACCGGGCGTGGCTGTGGTTACCTTGGCGGGGTTCCTGGCGGAAGTCGGGGATCTGAGCGGTTACGAGCATGGACAGCAGATTATTCGGCTGGCCGGACTGAACCTCAAAGAGAACAGTTCAGGAAAGAAAAAAGGCAAATCCAGCATTACCAAACGTGGACGCGCAAGGCTAAGGGCCTTGCTATTTCGGGCAGTGATGCCCATGGTAGCAAAGAACGCCGAGTTTAAGGCGCTGCACCAGTACTTTACCAAACGAAGTCAGAATCCACTGAAGAAAAAGCAATCCATTGTGGCGTTGTGTGGGAAACTCATACGTGTCCTGCATACGCTGGGCACCAAGCAAATTCCGTACGATGCAAACGACGTTTTAGGGCCGGTACGTCAGGCCCAGATCCAGATGGCAGCTTAAGAAAAACCGAAATCACGTTTCTCACCGGACTGAAAGGACCAAAGACAATGGAAGCACGGAGCAGCCGTAGGTTTTTCACCATAAGGGCAACGACCCTGTAAAGGAGCAAGAAACGGCGTCCACCTTTTGAGAGGCAGAACGAAGGAATGTAAGGGCAAAGACCCCGCGTGACATGGGAGGGTAAGCCGTCAAGAGTAGGATGTGGATATCCAAGGTGCGATCATAGAAAATATCCATGGGCTGGGGACAACTTCCCCCAATCTCTATTCCCGCCATCGGCTTCACCAGAAAATAATGTCATCCTTACATGACTTCTCCATCTCTCCAATTGTCAAAGGTTGAAAACCTAAGAACGAGTGAGTAAACAAGAGAAAATATTAATTTATAGTGGGAGGTGACGCACATGTTATTCTCTAAAATCTTGCTCGCCTATGACGGCTCGAAAGCAGCCAACAAAGCGTTGGATCGTGCGGTCGAGTTAGCCAAGGTAACGCCGGGGTCCTCCCTGCATGTCGTACACGCATTTGAATTTCCGCGGTTTTTTATCGGGGAAGCTCTCGCGCCTCTGCCGGCTTCGGTTAACAAAGATTACTATGATTTGGCGGTGCAGACGACGGAAGAAGTGAAGAAACGGCTTGAAACGGAAGGGCTTAATGCAAAAGTTGAGCTGCTGCAAGGCTCGCCTGCGGAGACCATTCTGAAATACGCCAAGGATAACGCCGCAGACGTTATCGTAATCGGCAGCAGAGGGCTTGGCGGCATTCGCGAATTCGTGCTCGGCAGCGTCAGCCATAACGTGGTGCAAAGTGCGAAGATTCCGGTGCTGGTCGTAAAATAATAGCTTTGGTGACAAGGAACGCTTCGGCGTTCCTTTTTTAATAATTGCGTGCCCAGATAAGCACGCATCTTCTAGCCGGTGAAAGTCCGGTCACGGGAGGGACCAAGCCCCCGTGTAGCTAGGATACCTGCGTATGGCGAAATCTGTGCGTAGAAGCGTATCGACGAAAGTACTTGTCAGAGACAAGGCGAGCAACATACCAGGCCGTAACATAAAGTGAATCCTGCCGCGTCGTCAAAAAGGCCTCGCAAGAGGGACAAGAGGAAGCCGAGTCTCGGATCATTGGACGAAGGCCACGGAAGCTGTCTAGAACTTGGAGCGACAGCGAAGAATCCTCCGGCGTATGGGGAGCGGCATGGTCTGAAAGAGGATGCAGTGAACTGGGGATACCCTCCCCTGCACGGGAGTTTTTTTTCTACGTCTGCCCGTTTCACTAACCAATCAACGGTAAAGTCCTTCCTACCGGGTAATAAAGGGTAAGGAAGGAGGGGCTTCTTATGCCTTCAATCAAAAACCGAATTGTTCCTGAGCAAAAAGTATATTTCCACAGCGAGCTGCGACACTGTCCCCATTGCGGGACTAAACTGAAGCGGCATCATACCGCTTGGCATAAAAATGTAAATACATTGTCCGGAATCATTGAGGTTTGGAGCATGGCATACTCGTGCCCGGGGCCTAACTGCCCCTACCCTAAAGCGTATTATCGTTCAGCCCAAGCTGATGCTTTAGTTATGAAACACACGTCTTATGGCTTCGATGTGCTTGCGCTCGTTGGCGAGCTTCGCTTCAAGCACCACTACACCCTTGCGGAACTAAACGAGGAATTGAACCAACGAGGTGTCGTGACCTCTGAGCGCAATTGTATGCGGCTGTACGAACGCTATCTCACCTTGCTCCGTGCTTCGGTGACCGACCATCTTCGCGAGAAGTTGGCAGATGTCGTACGGGAATATGGCGGTCTGCTTCTTTCCATGGATGGAGTTCAACCCGAAAAGGGAAACGAGACGCTGTACGTGGTGCGGGAAGGATTTAGCGGCAGCATTTTGGCAGCTAAAAACTTGAAAAGCGGCAGCGCGGAAGAATTGAAGCGTCTACTCGAACCGGTGGAACAGTTAGGCTTTCCCGTCATTGGACTCCTCAGCGATGGCCAACATTCGATCCGTCTGGCGATGTCCGGGCTGTGGCCGGACATCCCGTACCAGTACTGTCAGTACCACTACCTAAAGGACATTGCCAAACCTGTCATGGAGCTTGACCGAAAACTCAAGACAGGCATTAAGAAAAACTTGCGCGGTATCCGTGAATTGGAAAAACAAGTGCAGTGCGAATCCTCCGACGAAGCCGAGATTACCAAGGAATACCTGGCGGCCGTACGCTCCATTTTGCTGGAAGATGGCAATCCGCCTCTGGATCTTCCCGGTATCCGGGTTTACGAAGGGGCAAAGGCGATCCAGAAATCACTGAAACGCTGCTCTAAAAAAGGGGGCTCCGATTCAACGGGAAGCTGCTGAAGCTTTTTGAGAAGCTCGAGACCTTCCATCCTCAATATGAGGCGGTGAAGCGCTGGCTTCGTCCTCTCGAGGATGCCGCCCATATTCTAAATCCCAAACCGGGACAAACCGCTGCCTCCGTCCGTCTGCAGATGCAATGGCTAAGAGACGAACTGGAGAATACGTATACTCGCGAAGAGGATGTGATTATGGTTACCAATTTCCGGCGATATACAGAGGGGTTTTGGGAGGGCCTCTTTGCGTGTTATGACACCTCTTATCTGCCCCGAACCAACAATGACCATGAACGATATTTTCGTCAGACCAAGACACGTCACCGTCGAATGACGGGGCTGCGTAGTTGGAACCGTTACATTTGGCGCAATGGAGAATTTATTGTCTGGGTGGATGATGCCCTGGACCAAGCCGACCTTTTAAGTCGACTCCGACATGTAGAATATGCCTCCTACCGCCAAGAACGGAGTCAGTGGGAATCCCGTCTGTTGGAAGGTGTACAACGACTCCGCTTTCGTCGAAACCCGAATTTGTACTTGGCTCGCCTTGAACAACGGGTTTGTTTGCTAAACGGGCAGTCGTAGTTTTTTTTTGAAACACCGTAAAGAGACGCTCTATAAGCTCAACAGGTGAAGTGAGTGGTCTGCAGGAAGGGAGTCCGAGGGGCTCATAGTACCGAAGAATCGCAGGACAACACAACCTGCGGGAGGGAAGGCGCCCTGCTTTGTTCAGGTTTCACAAGGAGGTACGAGTCAGTGAATGCCAGAGGGCTAATGACACCAAAAGAAAACGTTCAACAACTCCAAATGAAACTAGGTCATGCGGCCAAGGAAAACAAGAAACGCAGATTTCACGCGCTGTATGACAAGGTATACCGGATGGACATCTTGCGGGAAACATGGCGGAGAGTACGGGTCAACAAGGGAGCGGCAGGCGTGGACGGAGAGACGCTGGCGGACATTGAAATGTACGGTGAGCAGCTATTCCTGCACGAGTGTGAGCAGCCTTTGAAAGACGGCAAGTATCATCCTCAGCCAGTGCGGCGGCAGTACATCCCGAAGAAGGATGGCAAAATGAGGCCGCTTGGCATCCCCACTGTCCGGGATCGGGTCATACAAATGGCAGTGAAGCTGGTCATGGAACCCATCTTTGAAGCGGATTTTCAAGACTCCTCTTTTGGATTTCGACCGAAGCGGAGCGCCAAGCAGGCGCTGGAACGAATTCGGAAAGCCTGTAACCGGAAAGGCAATTGGGTGGTCGACGTCGACATCCAAGGCTACTTTGACAACATCAATCAGGAGAAGCTTATGAAGCTGGTAGAAATGCGAATCAGCGACAGACGTGTACTAAAACTGGTGAGGAAGTGGCTGAAGGCTGGGGTTATGGAAGAAGGAAGCGTCCGGCGCTCAGACCTTGGAACACCGCAAGGCGGAGTCATTTCGCCGCTTCTAGCGAATATCTACCTGAATTACTTCGACAACCTGTGGGAGCGTCACGGCAGCGGGATTGGAGAGCTTACCCGGTATGCGGACGACCTGGTCGTAGTGTGCAAGACGAAGAAGGAAGCGGACCGTGCGTACGCTCTCATTCAAGCGATCATGGTGCGACTGGACCTGACCTTGCACAGGGCGAAGACACGGGTTGTCGGACTATGGACTGGCGAGGAAGGATTCGACTTCCTGGGGCTGCACCACCGAAAGACAAAGGCAGAGACCTCGCAAGGGAAGGTGTACTATACGACCCAGCAGTGGCTAACCCGGAAAGCGGAAGAACGCATACGGGAAGTAGTAAAGGAGCGGTTGGCTCCGCCGGCCATGCGTCATAAGTCGCTTAACGATCATGTGGCATGGCTAAATCCGAAGATACAGGGGTGGCGCAACTACTACTACACGCCTTACAGCCAGCAGAAGCTTGCGAAACTGGATTGGTACATTCTCCAGCGACTTGCCCGGTGGTATGCCAAGAAACGCCAGCGCAACAGGTGGATGAGTTTAGTACGAGAAGTGAACATCTTAGCTCAAACGATGGGACTTAAAACGCTCTTGTGATCTGCATGCCCATGAATGACGAACATCGGAAAGCCGTATGAGGGAAAACCTCACGTACGGTTTGATGAGGAGGGGCTGAAAATTTCTTCAGGCCTTTACTCTAGATGAGGGTATGAAATTCGCGTTAGGGTTCTGTAGGACGAACGATTTATAAATTAATGATGATGTCCTCAAGTTTTCGCTTCGGCACATGGTGAACGCCTTGTCCGTCGCGCCAGTATTTAATATTCTGCGGCTCCGTTACTTCTTCCAGGACAACAACTTCCTTCGGTTTGCCAAGCGCAATAACCAGAATAAGCTCGTACCGCTCCGGAATATGAAGCGCCTCTACTAAAGCCTGTTTATTGCTGGCACCGAACATGCAGCCCCCCAGTCCCTTCTCGCAAGCGCCCAACAGGATGCTTTGACAAGCGATTCCATGGTCCCAGAAATGGTTAGCGCTTATCTCTTTGTCGCCCAGTACTACGATGTAAGCCGAAGGTCTCTCGCCCTCCTCCGGTCCGTCCCAATCTGTCAAATAACCCGCCCATCTCAGATGCGGAAAGATCAGGCTGTTCTTCTCTTCATCATGGGAAAGGATGTACTTCAGGGATTGCAAATTGCCTCCGCTGGAAGACAGACGCGCCAGGTCAATCAGTTCCTCCAAAGTTTCTCGCTCCATTTTAACATTCTCATAAAATCTTCTGTATGTTCGGTTTTTCTTGACAAGCTCTTTAATCACACTCGACTACCTCCATTTATCGGCTTCATGTTTAGCCTAAATAATCGGCGGCCTTCAGCCGTTCTTCTTCGTACAGTACATTTCATACCCTCAGCATTTCTATCAGTATACCATGTCTGACTCAAACTGGAATCCATTTCCTCAGAGAGCTTTTTAGATGCTTAATCCGCTCCTCAATAGAGATGCCTCGGCGGAATAAGCGAATCTCCCGCAGCAAAATAGGAAACAGCAGCACCGCTTGGGAGAAGCACCACCAAATGAATAGAGGAAAAGCCAGATTCTTTTCAATGCAAGCTATGAAAAAAATATTAACATTCGAAGTTGCTAAAGTGGCTGGCATAGAGTGGCTGCAACGGAGAAAAAGGTTAGAGTGTTATATTATATCACTTAATTTGTAGTGTTATATTGCGCGACTTCGACAAAACATTCTATGTAATGACACAATTATATTTAATTATACCTTGGTATAATAAAATATATATAAAGTGAGCTTGTTCGGCCGGGCGGTGTGCCCGTTGTAGACGATGCCGCTGTTCGCCTTCGTTGCGCCGCAGGCAATCTCATTATTTTTCTCAAGCACGGCGAGGCCAAGCTTATATTTGGACAGTTCTCTGGCAACCGCAGTTCCTACAATTCCGGCGCCTATGATGACGATATCGTACAAGGGTCCTTCAATCCTTTCCGTGAGCTAATCGGCTGCTTCCGCTTTGCCTTCGGATAAAATGGATTTCACCATATTTCCGAGGAGGACCACCGTTTCTTCCCCGCCCAGAACCGTACCGTCGAGGCTGATGATCCGGTCTACTTTGGCAAGCGCACAGAGCTCGGCTGCTGTAAGAAGGGTTCCCGGCTCTCCGGCCTTATGCTTATCTTTGAACGACCCGTCGTTGCCCCCAAGACGCAGTCCCGCTCTGGCTATCGCCCCGATTACACCTTGCCCCGTTCCGCCGTGTTCCGACAGGTGAATGCCAAGCTCCGACGCTAAAGTGTAAGCACTATTCTTGTCCAGCACCTCCCGTTTGGCTAGATAACCGTAGTCGATTAATCGCACAGGGTCTGCAAGCCGGTCCGGGACGACGACGCACAGGCCGGGATCAGCCTCCGGCTCGCTCTCCGTTTCCAAATGACGGGCGCTGAAATCAATGACAGCCTGAAGATACCGAGGATCAATATCCGCTTCAAAACACATGGAGCTGTTGTGTGATGTGTAAGGGATGTCCTTATGGAGCAGGAGCTGATGCCGGGTAATTCTGCTGGATGTGTCCCAGCCGTTCGACTTAATGGCGCGGGATATATTTTTTGCCAAATCGCCGGTTCCCTTTATTCCTTTAGTCGTAAAATGATCCGTATCGTCAATACTCACCAATATTCGCATAAGCTGCTCTCCTTTCATTAATTTATTAACATTAAAGATATATAAATATATTTAGATATATTTAGGTATCAGCAAACCCCTACCCCAGAAGGAGATAAGTTGCAAACGACACAATAATGTAAAAAATAATGCAAATACCCATGCAGATTTATAAAGGAAAATTTCATTAATTTATTTTGCGGATATGGACAAACTTCGGAGATAAGGAATTCATGCAAGGATGGAGAGGATTGTCAAAAAACGAACATTTGAACGAGACGGTATGATAATGTTCGTGTTTAAGTTGACATACGGTGTAGGGGGTTGTTAAACTGAAGGCATCAACAGCTCGTATAAATCCGGAAATAAGGTCCGGAAGTTTCTACCTGGGAACCGTAAATTTCCGGACTACGGGGAATTGATAGACATAAGGCGACATCGCTTGCGGGCTTGTCCGGAAGAATCGATGCTGTCCTTTTTCCTGTCTCGCCCCGAGGCGAGTGCGCGGAAAATGTTCTTAATTCCCGTTTGGTAGTCCGAATTTCCCGGAAAATATGTTTGGGAATCGGGCTTTTTTTGTGCGAATTATGGAAAACTATAGCGAAATGGGTCAAGATAGAAACTGGAGCTGAATGATCATTCCAATGAACGGAAGGCAGGTTGAATCATGTCGGTGCAGGTAGCTGTTATTATGGGCAGCAAATCGGACTGGGAAACAATGAAGCATGCATGCGAGGCGCTGGAGGAACTGGAGATCCCCTATGAGAAAAAGGTCGTATCCGCACATCGTACGCCGGATCTCATGTTCCAATTTGCGGAGGAGGCTGCGGAGCGGGGCATTCGCGTCATTATCGCGGGCGCGGGAGGCGCGGCGCATCTGCCGGGCATGGTAGCCGCGAAGACGATCCTGCCCGTTATCGGTGTGCCGGTGCAATCGAAGGCGCTGAACGGGCTGGATTCGCTGCTCTCCATCGTGCAGATGCCGGGAGGCATTCCGGTCGCCACGGTGGCGATCGGCAAGGCGGGAGCGGTCAACGCGGGGCTGCTGGCCGCCCAGATCATCGGCACGTTCGATCCTGAGGTGCGGCGCCGGGCGCAGAATCGCCGGGACGCGATTCGCGACGAAGTGCTGGAAGGCAGCGACGATCTATGAGCGGCGGAGTAAGCAGAGATGCGGACCTGTCGGAGCGGAAGGCGCAGCCGCTTCGCCCCGGAGCGACCGTCGGCGTACTTGGCGGCGGGCAGCTCGGGCGCATGATGGCGCTGGCCGGCAGCGCCATGGGCTACCGCTTCGTGGCGCTGGACCCCGCGCCGGATGCGCCCTGCGGGCAGGTATCGCCGCAGATTGTCGCGGCGTACGACGACATCGATGCGGCGCGTGAGCTTGCGCGCCGCGCGGATGTGATCACGTACGAGTTCGAGAACGTCGACGCGGGCGTAGCCGCTCTGTTGGCGGAGGAATCGTACGTGCCCCAGGGCAGCGCGCTGCTGCACACGACGCAGCACCGGCTGCGCGAGAAGGCCGCCATCATAGCTGCGGGCGTCCCGGTGGCCCCGTACCGTAAGGTGGCCAGCCTTGCGGATCTTAAGGCGGCGGCTGCGGAGCTTGGCCTGCCGGCGGTGTTGAAGACCGTCACCGGCGGATATGACGGTAAGGGCCAGGCCGTCCTCCGGCGGGTGGACGAGCTGGAGGAAGCGTTCCGGCGGCTCGCGCCGGAAGGCGCTCCGGCGGCCGAAACCGGCTCGGCCGCTTCGCCGCAAGCCGGGCCGTCCGCAGGAGACGCCGGCTTCCCGGGAGCGGAAGACGCCCCGCTGGTGCTGGAGAAATTCGTGCCGTTCCGGTGCGAAATTTCCGTGGTCGCCGCCCGCAGTCCGCGGGGCGAGGTGAAAAGCTTTCCAGCGGCGGAGAATATTCATGTGAGCAACATTCTCCACCTGTCCATCGTCCCCGCCCGGGTGCCGGAAGCCATCCAGCGCAAAGCCCGCGAGCTGGCGGAGAAGCTGATCGCGGGGCTAGACGCCGTCGGGCTGCTGGCGGTGGAGATGTTCGTGACGGAGGACGGCGAACTGTTCGTTAACGAATTGGCGCCCCGGCCGCATAACTCCGGCCATTATACGATGGACGCCTGCGCCACCTCGCAGTTCGAGCAGCATGTGCGGGCGGTATGCAACCTGCCGCTTGGAAGCACGGAACTGCTGACCCCGGCCGTTATGGTCAATGTGCTGGGCGAGCATCTGGAAGGGGCAGTCGGACGTTTTTCCAGCGATGATGAAGAGGCCAACCGGCTTGGAGTCATCCCCAAGCTTCATATATATGGCAAGACCGAAAGCAAGACCGGCCGCAAAATGGGCCATATCAATCTGCTCTGCAAGGACACGGCGGATGCGCTGGCCTGGGTGGAGCAAACTAACCTTTGGAGGAACTGAAATCACATGATCGAACGTTACAGCAGACCGGAAATGCGTGCCATCTGGACCGAAGAAAATAAATTCAAAGCCTGGCTCGAGGTGGAGCTGTGCGCCTGTGAGGCGTGGGCGGAGCTTGGCGTCATCCCGAAAGAGGATACGGTCAAGCTGCGGGAGAACGCGGAGTTCAACATCGACCGCATCTACGAAATCGAGCAGGAGACGCGCCATGACGTTATCGCGTTTACGCGCGCGGTATCGGAGAGCCTTGGGGCGGAGCGCAAATGGGTGCATTACGGCCTGACCTCCACCGATGTCGTTGACACGGCGCTTGGTTACCTGCTGCGCCAGGCTAACGAGATTTTGGAGAAGGATATTGTGAATTTCATTGAAATTTTAAAAGACAAGGCGATCGCCTACAAAGATACTCCGATGATGGGCCGCACGCACGGCGTACACGCCGAGCCGACGACGTTCGGACTGAAGATGGCGCTGTGGTACGAGGAAATGAAGCGCAATCTGGAGCGGTTCCGTCATGCTGCGAACGGCGTGCAGTTCGGTAAAATCTCCGGGGCGGTCGGCACCTACGCCAACATCGACCCGTTCGTGGAGGAGTTCGTCTGCCGCAAGCTGGGTACTAGCCCCGCGCCGATCTCGACGCAGACGCTGCAGCGCGACCGTCATGCCGAGTACATGGCGACGCTGGCGTTGATCGCCACTTCACTGGACAAGTTCGCCACCGAAATCCGCGCGCTGCAAAAGAGCGAGGTGCGCGAGGTTGAGGAAGCTTTTGCCAAGGGACAAAAAGGTTCGTCGGCGATGCCGCATAAGCGCAACCCGATCGGCTGCGAAAATATTTCCGGCCTGTCCCGGGTCATTCGCGGGCACATGGTTACGGCTTACGAGAACGTACCGCTCTGGCATGAACGCGACATCTCGCATTCCTCGGTGGAACGGGTCATTCTTCCGGATGCGACGATGCTGCTCAACTATATGCTTAACCGCTTCGGCAATATCGTGAAGAACCTGACCGTATTCCCGGAAAATATGAAGCGCAACATGGAGCGCACCTTCGGCGTGCCGTTCTCCGGCCGCGTCATGACGAAGCTGATCGACAAAGGCTTCAGCCGCGAGCAGGCATACGATACAGTGCAGCCGCGTGCTATGCAGGCATGGGAGACGCAGCAGCATTTCCGCGAGATCGTTGAGAGTACTCCGGAAATTACGGCGGTGCTTAGCCCAGGTGAGATCGCTGACGCGTTCAATCCATCGTGGCATCTCAAAAATGTCGATACGATTTTCCGCAAGCTGGGCTTGATCTAAACTCATTTCTTCAAGGGAGGAAAGACCATGACACATCCTGCCGTATCGACTGCGGTGGATTTGATCGACGCACCGCTGCTGTATAAAGGCAAAGTGCGCGAGCTGTACGATTTGGGAGAGCACATGCTGATCGTCGTGACCGACCGGATATCCGCGTTCGACTATGTGCTGGAGCCGGCCGTACCGGAGAAGGGCAATGTGCTGAACCGGCTAAGCGCCTACTGGTTCGGCCAGACGAAGGAGCTGCTGGAGAACCATGTCGTGCATATCGATGTGGACCGTCTCGGAAGTATTGCCAAGGAGCCGGAGCTGCTGAGAAACCGGATCATGATAGTTCGGAAAGCGCAGCGGATCGATATGGAATGCGTCGTTCGGGGTTACATCACCGGCGGCGGCTGGCGGCAGTATCAGGAGACCGGCAAGGTGAACGGCATTGAGCTGCCTAAGGGTCTGCGTAAGAACGCGAAGCTGGCGGAACCGATCTTCACCCCGGCGGCCAAAAATGACGTCGGACACGATGAGGACATTCCTTTTACCAAAATGCAGGAGTTAATCGGCGAGGAATTGGCGAACGAGCTTAAGGAGAAGAGCCTGAAGCTGTACGGATTTGCCCGTGATTACTGCGCGGAACGCGGCATTTTGCTGGCCGACTGCAAATTCGAATTCGGTATTCTGGATGGCAAGGTGATCCTGATTGACGAGATTTTCACGCCGGACGCCTCCCGCTTCTGGGCCAAGGACAAATATGCGCTGGATATTGAAATCGACAGCATGGACAAGGAGCCAGTGCGGGCTTATCTTGCTTCCTCTTCCTGGGACAAGAACAGTACCCCTGACCCGCTTCCGGAGGAGGTCGTCACCGAGACGAGCCGCCGCTATTTGGATATTTACCACCGGATTACCGGTCATTCGCTGAACTAATTTTTTGGATATTGGGAAATCTTTGGATATTGGGAAATTCAATATAAATTAAAATGCTTAACGGCATGAACATTTAGGAGGAACGACAAGGGTATGTTAAAAGCGACGGTATATGTCACCATTAAAAAAAGCGTGCTTGATCCCCAGGGTGTAGCTGTACAAGGGGCGCTCCATTCCGTAGGATTTCAGGAAGTTGAAAGTCTGCGCATCGGCAAGTATATTGAACTGACTCTGGATACGAACGACCGTGAAGAGGCCGGAAAGCGGCTTAAGGCAATGTGCGAGAAGCTGCTCGCAAATACGGTAATTGAGGATTACCGATACGAATTGGAGGCGTGAATGTCATGAAATTTGCTGTCCTTGTCTTTCCCGGCTCCAACTGCGATATCGACTGCTACAAAGCGGTAAAAGATACGCTTGGCGAGCCTGTTGACTATGTGTGGCATACGGCGACCGATCTGTCCGCTTATGATTGCATTATCGTTCCGGGCGGCTTTTCTTACGGCGACTATTTGCGCTGCGGCGCGATTTCGCAGTTCGCTCCCGTGATGAACGAGGTAGCCAAGGCGGCTGAGCAGGGCAAGTACGTGCTCGGCATCTGCAACGGCTTCCAGATTCTGACCGAGGCGGGACTGCTGCCGGGCGCGCTGCGCCGGAATGAATCGATCAAATTCCGATGTCACGATACGACGCTTAAGGTCGTTAATTATAAAACGCCGTTCACGAAGGACTATGCGGAAGGCGAAGAAATCGTCATTCCGATTGCCCACGGCGAAGGCAACTATTACTGCGACGAAGAGACGCTGGCTTCGCTTAAAGCGAACAACCAGATCGTCTTCACTTATACGAACAATCCTAACGGCTCTGTCGCCGATATTGCGGGCATCTGCAATGAGCGCGGCAACGTCGTCGGCATGATGCCGCATCCGGAACGGGCGGTCAATACCCTGCTCGGCTCCGAAGACGGTAAACGGATGTTCAGTTCCATTTTGAAAACCTGGAGGGATACCCATGGCACAGCAAGTGTCCGCTAAGGAACCGACCGCGGAGCAAATCAAAGACCAGAAAATTTACAGCCAGTTCGGCGTGTCGGACAGCGAATACGAGCTGATCTGCTCGTTCATGGGACGCCTTCCGAACTACACCGAAATCGGCGTGTTCAGCGTTATGTGGTCCGAACACTGCGCGTACAAAAATTCGAAGCCGCTGCTTCGCCGCTTCCCGGTAAGCGGCCCCCGCGTCCTGATGGGACCGGGCGAAGGCGCAGGGATCGTGGACATCGGCGACAACCAAGCCGTTGTATTCAAAATCGAAAGCCATAACCACCCTTCGGCGGTCGAGCCTTACCAAGGCGCCGCAACGGGCGTGGGCGGAATTATCCGTGACATTTTCTCGATGGGCGCAAGACCGGTAGCCATTCTGAATTCCCTTCGTTTCGGCAAGCTCGAAAGTGATCGGGTCAAATATCTGTTCGAGCATGTTGTGTCCGGCATCGCGGGCTACGGCAACTGTATCGGCATCCCGACTGTTGGCGGCGAAGTAATGTTTGACAACAGCTATGACGGCAATCCGCTCGTCAACGCGATGTGCGTCGGCTTGATCGACCACGACAAAATCCAGCGCGGCGTCGCCAAAGGCGTCGGCAACCCGGTGTTCTACGTTGGACCGCCTACGGGGCGCGACGGTATTCACGGCGCGACCTTCGCTTCGGTTGAGCTGAGCGAGGAGTCGGAAGCGAAGAAGACGGCGGTGCAGGTCGGCGATCCGTTCATGGAGAAGCTGGTCATGGAAGCCTGTCTCGAGCTGATCGATTCCGGTATTGTGCTCGGCATTCAGGATATGGGCGCGGCGGGTCTGACCTGCTCGAGCGCGGAAATGGCGAGCAAGGCGGGCAACGGCCTGGAACTGTACCTCGACCAGGTGCCGCAGCGCGAGGAAGGCATGACGCCTTACGAAATGATGCTGTCGGAATCGCAGGAGCGGATGCTGTTCGTTGTCGAGCCGAAGGATGAGGCGCAGGCACAGGAGATTTTTGACCGCTGGGGCGTTATCTGCCGCAAAGTCGGCAAAGTAACGGACGATGGACGCCTGAAGCTGTTCCATCACGGCGAAGTGGTTGGCGACATGCCGGTAACGGCGCTGGTGGACGAGTGTCCGGTTTATGACAAGCCTTCTTCCGTACCGGCTTATTATCAAGAGAACGCATCTGTCGATACGCTTCGCTATGAAGAAGTGACAGACCTTGGCGGCGCGCTGAAAAAAGTGCTGGCTTCCCCGACGGTGGCAAGCAAAGCGTGGATTTACAACCAATATGACTACATGGTCCGCACCAGCACGGCGGTTCGCCCCGGCTCTGACGCTGCGGTCGTGACCATTAACGGCACACGCAAAGGCCTCGCGATGACGACGGACTGCAACGGTCGTTACGTGTACCTTGATCCTGAAGTCGGCGGCAAAATCGCGGTCGGCGAAGCTGCGCGGAACATCGTCTGCTCCGGCGGGCAGCCGCTGGCGATTACGGATAATCTGAACTTCGGCAGCCCGGAGAAGCCGGATATTTTCTGGCAGATGGAGCGCGCCGTGGACGGCATGGCGGAAGCCTGCCGCGTGCTGGACACGCCGGTTATCGGCGGCAACGTCAGCCTTTATAACGAGAACGCAACGGGTGCCATTTATCCGACTCCGGTAGTCGGCATGGTCGGACTTGTGGAAGATACGGATCATATTACAACGCAAGCGTTCAAGAGCGAGGGCGACGCCATTCTGCTGCTTGGCGAGACACGTGCGGAGCTTGGCGGCAGCGAATTCCAGTACGCCGTGCACGGCGTAACGGAAGGCCGTCCGCCGCAGCTGGACCTTGCCGTAGAGCGCAAGCTGATTGACGCCGTGCTAGGCGCCATCCGCAGCGGCCTTGTCCGCTCGGCGCATGACCTGTCCGAAGGCGGCCTGGCGGCAGCGCTGGCCGAGAGCTGTATCAGCGGCCGGATCGGCTCGAATGTCGATCTGGCTTCCGGTGGCCTGCGCCGCGACGTGGCGCTGTTCAGCGAGAGCCAGTCGCGCATTCTGCTTACCGCTTCAAGCGACAAAGCTGAGGAACTGCGCGCTTATATCGCCGCTGCCGGCGTACCGGTTAAGGTCATCGGCAGCGTAGGCGGCGACCGCCTTCGTGTAAATCTTGACGGTTCTTCCGCGCTGGACGAACCTGTAGCAGAACTTACAACTATTTGGGAGGATGCTATTCCATGTCTTATGAAATAAAGACCGGGAAGAAGCAGGCGGAACCCCTCCTGTGGACCGGCGACTTTTACAACGAAGGAACGGGCTCGGGAGATATATTTGATACATTAAAAGAAGAATGCGGCGTTTTCGGGGTCTTCGGACACCCGGAAGCCGCTTCCATGTCTTATTACGGCCTTCACGCGCTTCAGCATCGCGGCGAGGAAAGCGCGGGCATCTGCGTGGCGAACGGCCGGGACTTCAATTACCATCGCGGTATGGGTCTCGTCAAGGAAGTATTTGACAAGGATAAGATTGAGTCGCTGGTCGGCAACATGTCCATCGGGCATGTTCGTTATTCCACCAGCGGAGACAGCCGGCTGACGAACGCGCAGCCGCTCATCTTTAAATACCGCGACGGCGATCTGGCGATTGCGACGAACGGCAACATCGTGAACGAGCCGCTGATCCGGCGGGAGCTGGAGAGCAGCGGCTCGATCTTCCAGACGACGAGCGATACCGAGGTGCTGGCGCATCTGATCGCGCGTTCGCCGAAGGATTTTGTGGAAGCAGCGAAGGAAGCCCTGCGAAAGCTCGTTGGCGGATTCGCTTTTCTGCTGATGACGAACGACAAGCTGCTGGTCGCTTCCGACCCGAACGGCCTGCGGCCGCTCGTGATGGGGCGCGTCGGCGAAGCGTATATTTTCGCTTCGGAATCCTGCGCGCTGGAGACGATCGGCGCGGAGCTTGTCCGCGACATCACGCCTGGTGAGCTGCTGATTCTGGACAAGGACGGCTTGACCGAGGACCGGTTCGCCGAGCCGCAGCGCAAGGCGCTGTGCGCCATGGAGTATATTTATTTTGCCCGGCCCGACAGCGACATGAACGGAGCGAACCTCCATGCCGCTCGCAAGCGGATGGGCAGCCGGCTCGCGCTTGAAGGCTTTGTCGACGCCGATATCGTGACCGGCGTGCCGGATTCCAGCATTTCCGCCGCGATCGGCTACGCGGAGCAGACCGGCATCCCATACGAGCTTGGGCTGATCAAGAACAAATACACGGGCCGGACGTTCATCCAGCCGAGTCAGGAGCTGCGCGAGCAGGGTGTCAAAATGAAGCTCAGCGCCGTCCGCCGCGTCGTGGAAGGCCAGCGCGTCGTCATGATCGACGACTCTATCGTGCGGGGCACGACCTCGCGCCGGATCGTCAATCTGCTGCGCGAAGCGGGCGCGACCGAAGTGCATGTGCGCATCACGTCGCCGCCTTTCAAGAATCCGTGCTTCTATGGCATCGATACACCGGACCGGCGGGAGCTGATTGCTTCGCATCAGTCCATCGAAGAAATCCGCCGCGAGATCAACGCGGATTCACTGGCGTTCCTGTCGCCGGAAGGACTGATCCAGTCCATCGGCGGTCTAAGCGGCGGAGAATACAAAGGCGGGCTGTGCCTTTCCTGTTTCGATAACGATTATCCAACGCAGGTTGACTTTGGCGGGGCGGAGAAGGAAGGATGTTCTTGTTGACATCCCCCTAAAATCGTGGGTCCATCCCCCTAAATCCCCCTTGCCAAGGGGGACCCCGGAGGGCCAGCCCTCCGGCCACCCGAAAGCTCGGCGTAACGGAGTTTGGTATGAACTTGCTAAGCGGGGGCTAGTGCGGATAGTCGCTTGTCGTCCCTTCCGCTTACGCGAACAGCGGGACACGCTTTACGCCGCTGCGCTGCCCGGCATCCGGCCTACAGCCGTCGCCGGGCCCTGGCGCACCGCCGCTTCGCATAGCGGTGCATTTGGGGCTCGTCCATCCCCAGCCTGTTCGCTTCGCGAATGCGCTGGCTGGACTCGCCCAGACTATGGCCGACCGCCGCTGCGCCCGGCGGTCCCTAAAGGCTTGCCCGCCCCGTGCTGTTCGCTTCGCGAAGTCGCGGCTGGTCTTGCCTAAGGCACGGGCGCCGTTTCATAGGCGCCCGGCTTATCCTTCTCCCCTACCCTGCGATTGGGGAGGCTGTCATGAAGAGAAAATTTGGAGCTGGAGAAGCGGCAGCGTTCGCCTTTATGCTCGGATTTCAACCGCTAAGCGGTTCAATCAGGAAATCTGAGCATAACAGCGATCGGAAGCCCAAATGTTTCTCGTAATGACAGCCGGTCCCAATCCCCAGGGTTTTAACTACATGAAAAGAGGTGTCCAAGTGTCCGAAGCTTACAAAAACGCCGGTGTCGATATTGCGGCGGGCAATGAAGCGGTAGAACGAATGAAGAAACATGTAAAGCGCACGTTTCGCCCCGAGGTTATGACGGAACTCGGCGGATTCGGTGCGCTGTTTGGCTTGAATAAAGATAAATACGAGGAGCCTGTGCTGGTATCGGGAACGGACGGAGTCGGCACGAAGCTGAAAATTGCCTTCGCGGCAGACCGGCATGACACGATCGGCATCGACGCGGTTGCCATGTGCGTGAACGATATCGTCGTGCAGGGTGCGGAGCCGCTTTTTTTCCTCGATTATCTGGCCTGTGACAAGGTGGTGCCGGAGAAGATCGAAGCGATCGTTTCCGGGATCGCGGAAGGCTGTCATCAGGCTGGCTGTGCGCTGATCGGCGGAGAGACGGCGGAAATGCCGGGCATGTACGCAGAAGGCGAGTATGATATCGCCGGATTTACCGTGGGCGTTGCCGATAAGGCCAAGCTGGTAACCGGAGAGCAGATCGCGCCTGGCGATACGGTAATCGGGCTTGCTTCCAGCGGCGTGCACAGCAACGGGTTCTCGCTGGTGCGGAAGCTTTTGCTGGACGGGGAAGGCGGCTATAGCCTGGATGAAGTGCTGCCGGAACTGGGCGCACCGCTTGCGGATGTCCTGCTCGCACCGACTAAAATTTACGTCAAGCCGCTTCTTGGACTGCTGGAGCAGCTTCCGGTGAAAGGGATGGCGCATATTACGGGCGGCGGCTTCATCGAGAATATTCCGCGTGTGCTGCCGGATAGCGTCAATGTGGACATCAACTACGGTTCGTGGCCGATTTTGCCGATCTTTGAACTTCTTCAGCAAAAAGGCAATGTAACCAACCGTGACATGTTTACCACCTTCAATATGGGAATCGGCCTGGTGCTTGTGGTAAGCGCGGATGACGCGGCCAAAGCGCTGCAACTGCTGAAGGACAGCGGCGAGGAAGCCTATGTGATCGGCAAGGTGACAGAGGGAGAGCGTAAGGTTACCTTTACGGGAGCGGATGTATGATGGATTACAGCCGGATCGCCGTGTTTGCCTCGGGGCAGGGCAGTAATTTTGCCGCGCTGGTGCAGGCGCAGCGGGAAGGACGGCTGGGCGGCGGCGCCATCGAACTGCTGGTGTCCGACAGACCGGAAGCGCCTGTGGCGCAGCGGGCTCAGGAGGCCGGGATTCCTTCCCTGCTGCGGCGGCCCAAGGATTTTGACAGCCGGGAGCAGTACGAGAAGCGGATTATAGAGGAGCTTCAGCAACGCGAGATCGGGCTCATTGTGCTGGCCGGGTATATGCGGCTCATTACACCGGTGCTGCTGACGCCTTATGAGGGACGCATCATTAATATTCACCCGTCGCTGCTGCCGGCCTTCGCCGGCAAGGATGCGATTGGACAGGCGCTGGATTACGGCGTGAAGCTGACGGG
The DNA here is from genome assembly GCF_000993825.1 of Paenibacillus durus ATCC 35681. Lineage (NCBI taxonomy): Bacteria > Bacillati > Bacillota > Bacilli > Caryophanales > Paenibacillaceae > Paenibacillus > Paenibacillus durus. The sequence goes on from NZ_CP011114.1 coordinate 29,462, forward strand.
AGTTACGGTGCATTTTGTCGATGGCGGCATGGATACCGGTCCTGTCATTGCCCAGCGCGCGCTCGCGGTGGAGGACGGCGATACGGCTGATACTCTGGCGGAGCGCATTCACCAGGTGGAATACGAGCTGTATCCCGAGGTCGTTGCCGCTTTTGCAGCCGGAAAAATCAGTCTGGACGGAAGAAAAGTGAAGGTTCGCAAATAGCTGTACATCGGCTTCCAACTCATTCGACAAGCGGTTCCGGGAATTTGATATTTCTCGGGAAATAATGCACAAGCGGCGAGAAGTGTTGAATGAACGGGCGGATAAGCCGTGAAAATAGTACGTACCATGTAGGTATGCGAAAATCGGCGGTTTCAAGAGACTTTTGCGAATATTGCAGGAGCATTCGGGCAACCCCTTTAACTATTCATGCAGTCAATGCTTCATCCACTAAACTACAAGACAATACGGAGGAGGACTATACAAAGTGAGTATCAAAAGAGCGCTGGTCAGCGTATCGGATAAACGGGGCATCGTGGATTTTTGCCGCGAGCTGTCGGCATTGGGCGTAGAAATCATCTCCACGGGCGGAACGAGCACCCTTTTAGCCAAAGAAGGCGTGCCGGTAATCGGTATCTCCGACGTGACGGGCTTTCCCGAAATCATGGACGGACGCGTTAAAACGCTGCACCCCGCCGTTCACAGCGGCCTGCTGGCGGTACGGGACAACGAAGAGCATACGCGCCAGATGACCGAGCTGGGCCTGGATTACATCGACCTGGTGGTCGTGAACCTGTACCCGTTCGCAGAGACAATCGCCAAGCCCGATGTAACTTACGAGGAAGCGATTGAGAACATCGACATCGGCGGACCGACCATGCTGCGTTCGGCGGCGAAGAACCATGCGTTTGTAAGCGTAGTGGTGGATGCCGACGATTACGCCAAGGTGCTTGAAGAAGTGCGCGCGGGCGGCGACACGACGCTTGAGACCCGCAAACGGCTTGCGGCAAAAGTGTTCCGCCATACGGCGGCTTACGACGCTCTGATTTCCGACTATCTGTCCAATGTGACCGGCGAACCGCTGCCGGAGCGCTACACGGTAACTTACGAGAAGATTCAGGATCTGCGCTACGGCGAGAACCCGCATCAGAAGGCGGCATTCTACCGTACGCCTTTGGCGGCTCAGGACACGCTGACCGGCGCCGAGCAGCTGCACGGCAAGGAATTGTCCTACAACAACATCAACGATGCCAACGCGGCGCTGCAAATCGTCAAGGAATTCGACGAGCCTGCCGTGGTGGCGGTGAAGCATATGAATCCGTGCGGCGTCGGAGTCGGCGAGAGTATTTTTGAAGCTTATCAAAAAGCCTATAACGCCGATCCGGTTTCCATCTTCGGCGGCATTGTAGCAGCGAACCGGTATATTGATTCCGATACAGCGAATCTGTTGAAAGAAGTTTTCCTGGAAATCATTCTCGCTCCGGGCTTTACGGATGAAGCACTGGAGATCCTCACGAAGAAGAAGAACATCCGCCTGCTGAAAATCGGAGGGCTTGGCGCGGCCGCAGCGCGGAAGAGCAGCTTTGTCGTCACGACGGTCGAGGGCGGTATGGTCGTGCAGGAAAGCGATGTTCACTCAGTCAATCCGGATGACCTTAAAGTCGTAACGGACCGCAAGCCGACCGAAGAAGAGCTGAAGCAGCTGCTGTTCGGCTGGAAGGTCGTCAAGCATGTGAAGTCCAATGCTATCGTGCTTGCGGCGGACGACATGACCGTCGGCGTGGGCGCGGGACAAATGAACCGCGTAGGCGCCGCGAAGATCGCCATCGAGCAGGCCGGTGAGAAAGCCAAGGGATCGGTGCTGGCGTCCGATGCGTTCTTCCCGATGGGCGATACGCTTGAGATCGCAGCCCAAGCGGGCATTACGGCGGTTATTCAGCCTGGCGGCTCCGTCCGGGACGAGGAATCGATCAAGGTCGCGAATGAGCACGGAATCGCCATGGTCTTTACCGGCGTTCGTCACTTCAAACACTAGAACCGACCGGAGGTTTTATTAGGAATGGATATATTGGTAATCGGCGGCGGCGGACGGGAGCATGCAATATGCTGGAGCCTGTCCAAAAGCCCTAAAGCGGATAAGATTTACTGCGCGCCCGGCAACGCCGGGATCGCGCAGGTGGCGGAGTGCGTGCCAATCGGCGTGTTCGAGTTCGACAAGCTGGCCGCGTTTGCGAAGGAAAAAGAGGTCGGCCTAGTCGTCGTGGGACCGGACGATCCGCTGGCTGCGGGCATTGTAGACGTTCTTGAGGCAGAAGGCCTCAAGGTGTTCGGACCGCGCAAGAACGCGGCCGAGATCGAAGGCAGCAAGGCGTTCATGAAGGACCTGCTGCATAAATACAATATCCCGACGGCGGCTTACCGGAAGTTCACCGACTACGCCGAAGCTTCGGCTTATTTGAAGGAGCAGGAGCTGCCGATTGTCATCAAGGCGGATGGCCTTGCGGCGGGCAAAGGGGTAACAGTGGCTTACTCGCGCGAAGAAGCGGAGAAGGCGCTGGAGGACATGATGGTATCCCGCATATTCGGCGAGTCCGGCAGCCAGGTTGTGATCGAGGAATTTCTGGCGGGACAGGAAATGTCGATTCTGGCCTTCGTGGACGGCGAGACGGTGCGTCCGATGCCTGCGGCGCAGGACCACAAGCCGGTCTTCGACGGTGACAAAGGTCCCAATACCGGCGGGATGGGCACCTATTCTCCGCTGCCGCATATCGACGATGCCATCATTCGCCAAGCGATTGAGACGATTGTCGAGCCAACGGCCAAAGCAATGGTTGCCGAGGGTCGGCCTTTCCGGGGCGTACTGTTCGCCGGACTGATGATTTCACCGGACGGTACCCCCAAAACCGTCGAATTCAACGCCCGTTTCGGCGATCCGGAGACCCAGGTCGTGCTGCCGAGGCTGCAGAGCGATCTGCTGGAGATTTTCCTTGCGGCGGTGGAAGGCCGGCTTGCCGATATCGATATTGAATGGAGCAGCGAGGCCGCGGTATGCGTTGTGCTGGCTTCGCAGGGATACCCGGGCTCTTACGCCAAAGGCGTACCGATCGGCGGGCTGGACGAGGCCGGCCAAGCGGGGCTCATTTTTCATGCCGGTACCGCGTTTGGAGCTGATGGAAGTATCGTGACGAATGGCGGCCGGGTGCTTGGCGTTGTCGGGCTTGGTGCAGGAATTGCTGAAGCACGGAGTGCAGCTTACGCGAATGCGAACCGGATTTCCTTTGACGGCAAGCAGAACCGCACCGATATCGCGGCCAAAGCGCTACAATAAGCTGAAATCCGACTTTCGTTCGGGATAATTCACAAATTTTTATGTTAAATGTCCTAAAAAAAGACTGACAGGCTGTGAAACAAGTGCTATAATACAACTCGTACGGGGGAACATGTACGGATATAGACAGAATAAAAGGGTCTTTCCAATAGCGGAAGGGCCCTTTTTACATGCCGAAAAATGCTATAATACCGACATGGACAGTCTGGCGGCGCATACTGCCCGTATTCGGACAGGCTGTTTACTTTGGGTGTGCTGCAGATTTAAGGAGGAATAGGTTTTGATCAAGATCGGAAGAAACGACTTGTGCCCATGCGGAAGCGGAAAAAAATATAAAAAATGTTGTATCGGAAAGGAACGCGGCGCCGAGGCTCCCGCGCTGAGCCTGGTGGGTTCGTCAACTGGAACAACGGTGCCCGGAATGATCGTGCAGTCCTTTGCGGAGAATCATGCCGGCTTCGGGGAGAAACCGGCTTCCGAAGGAAGCAAGCTGACGCTTCCCAAGCTGAGAAAATTAGTCTCGCGCGACTTGCAGTGGGAGAGCCCGGTGCATTCGGAGCTTGGTCTTACGCTGATCGAGCGGATGAGATGTGAATATGACAAAGAATTGATAGCGGAAGCGCTGATGCTGTGGAACGGCTATTCACGGGCAGTGAAGCCGATTATAAAGAAGGAGGGCGTGTTCTGCGCAGCGATTGAATACATACTTTCCGAGGAATACGGCTTCATGCTTAGCCAGAACGATTTGGCCGGGAAATATGAGGTGACGGCGGGGGCGATTGCGCGCAGAGTCAAAGAACTGCGTGCGTATGCCGAAGAGCATGGAATCGGCGGCGGCGAGGATTTACTCCCGCCGGAGCTGCTCGTGAAATCGCTGAACGGAAGCGCTAAAGAGAAAGCGCAGCTGTTAGTGCTAAAAGCGATGGAGGCGGGCAATCCGAAGAGCAGGATACAGTTAGCCAAAGCGGCGCTGGACCTGGACCCGGATAACTCCGGAGCTTATCTTGTGCTGGCTGAGGAGGCCGAGAATGAGCAGGAAGCACGGACTCTGCTAAGAGCCGGGATGGAAGCGGGCAGCCGGGAGTTGGGCGAGGAGTTCTTTGCCGCGAATAAGGGGCATTTCTGGCTGATCCACGAGACCCGGCCCTACTTGCGCGTCTGCAGGAGCTATGCGGAATCCTGCTGGTTCGGTGGAATCCCGGAAGAGGCCGCCAAGACACTGGAGCATATTCTGGAGCTTAATCCCAGCGACAACATGGGAGCACGCTATTTGCTGCTGGCCGTCTATCTGTTCATGGATCGGCTGGCGGAGGCGGAGGAGCTGCTGAAAGCCTACCAAGATGACGAGGGGGCCGCTTCGTTTGCCTATGACCGGATGGTGCTGGAATTCAAACGGCATGGCGTTACCTCCCGCCTGAAAATGCTGTATCGCGTAGCCAAGGGCGTGAACAAGCATGTACCGGATTATCTGCTGGGCGCCAAAATGCTTCCGCACAATCTGCCCGATTACATCGGCAGGGGCGATGCCAATGAGGCGATCGAGTACGTGATCATGCACTCGCGGCTGTGGGCGAGCGTGCCGGAACTGCTGAAGTGGATGCTTAAACAGTAGGGAAAGCCTAAGATTCTAATCAAAGCCTTTATTCCTCGAAAATAGGGGAATGAGGGCTTTTTTGCTGCAAAAACGGCCAAATTTCGACACTACAAATAAAAATTTCTGTTTTTTTGACATGAAACCCTTACATTCCCTTAATAACTCCAAGCGGAAATCCGATAGCATGATTAAAGGTATATTCATATTGAAGGCGGGATCATCATGGTACAGAAGTTGACACCTAATGAAGAATTTGAGGCGGACTCCAAGGAGCTTACAGAGAATCATTCGCCAGACAAGCGCAAGCCATGGTCAAAGGGGCTGTTCCCGTCAAAGCGGAAGAAGCTCTTGCTGAACAGGCGGCAGCCTGACCCATCGTTTGAACCCAAGACGGAGACCGTGCAGGGAGGGGAAGGTGTGGAAGCAGCGACAAGGTTAACAAGCTCTGACGGAACATTGCTGCACCGCCTTTCGGATATGGGAATCAAGGGCAAGCTGTTTCTATTTGTCATCGTGTCCATCGTTATTATTTTTTCCATCATGGCCGGTGTCATTTACAGCAACACGAAGAAGCTCATCGTCGATGATTTGCGCCAGGCGCTCGATTATGAGAAACGGCAGATTTCTTCCGAAGTGAATGAGCTGCTCATGCCGGCCGGCGGCAGTGTGGAGCTGCTGGGCGCTAATGCTTTTGTAAGGGACTTTATTAGCAGCGTATCCTCTCCGGATGCTATTAAGACGACGGACGGATACAGTTCCCTCATTCACACACTTAATCTGACTAAGGACAACAATAAAAATCTGCAGAACGTATATATCGGTCTGGATTCTATTAACAAGATCATTACCCAGGGTGAGTTCGAACCCCCGGCCGATTACAACATGAAGGAACGCGCTTGGTATGCCTCGGCGGTTAAGAATAACCGGCTTACTGTGACCGACCCTTATATTGACGCCGACTCCGGTAAAATGGTCGTTACGCTCAGTGCTCCGATTCTGGACGATAACGGAAAGCTGATCGGTGTGGCGGGTGCGGATATATCGACGGAGCAAATTACGCAGGCGCTGAAGGGCTTCAACTACAAGGGCAGCGGATTTGCGCTGCTGGTCAATAAGGACGGCACTTTCATTTACCACCCGAACAGCGACTATATTTTGCTTAAAAAGATTAACGAGCTCGATGAGGAATGGAAGACAGTCGGCGATAAAATGCTGAAGTGGGGCTCAAATGTCATCAAGACAAATATTGACGGTCAGTCCAGCTACGTCTCTTATGCGCCTGCCGTCGACAATCAATGGGCGGAAGCGCTCGTCGTTCCGGCAAAAGCTGCGGAGGGCGCTCTGCGCTCCTTCCAGTTGATTTTCATCCTGTCCACCATAGCGGCGATCATCATCATAGGCTTAGTGCTGTATTTCGTCGCTGCGAGTATCCTGAGACCGATTCCGGTGCTGACGGAAGCTTTCCAAGCCGCGATGGCCGGGGACCTGTCGGTCCGCGCCAACGTCAAGGCTAAAGGTGAAATCGGCATTTTGGCCAAAGGCTTCAATGAGATGATTTCCTCCCAGCAGGATATGATTAGGGAAATCATGCGCACCTCGCGCAGCATTTCGGACCATGTCGAAAATACGGAGAAAAATGTATTCGTTCTGGACGAGAACATTGCCGATGTTTCCACTACTACCGAGGAGCTGTCGGCGGGAATGCAGCAGACCGCTGCCGCAATGGAAGAGATGAACGCCAGCACGCTGGAGATTGAAGGCGCGATTAACAATATCGCCTTGAAGGCGCAGGATGGCGCCGGGTCGGCCAAAGAAATCAATGAGCGCGCCGAGCGGCTCAAGCAGTCGGCCATCGCGTCCCGGCAGGCCGCCGAGCAGATCTATGGCCACAGCGAGGAGAAGCTTCGCAGCGCCATCGAGCAGTCCCGGTCGATTGAACAGATCAAGGTGCTGACGACTTCCATTATGGAGATTGCCTCGCAGACGAATCTGCTGTCCCTGAACGCCTCCATCGAAGCGGCCCGGGCTGGTGAGGCGGGGAGAGGATTTGCCGTAGTCGCCGAGGAAATCCGCAAGCTGGCGGAGAATTCGCGCTCGGCAGTGAATGAAATTATGCAGGTAACCGGATTGGTTGTTACGGCTGTGGGCAGCCTCGTCGAAGGAGCGGAGGATATCCTGCAATTTATGGACAAGCAGGTCCTGCAGGATTACGACGCGATGCAGAAGACCGGTTCCCAGTACAGCGAGGACGCCAAGTATGTGGAAGACCTGGTTACGGATTTCAGCGCGACTACGGAGGAACTGCTTGCATCCATCCAGAGTATGCTGCATGCCATCAGCGAAACGGCCATTGCCACGAATGAAGGCGCCGAAGGCGCGGGCAGTATTGCTGAAAGAACGGAACAGATTATCGAAAAATCGGGCAGCATTGTGACGGAAATGGAAGAAATCCGGACCAGCGCGTCGGCGCTGCTGGAAACGGTGTCCCGTTTCAAGGCGTAAGCTGGATTAGGCCCCAGTCGTAAGTCCCAGCCCCTGCGATTAGTTACTAGCCGCAGGGGCTATTTTAATGGCGGCATAAATGACCGGATGTGGGCCGTAGAGAAGATTCATGTAGGACGCCCTATTTTGGCGAAAATTTGCCGGTTTTGCCGACTGCCGCACCCGCAAAGCTTGAAAAAAAGCCGCTGGGGGAGTATGTTACAAGAAGCGGCATTTTGTACATTTCAAAATCGGCAAGTTTCGGATACGAAACGCTATCAAGACAGTGAAGTGAGGAGAATTCATGAAGGAAAGCGACAACCGGATCGTGGGTCTGGAAGACATCGTGCGAGCGCATCATATGCTGCGGGAAGTCATTGTTCGGACTCCGCTGCAGCGCGACGAGGTGCTGTCGGCCAAATACGATTGCAATGTATATTTAAAGCGCGAGGACCTTCAGGTCGTGCGCTCTTTCAAGATCCGCGGAGCCTATAATATGATCCGCAGTCTCTCCGAGGAGGAGAGAAACCGGGGGATCGTCTGCGCCAGCGCGGGCAATCATGCGCAGGGCGTGGCTTTCTCATGCCGTGCGCTCGGGATTCACGGCAAAGTCTATATGCCAAGCACTACCCCCAGCCAGAAGGTGAAGCAGGTACGGCGATTCGGCGGGGAGTATGTCGAAGTAGTGCTCAAGGGAGATACATTCGACGACGCTTATGATGAAGCGATGCAGGCCTGCGTTGAGCACGGAATGACGCTCATTCATCCGTTCGACGAGCCGAAGATCATCGCCGGCAACGGAACGATTGCGATGGAGGTTATGGAGAGTCTTACCGATCCGGCCGATTTTGTATTTGTGACTATCGGCGGCGGCGGGCTTGCGGCGGGTGTGGGAAGTTATGTGAAGACGGTCAGTCCGTCGACCAAGGTTATCGGCGTGGAACCGCTCGGTGCGGCTTCCATGAGCGAAGCGTTCAAGCTGGGTAAGGTCGTCACGCTTTCGGAGATCGACAAGTTCGTCGATGGCGCAGCGGTGAAACGGGTGGGCGGACTTACGTACGATATTTGCGTCCGCACGCTTGACGACATCGTTAAGGTGCCAGAGGGCAAAGCCTGTACGGCTATCTTGGAATTGTACAACGAGAACGCTATCGTGGTGGAACCGGCAGGTTCGCTGCCGATCGCGGCACTGGATCTGTACCGCGAGCAGATTCGCGGCAAGACGGTCGTCTGCATCGTGAGCGGCGGCAACAATGATATCGACCGGATGCAGGAGATTAAAGAGCGGTCACTGATTTATGAAGGGCTGAAGTATTACTTCATGATTAATTTTCCGCAGCGGGCGGGCGCGCTGCGTGAATTTGTGTCGGAAGTACTCGGTCCTGACGACGATATTACCCGGTTCGAATATACGAAGAAGAACAACAAGGAGGACGGCCCGGCCCTTGTCGGCATCGAGCTGCTGTCCAAGGACGCCTATGAACCGCTCATTGAGCGGATGGAGCTTAAGGGCCTGGACTATGTCGAATTGAACAAGGACTTGAATCTGTTCAATATGCTGATCTGACCCGGACGGAACGAAGAAGGCTGGCGCAGGCATTAACCCTGCACCAGCCTTTTATTCTTTCTGTGGAGCGGCGAGCGGCTGCGATGAGGCGGGACTTTCTGGAGGCGCCGCCTGCTTGCGGTATTCCTCGACCTCATCGGTAAGCTTGTAATCATGCTCCTTCAGCAGCTTCATGAAGCCGTCCAGCTTCTCCAGATACGGGCTTTGGCCGTTATTTTTGGCAAGAACCGCGGTATAGGCTTTGCTCGCTTCCAGATCCATCTCTAGATTGTCGTAATGGAACAGCGGCGTATTATTCAGACCGTAAAACGTGTCAATCTCATACATCCGGTATAACGACTTTATCGTCCCGATCCGGTTCGAACGCGGGTAGGCGGCGATGAAGGATTCCTGGGCCAGCGCGCGGGACGCCACCTCCGCCCAAGCGATGGTAAGGCCGTTGTCCTTGCTCGAGGGAAGGTCCGATTCCACGGCCATAATGGAAATATAATTGCGGATGTCATCCAGTACATACATCTTGTATTTCCGGTAAGCGGCATAGTCAATCACCGGGAAAAAGGTTCCTTCGGCCGTCTCCAGTTTATATCCGTTCTCCGCAGCCCCCCGCAGCAGCAGGCGTAAATTTTCGTTATCCGTCTTGCCCGCGAGCTTAGCGAGGCTATCTCCGGGCTCGTAAAGGCCGGTCAGTTCGCGCTGAACTCCATCTGCATAGAATTTATCCTGCCATGCAGGCAGCGCCGCCTTTTGGACATTTTCAAGCCTTAACGTCATAATCGTAGCGCGGTATGACCCGACGGCGTAAATATTGGCCTTCAAATAGCCGATCGCCTGCGGCAGCCTGGCCGAAGAGGACAGCAGCGGCAGATAGGCTTTATAGAGCGCCTCGGCGTGGCTGGAGCTGGACGAAGGAGCTGGCGCGCGTCCGGCAGCGGCGGCCTTCTGCGCGGATGCCGGCTGCGTCCACAGCGCCGGCCAGACGAGGAGCAGCGCGGCTGCTGCGACGATAATGGCGGGTTTATTCATGGCTTTTGACCTCCCTGGCTATTATTTACGAAAGAAGATAAACTTGAGGCCGATAAGTCCGCAGGCGAAGATCAGCAGATAGTGCCAGGGAGACAGCGTAAATACCGGGAACAGCTGTCTGAAATAAAGTCCGGCGAACACAACGGCGACTACGGCGCCAATGTATACGCCCAGCGCTTTTAAGTTAAATCCGCCTATTCTGGGAACATCGTCCTCGGACAGGGACGAGAGCCATTTCATCAGCAGCTCGATGCCGGCAATGGAGCCGATTCCTACGGCAAGCATTGTGAACAGGCTGATGCGGCCGAACGGTCCGGCCGTCCCCTGGCTCCATAGTGTGATAAGTCCGGCAATGCCCTGCATGCCGAACAGCAGGGTGAGCGCCGTCCACGAAATCATGGCGTAGTGGCGGGCCTTTCCGCGTTCTGGACGGGTTGGCGCGCTCTCGATGGCTTCCCGGAAATATTCTTCCGGATCGCTGCCGAAGATTTGCTGGGCGGTCCTGCCTTTGTCCTGCGCGCGCAGCAGCTTGTCGGCTGCCTCTAACAGCAGTTCCTCCGTCCGCACGGCGTCTACTTGGCTGGCCCGCAGCGCTAAAATCATATCCTCAAAGAAAGAGCGATTGCCCGGCGTCATCTTTTCCCTGAGGCGGTTGTTTTCCTTGATCATGTCTCTGACTTTCATCTTGTAAGTATTGACCTCCAGTAATCGTAAGCGGAATATTCTCTACGAAGAGTATACGTTTGCCCGGCCGTTCCGTGCAAGGATAAGCGTCCGGCGCTGCCGCCGCATAATATTTTTTCCGAAGGTAAATATTTATAAGGTGATTTCCGGTAAGGGAATTTCCGGCTTTTATTTTGGAAAAGAGAGGGGCAGCGCTCTATGGGACGCAAAAATGAACGGGATACGGAATATTCAGCAGAAGGCGGCACATCCTGCGTTTCCGGCAGCGGAGTCTTCGACTGGGGCGGTTCGGATGGCTTCAGTCTCTCGGACAGCGCTTCGGAAACTCCTAAGGAATGGAAGAAAGACCTGGAAGATCGAGAGGAAACGGACGATACTTTTCAATAACCGCGTTAAACTTACGGGCGGCTGCGTGGCTGTCAGCATGACAAATTCAATGATCTGCAGGCGCGATGAGCCACATTATTCAAAAAGCCTGAGATCGTGCATCTTTTCGCGGCGATAGAAGCCCTGCGTATAACATGCCTACAAAAATGCAGCTTTTTACCCGTTCAACCTCATTCTTAGCCCAGCACAGCCTCAGATTCCTGTACAATTGTAGGTTTTCCCTGCCAACAGACGTCTTCAGTAAAAAAACCTGCATCTGAGCTGTTTTGCTAGACGCTAACGAACAACCATCACCAGCTTGACGCTAGACGCTGAACGAACAACCTTCACCAGCTTGACGCTAGACGCTAACGAACAACCATCACCAGCTTGACCTCGCCCCTCTATGTAGGAGCTTTTCAATATAGACAAGCATGCTTATCCCGTAAAACATCCCGCCAGATTATCCGCAAGCGATCCCCGGTGTCAAGCGGCGTTATGATTGACAAAATGATTGAGGAGGGATATTATAAAGATACAAATCATAGTAATTTAATCGGAATAATAATATATTTAGGTTAGCGATTAAGGACAGGAGGTACGGACATGGAACGGGCGATCACCATTCGGCATAAAGGCGAGGAATTGACAGCAAGCATACATTATCCGGTAAAGGAAGGGAAATCCGGCCGCTGCAAAAACCGGGTGCCGCTTGTGGTCATCTGCCACGGGTTTATCGGCAGCCGAATCGGCACGGACCGTCTGTTCGTCAAGACTGCCCGCGAACTGGCTGGTGACGGCTATATGGTCATCCGCTTTGATTATATCGGCTGCGGCGAGAGCAGCGGCAATTACGGAGCCCAGGATGTGGAGTCCATGATCGCCCAGACGCGGACGGTGCTTGATTACGGTCTGAGCTGCGCTGATGTCGATCCTACCCGGGTAACGCTGATCGGCCACAGTCTGGGGGGAGCCGTCGCCCTGCTTACAGCGGTAAGGGACCGCCGGGTGAAGAATCTCGTGTTATGGGCGGCTGTCGGCTATCCCTTTAATGACATCGTGAAAATCGTCGGACGGGAATCGTACGATCAGGCGGTGCAGACCGGCTCTGCCGATCATGCCGGATTCAGCTTCACGCCGGTGTATTTTAACTCGCTGGCCAAGTTTCAGCCCTTTCAGGAGGCCGGCAAATTTGGCGGCGATGTGCTCGTGATTCATGGAACCTCGGATGATGTGATTCCGGTAGATTACGCTTTTTTATATCAAAAGCTGTTCTGGACGCGCCCCGACGGACGCTGCGATAAAGAGATTATTTTTCAGGCTGATCATACCTTCTCTTCGGGCCCGGCCCAGCAGCTGCTGCTGAAGCGGACAAAAGAATGGATGAACGAACAGGAGCGTGTGCAGGAAGAATGGCAAAATTGGATGATCTAGGAAGACTGCTTCACTCGCAATGCCAGGCTGGAAACGTTAAAATATAGATGCACACCAAAAACCAAGCGTTTGGAGGTTGGCATCAATGAACATTCCGGCATTTTTTATCGCACACGGCTCCCCTCTGCTTGCGATTGAGGATAATGACTATACCGTTTTTCTGGAACAGCTCGGCCGGGAACTGCCGCGCCCGCGCGGTATCGCCGTATTCTCGGCGCATTGGGACAGCCCTGAGCAGCTGGTTACGTTAGATGAACGCCATGAGGCGCTGCATGATTTCTACGGATTCCCTGAAGAGATGTACCGGCTTACCTATCCCGCTCCCGGAGACGCCGGTCTCAGCCGCCGGATCGGCGAGCTGTTCGCCGCAGGCAATCTTTCCTATAAGCCTGTACGGGGCCGGGGTATCGATCATGGCGTCTGGGTTATCCTGCGGCGATTGTTTCCGGATGCGGATATTCCGGTCGTGGCGCTGTCCGTCGATTCGCTTAGGTCTCCGGCGGAGCAGTATGCCATCGGACGCATGCTCTCGCCGCTGAGGGATGAAGGCATACTCTTCATCGGCAGCGGAGGCCTGGTCCACAATTTAAGGATGCTCGAAGACGGCGGCGACCCGGCAGAATGGGCGGTGGACTTCGATAGCTGGATTGCGGAGAAGCTGGAGGCCGGAGATCTTGAGGCGCTGTTCGCCTATGACAAACAGGCGCCTCATGCCCGCGACGCCGTTCCTTCCTACGGGAAAGAGCATTTTATCCCGCTGTTCTACGCGATGGGGGCGGCAGCCAAAGGCATGAAGGCAGAGCGGATGTTCCAAGCGTACCAGTACGGAACGCTTAGCCTGAACTGCTGGAAATTCGAATAATTTATCAGATGATAGAAGGCTTGACCGTTAAAGGTCAGCCTTTTTTTAATGAAACGGCGGCCTTCAAAGGTCATTTGCAGACGCATTTTGGTTTGTCCCGGTTGGAATACTTTACCTCCCTGCTTTACAAAACTTGAAACCCCCGTTAATCGCCGCTAAACAATCAGACAGTAAAGTTGATCTTGTGGGACCGATCCCAGAATCACATAAGAAAGGGGAGGCATATGATGATGCTGCTGAACGTCGCAGGGCAGCTTGACCCTTCTGATTCCAAACGCCATATTACATATGGATTTCAGTTAGACCAGCCCGCCGCAATTATGCGGATTCGGTTCGCCTACTGGCCCAAGCTGCTGGAAGACGACGGCCAGGCTATGGAATTAATTATGGAATCCATCGATTCATATGTTGCCCCAGAGCATCAGGGCCCGGTCCGGGAAGGCTGGAGACGGTATTTACCGCTCAAAAATCTGATTACCCTGTCGATGGACGGCCCTAACGGATATCGGGGCGCGTGCCATAGGCATGATGCGGAGCAGAGCCTGTTCCTGTCGGAACAGGAAGCGTCCGAAGGGCTGATGCCCGGCAAGCTGGCTTTAGGAGAGTGGAATGTAACGCTCAGCGTTCACGCCGTCGTAACGGAGCGGTGCTCGTATGATTTGTCGATTTGGACGGAGGAGGCGGATACGGCATGAGATGGCTGGCTTCCGAACTTCATACGCATACCTTTCACAGTGACGGCAGACAGTCGCTGCGGGAACTGGCCGCAGGCGCTGCGAAGCTGGGCTTCGACTGCATTGCGCTTACCGATCATAACACGATGTCAGGACTCGGAGAATGTGAGCTAGTCCAGCAGGAAACGGGCGTCGTTATTATTCCGGGCATGGAGTGGACGACCTTTCACGGGCATATGGTGACGATGGGCTTGCAAAACTTTGTGGATTGGCGCAAAGCGGGACGATCTGACATTCACGAAGGAATCTCCATGGTTCACGGGCAGGGCGGGCTTGCCGGAATGGCGCATCCTTTTCGGATCGGAAGTCCTGTCTGTACCGGATGTTACTGGGAATATGAAATCAGCGACTGGAACGACCTTGATTACATCGAAGTGTGGTCGGGAACGTTCGCATCCATCAAGCCCGAGAATCAGCGAGCCTTCGCCTTGTGGACGGAGCGGCTGAACGACGGCATCCGCATTGCCGCTACTTCCGGGCGGGATTGGCATGAGCAGAAGCATACGGACGAGCCTCTCTCGGTTACTTATCTGGGACTGGATGACGAGCCGGGGACGATTTCGCAACAAGCGGTTCGGGCGCTTGCACAAGGAAGGGCCTCGGTAACGATCGGTCCGCTTATAACGATGGAGGCAGAGAACGGCGGCACATTGTACGGGATCGGTGAATCCGTATCCGTACACAATGGAGCAGACCTGATCACTCTCCATGTGAAGATCGACTTTTTCGTTAGACGGACGCTGTGGGAACTTCCGGAACAGGATTTTTCGTTAAAGATTATGGGGAATTCTGGAACTCTCGCACAATGCGCCGCAGGCTCCACCGATCAGATCTACGAGTTCAGCATTCCGGCAGACGGGCTGATCTGGGCGAGGGCCGAGTTATGGGGAATTGTAAAAGGCATGCGGACGATGGTCGCTTTTACGAATGCCATCTATATAGGCTGAACTTGATATTTTCGTCATCAGATATCAGTCGTAACTGCGAGGAATGTTTGGACTTCCGGCCGCCGATGATTAAGGAGGAATGAATAAGTGACTGCTGCTCCGCTGATTACCGCGCATACCGGATGTATGAATACGCCCGATAACTCCCTGCTCTCGATTGAAACGGGCCTGGCGAACGGCGCGGATATTATTGAAGACGATATTCGGGTTACCCGTGACGGCACACTCGTACTCAGCCATGATGATGCGGTCCGGCTGGCGGACGGGTCCATGGGCAGGCTATCGCAAATGACGATTTCGGAATTAAATGAAGGTCTGTCCATTCCAATCGTCAAGTTGGAGGAGGCTTTGCATCTGGTGCGGAATACAGGGAAGACGATGAATCTCGACCTGAAGGCGGATGAATGCATTGAGCCGGTATCCGAATTGGTTAAGAAGCTCGGCATGCTGGGCCGCGTATTTCTGTCGGGCTGCGAAGCGGACAGAGCCCGTAAAGCCAAGTATAGCAACCCTGGAGTGCGCAAGCTTCTCAATGTGAATGCCAGTCTGTTTCTTACCAGCAGCTATGCGGAAGCCGTCTTGCAGACACTTCAAGATGCTGAAGGCGCCGGCTGTTTCGGAATTAATGTGCCTTACCGTTTAGTTGAACCGTATCTGCTGGAGAAGGCGGCTGAATCCGGGTTTCAAATCTACATCTGGACCGTTAACGAGGAAAAGGACATGAGATTATACGCGGGTATGGGCGTACATTCCATCACTACAAGAAATGTAGCCGACCTTGTTCGGGTTAAAAAGGAAATGTTGGCGGAAGGAAGTTGAACGTGGGCTATAACATTAAAGAAATCGCCGCATTGGCAGGCGTCTCCAAATCTACGGTTTCCAGAGTGATCTCGGGTTCCGGCTACGCCAGTCAAGAAGCGCGCGAACGCGTGATGAAGGTTATTGAAACGCTCCAATACAAGCCGAGTGCGGTGGCGAGAGCGATGGTAGCGCAGCGGACGCATAATATCGGCGTTATCATTTTCCGGGAGCAGCAGCCAATCGTGTCCCATCCGCTGTACGGCAAAATTGTCGACGCCATCCTGATGGCGGCCGGGGCCAAAGGCTACTCTGTGTTTCTTACCACGGACCGTGAGATGTCGCTGCGTTCCACCGATTTTATGCTGGAAAAGCGGGTTGACGGATTAATTCTGATCAGCCGGCTCCGTCAAAATGTCATCGATTACGTAAAATCATTTGATATTCCGTATTTAATGGTCAACGGATCGACAGACGATCCGGAGGTCGTTCAGATCGTAAGCAAGGACGAAGAAGGAGGGGAACGGGCCGCGTCTTACCTGTACCAGCTCGGGCATCGCAAAATCTTCATTATCGCCGGGCCGCAGGAGCACAGGAGCCATAATTTGCGCCTGAAGGGCTTTTGCAGCAGCATGGAAAGATTGGGCAACAGCGGAGGATTGACTGTAGTTTCCTCGCCGGAATCCAGCGCTGATATGGGATACCGGGTCATGCTGGAGAATTGGGACTTATTTATAAATGGAGCCTTCACGTCGTTGTTCGCAACGAATGACATGCTCGCTCTCGGAGCGATGAAGCTTTTGGCTGAGCGATCGGTTAGGATACCCGAACAAGTCGCCGTTATGGGCTTTGACGATATCGATTTCGCTTCCATGTATTCCCCTTCGCTCACTACCGTAAGGGTTGAGAAGGAGAAGATGGGACAGGATGCGGTATGGATGCTGGACCGGCTGATCCGGAAGGAAGACGGCCTTCCCAAGCTGAACGAGTATGCGAGCGAGCTGATTATTCGCCAATCTACCTAAATTATCCTTTACGATTCATGTAATCTTAGATAATACTGTTCAAATATTAAGGTTTTAAAATAAAAATAGTGATGTGGGAACGGTCTCACAGTGAGAAATTCCTTCATCCATTTACCCCGGAAAGGAGATTTACAGGCGCATGAGTTGGTATTTCAGAGCCATCGGTTTTCGGAAAATATTCGAGTTCCTGCTGCTTGTCGCCTTTGTCGTGTTCTTTGTCGGCCCGCTCTTGAATCTTGCCGTGCTTGCTTTCAGCAGTAAATGGAACTATCCTGACCTACTGCCGCGGCAGTGGTCCTTACAATGGTGGTATTTCGTACTCCAGGAGGATGATATCGCCAAATCCATTGGGCTTTCGTTTCTGATCGCCGCGTTAGTCACGGTGTTGTCCATCGTCATTTGCATCCCGGCCGCTTATGCTTTTGCCCGGATACGATTTCCGCTGAGCCGTTTCTTTCTGTTCTCTTTTCTGCTTACACACGCTTTTCCAAAAATGGGGCTGTATGTCTCGATTGCCGTTCTCTTCTATAAACTGGGGCTGATGAATACGCTGCTCGGCGTGGTCCTGGTTCATATGATCAACGTTCTGATGTTTATGACCTGGATTCCGACGGCCGCCTTCCGCAATGTCCATACGGCGCAGGAGGAATCGGCGAGAGATGTGGGCGCCACGCCGTTCCGCGTATTCCGCAGCATTACGCTGCCGATGGCGATGCCGGGTATTCTGGTCGCTTCCATCTTCACCTTTCTGAACTCTTTGGACGAGGCCCAGGGCACATTCCTGGTCGGAATTCCCGATTTCAAGACAATGCCGATTGTTATGTACTCGATTATCGCCGATTTTCCGAGCAGCGCCGGCGCCGTATTCTCGATCATTCTTACTGCTCCGACCATTATTTTGCTGTTAGCCGCCCAGCGTTTGGTCAGCGCGGACATTATGGCCAGCGGCTTCCAGGTTAAATAACGTAGTCCCGGGACAATAACCGGATCAATTTCCGGATCACGGAGGAATTTCATGAGTGTACAGCTTTCGATTCGCAATTTGACCAAACGTTACAAGACAGGAGAAGGCGTAACCGGTATTTCGCTCGATGTTAAAAAAGGTGAATTGGTCACCCTGCTTGGCCCTTCCGGCTGCGGCAAAACGACGGTGCTTCGAAGCATCGGCGGCTTTCTTGAGCCCGATTCAGGCGAGATTCTGATTGCGAGCCGGAGCGTAGTCAAGCTCCCGCCGGAGAAACGGCCGACCTCGATGGTCTTTCAAGGGTACAATCTGTGGCCGCATATGTCCATTTATGACAATCTGGCCTTCGGGCTCAAGATTCGCAAGACGCCCAAGGCGGAAATCAAGCGGGCCGTTGAGGATGCGCTTCGGCTCGTGCGGCTGCCCGGCGTGGAGAAGAAGTTCCCCAGCCAGCTGTCGGGCGGACAGCAGCAGCGAATCGCCGTCGCCAGATCCCTTCTGCTGAAGCCGGAGGTATTGCTGCTGGACGAGCCGTTCTCCGCGCTTGACGCCAAGCTTCGCCACGAGATGAGGGAAGAGCTGCGCGAGATTCAGACGGAGACCGGCCTGACCATGGTGTTCGTCACCCATGATCAGGAGGAAGCCCTTTCCCTGTCCGACCGGATCATCGTGATGAACCAGGGGAATATCGAGCAAATCGCGGCGCCTCAGGATATATACGATTCGCCGGATACGCTGTTTGTCGCCCAGTTTATCGGCAAAATGAACTTTTTGGAGGGGGTGGTGGAAGAGGACAAGCTGCGTGTGGGAGGTCTGGTTTTTCCGAATACGAAGCGTCTTGCGGGGTCAATCGTCGTCGCCGTCAGGCCGGAGGATGTCATGATCGGTCCGGATTCCGGAGAAAAAGACGGCTTGTATGGAACAATCAAGCAAGTGATGGTGCTCGGCCATTATGCCGAGGTATCGGTTGAACTTGACGGGTACGGCCCGATTCGGGCGTTTCAGCCGAGAGATACCGTGAAGGAACTTTCGTTGGGTCAGCGTGTAACCGTCGCTTTTGCCAAAGTGATTGCTTATCCGAACAAGTAAGGACAAACAAGGAGGAAATTTACCATGTTTCGTATGAAAAAACGTTTTACTGTACTGTCAGCTCTGGCGTTGTCGTTCTCGATATTGGCTGGCTGTGGTACGGCAAATAACAATTCAGCAGGCTCCGCCGCCGCTGGCGGTTCCGCATCCCCGGCAGCAAGCAATTCCGCCTCTTCCAGCGCACCGGTCGAAATTCAATTTTATTTTACAGGCTCCCAGAACGTGAAGAACTTGTGGGATCAGCTTACGCCCATGTTCGAAGAAAAAAATCCGGATGTAAAGGTGAAACTCGTATACATTCCTTCCGGAACCGGCGCGCAACCGACCTATGACCGTATTTTGGCCGCCAAGCAAGCAGGCAAGGGGTCTGGCGGTATTGACCTATATGAAGATGGTCTGCCCGTTGTCACCCAAGGGCAAAAAGACGATCTCTGGGATACGCTGAGCACAAGTTCCGTTCCGAATCTCGTGAAAGTCGATGCGAAAACGATGGAAGATGTCGCGAACCTGGCGGTGCCTTACCGTTCGTCCGCCGTCGTGCTCGCTTATAACAGTGAGAAGGTGACCGCGCCTCCGACCACGCTGGACGAGGTGTTCGACTGGATTAAGAAGAATCCCGAGCGATTTGCTTATAACGACCCGTCCACCGGCGGCTCCGGCAGCTCTTTCGTAACGACGACCCTTTATAAAGATTTGCCTGAAGAGGCGATCCACAACGATGATCCGGCCATCGAGAAGGATTGGGCCAAAGGCTTTGCGACGCTGAAGGAACTGGGGCCCTACCTGTACGGCAAAGGCATTTATCCGAAAAAGAATCAAGGCACGCTTGATCTGCTGACGAGCGGAGAGGTCGACATGATTCCGGCCTGGTCCGACATGGTGCTTGAACAGCTGGATAAAGGCCAACTGCCGGCAACGACCAAAATGCAGCAGATTACACCGGGCTTCAACGGCGGACCAACTTATCTGATGGTGCCGAAGCTGTCCGAGAAGAAAGAAGCTGCCTATAAATTCCTGGACTTCGTCCTGTCGCCGGAAGCGCAAGCCGTCATGGTGAAGACGATGCATGGCTTCCCGGGAATCGAGCTGACGAACATGCCGCAGGATATTCAGGATTCGTTTAAAGGCGTGTCGGAAGGCTTCCGTAATTTCAACGTCGGCGAACTGAGCAAAGAGATCAACAAACGCTGGCAGAGCGACGTGGCGGCCCAATGAGGAAGGAAGTGAAAATGGGGATATTCGGACTTTGTCTGGTTATCCCCTCCTTTCTCTTGTTGTCTGTGATCGTAATCATTCCGATTATA
Organism: Paenibacillus durus ATCC 35681; assembly: GCF_000993825.1. NCBI lineage: Bacteria > Bacillati > Bacillota > Bacilli > Caryophanales > Paenibacillaceae > Paenibacillus > Paenibacillus durus. The sequence continues at coordinate 49,645 of NZ_CP011114.1, forward strand.
CTATCTTTTTTCGAAAGCTTGCGGGGTGAAACCGGCGGGTACGACCTCAGCCGTTATGTGTATTTGTTTACAGACGAGGGGATGCGCGCAAATATCGTATTTACCCTTCAGGTAACGATTGTTTCCTGTGTGATTGTACTGGCTGTCAGCTACGCATTGGCGGTATACATGCGCTTCAGCACCGGCAGGATGGTTGATTTAATCCGCAAAACCTATATGATTCCAATCTTTATTCCCGGGGTGATCGCGACCTACGGCCTGATCAACCTGCTCGGGAACCACGGCTGGCTGTCCCGCTGGCTGCTGTTGTTCGGGGGAACGCTACCGCGCATTATTTTTGATCAGAAGGGCATTATCATTGCGAATCTCTGGTTCAATATCCCGTTTACGACGATGCTGCTCACCTCGGCGCTGGCGGGAATTCCGAACGCGGTCATTGAGAGCGCCAAAGATATCGGGGCCAGCCGACTGCGCATCTTTTTCCGTATCATCATGCCGTTATCCTACAAAACATTTCTCGTCGCAGTTACCTTCGTATTTATGGGCGTCATCGGTTCGTTTACCGCTCCGTTTCTGGTCGGTCCGAATGCTCCCCAAATGCTCGGCGTGTCGATGGAGCAGGTATTCAGCGTCTTCCAGGAGCGCGAGCAGGCTGCGGCCATTTCTTTCTTTACGTTCCTGCTGTGCTCGCTGCTCGGTTACTTCTATATCCGTTCGATGGTGAAGGAAGAGACGGCCAGGCCATGATTGAAATCTATACGCATGAATGGAAGACGGTTAGCGCGAGAGTAGCCGAGGCGATGCGGGACGGGAAAATCACAGTCGAACAAACATGCGCGGCCGTCATTCCCGTGCTCGATCTGCTGCGCAGCGTATTTCCGGATGACGCCGAATTCCCGGCAAGGCAGGGAGAGTATTATCATCTAGACGGGCAGCTCCGCCGGGCGGGACAGGCCTATCACACGGCTCTGAAACTTGATCCCCCGCCTGCACTTACTGAACAGGAAGCCGACGCGATCCGCCGGCATTGCCCGCTGCTGCTCACAACCGAGGCGGAATGCTTTCCCCTGAAGGATATCGCAGCCGTCCATCATCCGACGCGGCCGCTCATTGGCTATCATCTGTTCTGGGAAGACGATTTCGACTTTCCGGACGATTACGAGCCCTGCGACCATGAAGAGATATGGGTGGAGTACGATCCTGAAGAGGCGGCGGTCACCCAGGTCATGACGTTCTTCCACAGCTCGGTGATCTCCTCGGAGGAGGCGGTTCGGGAAGCGAGGGAGCATGGGGAGCGGCCGATTATCCGAATCGAGTGGGGGAAACACGGGTCGCTACTCAAAGGTTGGAAAAACATCGACATTCCGATGAAGAACATGACCATGCAGGACTGGATGCGGCAAACGTACGAGCATGTAAAGAATGGCGGGCGTCTGCCGGAGCATCCGTTAAAGCGCTTTTGGCCGCAGGGGTACGAAGGCTCCTATGAGTCGTATATCGACTTCTCGGTTCCGGTCGATCCGCTGCTTTATCTGGAGCGCAAGCCGCTTATGTTCAAGTCGCTCCATGCGAATGCGATTTTGTTCACACAGGCAATTCCCTACAATTTCCACCCGAAAATGGAATGGCCGGACCGGTTCGCCCGGGCATTGCTTGATTAGGGAAATATCGCACACTTGTACAGGCACTGCCGTGCCGCCCGCAGCCGATGCAATTCAGGCATCGCGGGAGGATAACGGCAGTGCCTGTTTGCTTGCGGCAAGACAAAAAGGTCCGGCTGTGCTTAAATGGAAGGATAGCTTATGAACCGTTTAAGGAGGACGTTTACTTTTATGATGTTAAACCGTTCCAGCTCCAGGCTGGCGGCAGGAATACTGCTGGCCTCGCTTGCTCTTTCCGCCTGCGGTCCGCAAACCGCGGAACCCCGCGCCGTTCCCAGCGCCGCGCCGCTATCCTCGGCCGTTCCGTCGCCGGCGACGCCTGTCCCGGCTCCGTCGCCATCCCCGGACCCGGTGTCCGTGTCCGGACTAACCGGGCTCCCTGTCACCGAAGTGCCGCTTCCCCGGCCGTTTGCCGTGATGATTAACAACGCGCCGGCCGCCCGTCCCCAGTCGGGGCTGACCAAGGCCGATCTTCTGTACGAGGTGCTGGCCGAAGGGGGGATAACGCGGCTGATCGCGATTTATCAGAGCCAACCCGGCATCCCCAAAATCGGGCCGGTCCGCAGCATCCGTCCGTACCTGATCGACATCGGCGAGTCTTACGGCGGTGTTACCGTGCATGCGGGCGGAAGTCCGGCGGCCTATGCCATTTTGCAGAGACAGCATAAAGAGGACATGGACGAAATCGGAAGGGCCGGCGCCTACTTCTGGCGGGATAAGAGCCGCAAGGCGCCCCACAATTTATACACGAGCGAAGACAAGCTTCGGGCCGGAGCGGAGAAGCTCGGATACGGCGGGGCGGCGGATGTGCAGGGATATTCTTTTACCAATCCAGATGATGTCCCGGTGGGCGGGGAACCCGCGAGCGAGTTCAATGTCCGCTTCTTGCTCCAGAGCTACACGGTGGATTACAAGTATGATTCCGCTTCGCGCACCTATACAAGATGGGTTAACGGAAAGCAGCATCTGGATAAGGACAGCGGCGCGCCTGTCGAAGCAGCCAACGTCATCGTCATGGGGGCCGACCACAAGGTGCTTGACGAGGTAGGCAGATTGTCCGTCAACCTGGAGCTTGGAGGAGAAGCCATGCTGTTCCAGCGGGGCGAGGTCATCCGGGGCAGATGGGTCCGCAAGGCCGGTGACGTGATAAGGTTCGTGCGGGATGGCAAGGAAGCGGTGCTGTACCCGGGAGTCACCCATTTTTTGATTGTGCCGAACTCGCCCTCTTTTGCGAGCCATGTGACCGTTACGCCCTAAGTAAACCGGTGGCAAAAGGAGTATAAGTTGGTGTCCGGATGCGAACAGAATAATTGATGTACATATAATTCCAATAATTATAAAAACAGCGAATTCTTTTTCCTCGTTCGACAAATTGTGATTTCATTGTAAAAAGTTCGGTTGTTTTTACTTTCTATCTTTCAAGGCGGTATGTTAAGATAACAAAGGTCGTCATTTAATTTAATACTGTGTTTACAATTGAGTGCTTCCGCCGTTCAAAAGGAACTTTATGCAAAGGAGTTTACAATAATGAGGTTGAGAAAAAAGGACATTTTCTTCGAGACGCTTGAAAATATGGCCGACACGATCGTCCAGGCTGCGGATTATTTCGCCCAGCATCTTTCCGATCTGAGCGATCTGGAAGTGTTTGCCGGAGAAATGAAGAAATATGAATCCCAGTGCGATACATATACGCATACGGTTATCAAAGAGCTGAACAAGACATTCATTACCCCGCTGGAGCGCGACGATATCATGGCGCTGATCACAAGCATGGACGATGTCATCGACGGACTTGAGGCTTCCGCCACCCGTTTCTATATGTACAACATGACCCAGACAGACGAGTACATCGGCCAATTCGCCGAAATTCTCCGTCAGTCTTCTTATGAGATCCAGAAGGCGGTTCATCTGCTGTCGCAGAAGAAGCTTCTGGCTATCCGCGAATATACGATTCGGCTGAATGACCTGGAGAATCAGGGCGATGAAGTGCTGCGCAACTGTACTAAGGCATTGTTCGCGCAGGTCAAGGACCCGATTGAACTGATCAAGCGCAAGGAGCTGTACGAGCGTTTGGAGACGACGACGGACAAATGCGAAGACGTAGCCAACATACTTGAATCAATTATTATGCGCAACTCATAAGGGGCAAGTAACTATGGATACATCATCTTTATTGGTTCTAGGCATCGTCATCATACTCGCACTCGGCTTTGACTTCATCAACGGCTTCCATGATACGGCGAATGCGATTGCAACTTCCGTATCGACCCGGGCGCTGTCACCGCGTACGGCGATTATTATGGCCGCGTGCATGAACTTTATCGGAGCGATACTGTTTACCGGCGTAGCTAAGACCATCGGCGGCAGTGTAACCGATCCGACGAAGCTGGACAACGGGATCGAAGTCGTCATTGCTACGCTTGTTGCCGCGATTATCTGGAACCTGATCACCTGGTGGTTCGGTATTCCCTCTTCTTCATCCCATGCGCTGATCGGAGCGCTCGCCGGAGCGGTCTACGTAGGGGCGGGCTCGGATCATATCAAATGGAGCGGATTTAGAGACATTGTAGAAGGGCTTATCTTCTCTCCGATTATCGCTTTCGTTATCGGATATATTGTCATGACTATACTCAAATGGATTTTTGCGAAGCAAAGTCCGCATACGGTTAACAAAGGCTTCCGCACGATGCAGATCATAACGGCCGCTTTCCAGTCGTTCACTCACGGAACGAATGACGCGCAGAAAGCAATGGGGATCATTACGTTTGCGCTTGTCACCTCCGGCCGTCTGGATACGATGGAGGTTCCGGTTTGGGTAAAAATTTCGGCCGCGACCGCTATGGCGCTCGGCACCTCAATCGGCGGCTGGAAGATTATCAAGACGATGGGTACGAAAATATTCAAAATCGAACCGATCAACGGATTTGCCGCCGACATTTCGGCAGCTTCCGTTATCTTTTCGGCGACGCTGCTGCATTTGCCGGTAAGTACTACCCATGCGATCACGTCAGCAATTCTTGGCGTCGGCTCAGCGAAGCGCTTCTCCGCAGTCAAATGGGGCGTAGCGGGCCGGATCGTCGTTACCTGGTTTATTACGATACCGATCAGCGCGGCGCTGGCAGGCATTATTTTTAAAATTCTATTTTAGCTCTGAAGCGGTAATACGCGGGGCCGGATCGACAACGTCGATTCGGCTTCTTTTCTTGCATAAAGGGACAATCGGAAGCGACTTATGTCACAAAAAGTTACAGCAAAACGATAAAAAACATTAATCAATGAGAAAAGAAAATAAAATACCTCACAATTCTCGAGGAAAATTGCGGTTTTAATATGAAAATCATTGTAGGAAAATGTAGTTTTCCATAGTGTCTACAGTAAGGTTGTTTTCAAGTGTTACCATAGCTGACAGCAAGGCGTTTTTTAGAAGATTCCAAATGTCAGGGCAATATAGAGCAAGGGGGGGACAGTCGTTGATCGATTTTCAGCAGGTAGATAAACATTACGGACAATTCCACGTACTCAAGAGCATCAATCTGCATGTTGAGGAGGGGGAAGTGGTCGTTGTGGTCGGTCCGTCCGGCTCGGGCAAGAGTACGATGCTTCGCTGCATCAATCGTCTGGAGACGATTACGAGAGGGCAGCTTACCGTAAACGGCGCGGCCATTAATGACAAGAAGACGGATATCAACAAAGTCCGGCGGGATATCGGCATGGTGTTCCAGCACTTCAATCTGTATCCGCATAAAAAAGTAATCGAAAACATCACGCTGGCGCCTGTCAAGGTGCTGGGCGTACCGAAGGCGGAGGCCGAGCAGACGGCGATGTATTATCTGGAGAAGGTCGGCATTGCCGGCAAGGCGCAGTCCTATCCGAATCAGCTCTCCGGCGGGCAGCAGCAACGTGTGGCGATCGCCAGGGGACTTGCGATGAAGCCTAAAATCATGCTGTTCGACGAACCGACGTCGGCGCTGGACCCGGAAATGGTCGGCGAGGTGCTTGACGTTATGCGGACACTGGCCAAGGAAGGAATGACGATGGTCGTCGTTACCCACGAGATGGGCTTTGCCCGCGAGGTGGCGGATCGCGTGATCTTCATGGACCAGGGACAGATCGTGGAGGAAGCCGCTCCGGAGCAATTCTTCGCAAATCCGCGCGAGGAGCGCACGCGAACTTTTCTCAGCAGGGTATTAAGCCACTAAAAATATAATAAAAACTGGGGAGGAACAAACATGAAAAAGAGTTGGAAGCTGTTAAGCGTAATGATGATCGCCATGCTGCTCATTCTTGCAGGCTGCGGCGGCAACAATGCGGGTGGAGGCAACGCCGCTAAGGGAGAAAGCGGAGCGGATGGAATCGCGACGATCAAAGAGCGCGGCAAACTGCTGGTCGGCGTTAAATTCGACACGAAGCTGTTCGGTCTGAAGGACCCTGCGAGCGGCCAGGTTGAAGGCTTTGACATCGACATTTCCAAAGCGATCGCGAAGCATATCCTTGGCGACGAAAATGCAATTGAGCTGAAGGAAGTAACCTCCAAGACACGGATTCCGATGCTGAACAACGGCGAAATCGATATGGTCGTAGCGACGATGACGATTACGGAAGAGCGAAAGAAAGAAGTCGATTTCTCCGACGTCTACTTCCAGGCCGGACAATCGCTGCTCGTTAAGAAAGGAAGCCCGGTTAAAGGCATCGCGGACATTACGAAAGACTCCACAGTGCTCGGCTCCAAAGGCTCCACTTCGGTTAAAAATATTAAAGAAAAAGTTCCGGGCGTAACCGTGCTCGAATTCGACAACTACCAGGATGCTTTCACTGCGCTGAAAACAGGCAAGGGCGACGCGCTGACGACGGACGACGCGATTCTCTATGGTATGGCAGCTCAAGACCCGAACTATGAAGTGGTAGGCGAACCGTTCACCGATGAGCCTTACGGCATTGCCGTGCAAAAGGGCAACAGTGCGGTAGTTAAGGCGATCAACGACACGCTGGCCGAGCTGAAATCGAGCGGCGAGTACGACAAAATCTATGAAAAATGGATCGGTAAAGCGCCGGCCAAGTAAGTTTATATAAGGCAGGTTCACTGCTTAATGTGCATGGGGATGCACACAAAGAGGGGAATTATAGAAAAATCGGCTTAAAGTCGGCATCAGCGAAAGGATGGGACGGGCGATTTCCGCTGGCCATCCTTTCGTGCTTGTCAGAGGACGACCGTGAAGAGAGCACGGGGAACAATAGAAAATTAGAGATAGTTATAAGTACAGGACTATGCCAATCGCTATTATGAGACAAAAGGCAGGTGATCAAGATGCAGTTTTCCATTTTGACGGACTATTTCAGCACTTATATGGAAGGATTCCGCGGTACGATTCTTTCCAGCTTGCTGGCGCTAGCAGGGAGCTTTCTGCTGGGTACCCTAATTGCAGTATTCCGCATTTCTACCGTAAGAGCGCTGAGATGGTTCGGGACCGGGTACGTTGAGTTTATCCGCAATATCCCGCTCCTGCTCGTCGTATATATTTTTTACTACGGCCCATCGGCATTCGGCTCGTCTCTGGACGGATTTACGGCCGGCACCATTGGCCTTACGGTGTATACGTCGGCGTTTATCGCCGAAGCGATCCGCGCAGGAATAGCGGCTGTTCCCAAGGGGCAGACCGAAGCGGCGCGCTCATCAGGCCTGACCTATGTGCAGACGATGATTTATGTCGTGCTGCCGCAAGCGATCAAGCTGGTTATTCCGCCGCTCGGCAACCAGTTCATCAACCTGATCAAGAATTCGTCGGTGCTGACGATCGTGGCCGGACTTGATCTAATGTATTTTGCGGATATCGTCAACAGCGATACGTTCCGTACGTTCGACACCTACGTATTCGTCGCGCTGTTCTATCTGGTGCTGACTCTGCCGCTCAGCTATGGCATGAGAGTATGGGAGCGCAGATTGCAGCGCTAAGAATCCCCACAAAGTGAAGATGGAGCTCCGAAGCGAAGTCCGAATACTTTGCGGGGACCCCGGAAGAGAAAAGTTAGCCCCACAAAGTGTAGAGAGTGCTAACGGAGCGTATTCCAAGCACTTTGCGGGATCGAAAGGAGGATAAACGATGGATTTTGCCGGCGCTTACTCGGCGGATAATCTTAAATTTTTGCTGGACGGATTGTATGTCACGCTGATTGTCGCTTTTACGGCGATTATTCTCAGCTTCCTGCTTGGCTGTATCATCGGTGTCGTCCGCTATGCGAAGGTTCCGGTATTGTCGCAGATCAGCTTCGTATTTGTGGAATTGAGCCGCAACCTGCCGCTGCTGCTCATTATCTTCTTTATGCGCTTCGCGCTGCCGGAGGTTGGAATCAAGCTCGGGCTGATGACAGCGGCGATTGCGGCGCTGACGATTTTTGAAGGGGCGATGATTTCGGAAATTGTGCGCGGCGGACTTACCTCGGTTGACAAAGGGCAGATTGAAGCGGGACGCTCGTCGGGACTTACGGGAGTGCAGACGCTGTGGCATATCGTGCTTCCCCAGGGTCTCCGGCGCATGGTTCCGCCGTTGGTCAGTCAGTTTATTTCCCTGCTGAAGGACACATCGTTGGCGGTAATTATTTCTCTGGCGGAACTGATGCACAATGCCGGAATCATTATCGGACACGGCTACAACTATACGATTCCGACGCTGCTGCTTGTAGCGCTGATCTATTTTACAGTCAATTTCCTGCTGTCCCAGCTGTCCAAACGCCTGGAGACAAAGAATGCATGATGCCATGACGAAGTCGTTTTTCGTAGTATTTTATAGGAATTCACAGCGGTTTATGGTACTATAATGGCTAATACTAGCACGCGGGAGTATTGGCTAATGGGGCAGCCGCTTAACCGACATCCATATATTCAGATTCTGCTGGTCGCGGTTGTAACGGCGATTGCCGGGGAGTTCAAGATCAATCCCTATGCTGGCGACATCTTCAGAATCGGCTTAGGCAGCAGTGCATTTCTGCTGTTTTTGCTTTTGTTTCGGCATCTTCCGTTTATACTCACCGGCGTGGCTACGGGCGTATCCGTGCTGCTGTTCCGGACAGGCCTTGATCTGGCGGGAACGGATTTTACCCTGCTGGAGATTATGGCCAGACACTGCTCCGCGATGGTGTATTACATAGTTTTCGCTGTACTGATGCGTGTAATCAAAGAACGGATGGACGGTTTCCATCCGCTGGTGCTGGGGGCGGTGGCAGCAGTCATCGATCTGCTCTCCAATGAGATGGAACTGCTGACCCGGCTGTTTGTGCTGGGAACGACCTCGTTCCGCCTGAATGAATGGACGTATCTGATGGCGATTGCCATGCTGAGGACCTATTTTACGACCGGTCTATACAGCAGCATATCGATTAGCCGGCTTCGGCTGGTGCAGAAGGAACAGAACCGCCGGATGGAGCAGATGCTCGGCTTCGGATCGGGCCTGTACGGGGAGGTGTTCTATCTGCAAAAATCAATCGGCACGCTGGAACAGGCTACGCTGGACAGTTATGATTTGTATCGCAGTCTCAAAGACGGCGGAGAGCCGGCCCACAGCCGCCAGGTGCTCCATATCACGCAGCAGATTCATGAGGTGAAGAAGGATTCGCAGCGGATTCTGGCGGGTCTGACGAAGCTGGTGGACCGTGAAGTAACCGGCGACATGCCGCTGTCTGGCATTCTTCGTTTTACCGTGAAGAGCAACCAGAAGTATGCCGACATGCTTGGCAAGAATATCACGATCATTCAGCAGACCACCTCCGATTATGCCACTGCAAGCTATATCCCTCTGCTCACGCTGCTCAATAACCTTACAGCCAATGCCGTCGAGGCGATCAAGGATACGGGAACCATCTATCTGAACATATACGAAAAAGAAGAAATGACCGTGCTGACGGTCACCGACAGCGGCGGCGGTGTGAACGACCGCGACCGCGAGCTGCTGTTCGAGCCGGGCTTCACAACCAAATTCGATGATGAGGGCGTGGCGGCAACGGGAATCGGACTGTCGCATGTGCAGGATATCGTCAGGTTATTCGAGGGCAAGATTACGGTCAGCAACGCCCCCTATGCAGGAGGGGCCATGTTCAAGATCGCCATTCCCACGAAGAATCTGCGAAAGGAGGAGTAGAGCATGCCGCTATCTTTCTGTATTGTTGACGATGACCGGAGCGCCAGAAGAATGCTGCAGCATATTATCGAGGCCAGCGGGCTTGGCGAAGTGACGGGGACAGCCGAAGGCGGCCAGGAAGGCGTCAGGCTTATTCTGGAAGAGTCGCCGGACATTGTGCTGATGGATCTGCTCATGCCCGACCAGGACGGGATTGAGACAATCCGCTCCCTGCAGGCGCAGGGCTGCAAGTCCAAGTTCGTCATGATTTCGCAGATCGAGAATCAGGATATGGTCGGAAGGGCGTATGAGAGCGGCATCGAATTCTTCATCCGCAAGCCGATTAACCGGATTGAGGTGGAGACCGTGCTGCGCAGGGTGAACGAACGCTATGCCATGAGCCGCTATCTGGACGAAATCAAATCGAGTCTGGAGAAGCTGGAAGGGCTTCAGTTCGGAGGGGCTCCTGCGATTCCGGCCCGGCGTACGGTTAAGGATGCCGTTCAGCCAATCCTGATGAACATGGGCATGATCGGCGAGAGCGGCAGCCGCGATATTACAGCAATCATGGAAATCCTGATGGAACGGGAGGATGCGGGAACGCTGCCCCCGCTTAAGGAGTTGTACGAGGCGGTGGCCGCCCGTTATAAAAAGGGCACGAGCGACATCGCCAAGGAAACAAAGGCTATCGAGCAGCGGCTGCGGCGGGCGCTGGCGACGGGGCTGACGCATTTGGCCTCCATCGGTCTGACCGATTACAGCCATCCCAAATTCGAATACTACGCGCCGCTTTACTTCGAATTTGAGGATGTGCGCGCCAAGATGAAGGAGATTGATCAGGGCCGGGAATCCGGCAAGGCCAAAGTGAATATTCGCAAATTTTTGCAAGTAATGGCTCTGGAGCTTCAGGAAGGACTAGGGCGCTAATAAGATCCCCTCCCGAATTTGGGCAGGGGTTATTTCTGCTGTACAATGATGAAAGCAAGGCACCTTAAGGAGGGCAGGAGGATTATGATACGGACACTGGCGGTAACCCATCAGGGGGAGGTGTTGATGGACAAGCCGCTCTTTGAAATTAACTTGGAGGATTACAAATGGATATGGGCGGATTTTTCGGAACCTACTTCGGACGAGACGATGCTGCTGGATACCTATTTTCACTTTCATCCGCTGGCGATTGAAGACTGCATACATGTGCTTCAGCGTCCGAAGCTCGATTATTACGAGGATGTGCAGTTTTTTGTGCTGCATGCGTTGAATGAGACGACACTGAGTGCCGAGGAGGTGGATTTGTTTGTCGGCAAATCGATTTTCGTGTCCTATCACCTCCATGAGCAGGTGGAGCTGGAAGAAGCCTGGGATCGGGTTGTAAAGGAACTCCATAACCGGAAAGGCTGGTCCGGCGGTCCGATGCTGGCGGCTTACACGGTGATGGATAAACTGGTGGACAACTATTTTCCAAGCCTGTATATGATTGAGGACGAGCTGGCGGAGCTCGACAGCAGGGGGGGCCGCGAGTCGGTGGAGGAACTGCTGTCCCAGGTATTCGATGTTCGTGGGCGCCTCTTGAAGCTGCGCCGGACGATTGTGCCGATGCGGGATTTGATGTACCGGATTCTCAATTCCCAGCATATCCAGAGCAATGCGGAAGAGCGTATGTATTTCGGCGATATTTACGATCACCTGCTCAAGCTGACGGATATGATCGAGACCGACAGGGAAATGACGTCAGACCTGCGCGACAGCTACATATCGCTGAATTCCAACCGGATGAACTCGATTATGAAGACGCTGACGGTCATCACAACCATCTTCATGCCCTTAACGCTGATTGCCGGGATTTACGGTATGAATTTCAAGGTAATGCCTGAACTGAACTATGCCTACGGGTACCCCCTTGTCCTGCTCATCATGGTGCTGCTGGGGGGAAGCATGGTGCTGTGGTTTCAAAGACGGGGCTGGTTTAAGTAAACGGGGCAGTAGAGGACAGGAGCGCATCAGAAAAGCACCGTTTAGGGGTTGCTGATGCGTTTATATGCGCTGCGATGATGGCCAATTTAATGCGTTCGTCCTCTAGTCTTTGACCATCATTGCTCGTGTTGCTGATTTTACGTGGTTCTTCCGGTTCAAGATGATAAATACAACAGCGGCAGACTAAGACGCAAAAGTAAAGTCCTAGACTGGCCGCTGTATAAAGGGCTAGAATTTCTCGGTGCTCAGGTTCCTGAAAGCATGTAGGGTCACGTAACAAATCTGATTAGGCAGGCACGTAGTGTTCAAAACACGCCAGCTCGATAACTTGCAACATGAGGCTGCCGCGGATGATCAATCCTTGCTGAAGTGAAGGGAACCGTTGGTTTGTTTTTGTTAAGCGACTTCACCAGTTGGCATGATGAATGCGGATTACCACGCTAAAACTCCTCTCTCATTCAGGAATTCACCGTTGTGACGCTTACCATCTGTTGCGTAACCTACGATAATGGCGGCGGCCTCCTCTTTAGATTTACCGCCTTCAGCATTGCCGTTCAGATCTGTTGTAGTAAAACCCGGCGTTACTGCAAAAACTTGAGCGTTGCTGTTTCTTAATTCATAGGCCATGGAAAGGGTCATGGCATTGTTGGCCGTTTTAGACGAATTTTAGTCAAAGGCGTTTAATGTGAATTTAGCATTTTGCATATGGTCAAGTGAGGCCATGTCGGTCGATACATTTACGATAGTGCCTTCGTTATCCTTAATTAACGGAAACAAATGCTGGTTTAATCGGAAAGTACCGAAAAAGTTGACTTCAAAGGCGTTGCGCAGGTCTTCTTCTCTGGTTTCTGTAAAAGAGCGAGAGAAAGCGCCTGGCATACCGGCGTTATTGATCAGAAGCTTCAAGTCTGGGTAATTCTTTTTGATCATATCTGCAACCTGCTCGATCTTCTCCAAAACGGTCACATCTACTTGTACGAACTCCACGTCTAGCCCCTGGGCAGCTAGTTCAGACACGGCTGTCTGGCCTCGTTCGATGCTGCGAGCGCCAAGGATTACTTTCCAGCCTATTTCACCAAGCTGTTTTGCAATCTCAAATCCAATTCCTTTATTAGCGCCGGTTACAAATGCGGTCTTTTTCATACAAATCCTCCATTCCAAATTATTTTTTCGTTTAACGATTTATTAATTTTCGTTGAAACGATTCGCGAAATCAGATGGAACCGCCATTGGCACGGATAGTCTGCCCGTTAATCCATTGGGATTCGTCGCTCGCCAAGAAAAGCACGATTTTGGTGATGTCCTCCGTTTCCCCTAATCTCCCTAAGGCATTCATACTGGCAAACGTCCTAATCTGCTCTTCCGATTTTCCGGCGGTAAACAGTTCCGTGTTCACCGGCCCCGGCGCGATCGCGTTGATCGTAATTTTCCTCGGTCCAAGCTCCTTAGCCAGATGACGCGTAAATTGCTCGACGGCACCTTTCGTCCCCCCATATAGGCTGTACGTGGGAAGCATCATCCCTACAATAGAAGTAGAGAAGTTAATAATGCGGCCGTTCTCGCTCATGGTCCGCGCCGCTTGCTGAATTGCGAAGAATGTTCCCTTCACGTTAATTGCGAAATGCTTGTCGAAGTCCTCTTCCGTAATGGCGGTAAGCGGCTTCGTCGCCATGACGCCAGCGTTGTTCACGAGAATGTCTAATCGCCCATAGGCCCGTAGCGTTTCGTCGAACAGCCGTTCAACTTCAGAAACTTTCCCGACATCGGCTTGCACGGCAATTGCTTCGCCGCCACTTTGTCTAATACCGTTCACGACTTCTTCTGCTTTCGCTGGACTGCTTGCGTAATTCACAACGACCTTCGCGCCAGCCAAAGCCAACGTTTCGGCTATCTTCTTCCCGATGCCTCGAGATGCTCCTGTTACCAATGCTACTTTCCCTTCCAGCGTTTGAACCATTATTGATCCCATCCTTTTTATAATTTGATATGATTCCGTCTTACATCACGGCCGATGCAGTGAGCAATTCATCTAAACCTATGCGGCGAATGAATTCAATACGAACTTTCTCGGAAAGCTCCGTCACCTCTTCGGCACCGTCATTGACGAAATCAATGACAGCGCGAGCGGGGCGGCTGCCAGTCGGCAAGCTCACGATCCGAGCGACTTCGTCGGCCACGGCTTGAGGGTCGGCTTCGGGAGGTGTAAGGGCACTTAAACGTGCGCCGACCTCCTCGAGCAGGCCGTTGATCCGCTCGTACTCCGAAGAAGTCGCGTTGTCTTGCGGTCGGCCCGCATTCGGGAAGTGAGAAGTCCCTTTCGTAAAGGCTCCCGGCACGACAAAGGACGTCTCAATACCGAACTTCGCGACTTCGTAGGCCATCGTCTGCGCCAGAGAGTCCATGGCCGCTTTCGCTGCGACGTAAGGTCCAAGGAACGGAGGAAATCCGCCTCTTACGGTCGTGCTGCTGATCCAAAGTAGCAATCCGGATTGTCGCGCCCGCATGTACGGCAGTGCTGCGCGGTTGACTCGCTGTGAGCCGAGGACGTTCGTCTCGAACACATTCATGATTTCCTGCGGGGTATAGGCTTCCACGACCCCGACGACGAGATGGCCGGCATTGTGCATGACTACATCAAGTTGACCTTGTTCTTCTACGATGGTTCGAACCGCTTGATCCGCTGAGGTTTGCGACAATACATCTAGTTCAATTGGCCTTAAAGTGTACCCATGAGCCTCGGCATAATTGTAAAGTTCCTCCGCTTTCTTTGTGTTTCTACCGCTGATGTCGCGCATGCTGGCGTATACCGTATGTCCCTTTGCTGCCAATGCCTTCGCGGATAAATAACCGATTCCAGAGCTGGCTCCTGTGACAAGAACGATATTTCCTTCCTTCTTGACCATTATTCTCACATCTCCTCTCTTGTCGATCCCAATATACACCTGACACATATCAAATGTCAAATAACAAAATTATAATATTGTCATTACATTCATCTCTCTCTTACTCTCCAAGATTAATTCAAGCCAAACAGCTTGACTAGCGCGAAACCTAAACCCGAGAGAAGGAGAGGACCGATCATATCGGCGGCGAATTTTTCTTTGATACGAACTAAAGAGGAATGTAACAACAATGGCTATCCATGTTTTGTGGAAAGGCTTCTTTCTAAATGCAATATTAAAAAGGCAGCGACGACTAGACCCTCTAAGGCCTAGACCACCGCTGCTTTTATTTATGCTTTCGTTCTATGTTTTTGTAATAAGGATTGGTACAGCTTATTAAACCACTTATCGTAAACCGGACAAGAGCAGCTGCCATACGGCGTCGAACCCCTTGTCGATTTCCGGATTCTTCCACTCCGGCGCATGAGCGGGATGGTGGAAACTGCTCGTCGCCAGGAAGAAGGCACGGGCCTTATTTGCCGCATTTCCGCAGCGTATGTTCTTTTTTTCGAGATGAGGGTTTCAACCCACAATCTCAACCTCTCTTCCGCGCTTCCTTCCTGCTTTTCCGCCTCCGCCTGCAATGGAAGCAAGATACTGTTATATAACCACCGTTCCGTAACGGCTTCGCGCAAAGCCGCATGCGAAGATAAAGGCGAAATAAATTTTCGTGACAAAAATGTATATTTGTCACTTGATATTTGTCTCGAAGTTAGTTTATATTAGATTCAACTAACAAATCTTATCGATAAAGGAGTTTTAACAAATGAGAATTCATGCCAAGTACCGTCAGCTTCTTTTCATTTCGTCGATGTCGATCACGTTAACGTTCATCATGTCCGGTATCATGACTTATGTACTCGAGGGCGGTTTAATCCCGCATTTCATGAGCGCATGGATGAAAGATTGGGGCATTGCTTTCGTGATCGCATTCGGGCTTAACTTTTTCCTTCCGGTTAGAATTCGCCGCTTCGCAAACCGCTTTAAGAAGGGGCAGTTGGTTGTCTATGTATTAACGATTTCGTTCATCATGACTTTTATCTTGTCCTTTGTCTTGACTGCCATAGCCATGCGCGGTTTTATCCCTGGATTTGCAGGCTATTGGATGGGAGCCTGGCGCGTCGCCTTCAGCATCGTCTTCGTATTGAATTTCTTCCTGCCACAATGGGTCGGCCGAATCGTCGGCACATTGATCATGAAACCCGCAAATACCTCTGTAATCACAGGCGTATCCGTGTAAATCCGACGAACAACTACTCCAGACGGTTCCCCTCCCCCTTCGGTCTACGGCATAAAGTTCAGGCCGCGCCTTCTCTTCAAGTACATATGGGGCTCTGGCGGCTGAGGTCAAAATGACGATCCCTGCCGCCAGAGCTTAAGGCGGCGCCGTTTACTTGCGGCGCCGCTTGCCGGAGGACGAGCCGGAACGCCGCCGCCCCGAAGAGCCCGATGTGCGGCGCTTCGGGGCGCTTCTTTTGCTGCGCCGGCGAGGCTTGTAGGCTGCGGAATCTTCCTCCGCTGCGAGCAGACCGGTCGCCGCGCCAAGCGCACCCGCCCCTTTTCCTTTGCCTATGCTGCCCATAACGAGCTTGAACATCGGAGCCATCTGCTGAAAGCCCTGCATCACCTTCTGTACTTTACCTATGGAACTGACGAGCCCGTCGATTCCCCCCATGCGGTCGATTATGCCCTTGATCTGCTCCATGTTCCCCATGTTGGCGAGTCCGCCGAGGTTTCCGAGCAGTCCGCCGCTTTTAGTAGCCGCCTCTGCTGCTGCCGGAGCAACAAGCGCGGTTTCGGCTGTTTCCGCTCCCACAGAAGACAATGCGCCTGCTCCTCCGGGTCCCGGCACCTGCACGTAAGTATTGATGCCAGGGTAGGGAGACGAACTGAACGATTCAGCCAACCCGCGGCTGCTTCGAGGGGAATGATTATAGTAATGCTGAGGCATGATATCACATTCCTTTGTCGGTTATTTTTGCTATACTGTATGTCATGGGCGAACATAAGGTATGGACGGATGCCCGGGGTAACAGGGATAAGAGCGGAAAAGGGCAGACGCCCAGCAGCCGGGGGAATCTTGAATAATCCTTGTCCGGCTTTGTTTTTGACGCCTTGATGCAGTAAGATAGGGAATGGTGCTGATAGATGGGAGAGCAAAGCAGGCAGCAGCAGACATTAATATTTTGTGCGTATGGAGTGGACAATTGTCCGCCATTTTCATTCTTTACAGCGTGAAATCGTTAATGCTTGAAAAAAGCGCTCTGGTGCAATATAGTAAAGGCAGTAAGCCACTTTAGGGGATGATTATATTATGCAGCTTAAGAAGCTGAACGATAAAAGTATCGATCAACTGTTTGAAGCCATTTTAACTTTAAAAAATATGGAAGAATGCTATGTGTTTTTTGACGACCTGTGCACGGTAAACGAGATTCAGTCGCTCTCGCAACGCCTTGAAGTTGCTCGAATGCTGGGCAAAGGCTGCACGTATAACCAGATTGAAGCGGAGACCGGAGCGAGCACGGCGACGATCTCGCGGGTCAAGCGGTGCCTTAACTATGGTAATGACGGCTATAAGCTGACGCTGGAACGCTTGGGGCGCTGATAACGATGAACCCGGGCGTGCTCATCATCAGTCACGGTTCGCGCGATACGTCCTGGGTGGCTATCGTTGATGAGGGTGTAAATGAATTATCGCTGCGGGAGGATCTTCCCGTGGCGGTTTCTTTTTTGGAGCTGGTGGAAGGGCGTTCCATTCAGGACGGAATCGACAGCTTGGAAGGACAGGGCGTTACGGATATTCTGGTCATTCCGCTGTTCGTCTCATCGGGCAGCACCCATGTTGATGAGATAGCCTATGCGCTCGGGGTCAAGGATGAACCGGAAAAAGAAACCGATCTTGAGCGGTTTAGAGTAACCGCCCGCGTTCACTATGGCGCCCCCGTCGACGACGATCCGGATATCGCGGTCATGGTCTGGGATAAGGTCCGGGAGCTGTCGGCCGATCCCGCCAGGGAGACGATACTGCTGGTCGGCCACGGGAGTATGCATGCCGGCTTCCGCCAGCGCTGGGAGCGTGGAATGTCGTCGCTGGCGGAACGCGTCCGCAGAGTCAGCGGCGTTGCGGCAGCAGATTACGCGCTGCTGAGCCCGGACAACGCGGGTGATAAGGTGCGGTACTGGCGTGAACAGGGGCATGAGGTGCTGGTCGCGCCGATTTTTTTAAGTGAAGGCTATTTCACCAAGAATGTCATTCCGGGGAGACTCCAGGGATTAATCTATAAATATACCGGAAAAACGCTGCTGCCCCACCCGCTGCTGCCGCACTTTATCGCCGCCCAAGTAGAGGAGATGCTGAAAAGGCTGCGCGGGGGAGAAAGTTAGGCAGGCGTGTATTCCGTACCTGATCCGTAGATAGTGCAGTTGTCGTTCTCCGGGGCTGCGAAGCGCATTCGGCGTGTTCATTTCATGCTTCATGCGCTGCGAAATTCCCGCTGCTTACAGTCTCGCAAATGCGTCTATTAGGGGCTGTATTTGGCAATCCCCATGTGCTTTTTCCTCTCTTACCCACATATATTGATTGTGCCCTTCAGAATTGGGTATAATCAGTTAAGTTGTTAATAAAGAAACGGGTGAGAGTTCCGGAAATGAAAACTGCGAGATTGATATATAACCCAACTTCCGGGCGGGAAGAAATGAGGAGAAGGCTAGCCGATATTCTGGAACGTCTTGACCGGGGCGGCATTGAGGCTACCTGTCATGCGACGACGGGCGAAGGCGATGCGACGGAAGCCGCAGCGGATGCGGTGAATCGCGGATATGATCTCATTATTGCGGCTGGCGGCGATGGGACGCTGAATGAGGTGGTTAACGGGATGGCGGAGAAGCCGAACCTTCCTCCTCTCGGGGTGCTTCCGCTGGGAACCACAAATGATTTTGCGCGTGCTATGGGGATTCCAAAATACTGGGAAGAATCCTGTGATCTGATCATTCAGCAGCAATCGCGGCTTATTGATCTTGGCAAAGCCAATGACCGCTATTTCATCAACATTGCTGGCGGCGGCACGCTGACCGAGCTGACATACGAGGTGCCCAGCAGACTGAAGACGATGATGGGGCAGCTCGCCTATTATTTAAAAGGAATCGAGAAAATGGCCAGCCTGTCCCCGACAGAACTGGTGATCCGCGCCAACGGACAGGAGCTGATCCATGACGAGTTCATGCTGTTCCTCATTGCCAACACGAATTCCGTCGGCGGGTTCGAGAAGCTCGCTCCCGATGCGCGGATCGACGATGGGCTGTTCGATGTGATCGCTCTGAAGAAGTGCAACCTCGCCGAGTTAATCCGCCTGGTCACCCTGGCGCTGCGTGGCGAGCATCTGCAGGATAAGAAAGTCGTGTATTTCCGCACAAATGAAATGGAAGTCACCTCTCCCGGCCATGTCCAGCTCAATCTGGACGGAGAGCTTGGCGGGACCCTTCCGGGCCATTTCCGGATACTGCCCCAGCATTTGCGGATATTCGCGCAGAATTCGTAAGCAGGCTGAAGGCGAAAGGCAATATACACCATGAATAATGAAGATCATGAAAGAAGTGAAACCGAGCGAATGAATAATAACCGCAGCGGCCGCCGTCAAGGCCGCCGGGACAGCAAGGCGGAGGTCACCTCCGGGCTGCCTGTAAATAAAAACGATGAAGTCGTGCTGGATATCATCGGCATGACGCATGAAGGTGAAGGGGTAGGCCGGGTAGAGGGCTATACCCTTTTTGTGCAGGGGGCGCTGCCCGGAGAGAAAGTCCGGGCCAAGGTGCTCAAGACGAAGAAGCAGTACGGGTATGCCAAGCTGCTTGAGCTGGTAGAGGCAAGCGCTTCCCGCATCGCGCCGCCCTGCCCGATCTATGACCAGTGCGGCGGCTGCCAGCTGCAGCACATGGACTACGCCGCCCAGCTTAAGTGGAAGCGGCAGCTTGTGGTGGACAACCTGGAGCGGATTGGGAAGCTGGATGTGGTGAAGGATGGGGCGGACGGAGAGCCGCTGGGTGAACGGAAGCCGAGCGGGGAGCCGGGTGAGGCTGGCGGTGAAGCTGATGAGAGGTTGCTGGCTGAACGGAAACAGATCGGGGAGTCGGATAAGGACGGCGAGAAAACGGATGGGGAAGCAAGGAGCCCGGTGAAAGCAGTGCCAGGTGCTTCGGGAGACTCTGCAGGCGTTTCGACAGATGAGGTTTCAACGGGAGCGAACACTCCGGCTCCCGGCGGACCGACGGAAGCAGCAGGACAGGGAAGGAATGCCGCTCCGGGCGAGGCTTTCCGTTCCGGCGGTATCGTGGTGCGGCCGACGCTCGGCATGGACGAGCCTTGGCGGTACCGCAACAAGGCCCAGGTGCCGATCGGCGCTGCCGACGGCGGCTTGGTCGGCGGATTTTACGCGCGCGGCAGCCACCGCATCATCGACATGGAGACCTGTCTGATTCAGCATGAGCATAACGACGCCGTAGTATCGGCGGTCAAGCGAATCGGCCGGGAGCTCGGCATCTCCGCTTATAATGAAGAAACCGGCCGCGGCCTGCTGCGGCATGTTATCGTCAAGAAGGCGTTCCGCACGGGCGAAATGATGCTGGTGCTGGTGACCAACGGACGGGATATCCCGCATGTGGACGCCTGGATCGGCAGCATCCGAGAGGAACTCCAGGATGTCGTGAGCATCTGCCAGAACGTCAATACGCAGCGGACGAACGTTATTTTTGGTGGCGAGACTCGCGTATTGTGGGGCAGAGACGTTATATATGATTATATCGGGGATGTGCAGTTTGCCATTTCGGCGCGCTCTTTTTACCAGGTGAATCCTGCGCAGACCGAGGTGTTGTATGGCAAAACGGTCGAATACGCCGGACTAACCGGCCGCGAAACCGTCATCGACGCCTACTGCGGCATCGGTACGATCTCTCTCTTCCTCGCGCAGCATGCGGATAAAGTGTATGGTGTCGAGATCGTGCCTGAAGCCATCGAGGATGCGCGGTCGAACGCTGAACTGAACGGTATGAAGAATGTGGTGTTCGAGGTCGGCGCATCCGAAGACGTCATCCCGAACTGGAAAGCGAAGGGCGTTACCGCCGACGTCATCGTCGTCGATCCCCCGCGCAAAGGCTGCGACCCCCGCCTGCTGGAGACCATTCTAGAAATGAAGCCGGAGCGTGTGGTGTATGTGTCCTGTAACCCGTCCACCCTGGCCAGGGATTTGCGGGTGCTAGAGGATGGAGGGTACAAGACAGTGGAGGTGCAGCCGGTGGATATGTTTCCGTGGACGGTGCATGTGGAGTCGGTAATATTGATGGTTCGTTAAGAAGCCAGACCATATGCGGTCTGGGCTTTTCTTATGTTCGATTTGGTTGACTAACAGATGCTCAATACGTCGCTTTTGGAGCAAACTGACCTTGATTCTTTAGAGTATAGTCAAAAAAACGAAGGATAAGTTCATTTTGAGTTTCAATCGCATAATATTTATCGATATCTGCTTTTCTGCCTTGTTGCAACAGGTTTGCCAATATAGGTGAGAATAGAGGTAGATCGGTCAAACTTAAATGTTTTGCACCTTTAAAATGAACAGTGTATGCATCTTTAAAATTTTTATTCGAAATTCTATTCGCGATATACGGAGAACTGCTGTCGAGCTGTATCCACACATCATCCGAATAAACGTTAAGAAGCGGGATGGTGAAAGCTTCGGATTTTGCAGTTAATTCGTTCGTAACTTTATCATACACAAGCTCGCTATAGAAAGGAGCATCTATATTTACTACGGCGTCAATGTCATCGCGTTCTCTGCTCAGTGCTACGCTTGCCGAACCCCCCATAGAATGGCCGAACACGCCTATTTTCTGTGTATCGATGCGTTCATATACAGAATCTTTTTTTTGCTCGGCTTGTTCCAAAATCGTATCCATGACAAAATCCATATCATCCGTTCGCAATTTCATCCATTTTTGATTAAGCTCGAAAAACTTACCAAGCGAATAAACCCCTTCTATATTTGCATTGCTGAATTCTTGCATGTACTCGGGATTAATCGTCACGACCTTTCCATCCTCGGAAACGGTATAAAAAGAATGATAGGGATGGTCAATCGAAACGACGACATAACCGTGGCTCGCAAGTTCTGTAAAGGTAGAAGTGTTGCTGGTTTTAATTCCGAATGCTCCATGGGAGAACACAAGCAAAGGATAGGTTCCGTCTGCCTGTTCAGGATACCAAAATTCCACGTTAACAAACCGGTTGTCTTCCTGATCCGTAAATTCTTCGATACGATTCTTATCCATATAGGTGTAAGTAGCGGTCGCCACTGCGTACGGACCTGTCACTTGCGGCAGCCTATACTGTGGAAAAAGTAAAACAGGAACAAGGGTAACGACTACGGTCAGTGCTAACAAAAGGAATTTCCATACCGTAGAAAAAGCTTTGTAACGCAGAGTGTGTGTTTGTTTGCGCAGGAGCGCAACCATTTCCTTGAACGCTAATATAAAGAGCAAGCCTGCAAACAGCCCCCAAGTGTACTCCCATACGACAACTTTCCCAAAGCTCAACATCATGAATCCTATAAACATTGCGATCCTCGTCCAACTCTTTATCTTGCTGCGGCTTTGCTTGGTTACAATGGAATAAACGGCAATTACCAGCTTGAAGACTAACGTAACAACAAGGATTAAAATCTCCATAAGACTTCTCTGCTCCTCCTCCAACTTTTTATGGTTCATCATAATAAATGGAAGAGCAGGTGTATACGCATAAACGATAAGCTGTAGCTGAGAGCCAATAAGTTGTAAAAAAACAACGCAAAGATGTGTACTTACGCTGCGAATACAACTTTATTGGGGAGCGGTTTGTGTATATCTTCTAAACCTCGTTTTTAAATGTTTTTAGTCTTTCATTGATCTTTTGAGCTTCCTTTTTGTCATTCTTATATGTCAGCAGGCGAACGATAGCGTATACTGCGGCAATTTGCAAAGCCAATAATAGTATGCCGAAAGTGCCGTATACGAGATTCAATAGGACGGCCAGAGAAATTAATAGGGCTTCCAGAAAAAAGAAATGTAAAATCACTCGGAGGCGCATTTTATTCTCGCTAACCGCATGCGGCGTATATAAAATGATTCCGGTCAAAGCACCCAGAAAAGAGAAAGCCATAATTATAAAAATCGTCTTTAATTCGAAATTTGCATCAGGAGCATAGATTTGCCGCAAAATAGCGATGATTATAATGATGGAGGCAAATATAATTAAGAAATCTCTAATCATTTCTTTTATGAGCTCGGAATACTTCATATAGGCCCCCCCTTTTATAATCCAAGCATATGTTTAAGTATTGGTACATACTGCCGTGATATGAATACCTTTTCCCCGTTATCCAATAATGCTTGAAAACGGCCGCTGATCGACGGATGAACACTGGCAATCTTAGCTATATTTAGAATGGTCGATTTGGAGGCGCGAAAACAATGTTTCTCTTTGCATAGTTCCTCCAGTTCATAAAGCTTTTGTTTGACTTCATGAACGTTGTTCTTACCATACGCAAACACTTTTCCGTCAACAGCTTCAAAATAATAAATATCACTAAGTTTGATGCGGCTGATCTTATCCTCATGATAACCAAGTATAATGAGCGTTTCGGTTTTTATTTTATTAACGAGCTCATGTATTTCTTCGTCTACTTGGTGACACCTGATGCGGATCTCCTCTTCTTCTGTATGGTCTATTACTTCGATGGAAATTTTGATAGAATCACCCTCGGAAATTCGAATTAAAACTTGTTAACTTTTATAATACGAGAATCATAACGTGATTTACCATGATATTTTATAAAGATACGATATGAGTTCACATTCACCGTCATCTATATTACTATAAATTCAGATTATATTAGCAATGAATCCTTGTGGATATATAGCAGGGATATTCGTCTCCAATGAAGCGCAATCGAAAGGGATTGGGACAAAACTTCTTGAAACAATAAAGGAGCGTTATTCCGAGCTTAGTTTAACTGTATATAAAAAGAACATGAAAGCCGTCAATTTTTATCAACGAGAATTATTTGTAATTAAGCAAGAACAGATTGATAAAAATACGGAAGAAGCAGAGTACCTCATGGTATTTATAAATACAGGAAGACTGATTTTCGTTCAGAACCTGATCAAACGATTGGTTGTATTATTCTTACTATATTATGCGTATCATAGCAAAAAAGTGAATGGTATAATGAACTAAAGTTCTTACAGATTACACGGATAGGACGGTGAGGATGATGGGGATAAATCGGGAAGAATTAAAAAGGTTAATTGATCAGATACCGGAGCAAGATGCACTCCAGGTGTACGATTTTATTGGGTATTTTAATATGAAACGGGAAAAAGACAATACGCCGTCGTTGGATATTTCATCGTTGTCGAAGGACCCAGATCTGATCCGGCAGGTGCTGCACAGCCGAGAGGATTGTGAACAAGGGCGTGTCTATGGAAGGGAAGCCGGACTCGAATATTTGCAGGCATAGGTAAAGTAATTCGAGCATGGACAGAGTATATAATGTATATTGGACGCAATCTGCTTTGGATGAAATGAGCGCCATACTTGCATATCCTCCGGAAGTGAAGGAGTGTATTTACCTGGATTCGTTTGAACGGTTGCAGTATACACCTACGCTTACCGCTAAGTAAATCAATAGGGGCACACTTCGGGGACTCTGAGCAAGGCTTGGACTTTAACAGGTCATTCTGGTATTTGAGGTTGATGAAGAAACGGCGAAGGTATGGATATATGGCATTAAGCATAAGCGAGAAAATGTTTATTGGAAACGCAGCGGAAGATAAAGTGAAATGGATAGATACAGACTCCACTCCGCGGCGGAGTTTTTTTGACTCAAGCTGCAGTACGCAGCAACCTAATAGATTCATAACTTCATCCGTGATAGCCGCTCAGGGCATGTGGAGAGTGTGGCTTTGTTGGCGAGAGGTGGTATAGATCGCTGAGATTACAGTGGTGGAAAGGGTTTGGGGAGTAGTACAGATGGGATGATAATTATTAAACAGAAGATGAATTTAGCAGAGTTGACTAATTGTTGAGGAATCAACAGATTAATTTGAGATGCGCCTGATTCTTGAATCAGGCGTTTTCAATTTTGGTATAGAGGTTTTACTTCTCGTGTTCAAACGGTAAAATCAAAATCAATTAAAAAGGGGGCATGGCTAAAGTATTTTATTCTATAAGGCATAGTTGAAAATTGATTTAGTGTTGAGAGGTGGAGAATTTAAGCAATCCAAGTCAGTGCAATTATCAGCTTTGCAAATGTGGGGCTTTAGCCTATATGGAAAGCAGGTGTTTTGAAGAGTCTAGTCGAATATTTTCAGTTATTTTGACGATTCCTCAACCATATTCTTGACATATTGGGTAGTATGGTATACAGATTTATGCTTCCCGATAATTAGTGGCGTTTTATATCGTGTATAATTTAATATGGTAAAGTTGGTTTGTGGATTAGACTGGATAGAGTTCATAAACACTGAGTTTCAATTGGAGGACTATTAATGGATCAAAGATTGCATAATCAAATCGTTAATTTTATATGGAGTATTGCAGATGACTGTCTTCGTGATGTTTATGTCCGGGGCAAATACAGAGACGTGATCTTGCCGATGACGGTCATTCGTCGTCTTGATGCAGTGCTAGAGCCAACAAAAGATGCTGTGCTTCAAATGAAAGCTAGCTTAGATAATGCTGGTGTAATAAACCAAACAGCTGCACTTTGTAATGTGGCGGGTCAAGCTTTTTGCAATTCGTCCCCTTTTAAGCTTAAAGATCTCAAATCTAGGGCGAAGCAACAGCAACTTAAGGCAGACTTTATTGCATACTTAGATGGATTCTCTCCTAATGTACAGGAAATACTTGAAAAATTTAAGTTTAGAAACCAAATTGACACAATGATCGAAGCAGATATTTTGGGCGCGGTTATTGAAAAATATGTAAGTCCAACCATTAATCTTAGCACTGAGCCGGTCCTCGACGACAATGGCGAAGTTAAACTCCCTGCACTTGATAATCATTCGATGGGGGTAATTTTCGAGGAGCTTATACGCAAATTCAGCGAAGAAAACAATGAAGAAGCAGGAGAACATTTTACTCCTCGTGATGTTGTTGAGCTTATGGCAGATATCGCTTTTTTACCAGTAGCCGACAAGATAACGGATGGTTCATATCTTGTTTACGACGGTGCTTGTGGTACCGGCGGAATGCTTACTATTGCAGAAGAAAGATTGCAACAACTGGCTGCAGAACATAACAAAGAGATCTCCATAAATTTATTCGGGCAGGAAATTAACCCTGAAACGTATGCCATAACAAAAGCGGATATGCTGCTTAAAGGCGAAGGCTTGCAAAATCGTAAAGGTTGTTTCTGGAAGTGCCCAGAATGTGGGGAAGCTGATCACGGAAATTGTGGCCATTCGTGATATCGTCATTTAAAAGCACAAGCACCGGGCTTCCCTGACCGGCGCTTGTGCTTATTTTCTTCTAAAGATCTTTTCCCAATCGTTAATTACTTCTGCCTGAGTCAATAATCGACTCCTTAACCATTGTGATGTTTCCCATTCACTTATAGCTTGCTGTCTGGTTTTAAAGAAACGGTAATCACAAATATTCCAGGAACAGAATAACTTCCGGTACCATTTACCATTTTTAACGTCCCCTGTGTAGCGGCGTACGGCTTTGCTAACCTGTCGTTTACACCAGCGGGTACCTGGGGTGTCGTGGTCTGTCCATACCGGTAATTTTTTTACACTTCTGCTCATTTGGCTTTCTAACCTCCTTGGGGGAAGCTAGAGGCCGTCTAATATTTTCATATTTCACCTCATCAAAAGTTTGTTGTTATCTGTATATAGACGCTGTAGATATAAATTGATTCCTTTAATTAGGGGGATTTTCTCCTACAAGCACAGGTGCAATCCTCTCGCGGAACACGTCAATGGAATTCCGCTTGTGACGCTGCTGGTCCTGAGTGAGGACGACCACAACGTCCAGCTCAGGGAGACAATAGACGAATTGTCCGCCGTAGCCGCGGGCATAGAAATACTCCACGGCGTTCGAAGCTGCATCCGGCACTGCGACGCCCGAAACGGCGCCCGCGAAGCGGTCGGTCCACCAATGCCAGCCGTAGCTGCCGTGGCGGGGCGGCTCGGTGCCGACAGCAGGGCTGACAGCCCGCCGCACCAGGGTGCGTGAGATCAGCTGCCTTCCCTCCCACATGCCCTGCTGCAGGTACAGCTGGCCGAATCTCCACAGATCTATGGGCCGCAGCTTCATGCCGAAGCCTCCGGTATGAACGCCCTGTGGGTCTTCCTCCCATTCATATGCCTCGATGCCAAGCGGGCGCAGCAGATGCTGTTCCGTGAACTGTGCGGTGCTCATGCCGGAGCACATGGCGAGAATCGCCGACAGCAGCTGGGAATTGCCGGAGTTATACACCATGCGCGTTCCGGGAGTGTTCTCCAGCGGCTGTTCTAGCACATAATGGACCCAATGGGCGGAGCGGGTCATCTTGGGAAAAGAGTTGCGCCCGCCGAACTCGTCCCAGCTCCAGCCTGCGGTCATCGTCAGCAGGTGCTCTAGCGTAATCTCCGCTTTGCGGGGATCATGGTCGCGTGTGAGCTGAGGGAAGAAGTCGCTCAACCTGGTATTTGCAGACGGGACGATTCCCTGATCCATTGCAATGCAGATGGAAGCGGATAGGATGCTCTTGGTGCAGGAATTGATGCGGGCAAGCTCCTTACGGGTAAGGTCATCCCTGTAATGCTCCAGCAGCAACCGGCCGTTCCGGCTGATCAGGCAGCTGCGCAGATCAAGCGGAGCGATAGCGGCAGTCAGCTCGGATAGATTCATCGTAGGCGGCCTCCTTGTACATGTTCATGAGGATAACTCCTCACCCTCCGAAATTACCCCGTATCGCTCCAAAGCCTTCGTCGAGGCTTCCAGCATCCGCTTTTTTAAATAATCGCCTTCGACTACCCGTACCCGTTTGCCCAGGAAACGGATTTTGGAGAGCAGATACTCGAAATCATCCCCCAGCAAGCAGACTCTAACTCGGTATGTATCATTGTCCGAATCATACTCCACATCTTTTTCGAAGCTGGAGAAGGCGTACAGGATGCGAGACAGCTCTTCGTTATAATCGCGGACGATTTCGATTACCGCTTCAGATTTGCGCGAATCCAGCATCCTTCCGATCTTCCGGAAAATGCCGTCGGCCATCGAAGGTTCGATGGGTTCCGCTGCGACAGAGTGAATTTTTTTCAGTCTAGTGGTCATGAGGGTGCGATGCCGAAGGTGATACCAGAGCAGGTACCATTCTCTTTTGACCATGGAATATTCCAGTTTGTAAGGAACGCCCGGTTGATCGCTGTTCACGCGCCCGCTCTTGATGGCATAGGTTAAACGAACTCCGGTCTTATTTAAAATGTGCCGGCGCAGCGTACGCATGAGCGGGTGATAAACCTGCTTCTCCATGCTGCGGGCTTTTTCAATCAAATGGCTGGAGATGTCCATTAGCGGGTCGGGCTCGAGAATCGTACGCAGCTTGTTCAAGGTGTCCGGGGTGAAAGCCTCGGCTGCGGCCGGGTGCTCCAGCATGGTCTTCAGCCAGGCCCGCTCATGTGAGGTGACCATAAAGGTACCGGAATCCTCCAGACGGGAGATGATCTGGTGATTAAAGATTTTCTCAAACAGATTCATAGTAAGACTGGATCTCCTTCCATTCGGCGATCATTTCCCGGCGGAAGCGAATGGGCTCAAGAGCCTCGCAGCTGGACCCGAAACTTCGCAGCCACGGTCTGATCTCGGTCGTCCCGTTTACCGTAATTTCATAAATAAAAGAATATTCGTCCTCAAACACAATCTGGCCCCACTGTCCCTGCAGCAGAACTCTTTCCTTTACAAAATTGGGCTCGGAATCTCCGGGATTGTAAAATCTCACCCGCACCGTCACCGGCTTGCCTGTATCAATCAGCCAACTGTACCTCAGCTTTTCTTCCAGCTCACTTTTCTTCTCCTCAAACCAGGCTTCGGGCACCGATTCATCTTCCTCGATTTGAGTGATGCCTTCCATCCGGTATTTCCGGATTCCCTCTCTTCCATGGGAAAGTAAATACCATCGTCCATACTGATGATCGTAGACGATTTTTAGCGGAAGCGTCTTTTCCGCTTTGGCCTTCGTTTCCCTTTCGAATAAGGGGTTGGTGTTTTTGGAGGCGTAGCTTTTTTCAGACTTAGGCGAGAAATAGAGGAACCGGACTCTGCGGCGGTGACGGATGGCATGAAGGAGTGTGAATAGATGCGCTTCATCCAAAATCCGAGAGTAATAGTGATACTTATATAAAAATGGCTCGATCGCGCGCTGCTCGAATTGACCCCGCAGAAGATGCTTCTTCAGTCCGTCCCGCAGCAGATAGCCTTGAACGGAAGGCACCTGTGTGTTCGCCATCACATCCACGAAATCATATAAATCGATAAGCTCCTCTTCCGACAAGCTCCGGATCAGGTCATCTTGAATGCGATACCGGTAGGGGCGGGGTCCCGGCTCTTTAAGGATGACGCCAACCTCTTCCAGGTATTTGAGGTCCGACCGAATCGTCTTCTCGTCAGGCAGCGGAATGCCTGGGGACAGACTGTCGCAGCATATATCCAAGAGTTCCATCGCAGTCAAAGCCTGTTCATTCATCGCGCCTAACAGCAGCGAAATTCTCTGGCTTTCGGATTCTTTGACCGATTTGGCCCGAAACAGAAACAGCAGCAGAGGATCGGTAGAGTCATAATAGCTGAAGCGAATCGTCTCGGATAATTCGGCGCTCTGTTCCTGCGGTAAATGCTGGTGCATGGAACTGATCACGTCCTTGAGCCGCCGGATCGTTTTGTCAAAGGTGTGGACGGAAATGCCCAGTCGTTCTGCGAATTGCTGTCTGCTAAATGCGCCGCTTGTCAGCACAAGCATACGCAGGAATTGGATCTCTTTATCAAAGCTCTCTTTAGCCACAATAATCCCCCGTTCGCATGAGATCTCTTCCTTCATTGTAACAGGGGCAGGATTTGGGTGAAACGGAAAAGTTTATGCCCAGTCGTAATACTTTTACCATGTTCCTTTAGGTTGAAATGAGCGATTATAGAACCTGTATTCATCATACATCGGTTCTTATTCGGACGGTCGTAACGAGGCGGGGATATCGGTTTATCCCGCAGTGCTGTGCATGGTATGTTACGGTATCCTGTACGATCGGATCGGTAAGAAACCATTTTTTGGGGTTCGATTCCCCAATCGCCTGTGACGCGATTCTGGTAGAATACTCGACTTTCAATCGAGCGAGAAATTGTACAGAGACCAAAGGATAGAATCCCTAGCGGCTAGTTTGAGCGCACTGCAGTAAGGCCCTGCAATCCGTGGATGCCGATGAGTGAAACTCCGGGAGGCTTTTTAGGATGGAAGAGGAAGAAGGATGGCTGAAGCAGGGTCACCCTCCTGATTCAAATATCCTTAAAAATCCCTGGCAGATCGC
This sequence comes from Paenibacillus durus ATCC 35681, assembly GCF_000993825.1. Lineage (NCBI taxonomy): Bacteria > Bacillati > Bacillota > Bacilli > Caryophanales > Paenibacillaceae > Paenibacillus > Paenibacillus durus. The sequence continues at coordinate 79,909 of NZ_CP011114.1, forward strand.
TTATCTAAAACGAGATTCCGCCGGAACCGCAGTGGGATTCTACATCCAATGGTTGAACCATTAAGGGGGTAACGAATATGTTAAAAAAAGTAACGATACAAGCTGACCAGCGTGGGTTGCTTTTTCATAAAGGAAGCTATGTAAAAAAGCTGATTCCGGGAACCTATCACCATTTATTGTGGTTACAACCCACAGTTGTGGTGTTGAATATCGCGAAACCATTCGTTGTAGAGGGTAAAGATTTGCAGTTGTTCCTTCATGATGATGACCTCTTGCGAGACCTCGATATCGTACGAGTGCAAGACCACGAATACGTCCTGCATTACGAGGACGGGCAATTCGTACAACTGCTTAAGCCTGGTGTCTACGCCTTTTGGAGCATACTCAAGAAACATACTTTTTTACATACGGATATCAGACAACCTGAATTGCCTGCCGAGGTAGACCGGTCGATCTTACCGAAGCTCACAGCAAATACGCAGTCCTATGAAATCGCGAGTTACGAATCCGGATTCTTGTTTTATGATCACGTTTTGCAACGAGAGCTTTCTCCTGGCAAATACTACTTCTGGAGAGGCCCCGTTTCGCTTATGGTAAAGACGATCGATCTAAGACAACAACAAATGGATCTCATCGGCCAAGAAATCATGACGGAAGACAAAGTTACGCTGCGGTTGAACTTCGTTTGCCAATACAAGATCGTAAAGCCATTACGTGCTTTGGAAATGAAATCGTTCGACGAGCAAATTCATATCCAGCTTCAGCTCATGCTTCGGGAATATGTCGGAACTCTTAAATTAGACGATCTTTTGAAACGGAAAGAGGACGTTGCGTCGTTCATATTGTCCCGTTTACGTGAGAAGGGTGAAGAGTTCGGAGTACAATTCCTTAGCGCGGGGGTTAAGGATGTTATTTTACCGGGTGAAATGAAAGATATCCTAAACACCGTCCTGCTGGCGGAGAAGAAGGCACAGGCGAATCTAATCACTCGTCGGGAAGAAACGGCATCGACCCGAAGTTTGCTTAATACCGCGAAGCTGATGGACGAGAATCAGACGTTATTCCGTTTGAAAGAGCTGGAATTCCTAGAGAAAATATGCGAGAAAATCGGGTCCATCTCTTTAACGGGCGGTGGAGACCTATTGGAACGGTTGAGCTCACTTATTGGTGAGAAAAAGGCGGCAAGTAAATAACGAACCGTGCACTAAGGAGGGTTTCATATGAGCAGTTATCATCAAGATATCTTGACTGTGCTTGAGCGCATCGAGCGCGAAGAACATGTTCGGATCCTGTACGCTTGCGAATCGGGCAGCCGTGCATGGGGGTTCCCTTCAAAGGATAGCGACTACGACGTAAGATTTATCTATGTCCGGCCTGTAGAGTGGTATTTATCGATTTTCGATAAACGGGATGTGATTGAACGTCCCATCAGCGATATGCTGGACATCAACGGGTGGGATCTGAGAAAGGCTTTGAACCTGTTCCGCAAGTCGAACCCGCCTCTACTTGAGTGGCTCCAATCTCCGATTGTATACAGGGAAAACCGCTTGATAACCGAGCAAATCCGCCGGATCTCTCCCTTAACCTTTTCTCCAAGATCATGTATCCATCACTATTTGCATATGGCCAGGGGAAACTACCGCGATTACCTCCAGGGGGATCAGGTCAAAATCAAAAAGTACTTCTATGTTCTTCGCCCGATCTTGGCTTGTGAATGGATCGAGAAATACGTCACCATGCCACCAATTGAATTTGACCAGCTTGTCGATGGTTTATTACCTGGGGGAAGCGAGCTTAAGGCGGTGATTCTCGATTTGCTGGACCGTAAAAAAGCAGGCGACGAGATGGATTTTGAACCAAGAATCAACCCGATCAATGATTATTTGGAAGAGAAAATAGCGTATTACGAGCGAACGGCTTCGGAAATGCGGCCCGGTGACGGTAACCAGGATCAGCAGCTTGATGATTTGTTCCGGTCCGTACTCCATGATGTATGGGAAAAGGGTGGTGAAGACGATGATTCTTTGAAAGAACGTATTCATAAGCGAGGAAAATAAAAGGATTGTGAACACGGGAAACACATTTTTTACAGGAGTTGAATGGTCTTATGGCTTATCAGAAAATAAACGGCTGCTTGTCTGGGGCACCCCCGACGCGGGGGCGCTCGCTCAAGCGAAAATGTGCGCAGACACAGGGAATGTGGTCCAAACGCTGCTGATGGCGGATCATCATAAAGGGTACAGTCAGCCGATCGGCGGGGTAGTTGTATATGACGGGCAAATCTCCCCTTCCGGTGTTGGATATGATATTGCATGCGGGAATAAAGCGGTGCGAACCCAATTGACTGCGGAAGACATAAAGCCCAGATTGGCGAAGATTATGGATGAGATCGCCCGGAGAATTTCCTTCGGGGTGGGCCGTGTCAATCCAGAAAAGGTCGACCATGACCTTCAAGCAGTTTTGAGCCTATAAATCATGGAACAATTTCAAAAACAGTACCTTGGTTAAAATCAGCCACTTTCATAGATCCATAAACCCCTAAATATAGTCTAGTTTGATCCGGATTCGTTCCCAAACTGACAAAATAAGCTGATTGAGACCCAAAATTATAATCGGTTTCTATAACGCTAAAATCATTTAGTTTACAATCTGTTCGTACCCTGGTGTAAGCTAAAACTCCTCTAACCGGAGGTTGAGATTCTTCATTCCGAGCTAGATCGGTAAACACGACGCTTCCCGATAATTCGGGGATTCTATTCCCCATATATGGCTGGACCCCTGTAAGTGCAGTTGCTCCAAACTTATCAGACCTGGGATCTTTATGAAAATAACTAATTAGAGGCTGAAGACGCTGTACTGAAGTTATTACTGCTTCATCGTAATAAGCGATTGTTTTCTCATCCAAAGTCGAATTTGCAGAGGAGCCTCTTATTATCGATGTAGGAAAAGCACCTTCCCACCCTCGCCAGCCAAAGTTAATAAACCCTTCTTGGTCAGGTTCAGATTTCATTAAAGAAGCTTGAATAAGCTGAGTAACCGGTATTGGTTTATAATGAATGAATGAAAAAATCGACTCTACCAGATCTTGTCCGACATTTCCCACATATTTGATATACTGATTATAAAACCTTTGATATGAAATGCCTGGTATATTGCGAACCCCTTTGGCAATTACCGTAAGCATTTCATGAATGGAGGCAGGAAGTTCATTAAAACGTGTAACCACGGGTGGATTATCGATATATGTATTCTTAGCTACATCAATTTCAATTATTTTGCCGGCGATTTCCATATCATCCTGGCTTAAATTAAATGGATCATAGCCTGATCCTCCATCTCCGGTTGTTAAAACAAGCTTTCCTGTTTCAGGTGAAAAGTTTAAGCTATTGACACCATTATGATTTAAAAATGGTCTTCTTAAATGAAGTAGTGTCCGTCGTTTTTGAGGCTGACCATTCGATTGTAAAATCCATTCTTCAACTGTATCAATATGATCATATTGAATTTCCCTATTTATCCACTTTAGGTTTAAAGTTCCAGGGTCGCATGGGTTAGGTTTAAATGATTCAAAAGCACCTGGAAGAGCACCTGGTCCTTGTGTTCCAGCTACTGAATAATGAAGATAAAACAGGCCATTATAATAAAATTCAGGATGAAACGCTAGTCCTAGCAATCCCCGTTCATCATATCCACCACTAGAGACGCCTAGTTTTAAGATTCGCGGGCGAATATCCAAAAAAGTCCCGATCATTCCGTTTCCTATGTAAAAGATCTCTCCTACCTGAGTTGCAATAAATAATTTTTCGATTGTGTCGCCCGGAAGTATGGCTGTCTTCAAGACAGTGGGTAAATTTATCTTACTGACAATGGGTCGTAAACTAACTTTAACTTTTTTCAACTACTTAACCTCCTTCTTATGGTTTTCTTTTATAAAAATATGATTAGGACTGTTCTATTAGTACCAAATTGGGGTATGGGGATCGCTCCTTGCTGATATAGATCGCCCCGAAAAAGAAAACCGCTTGGACCACAAGGCCCAAGCGGTTACTGTTTACTCAGCGTATCTTATTTCGCTTTTAAAAACTCAGCAGCTTTAATGCCCGCCTGGCGGCCGAAAATAATGATTTCGGCTACGGAGTTGCCGCCGATGCGGTTTTGGCCGTGCAGGCCGCCGGTGACTTCACCTGCTGCGAAAAGGCCCGGAATCGGTTTGCCTTCTTTATTGAGCACTTCGGTGTTCGTGTTGATCTTCACGCCGCCCATGGTGTAGTGGATGCCAGGGCCGATCTTGATCGCGTAGTATGGCGCTGCGGACAGGTCGTTGTCCATTCCTGTGGTTCTGCTGAATTCGGCATCCTTTTTATTTTTCACACTGCTGTTCCAAGTATCGAGTGTCGCTTTCAGCTGATCCGCCGGAACATTGATTTCTTTGGACAGCGCCTCAATGGTGTCGGCTGTTTTAACAAAGCCCATTTTTTCATACTGCTGAATCGCTTTAGCCCGGGATTTCACGCCGGAATCAAACACCAGGTAAGCGGATTTTTCGGTAAGGGCATTGATGGCTGCCGTGACATTGTCGCGGGTATCCAACTCGTTAACGAATCGCTTGCCGTCTTGGGCAACGAGAATGGCGCCTTCGCCGCGAACCGCTTCCCCGATGAGATAGGATTTTTCCTGCTGCACTGTTGGGTGGACTTGAATTTGATCCATATCCACAGTTGTACCGCCAACGTTAAGAATCATTTTAATGCCGTCGCCGGTGCTGCCTACTTGGTTAGTGGTTACATATCCTTTGAGATCCGGTCTAACTTCTTCAATCATTCCCTTATTGGCCCCGAATCCGCCGGTCGTCACAATAACAGCATCCGATGCAATTGTTTTTTCGTCGGTTTGGTTGAAGAGGACTTTCACACCGTTAACTTTGCCGTCTGCTTGCATAAGCTCCTTCACGTCGGCGTTAACAAAAAGCGGAATCCCTTGTTCTCTTACATTCTTCACCAAGCCTTTGACCAGGTATTGTCCGATCGCGGAGCCGTCTTCAGGACGGTGTGTACGCTTTTCGTTCATTCCGCCTGTAATCGTTATATTGTTCAATTTAATGCCGATGGAATCCAGCCAATCGATAGCGCTCGCGGAATTGTCAACGAAGAAACGAAGCATTTCTTTGTCGTTGGTGCCATGGCCGCCTTTTAATGTCTCTTCATAAAATAAATCATTGCTGTCTTGAATGCCTTGCTCTTTTTGGAATTTCGTCTGCGAAGCGTTCATCCCCGAAGAGGATTTGGTCGTATTCCCGCCGGCAACCGGCATTTTTTCAAAAATAACCGGGTTCTTACCGTTCGCTTTGGCTTCAAGCGCGGCAGTCATACCGGCACCGCCCGCACCGACAATGATGATATCATATTTATCTTTCAGTTGATCGATCGGCGTATATTCGGTTGTAGACGCTCCCGAAGTTGCTTCCGCTGTTACCCCCGCAGTCGGTCCCGCAGTTGCTCCAGCCGCTTCTTTGTTCCCTGTGTTGTTGCCCGCATTCCCGCTTCCGCATCCCGCGATAACAAGCAGGACCGAGAGAACGAGAATAAGAGCCGGTAATACTTTCTTTTTCATTCTTTTAACCCCCAGTTTTAAATCTCTTTATTAAGATGAAAGAAAGAACCGAACAAGGAGAGAGAAACGACGAAATGGGAAGTGAAGGAGCGTGAGCGTGGCCTTAATTCTCTGGTCTTCAAATCTTATTTCGCGGTTATGTCCCGGTCTCCATCGTTATTTCTTTAGTTCATTACATTAAGTATACCATTTACATTGTTTGATTGTGAAGTATTTCACAATTATTTTGAAGTGTGTTCTTGATAATGTCAAAGTACAAATTTCAATGGTGTGAATCGGAGGCTTTGATGATGGATGATTTGGAATGAGTTATGGGGCCTAGCCCGAGTGCCTTCTTGTCTTCATGTGGATAGCCTCATGTCATTGAAATATCTTTTCCGCGTGTTATAATAAAGCCAGAAACAGCGTACAATGCAAAGAGAGCCGTGCTGGTAACACGACTCTCTGAGCAATAGCCGCTTTTAAGGGCGGCGGCTTAACAGGTTAGGCCTCATGAAATAGACCGCATCCTTGGACCAGGTCGGTCTATTTCTTTTTGAGGTAATTGAGCAAAGCAATAATGAACATGCCGAACATGAACATCAATGACAACGCTTGATAAACCTCCACAGGCATCACCTGAAGGCTTTCACAGAAAGCCACTTCGTAAGCATAAGCTTTTCCGGGAGATTAGCCGACCGTCCTTGCAAGCCATTCTATTGCTTCTGCGATTATACCATGGATGTATCAGGATTGGATATTAACTCAAAATCCGCCCCAGCGTCTCATCGCTGCGAAGCAGGCGCTGCGCCTTATCGCGCATCTCCGGCAGATGCAGATACGTCCGGCGGGACGGCTTAATGGACGGGGCCAAGTCAATCGCCCGTTCGAAATCCTCCTGCTTCATCCCGAGCGTTGCGACGAAATCGAAGAATCCCGTTTCGCCCAGGAATTTGCGGACCCGCTCCACCCGATGCTCCTGCACGAGACACATCAGGTAAGAGGCCACTCCCACCTGAATTCCATGAAGCTGCGGCCGCTCCACAATCTGGTCCAGAGCATGGGAAATTAGGTGCTCGCTGCCGCTTGCGGGCGCGCTGCTTCCGGCAATCTCCATGGCAATCCCGGAAAGCGTAAGGGAATCCACAATCTCTTTAATAAAAAAGAACTCGCGAATATCGGTGTAGGGCATGCGTACAATGCTGTTCACCGATTTTTTGGCCATCATAACGGCAAAGTCGTTCACGCGGGTAGCGCCAAGCGATTCTTCGAACCGCCAGTCGAAAATCGCCGGGATTTTTGAGAGGATATCTCCAAGTCCGCTGTAAAGAAACTGAACCGGCGAATTGCGGACAAGTCCGAGATCGACCAAAATGCCGTAAGGCATTCGGGCGGGAACCGACGTGCGGCGGCCCCCCACATAAAGGGAGCAGCCGGAGCTGGCAAAGCCGTCGTGGGCGACCGAGGTCGGTACGCTAATAAACGGCAGACCGTTTAAAAACGCGATATATTTTGCAATATCCAGCGCTTTCCCCCCGCCGATCCCGATAATGGCTTCTGTGCGAGCCGGAAGAGTAAAGGCGGTATTGGCAATAGCTTCGAGGCTATTATCCAGAACATCCCGGTTGTCCAGAATTTCAATCTGCGCTTGCTCCGTCAACGATTGAATAATTTGCGGCTCGCATAAAGGGCGAATTCCTTCGCCAAAGCAGAGCACAATGCGCGAGAACCCGGCCTTGCCGAGCAGTTCACCAAAATGGGAAAGAACCTGGTCGCCAACCTCCAGAAGCGCTGGGATTGCTACCTCGTGGGCCTGGCGCTTCATTTCGGCCACCCGTTTTCGTTCAGATACCCGGAAATGGCATGATAATTGTCAACCGGAACGTAACTGACTCCATCACGCGTCAGCAGATCGCGCAGCTCCCCACGGGCGAAAGCGATGTCGGCCGCTTTGGCCGCTTCCAGGTCCGGCTCGCTGTCCCCGGCAAATAGCACCGTCCGGTAGCGCCTCCGGATATCCTCCAGCACCTTGCGTTTATCCAGCCCGAAAACTTTCGAGAAAAATGGATTTGCGGTGTCGGGAGTGATCCGCAGCGCGCCGTTTTCGTGTACGGCCGGCATGGAAATGACCGTTACATTCGGGATTTCCAGCGCCTGCATAAGCCGCTCGATATACCAGGATGTACCCGCGCTTACAATATAAAAGTCTCCCCCGCGCGCCTGAACCTCATGGACAAAATCAACCGCCCCCGGAGTGAGCGGGATTTTGCGAATCTCGTCCAACAGCTGCTCTTCCGTAAGATTAAGCTTGCCAAAGATAATGTTAAGAAACTCCACGTCGATCTTCTTTGTTTTCTTCCAGTCCTGGTAAAATTGATGTCCCCATTCCGGGAAAAAACGGTCAATCATCAAATGGTAAAAATCCCGCTCCGATAGCGTGCCGTCAAAGTCGGAAAGAAACGCAAATGGTTTCATTATTAGAGAACCCCCCAGACCAAAATATTTCATATTTAAGATTACCATACTTTTCTTTATTATTTATTATAGGTACCTATTTCAGATCGTAATCTGTATACAAGCTGGTTTCAAGATGGCGTGTCTAATTTTTGTGGGTAAGTTATAGGGAGAGAAGGGCAGTAGATATGGATGAGCTGTCGTTTACAAGTGTCGGGATCGACATCGGAACCAGCACGACGAAACTGATTGTCAGCAGGCTTCGGCTCGGGCGGGTATCGGGGGCCTTCCATTTGCCCCGCTATGAAATTGTAGAACGGGAGCTGCACTATGCAAGCCCCATTTACACCACGCCGCTGCTGTCCCAGGAGGAAATCGACATGGATGAAGTAGCCCGGATTTTGCGGCATGAATATGCCCATATCGGTTTGAGCTTATCCGAGGTAAAATCGGGAGCCGTCATCATCACCGGAGAAACGGCAACCAAGGCGAACGCCTGCCGGGTGGTGCATTACCTGGCAGAGCGCTCCGGGGATTTCGTCGTAGCTGCCGCCGGAGCGGATCTGGAAGGGCTGCTGGCCGGGAAAGGTTCCGGCGCCGAACAGCGCTCCAGGGAATTTCCGGGAGTTGTGGCGAATGTCGATATCGGGGGCGGCACGGCGAATGTCGCTTATTTTCGGGAAGGGAAAGCAATCGGCACCGTCACCTTCCATGTCGGGGGCCGATTGATCCGGCTGGGTGAGCAGGGCCTCGTTCATTCAGTTTCTCCGCATTTGCAGAAGTGGCTGTTGGAACGCCGGATTCCGCTGACGGCAGGCAGGAAGACGACGCCGGATCAGCTCAAGGCGATTGCTTCCGCGATGTTCGGCGACATGCTGGCTTATTTGGCCAAGGAGGCGGTTGATCCGTCTTTTCGGCATCTGATCGCCGGATCGCCGCCCGCCGGGTCTTTGCCCGAGATTGACGAGCTCATGATTTCCGGCGGGATCAGTACACTAATGGCCGATCAGGAAATCCTGGATTCCCTGGATGCCATTTCCAGATACGGAGACTTTGGACCGCTTCTGGCCAGCTCGCTGCGGCAGCAAGCGGACAAATGGCCGTTCCGGATCGTCATCTCCGGTCAAACCGTGCGGGCAACCGTCATCGGAGCCGGTATGCAAAGCGTGGAAATCAGCGGTTCCACCGTACATATTGATCCGGCAGTGCTCCCGCTCCGTAATATCCCGGTCCTCCATCTGGAATACACCGGGATAGGGCCCGAGGATTGGAGACAGGCAGCGGATGAGGCCATGCTGGAGGCCGCAAGGTACGCTCTGCCGGAAGCCGAGGCTCCTTACGCCATCGCTTTAAGCGGAGCCGTCATTCATTCGTACTCTACCTTGCAGATGGTGGCTGAGGCGCTGCTGGATACGTTTACCGGTCATTTTCCCGACGCGAAAATAATGGTTGTTGTCTGCGAGCATGACATGGCCAAGGCGCTGGGGCAGGCTTTATCGATCCGCTGCGGGAAGCGCCTGAACATCGTCAGTATTGACCAAATTCGGGTGGAGCGCGGCGACTACATTGATATCGGAGAACCGCTGCCCGGCATTCTCGTTCCTGTTGTGATTAAGACGTTAGCATTTTCATAACTGATACGGAAGGGAGATGGCCGGATGATCAAGAGCATGGCAATGCTCGGGCACACCTACCATTTTAACAGTCTCAAGGAAATCCTGGCCAAAGCGAATGAGGAAAAGTCAGGGGATCAGTTAGCCGGAATCGGACCAGCGGATGCCCGTGAACGGATCGCCGCCAAGTTTGTGCTGGCCGACCTGACGCTGAGTGAGATAAGGAATGATCCGCTGCTGCCGCCCGAAGAAGATGAAGTGTCGCGGGTGATCGAAGAGGCGATCGACGAGACGGTGTATAACGGGATTCGGAACTGGAGCATCGCCGAGCTTCGCGAGTATATTTTGTCCCATAAGGCCGGGCCGGATGAGCTGAAGCGAATCGGTTCCGGCATGACCAGTGAAATGATTGCCGCGGTCGCCAAAGTGATGTCCAATCTCGATTTGATTACAGCGGCTTCCAAAATCCGCACGGTTACCCGGTGTAACACTGAAATCGGGCAGCGGGGCGTGCTGGCCACAAGGGCGCAGCCGAATCATCCTTCGGACAGCATTCCCGGCATTTTGGCCGCTACGTACGAAGCGCTCAGCTACGGTGTCGGAGATGCCGTCATCGGGATCAATCCCGTGATCGATTCGGCGGAGAGCGTCCGGGCGATTTTATCCGCAGTCAAAGAAGTAATGGACAGGTGGAGCATCCCGACCCAGAATTGCGTCCTTGCGCATGTAACAACCCAAATGAGAGCGCTCGAACAAGGGGCCCCGATGGATTTGTTATTTCAAAGCTTGGCCGGAACCGAGCAGGGCAATAAAGGCTTTGGCGTAAATATCCGGCTGCTGGACGAAGCAGATGGGTTGATGCGGTTGAAGGGCGCTTCGCAGGGCTCGAATCGGTGGTATTTTGAAACGGGGCAGGGCTCGGAGCTGTCCTCGTACGCTCATTTCGGGATTGACCAATTGACGCTCGAATCGAGATGCTACGGGCTGGCTCGAAAATACAAGCCGTTCCTCGTCAACACGGTCGTCGGTTTCATCGGACCGGAATACCTTTACGACAGCAAGCAGGTCATTCGTGCCGGATTGGAAGACCATTTTATGGGCAAAATGCACGGGCTTCCGATGGGTGTGGACGTATGTTATACGAACCACATGATGGCGGAGCAGAACGATATGGAGAACCTTGGCGTGCTGCTGACGTCGGCGGGCGTTAACTTTCTCATCGGAGTGCCGATGGCGGATGATTGTATGCTCAATTACCAGTCGCTCAGCTTTCACGATCTCGCCGCCCTGCGGGAAACCTTTGGTTTACGGCCTGCTCCGGCGTTCGAGGAATGGCTGGTTAAGATGGGGATTATGGAAAATGGCAGGCTGACGGATACGGCCGGAAATCCGGCACTCTTTATGGGTTAAACTACATTTACGGAGGTGCGGTATGGAAGATTGCGAGAAATTGGAGGCGTTAATGAAGAGTACTCCGGCGCGCATCGGGGTGGGGCGTGCGGGAGCCAGGCCGCTAACCCATACGATGCTGCAATTCCGGAAAGATCATGCCGCCGCTGTGGACGCCGTTTACGGGGAAGTGGATGAATCGATCCTGCGGCAGCTCGGATTATTCACCGTGGAGACCTGTTACGGAAATAAGGAGACCTATTTGAAACGCCCGGATCTTGGACGCATCATTACAGACGAAGGCATAGCGGTTATCCGCGAAAAATGCGTCAAACACCCGCAAATTCAAATTGTCGTGTCGGACGGTTTAAGCGCCGATGCGATTACCGCGAACATTCTCGATGTGTATCCGGCCCTGCTCGATTCCTTGCGAGTCAATGAGCTGAACCCGGGAATCTCATTTTATGTAAAAGGGGGGCGAGTTGCCTGCATGGACCACATCGGAGAGGTGCTGCAGCCGGATGCGCTCGTGCTCCTGATCGGAGAACGGCCCGGACTCGTAACCGCCCAATCCATGAGCGCTTACATGTGCTACAAGCCCCGCAAGGGTACGATCGAATCCGACCGGAACGTCATCTCCAACATCCATTCGGGCGGGACGCCTCCGCTGGAGGCGGCGGCACATATCGGCACGATGCTCAAAAGGATGCTGGAGCGTCAGACGAGCGGCACGAACTTTTTCTAAAAGAAGGGGAATGTGCATGCATTTGGTTTTGAGTGAATTGAAGCCATATAACGGCTTAATAAACATTTAAAAGCTTATTCCAACTTGAATTACAAGTAGGGATGAGCTTTTTCTATTAGACCAAATTACTTTATTTTGAAATTGAGGAGTTATATTAAAAAAATATCGAAAAAAGTCGATATATAGTAAATTAATGAATTTATAAGGAGATGAGTGAATGGCAATATCGGCGGTTAGCTATGAACATTTGCAAATACTTCCTTTTGAAATGAGATTGCATCATGTGATGCTGGTCAAGAAAATCGATGATCACGCGAAATTGACGTTTACAGGCATTATTTCGGAAGAACAGGAAGATCATTATGTACGAATGGCAGATGAGAATACCCCTGTGGAGCTTCTGTATGCCGATGAAAATGGACAGAGCAAGCGGTTGTTTCACGGTACAATTCTTAAGCTCCATGTCAAGGTGGAGAACAACGTATATTGGCTGGAAGCGGAGGCCATATCCCATACGCATGCGATGGACCTCAAGCCGGAGACGCGATCTTACCAGAATCATTCGATGCCCATCCTCGATTTAATGCAGAAGATCAGCGGTTACTACCCGAAAGGGCAAATCTTTAATACGTTTGAGGAAGATAAAAAGCTGGGTGCTTATACGCTGCAATATCAGGAGACGGACTGGCAGTTTCTAAAGAGGCTGGCTTCCCGTTATCATGCGGTGCTAGTTCCTGTATCAACGGAAGATAGCGTACGCGTATATATGGGCATTCCGGATCACCGGGACGCAGGCGAGCTCGAAGCTACACACTACCGGATGTATAAGGATATGCTGGCCTACAAGAAAGAGGCGGCTGCCGGAAAGAGCGGGCTTAGTGAACAGGACTATATTTGTTACGAAGTGATGCTGCACGATCAGGTGCTTGAACTTGGAGACAAGGTAACCTTCAAAGGCCAGCAGCTTCATGTGTTCGAAATGCGAACCGAAATGAAGCAGGGTCTGCTTACTCATCATTATACCCTCGGTTTGAAACGGGCAGCTTACAGGCGAACGAGAACCAATTCCAAGCTGGTTGGCGCGTCTATTTCAGGCAAAGTCATGGAAGTGGTTCGGGATGAGGTCAAGGTGCGGCTTGATTACGACCAGGACTGGAGCCTTGAGACTGCAATCCCGTTCCCGTATTCCACCATGTATGCGTCGGATGATCAGACAGGCTGGTACTGCATGCCGGAGAAAGGAGATAGTGTCCGGATTTATTTTCCAAATGCGAAAGAAGCGGAAGGCATTGCACTCAGCTCCGTGCGGAAGAAGCTGCCGGAAGAAGCGATGGCTCCCGCATCCAGTCCGGGCAGTACATCCAGCGCTGCAGGGGGACACAGCCAAAATGTAACGACGACAGTTGTCCAGCAAGAACAGCTGCAGCCCATTATTAATTACGACAAGGATTTAAAGGAAGACTTAATGGCCAATCCGAACACGAAGTTTTTGCTGACGCCAACCGGCCAGAAGATCACTTTCGAAGAAGATAAAATCACCATTACCGGTGCGGCCGGGGGCGCAACCATTACTTTAACGAGCGCCGGCACGATTATTCTGAATTGTGAAAATAAAATTATGCTGCAGGCAAGCAAGCAAATCGAAATGGTGTCGGAATCCATTATGATGGTCGCCAACCAGATTGAAATGTCTACGAAGGACGCAAAAGGCGGCCTTACGATGGATCAGGGGCAGGTCGTGATTAAGGGCATCGAAGTGCTGATGAACCAATAAAACGCACCTAAGAGAGGAGTGCGCGGGGATGCACGACATGGAGATATGGAACTATTTTATTGAAGAAGATGTCACGCCGCAGCGAAATCGGCAGATTAAATCTTTACATAACTATTATGTCCGGCATAAAAAGCAGATTTTAGACCAGCTCGTCCCGCTATTCGACCGGTTCTGCCAGAATGTACAGCTCCTGCAGCAAGAAGGGCATTTACAGAAATGCGCCTGCATTCACGTCTCCCTGCTGCGGACGAGCCTGAACGAAGGAAGGCCCGTCTATATGCTGGAGGCCAGCGGCAGGGACACGGAAAGCAACGTGCAGCTGACGCCTTTCCGTTATGATGCGGGATGGATTTATGGATTCGCGGACGCTTGGGATCAAGCATGTGAGGAGAAGCGCAAGCATTATATGAACCGCATTCAGCGCCATTCGTTCGAAGCCTGGAAGACAGAGCAGCTGTATCCGTTTCACGTCTATATGGTACACGCTGTCCGTTATGCCATGGATACCATCCGGCAGCTTGTTTCTTTCCAAAGCATAGAGAAAGACAGTCATTTTGAAGTGCGCGTCGGCGAATATCGGGATCATGAAGTCAGTGAATCGGTGTATCGCGTCAATGAGAGACAACGAACCTCCATTACGTGCAAAGGATGGCTGGAAAACCGGTCAGATCAAGAATATATCTATGAACATATTGCCAGAGTCGATTTGTCTCGTGGTCATTACGAAGGGATTGATCTGAATTATGCCAGGTTCGAAGAGGTGACGCTGACAGGAAGTCGTTTCGGGGGCAGCCGAATGCTGGGTACCCGCTTCGAGCGCTGCGTATGTGATCAGGCCGATTTTGCCGAGAGTCTTCTAGTTGATGCGGATTTTCGCGATTGTGATCTGACCTATGCGAGGTTCGACCGTGTACTGGGCGATCGGGATATCGCGGTAGAGGGGCATGGCCTGGTGTTTGGCCTGAACGGCGTACAGTTTCAACGGGCCAACCTGACCCATGCCAGCTTTCGGGATGCGAAAATTGCGGGAGATTTTACAGGTGCGAAGCTGGAAGAGGCGGATTTCACAGGGGCAGACCTGACCGGCAGCCGGATGCTGGAGCGGGACGCTTTCCGGGTTTCACTGACGAAGGAACAGCGTGAAACGATCACTTGGGTGGAGGAGCCGCAGCATGAGTAGGATGGAATACTATGTGCTGGAACATGATCGGCGCTTGCCGGCGAACGGAGCGAATCTGGCGTTTCCGGAACGTATGCTCAGGGGCTACGGACATGCGGAGCAGCAGGAAGTCATCTATGTTAAGCCGGACAATAGCCTGACTTCCAGCAGTCTGATTGAACATCCCATCCTGCTGGTCAGCGAGGAGCTGCGGGCCACTATAAACAAGCGGATTCCGGAGATCGCTTATAAAAGCGTAATCGTAATGGACCTCAAGCAGCAGGGGCAATTCGATTATGCATGGATGGATTTTCCGGAAATTCCTTGTCTTGCGCCTGACCGCACGGAGACGGACAACGGACAGGTTCACACCATTTGGGTAGACCCGGAAGCTTTGAGGGAAGCTGCCATTTTCCAAATTCCGTATTACCGGAGCCGTGTGCTGGTGGCGCGTGTGGACGTAGCGGAGAGCTTGCTTAGAAAAAGCCTGTACGGCTTAAAGATCAGACCAATCCGGTTGACGGGAGGAGAAGCTTGAGATGGGAGTTACAGACACGATATTAAAGAAAGATACGCTCGCCAAGCTGCTGGCATCCCCGTGGCGAAGCGAGGATACCTATGTGACAGCAGGGGCGTATATGCATTGCACGTTTGGTACGCATGAAGAAGTGCTGAACAAGCAGGACCCGAATGGAGTGTATATTAACGGAAACCCGATGCTGACGGTGGAGGATTGCGTGGTATCCGCGTCGGAGCCGGGAACGATTCAGGGTATTCCCTATGACAAAATGGGTCAGGAGCTTGATGGGAACTTTTATTCGTTCGGCTTTTGCCGGAGTGAGCTGCTTCCGATGAAGGTGGCTGAAAAAAATTCGGGTATGCCGGACTCTTCGTATATTTTTGACCCCGATCCAACGGAGCCGACCTTTAATCAGTATATTTATCCGTGTGCACCCAAGCTGCTGCCAACGGTATCGGCGTCCACCCCTGCGGGCCCGCCATTCAAGCCTCAAGCAGAGGCGCGGCCAGGGCTGTTAGGTACACTATCTGCGCTTACTACGATGCTGGAGAATTTGTTGGGGGCTCAGAGCCAGTGGACGAACGGCAGTCCGAATGTATCCATTCAGGGAGTGCCGGCGCTGACCAGCAAGTCCTGTTTATTTTGCCAGTATGGGGGGAAGATCCGGTTGCTTACGAATGGAATGGACCCGGCGCCTCCTGAGTTTTCCGCGAGATAAAGAAGGGAGGTCAAGTGAAAGCATGGGAGCAGGATATCAAGGGGATGGCTATGAGCTGCAGTGGCCGTATGCGCTGAAAGCCATCCGCAGTTTTCGGATTGAACGGAAATTTAATACACATGCGCGGTGTACCTTTACGGCGGTCATGACGGAAGAGGAAGCGGAACTCTGTATACAAAGAAGCAGCTTTGAGGACAGCCTGGTCCTCCGCAAGCCTGCCGAGCCGAAGGCGGAGAACTGGTTCGCCGGGGGCATTACGGGTATCGATATTCACATGGAAGACGGGATTCCGCATGTGAAAGTCGAGGCGATTTCGCGTACATATGCGATGGATATGGAGCCGAAAAACCGGTCATATCAGAATAAGCATTTGACCTATTCGGACGCCATAGAGCGGCTCGTCGCTGATTACCCCGGAGGGGCTGCGCAAAATATGGCGACAAGCGAGGAAGCGGCGATCGGCGCGTTAATGGTTCAATTTGGAGAGACCGACTGGGAGTTTATGAAACGGCTGGCCTCCCGGATAGGGACCGTTATTTTGCCGGATGTGGCGCTGGATGCGCCTCGTGTCTATTTCGGCGTGCCGGATTTGTCATGGGGCGAGGAGCTGAAGTCCAAGCGTTACACGGCCGTGAAGGACCGGGCCCGCTATGAAGAGCTGAAGGCGCATGCGGAAGGAAGCGAAGCGGACCTGCCTCACGAGGCGGATTTTGTCCATTACCGGGTCATCAGCGAGCAATATTGCGAGGTCGGAGATGATGTCCTGTTTAAAAATCAGATGTGGGTCGTGTCTGAATCGGTGATCAGCTATGCATCGGGGCTGCTGCAATATGAATATGTGCTGGTGAAGCGTCAGACGCTGAGAATGAAGCTGCGGCGGAATGAGCGGATTCAAGGCGTCTCCCTCGAAGGCCGGGTCGTGAAACGGGCGAACAATATGGTGAAGGTTCATCTGGACATCGATGCGGAGCATGATGCGCAAGGGAACTGGTGGTTCCCCTACTCGGGGGAAGGGAACAATATCTTTCACTGTCTGCCGGAGGAAGGCGCGCGGATCAAGGTGTATTTTCCAAGCGGTACCGAGAAGCAGGCGATCGCGATTAACTCGGCTCGCGGCGGAAGCGAGGAGATGAAGAGCCGGACAGTGTTCCAGAAGCCCGCGACGAAAGTGTTCGAGATGCCGGGAGCGGCCAAAATGCAGTTGGGAGACGACGGAGTCCTGTTCGAGAAAGGGACGGTCAGCCTGCATCTGGATGGCGGGAACATTACCGTTAAGGCAAGCGAGGATCTATTGCTGGTGGCAGGCAACCGGATGGAGCTGGGGAGCGGGAGCGAGAAGGGAGTACTCGAGTCCATTCGGATGCGCGCTGCGCGGCAGATTGCGCTGCAAACGAACGCTGCCCATTATATGGTCATCCAAGAAAACCGGGTGGGCATCAAGAGCAGCAAGCTGGACTTCCAGAAAGTCGAAGCGGATTTCATGGAGCTGCTGACGGATGAAGAGATCAAGCAGATGTATATCGATGAACAGACCGAAGCGAAAATTTGGAAAGAAGAACTGGATTTCAACAAAAATATCCCCGTGCCTATGTCTGGAATGCCTGTGACCGTACCCTTGCCGGAAGGCAATAAGGCGGACATTCGTGCGAAAGTGGCAGCCGAAGTGAACAGCAATCCGAATGGAATCGCTGCGGCCCGAAGCTGGCTAAGCGGAAAATCGGCGGAAGAGCAGCAGAGCGCCTACCAGAAGAGCTACGCCCAGCCAGTTGAACCGAAGAAGAGTAAGAAAGAGAAACAAGCGGAGCTGGCAGAGAGTCAGAAGGAATATGAGCAGGAAGACCGGGACCGGACAGCGGTGTATGAGTGGAATCAAAGCGCGAAGAAGATCATAGAGCAAGGGGCAAAGGAAGGCAAGTCGTCAGCGGAGATCCATGCGATGCTTCCACCGCAGCCTGTACTTATGCCAAGAGCGCCGCAGGAAAGCCACGGGCCGGGCATGATCGAGCAGATGCTGAATCTCACGGGAATCGGGAAACTGTTGGAAAAGATGGGTCCAGCTATGGACGCGTGGCAACTGGAGAATGTCATTCCGCAGAAGCCGGATTATCTCAGCAAGCATACGGAAAAAACGGTATACTTATCCCGGTATACGTACCAAGTGTTGGTCATCGATCCCCAAGTTCTGATCGCGGAGTTTAATCTCTTGTTTGGAGCGGTGGCGATCATCGGGGCGTTTTGGACGGGAGGGGGATCGTTGTATCTCCTGGCGCTCGCAGATGGGGTCATAGGCGCAGGCATGGTCGCCGTCAACATTGAGAAGCTAATCGATCTCAAGAACGGAAATGGGAATACGAATCCGAGCATCCTCGGCATAGACCAGGCGATGCTGGATGATATGGGGCTCGCCCTCGCGTTTGTGAACCTGGCATTCTTGATGAAGCACGGCTTATATAAGGCGGCGGATAAACTGGCGAACAGCAGGAATAATGCGGCGCTGGATGATGTTTGGAAGGCGGGTAATGGTAAGGAAATCAGTGAACGAGGTGGTTATGGAAGTCAGGGTCAAGAGGTTCCATATTTAGCAGATTTCTTTGATGGAGCAGACAATGGAATTATTAGGGGACTAGATGAACCGACATTTTATTATGTTAAAAATGAAGCAGGAGGAACTATCTTTGTTTCAACAGATAAAATTAAACAAAAACATTTTGCAAATTTAGTAGATGAAGCTGAAGGTAGCGTGAATATTTTAACCGGAGCACATGGGACTATAGACGGTACTTTAATAGCAGAGAAAACGTTTTTTGATTCTGATTTATTAAAATGGGGAGAAAAACAAAATGTAAAGATTCTAGACATAAATGAATTGTCGGCAGATCAAATTAGTCAAATAGTTAATAGTGATGGAATTACAATATGTGGATGGTGTTATAGTGAAAGGTCCCTAGATATATTGAAAGCGATGAACTTAATAAAGTAATGAGAGTGATAATACGAAAGGGAGAATTTCAATGGTGGATTATAAGGATTTAACATGTTATTCACTACAACATTTCGAGAATGCTAAAAATGTGGGATGGATAAATAAAAAAGAAGATTTTCATAAAGGTAGTGTTACGAAAGAATTTATCGAAAAATTGTGGGGATATATAAAGTACCCGCTCAATACGGTTAGGGATGCCAATGAATCGAAAGTAATGTTATTTAATGGAGAAAAAGTAACTTTGGGTTTTTCTGAAATAAGGGTAATGAGTGAAGACGGTAAAAACAGATTTGCTGCACCTGATTTAATTTTTCAGTATGTCATGGAATATAACTATTGTCCTCCTAAAGAATTTATCAATGCTGTCCTAAGTGGACCGGGGCCTTATTCGTTAGAATACAAAAATTATATGTCTAAATATAATGAACAAAATTTATGGGGAGAAGATGCTGATATTGTAGAATTATCTGAAAAACTTAGAAGAAGTATTATAAATAATAATGATTTCATAAAAAAAACTATTGAAACGGATTCAAAATGTATAAACGTTTTAACTAAAGAAGGTTCGCTGCTTAATGTTTCTATTCTAAATAAAAACATTGACTTGGCAAAGCAATTAATATGGATGGATATAGATATTAATAAGTTCAGTGGGGTTGAGTTGATCAATGCAGTATTAAATGATGAAAATGAATTAGTAGAACTATTGCTCTTAAAAAATATTATGTTTAATTTAAGTTCACCTAAGACAAACCCTCTTTTTATAGCAGTGAGAAAAGGGAATTTTGAAGCAGTAAAATTGCTATTGAATAAGGGAGTAGATCCATCGATAGAATACTCGAATGAATTTATGAAAAACTTTAATGTAATTCAGTTAGCACAAAAAATGAATCAAAGTGAAATAGTAACACTATTAAACGAACATGAACCAAACAGATATCAATAATATTGAGAAGGCCATTCAGACTGAAGCTTAAAAAATGAATACAAGAGAATCAATGGCGAACCACGGATACCTTCTCGGGGGTCTCTCAAGATTTTTGTATAAACTCACTTTACAACCCGAACAACAGAGTCGTACAATACAACCAACAAACCAAACACTAAACAACTTAACAAACACTTGATAACCTTTCAAAAGCTTATTCCAACTTGAATCATGAGTAGGAATGAGCTTTTTTTCATGCCCAAAATCAAAGGAGGAAGAAAGTGAAGAAAAACAATGGTAAAACAGGCACAAGCAGCGGAAAAGTGAGCGTCAAACCCAGCCCACCTGTTCACAAGCTCAAGACCCGAAAAGGTCGAAGTGCTGATGAATCAATAAATACACCGGAGAGTGAGGCACGGGATGCACGATACAGAGATATGGAACCATTTTATAGAAGAAGATGTGATGCCGCAGCGAAATCAGCAGGTTAAATCTTTACATAACTATTATGTGAGGCATAAAAAGCAGATTTTAGACCAGCTCGTCCCGCTATTCGACCGGTTCTGCCAGAATGTACAGCTCCTGCAGCAAGAAGGGCATTTACAGAAATGCGCCTGCATTCACGTCTCCCTGCTGCGGACGAGCCTGAACGAAGGAAGGCCCGTCTATATGCTGGAGGCCAGCGGCAGGGACACGGAAAGCAACGTGCAGCTGACGCCTTTCCGTTATGATGCGGGATGGATTTATGGATTCGCGGACGCTTGGGATCAAGCATGTGAGGAGAAGCGCAAGCATTATATGAACCGCATTCAGCGCCATTCGTTCGAAGCCTGGAAGACAGAGCAGCTGTATCCGTTTCACGTCTATATGGTACACGCTGTCCGTTATGCCATGGATACCATCCGGCAGCTTGTTTCTTTCCAAAGCATAGAGAAAGACAGTCATTTTGAAGTGCGCGTCGGCGAATATCGGGATCATGAAGTCAGTGAATCGGTGTATCGCGTCAATGAGAGACAACGAACCTCCATTACGTGCAAAGGATGGCTGGAAAACCGGTCAGATCAAGAATATATCTATGAACATATTGCCAGAGTCGATTTGTCTCGTGGTCATTACGAAGGGATTGATCTGAATTATGCCAGGTTCGAAGAGGTGACGCTGACAGGAAGTCGTTTCGGGGGCAGCCGAATGCTGGGTACCCGCTTCGAGCGCTGCGTATGTGATCAGGCCGATTTTGCCGAGAGTCTTCTAGTTGATGCGGATTTTCGCGATTGTGATCTGACCTATGCGAGGTTCGACCGTGTACTGGGCGATCGGGATATGGTGGTAGAGGCGCATGGCCTGGTGTTTGGTCTGAATGGCGTACAGTTTCAACGGGCCAACCTGACCCATGCCAGCTTTCGAGATGCGAAAATTGCGGGGGATTTTACAGGTTCGAAGCTGGAAGAGACGGATTTCACAGGGGCAGACTTGACCGGGAGCCGGATGCTGGAGCGGGACGCTTTCCGGGTTGCGCTAACGAAGGAACAGCGTGAAACGATCACTTGGGTGGAGGAGCCGCAGCATGAGTAGGATGGAATACTATGTACTGGAACATGATCGGCGCTTGCCGGCGAACGGAGCGAATCTGGCGTTTCCAGAACGTATGCTCAGGGGCTACGGCCACGCGGAGCAGCAGGAAGTCGTCTATGTGAAGCCGGGCAATAGCCTGACTTCCAGCAGTCTGATTGAACATCCCATCCTGCTGGTCAGCGAGGAGCTTCGGGCCATTATAAATAAGCAAATACCGGAGATCGCTTATAAAAGCGTAATCGTGATGGACCTAAAGCAGCAGGGGCAATTCGATTATGCATGGATGGATTTTCCGGAAATTCCGTGTATTGCGCCTGACCGCACGGGGTCGGAAAACGGACAGGTTATGACCATTGGGGTAGACCCGGAAGCTTTGAGGGAAGCTGCTATTTTCCAAATTCCGTATTACCGGAGCCGTGTGCTGGTTGCGCGTGTGGACGTAGCGGAGAGCCTGCTTAGAAAAAGCCTGTACGGCTTAAGGATCAGACCAATCCGGTTGACGGGAGGAGAAGCTTGAGATGGGAATTACAGACACGATATTGAAGAAAGACACGCTTGCCAAGCTGCTGGCATCCCCGTGGCGGAGCGAGGATACCTATGTGACAGCAGGGGCGTATATGCATTGCACATTTGGCACGCACGAAGAAGTGCTGAACAAGCAGGACCCGAACGGAGTGTTTATTAATGGAAGCCCGATGCTGACGGTGGAGGATTGTGTCGTATCCACGTCGGAGCCGGGAACGACTATGGGTATTGCCTTTGACGCAATGGGTCGGGAGCTTGATGGCAACTTTTATTCGTTTGGCTATTGCCGGAGTGAGATGCATCCGATAAAGGTGGCTCTAGGAAATGGGGGGGCTACAGCCGCTCCGTATACGGTTGACTTTCCTCCGTTTATGCTAGACCCCGATCCAGAGCAGCCGACCTTTAATCAGCTTACTTATCCGTGTGCGCCCAAGCTGCTGCCAACGGTATCGGCATCCGCCCCTACGGGCCCGCCATTCAAGCCTCAAGCAGAGGCGCGGCCAGGGCTGTTAGGTGCACTATCTGCGCTTACTACGATGCTGGAGAAATTGGCAGGAGCTCAGACCCAATGGACGAACGGCAGCCCGAGTGTATCCATTCAAGGGGTACCGGCGCTAACCAGCAAGTCCTGTTTATTTTGTCAGTATGGGGGGAAGATCCGGTTGCTCACAAATGGGATGGATCCGGCGCCTCCTGAGTTCTCCGCGAGATAAAGAAGAGAGGTCAAGGTGAAGACATGGGAGCAGGGTATCAGGGGGATGGCTATGAGCTGCAGTGGCCGTATGCGCTGAAAGCCATTCGCAGTTTTCGGATTGAACGGAAATTTAATACACATGCGCGGTGTACATTTACGGCGGTAATGACGGAAGAGGAAGCGGAACTTTGCATACAAAGAAGCAGCTTTGAGGACAGCCTGGTCCTCCGCAAGCCTGCCGAGCCGAAAGCGGAGAACTGGTTCTCCGGGGGCATTACGGGTATCGATATTCACATGGAAGACGGGATTCCGCATGTGCAAGTCGAGGCGATTTCGCGCACGTATGCCATGGATATGGAGCCGAAAAACCGTTCATATCAGAATAAGCATTTGACCTATTCGGATGCCATAGAGCAGCTCGTCGCCGGTTACCCCGGAGGGGCTGCGCAAAATATGGCGACAAGCGAGGAAGCGGCGATTGGCACGTTCATGGTTCAATTTGAAGAGACCGACTGGCAATTTATGAAACGTCTGGCCTCCCGGATAGGGACCGTTATTTTGCCGGATGTGGCCCTGGATGCGCCGCGCGTCTACTTCGGCGTACCGGATTTGTCATGGGGCGAGGAGCTGAAGTCCAAGCGTTACACAGCCGTAAAGGACCGGGCCCGCTATGAAGAGCTGAAGGCGCATGCGGAAGGAAGCGAAGCGGACCTGCTTCAGGAGGCGGATTTTGTCCATTACCGGGTCATTAGCGAGCAATATTGCGAGGTTGGAGATGATGTGCTTTTTAAAAATCAGATGTGGGTCGTATCCGAATCGATCATCAGCTATGCATCGGGGCTGCTGCAATATGAATATGTGCTGGTGAAACGGCAGACGCTGAGAATGAAGTCGCGGCGTAATGAGCGGATTCAAGGCGTCTCCCTGGAAGGCCGGGTCGTGAAACGGGCGAACAATATGGTGAAGGTTCATCTGGACATCGATGCGGAGCATGACGCGCAAGGGAACTGGTGGTTCCCCTATTCGGGGGAAGGGAATAATATCTTTCACTGTCTGCCGGAGGAAGGCGCGCGGATTAAGGTGTATTTTCCAAGCGGTACCGAGAAGCAGGCGATCGCGATCAACTCGGTTCGCGGCGGAAGCGAGGAGATGAAGAGCCGGACGGTGTTCCAGAAGCCCACGACGAAAGTGTTCGAGATGCCGGGAGCGGCCAAGATGCAGCTGGGAGACGACGGGGTCCTGTTCGAGAAAGGGACGGTCAGCCTGCATCTGGATGGCGGGAACATTACGGTTAAGGCAAGCGAGGATCTGTTGCTGGTGGCAGGCAACCGGATGGAGCTGGGGAGCGGGAGCGAGAAAGGAATACTGGAGTCCATCCGGATGCGCGCCGCGCAGCAGATTGCGCTGCAAACGAACGCTGCCCATTATATGGTCATCCAAGAAAACCGGGTGGGCATCAAGAGCAGCAAGCTGGACTTCCAGAAAGTCGAAGCGGATTTCATGGAACTGCTGACGGATGAAGAGATCAAGCAGATGTATATCGATGAACAGGCCGAAGCGAACATCTGGCAAGAAGAACTGGATTTCAACAAGAATGTCGCCGTTCCGATGTCGGGAATGCCGGTGTCCGTACCCTTGCCGGAAGGCCACAAGGCGGACATTCGTGCGAAAGTGGCAGCCGAAGTGAATAGCAATCCGGATGGAGTCGCTGCGGCGCGAAGCTGGCTGAGCGGAAAATCGAAGGAAGAGCAGCAGAATGCCTACCAGAAGAGCTACGCCCAGCCGGCAAGCGAACCGAAGAAGAAGAGTAAGAAAGAGAAACAAGCGGAGCTAGCAGAGAGTCAGAAGGAATATGAGCAGGAAGACCGGGACCGGACAGAGGTATATGAGTGGAATCAAAGCGCGAAGAAGATCATGGAGCAAGGAGCAAAGGAAGGCAAGTCGCCAGCGGAGATCCGGGCGATGCTTCCCCCGCAACCTGTACCTACGCGAAGAGCGCCGCAGGAAAGCCATGAGCCGGGTATAATCGAGCAGATGCTGGATTTCACGGGGATCGGGAAAATGATGGAAAAGATGGGTCCAGCTCTGGACACATGGCAACTGGAGCATGTCATCCCGCAGAAACCGGATTATCTCAGCAAGCATACAGAAAAAAAGGTATACTTATCCCGGTATACCTTCCAAGTGTTAGTCATTGATCCTCAAGTTCTGATCGCGGAGATCAATCTCTTGTTTGGAGCGGTGGCGATCATCGGGGCTTTTTGGACGGGAGGGGGATCGTTGTATCTCCTGGCGATCGCAGATGGGGTCATAGGCGCAGGCATGGTCGGCATCAACTTGGTGAAACTGAACGACCTCAAGAACGGAAATGCGAATACAAATCCGAGCATCCTCGGCATAGACCAGGCGATGCTGGATAACATGGGGCTCGCTATCGCGTTTGTGAATCTGGCGTTCTTGATGAAGCACGGCTTATACAAGGCGGCGGATAAACTAGCGAACAGCAGGAATGTTGTAGCGCTGGATGAGGTTTGGAAGGCAGAGGGGATGGGAAATGGTGGTAAGGGAGTTAGTTGGGCTAAACACTCAATTAATAACCTAGAAGAAGCTCATCAATGGGGAAGCAAGTATTATGATAGCTGGATTGAATCACTAACTGAGAGTGAAAGAAATGCTATCAAGCAATATACTGGAGATGATTATAGCATAATAAATGCCTATCTGAGAGGATTCAGTGATTCTTTAGATGGTGTAGAACTACAAGTGATTAATGATATCAAGAGTGGACTAAGTAAAGCGAAAGTTCCATATGATATGCGAGTATATAGAGGAACAGATCTTAAACCCTTTGAAGATCTGCTTGAAATAGGTAAAGATGGAAAGATAAATTATGATTCGCTAGTAGGGAAGTCAATCAAAGATAATGCGTTTATTAGTACCGCGATTGTAAAAGAGTCTTCATTTGATTTTATGAAAGTCTCTTGGGAGATAAATGTTCCAAAAGGAGCTAATGCTGCTTATGTTAGTAAGATTAGTTATTACCCTGGTGAAGCAGAGTTACTTCTGAATGCTGGACAAGAAATGATAATAAAAAGTGCAAAAGTTGATAGTGATGGTAAACTACATGTTGTTTTAGATTTGATACTATAAAAGTAGGTGGAATAAATGACAGGTAGAAGAATGGTAGACAGATGGGAAGACGATAATAAGATTTTTCTTGGTCTAAATATAAAAAAACGAATACTCCCTACTATATATGGTGGTATTATTGGTGATTTAATGGGGGTACCAGTTGAATTTAGGCAAAGAGGTACATTTCACATACAAGATATAGTTGGATACGGCACATATAATCAACCTCCTGGAACATGGTCTGATGATACTTCGTTGACGTTATGTTTGGTAGAAAATGTAGTGGAAAAAGAAAACATAGTGAATTTAATGCGGAAATTTGTTAAATATCAAGAAGAAGGTTATTGGACTCCTTTTGGAAAGATGTTTGACATTGGTAGAACTACAGCTGAAGCAATAAATAGATTTAAAGAAGGGATTTTGCCGAAAAAATGCGGAGGTCAGTCTGAGTATGATAATGGTAATGGTGCCATTATGAGAATTTCGCCATTGGTATTTACGTTATATAATGAGTTTGATTTTGTAAAAAAAACAGAGATAATCAAACAATATACAGAAATTACTCATGCACATCCTCGTGCTATAGTAGGGTCAATTATCTACATTGAATTTTTAATAAGGCTATATCATAATAATTCTTTTGAAAAGTCAATAAAAGAAATTCAAGAGCTTTTCAATGAAAATTTTGGAGAAGAGCATGTATATCTAAAGGAATTGAGATATTACAAGAGAATTTTTAATGAAAATTTTTTTGGAACACCGCAAGAAGAAATTTTATCAGATGGATATGTGGTTCATACTTTAGAAGCAGCGATTTGGTGTTTAGGAAATACAGCTTCATTTAAAGAAGCTGTATTAAAAGCAGTGAATTTAGGTGAAGATACGGACACCGTGGCTTCGATAACAGGATCATTGGCAGGGATGTATTATAAAATGGATGAAATTCCAGAAGAATGGTTAGAAAAAATAGTTAGAAAACAAGATATTGATGAGTTGATAAAAAAATTCTATGAGTTTTGTGCTAATAAAGCGATTATAGATGAATATGGTAGTCTATAAACAAAAGAGTTTTATAAAGCTTTTGTATAAATTACTGAGTATTTAATTTACCAAAAATCCGTATTATGTAGAACTTTATCTGCATAATGCGGATTTTCACTTCTTTTTCATTGCAACCTTTCGCGGGAGAACTGATCGAAATGGTGAAGGTTCATCTGGACATCGATGCGGAGCATGACGCGCAAGGGAACTGGTGGTTCCCGTATTCGGGGGAAGGGAACAATATCTTTCACTGTCTGCCGGAGGAAGGCGCGCGGATTAAGGTGTATTTTCCAAGCGGTGCCGAGAAGCAGGCGATCGCAATCAACTCGGTTCGCGGCGGAAGCGAGGAGATGAAGAGCCGGACGGTGTTCCAGAAGCCCACGACGAAAGTGTTCGAGATGCCGGGAGCGGCCAAAATGCAGCTGGGAGACGACGGGGTCCTGTTCGAGAAAGGGACGGTCAGCCTGCATCTGGATGGCGGGAACATCACGGTTAAGGCAAGCGAGGATCTGTTGCTGGTCGCAGGCAACCGGATGGAGCTGGGAAGCGGGAGCGAGAAGGGCGTGCTCGAGTCCATTCGGATGCGCGCCGCGCAGCAGATTGCGCTGCAAACGAACGCAACCCATTATATGGTCCTCCAAGACAACCGGGTGGGCATCAAGAGCAGCAAGCTGGACTTCCAGAAAGTCGAAGCGGATTTCATGGAGCTGCTGACGGATGAAGAACTCAAGCAGCTGTATATCGATGAACAGGCTGAAGCGAAAATCTGGCAGGAAGAACTGGATTTTAACAAGAATGTCCCCGTGCCGATGTCCGGAGTTCCGGTGTCCGTACCCTTGCCGGAAGGTCATAAGGCGGACATTCGTGCGAAAGTAGCAGCCGAAGTGAACAGCAATCCGAATGGAATCGCTACGGCGCGAAGCTGGCTGAGCGGGAAATCGGCGGAAGAGCAGCAGAACGCCTACCAGAAGAGCTATGCCCAGCCAGCTAACGAATCGAAGAAGAGTAAGAAAGAGAAACAAGCGGAACTGGCAGAGAGTCAGAAGGAATACGAGCAAGAGGACCGGGACCGGACAGCAGTGTATGAGTGGAATCAAAGCGCGAAGAAGATCATGGAGCAAGGAGCAAAGGAAGGCAAGTCGCCAGCGGAGATCCGGGCGATGCTTCCCCCGCAGCCTGTACCTACGCGAAGAGCGCCGCAGGAAAGCCATGAGCCGGGTATAATCGAGCAGATGCTGGATTTTACGGGGATCGGAAAACTATTAGAAAAGATAGGTCCTGCTCTGGATGCGTGGCAGCTGGAGCATGTCATCCCGCAGAAGCCGGATTATCTCAGCAAGCATACGGAAAAAAAGGTATACTTATCCCGGTATACGTTCCAAGTGTTAGTTATCGATCCTCAAGTTCTGATCGCGGAGATCAATCTCTTGTTTGGAGCGGTGGCGATCATCGGGGCGTTTTGGACGGGAGGGGGATCGTTGTATCTCCTGGCGATCGCAGATGGGGTCATAGGCGCAGGCATGGTCGGCATCAACTTGGTGAAACTGAACGACCTCAAGAACGGAAATGCGAATACGAATCCGAGCATCCTCGGCATAGACCAGGCGATGCTGGATAACATGGGGCTCGCCATCGCGGTTGTGAATCTGGCGTTCTTGATGAAGCACGGCTTATACAAGGCAGCGGATAAACTAGCGAACAGCCGGAATATCACGGCGCTGGATGAGGCTTGGAAGGCATGGAGGAGTAAGCCAGGGATTATTGTTGAAGATTTAGATTTTAAATTGTGGGAAGAAATGCGTGTAAGCGGTCAGGTTAGATTAACACCAAATGGACTAAGAATTATGAGTATACGAGATATGAAGATATATCAGAGAGAAATGAGTACAATAAAAACAAAAGTTATTTTCGATAAGAAAGGAAATATATTACCCGAGAATGCAGCTGGAGGTTTCGATCCTGAAACCGGAGTAATTGTATTAAGGGCTGATGCATCTTACTTAAGTGCAGTTCATGAATCATATCATCTTAAGCAATATAATCTACTTGGAAAAGAAGAATATTTGAAGTTATCGAAAGCTGAAAGAGAAGAATTCGTGTACAATGAGATTATGAAAAACAAACATTTATTTAATGCCGCTGAAATATATGAAGCGCAACGATACATTTTCAAAGTAAGAAATGGAGCATGGCCTTTATCTGATTGGAAGGGATATTAGGAATAATGGGAGGAAATATGAATACTAAATTAACAGCTAGCCAAGCTATGGAAATTGCCCGGGAATATAAACAAAAGTATAATCTACGAGGAGTCATTCACGACAGTGTGGAAAGGTCTGTGAAATTTTATCCTTCATTTTATGGAATTAAGGGTTGTGCTTGGCTTGTTTTGGTAGATATAACACCGAACATTTTTGAAGGCGATGATGAAATTACTATTGTTGTATCTGATGGAGATGGTGTTGTTGACCATGTAATAGATCATAATGGCATATCACATTATTATCATATTCCCAGTAATAGAGATTATACCGACGAAGAGTTTGAAGCTTTCGCTGACGACGAGAATGATGAATAAAAGAAAAATAGTGTTTTTACTCATCTGTTGAAGTGCAACGTAGGATTATAAATGCAGCCTGATCCTACAACACAAATAAATAAACCATAAACATAACTTGCTCGAACAAAATACACTTGATAATTTTTAAAAAGCTTATTCCAACTTGAACTGTGAAGTAGGAGTAAGCTTTTTTTGTATATTATAAACCAAAGGAGGAAGCGACAAAGCAGATACAGACATTAGAAAAAGAAGGTTTAATTGACTTGCTGGCCTCCCGGATAGGGACCGTTATTTTGCCGGATGTGGCCCTGGATGCGCCTCGCGTCTATTTCGGTGTGCCGGATTTGTCATGGGGCGAGGAGCTGAAGTCCAAGCGTTACACAGCCGTAAAGGACCGGGCCCGCTATGAAGAGCTGAAGGCGCATGCGGAAGGAAACGAAGGGGACCTGCTTCAGGAGGTGGATTTTGTCCATTACCGGGTCATTAGCGAGCAGTATTGCGAAGTCGGAGATGATGTGCTTTTTAAAAATCAGATGTGGGTCGTATCCGAATCGGTCATCAGCTATGCATCGGGGCTGCTGCAATATGAATATGTGCTGGTGAAACGGCAGACGCTGAGAATGAAGTCGCGGCGTAATGAGCGGATTCAAGGCGTCTCCCTGGAAGGCCGGGTCGTGAAACGGGCGAACAATATGGTGAAGGTTCATCTGGACATTGATGCGGAGCATGACGCGCAAGGGAACTGGTGGTTCCCCTATTCAGGGGAAGGGAATAATATCTTTCACTGTCTGCCGGATGAAGGCGCGCGGATTAAGGTGTATTTTCCAAGCGGTGCCGAGAAGCAGGCGATCGCGATTAACTCGGTTCGCGGCGGAAGCGAGGAGATAAAGAGCCGGACGGTGTTCCAGAAGCCCGCGACGAAAGTGTTCGAGATGCCGGGAGCGGCCAAAATGCAGCTGGGAGACGACGGGGTCCTGTTCGAGAAAGGGACGGTCAGCCTGCATC
Source organism: Paenibacillus durus ATCC 35681 (assembly GCF_000993825.1). NCBI lineage: Bacteria > Bacillati > Bacillota > Bacilli > Caryophanales > Paenibacillaceae > Paenibacillus > Paenibacillus durus. The sequence continues at coordinate 110,310 of NZ_CP011114.1, forward strand.
TGGATGGCGGGAACATTACGGTTAATGCAAGCGAGGATCTGTTGCTGGTCGCAGGTAACCGGATGGAGCTGGGGAGCGGGAGCGAGAAGAGAGTGCTCGAGTCCATCCGGATGCGCGCCGCGCAGCAGATTGCGCTGCAAACGAACGCTGCCCATTATATGGTCATCCAAGAAAACCGGGTGGGCATCAAGAGCAGCAAGCTGGACTTCCAGAAAGTCGAAGCGGATTTCATAGAACTGCTGACGGATGAAGAGATCAAGCAGATGTATATCGATGAACAGGCCGAAGCGAACATCTGGCAAGAAGAACTGGATTTCAACAAGAATGTCGCCGTTCCGATGTCGGGAATGCCGGTGTCCGTACCCTTGCCGGAAGGCCACAAGGCAGACATTCGATCGAGAGTGGCAGCCGAAGTGAATAGCAATCCGGATGGAGTCGCTGCGGCGCGAAGCTGGCTGAGCGGGAAATCGGCGGAAGAGCAGCAGAACGCCTACCAGAAGAGCTACGCCCCGCTGGCAAGCGAACCTGAGAAGAAGAGTAAGAAAGAGAAACAATCGGAACTGGCAGAGAGGCAGAAGGAATATGAGCAGGAAGACCGGGACCGGACAGCGGTGTATGAGTGGAATCAAAGCGCGAAGAAGGTCCTCGAGCAAGGGGCAAAGGAAGGCAAGTCACCAGCGGAGATTGAGGTGATGCTTCCACCGCAGCCTGTACTTATGCCAAGAGCGCCGCAGGAAAGCCACGAGCCGGGCATGATCGAGCAGATGCTGGATTTCACGGGGATCGGAAAACTGTTAGAAAAGATGGGTCCTGCTCTGGACGCGTGGCAACTGGAGCACGTCATCCCGCAGAAGCCGGATTATCTCAGCAAGCATACGGAAAAAAAGGTATACTTATCCCGGTATACGTTCCAAGTGTTGGTCATCGATCCCCAAGTTCTGATCGCGGAGTTCAATCTCTTGTTTGGAGCGGTGGCGATCATCGGGGCGTTTTGGACGGGAGGGGGATCGTTGTATCTCCTGGCGATCGCAGATGGGGTCATAGGCGCAGGCATGGTCGGCATCAACTTGGTGAAACTGAACGACCTCAAGAACGGAAATGCGAATACGAATCCGAGCATCCTCGGCATAGACCAGGCGATGCTGGATAACATGGAGCTCGCCATCGCGTTTGTGAATCTGGCGTTCTTGATGAAGCACGGCTTATACAAAGCGGCGGATAAACTAGCGAACAGCAGGAATGTTGTAGCACTAGAAGATGCTTCGAAGGCTTGGAAGAGTAAGTGGGGGATTGGACAAGCTGCTCAGAGACAAACAGAGGGATTTCCTACTAAATTAATTGATCCAATAGCGGATAAACATATTATAGATAAAGTAGCCGAAGCAAGGGGAGGATTATCTAATAGATATAAAGAAGATGGTAATTTTGCTTACGCTGAAGTAAATGTTACAAGTGTCGATAAGACAGACTTTTATGCACATAGCGGAATTCATGACGCAAGCAAAAAAATTCCTGGAACTGGGGAGTTTTCATTCAAACCTGAAGAGCCAATATTTAAGGCAACTGAAGCTCCTGATAAAGCAGGAAATATTTACTTGAGGGACGGAGATACAGAGTATAAAATTTTAAATGATCTAGCAAAGAGAATAGGCGATAATCCAAATGCAACAGGAAAAATCAAATTGTTTACTGAAAAGGACACGTGCGCTAGTTGCAATAAAATTATTCAACAATTTAATGAAAAGTATCCCAATATTATAATTGAAGTAGTTCATAATGGTGATGTTCCTATTCCACCTAAGACTTCAAAATAATAATTTTCGGAGGTTTCTATAAAATGGCCCATAGTTATGAAGAGTACTCAGAATATATAAATGAGACATATAATGAATTTAAAGAAGACGAAAAAATGAGTAATAAGGAGGCGATTGCAAGGACACTTAATGAATATGATATGTCAATGAAAAAAAGTGAGACAGATAAAGCAGTTATTGGTGTAACAATTGCAGAAATTTTAGTTTCTCATTTGAGGATTCTGAACACTTTCAAGGATTACATGATAGAAACGATATCCGAACTAAATTTTAAATTAATTGAACAAGAGAATAAATTAACACGTGAACAATACATTGATTTACTTTTACGTAAGGAGCAAGTGTTTAAACAATTAGAAAATAAACCTTTGGATTATTATCCGAGGGTATGTTGGTACTATGAAGAATTGACAGATGAAGTTAATAAATTCTTTGATCAAATTAACACAGGCAACATAAATAAGGATGAAATAGTTGCTAGCGTATTTCAACGTTTTGAACGAGATTGTAAGAATACACTAAGTGAAAAAATAATCGTGTATACAACGCTAGCTGAAAATCTGTTGAAACTTGGTTACACAAAAATAGAAGGGTTACAGAGGATTAAAGAGGAGTTGCAACTATTCAATGTGGAAGATGTTCGTGAGGAGCAACTAATAAAAGAGGAACGGATGAAGCTAGTAGTTAGAATTGATAACGCATTAGAGCAATTAAACAATATAGGTTAGTAGCTGTAAAACTTGGGATTATTATAACCACTCTAACGACAAGAACATAGAATACGATCAACGGGTCTGTCAAGATTTCTGTGAAAACTCACTTTACAACCCGAACAATAGAATCGTACAATACAACCAACAAACCAAACACTAAACAATATAAACAAACACTTGATAACCTTTCAAAAGCTTATTCCAACTTGAATCATAAGTAGGAATGAGCTTTTTTCATGCCCAAAATCAGAAGAAAGTGAAGAAAAAAATGGAAAAACAGGCACAAGCAGCAGAAAAGTGAGCGTCAAACCCACCCCACCTGTTCACAAGATCAAGACCCGAAAAGGTCGAAGTGCTGATGAACCAATAAAACGCACCTAAGAGAGGAGTGCGCGGGGATGCACGACATGGAGATATGGAACTATTTTATTGAAGAAGATGTCACGCCGCAGCGAAATCGGCAGATTAAATCTTTACATAACTATTATGTCCGGCATAAAAAGCAGATTTTAGACCAGCTCGTCCCGCTATTCGACCGGTTCTGCCAGAATGTACAGCTCCAGCAGCAAGAAGGGCATTTACAGAAATGCGCCTGCATTCACGTCTCCCTGCTGCGGACGAGCCTGAACGAAGGAAGGCCCGTCTATATGCTGGAGGCCAGCGGCAGGGACACGGAAAGCAACGTGCAGCTGACGCCTTTCCGTTATGATGCGGGATGGATTTATGGATTCGCGGACGCTTGGGATCAAGCGTGTGAGGAGAAGCGCAAGCATTATATGAACCGCATTCAGCGCCATTCGTTCGAAGCCTGGAAGACAGAGCAGCTGTATCCGTTTCACGTCTATATGGTACACGCTGTCCGTTATGCGATGGATACGATCCGGCAGCTTGTTTCTTTCCAAAGCATAGAGAAAGACAGTCATTTTGAAGTGCGCGTCGGCGAATATCGGGATCATGAGGTCAGTGAATCGGTGTATCGCGTCAATGAGAGACAACGAACCTCCATTACGTGCAAAGGATGGCTGGAAAACCGGTCAGATCAGGAATACATCTATGAACATATGGCCAAGGTCGATCTGTCTCGTGGTCATTACGAAGGCATTGACCTGAATTATGCAAGATTCGAAGAGGTGACGCTGACAGGAAGTCATTTCGGGGGCAGCCGAATGCTGGGTACCCGCTTTGAGCGCTGCGTATGCGATCAGGCCGATTTTCGCGAGAGTCTTCTAGTTGATGCGGACTTTCGCGATTGTGACCTGACCTACGCGAGGTTCGACCGTGTACTGGGCGATCGGGATATGGTGGTAGAGGCGCATGGCCTGGTGTTTGGTCTGAATGGCGTACAGTTTCAACGGGCCAACCTGACCCATGCCAGCTTTCGAGATGCGAAAATTGCGGGGGATTTTACAGGTTCGAAGCTGGAAGAGACGGATTTCACAGGGGCAGACTTGACCGGGAGCCGGATGCTGGAGCGGGACGCTTTCCGGGTTACGCTAACGAAGGAACAGCGTGAAACGATCACTTGGGTGGAGGAGCCGCAGCATGAGTAGGATGGAATACTATGTGCTGGAGCATGATCGGCGCTTGCCGGCGAACGGAGCGAATCTGGCGTTTCCGGAACGTATGCTCAGGGGCTACGGCCACGCGGAGCAGCAGGAAGTCGTCTATGTGATGCCGGGCAATAGCCTGACTTCCAGCAGTCTGATTGAACATCCCATCCTGCTGGTCAGCGAGGAGCTTCGGGCCACTATAAACAAGCGGATTCCGGAGATCGCTTATAAAAGCGTAATCGTGATGGACCTAAAGCAGCAGGGGCAATTCGATTATGCATGGATGGATTTTCCGGAAATTCCGTGTATTGCGCCTGACCGCACGGAGTCGGAAAACGGACAGGTTATGACCATTTGGGTAGACCTTGAAGATTTGAGGGAAGCTGCTATTTTCCAAATTCCGTATTACCGGAGCCGTGTGCTGGTTGCGCGTGTGGACGTAGCGGAGAGCCTGCTTAGAAAAAGCCTGTACGGCTTAAGGATCAGACCAATCCGGTTGACGGGAGGAGAAGCTTGAGATGGGAATTACAGACACGATATTGAAGAAAGACACGCTTGCCAAGCTGCTGGCATCCCCGTGGCGGAGCGAGGATACCTATGTGACAGCAGGGGCGTATATGCATTGCACATTTGGCACGCACGAAGAAGTGCTGAACAAGCAGGACCCGAACGGAGTGTATATTAATGGAAGCCCGATGCTGACGGTGGAGGATTGTGTCGTATCCTCGACGAAGCCGGGAACGACTATGGGTATTGCCTTTGACGCAATGGGTCGGGAGCTTGATGGCAACTTTTATTCGTTTGGCTATTGCCGGAGTGAGATGCATCCGATAAAGGTGGCTATGTCAGGGTATACAATCCCCCCATATAGGGTCGATATGGTCGACTTCCCTCCGTTTATGCTAGACCCCGATCCAGAGCAGCCGACCTTTAATCAGCCAACTTATCCGTGTGCACCCAAGCTGCTGCCAACGGTATCGGCATCCGCCCCTACGGGCCCGCCATTCAAACCCCAAGCAGAGCGGCGGCCTGGGCTGTTAGGTGCTCTTCCTTCGCTTACTACGATGCTGGAGAAATTGGCAGGAGCTCAGACCCAATGGACGAACGGCAGCCCGAGTGTATCCATTCAAGGGGTGCCGGCGCTGACTAGCAAGTCCTGTTTATTTTGTCAGTATGGGGGGCAGATCCGGTTGCTCACGAATGGGATGGACCCGGCGCCTCCGGAGTTCTCCGTGAGATAAAGAAGGGAGGTCAAGGTGAAGACATGGGAGCAGGGTATCAAGGGGATGGCTATGAGCTGCAGTGGCCGTATGGGCTGAAAGCCATCCGCAGTTTTCGGATTGAACGGAAATTTAATACACATGCGCGGTGTACGTTTACGGCGGTCATGACGGAAGAGGAAGCGGAACTTTGCATACAACGAAGCAGCTTTGAGGACAGCCTGGTCCTCCGCAAGCCTGCCGAGCCGAAAGCGGAGAACTGGTTCGCCGGGGGCATTACGGGTATCGATATTCACATGGAAGACGGGATTCCGCATGTGCAAGTCGAGGCGATTTCGCGCACGTATGCCATGGATATGGAGCCGAAAAACCGGTCGTATCAGAATAAGCATTTGACCTATTCGGATGCCATAGAGCAGCTCGTCGCCGGCTACCCCGGAGGGGCTGCGCAAAATATGGCGACAAGCGAGGAAGCGGTGATCGGCACGTTCATGGTTCAATTTGGAGAGACCGACTGGCAATTTATGAAGCGGCTGGCCTCCCGGGTCGGGACCGTTATATTGCCGGATGTGGCGCTGGATGCGCCTCGCGTCTACTTCGGCGTGCCGGATTTGTCATGGGGCGAGGAGCTGAAGTCCAAGCGTTACACAGCCGTAAAGGACCGGGCCGCCTATGAAGAGCTGAAGGCGCATGCGGAAGGAAACGAAGGGGACCCGCTTCAGGAGGCGGATTTTGTCCATTACCGGGTCATTAGCGAGCAATATTGCGAAGTCGGAGATGATGTGCTTTTTAAAAATCAGATGTGGGTCGTATCCGAATCGGTCATCAGCTATGCATCGGGGCTGCTGCAATATGAATATGTGCTGGTGAAGCGGCAGACGCTGAGAATGAAGTCGCGGCGGAATGAGCGGATTCAAGGCGTCTCCCTGGAAGGCCGGGTCGTGAAACGGGCGAACAATATGGTGAAGGTTCATCTGGACATCGATGCGGAGCATGACGCGCAAGGGAACTGGTGGTTCCCCTATTCGGGGGAAGGGAATAATATCTTTCACTGTCTGCCGGAGGAAGGCGCGCGGATTAAGGTGTATTTTCCAAGCGGTACCGAGAAGCAGGCGATCGCGATCAACTCGGTTCGCGGCGGAAGCGAGGAGATGAAGAGTCGGACGGTGTTCCAGAAGCCCACGACGAAAGTGTTCGAGATGCCGGGAGCGGCCAAAATGCAGCTGGGAGACGACGGGGTCCTGTTCGAGAAAGGGACGGTCAGCCTGCATCTGGATGGCGGGAACATTACGGTTAATGCAAGCGAGGATCTGTTGCTGGTGGCAGGCAACCGGATGGAGCTGGGGAGCGGGAGCGAGAAAGGAATACTGGAGTCCATCCGGATGCGCGCCGCGCAGCAGATTGCGCTGCAAACGAATGCTGCCCATTATATGGTCATCCAAGAAAACCGGGTGGGCATCAAGAGCAGCAAGCTGGACTTCCAGAAAGTCGAAGTGGATTTCATGGAACTGCTGACGGATGAAGAGATCAAGCAGATGTATATCGATGAACAGGCCGAAGCGAACATCTGGCAAGAAGAACTGGATTTCAACAAGAATGTCGCCGTTCCGATGTCGGGAATGCCGGTGTCCGTACCCTTGCCGGAAGGCCACAAGGCGGACATTCGTGCGAAAGTGGCAGCCGAAGTGAATAGCAATCCGGATGGAGTCGCTGCGGCGCGAAGCTGGCTGAGCGGAAAATCGAAGGAAGAGCAGCAGAATGCCTACCAGAAGAGCTACGCCCAGCCGGCAAGCGAACCGAAGAAGAAGAGTAAGAAAGAGAAACAAGCGGAACTGGCAGAGAGTCAGAAGGAATACGAGCAAGAGGACCGGGACCGGACAGCAGTGTATGAGTGGAATCAAAGCGCGAAGAAGATCATGGAGCAAGGAGCAAAGGAAGGCAAGTCGCCAGCGGAGATCCGGGCGATGCTTCCCCCGCAGCCTGTACCTACGCGAAGAGCGCCGCAGGAAAGCCATGAGCCGGGTATAATCGAGCAGATGCTGGATTTTACGGGGATCGGAAAACTATTAGAAAAGATAGGTCCTGCTCTGGATGCGTGGCAGCTGGAGCATGTCATCCCGCAGAAGCCGGATTATCTCAGCAAGCATACAGAAAAAAAGGTATACTTATCCCGGTATACGTTCCAAGTGTTAGTTATCGATCCTCAAGTTCTGATCGCGGAGATCAATCTCTTATTTGGAGCGGTGGCGATCATCGGGGCGTTTTGGACGGGAGGGGGATCGTTGTATCTCCTGGCGATCGCAGATGGGGTCATAGGCGCAGGCATGGTCGGCATCAACTTGGTGAAACTGAACGACCTCAAGAACGGAAATGCGAATACGAATCCGAGCATCCTCGGCATAGACCAGGCGATGCTGGATAACATGGGGCTCGCCATCGCGGTTGTGAATCTGGCGTTCTTGATGAAGCACGGCTTATACAAGGCAGCGGATAAACTAGCGAACAGCAGGAATGTTGTAGCGCTGGATGATGCTTGGAAGGCATGGAGGAGTAAGCCAGGGATTATTGTTGAAGATTTAGATTTTAAATTGTGGGAAGAAATGCGTGTAAGCGGTCAGGTTAGAATCGCACCTAATGGTCAAAGAATAATAAGTATTCGTGATTTAAAACAATTTACGAAAGAAATGAATACTAAAAATATTAAGGTGGTTATTGATAAGAAAGGTAAAGTTTTACCTGACCTAGCAGCAGGGGGATTCGATCCACAAACTGGTCAAATTGTATTGAGAAAAGAGCCGACATTTTTAAGTGCAATGCACGAGTCCTATCATGCAAAACAATGGCTCGAACTTGGAAAAGAAGAATATTTGAAACTATCAACCTTGGAAAGGGAAGAATATGTATATAGTCAGATAATGAAAAATAAAGATTTATACACCACTGAAGAGATTTTGTTTTCACAAAGGTATATATTTAAATTAAGAACTGGTGGATGGCCTCCACCTGGATGGAAAGGTTTTGAATGATAAGGGGGGATACAATGGATACCAATATAACACTGGATACAGCTTTGAGTGTTGCTCAAGATTATAAGAGTAAATATAAGTTATCAGGTGATATTTTAGAAAACTTGGAACGTACTATAAGATTCTATAGCGAGTTTGATAGTGTCAATGGACCAGTGTGGCTGGTTATAGTAAGTATAGAGCCAAATGATTTTTTTGCAGAGAATGAATATACGATTGTTATTTCAGATAAGGAAGCAGCTGTCAAATATATTATCGACCCTAATGGTCATGTCTTTTGTCCTCATTCAGAAACTACGACTGAGGAAGAATTTGACGAGATTTGGAACGATGAAGATGACTAAGGAGAACAAAAAGTGCTTAATAATCGTGGGTTACCAGTGACGAATGAAGCCATCATTAAAAGACTGGCCACACCGACCAATCAACCCAACACGTACCGTCCGTTAATCGGACAAAAGAGAGCAATTCAGCTATTCACGCTCTTAGATTAGATGATCTGATTCGGGCTATTGTCGGAATAGTGTAGCGGGATGCGTCCAAATAATGGAAATTATTCAGGCTTTACCGTGATTATTTAGTTTGTCTTAATATGGATGAATTTATTCCGATGTGACAAATTCAAGAAAAAACACACTTAATAAACTTACAAAGCTTATTCCAACTTGAGCCATGAGTTAGGAATAAGCTTTTTTCGAATTGACGGTAGATTTCAATTTTTCGTTAATGACTTCATAATGTTCTTGAAGCCTCTCAATCTGTTGCCAACTCTTCTGGTAAGGTCCAGCTTCTTCCATGGAGCGATAGATATTACATCCTGGAGTGTACTCTTAGTCAAGATAATGAAGGCGCAGCTGCATCAGACTCATAAAAACTAACTTCCAGCGGGTTTCTTTCCACTAATCTTGGATAACGGTACTTTGGGTAGCCTACCATAACGGCCCCTGTTATTTTCTTTCCTTCAGGAATATTGAATAATTTCAGCATGGGGGAATGATCCTTGAGGGCAATCTTCTCAAATATTCCAGCCCAGCATGAACCTAATCCAAGCGTTGGCGCATACAGCTCCAAATAGGCCAAGGAAAGAATGGAGTTTTCTCTGCCTCTTGGGAAATTCTCATCAGCAATGGCTAGAACAAGAGCGGGGGCTCCCCGTAAAATCGTGTCGATACCTTGCTCATGATAAGGCTTAAAAAAGTTATCCCGTCCCTGACTGAGCTGGGCATCACTTTCCAATCCTTCCACTGCAATTGCAACAGCCCGGTCAATGACATCCCTATTGTCTATTATTTGATAGGACACTCCCTGCAGATTGCTTCCGGTAGGGGCATAATGAGCGATATTTACAAGCTGTATTAGCTGTTCTCTTGGAACGGGAGCGGCTTTATATGACCGGATGGAACGTCTTGTACGAAGGAAGTTTTCCGCCTCCTCCGGGCTTAATTTTGGCAGCTTTCTTGAGCTCGTTTGATCAGCAAGCGGTGTTCTTTTGTTATCAATAGCTTCTTTGGGACAGACGGCCACGCAATGGCCACAGGCAATACAATTTTGTGGAAAAACTTCTTCCGGACCATTTTCTCCAAGCTTCAATGCCTGTTCCGGACACTCGCTTATACAAATCCCGCACTTCGCACATTTCGCTTGATCTACAGTTATCAAATTCATGTTCATCCTCCTTATTCATCTCGAGATCCCTATCCGATGGATTAAGCATTGCCGTTTGATCTGATCTGATGATACAATACAATCAGACATAAATAAAATGAATATTACTCATAGGAGGCATATCAAAACTGGTATGAATAATGCACAATTGCAGTTAATCGTCAAAATTGCGGATACGGGGAGCTTTACTAGAGCCGGACAGGAGCTGAATATGACACAGCCTGCCGTAAGCCGTGCCATATCCTCGCTTGAAACTGAGCTTGGTGTGGTCCTGTTCATTCGTAACCGTCGTAACGGGGCAATGCTTACAGACATCGGGAAGCGTATCCTCCGGATTTTCAGGGAAATTTTGCAGGGGTTTGAGAAAGTTGATCAGGAGATTGCCAAGGAAAAAGGACTGGAAGTAGGGGCTATTCGAATCGGAGCATTTCCGGTAGCCTCCGCCCATTTTATTCCCAAGATTATCCGCTGCATTACTGAAAAATATCCGAATATTGAATTTTCGATCCATGAAGGGACCATAGCCGAAATTAAGGAGTGGCTGGAAACCCGGTTCATTGATGTGGGATTGCTTATTCCGCCGGTTCATGAGCTTGAGACCTTTCCGTTATACCGGGAAAAAATGTTCGCCGTCCTAAGAGACGACCACCCATTATTTAAACAGTCCGTAATCCGGGTACAGGATTTGCAGGACGAACCGATGATTATATGCAGAGCAGGCTTTGAACCGCCTGTTATCGATTGGTTCAATAAAGCCGGAGTGAACCCCTTGGAAAAATTTGTGGTCTATAACTACAATACAGGCTTAAACATGGTGCAAGAAGGACTGGGAATGGCGATCATGTCCGAGCTGTCGTTATTCAATCTGCCGCCAAACGTCGGTGTTCGCGAGATTGAGCCGCAAGGATACCGGGATATTCATATCGCAGTTCACTCGTTAGAGGAATCGTCAATCGCTGTAAAATTATTTATTGAGACAGCACTTCAGTTATTTGCTTAACTGCTATGGTATTCCATTAATCTGGATAAATCCCCCCTACAAGGCACATGTTATTAACAGTAAATGTTGTATACAGAGGTGCTACCGATGATGACCTGGCGACGAAAACAGCTGAGCAACAGCACCCCGGTTATGGATGATCCTGTTGCCACCGAAGAAACGTTGACTGCCGAGCTCAGTCAGAATGAAGCCTTTGTGAAGCAAGCGTTTCAACGGTGCTCAGATTTAGTATGCCGCAAAATTAATGATCAAGACGGAACTCTACGGCAGCTCATTGTTTATTTAGAAACGTTGACAGATGACAAGAAAGTGAGCGAGCAGCTCGTCAAGCCGTTAGCGGCTGATCCGCAGAACCGGGCGGCCGTTGAAACGGAAACGTGGGAAGGCGAATCGATGCCGGTTGACAAAAAGGTGGTAACGTCCAGATGGTCGGAAGTTATCCGGCTTGTCCTACGCGGGCATGCTGCCGTGTTCACCGAAGGCGAAGATCAGGCCGTTTGCTTTGCCGTGAATGCCGTGATTCAAAGATCGATCCAAGAGCCATCGTCGGAACAGGTCATTCGAGGCGGCAAAGAAGGGTTCATTGAAAGACAGTCTGTCAATGTTGGGCTGCTGCGCAATTATCTTCGTACTCCGCGTCTGAAAATGGAGGCTTTCAGCGTAGGCGAGCTGACGGAAACGAAGGTGCTGGTTGCTTATATCGAAGGACTCGCCGATGTTGCCGTCATCGATCAGGTACGAAACAAAATCGCTTCCATCCAAATTGACGGCGTATTGGAATCCGGTACCATCGAGGAACTGATCGTAGATGATCCGTTTCCTATTTTTCCTCATGTTCAAATAACCGAACGGCCGGACGTCGTTGCAGGGAGCCTGCTCGAAGGAAGAGTCGCCATTCTGGTCGATAACACTCCCTTCGTTATGATCGTGCCGACCACGTTCTGGGCCGGTTTGCAGGCAAGTGAAGATTATAATCTTAACTCCCCCGTAGCCACTTTCACGAGATGGGTCCGGTTTATTTTTTTGTTCGTGGCTATTTTTGCCCCTTCTTTCTTTGTTGCCGTGACGTCTTATCATCAGGAAATGATCCCGACGAGCCTGCTGCTGAGCATCGCTTCCGCGCGGGAGCCGGTGCCTTTTCCGGTTATGATCGAAGCTATAATCATGGAAATTATGTTTGAAGCGCTGCGGGAAGCGGGTATTCGCTTGCCAAGGGCTATAGGCCAAACGGTAAGCATTGTCGGCGGTCTTGTCATTGGGCAGGCGGCCGTGCTGGCGGGCATTATTTCGGCGCCTATCCTGATCGTCGTATCGACAACAGGCATAGCGGCCTTCCTCATACCACGCTTCAATTTTGCCAACGGAGTCCGCCTGCTGCGGTTTCCCATCATCCTTCTGGCGGGATCGCTGGGATTATACGGGATGGCACTCGGTTTCTTGGGCATTTTGCTCTATGTTGTCCATTTAAAATCGTTTGGGGTTCCTTATTTTACACCGGTAGCTCCCTTTTCGTTTAGAGCCTTTAAGGATGTCTGGGTTCGGGCGCCCCGAAACAATGGCAGCGGCTTATCTGTCCCCTCTTACGAAAGAGCTGTAAAAGCGCCGCAGCAGGAAGGAGGAGAATAGCTTGAAGCGAGTGGTGCGGATCTGGCTTGTGCTGCTAATTCTGCTCTTCCCTACCGGCTGCTGGGACCGGAAAGAAATCAACGACATCGGTTTGGTTATGGCAACCGCGATTGATCTGACGGAAGACGGACAAATGCAGGCAACCCTTCAGGTGGCCGTTCCTTCGCCCTCCTCGCAAACGACCGGCGCCTCGAAGGAAACGGAGCGCTTTTTTCTGATTTCGGATGTTGGAAAAAACGGGATTGAAATTGAGCAAAAGCTTCAGCAAAAAATGTCCAGAACATTATTCTTTTCGCACCGCAGTGTGATCCTGGTGGGGGAAGCTCTGGCCCGTAAAGGTGTGGATGATATATTGGATACCTTCACCCGAAATCCGCGAAATCGCCTGAAAGCCTATATACTGGTCGCCAAAGGAGCAAAAGCGGGGGATCTGCTTCAAGTTGAATACCCTTATGAGCTTGCCCCCTCTGAAGCGTTGAAGGAAATGGAGATGCTGCGGGGAAAAGGAACGGTCGCTACGCTGCGCGATTATATGATTGCCTCTGCAAGCGAGGGTACGAGCCCGACAACCGGTGTATTGGAGCCGACCGTTTTTCGCAGCTCGGGGAAAAAAGGCGAAAATCCACTGTTCCGTATAACCGGAACGGCCATTTTTAAATCGTCAAAATTGGTTGGTTTTCTGAACAATGCGGAGACGCATGAATTTCTTTGGTTCAAGGGAAATAAAAAGGGGGATGAAATCGCTGCCGATCTGCCGGGCGGCATGGGAAATGCGGCTTTCAGCGTAACCTCCAGCAAAACAAAAATCAAGACCGATTGGAAAAGCACTCCGCTCAAATTTCATATTAATCTAACAGCAAAAGGGGATTTGGTTGAGAACGATTCCAAGCTTGACGTATCCAACTCGAACAACCTCAGAACAGTGAAAAAGGCGCTTGAGCAGCAGGTGGTCCAAAATATGAAGGATTTTTTACGAAAAATCCAAACTGAATATCATGCCGATATTGCCGGCTTCAGCCAGCAGCTGCAAAGAGATAACCCGCAGAAGTGGCGCGTCGTGGAGAAGGAGTGGGACCGCTACTTTGCGGAGGCCGATATTTCCGTAACGGTAAATCTCGCCATAAACAATACCGGTGAAATTGGCCCTTCCTTACAGTTTAAAGACAAGGAGATCTTGAAGTAATGTTCATACTGCCGGCTCTATATATCCTTTGTCTGGGCGCTTTCACTTTCATCCCCATTCGCCGGTTGTGGAGGGGGAGCGAGAAGCGGGAAGCTTGGATCTATGCGTTATCCATGTCCGTGTCCGCCGCCGTGGGCGCGCTTCTGATCGCGGGTATCGAGGTCCCAACCTTTATCCTCCCGTACAAAATCGTATTCGAATCCATCGGGAAATCGATTTTGGCCCGTTAATGATTTACAAGCTTTGCTTTGATCGAATCAATCGCAAGCAGCAGAAGAGGAAGCAAGCTTTGCATAAAGAGAGCCAAAATCGGATAAGTGAACGTAATCCAGAGTTGAAATTCCGCGGCATTTTTAAAAATCCAGACGGAACCGACAGCGGATAACACCGTGATCGGAACAACGGTTTTTCGGTAATTTTTCGCGCCGAACAGCTGGGTTGCGCTTATGCACAGCATATACAGCAGCATGGCCACCTTAATGAAAATACCGAGAATCCAAATCATAATGGCGATGGCTTCCAGCCTCTCCAAAGGCCCGATAATATCGGTGTATTTGATGACATTTAGAAAAGCGAAATTCATCCGCGGCGTAATCGGACCGAACACCATGATGGTCAGCGAATCGATGGCCATAATCAGCAGAACGATGCCCCAGAGCGCCGTGAGCAATTTTTTGCGGACCTGCTGCGGCTTCTCGTTCAAGTGCGGAAGGAACCATCCCAAGAAGAAGAATTGGCTCATCCAGGCGGACGGAACGACCGAGCCTTTGATGACCGGAACAAGCCCCTCCGCGAGTACAGGAGCTAATCTTGAAGGGTCTGCATCCCGGATGGAAAAGACAAAGACGGGGAGCAGCAGCGCAACGATGATCAGTACGATGACCTCATTGCATCTGCCGATGGTCTCGACTCCGGCCAGTACGGCGAGGCCGCACAGTAACAGCAGCGTTATGATCAATACGAGCGAAGGCGTATTCATCAGGAGAACGTTGTTCAGAAACCGCGCGTGTTCGTTTACGGTGCTGGAAATAAAGAAAAACAAATAGTAAGTGAAGAAAACGCCGATAAGCTTACCTGCCCATTTCCCGCAAATCGCAGCCGTATACTGCATAATGGATTGACCGGGGTAGCGCTTGGACAGCGCGGTCAGCACGTAGATGTTCACGATCCCTGTTAATGAAGCCGGGAGAATCGACAGCCAGGCATTTTGCTTGGCATAGGCGACCATGATTCCTGGAACAGACAAGATCAGAGTAGAAACGATAAAGGTGAAAAAAAGCAGGCTGAGCTGATAACCGGATATTTTGCCGCTGGACTGCACGCTTACTCTCACATCTCTTCATAGGTTGGTATTCCTATTTTTGCCTGCTACTTTCGCGCATATACCATGAACAGCGAGGAGGTCACGCTTGGGGAAATCGTGGAGTATCTCGCGTCGGTGTTGGCCTCGTCTTTGATCCGCCGGATAATATCCAGATCCATCTCGATGTATTTCATGCCGAGCGAGATCAGCACCTCCGCATCCCACTGCGGGCGCGTCTTTTCGCATATGTATAACGATTTGGCAATGGCATTACGTTCCCTGAGCTGTTCAGCGGTTTGTGTGGGATGCTGCAGCTGCTCTCCTTTTTCATCAGCTTCTTTGAAGGCTTGACCATAGTTGGCGTCAAAATTTAAAATACCGCCGCCGGGCGCAAGCACGCGGCACATTTCGCTGTATGCCTTATAAGGGTCGGGCAGCGTCCAGGTTACATTGCGGGTAATGATGAAATCAAAGCTCTCATCGGGGAAGCTGAGGCTCTGGGCATCCATTTGCTTGTACACAATCCCGGTATACCTCAAATTGGCGGCGTTGGCTTCGGCTTTGGCAAGCATCGCGCTTGAATAATCAATGCCGGTCACGCTGCACCCCAGATCTTTCATAATGAAGGAAAAGAAACCGGCGCCTGTACCGAGATCCAATACTCTCGGCGAATCTAATTTCGGCAAATGCTCCTTGATCACCTTGGTGTATTTCCCGCGCAGACCGCTATTAAAGTCATGCAGACGCAGCTCGCTGAAATCATCGGCCCGATCCGTCCAATAATTGTTAATTCGTTCCTGCATTACATACTCAGCTCCTTTTATCTTTATACTCAATGCCGTAGAAGGTTTTGTAGAAATGCTGAACCATTGCGTTCAGATCCACATCTTTAAATGCATCGGGGTATAACGTTTTGGCCAGCCAAATTTCACCGAGAGCCATGGATTCCGGTGCAGGATTACCCCAAGGCTTGGTATAATCCGGCGCGATAATCAGCTTGCCATTCTTCACAGCATCAATTGCGGCCCATGCTTTATCGCCCCGTATCTCATCCAGCACGGATGCATAGCGGCTCTGTACAAAAATCACTTCCGGATTCCACGCTGTAACCTGTTCAACACTGACCTGCTTGTACCCTTTTATCGTTTCCGCGACGTTGCGGGCGCCTGCTTTAGCCATGGCCACACCGACATATTTGCCTGTCCCGTAAGTGTACATATTCTCGTTGGCCATATAGACCTTGATTCTGTCCTGTTCGGGAACTGTACTCAAGTGTTCGGATACGATGGCCCGGTTGCTGACGACATAATTCCATAGCTCTGCCGCTTTATTTTCTGTTCCCGTAATTTGGCCGATCAGGTTGATCGCCTGCTTGAGTCCCTCGGTATAAGCCTCATCCGGATTAACAAGGTCAGGATGTATCGTTGAAGCCTGCTCTTTATCCGCCACATACAAAGTGATTCCAACAACCGGTATGCCAAGCTGTTCAAGCTGCGCAAGGGTCTCTTTCGGAATTTGGTTGGACACGAATACGACATCCGGCTTCAGGCTGGCGACAGCCTCAACATTCAATTCGGAGATCGATCCCGGGGTTTCCAAATTTCGTATATTGGGATAGACATCGGCTGCGTAGCTTCCGAGCAAGCTCTCCCAATCACGCAATACGCCTACCAGCTTGTCCTGAGCATGAAGCTCCAGCATAATATCCAATGTGTGGTGCTGAAGGGCAACGATTCTGTCTACTTTCCCCGGAATTTCAACCGTGCGGCCTAATTGGTCGACAATGGTATACGTCGGTTTAGCGGATGGAGCGGGCTGCTGCTCCCCGGCCTGAGTATTGTCCGCCGCCGTGTTCGTTCCATTCCCGCAGCCGTAGAGCGGCAGCATCAACATAAGCATACACAGCAATAGAGTTAATAGGATTCGCCTGTTTTTCATCACATTTCCCCCTGATTCTAAAAGCGTTTGAAACAACTTTTGATATGTTTCGACAATGTTAGTGACCATTATATAAGAGCAATATTTATAAATCAATGAACTAAATATGTCTAAATTATATTAAATTATGCGTATATATACTAAATATAATATTGAAATTCAAGGCTTGATTAACAACCTTTCGGAT
This sequence comes from Paenibacillus durus ATCC 35681, assembly GCF_000993825.1. Taxonomy (NCBI): domain Bacteria; kingdom Bacillati; phylum Bacillota; class Bacilli; order Caryophanales; family Paenibacillaceae; genus Paenibacillus; species Paenibacillus durus. Next base: position 127,535 of record NZ_CP011114.1, read on the forward strand.
GTTTGTCGGCGTAGATGCCGCAAGCCGGAGGATGGTTTAAGCGAATGGAAGCTTGCCCATCTTCCTTGACCTGATAAATAGAGCAGCGGTAAAATGGTTATGCCAGTATTGGTATAACCATTTTGTTTTGCAGAGGAGCATACCCTATGCCGCCGGTGGAGAAACAGAACATCAGAGAATACGTGATTCAGCATATTTTGCAAAAAATTGAGAACGGCGAACTGAAATCCGGCGATAAGCTGACCAATGAGCGTGAGTTGTCCGACAGGCTTGGAGTCAGCCGGGTCCCGCTGCGCGAAGCGATTTCCGCGTTGTCGACGCTGGGCATTCTGGAAGCCCGCCAGGGAGAAGGCACGTTCGTTAGCGAGTATAATCCCGGCGTGATCGGCAAGATCATCCGGACCTACCGCTTGTTCGACCGTTCACTGATCGAGGAGATTTTTGAAGCGAGGGTGCTGCTGGAGGCCGATGCGGCCAGACTGGCCGCCATGAACCGTACGGACGAGGATCTGGACAAGATCAAAGACGCTATGAGCAGGCACGAAGAGACGGTGCGCCGGTATTCAGAGAAAGAGGCCGATATCGTAACCGTGCTGGAATGCGATAATGAAGTTCATTTGGGAATCGCCGCCGCTGCTCATAACAACTTCTTTCTGCAAATCATCGATACGGTCCGTCACGCAGGGCAGAGCCGCCATATTTTCGATGGAAAATACACGGTGAACCCGCTTCACGTCGAGGAATCGGTTGCTTATCACGGCAGCATCGTCCGTGCTATCGAGCAGCAGGATAGCGAAGCCGCCTACCTGGCAATGAGAGAGCATATTCTGCACATCCGGGCTGCTCTCAACGTAGACAAGCTGAAGGAGGATTTCGACGGCAAAGCCGTTTCTTCTTAACAGAAAGGAGTTATTCTGTCATGAAAATAATCAAGGGAGCCGGACTGTTATCGACGGCGTTTCTGATTGTGCTGCTTTTAACCACGGCTTGCGGCGGGAGCGATCTGGCGGCATCAAGCAGCCGGGAAGCAAATTCACTGACGGGGGCGGCAGCTGGTTCATCGCCGGCTGCTTCCATAGGCAATCCCTCTGCCACTGGAGAGCAGGCTGCCCGGTCTGCACAGGCCGGAAAAGCGACCCGGAAGCTGGAAATTTCATTTCCTTTCGTCCGCCAGGACGGAATCGCCACCAATCAGTTCGCCGTATGGGTGGAGGATGGCAGAGGCCGATTTGTCCAAACGCTTTATGCAACCCGCTTTATCGCTACCGGAGGATATAAGCTGCGGCCGGAGGCCATTCCGACTTGGGTGAAACATTCAGGGCTCTCGAAGGCTTCGCCGGAAGCGGTGGACGCGGTCTCGGGAGCGACACTTTCCAGCGGTCCGTTAAAGTTTGCCTGGGACTGTAAGGATCGAGACGGCAACCCCGTTCCAGATGGGACCTACCGGTTCTACGTGGAGGGAACGACGCGCTGGGAGAACCGAATCTTGTACGAGGGAACGATTGCGGTCGACAAAAAGCGGGCGACAGCGAAAGCTGCTGTGAAATATACGACCAAAGAAGCGACACAGAGCGGAATGATTGGCCAGGTGACTGCCGTGTATACACCTAAATAAGGAGGAAGATGAGCAGATGGGAAAGAATTACCGTTCGGAGCTTGTCGGGGCCTTCGGCTGCCCGATTGACGAGAATCCTACCGGAGTTATGGAAGAAGCGGCTTTTCAGGCGAAAGGCCTCTGGGAATGCTGGTCAATCAAGGGGCGGTTAATTTTACTTTATGGACGGGAGTGGAAGCTCCTATCGACATTATGACGCAAACGTTAAAAAATGAGTTTGGGCTATCTTGAAATAATCACATCCAGCATGTAAAATCGGCGTTTTACCGTAAATCCGGGCAGGCCTTAATCGGCAGGCTCGGTTTTTTTATATAAATAATTGATTGAAAACGATTTCTTTGATATATTAGGAATATGAAGTTTACTAAGTATTAAGTAAATTTCTTAGTAAATTAGTGGGGTTGTGAACAATATGACGAGAATTAAGGATATTGCGGAATTCGCGAATGTTTCCACGGCTACGGTATCCAGAATATTGAACAATGACCCCTCGCTTTCCGTCTCGGGTGAAACGAGGAAGCGAGTTCTGGAAGTTGTGCATGAGCTGAACTATAAGCCTGGAAGAAGAAAGAGAACCAAAGCCGTTCAGGACAAGGAAGCCTTTAACATAGGCTTGATTCTGACGAATGATGAGGCTATTGATCCCTACTTCATGTCGATGAGACAAGGCGTTGAGAGTGCCTGTGATCAATATTCGGTCAAAATCGCCTCGGTCTTCAATATTGGCAAAAGCGATTTTTCTCCGGGCAGAATGGCCGGTCTTGACGGGCTTATTGTTCTCGGAGATGTAAACAGCGAGGAGCTTAAAGACGTCTATGTCCAGAATCGCAACATTGTATTTGTTGACTTCTTGCCCGAGGAGGAGAATTATGATGTCGTGATTTCCGACTTTGAAACCGCTACCCGCAAGATTTTAAATTACCTGTTCAGCGCCGGCCACAGTCAAATTGCCTATATCGGCGGAAAAGGTCAAATCCGCAGCATTCATAATGGAAGAGTGCTTGATAAAGAGGATATCCGGCTCAGCACTTATGAGAGAATCATGAAGGAAGGGGGACTTTTTCAAGCGGATAACGTTCTGGTAGGGGAGTTCGGACCGATGAGCGGGTATACCCTGATGAAGCAGCTCATAGGCAGCAAGTCTTTTCCGACTGCGGTTGTCGTTGCCAGCGACCCTATGGCTATAGGCGCCATGAAAGCGCTGCATGAAGCAGGCATTCAGGTTCCCGGTGATATTTCCATTTTTAGCTTTGATGATATCGAGGCATCCGCTTTTTTGAGTCCGACGCTGTCTACGGTCAAGGTCCATACGGAAGAGATGGGAAGAACTGCGGTGAAGCTTTTGGCCGACCGTATGAAGAGCGGAAGAGAAGTGCCGCTGAGAGTAACTTTGCCAACCGAACTTGTTGTAAGAGAGAGCAGCGGGCCGAAATTATAATAATCATGGGAGTGATAAGATCGATGGGAATTCAATTTGATGCAGAGAACCGGCTTTTTCATTTGCAAGCCAAGGACACCAGTTATGTGATCGGAATTGTTCGTGATGAATTCCTGCTTCATCTGTATTGGGGAAGAAAAATTAACGAATATCATCATTCCAACCGGATCCAGTTGCTCGACCGCGGATTTTCCGGAAATCCTTATAAGGAAGACCGCGCCTTCTCCCTCGACACGCTTCCGCAGGAGTATCCTCAATACGGGAATACCGATTACCGGAAGCCCGCTTATCAGGTGCAGCTTGAGAACGGATCGACGGTATCCGATTTGCGCTACGTGTCGCATGCTATTTTTAAGGGGAAACCTGCTTTGGAAGGCCTTCCTGCTACATATGTGGAGAGTGAACAGGAGGCGGAAACGCTTGAGATCGTCACGGAAGATAAAGTGTCCGGGCTGCAGGTTATTTTAAGCTATACCGTGTTTGAGCAGTTCAATGTCATTACGAGATCAGTGCGGTTCGCGAATAAAGGGTCCGAGTCCCTGAAGCTGCTGAGAGCCTTAAGCTTAAGCTTGGATTTTCAAGACGCCGAGTTCGACTTCCTCCATTTGTATGGAGCCCATGTAAAAGAGAGACATATCGAAAGACGGCCGCTCAGACATGGAATCCAGTCCGTCGAGAGCAGTCGGGGCGCTAGCAGCCACCAGCATAATCCGTTCATTGCCCTGCTTAGACAAGGCGCGAATGAAACCTCCGGTGAGGTATATGCCTTTAACCTTGTATACAGCGGGAATTTCCTGGCCCAGGCTGAAGTGGATCAATTTAATAATACAAGAGTGACGATGGGGATTAATCCTTTTGATTTTAGCTGGAAGCTTGAACCCGGCGAAGAATTCCAGGCGCCCGAAGCGGTTATGGTCTACTCATCCGAAGGCCTTGGAGATATGTCGAGAACCTTTCACGCCTTATATCGTACGCGGTTAACAAGAGGACTCCACCGTGACAAAGAACGGCCTATTCTGGTCAACAACTGGGAAGCGACGTACTTCGATTTCAATGCCGACAAAATACTCGATATCGCGAGCGCCGGCAAGGAGCTTGGAATCGAGCTGTTTGTTCTGGACGACGGCTGGTTTGAAAAAAGAAATGACGACAAGTCCTCGCTCGGCGACTGGTTCGTGGACCGGGAGAAGCTGCCGGAAGGGCTGGACACCCTTGCGGAGCGTGTGAGAGAAATGGGGCTGCAATTCGGACTGTGGTTCGAGCCCGAGATGATCTCGGTGGACAGCGATCTGTACCGTAAGCATCCGGATTGGTGCCTGCATGTGCCGAACCGTCTCCGTTCCGAGAGCCGCAATCAGCTGATTCTTGATTTTTCGAGGGAAGAAGTTTGTGAAGAAATTATAGGGCAAGTAAGCGCGATACTTAGCACGGTTCCGATTTCCTATGTAAAATGGGATATGAACCGTCATATGACGGAGATTGGCTCGGCGTCCCTGCCTGCGGACAGACAGAGAGAGACGGCTCATCGTTACATGCTCGGGTTATACAAAGTTATGGATGCCATCACCTCCTCCTTTCCCGAGGTCCTGTTCGAGAGCTGCTCCGGCGGGGGAGGAAGATTCGATCCCGGTATTCTCTACTATATGCCGCAGACGTGGACGAGCGACAACACCGACGCCGTTTCCCGCTTGAAAATCCAGTACGGCACAAGCCTCGTGTACCCGATCATTACGATGGGCTCCCATGTATCTGCGGTGCCGAACCACCAGGTTCACCGGATCACCTCGATGGAGATGCGGGGCGACGTAGCGATGTCCGGCAACCTGGGCTATGAGCTGGATCTGACCAAGCTAACGGACGGGGAGAAAGAGACGGTCAAGCAGCAGGTAGCCAAGTACAAGGAGATTAGAAGCTTGATTCAATTCGGGGATTTCTACCGCCTGCTCAGCCCGTTTGAAGGTAACGATACCGCCTGGTTGTTTGCCGATCAAGATAAGAAGGAAGCCATCGCCTTCTATTTCAATGTTCTGGCCGAGCCTGCGGCCCCGCTCAAGTTCCTGAAACTGAACGGAATCGATGTGACGAAGAAATACCGGCTGACCGGGACGGATGAGGTATACGGCGGTGATGAGCTTGCTTATGTCGGCCTGAGTATTCCCGCCGAGGCGGAGCGGGATTTCCATAGTTACGTTTGGCATTTTACTGAAGTTAATTAAAAAAACGCGGGTAAACTTGCGGCCTTTCCCTTTGGGAAGGGCCTTTTTACTGTCTTTAGAACTATTTTTCAGGTAATGCAAACGCTCTATTGAATGTATGCGTTATCTTTGGTATACTGATTTTAGTAAAAAAAACCGGTATTTAACTAGTTACATTGTAGAAAGCGTTTTACTTGTTTACAAGCCTTATCATGCTGAAGGAGGAGAATTAATGAGAACGCTTAACAGAAATTATTGGATTTTTGGGGTATTCTTTATGCTTTACTTCTTTATCTGGGCTGCTTGTACGATGTTCTTATCTCTATGGCTGACCCAAGAGGGCGGACTGAATTCCACTAAGACAGGCGTTATTTTCTCAGCCATATCGATTGCAGCGATTTGCTTTCAGCCTTTTTTCGGAATCGTGTCGGATAAGCTCGGCCTGAAAAAGAATTTACTCTGGCTGTTTATCGGACTGCTGGTGTTTATCGGACCGTTCTTCGTTTACTTATTTCCGGCTTTGCTCAAGAGCAATATCATTCTGGCGGCTGTAATTGGCGGCGCTTACCTGGGAGCCATTTTCAATGGCGGAGTCGGCGCAATCGAAGCTTATATCGAGAGAGTCAGTCATTTGAATGGGTTTGAATACGGGCGGGTCAGAGTGTTCGGGAACATTGGCGCCGCGGCAAGTACTTTTGTTACAGGACATTTGTTCAATACGAATCCCGATTTGATCTTCTGGATCGGCACAGGCATGGCGCTCCTGCTGGCCGTTGTGTTCTCCTTTGCCAAGATGGGAAATCCTGAGCCTAACGCGGTAAACGCGGACAAAGCGGCGGCGCCTCCCAAAGGATCTACCCTTGAGCTTTTTAAAAATAGAAAGTTCTGGATGTTCGTACTGTACGTCCTTGGCGTTGGCTGCATATACGATGTTTATGATCAGCAGTTTGCCGTGTATTTCACCCATTTCTTTGCTACGCCGGAGCAGGGAACGCAAGTCTTTGGCAACCTTGTAACTCTGCAAATCTTTTTGGAAGCGATTGTAATGATCCTGGCGCCGTTCATTATTAATAAGATCGGAGCGAAAAATGCTCTCCTGTATGCAGGTTTCATTATGTCTATCCGGATCTTGGGATCGAGCCTGGCGGACGGAGCGGTTGCGATCAGCTTGCTAAAATTAATGCACGCCCTGGAAGTTCCGATTCTGCTCGTAGCCGTCTTCAAATACATCTCGGCGAATTTTGATATGAGATTGTCAGCGACGATTTATCTGATCGCATTCCAGTTCACCAAGCAAGTAGGAGCTATCTTCCTGTCGACCATCGCGGGGAACATGTATGATACGGTTGGATTTAAAAGCGCATACTTGCTGCTTGGCTCCATTGCTCTCATCTTCACTGCCATTTCAATCTTTACATTATCCGGCAAAAAGATGGTTCTTGTGAAAAATGTAAGCGCTCAAGAGGCGAGCTGAATATATCGGTCATCAAGTTAAATACTGAGGTATAATGGAAGGACCTGGACAGCTTATTGTTCGGGTCCTTAATTTTGTATTCATAAAGGAGCCTAATTTCATGGAAGTCACAGTAGATCAGCGGGGCGATTCCAAAGTAGCTGTAATTTCAAGCGGTAGTCTCATTATTAATAGCGTAAATGACGCACTGGATTTAATGGTAACCGCCCGTTATCAAGGGTGTGACAAATTACTCCTGAGAAAAGAAAACATCACCGAAGATTTCTTCGAGCTGAGAACAGGGCTTGCGGGCGAGATTTTGCAGAAGTATGTCAACTATAATATGGTCTTAGCCATTGTTGGTGAATTCAGCGGATATAACAGCAAGAGCCTGAACGACTTCATCTACGAATGTAATCAAGGAAACAAAGTGCTGTTCAAGAAAACGGAAGCCGAAGCATTGGCGGAACTGCACGCGCAAAGATGAATACTGGACCGTCAGCAACCGATATAAAATGTATAGCCCGATTAGAAAGCTACAACTAGCAGAGGTGCCGTATGAACAATCATCAACCGGAACGCGCCGGGCTGGAGCGGCTGGAGTCGCAAGAACGGTTAAGCGGGATGCCCCCGGAGAGGCTGCTGAGCGTTGCGGGCCTTGGGAACGATGAAGCTGTGCTGGATATTGGAGCGGGGGGAGGGTATTTTACATTCTCCGCAGCGGAGCTGACGCAGGGGCGCGTATATGCGGTGGATTCCTCAGCCTATATGCGGGATGTGCTGCGCGGCCGCGCCAAGGAAGCGGAAAGAACCAACGTCGAAGTGGCCGAAGGCACCGCGGAACATCTTCCGCTGGAAGATAGCGTTGTCGATTTAGCCATTGCGTCGCTCGTGCTGCATATTTTGAGTGCTCCCGAAGAAGGGATAAAGGAAATGCTGCGGGTGCTGAAGCCCGGCGGCAGAGGTCTGATTGTAGAGTGGCTGCATCCCCGCCCTGATGGGAAGCCCGGGCACCGCATTCCGCTTGAGACGATGAGACATGAGCTGGAGGCCGGGGGCGCACACATAGTCAGCGTGGATTTTTGGGCCGATACGTATTACTCCATAGTTTTCAGAGCGCCTTTGCCCGCATCTTAAAGAAGGATACTTTATTCCTTGAACTTGGATTTTTGCAGATGGATGTATAATAGTTCCGTGTAACTTTCTGCCCAGTAAGCAGCAAATCAGGCATGTATAGCAAAAAACGGAGTTGATAAAGATGTCTTTTGAACATTTGTCGGGTAAGATAGCGAAATTTGATATTGTAAATAAAAATGGCGCCGTGTTAGTACCTGCCGGTTCCGTTCTCAATGAGGATACTCTTCGCTTGCTCCAGCAGCATGAGATCGACCCCGCCGATGTCCTCGTACAAGCTTCGGAGGTTGGAACGCCGAGTGCGGAGGATCGAACGCCGGGTACTGCTCCTACGAAGCTGATACAGGGGGCTGCAGACTATTCCAAAGCTCTGTTCGACCGGCTTCAATTCGACCGCAAGGTGCCCCTGATTGAAATCAAGAACGGGCTGATCCCCGTTGTACGCCAAATTTCCAGGCATCCAGATCTGTTGGAGCTGTTAGAGTCCGTCAAAGCCAAGGATGAATACACGCATCAGCATAATATCGGCGTAGGTGTAATATCCACCCTGATCGGGCAGTGGCTGAATCTGGAGGAGTCGGAGCTTGCGCTGCTGTCGCTGGCGGCCACCATGCATGACATCGGCAAGGTCCGGATTCCGCAAGAGCTATTGTCAAAGCCGGGAAAGCTGACGAAAGAAGAACTGGTTGAAATGAAGCGGCACACCATCTACGGCTACGAAATACTTAAAGGAACCGTCGGGCTAAGCCCGCGTGTCATGCTTGTCGCCTTGCAGCATCATGAACGGCTGGACGGAAGCGGGTATCCCCTGCATTTGAAAAAAGGGGAAATCGACTACTGGAGCCAGATTGTCGCCGTTGCGGATGTATATCACGCGATTTCGTCCAAGCGGCCGCATCACGATCCCATGCCTTTTTACCAAGTCGTCACCCTGATGCGTCAAGGCTCGTTCGGTGAACTGAATCCAGAAATTGTCTCGCTGCTTCTGGATAAACTAATTCATGCGCTGCTGGGCAAAAAAGTGGTGCTAACGGATGGGCAATTAGCGGAAGTGGTTCACATTAACGCGCTCGACGACCTGCATCCCCTGGTTAAGATTGAGGATTCTTTGCTAGATTTAAGCCGGAACAGAGATATTCATATCCAGCAAATCCTGAGCTAGGGAATTAAGAGTTCTGTATTATGAGAAACGGCTGCCTTCATGGGAAGAGGCGCGGCCGTTTCTTTTTACATAGGGCGGTTATCTGGCGGTGGCGTGCAAGAAGAGAGCGTGTAAGAACGAGCGATTGTTTACGTATGGCTGGCGATGGCTTTCCTTCATGCAACATGGTATAGTGGACACGAAAAAAGCAAACAGAATGGAGAACCTTCATGAATGAACGTAAGCGTCCCGCCAAGGGAAACGCATCATATAGCAGATCTCCCGGGGCCAAAGGCTCCGGGTATAAACCGCGCTCAGAGCGGACATCGGCAGCCGCGAGCCGGGAGCATGCGGAGGAACTCCGCACCGGAGACCGGATTGTTGTCACGGTGAAGCGGCTCGGCATTAACGGCGAAGGCATCGGATATTACCGGCGTAAGGCCGTGTTTATTGACGGAGCGCTGCCGGAAGAAGTCGTGAAAGCCGAGGTGACGCAGCTTCAGCCGAAGTTCATCAAGGCCCAGCTGTTGGAGGTGGAGAAAAGGTCTCCCGACCGAATCGAACCTCCCTGTCCGGTGTTCGGGATCTGCGGCGGCTGCCAGATTCAGCATATTTCCTACGAAGGCCAGCTGCGGGCCAAGACGGAGCTTGTGCGCGAGGCATTTTCCCGTTATGCCGGTCTGGAAGACGTAAAGATCAAGCCGATGCTCGGAATGGAGCATCCGTGGGATTACCGCAACAAGGCCCAGCTTCAGCTGAAGCGCAAGGGAAATGAAGTTATCGCCGGTCTGTACGAGGCGGGAAGCCATGATATTGTTGACATCAGCGGCTGTCCGATCCAGCATCCGAAGGTCAACGACGCAGTGGAAAAAGTGAAATCGGTGCTGGAAGAGCTGCAAATTCCGCTGCATAAGGAGAAAGGCGCCAAAGACGGCGTACGGACGATCGTGGTCCGGTACGGCTTTCAGTCCGGCCACCTGCAGGTGACGCTTGTCGCCGCGAGCACGAGGCTGCCCCGCCAGGACGACCTGGTCCGGCTTCTTCGCTTAACGCTGCCGGACGTGATTGGAATCGCCCTAAACGTCAATCCGAAGAAGACACCACTCATCTTCGGAGACCGGACGATTACCCTATGGGGCGAAGACACGATGGAGGAATCGCTGGGCGATTTGCAGTTCTCGTTGTCGCCGCGCGCCTTCTTCCAGCTCAACCCGCAGCAGACGGTCAAGCTGTACGAATCGGTCCGCGCGGCTGCCGGCTTGACCGGCAGGGAGACCGTCGTGGACGCTTACTGCGGCACCGGCACAATCGGGCTGTGGCTCGCGCCGTATGCCAAGGAAGTCCGCGGCATCGAGGCGATCCCGGAAGCGGTGGAGGACGCGAAGCAGAACGCGGCCCGCAACGGCCGCAGCAATGTCAGCTTCCATACCGGAGCCGCCGAGGAGCTGCTGCCGCGCTGGGCCAAGGCCGGCCTGACCCCGGACGTCATCGTTGCCGACCCGCCCCGGACGGGACTTGATCCCCGGTTCCTGGAAGCGGTGCTGCGCACCAAGCCGAACCGGTTCGTCTATGTCTCCTGTAACCCTTCGACCCTGGCGAAGGATTGCAAGGTGCTGCTGGACGGCGGCTATGCCATCGAGTGGGTCCAGCCCGTGGACATGTTCCCGCAGACGAGTCACGTGGAAGCTGTTTGTTCCTTGGTGTATAAGGGGTCTGAATAAGCTCTTAGAGGAGAGTTGGGGACGAAATGGGGATGGTAACTTTTTTATCCATTTACGCTTTTTTATTTTGCCGCGCGTGTTTGAGCGCTGTAATCGTATATGCTGTACCGTCCTTAGAAGGTCGGAATGAAACAATGAATCGATCGACATGAACAAGAAAGGTATTTTTAAAATAGCGCGATCTGAAAACAGTTCCTGTGAGCAGTATTTTTTCTTCAATCCGCTGCACCAATCTTATACGATATTCGGCCGTTTCCTCATCTGAGAAGTACTTGCTCTTGATTTGAGCTAGACGCTTCAGTGCAGGAGCCGTCCATTCAACCTTCATTACAATTCCCTGTTTTTGATCATTTCGATTACTTGTTTGGTTGAAAAAACGTGGCCCTTCTCAATCGCCAGCTCAGATTCTTTTATCATTTTCCGAATATCTGGGTCCGCATCGAAATCGGCAATGAGGGAGGACATTAAACTGCTCTCATCTGCGTTTTCCGAGGGTTCAATAATTTCATATTCTGTATCGTTGAGTCTGATTACCTGTTTATGATCAGCATTGATAAAAGGGCTAATTATATTCCCATGTCGATCTTTGAGTTTGAAATGCATGTTGTTCTAACCTCCTAGCTCAGGGTCCATATTTATAATTATACCCCACATATGAAATAAAGGGTACTGTCTGTCTAAGGCGCTACAGTAGCTATTGGGTATTATTCTTCTCCTTGTTTATGAGTTAAGCTTGTAGTAATAAATATGTAGTAACGTACCCTGCATCTTTTCCTAATGTAATTGGAGTTAAGTATGATGTTTTATCGGAAGAAGATCTCCAAAAAGATTGGTTTAAAGGACGTGCTCCTGATATACAAAAGGATGAAATGAAATATTTGTACATTTGCGGTATATAAACCGGGGGAATATTATAATTCATAAGTGTACTGGCAAAAGGGCGCGGTGTTCTCTTCAGAGAAACCGCGTCTCTATTTTTCATAAAGTAAATTACTAAAAAACAATCATATTTCTTAAAGATCCGGGGTAAATATATCTTTCCGCCAAGGGGCGGCTAGGCCTTAGGGTCATCATTTTTGTACACTCAAGGCATGTTGAATGCTGTGCATTGATAGTGAGAAGTAAAGAATAAGAAGAGGGGTTCGAGAATCTGTAAAAGATACATTTATTAATGGATGGATTTATGTAACCATTGGAAAAATTGCATAAAATGATTTTTAACCATACAGCGGGTTACATTTTATGGTAACTTGGTGATGGAAGTTTTTCTACTGAAAATGATGGAAGGGGTGACGTGTTTTGATAAGGATGGAGTGTTAGAGATGATTCGAGATGGGGATTTCGAGAGCAACGCTGAGTAATGGATAAACAAGATCTACCTTGCATTACGCTTGGTGGATCTTGTTTATTTTAGGTGAATAACAGCCACATCTTAATGTAAAATAGATCTGTAATTAAGCCACTTCCGGACTGTTGACGCTGAAGCGAGAACCCGAAAATTGTGAATTTATTGGTTCGCGAATGTATAGCATGGATGTTTTTTGGATTTGGGCAGGGTATATCAAGTATAATGGCGAAGTCTATGAATTATATAAAAGCTATGACGGAAAAAACAAGAAAGGAAGCGGCTTATGATCACTATTTATGACTGGTTTGGCTATGAATTGCCGATAAAGGAACGTTATCAGTTAATAAAAGAAGCTGGATTTGATAGCGTTTTATTATGGTGGAGTGAAGACTTTGGTCGGAACGATTACCGCAACGGGCCACAACTTGCGCGAGAAGCGGGTCTTTTTATAGAAAATATCCACACGCCAATCCAAAACGAAAACAACCTCTGGCTTGACAATCTGGACGGTGAAGCCTTAACCGACTGCTATTTGCAATGTGTTGCAGATTGCGCCGAATTTGAGATTCCGACAATGGTGGTGCACTTGCCCAACGAAAACAATCCATATAACACATTGGGACTGGATAGAATCAAGAGAATCACTGAAAAAGCTGAACAACTTGGTGTTAATGTTGCACTGGAGAATTTATGGAACCTTTCCAATCTGGCATATATGCTGGAGCAAGTGGATTCCCTGCGTATCGGATTCTGTTATGACTGCGGACATCACTACCGCTACTATCCGGGCAATGATTTATTATCCATGTACGGTTCCCGGTTGATGGCACTACATTTACATGATAATAACGGAAGTTATGCCCAACACGGGTTACCCTTTGACGGCACGATTGATTGGTCAACAACCATGAAAAAAATTGCGGAAACGGATTATTCAGGAGCGACTGCAATAGAGGCCATGAATTGGGATTATGAGGATTTATCAGCTAAAGATTTTTTACATAAAGCGTTTGAACGAGCAAAAAGGCTGGAAGCATTAAAACACTAGCTAGTTGTATGAGGGTATGAAACTAATACAATAAAGAATCTGATCTAAAAACGATAGATTTTCCGCCAAGGCCTCTCCAGGTTTAATCGGCATCATTTTTGTACACTCAAGGCATGCGTAGTGTCATTACATCAAAAATATCAATAGGGACGCCTAAACTCGCTAGACGATGAGTGTACAACAGCTGCAACTATAACTATTTCCGCATGTCAATTGCTGTCCAATAAGGGGATTGGAAAGTGAGTCAGTCCCACAAAATGGGTAAAGAAGCTCCTAAACCACTATATGAGTGGGGATGAGAGCTTCTTTTTCACAACCATTTTTTTATATTAGAGCGAGCGTGCAAAACCTCGGCATGCCTTGAATGTCCCCGTTAAATCAAGGTCCTCAACGCATCGGCGGTAAACGGCTGCAGTTCGTTCAGCCGTCCGCTCCGAACTTTCATGACCCATTCCGGGTCGACTAGCAATGAGCGCCCTACTGCCACCAGATCGAATTCGTTGCGTACGAGCTTATCGATCAACCCTTCAAAGCCGACGATTGGCGTTACTTTCCCCGATGCCAATGAACTCATGAATTCTTCGCTCAAGCCCACCGATCCAACTGTGATTGTCGGTTTTCCGGTTATTGATCTGACCCAGCCTGCTAAATTCAGGTCCGAACCCTTAAATTCCGGTTCCCAGAATCGCCGGGTCGAGCAGTGATAGGCATCAATACCTGCGGCTGTAAGCGGTTCTAGGAACGAAGCTAATTGTTCCGGCGTATCCGCGAGCTTAGCTCCGTAAAATGATGTCTTCCATTGGGAAATGCGTAGCACGATGGGAAAATCGGGACCAACGGCCTTTCTAACGGAGGCAATCACCTCTGCGGCAAAGCGGGTCCGTCCGGCCCAGTCATCGCCACCGTAGCGGTCAGACCTCCGGTTGGTCTGGTGCCAGAAAAATTGATCGATCAAGTAGCCGTGTGCGCCGTGGAGTTCTACACCGTCGAACCCGAGTCTCTTCGCATCGGCAGCAGCTTGGGCGTAAGCCTCTATAATGGAATGAATTTCCGATTCGCTCAAGGATACGGTTACCGGATTGCCTGACAGATCGAGTCCGGATGGACCGACTGGGGGTGATTCCGGATTTGGCGGACGCCCGACTTGCTTTGTCATGCCAACATGCCACAGTTGGGGGAGGATGAGGCCTCCTGCTGCATGCACTTGCTCCGCGACGGCGGACCAGCCTTCCAAAGCAGGTCCGTAGAAATGGGGGACGTTTGGATTGTCCGCCGCAGCCGGATGATTGATAACGGTGCCTTCCGTAATGATCAGACCGACGCCGTTCTCGGCTCGGCGCCGGTAATACTGAGCGACATCAGATCCAGGGATACCGTTAGGCGAGAATGCCCTCGTCATGGGTGCCATTACGATACGATTAGGAAGACGCAACTTGCCCAGCGTGAACGGAGCAAATAAAGGCTGAACGGTTTGGTCATACCCCTGTCAAGTAGACAATGAAAAAAGGCTAAGCAGCCAGCGCGTGCCGGTACTCAATCGGTGCGCGCTGTTTGAGTTTGGCCTGAAATCGCTGGTAATTGTAAAAATAGATATACTCCTCCACTGCTTGATGTATCTCGGTTTCTGACTTACACTGGTGGAGGTACAACTTCTCCGTCTTGAGATGCGAAAAGAAGGATTCGATGCAGGCGTTATCCAGGCAGGTTGCTTTGCGAGAGTGGCTGCCCTTGACGCCGAATTCCTCGAGTCGCGTGTTGTACGCCGCAGACGTGTACTGGAAGCCCTGATCCGAGTGGAGCACGGCCCCGGACACGTCTCTTTTTCGTGTCCATTGTTCGACCGTATCCAGGACGAGCTTGACGTCATTTCGCTCTGAGATCTGCCAAGCCACAATCTCATTGTTAAACAGGTCCTGAATGGCGGACAAGTAATAAAAGCGCGCACCGTCTGAGATATACGTAATGTCAGTCACCAGCTTCTGCTGTGGCCCTGCCGCATGAAACTGACGCCTCAGCCGGTTCGGGTAGACCACAGAAGGCGTGTAGCTCGAGTACTTTCGTTTCTTCCGGATCACCGAGGGAATCGACAACTCCTTCATTAGTCGCCATACTTTCTTGTGATTGACGAGATAACCCGCCTCCCGTAAAGCGGTTTTCATCCGGGGATATCCGAAGTAGGGATGAATCAAGTGAATCGCTAGCATATGCTCTTTGATTTCATGATCCCGCGAATGAGTTTCTTTACGCTTTGACCCGCTTGCTCGCCACTTGTAGTAGCTGGCTCTAGGGATTCCGGCAATGGCTAACAGACGTGTCACGCCGTGCCGGTCGCGTAACTCCTCTACGATTTGGTAGTTGTCCTGCGGACGGGGGCGACCTCCCTGACCAGATTTGGGTACCGCTTTTTTAGATAATCTACCTGCGCTTTCAGATAATCCCGTTCTTCCTCGACGCTAGCAAATTTCGTGCGTTGCCGCCCTTTAAGAGGGTTGGTTAATCCCTTGCGGGTGTCATACGCTTCCCCCGTTTTGTACTTCTTCACCCACTCCTGAAGTTGGGTCTTACTCCGGATTCCCAGTCGGGCTGAAACCGTCGTGTAACTGCCCGTCCCCTCCAAATAGGCCTGAACCGCCGCCGTCTTAAACTCTTCTCCATAGGTTTGAAATTTCTGTCCCTTTTTGGCCATACAAATATCCCCTCCAAGTTCACTCTATCCTCATGATACCATGAGGACTTTTTTGAGTGTCTACCTGAAGGGGATAATATCAGTTGGATGAACGTCGGGAATAACTTTTTTTGAATGATTATTCATGCGCGTATTCCTCCTGCTGGTAGTTTTTGGATTAATGAGACACGGATTGGGTGACGGTGTCAGCAGACGCAGCATCGGAACGCTTATGCAGCTTCGACGCTCCAACCGTCAGCGCGGCGATCGCACCGATAATCGTTACGCAAAGCGCAAGAGCAAATCCCTGGTTGATCGCGTTGCCCATCGCGAGTTTATAGAAGGAAACCAACTGCGGTTCAAAATAATCCTTGAAACGGAATACGGTTTCGGGATTCAACGGATCGCGATTCGGATCTGGATTCGGAAGAAGCTGGAATTTACCAATAGCCGTTGTGACCGATGACTTCATCTGCAGATTGACGATGACGGCCATGACCGAGACGCCCATCACGCCGCCGATGCTTCTGCTGAAGCCGACGAGCGAAGCGGAAACCCCTATATATCGTTTATCCACGCTGTAGGCGACGGCATTCTGAGTGATATTATTAAGGGGTCCAAGAACACCCAGGCCGAGCACAACGGCAAGAGCGATGATTTGCCAATGAGGTACCTCAAGCGAGAGATTCATGAGCAGGATGGAGATTCCGATTCCAAGCACCATATTGACGAACATCACGGTACGAACCCGGAAGTGAGCCTGCAAATATCCGATTAACACGGAGCCGCAAATCATGGATAACATCAGCGGGGTCAGTAACAGCTTCACGCTGAACCCGTCGAACACATACATGGCATACAGGGGTAAGTAGGTCATCGCAGAGAAAAGTAAGGCGCCCTGACAAAAAACGACAATGTTTGTGCCGGTCACCATTCGGTTCTTGAAAAGCTGGAGCGGCACGATCGGTTCTGATGCCCGTTGCTCTACAAAATAGAAGGCAATCATCGCCAATGCTGATATCGCGAACAATCCGATGATAAGCCAAGAAGACCAAGCGTAGTCTTTGCCGCCTAACTCCAACGCAAACATGGCAGAGACCGTCATGATAACAATGAGCAGCGCCCCTAGGATGTCGATCTTCGGTTTGGCCTCGGAACGGGATTCCCGAAGCGTGCAGAGGAGCGAGACGAACGAAACGATACCGATCGGAAGGTTGATGTAGAAACACCAACGCCAGTTAAGCGACTCCGAGACCCATGCACCGAGCAGCGGTCCCCCGATTGAGGACAATCCTAATACCGCACCGAACAAACCGGACATTTTCGCTGCGTCTTTCGGGTCGTTAAACAAGGTGTATATCAGCGAGAGCGAGATCGGGAAAATGGCGCCGGAACCGATGCCCTGAATGACCCGATACACGATGAGTTGTTCGATGCTGCCGGCCGTTCCGCAAAGAGCGGAACCGAGCAGGAATAGACCGATTCCGATTAAATAAAAGGTTTTGCGACCGAACATATCGGAGAGCTTGCCGAAAATAAGCATCGTACTGGTCCCGGCAAGAGCGTAGGTTGTGAACATCCAAGTGATTTTATCCAGGCCGCCGATGTCTGCTATGATATTACCCATGCTCGCGGAAATGATGGTGTTGTCTAGGGAGGACAGTATAAAGCCCAGTAAGATGGATATGAGAATGATGCCTTTCTTTTGCTTGCTCACGGTTATCACCTTTCAAGGGTCAGCCTCTAGCTGACGTTAGAATATTTTTGCTGCTTGCTCCACATTCTGAAGCCCTTCCGCGATAATCTCTCGGCTGCGATCAGGATATTGATTATGCCCCTCAATCACAATCGTTGTCACGTTATGAATGCCGAACACCCGCAAATGCTTTTTGACGAAGTTTACGGCCATTTCCTCTCCATCTGCATAGACACCCCCTCTGGCGTTTAATAAAGCGACCTTCTTATCGGGCAATAGTCCAACTAGTCCTTCGGCCGTGTACTGAAAGGTTTTGCGCGGCTGATGCAGATAGTCCAGATACGAATGCAATATCGCGGGAACCGTCAAGTTCCAGAGGGGGAAAGCGATGACGATTTTATCGGCGTACAGAAATTGCTCCAGATGTTGGTTAACAATCGTATGCGTGGCTTGTTCTTCCGGGGTTAGCGCGATGCCATTAGCGGATTTGTAGTTTCCCACGATCATACTGTCACCCAAATAAGGCAGCTGCTCTTGATACAAGTTAACTTGCACAATCAAATCGTCCGAATGGGTTTCCGTGTAGCTTTTCAAAAACGCATCGTACATTCTCACGCTGACCGAGTGTTCCGCAGAGCGGTTGTTCGCTTTGATAAACAAGGTGGTGGCCATTTTGAATTCCTCCATTCATAAGTCAATTTAAGATAGTTTAACTTTATAAAGTATTTATTTTACAAAGTAAATATATCCATTGGTTTTGACTTTGTCAATATTTTTCTTTACAATGTTTCTTGTACTGGATTGCCGCAATATGCACGTTATTGGAGGTGGTGGCTGATGAGCAAGAAAGATCAGGAATCCATTACGTCAACCAGAAAAAAGATAGTTACGTTACTGAAGCAGCATGGACCCATGGATGCCGTATCATTAGCTTCCAAGCTGTCCTTGACGGGAATGGCGGTGCGTCAGCATTTATATGAACTGCAGAATCAACAGGTCGTTGAATTCGAAGAAGAAGCCCGCCCTATGGGCAGGCCGGCTAAGATGTGGAAACTGACTTCAGGGGCGAATGCCTGGTTTCCTAATGGATATTTGCAGCTGTCGGTCAGCTTGCTCCACGGGATCCGAGCATCGTTCGGGGAGGACGGGGTAGAAAAAATACTAGACGACCTGCATCAAACACAGAAGCAGCATTATCATATGTCCATATCGGATGAGACTGAATTGCAAGATAAGCTTCAGAGGCTGTCCATGCTCCGTATGAATGAGGGGTATTTTGCCGAAGTTCAGGAACAGGACGATGAAAGTTTTTTATTGATACAGAAGCATTGCCCTATCTTGGAGGCTGCCGATGCTTGCAGGGGGTTTTGCCGCAACGAAATTGAACTTTTTCAATCCGTGCTGGGCGACAATGTTGTGATTGAACGGGTCGAATATCTCTTGTCCGGCGAGGGTCGTTGTACTTATCGGATAACGGAGCGGAAGCAAGCGGTCATTGGTTAATGGGGATGGATCGAAGTTCCAGTGCCGTTCGTGGAAGGAAATCCCGGAGCAGTATTACCCGTTACTGAAAAGATTCTACGCACGGGGGAAAACCAGGGGTTTACGGCTGCGGCGCTTTTCCGCTCGCAACACCGATTGGCTGAAATCCGGCGGCAGACAGAGCAGCTGCTTCGTAACGCTGTTCTCGTTATGCCTACGGCGGGAGGTACGTGGACAAGGGAACAGGTAATGGCGGATCCTATCGGAACAAACAGCCAAATGGGCTTATACACCAATCATTGCAATTTGCTGGATTTAAGCGCTATAGCTATTCCTGCCGGCGAAGCGGATGAACGACTTCCGTTTGGGATCACGATGTTTTCGCTGCCCAAGAACGAAGAAATTACAGGCGACCCATCCAAACCTCATTGTTGTCACGGGAGAATTAATCGACGGCAGGTGTACGGATCTGGATAAGGCTTTGCATTTCGTGGCGGGGCCACAAAAATTGCTCCGGTCTATTATGTGTCCGGCAACCATGAAGTGGGTTCGGGAGTCTATGATGAACTAAAGCAGCAACTGATAGAAGCCGGGGCAACGGTACTGGATAATGACAAAGTGAATCTTGTCTAGGGAGAAACCGCCATTACGCTGCTGGGACTGGCCGACCCGAATTTCGCGGCTTACGACTACATGGAATCCAACAAAGAATCTCGGGTATAAGAGGAGCTTGACCGCTTGATGGACGACACCTCCCCCCTTCATATCCTGCTTGCTCATCGACCGGAATTGATCCATGCCCATGCTCGGGCCGGTGTCGATTTGGTTTTTACCGGTCACGCGCGCATGGGGGCAATTCAGACTCCCTTTTGTAGGGGGGTGGTGGCTCCGGATCAAGGTTTATTTTCCGCCTATACGAGCGGAAGCTATACAGAAGGAGACACGACGGAAATTGTTAGTCGGGGACTGGGAAACAATATAATTCCCCTGCGAATATTTAATCGGCCGGAAATTGTGGTGGTTACGCTTAACAGTGAGTAGCCATCCTGGCATTGGCATCCATATGGATATTGGAATTTGCGGAGGGGTATTGAAGATGACATTTGATTTTAGGAACCTGTCCCGGCAGGAAGCCCTAACTATCCTTGATTTACCTGACGAGAACCTGCCGGAATTGCTTGATACCGTATACGCCATTAGGAAGAAATATAAAGGCAACGTAGTCAATATTCAGCTTCTTACCAACGCCCGTAGTGGGAATTGTTCACAAAACTGTGCTTATTGTGCCCAATCCTATCATTCCACAGCGGATATTGATCGATACAATTTTATATCCTCCGATAAATTGTTGCAGGATGGTTATGTTGTTCAGGAAAAAAATCTTGCGAGGCATTGTATAGGGCTGAGTGGCATGCGGTTCTCTGACCATGAGATAAATGAGTTTGCGAAAAATATCAGAGAACTAAAAAAAGCAGCGCAAACGCCGATATGCTGCTCTATCGGGCTTTTAACGCTTGAACAGGCCCAAAAACTTAAAGAAGCGGGAGTTGACCGAATTAACCATAACCTGAACACAAGCAGAGATTTTTACCCGAATATCTGTACCACGCATACTTATGAAGAAAGAATAGCAAATATTAAAATGTTACAGAGCATAGGGTTTGAAATTTGCTGTGGCGGCATTATAGGTCTTGGAGAAGATAAAACCGATATTGTGAACATGCTGTTTGAAATCCAAGCCATAAATCCACAGGCCGTACCCATTAACTTTCTGATCCCCATTGAAGGAACGAGCTTGGCCAGTGCGGATACATCTCATTTGACCCCTGAATATTGTCTGAAAGTATTGTGTCTTGCCCGGCTCCTGACTCCTAAATCGGACATACGTTGTGCCGCTGGGAGAGAGGTGTATCTAAAGGGAAAGGAAAAATGGATGTTTTATGCGGTTGACTCTATTTTTGCCTCCGGGTATTTGACTGCCGACGGTCAAGGTATCGAAGATACCATTAGAGTCATAACTGACGCAGGATTTCAATACTGCATAGAAGCTACATAATGGTACTCCCGCAGCAACCAAAATATAATGGCTGTGGGGGCGCTTTGACATGATAGTCGATATCTGTGGCGGCAGGAATGATGGGTGGGCAGTTGTCCTGATCGAATAGTGGAATTGTCAATTTATCGGGACTTTTCATGTTTCTATAGCATATAAAAAAGCACCCGGTTAAAGTGATATGATCCGCCTATAGTAGACAGAAAAAAGCAAGCCATATACTCTGCTACTATGGGGGGATTCTATGGGTGAAAAGTGGAAAACATATGACGTGGCCTTTAAAAAGAAGGCCGTGGATTTATATCTCAAGGAAGGATTGGGATATAAGTCTGTTGCGGAGCGCTTGGGGATTGACCACAGCATGGTCCGGAGCTGGGTTAAATTTTTTCGGCGGACACCCAAGTATGAGTAAATGGTGGGACTTTTCAGAGATTTTTGATGAAGATATTGATCAATTATTTGTTACGGTTAAAAAATTGATTAATAGACTAATAGTGCATGAGAATTGCCATAGAGTGGTAGAAAAGAGTCCAGTTCTTTGGTCAACTTGGTTTTTGGATAATGCGATGATTCTATGGGATACTGTTTGGTTTGAAAGAATACAGAAGAATGTAAGGTGATTTTAAGGGAAAAAGATATTTATAAAATATTCAGGTTTAATAAAAGTTGAGGGTTCATGTTATGCCAAAAAACGATAATATGCTGGCAATTCTATGGATGCTGAATTCGGGCGTAAAAATGACTGCAAAACAAATATCCGAAAAGTTAGAAATAAATATAAGGACAGTTTATCGGTATATTGATGCACTATGTGCCAGTGGAGTGCCTATAATATCCGACTCAGGTCATAATGGCGGGTATAGCTTGCTGAATAATTTTATCAGAGCACCTCTGCTATTTGATATTGAAGAAAAAAAGGCACTCCTTCATGCTGCTGTTTTTGCAAAAGAAGCCGGATACCCTTTGAGCGAGGCATTAGGCAATGCGACATCAAAATTGAAAATGTATTCGAATCAGGAGCAGGAAAGTATACTTAGCCGTCATTTAGCCGGGTTTGAAGTTATAAACCGCATGGGAGGCCCTTCTATTCAGCCGGTATTGGCGGAATTGGAGCAGGCAGTAGCAAACGAATTCTCTGTAGAAATTGATTATCGCACAAGCCATGAAGAACAACCCAAAAATAGGGTGATAGACCCCTATGGAATGGTTTACTGGAACAATAAATGGTATACTGTTGCATTTTGCCACCTAAGGAATGAGATCCGCAGCTTTCGGGCAGACCGGATTCTACAAATCAAGCGTACTCAAATAATATTTAAGCGTTCCGAAGCTTTTTCGGCCCGTGAATTTTTTATGCAAAATCTGTTACCTGATTTAGTGGGCAAAGACGGGTTAGTTTCTTTAATTATCGGAGGCAGGTCCGAGGCATTGGATGACTTATGCCTGCATTGGTTTTTGGGGCATCATCTGAAAGAGCGGATATCAAATCAAGCAATCTTTTTACTTGAGGAAAAATCAATTCATACCTATGTCCCTTATTTTCTCCTATCCTACGGGAAATCCATTCAAGTAATCGAACCACAGAGTTTGAAGGAAAAACTTGTTGCTGTTGCGTCGGAGTTAATGGAATATTATCAACTTTAATAGCTTCACTGACAGCAGATGTCAGTGAAGCTATTTTATTATAATGATAATCATTGATTACCGATGGATGGTAGGCATCACTTGATGAATTGTAAAATAAGGAGAACATGCAAATGAATAATACGGTATATCTTTATGTGTTTGACACAATGGCAGACTGGGAAATAGGCTACTTAACTGCCGAACTGAACTCGGGAAGATATTATAAAAAGGGGCTGGCCCCATCAAAAATAGTTACTGTGGGAATTGAAAAGACTCCTGTAACTACAATGGGCGGATTGAAAATACTGCCTGACATCAAACTGGATGAGTGCAGCATTAAAAGTACAGATGCATTGATTTTACCCGGTGGAGATACATGGACAGAAACAATTCACCAACCCATCTTAAAAATTGTTGAGAGGTGTTTAAAGGAAGGTATATTGGTTGCAGCGATTTGTGGTGCTACAGTGGGACTTGCCCAGACAGGATTGCTGAATTCACGTTGGCATACAAGCAATGATCTGGAATACCTTAAAATGATCTGTCCCACTTACACGGGCGAAAAGTATTACAAAATGGAGTCTGCTGTAACTGAAGGAAAACTGATCACTGCATCTGGAATAGCTCCGTTGGAATTTTCTGTACACGTCTTGAGGGCTCTAGGTGTGTTTTCTTCAAAAACATTAGATGCCTGGTATCGTCTTCATAAGACTCATGAATCTAAATATTTCTATGAGCTGATGAATTCAATCCAATGAAGGTCTAAGGCATAAAATTGATAATTGCTGCTAGAATAACAAAAGGAAGGGTTTTCTACCTTTCCTTGCATTGGGTTAGCGTCTCAAAGAAGGAATTGCCAAAGGAGGTAAGCATATGAGTTCCTATGTGCTTGGTTTTCAGGACATTGACAAAACAAAACTCATGATTGTTGGGGATAAAGGCGCGAATCTGGGGGAACTTTCCAAGATTGAAGGAATACGCGTACCAGATGGCTTTTGTATTTCTACTGAAGCCTTTAAAAGTATGTAGAAATCCTAATCAAACGAAATCTGGCCTAAGGTGGTTTTTGTCAACAAAAATCGTTAATCAGTTAATTTCCAATAAAAAACAACAGCAAGAAAGGAGTTGTTGGTCATGCCAGGCACGGAATTGCTCTTCCGTGTCTTTTTGTGTTTCGAGAACGGATTCCAGTTCTGCCTTATGTTTGGCAAGGGCTTGTTGCTCCGGCTGAATACGGGTGAACTGCTCGATGGTTACACGTTGAATAGAATAGAGAGTGATGAGTCCCAAAATTTTTGTGAATTG
Source organism: Paenibacillus durus ATCC 35681 (assembly GCF_000993825.1). Taxonomy (NCBI): domain Bacteria; kingdom Bacillati; phylum Bacillota; class Bacilli; order Caryophanales; family Paenibacillaceae; genus Paenibacillus; species Paenibacillus durus. The sequence goes on from NZ_CP011114.1 coordinate 151,455, forward strand.
CCTTTGTACGCACAAAAGAAGAGCATTCCGCATCATTACTACGCGAATTACCTAAGTTAAATACAGAAGATAAAAATGCAACAATCGTTGCATTTTTATATCTTGAGTGTTAACCTGAAATTATTGGGAGCAAGGGGGCTATCATTTTGAATAAGGGTCATTCTTGGCTTGTTTTATCTTATAAAGTACCATCAGAGCCTTCGACTATCCGAGTGCGAGTTTGGCGAACATTGAAAGCACTTGGCGTTGTTTATATTCAACAATCCGTTTGTGTTGCCCCGGATACTGAGGAAGTAAAAAAGAAAATACAATCAATAAAAAGACTTATCGAATCAAATGAAGGAGAAGCCCTTTTGCTTGAAGTAAACAAATTCGCTACGCATACAGAAGAAGAACTAGTTATGCTTTTCAATAAGCATCGATTAGCGGAGTATGAAGAACTTTTAGAAGGCTGTAAAAATTTCCTTATTGAAATTGAGACCGAAACAAAAAAGGGGAAATTTACCTTTCATGAAGTTGAAGAAAATGAAGCAGAACTTGGTAAGCTGATAAGATGGCATAAAAAAATAACAAAAAGGGATTTTTTCCTTTGTTCAAATTCTGCACAAGCAAAAGAACTGCTTGACCAATGTAAACAAATGTTTAGTGAATTTGTCGAAACCGTTTATTCGACTGAAGGTAAAGTTGAAGGGGAGATTACAAAAGATTAAATCGGGGGCTTTATCATGGGAGAAGCGAAGGCATTGGAAAGAGTAAAGAGTAAGGCAAGAGAAATAAAACGAAATATTTTTGTGTTATACCTAGCTTATAAAGACCCAAAAGTTCCGTGGTATGCTAGGCTATTTACGATATTAGTTGTTGCCTATGCATTTAGTCCAATTGATTTAATTCCTGATTTCATTCCAGTTTTGGGTTATCTTGATGATTTAATTATTGTTCCGCTCGGGATAACGCTTGCACTTAAAATGATTCCAACGTCGGTTATTGAAGACTGTAAGGTAAGGGCGGAGGAAATTCGAAAGAACGGAAAGCCGAAAAATTGGGTGACTGGAGCAATAGTTATTTTAGTTTGGATTTTGTTAGCTATTTGGATTGGGAGCATGTGTTATAAGTTCTTCACATAAGATTTGATTTTCATTGTATTTGAAGAGGATTGAGCCGCCTTTGTATAGGTGGCTTATTCTATGGCTCTTAGAAGTTCGTTTAAGGGCTTACAGAGTGTAACTTAGACCCCACCCAGTGCCGAATGAAACAGCCTTTACTATCGGGACGAAGTTGACCCGTATTGGCTATGTGTAGGGTTTCCCAACCTAGAAACTAAGATAATTTCAGAGTAAACACCATTACAGAGGACACCTCGTCCTCCCGCTTTCTATGTCAGAATAAAACCAATTCAACCTAAAAAGGCAAACTCTAGCCCCAGCTAACCGCGTTAATCGCGTTAACTGGAGTTAACAATTGCTACCCTCTGTGGTATACTCAACTTAGAAACAGCGTACAATGCAAAGAGAGCCGTGCGCCAACACGACTCCCCGAGCAATAGCCGCTTTTAAGGGCGGTTCGGCTGTAGACAATCGGAGTAGCAGAATAGACCGCTTCCTTAGCCTGGGGCGGTCTATTTCCGTTTATTGGTGAGTATCAACACAACCAGTGTCGCAAATGAGATCATCAGCGTCAAAGCTTGGTATACTTCCACGGGGCATCACCTCCCTTCCGAGAGGTTAGCCGAGACCGCCCATATCAGCCCTTCCATTGCTCCTGCGATTATAACATGAGAAGGATATTTAAGGAATATAGTGGTACAAGTATACGACACGACCGTTGGTGCGAATTTGGTGCAAAAAATCGTCATAACAATTATGATAGCGCGGCAAGCCACAACACGAACACTCCAAAAAGCCTTATTCTACGCGGTTTATTGGCACTATAACAGAAGGCCCAATAATGCGGCTACCCGCAGACGAGTCACGTGGAGTGTCTAATATTGATGGTTCGAAAATGAGATGTGGCAGGTTCGCTTCAGATTATTTGATTGATGTACTAGGCATGTGGGGTGCTGTGTGTTGCTTATTAGGAAATAGATAGGTGCTACAATTACCATAAAAAAATGTACAATCAGTAATTGATGCTATCTTGAAGGCTTCTGCTCACTCGCGGCGGAAGCCTATTTGTATCCAAAGAAGGTATATATGAAAATAACATCGAAATTTGTATATTGAGTTTTAGTTTGAATATAAAGAAGGTGATGACAATCCTTAACCCAGATTCTCTATGTCCGTGCGATAGTGGCTATTTATTGAAGTTTTGTTGTTTACCTGATATACCTCCCTTATCGGCTAGAGATTATCCTTATAGAAACCTAAATATCGAGTCAACAGTAGTCGATTATATGGATCGAGTAATTCCTTCAAACATAAAGTTATCCGTGCATATGGTTAATCCTAATCAAGAGTTTCAGCCTTTTAATGAAATAATAGAGGAATTAGTCATAAGAGCTTGGAAATCAAAAATTACTGAAAATCAGATGGCAAAACTATCCCCATATTTAACCAACTTAAAAGATCAATTGAATGCAATTCGCTACCATCAGCGGCAGTTCTTATTTAGGTTAAGACTTCTCTATCTGGAACAAATCCCGTTGGAACCAATCAGAGGTAATGCTTCAGTGGTTATGATTGATATTCCATTGAGATGCGAACTCGAATCATTTGTTAGTAAGATCAGATCATGTTTGGATGTGATAGCTAAGTTAGTAAGTTGTTATTTAAACGCCAAAGAAATGACACACGGTGCTCTTTTAAGGCACTTAGAAAGTTCAAATAAAGGCTCAAAGAAGAACATATTGACGATTTACCATCGTAACCTCGGATGGTTTAAAGAAACCAAGGAACTCCGCGATAAAATTATTCATGATGGTACGTTTAATGCTTTTAGAGGCTTTGAACATGAAAATGGGCTAATTAGCCAACCTAAACTGAATGATTTTACAGCTGAACATTTTTGCTTTAAACAGTGGAAACAACTTTGGTCTTTCACTAACGATGTACTGCCCCTCCTCTACCCTGTTCAGGAAATGAACGAGAAACATTGAAAGGAGGTACTTAGCTATGAGTGAAATTAGTCAAAATATTGAGAAATATCTAAAACAACTGGTAGATGCAATTATAGAAAAGATGTCTACTGGATACTGGGACAAGATGCGTGAAATACTACGGAAAGAGCCGTATCTAAAGAAGACATTCCCTCATCTACTTCTGAACCCTGAAAAACTAGTAATTTATATTGGGAAGAAGCATTGGGCAATTGAGTATATTGGTGCAACTTATCAAGAAAATTTTGATGTTGATAACGATGAATTAAGTATTAGATTATTTGACTATTCTCGAACTTCAGAGGATTTTTTTGAGGCGATCTTGGGTTTTAATTTTGATGGAAGTTCTATCAGAATACCACTTCCTGAAGGTACAAACCAAGACTTATATATTCCAACAAATTCGGCAGATGACATTCTGTACGAAAATGGTTGGAACTATGCAGCGCAGTCAATGATGTTAAGTTATAATATAGCTGGGATTGATTTGACGGAAAAAGAGCACTATAGACTAATAAACTGTTTTTTCTATGGAACAAATTCGCACGGCCTGATTACAAGACATATCAAATGGATGGAGATATTCCCATATGAAGTAGTGCCACATGACATAGGTATGAGCAAGTCTAAGATATCTTTTTTTCGTGATTTTAAGAATCAGGCATTGCGAGATGTCGAATCCGAGTTTCCAATTCCTCCCGACCTCCAATATGATAGGTTAGTTAGATTGAACAGATTTGTTGAGTTGTTTAGTGCCGCATATTTATCGGAATTAGAGATCACATCATTTTTGGCGGAACCTGAAAATCAGTTTATACTGAAGATGGCTTTCTTTGCTAAAGAAGTTCATTCAGAACTGGAGTGTCATTGGGCAGAATCGAAAAATAAAGCTATTCGCCCAGATTTCTTTATTACAAATCCAAATGGATATTCAGATATTGTAGAGTTTAAAATGCCGTATTTAAAGAATTCAACTGTAGTAGGAACAGAAAATCGTGAAACTTTTAGTGCTGAAATTAATTCGTATATATCTCAAACCAGAGTTTATGCCAAGTATTTTGATGACCCACGGAATAGGGAACATGTTTTTAATAAATACGGCATTAAAGTATTATATCCAAAGAGATGGCTTGTAGTTGGGCGAAGATGGATGTTCGACAATGATAATTGGAGGGAAATAGAAAACGAATTCAGGGATTTTGCAATCAGAACTTATGATGATTTGATTGATGGTGTTGTAAGTCAATTGTATTGAATTAGAAATACATAGGGACTAGTGGCGGAAGCTTTTTTTCTTTTTTATACGAGCATTGACAATAATTTATGGGTAGTAAAATAGGTAATGGCGGTAGCACGGCATGGTCGGTTACACTGCCCCAAAGAATTGATTACCAGCATCATTTTATGGGATTGGGAATTAGCTCAGCTGGGAGAGCGCATCGCTGGAAGCGATGAGGTCAGGGGTTCGAGGTCCCTATTCTCTACCAACACCACACACAAACGCCAGAGATGCCGTTTTTTTGCTTTAGATTGGGCTTTAAGCAGAGGGCTGATGTAAGTTGGTTTCAAGTGGGGGTGCAGGGGGTACAATGAGTAATTACTTGCAAATACCTTTTCAAGATTTGATTGGAGAAAAAAGTCCCGTGCAGCAGGCTTTAAAATGTCTTCGAAGTATGGCTGATAAAAAGCCAATGCCGAATGCCAACACTGATCAATCTAAATCGGCAGTTACACTTTTATTGACGCATCTTCTGGGATTGTGTGATAGTGCTGGTTTAATTAATTGTCGTGGTTATCATTCCGTAGCGATTACGATATTTCGTCCAATTGAGGATGCTACCGATTGTTTGGCTGCAGTCGCATTAGACGCTAATGCTGCTAGAAAATGGACTGAGGGAAATTTAAAGAGTAGTGATGCTGCAAAAATGTGGACTGAAACTGCAAACTTAACTCTGCCTGATGGAGTTCCTCTTGGTGATTATCGAAGAGAAATCCGACACGCTCTTAATAACTATAGTCATTGCACTCCTAATCAAGCACATTGGAATGTGTATCTTGAATCTCTCGGTGAGAAAAGGTGTACGATGGAGTTGAACACGAGACCATTAGTTATTAACTTGAATGCATATTATATTGATCAGTATCTCTGTGTACATGTATGCGAACTCATTGAAATTGTACTGGTGGTGTTCTCGGAGTACTTAATCTCAGACATGCCATTGAGAAAGCAAATCGAAGAACTTAAAAGTAGTATTGGGAAGGTTGTTATTGATTTTTTGGAGTTCATTAAATCCGATAAAATTGATGTTTCGATTGCACCGGAGATAGCAAGACTAAATAAATGTGAGGAGACATCATGAGTATTTATTCTTTCTTAGAAGCCGCGGAGCACTTGTACGATAACAATTTCTATGAAGAAGCATTCTGCTTAGTATGCGTTGCAATTGATGCTTCTGCCCAGAGACAATACCCGGATTTAAAGGTGGGCGAAAGATACAAAAAATTTATTTCTAGTCATTTTGAAATAATATGCAATAATGGGTTTCCAGGAATATCTGCAAGCTCAATTAGGATAAAGGTTAATGTTGATGTCAAAAACTTGAGGACTGATGAAAATGGTTATGTAGGCATGGAGGATATAATTTATCACATTATTCGGTGTGGTCTAGTTCACGATTGCGTCATTGATCAGTCTATCAAGTTTATTGATTCAACTATCATTGGGGATTGGGTAGAAGGTTTGTTTTTTCTTCCAAAGGCAATCATAATAGGGCTAATCAACGCAGTAAAAAGTATCTTGAATAGTTAAGTATAATCCAGTTTCGGCTCACTTCTAAAACACCGTACATGTGAAGAGTGTGGCGTTGTTGCACTCTATTGACAAATAATCGGAATGCCTAAACCGTATATTGCTTTTCATATGGCAACAGCATTAAAAAAGTCCTTGGATTGTGGTCATGACCCAATCCAAGGACTTTTTTTAAATTTCGTCATTTTTAATTCTTGATAATTAAGTCGTTACGACATATAATACAAGTCGTAGAGACATGTCACAACGACTTATAATGAGGAGGTGAAGGAAGTGGATATATCTGAACCATCTGCAAGGCATCAGGAGAACCAAGCTTTTTCCTTGAAGGCAATTATAGCACCCTTGTTGGCCATTATATCTGGAACGGTCATGGTCATCTTGGACGGGACAGTGGTCAATGTCGCGGTTCCTCAACTGGTTGAAATATTTGGAACAAACCTCATCTCTTTTCAATGGGTCATCACCGGCTATGCATTAGCGATTGCTGCGGTTATCCCTCTTGCGGGCTGGTTGACGGACAGGTTCGGGGCGAAAAGGATTTTCCTTTTAACCATCATCTTGTTCACTTTAAGCTCCGCGCTTTGTTCGATGGCGCAGACAATTGAACAGCTTATCGCGTTTCGCATCATACAAGGTTTGGGCGGGGGGATGATCGCTCCAATTGGAATCGCGATGGTGTTTACATTGGCTCCGCCTGAACGCAGAGGAACCGTTCTCGGAGTACTGGGCATCCCCATGCTAATCGCTCCCGCACTGGGTCCGATCCTTTCCGGGTGGTTGTTGGAAGAAGCCAGTTGGCATTGGATATTCCTGATCAACGTGCCGGTGGGCATCATTGCCATCTTAATGGGGCTGAGATATTTGCCTAATCATGAGCGTCAACCTGCTCATCGACTCGACGTTTATGGAATGATTCTCGCCCCTGCAGCATTCGTCTTGCTTACCTATGGCCTAAGCGAAGGAGGGCAAAGCTGGTCATCCCCTAACACGATCCTGGCCTTGCTAACAGGTGTTGTCATTTTGCTGCTATTTATAATCATGGAACTGCGACACCCTCAACCGCTTTTGGAAATGCGTGTGTTCAAATCAGCTTTATTCAATCGAAGCATTCTCTTGTTATGGATTCTACAGATTACGCTCTTTGGTTCCATGCTGCTTATTCCCCTGTATCTGCAAGATGTAAGAGGCATGACTCCGTTGGAATCAGGTGTATTGCTGCTAGCCCAGGCTCTTTCTTCCGGCGCTGCGAATCCGATTGGCGGCCGTTTGTTTGATAAAATTGGCGTACGGCCGTTAGCGCTCGTTGGGTTAGGCTTAGTTGCTGCGGCGTTGTTTATTTTATCGAACATGACAACGGTAACTAGCCAAAGTTTGATCATTGTTAGTTTAATCTTACTGGGACTGGGCACGGGGCTGGTTATGATGCCGCTCAATACCCATATTCTGAGTTCCGCATCGCATCATCCCGTTGGCCGCGTGACTCCGATCACAACATCATCGCAGCAGATCGTTATTTCTTTTGGCATAACTGGATTAATGGGTTATTTAACTTCGCGCATTGAGGGTTATGGAACCAGTCTGACAGACCCCCTGCAGGCAGCAGCTTTGGGCTTTGACGATACGTTCCTGCTTGCTGCGATTATCGCCTTGTTGTGCGTGTTCCTTGCCCTGACTCTACGCAAACCGCCAGTATCGATAAAACCTGGAAAATCAGAAGGAGTGAAAGTTGAATGAGAACAGTCATGTCCGTGATAAGAATAGGGCTTGGCATTCTGCTATTAGGCATAGGGATTGCCGACCTATCAGGGTTAATGCCTCCTATGCACTATCCAGAGCCGGCAAATACGTTTATGGAAGCTTTGCTGGATACGAAATATGTTATGTTTATTGTCAGTGTGCTAAAGATAGTCGTCGGTGCATCCTTGTTGTCCAACCGTTATGTTCCATTTGCATTAGTTGTTTTCTTTCCTATTACCGTGAATATGGTTTTGTTTCATGCCTTCTTGAACTTTGAGGGAATCGTTCCTGCCGCGGTGATTGGGATTCTCCATATCGTTCTTCTGGCCGATTATATTGACGTTTACAGACCGCTTTTACAATCCAAAAGTATCCATTCGGCAGACCGATTAGTAGAACGGTAGGAATTTGATATATTGTTGTATAGAGGACGATTTCACTATGGAGGCGATAACTTGTACGAATTGTTTGTTCTGGGGGAATTATCGATAAGCCCTAAGCACGGATATGAAATTCAGTTCATGTTAAAAAACACGGTCGGCCCCATCCGACAAATCAGCAATGGAACGCTCTATCCCCTAATTTCCAGATTAGTGGAGAATGGGTTGATCAATCAGCGCGACGAACCGCAAGAAGGTGGCAGACCGCGTAAAATCTATGAATTAACAGAAATGGGACGGCATCGCTTCCACGAGCTTATGGACGCGCCGCTTGAATACAACACTGATATTGATCTGCAGCTTCATTTTAAAATGACTTTCTTCGGTTATGTATCCAAAGAGGTTCGATTGGCAACTATGGGACAATATTTAGAGTATCTGCAATATAATTTGAAATATATCACGGAATTAGCAGCGCAGGTTGCTGCAAAACCGGAAATTCCAGAACAAAAGAAACCGGATATTCTAAGAATGTTTGGTCATCGAAGGGCGGTTATGGAGTCCGAAATTCAATGGGCATTAAAAGAAACCGAGTATATTGCGACGTTATGAATCATTTTTGAAGGACTAACTTGCTTATCATCATGTTGACGATGCTTACCCGACCCATGTGGAGTGCTCAGTGCTGCTAAAATGGCGGGAGCAGGATTAAGAACTATGCCCCGGATGAGCTTTTTCAAAGGCATGGATTCTATCCATGTCTCAGATTGTCGACTTATGGCTTCTTAATTCACTCAAATCAAGAAGCCATTTGAGCTTTATACATATTTTCCCTTAAATCTCAAAAATTAATGAAAATAGTTGCAAAAGCGAATGTTAGCCCGTTCTTCCACAACCTATTTACCAGTTTCTTTAAATTCATATACGCAAATAAGAAGTTTAGTTCCATCTTTACTCTGGCTAAACCTCTGTGTTTTGCATAACGCATACTATGAAACTCTTTGGCATCCGCAAAAACCCGTTCAATGGTTTGACTACGGAGAGCATAAAGCTCTTTGCTACCTGTTGTATGTCGTATATCTCAGCTTTTTCAATGTATTCATCCCAAACATGGCGAACAACAAGCTTTATATGGTTTTTGCTTTCTGTGCAATGACTCAGGTATGGACAATCCTTACGTTTATCAGGGTTACTCTTGTACTCTCTATAGCCTTCACGTACTCTTATAGTTTTCTTGCCTTGATTACAAAAGTTACAGGAAACATCTTCGCTCTTTTTACGAAATCACTGTTTTCATCCCACAATTGCATTATTTCATTGTCGGTTTCCTCAATCATTTGTTCAATAACAAATCCCGCTTTTGCCAACGCATTCACATAGGTTGATAGTTTACGGTCCGATAATGTTAGCACACCTTCTCCGGCTAAATCAAGAGATACCGAATACCAAGATTCATCGAAATAACACTTGTTAAAAGCAAACATATTATTTTCTGCAACAACACATTTGTGTATAGGATGAGACCAACTGAAAATAAATACGCCGTCTTTTTTTAGATAAGAAGCGATCCGGCAAAAAGTACCCTCAAGGTCGGTGGTCCAGCCTATGGCATAAATCGAATAAACAAAGTCAAAATAATCCTCTGGTATGCCACATTCTTCTTCCATGGGAGAACAGATCAATTTTGCTGAAAGACCGCACGACGTTAAATGTTGCGTTGCCTTTTCGATTTGTTTTTCTGATATATCCATACCCCATAGTTCAGATGCTTTGCGGTCCCCTTGATACTGCAAGGATTGACCGTTTCCACAGCCTATCTCCAGCATCTTTTTTCCTGAGACATCACCAAAAAGTTGGCATTTTTCTTCTGAGACAAATGCTCCATAAAAAGGAAGCACGATTGCTTCTAAAAAGTCATTTCCTTTTGTATCCCAATAGAAGCTGTTTGTTTTATAAACTGCATTCTTGTTCATGCCGGCGCCCTCCCTCAATATAAATTTTCCGTACTTGCGCATTATCCGAGCCATCAGCAAATAGAATATCGGCGGCCTGAGGCATGGATTCTATCCGTGTCTTTTTTTGCCTATGAGGAATCGAATCTCTAATTTTCTTGCGGACAACTGGGTTGCCTCTTCGTGGTAAGTTCATTTTGGATTCTCACTCGTCCTTGGTCAGATCCTGCAATAATATACTATAAGCCATTTAATTTTAAGATGTATAGTCATGTGAGAATACCTTGAAAGGAGTTTTCCTCATGAATATCACATCTTTTTTATTATACTGTATTATTATCACTATAACACCAGGGCCTACTAATATCGTCATATTATCCACAGTGCATAATTTTGGGACAAAAAAGGCAATGGAATATACGTATGGAGCAACTATTGCTTTTGGTCTATTGCTTGTTATTTCCGCTATGTTGAATACTATGCTTATAACGGTAATGCCTAAAATTTTAATTGTTATGCAGATCATCGGAAGCTTTTATATGTTCTATCTCGCTTATCAAATTTACAACATGGATACATCAAAACCAACTGTAAACCAAACGGGTACCTTTATGTCAGGCTTCCTTATGCAGTTTTTAAATCCCAAGGTGGTACTATTTACAATGACTGTAATCCCTAGCTTTATTCTTCCCTACTATACCGCCATGCCTGCGGTAACAATAAGTGTTATAGCTATAACTCTTATTGGATTTTTAGCCTTTATTACATGGGTTCTTTTCGGTACAATCTTCAAGGCGTTTTTACAAAAGCATACAAGGGCTGTTAATGTAATGATGGCTTTATTTTTAGCTTATGCTGCAGTAATGATATGGATATAGGTAAGCTATTAAGAGGTGAATGAAGTGGACAAATTTATCTATAAAAAATCGGCAGGTATTACTGCGTTGTCAGCAAGCATTACTGATTTTACGTATAAAAAGCACTCTCACAAGGAGTATGCAGTAGGTGTAACATTGCGTGGTATTCAAGAATATAACTTGGATGGCAGTTTGCAATTATCCTATCAAAATGGTGTTATGCTGTTTAATCCGGAACAGGCACATGACGGAATGGCACATGATGAGGCAGGTCTTGATTACGTAATGCTATATATTGAGCCGCAATTGCTTTTAGAGGTGATTGAGAAGAAAGATAGGGTGCGTTTTTCAACCCCCATTGTGTATGATTGTAGACTGGAACAAAGAATATTAAGTCTTGCTAAGGCAATATTAAGCGAAAAAGATGAGGCTTTGTGCAGCGAGTTACTCTTATCCCTGACAGATAGCCTTATTCAAACCAATCTTTCTACAGAATATAAGAAGGATAACGCTCTAATTAGAAAGGCAAAGGATATGCTTCATTCCAACTTGGAAAATGTGCTTAAACTTGAGGAGATAAGTAAAGAGCTTGATCTATCGAAATTTCAGTTTATCCGATTATTCAAGGCTCATACTGGAATTTCACCATACCAATACTTTCTTAACTGCAAGATCGAACGTGCAAAGCAGCTAATAGAAAAAAACGGAGATATTTATTCAGCAGTAGCTGAATGTGGTTTTGTTGATTTAACCCATTTAAATAAACACTTTAAAGGTGTATATGGAACAACAGCATTCGAATACAGGTCACATCTAAATTGAGGAGTGAAATCGGCGGTCCAATGAAACAGACAACGAAAGTCCTTTTGGCCAGTCTAATTGGCAGTACGATTGAGTGGTATGACTTTTTCCTGTATGGGACTGTCTGCCAGAATCGAATGAATCAGCGAGTCCCGTTTTTCAAGCAAAAGAACCTTCAAATCCACCGGATAGGTGGAGATGAGGGTTTTTTTATGCGTGAGGTTGATCAAATCCATTAAATTTTCTGAGCATCGTAATGAACGCTTCAAGTTGATCATTGTTCCAATTGGAAATTCGTTCATAAAATGCATTCTCTTTCTCCTTAAGGGCATGAATGGTCATTTGTTGTCCAAGCTCAGTGAGAGACAGAAGGACCCCTCGTCCATCATCGGGCGAATTTTCTCTATTCACATAACCCAAATGCTCAAGCTGTTTAACAAGGCGGCTAACGGAACTGCGGTCCATGGCTGTGGATTCCGCAAGAGCGGCAGCGCTTGTTGGTCCGTACGAATAGAGCCAACGAATAATATGGAAGGCTGCAGGCTGGATAGAGGGATCGAAACGTCCCGCAGTCCTGACACTTAGCGCATGGGAGGCGCTGATAAGCGCATGAAGCTGTTCGCCAAGCTGTAGTTCTAATTCCTCTCTTACTACATTTTTGCCTCGGTTATTATCTTGATCATATTCCACTGTTTTGCCCACATCCCCTATAAATGATAAGAATAAATCCGTGTAAGTAGTTGACATATATCCATTAAATCAATATAGTTGACATATGTCAATCAAATGTTGACGGTAGCCTGTTCTCTAAAGCTTAAGAATTATTGCACAAAAAAGTATACCACACAGAGGAGACTTATTATGACTAAACCCATCGTTGTCATCACTGGAGCAACAAGCGGGCTGGGGCAAATTGTCGCCATGAATTTGGCTAAGACCGGCGCTCACCTTGTTATAACGGCCAGAAGCAGGGAGCGGGCTGAAGCAACCCGAAAATGGATCAAAGACAGCTCACCTTCAACAAAAGTAGATTTCTTTTACGGGGACTTGTCCCTGATGAAGGATGTCAAACGTGTTGGACAGGAAATTACCGCCGCTTTTCCCAAGATCGATGTACTTGTGAACAATGCAGGGCTCCATGCCTTCGAACAGCGGGTCACTTCTGAGGGATTTCCTGAAATGATTGCGGTGAATTATTTGGCCCCGTGGCTATTGTCGCAAGTGCTGGAACAATCCTTAAGAAATGCGGGAACGGCCAGAATTGTAAATGTGGCTTCCGAAGCCTCGCGAAATCACGGGATTCTAAAGCTGCCCGATGATTTAACCGATACCACTCCTTTTACAGCCAGAGGCTCATCTGCAATCTACGGAAAAACCAAGCTCTTCAATATTATGTTCACAGCTGAGCTGGGCCGCCGGTTAACCGGAACCGGAATCAGTGTAAATGCATTGAATCCCGGATTCAATGTTACAGGACTTGGACGTGAGCTTTGGTTCGCCTCCATACTTGAACGTATCTTAAAATTACTCCATATTGGCGATCCGCGAAAAGGAGCTGAAATCATCACCCGGCTGGTTATGGACCCGAAGTACCAGAAGGTGACGGGGGGATATTTTAACGTTGGTACCGGGGATTCCATTGGGCCTGTGCACCCAGGCGGGGATACCGAAATGCAGAACAAGCTATGGAGGGCAACCGCAGATCTTTTGAAACAAAAAGGAGCACTGAATTAAATGAACACGATTAAAAAAGGACCTCTGTTGTTCATCATGATATTGGGCGCTTTCATAGCCGTTCTGAATCAGACGATTATGAGTGTGGCTATTCCAGAATTAATAACAGATTTTAACATCGCGGCCACAACGGCTCAATGGCTGACCACAGGGTACATGCTGGTAAATGGAGTTTTTATTCCTGTCACAGCCTATCTTATGCAGCGTTTTACGACCCGGGAATTATTCCTTTCAGCTATGCTTGCGTTTCTTGCCGGATCTGTTGTATCTGGAGTAGCTCCCGGCTTTGAACTGCTGCTCATCGGCCGTCTTATGCAGGCTGCGGGAGCAGGCATTATTATGCCGCTCCTGATGAATGTGGTGCTTGCCATCTATCCTCCGGAGAAGCGTGGAGGCGCAATGGGGCTTATTGGAGTAGCTATTATCTTTGCCCCTGCAATCGGTCCGGCCTATGCCGGGTATATGCTGGACCATTACGTCTGGCGCTCGCTGTTCTATGTCATTATTCCGTTTGCGGCGCTAGTTATCCTTCTGGCCTTTTTTTACTTGAAAAATGTAACGGAGCGAGCCTATCCCAAGCTGGATATTACCGGCATGATCTTGTCCACTGTTGGATTCGGCACTTTATTATACGGATTCAGCAGAGCAGGCGCAATCGGCTGGACAACGACCGAAGTTATTGCAACCATGCTCGTTGGCGTGATCTCATTGGTTCTATTTTCAATAACCCAGCTTAAGAGCAGAACCCCCTTGCTGGAATTAAAAGCATTCCGATACAGCATGTTTACGCTAACCACCCTTATTAATGTTGTTGTGACGGTGGTCATGTATGCGGATATGATGCTGCTTCCGATCTATTTGCAGAATATGAGACACTACACGGCATTCGATGCCGGAATTTTGATGCTGCCGGGCGCCTTGCTTATGGGCTTGCTTATGCCCGTTGCGGGGAGGCTGTTCGACCGGTTCGGAGCCAAATGGCTTTCAATCATTGGAATCACCATTACAATTGTTACGACCATCAGCTTTATTTCATTGACGGACTCGACAAGCTACGCCTATCTTCTGGTAATGTCCAGTATCAGACGGGTCGGAATGGCCCTGTTCCTGATGCCGATTACAACTGCGGGCCTTAACGTTCTGCCGGCTGAGCTCAATGAGCATGGTACGGCCATTTCCAATACGGTTAAGCAAGTATCGGGTGCCATCGGCACAGCGCTTCTGGTCACCATCCTGACCAACCGGGCGCAGTTTCATGCGGTTAGGATAGCTGCCGAAGGAGTGGTTAGCGATCAGGCGCAATTGCTGCAGAAGGCCTCTATAGCGGGGATGAACGATGCATATTTAGCCGTTATTATTTTTGGAGCAATCGGGCTGGTGATGTCCTTCTTCATTAAGAAAACAAAGCAGCCTGAAGTCACTCTGCAAGGTGATTTGATACAGGATTCTGTTGAGTGAATAAATGAGCTATGTGATATATAATGCAAACAACCGATCCTAAGATAGGGTCGGTTGTTTGCATTTGGTACTCCGAAAAGGGATTATCTTTTTATATCCAGAATTTCGGATACTGGCGATGTTCATCAAGGTTATTGATCAAAAGGGCAACCAACACGATAATCAAAGAGCCTAAAAAAATCATTCATGTGATAGGCGCAACGATCGAAATGCCCCTGTTATTAGAGATTTCCAAGTTAAAGTCCGGAAGCAAGGTGAGTTTTGTATGTCTCGGAAAGGCAGGCGGAATAACCACCTTGGTTTATCCGTTGAAGTTCTTGTGGGTGCATTTTTCATTTCTAAAAACGGGAATGAGCTAAATGAACAAATAGATCGGACCTTACGGAAAAGCGAGAAGCACCCAATATACGTTAAAGTTAATTCATCAACAGGAACTCATAATAACGTACAACAAAAATAAAACACAAAGGATGGGATTCAATATGGCAAATCAGAAAGTTTGGTTTATTACCGGAGCAGCAAGAGGCATTGGTTTGGAAATCCTCAAGGCTGTGTTGGAAACCGGGGATTATGTTGTTGCAACGGTTCGGAGTTCGGCGAATTCTTTAGCTGATAAATTAGGAAACCCGGAGAATCTTCAAGTTGTTCTACTGGATATCACCGATGAGCAACAAGCAGTTTCGGCTGCGAATCAAGCCATTGAGAAGTTTGGCAAAATTGATGTCCTTTTGAATAATGCAGGATATGGGCTTCTGAGTGCGGTTGAAGAAGCCACTGCTGATGAGGTGCGGAACAACTTCGAAACGAACGTCTTCGGCTTGTTGAATGTGACCCGGGCGGTCCTGCCTCACATGCGTCACCAACGTTCCGGACACATCATCAATATCTCGTCCGTTGGAGGATTGAGCGGATATATCGGATGGGGAGTGTACGGTTCAACCAAATTCGCTGTTGAAGGATTGACGGAGGCCCTTGCGTTGGAATTGGCTCCGCTTGGGATTCATGCAACCGTAGTAGCCCCGGGCTTCTTCCGTACGGAATTTCTGGATGCTGCCTCGCTAACGCGGTCAGGTAACATCATTCCGGATTATGCGGAAACGGTGGGAAAGATGAGAAGCATTGCTACCCAAGCAAATAAGAAACAGCCGGGCGATCCCGTCAAGTTAGCCAAAGCAATCGTGCAGGTCGCAAACGCGGAGAAGCCACCGGTCCACTTACCACTTGGCAAGGATGCGCTGCAAAGATACCGGGAAAAGACGGCAAATTTTGAAAAGGATATTGAAGCTTGGCATGATGTGATTACAGGGACAGATCATGATGATGTCTAAATTTCAAAGTCGAATATGATTCAATTGAACCGGGGGCGTTTGCACTCCGGTTTTTTTATTCCAATTGTTATACGCCAAGGGGGGCTTTTTTGATATGATGAAGATAATTTTCGCCGTATTTACATGACCGTTTGTATCTCTTTTATAGGAGGAAGTATAGATGTTTTTGCAAACCGTAAAAGTAGCAAAGGTTCCTAACGATCTGGCCAGAGAACCGTATAATCAAGGGATCTTGAAGATGAAAGGGCTATCCGTTGTTGAGTCTTGTACCTTTACAAAAGGTCTAAAGGGAACGATGTTTTTGGAGGACCATCTGCTTTTGTTTGTACTAGATGGAAGTTACACGGTAAGATTCGGCAGTCAGGAATATATCGTACGAAAGAATGAAATGGTCCTGCTTCAGAAATCAATCATGATTGAATATGAGAAATCGGGAGAAGAGGGTTCTGGCTATGTTTTGGACTATATGATGTTCTTTCTTAAAGAAGAGCTGCTCACCGAATTTATCAAAATGGCAGATCTCGAAAGTAACCATCCATCAGCGTTAGTACCAGTATCTGTAAAAGCGGTCAATGAACGATTAATTAATTACATCTATTCAATGAAACCGTATTTCAAGGAAACCGATAACATCAGGGATGGATTGATTAAAGTAAAATTGTTGGAATTACTGTTTGATGTTGCGGATGCTGACGAACAGTTTTTATACCAGTTTTTACAGCTCAAACGTACAAAGAGGAAGAGCATAACCGAGGTGGTGGAGGAGAATATAACCAACCCTGTTTCGCTAAATGATCTTGCTTACCTGTCAGGCAGAAGCTTGTCAGCTTTCAAACGAGATTTCCAAGCGATCTACAACACATCACCGTTAAGATGGATCCGTAATCGCCGGTTGGATATCGCGAAAGAAATGCTGCTTCTTACCTCTTTATCCGTTACGGATGTTTGTTTTTCGACTGGATTTGAGAGCGTGGCTCATTTTTCCAAGGTGTTTAAAGAGAGGTTTGGTGTAGCTCCATCCACATACAAGCAACCCCTGCCAAAGCCCAATCATGAGCCTGCTCCTTGAAATCTGATTCAAATGGAACTGCTGATGATTCCCATCATTTAGAGATTATTCTGGATAGTATTGAAGACGCCAAAGAAAATCGACATAAGTAACTTTTGAAAATGGGCAACCGTGAAGGAAAAAGAGCGAGTGTTGGTGAAGATCTAACCACCATACTCGCTTTTTTTTGAGCTTAAGAGGATTATTTTGTAAACCCAGGCTGTTCGCTGACAGGTTTCCTTTTATTTTTGACATAGGTCAAGGTTTTAATCTTTTGTTCTATCTACAATATAGCCATAACCTAAATATTAGGAGGTGCTTTTTAGATGAGAAAATTTAAAAACTCAAAAATCTTTGCAGCGCTTTTAATGGCTTTAGTTATTGTTGCAGCTTTGCCTACAGTGGCTAGTGCTCATTGTGACACAATGGATGGTCCTACTGTGGCAGACGGAAAAAAAGCAATGGAGACCAATAATGTTAACTATGTTTTGAAATGGGTGCAGCCAGAATATGAAAAGGAAATATCACAAATATTTACTCTTAGTATGAAAGTTAAAGATCTAAGTCCGGAAGCTAAGGAGCTTTCCGAAAAGTATTTCTTAGAAAATCTGGTTAGAGTTCATAGAGCTGGAGAAAATGCGCCATTTACGGGATTAAAACCTTCAGGAACTCCTATCGATGAAAAAGTATTGGCAGCAGATAAGAGCATTGAAGCTGGAAACTTATCTCCTTTAGAAAATTTGATAGAAAAAGATAAAATGCCTGAGCTTAAAGAAAGATTTGAAAAAGTAATGGCTTTAAAGAATTTTGATGTAAACAATGTTGAAGCTGGAAGGGAATATATAGAAGCCTATGTAAAATTGTTCAAATTTGCTGAAGGAGAAGAAGATCATGATGCTCACGGTGCTGAAGGCAATCACGCTGCTGTAACTGCTCACGCTGAAGAAAGTCAGGAAGAAGCAGAAACTTTACCGGTAATTCCATGGAGTTTAGCAGGAGTATTTTCTGTTACAACTCTAATATTAGGCATTGCTTATCAAAGAAAGGCTTCAAAATAAAAGGAGGTCATACCATGACAACAAGAACTTATCAATTAGAAACCGTAACTTGCCCCAGCTGCATCGCAAAAATTGAGGGAATGCTCAAAAAGACACAGGGCATCCATGAATCCGAGGTGTTGTTCAATACCTCAAGAGTGAGAGCCACTTTTGATGAAAAGGTAATTGATTCGGAAACGATCAAGAGCAAAATTGACAAACTTGGGTACAAGGTATTGGGAGAAAGGTAAGAGGAAAAAGGGGGGATCGGGATGTTTAAACCGACCAAAGGACAACGGATATTATTATCAGGTATACTGATGGCAGTATCTTTTATATTAAACAAAACAATAGGATATGAACCGGTAACAATCTTCGTTATGATTGCTTCCACCGTTGTGGCCGGTACCCCTATTTTCAAAAAAGCGATCGGGGCGTTAAAGTACCGGATCGTCGGTATAGACGCCCTGGTAATTATAGCTGTGACCGGTGCACTGTTTATCAGAGAATATTGGGAAGCCGCGGCGGTCACCTTCTTGTTCGTGTTCGGCGATTACCTGGAATCCAGAACAATTGAAAAAACGAGGTCTTCCATCAAAGCCCTTTTTGATCTGGCACCGGATACAACAAGAGTCAGAAGAAGCGGCGAAGAAATGAAAATCAGTCCTGAAGCGGTAGTCAAAGGAGATCTGGTAATTGTCAGACCCGGAGAGAAAATTTCTGTCGATGGTATGATTGTTGAGGGATCCGCATATATCAACCAAGCGGCGATAACAGGGGAATCCATTCCGGTAAATAGAGGGATTAACGAAACGGTTTTCTCCGGAACCATCATCGAATCAGGGTATGTAATCATCAAAGCCGATAAAGTAGGCGACGATACGACCTTTGCACGAATATTGAAACTGGTGGAAGAGGCACAGGATAAAAAAGCAAAAACGCAAAAATTCCTTGAGAAGTTTTCAAGATATTATACTCCGGCAATCATTGTATTGGCGGCCCTGCTATATCTTTTTACAAAAGATCTGGTGCTGGCGTTAACACTGCTGGTCATCTCCTGCCCAGGCGCTCTGGTCATTTCCGCACCTGTATCCATTGTAGCCGGTATAGGAAACGGGGCTAGGCACGGGGTGCTGGTTAAAGGCGGAGAGATTATGGAGAAGTTAGGAACAATCAAGGCCATCGCTTTTGACAAAACAGGGACCTTGACGATAGGAAAGCCTTCGATAAAGCGTGTCAAAGCGTATGGTATCACGGAAGATGAATTGTTAAGACTCGCGGCTATCGGAGAATCCTATTCCGAACACCCATTGGCAAAAGCAATCATTAATGAAGCAGAAGAAAAGCTCGGATCTATTAAGGAAGAACCGAAAGATGTCAAAATCATAACAGGACAAGGCCTTATGTTTACGACTGGTGCAAAATTCTATATGATAGGAAACAGGAAGTTATTGGAAGTGAATGGTGTGAATATTGAAGATGTAGAAGGATATTTAAAATCAGAGGAAGAAAAAGGGCAGACAGCGGTCATTATAGGCGATATAGAAAGAGTTTTGGGCATTATATCCATCGCCGATGTAGTAAGGGAGGATGCAAAGAAGCTGATCTCCAACCTGAAATCACATAGGATTCATAAGGTATATATGCTGACCGGGGATAATAAAAGGGCCGCTAAGGCAATCTCGGATGAGTTGGGTCTGGATGGTTATTACGCGGAGCTGCTGCCGGAGGATAAGGTGCGTGTACTGGGTGACCTTCAGGAGAAGTATGGAAGAACCGCCATGGTCGGAGACGGAGTGAATGATGCCCCTGCTTTGGCATCGGCGGATTTAGGAATTGCCATAGGCGGAGAAGGTACCGATGTAGCAATGGAAACAGCAGATGTTGTACTCATGTCGGCAGAAATAAAGAAGTTGTCCTACGCCATAGGGCTAAGCCGGGCTACTGTAAGAAATATGAAGCAAAATATTTACTTCGCATTAT
This sequence comes from Paenibacillus durus ATCC 35681, assembly GCF_000993825.1. Lineage (NCBI taxonomy): Bacteria > Bacillati > Bacillota > Bacilli > Caryophanales > Paenibacillaceae > Paenibacillus > Paenibacillus durus. Next base: position 171,673 of record NZ_CP011114.1, read on the forward strand.
TTGTGGCTGCAATGTTGCTGGCGGGAGTATTGATAAAAACCGTAAATCTATCCTTTGGTATGCTCATCCATGAGGTGTCGGTGCTGCTCGTAATCATAAATGCCGTCAGATTGTTAGGCTACAGTGAAAAAGGTCAAGTCAGATAAGTTCAGATGATATCACTCTCATCTGAACTTATTCTGAGTAGGAGGAGATTTTGGTGAACTATAAGTGCCAAAAGAGAGGCGTATCCAATTGTATAGAGATCGTGCCAATCTTCAGCAGCTTGACCCAAGAAGAGATGCTGGAGATTGCAGCTATAACAACTAATAAAACCTTTGAAAAGGGTGAAATGATCTACCTGGCGGGAGACAAAGGGGAAAAACTGTATGTGATTCATAAAGGACACATCAAAATTTCCCGGCTGAGCTCCAATGGAAAGGAACAGGTGATACGGGTTTTAGGCCCTGGGCAATTCATGGGTGAACTATCCTTATTCAGTCAACTGCCCATAACGGATAACGGAGAGGCATTGGAAACATCAACCATGTGTCTGATAGAAGGCGGCAAGCTTAAGGAACTAATGAAAAAATTCCCTTCGATAGCCTTTAAAGTAATGGAGGAGTTAAGCCGTAGGCTGGAAAAAGCAGAGAACCTCATTGAAGATATCAATTTGCATTCCGTAGAACAGAGATTAGCTCAAGCTATACTAAAGCTGTCAGATGGCAAGCGTGAGGTAAAACTTACGATGACAAAGGGTGATTTTGCCTCTCAGATAGGAATGAGTCAGGAAACTTTAAGCAGAAAACTATCTTCTTTTCAGGAGCAGGGAATAATTAAGTTAATCGGTCATAGAAGGATAGTGATCCTGGATAGAGACAGACTGGAGCAAGTCGTATAGAGTTACTAGTACTTCATCAGTCTAAAAGCAGTTAAATCATGGAATCTATGATATAGTCAAAGTAAAAGAGGTCGAGCCGATGAAAAAACGAGACTATATCGTAAGTCTAAACGCTGAACAACAAGAGGAACTGAAACGTATGTGTAGCCAAGGAAAGTCGACGGCGCGCGCGTTGCGGCGAGCCCAAATTCTGCTGTGGGCCGATGAAAATCGGCCAGGCGGTAAACTTTCGGATGTGGAAATCGCCGAACGCTCAAACGTGCATACCAACACGGTCCATCTCGTTCGAAAACGGTTTGCCGAGCAAGGCCTTCAGGCCACGCTTGAGCGAAAAAAGCGGTTAACCCCACCGAATCCTCCCAAAGTTACAGGCGAACTGGAAGCCCAAATCATTGCACTCAGTTGCAGTCCACCGCCCGAAGGAAAGAGCCGCTGGTCCTTGCGGATGCTGGCCGACAAAGCCGTTGAACTGAACTACATCGAAAGTCTTTCCTATGACACGGTAGATAAAATTTTAAAAAAACGAGCTCAAGCCTCATCTTCGTAAATGCTGGTGCATTCCGCCAAAGCAAAATGCCGCGTTCGTTGCCACCATGGAAGATGTATTGGAAGTGTATCGACTGCCTTACGATCCGGCTTGTCCCGTCATCTGCATGGACGAAAAACCGTACCAGCTTCTGGATGAAACCCGGGTGCCCATTCCGATGAAACCCGCTAAACCGCTGCGAGAAGATGCGGAGTACGTGCGCAATGGAACGTGCAGCATTTTCATTTTTACGGAACCACTTGCGGGCTGGCGACATGTGAGTGTTCGTCCACAGCGCACGCGGGTGGAATGGGCGGAACAAGTCCGCGATCTGTTGGATGTTCATTACCCGGAGGCTCCGAAAGTGCGCCTCGTGATGGATAACCTGAACACGCATTCTATCGCCTCCCTGTACCAGGCATTCGAACCGGAAGTGGCTTTGCGTCTGGCGAAACGCCTGGAAATCCATTACACACCAAAACACGGTAGTTGGCTTAATGTGGCCGAAATCGAACTCAGTGTCATGACCCGCCAGTGTCTGGGACGCCGGATTCCTTCTTTAGAAGATTTGGCCCATGAACTTACCGCATGGGAAGCGGGACGCAATGCGTCTCAAAAGGGAGTAGACTGGCAATTCACCACGGAAGACGCCCGAATCAAACTGAAACGCTTATATCCACAATTTAAAGACTGATGAAGTACTAGGTGCTAAAGAGGGGCGACGCCCCTCTTTTTTGTTGCATACATCAATTCCAAATATCAACAATAGGAATGCCCTGTTCAATTCTTATTTTGGCTTCAGCAATGTAATCTTTGCCCCACTGATTTAATTGCGATAGAGCAGGATGATTTTTGTACATGCCGATGTATACAATGATTTCCCGAAGACGAAGAAATAATGGGATTTTTGTGAACCAATAATCATCGATCGCATTTTCGAGAGTGTAACCCTGCATGAAATGCTTCATGAAACGGGCCGCTTGGGATTCGCGCATCTCTCTTCCATCATCACCGCCGTATACATAAACGAGATAGTACATCGGAGTAACGATATCATCAATAAACCAACTGTACTGGGCATCGTCGAAGTCAAACAGCGTAATCCCGCTCTCATTTACCCTTAAATTTCCAACATGAATATCTCCGTGAGTCAATCCATAGGATTTAGCGTCAATCGGCAATTCTTTTTTTATTAGTGATATTGTATTTGTACAGCCAAGAGTTACCTTTGCTTGATTAGAAGGAATAAACCTGTGCATATTCTTCAAGTAAAAATTGTGTTGCCACTCATTACGTTGTATGGTCGTAGTTGAAGGGGTATAAGCCCTGGAGAGAGCATGTAATTTCCCAACGGCTGCACCGCATTTATAATACAACTTATGGTCATGAAGACAGTCAGGATAAGAAACCGCTTCCCCCTTTGCTTTGACAAAAGAGGCAACAATAAAAGAAGAATCCTTGATATGGACATATTCGACTAGATTTCTTTTTGTAGATTCAACTGGCACGGATACGGAGAGACCGTTATGATGAAGGTATAGCAGCCAATCCAATTCGCCTTTAACCAAATCCATACTGCGGTGTTCCGTTGGCGTAAACCGTAGAATAAACTGGTGTCCATTTTTCGAGTATTCGTATACAAAATTCATGGAACCGCCAATGCTGGTCAGTTCCTCTGCGGATATGTCATATAAGGCTGCTCCATACCGTATAATCTCTGCATCAAATTTTGATTTAATTTCCTGCTCCAAGTCGTTTTCTCCTCTCTAAGATAAATTCTTATAGAGAGAAGTTACGGATTCGGATGTACCTGAAACAATGAAAATTCATGATCCATCGCTCCTTTGTAGGGATTTACTAATTCTTACTTTCTACTTGATGTGTCGTAAACCCTTTTATGGAATAGCTATGTTAAATTACATTTTTTTATCTAAAAAGCCGAGAAGACTCCTTCCTCTATAGGGAGGAGATGAATCGGTGGTTTTTTTTGCTCCGAAGCGAACATATGTGCTATAATGGAAATATCCTACACGAAAGGAGGCCCCGTGGCATGTTGGTGCATAAAGCTTACAAATATCGCATCTATCCCAACCCGGAACAACGGCAGCTCATCCACCAAATGTTTGGCTGTTGCCGCTTTGTCTTCAATCATTTCTTAACCAAATGGAACGAAACCTATGCGGCAACCGGTAAAGGGTTGTCCTATAACACCTGTGCCACACAGCTTCCTGCACTCAAACAGCAATTTGAATGGTTGAAATCGGTAGATAGCATTGCTTTGCAATCGGCGGTGCGGAACGTAGCAGACAGCTTTGAACGATTCTTCAAGAAACAAAATCAGGCTCCACGTTTCAAAAGCCGCAAGCATCCTGTGCAAAGTTACACCACCAAATACACTAATGATAACATTGCTATTGATGGAAACCGACTTAAACTTCCGAAGCTTAGCTGGCTTCACTTTGCCAACTCCAGAGCGTGTGAAGGTCGCATTCTTTCGGCTACCCTGCGGCGAAATGCGGCAGACAAGTATTTTGTATCCATCCTCTGCGAAGTGGAAATGAAACCTCTGCCGCAGACCGATAAGGAGATTGGCATTGATCTTGGACTCAAGGAATTAGCGGTCTGCTCCGATGGGTTGCGGGTTGCCAATCCCAAAGTGTTTCGCAAATATGAACAAAAACTTGCATTTTGGCAACGCCGCATGGCTCGCCGTAACCAAGGGGGCTCCAATTGGCAAAAAGCCAAACAGAAGGTTGCCCAAATCCATGAGAAGATCGTGGGCAGCCGCCAAGATGTTTTGCATCAACTCACCACGAAGCTGATTCGTGAAAACCAAACGATCAGCATCGAAAATCTGAGCGTGGCGAACATGCTCAAAAATCACCGGCTGGCCAAATCCATCGCCGATGCGTCCTGGGGTGAATTTGCCCGTCAGCTTTCGTATAAAGCGGAATGGTATGGACGTACGTTGAAGTTTGCCGACACATTCGCTCCAACGAGCCAAAGGTGTCATGTATGCGGCACTATCCATTCCGAAGTAAAGAAATTGTCTGTGCGGCAATGGGAATGTCCATCGTGCCATACCCTTCATGATCGAGATGAAAATGCCGCACAGAACATCAAGAGCCTTGCTGTTTAAACGTCAACCCTACCTTTCCTTTAGATATTTTGCCAGGGCAAAAATCTTAAAACTGTGGGAAGATCGGTACAGATTTTCCTTTGGAAAACTGCGGGAACCGCAGGGATCGCTTGGTCTACGATTTTTCGTGAGAAAATATCGATATGAATTCCCCTCAGTAGAAGGGATTACCCAAGAATCCCCCACTTCAAGTGTTAGCTAAGTGGGGGAGTGTTCAAAAAACGGAGGATTTATATGAGCGGTATTGCCCAAACACCACAGCCACCTTACTATGCGGTAATTTTCACTTCTGAACGAACAGAAGGGGATAATGGTTATGCTGAAATGGCAGATGAAATTATGAGGCTTGCATCAATCCAACCTGGATTTTTGGGAGTAGAAAGTGTCCGAGAAGGTTTAGGCATCACTGTGTCCTATTGGGATTCTCTCGAAGCAATACAAAAATGGAAACAAAACGAGAGACATCTAATAGCACAACGTAAAGGAATGTCAGAATGGTATCTCAAATATAAAACGAGAGTTTGCAAGGTGGAACGAGATTACGGATATGAAGCAACAAGTATGAATTGAATTAATGTTATAGTGAAGGACGTTAGTGAAATGGGAAGCGGTTGGATGGGGAAAAGTTAATATATGGACGAATAGTTGATGGGGAGTGTTGTTCACTCCCTTTTTTTATAGCAAGGTTAGCCCCCGCTAATCCTCACTCAAAAACGCCTGAACATTTTTAACAAACTTCCTCGCTGCTGGTGACATGTTTTTAAAGGATGGAGCAGCAATGCCAATGGAACGGTAATGATCTCCTTCCAGGCTGAGAATGCGAATATTGTTTGGGACTTGATATAAGACCATTTCGGGAAGGATGCTGATTCCCATTCCATTTTGAACCATGGAGATAATCGCCTGGTCATCTTCCAGCTCGAATTTAATGGCGGGGGACACGTTGTTTTCCTTGAATATTCGCCTCACATCGTTATCGCAGCTTTTCTTGGGCAGGATGAACGGCTCTTCTCTGATTTGATCAAAGCGAACCTCATGAAGTAGAGCAAAAGGGTGTTTATCGGGAACGATCAGCACCATTCGGTCTTTTTTCAATGGAATGACTTCAAATGACTTCGGTGCGGGCAGCGAGAGAAAGCCGAAATCGACTGCTCCGCTGGCAATCCAGTGCTCGATTTCTTCATAGCTTCCTTCCAGCAGTTTCATTTCAATCGAGGGGTGGCACTCGGCAAAATAACTCATCATTCGGGGCAGCCACTGTATGGATACGCTCGAAAATGTGCCGATCCGCACCGTTCCCGTTTCCAGCCCGTTGATATTTGCAATTTGCTGCTTTAACCGCTCGTTCCCCTTCAAAATTTCACGGATGTAGGGCAGGATCAGCTCGCCGCTGCTCGTCAAATGAACTCCGGCACGTCCTCTGCTTAATATGGAAAATCCCCACTCCGACTCCAGGCTGGCAATTGCATGACTCACAGCAGATTGGGTTAGACCCAGTTCCGCCGCGGCTTGGGACAGGCTCCCTAATTCCACAACTGTATGAAAAATCTCATACTTGGCCAGTGACATTTTCTCATCACCCTATTGGTATTATTTTTTTTCAACTGAGTCATGAATAACATTCATTTTCTTTATATAAAATTTACACGTATACTTCGAAGTAAGCAATCCCATGCTGAAAGGAAGTAATTATGAATACTCAATTAAAAGCCAATCTTATGTTGTTGATCGTGACCTTGTTTTGGGGTTCGTCCTATTTGTTTATGAAGATGGGGCTTACGAATGTACAGGAGTTTAACCTGATTGCCTTGCGGTTTGGACTGGCTTTTATCGTATCCGGACTGGTCTTTCACAGGCGGCTTATTCATACGGATTTTAAAACGGTGAAATATGCATTTTGGCAGGGCACCATTTTATTTCTCGTATTCGCCTCGATTACGTTTGGCGTGAAATCCACATCGGCGTCCAATGCCGGATTTTTGGTTAGTTTAACGGTCGTATTTGTCCCGCTGCTGCTTGCTGTCTTTTTTAGGAAGATGCCCGAAAATAGAGTTATGCTCGGAGTCGTTTTAGCCTTGACCGGCATAGGCTTCTTAACTTTAAAAAATCAATTCATCATCAATTCCGGGGACTTTTTGTGCATCTTAGGCGCGTTGGCTTATGCCCTCCACATCGTCGTTACAGGGAAACTGACCAAGGATGTGGATTCCATTGCTCTTGGAGTTCTACAGCTTGGATTCGCAGGAGCGTGGGGACTGCTATTCTCCGCTTTCCTGGAGCAGCCGCAGCTTCCAAGTACAACAGAGGGTTGGGTTTCGGTGCTGGGATTAAGTATTTTTTGCAGTGCCATTGGTTTCGTTGTACAGACGACAGCCCAAAAATATACGACTCCAACCCATACAGGTCTGCTGTTTTCATTGGAGCCCGTTTTTGCGGCATTATTTGCGTTTGTTTTTGCAGATGAAAGGCTGGAAATCAAAGGATATGTAGGAGCTAGCCTCGTTTTGTTGAGCGTATTAATTACCCAGATCGATTTGAAAAAGGGGCTAAGAAAATCAGGATTCCTAAATCCAAGGCGAAGTCGGAATTAACTCTATAACAGGATAAAAGGAGATGAACAGAATGAACGTACTCCTTGTCTATGCCCACCCGGAGCCGAAGTCATTCAACGGAGCGTTAAAGGATCTTGCCGTTGCCTTTCTGACAGATGAAGGTCATCAGGTTAAAGTGTCCGACCTCTATGCGATGAATTTCAAGGCTGCTGCCGATCGCGATGATTTTCTCATGCTGGAGAACCCGGATTTTTTTATGTACCAATTTGAACAAGGAAAGGCTACTAAAACAAATACCTTTGCCTGGACTCCCGCACGTGATGAGGATGCCCGAATCCGGTACTTGGAAGATTACAAAAAGCGTCTTCAAAATCTCTCCGCGATACTTTCTATCCCGTATCATCCTATTTCTCATTATGACGAGCATCACCAATTGAAAATGGAGTACAGGTAAAATACTTTTCCCGAAACGTGGATGCAAGACGCAATTCGCGCATCATGGAGCGTTTTTTGTGTTGATGTCCTTGCATCCTTTTCAGGATATTGTCCAGTGCCTTGACTGTGTCGACGATATGCTTTCCTTTGTTCAGCATAACGCATTCGGAGCCTTCGCCCATGGCTGCATCGGTTATTTCTGCCCGGGATGGAAGTCCTTCCTTGGCCATGCTCTCCAGTACCTGAGTAGCCCAGATGACAGGAACATGCGCCGCCTCACAGATCCACAGGATTTCCTCCTGTACCTCGGCCATTCTCTCGAAGCCGCACTCCACGGCAAGGTCGCCTCTGGCAATCATCACTCCGCAGCGGGGGACCTTCATAATCTCCAAGAGCATGGAAGGCAAGTTCTCAAAGCCGCGCTGCGTTTCGATTTTCAGTACGATCCCCAGTTCCTGGCTATTAAGCTCATACAGGTGTCTACGAAGAAGTTGCACATCCTCCACACTATTAGCGAATGACAGAGCCACAATGTCTGCATGACTGGCAACAAACTTCAAATCCTCCACGTCCTTGGTAGTCATAGCCGACAAATGAAGATTGCTGTTAGGCAGGTTGATCCCTTTTTCACCGCCCAGCTTATGACCGCCTTCCCGTGTATGGGTTATTCGAACATACAATCTGTCAGCTTCAGCCCGTTCAACAATTCCTCCGATTTTGCCATCATCAAACCAGATCTCCTCTCCTGCTCTGATATCCCCGAAAACTTCATGCGCGGGAGATCCGATTGCCGCGGGACTGATTACATTTCCTTCGTTATCCAGAGCTGCGGGCCGCCCGTACTCTAGTTCTGGCTCTAAAATAAGGAGATCCCCAATGGTCAGGTGGATGGTATTTTTCTTGGCAGGGAGACTGCCAATTGTCGTTTTAAACTTTGTACCCGTACCGGATTCGGTATGAATGACTAATTCAGTGCCAGGTATGATATAGGCAGTTTTATTAGCCTCCGCTAAACATCCTTTTTCCGTGACGTCAATTACCTTCAGAGTCCGTCTCGCGTCACGCGCATCCTGTATTTTGATACGGTCCCCTGTTGCAAGCTTGTCCAGCCATTCTCTTTCTACCGGCAAGAAATAGTCGGCTGCTGTGATGGGGGACGACGGAGTTTCCTTGGCGAATAGCCACACCCGAGCAGGTCGAATGATTTGACCATAATCATTTTTCAAAGGGCGTATTTTTATTACCGCCGGTTTGGGCTGGGCGGACCCGGTTCGAAGCTTCGGACCCGCTAAATCCATCATAATTTGGCATGAAAGATTCGTTGCCTTCTCAGCTTTGCGAAGATTGTTAATGACCTTTGACCAAATCTCCTGATCGTCATGAGCACAGTTGATACGCATACAGTTCATGCCGCTCATTAAAAGATTATACACAAGCCAATAGTCGTCAGCTGCTTCGTTGGGCATGGTAACCATAATCCGCACATTTCTGTCAGCAGGCGGGGCACCAAGCAAGGCTTCCGTATGTTCTCGCAGAAGCTGCTGGCCGGCTTTACTATCCAGAATCGGGGAATGAAGACTCCAAGGACGCTGTACCAACTGGTGAAGCACTCGCAAGACCGCATCGACTGTTGCCAACACAGTAAGCTCAGATCTTCCCAATGAGGATAGCCCCATCTGAGCCAGCTTACCCTGCAGCGAGCGTATGTCTTGACTTCGCAATGCCAGGTAATGCAGCAGGTTCTGGGCGCTAAACAAGTAATCTGGATGACGATCAAGCAGAGCACTATTAGACTCACCAGCCATTCTCAACATGTCTTCCCGAATCGCGCTGAGTTGGCTGATCAACTCCTCAATCTCGGCCGATTGATGCAAAAAGCTGTTGTAATTATATTTATCTATCATACCTGGCTCACCTCTTAAAAATAAGTAATATACGAATTTGTTTATGGATAAGCAGGTTCATCATTTCCTCTTCCAGTTTATTAGATATATTCACAAAATGAAAGCCCTTCCATATAAAAATAACGGATATAATGAGATTGAAAGCTAAACCTAAACCCGTGAAAGGAGAATGGCTCCCATGAAAGAAAAAATCACTTATGGGTCGATTGACGAGTATATTGCAGCGTCCACTCCCGAGGTTCAGGAGATTCTTCAGACTCTAAGGCAAGTGATCCAGGAGTCGGCGCCGGACGCGAAGGAGAAGATCAGCTACCAGATGCCTACATTCGAGCTCCATGGAAATCTTGTGCATTTTGCGGCTTTTAAGAAGCACATCGGTTTTTACCCGGCCCCGAGCGGAATCGAAGCGTTCAAAGAGGAAGTGGAGGAATATCACAAGTCGAAAGGGACATTACAATTCCCTCTAGATAAGCCGCTGCCCTATGACCTCATCAGCAGAATCGTTAAATACAGAGTTGCAAGCAACATTGAAAAAGCGGAAGCGAAATTGAAGAAGAAGAGCTGATTATCGGGGGGATAAAAATTGAGAAGCGAGCAAGAAATGTTCGATTTGATACTAGGAATAGCTCAAAAGGATGAACGAATTCGCGCGGTGTATATGAACGGCTCACGCACCAATTCGAATGCCCCCAAGGATATTTTTCAGGATTATGATATTGTTTATATAGTGACAGAGACAGCCTCTTTTATTAATAATGAACAATGGACAACTATGTTTGGTGATATGCTGATGATGCAAGAGCCGGATAAGAATGACCAATCAACAGGCATAGATATGGATTTTTCCCGGTCTTACGGATATCTAATGCTGTTTACAGATGGAAATCGTATCGATCTTCATATTGAAACCAAAGAATCGATGCTAACAAGGTATGTTAGCGATAAACTCACACTTCCCTTATTAGATAAGGACAACTGCCTGCCAATCATCCCTCCTCCTACAGATATTGACTATCATGTACAAAAGCCCACGGAGCCACTATTCATGGGCTGCTGCAATGATTTTTGGTGGTGTCTGCAAAACGTTGCTAAAGGAATTTGGCGTGATGAATTGCCGTATGCGAAACAAATGTTTGAATGCGTCATTAGACGCCGTTTGGATGAGATGATTTCATGGTGGGTGGGCACAAACTATGATTTTCAAGTGTCTATAGGAAAAATGGGGAAGTATATGAAGAAGTATCTCCCTGAATCCTATTGGGATATGTATAAAGAAACCTATTCGGACAGCAACGATCATCATATGTGGAATTCGGTTTTCACAGCCTGCGAATTATTCCGGATTCTGGCCAAAGAAGTCGCCGAGCATTTTCAGTATACCTATGAGATCAAGGATGACGTGAACATGACTAATTATCTAAGGCGTGTTAGAGAATTGCCTGTTGATGCCAAAGGAATATTTTGAATTTTGCTGTGTATAAGTTACTGGCTCATTGTAACCGATAATAATATGTAACACAGAACAACATCATGAAGGGAATTATTGAACTTTGAAGACTAGAATTAAAGCAGCTTTTTCGATCATACTGCCATTTATTTTAATTGCTCTAGCCTATATTTTTTACACCAAGACTAACACCATGTCCAAACCGCAACTCGATATCATACAACTGTCTCCTTATGCAATATTTCTTTTAGGGGCTGTTGTTTCTTGGAAATTTAACCGCAGCCGGGAATTTTTCATCTTAATCATTCTTACTCTATGTCTAGCGTTAATTAAATATTTGCCGGGGATTATTGGTAGACCAACGCAAATTGCTGATATCTATTCGATCATTGGTTTAGTGATTCCTATAAACATTGCGCTTTTTTCTTTTTTAAAAGAACGAGGGATATTCAGTTTATGGGGGTTTATTCGTATAGGGTTTATTCTTTCCCAATTCTTATTCATATTCTGGTTGCTTAACTCGGGACAAAGAGAGTTTCTCAATCTTATTCATAAAGACATATTACCTGTGAAGTTGGATTCAATAACTCCAGTATCGCAAGTGTCAATAATAGCCTTTATGGTAACTTTAATCATACTCATCATTAGGCAAATTTCATACAAATCCTCACAGGACATTTCCTTTATAGGTGTGTTATTTGCATTGTTTTTTGCACTGCATCATAATACTAATCCAATATTTTATGCCATATTTTTCGCGGCTTCAGGAATAATTCTTATAACAACAATCATACAGGATTCGTATTCCATGGCATTTTCTGATGAACTTACAGGTCTGCCATCAAGACGGGCCCTCAAGCAAGATATGATGAAATTGGGCATGAACTATGTGATTGCTATGTTGGACATTGATTTTTTTAAAAAGTTCAATGACACTTACGGACATGATACCGGAGATGAGGTTTTAAAGCTGGTTGCTTCGATCATAAAGGATGTAACGGGTGGGGGAAAATCCTTTCGTTATGGCGGAGAGGAGTTCACCATTCTTTTTCCAGGCAAAAGCATAAATGATGTGCTTCCTCATCTTGAAGAACTGAGAGAGAAAGTATCCAAAAGGGGTTTTACACTGCGCGGGAAGGGCAGATCTAAAAAAAATTCAAAAAGCAAATCTAGAAGCGTAAAACCATCCAAACAAATTTTCATAACCGTAAGCATCGGCGTCTCCCAAAAAAGTGAAAAGCACAAAACTCCAGATGCTGTGATGAAATCCGCCGATACCGCTTTATATCGTGCAAAGAAGAAAGGCAGAAATTGTGTTAGTAAATAAAGGAGAACTAGAAAAGATGGTTCTGTGAAACTTGAGGACTTCGAAAGAAATTCATTCGAAGTACTTTCAGAGAGTATTGAACAATTAAAAATGATGAACTCTCTGCATCTTCATATATTTGCCGCTAACTATAACTGGCTTCCGGCAGAGAGACATTTCAATCTGATTTAAGCGCACGTTGCCGTAGGGCCAGATGAAGTTCAGATGTTTAAAAACAGGAGATAAACGGAGATGGCAAAAAACAGGTCAATCATGGTGGTATCTGACCATAATCGACCTGTTCAATTTAACGGAATAGCGTTATTTGGGTTATAAAATTCAAGCATTAATATGCGTACAGGGCAATGGATAAATCTTCATACAATATCACGAGGGTTATATGTGTTATTGGTTGAATGATGAAATCGTTCGTACTGGGTAGTCTAGTCCCCACAGCAGCATAAATAGATTGATATATTACTCTACTTTAAATCTTTTTTTGATATTTCGCAGACATTCCTCAACTTCATCTTTAAAATCTGGATTATTTTTCACATACTCCATGCTATATTGTTCCACGTAAGGGTAAAATTCCTGTTCTTCCATGATTACCTCTTCATTTGTAATATCATAACTTATAGATACTTTATTCTCACCAATATAATAATCTTCATCTGGTGTATAATAGGCTGATAGTGCACATCCTATAAACTCAGAACCGCAAATGTTATTACCAGACTCAAATTGAAATTCACTTAGCATTCTAAATGGGCGTCTTGTGTCTAGATCAAGGAAGCCCATGGATAAGAATAATTGATTAATAATCCATTCTTTTCTTTCCTTGTTTACAACTTGTATATTATCATTCATCTTTTCGACTCTCCTCTAATCAAATACTGGGTAAATTGAAATTATTTTTCCATTTACCACCAACCAATCAAATCTCAATCCATTTTCTGCAACCCCACTATTTCTTCCTTCCACCATAGATAATCCCGATTTTTCTGCATTTTTCACCACTTCTTGCCCCCATTTAACGATATCCTCTGGAGTGATAGGAGGACCAAATACTGTTTTGGGATCTCTAACATTCTTATAAACTACATTCCCGTCTGCATCTAGTTTAAGTTTTAATCCCCCATTTACATAATCAGTTTCTAACGAAGGAATACGATAGTATATCTCATATATTCCGTCAATTCTCGGATGTCGTTTGGGTTCACCTATAATAAAATCCGAACGAGATAAACCGTACTTTGCTGCTTCTTCGTCAATTGTCCTATAAAAACTCTCCAAATAATGTGCACCTTTTACACTAGGTTTACTTCCTCGGCCGATTCCATGTCCATCGATCAAATGCTCCATCAATTCCCTATTGTTCATATTAACTGTTTCAGAGAAAATGTTTAGTTCATTATTACCTGTCCCCTCAGCACTTCTACCCGTATACTCCCCTGATTCTAGCGCATTTTTTTGCCTTTGTCTTTCCGGCGAGAGATTTCCACCTGAGCCTTTGGAGGTGGGATGAAGGTCAGGACCCAGATCATGGAAACTCCAGTGTCCTCCAGCTGTTGCAGGAGTAAGGGAGCCAGACCCCAGGTTCATCTTTTGGGCTATGCTTTGCAGAAAGCCTTCCAGGGATGCGGGACTGTTCGGAATGCTGATGGCATGGGTTTTTAATTTTCCATCTCCTGCTGCGAGTTCTGGATGACCCTCCTTTTTTTCCAGTTGCCCAAGCATTGCGGATATTCCTGATTTTTCGGCGCGCTCACCAACTTGTTCACCGACGCGTTCACCAAACTTTCCCGGTTTCAGCTCCCCCGGTTTCAACTTGCGGAAAAACTTCATTGGTGCTGTAAACGCTTGTTCTCCAGGAATGAGCGTGGTTGCGAGATCCAGCTCGGCAAAGGCAGCTTCTACTTCGGTCTGTCCCGCCCGGTAATTTTCTTCCGGTGTGCTGGTTAACGGATTTAACCGTTTGTTCCGCTCTCTTTCCATAAGAAGCTCCATGGTGTCCTTGCCATAATCTAAAGCATCGTTCATCATTTCCTTCATGGATGTATTTCTAACGTAGCTGACGGTATCTAACATGCCTTTAAAGGTAGCATTTCGTTCTTCCAGAGGGGCGATCTCTTTTCCATGATTCAGGATGGAGTAAGTTCTTCGCATCTCCTCATCGTTTTGTCCCGTTAAGACTATATCGCCTATATCGACGACATGGTTCCATAGTCCCTTCGCAAAACTAAGTAATTTTTGCTTCGCTCCTTGTGAATTGGCATCCACATTCGTCAGCTTGCGTTGATCTAAAACTGCGTCGATTCCGAGTTCCGCGACTTGCTGCTCAAAGCTCGAAAGGAGCGGCTGCGGATAGGACTGATGCACGGAGGCTTGAAGCAAAATTTCCGAGCTAAGGCTATTCACGCCTTCTTCAAGGTCCAGTGCGTCGGTTGTTGTACTCAGATGCAGACCATCGGTCCCCTTGAGCAGGATGCTTCCGGCAGAGAGACTCAGGCTGCCTGTCGCTTGAATCTGCATATTCTGAGTGCTCTGAAGAGTCACCCCGTGACCGGTATTCATGGATATGTACAGCGATCCTTCCTGAGCGCTTATGTTCAGCTCCGAGTTCCCTAAGGACACTTCTTTTCCCTGCGGATTCGCGAAGGATTTGACCCCGGGATCGGCCATTTTACGGTGGTGCCGTTCGGCAGGCGTTTCCGCCGCTACTCCCTGGACCGTGTGGGATGAAGGGGGAGGAGCAGCACCAGATGGTTTCGTACGCACTGACTGAATAACCATGGCATCGTCTTCGTCCGCAGTGGGAAAATAGAGCTTCACCTGTGCGCCTTTTTCCGGCATAAGATACCACACCTGATTGCCTTCGGCGGAGTAGGGGAACCACCTGGCATCTGTGGGGTCCTGCTGATCGTCCATGTCCAAATGCAGCCGAACCTGATTCCGGCTCACTTCCAGTATTTTTCCTTCAATCGCCGCTCCAATAATAGTCCTATTATAGGTTTTGGCAACGGTCACGCCTTGAGGCAAGGCGCATTCATACGACCAGGTCATGACGCCGCTTGTCATCGTGCTGGTGCGTTTGGTAATGACGTAGGTGAGGCCAGACCGCTTGACTTCATCTCCTGGCTGCAAGATTTCCTGCAATTCGAAGGTGTACCCTGTATAGTCACTGGCCGAGGTATTCGTCCTCCCGTTAGCCGCATGGTTTAAATAGGGGGCAATCCGCCGCCGCATCCGAAACGGCACATCCTCTAAAGCGATCTGGCGCCTGGCTTCCGGAATTCCGATCCAGATTTGACTCCGGTGAGCGGTGATATTGGGCAGAAGCATAGCTCCGGCATGGGAAGCCAGACGTTTTAAAAAGCCCCAGTCCGTTTCCTGATACTGCATAATAAATTGGTTCGTCGGTCGATTCCCGAACGCTTCATCCAACTTATCGGAGCCGGAATAATCGGCCAGCACCGCGTCAATGATATCAACGTATTGTTGGTTCACTTGCTGAAAGGAACGGTTCTTGAGTTCGGTATCCAGCTTGAAGCTATGGGAGATGACCTGGATTGTGACTTGTATTTCCTGATGAAGATGCTCGATTTCTACACTGTACAACTGCCCCATGAATAAGGGATGCCGACCGCTTTTGTCTGTATACCAGAGTTCGATTTCATCTATACTGCTCGCCCTGGCTGTAATCGCATCTTCCTGATTGGGCTGAATTTGGCCTGTAATCCACAATCTGGCGTGTTCTCCAAGCTCGTGGATCATTTTAACCTGATTTAAGCGTACGTCGCCGTAGGGCCAGATAAAATTCAGATGTTGGTAGGTTAAGAGAGCTGTTGGGGATACGTTCATACCTTGGACTCCTCGCTTCGTAAACTAACTATTTTGTCCGTCATCCAGAATCGAGATGATGCCGCCGCCGCCTGGACACGAACATATTAATGTGGACTTGCTGAGCAAGGCGTGTTCCCCCTCGATCAGCACATTTTCTTTGCCGTTAGTCCATTTGCTCCCAAAAGCAATTTCAGGTTTACAGGGAAGAATCTGCAGCTTACATACACCAAAGGCGTATTCCTTACTGATATGCGCTCCGGGTATGGCGTCAGCGACGTTTAGGACCGGTTTATCCTTGATGTAAATTCCGTGGCTGTACATGGCATTCAGCACCCCCGGGTCAGTACCTTGACTGCATTGTAAAGTGGCTCCTCTCACCACATAGGAATATTCTTCGCCAAGTACACCAAGCGCCAACGCGCGCAGCAGTATGGGCAGCAGCATGTAATTTCCTCCTTGGATATGAGTGTAAAATTAGGGAGACTCCAGCCATTTTGACGTATGCAGCATGGCATAGGTCAGTGGATACCATAAGGGGGCGTCCTCCAGCTTAAATTGACAGCTCCCGATTACAGCCTTGCCATTCCAGGAACGCACGAAGGCAATCTGGTAATAGGGAGAGGGGGAGACTAGAAAAATAGATTCATAACAGCCGATGATAGCGTCCTGAATAGGAAGGTTTTTTTCATCCACCAGCTTCATACTCGGTTGTGTACGACTCATTTGCTCTATCAGCTGTTGTTGATAGATTTCCACCTGCGAAGGCTCCAGTTCGTGCTCGCTTTGGTGAAGACCAAACAGGATTCCGTGAGGCTTGTCCTGAACGACGTAGCTTCCCGGTTGATCTTTCGTCTGCTCAGCCCGAGCCTCTGGAATCCAAGAACTCGGCAGAGGTATCGTGAGTTGATTATCGTAGAGCTGAAGGGCTTGGAACTGTATTTCCTTTCCATCTGGCAGTATCAAACAGCCTGTAGGAATTTTCTCTATCGCTTCTTCAATGGGTATCATCATCCAGTTCTCATCGCTCTCGCTCACATCTAACTGCTCTTTCAAGGCTTGTTGATTATGCAGCTTCAAAAAAAATTCATCCCAATACTCCGTCAAGCTCAAGCCTCCTCGTGAGAAAGTTCTACCTTTTGCAGCCGGAAACCGCTCAACCCTCGGCGAAGCAAGCTTTCGGCAGCATCCAGGCTAACGATGAAATAAGGTTCCCTTACGTTGGATAGCCGGAAAAAGTGGTGTCCTCTGACCTTTTGGCTATCCAGCACAAGGTGTTTCAAGGTTTGGTTGTGCGGATAATACTCGGTATGCTCCGAAATCACGTCTAGATCAGGGACATGCGGAATCCAATATAACTCCTGACGCTTGTATTCTCTGTCAACGATATACATCTGTTTAAAACGCGCTTGCGTATTATATAGTTCTAAAATCCGTTTCATGGGATCGGAAAGCAGCGGTTGTGAGGCTGAAAAAGGCAGCCAATCCGTATACTCGGTCTCTGCCTTCGCATGAACATCTAAAACCTGAGCCGGGACCATGCGGACAAATGGTGTATTTAAAAGGCCGATATTCAGAGGTTCGATGTTACGGGAAATACGGCTGTCATCGAGCAGCACATAATAATGGCGCATGCACATTCCTCCTTACTCTGTCCACACGATGGACTTAAGCTGTTCATCACTGAGCTTCCATAGCTGTTGGTATTTTCGCGGGACTTTGGTTCCGTACATTGAGGCTCCCTCAAAATAGGCATGTTCGAAGGAATACGCATCCGTGAAATCCGCCTCGTCCAGATTGGCAAAGTCAAAGCGTATACCACACAGGCCGGGTACACGGTGACCTTTTTCCCGATAAGCTTGTCCGCTGGTTCCTCTAAAATCGGCTCCTTGCAAATGACTGTACCTAAAATCGGCATCGCTGAGCAGGGAGCCGCGAAAGCTGCCCCCTTCGATATGAGCTTCTTGCCACTGGCTTCCCATTAATACGCAGGAAAGAAATTGGCTTCCTCGCAAATCACTTTGGCTGAAATCGTTATATCTCAGGTCTTTTTCAACGACGTGCAGATGAGGAAGAGAAAGATTTCTTAAATTTTCATAGATATATGGCTCTTCATTCGTCTGCATCAGTAGTTTTCTTACTTCGTCCGTATTAGGGTTTTCTTGATCCTCAACATATACACATTCGCTGATATCCTTATATTCGCCAGTACGAATGAACAAACGTTTCGCCTTATGAATGGCCTTGTACTCGGGGAGCTGGACGGCTTCTGTAATCGCTAAGTGAATGATGGAACTCACGAATTGGTGGAAAAAGGGCGTGGCTTTCAACATCAGTCGTTCGATATCGGCCGCATGGAGTACACCCATGTATTTCTTCCGATCTTGTTCAAGTGCTTCCAGCATGGCAGTAAAATGGGTAAAAACCCAGGAGGCATCATAGGATAACCGACATTCGGCTTGATCTTCATACCATTTGCCAGAATAAGCCTCAACCATGTACAAGTAGGAGTGTTCCAGGATCTGAGTCCGCAAAAAAGAATAGTGGATATAGGCAATGGGTTCTTTATCACCTTGCTGCTGCATTCTCAGAATATGAGAGCATAGCTTTTGAAAGGATGCCGTAAAATTCGAAATAAATTGAGCCTTGCCATGGTGTAACTCTGCCTCCAATGTCTCCATTTGTATTTCCAGCAAGGGCAGGTAATGATGTTCGTAAAAATGTTGAAGCGCTTGTTGTTTATCCATATGGCTGATTCCCTCCTCCAATTAGTTCATTTTGATTTCAGTCCCGGAGAAGGTTGTCGTTTTATCCAGCGTAATGCTGTTGCCATTGCCGGAAAGCTCGATTTTCCCGGCAGACAGCTGAAGAGTGCCTGATGACATCGAGAGCTGGGAGGTGGCGCTGATATTGATATTTTTTCCACTTACAATATCAATTCCACTTTGGTCGCTGATCGTAATGGACATATCACTAGCGGAAATCACGATTTTATCGGGAGCGAGCATGATTTCCTTGCCATATTTGGTCCGCAGTGTCTTAATGGCGGGATCAGCCATTCGATCTGGAGCAGGAGCTGCTGCCGGCAGAGATGAAGAAGAGTTTGATCCGTCAGACGAAGCAGATGCAGTCGAATGCGTTGAGGTTGCTGTCGCATGTCCAGAAGTCGCAGCTGATTTTCCTGATGAATGCTGCGCTTCCCTTTTGACTGAGCTGATGGCGTAGCCTTCTTCCTCCTTATAGCTGGGGAAATAGATGCGGATACTGTCATTTTCCTCTGGCATGCAGTACCAGCCCGTGTTATCTGCAGACGCATAGATAGTAGAGTAGGGGAACCAATAGTCGGTGTTCGGGTCCTGCTGATCGTCCATGTCCAGCTTGGCGCGGATTTTGTCCCGGTGAACGCTGAGTACCTTGCCTTGAATGGAAGCGCCGATGATCGAGCGGTTATACTCTTTAATGGGGCGCAATCCGCTTCGCGGGGACAGCTTGCACGTATGCGTCAATACACTGTCCTTCATTTCCGTCAACACTTCGGCCACCAGCAGGTGATGACCCTTAAAGGTAACTTCATAGCCAGGTTCCAGCAAGGTTTCCGTCTTCACCTCATACTGGATAAAATCCTCATCCCGCACGCCGGGAATATGATTGTCCGAGGCGGTTTGGAAATCCGCGATCCGTTTGGACACCTTATATTGGGCCGAATTGATTTCTCCCTTGCTCAGACCCATGGGCAGGCCAACATAAAACTTGGGCACTCCATAGCCCACTGCAGGAATGAGCGGAGAATAGAAGTGGGAAGCCATCCGTTTTAGAAATTGCCAGTCGGTTTCGTCGTATTGCATAATAAACGTACCTAGAGGTGTATTGTGGGTCACGACATCCAGCGCTTCCGCTTTGGGGTAGGCGGACAAAATGCTCTCAATCAGGCCGTTATAGGTAAGCTTGGGATTTTGAAAAGACCGCTTATGCCGCTTGATGTCGAGTTCGTATGTATGGGATATCGCTTCAAAGGTCAGGTAATGAACGCCGTGAACCACGTTCTCCTCCACATCCAAGGCAATGCCCCGAAAGAGAGGATGGCGGTTGCCGGAATTGTCCGTGACAAAGGCTTTAACCTGAGTCTCTTCATCCGAAGCACGAATATAGCTCTCGCGTCTTTCTTCGGAAATAATTCCGGTACAGAACATGCGGGCGTGGTCGTTTACGGTTTTCACAATTTTAAGCTCATGAAGATGAGTAAATTCATAGGGCATAATTTCGATATGACCGTAAGTTATGGTATCTTTCATAGGGATCTGTCTCCTTTTATGATGATTTTAAGGTTCATCTGTATGCTGCTTTGAAAATCCAGTATATGCATATATCGGCTAAAACAGGGATTCAGTTTACAAAATGACCCATTAGTTGAGGGTTTTTCAATGGTAATTATTGGGGGTTGGGTATAATTTGCGGAATCGACAAGGGAGGAGGGAGGCTAACAAATACGCAGAAGAGTCTGTATGATTCGCATGAATATGATATGATAACTGCAATCCCACCGGGTGTGGGTTAGACTGCTGCCACCTATGAGTACCGTCCTCCTTTGCTTGAAAATTTGGCTGGCGAAACCAATTCTCAGTATAGCAAAGCAGGACTTTTTTCCATCATGCCTCACGGTACTTCCTGTACAGTTCTCCCAGGCATAGCCTGGGGCTTAAATATTCGAGTTATGTTTGTTCAAAATCGTCTCAGATGGATCCGCATTTACCCTTTTAAAATATAACTTGGATCGTTTGTTTATCGTCATAACCATTAGGATTACAAGATAAGGAATCGCCACTATGAGAGTTCCTTGGCCCAATGAGGCTAAAATTACTAAGATGATACAGACAATAGAGGACTTATATCTCTTCATTTTTATGAAGGTGAAAATTAATGAAGTTAAGATCAATGGAAACATCAGCCCTCCCTGAATGCGTCCTAATACATAGCTTTGTTCTGACATATCTTGAGGCATATTATCGATCATACTGTAAACGATTTTGTTCGCCCAATAACCCGAGGAGCGCATCGGATCCACCTGCGAAACCACAAAATAAGGAATCCCAAGCGCGAATATTTGCAAAATCATTAGACCTTGGATCACTTTGATAGATAATGGCATTTTCATAGAATGAGTATCCTCCGTAAAAGCATGTTTTTTTCTACAGATTGATTGAAATTATGAGGTGCGACACTAGCAGAGCATAAAAACGGCACCTAAGATTTATTGATATAAATCATATCCCAATACTGCAGCGACTGAACCGTAAAGGTCACGTAATTGCCTCGATCGTCCGATCCGGTTGTGAAGGAAGACGTATAAGTTTTTCCGTTATCGTAATCAGGAGAAGCCCAACTTACCGAGTTTACCGTGCCGGAACCGTAGTAATATTTGACGGTAACATTTGATTGCAAAGCTGGGACCGGATACGTAGCATCCGCATCGCGCCAATGGTTTGACGGAACGCCAAGCAGATTGATTAGATGAATGACATCATACCCGTTGCCGGATTTCGTAAATGTCCAAACGGTGTTTGGGGTTGCATTTGTGCTGGTTGCTATGTCGTGCAGATACACGATGTTATGGGTATTTGAGAGTCCTCCACGCAACAGATTTTGATAAGAGACCATGAAATCGTAATAATTTCGCAATTCTTTTTTTAATTCATCGCTCATGATGAGATGTTTATTCGGAAAGTATTCGAGAGACAGCATATTCGTACCGTCCCCCAGCTCGATATGTGCTCCTCCGCTTGCGAAGATGGTGGCATCTGTCAGAAGGACGCCCGGCGCGTTAAAATAACCCTGATTGAATTCTCTAAAATTTTCTTGATAATTACGATCCATATACGCTGCAAGAACGGTTGCTTTATTTCCTCCGCTTGCCAAAGTTCCGGAATCAATTGAATTTTTCAAATCATTGTAAGTTGTTTGTCCGCTGCCCTCCCACATCTCGGAATATAGTATATCTGCGTTGCTTGCGCCGGCTTCCTTTTGCCCGTAATTCCCCACACTGTTAAATACAATCGATTTCCCGAGCGACGCCTTTGCGTTGTTGATAAAACCCTGGAACGTCTGGTCCATGTCGACCGGATTTCCATGGAAGTCGTACATTCTGCCGCCGCCGAGAGAATCGATATGCCAGCCATCGAAAGGAAAGGCGGAGAACACCTCTTTTTCGCGATTGAATATATAGTTCTGCCATTCTGTATTGGCCGGATTGAAAATATAAAGAGCTGACGAAGCCCAGCCGCTAGGTAAAGGATTGCTATATTGGCTGGAGGGAGGATTATCGTTAAAGAGACCCCATTGGTAGTTCACGCCGCTGCCGTCTTCCTCATAGCCGCTAAATGCACCGTGCATAAGATTATAATTTATCGCAGCGGCGTTGAACGAGTGTGCGGCATTTATATAATCCGACACCGTTTGGCGGTAAATTGTACGGTTCCCAATATCGCTCCAAGAGGAGGAAGGGTTGTCAGCCGATCCTGCTAGGGGAACGTGCTGCTTCCACTGCCAATCGTAAAATTGGATCGCGTTAATATGGTAATTTTTCAATTGCCAGGCAATATTGTACGAAGTGTCGGAAGATTGCGAATCAAAAGTTGAAATATACCCATACCGTGGAAACTTTTGCCAAGTAGAGGATACATCAACTGCTGTGTTCATATTGTCAAGAATATGGCCTGAGGCGTCTATTGCCCAAATTTCCACAGAGTAACCTTGATAGTCGGTTGCCGGGGGATCCCAAGTAAACGCGATGCTGCTTGCAGCCCCAGCGTCGAGATTGAATTGTTGGGACTGCGGTGGCGCCACTTCATCGCCCAAATGTTTAAAATAAACGGTCAGGGTCCCGTTGGAGATAGTTGTGTTTGTGTTATTTTGCAAATTTGCATAAATAATTACGGTGGAGCCGGGGGTGTATCTCGCCTTGTCTGTGTTTACGTCGGTAATTAGTTTACCGATACTCGCGGCGCGAACCGAGAACTGGCCGGAAAACGCCAGTATTATTGCAAAGATAACAGCAAATAATCCCCTTGTATGATTATGTAATCGATGTCCCATAATACTTCCTCCTGTCGATATTTGAATAATATTTCCCTTCTGAGTAAGTTTTTGTTTGACCATATATGTTTATCGGCTTAGCCCTTTTCTTTTTTGAGTAAAATCTAGGCGTAGAGCCGACCGGCATTATTGGTTCACCGCTTGAAAAGGAGGGAGCATAAGCCCCCTCCAGTTTCCAGCCATTTGCTAACGATTTGCGATCTTATAATGGAGAATGGTTACAGCTTCAAGGTAACCGTATTCGAGTAAGCTGACAGCCCAGCCTCATTTACAGCCGCTACCCGATAGGTGTAGCGATTGCCGCGCATGACAGTTCTATCCGTGAAGCTGACGTTACCCGAGAATCTCAGTCCAACTGGGAAGAAGACTCCGCCATTATCAGAGCGTTCGATCACAAAACCAGTCTCATTATTGGAATTGTCCCTCCAGGTCAGACGAACTCGCGGTCCGGCTAGCCGTCTTGCCGTCAAATGAGTTGGAGCCGCCGGCGGCTGAACCTGATGGGGATCAACCTTCACGACATTGGAAAAGTCGGAGTCGACTGTCACCGCCGGGAAGCCGGGAGTAGCGGTATCGCCGACAGTGTTGGAGGCAAACACCCGGTAGTAATAAATGTTGATAGTGATGCCGATTGGATCGGTGTATGAAGTTGAATTAGCTGGCAGCGTTGCTATGGTAGTCCATGGGCCAGAACTGCTGGCTGCCCGCTGGACAGTGAAGCCAGTATCGTTCGCGGAATTGTCCGTCCAGGTTAAAACTGCACGCTTGTTGACAAAGGAACCGGTAAGATTGGCAGCGAGACTGGAAGGCGCTTTCGGCGGAACGGCAAACGCCATAGCATGCATCATATCCATCTCTTCATGAGCTAAAAGATGGCAGTGATACACGTATTCCCAACCGAAGTTCACATAGTGGTTGGTAATTTGGTTGATTGGATTTCCCAAAGGATCGGTCCATCCTGCAGGTGGCGGCGGTGTCAATATAGCGCCCTCGGGCATTGTCGGGTCGATCAGACGAACACTGTTGGGTACCTCGAATGGCACCTGTGCAGGGGAAGGAGTTCTAGGTCGGAGAGCAATAATTGTATGCTCGAGCGGGTTTACTCTAAAGGTTTCCTTCCAGCCCAGTTCATTAGGATCAGGCGGCAGCATAGCTCCGTCCCAGGCAACACGGTTAATGAGCTGCGCAGAAAACAAGTGGGTATGAATGGTATGGGTATCCACGCCGTTGTGAGTGATTTTCCAGATCTGAGTTCCATCATCCAGTGAGCCAATCGGAGTCGCATTAAGATTTGCTGTGCCTTTGATAATTTCAACGGGGGGGCTGGCATAGCCGTAAACCACAAATTGACTGAAGTTAGAACTCGTGATAGGGAATTCGAGTCCAAGCATGCCGCTCATCCGTCCATACCTCGTGTCGTAGACTTCACCCATTTCATCTTGTAAAGCCTTCGGTTCGATCTGCAGGGTAACAGGCGGCTGAAGAGCTCCGCTCGCATCTATCGGACTAAAGGTTTTGGAAAACTCAAAAAGTTGCACGTAGGCGCTGGAAGCGTTAGCAGGTAAATTATTAACGTTATAGGCGGAGTTATAAGCAGCCTGCGGGATAATGATCGGATCATGAGTTGCTTCAAAGACGCCTCTTTTTGTATCTGTTTTAGAAAAAGCTGCTTCCAGCGCAGTAATGTCATACGCAGGTGCGGGAGCGGCTGCCGCCACTCTGATCTGTATGATCGTGCGGATATTAGGGCCGTAGCCAGGCTGCGTGGAAGGCGCGCCGCCTTCGGCAGTTAGGTCCGGGTTGCCGGTGTAATAGTCATAGCGCGGATCGGCAGCGGGGAAAGCTGCAGGAGCATCGTTGTAAAGAATGAGGGTCTTTCCGGCATATTGGGAAAAGTCAACGATGACATCTGCCCGTTCAGCGGTTCCCAGCAGGAGCGAGTGCTGATCGACATTTCCGAAGTTGAAGTTTGTCGCATTCAGATTCCATGTGATCGGCTGGCTGGGAATCACCACAGGTGCCGGCAGGAAACCGCTCTCGGTGCCGATCTGAATCCAATCCGGTCCTTTTAAGGCAGGATCGGGCACGCCGCTTGGCCAGTCTGCAGGAATGCCCGGAGTTCCACTAGCGGGTACCATCTTGACTTCTGTAGCATATCCCGTGTCAGGCGAGATATAGCCGGCGGGATCAGCTACATACAATTGCAAATTAAAGAAACGGTCATCGGCAGCATTCAGAATGCGGAAACGATAAGCCTTGGGCTCCACTTCCAGGTAGGGGTAGGCGGTACCATTGACAAGTGGAGTATCCATAAACGCTTCACCCGGCATGGAAGGGTTCGGCGTCCCAGGCATCATTGGCGGAAGCTCGGGTGCATTTACGGGATCGTAGTAGGGGTTCGGAACCGGCCCATGCTCTATATTCGTTGTGGGCGGCCAAAACCACGGACCATACATCCATCGGCCAAATGCGTTTGCCCCGCTGGGGTCCCAAGGATTCTGGGCCGGGCTGTAGACATGAGGATACCACAGGTCGCCGGTATTGGGTGTACCTGGCGTTGTTCCCCATGCCCAAGTGGGATCCGTGTTAAGGATGGTTTTGGCATCAACGAAGGTTTTGTCTTGGATAACGAGGGGAATCCCAAGGTCGGGAAGAATCTTTTGCAAGCCCGGATTCACCCCGGTTGTGTTGGTTCCGTTGATAAGATCCTGTTCCACCTGATCTGTCAATAGATAAGCTGCGGCTTCTCCGGCATAGACATTAAGGCGAGTGATGCCATAGGAGTGATCATGATAGAACATGAGCCGTGCACTTTGTGCATTGGTGTAGTACAGGGTCTGTATACCATCGCGGGGGTCGTCTGCATTCTCCATATCAGGGACATTTACTACACTGACGCCCTGGGGGTAGGGAGTGTCTTCTCCCGCCGGGGTAATCCACTGATGGGGCGTTCCGTCGCTAATCCAGACCGTATTACTGCCATGGAGATGGATGTTGGCGCGATTTTGTGTGTAATCCATCGGCACGGCATTCATTCCTTGAGGTCCCATCCCCGCCCCCATAACGGTAGTATCTACCGGAATGAAGAGATTGCCGCCAGCGCCGGTAGGAAGCAGATTATAGAATTTGATGCGTACCGGTACGTCACGGGTGGCGATAATAGCAGGCCCCATATAATGAGGGGCATCTACTCCATAAGCCTGAGTACCATCACCTTTTACAATCGGCGCCCCATTATGGGTTAAAGCAATTTGCGCACCGGGAACGGCTGTTGTAGACAATTGCACATAGCCTCGGAGCGTGGTGGGCGGCAGATCGGAGTGCATCTGTTCTGTAAACTGGGCTACGGCGATTTCATAGTAGTCAGAACCCGGATAAGTCGTCGTATCAGGGGCAGCAATCGGGATATACTGGCCTAAAGCGTTTGTGCTGTTAGGTCCAAGCCCTGGCATTGCATCAACGAATTTTCTCAGCGGCGGGCTGTAGGCCCAGTTGGCGGTACCGAAATAATCCGGAATCAAATATCCAGTATTCGGATCTGGCACGAGAGCCGCCCGGTCTATAGATTTTTTTGTCTGCATCTTTCTCATCCTCATAAAGTTATTTATGAAGCAATGCTATCCTTAATCTTTTCCTTCTCTAAATATTATTCATTCTGTAAATTAGGGTTTGTGCGTGAATCATCATGTATGATAATTATTTCACTAACTCGATTTGATAGACGGATATAGTAAAGAGGACATCACTTGTAATAGAGAATGCTGCCGAATTGCTTGGACGTTCATATTCGTATATAATGAATTGACTAATTGATGAATCACTAACCTAATTGAGGGGGCGCAATTCAATGACAAAATCCGAGACGAAATCGGTTAATCGCAAATCGGACATCATTTCGGCGGCGATTGAGGTATTCGCGGAGACTGGGTACTTTCGGGCAACGACGGCACAAGTCGCGGAACGAGCCCAAATATCGCAGCCCTATATCTTTCGTTTTTTCTCGACTAAAGAAGCTTTGCTGCTGACGGCGCTGGAGGTATCCTGGACGCGAGTGATCGATTCTTTCCGCAAAGTTGTGGAGTCCACGTCGCCAGAACACCTGGAGACCGAGCTAATCCAGGCCTACGTGGTTATTTTGGAATCCTATCGGAATGAAGTGCTGCTTCAGATGCAGGCGCAGACGATCCAGGAAGAATCGATCCGGGAAGCGATGCGAAATGGATTCGGGGAAGTCCGCCAAATGGTTCTGGATGCCTTCCGCTCAGCCGGCATTCCAAATGCGGAGGAACGGACGATGCTATTCCTGGCCCGGGGAATGCTATGTAACATTTCGGCAGCGCTGGCTATGCCCGAGTTGATGGAAATATGAGGAGTGGAAGAGCTTTTTAAAAGTGGTGATTGACTAATCAATCACTACTTGATACATTGTTATTAAGTTAGTGATTGATCAATCACGATATTACGATGAGGTGATTCCATTGGAAAAAGCGATTGTCGTAGGAGCAACTGGCGGTAATGGGGCTTCGGTTACGGAGGAACTGGTCAAGCGGGGGATACGGACAGTGCCTTCGGGCGATCTCGCGAGAAGCTGGAACAGCTTAGGGCTAGACTCGGTAATCCGCAGAATTTAACAATTGCAGTAGGTGACGCTTGTCGTCCGCATGACATCGTGACCGCTTCAGAAGGTACGGACGTCCTGTTCCATTGCGCCAACGTGCCGTATCACGAGATGGTAAGCAAGCTGATTCCTCTAGGCGAATCCGTGATGGAGGCCGCAGAACGTCTGAGCTTGAAGGTGGTCGTGATCGACGGCATTTATCCTTATGGAAGAAGACAGATGGCGCGGGCGACCGAGGAGCACCCGAAGCAGCCGCATACTAGAAAGGGCAAGATTAGGCTCGCCTACGAGAAAATGCTGTTTGGCGACCGATGGAGCCGGGCTAAGGTTATGATCGTCCGCTTGCCGGATTATTTCGGCCCTACAGCGAACGAGGCTTCTTATTTAGGCACTACGCTCGAAGCAATCGCAGCCGGTAAGATGGCTTTTTTCATTGGCAATATGCGTGTCCCTAGGGAGTTCGTCTACTTGCCGGACGCGGCGTTCATGATTGCGGAGCTCGCTGCCAGAGATGATGTTTATGGCGAGAACTGGCATATTCCGGGCGCAGGCTTGATCTCGGGCAGGGAGATTGTACGAATCGCCCGTAAGGCAAGCGGAAGCGCTAAGCCAGTTATTCCGCTTGGAAGAGTTGGGCTATCTTTGCTCGGCATGGCCGTGCCGGTTATGAAGGAGGTAGTAGAGATGCTCTATCTAACCGAAGAGCCGCTTGTCTTGAGCGGGGATAAATACGAGCGTTTGATCGGACCGGTACGGGCGACAGCCTTTGAAGAGGGAATTACCGTTACGGTTCGCGCGTTGCAGAGAAAAAATGGCTCTTTTATTGGATGATAGTGATTGATTAATCACTAACTATGGTGCGGGAGGCAATTTATGGAGCGTTTATCCTCTTG
The DNA here is from genome assembly GCF_000993825.1 of Paenibacillus durus ATCC 35681. NCBI lineage: Bacteria > Bacillati > Bacillota > Bacilli > Caryophanales > Paenibacillaceae > Paenibacillus > Paenibacillus durus. The sequence continues at coordinate 200,305 of NZ_CP011114.1, forward strand.
GATTACGGGAATGTCCCGGTTGGAGCAGCAAACGCTATGTTTGGCGGAGTCTATACGGTAACCGGCGTAGGCACTGCCTGTACGGCTGCCGGACCTACAGCAGCACCGTAGACAGGCGCAACAGCTCGCTCAAACGCAGCGCGGCCAGGATTTTCCTGCCATAACGCAGGTTTTTCAGGCGAATAGCGGCAAGCAAGATGGAGTCCCGGCGAAAGTGCAGGAATTTGAAGCTGGAACCGCTAAGATCGATGATTGGAGCCGAAGTGCCTGCACTTTTGCACGAATGTAGGGGAGGCCAAGCTTTTACGGGGAAAAAGATGTAGCGCTGCAGGTTTTTCCATCACGATTAGATTCAATATCACATTTAGTTATAGCAAAGAGGGACTTGCCGCCCCTCTATATCTATGTGTTTAAGCCTGACTATTCGTCTGCTTGGAGCGTATTAAAGTGGCCACCAAAACCGAGCTCGTCCTGCCTATTGAGGATAGGGATGGTATAATTGGCTAGTGGAAAATCTGGTGATTTTAGTTAAGAGATGTTAAACGATGCATATTGGAGCTGATTTGGATAATACCGTTCTTGAGGCTACTTCAGCATATTTACAATATTATAATCAAGCTCCGGATTATCGTTAACACCGGGCGATGTGGATGATTTTTATATATACCGTTTGCTTGCGTGGCAGCACCGGCAAAGTACGGACCAGCGAACACTCGGAGGGTTGTTTTATTTTCTCTGTGATGAGATCGCCACCTTGGACTGGACGGTTGCCTTGAGGCAGTTGATCAAGCTACTCCATGAAATCGCCGTCAAGACCGGCAAAAAAACTTCAGCTCTGATTAAAAGTCAACTCCAGCAGTCAACTCCAGCAGTGGATCGCCGGTTTGCTCAGCTACATCAAGGCTTATCTGCCGATTTCAGGCTACGAAAGTTGAGTTCCAAGTTCGAGTTTTTTCAATAAGGTGATCGAAGAAAGATTGTAGATCGTGTTAATACGGTTGAAGCGCGTCTTTGGAAAGGCAGATTTCTCTATTCGTAAATAAGCAAATAAAGGCAACTATTCTGGGAGAACATCATGTAACAATCTTATAACGGATGGTAAAGCCATACCCCATAACAAAATTCATAGGGTAAGAAGATAGTTACCGAGCAGGAACTCGCTATGTATCTACGTGATCATGACTTATTCATTGCGGACGAAAATTTAAACAAATTGTATGCAGTAACTAAATAGACACTAAAATCACATAGTTCTAGAATCATTTCATGTAAAATAAAAAAGGACACTCCGAAAATTTGCCAGTTGGTGTCGAAAAGAATAATGTTAACGCTGGAATTTGATAAATCTTAAGGGGGGATATTTTGAGTATCGATCTTAAAAAAAGGGCTGAAGAAAATTTAATCAATCTATCAAAAAAAGCAACGATCAGTCTTGCCAAAAAAGGTTTGAATGGCCAAAAAGCTAGAGTAAGCCTAGCACTTGATATCTCAGGGTCCATGTCAGGTATGTATAGAGGTGGGATTGTACAAGAAGTCTGTGAGCGTATACTGAGCCTTGCTATGAATTTTGATGACAACCAGGCTGCTGATGTGTTCCTGTTTGGTGCTAAATATCATACGGTGGGAGAAATTCAAAAAGATAACTTTTATCAGTTCGTGGATCGCGAGATCCTTTCCCGCTTCTCACTTGAAAGCTCAACTAATTATGCAGGTGTTATGAATCGCATCGTGGATTACTATTTCCCAGACGCTTTATCTGTTCAAAAGAAGGGGTTTCTTGGTCTAGGAAAAAAAGAAATAACTGTAGATGAGAATAAATATCGTAATGAAGAACCCGTATACGTAATTTTCATTACAGACGGCAACAACTTTGACCAGACCGAAACAGAAGGGATTATCAGACAGTCATCCAAACTGGGGATTTTCTGGCAGTTCGTTGGAGTAGGTAGGCAACAATTCACCTTCCTAAAAAGACTGGACGATCTTAAAGGAAGGTTTATCGATAATGCGAATTTCTTCCAAGTTAATGATCTTCGCAAAATTTCCGATGAAGAACTTTATGATTCTTTGCTGAATGAGTTTCCATCCTGGCTTTCAGAGGCGAGAAGTAAATCATTAATTAAATAAAGATACATATTACCCCAAATATTTTTATGGAGGCAGTCTCACATGAGTAATGGATTAAACTCTTTTCAAGGATGGTTAAGCCGTACAAAAGGAAATTTAATGGATGGCGTGAAAAAATTCAAAAACAAAGAATTACTTGATGCAATCGTTGCTGGCTGCGCGATGGTTTCTGTAGCAGATGGAACAATTGATAACTCGGAGAAACAAAAAATGGCAGGATATCTGGGTCGCAGCGATGAACTTAAAGTGTTTAACATGAGTGAGGTAATTGAACGGTTCAATCACTTCTCCGGTAATATGGAATTTGATGTAATGATAGGCAAACAAGAAGCTCTTCGAGTAATCGCGAAGTTTAAATCAAAGCCAGAAATCGGCCGGGTGATTGTTGGTGTGTGTTGTGCTGTTGGTTCTGCAGACGGAGACTTCGATAATAACGAGAAAAGTACCGTCCGTGACATTTGTAATACTCTAGGACTTTCGGCAGGTGAATTTGGCCTATAAGCTTTTTAGACACAAGTCTGAAAAACATACTTCATTGACATTTTAGCAATCATAACCAATACTTAAGATAATCGAATGGTTCACAATGAAAATACCTATAACTGTCTTTTTTTGGCATGTTATGGGTATTTTTTGACATCAACTACATTTTTTATACGGAAATTCCGAGATAAATATATGTAGGCGATGAACTTAAATGTTTTTTTGGTAGATTGTTGAAACCGCATCTCGGTTATCCCCGTATCAAAGGATGTAAGAAAATAGGGGGTTGAAAAATTGCCGATATAGGAAAAAACACCTATATCAATTAACAGAATGACAACATTTTAAGGAGGTATATTTCAAGTGACAATTTCGCTCGTAAAAGGACAAAAAGTTGACCTTACTAAAGGGAACACCGGTCTTTCGCTTCTTACGGTTGGTCTTGGTTGGAACCCTGCGGAAGTGGAAGCCCGCGGATTATTCGGGGCAAAAAAATCCAAGCCCAATATAGACTGTGATGCATCAGCCATCCTGCTCAGCGGTAATGGAAAGCTGGCAAAGCAAAATAATGTCGTTTGTTTTCACAACCTAATAAGTCCCTGCGGATCGGTTAAACATTCTGGAGACAATTTAACAGGTGATGGAGACGGCGACGACGAGCAAATTTTTATTGATCTAAAAAAAGTGCCGGCCGATGTGGAAAAAGTCCTCGTTGTTGTGAACATCTACCAATGTGAGGTTCGAAAGCAAGACTTCGGAATGATTAAGTCAGCTTATATTCGTGTGGTTAATTCATCCAATAATGACGAACTTATTCGTTTTAACCTCACCGATAATTATGCTGGCAGGACAGCTCTAATTGTCGGAGAAATTTATCGACATAATGGCGAGTGGAAATTTAATGCTGTAGGAGAAGGTACCCATGCTGCCCATATTAATGTTCTTGCGCAGCAATACCAATAAAAAATTGCAGAGGAGATATTAAATCATGGCAATCAATCTTCAAAAAGGGCAAAAAATCGATCTAACCAAAACAAATCCGGGCCTTACGAAAGTTATTGTCGGACTTGGCTGGGATACTAACAAGTACGACGGTGGAAAAGACTTTGATCTAGATGCCAGTGCCTTTTGCTTGAATGCTGCTGGTAAAGCCTCCTCAGAGAATGATTTCATTTTCTATAATAATCCTCAAAACGCAAGTGGCTCTGTAGTACATACGGGTGATAACCGAACAGGTGAAGGGGAGGGGGATGACGAGCAGTTGAAAGTAAATCTGGACTCTGTCCCCGCCGAAGTAGAGAAGATTTCTTTCTGCATTACAATAGATGATGCTGTAAACCGTGGCCAGAATTTCGGACAAGTGTCTAATGCATTTGTGCGAGTTGTAGCCGAAGACTCTGGTGAAGAATTGATTCGCTACGACCTCGGAGAAGATTTCTCCGTTGAAACTGCGATTGTTGTTGGGGAACTGTACCGGAACAATGGCGAATGGAAATTCGCAGCTATAGGTAGTGGATATCAGGACGGCCTTGCCGGTCTTGTGAGAGACTTTGGCCTTGATGCCTAATCTGCATTGAATCGTCGTCTATACCGCGGCTCACATTCTATTTGATAATGAAAGGGGAAATATTAAATGACTGTAAATCTCTCTAAAGGTCAAAAGGTTGATCTAACCAAAACAAATCCGGGTCTTACCAAAGTTTTTGTTGGACTTGGCTGGGATACTAACAAATATGACGGGGGTAGCGAATTCGACCTCGACGCAAGCGTGTTTTGTCTGAATGCCGATGGGCGAGTAAGTTCTGATTCTGATTTTATCTTCTTTAACAATCCGAAAAACACGAATAGTTCCATTGAGCTTTCCGGTGACAACCGTACTGGCGAGGGAGCTGGCGATGATGAAACGGTCAAAATCGACTTGGCTTCCGTTCCTCAAGAAGTACAGAAAATCGCATTTAGCATTACCATTCACGAAGCACAAAGCCGTAATCAAAACTTCGGGCAAGTGGCTAACTCATTTGTTCGTTTAGTAAACGAAACCAATGGTGAAGAACTTATCCGCTATGATTTAGGGGAGGATTTCTCCGTAGGAACAGCGATCGTAGTAGGAGAATTGTACCGTCATAACGGTGAATGGAAATTTGCAGCTGTTGGTAGCGGCTTTCAAAATGGACTGGCGGGGCTTTGCCAAGACTATGGTGTAAATGTATAAAGGGGGAAATGGATATGACAATTAGCTTATCTAAAGGACAACGTATTGATTTGACGAAAACCAATCCGGGTCTTAAGAAAGCTATTATCGGACTGGGATGGGATATTAACAAATACAACACAGGCGGGGATTACGATCTGGATGCATCCGCTTTTCTTCTAAACAACGAAGGGAAGGCTCGGGGAATTGATGACTTTATCTTCTATAACAACCTTCAAACAGCAAACGGGTCTGTAAAGCACACTGGAGATAACCGGACCGGCCAAGGGGAAGGCGATGACGAACAAATCGTTATCGACTTCTCGCTTCTTCCACAAGAAGTCGAACGAATCGGTATCACGGTTACAATCGATGATGCCGTTAGGAAAAATCAAAACTTCGGGCATGTGTCTAATGCATTCGTAAGGGTTGTAGATGAGGCAACAAATCACGAAATTCTACGTTATGACCTTGGTGAAGAATTCTCATTGGAAACAGCTATCGTTGTATGCGAGTTGTACCGAAATCAAGGAGAGTGGAAGTTCCAAGCGATCGGTTCCGGTTTCCAAGGCGGTCTTGCTGCACTTTGTCAGAATTACGGACTTGATGCCAAATAAATTTATCGGGTGCTGATTATAAGGAATCAGCACCCGATTCATTGGACCCTCTTTTGAAAGGTTGATGAAAATGACTAGTTCGTTACTTAAAGGCCAGAAAGCAGATGTTACTAAGAGTAATCCTACGGCTGCCAACGTGATTGTCGGGATGGGTTGGATTAGCAATTCTTCTGTCGAAGTGGATTTTTCTTGCTTTATGCTTGGAAAAAACGACAAAGTTACAAATGATAATGATCTGATTTTTTATGGTAATCCGATTGGTCCTAACCAATCCGTGTCTGTACTTGATATTGAAAAAAAAGCGTACGGTGGCGTTACTGACAAAGCACAATTATCCATTCACTTTCAAAAAATCCCCGGAGCTTACGAAAGAGTTTCCTTTGCACTAACCATCTACGAGGGCGAAAAAAGAAGACAAAACTTCTCACTTCTTGACAATACATACATACGGATAGTTGACCCGGTAAAAGGGGAAGAAATCGTTCGATTTAATATCGGGAAATCTTTTTCTGTAGAAACGGCCATTGTAGTAGGAGAATTGTACAGATATAACGGTGAATGGAAATTCAATGCGATTGCAGCTGGCTATTCAGGTGGACTAGCTGCCCTTTGCGGAAGCTATGGAATTGAAGTTAACGATCAGCAAGAAGCAGCACCAACTTTAGAAATAAAGCCAACTCCAGCTCCGCCGGCACCACCAACTCCTGGTGCATCACCAATTAATCTAAAAAAAATTGAGCTGAAAAAGCGCGGAGATGTTATTAATCTTCAAAAAGGTACGGGCCCAATTGGAGAGATTTTAGTCAATTTAAATTGGAATCAAAAGAAAAAGAAGGGATTCTTCAGCAGCAGCGCTGGAATTGATCTGGATCTCGGCTGCCTATTTGAACTGTCTGATGGATATAAGGGTGTCATACAAGCTCTGGGGAATGCATTTGGTTCTACCCATCGAGAGCCTTATATCTCTCTCGATGGAGATGATCGAACCGGTTCAGTAACCACAGGCGAAAATCTCCGGATTAATGGCCATCATATCACTGAAATAAAGAGAGTATTAGTATTTGCTTACATATACCATGGGGTTACCAATTGGTCCGAGGCTGATGGAGTTGTTACGATTAAGCAGTCCTCTGGTCCTGACATTGAAGTTCGGTTGGATGATCATAACAACCGAAAAGGAATGTGTGCAATCGCGATGATTACAAACGTTGATAATAAAACCTTTAGTGTAGAGAAGCTGGTAAACTATGTTGCTGATCATTTAGACCTCGATAAAAAGTACCATTGGGGTCTGCGCTGGACTCATGGAAGTAAGTAATACATAAATTAGTTGGAGGGAAACTTATGACTGAGTTTTTAGGAAGCTTTATAGAAAACTTTTCAAGCTTCTTTAGCTGGGCGCACACCATGAAAATCTTAGGAGATCCGATGAACTGGGGGATAATTCTCTCTCTAGTCCTTCTCGAGGGACTCTTATCTGCAGATAATGCCCTGGTGCTTGCCGTGCTCGTAAAACATCTGCCAAAAGATCAGCAAAAGAAAGCATTATTTTACGGTATCCTTGGGGCCTATGTCTTTAGATTTCTCGCTATCAGTATTGGAACTTTCCTCGTTAAAATTACTTGGGTTAAGATTGTTGGCGGCATATACCTCTTATGGATTGCGCTTAGTAATCTGTTTGAACTGGAAGTTAAATGGGCACGTATTGCTAATATACCTTTAATCCCTTATATCGGAAAGAAAGGTGATGAAGAAGAGGAAGAAATACAAAATAAAACCTACGGTTTCTGGCGTACAGTTCTCACTGTAGAATTAATGGATATTGCATTCAGTGTCGACAGTGTAATTGCCGCTTTTGGCGTGAGTAGTGAAGTATGGGTATTGTTCCTTGGTGGCATACTGGGAGTCTTGATGATGCGGGGTGTTGCACAAGTATTCTTAAAACTCATTGAAAAATTTCCGGAGCTTGAAAAATCCGCCTTTATTCTCATCATTATTATTGGCGGAAAGATGCTTGCAGCTGTAGCCGGCTATGAAATGTCCCATATCTTATTCTTTGCTCTTCTAATAGCTGTATTTGTAGGCACAATAATTATGAGTTCCCTTCGGAAGAAGTCGGAATCCGCTACTGAATCCGCTTAACGGAAAAGCAGTACAACAGATATCCCTCCCTGAAAGGAGGGGTATTTTTTTAACCCGTTTAAATAAGGCAGACGCCAATAGACATATGTAATAATTAACTGCACATTAGTTATGGGAGGTTAAGAGGATGAGGTACTTTAGCTATCTAAGTAAGGAAGAAGAAGATCGGATGTTTCATTTGCTGCCTGTTTCCTTCTCTAATACATCTGATAGAGAAGTTTTGGCTTATGCTGTAGGCGCTGCTTTATATATGCCTGCAACAAGGGAGAGCTTTTCAGAAGAAGTCCTAGCCGCTAAAATAAAGGGGCTCGTATCGATTGTTATCGATCTTGAAGATGCAGTTGGTGACCATCAAGTGGAACTTGCTGAAGAGTCGCTATGTAGACAACTCTTTCATATCTCTTCCCGCATTACAATGGGTGTCTTCAAGAAACAAAATCTTCCTCTCATATTTATTCGGGTTCGAACACCGGAACAGCTTAAGAGAGTCATTACTAAACTTGAGGGAAATATTGAGATCATAACAGGTTTTACACTTCCAAAATTTTCTGTTGAAAATGGACTGGAGTACTTTAATATCCTTCATGGATATAACCAATCTAAAGGTGAAGGTGCCCCAAAACTATATGGAATGCCCATTCTTGAATCATCGGATGTGATTTATAAAGAATCACGGTCCAAGACACTTCTGCACATTAAGGAGATTCTGGATGGATATAAAGACTACGTTCTAAATGTAAGAATTGGCGCTACTGATTTTTCAAGCTTGTTTGGTTTACGCCGTAGTCCAGATATGACCATTTATGATATTGGCGTAATACGGGATTGTATTACTGATATTATTAATGTTTTTGGCCGGGCCTGTGACGACTATATAATTTCAGGACCGGTTTGGGAGTATTTCAAAGGTGATCGCGTTTTAAAACCACAACTAAGACAGACTCTTTTTGAGGAGACAGGAGGTCGCCAGGGACGAAGACGTCGCATGGAATTCATTAACGTCTATGTGGATGGACTCATTCGGGAGACCGCCATGGATAAAGAGAATGGAATTATTGGGAAAACTATCATCCATCCATCGCATATATTACCGGTTCAATCAATGTACATTGTCTCTCATGAGGAATATATGGATGCAACAAGCATTCTAGAAAACAATACCGGGCTCCATGGGGTGTTAAAAAGCAACTACTCCAATAAAATGAATGAAATCAAACCGCATCTCAGCTGGGCAAAGCGGATCATAATGCGAGCTGAAATATACGGTGTTCTTCAGGAAAACACGAACTTTACAACACTAATGATAGAGGGAAATGAACATGAACAAATTGGCCTATAAAGTATTGAATGATTTGGATGTTGATATCGAAGTGACTGGAAACCCGTTTAACCTTCCAATAGAAAGTATTTTTCAAATGGCGGCTAGAATCAATAAAAAGAGAAGCTTCCTTTTTGTAAGCAAAGTGTTGGGCAAACATATCCCTGTAAACCCAAACACATCGTTAATAGCTGGAGCTGTACTAAGTATACTGTATCAGAAACATCTTAAAGGACATTTGCCTTACTCCATAGAACAAGTGATCACAGCAATTGTAGATCCCGCGAATGCTAACCACGTATTTCACATGATCAAATCCAATACGCTACCTCTCTGTGAACCCACAATATTTATCGGGTTTGCAGAAACAGCTACAGCTCTCGGTCATTCCATGTTTGATATATTCTCGGGGCCTGCGAAATACATACATACCACTCGCGAAATGATAAATGAAGTTAACCCAACTCTCGATTTTGTTGAAGAGCACTCTCATGCAACCTCGCACCGATGTTACCCTTTATACGAACAATTCTTTCAAGGTGAAGAGTCGATAGTATTGGTTGATGATGAAATAACTACGGGGAAAACGGCTATTAATATCATTCGGGACCTGCATCATAAGCATCCCAGAGCTCGTTATGTTGTTGCTAGTCTACTGGATTGGCGTTCGGATGAAGACAAACAGCGATTTGAAGATGTGAAGCATGAACTTGGCATTACAATCGATTGTCTGTCCTTACTTCAAGGTAAAATAACCGTTAGTGGTGGGCCGGTTGAGTCCCTAGTTTCAAACAAGGGCATATCCACCCCTAATGCAAATGCTGAGGTATTACATTATTCACTAGATAAATATTTTATGCATATACCATTCTCTTCCACCAACACATACGGTGAAACGAAAACCGAAAGCTATCTTAAACATACCGGTAGATTTGGTATAGATGCATTAGATATCCCGAACTTGGACGAATCGATTACGCGGAGTGCAAATGAATTGAAGTCATACCGAAGAGGGAAGAGAACCCTGTGTCTTGGAACAGGAGAGTTTATGTATATCCCGATGCGAATTGCCTCGGAAATGGGACAGGGTGTAGCTTACCAATCGAGTACAAGGAGCCCGATTCACCCTTACGCAGGCAAGGATTATGCCATAAGGAATGTTTTCCCGTTCGACTACCCCGAGGATCCGAGCATCAATTACTTTTTCTACAATATCCCTCATGGTACCTATGACGAAGTCTTCGTTATGATGGAGCGAGAAAGCAGACCGGAGAAGTTATTTTCATATTCCGAAGCACTTAAAAAAACAGGAATACCGATCATTCACTATGTACATTTCAACAATTAACAAAACAGGAGCCATTCCTGTAATGAATTAAATTGAGGTTTGAACAAAAAAAGCGCCTCCTGTATGCTGGGTCTCGAATGCGATCACATTCATGCCCGAATTAAAAGGAGGACGCTCACTATGAAGTATAAACAATCGAAGAAACAGAATCAACGAATCACCCGAATTTCCGAAAGTACTCTTGTGGTCGGCGCAGATATCGCCAAAGAAACCCATGTGTCCCGCGCTATCGATTTTCGCGGGATTGAACTGGGGAAGGATTGTGTGTTCTCCAATACCCGTACCGGGCTAGAGCAACTGGTTCAGTGGATGAAGGGGCTTCAGCGGGAGCATGCCAAGACGGACGTCATCTTCGGCATTGAGCCCACCGGACACTACTGGTTTACGCTGGCGGAATATTTAGGGCGGCAGGGTATTCCTTTGGTCATTGTAAATCCCCATCACGTACACCAAAGCAAAGAACTGGAAGACAATTCACCCACGAAAAATGACTATAAAGATGCCAAGGTCATTGCCGATTTGGTGCGAAACGGGAAGTACAGCGAGCCTAAACTGCCGACGAGCGTTTATGCCGATCTGCGGATTCTCATGAATCTTCGGGAAAAGATCATGGTGAACTTCGGACAGGTGCAACGCCGGGTTCAGAACTGGCTGGACCGCTTCTTTCCGGAGTACACGCAGGTATTTAAAGACTGGGAAGGCAAGGCTTCACGCATTACGCTTGGTGAGTTTCCGACGCCAGGCGAAATCGTAGAGATGGGCACAGAGGCCATTGTACAGCGGTGGAAGAAAGACTTGAAACGAGCCGTAGGAGCCAAACGAGCTCAGCACCTCATGGAAACGGCGAGAAGTTCCATCGGTCTGACCGAAGGACTTCCTGCAGCAAAAATCGAGCTCAAAACGCTTCTGGAGCAGTACGAAATGTTCGCCAGACAACTCGAAGAGATTCTGACCGAGGTGGAATGTCTACTCTCGCAAATCCCGGGAACGAAAGAGATGCTCACCGTACCGGGCGTGGCTGTGGTTACCTTGGCGGGGTTCCTGGCGGAAGTCGGGGATCTGAGCGGTTACGAGCATGGACAGCAGATTATTCGGCTGGCCGGACTGAACCTCAAAGAGAACAGTTCAGGAAAGAAAAAAGGCAAATCCAGCATTACCAAACGTGGACGCGCAAGGCTAAGGGCCTTGCTATTTCGGGCAGTGATGCCCATGGTAGCAAAGAACGCCGAGTTTAAGGCGCTGCACCAGTACTTTACCAAACGAAGTCAGAATCCACTGAAGAAAAAGCAATCCATTGTGGCGTTGTGTGGGAAACTCATACGTGTCCTGCATACGCTGGGCACCAAGCAAATTCCGTACGATGCAAACGACGTTTTAGGGCCGGTACGTCAGGCCCAGATCCAGATGGCAGCTTAAGAAAAACCGAAATCACGTTTCTCACCGGACTGAAAGGACCAAAGACAATGGAAGCACGGAGCAGCCGTAGGTTTTTCACCATAAGGGCAACGACCCTGTAAAGGAGCAAGAAACGGCGTCCACCTTTTGAGAGGCAGAACGAAGGAATGTAAGGGCAAAGACCCCGCGTGACATGGGAGGGTAAGCCGTCAAGAGTAGGATGTGGATATCCAAGGTGCGATCATAGAAAATATCCATGGGCTGGGGACAACTTCCCCCAATCTCTATTCCCGCCATCGGCTTCACCAGAAAATAATGTCATCCTTACATGACTTCTCCATCTCTCCAATTGTCAAAGGTTGAAAACCTAAGAACGAGTGAGTAAACAAGAGAAAATATTAATTTATAGTGGGAGGCAGACAAATGATAAAAACGATACCGCCCATTCCAGCGCCAACCCTTGTTGGTAGCTATAAAAGAGAAGATGTGATATTCCTTTTAAAAGATCTAGGTCAGATAGCGCTTGAAAAAGCAACGGAAGACCGTGAAGAAGCGATACAGTCAGGTACTCATTATTCGGAAATGTTACCTGTTGAGTATCAACCTACTTCGGAGTATATTCAGCTGTTTCACGATACCCTTTTAGGTACGGCACGTAAGGTAGCTATGGCCGCTGGGGTGGTCGCCGAGTTAATCGTAAAAAAGCGCGGGTTCGATACTGTTCTTGCATCATTAGCTCGAGCCGGTACTCCTATTGGTATCCTGATAAAACGTTATATTCAGCAGTTTTATCAGATTAATATGCCGCATTATAGCATTTCGATTATTCGTGGAAAAGGTTTAGATCATAACGCTGTTCACTACATGCTTCAAAACCATCCGGGCAAGAAAATACAGTTTATTGATGGTTGGACAGGAAAGGGAGCCATCCGGAAGGTTCTAGTTGAAGCGTGCTCAATCTTTCGTGAACAATTCGGCATTGAATTAAGTGATGATTTAGCAGTACTGGCTGATCCGGGATGTTGTTCCGAAACCTTCGGAACAAGAGAAGACTTCTTGATCCCTAGCGCTGCCTTGAACTCCACCGTATCAGGCTTAATGAGCCGCACGGTACTCCGGAATGACTTAATTGGGCCAATGGATTTTCATGGGGCAAAATTCTATAAAGAATGGCTTCCTAATGACCTCTCTAATATATTTGTAGATATTGTTTCTAAACTGTTTTCCGAGATAGCTGAAAAGGCCTGTGAGGAAGCTGAACGACTTTATTCTAAGCCGGAAGAAACAGCATCAACGTGGAAGGGACTAAGTGATATAAGACGTATTCAGGAGCGGTTTGGAATTCAAGATATTAACTTAATTAAGCCTGGGGTTGGCGAAACCACTCGTGTCCTGCTTCGGCGAGTTCCATGGAAAATTCTTGTTGATCGTTTGGACAATCCCAATTTAAAGCACCTTTTTCTTTTAGCCAAAGATCGGAATGTTCCCGTTGAAGTATATCCAGACCTCACCTATTCTTGCTGTGGTTTAATTAAGCCGGTAAGGGGTGAAGGTGAATGATCTTTGCTAGTGATTTAGATCGGACCCTTATCTATTCCCGGGGAGCCATAGGCGAAGATGTAGGGGAAGCTGATCTGGTTCCTGTAGAATTATATGAGGGTCGGCAGATATCATTCATGACTAAGTCGGCCCTCCATCTGTTGGAGGAAATTACAAAAATCGCTTTATTCGTGCCGGTAACTACGAGGACTGTTAGGCAGTATAAAAGGATATTCCATTTGCTCGACGTTTTTCAACCTAAATACGCTATTACCAGCAATGGTGGAACGGTTTTGATAGATGGTGTTCCAGACGTCAATTGGTCAAGAAATGTACAGCTAGCGCTAAAGGAAAGCAGCTCGCCAGAAGAAGCCAAACTAACATTTGACCGTTTCAGATCATCGGAATGGATAATAAGCGAGCGGCTTGCCGATAACTTTTTCTATTCTATCGTTGTAGATCGTGACAAGTTTCAGGTACCTTTAATAGACGAGTGCCGAAGCTACCTGAAGAAACTTGGATGGACGATTTCGGTACAAGGAAGAAAAGTATATCTGATTCCAGAAGGTATTAATAAAGGTAATGCCGTTAATTATGTTAAGGAATTAGCCGGGGCACGATATGTAGCAGCATCAGGTGATTCTTTACTTGATGAAAGTCTTTTAAGAGTATCCCATTATAGCCTGTCGCCTTCCCACGGAGAGCTGTTCAATACTAAATCTTCAGATAAATTCTTTCGATTTACAAAGCAGTCTGGAATTCAAGCTTCGGAGGAATTGGTCATAGAAATACACAAATGGTTCAAAAGTTTAATTTAACGGTTTATCAAAGACTTTATACGCAAACGAAGAGTCGTCTGAATCTGAGTGTGTCAGCATGTTAAAAACAGAATTTTGAAAGGGATGCTTCTCTTTGACTACGAGAATCTGGTACAACCGAACTTTTTCTACGGCAAGTCATTATCTTGAAATGATCCGGAATAATTCTGAGGGGCAGCCATTTGAGTTTTTTGCCACTCATCCTAGAAAATATTCTCTTATGCTCCAGGTTGCTGACCACGCAGAGATGGAACCTATTATACCCTTAAAGGACTATGCACAGTACTGTCTGAACTTCTGCAGCAAGCATAAGATTGATGTATTCATTCCTCATTATAGAATGTTCGAAATAGCTAAACACGAACATGCGTTCAAACAGATCGGTACAAAACTATTGTTATCCGGTAATGCTAGCCTTATACAAACCGTTTCGGATAAGGGTGAATTATTTCGCACCCTTTCTGGTGTGGAAAATGTTATTGTTCCTGATCATTATATCGTTAATAATGCAGAGGAGTTTGTGTACGCTTATCAATCTCTTAAAGCTAAGGGGCACCGTGTATGTTTTAAGCCTGTGAGAGGCGAGGGAGGTTCGGGGTTCCGGATTATTCAGGAGCAGCAGGCTTCTTTGGAAAGTCTTTATAATCCGGTCTCAGCAGCAGTCAATTTGCAGGAAGTAACCAAATTGCTTTCCTCGGTGCAGAATTTCGAGCCTCTTATGGTCATGGAATATATGAATGGTTATGAATACAGTATCGATTGTCTGGCGGATCATAACTATTTGTATGCAGCTATCCCTCGTAAAAAGGTAGAGGGACGTATTCGGGCATTAGAAAATAATCAAGACCTGATTCAACTTGCCCATTCCATCCATAAGATTTTGCCTCTTCGCTATAACTTCAACATTCAGGTTATCTATCAAGACTCTGTTCCAAAGCTTTTGGAGATTAACCCACGAACTTCTGGAGGATTGTATACATCTTGTCTTTCCGGGATTAACTTCCCCTATCTCTCTGTGAAGTTACTACAAGGACAGGTAATACAAATCCCTGAACCAAGCTTCGACATTTTTGCAACACATATTGAACAAGAGGTACTGATGACCCGTTTCTGTTAACCTCATATAATTCTTTGGATTTTGACCAAACTGAAGAGGTGAACCATTATGCGCTACAAAATAGCTATTGGCATCACTTTATTAGGATATCTCTTTCCTTTAACCGTCACATCAAGATTTTTACCGGGAGCTCTTAATCTTATCATCCCAACATTATTTGCATTAGGGAGTATCCTTTACCTCTATAGAACAAGGAGAGGGAAGCAGGGACCCTTTCTTCCTTCGAAAGAGAATTTACCACAGCGAACCGAACAAGCTTCTACAAGTCCTTTAAATTCGGCTGCAGAACCAGATGAATCCGATCCTTTTTGGAGGAATATATGTGATTATATTCATGTACTAGAAGAAATGATCATTTCCGAAGGACAAAAAAACAACCTGGACAGTGAAATTGTAGAGAAATCACTGAGCGTACTTACAAGAGTACTTCGCTTAGTTCCGCAGCTTAAAATGATTAACAATAACGACATTAACCATAATCTTCAGCGTTTGGTATTCAAAGACATAAACGGGGTCATTAATCCTTTTCTAAATTTGAGCGCAGCATCCAAAATTCAGAATAGGCGTCTCCTGCTAAACGGGATTAGGGATATTAACTCAAAACTTTCTCAATATGTAGAAACAATCGAACAAAAAGACCTTATGGAACTTAGAACCAAAATAGATATAATTCAAAAAAGATACAGATCCGTTGATTAAGAGGAGGAAATTATATGTCAACATTTCAAGCCATACAATTAAAAAAGGAGGATATGAATAATGTCGAGCAGGAGGCGAAGCTTCTCATTCAGCAGGTCTCATCTGCTGATTTTATGGACCTGGAAAACTTAATGGATTCAATTGGCCGTATGGGTCAAAAAACGATGGAACAAGCTAGCCAGTCGCTTTCTATGCTCGAGCGGCCGGTTAATGAATTGATTTCGGGAAATCGCTCGGAAGTGTCTAATAGTATCCTGAAACTTCGTGGGGAGATTGATTCTTTAAGCAAAAGTAAACAACTGGGTTTCTTTGACAAGATGCTAAAAAAGACACCGATGAAAAACTATATTTATAAGTATCAATCGGTTAAAACCAATGTAGCTGCCATAGTACTATCCCTCCGAAATGGGAAGGATACTTTGGAAGAAAACTTAGCATATATGAGGAATCTCAAACGTTCTTCACTTGAATCGGTTTATAACCTGCAGATTCGTATTGCAATGGGGCATAAGCTTCAGGAACTTTTTGAACAAGAGATAGCCAAGCCAGAGAACGAAAGCCGTAAATCCCATTTGGAGAGAGGCCTCCGAAAGGTGGTAACCCGGATTCAAAATTTTGAGGAAATGATTATGCTGTATCAACAGGCTATTGCCGGTGCAGATATCATTAATGACAATAATGATAAGCTGATTGATTCCGTAGACGCTACTATAGATAAGACCCAACATTTGATTACAGTCTCCGCTATGATTGCCTTGGCCCTTCAAGATCAAGTGGATACCATTAACGCTGTAAACGCTGCTAATAACACTTTGCAGGACATGTTTGAAGAGAATGCTCGTATATTAAAAGATACCACACAGAAGACAAATGAGCTTTTAGGTAAGCCTGGAATGGAAATGGAATCCATAGACCGGGCAATGAGTGACTTGTTTACAGCAATAGATCTATATGAGCAATCTAATCGAACCATTATTAAATCGGCAACCGAACACACGAAGCGGCTGAGTGATCTTAATAAACAGTTTCATAACCGTTTGGGTCTTATTTCTGGAAATCTAAATACTCCTCAACTGAATACAAAACAGCAAGCAAGTTTCCTGGATTGATTTTTTTGAAGAGGGGACTAACTTTTTTTTGAATAAATAGGTAATAGAATTGGGTATCCTATTAGCATAAAACATCATCATCCTTAATAACTTTAATAGTAAACAGGAAAATGAGGTGTAGAAATGCTAGGAGTAATATTCAGTATCTGTTTTTTCATTTACCTAGTTATTGTGGCCAGCTATAAAAAAGCAGAAGGAGTTGTGGATGGGCCAAGCAAAGTAATTTGAGACTTTAAAATGTCAGAAGTATGATCCGTTACAATAAAAAAGCTAGATATTAAGGATAATGAAATAACTCGTAAGAGAAGCCTTTAAATTTTGAAATAAGGCTTCTATTTTCGTTGTTAAGCGTATTATAGCGGAAATACCCTTAAGTATTGTATTATTAAGACATAGTTGTAGTTTTAGGTCTGTGAAAATAGGAACTTATATAGATAAAGATAAGCTAACAGTTAAATACAATAGCTCTCATAATTTGAAATATCAAAAATGCACACGAATAATTTGAGTGGGAGACCAGACCTTATGGAATTTCAATATAACGTCGTATCGTACGGTACTATAAATGTTTGGTATAACTATGGTGGAGAGACATTTAAATTTAATTTATTTAAAACAGACGGTTCATGGCTATTACATCCCTTTGAGGGAATACTGATTAGTAATAGGGACCTTTATACACTCGTTCTGAAAGAATTACTTCAGAATAAATATTTTCAAGTTATGTTGGCTAAAGAGGGAATTCATCTTTCTGCCCTGAAAACAACTATTGATATTGGGAGAACAGACGAAGATAATTATCGAGAAAATCGGGAAGCGGATTTCACAATCAACAATCTTCAAAGTTTAACTCTCGAAGAGATCATAGAAATGGAAATTAGTGATATTCTTAATAAAATTTCGATTTATAAGAGAATCTTAGAGCGAATGTTTATGGATGGAATAGATCATAATGACTTTGAGTTTCAGAAAGTTAAGCAGTTTGTAACAATATATGAAGAAACTCTGAGAGGTTTTGAAGATCTTAGTGGTCCTCGATTTGACTTTAATAGACTCCCAAAGTTTTGATGTAATATTTCTTTAGCTGGTAATTTTGATGGTTCTTAATGATACCAGATCTGACAGACTAGGTAAGATTAATCCAGCAGATCAATACGAGCTATTCTTGCTGCACCCTCCGTGATCATAACAAGTACGTGATCGGTCACTTTTTCCACGGTAAAACCGCTTTTTCCCCTGCTCCACTGGGCTGCAGCACCAAAGATCGACCAACTGATCATGAGGGCCATCGTTTCGATGGGAACTTTCCACTCCGCTTGAGAGGCTTGAAGCTGTTCAAGCCACCGTGATAACAGCGCCGCAAGCTCCTCCTGCACCGTTCGTTCGAACAGCTGATTTACCGTATCAACGGGACTGCAGCGGCCGTATAACGATCTAAAGTGCTCCAACACTGCATGAATGAGAATGCGTAAATTGTTGTTATCCCACACGGAGGCTGACGGCAGCTTGTCGTCCAAGAGGCTTCGGAATTTCTCGCGAATGGATAGTTCTAAAAGGGCGTATTTGTCGGGAAAATGCGCATAGAACGTGCCTCTGTTGACATCCGCCCGGTCGGTAATGTCCTGAATCGTCATCGCGGTAAAGCCCTTTTCTCTCATCAGCTCCATAAAGGATTGCTTTAATAATTGCTGTGACCGCCTGCTGCGCCGGTCGATCCTTTTTCTTTGTGATTCCATCCGTCTTACTCCCCTCTACACAGGGTTTTATAATCTCCAACATTATTCCGTTTTTGTTGAATAACCGACGAAAGAAGCGGACTGTGCATTGTTCCTTTTCTCCCGGCCGCTCTACTATTGTAATAAGTAAACAAAGCTCAATCAATGGTATACAGGAGGGGGAAGGGTCTATGCAAGTTGAATCTGTGGGGAAGATGAAAGCAATCCGGTATCATGTCCACGGAGGGCCTGAGGTGCTCTGCTATGAGGATGTGCCTGTTCCGAAGGAAGGCGAAGGTGAAGTGTTAGTCCGCGTCCATGCTGCAGGCGTAAACCCGGGTGATTGGCAAATCCGTTCGGGGCTCGCCGGCGACCGGTTTCCGCTCCCCTATATTCCGGGCTGGGATATATCAGGGGTTGTTCAGTCTGTCGGTACGGGAGTTGATGGGTTTCGGGAGGGTGACGCCGTTTACGGGATGACCCGCGACAGTTCGGGATGTGCGGAATATGCCGCCGTACCTGCCAGGCAGCTTGCGCACAAGCCTAAGTCGGTCAGCTATGTTGAGGCGGCAGGGATGCCGATGTCCGCGTTTACCGCTTGGCATGCTTTGTTCGAGCAAGGAGAGCTGAAGGCCGGTCAGACGGCGCTGATCAATGGCGCCTCCGGCGGAGTCGGCCATTTCGCGGTACAGTTGGCCAAATGGAAGGGGGCGAAAGTGATCGGCGTCGCTTCCGGGAGAAACGAGACTTTTTTGCGGGGACTGGGTGTTGATCAATTCGTAGATTATTCTGCTGCTCCTTCCGGGCAAGCGGTGCGGAACGTTGATCTTATCTTGGATACGGTGGGAGGTATAGATGGAGATCGGCTTCTGGACGTTCTTAAGCCGGGCGGTACGCTGGTTCCAATTACTTGGGGACAATATTCGTCCGAGAAGGCTGCCAATATGTCAGTAACGGTACTAGACGTAAAGCTGTTACAGATTGAAACCGCTTGTTTGGATGAGCTTGCTCGTCTAGCCGACAGCGGTGTTTTGCGTATAGCGATCGATTCGGTGTTCCCGCTTGAGGAAACGTCTAAGGCGCATGAAATCAGTGAGAGCCGCAGGGCGCGCGGAAAAATTATTATTCAGGTTAAGTAATATTGACTGTCACATTGGGGGTTAGTTTAGAATCGTGCTTGAGGTGATCACATGCGAATTCATGAAATTTGCAAAGAATGTAACGTGACTAAAAAGGCAGTAGAATACTATGAAAAGCAAGGTCTGATTAACCCCCGGTACGACAGCAGCAACTATAGATCCTTTGATCATGACGATGTAATCCGGATAAAAGAAATTGCCATGTTACGAAAGCTGAATATCAGCATTGCCGATATTAAAATCATTATTGCAAGTGATGACAGGCATGCAGCCTTATCCAAATATAAAATGAAGAAAGAGCTCCAGATGCAGCAAATGAGAGCGCAATATGACTGTTTGATTGATTTTTTGGAGAATGGCTATAACCTTGAACAGGCAATAGATACAGTTAGTCGAAGATTGGATAGTAATATGGCGATTAAAGACAGACTGCTTCAAGCTTTTCCTGGAACCTATGGAATGTACCTGTATGTGCATTTTGGCAGATTCCTGAATGAGAAGCTTAACAGTGATGAACAGAAATTAGCCTACTACAAGATGGTTGAATTTCTTGACCATGTCAATGATATGGAATTTCCGAGAGAGCTGGAACAATTTCTGGCCAAAGCCTTTGACTCAATGAGTGAGACGGATTTACAGCAGATCGATGACTCGATGAATAGGGCTGTCGAAGATTATAGTAATTTTATTACTGAAAATAGGGAGAGCATTGAACAGTACTTAGCCTACCGGAATTCAGACGAGCATAAATCAAGTTCTGTCTATAAAATGCAACAACTGTTGATTGAATTCCAACAAAGCAGCGGATATTACGATGTTTTTATTCATAATTTACAAATTTTAAGCAGTTCCTATCGAAAATATCAAGACCAGCTGAGACAGGCAGATAAAGAGTTCTTCAACCAATACCCTGATGCGGAGAACGGGTTTGGAAACAAGTGAGGCTTTCATTCTGCCATTTGGCCCCGGGTTATGGCAGCAGAACCTGAACAGGTATGCTGCTTTTTTGCTGTTCTTTTCTAGGAAGTGTACGCAAACTGTACAACTCGTAGAAATCTAGTAAAATAAGGAACATGAGAAGAAGATACGAGTTAACGGATGAAGAATGGAATAGACTTGAACCCCTGTTGCCCCCGGCCCGAAAAAAACAAGGAGGACGTCCGCCTAAGGATCGGCGCCAGATGCTCAATGCGGTGCTCTGGGTAGCTCGAACGGGAGCGCCATGGCGAGATTTACCGGGTTATTATGGCCCTTGGTCTTCCGCCTACAGCTTTTTCTGGCGGTTGCAGAAAGCAAACATTTGGGATGAAATATTGAAGCATGTCGCCATCGAACCGGATTGGGAGCAAGTCATGGTCGATGCCACCATCGTCCGCGTCCATCAACATGGAGCAGGCGCAAAAGGGGGCAGGATCGACAGGCCATCGGGCGTTCGCGCGGAGGATTAACCACTAAAATTCATGCGATGGTGGACGCGCTAGGCTATCCGCTGCGTTTCGAATTGACGCCAGGACAAGACCACGATTCGGTCACCGGCTATCGACTTCTTCATGAATTGGACTTCTGCCCGGGCGAAGTGTTGGCTGATCGCGCCTACGATACGAACGCCATTCTGGAGCTTTTGCAAAGCCGAGCGATTACTCCGGTTATTCCAAGCAAACGCAATCGGCGGGTAAAGCGTCCGTTAGATTCTGAAACGTATAAAGAGCGACACTTAATCGAATGCTTTTTCAACAAAGTGAAAAACTATCGACGTCTAGCCACTCGCTATGAAAAAACAGCAAACATGTTCATGGCTTTTTTGACGCTGCTTTCGATTCGGTTATGGCTCAGATAGGTTTGCGTACACGCCCTAGTTTTTATACAAAATGAATATCGCCCTATCCAGCATATGGTATAGTAATAGTTAGCGATTATGGGTCTAAGGAACTGGGGGATTTTGGGGGGAGAAGGGTGTATTGTCATCAATGCGGGGCCAAAAGCGCTCCGAAACAAAAAGTATGCGACAAGTGCGGGGCGAGATTACTGACGGCGGAAGAACGGCAGGTCCTGCTGGAAGTGGCCGCCGGGGCAGAGGCGATTCAGCAGCCGGCGACGGCGGCGCATCGCCCGGGGGAGACGCTTTCGGGCCAGGACGTCAAGACAGGGGCAAAAGGGAAGGCTTCGGGAGCAGGGCGCGTGTTTCTTTGGCTGATTCCCCTGCTGCTTGCGGGAAGTGCGGGTCTGGCGCTTACGATGTATTACAACTATGAGCAGTCGTTGAACCGCGAGGTGACGGGATTGCAGCAGAAGGCTAAAAAAGAAGCTTTGGCCGGACACTATTCGTCGGCCGTTCAGCTGCTGGAAGAGGCAGAAGGGAAACGGCCCCGTTACACCGCGCTTCGCCAGGACCGCGAGCTTGCAGCCAAGGCGGCGGAGCTGCAGCTGCAGCTGGAGAAGACCTCGGGGCTGCTGAAGGAGCAAAAGCTGGACGCCGGCGAAAAGGCGCTGAACCAAATCGCCAATAGGGTAAACAACCGGCAAGAGCCGCTGTTTACTCCGCTTAAGAAGCAGCTTGCTGCGGGTCAGGTGAAGCTGGCGGTGCTGAAGGTGAAGAGCGAGCTGGACAAGCTGAATACGGTGGATGCTTTGGGCGAGAAGCTGGACAAGGTAAGCGGCCTGTCCGGCCAAGAGGCTGCGGCAGTAAAAGCGCAGATCATCGGCAAGATCGTCGGAATCAGCTATGCGGCGGCCGAGCGTAAGCTTCGGGACAAAGACTTCGCCGGAGCCATGGCGGAGGTGGACAGCGGTCTGTTCTACGCCGTGGGCAACAAGAAGCTGACCGCGTACCGGAAGCAGATTGCGGATGCCAAGCAGGCGTTTGAACGGGCGGAGGCGAAGCGCATCCAGCTTGCCGAACAGAAAGCGGCGGAAGAGGAGCTGAATAACCGGACGGCGGCGGTTGAGGTATCCGGCCTGCATGTGGTGCTGGACGATTACGGTGATTTGCAAATCACCGGAACGGTCACCAACAAGGCGACCCGGCCGATTTATTCGGTCAGCATCAGTCTCGACATCTATGATTCTTCAGGGGCGTATCTGGGAAATACCTATGCCGGCGTATCTCCGTATCATCTGGAGCCGGGGGAGTCGGGCGATTTTACCACTTGGTATTATGGGGTATACAGCCAGGCCCAAGCCTCTGTTGTCAACGCAACCTGGTATTTGGAGTAGGAGGGCCGGATTATGAGTAAAGGGATATGGATAAGCATGATCGCCTGCCTATTGATCGCGGGCGCCGGAGCGGGAGGTACATACTGGATTCGTCAATCAGCTGAGCGCGAGTTGAATAACGGTCCGCTGCTGGCAGTAGCGGGTCAGACGAAAGCCGCCGCACAGCCGGCAGCCGTTAAAGCGAAGAAGACACGCAAAGAGATTATTGAAGACAGCCAGAAGCGGGTCGTGACGATTGAAAGCGGGGAAGGGCTCGGTTCGGGATTTCTGTATAACAGTAAAGGTGATTTGCTGACGAACGCGCATGTGGTTGCCGGTTCCCGGGATGTAACGGTGCGGACGAAGAGTCACCAGGAGTACAAGGGGAAAGTCATCGGAATTGGCACCGATACGGATGTGGCTGTTGTCCGTGTGACGGAGCTTAAGCAAACCGAGCCGCTGAAGATTGCCCGCAGCAATAAAGCGGAGATTGGCGATGAAATATTGGCGCTAGGCAGTCCGCTCGGACTGGAGAATACGGTCACGACAGGCATTATCAGCGGGCTGGGCCGCAGCTTTGATATCGAGCCTTACACTTATAGCAATATGTACCAGATTTCCGCGCCGATTGCGCCCGGCAACAGCGGCGGGCCGCTGGTGAGCGCGGAGACGGGCGATGTGCTGGGGATAAACTCCGCCTCCGCCACCGATGAAGCCGGGATTGGCTTCAGCATTCCGATTTCCAGTGTGCTGAAGCAGGCGGAAGCATGGTCGAAGCATCCGATGACGGAGCTGCTGGACGTAAGCGATGACGGCTACGGCGAGGGAGACGTGCTGACGGACAGCCGGAGTGTTGTAGCTGCTTTTTATCAAAGTCTGAACGATGGCGATTATGTCACGGCTTACTCTCTGCTCGGTAGCGATTGGCAGAGCAAGACTGACTATGAGGAGTTCCGCAGCGGTTATTTGAAGACCGGCTATATTACCATAGGGACCCTAACTGCCGAAGAGCAGGACGGCGGCGCTATGGTCAGCGTCGATATTACGGCCGAAGAACGCCGCGAGACGGGGACCGTATACCAGACTTACCGGATGAGCTACTCGGTGGGGTATGAGAACGGCAATCTGAAGATTTTGCATGGCAAGGGCAAGAAGGCGGATTAAAAAAAGGGCCATAGCCCCGCTGTTTCAGATAAGAACAGGCGGGCTATGGCTTTAAGTGTTAGCATGGTCGGGATTGAAAGTTGCATATTGCAACGGCTCTTAGTAAGAGCCTTCAGCAATCATAATGTCGCGCTCCAGGTCGGCTACGGATAAATCCTGCTTCAGATAAGCATTATCCTGCGGGAGCGCAAGCTGAAAATCAGTACAGGTGCAAATGGAAATGGTACCCTGCTCGAGCACGAAATCCATTACATGTCCACCTCCGTCGCGGACGTCATTGATAAAATGCAAATGATATCCGGCAACGGCGATCCCTTGTGCGAAAGCGGGAGTCCAGAAACCGGCGATGACGCCGTCCACATCGGCAAAATCAAATGACGGCTGGGACTTCGTAACCTCCACAAATGGCGGATACGGCTTATCCTGATGCGGCACGGTGCGGGTGTGAACCTCCTGGAAATGACCGTCGATTCGGATCGCATGGAACAGATTCGGGCTGGGAACCAGATCGTCCAGTATCTTCTCCAGCTCTTGACGGGTTACCGCCTTATTCAGCGGGGCGGTCTGCTGCTGTTCAAAAAAGGTCACGGAGGAGAACGGCGTACTTTCGTCGAGACTGACTTTTTGGGCGGTTCCGTCAGGGTATAAATGAAAGAATTCCCCGTCAAAGGCGATCATCTCGCCATCCAACTGATGAAAGGTTCCGATGCCGAAATCGCCGTGCTTTTTCAATTCTCCAAATGTGACTGTCCCATCATACAGACCGCTGAGCAGCGCAACCATGGTCGAGGCTTGATAGATGACGTGACTATCCATTTATCCTCATCTCCTTTTTAGTGGATGATATACATAATAATATCAGTTTGCCTTATCCGGCAGCAGCTTTTCCCCTAGCTTGGCGCTGTCTCTGTAGTCAATCGGGATCTCGACGACCACGGGGCCTATTTGATCGAGAGCGCAGCGCAGCACTTCTTCCAGTTCCTCCGGCCGATTGACCCGTAGGCCTACTGCGCCGAAGCTCTCGGCATATTGGACAATATCAATGCTGCCAAAGTCTACACCCGAGGTTCTGCCGTACTTGTTCATTTGCTGGAATGCGACCATATTATAGGTGCCGTCGCTCCACACAATATGAACGAGCGGAAGCTTCAGGCGGACCGCCGTTTCCAGTTCCATCGAGGAGAACAGGAACCCGCCGTCCCCGGATATGGAAATGACTTTCTCGCCCGGACGCACCAGCGCGGCGGCAATGGCCCAAGGCATAGCTACACCGAGGGTTTGCATGCCATTGCTGAAGAGCAATCGGCGGGGTTCATAACAGCGGAAATAACGAGCCATCCAGATATAGTGTGAACCGACGTCACAGGTGACCGTCACCTGATCGTCAATCAGCCTTCGCAAGGTGAAAATAAAATCCAGCGGGTGAACAAGCTCTGAGTGGGAGGAGTAGACTTCATTTCCGTCCTGATCCAGCTTCTGCTGCAGCTCTTTCAGCACGGAGAGCGATTCGGGGGGGAATAGAAGGCCTTGTAAATGCGAAGCTAACGCTTCGACGGTTAAGACAATGTCGCCGATTAACTCGATTCGCGGCTGGTAATCATGGTCGAAGTCCGCCTGCCGGTTATCCAGATGATACACTTGCCGGTCGCCTTCACGATTCCAAAGATGAGCATCGTACTCGATCGGATCATAGCCAATCGTCAGGACGACATCGGCTTCTTTCAGCAGAAGATCGCCTGGCTGGTTGCTGAACAAACCGACTCTGCCCATAAAATGTTCTTCCAGATCACGTGAGATTATGCCGGCTGCCTGAAAAGTCTCAACAACCGGAATGTCGGTGCCGCGGATCAGATTACGGATTGCCGAGGTTACTTCCGGCGAACTTGCTTTCATGCCGAGCAGAATAACCGGGAGTTTGGCCTTTCGTATATTGGCGGCGACCGCTTCGACAAGGTCAGAGGGGGCCGGGCCAAGCTGAGGAGTGGTCAGAGGCCCAAAGTTGAAGGGGACCGCTTTGTCGAGCAGCACATCCATCGGGAGGCTGACAAATGCCGCTCCCGGCTGGCCGGTAGAAGCCTCACGGAACGCATTCGTAATCGCTTCAGCGACATTATTCGGATGTTCAACTTCCACACTGTATTTCGTGACCGGTTTGAATAAACCGGCATTATCCATGGATTGATGCGTATGTTTCAACCGGTCTGCCCGGGAGACGGCCCCTGCGAGCGCCACGACCGGGTCGCTTTCGGAGTTGGCCGTCACGAGCCCCGTAACCAGATTGGAGGCGCCCGGACCGGAAGTTACCAGGCATACTCCCGGCTTTCCGGTTAAGCGGCCGACAGCCGCCGCCATAAATGCGGCGTTCTGCTCATGCCGGCAAACAATAAGCTCTGGGCCCCGTTCCCGCAAAACATCAAATACAGAATCGATTTTGGCTCCGGGAATTCCGAAAATGTATGGAACCCCTTGCGATATCAGACTGTCAACAACCAGATTAGCACCGGTTGTCGTTGTGGCGATCGGTGTAGAGATTTTTGAATCTGCTCTCGTGCCCATCCTATCCATCTCCTTGTCTTTGAAATCTCTGAAAATCCAATTCATTTTCTTTATTTCCATGAATATGCAGAAAGCATGACGCCAACATCTATTATATTCCCATAAAAAGTAAAATCAAGTGAAAAAGTTCAAATGAATCATAGAAAATTTAGCATAGATCATCGCAATTTCATTTCACGAGATAGTCAAATAAGAAACCAATACCGAGAAGGTCTGTGGTATAGTGAAAGCATAAGTACAGGACAAGGGGGCTCATTATGACGATTGCAACAACGATGATTATCCGGCTGGATATCGAGAAGTCGGTTGCTTCCTTCGGGGATGTCGCTTCCGGCATTGCCGCGGCGGGCGGGGATATTGTCGCTATAGACGTTATCCGCGCGGGCAGGGAGATCACGACCCGGGATATTACGGTGAATGTGCTCGACGCCGGCAACGAGGAGATTATCCGCGTATTGTCGGAAATGCCGGGAATTAAAGTGATCAATGTATCCGACCGGACGTTCCTGGCTCATCTGGGCGGCAAAATCGAGATTATCCCAAAGCTGCCAATCAAAAACCGCGAGGATTTGTCGCAAGTGTATACTCCCGGAGTAGCGCGGGTTAGTATGGCTATTGCGGAGGATAATTCGAAAGCGTATACATTAACGATGAAACGCAATACGGTTGCGGTCGTGACCGATGGGACTGCGGTGCTGGGCCTGGGGGACATCGGACCGGAAGCCGCCATGCCGGTAATGGAAGGCAAAGCGATGCTGTTCAAGCAATTGGCCGGAATCGACGCTTTTCCGCTGTGTCTTGATACGAAAGATCCGGATGAAATCATTAGAATCGTCAAGGCGGTCTCCCCCGGCTTTGGCGGCATCAATCTGGAGGATATCTCCTCTCCGCGCTGCTTTGACATCGAGCGGAGGCTTGCGGAGGATCTAGATATTCCTGTATTCCACGACGATCAGCATGGTACGGCGGTCGTCGCCCTGGCAGGACTTATGAACGCGCTTACAGTGGTTGGCAAGACGCTGGAGACGGCCAAAATCGTCGTCGCCGGCATCGGCGCGGCGGGAGTCTCCATCTGCAATCTGCTGCTGGCTGCGGGAGCCGGGCATGTGTGCGCGGTCGACCGGGAAGGCATCCTCTGCAAAGGTGTGCCCTATACGAACGAGGAATGGCGGAAACTTGCCTTCTCTACCAATCCCGAGGGTATCCAGGGTCTGCTGGGAGAAGCGGTGAAGGGGGCGGATGTGTTCATTGGGGTGGCCGGAGGCGGCATCCTGAACGTCGAGCATGTCCAAAGCATGGCTCAAGACAGCATCGTCTTTGCGATGGCGAATCCCATTCCAGAAATACAGCCGGAGCTGGCAGAGCCGCATGTGCGTGTTCTGGCGACGGGCAGAAGCGATTATCCGAACCAGATCAATAATGTGCTGTGCTTTCCGGGCTTGTTCCGGGGTGCTCTTGACTGCCGGGCGAGAACCGTCAATCTGGAGATGAAGCTGGCGGCAGCCCGCGCAATCGCGGCGGTGGTTCAGCCGGATGAACTCAACGAGCTGTATATTATCCCGAGTATTTTTAATGAAAAAGTGGTAGAGCACGTGCGCGGCGCGGTTATCGGGGCGGCCATCCGAACCGGCTCAGCGCGCAGAATACCGCCGGATTTCCGAGATCCTAATCATTTACAGAATTAACCACAACGGGTACACTTAATGAAAATTTGCTTCGCGCAAAGGAGATGAAGATCCCTTGCATCAACCAGGTGTATTTTATGGAGGAGGGTTTGTCCTTTTAACTTTCATTAGGTGGCTTATATCCATTGGATTGGGGATTTATGGGTTTTTTCTGTTCGTTAAACTTGCCCGCAGAGGAATCGAAGCCTTGGATTTGTATATATACGCAAAAAACCGGGAAATACGCGATCATTATGAATCCGTTCATCCGAAGGAATGATGCCTTGATTGTGATACAATAATAGCAATAGCAATTGGAGGTGGCGAAATGCGCTGGCAAGAAGTACAGGAACGGTTTCCGGCTGAATGGGTTGTTTTGGAAGCAACGAAGGCTCACTCCGA
Organism: Paenibacillus durus ATCC 35681; assembly: GCF_000993825.1. Lineage (NCBI taxonomy): Bacteria > Bacillati > Bacillota > Bacilli > Caryophanales > Paenibacillaceae > Paenibacillus > Paenibacillus durus. The sequence continues at coordinate 229,040 of NZ_CP011114.1, forward strand.
TGGAGGTCATCGATATATTGAAGAAGTGGTTGTAATCGATGCGTTTGCCGATTCTACGGAGGCACTTCGCCGCTACAGCGAACTGCACCGGCAAGAACCTGACCGCGAATATTGCTTCTTCCACACATCCCGACCGGAACTGATAGCGAGGGAACGTTATGTTGGAGTTCGAGGGCCAAGATGAATATAACTGAGGAATACGGATTGCCCTTTGTAAGAATAGTGATTGTTTTTAGGGGGAAAGAACTTGAACTGAATAAGATGCTGCTCGATACGGGATCGGCAAGTACGCTTTTCAATGCTGATTTGGTCCGGGAGATTGGGATTATTCCTGAAGAAAATGATGTTGTGGATACCATTCGAGGAGTAGGTGGAGTGGAGTACGTATACACCAAATTCTTGGAAGCCATCCATTTCGATGGTCACTCGATTTCACATTTTCAGGTCGAGATTGGAAGCATGGACTATGGTATGGAGATTGATGGTATTATTGGATTTGATTTAATGAAGGCAATTGGTCTAATAATCGATACGAATGAAATGACAGTCAACTCACATCTGTAATTGATATAGAATGCTGTATTCTGAGGCTAGAAACACTGTGAGTAAAAGAGTAAAATGGATAACCCCGCCAGGCTTAAGGCCTGACGGGGATGTTTGCGTTTAAAATATAAGAAAGTATAAGCTTCGCGCTTATCATTTGCCTTATATTTCTACGAGAAACGATACCGTCCCTAACAGGACGGCGCAGCCGTTTCTTCTTTAGTATTGAAATCGGCCGGAATTATGCTTTCGCCGCCAACTCCCGAGCCCGCAGCTCGACGCGGCGGATCTTGCCCGAGCTTGTCTTCGGGAGGTCGGAGATAAACTCGATTTTGCGCGGATATTTATAGGGAGCCGTGATTGCCTTGGTATGCGCCTGCAGTTCTTTCGCAAGCTCCGGCGAGCCGGAGACTCCGTCTTTGAGCACGACAAAAGCTTTAACCACATGCCCCCGGATTTCGTCGGGACTGGCTACGACCGCGCATTCTTTGACCAGCGGATGCTTCATCAGCGCTTCCTCCACCTCGAAGGGCCCGATTGTATACCCGGAGCTGATAATGATGTCGTCGCCGCGTCCCTCAAACCAGAAGTAGCCGTCCTCGTCTTTGGCCGCCCGGTCGCCGGTAATAAAGTATTCGCCGCGAATGCTGCCCGCTTTGCGTTCCGGTTCTTTGTAGTACGCCTGGAACAAAGCCGGCATGCTCACATGAACGGCAATATCGCCGACCTCGCCTGGAGGAAGAGGAATACCGTTCTCGTCCACGACATCGATCATCCCCTGAGCGGTTGCCCGACCCATGGAGCCGATACGGATCGGCATGTTCTTGAGCGTACCGATCAGCAGCGTGCTTTCCGTCTGCCCGTAGCCGTCGCGGATGGTGATGTCGAAATGGCGCTTGAACTCGTTGATGACCTCCTGGTTCAGAGGCTCTCCGGCGGATACGGCGCAGCGCAGGCGGGAAAGGTCATACCGTCCGAGTCCGTCAATTTTGGCCATAAGCCGGTATTCTGTCGGCGTACAGCATAAGACGTGGATATCACGCTCCTGAATCAGCTGCAAATAGCGGTTGGGCTGAAAAGCGCCATTATAGATAAAGCCGGTGGCTCCATTGCCGAGTACCGACAGAAACGGGCTCCAAATCCATTTCTGCCAGCCGGGAGCGGCCGTTGCCCATACCGTGTCCGATTCATGAATATCAAGCCACAGCGAAGTGATGCGCAGATGCGCATAGCCCCATCCATGGCTGTGAACAACCGCCTTCGGGTTACCGGTGGTGCCGGAGGTGTAAGCGAGAATCGCCATATCATCCCGGGTGGTGGGAGCTGCGGCAAATGTATCCGGCTGGCCTTCCATCAGCCCCTCCAGTGCCACCCAGCCGGATTCGGCTTCACTGCCATCTGCCGAAACCGAGAGGAGGAACTCGAGCGCGGGCAGGTCATCCGCGATTTTATTCACTTCTCCCGTCACCTCCGACCAGGATATGACCGCTCTGGCTTCGGAGTGGCGGAGCCGATAGTCGAGATCCTTCGAGCGCAGCATTTCCGAAGAAGGAATGATGACAAGCCCAAGCTTCAAGCAGGCCAGATATATAACATAGGCGATGATTCTGCGCGGAACCATAACGAGGACCCGGTCGCCCTGACGCAGTCCCAGCCCCGCCAGGCCTCCGGCCAGCCGGTTGGCCAGCTTCATCAGTTCGCCATACGTAATTTCCTCGTATTCCCCTTTATCGCTCAACCATTTAAGCGCAAGCTTGCCGGACGGATGGCGTTCCATCTCAGACGTCATATTGTAGCGTTCCGGGGCTATCCATTGCTCTTTCATCAACTAATCCATCTCCCATATATGAAAGGTAATAGTAATTACGATGCTATTATAGCATGAACTCTTAGTACCAGGTACTATTCGTGTTACGAATATATTAACATTCGAATGTATGCAGGCGGTTAAAGCTCGTTTCGTAAGGCGGGATAAACGGGTATTCTCTTTTTGCGGGGAATGACAGTTTGTTCTTTATAAAGTACAACAAAGATGATAAATTAATTACATACTGCAATCTTCAGCTGCAAGGAGACGAGATTTCGGAGGGGACAGGATGGGTGCAATTAGCGGGATTTATAGGTTTGGAAGCGATGCGGATGCTGCCCCGGCCGGGTCGTCCATTTTCAGGAAATTGAAAGTCTGTTCTTTTCAGCGTACAGAGGAATGGAGCGATCGCTCCGTACATTTGGGCTGCGGAATTATTTATAACACGCCTGAGTCCAAAATGGAACAATTACCGCGCTTCAATGAGGGTCAAACCCTGGTCATTACAGCGGACGCGATCATTGATAACCGTGCTGAATTGCTGGAGCAATTCAAGCTGAAACCGGGGGAATCACCCGTTATAACCGACAGTGAGCTTATTCTCCGGGCCTACGAGACATGGGGATATTCATGTCCTGAGCACTTGATTGGCGATTATGCCTTTGCCATTTGGGATGCCGGGAAGAAGGAGCTTTTTCTCGCTCGCGATGCCATGGGATCAAGGACGCTGTATTATACTTATGAGCGTGGTTTTTTTGCTTTCTGTACAATAGAGACGCCGTTATTGGAGCTGTTCGGCGAGCAGGCCGAGCTGAATGAAAAATGGATTGCGGACTTTTTGGCGATAGACGGAATTCAGCATGAAATGGAATGTGAAGAAACGGTATACCGGAATATTTACCAGCTGCCGCCTGCGCATTATGGAATAGTAAGCGCCGAAGGTTTTTCCAAGAAAAAGTATTGGGAGCCGTTAAGGGATATCAAGCCGATCCGTTTCAAGACAGATGAAGAATACGTGGAAGCCTTCAACCGCTGCTTCTCCGAAGCAGTGACCTGCCGGCTCAGAAGTGCGGGCGAGACGGGGATTTTCCTGAGCGGCGGGATGGATTCCGGGTCGATTGCCTGTGCCGCGGCGCCCAAGCTGGCTGAACAGGGCAAGAAGCTGTACGGCTTCACATCCATTCCGGTTCCGGAGTTCAACGAGCGGCCGCCCAGAATGACCATTTATAACGAATCCCGTGAAGTGGGACTCATCGCCGAGACGTATCCTAATATTGATATTACGTACAGCAGTTTTGCGGACAAAAATTGCATGACCGATATCGACGAGCTGATTCGGATCTTTGAGCAGCCGTATAAGATTTTTCAAAATATGACCTGGTATCATTCATTTTTAAAAATGGCCGCCTCAAGAAACTGCACCATTATGCTGAATGGACAGACAGGCAACAATACGATCTCGTACGGCAACTTCGCGGTTCATCTGGTAACGCTGTCCAGACAAGGGAGAATTGTCTCGGCTGCCCGGGAGCTGTATGGATTCAGCAGATTGGTGAATGAGCCGGTAACCAAAGTGCTGCGGAGTGCGATTCCGGTAGTGCTGCCGCACCGCTTGAAGCTATGGAAGAACCGGACGCGGCTGCGGGAGTTCGATCGTTTTACCAATGTGGTCGTCAAAAGGTCGCTTGTTGGCAAATGGAATGTAACCAGCAGGCTGGATCAGATTGAAGCGAATACGCCGATCAGCCGTTATCCGGATTATGAAGAAGACAGGAAGGCAAGGACCAGTCCGCTGCCGTTCACGCACATAGGGGCGGTGGAAACCAAGCTGTCATTAGCCAATGGAATTACCATTCGCGACCCTTCCCGGGATAAACGCGTGTTTGAGTTCTGCATGGCGATTCCTTCCGGACAATTTGTGCGAAGCGGCCAAGAACGGTATTTGCTGCGCCGGGCGATGAAGGGCGTACTCCCGGACCCGATCCGGCTGAACATTATTGCCAAAGGGCTTCAGAGTGCGGATTGGATGTACAGGCTCGCCCCGATCTGGCCTGAGGTTCTGGCCGAAGCCGAGCAAGCCTTGGAACAAGGGAGCTTAGAGGCATACGTAGAAGTTGATAAGCTCAAGGAGAATCTTGCCAAAGCAAGCGGGGATGTGCGCAAGGCGGAGGATAGTCTGGTCAGATCCATTTTGACGGCCGTCATTTTCTCCAGATTCATCGAAGATTTCAAGCGGCGGTATTCTTAACATTCGATACGATATCCATGGCCTGAGGTGGGGTAAAATGAGCGATCATGACTTCGAGTTTCGTTACAAAGCTTTTGGGTTTAATATAGCGTCCAACTTTCTGCTTGAAGGCCTGCTCCCGGCGGAAGGGCCGCCTGAAGTGTATATCCGAGAGGGAAAAGTGCCTGTAGAGGTGCCCGGTCCACAAGATTCCCATGCGTATACGGTCGTAGAGAACGACGGCTTTGCCTTTCGCGTTAAAGATATCGGCACGTTTCTGGTCTTGGACGGCAAGCAGATCATCGCGGAAAAAAGTGAAGACTGCGAGCCGGAGGCTCATGTGCTGTTCATCCTTGGCACCTGCATGGGCGTGCTCTTGATGCAGCGCGGCCTGCTTCCGGTTCATGGCAGCGCTCTGGCGCTGGCGGGTAAGCATATTATCATCACCGGTCAATCGGGCGCGGGCAAATCGACGCTGGCGGCGGCGCTGAATAGGCGCGGGTGTTCTTTTTTGGCGGATGATATTGCGGCACTCCAAGAAGACGAGAGGGGAGAATCGTGGATTGTCCCCTCTTTTCCAAGGCAGAAGCTGTGGCGGGATACGGCTGAGAAGATCTTTGGCAGCGTAGATTCCTTGAACCGAATTCCGGGTGTCCGGGACAAGTATCATGTGCAAATGGACGGGGAGTTTATTAAGGCTCCGAAAAGGCTGGACGCGCTCTTTGAATTGACCACGCATCCAGGTTCTGAAGTAGCGGTCTCTGAAATAAAGGGTCCGGAGAAATTGATGGTTATCTTACGGAATATCTATCGTCCGGAGATCATCGAATTTATGGGAAAACAGAGCGAACACTTTATTCGCTGCTCCAGGCTTGCTTCAAGCCTGCCTGTTTTTCATATCGAACGCCCGGAGGCGGGTTTTACAGTTGATGAACAAATCAAGGGCATAATTCATAGACTGAAGCAGCTTTCATCACCATAAACACCAATATTTGCGATATTTTTCTGAATTATTAATAGCTTTGAGTGGAAAAGCCGTTCGTAATAACGATCAAAATTCTTGATTTTTGGGAGAAAGTATTGTATTGTAGATAAAAATATTGCAAATCTCCTTCATGCTAAACATGGTTTTTAAGGACAAGTGGCAATATTTTTACAATATCAGGAGGTGAAGTGCATGAGCAAGAAAGTTTGGGAAAAGCCGGAAGTAAAAGAGCTTAAAGTGAGCAGCACAGAGTATGGGAATCTGCTTAAGACCAAACCTGATGCCAGTTACTCTGACGGTGTGCACACCTGGTATTCATTCTCCTAGGACTGAAACAAAAGAAGAGACTTCGGACGGTTCTACGGTTTGAGGTCTCTTTTTGATTTATGAAGAAGGAGCTTGCCTACTCTTAGTGAGTAACAAGCTCCTTTTTTTGTTCGAACAGTTGGCCTTTGGACAAGCGGTAGATGTGATCGCATACATCAAATACGGATAAACGGTGGGTGATGGCGATGCATGTTCGCGGGGGCTGGAAATTCCGGATATTTTGCAGGACGGTCCACTCCGTATCCATGTCAAGCGCCGATGTCGCTTCATCGAGAAGCAGGATCGGCGTCGGCCTCAGTAGCGCGCGGGCAATCGCGATTCGTTGGGCCTGGCCTTCGGATAAGCCGGAGCCGTGTTCGCCGATAACCGTATCAATGCCTTGGGGAAGCTTCTCGATAAAGCCCCGGGCGCAAGCGGCCTCAATGGCTGCGTTGATTTCCTCCTCGGTGGCTGAGGGATGACCGATCCGCAGATTGTCCGCAATCGTGCCGGAGAATAAAGTATTGCCCTGCGGAACATAGGAAAAATAAGACCTTGTATCAGCGGAAAGGCTGATCCGTTCATGATTGTTGCCGATAATGCAGACATCCCCGGTCTGGGGCTTGATTAACGCGAGCAGAAGCCGAAGCAGGGTGGTTTTGCCTTCGCCCGAGGTGCCGATGAGAGCGATCAGCTCGCCGGGCCGAATGCGGAGAGAAACACCGGTAAGAATCGGCTTATCCGCCTCATAGCCGTATACTACATGCTCCATTTGCAGACCGGATATGCCGTCCCGAATGGAGGGAAGATTCTCTCTCTTATTTTCCGATTCCAATTTTTGAAAGACGATAAGCCGTTCCGCTGATGTAATCATAGCGATCAGGACAGGGAACGTACGGGCAAGACCTTCAAGCGGTCCCTGAATTTGTCCTACAAGCTGCAAAAAAGCGGTAAACATCCCAAAGCTGGCAGCTCCGATAGATATGCGGTATGCCCCCCAAATGAAGGCCAGAAAAAAGCCGAGCCGGTATCCGATCCCCATAGTCAAATCTGCGGCAACATTAAACCGGGTGCGTTTAAGTATCCAGAACAGCCGGTTCGCTTGAGAGGCTTGCACCTTTTGCAGGCTGTCTTGTTCGTGCTCGAATGTCTTCACAATCAGCAGATTTTGGACGCACTCTTGCAGCAGGGAACGATAGCGGCTTTCCGCGGCCTGAATCTGATGCTGCATTTTCTTCAGCCTGCTGCCTATGTACCAGCTGATGAGCACGGACACAGGTCCAAGCAGAAAAGCGAACAGTGCCAGCGTCTTGTCAAAATACAGCAAAGTAATGAAGGCCGCCGCAAACTGGGCAATCAGGGAAATGATGCTGGGCAGGGTGTTAACCAAGCCGTCGGTAATATTGGCAACATCGTTGGTCAGATGCGTCAACAGATCGCCGCTGTGGTATTTTCCGGCCGCGCTCCACTCTGCTCTATACAGCCGGTCCATAAAGTTCCGCTGCAAATCATTGTTCATTGCCTCTCTCAGCTTCACGGTTCGCAGGGTCAGCATTGAAGAAAGTGCTAACTGAAGGATCAGAATCAGGGCGAAAGCGATTGCGTATATGCCGCTGACGCGCATGCTGCCCTCTACGGCATGATCAATCACCTGCTTCGAGACAATGGCAAGAACGGCGCCGCTTAGTGAAATGATTACATTTAAAATAATGATAACGGACAGCGCGCCCCATTTTCCCGTCATGCACTGTTTCAGCCAGCGGTAAATATCGGTGTTCAAGAGATGTCTTAGTTTTTTCATATGGAATGATCTCCAATCTGCCGGATTAATGAACAACTATTAGAGTGAGCAGGCAAGTCTGTGATGCGGGAGAGTTCGCTAGAAGAAACAACATCTGCCGGTTGGGGGTGTCTGTAGTCTTAAGGTGAGTCTATCAAAGATAGACCAAAAATCAAGCATGATATTTACAGTTCAATGATTGTATTTACAAAATGTAACTTCCATTATATTCTTCCTGAATTCGTGAAATAATCAAAGCCTAAGGAGGCTCTCCCTTTTGCTGCAGCGATTCGTGTGTCAATCATAGAAGAGAGCGGATTTGGTTAAAATGAGGCATGGGGAAACAGAGCATGCCTTGGAACAAGCCCCTTTCGAACATAGGTTCCTTACTCTTTAACCCGACAAGCTCATATAAATTCGCCGAAACGTCGGAAATCAGGGACTGTGCCTTCCGAAGCGGATCTTCGTTTGCCTCGCATGCTCCACCATGCGCGAAGCCAGCCAGATCAGGTTCTCTATGACCGTTTTTACCCGTCTGCGGTGGACCTTTGTTCGTACCGGGGCATCCGGTTCTTGCAGCGAAATTTGCCCGATGACCCGCAGCAAATTATAAGCCATGAGGCCAGCACACAAGACCAAGTCATTCGTGGCAAATTTATCCGAGGGCAGTCGCTCCAAATTCAGATCCGTCTTGAGTTCGCTGTGAAACTGTTCGCTCGTGGCATGGTTACGGTAGAGCCGAATCACTTGCCATGGCGAACAGGTCAGTGTTGTGAAAAACACCTGCACTTCTATCCGAGGCACCAACAGGAGCTGCCCATCGGCTTCCATCGTTCGCTCAATGACTTGATACACGACGCGAATTGGACGTTCCAGCTTCTTCTCGTTCCATTCCATCGCGCCCAAGTAGACGCGTGTGCCTTCCCGTTCTTCACAGCAGATTCCGTCTTGCTTGGCAATCATCAGCCATTCCTCCGGCGACTCCCGACGAAGATTGCGCTTGACGATAAAATCCACGTTTTCGTTCAAGCATACGTTCAAATTCTCCAACGCAGCGTTGCCAGCATCCATGCGCACGAGCAGCGGCAAATCGGTTGCGGCGGGCATAGTCCAGACTGTGCGATAGAAATGCAGCCGGCCGCTTCTTTTTGCACATGCGTGCTGCCTTCGCGCAGATTGACATTAACTCCATAGCCTTCCTGTCCGAGATAGGCAAAAAACGGCGCATAGCCGTCCACCTTTTTGTACGTCAGGGACACGCCTTCTTTCTTCGTGTGGCTATTGTCGAACGGCGAGACATCCAGATCCAGCGGTGGCCAGGACAACGCTTTCCCTTTTGGGAGCGTGACTGGAACAGGGGTCAGCAGTGCGTTCAAGGCGCGTAGTAAGTCCGCCGACTCTTTGAGCAAAATCGTCTGCCAGTCGTAGCTGTGGGCGGCTGCCAAATCCAGACGCTGCCGGAGGGTGGCGAGGACGGGACGTGTTTAAGGCCTAAGGATTTCGCAAAGAACCGATCCTCCCGAAAGGGCTCAATCTGGTCAAAATCGCTTTTGCCTTGGCACAGCAGTCCAAGATAGGCATAGAGTACATCTGGATGAGTGACCATGGGGTGCTGTGCACCAGGTAGCGAGTGCCGAATGAGACGTTTGGCAAGCCGGGTATGTGAAAGAAGCAGGCCAATGAGGGCCAAACCGGTATGAGCGCTCAGCCACTCCACGGACTGATCTAGTTAAAAATGGACGGGGTTCATTGTGCACCTCCCAGGTGAGTTCAAGAAATACGGGAATTCTTCCCTTTTTCTTTATATTACTTCACTGGGGTCTCTTTTTCTAACCTTTTCAGTATTTCGCTTCACGGATTCAGGATTAACTATTATCCTTCTTATATATACATATTTGTAAAAATATTTAAAGGGTTATTATATAAAAGATATAAATAAAATCCGTTAAATGGATGATTGATTAATATACAACTAAAAAATGTAATTGTAAATGTCATATATTATATAAAAAAAGTTTTAATGTAATATTATGTAATCGAATAAGAAAATTATGTCATATTATGTTATTAGATACTGGAGTTGAAAGTGATGATTATACATGTTTTTGTTACTAACGATTGCAATCTAAGTTGCGATTACTGTTATGTTTCTGGACTGAGAGAGAAATTATACTTCAATACAGAATATGTAGATTCACTTATTATTTTTATCAATAGAGCGTTAAGCCTTAATAAATCAGAAAGTTTGACGGTTAATTTTTTTGGTGGAGAACCTCTTCTTAATAAGGCGTTAGTTGAAGAGATTATTACAGCGTTAGAGAGAATTAAAATCGAAAAGTACTTTATGATGACTACTAATGGGACCCTTTTAACATCCAAAAACATTGACTTTTTAGCTGAGCATAATTTTATTTTATCAGTTAGCATTGATGGAACTCCAGAAAATCATAATAAACATCGTATATATGCAAACGGTAAACCATCGTGGGGAATGATAGAATCTAATTTAACTTATTTACTGGAAAATATTCCCGGAACAACAGCGAGGATAACCTATAGTTCAGATAATGTCGCAGATCTATATAAAAATGTTCTGTTTGCTGAAGGGCTTGGTTTTAAAGAAATAAAACCGATACCCAATTTTTTTGATGAGGATTGGAACGATCAGCACTTTTCAACCCTTAAAGAACAGTTTAGACAACTTGAAAGATTCGCAAAAGAAAAAAAAGATATTAATTTGTCAATAATGAACAAAAAATTAAAAGTTCAGGGTGATTGTAGCGGAGGAGTAAGCAGCTTTTCGATCAATGCAAATGGAGATATATATCCTTGCAACTATGTTGTAGGGGAAGAAGCATTCTGTCTAGGGAATATAAGTAATGGTGCTAAATATGAGTTACATACTTTTCCTACTGACCATAGTCAACGGGAAGATTGCAAAGGGTGTTCATATTTCAAGTCTTGTACAAGTTCGAGATGCATATTTGTGAATTATAAAATGACTGGTGAGATGTACAAGCCGAGTGGATTTTTTTGTGCTTATGAACGTTTAGAGAGTTCATATGTTTATCAAAGTTGACAAATTGAATTAAAGTTAAAGTTTGTGAATTTCATCTGATTTGAAGGGAGGTGAGAAAATGAAAATTAATCCGCAAAAAAAAGAAGGACTTAAATTGGATGTTAAGGGTTACGGTTGCTGGGATGATTGCCAAGTTCTTGTTTCTAATAATCCAATTGAACTTGGATGTGGATGGAAAAAAACTGCTCGAGATTCAATTTTTAGCTAATTTCGCGTTATAAGAAAGCAATAATTGTCTTTATATTGCCTTAATTTAGTGCGGTATAAAAAATACCGATTTAGGAAGGATGGTGATTTAATTGAAGATTAATCCAGAAAAGAAAGAAGAATTGAAATTAGATGTAAAAGGTTATGGTTGCTGGGATGACTGTCAGGTGTTTTATGCGCACCAGACAAATATAGCTTCTTGTGGTTGGACAAGAACCGCTGAAGCAAGTATTTTCAGTTAATACTCAGATAATTATTTAGCATGAATCTTTTAAAAAGAAAAGTGTACTAATTGGTGCACTTTTCTGCCTTTTTTTATATTAATTTTAAACCGAACAAAAAATTATTAATTAGGAGGAACTATGATTACATCTAATGTTCTGAAATTTAATACTAATTTTAGATTACTAAAAAATAATAATGAAGTAATCTTAGGAAATGTTATCAATGGTCTTTGGATTAAATGCCCTGATTATGTTTATGATTTTTTAAATGATTGTATTTCTAAACAGTATAATGCAAATGAGATATTAGAAAAGTGTCAGGATCATGAAACGCAAGAATACATGATGAACTTACTCCGAAAACTACAGGAGATCGAGATTACTGACTATTCTACAGAGTCATTAAAAAGTTCATCAGAAATAAAGAGTGTGAGTATAGAAATCACAACAGGGTGCAACTTGCGATGTACCCATTGTTGTGTAGGTTGCGGGGATATTCTAAGAGAAGATATGGATATAGCAGATATAAAAAATATTATTAATTGGTGTGAAATTCATAATGTCTCCAGTCTTGTTTTTACCGGAGGAGAAATATTCCTAAGAAAAGATATATGGGATATTTTAAGTTACGCTCGTTCTAATTACACTGGCATTATTGAGATAATGACTAATGGCACACTTCTCAAACAGGATAAGGTTCCGGTACTCAAAAGTTTGGTGGACTATGTCTCGATTAGTCTTGATGGATATAACGAACACAGCGTGACTCTTGTTCGCGGTCCGGGAGTTTTTGAGAAAGTGATGACTACAATTAAGAATTTACAAAAAGAGGGGATTACGAATATTAGCCTTTCAATGGTTTTAACAAAGCATAATATTTCTCATGCAAATGAGTTTAAAGAACTGTGCTTATCATTAGATGTTAAATCTGCTATACGGGCATTCAGTCCTGAAGGGAGAGGTGAAGAAAATTATGAAATGCTTAGTCCTCCCATAAAAATAAATGCCATGGATATTCTCACAGCAAATGAAAAAGATCAACTGCAGAATACAGCCAACTTTAAATGTGTTTGTGATTTAGATTCCAAAATTCTAATTTCTTGTGATGGGGAAGTCTACCCTTGTTTTCTGACTAAAAGAGGAAATAAGTCTTTAGGGAACATTACTGATTTACTTGAAGGCAAATTAGAAAAGCTATATCTTTTACCTATAGTTGATGCCATGCAACCATGCGCTTCCTGTAATGTGAGATATTTTTGTGCTTCCCCATGCCCTGGTCATGACCGCAGCATCTTCTCGGTTGAAGATTATCGAAATGAGGTTTGTACTCAAATGAAACCTTATTATACTAAGGTTGTCTGGTAATGCGAGGACAAGCTGAGGTTGTTAAAGATAAAAAAACTACGATAGCTCTTATTGATAGTGGAATAGATGAAAGTTCTCAAATAAAGGCCAAGATTAAATATAAGTACAATTTATCGGAAGAAAAAACGATTGTAGATGGTCATGGTCACTCTACAGCTTTAATAGGTATGTTAGATGAATTCTGTGGTGATTCCATAGAGTTGATAATCATTAAAGTTCTTAATGATCAATGCCGTTGTTCTTCAAAAACGCTTCTTGAAGCTCTTGATATGGCTATTGAATTAAAACCGGATATTATTAATCTAAGTTTAGGGACTGATAATTTATCGCTTAGGAGGGAATTTGAAGCTAGGTGTGATCAAGCCTTTTCAAAAGATATCGTTCTAGTTACAACAACAGTTGAAACTAGTGATACTCTGCCTTTTATGATTGAAAAAACAGTTAAAGTGAAGTCACATGAAAATATAATTGAAGCAAACCAGCTTTATTTAGATAAAAAATCAGTATTCTATACCTTAGGAATTCCGCATATTGTCCCCTGGAAAAATGGAAAGTATGTCTTTATTAATCGAAACAGTTTTGTGACACCTTATTTTATTAGTAAATTTGTAGAATTCAAAAACTCTCATGATTTGAATAATTATTCTATTTTGAGGGAAGTTAGGGGGAATTGCGTCGGATTTTCTCAAATTCAATTAAAAGAAATTAAAGTTACAGAACCAATTGATCAAAACTTATACAATAGAGTGATTTCAATAATTAGCCAATTTATTCCAAACATTGAGGGTATCCAATCAACATTTACACAAGGTCTGAACATTAACAACTGTATAGATGTTCTGATGAAAGTAGAAAAAACTTTGGGACAAAAGTTACCTTTTGCACATTTTAATTTGTATGATTTTACATATGTATCTAATCTATCGAATAAAATAAAAGGATTTCTAGTTTGATAATCTTCTCAGGAGGATCAATGAGCAAAAAAAAAATAATAATAATAAATCAAATAAAAAAGGTAAGGAAACAAATTTCCATTGTATTTCTCCTGACTATTATAGCCGCATTTTTTGAATTGGCTGTGCCGTTCCTTACCCAAAAAATTATCGATTCCGGAATATTGCGTAAGAATTTTGAATTAGTTGTTGTAATGAGTTTGAGTATGGTTGTCCTCTTCATCATTCTGTCGATAATTAATTCTATTATCAACGTATTGTTTGCCAAAATAAGCGTAGAAGTGATTACTAACTTAAAAAAGGATATTATAAATAATTTACTTAGATATCCAGCTTCATTTTTTGATAATAATAAAACGGGTTATGTAATCTCGAGAGTAGAAGAAGTCGATAATTTAAACTCATTGTTTTCACCAGTAATTATGAGCTTTCTTAAAAGCCTCCTCTCTTTTTTAGGCGCATTTTTTGTGATTATGACAATTAAGTGGGAACTGCTTTTGCTTGCCGCGTTATTTTTACCGATACTTTATTTTATTACTAGACTAACTTCCAAGCAAATTTATAACTCATCAAAAGAATTAAGTGAGACGTCTGCAGAAGCACAAGGAGAGATTTATGAAGATATCGCAGGATTAGCTGAAATGAAAAATTCTAATTTGGAAAGTCACAAAGAAAATGAAATAAAGCGCTATTTTAATATTATTGCCAAAAGGCTGATAAAACGAAATTTTTTTGTTGTAATCGGTAGTGAGTCAGTGTCTTTATTCATTACAGTTTCCAGATCAATATTTATAATCATGATTAGTTATTTTATCATCAAGGGAGAACTAACGGTGGGATCATACTTCTCACTCTTATCCTACCTATCAAGTTTATTTATTCCTGTACAAATGTTTTCATCCATTAATCTCTCCATTCAGCCTGCGCTGGCGGTGTTATCAAGAATGGATTTTTTTATGGAGAACGAAATTGAAAGTGAAAGATGTGGAACAATAATAATTGATGAAATTGATACTATTCAATTTAAGAATGTCTCATTTTCATATCCTGATAATGAACGGGAAGTCTTAAATGACATAAATTTAAAATTGAATAATAGTAAGAATTTATTTATATATGGACCAAATGGCAGTGGGAAAACAACGATTGTAAAACTGTTGTTGGGATTTTATACTAATTATAGTGGGGAAATTCTTATCAATGGTTATAATCTTAAAGAGATTAGCATCAACGATTTGCGAAGTGAAATAGGGGTTGTGTCTCAAAAAATACACTTGTTTTCTGGTACCGTAATGGACAATATCAAGCAGTGGGACGAAAATCTTACAGACGAAGAAGTAGCTTGTATCCTGGAAGAATTCGAACTATCGGATGTATTAATAAATGAGAAGTACCATCATATTAATGAACTAGGGAAAAATTTATCAGGTGGTCAAATGCAAGAGATTGCACTCTCCAGAGCAGTTTTAAGACAACCCAGCTTATATATATTTGATGAGCCAACATCTAACCTGGACGTACAAAATAAAGAGAAATTTGTTCAGCTTTTAAATAAACTGAAAAAAATCTTTGTATAATCATAACGCATGATGAGTTTTTGATGTCTAAAATGGACTCTGAACAAGATTTGTATTTAGATATCTCTAATACTAAAGAAACTGCAAATGGAGTATAGACCATGACCAATCAAATTCTGATCGTTGATGATGAAACGGATATAACCAATCTGCTACAAGATTACTTTGAGATGAATGGTTATAAAGTCTTAACAGCACGAAGCGGAACGGAGGCTTTGCAAAAGGCAGCGTATAGTCCAGACATTATTTTATTGGATATTAATATGCCAGAGATCGATGGTCTTGAAGTATGCACCCGAATACGGGATTTTGTGTCCTGTCCTATTATATTCCTAACCGCTAAAGTAGAAGAGGCTGATAAAATCAATGGCTTTCGTGTCGGTGGTGACGATTATATCGTCAAACCGTTCAGTATTGATGAGCTTGGAGCTAGGGTGGAAGCACATCTGCGCCGTGAACGAAGACAATCTATTAAGACACAAACAAAATTCTCAAATGATCTAGTTATTGATTACTCTGCAAAAATGGTTTATTACAAAGACCACTCTCTCTCCTTTGCTAAGAAAGAATTTGGGATAATTGAATTGTTGTCGATGAACAGTGGTCAAGTTTTTGATAAGGAACATATTTATGAAAGGGTCTGGGGATGGGAGCATGAAGGTGACAGCTCCGTTGTTACAGAACATATTAGAAGAATTCGGGCCAAGTTTACTGAGGTTAGCGACCATATATATATATCGACGGTATGGGGTGTGGGTTATAAATGGGTAGGTTAAGAAAAGGTTTTCGTGATTTATCCATTAGGTTAACATTTATGGTTTATATGCTTGTATTTATACTTATTGCAGCGCTGCTCAGTATGATTACCATTGGTCAAGCAAGTCAAATGCGTAATAATATGTTTTTAAAGTATAACAATTCTTACACGTTAGCCGATATTGAGAATCCAGCTATTATCTATAATATGGAGGACGTTAATACAGACTATTCTTATAAAGATAAACAGATCATTAAGTTTTGTGATTTTTTAGATTCATGGTCTATTTTAATATTTTTTGGGCTATCTATCCTGTTGTCCTCTTTATTGTTTTACCGTAATAAGCTTAAGAAACCAATTGAAATTATGCGTGAAGCTTCTGAAAAAATATCCAATAATGACTTAGATTTTCATATTCAGCAATATAGCGAAGATGAAATGGGACAATTATGCGGATCATTTGAGAAAATGCGAGTTGCTTTGGTGGAAAGTAATCGTCAGATGTGGCGATCCATAGAAGATAGAAAACAGTTAAATGCAGCCTTTTCACATGATCTGCGAACACCGCTTACAGTAATCCGGGGTTATGCGGATTTTTTGAATAAATATCTACCAGAAGATAAAATAAGCAAGGAGAAATTACTGGATACTATTTCAACCATGAGCGCACATATTTTACGACTGGAAAACTATGTGCAAATAATGAGTGAGGCACACAAACTTGAGGATATATCTGTGAATCTTAATACAGTGAATAGTGAATGTTTTTTGAAACAACTAAGCAGTTCTGCTGAGGTTCTAGCACGAGAGCAAGCGTTTAAATTCACATTTATAAATAATATTTTTGAAGAAACTTTAAATATTGATGCAGACCTTGTGGCTAGGATATACGAAAACATGATTACGAATGCCATTCGTTATGCACGCCAGACGATTTCCGTACGTTTTGAACTTGTGGAAGGACTATTCTCCATGACAGTTAGTGATGATGGAAAAGGGTTTTCGAAGCAGGATCTCAAGTTGGCAACAACCCCTTTTTATAAAAGTAAAACAGAGGTTGATGGAAGCCATTACGGGATGGGACTAAATATCTGCAAGGTATTATCTGAAAAAATGGGGGGCACTATTCGTCTTGTCAATAATAAACATGGTGGTGCCTGTGTGAATGTTACGTTCTTATGCTCATTTCCCTAAAATTGTAATGATGCTGGAAATAGTTGATAAAAAATAGAGATTTGTTGGATATCCTTTCCTTAGAGTACAAATTCAGGGGAGGATATTTTTTTGTATCCTTTATAAGGAGGCGCTGATATGATTCTGGATGGGAAGAAATTGTGCAAATATTATGGCACAGGAGAAAGTCAAGTGAAGGCAATTCATAATGTTGATTTCTCTGTGGCGAAAGGTGAGTTTATTTCTATTGTTGGGCAGTCCGGTGCAGGAAAAAGTACTTTAATGCACATCATTGGTGGTTTGGACGCACCTACGAGCGGCGAAGTAATAATAAAAGGAACTTCCATTTATACATTGCCAATGAGCCAATTAGCAGTATTTCGCCGTCGTGAAATAGGGTTTGTGTTTCAAGCATTTAATTTGGTACCGTCACTTAATGTCTGGGAGAACATTATTTTACCCATTGGACTGGACAGTAATAAGGCTGATGTTAGTTATATTGAAGATATATTAAATACATTGGGGATTTATGAAAAGCGGACCAGTCTGCCCACAGTATTGTCTGGCGGGCAACAGCAACGGGTGGCAATTGCTCGTGCATTAGCACCCAGACCCGCTATTGTGCTCGCGGATGAACCCACAGGAAATCTCGATAGCCGTTCCAGCAACAGTGTTTTGGATTTGCTACGTTTATCGGTAGAGAAATATAACCAGACTTTAATTGTTGTAACGCATAATGACAAAGTAGCTAAGCTTGCAGATCGGACTGTTCGGGTGGTGGACGGTTCAATTGCAGTAGAGGTTGAAGGATGAAAAATACTATAACTGTTAGGGATGTATCACTGAAAAATTTACGTCATCACAGAAGTCGGACATTATTGACTCTAGGTACAGTGGCTTTATCCGTAGCATTGATTTTTGTGGTTCTGACCTACTTTTATTCTGACGATCAGCGGAGCAAGCGAGAAGCGATTAATGAGCTAGGTGCCTATCATGTACAATATGAGCATTTGTTGCCGAAGCAGCAACAAGAAATTGAGAATAATCCGAAGATTAAAAAACATTATCTTTCCTATAACAGTAAAAATGTTAAATCTGACTCATTTGAAAAATTAAACATTAACATGGCTATAGGTTATATAGAAGGAATTAATGAAGGACTGGTTCAATTAAGGCAAGGGCGGGCACCGGCAACGGACGACGAAATTGTCTTGGATAAATGGGTGATAGAAGAACTTGGTTTTCCCTCCATTCTAGGAGAGGTAATTCCATTGGATTTACAAATTATAAACGCAGGGAAAACGGAACATATAACAAAAAGTTTTAAGCTAGTAGGCATTATTGATGATATTGCTGTACGTAAGGCGGCTAGAGCTGGCCTAATGTTTATATCCAAAAGCCTTTCCCAGCGTTATAGTCCTGATCCGGATGTCGTTATATTTGCTCTTTTAAAGTCGGACTTTAATGCTTCTTCTACGGCACACAAAATTGGTAAGGGGGCTAAGTTAAAAGAAGACCAAATTCAAATAAACGAACGTTACAGTGGTGCATATGAGCAGAATCCTGTATCGGTCCTGAAAGCAGCCGTAGTTGTATTTGTAATTGTAATTAGTGCAGCCATGGTTATCTATAACATTTTCAATATATATATATCCCAACAGATCCGTTTATTTGGCATGATGAAAGCTATAGGAATGACCCCTAAACAACTACGGAGGATGATCTTTACAGAAGGGCTGATTATTTCACTAGTTGGGAGCGTCATTGGTCTTTTGTTGGGGGGATTTGGCAGCGCGACATTCATTCCCTTCCTAGGACATGTAGCTAGTGGAGGCTCTGCATTATATGTTGAGATGTCCCCTTATATTGCTTGCTTCGTTTTTGTTGCAGGCCTGATTCTCGTTATGCTTTCTGTTCATATTCCTGCTAGAAAAGTAGGAAGAATTACGGAGATTGCGGCTATTCGTTATAATCCCGCCGAAGAGTTAGGGAAGAGAAGTTCCAAAACCAAGAATAAATTAAAAAACTCAATTAGCGGTTTCTCCTTGGTGTTGGCACAACTTATTCGATATCGCAAACGTACCTGGGTGACTGTAACATCGATTACGCTGACAGGGCTTATTTTTGTGGTCACAGGGAGTATTTTTAGTAGTATGAATATCGATAATATGGCTGGAAGTATGGTGCCTGGTGATTATAAATTAAGTACTGCTGCTTACCGTGGATCTGACGAACAACTCGATTTGTTGAACGAGAAAGTTATTAAGCAAGTGAATAATATGCCTGGGATCAAAACAGTACTGACGGAAATGTATGATGTATTGATCTACAACAAACAAGATGCAAGCATTCACCTCAAGGACATGGAGAGTATGAGAAACCCAGAAATTCGAACCGATATTTATGCTTACGATGATGCCTTAATGAAAAGTACACTTAAGATGCTTGGGAAAGATGATTCTATGCTAACGGAAATGAGAAATGGTGATAATCTCATCGCGGTTGCTGAAGATGGAAGCTACCAAGTGGGAGACAAGATTCGAATGGCACAGTACGGAGCAGGAAAGAAAGAACGTGTATTCACTATTGTTGGTGTATTGCCCAATTATATTACGTATAAAGGTGATTCTTCAGAAGGAGGAGTTTTAATTGCTCATCAGGACTTGTTCAAACGATTAAGTTTAGATCAACGTATAAAACAGGTTAGTGTATTAGTTGATCAAAAACAACAGGGGAAAGTGGAGCGAAATCTAAAAGGCATTGCAACTGCTGATCGAAGAATAACGTTTACTTCTTTCCAAGAGATTTATCAAGAATTTAATGGGATGAAAAAAGTGCTCCAGTTGGCAGCTAATGGTCTTATTTCAGTATTACTTATTATTAGTATATTTAACTTGATAAATTCCAACTTAACCAGTATGTATTCTAGAAAACGGGAAATTAGCTTAGTTGAAGCTATTGGCTTGTCGCGGAGTCAGCTAACCTTGCAGTTAGGCAGTGAAGGTTTAATTGTGATTATGATCAGTTTGCTAATCACTTTTTCATTAGGTATACCTGCCGGATACTTTGGAGTTGAATTCTTTAAGCGATCGGCCACCTATGTCCAATATCAATTGCCCCTGAGAGCAATGCTAATATTAATTTGTGCCTACTTTGCAGTACAAGTATTAACTACTTTTTATATGCAAAGGCGTTTGAGTAAGGAGAGTCTAATGGAACGAATCCGGTTTAGTGAGTGACTTTTTGAGGGAGGTCTATAACTATGCATGAGCATAAAGTGAAGTTGACAAAACATTGTTGGTGTAGCTTAACTTTATTATTCGTTATCGCACTGTTCTTAACAGCGTGCGGAAGAGACAATGGAGATGGTATTTCTCCAGAATATCATGGCGTAAAATATACAGGGCAAGGCACATTGGAAACTAAAGTTAATGTGGTTATTTACAATGAAGATGAGGTTTTGTTTCTGCAGACCGTTAAGATAATTGACGATAACCCTACAGTCTGGAAAGCACTAAAGGCAATTTCAGACAATGTTGAACAGGGTATGCCAATAGAAAAGGATCAGGAAGGAAAAATAGTTAAGGTCGATGGTATCGGGAATAATCAAAAGAACCACTGGGAGCTGTTTATAAACAATGTCATTGAAGATGGGGATATAGAGAATATAGGAATTGACGAGGAGCAGCCGTTGACATTAAGATACACTGCCCATCCTTAGAAAATATAGAGCTTTCCCATGTCAAAATTGAATATTGGAATTATTCTGGGAAGCACGCGCCAAGGCCGTTTAAGCCCGCAGGTGGGAGAATGGGTAAAGGGCATTGCCGACCAGCGCGGCGACGCCAATTATGAAATTGTGAATATCGCAGATTTCAAGCTTCCATTACTGGGCGAAGCGGGTGCTTCAGAACAAGCCGGGCGCTGGAATGAAAAGCTGAATTCACTGGACGGCTTCGTCTTTATTGTACCGGAGTACAATCACAGCATTACAGCCGCGCTGAAGAACGCTCTGGATTATGCCCGGGAAGTATGGAACAATAAAGCTGCGAGGATTGTAAGCTATGGCTCCGTCGGAGGAGCACGTGCGGCCGAGCATCTACGCGGCATTCTGGGCGAGCTGTCTATCGCGGATGTCCGTGTTCATCCGGCGTTATCCCTTTTCACTGACTTCGAGAACGGCCAGACTTCCAAACCGGCGAATCTTCACCTTGCGAGCGTAAATGGCATGCTGGATCAAGTGGTTGCCTGGAGCGGTGCGCTGAAGACGCTCCGCTGATGATCCTGCTTAATATACCAAACATCCCTCACATACAGGCGGTCCTGGGGTGAGGAATGTTTAGCGTTTAAACGTAATTCCCGTCTATGCTTACTATTATTCGACTGCAACGAAGTGGAACAGCTTGCTTTGGAAGTCACCGTGCAGCTCCGGCAGGAGAAGTCCGGCGTACATCAGCCGGTCTCCACCGTATACAGCGCCGGTTTCCTTAAGGACGTAGTCCTTCTCCGGGTCCAGCCCCTGAAGGCGAAGGCGCGGGTGGCTCGTATTCGGTCCGGCCAGCACACGGAAGTAGTCGGCCAATGCCTCGGAGAGATTCTCCGCGACGAACATCCAGGCCGTTTCATTGCCTTCAAACGGTGAGAGCAGACAGTACATGTCGCCCTTCTGGACGAGGGAACGGATTTCCTTGTAGAAGGCGACCTGGGCAGCCGCTTCCGCCTGTTCCTCCGGAGTGAAGAGGGTCAGATCCAACTCGTAGCCGAAGTTGCCGGACATGGCCACGTCGCTACGCATCGAGAGCGAGGTGATTGCGGTGCACCTGATGGTTCGGAACTGCCGAGATATGGGAGCCCATGCTGCTTGCCGGGTAGACGATGCTGGTGCCGTACTGGATTTTGAGGCGTTCCACGGCATCGGTGTCATCGCTGGTCCAGGTCTGCGGCATGTAATGAAGAATGCCGGGATCGAATCTGCCTCCGCCGCCGGAGCAGCTTTCGAACAGCACATGTTCCGTATTAATCCATATCGGCATTCGCACTGAAGCTGCCGCTATAGACCAGAGTGAAGCCATAAGCCTCTCCACTGTCTTCCCCGGTCTGCTGGGAGAGTAGAACGAGGAACGGATTCTGCTGATGTTCCGCGCTTACTGTCAATGCCCTGCCGTCCGTTGTGTCACTCTGTGTCAGGGTGAGGAGAATTCCTTTGTTTAAGGTGCGGTCATCCTCGACGATTAGTATATTCATCATTAACCCTGAATCCATGAAATACCCCAAGCTGGAGCAGTCCCTTGTTTTGACTTGCAACGATTTGCGCTCGAACCTAAGCCAGGAGCGGATTGGTCTATGTCCCAGGCAGAGGAAAACAGAGCTTGCCCTGAAACAAGCCTTTTTCGAACATATGTTTTCGGAGTTTCAACTCGACAAGCTCATATAAATTCGCCGAAACGTCGGAAATCAGGGACTGTGCCTTCCGAAGCGGATCTTCGTTTGCCTCGCATGCTCCACCATGCGCGAAGCCAGCCAGATCAGGTTCTCTATGACCGTTTTTACCCGTCTGCGGTGGACCTTTGTTCGTACCGGGGCATCCGGTTCTTGCAGCGAAATTTGCCCGATGACCCGCAGCAAATTATAAGCCATGAGGCCAGCACACAAGACCAAGTCATTCGTGGCAAATTTATCCGAGGGCAGTCGCTCCAAATTCAGATCCGTCTTGAGTTCGCTGTGAAACTGTTCGCTCGTGGCATGGTTACGGTAGAGCCGAATCACTTGCCATGGCGAACAGGTCAGTGTTGTGAAAAACACCTGCACTTCTATCCGAGGCACCAACAGGAGCTGCCCATCGGCTTCCATCGTTCGCTCAATGACTTGATACACGACGCGAATTGGACGTTCCAGCTTCTTCTCGTTCCATTCCATCGCGCCCAAGTAGACGCGTGTGCCTTCCCGTTCTTCACAGCAGATTCCGTCTTGCTTGGCAATCATCAGCCATTCCTCCGGCGACTCCCGACGAAGATTGCGCTTGACGATAAAATCCACGTTTTCGTTCAAGCATACGTTCAAATTCTCCAACGCAGCGTTGCCAGCATCCATGCGCACGAGCAGCGGCAAATCGGTTGCGGCGGGCATAGTCCAGACTGTGCGATAGAAATGCAGCCGGCCGCTTCTTTTTGCACATGCGTGCTGCCTTCGCGCAGATTGACATTAACTCCATAGCCTTCCTGTCCGAGATAGGCAAAAAACGGCGCATAGCCGTCCACCTTTTTGTACGTCAGGGACACGCCTTCTTTCTTCGTGTGGCTATTGTCGAACGGCGAGACATCCAGATCCAGCGGTGGCCAGGACAACGCTTTCCCTTTTGGGAGCGTGACTGGAACAGGGGTCAGCAGTGCGTTCAAGGCGCGTAGTAAGTCCGCCGACTCTTTGAGCAAAATCGTCTGCCAGTCGTAGCTGTGGGCGGCTGCCAAATCCAGACGCTGCCGGAGGGTGGCGAGGACGGGACGTGTTTAAGGCCTAAGGATTTCGCAAAGAACCGATCCTCCCGAAAGGGCTCAATCTGGTCAAAATCGCTTTTGCCTTGGCACAGCAGTCCAAGATAGGCATAGAGTACATCTGGATGAGTGACCATGGGGTGCTGTGCACCAGGTAGCGAGTGCCGAATGAGACGTTTGGCAAGCCGGGTATGTGAAAGAAGCAGGCCAATGAGGGCCAAACCGGTATGAGCGCTCAGCCACTCCACGGACTGATCTAGTTAAAAATGGACGGGGTTCATTGTGCACCTCCCAGGTGAGTTCAAGAAATACGGGAATTCTTCCCTTTTTCTTTATATTACTTCACTGGGGTCTCTTTTTCTAACCTTTTCAGTATTTCTATTCACGGATTCAGGTTCTTTATAGAGAACCATTTTTAGGTAATTAGACTCTTTCAAAGAGAGGATAATGAAGATATGGTAACGTGCATGAAGAAATACGCCCGGCTTACACTGATTGTGCTGTTAGTCAGCGTGATCATGCTGCCCGCTTCCGCCTATGCATCTGCTGGTTCGGCTGAAGCGAAATACAGCGCCTCTTATGCAACCTCCTTTTTCTCCTCACTGAGCAATGTATTTTCTTCCTGGTTCGATAAAGGGAGGTCCGTATCCCACGACGATGACAAGGAATCCGGCAATTGGTTAAGCTGGTTAAAAGGCAAGGACCGCGACCATGACGACGACGATGACGATGATGACGATGATGACTGGTGGGAGGACAATAAGCATGACTCCTACAAGTTATGGAAGAAGTATTATTGTTATTGAGGGATGTTCAAAAGAAAATTGGCCCAGGAGTTCTCTCCGGGCCAATTTTTATGGTCAAACTCTTTATTTTCAGGCGCTTTACCGCTGAATATTTCCGCTCTGCACATCATTGCTCTTAAGAGCAAGCACAGCTTTGTTAAGGATGTTATTCGTCACGGTATAGGGAGGCGCTCCTACCCCCGCATAGATCGTGGAAATGCCGACGGCGGCGATATTGGATGTGATCGTATTCCGGGTAATCGCCGCATTTAAGACATCGGCCGGATCATTTCTTTTCCAGTAATCATTAATCTTGATAAGCTCTGTGACGGTGCGCGTGAGGTTCATGGCGGTGACCGTGTTGTTGTCCAGAACGATTTTATTGGCCGTTTCAACCGTAATTGCTGGCGCATCCCCTTTAACATTGAACGTTGAGTTCGTGATCTTCAGATCCAGATTGGCATGGCTTGCGATAAGTGCCGCGTTCCCTGTGGTGTTGGACGTGAAGGTACAATTGTCGAAGCTGTATTTGCCATTCGCGACAATCGTCTGACCGAATCTGCTGCCGTCCGCCGCTTGAAATACGGAGTTCGTGTAAGTGCCTTGCGGCAAAGTCATGTTATAGGCAGAGTTAAAGCCCAGCACTTTGACATTGTTGAACACGCTGCTCTCCGTGGTGCTTCCCTTAAAGCTGGCGAGCGCTCCTTTTCCCGTAATCGTAACATTGGAAACTTCAATGCCTTTTCCATAGAGAGCAAAGCCCGCATCCACGTTCTTCGTAATGTTGATATTGACATTGGAGACTTTGACTCCATTCGTCGTTCTGGCGCTGACAGACAGTGTGCCGTCGGTGATCTCCATTCCATCGATTTTAATGTTCGGCCCTGCAAAGTAGGTGTAGGAATCATTCAACCGGTTATTTAAAAATGTGGCGTCGTGATAAGCGACAATCCGGCTTCCGTCAAAATGGTTGTTTACGGCCATGGCATTTCTGAACGAATCGGAGACGGCAAGCCCGATAACTCCCTTGGAAGCAAGATGATTGCCTTCAACGGTGACATCATGTCCGTCGTACAGAATGACATCATAGGCTGCATTGTTATAGAAATCATTGTTCCTGATATAAATATTGGTGTTCAGGCTGCCGTTCTGACCGAATCCCCCTTCGACGTCGATCCCCGATTGAGGGGCTGTTCCTTTCATATCATGCAGGCTGTTATTAATAATCTGCGCATTGTTGGCGCCGCCTACCGTAATCCCTTGCCTGCGGTTGAATGCGAACTCGGAGTTCCTAACGACCGTATTCTGGCAGACGACCCGGTTCCAGGATTCCAGGTAAGCCCCCGCCGACGAGGCTTTGTTGAACACAAGATGAAAGTAGGCGCCGCCGCCGGGTATGGTCAGGGTCTGTCTGGCTGTTGCCAGCTGGCTCATAATGAAAGATCCGTCCGCACGATAGAAATAAACGTTAAAGCCGCCAGGCAGGTTGATTAAATTGGAGATTTCAAAGGTCCGCTCCGTCTTAAAGATGGGATTGGTGAAATAGATGGCTTCTTTGGTCCGGATTTTTGTGCTATCGCTCCGCGGTTGACCGCTGCCATCGATTCCTCCCGACACGAAGCTGGCGGCATACAGATCTTTAAACATCGTTCCGTAGCCTCCAAGCACCAGGCCGTCTCCAGTGAAATTCGTCGCTTTAACTCCATCAATCGTTGTATTCGCCGCGCCTTCGACGAAGATACCGTACCCGCCTTCGTGAGTTCCTGAATTATAAGGTTCCCTCTGGGAATAGTCATGAGTCAGCTTGTCGCCAAGATAAGTTCCGCCGCGAAGCGTTACATTGCTCGCGCCGTACCCGACATACATGACATCGTATCTTTCCTTGCCGTTGGTTTCTTTCTGAAGGATGGCATCCATCGGCAGGTCAAACAGCATATTGCCAACCATGGAGATCCGGCTGTCCTTGTCGATCAGATACGTTCCGGATGGAAGCATTGTTGCCGTAATGCCATTCTGATGCGCCCAGGCCAGCGCCTGATTAATGCCTTTAACGGTTTCCACCGGATGGGTTCCATCGTTATAGATTCCCCACCGGGTCAGATCAATCAAATAATGTGTGGGCGATGCCGACGCGGTGCTGCTTAAGGGCGAGCGGTTTCTGCTAGTGTCTACGGCCTCCACTTGGATGTTGTAGTTTGTGCCGAAATCAAGGCCTGAAGCCACGTAAAAATTCTGAATGAGAGGCTCCGTATTGATTTGTTGTCCGTTAACATACACATTGTACCCGGCCAAGTCGCTCTCCGTATCGGCCTCCCATGAGACCGAAACTTTGCTTGGACCGCCCGCTGCGGACACCTGTGCAGGTGCTGCCGGCGGGGTAATATCCTTAGTTCGGATGGAAAGGGAAATGCCTTGAGATACATTGCCGCTTCTGTCCACCGTTCGGAGAGTGAAGGAGTAGTCCGTTTCCCCTAATAGTCCGTTTGCTTTGTAGCTTCCGCTAGATGAAGAGCCGATCAGCACGCCTTTTAGGTAAATATCAACATGGTCAAAATCGGGAGAAGCTGGATTATTCCAGGTCAATGTTACGGATTTGCCATCATCGACAGCGCTCGCCTGGCTGATTTCGGCAAGCGCCGAGCTGTCCACGGCCTGCGGGGTGACATTAACCGTAACCGATGGCTCCGATTCAAGCTCATTGTCGTTTACGGCGGTCACATACAGACTATAATTCTGGCCGTTGTTCAGGCCATCCAGCGTGTAAGTGGCGTCAGTTACCGTATCCGTATTGTATTGGTGGCCGTCCAGATAGACATTGTAGCCGATGATGCCGCTCTCGTCATTCTCTGTCCAATGCAGCAGCGCAGCGCCGTCCGAAGCGGTAGCGGACAGTGCGGACGGAGGAGACGGGAGGCTGGCGGGAGCCATGGTCACTTGCAGCTCTGTGCCGCTGGATTCAAGGCCGGACATATTTACGGTTTTTAATACATACTTGTAGACCGAGCCTGGAAGAAGACCGGCTTCCTGATAGAACCCGTCGGTTGTGGTTGCCTTTAGGGTTCCTCCCTTGTAAATGTTTACCGACTTGAAGTCCGGATAGGACGGATTGATCCAGGTAAACGACAGCCGGGTATCATCGCTGAACGATTTCAGGCCGGAAATTTCCTGCAGGACGGGCGCTTTGCCCGGAGCGGGAGTCGGCTCGGGAGCGGGAGCCGGCTGGGGCTCCGGTTCAGGAGCAGGAGCACCTGTGACCGGCTCGGGCGGGGCGGAAGGCAGCGGCGATGGAGAAGGAGCAGGCGCAGCCCCGCCGCCGCCGATCGGCGCCCCGCCTCCAGCGCCGGCGGGAGAGCCGGAACCCGCTTCCGCCGTACCGCCTGCGGAGACGTCCGCTGAATTCGCTGCGGACGGGCTGGCCGATGGCTGCGCCGATTCCTCCGGCGAGCCTGAGGCGCCGATCCGCAGCTCCTTGTAGAGCGCTCTCGCGAGCATGGCGGTAAATTCGACGCGGGTCACCTTCTTGGACGGCTGAAACCTGCCGTACTCGTCTCCGACCGCAATGCCGCTGGCGATTAGCTTGGAAATGGACGGAGCGGCCCAGTGGCCGCCGATATCCGAAACGCGGCTGGCGGCGTCTGTGCCCGGGCTGTCCAGTTTAAAGGCGCGCGCGATCAGAACGGCGCTGTCAGCCCGGGTCAGCGTATCCCCGGGGCGGAATGACCCGTCTAAATATCCGGTAATGAGACCATGCTTCATCGCAGCCTGGATGTAAGGATAAGCCCAATACGTCCGGGGCACGTCGGGAGGAGCCTGCTGCGAATCCGCATTCGCATTCGCGTCAACCGCGATATGGCTTGCCCGTACAATCAGCTTTACGGCTTCCCCCCGGGTAATCGGCTTGTCTGGACGAAAGGTTCCGTCACGATAGCCTCCGATAAGCTGCTGCTCTTTTAGCCGCGATATTTCTTTCTGGGCCCAATGCTTGGGCGAAATATCGGAGAATAGCACCGGACTCGCTGCGTTCGCTTGGGAAAACGTCGGTGCCAGGATCGCGACGATAAGACACATAATGAGGAGAACTGATGTCTTCTTCATATGGATTCCTCTCTCTTAATTTTAGAGATTTTATCATTCGTATTGGTTGCCTGACTTAGTTTATCGGTATTTATAATTGCGCTTTTGAGACAAAAAACGGCAAAATTAAGGGAAAAATGGGGGACTAAAGAACCGTTTTTTGTAAATAGGGCTTAAGCCTTTCCATCTGAAAAAAAACATGATAGTCTAAAATAGATGGTTCGTTTTAAAGAACGAATGATATGCGGATTGAATCTTGAACAGGAGGAAGGGACAGGAATGCACAAGCATTTGCGGAAGTTCATTCTGCCATTAACCGTTGTGCTGATCGGATTGCTGCCGCTGGAGATCTATGGCCAGGATTCCCCGAACCCGCCGGATGGGACGATTAATTTAGCCAAATGGAATATCTACAATGACGGAACTCATCCCGTGGAAACGACCAAAGGCATTAATGAAGCGCTAAGAAGCCTGCATAACAACGGGGTTAAAGCGGCGACACTGCCGTCCGGAACGTACTTAATCGATAAGGACAGCCGGATCAACATGGTCAGCGATATGACGTTTATCATGCCGGATGACGCGGTGCTGCAAAAGGAAGCGAACGGAAAAGAACGGTACGAGACGATGTTCTTGGGCTACGGGGTTAACAATGTAACGCTGCAGGGCGGAACTTACAGCGGCGATAAGCAGCAGCATGATTTCTCTAAAAAAGACAATCCCCACAGCGCGGGCACGCATGAGAACGGTTACGGTATTTTGGTTGAGGGTGCGTCAAATGTTGTGATCGATGGCGTCAAGACTATTAATTTTACCGGAGACGGGATGGCGATTGGCGGCGTTGGTAAATTGATTAAGGACCTGTATGAGGGAGGGTTTGTTTCCGGAGCGCTGGATGCAAAAGGAAATGCAGTGAGCGATAAGCACAAAATCCGCACCAAAACGCCGATTCCGCTTACCGCGCCGATTCTTCAATCAGAGAAGGTCTTTGAAATTTCCAATGTCCAAAAGCTGCCGCCTTTCTTCGAGGTCTATTTCTACCAAAAGAACGGGAAGTTGATCAAGAAGATATCGGCCAAGGTCCGGGATCAACTGGCAATTCCAGCCGGGGCCGCCTACTTTCATCTGGTGTTTAATAAGGCATCGTCCAAGGGTGGTTACCTGGAGGTATGGAACCGTGTCGTCAGCCGGAATATTACCGTCCGGAACTCGGAGTCCGCATTCAACCGCCGTCAGGGAATTACGGTCGGCGGAGCCGACAATGTACTAATTTTTGGAAATCTGCTTCATGACATAAAGGGGACAGCGCCGCAATCCGGCATTGATGTGGAAGGAGGATACGGGGAGAATGGCTACCTGAATACAAACATCACCATTAAAAACAACCAGTTCTATAACAACGCCGTGTACGATGTCATTCTTTATGACGGCCGGAACGCCTGGGTGGACGGCAATCATTTTGCTTCCAAGGAAGCGATCGGGCTTGCAGTCTCCCCGCCTTTTACAAACGCCTGGGTGTCCGATAACCATTTTGACGGGGCGCGCATTTATGCTTATCATGACGTCACCCTGCGGAACAATGAACTGAATGATTCCATTACCTATTTCGAGGGGCCGAATATCGTCATTGATGGAATGGAGATAACGAACGGCACGCTCGCCTTGAGCGCGAAGGATGCTTACGGAATCAAGGTCTCCAATGTCAATATCAACATTACGAAAAAAGTGGAAGCGGGCCTAAGCATCAGCAAAAATCCGCTGCGTCTGTCCAATGTTACGATTACCGGGGAGCCGGCTCTGCGGAGCTTGACCGGGAATACGGTTTCAGGAAGCGTGTTCGATCATCTGAAGATCATCCGCTATAACTCCGATTACGGGCTTTCTCTGCCGCCGGGAACGTATAAGGATTGCCAGTTTGAAGCATCCGAAGAAGGGAAGTTCGGCACGCTTTCCGCTGCACTGGCGGGAGATTATTTGTTTGACGGCTGTACCTTCAAAGGCAATGTCCAAGGGGCGGGTCTGCTGTACGCAGAGAATAAGCAATTAAATCTGACGGTGAAGAACTCCACTTTTGAATTACCCGGCGGCAGCGCGCAGGCGGTTAGTATACAGGCGGCTCGAAGCGCCGTTGTGGAGAATAATGTGGTTAATGCCAATAACCTTGCCTCAAGCAGCGCGGAGCTCATCAAGATCAACGACTACTGGAAGCGGAACGATCCATACGATGTGCTGAGCGCGGTGATTCGAAAGAACAAAATTACAACCAATCTGCCGGCAAAAGGAATCTCGACCGAGTATGCAGGCGTGGGCGCACCTCCTTATACGATAGAGGGTAACATTCTGGTTAAAGCGAAGCTCTCGCTAAAAGCAAATGATAGATTCAATAATAATATATTGCAGTAATGTCTAGATTGACCGGGCGAAGGAACTGTTCTATTTGTCATG
Source organism: Paenibacillus durus ATCC 35681 (assembly GCF_000993825.1). Classification (NCBI taxonomy): domain Bacteria; kingdom Bacillati; phylum Bacillota; class Bacilli; order Caryophanales; family Paenibacillaceae; genus Paenibacillus; species Paenibacillus durus. Next base: position 259,815 of record NZ_CP011114.1, read on the forward strand.
AAAATGACATATGGGGCAGTTCCTTTTTAGTTTGAAAAATAAGGAAAAAAGCGATATACTCATGAAGTGTAGTACGTTTGTTCAATATATGAACATTTGTACATTGAGTGTGAAGGGATGTGCATGCCCGCATTATGACGGAGAAGAATAAAGATCGCTTCCGATTATTAGTAAAGATTTGCCAGCTGTATTACGAGGAAGGGCTGAACCAAATGGAAATCGCCAAACGACTGGGGATATCCCGTCCTCATGTAAGCCGGATGCTGACAGCCGCCAAGAATGAAGGGATTGTACGTATTTCGATCAATAATCCGTTTTCAGCCGAACAGGAACTTGAAAAGTCGCTCATCGATGCCTTCGGCATTCAAGATGCGCTGGTTGTCGATTCTTCTGATATGGAACCTGCCGGGCTTCCTGCCCTGCTGGGCCGAGCTGGCGCCGCGCTGCTCGAATCCGTACTGAGGGATGGCGATATAGTCGGCATTATGGCAGGGCATACGATAGGCTGCACAGCCGAGGAGATGGATTATTTTGCACGGGACGGACTGCAATTTGTCCCCCTGGTTGGAGGGTGGGGATCGGATGGCGCGGCCTGGCATGCAAGCACCAATGCCATGGCTTTTGCGAACAAGCTGAAATCCAAATACTCGATGTTTCACGCGCCTGCATTGGTGGCAAACGAAGAGACCGGCATGCTGTTGCGGCAAGAGCCGGAGATTGCAAATGTGCTGGAGCTAGCCAAGAGCAGCCGTGTAGCGGTTGTAAGCATTGGCGAAGTAAGCGAAGAAGCGACCATGGTCAAATCGGGGAGCTTTAGCGGGGAGGATATGGCAGCTCTGAAAAAGCTGGGCGCCGCTGCCAATCTGTGCGCATCCTTTCTGGATGAAAGAGGACAGGTGATCGGCTTTCCGGGCAGCAACCGGCTGATTGGTCTGACCGCCCGGGAGCTTCGCGCGATACCCATGGTCATCGGAATTGCCGGGGGCGCAGTTAAAGTCACGGCTATTACAGCGGCGCTCAAGGGCAGATGGATTGATGTTCTGGTGACGGATTCGGAGACGGCGCGAGATATTGTTGCCATATCATCACCCAACGAAGGAAACGGGAAAGGAGAATAATGATGTCCGGGCATAAAACGGTATTTCAAACGATATCCGCTGCGGCTGAAGCATTGGTAAAAGACGATGGTTACTATGGGAATTACGGAGGCTCGTTCATACCCGAAATCCTTGTCCCCGCATTTGCGGAAATCAAGGAGCATTTTGCAGCTATTAAACAGGATGAAGCGTTCTGGCAAGAGTATTGTTCACTGCTGGCGGATTACTCGGGGCGCCCTACTCCGCTTACCTATGCGGATCGGCTAACCGATTATTTCGGCCGCGCGAAGATTTATGTTAAACGCGAGGATTTGAATCATACCGGCGCCCACAAGCTGAACAACGCGCTCGGTCAAGTCCTGCTGGCGAAGAAAATGGGGAAAACGCGCGTCATAGCCGAAACGGGGGCGGGACAGCATGGAGTGGCTACCGCTACCGCAGCGGCGAAGCTTGGGCTCACGGCTACCATATATATGGGCCGGGAGGATATGGAACGTCAGTATTCCAATGTTTTTTGGATGAAACGGCTGGGGGCTGAAGTCATCGCCGTCGATTACGGTTCACGAACGTTGAAGGATGCGATCAACGAAGCGCTGAGAGATTGGGTGTCCAGCTTTGAGACGACGCATTACGTTCTGGGAACCGCATCGGGCGCGCATCCTTTCCCTGCCATTGTGTCCTACTTTCAGGCTGTGATCGGTATAGAAGCCAAAGAACAGATTTTGCGGGCGGAAGGCCGGCTGCCAAGCCGGGTCTACGCCTGTGTTGGCGGCGGATCGAACGCCCTTGGTGTATTTCAAGCGTTCTATCCGCATGGCGATGTTGAGCTGGTGGGGGTTGAAGCGGGCGGAGAAGGTCAGGGGTCCGGCAGGCATGCGGCCCGGATTGCTTACGGTGAAGGCAAGGCGGGCGTCGCTCAAGGATTTAAGACCCTTTTTCTGCAAAATAACGACGGGCAAATGAAGGATACGTACAGCCTTGCTGCGGGCCTCGATTATGTGGGCGTATCTCCGATATTGGCCGACTTGTCCGAGCGGGGCAGGGTGCGGTTCACGGCTGCAACCGATACGGAGGTAGTGGAAGCGCTGGAGATTATCATGAAGACGGAAGGGCTGATTCCCGCGCTGGAGTCCACGCATGCTTTTGCGGGAGCGTTTAACGATATCACGGAATCTTCGGGGTCTGATATCTTCATAATTAATATGTCCGGACGCGGGGATAAAGACATTTTTAATGTAGCGGAGGGATTGCAAGATGATGAATGGAAAGCATTTATCCGGAGAAAAGCCCGGCAATTCGAAAATGCGGCTCGCTGAACGGATTACAGGCAGCCCATCCGGGCAGCCGATCCAGATCATGACTCACCAAATTCTCGGCTATCCGGATTTTGACACGAATTATGAAATGATTCGTTTGTTTCAAGAGAGCGGTGCCCGCTTTGTCGAGCTTCAATTGCCCTTCTCGGAGCCCATTGCGGACGGACCGGTGTTTCTGCATGCCAATCAAGCATCGCTGGCGAGCGGAACAACAACGAAACAATGCCTGGAATTCGCGGAGCGTGTGGTCACGGATTTTCCCGGCCTCTCCTTTTTGTTCATGACCTATTATAACGTTGTCATTCAGTATGGGATTGAAGAGTTCGTTAAAGCGTGCGCCGCAATAGGCATTCAGGGTCTGATTGTGCCGGACGCCTACCCTGAGGAGAGCCAGGAATTTATGGAGGCTTGCCGTCAAAATGGGGTGGAGCCTATCCTGATCGTTACGCCGTATACATCCAGCGAGCGCCTTGTTTATCTGTCGGCAGTAACCGGCGGCTTTCTGTACTGTGCGGCGCGAAAGGGAGTGACTGGGACGAAGACTTCATTTGGCAAGGAGACAGAAGCATTTATCACTCGCGTCCGCAGCATAGCCAGAACTCCAATCGCTGTAGGATTCGGCATCCAGAGCGATCAAGATGTGCGTTTTTTGGAGGGCAAATGCGATATAGCAATCATCGGGACGCAGATCCTAACCGTACTTGAGCAAGAGGGGCTTTCCGGTGTTAAGCGCTTCTTAAAGACGATCATCCCCGCCTGACCCCCGTTTCGCTATAGGCTGAATAGCAAAAGAGGCATCTCTAGAAGCAATACAAATTGCTTTTGGAGATGCTTTTTTCTGTGCGTGTAAACGAACAGTTAGCCGGTCGTAAAAACGAACAATATCCATGAAATAAAGGGACTAATAGTTGACATGTTCTATATAAAGAACTAAAATTAATGAAAAATGTTCTTTATTAAAGTTACTCTTTAAAGTGGGTGAACATGTGGAAGATGACAACGAGGTATACGAAAAGGCGCCTTCATCCAGAGTTCCGGTCAAGGAAATTAATCTGAAGGAATGGGCAGCGGTTATCAGACGGAGATTATGGATTATTGTGCTAACGACTGTCCTTCTCGCCGTGCTGGGCGGCCTGTACAGCTCGCAGCCAGAAGTGCCCCTGTACTCTACTTCGGCAAGAATTATGATTCCCGCGGCTACTCCGGAGCAGCTGAGCACAATCAAGGTGTTCATTCGTGAACCGGTGGTTCTGGAACGCGTGATCAAGGACTCGGGTATCCAAAGGTCGGCCGGAGGCTTGCGCAATCAGATCAGTGTAGGAAGTGTGGACAATTCCATTGTTACAATCATTTCGGTTGTAGACCCGGACCCTGCCCTCGCGCCGCAAATCGTCAATGCCGTCGTGCGCGTGTTTACCGAGGAAGTGAGCAAGCGTATGGGCTTTAACGGAATCAGCGTTCTTACGGCAGCGGTGGAATCGCCGAATCCCGCGCCCATCAATCCGCCGAGCAATCGTGCACTGATCGCAGGCATAATAGCGGGCCTTGTCATTGGCTTGGGTCTTGCCCTTTTGCTCGAATCCCTGGATGACACCCTCCGCTCCGAAAGGGATCTTGAACGGATATTGGGCGTAGATTCATTGGGAGCCGTTCCCAAGCTGCAGCGCAAGGATTCAATCGGCAATTCAAGGCGGAAAAATGAGTATGTGCGGGGTGAAGCCATTGGCTCATAGGGAGAAAAAGCTGGATTCACGGGCGATATACGGCTGCTTTATTGTGCATAACAGTCCCACAGCGGCCGCTGCCGAGCAATACAGAAGGATACGGAATAATATTCGGATTGCAGCGGGAAAGAAGGAGCGAATCTCTCTTGTCATCACCTCTCCTTCGCCGGGAGAAGGGAAGACGACCTCCGCCGTAAATTTGGCGGTAAGCTTCGCTCAGCGGGGAGATAAGGTGCTTCTGGTGGACGCCAATGTCAAGAACCCTGCTCTGGGTCAGGTATTCAGCATCAAACAATGGCCCGGACTTGCCGATGGATTAGCTTCCAACATGGATTTTACGGAAACTGTATATCCCACAGATGTGGAGAGGCTATCCATCGTCCCGGGCGGATCGCATCTGCCGGGCGCGGCGGATCTGCTCGATTCGCAGGCGATGTCGGAATTTCTGGACCGGGCAAGAAATGAATACACTGTTATTTTATTTGACTGCTCTGCGGTATTGGAAACACCTGATGCTATCGCGCTGGCGGGCCGGTGCGACGGGGCCGTATTGGTTGTCAGCAGCGGGAAGACGCAGCAGAAGAAAGCTCTCGAGGCCAAGCGCCTATTGGATTTCGGGAAGGTAAGGATACTAGGAAGCCTGCTTAATCGGGGTTAGGAACAGGGACAGCCGCAGGATTGATTCGTTTTGGGAGGGAGTGGACGACGTTGTTTCGTAAGCATCGGCTAACTATTTTGATGTTGTTGGATTCGTTTATTGTGTTGACGGCTATTTTCGCGGGAAGCTTCCTGGTGAACGCCTCTTTTAATGTATTTACACATCCGGTGGTTATCAGTTCGGTTGCATTGCTCCTGAGTCATCATCTCTTTGCTTTTGTGTACCATTTGTACAAGAAAGCCTGGGAATATGCCAGCGTTGAAGAAATTATCCTCATCAGCAAAGTGGTGACATTCTCCATGGTTGCCGCGGCTACCGTTCAATACGTCTTCTCGGGCAACGTTCAATACCGTCTGCTGCTGGTGACATGGCTGCTGCATATGCTGCTGATCGGCGGGTCGCGTTTTTGCTGGCGGATCATCAGAGCCGCCCATGACAAGCAAGAGACGCAGAGCGAGCCGGATAACGCCAAGCGGACGCTGATCATCGGTGCGGGCGCGGCCGGAACGATGGTGGCAAGACAGCTCATGTCCGGTTCGAACAAAGCGCTGAAGCCGGTCGCTTTCATTGATGACAATTTGAATAAGCTTGGCCTCGATATCATGGGGATTCCCGTTGTCGGCGGAACAACAGATATTGTAGAGCTGGCTGAACGGTATCAAATTGAACATATTGTCATCGCGATTCCTTCGCTTTCCAAGAACCAGCTAAAAACCATTTATGACGAATGCACCAATACCTCCGCCAAAACACAGACCATTCCCATGCTGGAGGATATAGCGAGCGGCAAAGTCTCCGTCAGCCAAATCAGGGATATTCAGGTCGAGGATCTCCTGGGCAGGGAAGCGGTTCAGCTGGATATTGACCGAATTTCCGATTATGTCACGGGAAAGGTTGTCCTCGTCACAGGAGCAGGCGGCTCCATCGGTTCGGAGGTATGCAGGCAAATCTCCAGATTCCGGCCGAAAAAGCTGGTGCTGCTCGGCCACGGAGAGAACAGCATCTATACGATTGAAATCGAGCTGAAAGCGAAATTCCGCGATTCCGGCATCCAGTTCTATACCGAAATCGCGGATTTGCAGGATGAAAGCAAGATCATCAGCTTAATGGAGCTGCACTGTCCGGACGTGGTCTATCACGCCGCAGCTCACAAGCATGTGCCGCTTATGCAGCGTAATCCCGAGGAAGCGGTCAAGAATAACATCATCGGCACGATGAATGTCGCGCAGGCCGCCAGCGTGGCGGGAGTCGGCACGTTTGTCATGATCTCAACGGACAAGGCGGTCAATCCGACCAGTGTGATGGGATCAACCAAACGGATTGCCGAGATGATTATTCAGCACCATGACCGGTTCAGCTCGACCAAATTTGTCGCTGTTCGATTCGGCAATGTGCTCGGCAGCCGCGGCAGCGTCATCCCGCTGTTCCGGAAGCAGATTGAGCAGGGCGGACCGGTAACCGTCACGCACCCGGATATGGTCCGGTATTTCATGACGATTCCCGAGGCGTCGCGATTGGTCATTCAGGCAGGCGCTCTGGCGCGCGGAGGAGAAATCTTCGTGCTGGATATGGGCGAGCCGGTCAAGATTGTGGATTTGGCCAAAAATCTGATCCGCATGTCGGGCTACTCCACCGAGGAAATCGGCATTGAGTTCACCGGCATGAGACCGGGAGAGAAGCTGTATGAAGAGCTACTGCGGGATACGGAAGTTCATGAAGTGCAGGTTTATCCCAAAATCTATGTCGGCAAATCATACGAGGTTAACTTTGAATCCATTAATCATCTGCTCAAGGTCTACGATTCGCTGTCCATCGAAGAACTGAGAACGATGCTGCTGGATATTGCCAACAACCGCTTTGAAATGGCTCCGCTTAAGAAAGCGACAGTCGTCTAGACGCCATGGAAAGGAAGACGGCTTATGTCCCGAAAAGTGTTGTTTTGCGCAACGGTAGATTACCATTTCAGCGCCTTTCATTTACCAGTGCTCGAATGGTTCAAGCAGCGCGGCTGGGAGGTTCATATCGCGGCCAGGGGCGGGCTTGACCTTCCTTACGTAGACAAGAAATTTAATATCCCGATTGAGCGGTCGCCGCTTCGCCGGGGTAACTTGGAAGCTTATCGTCAGCTAAGGGAAATTATGCGGCAGAATGACTACGGGATTATTCATGCCCATACCCCGATGGGCGGCGTTCTGGCCCGATTGGCAGCAGCCAATTCCCGTAACAAGGGAACTCGGGTAATCTATACCGCCCATGGCTTTCATTTCTGCAAAGGGTCGCCGCTGACGAACTGGCTGCTGTATTACCCGATCGAGAAGGGTCTTTCGCGGCTGACGGACTGTCTGATCACGATTAACGACGAAGATTATCGCTTGGCCGCCCGGCGGAGGTTCAAAGCGCGGCAAATTGAGCATGTGCATGGCGTGGGGGTCAACACGGACAGATTCAAGCCGGTGACACAGGTGGAGAAGGCCAGGCTAAGGCAGGATTCTCCCTATGGGCCGGAGGATTTCCTGATGTTCTATGCCGCGGAATTCAACGGAAATAAAAATCATCAGCTGCTCATTCGCGCCCTGGCCCGGGTTCAAGATCAAGAACCCAGAATCAAGCTTCTGCTCGCGGGAGAAGGCCCGCTGCAGGAACAATGCCGCAAGCTGGCATTGGAGCTCGGGATTGCGGACAAAGTGGACTTTCTCGGCTACCGGAAAGACATTGACCGGCTGCTGCCCATGTGCGATGCGGCGGTTTCGGCAAGTCTAAGGGAGGGACTGCCGGTCAATATTATGGAAGCGATGGCCTGCGGCCTTCCCGTTATCGCAACAAGCAACAGGGGTCATGCGGAGCTCGTGAAGCACGGAGAGAACGGATATATCGTTGAACCGGGTCAGGAGGAGCCGTTCGCCGAGCATATGCTTCGCCTGTGCCGATCCATGGAGTTACGGAGCAGGCTCGGCAAGAGAAGCCTGGAGCTTACCGAAGCTTATAAATTGCCATCGGTCGTAGAGGAGCTTGCGTCAATTTACTCAAAGCATATGGGAGAGGAGGAGGGATATGAAGCCGGAAATCAGCGTTATCATGCCCATATATAATATGGAAGCTTATTTGCCGAGATGTCTGGATAGTCTGCTCAGCCAAAGCTTCGGCGATCTGGAGATTATCGCGGTTAACGACGGTTCGACGGACGGCAGTCTCCCCATTCTTGAGCAATATGCCGGAAGAGACGACCGCATAGTTCTCATCAACCGGAGCAACGGCGGCGTATCTTCCGCCCGCAATGAAGGCATCAGGCACGCAGCGGGAAGGTACATCGCCTTTGTCGATCCGGATGATTGGGCCGACCGGGAGATGCTCATGGCGATGCGCCAAACGGCGGAGGACGAGGATGCGGATATTGTCATGTGCACGTATGTGCGCGAGTTCGGTACGCACGCGAAAGAGAAAATATTCCGGCTGCCGGATGTGAAGGTATACCGGGGTGAAGAGGTTCAGGAGCATATTACGAGACGGCTGTTTGGTCCGCTGAGAGAGGAACTGGCGCAGCCTGATTATTTGGACGCCTGGGGACCCGTGTGGGGCAAGCTGTACCGGGCGGATCTGATTCACAGAGCGGCCGCCTCTTTTATCGATCTGGAAATTATCGGAACCAATGAGGACTCACTTTTTAACATCCAGGTATGTCACTATGCATCCTCCTTCGTCTTTCTAAATCGCCCGTTCTATCATTACTGGAAATCCAACACTTCGTCCATTACCTCCCGCTATAACCCTTTGTTGGAGAGTAAATTCAGCAAGCTGTACGGTTATATGAACTCTTTTATTGCAGAGCATGAACTGCCGGCAGAATATACTCAGGCGCTCCGCAACCGGGTGTGCATCAATATACTGGGACTCGGTCTCAACATTATAAGTGAAGATTACAAGGCATCGCCATTTGCCAAAATCAAGGATATTCACTTACTTGTCTCCAAGTGGGAAGTGGTCTCGGCGTTTGCCGGATTTGAGCTGAGGTACTGCACCAAAGCCTGGAGAATCTTTTTCCTGCTGGGAAAATGGAGAGTGGCTACGGGGATCTATCTGATGTTGAAGGTAATCAACCAATTGCGAATCAAGAATACGAGAGGTGTGGACAATGGAACCCGTTCGAATTCTTCAGGTCGTCACCATGATGAATCGGGGCGGACTGGAGACTATGCTCATGAACTACTACCGTCAGATGGACCGAGGCAAAATTCAGTTTGACTTTATGGTTCACCGGCTGGAGAGAGGCCACTATGATGACGAAATCGAATCGCTTGGCGGGGTCATCTACCGCATGCCGCCGATCAGACCGGGAAATTACAGGCTGTACTTTAAAAAATTGGCGGAGTTCTTTGGCACACACTCGGAATACCGCGTCGTTCATTCCCACATCAATGAGAACAGCAGCTTTGTTCTGCGGGCGGCGAAGCAGGCCGGAATTCCGTGCCGGATCGCACACAGCCATTTAAGCGACCTGAAACTGGATTTAAAGTTTCCTTTCCGCGTATACGCGAAAGCGGTCATGAAGGATAATCCAACCCGGTATTTTGCCTGCTCGAAGAACGCGGGACGCTGGCTGTTCGGCAAAAGGATTGAGAAGACAGATGATTTGATTGTCATGAATAACGCCATCAACCTTCGGGAGTTCGCATTAGACCTTTCTGTGCGCGAACAGGTGAGAGACGAGCTTCAGGCGGGCGAGCGTCTGGTGATCGGCCATGTCGGCCGGTTTAACGAGCAGAAGAACCACACGTTTCTGATTGACATCTTTCAGAGCATCTACCGGAGAAATCCCAATGTGCTTCTGGTTCTGGTTGGGGCGGGACATCTGGAGCTGGCGGTCCGGCGTAAAGTCGAAAAGCTGGGGTTAAGCGGCAATGTCGCCTTCCTGGGCGTACGTTCGGATATTTCCAGGCTGATGCAGAGCATGGATCTGTTCCTGTTCCCTTCCCTGTACGAAGGGCTTCCTGTCGTTCTCGTCGAAGCGCAGGCCGCAGGACTGAGATGCATCGCCTCTAGCGCAATTACCAGGGAGGCGGATTTAACGGGCAGGGTGCGGTTTATCGGTCTGCAGGACTCCCCAGACTATTGGGCGCTGGCGGTGCTGGATTCCTCCTATGAGCATGCGGATACAGCGGAGCAGCTGCGCGAAAGCGGATATGACTCCGCGCAGACCGCCGCGTGGCTGGCCTCCTTCTACCATTCGGCGTGGCGGCCAATTCTTAACCCGAGGTGATTACAATGGTTCCTTCGCTTACGGTCTTTACTCCGACTTACAATAGAGCGCATACCCTCCATCTATGCTATGAGAGCCTGCTTAGGCAGTCCTGCAAGGATTTTGTCTGGCTGATTATCGACGACGGCTCCACGGACCGGACCAGAGAACTGGTAGAGGGCTGGATAAGCGAAGGCAGAATAGCCATCCGTTATCACTATCAGGACAATCTGGGCATGCACGGCGGGCATAATGCGGCCTATGAACGGATTGATACGGAGCTTAACGTCTGCATCGATTCGGATGATTATTTGGCCGATGATGCGGTGGATAAAATTCTCACCTTCTGGAAGAAGTATGGAAGCGAGCAGTATGCCGGTATCGTGGGCCTGGACGCTTCGCCGGACGGGGAAATTATCGGAACGGACATGCCGGAGGGGCTGAAAGCGTCGACGCTTAGCGGCCTGTACGCCAAGTGGAAGGTCAAGGGCGACAAGAAGCTGGTGTACCGTACCGCCATGACTAGCAGCGTTCCGCCTTACCCGATTTTTCCGGGCGAGAAATACGTTCCGCTCTCCTATAAATATCTGCTGATCGATCAGCAACTCCCGCTGCTGATCATGAACGAGGTGCTCTGCCATGTGGAATACAGAGCCGACGGCTCAAGCCTGAACATGATGAATCAGTATCGCAAAAACCCGCAGGGCTTCGCTTTTTTTCGGAAAGTGGCGATGGTTTATGCGCCTTCGTTCAAGGAAAGGCTTCGCGAAGCGGTCCATTACGTGTCCAGCAGCTTGATCATGGGGAACCGGAAATTTATTGCGGAGTCCCCGCGAAAGGGAATGACTGTGCTGGCGCTTCCGCTGGGAAGCTTGCTGTACCTGTACATTCGGCGGACGCAGCGCGCAGCGCCGATTTCCGCGACAGAAACGCCGAGCAGGATCAGGCCGGTTCAGGAGAGTGACTCCCAATGACCGTATTATGGATACTCCTGGCTTTTGCCTATCTGTTCTCGCTTTCGGCCAGGTACTTCTCCACGCCGGACGTATCTCTTCCTGCAACCGTCAGACCTAATCGTGTCCTGTTCCTAGCTACGGCCGTCCTGTTCTGTCTTGTTGCCGGGCTCCGGAAGAATATTGGCGATACGGAGATGTATATCCATTCATATCTCACAGATGATTTCACTTGGCAGTATGTGTGGACCAACGACGACATCGGCTTTAATATTTTTCAAAAATTTTTGAAGATGTACACGAACGATCCGCAGTACATGATCTTGATTACGGCGTTTATCACCAACATGCTCATTATTATGATGCTGCATAAATACGCGCGGCTGTTCGAGCTGGGCGTGTATATCTACATTACTTCCGGCGCGTTTATCGTCTCCATGAACGGAATCCGGCAGTATTTGGCGACTTCGATCGTATTCGCCGCGACAAAATATTTGTTTGAAGGCAACTGGAAGAGGTATATCCCGGTGGTCCTGTTCGCTTCTTTGTTCCATCAAAGCGCGCTGATTCTGATTCCGATCTTTTTCATCGTTAGGAGAAAAGCTTGGACGGCCTCGACCCTGATGCTGCTCGGCTTCGCGGTCCTGATCGTCTTCGGCTACAGTCAATTCTCGCAAGTTTTGTTCTCGGCGATCAAGGATACGCAGTATGGCGTGTACCAGACCTTGTCGGAGGGCGGCGCCAATGTTGTGCGGGTGGCCTTTTTCGGATTGCCGCTGGTCATTGCTTATCTTGGCAGGAAGAAGCTGAGCGCGCAGTTCCCTGACATTGATATTATTGTCAACATGTCGCTGATCGGATTTGTACTGATGCTGGTCGCTACCCAGAACTGGATTTTTGCCAGACTGGCGATCTATTTTACCCTTTATCAGATTTTGCTTACGGCATGGATGGTGAAGGCGTTCCGCAGAAAGGATCAGAAGCTGGTGTATCTGGTTGTCCTGATCGTGTACCTTATCTATTTCTTCTATGAAAATGTGATCACACTCGGCATTGATTATAGAAGCAACATTATCACCTGGTTCAACTAAGGAGGCGGACGGATGAATTCTTCGACGAAGATCCCCAAGGTTGTCCATTACTGCTGGTTCGGCCGCGGCGAGAAGCCGGGAAAGCTTCAAAAATGCATCAAGAGCTGGCACAAGCATTTGCCCGGCTTTCAATTCGTGGAATGGAACGAGGATAACTTCGACGTAACGGTTAACCGGTATGTGAAGGAAGCCTATGAACACCGGAAATATGCGTTTGTCAGCGACTATGCCCGGCTGCACGCTTTATATACCCGAGGCGGAATCTATATGGACACGGATGTTGAAGTGATCAGGCCGCTGGACCGCTTTCTGGAGCTGGAGGCTTTCTCGGGGTTTGAGGATGGGCATTTTCTGCAATCGGGCACGATGGGGGCGGTCGCCGGACACCCCTGGATCAAGGAGCTGCTGGATTATTACGAGGGCCGGAGCTTTCTCCTGCCGGACGGCTCGCCGGATACGACGACCAACACGGCTGTGATCAGCGAAATTTGCATACGGCACGGTCTGGAGCTTAACGGAAAGTATCAGGTGACGGAGAACGGAGTAACCTTCTATCCCCGGACTTACTTTAGTCCGTACGATTACATTAATGGCGGAAGCTACCTGAGCGAGGAGAGCTATACGATTCATCATTTTGCGCAGTCCTGGCTTCCGCTTCACGTCCGGATAAGGAGCGGCGTAAAGCGGACGGTCAGCCGGGTAGTCGGTCCGGAGAATATTGCAAGAATGAGGAAGATATTCTCATAGGGGTGAGATTCGTATGAAAAGAGCATTTGATCTGGCGGTATCGCTGGCGTTGTTGATTGTGCTGTCGCCCGTTATCGCGGGAACGGCATTGCTGGTGCGGTTAAAGCTCGGTTCGCCGATTCTGTTCAAGCAGACGCGGCCCGGATTCCATGGCAAACCATTTCATGTCTATAAATTCAGGACGATGACGGATGAGAGGGACGCCTCGGGCGAGCTTCTGTCCGATCATATCCGCCTGACATCATTCGGGAAATTTCTTCGCAAATACAGCTTGGATGAACTTCCCCAGCTGTGGAATGTGGTTAACGGCGATATTAGTCTGGTCGGTCCAAGGCCCCTGCTCATGAGCTATTTGCAGCTGTACACGGAGGAGCAGGCCCGCCGTCATCTGGTCAAGCCGGGAATTACCGGATGGGCGCAGGTGAACGGACGAAACGCGATTTCCTGGGAAGAGAAATTTAAGCTCGATACGTGGTATGTCGATCATTACAGCTTCGCTCTGGATCTGAAGATTTTGGGCATGACGCTGCTTAAAGTCGTCAGATCGGAAGGCATCAGCAGCGGAAACCACGTCACTATGCCTGTATTTCAGGGAGGCGTGAACAAAGAAGAAGGAAGTGGAGGTTGATAAGGATGGCAAATGAACGGATCTTTCTGTCCCCGCCTCATATGAGCGGACGGGAGCAGCTATATATTAATGAAGCGTTTGATACGAACTGGATTGCGCCGCTCGGCCCCAATGTCGATGCCTTCGAACAGGAGATTGCCGAATATACGGGCGCGGGCGGAGCGGTTGCCCTGAGTTCGGGCACAGCTGCCATCCATATTGCGCTCTGTCTGCTTGGTGCCGGGCCCGGGGATCGGGTATTTTGCTCAAGCTTTACTTTTGTAGCGAGCGCCAATCCCGTGTGTTATGCCGGAGCCGAGCCGGTATTCATCGATTCCGAGCCGCAGACCTGGAATATGTCGCCCGAAGCGCTGGAGCGGGCGCTTGAAGAGGCGGACCGGGAGGGCCGTTTGCCCAAGGCGGTTATCGTCGTTCATTTGTACGGGCAGAACGCCAAGATGAAGGAAATCATGTCTTTATGCGGCCGCTATGATGTGCCGGTTATTGAGGACGCCGCAGAATCATTAGGCTCCACCTATGAAGGCAAGGCGAGCGGCACCCTTGGCAAGTTCGGCATTTACTCGTTCAACGGCAACAAGATCATTACGACCTCCGGCGGCGGCATGCTTGTATCCGATGATGAAGAGGCGCTGAACAAGGCGCGCTTCCTGGCGACCCAGGCGAGAGATCCAGCGCCGCATTACCAGCACAGCGTTGTGGGCTATAATTACAGGCTCAGCAATGTGCTTGCGGGCGTGGGCCGTGCCCAGCTTCAGGTACTGGATGAGCGGGTTGAGGCCAGAAGAACGGTATTCGAGAACTACCGGGAGGCTTTCGGGGGCTTGAAGGGCGTCGAGTTCATGCCGGAATTGCCGGGTACGCGTTCGAACCGTTGGCTGACTGCGCTTACGATTGACGAAGAGGATACCGGAGTCAAGATAAGCGATCTGTTAAAGGCGCTGGCCCAAGATAATATTGAAGCAAGACCCTTGTGGAAGCCGCTTCATCTTCAGCCGATCTTCGAGCGTGCGCTCTTCTATCCGCATAGCGAGACGCTCTGCGTATCCGAGCGGCTGTTCCGATCCGGCATCTGCCTTCCGTCAGGCTCCAGCATGACACTGGAGCAGCAGCAGCGGGTGATTGACTGCATTCAGCGCTCGCTGGGGAAGGTTGCGAACCCTGCCCGTTAGGCGCCCGGATTTCCGGACGGTCCCTGCTGTTCGCGAATCCGTAACTTTGCGTAATCGGGAACTTGCGAAAATGGGAACTTGAGATTTTGGAAACGGACTGAATCATTAGCGGGCAGAATCCGTAACTTGCTGAATCGGGAACAGGCATGGATTACCACCGTGACCGGAGGAACGGGCAAACATGTGGTTTGATACGAGCTGCAGCGAGGCGCTACGAACCAAACGAACCCAACGAACCAAACGAATCCAATAAACCAAACGAACCAAACGAATCCAATAAACCAAACGAACCCAATAAACCAAACGAACCAAACGAACCAAAAGAACCCAATAAACCAAACGAACCCTGCAAAAACCTGAAATTGTACATCTTTTGTCGGACTTGTAGCTTTTCGCTGGATGGGATGCCTGAAAAAATACAGTTATTTCCTGTCCAACTCTCCAATCCAGCTAGAAAAGCCTGAAATTCCTGCGCCATAACAGGTTTTTCCCGCTAACTCCCGTTTTTGCTCGAAAAAACCTGCACTTTCGACGTTTTCCAGCAGGAGACCTGAACTAATCCGTAACCAACGGGATCCTTGCGGTGCGACCGCCAACGGGATCCTTGCGGTGCGACCGCCAATGGGATCCTTGCGGTGCGGCTGCACCGCGCATCCCCTCCATTACAGATACCGTTCGCCCGCTGCGCGCGATCTTGCGATGACGGCGGGCGTCCCATAAGCTACGGCGTAGCCGCCAATATCGGATAGAACGGTGGCCCCCGCCCCAATAACGGTATGCTCTCCCACGCTAACGGAGTGGATAACATTCGCTCCCAGGGAGATAACGCTGTATTCGCCGACCGTCACATTCCCGCCTGTCGTCGCGCCCGGAGCCAATGTGACATAATCCCCGATCCGGCTGTCGTGATCGACCGAAGCCTTCGGATACAGCACGCAGTGCTCGCCGATTACGGTATCGCTGTTAACGATGGCCCCCGCCATCACGGCTGTGCCTTGACCGAGCTCCGCTCCCCTGGCGATCCAGGCGCCCGGATGGACAGCCGTCACGAAGGGGAAGCCCGGGTAGAGGGCGGCGATGCGGGCGGCGACAAGAGCCCGGGTCCAATTATCCCCAATGGCGACGATGCCCCCATGAATGTTCTCCCGATGATCGGCGATATAGTGTTCGTTTCCAAGAACCCGATACCCGTAAACCTCGGAGCCTGCGGCTTTGTAGCTGTCGAGCAGCCCGGAGATCCGGTATCGTCCTTCCCGTTCAATGGCGTCGATGACCGCTTTGGCATGTCCCCCTGCGCCGAACACGACGATGTTTTTCAAGCAAAATCCCCCCTTTCTTTGTTTCAATATAGCATATCCCTGCCGGTTCGGGATCAATTTATTGTTTTTGCGCTCTGACAATTGACAACTTTCTGCCAAGAATGTTACGCTTTGTTTGTGTTCGTTAAATAGAACGAATCTGACTTTCTTGTTCGCTATGTTCTCGGAGGTAAGGAGATATCCCATGAGAAATCCATTTGCTCTGAAGACGGAAGTCCTATCAACCGAAATGCAGCTTCTTCTGGCGCTTCTTGGCGCGGAGAAGGTGGAGGATTTGCCTGTCCGCCGTCCGGAGCTGTTCCGTGGGATGGACTGGGAAGCGTTTATCGAGCTGGCTGTGCATCACCGCGTGTACCCTAATCTTTATCCCAAGCTGAAAAATCTGAGGGAGGACGCGGTGCCGGCCGAAGTAATCAGCTGTCTTTATAATTTCTACAGCCGGAATACGTTTCAGATGCTTCATTTGAGCGGTGAAATGGAGTTTATTGGAGGGGAGCTGGACCGAAAGAATATCCGCGCGCTTTTTCTGAAAGGTCCGGTCATTGCCAAGGATCTCTATGGCGATATATCCCTGCGAACCTCCTGTGACCTGGATCTGCTGATCCCGCTTACCGAACTGGATGCGGCGGAGTCCTTGCTGGCCGGTCTCGGCTATGTGAAAGACGATTATATCCATACCGTTCTGAACGATTGGAAGTGGAGGCATCACCATACAACCTTTACCCATCCGAAAAAAGGAATCAAAGTGGAGCTTCACTGGAGACTTAATCCCGCTCCTTCTAGAGAGCCTGACTTTGAAGAACTGTGGAGCCGCAGGCGGATTAGCGATCTGACCCGGCAGCCGATCGCTTATTTGGGGCAGGAGGACTTGTTCCTGTTTCTCGTCTCCCACGGGGCGCGGCACGGATGGTCGAGGCTGCGGTGGCTGCTGGATATCAAACAGCTATTGCTTCAACAGCCGGATGCCGGGAAATTGACCGCTCTGCTCCGCAAATATCATTACTACCATGCCGGCGGGCAGGCGTTGACGCTGGCCGGCGGACTGCTGGACGCCGAGATCTCCGCCGGGCTTCGCAGCATGGAGCGCGCCCCGAAATCGCGGGCAATGGCGCAGCAGGCGATGTTCTACTTGGAACGGATGATCAATCTGCATTCCATCCCCGTTCCTGAGGACGTTGCCTCTTATCACAAGCGGCATCAATTTGCGCTGCTTGCGCCGATTCAGAAGTTTAAGTTTATCCTGAGCTTTCTTTTTCCCTATCCGGAGGATGCGGAAACGCTGCCTCTGCCGAAAAATTTGCATTTTCTATATTTTCCGCTGCGGCCTTTTTTGTGGGCCTGGAGAAAAACGGTAGGTGTGCAGAGATGAAAAAACTGCTGATCGCTTCATATGATATGGAAGTTGGCGGAGTAGAGCGCAGTCTGGCGGGCATGCTTAACCATTTTGACTACCCATCCTATGCCGTTGACCTCATGCTGTACCGCCACACCGGAGAATTTATGGAACTGCTGCCGTCCGCAGCGAGGCTTCTTCCCGAGCAGCCGCCCTATGCGACGTTCCGCAAGTCTATATATGAAGTCTTCCGCAGCGGACATTTCATGATCGGGCTGGGACGGCTCTTATCCAGACTGCATGCTTCAGCGGTAGGGAAGAGGAAAGGATTTAAGGAATTAGGGTACTTCCAAATGCAGTTGATGTGGAAATACACCCTTCCTTTTCTTCCCCGTCTGGACCCGGAATATGATGCCGCCATCAGCTATTTGTGGCCGCATGATTTTGTCGCTGACAAGGTGTCGGCAAGAACGAAGATCGCCTGGATTCATACGGATTACTCCACGGTTGAGACGAATGTGGACATGGATTTGAAGACGTGGGACAAGTTCGACCGCATTGTGGCGGTATCTGAAGCCTGCAAAGAGTCTTTTTTAGCAAAATATGGGAGTCTTAAAAATAAGGTGATCGTCATCGAGAATATGACCTCGCCGGAATTTATCCGATCCATGGCCGTAAAAGAATCCGCCGGCGATATGGCGCGGGACCCGCGCTTCAAGCTTGTTACGGTGGCGAGATTGTCGCATGCCAAAGGAATTGACAACGCGGTCAGAGCGCTCAAGCTGCTGAAAGACCGGGGATATGACGATATCGCCTGGTATGTGGTCGGTTACGGTGGAGACGAGGATTTAATCCGGAAACTGATCGCCGAGTCCGGGCTTGAGGACCAATTTATTCTTCTGGGCAAGCAGATCAATCCTTATCCGTATATCCACTGCGCAGACCTGTACGTTCAGCCCTCGCGTTATGAGGGGAAGGCGGTTACGGTTACGGAAGCCAAGATTCTCGGGAAGCCGGTGCTGATTACCGATTACACAACGTCCCGCAGTCAGGTGACGGACGGAATTGACGGCAGGATCACAGCCTTGTCGGTGGAGGGAATCGCGGATGGCATAGAGGAACTTTACCTCCGTCCCGATGTGCGTGAGAAGCTGGCGGATCACTGCCGGAAAGCCGATTATGGCAATAGCAGTGAACTGGAGAAGCTATACCGCTGTATGGACGAGAGTGATGCGAAGGAGGGTGTTCTTAGTGCGGTATAATGTCAGCGTTATTATTCCGGTATTTAACGCGGAGCCTTATCTTGCCGAGTGCATCCGGTCCCTTCAAGCCCAGACACTTACGGATTGCGAGTTCATTTTTGTCAACGACGGCTCTCTAGATGGCAGCCGGGTGATCATCGAAGCCGCGATGAAGGATGATCCCCGTATCCGGCTGATCAACCAGGAGAACCAGGGGGTGAGCATGGCGCGAAACCGGGGGCTGGTGATCGCTACGGGGGAATATGTCGGCTTCGTTGACGCTGATGATTACATCGAAAGCGATATGTACAGCACGTTGTACGGCCTGGCGGCGCTTGAGCGCTGCGATGCCGTGGTCTCGAATCTGGAGAGCGAGATCGACGGGCGGCCGGTCGTCACCCGATATCCTTTTGCCCAAGGAAGGCTGCTGGACAGGGAATTTATCCAAGCGGAAATCCTGCCCCGTTTTTTGAAGGCCGATGATCTGAATACGTCGGTCAATAAGATATACAAGCGGAGCGTCATTTCGGAGCATTCCATCAAGTTTCCGGAAAAGGTGGCTTTGGGCGAGGACGCGCTGTTCAATATTCATTTTTTTGCCCGGGCCGCTTCTATGAGATATATCGATTACACGGGTTACCACTACAGAGAGGTGCAGGGGAGCGCCACTAGGAATATTATGGAAAAAGATTACTTCGGCCAGGCACTCCGGATTTATCAGACGGAACCGCCGGAAATCTATAGAGAGCTCCTGTCCGAGCCTCTTATTAAGCGTTTGAAAGCCATTCGTTTTATCAAGACGGCCATGGCCTGCATCTACATTTATTTGAAGCCTTCCAAGACGGTAACCTTCCGGCAAAGGTATCGCTACATAAGCCAATTAATCAACAACCCTCACGTAAGGGAGGCGCTGCCCGTATATTGCGAAGCGGAATTCGGACAACTGGGCAGGTTCGAGAAGGCGACCATAATGATGATCCGTACCAGATTGACACTGGGCCTCGTAGGCATAGCCGCTTACAGCAGGCTGAGAAACGCCTAATATTAGGAGTGATGAGTCATGAAAATTATGATGTTTGCGCATGGCGGCAGCTTAAATCGGGGATGCGAGGCGATTGTCCGCTCCTCCGCTCAAATGATCAAGGAGAACATCAGCGGAGCAAGGGTGTTCCTGGCATCCGAGCAGCCGCATACCGACCGGGCCATTCCGGACCTGGACGGAATTTACGACGGCTCCAAATCGGAGATCGTGAGGCCGTCCCTGCAGTGGATGATGTCCGCGGTCCGTTTCAAGCTGCTTAAGGATGAGTCCTATGCCACCGGGATCATTGAACAGAACACGATCAGCCGGATCAAGGACGTCGATGTGTGTATGTCCATTGGGGGCGATAATTACTGCTACGGCGAGCAGCCGGGCTGGTATGAGATCGACCGCAGAGTCAAGCGGCAGGGCAAGAAGCTGGTGCTGTGGGGCTGTTCGATTGGGGAAGAAGACATGACCGACAGAAAGCTTGCCGATCTTAAGTTGTTCGACTTGATTCTGGCCCGCGAAAGCCTGACATACAATATGCTGCAAGAGCAGGGCCTGCGAAATGTCCGGCTATGCGCCGATCCGGCCTTTACGATGGCTAAGGAGGAGCTTCCGCTTCCTGACGGCTGGCAGCCCGGAAATACAATAGGCGTTAACTTTAGCCCGCTCGTCAGCAGCCGCAACAAGCAGTCGGGCTCGGCGGTGCGCGAATTGCTGTCGCATATTTTGCGGACGACGGATATGACGATTGCGCTGACCCCGCATGTGATGGTGGACGGCAACAACGACTATGAGCTTTTACGGTTATTCCATGAGGAATTTAAAGACACCGGCAGAGTCATCCTGCTTCCCGATCATCTCACGGCGGTTCAATATAAAGGCTATATTGCGCGGATGAGATTCTTCATCGGGGCCAGGACCCATGCAACCATTGCGGCATACTCCAATTTTGTTCCCACGATGGTGCTTGGTTACAGCGTCAAGTCCAAGGGGATTGCGAAAGATCTGTTCGGCGAGGAGAAGCTGGTGCTCGGTATTAAGGAAATTTCCAGCGGCGGCAATCTGATTGCTAAATTTAGTGAAATGCTGGTAGAAGAAGAAGAGATTAAGGCGGCGCTGAGGCAATCCGTACCCCGGATTCAGCAAATGTCCTATAAAGCGGTCGACTACTTGAAAGAGCTCGCCTAGAGGTGAACATGACAAAAAAACTTCTATTTGTTATACCGAGTCTGACTTCCGGCGGCGGTGAACGGAGTCTGATCAATCTGCTGAGCCAAATCGACTATAACGCGTATGAGGTTGACCTTTTCTTGTTGAATCATGAAGGACTGTTTATGGAGTTTATTCCGCCGGAAGTGAATGTGCTGCCCGTCCCCAAGCATTACAAACGCTTTGTCCTGCCTCTGCCCAAGGCTGTGCTGAAGCTGCTGTTGGCTGGACATTTTACACTGGTGTATCACCGCCTCATGTTTAGCCTGAAGAACCGGGGCGCAGGCAATGACTCCGTGAAAGAGCAGTACAGCTGGAAGCACCTGTCGTGTTTTTTCCATATTCTACCTAAGAAGTATGATACGGCGATCGGGTTCCTTGAGAAGACTTCGATCTATTTCTGTGTCGAGAAGGCCAAGGCCAAGAGCAAAATCGGCTGGATTCATATTGACTACGATAAGCTCGGGATGGACCCCGTCTTTGACGAACGTTATTTCGAGCAGCTGCAGCATCTGGTCACGGTATCGGAAGAATGCGCCAACATATTGGTCAAAAGATTTCCGGAGCAGGACCACAAGGTCAATGTGATTCATAATATTGTGTCCCCGGTGCTGATCAAGCAGCTCGCCATGCAAAATCCGCCCGATGATTTCAGCAGCAATGAGGATGGAATTAACATTCTATCCATCGGCCGGCTGCATCCGCAAAAAGCCTTCGAGTTGGCTATTGAAGCCTGCAAAGAGCTGGTCGATAAAGGCTACAACGTCCGTTGGAGCATTATCGGCGATGGAGAGGAACGGCAAAAGCTGACCCAGATGATCCGCCATTACGGGCTTCAGGATCATTTCAGGCTGCTGGGACTCCGCTCCAACCCGTATCCCTATATCCAAAGGGCCGATTTGTATGTCCAAACCTCCCGGTTCGAGGGCAAATCCATCGCGATCGATGAGGCGAAAATATTGAAAAAACCAATCGTGGTCACCAACTTCAGCACCGCCAGAGACCAAATCCGCCACGGCTTCGACGGGCTGATCGTGGACATGAATCCGTCCGCCATCGCGGCGGGAATCGAGCAGCTTATCGCGGATCGGGGGCTTCGAGCCCGGCTGTCGGATAATCTGGGGCAGCTTGAGCTTGGGACCGAGGATGAAATTTATAAGTTCTATAATTTACTCGCATAGAAGGGTGAGTGCCATGAGCGGGAAAAAGAAGCTGCTGTTCGTCATGAATAGTCTCGTCTGCGGAGGCGCGGAGAAGTCGCTCATTTCATTGCTTCAATCCATCGATTATTCCCGCTGCGATGTGGACCTGCTGCTGTTCAAGCACGAGGGCCTCTTTATGAATAAGATCCCGGATCAAGTCCGCCTTCTGGATGCTCCACCCAGGTATAAATATTTTGATATGTCCATCAAAAAAGCGCTGAAGAATTGCCTTGCCGAAGGCAAGCCGGGTCTGGCTATAGCGCGGGTTAGAGCGGGATTTCTGTTCAAAAAGGAGAGCCATCCGGCCAGGCGGGAACAGCTGCTGTGGAAATACAGCTCGAAGTCGCTGCCGCAGCTATCCACGGAATACGATGCCGCCATCGGATATATGGAGAATTCGCCTATTCGCTATGTGGTGGATAAAGTGGTGAAAGCTCGTAAGAAGATCGGGTTCATTCATAATGACTACGATAAGCTGGGCATGAACCCGGACCTCGATGACAAGTATTTCAGCCAATTAGACTGCATCGCAACCGTATCCGAAGAATGCGTGCAAATTCTGAAAGACCGGTTTCCCGCCTATAAGGAGAAAATCGCGCTGATGCATAATATCGTGTCTCCCTCCGCCATTATCGATATGTCTTCCGATGAAAGCCCGATTCAGAAGCAAGCACAAATAACGCTCGTCTCTGTCGGCAGGCTGAATTATCAAAAAGGCTTCAACCTGGCTGTGGAGGCCTGCGATTTGCTTGTCCGTGAAGGGTATGACATCCGTTGGTACATCGTCGGCGAGGGCGAGGAAAGAGGGAGTCTTGAGCGTCTGATCCGGGAAAAGGGTCTGCAGGATATTTTAATCCTTACGGGACTCCGGGAGAATCCGTATCCTTATATCAAGCAGTGCGACATCTATGTGCAGACCTCATTGTTCGAAGGCCGCTGCTTGACGATAACGGAAGCCAAAATCCTGCATAAGCCGATTGTCTCGACTGATTTTGAAGTCATCTACGATCAATTGACGGATGGATATAACGGGCTCATCGTGGGCAGGGACGCCCATTCCATATACGCCGGCGTCAAGAAGCTGATCGATGATGAAGGATTGAGGGAGCGGTTCATCGGCAATCTGGAGCATGAAGAGATGGGAACAGAGGACGAAGTCCATAAATTGTACCAGTGGATAAGCTAGTTTTAAGGGGTGAGAGCTATATTTGGTCTAACGTTTGGTCTCATAGTCATCGTAATCGTACTGATCATAGCGCTTATTGATGCGGCGCCTGTCTTTGGAGACTGGTTCGGGAGGATTCACATCGGCAGATACGGCGACAGGCATGTCTGGGCGAAAGCCGTTACGGAAATCGGCGCGAAATGGCTGACAAGAACGCCCAAAATTAAGCTTACCGACAATACCCGGTTGATCGTGCTGGATATGCTGAGAGGCAACTATACGAGACCGGCCATTCAGCATTGGCAAGAGGCTTCCCTGCTGCTCGGCTTTCACAGCTATTTAAGCAATAACACCGATCCGAAGGCGGAAGCAGCGGTGAACGCCCTGATCTCTTCCAAATTTGACAGCGCCGGCCAGTGGAATCACCCGCCGCAGCAGGTGGATGGCGCCATCTTGGCTTACGGGGTGATGAAGCATTCCGCAGGGCGGCCGGAGGCGTATAAAGCCGCGATGGATCAAATGTGGGAGCTGATCCGGGAGCATATCGGCGAAGATGGGACGGTGCAGTACCGCAAATCGATGAAGGATTACCGTTACGTGGATACGATCGGCTTTATTTGCCCCTTCCTGGTGGTATACGGATTGCGATACGGAAAGCCGGAATGTATCGAGCTGGCCGTAAGACAAATTCTCGAGTATGAGCGGTTCGGAATGCTGCAAGGAACATCAATACCGTGCCATGCGTACAGCACTGGGACGAAGTATCCGCTTGGCCTGTACGGCTGGGGAAGAGGGCTCGGATGGTATGCCATCGGCCTTATTGACGCTTGGCGGGAGCTCCCGGACAGCCATGAATACAAGAAGCCGCTGGAGGAAGCCGTCGTGCGGTTTGCCCGCTCCGCTCTAGCGGTGCAGGGGGAGCAGGGGCAGTGGAACTGGACGGTAACGAGACCTGAATCGAGAGCCGATTCCTCGGCGACCGCGATGCTGGCCTGGTTTATGCTGAACGCGGCACAGATCGAAGAAATATCACGGGAATGTGCGGCCGCCGCTGATTCAGCGATTCTCTATTTAATGAAGGCAACGAGAAGGAACGGCGCCGTTGATTTTTCTCAGGGAGATACCAAGGACATCGGCGTTTACTCCGTCCTGTTCAATATTCTGCCGTTCACGCAGGGCTTTTGCATCCGCTTGGCCAACTCGAAGGATCAATAGGCAGGGGATATACATGAGAGTAAAAAACTCCATCATTAATATAACGGCGGGCATCGGCAATCAACTGGTGATCACCCTGCTTAGCTTTGTCTCTAGAACCGTCTTCATTAACCGGCTGGGCATCGAGTATTTAGGCGTCAACGGCTTGTTCACGAACATTCTCTCGATGCTGACGCTCGCCGAGGCGGGAATCGGGACGAGTATTATGTACAGTCTGTATAAGCCGGTGGCGGAGAATGATTATGAGAAGATCGGCCGGTTAATGCGGCTGTACCGCAGAGCCTATCTGGTCATCGCGCTTGTAGTCACATTGCTCGGACTGTCGGTCATGCCTTTTCTGAACGTGATCGTCAAGGATCATAGCGTGGAGCATCTGCATTTGATTTACCTGATCTTTTTGCTCAATACGGTAACGCCCTATCTTTTCTCCTATAAAAATTCATTCCTAAGCGTTAATCAGAAGAACTACATCGTAACTGTGGCCTTCTCGGTGACTTCCATTATCTCCACCTGCCTGAAGATCGGCATCCTGTATTATACGTCGAACTACATCCTTTTTCTGATTGTGGACAGCGTGCTGACGATAACGACCTCCATCCTGTTAACAGTCGTCGCGAACCGGAAATACCCTTATCTGAAGCAAAAAGTGATAGGCAGGCTGGATGCCGGAACGAGGAATGGAATCGTCAAAAATGTAAAAGCGATTATCATCCAGAATATCGGCAGCTACCTGGTGCTCGAAACGGAAAGCATCCTGATCTCCACCTTTGTCAGCCTCAAGGCCGTCGGCTTGTATTCCAACTATAAAATGCTGATCGATATCGCCAGAACGTTCATCAATCAGGTGTTCATTAATCTGTATCACAGCGTTGGCAATCTCGTGTCGAGCGAAAGTACGGAAAAAGTGTACAGCGTATATAAAGTCATGCTGCTGCTCAGCTTTTGGCTGTACTCGCTGCTAGCGATACTGTTATATATCGTGCTCGCGCCGTTCATCACGCTGTGGATCGGAGAAAAGTTCCTGATGAGCAGCGGGGTTCTTGCCATTCTGCTGCTTCTGTTCTATGAGCGCGGGATGCGCAATCCGATCACGACGGTGAAGACCACAGCGGGTATTTTTCAAGCAGACCGGTATGTTCCGCTGGCTCAGGCGGCGGTCGGCTTGGGCATTTCCGTTATTTTAGTGCGGCAGACCGGGATTGCGGGAGTCTTCATCGGCTCCTTGGCCGGCGCTCTGGCTATGCCTTTTTGGACAACACCCTATTTAGTGTATAAAAAGGTATTCCATCGACCCATATCGGAGCACTACCGACTTTATGCATACTTCACTATAATAGGGGTGGGCGCTTTTTTTGCGGCATATTCAGCGAGTGGTCTGATCCGTGCGAATAGCTTTCCGCTTCTCATCGTTAAAGGCGCGGTCGCGTTCATCGTTGTCAATCTCATCTATGTGCTGCTCTTTCACCGCAGAGCTGAATTTGCCTACCTGCAAGGAATCGCCAAGACACTGCTTGGAAAGGTCACTGTAAGGTTCGGCCCATTAAAAAAGACGGAGGTTGATTAGGATGGCTATTCTTATCACCGGAGGCGCCGGTTACATTGGCAGCCATACCGCGGTGGAACTGCTGGAAGCGGGATATGAAGTTGTAATTGTCGATAATTTTGCCAACAGCCATCCCGAGGCGATCAAGCGGATCGGCGAAATTACGGGCAAGCCCTTTGCCTTCTATGAGCTTGATCTGCTTGATCGGGAGGCGCTGGACGATGTGTTCGCCAGACATGCTGTCGAAGCCGTCATTCATTTTGCGGGGCTTAAGGCTGTGGGCGAGTCGGTGCAGATTCCGCTAAAATATTACCACACCAACATTATGAGCACCTTGAGCTTATGCGAGATCATGCAGAAGCATGGGGTATTCCGCATCGTGTTCAGCTCTTCGGCCACCGTATACGGCGCTCCGGAGTCCGTACCGATTACGGAAGAATTCCCTACCGGCGCCACCAATCCGTACGGACGCACGAAGGAAATGATTGAACATATTTTACGGGATATCGCCGTATCCGATTCCCGCTGGGGCATTTCGATCCTGCGCTACTTTAACCCGATCGGGGCGCATAAGAGCGGGCGGATCGGCGAAGACCCGAACGGCATTCCGAATAATCTGCTGCCCTATATCTCCCAGGTAGCTGTCGGCAAGCTGGCCAAGCTCAGCATATTCGGCAATGACTACCCGACGGCTGACGGAACAGGCGTAAGAGATTATATTCATGTCGTGGATCTGGCGCAGGGCCATCTGAAGGCGCTGGAGAGGATAACGGGCCGTACAGGCGTGGACGTATATAATCTTGGGACGGGCCGGGGGCTGAGTGTACTGGAGATCGTGAAGGCGTTCGAGAAGGTGTCGGGCCAAGCGATTCCTTACCAGATCGTGGAACGAAGAGCGGGCGATATCGCCGTCTGCTACGCCGATACGTTCAAGGCGAATGAAGAACTGGGCTGGAAGGCCGCCCGGGGAATCGAAGAAATGTGCGAGGATACGTGGCGTTGGCAGTCCGCTAATCCCAGAGGCTATGCAGAGAGTGAACTGGAACCATTAAAGTGATCGATTGAGCCGTCTCGGAGGCAAAATGCTGAAGAGATGGCTTTTCTTTTTCATCAGACTAGCGCCGTTCCAGCTTCCACTTGCTGAATTCCAGGAACTCGCGAAACTCTCTTTTGCTGATACCGGAGTTCATCGCTTCCTTGACGAGCTCGCTCCATTCCATATCGGCCGGTTCGGCGTCTTCCTTCTGCTTGTCCGACTGTAGGAATTCCTCTACGGTTATGCCCAAAACCAAACCTACTTTTTCCAGAAACTGAATGGACGGATTCCGCTGAATCCCGCGCTCGATTGAACTCAAATAGGATTTGGCTACTCCCGCTCTCTCGGATAATTCAGTAAGGGAGTAATTTTTATTCTTGCGAAGCTGTTGTATCTTTTTGCCGATCATGGCGGACCTCCATTACTTGAAACTGATACATAACATATCGATTTCGATTTATTTACTCGACATTTTGGCAAACTTATCGACAACAGTAAATTGATGCATCTCTTCTGCGCCGGAAATATAATAAGGGCCGCTGCGAAGCCAGGCGTGAGCGATCAGCTTGCCGCTATGGTCCTTGCCCGTTCCTAAATAAAGGGTGCTGCCGATGCCCCTTCGCTCCAGCATTTTCATCCCGGCTATGGCTCTTACCAGACATTTGCTGTCCCACGGCGTATACTTGCTGACTGTATTTATGGAGCTGGCAATATGTCTCATGGCGGAAGTATGGCTTGCATCGTAGTCTTGATCCGTCTCTTGTCCTCTTTCACCGAGCGAAGGGGCGACTTTGGAGAACTTGTAGAAGAGGCGCGTCCGAGCCCAGCCTAATACTAAAAAAGCTTCCAAATAGAACAAAAGGGTAGTCTTGTCCAAAGTGAACAACAGCCGAAGCTTGCTTGCCATCTTCATCCGGCATCAGCTACTCGAATCAAATCTTCTTTCAGCAGGCTCTGTAAAAAAGGAATGACGTCCTGCTCGCAAATGTCAGCGTCGATTTCGTAGATTTGCTGAAGGGATTCGATGATCTCCTTCACGGACCTTGGAGTGCTGATGATGGTCCATATATCTCCGCCGACCTGGCCCAAATTGAAATACTTCCCCTGCTGTATGCTGAGCATGACCTTCTCGCCGTCCATATCGCTGACAATATTGCCTTCACATTGAACTAGAACGGTGTCTATGGATAAAATCTCTGCTTTTTTCACCAATAACCATCTCCTTAGCCGGAAATCTCAGGTGGTTTGTCTTGTAACATAACGTTCTTTCTAAAGAACGGGACTGAATAAATGTAAAAATATAACCGTGGAGCAAAGAAATTCAATAGCGATGTCATGTTCTTTATAAAGAACGTAAATTTATAAATATAAGGTACCATTCTACCAAATTATTGTCAACTATCCCTGGGAGTAATTTTGTATTCAACTGCAGCATATTGACCTAATTGTACAGATATGGTATATAAAAATAGGGATTAGCACTCGAATGATTCGAGTGCTAATCTGTGTGAAAAAGATGACGGACATGCTTTTTCGCAGGACGATTAAGGAAGGGGAATATTCCATGGCCAAGAAACAGTTTCAAGCCGAATCGAAAAGATTGCTGGAAATGATGATCAACTCGATCTATACGCAGCGCGAGATTTTCCTCCGTGAGCTCATTTCCAATTCCAGCGATGCCACCGACAAAATTTATTACAAGGCGCTGACCGATGAGTCGCTTACGTTCAACAAAGAGGATTACTTCATTAAGATAACCGCAGACAAAACGAACCGTACGCTAACGATCTCCGACACGGGAATCGGTATGACCCAGGAAGAGCTGGAGAACAACCTCGGGGTCATTGCCAAGAGCGGCTCGCTCGCCTTTAAGAAGGAGAACGAGGCGAAGGACGGCCATAACATCATCGGCCAGTTTGGGGTCGGATTCTATTCCGCTTTTATGGTAGCCGACACCGTTACGGTAATCAGCCGCCCGCTCGGCAGTGACACGGCATTCAAGTGGGAGTCCGAAGGCGCGGACGGCTATACGATTGAGCCCACCGGGAAGGATTCGGTCGGCACCGACATCATCCTGAAGATCAAAGAGAACACCGAGGAAGACAATTACGACGAGTACCTGGAAGAGTACCGCCTGAAGTCGATTATTAAGAAGTACTCCGATTTTATCCGCTACCCGATCAAGATGGATATTACCAGCAGCAAATTGAAGGAAGGCAGCGAGAACGAATACGAGGAAACGACCGAAGAGCAGACCGTTAACAGCATGGTCCCGATCTGGCGCAAGAACAAGAGCGAGCTGAAAGACGAGGATTACGAGAACTTCTACCAGGAGAAGCGCTACGGCTTCGACAAGCCGCTGAAGCATATCCATATCAGCGCCGACGGCGCGGTCGTGTACAACGCGATCCTGTTCATTCCGGAGAATACGCCTTTTGATTACTACACCAAGGAGTATGAAAAAGGCCTGGAGCTGTATTCGAATGGCGTCCTCATCATGAACAAATGCGGCGACCTGCTGCCCGACTACTTCAGCTTCGTCAAAGGGATGGTCGATTCCGAGGACCTGTCGCTCAATATCTCCCGCGAGCTGCTTCAGCATGACCGCCAGCTCAGCCTGATCGCGAAGAACATCAAGAACAAGATTAAGAGCGCGCTGCAAAGCCTGCTCAAAGACGAGAGAGAGAAGTACGAGCAGTTCTATGGCGCCTTCGGCAGACAGATCAAATTCGGGGTATACAACGATTACGGCATGAACAAGGATACGCTTCAGGACCTGCTGCTGTTCCACTCCTCCAAGGAGAAGAAGCTAGTCAGCCTGGACGAATACGTATCCAGAATGCCCGAGGAGCAAAAATACATCTACTACGCTTCCGGCGAGTCCATCGAGCGGATCGAGAAGCTGCCGCAGACAGAATTGGTGGCCGATAAAGGCTACGAAATTCTGTACTTCACCGACGATATCGACGAGTTCGCCATCAAAATGCTGATGAGCTACAAGGACAAGGAATTCAAATCCGTCTCCAGCGGCGATCTTGGAATTGACACGGAGGAGCAGGATAAAGCTGCCGAGAACGCGGATACCGAGAACAAGGATCTGTTTGAAGCCATGAAGGACGTGCTGGGCGGCAAGGTCAAGAGCGTCAAGGCATCCAAGCGGCTGAAATCCCACCCGGTATGTCTGTCGTCGGAAGGCGATTTGACCATCGAGATGGAAAAAACACTCCGGGCGATGCCGAACGGCGCCGATGTCCAGGCTGATAAAGTGCTGGAAATCAACGTGAACCACGACGTCTTCCAGTCCCTTAAAAGTGCTCAAGAGAAGGACCAGGAGAAGCTTGCCCTCTACACGAACCTGCTGTACAACCAGGCGCTGCTCATCGAAGGGCTGCCGGTCGGCGATCCGGTAGAGTTCACGAACGATATTTGCAAGATTATGGTGTAAGGCGGCAAATAAGTCTGCAGTTCAAAACAACCCGTATTCGGCTTACAACGCCGGAGCGGGTTGTTTTTTTACATATAGATAAGCACGGTCAGAGGAATTGACATCTTTCAATTCGCGGTGTTACGCTCACAGTAAACGGATGCCCTGTAGTGAAGACTCGGCTTTTTTTCTCAGTGATAACGCGGTATGAAGGAGAGTATCTATGACTAACCGGTATGCGCTTAACAAAGGAGTCTTATCTAGAGAGTTAGTGCTTCTTCTTGCGTTACTTGCTGCGGACAGTATGGACGAGACGGCGGAGCGGGAGCCGGAGATGTTCGCGGATATCGATTGGAAGCTTGTTGTACAGCTTGCCATGCATCATCGGGTTTATCCATTTTTATACCCCACGATTAGTCGTATGCGTGAAAAAAGGGTGCCATCCGGGGTCGGAGAATGTCTGCAAAATGAATATCGCCGGAATACGGTCCAAATGCTCCAGCTCGGCGGGGAAATGGGAAATCTCAGCGGGGAGCTTGCCGACCTGAATATACGCAATTTATTTCTGAAGGGGCCGGTGCTTGCCCAGGATTTATATGGAGATATATCGCTTCGGACGTCGCGCGACCTTGATTTCATCGTACCAATTGATGACCTAACCCGGGCGGAAGCGCTGCTTATCCGCCTTGGATATGTGAAAGAAGAGGAATTCGAGACCATTCTGGGGGATTGGAAATGGAGACAACATCATACGACATTCCATCATCCTGTTAACAATATTAAGGTTGAAGTCCACTGGCGATTGAACCCTGCTCCATCCAAGGAGCCGGACTTCGATCAGCTATGGGAACGCAGGAGGATAAGCAATCACTTTGGCCGGAGCGTCCATTATTTGAGCAAGGAGGATTTGTTCCTGTTTCTGGCGGCCCATGGGGCCAGGCACGGCTGGTCCAGACTAAGATGGCTGCTGGACATAAAGCAATTGCTGCAGCAGCAGCCGGACCCCGGCGCCTTGACCAGACTTCTTGATCGGTATGATCATGACGACGCCGGGGGACAGGCCCTCATCTTGGCCGCCGGATTGCTGAATGCGCCGGTTGATCCCGGCCTGTCCGGCTTGGCGGACAGGAAGAAGGCCCAGCGTCTGGCGGAGCTTGCCATGTTCTATGTGGAGCGCATGGTCAATCTGCATAATCCTCCGCTGCCGCCCGAAGTGGAACGGCATTACCGGTATTATCAGCCGGCGATTTTATCGCGGGGGCAGCAGCTTGTGTACGCGCTCGGTTTTCTTTATCCTTATGCGGCGGACGCGAAGACGCTGCCGCTGCCGAAGCGGCTGCATTTTCTTTATTTCCCTTTGCGGCCCTTTTTATGGGCGTGAAGAAAAGCATTCAGCGAGGCGAAATGAGGCCAGGCTTACAGCAGCCCTATAGCTTAAGAAAATCCGCATCCGGCTTGCGCTGGAGCGGTTTTTTTTGTGCCCAAAACCGAACATATGTGCTATACTTAAGGAAGTTCTGCCGCGAATGGAGGCCCCCTGCATGCTTACTGCGGCATTGGGTTTTTGTTTCCGTCATATACATCGCTGGACCGAGTGCAAGATCGGCTTGCGGACGGTTAAGCTGTTTCAGCCCCCGTCTTATTATATAGTCAAGTTCTGAAAAAACGGATTTTTGGAGGGATACCGATGCCGGTGCTTGAAGTGAAAAATTTGAGGAAATCATTCGGCGACGTCAAGGCTGTTCAAGACATCAGCTTCACCGTGGAAGCGGGAGAAGTCTTTACGATTATCGGGCCGAACGGAGCGGGCAAGACGACAACCCTGGAGATGATCGAAGGGCTTCAGCCGCCGGA
This sequence comes from Paenibacillus durus ATCC 35681, assembly GCF_000993825.1. NCBI lineage: Bacteria > Bacillati > Bacillota > Bacilli > Caryophanales > Paenibacillaceae > Paenibacillus > Paenibacillus durus. Next base: position 292,002 of record NZ_CP011114.1, read on the forward strand.
TGCCGGCAGCATTGCTGTTGCGGGACTGTCCTGGAGCAAGGACGAAAGCGCAATCAAGACGCTGATCGGTGTACAGCCGCAATCCAGCGCTTTATTCGACCTGCTTACCGCCGAGGAGAATTTGGATTTGTTCGCTTCATTTTATCCCAAACGCAAATCGACCGCCGAGGTGCTGGAGATGATCAATCTGACCGAGCACCGGAGCAAGCGGGTTAAATCGCTGTCTGGTGGACAGCGGCAGCGCCTCGCCATCGGACTTGCGATGATCAACGATCCGCAGGTGATTTTTCTCGATGAGCCGACGACCGGCCTTGATCCCCAGGCGCGCCGCAATATTTGGGATATTATCCTGCGCCTGAAACAGCTTGGCACAACCATCATTTTGACGACCCATTACATGGAAGAGGCCGAGAAGCTGAGCGACCGCGTCTGCATCGTCGATCAGGGTACGGTCATCAGCCTTGATACGCCTGCGGCTCTGATCGGCAAACTGACGAAGGAGCGGGAAGTGCGGCTGTCTTTTTATGATGGGGAAGATGCGGCGGCACAGACCGAAGAAGCGCTGCGCGGCCGTCCGGGTATTGCCCGGATGGAACGGGAGGGAGCGAATGTAACACTCTGGTCTCCGGAACCGGAACAGGCGCTATATGATCTCCTCGGATTCACCAAGGAGCATGGTTACCGGGTCGAGCATGTATCCATCCGCGAAATGAGTCTCGAAGATGTCTTTATTGTCTTTACGGGCAAGGAATGGAGGGATTGATATGAGCACAGGCGCACAGATTATGAAATTATTCGTTGCTCAACTCAAGACGATGTTCCGTGAGAAGGCGGTCTGGTTTTGGAATTTGTTTTTTCCTGTCATTCTGATGGTGCTGTTCATGGTTATCTTCGGCGGAGGAGGAGACGGCGGCGACTTCAAGGCGAAGGTAGCGCTGGTAAATCCTGCCCCAAGTGCATCCAGTGATTCGCTTGAAGCCGGACTCCGGAAAATTCCGGTCTTCGAGTGGAAGTCGGAGCAGGCCGTTGACAGCGCCCAGGCCGACGCCTGGGTCAAAGACAAGGATGTAGACGCGGCCATCGTTCTTCCGGAGAACGGGAACAGCGGGGATATCAAGCTGAAGCCAGTGACCCAGGTGCTTCCGCTGACCTATTTCGTCGAAGGTATGCGGGACGGCATGGTGTATGGGTCCGGCCTGTTCAGCTCTTCGTTCTGGTTCGGCATCGGCATCCTCGCCCTTTGGGGCGTGGCGGCATTCTCCATCGGGGCGCTGATTTACCGGAAGGGTAAGGTGGAGGTGCGGTAGATTTCGATTAAAGGATTCATAGAATGGACCGCTTTCTTTGTAGCCTCCAGCAGAAAGTTGAGTCCCGTGCAAGACTACGCTAAAATATCCCTATCACAAAGATTGATCAGAGAAGGGATTGTACAGTTTGAATAACGAAGACAAGAACGTTGAACTCCCCGAGAATTATGCTGAATTGAAAAAAGCCGCAGGACGCTCCGCCGATTGGCGAGCCCGTCTTGAGGCGGTGGAGGAACTGGGGAAATATCCTCACAGGCAAGTCATTGATATTCTGAAGCGATTGGCTGAAAGCGATCCGGTATATACCGTACAGGCGGCGGCTTATCGGAAGCTTGAAGCGTTTGGCGAGGCTGTAGCGGCGCCTTCCAAGGACAAGCCCGAGCTGTTCAAAGGCGTTTCCAAAATTCTGCTGCGCATCAAGAAAAGCCTCCCCCGTGAACATACGTATGAAGAGTTCAAAGAAAAGCTGAAGAAGATGAGAATCGACGTGTATGACGCTTATGAAGGTGACAAAGGCGCCGATTTCGACAAGTGGCTGGAGAGCAAGTGGTCTTCGGTAAAATAACGGAGCCTGCAAAGGAGTAAGACCCATGATCATCGTCAGCTCTTGCCTGGCCGGTGTCGAGTGCCGGTACGACGGTTCACATAATGTAGTGGATAAACTACAGAAATTGGCCCGTGAGAACAAGGCGGTGCTTGTCTGCCCCGAAGTGTTGGGCGGGTGTTCCACGCCGCGTGAACCGGCCGAAATTGTAGGCGGAACGGGCGAAGATGTCTTAGCCGGGAACGCCAAGGTGCTCGACCGGTCCGGCAGGGATGTTACCGCGCTCTTCGTCGCGGGCGCCTATAAAGCTCTTGAAACGGCGCGGAAGCACAATGCTTCTCTTATCGTTTTGAAAGAAAACAGTCCTTCCTGTGGCAGCGGCATGATTTATGACGGCCGGTTTGCAGGCAGCAAGATTCCCGGAGAAGGCGTTACGGCGGCGCTGCTTAGGCGCGAAGGCTTCAAAGTCATCTCGGAAAAAGAGTTCGCGTCCGGGGAGTTCGACGCCCGATATAACTAAAAAACGCCCCGGTCATCTGAACTGTGACCCATAAGAAGGACACTTTGAAAAAGTGACCCTCTTATGGGTCATTTGTATTTTATTCAGACTATTAATTGTTGATCATTCTATAAAATGGAATTGTTTGGTTGATGATTTACAATATTTGGTGTAAGATGGAATGGAAATTCTGTCGCCCTTGAGGCAGTCCAAAATATAATGACGCTCGCGGTCGCATTTCTTAATCTATCCTCAGGCGAAAATCACTTCAATTCTATGCCGGGAGGTGAATTTTTGCAGTGTTAAGTCGACAATCTAAAATACTTTAATAGATTGCAACAAACGATGTTTTGCCTAATTGAAGTGTTTCTATAAATCTCTTGCAGAGGAGCTTGAGGGAATGATAGAAATGTTAACAAGTATAAATAGGCAATATGATTATTTTTTGAATGATTTGAAACAAAGAAAGAAAATTAGCATTGGTACTTTGGGTCCGGCTGGAACAAGCAGTGAACAAGCCCTTAAGTATTTGATTACGAATATTAGGAAGCATACGGATGAAACCGAATTCGAAATCATCTTGAAAAACAACTTCAGCCAGATCTTTGACGATTTGGAAAAAGGGTTCATTAGCTATGCTCTAATCCCTAGTGCTTATGAACGAATTACTGATTTTTTCTGGAATAATAATTTTGAAAATAACCTGAATTTTATCTTTACAACGCCGGAATACGGTATCGTGTGCAGGGAGGGCCAATTGATTGATCCTAGCCGCAAGCTCAAAATAGCTTGCTGTTCGCCGGTTCAAAATATCATTGGTTCTTTATCGAACGGCGAACTGAAAGAACATAATGTGATCAAAATTTTAACATCCTCTACAACGGAAGCTCTGCTCTGCCTTTTGAATGGAATGGCTGATCTGGCCATAACCAACCAGACTTCTTTTGACCTCTATAAGGACCGGGGCATCCAGTTTGTTTACAAGAAGTACAGCGCCCGCATTGTTTGGTCATTATTCAAGCAAAAGGAATTACTTGAAGTTCATTATTAGATTTGAGGTGTGCTACTGGAAATGCACTTAGAGAAGGCTAAACTTGGCGAAAGCAGCTTGAAAATCAAACAACCGCTGGCGAATATAGCGATGTTGATTACGGTGGTTCTATGGGGATGTTCGTACATAAGCATCAAAACGGTCGTGGCTGAAATTCCTCCTGTTACCATGGCGCTGATCCGGTTTATGATTACCACGGTTATCTTGCTCACAGCTTTAAAGAAAGTGGAACCGTCCGCTAAATTAAATAAGCAGGATTTTCCCAAAATGGCGTTGGCCGGTTTATTCGGCATTACATTATACTTTATTCTGGAAAACACTGGAATGAAATATACGACCGCCTCGAACGCGTCTTTGATCGCGTCTATTATCCCTATCCTTGCCATTATTCTGGATATTCTTATTTTTAAATCGAAAGTATCCGCCCTTCAGATATTGGGCATTATCGGTTCGGTAATCGGGGCTTACCTTACCATCACGGCAAACGGACAAGTTGACTTTTCATCCGAAACCTTCATAGGTAATATGTTTGTCGTTTGCGCCATGTTCTCTTGGACCTTTTACACACTATTGAACAAATCATTGCAGAAGAAATATTCGGGATTATTTTTAATCACCTACCAAACCCTTTTTGGGACTTTGATTTTAGTTCCTCCGTCTTTGTTTGAATATTCCCAGTGGCATGCTTTTTCTTTATCTGCCTTGGCCAATATTATTTTTTTGGCGGTGTTCTGTTCAGCGGTTTGTTATTTCCTGTATGTTTACGCCCTCAAAAATCTGGATGTGACCATAACGACCGTTTATCTGAATCTGGTACCTATCGTAGGGGTTATCACCGGCTATATCTTCTTGAGAGAATCCATATTACCGATCCAGCTTTTGGGTGGACTGATCATTCTTTTAGGTATCATTGTTGTAAATGCCGGCAGCAAAAGAGGAGGACTTAAACATGAAAGTCGCTATCGTGATTGATAAAGAACTGCCTATAGGCTTTGCAGCCAATACGGCGGCCGTATTGGGAGTTAGCTTGGGAAATTTGGCTTCGGAGATTATCGGACCCGACGTTAAAGATGCTGACGAACGCATTCATCGGGGGATTACATCCAAGAGCATTCCCATACTTGGCGGTACCAAGGAGCAGCTCAAGATTATCCGGGAAAAGCTGAATGGAGAGGAGTTCGCCGATCTGATCTTTGTAGACTTCAGTCAAATCGCCCAGAAATCATTGGACTATGCCACGTATACCCACAAGCTCCAACAGACACCCGGAGAAGATATCGAGTATTTGGGATGCGCCTTATATGGACCGGAGAAAAAAATAAAACACTTAACCGGCAGCATCGGCCTGCTGCGTTGAGAGGAGCCGGGAATGGGACATATTAATAATATGAAGAAAGAATTCGGGGATTTGGCAAAAAGATTAAATGCTAATGTTGTTGGCCTTCCGGAGCCGCAAGAACAAAATTCCTGGAATGGCTGGCACACGATCCTCGAGCTCCTGTACACTCCCCAAGAAGCGGAAGTTGGAGCTAAGCTTCCCGTTTTCCCCGCTTCGTTAGAGGAAATCTCCCGCCGTTGCGACATGCCTCAAGAGGAAATAGAGGTTTTGCTCGATCAGATGGCGGACAAGGGAATTGTGATGGATCTTCGAAATCCCGAAACACAGGAAATTTTCTACTCCCTCTCCCCGCCGGTTGTCGGTTTTTTCGAACTCACGATGATGAAAATCGGAAAACAGAACGTTTCGAAAAAAGAGCTAGCTATTGCTGTTTCCGCCTATGCCGGTAATAGCGATATTTTTGTGCGGGAGGTTCATGGTTCCGGAAAAACGGCGCTTGGCAGAGCATTGGTTTATGAGTCCTTTTTGGACCCCGATTCCATGCCTGAAATATATGATTGGGAAAAAGCTGTTACTGTCATAAAAGAAGCCAAATATATCGCGGTGTCCCAGTGCTACTGCAGGCATACTGCGGAACACCTTGGAAAAAACTGCTCGGCTCCTATGGAAGTTTGCCTTTCACTGAATGAATACGGGGAATTCGTAATCCGAAGGAATTACGGCAGAGCAATCGATACATCGGAAGCTTTGGAAATTCTAAGGAAGAGCCGGGAGTATGGATTGGTCCACGTCGTCGATAATGTTAAACAAAAACCCGCATGGATGTGCAATTGCTGCTCCTGTTGTTGTGGCATGATGAAGGCCATACGGAACTGGGGATTTCCCGCTGTTAATCCAAGTAATTTCTTGCCCTACCAAAGCCAGCATAACTGCGTGGGTTGTCAGCGCTGCGTTAAGAAATGTCCGGTTCAAGCCATTTCCTTAAAACGAAAATCTGACAGTCAGCCGTTTCATCAAATCATCATTGATGAGGAGCGCTGCATTGGATGCGGTGTTTGCGTCTCAACCTGCAACAAAAAAGCATTAGAACTGACAAGGAGGGCAAATAGGCCGTTCGTACCGGAACATGCGGTTGAACTGCTTATTCATCGGGCTATTGAAAGAGGCAAGTTTGCGGAAATGTTATTGGAAAATGGGGAACAGTGGGGTAATCCGTTCTTCAATGAAGTTCTCCGGACGATTCACACACTGGAGCCGCAAAAGCAGCAAATGATCAAGTCCCAATTAAACTCCCGTTTCTTTGATTATATTTTATAGATGAACCCGCGAAAAGCTATCATTCAGTCCGGCGTCTGAAAAGTGAACTGTGACCCATAAGAAGGACACTTTGAAAAAAGTGACTCTCTTGTGGGTCATTTGTGTTTTAATCAGAGCTACGAGATCATTTATCACACCAGTTCGGTTAGGGCATACCTTTCTTGTGTAAGGACGGTGCTATAAGATCCTTGACGACTGTGTCGCGGCCACACTGGAACTGTCGCTGGTTGAATGGACGCTTAGTCGCCTGTTGGAATAGCTTGATGGAACATTCATCCCGAAGCCATTCTTCACTCGGACCAAATTCCGAGCGAAATCAATAATGGAATGTCATTTATTCGTACTGTGCTGCTTATTCTGCAGTTTGAATCCGGCGTTCCCTTTGCCGTGGTGCTTATTTTTCTCGTCTTTCTTCTGGGTATCATGCAATTTTTCCACAAATTCATTGGTGCTTTCCATGGGTCTCCTCCTTCAGGCTATGAGCTTGGTATTAATGTAACCCGTTTACTTGCAAACCATGTACTCCGCTTCCTCGTTCGGCAAGACGATATGCTGTTCAGTTAATTCGTCGGTATGATAGAGTAAAAATAAAGAACGCACGCTGAGCAAAAGGAGCAAACGACATGGAACTTGTTTTTGTCTATGGAACATTACGGCAGGGAGAAGAAAATCATCATCTAATGGATAATGCCCGGCTGGTTGCGCTCATAGCGTGGACCCGGGGGATTTTGATGGATACGCGGCGCGGCTATCCGGCTATGGTGGAAGAAGGCTCAGGCGTTGTGGCTGGCGAGCTGTACGAAGTGACGCCGGAGATGATGATCCGGTTGGACGAACTGGAGGACTTTCACGGTCCCGGGAATCCGGCGAATGAATATGAGCGGATCAGAACGGAAGTAACGACCGACAGCGGAAAGCGGGAAGCGTGGGTGTATGTATACCGGGAGCGAAAGCATGATGTGATTGATCAAGGGGATTGGAAGCTGCATTTGCTGAGGCAGAAAGCGAAAGTGCTTTATTTTGCCTATGGAAGCTGTATGGATATGGAGAGGATTACGCTCGCCGGAGCTGCCGAATGGTTCGCCGATGTGAGAGGACGCGGAGCAGCCGAGGGGTTTAATCTCCAATTTACGTATTGGGCCGAGGACGGGGGACGTGCCGATCTTGTCGAGACCGGAGGCAGGACGGAGGGGAAGCTCTACTATATACCTGCCGAATGTCTTGACAGATATTTATTTCTTCGGGAAGGTGTACACAGCGGGAAATATCGTCCTGCAGTTATCCCTGTTCAGTGCGCTGACGGCAGCATGCAGGATGCGGTAACGTTCGTGGTTGTAGACAAAGGCTCTGAGTTGTCTCCACCCGGGCATTATCTCCAGGAGATTTTGCGCGGAGCGCAGCCGATCGTGTCTGCAGAGTATTATGCGGGATTGGAAGACCGCGTCTGGAAGGAGTATGGATTCCGGCTTGATGAATAAGGCTTGTTAGGGATATTTCCTATTTAAGCATAAAAAATAATTAATTTCGCAAAATAATACTTGCGCTTCTTTTGTATTCATGATATATTCTAATTCCGGCCAAGAAATACGAGTTCTGGTTCGAAAGAAATTTCAAAAAAGAGCTTGCATTAAACGGTCGGATATGATATATTATAAAAGTTGCTGCTGAGGCAAAGTTGAACGGCGGCAAACAAGTTTGATCTTTGAAAACTGAACAACGAGTGAGTGGGAATTCGCTTTTGGCGAGTTCCAAAATGAAGAGAAGAAATTCTCGTCAGATGTTTCAAAATGAGCGAATCGCTCTTTCAATACTTTATTGGAGAGTTTGATCCTGGCTCAGGACGAACGCTGGCGGCGTGCCTAATACATGCAAGTCGAGCGGAGTTGTGATGGAGCTTGCTCTTGATCAACTTAGCGGCGGACGGGTGAGTAACACGTAGGCAACCTGCCCCTTGGACTGGGATAACTACCGGAAACGGTAGCTAATACCGGATAATTCCTCTTAGCTCCTGCTAGGAGGCTGAAAGGCGGAGCAATCTGTCACCGAGGGATGGGCCTGCGGCGCATTAGCTAGTTGGTGGGGTAACGGCTCACCAAGGCGACGATGCGTAGCCGACCTGAGAGGGTGAACGGCCACACTGGGACTGAGACACGGCCCAGACTCCTACGGGAGGCAGCAGTAGGGAATCTTCCGCAATGGGCGAAAGCCTGACGGAGCAACGCCGCGTGAGTGATGAAGGTTTTCGGATCGTAAAGCTCTGTTGCCAGGGAAGAACGTTCTCTAGAGTAACTGCTAGAGAAGTGACGGTACCTGAGAAGAAAGCCCCGGCTAACTACGTGCCAGCAGCCGCGGTAATACGTAGGGGGCAAGCGTTGTCCGGAATTATTGGGCGTAAAGCGCGCGCAGGCGGCTGTTTAAGTCTGGTGTTTAAACCATGGGCTCAACCTGTGGTCGCACTGGAAACTGGACAGCTTGAGTGCAGAAGAGGAAAGTGGAATTCCACGTGTAGCGGTGAAATGCGTAGAGATGTGGAGGAACACCAGTGGCGAAGGCGACTTTCTGGGCTGTAACTGACGCTGAGGCGCGAAAGCGTGGGGAGCAAACAGGATTAGATACCCTGGTAGTCCACGCCGTAAACGATGAGTGCTAGGTGTTAGGGGTTTCGATACCCTTGGTGCCGAAGTTAACACAGTAAGCACTCCGCCTGGGGAGTACGGTCGCAAGACTGAAACTCAAAGGAATTGACGGGGACCCGCACAAGCAGTGGAGTATGTGGTTTAATTCGAAGCAACGCGAAGAACCTTACCAGGTCTTGACATCCCTCTGAATCGCCTAGAGATAGGCGCGGCCTTCGGGACAGAGGAGACAGGTGGTGCATGGTTGTCGTCAGCTCGTGTCGTGAGATGTTGGGTTAAGTCCCGCAACGAGCGCAACCCTTGACTTTAGTTGCCAGCAGGTAGAGCTGGGCACTCTAGAGTGACTGCCGGTGACAAACCGGAGGAAGGTGGGGATGACGTCAAATCATCATGCCCCTTATGACCTGGGCTACACACGTACTACAATGGCCGGTACAACGGGAAGCGAAGCCGCGAGGCGGAGCCAATCTTATAAAGCCGGTCTCAGTTCGGATTGCAGGCTGCAACTCGCCTGCATGAAGTCGGAATTGCTAGTAATCGCGGATCAGCATGCCGCGGTGAATACGTTCCCGGGTCTTGTACACACCGCCCGTCACACCACGAGAGTTTACAACACCCGAAGTCGGTGGGGTAACCCGTAAGGGAGCCAGCCGCCGAAGGTGGGGTAGATGATTGGGGTGAAGTCGTAACAAGGTAGCCGTATCGGAAGGTGCGGCTGGATCACCTCCTTTCTATGGAGAATCGTTTCCCGCAGCGGAAACATTCAAATACGGAAGCTTGACTTCCGGCAACGCTCACTCGTTGCTCAGTTTTGAGAGTTCAATCTCTCAAAAGCAAGAACCTTGATCCTTGAAAACTGGATACCGAAACGAAAATTGCGTTTTAGAACATCTTTTAGCTGAAACTTGTGTCAAGCGATTGATCAAGTGAAGTAAGAGTGCTTAGTTGGTTAAGCTACTAAGAGCACACGGAGGATGCCTAGGCGCCAGGAGCCGACGAAGGACGTGGCGAACAACGAAAAGGCCTCGGGGAGCTGTAAGCAAGCTTTGATCCGGGGGTGTTCGAATGGGGAAACCCGGCTGTGGTAATGCACAGTCACTTCCATCTGAATACATAGGATGGATAGAGGCAGACCAGGGGAACTGAAACATCTAAGTACCCTGAGGAAGAGAAAACAAGAGTGATTCCGTCAGTAGCGGCGAGCGAACGCGGAACAGCCTAAACCGAAGAGCTTGCTCTTCGGGGTTGTGGGACGTCTTACACGGAGTTACAAAGGAATAGGGTAAACGAAGAGGTCTGGAAAGGCCCGCCAGAGAAGGTAACAGCCCTGTAATTGAAAGTCTATTCCCTCCAAGACGGATCCCGAGTAGTGCGGGGCACGTGAAACCCCGTATGAATCCGGCAGGACCATCTGCCAAGGCTAAATACTCCCTGGCGACCGATAGTGAAACAGTACCGTGAGGGAAAGGTGAAAAGCACCCCGGAAGGGGAGTGAAACAGTGCCTGAAACCGTGTGCTTACAAGAAGTCAGAGCCCATTTTAGGGGTGATGGCGTGCCTTTTGTAGAATGAACCGGCGAGTTACGTTTAACGTGCAAGGTTAAGGCGAGGAGCCGGAGCCGCAGCGAAAGCGAGTCTGAATAGGGCGCTTAAGTACGTGGGCGTAGACCCGAAACCGGGTGATCTACCCCTGTCCAGGGTGAAGGTGCGGTAACACGCACTGGAGGCCCGAACCCACGAACGTTGAAAAGTTCGGGGATGAGGTGGGGGTAGCGGAGAAATTCCAATCGAACTCGGAGATAGCTGGTTCTCCCCGAAATAGCTTTAGGGCTAGCCTCGGTGAATAAGAGTAATGGAGGTAGAGCACTGATTGGGTGCGGGGCCCGCAAGGGTTACCAAGCTCAGTCAAACTCCGAATGCCATCTACTTGTCGCCGGGAGTCAGACAGTGAGTGCTAAGATCCATTGTCAAAAGGGAAACAGCCCAGACCATCAGCTAAGGTCCCCAAGTGTGTGTTAAGTGGGAAAGGATGTGGAGTTGCACAGACAACCAGGATGTTGGCTTAGAAGCAGCCACCATTGAAAGAGTGCGTAATAGCTCACTGGTCGAGTGACTCTGCGCCGAAAATGTAACGGGGCTAAACACACCACCGAAGCTATGGCTTGATGCTTGCATCAGGGGTAGGGGAGCGTTGTATGCGGGTTGAAGGTTGATCGTGAGGACAGCTGGACTGCATACAAGTGAGAATGCCGGTATGAGTAACGAAAAGATCAGTGAGAATCTGATCCGCCGAAAGCCCAAGGTTTCCTGAGGAAGGCTCGTCCGCTCAGGGTCAGTCGGGACCTAAGGCGAGGCCGACAGGCGTAGTCGAAGGACAACAGGTTGATATTCCTGTACCACCATAATCCGTTATGAGCAATGGGGGGACGCAGGAGGGTAGTGACGCGGACTGATGGATGTCCGTCCAAGCAGTGAGGCTGATGTGTAGGCAAATCCGCGCATCGCAAGGCCAGGCTGTGATGGGGAGCGAAAACTATAGTAGCGAAGGTCATGATCTCACACTGCCAAGAAAAGCCTCTAGCCAGGAGAAGGTGCCCGTACCGCAAACCGACACAGGTAGGCGAGAAGAGAATTCTAAGGCGCGCGGAAGAACTCTCGTTAAGGAACTCGGCAAAATGACCCCGTAACTTCGGGAGAAGGGGTGCCTCGGTAGGGTGAATAGCCCGAGGGGGCCGCAGTGAAAAGGCCCAAGCGACTGTTTAGCAAAAACACAGGTCTGTGCGAAGCCGCAAGGCGAAGTATACGGGCTGACGCCTGCCCGGTGCTGGAAGGTTAAGGGGAGCGGTTAGGAGCAATCCGAAGCTGTGAACCGAAGCCCCAGTAAACGGCGGCCGTAACTATAACGGTCCTAAGGTAGCGAAATTCCTTGTCAGGTAAATTCTGACCCGCACGAATGGCGTAACGACTTGGGCGCTGTCTCAACGAGAGATCCGGTGAAATTTTAATACCTGTGAAGATGCAGGTTACCCGCGACAAGACGGAAAGACCCCATGGAGCTTTACTGCAGCTTGATATTGAACTTGGGTACGATCTGTACAGGATAGGTGGGAGCCTTGGAAGCCGGAGCGCCAGCTTCGGTGGAGGCGCCGTTGGGATACCACCCTGATCGTATCTAGGTTCTAACCTGGTACCCTAAGCGGGTACGGGGACCGTGTCAGGCGGGCAGTTTGACTGGGGCGGTCGCCTCCTAAAGCGTAACGGAGGCGTCCCAAGGTTCCCTCAGAATGGTTGGAAATCATTCGAAGAGTGCAAAGGCAGAAGGGAGCTTGACTGCGAGACCTACAAGTCGAGCAGGGACGAAAGTCGGGCTTAGTGATCCGGTGGTACCGCATGGAAGGGCCATCGCTCAACGGATAAAAGCTACCCTGGGGATAACAGGCTTATCTCCCCCAAGAGTCCACATCGACGGGGAGGTTTGGCACCTCGATGTCGGCTCATCGCATCCTGGGGCTGAAGTAGGTCCCAAGGGTTGGGCTGTTCGCCCATTAAAGCGGTACGCGAGCTGGGTTCAGAACGTCGTGAGACAGTTCGGTCCCTATCTGTCGTGGGCGTAGGAAATTTGAGAGGAGCTGTCCTTAGTACGAGAGGACCGGGATGGACGTACCGCTGGTGCACCAGTTGTTCCGCCAGGAGCATGGCTGGGTAGCTACGTACGGACGGGATAAGCGCTGAAAGCATCTAAGCGTGAAGCCCCCCTCAAGATGAGATTTCCCAGTATGTAAGACCCCTTGAAGACGACGAGGTAGATAGGTTGGAGGTGGAAGCACGGCAACGTGTGGAGCTGACCAATACTAATCGGTCGAGGGCTTATCCAAAACAACGCAATGTTTCGTTTCGATCCAGTTTTCAGGGAGCAAGAACTCTGGTTGATGTAACCCTAGCGGTTGCGGTAAACCGGAGTTGCGATCAGCATTTGGCGATGCTGAACACCTGATATATGCATTTGCAATGACAAATGCCCGTTTGGTGGCGATGGCGGAGGGGTTCCACGCGTACCCATCCCGAACACGACCGTTAAGCCCTCCAGCGCCGATGGTACTTGGACCGAAGGGTCCTGGGAGAGTAGGACGCTGCCAAGCGGACACAACATATATTCGTTGTGGTGTTTTTTACCGCGACGGTTACATATTACCTAAAAGGGCCCTTAGCTCAGCTGGTTAGAGCGCACCCCTGATAAGGGTGAGGTCGGTGGTTCGAGTCCACTAGGGCCCACCATGGTCCCTGATAGCTCAGTTGGTAGAGCACTCGACTGTTAATCGAGTTGTCACAGGTTCGAGTCCTGTTCGGGGAGTTACCTTTCCGGAAAGTATAATAGACAGAAATGTTTATAGTGCTTTCCGGGGTACCTTACATATCATGGAGAGGTGTCCGAGTTGGCCGAAGGAGCACGATTGGAAATCGTGTAGGCGTCAAAAGCGTCTCGAGGGTTCGAATCCCTCTCTCTCCGTTGGATTCGTTTGCCGCAAGAGATGATATTGATACACGTTATAGCATGGCCCGTTGGTCAAGTGGTTAAGACACCTCCCTTTCACGGAGGTAACAGGGGTTCGAATCCCCTACGGGTCACCAATTATATGGAGGCTTAGCTCAGCTGGGAGAGCATCTGCCTTACAAGCAGAGGGTCGGGGGTTCGATCCCCTCAGCCTCCACCATAAATCAATACTCTTATTACTGACGCGGGGTGGAGCAGCTCGGTAGCTCGTCGGGCTCATAACCCGAAGGTCGCAGGTTCAAATCCTGCCCCCGCAACCAAATCTTCTTAACAAAGAAGTGCCTCGTGGAACCGTGGTGTAGAGGCCTAACATGCCTGCCTGTCACGCAGGAGATCGCGGGTTCGAATCCCGTCGGTTCCGCCATTTGATTTATCTGTTCTTGTACAACCATTTACCGAATCATTTAATTATGGCGGTCGTGGCGAAGGGGTTAACGCACCGGATTGTGGCTCCGGCATTCGTGGGTTCAAGTCCCATCGATCGCCCCATTGATTAATTTGTACTGTTGGGGATTAGCCAAGCGGTAAGGCAACGGACTTTGACTCCGTCATGCATAGGTTCGAATCCTATATCCCCAGCCACTTCACCCCAAAAAGTGAAGTTAAGCTTAGATGATGATTCCGAGTGCTTTTCGGAGACCCCATCTTACGCGAGCCATTAGCTCAGTTGGTAGAGCACCTGACTTTTAATCAGGGTGTCGAAGGTTCGAGTCCTTCATGGCTCACCATGTTTTATCTTTGCGGTCGTGGCGGAATTGGCAGACGCGCACGGTTCAGGTCCGTGTGGGCTAACCCCCCGTGGAGGTTCGAGTCCTCTCGACCGCACCATATCTTTGCGGACGTGGCTCAGCGGTAGAGCATCGCCTTGCCAAGGCGAGGGTCGCGGGTTCGATTCCCGTCGTCCGCTCCATATTTTGCGCCCTTAGCTCAGCTGGATAGAGCGTTTGACTACGAATCAAAAGGTCGGGAGTTCGAATCTCTCAGGGCGCGCCACTTATATTAACGGGATGTAGCTCAGCTTGGTAGAGCACCTGGTTTGGGACCAGGGGGTCGCATGTTCGAATCGTGTCATCCCGATTTTCACCTTTGCGGGTGTAGTTCAATGGTAGAACTTCAGCCTTCCAAGCTGATAGCGTGGGTTCGATTCCCATCACCCGCTTACTGCGTCAAAAAGACTTCTGCGCTGCAGAGGTCTTTTTTTATATACATCCGTATCCACAGTGTTCTTATACGGCTTTAGGTTTGCCGGGGAAGTTTTGGTTCGTTTCCTGGCGGGGAGCCGTTGCTTCTTCAAAGGGAACTGCTTTCTCCACGCTTCTCAGCTTTTTCAGAATGTCATACACACTCGTGATTTCTCTGGTGTCGATGATGATCTCTTTGCTGCCTGATCCCCCGGGCACTTTAAAACGCCAACGTTTATTTTCCATCGGTTTCACCTCTTAAATGGATTTCTTTTGTAATTCCATCATAAGGGGAGAGGCCAATCATGTATAATGAAGGGAAATGATGGAGGACATCACTATGGCTGATAGCTAAAAAGAGGGGAGCGTGCCGGGATGGATATTGGACTTCTGAAGGTGTTCAGGGCGGTCGCCGAGGAAGGAAGCATTTCAAAAGCGGCCCAGAGTCTTAACTATGTACAATCGAATGTGACGGCAAGAATTCAGCAGTTGGAGCAGGAGCTGAAGACTCCGCTCTTTTACCGGCACAGCCGGGGGATCACGCTGACCTCCGCGGGTCAGACCCTTATGACGTATACCGAGAAGATTTTAAACCTGCTGGAGGAGGCGGAAAAAGCGGTTCTGGATTCGCCCATTCCCAAGGGCTCCATTACGGTTGGCTCCGATACGACGGCGGCGATACGCTTGCCCTCTATTTTATCCGCCTATCGCGGCAAATTTCCTGAGGTTGAAGTCCATCTGGATATCGGATCAACCGATCATCTCATCAATGCCGTCCTGCAGTATTCCGTTAACGGAGCCTTTGTCGATGGGCCAATCGAGCATCCGGACATTGTTCAGGAGCTTATCATTAACGAGCGTTTGGGTCTTATCATACCGGAGACGATGGATTTTCGCGGGCTCCGAACCATTCAGGACAAGACACTGCTGATCTTGAACCCGGACTGCATGTATCGGCTGCGGTTTGAGGAGTGGCTCCGGGACGAAGGTTACCGTCTAGCCAAAGTCATGCAGTTCGGAACGATGGAAGGGCTGCTGGGCTGTGTAAAAGCGGGGATCGGCTTTGCCGTACTGCCTGTATCTTATTACAATAAGCTGAATGTCAAGGACGGCATCCGGTGCTATCCTTTTCCGGAGAGGTATCGGGAAGTTCCGACGGTTTTTATACGGCGGCGCGATCTGTACATGACGAGCGCCTTTCATAAATTTATCGAGGAGTTAAAGGAACATCTGCCGGAAGCGTTATCGTGCAGACCGGGCTTCGGAATCTTAGAGTAATAAATCCGTCTTGATGTTTTTTTGTAACATTTAGGGATCAAAACTGGAATCAGTGCTTGACGAAATAATCCAAGGATCTAGAGTAAAGGGCTGAAGAAATTTTCAGCCCCTCCTCATCAAACCGTACGTCAGACTGTCTAACAACTGATTGCTGAGCATGCTTTAAAACGTGGGTTTATGCAATTTTGCTCAAATAAACGTCGTGCATATTAGATTTTGAACGAGCTTGGTCACTGAAGAGACGTATGAGGTCCTTCACGCCCTTTATTTTAATCAGTCTCTTGAAATTATAGGCAAGACAAATCAAATGGGTCTCAGTACCTACTGATGCCAACCCTCGTGTTAAAAAGTATGTATAGCCCAAGTGACGTTTCATCGTCCCGAAAGGGTGCTCAACGATTGCCGTTCTTTGCTTATAAATATTACTTTGACTACGTGTATTTTCGGTAATCCGCTCGATCACTTCTTCGTCTTTAAGTCTGGTTACCACCCTTCCACCTTTGGCAGACGTGCAGGACTCTTTTTGTCCGCAAATATCGAAGGCTTCGCAAGTGTAACGCCTATACTCTTTTCCATTTTGTTTTCCATTCCATTTGAAGGGTAATTCATAACCCAACGGGCAAATATATCTATCGTCGATGGCGTCATATTCAAAGTTCTCTTTATCAAATCCGCTTTCCACTTTGTTTTGCTTTCCCTTTTGCGGCTTAATTAAGAGTTCGGTGCTTTCGTCGACAACATCGATGATTTCAAGGTAATTATAATAGCCTGTATCGGCCAGAATTGTAGTTTTTTGATCATGGAAAACTTGCTTTGTTTTCTCCGCCATATTGGATAGCTGTCCTTGATCGTTGACATCATTGACCGTATCGCAGTCTACGATCAGTTTATACTTGCTGTCCACCGCAGTTTGAACATTGAAACAAACTTCATGCTTCCCGTTGTTTTTCATTGATTTGGCATCCGGATCGGTAACACAAAGCTGCTTTTCACCTGTTTCCTTGAGTTTTTGTTTAATTACCTGCAACTCGTGCATTCTCTCTTGATAGACCTCTAACTTTTCCGTGATTTCCTGCTTTTTTTGGCGATTGTCCTCCATTAAAAAGTCATGCAAATAGGCATCGATTTTTTCATCGATATACTCTAGCTTCTTACTGACAATATTAGCATTAAAGTGTTGCTTTTTAGAGCAGTTCGCCTTTAATTTTGTGCCGTCAATCGCGACAAGTTGACCATCGATCAACCCGAAACCTTTTAACAGTAAGGTGAACTCTTTGAACAGCTTTTTTATAGCCGTTTGGTTATTCTTCATGAAAGCAGATAAAGTACCGTGGTCCGGATGGAGCTTGCTAATTAGCCACATCAGTTCAATGTTTCTTTTCGTTTCGGTTTCCATCTTGCGAGAGGAACGGATGCCGTTCATATAACAGTAAAGATAGAGCTTGAGAAGATCTTCCCTGCGATAAGGTTTTTGCCCTGATTTGGTGCCCGAATACACCTGAAACCCCAATTCTTCCAGGGCCAAACTATCGACGTAAGCATCGATGACTCGGACAGGATTTTCTTCTTCTACAAAGTCGTCCAAAGTATTTGGCAGTAAATGAATTTGATGTCTATCTTCACCTTCAATATAAGGCATATACGCTCATCTCCTTTGATGTAGAGATTCGACAAAGCTCATCTATTTTCATGTCAAAAAACGAGGATTTTTTAATAATTGTTAGACAGTCTGACGTGAGGTTTTCCCTCATACGGCTTTCCGATGTTCGTCATTCATGGGCATGCAGATCACAAGAGCGCTTTAAGTCCCATCGTTTGAGCTAAGATTTTCACTTCTCGAACTGAACTCATCCACCTGTTGCGCTGGCGTTTCTTGGCATGCCACCGGGCAAGTCGCTGGAGAATGTACCAATCCAGTTTCGCAAGCTTCTGCTGGCTGTAAGGCGTGTAGTAGTAGTTGCGCCACCCCTGTATCTTCGGATTTAGCCATGCCACATGATCGTTAAGCGACTTATGACGCATGGCCGGCGGAGCCAACCGCTCCTTTACTACTTCCCGTATGCGTTCTTCCGCTTTCCGGGTTAGCCACTGCTGGGTCGTATAGTACACCTTCCCTTGCGAGGTCTCTGCCTTTGTCTTTCGGTGGTGCAGCCCCAGGAAGTCGAATCCCTCCTCGCCAGTCCATAGTCCGACAACCCGTGTCTTCGCCCTGTGCAAGGTCAGGTCCAGTCGCTCCATGATCGCTTGAATGAGAGCGTACGCACGGTCCGCTTCCTTCTTCGTCTTGCACACTACGACCAGGTCGTCCGCATACCGGGTAAGTTCTCCAATCCCGCTGCCGTGACGCTCCCACAGGTTGTCGAAGTAATTCAGGTAGATATTCGCTAGAAGCGGCGAAATGACTCCGCCTTGCGGTGTTCCAAGGTCTGAGCGCCGGACGCTTCCTTCTTCCAGAACCCCAGCCTTCAGCCACTTCCTCACCAGTTTTAGTACACGTCTGTCGCTGATTCGCATTTCTACCAGCTTCATAAGCTTCTCCTGATTGATGTTGTCAAAGTAGCCTTGGATGTCGACGTCGACCACCCAATTGCCTTTCCGGTTACAGGCTTTCCGAATTCGTTCCAGCGCCTGCTTGGCGCTCCGCTTCGGTCGAAATCCAAAAGAGGATTCTTGAAAATCCGCTTCAAAGATGGGTTCCATGACCAGCTTCACTGCCATTTGTATGACCCGATCCCGGACAGTGGGGATGCCAAGCGGCCTCATTTTGCCATCCTTCTTCGGGATGTACTGCCGCCGCACTGGCTGAGGATGATACTTGCCGTCTTTCAAAAGCTGCTCACATTCGTGCAGGAATAGCTGCTCGCCGTACATTTCAATGTCCGCCAGCGTCTCTCCGTCCACGCCTACCGCTCCCTTGTTGCCCCGTACTCTCCGCCATGCTTCCCGCAAGATGTCCATCCGGTATACCTTGTCATACAGCGCGTGAAATCTGCGTTTCTTGTTTTCCTTGGCCGCATGACCTAGTTTCATTTGGAGTTGTTGAACGTTTTCCTTTGGTGTTGTTAGCCGTTTGGCATTCACTGACTCGTACCTCCTTGTGAAACCTGAACAAAGCAGGGCTCCTTCCCTCCCGCAGGTTGTGTTGTCCTGCGATTCTTCGGTACTATGAGCCCCTCGGACTCCCTTCCTGCAGACCACTCACTTCACCTGTTGAGCTTATAGAGCGTCTCTTTACGGTGTTTCAAAAAAAAACTCTGTGCAGGGGAGGGTATCCCCAGTTCACTGCATCCTCTTTCAGACCATGCCGCTCCCCATACGCCGGAGGATTCTTCGCTGTCGCTCCAAGTTCTAAACAGCTTCCGTGGCCTTCGTCCAATGATCCGAGACTCGGCTTCCTCTTCTCCCTCTTGCGAGGCCTTTTTGACGACGCGGCAGGATTCACTTTATGTTACGGCCTGGTATGTTGCTCGCCTTGTCTCTGACAAGTACTTTCGTCGATACGCTTCTACGCACAGATTTCGCCATACGCAGGTATCCTAGCTACACGGGGGCTTGGTCCCTCCCGTGACCGGACTTTCACCGGCTAGAAGATGCGTGCTTATCTGGGCACGCGAAAATGGAAAAACATCTGCTATTCCTGTAAAGTTGTAAGTCCCCACCCACAACGAAAAGGAATAGACAGATGCTGACTCAGTATATCAATGAAATGCTCGATTTGCCAGAGCTAAAGATTCACCAAATCTTGTCCATCGGTACCGATGCCATTCACATAGAAGCGATACCACTTGGTGACAAGCAACGCTGCCCATACTGTAAGTCTGACCGAGATGTCATCCGTAAGGGAAGGAATGATGCACGGACCATCCGCCATCTTCCTGTGTTTGAAAAGAAAACGTATCTGCACGTGCCGTCCATTCGGATGTATTGCACACGCTGCGAAGCCGGGTTTGTATGGGTATACGAATTTGTCGGACCCAAACAGCGCTACAGTAGACTTTTCCGCGCTCATACGGTTGAACTAGTGCTCGGTTCCACGGCTGCACACGGTGCCCGCATGCAGCAAGCGCCGGTCAGCACCGTACAGCGTATGCACAACGAGGCGGTTCCGGGCCAGTGCGAGCAGATCTATGAGCAAGTATGGGAAGAAGCGAAAACAACCGCCGCCCTGGTTTTAGGTGTCGATGACTTTGCCATCAAAAAAGGCCATACGTATAACACAGGCATTCACAACCTCAAAGGTGAAACGATGCTGGACCTATTACCGGGTCGAAAGCTTGAAGATCTGCAGGCGTATGCCCAAGCGCATCCGGACTTTCTCTTGCTTAACCCCAAGGCTGTGGTTATGGATTTGGCGCAGGTTTATCATGTCTGGATCAGTGAATGTTTCCCGAATGCGATTCGCATCGCGGACCGGTTTCATGTTCACGGCTACGTGATCGAAAGTGTACAGGAGGTTCGGAAAACGGTGCAACATACGCTGTCGCCACGGGCTAAGGCCTATCTGAAAGCGAACCATCGTTTATTGAATCCTCCTGCGGAATCGCTTGGCGAGGAAAGTAGAAATCGACTGGAAGTGCTGCTGAACTATTCCCCGCTGTTGCGCAGAGTATGGGAATGGAAGGAAGCGTTCACGACTTGGTATGACTGCTCGCCCAACTTTGCCGTAGCCAAACTGGGATTTGAGCGTTGGTGCAAGCAAGGCGCTCAGATCGAGCACACCGCCGTCCGAGGTACCTTAAAGACGATGTGCAATTGGAAAGAGGAGATTGTGAACTATCATCAATGCCGATGGACAAATGCAACCGTAGAGGGTCGCCATAATCGTATCAAAGCTTTCCAACGCCGCCACTATTTCACACGAAATCGTAATCGCTATAGATCTGGTATTCTCGTCGAATGCCATCGTCATCGGATGTTCAGCTAATAGTCAAGCACTGATTTTATTCGAACGTGGTGAAAACAAAAAAATTACAAAATTGTCCTCCAGTATCTAAAATTGGAGGACAATTTCCTAATTACAAACCCTTTAACATCAAATTCCAGTTATTTTTATTGCTATTATAGCCTACTTCCTCCGGTGGCATCAATAAATTGCCCCGTGATCCATCGCGCTTCCTCAGATGCTACAAACACAACTACATCAGCAACTTCTTCAGTGGTCCCAACTCTTCCAAAAGCAGAAATTGAAGCTGCTTCAGCATGAGCTTCTGGGTTTGCGAGCCAATCCTTGTTCATATCAGTAGCCGTAGTTCCAGGCCTTACTGCATTAACAGTAATACCTCTTGATGCAAAAAGTGGAGCTAAAGCCAAAGTAAGTGTCTCAATGGCTCCCTTGGAAGCCGAATAAATGGTATGTGTTGGACCGGCAACACGAGTAAAGCCAGTAGAAATGTTAATGATTCGTCCACCGTTCCGTATAAACGGGCTAGCTGCTTGAGTAAGAAAGTATGGAGCTTTAAGGTTAACATTAATTACATCTTCAAACGTTTCAGTTGACGTTTCTTCAAAAGGAATGGCCGGTGCAATTCCTGCGTTATTGATTAAGATGTCCAAGTGCACAGTTCCAAATTCCAAGCTAACAGCATCTTCAAATGCAGTCCAAAGCTTTTTTACACCGGAAATGCCAGTCGTTAATTCTGCTTGCAGAGCCACAGCCTTTGAGCCCAAAGCCTTAATATCATCAACAACTTTTAAAGCAGCATCCCTATTATTGGCGTAATGAACGCCTATAAATCCTGCTCCGCCAGCAGCTAATTTTTTGGCTGTTTCAGCCCCTATACCACGGCTTGCCCCTGTAACCAAGGCAACTTTACCACTGAATTTTCCTTCATTCGTCGACATATTATCCCTGCTCCTTTTAAGATAAATTTGATGCATAATCAATATTATTATAATATAATAGATTTAAATAGTACGATATTTTTGTATCGTTAGGATCAAATGGGATACTTAAGAGGGGGATAACGGTTCAAACGTAGGGCTTGTTTTTTAGCATTACTGATAGAGGGTTATATTAACTTAGAGCAAAAGAAGAGGTGAAGTTCCATGATTGAATTAAAAAAGGCTGACTTAAGTTGTCCGTTCACTGCAGCTCAGAAAGTATTGTCTGGTAAATGGTCATTCATGATCATTTTTCATCTAAAGGACGGACCAATACGTTTTAACGAGCTGTTACGGAAATTTGACGGCTTAACGCATGCGTCACTGACTAAACAACTGAAGCAGTTGGAAAGCTTTCAAATTATTCACCGTGAGGTTTATAATCAAGTTCCGCCAAAGGTGGAATATTCTTTAACTGATTTGGGGAAAAAGCTTTATCCGATGATTAATGTGCTGACGGAATGGGGAAGCGAGTATATTGAGAATTGCAAGATAAACTGAAGCCAGATCGCTCTCGCATCACGCCCCGTAGTCGGTCTGTCGCAATAAATAATCAAGCACTGATTTTTAGGTTGAGCCACATTTAGAGCAATTTTATTTATGAGTAGTCCTTCTTGTATTGACGATCGTAAAGCTAAGCATTAAAGTCATACTAAGTTAGTGTGAATAGTGTGAGAATTGATCCATCTAGACGACTAGAGGTCACTCAAACGCTGACTTGCTGGCGGGATGAGTAATGAAATAAAAACCGACTTTACCAAAAGAGGTTAAGATACAAGGCATGCTGCGGGCTGCGCTTGTATGCTTAGCCTTTTTTATATTTAGCAGTTAGGCCGGCCGTTAGTTCATACATTCAAACTGGAGGAGGACATTATGGCGGATTATAATTTTTCATGCACGAGCTGCGGCGTATACAACTGCACAACAAGGGAAGCGGAATTTCCGAAAGCCTGCCCTACGACGAATTCCGATGAGGTGTTCCTCGAGGAAGCCCTAGATGCCTATAAAAAGGACGAGCTGGTGTCGAGAATTGCAAGGGCATCGGCGGAGGTCGAGGGACAATTTTACGGCAAGCTGACCCGGGTTGAAGAGATTATTGAATTTGCGAAAAAGTTAGGCGCTAAGAAGATCGGTATTGCAACCTGTGCCGGATTGATTCAGGAAAGCAAAGTTTTTGCGAAAATTTTAAAGGCCCGGGGTCTAGAATTCTATAGTGTCATATGCAAAGTCGGAGGCGTGGACAAGACCGAAATCGGCATTCCAGATGAGGATAAAGTGAGAAAAGGCGGCCATGAGTCGCTCTGCAATCCGCTTATGCAGGCCAAAATCCTCAATGCGGAACAAACCGATCTGAATGTGGTGGTTGGACTTTGCGTCGGTCATGATTCGTTGTTTATGAAATATTCGGACGCCCCTGTAACAACGTTGGTAACGAAGGACCGCGTTATGGGTCATAATCCGGTTGCCGCTCTGTATACGACAGGCTCGTATTACGCCAAGCTTCTCCGTACGGAATAAAAAACTTGAAGGTGAGCGGATCGGCTGGGATGAGGCGCTGGATATCATTGCGGCCCAAACCCAAAAGATGATGCGGAGGTATGGGCCGGAGTCCATTTAATTGAATTATGCCAGCGGCATTCATAGCTTCTGGTGGTTGTGAATCATCCATACATATGTAATGGAATAAGCGGTCTGAAGCGGATCGCTCCGGCTGCTCACTTTAAACAGCAAAGTAGCATCCCCATCAATGGAAATGCTGCTTTATCAGTGTTCGCCGCTTATTTCACGACGAGCGTGAAGCTTACAATAGCGGCAAAAGCGTCGAACGGGAGGCTCCCTGGCGGATTAGACAGCGTGACGGTGTAGGTGCCTTTTCCCTGTTCCGGCTTGATTCGGTAGGTGAAGCTGCCGTCCTTGGCTACCGGAATGCTGACAGCCTTGCTCTCTCTTCCATGGGCCGGCCGCAGCGTGAGCCTCAGAGAGGAGAAGCCATTGCCGCCCGCTGTTATAGCGCCGCTTAAGTCGGCATAAGAGGATGTCTCCGCGTAGCCCGCCGGCCACGAGGTTCCGTCGCTTGAGGTCAGCTTCAGATCAAGGGCCAGGGAGTCATAGGACGGATCACCGCTGTAACGGAAAGATATATCGGCCGCAGTTAACGCGGATTGGACAGGAATGGTGTTGATGATGCGGTCAGTTATGGAGTCACGGTATACGAATGCATTGTCCCCGGGCAAAAGAGGGATGCTGACCCGGTACATAGCGTATTTACGTCCGCTATAGCCCTGCGGAGGTTTGCTCTGGGTGTAGCTGTATGAACCGAAAGAACCGAACCGGCTGCTCTCGTATGAAAAACTGCCGATACCGAATACCGATAGGGAGAGAGTGTCACTGGACGCCTGAAGTACCCGGTTGGTCGTGAACCAGCCGGTATGTTGGATTTTTCCCGTCTGCGTCGCAGGGGTATAGCTGAACACAAGGCCCAACTGCTCATGCAAAAAACGGAGCGGTACTAAGGTTGCGCCATTCGCTTTGTGGACCTTAATGGTGGCGATTTTTTGAGTTCCTTTATACACTTGGCCCGTTTTTAAATAAAGCTTAAGCTGATTGTAGTATCCTTCTTCCGAGAAATAAACGGCATTCTCCGCCGGGACGGTTTGCATATTCCCCTTAATAAATACAATGGCATCTTTTAAAGGAAAATAGGGAATCCCGTCAATAAGAAGGGGAGCGACGCTGAGCGCCGTGCGCTTGTTCTCCCGGGGGTAAAAAGCGGTCTTACTGCCAATCCGCCAATTCAGCTCCGAATCCATCGGCAGCAGCACCACATCCGCCTGATCCAGCAGATTAATGACCGGCCGGAAGCTGTAAAGCACCGACAGGAAATCGGCGAAGGAAGTATGGCTTACCAGCTTGTAGCCCGTCTTGCCATCAAAAGACCAATAAGCGGAGTAGACGGCGCTGTTTCCCGTGCCCGATACGTTAACGATGCCTTTCGCGTCGGCAGATAAGGGTGTTGCGAATTTAACAGCCTGGGAGAAGGTCTGAACAAGCTGCCGTTTGCGGCTGACCGTCCCCGCTGCTGAGGAATCCGCATAAAAAGTCCAGCCGTTCTTTGCAAATAGAACCGTATCTCCATGCGGGAATGACGGTTGGGCTGCTCCGGCGGAAGTTTCCATCAAGGCGCTCCGGGAATGGCTGACAGGCGATGCCGCGCCGGGCAGTGTGCTGGCCGGGGATGGAGTTTTATCAGTCCTGTAAAGCCGGATGGCATAGCCCTCCTCCGTTAGCCGGCTTGAAATGCCGTAGTAAGACGAGCCGGAATCCGGCAGGCGGGTAGGAAGATAGGCGGTCACGGGACTGGACTTATACAGTTCATTCGCGAGCGTCTCCCAGATGCTGCGGTACCCGAAGCCGGGGTCCAGAACGACCGGTCGGCCGGCTGATCTAGGCGATGCTTCTGCGGCTGCGCTTCTTCCGGCGTAAGGAATCATCGCGGCTAGAAGAAATACAATTAGGACTGCGGCTGTCCATTTGACGACGGGTTTAGTTTTATAAACGATGGTCATTGATGCTACCTCCTCAAATGCTTGTTTGTCATTTAATGAGCAGATCATTACTGATTAGACGCACATAATTCCCAAAAGTTTCAAATTAATCAAAGGGGTCAGCGTCTTAGGATGGCAGCACAAAGCCCCGAACCAGGCGGTTCAGGGCTTTTCTTAGAATAAAAATGGGGGTTATTAGTTCTCAGCCGCTACTGACAGTCCGAGTCCTTCGGCAATTCGGGTGCCGAACTCGGGATCGGCTTTGTAGAAATGGCCAATCTGACGGAGCTTAATGTCATCTTGTTCCACCGGCTTCATCGCATCGACGATGTTGCGCACCAGTCTGGTGCGTTCGTCTTCACTCAGCAGGCGGTACAGATCACCCGGCTGGGTGTAATGATCGTGATGGTCATAGGCGACGCTGGCGGCCTGCCCGGAGACTTCATATGGGGCAATCTTATGCTCCGGAGACTCTTTCGGTCCGCCGAAGCTGTTCGGCTCGTAGTATACGGAGGCGCCGCCGTTGTTGCCGTCGGCCATCGCGCCATCGCGCTGGTGGTTATGCACCGGGCACTGCGGACGGTTGATCGGGAGCTGGTTATGGTTCGGGCCTACCCGGTAGCGGTGGGCGTCGGCATAGGCGAACAGACGGCCCTGAAGCATTTTGTCGGGAGAAGCCTCGATGCCTGGAACGAAGGAACCTGGGGAGAAGGTGGCCTGCTCCACTTCGGCAAAATAGTTCTCCGGATTGCGGTCCAGAACCATGCGGCCGACCTCAATCAGCGGATAATCTTTTTGCGACCATACTTTGGTGACGTCGAACGGATCGAAGCGGTACGTATCCGCGTCTTCGATCGGCATAATCTGCACGTACAGCTTCCATGCCGGGAAATCGCCGTTTGCGATTGCGTTGAACAGGTCCTCCGTATGGTAATCCGGATTCTCGCCGGCGATTTTGGCCGCCACATCGACATCCATGTTCTGAATGCCCTGCTCGGTTTTAAAATGGTATTTCACCCAAACCGCTTGTCCTTCGGCGTTGACCCATTTGAACGTATGGCTGCCGAAGCCGTGCATATGGCGCAGCGTTGCCGGAATGCCGCGGTCGGACATCAGAATGGTAACTTGATGCAGCGACTCGGGCGACAGGGACCAGAAATCCCAGACGGCTGTCGGATTTTTCAGATGGGTCTGAGGATGGCGCTTCTGCGTATGGATAAAGTCCGGGAATTTGATCGCATCACGGATGAAGAAGACCGGCGTGTTGTTGCCGACCAGATCATAGTTTCCTTCCTCGGTGTAGAACTTGACGGCAAAGCCGCGCGGGTCGCGGACGGTATCGGCCGAGCCCAGCTCACCGGCAACGGTGGAAAAGCGGATGAACATGGGCGTGCGTTTGCCGATGTCGGAGAGAAAGGCTGCCTTTGTATATTGGGAAAGATCCTGAGTGACTTCAAAATATCCGTGAGCTCCGGCTCCTTTGGCATGAACGACACGTTCCGGGATGCGTTCTCTGTTGAAGTGAGCCAGCTTTTCCAGCAGGTGGACGTCTTGGATCAAGGTCGGGCCTCGCGAGCCTGCGGTAAGTGAATTTTGGTTGTCTCCTACCGGAGCGCCCCAACTGGTCGTTAAGCGGTCATGGTTTGAACTCATGTACATGTCACCTCATATGATTAAATTTAGATTTAGTATAAGTATATGATAAATAGTGTTTTTGGAAAAAGCAATATTTTTAGATCATTTTTTTATAAAAGGTTTTTAAAAAATTGGCAGGCAGAGGGTGCAAGACGGTTAAAAAGGCGGAAAGTATACGGTGGCATTATAAACCCCGCCCGATTCGGACGGGGGTTGATGACGGGGAAACAGTCAGGAGGGGATATACATTTTGGCGTAGTACTCCTCCAGCATGCGCTTGGTTGCGAATTCCGTGCGGGTCGTCTCGATGCTTCTACGCATCATTTGCGTCCATTTCTCGCGGTTGTCGTAATAGGTCGGCAGGACGTGGTTCAAGAGAGTATCGTACAGCGCTTCGCTGTCATGACGGTCGAGTAGCTCAAAATCGGTCGTCTCGAAGCCGTCGCCGATCTGCCAGCCGTTCTCGCCGTCGATGCAGGCTTCCGGCCACCAGCCGTCCAGAATGGAGCAGTTGAGCACGCCGTTCATGGCGGCCTTCATCCCGGAGGTTCCGCTCGCTTCCAGCGGTCTCCGTGGATTGTTAAGCCATACGTCGGAGCCGCGGGTCAGCATTGCGCCAATCGTCATGTCGTAGTTCTCCAGGAACACGACGCTTTTCGGATACTTTTTCATCATGGCGACTAGGTTGCTGACAATTTTTTTGCCGGTGTCGTCCAGCGGATGCGCCTTGCCGGAGAAGACGATCTGCACTTTGCCCGATTCGAGGTAAGGCTCGATGATGTCCGGCCGCGAGAAGATGAGATCACTTCGTTTATAAGGGGCGGCTCTGCGGGAGAAGCCTAGCAACAAATTGTCCTCATTCAGCCGGATGCCGGAACGCTCTTCGATAAACCCGATCAGCTCGCTCTTGATCTCCGCATGGGCGCCCCACAGGTCGCCGTTCTCTTCGTAGGCGCGGGTGATGCGTTCGTCCACCCAAGTAGGCGTATGAATGGCATTGGTGATGGCAATGATCGGCGAGCGGCCGGGAACTTCCTTCCACATTTTATTCGCGGTCTCGGCATGGAGCTTGGCTACTCCGTTGGAAATGCGGGAGAGACGCAGACCGGCGACAGTCATGTTAAAGGGGTCTCCGCCGATGCGTTCCATCTGGCTGCGGGTCAGCCCGTTGAAGGCGCCCATATACTCCAGACGGCTCAGCGGATGCGACTCGTTGCCTTCCTTGATCGGCGTATGCGTGGTGAATACAACCTCCTGCCGGGTCGCTTTCCAGGCTTCCTCAAAGGTGTCGCCGCCGGCCATTTTTTCGCGGATTAGTTCAACCGCCGCCAGCGCGGCATGCCCTTCATTAAAATGATACACATCCACCGGGATTTCCAGCGCCCGCAAGGCTTTTACCCCGCCGATCCCGAGCACGATTTCCTGGGCGATCCGTTCTTCGCCGAACCAGCCGTACAGCTGGCCTGTAATCCATGCGTCGGCATTCTCCGGGATGTCCGTGTCCAGCAGGTAGAGTGGATTATTGCCAAAATGCTCCGTCTTCCAAACCTTGCAGATAACGTCTAACCCGCGGATCTTGACGGTGACTTTTACGCCGGTATCTTCGAGAAAGTCGTACACATAGTTGTGGTAAGAGTCATACGGATTGCCGTTCGCGTCGATCCTCTGGTCGGTATAGCCCTGCTTCCATTTCAGGCCGATGGGAATGATTGGGACATGGATATCCTTGGCGCCCTTGATGTAATCGCCGGCCAGAATGCCAAGCCCCCCGGCGTACATTTTGAAATCGGAATGCAGCCCGTACTCCATGCTGAAATAAGCGACTGACGGTAAGTTCTTCTCGTTCAAGCGGATAAGCCTCCCTAATCTTCGGATTAGATTGAATTGCAGCGAATTCTTGCGGCTGTATCGTAGATGCAAACGTTTGACTCATAAACATGAATCGCTTATTTGAAAACGATTTCAGGTACATTTTAACATAAAATAAACCGCGAGTGTAACAACGTTTTTGTGGAGATGTCGGCAGAGACCCAGCGCGATTCCGTGAAAATGAAATGGCGGACTGAGGAGTAAACCTTGGACCGCCTTTTTGCCTTGATATGGTTAGACATGTTTATGCGTTTTTAGAAAAAATTTCTTTCCATAATTGATGGCGAAATTCCGGAACTCCGTGGCGGCGGGAGATAAATAGCGGTTGCGGACGCTCGCGACGTAAATAAAGCGTTCGTAAGACGGGTTGCTGATATTGAGAATATCCACATCAAAATGGTTAAGGGCGGAGATACGGGGCATCACCGCAATGCCGTATCCTACCGATACAAGACCCGCCATAGCGGTGTCCTCTTCAATTTCGCATACGATCTTTGGTCTTGCGCCCACCCTGGCGAACAAGCTGTCGATGATCGGCCGCAGGCCGCTTTTTGGGTTGAAATAAACCATAGGATAGGGAGTCGTCTCTTTAAGATCGATACTGCCCAGTTCAGATAAAGGATGATTCTTGGGCGTAATGACGACCAGTTCTTGCTCGGCCAAAGGAATAAACTCGATTTCGGGTTCATGTTCCATATAAGAGCAGAAGGCGATATCGTATTGGTCGTCTTTTAAGCCTTGTATTATATTTTTCGTATTTCCCTGATGAAAAGTGAAAGACATTTTCTTATGTTCATCGAGCAAGGAAAAAGACTGCACCAGCGCGGGTACAAAATGAGCGCCAAGTGTGTAGATAAAAGCAAGGTCGATCACCCCGGTTGATGGGCTGGTCAGTTCGCGGACCTTCTTCTCGCCTTTCTCCAGCTCGTCCAGAGCGCGGTTAAC
Source organism: Paenibacillus durus ATCC 35681 (assembly GCF_000993825.1). Taxonomy (NCBI): domain Bacteria; kingdom Bacillati; phylum Bacillota; class Bacilli; order Caryophanales; family Paenibacillaceae; genus Paenibacillus; species Paenibacillus durus. The sequence goes on from NZ_CP011114.1 coordinate 321,579, forward strand.
ATAGCTAAGGAAGAGCTTGCCGTACTTGGTAAGCCGGATATTCCGTCCCTGCTTCTCAAATAAATAAGTTCCCAGTTCCTTCTCAAGCTCCGATATGGCATGGCTGAGGCTTGGCTGGGTAATGGATAATTTGATCGCCGCCTGTGTGATATGTTCCGTTTCGGCAATGACCCGAAAATACTGCAAATGACGTAAGTTCATAGGGGCTTCACTCCTTTATACATAGATAGATTCTATTAAAAAAGCTCGAAATATGAATTAGATTTATAATAACATGTCCTCTATAATAAGCTGTGAAGATTTTCACTTGAACGTACGAGCTTATTATGGAGGGGACAACATGTATCAACATCTTTTTTCACCGCTGACCGTTAAAAGCATGACGATAAAGAATCGCATTGTAATGCCGCCGATGGGCACGAACTACGGTGATCCGAACGGTGAATTTACCGAGGATCATCTGAAATATTACGAGCGGCGGGCAAAAGGCGGCGTTGGACTCATCATTGTGGAAAATGCATGTATTCAGTTCCCGATGGGCTCCAATGGAACGACGCAGATCCGCATCGACCACGACCGCTACATTCCGGGCATGTACAGAATGACCGAGAAGCTGCACAAGCACGGAGCCTGCGTCGCGCTGCAAATCAACCATGCCGGAGCTTCCGCAGTGCCTGAACGGATTGGCGGCCAGCCGGTATCTTCCTCGAACATTCCTTCGAAGACAGGGGGAGCCGTCCCCCGTCCGCTGGAGAAGGACGAGATTCTTGATATCGTCGAGCATTACGGCAAAGCGGCGAAGCGCGTGGTTGCCGCCGGCTTCGATGCGATTGAAATCCATGCCGGACACTCATACCTTCTCTGTCAGTTCCTGTCGCCGGTCTATAACAAGCGGACCGACGAGTTCGGCGGCAGCTTTGAGAACAGAGCGAGATTTGCGCGGACGGTTATCGACCGGATCAGAAAGGAAGTCGGACCTTTCTTCCCGATCATGATGCGCTTCAGCGCGGACGAGTTTATCGAGGGCGGTAATACGCTGGAGGATACGCTGCAAATTCTCGAGTTTTTGAATAACGAAGTCGATATCTTTAATGTTTCGGCGGCGCTGAACGATTCCCTGCAATATCAGATCGACCAAATGAATCTGCCGGATGGCTGGCGTGCTTATCTGTCCAAAGCGGTCAGAGACAAGTTCGGTAAGCCGACCATTGCCACCGGCAACTTCCGCGATCCGGCCGTACTCGAAAAGACGCTTGCAGATGGCGACGCGGACCTGATCGGTATCGGACGCGGACTGATCGCCGACCCGGATTGGGTGGGCAAGGTGCAGACCGGACATGAAGAAATGATTCGCAAATGCATCTCCTGCAACATCGGCTGCGCCGGACACCGGATCGCGCTCAACCGTCCGATCCGCTGCACGATCAATCCTGAAGTCATTCACGGCGAGGATTACAAAGAACATAAAGTAACCCGGCAGACCAATGTTGTCGTTATCGGCAGCGGCACCGCCGGCCTTGAAGCGGCCTGCACGGCTGCCGAAGTGGGCTGCACCACCTTCCTGTTCGAGCAGAGACCGCGTGTAGGCGGGCTTGCACGGGAAATCGCCAAGCTCCCGGATAAGAAAAGAATCGTTGATTTCCCGAACTATCTGGAAAAGAGAAGCGAAAGGCTGAAAAACCTGATTACCTTTACCAACACGAAAGCCGACGCGCAGCTTATTGAAAACTTCAAGCCGGATGTTATTATTAATGCTACCGGTTCGAAGCCGCTCCTGCCGCCGATTGCCGGACTGCTTGAGCATATTGACAAGGAAGGCGAGAACATTTTCTCTATCTTCGGTCTGCTGGGCCGCGTTGACGAATTCTCAGCCATGGATCTGGAAGGCAAAAAAATCGTCGTTATCGGCGGCGGAGCCGTTGGCCTGGACGTTGTGGAATTTTTCGCGGAACGGAAAGCCGAGGTAACGATCGTTGAACGGCTGCCGGAGCTTGGCAGAGACCTGGACCTGATCACCAAGCTGTCCATGATGCAGATGATCAAGGACAAGAATGTCTCCGTCCATACGCATACTGCGCTGGTGGAAGTGGCGGGAGATCATTTCAAAGTCAACTATGAGGGCGAGGATAAGAATTTCGCGTTTGACTACGGCTTTGTCTGCCTGGGCATGAAACCGGAGAATCCCGGTCTGGCCGAGCTGCAGAGCCATTTTCTGCAGCGCAATGTCGAGGTTGTAAACATCGGCGACAGCTTCAGAACCCGCAAAATTCTCGACGGCATCCGTGAGGGACGCAACATTATTTCGACTTTAGAAAAAATCGGCGCATTGTAACAATTGACCACGAAGGGAAGTAATTAAAAGATGGCAGAGCGCATCACAGGTTATACGCAGCTTATAGGTTTGCTGGGAACTCCAATTGCCCACAGCCTATCCCCAACCATGCATAACGAAGCTTTTGCTAAACTTGGACTTGACTACGCATATATGGCCTTTGGCGTCGGCAACGAACAACTGCCTGACGTCATCAAGGGCTTTCGGGCACTGGGTCTTCGCGGCTTTAACGTTACCATGCCGAATAAATCGCTGGTGCTGGACTATCTGGACAAGCTGTCTCCTGCCGCTGAACTGGCGGGCTCGGTGAACACCGTGGTTAACGACGACGGTGTTCTGACCGGCCATATCACGGACGGCACGGGTTACATGCGTGCGCTTAAGGAGGAAGGCATCAATGTTATCGGCGAGAAAATGACGATTGCCGGTGGCGGCGGCGCAGCTACAGCGATCTGTATTCAAGCCGCTCTTGACGGAGTAAAGGAGATATCCATCTTCAATAAGAAGGATAAGTTCTATCCCCGCGCTGAGGCGACCGTGGAGAAAATCCGCTCCAAGACCGACTGCAAAGTGCAGCTGTTCGATGTTGACGATCAGGAAGCGCTCCGGCGGGAAATTGCCGACAGCGTCATTTTTACCAACGCTACCGGGGTAGGGATGAAGCCGCTTGAAGATCAATGCCTCATTTCCGACCCTTCAATGCTGCGTCCGGATTTGGTGGTATCGGATGTCGTTTATATTCCCAAGAAGACCAAATTGCTGGAAATGGCCGAAGCCAGAGGCTGCCGCACAATCAACGGTCTGGGCATGATGCTGTGGCAGGGAGCCAGAGCCTTCGAGATCTGGACTGGCAAAGAAATGCCTGTCGGCTATATTAAAGAGCTGCTGTTCTAGAAATTTTCGTAATAATGAAGAAAAGATTGGGTGAAGCCAGATGAAAAATAAATATATGCCGACTGCAATTTCTCTGTATATCAACTACTTTGTGCATGGGATGGGCGCCATTATTATGGCGCAGAATATGGATTACTTAACCAAACAGCTTCATACGGACACTACCGGCGTCGCTTATGTCATTTCGGCGCTCGGCATTGGCCGGCTGCTTGTGCTCTTTGTATCCGGCGTATTATCTGATAAATTCGGACGCAAGCCGTTTGTGTTTACCGGAATGGCGATTTATGCGCTGTTCTTCGCCGGTATTTTGCTAGCTCCCAATGTGTCCGTCGCCTTTATTTTCGCCCTGCTCGCGGGGATGGCCAACTCGATATTGGATTCCGGAACCTATCCCGCGCTGATGGAATCCTTTCCAGAAACGCCAGGTACAGCCAATGTTATCATTAAGGCTTTCATTTCAGCCGGACAGTTTGCGCTGCCGCTGATTATCAGCTTCCTGATTTCCAATGATCTATACTACGGATATTCGTTCCTGCTGTGTATCGCAATCTTTATCGTGAACGGGCTGGTGCTATCTCGTCTTAAGTTCCCGGATCATAAAGTCCAGGCGGCTTCGGCAGCCTCATCTGAAAGCGGCGGCGACAGCAAATTCAGAAACAAACCGAATTTTTGGATTGAGGGAATCTGCCTGATTCTAATCGGTTATACCGCAACAGCTACTTTTTATCTGATTTCCGTCTGGCTTCCCAAATACGGCGAACAGGTCGTGCAGATGTCCAAGACATCATCGCTTCAACTAATCAGTTATTACAGTATCGGGTCGCTTCTGGCAGTATTCGTTACGTCTTATCTTGTCAAAAGCCTGGTTCGTCCCGTGACCTTCGTTCTGCTGTATCCGTTCATTTCTTTTGTGGCGCTGCTGGTGCTCTGGCAGGTAAGAACTCCGCTTGTCTGCGTTATCTCTGCCTTTGTGATCGGGTTCTCGGCTGCTGGCGGGGTGCTTCAATTGGCGCTGACTACGATGTCCGAACTATTTCCGAGCAGCAAGGGGAAAATTACAGGTATCGTCTATACGGCATCCAGTCTGGCTACGTTCTCCATCCCGGTAATTACCGGCATTTTGTCCAAGACGAGCATCAGCAATATTATTCTGTTTGACGCAATCATTACCTTTGTCGGCATCCTGCTGGCTATAATCGTAAATATACGTTACCGTAGAGTTATTAACCCGGTTTCTACCGGGGTTCAAGCTTAAGTGTTATGAGAATGAGTAAGGAGTGAAATCAATGACCGGCACGGTTAAGGTTAAACAAGTCATCATCGGAGAGGGCATGCCGAAGATTTGCGTTCCGATGGTCGGGGCAACGGCAGCGGAGTTGAAAGAAGAAGCTGAAGCGCTAAAATCACTGGATCTCGATGTAGTGGAATGGCGGGTAGATTTCTTCGATCAGGTCGAAAATATTGAAGCAGTCAAAGCGGCGCTTGCCGACATCCGTAATATAATCCCGGATCTCCCGCTCGTCTTTACATTCCGCAGCGCCAAAGAAGGCGGGGAAAAGGAGATTGCCACGGAATATTATGAAGAACTGAACCGGGCGGCCGCCGCAACGGGTCTGGCCGATATTATCGACGTCGAGCTGTTTACCGGGGACGATACTGTAAAATCGCTTGTGGATTATGCGCATCAGCAGGGCGCCTATGTCATTATTTCCAATCATGATTTCCATAAAACGCCGCCTAAAGCGGAGATCGTTTCGCGCCTGGAAAAGGCTCGGGAGCTTGGCGGAGATTTGCCTAAGATTGCATTAATGCCGGCTGACGCCGGGGATGTGCTAACTCTGATTGAAGCAACTTATGCAATGAAGGAAAAATACCCGGATTGCCCGGTTATAACGATGTCGATGGCGGGAAAAGGCATGATCAGCCGGATTGCCGGAGAGGTATTCGGCTCCGCTCTAACCTTCGGATCGGCGAAAAAGGCGTCGGCGCCGGGACAGATTCCGGTGTCCGAGCTGCGTACTGCTCTGGAACTGGTGCACCGCAGCCTCTAATCCGGGAGGGCGGGAATCCTTACACCTGAAAAGAACCCATTATCCGTTAAAAAGGTAATGGGTTCTTGCATTTTCTCAGGCAACCACCGCTAGCTATACAGCTCCCAGCCGAGCTTTAGCGTATCGATGATGTGATCCGCTATTTCTTCGGGGTCGAGCGAGTCGGTAGAGACTTTGGAATGATTGGTTTCGTAAATGGCCTGCCGGCTGTAGAACAGCTTCTCGATCTCCTCCAGCGTCTTGTTCTGCAGCACCGGGCGGCTGTCTATGATGAGCTGCAGCCGGTCTTTCCAGGAATCCCAGCTTAAATCGAGATAAAAGACGATGGAGTTGGCCAGGCAGACCTGCTTGATTTCCTCTTGGAGAAAGGAACCCCCGCCCAGAGAAATAATCTTCAGCCGGGTGGTGGTGCACAGCTTAATAATAAATTCTTTTTCCATTTGTCTGAAGGCTTTTTCACCCATCGATTCAAAGATCTTTGATACCGGCATGCCGTGAAGCTTCTCGATTTCCTGATCTATATCGATAAAATCGCGGTACAGCTTGTCGGAGAGATGTCGTCCGATTGTCGTTTTGCCGACGCCCATGAAGCCGATAAGCACAATATTCTTTTCCCGTAAAGGTATATCATTATTGATTTGCAAGCCCATTCATTCCACTCCTTACTGCACGGAAGCTGATAACTTTTACATGAACTGCCGCTTTAAATGAATAAATTCATTATAAGGTCCACAGAAACTTACAGCAAGACAATGTGAATTTGTTCACCAACCGGTCGCTGAAAAAGAGAGGCGCGAAGGGTACCCCTCGCGCCTCTCATGCACGGTGGAATCATTTAGTTTCGCTTTGCTGTGTAGATGAGTACGGCGTCTCTAAGGAACATGGCAAGGCCCGGCTTATGCTTATCATAGTATGCGGTGAAGCGTTCGTCGTCGACGTACATCTGCGCGACTCCGGCATGTGCTTCAGGAGAATAGTTGCCCCAGTGCGAAGTCAGCCACTGCCGGTGAAGATCGGCGGCATGCTGTGCCGGTTCGCCGGCAGGGTCGCCGGTCTTCATGCCTTCCTCAAGCGCAGCGAACATCTCCTGCTCCGCCTGTTGAACAGCTTTGAATTGTTCCTCCGTCATATTGAGCAGCTGTTTGTTGGAACGGTCAACGGCTTCGTCGCCGTATTTCTCGCGCACTTCCTTGCCATAGGCCTGCTCGTTATCGTCAATCAGCTTTTGCTTGAAGCCTGCAAATTTCTCGGTATCGCTCATTGAAATCCTTCCTTCCTTATCGGCCAGCGTCTTCTCCACATTCGAGATCAGCAGGTCGAGTTGTTTTCTTTTCTCCAGCAGCATGCCATGATGCTCCCTCAGCGCTTTCGTTCCGTCGAATGAGGGCGAGGTTACGATTGCCTTGATGTTCTCCAGACTGAGGCCCAGCTCGCGGTAAAATAAAATCTGCTGCAGCAGATCGACCTCGGGCCGGCCATAGATGCGGTAGCCGGAGGAGTTAATTCGGGCCGGTTTCAAAATCCCGAACTCATCGTAATAACGCAGCGTGCGCGCGCTGATTCCCGCAAGTGATGCGAGCTTTTGCACTGTGTATTCCGTGGGTGGCACCTCCTCACAAGCTCAATGTACACCTTTACGCAGCGTCAATGTCAAACACTTTTATAGTGCAGGAGTATAGGGCAGGAGAAAAACCCTTGCTGGAGCAAGGGCTATGACGGAAAGGAAGGGCTGGAATCCGCGTTTAGCCTTCGGTTTTCGGATTTACCCGAGCGGGGCGGGCGGGGAAAGCGCCAGGGGCAGGCATCTTCTCAAGCTCTGCGGCAAAATAGCACTGAAGCTCCTCGACCTTGCGCGGGTCGTCGAGCGGAATTTTTCCGGCAAAATAATGCTCTACAACCAGTTCCCAGGTAGGGATGATTTTTTGTGACAGTATCGCTTTGATCGCGATCTTGACCGTCTTGCGCTCCCGGGCGTTGGAGAAGGTATCTTTGTAATATTTCACCTGATCCAGATCAAGCTCGCCGTAGAGTGCGCGGAAAATGTCCGACGTCATGCGCGCATCGCCGAGCGCACGGTGGGCGGAGCCGGCGGATTCAAGGCCGAGAAGCTCCATAGAGCCCTCCACGCTGATATCATTCTTCAGTCCCCGGGCGCGCAAGAGACCTTTCAGCAGATCGTAGTAAGGCGTCTTCATCCAGTAGGTGTCGTCCATCTTATGCATGCGGGTATCCTGGATAATGCGCTTCATATCCTCACCGCCCCAGGTCAGCAGCAGCACACCGTCCGGGCTTTGGTCCAGCCAGCGCCGGAAGGCGGAAATGACTTTGGGAAAACGGGGGGCGATATCGATTTCTTCCTGCGGGATGCCCGTTTTTTTCTTTATGAATGAATTTAGAGTGGCAAAATAGACGGGTCTGATCAGCGAAGTGAACTCGTCGACAGGGCGCAGCGAAGCGTCCAGCCGTACGGCGCCGATCTCGATGACCTCCATCGGATGCTCGCTGGCAAACTTGCGGCCGTTGAATTCAATGTCCAGAATGATATAATCCACAAAAGTTGCCTCCGTATACGCTTAGACTGATACGATTTCTCGCACCGATTACTCTATTTTAACAAATTGTTCCCGGATTGACTTCCTTTCAGCGCCATTTTACAATTTACTAACCTGACACACGCGAAAAGGAGAGAAATATAGATGGCAATGGAAATCGAGCGCAAGTTCCTGCTTCCTGAGTTTCCGCAGCAGCTTGTTCAAGAAGGGAAGCTGAGCATTCACAGCCGGCAGCGCATCGAACAGACTTATTTGGCGATTGACGGGCCGCAGGAGCTTCGTGTGCGCAAGCTTGAAGACCTCAGTTCCGGCGAGCTGCATTACACCCATACTTTCAAGAACGGCCTCGGCATCAGCCGCGAGGAGATCGAATATGAAATCTCGCAGGGCTTGTACGAACAAATGATTCGCGCCGTCCGGGCCGTGCCGCTGATCAAGGAACGCATTACCGGCGAATGGAACGGCATAACAGTTGAAATTGACATCTATGACCAGTTGAAGCTGTCGGTTGTCGAGGTCGAATTTCATTCCCTGGAGGAAGCCCAAAGCTTCACACCGCCGGATTGGTTCGGCCTGGATATCAGCGAAGAGAAGAAATACAGCAATAAGACGGTCTGGAAAGAATTGCAGAATCCGGCCCGCTAGCGAAGGAATTGCGAAAATTGGCGGAAAACTGGCGAAAGCATGCAGAATACAACGGACTTTAACACATAAACGTGTTAATATATAGGGTGAATTCGAAAGCGCGAAATATTCAGGGGGCTGAGTAGAAAATGAAATATATTAGCACAAGAGGCAAGGTTGAACCGAAAGGTTTTATTGATACGGTCTTGATGGGGCTGGCCGATGACGGCGGATTGATGATTCCGGATGTCATTCCTTCCGTATCCGCACAGACGCTGGAGGAATGGCGGTCTTTGAGCTTTCAGGAGCTGTTCCTGAAGATTTTCTCCTATTATACAAACGGTGAGATCCCGGACGAAGACCTGAAGGAATTGGTCGAGCGGAGCTATTCTTCCTTCCGCCATCCGGAAGTGACGCCGCTTAAAGAAATCAATGATTCGCTATATGTGCTTGAGCTGTTCCACGGGCCGACCTTTGCATTCAAGGACGTCGCGCTGCAGTTTATGGGTGAGCTGTACTCTTATATTTCCAGAGTGCGCGGCGAAATTATTCATATTCTCGGCGCAACCTCCGGCGATACCGGTGCGGCGGCCATTGCGGGCGTGCGCGGCAAGGAAGGCATCAAGATCTGTATTCTGCATCCGCATAACAAAGTCAGCAAAGTGCAGGAGCTGCAAATGACGACGGTGGATGACGCCAATGTGCTGAACCTGTCGGTCAAGGGCAACTTCGACGACTGCCAGAAGATCATCAAGGAACTGTTCGCCGATCTGGACTTCAAGAGCCGGTATCATTTGCGCGCGATCAACTCGATCAACTTTGTGCGGATTTTGGCGCAGACGGTCTATTATTTCTACGCTTACCTGCATCTGCCGCAGGCGGCGCAAGGCAAGACGGTCAACATCAGCGTGCCGTCCGGCAACTTCGGGAATATCTTCTCGGGCTACCTTGCCAAAAAGATGGGGCTGCCTCTCGGCAAGCTGATCATTGCCACGAACGAGAACAACATTCTGGAGCGCTTCGTCAAGACCGGAGAGTACAAGCCCGGCGGTTTCAAAAGCACGTACAGCCCTTCGATGGACATCCAGGTGGCAAGCAACTTCGAACGTTATCTGTATTATCTGCTTGGCGAGGACTCCGCGAAGGTGTCCGATTATATGGCGAAGCTGCAGCGTGAAGGAGCCATTACGGTTGATCCGGCGCTGCTTGAGCAGGTACAGTCCGAATTTGCCGCGCTCGGCGTGAAAAATGAAGAGTGTCTTAACGTAATCGGTAAATACGAGAAGGAAACCGGCTACTTACTTGACCCGCATACCGCTTGCGGCATTGCCGCCTATGAAGAACATAACGGGCCGGGCGAGATTGGCATTACGTTCGCGACGGCGCATCCCGCCAAGTTCGACGAAGCGATTTCCCTGCTTGGCATCAAACAGGAATTCCCCGCGCAAATCGCCGGTCTGTCGGCGCTGCCGCAGCACATGACCGTGACCGAGCATGACAAGGCGGAGATCGCCAGACAGCTTGAGACCTTCTATACGCTTTCCGCAGAAATCGGATAGGGATCGATGATGAAACAGCCTTTAAAGGGAGAGATAGCTGCATGACTATTCGATTTGGCGTAGTGGGAACCAACTGGATTACGGACCGGTTCTTGGAGTCGGGACTGGAAAATGAGGATTTTCTGCTGACTGCCGTGTACTCCCGCAGCGAGGAGAAAGGCAAGGCGTTCGCCGCGAAGTACGCCGGGGCCTCCGTTTATACCGACCTGGAAGCTATGGCGGCAAGCAACGAGATCGACGCCGTCTATATTGCAAGCCCTAATTCGCTGCATGCTGAGCAGGCGCTGATTTGTATTAACCACGGCAAGCATGTGCTGTGCGAGAAACCCGCCGCGTCCAACGCGGCGGAGCTGAGACGCGTAACCGAGGCTGCGCGGCGCAATAATGTGCTGTTCATGGAAGCGATGAAATCGACATTGGTTCCGAACTTCGGGATGATCAAAGAGAACCTATATAAAATCGGCCGGGTCCGGCGCTATTTCGCCAGCTACTGCCAGTATTCCTCCAGGTATGACGCCTTCCTGCAGGGGAAGGTGCTGAATGCCTTTAACCCGGCGTTCTCCAACGGCGCCCTGATGGATCTCGGCATTTACTGTCTCTACCCCATGGTGGTACTGTTCGGCAAGCCGGATACGGTGAAGGCTACCGGCGTTATGCTGTCCTCCGGCGTTGACGGCGAGGGCAGCATCGTCATGCATTACGACGATATGGATGCGGCCGTGATATATTCCAAGATTACCGAATCCTATCTGCCGGCGGAAATCCAGGGCGAGAACGGAACAATGATAATCGATAAAATCAGTCAGCCGTATGAGGTTAAGATTCGTTACAGGGACGGAATCGTTGAAGAACTGACCGTGCCGCAGACTTACGAGTCGATGTTCTACGAAGCTCAGGAATTCATCCGCCTGCTGAAGTCGGGGGAACGCGAGAGCTCCGTCAATTCGCATGCCTGCTCGCTGGCGGCGGCGGAAATTATGGAGGAAGCGCGGAGGCAGATCGGACTGAGATACGCCTCGGATCAATGGTAAGAGAAACGGAGAGCGGAGCTTGAAGACATTTAAAAAGGTATACATCGAGATTACAAGCGTCTGCAATCTGGCCTGCAGCTTTTGCCCGCAAACGGCGCGGCAGGCCAAGTTTATGAATACGGAAACGTTCCGTGTCATTCTGGATGAGATTAAGCCGCATACCTCGCATATTTATCTGCATGTCAAAGGCGAGCCGCTGCTGCATCCGAGAATCCACGAACTGCTGGATGCCGCGCATGACAAAGGCTTTAAGGTCAACATTACGACCAACGGCACGCTGATCCGTAAAGCGGGGCACAAGCTGCTGGGGAAGCCGGCGCTGCGGCAGATGAACTTCTCGCTGCACAGCTTTGACGGACACGAGGGCTCCGAGGACCGCGCAGGGTATCTTTCGCATATCATTGGATTTGCCAAGGAAGCTGCGGCGCAGGGCGTCTTCATCTCCTTCCGGCTGTGGAATCTCACGCCGGATAATCTGACGAATCTGCAAAGAAACCGGAACAGAGAGACGCTGTCCGTACTGGAATCGGCATTCGGGCTGAACTACCGGATCGAGGAAAAGATCGTTCCCGGCAGCAGCGTGAAGATCGCCGAGCGGATCTTTCTGAACCAGGACCATGAGTTTGAGTGGCCCAGTCTTAGTGCTCCCGAAGACGCTGGCATAGGGTTCTGCCATGCCCTTCGCAGCCAGGCCGCCGTGCTGGTTGACGGGACGGTGGTGCCCTGCTGTCTGGATGGAGAGGGCGTCATTAATCTCGGCAATATCCACCAGACGCCATTCTCCGAAATCGTAGAGGGAGAACGGGCGAACAATCTCTTCTACGGCTTCTCCCGCAGGGAAGCGGTGGAGGAACTGTGCCGCAAATGCGGATACAGACAGCGGTTCGGTTCGAGTGAACCGAGTAGAACGGCTTCAGGCATGAGCCTTTGAGCCGCAAGGAGAGCTGGCCGGGATGACAGGGAACGGATGGACTATATAGGGACTGTCCCATAAGTGAAGAAGCCGGCAGGTCTTTCGGTTATTGAAAGACTTGCCGGCTTCTATTGTTCTGTTTGTCGCCCCCTCCATCGAATCAGGTTAGGAATCAGGGCAATCGTGGTTGTGATTTAAGTTCAGCGTCTTGCAAAACAGCTAAGATGCAGGCTTTTTTACTCAAAGCGCTTATTCACAGGGAAATCCTGCTATCATACAGGAATTTGAGGCTGTGCTGACTGAATTTGAGGCTGAGCGGAGAAAAACCTGTATTTCCGTAGGCATGTTATACATGGCTATTCTCAGGCGACCAAAAGATGCACAATCTCAGGTTTTTTGCATACTTTGCTTCATCATGCCCCAGGACTGGAAATACCTTACCCTGTACACCTGCCTAAATTGCCCCTCAAAAAAGATCGTCCCGCAGCCATTTCCATGGTATATGATACCCCTTCTTTTGCACGATGAATGTATGGAAATCAGCCCGGCTCGATTAACCGCTCTGCCTCCCCTGAAGCATGATAGGCATCCATTATCGATGCCAGCAGTCCGGGGAAACGGGCTTCCAAATCCTCCGTACGGATGCTGGAGAAGCGCTGGGTGCCTTGCACGCGAACGTGAAGAATGCCTGCCTCCCGCAGCGTCCGGTAATGATGGGAGAGGGTGGATTTGACGACGGGAACAGCGATATCGCCGCATCTCCGCTCTCCTGATTTATGGATTACATCAACCAGATATAACCGGATGGGGTCGCTTAGGGCGTACAGCACAGAGGACAACTGTATATCTTGGCGGTCCGGATGATGGGGCATTTTCATATCCAAAGCCTCCTTCGTCTGTTACTGTTAGAATTTCCGTTACCCTGCTAAGAGTCAAAGAGCATCAGCCTGACTGACCGGTACGACCCTCTCTTTGGACTTCTTGAATGTAACGAAGGAATAAATAATTAGGGCCAGCCAGATGAATGAAAAGCTGATTAAATTCCCTTCCGTAAACGGTTCGTTAAATAAGAAAATGGCAAGCAGCAGACTCGTAGTCGGCGCGATATATTGGATAAACCCGACGAGTGAAAGCGGAAGCAGCTGCATGGACTTGGCGAACCAGAATAAAGGCATCGCTGTCGCTACACCGGAAAGCATGAGAAGCAGGATCGAGAAAAACGGTAAAGAAGCGAAGGTTCCCGTTCCCTGCGATTGTATGTAGAACAGGTAGCCTAATGCGACGGGCAGCGCAACAATCGTTTCTCCGGTCAGACCGAGCAGAACATCCAGCTTCGCTATCTTTTTAGCAAGACCGTACAGGGCAAAAGTAACCGCCAAAGAAATGGCCACCCACGGAATATGCCCGTATTGAACAGCCATAATCAGAACGCCGGTGCCCGCCAAACAGAGAGACAGCCATTGTCCCGGCGACAGCCGTTCTTTCAGGAAGACGACGGCGAACAATACGCTGATCAGCGGGTTCATATAGTACCCCAGGCTCGTTTCGATCACATGATTGTTGTTAACGGCCCAAATGAAGAGAAACCAGTTCAGGCTGATAAAAATGGAGCAGAGAACAATGGCGGCCGCGCTTCTTCGGCTTGATCCAACACTCTTTAGCCGTTTCCACTGCTTGGACACCGTAACGAGAACCGCTACGAATACAAAAGACCAGGTAATCCGCTGCGCCAAAATTTCCCACGCGGGCATCGCTGTAAACAGGCGCCAATATAAAGGCAAAAACCCCCATGATAAATAGGCCAAGACGGCATAAATGATACCCTTCTTCATCAATTGATCCCCCAGTAACAATCGAGAATATGATTAGTGAAGTTCGACTGTAATCGAACTTATGAATAATGGAAATTTAGCACACAATCAGATGAAATGCAACTAGATTTGATAATGACCCTATCCGGAATGAAGAGAGCTGTATCGAGTGGTGCGACAGGGTAATCGAAGCGCTGGGCAGGAATGAAATTTAAAAAAGAGGAATAAGGGCTGGTCACAATAGAGAATTATTGATAAAATTTATAAATAACTAAGGTATTTTCAATTTGTTTTTATAAAACCCGCTTACTACAATAAAGAGAGAAGATATTTCAATGTGAAAATATTCTCCTTAAACAACCGGTGCGGCATGCCTTGTGAAAAAGAACACAAGAACCTCTGTCAAAAGCCAAGGGGATTTTGTAATCGGAATGCTTGCAGGGCGGTGCACAACCGAGCGAAATGGAGGGAGAGCATGAAGAACAAGTATTTGTCAGCATCTTTGGGATTGTACATTAACTATTTCGTTCACGGCATGGCATTGATCATTATTGCTCAAAATATCGATTTCTTATCTAAGCAGTGGAATACGGATAATGCCGGTGCCGCTGCGGTCGTCTCTTCTTTGGGCATTGGGAAGCTGGTCGCCGTCTTTTTTTCGGGCAAGCTGTCCGACCGGTTCGGGCGGAAGCCATCGGTAGTGCTGGGAATCTTTTTTTATGTATTATTCCTGGCCGGTATTCTGATCAGCCCGAATGTCGCGGTTGCTTATATGTTCGGCATATCCGCCGGTGTGGCAAATTCCTTCCTGGATACAGGGACGTATCCGGCATTGATGGAGGCCTTTCCCAAGAAGTCCGCGCCCGCGAATATCATCATAAAAGCCTTTATCCAAGGCGGACAGTTTGTGCTGCCTTATCTCATCGGATTTTTGATACTGCGGGATTTATGGTTTGGATGGAGCTTTATTTTTCTAATTGCGGTTCTCTCTGTCAATCTGGTATTTATCCTTACCCGCACGTTCCCGCCTATGACTGACATTTCTCAGGCAAGTGAAGAATCGAGGCCGCAAAGGGTAAGAACCTTTCATTTCAGCTTGAATGAAATTTGCCTGATCTTATTCGGATTCGTTGCGCAAACCTTGCTCTACATCCTGGGACAATGGATTGCCAAGTACGGCTCGGAGGTTGTGCATATGAGCGAAGGCTCATCGCGGCTTCTCGTTAGCTACGGAAGTCTTGGCGCGATCTGTTGTGTGTTAGTCACTTTTACACTGGGCAACCGGGGTATTAAGTCGATCTATTTTATGATGCTTTATACAGTTATGACAGCGGTCATTTCACTCGTGATTTGGGCGTTTCCGGTGCCGGTGGTCTGCACTGCAGGGGCCGTGCTGCTGGGTTATTTCTCTAGCGGCGGACTGATCCAGCTCGGACTTACGCTGCTGGCCGAGAAATCTTCGCGGGGGAAAGGGCTGGTAACGAGCTTGTACACGATCGCGGAGGGAGTCGCTATTTTCACCATTCCCCTTGTAGCGTCTGCCATCTCCAGAGTTAATATCGGGGGGATCTTCCTGCTGAACGGGGCGATCGCTTTGTTCGGATTTACGCTGACTCTGATTATTTTTACCCGGGATAAACGGCCCATTAATGAAGCAAGCGTCCAAGTAGAACAAGTTCAGTGCTAGAGAGGAAAGTCCGCAGAGATCATAGCAGCATTTGCGGCATTTTTTTAAAATATAAGACTTAATAAGCTTCGCGCCTATCGTTTAAAATCAGCCCTTCCTAATGATTCTCAGGCGGCCTATGCGGCCCTGATCTTAGGAGGCGGCTTTTTTTGCGCTGCGGGCAAAGAATTCATAGATTTTTAAATAACTGAATTGGTTGGCTGTAAAGGGAAACGGGTAAAAGAATTTAGGGTTTCACCGGGAGACTCACGGATAAAAAATAGATCTATTTTAGCTATTGGACGCAGCAGGATAGGGTAGCCCGGAAAGAAAGTGGAGGAGTGCTTGACTATGGATGGAGAGAGACCAGCGCCGGTGCCGTTAAACCTGATCAACGAGATTGCTAAGGTAGGGCATATTTTATACACGTACGATGACTGCGACAGCTATATCGACAATGCTCTGTCCTATGTTACGACCGGTATTCATCAAGGATACCAGATCTTGTTCATTGACAATGAGGTTAAGTACCGCAGGCTGCTTGGCAGGCTTGAGGAGGCGCTGTCCGCCGAGCAGTTGGAGGATGTTCATTACATCGACAATTTTGAATTTTACCGTCAATACGGGGATTTCCATTGCGATAGCATTATTCATCATTTTGAGAGAATTTTGAGGCCTTTCCTGGACCGGCAGATCCCGGTTAGAACCTGGGCTCATGTCCAGTGGAATGAGAAAGAGCGGGACAACATTCACATTACGCTTGAGGAATTTGAAAGAAAGGCGGACGGTCCCGTCATCGGCAACGGTCTTATGTCCGTCTGTGCCTATAACGCTCGGGAAATCTCCGCATCGCTGCAAAATGTTCTGCTAGAGACGCATGAATATTTGATGACCGACAGGGAATTCATCGCCTCTCCCCTGTATAAGAGTTCTCAAGTGCTTGAAGGAACTTTTCCTTCGCTCTCGGTCCAGAGCCAGCTTCTGAATGAGCAAAAGCAGCTTCTGATCGAGAAGGAAACGGCTGAACAAATGAGCAAGATCAAGAATGAATTTATCGCTATGATGAATCATGAGATACGGACCCCGATGAATGGCGTGCTTGGGATGACGGAACTGCTGTCCGAAACGAATCTGGATCACGAGCAGACGGAGTATTTGGATGCCATCCGCAAAAGCGGGGAATCCCTGCTCCGAATCATCAACGACATTCTGGATTTCTCCAAGATTGAATCGGGCCGCGCCTATGCCGTAAACGAGCCTTTTCGGATTAGGGACTGCATTGCGGAAGTGCTGGATGTACTGCTGCTGAAGATTTTGGAGAAAGACCTGGACATCAAAGTATCCGTCGACCCCGACATCCCGGAAAGGATTACAGGTGACTACAATCGCCTGAGACAGGTGCTCCTCAATCTGATTGAGAATGCTGTGAAATTTACTGAAGATGGTGGCATTAATATCTCGGTCAGCAGTCTGTTCCAGAGCGGCCGCAGGATTCAGCTTCAGGTGACCATCAGGGATACCGGAATCGGAATACCGGAGGAGGCGCTTAAAAATCTTTTTCAGCCGTTCTATCAAGTGGATAATGGCTTGACGCGAAAGGTGGAAGGAACCGGCCTCGGTCTGGCCATCTCCAAAAAGCTCGTGGAATTGATGGGCGGCGAGATCATGGTGCGGGTGCCGGAAGAGCCGGGAACCGCCTTTTTATTCACTGCGGAATTCGGAATGATTCCTACGGAGAGCCGCGCTGCGGCTGCGGAAGAAGGCTCCGGCAAGTTCCCTTATTCCATGCGGGTGCTTGTAGCCGAAGATAATGAGATCAACCAGCTTATCCTGAAAAAACGCCTTGAAAAGCTCGGGCATACCGTGACCATCGCGGCAAATGGAAGGGAGGCGGTCCGGTCCGCCGTCAGCATACCTTACGACATCATTCTGATGGATGTCCGAATGCCGGTGATGGATGGGCTCGAAGCGGCGCAGGTAATCCGAAATACGCTTGCCCCCGGTCAAGTGCCTTACATGGTGGCGTTGACGGCCAATTCCCTGCGGGACGACCGCGGCAAATGTCTGGACAACGGGATGGATGAATATTTGACAAAACCGGTCAATAATGAGGAGTTGGCTGCCGTGCTGGAAAAAGCGGCGGGCCGAAAAGCCGATCGGGACAAAGCCCTCAATATGCCGGAAAATCGATAATCAGAAAGTAATGCGATGATGATAGGATAGGAAAGCACAAAAGGCAGGCTCTTCGCTTGTAAGCGAGGGAGCCTGCCTTTTTTTAATCAGGAACTTTCGGGATAGCGCTTCATTACGGGCATGCGCCCCTTAAGCTGATCTGCGAAAATCATCTTTGGCAGCGTGTGCGGCATGTGTGGCGTGCAGCGGGACAGCCTAGGATTGGCGGGCAGAGATTCCGCTTGCCGACTCTGCCGCCTGCCTGGTCGATCCCCGCAGGACAACGCTTGATTCCAAATAGATGATTTCCTTATGGCGGTCCGGCTGCTCAATCCGGTTAAGAAGCGTCTCGACGACGCGCGTTCCGAGCTCATAGGGGTAAGTATGAACCGTAGTTAGCGGCGGGTCGATGATTTTAGCGTTCGGGACGTCGTCAAACCCTGTCACTTCAATCTGCCTTGGCACTTGCACCTTCAGTTCCTTGAGCGCGCGGATCGCGCATATGCCGATATCGTCATTGGCGCAAACAAACGCGGTGGGCAGCTTAGTGAGAGCCTCCAGCCTCTCTGTCATCCATTCAACGGAAAGGTAGGGCTGTGTGTCGTCCGGCGTTATGCTGAAAGCGAGGTCGGGCCCCTGGCCGGATTCCCTCATCGCGCGCTCGAAACCGAGCCATCTCTCGTAAAAGCTTCGGCAGTGGTACAAATCTCCGATGAAGCCGATATTCTCGTGCCCCTCTTCGAGCAACGTCTTGGTGAGGGTGTAGGCGGAATATTCATTCTCGACCATAACAATATCGTACTTGTGGCTGCCAAAGACGGTCCTTGGAAGGAAATCGATGAATACGGTCGGGATTCCGGCGCCAAGAATCGTTTCGACATAAGGTTCATGAAAAATCTCCATGCAGACGATCCCGTCGATATTGAACGGATTGATATTGGACGGCAGCACATTGCTGCGGATATCATCAGGCTTCACCAGCATCAGAATTAGATTGAAGCCCTGGGCGCTGAGGCCCGTTTCCATTCCTTTAATCGTCTCGGCATAGAAGCTGATGGCGTTGATATCTCCCCGGGTGAGCAGCGCGATGTTTCCCATATTCATGCTGGAGAAATTCTTATACTTAAGCTCGGCCGCTTTTTGCAGAATCTTCTCTCTGGTTGCATCGGGAATTTGCGGATGATTATTCAGTGCTTTGGACACGGTGTTGCGCGACAATCCCAAAGCATCGGCGATATGTTGAATGGTCACTCTCTCGGCCATAGGCAGCAAGCTCCTTTTTGACTCATGACTTTTACATAAGTATTTACACTAGTTATAAAAATGCGACAATAAATTGCACAAACACAAATATGAATGTAAAGAGGAGAATTGGGAGATTGAGCTAATATATGCCCGTTACATTTAATGTGCATACACTTTACGGTAAATAAACATCTTTTGCTTTCTTAATTATATAATTTTTTTCAGGTACTGCATAGTTTGCCCCCAGGATCGGCTTGCCACTCTATGAAAACAAGAATAAACCTTGGTATGGAAACGAAAACATGGAAGACAAACGGATAAAATAAATACCTAAAAAAGGATTGACACTCTGAATTGAAAGCGCTATACTTCAATTGCAATAATTTAGTTTACATTTGTAATGTATTATGTAAATCAAATGACGTTAAGATGAATAACCGCACTTTTGAGTGGATCTGAAAAAGGCGGAGGACAGGAGGGGGAACATGGCTGAAACGTATCGCGAGCTTTACCGCCCGCAATTTCATTTGACGCCGCCGGAGGGGCCGATGAGCGATCCGAACGGGATGGTGTTCTACGAAGGAGAATACCACCAATTCTATCAGTTCACGGGCAGATGGGGCCATGCGGTGAGCCGTGATCTGCTGCACTGGGAGCATCTGCCGCTGGCGCTCGTAGCCGACGAACTGGGCGACGTCTGGTCGGGCAGCGCCGTGGTGGACTGGCGGGACAGCAGCGGTTTCTTCGGCGGAGGGAGCGGTTTGGTAGCGATATTTACCCATTTTAAAGAAGGCCTCCAATCTCAAAGCATCGCGTATAGCCTGGACAAGGGAAGAAGCTGGGTGAAGTATGCGGGCAATCCAGTCATCCCCAATCCCGGCCTTCAGGATTTTCGCGATCCGAAGGTGCTGTGGCATGAGGGGACGGGACGCTGGGTCATGGCGGTCAGCGTAGACAGAGCCATTCATTTCTACAGCTCGCCCAATTTGCGGGAATGGCGGTTTGAGAGCAACTTCAGCGGTGCCGGTTGTCAGGACGCCGTATGGGAGTGTCCCGATTTGTTCCGTCTTCCCGTCTTGGGCGAGGACGGCGAGAGCCGCTGGGTGCTGCATGTCAGCGTCGGCGACAACGAAATTACGGACGGTTCCACCGCCCAGTATTTCGTCGGACACTTCGACGGCCGCCGCTTTGTTTGCGAGCATGAGGACGACCGCCCGCGATGGACCGATTTCGGGCAGGACTTCTACGCCGCCGTTTCGTATTCGGATATTCCGCAGGAAGACGGCCGGACAATCTGGCTTGCCTGGACCTCCAACTGGCAGTATCCGTTCCATTCTCCGACCGAGCCTTGGAAAGGCGGCATGTCGATTCCAAGGACGCTCGGGCTAGCAAGAAACGGCAGCGGAGAGCTCCGCCTTGTACAGCAGCCGATAAGGGAGCTTTCAACGCTGCGCGAAGAACCGCTCGAGTACGGTCCGGTGGAGATTAAGGATGAAATCCTCCGCCTTCCATTCAAGGGACTGTCGTACGAATTCGAGGCCGAAGTTAGCTGGGACAGCGCAGCGGAATTTGGTATTCGTGTCAGGGTATCGGATGATGAGCACACTGTTCTCGGGGTAAGCCCGCCGCGCGGCGAATTGTTCCTCGACCGGCGCAGCTCGGGATTCAGCGAACTGCCGAAGCGTACCGGAGGAACGGCGAATTTCGCCAAGGTACTCCGGGCGCCGCGAAGCTTGGAAGCGGGTAGGCTGACCATGCGGGGCTTTGTGGACGATTCGGTCATTGAATGGTTTATCGGCAATGGCGAGGAAGTATTTACGTCGCTTGTCTACCCCCGGCCGGATAGCGCCGGACTCGAATTGTTCGCCTATGGAGGAAACGTATCGTTCAGCCAATTT
The DNA here is from genome assembly GCF_000993825.1 of Paenibacillus durus ATCC 35681. Classification (NCBI taxonomy): domain Bacteria; kingdom Bacillati; phylum Bacillota; class Bacilli; order Caryophanales; family Paenibacillaceae; genus Paenibacillus; species Paenibacillus durus. Next base: position 342,327 of record NZ_CP011114.1, read on the forward strand.
ACGGTGTACCCCCTGAAACCTGTCTGGATATAAACGGAAGAATAGAAAAATATCATTTCGAACAGGATGGTGAGCTGCTGTGAGTAACACACTGGAAAAAGAGACAATACCGATTACCAATGCAAGGTACCGGCTTCAATATCATTTAATGCCGCCCGTCGGCTGGATGAACGATCCTAACGGACTTATTTATTATAAAGGCGAATACCATGCCTTCTACCAGCATTATCCTTACGGCCCCTGGCAGGGACCGATGCACTGGGGACATGCGAAGAGCAAAGACCTTGTGCATTGGGAGCATCTCCCGATCGCCCTGACTCCCTCAATGCCCTACGACTACGCGGAGAACACGGTGTACGGCTGCTGGTCGGGCAGCGCGGTTGACGATGACGGATTGCTGACTCTGATTTATACGGGACATGTGGAGAGCAACGATCCGGTGGAGGTGCAGTGCATCGCGCGCAGTACGGACGGCATCCATTTTAAAAAGGGCGCGGCTTCCATCATTGCCGGTCCTCCGGACGCGGAATGCTTCGGTTTCCGCGATCCGAAGGTATGGAAGCACGGCGAGGTCTGGCATCTGGTCGTCGGTTACGGCACAGATGGCAAAGGCAAGGCACTGCACTACACCTCAAGCGATCTGGACGAATGGACCTACGAGGGAATTGCGGCGGAGAGCGACGGAACGATGGGCGATATGTGGGAATGCCCTGATATGTTCCCGATTGGGGAAGCCCCGGACAGTCATGTGCTCCTCTTCTCTCCGATGAATATTGCGCCTGTCAAGACGCTCTATCTGTCCGGACAATTCGACTACGGTACGGGGAAATTCAGTACGCAGCATAAGGACCGGGTGGACTACGGATTCGATTTCTACGCTCCGCAGACCTTCGAGGATGCGTCCGGACGGCGGATCTTGTTCGGCTGGATGAACATTTGGGGCGCGGAGATGCCCGAGAAGGAAGACGGCTGGATGGGCGCCTTCACCCTGCCGCGTGTGCTGACGCTCGCTGAAGATGGCAGCCTGCTTGCCAATCCTGCGGAAGAATTGAAGGCGCTGCGCGGCGAGCATGTGAACGCGGCTAACGTCCTGCTTAAAGACGGCGAAGAATTTTCATTGGCGGGAGCGGAAGGAAGCGCGCTGGAAATTGAAGCCGTCTTTCTGGCGGACGCTTCATCCGGCGCCGAATTCGGTCTGCGCGTACGCTGCTCGGATGACGGCTTGCAGTATACGGAAGTTTCCTATAAGGCATCCGAGGGTGTGCTGCGGATGAACCGGGATCATGCCGGAGCAGGCGAGGGCGGCGTCAATGAGGCTTCGCTTATTCCGATGGAGGACGGACGGGTTAAGCTGCGCCTGTTCCTGGACAGTTCCTCGGTGGAATTATTTGCAAATGACGGCCGCCGGACGATTACGAACCGGATTTATCCGCTGGAAAGCAGCTTAGGGCTCAAGCTGTTCTCGAGAAATGGGGACACGGTGCTTGAATCGCTTAATGTATGGCGGATTCAGCCGACTCTTCCGGCTAATTCGGTAGAGTAATTATGGCGGATGTGGTAAAAGTATCGGAGGATGAACGGGAATTCCTGACGGGATCTGCGAAAGGAGTTGTACGGGATGAAGCGGCCTGAAGTTTGGGCCGGTTTTTTAAACAAGCGCAGCCTGCCGGTCAGTAAGAAAGGCTTATAAGTTTTCAGTAGAGCGGAACAATTCTCTAATCGCAAGAAGACTGCCGCTAATGAAGGATTCGGCGGCATCTTCGAAAGGCACCAATCGGTGCTTTTCTTAATGCACTAATAAGGTAACGCTTACATTTCAAAGGGACGGAAGTGAGCGAAGTGAGAAAAGGGAAGAAGCATCCAGGGAGTCGCTGGTTAAACGTGTTTGTTGTATTTCTGCTGCTTGGGACCGTTATGTTCCCAGGTTCATACGCGGCGGCGTCGGAGGCCGGTGGCGAAAATGATACAGGCAATAATGGAAGCGCTTCAACTAATGGTGTCGGCAGCAACCTAAGTGGCTGGACGGCGAAGGACAAGGGAACGATCGAAGAAACGCCGGAAGGATTGAAGCTGTCCTCGGCGGAGAACGGATTTGCGCTGTCAGCAGAACAGGGGGAGAGCTTCAGCTACGAAGCGGATGTAACCCTGCTGCAGGACAGCGGCGTGGTATCGCTTGTCTTCCGCTCGAACGACAGCGGCTGGGGCTCTTACATGGCCCAGCTTGACCCGGGAGCGGATATCCTGAAGCTGAAGGACGCGAACGGCGACCGGGTGCTGAAGATGGAGAGCGTGACACTCAGCGCCGGAGAGACGTACCATCTCAAGGTGACGGCGGAGGGCCCGTCGCTGAAGGTGTACTGGAACGGCGGAGCGGAGCCGCTGCTGGCCGCGCTCGATACCGCCTACACGAGCGGGTACTTCGGGATGCATGTCTGGAACAGCGCAGCGGTGTTCCAGAATATACACATGGAAGTCATGAATACGGAGACGAAGCCGGGAACGGTGAACAGCAACCTAAGCGGCTGGGCAGCGAAGGACAAGGGAACGATCGAAGAGACACCGGAAGGATTGAAGCTGTCCTCGGCGGAGAACGGGTTTGCGCTGTCAGCAGAACAGGGGGAGAGCTTCAGCTACGAAGCGGATGTGACCCTGCTGCAAGACAGCGGCGTGGTATCGCTTGTCTTCCGTTCGAATGACAGCGGCTGGAGCTCATACATGGCCCAGCTTGACCCGGGAGCAGATATTCTGAAGCTGAAGGACACGAACGGCGACCGGGTGCTGAAGACGGAGAGCGTGACGCTCAGCGCCGGAGAGACGTACCATCTCAAGGTGACGGCGGAGGGTGCGTCGCTGAAGGTGTACTGGAACGGTGGAGCGGAGCCGCTGCTTGAGGCGGAGGATACCGCCTACACGGGCGGGTACTTTGGGATGCATGTCTGGAATAGCGCAGCGGTATTCCAGAATATTTATGCGGGTCAGCCGGGTAAAGCAGAGCCGGTAGAGATGGCCGGCGTCAGCAGCAATCTTACAGGCTGGTCGCAGCGCGGTGTTGGAACCGCTTCCTCAAATCTTGAAGGTCTTCAGCTGACGGCATCGGGCGAAGCTACGGTCATGTCGGAAACCTATGCTCAGGACTTCACTTATGAGAGCGACGTGACGCTGAAGTCTGCGGACTCGGCAGGCTCCTTGCTGCTGCGTTCGGATGAGACGGGGCGGAACGGATTTCTGGTCCAGGTGGATGGAAAAGCAGGCAAGATCAGATTGCTTGACGCGAACAGCGCGCATCCGGACCGGCTGTGGATCGAGAAGAGTATCGCCGTTCTGCCGGATGTCAGCTACCACGTCAAAGTCAAGGCGGATGGGAAGCGGATAAAGGTCTATTGGAACGGCAAATACGATCCCATAATCAGCGCCGAAACGGAGCTTTACTCCGATAACAGGCGGCTGGGGCTTCGCGCAAGCGGCACTACGGTGTTCCAGAATATCGAGGTGAGCGATCTGCTCACGAATATAGAAGAGCTGAACACCGAAGCCAGCGGATGGATGAAGGATCTGCAAGGCCTCAAGGGAACGTCGGAAGGAGCGCAGTGGTCGCTGCATCTTTTCGGCTCGGAGGCGAAGGATTTTGTTCTGGAGAGCAACGTTACGATTGCCGTGTATTCACCGTCCGCCGAAGCGGCGCTGCTGTTCCGGGCAAACGAAGACGGTTCCGGCTACTGGCTTCAATTGAACGCGAATGAAGGCACGGTTAAGCTGGTGAAGTCGGGTTCGGCAGGACGGGAGGTGCTGGCTTCCACTTCGGATATTCCGCTTGCTCCCGGGAAGAAGCATCATATTGAGATTCATGCAGCGGGATCACAAATCTCGGCTTATGTGGACGGCTATAAAGGAGCGGCTGCCCAGCTTGAGGATACCGGTTATGCCTCGGGCCTGACCGGTCTTGCCGTAACCGGCGGCAGCGCTTATTTTCAGGATGTCTATTTGACGCCTTCCGTCGGTTACTACAATGAAATTTACCGTCCGGCGTATCATTATACGCCTGCTCGCGGCTCGGCAAGCGATCCGAACGGGCTGGTCTATTTTGAAGGGGAATATCATCTCTTTCACCAGAGCGCCGGACAATGGGCCCACGCGGTCAGCACCGACCTGGTTCACTGGCGGCGTCTGCCGCTTGCGCTAAACTGGAATGATCTGGGCCATGTCTGGTCCGGGGCTGCAATTGCCGATGAGCATAACGCTTCGGGGCTCTTCGGCGATTCGGGCGGTAAGGGGCTTGTTGCTTACTACACCTCCTTTAATCCGGACAAAACGGGCGGCAATCAACAGATCGGGCTCGCTTACAGCAAGGACAAAGGCCGTACCTGGCAGTATTACGGGAACGAAGCGATTATCAAAAATCCGGGTTATACAAGCGGAAATGAGCCAGTAGTCTGGGATTTCCGCGATCCGAAGGTGGTGCGCGACGAAGCGGGCAACCGCTGGATCATGGTCGTCTCCGGCGGCGATCATATCCGCTTCTACACCTCGGAGAATCTGATCGACTGGACGCTGACCGACAGCTTCGGTTACGGCAGTTATATACGGGGCGGCGTGTGGGAATGTCCTGACCTGTTCCCGCTGAAGGTGGACGGGGATGCCTCGAAGCAAAAATGGGTGCTGATGATTAGCATGGGCGCTAATCCGAAGACGACCGGATCGGACGCCGAATATTTTATCGGCGAGTTGACGCCTGACGGTAAGTTTGTGAACGACAATCCGCCCGGGACCGTACTCAGGACCGACTTTGGCAAGGAAATGTACGCTGCGACTTCCTTTGCGAACGTACCCGGCAACCGGCGAATTATGCTGGCCTGGATGACGAACTGGGACTATCCGTTCAGCTTCCCGACCTCACCGTGGAAAGGGCAAATGACGATTCCGCGCGAATTGTCGCTCAGGACGACGCCGGAAGGCATCCGTTTGGCGCAGAACCCGATTGCCGAGCTTGAGGTTCTCCGGGGTACGCCATTCACGGTCAGCGATACGGACGTCTCCTCGGATACGGAAAATATTCTGGCCCCATCCTTCGGCAATGCCTACGAAATTGAGGCCGAGCTTGAACTGCCTGAGAAGAGAGCCGCTTCAGAATTCGGATTCCGTCTGCGTGAAGGCGGGGCACAGCGGACCGTTGTCGGTTACCGCACAGGAAGCGGCAAGCTGTTCGTTGACCGTTCCGCTTCCGGGCGGACCGATTTCTCATCCAAGTTCTCGTCTGTGCATGAAGCCAAGGTGCAGCCGGAGAACTCCGCGCTGAAGCTTCATATTCTGGTGGACGAATCCTCTGTCGAGGTGTTTGCGGCGGACGGCAGGACGGTATTCTCCGACGTTATTTTCCCGGATAAGGCGCGCAGCGGCATGAGCTTCTACGCCAAGGGCGGCACAGTGAAGGTGAAGTCGATTAAGGTCTATCCGCTTAAAAATATTTGGAACGAAGGTTTGCAGCCGGACGCATCGGCCGGCCGGATCATTCTGGACCGCAGCCTACTGGAGCTGGGGGCCGGGGAATCCAAAGAGATATTCGCTGGTGTGCAGCCGCATGAGTCCGCTCAGGAGCTCGTCTGGACCTCCGGCGACGAATCGGTTGTAACAGCCGCCCCGTCCGGTTCCGCCAGCGCTGTGCTGAAAGCGGTTGCGCCCGGCACGGCAGCCGTTACTGTAAAGACGCGGGACGGCAGCGTGTCCGCCGTTATCACGGTAACCGTAGGGACCTTCAATACGAATCTGAAGAACTGGAAGGCGAATTCCAGCTGGGCCGTTACGTCCGAAGGCATCAGGGGTACCTTTGACACCGACTCGAGCTATATGTCCGGGGAACGGGCGGCCGATTTCACCTATGAAGCGGATGTTATGCTTCCGCGCACAGGCGGGGCCGGATCGATCCTGTTCAGGTCGAATGCCGACGGAACGAGCGGGTACTATTTCAACCTTGACCCGAATCTGAAGTTGGCAAGGCTGTTCTATATGGCCGACGGCCAGTTCCAGGACCGGCAGGTGCTGGCGAAAGTGCCGATGGCTCTAACGACTGGAGTGAAGCATCATGCCAAAATCACAGCCGCAGGCACGCGGATAACCATCGAGCTGGACGGCCGGCGGATTATTGATGTGGATGACGACACTTTCCGCCAGGGCACATTCGGCGTGAACGTATTCGGCGGCGACGCCTATTACCAGAACGTTAACGTGTCCGATACAATACCGGCCGACGATACGCTGTACAGTTTCGTTAATGCAGGTACCGGAGCGGCGCTTACCGCCGACAGCCAGAGTTCCTTGGCTAAACTTAAAGCGCTGCCGCAGCAGGAGACGATTAATCAATACTGGAGCTATTATCCGATCAAAAATAACACCTACACGATCCGGACGGGAGAAAGCGGCAAATCGCTCGACTGGGATACGGGAGCCAACACGATCCAGCTATACGCTTATCTTGGTTATGACAACCAGCGTTGGCTGGTGCATAACAACGCCGACGGAACGATAACGATCCTGTCCAAGTTCAAGCCGGACAAAGCGCTGGAAGCCCGGGAGGACGGGACGGTCGGATTGGAAAATGCCAATGGTTCCGCTCTTCAAAAATGGCGGGCCGTGAAAGTGGAAGCCGGCGGTCAGCAGCCGAGTCCGCTGCCTTCGGCAGCGCCGTCCGCGGCGCCATCTGCCGTAACGTCAGCAGCCCCGTCAGCCGGGGAATCAGCGGCGCCATCGGCCACGCCATCAGCGACGCCGCCGGCCGAACCGATCCCGGCGCCGGCGCCGACACCATCGCCGGTGCAGCAGCCGGACATTGGCGTAACGGGAACCGCTGATCAGGCGGCGGCATCTTTCTTTTCCGCCGCCAAGACGGAGCAGGGGGACCGCTCGGTGCTGGAGATCAAGCTCGACAAAGCCGCGCTGGAGCAGTTGGCTGCGGATAAGGCAGCCGACCTGCAGATCAAGGTTAGCGGCAAGGAGGATGTTGTGGTGGGCGGCTTGTCGGCAGCGGAGTGGAACAGACTGTTTCAAGGAGGCAGCCGCCTTACCGTTAGCACGCCTGAGCTTATTGTGCCGCTGCCTGTACTCTCGCTCGGAGATTCCATCGAAGGGCTGGGCGCAGGCGCAAGGGCGGAGGATATCGGAGTGCGCCTATCTATTGAGCACAGTCCGGCGGCATCCGATGCGGAGAAGACGGCCGCCAGCCAAGGCTATCGGTTGTTGGCTAATCCGCTGGCCGTCAAGCTGACGCTTAGCTACAAGGATAAGAGTGTATCCGCGCCTTTGAAGGCCCCGGTTGAACTGCTGATTACGGTCCCGGCGGAGCAGGCGGGAACCCAAGGCGGGATTGCCGCAGTTACGGTTCAGGATGAAGGGAAGCTGTTCGCTGTGCCCGCTTCGCTGAAGACGGTTGATCATATCCGGTATGCCGTGATCCATGAGGCTGCCGGTTACCGGACTTACGCGCTGCTGAGCGGCAGGACTTCCTTCTCCGACACCCGGAACCACTGGGTCCAAGGGATCGCCGCAGACTTAGCGGACCGTATGATGCTTACCGGCGGCGGGGACGGCCGTTTTGCGCCGGACCGCACGGTTACGCGAGCCGAGCTGGCGGCGCTCTCCGTGCGAAGCCTTGGGCTCATGGGCGGAAAGATACCTTCCGCTGCCTTCAGTGACGTGCCCGCCTCCTCTTGGGCCTATGGGCCGACGGCGCTTGCGCAGCGGTTCGGCCTGATGTCCGGTTATCCCGGCGGCGTCTTTGGCGGCAGCGGCGAGGTGACCAGGGAGCAGGCCATGATGGTCGCTTATAACGCCGTCCGCCTGATCCAAGGGGGTGGCGCCGCACCCGATGCTGCGAAGACGACTAGCAGCCTGTCCTCTTTCGCGGATCGGACCGAGCTGTCTTCATGGGCTTCGGAAGCGGCGGCCTATCTTATTGACAGCGGCATTGTCAAGGGAGACGGCTCACGCGAGCTCCGGCCAAAGGATACGCTGACTAGAGCGGAAGCAGCCGCCTTGATTCATCGCATGCTTCAGGCAAACGGCTGGATCGACTGAATGTAATATCAAGCACGAAGCGGAGCCGTCCGCAGGGTTTCTGGAACCTTGCGGGCGGCTCTATTTTTTTCGATGAGAAATGGCGGATTTCGCGCCTTGGCTGCGGGCAGAGTCCGGGAACGGCTGGTATAATGGAAGGACCGACTGAAACGAGGAAAGAGGCATGGCATGAAAACACTGCTTGTTACCGGCTACCGGGCACATGAGCTGGGTATTTTTGACCGGAAGCATCCCGGCATTCCCTATATCAAAAAAGCGCTCGCTTCTCGAATGGTCCCGCTGCTGGAAGAGGGGCTGGAGTGGATCATTACCCCCGGCCAGTACGGGGTTGACCTGTGGGCGTGCGAGACCGTGCTGGAGCTAAAAGAACACTATCCCGGCCTGAAGCTGGGCATTATCGCGGCCCATGCCGCTCCCGAGGAAAGATGGAAGGAAGAGAAGCAGGACGAGTTCCGCCGGATTGCGGCGGCGGCCGATTATTATGGGGCAGTGAGCAACCGGCCCTACGAAGGAAGCTGGCAGTTTAAGGCGAGGGATGAGCTGCTGATGCGCAAAAGCGACGGGCTGCTCCTAGTGTATGACGCGGAAGCGCAGGAAGGAAGCCCGAAGTACATCAAGGAGCGGGCGCTCAAGCTTAGCGAAGAGAGCGGGTATGCGCTGCTGACGATTTCGATGGATGATATCCAGAGGATGGCAGAAGAGGAGCATCTGTCGTCATACGACTGATACAAATGGGCAGAAAAATGCGTATTTCATCAAAAAAGCCAGTTGTCTTTTTTTTAGGTGCAAAAGTTGAGTTCGTATAACCGCGCCTTTTGATCGGTTTCAATGCTATAATTGTGGCATAACCAAGTGAAACTTCTTACAAATTCAATTCAGGGGTGAACCAACTTGAGAATCGTAAAAATGGAACCTAAGCTGTATGCCAGCATGGAATCACGGGTATCCCGCAGGAAGTATACGGCACCACCCGCTGCGGAGCAGCTTGATGAATTGAAGCGCTATGCGGAGGAGCTCAATGAAGACGCAGGAGGAGCCGTACGGATTGGGCTTTGGGCGGATGGAGCCGAAGATGTATTCGGCGGATTGAGCAACAGCTACGGCATGTTTAGCGGTGTGAAGGCTTTTGCCGCTTTTATCGGCAGAGAGAAGGGGGAAGAGGCGCGAGTCAAGACTCTGTGCGGTTATTACGGGGAGCAGTTCGTCCTGAAGGCTAATGCGCTGGGCTTAGGAACATGCTGGGTTGCAGGCACCTTTGACAAGGCGATGGCGAAGCGGATCGCCGGGGTGGGCGAGGGTGAACTGCTCATTTGTGTGGCTCCGCTCGGAGCTGTACCGGATAGCCTCAGCCTGAGGGAGAAGATGGTAAAAGGCTTCTCAGCCGGACGCAAGCGCAAGCCGCTTGAGCAATTGCTCCGCAATCCCGGGGAATTGGAGACGGCTCCCGACTGGATGAAATCGGCGCTCGCTGCGGCACGGACCGCCCCGTCGGCGATGAATTCTCAGCCGTGGAGATTTACCCTCTTACCGGCGCAAAATGCGCTTGCCGCGCAGGCGGAAGGTCGTACCCACCTGGGGTCGGTCGATCTCGGAATTTCTATGGCGCATATCGAGATAGCTGCGCTTCAGGCCGGTGTTTCCGGAGTGTGGACGGAAGAGGCGGGAACCTGGACGTTTACGGCAAAATAAGAAGGATTAAGGATGAAGGATAAAGGAGCGCATCAGAACATGGCGACTCATTTGCGCCTTAATCGCTCAGGCCTAAATGCAGATCGTGGCCGCCGCCGTGGTCTGAATGTACTCCCGAAGACAATAAGCCGCAAACTGAAGGATTGCTTGGTCCCTGACAAGAAATCTAATCTTACAGCTGAGAAAAGCCCTCTTCCGCCAAATACTCCTTCGCTTCATCCGGCGTCTCAAACGCCATTTCCAGACTCAGGCCCGAATAGAGATACCACAGATCGTCTTCAGCTTTAAGCGTAAGCTTCTCGCCTTTTCCGTTCACCCAGTTCGTCTCGGCTGCAAGCCGCTTACGCTTTTTGGCTGTCGGCGTAGCTTCGGGCAAAGGCTCAGAGAGCGAAGCGATGGAAGCGTCCAGCAGGGAGCGCAGCTCCTCCTCGGAGAAGTCGCGGATATTGACAAATCCCTTGTCGTCCATTTTATAACCTGTCAGCAGACCCGCGTATACATAGCCGTTGCCGTTCGGATGGAGATGAAAAGCGACGGTTTTTTTGTCGTGCAGGCTTTCTTCGTAGTGATAGTTGACCCTTCCCAAAGATACATCTTTGCGCTGAAGCTGTGGATAGGAGTCAAGAATCTCGATTTTTTGTTGAAAAGTAAGCATAAGGATAGCCTCCGTTGTTCGTATCGGTTCAGCTGGGACGGGAGAAGTGAAGCGTTTATCCCCAGCTTTCGCCATTTGATTATATCATGCTGCAAGCGCCAGCGCCGCTTTCGATTCGTCTATCCCCAGATTGTGGAAAATCATGTGGATAATATGGGATAACCCGGCCTTTATTGTTTATTTGTGGATATAATGTATATTATTTATAAAATAATCCACTGGATATTCACAATTTCCAGCGTTATATTTCAATTATACCTTCGGAGGTGACGGCAATGATTCAAGTAGCGGCGGCTATCATTTATAATAAAGAAGGCAAAGTTCTCATTGCGCGCCGCAGAGAAGGCAAGTCCCAAGCGGGGCTGTGGGAATTTCCAGGCGGCAAAATCGAGGACGGAGAAGACGTCAGCGCCTGCCTCCGGCGGGAATTGACCGAGGAGATGGGCATCGACATCGTTCCATACGAATATTTTGGAGTAAACGAGCACAGCTACGGCGGTGGTCTGCATATCCGGCTGATCGCTTGGAAAGCGGAATACCGGGGAGGCGAAATCGTGCTGATAGACCACGACGACTACCGCTGGGAGAGTCCGGGAGAGCTGGAACGTTTTATTTTTGCGCCCGCGGATATCCCGTTTGTGCAGAAGCTGAGCTTGGAACACGGCAGACAGTGAGACGGTTTGGGAATATCCAGGCACACGCTCCTGCCGAACGTAAACAGGGCGGCATTTTATGCCGATGGTAAATCGGTTTTGTACTGCCCTTGAGCATTCTTAATCCTCATTTGTGTTACCGCTTTCATCAATATTGGCCTTTGTTCCGCACAAATCACGCTGCTTTGAACAGCATTTTTTCTGGTATTGGACCAATCGCTGCGGCGAGAGTAAACCATTTACCTCTTTTGGTGCTATATTTAGCATTCCACAAACGGTATTATATAGAAGAAGAACCATTCATAGGGGGAGATCATTTGAACCGGGAGTCTAAAAGAATTTTGCTGCATACGGCCGTATACGCAATTCTATTCTTCCTCCTGCCTTTATACTTTCGGAACCGGACGGGTACGATGAGCGATCTGGGCGCGTTGGTAACGCTGCTGCTCATGGTTAATCCGGCGGTTATCCTGGTTCTGTCCGGAGAGCTAGGGCTTCGGCTCGGCTTCAGACCGCTATCCGCACTGCAGCCCGCGTTTCTGTTTGCACTTTCGGTCTTCATCGTTTTTGAAGCTAGTAGCACGGCTCTTATATATACGGCTGCATATGGTCTGATCTCGCTGCTCGGGAACGCGGTCGGCGCTTTCATCAGGAAGCGTAAGATGGGATAAAATATATTCGATTTGGGAGGGAAGTCAAGGTGAACAAGGACGAGAACAGCTTTAAGCTCTTAGTTTTGTCTGAAGCGGGACAGGAGCTCATCTTGAATGAAAACCCGAAGAAGCTCCTGGATAATCTGTTCGATAAGCTCTCCGCCCATTTGGATCTGGATCTTTATCTTAATTATATTTTTGACGAAGAGATTCAGCGGCTTCGATTAATGAATTATCACGGAATTACCTGGCGTGAACAAGCGCTTATTGAGTGGGTTGATCTTGGAGAAGCCGTGTGCGGAGAAGCCGCGCAGAAGCTTACGAGAATAATCGTCGAAGACATTCAAAACTCCTCGGACCCGAGGGTCGGGATTATCAAGGGCTTCGGGCTGCAGGCTTATGTAAGCCATCCTCTGATATCCTATGGAAAATTTGTGGGCACTTTGTCTTTTGGATTGCGCAAACGCCCTTCTTTTTCCGCTATTGAATTGGATATTCTGCAAAATATATGCAGTCAAGTGTCGATCGTGCTGGATCGTATCCTGTTAATTTCCGCTCTGAAAAAAAAGAATTGGGAGCTCGCCCAAAAGAATAAAGAACTCAGACACTCGGAAGAGCAATTATCTGCCATTTTTTCCGTAATCCCGAGTCCCATGCTTGTCGTTTCTCTTTACAATAACCAAATCATTGAATACAACGATCCTCTATTATCTATGCTGGGCATAAGCGGAGAAGAACTGGCCGACCGGTACTGGCCTGAACGGCATAGCGAGAATTCATTGCTCAAACGGATAATGGAGGCTTCTTTGCAGTCTTTGTATGGGGGCCATATTGAAGTTACTTTTAAGAACGCTTTGGGGCAGCAAAAGATTTGTCTATGCCAAACCGTTACGGTTGACATCAACCAAAGTCCCTGCATGCTTACCGTCTTCAGTGATCTTACGGAGCATAAGGAGTACGAAAAGGAAATGGTGCGGCTCGATCAGCTTCATCTCATCGGAGAAATGGCGGCGGGCATCGGTCATGAGGTGAGGAATCCGTTAACTACGGTTCGAGGGTTTCTGCAGCTCATGAGCAAAAAGGAATCCGGCAAACAGTCCTATCTGGAGATCATGATTGAGGAACTGGACCGGGCCAACTCCATCATCTCCGAATTTCTCGGGCTGGCGAAAAATCAAAGAATCGACATGAAATACGATCAACTGAATGAACTGATTGTAAAAATTCTTCCATTGATTCAAGCGGACGCGACGGTTGCGGGGAAGACGGTAAACGCCGAGCTGGGGCAAATTCCGTCTATGTATATGGATGAGCGGATGATCCGCCAGCTTATATTGAATATGGTTCGCAACGGGCTGGAAGCCATGCCGCCGCAAGGACGCTTAATCATTAGAACCTTTGCTGAAGAGGATGCAATTATACTGTCCGTCGAAGACAACGGCAAAGGGATTCCTTCTGACCAGATTGAGCATATATGGAAACCATTTTATACGACCAAGGAAAGCGGCTCCGGTCTGGGACTAGCCGTATGCTTCAACGTTGCCAACAAGCATGGCGCCAAAATCGACGTCGCCACGGGACCGAACGGAACTACCTTTTCAGTTAAGTTTAAGCGGCTGCCCGCCTGAGATTCTTAAATATTGAAAGCTCTCGCCCCGGTAGACAATCGGGAGAGGTACATATAATTATCACAATTTGCTGCAGGATTCGTAAAGTTTTGATCGTCATATAAAGTAGCCCCTTTTAGCGTCATGCCTCTTAAGGCTGGGCTTGCCCGAAATCAGGGTCCCAGCGGTACTTGGCTTCCCGGATTTCCTGGACCCGGATATCGAGGCCGTTCCAGGACTCATCCGGGTAGGCGGAGATCAACTGATGCAGGCGGAGAAACCGGTCGCGCGGAAGCGAATGGGCGTAACGGCTGATGAATCCGGAGTAGAGCAGGGCGTAGCGCTTCATGCGGACTGCCGCTCCGGCCACTGCGGCGAGGATCGCGGAGCCGCCCTTCATTTCAAGAATTTGGGCCTCATACCGCTGCACATAGCGCAGGGTGCGGTCCTTGATCAAATCGCGGCGGAGTCTTGCGACTTCGCCGATGTATTCCGCGAGCAGCGGTTCAAAATCTCTTAGCAGCAGCTGCTCCATCTCAAGATCCATGTCCTTGCGCAGCCGGAAGCCGTGCAGCAGGGCGACGCGCTGCCTGGCGACGCGGTCGCCCCGGAGCAGCACGGCGATTTCGCGCAGCTTCTCATAGGCAAGCGTATCATTCTCCCGCAGCACGGACACGGCTTCCTGCCGGTTGACCTCCAGGCCCTCTTTGACCGCGGCGATATTCCGGCCGAGCAGTTCGTCCAGGGTGCGCAGATTTTCGGCCGGACGCGCTTTCCGCTGGGCGGCGAAGAGCGCCGCCAGCAGGGCGAGCCCGCCCAACGCGCACAAGGCACGCTGCAGGGAGTCCGCGGCGAAATAGACCGCCGCCGCCGTCAGCAAGGCGACGATCAGCAGGGATACCGTCATGCGGCGTCCGGCAAGCGAAACCGCCCGCTCCTCCACGGAGACAAGGGCGGCTCTGCCGCAGTAGAGGCAGCGCTCTTCCGACAGGGCGGTGAACCGTCCGCATCGCTTGCATACACGCAATTTGCCGAAGGAATAGCGGGGGGCTTTGAAGGGACGGAGAACGACCGGTTTTTTCTTAGTCATGAGTTCTGTCGCCTCCATTCAGCGAGGCCAGCAGCCGCCCGTCGATCTCTTCCCGGGCAACCGGCCTGCGTCCCCGAAGGAAATAGCGGAGAATTTGGATGACGGTATAGAGAAACGTAATTCCGAGTATAACGTATGAAATCATGGAGCTGTCCTTTCTTAGGGGAACGGTGCGCGCTCGAATAGGGTTCGAAAAAGGCTGACGGATGCCGCCCGTCCCTGCCTGCTCAGCGTTCCTTAAGTTGAAGTTTACAGGGTTTAATTATATCATAATGGCATGCTATTGACAGAATTTAGCTGCCTTGACCCGGTCTAAGATGCCGTCTATCAAATATAAGAGGAGTTATAATCATGCTTCGTAACGATGTCCGAAATAGAAGGTTATTGTCTTGGTTCACGCGGCGCCTTGCCGCGCTGCTGTTGGTATTCTGCTTCGCGGCGGGTCCGTTTGCGGCGTTACCGGCCTATGCTGCCCAGTCTGCTCCGCCGGGCGCGTCGTCGCAAATTGACGCCGTGCTGGTGCTCGACGTCAGCAATTCCATGAAGACGAGCGATAAGAACAACATCGCCGGCGAGGCGATGAAGATGTTCATAGATATGCTGTCCGCGAAGGGGGACAAGGTCGGCGTCGTCGCCTACACCGACAAGGTGCAGCGCGAGAAGGCGCTCCTGACGATTAACTCGCCTTCGGATAAGCAGGATTTGAAGGATTTTATCGTCGGTCTGGATAGGGGCTCCTACACGGATATTGCCGTCGGGGTAGATGAGGCGGTCAAGGTTCTTGAGAACGGCAGCGATCCTGCCCATGAGCCGATGATCGTGCTGTTGGCCGACGGTAACAATGACCTGAATGAAGCGACCGGCCGGACGCAGAGCGAGTCGGACCAGGAGTTGACCGCGGCGGTAGACACCGCCAAGAAGAAAGGTTATCCGATTTACACGATCGGCCTGAATGCGGACGGCAAGCTCAATAAGGCAAGTCTTGCCAAGCTGTCCGACCAGACGGGCGGCAAAGCGTTCGCGACGAATACCGCAGACGATCTGCCCGAGATTTTGAGCGAGATTTTTGCCGATCATCTGAAGCTTAAAGTGGTGCCGGTGCAGTCGATAACGGCCAGCGGCGAGTACCAGGAGGTAACGGTGACCGTCCCGAATGCAAGCGTCCTGGAGGCCAACATTTCCATCATCTCGTCGAAGCCGGTAACGGCGAAGCTGACCGACCCGTCAGGGGCGGACGTGGCGATTCCTTCGAACAATGTGCTGCTGTCCAAGTCGTCGACGTACAGTCTGCTGAAGCTGCTGTCCCCGAAGGAAGGAGATTGGAAGCTCCAGATCAAGGGCGTTCCGAAGGATAAAATCGACATCAATCTGATTTTCAACTACGATCTTGAGCTTAAAATGGACGCTGTGCCGTCCAAGACCTACAAGAAAGGCGATACGGTAGACATCTCCGCCCATTTATTCAACAATGGTACGCAGGTGAATGAAGCGGCACTGTACGGGAACATGAAGGCGGTGCTGCTGGCGACCGACCTGGACACCGGAAAGACGGAAGAGCTTCCGCTGGACAATTCAGGCGGCGAGTTCAAAGGGAGCTTCGAAGTTAAGGACAGCCACAATTACGAATTGAAAGTCCGGGCGGAAGAGAGCAGCTTCTACCGCGAGAGCCAAGTAGTGAAAGTGAACGCGGGCGGAGCGGCCACCCAGGCGCCTGTCACCGCAGGTACGGCCGGCAGCGAGCAGCAGGACGGCGGCAGGTCGTGGACCTTGATTCTGATTATTGCCGGAATCCTGCTGGTTCTGGCGGCTGCCGCCTTTATCTGGATGCTGCGGAAGAAAGCGAACCGCGGTTTTGTCGGCCAGCTGGTCATTGAGGTGCTGGACGGGAACACCGGCGAGAAGACGTATCCGCAGTATAAGAAGCTGACGGGCTTCCGGGGCAGATTCAATCTGCACCAGCTGCTTCAGCTTGCTCCGGAATTTAGGGAAAGCGAGAAGCTGGTCTTCACGCCGGGCAACCACGACCGGCTGCAGCTTCGCGGCGGCGACGGGATCGCCGTTGAGAAATCGGGCCGGGCCGTCGACGCCTCCCGGGGGCTGGAACTGAAGAGCGGAGACCGCATTTCGGTTCCGCTCAGCAGCGTGGACAAGACGATTATGCTGGAATATTTGGTATAGAATTAGGGGGATAAATATGAAACCGGTCGTAAGAGAACATATTCAGCAGCTTGACGTTTCGCTTGGCGGAGGTATCGTCAGCGACAAAATCAGAGTTGACACGATCGACAATCCGATTCTGATTATCGGTCTTGGAGGAACGGGCATCGACGCCCTGCTTCGCCTGAAATACCAGATCAACCGCCGGTTTAAGCTGCCGGAGGACCCGATTTCCAAGAAGAAGCGGGATAAGCCGGACAATGTGGAGTTCCTCGCTTTCGAGACGAATGAGCAGGACCTCGGCAAGAAATACAGAGGCATCGGCCTCGACCCGCAGAACGAGTTCGTGAGACTGTCCAACGCCGAAATCGGCGGACTGCTGCAGAACCGCAGCATCCTTGACCCCTACATTACGGAATGGCTGTCGCCCGAGCTCAGCATTACGGACGGCATGAACGGCGCCGCCGGCGTACGGCAGGCGGGACGGCTGCTGCTGTTCACGAAGATCAACCAGGTTGTGGGCGCGATCGACAAGAAGATCAAAACTTTGTCGGTCGGTACGAACAAGAAGCTGATGGTCTTCCTGCTGACGGGGTTGTCCGGCGGCACGGGCAGCGGCTCTTTTCTCGACATCGCCTACATTGTGCGGGGCATCATCGAGCGTGATTACGGCTCTGCCGGAATCGACCGCGTCAATACACTCGGGTATCTGTTCACGCCGGATGTGAACCTGTCGAACAAGAGCCTCAGCGAGCATACCCGCGAGTACATCCGAAAGAATGGCTATGCTGCGCTCAAGGAGCTGGACTACTGGATGAACGTGGACAGCCGGGGCGAGCGTTTCCGCCAGCAGTATGGCAATATTTTGACCGTCAATTCACCGCTTCCTCCGTTCAATTTGTGCCACCTCATTTCGGCGACGAACACGGAAGGCAAGCTGCTGGAGAACGCATACGACTACTGCATGAACGTGACGGCGGAGAACATTACGAACTTTATGGCGAGCGAGGAGAAGCAGTCGGGCGAGGAGTTCGCCATCCACGACTATATCAGCAACATCCGCACGAACATCGCGCAGATGCACAAGAGCTATCCGGCCAACTACGAATACAACATTATCGGGGCTTCGTCCGCCGTACTACCGATTGAGGAAATGACGACGTACCTTGCTTACCGTCTGTTTGACAAAATGGATAAAATGTTCCATCAGGCGCCAGGGCAGGAGGATGTCGAAAAAATAGCCCGCAAGCTCGGCATCGATCTGGAGAGCGTAATCAAGTCGTTCGAAGCCCGTGTGCAGGAGCCGCTGCCCGGCTATGAGAACAGTGAACGGCTGAGCCATTCCAATGTTATTAAGCATCAGGTTGTCGATATGGACACCGAACTGGAGCAGAGCTTTCTATCGCGCGTAAGAGAAGAGTACATCAAGGTGAGAAAGCAGCTTCCCGGCGAAATCGTCGGACGCTTCGGCGAGGAGATGGAGCGGACGTTCCTGCATCCCGAGCAGGGGCCGTTCTATGTGTCGCGGCTGATCTATACGGAAAAAGGCTTCTGCATCCTGAAGCTGATCCAGTCCTACATTGAAGCGCTGCGCGAGAATCTGCTGCGTCTGCCGCGTGATATCGAGACGGCCCGGGAGTCGGCGGAGGACAAACTGGGCGATGCGCGGAGCGCTTTTGTCTCGAAAGAGAAGAAGAAGAACGCTTATATCGACGCGAAAATCAACGAATATTGGCTGCATGCCGACACCGAGCGCACCGAGCGGATGATCGAGTTCTACGAGGATCTCTACGAGCTGCTGAACGAGGAGAACAGCCGGATTTACGGCGTGTTTACGGAGATTTTGAACGCGCTCAGCTCGATTTTTTCCAAGAATGGGGATATCCTCACAAGCGGCGAAGAACAGACCGACCACAAGGGCAACAAGACGTATTACTGGAATATCGTAAGCGTGCCGGACATTGCGCAGACGATCTCGAAGATTATGGATCAAAAAGACGGCGACGACCTGATCCGCGACTTTTCCCGGGAAATGCTGCGAAATTCCAGCCGCTGGGTCAGAGAGCAGGAGATCGACATTGTCCGCTCCATTTCCGAGTTCCTTAGCGACAAGTTCGGGGATCTGATCACCCGGTCGATGGAGGATTTTCTGACGATGAAATACGGCAGCGAGGAGCCGCTTGACAAGCTGGTGGAACGTACGGTTGCCGGGAAGCTTGACGAGGAGGCCGTGCCGGTCTTCCATCTCAGCAACAGCTCGGGCAGCCTGCACTTCCCTTCATGGGGCTTCGTATCGGTGCCTGTGAAGGCGCCGGGCATTCTGAAGGGGATTCGCAATTACCAGAACAACGCGCTCGGCAAATCGCATTTTACGGTCAAGGAGAGCGAAGTCAAGAACCGGATATTCTGGCTGAATACGCGCAACGGCGTGCCGCTGTTCGTCTATACGCCGCTGCGGGTATATGAAGAGAACTACGAGCGTACCATTCTCGACAAGGAAGGAATCGGCCGCCATCTGGTGCAGACGGACAAGAACAACTGGACGTATCTGCCGTCGCCGATTCCGGAGCAATCCTGGGGTGATACTTACAGCAACGCGCGGGTACGCGAGTACAATGCCAGAGTGCGCGCAGACTTCGCCAAGGCGCTGGAAGCCGGAATCATTGTTGAAAAAGGCTTGGATGAGAATACGAGCAACCGCTATTCGGTCGTGTTCAGAAAGCCGTTCGATATTGAAGCGTTCCTGCGCGGCTACGACCTTCAGCTTCATGCGCCCCGGCCGAATCTGGGGGAAGTGAAGAAAGCGGCGGACGAGCTGAGAAGGCTGCGTGAGAATGGGCTGGAGCGCGAAGTCGCGAAGGATATCTTCGGAAGCATTAGCCGGGAGCTGGCCCAGGAAAATCTGATCCGCTCGCCGCAGCTTACAACAAGAGTGCGCGAGGAGCTGGCGAAGGTTGAGGCGATCTCGGCCAAAGCGGAAGAGCTGGATGCGGTGCTGCGCCAGTATCTGGACGAGGAGAAATGGCTGGACCAGTTCTTGGAGTCCCTCTACACCGATGTTATTGTGAAAAAAGGGGCGCTCTTCGTCTACGACAAAGACGAGGAAGAGGACGCTTGGGAGCCGTTCGCCAATCTGATGAAGGAACGCAGCTACGTGGAATATGCGGTCTACAGCCGTTTCCGCTCGCTGGATGAGAAGAGCCGCAGCGTACTGCTGCGGAAGACGGCTCGGCGCGCTGCGGAAATGACCGCGTCCGAGGATGTGTCCCCGCTGCTGAATAAGCTGGATAGCCTGTATGAAGCCTTCCTGGAATCGCGGGACAGCCTGGAATACGAGCGGGTGGAGCATGCTGATGGCGACGAAATGTACGCTTTCTACAAGGGTATGACCGGAAAGCTCGGCAGCATCCGCAGAAAGCTGAAGTAAGCCTATGATCAGATCACTGGCAATGCATTATGCGGCGGAATACGCCGCCCGGGAGGACCGACTGCAGGATCAGGGTGACAGGCGCAGCAGCATTCATTACCCTGCTCTGTTTCTGTTTGTAGGAGAGAAGACGGCGCCCGCAATCCGGCCCGTGCTGGATAGCTGCCGCCGCAAATGGGATAACGCCGGCGGCGTTCTGGCGGTGCATGCCGTTCCAGAAGGCTGGGAGGCGGAGGAATCCGGCGGCCGGAAGGATGATGCGTCATTCGCTGGAGCCGGGAAGCCTGCATATGGCGGCACCGCTCCCGGCGGCGTACATGACCGGAGCTGGGTTCCGGCGTCCGCCGTGACAGACTGGCTTTCAGGCCAAGTGAGAACGATGATTCTTCCCCGGTCTGAAGGCCGCGATCCCCGCACGCTCCGCCGGGATCTGTACCGGGAATTTCACGGAGAGCAGCGCTATCTGGCGGAGATGAACACCGTACTGCGGCGCTTGACGGACGGCATAGCGGATTACGGCCGTCTGTATTCCTCCTTCGATGTCATTCATCTCTCCATTATTACGCGGGTCGACGACCCGCTTAATGTGCTGCTGCCGGAAATCACGCTGCTGACCCGCGCCGTGCTCGGCCAGTCGTTCAAATCGGTGCAGACCGACCTGTTCGCCCTGATCAGCGAACGGGAACAAGCCGAGAGCTTCGGGCTTTCCAGCTCTGTGGGATTGGCTTTCTTGCGTGAGCTGGAGGGAATGCAGGCACCGGATTATGAATATACCGCTCCGCTGCTCGTCACGGAAGACGGGCTGTCCATTCCGGTCAGCCACGGTCCTTCGCCGCTGTTCGACCTTGTTTACGTCCTATCGGATAAGAACGAGCACGGCACGTCTCCGGCGGGCGGAATGGAGGACAATTACGAAATTATTTCCCATATCAGCCTGCTGAAGAATGTGATGCGGCCTTCCGGCGGCTTCGGCCCGGAACAGGCCGGCTACAACAATATGGCGTTCAAAAGCGGAATCAGGGGCAGCACGGGCCGGCAGGGATACGCCTCTGCCGGCTTCTCCGGCGTCAAACGGCCGAACCGGCAGATTGCGCTGGCTGTGCTGTACTCTACGTTCCGCCGGATCAGGGAGGATATGTCCCGCGAGAGCCGGCTCAGCCCGCGTGAACGGCTGGAGCTGCTGGGCTTAAGCCCTGACAGTCTGCGGGAGCTGGCTCGGCGGCTGCTCCCGGATAAGGAAGGAATCCTTGAGATGACGGGCTTGATGAGCCATGGACGCCCTTCCTACCATGAGCTTAGAAGGCTGTCTCTTCGCGAAGCGGAAGAGCTGATCTTCGGCGGCGGCGGCGAAGCCTACTTTCAGAGCAATTTCGCTTCGCCCGCAGCTAAGCGGCTGGAAGCCGCCGATCCCCTGCGGGAATGGGCGCCGCTGCTAGCTTCACCAGATGGAGCAAATCCGGGAATCACGTTCTTCCAGTTGGCGGAGTGGACCGCTGACAGGGACGATGCCGGCAGCGTGCTGCACGGGCTTCGCCAGCATATGGCCGGCCTCAGAGCAGCGATTGTCTCATCACGGGAAGAACTGGAGCTGCTGTACGGGGACAGTGTGGACCGGCTGCCTTTTCAGCGGGTGCCGCTGATGGATAAGCGGACGGTCCGGAATTTCATCCATTATCTGTTTGCCGAAGGCTACGGCGCAAAGTATGAGCTGCTGCTGCTAGAGAGCGAGCTGGCGCTGTGCGCCCGCCTTGAAGCCGGACTGGAGTCGCTCCATTCAGCAAGCGTCCAGCGGGTGAAGACGATGGAGCGGCTGGAGGAGGAGCTGAAGGCGGCGGCGCTGGACAGCATCGGCCGGGCCGAAAGCGATATTGGCCGAAACATTATGGAGTATTACCGCATCGTTACCGATGAAGTGATCGGCGAGATCGAAGCTCGGCGCGGTCTCGGCGCCCTGGTGAGCGAGCGTTATATGGGAAGCATGCCGGACCTGCTGGACCAGGGCATTGTTACGGTGCTGGAACGGCTGATCGAGGTATGCGGCCGGGAAATTCTGACGGCGGAGCCTTTTGCGCTTTCCTTCGAGGAAGAACTGCTGCGGCGTGCAAATGTCGCGGCGGCGTACGACAACCGGGAGGTATTATCTAAGGAGGAGCTGTTCCGGCGCCTGTACCGCTCGCTGGAAGAGGAGGCGGCCATCCATGTCCGTCTCTTCGAGTACACCCAGGAGCACCGGCATGAGGAAAAATATTTCTTCGGCGACAGCGGCTCGGAATTTATGCGCTATGCGCTTTCTGCGGACGAGAAGACGCGCATCTACCGGCTGGGCTATGTGCATGAGCTGCGGCGCAGCGGCGTGGAGAAGCTGAACCTGATGGGCGGGTTCCATCTGGAGGACCTGTTATACTACCGCAACGGCCGGATCTATTATGAGACTTATTTACAGAATGGCTATGAACTGCATGGCGTGGACGAAGAGTCGCTTCCCGCTCTGCGCTAGGGGCGAGACGGCCCTGGATCAGGGACCCGTATTACCTGAAAGGATGATGAACTAATGCAGCGAAAATTAAATCTGCTACTCCTCTTGTTTAGTCTGATTGGCGGAGCGGTCGCCTTTTGTTTAGGCGAGCTGCTGCTGGGGCGTCTGCTCGGAGAATGGCCTTCCATTCTGGTCATCGGCCTTTATTTTGCCATTGTGGCGCTTGGCATGGGGCTCGGCTGTCTGCTGGCGGAGATGATTTCGCCCAGACTGAACGGCTGGTCATGGCGCCAGCGCTACCTTGGCTTATCGTGGAAGCTGCTCCCGCTGGCCGTTGTTATACTGCTGGGCGTGGGGATATTGATGGAGTTCGTATATGAACTCAATTTTGGCGGTCTAAAGACGGTCAAGGATGTCGTGATGGTCATTGACGATTCCGGCAGCATGGAGCAGAGCGATCCCGGCAACAGCCGCTACTCGGCAGCCCGGGACCTCGTGATGCGGATGGATGGGGATAACAAGGTAGCCGTACTGACGTTCAGCGATGAGGCGATGGTCGTTCAGCCTCTGACTTCGCTTGCGAAGGCGGGGAACCGGGAGCAGGTGACGTCAGCCATTAACAATCTGCGGACGACTCAAGGCGGAACGAATCTCAGCGGCGCGCTGTCGGAGGCGCTGAATGTCATTAACGGCGACAGTGCCGCCGACCGTGGAGCGATGGTTATTCTGCTGTCGGACGGAGTAAGCCGGC
The DNA here is from genome assembly GCF_000993825.1 of Paenibacillus durus ATCC 35681. Classification (NCBI taxonomy): domain Bacteria; kingdom Bacillati; phylum Bacillota; class Bacilli; order Caryophanales; family Paenibacillaceae; genus Paenibacillus; species Paenibacillus durus. The sequence continues at coordinate 365,549 of NZ_CP011114.1, forward strand.
TTGATACCAGTACGGAGCTTCAGGCGTACGTGGACCGCGGTATCGCAGTTAACACCATCGGACTCAGCCTGAGCGATCCTTCCGGTCCTGCCCTGCTGAAGTCAATCGCCGCGACAACCGGCGGACAATATTATGATGTGGAGGACGCGAACCGGCTGGCCGACATTTTCCGCCAGATTTACGACCGTCTCGGCGACCGGACGCTGGTTACGGAGCGGACGGACAACACGCAGCATAGTCCTTACTACGGGGCCCTGCGTATTCTGTCGCTTGTATTGATCGGCGCCGCGCTCGGGCTCGGGCTCGGCATCGTCTTCGACAACCGCCATCTGGCCAAGAGCTTCGGCCTGGGAGGGATCGTGTCTGGCCTCCTGGCCGGCCTCACGCTGGAATACGGCCTAAGCAGCCATGGCTTCCTGAATGCGATGGTGCGGCTGCTAGCCGTGCTGCTTCTGACCGGAGTAATCGCGCTGTTCACCGCAATCGTTCCGGTGGGAGAAGGGCGCCTGACCCGGAGGGGGCGGGGAGAAGCACAGCCGTCCCAGCGACCGTCGCAGGGTTTTCCGACACGCGGGAATCGAAGCAGCAAAGGCTTCTAGCAGCAAGGTGAAGATTACTTGGAAAGGGGCTGTGCGGCGATGAGGTACATCGAGCATTCACCGGACTTGCCGGCGATCACGGATATAACCTCGCGCGTGGAGGATCGGACCTGCACGCTCCGGTGGCGCTGGCCGGACGGCCTGCAGGCGGTCTATATCCACAAAGGCCCAGGCGGCGGAGAGCATCCGGAAGAGGACAGCCGTCCGCCCGGTAGTTTGAAGCTGTATACGCGTGAAGAATACAAGGCGGGCGGCGGTTATTATGACCGTCTGGAAGAAATCGGTCTGGTCGTCTATACTGTGTTTGCCCGGGTGACGGAGAATGGGGAGACTCTGCTGGTCCGCCAGAGGGACGGCGAGAACCGTACGACCGTCAGCGCGGGCAAAGCCCGGATCTATTACGCGATTGACCGCAAACGGGGCTTGTTCCGCAAGGAACAGACCGTACATATGACCATTACGGCGGAAGTTCCCGTCGGCAGGGAAGTCCTGTGCTATGTCAAAAAACGCGGCGGTTATCCGGCGGATAAAGAGGATGGCATCCGCTTTCCCTTTGTCCAGGATTTCGCGCCCGGACGGAACGCTCTTCCGCCGATTGAGATCGGTAAGGATGATCACATCCGTATCTTTTTTACCGACGGGCCGAAATATGGCCGGTACTATGAGCTTGTGCCGGAATGATCGGGGCAGGGGGTCTGCGCCGTCCGCATGGAAGCCGTGTCCTGTAGGGCGGTCTTCTATTATGCATAGAACTTATGATTTTTCGGGGTCCTCGCAAAGTACCTGAGTATGCTTCGAGGCCATGGCTTGCACTTTGTAGGGCTATTTTGAAATATAACGTACCTGCGTTTTGAAAAGACGCCGTCAGGCGTTTCTTCTTAAAATATAAGAAAGTATAAGCTTCGCGCTTAGCATTTGCCTTATATTTCTACGAGAAACGATACCGTCCCTAACAGGACGGCGCAGCCGTTTCTTCTTGGGAGGGAGAATATATGTCCTTTTTCAGCCGCTTTTTAAAAAAGAATCAGCCGCAGCCGCGCCCGCTTTTTTATGATATTGTATGCCCGTACTGCTTCAGCAAATTTGCTCCTTCGGACGTGGTCTTTCGGGCCGCGCACAGCCGGGATGACGATGAAGATTACGCGCTGGGCGAAGACGATGTGCTCAATAAATACCGCGAGCGGTTCGGACTCGATTCGGTGGACGATCTCGAAGCGATCATTCCGCCGTCCGACATTCCGGAGGAGCATCATCATTATACCGATCATGTGCTGACCGGACTTACCGACCGCTACGGAAAGCTTACCCGCAGACGTCTCTGCCCACACTGCCACAACGAGCTGCCGGTGACCGCGGGGAAGGTGCCGAGCAACATCATTTCGATTATTGGCGCATCTCAGGTCGGCAAATCGGTCTACATGACCTCGCTGATCCACACGCTTCAGCATACGACGGCCGGACATTTCGACGCGGCCTGCATGCCGCTGAACGCCGAAATCAGCCGCAAATTCCGCAGTTTGTACGAGGACCCGCTGTTCGAGCGCGGTGATCTGCTGTCTTCGACCCAGAAGGAGAAGATGCAGGAGCCGTTTATTTTTCAATTCGTGTTCAAGAATGAGGAGAAGCCTCCGCTGACGCTCGTCTTCTTCGATGTCGCGGGAGAGGGCATGGTCGATCAGGACTACCTCGGGCTGCACGGCCAGCATATCAAGAATTCGGCGGGCATCCTGTTCATGGTCGATCCGCTGCAAATTCGTTCAATCCGCGAGAAAATCCACATCAACATTGGCGACCGTCCCGGCGAATGGGTCTCGCAGTATGATGAGCCGCGCGACGTGGTGCTGACGATGTTCGGCGATTTCATCGCCTATCAGGAGAAGAGCAGAACGGATATTCCAACCGCCGTTGTACTGACCAAGAGCGATATGCTGCACTCGCTGAAGGACGAGGACGGGGATTACATTAAAGCGAACAGCAACGTATTCAACAATTACGTTCACCGCGGGACGCTGAATATGGACGAGGTCGGCAATATCGACGGCGAGATCAGCTATTTTATCGGGAAGGTGGACCGTCCGTTCAAGGATACGATGGATGTGTATTTCTCCAATACCGCCTACTTCGCGGTTTCGGCACTTGGCAGCAATCCCGTCGATCAGAAAATCGAAGGCGTCGTCAGCCCCATCCGGGTGGATGAACCGTTCCTGTGGCTGCTGCACAAGCTGAAATTCATCGAGGGGAGCGATTAAGCGGTGAGTATTCATTCGGAAGCCGGCATCGCCCAGCAGATGTACACCCGTGAACGGCGCGGTGTCTACCGCTCCACTGAGGGTTTTGACACGGTGGCGAAGTCGGAGAGTCTGGACAATAATTTTGTCAAAAAAATCCTGCACCCCTTCTGCCTGTACGACGCTCCGGCGGAGCTGGCCGCAAAAGGCGAGAAGGACGAGTCGCTGTATCCGCCCGCGCTGCATCTGTTCCATCTCGAGAGCGGGGAGACCGTGCTTGGGCAAAGCGTCTTCCAGGCGGCGGATTTCACGGGTCTGCGCAGCGCTTTTTTCACCCACAACTATGTTCTTCCCGCCTCGCGAGCCGAAGAAATCGTCCGGGATTACGGCGGTTATCTGCACGCGGACTTTGCGAATGGGTTCAGTGGAGAACCGGGGGAAGCCCTGCCGGTGCTAAGCGGCATTCCGGTACCGCGCCGAAATCGCCCAAGGCCGGCGGAAGTCTTGAAATCGCTGGGCATTAGCGAGGAAATGTTCAAAAGCCTGCTCCAGGCGGTCATGCAATCGGTGTCCGGCAAAAAGAAGATCTACATATCGCTGAACACGCCCGTAAAGGAGCTGTCCGCACGGGCAGCCGATTTGACCGAAGTGCTGCTGTGCTGTCTTCCGTTTGAATTCCGGCGCAGACTCGGGGTCATCACATATGCGAAGGAGCCGCAAAGCCGTAAATACATCCACCTGACGTTCGTGGAGACAGGCTCGCTGCGCCCCGGAGACCGGGCGACGGAGAAGGATTTTATCTTCGATTTCGCCGCCGGACGGACGCTGAACGCGGATTTTGCCTCCGCTCCGCAGCCATTTCTGGAGCTTGCCTGGGAGCTGCTGCGCGAACCCAAGGCTGCAGAAGATTTTGCCGTGTTTGCGGATATTATGCTGGGGGGAACGAGCGCGGAGCGGAAGCTGTCGCTTGGGGCTTATAACGAGCTGGCTGTTTTTTACCGGATTGAGCAGGGAAATGAAGCTTTATATACGGAGAACAAAAGCGCTGTGCTCAGCGGGCTGCTGGGCTATCTGGATGGAGAAGGAGCGCTGGAATCGAAAATCCGGCTAAATGATCTGTTCCTGGAGCGCTTTGACCGCGAGTTCGATGCCGTGCGGCAGAAAAACATTCCGGAGAAGGCAGTGCTGGAGAGCTTCCGGGACTACTTTTCGCTGAAGGGACATAACTACCGGACGCGCATTGTGGATTATTTCATCAACGGGATGCTGAACGCGCAAAATGCGGGCCGCGTGGATGCGCTGTCGGCGGCGTACAGCGTGATTGAAAGCAGCGGGGAACTGGCCGCCGCCTTTTTCGGCAAGCTGCTGACGACGCCGGTCTTTGCCCGGCTGCTGTTCCAGCCTTATGTGGAACTTAGGCTTGCATCCGCCGCGAGAGCTGCGGACCTGCTGGAATTTGTCGTGCATTGGGACAGGTTCATGCCGGAAGCGCTGGGACAGCCTGCCGTCGTTGACAGCCTTAGGGACTATTTGCCCGAGAAACTGGCGCGGGAACGCGATCCTGTTGCGGCTGTGGCGGCGATCCATGATTACATCGAGCAAGCGGAGAAAGACCGCCGCCGGAGGGGCGGAATCCGCCCGGAAGCGTTGGCGCTTCAGAAGGAGCTGGCCGCTGCGGCGGACCGGTATCTGCTGGACCGGCTTTCGCTTGACGACATTACCGAGGAGCAGCTGCTAGAGCTGTCGTTCGTCCGTTTTTCGCTTGATATGGGCGAGTGGGACCCGCCGCTTGATCTGCAGAGCAGACGGAAGGCGAACGTGCTCCGCGCGGCGTACCGCTGGTTCGGTGAAGAGAATCCGGACGAGCATATTTTTGACGGGTTGTCCCCGCAGGAGATGGATGATGTGCAGCTACTCGGACGGCGCTGGCTGAAGGAGGGCCGGGGTGCGGAGCCGTTCGCCCGCCTGCCGCTTGCCTTTTACCACAGCCGTTCCCGCGAGGGAGGGCCGCTGGAGTATGTCGCGCTGCTGGAGCATATCCGCCGCAATGCGGATGGCGATAAGGAGGCGGTGTACCGCTTCCTGGCCTGGTCGCAGGACAGTCCGCTATTTTCCATTTCCTCCAAGAAGCTTCATCCAGGCTACCGGCGGGCGATTCTGAAATATTTTGCGGGCCATGACCGTGATGCGTTCAAGAACCGCGATTTCCGTAAAAATTACATGGCCGCAGCCGGACCCGCTCTGCAAGGCGTATACGGCGAAGCCCGGTCGCAGGCAGCCTCGCCGCTCGCGCAGTGGGTACGCCGCAGCCGGTCTCGGCTGATGCTCCTCGGAACGGCCGTCATCTTTCTACTGGCCGCCGGAGTTCTGGCCGCCAGCTTGCTGAAAGGCGGCGGAGACGAAGCCGCTCCGGCAGCCTCGCCGGAGCCTTCCCCTTCGCAGGGGGCGGGGATCGTAAGTTATCCCGAAGCCGCCGCGTATCTTGAGCAAGGCGACGGTAAGGGCGGAAGCTCACTGATGTTCGCCTTCGCCTCTGCAGACGCCTGCCGAAAGTTTAACCCTGCGGAGATTAAAGTGGATTCCGGTGCAGGAAAGGCTGTCATCTATAAAGTTGGCGGTCTGGACCATAGCTGTGGGGCTCCGGAATCCCCAGCTCCTTCGGGCGCTGCGGACGCGGGGGATTCAAGCACAGCAGGCGGTGCGGTTGCGGCAGCAGACGGAAGCGGCGGAACAGGTGGGAATGGAACGGATGGAAATCCGGCGGACGCAGAGACCCATGCGGAAGGAGCGGCATCCGGCGGAGCGTCTTCGCCTGCTTCGGCTGCTCCAACGGATTCTATGGAAGATGCGGCCGGAGCAGCCGGTTCGCCGTCACCGTCAGGGGAGCCGCTTGCCGCTTCAAGCACGCCGGTATCTCCGCTCCCATCTGATAACGGCTCCGCATCGCCAGAACCTGCGCCATACCAGGTGAGGGTAACGCTGGTATCTTCCCCCAAGCTGACTGCCGGAAGCATGATTGAGGCCGAAGATTACACGCTGGTTCTGAAGGATGATCCGCGTGCGGCATCATCTCCGGCGGCTTCCGCAAGCGCGAGCCCGAGCCCGGCGGCGAAGTAACGAGTACGCTTCCCGTTTATTTTTCACGGCTGAATGGCTGGCAATGTATGGACAACCCCTACGATAACCGATATGATATAGATTGCCTAAAATTTAATAGAGTCTTAAAAAAGGTGCGGGCCTAGAAAGCCCGCTTAAAAGGGAAGCCGGTTGAAGTCCGGCGCGGTCCCGCCACTGTATATGCGGAGCGATCCTCTGAAATCTGCCACTGTTCATGTAGAACGGGAAGGCGAGAGGGAGCGATGAGGCATGAGCCAGGAGACCTGCCTTTTCTAGTCGAGGCCTGGGTGCCCTTCGGGGGGTGAGGACACCCGGACATTTATGCGCGGCTGATGCTGAGGATGCTATAAGGCATCGGTTCCGGCCCGGATTACGGAAAGACCGTCCCTCTATGGGGCGGTCTTTTTTTGAAATATAAGACTCTATAAGCTTCGCGCCTATCGTTTGGTCTTATATTTTAACGAGAAACGCACCTGCGTCTTAAAAAGACGCTGTCATTCGTTTCTTCTTACTTGAGAGACTCCCATAAATTCAGGAGAAAGAGGTTGAGGAATGAAGAGCAGGATTTCTTCCAAAATGTTTAAGCTGGGAATGGCCTTATTGATGATTTTCTCATTGCTGAGCGCGTCGTTTGCTCCGGGGGGACGGGTGTTTGCCGAGACAGCGGCTGCCAGTTATCAGGAAGCGGGCGTTACGGATGCCTTATACGCTGCGGACGCGGGTTTATCATCACAGCCGGTCAGTGTAACCGATGCCGTCTATTCTGCGGCCGAGTATATTCTGAAGCAGGGCGTAGCCTCGGATTGGCAGGCAATCGGCTTGGCCCAGGCCGGGTATAAAGTGCCGGATTCCTACGGGGCCGCGCTTCAGAATACAGTAAAGAACGCAGGGGGGAATTTCTCCGCAGTAACGGACTACGCCAGAATCGCTTTGGCAGTTAAGGCGATCGGCCAGGACCCGGCGAATTTCGCCGGCAGCAACCTGATTGCGGCCATTTATAACAACGAAGGAATGTCCGGCCAAAGTCTAAACAATCCCGTCTATGGACTAATTGCACTGGATTCCGGCAGCTATACGGTGCCGTCCGATGCAAAATGGACCAGAGACAAGCTCGTTCAAGAGATTCTGTCCGCACAAAATGTTGATGGGGGATTCCCTCTCAACGCCGGAGGACCAAGCGGGCCTGACACTACGGCCATGGCCTTGGCCGCCCTATCTCCATACAAGAGCGAGCCTGCTGTTGCCACTGCGGGGGAAAGAGCGGTACAGTGGCTGTCCGCTCAGCAGAATGCGACTCACGGAGGCTATGGAGACAGCAGCGAAAGCGTCTCGCAGGCGATTATCGGGCTGACCGCATACGGCGTTGATCCAGCCGGTTCCGGCTTCACCAAGAACGGCAGCAATCTGATCAGCCGTTTGATGAGCTTCAGGGTAGCGGACGGAAGCTTCGCCCATACGCTAGGCGGAGGCAGCAACTCTCTAGCAACGGAGCAGGCGCTGCAGGCGCTGGTCGCCTACAACCTGTACAGCCGCGGCGGCGACAGCAACCTGTATGATTTTATCGATAATCCGCCTGCCGTGCACCCGCTAGTCCATGTCACTGTAGCCATCGAAGGACCAACGGCGTCCTTGGGCGAGGGCAGTGTGTACGGCAGCAGCGCTTTGGACGCGCTGAACAAGCTGGCGGAAGACAAGGGAATTGCAGTTGTTAGCAAAATGACCGCTTACGGCGCGTATATTACCGAAATAGCTGGCATCAAAGAGAAGAAGTACGGCGGCTATGACGGCTGGATGTATATTGTCCAGCGCGGCGGTCAATGGGTTAGCGGTTATGCCGCGATTAACGACTTTGCGCTTCAGGACGGAGACCGGCTCTATGTCTATTATGGAGACTATGGTGTCACCCAACTGGTGGATTCCGTAACATTCTCGCCGCTTCAGCCGAAGGAAGGCAAGCCTCTGGAAGTAACGGTTCATAAAAAGACATGGGACTTAAACGGAAATCCTGTAGTCGCGGCGGCTTCTGGCGTCTCCGTCTCCATCGGCGGCAAAACGGCTGTTACGAACGACCAGGGCATAGCGTCCTTTGGAACCGATCTGACGCCCGGAACGCAGGCGCTCCAAATTACCGGCTATCAGGACAATGCCGCGCCGACAGTAGTGCGTTACACCGGGACGGCTGCGGTTCTGCCGAAGGAAGTGCCGGTGTCTTTGGCGGTAGAAGGACCGCAGGGAACGCTTGCAGAAGGCCCGGTAGGTGCATCTAATGCGCTTGAGGCGCTGCAACGGCTGGCTGAAGCCAAACACATTGCGCTGGATATTACGCAATCGTCGTTCGGCAGCTTTATTAGCGGCATTGGCGGAATCAGCGGCGACATGAACAACTGGTGGTCGTTTGTCGTTCAGCGCGGCGGCCAGTGGATTTATCCGAGCGTAGGAATAGGCGACTTCGAACTTCAGGTTTCGGACAAGGTGCTGGTCTATTACGGCGGCTACTCGACCCAGGTTGTCCAATCGTTGGAGCTGTCGCCTTCACAGCCCCAGCCGGGGCAGGATTTTGCGATTAAAGTCAATCAGGTTCAATGGGTGTGGAATAACGCAACCTTCAGTTCTGATCCTGTTACTTCACTGGCTGTAGGCGCGAAGGTAAGTGTTGGCGGACAGACGGCAGAAACGAACGACGAGGGCATTGCTTCATTTAATGCCCTCTCGGCGGGAAGCTATACGGTTGAAGTGACGGGTTACCAGGCGGGCGGTGCGCCAAGTTTGGTGCGATATACGCGGCAGCTGGCCATTTCCGCACCGCCGGCGGTATCCAAGGCGACCCTTTCCGTTGTCGGAGACAGCGCGAGAGGAACGATTCTTCCAAGTACCTCCGTTACCCTAAGCAACGGAGACACTCCTTACAGTCTGCTTGTCCGGACGCTTGGCAGCGGCAAAGTAGGGGCGCGGCCAATTTCGGGAAGCGAATATGTCTATTCGATTGACGGTCTGGCCGAATATGACGGAGGCCCCGAGAGTGGCTGGAAGTATTTCGTCAATGGAAACGAACCGTCTGTCAGCGCCGATAAGTATATGCTTCAGGCCGGAGACGAGGTGCTGTGGAAATATGTCACCTCTTCGTCGGAAACGGCGGTCGGCGGCGCTTCAGGCGCAGCGGGCGTCGCACCTTCGGGTGTGGCGATCACTTCCGCCAATACGCTGCCGCTGAGTCAGGTTGGCGCAACAACGGCTGTCAGCGGCACGCCGATGACGGCGGCGAAATCCGCCGAACTCGGCAAGACGCTGGCGGCGAACAGCGTATCCTTGGCGCAGCTGGCTACACCGGCGGGCGCTGTTCTGAAGGATGCGGCGGGCGAGGTGCAACTGCAAATTCCAGCGGGAGCGGTGGAAGGAGGTGCCGTTACCATCAATGTGCAGGAGCAGCCTTCATCCCGGCCGGAGCTGGTGTCCGGCTTGTACGAATTCACGCCAAACGGAACGAAATTTGCGAAGCCTACGGATTTGTCCATCCAAATTCCCGTTGGTGCGCGCTATCCGCAAAATCTGGCGCTGGCCTGGCTGGATGAAAAGGCCAATCAATGGATTCCGGTTCCGGCTGTGCTGGATCTGTCGACGGGAACGATTACCGGCAAAGTGAGTCATTTTACCAAATATGCCGTAATCGACCGCAGTAAATGGGAGGCAGCCGGAAGTGAAGTGAAAGCCGATATTTCGGCAGCGGCGAAATGGATCTTGTCGGCGGGAGAACTTAGCGACTGGCAGGCCTTCGGCTTGGCCCGTTCCGGCAATGCGCTTCCGTCAGGATATCTGGCAGGTGCGCTGAGACAAATATCGGAGAGCAAGGGCGAATTCCGCAAGGTGACCGATTACGAACGGTTGGTGCTCTCAATCGCCGCTGCTGGCGGAGATCCGAGAAATGCGGCGGGATATGATCTAATCGCCAAAATCTATAATAACAAGAACCTCACGAACCAGGGCAGCAATGGACCAATCTTTGCGCTTCTTGCGCTGGATAGCGGAAACTATTCCGTTCCAGCGGATGCGGCATGGACCAAGGTGAAGCTGGTTCAGTGGATATTGGATGTACAGAACACGGACGGAGGCTTCCCGCTGACTAAGGGCGGCGAGAGCAACGTGGACCTTACCGCGATGGCGGTTGCCGCACTGTCGGCGCACAAGGAAGAAGCCGGCGCGCAGGCAGCCGTCGATAAAGCGGTGGCCTGGCTCTCGGCGCAGCAGCTTGAAGACGGCGGCTACAAGCTGTCCGGCGAAGAGAACAGCGAAAGCGTAGCACAGGTTATCATCGCCCTCTCCGCAGCGGACATTGGACCGGGTGATGTCCGGTTTGTCAAGGCGAAGGGAAGCCTGCTGAGCAATCTGGCAACGTTCAAACGCAGCGACGGCGGCTATGCGCATACGGTGAATGGCGGCAGCAGCGGGCTGGCGACCGAGCAGGCCCTGCTTGCCCTGACGGCGTATGACCTGTATCTGAACGGAAAAGGAAAGCTGTACAGCTTGACGGATGCCCCGGCAGCAGCCGGAATCGTATTCGCCGACGAGCATCAAATCTCAGTATGGGCGCTGTCTTCGGTGCATGAAGCTTTTGACAAAAAGCTGATGGAAGGCGTAGGCGGAGCAAATCCGTCGTTCGCGCCGAAATCGGCGATTACCCGGGCGCAGTTTGCAGCCCTGCTCGTCAGATTAACCGGCAATACGCCTGCCGCTTCTACGGCGGTTTCCGGATTTGACGACGTAAAATCCGATTCATGGTATTATGGATATGTGATGAAAGCCAAAGAGCTTGGCGTAATCGACGGAGTAACGGCTGCTTCGTTCAAGCCGAACCAGTCCGTCAGCCGCCAGGATATGGCGGTAATGATTGCGCGGGCTTACAAGCTGGCTCCTTCGTCCAAGGCATCCTTCAAGGACGGTGCTGTAATCGGCAATTACGCGGTTGACGCCGTGAACGCGGTCACGGAGAAGGGGTACATGACCGGCTTCGCGGGTTCATTTGATCCAAGCGGCGTCGTCACGCGGGAAATGGCGGCGGTTGTGGCGGTCAGACTGCCGTAGTCTGCCGGAGGGAGCCGCTGATGGAGCGGCTGGACGCTGCGATTGTCTGCGGGGGCAGTGCCTCGCGCTTGATCGGCAACCTTAGAAAAGGGCCCGATCTCAGGTAAACCGATGATACAAGCAGGAAAATGTCCCCTTTATTTTTGCTAAAAGGATGTTTACGGTTGATCGAACTGGAAAAACTCCGGTTAATCGGCCGGTTTTCCTTGGTTTCGGGCTAATCCCCCGAATTTAGATGGAGATTTTCCCGTTTGATCTTCCCGGCGGACCTTGTACTGATGGATAAGCGGGAGAAATTCCGCTCTGTCCATTCCGAATGGAATCATACAAGCATTAATACAATGAACGGGGGCGCTCTGCTGCCCTCGTTCTTTCCCTTTAGACGGAGGTGTTCCAATTATGATGTCAATCCGAACAGCGGGCGCCCGCTCCATAGCGCCCCTTCTGCTGGCAGCCGCGCTGCTGCTGGCCGGCTGCGCGCCGGGCCATGACAAGGCGGCGGCAACGACTCCGCCGCCAAGCCCCGCCGCCGGTCAAGCCCCCGGCGGCACCACAGTCCCGGCTTCGGCTCTGCCCGAAGCCGGGACAGGCGCTCCCGGCGCAAGTCCTGCGCCGGGCAGCGCAGCAGCGGCTGCATCCGCCGCTGCGCCAGCCTCGGCCGGGCCTTCCGCTGAAGCGGCCCGGCCAGCGTCTCCCGGCGCTTCGCAGACGCCGGGAGACCGCGCCGCCGCGCCGTCGGCGGCGGCGCAAACCGCCGGGGCCGCTTCGCCCGGCCCGGCGTCCAAGAGCACGCAGCCGCCCACTGCGGCGGCTGCCCCGCAGGCTGCGCCGAAGCCGCCTGCGGCCGTGAAACCGGCCGCCCCGGCGCAGCCGAAGCCTGCGGCGACGGCGGCCAGCCCGTCGCCGTCACCGTCATCCGGCGGCGACCGGCCCGCCGCCGAGCAAGCCGCCGCCGTCACAATGTCCATTGTCGGCGACGATGAGGCGGGGACCATTCTGCCGCCCACCTCGGTAGAGGTAGAGGAGGGCGACAGCGCGCTGGATGTGCTGAAGCGGGTCACCCGGCAGCACAAAATCCAGATGGAATACAGCGGCGCAAGCGCCGCCGGTTACGTTGAAGGTATCAGTAACCTGTACGAGATGGACAAGGGCGCGGAGAGCGGCTGGATGTACCGCGTGAACGGCAAGTTCCCGAGCGAGAGCGCCGGGGCTTACCGGCTGAAGCCGGGAGATACGATCGAATGGCTGTATACGCTCGATATGGGCAAGGATCTGGAAGCCTCAAGATGAGCGGCTTCCGGTCCATGCATCCGGGGGTGGCCGTCGTCTATTACGCCGGGCTGCTGCTGTTCACACTGCTGCTGTTTCATCCGGTATTCCTGATGACCGAAACTCTGGCCCTGCTCAGTCTGATGCTGCTGCAGGGACAGGGGCGGCGGATAGCGGGCAGCCTGGCTTTTTGCCTGATTATCGCTGTTCCCGCCGCCTTGCTGAACCCGCTGTTCTCACACAGAGGAGCCGTCATCCTGTTTTATTTCATGGACCAGCCGATTACCCTTGAAGCCGTGCTGTACGGGCTGATGATGATGGTTGTGCTGATCGCGGTGTTTATTATTTTTCTTTCGTACAACTATACGATAACACCGGATAAATTCATGTACCTGTTCGCATCTGCCGCTCCCAAAAGCGCCCTGCTTGCGCTCATGACGCTCCGCTTCATCCCGCTGTTTCAGCGGCGGCTGCGCCGGATTGCGCTGATTCAGGGCGCGCGCGGCGTTTCGGTCCGCGAGGGCAGTCTGCGCTCGCGCATGGCGGACGGGATGACGCTGCTGAAGACGCTGCTGACCTGGTCGCTGGAGGAAGCGTTGCAGACTGCCGACTCGATGAAAGCGCGCGGGTACGGCATCCGCCGCCGAAGCTCCTATGCGGTACATAGACTTGACCGGAGGGATATTTGGGTCCTGGCGGGGCTGGGAGCCGGCGCACTAGGTACCCTGTGGGGCTGGTCTCAAGGATACGGCCTGCTGATGCTGTATCCCCGGATGAGGCCGCCGGTATTTAGCTGGCAGGAAGCGGTGATGTACGCCGCCTTTTGCCTATTCGCAGGGCTTCCCCTCTGGGTGGAAGGAAAGGAGAAATGGTTATGGAGATCGTCCGCGCGCAGGAGCTGTCCTTCCGCTACCCCGGGGAAGAAAGGGCTTCACTGGACGGGCTATCCTTTGGAATAAAAGAAGGCGAGTTCGTCGTTCTTTGCGGCCCATCGGGCAGCGGCAAAACGACGCTGCTGAGGCATTTGAAGCGGGAGCTGACACCAGTGGGAGAGGGGAGCGGCGCGGTTTTTTACCGGGGCCGGGAGCTTTCACAGCTATCGCCGGAGACTGCGGCCGGGGAAATCGGCATGGTCTTCCAGAATCCGGAGGCGCAGATCGTGATGGAGACGGTATGGCAGGAGCTTGCCTTTTCCATGGAAAATATGGGTCTGTCCCCGTCTGTCATGCGCGGCAGGCTGGCGGAAATGGCCGGGCTGTTCGGTCTGGAGCCTCTGTTGTACAAGCCGGTGCACGAATTGTCCGGCGGGCAGAAGCAGCTTGTCAATCTGGCCTCCGTCCTCCTGCTGCATCCCCGGCTGCTGCTGCTGGACGAGCCGACCTCCCAGCTTGATCCCGTGGCGGCGCGCGAGTTCATTTATTTGCTGCGCCGCCTGAACGAGGAGCTGGCGATGACGGTTATTTTAAGCGAGCACCGTCTGGAAGAAGCGCTGCCGCTGGCGGACCGTGTGCTGCTGATGGAGAACGGCAGGCTTGCGGCTGACGGCAGTCCCCGTGAAATTGTGCGGGCAGCAGGGAGCGGGCTAGGTGAAGGGCGTCACGCCTATCTGCCGGCCGCTTCGCGCCTGTACCTGGCGCTGTCTTCCGGGTCTGCCGATGTACGGCCGGATACGATTCCGCTGACCGTACGGGAGGGCAAACGCTGGCTGGAGTCGGCCATCGAAGAAGAGCAATCGACGCGGCTGGTCTCTGCGACCGGGCCCGCCTCGGGCATTGACCGCCAAGCGACGAAAGCGTCCGGTCCAACTCGGATAGACGCGGACCGGCTGGACCGGCTAGGCGGGAGCAGCATAGGCAACATGCATGAAGAAGTAGGGCCCGGGGAGAACAAGAGGATTGGAATTTCATCCCCCCGGTCCGTTTCCGGCTCTTTCGCGCGGAGGGTCCAGTCATCCCGTGACGGGGAGGCCCTGCTGGAATGCCGGGAAGTAACCTTCCGATATGAGAAGGACGGTCCGGAAATATTGAGGAAGCTGGATTTCTCGCTGCACCGGGGGGAGCTTACCGCTATTCTTGGCGGTAACGGCGCGGGCAAGTCCACACTGCTGCAGCTGATGGCCGGGCTGCTTAAGCCGCAGCGGGGCCGGGCGGCGCTGCCAAAAGGCGTCACCGCAGGCTACCTAGCGCAAAATCCGCTGCTGTATTTCAGCTATGACACGGTGTTAGAAGAACTGCGGCATATGGCGAAGTATGCGGGATTGTCCGTTTCGGAGAGCGAGCGGGAGATTGCCTCGCTGGTGGATGCCTTCGGACTTGGAGGTGTGCTCGGCAGCCATCCGCATGACATCAGTGGCGGCGAGCAGCAGAAGGCGGCGCTGGCTATGGTGCTGCTGCTGCAGCCGGATATTCTGCTGCTGGATGAGCCGACGAAGGGGCTTGATCCCGCCGCCAAGGAGCATTTGGCGGAACTGCTGAGAGCGCTGGCCGATTCCGGAACAAGCGTAACGTTCGTTACGCATGACGTCGAATTTGCGGCGCGGCACGCTTCCCGCTGCGCTATGCTATTTGACGGGAGCATATCGGCGGAAGGGCCGCCGGAGGCTTTTTTCGGCGCGAATTATTTCTATACGACAGCCGTTAACCGGATGGTCCGCGATCGGCTGCCCCAAGCATTAACCGTTGAGGATGTGATGTCACAGTGGCACGAATTCGTTTCCCGGTCCTGATTGCGCTTGGCCTGTTTATAGGCGGGCTCGCGCTGTCCTCCGCGCTCAAGGACCGCCACTATCTGCTGCTGAGCCTGGTGCTGCTCTGCGCCGCGCTGCTTCCAATGTTCCTAAGGCTGGAACGCCGCAAGCTGGAGCCACGGGAGCTGGTGCTGCTTGCCGTTCTTGCCGCGATTGCCGCCGTCAGCCGCATTCCGTTCGCGGCCCTGCCCAGCGTTAAGCCGGTATCGGCCATTGTTATTCTGTCGGCGTACGTATTCGGGGCGGAAGCGGGCTTTCTGATCGGGGCGGTGGCCGCCCTTGTCTCGAATCTGTATTTCGGCCAGGGGCCGTGGACGCCGTGGCAGATGTTCGCCTGGGGGATGGCCGGGCTTACCGCCGGCTGGTTGCGGAACACGCGCTGGATGCGAACAAGACCCGGGCTGCTGCTGTTCGGTTTCATATGGGGATTTTTATTCGGGTGGATCATGAATATTTGGCATCTAATCGGTCTGCCCGATGCTTTCAGCCTGGGACTCGTGGCGACCGTATACACGGCCAGCTTCTATTTCGATTTGGCGCATGCGCTGTCCAACGTCGTCTTCCTGTCCATTTTGGCGGGAGGCTGGATCAAGGTGCTTGAACGTTTTCGCAAAAAATACGGGCTGCTGCGTTAGAGAAATTCTGACGTGTCCATGACAAGCCGGCGGATCATTGATCCGCGCGGCTTTTTTTGTCAAAAATTGTTGTCGATTTTCCTTTTAAAATTATTCATTTTGGAAGGGAGTTCTGCCGATAAAGAATTGTATATGTAAAAAGTCACCCGGAGAGCGAGGATTGCAATGAGAAATTTGAAATTAAAGTACAAAATGGGACTTATTATGCTTATCGCCCTGTTTGCGCTGATCAGTGTGGGAGCAATAGGGATCGTTACCGGTCAGCAGCTGGCGGGCCGTTCTAAAGTGATGTATGAGAAGAACCTGCTGCCCGTTATGTGGTCCGACCAAATTCGGATTAACAACGGTTTGATTGAATCCGATTTGCTGGAGCTTATGATGACGGAAGATGGAGCGGCCAATGGGGATCTTGTCAAGGATATCGAAGCGAAGAAAGCGAGTAATGATGCTCTGTCGAAGAAGCTGCTCAACGTTTCTTTTGGTTCGGCAGAAGCCTTAAATAGATTGAAAGAATACGAATCATTGCTTACGGAGTACCGGAGCCAGCGAGAACGGATCATTAATCTAGCCAAGGCTAACCGCAATGCGGAGGCGTATGCCCTTTTTTCCGGGAATTTCAGCACTCTGCGCAGCAAAATGGTAAATCTGCTCGGCAATGCGGGCAGTCTTCTTCAACAGGATGCCGAGAAGCAGTACGCTGAAGCAACGGCAAAAGCCGAGAGTACACGGAATCTGAATATTGTGCTGATTATTGTCTTTACCCTCCTCACCCAGGCGGGAGCCTACTTTATCGTCCGCATGATTACAAGGCCTTTGGCCGAACTGGGGAAGACCATGGAGCAGGCGGAGCAGGGAGACTTAACGGTTACGGTGGCGTACAGCTCCAAGGATGAAATCGGTCATATCAGCGACTCATTTAACGGCATGGTGGCGAGCCTGCGCCGTATGATGCAGAGCGTGTCGGAAAGTGCGGAGACATTGTCGGCTTCTTCCGAGCAGATGACCGCCAGCGCCGAGCAGACCTCGCTTGCTTCCAATTTGATTGCTTCCACCGCTTCGGAGCTGGCGACAGGGTTTGAAACGCAGGTGTACAGCATAGCCGAGACGAACGCTTCCATTCAGGCGATGTCGGAGGATATCTCGTCGGTGGAGAGCGGGAGCGAGCAGATGTCGGTTCTGATGACGAAGGCGGCGGATTCTGCCGATCACGGAGCGGAACAGGTCAACCGCATTGCGGAGCAAATGACGCAGATCAACACAAACGTGACCGAAACGCAGCAGATTATCGCATCTTTGGCCAAACTGTCCGAGGAAATCAGCGACATCATTACGACGATTAATGGAATTGCAGGGCAGACGAACCTGCTGTCTCTTAATGCTTCAATTGAAGCCGCCAGGGCAGGCGAGGTCGGACGAGGGTTTGCCGTCGTAGCGGGAGAGATCCGGAAGCTGTCCGAGGAGACAGCCAAGAGCTCGGATCATATTACCGGTATTATAACGCAAATCCAGCAGCAGACCGGAGAAGCCGTGGAGTCGATGGCTCAAGGGGCGCGGCTTGCGACAGAGGGTGTGGCCGGCAGCGCCGAAATTTCCGAGGCATTCTCCCAAATCGTAGTTTCCATCCAGGATGCCATCCGGCAGACCGAAAGCATTAATAAAGTGGTAGGACATGTTTCCGAAGAATGCGGAGATTTGGTCGCCGTTATGGAAATGGTGAACGAAATCTCGCAAAAGGGCGGAGCAGGTATTGAGGATGTTAGCGCGTCCACCCAGGAGCAGATGTCGGCAATGGAGGAAATGTCGAGCTCAGCCCGTTATCTGTCTTCGCTCGCGGAGGAACTGCAGAAGAATCTTGCCGGGTTCAAGCTGTAGGTCCGCTGTCGTTAAATGAAATAGGCGGTGATCAGGTCCCGTATGGGCCGGGTCGCCGCCTTTTTTCGCGGCCAAAAAACAAAAGCGCCCCAGCCGCAGCAGCGGCCAAGACGCTTAAAGAGAAAACCCAAATTAACTGTACCAGCCCCACACAAAGATGAAGAGCGTGCCGAAGATGGTGACAAGACCGACGAACAGCGCGTAAGCGATGTTGATGTACAGCTCTTTTTTCGTATCGGCCGATTCCCCGATGTGCATGAACAGGAACAGCTGCAGGGAAGCCTGGATCAGAGCGGTAACAACCAGAATGGCTACATTTGCGGCATGGGAGAAGTCACCGTAAATGACAGCCAGCGCTGCGGCGGAAAGGACCAAAGAGGCGATATAGCCTATCACATGGCGAACGGGAAACAACTGCTTCATCATGTCACATCAGTCCTTTCAGATAGACGAAGCTGAAGATGAAAATCCAGACAACGTCCAAGAAGTGCCAGTACAGCGAGAAGATGAATGATTTATTGGCCGTGGCCGGGTTGATTCCTCTCCGCATGAGCTGGATCATAATCGCCGCGCCCCACAGGAAACCGAAGGTAACGTGGGCGCCGTGAGTGCCGAGCAGTACGAACAGACTGGACAGGAACGCGCTCGTTTGAAGCGTCGCTCCCTCGTGCACGTAAGTCACAAACTCCGTAATTTCGATGCCAAGGAAGCCGAGGCCCATCAGCAGTGTGATGCCGAAGAAGACGAGCATGGCTCGCTTGTATTGATGGCGCATGGCGTGAACGGCCAGGCCGATCGTAAAGGAACTGGTGAGCAGCAGGAACGTCTCAATCAGCACCGGGCCGATCTCGAACAGCTCGCTTCCGCTGGGACCGTCCGCAAAACGGTTCACCAGAACGAAGAATACGGTAAACAGTGTGGCGAACAGCGCAATTTCCGCTCCCAGGAAGACCCAGAAGCCGAATATGCGGTTGCTGTTCTCGTGTGTGCCATACTCAAGCGGTTTGGAGGTATCTACTTTCATACCGTTCCACCCCCCAGTTTCTGTTCTGTCGTGATGACTTTATCAGCAGGAATATAGAAGCCGTGGTCGCGCTCGAAGGACATCGCCGCCAGGACAATCAGAACGCCAATGCCGGCAACAATCGCCGGAATCCACATGCTGAATACCAGGAAGAATCCAAGGAAGAAGAAGACGACGCCAAGGACAAACGGTTTGCCCGTATTGCTCGGCATATGAATCTTCGTGATCGGATCTTCGAACAGCGGCTGCTTGTCGTGCTTCATGGCCCAGAAAGGATCGCGCGATTTGACCTTCGGAACAACCGCGAAGTTGTATTCCGGGATCGGGCTATGGGTCGCCCATTCGAGCGTGCGGGCATCCCAAGGATCGCCGTTCTCGTCGCGCGGCATATAGCGTGTACTCCAGTAAATGTTATACACGAGAATGACGAAGCCGATTGCAAGCCCGAGCGCGCCGGCGAACGAGATCATGTTAAGCGGACCGAAGCCTGTTTCCGCGGAATAGGTGTACATCCGGCGGGTCATGCCTTTGAGGCCGAGAATGAACAGCGGGAAGAACGCCACGTTAAAGGAAATGATGATCCACCAGAAAGCATGCTTTCCGAGACGTTCATTCAGGCGGAAGCCGAACACTTTAGGGAACCAGTAGTGGAAGCCCGCGATAACGGCGAATACGGCGCCCGGAATCAGAACGTAGTGGAAATGCGCGACCAGGAACATTGTGTTATGGTACTGATAGTCGGCGCTGGCCATGGCCAGCATGACGCCGGTAACGCCGCCGATCGTGAAGATTGGAATGAAAGCGAGCGAGTAGAGCATCGGCGTCGTGAAGCTGATCCGGCCTTTTCGCAGGGTGAACAGCCAGTTGAATATCTTGACCCCGGTCGGCACGGCAATGGCCATCGTCGTAATCGAGAAGAAGCCGTTGACCATTACGCCTTGACCCATCGTGTAGAAGTGATGCGCCCAGACGAGAAAGGACAGCAGGGAGATAATCAGCATACTGGCCACCATCGAGGTGTAGCCGTACAGATTTTTCTTGGAAAAGGTTGCGATAATTTCACTGTAAATACCGAAGGCCGGCAAAATAACGATATAAACCTCCGGATGGCCCCATACCCAGAACAGGTTGGCCCAGAGCATATCCATGCCGCCGTTGGCCATGGTGAAGAACTGGGAGCCGAACAAGCGGTCGAACATCATCAGCGCCAGCGCCACGGTCAGAACCGGGAAGGCGAAGACGATGATAACGTTCGTAATCAGTACGGACCAGGTAAACATCGGCATGCGCATCAGCTTCATGCCCGGCGCGCGCATCTTCAGAATTGTTACGATAAAGTTGACGCCTGTCATCAGCGTACCGATACCGGAAATCTGCAGCGCCAGCGAGTAGTAGTTATTGCCGACCGTCGGGCTGAACTCCAGACTCGCCAGCGGGAAGTAGGCGGACCAGCCGGCATCCGGCGACCCGCCGATGACGAACGAAATATTGAGCAGCATGGCTCCGAAGAAAAAGAGCCAGAAGCTGACCGCGTTAAGACGCGGGAAGGCGACGTCGCGCGCGCCGATTTGCAGCGGCACAACGACGTTCATAAGACCGATAATAAAAGGCATAGCCATGAACAGAATCATAATGAGACCGTGGGTCGTAAAGACCTCATTGTAATGCTGCGCGTCGAGAAATTTCATGTCCGGCGCGGCGGTTTGCAGACGCATCATCAATGCGTCGATGCCTCCGCGGAAGAGCATGAGCAGGGCGGCCAGAATGTACATGACGCCGATCCGCTTGTGATCCACGGTGGTTAGCCATTCCCGCCACAGCCATCCCCATTTTCTAAACACGGTTAAACCCACGACAATCCCAATCGAGACGAGGGCAATGCTGATCATGGCCCCGTAGATCAGGGGTTCGCCGTGAACCTTGAATTTTTCCAAATCAAAATTCATTGGGAGGACTCCTTTCAGGTTGTTCAAGTAAGTCTGGAATTAGTTGCTCTGGTGCGAATGTTCATCAGTACTCATTTCCATATTGCTGTGATCCATATTGCTGTGATCCATATCCATATGCTCGCTGTGTTCTGCCGGAGGAGGACTGAAGGTCAGATGTGTGGACGAGAACGTTTCGCGTCCTACATGGGCCGCAGCCAGCAGCGATTTGAACTTGTCTTCCGTAAGCTGAGAAGCGGTACTCTTGACGTCTTTTACCCATTTGTCATAGTCGTCGCTGCTCATCGAGGTTGCTGTGAACTCCATTTGCGCATAGCCCTTGCCGCTGAAGTTCGTATTTCTTCCGAGAAAATCGCCCTGAGTTTCCGCAACGAGATTCAGATAAGTGGTCATATCGCTCATCGCGTACTTTTGTCCGGCGAGCTGCGGAATCCAGAAACTGGTAATCGGTCCGAAAGAGTACAGTCTGAATTCAACCGGACGATTTACAGGGAAGTTCACGTAGTTTACCGTTTCAATGCCTTCCTCAGGATAGCTGAAATGCCACTTCCAGTTGGAGGACGATGCGTAAATGACCAGCGGCTTCTGATCCTTGTAGTCTGCCGGAACGTTCTCCACCGCGTGCGTCGTCTTGACGGTTACTACCGACAGGAAGGCGACGATGATGATCGGAATAGCGATCCAGGTTGCTTCCAGCCATATATTTCCTTCTTCATGCGGAGGAATATACCCTTCGTTGCTTTTTTTTGCACGGTACTTCACCAACATGATAATGTAGAGAATGTAGACCACGGCCAGGACGCCGAGCATCACCAGAATCGACAGGATGATCGTGTCGGACAGCGTTTTTGCCGCCGGACCCTGCGGATTCAGAACGGTAAGCGAACTGCATCCGGGCAGCAGCAGGAAAAGGCTGAAAAACATTGCGTATAACGGCCCTTTTTTGTTCATGATAAACTCCTTCCTTTAATACTAGTTTCATTAACCGGAATACAATAACCTCTATCTATATTAAAAATTCCTTAAAGGGAATGCAAAATACACAATATAGTCCTATATCCATATAAATCCTATATAATGGCGATTTATTTAATTTTCTGTGTAAAAATTGTTACAAAAAGACGTAAGCTATGATATAAATCACTGTCACTATGCGGTTTTCGGGATATTCTATAAAGTTCAAACTTTGTTCATAATTTCACTATTGTTGCTAACTTTGTCACAAATATAATCGCCTGCCGCACCGCATTTTTCCTGCAAGTAACAATTTTTTTGCCTGCTGGTAACATTCTTTCAAATTCGCCCCTTTCTATTTATGCTATCTTAAATAATGAGAGAAGCTAAATAGATAGGAGACTTGCGGCCTTGTCAATCAAAAAAATACTGCTATGCGTTATTGTATGCTTCCTTGCATTGGGCGCAGTACCGGCTGTGCACGCCGAGGAAAGCGGCGAAATGAAGTTGGGGATTAATGACAGCGTTACGGATATCCGCGCTGTGTTCGTGGGGTATACCTTTTATGTGCCGGTGCGTGAACTTGCGGACGAATTGAAGCTCAGCCTTGGGGGAACGCCGGAGGACTTGATGCTTTCGGGTGACAGAGGAAGGATTAGAATTTTGAAGGAAGGAAAGGGAATTGCGGGAGACGGGACGGAAATCAGCCTGACCGTCTTTAAGCGTGGCGGCAAGCTGATGATTCCTCTGAAAATCGCCTCGGTGCTGGGCTATTCCGTGTCCTATAAGCCGGAACGGCATTTGCTGCGGATTACGGACGGTTCTCAGGTGCTGGATGACGGTGCGTTTGCCGAGAAGTTCAAGGAGAAGCTGAAACCGGAGGAGCCGCCCAAGCCGGCACCCAGCCCGTCTCCGGCTAAGCCTGAATCTTCCAAGCCGGCCCCGAATCCGCCCAAAACGGGCGTATCCGGGAAGGTCGTCTATTTGACCTTCGACGACGGACCGTCGGCAACCACCGGTCAACTGCTGAATATACTTGACAAGCACGGAGCGAAGGCGACTTTTTTCATGCTGGGACCAAACATCGAGCGTTACTCTAGCCAGGTGAAGCGGATGGCCAAATCGGAGCATGGCCTTGGGCTGCATGGCATAACCCATGTGAAGAGCAAATTTTACGCATCTCCGGCGGCGGCGCTGAAGGAAATGAACCAGGACAACGCCGATCTTGAAGCGGTCTCCGGACGCACCACCAAGCTGATCCGCCCGCCGTATGGCAGCAAGCCGTATTTTACGAAAGCTTTTAGAGATAAAGTGCTGGGCAGCGGATACCATCTTTGGGACTGGAACGTTGATTCCTTGGACTGGAAATATAAGACCGCCAGCGATTCGATCTATAACAATGTGGTCAGCCAGGTAAACAAACTGGACAAGTACGGCGTTAGTCCCGTCATTCTGATGCACGACCAGAAAGCGACGCTTCAGGTGCTGCCCCGCATTTTGGATTATCTCCACAAGAAAGGGTATCAATACGAAATCATAACATCCGATCTTAAGCCGCTGAACTTCTGGCATGATGCGCGGTGACCTAATGCGGGCTCCCATTTTACAGGGGCATCCCCTTTGCATCAGCTGATTCTGCCGTTCCCGTTGTGAGGAGAAATCTCCTGGCGGGAGCGGCTTATTTGATTTGGATAGAGTATATTGACAATTCCAGCCTACTGTATTATTAATGATAGTACAGTTAACACACCTAGACTGCAAGGAAAGTCATAAGCCCGGGAGCGGGGAAAGGGGGAATCGCATGTGTTTGAACTGGATGTTCGCAGCCGCAAGCCGATTTATGAACAGCTGACGGATAAGATCAAAGAGATGATTCTGTACAGTATTTTGCAGCCTGACGAGCAGCTGCCCTCTGTGCGGACTTTGTCGGCGCAGCTTACCGTGAATCCCAATACGATTCAGAAGGCTTACCGGGAGCTGGAGCGGGAAGGCTACATTTATTCACGGGCGGGAAAGGGCAGCTTTGTCTCCCCGGCGCAGCAGGGAATGAATGCGGCCAAAAGGGCGGAAGTGCGCGAGGAACTGCTGCGGCTGATGGCGGAAGCTGTGTACCTTGGCTTTACGGCAGCGGAAATTAGCGAGCTGTTCAAGCTGGCTTTGGAGAAAAAAGGGGAGGGGGATCAGACATGATTGAGATACGGGAGGTCAGTAAGATTTTTCAGGACCGGAAGGCGGTCGACGGGCTTTCTCTAACGATACATAAAGGGAATATATTCGGGCTGCTCGGCTCGAATGGAGCGGGTAAGACAACACTGCTTAAGACGATTGCGGGGATATATGAGCCGGAGTCGGGGGAGGTTCGGATAGACGGCAAGCCGGTATTCGAGAACCCAGGCAGCAAGGGGCGAATCGTATTTATGCCGGATTTTCCTTATTTCTTCCCGCAGGCTTCCATCGTGCAGATGGCCGATTTCTATAAAGCGATCTATCCGGGCTGGAGCGAGGAGCGCTTCAAGGAATTGGGCGAGCTGTTTCCGCTGGACCCAAGGCGCAAGCTGAACCGTCTGTCCAAGGGAATGCGGCAGCAGGCCGCTTTTTGGCTGGGACTCAGTTGTATGCCGGATGTGCTCATTATGGATGAACCGCTTGACGGGCTTGATCCGGTGATGCGCAGGCAGATTAAAAATGTACTGTTCCAGGAGGTTGCCGAACGCGGCATTACCGTTGTTATTTCCTCACATAATTTGCGGGAGATTGAGGATCTCTGCGATCATATTGGCATTATGCACGGCGGAGCCCTGCTGATCGATAAGGAGCTTGACGAACTGAAATCCGACACGCATAAAGTGCAGGTTGCTTTCCGGGACGAACGTCATGAACACGCGCTGACGGCAAAACTGCCGGTGCTTCACCGTGAACAAAGAGGCAGCGTCTTCCTTTATATTGTAAAAGGTGACCGTAAGCGGATCGAGGAGTATTTCCGCGTATACGACCCGTATGTTCTGGATCTGCTGCCGCTGACCCTTGAGGAAATCTTTATTTACGAAATGGAGGGGGCAGGCTATGACATCGCGCCGATACTTCTTTAACCGCGGAATAATCCGGCAAAATCTTAGGCAGCATTTGTGGATTGCAATCATCTATTTGCTCGGTCTGCTGTTCGCGCTGCCGCTGCAAATGTTCCTTGGCGGATATCCCGATGCACAGCCGCAAAAGGTGGACGATTTGTTCCGGATCAGCGGCTCGCTGCCCATGCTGTTCACGCTTACGCTGCCCGTGGCGGCCGGATTGCTGCTGTTCCGCTATCTTCAGCATAAAGGGGCGGCGGACGCGATGCACAGCCTCCCGCTGCGCCGGAAGCATCTGCTGACCGTTCAGTTGTTCAACGGCTTCATTCTGCTGCTCGTTCCGGTGTGGCTGACGACGCTTGCCGCCGGCTTGCTGCGGAACTTGGAGGGGAATATGTTCCTGTACAGCTGGGTGGACGTATGGACCTGGGGAGCAACAGTCAGCATTTTGGCTCTGTTTCTGTTCACCTTGACCGCTTTCGTCGGCATATGCCTTGGAATCACCGTGCTGCAGGGCATCGTTGTTTATATTCTGCTGATTCTGCCCTCTGTGCTTTTCCAGGTAATCTTTTACCATTTATCCAACTACCTGTACGGTTTTCCTAATCAGATCAGTATGAGCGGCATGGACTATTGGTCACCCTTTCTTCAAATGATGAACGTTACCGCCAAACCTTACTCATGGGTTGAGCTAGGCATATATGCGACTTTGATCGTTCTGTTCATCCTGCTGTCCTATCTGCTGTACCGCAAGCGGCGGGTGGAAACGGCAGGTCAGGCGCTTGCCTTTACGTACTTTAACCCGTTGTTTAAAGGCGGAGTTATGCTGTGCGCCATGCTGATCTCCGGCACCTATTTTGCGCAAACGCGCTCGGGCGGCATCGGGTGGGCCATCGCCGGCTTCGTGATCGGAGCCGTAATCGGATATGCTGCAGCGGAAATGGTCATCCGAAAATCGTGGCAAATCCTGAACCGTAAGCTGCCCGCCCGATTTATAGGGTACGCGGCGGTCCTCGGACTGCTGCTGTATAGTCCGGTATCGCCCTTGACCGGCTATGAAGCGAGAGTGCCGGCTGCTGATACCGTCGGCGGGATCTACGCCGGCAGTTATTACGATGCCTACACGACATCGAATTTCGCAGCCGCTAGCTCCGTAGATTACGAAGTGGCCCACAGTCCCTACGAGGGAGTAGACCCATTCTCGCCGGACCCGGCTTATATATCGGCCGTACGAAAGCTGCATGAAGCGCTTGTACAGGCACGGCCGGGGGAAGGGAAAGACCGGTACAAGTACTATTCGCCGGGTACGTTCTTCTATACCATTGCCTATAAACTGAAGGACGGACACAAAATGATCAGACAGTACAATGTACCGCTGGCCGGTTTCGAGCCTGAGCTGAAGGCTGTCATGGAGTCCCCGGAATTCAAGCGGACCCAGTACATTCTGCCGCAGCTTGACAAGCCCATTTCCCATTTTCAGATCAGCTCCGGCTTCAGGAGCATCGCGATTACAGACCCGGGGGAGATCGCCGAGTTCAAGGAGCTTTTGAAAGAAGAATACCTGAACATGTCTTTCAATGAGCAGATAGATAATCATGTTCCACTGGCTACCATTAATACGTATCCGCAGGAATCAATAGGGAGAGCATATTCTTTTTCCAACTATCAGTGGAAGTCATCCTTCCATAAATTGGCGGCATGGCTTGAGCAAAGGGGCTATGTGGACCGGATTAAAGTGAATGCGGACGATGTGGTGTCTGTTGAAATCGCGAAGCAGAGCGCCGAAGTTTCCCTTGAAGGAGGTAAAGCTTACAACCCGGAGAATTATCTTAATCTTGCGCGGAATCAGGGGCGGTCAATCCTAATCAAGGACAAGACGCAAATTAATGATGTGCTGCAAATAAGAAAAAATTTCTCGCCGGACGCTGACTCATATGTCGCACTCGTGAAATATAAGAACGGGAACAGTGATTTTTACCGGCTGGACAGGGCGGATATGACACCCGAGTTAATAGCGCTGCTGCCGTGAAGGGCAGGGGAATCAATGGATTAATTTACAATTATGTCATCAAAATGGAGGCGACGGCCATGAACCCGGTGAAGGATCATCTCGACTTCGGGCTGCACATTGTATTTATCGGCTTTAACCCGAGCCTGCGGTCGGGAGAAGTCGGCCACCATTATGCGAATCCGCGCAATAATTTCTGGAGAATACTGCATCGCAGCGGACTTACGCCGCGGCTGTACGACGCTTCCGAGGATGGCGAACTGCTTAAGCTGGGCTACGGTTTCACTAATATCGTCGCCCGTCCCACAAGGGGAGCGGAGGATATCACCCGGGAGGAGTACAGGGAGGGGCGCGATCTGCTGCGTGCCAAGCTTGCGAAGTACCGGCCGCACATCGCCTGCTTCGTCGGCAAGGGCGTGTACACGGAATTCAGCCGCAGGACGAAGGCCGACTGGGGCTTTCAGGAGGAACTGGAGCCGGTGGTGGATGGCGTGCGCGAATTTGTCGCACCGTCCTCCAGCGGACTGGTGCGGATGCCGATGGAGGACATCATCGGGATTTACCGTAGGCTGAATGAGGCCGTCCGGTCTGACGTGGAATGAATTTGTGCGCGAAACCGATATCCTTACTCCCTAGGAGGCGTATAAGCGGCTTCAAGGGGGCAGACAGTTATCAAGAAGCAAATGCAAGCAGCCTGAGTCCTGTATTCGCAGAGACGCAGGCTGCTCGTTTTTTTGAGAACGTTCAAAAAAAGGTTCTCCTGTATTATTTGCTGCGCGGCAGGAATGCGAAAGGAAGAGGTTGAACTTAACAATGATACAATCAGGACTACGGGATCATGCATGATAATGGGGGTAATAGTACAAGTGAAATATGATGTTATTTTGTTCGACGCCGATGACACGCTGTTCGATTACGATCAGTCGGAAAGCTATGCGCTGAGGGAAGCCTTTAAACAGTTTGGCATGCCGGAGGGCTTCGAAGACTGCGGATCTACATACAAAGAAATCAACAAGGGATTGTGGAGGGATTTGGAGCTCGGGCTGATCTCCTCCGACGCGCTGCGCGTGGAACGATTTACCCGGCTGTTTGCCGCACATGAGCTTGAGCTGGACCCCGAGTCCTTCAGCGCGGCATACCTGTTCCATTTGGGAGCGGGGACAGGAACCTTCCTGATTAAGGGGGCGGCGGAAATATGCAGAGAATTATCCGGCTGCCGTCTTGCGGTGATTACGAACGGCATTAAAGAAGTTCAGTATTCGCGCATCCAAGACTCCCCGCTGCGGGATGCGTTCGCGCATATCATCATTTCAGAGGAAGTCGGAAGCCAGAAGCCGGAGCCGGGCATTTTCGATCACGCTTTTGCCAAACTGGGACTTACACATGAAGACAAGCCTAACGTACTGATCGTCGGCGATACCCTGACATCGGACATCCAGGGCGGCATTGCGTATGGGATCGACACCTGCTGGTTCAACCCGCGCGGAAAATCCGGGGACCCCGGGATCACTCCGACCTATGAAATCAAGGCGCTGCCCGAACTGCTGAGCATTGTGGGCGGAGAGTAATCCCGGGCTCTCTCGCTTCTGGCGGCTTCCTATCAATGTATGGTATATTATAGTGAACAAAAACCAAAGTAAGGAGCTTGGAAATGGAAAAAACATTGATCTTTGGGCACAAAAACCCCGACACCGATACGATTTGTTCCGCCATCGCCTATGCCGCGCTCAAAAAAGAGCTGGGCTGGGACGTTGAAGCCATCCGCCTTGGCGAAGTCGGCTCCGAAACGCAATATGCGCTGGACCATTTCGGCGTGGAGGTTCCGCGTCTTGTGGAGAATGTTGCTGCCGAAGCGAAGCAGGTTATTCTCGTCGACCATAACGAGCGTCAGCAAAGCGCGAGCGACATCGATCAGGTGCGCGTTGTTGAGGTTATCGACCATCACCGGATCGCCAACTTTGAGACGGCGCATCCGCTGTATTACCGCGCCGAGCCGGTAGGCTGTACCGCAACGATCTTGAAGAAGCTGTACAAGGAGAACGGAGTGGAGATTTCGAAGCCTGTTGCGGGACTTATGCTGTCCGCTATCGTGTCCGACTCCCTGCTGTTCAAATCCCCGACCTGCACGGAAGAGGACGTGGCCGCAGCGAAAGAGCTGGCGGAAATCGCCGGTGTGGATACGGACAGCTACGGCCTGAGCATGCTGAAAGCCGGAGCGGACCTCAGCGACAAGAGCATCGATACGCTGCTTAATCTGGACGCGAAGGAATTCAGCATGGGCGGCAAAAAAGTGATCATCGCCCAGGTCAACGCGGTGGATACGAATGACGTGCTGTCCCGGCAGGCCGAGCTTGAGGCTGCCTTGCAAAGCATTATCGACGAGAAGGGTCTCGATCTGTTCCTGTTCGTCGTAACGGACATCCTGAACAGCGATTCCGTCGGCGTCGCTCTGGGCAGCGCGGCAGGAGCCGTGGAGCAGGCTTACAATGTGAAGCTGGACGACAACAAGGCTCTGCTCAAAGGCGTCGTTTCCCGCAAGTCGCAAATCGTGCCGGTGCTTACCGAGACGATAGCCAAGCTGTAAATTTAGACAACTGATTTGTAGCTGCTAAGCGCCGCTTTGCGGGGCTGCTTAACGGGGAGTTCCGGAGGCCGTAACTGGCGCGGAATTCCCTTTTTGCTATGGGGCTCATACATGTGTGCTGCGAAAATCCATTGCCTGTTGGTTTGTCCATTGTTACAATTAAGAAGATTTAAGGACAGGAGGCGAATTTTATGGCTAAACGCAATATAGGCACCTTGCAATACAAATCGTTCGGCCTGGCCCTTCAGGCGCTTGTGGTGATTGCCAAGGACGGAGGAACCTGTCCAAGCTGTGAGATTGCCAAGCTGATGTCATCCGAGCCGACGCTGCTGCGCCGCATTCTCGCCAAGCTGGCGAAGGAATCCATCCTGGTTACCCGCGAAGGGCGGGACGGCGGGTATATGCTGAACAAAGCGCCCGATCAGCTTACGCTGGCCGAGGTATACCGCGCGCTGGAGGTAGGGGAAGCCCGGCATCAAGCGGTCAGCGGCACGATGTGCGTGAATGATTTCGGCACTCAGATGAAGACGGCATTCTGCGGCATTCTGGAAGAGGTCGACCGCAGTGTCACCGAGGTGCTGGAGAAATATACGGTTGCCGACGTCGTTCGAAAAGCGGGATATTGACATAGCGCTTTTTATTGTTTTATACTGTGCTTATTAAACAACAGTTATATCGGCGGCGAATTACTGTAAGGTGAATCTTTTTTTTGGCTTTAACTGTGCTGTTATACACACAGAAAGAAACAAGGATAGGAACATCAAGCCGCACGGCCCGGCCGGCGGGAATATTTTTCAGGAGGTTAACCTGCTATGGAAACACAAGTTAATGCTAATCCGGCTTTCAGCCAAGTCTTGCGCGAACGCCATTCGGTGAGAAAGTATGATTCTTCCCGGAAAATGTCCAACGAAGAAATCAATGACCTGTTAAACGATGCGATTCTGGCGCCCTCTTCTTCCAATCTTCAGCCTTGGCGTTTTATCGTCATTACGGATCAGGCGCTTAAGGAGCAACTGCTGCCGATTGCGCACAACCAGCAGCAAGTTGTGGAATCGTCTGCCATTATTGCCGTGCTTGGCGACCTGGAGGCCTACCGCAACGTGAACAAGATTTGGGACTCGGCGGTAGAAGCGGGTCTTGCGACGCCGGAAGTGCGGGATATGATGGTGGAGAACAGTTGGAACAGCTACTCCGCTTTTAGCCGGGAGAAGCAGAAGGAGATCGCGCTGGTGGACGGCGGTCTGGTGTCCATGCAGCTGATGCTCGCCGCTAAGGCGAAAGGCTATGACACGGTGGCGATGGGCGGCTATGATGCCGAGAAGTTCCGTGAGATGTTCCAGATTCCGCAGCGTTATGCGACTGTCATGCTGATTGCCGTAGGCCATGCCGCGGTCCCGGGCCGCCAGACCTCGCGCCTGCCGCTTGAGGATGTCGTTTCTTACAACGGCTTCAAGGGTCAAGCTTAATATCATGAAGTATCATTAATAATCCCCGATCCTTTCTTCCTGGAGGCATCGGTTAATACGAACCCCCGCCGAACCCGGCGGGGGTTCGCCGCGTCCATGCGCCTGTTCTTTCGCGCTTGGAGAGAAGCGCCGGTTTCTGCTACAATCTTGGGTAGAGGCGGCTGCGCGGCGGGCAGGACATTCGGTTCGATCAGAAGCCGGGGCGCCGTATTACATTAAGATTTTAGAATTACCATACAACGGACAGGAGAAATGGAGAACATGGAGTTATTTTCGGCACTGGAACGGGACGATTACGAGCAATTGCTGTTCTGCCAGGATAAGGCATCCGGCCTGAAGGCGATCATTGCGATTCACGATACCACGCTTGGGCCTGCCCTGGGCGGGACCCGCATGTGGACGTATGCTTCCGAGGAGGAGGCTATCGTCGATGCGCTTCGTCTGGCAAAAGGCATGACCTATAAGAACGCCGTGTCCGGACTCAATCTGGGCGGAGGCAAGACCGTAATTATCGGCGATCCGAAAAAAGACAAGAACGAAGCGATGTTCCGCGCCTTCGGCAGATACATACAGGGGCTGAACGGCCGCTATATCACAGCCGAGGATGTTGGAACAACCGAAGATGATATGGACATCATCCATCAGGAGACCGATTACGTTACGGGGATTTCCAAATCTTACGGCTCTTCGGGGAATCCTTCGCCGGTTACGGCTTTCGGCGTATACCGGGGCATGAAGGCGGCGGCAAAAGAGGCGTTCGGCACGGATTCGCTGGCAGGCAAGACGATCGCTGTTCAGGGCGTCGGCCATGTCGCCTTTGCGTTATGCGGGTATCTTCAAGAGGAAGGCGCCCGCCTAATTGTCACCGACATTATTAAAGAGGCGGTTAAGCGGGCCGTGGATGCTTACGGCGCCAAAGCGGTTGATCCGAATGATATCGTCGGCGTGGCCTGCGATATTTACGCGCCATGCGCGCTTGGTGCGACGATTAACGACCAGACGCTGCCGCAGATCAAGGCCAAGGTAATTGCGGGCGCGGCCAACAATCAGTTGAAGGAGTCCCGCCACGGCGACGCGCTGCATGAGAAGGGCGTTGTGTACGCGCCCGATTATGTGATCAACGCGGGCGGCGTTATCAATATTGCCGATGAGTTGAACGGCTATAACAAGGAGCGGGCGCTGAAGCAGGTAGCGAAGATTTACGACAGCATCACCCGGGTGCTTGAAATTTCGCGCGTGAAGGGCATCCCGACCCACACGGCCGCCGACCATCTGGCGGAGGAACGGATCGCTCTGCTGAAGAACAGCCGCAGCACCTTTCTTCGCGACGGCCACCATAATCTGAGCAGAAGACATCTATAACGGATTTTCCGGACCGGGGATAATCGCCGGTATCTCACGAATGAAGACAAAGTTTATTCCATAAAAGCGATGGCAGTTCATGACTTTATTTTTACGTCTAGGGCTGCCGCTTTTACGTTTGGGGGAAAGTAATGACTCATTCACAACGTAAAATTGCTCTTATTACGGGAGCGAGCAGTCAAAATGGTATAGGAACAGCTATATGCCGCAGGTAAGCTAGTCAGGGAATAGATATTTTCTTCTTTGCG
Organism: Paenibacillus durus ATCC 35681; assembly: GCF_000993825.1. Classification (NCBI taxonomy): domain Bacteria; kingdom Bacillati; phylum Bacillota; class Bacilli; order Caryophanales; family Paenibacillaceae; genus Paenibacillus; species Paenibacillus durus. The sequence continues at coordinate 397,751 of NZ_CP011114.1, forward strand.
TGGAATTTGCCCGCCGTTACGAGAAGTTTAATTTAGAAACTGGAAGAATTATCAGTATTACATCAGGTCAGGAGAGTAGTCGCTTACAAAATGAAGGAGGGAGATCATCCTGATGCACTCCCACTCAAATGGAAGCGGGACAGTGCAGAAAGCCTGAAATTGTGCATCTTTTGGTCGCTTGATACACCTGTTCTATAACATACCTGCGAAAATACACTTTTTTTCCTGTTCAGCCTTAAATTCAGTCTGCAGAGCCTCAAATTCCTGTAAAATCGTAGGATTTCCTTGTGAATAAACGTTTTTGATCGAAAAAAGATGCACTTTAGCTGGTTTGCAATAACGCTGATCTATATCGACGCTGATCTATAATCACAGCCGGCCTGATCTCATCCCTTGATGTCGGAGCGATTTCCCTGATTCCTAAACGGGTTCGATGATGGAAATGACGGATAGAAAAGCAGAAGCCAGCCAAGTCTTTCAATAACCGAAAGGCTTGCTGGCTTTTTAATTACTGTACTTTATTGGGCTCAGGATAGGTGACACCCAAGGTGTCCACCGATACTTTCTTGATTACCGGCGGATTGGCGGGGCGGTCGTTGGCGTCTCGCGGAAGATTGACGATCGCGTCGACAACTTCAAGCCCTTCGGTGACTTTGCCGAAGGCCGCATACTTTCCGTCCAGACTCGGAGCAGCGTCCGTCATGATGAAAAATTGCGATCCCGCCGAATCGGGATCATTGGCCCGGGCCATCGACAGAACGCCTCTTGTGTGCAGGAGCGAGTTAGAGAAGCCGTTCTCGGAGAATTCTCCGGAGATGCTGTATCCGGGCCCTCCCATGCCTGTCCCCTCAGGGTCCCCTCCCTGAATCATGAACCCGGGAATAACACGGTGAAAAATCGTACCGTTATAGAACCCTTTTTGAATTAATGAAATGAAATTGTTCACCGTATTCGGCGCAACCTCGGGATACAGCTCGGCCTTGATGATGCCGCCGTCCTCCATTTCGATGGTCACCAGAGGGTGGCTTGCCTGCGGCTGCGACCCCGCAGACTGGGACGCGCCGGGGTCCGCGCTGCCCGGCTTATTGCCGCAGCCGGAAGCCAAGGCCAGCATCAGAAGGCCCAGAACCGCCCATACGGCGAAAGTATGATTTCGTATAACTTTCACTTACCGTCTCTCCTTTTTCATTAATCCGTTCGTCATATGCCATCATAACCCGGGCCAAACCGCTTTGCAAAATTCGCTCGAAACAACTCGAAACAAATGGGATTGGCACAAGCCGCAAAGAGGTTTACAATAATTAGGATGCTTCAGAGATTATTGAAAGGATTGTATTGTGTGGGGAATTTTTCATGGAAGCGGAATCTGGCCGTACTTTGGATAGGCGTGTTTTTTTGCAGCACCTCGTATTCGCTCTCGATTCCGTTCATGTCGATTTTTCTGAGCGATGATCTGGGGGTGGACAGCCATCTGGAGATATGGTCAGGCATCGCATTCGGCATCTCGTTTCTGGCCAGCGCGCTGATTTCTCCTTTCTGGGGGTCCCTGTCAGACAAATATGGACGCAAGCCGATGCTTATTCGTTCCGGCTTCAGCCTGGCCGCGCTCTATTTGATGAATTATTTTGTCTATGATCCATATGTATTTCTTGTTGTTCGGGTCCTTCAAGGACTTCTGGCCGGGTTCGTGCCGGCGTCGATCGCATTGGTGGCGACGAATACGCCGGAGGAGAAGACCGGGTATGCGCTAGGCGTGATGTCTACCTCGGGTGCTGCCGGAAGCATCATCGGTCCGCTCATCGGCGGTGTGATCAGCTATTATTACGGCAACCGCAGTGCCTTTCTGTTCTCAACGGCGATTGTGCTGGTGTCAGCGGTAATTGCTACCTTTTTTGTAAAAGAGCAGGTCTATGACCGGTCGGCTGTGAGATCGCGGGTACGCGATGATATCAGGGAGGCTAGGAGTAACCGAGCTTTCGTTGCTCTAATGGCGCTGACGGGAATCAGCAGCTTTTCCGTAATGATTCTGGAGCCGCTTATTCCCATTTATATGATGGATATGGGGATTGCGAAGAATAGTGCGTCGCTTACTTCGGGGATCGTCTTTTCATCGGTAGGCATAGCTACCGTGCTGATGGCTCCCAGGTGGGGAAAAATAGGCGGACGTAAAGGCTACGAATTCATCCTGTTTATCGGGCTTCTGGGCGGCGGAATCGGCAATATCCTGCAGTTCTTCGTTTCCGGTTATATCCAGTTCGCGCTGCTCCGTTTTGTCTATGGACTATTCTACGCCGGGGTTCTTCCTTCCATTAATGCTATGGTCGTACAGGTAACGGAGCCGGGCTTTCGGGGACGCGCTTTCGGCCTCAACCAATCGGTTTCCCAACTGGCGACCATGGCGGGACCTATCCTTGGCGGCCTGCTTGGAGCCTTCCTTCCCATTCCAGTGGTGTTCGTAATTAACGGGCTGATCCTGTTGACTGCCGCGCTGCTTGTGAAGAGACACCGGCTTGAAGCCCGTGTTGACGCCCCAAGGGCGAAGGAGACTCCTTCTTCCTTGTGAGGAGAGCGGGCTGGAGCGAAGTTAAGGCGCCGCCAGACGGAGGTCGCCTGGCGGCGCTTTCATTTTCTTTATTCATCTTCGCCCGTTGAGCCGTTCAGCACATCTGTGCCCGGCATAGCATCAAGTGAAGGGGATGCCGGATCGACCGGACTGCCAGCCTGAATATCGTCAGCGTCAGGAATATCCTCCAGCGGATCGATTTCGTCCTCCGAAGTCCATTCGTCATTGGCGTAATCGATAACGCCTTGAATCAGCCCGGCGGCGCCGGCGGCCAGGGAAGCATCGGAGTGCAGCAGCTCATCCCGGCTTGGAGCAGGTCCTCCAAGAATGCGGTCCTTCCTGTCGGGTAGATCGTCCTGCCCCGGATCGGAAGCGTTCAACCCGATATCCGCAGCCAGCCTCGGATCACGGGCCAATGCTTCATTGAAATCGGAATATGCGATTCCTTCGGCGGTGGAAGCGGCGCCGACCGGATCATGGCTGGTAAAAGGAGATTCAATGGGAACGAGAACGCTGCCAGAGGCCTCTTCGCTCACGCTCTGCGCAGTTTCTGTTCCCACAAGCCGGATGTCGTCCGCCGGAATGTCCTGTTCCGGAGAGATGCCGCCCATTTTGGCATAGCGTTCATACGTAAAATCGGCTTCCGTCTTATTGAATTTGACCATAGTTCTCATCTCCTTTTGGATGGGTCGAATGACTTCTTTAAGGGTCCATATTAATTTTATACCCTTCTAAAGCCAAACGAATCCTGAAGCGGAATCGCGCCGTTGTATTTTTGAGCAGCATAAAGGAACAAATCGAAAAATGTCGAAAATTATAGCGTACGATATACCTATTTTAGATAGTTGAGGTGCCACAATGAAATTGCCACTACACAAAATAGCGGCTGTAGTGTTTGTCATACTGCTGTTGGCCTCCATGATTGAGGTTGGAATTGCGATGGAGCGGGGGAAACAAGAGGGCAGAGAGCTTCGGGGGTGGCAACTGAAATGGGTGAACGCAGCGGAAGGAGATAGCGCGCATCCTCCTCGCACGGGATCAGGGTGGATTGACATTTCGCCTTCGGACGATCTGTCTGAGCTTCCGGGAGATATGACCGGGGTATGGTTCCGTACTCCTTTGCCCACGCTGAGCGGCAATTCGGCCGCGCTGTTAAATAAAGTGTATGGAAGTGACATCAGAGCTTATGTAGATGATACGCTGGTATACGATTCGAACGGCAGGGGAAGCCGGGGCGGAGGCAAGCTTCTGATTCCGCTAACAGCGCCGCAAGTAGGCAAAGAGTTGTACATATATAGCGGAGGGACCGGCAGCCGCCTTGGCTTGGAAGGAGAGATCAAGGTTGGCAGCTACGCCAAGCTGCTGAATGTTTATTTGAAGGAAAATCTGCTGGATCTCATGATCGGCGGGTCGCTCATTTTTATGGCCGTCGTCCTGGGCGTGTGCTCGGTATTTTTAAAAAGAGAGCTGTTTGTCAACGGAATTCTGCTCATGCTGATCATGCTGTCGTCCGGGGTGCTGATGATCTACTATTCTCCCTATCTTGAAATTGTAATGGAGAATAAATACAGGTGGTTGGAACTGCTCTTCGATGCGGCGCTGTTCACATTGCTGCCGGCATTCACCTACTTTTTCGAGAAATTATTTGGTTCGGGCCTGTTTAAAGCCGTTACCCGGTTGAGGAAGCTCCAAATAGGATATTCGCTGTTCTGCGTGGGACTTAGCGTGCTCAATATTGCCTTGTCTTACCGCCTAGACGTTCTGTATAGAATTTTTACAGTTGATGTCGTGGGAATTCTCATGATCATTCAGTTCCTGCTTCTGCTGGGGCTTGCGATCCGTTACTCCCTTCGCGGCAATGTGGAGGCCATTATCTTCACCACCGGGTTTGCCTTGTTTGCGCTAGCGTCGCTCAGCGAGCTGTCCCTGTACTATATGTCCGGCGAGAAGTACCAACTGTACTGGTGGAAATGGGGCATCGTCGGATTTCTTGTTTCCCTGATTGTCATCGTAGGGCGGAGATTCGCCAGGAATCACGAACAAGTGGTGGAATATTCCAAAGAACTGGAGAAGTTCAACAACGATCTTCAGCGTTCCGAAAAAATGGAAATTATTAGCGAGCTGGCTGCATCTGTGGCGCATGAGGTACGCAATCCGCTCCAGGTTACGAGAGGCTTTCTGCAAATTATCGGCGGAGCTCAGGGCAGCAAGGAAAGAGAATACTTGCAATTGGCGATTTCGGAGCTGGACCGGGCTTCGCATATTATCAATGATTTCCTCACATTTGCCAAGCCGGCGATGGATAAGGTGGAATGTCTGGATGTCGGGGAAGAACTGAAGCATGTCGCGGGCATTCTGCTGCCTCTGGCCCAAATTCAGGGGAGCCGAATCGAGATTCATCTGGAAGCCGGTCTGTACGTCAAGTTCAATTCTTCCAAGTTCAAGCAGGCGCTGATCAATATTATCAAGAACGGCATCGAAGCCCTCCAGGACAACGGGCTGGTAACCATTACTGCCCAGAAATCCGGCGCTTACGTCATCATTAGTGTTCGGGATACGGGGGAAGGCATGACGGCCAGCGAGATCGCCCGGCTGGGGGAGCCTTATTATTCCAATAAAACGAAAGGTACCGGACTTGGATTGATGGTAACCTTCCGGCTCATTGAAGCGATGAAAGGCACGATCGAGTTTCAGAGCGTCAAGGGAAAGGGGACGGAAGTAAGAGTCAAACTGCCTGCTGTGAAGCCGTAAGTCCCGCTTGTTCTGGAGATTCTGCCAGGACTATATCTGGCGCTGGAGGTGCAGAGGGCCGCAGCCGCCGGTGTTTCTGTCGCTACGCAGACCCAGCTTTGGGCCCAAGGCAGCTGATAAAAAAACGAAAAGCGCCCTGTCCTGTATGAGCCTTTACGGCCATGAAGGACAGGGCGCTTTTGTTAAACAGAAGCCCCGAGCTTTAGTCCCGGACTGCGGCCGGTTTCGGGGCGGCGCTGTCGGCGTCGAGCCGGCGCTTCAGGAAGGCGAGTCTGGGATAAAGGAATGGAGAGAGACGGGACTTTTGGCGGAAGGAACCGTCTTTCGGGCGGAGGAGACGCATAATCTCGCGGCGAGATTCAAGGAAGTGATGGAGTGGATGGGGGAGGGCAACCTCCGCGATGCCGACAGAGCGGCTCAGGCGCTGGAAGGGATGCTTCCGGATTACCTGCGTTCTAGACGCCGTCAGGCGTTTCTTCTTATCCGGTTAGGGCTCCTTGTGCTGTTGCAAATACCCGTGGCATTTTAGCTGACATGAATTCAATGCTTATTTCCAAATTATCCTCTTATACCCCATTTTTGATTGAATAAAACAGGCGAAAATAAAAAAAATATCCTTAATTTTTAACTATGTAACCGTTATCAGGTAGAAAGGTAACTTGTTATTGTCATCTTTCTTTTGTATGATGCATTTAACACAGCGGTTTTAAGGCAGGTAAAAACTCGCATTTTCCACAAATTTGGAGAATTGGGTGGTGGGATGAATATCAGGTTATCTGCGGAAGATCGTATGATTACATTTTTCAGGTACTTATCACTGTTCCTTACTTCGCTGATGTTCTTGGTAACGCACACGGGTCCTGCCCTCGTTTATAAAATTTTGATTATTCTGGCGTTGGGCTTGCTGGCTCATATGTTTACCGCCTTTTATCGGAGTTTCCGGCACAGGCCGCGTGCCGTTATGGCGTCGGTTAGTATTGAGATGCTGCTGATTCTTCTGCTGGCCATTGGTACAGGCGGATACAACAGCCCGTTCAAGCTGTATTCGCTTAATCCTATTTTGATTGCAGCGGGTTCCTTGTCCTTTTATTTTTGCTGGAGCCTGCTCGCCGGCTATTTTGCCATCTTCCTTGGATTTTGCTATTTTTTTTATAAATCGGCGGATGACACCTTTGCCTCTGTTCTGCTGGAGAACGGAAATCTGTTCCTGGCTCTTGCGCTCACGGCAATCTTTATGCAGCTGCTTTCGAAGCTTAAGCGGCAGCGGGAGGAAGCCGAGGCGCGCACGGACGAAATGCTAGAGCATATCAAATCGCTGTATCACATCGTGGAAACCTCAAGTGAGCATGATTTTATGAACATCGGACAGGTGATTACCGACTATGCCCTCAAGCTGACGAAGCTGAATAAAGCGCTGTTCTGGTTCGCGGGAAACAGCGGGGGGCCGGGGCTTGTAAGCCGTCAGACCGGTTGGCTGCCCGAGGAGGAAGAATATCTATTCGGGGAGCTCAAGAAATATGAGCCTGAATGGCGGCGTCAGAAGGAACCGATATTCAGGAGCGTTCCCGGATTCGGGGACATGCTGCTGATGCCGGTTCGGATGAGCACCCGGTTTGTCGGCGTCATCGGGGTAAAGCTTGAAGCGCATGAGGGACTGGAGGGCCGGAGATGGTACATCCAGCAGCTGATGTTTCTGGCGGAGCTCAGCGCGATTACGCTGGAACGCCATGAGCTGAGCGTCACCGAGAACCGCCTCATTGTGACCAATGAGCAGAACCGGATTGCCGACGAAATGCATGACAGCGTCTCGCAGAGCCTGTTCGGCATTGTCTATGCAGCGCATTCCCTCAAGCAGGCCTGCCGAAAAATGACGCCCTCCCAGTTGGAGGAGCAGATCGAGCTGATCCATGATTCGGCGACCAAGGCCGCCAAGGAACTGAGGATCACCATTTACAGTTTAAGTTCCAAGAAAAGCGGCGGTCCGACCTGGCTCGGTATGGTAAGATCGCATCTGAAAAGTTTATCAAGATTGAATGATGTTGAGATTGATTTCAAAGTGAAGGGCGATGACTTCAGCCTGCCCTACCCTTATCACAAAGCGCTTTTCCGGATTATATCCGAAGCGACCGGCAATGCCATCCGCCACGGCGGCGCCGGCAATATTGAGGTTGAGCTGACCTTGAAGCCAAGATGGGTCGGACTGGCTATCCGCGACGATGGGGTCGGCTTCGACACCGATCTGCTGTGGACCCGTTCGATGGAGGGCACAAGCGGACTGGGAATGAAGAACATGCAGCATTTGGCGAGTTCCCTTGGCGGTGATTTCCAGTTATCCAGCAACGAGAATGCAGGTACCCAGATTCTGATTTCAATTCCGGTAGGCGTAGTTGAATTAAAGAACGCATAAAGGATGATAGGAGGTCTTTGCATTATGGAAATCGTCATTGTGGATGATCACCCCCTCGTTAGAAGAGGGCTGGCAGCTGTTATTTCCATGCAGCCTAATTTGAAATTTGCGGGCGAAGCAACGAATGGTGAAGAGGCTCTGCGCGTCTTTGAAGAGGTGCGGCCTGATTTGGTGCTGATCGATTTGAAGCTTGCCGACGAGTCGGGGATTGATGTGATCAAGGCCGCGCGCAGACGCGGAATCGACAGCAAGTTCATCCTGCTGACATCCTCGGCAAGCCGGGAAGATTTCCTGAAGGCGGAGGAAGTACTGGTCGACGGCTATGTACTGAAAGAAGCGCTCCCTGAGGAGCTGCTGTTTGCCATTCAGCTGGTCTATAAGGGCAGGAAGTATTACGATCCCGGCCTGATGGAAGACAAGATGAGAATGAGCGGCAAGGGTCCGACGGATGAATTGACGCCCAAGGAACGGGAAGTGCTGATCGAGCTGGGGCAGGGCGCCTGCAACCGGGAAATTGCTTCCCGGCTCTTCATCAGCGAGTTCACGGTCAAGAAGCATGTCAGTCAAATTTTGGCCAAGCTTCAGGTTGCGGACCGCACTCAGGCCGCGCTTTACGCGAACGCGGTTGGCTTAACCAAATACGAGATGTCTGTCGAATAATCGGCAGGCAAACGAAAATCCATATTTACAAGCACGGACATTTTGTCCGTGCTTTTTTTCTTTTTCGGCAAATTCCGCCAGCGGCGTGTCAACACAGCTCATGCCTTATGGTACTAAAGTATACCATGAATTGGCCTAAAGTGGAAATTTTCTTTATTCAAAAGTGAAAACGAAAGTAATGGCAGGGACCATGCCCCGAAAAATGTGGATTGTTAGAATTAAAGCAAGTTACCTGAAATTTTCAGAAGTCTTTCAAAATCCAACGGAAGGAGGCTCGCTGTGGAAAAGACGATTTTGGATTACCTGAATCTGATCAAAAAAAGGTTATGGCTCATCGTGCTGTTCGTACTGATCTCCTGCAGCACCACCTATTATGTCAGCAAGAATTACGTGGTTCCCGTCTATTCTGCATCTACACAGCTGCTGGTGAACAACGCGGCTGACCTGCCGGAAGGCAATAACCTGAACAATCTGAATTTCAGTCTTAATTTGATCGGAAGTTACAAGGAAATCATTAAATCGCCGGCCATTATGGACCGTGTCGCCGCCGCGCATCCGGAATTCGGGCTTACAGGAGACGCGCTCAGCTCCAAGGTAGCCATCAAATCTTCAGAGGGAAGCCAGATTATCAATCTCAGTGTGGAGGATACAAGCTACGCGAAGGCAGCCGGCATCGCCAATGCCGTATCGCAGACTTTCATTCGCACCCTGCCGGAACTGATGAATCTGAACAACGTCAACTTCCTCACTCCTGCGGACCCGAAAGATGTTCCGGGACCGATTAACGCAGGATTTACGATGAATCTGATTATCAGCTTTGTCGTATCGCTGATGGCGGCTCTGGGAATTATCCTGCTGCTGGAGACGTTGAGCGGCTCCCTTCGCTCCGAGAAGGAAGCGATGCACGAGTTTGGTCTTCCGGTCATCGGAACTATTCCGGTCATCCGCAAACGCGACCTCGGCAAGGATGGGGACAACAAAGCAAGAGTAGGGGAGGGAGCGTATGCTGCGATTAAGTAACAGCCTCATCGCTGAGCGAAATCCGCAGTCGCATGTGTCTGAATCATTCCGCTCGCTTCGCACCTACATCCGTCAGCTCGGGCTGCTGCAGGGCGGAGGCAAATCGCTGCTCTTCACGTCCGGCGGAGCGGGGGAGGGAAAGACGACCGTTCTGGCCAATCTCGCCGTATCCTTTGTGCAGGACGGAAAAAAGGTCGCCGTGGTGGATTGCAACTTGCGCAGCCCTGGCCTTCATACAGTGTTTGGAGTGGAGAATAGCGACGGGCTGGCTGACTGTCTGAGCGGCCAGAAGGAGGCAGGCAAGATCGGCGTATACGGCAACCTGGCCAATCTTACCATCGTGACGGCAGGAGTCTCATCCGTCAGTCCGCCCGATCTGCTGGGCAACGCCAAGATGGCGGAACTGCTGGAGGAATTGAAAGGAACCCATGATCTTGTTCTGCTGGACACGCCCCCTGCGGTGGAATACAGCGATGCCCGGGTGCTTGCGCCGCTCACGGACGGCGTTATCATCATTGCCCGTTACGGCAAGTCGAAGCGGGAGTTGATCGGCAAGGTCAAGACGCTGATGGAACAATCCGGGACCGCTATTCTCGGCATTACCATAAACCAATTCAAGTAATAATGAGCTGGACGCAAGCCAAGCAAAAATTACTTTTAGGAGGTACGGATGATGAAAAAAGTGAAAAAGGTAATTATTCCCGCAGCCGGACTGGGTACCCGTTTTCTTCCTGCAACTAAGGCGATGCCGAAGGAAATGCTTCCCATCATCAACAAGCCTACTATTCAGTACATTGTGGAGGAAGCGATCGCTTCCGGCATCGAGGATATTATTATCGTAACCGGTAAAGGAAAGCGGGCGATTGAAGATCATTTCGACAACGCCTTCGAGCTGGAATCGCGGCTGCTTGAGGATGGCAAGCTCGAACTGCTTCAGGAGGTACAGCGTTCATCCAAGGTTGAAATTCACTATATCCGGCAAAAAGAACCCAAAGGACTGGGACATGCGGTCTGGTGCGCCAGACGGTTCATCGGCGACGAGCCGTTCGGCGTAATGCTCGGCGACGATATTGTTACCGGACAGACGCCATGCCTGAAACAACTGATCGACCAGTATGAGGAAACGCAGAACTCGGTTATCGGCGTGCAGGAAATTCCCGATGAATTCACCAACCGGTACGGCATTATCGAACCGGATTTGCAGGACGGTCGTCTGTACCGCGTTCACAACTTTGTCGAGAAGCCGCCGCTCGGCACCGCCCCTTCCAATCTGGCGATTATGGGACGCTACGTGTTTACGCCGAAGATCTTTAAATATCTCGATCTGCAGGAAAAAGGCGCCGGGGGCGAAATCCAGCTGACCGACGCGATTCAGAAGCTGAACCAAAGCGAGCGGGTCTACGCCTACAATTTCGATGGAACGAGATACGACGTCGGAGAACGGCTTGGTTACATTTTGACAACGCTGGAGTTCGCTTTGGAGAACAAGGATTTACGCTACCCTCTCATGGATGCCATGGCGGCATGGCTCAGCAAGGCGGAACAAGCCACCAGTTAACAGGCTGAAGCTCAGGCACTTATATATTACGGGCCGATCTTTACAAGGAGGATTGAGAGGGAAATGAGCATGCCAAAAATGCCGGATGACGCTGAGCCGATTCTGTCTAATGTTTATGTGCTGCATGCCGAAGAAGCGCGGGAAGCCAGTTCCTACCTGGTAGTGAAGCGGGTAATCGACATTCTTTTTTCCGCTCTGTGTCTATTCCTGCTGCTGCCCCTGTTTGCCGTAATCGCCGTACTGATCAAACTGGATGATCCGAAAGGAAAAGTGTTCTTCCGCCAGACCCGTGTTGGCAAGGACGAGAAGCCGTTTGAAATGTACAAGTTCAGGTCCATGATCTCGAATGCCGAGGAGCTGAAGAAGAATCTCATGGCTTACAACGAGGTCAGCGGGGCGATGTTCAAGATGAAGAATGATCCCCGCATTACGAAGATCGGGAAGTTCCTGCGCAAGACGAGCATTGACGAGCTTCCCCAGCTCTGGAATGTGCTGGTCGGCAACATGAGCCTCGTCGGTCCCCGGCCGCCTCTTCCAGATGAAGTGGCGCAGTATACGGAGTACGACAAGCAGCGGCTGACCGTAACGCCGGGCTGCACAGGCTACTGGCAGGTTCACGCGCGCAACAGTGTCGGCTTCGAGGAAATGGTCCAACTGGATCTCACGTATATCCGCATGCGGAGCACAGCGCTCGACTTGAAGATTATCGTAAAGACGGGACTCATGCTTCTGGGATCGAAAAATGCTTATTAATTAAGAAATTAGGTGAATGCCCATGTTTGAGCACGGAAACGTACCCCGGCTGTCAATCATCATTTGCACTTACAATCGGGCCGGACTGTTATCCAAAACGCTGGATTCCCTGCTCGGGCTCGATATGCTGGACGAGGCGGAGGTCATTGTAGTTGATAACCGGTCGACCGATGATACGGCACCCGTCGTGAGACGGTTCGTGGATAAATACACAAGTATGATCCATATGAAGTATCTGCTGGAGCCGGTTCAGGGACTGTCGGCCGCCCGCAATGCGGGCATTCTGGCAGCCAAATCGCCGCTCATTGCCTTTCTCGACGACGATGCGCTGCCTGCCCGCACATGGATATCGACGATTGTAAACACCTTAGAGAGCAGACCGCGCGTGATGGCTATGGGCGGCAAGGTTGCTCCTATTTTTGAAAGCGGCAGACCGAACTGGCTGATCAAGCCGTTCGAGTTTCCCTACACGATTATGGATTTGGGCAACCGGATCAAGGAGTACCCGGGCAAGTTCCACCCCTGCGGCGCCAACATGGCGATGAGGCGCGAGGTCTTTAACGTCAGCCTGTTTCCGCTGGAGCTTGGACGCAAGGGGGAATCGCTGTTGTCCGGCGAGGAGACCTGGCTGTTCGGAAAGATTCGGAAAGAAGGGCAATCCGTTCTTTATCATCCGCAGATGGCTGTGGACCACTTCGTCCCGGCAAGCCGATTGACCGAGGACTGGATCATGAAGCGGTACTACAGTCAAGGGTTGTCCAATGCCCTTGGAAGCAGCGGCCAACTGGGCAGCCTGTCCCTTTGGGGCAAGACAGCGGCCAAAGTTCTGTATATTGCCGCCGATTCCGTATTGGCCGCGATATCCAGGAACGAAGGAAGAAAGCTGCTGAACAAATGCAGGCTGGAGAGCGTCCGCGGAACGTTTCACATGCTGCGGAATCGAAATCGGGAATCGGCGACGGGGTGAATGAATGATGATAAGCGGCCACCGGGCTTCCAAATTGTATGCTCTGCCGTATGGAATGCTGTTTCTTCTGTCGGCGTTGTTTCTAGGCACGGCAGTGATATACGAGCCGGCTATCGCGGTTGCCGCTGTCGGATTGCTCCTTCTGCTCGTCGTATCCCTGTCCAGGCCGGATTACATCAGTTATTTCGTGCTGCTGACGACGGCGGTATCGATCAATTTTTTGTACGATGGAAGCTTGTTCGGAATGGAAATATTGTCGCTCTACAAGCTGGCGATGCTGGCTCTGCTGGTGCCCTGCATTCTGGTTAACGGACTGCGTTTCAAGCTCAGCTACCCGCTGTGGGCTCTGGCGGTGATGGTGTTCATGACGTTCACCTTCTCCATCTGGCTGTCCCAGATGACGTCGTCTATTGCGGTCAAGGCGTTCATCGGACTTTCGCTTCCGTTTATGTTTCTCTTGATCAACTGGAAAAAAGAAGTGGCGCAGCGGCATATCTACATGATCTGCCTTCTGCCGGTCGTAAGCCTGCTGGTTGGAGCGCTGCTGCAGGTGGCCCATCTCCATCCCATGCTTAATGTGGAGTTTACAGGAGCGGTACGGATTCAAGGGGCGAATATTCCATCGCATCTTGCGATGCTTGCCTTTCTGGGAACGGTCATCCCGTTTATTGAACTCAGGAGGAATCCGGGCCATGAGCGTTTCTATTACAGTGTGCTGGCCGTGAATTTCGTAACTTTGATCGGTACGGGGACCCGGGGGCCGCTTCTCGCGCTGCTTCCTGTAGCGCTGTACTACTTCTACGACATTTTCCGGCGCTATTTGAAGGGCAAGACCCGGTATCTGATTCCGCTGCTGTGCTCGGTGATCGTGATTTCAGGCGCGGCGCTCATGCAGTGGGACAATATCAAGAAACGTTCGTTTGAAAGGCAGACGAGCGATGGAATCGACCTGTCGGGACGCTCCGAGGCCTGGACTTATTTTTTGGAAAAAGCGTCGGGCTCCCCATTGGCGGGAAGAGGTCTTGGCGCCGTTACAGTGGCCAACGACGGCACGCTGTATAAAGGCTTTGTCGTTCCCCACAACGAATACATCCGGTTTTACTTCGACGGGGGGTACATCGGCTCGATCCTGCTGCTGCTGTCCTTGTTGGCTGTGTTTATTCTGGTTTACAGAGCTTTGGCGCCGCCGGTTAAGCCTTATTACCTGCTCTTTATAGCAGCATTTATGATCTATTCGTTTTCTGATAATACGCTGTCGACGGTCCAATTTATTATTCCGTTCTGTTGGTACCTGAACTGCCTGTACCGGGCTTCGCAGTCAACCGATTCCCCACAAAAAGAAGTGATACGATGAATCAAGTGAACATGTTCGATGTCAACTTTAACAATTATGATTTCATGGACCTGCTGGAGTATATCGATACTACGATCCGGGAAAGGAATCATTCCTACATTCTGACCTGCAATGTGGATCATGTGATCAAGCTGCGCAAGGACAAGGAATTCCGGACGGTCTACTCTGAAGCGGGCGCTGTGGTCGCGGACGGGATGCCGCTCATATGGGCTTCCAAGATGCTGGGCAAGCCGCTCAAGCAGAAGGTGTCCGGCGCCGACCTCTTCAGCAGATTGGGACATGCGTTCCAGCAGCGGAAATACCGGCTGTTCTTTCTCGGCTCTGCGGAGGGCGTGCCGGAGCGGGCTACGAAGAACCTTAAGGCGGCGTACCCGGATATTAACATTGTCGGTTGTTATTCTCCTTCCTACGGCTTCGAGAATAACAAGGAAGAGAACGAGCGGATTATCGGAATGCTGAATGAAACCCGGCCGGATATCGTATTCGTCGGCGTAGGGGCTCCCAAGCAGGAGAAATGGATCTACCGCCATTATCTAACCTACCGGGCGCCAATCTCGATTGGCGTCGGAGCAACGTTCGATTTTCTGTCCGGATCGGTCAAGCGTGCCCCTGATTTCATGCAAAAAAGCGGACTGGAATGGTTCTGGCGTCTAAGCCAGGAACCGGGAAGGCTGTGGAAGCGGTATTTGGTGGACGACGCCCAGTTTCTGCTCCTTCTGCTCAAGGAGATGCGCAAACGGGATAAAGAGAATGGACAGAGCCTTGAATAAAGGCTTGTCCCCAAGGAATGGAGGTGTATGAAACGATGATCAGCCGTCATCAAGGCAGTTCCGGTCTTATCCACCCGGGAAACCTTCGCGCTCTGGCAACAGCGGGAATCTTTACTGCGGTCTGTGCGGTTCTGCCGCTGATGATCGGTTATGTCAGCGCGAAGCTCAGCTCATCAAGCGGCCTGCAGCTTGCCATGGTATCGGCTCTGCTGTTCCCGGCCCTTCTGCTCGCGCTGCTGAAGCCGCGGCTGCTCGTGATCTACACCCTGCTCGTCTGGGCCATCGCTCCTGAACTGCGCCGCATAGCCGATTGGAGTGAAGGGGTCTACCATTCCGTATCGCTGCTCAGCCTGGCGCCTCTGCTTGCGGGCGGTGCGGTGGCCATCCCGGTTATGCGCAAGATTCATGCCATCCGCCGTCCCTTTATGAGACTGCTGCTGCTGTTCGCGGTCCCGCTTGGCTATGCGACCCTGATTGGACTTGCGAAGAACGGGATGGGTTCGTTCTACGATCTGACGAACTATCTTGTTCCGCTGCTGCTGCTGCCATACTTTGCGGTGACGCCGTTTACGGCCCGTGATATTGACAAGCTGCTCGGCGGATATGCCAATATCGCGGTTCTGGTTGCCGGATACGGGATTATCCAGTATTTGACGGTGCCCGCGTGGGACGCCTTCTGGATGATGAACTCAGGAATGAATTCCATCGGCACGCCGCATCCGCTGGAGGTCAGAGTCTTCTCCACCCTGAATTCGCCGGGCCCTGCTGCCACCTTTCTCGTATTTGCTCTGGTGCCGATGATTCTTGAGAAAAGATGGAGGGGCGCCTTCGGTTGGATCGGTGTCCTGCTGGTGGTGGTGTGTCTGCTGACCACGCTGGTCCGGGCGGCATGGCTTCTCCTGCTGGTTATGCTTCTGGTGTACATCGCTTCCTCGTCGTCCAAAGGAAAATGGAAGACGCTGATCCAGGTGCTGTTCGTAGCGCTTGCTCTATTCTGGATCGTACCGAAGCTTCCGGGAGCGGAAGGGCTGACGTCCCGGATGGAGACCCTCTCTTCCATCCAGGAGGACCGCTCGTATAATGACCGGCTCAATCTGCTGGGCAGCATGATTCCTGCGATCAAATCGAATCCCGTAGGCCAGGGGATCGGCAGCGTCGGACAGAGCACGAAGCTTGGAAACAGCGGCGAGCTGGGGGAGTACGGCATTATGGACAACGGGTTCATTGCCCTGATGCTCACCTTCGGCGCTCCGGGCGGTCTGCTGTTCTTCGGTGCGCTTGGCATGGCGGCTAAGCAGATCATGGCCAAAGTCACGGGTACAAGCCGGCTTCAGATGTATGCGAGGCTGGCCCTTGCAACATGGACTGGAGCGGTGGTCGGGCTTGTATCAGACAACGGTTTTCTCGGACTTAAAGGTTACCTGATTTGGATGCTGATTGGCCTTGGCCTTAGCGCCAGAGAGGTACTGGACGGGAGAAAGACAGAAGCTACGCAAGCTGCGGTTCAGCCGGGGGCTGCGCCCCGCTAAGCAGCAGGGCGGAAAGTCTGCTGTGGATGAAGACGACGATGAATTCCTATATGAACGTGAAGAGACGGAATGCGAACGGTTAGAAAAAGGAGGAAACCAGCATGGATTCACTGACAGGCGTGCTTGTAGGCCCGGGCTATGGCCCGATTCCAGCGGTCAATACTTTCCGGGATGACATCATCCGGCTTGACAGGGCGATGTACCCCTGCCAACCGTTCGCCAAAGAGACTATCGCCCATGATGGAGGCGGGGAGTCTTCAGCGCAGACCGGGAAGAGTCAAGACTTCCCGGATCATGTGCGAATTCATGGTCGGCTTCAAACTTTACAGGCACTACGGGCTCTGAGAGCCAGCCAGACGGAGAAAGAGCGGGAGAAAGGAGAGAAAGGCTATGTCCTATAGTGACGGACTGAATATTATGTCGACCGGCCTAAGCTGGCCGACGGTGCAGCCCGGCGGACTCAACACGTATTACAAATCCATCTGCGAGCAGCTTTCTTCCCGCAACCGGGTGCACGCGCTGATCTGCAGCAAGGAGAAGCCGCAAACGCCGGAGGAACTCGTTATCCACAATGCCGGGGACCCTAAAGAATCGATCTGGAGGCGAAAGGATGCCTTTCAGAGAAAGGCGTCGGAGCTAATGAACGCCGGGAAAGAACGGATTGATATCCTGTATTCCCATTTCGCTCCATACGGAGTCGGCCCTGCACTAGAGGCGAAGAAACGCGGCATCCCGGTCGTGATGACCTTTCACGGGCCTTGGAACGAGGAGATGAAAATCGAGGGCCAGGGCATCAAGCATCAGGTCAAGACCGCGATCGCCAAGTCGATCGAGCGCAAAGCATACCGGCTGGCGGATAAGTTCATTGTTCTCAGCGAGACTTTTCGGGATATTCTGCATTCGCTGCATGGCGTTCCGCTTGACAAGATCGTCATCATTCCCGGCGCGGCCAATATCGACCGGTTCATTCCGGCCAACAACCGGCTCGCCGTTCGGCGCATGCTGAATCTGCCGGAGGGGGCGACCACGGTGCTGACGGTCCGGAGACTGGTCAACCGGATGGGACTGCTTCAATTACTGGAGGCATGGCGCACGGTATCCGAACGCTTCCCGAACTCGATTCTGCTAATCGGGGGAAAAGGCCCCTTGCGGGCGGAGCTGGAGGAGCGGATCGCCGATTACGGGCTGGCGAGCAAGGTCCGGCTGCTCGGCTATATCCCCGATCATGAGCTGGCTTCGTACTATCAGGCGGCTGATCTGTTCGTCGTTCCGTCGCAAGCGCTGGAGGGCTTCGGCCTGATTACTACCGAGGCGCTTGCGAGCGGGCTGCCGGTCATGGCAACGCCGATTGGCGGCAACCGGGAAATTCTGCAGAATTTCCGTCCGGAGCTGCTGTTCAAGAGCGCGTCGGCTGCGGACATGGCCGAAGGGATCTCCCACATGCTCGGCAACCGAAGGCTGCTTCCCAGCCGGGAAGAATGCAGGGAGCATGTGCTGGAAAGATACACCTGGGAGCATGTCGCGGATCAGGTGGAAGCCGTATTTAGAGATGTTATGGGGAAGGGGGAGACGATCAATGCTCAGAGTGGCGTATATCGATCACACGGCTAGATGGAGCGGCGGCGAAGTGGCGCTGTTCAACATTCTTACCCATATCGGGGATCAGGTTGATCCGCTCGTTATCTTGGCGGAGGAAGGAGCGCTGGCCGACCGCCTGCGCGAGAAAGGGATCGACGTCCGGATCATTCCGCTCGACGAGAGCATCCGCAGCCGCGGGCGCAACACCGTCAATCTGGGCGCGCCGGCTGCTGCTATGAAGCTGCTGGCCTATGGCCGCAAGCTCGCTCCGCTGCTGAAGAAGGAGCGGGTAGCCTGCGTGCATACCAACTCCCTTAAGTCTGCGCTGTACGGAACGGTTGCCGCCAAGATGGCCGGCGTACCGCTGATTTGGCATATTCGCGACCATATTGGCGCGCCTTATCTAAAGCCGGTTGTCGCGAAAGCCATCCGGCTGCTCTCGCGTCTGCTTCCCAACGGCGTTATCGCCAACTCGAAGTCGACGCTGAGCGCGCTGGAGCTGCCGCGTTCCAAGAAGACGCTGGTCGTCTATTCCGCTTTCGCCAAAGCGATTGGCGGCGGAACCGGACGGAGGGAGCAGAAAGATTTCAACGTTCTGCTGGTAGGGCGTCTGGCGGAGTGGAAGGGACAGCATATTTTGCTGGAAGCGGCGAAGAGGCTTCAGGATAACGGACGAATCAAGTTTTGGCTGGCGGGCGACGCCCTCTTCGGCGAAGACGAGTACAAGAAGAAGCTGCTGGCGACGATTGAGCGGGACCGGCTGACGAATGTAACCCTCCTCGGCCATGTGGAGGATATCCAAGGACTGATGCAGCAGGCGGATTTGCTCGTGCATACCTCGATTACGCCGGAGCCGTTCGGCCAGGTGATCGTCGAAGGGATGGCGGCTGGCCTGCCGGTGATTGCCTCCAACGAGGGAGGGCCGGTGGAGATCGTTGTCCCTGGCGAGACCGGGCTGCTCATCCAGCCGGGCGACCCGGCGGTCCTTACGGAAGCCATTAACTGGATGGTGGATCATCCCCAGGAGAGGGAGAGAATGGCGGAAGCCGGAATCAAGCGGGTAAAGGAACATTTTGTAATCGAAAATACGGTTAAAGAGATCGTCGATTACTACAGAGGCTTGCTGGCGGGCACCTGAAGGGGCTGGCGTGGATAACAGCTGTGAAGCAAGCAGCCGGAATACAGCCGCTTTTTGACAAAAATTGCCCCATAAAATGTTGAGGATGATTCACATGAAAATTGCGATAGCGCATGATTACTTAATCCAAATGGGCGGGGCGGAGAGAGTGGTGGAGGTCTTTCACCATATGTATCCGGAAGCTCCGATCTTCACGACGGTTTTTAACGGAAGCCGCCTGACCGAGAACCTCAAGGACGCGGATATCCGGGCCTCCTGGCTGCAAAAAATTCCGGGAGTGAAGGACAACTTTAAAGGGGTGCTGCCGCTTTATCCCATGGCTATTCGCGATCTGGACTTCCGCGGGTTCGATATCGTTCTGAGTTCCAGCAGCGCGTTCATGAAGAGCATTCAGGTGCCCAAGCGCACATTTCATCTCTGCTACTGCCACACCCCGATGAGATTTGCCTGGGACTATGACACCTATATGGAACGGCAGTCGAACTCGGGTCTATTCAAAAGAGTGCTGAAGCTCTACATCCAGCAGCTCAAAATGTGGGACCAGCGGACTTCCAAAAATGTGAACCAGTTTGTAGCCAACTCATCCGTTGTCAAGAGCCGGATACGGAACTACTACCACCGGGATGCCGATGTCATCTTCCCGCCCATCAATACATCCCGGTTCACCAGTTCAAGCTCCATCGGCGATTATTATCTGATCGTCTCCAGGCTCGTGTCCTACAAGCGGATCGATCTGGCGGTGGAAGCCTTCAACCGCAACGGGCTGAAGCTGCTCATCGTCGGCGACGGTCCCGACCGGAAACGGCTGGAGGGAATGGCCAGGAGCAATGTGAAATTCCTCGGCCGCCTTGAAGACGCTGAGGTCAACGGGCTGATGTCGCAGTGCAGGGCATATATTTTTCCTGGGGAAGAGGATTTCGGCATCACGCCGCTGGAGGCGAACGCCGCAGGAAGACCGGTTATCGCTTATCAGGCGGGCGGGGCGCTGGACACGATTGTCCCTTATGTCAACGGCGTATTTTTCAAGCGGCAGGAGGTCGAGGATCTGCTCCAGGCCATCGCCGAAGTGGAATCGTATGCATGGGACGTCGGAAAAATTATGAAGCACGCGCAGAAATTCGATGAACAGACTTTTATGGTGCAGTTCAAGCAGTATGTCGAACAGGCGTATGTCAACTTTTTAAAAGGAGGATGATGATATGAATCTGGCGGTAATCGGCACCGGCTATGTCGGCCTCGTATCCGGCGTATGCTTCACACTTGGGGGTAACCACGTCATTTGCGTCGACAAGGATGAGGACAAGATAGCCAAACTGAAACAGATGAAGTCGCCAATCTACGAACCGGGAATCGAGACACTGATTGAAATGAACCTGAAAGAGGGAAGATTGCAATTCTCCTCCGATATTCAGGAGTCGGTGCGCCGCTCGGATATCGTCATTCTCGCCGTAGGAACGCCTTCTCTTCCGAACGGCGAAGCGAATTTGCAGTACATTGAAAGCGCGGCGGCGGATATCGGACGGGCGATGGAGGGCTATAAGATCATTATGACGAAATCGACCGTTCCCGTAGGAACGAACGAGAAAATCCGTCAGATTATCGCCGCTAACACCGGGTATCCGTTCGATATCGTGTCAGCGCCGGAATTCTTAAGGGAAGGCTCGGCCATTCAGGATACACTGCATCCCGACCGGATCATTATCGGTCTGGACAATCCGGCCTTGGAGCCTGTCATGAGGGAGCTTCATCAAGGATTCACCGACAATATTGTCGTCACCGATATCCGCAGCGCAGAGATGATCAAGTACGCATCGAATGCTTTTCTGGCGACGAAGATCTCGTTCATCAATGAGATTGCCAATATTTGCGAAAAGGTCGGCGCGGATGTGACCGAGGTGGCCGAGGGAATGGGTCTGGACAAGCGGATCGGTTCGTCCTTCCTTCAAGCCGGTATTGGATACGGCGGCTCCTGCTTCCCTAAAGACACGAAAGCGCTGATTCAGATCGCCGGTAATGTCGATTACGAGTTCAAACTGCTTAAATCGGTGGTGGAAGTCAATCAGGGCCAGCGGTATATGATCATCGCCAAGCTGCATGAATCGCTTGGAAGCCTGCATGGCGCGAGTATCGGCATCTGGGGGCTTGCCTTCAAGCCGAATACGGACGACGTACGCGAATCGCCGGCAAGGGAAATCATTGAGGCGCTAGTGACGGAAGGCGCGCACGTGAAGGTGTACGATCCGATCGCCGCGGATAATTTCCGCCAGCAGTACAATCACCCGAACATTCAATGGTGCGCTGTGGCGGAGGAAGCAGCGTCCGGCAGTGACGCGCTCTGCCTGCTGACGGACTGGGGCGTATTCAAGGATATCAATCTGCATCTGGTATCCGCGAGCATGCGCAAGCCGATCCTGATCGACGGCCGCAATGTATACTCCAAGGAGCAGATCGAAGGAACCGGGCTGGAATACTATTCGGTAGGACGCCCTCGAATGGGCGGGCTCAGCGGCTATTCTCCGAGTGTGGCGGGGGCGGTATAACCGCCTCCCCGCACGAAGCACGACAACGCTTGTTACGCTTCGGTTCTTCACGGCCATATCATGACCATTTAGGGAGGGTACATTTATGAAATTGGTGCTTTTATCTGGCGGTTCGGGAAAACGGCTGTGGCCTCTGTCCAATGATTCACGTTCGAAACAGTTCCTGAAGGTTCTGGAAAGCCCGCTCGGCGAACCTGAATCGATGGTCCAGCGGGTATGGCGGCAGCTGGGAGAAGCGGGGCTCGCGGAATCGTCGTATCTGGCGACAGGACGCGGACAGGTGGAAATGATTCAGAGCCAGCTCGGCACGGACGTGAAGATTATTATCGAGCCCGAACGCCGCGATACCTTCCCGGCGATTGCGCTTACGGCCGTCTATCTGTATTCGGTAGAGGGCGTGCGGCCGGATGAGACGGTGGCGATTCTGCCGGTCGATCCTTATGTGGAAGGCTCCTTCTTCGGATCGGTTTCGCAGCTTGAGCAGGCGCTGGACGACAGCGGCGCGAACCTGGCGTTGATCGGCGTCGTGCCGGAGCTGCCTTCGGAGAAATATGGCTACATTATCCCTTCGAGCGCTGAAGCTCGGGAGAATGGAGTCATGCCGGTGAACGGTTTCCTTGAGAAGCCGGACCGCCTGCGCGCCGAAGAGCTGATTGGACAGGGCGCTTTGTGGAACTGCGGGGTATTCGCCTTCCGGCTCGGATACCTGCTTGATATTTTGCAGCAAAAAGGGCTGCCCTTAACCTACGAGGAGCTGCAGAAGCAGTACAAACTGCTCTCTTCGATCAGCTTCGATTATGAGGTAGTTGAACGCGAGGAAAAAATCGTTGTTCAACCGTACGACGGATTCTGGAAGGACCTGGGCACTTGGAATACGCTGACCGAAGAGATGGCGAGCAACCAGATGGGCAAGGGCGTTCTGACCGAGGATTCCTCGACAAGCTGCCTTGTCAACGAGCTTGATATTCCGATCACGGTAATCGGTGCTCAGGATCTGATTATCGCCGCTAGTCCGGACGGCATTCTCGTTACTCACAAATCGGAAAGCCCGCGTATCAAAGAGGTGCTGAAGGGCACCGAGCAAAGACCGATGTACGAGGAACGCCGATGGGGCCACTACCGGGTGATCGACTATGTCAAATACCGGGAAAGCAGCGAAGTGCTGACCAAGCGGATTTTTATCGCAGAGGGAAAAAATATCAGCTACCAGTACCATCTCAAGCGCAGTGAAATCTGGACGTTCATCAGCGGGGAAGCCAGCATCATCCTGAATGAAAAAATGCATAAGGTAAAAGCGGGAGATGTTGTGCGCATACCGGAAGGGACGAAGCACAGCATTCTGGCTCTGACCGATGTGGAGTTCATCGAAGTGCAGACCGGATCGGAGCTCGTGGAAGAGGACAATATCCGCATTACGCTGGATTGGAAGGACATTGAACTGCAGCAGTTTATTTCTTAAAAATGATAGATAAAATCATTAATTAACCATTTTTGTGAACTACTAAACAGGTCTTTTGACCCATTTATTGAGGATTTATG
Source organism: Paenibacillus durus ATCC 35681 (assembly GCF_000993825.1). Taxonomy (NCBI): domain Bacteria; kingdom Bacillati; phylum Bacillota; class Bacilli; order Caryophanales; family Paenibacillaceae; genus Paenibacillus; species Paenibacillus durus. The sequence goes on from NZ_CP011114.1 coordinate 420,878, forward strand.
CAAAATAGACTTCATGAATAATTAAATAACGTCGATATGTACGGTAGAAGGCTAAGCCTTCCACTACGACAAAGGCAAACCTATCGTGAGGTAGGGACGCAAAGCCATAGGGCCTCTTATTTCAAAGAGGAAGCCTGGTTACCGAAAGGAAGATGGAATTGAAAGTTCACCGTATGTATCGACTATTCTTTTTTATGCTATCCCTGTGTCTGCTCTGGACATTTGTCCTGCCCGCGGGTTCAGGAAGCCCGGCGATTGCTTCGGCTGCGGAGGCTCCGGGGCGCCCGGTCAACCCTGATGCTTCTCCCGAAGCGGTCAAGCTGCTGAGCTACCTGTACTCGATTTCCGGAACCCGCATTATTACCGGCCAGCATGATTATCTGGAAAGTCCGGACGAGTTCAACAACAAGCTTCAAGTAACGAGCAGCAGGTATGCAGCCCTCCATGGATATGAGCTTGGGGCGATTAACGGGCAAACGGATGGCGCCGTGACATGGCTGCGGCAAAATGTCGTCAGCAGCGCCATCCAGTGGTATAAGGCCGGCGGTATCGTCGCCATGACGTATCATGCGAATCTTCCCGGTACGGCTTATGACTGGGCGAACGTGCAAAAATCGCTGTCCCAGGCCGATTTTGACAAGTATGTCACGCCTGGAACTGCGCAGTACAACAGCCTGATCACGGAGCTCGACAAAGTGGCGGTATCGCTGAAAACTCTGCGTGATGCCGGGGTGCCTGTACTGTGGCGTCCGTACCATGAAATGAACGGCGATTGGTTCTGGTGGGGCAAGAAGAACAATTTTGCAGCTCTGTGGAATATTATGTATGACCGTTTTGTTAATGTTCATAAACTTAACAATCTGCTGTGGGTATGGAGCCCGAACGCGCCGAACAGCTGGGCCGATCCTTACGTCAAGACCTATCCCGGTGCGGATAAGGTAGACATTCTGGCGGCGGACATTTATAACAAGGATTTCAATCAGTACTATTATGACAGCTTGTTGACTCTGGCTGCCGGCAAGCCGATTGCCATTGGTGAGAGCGGCGAAATGCCCGATCCGGCGATGCTGCCCAAATCACAGAGCAAATGGGTCTTTATGATGACTTGGGGCAAAATGCTGTACGAGAACAACAGCACTACAACCATTAAGAGCTTTCTGAACAACGGGTTTACGTTAACCCGCGATGAGATCATTACGGGAATGGCTTCGTTTACGGTGTCGGCAGCATTACCAAGTCCGACACCTAGCCCGACGCCATCACCATCGCCGAGTCCGACGCCATCGCCGAGCCCAACGCCAACGCCGAGTCCAACACCGTCACCGACGCCGAGCCCAACACCAACGCCGACGCCGAGTCCAACACCGGCTCCGACTCCGGCTCCGATTTTTCAGCCGATAGGAGAAGGTTCGGGGACGCTGGATCATGCGAATGACCCGGGCGGCACGGAACCAGCACCTTCGGTCACGCCGGAGCCTTCGCAGCCCCGCAACGGGCTGATTGGCGAATATTTCTCCAATATGCAGCTTTCCGGAACGCCTGCGCTGGTAAGGGAAGAATCGGCCATCGATTTTAACTGGGGAGCCGGAACACCGGACAGCTCTTTCGGCCCTGACTATTTTTCCGTCCGTTGGAGCGGTAAAATCAAGGCACGCTATACCGAGAACTATTCCTTCTATACAAGTTCGGATGATGGCATACGGTTATGGGTCAACGGGACGCCCGTCATTATCAGCTGGTCCGCTCAATACGGAGTAGAGCGGAAGGGAAGAATCGATCTGGAAGCCGGGAAACTGTACGACATTAAAGTAGAATATTACGATAATACGGGGAGCGCCAAAGCTCGTCTGATGTGGGAAAGCCCAAGCCAAATTAAGGAAACCGTTCCCGCGAGCGCGTTTTATCTTTCCGGATCGCTTTGATATAGGGTCGCTTTGATATATATATATATTTTGCGAATATTCTGGTGTGGGCCGCCGATATTTTGAAAGTATAACCTAATTCAGTTCATTAGAGCCTTGACAGCCCTGCTTACTTTTCAGCAGGGCTTCTAAGCTATCGAGCTCTTTTTTGGATAATGGCCGTTATTTCCGGCATCCGGAAGACGAACATTCGGGGGCGACAATCCAGCTTAAGAAAGGAAAATGACATTGAATATATTCCGTAAACAGCGGCTGTTCGTTGTGACTATGCCCTTGATATTGCTTGCCGCTATACTGCCCTGGGTAAACACCGATAACATCTCCCCGGCAGTACCAAAAACCGTCTCGCCGGTTAATTCATCCGCTTCAGCAGAATCGCGGAATTTGCTTGAATATCTGGTGAACTTAAGCGGAAACGGCCTGATCTCCGGCCAGCATGATTATCTGGAAAGCCCCGATGAGTTCACTGGCAAGCTGAAGAAGGCGGCTGGAAGCGATGCCGTGCTTCACGGCTACGAGCTCGGAGCGGTTAACGGCCAGTCGCCCGGCATGATTGACCGCCAGCGCGAGGCGGTAGTGAAGAGCGCCATCAACTGGTATAAGAGCGGCGGTATTGTAGCCATGACGTTCCATGAGAACCTTCCCGGCACATCTCCGACCTGGTCCAATATATCCAAGAGTTTGAGCCAGAGCGATTTTGATGCCTATGTGACACCCGGCACAGCCCAGTATGACATGCTGATTGCCGACCTGGACAGGACAGCCGTATATTTGAAGCAGCTGCAGGCCGCCGGGGTTCCCGTATTGTGGCGTCCGTACCATGAAATGAACGGCGATTGGTTCTGGTGGGGCAAGAAAAATAATTTTTCTGCTCTCTGGAATATCATGTACGACCGATATGTGGGTAAACATAAATTGAACAACCTGCTCTGGGTATGGAATCCGAATGCGCCCAACGGGTGGGCCGACGCCTATGCGCCTTATTATCCGGGGGCGGATAAGGTCGATATTTTGGCGGCAGACATTTATAATAACGACTTTCAGCAGACTTATTATGACAGCCTGTTGACGCTGGCGGACGGGAAGCCGATTGCCATAGGGGAAAGCGGGGAGCTGCCTGATCCCCAACTGCTTGCCAAGAGCCAGAGCAAGTGGGTCTACATGATGACTTGGGGCAAAATGCTGACCGAGAACAACAGCCAGCAGAAAATAAGCAGCTTCATGAGCGCGGACTATACGTTGTCCAAAGACGATTTTATCCGCATGACGAACTGGCAGCCTGAAGCCGCCGGAAATGGGCTGAAGGGAGATTATTTTAGCAATAAAGACCTGAAAGGCAAACCGTTCTTAAGCAGAACCGACGCAAATCTCAACTTTATCTGGCATGATGCCCCGCCGGCCAACGGCATGGAGAGAAACTTCTATTCCGTGCGCTGGCAAGGCCATGTCCAGGCTCCCGTCACGGGCAGCTACACCATTAAGGCGGTGTCCGACGACGGAGTGCGGGTATGGATCGGCGGAAAACTCATTATCGACAGCTGGGTGCCGCAGAACGATGTTGCCCGGGAAGGAAGCATTTGGCTGAAGGGGAATACCCGTTACGACATCAAGGTGGAGTACTTTGAGAACAAAGGGAAGGCCGATATCAAGCTGCTCTGGAAAGGGCCGGATCGGCAGGAGGAGGTCATTCCCCCTAATGTGCTGTTTCTTCCCAAATGAGAACATTGTATCTAACCGACTTCTAGAGAAAGTGAGGACAGGGAATGAGAGAACCAGGAAAAGCCCGGCCTTTATCTATACTTCTGAAGCTTACAGGACTTGCCATCTTATTCTTGCTGTCTGTATCGTTTTTGGGGAGTGAAGAGACGGAGAGGCAGGAAAGCGGGATGAGCAAGTTCTCCTCCGCGTATAAGACGGCAGCTGCAGCCCCTGCGGGTGATATCATCTGGCAGCTCGGCAGCCGTGATGCATCGGCCGGCGAGTTCGCGCCGAGTGACACTTCAAGCGCCAGAAGTACGGTCAGCCTAAAATCATCGAAGCCGGACGCGTCCGTGCTTAAAAAAGTGCCCTCCGGTCTTGACGGCAGGAGCGCGCCTGAACTAAGTATATCTTACCGTTTGAGCAAAATCCCGGAGAACGGGGTTCTGTTCCAGGTAAGCATTCTCGACGCCTATAAGTCGGTTCCGCAGATGGCGGTATTCTCGAACAGCGAGCTGTCGGGGATTATTCAGATCGCGGGTGTTGCGGGAACGGGCAGCGAATACAAATTCCGCAAAACGTATGAACTTTATATCCCGAAGGAACAACTGCAAGTCGGTGACAACGAGCTTAAGCTGAAGGCCGTTCATTCCCTATATGCGTCGAGCGCGGAGGAGCAGTATTTATGGTGGACTTGGGATGATCTGAAATTGCTGTCTTTGGATTCCCCGATTCCCGAGCCGATTCACGGCAGTTATGTGCTTACGGGCACGATGGTAACCAACAAGCAGTTTTATTTTGATACAGGCGCCACCATTCATCTGCCTTACATTATGAAGTGGCTGGGCGTGGCCTACAGCGGCAATATTATGCGTACGGGCGGCGCCAGCGATGTGAACTTTTCCCGTTCCGATTTGGAGAATTACTATAAGGTGCTTAAGGATTATAATATGCAGGCGGTCGCGCTGTATTTGTACACCGGGGATATCAAGCTAAATGCGGACGGCTCGCTGCCGGAAAGCGCGAAGAAGAAGCTGACCGAATATTTTCAGAAATACGGCTCTTACATTCAATATTACGAGGTGGACAATGAGCCGGGGTTGTTTAACCGCTCCAAAGCCGTCAATCTGGCGATAGCCGAATGGCTGAATAAGGAGGGCAAAAAAATTGCGCCCCATCTGCAGACGGTCGCTCCCGGCTGGACGTACTGGCCGAAGTACAAGGAGGACCCCTGTGAAAAAAGCCAACGGGGCGGCGTAAAGCAGTGCGGAGACCCCGACGGCTGGGAACGCGATCCCGCGCAGCGGATGGAGCTGGAGCAGGACACCGATCTCACCAATGGGCATTCTTACGGCGAATCTTACGTTGCCAAGAATGGCGGCAGCTTCACTGAGAACCTGAAGACGTTCAAAGGCTCGAACAACGGCCTCCCCAAAAAAATGCTGGTTACAGAGTTCGGCACCTCCGACACCCATGTGGACGATTATCGTTACGGGGCGGAGGAGCGGACGTCAGCCGCATTTGACCGGATTATGAGAGCCCACATCGGCTATGCGGATATGTTCGTGCAGCACGCCGCTTTTTTCTACAACTATAGTCTGTTCCAATTCAAGAACCTCAATCTGAAAAATCACGACCCGGCCAAGACGGAAATTTATTACACAAAAGAGAACGAGGATTCACGCGTCAGCATCATGCGCAGATTGAGCCTGGCTTATGCCACCCATGGCGCTCCACTTACCTACCGTCTGCTCAACAAAAGCGCTCTTGCCGACAAGCTGGTCTATGTCCGGGCTGTGGATACATCCAAGCTGGCCCCGCTGGCGGGAACGAATGCTGCCTCGAACAAGGTGCTGGTTAACCTCGTCAACTTCGAGGATACGCAGCAGACCGTCAGCGTCAAGGTTACTCTGCCCAAGAAAACGGCGTACGAGGGAGAACGCTTTGGAAGCGGCGATACGTATGAAAAAGCGCGCCGCTACGTGACCGGACTGAATGCGGGACCTGATCTGACCTTCACGGAGACGCTGGCGCCGGGAGAAGCGGTTCAGTATATTTTGCAGCCATCCGCTGCGGTGCAGGACGAGGCCCCGCGAGACCTGACGGCCACCGCGGCCAGAGGGACTTCCGTGCAGCTCAACTGGCTGGAAGCGCCCGGAACCGGCTATGATGTGTTTCGTTCAGAGGGGACGGGGGGCGAAATGAAAACCATAGCAAAGGGTGTTGGCGACACATCATACATCGACCGGGGGCTAAGAGAAGGAGAGGTGTACACCTACGCGGTAAGGGTGACGGGCTCGGGCCTGCTATCGGACAAGGCGCAAATTACGGCTACCGGTCTTGTTCCGCTGGACAGGACCGGGTGGAAGGTGACGGACAATATTAACCAGAGCCCAAAGAAGTTGTCCTACACGATCGACGGAGATCCGAGCACGCGTTGGGATACCGGAGTAAACATGACTCCCGGCGAGGCCATTCAGATCGATATGGGAATTTCGCATATGATTGAAGCCGTCCAGATGGATACCTCGCGTTCTCCTTATGATTATCCCAGGGGTTATTCCATCTATGTGTCAGAGGATGCGGTCAACTGGGAGCGGGCTGCTAACGGAAGGGGGAAGAAGGACGTCGACATGTATCCCTTTTCGCAAAGAAAGGCCAGGTATGTAAAAATCATCCAAACCGGCGCCGGCGGGAACTTCTGGTCCATCCATGAACTGCAAATATACTCAAGAGAATAGCCGAGGACGTCAATGCCTGCATGAGAACCCTGTAAAGAGGGTTCTTTCCTATTTTATATGTACCGATTGTGACAGAAATAATAGCCGCTGCTCCGATGAGTATGATAGGATATGCACCAATTACGGGTGAAAGCATTGCAAAATCGTAAGAGATATGATAATCTATATATAGATTTAGAATAAGTCTAAATATTAAATATTTATAACCGGGAGGAATGAATCATGAGTACTGATCTGAAAACTCAAACCGAACTGCATGCCACATTGAATCGTCAAACTGCCAACTGGACACTGCTGGGAATTAAGCTTCATCATTACCACTGGTTTGTTACCGGAACGGATTTCTTCACGCTTCACAGCCAATTCGAAGAGTATTATAACGAAGCTGCTGAATATGTGGATACTGTGGCGGAACGTCTGCTTGCGATCGGCGGTAAACCCGCTTCCACGATGAAAGAATATTTGGCTCTGTCCAGCCTGGAGGAAGCGAAAGGCGGCGAGAGCGCCAAGGAAATGGTAGCGGCTTTGGTCAAGGATTACACGACTATCGCGCAAGAGCTGAGCGCCGGCATTACACTGGCTGAAGCGTCCGGCGATCAACCGACAGGCGATCTGTTCATCGGTATCAGAGCGAGTGTCGAGAAGCATATCTGGATGCTGAACGCTTACCTCGCCTAAGAATCGGCAACGGCTGCGCGCCGGGCGGTTGTCCGCATACGGCCGCGATTTATGAGCGCGCAAATGGCCGGTTCCAGTCAGAATTTGACTGGAACCGGCCATTTTTGACTGTTGCCGCCTTATTTGATAAATACGCCGCCGAAGGGAAGGATTTCCCTCAGCAGCCGCTTGAAAAGACCGTCCTCATCATTCTCCCGTTCAAATCTCCGGTTCTGCCGCCCGGCCTGAAAGAGAACAGGGCCGTTGCCGGTCATTTTCCAGTGATAGCTCATATGCTGGCTGGCCAGATGGTTGCCGTAGACCGTCAGCTCAAGCACAGCATTCTCGGGGTAGGCGATCACACTGCCCGCATCGACATATAAAGGCTGCACCGGGTCCAGAGCGGCTTCGCATACGACTCCTTCCGTCAGGATGCCGATGCTTCCGCTGCCGGAGAACCTGACTTTGACGACGTCCCGGGTCACGATCATATTCTTTACGCTTAGCACGCGGGTCTGCATGTTAATTCCTTTGCTATAGTAGAACAGGTGCTTGAAGTCGTAGAGCAAATCGTCCTTGCCGTCCAGCGTAACCGTCTTGACGCTGTAGCCCGGAGGCAGAGCCGCCGTAAACCGGCAAGGACCGGTCATATCCGCCCGGATCAGCTTACGCTTGCGGTACATTCCCTTTACATCCATGAATCGGTCGGCCCGCCCGGAGGATGGCCCCTGATAAGCGATAATCTGCTGCGGATGCAGCACATGAAGTTCCTCGTTCTCCTCCAGCGTGAAAGTCAGAGCCTCTCCGCTCAAGGCGTTTCCTCTGTCCTGTACTTCCGCCTTCACCGCCCGTACTCCTTTCTCAATCAGGGACGCTCCCCGACGGATTTTGATTATTTATGCAATCTGTCCCCTCTCCGGGAACGGCTTCGCATGCCAAGGCGGATAACTCTAGTGAGAATAAAATAACCCGCAATCAGTCCGAGACCTGTAGCCGCAGTCACTTTAAGACGGTGTATATAGCTTTCCCGCGCGGCGCGCTCGTCTCTAAGCTCATCGATCATCACGGTAAGCTGCCGGTTCTGCTCTTGAAGCGAGGTGTTCTCGCTGCGGTACGCTTCCAGCTGATTTTTGGTTTGATCCAGTTCATCTATAGTCTGTCCAAGCGCATTCTTCGTCTGCTCCAGCTCGTTTACGGTCTGATGATAGCCTTCCTGCAGATTATTCATCTGGTCGGGCAGTTCGGAGAATTGCTCCAGTCCGCGGTACAGGTCACCAAAAATATTCGCATGGGCTGCCGGCGCGGGAAGAGTATAGAGGGTTCCGGTCAGCAGAATCGCGGACAGCAGACGCGGCAGTGAAGGAAGAATCTTTAATTTCATAGGTTGAATCACCGCCTGACGTGTAAATGTGTTTTTCCTATCCTATATTATAACACGCCAGTGTACGACAAATTGTGGCAATAGCCGCCCGTTCTCCCTCAAATACCCTATTCTACCTGTTTCAAAGCTCTGACTTACGAAGCCTCTTCGACGGCTCTCACGTCCCGCGCTTTCCTTGCGCTCCTCTCGACTAACAGCAGTTTTGTTGCTGGAAACTTCTTGAATAGGAACTTGTGTTCGGTTATACTTGGAGGTGAACGGAGGGCATCGATCCCACACCTAAATCAAGCCACACTCATTAACAAGACGATTGGATGCAGCCGTTTTGTGTACAATCGTTTTTTGGCAGGTTGGAAGGTCAAAGAAGAAGAAAATGATTGATTGCATCATGCCATTTATAGCTGTTGCTTTTCGAGAGCGGTTCACTTTCTATGAATCGGCTCTTTTTTTTGTCGATAATATCAAACCGAACATATATTCCATGACAAGGAGTTGTCCGCCAACATTGGTACATTAATAGAAAACCCAAAAAAAGAAAGAGGTGGAAATAATGCAAGCCAGAATTCAACCGGCTTACACATGGAGCCATGATTACATTTTTTCCGGCAAATCGCAAAAGGCCGTCCTGCTTATCGAATGGCGCGGTGCCGCGCAGCCGGGTATTAGCCGGAAGAAGTCGCAGAAATTGGCTGCACGCGACATAGAGCTGCATATATGGCTTGAACCTCATGTTAGCCTGACCGAGGTGCACGGCTGCCGCCCAGCGGAATTAGGGGATCAGGGACTCCTACTCTCACTGGGGGCCATCCGTTCAGGGCAGAGTAAATATATTGCACTGGAATTTAGTCTAAATTCCCTTGCGGCCGGCAGGCATGAAATGCTGTGGCTGCAGTGGCGATACAGACAGCGGCCGGGTGAACGTGGACGGGAGCTGCCTGTACAGAAGCTGAGTCTGGAGTACAGCCGCCATACCGGATATATCGATGCGGCCAGTTCATTTTATGTAGAGAAGCGTGTGGAATTGTTAAAGGTAGAGAAGACCATTGCGGAAGCGTTGTTATTATATTCGGAAGGACAGCAAACGCTTGCCCGGGAGGAGCTGCGGCGTCATGCGGATAATCTGCTGCTTATGGCCGTGCGTTCCGGGGATCCTGACCTGCTGCGAGAAGCCGAGTCGCTATACATACAGTGCGAACGGAAGTCCGATCCGATTGAACAAGAGCAAACACCCGCATGTGAAAGACCGGGCGCAGCCGAAGGATAAGTGATTTCAATATTTTGTGAGAATATTCACTTATCATCCAGGAGAGTAATGAAGAAGCAAGTTGTTAAGTATGTTAAAATAGTAAAATAGTTCTATTACTTAATCTATTATATAAAATTTTTAATCTTATAAAATAGATACATATATCTAGATGTTAATAATTCAATGAGTCTATTTTACTAATTGTGGCAAGGAGAAGTTATTATGACAGACCGATTAATCCGTCTGATGCGTATTATTACGCTCGTTCAGGCCAAGCCTGGCATTTTGGCGCGCGAGTTGGCTGAACGCTGCGGCACCAGCGAGAGAACGATCTATCGGGATATGGATGCTCTGAGTGCTATGCATATCCCGATTACCCACATGGGGCATGGGAAAGGATATGCTTTTATCGGCAATTTTGCGTTGTACCCCCTGGACTGGTCATCGGAGGAATCGGCCGCATTTTCGCAGCTTAGCCACGCCATAGAGATGATTAAGCCGTTGATGCCCCGTGGCTTCGAGAGTGCTTATGAAAAAGTGATGGCGGCCGAATACAAGCAGAAGGCGGACAGAGAAGAAAAAATGGAAATCGCCAGGAAGGAAGCCGGTTCTCTTTGGCTGGAGCGAAACGGCGCCGTGCCGGAACAGTTCCACCTGATCCGTATTCTTCACGCTGTTCTGAAACAGAAATGCATACGCGCCGATTACTTCGACAATGCTCAGGAGGAGAACGGACTCGAGATTGATCCGTATTACCTGGTCCCACTGGAAAATCGTTTTCATCTTATCGGATATTGTCACCGCATGAAGGTCATCCGAAGCTTTCACACCCATGATCTGACGAATGTCAAACTGACGGATAAGAACTTTTCCAAACAACCGTTCAACTTGCAGGCATTTACGAAACAAAAGTGGTCAGTGGATGAGGACAGCCTCCGTATGGTGTTTAAGGTCAGGTTTACTGAAGGTGCGCTGGAGGAAATTAGGAGGGGAAAAAGTGGGATTGTTCCCATAAAAACGGAGCAGCATGGTAAGTACGCCTATTTTGAGGTCTCGCTTGAGCGGGACAGGGAATTCATTGATTGGGTGACGAACTTTAAAGAAGCAGCGGAAATCATCGAGCCTGTCCATTACAGGGAAGTTTTACGCTATCAACTAGAGAAATGGCTGTCGCTGTATAAATAGCGCAGTCTTTTTTTTGAGTGCTTTTTCGTGAAAACGCATGTACATGCATATTGATGAAAAAAGGCTTTCCATGTTTTTGAAAATTATACTTGTCGGGTCGGAATATATATAGTAAAGTCAACTTATATCACAGCTCTGTTGGTTCAAAGCAGCATTTCTTTCATGTAGTGTCAGGTTAATGCTTTTATATGATGTTACGTCATTGATCTCTCTCTGAACCGGAGAGTTTTTATTTGCTTCAAATTTGACCTATGTTCAATTTTGCCGGAAGAGAGGTAAGCTTCTTGATCCAACCTATTCTACAAATTGAGAATCTACATACGCATTTCTTTACGGAAAAAGGAGAAGTGCCTGCGGTCGACGGCGTCGATCTCTATATCAATCCCGGCGAGGTACTGGGCGTGGTGGGAGAATCGGGCTGCGGAAAAAGCGTCACCTCCCTGTCCGTGCTGAAGCTTGTGCCTAATCCGCCAGGCCGCATTGTCGATGGCCGCATTATGTTCAAGGGTACGGATATCGTGCCGCTGAAGGAAAAGGATATGCGGAAAATTCGCGGCAACGCCGTGTCCATGATTTTTCAGGAGCCGATGACCTCACTCAATCCGCTGTTCACCGTAGGCCAGCAAATTATCGAAACGGTGCGTCTGCACCGGGGATTGTCCAAAAAGGAAGCCCGCGAGCATGCGGTGGAAATGCTTCGCAAGGTCGGCATCCCAAGGCCGGAGGCTATTATCGACGAGTACCCGCATCAACTGTCGGGAGGCATGCGTCAGCGGGTAATGATCGCGATGTCGATCTCCTGCAGTCCGGAGCTGCTGATTGCGGACGAGCCGACAACCGCGCTCGACGTGACGATTCAGGCGCAGATTCTGGATCTGATCCGCCGGCTCAACGAGGAGCAGGGGACAGCCGTTATGATGATCACCCACGATTTGGGCGTCGTTGCGGAGATGTGCCACCGGGTCGCCGTCATGTACGCAGGCAAGGTTGTGGAGGAAGGTTCAGTTCATGATATTTTCAAAAATCCGCTGCATCCGTACACCCAGGGCCTGATCGCTTCCGTGCCGAGGATGGATGAGACCCGCGAGCGCCTGTATTCGATTCCGGGCAACGTGCCGATTTTGAGCAAAAATATGCAGGGCTGCCGGTTTGCGCCGCGCTGTTCGCAAGTGATGGACATCTGCCGCCAGTCTCTGCCGGAGCTAACGCTTCAGGAGAACCGGCACAGCTGCAGATGCTGGCTGCATGACGGTAGTCAGGAGGATGCGGTATGAGCGAAAATCTGCTGGAAGTAAAGGGACTCAAGAAATACTATCCGATTAAAAAAGGGTTTCTGAATAAAACGCAGGGCTTCGTCAAGGCCGTGGACGACATCTCGTTTGCCGTCCGCAGAGGCGAGACATTCGGCCTGGTGGGAGAGAGCGGCTGCGGCAAATCGACGACCGGACGCTCGCTGCTCCGGTTGATTGAGCCGACGGCCGGGGAGATCCTCTTCGAGGGACAGGACATACGCAAGCTGTCCATGGAAGAGCTGCGCAAGCGGCGCCGGGATATGCAGATTGTGTTCCAGGACCCGTTCTCCTCGCTGGACCCGCGCAACACGGTGGAGCGGATTCTGGAGGAGCCGATGATCGTCCACGGCGTTGGTGACGCCAAGGAGCGCAAAGCCGCCGTTCTGCGGCTGGCTGACGTTGTCGGCCTGTCGAAGGCTCACCTTCAGCGCTACCCGCATCAGTTCTCCGGAGGCCAGCGGCAGCGGATCGGCATCGCCCGGGCGCTTGCCCTTCAGCCGAAGCTGATTGTGGCGGATGAGCCTGTCTCCGCGCTGGACGTATCCATCCAGTCGCAGGTGATTAACCTGATGCAGGATCTGCAGCGCGAATTCGGATTAACCTACATTTTCATCGCGCATGATCTCAGCGTGGTAAAGCATATTTGCGACCGGGTCGCGGTGATGTACCTTGGGCGGATCGTGGAGATTACCGACAAGGAGAAGCTGTATTCCCATCCCCAGCATCCTTATACGCAGGCGCTGCTGTCGGCGGTCCCCGAGCCCGATCCGGATTTGCGGAAGGAGCGCATTATTTTGCAGGGCGAGGTACCGAGTCCGGCGAATGCGCCGGTAGGCTGCGCCTTCAATACAAGATGTCCGCATGTGATGGATATATGCCGCAATTCGCGGCCGCAGCTTGCCGAGACGGAAGCGGGACACTTCACTGCCTGTTATCTGTACGGCGGGGAATCCAGAACGCAGCTTGCCTAAAGAGAGGAAGGCCCGGCTGGCTTTGGCCGGAAACTCTGCCATATGCGCAAGACGTGGTTTATGGCCGCCCTTTCAGAGCGGCTCTATATAAACGCATTATATATATTTATGGAGAGAAAGGGGTATTAACGAAAATGAAGAAATGGGGCAGTCTGGCTTTAACCCTTACGCTTGGCGCGGGACTCGTACTCAGCGGCTGCGGCGGCAATAACGCAAGCTCGACTAACAGTGCGGCGACCAGTTCGCCGGCAAGCACGGCGACCGCCGGCGCATCGGCGCAGGATACGCTTGTTGTGGGACGCGGCGGCGACTCCGCTTCGCTTGACCCTGCGATTATAACCGACGGAGAATCTTTGAAAATCGACCATCAGGTATTCGATTCCCTGCTGGAGTACAAGCCGGGAACCACCGAGGTCGAGCCTTCCCTGGCAGACAGCTGGGAAGTATCGCCGGACAGCCTGATCTATACGTTCAAGCTGCATCCGGGCGTAAAATTCCATGACGGCACGGATTTCAACGCCGAGGCGGTTGTATTCAACTTCCAGCGCTGGAGCGATCCGAAGAGCCCGTACAAATTCGAAGGCGATTCCTTCGATTACTATGATTCCATGTTCGGACCGGACGGCTCGCGCGTTATTAAAGAAGTCAAGGCTGTCGACGATTTGACCGTACAGTTTACACTGAATCAGCCGCAGGCTCCTTTCCTGCAAAACCTTGCGATGACTTCATTCGGCATCGCGAGTCCAACCGCAATTAAAGAAAAGAAAGAAAACTTCAAGAACGAGCCGGTCGGCACAGGCCCATTCGTCTTCAAGGAATGGAAGCATAACGATTCCATTACACTCGAAAAGAATGCAAGCTACTGGAAAGAAGGACTTCCTAAGCTGAGCAAAGTAATCGTTCGTTCCATTCCGGACAACACCGCACGCTTCAACGCGCTGCAAAACGGCGAAATCGACCTGATGGAAGATGTGAGCCCGGATGATCTGTCGACGCTGGAAGGCAACAGCGATCTGCAAAAGATCGAACGTCCTTCGTTTAACGTTGCTTACCTTGGCTTCAACTTCAAGAAGAAGCCTTTTGACAACGTAAAAGTAAGACAGGCGCTGAACTATGCCGTTAACAAACAGGCCCTTATCGACGCATTCTTCGCCGGACAGGCGCAGCCGGCCGTCAATCCGATGCCGCCGTCGCTGTGGGGCTATAACGACCAAGTGAAAGATTATGAATATAATCTGGACAAAGCGAAGCAGCTGCTGGCGGAAGCCGGTTATCCGAACGGCCTGCCGGATACGGTAACGCTGTACGCGATGCCGGTATCCCGTCCTTACATGCCGGACGGCAAGAAGGTTGCCGAAGCGATTCAGGCAGAGTGGGAGAAAATCGGCGTGAAGACCGTCATCGAGTCTCCGGAATGGGCGACTTATCTGGACGATACGAAAGCCGGCGAGAAAGACGACATCTACATGCTCGGCTGGATGGGCGACAACGGCGACCCTGACAACTTCATTTACACTTTGCTTGACAAGGACTCCATCCCTGGCAACAACCGCAACTTCTATGTAAACGAAGACCTGCACAAGATCCTAGTTGATGCGCAAAAAGAAATCGATCAAAACAAACGCGCCGACCTGTACAAGCAGGCTCAGGTGATCATCAAAGAAGACGCTCCTTGGATTCCGCTCGTGCACACGACTCCGCTGCTTGCGGCCAAAGCGAATCTGAAAGGCTTTGTTCCGAGTCCGACAGGCACGGAATATTACAGCGAAGTTTACTTCGAATAGCTTCATAGCACACGATCTTGCCGCCGCTAAAGAGCGGCGGCAAGTCCGTGTAAGGAAGGTGATCCGTTCTTGAGTTCCTACTTATTAAAACGTATCATGGTGCTGATTCCCGTCCTGATCGGCATGACGATAATCGTATTTTCCATCATCCATGCCATTCCGGGAGATCCGGCGGAGACCATTCTGGGCCAGAAGGCGACAGAACAGTCCAAACAGGCGCTGCGGGACCAGCTCGGTCTCGATAAGCCCTGGATAACGCAGTACTTTGATTACATGGGCGATCTGCTGAAAGGCGATCTAGGAACCTCGATTCGCACCAAGACGCCGATTGCCAAAGAAATCGTGCCTTACCTGGCGGCAACGCTGGAGCTTACGGCAGCCGCAATGCTGTTCGCCACCTTTGTTGGCGTGAATGCCGGCATTTTAAGCGCCTGGAAACAGAATTCATGGTTTGACTATACCGCGATGATTATCGCGCTGATTGGAGTGTCCATGCCGATATTCTGGCTTGGCCTCATGGAACAACTGGTCTTTGCGTTAAAGCTTCACTGGCTGCCCTCGATCGGGAGGATGGATCAGCGGGACCCGGTGGAGAGCATTACCAATCTGTATGTCATCGACAGCATTTTGGCGGGGCGCTGGGATCAGCTCTGGACCGTCATTAAGCATTTGATTCTCCCGAGCATCGCGCTCGGAACAATTCCGATGGCGATTATCGCCCGGATGACCCGCTCCAGCATGCTGGAGGTTATGAATTCGGACTATATCCGCACGGCCAAAGCCAAAGGACTGTCTCAGTTCATTGTCGTGTACAAGCACGCCCTCAAAAATTCGCTCATTCCCGTGCTGACCGTCGTCGGTCTTCAGACGGGCGCGCTGCTCGGCGGAGCAGTGCTGACAGAGACGATCTTCGCCTGGCCGGGCGTGGGACGGTATATATTTGAAGCGATCAGCTCGCGCGATTATCCGGTCATCCAGTCCGGAATTCTCATCATCGCTTTCATCTTTGTTTTCATCAATCTGCTTGTGGATCTGCTGTATGCCGCCATCGATCCGCGCATTCAATACAAGTAAGGAGGGACCCTTTTGTCACAGGCATCATTGAATATCAATTCGGAAGCCGCTTCTGCCGAAAAGGTCTCCGGCCCTTGGCGCGACGCATGGAAGGCATTCCGCAAAAATAAAACGGCGATGCTCGGGCTCGGCATTATCGTCTTCTTCATTTTGATCGCGCTGCTGGCGCCGTTCATCGCCCCTTATGATTACAAAGAACAGGTGCTGATGGACCGGCTGAAGGCGCCGTCCGCCGCTCACTGGTTCGGTACGGATGACCTTGGCAGAGACATGTTCACCCGCATCATCTACGGCGCGCGCATTTCGCTTTGGGTAGGCTTTTTCTCCGTCATCGGCTCCATTATCGTCGGCACATTGCTCGGCGTGCTCGCTGGCTTTTACGGCAGATGGATCGACATGCTTATCTCGCGTCTATTCGACATACTGCTTGCGTTTCCCAGCATTCTGCTGGCCATCGCCATCGTGGCGATTCTCGGGCCGTCGCTGCAAAATGCGCTTTACGCCATCGCCATTGTCAACATTCCGACTTACGGGCGGCTTGTGCGCGCGAAGGTGCTCAGCCTGAAGTCGGAGGAGTACATTACGGCGGCGCGGGCCATCGGCATGAAGAACACGCGCATTCTGCTTACGCATATTCTGCCGAACAGCCTGACGCCGATTATCGTGCAGGGGACGCTTGGTATCGCGACCGCGATTATCGAAGCGGCCGCGCTCGGCTTTCTCGGGCTCGGCGCCCAGCCTCCTGAGCCTGAATGGGGCAAAATGCTGTCCGATTCCCGCCAGTTTATCCAGAAAGCGCCCTGGACGGTCGTCTTTCCGGGCCTGTCCATTATGCTGACCGTGCTCGGCTTCAATCTGATGGGGGACGGTCTGCGCGATGTGCTCGATCCCCGGATGAAGAATTAGCCCATTTAAGATTTCTCCAAATACCCTTCAGTTCCGCCGCTTCGGCTTAAACTATGCCGATCCCGGCAGGCTGAAGGGTATTTTTGTCGTCTGTGTATTTTTCGAACACCCCGGCCTGTTTGGCTCTCTTCTTTTTACATGTAAGCATTTCTTCCCTTGCAGAAAGCGAGTTATTTTGACGTTATTTGTTCAAATATAACACGATGATATGAATCATAACAAAATATATGGTAGATTTTGCGAAGATGTGCTAGAATAGCTCCTAATCATATCAATACATACACTGGAGGAATGGGAGAATGTTAAAAAAGCTGGCAATGACAGTAATGGCGGTGGCAGTATTTGCTGCAACGCCCTTGGTAACAAGCGGTAAGGCAGAGGCCGCAGGCAAGACGGAAATCATCGTATCTGCGGCGGCGAGCCTGCAGGACAGCCTGGACAAAATTGCTGCTCAATACGAGAAGGCTCATCCTACGATCGATCTGGTCTTTAACTATGCCGCTTCAGGCACGTTGCAGAAACAAATCGAGCAGGGCGCTCCGGCTGATATTTTCTTCTCCGCAGGCGACAAACAAATGAAAGCTCTCGTTGATGGCGGACTCATCTCCACAAACAAAGAACTGCTGAAGAATCAATTGGTCGTCGTCGTTCCTGCGAGCTCGAAGGCGAAGCTTAATACGATCTCCCTGCTTACGGGTCCTTCCTTCAAGAAGGTGGCCGTTGGTCAACCGGAATCCGTACCGGCTGGACAATATGCACAGCAATCCCTAACTGCCAAGAAGCTTTGGGATACACTGCAAAGCAAGCTTATCTTTGGTAAAGACGTACGCGCGGTGCTCTCCTATGTTGAAACCGGCAATGCGGATGCAGGCTTTGTATACAAAACCGATGCTTTGACCTCCAAGAAGGTTAAGATCGCTCTTACTGTAGGCTCTTTCGCTCACAAACCGATTAACTATCCGATCGGTATTGTAAAAGGAACTAAACATGAGGCAGAAGCCAAAGCATTCTACAGCTACCTCCAAACTAATGCAGCAACCAGCGTATTCAAATCCTACGGATTTTTGCTCTACTAATAAATAAAGACTGCGGGTTGAGTATACATGGACATCAATTGGACCGACTTTATGGCCCCAGTGTGGTTATCGATTAAAATTGCGGTTATCACGAGCGTGATCGTATTCGTCCTGGCGGCTGCAGCCGCCAAGGCGATGGCGAACCGGAAGTTTCCGGGCCGCAGCCTGATTGAAACCGTACTGCTGCTGCCTCTGGTTCTTCCGCCTACGGTTGTAGGTTTCGTGCTTCTGGTCGTATTGGGAAGAAAAAGCTGGCTTGGCGAATGGTACGAGAATTTAACCGGTGGAACGATTCTGTTCACCTGGGGATCGGCGGTGATTGCCGCCGTCGTTGTCGCTTTTCCGCTCGTTTATCGTACGCTAAAGGCAGGCTTTGAAGAAGTTGACCGCGATTTGGAAGATGCGGCGCGCGCTCAGGGGGCTGGAGAGCTTCAAGTGCTTCGCTATATTACGCTCCCGCTGGCGATCCGAACGCTTGCAGCGGGCTATGTGCTCGGCTTTGCCCGCGGCCTCGGCGAGTTCGGGGCGACAATTATGGTGGCGGGCAATATTCCCAACCGGACGCAGACGATTCCTACGGCGATTTATGTGGCTGTGGATGGAGGGGATATGACGCTCGCCTGGCTGTGGGTCATTTCTATAATCGCAATATCAGCGGTCATGCTGATGTTTGTCAACCGCTACTCCTAATAAAGAACAATAAATAACCCTCCTAGTCCGGCAGTATCAGCAGCCTGCGGATAGGGAGGGTTTGCTATTCATTATGTTTCGTAAATAATCTTCCCGGTTTCGGACAGATCATATCCATACAGCGACTTAAGCTCATTATGAAGAGCTTGGGAGCGGCATATTTCGAGCACCGCCGAGATCCAATCCTGGTTATCCGGCCGTTTCAGCATTACTAGATCGTACTTTTCTTGGATGAGCGGAATAAAATCAACGCCTTCGACTATTCGGGAGGCCTTTTCATTCCCAACGCCGACATCGGCCTCGCCACGGGCGATTCTGCCGGCAACCGTCACATGGCTGATTTCCTCCGTTGTATAGCCTTCAATGTTCTGTGCTTTCACTCCGTTCAAGCGCAGTTGTTCATCCAGCAGCACCCGCGCGCCTGAACCTCTCTCCCGGTTAACGAGTCGCAGACCGGATTGCCCCAGGTCTTTCCAGTCATTAAGCCCTTTGGGATTGCTTTTCTGTACATACAGACCGGCGGCCCTGCCCAAGAGACGAACAACAAGATAGCTGGAGCCGACGAGCATTTTGCGGATATAAGGAATATTGTACTCGCCTGAATCGCCATCAAGCAAATGGGTGCTGACGATATCGGATTCCCCGCGATACATGGAAATCAGACTGTCAAGGCTTCCCGCATATGAGCGCAGCGGACGCAGCGAGGGGGAGAACTTCTCCAAATGTTGTGCTAGTATATCCAGACTGATATCCTGGCCGGTGATGACAATTTCACGCACGGATGAACGGAACGTCGCCGGGGTCTGAATGCTAGGTGCAGAACTTATCGCATGAAGCCCCGGTTTAGTAGAGGTGAGCATGGACGCTTGGCGTCCGTGCTCTCTGGACTGCTGCTTGTACATTTCAAGATCCGAGGCATCCACACGCATTTGCTTGCCCACCCGGTAAGAAGAAAGCTCGCCTTTCTTAATAAGGTCATAGACCTTCAGTTTTGATATTTTAAGCAGCTGGGCAACCTCTTCGGTTGTATAGGATGTATTGTCAGACATAGAGTAAATCCTCCTAAGAAGTAGGCTGCGTCAGCAGCCATCACACCTATGGGTGTACTAACACAAGACTACCTTATTTTCTATCCTGACGCAATTATTGAAGGTACAGGGAACTGAAAAGAACCGAATGTACACGCAAGTGATGTACGTCCGGTTCTTATTTGCGTCTGCTATTCAAAAAGCGGCTAACCGCCTTAGGCCATCAACAGGACGGAAGAAGCTTTGAAAAGGGCGGTAACTGTAGCGCCTTCCTTAATTCCGAGCTCTTCAAGGGCATCCAAGGAGATAATGGAAGTGATTTTTTGTCCGCCAGTGTCAATAACAACCTTAGCATTGATCGGTCCTGCCTCTATAGCTACTACACGGCCTTCCAATTGGTTTCTGGCACTAATTTTCATTGTACATTCTCCTCTCAATTTTGGGTAATAAGAGTTGTATGTGATGTAAATCTTGATGTCTAATTATACTTATTTATAACTAATTATAACTAAATAATAATCTATATAGTGAAATCATACTACATGATGTTTGGAAAATCAAGGTATTTTGAGTAATATCGATTAAATTCACGGAAAATATTTACCATAACCCGAAAAATCGGAAATTTTGGCGATAAAGATTTAATAAGACCAAATAACAGAATATTAAGAAATTTACAAATACATTAGAGTTAAGTAATGGAAATTTTATATGTTCGAAAAATTGGTGAAACTTTTGCCGAAAATGCATTATAATGTAGTATTAAAAACAGATAGCCATCATATAAGGGGTAGGGAGCATGAGACTGAATGAACTAAGAGAACACCGCCAATATCCGGAGATTACCCGCCTGGAGACATCAAGGGCTGCATATGAACGTGACTATTCCCGGTTGATTCATTCGCCGACCTTCCGCAGGCTGCAGGGGAAATCGCAGGTATTCGGAGCAGGTACCGGGGATTATTATCGGACGAGGTTAACCCATTCGCTTGAGGTGGCTCAAATTGCGCGTGAGGCGGCCAAGAGCCTGCTGCGTTCTTATCCGGAAGTGGGCTTGGAGAAAGCCGGGAATCCGGGACTGGTCATTGATCCGGAGGTGGTTGAATGCGCGGCGATTGCCCATGATTTCGGCCATCCTCCATTTGGACATAAAGGGGAAGAAGTGCTCGACAACATTCTGGACCGCTTAATTGAGGAGAAAACCGCGAAGAAGGCGGCGGTGACCGGAGCGGACCCGGCGCGCAAACTCGAAATTTACAATGAGATGAGAACCAAGTATGAGCATTTTGAAGGCAACGCGCATAATTTCCGGCTCATCATGTTCCTGGAGAAGCGCGAGAACATCGACGGACTCAATCTGTCCGATGCCGTTCTGCTTGGAATCAATAAGTACCCTTTTCCCGGAACGACGCTTAAAAAGGGAATGTATCTCAATGAGTGGGAATATATCTCGCATATCCGCTCGGAATGGGGAATTCCGGAAGGGAAGAAGACGCTCGAAGCGCAGCTGATGGATTTATGCGATGATATCGCTTATTCCGCCCATGACCTTGAGGACGGCATCAAGGCCGGGAAGATTGAAGTCCATGAATTCTTCATGCATGACCCTTATATTTTAAGGCTCATTGTCGAGAAGATCATGACGCTGGAGGATTCTTTCTGGCATGGATGGACAGAGGAAGCAATCCGGCCAAAGGTAGAAGAGGTGCTGAACTCGTTCCTGCGGATCTGGAAGGAGAAAATGCCGACCTGCGAGCACGATTATTCCCGGACCCGCCGCGAGGTCAAAGCCTATTGGGTCAGCACCTTTGTCGCCAGCCTCGGTGTCATACCGGATGGTGATTGGAAGAAGGTTACTTTTATCAAGGAAGGAAAAGAAGACGAGGACCTGCTGCGCACGGTAAGCGTACTGAAGAGCTTTGCCTGGGTGACGATGATTCGCGATTTGCGCGTTCAGCGGCTGCAAAAGCGCAGCGAGTGGATTGTACGGAGGCTGTGGGGGGCGTTCCTGGACCCCGATACGTCGAAAGCGATCATCCCTACCGATTGGCTGCAGCGTTTTGAGAAGGACCAGCGTAAGCAAAGACCGATTTGGACCTGGGAGCATATGGTGATCGACTATATTGCCGGAATGACCGATGCTTTTGCCGAGAAAATTTACAATGAGCTGTTCGGGCTTAAAGTCGGCTCAATTTATGATCTGGATTAAATTTCAACGCCTAATCTATAGAAATATGGAGAGGGCGTTTTTTGTGTGCATTTGGCTCTGAGCGCTGTAGAGCATTGCTGTTCCGGCAAGCGGCGGTCCGTTTTCAGGTATAATAGAGTGCGGCGGCGGGGATGAATGCCCGCTGTTCCTTAAATGAACTGTGAAAGGCGGGACTATACCGATTGGATTACAAACTGACGCCTTATTTGTATATGTACCGCAGCCATGAGAATGAAAGCGAACTGTGTTCTCTGGAGCTGGATGTATTATTGCAGGGGGATGTTCTGGCTTCTGGACTGATTATTGCCCGGGAAAAGATTGATCCAAGCCGAAGTCCGTTTTTATCGGGGAGAATCGACATTTTATGCGCTTCGGATTCGGAGGAGGAAATCGCGCATTTCGCAGGCGGCATCAGGCTTAGGGAAGGGGAGACCTTTAAGCTGTTCTGTCCCAAGGAAGGGGGAGGAACCTACGAAGAGCGCAGAGAGCTGGAGAGGAAGGTCGGCAGACAAATATCCGGAACGGCTGACATGCGGTCGCCGGACCGCGTATTCGGTCTGGTAAAGCATGAGGGCATGCTTCTGCTCGGCGAGTACCGCGAGAGCGACAGGAGCTGGCAGCGGCGCAAGGTTAAGCCGCACAACTATTCGACCGGGCTCGGCGTGGCGCTGTCCCGGTCAGCCGCCAACATCGCGGCTCCGCGTCCGGAGGGCCTGCGGATACTCGACCCTTGCTGCGGAATGGGGAGCGTGCTGATCGAAGGGCTGTCCATGGGCATGGACATGGCCGGATGCGACCTGAATCCGCTCGCTGTACGGGGGGCGAGAGGGAATCTGCGTCATTTCGGCTACCCGGAGAATATCGTGACGCTAGGCGATATGAGAAATCTGTCCGGGCATTATGATGCGGCTATACTGGATATGCCGTATAATCTGTGCTCGGTTCTCTCGCCGGCCGACACCAAGGAGATGCTGGAGGCGCTCCGCCGCTTAACCGGCCGCGCGGTTATTATTTCCACACAGCCGGTAGAGGAGAGCATCGCCGCAGCCGGTTTTTCAATAAAAGGCGGCTGCACCGTGTCCAAAGGGTCCTTTAAGCGGTCGCTTTGGCTGTGCCATTAGTATTGCCCGGCGGTAGTCGGTCACATTTTTGGACGGAGTACCGTTAGCCAGATGTGATTTCATATTTTTTGCCCAACCGATGACAATCTTTGTTTCGGCAAGGATGTTAAGCTCCGGTTATTTGGCATCGGTTTGCGTAAAGATATATCCAGGAGCGGCTCTGCGGATTGCTTCTTGCTGCTGCTTTGTGAGCGGCTGCGAGACAAATAATGGATTTTGCCGCAATGTTCCCTCCCGTCTAGAAAGAATATCAAATCTGCGGAAAAAGGTGAAACGACGATGAATGATAAAGCGGCGGTCGGTTTGGGCGGAACGGCTTCTGAAAGATTGTTCACAGCGGTGAGGTTGCCGCCCGAGCTTCGCGGGGCCGTAGGCGGCATGTGCCGCAGCCTGTCACAGGAGCTGTCCTTTGCCAAATGGACTCATGAAGAGGATTATCATATAACGCTGCAGTTTCTGGGCGATACCGACCCCCGGTCCATTCCGGAGCTTGTGTCGGCGCTGAAGGGGGCGGCAAGGGACTTTAGA
Source organism: Paenibacillus durus ATCC 35681 (assembly GCF_000993825.1). Lineage (NCBI taxonomy): Bacteria > Bacillati > Bacillota > Bacilli > Caryophanales > Paenibacillaceae > Paenibacillus > Paenibacillus durus. The sequence goes on from NZ_CP011114.1 coordinate 444,387, forward strand.
CCGTTCACCCTGTCTTTGCGGGAAACAGGCATCTTCGGGCCTCCGTCCGCTCCGCGCGTCCTATGGGCGGGAGTGGGCGGGGAGACGGACCGGCTGGAGGAATTGCATAGCCGGATCGCGGCGGCTACGCTGCCGCTGGGATTTCGCGCCGAGGAGCGCGCTTATAAGCCCCATGTGACGCTGGCTCGCAAATACAGGGGAGAGCGTGCTTTTAACCCAGAATATCTTCATGCGTTTAAGCAGGAAGCGGATGCTCTCCAGATGTCCTGGAGAGTCGAGGAATGGGTCCTTTTTGTTACGCGAATGCACAAAAAACCGATGTATGAAATTGTCGAAACCATAACAATTTTAAAAAAATAGTTTTCAAACCTCTCATTTTGGGTTACATTTTTAAGAATGTGCCGAAAAACTAGGAGGATTGAAATGTCTATTTTTAAACAAAACCGCTGGATACTGCCGCTGTTCGGCGTAATTCTAGTGTGTTTCTCTGCGATAATATTGCTGGTGCCAGAGCTCGGATTAAGCGAAGAGCGGGACAAGGTCTATGTGGGCCGTTTGCAGTCACCGCTGCTTTCATCTGCGCCGGGGCCTGGACAAACCGTTGTGAGTGCGGGTGATAGGACCAAGCCGGTGGCGGAACCGGCCATCACTGCCGGGACCGCCATAGTCCGGCAGAGCCATCCCGAGCTGTCCGCCGTCCCCCGGGCGCTTGTGACCGCCTGGAAGCCTGTGCCCGCCTCCGAATGGTTGAACACAAAACCATTGGTTCTGAAAGGTAATAGCGCCTCAGCGTCCGTAACGGCTAAGAACAAAGCTTCCGCAGCCGTCCCAATCAGGCAGCCGCAGAATGCGCGTGAAACGAGGCGGAAGGCGGCAGGGACAGCGGCGGGCAAATCCAAGGACAAGAAGACTGCTTTAACCAAGCAACATCCCCCCGCAATACTTTACTTCTCACGGACCAAGCTATTAAGCCGGGAAGAGCGCGACCAATCCACCCGGAGCTACGCTGTATCCGAAGAAGAAGTGCTTCTGCTCCAGAAAATCGTAATGGCAGAGGCGGAAGGCGAACCGTACAAGGGCAAGGTGGCAGTTGCCAACGTTGTTCTGAACCGGCTGCGGTCAGCCCATTTTCCCAATACTATTAAAGCGGTCATATACCAGAAACATCAGTTTAGTCCGGTAGCCAACGGGCGGCTAAAGCGGGTAAAGCCAAACCAGGACTCAATCAGAGCTGTTAACGCTGCGCTTTCCGGGGTCAAGGAAGTCACAGACGACACCTATTATTTTCTTTCGCTTAAGCTTGCCCAGGATCTTACCGTTCATCATTCCCAAACTTTTTCAGAAAAAATTGGAAATCATAGCTTTTATCGATAGTTTATCTTCTCGTAATGGGGTAATCTACTATTATGTAGAGGAGGGAAAAATCATGAAAATTACTTATTACGGTCATTCCGCGCTGCTGGTTGAATCACCTGACGCTAAAGTCATCATTGATCCGTTCTTATCGGGAAATCCGGGTTCGGGAATCGCTCCGGAGAATATCCGGGTGGATGCGGTGCTGCTGACCCATGGGCACTCCGACCATCTCGGCGATGCGGTGGAGATTGCGAGGAACAACGACTGCCCGATATTCGCGGTCTATGAGCTTGCCGAGTACTGCCGGATAAAAGGCGCGAAGGTCAAGCACATGAACATAGGCGGCAAACTTGCCGATTCCGGGTTTACCGTTAAGTATACGCCGGCCTTTCACTCTTCCTCCATACAGGAGGGCGACTATTGGATATATCTAGGCGAGCCTGGGGGAATTCTGCTGACCCTTGAAGGCAAAACGCTGTTTCATGCCGGCGATACGGCGCTGTTCGGGGATATGAGGCTGATCGGGGAACGCAATGCTATCGATGTCGCCGCGCTGCCAATCGGGGATGTGCTGACGATGGGCCCGGACGATGCGCTGCTGGCGGCGAGCTGGCTGCGGGCGGCCAAGGTGATACCGGTGCACTATAACACTTTCCCGGTGATCGAACAGGACGGAGCCGAGTTCTGCAACCGGCTCAAGCAGGAGGGCATCACCGGATTCCCGCTTAAAGCCGGAGAGAGCGTGGAGATTTAGGAAACCCCCGCAGGCAAAAACAAAAAGGACGAACGGCAAACAGCCGGATCGTCCTTTTGGCGGTATATCCCGAATTCAATAAATTAAGGCGTCGAGTATACCGCTTTATCGCTGAGCGTCTGCGCCGGGGAGCCGTTCTCCCCGGACAGCTTTCCCTGTTTGGTCAGCATCTCCAGCACCGTTACCGCGCAGTGATGCGGCTGGTAGTGGTCAGGAGAGAGACGGAGGCGGCGCTGCTTCTCAAGTTCTGCATACTCGCGCTGGAGAAGCCGGAACCATTTGTCGATAACCGTCTCGGAGTCCAGCACCTCGGCCAATCCGAGCTCGACGAAATATTGAGAGTTCTTCTCTTCTTGCCCGGGAATAGCCTGATAGAAAAGCATAGGGATGCCTTTGGCCAGCGCCTCGGTGCAGGTCATGCCGCCCGGCTTTGTAATCAGCAGATCGGCGGCGTCCATCAGCTTGTTGACGTCGCTGCTGTATCCGAGAATCGTGATATTCGGATGCTGGAACCTTGGATCGCTGCGCAATTTGTCCACCAGTTTATTATTGCTGCCCATACAGAAGATGAGCTGGATATGATCAATCTTGGCCGTCAGCGCGTTCATGATCTCTTTACCGAACATCAGGCCCCAGCCGCCGCCCATAATAAGCACGGTGGGCTTATCGGCAAGTCCCAGCTCCTGGCGGAGCGCCTCCCTGTTGGATCGTTCCCAGAATTTAGGATGCACAGGGATTCCCGTTACCTTTACCTGATCGGAAGGAGTGCCGCGTCCCGTCAAGATCGCCTTTACCCGAGAGGTGGAGACGAGGTAACGGTTCACCTCAGCATTAACCCAACTGCCGTGCGCGTCGTAGTCGGTAATCAGTGTGTACAGCGGCACTTTCAGCCCCAGATGCTTCAGCCTGGAAACGACGGCGGCGGGAAGAGGGTGTGTGCATATAATAAGATCTGGTTTGAGCTGCTCGATGACTTGCCGGGCATGTGTATAAAAAACACGATGCAGCGCCAGTTTAGTGAACCGGTTCAGCGATCTGTGATATTGCGTTCTGTACAGCATTCCAAACAACTTGGGCTGGCTGCTGACGGTCTTGCGGTAGGCGGAAAGAATCCATGGAGCCACCGTCGGATTCAGGAATTTGCCCAGCTCGATGACCCGGCATTGGACCGCAGGATTGAGGCGCTTAATCCCCTCAGCCAAAGCATAGGCGGCCCCTGTATGTCCTGTGCCGAAGCCTTCCGAAAACAGCAGTACTCTTTTCTTTCGCATAATTTCACCCGCTACTTTCCATTTCGATAGAATTGCAAAGTCTGTTACATTCACTATACGCTATTTTTGCTAAGAAATTCTGTACTCTTTTTACATTATACAAATAAGACGTAAAGAGAAAGTTAAAACACTGCAAGAACTAAAAAATAAAACAATTCGAAACATATTGCAATCTTGCGCACAAAATGGTAAATTAATTAACGACTAAATGACCGGATTCGTAAAATAGTCAGTTCTTGACCGGCATTTGTTAAGCTTCAGAAAGGAAGTGCGCGGATGGCAGTGGTGGATCGAAGGCAGCAGGTGATTAAGGCGGCGGCAAAATCTTTTTCATTATTCGGCTACAAGGCGACAACAATGGATCAGGTGGCCAAAATCGCGAACGTTGGCAAAGGCACTATCTATACTTTTTTTTCGAACAAGGAGCAGTTGTTTGACGAGATTCTTCACTCGGTTATCCTTGAGATGAAAAATATCGCCGACCGGGAGATTAGGCGCGACAAGCCTTTCTTTGATAACCTGCAGCGTGTGCTGGACGCCCTGCTGGACTTTCGGAGCGAGCATGAACTGATTATCAAGCTTTCCCAGGAAAAGCGCGAATTCGGCACGCTGCAGGCGCAGGAGGGACTCGATAAGATCGAGGGCGCCATTATCGCATATCTGGAACGGGAGGTGGAGTACGCCATCAGCAAGAATGAAATTAAGCCGTGTGATCCGAAGGTTATATCGGTGGTTATGCTGAAACTGTACGTTACGCTGACGGCCGAGCTTAACAAATTGCAAGCCCCTCTGAGCAAGGAGGAGATCAAATCGTATTTCCGGCTGATTCTGGCTGAAGGTCTGGCGCAAACGACGTAAGAGAATGGCGGCAGGCGTCTCTTACTCATTCTCTCCTGAAGTTTGCCGAATCAAACGAAAAATTTAGGTGAGAGCAAGAGCCGAGAGGCATTTTTTTGTCCTCTAAATTGACCAATCGGGGAAAATAGTCAGTTATTATTACAAGCTATTTTGCGTAAACAGAAAGAAACAAGTAAAGGAGAGAACCGGAGTGAAATCATTATCTGTCTTTATGAAAGACATGGGTACGGCGCTTAAGAAACCGATGACGCTGATTACCATCCTGGCCGTGCTTTTCATTCCGACGCTTTATAGCGGAGTGTATTTGAAGGCGTTTTGGGACCCTTACGGCAATCTCGATAAGATGCCGATCGCCATCGTTAATCAAGACAAGGGCGCCGATTACGAGGGAACTAAACTGAACGCCGGCCAAGATCTGGTGAAGGAGCTTAAGAAGAGCAAGGATTTCAACTGGGTCTTCGTAAGCCGCGAACAGGCGGAAGAGGGATTGAATAAAGACGAGTACTATGTGGCAATTATTGTACCGGAGAATTTCTCTGCCAATGCGACGACTATGCTGGATGATCAGCCGAAGCCCGCACAGCTCATATACGAGCCGAAGCAGGGGGAGAACTTTACCGCCAGCACCATCGCGGGTTCGGCGGCCAAGGAGCTTAAGGCCAAAGTATCTGCTAAGATTACAGAAGCTTACGTGAATTCTGTGTTTGATAACATAACCGATATCTCAAACGGCCTCGGTGAAGCCAGCGATGGTGCGGCCAAAATCGCAGACGGCGCGGGTCAGCTGGACAATGGCGCAGCCAAGCTGAAAAATAATCTGGTCGTTCTGACCGATGGAGCGGGCAAACTGCTTAGCGGCGTTCAGCCGCTGAAGCAGGGCGCCGCCGCGATCAAGAGCGGCGCCGCCGAGCTGCATACAGGCGGCAGTTCCCTTGCCTCCGGGCTGAATCAGCTGTCCGCCGCCCATAAACAGCTGGCGGACGGCGCAGCGCAGTCGGCAGCGGGCGCCAAGCAGCTAAGCGGCGGGCTGCAGCAGTCCGCCCAAGGCGCGGCGCAGCTAAAGAGCGGAGCGGGAGCCGTCGCGGACGGCAGCTCGCAGCTCAAGAGCGGAGCGGAGTCTGTCGCGGACGGCAGTGCGAAGCTCCAGGCCGGCCTGACGGCCTCCGTGGACGGCAGCGCGAAGCTGGCTGACGGGCTTAAGGCCTCCGCTGAGGGCAGCGCGAAGGTAAGCGCCGGCGCGAAGAGCGTCTCGGATGGACTGCAGCAGCTGGCGCAGGCCAATCCGCAGCTGGCAGCGAGCGCTGATGTGCAGAAGCTGATTGCCGCGAGCAAGGCGGTGGCGGACGGCAGCAGCCAGCTTCAGCAGAGCCAGGCGCAGCTGGCGCAGGGCGCGAGCGATTTGCACGGCGGCCAGGCGCAGCTGGCGCAGGGCGCGGCGCAGGTGTATGACGGCGCGCAGAAGCTTGCGGACGGCGCCGGCCAGCTGAATAGCGGCGCTCAGCAGCTTGCGGGCGGCGCCGCGCAGTTGGCCGAAGGCCAGCAGCGGCTCGCCTCCGGCGCGGATTCGCTGGCAACCGGCGGCGGTAAGCTGGCAGCCGGGATGCAGCAGTTCGGGGCCAAGCTCGGCAGCGCCGCAGCGGGCGGCGGCAAGCTGGCGGCGGGAAGCGCCAAGCTGGAAGCGGGGGCCTCGTCGCTTATGGCGGGCGTCGCCAAGCTGGGCGGCGGAATCGGCTCAGTTGCGGAAGGCTCTCAGAAATTGAGTGACGGCGCCGGAGACTTGAAGGACGGGACGGCCGATCTCAAGGCCGGTTCGTCGGAGCTTGCGGGCAAGCTGAACGATGCGGCGGATAAGACGGGCGGCATCAAGACAACCGACGAGACAGTCAGCATGTTCGCCGAGCCGGTGGAACTGAATCAGGAAACGCTGAGCGAAGTGCCGAATTACGGCACCGGGCTTGCCCCTTATTTTCTGTCTCTGGGACTGTTCGTCGGAGCGTTGATGTGTACAATCGTTATCTCAATGCGTTCTACTACAGTGGATGAAGCATCCCGGTTCAACCGGTTTGTGAGCCGTACCCTTATTTTCTCCGGCATGAGCCTTCTGCAGTCTCTGGTGGTAGCGTCGATTATGCTCTACGGACTGAGACTTGAGGTTCAGAGTGTGCCAAGATTTTATGTATTTACTTTTATCGCGAGCCTATCGTTCATGTGGCTGATTCAGGCTCTGGTAACCTGGCTGGATCAGCCCGGAAGATTCGTGGCAATCGTGCTGCTGATCTTCCAGTTGACGACAAGCGCAGGCACATTCCCGCTGGAGCTCATTCCGAAATGGATGCAGTCGCTTCATCCGCTGCTTCCGATGAGCTACAGCGTTCAAGGCTTCAGAGCGGTCATCTCCACCGGCGATTACGGCAGAATGTGGAGCGACGCAGGCACGCTTGCCATTTATGGTGCGGTGTTCCTCGTAATCACGCTGCTGTACTTCATTAGCCGTGGACGTGACGAAAAAACGGAGCTAAATAGTGAACAAGTTTTGTCTGTATAAATCTTAATATATGACAGCTGAAGTATGATTAGCCGGAGCGCCCCTAAAGGGCGCTTTTTGGTTATTGCAGGAAAATAAAACGGTTTCAAAACAGGAGATTAAAAATATTACATGGGTAAAACGTTTCCAATGAATAAGCACTTATTCAGTTGTATTGCATAAATATTCATGGATGAGATTTTTTAAGCTTTTATCCGGTAAAGCTGTGTCGCAAAAGCTAATGTTAATCGGCATAATAAAAAAGTTTAAATTGCGCTCATGTAAGGTCGATGATAAAATAATATAACCAATCTGCGTTGAATAATTATTAATAATGCCCTACTTTATTATAGAAAGGTTGCGTAAGATGAGACACACTGAACTGCCCCCTAAACAGGGCCTTTACGATCCCCAGTTCGAGAAAGATGCCTGCGGTATGGGCTTTGTCGCCCACATCAAAGGCAAGCCCTCTCATGAGATTGTTAGCAACGCCTTAACCATGCTCGCCAATATGGAGCATCGCGGAGGCCAGGGAAGCGAGCCGAATTCCGGCGACGGCGCGGGCATTATGCTGCAAATTCCGCACCGGTTCTTCTCCGAAGAAGCGAAAGCGCTCGGCTTTGAACTGCCGGAAGCGGGCCGTTACGGTGTCGGCATGCTCTTTTTGTCTCATAATGAAGACATCCGTGCCGCGCATGAGCGCACTTTGAGTGAAATTATTGTCTCGGAAGGGCAGACGGTGCTCGGTTATCGCGATGTGCCAACCAGCGACGGCATGCTGGGCAAGACGGCGAAGGCCGCCAAGCCATATGTTCGCCAAGTATTCATTGGCCGCTCCGTCGATATTCAGGACGATCTTGCTTTTGAACGCAAACTGTACGTGATCCGCAGACGGGCTGAGCTGGCGATCCGCTATGGCGGATCGGAAGAAGGCGCTTCCTTCTACCTGCCGAGCTTGTCCTGCCGCAAAATTGTATATAAAGGAATGCTGACTACCGAGCAGGTCGGCCCGTTCTATCTCGATCTGCAGAACGAAGCGCTGGAATCGGCGATCGCGCTTGTCCATTCCCGGTTCAGCACCAATACGTTCCCGAGCTGGGAGCGTGCCCACCCGTACCGCTTCATGATCCATAACGGCGAGATCAATACGCTGCGCGGCAACGTAAACTGGATGCATGCCCGCCAGTCGCTGTTCAAGAGCGAAGTGTTCGGCAGCGATCTGGAGAAGATCAAGCCGGTTATCAATCCGGACGGGTCCGATACGGCGATGTTCGATAACACGTTTGAGTTCCTGTACCTGAACGGCCGTTCCCTGCCGCATGTGGCTATGATGATGGTTCCCGAGCCGTGGAGCAATCATGACAGCATGGACGAGAAGAAGAAAGCGTTCTATGAATACCACAGCACCCTCATGGAGCCGTGGGACGGCCCTGCCGCCATGGGCTTCACCGACGGTGTGCAGATCGGCGCGATTCTTGACCGCAACGGGCTGCGGCCTTCGCGTTATTATGTAACCAAAGACGATTTAATTATTTTGTCCTCTGAAGCGGGCGTACTGGATATCCCGCCGGAGAACGTTCTATACAAAGACCGCTTGAGACCGGGCCGCATGCTGCTGGTCGACACTAAGGAAGGCCGCATTATTTCCGACGAGGAAGTGAAGGCGGCAATTGCTTCCGAGCATCCGTACCGCGAATGGCTGGATGAGCATCTGATCGGCCTGAGCGAGCTTCCGGAAGCTCCCGAACTGCCTAATCCGAAGCATGACAACGTTCAGCAGCTTCAACAGGCATTCGGCTATACGTTCGAGGACCTGCGCAAGGTGCTGGAGCCGATGGCTTCCAGCGGCGCCGAAGCGGTAGGCTCCATGGGCTATGACGCTCCGCTTGCGGTGCTGTCCGACCGTCCGCAGCGGCTTTACAATTACTTTAAACAAATGTTCGCCCAGGTAACCAACCCGCCGATTGACGCCATCCGCGAAGAACTGGTGACTTCGACGACAACAACGATCGGGCCGGAGCGTAACCTGCTGAATCCGGAACCGGAAAGCTGTAGACAGATTGCGCTGGAAACGCCGATTCTGTCCAATGAAGACTTCGCGAAGATTCGTCACGTTCGCCGCACAGGCTTCAAGTCGATGACCATTCCGACACTGTTCCCGGCCGAGTTGGGAGCGGAGGGGCTGCGGACCGCGCTTGACCGTCTGAACGAAGCGGCTGACCGCGTGATCGAGAAGGGCCACAATATTCTTATTCTGTCCGACCGCGGAGTGGATCGTGAGAATGCAGCTATTCCGGCACTGCTTGCCGTATCAAGTCTGCATCACCATCTGATCCGCCAAGGCACCCGGACGAAGGTTACGATTCTGCTGGAATCCGGCGAACCGCGCGAAGTGCATCATTACGCGCTTCTGCTTGGCTACGGCGTCAGCGCCGTGAATCCGTATCTGGCTTTCGAGAGCCTGGACGACATGATTTCCCAAGGCCTGCTGAGAGGCGTATCGCATGAGAAGGCCGTCAAGAACTATATCAAAGCCGCAACAAAGAGCGTGGTCAAGATCCTGTCCAAGATGGGCATCTCCACGATCCAGTCTTACCGCGGCGCCCAAATCTTTGAAGCAGTCGGCCTGAAGTCCGATTTCGTGGACCGCTACTTCACCTGGACTCCTTCCCGCATCGGCGGCATCGGCCTGGAGGAAGTGGCGATGGAGACTCTTGCGCATCATAACCGCGCCTTCTCCGACAAGGACGGCAAAGACAAGGTGCTGGATTCCGGCGGCGAATATCAATGGCGCAGCGATGGGGAGGATCATCTGTTCAACCCGCAGACGATTCATCTGCTCCAGCATTCCGTCCGCAGCGGCGATTACAATATGTACAAGGAATATTCGGCGCTTGTTCAGGGCGAGAGCAAGAAGCATCAGACGCTCCGTTCCCTGCTTGAGTTCAAGCCGGTAGGCGAGCCTATTCCGCTGGAAGAAGTGGAACCGGTGGAATCGATCATGAAACGCTTCAAGACCGGCGCCATGTCCTTTGGCTCGATCAGTAAAGAAGCGCATGAGGCGCTGGCGATTGCGATGAACCGTATCGGCGGCAAGAGTAATACAGGCGAAGGCGGGGAGGACCCGGCGCGCTTTATTCCGGATGCCAACGGGGATTCCCGCCGCAGCGCGATCAAGCAGGTCGCATCCGGCCGGTTCGGCGTAACCTCGAATTATCTGGTGAACGCCGATGAGATTCAGATCAAGATGGCTCAGGGCGCGAAGCCGGGCGAAGGCGGACAGCTTCCGGGACGCAAGGTATATCCTTGGGTTGCCGAGGTTCGCGGTTCCACGGCAGGCGTAGGTCTGATCTCGCCGCCGCCTCATCATGACATTTATTCCATCGAGGATTTGGCGGAGCTGATCTATGACCTGAAGAATGCCAATCCGCGCGCGAATATCAACGTGAAGCTCGTATCCGAGGTTGGTGTCGGAACGATCGCCGCAGGTGTGGCGAAGGGCCGTGCCGACGTTATTCTGATCAGCGGATACGACGGGGGCACCGGCGCGTCGCCGATGAACTCCATCCGCCATGCCGGTCTTCCGTGGGAGCTGGGTCTTGCCGAAACGCATCAGACGCTAATGCTGAACAATCTGCGCGACCGGATCGTGCTGGAAGCCGACGGCAAAATGCTGAGCGGCCGCGATTTGGCGGTGGCTGCGCTGCTGGGCGCCGAAGAATTCGGCTTCGCTACAGCGCCGCTGGTGGCTGTGGGCTGTATCATGATGCGTGTCTGTCAAATGGACACTTGTCCGGTTGGCGTAGCAACACAGAATCCGGATCTTCGCAAGAACTTTGCCGGCGATCCGCAGCATGTCGTTAACTTCATGACATTCGTCGCGCAGGATTTGCGCGAAATTATGGCGAGCCTGGGCTTCCGCACCATTGAAGAAATGGTCGGACGCACCGACTGTCTGGACGCCGTTCAGGCTTCGTATCATTGGAAGAAGAAAGGCGTCGATCTCAGCGGATTGCTGCACACGCCGCAGCTGCCTGAAGGCAGCACGCGTTTCAACAGCAAGAAGCAGAATCACGGGCTGGAAGAGACGCTGGATGTATCCAAGCTGCTTCCGCTTGCCGCAGCGACGATTGAAAATGGAACGGCTGTGGAAGCATCCCTGCCGATTACGAACGTCAACCGCGCCGTCGGCACGATTCTTGGCAGCGAAGTGACGCGCAAATACGGCGCCGCCGGATTGCCGGAGGATACGATCCGCCTGCACTTCACGGGCTCTGCCGGCCAAAGTCTTGGAGCCTTCATGCCGAAGGGCATTACGATTACCGTTGAAGGGGATACGAATGACTACATCGGCAAAGGACTCTCCGGAGGGAAGCTGATCGTTAAGCCTTCTCCGAAAGCGACGTTTGCCGCCGAGGAGAACATCATTGTCGGCAACACGGGATTCTATGGAGCGACCAGCGGCGAAGCCTACATCAGCGGCATTGCCGGCGAACGCTTCGCGGTCCGCAACTCCGGCGCCAAGGTTGTCGTTGAAGGCGTGGGCGACCACGGCTGCGAATACATGACCGGCGGGCGCGTCGTCGTCCTGGGCGGAACCGGGCGCAACTTCGCGGCGGGAATGTCGGGCGGCATCGCCTATGTATTCGATCCGGACAATACGTTCGTCAACCGCTGCAACCTGGAAATGGTGCTGCTGGAGCGCGTTGAGGAACAGGAAGAGATCGCAGAGCTGCACAGCATGATCATCCGTCATACGGAGCTGACGAACAGTGCGCTCGGACAGCGTGTGCTGGATAGCTGGCAGGACAATCTGCCGAAATTCGCCCGCGTCATTCCGAAGGATTACAAACGGATGATGGACCAAATCCGCAAGGTGGAAGAAACTGGTCTGACCGGTGAAGCTGCTATGATGGCTGCGTTCGAAGCGAATATGCGCGAACTGGCGCGGGTAGGCGGCTAAGTCACCGGACAACATAATATAAATACACAGCGGCAGGCCGAAGCAAAGCTTCGAGTCTGCCGCTTTTTTTGAAATATAAGGATTTATCAGCTTAGCGCTTATCAATTTGTTTGACAGTCTTCAAATGGATTTTATGGCATAAAATATGGTAATATTGACTTAAATATTTCCATTTTAGATAAATAGGGGATGACTATGCGACAATTCCAATGGATGTTAGGCACTATTTTTCTTGTACTTTCGCTAGTTACAGGTTGTAATCAATCGGCGTCCAATACTGGGCCCGAAAGCGCAGCTCCAGCAAAGGAAAGCAGCAATCCTTCGATTGAAGACAGGGCTACCACAGAAGTTAACGACGCTATTAAAGCGGCGGAGAATTACAAAAATGCCGAGTATGAAATTAACGCTTCTGAGGATATTTTGTCCGTTGAATCCGTGCATAAGCGAAATGAAACGATTAAACCTTATTTAACAGAACAGTTTTACGAAAAGGCATCTAATACTCGTTACACCCTCCTGCCTTTGAAGGTCGCTGACAAACAGAAGGTTTCTTTAAAGCTGGTAGACCTGCAATGTGATCTCAGAGAGAAGAAGGAGAATATTGTCGTTTTAAACTATAAGCTGAACCTTTTATTTCTGAATCAGGAAGGCAAGGAAACTAAACGTATTCCTATAGATGGAATCCTGACTCTTTTTAATATTAATGGGCAATGGCTTGTACAGGGTGATACATTTGATGTGAACACATTTAAGGACTTTATTGTTGAAAAATAAGCCTCCTCTCCAAATCGAAATTCACGATTTAGACAGCTTCGGGGGAAATCCCTGCCGGGCTGTTTTTTGTATGGAGTGCGCGGCGTTAGACATTTTTTTTATTTTTTTGCAGGTTTATTGTAGAAAGAGGCGTCTAACCTTTATATGGGCATACTTGCCGAAAGTTCGTAAGGAAAGGATGGGACAATAATGACAGTAAATACGGCAGAGACGGAACCGGTTGCCAGGCTTATTGGTGTAACCAAGCGTATCGGTTTAAAAACGCTGGTCGGCGATTTGACGCTCGATATTCCGGCGGGGCAGGTCTTTGGCTTTCTCGGGCCGAACGGCGCGGGGAAGACGACAACCATTCGGATGATGGTTGGACTGATCTCGATTAGCCGGGGCGATATTGTGATCGGCGGCAGAAGCATCAAGACCAATTTTGAAGAAGCGGTTGCCCAGGTTGGGGCCATTGTTGAGAATCCGGAGATGTACAAGTTTCTAACCGGATACCAGAATCTGAAGCAGTATGCGCGAATGGTTAGCGGCGTGACCAAACAACGTATTCAGGAAGTTATCGAGCTTGTCGGGCTGAGCAGCCGTATCCACGACAAGGTGAAGAGCTATTCGCTCGGCATGCGCCAGCGTCTCGGAGTAGCTCAGGCGCTGCTTCATCGGCCGAAGCTGTTAATTCTTGACGAACCGACCAACGGGCTTGATCCTCAAGGAATCCGGGAGCTCCGGGATTACCTGCGGCGGTTATGCCGGGAGGAAGGGACGACCGTGTTCGTCTCCAGCCATTTGCTGTCCGAAATGGAGCTTATGTGCGACAGCGTCGCCATCATTCAGAACGGGAAGCTGATCGATGTCCGCCAGTTAAAGAGCGCGGAAGGCGCTCCGGCGCAGGGCAGGGAGTTTGTGTTCGACGTGGATAATGTCCAGACCGCCCAGGCACTGATCGGCGGGACGGTGAAGGATGCTGCAATTGTCGTGCAGACGGTTCGAGAGGATATTCCGGATCTGAACGCGAAGCTTGTGAGCGGCGGAGTCAAGGTATACGGCATCAAAGAGGCTGTCGTCTCGCTGGAGGATCAATTCCTGGAAATGACGGGAGGTGAGGGCATTGAGTAAGTTTAGTTCGCTTGTACATAATGAGAATATAAAAATATACAGCCGGGCCCGCACCTGGATCATGCTGCTTCTGCTGGCGGTTTTCAGTATCCTGATGCCTGTGCTCATGTATGCTAGCAGCTCGGTTGAGGGCCGGCCTGGAATGTGGGACGGCTTTCAGATTACGGTGAGCGTCATCTTTTATCTGAATACAATATTTACTGTAGTTATCGCGTCGGACGCCGTGGCGGGGGAATTCTCCTGGGGAACGATTAAGCTGCTGCTGATCCGGCCCTGGAGCCGCTCGAAAATTCTGCTGTCGAAGTACATTTCCATGGTGCTGTTCAGCGTGCTTACGACTGTACTGTTGGTCGTTTGCGCTTACGCTGCCTCGCTGTTTTTGCTTCCATCAGGACGCGATGTCTTTTCCCGGAGCGGCTGGAGCCCGGAAGCGTACAGCGCGATGTTCGTCTTATGCCGGTATGCGGAGCTGTTCCTAACCGCTGCGCTTGCCTTTATGGTTTCAAGCGTATTCCGCGCGAGCGGGCTGGCGATCGGCCTGTCGTTGTTCATTATATTTGTTAAAAATATTTTTATCACCATCTTCAATCCTGACCGTTACGAATGGGCGAATTATTTGCCGTTCAGCCATATGGATCTTAGCGGCTATCTGGTCTCGGGTACGGGACCGGGAGGGGCGACGCTGGGGTTCTCCATTGCGGTGCTTGCCGCCTATTATGCCGTGTTTCTGCTGCTGTCCTGGATTGTGTTCAGCCGAAGAGACGTTGCCGGTTGACCTGAAAATAAATAGGGAAACGGGCCCGCTTCCCTGGCTCATTTGAACCGTTCGCTCGTACAAAGAGCGGGCGGTTTTTATATTTAAGCGAGGCGTAAAGCATCGGCTCAACTTCAATATCGGTTTATTTTTCGGCGCAATCGCTATAACCGGCCTCAGTCCTGTTGGACATAAGATAAAGGATTAACGTCCTTATTCTGCTTGATCACCTGAAAGTGCAGATGGGGAGCGGTGCTCCGTCCGGTGCTGCCGACCTGTCCAATTCTTTGACCTTTGGCAACATTGTCACCGGTGGACACATCCAGGCTGCTGAGATGCATATATAATGTCTGCAGTCCGTTCCCGTGGTCGATCACAATATAATTGCCCCGCGCTGCGGACTGCTCAGCGGCAGCGACTACGCCGCCCTGAGCGGCAACCACCGCATCGCCTGTTTGAGCCGCGATGTCGATTCCGGCGTGAAAAGCGAAGCTTCCTTTGAAGGGATCGGTACGGTAGCCGAAGCTTGAAGAAATCGTCCGGGATAAGGTGGGCCACAGAAAAGCCTGCGCCTCTTCCCCCTGAAGCCGTGCGGTGTCCGCTTTTTGAGCTTTCAGCACCGTACCTGAAAGGCTGCGGACCATCTCTTCGAGCATGCCGCCAATTTCCGTAAGCTCATCCTTCGTCTCCCGGACGGCCGAAACCTCCCCAGGGCTGCTGTAAGAGGCGATATATTCTCCCCCTAGCTGTAAAGCCGGTGTATGCTCAATGGCGGTGTGAAAAGCTCCGATGCGGATGGTGATCGCTGAAGGGGACACGGATTTTGCCTGTGTCATGGGCAGAGGAAAGGTTACGTTGTTGGGCTGGAAAGCGGCAACAGGGACCTCTTTCGTTCGATCGGGAATTGGTATCGTTTCTCTCCCTGATTCTCCCGCAGCCGCTTCTTTGTCGGCAGAAGATCCTCCCTGGGCTTTGCGGACCACACCTTGCAATTCCCGCTGCAGCGAGTCTGCGCGTTTCAATTGCTCCTTGATCCCTTTCGTTTCTTCCACAAGACCTAATGCATCGCTTTGCACCGACTGCAGCGCTTTTTCCTTATCTGCGACCGCCTGTTCCAAGCGCACATTCTGCGAGGACAGCGCGGCGGCTTCCGCCTCAAGCTCCTGTATGGAGCGGGAGGCATGATAATGCATGGAGCTGATCAGACTCGACAGGGAGAGGACGGCTGCAGCCGGCAGGGCCACGGCCATCGTTTTGGAAAGCTGGATTTTTCTGGCCGGACGCCCGGCATCCTGGACGACGAGCAGGGTAATCTTGTCCGATTGGCTTTTCATAGCGTCTCCTTTCCGCATCCGGACCGTAAGCTAACGTCTGAACGCTTATCTTGTTGCTCTCTTTTGCCTATTACTCTATGTATTCGTGTCTGGGCGGGATCATGACATGCTTGTTGATTGAATAAACCGGGAGAGTTCGGTAAAGCTTGTACTTATGAAGCTTATACGGCCCTGCCTGGAAACGGCGGACGATAGCAAAGGAGACTAAAGACAGCATGAAAATATTCGCAGTGGCGTTATGCTTATTTATTATTCAAATCATGGTGATTCTGGTTCTGGAGTATCGTCGTCCCCAAAGAGCTGTCGCCTGGTTGTTTCTGCTGTTTTGCTGCCCGCCGCTTGGTCTGCTGAGCTATTACATCTTGGGCAGGGATTACAGAAAGAGCCGTAAGCTTAAAGCTCAACCGGCGGCGACTCGGCGGGTGCTTCATGATTATGCTGCTGAGCGGAGTCGGCTTATTACCCGCACGGAGGATACCGGGAATCCGGAATTAACCGGCCGTAAGGATCTGCTGCACCTATTGGACGGGCTGTCGGAAAGTCCGGTCACGGGCAGAAATGCCAGCCGGATTCTGGCTAGTGCAGGCGAAGCCTATGAATCCATGTTGGAAGCGATGGAATCGGCGTCAGAGCATATTCATCTGGAGGTTTATATTTTTCGCGATGATGCCTCCGGAGAGAGATTTCAGGATGTCATGATCCGCAAAGCCCGGCAGGGTGTAAAAGTCCGCTTGCTGTGCGATGGGCTCGGCAGCCGCAAGCTAAGCCGAAGTTTTCTGCGCTCTCTGACGAGCGCCGGGGTCGAGATGCACTTTTTCCTGCCGCCGCTTGCCTCCCTGTTCGGTGGGAGGTTCAACTACCGCAATCATCGTAAAATTCTGATTGTGGACGGTCTCGTCGGCTTTACCGGCGGAATCAACATCGGTGACGAGTATTTGGGCAAGGATCCGAAAATGGGATTTTGGCGCGATACCCATCTGCGCCTGGAGGGTGACGCCGTCTATTTCATGCAGCATGTTTTTCTGAAGGACTGGCAGCTGGTTTCCGGAGAACGTCTGAGCCATCCGCGCATGTTTCCTGTTCATGGCTGCGGGGGCAAGGAGGGAGTACAGATTATAGGGAGCGGCCCGGACGGCGATATCGACGCCAATGAGGCGATGATTTTTGCTGCGATTTGCGCGGCGGAGCACCGGATTTGGATCGCGTCACCTTATTTTATCCCGGACCCGGCGATTCTGAGAGCGCTCAAAAACGCGGTGCTGCGCGGAGCCGATGTACGGATTATTATCCCGTCAAAGCCGGACAACGCACTCGTATATAACGCCTCGTTGTCCTATTTGGACAATTTGCTGGATACCGGCGTGAAATTTTACCGCTACCGGAAAGGCTTTATGCATGCCAAAGTGTGGATTGCCGACGGTCTGCTGGCTTCCGTAGGCAGCGTGAATATGGATATGCGCAGCTTCTATTCCGATTTCGAGCTGTCGGCGATGCTGCTTCAGCCGCAGCGTATCGAAGAGCTAGCTGACCAGTTCCGGCGCGATCTGAAGGACAGCGATGCGATCGACCCGGAGATCTTCCGCAGCAGGGGAAAGCTTGCGCGCGCAAAAGAAGAGATTTGCAGCCTGCTTTCGCCGCTTCTGTGAGAGAAAAACTGATCATTCATTATCGTGTATAACAATATGATATAATATAAGAACTTTAGATAAAAATTTCGATAAGGATAGGGGGAGTTTAATGGGTACGAGTCCACAAGCATTAGTTAAAGAAGAACCTAATAAACCCCGGAAGACCGGGACGATCAAGACTGCCAAACTGGCGCAGCGGGCCGTAATGATGGTAATCGGGGCAAGCATGATGGCCGTGGCGCTGGAGATTTTCCTCGTTCCAAACCAGATGGTGGATGGCGGCATTACAGGCATATCCATTATGCTGTCGCATATTTTTCACATTCCCCTTGGCATTTTACTGACACTTCTTAATCTTCCTTTTCTGATTGTCGGCTACAAGCAGATCGGCAAGACGTTCGCATTGTCCACGCTGTTTGCGGTCGTCGTAATGTCGATCGGCACCCAGATGCTGCATCCTGTGCAGCCGATTACCGTGGAGCCCCTGCTGGCGGCGGTGTTTGGCGGTGTTATCCTCGGGGTCGGCGTCGGACTCGTGGTACGTTACGGCGGATCGCTGGACGGTACAGAAATCGTGGCGATTCTGGTCGCGAAAAGACTGCCTTTTTCGGTAGGCGAGGTCGTCATGTTCTTCAATCTGTTCATCTTAACGGGAGCGGGCTTTGTCTTCGGTTGGAATAACGCTATGTTCTCATTGATTGCTTACTACATCGCCTTTAAAATGATCGACGTTACCCTCGAAGGTCTGGACCAGTCGAAATCGGTCTGGATCATCAGCGACAAGTACCGCGATATCGGCGAAGCGCTGACGGAGCGCCTTGGCCGGGGTGTGACTTATCTGGAAGGGGAAGGCGGCTTCTCGGGCGATAACAAGAAGGTGATCTTCGTTGTCATTACCCGGCTAGAAGAAGCCAAGATGAAGGCAATCGTCGAAGACTGGGATTCCGATGCTTTTGTCGCAGTCGGCAATATCCACGATGTCAAAGGCGGGCGCTTTAAAAAGAAATCGATTCACTAAGCTTTGCATATCGGCGGCTTGCCACATACCCAAAACCTCCGCTTCGCAGCCTGCGAAAGGCGGAGGTTTGTTGTTTACGGAGCGCCAGACACGCTCACTTCAGACCGGCGATAACAAGCTCTACCGGTTGAGGAGGCAGCAGCGCGATCAGGTCGCCCTTAGAACGAAGACGTTCCTCGATATTAAGGAGATGAAAATCCTCCGGCGAGACATTGTTTGCGACCTCGTCCCAGGTTAGCGGCGTGGATACGGTAGCCAGCGGGCGGGCGCGGGGCGTATAGGGCGCGGCCAGCGTCTTACCGCCGTAATGCTGGAGGTAATCGAAATAGATTTTGTCGCCGCGCTGTTTCTTTAGCCGCTCCAGCGTGAACAGCTCCGGATGCTTCTCAGTCACATACCTGCCGACAAAATGTCCGACCTTCCTAAGCTCGTCAAAGGTAACTCCGGATCGGATCGGGACGATAATCTGCACGCCGGTCGCTCCCGAAGTCTTCGGCACTGAGGCCAGTCCGAGCGACTTCAGCACGTCTCCGACAATGGCCGCCGCCTCCATGATACGAGGCTCAACCTCCCGGGAAGGATCAATATCAATCATCCATTCACATGGCAGGCTGCTGCCTGCGTAATGCAGCGAGGGGTGAAATTCCAGAGCGGCCGAATTGCCGAGCCAGAGCAGTCCGGGCAGCCCGTCCAGCGTGATATAGTTGATACTTTCATGCATGAAGGTGCGGATAAAGGGCGGCAGCGGGTCGGGGGCGTTTTTCTGGTAAAAGGACTTGCCGGTGACTCCGTGCGGGTAGCGTATGACCGTAAGCAGCCGTTGATTAAGATAGCGCAGCAAGTATGGCGACAAGGCGGCAAGCTTTTCCAGGTAGATGCGTTTGGTTATTCCCTGTTCGGGCCACAGCAGCTTATCCGGATTGGTGATGGAGACTTCCTGCCCTTCAATGGTGATGGAGCCTTTGACGGCGGTTGGCATATCCGCATTCCTCCTTCCTCAGACTTCCGCCAAACGTTCCGGCAGCCGGCATTCTTCAGGTGAAATATCGACTTTTGCCTGAATGCTGGGTTGGCGCAGTGTACCGGATGTATTCCATTCCAAAAAATGGATCTTGAACACCAGCTCCGGCCTGATCCAGAACGCGCCCTTGACCCGCTGCGGCAGCGAAGCAAACGGCATATCGCCAATGGCAAGACTGTGCGAGAGCGTGGTTAAATCCCGCCAATCCTTCACGGTCAGCTTCCCTGTTCCCGCATGTCCGATATAATGGAGCCGGCCGTCAGCGTCATACAAGCCGAGCAGCAGAGCGTTAACGATGCCGTCCCGAAACGTGACGCCTCCGGCGACGGCATTGAGATCGAAAATAATTTTGCGCTTAAGCCAGCGCTTGTCTTTTCCGCCCGGTGTATAGAGACTTGTAAGCTCCTTGCAGACAATACCCTCAAGCCCATTGGCTCGGGCGGTGGACAAGAGCGCGGCGGGATCGCTGTAGCTGGGCACGGCCTGCACATGCGGGTGAGGCAGCAGCATTTCTTCCAGCAGATGCTGACGTTCGGATAACGGCCGGTCAAGCAGCCATTCTCCGTTGCAGTATACAATGTCGAACACCATGTACAGAACCGGAATCTGCCGTACCATGGAAGCAATGGCGGAATCTTTCTTCAGACTGTCCCGGCGCATGACCTCGTGAAAGGACGGCTTTCCTCCGATGAGGGCGATGACTTCACCATCCAAAATCACGGAATCGGCCCCGCAGTAGCGGCCGGCATCGGCGAGTTCCGGATACTGTCTTGTGCGGTTATTTCCCCGCCGGTTGATCAGCTCGGTAGAATTTCCGTCATAGTAGGAGACCATGCGGACGCCGTCCCATTTGATCTGGGCAATCCACTGTTCTCCCGTGGGCAGACGGGCTGTAATTATCGGCTCAAACGGGATGATGGGCTGAAGTTTCATCAGGCGATCCTATGATACCGTCTGCTTGCTCTTCGCGCCGCGGCGTTTCGGCTTGGGTGCGATTAGGGGGTCGGCATCGGGAAGCGGAGCTGCCGCTTCGTTTGCCGCCGCGTTTCCGTTAGTCCCCGCGCCCAGTGCGGACTCGCCGGAAGCCTTTGGCGCGGCTTTTTTTCGTCCGACTGCCGCTTTGCGCGGTTTGGCGGCGACAGCTCCCGGCGATGTTCCCGGATCGGACGGAACATGCTGCACTGCCTTGATGCTGGCCTGAAGCGCGGCCATCAGATCGATGACATTGGTCTCCTGCCGCGCCGGAGCAATGCGGATTTCTTCACCGGCCACTTTGCTTGCGATAAGATCAAGCATCCGCTTGCGATAATCATCCGTATATTTCTCCGGTTCGAACGGAGTTGACAGCTGAGAAATAAGCAGCTTGGCCATATCCAGCTCTTTGTCGTTCACCGCTACGGCTTCCGGCAGGCTTGGAACCTGAGAGATGGGCCGAATCTCATCCGGATAGAACATCGTTTCAATGGAGAGGCAGTTCTCCAGCACCCGAATAGCCGCAAGGCTGCTTTTGGAGCGGATCGATATTTTGGCGACGCCGATTTTCCCCGTCTGGCGCATTGCCTCCATCAACAGACGGTATGCGCCTGCCCCGGCCTGATCGGGAGAGAGATAATACGTTTTTTGAAAATAAATCGGATCGATATCCTTCAAATCCACAAAGTCAAGAATCATAATATTCTTGGTGCTTTCTTCCGTCAGCGTGTCAAGCTCGTCCTTGTCGAAGATCACGAATTTCCCTTTTTCATACTCATAGCCCTTGCCGATTTCCTCCCAGGCCACTTCCTTATCGCAGACAGGGCATTTGCGCACATAGGACAAGGGGCTGCCGCATGCTTTGTGAATATAGCGCAGCGATACATCTTTATCTTCGGTCGCCGAGAACATTTTGACCGGCACATGCACAAGTCCGAAGCTGATGGCGCCTTTCCAAACGGTATGCATCGAATAACACCTCATTTTCTAAAGTCATAAGTGCAGTCCTCATTTTGTGGGGCTAACTGAAAAATTCGGCTTTGGCTTAGTATGGGCGGCAGGTGTCTTTTTACACCTTGAAGAATTTCGGTTAAGCCGGTCCTTTGCATAAACTGGTTCGCAGCTGGGAAATATAACACCGCCTGATTACGGCAATTTTTGGCGCGGCGATGGCAGGAGGAAATGCAGATGGGCAGCAGGTGGCAGGAAAAAGAGAGCGGTCCTGAAATACCCGGAACTTCGGTGGACTGGGAAGAGCTTACCGCCCGGCGGCGGGAAGAGGATATTGTTCCGGGGACGGACAATCTGGACGCGGATCAGCTTACAAGGGAGGAATAAAGGAATGGACGTACAACGGGCGCAGGATATTTTCGCTTCCAAAGATAACATCGCGGTACATCTTGACGGGAAGCCCGTATGGATTGAGCATGTGGATGCGGCAAACGGCATGGCAACGGTTCAGATCGGCTCGCGGCCGACGGATGTGCAAACGGTCGGTGTGGACCGGCTGGAGGAGCAGAAGCATTGACAAGATTCTGACAAAATGATTTTTGCAGCAAAAATCAGCAGTGCGGCTGCAAGTAAATCAGCTCATATTAACGTAAAACGACGCCTTCCTATCGTCTGCGGCAGCAGATTGGAGGCGTTTTTTGGTATGGACATAGAGGTTGATGTTGTTATAATTTTGATAAAACAAGACCTAAAGAAATGAGCTGATGTTTTGAGACCGTTGCTGCTTGGCGTCTGTTCGGCGCTGTTTTTTGCCGTCACCTTCGTATTAAACCGCCGGATGGAGCTGTCCGGAGGAAGCTGGGCTTGGAGCTCCTCGCTGCGGTATTTGTTTACGCTGCCCTTTCTGCTGGCCCTTGTGGCCGGACGCCGCAGACTGAAGCCGCTTCTTCGGGAGATGGCGAATCGGCCCTGGGCCTGGCTGCTGTGGGGCACGGTCGGTTTCGGTCTGTTCTACGCCCCGATTACCTTTGCGGCGGCTTACGCCCCCGGCTGGCTTACGGCCGGAACATGGCAGATTACGATTATTTCCGGCTCCCTGCTGGCGCCGCTGTTCGTAACCCGAATAGAAGGGCCTCAAGGAACTGTAGCCGAAAGGGGCAAAATCCCGCTTCGCGGGCTCGGGCTCTCCCTGATCATTCTGGTTGGCGTCGCGCTGCTCCAGCTCGAGCATGCCCAGAAGCTGTCGGCCTCGCAGGTGCTGCTCGGCATCGTACCCGTCCTTATCGCTTCCTTCGCCTATCCGCTCGGCAACCGTAAGACCATGGAGCTTTGCGGCGGCCGGCTCGACGTGTTTCAGCGTATTCTTGGAATGACACTGGCCAGCATGCCGTTCTGGCTGCTGGTCGCGCTGTTTGGCTGGGCGGACTCCGGACTTCCTTCCGGGGGTCAAATGGTCCAATCCCTGATCGTCGCGCTCTCATCGGGCATCGTGGCGACGGTGCTGTTCTTCCGGGCCACCGATATGGTCAGACACAGCATGACGGGACTTGCGGCGGTCGAGGCCACACAATCGCTAGAGGTGCTGTTCGCGCTGCTCGGAGAGATGCTTATCCTGTCCGCTCCCGCTCCGTCGCTTGTTTCCTGGACCGGAATCGCCGTCATTATTATGGGGATGATTCTGCACAGTTTATTCTCCCATGCCAAGCCCGCAAAGCGCCCGGTAAAGCAGAATGAACGGGAAAGCATTTCTTCGGCGCAGTAATAAGGGAGCCGGGTGTGTTGCGGTAAGGCTGCGGGACCGATATAATAAAAAGTATTCAAAATTTCGGACGATAGCTGCGGATACGCCGCTCTGTCAAAGGATGGTTGTTGCAGTTGGAAAATAATCCGGAAGCGGTATTTACTTTTCATTCCCGCAGCCTGCGGGAGACCGAAGCATTGGCGGAGGAGCTGGCCGCCGCAGCCGCGCCGGGCTGGGTCATCGGACTCGACGGCGATTTGGGCGCGGGCAAAACCGCGTTCTCGCAGAGCTTTGCCCGGCATTTGGGAGTCCAGGGCATTGTCAGCAGTCCAACGTTCACGATTATTAAGGAATACGCAGGGCGTATTCCGCTTTACCATATGGATGTGTACCGGCTGTCGGCCCATGAGGCTGACGAGCTTGGTTTGGACGAATATTTCTATGGGCAGGGAGTTTGCCTGGTGGAATGGAGCAGCATACTTTCGGACCTGATGCCCGAGCGGCATTTGCATATCCGCCTGGAGACGACAGGGCCGGAGGAACGCGTGATCACAGTAACTGCGGCCGGGGAGCCTTATGAGGGCGTCTGCCGCGGTCTGATACAGAAGTGGGGTTATAGCAAGCATGACGAATGCAATTGAACAGCCGCGCAAGCGGTTTTTGGCGTTGGATACGGCGACGGCAACGCTCGGCGTGGCAGTGACCGAGGGCGGCAGGGTGCTGCATGAAATTAATGCGTCGGGAGAACGCAACCATTCCGTGCATCTTCTGCCGATTATCGGCGAGGCGCTGCAGGCTTCGGGCGGAAGCGAAATGCTGGACGGCATTTCCGTCGGCGTAGGACCCGGTTCCTATACGGGAACCCGGATTGCCATTACGGCGGCCAAGTCGCTGGCGTGGGGCTGGAAGCTGCCCGTCGCCGGCGTGTCCACGCTGCAGGCGCTGGCCTGGGGCGGCTGGAGCAGCGGCGCGGGAAGCCCGGACGAAGCCGCCGCCGGGAATGAACGGTCCGCTGACGGCTTCGGACCGGACTGGATTATTCCGCTGCTCGATGCGCGGCGCGGTCAGGCGTATACGGCTCTGTTCGCCGCAGGCGGCGGGAGTGCGCCGCAGCGCCTTGCGCCGGACCGGATACGCCTGATGAAGGATTGGGTGCAGTCCCTGACGGAGCGCCTGGAGAAAGCTAAGGCGCTAGGGGAGTCCCCCCGCCGGCTCTGGTTTGTCGGCGAGACGGCGGTTCACGGAAGCGGAGAAACACTGGGGCCGCTGGAGGGCGTAGCCGAGCTGCGCGTTTTGCCTTATGAGCTGGAAGGCCGCTGGATCGGATTTCTTGGGGAAGCGCGGCATGCATCCGGAGATACCGACGATGTGCACGGCTTAATTCCCAATTATACACAGCTTGCGGAAGCGGAAGCGAATCTGCTCAAAGCCGGTAAAGGAGGCGTGAAATCGAGATGACGGAAGCTGAACCGGCAAAAGGGCGGGAAGAAGGTCTTAGTTTTCGGTTGATGAAAGTGGAAGATATCCCCGATATTCTCGTGATCGAACATGAAGCCTTTACGATGCCCTGGACAGGAGAGGCCTTCCGCAATGAGCTTACGCATAATCATTTTGCCAGGTACATGGTTATGGAGTTTGATGGCAGTATTATCGGCTACGCGGGAATGTGGGCGATTGTAGACGAGGCGCATGTGACGAATATTGCGCTGCTTGAGGCGTACCGGGGGCGGAAATGGGGCGAAAGGCTGCTAGATGAGCTGATGAAGACCGCCGCCTATCTCGGGATGAAATCGATCACACTGGAAGTGCGCGTATCCAACGAAGTCGCCCAGAATTTGTACCGCAAAAAAGGATTTCGGCCCGCCGGCCTGCGCAAAGGATATTATTCCGACAACCGCGAGGATGCGCTGATTATGTGGGCGGATCTGCCGTCTTATCTGGATTACGGGGTTATGGAAGGAAGAGTGTGATTGGAATGAAGGACGAAACGGGCGCTCCAAAGCCTGTCTATATATTGGCAATCGAGACAAGCTGCGACGAGACGTCGGCGGCTGTTGTAAAAGACGGCTATGAGGTGCTGTCGAACATTATCTCCAGCCAGATCGAAACTCACCGCGCTTTCGGCGGTGTGGTGCCTGAAGTGGCCTCCCGCAAGCATGTGGAGGTCATTACGCTTATTGTGGAAGAGGCGCTTGCCCGGGCCGGGGTCACTCCGGATAGGCTGGACGCGGTCGCGGTAACGCAGGGACCGGGACTGGTCGGAGCTCTGCTGGTCGGCGTCGTGGCCGCTAAAAGCCTGGCGCTGGCCTGGAACAAGCCGCTGATCGGGACGCATCATATCGCCGGACATATTTATGCGGGCCGGCTGGTGCAAGAGCTGAAGTATCCATGCCTGGCGCTGGTAGCTTCCGGGGGACATACGGAGCTGGTCAGCCTGGAAGCGGAAGGGCGCTTCCGGATTATCGGGCGCACGCGGGACGATGCGGTTGGCGAAGCCTACGACAAGGTGGCCCGGGCGCTCGGCTTCCCCTATCCCGGGGGGCCACATGTGGACAAGCTGGCGCATGAAGCGGCGGAAGCGGCGGCGCTGCCGAGGGTGTGGCTGGAGCCGGATTCCTACGATTTCAGCCTCAGCGGCCTGAAGTCGGCGGTGCTGAATCTGGTGAACCAGAGCCGGATGAAAGGGCTGGAGCCTGATGTGGCGGCCATCGCCCGCGGCTTCCAGGAATCGGTCGTCGAGGTGCTGGTGGAAAAAGCGGTCCGCGCCGTCCGCGCGACGGAAGCGCGGCAGCTGCTGTTGTGCGGCGGCGTAGCTGCGAACCGGGGGCTGCGCGAGGCGCTTGCGGCCCGCTGTGAAAGTGAAGGCATAGAGCTGATCATTCCTCCGGCCGTATACTGCACGGATAACGCCGCGATGATCGGCGCAGCCGCTTATGTGAAATGGAGCCATGGCGGCGGAACGCCGCTGGACATGGTGGCCGATCCCGGCTTTTCCCTGGAAGATTGGTCGGTTAAGGGCTATTGACAGTGGCGATTGTCCGCGCGTATAATCATGACAATCATAATGATAAACGTGATGATCGGAAGCAGTAAGGTTATTCCGGGGTAAAGAGAGCTGCGGGTCGGTGCGACGCAGCCGAAGGAATCCTGAACTCGTCCGGGAGCGGAACGGCGGAAAGAGATGCATGGTAAGCTATGGAGCACATGCGTCGACCGGCAGTGCACGGCTGGTGGAAAGTACGCCGTTACGAATCGTCCCCGTGATAGGACGGTCATTCGGACAGGGAAGAAGCATTTATTCTTTACCGGGCCGCATGACAGTTGAGTGGATATGTTGAAGAGGCCGCCTATGCGCCAGAACGATATATCAACAAGAGTGGTACCGCGAAGGCACAGCCTGTCGTCTCTTGATGAGACGGCGGGCTTTTTTTGTTAACAAGAAAGACAGAATAACGCGATGAACGGGAGCAGTAGAAGGAAGGATGGCAAGGCAGAGAGCTGCGGGTCGGTGCGACGCAGCGGTCATCCCCCTTTGAATCTCGCCCGGGAGCGGATGCGCGGAGACCGCGGCTTGCAGCCGCGCTGAATTTGGAACCGGGGAACGGCCGATCCGGTATCCAGTCAGCGGGCCAAGCGGCGAGGTACGCGGCTTACGGATCGTCCCCGTTACCGGACATTCCCCGCAAGGAGCGCTTCCTGAAATGGAGCAGCGCTTCGGGGAAGATGAGCTGGACGCTGCCGAGGGAATAAGATTTCCACCTGCGCGTCAAGAAGAGTGGTACCGCGGAGGGGAAACCCGCCGTCTCTTTGATGGAGACGGCGGTTTTTTGCGTGCTTAGACAGCGAAAGACCATACCCAAACCTATAAATCGGGAGGAATTTTAAAATGACAGTGCGTCCTAGCAGGAAGATAAACATTTTTGATACAACGCTCAGAGACGGGGAACAGGCGCCGGGAGCGAGCCTGACGCCAGAGCAGAAAATCGTGCTCGCAGGCAAGCTGGCCGAGCTTGGGGTGGATGTGCTGGAGCCGGGCTTCCCGGTCTCCAGCCCCGGAGACTTTGCGGCGGTCCAGACGATTTCCCGCCAAATCCGGAACGTGGAAATCTGCGGCTTCGCCAGGGCTGTCAGAGGGGATATTGACGCCGCCGTCAAGGCGACACAGGACGCCGAGCGCCGGCGCATCCATCTCTTTATTTCCTCATCCGACATTCATCTGCGCCATCAGCTGCGCAAGAGCCGGGCCGAGGTCGTGGCGGCTGCCCGGGAAATGACCGCTTATGCCCGTCAGTTCTGCGATACGGTAGAGTTTACGGCAATGGATGCCGCGCGCACGGGTATCGACGACCTGATTGAAATGGTTGAAGCGGTCATTGCGGAGGGGGCGACGATCATCAATCTGCCGGATACGGTCGGCTACGCTCTGCCTCATGAATACGGCGAGATGTTCCGGCGGGTGCGGCAGGGCGCGAGGGGCGGCGACAAGGTCAGCTATAGCGCCCACTGCCATAATGATCTTGGCCTTGCCGTCGCTAACAGCCTTGCCGCAATCGCCGGAGGCGCGACGCAGATCGAAGTGACCGTTAACGGAATCGGCGAGCGAACGGGCAACTGCGCTTTGGAGGAACTGGCAATGGCGCTGGAAACCCGGGGAGATGCGCTGAATGCCAAGACCGATCTGGCTCTAAACAAGCTGTATGAGACGTCGCGCCTGGTCAGTGAGATGATGCATTTTCCGCTCGCCTACAACAAGCCGGTCATGGGCCGGAACGCGTTCCAGCATGAATCGGGCATCCATCAGGACGGACTGCTCAAAGACCGCAGCACCTATGAAATCATGGACCCGGAACGCCTTGGCATCCCGCGCAGTATGATTATCCTGGGCAAGCACTCTGGACGGCACGCCTTGAAGGACCGGGCTGCGCAATATGGCATCACTCTGGAGCCTGCTGAGCTGGAGGAGCTGTACGAATCCTTCAAGCGGCTGGCAGACCGTCAGAAAGCCGTCAGCGACGATGAACTGCTGCAGATGATAAAGCAATCGCCTAGCCGCCAGGCGTAAGGTAAAGGCTGGGAGTGCTTCATGTCCGGGCTGGCAGCAGCGCCGAGCCGCTAACATCCGCAGTTTAACCGACGGAGATGGACAATAAGCCGTTACAAGAAACCGCAAGCGCATCTTTCCAACAGCTTAAAAGCGAGGGAAGATGCGTTTTTTTGCAGGCAAAGCACAGACGGACGGTTTTTGTCAAGCTGTGGACAAGGTTATCCACATATTCCGCTCGATCTGTGTAAAAATCGTGTAAAAGCAGCATTAAAGCCTGTTTTTTTAATGACGGGAACAGGGGGCAAGTTTTTCACAGGCGGGTGTGGGAAATGTGGATAATGTGGATAATCTGGTGGATAAAAAAGGCTTGACACAACAAACGGCGGTTTGACGCACAAAAAAAGACCCGTCGGGTCTTTTTTTAATAACAGTTATGCACGAAATCTGGGGACAACCTTGTGGATAATAGAGTGTGACCAAATCCTAAATTGTTAAAAGAATGTTAGACGACTTTCTCCTATTATTCGTCAGCAAGAACTTCCCATTCGCTAAAAAATCCGGCAAGCTGCTGTTTCTTTTCGTTTAAGTCCCGCTCATGCTCCTGAAGCACCATGTAGTCCTGATAGACCTCCGGCTTCGTCATCTCCGTTTCGAGTAGCGTGATTTCTTCCTCCAGTCCGGCGATGGCGTCTTCCAGTTCGGCCAGCCGCCGCTGGCGGCTGCGTTCCTCGCGCTTGGCCTGTTTGTCGGCCTCGTATGAAGAGGAGCCTCCTTTTTCGGGAGCGGATAATTCCCTATCAAGCCTGGTCGGAGCTGAAGAAGGAGCGTCCCCGGCGGTTTCGCTTGCCAGATCCTCCAGTTCTCCTTTTTTTGCGATATAGTCGTCGTAATTTCCGAGATACTGGTCGATTCCGTCCGGATGAAGCTCCAGCACGCGCTCCGCCATCTTATTTAGAAAATAGCGGTCATGGGAGATGAAGAGCAGCGTGCCTTCAAAATCGATCAGCGCCGATTCGAGCACCTCGCGGCTGACCAAATCAAGATGGTTGGTCGGTTCGTCGAGGATAAGCATATTCGCTCCCCGCAGCATCAGCTTGGAGAGCGATACGCGCGCTTTCTCGCCGCCGCTTAGCGCGGAGACTTTCTTCTGGACGTCCTCGCCGCTGAACAGAAAGTTACCGAGAATCGTCCGGATTCGCGCCTCCTCGAGCATCGGATATTCGCTCCACAGCTCCTCCAGCACGGTGTTCTGCGGATTCAGCCGGGTCTGCTCCTGATCGTAGTAGCCGATTTTGACCTTGGCACCCCAGTTTACACTTCCCGCTGAAGGCTCCCGGGTGCCGGTCAGGCACTGCAGGAGCGTCGACTTCCCGATACCGTTAGGGCCGATCAGGGCGGCCGTATCTCCGCGTCGCAGCTCGAAGGAAGCGTTCTTGAACAAAGGCGCGTTCTCTCCGAAGGACACGGCAACTTCTCTAATCTGCAGCACTTCCCTGCCGGAGTGAAAATCCGGCTCGAAGGCAAAGTTCGCTTTTTTCAGCTCACCGAGCGGCCGTTCGATCCGGTCCATTTTTTCCAGCGTCTTGCGTCGGCTCTGTGCCCGCTTGGTCGTGGAAGCCCGCACGATATTGCGCTGCACGAACTCCTCCATTTTGGCGATTTCGACCTGCTGCTTCTCGTACTGCTTGAGTCTGCTCTCATATTCGGCGGCCTTGAGATCCACATAGCGGCTGTAATTCCCCGTGTACCGCTGCGATTGGTGGCGCTCGATTTCCACAATGGTCGTGACGAGTCTGTCAAGGAAGTACCGGTCATGGGATACGACCAGAATGCCTCCGGAATACCCGCGCAAATAATCCTCCAGCCAGGTCAGCGTCTCAATGTCCAGATGGTTGGTCGGTTCATCCAGCATCAGAAGATCCGGAGCCTGAAGCAGGATGCGGGCAAGCGCCAAGCGGGTCTTCTGTCCGCCGCTGAGCGTTGCGATCGGCGTGTCCGGAGGAAAATCTCCGAAACCCATGCCGTGTAAAACGCTGCGTATCCGCGTGTTCATTTCGTATCCGCCCCGGTCTTTGAACCAGTCCGAACGCAGGGAGTAGCGTTCCAGCAGCTCCTCGTAACGCTTCTCGTCCTCGGCGGCGGCCGGATCGGCGATCTGCTGCTCTAGCTGCCGAAGTTCCGCTTCGGCTTCGATGAGCGGCGCGAATACGGACAGCATTTCCTCATGAATGGTCCGCTCCGATTGCAGCCCGCTGTTCTGGGCCAGATACCCTACCGTCGTTTCTTTGGATTTATGAATATGACCGCCGTCATAGGACAGCTCCCCGGCCAGTATTTTCAGCAGGGTCGACTTCCCGGCTCCGTTGACGCCGACGAGTCCGACCCGTTCCCGCTCGTTTACCTGCAGGTTGATGCCTTCCAGCACGGGCTGGATGCCGTATAATTTCGTAATACCTGTCGCTTGAAGAAGCATGTTGATGAATCCTCCACCCTTAAGCCATAAGCGGCGCCGGTTCAGCGCTGCTTATGGAACCTTTATTCCTAAATATAGTTTACATGAAAAGACTTTTTTGCGCGAGGCCGAAGGGTTCCGGGGTCATCTTGGCGAAATTAAAGGAAGAGTGGTAAACTGAAGGTAATGATTTACCCTGCAATGTCAGACATTGATTCCGCTGCTTGCCGTGTGAGGCACGGGTTTTCGGCGGAAATTTATATATCTTGGCTAGCCAAGAACAAAGCAAGACTTATTAAAGGAGGCAGAAGAGTGACTGACGGGGATTTGCAGCTTGCCGACTTCAAGCGTGAGCTGCGCAGCCGCGCTGCCGCCGTCCGCGACGGCATAGATCCGCTGCGGAGAGAGGAGTGGTCCTCACTCGTGTGCCGACATGCACGGAAGTGGCTAGAGGGAACCGGTGCGAAATCGCTGATGTTCTATGTTCCGTTCCGCTCCGAGCTGGATACCCGTTCTCTGATTAAATGGTGCTGGGCGGAAGGGCGCAAGGTAATTCTTCCCCGTGTCCATGCCGATTCCGGAGAGCTGTCGCTACACAGGGTGAAGTCATGGAACGAGCTGGCCCAGGGAACGTACGGCATTCCCGAGCCCGCCGGGACTTCTCCGGCAATTGGGGAAGAAGACATTCCGTCTGTGGTCTTCGTCCCGGGCCTGGCTTTCGATGCCAGGGGAGGAAGGCTCGGTTACGGCCGGGGTTATTATGACCGGCTGTGGGACCGGTTCGAACGAGCCTCCGCTTCAGGAACACGAGAGAACACGGTCTGGGTCGGCCTCGCATATGGCGCGCAGGTGCTGCCAGAGGTGCCGATGGATGTTCATGACGCTTACATGGACATGCTGATTACCGAGCAAGGAATGCTGAACTGCCGAAAGAAAGGGGAATGACGACGATGGAGCTGACTCATTTTAACGGGCAGGGAAGAGCCCGCATGGTCGATGTAAGCGACAAGGAAGTGACTAAGCGTACGGCAACTGCGCAGAGCATGGTGCGGATGGCGCCGGAAACGCTGAGCGCCATCAAAGCCGGCTCAATCGGCAAAGGCGATGTGCTTGCCGTGGCCCAGGTCGCGGGCATCATGGCCGCCAAGAAGACGGCCGATTGGATACCGATGTGCCATCCGCTGCCTTTGACGGGCATCGACATTCACTTTTCAGACAACAACACAGATGAACTATATATAGAAGCGACAGTCAAGACCACCGGCAAGACGGGTGTGGAGATGGAGGCGCTGACCGCTGTTTCCGCTGCGGCGCTGACGGTGTATGACATGTGCAAGGCCATGCAAAAAGACATGGTGATTGGTCCGACGCTGCTTGCGTCCAAGACCGGCGGCAAGAACGGCGATTATGCCCGCGAAGAAGCGTAGTTTTGCGTATCATTACATAACGAGGATAGAGAGGAAGGAGAACCTATGGCGTGGAAGACAGCAATCCTGACGGCCAGCGACAAGGGGGCCCGGGGCGAGCGGGAGGATACGAGCGCCCAGGTCATCCGCGAGCTGGTTGAGGAGGAACTTGGAGGGGAGATCGTAGAATACCGGATTGTACCCGACGAATTGGATGAAATCATTGCGGCGCTTATCGAATTGACTGATTATTTCCAGGCCGATCTGGTGCTGACGACGGGAGGGACCGAGCTGGCGATTCGTGATGTTACGCCGGAAGCGACGCGCCGGGTTATTGAGCGGGAAGTGCCGGGGCTGCCTGAGGCGATGCGCAGCACGGTGATGCAGAAGAACCGCTCCGCCATGCTGTTTCGCGGCATCTGCGGCGTTCGCGGCCGGACGCTGATTGTCAATCTCCCGGGAACTCCAAAGGGCGTGCATGAACATTTGGCCGCCGTTATGGATCAGCTGCCGGAGGCGCTGCTGATGGTGACCGGACAATATCGGCAGCAATAATCTGCGGCATTCCTCGGACTAATCGGGCTTTCATCCTCAGACAACTGTCTCCGTTAGACTTTCGACACAGATAACAGATGCATGTGTGATATATATTATGGTATTATAGTTATGTCGAAAACGGTGTCATGAACGGAACATGCGACAAGGAGGAATGAACATGTTAAACGGCATTGGAGCGCCGGGGATCATACTGCTCGTCATTCTGGCTTTGCTGCTTTTTGGTCCGAATAAGCTGCCCGAATTGGGGCGTGCCGTCGGAAGAACCTTCCGCGAGTTTAAGGAAGGAACCCGTGATATTATTGCCGACACCGAGCCGGCGGATAAGGGCGAAGCTCCTGCACCGGCTGCACAGAAAGCTCCCGTTTCCCCCATGGAGAAGCGTTTGCCGGAATGACATCCGCAAGCTTGAATAGATAAGACTACATGCGGCGGCGCCCTTAAGTCCCCGGACTTTACGGGGCGCCGCTTTTTTGGGGAGTACTCCTGCTGCACACTATCCGGGAAGGGGGAGGAACATGCCTTTGCAATCCGGAGCCATGACGGTGGTCGAGCATCTTACGGAGCTGCGCAAAAGAATCATTTACATCCTCGTCGTATTCGTCATCGGACTGGCGGGCGGACTGTTCTGCGCGAAGCCGGTCTACGAATACCTGATCGCAGCCGACACAGCCCGGGGCTTTGTGCTGCATGCCTTCTCGTTCTGGGACGGCATCGGCATGTACATGAAGATTGCCATGGCCGTATCGCTTACCGTAACCTTGCCGTTCATCGTCTACCAGCTATGGGCATTCGTCAGTCCCGGCCTGCGTCCGGTGGAACGGAGCGCCGCACTGCGGTACGTGCCGTACGCGCTGCTTTTGTTCGTGCTGGGTCTCCTCTTTGCGTACTATATCGTGTTTCCAATGGCGCTTTCCTTCACCGTCTCGGTTACGCGTGACATGGGACTTAAGGAGACGTACGGCATTGCGCAGTATTTCAATTTCATGTTCAGCCTGGTGCTGCCGATGGCGCTGCTGTTCGAGCTGCCCCTCATTGTTATGTTTCTGACCAGACTGCGGATTCTGAATCCGCTCCGGCTGCGCAAGGTCCGGCGTTACGCCTATTTCGCGCTCGTCTTTATTGCGGTAGTGATTACGCCGCCCGATTTCATATCGGATTTCCTGGTGACCATACCTTTGCTGGTTCTCTACGAATTCAGCGTATTCCTGTCCGCGCTTGTTTACCGCAAGCAGCTCGCCGCCGATGCGGCGCTGGAAGCCCGGTACACTGCAGGCGATCACGCCTGAGGGAATGCGGCGATAGAGTCTCCTAGACGGAGGCGACTCTAATCGGAGTGCCGCGCCGCACGTTCTGTATCACCCCGGGCAGAGCGGCGCTTCAGCGGCATTCGGATTTTACGGGCCAGGCAGGCCGCTAGTATGCGGTTTGCCGAGGGGAGTAGGCATATTTTTGCAGGCTATGGATAGAATGAAAAAGGGTATGACTTGGACAATCCGTTCAGATCGGCCTTTTTCCAAATTCGTCTAGAAAAAAGAGCAAAAGGACTTGAAATCCGCATTCAAGTTGAGTAATATAAAAATTGTTGTTAGCACTACCGGCTGTTGAGTGCTAACAGAGCGAAGGGATATGTTGAGACGCGCTGCCGGCTCTCATATTTCATGAATGCGCCCGGGTATGCTTTTTTTCGGAACGTCATTCTTCCAACCTGTGTTCAAGCATAACAACATAATTTTCAAAGGAGGCTATTTTTCATGATCAAACCTTTAGGTGAACGCGTACTGGTGGAACCAATCGAGCAGGAGGAAACGACTTCTTTCGGTATCGTGCTTCCGGACTCGGCCAAAGAGAAGCCGCAGGAAGGCAAAATCGTGGCCGTAGGCAGCGGCGCTCTGAAAGACGGCGTTCGCGTCCCGCTGGAAGTGAAGGAAGGCGACCGCGTGATTTTCTCGAAGTATGCGGGAACTGAAATCAAGTATGAAGGCAAAGAATATTTGATTATGAAAGAAAGCGACATTCACGCGATTCTGGGATAATTCCCGAAGACGTTCATAAGACTTTAATACCGATACTTACAATTCATAGGGAGGTATTTTGATAATGGCAAAAGATATCAAGTTCAGTGAAGACGCCCGCCGCGCGATGCTGCGTGGGGTAGATGCTTTGGCAAACGCGGTTAAGGTAACGCTTGGACCGAAAGGCCGCAACGTGGTGCTGGAGAAGAAATTCGGCAGCCCGCTGATCACGAACGACGGTGTTACAATCGCCAAGGAAATCGAGCTGGAAGACGCGTTCGAGAACATGGGCGCTCAACTGGTTAAAGAAGTTGCGACCAAGACTAACGACGTAGCCGGTGACGGTACGACGACTGCAACCGTTCTGGCTCAAGCGCTGATCCGCGAAGGTCTGAAGAACGTGACTGCCGGCGCCAGCCCAATCGGTCTGCGCAAAGGTATCGACAAAGCGGTCCGCGCTGCAGTAGAAGAACTGCAAAAGATCTCCAAACCGGTTGAAGATTCCCAAGCGATCGCACAGGTTGCCGCTATCTCCGCAGCCGACGAAGAAGTGGGTAAACTGATCGCTGAGGCTATGGAAAAAGTGGGTAAAGACGGCGTTATCACCGTTGAAGAATCCCGCGGCTTCCTGACTGAGCTTGAAGTGGTTGAAGGCATGCAGTTCGACCGCGGCTACATCTCCCCGTACATGATTACCGACACGGACAAAATGGAAGCCGTTCTGGATAATCCGTACATCCTGATCACCGACAAAAAGATCAGCAGCACGCAAGAAATCCTGCCGCTGCTTGAAAAGATCGTTCAGCAAGCCCGTCCGCTGCTGATCATCGCCGAAGACATCGAAGGCGAAGCTCAAGCGATGCTGATCGTGAACAAACTGCGCGGAACATTCAACGCTGTTGCCGTTAAAGCTCCTGGCTTTGGCGATCGCCGCGAAGCGATGCTGCAGGACATTGCCGCTCTGACCGGCGGCCAAGTCATCACCGAGAAGCTCGGTCTTGACCTGAAAAGCACGACTGTCGAGCA
Organism: Paenibacillus durus ATCC 35681; assembly: GCF_000993825.1. Taxonomy (NCBI): domain Bacteria; kingdom Bacillati; phylum Bacillota; class Bacilli; order Caryophanales; family Paenibacillaceae; genus Paenibacillus; species Paenibacillus durus. The sequence continues at coordinate 479,917 of NZ_CP011114.1, forward strand.
GCTGGGTAACGCCCGTCAAGTGCGCGTAACCAAAGAGAACACGACAATCGTTGACGGAAGCGGCGCGAAGGAAGACATTCAAGCCCGCGTTAGCCAAATCCGTTCCCAACTGGAAGAAACCACTTCCGAGTTCGACAAGGAGAAGCTGCAAGAGCGTCTGGCGAAGCTGTCCGGCGGCGTAGCCGTTGTTAAAGTTGGCGCTGCTACAGAAACCGAGCTGAAAGAGCGCAAGCTGCGCATTGAAGACGCCCTGAACGCTACCCGTGCTGCGGTTGAAGAAGGTATCGTATCCGGCGGTGGTACAGCCCTGATCAACGTGTATGGCGCCGTATCCGCTGTTCAAGCGACAGGCGACGAGAAGACCGGCGTGAACATCGTGCTCCGCTCCCTGGAAGAGCCGATTCGCACAATCGCCGCGAACGCAGGCCAAGAAGGCTCCGTTATCGTTGAGCGCCTGAAGAAAGAAGCGATCGGCATCGGCTACAACGCCGCAACCGACGAGTGGGTCAACATGATCGAAGCCGGTATCGTCGATCCTGCGAAGGTAACCCGCTCCGCGCTGCAGCATGCTGCATCCGTAGCTGGGCTGTTCCTGACCACCGAAGCCGTTATCGCCGACAAGCCGGAGCCTGAAAAAGCCGGCGCGCCTGACATGGGCGGCATGGGTGGAATGGGCGGCATGATGTAAATGTAATACCAAAACCCTTGATTTGCCTGGTGATCCGGGCATTTCAAGGGTTACAAAATAGCTAGGTTTTCTAGGGTTCCGCAACAAAACTTGTTGGCCTGGACCGAGAGAAAGCCCGCAGCTAAATGGCTGTGACACGGAAGGATAAAAGCCTGGGAGATGAACTGCGTATGCGGTTTATTTCTTAGGCTTTTATTTTTTTGTTTATCTTAGCCCATATTACACAGAGATTCAGAGAGGAGATTGTTATGAACAAAACATGGACATTAGTTATTGTTGCAACTGTTTTTGAGGTGTGCTGGGTTATTGGTTTAAAGCATGCCAGTACTTTTTTGGAATGGGGAGGAACGGTAATTGCGATTTTTATAAGTTTTTATTCAATGATAATGGCGTCACGTTCGTTGCCGGTTGGCACTGTATATGCTGTATTTGTTGGTCTAGGAACCGCGGGTACTGTCATCGCGGAGATTATTTTGTTCGATGCCGAAGTTCAAATTGCAAAAATTGCTCTCGTCGGCCTGCTTCTCATCGGGGTTGCCGGACTAAAACTGCTTAGTAAAGAAAAAAAGGATGAGGTGAGAGATAGATGAATTGGATTTTTCTTATTTTAGCCGGGATATTTGAGATGGTTGGAGTATTACTGATTAACAAACTGAATCAGGCGCGAAATTGGCAGGCCTTAGCATCGATGATAGCTGCCTTTGGGCTAAGCTTTTTATTTCTGTCAATTGCAATGAAAACTCTCCCCATGGGAACAGCATACGCTGTATGGACAGGTATAGGTGCTTCCGGAGGTGCAATACTTGGAATGATTTTTTACAAAGAGCCTAAAAGTATACTGAGAATCACTTGTATTGCATTGGTGCTGGGATCTGCAGTTGGCTTAAAGCTTGTAAGTTGAATACCGAACGGTCCGGCGGTGTGGGAGGTCGGTTACTCAAATAATGGATAGCCTCCTACCCGATTCGACAATAAAATTGACTATTCCTATGGTTATGGTTTAATATACTTTAAGACAGGCTCCAACAAGCAGTCGGCAATTCTCCTGTTAAGCAGTTAATCACTTGTTCATTAAGCTATCAGTTGGTTCTGATCTGTCCTCTAATTGAATTTACTTAATAGTGTGAATTATATGTTATTAAACATAACACGCATAAGGGAAGTTTTAATTTTTTTTCGAGTTTTTATTTAAAAATGTGATTAATAATAACATAAATTTGTAGACAATTTCGTTATCTGTATGTATTATAAGGCTAAATTCTACGAGCTGAGCTAGATAGATGTAAGGTTTCGATTTTGGTCGCAAGCTGAGAGAAATGGACCGGGGTAGACTAGCTTAATAATTGTATACAATTATACAATTATACTTCTGTGGAGGGAACTATATAAGATGAACTTGAAAAATGACATCAGGGTAAGGAGTAACGAAGGGGAAGTTTGGAACTGTAGGAGCGATAGCGATCGCCCGAAAGCTTTCCGGAGGAAAGCTCGCTTCGAAAGCATAGGCTGTCTCCGGATTTCATCCGCGAAGAGCGGTTCTGATTAAGAAATCTGGAGACAACAGCGGCCGGAAGTCCAAACATTCCTCGTAGTTACGACTGATATTTGATGGGAAAATCTTAAGTTCATCTTATATAGCAGATTATTGACTAGGGGATGGATTTATGGACAGTTCTGTTATGAGAACACGCAGGCTATCGAAGGATAATACTTATTTTGCATTAAAACAAAAAATTATTGATAGTGAGCTAAAGCCTGATCAAGTTGTACATGAAGAAAATTTGGCTGCTTTGCTCGGAGTTAGCCGCACTCCACTAAGAGAGGCTATTCAAAGGTTGGAGAATGAGGAGTTTCTCGTTCGGCAGCCGAATGGCAGGTTGAGAGTGGCGTCAGTAACAGTGGAAGAGGTTAGAGAAATATTCCTGATCCGCAGCATGCTGGAAGGTTATATTGCCAAGAGTGCGGCCAAAAATGCAACCGATCAAGATATCCAAAATTTAACGGCTATGATTGAAAATATTAAACAGTCCTTTCGGTCAGGCAAGAGTCAGGATTTTGTGTCCTATGGCTTTGAATTCCATGATTATTTATCTGAAATGAGTGATCTCAAGACCTTTGTGAAAATCTTGAATCATCTAAGAGATCACGCGCTTCGCTATTGCCGGTTTGTTTCTCTGCATGGAGATTGGAACACGCAGGCGGATGAAGAGCATAACTTTATCTTGCAAATGATAGCCGACCGCAATGAAGACGGCGCGGAAAAAGCGATGCAGGATCATATATTAAGCAGCTTATCCGCCGCACTGGAGAGAATCCAAGGAATTCAAGCAAACAGAGAGGATTGAGTTGGATATGAAGACAGAATGGAGTATGGACACGAGGATTATTCATGAAAGCCAGTTTCCGGACCCTCACACGGGCGCCATCTCTCAAAGCATCATACCTGCAGTCGCTTATGCGTTCCCAGATGCGGAAACAGCTGCGGCAGTTGTAGCTGGCGAGGAAGAAGGCGTTTATTACGGCAGATATGGAAATCCTACATCCCGTACATTGGAGAAAAAGATAGCGGCACTGGAAGGCGGGGAAGATGCTTTAGGCGTTTCCAGCGGAATGGCGGCCATCTCCATTGCTCTTCTCGGCTTCTTGAAGCATGGCGATCATGTCCTGGTGACCAAGGATGTGTATGGCGGCACCTATAACTTCCTGACTTCATTGGCGCCAAGGTTTGGCATACAGTTTGATTTTATCGATTGTACAGATCCGGATTCAATGATTAAGGCGATCAAGCCCAATACAAAAGCAGTGTATATCGAAACTCCTTCTAATCCAAGATTGACCATTCTTGATATCGGAAAAATCTCGGAAACCTGCAAGTCCTATCAGCTCCCCGTCATTGTCGATAACACCTTTATGAGCCCTTGCTTGCAGAAGCCTTTGGAGCTTGGGGCCGATGTAGTGGTACACAGCGCTACTAAATATATTAATGGACACGGGGATGTCTTGGCAGGATTTATTGTTGGAAAAAAAGACACCATCCAGTTCATGAGAAAGAAACTGATGGGCGATTTGGGGCAAAATTTGAATGCTTGGGACGCCTTCTTAATTTTAAGAGGAATGAAGACCATGGCCTTGCGGGTAGAAAGACATTGCAGCAACGCCCAGAAAATTGCCGAATACCTTGAGTCTCATCCTTTCATCGATAAAGTCTTTTATCCGGGCTTGGCGTCACATCCTCAACATGAGCTGGCCAAACAGCAAATGAAGGGTATGGGAGGGATTGTTTCTTTTGAAGTAAAGGGAGGCTTAATTGAAGGGAAAAAATTAATCAACTCGCTGAATTTAGCGATGATTTCATTCAGCCTGGGAGATCCGGAGACGCTCGTACAGCATCCAGCCTCAATGACTCATGCTTCCATTCCACAGGAAGAGCGAATGAAATTTGGGATTACGGATGGATTAATTCGCGTGTCGGTCGGGCTTGAGGATGCGGATGACATTATCAACGATTTCGATCAAGCCCTGACTGCCCTGTTTTCTGATTCCGAAACCGAAATCACAACGAAATAAAGGGAGGAAGTCCATGTCTACTAAACAGCCGGATGAGATTGAACAAGCTTTAGGCAGTCAATTGATTGATGTTCGCAGAAATCTTCACCTTGAGCCTGAACTATCGTATGAAGAATTTAAAACGACAGAGAAACTGCGGAAATGGCTGACGGACGCCAATATTCGCATATTGGACCTCCCTTTGAAAACGGGGCTCATCGCAGAAATCGGACGCGGGGAAGGGCCAATCGCAGTCATTCGCTGTGATATCGACGCTCTCCCGATTGAAGAGCAGACCGGATTGCCTTTTGCGTCCGAGATTCCGGGAAAAATGCATGCCTGCGGTCATGATTTTCACACGGCTGTCATTTTAGGCGCCGCATATTTGCTAAAAGAACGTGAAGCCGAGCTGCCCGGAACGGTCAGAGTATTATTTCAGCCGGCGGAGGAGACCGGTCACGGGGCCGAAAGTGTCCTGGCATCGGGAGGGCTTGATGATGTAGCTGCCATATTCGGCCTTCATAACTCGCCAGAACTGCCTACAGGATCATTCGGAACGAGAACCGGAGCTTTAACTGCGGGTGTTGACCGGTTTGAAATTACGGTAAAAGGTATCGGCGCTCATGCCGCAACTCCGGAGAATGGTGTGGATTCCATCGTAACGGCGGCTCAAATCATTACTGCGCTTCAGACGATTGTCAGCCGCCAGAACAGCGCAAGCGAGCCGGTTGTGCTGAGCGTTACCCGAATCCAAGGAGGGTATACCTGGAATGTGCTGCCGGAGATGGTTGAACTGGAAGGCACCGTCCGAACTTATAATGAAGAGATCCGTCGCACAATCCCGGTTAAAATGACGCAAATCATCGAAGGAATTGCTGCGGCAGCCGGAGCGGAGGCTAAGCTGCATTGGTTTCCCGGCCCGCCTGCAACGATAAATGACGGATACTGGGCCGATTTTACCAAAGAGATTGCGAAGCAGGCAGGTTATGAGGTGCATGATATCGCGCCGCAAATGGGAGGTGAAGACTTCTCATTGTACTTGCAGAAGATACCGGGCGCTTTTGTGAATATCGGAACCGGCCCTGCATATGCGCTTCATCATCCGCGTTTCGATGTAGATGAGGCTGCATTATTGCCGGCTGCTGAGTATTTCGCTTTATTGGCAGAGCAAGCGCTGGTGAAGCTGAAGGAGAAAGGTTAGCCCTAAATCCGAAAATGAAATGAGAGGAATGTATATGATTGAGTTAAAGGATGTTTACAAGACATACACCCGCAAAGGGATCTCGAACGAAGCCTTGAAGGGAATTAATCTGAAGGTTGAGAAAGGCGATATCTTTGGGGTTATCGGCTATAGCGGCGCGGGAAAGAGCACTTTGATTCGTTTGGTCAATTATTTGGAAAGACCGACGAAAGGACAGGTTTTTGTGGATGGGCATGATTTAGGAGAATACAGCGTGAAAGAGCTGCGTGCCGCCAAAAAAAACATCGGCATGATCTTTCAGCATTTCAACCTGCTCGAATCGAAAAAGGTATTTGATAACGTGGCCATTCCCCTCATTTTGTTGAAAAAGAATAAAAACGAAATTCGCCAGCGTGTTATGGAGCTGCTGGAGTTTGTTGGATTAGCCGACAAAGCGGGCAGCTATCCGAGTGAATTGTCAGGCGGGCAGAAGCAGCGCGTCGGGATTGCCAGAGCGCTTGCCTCGAACCCTTCCATTCTCCTTTGCGATGAAGCGACATCAGCGCTGGACCCGCAGACGACGCGCTCCATTTTACAGCTTTTGAAGAAAATCAATGCAGAATACAACATCACGGTTATGATCATCACCCATGAAATGTCAGTCATTCAGGAGATTTGCAACAAGGTGGCGGTCATGGAACAAGGGCGGATTATCGAGCAAGGAAGCGTTCTGGAGGTATTCGGACATCCGCAGCATCCGACCACGCAAAATTTTGTGAAGACCGTTATTCAAAACAGCATTACAAGCAGCGTACAAAAATCGATAAAAAGAGAACCGGGCAGCGGCATCTACAAATTGGAATTTGTCGGTCAAACCGCTTCGGAACCTATCCTGTATAAAATGATTCGCTCCTATGATGTGCAAGTCAATATTCTGTTTGCCAATATGACCGAGATTGAAGAAACGACACTCGGGAAAGTGATTATTCAGTTAAAAGGGGAGACTGCCGAGGTTGATAAAGCCTTGTCTTTCTTGAAAAGCAGTGGAGTCGGTGTAGAGGAGGTGGAAAAGCATGATGTCAACTACAGTTACAACTGATCAGTTTATGCAGGCGATTGTTGATACCATTTATATGGTGGGGATGTCCTTGTTTGTAGGGGCATTAATTGGAATACCTGTCGGGATTTTACTTGTGGTTACCCGCCCGGGCGGGATTTTGGAGAACAAAATCCTGTATACCATGATAAATCCCGTGATCAACATTGTCCGCTCCCTGCCTTTTATTATACTGCTCGTTGCCATTATTCCGTTTACCCGGCTGATTGTTCAGACTTCAATTGGGACAAGCGCAGCGATCGTGCCGCTGATTATTTATATCGCACCTTATATCGGGCGCTTGGTAGAGAATTCTCTGCTGGAAGTCAATCCGGGAATTATGGAAGCGGCAGAGTCGATGGGAGCTACACCGTTTCAAGTCATCTGGCATTTTTTGTTGCCCGAGGCTTTCGGATCGTTAATCCTGTCCCTGACGACTGCGACGATCGGCTTGATTGGCGCGACCGCGATGGCAGGAACGGTTGGCGGCGGCGGAGTCGGAGACTTGGCTATCGTCTATGGATACCAGCGATTTGACAAGGTTGTTGTCATTGCCACGGTAATCATCCTTATTATTTTCGTTCAAGGTATTCAGTCATTAGGCAACACTTTGGCGAGAAAGATTCGCCGCTATTAATAAAGAACTTTAAGGGGAGGAAAACGACAGGTGAGTGAATGGAGCAAACAAGACCGCTTTAACGCCATATTATCCGGTGAAAGGGCGGACCGTCCGATTGTCAGCGGCTGGCGTCATTTCATCGACAAGGAACAAAATGCAGACGATTTGGCGGAAACAACGATTTCGTTTACCAAGAAATATGATTGGGATTGGGTCAAAATTAATCCGAGAGCTACTTATTTGGCTGAAGCCTGGGGAAATCAGTATGATTTTCATGACTATCAAACCGTATTTCCGAGACAGGAAACGACCGCTGTTCTAGCGGGTGCTAATCTTTGGGATCTTGAGGTGAAAAAAGCCGCCGAATCAGCCTCATTATTGGAGCAATTGGACGCGGTGCGGAAGATTCGTCAAGGCCTGCCGGATACCCCTTTGATTCAAACCGTTTTTTCACCACTCACCGTACTGCTCTTTATTGTGGGCCGGTCTGCTTATGTAACGAAAACGGTGTTTGGCATCGAAAATCCTGTCACTTTGGAATCGTTGTTCACCGAGCACCGGGCGGCGGCGCATCATGCGTTACATGTGATTTCATTAACCTTAGCCGATTATATAACAGAACTGAAGCAGGCGGGATCGGACGGACTGTTCTATGCGGTGACGGGTACAGCCCATCCGGGATTGTTCAGTGAAGCGATGTTTAATGAATTTTCCAGACCTTATGATTCCATTGTACTCGAGGCTGCGAGCTACGGGAAAAATGTCCTGCATACTTGCGGAGCCTATTCCCAGCCTGAAAGATTTAACGATTACCGGATCGACGGCATCAGCTGGGACACGAAGGCCGAAGGAAATCCGGACCTGGATGCGGACTTAACGGCAACCAAGGTAGGCGGCGTCGATCATGCTTTGTTTGCGGTAAATGACATTGCTGAAATTCAGCAGCAGGCCGGGGAAGCCTTGAGCATGATGAAGGACCAGCCTTTTATTCTCGCTCCAAATTGCGCAATCCCGCTTAACGTAACCGATGAAGCTCTGAAACAGCTGAAAAAATCCGTTTTTGAAAAGGAGACAAGAGTATGAAAAAGTTATTGCTCGTTCTTTTAGTTGGGGTTGTGGCATTGTTGTCGGCTTGCGGCCAAAATTCGAATAAAGGCTCGGGTTCAGGGGCTGCGCCGGAAGAAAAGAAAGAGATTACCGTCGGATTTGGCGTCGGGACGTATGAAGAGCAGTTCCGCCAATCGATTCAGCCGATTTTAGAGAAAAAGGGCTACAAGATTAATATTAAGACCTTCTCTCAGAACATGCAGGTCAACCCTGCCATGAAGGAAGGCTCCATTGACGCAAGCATCTTCCAGAGTACGGCGTATATGGAGGCGATTAACAAAGAAATTGGCGCGGACATGGTTGGAATCGCCTATGTGCCGGGTGCGCCGCAAGGTCTATACTCCGTCAAGCACACCACACTTGATGATGTAAAAGACGGCACTACCGTTGCTGTCCCCAATGATCCGGTTAACCAGGAACGCGCCCTTCGGATTCTGGAAGAACTTGGATGGGTAAAGATTAAAGAAGGAGCAGGTGTAGAGGACTTTAACATTAACAGCATGGAGCCGGACAAGTATAAGATTGATATTAAAATTCTGGACCCAGCGCAAATCCTGGTATCTTTGGAGGATGTGGATTATGGAGTCGTCAACGGAAACTATATTGCTAACGCCGGCAAGAAGATTACAGATGCATTGAAAATCGAAAATACGCCAATGCAGCACAGAATCATCGTATCCATCAACAAGAAGGATGAAAATACCCAATGGGCCAAAGATTTGAAAGCCGCCTATGAGTCGCCGGAGTTTGAAGAGTATATCAAGGGAATAGAGAAATACGACGGATTTATTCTGCCTGAAGCGTGGAAAAACAATTAAGTTAGGAAGTGGCTGGTTTGATCGAAAAACAGATTCACTTTATCGGCGGCGGACAAATGGCTGAGGCCATTATCCGCGCCGTTGTAACCAATCAAACGATATCCGCGGATCGAATTAGCGTAACGGATATCAATGAGGCGCGTCTTCAGTTTTTAAGCCAAACTTATGGAGTGAACACGGACAGCGCTCAGGAGAAATTTTTGGCCGAAGCAGACTTGATTGTGATTGCTGTCCGGCCGCAGGATAATCTGGCAGCCCTTGGACATGCTGTACAACAATTCGCAGCACCAACCGCCGCAATCGTTTCGATTGTAGCTGGTGTGACGATGGATAAGCTGGCCGGCTTTTTTGGAGAAGAACGTCCCATTATTCGGGTCATTCCCAATACGTTGACCGATACGGGTTACGGCTATAGCGGGGTTGCCCTCAATGCCTATGCCAATCAGGATCAGGTGGAGGAGTTCTTGCTGGGATTCGGAAAGGTGCAGTATCTGGATGAATCGCTCATTGATATCTTTACCGGATATGGTGTGGCCGGACCGAATTACATTTATTATTTTATTGAATCGCTTGCGGATGCCGGTGTGCTCGCCGGATTGCCCCGGGAACAAGCGTGGAACGTTGCGCTGGAAAATGTCTTTGGAGCAGTCATCATGCTGAAGCAGACCGGTCTTCATCCAAGACAATTGCTTGACATTAATAACTCGCCCGGCGGTGTTGGCATTCATGGCTTATACGAGCTGAACAACAGCGATTTCGCGGCTGGTCTGCAACGAAGTGTCCTAGCAGCCGTAAAGCGGACAACCGAGTTAGGGGCGAAATAGCAATGGCATCGAAAAATTGGGATCATCTTGTTCATTATGTCAATGATTTGGACCAACCGGTTGAGCTCTTCCTGAATCATGGTTTGGTCGCCTTCAAGGGAGGCTCGCATACGGAGTGGGGAACCTTTAACAGCTTAAGCTATTTTGGGCTAACCTATATCGAGTTTCTGGGCATTGAGAATCTTGAATTAGCGAAGGCAACGGAACATAACCGTGTGGTAAAAGATGCGGTCGAAGTATTGCCAGAGCATGAAGTTTTGAGCAGAGTCGTTATTCGGACCGATGATATTGAGGAAATGGCCGCTTCTTTGGAAGCGGCAGGCTTAAAGCTTTCCCCTATAATGGATGGCAAGCGTCTGGATAACAAGGGCAGATTAATCGAGTGGCGGATGATGACCATTGACGGTGATTTTGGCGGGCTGGTCTATCCGTTTATCATTCAATGGAAAGGGACGGATGCGGAAAGATTGGAGCGCTTAACGTCATCCGGCATCATTAGCTCTCATCCAGCTGGCAATGCCGAAATCAAACGGGCGGTATTCCATGTCTCCGATCCGGCTGCCGCCGCTGAGCATTGGGGAAAGCTATTTGGACTGACTCCCTTGGAGCCGGAAGACCACTCAGCTACCCTTAAGATTGGCGATCAGTTTTTTGATTTCGTAAAAGGGGACGAGAATCAGTTCAAGCAGGTGGTTTTTGAAACGGATTCTGTAAAGCTGAAAGGGAAAACCATTCGGATTGGCGAAGGCGAATATGTTTTTGCTTAAAAGCGATGTCCTCACAGTTCTCTCACAAATTCATAGTTGACATATAGGTATTATCTGTTTAAGATGGGAATTAGAGATATACCGACCATACGAATGGAGGCATTTTCCTTTTGGAAAGTGCCTCTTTTGTCGTTATTTTAAGGAGGTGGGAAAAATGAAGCTGGAGTCGACGTTGTGTTCAACAAGTGCAGCAGAGGACGATATCAGTCGCCACCCTTGCTACAGCGAGGAAGCTCACCGGTTTTTTGCCCGGATGCATATCCCGGTCGCTCCCGCCTGCAACATTCAATGCAACTACTGCAACCGTAAATTCGACTGCGTGAACGAAAGCAGACCTGGGGTTGTCAGTGAGGTGCTCACTCCGGAACAAGCGGAGCGGAAAGTAAAAGGTGTGGCAGCACAGCTCATGCAGCTGTCGGTGGTCGGCATCGCCGGACCCGGCGATCCGCTTGCAAATGCGGACAAGACTTTCGATACCTTTGCGAGAGTCAAGAAGCATGTACCTGATGTGATAACCTGTCTCAGCACCAACGGACTTACGTTATACCGGCACATCGACCGGATCGTGGAACTCGGGATCGGGCATGTAACGATTACGATCAACGCCATCGACCCGGATGTCGGTAAAGAGATTTATCCTTGGGTATCTGATGAAGGCGTGCGTTACGAAGGAAGAGAAGCCGCCGCTCTGCTGATCAGCCGTCAGCTTCAAGGCGTGGAGGAACTGGCGAAGCGAGGCATTCTCGTCAAAGTCAACTCGATTCTGATTCCGGGGATCAACGACAAGCATCTGGTTGAAGTATCAAAGAAAGTCAAGGAGCTCGGCGCGACGCTTCACAATGTAACGCCGCTGATTATCGCTCCTGGCAGCCAGTATGAGAAGGACGGACGCAAGGCTCCTCGTCCGAGAGAACTGAACCAGCTGCAAGAGCAGCTGAGCGAGGGCGGAACGAAGCTGATGCGCCACTGCCGCCAATGCCGCGCCGATGCGGTTGGGCTGCTCGGCCAGGATCGTAACCAGGATTTCCAACTGGAAACGATGGAAGCCGATCCGGTGATCGACCTCGATGCAAGAGAACAGTTCCAGCAGGAGCTCGATAGCAAAATCCGTCAGCGCCTGATCGCGAAGGAGAACCGCCGGTCGATTCTTGACGAGAACAAGAAGACAAGAGTCGCGGTCGCTTCCAGAGGCGGAGACAAGGTCAACCAGCATTTTGGCCATGCGACGGAATTCATGATTTTCGATACCGACGGAGCCGAAGTGAAATTCATCGGTATCCGGAAGATCCAGGCATACTGCCACGGCACAGCCGATTGCAACGGAGACAAGGGTGAAACGCTTCAAGAGATCACCTCCATCCTCAGCGATTGCCGGATTCTCCTCAGCTCCGGTATCGGCGACGCGCCTCGCGCGGCGTTGAACAAAGCAGGCGTACTGCCCCTGGTCCGCAAAGGCGGAATACAGGAAGCTATCCTTGAAAGTGTGAAATACGGTTCCTATTTTGAAAATATAACTATATCGAAGGGATAATCAATCATGAGTAAGAAACCAAGACAAATCGCATTTTACGGTAAAGGCGGTATCGGTAAATCCACGACTTCCCAGAACACTTTGGCTCAGCTGGCAACGACTTTCGGTCAAAAAATCATGATCGTAGGCTGTGACCCTAAAGCCGACTCTACTCGTCTGATCCTGAATACGAAAGCTCAACAAACGGTACTTCACCTGGCTGCTGAATTGGGTTCGGTCGAAGACCTCGAACTCGAAGACGTAGTAGCAACTGGCTTTGGCGGCATCCTCTGCGTAGAGTCCGGCGGTCCGGAACCAGGCGTAGGCTGTGCAGGCCGCGGTATCATCACTTCCATCAACTTCCTGGAAGAGCAAGGCGCTTATGACGGCATGGACTTCATCTCCTACGACGTACTGGGTGACGTTGTATGCGGCGGTTTCGCAATGCCGATCCGCGAGAACAAAGCCCAAGAGATCTATATCGTATGCTCTGGTGAAATGATGGCGATGTACGCAGCGAACAACATCGCACGCGGTATCCTAAAGTATGCTCAAAGCGGCAGTGTTCGTCTTGGCGGCCTGATCTGTAACTCCCGTAAAACCGACCGTGAAGACGAGCTGATCACGGAACTTGCGCGTCGTCTGAACACTCAAATGATCCACTTCGTACCACGTGACAACGTCGTACAACATGCCGAGCTGAGAAGAATGACGGTTACTCAGTACAACCCTGAGCATCCTCAAGCCAACGAGTACAAACAACTGGCTGACAAAATCCTGCACAACGAAAAGCTGACGATCCCGACTCCGATCGAAATGGACGAACTGGAGCAACTGCTGATCGATTTCGGTGTGGTAGAAGACGAAGAAACGGCTATCAAGAAGCTCGAAGCTGCTGGTCACTAATAAAAGCAACAGACTTCGCGTAACAATAGAGATTATCCGGCGAATGGCCTCCTGCACAACCCGAAAATTGCAAGGAAATTATTCTATGGGAGAGGTTGATGCTAAAATGAGTCAACAAACGTTCAATCCGACTGAGCAGCTTTCCGAGGAAGTACAGGCCAATCGCAAAGCCGATCATTCGATTAATCCGTTGTTTTTAAATCGTTGGTCTCCTCGTTCGTTCTCCGACCAGAACGTTAGCGAAGAGGATCTGCTGACTGTATTGGAGGCCGCACGCTGGGCTCCGTCCGCTAGAAACGGACAGCCTTGGCGTTTCATCCTGGCCAAGACGGAGGAGCAGCTGCAAACCTTCCGGGAATTGATCTTCCCAAGCAACCGGGTGTGGGCGGATCAGGCGCCCGCCATTATTGGTCTGGCTTCCTACAAGCTGTGGGAAGATGGCCAGCCCAACCCGTACCATGCGTTCGACACCGGCGCCGCCTGGCAGGCGTTAGCGCTTCAAGCCTCGCTGCTGGGCTTATCCACCCGCGCTATTGCCAGTTTTGATAAAGAGAAAGCCCGCACTGCCTTGAATGTGCCGGATGATTACGATGTGCATCTGCTGATACCGATTGGATACCAGGGGCAGGCCGATGCCCTGAACGAAGATTTCCGCAGCCTTGAGAAGCCGAACGGCCGGCGGTCTTTAAATGACAGCATTATTGAAGGAGGATGGGCCGAGCCGCAAGCCTAGTAAGCTCCTGTGGACGGCTAAAGCCCACAAAATATGTATCTATGAAGCCTCTCATGAGTTCAATGAACTTATGGGGGGCTTTTTTGTGGAGTAAATCAATGAATTAATATTTAAAAAACAAATTTCGACAATTTAAATAATATTCCGAGCCCAAAATAGATCAGGTGGTAAGTTCGTCAGAGAAGGAGGAGAAAGATATATCAGAACAGATCCCTACTCTATATCCGGCCCGTTACCGTATGGCTTCGTTTAATATCCGCTTTGATAATGCCGGAGATGGGGTGAACGGCTGGGAATACCGCAAGGCGAATCTTCTGGAGATGCTCAATTATTATTCTTGGGACATCATCGGCCTGCAGGAGGTCTGTGGAAATCAGCTAACCGAATTGGCCCGTCTCTCTGGATACCATTATGAGGGGGAGGGGCGTGACGGAGGCGGGGATGGCGAACATTGTCCCATTTTTTTTCGAAAGGATATTTTTGAGAAGGAAGATGGAGGAACGTTCTGGCTTTCTTTGTCTCCTGGCAAGCCCTCTAAATCATGGGGAGCGGATTGCCCCCGCATATGCACCTGGGCGAAATTACGCGACCTTAGAACCGGGCAGATCATCGTATTTATCAACACGCATCTGGACCATATCAGTGAAGAAGCCAGATTTCAAGGGGCGAAACTGATTGCCGACTGGATTCGCTCGTATGCTTCAGATGTTCCGGTAATCGTAACGGGCGACTTTAATGCGGACCAGGAAGAACGCTGTTACCGAAAATTATGCGAAAATCTGCGGGACGCGAGGTTGTTTTCAAGAACGGCTCCCTATGGCCCGGCAGGCACTTTTTCAAATTTTGATTACAGCATGCCTTGGAATGAACTGAAGAAGATCGACTATATCCTGACTAGTCGGCATGCTGATGTCTTGTCGGTGCGGACGGTTGCTGACAGCTTTGACAGAAAGTACCCTTCCGATCATTTTCCCGTAACTGTAACGGTGGAAATCCAGACCGAACAAAATTAATGAAAGAAAAGGGGAATATAAAGGATTATGAAAAAATCGGTTAACCTGCTGTTGATCTTTATGTTTTGTTTGTTGCTGGCGGCCTGCGGGAACGGAAATTCTCCCGCCAGTGAAGCGGCGAATGGAGGCGCCGCTTCTCCGGCTCCGGCAGAGACCGGCGGGCAAAGCGAGGCGCAGAGCAGCCCGGAAGCCGCCAATGAGAAATTGATCGTCTACACCAATTCCAATTCGGACGGTAGAGGCGAATGGCTGATTGAGAAGGCGAAAGCGGCCGGATTCGAGATTGAGATTGTGGGCGCGGGCGGCGCCGATCTGACCAATCGTCTGATCGCGGAGAAGAACAATCCTATCGCCGACGTAGTATTTGGATTAAATTCCATGCTGTATGAAATTCTGACGAAGAACGATGTGCTGGAGCCCTTCACTCCGGAGTGGGCGGGAGAGATCGAAGAGGGGCTGAGTGACCCCGACGGCTACTACCACAGTTTAGTGAAGCAGGCAATTCTGCTGGCCTATAATCCCGAGAAATTCACTTCGGAGACGGCGCCTAAGGATTGGAGTGATCTGTGGAACAAAGCTGAATACCACGGTTTGTATGAATCGCCCACTCTGCTTGGACAAGTTACTCCGCGGATCGTTGTATCGGGGATTCTGACGCGATACCAGGACCCAAGCGGTGAATACGGTATTTCAGATGAAGGCTGGGCTGAGATCAAGAAGTTCTATGACAATGGTGTTCCCGCTGTGGAAGGTGAAGACTTCTACTCCAAGCTGGCCAGCGGCCAAACTCCCATTGGAGCCTTGGTATCGGGTGTATTGGCATCCAAAGAGAAGCAATATGGCGTTAAGTCGGGCATTGCTTCACCGGAGATCGGTGTTCCGGTCATTGTTGAGCAGACGGCAATTGTAAAAGGGACGAAGAAGCGGGCGACCGCCGAACGCTTCATCAACTGGCTGGGAAGCGCCGAAACGCAGGGGGAATTCGCTAAAGAGTTTAACTCGATGCCGGCCAACACTAAAGCTGCAGAGCAGGCTAGTGAAGATGTGAAAAAACTATATGCCTCCATAAAGACGCAAACGCTGGATTGGGCGTTTATAGCCGAGAATATTGACAACTGGGCCGAGAAAATCGAGCTGCAAGTGTTAAAATAACGGCAAAAACAAAGTTTCGGCAAACTGCGCATTTGAGCATTCGATGCGCAGTTTGCGTTTCCGTAAGACCACTACAAAAGTGCAGGAGCCTATATGATCACATTTAAAGATATTCATATTCAACTCGGAAACGTTTCGGTTATTCCAAAGCTGAATCTCCATATAAGAGAGGGAGAATTTTTTACATTTCTAGGACCGTCCGGCTGCGGAAAGACAACGATTCTACGCAGTCTGGTCGGTTTTATCAAGCCTACAAGCGGGCAAATTTTGCTGGGAAGTCAGGACATTACGAATGTTCCAATCGAAAAGAGAGGAATCAGCATGGTATTTCAGAGCTATGCCCTGTTTCCGACTTTGAACGTATACGAGAATATCGCCTTCGGGCTGCGTGTCAAGAAAATCCCCTCCTCCCGTCTGGATATAGAAGTCCGCGATATTGCGCAAAAAGTAGATTTAAGCGAGGAGCAGCTCTTCAAGAAAGTGTCCGAATTGTCCGGCGGACAACAGCAGCGGGTAGCCATTGCCAGAGCGCTTGTGCTTAAACCCAGCATTCTGGTATTGGACGAGCCTTTGTCCAATCTGGACGCCAAGCTTCGGGTGCAACTGCGCAACGAACTGAAGAGTCTGCAGAAGAAGTTTGGCATTACCACGATTTATGTTACTCATGATCAGGAGGAAGCGCTGACTCTTTCGGACCGGATCGCGGTGTTTCATCAAGGCGCTGCCGAGCAGGTAGGGACGCCGCAGGAGATTTATAACCATTCGGCGACCGAGTTCGTCTGCAACTTTATTGGGAGCAGCAATCTTTTGGACCCCGTTATTACCGAAGGGCCGTTAAAGCCTTGGGCAGAACCGAACAAGAATGTTTATATCCGTAATGAAAAAGTCAGCCTGCAGCCTTTTCCGGATAGTGAAACTGTGGTTGCGCTTAAAGGAAGAATTGTGGAGCAGGAATTCTACGGAGTATACACCAAATATACGATTGAGACCGCCGGTTACGGAACGCTCAAATGTGTGGAAACCGCAAACAGCCTTAACTGCCGCGCGGTAGGAGACGAAGTTGAGGTTAATATCAATGTCAAAGATATTTTGCAGTATTAGACGAAAGGGGGACTATCAATGAATATGCCTAAACTCAGATCCGCCTTATCGTCAGTCAATCTTACGGCCTGTCTCATGTTTGCTTTTCTTGGCTGGTTTATCGTCACTTTTCTGATTTATCCCAATCTTAACGTATATTACGAGATTTTCTTTGAAGGTGGCAAGTTCTCGCTGGATGCGGTGCATAAATTAATATCGTCCGAACGGGCAATGAACAGCTTGTATAACAGCTTCATCCTTGCCGGATCACTAATCGTTACGGTCAATGCAGCCGGCATTTTTTTGGTTCTGGTTACGGAGTATTTTGACATTAAGGGTGCTAAAGTTCTAAAGCTCGGCTATTTCACTACGCTGGTTTACAGCGGAGTCGTACTTGTGTCCGGGTATAAATTTGTATACGGGGAATCCGGCTTCATAACCAAGCTTCTGTCCTTTCTGTTCCCCGGTTTTGATGTCAATTGGTTTCACGGGTATGGAGCGGTACTGTTTGTCATGACATTTGCCTGCACATCCAATCATGTCATCTTCTTGACCAATGCGCTCCGAAAGCTGGATTTTCAAACCGTTGAAGCGGCGAAAAATATGGGAGCCTCCACCTTTTATATACTTAGGCGTGTAGTATTGCCGGTGCTGAAGCCGACGATTTTTGCGCTGACCATTTTGCTTTTTCTTACCGGACTCGGGGCGACATCGGCGCCGCTGATTTTGGGAGGGACGGAATTCCAGACCATTACGCCCATGATTCTTACCTTTGCGAGAAGCGTAACCTCCAAGGATTTAGCGGCTCTTCTGGCTCTTATTCTTGGAGTGGCCACGCTGCTGCTTCTGACTCTGATGATCCGGTTTGAGAAAAACGGGAACTTCATGTCGGTATCCAAAGTAAAGTCCACGCTGGTGAAACAAAAAATAAACAACAGATTTGGCAGCATACTGGTTCACATCGCTGCGTATATCCTGTTTGCCGTTTATACCATCCCCGTTTTGCTTATTATTTTGTTTTCATTTACCAATGCCCGGAGTATTTCTACTGCCACGCTGTCTCCCGGTGTATTCACGCTGGATAATTATATCACCGTGTTTTCAAATATGACCGCATTCAAGCCGTATCTGGTCAGCATCTGCTATGCGGCGGCGGCTTCTTTGGCCGTAGTTGTGCTGTCATTGATGGCTTCGCGAATCTTGCATAAGTATGGGAATATCTGGGGTCGTATACTGGAGTATTCATTGCTGATTCCCTGGATGCTGCCCTCTACGCTGATCGCCATCGGCCTGATTGTCACCTTTGACACACCCAAGCCGATTTTGGGTAATACTGTGCTGCTGGGTACGCTCTGGCTGCTGCTTATCGCTTATGTAATCGTTCATATTCCATTTACGCTCAGGATGGTGAAGGCATCCTTTTTCAGTATTGACAGCAATCTGGAAGACGCCGCCAAGAATTTGGGAGCCCGTTCTTTCTATTCGTTCAGGAGAGTGCTGCTGCCGATTATTCTTCCCTCAACCTTGGCAGTCCTGGCTCTCAATTTCAATGGCATCCTTGCGGATTATGATCTTACAGTGTTTCTGTACCATCCGCTATACCAGCCCCTGGGCGTTGTAATCAAAAATAGCACCGATGCTCAGGCGCTGGCCGACACTCAGGCGTTAACCCTGGTGTATTCCGTAATCTTGATGGTGATGTCCGCCATTACCCTGTATGGTGTATACGGAAGAAAGAGCCGCGGATGATCATCCGGCATCTGTAATTATACCCTCAAACCCGTAAACCGTTTCCGGTACAGAGCCACCTGTACTGCTTCCGCCTCCTGAGTCTGCCGATGTCCCTGCGGCAATTGATACATGTATTTCCGGCGGCAGACATAAGCTCTCTTATAGGCTTGTTTAAAGGAGAGGGCTTTTCTTGATTGAAACTCTGTTTGGCAGTTTTTTTCATCAATGGCGACTGTTCTGGGAGTGGTTCCGATGCTGTTCGTGCGGGAGCTGTTATTGATGTCGAGAATAAGCCGTGGTATACCAGCATGGACGCCAAAGCGCTTCTGGTTCTGATTGCGCTCTTATTCACAACATACCGGAGGGACTCAGCACAGGCTTCAGCTATGCCAGTGGACAGTCCAGTCTCGGACCGATGGTGGGTATCGCGATCGGTGCCCAGAACATGCCGGAGGGGTTGGTTCTCGCCGTATTCCTGCTGAACTCCAAAACAAGCAAATTGAAGGCATTGGCCTTTGTCACGCTTACCGGATTGATGGAGATGGCCTCTGCAGTGCTTGGTTATTTCACAGCAGTTCCATTCGGAATGTCGTCGGTTATGGCTTGGCGTTTGCGGCGGGGAGCGATTCTGTATATCGTATATAAAGAGCTGATTCCCGAAAGTCATGGGCACGGCTATGAACGGCCCTCAACCTATTCCTTTATCGCCGGACTTCTGGCTATGGTTTATAGTACGCATCTATTTGGCTGAACGGATAAGAAGCCTTTAAGTGAACCCTACCTAAGCCAAACAGGCTGAGCCGGCTGTTCAGATCTTTTATTCTGAACGGCTGCTGCCAGGAGGCTCGCCAATCTAAGCCTCTCATGAGTTCAATGAACTTATGGGAGGCTTCTTTTTTTAGATAAGGTTCTGATGAACGAATATAAAGAAGCCCTTCCGGCTTCCCTGAGGGAAGCTGAAAGGGCTGAAAAAAGGGGGATCGTCCCCTGCTAGGGCTAGTTAGCCAACTTGTTGTAGCGCATGGTCCAAGCTAAGCAATGCATTCAAGTATTCTTCCGGTGTGGATTGCGGGTTATCTATAACAAGCTCAGCTTGATCAATGGCAGCCTGTAAATTGGCGTCATTGAGTCCTTCGTTCCGTCCGCGGGCGAAAGCAACTCTGCTGTTCAACACGGATTCTACCGTAGGAACGGTCAAAATAAGCTCTTTCGTTACAGAGGAGAACCCACGTCTAAGTTGCAGCGTGACCTTGTATTGAACGGGTTCAAGCGTTCCATTATATCCGTTCAGATATACCTTGCTGTTGTCGTTCTTCAGATAGACATCGTCACTGACCGTCGAGACCGGCTCCAGACCGATGACTTTAACCTGTAAGTCCGGAGGCAGAAGCACTTCCGGATCTGCCAAATATACATCTTGGTATACCGCTAAAGTTACGGGTACCTCATGGTCGGCAAAAGCGGCGGCAACCGTTGTTTTTAGTTCCGCATACTCCGCTTCTCCTAGTATAGTTACTGGTAAAAGAGGGCTCTCTCCCATGACAGGACGGGTTATTGAAACATAAATAGTGCTGCTACCTGTTCCGAGATCCAGACCACTCAACTTCACGCTGTTAGAGCCAGCCTGAACAGGAGCGGATTGCGCGATAAGATTGTAATAATCATTGTACACATTAACAACTTCTCCTGCGGAAAGACCGCCCACTGTTACAACGTCGGTTGCTCCGGGATTATTCTCTACATTGATGCTATCAGATACCGGTCTAGCGTTAACCATTCCTTCATCAAAATCTTCATTGGCGCGAGGCTCGGTTTCCGTCAGTTCGTTCTTGTCCTCAAAATCTAAGCTGCCGCCGTTTACCGTCATATTAAATACATTCCAATAGATTTCTTTGCCGCTTCCAGCCGGAATATGATAAATCTTGACTGGTGTCGCATTGGAACCATTATAGATTTCTACCTTGGCGCCCGAAGCGGATAAGGTATCGGCTCCACCCGGTCCGTTACCGCTGTAGTTGTGGACATAGAAAGTGTACGTTCCGTCCACACGCTTGCGTATTGTAGTCGTTTCAGGTCCATATGAATCAGTATCATCGTGATCCAGATCGGCGTAGAGTTCGCCGTTGTATCCATATTTCTTATCGGCGTACCATGTATGGAAGGCCTTATTATTCGGCGTTGGCCCGACAAGGTGAGAGTCTTCATCGAGTGGCTTCTCGTTCCAGGTGAGCACGATTCGAATCTCGTCGGCAGCCGGAATTTTGATGGCCGTGGCGTTTTGTTCCGTATTCTTATAATCGCTAAGCGAAACGCCCACGACATAAGTTGTAATAAAGCCCGGTTTGACCAGTTCCCCGGTGTAGATGCCAGGAGCCAGGTTGGCAAAATAATAGCCATACGTATCCGTTACGACGGTGGCGGCAATATCGCCTGAGGTAACTCCCAAGCCTCTGCGGAAATGAATGGTCATATCAGCAACCGGTTGATCATCCACATCTGTAATTCTGCCCTCAAACCCGTAAACGGTTTGCGTGACAGGGCTGCTGCTTCCGCTTCCTGGGTCTACCGGTATCCCAATGACAACTGTTACATTAGCAGCCCGAACCACATTGGCCGGAGTCTGCGAGATGGTTGAACCGGAAACATTAATAATGGCTGTACCGATTGAACCCTGTCCGGTGACTCTGACGGGAGCATTCAGAATCAGCGTATTAACGCTGGCTCCTGCAGCGATATCGATGCCTGTATTCGAGGCAGAGGAAGCAACCTGCAGATTTTGAATAGAGCCTGCGGTCAGATTGACCCGGATAGAGGCGGCAAATACATCCACTGTCTCAAAGGTTCCCGCCAAACCAACCTGAGCATTCGCCGGTATCAGTGCGGAAAGGTTGACCTGCCCGAAACCGTTACCACTGCCAGGACCCTCCTCTAGGAGCGCACCGGATTGAAGCGTAATCTGCTGGACAGAGCCGGAGCCCTCGGTGACAATGCGGATGCTTCCGTCCTGTTTGTTCACGATTACGGTTACCAGCACAGAATCATCCACATGGATACTGTTCTTTCCGCCGCCGTTAATCGTAGTCGTTCCTTTAACTGTGACGTTTTTCAAAGTGATGTCGCCTTTGCCTACCTCTTCGCCGATGATCAGATTACCGTTAATTACGGTATTTCTGAGAACAATGTCCGGCGCATTGAGATATACGGAGCCGGTGATTGTGGCGATTCCAGTCTCCGGACCGTAACTTCCTGCCTTATCGTAAACGACGGTTTTACTGGCTGCGCGCGTCTTAAGCGCCCGGTCCAGAACGACAACCGCTTCAGCTCTTGTGGCGGTCTGCAACGGTCTAAACTTCCCGCTGTATCCTTTCATAAGTCCGGCTTCAACTACAGCTGAAATTTTGCCGATACTCCATGCCCGGCTAGCTTGGGTATCTGTAAATGAGGCAGGAGAAGATGATTCCTTCAGCTGCAGCAGAGAGGAAACAACAACTGCCAGTTCCTCCCGGGTAAGAGGCTTATTCGGCTTAAAAGTCTTGTCCGTATAGCCGGTTATGTATCCCGCCGCCACTGCCTTGGCAACATCGTTATAATACCAATCTGCTTCCTTAACGTCTTTGTACGAGATGGCGGCTGTATTGGTATAGCCGAATGATTTGTTAATCAGTGCTGTAAACTCTGCGCGGGTAATTTTGTGATCCGGCTTAAGCGATCCGTCCTGGTATCCTGCAATTAACCCCTGCTGCTGCCACTCTTTAAGAGTGCTTTCTGCCCAGTGGCCCGCAGTATCGCTTGCTTTGCCCGAATTGACGTCAGCCGCAAAAGCTTGGCCGAATGAAGCCAAACTCATGCATACAATCAGCATTACCATGAGACTCTTTTTCAAAATGCTATTCTTTTTTCTCACTTGCCAAACACCCCACCAGTCTTTATTTGATTTAGTTTACTTTTAACTGAAATAGACCGATAGTCCTCCCTTCTTTGGTAATGAATACATTTTTATTATCGGAATCCATATGAGACAAATGAATCATTTTGTTAAATGAATGCATAGATATGTTAAAAAATAGGTATTTAGACATGGGTTTATTCGTATAAATGAAGGGTAAATAACTTGGTTTATTTTTTCGAAAGGATCATGTTTACGTGGATGTGCAGCTAGTGCCTAAGCCAAACAGGATGAGCCGACATATTATAAAGCGAGCCTCCTTAGCCGGCTGTTCAGATCTTTATCCTGAACGGCTGCTGCCAGGAGGCTCGCCAATTATTGATAAGGCCTACGGGCCTTATTATTGTTTTACGATGTCTTGAACGGCTTTATCCAGCTTATCAAGCAGCTGATCGCGATTGATCTGGCCGCCCAGATATTCCTGCATTGCGGCGCCGAAGCCTTGAGTCACGCCATCCGGGAATCTGTCCCAGTTCCAGCTCAGAGCCGTCTTCGATTGTTCCTGTACGGCTACGGCGACTTGGCCGATATCTTCAGCGGTGGTCGGAATGTTGGACAGAGCCGGAATGAATTTAAAGTCTTTGGTCAAATATTTCTTGCCGGTTTCCGAGGTGACCATCCAATTGAGGAAGGCCTTGGCTTCTTCCGGATGAGCCGATTTGCTGTTCACGATCCAGTTGTTCGGCACGCCGACGTAGATATGTCCTTCTTTGTCGCTAATCGGAAGCGGCAGCAGGCCGAGCTTCAGCGCAGGATCAATCTTGTCGATGTCTCCTTGCGTCCAGTTGCCTTGCATCATCATGGCTGCTTTGCCTGAGGCGAAATCGGCGACTTGGGTCGCATAGTCGGTAGTCACTTTATTGTCTTGGGCGTTGTTGAAGATAACATCCACAAGATCCAGCCATTGCTTGAACACTTCATTGCCTTTGATCGTTTGTTTGCCCGCTTTCAAATCTTCGATGTACGCAGCCGGATCGGGTTGGTTGGCCATCGCCACATTTACAAGGTGAATACCCAGCGACCACCATTCATTGGTTGCTTCAAAAGGGGTGATGCCGGCGGCTTTCAGCTTGGCGACTGCATCTTTGAGCTGCGGCAGTGTCTTCGGTTCTTCGGTAATGCCCGCTTTGGCGAACAGGTCCTTGTTGTAGATCAGACCATAGCCTTCCACGTTCATCGGCAGGCCGTACAGCTTGCCGTCCACGGTTGTAGGAATCTTGGAAGTATCGATCAAACTGCTTGCCCAAGGCTGGTCCGACAGGTCGGTTGCCCGGTCCATATAAGGGACAAGTGCGGCGAAACCGCCGTTGTTGAAGATTTCAGGCTCCGATCCGGAAGCGATTTCAGCCTTCAACAGCGCGCCGTAGTCTTCCCCGCCGCCATGGGTTTCCACTTCAACCTTGACTCCGGTTTCCTTCTGATACTCTTCGGCAAGGGCATTGAGTTGTTCGGCGATCTCTACTTTGAACTGGAATACTTTGATCGTCACATCTTTTTTGGGCGCTTCCGATGCCGCAGGAGCCGCGGTCCCTGATGTGCCGCTGTTCGTGCCCTCGGCGGCGGAATTGTTATTCCCCCCGTTGCCGCAACCCGCAATAATAAGGACGCAAACGATTGCGATTAGAAATGCGAACCGTTTCTTCATTTTTCTGCCTCCCTGTTTTGTAAGTGCTTACAACATGATCGTAATTCAATGTGACGCATGCCAACACTTAATATTTTGTCTGAAAAGGTGGATATTGTTGCTGGCATGTCAGCCTTTAACGGAACCGGCGGTTACCCCCTCGACGATATATTTTTGCAGAACGAGGAAGAACAGCAGGATCGGGGTGATAGCCATTACCAGACCTGCGAGAGCAAGGTCCCACTTCTTAGTATATTGACCGAAAAATTTGGTGACGGCAAGCGGCAGTGTGGTCAAATCCTTGTTGCCGCCAATAATCAGGACAGGCAGAAGGTAGTCGTTCCAAATCCACAGCGTGTTCAGGATAACAACCGTAACCATGATAGGCATCAGCAGCGGGAAGACGATCCGGAAAAAGACGCCGTAAGGATTGGAGCCGTCCACCCGGGCTGCTTCTTCCAGCTCAAGAGGTACGGTCTTGATAAAGCCGTGGAACAGGAAGACCGACAGCGGCATGCCGAAACCGAGATAACAGGCGACGATCCCGTACAGCTCTCCGCGCAGCTCAAGCAGACTGGTAATCCTTACAAGCTGAAGCATCAGCGATTGAAACGGAATGATCATGGCCGCGACCAGCAGCAGGAAGACAAAAGAGTTGAACTTCGTAGGTCTTCTAACAATTTGGTAGGCGGCCATTGAGCTGAACAGGACAATGAATATGACGCTGAACACCGTAATTTGCAGGGAATTAAAGAACGCCTGCGGAAAATCGATCACTTTCCACACATCGCTGTAGTTGCTCCAATGAAAAAGCTGGGGAAACGAGGCGGCGTCGAGCAAAATTTCCTTCAAGGTTTTCACCGAGTTCGTCAGCACCAAATAGAAGGGCGCCAGAAACAGGACCGCGAGCAGGACAGCAAGAATTTCGAGAATGAAGGTTTTGGACTTGTATGTGCTGACGTTCATTATGCGGATACCTCCTTGCGCTTGGTAATGATAACCTGCGTAACCGTGATGATCGATACGGCGGCGAAGAACAACAGCGCTTTGGCGGTTCCCAGCCCGTAACGGTTGTTAATCAGCGCTTCCGAATAAATGTTATAGGCCAGCGATTGCGTCGAGGTTCCCGGCCCGCCTTTGGTCAGCGACAGGTTGAGGTCGAACATTTTGAACGCGTTGGAGGTCGTAAGGAACAGGCAGATTGTGATGGCCGGCATAATGAGGGGCACATAAACGCTTTTAAAAAGCTGGTAAGGACGCGCGCCGTCAATCTTGGCTGCCTCGATCAAATCCTTCGGAATGCCGGCGAGAGACGCGATGTAGATGACCATCATATAACCTGCGGTCTGCCACACGAATACGATGATGAGTCCCCAAAAACCGGTATTTGGCGTTCCGAGCCATGGAAGGGTGAAGAAGGGAATGTTCGTCAGGTCGCCGATGGTGGCGAAGCCTTTAGTGAAGATGAACTGCCAAATATAGCCGAGCAGGATGCCGCCGATGACATTGGGCATAAAGAAGACCGTCCGAAGCACTTTCTTGGTCTTAAGCGACGCCATCAGCACAAAAGCCAGCAGAAGCGCCAAAATGTTAGCGATTACAACAGAAACGACGGTGAAGCGAAGCGTGAAATACAGCGAGTGCCAGAAATTGTCGTCATGCAGAATGCGGCTCCAGTTGGCCGAGCCTGTCCATACCGCTTTATCCAGGTCCAGCCCGTTCCAGTTGGTCGAAGAGTAGTAAAATCCGAGAACGAAAGGGGTGATCACAATCGTCAGGAAGAAAATCAGACATGGACCTAAAAATACAATCTGCTGTCCCCAGCCCTTTTGAATACCCAGAGCGTGTCTCAGAGCGGATTTCCTATTTACGGTGGACTGTTCCCAGCCCTTTTGAATGCCCAGCGCTTTTCTCATGGCGGATCTCCTTTTTACGTAGTATCATTGCCTTACACCTTCATTATAGGTAGAGCGGAGAGCCGTCAACACTCAATTTGGTGACCGTTAAGGTGGATTATATTGCGGCTTGGGCAGGCAGGTGGGAGAGCCAAGGAGGAATAAGACACATGTTCAAACACAGCATTCGCAACCGGCTGATGGCGCTCGTGCTGCTGGCCGCCGTCATTCCAGCTGGCGTCTCGGTCATATTCTCGTATCTATACACGAAGCAATCGGTGACCGAGCAGTCCGTAGAACAGAACCGCAAGCTGCTGGCGCTCGGGGCGGCCAACCTGGATAATTATTTTCAGGGAATCAATCAGCGTGCGCTGAGCATATACAGCGGGATCAATGTACAGAGCTCGTTCTATACCTCCATTTTATCAGTCAAGAATCCGAATGCGCTTCCAAAAGGGGCCGTTCAGCCGGATAACCGCAACATCGTGTCCACCCAGTTGTATAATTTCTTCCTGTTAGACCGGAATATTTTTCAGATCCATCTTTATGTAAGGGCTAACAAACAGTCTAACACGCTGCTGCAGGGGCAGTTCCGCAGGGAGTACAATCCCCGGTACACGCCTCTTTCCAATCCGGGCGGACCGGTCCGGCCTTTCGTGGAAGCGACGCATATGGATCATCAATACGGTATAAAGTCGGGATTTCCGAACTATAAAGCGGGAGCGACGCCGGTGTTCAGCGCTCATTATCCCATCTACCGGACGCCCAGCGACGAAGTGATTGCCGATCTGTCGCTCGACTTCCGGCTGACGGAGCTGGAAGCAATAGCCAAGTCGATGTACAACTCCGAAACCGAGCGTCTCTATATTGTGGATGAGCAGGGAAAGGTCCTGTACGCTTCGGGCGGCGAGTGGATCGGCAAGCCGATTGAAGCAGGCTGGAGCAAGCTTCCGCAGGGAGCAAGCAGCGGCCATTTTTCGTGGAATAATAAGGAGTTCAAGGGTATTATTATGTATAGACATATAGACTCGGCTATTTTTAAAGGCAATATTATTAAGCTGGTGCCCTACGAAGACCTGTACAGAGACGCGCGAACCATCAGCCGCATTAATACCGGAATCGGCGTGCTTTTTCTGATTATCGCGGGAATTGCGGGCGTCCTGATCTCCATCGGCTTTACAAGACCGATTAAGAAGCTGATTTCCTATACGCAGAAGGTGCAGATCGGACAGCTGGACGCTTCCGTCGATTTGGTGCGCGTGGATGAATTCGGGCTGCTGGCCCGCAAGATTACCGATATGACCCGTACGATCAACGACTTGATCCTTCAGGAATACCGGCTGGAAATTGCCAATAAGACGAACCAGCTAAAGGTGCTGCAGGCCCAGGTTAATCCGCATTTTTTGTACAATGCGCTGCAATCGATTGCCACCCTGTCCCTGAGGTATAACGCGCCGAAAATATACGATCTCATTTATTCCTTGGGCAGTATGATGCGGTATTCCATGACGACGGACGGGAACCAGGTGACGCTTCAGGACGAGGTTGAGCATGTGCAAAATTATGTGGCTCTACAAAGGGAACGCTTCGGCGAGGAGAATTTGCGGATGGACGTCGACATTGAGGGAAGAGCAAGCGGCATTTTTGTGCCGAAAATGATCCTGCAGCCATTGGTCGAGAACATATTCAAGCACGGTTTCCGCGACGGGATTAAGGATGGAGTGATCACCATTACAGGCAAACTGGATGCGGAAGGTCGGCTGGTCATTAGGGTCCGTGACAACGGCAAAGGCATTCCGGATGAACGTTTAAAAGAAGTAAGAGACTGTCTTGAACGGACGGAGCACAGCGGGGAGGGTGGAATCGGACTCCGCAACGTGCTGGCGAGACTCCGCCTTCAGATCAGCGAAAGATCGCAGCTCCTGCTGCAAACCGGTGAAGATGGAGCGGAAGTTGTATTGATCATACCCCTGGATGATACGGCCTTTAGGAAGGAAGAGGGAGCGGAATGAAAGTACTGATTGTAGACGATGAAAAACATGTGCGCGAAGCCATCCGCTATTTCGTACCCTGGGAAAAATACGGCGTTCGCGACATATACGAAGCCACGAATGGCCAGGAAGCGATGGAAATCATTCTGGAGCAGCAGCCGGCGGTTGTGTTTACAGATATGCGGATGCCGCTCATGGACGGCGCCAAGCTGCTGGAATGGCTGCACCGCTATTCTCCTTACACGAAGACCATCGTAATCAGCGGCTATCAGGATTTCGATTATGTCAAACCGGCTATTGTCTACGGGGGAATCGACTATCTGCTTAAGCCGCTGAACAGCAAGCAGCTGATCGCCGCCGCCGAGCGCGCCTTTCAGAAATGGAAGGAGGAGAAGCTGGAGCGGGAACGGACCTTTCATCAAAATATCCAGCTCAACGTTCTCCGTCCGCTGTACTGGGATAAGACGCTTTCGGATCTGGTTAACGGCACCATCTCCTTTCAGGACCTGGAGGAGGCGCTGTTCGAGGAGCTCGGGCTTCCAAGGAGCGCCAAGCGCTGCCGGACAGCCGTCATTTCACTGCAGTCCTCGGGAGGCCAGCTGCTGCAAAGGTTCCAGGGGGATATTCAGCTGACTTCTTTCGTTCTGGCCAATGTCTGCAATGAAATCGTAAGCTCGCGGAAGCGGGGCTTTGCGTTTCGTTATTGGCATGAAGGCGCGGATGTGGCCGTGCTGTTCTGGGACGTTGTGGATGAGGCGGAGAGCCTGCTGCTAGAGATTAACGAGTCGGTTAAGCGGGCGTACGGCATTCCGCTCGACATCGGGCTAAGCACGGTCCTTCCCTTTCCGGAACGGCTGTGCGCCGCGTTTACGCAGGCGAGACAGGCGCTTGCGGGGCGGAATCTTCTAGAGACTGGAAACCGCATTCATTTGTACCGGAAGGATCTACCCGAAGCGGCGGCGGACGGAGGGGTAAAGACCGCAGAACTGCTGGAGAAGCTTGGACTCTCGCTGCTGTCGGGGGATGCGGAGAAAGCCGTCCGAAGTCTTGAGGAATGGACCGATTCGGTAGCCGGAAGCGGTGTGCTGACCATGAGCGGCCTTAAAGCTTGGGAGGAACGGCTTAAGCATGTGCTGACCAAGTGGCGGCAGGAATGGGCCGGAAGCGAGGAGGCTTTGAGTGATGAGCCGTCCTTCCCGGCGGGGATGGATGAGAGCGGTAACTTCTCTATTGAACGCTGGAGGGAAGGGCTTAAGGCGTATCTGTTAGCAATGGTCGGCGAAAGCAAGCTTTCCCGCACCTCGGACAGCCGAATCATGCGGGAAATCCGGGATTACCTCGATAAGAATTACCAGCAAGAGATTACACTGCAGCATATTGCCGACCGCTTCTTCCTCAGCCGGGAGAACGTCTCGCGTAAGTTCAAGCAGGTTACAGGTGAAAATCTGTCCGACTACTTAACGAATTTGCGGATCGACAAGGCCAAGGAGCTGCTGCAAAATTCGGAGATGCGCCTGTCGCGGATTTCCGAGCTGGTCGGTTATGAAGACGAGAAGTATTTCAGCCGCGTGTTCAAGAAGGCGACGGGGCTGACGCCGCGGGAGTTCAGGAAGCGGGAAGAGGAAGGGTGAAGTTTTTTTAGAAAGTAAAGCTATCAACTTCAGCGATATAAGTGTTGCTTCTAAACTAACGGGCGGGTTGGTTAAAGAGTTTGCGAATACTTTGTGGATGAACTTTTGGTCTTGCTCGCAAAAATGCGCTATACGAAATACCTAAAAGTGAGGTTAAAGGGATGAAGAGTTCAGTAAGAATTGTTCAAATCTGTATACTTGTTATTCTTACTATATTATGTTTTATATTTGGTCGTATAGTGATTGATAGTTACGATGGAGAACTATTTAGCCATTCAGCCGTACCCATAGTATATTCTAGTCTATTTTTTATTTTATTAGTTGGAATAGGAATAACTCTTGGGTTTTTAATAAAGGAGTCAACTTTAGCAAACAAGATTATTATCATATGGCCATGGATACATATTATTAGTATAGTTATTCTTATTATTGTAGGACAACTTTGGAAACTAATTTTGGGGCTTTTAATGTATTCCATTATAGTTCTGCCTATAAGTTTAATTGGTGAGGGGATATCATTAGGGTTCCAGATAAACAGATTATTTTTCCGAAGAGGTCGAGGGTTCGAAATATTTGTGATGGGCTTTATTAATTTATTTATTGTCAGTTATATTTTTTATGAAATGTCTAGGGATTATACCGCAAACCTCTTTATGTAAGTTATTCCGCAAGCAGAACAACGAGAGCTTGATTACTAATTACGGAGTACCAGCGAATAGAATAATACCTCTGTGTATATATTTTTAAAAATACGGCCATGAACCTGCCCCCGCCCGAAGGCAGCCGCAGATACATGGCCGTTTGGTTGTGCCCGCTATTTGGGACAGTTATCCCCGCAATATTTCCTCAATCTTCGCCAGCTCTT
Source organism: Paenibacillus durus ATCC 35681 (assembly GCF_000993825.1). Lineage (NCBI taxonomy): Bacteria > Bacillati > Bacillota > Bacilli > Caryophanales > Paenibacillaceae > Paenibacillus > Paenibacillus durus. Next base: position 510,639 of record NZ_CP011114.1, read on the forward strand.
CCGCGCTGAGCTCGGGCGCTCTCACTGCGGCGGCGGCGTCTTCGATCTGGCTGACCTTGCTTGCGCCGATCAGCGCCGACGTCACCTTGCCTCCGCGAAGCACCCAGGACAAGGCGAGCTGGGACATTTTCTGTCCGCGTGCCAAGGCCACTTCATTAAGCCGCCGGACCTTGCCTAGCACCTCTTCCGTGAGATCATTCTCGGACAGGAATGCGCTTGGTCCGGCCGCTCGGGAATCGGGCGCGATGCCGTTCAGGTAGCGGTCTGTCAGGATGCCTTTTTGCAGCGGTGAAAAAGCGATCGTACCTACGCCTTCCTCCTCAAGCACATCTTGAAGCCCATCCTCGATCCAGCGGGACAGCATGGAATAATTCGGCTGGTGAATGAGGCATGGGGTGCCGAGCTGCCGCAAAATGCGGATCGCTTCTCGGGCTTCTTCAGCGCGGTAATTAGAAATGCCGACGTACAGCGCCTTACCTTGACGGACGATCAGATCCAGCGCGGCCATCGTCTCCTCAAGCGGAGTATCGGGGTCAGGACGGTGGTGGTAGAAAATATCGACATAATCCAGGCCCATCCGTTTCAGACTCTGATCGAGACTGGCGACGAGATATTTTTTGGAGCCCCATTCTCCGTATGGACCCGGCCACATATAAAACCCGGCTTTGCTGGAGATGATCATTTCGTCCCGGTAGGGAAGAAAATCTTTTTTCAAAATGGCGCCGAAGTTCTCCTCAGCCGAGCCTGGGGGCGGTCCGTAATTGTTCGCAAGATCGAAATGCGTAATGCCCAGATCGAACGCTCTTCGGATCATGGCTCTGCCGTTCTCAAGCGCGTCAATCCCGCCGAAGTTATGCCATAGGCCGAGCGAAATCGCCGGCAGGCGCACGCCGCTGCGTCCGCAGCGGTTATAAACCATGTTCTCGTATCTGTCCGTATTGGCCGTGTACATCGTAGATTGCCCTCCTGCAATGTTTTGGCGTTCACCCTGATTAGGCGAGCTGTTATTGCTACGCTTTCATTGTAGCGGAAACGGAGAGGCAAACGAATGTCAGCAAGGGAGGAATATATATCATAATGTCAGATTCACATGACCTTCCCGGTAGCTCTTGGGCGAGCAGCCTTGGACCTTTTTGAACATCCGCGAGAACAGGAGCGCATCCTCGTAACCGATGGAGCGGGCAATCTCTCCGATGGTGCAGTCGGTTCGGGTGAGCAGTTCGCACGCTTTGGCCATACGGTAGCCCAGCAGGTACTGGCGCGGCGGCATGCCGACAACTTGCTTGAAGAGCGCAGATACATATTTGCGGTTAAGCTGCAGCATTTCGGACATCATTTCCATCGTGATATTCTCGTAGTAATGGGACTCTAAAAAATGCAGGCACTTCTCCACATGCTCGTTCTTGCGTCCTTGCACAGCGGAATCCTCGGCAGACGCAGGGACGGTGCGAAGAAGAACGGCCAGGAATTCGTACAGGATCGCCGTTAATGGCAAGTCGAGTGCGCCGCTGGTCGCGGCTGCCTCTGTCAGCCTGTCATAAAGTCCGTTCATCACCACGCCATCCATGGAAAAAACGGGATATTCGGGCGACAGGGTTGTTCTGGACAGAAGCGGCTTCACCCTTTCTCCCGTGAAGGCGATCCAGGAGTAGTGCCAAGGGTCGCTCTCATCGGCGGCGTAGGAGGCAACGACCCGGGGATAAGTCAGAAAGGCCTGTCCCGGGTACAGGATATGGGATTGTCCTCCCACCCTAACCTTGCCGGTCCCTTTATGGACGAAATGAATTTTATAGTATTCTCTGAAGCCGGGACCGAAGGTATGTCCGGGAGCGCATTGCTCTCGGCCCCAGAATAGGAGATGCAGATCCGGAGAGACACCGAATGGCTGCTCCGCGTTGTAATGAAAGATGGCCATATTTTGCGCTCCTTGCTTAGAAAATTAAGGTATAGCGGTCAAGCGCTTCACCACTTCATTATACCTTAAAGGCAACCGTAAATTGATCAATTGAAGTTAACGCGAATCGCAAGCAGGTCTGGAAGTGCAAGCACCCGCAAATCAAGCCGGTCGCCGTATTTGGGTGACGGAAGGTTTGCGGGTGCTTTTTTGGAATGAATATTTTGCAAAAAATAAAAACCGGCGTTCCAAACGGAGCCGGCGAACAGTTGATGAGACCTATTCTTGTATTCGGGTGCGGAAAGCTTAAGCTTCCATTTTCAGCATAACCAGCTCGTCAACAGGATTGCCCTCGACCAGATGCTCCTTAACGATACGCTGAACATCGTCGGTGGTCACATTGTAGTACCATACTCCGTCCGGATAGACAATGAGAAACGGGCCGTTGCCGCAAAGGCCAAGACAGCTGGTCTTGTTGATCTTAACCGTCTTATTGATCCCTTGTTCAACAAGCTCTTCCTTGAAAGCCTGCATAACCTCTTCTACGTCCTGGTTATTACAGTGCTCACTGCAACAAAACAGCAGATGTTTCTTTAAAACCTTAAGCCGCATGTTCATGGTTTTTCCTCCTTGGTTTGCGTTGCTTTTATTTACACCTTTAGCATGAAGTATAGTCCTTTTGTTATCGTTTGTAAGGAAAAAGGAGTGAGTGTTCCAAAAGATTCAATAATCTGAAAATTATTTCACATATTACGTAATATATAATAACGCGACTATGACTTGTGATGGATTTTTTGACGAATTTTTATCATATTACAGTTTCTTTTCTGTTTAGAAATTATTTTTGAGGATTCTTCTTAGTGGCCGCTGCTTCACCGTTTATTCGCAATTGATTTGGTTAAGTAAGCTATGAGTAATTTAATCTAAAATTTAAATAATTTCAGGAGGTAATCGTTATGAATAAGAGGATTGTGGGCGTCTTTACGAACGAGCACGATGCGTCTAATGCGATCGGGGATTTAAAGAGTCATGGTTTTCGAACAGAGGATATCTCCGTGATTGCGAGAAATAAAGAGGATATGAGGACAATCAGCGAAGAAACGGGAACGAGAGCTATCGGAGGGATGGCTTCAGGAGCGGCGGCGGGCGGCCTGCTCGGCGGAGTCACCGGACTGCTCGCCGGTATTGGCGCGCTGGCAATCCCGGGTATTGGGCCGATCATTGCGGCAGGTCCCATTGCAGCGGCGTTGACCGGTGCGGTTGTGGGCGCCGGAACCGGCGGTTTTGTCGGCGGGCTGATCGGTCTTGGCATTCCGGAGGATGAAGCGGAAACCTACAATTTTCATGTGGATGAAGGTTGTATTCTGGTTATTGTCGATGCGGATACCTCTCAGGAGAACGAAGTCTATGAAATTTTTCGAATGCGGAACTCACGGAACAGCTATCATTATGTAGATAGTGATACGATGCCTGACAGCATGATGACTGACGACTCAATAGTCAATGATCCGATAAATGACAGATGGGCTACGGGGTCTGTTGATAGCGCATTCAATGGATTCGGTCTTACGGGTACAGATGACATGAATAAGGAACGCAAGCAGCGTCCGCACGATAATCTGCCGGTCCTTCATAAAGAAATCGGTGATTGAAGGGCGCGGCAGCGTGACATTTTGACAGCCGAACCGGCCCGCGTGGCAGAAGAGACACATCTATGTATAATAAGTGTTAAGAGACTTTATAAGAGAAACAAAGTGGAGATAGGCCTAAAAAGCGAAGAGCGGTCTCTCGAGCCTGAAAGGGCCCGGAGGGCCGCTCTTGTCTGCGAATGATACATAAGGGGAAGATGAAGTTGAGAATTGAAGCATTGCAGCCTGACCGGCTGGCGGAGTTCGGTGCCTACTGCAAGAAACATAGAAGTGAGATCGATGAGTCGTTTCTGTACGACGAGGATTTGAATGGCTTTCAGCCCGGTCCGGAAAATCCTGCCTACATCGCCGTTAACTCGGAGGGAAAGCTGACAGCGGCTGCTTCACTTATTGTGGATGATTACAACCGGAGAGGACGAAAGGGCCGCTTCAGAATATTTCATTCGGAAACGGAAGACATGAAAGTATTTGAAATGCTGTTAGCGGCTGTGCTTAAGCATACGGAGGGACTGGACAAGTTAAATATTTTTGTGCCATCGGTCAACCCGGAGCTGATGCGGGCTTTGGAGAAGCTGCATTTTGTAGTGGAGCGATATGCCTGCCTGCTCGTAAATGGCTGCCGGGAGACGGCGGCATTCAGCCTGCCGGATGGATATGTAATCCGCCCTTTCCGTCCGGAAAGCGATGCGGAAATTTGGAGCGGAATCCGAAACGCGGGATTCGCCAAGCTTCAGGGCAGCGAAACGCCCGTTACACCTGAGATGGTGCTGAAGATGGCTGCCGGGGAAGATTATATTGACGGCGGAATGATGATCCTGTATGACGGGGACAAGCCTGCGGGCATTGTCAGGGGAAGCGCAGACCAGTATGAAGGTTCGCCGATCATGAATATTGGGCCGCTCGCACTCCTTCCGGAATACCAGGGGAAAGGGCTGGGGAGAATTCTGCTGCGAGCCGCCCTGCAATTTGCCAAGGAAAAAGGCTATACGGGAACCATTCTGTGCGTTAACGCCGAAAATGAGCGGGCAAAGGCATTGTATCTTCAGGAGGGCTTCGAACAAGCCGAATCCGCAATATGCTATAAATTTGAGCTGCTAGGCGTTTAATTTCGGTAAGCAAGCAGGCGGCTGTGCATGAAGAAGACCGTGCCTCTCTACTTGAGAGCGGGCACGGTCTTCGTTTGCTGCAATATGGAATGATTTACAGGGAAGCAACCTTCTTGCCCGCAGTTCCTTGCGGGATGTTCTTGCCAGGAAGGAAATGGATGCTGCGGATGTAGCGGATCGTCCGGCTTTGCGCCCGCATGATGACGGAATGCGTCTCAGCGCGATCCTTGCCGATGAAGCGAACGCCATTCAGGAATTCGCCGGAGGTTACCCCGGTAGCGGCAAAAATCACGTCGCCCGTTCCGACCATATCATCCATGTACAGCACGCGCGTCGGATTGGCAATGCCCATCCGCATGCAGCGCTGTAGCTCGAACGGACCTTGCGGCAGCAGTTGGCCCTGCATTTCGCCGCCAAGGCATTTCAGCGCCGCTGCAGCAAGCACGCCTTCCGGGGCGCCGCCGGAGCCAAGGTACAGGTCGACGCCGCTTTCCGGCAGAGCGGCTGCGATCGCTCCCGCTACATCGCCGTGGCTGAGCAGCTTGATGCGCACCCCTGCCTGGCGGAGGGAGTTAATCAGCCCTGCATGCCGCTCGCGGTCGAGCACCATGACGGTCATCTCGGACAGCGATTTGCCAAGATGATGGGCGGCTTTGGTCAGCGTGATTTCCACCGGGTCCTCAAGGCTGAGCTTGCCCACCAGTTCGGGACCGCAGGCCAGCTTCTCCATGTAGATGTCCGGAGCGTGCAGCAGGCTGCCCTTGTCGGCAATAGCGATGACCGATTGGGCATTTTGCAGCCCGGCGGCGACGACCTCCGTGCCTTCCAGCGGATCGACAGCCACGTCGACGAGCGGTCCGCGTTTGTTGCCGACCTTCTCGCCGATATACAGCATGGGGGCGTCGTCCATTTCGCCTTCGCCAATGACTACGGTCCCGTCGATGGAGACGGAATCGAACATGGAACGAATGGCCGTTGTCGCCGCATCATCGGCGGCATCCTTATCTCCGCGGCCAATCCAGCTTGCCGAAGCCAAAGCACCCAATTCCGTCACCCGTACAATCTCAAGAGCCAATTCGCGTTCCATAGTTAATTCCCTCCATCCATATGATTAATTTCTCTTATTAGCTTCACTTTGTGAGGCGAAAAAAGGGTATCCGGGGTCCCCATAAAGTACTCGGAATCATCACCCGAAGCCATCGCTTCACTTTGTTGGGTTGCTTTTAAATGTAACCCATAATAATTCCGGCAGTTTCCTCGATTGCCTTGTCGGTAATGTCAATGACCGGGCAGCCGAGCCGCTCGAACAGCGCTTCGGCGTAATGGATCTCTTCCTTGATCCGTTCCAAGCTCGCATACTGGGAACCGACCGGAAGTCCCAGCACCTTAAGACGCTCCGACCGGATCTTCAGCATATGCTCCGGCTCCATCGTCAGTCCGATCATCCGCTGGGGCGGTAGCTTGAACAGCTGGCCCGGCGGGCTGATCTCCGGCACGATCGGATAATTGACCACTTTCTTGCCGCGGTGGGCAAGAAAGATGCCAAGCGGCGTCTTCGAGGTGCGCGACATGCCGAGCAGCACGATGTCCGCCTTCAGCATAGCGCCAAGATCCCGGCCGTCGTCACTGGCGACGGTGAATTCAATCGCCTCGATCCGCCGGAAATAGTTCTCATCGAGCTGATGCAGCAAGCCCGGTCTCTGGCGGGGCTCATCATTGAAAGTGTCAATGAATGCCTGCATCATCGGCCCCATGATGTCCACGATGCGCAGGTCCAACCGGACCGCTTCCTCGCGGATCGTCTCCCGCAGCTCCGGCTGCACCAAGGTATAGGCGACAAAGCCGTTATGCTTGGCAGCTTCCTCAAGCAGCTTTCGCAGCTCATCCTCATGTCTTACATTTCCGTACCGTTTGATCGTGACACGCTGATTCTCGAATTGGTGTAAGACGGCCTGAACGACAGCTTCCGCCGTATCCCCTAAAGAATCTGAGCATATCGTAATGAAATGTGAAGGCTCATCCATGCTCTGTTGATTCCTCCGTTATCCTTTAGCTTCGGTATCGAGGAGAAGCTTTACGATGGAAGTCTTGGTCAGCCGTCCTACCACATCCAGCTTTCCAATGGCTTCTTCTCCCTCGCAGGGTACCACTACCGGCAAACTGTCTACCTCATGAAAAATCATTTTGTGCGCGGCGTCCAGCACCGTGTCGTCGGGTTCGACTGTAATGAGCTTGGGCTGGCGTGTCATCACCATGCTGACCGGAATGGATGCGGCTCCGGGATTGCCAAGGGTGACCTTCAGGAAATCCTTGCGGGAGGCGACCCCGGTCAGCTTGCCGTCTTCGTCGCAAATGATAAGTGTGCCGACATCCTGGAGGAACAGCGTAACGACCGCGTCGTGAACCGTTGTCGTCTCCCGGATAATAATGGGCACGCTTTGAATATCCTTGACCTTCGTTTCCTGCAGCAGATAGCCGCTGCCAAGACCTCGGGAAGATTTCCCTCCCGGGAAATAGCCGACCTTCGGCTTCGCGTCGATGTAGTCGAGCATGACCAGCAGCGACAGGTCCGCGCGGATGGTCGGGCGGCTGAGCCGCAAAGCTTCGGCAATCTGCTCGCCGGTGATTGGAGCGTTCTTTTTAACAATGTCGATAATTTGTAGTTGCCGGGAAGTTAGTTCGATTGCAAATCCCTCCACTTTCTTGATGCAAGAAAGCGATCCTTCTGTAGGAAAGGGCCGCCGGAGTGGATGCCCCCTTTCCCCAATACGTCATGTTTGGAAGAATAATCTCTTTCGTTGCTTATATAATACATAATATTAATCATAATTGCAATATATAATACGTCTTATTTCGGATTTTATGTGAAAAATGAGCTATATACCTGCGATTAATCCTCACTATTGATCTTTTTATGCATACGTAAGCCCTGCTCTAAAGCAGCTGTCCCGGCATAACGTCTGTCAACAGACGGACTGGGAATAAATCTGGTGAGCAGCTGCTTCAAGGCTTTCGCGTTGACAAGCATCGTTCCGCTTATGATAGTAATTACACCCAGCAGGGTCATCCATGAAACCGTCTCGCCATAAAAAAGGATGCCCACACCGACAGCGATTGGCGGCGAAATGTAGAGCCAGGTGGACGGGAAGACGGGGTTCGTCTTGGCAACGAGCCAGTAGTACAGGCTGTGACCGACCATGGAACCGATGACCGTCAGATACAGAAAGGACCCGGCAGCCTCCCAGGAGAGAAGAAAGCTGATGCTTGGCCGCTCCGCGAAAAGGGAGAGCAGGAGCATCAGCGCCCCGCCGTAAATCATTTGCGCCGCATTCAGCGCGATGGGATGGACATCCGGGAGGCGGGCGGTGACGGTCCGGGTATATAGGGTGCCCGAAGCATAAGCCCATTCCCCGATCAGAATGACGGCGCAGCCGGCAAGCCAGAGCGGGGAGGCGCTGAGAGACAGACTGGGCAGGACCAGCAGAAGCACGCCTGTAAAGCCGATGAGACAGCCGGCCAGAGACAGGGGGGAAGCTTTTTGCCGAAGCAGGAACGTCTGAAGCAGCAGAATCATGATCGGTCCGGTTGCGGAGAGCACGGCGGCAAGGCCGGAAGAGACGTACTGCTCGGCCCAATACAGAGCGGCGAATGTGCCAAAGGTTAGCCCAAGCCCGGTTAGCGCCGTTTCTTTGCGGAGCAGCAGGGAGAGGGAGGCTTTGCGTTTCCACGACATCCACAGCAGCAGCGCCGCTCCTGCGGCGAAAAACCGCAGTCCTGCGGAGAAAAAGGGAGGGGCTCCGGCATCCACGCCGATTTTAATCGCCAAAAAGGTGGTGCCGAAGATCAGACATACGAGGCTGTAAGCTAAAATAATCATGTTCAATGCTCCTTTGTCGCTTATGTATTTTCATCCCATCATATCGGGCCGGAGACAGAACAGATGAACCTGGACAGAACAGATGGGCGGGAAATGAGGTACAATAATGGCACAGGGATTATACGGGAAGGGATGGAAGGATGAACAAGATATCCGGCAACGAGCAGCATCCGCTATTCCGGCAGGTCTATGAATATATGACCGCCCGGATCGACCGGGGCGAGTGGAGAGTGCATGACAAGCTGCCGTCGGTCCGGCTGCTGGCGGAGGAGCTCCGGATTCACCGGCTGACCGTCTTCAAGGCATACCAGCGGCTGAAAGAGGACGGCAAGGTCTATGTCAGGGACAAGTCGGGCTACTATGTGGCCCCTGCGGCGGCGCTAATCGGATGCGGTGAAGAAGAGACGGCCTTGGGCTACCAGATGTACAACCGGCTCTCGGACATTCAGCGCATGCCGGTCAAATACCAGTTCTCCCAAGCGCTGATTGACCCCAATTTGCTGCCGAATCTGTATTTGTCCGATTATGTCAAAGAGGTGTTCGACCGTTACCCAAAGGTGATGGGCACCTATTCCGGCGTAGAGGGCGATCACGAGCTGCGCGAGTTCTTAAGCGGACATTTCCGCGTGAGCAGACTGCTTCAGGCCGAGCCGGAAGAGCTGCTGATTACTTCGGGCGCCCAGCAGGCGATTAATCTAATTGCCAGCATCATGCTTATGCCGATGGATTGCGTGATGGTGGAGCGGCCGACCTATGGTGTGGCGCTGGATATTTTCCGCCAGCGGGGGGCGCGTCTGCTTACTGTTGATATTACGCCCGGCGGCTACGATCTGGACGAGATTGAGGGGCTGATGGAGCGGTACAGGCCCCGGCTCTTCTACATCAATCCCACGCATCATAATCCGACCGGGTATACTATTCCCGTATGGCAGCGCAAGCGGCTTGTCGAGCTGGCCGAGCGCTACCGCTGCCTGCTCGTCGAGGACGACCCTTTCCGCGATATGTATTTCACCGCCGAACCGCCGCCGCCGATTTTTTCTTATGATACGGAAGGCTGGGTCGTGTACCTCGGCAGCTTCAGCAAATACGTGGCGCCGGGCCTGCGCATTTGCGCCGTTATTTGCAGGTTTCCATTGATGGATAAGCTGATTGCGGCGAAGTTCATGGCGGATAACGGGACGCCGCTGCTGAACCAGAAAATCTTTCTGCATTACTTTACTTCCCCGCGCCTGCAGGGGCATCTGGCCAAGCTCCGCATCGCCCTGCAGGTGCACAAGGAGATAGCGGAGCGTGAGCTGGCGGGAACCGGATGCAGTTGGACGGCTCCTCAGGGCGGTCTGAACCTCTGGGTGAACCTGCCGGAGCATATTCCGCCCGAAACTCTGTTCCGCAAAAGCATGGAGCAGTCGATTGTGTTCGTACCCGGCGAGATCTGCGATCCGCTGGGAGAAATGAAGTCGTGGATTCGCCTCAGCTATTCGTTTACCCCGGAAGATGTCCTGCATGAAGGGATGGGCAAGCTTGCGGAATTGATGCGGAGTCTTTAAGCAATCATAGGTCATACATGCATGTTCTCGTATACGGCAGGCATTCCGGAGATATTTTTCTCGCGGGATGCCTGTTTTTGTGTAAAGCAGTTTGAATAAATGTGACATATATAAATTAATCGATTAAATAGTACGTCATATATATTGCCAAATACCGGCATTCATGCTACAACATTAAGTAAGCGCTACTCCTATTTCACAGTCTGGCGGGCAGTTTTGTACCCTACTTTCAATTACGGAGGGATTGTTCAATGCTGAAACGCGTGTACCGGTTTGAAGAAGGAAATGCGGAGATGAAGAATCTGCTGGGCGGAAAAGGAGCGAATCTCGCGGAAATGACGGCTCTCAGCCTGCCGATTCCCCCGGGATTTACGGTAACTACGGAAGCTTGCCAGGCCTATTACGCGGCTGGAGGAAAAATGCCGGAAGGGCTGATGCAGGAGATTCATCACGCGCTGAGCGGTCTGGAAACGGCAAAATCTGCGGAATTCGGAGGTGTGGGCCGGCCGCTGCTCGTATCCGTGCGTTCAGGGTCGGTAACTTCCATGCCGGGCATGATGGACACGATTCTGAACCTCGGCCTTAATGACGAAACGGTCAAGGGACTTGCGGAGCAGACGGGCAACGAAAGATTCGCCTATGATTGCTACCGGAGATTTATCCAGATGTTCGGAGATGTGGTACTTGGCATTCACTCGATTTATTTCGAACGGCTGATTGAACAAGCCAGAAAGGAAAATGGGCGATCTTGCGATCAGGAGATCAGCGCGGGTGAGTGGAAGGAGCTTATCGCGAAGTACAAATGGATTGTTGAGGATCGGACCGGGCAGCCGTTTCCGCAGGATGTAAGCGTTCAACTGAAGCTGGCGGTGGAAGCCGTGTTCCAAAGCTGGAATAACATGAGAGCCAAGGTATACCGGAAAGCGTACGGGATCCCGGATGAGCAGGGAACGGCGGTCAATATCCAGGCGATGGTATTCGGCAATCTCGGAACCGGCAGCGGAACCGGCGTATTGTTTACCCGAAATCCCTCTACGGGAGAACGGGAACTGTACGGTGAATATTTGGCGGACGCCCAAGGCGAAGACGTGGTAGCCGGAGTGCGTACTCCGAGGCCTGTCAGCGAGCTGCACGAGGAACTGCCACTTGTGTATGAACAGCTTTCGGCTGCCGCCGGGCTTCTGGAAATTCATTACCGGGATATGCAGGATATCGAGTTCACCGTCGAGAACGGCAGCCTGTACCTGTTACAGACCCGGAGCGGCAAACGGACGGCCCAGGCCTCTATCAAGATCGCCGTGGATTTGACGAAGGAGGGTATCCTCTCGAAAGAGGAAGCCGTCAGCCGGATCGAGCCGGGACATCTGGATCAGCTCCTGCACCGCTCCATTGCTATCCCGCCGGAGCTTGCGCCGATTGCCAAAGGTCTGCCGGCCTCCCCGGGAGCGGCCGTCGGCTTGATCGCACTGGATGCGGACACCGCCGAGCAGTGGGCCAAGGACGGCCGCAAGGTTGTGCTGGTCAGTACGGAGACCTCTCCGGATGATATTCACGGTATTTTGGCGGCGGAAGGCGTACTGACGAGCCGGGGCGGCATGACCAGCCATGCCGCGGTTGTGGCGAGAGGCATGGGCAAGCCGTGCGTGTGCGGCTGCGAAGCGCTGAGCATCGACCATGCAGGCCGCTGCGTACGCATTGGAGAGCTTACCCTGGCGGAAGGCGAGGAAATATCGCTGGACGCTTCCGGCGGACAGGTGTTCCAGGGAGGGCTGTCGCTCAGCGATCCGGAAATTACATCAGAGCTGCTTGCGCTGCTGGACTATGCGGACGAGATCCGCAGGCTTCGCATCTATGCGAACGCAGATACACCGAATGATGCCCGGAAGGCGCGGGAATTCGGCGCGGAGGGGATCGGGCTGTGCCGGACGGAGCATATGTTTTTCTTGGGAAGCCGCCTTCCCATTGTCCAGTCGATGATTCTCGCTGGCGGCAGAGAGGAACGGATGCTCTATCTGGACCGGTTGCTGCCGATGCAGCAGGCCGACTTTGAAGATATGTTCGGGGCGATGGACGGCCTTCCGGTAACGATCCGGCTGCTGGACCCGCCGCTGCATGAGTTTTTGCCGAACCCGGATCAGCTTCGGGATCAGTGCCGCAAGCTTGAGGAGACCGGGGAGAACGGTGAAGAAGTCCGGAAGCTGAAAGCTATGATCTCCAAAGTGAATGAACTGCGGGAGGTCAACCCGATGCTCGGCCTGAGAGGCGTTAGACTGGGCATTTTGTTTCCGGAAATTTATGAAATGCAGATCGAGGCGATCTTTAAGGCCGCTCAATCGGCGCTCCGCCGGGGAGTGGATGTGCGCCCGGAAATTATGATTCCGCTTGTCGGGCATCCGGATGAGCTGAAACGCATGAGAGCGCTGGTCGACGATATCGGGGGTCAGGTGCTCAGCGAGGAGTTCAGAGGGCTCAAATACCGGGTGGGGACGATGATTGAAGTGCCCAGAGCCGCGCTGCTGGCGGATACCATTGCGCAGCATGCCGATTTCTTTTCCTTCGGCACGAACGATTTGACCCAGATGACCTTCGGATACAGTCGCGACGATGCGGAAGGGAAATTCCTGAATTCCTATCTGGACGGGAATATCCTCAAGGACAATCCGTTCCAGGTTCTGGACCAGGACGGCGTCGGCCAATTGATAGAGTGGGCCGTTACCCGGGGTAAGGCGGTGAAGCCGTTCCTGAAGACGGGAATATGCGGCGAGCATGGCGGCGACCGGGAATCGATTTCTTTCTGCCACCGCACGGGGCTCGAATATGTCAGCTGCTCCCCTTACCGCATTCCGTTCGCCCGCATAGCGGCGGCGCAGGCCGCTCTCCTTGACAGAGCGGAGAGACTGCAGAGTCCGGCCGAGAAGCAGCTCGTCTAAGCGGGGCGAAGAGTTGTTCGAAGAGGGGGATTACAATGGACAATCGCAGCAGCCCTAGCATGATAGATACCGAATGGGAGGAGGCGGAACACGGCCGCTGGATCGTCATCTGCTCGGACGCCGTAGGGGAAACGGCCGAGGCCGTTGTGAGCGCGGCCTTGCGCCAGTTTGAGGCCCGGCCCGCCCGGATCAAACGCTTCAGCCATATTGCCGGCGGGAGGGAAATCCGCGAGGCGGTGCAGGAAGCCGCCGAGCGGCGGACGTTTGTTGCCTATACCTTTGCGCAGCCGGAGCTGACCGAAATGATGATCGGCGAAGCCGCCGCTCACGGCGTGAGGGCCGTGGACATCATGGGTCCCGTCATTTCGGCGATCTCGGGTACCTTCCACAATCCGCCCCTTGCGCGGTCCGGGCTGGAAGGCCGATTGAATGAAGCGTATTTTCGCCGGGTTGAGGCTATGGAGTTTGCGGTCAAATACGACGACGGCCGGGATTCGCGGGGAATCGGCCTGGCCGAAATCGTGCTGATCGGCGTCTCCCGCACCTCGAAGACCCCGCTTAGCATTTACTTGGCCCATAAGGGTTACAAGGTGGCAAACTATCCCTTGACGCCCGAGGTTCAGGCTCCCCAGGAGCTGTTTCAGATTCCGAGCCGCCGTATTTTCGGGTTGACGATGGAACTGGAGGCCATTCTTAAGATTCGAACCGAACGGCTGAGATCGCTTGGGCTGCACGCGGACGCGGACTACGCAGCCGCCCACCGCGTAGTGGAGGAGTTCACTTACGCCGAGGAACTGATGAGGCGGATCGGCTGCAAGGTGATCGACGTGTCCGATAAATCCATCGAGGAGACCGCGGGTTTGATTATCGACTGCATACGATAGAACGAAAGCAAGGGACGCTCCCGGCTGCGCATGATGCGCAGGGGAGCGGCCCTTGGCGTCTGAAGTCTTTAAGCCTCCTTCAAGTCCTACACCCACCCGAAGGCGTACGCCGCCTGCGCCACCGCGAAGGTTACGGCGATTGCGATGCCGAGCGGGATGACGGCCGACAGGACGGCCCATTTCACGCTTTTCGTCTCCTTGTAGATGTTAACCAGCGTCGTGCCGCAGGGATAATGCAGCAGCGAGAACAGCATCATGTTAAGCGCCGTCAGCCACGTCCAGCCGTGCTGGAGAAAGATATCCTTGATATTGCCAAGGCTGTCGACGTCGACCATCGCTCCCGACGACATGTAGCCCATCATCAGGATTGGCAGCACAATTTCGTTCGCGGGCAGGCCGAGGATGAAGGCCATAATGATATAGCCGTCCAGTCCGAGCAGATGCGCGAAGGGATCGAAGAAGGACGCCATATGGTTCAGAACGCTGTCCCCTCCCACGACAATATTGCCGAGTATCCAGGTGGCGATCCCGGCCGGGGCGGCGATGACGATAGCCCGCGTCAGCACATTCAGGGACTTATCCTTGGAAGAAACGAGGATCGTCTTCCAGACCTGCGGCTTCCGGTACGGCGGCAGCTCCAGCGTGTAATGCGTCGGCACGCCGCGCAGCGCCGTCTTGGACAGGACCCAGGAGACGGTTAGCGTAACCACAATACCCAGCAGCACAAGCCCCATGAGGATGCCCGCGGTGGACAGCGATTTCAGCGCTCCGGTCGTCGCGGCTCCCGCCATGAACAGGGATGCCAGCAGGATCAGCGTCGGCCACCGGCCGTTGCAGGGCACGAAGTTATTCGTCAAAATCGCCAGCATCCGCTCGCGCGGCGACTCGATGATCCGCGTGGAGAGGATGGCGGCGGCGTTGCAGCCGAAGCCCATCGACATGGTCAGGGCCTGCTTGCCGTGTCCGCCCGACTTCTTGAACAGGCGGTCCATGTTGAAGGCGACACGCGGGAGATAGCCGAAGTTCTCAAGCAGGGCGAAGACGGGGAAGAAGATCGCCATCGGCGGCAGCATGACGCTGATGACCCAGGATGTTCCCCGGTATAAGCCGAGCACGAGCACGCCGTGCAGCCACGCCGGAGCGCCCACCGCCTGGAATCCGGCGGTCAGATAGCCTTCGATGAAGCCGAACAGGGAGGCGAGCCAGCCGGAAGGGTAGTTCGCTCCGGCGATCGTAATCCAGAATACGGCGCCGAGTATGGCGAGCATGATCGGGAAGCCCCAAATTTTGGAGGTTACGATCTGATCCAGCTTATGCGTGCTTTTTAATTTGCTGCGGTCGCGGTAGGTGACAGCCTCCCGGCAGATGCTTGCGGAGACGGCATAAATCCCGCCGACGATGTCGTCCCGAATGCCGCCGCTGGTCAGCTTCCCGGCGGAAGCAATCAGGGAATCCAGCGCGCTGCTTCCATTAATGGCATGCTGTTGCTCCATGGCCGGACACCTCCTTCGGGACGCTAACCCTTATTCCCAAGCTTGCCTTGCGGAGGGAGGCCAGCAGGCTCTCATCTCCGTCCAGCAGCCGCAGCGCAATCCACCGGGCGGGGTAATCGCCGCCTACAGCCTGCTCCACGAGCGGCAGGAGCTCGGCGATGCCGCGTTCAATTTCCTCACTGTACTGAATCCGCAGGGGCTCTGCGACGAAGGTTCCTTCCGCAACCCGTTCCACCTGATTCAGCAGCTCCTTGATTCCGGTTCGGTTTCTGGCCGAAATGGCGATGACCGGTACGCCAAGGCGCTCCGAGATGGCCTTCAGGTCTATGTCGATGCCAAGCCTGCGCGCCTCGTCGATCAGGTTGATGCAGATTGCGGCACGGCCGGTAATCTCCAGCACCTGCAGGGCTAGATTCAGGTTCCGCTCCAGCGAGGTTGCGTCCAGTACGACTAGCGTCACGTCCGGCTGCTCAAAAATGATATAATCGCGAGCCGCCTCTTCATCGACCGAGTTGGAGTACAAGGAGTAGGTGCCCGGAAGATCGACGGCGCGGTATTCCTTGCCGTTATGCGTAAATGTTCCTTCGGCGGTAACGACCGTCTTGCCTGCCCAGTTGCCGGTGTGCTGCCGCATTCCGGTCAGCAGATTGAACAGCGTGCTTTTTCCCGTATTCGGGTTGCCCGCAAAGGCCACGGTGTAAGGCTTCATCGCCCATTCCCTCCAATCGGATTTCCAAAAATAAGAGAGCTTTCTTCTCTGCGCAGCGCAATCGTCGTATTGCTTACACGAAATGCGGTCGGGTCCCCGAGAGGGCTGCGGCGCAGCACTTCAACCGTATTGCCGGGAACAAAACCCAGATCCAGCAGTCTTCTTCTCATAACGCCCTGCACACTCATGCCGCTGATTTCAAGGACGCTTCCTTTGGCAGCTTCGGATAACGGAATACCGGTTACGGTCATAACGGTCACCCTTTCTTTTGATGTCAAAAACATCCGACTGTTGAGCTGTTCCATGATATTAGTATACGCGAACAAATTTGTCCCAGCAACAAAAAAGTTTCCCTAGGGAAACTTAAATTTTAACAAAATCCCCCGCGATAAAGAAAAGCTTCTTCTGCGCGGGGGTATTGAGTTTCTAAACCATTGTTCTCTTCAGACTGTGAACATAACGTGATCTTACAACGGCGAAATACAGCGTCTGCACTGCCAGGAAAGCACCGATGGTAATCAGGACCGGAACCGTGATTTCATAGACCTGAATCTGGTTCAGCACGGGCCGGATGACAACCAAGGTCTGAACCCAGGCCACCAGAATCGGGATGTAAAAGAGCAGCGCAATCTGCTTGGTTGCCGAGCCCGACATCTCGCCGGGACTGAGTCCGATCTTAGACAGCGCACGGTACATTCTTTGGTCGGCGGCAAGCTCGGAGTGCAGGCGGAAGTAGAGAAAGCTCGCCGACGAGACGGAGAAGGTCAGGGCGATAAAGATGCCGATAAAGCCGAGCATTGACGCTCCCTGTTTCGTCGTTATATATTGGGAAGCCCTAGAGCTGAGATAGCTGCCCTCAGGGCCGGATTGCTGGTTACGTTCTCTGAATGTATCCGCCAGTTCGGTGGAGAGAAGCACGCTGCGGCTGCCGGCCTCGGGAAGCTGTCCGTCCCACGCGGGCACTTTATACAAGGTCATTGTAAATGCAGAGCCTTTGGCTGCCAGTTCGTTATACATATCGTCCGGTACGACCAGCAGAGGAGCAGTATATTGTCCGAAGGGCGGAGCTGGCAGCTTCAGCGTCTTTTTCACAGTAAAGGTCTGGTCCGGATAATCCAGCAGCTTTACGAGGTTATCCTTGGCATAATCTTTAATGCTGAAATCGTTCGAATGGATCAGCAGAATCTCGCTGCCGGACAGCCCGGCTTCGGCTTTCCTGCCCATCTGCGGCGCCAACTCGTTGTAGCGGTTCAGGGACAGGATATTGAAAGGAACGAATTTGCCTTTAGCCAGGATGGAACCGTTCAGCAATTCAACTTTATTTTCCGTGAACTTTAATCCTTCCGCCTGAAGGCGGTCGCGGATTAATTGCGTGTCTTTCTCTGCGGCTGCGGCAGACAAATGGGAAGTAGTATAGACGAAGGCAAACGGACTATTCAAATACACTTCCTTGTTCGCATTGTTTATCGAGAGCAGAAAGCTCGAAGCCATGCAGGCAAGCGACGTCACCACGGTCACAAGGAACAGCATGCGGGCATTGTCCTTCAGCTTGTAAGCCATCTCCGAAATCCAGAGCAGGTTGGTCCCGCGCCACAGCCGTCTGCGGCTGAGCTTAAGCAGGCGGACCGCAAGTACCGACAACTGGGTGTAGAAAAAGTAAGTGCCGGCAATGCCCGTTATCGCAGCAATCAGCAGCCATTTGGGAGCCAGCGTCTGGCGTATGGCCCAGTAGCCTGCGGCAAGCAGCGCAATGCATAGCACGGACAGCAGCAGAGAGGCCTTGGGTTCCTTTTTCGGCTTGCTTGTGCCTTTCAGCAGTTCCAGCACCCGGTTCTTCCGGATAAACAGCAGGGTGAACGCCGAGATGACGATGAACAGGGCAAGGAACGCAGCAGCGGTTACCAGGATTGCTTTTACCGGCCAATAAAACGGGAGATCGTTGATACCGATCATCTTGGTGCTAAGCAGCAGGAACATCTTGGACAGCAGCAGACCGCCTGCCATACCCGTCAGGATGGAAAACAGCCCGATCAGCATATTTTCCATGAAGATGAGCTTATTGATCTGTCCCGGCCGCGCCCCCAGAATGGTCAGGATGCCGAACTCGAGATTGCGGGATTTCAGAAAAGCGCTTATGGAGTACAGCACGAAGAAGAAGGCGAAGACGAACACGATGTAAGAGGCGATCTTCATGCCTGCGGCGGAGTTCTTCCCGAGCTCAATCGAGGTCACGTCCGGATGGAACATGAATACGGCGTAAGCGAAGAAGACCATGACCATAAAGGCGCTGCTTAGGAAAAAAGCGATATAAGACCGGGCGTTCCGGCGGATGTTGTTAAACGCGAACTGAGGAAAGCTCATGAGTGTTCCCTCCCCAGAACGACAGCGTGTCGATAATTTTTTGGAAAAAAGCCTGGCGGCTCTCGCCCCGGCGGATCTCCGCCGCGAGTTTGCCGTCCTTGATAAAAATAATCCGGCTGCAGTAGCTGGCGGCGAGCGGATCATGCGTAACAAGCATCAGCGTGGCTCCCGTACTGCGGTTGATGTTCTCCAGCGATTCCATCACAAGCCGCGAGGCATTGGAATCCAGGGAACCCGTCGGCTCATCGGCCAGGATCAGGGAAGGCGAGGAGATGATCGCCCGTGCAATCGCCGTCCGCTGGCGCTGCCCGCCGGAGATTTCGTAGATTCGCTTGTCCAGAATATCCGTGATTCCAAGACGTTCCGCAGCCTGCTTCAGCAGCGTCTTCATCTCGGAAAGTCTGCGCTTGTCCAGTGTCAGCGGAAGCACGATATTCTCGTCGACGGTGAGCGTTTCGAGCAGATTGAAATCCTGGAAGACGAAGCCGAGCTGCCTGCGGCGGAACAGGGCCAGCTCCTTTTTGTTCATGAGAAAAGGGTTGCTGCCGTTGATCTTTACTTCGCCCGAGCTGGGCCTGTCAATCGTGGAGACCATGTTGAGCAGTGTCGTTTTGCCGCTGCCCGACGGGCCCATAATGCCGACGAATTCTCCGCTCTCGATGCCGAGATGGATATCGGTAAGGGCGCGGGTGCTGATTTTGCCCGGATAGACTTTGCTGAGGGCGGTGACTTCCAATACATTCATGAGAGAACCTTCCTTTCCAGGGTTGGGGCGTTTGCATGATGCCCGCAGAGTATCCTGTTACACTCCCAATGTACCGTACAGCGCCCGCTGGCTGCCATGGATTTACCTTACGGTTTCCTTACAGTCCGCTTAAGGTTATGTTCGTATCCGCCGGAATCCCTGAATCCAAAAATCCCCGAATCAAAAAATCCCCGAATCAAAAATTAGCCGGACCGACGTGCCCTCGCCGGGCTGCGAGGAAAGCTCCACCCGGTGTCCGAGCCGCTTGCATATTTCGCGGACAAGATAAAGGCCCATGCCGGTCGATTCGCGGTACTCCCGGCCGCGTTCGCCCGTGAAATAAGGATTAAAGACCCGCTTCAGGTCTTCAGGGGTGATCCCGATGCCTTCGTCGCGAATTTCGAGAATGACCTCGCGTCCTTGGCTATAAGCGGCTACGGTGACAGTCTTTCCGGAGCCGCCCGAATAATTCACCGCGTTGGTCAGAATCTGGGCCAGCATAAACCGCAGCCATTTGGCGTCGGTATATACCTGAAGCTCCTCGCCAATCCGGATCTCCGCCTTCACACCCCGGCGGATGAAGAGCCGCCGGTTCTCGGCAACCGTCTCGCTGACCGCCTTCCGCAGCGAGACAGGCATGATGCTGAAATCATCCTCGAACCGGTCCAGCCGGGAAGTATACAGCACCATTTCCAGTCCTTTGCGCAGCCGGTCAACTTCCTCCCGGATGCTGTCCGCCGCCGCATCGTCCAATTCCTCGGCGGTCAACTGAATAATGGACAGGGGGGTCTTCATTTGATGAACCCAGCGGTTCATGAACGTGATATGGCTGTCCACGCGGCGAGCCTCCTCGCCCAATTGATCCCGGTACTCCCGCCCGTAGATTTCCAGAAGCTTATCGACGGCTTCCGGAAGGGGTGCGTCTCCGAGCGGCTCGGAGGCGCTGTCCAAGAAGGCTTCCGGATCGTTAAGCTTTATGTATAGTTTTCGATGACGCAGGTAGCGGAATCCGAGGTATACAGCGAGCACCGCTGCGCTGAGCGCCGTGCCGTACAGCACGATGGATAGAGGGCGCCCTTCGCCCGTGAGCCAGTACAGGAGCGGGACAAGCAGCATCTGGACGGCGTAGAACAGCAGCAGCGGAAGCTGCACCCTCAGGAACAGCTTCATGGCGCTCCGGCAATGTTCAGCCGGTACCCCGCTCCCCTGACCGTTTCCACAGCATTGTCCGCGTTCAGTTCCTTGAGCTTTTTACGCACTCTCGTTATGTAGACATTCAGTGTGTTGTCATCAATAAAATGCTGGTCTTCCCACATGAGGTCCAGCAGACGCTCGCGGCTGACGACGCGGCCTTCCTTCAGCATCAGGGCTTCCAGCAGGACAGATTCTTTCTGAGTCAGTTCCGCTGTCAGCTCTCCATGCTGAATGGCAAAGCGTTCTGGATAGAGAGTCAGCGGGCCCGAGCGCACGGTCCGTTCTTCCGGCTGCTGCGCGTAAGAGCCGTAGACCCGGCGCAGCTGGCTGCGGATCTTGGCGAGAACGACCTCATAATGAAACGGCTTCGTGATGTAGTCGTCCGCTCCGTTCTCCAGCGCCATCACCTGATCCATTCCGCTGTCTCTGGCGGAGATGAACAGGATCGGGCAGAGCGACCGGCTGCGGATCTGGCGACACCAATAATATCCGTCATATTTCGGGAGATTGACATCCAAGAGCACGAGATCCGCTCCGCTATCCAGAAAGGCATCCAGCACCGAGCTGAAATCTTCCACAATAACTGTGAGGAAGCCGTATTTCGACAGGTAGGTCTGCAGCAATCCGGCAAGCTTGGCATCATCCTCTACGATCAAAATCGTTTCCATGACATTCTCCTTCAGGCGATATGATAGCGGCTTACGTACCGCTTATATCATATCTCATCAATCCGGAGGATTGAAGCCTTTACGTCCGCGCAGCGCTAGCGCCAGCGCCAGAACCAGCGGGATAGCGACCTGAAAGATGACATCGATCTTTAAGGAAGGCCCAAGGCCGATGGCAATATGCTGCGTATAATCTCTCTCGATGAAGGACGCCGCATAGATAACCGCTCCAACGACAATCGCCCATGTCTTTTCGGATTTGTTCGTCAGGAGCGAAGCCATTCTCACCGAGCAATAGAAGAATATGAGCATTTTGATCAAAAGCCCGATAAATATCATAAATGTGACCAGGATATCCAGCCGTTCGATAAACTTCAAACCGGACAGCGTTCGGACCGCTTTAAGCAAAGGAATGACGGAGCTGTGTGTCAAGTCCGGGCCAAGAACGGCTATATTTACTGCCTCCATGAATATCAGAAACAGACTGACTCCGATATAAGCCCAAATCGTTTGTTTTACGGGAACGCCGGGTCGGTTCCAACGTGACCACAGAAGCAGAAAGACCAGGATTTGACCAAACGGAAAAGAGACGATATCAGGCAGCGCCGCATTCAGAATAGGCCGAAGCCCGTTCTCCGCTACAGGCATCAGCCGCCCGAAATCGGCGTTTTTCATCAGCAGAAACATACCGATCAGGATAAAGTAAAAGAGCATCAAGCCCGGAAGCAGAATCTCCGGCAGCCGAAAGATCGTCTCCGCACCTTTCCAGATCGCATAGCCTCCAATCAGCAAAAACATGAGCATCGTGATGGATATGGGGGTCGATGGCAGAAGGGTTATCGCGGTCAGCTCTCCAAAATCCCGAAGGTTCCGCATGGACTCATAGGCAAAATAGCAGCAGTATATTGCACTGATTGAGCCGCCGGCGATGCGTCCGAAGCCGAAACGGAGCATTCCGGTCAATTCCATTTCCGGCAGGCGCCGCTGAATCCACAGGAAGAGGAGAAGGAGAGCGAACCCGGCCGCGGCTCCAACGCTCATCGCCAGCCAGGCATCCTGCTTGGCCTTACTCCCGAGCACAAACATTGGGGTACTGCCGATTTCAAACAAAATGACCATAAACGTCATTTCCAGGCTCGTGGCATGCTTGTTTAACTGTGACAAGGATCTAACCCCCTGACCATCTGATAAGCGCTCCCCTCAATTCTTATTCACTGAATTAAAGGAGTTGCTATTAAAGCCAATCCGTTTGATTTTCACCTTAACATGAGGCCGGATTTGAATGTTTTGAAATACGGTATCCCAATTATGCTCCTGTTTGATCCGCTGCCATTGCTTGGGGTGATGGCGATGGATGGATACGGCAAAACCGGTTACATCGGCATTCAATTTTTTGACCGAACGCCAGGAGGCTTCCATGATTTCACTGATATTTCGCTCAATGTAGCGCTCCAGTTGGCGGATGGTGGCCTCATTTTCCAGCTTGAGACTGCTCCCTACTTCTGTCATTGTACCGTCTGCTTTAATATCGATATCCATAACGTAATGATCGTTCTCCCAAATGGGACGGACAGTGGTGGATGAATGCAGCAGTGAAATCGAGGCATCGTCTTTGTCGCTCTTTTCGGGCTTTGAGGGAAAAGAGATGTTCGACATTTTGACCTTGTCCGTGATGAAGGATAATCCGTACGCTTCGGCCTGTGACAGCCATCCGACGAAACGGTCTCCTTTCAGAACGGCCAATCGGCCAAATGCGATCCGGGATGGAAGATCGGTCTGGGCGATGTCACTCGTTCGATCCATTACCTTATTGCCGGAGAGCTTAATTTCCGGAACTGCCGCGCTAGCCGATTCAGAGCACAATTGTCTGGCCAGCTCAACCATCTGTATTCCGGGGTAATAGGAAGTCAATCTTGCCTCCTGTTCGATCATGAGCTGAATGCCGGCGCTCTGATTTCTGTTGAGCTGCATCAACTGGCTAAGTATAAGTCCCGCCTCTTCTTCGGTAATGAACACGTACACCGTTTGGCGGGCATCGGGTTTGCGCAGGAACATATCGATCAGTTGGCCAATTCCTCTTTTTGCGAGTGCCTCTCCCAGCACCGTGATTCGGTTCTGAGAGAAGAATAACTGACGCGTGCTGGTCAGATTAGTGCGTTCGACGGCCTGCATCAGTGTATTCCCCTTGGCCGAATAGATCAAAAAGGGAGGCGAACTTGTATTCCCGCCGCTGCTGCCTCCCGTGTTGTTCGAACCGGATGAGGGGTTGATAATCTGGTAGGTAGTGTGCCACTCATTATCCTTCCAGTCGTATGCGGAACCCGATACGATGCCAAGCTCGTTCAGCTCTCTGTCATCCCAGCAGCCGCTGATCAGGAGCGACAGGAGGGAGACGACGAGCAGGAACCGCCGCCCTGCTTGATGATGAATGTTATCGCCTGTTTGTGTGTTCTCCCTCATGCATTACACTCCTTTCTATGACATCCGGCCTCTTCAAGAATTCTTACTCCCCTGCCCTTCGAATGGGCTGCCGGATGTTTGCGGCTCTTTTGAAGGCAAGTTCTGCCTTGGCGCTTCTTGGCTTCCGTATGTGCTTGGCCGCATCTTCATGTTCCGCAGCGGCGCACGGATAACAATATCTTTCAGATAACCCGGATTCATCGGAGCAATAGGAGATAAGTACGGAACTCCGAACGATTGCAGGCTGGCCATATGGATAAGAAGCACCATCAAAAAGGACATGATTCCGAGCAGACCCAAGGAACCGGCAAACAGCATCATCATGAAGCGGATGAGCCGGATGGAGTTGGCGATCGCCATCGACGGAATGACAAAATTTGCAATCGCCGTAAAGGATACGACAATAACCATGGCGGCGGATACAAGTCCAGCCTGAACGGCGGCCTGGCCCAGCACGAGTGCGCCTACGATGGAGACTGCGGGTCCGATGGCTCGCGGCATACGTACCCCGGCTTCGCGCAGAACGTCGAATGTCAGCTCCATGAGCAGCGCTTCAATAAACGCCGGAAAGGGTACGCCCTCCCGCTGGGCGGCCAAGCTGATCAGCAGCGTGGTCGGCAGCATCTCCTGATGGAAGGTCGTGATGGCGATATACAGCGCAGGCAGAAGCATGGACACGAAGAAGGCGGAATAACGAATTAGACGCAGAAATGAAGAAATGTCAAACCGCTGGTAATAATCCTCGCTGGATTGAAAAAAGCTGAAGAACGTAGAAGGAGCCAGGAGGGCAAAAGGTGTTCCGTCAATAATGATGCCGACCTGCCCTTCCAGAATGCCGCCCGCCATAGCATCGGGACGTTCTGTACTCATTATGGTCGGAAAAGGAGTCAGGCCGCCGTCCTGAATCAGCTCCTCGATGTAATTGCTCTCCAGAATGCTGTCCGTGTCAATGGCATCCAGCCGTTTACGAATCTCGGCAAGCACCTGCTCGCTTGCGATGCCCTGGAGATAGACAAGAGCGACCCCCGTCTGGGTGCGTCTTCCGATTTTATATTGTTCGACACGAAGATCGGCGGTTTTCAGTCTCCGGCGCAGCATGGAGGTGCATGTCCGCAGGCTCTCGGTGAAACCTTCTTTGGGACCGCGGATCACTCCTTGCGAGGTCGGTTCATTGACGCTCCGCTTCTCCCAGAAGGAAATGCCGGCGGCCAGCGCGATCTTGGAGCCGTCGAGCAGGATAATCGCATTTCCTTCAAACAGCATACCGAGCAGGGTTTCCACCGTCGTACACTCTTGGAGTCCGCCCACTGGCAGAATCTGCTCCTTGATCAGCAGAAAAGCTTGTTCCGGCCGCTGTTCCTTTAATAGCGGATGATCCGTCAGAGGCTGGATCACGGCTTGGGAAACCAAGTCCGAATT
This sequence comes from Paenibacillus durus ATCC 35681, assembly GCF_000993825.1. Lineage (NCBI taxonomy): Bacteria > Bacillati > Bacillota > Bacilli > Caryophanales > Paenibacillaceae > Paenibacillus > Paenibacillus durus. The sequence goes on from NZ_CP011114.1 coordinate 535,572, forward strand.
TACCAGTCCGTCAATATAAATGAAACTCATAGCGGGAGAATCAGAGGACGGATTGGATAATGAACGGAACACGACATCGGCGCTGTGCCCGATGAGCCGCTTGATTTCCGCTAGATTGGCATCCAGAGAGGACTCCAGCGGATGGAAGGGAAGCGCGCTGTTATGAACCGGTTTGAAATCGGATTTACGGTTTGACAGAAACTTCAGCTTCATGAATGCTCCCTCCAAGGCACAGCTTTTGACTATGATGCTGTATTATTCCCGGGAATCTATTCCTTATTCTGACGAACAAGCGCCCTTCATCCTGCTGCGGCAGGATAGAAGGGCGCTTGCCTGTTCAAATCCGATGCTTGCGATTATTGGGTTTTGATGACGATCGCATTGCTGATCAGCCGTCCGGGAGTGGTCAGATAGCCGCCGTTAAAATAAAGACCGCTTGAAGCGCCGCCATCCAGATTCATGGCCTGCCAGGCGCCCGCCTGTTTCATAATTTGGGCCATTTGAGGGATCGTAGCACCCCCGGAGGTCACCAGCAGCAGCTTGTGATCGCGTGTAAGGCCCAGCGCGCTGCGCGCACCGCCGCCTGTTAAAATTTTGGGATCGCGGAAGCCTTCAGCCGTAACATTAAGCGATACTTTTCCATCCGTTACCAGCCGGGGACCGGCCTGCAGCCCGCCTTCAAATTCGCCTGCCTGAAAGCGGGGCATGAAATTTCCGCCCGGAACCAGCTCGGCCAAGTGATTGCTGTCGTAGGCGAATACCGCGCGGCGGTCGCCGGGGCTGTTCTTCAGCAGCTTGCCGCCGGCGGCGATATAACCGTAGGGGGCTTTATAGCTCCCTGACGTATAAGCGTTGAAGAACGTGCCGTTAATGGCGGCGATGGCTTGGCTGCGCTTCGCCATGCTTCGGAGCTCTTCAACCTTGCCCACGCTTCCGCCCGCAAGCACGACATCCAGCCGGACTTTCGGATGGAGTAGCGAGACGGTTACGATCTGCACGGTGAAGGACTTGCCGCCTACTTTGAACGTTCGGCGTGAAGACGCCGCGGCGGATGATTCCGGTCCGATCAAGGCCCCGGTCAATACAGGCAGCCGGAAGGATTTGCCCTGCGCATCCGTAAATCTAACCGAAGCGGTCTCCTTGTCCCACTGAAGCTTGAGCTTAAGCGCATTGCTCACAGCAGCGAGCGGCACATAGACGGTTCCGCTGTCGCTGAAGGGGAGTGCGGCGAGATGGACCGGGTTCTCATTTACATAAGCCCCGTTTTGGCCTGCGAACAAGGTCAGGGATACATTCCCTTGCGCAATATCAATCCGTTTCAGGGAAGCGTCCCAGGATGCGCTCGTGCCGCTCAGTTCATTTAGAACACGAAGCGGGATGAACGAGCTGCCGTTCTTGTCAACAAGGACGATATCTTTGGGTGAAGCAGCAGCCGAATGCGCTGCGGGGAGGGGAATCATGCAGGATGCGGCCATAACTAGAATGAGGAGTAGCAGGAAAGCCGGTTTGTTTGTTGCTGTCATTGAAATTGAATTCTCCTTTGTCGTCTGCGGCGGTACGCCTTGGCGGAAGCCGCGTGTTTTAAGTTTGCGTTAAACAGATAGGCCTTTAATTATCATCGGATTCTTGGCTGGAAATGTTCAGCACGGCTGCTTGTTAGGAGAATTGCGGCTGCGAGTTGATGTGGCGGGGATTGATAAGGTAGAGATTGATACGGAATGAGAGATTTGCCATTTAAAACGGAAAATCCGGTCCGCCTGCGGTGGGAGGACCGGATTTTTTATATTTACAGGCCTTTGCGAGCCAGCAGCTCTGCGAGCACATCGGGTACATCCGTAATAATGCCGGCAACGCCCGCATCAATCAGGAATTCCATCCGCTGCGGATCGTTCACCGTAAACGGATGGTAGACGACGCCGCTCTGCGCCGCGTCCCGCACGAACTCCGGCAGCACCGCCAAATGATACGCATGCAGCGCCTTTGCCCCCACGGTGGCGGCATATTCCCAGGGGCGGTACAGGCCCTCCATGTAGAGAATGCCGGTCTCCAAATCCGGGGCCAGCTTCTTTATGTAAGCGAGTGAATAATGATTGAAGCTGGAGATGACAACCCGGCTGCTCATGCCGTAATCTCTGACGGCGGCGATTACTTTTTCCTCCATCCCGGGATAGAGAAAAACTCCGTTCTTAAGCTCAATATTGAGGATCGTGTCCCGTTCTTGCAGCAGCTCGAGCAGTTCCTCCAGCCGGGGGATTTTCTCGCCTGTGAAGCTGCCGTCTCCGAACCAGGCGCCTGCGTCTAGCGCCCGCAGTTCTTCCAGCGTCTTGTCCTTCACATAGCCGCTGCCGTTCGTTGTGCGGCTGAGCTCCTCGTCGTGAATAAGGACAAGCTCACCGTCCCGGGTCATTTGCACATCAGTCTCAATACCCGTTGCTCCAAGCGTAAGGCTGCGGCGGAAAGCTGCCATTGTATTTTCCGGGCATACCGCCGAAGCGCCCCGGTGCGCGAAATTCAATATTTTAGCCACGTCTCCATACCTCCGTCTTCGTTAGTCCTGCTTAATAGATATTCCACATCCATGCCGTAAACCCTATGAGTATAGCTCTATATTGATTCCGGAGAATTAACGGGGAGTAAAGATTTCCATTACGCTGCCAGATGGGGAAACGGCTGAAAGGGCGGACTCGAAAGCGGATTAAACAAGAGCGGGAAGGCCGGGGATTGAACAATAAGCGGGGCTCTCCCACGGTCATTTGATAACTTATAGCGGGACAGCCCCATGTCTATGGTTAGGCTTACACCGTAAATTTATATACTCTGGCTTCGTAAGGGCGAAGCCCCAGGCTGCGGAGATCCGTGTCTTTTTCCGCTTCGTAGTTGCTGATGAGCAGTTCAGCTCCGTGAGTTTCAATCTCCTCTGGAATCCCGAAGCTTGCGGGCTCGCCGAAGAAATTCAGAACTATGAGCAGTCTTTCGCTGCCGAGCGAGCGCAGATAAGCAAATACCTGCTCATTCTCCTCGGCCACAATCGTATAATCCCCATACACGATAATGTCATGCTGCTTGCGCAGCTCAATGAGCCGCTTGTAATAATGGAAGATGGAGTCCGGATCGGCCAAGGCGTTCTCCACATTGATTTCCGTATAGTTCGGATTAACCGCCAGCCAAGGCGTGCCCGTGGTGAATCCGGCCTGCGGTTCGCTGCTCCACTGCATCGGCGTGCGGCCGTTGTCGCGGCCCTTGATGTAAACCGAGTTCATGATGGCTTCTTCCGTATGTCCCGCTGCCAGATATTCCTCATGCATATTGATAATTTCAATATCCTTGTAGTCGCTGATCGAAGCGAATTTTACGTTCGTCATCCCGATTTCTTCACCCTGATAAATATAGGGCGTTCCCTGAAGCGTATGCAGCAAGGTCGCCAGCATTTTACCCGACTCTTTATGGTAAACCGTGTCGTTGCCAAATCTGGAGAGCATCCGCGGCTGATCGTGATTGTTCAAATACAGACTGTTCCATCCCTTGCCATTAAGGTGAATCTGCCATTTGGAGATAATATCTTTAATATTGCTTAGGCTCCAGGGCTTACAATCCCATTTGCCGCCGGGGCCCGAATCAACGTCCATCAGCTCGAAATGGAATACCATACTCAGCTCGCCCCGGTCTTCACCTACATATAAAGCCGCGTCCTCCGGTGTAACTTGAACCGCTTCACCGACAGTCAGAATGTCGTACTTGGACAAGACTTCACGGTTCATTTCCTGCAAATACTCGTGTACGCGCGGACCGTTGACGAAATATTTGCCGCCGAAGCGGAAGGAGCGGCCCTCCCCGGCTTCTTCCGATACGCTGGGCAGTCCGGGCACTTTGGAGATCAGATTGATGACATCCATCCGGAAACCGTCGATGCCTTTATCCAGCCACCAGGTCATCATGTCGTACACTTCCCGGCGCACCTTCTCATTCTCCCAGTTCAGATCAGGCTGCTTCGTGGAGAACAGATGCAGGAAGTATTCGTCTGTCCCTTCGTCGTATTTCCAAGCCGAGCCGCTGAAAAAGGAACCCCAGTCATTCGGTTCATGACCGTCTGTGTCCGGACGCCAAATATAGTAGTCGCGATACGGATTATCCTTCGATTTGCGGGATTCCGCGAACCAGGCATGCTCATCGGAGGAGTGGTTTACGACGAGATCCATAATCAGCTTCATGCCCCGGTCATGGAGGCCCTGGAGGAGAACTTCCCAATCGGCAATCGTACCGAATTCATCCATAATGTCCTGATAATTGCTGATATCGTATCCGTTGTCGTCGTTAGGCGATTTGTACACCGGGCAGAGCCATACGACATTCACGCCGAGCGTCTTCAGATAATCCAGCTTGGAGATGATTCCCTGCAGGTCGCCGATCCCGTCGCCGTTGCTGTCTTTAAAGCTGCGGGGATATATTTGATAGACTACGCTTTCTTTCCACCATTTTCGTTCCATTATCATTCTCCTTTTCCTGAAGGTGGTAAACGTTTACGTTAAACGGTTCAAAAATAAATCCAAAACTCCCGCACATCATTAAACGCTTGCATAGAAGGGTGAAAAGGTGTCGCTCAAGCAAAGTAAACGCTTACTTAAATAGTAAGCCTCATGACTATTTTTGTCAATCCCAAAGATCTGGAGTAGGCAGTTTGGATGAATAACGAGGAAGAACAAAATAGGATTAGAGATTCATTTACAAAAGAAGGAAAAACACTATATTCTGAGTGAATGTTTGTTTTACACAGTTAAACTACGGATGAGGGAGATGGCTTGTGAGAACGAAAAAGGCAATAGCGTATTTCTGTATGCTGCTTATGCTGGCCCAGACCGGTACAATCGGCTATGGCTGGGCCGGGACGGCTTCGGCTGCCGCAGCGGCAGCGGACACTCCGCCGGAACATAGAATCACGAAGATGGTTCCTTCCAAGGCCCGGTTTGCTCCGGGTGAATCCGCCGAACTTCTTCTGACGCTGGATCAATCCGCCGACTGGAGCGGCAAGCTTCATCTGCAAATCTATCAGTTGAACAATCTGGTGGCCGAAGGCGTAAAGGATTTGACCGTGCAGAAGGACGGAAGCGCCGGGCTGAAAGTGGATTGGACTCCGCCAACCGCAGATTTTAAAGGCTATATGGCCAAGGCTTGGATCGAGGGAGCGGCGGCTGATGATTATGTAACCGCAGCGGTAGACGTTTCCAGTGATTGGACCCATTTTCCGAGATACGGCTATGTGGCCGATTTTCCGAAGGAAACGGCAGAGGAGAGCGATGCGAAACTCCAAGAGCTTTCCCAGGAGTATTATCTTAACGCCTACCAGTTCTATGACTGGATGTGGCGGCATGACGTATCCGTATACTCGAAGACCGACAAGAACGGAAAGCCGCTGCTTGATGCGAACGGCCGCTTCATTACAGCACCGGTCGATGAGAATTCGAGCTATACCGATCTGCTCGGGCGGCTCTTGTATCCGCTGACCGTCAAGCAATCCGTGTCGGCCGCTCAGAAATACGGTTCCGCAGCAATGGCCTACGAAATGAACTATGCCGCGCGCGAGAATTATCAGGACTTCGGCGTCAAGCCGGAGTGGGGGCTGTATAACAAGACAGCGACCGAATCCAGAACGCCGCAAAAGGATCAGGTCGGCTTTAATTTCGACGGAGTAAAGCCGCATCCGACGGCGCTTTATCTGCAGGACCCCGGCAATCCGCAGTGGCAGTCTTATATTACACAGCAATATGTCCGGGCCATCAACGATTACGGCTTTGACGGTATTCATTTGGACCAGTGGGGCACAAACGACAATGATTATTTGCTCGGCCACGACGGAACCAAGCGTTACTACGCGAAGGATTTTGATAAAATCATCAATGCCACCAAAGACGCTATTAAGGCGAACAATGCGAACAAAAGCCACGTGACCTTCAATATGGTCGGAGGCAATAAAGGCTACAGCGCGGTGCCAAATCCAAATACGAAGACCGACTTCGATTATAGCGAAATCTGGCAGGATCAGGACAAGTACAAGGATCTTCAGCAGGTTGTGAATGAGACCCGCGAAGCCGACGGCGGCAAGGCGATGGTTATCGCGGGCTATATGAATTACAAGCAGGCGGCCGGCGTTCAATATAACGGTTCCGAGGCGAAAGCAGTGCCACCTTTGGTCCTGGATAAAGATACAATATTGGACTTCGGGCATTTGAATGACACTGTATCATTCGATGTGGACGTACCGCAATCTGGGGAAACGTCCTTGATCTACACGTATTCCAATGGAGGAACGGGAACTAGCCGGGCCGTGTATATTGACGGAACAAGAGCCGCTGATTTGAACGGAGAGCCTGCCCGAATCTATTTTTCCCCAACGGATAACAGCAGCTCCTACAGCCAGGACGGGTATTTTATCGTTCCGCATCTTAATGCAGGGAAGCACAGGGTGACGCTTAAAATGGACGAGGAGAGCGGGAACGGCAGCGTCAACATCAGAGGTCTGACGTTAGGCTACTTCAATGAACCGTCACTGCGCCTGATGGACGCCGGACTCGCGGCTCTGGGAGCTACGCATATCGAGATCGGCACCGCCGAGAATTTCGAGGAAGGCCCAAATATGCTGGCCCATGAATACTATCCGAACCGAAGCAAGAAGCTGCTGGAGTCCACGAAGGAAACCATGAAGGAGTATTACAAGTTCAGCGCCGCTTATGAGAATCTGCTGTTTGACAGCAAGGCGGATCTTACCGCATCGGTTGAAGTGGAAGCTGGCGGCGGCAGGCTTGCAACCAGCAGCAGCGGAGCTCAGGATACCATCTGGACCACCGTACGGAAGAATCGCTCGAACGCCGGGTTTGAACGCTACGATGTGCTGCACCTTATCAATCTGCTGAACAATGATGATAACTGGAGAAACGCCGCCAATGAGCCGGTTCTGCAGAATAACCTTAAAGTGACCTATGATATTGGAATATCGAAAGAGGCTGCGCCGAATCTAAAAGTATATGCTGCCAGCCCGGATACCCATCATGGCATGCCGGAGGAACTGCGGTACACATGGAATGGGACCCGTCTCACGATTGATCTCCCATCATTAAAATATTGGACCATGATATATATCGACAAAGCGGACAGCGCGGGCGATACGGCGAGCGCAGGTCCAAGCCATTTGAGCAGTTTTGCCATGCTCGCTAACGACAAGTCCTATTTCGATGTCGCTCCCAGCCACTGGGCTTACCAAGCGATCACTTCCTTAACGGCGAAGCATGTGATTAACGGAATGACGGATACCACTTTTGTTCCGTCGGCCAAGGTTACACGCGCCCAGTTCGCCGCGCTGCTGGCTAGAGCGCTCCATTTGCAGAGTACGGGCCAAGCCCCATTCCAAGATGTAAAGGCGGGGGCCTGGTATTCATCCGGCGTTGCCGCAGCTTATGAAGCCGGCATCATTGCCGGACGCGGCGCCGGTAAGTTCGCGCCAAACGCAGCCATTACGCGGCAGGAAATGGCGGTCATGCTGGCCAAAGCACTCGAGCGGGCGGACGGAGGCGGTGCAGCGAGCGGCCGGGAGCTGACCTTCCGGGATCGCGGGCATATTGCGGCATGGGCGCTCCCGGCTGTACAATCGGTCATCGGTACCGGACTCATGGCCGGTCAGGCGGACGGCCGCTTTGCTCCGGCACAGACGGCTACCCGGGCGGAAGCGGCCCAGGCTATCGCCAATCTGTTGAACAAGACTGCCAACTGAAGCGATTGAGGCAGATGGTCAACAATCAGCACAAAGCCCTCCCGGGTAGTGACGGGAGGGCTATTGTTATGCTTGAACGTCCATTCCATGAACGATCCGCAGCGTATTTGCTTTACTTGATTGCACCCTGCGTAATCCCGCTGATGATCCATTTTTGCGCGGACAGGTAAACGACGACCATCGGCAGCAGCGCCAGCAGGTAGGAGGCGAAAGCCAGATTGAAGTCGGTGCTGAACTGCCCCTGGAACACGTACTGCACAAGCGGCAGCGTGTATTGGCTTGGATCGGCCAGCAGAATGAGCGGGAGCAGGAAATCGTTCCAGGTCGACAAGCTGGACAGTATAATGATCGTTGCGCTGATCGGACCAAGCAGCGGAAAAATAATCTTCCAGAAGGTTCCCCAGGTCGATGTGCCGTCCACCGTGGCGGCTTCTTCCAGTTCAAGCGGGATGGAACGGATATATCCGACATAGACGAACACGTTGAACGGGAGACCATATACGATGTACAGGAGAATGAGACCGGGAATATTGTTCATGCCGAGATCGGTTGTTACCTTGACCACAGGCAGCATGATGATCTGAAACGGAATGAACATGGCGCTGACGAAATACAGATACAGGAGCTTGAAGAATCTCCGGTTCATATTTCTTGCTATGGCATAGGAGACGAGCGAGTTGGTCAGCAGGATAAATCCAACCGAAACTATGGTGATGACTGCGCTGTTCTGAAGAGCATGGAAGAAATCGGTCGCTTTAATGGCGTTGCTGAAATTCTCAAAATGCAGTCCGGTCGGCAGTGAGAAAATAGACTGTGCCATTTCTTCGGGATTCTTGAGCGCGATGCCGACCGTCATGTACAGCGGGAACAGAATCAGGATCGAACCGAGCGCAATGAGGGCGGTCGCCAGCCAGTTGGTATTTTTTCTCATTACAGGTCCATCTCCCGTCTTTGTAGAACTTTAATCTGGAACAGCGAAATCGCCACGATCACGATAAAATAGATGACGGCGTTCGCGGATTGATACGCAAATTCCCCGCCAGTAAATCCCCCGGTATAAATCAGGTGGGCGATCGACTGTGTGGAGCGTCCCGGTCCGCCTCCGGTCAAAGCGACGATCTGGTCGAAGATCATGAGTCCGCCCTTCATGGCCAGAACCATGTTGATGGTGAAGAAGGAAGCAAGCATCGGGAAGGTAATGCTCCAGAACTCTCTCCATTTGCTGGCTCCATCCAGACTGGAGGCTTCATACAGATCTGCGGGAATCGTCTGTAGGCCGGCAAGATAGAGGATGGTGTTATAAGCGATGCCCTGCCAGACGCCGACGATAACGATACCTACCCATGCCCAGTCGGGGTTGCCGAGAATATTTTGCGACAGGAAATCGCTTCCAAGCTTTGCGCCCCATATCGTAAAGGCATTGGAGAACAGGTAGTTAAAAATATAGCCGACAATCAGGACGCCAAGGACATTCGGCAGAAAGTACACACTGCGGAAGAAATTTTTGGCTTTAATCTTGGCATTCAGTCCCAGCGCGATCAGGAGACTGATGACATTGATAAGAAGGGTAGCCGCAATGGCGTATTTAAAGGTGAAGAAGTAGGCGTTGTACACGTTCTCATCTTTGAACACATTGATGAAGTTCTTCAAGCCGACAAAGCTATATCCGTCGCTGAATCCGTCCCAGTTGGTAAAGGAGTAAAAAATACCTTGAAGAGCGGGGAAGGTATGAAAAGCAAAAAACAGGAACAGCGCGGGTATGGTCATCAAATAATATGCGATCCGGCGTTTAGCCATTGTTCCGTCCTCCTCAAAAAAGTGCCGGAGAGAGAAGAGGCCTTCTCCTCCAGCAGTCTTAAGCTTTTATTTACGGTTAGCAACCTTATCCCATTCCGTATCCAGCTTGCTTGTAAACGCGTCGATATCTTTCTTTTGCAGGAATTCTTGCAGAAGCGTATCGATCTTCATGGCAGCCGGAATGTAGTGGTCCGAGAAGTCGACCAGATTGCCTTGAGTAAAGGCCTCTTTCAAGCCTTCCACGCTCTTGTCCTCCTGGGTTACACCGGTAACTGTAGGGAACGCCTTTTGCTCGGTGATGTACTGGGTGACATTTTCCGGCTGCAGCATGAACTCGATGAATTTTTTCGCTTCCGCTGGATGTTTGGACGTTTTGGAAACGGCCAGCAGCGTATCTACACCGGAAACAAGCTTGTTCTTGGCCGGATCATTAGTTGCGGGAAACACGAATACGCCCAGATCGATCGAAGGGTTGGCTTTTTGAATTTCAGGAATCGCCCATACGCCCTGCAGGTACATAGCTGCCTCGCCCTTGGCGAAGGCCACGTTGCCGTCATTGTAGGTTTTGCCGAAAATATCCTTCTGCGCATACTCGGTCAATTGAAGCTGCTTCTGTACGACTTCATTAACGGTCCCCGCAAATTTGGCGGAGCCGGCTTGGCGCTGGCCATAGAAGTCGATGCCTACGATGCTGCTGCTCAGCGCATTGAACGCCGGCAGGGTCGTCCAGGAATCCTTAAGCGTCATATAAAAAGCGTTCTTGCCGGCAGCTTTGAATTTCTCGGCAACCGCGATGAGCTCATCCCAGGTCTTGGGAACCTCTACGCCCGCCTCGGCGAACATGGCCTTATTGTAGATAACACCGTTGGCATTGGCGGCGAACGGAACGCCGTTCAATTGATTGTTGCCGGTATAGTTCTTCAGCATGTCGGCATAGGCCGGCTGAATATTTTTGACGACGGGATCACTGGAGAGGTCCTCGAACACGCCGCCGGTCGCCAGGCTCTTGAATGTGTCCGTTGCGCCCAGACCGACGACATCCGGAATGTCTTTTTTCGCGGCGCGTGTTTTGAGTACAGTTTCTGCGTCAGGCGGATTAACCTGCGTAACGACGATATTGGGATTGGCTTCATTGAACTTGGCGACCAGCTTATCGAAGGAGGTTTTCGCTTCCGCTTTGTTCTGGAAAAATTCAATTTTGACTTTGCCCGAGGAGCTGCCGCCGTTTGCGCTGTTGTCCGAGGAACTGTTGCCGCAGGCCCCCAGCAGCGACATAGCGAGCATACCTGCAAGTACGGTTGTTATTCCTTTTTTCATGTCAAATCCCCCTAAACTGAAATTTTATAGTACAGTGCAGTGACGTAAACGTTTAACTTACTAACCTGCGCAATTCCGGCTTCTAATGTCATAATCCACGGAAAGCAAACGTTTGCATATTCAGTTAAACGTTTACGTTGTATTCATAAAAAGACTCAGGTAAGCATTCTTACCGTCTGTCTTTCTATAATCGAATGAGAGACTATGGTTCCCGGCAGCGTTTCGCCCGTTTCAATACTGCGGATCAGCGTTTCGGAAGCGATTTTGCCCATCTCTTGAAGCGGTTGGCTAACCGTTGTCAACGGAGGAACTACCATATTGGACAGTTGAACTCCGTCAAATCCAATGACCGAAACATCATCGGGAACTCGGACTCCGAGTTTATAAGCGGCCGACAGCACGCCGATTGCCATTTCGTCACTGGCCGCAAACACGGCCGTTACATCGGGAGCGTTGCGCATTAGCGTCTCAAACTGAATGCATCCGCTTTCAAATCTGAAATCGCCGTAAACGAGATATCGGCTGTCAAAAGGAATTTGGTGCTTCTCAAGCGCTCTTATATATCCGTCCACCCGAGGAGCTCCAGCTAATACATCCTCTTTTCCACCGCTGATCATTGCGATTTTACGATGCCCTTTGCTGATGAGGTACTCTACCGCGTCGCAGGCGGCCAAGCAGTCATCGATCTTCACGTAAGGAACCGTGGCATAATTGGATTCGGAAGAGACGAGGACGACCGGGATATTCATCGCTTGGATTGCCTCATAATACTCCTCCTTTAACACACTGCTGGAGAAGATGATTCCGTCAACCTGCTTTTCCCGTAAAAGCTGCAGATACTTCATGGTGCGTTTGCCGTCATCGTCGGTGTTGCAGACCACAATGCTGTAATTGCGTCCATGGGCGTAATCTTCAACTCCCTGCAAAATATCCGAGGAGAAGGTGCTTGATACATTCGGAAATAATACTCCGATCGTATGCGTACGCTTATTGATTAAGCCGCGCGCGATCGCGTTGGGCTGATAGCCCAGCTCTTGAATGACCTCATTAACCTTCTGCTTCGTTTTGTCGGAATATCCGCCCAAATTGTTCAGTACCCGGGAGACCGTAGCGATGGAAACGTTCGCCTTCTTGGCTACATCTTTAATTGTAGGATTCATGCGTTTCCCCCCAATACGGCTGACAGCTATTGTTAAGCGCTTTCTATTAAATTCAATAACTTGTAACAAGATAACGTAAACGCTTAACCAAAATATAAACCTGAATTGCCGACCTGTCAATAAAATCGAAAAAAATTTCATGAGGATACTTAATGAAAAAATATAAGAACGCTTAAATTCGATATTGAAACGTTTCCAATTTAGTGTTATGATAGCGCTATCAAAGATGTTTTAGCGGAGGAAGCTTATGGCCAGTATTAAAGATGTCGCCATTTTGGCAGGTGTCGCCGTCGGTACGGTCTCCAGAGTCATTAACAATGCCCCGGCGGTAAAACCGGCAACCCGGGACAAAGTCATGGCGGCGATCAAGCAATTGAATTATGTGCCGGATGAGGTCGCGCGGAATTTTAAGATGCAGAAGTCCAAGATGGTCGCCCTGATGCTGCCGAGTATTTGGAATCCGTTCTTTTCCGAGCTTGCCTATTATATTGAAGATGAACTTGACCGGAACGGGTTCAAGCTGATGCTGTGCAACAGCGGGGGCAAGCCCGAGAAAGAGCTGTACTACTTCGATATGCTCAAGCAGAACAAGGTGGCGGGAATCGTCGGGATTACCTACAACGATATCGAGAACATCGTAAGCACGGATATCCCGATCATCAGCATCGACCGGCATTTCAACAAGCAGATTACCTGCGTAACCTCGGACAATTTCGAAGGCGGGCGAATCGCGCTCAGGGAGCTTGTAAAAGCCGGTTCGAAGAAACCCGCGTTTCTGGGCAATGTGCCCTCGATGTACAGTGAAACGCTGCGGCGCAAGGACGGTTTCGTGCATGAAGCGCAGGCCCTTGGTATTCCCTTCGCCGTGTATGAAGAACCCGACTCGCATAAGGATGAGGACCAATATTACAGCACCTTCCTGCAGCGGCATCCGGACATCGACGGCGTATTCGCCATCACGGATATGACCGCAGCCAGATATATCGAGAAAGCCAAAGAGGCTGGCATTCGCGTGCCTGAGGATGTAAAGGTCATCGGCTACGACGGCATCCAGGATCATCCCTTTTTCCATCCTCTGCTTTCCACGATCCGTCAACCGGTGGAGGAGATGGCGAGAACAGCCGTAAGGCTGCTGCTTAAGAAAGTCGAAGGGAAAAGCTTGGACCGTGAAGTCTTCCGTATCCCTGTAACCTATAGGGCGGGAGAGACGACCTGATATTCGCAAGCTCATGTCGCAAGCTCATGTCGCAAGCTGAACTGCGGCTATATTTCGATGAGGAACGGACGCCTGAACAGCGATGCTCATGTCGCTAAGCTTCGAGAGCATATGCTCAAACAGGGCGGATAGACGTTTCTTCTTGCATAAATTGGAAACGTTTCAACAAAACATGACGGCATATGATCCAACCCATAGATGTGTTAGTAGCTGAGAAGAAGATCGTGTCCCGTAAGAGTAATGTCAGGGAAAGCAGAACAAAATCGAAAGGGGAAAAGTACGCAATGCAATTCAAACCGAGGCGCCGGTTCGTGTGCCGGCTGCTTGCCATTCTTGCATTTCTTTATTTGATTCCGGTTCATATGCCTGCCGCCAAAGCCTATTCGAATTCGATCACAAATCCCGGGTTTGAGACGGGGACGCTGTCAGGCTGGACGATTGAGAGCGGGGATGCGTTCAGCTCGGGCGATGTGACGAGCGACACCGATTATTGGAACCGGCAGAAATTCAACCAGCATAATTTTTGGCATATCTGGGGGGGACGCGGCAACAATGCCAAAGTGGGTGTACTCAAATCCGAAACGTTCACCTTGGCCGGCGACGGACAGATCGACTTCCTGATGGGAGGGGACAGCGACATTAACAATCTTTATGCGGCCTTGGTTGATAGCGCTACCAATACAGAGCTGTTAAAGGCCACGGGCAACAATACAGACACCTATTCCATACAAAGCTGGGATGCTTCGGCTTACGTTGGAAAGGTTGTGTACATCAAGCTTGTCGATAACTCGGCGGCGGGGCATCTCAATATCGACGACATCAACGTTCCCCAAAGTCCCTCTCTGAATGGGCATATCGAGCCTGCCCTGTACAACCACGATTTCGAGCAGTCCGATCTGAATCCTGGCGAAATCAGGGGCTGGATCAATGTCAGCGGGGACGCGTTCGCCCCAAGCAGCCTGGTCCATGAGGAATTCTACAGCGAGGGCGGGAAGTTCAATCAGGCGGGCACCTACCATCTGTGGGGCTTTAAAGATGGCGGGGATGCCCAGACCGGTTCCATCAGATCCGAGACGTTCACGCTGGGCGGCAACGGCGGCATTGATTTTCTCATCAACGGAGGCAGGGACACAGCCAACCTGTATGTCGCGCTGGTCAAAGCAAATGGCGGGCAAATCCTGTTCAAGGAAACCGGACGGAACTCCGAAGCGTTTCAGCGGGTATTCTGGGATGCTTCCGCCTACCTCGGGCAGGATGTCTATATCCGCATCGTCGATCAGGCGACAGGCGGCTTCGGGCACCTCGGCGCAGACGACTTCCATGTCTACAACTCGCAATACGCCGGCGGGCTGGCCGGTTATTGGAAATTGAACGAAGCTTCAGGCAAGACGACAATGGAGACGGTGTCAGGCACAGAGGACCCGGTATCGTATCATCTGAACACCGGAGTTTATCAAGCGGCCCAGGACCCGCTCTGGCGGAGCGACGGCATCAGCGGCGGGGCGCTTCTGTTCGACGGCTATTCCACCTGGGTTACGCGGAACGCGAGCCATTTTCCGACACCAACCCAAGCGATCACGGTAGGAGCCTGGGTCGCCCCGCGAAATTTCGAGCATGGAGACGAGGGACGCTTGTCTGCGATTGTGAACCAGCATAACCGGGAAGCGAAAGAGGGCTTTATTCTCGGCAACTACCGTCATGGCACCTGGGGCTTTCAGTTCGGCACGGGCAGCAACTGGCGGGAAATCAAGACCGACAGCGAGCTGCCGCTTGATGAGTGGTCCTACGTGGTCGCGACTTACGAGAGCTCAACGGGCAAGGCTGCGCTTTACCTTAACGGAAGTCTGGTAACCACGGCGGATTTCACTCCCGGCGAAGCCATCGTTCCCAGCGATACGGATCTCTTTATCGGCAAAAATAATCAGGGATTCTGGCTGTACGGCTTCAATCTGAATGCCTTTAGCGGACTTATCGATGAAGTGAAAATTTACAATCAGGCGCTCAGCGCAGCCGATGTGCAGAACGCGTATAACGCATACGTCAGCGCGCTGGGCGGTAATCTGCCGACGGCGAATAACCGGATGGACCGCAGCGTCTATCAGGATGACGTTCAAAGGCCGCAATATCATGCGGAGCCGCCGTCAGGCTGGCAGAATGAACCGGGCGGACCGATCTACTTCAATGGACAATACCACGTGTTTTACCAGAGTAACCCGCGCGGGCCGTTCTGGAACCACATCCGCTGGGGGCACTTGGTCAGCAGTGATATGGTGCATTGGCGCGATGCCAAAGACGCCGTGATTCCGGAGAAAAACGCCGTCGATCCGGACGGGGCATGGGCCGGCGGTTTGGTGCTTGATGGCAACGATATTCCGGTTATCTTCTATACGGCGGGCGACGACCGGCGAACGCCCAACCAGCGGATCAATATCGCCCGCAGCAATTTCGGGGTGGATCAGGACAATGATCTGAACCATTGGCTCAAAAGCCCGAAAGTCGTCGTCGACCAACAGCCCGGCGAAGGGATCATGGGCGAGTTTCGCGATCCGTTTGTCTTCAAAGACGGGAACACCTGGTTCATGCTTGTAACCTCGGGCAAGAAAGACAGTTCCGGGAACGACATCGGCGGCACGGCGCTGGTCTATTCAACGACCGATCCGACGCTGGAGAGCGGCTGGACGTTCAGGGGCGATCTTTATGTCGGGGATTACGGAACCTATCCGGAGACGGGCCGCGTGTGGGAGCTTCCGAATCTCCGACCCCTGGGCAGCAGCGGCAAATATATATTCATGATCAACCCGGCGAAAATGGCGCGGGGCGAATACCAGTCCCGGTACACCTATTACTGGATCGGCACATGGAATCCGGCTGCGGCCAAATTCGTTCCGGATGATCCGGCCCCGCAGCTGCTTGACGTTGGCGAGCATTTCACCGGACCGGCAGCGGGCTTGACGCCGGATGGACGCACAGTTATTTATTCCATCGCCCAGGGCCGAAGAACGG
Source organism: Paenibacillus durus ATCC 35681 (assembly GCF_000993825.1). Lineage (NCBI taxonomy): Bacteria > Bacillati > Bacillota > Bacilli > Caryophanales > Paenibacillaceae > Paenibacillus > Paenibacillus durus. Next base: position 551,824 of record NZ_CP011114.1, read on the forward strand.
CGACCATGGACTATAACGCGGGCTATGCGCATAATTTCGGGCTGCCGCTGAATGTCTACCTCCGTCCGGACGGCAGACTCGGGGAAGAGCCGATTGCGGAGCTGAGTTCGCTTCGCGGCACGCAGCTTGTCAATATCACATCCGACACGGGCTTCTCGGCTACGAACACAGAACTCTCTGCCATCAGCTCAGATATGTACGAGATCGAAGCGGAAATTGACCCCGGCAGCGCCAACGAGGTGGGCTTCAGCCTCCGCCGCTCGTCCAGCGCGGAAGAAGAGACGATCGTGTATTACAAGAAGAACTCGAAGGAATTCTTTGTGAACCGGACCAAATCCAGTCTGAATCCCGATGTGGAGAAGTGGTACCAAGGGGGGACCGTAGATATTGGCTCTGAAAATATCAAGCTGCGCATCTTCGTTGACCGCTCCATGGTGGAATCGTACCTGAATGGATTGAAGTCGCTTACAACCCGCGCTTATCCGACCCGCGCCGACGCCAAAGGAATCCGGCTCTGGGCCAATGCCAATTCGAACACCGTTGTCGTGAAATCATTGAAGATTTGGGCGATGAACTCGGCATACGGCGCCGTGAATCCAACGGGAGTTACGCTGCCTGCGAGCAAGACCATTATCCAGGGCGACAGCCAGCTTGTGCTTGCCACCGTCAGCCCGGCGAACGCCACGAACAAGGATGTCATCTGGACATCCAGCAATCCGGCGGTCGCGACCGTGGTGAACGGGAAGATCACGGCGAAGGCCGCCGGCAATGCCACAATCACCGCGAAGACCCGGGTGGGCAATTATACCGCAACGACAGCCGTTACCGTCACGGCGGAACCGGCGCATGGCGAGCTGACGAACCACGAGTTCGACAATCAGTTGACCGGCTGGACGGTAGTATCCGGCAATGCGTTCTCCAGCCAGGACGTTACGTCGGACGGCAATTGGGGCTGGGGCGGACCGTTTAACCAAAGCGGCGCCAACCATCTTTGGGGCGTAAAAGACGGCAATGACGCCCAAATCGGAGTTTTGAAGTCCCAGACCTTTACGCTCGGCGGCAATGGACAGATCAATCTGCTCGTAGGGGGCGGCAACAACTATTACGACCTCTACGTCGCGCTGGTCCGTTCCTCGGACGGCAAGGAATTGTTCAAAGCCACCGGTCTTGACCAGGAATCCTACAACCGAGTCTATTGGGACGCTTCCGATTATATCGGTACGGCATGCTATATCAAGATTGTGGATAACGCAACGGGCGCCTGGGGCCACATCAACGTGGACGACGTGAACGTGCCGGTGCAGTAAGCGTGCGGGCGGCGGCACGTTCCTCACGCGCCGCTGCCCGCGTTACATCGAATTGCCAGGGGGAGTCAAATATGAGAAAGCTGAAAGCTGCCCGAAAAAATTGGGAACTGTATTTGCTGCTTATTCTGCCTGTAGCCTACTTTATTATTTTTCGGTATGTCCCCATGTACGGCGTGCAGATCGCTTTTAAAGACTTTACGCCGCGCGCCGGAATTTGGGGAAGCCCATGGGTGGGATTTCAGTATTTCCGGGAGTTTTTTGAATCCTATAACTTCTGGACGATCATCAAGAACACCGTTCTGCTTAGCCTCTTGAACCTGCTGATCTCCTTTCCCATTCCCGTGATTATCGCCATTCTGCTGAATCAGTTGGCTCGGGAGAAGCTGAAGAAGTTCGTTCAAACCGTAATCTATGCCCCTTATTTCATCTCCACCGTTGTGCTTGCCGGCATGATCATTGTGTTTCTGTCGCCGAACAGCGGGCTGATCAATCATCTCATCGGAGCGTTCGGCGGGGAGCCGGTGCTGTTCATGTCCGAAGCTGGCTGGTTCCGCCCGATCTATATTCTGAGTACGGTATGGCAGGAGACCGGGTTCGCCACCATTATTTATCTGGCCGCGCTGGCCGGCATTGACCCGCATCTTCATGAAGCCGCCGTAGTAGACGGGGCGAACAAATGGCAGCGAATCCGTCATATCGACTTGACCGGGATTCTTCCTACCATTACCGTGCTGTTCATTCTGGCCGTAGGCAACTTGATGAACGTAGGATTTGAGAAAGCCTTTCTGCTGCAAACCGACCTCAATATCGATGCGTCGGAGATCATCTCGACCTATGTGTACAAAATCGGCATCCAGCGCGCGCAGTACAGCTTCTCGGCGGCAATCGGACTGTTTAACGCGGCCATCAATCTGGTGCTTCTGCTTATCGTCAACCGAACGGCCAAAAAAATAAGCGGGAACGGATTGTTTTAGAAAGGGGGAGATAGAGCATGTTTCAAATGAAACGCAAGCTGAAAAGCGATATTGCTTTCGATGTGGCGAATTTCATCGTGCTGGGCGGATTTACGCTGATGATTCTATATCCGCTTTATTTTATCGTAATCGCTTCTATAAGCGACCCGAACCAGATTTATGCGGGCAACGTATGGTTGTGGCCCAAGTCGATTACCTTTGACGGCTACCGGCGGATTTTCAGCGACAACACCATTTGGATCGGTTACCGGAACTCCTTATTCTACGCCGCGCTCGCGGCTGTCATCAGTTCGGTTCTGACCGTTATGGCGGCTTATCCGCTGTCGCGCAAAGACCTTTACGGCCGGAACGCCTTCATGATGATTTTTGTCGTCACCCTCTTTTTTAACGGCGGAATTATCCCGACCTACCTGCTTGTCAAAAATCTTCACATGATCAATACCATCTGGGCGGTTGTGCTTCCCGGAGCGGTGGACGCGTTCGCCATCATTATCGCACGGACGTTCTTCCAGAGCTTGCCCGATGAACTCCGCGAGGCCGCTGCCATCGACGGGTGCACCAATTTGCGCTACATCTGGAGCATTGTCGTGCCGCTGTCGAAACCGATCATCGCCGTGCTTGTGCTGCTCGCCGTAGTCCGCCAGTGGAACGGATTCTTTGACGCCCTGATTTATGTGAACGATTCGTCGCTGTACCCGCTGCAGCTCATTTTGAGGAACATCCTGATCCAGAACCAGCCTTCCGGGGATATGCTGACGGACATTACGACGCTCGTAGCCCAGCAGAAGGTGACCGAGCTGATTAAATTCGGAGTCATTATCGTAGCGGCGCTCCCGCTCCTCACGCTGTATCCGCTGCTTCAACGTTATTTTGTCAAAGGCGTCATGATCGGTTCGGTCAAGGGATGAGATGAGGCCGGGGCTGTCCGCGAATGCGCTGAAAGGAGGTGGGGCCTGGTAATTGTAAGGGTGGCAAGTGTCTGCATAGGGCAAGTCATCATAAGGGAGGTTTGATTTGCAATGAATAGAAAAATATCCATGTTTATCGTGGCGGTATTATGTGCCTCCACCGTACTTACGGCATGCAGCGGCAACAACGCTTCAAACAATGCTCCGGCTGCATCGAGTGCGGCGGGTGATGCAAGCAGCGGCGAAGCCGCAGGTTTCCCGCTTAAGGAGAAATTGACGCTGAAGGCGGTGGCGAAGCGTCCGGCGCTGGCGCCGAGCGATTTCAACGATTTTGAACTGGCGAAGCGGATGGAGTCGGAGACGAATGTCCATGTGGAATGGACCACAATCGTTGATACGGATTATGATCAGAAGAAAAACCTGCTGCTGGCAAGCGGCGATTTGCCGGATATGTTCTACGGAGCCTCCTTTACGGACACGGAGCTGCTGCATTACGGCCAGGATGGCACCATTATTCCGCTTAACGATCTGATCGACAAGCATATGCCCAACCTGAAAGCGCTCTTTGAGAAGCGGCCCGACATCAAAGCGCTCGTTACGGCTCCCGACGGCAACATTTACTCTCTCCCGGTAGGCGAGGAGCTGGGCAGCGGGCAGGAGGATATCGGGGCCAATCCGGACTTTTTGTATATTAATTCAGACTGGCTGAAGAATGTTGGACTTGAAATGCCGAAGACCTTGGAAGAATACCACAATGTATTGAAAGCGTTTAAAGATAAAGACCCCAACAAGAACGGCAAGAAAGACGAAATTCCGCTCTCCTTCATCAACGCTTATTGGACCGGGGATATCGGCTATCTGTTCGGCGCGTTCGGCGAACCCGACAAGACGTATCAGCCGGACAACAAGACCTTCTCCGAGCATCTGAACGTCAAGGACGGAAAGGTATACTACGCCGCTCTGCAGCCGGGATACAAAGAGGCGGTAAAATATTTTCACACCTGGTTTGAAGAAGGTCTGGTCGATATCGAAGCCTTCACCCATAACGATGCGCAGTATTTGGCAAAAGGCAAGACGCAAGATGAAACGCTGGGCTCCTTCCTCTGGTGGGACCGTACCGACGTAGTGGGCGGGGAGCGGGATGATCACTATCCGATCGTGCCTCCGTTCAAAGACATGGTGGTGAAATGGAATAACGGTTCGGCGATTGGCAGAGGCGGTACGGTCATTACGGAAGCGAACAAGAATCCGGACGTGACCGCCGAGTGGCTCGACAAGCTGTACGAACCGGTTACGGCGGCGGAAGTCCATTGGGGACCTATCGGCACATGGTTTGAGAAAGACGCAAACGGACTGCTCGTTCAGAAGAAAGATATCGAGAACCCGGGCGAATTCCGGCGGACGGTTTCTTTAGGAGGAGCGGGCGTCATTACGGGCGAGGATTTTGAGAAGATAGTCGCTCCGGAACCGCGCGCGAAACAGCGGATGGACGACATCAAGAACATTTTCGTGCCGCAGATGGAAAAAGAGCATTTCCCGCTTATTTTCTTCACGGATCAGGAATTGCAGACGATTGACCGCCTGAAACCGGAAATTCAGACCTACACGAACAAGATGCGTGCCCAGTGGCTGATGGACGGCAGCGTGGATGAAGGTTGGGATAAATACACCGCCGATCTGAAAAAAATGGGCATTGAGGACCTGATGAAGGTCTATCAGGACGGGTACGACCGCTATTTGAAAGCTCAGAAGTAATAGCTTATTAAAGCAAGCCGCATCTTAGGGCAGGCCGGAACGTCAGAACGCTCTGGCTTGTCTCCTCCTAATAACGCGGAAAGAATGGAGAGAACATGTTGAACGAGCCGATTACGTACTGGACTTTTGACGAAGGCCGTGGAAATCAATCGACAGACTCCGTATCCGGCAAAATCGATACGATACAATTCGCACTCAGCAAAGGACGTTACCAGGCTCCGAAAGATCCGGTCTGGGCTGCGGGGGTAAAGGGGAAAGCCTTGTCTTTTGACGGTTACTCCACGTTCATCCGCCGCCCCGCCTCTCAAGCCGCCTCTCAGCCTTCGGAAAATCTCACCATAACGGTGTGGGTTGCTCCAAGGACGTATGATTACGGGGCGGAGAACCGGCTTTCAGCTATTGTGAACCAGCATAACCGGGAGAGGAAGGAAGGCTATATTCTGGGCCTGTTCAGGCATGGAGCCTGGTCGTTCCAGGCGGGAGCGGGCGGCGAATGGCTGGAGACATGGTCTTCCGAGCCGCTTCCTTTGCACAGGTGGTCTTTTGTGAGCGCCGTATTCGCGGGGAGCGAAGGGCGGGTATCGCTGTATCTCAACGGGCGGAAAATAGCGGAGACCACTGCCGGTCAACCCTTGAAGATCACGCCCAGCAGCGCCGACCTGCTCATCGGGCGCAACAATGACGGAGTGATTTTGGCGGAAGCTTTCACTATGAATAACTTTGACGGCTGGATGGACGAGTTGGCGATTTATGACCGGGCGCTAACGGAAGCCGAAATTCAGCAGCGGTATGAGCAGGATCTCCTTGATCATGGCGGCGTTATCCCGTCTATCGACCGGAAGGCTATGCAAATTCCCAGGCACTATTTCGCCTCCGACCGCCACCGGCCGCAGTATCATATGAATCCGCCGGGACACTGGATGAATGAGCCTCACGCGCCGCTTTATTTTGGGGGCCAGTATCACTTGTTCTACCAGCAGAATCCCCAAGGCCCGTTCTACCATTATATTCACTGGGGGCATGCGGTTAGCCCGGATCTCGTACATTGGCGGGATTTAGAGGCCGCACTTAGCCCGGAGCCCGGGCTTGACCCAGACGGCATCTGGTCGGGAAGCGCCTCCTATGATCATGATGGTCTGCCGGTGCTGTTCTATACCATTGGAAATAACGGGGAGACTCCCAATCAGTCGATCGGTCTTGCCAGAAGCGCATTTTCCGAAGATGGCGACAACGATTTGGTAAGCTGGATAAAGCATCCCGCCCCAATTATTAGACAGGAGCGGGGGACGGGGTTGTTCGGAGAATTCCGCGATCCTTTTGTCTGGAAAGAAGACGGAATCTATTATATGCTTGTCGGAACGGGAGCAGGCGGGCAGGAGGAGGGCGGGACGGCTCTGGTGTATACGTCTTCCGATATGCTGGACTGGGAGTACCGGGGTCCATTATATATTAGCGACTATGGCAAATATCCATATCTCGGGAAAGCCTGGGAGCTTCCGGTCTTGCTCCCGCTCCCGCTTGAAGGAAAAGAAGGGGCCGGCTCGGGCAAGTATGTCCTGCTCATCAGTCCCTGGGGAGAAGGCGCGAAGGTTGAGGTCAACTACTGGATTGGAGCTTGGGACCCTGAAACCTGCAGATTTCATCCGGATCATGCGGAGCCGGGATTGATTGACGTCGGTGATTTTCATTTCACGGGACCAAGCGGCATGGTTGATCCCCGGACCGGACGCTCGCTCCTGTTTACGATTGCCCAAGGCGAACGGACGCCGGAAATCGATTATGATTGCGGCTGGGCGCACGGGGCGGGAATGCCGGTATCCTTGTTTCTGCGGGCCGACGGGCGGCTTGGCGTAGAACCGGTGGAGGAAACCGCGCTGCTCCGGGGAAGACGGCTGTTATCTGTGGCCGGGAGCAGTCTGGAGGACATCAACCGGCAACTGGCCGGGGTTAGTGGAGACATGCTGGAAATTATACTGCGCTTTAATTCATGTCAGGCTGAACAGGTCGGCATTTCCCTTCGCCGTACGCCGGATGGCGCGGAGGAGACAGTCATCCGGTTTAACCGTCTGGAGCAGCGGCTTGAGGTTGATCGTTCCAAGACGACGCTCGATGAGAGAGAGCGGACGCGGGGGATTCAAGGAGGCGAGCTTCCGATTGGCGAGGAAACCTTACGGCTGCATATTTTTGTCGACCGCTCGCTGATTGAATGTTACGCTAACGGGCTGAAGAGCCTGACGACCAGAGCTTATCCGTCGCGGCTGGATGCGCTTGGCCTACTGCTGTGGGCCGACGGCCCGGCGGAGCAAATCGATATGGACGTATGGGAGATGGGCCCGGCTTATCCAACCCATTAATACAGAGAAAAAGGAGATGCAGGAGTGTCTACAAAATCATACAGTGAAACGTTCCGCCCGCAATTTCATTATTCGCCGAAGGCGAATTGGCTGAATGATCCCAACGGACTGGTATGGTATGAGGGAGAGTATCACCTGTTCTATCAGCATCATCCCCACAGCGCGGTGTGGGGCCCCATGCATTGGGGTCATGCGGTAAGCAAAGACCTGGTCTACTGGGAAGAGCTTCCCATTGCGCTTTGGCCCGATCATAACGGGGCAATCTTCTCGGGAAGCGCGGTTGTGGACTGGCATGATACCACAGGCTTTTTTAATGGAGGCTCCGGTCTGGTGGCGATATTTACCCATCATGATACGCAGACTCCAAGCGGGGTGCCGCGCCAGAGTCAGAGCCTCGCTTACAGCACGGACAAGGGAAGAACCTGGACAGTGTACGAAGGCAATCCGGTTCTGGAGGATGAGCGGCACGTGGATTACCGCGATCCGAAAGTGTTCTGGGACGGTGAACGGGAGCGGTGGGCGATGGTGCTCGCCGCTGGGCAGCGCATTTTGTTCTATCATTCGCCCGATCTGATTCATTGGTCCTTCGGCAGCGAATTCGGCGCGTCGGAAGGCTCGCATGACGGGGTCTGGGAATGTCCTGATCTATTCAGACTCCCGATTGACGGGCGTAGCGGCGAATCCAAATGGGTGCTGATCGTCAGCATCGGACCAAATGATGAACTGGCGGAAGGCTCGCGGACCCAGTATTTTGTAGGGGAATATGACGGTGTCTCCTTTGCAAACGACAACCCGCCGGAAACCGTGCTGTGGCTGGATCACGGCAGGGACAATTATGCCGGGGTAACCTGGTCTGACGTTCCCCCGCAGGATGGGAGAAGGCTGCTAATCGGCTGGATGAACAACTGGAAGTACGCTAATCTGCTGCCGACGGAAACGTGGAGAGGTGCGATGACGCTGCCAAGGGAGCTTGGGCTTGCGCTGAGCGAAGACGGCGTTCGGCTGCGCCAGACGCCGGTGAAGGAGCTTGAGGCGCTCAGAGAAAACGAATTTCGGATTGAACCTACGGTGATCAATGCGGGGGACGGCAATATTTTGCAAGATATTCATGGATCTTCGCTGGAAATTGAAGCCGAAATCAAGCTTGCGGGCGCCCCCGTGTTCGGCTTTCGGATTCATGGCTCCGCCGGGCAGGGAACGGTCATCGGTTATGATGCGAGCCGCAGCTATCTGTTCATTGACCGCAGAAATGCCGGCACATCGGACTTTCATCCCGATTTCTCCTGCGAGCACGGAGCGGACCTGAAGCCCTCCGGCGATGTCATCAAGCTTCGGATCTTTGCCGACCATTCCTCTGTTGAAGTGTTCGCGGGTGATGGATATGTTGCGCTGACGGACCAGGTTTTTCCGGACCCGGAGCATCAGGAGCTGGAGCTGTATGTCCAAGAAGGAAGCATTGAAATCATCGCTTTGCGCGTATACGGCTTGAAGTCCATTTGGGATTGTTCAAAATAGGGAACGATACCTCATTAAACGAAAAGGAGCCTAAGTCTGCTGTTTTAGCGGACCTTAGGCTCTTTCCTTTAGATTTAGTTCTTTAACCCCGCCGCAGCAATCAGTTCCTTCAATTCGCCCTGGTTAAAGCCTTTGACCGCTCTGCCGCCCGCTACGGTAACCGGAATGCCCATGAAGCCGAGATGTTCCACTTCCTGCTGATAAGCCTCGCTTGTCATAATATCTCTGACCTCGAACGAGACGCCCTCGCTCTGAAGCATTTGTTTCACCCGGCTGCAATCGCCGCAGCCCTCGGTGGAGTAGACGATCACTTGGGCACTCATTGGCTTACAGCCTCTTTAATGCTCGATTGCGTAATTTTCCAGTGGGAAGTATTCCAGCGCACTTCGCCATCCTCAAGCAGGAAGATTTGCGGAGATTCATGCTTAATGCCGAAATCTTCGGCGATTTTGTTGGACACCGGACGGTCCTCGATTACGAGTACGACGGCGGCGTCGGTATCATTGTCTTTCAGATAGGACTGGAACTCTTCGTACGCTTTCGCGCTGATCGGGCAGGTCGTGCTGTGCTTGAACAGCAGCTTCTTTCCGGGCTTTGCAATATACTGCTCCAGCTCATCGGCGGAGTGGAGTTGCTGAATGGACATGAGATCACCTTCCTTAATATAGTTGCTAATCAACAGTAATTGTACCTCAGATTGTAACATGTTTCAAAATTAAAGCAATCGGTGTTACAGCCTCAAGACAGCGGTAATATGCCTTGGTGCTGCATGGTAATCGCCCATTCAGAGCTTCTTGTAATAAAACATCGTCTCATGCAGTTCCCCATCCGCCGACCGGGCATAATCCGGAATTCTGCCGGCTTCCACGTAACCGAGCGATTGATACAGCAGATTGGACGGATCGCCTGCGCGGGTATCAAGTACAAGCAGCGTTCGGTCTTCCGCTTCCATGTACGCTTCGGCCGTTTCCATCAATAGGCGGGCAATGCCCCGGCGGCGGCGCTGCGGATGAACCATCAGCTTGGCGATTTCCGCGCGGTGCAGTCCGTTCGGCTTCAGGGCAAGATGGAGCTGCACACTTCCGGCAATTCTGCCTTCATCCCAAGCAACCCATAATATAACGCCCTCGCCGGGCACGCCCCGCCAATACTGGGCGGCTTCCGCTTCCGCAAGCGGCGGCAAAAAACCGACGGATGCTCTGTCCTCCACCACCACGGTCAGCAGCCCCGCCAGTTCCCGTTCCAATCCTTCGTCTATTGCGCCGACTTGTTCTATACGAATCCCTGTTGTCATTAGCGCTGTCTCCTCTCCCGCCAGTCGGTCTACTCGGAAATGATTGTATACGCTACCCATTATACCGGGGGATGAAGAAGCTTACCAATCCCAATTGAAAGGGCTGCAGCAGGCGCAGCCATTCGGCATAAGCTGATATGTGAAAAAAACAGGGACCGCCCCGGCCTTATGGCCGAGAGGCTGGTCCCTGTTAGATGCCGGGCCTTTAGGCCGGCTGCGAATCTATTACTGGAAGTTCCGGTTTTGGTTGGCGGAGAATTGTCCCGGTGCTTGAATGCCAGTGCCAAAGGAAGATGACCCGATAGGCGCAGACCCGATGGAAGATCCTCCGATCGGAGAACCGAAAGAGCGGGTCGCAGGGTTTTGGAACCCAGGTTGGTTGTATGCCGAGCCAAATGTGCCGATTTGAGCCGATTGCTGCTCCACTTGACGGAATACTTGGGAGATTTGCTGCAATTGCTGAATGGCTGTTTGGTGGCCTTGCAGAACGCTCTGAATCGTTTGAGCCGCTCTACGCTCGCGGTTTGCCAGTTCCTCCAGCTGTCTTGCGTTTTGTTCTTCTTGCTGCAGAAGTTGTTGATACATTTGGCTGGATTGCTGTGTTTCGCTGATTAGCCGTTGAACAAGCTGCTCACCTTGGTTGATTTGATTGGTAATGTTCGTATTCAATGTTGTATCCTCCTTGTGGAGTGGATTGATAACCGAAAATTATTATGCTTTGGCTTCATGTAAATTATTCATTCATCTTCCAGAAGAACATTTGCGAACCCGTTTGTTTCCAATGCGGCGAAGCGGCGCCGGAAGCTGTTTTTCCAATTGATTTCAATGTTTTCGGCGGCAGCGGCAAAGTTCCCGTCTATTAGCGCGGCGATGATTGCTTTATGTTCTTCCACTGATTGCTCCGCTCCCGAAAAGCCGTTAAAATAAGCGACCTCATACCGCCGGAGCTTTTTCTTAAGTCCGTCCAGCACGCCGATAAGCTCTTCATTGGCCGACAAATCGATGATAACCTGATGAAACCGGGCGTCGCATTGCTGGGCATCCAGCGCATTTTCCTGCTCAAGAGCTCGCTCCAGTTCTTCATTGATTGCCCCCAGCTGCCGGATATGCTCCGGCTTAATATTCGCTTGGGCAAAAGAAACGGCAAGCTTCTCCAGTGTCCAGATCATCGGATACAGACGGTGCGCCTGCTGAATATCCACGGGAGCCACCTGTGTCCAGCTATTAGCTTTGGTCTGCACCATTCCTTCTTCTTCCAATCGCAATAAAGCTTCGCGGATAGGGGTGCGGCTTGTTCCCAGCGCGTCCGCCAATTGCTGATCCTTCAGCTTGTCGCCAGGCTTTAATTCTCCGCTGATAATCCATTCCTGTATCCGCAGATACACCTGCTCGCGAATCGATGTGCGTTTGACTTGGGTTGTAGATTTTGGCAGCAAACGGGAGCCTCCTCCATACTTTTGTATGTAATATATCATGTGCAATTTATAACGATCAAATCAAGCTTGTTTCGACAGGGAAAACCCGATTGACAGCAAAATAAATGAAATGTAATATGTGATATATTACTTCAAGATGCTATGAATGAGAGGAGTCTCTAGGATGGATATAGCGGATTTTCGGTATATAACCAACGAACGGGTACGCGATGGAAATGTCAGTAAAACGCCGGTGCGGTTCATTGACCGTGAACGGGCAGCCAAAGTGAGAAATTTCCACCGAAGTTTTGCCGAATATGAGCCGACGCCCCTTCACAGCCTGAACGCTTTATCGCGTAAGCTTAACGTTGGCGGTATCTGGATCAAGGACGAATCGCACCGGTTTGGACTTAACGCTTTTAAAGTGCTGGGTGGCTCCTATGCTGTCGGCAAGTACTTGGCGGAGCGGCTGAAGCTGGATATCTCGGAGCTTGATTTCGGCAAGCTGCAATCCAGGGAGATCAAAGAGCGGCTGGGAGAGCTTACATTTGTTACGGCAACAGACGGAAACCACGGCAGAGGGATCGCCTGGGCGGCCAACCGGCTGGGACAGAAATCGGTGGTGTTCATGCCCAAGGGCTCTTCAGCGGCAAGGTTGCAAAACATAAGAAATGAAGGGGCGGAAGCCTCCATTACAGAGCTGAATTATGATGATACGGTAAAAATGGCCGCCCGGTACGCTGCCGATCATCACGGAGTTCTGGTCCAGGACAGTGCGTGGGAGGGCTATGAAGACATCCCGGTCTGGATTATGCAGGGCTACTGCACGCTCATTCATGAGGCGATGGAGCAGATGCAGGGAGAAGGCAAGGGCTGTCCGACCCACGTATTTCTTCAGGCGGGTGTCGGCTCCTTCGCAGCAAGCGTGCTGGGCTATTTTGTGGCGGAATTCGGGGAGGAACGTCCGGTAACGATTATCGTGGAGCCGAGTGAAGCGGCGTGCTTCTATAAATCCGCGGTGAAAAATGACGGGGAGCCCCATGCCGTGACCGGCGATCTGCGGACGATTATGGCGGGACTCGCCTGCGGGGAGCCCAGCACGGTCGCCTGGGAGATTTTAAGGGATTATGCCGATATGTATATTTCCTGTCCGGATGCGGTGTCGGCCAAAGCCATGCGAATGCTCGGCAATCCTTTGCCCGGCGACCCCCGGGTCGTTTCCGGCGAATCCGGCGCCGTGGGATTGGGCGTTCTGAGCCTGATTCGGGAGAAGCAATCTTTGCAGGAAGTAGCCCAGCGGCTGCAATTGAACGAGGAATCGAGAGTGCTCATCATAAGCACAGAAGGTGATACGGACCCGGAGGGGTACAGGGATATCGTATGGGGCGGCAAGCATCCTTCTTTTTAACAGGGAATGGCCGAAGCACAGTTAAGTGAAAGAGGGGAATGAACAATGACATTCAGCAGTTTGAACTTATCTATACATGCCGACCAATTGCTGGGACATATTCAGCAGCTTGGGCAAATCGGTCGTGACCCAGGCGGCCAGTTGACCAGATTGGCGGCTTCGGATAACGACAAGCGTGGCCGTGACGCGCTGATCGCATGGATTAAAGAGGCCGGCCTGGAGGCGGCGGTTGACCGCATCGGCAACATCTTTGGCATCTGGCGTGTTCCAGGCCAAGATTATCAAGCGCCGGTCCTGATTGGCTCGCATATTGATACCGTCATCAATGCAGGCGTGTACGACGGCTGTTATGGTGTTCTTGCCGGTCTTGAGGTCATTCGGACGCTGCGGGAGGCCGGATTCACCCCTTCCCGTCCTATCGCAGTCACGGCATTCACGAACGAGGAAGGCGTGCGCTATGCCCCCGATATGATGGGTTCGCTTGTGTATGCGGGCGGGCTGCGGGCCACGGAGGCCTTGGCCTCCGTGGGAACGGACGGAAGCGTACTTGGCGAGGAACTGGCTCGTATCGGCTATGCAGGTACAGAGGAGCCGGGCTTCATGATGCCTCATGCTTATGTGGAGCTTCACATTGAACAAGGGCCTGTGCTGGAAAGTATGGACATTCCAATCGGCGCGGTCGAGAATCTTCAGGGGATTTCCTGGCAGCGGGTCACTATTGAGGGTGTCGCCAACCATGCGGGTACGACTCCGATATCGATGCGCAAAGATGCGGGACATGCGGCAGCCCGTGTCATTACATTTTTGCGCGACCGTGCGATCCGTTCGCAGACGCCTGCCGTGGCGACAGTCGGCTGCATCCGCTTTGAGCCTGATGCGATCAATGTCATCCCTTCAAGGGCCACTTTTACTGTTGACCTGCGCAATCCGGACGAGCAGAGTTTACAGGCTGAAGAGGCGGCGCTTGCCGAATACCTCACTGAACTTGCCGCTGCCGAAGGGTTGACCATTACCACAGAGCGTATGGCCCGTTTTGAGCCGGTCATTTTCGACGCCGCTATTGTCGGGCTGGTGGAAGCCGCCGCCAAGCAGCGCGGTCTGACCTCAAGACGGATAACATCCGGCGCTGGTCATGACGCCCAGATGATGGCCCGCATATGTCCGGCAGCGATGATCTTTGTTCCGAGCATCGGCGGCATCAGTCATAACCCGCAGGAGTACACGCCGGGGGCCGACCTGGTTGCCGGAGCCAACGTGCTGCTTGACGTTATAGTGGACCTTGCCCGGTAAGGCATGAAATCCGGACATGGCATATTCATTTCTACATTTTGCGAAAGAAGGGGAAGCGTTTGGATCATCCAAGCTTCGAACAACAGCTCACCCGATGGAGACATGATCTCCATAGGATTCCCGAAACGGCTTTTGAAGAGATCAAGACGTCCGAATATATCGCCCAGGCGTTAACCGTGATGGGGCTCGAGGTCCATACCGGCATTGGCGGTACGGGGGTCGTTGCCAGCCTCAAATGCGGAACCGGCGCGGGGATTATCGGAATTCGGGCGGACATGGACGCGCTTAACTTTACAGAGAAAGAGGAGCGCCCCTATGCTTCCCAAAATAAAGGTAAAATGCATGCCTGCGGTCATGACGGACATATGGCCGCCCTGCTGGGCGCGGCGAAATTGTTGACCGAAAAAAGAAACTTCAACGGCACCGTCCGGTTTGTCTTTCAACCGGCGGAGGAGCCGGGCAAAGGTGCGCTGGCGATGATCGGGGATGGGCTGCTGGAGCGCTTTCCGATGGATGAAATTTACGGGCTGCATAATATGCCCGGCATGCCTGAAGGGACGATTACCACCCGTGTGGGCGGAATTATGGCCTGTGAGGATAACTTTGTCATTCGGATCACAGGGCAAGGCGCCCATGCCGCCCGGCCGCATATGAGCATAGACCCTCTGGTGATCGCCGCCGAGATTATTCTCGCGCTGCAGACGATTGTGTCCCGTAATTTGGACCCGAGTGTTCCTGCGGTAATCTCCTGTACGGAGATCCATACGGACGGCATCCGGAATGCGATTCCGACCCATGTGGAGATCAAGGGAGATACCCGCAGCTACGCGCCCGAGGTGCAAAAAATGCTGGAAGAACGAATGCGGGCCATAGCCGAGGGGATATGCGCGATGCATGGCGCGGAATGCCAATTTGAATATACCCACGAATTTGCGCCGACGGTGAACTGGAAGGAATGCGTGGATGTCGCCGTGAAGGCGGCTTTGAATGTGGCCGGGGAAGCCAAGGTCGACGCCAACGCGCAGCAGGTGATGGTTTCAGAGGATTTTTCCGCATTTTTGCAAAATATCCCGGGCTGCTTCGTCTTCATTGGAAACGGTGACGCATCGGATGCAAAGGGCCATATCCCGCTTCACAACCCGGCTTATGATTTTAATGACAATATTTTGAAAGTTGGGGCTGAATATTTCGCAGAATTAGTAAGAATCCGGCTGCCATTGTAGCCCTCATATGGTAAAGTTGGGGAAGCGGCCGCAAGATCGCTATAGACGAGACGAGCTGAGAAAGGAAGAGATGAGAATGAGCCTGGAAGAGAACAGACTGGATTTAAGCCGCATTGTGTTTATCGGAAGAACCTACGAGGAGTATATGACGATGTTCGGCCTATCCGAAAAGGAACTGAAAGGACGGACCGTCCTGGATTGTCCGGGCGGCGCATGCGCGTTCACGGCGCGGGCAAATGCCCTTGGAGCGCAGGCAGTGTCGGCCGATATTGCCTATTATTATCCGCCCCTGTCCCTTGAAGAGAAAGGACTTGAGGATATCCGGCATGCCATGGACCAAATGGAAAAAGCGCGGGCCGGATTCAAGTGGGACTATTTCTCCTCCGTCGCGGAGTTAAGGGCCCATAGAAGCCGAGCTCTAGAGGAGTGCATCGCCGACCTTAAGCGTTACCCTGACCGTTATGTTCCGGCGGTGCTGCCGGTACTGCCGTTTGAAGACGAACGGTTCGATCTGACGCTGTCCGCGCATTTTTTGTTCATGTACGGCGACCGGCTTGATTATGACTTTCACCTGAAGTCGCTGCGTGAGCTGTTGCGTGTGACCCGAAACGAGCTGCGCATTTATCCGCTGGTCGGTCTATCGGGTGAACGGTACGGAAAAATGGACGACCTGCTTGCGCAAATCGCAGAGGACGGCTGCACGGCCGAGGAAGTACAGGTCCCCTATGAGTTTCAAAAAGGAACGGGCCGCATGCTGAGAATTATTAAGGGCTGATGCATATATAACGCAATCCGGTCTCCGGTGAGGAGGCCGGAATTTTTTTGCGCAAAGGTGGAAACATTTCCCTCCAGAATCCGTTAATAAAATACAGAGATCCAAATTTAGCAGTCTTAGGCGGAGGGGAACATGAATGAAAAATAACATGGGAGAGGTTCATAGGGGAAGGGGCTGGCGGACAACGCTCAGTCTGATGCTTGCGCTTGTTCTGCTGTGTACCGGCATCTTTGCGGGAGAGGCGAATGCGGCTGGCACCCAAATGCTCGTGATTAACAAAAAGGTCAACAAGCTGGCCTTCTTCGATGGCGGTAAGCTGGTTAAAGTATTCCCGGTGGCTACCGGCAGGGAGAAGAGCTTGACTCCGGAAGGACGTTTCAAGATTTTCAATAAAATCAAAAACCGGCCTTATTACAAAGATCATATTCCCGGCGGCGATCCCGCCAATCCGCTTGGCGACCGCTGGCTCGGGCTGGATGCGTACGGCACAAGAGGAACGACTTACGCGATTCACGGCAATAACAGGGAGTCTTCGATCGGCAAGTATGTAAGCGCCGGATGCATCCGGATGCATAACGACGACATCCATTGGCTGTTTCCGCAGGTGAAAAGAAATACGACAGTGGTCATCACCTCTTCGGCGCTTGACATGGAGAGCATTGCGCGGAAAAACGGCTATGTTCTGGGGACGAATACATTTGCCGGAACGATAGATGTGAATGGCGTGACGACGAAGCTGAGCCAGCCCTTCATCCTGGAGAATTCCCGCGTATATGTTCCGCTGAGAGAGACCGCATCCGTGCTCGGCGCACAGCTGGGACTCAATTCCACAGGAGCGCTGACGATCAGGATGGGCAGCCGCACGGCGTCGCACAAACCGCTGGCTGATTACGCCACCGTGAACGGGGCGAAGGTTGCCATGCTGGCGTCGTGCAATGAGAGCGGAACCCTGATGATTCCGCTCAGCAGCGTTCCGCTGTTGTTCGGTGTTCAAATCAAGTGGACCGGGTCGAGCGGCACTGTTACGATTTTATAGGCAGGGGGGAATAAAGCTGAATATCCCGCGTTCGTCATATCGAAGAGCAGAAAGTAGCGTATCTTGCGCCGGTAATTCTAACGGACGATAAGCACGCGGGAAATAATGGAACACCAAATAGTTACTTGTCTTTAATGTCGCACATAATATAAAAATTAGTACATCACTTTAGAATTTAGTGGTGTACTTTTTTGTGTTATAAGACCTTTAAATGACCTCATTAACTACAATTAAATGAAAACGTACATTCTTGGAACATATATCCTTTTTAGGGTGGTGTAGGTACTGATAGTTTATATTACTGTGTTAATTTTAATGATATTGTACTAATCTTTTCGTCTATATCTTGCGGAACTGTTTGAAGACCATTTGTTAATTTAGTTGAATCTGTAACTATCCGATATGCACATGCACTTTGAAGACCAAGTCCAAGGTCCATAATTTCGATTGGATTTCCATCTCCAGCTGACAAATTTAAAGGACTAGCATTTTCTAATAAAAATACATTCCTTTCCTTAAACATAAATTGTTCAATGCCATTTTTTACTTTAATTACTTTATCAGCAACTTTTCGCAAGCTTTCTACATTAATTTCAAATCCAAAATGACCAGAGTTTGCTAAAATAACTCCTTCTTTAAATAAAGGAATATGTTGTTCAGTAATAATATCAAATTGACCTGTAACCGTAATAATAACGTCTGCTTGAGGAATTAAATCTTCAAGTTCACCAACAAGATGCCCATCGACTTTAGCCTTCAAGCGGTAGACAGGTTTAATATCATATACTAACGTTGTAGCACCTAAACCTTTAAACTTTTGAGCAATACCGCTACCAACATAGCCATAGCCAACAACCAGAATTTTCTTCCCGCCAACCAGTAAACTGGTAGCTCTCATGAAACCATCAACGACTGATTGACCGACGCCAATTGCATTTTCTAAGAGTTTCTTTAAAGGAGAATCATCAATAACAATAATCGGATAGTCGGATTGCAACTTAGCTTTTTCAATTAACAATCTTCCAGTACGTGTCTCTTCATTGGCTCCTAGAGGTTTCCAGTCGGTTTGTGCTTTCTGATGTGCCAAAATTAAACTAGCGCCATTATCTAAAAACAGATCAATTTTATGTGTCATTACTTGAGCCAAATATGCTTTGTGTTCATCAAGTGTATCACTTTCTTTACCATAAACTGTGATACCTTTAAGAGAAGCTAAGTATGCAGCAGTATCAGGTTTAGTTGTTCCAATACAACCTACTAGATAAACATGCTTGGCTCCCCCTTCTAATATTCCTTCAATCCAATACGCTGTTTTTGGTTCAATATGCATACAAATTGCAATCGTCTTATCCAAGAAAGGTTTTTCCTTTTTAAATTGTTCATTTAATGAATGAATAATTGGCATATTTGAACGAAACCAATGCATTCTTGTAGCACCAATTTCAGCTAAACTAGCATTATCAATAACAGATTTCATAAAAACCTCTCCTTTTTCTGTTATGTTATAGCTCCTTTAGGAAGGCTGTACATAAGTTTTTGAGTTCATTATAATAATTTTTATTAAAAGCAATTAGGACATTTGTCTGGTTATAGCATGAATAATAATTAACTGAAAAGGAGTCTATAATGCGTATAGAAACATCAAAGAAATTGATACAAGAATATCTTCAACACTTTCAAATTGAAGATATGTTTCCACAATCGGTATTAACGCACCTTGAGCTTCATTTTTATGAGGCAAGAGAATATGTAACGATTGTCGATGAATCACCTGAATTTTTTAGGATCTGTATGGATGGTAAAATGAAGATTATTCCATCATCAGAAGAAGGGAGAGTAGTTTTACTGGATTATCTTTACCCATTAAGTTTGATAGGTGATATTGAATTATTTTGCCACTGTAAAAATCTTCATAGTGTGATGGCGGTTACACCTACAGTAACGCTATCGATACCAAAGCAAATATTTTATAAAGAAATGATGAGAGATCAATTCTTACTATTTCTCTGTGAAAATTTATCTAAAAAGTTATATGTATCTTCAATGAATTATTCGAGAGCGATGTTATATTCAGTTAAGAGCCGGTTTTGTCACTATATTTTACAATTATCTGATGAAATAGAATATAATACTATATCATTAAAAATTGGTGAAACTGCTCAGTATCTTGGAATAACTGAAAGACATTTACATCGGATTATAAAAGAATATGAAAAAAAGGGGATTATTAAGCAAATATATCAACGTGTTAGTATTTTGAATAGAAATCTTTTAGAAATAGAAAGTTCATATAAGTAAATATATAGATTGTGAAGAATTACATACTATAGAGAGCTTCCCTCAGAGATCCAGCTGGAAATGCTGGCTTTTTTGGTATGTGACAAACGGGGGCGTACTCGAATCCAAGAAGCGAAAGACGAACATTTAACCCATTGCTGTCATTTTTTAAAATGTAACTGCCATCAGGATGCTTCTGTGGTACCATAATTTCCGGAAAATTGATTCTATTTAGGCATTGAGAAAGGAGTTTTAGATTGGACGAAAGGAACGCAGGCTTTTGGATTAGACTTGGCGCCCAATTGTTGGACGGTCTCATTTTGGCGATTCCGGCAGCGATTATCTACTTTTTCATAACGGGAGGAGAGAGAGGGAGTGCATCGGAGCGGGATGTTGTAAAAAACATCCTGACTATTGGCTACACTGTGTTGGTTCCGGTGTTCTGGAATGGCCGCACAATCGGCAAAAGAATATGCAAAATCCGCATTCAAAAGTTGGACGGAACTTCTCCCGGAATTGGAACGATGATTATACGGAATGGGCTGTGCTCCCTGCTGTATAGTTACACTTACGGGATTGCCATTTTGATCAGCATCGTGATGGTGGTTGTCCGAAAGGATAAAAGGGCGATTCACGATTTTGCCGCCGGTACGGAAGTCGTGTATGACGATCCTTGGGCGATAGAGAATCAGGCCTGAAGCACTTTTTGCAGCGAGTGCTTGAAATGATCAATGAACTTTTGACGAATATCCGGTGTTAATTCCAGCAGGGAGAGATAGGGATTCAAATCTTCAAGTTCGACCAGCAGAAGCTCTCCTTGTTTCGTCCGGCATGCATCCACGCGCTGGATTCCCCAAGCCAGGTTGTTCCACTCGATGAACCGATTTGCAAATTTCAAATCCTCTGCGGTCGGGACATACTCCGTCAGCATCCGCTATTCCTGTATGAATGAAAACGGTGTAGAATGTAGGGGAATGAAAATTGAACCTGCGGCTACTTGCAGCATCATACGCGGAAAGGAATGGATAAACTATGGAACAGAACAAGTACAGTCTTGTCATCGTCGGCTTCGGGGGGATGGGCAGCTATCATGTGCAGTTAATCGAACCGTGCGAGCGGCTGGCGGTAACCGGTGTTTATGATGTGGTCGACTACCGGATGGAGCTCGGGGCAGCCAAGGGTTTTAAAGCTTATGACAGTCTGGAAGCGGTTTTATCTGATGAAACGGTAGATGTTGTGTTGATTGCGACGCCTAACGATGTACATAAGGATATTGCGATCCGGGCGCTTACGGCAGGCAAGCATGTGGTTTGCGAGAAGCCGGTGACCGTAAACAGTGCGGACCTGCGTGATATTTTGGAAGTGGCAAAAGAAACGAACCGCGTCTTTATGGTGCACCAGAACCGGCGCTGGGACGAGGATTTCCTTATTATCCAGGACCTGATCGACAAGAAAAAAATCGGCGAGGTGTTCCATCTGGAGTCCCGCGTGCAGGGAGCCAACGGTATTCCCGGCGACTGGCGCCAGCTCAAGACGTACGGCGGCGGCATGCTGCTGGATTGGGGCGTTCATCTGCTCGATCAGCTCCTGCTGCTCACCGGAAGCAAGATCGACAGCGTCACAGCCGAATTAAGCACGATTCTCGACACCGAGGTGGATGACGGATTCACCAGCTTTATCCGGTTCAAAGACGGTCTGACTGCTGTGATCGAGGTCGGAACAACCAACTTCATCAAGCTGCCCCGCTGGTATGTGAAGGGTACGGAAGGAACCGCCATTATCCGCGATTGGGATCTCAGCGGGGAGATCGTTGTCAACAATCCGGATGTCGCCAAGGTCGAACCGAAGCCGATCCAGGCAGGGCAAGGGCTTACCAAGACGATGGCGCCGCCTTCGGAGGAATCTACTTTGCGCTTGCCGATCGAGAAGATTCAGAGCACGAAGCAGAGCTTCTATGATAACTTTGTCTCCGTGATCGAGGGCAAGAGCGAGCCTCTGGTCAAGAACGAGGAGGTTCACCGTGTGCTGCGGTTGATCGAGACGATTTTTGAAGCGGCGGAGAAACGGGCCGTTCTTAAAGACCTGGAGCTTTAAGCTCTCCTTCGGAAGCACGCGGTCTTGCCAGCCGGGACTTCGCTGACCTATAATAGCTATAGAATTCTAATTCGGACAATTGATGGAGGATCTTCCCTACGATGAAGAACTAATACGTTTCCTTATAAGACCAGCCAACTTGTGACTAGCGATATGCACAAGCCGCAGTGCGCCCATCATTGGGCGGACGGTCAGGGATACGTATGTCTTCGGGAAGATCCAAGGAGGTTAACGTTTCGTTCAAAAAGGCCAAAGAACAGCCTGACGCGGATAGCCCGGCTGTATGATTGTACGGGTAAACCCGACCCGGGCTTAAATGGAATCTGCCGTGCTTAAACCTGCTTATGGCTGCATTCCACCCGGCAGTGAACCTGTTCATGGCTGGTCGCCGCTTAGCGTCAGGCCTGCCATCGGCTATAGCGAACCGCGCCATCCATCTTCCTTTCATACGATATTTTTGACCGCAGCGGCAGCTGCGGTTTTTATTTTTGGTATGAATTCGGAGGGATGAACAATGCCGATACTGCATGTGAAAGAGATATCCAAGGAATGGAACGGGAATCCCCTGTTCCTGAATATATCGTTTGAACTGGCCGAGGGAGAGCGGATGGCGCTTTTCGGACGCAACGGAGCGGGCAAGACGACGCTGCTGAAGGGGCTGCTGGGCGCTGTGGCTTTTGATTCGGGGACGGTATACCGTTGCCTGCCTGTCAAGGAATGGGGGCTGCTGGATCAGCAGCTTGACCCAGGGGAAGGAATGACCGCCCGCCGGCTGGTGCTGGAAGGGAACGCCGAGACGGCGCAGCTTAAGGTCCGGCTGGAACGGCTAGGCGGCAGACTCCAAAGCGGCGTCGGAGCGGAGAAGGCCTTGCTGGACGAATACGGCGAAGCCTATGAGGACTATCTTCGGCTGGACGGATACGGCTGGGAGGCGAAGGCGGAAAAAGCGCTGCGGCAGTTGAATCTTCCGCAGGAGGTATGGGATCTGCCTTACCGGTCTTTGAGCGGCGGGCAGAAGACGCGGGCGCAGCTCGCCCGGCTGCTGGCCCGGCAGCCGCGATTACTGCTGCTGGATGAGCCGACCAACCATCTTGACGCGGACACGATGGGATGGCTGGAGGAGTGGGTGTCCAGCTATTCCGGCACCGTGCTGTACGTCTCACATGACCGCCGCTTTATCGACCGCACGGCGACCTCCCTGCTGGAGCTGAGGCAAGACGGCTGCAGGCGATATCCAGGAGGGTACACGCAGTACCGCGAGCAGAAGGCTGTGGAAGCCAGGGAGCTGGAGGCGCGGTACAGAAGACAGGAGCTGGAAAAGAAGAAGCTGGAGGAAGCCATCCGGCGTTACGCGGAATGGTTCCAGCAGGCGCACCGCGCCGCCGGGCAGAACGATTTCCTGCGGTCGAAATCGAAGAAGAATGTCTCCCGGCTGCATGCGAAGGAAGCGGCGCTGGAGCGGCTGAACCGGGACCGCACGGCGGAGCCCCGGGAGAGCGCCAAACTGAGTATGCGGCTTACGGGCGGGGAATTCGCCGCAGGGACCTTGCTTAGGACGGAGCACGCGGAGTTTGCGTACCCGGGAGGGAGTCCTCTGCTGAAGGACTTCAGCCTTTCGGTCCGCCGGTGCGACCGGATCGGCGTGATCGGGCCGAACGGGTCCGGCAAGTCGACGCTGCTGAAGCTGCTGGCGGGAATCTATGCGCCAACCGGCGGGACGGTCGCCCTGCACCCGCAGACGACGGTTGGATATTTTGCCCAGGAGCTGGAGCAGCTCGATCTGTCCTCAACCATTCTGGACAGTCTGCTTCAGCTCCCGGAAATGACGGTGACGGAGGCAAGAACGATTTTAGGCTGCTTTTTATTCACACGGGACGATGCCTTCAAGCTTATCGGCAGCTTAAGCCTTGGCGAGAAATGCCGCGTCGCTTTCCTTAGGCTCTACTTCGGCAGGGCGAATCTGCTGGTGCTGGACGAACCGACCAACTACCTCGATATTGATACAAGGGAAGTTATTGAGGAAGCCTTGAAGTCTTATCCCGGCGCGCTGCTGCTCGTAACGCATGACAGGTATTTGCTGTCGAATATCGTGAACCGGCTGGTCGTGCTGGAGCGCGGGCGCTTCCCGAGACAGTTCCCCGGCACCCATGCGGAGTATCTGTCCAAAGACCGGGAGCATACAATGACGGAACGCGAACGGGCGGCAGAGGATGAGCTTGGCGTGCTGAAGCTGCGGCTGACGCAGCTTATCCAGGTGGAAACACCAGAGAGTGACGATGAGAATATGGCGCTGCTGGAGGAGATTAAGCGGCTGCGCCGGAGGATTGGGGAGCTGGAGGAGAAGGGATAAAATGAATTGCTATTGATAAAAGAAGCTGCCCCGCCGTTAATAGGCTGAAGGCAGCTTCTTGTTTTTGGAAGCGGAAGGTCTGCTTGGCTAGAGGAATGTTGAAAGGCTTATTTCTCCCCTTGAACCAGCGCTATCTCCACCGCTTTTTTCAGGACCTTGCTGGAATTGCTCGCGCCGCTGACTGCATCCACATCCAGCGACTGTTTGTCGACGATTTCTTTAAGAATAACTTCGGCGGGAGCGCCATGCCCGTTCTTATGCTTCAGCAGGTCAATCTTGGTCACTTTGCCGTTCTGCACGCTGACCTGAACCTTGGCGTCGATAAAGCGCACATCGTATTCTCCCACGTAAGTGCCATCGGCCAGACTAGAGAAGGGAATATCGGATATGGTGAGATTCTTAACCTTGTCTTGATAGCTGCGGACCTGATACAGATAAGTAAGCCCCCAGCCGCCCCCCACGAGTAGAATAAGAGCAGCTACAATCAGCAGTTTCTTCTTCACAGTTTAACCTCCCTGAATGAAATGGTTGTACGGTATTAGAAAAAGCTTTCAATTCGCGAAGCCAACCCGGCCGGAACCTCTGTCAGCTTCTTGGCGCCCGGACAGACGATCTTGCCTCTGCAGGTCATGCCCGATATGCGGAAGAACTCGTTCATAGCGGTGAGGCAGGACGAGCTTTGGCCCAGCAGCCGGTTGAACGGAAACGGCGTATTACACGCGGTCATCAGCAGGTACTGCTGGTTTTTGGACAGAGTCGGTCTCGGAGCAATGCCAGCGGCGCTGCGGTCCATCGCCTTGCTTGCCAGCCTGTCGAACATGAGCTTGACCTGGCCCGGCACATTGGCGTAATACGTAGGCGCGGACAGAATAACCAGGTCGCTGAAAGCCAGCTTTACCCATAAATCGGCAAGCTCGCCGCTGGGAGGGCACACTCCGGTTGCCTTGCAATCCGGACATCCTTTGCAGGCGGATATGTCAATCTTATATAAATCGCAGATGTCTGTTTCCCAGCCCGCTTTTGCAGCCGCCTGTACGGCAATTTGCAGCATCTTCGCCGTCATTCCGTCCGGCCTGGGACCGCCTTTAATGGCCAGCAGCCGTTTCGTCGGCATCTTGTACCTCCTTTGCGATCATACGCAGCAGCAGATTGCAGCCGTATTCCAGCAGCCCATTTGTTGTTGCGCCCATCGTTTCGGAGATATAGCTGCTTTTGCGATGCGCCACCATAATGAGCGAGGACAGACTGCTCCAATAGATCAGAATGGCTTCCTTGATCCGGGTGTCCGGGTTAACAGCCCCTTCCGCAATTCCCTGACGGATCATGCCTCCAAGTACGTCGTTAATTTCTTCCCCTACATTAAAAATGTCCCGCTTCACCTGCGGCAAATCCCGGCTGTCCAGCGGTTGGGTCTGGAAATCGACAATGCCGGCGTAAAGGTAGGGAGAGGACTCATAGAACGTAATCAGACTGTCGCATAGAGCTTGATATTTGGAAAAAAAGTCCGCCTTGTCATCCACATCATGCAGAATATGCTCCTTAAGCTGCATAAATCCTTTCAGTACGATCCGGCCATGAATCTCCTCCTTGCTTGGAAACTGAATGTATACTGTGCGTTTGCTGTATTCGGCGCTCTTGGCGATATCATCCATCGTCGTCGCCGCAAAGCCTTTTTCCGCGAACAGCTTCTCCGCTGCAAGGAGAATGTTCTCCTGATGCAAGTTTGCGATAGTCTCTTTGCGCGTTGTACGGTCCAACAGTATTAAACCTCCAGTTCTAAAAGTAAACTATTAGTTTACCTGGATGATATCATCTTTTTTTCAAGGTGTAAATCCATTCTTTCACATTTAATTTTCGTTTTACATTTCACATCGTTTTCAATTTACATTTCACCTCTGTTTTGACAGGAGTGGGTAGAGGGAGCTGCCCTTATGGTGGGGCACGAAAGATGTAGTTATCCGACGAACGGGAATTGCTCCGCCTTATTTCTTGTTTTACAGCTGTTTTGAGAGATTAACGGGAATTTCTCCGTCTTATTTACTCTAATTTCACTTCTTTGGGCCAAAACGCCAAAATTAGCTGGAGAAATTCCGCTTTATCGGATGGGCAGGTGCTGTTAGGGGAGAATTAGCGGGAGATTTTCCGGTTCATGGGGGAAGGGTGAGTGTCTGAACAGTGAAAGAGATAGTCCGAAAGCGAAGGAATGGGCAAGCAGGCTATTCGCAGGAAATCAGGCCGTACCGCCGAATGTAGTAAACGGAATACTTTGGAAAAAGAGCCGAATTATTAAAGGGGGTTCAAGAGGGTGAATACGAGCCTATACATGATTAGACATGCCGTTTCTCCGTATGTTCACGGACAGGAACGAAACCGCGGGTTATCGGAACAAGGAGCTGCCGATGCGCGAAGAGTAAAGGAGATTTTGAAAAACGAGGAGATTGCACATTTTGTATCCAGTCCCTACGCGCGGGCGATTGCTACCATGCAGCCTTTAGCGGAAGAGGCTGGGAAAGAGATTATTTTATATGAAGGGCTGAGAGAAAGAGCGTTTTTGAACAGGGAATATGGGGATGATGAGTTGCTTGCTGCGATCCGCCGTTCTTTTGAAGACGAAGGTTATAAACTGGAAGGGGGAGAAAGCAACAATGAAGCCGAGGAACGCGCCGTGCCGATTATTAAGCGACTGCTGCGGGAATATGCGGGGAGCAAAATAGCAATTGGAACCCACGGCAATATCATGGCGATCATTATGAACTATTACGATAAGTCGTACGGATTCGATTTTCTGATGTCGACGACCAAGCCGGATATTTATAAGCTGGAGTTTGCGGGGAAGAAGCTGGTGAGGGTGCAGCGGTTATGGGGACCGGAGTCTGGGACCGTGTAAAAGCCGCCCCATCAGGGACGGCGTTCGGCAGCACTTCTTTTTCGAGAAAAAAATCCGGATCTATGCGTTTAGACGCTTATGGTTCTGATGCGCCAGCGTGAGCAGCGCGACGTAGATCGGCTGGACGTTGAATTTTTTGCCGAACTCGAATCTGTACGAGCCGACTTGCGGGTTGTTGGTCTTAAAATACGGCGATTGAATATAGTGGATGGTGATTTCACTGTCATCGAAGCCGGTGCCGCCCGTTTCCATCGTAACTTCATACAGCGATTCGAGGGAGATGGAAGCAACCCGGGTCTTTTTGCCGGTTACGCCCTGGTGGTCGATAAAAATCAGCCGTTCGTCCGTAATGATAAACGTATCCCGCACGAGGCGGAATCCCATCTGGATCTTCTCATCCGGCATCAGGTACATTCCGTACTGGCTGTTCAGCTCGGGAATGGAAACCTCGGAATAATTGCCCAGCAGTCCGCTAAATAGATTCGCCATTTCAAATTCCTCCTGAGATTGTAATTCTACATTATTCTACATTCAAGGTGATTTTTCCTTTATGCTGCTGGCAAATTCTATATTTGAGATGGAGGTAATACGATATGAACCGAGAGGAATTTATCATTTTTACGGCGCTGACGAGTTATTTGAAAGAACTGGATCTTAATCCGGCGGAGTATCTGAGTAAGCAGGAGCTGCTGAAATATACCGAAATCGGCAAGGATTATCTAGGCATAGATACAGCGGAGTTTCGGACAGCATTAAAAGAGATCATATTGGAGATGGCCGCGAGGCATTTAAAATAAGCGGCGGGTGCCGATAGCGGATATATGCCATTAGGTATCCCGAGGTTTGGCAGGCGCCCCCAGTGCTGCAACCTTTCCGTATGTGCGCCGTCAGTTAAGGATAGAAATAGATTCAAGACTGTCCAATCAGCAGGGAGATGACACATATGAACAAGCACATAAAAATGATGACGGCAGGCGTTATGCTCACGGGAATGCTGGGTCTTGCCGCATGCAGTTCCGGAGGCGGAGAAGCATCCCCGTCGCCATCGGCGACTGCCTCACCGTCTGTACCGCCTTCTGCTGCCGCATCGTCAGCCCCGGCGACTTCCGCGGCTTCTCCGGCGGCCAGTGATGCTGCCCCATCGGGCAGTCCGGGCGTTTCCGCCGCGCCTTCGGCCGCTGCATCGCCTGCCCCCGGCGGCGGCATGGAGCAAAATACGGCCGCGCAGCTCAAAGAGCTGCTTGAGCTTGCCAAGCAGGGCAAAGCGCCGGGCATCCCGTTCGCCGCGCACACCGGGCTGATCGACGATGTGAAGCAGGCCTGGGGCGAGCCGGACAAGGAAGAGGGGGCGGGCAAAGGCATCTACGCCACCTACAGCACCAAGCATGCGGTGATCGGATTCAACAAGGGCAGCCTGATTTTTGATGTCCGGTCCAGCGCCGCCGATCTGCAGCAGCTGACGCTGAAGCAGATTGAGGACACGCTTGGCAAGCCGAATGACGTAAAGACCAGCGGGAACGACAGCATCTACATTTACAATGCGAGCGCGCAGTATCAGTTGAAATTCGTGATTCCGAAGTCTACCGGTAAAGTCGATCATATTTCGGTCTTCTCCGAGCAGGATTCCATCAATAATATGGCCGGGTAGTAAACAGAACGGTAAGGCCGCAGGTTCAGGTACTTAAGAGCAGTCAGGAGGGATTTCCCGCCTGGCTGCTTTTTTTCGGGGGATGACAATCGCCTCTTATCCGAGTTGAAACGCAGCACCGTGGTACAATTTTTTTGTTGTTGACAATAACGGATTCACGCTGTATATTTATCTTAAATCAAAGACACTTTGAGTAGAGATATTCTACATGAAGATATTTAAGTCAAAGATATATATGGGAGGTGAGTCAATGCCCATTCAATTAGACGATGCTCAAGCGACTTCTCTTAAGCTGCTTGTCGTTCTTTCCAAGGCGAACAAAGCGATTACGGATCAGGCTGTAAAGGATGTGAGGGGATACGGATTGTCACCTTCCGAATTTATGATTCTTGAGGTTTTGTACGCGAAGGGGAAAATTCCGATGCACCAAATTGGAGAGAAGATATTAATTACAAGCGGCAGCATAACCTACAATATCGACAAGCTGGAGAAGAAAAATCTGTTAAGACGTGTGCCATCCAACGAAGACCGGAGAGTGATCTATGCTGAAATTACCGAGGCTGGAAATGAATTATTTAACCGGATTTTTCCCGAACATGCCGCTAAAATCCACTCATTAATGAAGGCTGTATCCCCAGATGAGCAGCAAGAAGCGATTGTACTGCTTAAGAAATTAGGGAAACGGGCGAAAGAGAGTTAACCGGTAGCTGCTAAAGTTTAAAAATCCAATTAGGGAGGTTGTTCATTATGCAAACCAGAGTCTATACACCCGCTACGCAGGGAAGAGGAGAATTTGACGGCGGGAAAATTAAGGAACAAAAACCGATTGGCTTCTCGGGCGAAGGGTCGGTTATCAAACGGGTAGGCCCCTTATTTTATTGGGCATGGGCCACTTCAAGCACCGAAGCCGGGATCGGTCTGCACCCCCATCAAGGCTTTGAAATTTTGACTTATGTGGTTGAAGGCAATGCCTTTCACGGGGATACCTTGGGTACTGACAGTACAGTCGGCGCAGGCGGGGCGCAGGTCATGCAGACAGGTTCGGGCGTAAGTCATCAAGAACGGCTGAGCGCGGATTCGGAGCTTTTTCAAATCTGGTTTGAGCCGGAATTGACGGAAGCGATTCGGAGAAAGCCGACTTACCGGCAGTATGCGCATGAAGATTTTCCACAGGAAACGACAGCCGGATATACCGTAAAGACGGTCATTGGTCCTGGTGCTCCCGTTCAATTAGTCACAGACAGCGAAATGTGGGATGTTGAAGTAAGCGGCGGTGCAAGATATGTGCAAAAAGTGCCTGCCGGTTATACTTTAACGGCTTTAGCCATTCGCGGGGAAGGAGCATTGGCAGAGCCAGGAGCATCGGAGGAGCCCGTACCTTTCCGGCACAAAGATTTCATCATCAAAGCCGTGGAAGCCGATACGGAGCTGGAAATTACGAACTCGTCGGATCAAGACGCGCTGCGCCTGATTATCATCAAGGTTCCCGCAAAAGTGAGTTATCCGCTTTACCCTAAAAGATAAGTGAATCCATCGATTTTTGTAAAATATCTTTAAATAAAGATTATTAAATCCAAAACAATAGGAGATGACTTAGATGTTAGCATTGGGATTACTGGTTGTTCGTTTGGTAGTGGGGCTGTTGTTCATCGGGCATGGCGCTCAAAAGCTGTTTGGCTGGTTCGGCGGTTATGGCCCGAAAGGAACCGGAGGCTGGATGGATTCGATCGGCATTAAGCCGGGCGTATTCATGGCTGTGCTGGCGGGGCTGCTGGAGCTGATCGGAGGCGCTCTGCTTGCTGTCGGACTGTTTACTCCACTTGCCGCCTTGTTCATTACGCTGACTATGCTCGGCGCCATCGTTAAAGTGCATGGCAAGAATGGACTGTGGGTAACCGCTAACGGCTATGAATATAACGCAGTCTTGATTGCGGTAGCTGTCCTTGTGGCTTTATCTGGTGCGGGTGAATATTCGCTGGATGCGCTGTTGAATCTTTAATTGAGAGACCTGTTGATTAACTAAATTATGTAACTTCAAAAGCTCCGTGAGGATTATATAAATGAACATATTGCTGAATCCTTATCGTCCATTCAACCGGTAGCCTGTTCAAAGTGAATAAGCGTGAAAAACGGACAAAAGAAAGACACACCATCCGAGGCACCCTTGAATGTGTAGAGTCAAACAGCCATTTGAGCAAAACATAGACGATCAAATCCGAAAAGAGTTGGCCATACACGGCATTTTGGGTAGTACCAAACAAGAAGGGATGTTCAAATGTTGCATAATCCAGCGAAAGAAGACCTCGATTTGTAATAGATGATACACTGTAAACTTACGAGCATCGTCTTCGTACTTGGCAAGCCTAACCACAGATTGAACTTCTTCTGAAGTCAGCATGGATTGAAGGATGGACAGGTTTATGGTAGATTTTTTCATGGAGTCGCCACCTTTCGGTTGTTTGTAGGGGTACAAACATTTTACCGAGTTGGCGACTTTTTTCTACCATTTAGTGGTTAATCAACAGACGTGTAAAAAAGGCATTGCTTAAGATTACCCCATCAATACGGCAAGTATTGCATTAGTCGTGCAATCAACAGAGACATACATGTATGAACATACGCTTGCGAATATCCCCTTTCCCCATCTTGACCTAAACTAACTAGGTATTTTCGAAAGGAGAATCTGGAAAGCTATCACCTTGGTCAATACTAATCCAACAAGTCCAATTGAAGGGTAAAATCGCATGGCTACCAACTTGAGAATTGTAGACCTTGGGCACTGTCTGCAGAGCAAAATGGGTTGCATTACAAAATTAAAATAATTCTCAGCCGGGGAACAGTTAGAGATATAATGAAATGAAAAGAGTTTCATTAATTGTGTGAGATCAGTTTGCTCGATATAATGAGGAAAATTAACTCCACAATACGCGGCAGGAGGAGCAAATATCATGAAGCCGAAATACCAAATGACAGTGGAACAGAACATCTTTGTGGCCAAACGAAATATTATTGATTATATATGGAAGAGCGCCAAATTGGAGGGTTTTGCTGTAACGTATCCCGACACGGAAGCCATCTTCAACGGATTAAGCGTTCCCGGCATCAAAGTAAACGAAATTGTCGGCGTAAACAATCTGAAACATGCTTGGCAGTTCATTTTGGACAATCTCGATTATTCCATCGACCTGTCGTACATTTGCAAAATCAATCAACTGGTAGGTGGAGATAATCTGATTGTTCAGGCAGGCTATTTACGCAAAGTTCCCGTCTCTATCGGGGGTACAACTTGGCGACCTGATATGCCTGATGAATCGCAAATCAAAGAAGACTTATCTATCATTCATGCCATCGAGAGTCCCACGGAGCGAGCAATCACATTGATGCTCTATCTCATGCGAAAACAGATGTTTTTGGATGGCAACAAACGTACGGCCATGCTCTCCGCTAATCAGGTGATGATCTCTTCGGGTTGTGGCATCATTTCCATCCCGATTGAACATCAACGTGCCTTCACAGGTTTATTGGTGCAATATTACGAGTCCAATGATATGGAAACATTGAAAACGTTCATGTATGATTACTGTATTGATGGCATTCAGTTCGATCCTGTTCAGAAAACTGTTTCCCCTAAACCAGATAAAGAAGATATAGAACGCTAAGCCCCTTGAACCTTACGGAGAAGAGCCCATTCACTTTTTGTGGATACGACTCTTTTTCCTTTTTCATCTTAGATTAAGCGAGGGTTAAGTATCTACACAGACCTGTTGATTAACCAAATTATGTAACTTCAAAAGCCCCGTGAGGATTATATAAAGATGTTCAAATGTTGCTTAATTCAGCGAAAGAAGACCTCGATTTGCCAACGAAGCTATAGGCGGCGCTCGGGAGGCAGAGCATCTGCGCGGCATTCTGGGTGAACTGTCCGTAGCGGATGTCCGCATCTACGCGGCTCCAATGTGGGCAGCCGAAATGAATACCGTTATGCAGTCAAAAGATGGCTCCTGAATTCGTCAGGAGTCATCTTTTTTTTCGAGAAACTTACTTACGTCCTTTAAGTACGCCGTCAGGCGTTTCTTCTTAGCTGGAGTCCCCCGGATAGTGCCTGTTATAATAGCGGGAAGAGTTCCGGCAGGGAGTGGGAGGATCGGTATGGTTCTGGAATTTAATGAAAATGGGCATACGGTATCCGCCGGGGGAATCACGGTTGAATTGTTCGCCAAAGAGTCCAATCTACTGCGGTTCCTGTACCGCAACCGGGGGCGGGCGTTCAGCCGGGGGCAGCTACTGGACAGCGTATGGCCGCTCGAATATCCGGTGGAACGCACGGTGGACGATCATATCTACCGGCTTCGCAAAAAGCTCGTCCCGTTTGAAGGCCTGACGATCCGCACGGTCCGGGGATTCGGATACTGCCTGACCGTGCGGGAGCAAGCAACAGGCATTGATGCCCGCCCATCCGTTCAGGACGAAGAACTGCGGGAGAAGATGCGGGAGGTATTCGTCAAATATCATCAGTATGGGCAAGGGAAGTCGATGCTGGCGCTTGCCCGGCAGCAGGATATTTTGGGCTACGAGTTGGACCCGTTTTACTCCGTTTACGTGCATTTTGTGCAGGGCGATCTGGAGTGGCTGCTTAGCGGGGGAGATCCGCCCGGTTCGGAGCGCGCATACTGGCTGCTGCTGTTCTATATGTTCGCGGGCGAGCCGAAGGACGCTCTGGACTATTGCGAGCGGGTGCTTGCTGCAAGACTTCTGCCTCCGTCCCAGCACCGTGAAATGGAAATCCTCAATATTCTGGAGCTGTACGCACTGACGGGAGTACCGGAGAAGGCGATTGAACGGCTAAAGCTGACCCGGCGGGTCATTGCGGAACCGGGCTACGAAAATTTTGACACGCCCGTGTCCACCGCCGAGATGTTCGTCCACCTGATGATGGGGACTCCGGACGAAGAGATGCAAAGAATGGCGGGGGCTATTGAAGACCTTCTTCAGGCGAAGCCCTTTTTGCGGGAAATCGGAAGCTATACCGTTATTAAAGGGCTTTGGATGCTGAGAAAGAATGAAAGACGTACGGGCGAGGCGCTGCTGGACGAGGGGCTCGAAGTGCTGGAGCTATCCGGATTCGTGCCTATACGGTTATTTGGACTTTACCGAATTACGCAATTCTGCCGGCAGTTTGCGCCGTTTAAGGGTGTGGAAGCGGTGCTGCGTAAATACGAGGCGTTATTTGCGGAAGAGCAGGCGCGCTGCGGATTGCCCGGGCTCATAAGCCGGATCGAAGCGGCGCTGGACAACTGTCTGAAGACACGGCGCCAAGGCTGAAAGCGCGGGCTGCTATGCTTCGCAATCACGTAGTTGGAGTGGTCCGCTCTCTGATATTTCTCTGACAATCCGGCGATATACTCGGCGTAAAGAAAGGCGGGTACAGCCGGATGGAGGAATACTAGAGTGCGAATGGAAGCCCCTTTGACTAAACGAGAGACGCGCGCGGACCGCGGCCTCTTCGGCAACAAAATCTATATGCGCGTATATGCCGCTTACGCCGCGGCGGAATTTGGCGACTGGTTCGATATGCTGGCGATCCAGGTGCTGGTCGGCTACCGCTGGCAGGCCGGGCCGCTGATGCTGGCGCTGATTCCCGTCAGCCTGGCGCTGCCGGGCATTGTGCTTGGCTCCGCAGCGGGAGTAGCCGCCGACCGGCTGAACAAGCTGAAGCTGATGCGCTTATGCAACCTGCTGACCGCAGTACTGACCGCAGCGGTGCTGCTCGCTCCCGGCATGCTGTGGCTGCTGCCGCTGCTTGCGCTGCGGTCGGCCGTGTCTGCGCTGAATGTGCCGGCCCAGCAGTCACTCACCCGGAGCATTGTCCGGGAGGACCAGCTGCTCCAAGCCGCGTCCCTTAACGGCTTCGTCACGCAGGGCTCCAAAATCGCCGGTCCGCTGCTGGGCGGACTGGCGCTGGCCGCTCTTTCGCCCGCCTGGTGCATTGCGCTGAATGCCTGCATGCGGCTGCTTTCGTATGTGCTGCTGCTGTCCATAAAGAACGCTGATACCAGTGGGAGCACAGGCGCGGATTCGGATGTACGAAAAAAAGCAGGGGACCAAGCTGCCGACGGGGACTCGCTTTCGGCGCGGACAATGTGGAAGGAAGGCTGGAGCTTTATTTTCCGCAGCAGGCTGCTGCGGAATACGATGCTGTTTGGCCTGATGGGCGCCCTGTCGATCCAGATGGTTGATTTCCAGTTCGCCAGTTTATTCCGTACCCTTGCCCCGGATAGGGAATATTTGCTCGGCTGGCTGGTGTCGGCGGCGGGGGCGGGAGCGGTGCTGACGATCGCCGCCATGAATAAGGTGGGGCGCGGCGCAGGCTACGGCTTAAGACTGGGCGGAGGCTATGCGCTGATCGGCGCGGCCATCGGAGGGCTGGGCCTGCTGCCGCCTGGCGTTTCTCTCCTTCCCGTGCTGCTGCTGGGTCTGCTTATGGGCGCCGGAAACGGGATGTTCATGATCACCTTTAATTATTGTCTGCAAAAGGAAACGCCGCCCCATATGACAGGCCGGGTGTTCGGCATCCAGAGCATGGTGCTGAACGCCGCGATGATTGCCGCCCCGCTGCTGGGCGGCACGATGGTCGATCTGGCGGGTCCGCGGCGGATCTTTGCCAGCTTCGGCCTTGTAATCGCTATGATTGGTGCGGCAGGAATACTTCTTAGGCGCTTGCTGTGGCCGGAGGGGAAGGAAGGCCGGGAAGGGGGACATAAGTTTCAATGACGACTCGGGGAACCATTAAAAATAAATCGGGAACCTCTTGGGGAATAGTCCAATCTAGTCCCTGGGTATTACATACACTTAAAGGGTCAGATGCAGCATGCGATTGAGCATATGGAGATGTATCGATAGCCGCATATGGCATCACATCACGATTCCAGCAATTTCCGGAATTTGTCATCATGGGTTTGTGTGAAGGGGTCGTTCCGCTCATCGCCTTTTGTTTCACAGCAGACAAAAAAAGGATGAAGTCAGTATAAAAGTTCGTCGTAATTCTTGTTTCTTCGTTGGCTTCGGTTTTCGGCTTGATTGTTTTTGCAGCAGGTATTGATCCCCACTCTTTATGCGGCAAATGGATATTGGAAGTTCGAAGGAGTAAAATCAAATAAAAAAGGGAGCCGGACGCATCCGATTCCCTTAGGTTTAGAGAGGATATAAATTAGCTGCAAAAGAACGCCTTATCCTAAATGAGCTCGGACTTCTGAAGGAACCTCTGAATAATAACTGCAACTTCCGCTCTCGTAATGGGTGCTTTTGGAGCAAGCTCCATCTTATTTCTGCCCGAAACAATTCCCGATTGCAGACAGTCGGCAATACTCTCCTTGGCCCAATTGGAAGCATTCGCTGCGTCTTTAAATGGAGCAAGCGCTGCATTTGTCTCCTGGGCCGGGAGCTTGGTTTTCAAACCGGTCAGCGTCATTGCTTTTGATATCATCACAATTGCCTGTTCCCGTGTGACTTTGTCCGTTGGATGAAAGCTGCCATCTTCAAAGCCGCTGATGAATTGGTGGGCGTACGCAGTTTGAATGGCATCGCTATACCAATCGGAAGCTTTTACATCCGGGAATGCGGTTCCTCCATGCACTAACTTCACTCCTAGTCCTCGAACAAGAATGGCCGCAAACTCTGCGCGAGTAATGTCTTGATCGGGGGCATACCTTCCATTGTCGAACCCGTTAATGATCATGCGCGAGCCCAAATCATTTACTGCAGATTTCGCCCAATGGCTGGCGGTATCTTGAAATTCGACCGGATGTGAAATGATAGCGTACGTGCTATTCGACAAGCTCTTGATTGTCGCATAATACTTCCCATCCATAACGGTAAGCTGGGTTGGTACAGGGTGAACTAATCCGCCCGGTTCGACGACAATACCGGTTGTGGACTGGCTGGCGTCAACGCTACCGGGAATCGCTATTGTGCGTTCTACATATGCATTGAACCGGGACACTTCCAAGCTGCTGCTGTGATATGCCGCACGTACTGTAAAGTTAAGCGGAGGAGCGAGAAGCTTGAAATTGCCTTTGAATGCCGCATTTTCGATCGTTTGCAGCATGTCTGCCGCAGGAGCCGCAATTTCAATTTGAACGATCACATCCTGTAGTAGCGCCGATTGCTCCAGCTGATGGGAGATGGATTCTATATGGATTTGCCGGGCAGGCAGCGTATAGCTGGCCTGATCGGTTTGGATTTTCACCACCGCCTGATTTTGCTCCAGAGTTTTGATCATCTGGCCGTTGAACTCACCGATGACGACATCCGATCCCGGACTGAATGGAATTGTAATTACTGTACCCGGACTTGCCGCTGCAAAAAACTCCATAAATTTAGCGGGGTTTAGTGAAATCGTGGTGACCGATTGATTATTAACCCGGGTTGTTGTTGCTAATCCCCAATTTTCGGCTTTTCCATTGACCAGGATATTCATAACGGTTCCAGCATTCCCCGTTGTAACGGGATTTGTCGGTGTACCGTCCCCATCTCCGGCATTTGATGATGGTCTTGGAATAATCTCATTGGAAACGGCTGATCCGGCGCTTTTCCCTGCGCTGTTGACCGCTTTTACCGTAAACGTATAAGCAGTGCCGTTCGATAAGCCCGTAACGGTAATTGGACTGCTGGTTCCTTCCGCAATGATATTACCCGGCAAAGCTGTAACTTCGTATCCGATGATCGGGCTTCCGCCATTATCCGATGGAGCCGTAAAAGAAACGGTGGCCTGGCCATTTCCCGCAACCGCGTTTACATCTGTTGGAGCGGCCGGAACGGTTCTCGGCGTTGCGCTCAATTCATTGGAAACCGCACTGTCCCCTCCCGGGTTAGTCGCTTTAACGACAAAGTAGCTCGTAGTACCATTGGTTAAGCCTGTTGCATCAAAATCGTAAGTAGACCCGGTAACGGTAGCGACTTCGGGACCATAAGTGCCGGATGTTAAGCTTTGGTAGATTTTGTATCCCGTAGAGCCATCTACAGGACTCCAGGCAAGTTGTACATGTCCGTCACCGGCAACAGCGGAGTTCAGGATCGGCGGGGTTGTGTCGTTCACAAACAGGGTATACAGAGCGTTCGATCCCTTATTCATCACAAAAGCAATTACATGATGGCCTGTTTCTAATGCAGCCAAGTATTCCTTATGAATGGTTATTGTATTTGCGGATAATGTGTAGCTGGAAGCTTCCAGAATCGTGTCGTCAAGCTTTATGCTTGACAGTGTATTACCGTTCAAGGTAAGGGTTGTCACGATATCTTGATAGTGCCCCTCCACAGGATTGGACGAATATTTGTCAAAAATGCCCGATGCCGGGTAGATCGCACTATCCTGCAGCCTTGTAACCGAAATCGTATACCGCTTGAAGTAGCCCGAATCTTCCGCTATCACTTCTAGAGTGATGAGATTACTGCCTGGAGTCAGCGGCACATCTATTCCGTGTCCATTCGTCACCGGTGTGTAGCCGCCGCCATTCACGTTTACACGAACTGAAGCGCCTGCCGGATCGGCCAGCACCGGCGACACCGTCAACGTATCCGTCGTGCTGCCCGCGTCTTCCAGCGAATAGTCCAATCTTTCACTGGAGAACGCCTCATTAAGGCTTCCCGGCGATACGAGCAGCTCGCTTAACGCGGCATTATTATTTTTTCGCTTCACTGTGATCGTGTATACATTGCTTGTTATCCCGTCCTGGGCGGTTACTTGGATTTCAATGGTATTGCTTCCGACGTTCAGCGCCAGCGATCCGCTGGCTGAGCCGCTGTTAACCGTCATGTAGCTGCCTCCATTAACCCGAACCTTTACCGTTGACGCCGGATCGGCTGCCGTTGGAATTACCGTCAATGAATCGGCAGCATAAGCGGCACTTGCCAATGTATAGGCAGTCGTACCTGTTGCAAAAGCCGGACTTAACAGGTTTCCGGGAACGGTTAGATCACTCAAGCCGGTGTTCGTGCTGGGTGCGGCTCGTGTCACCGTTATCGTATACGTCTTGTTCGCCGTTTGATCATAGGATGCGGTCGCGATTACTATCGTATTGCTTCCGACATTTAAAGGAATCGCACCGGATGCAGCGCCATTGGTTGCCGCTGTTCCATTGATTGTCAAAGAGGCAGCGGGATCATCCAGCACCCCGGTGAACGTAATGCTGCTCGTTGTATAAGGTACGTGTGCTGTGTAATTCATTACCGAGGATTGAAAACCCGGGCTTAACGCTGCTTCATCTGAATGTAAATCAATCAAATCCGCGTCATTGGTCGATGGATAATAAACATGAATTGTATACGTTTTGGTTGCCGTTAAATCCGCCGAAGTTACCTTGATTTGAAACGTGTTATCTCCCCGATTTGTCGGAAGATACCCGGTTGATGTATAGGAAGGGATTGCAGTCCAAAAACCTCCATTCATCGAATACTCCATTGCCGCTCCGGAATTTGCAGGAATTGCCGCCGTGTAATAACCGATTGCAGAGCTGTGCATTCTTACCCAATATTCCGTCACTGATGGAGAAAAGGCAGGGGATAATGAGCCGGTCCCTTGATAAATAGACACCAGATCGGCATCCGCATCGCTTATTTGAGCTCGTACATACCAAGGAAGAGCTGTAATAAGGATCAAAACCGTAAAGCTGATGAAAAAATACCTTGCAAGTCTCACGAAACGCCTCTCCTTTCTTGTCTAACTATTATGTAAGAATAATTCTTAATATATCATATCGGTTATTTTATGTAAGTAAGTTAGTTTCATACGGACGTAAAGAATATGGGTTTACACAAATGGTAATAATTGATATCCTATCGATAAATGAAAACGCGATGATGAGAAGAGTAAGGAAATCACGTTCTTGCACAGAGAGCTCCGGCAGCTGAAAAGGAGCAAAGAGCGATTTCCCGAACCAAGCCTCTGAGCAGCATGCCGGAACCCTCAAGGGGATAGCGTGACGGGAGCTCCCGTTATTGAGCTAGAGTATAAGCATTGACTGCAATGCCGTACTTAAAGAGGTTAATATGGCGACATATTAATGAACCTGGGGTGGCACCGCGACAACTTCGTCCCCAAGACATGAAGTCTTGGAGGTGAAGTTTTTTTTGTACTGGTTGATCACTTTCTAAATTTCCGGAAATCTTTAGGTGTTCTTTCATGATATTTTTTAAAAGACTGAATAAAGTGATTTACATGATTGAAACCCACTCTGTGGGCTATTTCGGTTATTGTATAATCTGTTGAGATTAATAACTCGCTGCTTTTCTTGATACGGTACTTAATTAAGTAGTCGTAAGGTGTCATATGAATGGTTCTCTTAAAACTCCGAGTACATTCCGAAACACTTAGATGCGCTACATCAGCAATCTCTTGCAGTGTTATATTATTTGAGTAGTTCTGATGGATGAAGCTGAGCATTAATTGAAGTCTTTCTTGTTGCAGTTTTAAGTATTTAGGTGCTTCCTCAGAAGAGAGCGAAATGTTAGAAATTAAGGTAAACCATAATTGTACAGTTTTAATCGAAACCTCATATTCCCACCCCCAGTTTTTTTTCATATCAAATTTCTTTTTCATATCCCAAAGCATTTCCAGTACTTGACTTTCCCATTCAACATCTCCCTTGATTACTAGTGACACTAAGGAAGAGTTTGTATAAGGTAGTACATAATTTTTTTCCATGGCACTATCTGCATAGAAGGCCAGCAGCTTCTCAGGAAAATTAA
This sequence comes from Paenibacillus durus ATCC 35681, assembly GCF_000993825.1. Taxonomy (NCBI): domain Bacteria; kingdom Bacillati; phylum Bacillota; class Bacilli; order Caryophanales; family Paenibacillaceae; genus Paenibacillus; species Paenibacillus durus. Next base: position 592,076 of record NZ_CP011114.1, read on the forward strand.
AACTGACATACTGAGCGTTATGTGTCAGGTTCGTAGTAACATGAAGGACGCCCTCATTAATTAAAATTGCCTGTCCTGTTTCTAATTCATGATCAATCCCATTAACTTGTATAACTAGTTTTCCTTTAGTAACCAAAGTGATTTGTAGTTCTTCATGCCAATGTAAATCGTTAAATCCTCTACCTTCAGGAATACTTCCATGAATAGTATGGGTGTACATGATATATGGAAATGAAACATCGGGATATAAAATGGTCTCGTGCAACTGTTTTTTCATCTTAGCGAAGTCCTTTCTGATGACGATATTTCTATATAAATTAAAGATATAATTACACAAATAAAATGAAGGTGGTGATATTATCATATCAAATCTTCGGCTTATCATTATAATCCTGTGCACAGACTTTTGGTTACAATCCTTAAACTATTCAGAGGTGAGTGTTTAAATGGCAACGTTTGATGATTTTTTGAAATTAGATATTCGTGTTGGAACAATAATCAAAGCTGAGTTTTTCGCAAAAGCAAAAGTACCTGCTATCAAACTTGAGATTGATTTTGGACAAGAAATCGGAATAAAAACGTCAAGTGCACAAATTACCAAAAGATATACGGCTGAAGATATTATAGGGCAACAAATAATAGGGGTAGTCAATTTTCCTCCGCGTCGTATAGCCGGGTTTAATTCAGAGGTATTAGTTCTTGGAGGAATACCCGAAAAGGGGGATGTAGTTCTATTAAAACCTGATTTTAAACTACCTGATGGAACACCGATTGGGTGATTTGGCGAAAGGGGCGAGTTCAAGAAATATGAAACGAATCAACCGGAAGCAGCGTAATGCATAGCATGAACGTACTACAAGGATTCAATATTGCGGAGGTGGAACCGGTACATGTCTATGTTCAAAAAGGTATTGGCAAGCGTCGGCATCGGGTCGGCTAAAGTGGACACTCGGCTGGAGGAGGCGCGGGTAGTGGCTGGCGGTACGCTGCGCGGAGTGGTATCCATTCGCGGGGGCCAGGTGGAGCAGCAAATTGACAAGATTTATATTTATGTGAAGACTCAGTATGATAAAGAGGAAAATGATCGAAAGATAACGCACGAAACCGAAATCGCACGCATTCTCATTACCGAGGGATTTTTGCTGCAGGCCGGGGAGGTTCGGGAAATTCCGTTTGAAATTACCGTTCCTGAGCGTACGCCTGTATCGTACCGCCATACACCGGTATGGCTGATGACCGGGCTGGATATCAAGATGGCGCTTGACCCAAGCGACCATGATTATCTCGAGGTGCTGCCGAGCGATAACATGCAGGTGGTATTCGGAGCGCTGGATGAGCTGGGCTTCAGGCTGCGTGAAGTGAGCAATGAGTATGCTCCCCGTCTTGGCGCCGGCTTGCCTTTTGTACAGGAGTTCGAGTATGTGCCGACCCGCGAGTTTCGCGGTGCGCTGGATGAGCTTGAAGTGATGTTCTTCCCACGGGGCGACAATTTGGAGCTGTACATCCAGATTGACCGCAGAGCTCGAGGACTTGGCGGTTTCTTGTCGGAAGCCATGGGTACGGACGAAAGCTTTATCCGCGTGACCTTTACCGGAAATGATCTCCGCCGTGGTGTACATGAGGTATCCAACCAGTTGTATGAACTAATCTCCCGATACAGCTAAAATTGAAAGTAGAGCAAGTTCGCTCTCCTTATGAAGAGCACCCCTTAGAATAGTAATCGGATAACCTCCCAGGTTAATTCGATAAATCTAGGGGGTGTTTTTTTTATGCCTGGCAGAAGGACAATAGGCAAAAGCACTTGCACTTATATAGATAGGGCATATATTAGTGTAGAAAATTGAAGGAGGGATAGCGATGGGTGGTTATGCAGGGTTCTCCTCGACTACTACTGTCTTAGTGCTTTTCATTCTGCTGGTGATTATTCTGAAGACATTCTAAGATGACGTCCTTAAAAAGAAAGAGCCTACTTCACCGTATAGGCTCTTTCTCAAATGTTATGTGTACAATAAAGTGATGACAAGCAGCTCGTAAAGAACAAGGGTTAGAATCATTTCATCATACGGATTATAGAAAGCACGATTTCCCCCATGCCTTGGAACTGCCAAATGCAAGAAGCCCCTCTCGCAATTCACGATTCTCCCCGTGACCACCTGACCGTCGATTGTTTCAATCCTGACATATTGATTCGTATGTTGTCTGCATATATTGTGCAAATGGCTCCTGATGGATTTTAAGTTCTGAATGGACTGGCTGTCTGCTTGATACAGCACTTGTTGTTGAGGTACACCCATTTGAATGCTCATGGTTATTCACCACCTCTCTATGGAACTAATACATAATATGCCTATTGCAGCTGCGCGGTTCGTTCCTTTGGGAATGTCAGGATCAAGGTTCAAGCGTAGTTGGGTTTGGCTGCGGCTTGCTGAGCTTATGCCTCATGAGGCATAAGCTCAGCATTGTTGGGCTATTTTTCCATGCTATAATTATGCAAATGGACTTATCTGGAAGGTGACGCATGAGAAAAAAGATTCTGCTGATTCAGCCGGAGAACGAGAAAATCAACCGGTTCAGAAGGAAGCAGTTTAACAACTTCGTTCAGATCACGATGCCGTATTTGGCGGGATTCATTGATGAGAGCAAGTATCAGATCACGCTTATAGATGAATATCGGCAAAAAATCCCCTTCCGCCGCACGTTTGATCTGGTAGCCATTACCGTGAACACGCCGAACGCCTACCACTGCTACCAAATCGCGGAGAAGTTCCGGGCACAAGGGGCCAAGGTGGTCATGGGCGGACCGCATGTCACGCTGCTGCCGGAGGAGGCTTCCGGGCACTGCGACAGTATCCTGATCGGTGAAGCGGAGGAGACCTGGCCGGAATTTCTGGACGATTTTCATAAAGGAAAGGAACGGGCCGTGTATCGGTCGGAGGGCATACCTGATCTGAAGAATCTCCCTTTGCCGAGATGGGATCTTTTAAAAAGAAACCGGCTGATGAAGGGCGCCGTGTTCGCGACACGGGGGTGCCCTTACCGCTGCGCTTACTGCAATTTGAAGCAAATTTACCACGACCGCTTTCGCGTCCGTCCAATCCCGGAAGTGATCCGCGAAATCTCGCTGATGAAATCGAGGTTTTTCGTGTTCTGGGATGATAATTTTTTTGCGGATAAGGCACATGCCACTGAGTTGATGGAGAACCTGAAGCCTTTGGGCAAAAAGTGGGCGGCACAGGTGACCCTCGCCGATTGCAATGACGATGAACTGCTAGAGCGGGCGAGGGAAGCGGGCTGTCTGTATCTGTTCGTTGGGCTGGAGTCCTTTTCGCCATCGGCGCTGCGGGGCGTCAACAAAGGGATCAACCGGGTCGATTCGTACCGTGAAATCATCGGGAAGCTGCATGGGCACAAGATCATGATCCAGGCCGGCATTGTATTCGGCTTTGACGAGGATACTCCGGCAACCTTCCGGGATACGCTTGCAGCCTGCGAGGAGCTGGGAATCGACGGGGTTACCGTCAGCCTGCTTACGCCGCTGCCCCGGACACCCGTATACGCTGGAATGAAGCAGGAGCAGCGGCTGCTGAGCGGAGACTGGAGTCTGTACAACGGCAAGACGGACGTCGTGTTTGGACCCCGGAATATGACTTCGGAGCAGCTATTCGAGGGTTATCTCGATTTCCGCCGCCGTTTCTATTCGCTGCCATCCTTTATCAGACGGATGCGGGTTTCCAGGACGCATCTCTTCTACAATTTTATCATCAATCTGGGATACCGATTGGCCCTCAAGCGTTAAGCGGGAAGTCCGCTAGCTGAGGGCTTTTTTCTGCCGCAGATATATTATGGCGTTACGCCTGTACGGCGCGAACCCGCTTGGTTTGAGGACATTCGAGAGAGCCAAGCGGGAAAAATCGGAGCTTATCGGAGCCAAAAGCCAGTTACCGCGCGAATAAAAGGGATTTTCTCCCTCTTAATAAAGGGGAATTCCCGAAATAGGTCCTTTTCTCAGAAATAAGATGGAGCTTTTCCCGTTGGTTTCGATTAATACGTCCATGGAGGAAGAATAAACGGGAGATTTTCCAGGTTAACTCCTAAAAAAGCGAACGAAATATCCGGTACTCTCCAATAAAGAGTGTAAGACCGAAGGGGGAATGGCGGATGAATCATCCAAAACAAGATTCGGAGCTCGCAGCGCTTGTGCTTGCCGGCAGCCGTGAAGCGTATAGCGAGCTATATGAAAAAACAATAACCGAGGTGTATCGAACCGTCCGTTTCCTCATTGGGGAGTCATCCGATACGGATGATGTCGTCCAGGAGATTTACATTCAAGCGTACCGGTCTCTTGGGCAGTATGATGCGGCCCGGCCTTTTCGTCCGTGGCTGATGGGGGTGGTTATGCGGCAAATCCGTTCTTACCGGAGAAAGAGTTGGAATCATATCCGCCTGATTAAAAAAGCGCAGCAGAGTATCGCCCTGGCTTACGATTTTTCGGGGGAAGTGGTAGATAAAATATCGAACCGTCCCCTGATTGCAAGCGTGGAACGCCTTCCATTCAAGCTGAAGCAGGTCGTGATTCTGCACTATTTGAACGAGTACTCCCAGGAGGAAATTGCGGATGCGCTGGACATCCCTCTCGGAACGGTAAAATCCCGTATTCACGCCGCTTTAAAGAAGCTGCGCAGCAAGCGGAGCAGCGAGATTTTGCTTAGGGGAAAGGTGGAGGATTTGCATGAAGCTTGAGCAAGAGCTGCGAGAGGCATTGCGGGAAGAAAGCAGGGCCTGGACGGCTCCGCTGGAACTGAAGGACAGAATATTAAATCACAAATCACTGAACCCGGAGGGAAGAAGAATGAAAAAATGGATTGCGGCAGGCATTCTGGCCGCCGTGCTGCTCGTTCCTACGGGAGCGTATGCCGGGTACCATTATCTGGCGGACTCCGTATACGGCTCGCAGGAGCGGATAGAGCCATTCGGCGGCACCCAGCAGTATGATTATCTGGAGGAGAAGCTGCAAGCGGCAAAGCAGAGCTTTGAACCGCAGGAGTTCGCGAAGCTGATGGGCATGCTTAAAAAATTGGGCGATTATAACCTCAAAATAGCCGATGACACAGGAGTGTTGCATCCCGAGCGGCTAAGCCCCGCAGATCAGGAAACCTATAAGAAGCTGAACGCGGAGCTAGAGCCTTATTTTGAGAAGCTGAATGAGCGGGTAACTGCTAAGGAAGCTGTCCGGCAAGTGGACAACGTGTGGAAAGACGTGCTGGCCCGCGGGGAGCAAAACCTCAGCAGTCAGGATTTTGCCAAAGTGAAAGGAGTTATCAGCGGGATTCAAAAGCTGCAAGCTCAAGCGGCCCGGCCGGACGGCACTGATCGTGCGTTTACGAAAGAGGAGAAGGAGCAATTGAAGGAACTGGTTCGGCAGTTGGAACCCTACCAAGATCAGCTGGGGATTATGCTGAAGCCTGTGAAGTGATTTTGAGCGAATAATCGGTCTGGCAATGGGCGTCTTTAAAGCACGGATCTCAACCGATCTCATTGCCAGTTCCGGCCCTTTCAAGGGCTGTCCCGTAAGTCATGAACATGACCGGGGACAGTCCATTCGCTGTTCCGCATAAGGAGGGCTTTTATCAGGCAAAAGGTCGGGTGCCATGTATACTACCTGCAAGCTGCCGGCCCGGATGCTCAGATATTCTGTGCGTATTGCTCGCCCGGGGTGTTGATCAACGTTACATATAGACTCGAATTGGAGCCTTCGCCGCTTCGGTAAGAGAAATCTTCATCACCCGATATCTGAACCACATCGCCTTGCGATACGGAGATTTCTCGTCCATCGGAGGTTACTATTCCGCTGCCTTCAAGAAAGAGAATGTACACGCTGGCTCCGGGATGCTTATGAACGGGCAATTGCTGCCCCGGTCCAAAGTTCAAGACAAAAACTGTATGCTTGTCTTCTTTAAAGACAATGCGCTTGGTGAATCGGTCCGTTTGATATTCTTGAAATTGAACTAGCTCTTTCTTTTCCATTTGAAAATCACTCTCCTTGTTTTGAATTAATCAGGCCCTACAGCCGGATTTCGTATTCGCAGAACTAATTAGATTGTATAAGAATCAGACAGATGGCTAGTGATTTCAATCACATTATTTTCAATCGAATCGTGAAAGGCTTGTCTTGTTGCTGCTTTTTCCTGCTTATGATCACCCGTTCCAAGTGGCTGAGCCTTCTCAGGTGCGAACCCCAAGCGCACATAAAAACCCTGGGAGGTTCGCACCTCTTGCGGGGCAAGGGTTTTCGCGTTATTTTATAGAAGGAGCCCCCCTTTAAACGGTCATTTTAAGGGGTTCGCACTAAAGCGTTTGCATTCCCTTGCGCAGCAAGGGGTTACACTGATGCTGTCGCTCCCCGTGCGGGAGCGTGGATTGAAATTTTTGGAGTGGTATTCGTACAAAATATTTGCCGTACGTCGCTCCCCGTGCGGGAGCGTGGATTGAAATATGTAAAGATCCGACATTATTTAGCCTCCTTTGCTGTCGCTCCCCGTGCGGGAGCGTGGATTGAAATTTGGATCAGTATAGCCGGACCGCCGGAGCGATTGGTAGTCGCTCCCCGTGCGGGAGCGTGGATTGAAATAACGATGTAATCATCTAAGTGTTCGGGGGCATCAATGTCGCTCCCCGTGCGGGAGCGTAGATTGAAAATTCGCTTGGCAGCTTACGGGTGGATACCGAATGTGGTCGCCTCGCCTGGTGGAGTATGAATTGAAAATGGCATTTGAACTATCACTAAGCGAAATGAAGGGGATCTTAATCAGAAAGAGGGACAAATGACTTTGAAAGCCAATAACACTATCTATCGGTTAGAAACCTGTTAAGGCTGATGCCGTCTTTTAGACCTTGCTTATACATCAATGTTTCTGCAATTCCTTGAAGTAGGGCAGTGCTCGTATCATAATTTTGCAGCATTTCTTTGTATTCTTGGGGAAGATCGGTCATTAGAGTTAAGAACAACTGATTGCATTCTTCAATCAATTGCCTGTATTCATTACAGTTAGACAAAATCGAGTTAGCTATATACTCCATACGAGCGGAAAGAAACTGGTTAAAAGCTTGCTCCATGTATGCCATGAATGTCCTCCGACAAAATAATATCAAGGGTTGTATAAAATAAATTATATAGTGACATCACTTAGATGTCAACATGAATGTATGAGCGGAAATTTCATAATGATACAATAATGACATCACTTTTGGGGAGTATTAAACATATGGCAACTGATAAAAGAGTGTTTACGTTACGGCTAAAGGAAGAGAATTTCGATAAAATTAAGTACATCGCAGACAAGAACAAGAGGTCTATTGCCATGCAGATTGAATATCTAATTGAACAACATATCGAACATTTTGAAAAGGAAAAAGGAATCATAAAAACGGACGAATGATGGTTTTCAATGTTTGCAGACGGAATTCACTCTGCTTCCAGTAGACCCTAAATATAGCCGCGACAAAGTAAAAGTCTTTCCACAAGAAAACAAACGATACGGTTAGAGTATAAAACTTACACTTAAATAGAGAAGAGTATTCCTTCCTAAGCAATATTAATCCTCCGCATTTCGTGCTTGCCCATTATTTTTTATATTTAAAGATGACACTGACCCGTTCACAACAGAACTGGTCAACTTGACAAAGTTCGATTTCTTCAATCTTTCCAAAATTAGAAAAAATCGGTACCGAAGGCTCCGATTGAGAAGATAAAGTAAAATACTAGAACCGAGGTTAGGTTCAAAATGATTCGACTCCCCGGTGCGAACCCCAAGCGCACATAAAAATCCCGGGAGATTCGCACCTCTTGCGGGACAAGGGTTTTCGCGTTATTTTATAGAAGGAGCCCCGTTTTAAACAACCATTTTCAAGGGGTTCGCACTAAAGCGTTTGCAATTCCTTGCGTAGCAAGTGGTCGCAGCGGCTGCTGTCGCTCTCCATGCGAGAGCGTGGATTGAAATCTCCCACAGAACCGGAGCCGGAGCGTAAAGGGAGTCGCTCTCCATGCGAGAGCGTGGATTGAAATCTTGGGCGTCGTCGATGCTTCGCCACTCTCGTACCGGTCGCTCTCCATGCGAGAGCGTGGATTGAAATTTCACGGTTGAAGGCGATACTTCAAACTGTCTTGCCGTCGCTCTCCATGCGAGAGCGTGGATTGAAATGGGTTAGCGGTTGGCGGATCGGAGTTTACGGATGGTCGCTCTCCATGCGAGAGCGTGGATTGAAATATCTTTGCCAAGTTATTTATCAGATCGCGAACAGCGTCGCTCTCCATGCGAGAGCGTGGATTGAAATTTGGAGCCAGTACACACCAGCCTCTGCTGCTCCTTGTCGCTCTCCATGCGAGAGCGTGGATTGAAATAACTGCACCGTTCCCGGCGATCCCGCCACAGCCACGTCGCTCTCCATGCGAGAGCGTGGATTGAAATCGTTAATACTCCGCCCGTATCACGCAAGTTGTACGTCGCTCTCCATGCGAGAGCGTGGATTGAAATACTGGTGAAGCCCTACGGTCTTGGTCTTTATAAGTCGCTCTCCATGCGAGAGCGTGGATTGAAATCATGTTACTTCTGTGCTTTGCTCTGACTCATCCCACGGTCGCTCTCCATGCGAGAGCGTGGATTGAAATTGTCCAAGTGGATGCTTGTCGATCCTCGGCCTTGTCGTCGCTCTCCATGCGAGAGCGTGGATTGAAATGAGACAACGAGAACGCTGATAAGCCATACTCAGAGTCGCTCTCCATGCGAGAGCGTGGATTGAAATCATCTAAACCAAGAAGAAACATTATCGTGGCAACGTCGCTCTCCATGCGAGAGCGTGGATTGAAATAACCGAATGAACCAGCCAACGAGAAGTCCTATGGTCGCTCTCCATGCGAGAGCGTGGATTGAAATTACACGAATTGGTTTCCCGTTTACATATTCCGTCGTCGTCGCTCTCCATGCGAGAGCGTGGATTGAAATCTGAGCATGCAGCTATGGTAATTGGGAGCCCCGGTCGCTCTCCATGCGAGAGCGTGGATTGAAATCCGTTGACTGATCTCATGGTCATTTTGGGGCTTGTCGTCGCTCTCCATGCGAGAGCGTGTATTGAAATAGATCAACCTGGACAAGCTGGACATCCCCTCCTACAAGTCGCTCTCCATGCGAGAGCGTGGATTGAAATAATTGAATCTCTCGAAATATTTTTGATAAAAAAACGTCGCTCTCCATGCGAGAGCGTGGATTGAAATCGCTATGAAATGGTTTATTGTGGGCGGGGCGTTATTGTCGCTCTCCATGCGAGAGTGTGGATGAAATTGCGGCACCCAGTTTCACTGGCAATCTGACGGCCTAGTTTCGGCGCTTTATTAGCCTGAGGGAAGCTTACTCTTTGGGGCGCACCTCAAACAATTCGTTGGGACTGATATCGAAGTATAAACATAACTTCACGATCAGCGCTGCCGAGATTTTTTTCTTTTCCATATTGGTGTTATGCATCAATTCCATAATGGTTGTTCTACGGTGGCCTATCTCTTTAGACAATTTCAAAACGGACATATTATCGTGCTCTTTTAAAATCTCGTCCAATTTGCAATGGAGTGTATATCTGTTATATTCCATTTCGTCCTCCGAATTTAAGGTATTGCACTTCAAAAGTGCATATGGTATATTGTGGATACAAGGGTTGAACTTTAAAAGTGCAATCGTATTAAGAAAATCCATTTGCGGTTAGGTTGCCTTTTATAGATACCTATCTTTTAAAAAATTCAGTGGAGGATGCATATGCCCAAGCGTCGCCCCCGCAAGCTTAACTATCAAGCTGTAATAGACATTATGAAAAAGATTTGGTTTGGCCGGAATTGGGCGACTCGCCGGAGGCAATTCATTACTATCATCTCACTGATTCCCTTGGACGTAAATGGCAAACAATCGGTTGTCATGTAACGGACGCTATTTAATTCGCCAGCCAGATGCAATCAATTTGTAGATAAAATTGTTAATGTGAATCATTTCAGTGTCTTTAAGCTTTTGTATGAATTGAAAAATGAATACCTTGTACATGAACCGATGTCTCAGTAATCTTTTAAATCAATGTACAGTGTAAATCCAATTGAGGCACTTTCTCATTTTTTTCTTGAAAATGTGGATACTCTAGACTATTGGGAATGGAAACAGGCTGGCGGACCGCCGAACTGGCGATCTTTTATAGGAAAACAAATCCGGATCTCAGCCTGATTGAAGTCATAGAAAAAGCGGAAAGGTCCCGGGCAAAACAGTAGCTAAACATGTTGCTGCCCTGGTCTGTAAGCTTATGTTTGGTGCGAACCTCAAGCTCACATAAAAATCCCGGGAGATTCGCACCTCTTGCGGGACAAGGGTTTTCGCGTTATTTTATAGAAGGAGCCTCTTTTTAAACGGTCATTTTTAAGAGATTCGCACTAAAGCGTTTGCAATCCCTTGCGTAGCAAGCGGTCGCAGCGGGTGCTGTCGCTCCCCATGTGGGAGCGTGGATTGAAATTATCGAAAGTATCAAATGTGCCGGTCTCTTCGCCCTCGTCGCTCCCCATGTGGGAGCGTGGATTGAAATACTTGTTCGTCCTCCTTTTTTTGAAGCGCAGAATACAGTCGCTCCCCATGTGGGAGCGTGGATTGAAATGTTTGATTCGTCATCACTTATCCCTCCCGCGTATGGTCGCTCCCCATGTGGGAGCGTGGATTGAAATCAGCAACAGCGCTGATGTTTCCTGGTGTGAGATACGTCGCTCCCCATGTGGGAGCGTGGATTGAAATTTACGCTTAAACGGCCACATCCGTAATCACCTCCGCGTCGCTCCCCATGTGGGAGCGTGGATTGAAATAGGCGGCCATTAAGATGACGAATGACCAGCTTGGTCGCTCCCCATGTGGGAGCGTGGATTGAAATCATACCGCCTTGCCGCTTGCGTAGAACGTGTGTACGTCGCTCCCCATGTGGGAGCGTGGATTGAAATCATTCTGCAAATCTATCCCACCTTAATAGGCACGGGTCGCTCCCCATGTGGGAGCGTGGATTGAAATAGACCATTGCTAACGTGGACAGCCAGAGACGTATTCGAGTCGCTCCCCATGTGGGAGCGTGGATTGAAATAATGCTTTGAAGACACTGTCCAAAATCTTTTGTTGTCGCTCCCCATGTGGGAGCGTGGATTGAAATCTCAGACCAGTCTGCAAATTTTACGATGTTTTTCCGTCGCTCCCCATGTGGGAGCGTGGATTGAAATCGAACTCAAAGACGTTGCTGGAAAGGTTGTTAATGTCGCTCCCCATGTGGGAGCGTGGATTGAAATTTCGGTGCGGCGGATGTTACGGGCCAACATGAGGCCGTCGCTCCCCATGTGGGAGCGTGGATTGAAATCGAATCAACAAAGGCAATCGATACAAATGGGGATTGGTCGCTCCCCATGCGGGAGCGTGGATTGAAATTTCTATATAAATTAACATGTCCGTATCATATTAGTCGCTCCCCATGCGGGAGCGTGGATTGAAATCATAAATTCACATTAAAGTAAGTGATTTTTGTCGTCGCTCCCCATGCGGGAGCGTGGATTGAAATCATTCATGGTACAGGGCTTCTTGCAGCGTTTCGTAGTCGCACCCCGTGCGGGTGCGTGGATTGAAATAGCAATCCGACACTGGGCTAATCACTAAAACTTAGGGTCGCACCCCGTGCGGGAGCGTGGATTGAAATGTTAATGACACACCTTTGATTGCCCTCAATTCCGTCAAGTCGCTCTTGCTGCCCTGGGGGTAATTGCTAGTGCGAACCCCAAGCTCCCATAAAAATCCCGGGAGATTCGCACCTCTTGCGGGACAAGGGTTTTCGCGTTTGCAATCCCTTGCGTAGCAAGGGGTGGCAGCCGGTCTGTCGCTCTCCATGCGAGAGCGTGGATTGAAATTGAACTGCAATCCCAATAACACAACCATCCAAGAGTCGTCGCTCTCCATGCGAGAGCGTGGATTGAAATATCGGCTGTGACGGCATTCGCTTGGATATGATTACGTCGCTCTCCATGCGAGAGCGTGGATTGAAATTTCGAGACCAATAACGTCATATTCTTGTCCTTGATGTCGCTCTCCATGCGAGAGCGTGGATTGAAATTTTTTGGCTGGCCAGAAGGCAACCTCTGACGCGTGTCGCTCTCCATGCGAGAGCGTGGATTGAAATGATAAGAAAGAGTATGAACGATTGAAAGTGGAAGTTGCTCCCCATGTAGGAGCATTTTGCTCGGCTGATCTATAAAAACGACGACTCCTTTTTTTACAAAGAACATTATTCATAGGTTGACGAGTATGAAAATAACTGGAAATCGAAGTTCCGAAGCGATAAGATAGAAGTGCTGGAATTGTACATCAAATTGGAAAATCAATGAATTGGGGGCGTCTAACGATGAAAATTGCGGTTGCGGGCGATCATGCGGGTTTTTCCTTGAAAGAAGAAGTAAAAGCTTTACTAACCAGCCAAGGGCATGAGGTAGTGGATTTCGGAACGCATAGTGAGGAAGCTTCCGATTTGCCTGATTATATTTATCCTGCGGCTTTGGCAGTGGCTGAAGGGAAGGCGGACCGCGGGATTTTTATTGATGGTGTAGGCTATGGAAGCGCTATGATTGCTAATAAAATCTATGGGGTGTACGCGGCGGTCTGTCAGGACCCGTTCTGTGCGGAACTGGCGCGGTCTCACTCCGACACTAACGTACTGTGCATCGGCGGAAAAATTATCGGCTCGGCTATCGCCCTCGAAATCGTAAAGGTGTGGATGACGACCGACCACCTTGGAGACGTTGAGAAATACAAGCGCCGCGTGGATAAAGTGGTTGAAATATCGGAGAAGCACTTGAAAAAACTGTCCGAGCTTTGAACGGATGACGATTTTGCCGCTCTGGGAACGGTTTGCTTTTTGGCTTCCTGAGCGGCAGGATGGTCCTTACCTCAAGGGCATTGCTGCTGCCATCACTGTGATAATGATATTTAAATCTCAACGGCTCATGTATTCTTTCAATTTCTCGTCTATGATTCCTTTGTTATACAGCATTTCAAAAGCGTCCCTGCTACTCTGGGAAACCCCCAATTTCAATTCGGAAACCGAATGCATTGCCAATTCGATACACGCCTCGCAGCATCTTTGCAGATTAAAAATGATACAGATTCGAATGTTTTCGGTCTTGTTCAGCAAAATATCGCGATTCATGACTCGTCCTCCTGCAATAATGTCTGCAAAATCTCCCATCTTTCCTCATTAAGCATGGCATATTCTTTAAGCGACCGCATAAAAAGCTGTTGCCGTTTTAGCGGCTCGGCGTCACGCAGCAGTATCCCGATTCCGATAATTTGAGCGCGAAAGACAGGACTGTTGATAATATTTATTTTGAAAAAGATGGCAGTAACAATCCGCCTCAAGTATTCCGCTTTCTGAGGATAAGCTGGATAGGCTAGAAGCCAAGGGGGAGAGTATTAAGACAATAAACAGGTTTTTCTTGTCAGATCTTCTCGATTGTCTCTCGCTAATCAAAAAGTGCGAACCTGAAGCGAACATGAAAACCCCGGGAGGTTCACACCCCTTGCGGGACAAGGATTTTTGCGATATTTTGTAGTTGAAGAGTTATGAAGTGGACTGTTTTTACAGAGGTTCGCACTTTTTGGGCTTCAAACCCTTGCGGCGCAAGTGTTCTGTGGGCTACCTGTCGCTCCCCGTGCGGGAGCGTGGATTGAAATGCCGCATTATTAGAGGCGGGACGCTCATGCCGCAGTCGCTCCCCGTGCGGGAGCGTGGATTGAAATTAGTCAAACATCGTGGAAAGTCCCCATAGAACTGGGTCGCTCCCCGTGCGGGAGCGTGGATTGAAATACCGAACCGCGTCTTGCCCGTCAGCAACCATCTCGTCGCTCCCCATACGGGAGCGTGGACTGAAATACAAGCAAGCGGTACGCTACCAAACGGCGTAGTAGTCACTCCCTACCGGGAATGTGAAAGGAGGTTCACTGAATGGATAAACTAACTCTAACTGAAGCGCAACTACGAGAGATTGTCGACAGCTACGATATGCAGCATGAGGGGATCGATTCTTTTTTCAATCTGGAGAGCAAGGAGGTTGTCTTCGTCAATAATGAATTTTCTGATCCGGAGGACGAGGAATTGGAAGAGGAGATTGAAGAGGGGTTTGGCGAAATCTGGTTCCGCTTGCCAGAACGGTATTCCAGCGACGGGTACCGGGATATGGAGGATTTTGTAGATATTGTATCGGACGAACGACTGAGAGAGCTGTTGATAACGTCCCTTAGAGGGGGACGCGGGTTTTTTCGCCGTTTTAAAGATACGCTGGGCGACAACCCTGAAGAACTTGAACGTTACTATCAGTTTGTGTATGAACGCAACCGCGAACGGGTACTAAAGTGGATGGAAGCAGAGTTTGATTTGGAGATAGAGATAATAGGCGGGGAAGATTAAGGAGATTTATGCTGCCTCCAGTTGCACGAAAAGTTGGGAGCGGATTCATAGCGCATGCGGGATCGTATACATACGAAAAAAACTGCTGCTGCCCGATTCACTTCCAGCGACTGGTCACTTTAGCGGCGACCTATATTCTCTCTATAACGGCGGTAGCAAGGCTTTTGCGATATTTTGTACATATCGGCGAACTCGCTCCCCGTACATAAGCATGAGTTTAAAAAACATACTATTGCAATTGTTCTATTTTTCCAAGCCCCCGCTTGTCAAGCCCGTCTGCATATTGCGGCCAAGTTCCTCATAGACATGTACTAATCATTGCATTCAAAACAGGTTAAGGGGATGATGTCATGCGCCGGATTGCATGGGTACTCGCGATCATTATGAGCGTTACCCTGATCATGACAGGCTGCGGGAAGAAGGACTCCGCATCTGTGGTTAAGGATTTGAACGACGTTGCCGACAAGCTGGAGAGCAAGACGGGAGCCTATCAGGGGGAGGGCACGATGACCCTCTATACCGGCGAGCAGCCTCAGGAGTACAGGGTTGAGGTATGGTATAAAAACCCTTCTTACTATCGCATCAGTCTGGCCAATGTGCAGAAGAATATTACTCAGATCGTGCTCCGCAACGATGAAGGCGTGTTCGTGCTGACGCCGAGCCTCGGCAAGAGCTTCCGGTTCCAAAGCGACTGGCCGGACAAACAAGGGCAGGTCTACCTGTATCAGACGCTGGTGAAAGGCATCGTCGCCGACAACAACCGCCAATTCGTGGCTGACAAGGACAGCTATGTATTCGAAGTAGCCGCCAATTATCAGAGCAGCGCCCTGGTACGTCAGAAGATCTGGCTCGACAAAAAGACCTATGCGCCCAAGCAGGTACAGGTATCCGATTCGGAAGCCAAGGTTGTGGTGGACGTAAAGTTCAACAAGTTCGCTTTCAATCCGGAGTTTTCCGCGGATTCTTTTGATATGCAGAAGAATATGGCTTCGGGGGGGAATTCGAAAAATACGGTCGCTCAGGTCGACGAGAACGGCAATCCGCTGCCCGCAGCCGACAACCAGGAGGGAACGCAAGCTCAGGCGAATGCGGCCCTTGGCGATTTTGGCATTATTGAGCCGGGCTATACTCCGGAAGGCGTGACGTTCAAGGATTCCAATAAAGTCGAGAACAGCGACAATCACGCCGTACTTCTGCGGTATGACGGAATTTACCAGTATACGATCATGGAATCGCGCCCGCTGGATCAAGCTGTGTCGCTCGCGCCGGGAACGCTCATCGATCTTGGTTTTACGGCGGGACTGCTGACCGGGGATGAACAGCAGACCTTGACTTGGATGTCGGGTGATGGAGTGGAGTTCCGGATTACAAGCGCGAACCTTCCTCCTAGTGAAATGATGGAAATTGCCGCTTCTATGCAGGATCAAACGGGTAAATAAAAGGTTGTAGGCGGATACTGCGAATTGTGGGATGATTTCCTCTACAATGCGGTATCCGTTTTGCTATAACTTGCTGGCTGCACGCTTCCCCCTTTGCGCGGTGAACGTCAAACCCTCGCTTACATTGACAGTGCCTTCCGTTAGCATTACCATTACGAATAAGAAAGTGTTTAATGTGTATATTCGGCAGGATGACGCTTATCACAAACGAGAAGGTGACTGGAAGTGCAAGAAAGCTATCGACCGACCGTGGCCGAGATTGATTTGGATGCTTTGCGTGCCAATTATGAAAGCTTTCGGCGGCATTTGCCGGCGGGCGTGAAGTTTATGGCATGCGTCAAAGGCAACGCATACGGCCACGGGGCCGTGGAGGTGACGCGCGAGCTGGAACGACTGGGTGCGGACTATGTAAGTGTAGCTTTTCTGGATGAGGCGATCGAGCTGCGCCAGGCGGGAATTGTCCTGCCGATTCTGGTGCTCGGCTATACGCCGCCGGAAGCTATTGCCGCCGCCTGGGAGAACGATGTGACCGTGACGCTTTTTACCCCGGAAGGGTTGGAAGCGGCATCCAAACTTCCTTTGAATGACAGCCGGAAGCTGAAGGTGCATATCAAGATTGACAGCGGCATGGGCCGGCTCGGGCTTCTTCCGGACGATGTGCCGCTGTTCATCGAAGAGGCGCAGCGTGTCCGGCAGATCGAATTGGAGGGGATGTTTACTCATTTTGCCAAAGCGGATGAAGCAGACAAAAGCTATACACTGGAGCAGTACCGACGGTTCATGGGCGTGACGGAAGCGCTTCGGGAAAGACAGATTCATATCCCGATCATACATACGGGCAACAGCGCTACGGCCATTGATACCCCTCATTTATCTCCGAACATGGTGCGTGTGGGCGTCAGCATATACGGATTCTACCCGTCGACGGAAGTGAACCGGCAGCAGGTCAAGCTGCACCCGGTCATGACGCTGAAGACGAAAGCCGTCTATGTAAAAAGCCTACCGGAGAGCTGGGGCGTCAGCTACGGAACCCGCTACCGGGCGGACAACGGCGAATATATTGCCACGCTACCCATCGGGTACGCAGACGGATATTCCCGGATGCTAAGCGGTAAGGCGGAGGTGCTAATACGCGGCCGCCGCGTTCCTGTCGTCGGAACCATCTGCATGGACCAGTGTATGGTATCGCTCAAATCTTTCGCCAATGAGGCGGAACAAATCAAAGCCGGCGAAGAGGTTGTCCTCATCGGCCGCCAGGCTGGCGTCTCCATAACGGCAGACGAGCTGGCTCTCCTTCTTGGAACGATTCACTACGAGGTGACCTGCATGCTGGCCCACCGGGTGCCGCGCGTCTATATTCGCGAAGGCTCGGCTCCCCGTCTGGTAAATGCCTTACTTCAAGCCCCAAGCCCAAATCCTGTAAGTTAAGCGGGAAATATGCTCAAGGAATATTTAATCGTGGACGACATTGTGACTTATGGTCTATACGAACCGCCGTTTCTAGTTTATAATGGGATGCAGCATACTTGATATACTGGCGGCATATATTCGTTGTATAAAATTCCTTGCATAATGCTACACTGGAATACAAGGGCAGAAGGTTTGTGGGGGTGGAAGAGAAGTTGGCCAATTTGCAGAACACCAAAAGAATCATGATCAGCTTGCCCGATCATCTCTTGCAGGAGGTGGACGGAATTGTCCAGATGGAGAATTCCAATCGCAGTGAATTGATTCGGCAAGCCATGAAGCTGTATCTCAGCGAACGGAGGAAGCGTTCCATAAGGGAGTCTATGCAGCGCGGATACATGGAAATGGCTAAGATCAACTTGACCATGGCATGTGAAGCGTTCCTTGCCGAGGAAGATGCAGACAGTACTCTTGGCCGCTTAGTAAGCGGGGTGTAGATATTGATCGTAAAACGCGGCGATGTTTTCTTTGCCGATCTTTCGCCGGTAGTTGGTTCCGAGCAGGGCGGGGTAAGGCCTGTTCTCGTCATTCAGAACGATATTGGCAATCGCTTTAGTCCAACGGTAATTGTTGCGGCAATTACCGCACAGATCCAGAAGGCCAAGCTGCCTACTCATGTGGAAATTGACGCGTCATCCCACGGCTTTGACCGGGATTCCGTCATTCTGCTGGAGCAGGTTCGGACGATCGACAAGCAGCGCTTAACGGATAAGATCACCCATCTTGATGACGAAACGATGAAAAAGGTGGATGACTCGCTGCAGATCAGTCTGGGTCTGATTGATTTTTGAAGAGGACGGGCACAGCCATTTTATACAAAACGCAAGGAAGGCTCATCGCAGGTTTGCGGTGAGCCTTTTTTGGGCTTCTAGACCAGAGCTATTATTCGCGGCTATTCAATAAACTCTCCGGCTGGAACGCCTTCGGGCAAATATGATACTATTTGACGTATCGGATGTAAGAAAAGAGGGAGACGTATTGATCGAACAGGATATGAATATCGTTTCGGATGAAGCGGCGCGCCGGGAACGGCAAATGATGATCGGCCAGATTGCAAAAGAACTCGGCCTATCTGAGCGGCAGGTCGGAACCACAGCGGGACTGCTGGATGAGGGCAACACGATTCCATTCATCGCCCGGTACCGCAAAGAGATGACCGGAGAGCTGGACGAGAACGCGCTGCGTGATATTGAGGAACGGCTGAGCTATTTGCGTTCCCTTGGCGAGCGCAAACGTGAAGTCATCCGCATCATCGAGGAGCAGGGCAAGCTTACGGATGAGCTGCGTGAGCAAATAGCAGGGGCAGTCAAGCTTCAGGAAGTGGAAGATTTGTACCGTCCGTACCGCCAGAAGCGCAAGACCCGGGCGAGCGTCGCCAAGGAAAAAGGACTGGGGCCGCTGGCCGACTGGATCATGGAGCAGCGGCGCGGCGGAAACCCGGAAGCAGAGGCCGGAAAATATGTCGATCCGGCTAAAGGCGTGGAGTCGGCGGAACAAGCCCTGCAGGGAGCGCAGGACATTATTGCCGAGGCCATCGCCGATGATGCGGCGGTCCGTTCCTGGGTGCGCCAATTTACCGCCTCTCAGGGCATTCTCGTTTCCGAGGCGAAGGACAAAGAGCAGGAATCCGTCTACGAGAATTATTACAGCTACCGCGAGCCGGTCCACAAAATGCCGCCGCATCGTATCCTCGCCATCAACCGCGGGGAGCGGGAGAATGTGCTGAAGGTCAGCATTGAGGTGGATGCGGCCCGTATCCATGCGCATATCACACGCAAGCTGGTCAAAGGTCCGTCACCGGTTAAGGAGCTGCTCGAAGCCGTGGCCGAGGATGCCTACAAGCGTCTGATCGCTCCGTCGGTGGAGCGTGAAGTGCGCGGGGAGATGACGGAGAAAGGCGAGAATCAGGCCATTTCGATCTTCTCCGGCAACCTGCGCAGCCTGCTGCTGCAGCCGCCGGTCAAGGGACGCCGCGTCCTCGGCGTCGACCCTGCGTACCGCACCGGCTGCAAGCTGGCGGTCGTCGACGAGACCGGCAAGCTGCTGGAGGTGGCGGTAACTTACCCGACACCGCCGCATAACAAGAAGCGCGAGGCGGCGGAGAAGTTCAAAGAGCTGATTGCCAAGTACGGCATCCAGCTCATCGTCATCGGCAACGGCACCGGCTCGCGGGAGACGGAGCAGTTCACCGCCGAGACCATCGCTGAGATCGGCGACCCCGGGCTGGCCTACCTCATCGTCAATGAGGCCGGGGCCAGCGTGTACTCCGCCTCCAAGCTGGCGCAGGAGGAGTTCCCGGACCTGGATGTGGCCGAGCGCAGCGCCGCATCGATTGCCCGCCGCGTGCAGGACCCGCTGGCGGAGCTGGTCAAGATCGAGCCGAAGGCGATCGGCGTCGGACAGTACCAGCACGATGTGTCCCAGAAGCATCTGGACGAGAGCCTCACAGCGGTGGTGGAATCGGCGGTTAACCATGTCGGCGTCGATGTGAATACCGCATCTCCGTCGCTGCTCTCCTACGTGGCCGGCATCAACTCGACCATTGCCAAGAATATCGTTAAGTTCCGCGAAGAGAACGGCAGCTTTAAGAACCGTAAACAGCTGCAAAAGGTGCCGCGTCTCGGCGCCAAATCATATGAGCAGTGCATCGGTTTCCTGCGTATTCCGGAAGGCGAGAATACGCTTGACCGCACGCCGATTCATCCCGAGTCGTATGATGTAGTCAGCCGATTGTTC
Source organism: Paenibacillus durus ATCC 35681 (assembly GCF_000993825.1). Lineage (NCBI taxonomy): Bacteria > Bacillati > Bacillota > Bacilli > Caryophanales > Paenibacillaceae > Paenibacillus > Paenibacillus durus. The sequence continues at coordinate 612,220 of NZ_CP011114.1, forward strand.
AAGGAGCTGGGGCTTGCGCTGTCGCAGATCGGCAGCAAAGAGCTGGCTGCGGAGCTTGCCGCTCAGAATCCCGAGGAGCTGGCGGCCAGGCTGGACGTCGGCGTGCCGACGCTGCGCGACATTCTGGAGAGCCTTCAGCGTCCCGGACGCGACCCCCGCGAGGAGCTGCCCCCGCCGATCTTTCGCACCGATGTGCTGAAGATTGAGGATTTGGCGCCGGGCATGGAGCTGCAGGGTACGGTACGCAACGTTATCGACTTCGGAGCCTTCGTCGATATCGGCATCAAGAATGACGGGCTGGTGCATATTTCCCAGCTTAGTTCAAGCTTCGTCAAGCATCCGATGGACGTCGTGTCCGTCGGCGACAATGTGACCGTCTGGGTCCTCAGCGTCGATCTGAAGAAAGGCCGGGTCAGCCTGACCATGCGCCCGCCGCGCGGCGAATAAAAAACCTCCAAACGTTCCCGGTCCAACCTGAAAGAAGGTTGGTCCGGGAACAACGTCTGGAGGTTTTTTTGGATTCTGCCGGGACAAGTCCCGGCCCGAAAGGAACGCTGCCGCTACTATACCTTCCCGCGAGCTTGGTACGGAGTCTCAGAACTGCGGAGAGTCCGGCTCCGGCGGCGTATACGATCCAGGCATAGGCTTGGCGCTAGCCACATAGCCTTCCGGTAGATAAGCAACGGCTGTCGCTTTGGATATTACCTGCGGATACATCCCTGGTCCCGGCTTGGTTACTTCATAATAAATGACAGCCTTTTTCCCCTCGCCAAACTCGATTTTCGCAATCGTCAGGCCGTACCCCGGATTGGGAAGATTGCCGACGGTAACCGACACTTTGTTCACGCCATCAGCCGCTTTTTCCACATTGATGTCTGCCCCCTGGCTCGTATCTGCGGAGCCGTCCCCGCCAAACATACTCTGGACAAAAGCTCTTGCGTCATGCACCCACGCTGCCGCCTCCGAACGGGTAACGGCGTCATTCGGACGGAACTTTCCTCCCGGATCCAGCGAAATAATGCGCATATTGAGAAGCGTTTGGAGACTGCCGTTTACCTCCGCGCTCAGTTTGCCGCCGTCAGCGATATTGAAATACATCTCCGTCACCGGAAAATCGCCCTTGGCCTTCAAGGCCGCATCCAGCAGCTGTGCAAAAGTGGCGCGGGAAACCGCCGCATTCGGGTTGACCGCTTTATCTAGCGGCAGGCCGTTCTGGACGGCAATCAGGAGAGAAGGGGCATACCAGGATTTATCATCGACCTTGGCAAAATAATCGCTGGCCTTGGACGGACTGCCCGGCACCGGATTTGTCTTAAGAGCAAGCCCGCTGACGATCAGTTGGACAGCCTGGCCGTATGTCATTTTGGACTTGGGAGCAAAAAGCTGACTCGTCACTCCGTTAATCACCCCAGCTTCATGCAGTGCGTTGATCTTGGCCTCAGCCGGATCTCCCTTCAGGTCGGAAAAAGCGAAAGCCGACGCTCCGAATAATACCGCCCCCGCCAAAATCCCGCATGCTATGGTCATTTTTTTGGCATTGTGCCTAAATGTCTGTCTCTTCATCATTATTCACCTCTTATCTTCATAGATGCCCAATACGGCGAAAAGGTTGCAAGGAGGTGAAAGATTGTCCGGTTAAGTGCGAACCCTAAGCGCACATGAAAATCCCGAGAGGTTCGCACCCCTTGCGGGACAAGGGATTTCGCGGTATTTTGTATATATTGGGCCGCTTTATTTTCCCCCTTTACAGAGGTTCGCACTTTTTGGGGCTGAAACCCTTGTGGAGTAAAGGATTTTTAGGGTGCCTGTCGCTCCCCATGCGGGAGCGTGGATTGAAATTCACTCTTCGGGATGTAGCCAGAGAGGAAGGATTGAGTCGCTCCCCGTGTGGGAGCGTGGATTGAAATCTTTAGGTGTTCCGGTGTTCCTGTGGCTACTTTGGGTCGCTCCCCGTGCGGGAGTGTGGATTGAAATCGCAAAGGTCACGATTTTCGCTGGCGAAGCCATCGGTCGCTCCCCGTGCGGGAGCGTGGATTGAAATTCGACAGGTATGGCTGCAATGTGTAAAAAATCATGGTACGTATTCAACGTATCCAGATTAATTAGCGGAAAGGTTTCACTCTCCGTACAGGAGACAAAGTTTCCTCTCAGTTATAAAATATATCCTACCTTGGGGCTTAAGTCTTTCACAGAGACAAGAGAGATCTGAAAACTTAATATGTAAAGCACCGAGAGCTTCGCTTTTACAGCAGAGTTTTGTGCTTTTTTAGCCTACTAAAGGAGACCTTACTCTTTTAGTCTGGTGCGAACCCCAAGCTCCCATAAAAATCCCGGGAGATTCGCACCTCTTGCGGGACAAGGGTTTTCGCGTTATTTTATATTAGGATCCCCATTTTAAACGGTCATTTTTAAGAGGTTCGCACTAAAGCGTTTGCAATCTCTTGTGTAGCAAGTGATCGTAGCGAGTGCGGTCGCTCCCTATACGGGAGCGTGGATTGAAATCATCTATCTCACCGCCTGTATTCTGAATGATGGAGTCGCTCCCTATACGGGAGCGTGGATTGAAATCGCGAGATACCGCTCGCTCCCACCGTTTTCCAGAAGTCGCTCCCTATACGGGAGCGTGGATTGAAATGAAGCATCCATGTGGATTACTTGGGCGACGTAGACAGTCGCTCCCTATACGGGAGCGTGGATTGAAATTGTCTGTAGCGCGTTGTCCACGGCGATAGATCCGGTCGCTCCCTATACGGGAGCGTGGATTGAAATTGAGCATATAAATGGACTCTGCCGGGAGTAGACATGTCGCTCCCTATACGGGAGCGTGGATTGAAATAATTAAGGAGCAAATACATATGAAAACTAAAACAGTCGCTCCCTATACGGGAGCGTGGATTGAAATCGCGATCCATGTTACTTGCACGCCACCATACACACCGTCGCTCCCTATACGGGAGCGTGGATTGAAATCGGAACAACCCCATCTGGCGGTATGATTCCGCAGGGTCGCTCCCTATACGGGAGCGTGGATTGAAATCCCTCGGCACAGTAATTTTTTATTGTTCCAGGTGTCGTCGCTCCCTATACGGGAGCGTGGATTGAAATTGGAAAACCATGACATAATTATTGTCCTCCTTTGTGTCGCTCCCCATGCGGGAGCGTGGATTGAAATGATAAGGAAACAAGTGACACGTTCACGAAAGCCATGCGTCGCTCCCCATGCGGGAGCGTGGATTGAAATCGCCGCCTCACTGTTACGTGCGGCGAGTGCTTCCTGGTCGCTCCCCATGCGGGAGCGTGGATTGAAATTCCGGAGCCACATCGCCGATAATCCGCAGCTCCGGCGGTCGCTCCCCAAGCGGGAGCGTGGATTGAAATCACTGCTCCCCCATGAGGCGCACCTGGTTGGCCCAACTGTCGCTCCCCATGCGGGAGCGTGGATTGAAATGGTTTCGTGGTAGTAAGTTTAGATGGTTATAAAAAGTCGCTTTCCGTGCGAGAACTCGGATTGAAACAATACCGCCTGGGCTTTATGGCTTTTTTGTTATTCATTGCTTGCTTTGCCGGAGTAGGGATTCAAATCGGACTTACCAGAAGCAGTGGAATGGTCATACTGCTCCCTTTGGTCAGTACGATCCTCCAATAAGATTTTCTACTAAATGCTTTACTCCAGTGCCTACTGGAGTATTTTTTTTGTTGAATTTTTACATAAAAAGAGGAATTAGGCCTAGTTCTGGAGAAGTATATCTGTGAATTTTAGGGTGATATTGGATATTTTGTTGAAACAAGGAGGATAGCATGGTAAGGGCTAAAGTTCTTGAATCAAGTAAGATTTGAGCAGTGGGTTCAGGCATCTGGAACAGAATTAATAACATATACAGGGAACATTGAGTGATATTGAAGATTTTTATAAAGGAATCGGCTCTTATTCACTTGAATTTCATGTACATTTCCAAAAGTGGTAAGGAGGAACTATGGAATATATTGCCCATATCCGCCAAAAGGATAAAAAAATTCAAACGGTGGAGGAACATCAGAAGGAAGTGCAAGTCGGCTGTGAGCAATATGGTGCAAAGATAGGTGTGACCCATTTGGCCGGATTGGCGGGAATGCTGCATGATATCGGAAAAAATACGAACGAGTTCAACACGTATCTTGTCAAAGCGGTCTACCACCCGGAAGCCGCTTCCCGAAAAGGCTCGGTCGATCATTCAACGGCGGGAGGAAAGCTGTTATATCAGCGCTATCACAAGGGCGAGGGAGTTTCGATGAACAAGCTGGCAGCGGAATGGATCGGGAACTGTATTATTTCCCACCATCAAGGGTTGCGGGATTTCCTTAGTCCACAATTGGACTCGCCTTATCTGAAACGGGTGGGGCAGAAGGAACTTGATGAGTATGACCGGGCTGTCGCCGCTTTTTTCGAACAAGTGCCAGCTGATAAGCTTGACCGCTATTTTGAGCAGGCGGTTGCGGAGCTAAAGCTTGCTTTAACCATCATCCAAGAGTATAAGTTGCCACGCATTACGCTTGCTTTACTCATCAAGTACATTTTTAGTTGCCTCATAGATGCCGATCGGACGAATACCCGGGATTTTGAAGCGGATGAGCATACGGACTGGATCAAGGATCATCAATCTTTTTTTCTTGAAAGCTATAATCGCCTGTTGGCGAAGATTGCATTGTTGAACGAGGCGAAGGATGCGGATCATCCAATTAATCGTTTAAGACGGGAAATGTCCCGGCAATGTGAAGAGTTTGCGCTGCTCTCATCGGGCATTTACACGCTCTCTATTCCGACAGGAGGGGGGAAGACGCTGGCCAGCTTACGTTATGCACTACGACATGCCCTTGAGACCGGTAAGGAACGGATTATTTATATTGTGCCGTTTACGACGATCATCGAGCAGAATGCGAAAGAAATACGGGAAATCATTCAGAATGATGATATGGTTCTGGAGCATCATTCCAATGTTGTGGATGAAATTGATCCTGGCAGCGATGATTACGATTTGGAAAAAGAGAAACTGAAGCTTGCCAGGGACCACTGGGATCGACCGATTATTTTTACTACCATGGTACAGTTTCTGAATACCTTTTACGCCAAGGGGACCCGCAATGTGCGGAGATTGCATCAATTGTCGAATGCGGTGCTGATCTTTGATGAGGTCCAGGCCGTTCCTCACCGCTGCCTTTCGCTGTTTAATGCGGCCCTCAACTTTCTCCACACCTTTGGGAAATCCAGTATTGTGCTATGTACGGCGACGCAACCGGCGCTTGATGATGTCAGACATAAGCTGCATTTGTCCGAGCAGTCGGAGATGATCAAGAATTTGAGTGATGTGGGACGGTATTTTAAAAGGGTGGAGTTGGTCGATTATACCGCCAAGTGCGGCGCTTCGGGATGGGGAGCGGAAACATTGGCTTCCTTTGTACGTGAGAGAATGAATGAGGTGAACAGCGTGCTGGTCATTCTCAATACGAAGACCGCCGTACGGAAGCTGTTCGCCGAGCTGGATCAGGAGGAATGGGCCGAAGATAGAAAGGTACGCCTGTTCCATTTAAGTACGAATATGTGTGCAGCGCATCGGAAAGATGTACTGGCCGAGTTGATTCAAGTGCTTGACTCCAAAGTAAATGAACGGGTGATATGCGTCAGTACCCAGCTTATTGAGGCCGGGGTGAACATCAGCTTTGATTGCGTGATCCGCTCGCTCTCCGGACTGGATTCGATTACGCAGGCAGCGGGTAGATGCAACCGCCATGGGAAAGACCCTTTGCGTCAGGTGTACGTCATCCAATCTGCGGACGAGAACTTAAACCATTTGCAAGAAATCAAGATTGGAGCAGAAATGACTCTTAAGGTGCTGGACGACTTTCGGAAAAAGCCGGAACTCTACGAAAATGATCGGCTATCCCCGTCCGCGATGAAGGCTTATTTTAAATACTACTATCATCGTATTAAAGATGAGTTGGATTATCCCGTTCCGAAGCTCGGGGGGAAGAAGCTGTTTAATCTGTTGAGTTCAAACAAAGCGTATTATGATGCTTACCGAAATCGCTATAGCGAAAAGCTTGGACTTGGGAGCCTGCAAGCCTTGGCGACAGCGGAGCAATACTTCGAGGTTATTGACAACCCGGCAACTTCAGTTATTGTCCCGTACAATGCAGAGGCGAGAGACTTGATTGCTAATCTGAACGGGGAACTGGATATTTGGGAGCTTGGCGATTTGCTGCGGAAGGCGCAACAGTATGTGGTCAATGTTTATAAGCATGATCTTGTTAAGCTCGATAAGAGCGGGGAACTGTTTCCACTATTGAATGGCAATGTTCTGGCGTTGCATGACACGGCTTACTCGGAGCGATTTGGCGTAGGAACAGAAGGGGACGGAGAGTGGGGGACATCTATTATATAGGGAAAAACCCGCATTAAAGCGGGCTTCTCTTGATTGTCTTAGTGACATTATATAATTTTCAATCCACGCCCTTGAGAGCGACGAGTTGAGTTTATCACACGATGACACATAAACGCAATCATACTAAGAATGAAAAATAATGGAATTCCCAAATAAAGGGGTTGCCAAAATTATAGACAGCCTTTATCCTATATTTAGGGGAACTCATATATTTAGTGACATTCTATAAGAATTAATTCATGTACTCCTAGTAAGTGGTTATTTGCCAAATCAGAAGGTGGGGTAGAGATTAAGAATGTCGGCAAAATGATTTGGGGAAAGGAGATCTTTTCGGATGAGAAAAACAGTATGCAAGGCAATGTTTAAGCTCAATTGCACAAAGTGCGATGAGAGCAAAGACCTCAAAGTGAAGATTAGCCACCATCTCAAACAGACTTGTACAATCCAAGTTAAAAATTGAAGCCTTCCATCCTAACGAGCGCGGCTGTCCTTTTAAATTAAAGATAGTGCAGCCGCCTCTCCAAATCCGGCACGCCAACACTCTGTTCTTGCTTTTTAATAAATACACAACAATTTAAATTTACAAAAAGGCGGTGAATACATGAGAAACCAGATCGAGTTCGAGGTTTACGGAAAATACGGATTGTTTACGGACCCGCTGACCAAAATCGGCGGGGAGAAGTTTAGCTATCAAATACCGACCTATCAAGCGTTGAAGGGGATAGTGGAATCCATATATTGGAAACCCACGCTTATTTGGATTATCGACGAGGTACGGGTCATGGAACCAATACAGACGGAATCGAAAGGCATTCGTCCTATTGAGTACGGGGGAGGTAATACGCTTTCTTATTATACGTATCTCAAAGAACCGCGATATCAAGTCAGGGCGCACTTTGAGTTTAATCCTCACCGTGAAGATTTGATTCAGGACCGCAACGAACACAAGCATCATAACATTGCGAAGCGGGCGGTACAGGCGGGAGGCCGGCGGGATATTTTCCTGGGCGCGCGGGAATGTCAGGGCTATGTGGAACCTTGCGAATATGGTAAGGGAGTCGGATTTTATGATGAAATTGCAGAGATTGACTTCGGCATCATGGTGCATGGTATTAACTACCCTGATGAAACGGGGCGACAAGAGCGGGAAACCCGGTTATGGCGGGCAAAGATGGAGCATGGCATTATCCGGTACATCCGGCCTGAAGAGTGTACGCTGCTCCGTAAGACCGGAGAGGGACACATCAAATCGTTCGGCCTAGCAGATATCCAGTCTGTGGAGGAACTGTATGCCGATTATTTCCAAGGGGAGGAGAGGGGATGACCTGGCTCGCCGATTTATACAAGACATACGAGAATAACGCGCATTTGACCGGGCAGTTTGAGAGAAAGAAAAACGGCCGGGAGTACGCGCTCATCCCTGTCTCGCACACCACACAAAGTTCACATATCGAGGTGCGGCTGGATATGGAGGGCAATCTGCTTCAGGCCAGGGTTGTGGAAAAAGAGGAAGCAAGCACAATTATTCCTTGTACGGAGGCATCCGCAAGTCGAACCAGTGCGCCGGTGCCGCACCCGCTGTTCGATAAGCTGGTCTATGTAGCTGGCGACTATACCCGTTATTACGGGGAAGTCAAGGGAACACCGCATGCGGACTATATGAAGCAATTGCTTGCCTGGTGCGAATCTCCAGCGGCACATTCCAAGGTGCAGAGCGTGTATACCTATTTAAGTAGAGGTACCTTGATTGCCGATTTAGTTCAACGGGAGGTGCTATGGCTTGATGAGAAGGGGCAATTGGCGCCGAAATGGACACCGGCTATGGAGCAGAGATATGGAGAGAAAAAAGCAATTTTCAAGGTCATCGCCTCCGATCAAAGCGCCGCCTTCATCCGGTTTGCCGTTCATGTCCCCGGTGATCCGGAAGATCGGTTGTGGCGAGACCGGTCGGTGCAGGAAGCCTTTATCCGCTATAACGAGATGGAACTGGCTGAGCAGGAGCTTTGCTACGTAACTGGGGAATATTTGCCGTATGCGGACAAGCATACTTCACGTATCCGCAATTCCGGTGACAAAACGAAGCTGATCTCAGCCAACGATTCGCTAGGCTTTACCTATCGCGGACGGTTCCGCAGTGGAAGGGAAGCGGCGGCGGTCAGCTACGAAGTCTCTCAAAAAGGGCATAATGCCCTGAAATGGCTGATTGACCGCCAGGGCGTCACTATTGATGGTAAAGTGTTTCTGGTGTGGGGAATCGATAACCCGGATCTTCCCCCTCCATGGGAAGATGGGCTGGACTTGTACGGCGAAGAGGAGGATGAAGATACAGCGGGAGACGCCGCGCATCGTGAATTCGCCGGACAGTTTCGGCGTGCTATTCACGGCTATCGTTATAATACCGACGACTACAAATCCGAGGTTGTCATCATGGTGCTGGATGCGGCGACGCCGGGACGATTGTCGATTGTATATTACCGAAATTTGAACAAGGAGCTATTTTTTAATCGTCTAAATTATTGGCATGCAACGTGCCGATGGCTGCACCGTTACCGTAAAAACGAACAGAAGGAGATACTTTCGTTCACCGGCGCACCGGCAACGCGGGATATTGCCTTCGCCGCTTACGGCCCGCAGGCGAGCGATAAAGTTGTTAAAGTGCTGCTTGAACGGATGCTGCCATGTATAGTGGACAAGCGTCCTGTCCCGCAGGATATTGTGCGCAGCGCGGTGAACCGTGCCTCCAATCCGGTTGGCATGGAGCCTTGGGAATGGGAGAAGACGCTCAGCATTGCCTGCGCGCTAGTGAAGAAAACATATGAGAAGGAGGGTTTTACCGTGAGCCTTGATGTAGAGAATGAGGACCGCAGCTACTTATTTGGCCGAATGCTGGCAATCGCCGATGTGCTGGAGCGGCGCGCGCTCGGTAAGGAAGAGAAGCGGGCCACGAACGCGGTGAGATACATGAACGTCTTTGCGCAGCATCCGGGACGGACCTGGGAGATTATTCAGTCGAATTTACAGCCTTACCAGGCCAAAATGGGCACGAAGGACGGCATCATCAATTACTGTAATAAAATGCTGGATGAAGTGGGCTCTCGGCTGAAACTGGAAGATTACAATGATAATCGGCTCAATGGACGGTATTTGCTCGGATTTTACAGCCAGCGTAATGAATTGTACAAGAGCAGGGAGCAGAGGGAAGCCGAGGCTGGACAGACTGCCCGGACCGACGAGAGCGCCAATAACGATGTACAAGGAGAGAATGAATAATGAGCACGCTTGATCACAAAATTGATTTTGCCGTTGTATTTTCGGTTCATAATGCTAACCCGAACGGAGACCCGCTGAACGGCAATCGTCCTCGGCAGAACTATGACGGATACGGCGAGGTATCTGATGTCTGCATCAAGCGGAAAATCCGAAATCGCCTTCAGGACATGGGAGAGTCGATTCTCGTGCAGTCCGATGAAAGACGGGGGGATGGCTATCGCAGCATTAAAGAACGGGTAGACGCCAATGCGGAGGTGCAGGAATTCGCCAAGGGAAAAAAAGCAAATAATGACCTGTACGCCCAAGCTGCCTGCAACGCATGGCTGGATGTGCGCAGCTTCGGTCAAGTGTTCGCTTTTGGCGGGGCGGAAGGCTCTGGCAGCGGCGTATCCATCGGGGTTCGCGGACCGGTTTCGATTCATACGGCGGTGAGCATCGACCCGATTGATATTACCAGCATGCAGATCACCAAGAGCGTCAACGCGACCACCCCCAAAGATAATCCGAACAAGAAAAGCCCGGACACGATGGGTATGAAGCACAGAGTGGACTTTGGTGTATATGTTTTTTACGGAAGCATTAATACGCAGTTAGCCGGGAAAACCGGTTTCACCTATGAGGATGCAGAGAAGATACGCGAGGCGCTGGTTACCTTGTTTGAAAATGACACTTCCTCGGCGCGTCCGGACGGCAGTATGGAAGTACATAAAGTCTACTGGTGGGAGCATAAGTCCGGCCTGGGGCAATATTCTTCTGCCAAGGTGCATCGTTCTCTTCAAATTCATTTGAATGAAGGCGTTACTCAGCCAAAATCCTTTGACGATGATTACACCTGCACCCTTCAGCCACTGGATGGACTGGAAGTGCGGGAATATGCCGGATTATAACGAAGATGACTATTTGCTGCTCTCGGGGATTCAGCATTTCAACTTCTGCCGCAGACAGTGGGCGTTGATACATGTTGAACAACAATGGGAAGAGAATGTCCGCACGCTGGAAGGTACATACGTTCATCGAATTGCGGATCAACCTCATCTTCGTGAAAAAAGAGGGAACAAACTGATCGTGCGCGCATTGCCCGTTCATTCCGGGACGCTGGGCATTACGGGGATATGTGACGTGGTGGAGTTTGTACGAGATCCGGCGGGAATACCGCTTTCGGGGGAGGAAGGTCTGTATCTTCCGTATCCGGTTGAATACAAACGGGGCAAGCCTAAGAAGAACGATTCGGACCGCTCCCAGTTGATTGCCCAACTGATGTGTCTGGAGGAAATGCTGGCCTGCGATCTTTCACTCGGCTATCTCTACTATAATGAAACCAAGCACCGGGTCGAAGTACCCGTTACTCTGTCAGACCGTGAGCAAGTCAAGGCGGTTTTGCAGGAAATGCATCATTATTTTGCGAAAAAGCATACACCGAAGGCAAAAGCAGGGCCGCACTGTCAAAGCTGCTCCCTGCATAACGTGTGCCTGCCGGAGATGCTGAAGAAGCGGTCCGTTGCGAGCTATATTGAAAGCAGGTTGAGCGAATGAAAAAACTGCTGAATACGTTATTTGTGACGACACCGGACACTTATCTGTCACTGGACGGTGAGAATATTGTCATCCGGCAGGAAGAGAATATTCTGGGGCGTTATCCTCTGCATAATCTGGAAGCTGTCTGCACATTTGGGTACGCGGGGGTAAGTCCGGCATTGATGGGTTCATGCGCTGAGCGAAGTATCGGCCTGACTTTTATGACCCGCACCGGGCGTTTCTTGGCTAGAGTGACCGGTGAGAGCAGAGGTAATGTGGTGCTCCGCAAGGAGCAGTACCGGATATCCGATGATGAGCGCCGAAGTGCGCTGGTAGCGAGAAATTTTATTCTCGGCAAAATCTATAACGCCAAATGGATTCTGGAGCGTGCCACGCGGGATTATGCGCTGCGGCTGGATATTCCCCGGATCAAGAAGGTGTCGGCGGCTCTTTCCGAAAGCATGAATCTGGTTCATAGCGTGGAAGATCTGGATATTTTGCGGGGAGTGGAGGGTTCTGCGGCGGTTCAATACAACTCGGTATTTGACGAACTGATTTTGCAGCAGAAAGACGACTTTTTCTTCCGTGGCCGGAATAAGCGGCCTCCGCTGGACAATGTCAACGCCTTGCTTTCCTTTGCGTATACCCTGCTGTCGAATGATGTAAGGTCGGCGCTGGAGAGCGTTGGTCTTGACGCTTACGTTGGTTTTCTTCACAGAGATCGGCCCGGGAGGGCTTCGCTGGCGCTGGATATGATGGAAGAACTGAGAGGCGTTTATGCGGACCGTTTTGTTTTATCCTTGATTAATAAAAAGCTTATCAATCCGAAGGGGTTTTACCGGAAAGAGAACGGCGCGGTCCTTATGGACGATGACACCAGGAAGCAAGTGATTAAGGGTTGGCAGGAGCGAAAGCAGGAGAAAATCATTCATCCTTATCTAAACGAAAAAATCTCCTGGGGACTCGTGCCTTATTCACAAGCGCTATTGCTGGCGAGATACATTCGGGGAGATCTGGATGAGTATCCTCCATTTTTGTGGAAGTAGGTGTTTTCAGGTGCTGGTCTTGATTACGTATGATGTAAGTACAAAAAGCGCGGAGGGCAGAAGACGTCTGTCACAAGTCGCCAAGAAGTGTCTGGATTACGGTCAGAGGGTCCAAAACTCCGTATTCGAATGTATTGTGGATACGACGCAGTTCCGCCGGCTAAAGTTTGAACTGGAAGAACTGATCGACGAAGAGACAGATAGTCTGCGTTTCTATAACTTGGGAGACAAGTATAAAACCAAAGTCGAACACATCGGTGTAAAAAGCTCATATGACATGGAAAGCCCGCTGATCATTTAAGGTGCGAATGCCAAGCTCCCATGATTTCCCCGGGTCCTTCGCACCTCAAATTTTGTCGAAAAGTAGAAGAATAACGGTTTATTGAAAAAAGTCAATTCTGGATTTATACTTCTTTTGCAACGTTTTTGGCGGAAATTGAAGGAATTGATGTCTTTCTCAGATCAATCTTAATCATTTTCGCCGTCGCACCCCATGCGGGTGCGTGGATTGAAATATCCTCGACTTGTTGGTTTTTTACATTTTTTTGAGTCGCACCCCATGCGGGTGCGTGGATTGAAATAAGGAAGAGTTGGAACTCCGGGCAAGGGCGCTGGCTGTCGCACCCCATGCGGGTGCGTGGATTGAAATCATTTCTGCTTTTGCCGCTTCGCGTACCAGCCTGGTCGCACCCCATGCGGGTGCGTGGATTGAAATACTAGATAAAGCGGATAGGAACGGATCAGCTCAAGTCGCACCCCATGCGGGTGCGTGGATTGAAATCTGCTGGTACTTCTTGACGCCTTCCGGGTATTGTCGCACCCCATGCGGGTGCGTGGATTGAAATTATTACAATGACATCCTTGTAAATGTTATTTTCGTCGCACCCCATGCGGGTGCGTGGATTGAAATTGTAGTAGTCGGCAGGTTGCAGAGGAATTCGAAAGTCGCACCCCATGCGGGTGCGTGGATTGAAATATGCCTGACCGCTTCCCGATAGCGTAGATTATAGTCGCACCCCATGCGGGTGCGTGGATTGAAATATATCCTCCTTTTGCTTGTGATAAGGTTTTCTTTGTCGCACCCCATGCGGGTGCGTGGATTGAAATCCGATAGCGTAGATTATATAAATCAAGAGCGCGTCGTCGCACCCCATGCGGGTGCGTGGATTGAAATCAGCATCGATGTTCGCCCGTGCTCTCTGGAGTGCGTCGCACCCCATGCGGGTGCGTGGATTGAAATTCATTATTACTGTACGCTGGTCATCACTAAGCAGTCGCACCCCATGCGGGTGCGTGGATTGAAATTGCGTCTGTGAGGATGGATAAGGATTCGGCGTTGTGTCGCACCCCATGCGGGTGCGTGGATTGAAATGCGGAAAGTATCCTCCACCGGACTTTACGATTAGTCGCACCCCATGCGGGTGCGTGGATTGAAATCCGTATGAGACGATATGATCTGGCGTGATCGTTCCTCGTCGCACCCCATGCGGGTGCGTGGATTGAAATCTCGATGTTATAGGACTTTCCGGGAAATTCCGGGAATGTCGCACCCCATGCGGGTGCGTGGATTGAAATTAGACGATCAGGAGTGGGAGCTGATATTCCGGGCGGTCGCACCCCATGCGGGTGCGTGGATTGAAATTTTAATCTCGCTCTACCTTATGTAGACAAGCGAGTCGCACCCCATGCGGGTGCGTGGATTGAAATCACACTCGGCAGTCCCGAGTATCTAAGGAAATGTCTAGTCGCACCCCATGCGGGTGCGTGGATTGAAATCAAAATGTCTTGCACAGAAACGCCCAAGTACCCACGTCGCACCCCATGCGGGTGCGTGGATTGAAATATTCAAAACACTCAGCGGATCGCCGTCTGAGGTGTAGTCGCACCCCATGCGGGTGCGTGGATTGAAATGTTGAAGATGTACGCCAGCAGAGCCGCTTCGCCATTGGTCGCACCCCATGCGGGTGCGTGGATTGAAATGCCCGGCGTCAAGCCTCTGCGCGCTGGACAACTTGTCGCACCCCATGCGGGTGCGTGGATTGAAATTCCCTGAACCGATGAAGGGTTATATACCGGCTGAGTCGCACCCCATGTGGGTGCGTGGATTGAAATAGTACCGGGATGAAATATAAACTGTCCCGGCTGAGTCGCACCCCATGTGGGTGCGTGGATTGAAATCCCGTAATGATCGACAATGTAGGACAGCAATTGTACGGTCGCACCCCATGTGGGTGCGTGGATTGAAATCAGAGCCGCCGACAAAGGAGGAAATAAAAGATGATACGTCGCTCCCCATGCGGGTGCGTGGATTGAAATTTATACTGTACCAGATCAACCAAACACTCAAACACGTCGCACCCCATGTGGGTGCGTGGATTGAAATTCGTAAAACCTAGCCGTATTATGCTCTTACTGAGTACCACCCCCGCACGGGTGCACAAATCGTAACTAATAACCAAACCTTATAACAAGATGACGCCCCCTTTTTTTATAAACGCAAACTGAAATTCATTTTCTATACGTTAATGTATAAAAACAAACCGACTCACTACCACGGCATGGAAGCAAAAAGTAAGCGTTCACAACTTTGTAACGAGGCTTGAAGATTTTTGATGGAATTTGGATAATAATGATTGTTTTTTGCTCGATTTATGTTACTATATGGTCAGTTGGAGGAATGAAGATGCTGACTGAAGAACGCCACGGAATGATAATACAGCGCTTACAAGAAAAGGGCGTCGTCAAAATGCAGGAGCTGACGGAAATGCTCGGGGCTTCGGAATCGACGGTACGACGGGATTTAATTGATCTTGAGAGCCGTAATTTGCTGAAAAGGGTACATGGCGGAGCTTCGCTGCTGCCTCATAAAAGCCAGGAGCTCGGCATGGAGGAGAAAACCTCCAAGAACATTCAGCAAAAAAATTCCATCGCCTCTTTAGCAGCCGCTCAACTGCTTGATGGTGAATGTATTTATCTGGATGCGGGAACAACAACGTTAGCAATGATTTCCCATATTGACGCTAAAGGTGTGACCGTCGTGACCAACGGCTTGTCCCACATTGAAGAACTGGTTAGGAAGCAAATCCCCAGTTACCTTCTCGGCGGTATGATGAAGAGCCATACCAAAGCTGTAGTCGGAAGCATTGCGCTTCAGAATATGGAGAACTTCCGTTTCGATAAATGCTTTCTAGGTACAAATGGCGTAGATGCCAAAATGGGTTATACAACGCCTGATCCCGAAGAAGCGCTGATTAAGAGACGGGCTCACCAGTTATCCGGCAAAACTTACGTGCTTGCGGACTCCAGCAAATTTGGCGAAGTCGCTTTTGCGAAGCTGTTCGACTTGCAGGAGGCTGTTGTGATAACGGATACCGTTCCGGAAAGGCTGCGCCAATCCATCGCAAGTAAAACCAAAATAATTGAGGGGTAAATTATGATCTATACTGTAACGCTTAACCCTTCCATCGATTATATCGTGGAGGTTGAAGACCTGAAGCTCGGCGACTTGAACCGGATGAAGCGGGATTTGAAGCTTCCTGGCGGCAAAGGGATTAACGTTTCCCGCGTGCTGGACCAGCTGGGGGTAGAAAATACGGCTCTCGGATTTCTCGGGGGGTTCACCGGTCGGTTTATCGCGGACAAATTGCGTGAAGACTCGATCAAGAGTGATTTCGTGTTCGTAGCGGATGACACCCGGATCAACATTAAGCTCAAACACGGGGACGAGACGGAAATTAACGGTCTTGGTCCTGTAATCCGCGACGAGGAGGCGCAGCAGCTGCTGGACAAACTGTCCCATCTGCAGCAGAACGACATTGTCATTTTGTCCGGAAGCGCCCCGCCTTCTCTTGGAGGAGATTTCTATCAGAAGCTTATCCGTGCCTGTGGACAATCCGGAGCGGAATTCGTCATCGACACAACCGGTAAGGCTCTGATGAACGCTCTGGTTCATAAACCGCTGCTGGTTAAGCCGAATCATCACGAGCTGGCCGAATTGTACGGCGTTACGATTAACTCTGTGGACGAGATCATTACGTACGGCCGCAAGCTGCTGGAAGAAGGCGCGAAGCATGTGCTGATTTCCATGGCCGGCGAAGGCGCTTTGCTCATTACCGAACAAGAGGTGTACCGCGCTACGGTGCCGTCCGGGACGGTTAAAAATTCGGTAGGCGCGGGAGATTCAATGATAGCTGGATTTGTCGGCACGCTGTTTCTGACGGGAGATCCGATAGAGGCTTTTCGTGCAGGAGTTGCCTCTGGAAGCGCCACTGCATTCTCCGATGACCTGGCAACGAAGGAGGAGATTGAGCGGCTGCGCCCGCAGGTTCAGATCAGTAAGCTGTAACTAGTTGGAAAGTCATTTGCAACGTGCGATGCACACTTATGAATTCAAGGGAGTTGAACTTATATGAGAATTACGGACCTGATGATCAAACAGACAATGATCATGGATTTGAAGGCTACAACCAAAGAGGCGGCAATTGATGAATTGATTGCCAGCCTTGCCGCAAACGGCCGGATTAACGATCCGGTGCTGTTTAAGCAAATGATTCTGAAGCGTGAAGAAGAGTCCAGCACGGGCATCGGTGGCGGAATTGCCATGCCTCACGCCAAGACGAAAGCCGTCAATGAAGCGACGGTTGTATTTGCGAAAAGCGCCGGCGGCGTGGATTTTGAATCTTTAGACGGTGAACCGGCGCATCTGTTCTTCATGATCGCCGCTCCGGAAGGCGCGGCTAATACGCATCTGCGTACGCTTGCCGCCCTGTCCCGTCTGCTGATCGACGTTGAATTCATCGACCAACTGAAGAATACCAAGACGCCGGATGACGTAACGGCGCTCTTCGACGCCAAACAGGAGGAGCAAGAAGCGGCTAAAAAGGCGGAAGAGGAAAAAACCAAACAGGAAGAAGAAGCAAAAGCCAAGCAACCGGCCGCAAGCGGAATGATCGTTGGCAATCCAAGTAATATGGAAGCGTTTGTAGTTGCCGTTACCGCGTGTCCGACAGGCATTGCCCACACTTTCATGGCTGAAGATGCTCTTAAGAAGAAAGCCAAAGAGATGGGAATTAATATCCGCGTCGAAACCAACGGTTCTGAGGGCGCGAAGAATGTGCTAACCCCCGATGAAATCCGCCGAGCGAGCGGTGTTATCGTGGCCGCCGACAAACAGGTGGAAATGGCCCGTTTCGACGGCAAGCCAGTGCTGCAAAGACCGGTTAGCGATGGTATCCGCAAGCCGGAAGAGCTGATTAACAAAGCGGTTGCCGGCGATGCTCCGATCTACCGCAGCCAAGGCAAAGCCGCTTCGGATGCGGCGCCTGCGGGCAAGATCAGTGTCGGCAGCAAAATCTATAAAGATTTGATGAATGGTATTTCCCATATGCTGCCTTTTGTAGTTGGCGGCGGTATTTTACTCGCAATTTCCTTCTTGTTCGAGCAGATTGCAAGTGTAGATAATCCGATCGTTAAGCTTCTGCAAACCATTGGCGGCGGTGATGGAGCGTTCCACTTCCTGATTCCGATCCTCGCCGGATTCATTGCTATGAGCATCGGCGACCGTCCTGCACTAATGCCCGGTATTGTCGGCGGCTTTATGGCAGCGAGCTCCAATGCCGGTTTCCTTGGCGGTCTTGCCGCTGGTTTCCTGGCCGGTTATGTTGTTATCGGATTGCGTAAGGTGTTTGCAGGTATACCCCAGACGCTTGACGGCCTGAAGCCGATTCTGCTATACCCTGTATTCGGCCTTCTGATTACCGGCGCCATTATGTACTACTTGTTCGATCCATTCTTTAGCTGGATCAACACGGGCCTTATTGATGTTCTGAACAATCTTGGAACAGGCAACGCCGTTCTGCTGGGGCTTGTCCTTGGCGGCATGATGGCGATTGATATGGGCGGTCCTTTCAACAAAGCGGCTTATACCTTTGCGATTGGCGTCTTCACCTCTACTGGTGATGGTGCAATGATGGCGGCTGTTATGGCTGGCGGCATGGTTCCTCCGCTGGCAATCGCACTGGCTACCACACTGTTCAAGAACAAATTCACGGAAGATGAACGGAAATCCGGCATAACGAACTATGTGCTCGGCTTGTCCTTCATCACCGAAGGCGCAATTCCATTTGCGGCTGCCGACCCGATGCGTGTCCTGACCTCCTGTATTCTGGGTTCGGCCGTTGCCGGGGGATTGACCCAATTTTGGAAAATTAATATCCCGGCTCCGCATGGCGGCATCTTCGTAGCGGCACTTGCAAACCATGCGCTGCTGTTCCTGCTGGCGGTTGCCATCGGCGCGGTTATTTCCGCTCTGGTATTTGGACTGTGGAAGAAACCGCTTGTAGAGAAGCCAGTCGAAGTGAGTGCCAAACGTTCTTTAGTCTAATATAGAACCAGAAAGACAATAGTTTCATAATATAAAGTAAAGAACGGCCCGGGCGAATCCGAGGCCGTTCTTTTGTGATATAAGAAAGTATAAGCTGCACGCTGAAGCCGCTCACTGTTCCGCTTTCTTCCGGGCCCGGAAACGGCGGACCTTCATCAGATTGCCGCAGGCTTTATCGTCGCAGTAGCGCTTGGAACGATTGCGCGTATCGTCATAGTAGACCCAGAGACAGTCGGGATTATCGCAAATGCGAAATCGTGACTGTTCTTTTTCCGCCAGGGCAGAGGCAAAAGAAGCGGCGATCTCCGCCATCACCTGTTCCCAGTTAGCCTGCAGCGGCATCAGCGACACTTTAATTCGTCCATCATCGTCTCTTGCCGCTTGCCTCATGACGGGACCGGCCGCCATATAATGGTTCATTTTTTCCGGCAGACCGGCAGGCTCTTTGCCCTCCACTACCTCCCGGACGGTATCGAAAAGATAGCCGCGCAGCTCCTTAAGTTCATCCAATTGCTCGGAGTCCGGCATAGGCAGAGCAGGCAGTCCATGTGCGGAGAGCCAAGACTCCACCCACTGGGGATCTTCCAGACGGTCCCTGTCCTTGCTCTTGTCTCCCGTTCTCCAATCCCGCCAGTAGCTGTTTATAAAATCATCCCACAGCATCATCGATCCTTCCTTTCCTACAGCTACATTGTAACAGTTAAAAATAAGTTTTGCTAGTTACTTGTATTCTGCCTGTTTCTTATGTTACAGTTTTCTTGTAACCATTGTTATTGTTTTAGACAGTTACAACTAAGGAGGAAGCTTTACATGCAAAATAAAATTAGTGAGGTTCTGCTCCAAAACTGGGATTATGCGATGGATCAGGAGGATTGGTCGCCGCCGCTGAAGAATGCGCTGGATGGCGTTAGCAGCGAGCAGGCACTCTGGAAGCCGCAGGGAGAAGCCGCCAACTCGATTTGGGAGACGGTTAATCATCTGACTTATTATAAGGATCGGCTGCTGCGGAAGCTGAAGGGCCTGCCCAATCCGCCGTATTTAGAGAGCAATGACGCTACATTTACAGTAACGGAAAGCGGTGAAGAAGCATGGGGACAGGCGGTTTCCCGTCTCAAAAAAGTCCATGCCGACCTGCGTGAGATTATTGAGGCGCTGGAGGAGGGCGCATATGATTGGGGCGGTTCGGGGCATGCTCCCGGGGAAGAAGTGATGAGCCTTATTCTGCATGATGCTTATCATACGGGACAAATTGTGCTGGTCCGCAAGCTGCAGGGCTCCTGGCCATCCAAACGAAGCTTTAATTAGCAAACTCCGGCTTTATCCGTAGATCACGGCATGGTTCCGTTAACAGGGTATCCAAACGGGTAATCTGTCTTATAAGCCGCACTTCCGCTTCCGCCTGCAGCCGGGAACAGCGGGGGCGGCTGTTTGTTTAAATTTGAATATCTCCGGGTAATGAAGGCTAAAAAGAAAAGGAGCGATCGATCATGGACCCGCGTTACCAACACAGCAGTATGGAAGCGGAACATCTGGAGACTCCAAAGAAAGCAAACTCCAGCCTTATCGCCTCCGCCTTTGTCGAGTATGCCGCATACTTTATTATTTTCTTGGGATTCCTGTACTTTCTGGTTATGTATCTGTTTCCTAAGTTCTGACTTCTTCATAAGAACAAAACAAAATCCATCCCTTCACGAAGGAGATGGATTCTGATTAAAAAGGCATTTCTAAGGCTTGCCGGGGGGGCAAACCGGTAACGGCTATCGGACCGTGGGGCGTCGAACCAGACTCTGGCCTAACGCTTGACTGCGGAATCCCGGTAAAAGAACCAGCACTCGTTCAGCAGCTTGATCTGTCTCCGGTCCTTTTTGTAATAGGCTTTCATAAGCTGATGGCTGAGCCATTGCGGCATTGGAATCCCTCCTCTGCGTGCTTGCGTAGGTTAGCATATGTGCAGAGGTAGGCAATGGTGCGCCATGAACTGAAGATGATATGAATACCGCCGCAGTCCGGAAGGTTGTTCGAGACCAGACGCCACAGGTGATTCTTCTTGCATGCGGATCTTACTGAGCCCGCTCTTCTTCCTCTTCATACCACTGCTCAAGCTGCGCCTGAAGCGCCCGGATTTCCGTCAGCAGGGAGATGAGCGGATAGTTCTGTTCTTGAATGGCGGCAAAAGCCCGCTCCAGCCGATTGATATAATCAAGCCCGGACTCTAATGAATACTGCTCGCGCAGCAGCTCCAGGGAATCGCACTCGGCCACCGCAAGCGGCAAATCGGGCACGTTCTCGGCCGTCAGCTTGTCGATCTCTTTATTCAATCTAAGATTGAGCGCGCTAAGCTGATACGCATAGTCCTCCGGCATTTCCACGAATTGAAGCTCCTGATTCTGCTGCAAAATTACATACCGCATTTTCGGCATAGTCATTCTCCCTCCGTCCTTGTCTTCCTTCTTGAAGTGTAGCGTATGCGCAAGTTACAATTCAAGTACAGATTGCAGCAAGCGCCCGGATGGCGCGTCAAAGAACGGAGCCGGCCAACATGATGAGCATGACCAACGAAGAACTGCAGCGCTGGATTGAGCGGGTGTCGCGGGAAAGCTTCGGATTGCCTTTTCGCCATAAAGCGTCTTTTAACAGCAGACTGTCCTCTACGGGCGGACGTTATTTTATGAAAACCCATAACATAGAGATTAATCCCCACCAGCTTACGGCGTACGGGCCAGAGGAAACGGAGAAAATTATCAAGCATGAGCTCTGTCACTACCATCTCCATCTGGCAAAAAGAGGGTACCGTCACCGGGACGCCGATTTTAAAGCGCTGCTCGCCCGCGTAGGAGGCAGCCGCTACTGCCGGAACCTTCCCGGAGCGAAAGCGCGGAAGCCGATGCCTTACCGCTATAAGCTCATTTGCACGCAGTGCAGCGCGGAGTACCTCCGCAAACGCAAGGTGAATCCGCAGCGCTACCGCTGCGGGAAATGCGCCGGTCCGCTGAAGCTTACGGTGATCGAAGGGGCCGAGCCTAAAGGGAAGCGATAGAGCGGGCGGTGGGCGCTTTTTTAAAAATATAAGAAAGTATAAGCTTCGCGCTTATCATTTGCCTTATATTTCTACGAGAAACGATACCGTCCCTAACAGGACGGCGCAGCCGTTTCTTCTTGTGGAATATAAACGTTCGCTGCCTACTTTACCTGGCCTATGGCGAGACTCACCTTATAGTTGCCGTACTTTAGCAGGCGGTCGAGCAGCGCGTTCAGCCGTTCCGGACTCTCTGTGCGCGCCCGCATCCAATAACAGCCTTCGCCGCTGACGCGGTATGCCTCTTCAATCTCCCCCTCGGATGCAACGAACTGTAGGAAGGTCTGATGGGCGCTCCCTGAATTCAGAAATACCGTGATCAAGGCATGCACGTGCAGTCCCAGCTTTTCCGGGTCCCAGCCTATCGAATAACCCGTAATTACGCCCAGCTCCCGCAGCTTGCGAATTCGCGCCCCCACAGCTTGCCCCGTCATATGAACCGCCCTGCCAATCTCTTTGTGGCTGAGTGTGGAGTCTTGTATCAGCTGCCGCAGAATGAGTAGATCGATCTCGTCTAAAAGCGTTTGGCCCATCTTTAAGTGATTTCCTTTCCGAATGAAAATAGATTCGCTGTATTCCTTTCATCGCATTATGTACTCCAACCCAGGAAGAAAATTATACTTAATTGTAGCAGAACTTATGGAAAAGAAGGAGTGCATCCATTATGAAGCTTCAATTAATAAGACATGCGGCGCTTTGGCTGGAGTACGGGGGTTCCGTCTTCCTGATCGATCCGATGCTCGGTGAGCCCGACGCCTATCCGCCGATTGTGAACAGCGGCAATGAACGCCGGAATCCGCTCGTTGGCCTTCCCGGCCCAGTGAACAAGTGGCTTAAACCGGACGCCGTAATTGTAACCCATTTTCACAATGACCACTGGGACACTGCTGCGGCTAACTTGCTTTCAAAGGATATTCCGCTGTTCAGCCAGGAAGAGGACGGGAAACGGTTCAGCGCACAAGGGTTTACTGCGGTTACTCCTATCCATGAGCAGGCGGAATTCCGCGGAGTCCGGTTAATCCGTACAGGAGGCAGACACGGTACCGGAGAGATCGGGAAGCTGATGGGACCAGTGTCCGGCTTTATACTCCAAGCGCCTGATGAGCCCGTACTTTATATCGCCGGAGATACGATCTGGTGTGAAGAGGTGCGGGAAGCGCTGGACCGGTATCAGCCGGCAGCAGTGGTCGTAAATGCGGGTGAAGCGCAGTTTGTGAGCGGAGACCCTATTACAATGAATGAACCAGATATATTAAGTCTGCGCGCGCATGCTCCCGAGACGAAAGTGGTGGCCGTCCATATGGATGCGATCAACCACTGCCATCTGACCAGGGATAAACTGCGGGAACGGCTTGAAACGAAAGGATTGCTCGGCAGGGTGCTTATTCCATCGGATGGAGAGGTTCTAGAGCTTGACTGAGGGATGAAATCATGATAAATTATTTCTTGTTCACATCAAAATGTTCCCTGATAGCTCAGTTGGTAGAGCACTCGACTGTTAATCGAGTTGTCACAGGTTCGAGTCCTGTTCGGGGAGCCATTTTCTTGGAGAGATACCCAAGTGGCTATAAGGGGACCCTCTGCTAAGGGGTTAGACTGCGTAAGCGGTGCGAGGGTTCGAATCCCTCTCTCTCCGCCACAATTCTTCTGAATTGTGCGGTTGATTTTTACATAGAAGAGATAGCTCCCGTAAGGGGGCTTTTTTACAATATAAGACTTTATAAGCTTCCCGCCTATCGTTTGGTCTTATATTTCTACGAGAAACGGGTGCCCTCCTCCTCCGAGGACGGCGCAGCCGTTTCTTCTTGTGTTGGGTGCATGTTAGCTTTTGGGTGCATGTTAGCTTTCGGCTTAACGGAAGAACGACGGTTGGATTTATGATCACTAATTAAAGAAATATGACGCATTAACTCTTTATTTATTTGAAGGATTGATGCATTAAAGTGAAAAATGTTATATTAAATGCTACATAATAAAGCTTTGTATTTCCTGAGGGAATAAATCCCACATATTAAATGCCTTCGGTTTTCTTTGTTTTTCACCATATTGCCCCGTTTTTCTCGATTCTCGTTACATTATGTAACTTAAATATTACTTATTAGGTAATTTATCATAACATCGAATTTCGAATTTTCTTGGAACCCCTCAAAATTTTAGTGACGAAAAAAAGGACATATGTTAATATAGGTAACATCATTAAAAAGAAAGAATGAAAGAGAGAAGAGGGAATGACAATGAAAAAGGGAAAAGGGGATGGCGATGGAGTATTTTATTCAGCAGTTAATTAACGGGATTTCCGTAGGCAGCATTTATGCGCTGATCGCCTTGGGCTATACCATGGTTTACGGGATCATTAAGCTGATCAACTTTGCACATGGGGATGTGTTTATGGTTGGTTCGTTTATTGGACTGTTCAGTGCCAGATATCTGGCGTCAGCGGGTCTTCCTCCGGTTTTGGTCCTGATCATATCTCTGATTTTTTCCATGACGGTCAGTGCGCTGCTTGGCATCACAATTGAACGTTTTGCCTACAAGCCGCTGCGCAAATCCACACGGATTGCTGCGCTGATTACGGCAATCGGCGTATCCTTTTTGCTCGAATATACCGGTGTGCTCGTACTTGGACCGCAAGCTCAAGGGTTCCCTGATATTCTGGCTAAGAAGCAGTTCCAATTGTTCGGGACTTCCATCCAGGTGGAATCGAACCAGGTTATGATTTTGATTACAACGATTATTCTGATGATTATTTTGCAATATATCGTACGTTATACGAAGACCGGTAAAGCTATGCGGGCGGTATCGTTCGATATGGAAGCGGCGCGTCTGATGGGGATCAACGTGGACCGTACCATTTCGGCAACCTTTGCCATCGGTTCGGCGCTTGCGGCTGCGGCTGGTGTCATCTTTGGCATGACCTACAACTCCGTAGACCCGCTTATGGGTGTTATGCCGGGGCTGAAAGCTTTCGTCGCTGCGGTGCTTGGAGGCATCGGAAGCATTCCGGGCGCACTTGTGGGCGGCTTGCTGCTGGGTACGGTAGAGACTGAAATTTCCTCGCTCGGATATTCCTCCTGGCGTGACGGCGTAGCTTTTGCCGTACTGATCCTGATCCTTATCTTTAAACCATCCGGGCTGTTCGGCAAGAATGTCCGGGAGAAAGTGTAGGAGGGAAGCGGCGTGAAGAAGATAAATCAGAAATTCTGGCTTGGCATTATCGTTGCCTTGGCCTTATATGGAGTCGTGCAAGTTCTGCTAACAGCGGGAGTATTGGACGATGTTCAAAGATCGATGCTCCTTCTGATCTGCGTCAACGTTATGCTGGCGGTATCGCTCAACCTGATTAACGGCATTACCGGACAATTCTCCATCGGTCACGCCGGGTTTATGTCCGTCGGCGCCTATACTTCGGCAATTCTGACTCTTGACTATGACGTTCCGTTTATCCTTGCTATTCTCGCGGGGGGCATACTTGCTGCGATTTGCGGCGTGCTGATCGGGATACCGACACTTCGTCTGAACGGCGACTACTTGGCGATCGCGACACTCGGATTCGGGGAAATTATCCGGATTATCTTGCTCAACACGGAATACGTCGGCGGTGCTTCGGGTCTCAGCGGCATTCCGGCAAAATCGACATGGACCATCATGTTCTTCTTTATGTTAATTACGGTTGTGCTGATTAATAACTTTATCCGCTCCACTCACGGGCGGGCTTGTCTTGCCATCCGTGAAAATGAAATCGCCGCGGAAGCCATGGGCATCAATACGACGCTGTACAAGGTTATTGCCTTTACGCTCGGCGCTCTGTTCGCAGGGATGGCCGGAGGTCTGTCGGCTCATACGTTCTACGTTATCACTCCGGGCAGCTTCAACTTCCTGAAGTCGTTTGAAATTCTCGTTATGGTCGTTCTCGGCGGACTCGGAAGCACGGCCGGTTCGATTGTCGGCGCTGTATTCGTCACCCTGCTGTATACTTACCTTCGGGATTTCCCGGAATGGCGTATGATTATTTATTCGATCGTTCTCATTCTGATGATGATTTTCCGTCCGGGCGGTCTGCTTGGAAGCACGAAATTTTCTCTCAAGAAGTTCGGCAAAAAGGAGGCGAAGGCAAATGGCGGCATCAGCGACAGCAGTACTTCTTGATGTTAAGGAAGCCAGCCGTTCCTTCGGGGGACTGAAGGCGCTCAGCGAGGTTTCTCTTCATATTAATAAAGGCGAACTGATCGGTCTGATCGGACCGAACGGCGCTGGCAAAACGACGCTCTTCAATCTGCTGACCGGCGTTTACCCGCCTTCCACAGGCAGTATTATCCTTAACAATGAGTCGGTCGGCGGCATGAAACCATATAAGATCAATCACAAGGGAGCCGCGCGGACCTTTCAGAACATCCGCCTGTTTACGGCAATGACGGTGCTGGAGAACGTTAAAATTGCCTTTCACCAGCATGCCAAGCACTCCATGTTCACCTCCATGCTTCGCCTGCCGAAGCATTTCAAGGGGGAGAATGAAATTACGCAGAAGGCGCTGGATATTCTGAAAATATTCAATCTCGATGATCAAAGCGAAGAGCTTGCCGGAAATCTCAGCTATGGCAACCAGCGTCGCCTTGAAATCGCGCGTGCGCTTGCGGCTGGACCGAAGCTACTGCTGCTCGACGAGCCGGCGGCCGGCATGAATCCGAATGAGACACGTGATCTGATGAATCTCATCGCCTGGATCCGCAAGGAGTTCGACCTTACGATTCTTCTGATCGAGCATGATATGTCGCTTGTTATGGGAGTCTGCGACCGGATTTATGTTCTGGATCGCGGAATGCTCATCGCAAACGGTACGCCGTCCGAAATCCGGAGCAATCCAAAAGTTATCGAAGCGTATTTGGGACAGGAGGCGTAAAGGCTATGCTTAAAGTACAGGGAATCAACGTTTACTACGGAGCCATTCACGCTCTGAAGGACCTCAGCATCGAAGTCAATCAAGGCGAAATCGTCACGCTGATCGGAGCCAACGGCGCCGGCAAGTCGACGCTTCTTAAGACGCTTTCGGGATTGCTTAAGCCGAAGACGGGAAGCATTGAATTTTTGGATAAATCCATTACGAACCAGAGCGTTCAGGCGATCGTCAAGCAAGGACTGATTCATTGTCCCGAAGGGCGACGCGTGTTTGCCAATATGTCTGTCGAGGAAAATCTGGAGCTCGGCGCTTATTTGCAGGATTCCAGCCATTTGGCAGCCGACTTCGAGAAAGTCTACAATACATTCCCGAGACTTCGGGAACGCAAGAAGCAGCAGGCCGGAACACTGTCCGGCGGCGAACAGCAAATGCTCGCCATGGGGCGCGCTATTATGGGACATCCGAAGCTGCTTCTTCTGGATGAACCGTCCATGGGCCTCGCCCCGCTGCTGGTGCAGGATATTTTCAAGATTATTCAGGAAGTGAACGCGGCCGGAACAACCGTGCTGCTGGTTGAGCAAAATGCGCATCAGGCACTCAAAATCGCCCACCGCGCCTATGTACTGGAAACCGGCAGAGTCGTACTGGAAGGGGACGCCAAGGAATTGGCGGATTCGGAAGAAATCAAAATGGCTTATCTTGGGCACTAACACGGTTATTCCTAATCAGGGCATCACAGAAATAACATATATAATATTAATTTATCTGGGAGGCTAGGAGAACAATGAAGAAAATCGGGGCCATTATTTTGTCGACAGTGCTGACTGCCGTATTGGCAGCAGGCTGCGGCAGCAACAACACAGAGAGCAGCGGAAATTCCGCAAGCGGCAGCAACTCCGCCGGAGACACGATCAAAATCGGGGCTGACCTTGAGCTTACGGGTGGTCAAGCTTCCTTCGGCGACTCTGCTCTGAAAGGTGCTCAACTGGCAGTTAAGGAAATCAACGATGCGGGCGGTTTGCTCGGCAAGAAGTTGGAATTAGTTGAAGCCGATAACGCCTCGAAATCCGAAGAAGCAACACAAACTGCGCAAAAGCTGATTACCACCGATAAAGTTGTAGCGATCGTTGGGGCAACGACTTCCACCAACACATTGGGTATCGTACCGGTTGCCCAGGAGAAACAAATTCCGCTCGTGAGCTCCTCTGCTACCAACCCGAAAGTAACGGTTGACGAGCGTACCAAAAAAGTGAACGAGTGGGTATTCCGCGCTTCCTTTATTGATCCTTTCCAAGGCCAGGTTATGGCTAACTTTGCAAGCAACACGCTGAAAGCTAAAACGGCTGTTATCTACACAGATACTTCGAGTGACTACTCTAAAGGTCTGCAAACCTTCTTTGAAGAAACTTTCACAAAGAACGGTGGACAAATCATAAGTAAAGAGTCTTACCAACAAAAAGACTCCGACTTCAAAGCCGTATTGACACGTATCAAAGCAGCTAACCCGGATGTTATCTACCTGCCTGGCTACTATGAAGAAGTCGGCAAAATCCTGAAACAAGCACGTGAAATGGGAATTAAGGCTCCATTCATGGGCGGCGATGGCTGGGATTCTCCGCAGCTGGCTGAAATCGCAGGCGCGGCAGCACTGGACAACACTTACATGTCTAACCACTATTCGCCGGAAGATACCGCTCCAGAAGTTAAGACCTTCGTTGACGCATACAAAGCGGCCAACAGCAATGCAGTACCGGACGGCATGGCAGCCCTTGGCTATGACGCTGTTAAGCTGGTAGCTGATGCCATTACCCGCGCAGGAGCAGCTGAACCGGCCAAGATTAAAGACGCTCTGGCAGCGACTAAGGATCTGCAGCTTGCCACTGGCAAAATCTCGATGAACGAATCGCATGACCCGATTAAAGCGGCTGTCGTACTGAAATTCGTTAACGGCAAGCAATCCTTCGAAACCAAGGTTAATCCGTAAGCCCGTTTGATCTGATCCATCTTTCGCAGCAGACAATTCGCTTCCAAATATCGCTTGGCCGCTTGGGATGCCGCTCCAATGGAGCGGCTATCCTTCTATCTGAAATTCTTTCCACTGCTTCGGAGGTGTGGTCTAAAGCAGAGATGGTGATCAAGGTGAAGGAGCCTTTGCCGGAAGAGTACGGCTTCTTCCGCCAGAATCTGATCCTGTTCACATATCTCCATCTGGCTCCGGAAGCGGCTTTGAAGGAAACAGGACTCGTTTAGACGGATTTACTGCTTATCTCCGCGGGAAGGGCGGAGGCGGGCATTCGCGGCGGTTTGCATCCATGGGGCAAGCCGCCGTATTTTTTTGAAAAATAGTTCTTGTCAGTTGGTCTGGGATTTGATATAATCATTTTTGTTGTGAAACTAAAGCATGGCCCGTTGGTCAAGGGGTTAAGACACCTCCCTTTCACGGAGGTAACAGGGGTTCGAATCCCCTACGGGTCACCATAAGCGGTAGTGGTGGAATGGCAGACACGCTATCTTGAGGGGGTAGTGGGCGTACGCCCGTGGAGGTTCGAGTCCTCTCTACCGCATAATAGTCAAGGAAGAATCCTGAGAGATCAGGGTTCTTTTTTGGATTTAAGGGAACTTTTGAGAGGTCGGAAATTATCGTGAACTCGGCGGAGAAGGGGCATGACGGTTCACGGCGTTAATCAGCCAACCGTTCCAAAGCGCCGGGATATTGGGGATACAGCTGGGCAATGCACTCGGGACAAATGTCATGGGTTAGTTCGGTATGTAGTTCCTGCTCCAGAAAACGTTCTACCGGAATCCATTCGCTGTCCTTACGGATGGATTTGCAGGAAGCGCAGATCGGCAGATAATGATAGGGCTTCCGACTGAGTGTATGGGCCGGCGGCTTGGCTTGGTGCGGGTCTGCCGCGTGAGAAATAAAGCGGTGGGATAGCAGAACAAAAGAGATCGAGCGCTTAGTCTCTTCAGGTATAGCAAAGGCCTCAATTTGGAACCATTTTCTTCCCTTCAGGGAAGGAGGTTTGGGAAACCTGCCGCTGTAAACGAGCCGTTCCTCCGAGAAGATGGAATGGACGGCCTGGGTTAGCTCCAGCATAGAGTCCGGCGGAAGAACAAGCTCACGCATCATTTCAAAATAGTCTGTTCCCGTCCATTCGAAGCGCATGGAAAGGCCCGAAGCGATACCGAAGCTCTTCCATGGTTCGTTCGCAGCGGCGATCAATCCATGTCTGTCGACAGCCAGTGAGATGCCCGGCAGGGAGTGTATCAATCGGATAGCGAGGGATAAGGCGCTTTTGGACAAAGGGATCGCTCCTTGACAGATTTCAGGATAGGATACTAAGATTAAGCAGATAAAAAGAAAGCTCAGTCATTTCGCACTTCATACGTTATGTCCGCGGTTATATCCAGCAGTTGGTTCACCAGCCGGCGGTACCGTAAGGCGCTGCGCGTTCCGTGAATTAGATTGGATAGGCGGTAGGGCGGTATGCCGTGCATTTGGCAAAAGTCTTTCTGACTCAGCATCATCTCCGCCAGGCGCTGCTTGATTGTCCATCCGTAAGGGGTTATAGGCTTTTTGCTGCGTATATTGCTCACCTCTTATCGACATTACAGTCATATGATATAATGGGCTAAAGCATAAGATTAGTTAATTATATACTTTTTTACGTCATTTTACAATAAAAAATGACTTATTTACGTTATTTGTTATCATTTCGGAAGGCGGTCTGGAAATGCAGTCCATTTATGATCGAATTGAACTTTTGATTGAACAAAAAGGCATGACCAAAAAAGCGTTCAGTGAGCAGCTTGGCATCAGCACAGGAAATATGGGAGACTGGAAGCGGGGCAAGTCGACGCCCGGAACGCATAAATTAATCGAAATCGGTGCTTTTTTCGGCGTCAGTCTGGACTGGCTCATCTTGGGCAAGACTTCCCCGTCGATACTGCGCGAAGAAAGCGAGGATTATTTTTTTGAGCAAATACGGCAATCCAATTGCCATTTCGATGAACTGCAACCCCGGGAGAAGGAGTTCATCAAGGAATATCTCGCTTTTACCGAATATCGCAGACGGAAACAGGAAGAGCAGCTTCCTGAATAATTAGCTTTACTTTTGAGGAAGAAGAGAGTATAATAACATGTGTTGGCCTCAAAAAAATGATTCACCGCGCGGTAGTGGTGGAATGGCAGACACGCTATCTTGAGGGGGTAGTGGGCGTACGCCCGTGGAGGTTCGAGTCCTCTCTACCGCATATAGAAAGAAGCCTTGCGCAGCAGGGCTTTTTTTGTTTTGCGTATGGCGGTTTTACAAACGATGGGAATTCCGGTATGCTCTTCTTAATACCGAGTTTTTGCATGGGGATAGATGAACGCTTTTATTTTGAAAAAAACTGATTTTGGAGGCAGTGCATAATGGGGAAGATCGTGAAGAGTTTGACCGAACTGATTGGAAATACGCCGCTTCTTGAATTGTCGAGTTTCAATGAGGATGGCGCGGCGGCGACCATTCTGGCGAAGCTGGAATATTTCAATCCGGCGGGAAGCGTGAAGGACCGGATCGGATACGCTATGATCAAGGATGCCGAGGACAAGGGGCTCATTAACAAGGAGACAACCATTATTGAACCGACCAGCGGCAATACCGGCATCGGCCTTGCCTTTGCTGCGGCGGCTCTGGGCTATCGGTTGATTATTATTTTGCCCGAATCCTTCAGTATAGAGCGTCGAAAGCTTCTGAAACAGCTTGGGGCGGAGTTGGTGCTGACCCAGGCTTCGGAAGGCATGGCGGGCGCGATCCGCAAAGCGCAAGAACTGTCCGCTGAGATACCCAATTCCTATATTCCGCAGCAGTTCGAGAATCCGGCTAACCCCGATGTACACCGGAAGACTACGGCCGAAGAAATTTGGAACGACACGGATGGAAAAGTGGATATTTTCGTCACCGGCGTCGGTACCGGCGGTACGATCACGGGAGTCGGCGAGGTTCTGAAACAGCATAATCCGCAGGTGCGGATCATTGCTGTGGAACCGGCCGGTTCGCCTGTTCTGTCAGGCGGGCAGCGGGGGCCGCATGTCATTCAGGGCATCGGTGCAGGCTTTGTGCCGGGTAACTTCAACCGGGCTGTTGTGGACGAGATCATCACGGTGAAGAATGAAGAAGCGATTGCAACGTCGCAAGAACTGGCAAGGAAGAAAGGGCTGCTTGTCGGGATTTCTTCCGGGGCTGCGGCATTCGCTGCTTATCAGCTGGCTAAACGGCCCGAAAACAGCGGGAAGAACATCGTCGTCCTACTGCCGGACACCGGCGAACGTTACATTTCAACCGAATTATTTCCCGAGGAATAGAACGAGAAGCGGCATGCAAGCCGCGCAAGCAGCGGTCAACAGACCGGTCGCCGAGCAGAAATGCCCGTTGACCGGTCTTTATTTTTAACTAATAGAAAAAAGCCTGTCCGCTGTATTGACGAAAAGAAACTGTAAGCGTATACTAAAGCCACAAAGCACAAATGATAAAATAAAATGCACATATGTGCTAATAATATAAATGGTCTGGAGAGAAAGCCGATGACAATCCTTGATGAAGATAGAAGGCTGTTGGCTCAAATCGCTCGAATGTATTACCTCGACGACATGACACAGAGCGAAATTTCAAAGGCGCTGGGCATATATCGCACTTCGATCAGCCGGCTGCTTAAGAGAGCCCGGGAAGAAGGTGTGGTCCAAATCAAGATTACGGAGGGCACAGGCAAATACGAAATTGAGGAACGTATGGAGAGTGTATTTCAATTAAAAAGGGTGATTGTAGTGCCTGCCACCCCTGAATTGTCCGAGGCGGGACGAAAAAAGGCCGTGGCCAGAGCGGGAGCCGAGCTGATGAAAAATGTAATAGTGGACGGCGATGTCGTAGGATTGGCCTGGGGCACTACCATGGGAAGCCTGATCGGGGAATTTACCAATTGCGAGCAGCGTTCCGCACATTTCGTTCCCCTGGTTGGGGGGCCCGGGCCGATGGAAACGAAGTATCATGTCAATGCCATCGTGTACAGCATCGCGAATGACTTCAGAGGAGAAGCGTATCTGATTGACGCAGCGGCCGTTGTGGAACGCAAGGAAACGAGAGACGAAATCGTGCAAGCGCATTATTTTCGCAAAATATCCGATCTGTGGGATCGTCTTACGGTCGCTGTAGTCGGCATCGGCGCTCCCATCAGCAATTCCAACATGATCTGGACCGGATTTTACGGCGACAAGGAGATTGCCGACCTGAACCGGCATCAAGCGATCGGCGATATTTGCTCTAGGTTCTACGACTCGGAAGGGAAGTTAATCGAATCCGAATTAACCGAGCGTACGATCGCCATTCCGCTGGAACGGCTTCGGAACACCCGGTATACAATTGCTCTGGCAGAATCGGCAGAGAAGGCGCCTTCCATTATCGGGGCCATCAAGGGCAAATATATCAACACCTTGGTCACCAATGAAGAAACTGCGGTAGAGATGCTCCGCCTGGCGGCGCAGAAGAAACCACAAGCAATGAACTGAAGGGGGGTGATTAATCATGGGATTTATCATTATCGCGATGGCATTGTCATGGCTTTTGCAAAGTGTGCTCGGGTTCCTGCAAATCAGACATTTCAACCGGCATTATACGGAACTGAGGCGGATCGGGCGAGTTGCCATCGGCAAAAAGGCGGGAAGGTTCAGGGCTGGGACCGTCGTAATGCTCGCAATCGACTCGCAGGGGAAGATTCTTAAAGCGGCTAGGATTCAGGGAGTTACGGTCTTTTCTAGAGTGCGATCCTTGAAAGGTCTGGAAGGTAAGCCGCTGCCGAAGCTGGAAGAGGGAGATCTCGCGGGGTTCGACAAGCTGACTAAGGGCGCTATAAGGGATGCCATAAGCAGCTATAAGATTATTTCAAATGGAGGTGAACTGAAACTTAAGAAGACCTGGATCGAAAGACTAATACCGGCGAAAAAATAACAAAATGGGGTGAAAGTATGGAAATTGTAACAAACCTGGCCAACGGCTTTATGAATCTGTTCAGGCAGGGAGGCGTGACCTTTACCAATCTGGTTACAGGAATTGTCCCGCTGCTGATTATGCTGTTGGTGGCTATGAATGCACTGATTCAACTGATCGGCCAGGAACGGGTGGAGCGAGTCGCAAGAAAATCAGCAAAAAATCCCTTTACGCGCTATTTTATCCTTCCGATTGTAGGCACTTTTATTCTTGCCAATCCGATGACCCTCTCGCTGGGAAGATTCCTGCCCGAGAAATACAAACCAAGTTACTATGCCGCCGCCTCTTATTCCTGCCACACGCATAACGGATTGTTCCCGCATGTGAATCCCGGAGAACTGTTCGTATTCCTTGGAATCGCGGCTGGCATCACTACACTGGGCCTCAACACGACAGAACTGGCGCTGCGGTACTTCCTGGTAGGGATTGTAACGAACTTTTTTAGAGGCTGGGTAACCGATCTTACCACTTCCATCGTCGAGAAGCAGCAGAAAGTAAAACTGAAAGAAACCATTAATTTGTAGGAGGTGGGAAATTTGAGTCATTACAATGCGGTTATTATCAAAGCGGGAACAGGCGGGTTTGGTGGTCCGCTCATTATCAGGCCGACTGAGGAAAAAAATAAGGTGGTCTACATAACGGGGGGAACGAAACCGGATATTGCCGACCACATCGCGGAGCTTACCGGGGCCGAACTGGTAGACGGCTTTAAAACAAGCGTGCCGGAAAAGGAAATCGCCTGCGTGATCATCGACTGTGGAGGGACACTGCGCTGCGGCGTGTACCCGCAAAAAGGGATTTTAACCATTAATGTGCTCCCGACGGGGAAAAGCGGACCGCTGGCAAAGCATATTACCGAGGATATTTATGTATCCGGAGTGAAGGTTTCGGACATTGAGCCGTATGAAGGTGCTGCAACACCCCATACAGCCCAGCCCGAAAAAAGTGATACAGAAATAAAAACCCAACCTAAGTATAGCGCAAACCAAAAAATAAGTGAACAGCAAAAGCCGAAAGGCTTGCTGGCACGGGTCGGCATGACAATGGGCTCCATTGTAAGCGTATTCTATCAGGCGGGACGGGAAGCGATAGATACGGTCATCCGAACTATTCTGCCATTCATGGCTTTCGTGGCTATGCTGATCGGCATTATTAACGCCTCTGGAATCGGCGACGTATTCGCCAAATTTCTCTCGCCGTTCGCGGGCTCGCTGCCTGGCTTGCTCCTGATCTCGCTGGTATGCTCTTTTCCGTTGCTGTCTCCTTTTTTGGGACCGGGTTCGGTTATCGCGCAAGTTGTCGGCACCCTGATCGGAGTGGAAATCGGTAAAGGAAATATCCCGCCACATCTGGCGCTGCCCGCCCTGTTCGCCATCAATTCCCAGGCTGCCGCCGATTTCGTTCCCGTGGGACTGGGACTGGCGGAGGCTGAGGTGGAGACGATCGAGGTAGGTGTGCCAGCCGTATTGTACGGCCGGTTTCTTACCGGGGCGCCCACGGTCTTTATCGCTTGGTTGGCAAGCTTCGGCTTGTACAGTTAATGTTCTGAATGGAGGACTTTGTTATGCAAACCATTTATCAAACCCGAATTACGCAGATCGGTTCGTCGGTGTTTGATTTTATAGAAGATAAAATCTTTGTGCTGTTCGGTGAGAACGCGCCTTCGGATGTAGCGGATTATTGTATTCTGATCCATGTTAACGATGTGGAAGGCGAAATCGAAAAGGGAGATGTTCTGCTCCTGGATGGCATCGAGTATATGATCACTTCGGTCGGAAACAAAGTGGCCAGAAATTTAAAGCTGCTCGGGCATATCACCCTTCAGTTTGACGGAAGAGAAATGGAAGGGCTGCCCGGCACGCTGTATTTGGAGAACAAGGATTTTCATAAACCGGGAATCGGCGGCGAAATAAAAATTATTAGAAAATAAAAAGATCGATAAAGGAGTGCTAAGAGATATGAGTCAACGTAAAGTAGCAATAGTTGCCGGCGGAGGCCAAAGTTTGGGAGAAGCGCTTTGCTATCGTCTCGCTGACGAAGGTTATAATATTGTTGTGGCTGATTTAAATGGTGAACATGCGGGGAGCGTAGCTCGGACCGTTGAGGAACACCATGAACAAAAAGCGCTGGGTGTAGCGGTAAATTTCATTCAAGAACACGAAGTAATTGAGATGGTGAATAAGGCAACTAAAGCCTTTGGGCGCATTGATCTGCTGGTTTATGTGGCGGGTGTCGCCAAGAGCCGTAAAATTACCGACTTTGGCCTGGAAGATTGGAATTTAACCGTCGACGTAAATCTCACCGGATACTTTTTGTGCGCAAGAGAAGTGTCGCGAGTCATGATCGGGCAGGGCGGTGGAAATATCATCCAAATCAATTCGAAATCAGGGAAGGTCGGCAGCAAGCATAATTCGGCCTATTCCGCCTCCAAATTCGGAGGGGTGGGGCTGACGCAAAGTCTGGCGCTTGATCTGGCGGAGCACAATATTCGTGTCAACTCGATTATGCCGGGCAATCTGCTGAAATCGCCGATGTTCCAGAGCCTTATTCCCCAATATGCCCAAAAGCTTGGCATCAAACCGGAAGAGGTGGAGCAGGTATATACGGATAAAGTGCCGCTGAAGCGGGGCTGCACATATGACGATATCGCCAATGCCGTTATCTTTTACGCTTCCGACAAAGCGTCTTACATGACGGGACAATCCATTAACGTAACGGGTGGACAGGTCATGCACTAACCGGGGAGTGCCTCCAGAACGAATGCAGGTGGTAAAACGAAAAGGATTGTGCAGAATTTATGATGCTGCGCAATCCTTTTTTCTTTTTCCCGGGGGGATACTGGCTGCACCTTTATTCAATCCAGCAGAGTCTTAATTTCATCTTCGATGCTTTCGGGCGTCGTCGTCGGGGCAAAGCGTTTCAGCACACGTCCTTCACGGTCAACCAGGAATTTAGTGAAATTCCACTTTATGCTTTTGGAGCCGAGCGCGCCGGGAGCCTCCTTCGTTAAATATTTGTATAACGGGTGGGCGTTGTCGCCGTTAACCTCGATTTTTGCATACATTGGAAAAGAGACACCGTAGTTGAGCTGGCAGAACTCCTGGATTTCCTCGCTGCTGCCGGGCTCCTGCGCCGCAAACTGGTTGCTGGGAAAGCCGAGTACCTCAAAGCCGCGGTCCTTGAATTTTTCGTAGACCTCTTGGAGACCTTTGTATTGAGGGGTGAAGCCGCACTTGCTGGCCGTGTTCACAATAAGCAGCACCTTGCCTTTATACTTGGATAACGACTCTTCCTGACCGCGCAGAGTATTGGCATGGAAATCATAAACGCTCATGAATGGGGTCCTCCTCTAAATTATAATATATTTATCACAATTTAATTTTAAACAATTTAGAATCACAATCAAGTCCTTTGGAGAAAAATTAAAATTTTTTGTAATTTCTCGTTTCAAATCACGCCTCAAGTTTAATTAATGGTATTGCTAGGGTGAAAATTGGATGATAAAGGAGACGATATTATGAAAGCATTATATACGGCTAGCGCAACGGTTCGCGGAGGACGTGAAGGCTCATTTGAATCCTCCGACGGTGCATTACAGCATAAACTGAGCATGCCTAAAGAATTGGGTGGTGCGGGAGGAACGGGCACGAATCCCGAGCAGCTGTTTGCTGCGGGGTACGGCGCCTGCTATGAAAGCGCGCTGGCCTTTATTGCGCGGCAGGAAGGCGTCAAGCTTCAGGATGTGGAGGTTACGTCGAACGTATCCATCGGCAAAGATGAGAGCGACGGAGGATTCAAGCTGTCCGTACGGCTTGATGTAAAAATGTCGGGTATTGACCATGACAAAGCGAAGGATTTGGCGAAAAAAGCCCATGATTTCTGTCCGTACTCCAAAGCAACGAGGGGAAATATCGAGGTGGAGCTGAACGTGCTGGAAATGAGCCATCAGTAACTCTTAGCTATGCGGACAGCCGAAATTATTGCATAAATAAAAGACCCGTTACCGCATTGATGATGTGGAAGCGGGTCTTCTGTGTTTTTCTGAACGACTGAAGTTTAAACCGTTATTACTCTACCGGCGGTTTGCTGTCAATGATTAGCTGCGCTTCGTCATTGGTGAGATCGTAATTCAGGAACTGCTTGTAGAAACTTACGGTTTCTTGGACGATGTTCAGGTCGGGAAACAGATCGGGATGCAGCGTTTTGGCCGCCCATTGGATTTGCAGCGCGGCTTCTGCGCCGTAACGGTCCCAGAGGAAAGCGCCGCTCGGGTTGTTATAGACATGGCCGTTCTTAACGGCATTAAGCGTCTTCCATGCGGGATCGTCCATGATGTGGTCGGTATCCGTCAGGCCGCTGCCGATCATAATATAATCCGGATTCCAGGCAACAATCTGCTCCAGACTTACCGGCTTCATGTTGCCGCTGATCTCTTGAGCGGCATTGACGCCGCCAGCTACTTCAATCCAGTTCTGGATCATCGTGTCCTTGCCGTCAACCTGAAGCGGCGACAGGGACTGAATATGCAGCACCTTAGGCTTATCCGACTCGGGAATTTTGGACGTTACAGCCGTTATCTGTTCGAGCTTGCCATCGAGATAGCTGATAAAGGAATCGGCCCGGGTACGCGCATCTTCCCCGAGAATGTCCCCCGTCAGCCGGAAGCATTCCTTCATCTCGTCGAAATTCGTAAAGTTAAGTGCCACTGTAGGAATCCCGGCATTCTCCAGAGGCTGAATCAGCGGAGAACCGGTTGACGCAAAGGCGATATCAGGCTTGTTCTTCAGCACCTCTTCCATCTGCGCTTCGGATTTGGTGAAGGCGGTCACGGCATTTTTCATTTGCGGATTAACTTTGTACAGCCAAGGAACCGACTTGGGCGTAGAGACGGTGGACACGATTTTGCCGCCGGCTCCAAGAATGGTCACGACTTCATTATGAGCAGGCCAAGCGTCAGCAATAGTATTGATTTGCGAGGGAATTGTCACCTGGCGTCCGTCTGTGTCCGTAATGGTCTTGCCCGCATCGGTTGCCGTCGAGGAGGCCGCCTGCGGAGAGGCTGCCGGCGATGCCGCGGTTCTGGTGTCACCGGCATTTGCGTTTGAATTATTGCTCCCGCATCCTGCCAGGACCAGAATTAATGCAAACGATAGTATGAACGCTACTAAACTTTTTTCCTTGAATCTTCTTTGCATGATAGTACCTCCTATAGCTATGAATAATGAAGTTTGGTTAAGACAACTCCTCAAGCCTTTGACTTCCTGTCCGCATAAGCGGAACGCATGTCTTCACTTGCTGTCCTGTGGCGGCGGTAAGTTCCGCAATCTCGACATCGATACCGTAGGCGGATTTCAAATTTTCGGATGTTACCACCTCCTTCACAGACCCTGCTAGGAAAGGAAGCCCGCGGCGCAAGAGCGCCACCCTGTCTGAGCATAGAAAGGCGTGATCCGGAAAATGCGACGTCATGACTACCGTCATTCCCCGATTGCTGAGCAGCCGGATTTGTTCCAGCATTCGGATCTGGTTGCCGAAGTCCAGGTTGGATGTCGGCTCGTCCATTATCAAGATGTCCGGCTGCTGCGCCAGCGCCCGGGCGATCAGGACCATCTGCCGCTCTCCTCCGCTCAGCTCCGTATATACTCGATCCCGCAGATAAGTGATCTGAAGCATTTGCAGAGCCTCATCGGCAATGCTCCGGTCTTGGGGGCTCGGTGAGGCGAACAGCCCAAGGTGAGCGGTACGGCCCATGGTGACCACATCGATGACGCTGAATGGAAAAGGAGCGCCGTGCGCCTGAGGGACGTAGCCAACGGAACGGGCCAGCATTTGTCTGGACCATCCTTCGGTGCTCTGCCCATTAATTTTGACTGTTCCCCCTAAGGGCTTCAGAAAAGACAGCAAGGTCTTGAACAAGGTTGTTTTGCCTGCGCCGTTGGGACCGAGCAGACACATAATCTCCCCGGCCTGAACCGAAAAGGTAACCCCTTTGACAATCGGCTGACTGCCATATCCGCAGGAGAGATTCTCGACTTCCAGCATCAGTCCCACCCCCTTTTTCCAGTAAGGAGCAGCACAATGAAAAAGGGAGCCCCGATCAGGGAAGTCAGGATTCCAAGCGGAATTTCCATAGTGAGTGCGCTGCGGGCAATATCATCGACAAGCAGCAGATAGGTCGCGCCATATAGGGCGGAGACGGGCAGCAGCACTTTGTAGTTTGGCCCGACGACCATACGCGAGAGATGGGGCACGATTAGACCTACCCAGCCGATCATGCCGCTGACGGATACAGCGGCGGCGGTCAGCAGGGTGGAGCAGATGATGGTAACGATGCGGATTCTGGCCGTATTGACACCAAGCGATTGGGCTTCCTCCTCGCCAAAAGACAGTACGTTCAGTTTCCAGCGCAGCAGAAGAAGCGGTATCAAACCGATGAATACGAGCGGGGCAAGGATTGCCAAATCATCCAGTCCGACAAGAGACAAGCCGCCCATCAGCCAAAAGGTGATGGAGGGAAGCTTGTTGTCGGGATCGGCAGCCAGCTTAATAATCGAGGTGAACGATCCGAACACGGTGGAAATGACGATCCCGGTCAACACCAGGGAAAGCACCGCCCCTCCTCTGCGGCTGACCAGCGATCCGATGGAGTAGGTCAGCGCCACCGCTCCAATGCCCAGCAGGAAGGACAGCAGCTGAATGCCTCCCGGGCCAAGCGACAGCAGCATCGCAAGCGCTGCGCCGAATCCCGCCCCGGCGGAGGCGCCCAGAATATCCGGTGACACCATCGGATTACGGAACAAGCCCTGGTACGAAGCTCCGGCGGCAGCCAATGCTCCGCCGACGAGCAGGGCGGCGGCGATTCGCGGAATGCGCACATTAAACAGGACGGTGCTTACAGAATCCGGTCCCGGGTCGGGCAGTCCGAGCAGGCGGGCCCGGATGATATCCGTCATCTGGGACAGCGAGACGCTGTAACGTCCGAGCGTAAAGGAGAGGAGCAGCACGGCAATTGGCAGTCCGGCGGTCAGAACGATCCGAATCACCCGTCTGCGTTTGCCGGAGGAATTTGTCGTTTGACTCAACATTTCGGACGTTTGTGTCATTTTTGCGTTCATCCTTCAGCCTCCTTTTTCTGAATATTTCTGAAACCAACTTGAAAAGCCTAAGTTTTTTTACATTTTGATATAAAAAGATAAATATTGTTATGACATTTAGCATATATTCATTATTTTTATATATAATTAGACATAATTAGATCGAAAAAGACAGCGGTTTTCGCGTTCATAGCCATAGCATTCCGGTAGACTTTGATCACAGGCCGATAATCCCGATTTTTTCCTTCATTAACCTCGGCTTTAAACTCATCCTTGCTTTGGTTGACATCCCCCCTAAAATTCTTTAAGATGTCTAAGTATCTGAGCTTACGGTCATGTACACATTGGATCAGCCAAAATTTAAAATAATAGGTGATGAACATGTCTTATAAACCGGTAATCACGAACGTGACGAAGGCCAGCAGCAACGACAAGGAAGGGCTGTATGAATTTATAATTAAGCTTGCTGACGGAACGGAATGCCGCGCGTTTTACCATCGGTTTCCTGAATGGAGAATGACGAACATCAGCCGACTTCTCAAGACTCCCTGCCCGATTTGCCGCAAAGACTTTATTTGTAAGTGCATGGAGGCGTTCACCGGAGACTTGGAAGATCAAATGATCGGTGACAACTGGATTGAGAAGACAACTGCCGAGTAACAGCAGCAGACAGGAACTTGGAGCGCGGGAAGATTCCCGCGTTTTTGTTTTGCCGTAAAATGGGGCAAGATAGAATATGAAGGAAGGAGAGGAGCCGGATGGCTGATGTGAGAAGTACGCAATCCACCGAGCGGGAGATGCCGGAAGAACAAGGAAAGACGGAGCAGCAGAAAAAGGTGAATGTATCATCGAATACGAAAGAGCGGACAAAGGCGGCAGCGCCTCAAAAATCAACAGACACCAACGAGGCATCCATTGTGCTGATCGACGGCGTTTGTCATTTGTGCGGATGGCTCACAACCTTCATTATTCCCCGTGATCCCGAGGGACGTTTTCGCTTCGCGCCGCTGCAGAGCGACATCGGGCATAGGCTGCTGGAAAAGGGCGGGCTGGACGCTCATCGGCTGGATACGGTAGTGCTGATAGAGAAGGGGAGGTACTATACGGAATCGGCTGCTGCTCTACGTATTCTGCGCAGGCTTCGCTTTCCCTGGCCAGCCGCTTATCTGCTTATCGCCGTACCGGCTCCGCTGCGCAACAGACTGTACCGGTATGTGGCAAAGAACCGCTACCGCTGGTTCGGCCGCGATGATCAGTGTCTAGTGCCTACGCCGGAGATCCGGGGGCGGTTTTTGTAGTGTGATCCCCTTCACGTTGCACGTTCGCTGGCTAGGGAGACGAACAAGATGGCCGACTCAATTATCTCGATTTTTAAATATTGCCGTGTCCCAATAAATATGCTAGTATGACTGTAAATTATAGGAATAGTAACGGAAGCACCGTTCATTAACCGTTTGTCGCGGTTATTGGCGGTGCTTTTTTGCTGTGTTCTTATAAGTAAATTACGAGGAAGTTAAGGAAAGGGGGAAGATTATGGCCGCTAACATCGTGCTCGCCGTGCGTGAAACCCAGTATATTGAACCGCTGCTTCACTATGTTCACCACAGCGAATATGGCGAAATGCTGAATATTAAGGCGTTCAGCCGAATGGATGTTTTTACCGAGTACATGAAAGGCGGGGAAGCGCCTGACGCGGTTGTCGGCGATCCCGCGTTCATCGAGGCATGGCTCGTTGGGGGCCGGGCGGCGGTTCCTTGGGCGATTCTGGAGGAAGCCGGCGGCGCGGCGTTCACGGAGAATCAAGGCGCTGCAGGCGGCAAGCGTATTGGAAAATATCAAGCGCTGCCTGCGCTGCTGTCCTCCATGCTTCAGCTATGTGAAGTGGGGCGGAAGCGCACAGCTTCCGGTTGGGGTGAAGGCACTTTACTGCTTGGAGTTGTGTCGGGAAGCGGCAGCAGCGGCAAAACAACGGTTGCGATGAACTTAGCCAAGCAGTTTGGGTGCCAGGGGTTGTCCGTATTTTATCTAAATCTTGAGACGGTGAACAGCAGCGGGTTGTTTCTGCATCCTTCCTGGGGCAGCGGGCCGGGGCTGGAGCGGCTTCTGTACGAGATCCAAGCCTCCAAAGATAGAGGACACGCTTCGGAAATTGGCATAAGACGCTATGCTGTCAGACTGGACGCGCTGCACTGCGATACCTTCAGACCTGTCAGCAATATTAAGGAAATGCTGCATATGAGTGCAGGGGATGCGCAGGAGTTAATGGAACTGCTGGCCGGGGACGGCAGCTATGATATCGTCATCGTCGATACGAGCAGTATCGGGGAAGAACGCGCCGGAGCGGTGCTGCAATGCTGCGGACGTCTGGTCTGGGTGCTTCGGGACGACGAGATGGGCGTCTACAAGACGGGAAGATGGCTGTCGCACTTTACATCTCCGCACTCCGGGATGAAGGCCGATTTGTCCGGCAAGAGCTTATTTGCAGTAAATTTCGCTAAGGAGAATGCTCCGCAGATACCTTCCAGCGGGGGAATAGAGCCCGATGTCCTGCTGCCCTACATTTCCTCCTGGAATCTGCCAAATAGAGGGGAGCTAAGTCTCAATTCACCACTGTTCCAGCGCGGCATCCAGAAGCTATGCGGAATGATTACGGGGATGCCGCAGCCTGAGCTTCAGTCAGGTGGAGAGGGAAATTCATGAATGACGAACTATTCCGGGCTCTTCGCAGCGATATACGTTCAGGGCTAGATGTGACCTCCTCCGTGGGAAACGGCGAGCTGATCTCGCATATTGAAAAGACGATTTTTGAGCGGGAAGAGCTGCGGTCGTTAACTGCCCAGGAGAAGCGCGCGCTTGTCCGCAGACTGTTCGATTCCTTTCGGGGTCTGGATGTGCTTCAGCCGCTCGTGGACAATCCGGCCATCAGCGAGATTATGATTAACAGCTACGAAGATATTTTTGTCGAGGAGGAAGGGGAGATCCGCCGCCTGCCGCTGGCGTTCGAATCGGCGGCCAGACTGGAGGATATTATCCAGATCATTGTTTCCGACGTCAACCGCGTCGTCAATGAATCGTCGCCGATTGTCGATGCCCGCTTAAAAGACGGGTCGCGGGTCAACATTGTGCTCCCGCCCGTCTCGCTAAAGGGCCCGGCGATGACGATCCGAAAGTTTCCCGAGTCGCCGATGACCATGGATGATCTTGTCCGCCGGGAAACCATCGGCCAGGAAGCGGCTGATCTGCTGAAGACGCTCGTAGCCGCTAAATACAATATTTTTATCAGCGGCGGAACGGGTTCGGGTAAAACGACCTTTCTGAACGCCTTATCCCAGTTCATTCCTCCGCAGGAGAGAGTCATTACAATCGAGGATTCGGCGGAGCTGCAAATCGTGACCGTGCCTAACCTGGTATCCCTAGAGACCAGGAACGCCAACACGGAGGGCAGGGGAGAAATCACCATCCGCGATCTGATCCGCTCGTCGCTGCGGATGCGTCCCAACCGGATAGTCGTCGGCGAGGTGCGCGGTGCAGAGGCACTTGATATGCTGCAGGCGATGAACACTGGACATGACGGATCGTTATCCACCGGCCACGCCAACAGCGCGCGCGATATGATCAGCCGTCTGGAAACGATGGTGCTGAGCGGCGCCGATCTTCCGGTTGCCGTCGTCAGGCAGCAGATCAGCTCGGCCATCGACATTTTTGTCCATCTGGCGAGGCTGCGCGACCGATCGAGGCGGGTTATGGAGATCAGCGAGGTTGTCGGGCTGGATGACGGAGAAGTGCAGCTGAATCGGCTGTACGAATTCCGGGAAACCGGCGAGAGCGGAGGACGGCTGCGGGGCGTGCTGGAAGCAAGCGGCAATCCTTTGCGGCATACAGAGAAGCTGGCCATGGCGGGAATGGCTTTTACTCCGCTGAGTCGTTATGAGGGTGCAATTTAAATAAGGAAGAGAGGCGGGAATTATGCCCGAGATACTGAGAAAGAATCGGGGGCAGGCTGATCGTGCAGCATCCGATCGTCATCCGGTCATCTGTGAACCGGCTATCCGGGGACCCTCCCGGTACGGGATGGTTAAGCGGAGTCATGTCAGCCGAGAATTGGCGGGGAGTAGGGATGC
The DNA here is from genome assembly GCF_000993825.1 of Paenibacillus durus ATCC 35681. NCBI lineage: Bacteria > Bacillati > Bacillota > Bacilli > Caryophanales > Paenibacillaceae > Paenibacillus > Paenibacillus durus. The sequence continues at coordinate 657,059 of NZ_CP011114.1, forward strand.
CGCTGCGCCTCGGTTACCGGATTATACCGTGTACACGCTGAATTCGCGGCAGAGAATCATTTCGGCGGCGGCAGGCGGCTTCATTCTGTTTGGGGTCGGCTATCTGTTCTATCACAATCCGGTTATCGCCTTGTTATTGTCAGCAGGAGGATACTTCGCCCCGCGTATTTGGAGGGATTATCTGAGGAAACGCCGCCGCGCTATGCTTAACCTTCAGTTTAAGCAAATGCTCTTCTCGCTCTCTTCCTCGTTGTCTGCGGGCAGGTCGGTGGAAAATGCGTTTCGTGAAGCGGTGCAGGATTTGAAAATGCTCGATCCGGAGGGCGGCAGCGATATGATTGCCGAGCTGAACATTATCTGCGCGCGGCTTGAATATGGACAGCCCATTGAAGAAGCGCTGCTTGATTTTAGCAAGAGGGCAGATATGGAGGATATCCGGCGGTTCGCCGACGTCTTCTCCGTCTGCAAACGGACGGGTGGCGACCTGGTCGAGGTAGTCCGCCGCACCTCAAGCATTATCGGCGAGAAGCTGGATGTTCAACAAGAGATCGCGGTCAGCATCTCCCAGAAACGGTTCGAGTCCAAAGCACTGCTTGTTTCCCCGCTCATTATGCTGTTGTTTATGAGCTTTAGCGCCGGGGACTATATGCAGCCTATGTACACCGGGTTCGGAATGCTGATCTCGACGTTTGCGCTAGCTGGGCTGATTCTGTGTTATTTCTGGATCAGCAAAATTATGGACATTCCACTGTAAGGAGAGTGGGGAATCTGAGATGGATTTGCGGATTGGCGGCCATTGCGCTGATTGTGAGCTGGATAGTGCTGCGCGGCAGAAGCGGGAAGAGATACGCAGCCCTGCGGAGCATGCCTGTGGATGGCTTACGGCTGCGCAGTCTTTCGGAGCCGCTGCTTATGCTTCTGGAGCAGGGGGGATTTGCCCGGAAGTTTCCGGTATTCGCATTCCGGCTGCAGCGGTCGGTGCAGCGGATATACGGGCAGCGCCACAGTGCGGAAATAACGCTGCTGTTTATGGGAGAGATGCTGGCCTACAGCTGGCTGCTCGTCTTGGGAGGCTGCGGCTTGGCAGCGCTCAGCGGAGAGCCGTCTGCACTCGTTCTGGGAATTCTGCTGGCCATACTGCTTCCCGCCACGCTTGCAGCCGATCTGCATAAAAAGGTCAAGGTGCGCGAACAGCTCATCATGATGGAGCTGCCGGATCTGCTGAGCGGGATTGTACTGCTGGTCAGCGCGGGTGAAACGGTGCAGCGGGCGATTACGCGCTGCCTGGAAAGCCGAAAGAATGACAGCCATCCGCTCTACCGGGAACTGTTAACAATGACCGCCGAGTGGGAGAGCGGCTATTCGCTTCAGCAGGCATTCGAGAATTTCAGCAAGCGCTGCGCCGTGCAGGAGGTCTCGCTCTTTACGACGACGGTGCTGCTGAATGTGCGCAGAGGGGGAGGGGATTTTGCGCTCGCGCTTCGCGATTTATCCCGGCAGCTGTGGGAGAAGCGCAAGGCGGTCAGCCGGACGCGGGGAGAGCAGGCGTCCTCGAAGCTGGTATTTCCGATGGTCGTTATTTTTGTAATTGTAATTGTATTGGTAGGTACTCCGGCTTTTATGATGATGAATATGTAGGAGGATGAGAAACATGTTGACTATTGTGGAGAAAAGCAAAGATTTTTGGCGGGATGAGGAAGGCTTGGGCACGCTCGAAATGATTCTAATTATTGCCGTACTGGTCGCTGTAGTTATATTGTTCCGCCAGAAGATCAAAGAGGTGATTTCAAATCTGATTGATACCGCTGGCGAAAAGAGCCAGGAAGTATTTGAAGAGTAAGTAGAGACTTGGATGAGAACAAAACTGCGCAGCGACGAAGGAAGCTTCACCGTGGAGGCGGCGATGGTGCTGCCGATTATTATGTGCGTCACCATGCTGCTCCTGTTCTTCTGCTTATACAGCTACCAGAAATCAATGCTGCTTCAGGTTGCGTCTTCCGCAACCGAGCAGGCCGCCTACAACTGGGACAACAGCCATAAAGCCAGGGATGGATCGTTCCCGCAAGGGGAATATGATTCCCTCTACTGGCGAATCGGGGACGATCATCTGCTTGGCAGCTTGTTTGGGATTGGAGAGAAAGGCGGAGCTGCTGCAATACAGCTTCCAAGCGGCGGCATGCAAGAAGACAATCTGCCTTCCGCCAAATTGGGAAAATCCGCTGACAGGGTTCCGAACAATATGCCTGGAGAAATGAGCTACAACTACTCTTTTACGGGAAGAAAAGTAAATGCCAAACTTCGGAGGGTGCTGCATTTGCCTGTTCTGGACGATATTCTTTCGGACGGAGCGCAGCCTGAGGTTACCGCACAGTCTCTTGTGGCTGAGCCGGTAGAGTTTATCCGCACCGTCGATTTGATGCGCTACTATGGAGCCAAATTTCGCGGAAAGTCCGCGAATAATGAACCGAAAGAGGCCATGAAGCAGCAGGATGCTTCCGCCATGATGACTAAACTTGGGAACCGCTAAGGGCAGTTAAACCATCTGCTGCACATTTATAAATGAGAGGAAAAGAGGATGAAAAGACGAATTGCGGCTCTAAGCCGCTGCGCCATGCGGTTTAAACGCTGGAGAAGGCAAACGGAAGGATCGGTATCGGTGTTCCTGATCATGGTGCTGGCCTTTGTGTTTCTTTTCTCCGCAGTACTCATTGATTATGCGCGAATGGCCGCTGCTAATGTGCAGGGTGAACGTCTGGCGCGTGCAGCTGTTCGGTCGGTGATGTCCGCGTACGATGTGGAACTGCGGGAACAATACGGGCTGTTTGCCTTCGGTGGAAGCGATGGAGACGAGCTGATGGCCCGGGTTCTTGATGATACTCTTCGTAAAAGCGGACGAGGGGACGGCTTCAATCTGGTGAACCTCGGTCTTGACACCTCTACGCTGGAATGGAGCCGTTCGCTGGGCAGCTATGATGTATTCCGCCGTCAGATCAACGAGGAAATGAAATACAAGGCGCCGGTTGATTTCGCTCTCGAAATCGCGGGAAAGTTCAAGCCGCTGTCCGAAGCCATGGAGGAAGCTTCGCGTACGACAGACCTGTTCGCCAAGCTGCAGCCGCTTTATGACAAGCGGGAGGCGGCTCTCGACCGGATGCTGGAACATAGGCGGCAAGCTGCGGAAAATGCGCGGAAGCCGCTCACGCTGATTAAGAATCCGTCTGGCGGAGGCATTGCCGATAGTTCCATAGGAACTATAACAAACGCAGCGGATATCGCTGCCCAATATAACGATTATGTGAACAAGTCCTATGCGGATTTAAACAGGGACCCGAAAGAATCGCCGAGCTATACATCGGCTATCAATTCCTATCTAGAGCAATCCGCAGCGGTTATTTCCAGACTGGACAGTCTGCTTGCTGATTGGCAGAATAACCATGCCCCGTTGATGAGCAAGGCAGGCGATGCCCTTAAGGAAGCTGAGGCGATCAACGAAGAAATGAGAGAAGCCATACGGCAGGCCAAGAGCGCGAGTGCAGGAAGCGGCTATGATTCTTCCGCCTCCTGGGATATCCCTGACTCGGATGCGAATGTTACAGCCCGTCCTAACCTGCTGGAGCAAGCGGAGCTGCTGCTGCTTGATACCGTAGACTTCCGAGGCATGGAGAATAATCTGACGATGCAGGAAGCGGCTTATCGGGATGCGGAATCAAGAGCTTCCTCTCTTTCAGGGGAAATTAATCCTTTATCGGTGGGTCTTAACGGCAACAGTGGCGCAATGGATGCGGCGGTGACCGGCGCGGCGGAAGCCGTTGATGCCTATTTGCATGATTACGGAAACGGAGGGGCCGTTATCGGCCGGGAAGCGTCTGGAATCGAGGAGCACAGAGGCTCGGACAACCAGCGTAAAGAACTGGAGAGAGAAGCAAAGACTAAGCTTGGGGAGGCGCTTAAAGTTGCCGACGCTCTTCGCAATCTAAGCGGCGGTGCTGAAGAAGTTCTGGAGCGTTACGAAATGCTGAATCAATATTACGAAGAAAATCTTGAGTATAACCGGGGCCTGCGTGAGCAGTTGCCGGATAATCCTGCAAAGAACAATCCATACGCTGCCGAAAGCGCGGCCATGGATCAAATGGACAATCTTTACGAAGCGCTGAGCGGCGTTATGCTTGCCTCGAGGGACAGACTGTTTCAAAGCGAATATGCGGCGCAGTATTTTCCGCATTTTGATATTTCTCAGCTTACGGGCATTGCCGAAGGCTCCACTGAAGAGATCGGGGAGAAGCTCAATGAACAACTCGATCCGCACAGTCAGGAACTGGAGTACATTCTGTACGGCTTCAATCAGCCGGGATTGAATGTAGGGGCGGCATACAGCGAGATCTTCGCGGCGCGGCTGGCTATTCGTACAATGGAGGGATTTGTGAAAAAAGCGGGGCTGGGCAATCCGCTGCTCGTCGTGGCGGCCGCAATACTGTACGGGGTGACAGAAGCGGTAAAGGATATGATTATGCTCTGCCGGGAGGGTGCAGCCCCTTTGTCCGAATATGTACCCGTTAATCTGACCTACCGTGATTATTTGCGCCTGTTCATGGTGCTGCATGGCTCGGGAGAAGCCGAGCTCTCGCGGATGCTGGCCCTGATCCGGCTAAATACGGGCATTAATCCGGGTGATAGGAGCACCTATGTCTCCGCTGAGACAAGGCTGGGAATGCGTCTGTGGTTTCTGCCTGGCATTATGAAGCTGCTTCAACATACCGGCGCGGTTCCGGGGGAAATTGACGGCCAAACTTATTTCAAGGCGGTTAAAGCGGACTTTGCGTATTGACGGGAGGAACATGAGGGAGATGGAGGATCGGCGCAGGAGGAGAGGGAGATCTCAAGACGAAGGCAGCATGGTTGTGGAAGCGGCAATGGTGCTGCCGGTATTTTTGCTGTTCGTGCTGTTCCTGATCTTTATCGTACAAATGACGCTGTATTCGACCGCCCTGCAAAGTACAGTGTCCGATACCGTCAAAGAGGTGGCCACTCATATGTACCCTGCCGCTTTGGCGGCGGAGAAGGCGGAACAGTCCGGAGCAACCTCCGGAGAAGCCGAGAACGAGACCGAGGATCAGGCAGCCGCTGAAAATGCAGGCAGCGAAGCAGCTGGCGCGGATAAAACGCCGGTGTGGACCATCCCGCGGCTGTCGGTCGCCGATTGGGCCGAACAATACGCCGCCGATCTGCCTCCGCCGCTTGATGAGTGGATAAGAAGCGCTGCGGAAAAAGGGGAAGGTCCTCTTCAGGAGCTTCAGGCCGAAGGCTCGGAGGCCGTGTTGGACGCCGCTGTCAAACCGCTGCTGAGGCCCTATATCGCTTCGGATATGCTGGATTACAGGCGTATTCATGTCTCGAATGTAATTGTTCCGAAATTAAGAGACGGTGAGAAGCCCTACTTCGGCCTTCAGGTTAGCTACGAGCTGCCAATGAAGGTGCCGTTCCTGAACCGGAGCATTGTGCTGGAGGCCTCCTCCGTCGAGCGGTTATGGATAGGGGATACGGGTGAAGGCGGAAGCGGCGGTCAGGAAAGCGGAGGGGAAAATAACAGCTCCATTGCCATTCTGGAGAAGCCGAATCCTGCAAGGCCGAACAAACAAGGAGTCATCCGGATTAAAATAGCGCCGAATACTTCGGCAAATCTTACGGTCTTCTATAAAAGCGGAAAGAGCACCGCCAAGTATTTGGGGTGGAAGACAGCGGACGAGAATGGCTACATCGAGTGGGAATGGAGGATCGGCGGCAAAACGACGCCGGGCTCATGGCCAACATTCGTCATTGAGACAGAGGATGGTCAATCGGCGGAAGGCCAATTTTACGTAGCGGATAAGCCGGACTGACTTACAAAAAGGGGAGCTTGGGAAATGGATGGATGGGCATTTTGGGGTTGTTTGCCCTTTTTGGCGGCGGCGTTCCTGACGGATACGCTGACGATGAAAATACCGAACTGGATAACAGCGCCGGCCGTGCTTGCGGGCCTTCTGGCTCAAGGGCTGGCCGGAGGCTGGACAGGCTTGCTGTTCGCGGGAGCCGGAGCGGCCGCAGGATTTATGCTCCTGTTACTGATGCATATGATCGGAGCTGTCGGGGCGGGCGATGTTAAGCTTTTTGCCGGAATCGGCGCTTGGACCGGGTTTTCGTTTACCGCTCAGGTTATCATCTACTCGCTGCTGTTCGCGGCGGTGATAGGCTGGATAATTATGCTCAAGAGGCGGGAAACCTTCCGCCGGCTGCGGAGTGTCGTCGGATTGCTTACGGGAATCTTTTATATACCGAGATGGACTTTGTTCAAAGGCCGGGATAGAGAAATGCTGAGGTTTCCCTTCATGCTCGCTGTGTTTCCCGGAGCGGTAGCGGCTTTTTTGGGGGGATGGACATAATTAATATCTGTTTATTTGGAATTGGGGGTGAGCGCCGTTGTTTGGATTAACCCGGGATTTTGTGCAGCAGGATGGCATCCGGATGGTGCTTGGGGGACGGGAGGGGATGCCGATATCGAAGCTGAATACGGTCCAGAGCCGCATGCTCTCCTCGTTAAGCATTCCGCATCATCTGCGGCTGTTTCTCAAAGAGGTGGATCTGAGTGTAACACTGGAATATTCGGTATCCGGCAAAAAGCTGCTCTCGCATCTTCTCAAGGGGGCAAGACTGAGCCTCGCCGAACTCTACGGGCTGCTGCTGCAGGTCGCCGAAGGTATGGAGGCCGGCAGACTGCATATGCTGCGTCCCGAGCAGTACGTTTTGCACGAGGATTATATTTTTATCGAAGGACCGCTGCAATCGGGAAAGGTGTACCTTACGTACGTTCCTCTGGAGATGATTGAACCGGCGCAGTCGTTGGGAGAGAGTCTCAAGGGATTAATTATGGCGTTGATGCCGAGCGTGACAGAGCTGAATGGTGATGGCGTCCAGCGGCTGCTGCACTACTGCGGGGAAGATGAATGTACCGCCTTGGGATGGAAGGAGCTTCTTTCGGCGCTGCTGACGGAGGATGACGGGGAGCGGAATTCCATAGTGAACGCGGAGACAGCGGCAGCGGCTTCCACTTCGACGGAAGCTGTCAAATTGCCAGTTGCCGAATGGAGGGGCGGAGAAAAGACGAGACGATGGAAGGACGAGGACGACGCTGAACCTGATTTGGCCATTGATGCAGCCAGTCCGCCTAACGGGCGAAATTCCTCGAAAAAAACGTATATTTTGCTCGGATGCATTCTGCTGGACGCCCTGCTGTGGAAATATGCATACCTTGACCATCCCGGAAGGCTGCCCCTGATGCTCTGCGGATTAGCCACGGTGGTGTTCATTGCAATAAGCGCCTTGACATGGATAGGGAAAATAGGAGGCAGCAAATCGGAAGAGGAGGAGTACTTGGAGGAGGAAACGGAAGATCCGGGAAATAGATTCTCTTTTGGATTCGGATCGGCCTCGCCGTTTGGCAGACAGGACAAGTTCGATGTATCCCAGAAGTTCCAATCTCCGACTGTTGAACGAAGTAAGCGGGTGTCCGCCGGAATTCTTGAATTTGGAACCGGAGAACAAGAGACAGAATGGGCGGAGGAGCATCCGAAGACCTCGGACTCCGGAGCGGCCACCGTGCTGCTGTCCAGAGAGAAAGCTCCTGCTTCCGTGGAAGCGAAGCTGCGCGAGGGAGGACTGCCCTATCTTGAAAGAACGGAGGAAGGAAGCGACCGGCGGGAAAGAATCGAGCTGAACCGGACAAGCTTTATTATCGGCCGCTCTTCGGAGGTGGCGCAGTATGTGGAGCCGTCGGAAGGAGCCTCCAGAGTGCATGTCGAGGTATTCCGCAGCGGCGGCGGCTATGTGCTGAAAGACCTCGATTCGCGCAACGGCACCCGGTTTCAGGGAGAGGCAATGATTCCTTACAAAGAATATCCACTGGCTGACGGAGACGCCTTCACTATTGTAAAAGGGAACTATACCTTTCATCAGCGTTAACGCTTTTTGAATCGGGCTCATGATCTGAGCTTCCGCAGCGCTTATTGAAATTTACTTCATTAAATGGCGGTAAGGGGAATAGTCAATGTGATTCTTTTCCAGAAATTGAATCAGGAACTTGCTGTCGCGCCTTGGAGTAGCGGAGATGTATCCTTTGATGCAGTGATCACGCGTAACCTCGCTTGCATTACTTTCGATGGCGATCCTGCCGATTTCAGCGGCGATGGAGTGCTTGGCGATATCGCGGAACGGTCCGGGGACGGGCTGCACCAGCTGATCGAGAAAGGCTTTGGATTCGTCGCTCCACAGCGGGCGGCTGCGCTCCACCCAGTAGTTCTGCCAGTCCAGCTTGGATTTGCCGTCTGCCTTGGGCAGTACCTTGAGAAATTTGCGGAACATGAAATAGCCGCCGATGCACATGCAGCCCAGCAGCAGAAATGTCCAGAAAGCGATCGTGTTCATAAATAAGCTGCTCGGTGACGCGGATAACCAGCCAAGCCCTGATTTAATAATCATAACTGCACCACCTTATCAATGATTATGATCACTGACTTCTCTCCAACTTAAATTATAGCGTATAGCCGGCGTTTTGCGAAGGAGCGAGCCAGATATCGGCAATGCCTAGATTTATTGTCCCAATCACGATAAAATAAGTCTTAATTCGTGAAAGAAAGAGGGAAAAGGCATGCTTAAAATTGGTTCCCATGTGTCGTGTGCGGACAAAGGACTGCTCAGCGCGGCAAATGAAGCGAATGAATACGGTTCAAGCTCTTTTATGATATATACAGGCGCACCGCAAAATACCCGCCGCAAACCGATCGAAGACATGTATCCCGAAGAAGGCAAAGCGGCAATGCGGGAAAATGGCGTTGAAGAGATTGTCGTTCACGCGCCATACATCATCAACCTGGCTTCTTACAAAAATCATACCTATGAGCTTGCGGTCGATTTTCTCCAGCAGGAGATCCACCGTACTCATGCCCTGGGTGTCAAGCACATCGTGCTTCATCCGGGAGCTTACACCGATAAGGACCCGGAATACGGCATCCAGCGAATCGCCGACGGCCTGAACGAGGTGCTGGGCGGCACGCATGAGACAGAGGTTCATATTGCACTGGAAACGATGGCTGGCAAAGGGACGGAAATGGGGCGGAGCTTTGAGGAAATCGCGTCCATGATCGATAAAGTCGCGCACAACGAGCGGCTGTCGATCTGCCTGGATACATGCCATATCCACGATGCCGGTTACGATATTGTAGGCGACCTGGACGGCGTTCTCGAACAATTCGATAAGACAATCGGTCTGGACCGGATCGGCGTGGTGCATATCAACGACAGCAAAAATCCGAGCGGTTCGCATAAAGACCGCCATGCGCCAATCGGTTCGGGCTGGATCGGATTCGATACAATCAACCGGGTCGTTCATCATGAGCTGCTTGCCGGGCGCCCGTTCATTCTTGAAACGCCGTGGATCGGCAAAGATGCCAAAACCCAGCGGCCGATGTACGAAGCGGAAATTGCGCTGCTGCGCGGCAATGTTCAAGAGCGTTTTGGCGGGGAGTTTTTGGCCCAGGTTGAAGAATTGCACGCTTTCTTTGCCAAGCAGGAGCTGGACCCTAGACAGTATGTGCTGGATATTTGGAATTTGCTCAAGACCGACGCCAAGGCCAAAAAGGCCGATCCGCGCGAGCCGCTGGAGCGTCTATACGATCAGGTACTTGCAGCTGGTCTGTTCCCGGATTTAAGTGAAGAGGCGGTAAATCATCGGCTGATCGCCTGGCTGGCGGGCAAGCAGGTTCTGGTTAACGCTTAAACTTCAAGCGATGCGTACATGATGAGAGGATGGAAGGAATCCAAATGGAATTGCATGTAAAAAGAGACCATTCTACTTCGGACGAGCAGCACCCCAACCGGGCGCGAATGCTCATCTCCTGTCCGGACGGCCCGGGAATAGTCGCCGCGGTATCCCGCTTTCTGTTCGACCACGGAGCCAATATCGTGCAGTCAGATCAGTATACGATGGACCCTTCGGGCGGAATGTTCTTTATGAGAATCGAGTTCGATCTACCAGAGCTGGAGCAGCGTATGGCACATCTTCAGGCGGAGTTCGGCGAAATCGCCGGACAGTTTCAGATGAGCTGGCAAATGTTCAATGTCAGCCATAAAAAGAGACTCGCGATCTTCGTATCCAAGGAGGATCATTGCCTCGTCGAGCTGCTCTGGCAGTGGCAGGCGGGTGATCTGGACGCCGACATCGCGTTGGTTGTGAGCAATCATGCCGATATGAAGGAATACGTTGAGTCATTCGGCATACCGTATCATTACATCCCTGTAACGGCGGATACGAAGGCGGAGGCGGAACGGCGGCAGCTGGAGACGATCAGAGAAGATATCGACGTCATTATTTTGGCGCGGTACATGCAGATTATCTCACCGTCTTTTATCAAGCATTACAGGAACCGGATTATCAATATCCACCATTCGTTTCTTCCGGCCTTTATCGGCGGCAATCCTTATGCCCAGGCATACCAGCGCGGGGTGAAAATCATCGGGGCTACCGCCCACTATGTAACCGAGGAGCTTGACGGCGGTCCGATCATTGAGCAGGATGTGCAGCGGGTCACCCACGGGGAAGATGTTGGCGAGCTGAAGCGGATCGGCCGCACAATCGAGCGTGTCGTTCTAGCCAGGGCGGTTAAATGGCATATCGAGGACCGTATCCTTGTTCATCAGAACAAGACGGTTGTGTTCAACTAATTGAATAGCAGCTTGCTTTATTCAGGTAAAAAAGCATTTTACCCACACATTGGCGCTCTATGCCAAAGTGTGGGTTTTTTATGCGCAAAAATTAATCGTATAAAGGGGGAAATCCACTTGTCGGCGCAGCGCGGTCATTTATTGAAGCGCAATTATATTTTTGCTGTTCTGATCTTGATTGTCGGTTTCGGCGGTCTATTGGGATATGATCTTTACTTCAAGCCCTATGTGCTGTCCCAAACTGTGGTGAAAGTTAAGGTGGATGGGGGCGGGGTCCTGCCCAAGAATCACGTACTTCAGGCGGGCGAGCTTTATCTCGATTCCGTACAGACGAAGGATGTTCCTGCCGGAGCTGTAACGGAGATTAATCGGGCGGAGCGCAAAATCACCAACGTCAGCCTGACGGATGGCAGCATTTTGACGGAAGGGCTGGTTGATTTGAACGATGTGGAGCCCAGAGCGGACGAGGGGATATTCCCAGTGCCGAAGGAAGCTGTCTATGCGATTAACGGTTCTCTCCGCAGCAGGGACAAGGTGGATATCTATCTTGTGCAGGAGGAAGCGAAAACTGTGGGCAATTCCAACATTGCGGCAGGTTCTGTCCAGGGAAGCCCGGGCGGCGAGCAAGCGGCTATGCCGGAGAAAGCTTTTCTAACCGGAGTAACCGTAAATTACGTCCGCACGGAAGATAACAACGACGTTCGCGACACGGAGCTCGGCAATGACAACAACCGGGTGACCTCAACCGGCAAGGTAGCCGTTCCAGAACTGAAGCTGAAAAAGAGTGATGGCGAATTGCTGAAACAGTACCTGGAGCGCGGCTGCAAGCTGTGGATCGTCCGGGTGGAATAGGAGGAATAAAGATTTATGAAAATATTCAGTCTTGGCTTGGACCAGCTGACGATTAACGATATTCGGCAGGCTGGCTACACCGTTGTTATGCAAACCTCACTCCCTGATCCGCAGCAGACGGCCGGTCATATGCTGATAGCGGCAAGCGGACAAGCCGGAGTTTCCGAACTGCGGGGACTGCGCGAAAAATACCCGGATACGATCATCCTTTACTTTTATATGGAGCACGGGGTTCGCGGGTATCACGGCATCCATCTGACCTGCGAGGAGCTGGGCGTGTATTTTCTGCCGCCGCGCTCGACTTCTTCGGCGATTATCGAAAAGATCAGACTCATTCTGAAGGAAGACGGAGATGAGCGCAGCAATGTGGTAGGGGTGCTCGGGTCCGGCCCGGGAATCGGCTGTACGAGCGTGGCCGGGCTGCTGGCGGGAAGAATTGCGGCGGCGGGCCGCCGGGTTATTTTGCTGGGGATGAATGTATATGACCCGGGTTATGACCGTAAAGCAGCGATCAGTCTGGACCGGCTCCGCCCGAAGCTGACGGGAAACAGGCTCCACGACGTGGATTTCGATCAATTGATTATGCAGGACGGTTACCGTTATTTGCCGGGCAACTTCGATTACTTGAGCGCCCAGGATTATCAGGAGAACGAGATGGAATATTTGCTTGACCGCGCCTCGGACAACGCCGACATCGTCATTGCCGATCTCGGCTCCGTACCGGAGAGCGCGGCGTGGTACACCGGAATGAGAAAGTCCGCGCTGCGCCTGCTCGTTACTCACGCGAAGCATGAACATAGGCTCGAATCGCTTATGGATTTGGCGGGACATATGGATCTCACTCCGCAGGATTTCAAGCTCATTCTGAACCGCAGCGGCCTGGAGGAGAACGTTTCTCCCAAGAGTATGGCGCTCCGATTCGGCACCGAAATCTTTCTGAATATTCCTTATTATCCGCAAATCTCAGCCACTCTGCCGCTTGGCAAGAAGGACCTGGCGCAGGCGGACGAAAAAGTCCGGGGGCTGCTCTCCGTGTTCGGCTTTGAGCCCGAGATCAAGAAGAAAGGGATGTTCCTATGAGCAGTCTGGAGGCTACACGACGTGCTGAAGCTGCCTATCCGGCAGCAAGGTCTCCTTTTTCGCTTAAACAAAGCGTACTTCGCGGCAGCAGGCCGGGAAAGGAAGACTTCCCTTCCTTCCTGCAAAAAATGAAAAGAGAGATGAACGCGGGTCTGGAGCGGGAGGACGAAGCGTATTTTGAGCTTAACGCCAAGGCGCTGACGGGTGATCCGCAGGCGGTCAGCTTTTTCATGAATGAGATTGAAAAGTACCTGCGCAAGACGCCTTTCACCGGCAGCGTTCCCGAAGCCTATGACACGGCGGCCGAAGCGCTTTTTCACGAATGGAAAGGATTTGGCCCGGCCTACCGCTGGTTTACGGATCGGGCGTACAGCGAATCGACGGGTTTGCAGATCATCGGGCGGCAAATTTTTTACAATGTGAAAGGCAAATTTGTTCCTTATCCGTATGAGATGCCGTCGCTGGACCGGGTCGAGCAGTTGAAGCGTTCGCTGCTAAAGAGTGATCCGAACAAGAAGCTGAATAAGGATAATCCGTCCGCCGAGTTCAAAATGGATGATCCGCTCTGGCCCGGCCGATTTATCCGGCTCGCTATTTGGGTTTCTCCCCGGGTGTGGGAGGGCTTTACGACGATTTCCATGCGGCGGCAGGTGGTTGAATTTCTCGATCTGGACGATCAGGCGGGTACGGAGTGCATTCCGGCGGAGGCCGTACCGATGATCCGGGCGCTGGCGATGACTTTCCGCAATACGATTATTGCCGGCGCGGTCGGCTCGGGCAAAACGACCTTTGCCAATACGATTGTCGGCGAGCAGCTGCTCGGTTCCGCCTCCTGCATGGGCGTCGTCATGATCGAGAAGCACCCGGAATCGACGCTGCCTTACCAAATTAAAGGGCACCGGATTATTCCCATCCAGGCCGCTAATGAAGAGCTGATGGAAGTAGGCGTAGAGTCGCTGCGGCATGATCCCAACCTGCTTTATATGACAGAGATGCGGTACAACGAATGGGAATTTTACCTGTGGAGCGGGGAAAAGGGGTACGACGGCATAACAGGGACCTTTCACACCGTTGATTCGGAGGATGTCCCTTATCAGGGCGCTTTTGCCGTCTCGACCCGGATTGGCGGAAGTATGAAGGGGCACCTTGTTTCCGCGCTGAAGGCCTGCGAGCTTGTGTTTATTTTGGAAAGTGTAGGAGAAGGGAAAAAGCGGCTGTCGCGCATATCCGAAGTGTTCTATGACGAAGCCCATAGCTCGGTGTTTGCAAATGATCTCATGCGCTGGGAGGAGGAGAGCGGAGATTGGACCTATAATGCGGAAATCACCGAAGGGCTTGCTCTAAAAATGCGGAAGAAAAATGCGGAGGCGGCGCAGGCGCTATTAGAGATTTTAGTGCGATTGGCCGAGGAGAAGCCGATGTCCGGACCGCTGAAGGAAAGTCTGAAGTCCAGAATCGTGCTGAACGAATAAGGCGGTGATGACAGTGAATGGAATATTTTATCTGCTGCGCTTTGTGCTGCATCTGCTGATCGTCTGGGGGATTTGGCTGCTCATTAGACCGCTCACGGAACAGGGCATACGGTATTTTTCGGCCCCAATAACTCACCTGCTCCTTCGCAGAAGGAAGCTTCTCGGACAAAAGGCAGGTGGACTCCCTAAAAAACTGCCGTTTTACGGACATTTGGACAACCTGCTCTACTTCACCAAGCGAAACTATGAGCCGGGAATCACTGTGCTGCGGTTCATGCTGCAATCCGGTATTTTGGCCGCTGCCGTATTCTTGTCCGGTCTGTTGACGCTCCGCGAGCTTCCTGGACATTTGGCCTTTCATAATCCTTTTTTGGAGGGAGTGTCGTTTGACAGCGGCCGTCCTTTGCAGGATTGGTGGCGGCTGCCTCTGTTTTTGGCGGTCCTCGCCGGGATGCTGCCCTACCTGCGGCTGCGGTATGTCTGTGCGCATAACAAGGTGAAAGGAAGTTACCATCTACTGGATGTGGTGAAGATCGCCGCGAAGTTTACGCACCTGCCTGTCGACGCGCTGCTGGGCAAAACCGCCGATTTTTTGGACGAAGACAATGTACTTGTGACGCCGTTAAAGATACTGGCTTCCTCCTTCGCCAATTACAGTAATGAGCATGAGCTTTTTGAGGAGGCGCAGCGTTTTGCCCAAGCGGTTGGCACCACTTTTGCCGTCGAATTCGTCTCGGATCTGCTGTACTGCGAGAAGGAGGGGAGCTTTTATCTGAAAAATTCGCTGCTGATGCTTAACCGCTCTATGGAGCAGCAGCGGGAAACGATTCTGACCGTCAAGGCGAACAGCCGGGATGCGATCAGTCTGGGGCTATATGGCAATCTGGTTGTGCTGTTCTTTTCCATCGGGACTTTCATGTATATGCTGAAGCCTGGCGTCTATTTTCGTCTGCAGTTTCAGACCAAAGCCGGTTTGACTTTTCTGATGGTGATTGTCTCAGGTCTGTTTCTGTCCTTTGTGATCAGCAGCGTACTGGCCAAGCCGAAACTCGATTATCACTGAGGAGATACGTATGGACAGATTATTTGTACTAACCGCCGTAATCGGAATCGTCTATCTCGCTTTACTTGTGTTCGTCAGCAGCACGGGAAAAAGGGAGCGGTATATGCTGCGTCTGCAGCAGAGGTGGCAAGGATTCGGTGAACGTCTGGAAAATAGCAGGCTTCAGCAGCTTCTTTATGCCAGCGGCCTGACTGTATCTGCGCGGAAAGTCACGCTGTTTCGTTATTTGGCGGTCTTTCTCTATCTGCTTGTAAAAGTGCTCGGCGATTATATCCGCGGCTTGCCGTTTAGCGCATATGATTTGCTGATCGCCGCATTGATTATCGGTGTTACGAGTCCTGCCCGCTACCTTCCGTTCGGCTGGCTGCTCTCCTGGCTGCATCAGAGATCTGTCGTTCAAAAGGATGGCGAACTGATCTCGTTTCTCCGGCTGTATGAGAACAACAGGCTTCGCAGGCGGGGATACGTGCAGTTTGGCGCTTTCTGCGCCGGGGCTGCCGGACATTTTGTCCACATCCGTCATGATTTGTACGAGCTGTCGGAACGGGTGGTCGATGAGGGGCCGGAGCGGGCAATCGAATGGTTCTGCGACCGGTTTCCGGAGGGACATGCTTTTATCGGCGATATCAGGTCCATTCTGCTGGCTACGGAGGGTATGGATGATGATACGGAGGCCGTCGCCTATTTGCGGGAGCAGGGGAAAATGATTGCTAAAATATCCAGCGACCAATACCTGCGCAAGTGGTCTCTAATTGGGGACATTTCCTCGATTATTAACGTGATTCCGTCGATTGCCACCTTTTTGATGATCGTAACATTAGCCATGCAGTACATTATGCTGATCAAGGGGAATTTTAATGATCTTGGCCTGTTTCAATAAATATTTGTCATATTCAATCAGCATATAAAAAAATAAAATGAAAAGGGAGATATTAACAATGAAAAAAGATGCTATTTCTGCGGGGCTGTTTATCGCAATCGGGTTTCTGTGTGTCGCTATCGTGATCGCCGTTCTGATTCCAGTCGTAAGAGATGTTATAGATGATGCCGACGATAACCGTCCGACCGTACCGGCGGTCAGTATGACGCAGCCGCTTAACTCTGCCGATCCGACGTCTGACGCACCGTTCAGTCTAGGAGCCTAACAGCCGATGAAAAAAGATTCGATCTCGGTTGCCTTGTTTCTCGCCATCGGATTTATTATTGCCGGAATCTTCATCACGTCCGCCACTGGGATGATCGGCAGCAGCCAGGATGACATTATCGCTCATACGAAGCAGGTTGAGCAGTACTAGCCGAATTTTTGGTCCTGCCGATCTTACGGCGTTTGAAAGGAGCACGCATTTAGACTATGAAGGCGACTGTTCTTCGGGCTTTGTTTATGTGGCTGGTCTTGTTTATTATTTTGCAGCCGATCTTTACCTACATCGATTATTTGCTGGATTTGCAGGTCAAGGCCAACACCTCTTACCTTACACAAAAGGCTGCAACCGAAGGAATGGTAACCGCTGGTATGCGAAGCGAAGTCGTGAGCAATCTGAAGGCTTTGGGATTTTCGGATTCGTCCATTGAAATTACGAGCAGCTCAGAGACGGTTCAAGAGAGAGAAAAGAGACTTGATGTGTATGTCAAAGCTCCGCGGATTTCCATGTTTCCGTATAACTTTTCCGGCGGGACGCAGCCTTCGTATTATTACGGCCATGGTTCTATTATGAGCGAATATCTCGATTAAGGTGACATTATGGATTACGTTATCAAGCTTGCCTTTGTACTGCTGATCTTTATTTATGGCTGGTTTTTTCAGGCGCAGAATCAGGAATGGGACATTGAGCGGGAACTGCTCAAACACGCGAACAACATGGCTGTCCACGATGCCGCCCAGGAAATGGACGAGTCGGAACGTGCGGAAGGACGGTTGATTATCGATCAGGACGCGGCGGAAGCAAGTTTTAAGGAAACGCTGGAAGCCAATCTCGGACTGGATGACAGCCTCACTCCCCGTACCGGTAGCCGCCTTCGTTCCAAAGTGGAAGTCGTCGAGTTCAAGGTGATCGATGAATCCTCGGGTGTTACCTTCCCATTCCTCTATGAAGACAGCCGTTACGGAATTACGAAGTATATACAAGGACCCTCTGTAATTGCCGTTATAAAAACTAAGCATCCGGTGCTGATCGCAAGAGCCAAAAATCAGGCAGACATCCAGGTGCCGGCGATTCAGGAGTACAAGTATAACAAGTAGCAGTCTGGATTCGAGGACGCCATTTTGAAGGACAGTGGCGCGGTTTGGGTCTGCTGGAATTTCCGGTTCCGGGCCGCCGCTCATTGCCCTTCAGTTTATCGGCAAGGAGCTTTCCCTCTGCTAGGTGCAGAGAGTCTTTGCCGATAAATCACACAAATATTATTTTAGGGAGAGATCAATGATGAAAAAAACGATTCTGAATGTAAGTACAGTTGCGCTGCTGCTCACGCAAATGTTTTCCGTTGGGGGAGCTTCGGCTAAAGCTGTGGACACAGCAGCACCGCGTGTGGCAACGACAGTTACGGCTAAGGCAACGGCTCCAGTGATGACGGATAATCTGTTTAAGTATGGCTTGAAAAAGGATGTAGAGCTGCCCGTCACCGTAACGGCCGGGGGGCTGAGTTATACGCTGGAGAAGATCATGATCTATGATATTAACTCTAAAGAAGCAGTTACTTTGCGGAAAACCTATAAATATGGTTCTCAGTCTGGGCTAGTTGCAAATCCGAAATATTTTGTTTGGACCAAAATCACTGTAAAAAACAATAGCAAAAAGACGGTAGATAATATTAGTGGTGAGAAGTGGACCCTTAGTTTTAGAGGGTTATATAGTCTTGATCCTGTAAGGAACTTTTCGCGTATGGAAAAAACGAATGATCAATCGGCTCTTAATTGGATGGAATTGAAACCTGGACAACAGTTGACAACCTACCAAGCTTTTATGTATGCAAAAGATTTTCAATACTTCGTTATTCGCTTGTTCTATGATGGTCAATTCGCTGAAAAATATGTTGTGGAAGACCTGTAAGGGAATGATATGAGAAAACTAAAATATCTTTTATTAGCTATCATTTTTCTGGCGACAAGTTTCTCTCAGTCTGAATATGTTAGGGCGGCAAATTCTAAATCTGGTTCTGTAGCTATTCCGATTACAACAGGGCTAGTGGGATCTGATAATAGTGCCAAAACCTTCTACTTAGACCTGCCTAGTGGAGTTACAAGTTCTTCTATAGCTGCTAATACGCTTAAATATAATGGGACCAATGAAAAAATAGGCAATATTTCTATTGAAAATGGAAAGATAAAAATCACCTTAAAAGGTACGCAAAATTCTAAACTACTCGATAAAGTACAAGGCTACAGAGCTTCTTACGAACAGATGTATATCACCAATATCTACAATTCAATTTGGCTTTATTCTGACGGAAGACGATGGCAAATCAATGAATATGATGAGAATAATGATCGAATGAAGACAAAAGATGTTAATGCAACTGATGGCTATCCCTCACAGAACCCGCCCAGGACGGTAGTCACGGCTGGACCATTACAGGATCAGACGTATCTTAAATGGTACAACGGCTCAAAGACTGAAGTTATTGACTCAGCGGATATCATTTCATCTTCGATTACACCAGTTTTATTTCAATGGAGTGATTATGTTTACAAAAAACCCACTATAAAAAACGGAAGAATTATTATAAATTACTATATTCCTAACAGTACACCTTGGAAGAGTGAACCGGACGATGGATTAAGCGGGAAAGCGGAAGGACGACAATACTTCGCTAATATTATCTATTACTACGAAGCCAAAGCCAGAGTCACTACCTATAGCTATGGCGGAACCGTCACCTTTGACTACGGATTACCGGATGAAGTCACGTTGACCGGTTCCGCCATCCTTGAACAGCCGAATCCAAATCCAGCGAAGTTCGAGAACAAGAATGTGCCAGTCAAGATCACCGTAAAAGGTGAGCTTCTGGCATATAACGATTCCTCTAACATCGGAGAATGGGTATTTTATGTTAAAGAGAAGAACAATGAAAGCTCGCTTAAAACTAAAAAAATGTATACCAAGACCCTAACCGCAAACGAATCATTTAGTTTTGAAATTCCCAAGGTAAAGGTGACAGGGAGCAGCTTTAGTCAGGACTATGACCTGAGCGTAGTCGTGCGGTTTAAGAAACCAGTGGTGACCAAGACGGGAACAATTACCTCCTTGAAGGAATCCTTCTCGGCCAGAGCAGGCGTATATACAACGCCCAATCCACCGGGCAGCGGCTTTCCCGGCCCATCGTCACCCCCAGATCCTCCGCGTGAGATGAAGCCGCCTATAGCTCTTATCAACGCGCCAAGCAAGGTAAAAGCTGGACAAGAGTTTGAAGCCAGCGGCGCAGGCTCTTATGATCCGGATGGTTTCATTAAAAGCTACTACTGGGATGCTCCGGGTGCTGAAGGAGAACTCATAGATAAGCCACGAGGAACCATTTGGTACGATAAAGACCATTTGGGTGAACAAACGATTGCTTTGACTGTCGTGGATGATGAAATGATGACCGGAAGCACGAGCAAGGAAATCACCGTTATTGAACCCAAGCCGGACGCGTTGATCCGTGCCGAAGGCACATTGAAGCAAAACCGGAAGGTGATTATACAAAGCTACAGCAGCAGTCCTAAACATTACCCGCTAGTCGCCTCCAAAACCAAAATCACCATCACCGCTATCTCAGGCGGGACGGACGCGGACATTAAATACAGCGGATCTTTAAATGGGGTATTCAGTAAAGAAGCTCTGTTTAAAAAGCCTGGACAATATAAAGCAACGATCTACGTGGAGAATACCTTGGGGCTTTCCGCGAGCAACGAAACGACGTTTGAAATTGTGCCCGATGAAAAGCCATTTGCTTACTTCACCCTTCCAGGTTCGGTATACCGTAATCCGGAAGACGGGAACCAAGCCACCATTTCAATCGATGACATGTCCTTTTCCCCGGATAAGGATATTGTTGCGCGTAGACTTTGGGAATATCGGTATGATTCCAACAATAACGGAACCTTTACCGATGAACACTGGGTGATTTTTAATAATGAAAACTTAGATCGTCTGAATCTCAAGGTGCAGGAAGTCGGCCAGTACGAAGTACGATTAACGGTATTTGAAGAGTTTGGGCAGCCCACCATTGAAGAGTTTGTGACTCAAGCGGATCGGCAATCCATAAGTTCAGAGAGTACCCAAAATGTAATCGAACGGATCTTCAAGGTGAAAAATCAGGCGCCGGATGTGGATTGGTCACGATAGAAAGGAAACAATGATGCAGAGGTTAAAAAAATCCGTCTCAACGTTTATGGCCGTTGTGCTATTGCTTCTTACATTCCCCGAAGTTTTTTCGGGGAATGTTCAGGTAAAGGCTGCAAGCAGTAATCCAAATGTGATTAATTTTGTGGATATACGCATTGATCCATTTACTCGAATAAGTCCTTATGACCCGAGCATGGGGAATATTGGTGCTTTAACTTTAGAGATGCCTGGTTTAACGCTAAAAAATGTTCGGTTCAATTTAATTAATAAACATTTGGAATATGATATTGTACCCGATGGTCCATTCATCCTAAAAACAGACTCTCACGTATATTGGTGGGAAAACATGGAACGAAATAGATATGTTACTATTGCCACATGGCTCCAAAGTGCTAATACCGGGATGAAGGGGAGGTATACGGCTTGGCAAACAATTGAGTATCCAGGTGCTGGGACGGCCCACACGATGTCATTTGATGTATCCCGCCCTCCTGACGGGGATTCGTATCTAGAATGGAATTATGATGTTCCTAGTCAGGTTGGTATTTATTTTACGGCCCGCGATATACAATCAGAGCCGGGAAATGCATTGAATGGGTGGAGCAACCTAGTCATGTTTGATGTGACCAAGCCACTCATTATTAATTCGGCCCCATCGCTCACCATCACGACCCCAAGCGAGCAGCAGCTTTTAAATGAGCCGGGCTTCAGCGGAATGAACATTGAAGGATATGTCCGCGATGTTGACAACAATGATCTGGTCGTCAGTGCGGAGATCCCCAATGTATTTTATAAGAAGGTGACTATTCCCCAAGCTCTAATCAATAAACCGTTCTCCATTCCCATCGATGTTTTAGGTGACAGTATTCCACCCGGTCATCATACGATAATTGTCAAAGTTGTCGATCCGTATAATTATAAGGACGAAAAAACGATGACCGTGAATGTCTCCTATAGGCTCAGGAACAAATCCTTCATTTTAATCAATACGCCGGTTGATATCGGTACCAGCTACAAAGATTACGAAGGCGATCCCAAGCATCAGGAACGGTACAGGTACGACCATGATCCGAACTTTTTTGATAATTCAATGGGGATCATTTCAGATAGCGGGCTGTGGCGTTCGACAAAATATAATTCTTTTCCTTACACCGGAGTGTACACCGCTACTTTTCAGGCCAAGGACAATCCCAAAAACGATGACAGGTTCGATAACTACCGGCTATGGAGCCGGGACAATCTATCTTCCATGACGTATCATGTCCACCGTAAACCGGTTGCGCTATTTGCAGCAAAGCTTGTGGACGGGAGCCTTCAATTAACGGACAGCTCATACGATCTAGATCATATCACGGCATCCAGTAAAGGCTTGATCGACTGGCAATGGCAGTACAAAAAAACCGAAGCTGAAACGTGGACGGACGGTCAGCCGCCTGCTCAATTGCCGACAGTCGAGCAATATGACATTCGCCTAAGAGTACGTGACATGGACGGGGAAAATGGAGTGGGCGTATGGAGCGATTGGTGCCTGCGGACGGTTGGCAGTGGAAGCAACCTCCCGCCGGTTGCGGTATTCACCGTAAATCCGAATATCGTCTCTTACCGCAAGGCCACCACCATTACGGACAAGTCCTTTGATCCGGATAATGATCCTCTGGATATTTATAGCTGGTCAGTGGTCAAGGATGGCTGGAATACGGTGTGGTCGCATTGGGGAGGGCCGACTACGCCGCCTAATATCGCAGCATTCGGGATCGGCAATTATCAGATTAATTTGCAGGTGCATGACAACCGCGGCCTATGGTCGGAAACGTACAGTCAGTCCGTACAGGTAATGAATCATCCACCGGCAGCCGCATTTTATATGCCGCCTGAAGTGTACCGGGATACGGTCATTACGATGGAAAACATGACTCCCGATCCGGACGAAGACGGAGATAACCTATCCTATTCCTGGAACGCAAGGATTAATAACAGTCCCTATTATTATGCTGGCAGCAACCGCAACCAGGTTCTGACGATTCGCGATCTTATCGCAAACAACGGCATTTCTCTACAGCAGGCCATTTCGGAGGGATGGGAAATGCGTCTTACGGCATCTGACGGTTCGCTGAGTTCAAACGCCACACGCTTGTTCACCGTGAAAAATCATATTCCAACAGCGGCAATCGTAGGTCCGGATTCCGTGTTCCAATATGATACGAAGCAGTACACATCTAGTGATGAGGATGGAGATCCTTCAGATGCGGCCAGCCTGCAGTATTATTGGAAAGTCACGGATAGCGACGGGCAGACAACCATTTATCGTACGCCAAACATAGAGATCGATTTCCCTGAACCGGGCGTGTATACGTTGGAGCATTGGGTCGTGGACCAGATCGGCGACAAGTCCAATGTCGTCTCGCTGAAAGTAAATGCTGCGCAGAATTTGGCTCCTTTTATGACGTTGACATCTCCTCTCGGTACTGTAGGCAATCCGACTGTGCTTGATGCTGAAAAGCAAGGAGATCCATTAATCCAGTGGACATACGCCGATCCGGAGAATGACCCGCAGGAAAAATACCGTCTGGAGTTCTTTACGAAAGACAGCCTGCTTACCAAAACGGTAGAAAATTCGGATAGCACCGGCCTGCTTCGGAAGTATCAAGTGCCTAACCTAACATTTGAACGGTTTGAACTGTTCTCCGTATATGGACGTGCGTATTCCAAGAACAGCTGGTCGGAAATCTCCAACGAGAAAGCGTTCATTATCGACAATCCTCCGGTTCCGGGCTTCTCTTTAACTACAGACACCGGAAAGGATGCAACCCAAACGCCGATTTTTCGGACCGATGTCTTACAGATTACTGGCACTGCTCATGACGATGACGAGGCGAAGGGTGACAGCCTAACCTATAAATATTACCTGAAACCGAGCGGAGGAACCGAAGGCTTAATCAGCACATCCGAAAGCTTTACAAAACAATTCACAACCAACGACACGTTTACGATCCGCCAGGTGGTGACCGACTCGCTGGGCTTATGGCGGGAAGTCTCTCATGCATTCATCGTAAAAAATCGGCTTCCCGTGGTGAATCTCACCTTTCCGACCAGCGACACGGCTGCCAAGCCGACCATCACCAGCACGATGACGCCGATTATGAAATGGAGCTATACCGATGATGACGGCGATGAGCAGCAGCGGTTCCGGGTACGTATACTTGATGCGACAACTGGCAGTATCGTTGTTCAGTCCGGGGATCAAGCGTCCAGTCAGCAGCAGTGGACCGTTCCGGCAGGCGCTTTAGTGGAGAACCATAAGTATGCTGTAGAGATCGAGGTTTTCGACGGCTTTGATTGGAGCGCGGCCTCACCACGCAAATATTTTATGGTCAACCTGCTGAGCGTAAAAGGCGGCGTGAAACACACCACGGAGTGGAATGCCAACCGTCAGAGCTACAATTTAAAGATATCGGGAGACACAGAGCAGCCGCGTGGTTATAATATATTTTGGGCAGGGGAGAAATTCGTGCTTCAGGCGGACGCTACCGGGCTGCCGGATACGATTGACGTAACGATGGACGGCGGATTTATGGCGCAGCTTAGTCCTTCGGATAGCGACAAGACCTTTTGGACCGGGGAACTCTATGATCCTTCTTTTGAACATTTGCCGAACGGGCCTGTGACCTTCACCTTTACGGCCAAGAACGAATACAACACGAAGATCGATAAAGTAACGGTTATCATCTCGGAGAATTGGAGCCAATATTTCCGCAGCCACCGGGTCAAGTAGCGTACTCCTCATGATCTGTACCAGCCTGCACCGGTCACCGTATAAAAAAGAAACCAAGTTGCGAAACTTAAAGGTTGGGGCGTCCGGCAGGCAAAAACAATTGGAAATGCTTCCACATTAGTGATACAATAATAGTCAAAATGACATTCTTGAGCTTTATAGAGGAGGACAATTTGAATGACTGAACAACAGGCAAAAGAGCAAGCGATCCACAAGGATGAAAACTCGGCAGTCGACAACCTGGCGATTACGACGATTCGTACACTGGCCATTGACGCGATTGAAAAAGCGAAATCCGGCCATCCCGGTATGCCGATGGGTTCCGCTCCGATGGGCTATCAGCTCTTCGCGAAGACGATGAATCACAACCCGGAGCATCCGACGTGGGCCAACCGCGACCGGTTCGTCTTATCAGCCGGCCATGGCTCCATGCTGCTGTACAGCCTGCTGCATCTCAGTGGTTACGATCTTCCGATGGAAGAGCTGAAGCAGTTCCGTCAATGGGGAAGCCTCACTCCCGGTCATCCGGAATTCGGCCATACGGCAGGTGTCGACGCTACGACGGGTCCGCTTGGACAAGGCATCGCGATGGCGGTCGGAATGGCGATCGCGGAAGCGCAGCTCTCCGCTACGTACAATAAAGATCAGTATAATGTAATCGACCACTATACTTACGCGATTTGCGGCGACGGCGACTTGATGGAAGGGATTTCCTCAGAAGCCGCTTCGCTTGCAGGTCATCTTAAGCTTGGCAAATTGATTGTGCTGTACGATTCGAACGACATTTCGCTTGACGGCGAGCTGAACCTCGCATTCTCCGAAAATGTTGCCAAGCGTTTTGAGGCTTATGGCTGGAATGTGCTGCGCGTGGAGGACGGCAACGATCTTCCGGCAATCGGCAAGGCGATTGAGGAAGCACAAGCAGTCACAGACAAGCCTACGCTTATTGAAGTGAAGACCGTGATCGGTTACGGCAGCCCGAACAAGCAGGGTAAAGGCGGACACGGCGGTACGCACGGCTCTCCGCTTGGCGCCGAAGAAGCGAAGCTGACCAAAGAGTTCTACAAATGGGTATATGAAGAGGATTTCTATGTACCGGAAGAAGTCCGCACCCTTTTTGCCGAAGTGAAGGAAAAAGGCGTTGCCGCAAACAAGGCCTGGGAAGAGAAATTCGCCGCGTACAAGAAGGCTTATCCGGAACTGGCTGCACAGCTTGAAACGGTGCTGAGCGGCGATCTTCCGGAAGGATGGGACGCCAAGCTGCCGCTATACAAAACGGAAGACAAAGCCGTATCCACTCGTGTGGCTTCCGGTAATGCCCTGAACGGTCTGGCTGCGGGCGTGCCTCAACTGTTTGGCGGTTCCGCTGACCTGGAGAGCTCGACAATGACCCACCTCAACGGACTGGCTTCCTTCACGCCGGAGTCGTACGACGGCCGTAATATTTATTTTGGCGTCCGTGAATTCGGTATGGCGGCAGCCATGAACGGCATTGCGCTGCATACCGGACTCAAGGTATTCGGCGGCACATTCTTCGTATTTACGGATTATCTGCGTCCAGCGGTCCGCTTGGCTTCCATTATGAAGCTGCCGGTTACTTACGTGCTGACTCATGACAGTATCGCCGTCGGCGAAGACGGACCTACGCATGAGCCGATTGAGCAATTAGCATCCCTGCGCATTATTCCGGGGCTTACCGTTATCCGTCCGGCCGATGCGAACGAAACGTCCGCTGCATGGGCCTATGCGTTGGAGAATAAGGAAAATCCGGTAGCACTGGTACTTACCCGCCAGAACCTGCCGATTCTGTCCGGTACGGTAGAAGGTGTCCGCGAGAACATCAAACGCGGCGGCTATGTCATCTCCGATGCCAAGAACAGCAAGCCTCAGGCGCAAATCATCGCTACAGGTTCCGAGGTGCAGCTGGCTGTTAAAGCCCAAGCGGCTCTGGCCGAAGTAGGCATTGACGTCCGCGTAATCAGCCTTCCTAGCTGGGATCTGTTCGAGAAGCAGGACAAGGCATACCGCGACTCCGTCATCCTGCCGGATGTCAAAGCGCGTCTTGCGATCGAAATGGCTCAAACCTTCGGTTGGGAACGCTATGTCGGCGACCAAGGCGATATTCTCGGCATCACAACATTTGGCGCTTCCGCACCTGGCGACACAGTCATCAAAGAATATGGCTTCACTGTGGAAAATGTCGTTAACCGCGTGAAGGCTTTGCTGTAGAATAATACTTTGGATGATCGGGAATTCAAGGGGGAAGAAAAAGAGATGAGTCAATTCAACAATGCAACCATTCAAAAAGAAGCCAACGTTTACTATGATGGAAAAGTAACCAGCCGCACGGTGATTTTGGAGGACGGCCTCAAGGTCACTCTTGGAATCATGCTTCCTGGCGTGTACGAGTTCGGCACGGACGGCCCGGAAACAATGGAGATTTTGTCCGGAAAGCTGAAGGTGCTGCTGCCCGGTTCGGAAGCGTGGCAGGAGATTGACGGCGCGGAAACCTTCCATGTGCCAGGCAATTCGAAATTTTCGCTGGAAGTTTTCACGGTTACCGACTACTGCTGCTCTTACCCGAATTTGTAAATTACAGAGTGAACATGTGGAAGCTCCGCTTAAACGCGGGGCTTTTCTTTTTTTCATAAAGGTAAGAGTCCCACAGGATCTATCGTTTTCCATGGCTCTTTGGATGTGAAGGCAAAGATGGTGTATTCAAATATTCAAAAATAGCAGCCCAGAGACGATGAATATAATGATAGATTCATACATCGATCTAAGGGGCTGGAAACGCTGAAGCTAATGTCGTATAAGTCAATCCGTTATTCTATTATTCTATGCCACATTTTACTGCTATTTGTATTTATCTTTCAGCCCGGCAGGGCTGAGGCCCAGGCTCAGGCCGATATTGTAAATCCGAAACAAGTCTATTCCTATTCCATTATGAAGCGGGATATTGACAAGCTGGCAGCCGCATATCCCGACCTGGTGTCCGTTCAGACCTTGGGGAAGACCGCTTACGGAAGAGAATTATGGGCTGTAAAGCTTGGCCGCGGGGAGTCTGTGCTGTTCCTTAACGGTTCTCATCACGCCCGGGAGTGGATGACGACCACGCTGCTGATGAAAATGATCGATACATACGCTAAAAGCTACTATCTCGACAAACCGGTCGGACCCTATGATGTCAGGGAGATACTGGACCATGTCAGCATTTGGATCGTACCGATGGTCAATCCGGACGGGGTAACTCTTTCCCAGCAGGGTACCGCCGGTTTGCCGAAAGAGGCAGCCGCACTATTGAACCGCTATAACAGAGGCAGCGCCAACTTTATACGGTGGAAGGCCAATATGCAGGGACTCGACCTGAACCGCCAGTACCCGGCGAATTGGAGTACGATGAAAAATGCCATCAATTACCCCAACTATCAAAATTACAGAGGGATAAAGCCCGTTCAGGCGCCTGAAGTGAAAATGATGATGGATTTTACCTATAAAATCGATCCGGATATCACGGTTTCTTACCATAGCTCCGGCGGAATTATTTTTTGGCATTATCATACACTTGCTGCAAACCTGGCGCGCGACAAGGAGATTGCCTCCTCGCTGGCGCGGTTAACTGGGTACGATCTTGTCCGGCCGGAAAAAAATCCCTCGGGAGGAGGCTATAAGGACTGGTTCATTCAGCAGTTCGGGCGTCCGGGATTTACCATAGAAATCGGAAAATACGCGGGAGAGGGCAGCCTGCCGCTGAGCGCGTTCGGGAATATATGGGCCGAGAACAGGCAGGTTCCATTGTATACGGCTTCGCAGGCTTACAAACTTTGGCTGAAGCGGCAGAGTGTTCAGATTCTTAATCAAAAAATGAGTTTATTTACAGAAACGCCGGTATATCCAGGGGCGGGAGCGGCCGCGTCTTCTTTCGTTATCGGTCCGCAGGAGGTGTTAACGCTTGCGCGAAAAGGCGACTGGTACCGCATTCAGACGGAAAGCGGCGCAAGGTGGATTCATCCCGCTCCCGGACAGTTCGGTATTGTGGAAGAGATTGATGCGGAAGCCGATATCAAGCTAAACACCGCGCTGCGCAAATATCCGGATGCTTTTGCACCGAAGGTGGCCTTTGTGTCTCAGCGAAGTGTTAAAGTGACGGGCAGGTTCGGCACATGGCTGCGGATCGCTTCAGGAGCGGGAAAATGGTGGATTGACGGACGCGAAGCGGTTCTCCGGTGGCCTGTGGAACCCGCAGTGACGGGCAATGCGGGGGCGGGAGCGCCCGCTGCGCCTGAGAGCGCCAAGCCGGATAGCCCGGCATCGGAGATGACGCCGGCAGCCTCGCCGGCGCCTGTACAGCCGCCTACCGCAAGCGCTGGAGGCGTCTCAGTGCAGCAGATGCCGCAGGTTCCCGTGAAATCTGCAAGCCGGTAAATTAAGTATTCCTGTTTGAAGCTATTCGGAAAGCGAAAGATACCAAAAAACAGACTGCCTCTATGCAGATCGATATGCTGCATAGAGGCAGTCTGTGCTTTTTCTAACATGATTCCGAAACCTATTACTATTCGCCTATTTTTTGGCCGATCCAGGCTTCATAGGTTTTGACGACAGCCGAGAGGTCTTCTTCGCCGTATCCCTGGGAGTAGCCGGACTGAAATAGGCTCTTCGCCAGTTCCAGCGCCGGAGTAGGCACGCCACTGGCGTCGCTCAGCGCGGAGGCCAGTTTCAGGTCCTTCAGCATGAGCTCCAGGGAGAACTGGTTGCTGAAGTCGCCCTCGATAATTTTGCGGCCCTTCAGTTCAACCTGCTTGCTACCGGCCGACCCGTTTCGTATCAGCTCCAGAAATTTATCTGCCGGAACGCCGGACTTCACCGCGATGGAGAAGCCTTCGGCAAGCGCGATATTATGGATGCCGACCATCGCGTTATGGGCCAGCTTCGCCGCCGCGCCGCTGCCGTTCTCGCCCATATGCAGCAGGAGCTTGCCCATAGCGTCAAACACGTCGCGGTTAGCTTCAATAATATCGGCGCTGCCGCCGACCATAAAGACGAGCGTGCCTTCGACGGCGCCCGGCTTGCTGCCGGTCACCGGAGCGTCGAGGAAATGCCCGCCCTTGCTTTCGACGGCGGCCGCAATTTCTTTTACAAGCCCGGGAGAGATGGTGCTGGAGTCAATCACCACCGCGCCCGGCTTCAGAGCTTCCAGAATGCCTTCCGGACCGTAAAAGATCTCGCGGATCGAATCGTCATTGCTGACCATGGTAATAATAACATCCTTGCCTTCTGAAGCAGCCTGCTTCGTTGCGGCGGCTGTTGCGCCTTCTTTCACCAGAGGATCACATTTTGAAGCGGTGCGGTTGTACACCGTTACCTGAAATCCTGCCCGCAGCAGATTGGAGACCATAGGCGCCCCCATCGTTCCGAGTCCGATAAATCCGATTTGTTTCATAAAATTTCACACCTTTGCTATTAGAGGTAGCAGAAGAACGGAAATAACTGCGGAAGAAGGACTAGACCTGTTCCGAAATCAGCATTTTCCCCCGGACTTCCAGCCTAATCTTTTTCATTTTAGCACGAGTTGGAGAGAGGTTCCAACTTGAAAAAGCCGCTCCTGCAAGGGAAACGCTTCCGCCCGGGTTCCGGTGTTATTCAAATTGATCCTTTTGCCTGTGCCATAGGACCTTGCCAGCCCAGTGAAATTAAAGTATCCTATTATAAAGTTGTTACAATTCGTGTCAAATCGAAAGAGAAACAGGAGGGTACCGTTACCGATGTCCAAAAAAATCAGTTTTGATTACAGCAAAGCCCTGTCCTTTATTAACCAGCACGAAATCGACTATTTTGCAGCGCCGATCAAATTGGCCCATGAGCAATTGCATACCAAGACCGGCACAGGCTCTGACTATACTGGATGGATTGATCTTCCGCATGATTATGATAAAGAAGAGTTCGCCCGCATTCAGGCGGCCGCTAAGAAGATTCAGAGCGACTCCGATGTGCTGATCGTTATCGGCATCGGCGGCTCTTACCTGGGAGCCCGCGCAGCAATTGAATCGCTGACCCATTCTTTCTATAACAATCTGGAGAAGGGTAAGCGGAAGACGCCTGAGGTTTATTTTGCAGGAAACAATATCAGCTCCACTTATCTCACCCATTTGATTCAGCTTCTTGAAGGCAAGGATTTCTCCGTTAACGTTATTTCCAAGTCCGGTACGACGACCGAGCCTGCGATTGCTTTCCGGGTATTCCGCGCGGAGCTTGAGAAGAAATACGGCAAGGAAGAAGCGCGCAAGCGGATCTACGCCACAACCGACAAGGCAAGAGGCGCGCTCAAGACACTCGCTACCGAAGAGGGCTATGAGTCGTTCATTATTCCGGACGATGTGGGCGGACGTTATTCCGTACTGACTCCCGTTGGCCTGCTGCCGATTGCCGTTGCCGGCATCGACATCGAAGAAATGATGAAGGGCGCAGCCGCAGCCGCTGACGAGTTCAACAATCCGGATGTGGCGACGAACCAGAGCTATCAATACGCCGCTGTTCGTAACGCGCTTTACCGTAAAGGCAAGACGACGGAAATTCTCGTAAACTACGAGCCTTCCCTGCACTACGTATCGGAATGGTGGAAGCAGCTGTTCGGCGAGAGCGAAGGCAAGGACTTCAAAGGCATTTATCCTTCCTCCGTGGATTTCTCGACGGACCTGCACTCGATGGGGCAATTCATCCAGGAGGGCAACCGCAACATTTTTGAAACGGTTATCCAAGTGGACCAAGTTCGGGAACATATTACAATCGAGAGCGATCCGGACGATCTGGACGGACTCAACTTCCTGGCAGGGCAGACCGTGGACTTCGTGAACAAGAAGGCGTTCCAAGGCACACTGCTCGCGCATACGGACGGGCAAGTTCCGAATCTGGTGGTCACCATCCCGGATCAAACGCCTTACAGCTTTGGCTATCTCGTATACTTCTTTGAAAAAGCCTGCGGTATCAGCGGATACCTGCTCGGCGTCAACCCGTTCGACCAACCGGGCGTAGAAGCGTACAAGAAGAACATGTTCGCGCTGCTCGGCAAGCCGGGCTATGAAAAGGAAAAAGCGGAGCTCGAAGCTAGACTTACCGAGTAGATTGCAGCTTCTCACCTCATAACACACTACAGTAATTCACCAGGGAGCAGTCCAGAGGTAATCCAATACCGCGGGCTGCTCCTCGTATATCTCAAGATCACAGCGAATAAGGAATGAATGAATAATGCTGGAACAATACCGGACGGTGCGGTCTTCCGGTTCCAAGGAAATCGTGATCCGTAAGTCTCGCTTTATCGGACATGTCATGCCGGTTGAGACGGAGGAAGAAGCGGTTCAATTTATTGAAGACATTAAGAAGAAGCATTGGGACGCCACGCATAACTGTTCCGCGTATATGATTGGGGAACGGGATGAAATTCAAAAGCAGTCTGACGACGGGGAACCGAGCGGCACGGCAGGGAAGCCGATTCTGGAAGTCATCCGGAGCCAAGGCGTCAAAAATGCGGCAATAGTCGTTACACGTTACTTCGGCGGAATATTGCTTGGAGCGGGCGGTCTGATTCGGGCGTACACGGACGGCGCCGTACTGGCGCTTGAAGCTGGCGAAGTTATCACCCGTGTTCTGCACCGTGAAGTATTTGTGGAATTGGACTATACCTGGCTCGGCAAGGTCGAGAATGAACTGAGGGGCCGGGGGATCAAGACCGGCGAGACGGAGTTCACCGACAAGGTCAAGCTGACATGTCTGCCGCGGAATGAAGCAGCCGATGCCTTTAAGGCATGGATAACGGATTTGACCCAGGGACAATCGGTTGTAACGGAGGGCAGACAGCTTTACTACAGCGAAGGGGAATAAAAATTATGGCTAGAAGAGCAGTGGAACAGGAGTTGTCGAGGGAAAGGATTCTGGAGGCGGCAAGGCACCTTTTCATTACGAAGGGTTATCGGGCCATCTCCATGCGCAGCATAGGTCAACATTTGGGATACAGTCATGGATCCCTTTATTATCACTTCAAGGAAAAAGCGGAGCTGTTCTATGCCATTGTGGTTGATGACTTCAATCATGTGGCAACGCTGCTCGGCGAGGCGATGAACAGACCTCCGGAAGAAGGCGTAAGCAAGGTGGAGCAGCTGATGCTGGAGTTTATCCGCTTTGGGCTGGACCATCCGTATCAATACGAAATTATGTTCATGATCCGTGACGAAGAGCTGCTGGCATACTGTAGAGCGGAACAGGGAAAATGTTTCGATCTGTTCGCCGGCATGGTGCGCCGCTATCTTAAAGAAGAGGGCTATGTGCCCGAAGATTGGCAGAGTGTGCCGCTGACTCTGTTCCTGTCTGCCCACGGATTTATCTCTTATTACATTCAGGACCGAATCAAGTTTGACGATGTGAAATCGGCGGCTTTATCCCATGTCCGGGTGCTGTGCCGCAGTTTGTAGTGTATTTTTTTCCTTTTGCGCTTTACGGCTGTGCATTGGTAATCGAGTGCTCCTCTGCACTGTAAAAGCAAAAATGGTCAGACAAGTAAAAGACCGATTCGGCTTCTTGCTCCGAAAGCGGCCTTTTACTTGTGCCCGGAAACTATCCTTCAATGATCTTCACATAATACTGCCGGCGTCTTGGTCCGTCGAACTCGCAAAAATAAATACCCTGCCATCTTCCCAGCAGCAGTTCCCCTTCATGGATGATGATGCTCTGGGACGGTCCGGCTGTAATCGATTTGAGATGCGAGGCCGTATTGCCTTCCGCATGACGGTACTTTGGATGCTCCCAAGGATATACCTCATCCAGACGCATCAGCACATCATGCTTCACGTCGGGGTCGGCGTTCTCGTTAATTGCAATGCCGGAGGTCGTGTGGGGGCAATATACAACCGCTATTCCGCTTTGCACGCCGCTTTTTCTTACATAAGAAATAACCTCTCTCGTGATATCCCGCAGTTCATCCCGCTTGCTTGTTGAAATCTCGAACGTCTGAAGCATGGCGGCTTCCCCTTTCTTAATCGGTTTCAAGCCCTTTCAAGAACTATTTTAACCTAAAATAGCTCAAAAGTAATTGACGGTGGCAAGAGGTCAGTGGTAAAGTATTTATAATTATTAAACCCAGTATATTAATAGGAATTATTTATCGGCTAATGGCTAGTATACCGACCCGTCAACCGGAGGTAGGAGGACTTAACTGTTGAATTCGCTGCTAAGACACAAAGGATGGACCTGGGGATTCCGATCCACGATTTTGCTGTATTTTGTCGTATTAATTGTGCTTCCGATTCTCGGCGTTTATTACAACTCATTTTCGCTCGGTTTCACAAATTTTGTCGAAAGCATATCTGACCCGATTGCCTGGCGATCTGTGCTGCTTACGCTTCGACTGGCGTTTATTGCCGCTATTATCAATGTCGCTCTGGGCACGATGATCGCCTGGGTGCTGGTCCGCTACAAATTTCCCGGCAGGCCGCTGCTGAACAGTATGGTTGATCTGCCGTTCGCCCTGCCGACTGCCGTTGGCGGACTGATGATTCTGCTGCTGCTTGGACCGGGGAGCCTGATCGGAGGAGCCGCGGAATCGCTGGGTCTGGAAATCGTCTTCCATCAGCCAGCGATTGTGATTGCGATGGTCTTTGTAACGTTCCCTTTTGTGATTCGGGCGGTACAACCGCTGCTTGAAGAGCTTGACCCTTCCGAGGAAGAGGCGGCCTACACGATGGGAGCTAAGGGCATCCGGGTATTCCGGCAGGTTATTTTACCGGCGATGGCACCTGGCATGATCGGAGGCGGCATGCTTGCCTTCTCTAGAGCGCTGGCTGAATTTGGGGCGGTCGTACTGGTAGCGGGAAATATCCCGGGACGCACGCTCGTCTCGTCGGTCTTCATCTACGGAGAGGTGGAGAGCGATAACGGGGTCGGCGCCGCAGCCGTATCCATCATTTTGCTGACCTTGTCGTTCCTGATCCTCTGGCTGATCAATGTAGCGCAGATGAGGGGGAGAAGACGATGAGACGGCTGTGGATTGGACTGACATATCTCGTTTTCTTTCTGCTGATAGCCGCCCCCTTGGGCAAGATGATTACGGGAGCCTTCAGCAAGGGGCTGTCCGGATTCTGGGAGGCGCTGACGAGGCCGGAGGCGCTGCATGCGCTGATGATGACCGCCCTGGTTGTTATCACGGTAACGGTGCTGAACACGTTGTTCGGTATTATGACGGCTCTGTATCTGGTTCGGGCCGAGTGGATGGGTCCCCGGTTGAAGAGTCTGCTTAACAGTATTGTCGATCTGCCGTATGCGGTGTCGCCTGTCATCGGCGGATTAATGATCGTCCTTCTGCTGGGTCCGGACAGCGCGCTCGGGGCGGTGTTTGAACATATTGGCTTCAATATCGTCTATGCCTTCCCGGGAATGGTTATCGCTACCCTGTTCGTCACCTTCCCGCTGATGGTCAGGGAAGTGATGCCTGTTCTGCAGGAGATCGGCGGGCAGCAGGAGGAGGCCGCTTCGACGCTCGGCGCGTACGGGTGGACGACCTTCTGGAAGGTGACCTGGCCTTCGATCCAATGGGCGGTCATCTACGGCGTCATTCTCACGGTCGCCCGCTCGCTGGGCGAATTCGGGGCCGTGCTGGTCGTCTCGGGCAATATTATGAACAAGACCCAGACGGCGACGACGCTGGTTTACCAGGATGTCGAGAACTTTAATGTAACGGCGGCGGGCGGCGTCGCGCTGGTGTTGGCCGCTTTCTCGGTAGGACTTCTACTGCTCATGGAATGGAGCAAGAAAAGAAAGGAAGTGCGTTAATCATGCACGTGGAAGTACGCGGTCTGAACAAGCATTTTGGTAATTTTCATGCGGTAAAGGATGTCAGCTTTGAAATTACGAAGGGCCATTTAATTGGACTGCTTGGCCCGAGCGGCGGCGGCAAAACGTCGATACTGCGGATGCTGGCGGGCCTCGAAACGCCGGATGCCGGCGAAATTGTCTTCCATGGTCAGGTAGTCAACAATCTGCCGCCGCAGGAACGCGGGATTGGCTTCGTGTTCCAGAATTACGCGCTTTTTAAGCATATGACAGTATTTGATAATATCGCCTTCGGGCTGAAGGTGAAAAAAGCGAATAAAAGCTTCATCCGCGACCGTGTGATGGAACTGGTGGAGCTGACGGGGCTTAAAGGCTTCGAGAAGCGCTATCCGCAGCAGTTGTCCGGCGGACAGCGCCAGCGGGTGGCGTTCGCCCGGGCGCTTGCGCCGGAACCGCAGCTCCTGCTCCTCGATGAGCCGTTCGCTGCGATCGACGCCAAGATTCGTCAAGAGCTTCGTTCCTGGCTGCGGGAACTGATCGAACGCGTCGGAATCACTTCGATATTTGTGACGCATGACCAGGATGAGGCAATCGAAGTCGCTGACGAGATTATGATTATCAACCAGGGCCGTCTGGAACAGAAGGGCACGCCATGGGATATTTATAAAGAGCCCAAGACGACGTTCGTGGCCACCTTTATTGGCGAGTCGACTCTGATTGAGAACGCTGCTGAGCTGAAAGGGTTCAAGCCTGCAGAGGGTAGCCAGCCTACCAAGGCGCTGATCCGTCCCGAGTACATTGAGGTAGGCGACCGCGAGGAGTTCAGTGTGGCTTCTGCCACCGAGAAGGGAATCGTCAAGCATCTGCAATTCCGGGGCAGCGAATGGCTGGTCGAGGTGGAAGTGAACGGACACAAGCTGGTCACCTACCGTTCACTGGAGAAGGAGACGCTGCAGGTGGGGCAGGAGATCGCCGTGCTGGTGCACCGCGCCTACCTGTTCAACGATGAGCGCAGCTGGATTCAGGAGAACAGCCTGAAGGAAGACCCGATGCCGGTCTACATCTAAAATATAAGAATTCCCCCCGCAAAGTAACCGTCAAGTTTCGAAAGCATCGGGATCACTTTGTGGGGGATTTTTTCAGGAATGGAGCTTGGGAATGAAGCTTTTCAGAAGGAGCAGACAACTGCACGGATGGCTGGCCGTATTGCTGCTGGCACTGACGCTTACCGCTTGTGGAACGAAAGAGGGCAGCACGGCGGCTGACGCCGGGACAAAAGGCGATGTAACCTTGGTTATTGGCGCTTACAGTGTGGCAAAGGATGCGATGGCGGATATTTTGCCGCTGTTTGCGGAGAAGTGGAAGGCTGAGACCGGATGTACGATAACGTTCCAACAGTCATACGAGGCTTCGGGAACGCAGGCCCGGGCAATTGCCGGCGGATTCGAGGCGGATGTGACGCTTCTCGCGATGGAAGGCGATGTCGAGAAGCTGGTCGACGCGGGGCTGGTGAACTCATCCTGGAAGGAACGGGGCCAGGGCGGCATGGTGACGCGTTCGATTGTCGTGATCGGTACGCGCGAAGGCAACCCGAAGGGAATTAAGGATTTTACCGATTTGACCAAACCCGGCATCAAAGTGCTGTACCCTAATCCGAAGACCTCGGGCGGTGCGCAATGGGATATCAACGCAATCTACGGCGCGGGGCTGAAGCAGTCGGAGGAAAAAGAGGGGGTTAAGGACCCGGCGGCAGCCAAAAGCTTTCTGACAAGCGTACACGCCAATGTGGAGTCGCTGGATAAGAGCGGACGCGCATCGATGGCTGCGTTCGAGTATGGCGTGGGTGATGTTATCGTAACCTATGAGAATGAGCTGCTGGCGCGGATTGCCCAGGGCGTGAAGTATCAGGTGGTCATACCCAAGGATACGATTCTGATCGAGAATCCGGCGGCGGTGGTCGATAAATACGCGGATAAGCATGGCACACGGGAGGCGGCCGAGGCTTTCGTGAACTTCCTGCTGTCGTCTGAGGCTCAGGAGATCTTCGCCAAGCACGGGTTCCGGCCCGTGGATCAAGAAGTGTACGAGGCGAACAAGAGCCGTTTCCCTGTTCCCCCGGGATTATTCGATATCAATTACCTGGGCGGATGGGACAAGGTGCGGAGCACGCTGTACTCGAAACGGGGCGTATGGTATCAGGTGCTTGCCGGGATTTAATAGTTTTAGCAGACTGTCTTTTAGAGAGGCGGTCTGCTTTTTTATTTTTCTATGTTAAATCTTAATGATTTCATATCGTATACAAATAAAAGACGTAATCAGTCGGAACACCACTATGACCGAGTTGACGCAACATAGCGGTCAGGTTGCCACGATGGTATGTTCCATGGTTCACGACATGCTGTATTAAGCCTGACAATGGTGTGCTAACGGAACCGTATACAGGAATCGCTTCTCCATGCCTCCTAAGTTCTCCATCTTTGATTCGTCGATCGAAGTAAAACGGTCAATCCAACGCTTAAATCGGTAGCGGTAAAAAGCAAACGTCGTAATAAGAAATTAAATTCGATATAACTTTCCATATAGATCGTGGTATTTTTGTTCTGATATATTCTTATCAAATGCTAAATGTTCAAGCCAAGACTTTGGAAAGAAGTTCTGCTCACGATCAAATCAAACTTCCCATCATGGCTAAGATTCACTGCGTCCATATCCAAGTATTTAGTGTTTGTTCGCTTAAATTTGCATCCGATTATGCAGGCAGTGCATTCCTATTTTATAATACAGATAGAAAGATTTTCTAATCTGGGTGAGGATAGAAGGGGGAATAGAAAATGGACACATTGACGTTCCTGGGTACGGGCGACGCTATGGGTACGCCAAGAGTATACTGCGGCTGCCTTGTATGCGAAGAAGCGAGAACAGGCGGAGTGAACGCGCGGCTGCGGTCATCCGTGCTGGTGGACAATGGAGACGATTTCTTCGTGATCGACTGCGGGCCGGATTGGCGGCGGCAGATGGAGAGCCTCGGTATTCGCATCATGCGCAGGCTGCTGGTGACCCATGGCCATTTCGACCATATCGGCGGCCTGCCGGAATGGGCAGATGCCTGCCGCTGGACGGGAATCAAGGGCGAGCTGTATGCTCCGGCGGAGGTCATCCCTATAATTTTGCGGCAGTATCCGTGGCTGGGCAGCCATATCGAGCTGATGCCTCTAGATGAAGGGATCATGCTGGATGGCTGGCAAATCGCTACCTGGAGGGTAAATCACGGCAAGAACGGCTACTCTTACGCTTTTCGGCTGGAAAAGGAAGGCTATGCCTGGGTGTACTGTCCGGATTCAATTTCCTTGGGGGATGAGGAGACCCGGTTAATGCGGGAAGCGGATCTGCTTGTGCTGGGTACAAGCTTTTACTATGAGGAAGCTGAACTGTCGACCCGTTCCGTCTATGATATGACCGAGGCGGCGGTGCTTCTTGCCGATGTGCAGCCGCGCCGCGCCGTATATACGCATATGTCGCATGATGTGGATCTGAGGAAGGCATATGACTTGCCGGAAAATGTGGAGCTGGCGCGTACAGGGATGCGGATCAGCTTGGGAAGATAACCTGTAAAATCCGAAGACGTTGGAGATGACAAGCCCTTGAAGAATGCAATCGACCCGATTATGATTTCGTTTCCCGAGAGCTTTGAGACGGACAGGCTGCTGATCCGCGCCCCGCTGTGGGGAGACGGAGCCGCGATGAATGAAGCGATCTTAGAAAGCCTGGAGGAGCTGCGTCCGTGGCTGCCTTTTGCCAGAACGGCTCCCACGCTTGAAGAATCGGAAGCCTTCACCCGGCAGACCCGACTTGAGTTTCTGAAGCGCTCGAATCTGCACCTTCGCCTATTTGATAAGGATACGGGGAAGCTCATCGGCTCCAGCGGCCTGCACCGGATCGATTGGGATGTGCGAAGCTTCGAGATCGGCTACTGGATCAGGACTTCCTGCGCGGGGAGCGGATATATCACGGAGGCGGTGAACGGAATTACCGATTTCGCCATCCGCGAACTTGCGGCGAACCGGATCGAAATCCGCTGTAATGCGAAGAACGTCAAAAGCGCGGCGGTGGCGGAACGTACGGGCTATACGCTGGAGGGCATTCTGCGAAACAACCGGCTGATGGAGAACGGAGAGCTGGGCGATACTAAGGTGTACGCTAGGGTGCGGGGTTCAGAATTTTAGAAGCCATATGAGTGAAATATCCGCTTGATGCGGAGCCATGAACGTTTCAAAATGAAATACGTACTAATCGGTACGAACATCAAGTTCACATAGAGCCGTCACATTCATTGTGGCGGTTCTATTCGTTTTTTCGAATAAATATCCAAATATCCCCGCTGCTGCCACATAAACTATTTTCAATTTTATTATCGCAAAATTTAATTATTAGCCTTTTTACAGACTGTCTAATGTCTCGGAAAATGAAAGAATGCTAAGGTGTGATTAATTCTGACAAGCCTGATTTCCAGGTTAGTTTAACTGACATAAAGTTGACTGACCTAAAGGGGAGCTAAGGGGTCAGCCTAATTTTTATACAAAGGGGGAAGGGTCGAATCTAAGGGTCATATTCAGTCGCCGTTGCTTGCTAAACCAAATTAGGAGGCTTGTTAATGAAGATGAAGTGGGCTAAGACATTCTGGGTGTGTTTGCTGATGACTGCGATGATCGGAGTCCTATCGGCTTGCGGCCAATCGGACAATACAAACACCGCCTCCGGTAACACGGGCAGTACAGGGAATACGGAGCAGAAGCAGGTAGTGCTGTCATTCATGACAACTTGGTCGGAGTCAGATCCGTTTACAGGCGTCTATTATAAAAATGCAATGGCTTTCGAGAAG
Organism: Paenibacillus durus ATCC 35681; assembly: GCF_000993825.1. Lineage (NCBI taxonomy): Bacteria > Bacillati > Bacillota > Bacilli > Caryophanales > Paenibacillaceae > Paenibacillus > Paenibacillus durus. Next base: position 697,062 of record NZ_CP011114.1, read on the forward strand.
GCCAATCCGGATATCAAACTGGATATTGAGACCATTCCTTATAATGATTATCCAGTCAAGTTAAATACGACAGCGGCTGGAGGCAATCTGCCCGACTTGATTCTGATGATCGGCGGGGGTTCCATGTTCGAACAGATCGCCCGTTCCGGCGCGCTGATGCCGATTGACGAGATGATGGGCAGCTGGAAGGAAGATTTTTTACCGTCCTCGAAAATCAAAGAATTTAATGTCGATGGCAAACAGTACGGGATTCCAGGGGAGGTTTCATACGCTACGGTCATTTATTACAACAAAAAAATACTGAAGGATGCGGGGTATACCGAATTTCCGGCAACGTATGAAGCTTTCAAAGCGATGGTAAAGGACCTGAAGGCCAAAAATATTACTCCAATAGCCTATGGCAATAAAACAGGCAGCGTTCTGCTGGCATCTCTCCTGTCACCTCTGAATGAAAGAATCTCGGGGCCGGATCTTTATGCGAAAATCAAGTCGGGAGAACAGAAGTTTACCGACCCGGATTTTATGAACGCTCTGAAGGATATCAAGGAGCTGTCCGATATGGGAGCTTTTAACGTCGATCTTAACAGTGTTGACAATGTCCAAGCGACCAATCTTTTCCTCTCCGGGAATTCCGCCATGTATATAGACGGCAGTTGGGGAGCCAAGCAAATTTCCAAAGACAAAGCTGCGGATTTTGAAGTAGGCTTCGCCGTATTCCCGCAAATCGAGGGAGGCAAGGGCAGCATGTCCACCATGCCGGGCGCGACGAATCAGGGGGTTGTCTTGAACGCGAAGCTGGATGACGCGAAAAAGGCAGCAGCCGAGAAATTCCTACAGTTCATGTACAGTGAAGAATCCTACCAAAATATTATCCGGGACGGAAACATGGTTCCGGCCAATGTGACAGCGCCTGCGGATATCGATCCGTTGTTCAAAGAAATGACCGGCGTACTAGCGGGTGTTAAGGAAATTACTCCGGTATATGACATCGTGATGCCAGCCACCGTGGTTACGGCAACCAAGAACGGCCTACAGGGACTGACCACGCCAGGCGGAAGCACTCCGGAGGCCGTAGCGGAGGAACTTCAGAAGGAGTTGGGCCAATAATGTTCTTCGGGCGGAGGGCTGAACCTTGAGCTCTTCGCCTTTAATTCTATCGGAGGTACCGCACATGCAGATGTTTCTTCGCCATAAATGGATCATAGCCGCCGGCCTTATTCCCGCCCTGGTCATATACACAATGTTCTCGATCTATCCGATTCTGAGTTCGGTCTACTACTCGTTCTTCAAATGGGACGGGTTCTCCCCCAAGCAATGGCACGGGCTTCAGAATTACGTCAATTTGATCGGAGACGGCGTTTTTTGGCAATCTATCCGCAACAATCTTTATTTCGTACTCTTCTCTGTACTGGGGGAAATCCCGCTTGGCTTGTATCTGGCCATGATGCTCAACGGCAAGCTATTCCGCAGAGACGGAATTTTCAGGACGGTCTTCTTCATGCCCGTGGTTATATCGACCATTGTTGTCTCGCTGATCTGGAATATGTTCTATAATTACCAGTTTGGCCTTGTCAATACGGCGCTTCGGGCGGTTGGCCTGGATCATTGGGCGCAGAACTGGCTTGGCAATCCGGGGCTGGCTATTTTTGTGCTATGTATTGTTGTTGTCTGGCAGTACACCGGGTTGTACATGGTCATCTTTCTGGCCGCGCTGCAAAATGTGCCGTCGGAGGTGCTGGAAGCGGCGGAGCTGGATGGAGCCGTCGGCATAAAAAGAACCTGGCATATCGTGGTGCCGATCATAGCGGACACCATTTTTGCTTCGGTCGTGTTGTGCATAAGCGGAGCGCTTCGCGCGTTCGATTTGATCTATATCATGACGAACGGAGGGCCCAGCCATTCTACGGAAGTGGGCGCTACGTATATGTTTTCCCAAACCTTCAGCTCGATGAAGTACGGATACGGGAGTGCGATTTCCACAGCCATCATCATTATCAGCTTTGGTCTGATTATTATAAGCCAGTTCATTTTGCGATCTCTGAAGAGGTGATTCTTCTAAAATGGAACAACGACTGCGACCCAAACGGCCCTTTTCGGCTCAAATCCACCGCCTGGTGCTCTTGCTGCTGCTCGTTATCAACATCTATCCTCTGCTGTGGATGGTTCTCAATTCGCTGAAAACCGAGCAGGAGTTAACCATGAACCCGTTCGGAATAGCCCGGCAGCCGGTCTGGAGCAATTATATTGAAGCCTGGAAGGTAGCGAAGCTGGGTCCGTATCTGGTCAACAGCATTATCGTTACGCTGTCCGCAGTAGTGCTTACGCTGCTGGTCGGAGCGTTGGCCGCATTTTTTCTGAGCCGGTTTGAGTTCAAATCCAAAGGCTTCCTGCTCGTCTATTTCACCTTTGGCATGCTGATCCCGATCCATGCAACGCTCGTTCCCTTGTTCATTGAAATGCGCAGTCTGCATCTGATGGATAACCGGCTCACCCTGCTACTGCCCTATACCGCTTTCAATCTCCCGATCACGATATTTATCCTGGCCGGTTTCATGAATGCCTTTCCGAAGGAAGTGGAAGAGGCCGGTATCATGGATGGATGCAGCGTAATGGGCATTTTCGGGAGGCTGATTCTTCCGATGCTGACACCTGCACTGGCGACGGCCTTCATCATTAATTTTCTGAACAACTGGAATGAATTTTCCTTCGCGCTGGTGCTGATCACCGATGGCGCCTTAAAGACGCTTCCGCTTGGCCTGGCCAATTTCGCCGGTCAGTACAACCGCAGCTATACGCTGCAAATGGCGGGATTGACCATCGTTCTGGTACCCACACTTCTCTTCTATCTTTCTGTACAAAAATATCTGACCGCCGGGATGACTGCGGGAGCGGTCAAAGGGTGACGGAATAATGAAGCGAAAAATAATCATTGATTGCGATCCCGGGCATGACGACGCGATAGCGATTCTGGTCGCTGCGGCGCATCCCGGTCTGGAGCTGCTCGCTATAACTACGGTAGCCGGAAACGCGGAACTGGGGAAGACCACACTTAATGCGCTCAAGGTATGCGAAATTGCGGGATTAAGCGGGGTGCCGGTCGCCCGGGGCGCAGGCCGTCCGCTGGTGAGGGATAGGGAAGCCGCTTCGGAAATTCACGGCGACTCCGGGATGGACGGTCCCATTCTGCCTGATCCATTGCTTCGGGAGACGGAAGAGCATGCCGTTGATTTGATCATCCGTATGCTGATGGAGTCGGGCGGCGACATTACCCTCGTTCCCGTAGGGCCGCTGACCAATATTGCCTTGGCGATCCGCCGGGAGCCCCGCATTGTGCCGAAAATTCAGGAAATCGTCCTGATGGGCGGTGGAACGTTCGGGAATTGGACGCCGGCTGCGGAGTTCAATATTTGGGCCGATGCTGAAGCTGCTCAGGTGGTGTTTGGCAGCGGCGCTCCGGTAACGATGATCGGACTGGATGCCACGCATCAGGCGCTGGCGACTCCGGAGATTAACGAACGGATCAAGTCGATCGGCAACCCGGTCGCTGGATTTGTAGGGGAACTGCTCTCCTTTTTCGGAAAGACCTATAAGGAATTCTTCGATTTCGATGCTCCGCCCGTACATGATGTATGCAGCGTCGTTTACTGTATTGATCCGTCGGTGTTTGACTGCCGGTTCCTGAATGTCGCCGTCGAGACCAGAGGCGAGCTGAGCTACGGCATGACGTTGGTCGATATTCACGGTGTTACGGGCAGGCCGCCCAATGCCACGGTTGCGCTCGGCCTTGATCACGGGAAGCTGTGGGACATTATTATTGGCGCGCTGAGCCGCTATGAATAGGGGAGAAGAGAAGATTGCCCCTCTCAGCAGGCGATTAAGCACATGCGCCAAGCCCATGCCACGGAAATGACGCTTGAGTACAATTACGGCAAAAAGGAGCGATCTGACCGCATACTGCGGAAGATTCGCTCCTTTGTTCAAATATTAAGATAGTATTATGGCACAATCTAAAAATTAGTGGTTGATATTTTCAGCCAGATAAACGATGCCGATTTCATTCGACTAAAATGCCAGCTTTGTAACGTTCGCGATTGCGTGTGAAGTAGTGCCGGCACTGATATGCTCTCGCCCTGCTGACACCAACGGTTAAAGCTAAGGCTAGCGATCCGGGCATCCGGTGAACAGTCATACCAACGGGAAAAAGCTTCTTTCCATTCCCAGACACTGCGCAGCAGCGGCGAGAAGCCGAGTAACCTATCTAGCTGGGCTTTGCTCTTTTCCGGCAAGGTGTCCGCTGGGGGATTCAGTAGTCGATGATGGCTTTTTAAAATCGCCTTGGCTCTTGGGCCAAGCATCTGCTGTACCGACCCCCGGACGTCCTGGACACTTTCAATCACATAGCCGTGAACGTGGAAACGATCTGCAATGCGGATGGCACCGGGAAAGCATTCGCTGATCCATGTGTGATACACCTGGGCCAGATCCATGACAACGGCTTTAGGCTTCAGCGTAAGAAAGTCGGGGTGCTGGCGAGCATAGGCACGCAGGTCTTCCAGCTTGCGTCCAGCCAGTAAATCCAACATGGTTTCTCCCCGAAGATTGTGAATGCCCGTATTGTACGTGTGTCCTTTTTTAATGGCAAAGTTATGCCCAGTACCAAATCTGTGGTGTCCTTAGCTTCGTTCCACGCTTGTTTCGTGAGGCGTTCGCTCTCTGTTGAGATGGCTTCTTGATGCATCCGCCGTACCGTACTGGCAGGTGCTTCTTGCATTCTCGCGCTATGCGCCGCCGTGGAGCCAAGGGCTTGCTCTACGGTCTGTAGGCGAAAGAGTCTGCTATACCGCTCTTTAGGACCCACAAATTCGTAAGTCCAAACAAAACCGACTCTGCAACGCGAACAAGCCAAACGAAGAGATGGAACATACAAATAGCTCTTTTTGCTAAAGAGATTCAGATGCCGAATCTTACGCGGTTTATTGCGGCCGTCACGCTTCACATCTTGTTCCAACTGACACACTGGACAGGGTTGCTTGTAAGCTACAGGCACCGTCTCCAGATGAACCTTTTTGGCATCTATGGAATTCTCGGATTACCAGAGCTACAACTTCATAAAATGGAAAAGATACTCAACTTATTCGCTATTGGATTCTTTGGGCTTCTTTTTTTCTTTAACATAAGCAATTATGGAATTGACTCAACAAATAAATTTATTTAGGACACCGTAGATTCAAGAGTATCTTCCTGATTATTTTCTGAAGTCTTGTGGTACCCTTTTCCATAGTAAATAGCCGTAAGGATTGCATACCATATTGGTCCGATAATCAAAGCAAACCTTGTATCAGGAAAATAAGCCATAACGCCTAAAATTAAACCTAAGAAAGCAAGTGCAATATATGAGCTATAGGGGAAGAAAGGAGTTTTAAAGAACAATGCCTCTCTCTCTTTTTGAGATAATCTTCTACGAAAACGAATTTGTGATACTAGAATTATCCCCCACGCCCAAATACTACTAAATGTCGAAATAGCAGTAATCCAGATAAAGACCTTAGCTGGTACTAAATAATTAAGAGCTACTCCAATTATTAAAACGGCTGCTGATACAATTATCGCATTACCAGGAATTCCGTTTTTTGTTAATCTAGAAAACCTAGATGGTGCTTGTCCTTGCTCAGCTAAATTAAATAGCATCCGTCCTGTGCTATAAATTCCACTATTACATGAAGACAGTGCTGAAGTAATTACTACAAAATTAATAATTCCAGCAGCCTCACGTATTCCAAGTTTTTCAAACGTCATAACAAAAGGGCTACCAGACGTACCTATTTCATTCCAAGGATAAATAGACAAAATCACAAAGAGAGCTCCAACATAAAAAACTAAAATTCTCCATATAACATTATTAATTGCTTTAGGTAGTGACTGTGCAGGATCTTTAGATTCCCCAGCTGTAAGACCTAGCATTTCCATCCCACCATAAGCAAATGCTACCAATGTTAAGGACATGAGAATTCCAGATGAACCATTCGGGAGAAATCCTCCATGAGACCATAAATTATGAATTCCTGTTGCAATGCCACCATTTCCAATTCCAAAAATGATGACACCCAAGCCGGCGACAATCATAAATAAAATAGCAACAATTTTAATTAATGCAAACCAAAATTCAAATTCACCGTATAGTTTAACTGTTATAAAATTGGCTGTGACCATGATTACTAAGGCAGCTAGTGTCCAAACCCAGCGAGGTACGTTTGGAAACCAAAATTCCATATAAATTCCTACAGCAGTTATTTCTGCCATACACGTTACAATCCAGAAAAACCAGTAATTCCATCCAGTTAAATATCCAGCGAGAGGACTTACATAATCGCGAGCATATCGACTAAATGATCCTGATACAGGGTTTTTTAGTGCCATTTCTCCTAGTGCACGCATAATAATAAATAACATCACTCCAGCAACTACATAGGCTATTAAAATACCTGGACCAGCTAATTTAATAGCAGAACTAGATCCTAAAAATAATCCAACACCAATAGTAGCCCCTAATGACATTAAAGAAATATGTCTTTGTTCCAACCCTCGATGAAGTTTAGTTGGTTTATTATTACTCTTCATAAGTACCTCCTCAAGAGTCTCTAAAATAGTTTGTGTAAACTCCTAAACCTATTAAAGTGGAATTAGAAGAAAGGTTGGGGAGCACACATGGGATTATGGACAAAGGAACAGCTGCGCCAGTTTATTAAGGAGAATAAGATGGTGACGGCACAGGATGCCCAAACCGTGCTAAAGGAACTATTTGCAGAGACGATTCAAGAAATGCTGGAAGCCGCGATGGATACCGATCTGGGGTATGAAAAGCATGATGTGAAGAGCAAGAAATCGACAAACAGCCGCAATGGCAAGATCCGTAAGAAGATTACCAGTGAGTATGGTGAACAAGAGATTGAGGTTCCTGGCGATCGGCAGAGTGAATTTGAGCCGCTGGTGTAAAGAAGCATCAGTCGAATGTAACCGACATCGAGAACCAGATTGTGGTGCTCTACGCGAAGGGCGTGAGTACGTTGAAGCCGATCTACAAGGCGACGACAGAAGAAGCTGCCCTTGTTGAGCTAGATCGCTTCGAAGAAATCTGGGGCACGAAATACCCGCTCATCGTCCGTTCTTGGCGCAACAGCCGGAATGAACTGGCGACATTCTTCAAGTATCCGCCCGAGATTCGCAAACTGATTTATACCACGAACATCATTGAAAGCTACCACCGCCAGTTTCACAAAGTGACTAAGGGCAAGAGTATCTTTCCGTCGGATGAAGCGCTGCTCAAAATGCTCTATCTCTCAACCATGGACGACGTCCGCAAGTGGATGTCTTCCACAAGTGGACGGGCCGTGTTCAGAACTGGGGACAAATGCTGCTCCAGCTCTCGATCTTCTTCCCGGATCGGGCGGTCAGCACCTAATGATCGGAATGACTTAAACTGCAATTAGTAAACACAATTTGTTTAGCTACACGCAGCCATGCAGTATCTTTCAAAAGCTATTTCGGTGATAGGATTCTTGCTGGGTTGCCTACTGCCGTATGATGAGCTGGAACATCCCTCAAAACAAGAGACAAGGCTCCGATTTTTGCGCCATCTCCTATTGTGATTGCTCCTAGAACTGCGGCTCCTGCGCCTATAAAGACACGATCTCCTATCTTCGGATGACGTCTCCCTGGCTTATTACTTACGCCTCCAAGTGTGACACCATGATAAAGGACAACATCGTCACCAATCTCCGCTGTTTCTCCGATGACTATCCCTGTTCCATGGTCAATCAGCAGTCTTTTTCCGATGGTAGCTGCGGGATGAATTTCTATTCCTGTTAGCACATGGGCAAGCTGAGAAATCAATCGTGCCGCTAAATGATGATTCCTAATCCATAATAGATGTGATAACCGGTAAAACCAAACCGCATGTAATCCAGAATAAGTAAGAATCACTTGAGCGTTCGAGGTAACGGAAGGATCATGATTCCGAACCATTTGGATCTCCTCTATAAGAGCTGATTTCCTCCCAAATAGAAGTGGTTTATTACTCCTTTTCAGGAGCTTCATAACGTATTCTCCACATCCGTAATGGCTTGATCAAGAATGGAAATCCCTTCGTCCAACTCTTCGTAACTCACAGTGAGCGGAGGCGCTATTCGGAAAACCCCACCCATACCAGGCAGACATACAATGTTCATATGGAGACCTAACTCAAGGCATCGTGCCGTAATTTGATCACCAATCTCTTCCGAGCGCTCTTTACTAGTCTTATCCTTTACAATTTCGATTCCTTGTAGTAGACCACGCCCTCTAGCATCGCCGACGACTTCGTGTTTTTGCACCAACTTATTAAGTGCAGCAGCTAGATATTCTCCTTTTTCTCGGACCTGTACGAGGAGATTCTCCTGTTCAATCACATTCATGACCGTACACCCAACAGCTGCTACGAGTGGATCGTTGACATGCGAAGTGTAAAATACAAAACCTTTTTCATGCGCCTTTTGCTCGATTTCTTCTGTTGTTACGAGAGCTGCAAGCGGTAGTCCTGCGCCGAGTGTTTTTGATAATGTCAAAATGTCAGGCGTTACACCGTCGTGCTGGAAACCGTACCAATGACCCGTTCGACCAAAGCTTGTTTGCGCCTCATCAAAGATTAAGAGCATTCCTCTCTCATGACACTTTTTCTTAAGTGCAGCTAAATATCCTGGTGGAGGAACAAGTATACCACCGCCAGATACAATTGGTTCTACGATGCAAGCTGCTAAGCTGCCCACAGATTGTGCATCGACCATTGCAAAACCGTAGTCTAGCTGTTTCTGCCAATCAAGATTCCCATTTCCATCCACGAAATCTGGTCGGTATTCATAAGGAGTGGGAATTGCCAGCTGTCCAGGTGAGCCAGGTAATCCACTTTTTCGAGCAGAGGCATATGTTGCTCCTGCACTCGCTTCAGTTAAACCATGCCACGATCGGTTAAAGGAGACAATTTCAAACTTCCCTGTGACCAACTTTGCCATTCTCAATGCAGCTTCGTTCACTTCTGAACCAGTCGATAAAGGGATGACTTTCGTTAGTGGATCCGTTACTGTCTGAGCAATATGTGTGCATAGGTTAATGCTAGGTCTTGAGAGCATGCCACTGAACAGATGATCGAGTCGACCAGCAGCTTCACGTAAGGTTGCCACCACATCAGGATGAGAATGACCAATTGTCGAGGACATCTGGCCCGACGTGAAGTCTAAAATTTTTCTTCCTTCTTCCGTGTATACATAACTCCCCTCGGCATAGTCAATAATTTCTGGGATGAAGAATGGTGCACCATATCTTCCAACGTGTCGTTCTACGTCCCCCCAAGGATCAATTCTTTTTTCATATGGATTCATCATTTTCTACCTCGCGCTCCTTCAATAAATTTGTTATTATCAAGCTTAATGTTTATTATTAGTTAATATTAAACATAAAACAATCAAGCTTTTCTTAACAATATGTTTAGTTATTCTGAAAGGAGGAGTCAAATGCTCAACACTTGGCGATTACAATTACTTGTACAATTCGAAACCTTAGGAACCATGCATCGCGTGAGCGAAGTCATGTACATCAGTACAGCAACCGTTTCTCAACAGCTTAGCCTACTGGAGAAAGAGACCAATACAATACTGTTTGAAAAAGTTGGGCGAAGAGTTCAATTGACCCATGCGGGACACGCTCTGGCGAAACAAGTTAGACCAGTTCTTAATGAGCTTGAACTGATTGAGAATTCTTTAAGTGACACTTCTGAAGTTATTCAGGGAACTGTTAGGATTACCTCCTTCTCAAGTGCTTTGCACGCAATTGTTATTCCGGCAGTATCAAAATTGTCGAAAATATTCCCTCAACTTCAGATTAGGTTAGCAGAAATGGAACCTGACGTGAGTCTTCCTGCGCTTGACTCACATCAATTTGATCTAGCTGTTGTCGCTTATTTTGAAAAGCCTAATTCACTGAAGCAAAACGATCGGAGTCTCTTCGAACTTGGAACTGACCGTCTGATGGTTCTAGTCGGTTATGATAATCCACTGATAGAACACCCTCACGTCAGCATTGCGGAACTTATGGAGGAGAATTGGGTAATAGAGCCTGATGGTACCTACCTTTCAGAATACACAAAGAACCTGTGTCGTAATGCTGGATTCCAACCAAATGTCATGGCCGTCTTTCAGAGCTATTCTGCAATTCAGTCAGTGGTTGCTAAGAATCTTGCGATTGGAATTCTCCCGAAACTAGCAGTAACGGAACAAGTAGAAGGTGTTCACCTCCTAGACCTACAACCAGAATCGACACGCCATATTTACCTTGTTGCTCGCAGGTCTCAAGCGACACTTCGCTCCATACAGATTGCTACCGAAGCGATCAAGGAACAATCGAGGCGTGTGTTCACTGACCGTTAGTGGTGAATCGGTAGAAAAAATAAAAATAGACAACGAACTGTGGTTTGTTTTCACATACCATAGTTCGTTGTCTATTTTATTACCAAAACGCTTCATTTATGGTACAGAATGAGTTCTCTAAGCGCTTCCTGAATGATTTCTTAACAGGATACTTCAAGCATAACGTTCATGACTGCCGCTGTTTCGATTTTGTGGACGAGTGCAATACTTTATTTTCCTAAGACAAGTATAAGCTGCGCGCTTATCCATATCTTTGTATTTCTACGAGAAATGGCTACCCTCCTACAGAGAGGACAGCCGTTTCTTCCAGAGCGGCGCCCTAATTCATGGTCATGCCGCCTGTCACATTAATCGCCTGCCCGGTCATGTACGACGCAAGCGGGCTGGCCAGAAAAAGCACGACGTTCGCGACATCCTCCGGCTGCGCCGTCCGGCCCAGCGGCACCTGCGAGCAGTCCTCGGCCAGAATATCCTCCGGCGTCATCCCGCGCAGCTGCGCGCCCTCCACACGTTCACGGCGTTTCATGTCGGTCTCGACAATGCCCGGACATACCGCGTTCACCAGAATTTGCTCGCGGGCCAGCTCCAGCGCCATAACCTTCGTAAATCCGAGCACGGCATGCTTGGAAGCGACATATCCGCCCATGCAGCGGTAGCCGTTCTTGCCAGCCTGCGAGGCGATATTGATAATGCGTCCGCCGCCGCCCTGCCGGAGCATTTGTCTCGCTCCCGCCTGGGAGACAAGGTAGACGCCCTTGGCGTTGACGTCCATGACCTTATCCCAATCGCCTTCCTTGATGTCCACCGCAAAATCCATCGTTGAAATGCCGCTGTTGTTCACCACGAAATCGATTCTGCCGAATGTCTCCACGGCAAAGCCGATCAGTCTATCCGCGTCCTCCGCGCGGGTAACATCGCAGCGGATCACCGCCAGGCGGTCCCTGGTGCTTTCCTTCTGTTCACAGGCGATATCCCCGATAACGACATTGGCGCCCGCCTGGAGGAACAGATCTGCAATGCCTTTGCCGATACCGGACAGACCTCCGGTAATGACCAGCGTCTTGCCGGTCAAATCGATTGTCAGCATCCTTTCCGGTCCTTAGCGGCGCGTGAAGGGATCGTCGCTGATGCCGGCCTCAAGTACGAGCTTCGCATATTCCTTCGCGCCGAACAGGGAATGGTCTTTGTAGTTGCCGCATTCCAGAGCGCTAACCGCAGGCACGGTCTCCGTTTCCAGCACCTTGCGCAGCACTTTGGTCAGCGCCGCCGCTACCGCTGACGGCTCATGCTCGTCCCAGATAATCAGATAGAAGCCGGTGCGGCATCCCATGGGCGAAATATCAATAATTCCGGGCAGCTCATCGCGCAAATAAGTTGCCAGCAAATGCTCCAGCGTATGAAGGGCAGCGGTCGGCAGCGCGTCAGTATTCGGTTGAAGCAGTCTCAAATCGTATTTTTGAACAATGCTCCCTGCTCCGTTTCGTTCCGTTCCGGCAACCCGTACATAAGGAGCCTTGACTTTCGTATGATCCAATTGAAAACTTTCGACTTTAGCCATGAGTCTCTTCCTTTCATTTGTCAAATCTAGTTTATTCTAAGCTTATTTCAAAGTAACATACTCGGAATTTAAAGTAAACTAGTATTTCATATTTCATCCAATGAATAAATAAAAAATTGATAATCCCAGTGTTTTAACGTATTGACAGCAATAAAGATGCATACTATCATGAAAAACAAATAAATCCGATTAAATTAATTGGTTAAATTAGATAATCGGAGAAATCTATGGAATGGATATTTAAGGGGGAAGAATGTTTATGAAAAAGGCAATGAATCGCTGGGTATCGCCGCTATTACTGATTATGGCCGTTGTGCTTCTGATCTCGGGATGCGGAAACAACTCCAACGCCGCTTCGTCAGGGAACAGTTCGGAGCAGGAAGCCAAAACGCTGCGCATCAGCTTTAACCCGGGGCCTTACAGCGATCAATTTAAGAACGGCGTTGCGCCTTACCTTGAGAAAAAAGGGTACAAGATTACATACAAGGAGTTCACGGACGGCATTCAACCGAATGTGGCCGTAGCACAAGGGGAGATTGACGCCAATGTCTTCCAGCATTCCCTCTACCTTGATTCGATCAATAAAAGAGAAGGGATCAATCTGATTGGTGCGGTCCAAGTTCCGACTCCTCCGATGGGCCTGTATTCCAAGAAGCATAAGAGCCTGGATGAGATCAGCGACGGCGCCCAGGTCAATCTGCCGAACGAGCCTGTCAACATGCTGCGGGCTCTGACCATTCTGAAAGAAGCCGGCTGGATTACGCTGAAGGATAATATTGATCCGCTGCAAACTTCGCTTAACGATGTAACTTCCAATCCGCATAATATCAAATTTGTGCCGACGGAGCCCGCTCAAGGACCTCAGGCGCTTCAGGATGTAGATTTTGCCGCCATTCAGGGCAACTTCGCCATTGCGAATAACATCAAACTGACAACGGCGCTGAAGCTTGAAAATATGACGGACCCATTCACAAATATCGTGGCCGTGGACAGCAAAAATAAAGACAAGCAGTTCGTAAAAGATATTATCGAGGGCTATCATTCACAGGAATTCAAGGACTATATCAAATCCAATCCGGCTTATGAAGGCTACAGACTGCCTGCTTATTTTAATGAATAAAGATTTCGGTGAGGTGTAATCATGGTGAATTTTAAATCTTCCGCTGTCGTCGGTCGGCTTCCCGAACATTATTTCAGGGCGCTTAAGGAAAAGGTAGCCGACTACCGCAGCAGGGGCGTTGATATTATCGATCTGTCCAGCGGCAATCCGGATCAGCCGACGCCGGTGCATATTGTCCGCAGCCTGAAGGAAGCGGCCGACAAGCCGGAGAACCATGGCTACCCCCCTTTTTACGGGAAAAAGAGCACGCTTGAAGCCGTCGCCGCCTTCTATAAGCGCGAGTATGGCGTCGATCTGGACCCGGAGACGGAGATTGCCGTATTTCACGGATCGAGTACCGGCATTATGGGTATCGCGCAAACCTTGCTCGGAACCGGCGATGTTCTGCTGACGGCCAATCCGGCCTATCCACCCTATTATGCGGCGGCCGCGATGGCCGGGGCTGAGGTGCATGCGATCCCCGTATACGAAAAAGACGGATTTCTTCCGGATTACCGCACGGTTCCGGAGGAAATCATTCGGCGCGTGAAGCTGCTGCTGCTTAACTATCCGAACAATCCTACCGGAGCGGTGGCGACGAGGGGCTTCTTCGAGCAGTCGCTCGCTTTGGCCGCCAAGCATCATTTTCCGGTGGTGAACGATTTCGCGTACGGCGCGTTCGGGTTTGACGGTCTGAGGCCGATTAGTCTTCTGCAGATACCGGGTGGCAAGGAATACGGCGTGGAAATCTATACGCTGTCCAAGACCTACAATATGGCGGGATGGCGGTTCGGGTTCGCTGCTGGCAACGCTTCGGTCATCAGCGCCCTTAAGCTGTATCACACGCATGCGTACAGCACAATATTCGGCGCGGTGCAGGATGCGGCCGCGGCCGCGCTGCTTGGACCGCAGGGCAATGTACAACAGCTTGTCGAGACTTATGAACGCAGGAGAGATGCTTTAGTCTCGAAGCTGCGGAGCATCGGCTGGGACGTTTCAGCTCCCGCAGGAACCTTTTTCGCCTGGTTTAAAGTACCGAAAGGCTACCGGTCGCGGGAATTTGCCGAGAAGCTGCTGGAAGAGGCCCATGTTGCGGTCGCTCCGGGCGAGGGCTTCGGCTCGCAGGGCGATTCCTATGTGCGGATCGGACTCGTGAACAGCGAGGAGCAGCTGCTGGAAGCCGCCGAGCGGATTGCAAGAACGGGAATTTTCCGCAAGTCTGCCGTTCAGTTAAGCGAAGGGAGACCATGAGGATGATCGAATTAAGGGATATTCACAAGACGTTTACACGCAAAGGACAGACGATTGAAGCGCTGAAAGGCGTAAACCTGCGGGTGGATAAAGGCGATATTTTCGGAGTGATCGGGTACAGTGGAGCTGGCAAAAGCACACTGATCCGGATGGTCAACTATCTGGAGCGCCCGACGAAAGGCCGGGTCTTCGTGGAAGGTGAAGCGCTGGATCAATTCTCTCCGGCGCAGCTTCGCAAGACCAAGAAGAAAATCGGCATGATCTTTCAGCATTTCAACCTGCTGGAGTCGAAGACGGTATACGATAACATCGCCATTCCGCTCGTGCTGCTGAAGCAGGACAAGAAGAGCATCCGTGAGCGCGTGACCGAGCTACTGCAGTTCATCGGGCTGGCCGACAAAGCGGACAGCTACCCGAAGGAACTGTCGGGGGGACAGAAGCAGCGGGTCGGTATTGCCCGGGCGCTGGCGAGTAATCCTTCGATTCTTCTCTGCGACGAAGCCACTTCGGCGCTTGATCCGCAGACGACCAAATCCATTCTGGACCTGTTGAAAAAAATAAACGAAGAATATCATATCACCATTCTCATGATCACGCATGAAATGGCCGTCATTCAGCAAATCTGCAATAAGGTGGCCGTCATGGAAAAGGGCGAGATCATCGAGCAGGGCGAGGTACTCGAAGTCTTCGGCAACCCTCAGCATCCCACGACGGAGAGCTTCGTGCGGACCGTTATTCAAACTTCGGTGCCGGAAAGCGTGCTCCAGAGCCTAAATCCGGAAGGAGCGGGGTGGCTGTTCAAATTGAAATTTGTGGGCGGCAACGCCTCGGAGCCGATCATCGACAGCCTGATTCGAAAATATAACGTCAGCGTCAATATTTTGTTTGCCAACATGAGCCAAATCCAGAACACGACGCTGGGTACGATGATTGTGCAGCTCGGCGGCGAGGATCGGGATATTTTCCGGGCAGTTGAATTTCTCGGATCACGAGGCGTTGAGATTGGAGAGCTTCAGGATCTACAGGAATTTCAGAACCGCCGGAAAGACCCGGTGATTGCAGAAAGTCATAAGGACCCGGTGATTAAGGAGGTAACGGCGGTATGAATACGATTATTACAGCGGATCAGCTATTTCAGGCGCTGCGTGAAACGGTGGTCATGGTGGGGGTATCGCTGTTTTTCGGGGCGCTGCTCGGCATTCCGATCGGCATTGTGCTTGTGATTACCCGGCCCGGAGGCATCCTGCAGAACCGGTTCGTATTCGCTGTGCTTAATCCGCTAATCAATGTGGTCCGGTCGCTGCCGTTTATTATTTTGCTGGTCGCTATTATTCCGTTTACCCGGCTGCTCGTTCATACTTCGATTGGGACCAGCGCCGCCATCGTTCCCCTGGTGGTCTATGTGGCGCCGTATATCGGCCGTCTCGTAGAGAACTCTCTGCTGGAAGTCAGTCCCGGAATCATGGAAGCGGCTGAAGCGATGGGGGCGACGACGTTTCAGGTGATCTGGCATTTTCTGCTCCCTGAGGCGTTCGGTTCCCTGATTCTGACGATGACTACCGCGACTATTGGACTTATCGGGGCAACGGCGATGGCCGGAACAGTCGGCGGGGGAGGCATCGGCGATCTTGCTATTTCCTATGGATACCAGCGTTTTGACACCTTCGTTATTCTCGTTACGGTTGCCATTCTCATCGTTTTTGTCCAGGGCATACAATCTGCGGGGAACCGGTTTGCCCGTAAGGCCCGCCGGGATTAGACGGCAGGCGCCCGGCGAAACATTACAGTGAAGCTTGCATAAAGGAGTCGAATGGATGAGCATAGCGATCATAGGCGCAATGGAAGAAGAGGTGGAATGGCTGCTGGGCCGGCTGGGGAATGTTCACAGATCGGAAGCGGCGGGAGGAATCTATTACACCGGAACTTTGGATGGACGGGAGATCGTGCTGCTGCAAAGCGGCGTAGGCAAAGTCAATGCGGCGCTGACGACGGCGCTGTTGATTGAACGGTATCAGCCGGAGCTGATTATTAATACCGGCTCAGCTGGCGGCATCGGCAGCGGCCTGCGGATCGGCGATGTCGTCGTCGGAACGGAGCTGGCTTACTGTGATGTCGATGCGACGGCTTTTCAGCGGTACGTTTACGGTCAGGTGCCGCGAATGCCGGCCCGTTACCCCGTTCAGGAGGAGTTTCTGGCGCTCGCGCGGAAGCTCGCCGCCGGAAAGCCGGACGGGAGAGTCTTCACCGGCCTGATTACGACCGCCGATTCTTTTATCGGCAGCAAAGAGGCTGCCGATTTCATCCGCAAGCGGTTCCCGGAATCGCTGGCGACGGATATGGAAGGTGCGGCGATCGCCCAAACCGCGTATCGTTTCGGTGTGCCGTTTCTGGCGGTGCGCGCCATTTCCGACCTTGCCGGAACTGCTGCGGAAGAGCTGTTCACTTCCAACCTAGAACTGGCGGCTGCGAACTCCGCCGGGTTTGTGCTGGACTGGGTGAAGCTTTACCTCCCGGCGTTACGCACCGAAATATAAGCTTCGCCAGGCAAGCACTGCACATATAGACAAAGGGAGCGTTAGGACCCGTACGGCTTTGGGTTCGCGCTCCCTTTGTCTTTTTTATGGCTCATTTCGAAAATATTGTTGTCTTTTCAGTTAACGGGCAGAAATGCCGATCGCTGACGCGTCTGACGTCATTTTAGACGGTGATTTTAAAAGCTCAGAAAAAAGTTGATTTTGACAACTATTTTGACTATAATTTTTTAAAAAAGTTGATTTTGACAACTAATTTATTTTGAAGGAGCTTTTTTAGCATGCCACAACCTAATCTTTCTATAGTCAAAGGAATCAGAAAATTTAATCGTTTTTATTTCAACTACCAATCTTTATTTAATCAACATGTATATGATGACTCTTTATCTTTAACAGAGATTAGATTGTTATATGAAATTAATAAAATAAATACTTGTACAGCAAGAGTACTACAAGAACAATTAAAATTAGATAAGGGATATGTCAGTAGAGTATTAAAAAGTTTTGAAAATAAAAATATTATCTATAAGGAAAAATGCGAAAATGATAGTCGTGTTTTCTTCCTCCATTTGACTTCAGAAGGAAAAGATATTTATCAGAGTCTAGAAAATAAAGCTAATCAACAAGTAATGAAGCTTTTCGAAGATATTAGTTTGAAAGATCAACAAAAACTTTTGGAATCAATGGTGACAATTGAAAATATATTAACCAAACAACATAATGAAGATGAGTCGGTTGTTACTATACGAGATCATTATACAGACGATGATAAGGAAATAATGATTGAGAAACAAAGAGAATTCTTTATAGACAACTACGGATTTGATGAAAAATTTTTAGAGTATCTCCGTAGTACTTTTGAAGCGGAAATCGAAAAGATATGGATTGCAGAAGTAGATTGGGAATTTGCTGGATGCATAGGTTTAGTCAAAAAAGATGATAAAACAGCTCAATTAAGATGGTTCATTGTTGATACGTCTGCTCGTGGAAAAGGTGTAGGAACGAAATTAATACAAACATTAATTAATTTTTGCCAAAAAACGCAATATGAAAAAATATCTTTAGAAACGGTAAGTCAGCTGAAAACAGCTCGAAGATTATATAGTAAATTCGGATTTGAGCTAACTAAAGCAAATGAGCAATTCATGTGGGGGCTAGACCTTGTGGAGGAACATTGGGAACTAAAGTTGGATAACTTGCCTCGTTAATCTCTAACGGGACACGATAGTTAAATAACCGTGCATAACCCCACCAACGAATGGTGGGGTTATGCACTATTTAGAAGACAATAAAGGAACATTATTTTAGATAATAGCCTTTTTACAGGATGAATTTATCGATAACTTGCTTGACTCCGTCCTCGTTATTGCTTGCCGTTATATAGTTCGCAATTTCCTTCAGTGCCGGAATGGCATTGCCCATAGCTACACCGAGACCGGCGGTCTCCAGCATTTCATGGTCGTTCCACGAGTCGCCCACGGCGATCGTCTCGGACAGCTCGCAGCCGAAATAGTCTGCCAGAAATTCAAGCGCCAGCCCCTTGGTGCCTTCGCTGTGCATGATTTCAAGAAAGTGCGGCTTCGATTTGGTAATATGAACCTCGCTGCCGAGCAGCTCCCGGAGTTTGGGCGCCAGTTCGTCGAGGAAGTCGGGATCGTCGATGATCAGCAGCTTAGGGGTCTTGATCCCGGCAAGCTTTTTCCAATCCGGCTCAATGAAGTATTGGGTCTTGTTCAGTGTTGCATAATCGACTAGCTTCTGGTTCTCCTCGCGGGAATACAGCTTATCGTCGACATAAGTTTGCAGATGCAGGTTGTGCTCTATGCAGTATTCAAAAACTTTATGAACCGCGTCCTGAGGCACAAAGCGCTCGTACAGCACTTTTTCGTCCATCAGATTCTTCACCAGGGAGCCCTGATATGTAATGATCGGCACATTAAGTCCGGTCTGGCGGGCAATGGCCTGGGCGGATGCGTAAGCGCGTCCGGTGGCTAGCGTGACAACCACGCCTGCGGCTATGGCCGCTTCCAGCGCCGCCTGTGTGGCGGGGGTTACTTCCTTGTCGTCATTGATCAGCGTATCGTCAATGTCGATGGCAATCAGCTTGTACATTCGGTTTCTCTCCTTATATAAATCTGCTGCTTGGGAAACGGATGAGCTGACTAAATTGTATCCTAAAAATAAGGGGAGAACAATCGCGATAAATACAGACTGGACAAAAGGAGGAAGGCTTGGTATACTTCGGTAGCCGCACGTGTGTTCGTGTTTATGAGAAACGGTGCTGTCCTGCCAAAGGATGGCGCAGCCGTTTCTCCCTAGCATCTTAGAAAGGGGCGTTTGCAAAGCGATGATGGGCAAATCCCACCTGGTGATCAGCACCGGGGTCACTTTGTCGGCCATGCAGCTGGCCGGCTGTCATATCACGGTTCCCGTTGTCGCCGTAGCGCTGCTCAGCTCGCTGCTTCCCGACATCGACGAACCGAATTCGCTGCTTGTACGCAGTGCGGTTCCTGCTTTTTTGCTGCGCACGCTGCAGTTAACGTTGATCGCCGCCGCCGTCTTTTTGTATTTTGCGGATATTGCGCCGTATCCTTGGAATATCGTACTGGCGCTGCTCATTGGCAGCGTAGCGTTTCTGCCGGGACGAAGGCTGCGTAAGCTCTTCATGCTGCTGATCGCAGTGGGACTGATGGCGTTCGGAAGCGCTTATGATCCCTGGAATGCGATCGCGGGCAGCATTCTGGTCATTGCCGCGCTCGTTCCCCACCGGGGGTTAACCCATACGCTGTACGGCGTGGCCGGGTGGACGGCGCTGTTATATGTTGCCGGGCAGGGAATAGAAGGCGGAGGCCTCCTGTGGATTGCCGGCGGTCTGTCGTATGCGCTGCATCTGCTGGCGGACTCGCTCACCCAGCGGGGCATCACTCCGCTGCCGCCCCTGCCCTTCAAGCTGCGGCTGAAGCTGATGAGCACCGGCACGAAGAAGGGCGGGGCCGTGGAAGGAGTTTGCGTCACGTTGACGTTGGTGCTGGTCGTCCTGACTTTTGTTGTTGGCCGGTAGCGGCGGGCTTTGGACGCTTGAAGTTCCTTAGGTCCGCATAGTGGGCGGGCCGATGCGCGAAGAGCTTTTGCCGTCCAGGGTTCCCGGACCTTAAGCCTTCGCGCTTTTTTTGTCGAATGATTGACTTTCTTCAAATGAGCACAAATAATGGAATTCAGCTTGAGCCGATCGAATACATGATATGATTGTGTTTGATGAATGAACGATATAAGAATGTGTTAAATGAATGGAACAATTGGGCGGGCTGAGATTAGAGTCAATGAAGCCAAGCGGATATTTTGCAAGCGCAGTCAAAAGGAGGGGGAGAAGCATGCGAAACGGTATAACGGGCTGGTTCGGGAGACTGCCGATCCGCCGAAAGATCGTCCTTATCTTTTTGCCGCTGATCATCTTTCCGCTGCTGGCGCTTGGTCTGCTGTCCGGCGAAATGTTCAGCCGCTCGGTCATTGAGAAGACGAAGAACAATGTCAGGGACGAGTCCCGGCTTATTCTCTCACAGATGGATTCTATCGTGAAAAATACGGAGAGCAGCGCCAATATCATGACGACCGATATCATCCGTCTGTATGGTGAACGCTCGGCTTCGCCCGAGGCGATTGAAGAGGAGAGGTTCAGTAATCTGATGGAGAGCCGTCTTTCGATTGACCTGGTGCTGTTTCCCGATGCGGACTCGGCCGTATTCGTTGATGTGAACGGAAGGGTGTACTCGTCCTATCCTCCCCAGGTGAGCCGGGATAAGAAGGTATTACACAGCGGCCTGCCGGAAAAAGTTAAAGCGATGGGCAGCTACGGCGTGGGCCGCTGGCTGCCGGTGGAACGGCGGGATTATATGGTCAGCGACCCCGCTGTTCCGGTACTGACACTGGGAAAGATCGTATTCAACCTGGATACCGGCAGCCAGTTGGGTACGCTGTTTGTCAATGTCAGGGAGACGACCTTCGCTTCGATTCTGCAGGTGATGGGCGAGAGCTCGTCCTCCAAGCAGTATTATATTGTGGACGGCGCTGGCCGAATCGTTGCGTCGCCGAATGAACAGCTTCTGCTGACGCCGTTCGCGGCAAACGTATCCCCCGGTCTTCTGGAGCGTGAAACCCCGGTATCCGACATTGTCGGCTCGGGAGAAGGGAACAAATTGGCAACGGTTACCGCTTATGACAGGTTGAACTGGAAGCTGGTGAACATGGTTTCGCTGCAAACGCTTAACGGCGATATCCGCCGGAACTTTGTCCTGACTTTTGCATTTGGCGCCTTATGCCTGCTGCTGTCGCTGCTGCTTGCGGGGAAGCTGTCCCAGATCATTGTGAGCCCCTTGCTCCAGGTAACAAAGGCGATGCGGAAGGTGAAGGATGGCGACCTGAATGTCACCTCGCCGGTGACGACGGAAGACGAAACCGGTCTAATCGCCTCGGTCTTTAATTCAATGGTGCAGCAGATTAAGGAATTGCTTAATACGATAACCGAGGAACAGGGCCGTAAGCGGGAGTATGAGCTGGCCCTGATTCACGCGCAGATCAAGCCCCATTTTTTATATAATACGCTCGATACGATTTATGTTCTTAACGATTTGGGGCTAAGCGAGGAGGCCCGGGATACGACTAAGGCGCTGGCCGACTTCTACCGGGTGGTGCTGAGCAAGGGCAGTGAATTGATTCCTCTTGCCGGCGAAATCGGCAATGTTCGGGATTACCTGAACATCATGCAGATTCGTAATCCCGACGTGCTGCGCTATGAAATCGATATTCCGCAGGAGCTTACGGGTGTGATGGTGCCCAAGCTGTCGCTTCAGCCTCTGGTGGAGAACGCCATTTATCATGGTCTAAAAACCAAGGGCAGCCAGGGTTTGATTGTTATCCGGGCAAGGAAGGACGGCAGCGATGCGGTGATTTCTGTTGAAGATAACGGGGTCGGGATGCCGCCGGAGCAGGTGCAGCGGATTACGCAGTTTGCCTCCGGGAACGGCAGGCCCGCATCTATTGGAATATACAGCGTCTATGAGCGTATTAAGCTCTATTTTGGCGAGCCGTACGGGCTGACGGTCCGCAGCAAGCCGGGAGAAGGGACGGTAATGGAAATGAAGGTACCCGGAAAGGAAAGGAGGGCAGGCTATGTATAAAGTGATGATAGCCGACGATGAGCCGCTGTTCCGTTATTATATGCGCAGCAAGCTGGACTGGAGCGGACATGGCTTTACGATCTGCTGCGAAGCCGCCAACGGCCGGGAAGCGCTGGAGGAGGCGAAACGGTATGTGCCCGATTTGGCGCTGATCGACATCAGCATGCCTTATATGAACGGTCTGGAGCTGGCCGAGAAGCTGAAGGTGAATGTGCCCGGACTGCTGATCGTGTTCGTAACCGGCCATAACGAATTTGAATATGCCCAGAAGGCGGTTCGGCTGGGCGTCCACGATTATTTGCTCAAGCCGTTCGACCAGCGGGAGTTCACCGTCATGATGGAAAAAGTAAGAGCAACCTTGCGCCTTCGCGAGGAAGCCGCCCTGCTGAAGCGTGAAGCCGGCGGGAAAGAGGGGACTTGGCGCACCATTATGGAGCAAGCGGCGCAAAAGGCCCAGGCGCTCTTCAATGAATCCTCATTGCTTTCCGAGCAAGGAGCGCCGCTAGTAAGGCATGAGCTTCATCCGGGAATCCATGAAACGCTGCTGATGGCGCTGAAGATGCGGGATCATGAGGCCGCCATGGACGAAATCAGCCGGACAATCGCTCAGTTTCGGCTTCGGCGTACCGGAGACCGATTTGCTTTTACCGTTCTCATGAGCTATGTCTCGCTGTGTCTGTCCTATGCCGGCGAAATAGGAATGAACCCGGAGAGCCTGTGGAAGCCGGCGGCTTCACCGGAGCAGCGTCTTCGGGAAATGGCCTCGTGGGAGGAGGCAGAGGATTGGATTGCCGGGTTGTACCGTAAAGTGATTGAGTACAGGCCGGACGCCCGTCCGTCCAAATCGTACAATCTATTTCTGGCCGCCAAAGATTATATTCACACGCACTATTCCGATCCGGAGCTGTCGGTGGATCAGGTTGCAAGCGGCATGTATGTCGATTCCAGCTATTTGCGCAAGGTGTTCCGCAAGGAAGGAGCCATTGCCGTCCTCGATTACATCACCTATATACGGATGAAGCAGGCCAAAGAGCTGTTGGCCGATGGCAACGTCAAGCTGGCGGAAATCGCTGAAAGGGTGGGCTACGCCGACCCGAATTATTTCAGCAAAAGCTTTAAAAAGCATTACGGCATGCCGCCGTCGGAATTCGAGCAGCGGGAAATCCGCATCCGGCAGACTGGAAAATAGGAGTCTAAAAGCGATCATGGAGCGGTCCGGACAGGACCGCTTTTTACGATTTTGGACGGGATGATCGCATCCAATGCTCCGAAGCATTCCGGACATTTAAGCGGCCGATTTGTCCCGGATATTACCGATTATGCCCGGTTTAACCCTTATCGGTAATGCCGGGCTTCACTATAATAAGAGACATCAACCAACTGGAAGCGCTAACAAAAAGCGATTTCAGAAAGAAGATGGATTTTGACCAGGAAGAAAAGAAGGGGGATTCAATATGAAACGGAAATATATGAAAGCGCTTAGTGTGCTTGCTGCTCTGTCCCTGACGATCTCGCTGACGGCTTGCGGAGGGAAGAATTCGGACAATTCAGCCTCCTCAGGGAACAGCGGCGGGGCAAGCGACGGAACGAAGAAAATTCAAATCAAGGTGTATGCGCAGCATTTTGACGAAGATACCGCCAAGCCTTTTGACTATGCAGTGGAAGAGCTGAAGAAAGAAATGCCGAATGTGGAAATTGTGCTGGATGAAGCGGTGCAGGACGGTTATCAAAAATTGAAAACGTATGCTGCAACCGGTAACATGCCGGATATTTACGAGACGGACTGGACGACGCTCCAAACCTTTGCCAAGTCCAAGAACGTGGAGCTGCTCGACAGTTATCCGGAAACCGCTGATTTCAAATCCAAGCTGAACACGGGTCTCGAATCCCGGCTGACCGCTCCGGACGGACATGTCTACGCTTTCCCTTATACGGGAATTGAGTTCCAGCTCATCTACTACAATAAGGATATCTTCCAAAAGGCCGGTATTCAGACGCCAATCAAAACAATTGATCAACTGGCCGACGCCGCCAAGAAGCTTTCCGCCGCAGGTTACACGCCAATGGCCATATTCGCCAAGGAAAAATGGATTACAACCGCCTTCTACGCCGGATTGGTAACACGGGAAGACGCTAAAGGCTTTGGCGATCTGGAAGCGGGCAAACCGGCCGCGCTGCCTACGGCGTTTGTAACGGCCGCCGAGCAGATGAAGAAGCTGCAGGAAGGGGGCCTGTTCGACGCCAACGCCACCAACACCAACTATGACCAGGCTTCGTCCCAATTCTATTCGGGCAAAGCGGCCATGTTCGTCAACGGGCAATGGGAGATTTACAGCAGCACAGAGAAACTGGGCGACAAGGTAGACTGGATGTACTGGCCGGCCAAGGATGAGGCGACATACGACAGCAGCAAAGGCTTTATCAACGGTGCGGGCTCACCCGGCGGATTCTCGGTATCTCCAAGCAGCAAGAACAAGGAAACCGCCGTTAAAGTGGCAAGCTTCCTTGCGCAAAAATACAGCGAATACAAGTATTCCGTACTGGGTAGCCCGATCGTATCCGTCAAAGTCGATAAGCCGATGACCGGCGAAGTGCCGCCTATGATGAAGCGGATTGCGGATGAGGTTCTGCCGAACGTGAAGAGCTACGCCACAGCGGTTAGCAATGTGCAGATCAAAAATGTGATCGATGACAATACCCAGAACATGCTGGTCAGCGGCTTTACGGTGAAGCAATTCACAGATAATGTTAACCGCATTTTGGCCAAGGAGAATAAATAACGGGGCTTAAGAAAAGTCTGTGCGGAGCAGCCTCTTAGCTTCCCTGGGGGGAAACGGGGCTGCTTTCGTAAGAAAAGGAGTGGAATCATACTGCATGAACAGATATTTAAGTAATAAAAAAGCGATTGCGCTGTTTTTGCTTCCGGCCCTGCTTATCTATAGTGTCATCATTATTTATCCGGTGCTTCAGACCGTATACCGAAGCTTTTTTAACTGGGACGGGCTGAGTACGGCAACTTGGAATGGGATTTCCAACTATCGGGATCTTCTGGAAGATCCTCTGCTTATTACTTCTCTGCGCAACGGCCTTCTCTTCGCACTTGTGCTTGCGGTGTTTCAGATCGGACTAGGAACGGTGCTCGCACTAGCTTGTGCCGATCCGCGCATCAAAGGGCGCAAATTGCTGAAGACGTCTTATTTTATCCCGGTCGTGCTGTCCGTCACCGTTGTCTGCCAATTGTGGATTGCGATGTACGACCCGGCTAACGGGCTGATCAACCGTCTTTTTAACCTGCTTCATATTCCTTACCAGCAGAACTGGCTTACGTCGCCGACCGTTTCCATTATTGCGATTGCGTTCGTCAATGCCTGGCAGTTCATGGGATATCAGTTCAGCCTGCTGTACGCGGGCGTCAAGTCCATCCCCGAGCAGTATATGGAAGCGGCTACGATTGACGGCTGCTCCAAATGGATGGCGCACCGCAAGGTGACGATTCCGCTGATGAAGGAGACCTACAAGTTCTGTCTGATCGTTGCCATTACCTCCGGGATCGGAGCGTTTGTGCAAATGCTGATTATGACGAGCGGCGGACCGGGAACGAGCAACTACACGCTGACGTACATGATTTACCGCTATGCCTTTATGGAAAGCAACTATGGCTATGCCTGCGCCGTTTCTGTCGTGCTGGTCAGCTTGTCCCTCTTGGCAACGGTAATCATTAACAAGACGTTTGACCGGAACGAAGCGTAAATAGAGCGCTGACCGGTAAGGAAGGAGTGCAATATGAAGAAGCTGAGAGCGGTTCTGATTCAGGCCCCGCTATGGATCTATTTTGTGATTTCCGTCTACCCCCTGGTATGGATGATTTCTTATTCGCTTAAAAACAACGACGAGATATTCGTTACCAATCCGTTCGGCTTTCCGACGCATTTCAGAATTGAGAATTATACGGCGGCCTGGTCGCAGTTCAATATTCCGCGCTATTTTATGAACAGCTTTATCGTCTCATCCATTTCCACGCTGCTGATTATTGTGCTGGCCCTGATGTTCTCGTTCGCCATCGCAAGAATGCGCTGGAAGTTCCGCGAGAGTGTCAGATTGTATATGACGATCGGCATGTTCATGCCGCTTCAGGTCATCATGATTCCACTTGCCATTCTGGTTCGTGATTTCCATTTGACGAATACCTACGGCGCGCTGATCGTTCCCTATGTCGCCATCGGTCTGCCCTTCTCTTGCCTGATATTCTACGGCTTCATGAAAGGCATCCCCGGCGAGCTGGAGGAATCGGCCTGCATGGACGGAGCGAATATTTACCGGATGTTTATCCAGATTATCGTGCCTGTCGTAACTCCTGCCATCGCAACCGTTGCCATTTTCCAATTCTTAAGCAACTGGAACGAATTTATGCTCGCCTATATTCTGATTTCCGACGAAGCGATGAAGACGCTCCCGCTCGGTCTGCTCTTCTTCCAGGGGCAATACAGCACCGATTGGGGCGGCATGGGCGCGGTCATGACGATTGCGAGCTTGCCGATGGTCATCATCTATTTGTTCTTCAGCGAACAAGTGGAGAATGCGATGACGGTTGGTTCGGCTGTAAAAGGATGATTTGTCATAATAATCAATAATGGAGGAATGGCAAAATGCCATCTATAGCGGATACATTTCAGTTACTTAATTCGGAGATGTTCAAGGAAAGATTAATAGACCTTTATGGAGAGAGCCAAGAGGCCCTCTCCTCTCAAATCGACAGATACACTTCTCTGGTTAACGAGTATACCCAAAGATTTGATGGAGCCGATGTTTATCTGTTTAGTTCGCCTGGCCGCAGTGAAATCAGCGGAAATCATACCGATCACAATTTGGGCAAAGTTATAGCGGCGAGCATAAATATGGACTGTATAGGCGTTGCAGAGAAGAATACAGAAAATAAAATCTGCATAAAAAGCATAACTTACAGCGAAGATTTTACGATTGATCTTACCCGGAGAGAAGATATTAAGAATGCTTCCGGCACCTACTCGATTGTAAGAGGCATACTCGACGGCTTTGAAAAGTACGGTTACAGCATTGGCGGGTTCAATGTTTGCATAACTAGTGATGTTATTAGCGCTGCTGGCGTCAGTTCTTCGGCATCTTTTGAAATGTTGATCTGTTCGATTCTTAATTTTTTCTATAACCATAACGAAATGGATATTATTACATGTGCCAAGATAGGCCAATATGCTGAAAATACGAAATGGAATAAACAGTCGGGCCTGCTGGATCAAATCGCTTGCGGGTATGGCGGCCTGATTACAATTGATTTTAAAGACGGCCAATCTCCGGTTATCCAAACATTGAACTTTGAAGCCATAGACAAAAATTATGAGCTGTTAATCATTCCTACGGGAGCAAATCATGCCGATTTAAGTGAAGAGTACTCTTCCATTCCTACTGAAATGAAGGCGGTGGCAGGAAAGCTTGGCGGAGAGGTTCTCCGTGACTTGAGTATAGACGAGGTGTTGAAGCATTTTGCGGAACTAAGGGAGAGTCCTGGAGATAGGGCGCTTTTGAGAGCGCTGCATTTTTATGAGGAAAACAGCCGGGTGGATCAACAGGTCGAAGCTTTGAAAAACGATGATGCGGATGAGTTTCTAAGGCTGGTCAATGAATCCGGCAATTCCTCCTGGAAATGGTTGCAAAATTGCTATTCAAATTCGGCGCCCGAGACACAAGGGGTAACGGTACATCTCGCTCTTACCGAACGGTTCATTAAAAGAATCGGAAAGGGCGCATGCCGCGTGCATGGAGGTGGATTTGCCGGAGTGATCATGGCATTGCTGCCGAGAGAGTCCACAGCATCCTATACGGAATATATGAACTCATTTGGTGTGGGTAAAATTTTTAATATTCGTGTACGTAAGTACGGGGCGGTAAATTTAAATCTTCTATAATAAGCTTCATGCGAAATCTTTGCATACACGCCCTGGTTCAATCCCGCTGTAATGTTATCCATCGTGGTATTATTGGATTACTAACTACGTAATTTTGGAAGACTGGGACTGATGGGGCGTGTATATGAAAGATCCTTTTAAAATGAAAACCTTCGATGTAGAAGAAACAAGCATATTCGATTTACAAGACGCGATGGCACATGGAAAAACGACCTCAAGAGAATTAGTGTTTTGTTATTTATCCCGTATCGCAAAGTATGATCAGGATGGTCCTCACATTAATTCAGTTATGGAAATCAATCCCGATGCCATATTCATTGCGGAGGCGCTCGATTTAGAGCGGCAGCGTAAGGGCAGTAGAGGCCCTCTTCATGGAATTCCGATTCTTGTGAAGGACAATATCGAAACCGGAGACAAGATGCGGACTAGTGCGGGAGCCTTAGCATTGGCACAGCATGTAAGCACGGAGGATGCTTTTCTGATCCGGCGGTTAAGAGAAAAAGGAGCTGTCATTTTAGGCAAGACTAATATGACAGAATGGGCCAACGGCGTTTCCTCCACTATGTGGGCAGGATACAGTTCAAAGGGTGGGCAGGTCACGCACCCTTATGGTGAATTTTTCACAGGCGGGTCTAGTACTGGGTCGGCGGCTGCGGTTGCGGCGAGTCTCGCAGCGGCGGCGATAGGTACAGAAACCTCTGCTTCCATTCTAAGTCCGGCCGTACAGATGTCTATCGTAGGCATCAAGCCGACCGTCGGTTTAATCAGCCGTTCGGGGATCATCCCTTTTTCTTACTCACAAGATACGGCCGGGCCGATGGCAAGAACGGTTTCGGATGCGGCAATTCTGCTTAACGCATTAGTTGGAAGGGATGAGCAAGATCCGGCAACTTGGCGGGGTGAAAGCTGTCATACCGAGCAGGACTATACCGCATTCCTGGACAGAGAGGGATTATACGGAGCGAGAATCGGAGTCTTTTGTGAAGTGCCCGAT
Organism: Paenibacillus durus ATCC 35681; assembly: GCF_000993825.1. Classification (NCBI taxonomy): domain Bacteria; kingdom Bacillati; phylum Bacillota; class Bacilli; order Caryophanales; family Paenibacillaceae; genus Paenibacillus; species Paenibacillus durus. The sequence goes on from NZ_CP011114.1 coordinate 726,062, forward strand.
CATGTGCGAGAATCTGGCGAGTATGATGAGGCGCTATTTAATCAGGCGGTCTCCGACTTGATTAAAGCAGGAGCCGAAGTGGTGGAACAGATAGATATTCCCTCGTTCCATGGCCCATGGCAGTGGAATAAGATGAATCTGGAATTCAAACATGGAATAGAGAATTATCTGCAGCGCCTTCCGGCACACATGCCGATCCATTCTTTGTCCGAGCTACTTGAATGGAATAAGGAACATGCTGAAACAGCTTTAAAATACGGTCAAGATCTTTTGGAATTCCGGGAAAGGCTGACCGCCCCCCTTAAAAATAAAGACTACATTCTTGAATCCATAATGGATTTGCATCTTGCTCAGAACGAGGGAATCGATTATGCGATAAAACGTTATCAACTAGATGCGATAATGTTTCCTGCTTATATTGGAGCGGATCTATGCGCCAGAGCGGGCTATCCGTCCATTGCTATCCCCGCTGGGTATAGAGAGAACGGCAGACCATTTGGGATTACTTTTGCTGGAACAGCATTTAGCGAACCTGCTCTAATTCGCATAGCATATTCTTTTGAACAAAGAACGAAACATCGCAAAAAGCCTGTATTCAAATAACGGATTGACTCCGTAACCCTGAAATAGGCCAACCAGAAGTTTCTGGCTGACCTAAGAATACGAAAGAGCGCCCCGCTATGAACATGCCGGGACGCTCTTGTTTTTTTATTTTATCTATTATATAAGATGAACTTAAAAATGACGTCAGGGTAAGGAGTAACGAAGGGGAAGTTTGGAACTGTAGGAGCGACAGCGATCGCCTTTTTTCTCCGGATTTCATCCGCGAAGAGCGGTTTAAATCAAGAAATCTGGGGACAACAGCGGCCGGAAGTCCAAACATTCCTCGTAGTTACGACTATACCTGATGAGAGGATCTTAAGTTCATTTTATATCCCCCCGCCTATTCCTCCAGAAAAATCAACCCGATAACATCCTCCGGCTCGATACGGCCGAAATAATGCTTCAGGTCGAGGTGGGAGAGCGCCTGCCGGACCTCTTCCTGCTCATACCGCTTGCCGCGCAGGGCGTCTTCCACATCAGCCACATCGCCCACGCCGAAGAAGTCGCCGTAAATCTTGATTTCCTCGATCCGCCCGTCCTTGAGCTCCATCCGGATATCGACGATGCCGCCCGGGAACTTAACCGCATGCTTCACATTGCTCTTCGGCGACTGGCCGTAATTCCAATCCCAGTTCTGATACCGCTCCGTGGAGATCTTATGGATTTGCGCCCAATCTTCCTCATTAAGCTTGTACTGCGGCACTTCGACCGGCTCCATGCCGAAGATGGACCGCAGCAGGCCCGCGCGGAATTCCTCGATCGTCATGTCCGTTCCGAGCAGTTCTTTTATATTGGCCACCCGGCTGCGGACGGATTTGGTGCTCTTGGACTTGAATTTTTCCGGATTTGCATTCAGCGAAGCCTGCACATCATCTAGATTCAGATTGTACATCAGCGTACCGTGGCTGAACATGCGTCCCCGGGTTGAGAACTGGGCGTTTCCGGAAATTTTTTGCTCCCCGACCTGAAGATCGTTGCGTCCGCTTAGTTCCGCGTTAACGCCCATGCTTTGCAAGTAATCGATGACCGGCTGGGTGAATTTCAGGAAGTTATGAAACGATTCGCCGTCATCTTTTGTGATGAAGCTGAAGTTCAGGTTGCCGAGGTCGTGATAGACCGCGCCTCCGCCGGACAACCGCCGTACGACCTTGATATTATGCTCCTTGACGTACTCCTGATCGATTTCTTCTATTGTATTTTGATGCTTGCCGATAATAATGGACGGGCTGTTGATATAAAACAGCAAATAGCTCTCGTCCATGGACAGAAATTTTAGCGCGTATTCCTCTATGGCCAAATTGATGGCCGGGTCCGTAATTCCGGCGTTATCGATAAAGAGCATGTCCATACCTCCGTCGTAAAAAGAATTCATCCTATTCATTTCTTCCCTACCATAATACAACATTCATTAGAGAGAGATATCACTTTTTTGACATACAGAACCGCAACCGGTGAAAATCGCCGCGTGTGCGGTTCTTTTTTTGCCTGTGCAAATATGCCATGATAACGGTGGAGGAGATACACGTATGTTCAATGATTTCAAGCTTGCGGAGGGACGTCCGGTCTATCTCCAAGTTAAGGATTATATGAAACGGCTGATCGTCCAAGGGGCGCTTCAGGCGGACCGGCGGCTTCCCGCGACCAGAGAACTGGCCGGGCTGCTCGGCGTCAGCCGCAATACGGTCATCTCCGCCTATGCGGAGCTTGAGGAAGACGGCTTCGCCTACACCGTGCAGGGCAAGGGCAGCTTTGCCGCTGCGGTGTCGCCCGTGCGGGCAGCCGGTATTACGGAAGCGGACGATGGCCGGAAGCTGGACTGGACGGAGCACGTGAGCGAATATGCCCGGCTGGCGGAGGAACTGGACCTGATGAAGCGCGGCATCCGGGCGGCGAAAGGAACGATCTCGTTTACGAGCATCGCGCCGGACGAGAAGCTGTTCGATCTGGACAGCGTCAAGCGCGCTTTTTCGGACCGGATGGCCGTGGAGGGAAATGTGCTGCTGAATTACGGCTATGCCAAGGGCTACAAGCCGCTGATCGACTATTTAATGGATTATATGGCCCGCAAGGGCGTGGATACTCAGGATAAAGATATGCTGATTACGAGCGGCTTCACCGAAGGCTTTGACATCGTGCTGTCGGCCATCCGAAAGAAAAGCGGAACCGTGCTGTGCGAGAACCCGACCCACAATACGGCGATCAAAATTTTGAAGCTGCACGGCTTTGAAATCAAGGGCATCGCGATGGAGCCGGACGGCATCAGCATAGGCGGGCTGAAACAGGCGCTGGCAGAAGGAGCGTATGATCTCGCCTATCTCGTTCCGTCCTACCATAACCCGACGGGCATTGTGACTTCCCTGCAAAAAAGGCTGGAGCTGATGACCTTGATGAACCGCTACCGGATTCCCATCATCGAGGACGGGTTCAACGAGGAACTGCGGTACTCCGGCTCGCATGTGGCGCCGCTGGCGGCTATGGCGGGAGCGGGGAATGGCGTCATTTATATCGGAAGCTTTTCCAAAGTGCTGTTTCCGGGTCTCAGAGTGGGCTGGGTGCTGGCGGACCGGCGGCTGATCGGCATTCTTGAGAGCATCAAGCGGGCAAGGAACATTCATACCTCGACGCTCGACCAATCGCTGCTGTATCAATATTTGCATAACGGGAATCTGGAAAAATATTTACGCCGGGCGCGGGCCGAATATAAACGGAAATACGAGTGGACGCTTGCATGCTGCCGCGAGATGGTTCCTTATTCCACCCTGTCGGGAGACGGCGGGCTGCATCTGTTCATGGCGTTTGAGCAGGGCTTTGACACCAGGGAGCTGCTTGCGGTCTGCTCGGAAAAAGGCGTGATCTTCACGCCGGGGGACAATTTCTATACGGATGGAACAGGCGGGAACACGCTGCGTCTTGGATTCTCCAGAGTGACCGATGAGGATATCCGCAAGGGAATCGCCATCATCGGCGAAGCGGCAAGAGAGCTGATGAATGGTGACGGAAAAAATGGCGGCAGCTGGCGACCACAGAATGAATAGGCTTGTATGAGCATGGGCGAATCGGTTAACGAAAAGGAGCGATAGACATGAAGGTTGGCGTGATCATGGGCGGCATATCGTCGGAAAGAGAAATTTCGCTGAAGGAAAGGGGCGTGCCCGTCCATGTCCGGTGAATGGATTCGTCAGGATGTTCGGGAGCTGCCCCCATCGGGCATCCGCGCTTTTTTTGAAAAATGCTCGGGTGACAAGGGCTTGATTCAGCTCGGAGTCGGCGAGCCGGATTTCCGGGTGCCGGAATCGGTCCGGAAAGCCTGCATCCGCGCGCTGAACCGGGGAGAAACGGGGTACTCCTCGAATGCGGGGCTTCCGGAGCTCCGCCAGGAAATTGCCGGATATTTAAGCACCGGCTTCGGGCTTCACTATGATCCCGGTGCGGAGATCATCGTCACGACAGGCAGCAGCGAAGCGCTGGATATCGCGCTGCGGACGGTCATTTCACCGGGAGACGAGGTGATCATCCCGTCACCCGGGTATGTCGCCTACGCGCCGATGGTTACACTGAGCGGAGGGGCTGTGCTGCCCGTGGAGACGAAGCGGGAAGAAGGCTTCAAGCTGACGGCCGAGGCGCTGCGGCAGAGCATCACCCCGCGTACCAAGGCGCTCATCGTCAATTATCCGAATAATCCGACCGGCGCGGTCATGACCCGCAGAGATTGGGAGCCGATTGCCGAGCTTGCCGCTAAGCATAATCTGCTTGTCATTTCCGACGAGGTCTATGCCGAATTGACATACCGTGGACAGCATGTCAGCATCGCGGCGCTGCCGGGAATGAAAGAGCGGACTATTGTTATCAGCGGATTCTCCAAAGCGTTCGCCATGACCGGCTGGAGGGTAGGCTATTCTTGCGCGAGCGGCGAACTATCTTCCGCGATGCTCAAAATCCACCAGTACACCGCCATGTGCGCTCCCGTTCCGGGGCAGATTGCCGCCCTCGAATCGCTGCGGAGCGGAATTGTAGCAAAAGACCGGATGAAAGCCGCCTTTGACGCGCGGCGGACCCTGTTCGTCGAGGGGCTGAATACGATTGGCCTGCCCTGCTATATGCCGGACGGCGCCTTCTATGCCTTTCCGTCGGTTGCCGGAACCGGGCTGACCTCGGAGCAATTCGCGCTCCGGCTGCTTAATGAGGCCGGCGTCGCGGTCGTGCCCGGTTCCGTGTTCGGACCCGAAGGAGAGGGACATGTACGCTGCTCCTATGCCGCTTCGGACGAGCAGTTGACCGAAGCGCTGCGCCGGATCGGGCGCTTTATGGAGTCCCTGTCTCCAGGCGGGCACGCATTCCGCTTTCAGGAGGACCGAACCCCAGGGCACGGCGAAGCAGAGATTGAAGCCGGGGCGGCTGCGGTTGGCTCTTAACCGGAAACGCCGGATTTTGGTGGCTGGCATTCGAAGTGCCGCTGCGCATGGGACGGGCGATGAAAGCAGGAGTCGCCGGTCTGCATTAGACAGCAAAAGGTCCCGTCAGGCTGGGTGGAAGCCTGACGGGACCTTTTTGTGTTAAATTTTAAACTTCCTTACCGCTTCCTGCATTTTGAGCGTCTGGCCATGTAAATGCTCCACCGTCTTTGCGTGTCCATCGAGCTGTTCCTGCTGGCTGCGGTAATTGTCGGCCAGGGTCTCGGCGCCCGCCTGCGATTTCTTAGTGATCTGCGCAGTTTCCTCAACCGATGCGGTTACTTCTTCAGTTCCCGCCGAAATTTGCTGGGTGGCTGCGGAAACGGACTGAACGCTTTGGTTGATGCTCTGGATGAGTATGGCAAGGTGGTCGAAGGCGTTGCCGGCTTCCTCAACTTTGCCTACGCCGGACGCAACCTCGGCATTAACCTCATTCATACTGGTCACAGAACGCTGCATTTCTTCCTGCAGGCGCAGAAGGAACTCACGGATTTGCTCGGTGGCTTCTCTGGATTGCTCCGACAGTTTGCGCACTTCTCCGGCGACGACGGCGAAGCCGCGGCCATGCTCGCCCGCCCGCGCCGCTTCAATAGAGGCATTAAGCGACAGCATTTGGATTTGTTTGGTGATCTCCGAGATGCCCTGGACGATATCGCCGATTTTCTGCGACTGCTCGTCCATTTTGCGGAACTGTTCCAGCGATTTCGCGGAAGTCCGTCCAATCTGGCGCATCTGTTCGACAGCGCTTTGAGCCGTATCGTTGCCGCTGACCGCTTCGGAAGAAGCCTCATGGATCTGCTCGGTCACTTCGCCCGCTGCCGAAGCGATATGCTGAATGCCCAAGCTGATTTCTTCCATGGCCCGGGCGTTGTCCGCCGCACTGCTTGCGATTGCCGTGCTGCCTTTACCAATCTCAGAAGCGGATTTCCTGGAGCTTTCCGCCATATCCCGGATGCCGTCCACACGTTCCTTCATTTCGTTGGAATCATCCATAACGGTGTCTGCGGTACTCAGCACCTCGCCGATTAAGTCTTTCAGGCGCAGCGTCATCGTTTGGAAGCTCTCGGCCAACCGGGAAATTTCGTCATGACCTTTAATATCCAATTCTTGAGTAAAATCACCCTCGGCCAATTGGTTGCTGTATGCCGCAAGCCGGGTGATCGGACGGGTAATTCGCCGGCTCATGAGCATAGCCGCGCCCATGCTGATGATCAACGCCAGCAGCGTAATACCGGCGCTGGTCCACAGTGTACTCGTTATCTTATCCCTGACGAATGTCATATCCGCGCTGACGCCGACCACAAGGGCGCTTCCCGGAATGCCAACGTAAGCCGTCTTATGTACGCCATGACTGTCGGAATATATTTCGCTGATACCGCTCTTTCCCTTGGAGGCCTGCTCCAAAGCCGGTGTCACCTGAATTTCTTCCTTCCGTTTAAGCGCCGAAGCATGATCCGCACTCAGGACGACAGCTTTTCCATCTTTGTATTCTGCTAGAAAAATCGTCTCTACATTATGCTGGGTCCGTTTATCCCTTAAATAATATTCCACATTCGTCGCCGCCTGATCATTGGTGCGGGCCTGCATGGCATTGGTTGAGTTGAGCTGTTTGTAAACATCCTGCGATGCGGAGCCGAGAAGCTTGTCGATCTGCGGGACAACGTAGCTGTTAATGGTGTTGATGGAGATAAAGTAAAAGCTGATACTAAGCGTAAGCGAAGTGAACAAGAGGGCAGCGAACAATAACAACATAAATCTCCGGCCAATGGAATGCCTGATCCGAAACATGCGGTTCTCTCCTTTTTAAAAATGAAAAATGTACAAGCTATGATTCCATGATCCCCGTCATGCTGTTGATAAACGAAAAACGGCTTTTGTTGAGCCGGTATTCGTTTCTGCAATCAGTTGGGTAGGCCAGCGTCTGTTCTTGACAGCTAGGTCTATTATCCTGTCGTTCAACCCGGAATAAAGACATGGGGGGCGTGCATGAATACTATTTTATAAAATTAACCGTCGGTTGAATAGGGAGAAATGGCCTATGTAAGGTATAATTTTCTGTACTTCAATGATTTTTGCAGAATATTTCACCGATTTTTCTTTTTTTCAAGGGACGCACATATTACTTTTATAAAAAAAGAGAGCCGCGCATGATTATGACACGCTGGCTCTCTTTATTGGTTAGCAGTAAGGCAGGTTATCCCTGCCTTGAGGTGACATTATGCGTACGGACAGGCGAAGAACGGGTGCCCGGTTGACTGGAGAAGGCTCCCGTCCCTGCTGCCGCGCTGCCGGAAATCACAGCTCCAGCACAGTCCAGCCTTTAGGGAATTGGGTCAGCGTCCGGGCGCCGCCCTCCGTGACGAGCACCTCGTCTTCGATCCGCACGCCGCCGAGTCCCGGCACGTAAATCCCGGGTTCCACCGTAAAGACATTGCCGCTTTCCATGATGTCCCCGTTAAGGCCGTGCAGGGAAGGATATTCGTGAGTGTCCATGCCAAGGCCGTGGCCTACGCGGTGAACGAAATAAGACCCGTACCCCGCTTCTTCGATAACGGCGCGCGCGGCCTGGTCGACCGAGCCGTAGGAGGCCCCGGCTTTGGCGGCGGCAATGCCGGCTTCGTTGGCGGCCAGCACGGTATCGTAGATGCGGACCAGTTCACTGTCCGCCTGCCCTACGGCGAAGGTACGGGTAATGTCTGAAGCATAGCCGTCCGCGAATACGCCGAGATCGAACATCAGCAGGTCGCCGGGTGCGATAAGCCGTCTGCCGGGAACGCCATGCGGGAGGGCAGTATTAGGCCCGGACAGCACCATCGTATCGAAGGAGGGCCCGGCGGCGCCGAGCTTTTTCATCAAATACTCCAGCTCCGCAACGAGCTCGATTTCGCTGACCCCCTCCTTCACATGGGCAAGCCCCTGGCGAAGCACTTCTTCCACCAGCTTGGCCGCATGCTCCATGCGCTCGATTTCCCCCGGTGATTTGATGGCGCGCATCCGGCGCAGAAGAGGACCGATGTCGGCGAAGCTGTCCGCAGGCGCGGCTTTCGACAGAAGCTCGAAGCGAGCCACCGAGACATGCTCCTTCTCAATGCCCAGCTTCCCAAGCTTAGATCCGAGATGATTCTTCAGGAGGCTGTAAGGATCGTCCGTATCGCTGTGCGTGACGATCTTAGAGACGGTTGAGGATGCATGTGCAGATTCAGCGTCAAGTGCGGGAACAATAAGCACGGGCTCCTCGCCGCGGCTCAGCAGCAGACCGAGGAACCGCTCATGCGGATTGCTGGCGAAGCCGGTCAAGTAATATACATGCTTGGGATCGGTGATCAGCAGGGCGTCCAGCCCTTCCACAGCCATTTCTCGTTCAAGTCTTTTCAGAGCTTCATTCATTTGTACAATAATCTCCCTTCAATTCACGATAACAAAATGGCAATGAAACCATTATAGAACATACAAGAGGAGGACGCACGGTAGGCTGAACGGTGATGTAGCTTCGTTATGAATTGACTTTCAAGGCGGCTATGGATTAACTTGAAACTAGTGTCAAAATTCGATTCGCGGCTGGATGGAGGAATGAATGGATGAAATGGCAGAAGAGCAGTATTGAAGATGCAACGCTGGAGGATCTGCCGGGCATTGTGGCTATTTACAACTCCACCGTGCCGGGACGGATGGTTACGGCCGACCTTGAACCCGTGAGCGTGGAGGACCGGCTTGGCTGGTTCCATGAGCATGGCAGCGGCCACCGCCCGCTGTGGGTGCTTAGAACAGACGGCGGAATCGCCGCCTGGCTGAGCTTTCAGTCGTTCCATGAAAGGCCGGCCTATAACGGAACGGCGGAAATCAGCATTTATGTAGCCGAAGAATATAGAGGCAGCGGAGCCGGACGCCTGCTTGTGGGCCAAGCACTTGAGGAATGCGGGCGGCTTGGAATAAGCAATCTGGTCGGTTTGGTATTTGGGCATAATGGGCCAAGCCTGGGGCTTCTGGAGAAATTCGGCTTCGAGCGCTGGGGGCTCCTGCCCGGAGTAGCCGATATGGATGGCATACTGCGTGATTTGGTTATCGTTGGCCGCAAGGTTTAGAGCACAACACGCATGAAGGGAAACCGGCTCGGCCGATCTCCCTTCATGCGGCGATCTAATGATCTATGTGGATGAATTGGTTTCGGCCTCAATCCAGTCCCGGGACCAATGCTCCAGATCCCGAATGACCGTTTCCAGCGCTTTTCCTTTGTCGGTCAAGGAATACTGAATCCGTACCGGCGTTTCAGGAAATACTTCCCGGCGCACGATGCCCTCCTGTTCCAAATCCTTCAGCCTCTCGGACAGAAGTCTTCCGCTAAGAGGCAGGGAGGCTTCGATGGCGCCGAATCGCTGCGGTCCTTGAAGCAGCTGGTAAATGATCAGACCGGTCCAGCGCTTTCCGATAATATCCATGCTCTTTTGCAGCCGGGGACACAAGGAAGTCTGCTTCATTTGTCTCACCTCTTGCTTTCATTATAAACGAAAAGACAATGGACTAAAACAAAGATAAACAAAAATAAGCATAACAAGGAGGAAATTGCAATGGCAAAAAAGAAAAAAATGCCAAACGCTCCACGGGTGAGCAAGGAGGATGCTCCGGCAACCTTGAAGGACCTTCTGAGCAGTGAAGTACTGAACAAGCTGAAGGCCCAGGCCGATGAGCTGAAGAACGAGGAGAACGACCGCAAAGAAGCCGAGCGTAAGAAGGCGGAGGAAGCGCGTAAGGCGGAGCAGAAACGGCTGGACAACGATTTTGCCCATCTGCTGGAGAATAGCAGCCAGGACTGGCGGAAATACAAATAAAAGTCAAAAAAAACGATATATGGAATCTTTTTCTATCCGAAAGGAAGACAGCTGTCCGAGACGTTCGGCCGGCTTCTTTTGTCATGTACATATTTCCATTAAATGCTCTGCAAAGATTAAAAAGTTGTTACTTAATGAGGGTCGAAGGCGGAATATGATAAGAATACAAAATAGAAGCGAGACTGTACGATGGTTAGGAGAGTTCTACGTTGAGAAAATTATTCGTTCCTGTATTGGCTGCCGCAATCCTGGCCGGTTTAGCCGCTTTTGTCATTTTCGGACATGAGCCCCGTGAAGTCGAATTCGAGGTTGGCGGGCGGGTGGTGAAATCATCCGGTCCCCTCGAATATTTGCATCATAAGCTGCTGGTTCCGCAAACATTCGCCGAAAGCCTTCTGGGTGTAAAAATCCGCTGGGATCGGCCGGCGCCCTTGCCTAAAGGGGTGTACTATAAAAATAAAGTGGCGGTCTTGATGTACCATCATCTATCCCGGAAACCGCTGCTGCCCTCGATTTTGTCGGTAGACCGGTTCAATGACCAGATGAAGCTGCTGAAACAGGGCGGCTATCATGTAATTACAATGGAACAGTACCGGCGGTTCATGCTTGAGAATGGTAAAATTCCGGACAATGCCGTACTGCTTACCTTCGACGATGGCTATGAGAGCTTCTATAAGCTGGCCTTTCCAATTTTGCGAAAATACGGCTATACGGCGGTGGACTTCGTCATCGTGTCCGATGTCGATAATCCCGGTAAGGGCGGTTTGCCCAAGCTGACCTGGCAGCAGATGCGGGAGATGAAAAAATTCGGTATGGGCTTCTACAATCACACCTATAATCTTCATTTCTATGACGTTGTCGACGCCGAAGGCGGGAAGGAGCCGGCGCTTGTCGCGCAGCGCTACATTGACGACGAGACCCGGAACGAATATAACGAAGAATATTACCGCAGAGTGCAGGGAGATTTGGGACTGGCGGAGAAGCGGCTAAGAGAGGAGCTCGGCAATACCGATTCGGTGCTCGCTTTTCCGTACGGGGCCTATAATGACAAGGTGCTTAATGTTACGTCATCCCTCGGCATCCCTCTGACCTTCACGGTAAAAGAAGGGCTGACCAGCAGAGGAGAATTCAATGCCGGCCGCATTAACGGGGGAAGCAATTTGCGGACTCCCGCGCAAACGATCGACCGGATCAGGCAGTTCGCGCCCCAACGGGAATTGACGGTTAACGGGCGCAGCGTGCTTCTGGCAGGCGTCCAGCCGGAGCTCAGGAATGGAAGGCTGCTGGTTCCCCTTGACGACATTTGCCGGACGCTGCATATTGCGATGGATTACGACAGGCATAACGGCACGGTAAAGCTGACGCTGCCTGGGGGGCATCATGCGTAGCGGCGCGGCGGCGTGACACCCGGAGGATTCGGAGACGGGAGAATAGCAGAATCATCGGTTATTCCGTCCGGTAAAAGCCTATTTGCAGCTGTCGGCCCGCTGAACGTCAGCGGCGCAGTGCGTCCTGTTGGGGCGGCCCGCCGCTTATGCCGGGGCGAAGCGAACAGCCAAGGGGCTGCTTCTGGAGCGGAAGAAGCCGTAGCGGCAGCCGGTATCTTACCTTGAGAGCCCCGAGCCGCTTGAATGGACGAAACCTTTGTCTTCGTCGTACAATAATTTACAATATGAATCCCAATTAAGAGGAGGCGGAGCAAGATGAAAGTGGGAGTCGTTTCGGATACTCATATGACCCGGCCTATGAAGAAACTGCCGAAAGCATTGACAGAGGGGCTGGCGGGAGTCGATCTGATTCTGCATTTGGGCGACTGGGTCGATATGGAAGTCTATGACGAGCTGTCCGCTCTGGCGCCGGTTGACGGAATTGCCGGAAATAACGACGGGCAAGACATTGTGAAGCGATTCGGCGAGCGCAAAATCTTAACGGTTACGGGCGCGCGCATCGGTATGGTTCACGGACATCAGCCCTATACCGGGAGGGGGACGGACGGCAATGCCTTGAGGGCGTTTGCCGGCGAGAACTTGGACTGCATTCTGTTCGGCCATTCCCATCAGCCGCTCATGCGAAGCGAGGACGGCATATTGCTGTTCAATCCGGGTTCGCCGACAGACAAGCGGCGGGAGAAGCTGTATTCGTTCGGACTGCTGGATATTGAGGAAGGGAAAATCGCAGCCCGCCATATTTTTTATGGATCGAAAGGATGAGGCCGCATGGCGATGGAGCTGCGCGAGCTGACGGCTGCTGAAGGCAAGGAGATCTATGAGATGGCCCGCGAAATCGGGGCCGGGGAGAACGGGTTTGTGAATAGTCTCTACATTGCCGGATACTCCAAATTTCTGAGTCTGCTTCCGTTTCTGCGGGATTATTCCGCAGGGATCGGTCTGGCTCCGGGACATGTGCCGCAAACCCTGTATTTTCTGTATGCGGAAGGAAGACCGGTAGGCTATGGCAAGCTGCGCCACTGGCTGACCGACTCTTTGCGCGTCACCGGCGGCCATATCGGATATTGCATTCGGCCCTCCGCGCGGAGAGTGGGCTACGGCACGGCTCTGCTGGCAGGCCTCCTGGACAAAGCGCGTGATCTGGACATCCCCCGGGTACTCCTTACCTGCAACGAAGATAATGAGGGATCGCGGCGGGTCATTGAGAATAACAGGGGGCATTTGGCCGAACTGGACAACCGGTACTGCCGATATTGGATTGAGCTTCCTTAAGTGCCAAAGACTGCACGTTAGGGATAAGTCTAAATAATGCAATAATTTCTCCATGGCAAACCTTTAGTACCAATTTTAAAATGACGGTATAACGGTCTGACAAAGGGGAGCGATAAAAATGAAACGGAATTTTGTGTTGCGGGCGGGTCTTGAGGATCTGGAGAGGATCGTGCCTTTGTTCGACGAGTATCGGATTTTTTACCGGCAGGAATCGGACAGGGCTGGCGCCAGAGCCTTTTTGGAAGAACGGCTCCGCCGGGAGGAATCGGTTATTTTTCTAGCGGTCCATGACGATGGGGAAGGCGGTAAACGCGCTGTCGGCTTTACGCAGCTCTATCCTTCTTTCTCTTCGGTAACGATGCAGCGGCTGTGGATTCTAAATGATCTGTACGTTACGGAAACGGCGCGGGAAAGCGGAGCGGGTGCGCTGCTGATGGAAACGGCCCGGGAATTTGCGAAGGAGACCGGCACAAAGGGGCTGACGTTGACGACCTGGACCGATAACTTTACCGCCCAGCGGCTTTATGAGAAACAAGGCTACGTGAGGGATGACGAATTTTACAGCTATAATCTATTTTTCTAACTATAATATCCGGGGATAACGGTTTCATCCGGTCCTAATCAATAGCGGAAACTAAGGGGCGTTGAAATGGAGAGCAGCGGTAAAAGAGCGATTTTTTTTGATTTGGACGATACGCTTTACGATCATCTTGTCCCGTTCCGGAACGCGGTGAGGGAAGTGATTAAGCCGGACGAGAGCGTGCTGGACGTGCTGCATTTATTCGACCGGGTAAGATATCACAGCGACCAGCTATGGCCGAGGTATCTGCAGGGAGAGTTCTCTCTGGATGAGACGCGGGTGCGGCGGATGGAGATCGCTTTCAGCGAATTCGGGATACACCTCAGCCGGGAGCAGGCGACGCTTGTGCAGGAAGGCTATATCGGCCGCCAGTACAACATTGAGATGATTGACGGCGTTCTCCCGCAGCTGACGCGGCTCATGGAGGAAGGCCATGTGGTCGGCATCATTACCAACGGTCCTGTAGATCATCAGATGAGCAAAATACGCGGGCTCGGCGTGGACAAGCTTATCCCTGCGGATCGGATCTTTATTTCGGATGCTGTCGGCATTGCCAAGCCCAATCCGGAAATCTTCGCTTATGTTAACCGGATTACGGGGACGAAAGCGGAAGACAGCGTGTATGTGGGCGACACTTGGCATAACGATGTGGTTGGCGCGCTGGACGCGGGCTGGAAAATGTACTGGTACAATCCAAGAGGCCGGGAACCCATTGCCGGTCATACGCCGACCTACATTTTCCGGAATTACGAAGAATTCGCAGCACTGCCGATCGTTTAGAGGGCTTCCTGGACTAATGTTTATATTCAAAAAGACGGCGCAAGCCGTTTCTTCTTAATTACTGCCGCACCTGCGTTAAATCCTGGCGGCTATTGGCACTTGCCGACTTCACGTAGATTCTCTCTTGACGGGGGATGCGTGATCCGGCAGGTGTTTTTTTGTATGGTTGCAAAAAAATTGCGCACAGCGACAACATTCCGAGAGTTCGATCGTTATATCACCGAAAGGGGGTGCAGGATGGGGCCCGGGCACCTGGAGCGGCTGCTTCAACCAAAAATGGCGGAAATCTGCCGTTATTTAATCCGATTGGGCGCTGGCGCCGCCGATGCGGAGGACATTGTGCAGGACACGGTTTACAAGGCGTTGCTGTATCTTGAAGCGATTGACGAACGCAAATTCAGCGCTTGGCTGTATAAGGCTGCGATCAACCGCTATTATGATCTGTGCCGAAGGCAAAAGCGGTTTCACTATGACGAAGAACCCGGGGATTATGCGGCTTCGGAAAGTGAGCTGCCGGAAGAGATTCTGCTAAGGCGGGAGCAAAAAGACCTGATCGAACGCGTTCTCGGGAAGCTGAATCCTGTGCACAGACAACTGATATTGATGAAATACGAAATGGAGCTGTCTTATCGGGAGATAGCGTCCCTTCTGGGCATCAGCGAGGGGAAGGTGAAAGCTTCGCTTTACCGCGCAAGGCAGCAATTCCAACATTATTACGGAGGTGAGGGTGAATGACCGCTCCTTGGGAAGAACAGGAGGATCAAGAACTTGCAGCAACAATCAAAAAAGCCAAACGGAGAATTTTGTTGCGTTATCTAGTCATTATCGCCGTATCTCTAGCTGCCAGCCTGATTGTGATCTTCGCCATCTTGCTTGGCGTCTTTAAGTTGACCAGCCACGAGTCAAACAAGCGATCGGCGGACGAATGGTGGTATATATCGATCAGCAAGCCGAACGAGTATGTATCGGGGCACAAAGATCAAAGTGGATTCCTGGCGGGTGTTCTGGAGCTGGATACGTATAAAATTGTGGAGGGCGTGCCCATACCTTGGAATGAGTATTGGAGCAATTATCAGGTAACAAACTTCCCGAATTTTAGTGGGACCTACGGAGGAACCGGAGGCCTGACCGTGACCGATCCGCAGATGAAAGAGCAGGGGTACGAGTACTACCGGCAGTACAACATTTTCAATGGGCAGAGGGAGCTGGCGTTCTTTGTGCCGGGCGTGAATTATAACGGCAAGCTGCTGAACGATCTTCCGGCGCTGAAGCAGATGGAGTCCGGGAAACTGGTGGAAATGGCGCTGTCCTTCGACAAGGATTATTCCTTTGCCGAGGTGAAGGCGATGCTGCCTGCGGGAGTCCGGCCGGTATGGTACTGGGTCGATACGTACGATGACCGGACGAACTTTCATTTCAAGCCTTATAAGGACGGAAACGGAAAGCTAGACTATCCAATACCCTTTTGGCCGTCTTTCGGGGTGTACGGTTTTGGAATCAGACCGGACTACGATAAGGCAGAGCCGGGAGATTTTATTCAGAAATTGAAGGGAGGCCTTCAGCCGAAAGGCAAATACTACAGCGAATACGAGCGAATCTACAATTATCTGAAAAAAGATAAAGCGGAACCGGACGCGGGCGATATCCGGCTCTTGGGAGTTGTCGTCACCGGCACGGCCAAGGGCCTGCAAAGCCTGAACGGGCAGCCCTATGTCCGAGCCGCCGTACTCGGCGCCGTCGTGGATAGATATTAGACTTGGTTCAGGAAGCTATTCTCCGAGTTCATTACGGTGATTCAATCGGCATGAAATGACGGGAGCGTGCAGAAAGGTCAAGCCGGAGTGCGGTTACGGCACCTGTGTTCCGGCAGGAATAAACACGGATGGATCGGTATTGCGTTCCGGTTTATTCGAATGAAAGTCGGAGCTAAGCCGGGGATTGAGCGGCGGCAGACGTTCATAGACGGCATACAAGAAAAGGGAGACCGGAACAGAAATCCAGTCTCCCTTTCTATGCAAATCGCGAACGCTGCGGCGCTGGCTGAGCCGGTAAACGAACAGCCGCCGCTTTCATCAATTCCCGAAGCTGTACGTCGGGTCCGTCAGCACAAGCCTTTCCCGGATACCTGGGGTTGCGTAAATTTTGTTATCGTCGGTAATAAAGAATGCCTCGACCTTTTCCGGCAGCGACTCCAGATATTTCAGCCCCTCTTCATATCCCATCAGGAATACGCCGGTGGACAGGGCGTCAGCATCGGTCGCGTTCGGACTCATGATCGTCACGCTCTTGAGCCCGTTCTGCGAGGGATAGCCCGTTCTCGGGTCAAGGATATGATGATACCGCACGCCGTCCTGGATGAAAAACCGTTCATAAACGCCGGACGCGTCTATAACTTCATTGCTGATCTTAATCGTTCCGAGCTGGGTGCCCCGGCTCTTGTCGGGGTCCTGCAGCCCGATGTTCCACTGTGCGCCGCTGGGCTTGGTTCCAAGGCCAATAATGCTGCTTCCGCCAAGGTTGATCATCGCGCTGTCCAGACCCTGCGATTTCAGATAATCGGCGATCCGGTCTGCGGCATAGCCTTTGCCGATGCCCCCGAGATCGAGCACCATTCCTTCTTTGGCGAGCTTGACCGTCTTGGCCTGCTCGTCGATAATGATATCCTTGTAATTGGTCAGGCTCTTCGCCTTGTCAATCTCGGCCTGCTGAGGAACCTTCTCTCCGCCATTGCCGATATTCCACAGGTCTACCAGCGGGCCGATCGTCGGATCGAACAGGCCGTTCATCTCCTCGGCATATTTGATGGACTGCTTTATGGCATCCAGCGTCTCGTCCGATACCGCAACCGCATTCTTACCGGCTTGGAGGTTGACGTTGTAGATTTCGCCGCCTTCCTTCGTCCTGCTGAATTCTATATCCATCCGTTCCAGCAGCTGCTGGATATCGTCCATATTTTTCTGGGATACCTTATCGCCAAAAATCTTAATGCTAACTACCGTATCGTAAATATAAAACTGCTGCGACAGCGACTTCGTTTCCGGCGTCTGGGCGGTATTGGATTGATCGTCTCCCTTATTGCCCATAAACAGCCATACTCCCGCGGCAGCGGCGATAATAATGATAAGTGTGGCGAGGAGCAGCGCCGTTTTTCTGTTCTTGAACATATTCCACCATCCATAAAGTAGATTCTTGGTCACATCATTTCTATCATAACTCAGATGGGACACGGCGGGGTATCATTTTTCATGACAATTCATGCTTCTGTTTAAATTTCTGTCAATAATAGTATGTAAGTAATTGTCTGCCGATAATCAGGCTGTAATGGCGAAATGATTCATTTTAAGTTAAACTGCAAAGTAGGAGACGAAGAACGTCCCGATCCATTCCAGCGAATGGGCCGGGGCGTTTTTGTTATTTTAGAGGAGATGATCTGTATGAATGTTGAGGAAGCGCATGCGGCATTTATCGAATACCATTTGGGCAGCAGAACAGGAGAACGAAAAGGCCGTCTGGAGCGGGACCATAGGGACGCCGAAAAGTTGTTTTGCTGCAACATATGGTGGCCGCTACAAGGAAATTTCAATCATTTGCATCCGGAATACGAAGTTTTGGATTGGCGCGGGCTATCCTATTTCTGTGATTTTGCCTGGATCACGCCCTTTGCAAGACTCATTATCGAAATCAAAGGTTTCGGCCCGCACGTGACGGATATGGATAGAAAAAAATATTGCAACGAGCTGAACCGGGAAACTTTTTTAGCGGCTATGGGTTTCCAGGTTATTTCTTTTGCCTACGATGATGTCGCTCATCATCCTGAACGGACCATCACGCTTCTGCGTATGGTGCTCAGCCGCTTTCAGCCGCAGTCTTCTCCGGTTGACCTGCACAGTGTGGCGGAACGGGAAATCATCCGTCTGGCCTGTAAGCTTGCCCGCCCCCTTCGGCCCATCGATGTGGAGACTCATTTAAGCATCAACCATCGCACAGCCGTTCGAATGCTGCAAGCACTCTGCGGGAAAGGATGGTTTACTGCTGCAACAGGAGCGACGGGCAAACATGTTGTGCGGTACGAGCTGCAGCGGGGCGCGATGAACCAAATGATGCAGAAAACCTGAAATTCTACATCTTTTGCCGGCCTTGGAACTTCACTGAAGTGCATGCCTGCCAAAATACAGTTTTTTGCCCGTTCAACCTTAAATGCAGGCGGGGAAATCTGAAATTCCTGCACCAAAGTAGGTATTTCTTGTTACACCGGACTATTGCTCGAAAAAACCTGCACTTTCGCAGGCTTGCCAGATGCCATCAACTAAAAAACAAAATCAATTTGACTTCGGTTCCCTTGATGTTAATTTTACTATATAATTGTAATTGAGTATTAAAAAATCAGCAGTCAATGGAGGTCTTCCAATGAAAATAGAGGTATGGTCCGATTACGTCTGCCCTTTCTGCTATATAGGGAAAAGACGGCTTGAGCATGCGCTGAGCCAGTTTCCGGAACGTGACAAGGTGGAAGTCGAATATCACAGCTTTCAGCTTGACCCGGAGGCCGCTCCGACCAGCAGAAGCATACATGAACTGCTCGCCGCGAAATACGGCATCACCGTGGAGCAGGCCCAGACGATGAACGCGCAGGTTGCCGATCAGGCGCTGGGTGTCGGTCTCGACTTCCGGTTCGACACCATGGTTCACGCCAATACTTATGACAGCCACCGGCTGGCGCATTATGCCAAGACAAAGGGGCTTGAGGCAGAGCTTACCGAACGCCTGCTGCATGGCTATTTCACGGACGGCCTGAATTTAGGCGACCGAGAAACGCTGGCGTCGCTCGCGGCTGCGGCTGGATTGGACAAGGAAGAAGCGGTGACGGTACTGAATTCGAACGCTTACGAAGGTGAAGTGAAGGCGGACATCGCGGCCGCGCAGCGGCTTGGCATTACCGGCGTTCCGTTCTTTGTGTTTAACGGCAAGTACGCCATTTCGGGAGCCCAGCCGGGACCGGTATTCTCCGAGGTGCTGGATCAGGTGTGGAGTGAGGAGAAGGAGGAGCCTGCGCTCCGGGTGATCGGCGGCTCTGCTGAAGCATCCGGCAGCGACGGCTGTGCGGACGGTTCCTGCAGCGTGTAACTCAGCGGGCCGCGAACGCGAATAAGTGGAAGGGGAGAAGCGGCGTGCGCCTCCCCTTTTTGCCAAACCCTTACCGGAACGAAGTAACCAAGCTCGCAAGCAGTGTTCTAACGTCGTACTGGTAATGATTGATCGGAGTGATCGGCTTGTTCACCCCAAGCAGCGTATAGACAGCGATTCTTGCCGTCCGGACCGAGTATTCCTCGGTGAATACGACGTCGTCCGGAATTTCGCAGAACTGGCCGATGAACGCCAGGTTGGTTGAGCCGTCCGGCACGACCTTTGGCCGATCGCCGATGGCTCTAGGCATGAACTGGGCGGTGATGAACGGCATCATGCACGGAATACAGTTCGCCGTCGCCATAATGGCCTCCTTGTGCTCCTCGAAATGCAGATGCCCAATCAGCTCGGTCATGATTTCTTCCCCGGTACAGTCGGACATTTTCTTCTTCACGAAATCGCCTTCCTTGTCGGGATACAGGCCATAGCCCCAGAAGACCCGGACATGCTCCGGCTGATTCCGGAAATGCGGCTGGTACGCGAGTACGATTGACATCAGCCAGCTCGAATCCTTGAACGTGACCAGGGCGCCGGTGCCCGGGCGGTTGCGCGAGAATTGTTCCATCAGATCGAAGAAGATGCTATCGCTGAACGTCACCGTGAACGATTCCCATTTGGAGCCGTCGATATGGTCGTCGAAGGAAGAGGGGTTGCCGAGCCCGGGCTTCTTCGCGGCGATCCGTTCCCACAGTTTCCAGGAGCTTCCTTTCTCATTCAGGCGCGGATCGGAGGTCATCGAGCCAAGGCTGGAGCTTTCCGTCATCGATCCGTTCGTGATAATGACCAGATCTTCTTCTTTTACGGCAAGTTGCTCTTCAGCTCCGTCACGGACGACATGCAAGCCCGTTACGGTAATGCCGTCGCCTTCCTTGAAATCCAGATCGGTCACGGTGCATCTCAGCGTGAAATCGACGCCATGGTCTTCCAAATATTTTTTCATCGGCAAAATAATCGAATCATACTGGTTGTACGGGGTGCGGGTTACGCCCTCCAGGGTCTGGATTCTCGGGAATTCATGCATGAACCGGATCATGTACCGCTTCAGTTCGACCGCGCTGTGCCAGGGCTGGAACGCGAACGTCGTCGCCCACATGTACCAGAAATTCGTCGTGAAAAAATGCGGGCCGAACCAGTCGCTGATCCGCGCCTTGCCCATTTGTTCCTCGGGCGTAATGATCAGCTTCCCCATAGCGAGCCGGTCGGCCATATCAAAGCCCATCGACAGCACGTCAACCACTTCACCGCTTGCGTTCACCAGTCTGGCATTGGAATGCGTCGGATTCGCATTGTCGAATGCAATAATCTCTTCCCGCACCGACTTTCCGGGATGGTCGAGCGAGGGAATCGACATCAGGAGATCCCACAAATTCTCGTATGTCTCGTCATTCAGCATCCGTCCGCCGCGGATGACATAGCCGTGCTCTTCGCTGCCTGCGCCGTCGTTGCTGCCGCCTAGAATGCTCATTTCCTCGATAATATGAATGCCGCTTCCCGGGAAGCCGCAGTCTCTGATGAGAAAAGCGGCGCCAGCCAAGGACGCGATACCTCCGCCGACAAAATAAACCTGCTTGTTTTCGTATTCCTGTATCACAGACAGTCGCCTCCACATGAATATTGAATACTTCCGTGCACCGCCCGCAAAAGCGTGGAAACTTGCTCGCCGGGCACATGTTCAATGTAATCCATGTCCGCTGCGCGCGGTATCGTCAATCCCCGCCGAGTGTATAAAAATTGGTCACTTGAGCGGAAATGTAGAGTTTTCCGACAAAATTCCCGGAGGTTCGCCCATTCAAACAGCCATCCCGGCCCGGAGGCTAAGACGGCTGTTTCTCGTATTTATGCAGAGCTCTCATAAAATGTCCTTCAAGGAGTACGCTCAGCCGTTCAATCATCAGCTTAGGGCTTTCCTTCATGCCGTCTCTCATCCATTGGATAAGCAGGCCGGTAAACGCCAGCGTATAGAAATTGGCGATAAATTGCTTGTCATCCTCGTTCACCTGCATACCCACCGCCAATTCATTAATTACGCCCATAATAAGATCATTCGTAACGGAGTAAAGGTAGGCGTCCAGATGGTTCCGCCCAAGCGATTCCAGCGTATTGAGACAGAACGCGCGGTTGTTCTCAATATACAGAAATATTTTATAAAATCCGTCCGTCCATGTACTGTAGCCCCTGTAATCGGCAATCCCGTCGACAGCCTCTTTCTGGTAGATCCAGCCCAGCAGCTCGAAAATATCGTGAAAATGGTAGTAAAACGTCTGACGGTTCAGCCCGCAATCGTCCACCAGCTGTTTTACGGAGATTTTATTCAGTGGGGTATGTTCCATCCGTTTTTTGAGACAATGGGCTAACGCTTTTTTGGTCAGTAGGGAATTGGACATCTTTGTCACCTCTTCCTCATCTTAACTTTCGAGCGTTCAAAAATAAATAGACAAGCTTCATTTGTTCAAATATAAGAAAGTATAAGCTTCGCGCTTATCATTTGCCTTATATTTCTACGAGAAACGATACCTAAAAGCGATACTCGTATCGCTACTTCGGAAGCTTAAGCTGCTAACAGGACGGCGCAGCCGTTTCTTCTTGCGCATGGTTGCCCCTTTGCCGCAAAGTCCGGTAAACTAAAGAAAGACAGTGTTTAAGGAGTTTTGAACTATGAATCCGCGAGAGCTTACGATGGAATATGCGCAGGAAATGCTGCAAAAATATTACGGCTACCCCGATTTCCGGGAGGGCCAGAAAAAAATCGTCGCGAGTCTCCTAGAGGGCCGCGACACGCTCGGTATTATGCCGACCGGCGGCGGCAAATCGATCTGCTATCAGGTGCCGGCGCTGCTGCTTCCGGGCCTGACGCTCGTCGTGTCGCCGCTGATCTCTCTAATGAAGGATCAGGTCGACGCGCTAACGGCGGCGGGCATTCCCGCCGCTTACATCAACAGCACCTTAACCGGCAAAGAGGTGAACGAGCGCATCCGCGCCGCCCGCCGGGGCGAGCTGAAGCTGCTCTATGTCGCGCCCGAGCGGCTGGAGCTGGACTGGTTCCGCCTGGAAATGGCGGAATTGTCCATATCCTGCGTCGCGGTGGACGAGGCGCACTGCGTCTCGCAGTGGGGGCATGATTTCCGCACCAGCTACCTGGCGGTATCGCCGTTTGTGGAGGAGCTTCCGCAGCGGCCGATTCTGGCGGCCTTCACGGCGACGGCGACGCCCGAGGTCATGGAGGATATGCTCCGGCTGCTGCGTCTGCGGGGTCCGGGCGTCTTCGTGACCGGCCTTGGCCGTGACAATCTAGCGATGTCGGTGCTGCGGGGCGAGAACAAGAAGGAGTTCGTGCTGGATTATGCCGCTTCGCATGCCCACCAGCCGGGGATCGTGTACGCGGCTACCCGCAAGGACGTCGACGACCTGTACCAGCGTCTGCGGAATGCCGGATTCGCGGCAGGCCGCTACCATGCCGGCATGAGCGACGAGGAGCGGGCGGAGAGCCAGGAGGCGTTCCTGTATGACGATATCCGCGTGATGGTCGCGACCAACGCCTTCGGCATGGGGATCGACAAGTCGAATGTGCGCTATGTCATCCATTACAATATGCCGAAGAATATGGAGGCTTATGTCCAGGAAGCGGGCCGCGCGGGGCGCGACGGCGAGCCGAGCCAGTGCATCCTGCTGTTCAGCGCGCAGGATATCATGACGCAAAAGTTCCTGATTGAGCAAAATCCTCAGGACTCGGATCGCAAACAGAATGATTACCGCAAGCTCCAGCAGATGATCGATTACTGCTATACAACAAGGTGCCTGCGAAGCGCCATGCTGGACTACTTTGGCGAAGCTCACGGGGACAAGCCGTGCGGCATTTGCAGCTCTTGCACGGACGAGCGCGAGCTCGTTGACATGACCATCGACGCGCAGAAGATCTTCTCCTGCATCCACCGGATGCGCGAGCGCTTCGGCGTGGCGCTGGTGTCGTCCGTGCTGAAGGGCTCGCGCAGCCAGAAGGTGCTGCAGTACGGCTTCGACAAGCTACCGACCCATGGCGCTATGTCCGGCCGTACCGAGAAAGAAATTACGGAAATCGTCAATGTGCTGATTTCCGAAGGTTATCTGGCCTTGTCCGAAGGCCAGTACCCGGTTGTGCGGCTCCAGCAGTCGGCCGCCGAGGTGCTGCGCGGGCAGCGGCAGGTGCTGCAGCGCGTCGTCCGGCCGTCCAGGTCGGCTGCGGGCGGCAGAGACCGCAGCCGCAGCCGCGACCTCTCGCCGTCGGCCGTCAACGAGACGGTGTTCGAGCAGCTGCGCCTGATCCGCCGCGAGCTGGCGGGCCGGGAGCATGTGCCGTCTTATATTATTTTCAACGACGCGACGCTGCGGGAGATGAGCGTGGTCTGCCCGCAGACGGAAGAAGAAATGATGAAGGTAAAGGGCGTCGGGGAAGTGAAATACCGGAAGTATGGAAAGGAATTTCTGGATTTTTTTCAAAGCGAATTGTATTCCAATGAATCGTAAAGGGGCATACGCAGCATGAAGATCGTCCTGGCCACACTCAATGCCAAGTATATTCACACCTCGCTGGCCATCCGTCTGCTCAAGGCTTACAGTCAGCATGAATTCGACATTCAGCTGGCGGAATACACGATCAAGGACCCGGTGATGAACATCGCCTCGGATTTGTTTGGGCAATCGCCCGATGTGATTGGCTTCTCCTGCTACATCTGGAACATCGAAGAGACGGTCAAGCTGATTGGCATCCTGAAGAAGATCATGCCGGGCGTGACGATCGTCCTTGGGGACCGGAGGTGTCCTATGAGCCGCTGTACTGGATGAACCGCGAGCCGGGCATTGACTTCATCGTCTGCGGCGACGGGGAAGAGACGTTCCATCATCTGCTGCAGGAGTTGCGGGACGGGCGGAAGTTTCATTTTGTATACGGGGCGGCTTACCGCAAGGGAGAAGAAGTGATCGTGAACCCTCCGCGTCCGAAGAGCGATCTGAACACGCTTCCCACGCCGCACCGTTTTCCGGAGGATCTGCCGGATTTAGGCAAAAGAATCACCTATTTTGAAACGAGCCGAGGCTGTCCGTTCAACTGCCAATTCTGTCTGTCCAGCGTTGAGGTCGGCGTCCGGTATTACGATATTGAGCGGGTCAAAGCGGATCTCTTGTATTTGATTGAAAATGGAGCCAAAACGATCAAGTTCCTGGACCGCACCTTCAACATCAACCGCGAGTACGCGCTGGAAATGTTCCGGTTCCTAATTGACAATCATGGCGGCTGCGTGTTCCAGTTTGAGATTACCGCCGACATTATGCGGCCCGAGGTGCTGGACTTTTTGTCAAAAAACGCGCCTCCCGGCATTTTCCGCTTCGAGATCGGCGTGCAGTCGACCAATGACGAGACGAATGAGCTGGTCAAGCGGCGCCAGAACTTTGCCAAGCTGTCCCGTACGGTGATGAAAATCAAGGAGAGCGGCAACATCGACCAGCATCTCGATCTGATTGCGGGCCTGCCGATGGAGGATTACGCGACGTTCCGCAAAACGTTCAACGACGTGTTCGCGATGGAGCCGGAAGAGCTGCAGCTCGGCTTTCTCAAAATGCTGCGAGGCACCGGACTGCGCGCCCAGGCGGCCAAGTACGATTATGTCTACATGGAGCATGCGCCGTATGAAATCCTGAGCAGCCATGTGATGCCGTTCTCGGACATTGTGCGGCTGAAGCGGCTGGAGGATGTGCTGGAAAAATACTGGAACAGCCACCGGTTGGATCATACAGTCAAGTATTTGATGCGCCATATTTTTGAATCCCCGTTCGACTTCTTCCAGGAGTTCGGCGATTACTGGGAAGTCCGGGGCTGGCAAAAGATCGGACATCAATTGGAGGATTTGTTCACCCGGCTGAACGAGTTTCTGCTGGAGCGCGGCACGCCGGAGATGGAGATCATCACGGGTCTCATGAAGCTCGATTATTTCCTCGGCCACAAGTATAAGCCGCGCAAGGTGTGGTGGGAGCCGGTCCTTGGCAAAAACGAATGGGGACGCTATATCCGGGAGATTGCCGAGCGACCTCAGCTTCTTGGCGACGCTTGGACCCCGGCGGCGGTGTCCGGCGAAACGGCGGGGAATTTGGCTGCGGGAGCTCCGGCAGCGAAAATACAGGCAGCGGGAATCAGCGAACGGGATCTGCAAAAATACGCGGTGCTGGAGATTTTGCCGTTTTCGCTGACACGGGTGCTGTCTTCCATCAGTGGACTGCGGGCGGGAGCAAGCGGCGTCGGTGAAGTTAACGCGCTGGATGCCGGAGCGCCGCCGCAGGACGGCGAAAGCACCCTCTTGCTTGTGCTGTACCAGCAGGATGAGAGTCAGAAGCCGAGAGTCTATGACCTGCCGGTTCAGCGGGTTCTCCAGTAGCGGAGGGAGTCAGCGTTAGAGCCCTCACGCTTTTTCACAAGGGAAACAAGGAGGCTTCATGCCAATGAGCGATTCGATTCGACTGGCCGAGTATGAAGATAAATTCAAGGAAAGCCTGCTTGCGGGGAGGGACAGCGATGACCAACTATCAGGAGCTGTGCGACCGGCTCACCGGCATTTTTGAACAGAGCAGTTGGTTAGGGGACTTGTTCGAACGTGCGGGAAGCCTCGGTCCGTATCCGTATTATACCGGGGCGGGCTGCCTGGTGCAGACGGTCTGGAACGAGCTTACGGGCAGACCGCCGATGTACGGAATATCGGATATCGATATCGTCTATTTCGATGACGCGGATCTCAGCTATGAAGCGGAGAACGAGGTGGTGGAGCGGGGAAAGCGTCTTTTTACGGAGCTTCCTCTTCCTGTCGACATCAAGAATCAGGGCCGCGTTCACCTGTGGTATCCCGGCCGGTTCGGCGTCGGTCTTACGCCTTACGCTTCTCTGGAAACGGCGATTGACAGCTGGCCTACGACGGCTTCTTCACTTGGCGTGCGGAAGGAGCCGGACGGAAGCTGGCAGGTCTACGCGCCTTTCGGCCTGGAGGACTTATTCCGGCTGGTCGTAAGGCCGAACAAGACTCTGGTTACGGAAAGCGCGTATTACGCTAAGGCGGAGAAGTGGAAGAGCAGATGGCCGGAGCTTACTGTAATGCCTTGGGAAGCATAGCGTCTGCGCGGGAGCATACCGTCTAGCTTCGTTTCCTGGCAGCGGCCAACATATGCGGGCTCATTCCAGTGGGTTTTCCTGCTCTTCTACGATGGCGCTGATCCTCAGCAGCGCAGCCCGGCTTTCCGAATCCCCCTATTTTTCCGCTCTTTAAGCTATAAACATGTCCCAAAAGGTGGTAAACTGTGTTCAACTCGGTTGAGAATATAACGGTGCTTCATCCGTGAGGGTCACCGGTAAAAAGGGAGGATTGCGAAATGAAGTGGCAAGAAATGAGGCAGCTGTTTCCCAACCAGTTTGTTTTGTTCTCCGTCCTTGAATTTCATCAGGAGGGCACCAGAAGATATATAGACGAGGTTGAGCCGATCCGCGCGGTTGCAGACGAAGACGCCCGTACGGAATTTGATCAAGCCGGACCCGGAAAGCTGGTCTACCATACTTCCAGCAAGGTATGCATTATCCGTATCCGCAGGAGAAAACGCAGCAGAGTGAGACGTAAAAAAACAAAATAAGCCGATAATACATATCCGCAGGGCATAAAATACTGGACCTTGGCGCCGGAACGGTTAGAACAGATTCAGCTCGGTGGATGTGGACTGTTCCTCCATTCTTGGCATCAGCAATCACGGCCTGTACGTGGGACGGAAATAACAGCATATTTTTGGACAATCGTAAAAAAGACAGGTCCTTCGCCAACACGGACGAGGCCTGTCTTTGTGTTTTCATACGGCTATTTCCTATTGCGTCCGAAGGAGATCCTGCCCGGGGGGAAGATGGCGGACCAGCCAATCGAGCAGATCGTCTGTAACCTGGCCGTGGTTCTTTTCATTCAGCATTTCATGGCGGCCATCCGGATACAGCTTCACCTCCAGGTCGCTGACGCCGCATTTTCCATACAGCTCCGCGAGCCGAAGGATTCCTTGGCCGTTCATTCCGACCGGGTCCTTCTCGCCGGAGAATAAGTATACCGGTTTGTCCTTACACAAGGAACCCAGCACAGCTTCGGTATGGATATCCTGAAGCAGCCGGAAGAAATCCCGGAAGAAACGGGTCGTGCAGATCGCCCCGCAGAACGGATCATCTACAAACCGGTCGACCTCCTCGGGGTCGCTGCTCAGCCAATCGAAGGCGGTGCGGGAGTTGGAGAATGAGCGGTTGTAGGGGCCAAACACGATGCCGTTCAGCAGCATGCTGCGGTGCCTTTCGCCCATAAGCGCCAGCTGCGCCTTTGCGAGCGTCTCTCCCAGCCGCAGCATTCCGCGGGGGCCGTTGCTTCCGCTCAGAATATAGCCTGCGTATCTTTCGCTCCCCGGCGAGCACATCAGCTTCTGCGCCAGAAAAGAGCCCATGCTGTGCCCGAGCAAAAACACAGGGATTCCCGGATGTCTGCCGGACGCGATTGCGGCAATCTGGAGAAGGTTGCGGTGCATCCAATAAAAGCCGTCTTGTCCAGCATCGCCGAGCAAGTCGATTCTTCCCGCAGTCTTGCCGTGTCCTCTGTGGTCCCCCGCATATACCGCGTAGCCCGCAGCGTTCAACCGCTCGGCGAAGCGGGCATATCTGGCGGCTGTCTCGGACATGCCGTGCGAGATTTGAAGGATGCCCCGCACGGGGCCTTCCGCCTCCGGCAGCCATTCGTACACATGTATCGGGACGCCGAGAGGATCGGTCATCGTAAAGGAATATTCCGTCACCAGTTGTTCCTCCTAATAACAAGCGGCAGGTCGACCTGAGAGAAGCTATAATCTCCAAGCCGGGAGCGTCGCCTACAATGCTAAATGAAATAAGGCTTAAGGCAAATACGAGCGGAGCAGGGTAGCCTGGCCCTCGATGGTATAAGTACCGAGGTTGGCCGGGAGCAGGTAGCACTCTCCTGCCGAATACGGCTGGGAACCGCCCTCCCAGATCAAATGCCCGCTTCCTTCGCAAATTACGAGCACCGTAAAGCTTTCCGGGTTGGTTTCAAGGCTCCAGTTGCCGCTTACAATGCCTTTTTCCACGATAAAATAAGGGGATTCCGCCAGCCGCAGCCATTCTCCGGGTACAGCGTTATCCGTCTTCATAGAAGTTGCGCCAGCGCCTTCGTAAGCAGTCACGTTCAGTGAGTCTTCGATATGCAGCTCTCGCGGCTTGCCGTCAAGGCCGGGCCGGTCGTAATCATAAATCCGGTAAGTCGTATCGGAGTTCTGCTGGATTTCCGCCACGACAACGCCCGCGCACAGAGCATGCACCGTACCGGCTGGAATATAGAACGTGTCCCCTGCCGAGACTGGCACTTCCTGAAGAAGATCCATCACGCTTCCGTCTTCCAGCGCTTGGCGCAGATTTTCGCGGTTCACGCCTTCCTTGAGGCCGTAGATGATTTTGGCGTCAGGCTTGGCGTCAAGAACGTACCACATTTCAGTCTTTCCTAATTCACCTTTAGGCAGCCGTTCATAGTCGTCGGTGGGATGAACCTGAACGGACAGGTTGTCGTTGCAATCCAGAAGCTTAATCAGTAGAGGGAATCTTCCACCTGTTTCCGAATAGCCTTTGCTGCCGAACCATTCCCGTCCGTAGCTTTCACGGATTTGGTCCAGGCCTTGTCCCGCAAGCTCGCCGTTTACGACGGACGAGGTTCCGTTCGGGTGGTCGGCGATCATCCAGCCTTCACCGATTTGGCCTTCAGGGAGGTCCAGACCGAACATTTCAAGGGCTCTTCCGCCCCAGACGCGTTCTTTGAATTCCGGTTGAAATTTTAAAGGATAAGGCAGTGTCATTAGTCCATCTTCCTCTCCAATTCAGGTTTAGTTATCTTTTACCCTCTTTTTCTCAAGTGCGATAACATAGGGAGCCGTTCTGCGCTGGAGCTGGCGGTACACGATGGCACTGGCCGTTTGCTGCGGAACGGAGGACGCCCAGGCCATGGCCGCTTCCGCTTCCAGCTCGCCTCCGGAATGTCCGGGGTACAGGACCGCCGTTATAATCCCTCCCGGCCGGAGAAGCTCAAGGGAAGCTTCAAGCGCGGCAACCGAACTGTCCGGCAAAGTAATCACGCTCTTATCCGCCTCGTCCGAGGGGAGATAGCCGAAGTTGAACATGACGGCCCCGACGCTGCCGCGCCACGAAGGGGGCAGTTCGTCCATCATCACGGCATGGCTCTTGAGTAGAAGAGTCGAAGGAGCAAGGGCGCTTCCCCCTTCGTCCTCCCTGGCGCGGCGCAGACGCTCCCCGGCAAGCGTCAAGGCTTCGGGCTGGATGTCGAAGCCGTAGACCTCGCCTTTTGGCCCCACCTTCTTTGCAAGGAACAAGGTGTCCGCTCCGGTTCCCACCGTGGCATCCACGGCGCGTTCGCCGGGGGCAAGGCGCTCTTCTACCATTTTATGGGCAAAGCTCAGCACGGACAGGAAACCCATCAGCGTTTCCTCCAATATTTGCCCTGCCAGGTATCTCTGCGCTTCAGCTCGTCGTCGATCGCATTGAGCACTTCCCATTTCTTGAGGCTCCACATCGGACCGATGAGCAGATCGCGGGGGGCGTCTCCGGTCAGACGGTGCACAATCATTTCCGGAGGCAGCATCTCCAATGAATCGGCGATGAGCTTCACATATTCATCCTGCTCCAGAAAGCGAAGCAGCCCCGCTTCATACTGCTTGACCATCGGCGTCTTGCGCATCAGATGCAGAAGATGAATTTTGATCCCCTGCACATCCATCTGCGATACGGCGGACACCGTCTCCAGCATCATTTCGTGCGTTTCCTGCGGAAGGCCATGGATAATGTGCGTGCAGACGCGGATGCCCCGGCTGCGCAGCTTCTCCACAGCCTTGAGGTAGCATTCCGTATCATGCGCCCGGTTAATGAGCTGCGAGGTGGACTCGTGAATCGTCTGTAGTCCCATTTCGACCCACAGATAAGTCCGTTCGTTCAATTCCGCCAGATAATCAACAACATCATCAGGAAGGCAGTCAGGACGGGTGGCGATGGACAAGCCGACAACACCCGGCTGTTCCAGTATGACCTCGTAGTATTCCCGCAGTTCTTCAACCGGCGCATACGTGTTAGTATATGCCTGGAAATAACCGATGTACTTGGCGTTCGGCCATTTCAGATGCTGGCGGTCGCGGACACTTCCGAATTGGGTGACCAGATCGTCGCGCCGGCTTCCGGCAAAATCGCCCGAGCCTCTTGCGCTGCAGAAGGTGCAGCCTCCTTTGGCAATCGAGCCGTCCCGGTTGGGACAGGTGAACCCGGCGTCCAGCATGACTTTGAACACTTTATCGCCAAACTGTTCGCGCATTTCGTAATTCCAGGTATGAAAACGTTTATCTCCCCACAGCGAGGCTGTGGAAGGGGCTTCAAGTATAGTCATGGATGTCTCCTTTATATTGCAAGTAATGATTTTACCCGAGTCCATTGTATCAAAAAATGGGAGCGAGCGTAACAGGACAGCGGACTAAGGCGGTCTGACGAAAAATCGGCGGATTCATAAGGTTGAAATCGCTTCTCCGCATACGAGTCCTAACTTCATAAATTTTGAAAAAATAGGTCTTTGAAAGGAGGAAATCCACTTGAAATTACTTACACGACGTGTTATATTTTGAGTGTGAAAGTGCTTCATGTTCACCAGTATGAATGAAGGAATTCAAAATCTCCTGTCGCCGTGGTCCACATCATTAATCGTGAGGTGATCGAACATGAATTCTCAAGCCGTATATCCTCAAGGCAGAGGTCCGATCGATGTTCAACTGACTCCTGATGAGGCGCTTGCGCTCACAGGCGTGGAATTTAAGGGTAATCCGAAGATCAAGACCGAAGCGCAGCGCAAAATTCGCAATGCTTTCGAGAAGACATTTGATTTTAGCTCGGAAGCAAGATAGACTATGAATTGTTGAAATTAGGGACCCCAATTCCAAATACAACATGGAAGGAATTTCCTAGCGTTTCGCTGATTCGGGCGGACGGGGAAGTTCCTTTTCTCTTTTCTGTTTTGCATCTTTACTTTTCGGAGCAAGTTAGTCACAATATTGCAGTAATCATGATCGTAACTTGTCGATAAGTGAAAGGAGTAAACATGCGTTTACGCGGAAGAAAAGGAATACGTGAAAGTCTGGAGCAGCAGACCGATCTGGTCGTGCTCGACCCTCGCAAACATAAAGGACAATGGTCCGGTCTCTTCGGCAACGACCGCCCGATTTATGTCGAGTTCGGAATGGGGAAAGGGCGGTTTATCAGCCGGATGAGCCATAAATACCCCGAAATTAATTTTATCGGCGTGGATATGTATGACGAGCTGATCCGCCGGGCGGCGGAAAAGGCGCGGAATATCTGGGAACCGGAAGGTTTGGAGACGCCGCCGAATCTGAAGCTCGCGCTGGCCAATATTGAATATGCGGAAGAAGTGTTCGCTGAAGGAGAGCTGCAGCGCATCTATCTGAACTTCAGCGACCCCTGGCCAAAAACAAAGCACGCCCGCCGCAGATTGACGCATCCCCGCTTCTTGGATAAGTACCGCGGGCTGTTGGACGGTCTGGGAGAAATTCATTTGAAGACGGATTCGCGCAGTTTATTTGAATTTTCCTTGAACTCGTTTGCCGACTTCGGTCTGCAGATGTCGAATATTTCGCTGGATCTCCATGCGGGAGGGATCAACGAAGAGCATGTCATGACCGAATACGAAACGAAATTTGTCGGCCAGGGCGTTCAGATCCACCGCTGTGAGGCGATTGTCGGAGCGGATGCGCTGAGTCGCTATCAAGCCTCTCGTCTGGACAAGTACAGACTGTAACGGGCAATGATGCAGGCTGAATAATTAAGGCGTCCGGCGAGTAATCCTATAACAAAAAGAGAGTCCTTCGGCTTAGGCCGGCAGGACCCTTTTTTTGCTCCAGCATTTCTAGTGATGTTCCGAATGGCTTTGCAGGCGCTGAACAATATTTTTCATATTGGGTATAGAAAAGCCGTTATAGGGCAAGCGTGGTAAGGCGGTTAATGATACCCGGCGATATTTAGCTGCCCCCGTTTGGTCATAGGTCCGGAGATACGGGCTTTAACTCCATAATGCAACCGTGCCGACCGCGACCGCGCTGCCGATCAGTGCGCCAGCCGCCACATCGGAAGGATAGTGAAGTCCAAGATAGATCCGCGAGAATCCAACCGACAAGGCAAGCGGCAGCAGGATGAAGCCCAGGACGGGGAAAGCCGCCATATAAGGCACTGTGGAAGCAAAGATTGCCGTCGTATGCCCAGAAGGAAACGAATGGTCTTTGAGCGGATTGCGGAACGTATTCGTTCCGGGCAGCGTCAGATATGGGCGGACCCTGGGATACAGCTTTTTGGCGACGGCCACGGGAAGGTGGCTGACAGCCAGGGCGATCAGCGCCTGCTGGGCGGGAAGCTTTAGCGTATGGGGGGCAACCCCCCATACCAGAAGACTGATCCCGATGCTGGCGGTTGCTCCGCCCAGATGAGTCAGATAGAAAAGCCAGAAATTCAGATAGCGGTTGTGCAGCCGGCCATTGATCCAATGAAAGAGACGCCGCTCTGCAGTAAGCAGTTTTAACATTTTAGTTCTCATAGTGGTCCCTCCGCTAATAACTGCCGCAGGATTTACGGCGTTAATTAGGATAACCCGCTTTAGCCGGTACAACTAACTTTATCATACTTTTTTGCACGAAACGATTTCAAGAAAAAGGTCGATTTTTCGCGAAAAATGACAGTTTTGACTTGGATGCCTTTAAGCCGTACAATGGTTCAAGCGGACTTCCCACGTTTATATGGTAACAGAGAAAATAATGCGTTTTGTAAAATCTAGAACGCAAGCGAAAAACTCCATATGGACGGCATATACAACAAAGAGGGGAACCGCTAAGGACAAAGGCACATTCCATGCCTGTCGCTTAGAATTGCAACAAAAGGGTCATTTATTACGTTCAAAGGTCAGAAAAAAAGAACCTGAACAAAAAAAGGGGGCATCGTAGGATCATGGCAGATGCAATTTTTGTAACGCTCCAAGTGATCTTGGCGCTGATTGCGGTTTACCAGTTTGGCTTCTCGTTGTTCGGACTGCGCAGGAAGAAGAAGAAAGAGCTTTTCCCGCCGGAAAAGTCATTTGCCGTGCTCGTAGCGGCGCATAACGAAGAACAAGTGGTCGGGGCGCTTATGGAGAACCTGAAGCAGCTGAATTATCCGAAGGAACTATACGACGTGTTCGTAATCTGCGATAACTGTACGGACGGGACGGCCCGCATTGTCCGGGAGCATGGCATGACCGCCTGCGTCCGCACCAACAATAATTTGAGAGGCAAAGGCTACGCAATCGAATGGATGCTGGGGAAACTTTGGGACATGCCGCGCCAGTACGACGCCGTCGTGATGTTCGATGCCGATAATCTGGCCCATACCGACTTCCTGATGGAGATGAACAATGATCTCTGTTCCGGAGCAAAAGTCATTCAGGGCTACATCGACACGAAGAATCCGGAGGATTCCTGGATTACCGCAGCCTATGGCATTTCTTACTGGTATATTAACCGGCTGTGGCAGTTGTCACGCCACAATGTGGGCATGGCCAACTTTCTTGGCGGAACGGGCATGTGCTTTGAAACGAATCTGCTCAAGGAAATGGGCTGGGGAGCAACCAGTCTTGTAGAAGACCTGGAGTTCACCATGCGCAGCGCATCGAAGGGCGTATATCCGGAGTTCAACTACGACGCCAAAGTATTTGACGAGAAGCCACTTACGTTCAAGGCCTCGTCCAGACAGAGGCTTCGCTGGATGCAAGGACATTTTACCGTTGCCCGCCGTTATTTCTTCCCTCTGCTATGGCAGAGTATTAAAGAACGCAGCTTGACTAAGTTTGATCTGGCGCTATACGGTGTCAACGTCTATATTGTCCTGCTCACGTTCCTGATGACCGCAGTGATGTGGATCGACAGCTCGCTGCTGGGCGGTCCGCATATCGCCAACCTGTACGGTTACCTGCCTTTATGGCTGAGCTATATCGCGATTATCGCCAATGTGTTTACTTTTTTCGTATCGATGATTCTTGAAAAGGTAAAGTTCAAAAAGGTATACGCCTATATGCTGCTGTTCCCGATTTACCTGATTTCCTGGTATCCGATTACGTTCTACGCGTTCTTTACGCAAAATAACAAGCAATGGAGCCATACGAAGCACACTCGCGTTGTGCGGCTGGAGGAAGTTCAAAGCAAGCAGGGGTAGAGGCGCGTAACAGGATGTCCATAACGTTGGAAAAAATGGTTGACACCACTAAACTAAATAGTGTATACTATTCGAGTGTGCTAAATTAATTAGAGATTACAAGCAGAAGCACCGGCTTCTCACCTGATCGGCTATCAGCCGGCTGGTTTTGATCTCAATGCTTTATGAATGCTGTTCGTTCATGAACGTTGATCAAACGGGTTGTCGGTAATTCCGGCACCCGTTTTTTATTTGGGTAGAAGCTGTATATTTATTAGCCAATCAGATCCGGAGGTGGAAAGTTATTAGTAAGGACCATATGATCAATGATGAGATTCGGGCGAGAGAAGTCCGTTTGGTTGGCCCGGAGGGAGAACAGATTGGGATTAAACCGATCCGCGAAGCGTTGCAGATGGCAATCGATCTTAATCTGGATTTAGTCAATGTAGCGCCGCAGGCGAAGCCGCCGGTATGCCGCATCATGGATTACGGAAAGTTCCGTTACGAGCAGCAGAAGAAAGAGAAGGAAGCCCGTAAGAACCAGAAGATCGTGGACATCAAGGAAGTTTGGTTCCGCGCTAACATTGAAGAACATGACTATCAGACGAAGTTCCGTAATGTGGTCAAGTTCTTGAATGAAGGCGATAAGGTGAAATGCTCCGTCCGCTTCCGCGGACGCGAAATTACCCACGCGAACATCGGCCAGAAAATTCTGGAGCGCGTCAAGTTGGAAGTGGCCGAGATTTCCGTTGTGGAGCGCCAGCCCAAGCTGGAAGGCCGCAGCATGATTATGATTTTGGCGCCCAAATCATCTTAAACAAGCAGCATAACTATTGAGGAGGAAACACAATGCCTAAAATGAAAACCCACAGCAGCCTGAAAGGCCGCTTTAAAATCACCGGAACGGGTAAAGTAACGCGCTACAAAGCTTACAAAAACCATCTGCTGTCCCACAAGTCCAAGCGCGCTAAGCGGGTTCTGGGAACCAACCCTGAAATGGCTCCCGGCGACGTAAGACGTCTGAAGCAAGGCCTGGCTAACTTGAAATAGTTCTATTACACAATTTTTGGGAGGTTTATTAATATGGCAAGAGTTAAAGGCGGCTTCGTCGTTCGTCGTAAACATAAAAAGGTACTGAAACTGGCAAAAGGCTACTTCGGTTCGAAACACCGCATTTTCAAAACCGCTAAAGAACAAGTAATGAAATCGCTGGTCTACGCATACCGTGACCGTCGTCAAACGAAACGCAACTTCCGCAGACTGTGGATCGTTCGTATTAACGCTGCAGCCCGTCTGAACGGCCTGTCCTACAACAAGCTGGTACATGGCCTGAAGCTGGCTGGAGTGGACATCAACCGCAAAATGCTGGCTGATCTCGCTGTAAACGATCTGAACGCATTCAACTCGCTGGCTACCGTAGCCAAAGAGAAGATCAACGCGTAAGCAGCTGCCTATTATATGAAAAGCACCGCCTCTGGGGATTCCCGAGCAGCGGTGCTTTTTTTGTGGAAGTATTTGAAGATGGAAGCCGGTTACTCCCAGTACTTGGTCGTTGTAAGCTGACCAGCCAGCTTCTTGCTTGCGGCGCGTCTGACTTTTCGCTGCTCCGACCGTTCCTCCGCCAAATCGCTGACCAGCTTCTCCTCGTCTGTCTCAGGGATAACTTTGGGTACGGGGGCGGGTTTTCCGTCAGACCCGATAGCCACAAAGGTGAGAAAGGAAGTGGCCGCCACGGTGCGCTCGCCTGAATAAAGATTTTCGGCGATGACCTTAACGAATACCTCTATGCTGGTGCGGCCGGTCCAGGATACAAAGGATTCAAAACAGAATGAATCGGTTGGCCGGATCGGGGACAGAAAGTCAACGGAGTCAGTGGAGGCGGTAACGACGCTGCATCGGCAGTGACGCATCGCGGAGATGGAGGCGACTTCATCTATGTTACTCATCAGCTTGCCGCCGAATAGGGTCTGGTGGTTGTTAATATCGTTCGGGAAGACCCGTCCCGTTTTGAATACACGTGATTCTCGGCAGTATTTCGAAGCCGGAGCTGCCGGCTGGGATGATTCACTCATCATGATTGGCTTCCTTTCCATGGAATTGATAGGCATTTATAATAATGGAATTCCCTATATTATGCAATACTATTTGAACTAATTTTACATGAGAGGGCTATAAATATTACATAACAGGTTAGAGTAAGCGGTTTATCGCAGGGAAATGCAAATTTTTATTAACCGCAGGTCATTAATTCACTGGATTTTACCGTTTTTACCCGTTATAATTTGTTTCAATGGCATGTCCAATGAGAACATAGAAGACATCCAATTTCTTTAAGGGGGATCACAATCGATGAAAAAAATTTACCAGCTGTCTCTTGTTATGCTGCTTGCATTCACGGTCATTCTGGCCGGTTGCGGAAGCGACAATAACAACGCGTCCGGAGACACAGGCACTAACGCAGGCACTAATACTGGAACCAACACGGGTTCCGGCGAAGCTACAACGGACAACTCCAACATTAAGATCGGTATGGTTACCGACGTTGGCGGCGTTAACGACAAATCGTTTAACCAATCCGCTTGGGAAGCCCTTCAAGCCCTTGAGAAAGAAAATGGTGTAAAGGTTCAATATCTGCAAAGTAAATCGAACGCGGACTATGAGCCGAACCTGAACCAGTTTGTTAAAGACGGTTATGCTTTGACTTGGGGTATTGGCTTTGACATGGGTGACTCCCTGAAAAAAGTTGCCAGCGAGAATCCTGACGCCAAGCTGGCTATCATCGACAACGTAGTAGATGCTCCTAACGTTGAGTCCGTTACCTTCTCCGAGAACGAAGGGTCGTTCCTGGTCGGCGTTGTTGCGGGTCTGACAACGAAGACGAATAAAGTAGCCTTTATCGGCGGTATGGAAAGCCCGGTAATCAAACGTTTTGAAGCAGGCTTCAAAGCGGGTGTTGCTGCGGTTAATCCAGGCGCAAAAGTAACGGTTACTTATGCCGGAGCTTATGACAAGCCGGACACAGGTAAATCTCTGGCTGCCACTCTGTATGATGCAGGCAACGACATCATCTTCCCGGCTGCGGGAGCAACGGGCAACGGCGTATTCAACGAAGCCAAATCCCGCAACAAAGCAGGCGGCGCGAAAGTATGGGTTATCGGCGTGGATAAAGACCAATCGATCGAATTTGGCGACGACGTCACGCTGACTTCCATGATGAAACGTGTTGACGAAGCAGTTAAAGTTGTTTCCAAGCAAATTATCGACGGCACGTTCAAAGGCGGCACAACTACCGTACTCGGCTTGAAAGACAACGGTGTAGGTCTGCCGGAAACATCTAAAGCGAACGTAAGCGCGGATATCCTGGCTAAAGTGGACGATTACAAACAACAAATCATCGATGGAAAGATTAAAGTTCCTACTGAATAACTCTTTCCCTCAACTGAATAAGATCGGAAGAAGAACCAAGGCCGGTTATTTTAGCTGGCCTTGTTCTTAGTTAGAGAGTAAAATTAGAAAGACTGGCTTGGCCGAATCGGAGGCGGGTACGTTTATCTGCTGCGTTTATCTAGTAGGTTAATCCGGCTTAGTTACCGCTCCAGGAAAGGGGCGGTACAGCCATGTCTAAGGAATTCGGAGGTTCTGAACTCCGTCCATGATCGGCAAAGCTATAATATATTCCTGTAATGAGGGTGATTCCATGAGTGCTGCGCCTCCTGTCGTAGAGTTGAAGCAAATCACTAAACGCTTTCCCGGTATTGTCGCCAATGACTCCATCAGCCTGACGCTGGAGAAAGGCGAGATTCATGCGCTGCTAGGCGAGAATGGAGCAGGCAAGTCCACACTAATGAATATTGTATTCGGACTGTATCAGCCCGATGAAGGCAGTATTGAAATCGGCGGGAAACCGGTTATAATCGATAGCCCGAATAAAGCCATTGAGCTTGGCATTGGTATGGTACACCAGCATTTCAAGCTTGTAGAGCCTTTTACGGTGACCGAGAATATTATTCTTGGAACGGAACCGAAGAAAGGTCTTAAAATCGACTATAAATCCGCAGCGGAGCAAGTCCGCAAGCTATCGGAGCTGTACGGTCTTCAAGTTAATCCGCAGGCCAAAATCCATGATATTTCGGTAGGGATGCAGCAGCGTGTGGAAATTATGAAAACCTTGTACCGCGGCGCGGATATTCTTATATTTGACGAACCCACCGCCGTGCTTACCCCTCAGGAAATCAATGAGCTCATGGCGATTATGAAACGCCTGGTCGCCGAGGGCAAATCCATCATTCTGATTACCCATAAGCTTAAAGAAATTATGACCATATCGGACAGAGTAACGATTATCCGCCGTGGCAAGGTTATCGACACAGTCAAAACGTCGGAGACCAATCCGAACGAGCTGGCTGAAAAAATGGTCGGACGGGATGTAACGTTTAAAGTAGACAAGCAGGCTCCGAACATCGGGAACACGGTACTGAAGCTGGACGGAGTTAGCAGCAAGAACAAGGAAGGCATTCCCGTATTGAATAATCTCAGCTTTGAAGTTAAGGCCGGGGAAATTCTGGGCATAGCCGGCGTTGACGGAAACGGACAGAGCGAGCTGATCCAGGCAATCACGGGTCTTCGTAAAATCGATTCCGGTTCGATTACCGTTGAAGGGAAGGAGATAGCCAATCTGTCTCCGCGTAAAATATCGGAAATGAACGTTTCGCATATTCCGGAGGACCGGCATAAGCACGGACTCGTGCTTGATTTTACCGTAAGCGAGAATATGGTGCTTGAAACCTACTACAAAAGCCCTTATAACCGGAATGGATTTATGGATAGCGAAGTCATTGACAAGCATGCTGAGGAGCTGGTTAGAACGTTCGACGTGCGTACGCCATCGATTTACAATACAGCGCGTTCTCTGTCCGGCGGCAACCAGCAAAAAGCAATTATTGCGCGGGAAATAGACAAAGAGCCGACCCTGCTGATCGCGGCACAGCCGACGCGGGGGCTTGATGTGGGCGCTATCGAGTTTGTGCAAAAACAGCTCATTGCCCAGCGGGATCAAGGAAAGGCCGTGCTGTTAGTTTCATTCGAACTGGACGAAATTATGAATGTGTCCGACCGCATCGCCGTTATTTACGAAGGGCAAATTGTTGGCGAGGTCTATCCGAAGGATACGAATGATCAGGAGCTTGGGCTTATGATGGCGGGCAGCTTGAAGCGGGGAGGTAAAGCGGGTGAATAAGCTTAAAAAAATATTTGCGACAGACAGCTATATTGTGCCTCTTGTCGCAATTATACTTGGATTCCTGGTCGGCGCGGCAGTGATGCTGATCGGCGGTTATGATCCGATCGCAGCTTATGGCGCTTTGTTCAAGCGCGTCTTCGGCAGTGCGTATGACTTCGGAGAAGCGATCCGCGAAATGACGCCGCTTATGCTGACCGGTCTTTCCGTGGCCTTTGCTTTCCGCTCAGGCATGTTCAATATCGGCGCGGACGGTCAGGTGCTGATCGGAATGACCGCAGCCTCTGTTATCGGCATTAAGCTCGCCGGATTGCCCGCATTTTTATTGGTGCCGCTGGCAGTGATCGGGGCGGGTCTGTTCGGCGGGATATGGGCCGGAATTGCAGGTTATCTGAAAGCCAAGCGGGGCATTAACGAGGTTATTACGACCATTATGCTAAATTGGGTTGCCCTGTATCTTGCGAACTATATCGTAAGAACTTTCCTCCTGATCCCAGGGCAGAACCGTTCAGAGGATATTCCTGCGTCGATGTCGCTCACTTTTTTGAACTCCATCTTTGACAATGCCCGCCTGCACTGGGGGACTGTGATCGCGCTTGCGGCGGCGGTATTCTTTTACATCTACTTGTGGAAAACGAAGCAGGGCTTCGAAATGCGTGCTGTAGGCCTGAATTCCCATGCGGCCGAATATGCCGGCATGAATGTCAGACGCAATGTAATGAAGTCCATGTTCATCGCGGGAGTATTTGCCGGACTCGCCGGAGCGGGCGAGGTGCTTGGCGTATTCCACTACCAGTCTGTATTCGCAGCTTCACCCGGTTATGGGTTTGACGGGATTGCCGTTGCGCTGCTGGGGCTTACTCATCCTTTCGGGGTCATTCTGGCCGCGATCCTGTACGGTATGCTGACCTATGGTTCCGCAGGCATGAGCTTCAATGCAGATGTGCCGCCGGAACTGATCCGCATCGTGATCGGCTCGATCATATTCTTTATTGCGGCACAGGGGATTGTGCGCTGGGTGCTTAAGCCGTTTTACTTCAAGCGCAAGAAAGAGAAGGTGTTATAGATGGATTTGCTGACACTGGGCCAAATGCTCAATACAACGCTTGTATTTTCCACAGCGCTTATTTTTGCCGCCCTTGGCGGGATCTTCTCCGAACGCTCGGGCGTGGTTAACATCGGGCTTGAAGGTCTGATGATGTTCGGTGCCTTTGCCGCCGCTGTTGGCGGTTATTATGCGCAGGACGCCGGCTACGTGACGATGGCTCCCTGGATCGGTGTGCTCTGCGCTATGGCGGTCGGCGTGATTGGAGCGCTTATTCATGCCGTCGCTTCCATTACCTTCAAAGCGGACCAGACGATCAGCGGTACGGTAATCAACTTCCTTGCTGCTGGCAGTACGCTTTACTTGGTTAAGTTGCTGTTTGAAGGGGCGGGCGAAACCCCTCTGATTGATGGGTTTAGCAAATATCCGATTCCGGTGCTTTCCAAAATTCCGGTGATCGGCCCCGGTCTGTTCAATAATTATCCAACAACGTATTTGGCGATCATACTGGTTATTGTCGTGTATTTCCTGCTCTTCAAAACGCCGTTCGGCCTTCGCCTCCGGGCAGTCGGCGAGCATCCGAGCGCGGCGGATACGCTTGGCGTTAACGTCAACCGTATGCGCTATATCGGTGTAATGCTGAGCGGAATGTTCGCAGGCATAGGCGGCGCGACGATTACGCTGACGACTACAGGCACCTTTGCCCACAATACGGTTTCCGGGCAGGGCTTCATTGCGATTGCGGCAATGATTTTCGGCAAATGGAATCCGCTTGGCGCCTTTGGCGCGGCTGTGTTCTTCGGTTTTTCACAGGCGATCCGCAACTATGTGCAGCTATTCGGCTGGTCCCAGAGTATTCCGCAGGAATTTATTTATATGATTCCGTATGTGCTGACAATTATCGTTCTCGTGAGCGCAGTAGGCCGCTCCTCGGCGCCGTCTGCGCTTGGACAACCCTACGATCCAAGCAAACGTTAATGGCGGCGTCCGCCGACGCGCCTTTCCGTTTCAACCGCATTTCCGGCTTTGGCCGGAAGTGCGGTTTTTTGTTTGGCAGGGGATCTGCTTCGCCAGGCAATTCCGGATGATCTGGGCATAGGTACAGGCAGGATGGAGCCGCTCCGAATACACTGTACTCGAAGACGGCAATGTGATCTCTGTTCCAATGAAACGCCAGAAAGAGGAGGGATATTATGACACAACAAGTGACCAAGAAGCAGGTTATGAAGCTGGTAGGCAAAAATATCGTAGCGGTGAAAAAAGACGGAACGAAGGTTGCGGGCAAGCTGCTTCGCATTTCGGGCAATCGTCTAATCGTACAGCAAACCGGTGGCAAAAAAGTGCAAATCAAAGCCATCATACCGCTTGTGCTGTTCGACCTGCTCGCAGTAGGAACCGCTCCTTACGCCTACGGCGGATATGGCTATGGACCCTACTCGCCTTACGGTCCGGGATATGGTTACAGCCATGGATACGGCCCTGGCGGTTATGGCGGCGGACCTTACCCTTACGGTTTTTTCTAAAGAGATACTCAAATGCCTGGCGGCAAGAAGCGCTTTTCCATCTCGTAGCTCATGCTCTGCGGCAGATACCGGACCACGGTATAGTCGAGCTTTTCGTAAAAAGAGAGCCCGGCGGCATTTCCGACGTCCACTGCTACTTTGGATCGGTGGCATCCGCGTGATAATGCAAACCGCTCCGCCCGGTCCATCAGCATATTTCCCCAGCGCTTTCGTTTTGCCGAAGCGGCGACGGCCAGCATATCGATATAGAGCAAATCCCCGTGCAGCATAAAATGGACAAATCCCAGCGGGTCGCTGTCATAATCGGTGCTCGCAACAAGCGTAACTCCCTGCCCGAGCCGGCGCGGGAGTTCTTTTTTAACCTGGTCCAGCACTTTTGCGGGCAAATGGGACAAAGGCACAAGCTCGCTCTCAATCAACTGGTGAATAATCGCATCGTCCTGCTTAGGGCGGCGGTAACGGATCACGGCGCATCCCCCTTCCACACTTTGTTGTACATCATATGATTGGCGGGGGGCTGGATGTTCCGCCCAGAATAAAAGAAGGACAAGACAGAGAGATTAAAATAAGGGATTGACTAACCGTGTAAGGAATCATATAATGTGTCTAAACATTTTAACGATCATATCGGCAATGAAGAGGACGAAGTTTTAAGGGCTCTTTTGACCAGAGAGCGGGTGGAACTGCTGAAACCACCGCCAAAACCCCTTATATACGAGCTCACCTCGGAGCTGTTTCCCTGAAAGGTCCGCCAGCCATATCCGGTGGAATTATTAGGGGAAATCGTGTGGTTCGCGTTAAGAACTTTAGGTTGCAAAGATCGGCTTTTGCCTACATCGATGGGTTTTTGCATACCTGCCAAGGCATTGCATCGCGAGATGCTCTGTAAATATGGGTGGTACCACGGAAGAACAGCCTTTCGTCCCTCACGCGCTTATGCGGCGCAGGAGTGATGAAAGGCTTTTTTGTTTTGTTTGAAGCCGGCTGAAACGGATAAACAAAGGCGATCGTCGTTTGCATAGGAAAGTTGATATTTTGTAAGGAGGATGACTGAATGATGACGCAAATACCGGAAATGCGGTCGACAGAGGAGTTACGGGAGAAATGGAAGACGCCGGAAGTGATTACCGGTTCGGAGATTCTGCTGCGCAGCCTGGTGCTGGAGGGTGTGGATACCGTGTTCGGATATCCCGGAGGAGCCGTTCTGTATATCTATGACGCATTGTACGGATTCAATGATTTCAAGCATGTGCTGACCCGTCATGAGCAGGGGGCGATTCATGCGGCGGACGGATATGCAAGAGCAAGCGGTAAGACTGGCGTCTGTATCGCGACTTCCGGACCCGGAGCGACTAATCTGGTCACCGGTATCGCTACAGCCTATATGGATTCTGTCCCGCTGGTGGTCATCACGGGCAACGTATTCTCCAGCTTGATCGGTACGGATGCTTTCCAGGAAGCGGACATTACCGGCATCACGATGCCGATTACCAAGCACAGCTATCTGGTACGAAGTGTGGAGGATCTGCCCAGAATCATTCATGAAGCTTTCCATATTGCATCGACGGGCCGCAAAGGGCCGGTTCTTATCGATATTCCCAAGGATGTATCTGCGGCGAAGACGCTGTTCACCCCTGTGACGAGCGTGAATCTTCGAGGCTATAATCCCCGCACCGTTCCGAATAAGCTTCAGCTCGACAAGCTGGTGCGGGCGATTTCGGAGGCCGAGCGGCCGATCATCATTGCAGGGGGCGGGGTTATCTACTCCGGCGCGCATGAAGAGATGTACGAATTCGTCAAGCGGACGGAAATCCCAATCACGACAACATTGCTTGGACTGGGAGCATTCCCGAGCGGCGATGATTTGTGGATGGGAATGCCGGGCATGCACGGTACGTATACGGCCAATAACGCCATCCAGCAGTGCGATCTGCTAATCAATATCGGAGCACGGTTCGACGACCGCGTGACAGGTAAGCTTGACGGCTTCGCGCCAAAAGCCAAGATCGTGCATATCGACATCGACCCTGCCGAGATCGGCAAGAACATATCGCCTGACATTCCGATCGTAGGAGACGTTAAGACGGTGCTGGAGCTGCTGAATCCGGAAGTTAAACGGGCTTCGAACGCCGATGCTTGGAGAGCGCAAATCGCCCAGTGGAAGGTGGATAAGCCGCTTCGTTATACTGACTCCGATATCGAGCTGAAGCCGCAATGGGTTGTCGAACTGATCAATGACACCACAAAGGGCGAGGCGATTGTGACGACGGACGTTGGTCAGCACCAAATGTGGGCGGCGCAGTATTACAAGTTCAATCATCCCCGTTCTTGGGTTACTTCCGGAGGTCTTGGAACGATGGGCTTCGGTTTCCCTTCGGCAATCGGTGCGCAGATGGCCTATCCGGAACGGCTGGTGGTCTCGATCAACGGCGACGGCGGTATGCAGATGTGTTCCCAGGAGCTGGCAATATGCGCCATCCATAACATTCCGGTCAAGATTGTCGTTCTCAACAACGAGGTGCTCGGCATGGTGCGGCAGTGGCAGAATCTCATCTATGAGAAACGTTACAGCTACACGGATCTGGCCGGCAGCCCGAACTTTGTGAAGCTGGCGGAAGCTTACGGTGTAAAAGGTATCCGGGCGACGACGAAGGAAGAAGCAAGGGCTGCATGGCAGGAAGCTTTGGAAACACCGGGACCGGTACTTGTGGAATTCCTCGTTTC
The DNA here is from genome assembly GCF_000993825.1 of Paenibacillus durus ATCC 35681. Taxonomy (NCBI): domain Bacteria; kingdom Bacillati; phylum Bacillota; class Bacilli; order Caryophanales; family Paenibacillaceae; genus Paenibacillus; species Paenibacillus durus. Next base: position 771,041 of record NZ_CP011114.1, read on the forward strand.
CAAGGACGAAAATGTCTACCCGATGGTAACCCAGGGCTCGACGATCGATCAAATGCTGATGGGGGATGAATAACGGTGGAAAGAAATACGATTTCCGTGCTGGTGAACGACCAGCCTGGTGTGCTCCAACGGGTATCGGGGCTGTTCGGACGGCGCGGGTTTAATATTGAGAGCATTACCGTAGGTCAATCCGAGGAAGCGGGATTATCCAGAATGGTCATCGTCACTTTGGGGGATGATGACCAGCTGGAACAGATTGAGAAGCAGCTCTACAAGCTGATCGACGTCATCAAGGTGGTTGACCTTAGCGCAAAGCCGATGGTTGCCCGCGAGCTGGCGCTGATTAAGGTCAAGGCCGAGCCTTCCGAGCGGCCGGAGATTATGGGCGTGGTCGAAACGTTCCGCGCCTCCGTTGTCGACATCGGCAGCTCGAGCTTGCTTGTGCAGGTGGTCGGGGATACGCAGAAGATCGATGCAATGATCGAACTGCTGAAGCCGTACGGCATCAGAGAGCTGTCCCGGACCGGCGTTACGGCAATGATCCGCGGAAATGTGCAATAGGTATATTTTACAGCTTTAGCGAATTGCTGCTTTTTTGCAGTACAATATAATAATGAACGGCATTCCCGCTAAAGAGCGGGAGCTTGAGGGAAAGCGCTATATGTACAGCCCTTCTCCTGAAGCACCCGCTCTTTAGATGGGTTCCAAATTAAAGGAGGATTTTGACAATGGCAGTAACAACGTACTATGAGCAGGATGGAGATCTGAGCGTATTAAAAGGTAAAACAATCGCGGTTATCGGTTATGGCAGCCAGGGACATGCCCAGGCGCAGAACCTGCGTGACAGCGGACTTCAAGTCATCATCGGCCTGCGCGAAGGAAAATCCTTCCAAACAGCAAAGAATGACGGTTTCGAAGTACTGCCGGTCTCCGAAGCGGTATCCCGTGCGGACGTAGTGCAAATCCTGATGCCTGACGAAACCCAGGCTGCCGTTTATAAGAACGAAATCGAGCCAAACCTGAAGCAAGGCGCGGCGCTTATGTTCTCCCACGGCTTCAACGTTCATTTCGGCCAAATCGTAGCTCCGAAGGATTCGGATGTGCTGCTGGTTGCGCCTAAGTCCCCAGGACATATGGTTCGCCGCACTTATGAAGAAGGCTTTGGCGTTCCCGGCCTGATCGCGATCGAGCAGGATGCTACAGGCAACGCAAAAGCAATCGGTCTTGCTTATGCCAAAGGTATCGGCTGTACCCGCGCAGGGGTAATCGAAACCTCTTTCCGTGAAGAGACGGAAACCGATTTGTTCGGTGAACAGGCTGTACTGTGCGGCGGCGTTACGGCTCTGATCAAAGCTGGCTTTGAAACGCTGGTTGAAGCCGGTTATGCTCCGGAAATGGCTTACTTTGAGTGCTTGCACGAGATGAAGCTGATCGTTGACCTCATCTATGAAGGAGGTATGGCAACGATGCGCGATTCCATCAGTAACACGGCGGAATACGGCGATTATGTAACTGGCCCGCGCGTTGTAACCGACGAAACGAAGAAAGCGATGAAGGCTGTCCTCACCGACATCCAACAGGGCAAGTTCGCGCGCGATTTCATTCTGGAGAACCAATCGGGCCGTGCATTCCTGACCGCTACGCGCCGCAACGAAGCTGCTCATCCAATCGAGGTTGTCGGCAAAGAATTGCGCGAAATGATGGCTTGGATCAAGAAATAAGATTGGTATAATCAGTGTAAGGATTCACATATAAATGCAAGTCTTCAGGTGCGGCTCCGCTTTTACGCGGGCCGCATTTGGAGCGTTTGACGATTACTTTTAAGGAGGTGCCCGGCATGCGAAAAATTTATGTTTTCGATACAACACTGCGTGACGGAGAACAGTCCCCCGGCGTGAATCTGAATACCCAGGAGAAGCTGGAGATCGCCTATCAGTTGGAAAAGCTGGGGATTGACCGTATGGAAGCGGGATTTCCCGCGGCGTCGCCGGGAGATTTGGCCGCAGTCAATGCCGTTGCCAGAGCGGTAAAAAATGTAACGGTCATTGGCCTTTCCAGATCCCGCGAAAGCGATATTGATGCCGTCAAGGAGGCGCTGCAGGGCGCGCAGGACCCCTGCATTCATCTGTTCCTTGCTACCTCCCCGATTCACCGTCAGCATAAGCTCCGGATGGATAAGGGGCAGGTGCTGGAGACGGCGCAGACGGCCATCCGCTATGCGAAGAAGTATTTCTCGAAGCTGGAATTTTCGCTTGAGGATGCGGGACGGACCGAGCTCGACTTTATGGCCGAGGTCGTCGGCATGGCGGTTCGCGAAGGCGCGAGCGTCGTTAACATTCCGGACACGGTCGGATATTTGAACCCGTCGGAGTATGGGGCAATCTTCAAATATTTAAAAGAAAATGTTCCGGACATCGACCGCGTTCAGCTTAGCGCGCACTGCCATAATGATCTTGGAATGGCCACGGCGAATACGCTGGCGGCGATCCTGAATGGTGCGGATCAAATCGAGGGCACAATCAACGGCATCGGTGAACGCGCGGGCAACACGGCGATCGAAGAGATAGCGATGGCGCTTGAGACGCGCAGCGATTTCTTCGGGGCGAAGACGTCGCTTGTACTGTCCGAGATTTCGCGCACTAGCCGCCTGGTCAGCAAATTGACCGGCATGGTCGTGCCGGGGAACAAGGCGATCGTTGGCGCGAACGCTTTTGCCCATGAATCGGGTATTCATCAGGACGGCATGCTCAAGGAGAAGACGACGTACGAGATCATGACGCCGGAAACGATCGGCCTGAAGGAGAGCAAGCTGGTGCTCGGCAAGCATTCCGGCCGCCATGCTTTCCGGGATAAGCTAACCGATCTGGGCTATGACCTGCCGGAAGACGTGCTGAATGCGGCGTTCTCCAGATTCAAGGATTTGGCCGACAAGAAGAAGGAAGTATCCGACGAGGATATTCTGGCGCTGATGGAGGAGCGGCTGGGCATTACGCCGGAGATTTACAGCCTGCGGACCCTGTACGTCACTTACGGCAATGAAGCGACGCCGACCGCGAAACTGGTTCTGAACGGCCCGCCGGAGGAGCCTATCGTTGCAGTAGCCGAGGGGAACGGTTCGGTGGATGCGATATATAACGCTATTGACCAGGCAACTGGCGAGGAAGTCAAGCTGGACGATTATTCCATCAAATCCGTCACTCAAGGCAAGGATGCCCAGGGCGAGGTGCATGTCATTTTGTCACAGGGTATTGTTGCTGCGGCGGGAAGAGGGCTTAGCACCGACATTCTGGAAGCCAGCGCCCGGGCTTATCTTGATGCGCTCAACAAGCTGATTGAGAAGCGCAAGACGTATACGAAGCGCGAGGACGCTCATTTATAGAAAGCGGCGCTTATAGTTTGTTTAGGAATGAGGACGGCGGTATATAGGGACTGTTTCGGGGCGAATCCAGCTCAGAAACAGTCCTTTTTATGCGGATTTCTCATCCTTGTCCAAATTGGATATATAATAGAAATCATGATTTTTGCAGGGGAGAAGAAGAGGTGAACGTCAAACGTAATGTAGAAGGGGAGGGGAGACAACTGGAAGAGGCGGAATGGATATCGGCCGTACTGAACGGCGAGCGTCAGGCTTTTGCCCATTTGGTGACGCGCTATCAGGGCTTGGTATACCGGGTATGCATCAAAATAACAGGAGAATCCGAGTCGGCCAAAGATATGGCCCAGGAGGTATTTATCAAAGCCTACAAGGCGCTTCCCTCCTTCCGGGGACAATCCTCATTTTCTACTTGGCTGTACCGGATTGCCTACCGTACTTGTCTAGACTGGAAAAGAGCTAATGACAGGGAGTGGAAGTATCGCAGCATGGCGGATTATACGGAGAATGACTATGTGACTTCACAGACGCCGGAACATGCCGCGCTCCGCAAGGAGGCTTCCGAAGAACTGGGAAGAAGTGTGAACAGTCTTGCCGAACCGTACCGGTCGGTCGTGCAGCTGTACTACTTTAACCGGCAATCCTATCAGGAAATAGCTGAAGCGAAAGGCATATCGGTAAAAACGGTTGAATCACAGCTTTACCGCGCCAGACAGATCATGCGAAGAAAAGGGGAGAGATGGGAATGAAATGTAATGTAGTGATGGAATGGCTTCCCCATTATACCGAAGGTCTGCTGGCTCCCGAAGCGGAGCGGGAAATGACGCAGCATATCGCGGCGTGCCAAGGCTGCGCGCGGTGGCTGGAGGAAGCAAAAGCGATGGAAGAGATATGGAAGGAAGCGGACGGTGCTCTGGACTTTCAGCCGATCTCCGGTATTCCCGATCTCGTCCCGCAGGTGATGGCGGAAATCGAACGGTTGGAATCTGCACGGCAGCCGGATGGTGCGGGACCTGCTGCTTCAAGGCGGCGCTCAGTGCGCCGGACCTCATGGGTCCATTACGGCCTCGCAGCCTGTCTGACCTTTGTGCTGCTTCAATATGGTGTATTTGAGCAGTTGGGCTATGGGCTGACGGAAATCAACGGCCAGATGTCGAACTCGGTTATGGCATTGTTCGGCCCTCAACAGCCCCGCTAGAGCGGAGGCTGTGGATCAATACACTGCAATCGAATGTCGGCAAGACACATGATCAGGAGGATATTACATGATAAAAAAGAAACGCTGGCTCACTTTTATGCTGGCCATGGTTCCGGGACTCGGACATTTGTATCTGGGCTTCAAAAAACAGGGAATGCAGTTTATGATCGGCGCGTTTGTCTGCATCGTTTTTATTCCTTCTATGCCGACAGTATTCCCGTTCGCGTTGGCTGCGCTGTGGTTCTATCAGCTGTTCGATGCACTGCAAAAGGCAACATGGAACAAGCTCGCTTTTGCAGAGCACGAACGGCTGATGTATAGCCCGGATGGTCTTGGCTCGCCTTGGCCGCCGTTTGCCATGCCCCCGATGCCCGATTACCCGCAGGATGATGTCAGTCCGGCATGGATGGGAGGCGCCTGCATCATAGCAGGAGTTCTCCTGCTGCTGATTACGGTATTCCCGGGACTGTGGTACTTGCTGACCGAACTCAATATCGGTACTATTTTGCTGTCGCTGGGCCTGATCGGCTACGGGCTGCATATGCTTAGAAAGAACACAAAAGCATAAGAACGGAGAATCATGGCATGGGTAGATGGAAGATTGGAAGCTTGACGGCGGCGCTCGGCTCCATTGCGCTTGGCGTTATGCTTACGCTGATTCAATTCGGTAAACTTACGTATGAGGCGCTCGGGTATTTGTGGCCGGCACTGATTATTCTGCTTGGACTGGAAATGCTGCTGCGGCTGCTGTTTAGAACAGAGGCTAGGACCCGTACCAGCGGATGGGCAATCGTTCTGATTGTGCTGCTGGGTCTAGTGAGCGCAGGAAAATCCTTGCTTCCGGGAGGCTCGCTGGACACCCTGTTGGGTAAAGCGCATCTAAGCTCCGTTAACGGAACGGTGCAGATTGGAGAGAACATCAAAGCGGTCAGAATATCGATTCCGGGCGGCAAGGTTAAGGTGAACGGTATTCAGGGAAGCGCTCTAACCTATGAGGGCCGCCTGCTCTTTCCCGGCAGCAGCCAAAGCGACAGCGAACAGGCAATGAAAAAGAATTGGAAGGTTAGAACGGAAGGCGACACGTTAGTGCTTGAAATGACGGCGGCAAAGAGCTTGTTTTCGGGTATTTACATCGGTTTTACCGGCAACACTCCCTATCTCAATGTGAGTCTTCCTGCGGATCTCGCAGTCAAGATCGGAACAAGCGACGGTTCGTTGGATGTTTCGGATCTGAACAGCGGGATCGAGGCGAGCACCTCCAACGGCAAAATTGAAATGCGGGGAATTAAAGGCGGGGTCAAGGCGGGTACAAGCAACGGTTCGCTTAATCTGCAGGGGGTAGAGGGAGGAGTCCATATCACCAGTTCCAACGGCTCCATCACGCTGGAGAATATTGCCGGCCAAGTGTATGCCAAGAGCAGCAACGGCAGAATAACCATTGAATCCCCCGTTACGGGGAATTGGGATTGCGCTTCGAGCAACGGCAGTATCTCGCTTACGATGCCGCAGAAGACGGATGCGACGATTACCGCCGATACGTCCAACGGATCGCTGAAGGGAAGCATCAACTGGCAGAAACAAAGCGACAACAATGGAACTGCGGTACTGGGCAGCGGAAATCATACCGTAAAGCTGTCGACAACCAATGGCAGCGTGAGCGCGGATATTACGGAATAGCCTTGAAATCTAAGAAGAAGCCGTACGCCTCGGAGAAATCCGGCAGCGTGCGGCTGTTGCTGTCCAAATCCAGAAATGATAAGCTCCCGGACCTAACTGTTCATTGTCTTACCAGGCGCATGATTACTCGTATGGAGTAAATGTAATGAATGCCGGGCAATCGGGAATGCTATCGTTGTTCGAATAAGGCGCTCTGCCGTAATATTCCGACTCTGATTTGCGGAAGATTTGCTTTTCGCTCAATCCTAACCAGGTTATAGGCTATTCCTATTAATATGATAGATTCTATATCTTTGTCCTTTTGACCATGTTGTGTTACAACAATATACAGAAGAACTATGTCCGCGTGGGCGCGGATTAACTTGAGGAGTGACGAAGAATGAGCGAAGTTAAAAAAATCGCCGTAATCGCTGGGGACGGTATTGGTCCCGAAGTTGTGGCGGAAGCGGAAAAAGTATTGAAAGTAACCGAGGAAGTATTCGGCTACAAATTTGAGACCGAGCACGCACTGTTCGGCGGTATCGCTATCGACGAGAAGGGCACGCCGCTGCCTGCAGAAACGCTGGATATCTGTAAAAGCGCGGACGCTGTGCTGCTGGGCGCCGTCGGCGGTCCTAAATGGGATACCAATCCGAAGGAGCTCCGTCCGGAGACCGGGCTGCTGGGCATCCGCAAAGCGCTGGGGCTGTTCTCGAATCTCCGTCCCGCAGTCGTATTCGACTGCCTGAAGGATGCTTCCACGCTGAAGCCGGAAGTGCTTGAAGGAACGGATCTGATCGTCGTGCGCGAACTGACGGGCGGTATTTACTTCGGCGAGAAGTTCCGTCGTGATAGCGAGCAGGGGGAAGAAGCGGTAGACACCTGCGCATACAATGTGGCCGAAGTGGAACGCATCGCCCGCCAGGCATTTGAAATTGCCGCCAAGCGCCGGGGCAAGCTGGCTTCCGTCGACAAAGCGAACGTGCTCGAAACGTCGCGTCTCTGGCGTGAAGTGGTTATCCGTGTTTCGGCAGATTATCCGAACGTGGAACTGGAGCATGTGCTGGTCGACAACTGCGCCATGCAGCTGCTGCGCCGCCCTTCGAGCTTCGACGTTATCGTGACCGAGAACATGTTCGGCGATATTTTGAGCGACGAAGCCGCGATGCTCACAGGTTCCATCGGCATGCTGGCTTCCGCTTCGCTGGGCGAAGGAAGCTACGGCCTCTATGAGCCGGTGCATGGTTCCGCTCCGGACATCGCAGGACAAGGATTGGCCAATCCAATCGCCACAATTCTCTCGCTTGCCCTGATGTTCCGTCTGACTTTCGGCTATGAAGACGCGGCAGCCGCAATCGAAGCCGCCGTAGCTCAGGTGCTTGATGCAGGCCACCGTACCAGCGATATTGCCGTAGACAAGAGCAAGGCGATCAGCACGAGCGAGATGGGCGACCTGATTGTCGCAGCCATTCGCAAATAAGAGAAAAACGTCACAAAATATTCCTAGTTTATAATTATTATAAAAAAACAATGAATATAATCTTGACTTTGATTTTGTACGGTGATACCATTTGGTTTGTAACAGCAGAGACGTAACCAAATCCATCATAATCAAGAAAGACACCGCCTCATCATCCTTAACGGAGATGGATGGCAGCATGTTTTTCTTACATAATCAAAGGAGGATTTTCACAATGGCAGAACGTTTGGTAGGCAAACAGGCTCCCGATTTCACTATGGAAACCGTTTCGGGAGACGGCAAAGAATTTGGCAAAGTTAGCTTGTCCGACTATCGCGGTAAATGGCTCGTATTTTTCTTCTATCCTCTGGATTTCACTTTCGTGTGCCCGACTGAAATTACGGCGCTCAGCGAAGCGGCTGACCAATTCACGGCGCTTGATACCGAAATTCTTGGTGTAAGCATCGACTCCGTACACAGCCATAAGGCTTGGATCAACGCTCCGAAAGACGCTAATGGTCTTGGCCAACTGAAATTCCCGCTTGCTTCCGACATTACGAAGAAGGTTGCCAGCGATTACGGCGTATTGATCGAAGAAGAAGGCATTGCGCTTCGCGGTCTCTTCATTATCGATCCGGAAGGCGAACTGAAATACCAAGTGGTTAACCACAATGATGTAGGCCGTAGCGTAGAAGAAACTCTGCGCGTGCTGCAGGCGCTGCAATCCGGCGGATTATGCCCTATGAACTGGAAACCGGGCGACAAGAACCTGTAAGCATAAGCTGCGAGGCGTCCCTCATCCAAGTCCTTTGAAATGCTGATCAAAGCCTCCTTCCGGATTGTTTGTCCGGTCAAGGGGGCTTTTTGCAACAAAACGCCCGTCAGTCTTAGCTTGATCTTTATCAGCAGGAATCGCCGGCAACCGAGTATAATACAATAATACGAAACCATTGGAACTGACCTGAGGAGGGTGAACAATCATGAGTTTTTGCTGTGGAGCGAGTATGGTAGGTACCAAGGGGACGCTTAAGCATTATCGCACGCAAGTCCATAATGTTCCCCTGCTTTTTTGCCCGGTATGTCACCGGGTCGAGGTTCATTACAAGGTCGAGAATGAGTATGAAATCTTGGCGGAATACGCGCATGGCGACGGCGTTACCGATGTGGATTTCCAGGATTATGTGATGGAAGATGAAGAGTCGATTTTTGAAAATGTCGTCAATATGGAAAGTGAAGACGCTATGGCCATTATCCGCAGCCAGATTGATATGGCGCTTGATCTGCTGGCCGTGTCCAAACAGATTGGTGATGTCAAGTGGGAGCGGGAGCTAAAGAAGAGGCTCGCCGTCATGAGTCAGCGCCGTCATCGTCTTCAGCAAAAAGCGTAAAGGTATGGCGTGGATTATTACTTCTCTTGAAAAATCTCCGCAATTGCGACGACACTGAAAAAGGCCGTGAATTTCTACTTCATGTAGAGATCCATGGCCTTTTTGATTTGGAAAGTAAAAAAGCTCGCGGATGCTTTGGAGAAAAGGAAAACCGCCGTAAACGGCCGTAAATCGCGGTTTCTCAGTTTGGTTGAAGCGAATTCCGGTGTTCTCGCAATTGCGAGGACCCTTTTTCATGAAGAATAGCTATTTGCTTAGGCCTTCGAGACGGCACTAAAGTATTATTTTATGAATTTTTTGACATTCGACAGTATCTCTGATTGCTTTGAGCACTTTTCTTGGATATGATTGGAATATAGTTAAAAACGCTTGGATGACTGAATCAAACGAAGATGATCGTAGAATGTACTAGCGGTTCCATAGCATACACTTATATAACAGCCTAATTTGATGTCGCAGAACTGCTTCGTCAATTAGTCGTTCTGCTCCGTCAATTTCAGTTGAAGGGGGAACTTCACATCGTGCTACATGAAATTCACGAAAGTCGGCTTCTGTCGCCGCGATCGTTCCAAGCCGGGCTTCTGGACAGTACATATGAAAATGTTCTGGAGCATATTGATTGTGGAGTCATGCTTTTTGATGAAGAAGGAGTTCTAACCTTTGTAAATGCGCGGGCGTACGGAATGCTTGAGCTTCAGCGCTATACGCTGGCAGGATGTACTGTAGTCGATTTGCTGACACATCTTTCTTTGAGCCGGATCAAGAAGAGACAACTGCTGCATATCTATCGGGAGACGGTTTACAAAGGAAAGACGATGTATGAGTTTATGGACGAATATGGTCGCTATTGGGAAGTAAACGCTTCCTTTGGCGGAGATATGAACGGCAGCTACTTATTTACTTTTAAGGAAATTTCCGATTATAAAAAGATAGAACAAACCGCTTACCAAAATGACAATCTGGCTATGTTAGGCAAATTATCTGCCTCCATTGCCCATGAAATCCGGAATCCTTTGACAGCCATTCGCGGATTCATCCAGCTGCTTCGCCCGCATCTGCAGGGACTTGGGAAGGAAGAATATGCTAAGATCATCTTGGCGGAGATCGACCGTGCCAATGATATTATTCATGAATTTCTCTCCTCGTCCAAGCCTTCCTCTCCTCAAGCCGGAATCATTTCCGTTTCCGCCCTGATGAAAGAAGTCATACTGCTGACAGAAAGCGAAGTCTTGATGAAGGGCTGCCAGATCGTTCTTAATGCTTTAGCCAGCGATTTGTATATTTCCGTAGATGTGAAGCAGATTAAGCAGGTCCTGATCAATATGATAAGAAACGCCCTGGAGGCTGTCTCCGACCGCTTGGACGATATCACAGGGAGGATTGAGCTTGGGGCGTATAGAGAAGGCGGAGAGGTACGGATCATCGTCTCTGACAACGGTAAAGGCATGGATGTGTGCACCATGAGCCATCTGTTCAACCAGTTCTTCACCACCAAGGAGAATGGCACGGGGCTGGGCCTTTCCGTGAGTGACCGGATCATTAAAAACCATGGGGGACGCATTTCCGTCAGCAGCCGGATTAATGAGGGGACCAGTTTTGTGATATCGCTTCCGCTGACTCCGGGGCTTACCGCATAACCTAAAAGCAGGGACAGAATTGCTCCTCGTACCCCCTCTCCCCTCAGAAATCAGCACAATAACAGGAAATTGTAAGCATACAAAGAGACCGGCAAGATGATCCCTTGGCCGGTCCCTTTGTATGCTTTTCTTTAACTACAATCCGACTTGATTACTTTGGTGCAGTCCGGATGGCGAGGGCGTTTCCGGGGTGCTGCAGCAGGCTTGTGAGAAGTCATTGGACGCGCCCGGACAGCTTTTTCCTTTGTCACATCCGGCACAAGCGCCCTTTTTCCCTTTTTGCACATGGCGGTAGAGAATCCAGCCGGAATAACCGAAAATAGCGGCAACAATCAATGTATTAATCAATATGCTCATTACGTAATTCCCCGCTTTCCCCATATAGGGCTATTCGTATTTGGCTTAGGCCCATCCAAGAAGCCGTCCGCCTTGATAGATAACCAGACTTACCAAATAGGCCAGGACAACGGCATAGGCTATGGAGAAGAAGGTCCATTTCCAGGAAGCCGTTTCTTTCTTGATTACGCCCACCGTTGCAAGACAAGGTGTATACAGCAGAATAAAGACCATAAAGCTTACCGAGCTGAGAGGCGTGAACGCCTGGGAAATCTGCGCTTCCAGTCCGGCAGCCTCCGGCGCGTGATAGATAATGTTCATCGTTGAGACGACAACTTCTTTGGCAAGGAAGCCTGGAACCAGCGTCGACCCCGCTTGCCAGAAACCAAAGCCGAGCGGCTGAAGCAGGGGTGCGACGAGACCGCCGAATTTGGCAAGGAAGCTGCTGTCCATATCCACATTTAACCCGGCAGGTCCGGTATAAGACATGATCCAGATAATAGCCGAACCGGCCAAAATAATCGTCCCCGCCTTGCGCAGGAAGCCTTTTCCTTTTTCCCAGGTGCTGCGCGACAGCGATTTAAGCTGCGGCATCCGGTAGGGAGGAAGCTCGATTACGAATACTGAGGACTCGTTCTTGAACAAATACTTGGAGAAGAGCTTGCACAGCAGCAGCGCGAACACCACTCCCAAAGCATACATCGTCATAATGACAGCAGCCTGATTTTCCGGGAAAAAGACAGCGGCAAACAGCAGATAGACCGGAAGTCTGGCGGAACAGGACATAAGAGGAAGCAGCAGAGTAGTCAGCATCCGCTCTTTGGGCTGTTCAATGCTCCGCGCGGCCATAACGGCAGGCACGTTGCAGCCGAAGCCGATGATGAATGGAATAAAAGCTTTGCCGTTAAGCCCCATCCGTTCCATTATGCTGTCTACGACCAGACTGACGCGGGCCATATACCCGGAATCTTCTACAAAAGAAATGATCAGGAACAGAATGAAGATTTGCGGGACAAAGACGAGGACGCCGCCTACGCCGCCTATAATGCCGTCGATGATTAGTGCATGTACGAAATCGGATGCCCCGGCCGTATCAAGAAACGAAGCTGCTCCCGAACTGATCGGACCCGAAATGAGACCGTCCAGCAAATCGGACAGCGGTGCGCCGACCCATTCGAAGGTTGTTTTAAACAGCACATACATAAACGCAAGGAATATCGGCAGTCCGAGATAACGATTCGTAAGGATGGAATCGAGCCGTTCCGTCAAGTTATGGGGTTTGAGGCCGGATGTATCTAGAGCGTCAAGACAAAGCGAGCGGATATAATCGGTTCGAATAGAGCGAATCCATTGAGGAAGGGTATGCGCCAACTTGCTGTTTTGAAGCTCATTCTGACAATTTTGACGAATAGCAAGCAGTTTGTCAGTATCCGCGCGGCCCTTGAGGAATTCCAGGATAACCGGATTTTTCTCCAAAAGCTGGAGTGCGACCCAACGATGATTGGGAAGGCCGATCTCCTGGCTCAGCTCCCGCTCAATGGAGGAAATGGCTTGTTCGACGATTAATCCATAATCGAGCTTGAAATTCACAGCGGGGATATCCGCGGAGTTCTCCAGCATGCTCAGCACCTGTGCGCTGCCTTTGCCCGTCCTTGCGACCAGCGGGAGCACGTTAACACCGAGCTTGGATTGCAGAACGTCCGGATGCACCTTAATGCCTCTCGCATTAGCTACGTCGATCATATTAAGTCCGATGACGGTCGGCCTGCCATACTCGAGCAGTTGGACGGTCAGCAGCAGATTACGTTCAAGCTGCGAAGCGTCGACGATATTGACGAGCGCCTCCGGCGACTCTTCAAGCAGATACTGGGTTGCAACGCCTTCGTCGCGCGACAGCGGGTGAAGGGAATAAATGCCGGGCAAGTCAATCAGTGTGCCTGCGCCATTTTTCAGGTCGCCGACCTTTTTCTCCACCGTTACGCCTGCCCAGTTGCCAACATATTCATAAGAAGAAGTCAATGTATTAAAAAGGGATGTCTTTCCCGTATTCGGGTTTCCAAGAAGTGCGATTGAACTCATGACACGTTCACCACAATTTTCGAGGCTTCTTTCCGGCGGATGGCGAGTAATTGTCCGTTGCATTCCAACATAACCGGACCCATGAATGGACCTTTTCCTTTAAGACAGACGGTGCAGCCTTCTGAAACTCCCAAATCAGCCAGACGGCGGCGCAAGACAGGATCCATTCCTTCTATTCCTTGAATAGCGCCGGCGGAACCCGGTTGCAATTGCAGTAGGTGGCAAACTGAAGCAATCATCTTAATCCCTCCGGTGGAGACTGAGAATCAGTCTCAATTGTTTTTTCTGTAATTTATCATTTTTTCAGGCCGAATTCAATGATCAAAATCACAAGAGTGATGCGATTCGACAAACCTGGAGCGATAATCCATAAACGGGTGCTTATTTCTTTGCATATATTAATGCAGGTACTTATCAAAAACACTGTAAATTTCCAGCCTCATCCAACCGATATTTATATTGGGGATATCTATTTTTTATGAGCGATAGAGTGATACTTAGACGCGAGGGGCCTACGAAAGCCTATGAAAATAGAAGAGAAAAAAACACTGCTTACAGCAGTCTTCGGCGCGGCACTGTTTCTGTTGATTCAAAGCATGCACATTGCGCTGAATGGCCATAACGAACGGGAAGCACTGTCTGCGTTGTATCTGATTAGCAGCTGGTGTACCAGCGCCTTCGGATTTGCGATTTTTGCCCAGGGATGGCTTCTTTTCTCCAATCAATTGTCGAGGGGCAGACTCTACTCTTCCGCTCTTTTTTTGGGAGTTTGCGTGTTCGATCTCCTGCATACGCTTGGTTTTATTGGAATTCCGTTCATCCAGAACGTGATAAGCGAAGACCGGGCATTTTGGCTGCTATCCTTCTCAAGGCTTGCGAGCGCAGTCGGCATTTTTCTGATCTTTGGCAAGGAAGATTCTCCGGTGCTTGTCCTGGGGAAAAATAGCATCCTGCGGAAGTCCATCCTTCTGGTCGTGTTGTCGACGGTTCTATTCAGTGCGGGTTCTTATTTCCTTCCGGGAGTAATCAGTCCCACGCAGGCGGATTTTGCCAGAAAACTGCTTAATTTTGTTGTGCTGCTGATTTACCTTCTAGACATCGCCGTTATCCTCTATACGAAACGTACGGAGAAATCGTCCTCGGTGCTGATTATTATCAGGTCGCTCGTATTTCTCGCTCTGGGTCAGTCGTTCTACTTGGACGCGGGGTCCGATAAAAATATCGATTTGCTGTTCGGAGCAGCAAGCTGCGCGGCAGCCTACTATTTGCTGCTCACCGGCGTGTACAGATTGACGCTCGAAGAGCCGTTCTATGAGAAACAGGCGATTGAGGCGCAGATCAATTATCTCGTCTATCATGACGATTTGACCGGACTGCCGAACAGACGCCGGCTGCTCCAGCATGTCGATGAAGTGATTGAGTCCTATAGAACCTCCGCCATACGCGGTTTCTCGGCGCTAGCCGTCCTCAATATTAATCATTTCAAGGATATCAACGTCTCGTTGGGCCATCTGGCAGGAGACCGCCTGCTGCAATTGGTGGCATCCAGAATTAAGGACGGCATCAGGGCTAACGAGGATTTATTCAGTATGGGCGGAGATGAATTCGCCTATCTGATGACTGACATGGAGAGTCTGGATAGCTGCTTTCTCCGCTCCAAAGAACTGCTTAATCTGTTCGAACAGCCTATTGAACTGGAGGCCGGAGAGTATCATATTTCGCTCAGTCTGGGCATCAGCATCTTTCCCGGTGACGGAGATACGGCGGAGCAGCTTATTCAGAACGCGGATACCGCCGTTCATGATGCCAAGGAGCATGGCGTGGATATTCGCAGGTACGTGCCGTTAATACAAATGAAGGCCAAGGAAAGATTAAAGCTGGAGAACGATCTGCGCAGAGCGCTGGAGCGGGAGGAATTTTTCCTTCTGTACCAGCCGCAGGTTCAACTGGCCACGAAGGAGATTGTCGGCATGGAGGCGCTGCTTCGCTGGCAGCATCCAAAACGCGGCCTCGTGTCTCCGGCCGATTTCATTCCCATTGCCGAGGAGAGCGGGCTGATTGTTCCGATCGGGGAGTGGGTGCTGAGAACCGCCTGTTCTCAGAACAAGGAATGGCAGAAGGCGGGATACCGCCCGATCTGCGTATCGGTCAATTTGTCCATGCGTCAGTTTCTCCAGCCGAACCTGGCCGGCAAGATCGGGGGATTCTTGAAGCGGATTGGCCTCGATCCGAGCTATGTGGATCTTGAAATTACGGAGAGCATGACAATGGATAAGGAAAAAGCCTTTGAGCAGCTGAAGCGGCTTAAAGAGCTTGGAGTATATATCAGTATCGACGATTTTGGAACGGGCTACAGCTCGCTGCATTATCTGAAAAATATGCCGATTGACCGCCTTAAAATCGACCGTTCCTTCGTGGCGGAGGTTATGGAGGACAGCAACAATGCTGCGATTGTCTCGACAATTACTTCCATGGCGCATCATTTGAAGCTGAAGGTGACGGCGGAGGGAGTGGAGAACGAGGATCAACTGCAATTCTTGCGCCAGCAGCGCTGCCATGAGGGGCAGGGTTATTTCTTCAGCAAGCCTATCGGGGCCCAGGAGTTCGAAAGGATTTTCCTGAAACCTACTATTTTTGGAATGCCATCCTAATTGGAATTGCCTTATCGGGGCAAAAGTGTTAAAATGTTAGATGTTCACGAAAGCGCGGGTGTAGTTCAATGGTAGAACTTCAGCCTTCCAAGCTGATAGCGTGGGTTCGATTCCCATCACCCGCTTAAGCCCTTATTTTTGTTGGAACCCTTGCGGCGCAAGGGTTTTTTAGTTTGATTTCTGTTCTTGATTATCGTTGGACGAAACAACAAAAGGCTCTCCGCTTAATAATGAGCGAAGAGCCTTTTGCATATCGGTCCAGCTTGGGGGCGAGTTAGATCGTTCCCGCCGATTTCAAAAATTCCACAATCGTCAGCAGACCCTTGTCGAAGTTCTCCAGGTTGAAGTGCTCGTCGGGCGCGTGCAGGTTCTCGTCGTCAAGTCCGAAGCCCATCAGAACGACCGGCGCCTTCAGGATGCGGGAGAAGCTCTCCATAATTGGGATGGAGCCGCCGTCCTTCGTGAACAGGGCGCGTGTCCCGTATGCTTTGCCGTAAGCGTCCGCCGCCAGTTGAAGGAAGCGATTCGACGGATCAATGTCCAAGGCGAACGCTTTCTCCATCTGCCGCACTTCAACCTTGGCTCCCGGCTGAATATGCGATTTCAGATGGGCTTCAATAGCGTCGAGAACATGCTGTGGATTCTGGTCGCCGACAAGGCGGCAGGTGATTTTGGCATGGGCTACTTTCGGGATAACCGTCTTGGTGCCCTCGCCCTGAAAGCCGCCGTAGACGCCATTAAGCTCCAGCGTAGGTCGGGCTCCGACGCGTTCGACAAACGTATAGCCTTCTTCGCCGTAGAGAGTGGACAATCCGAGTCCCTCCCGGATTTTATCCTCGTCGAGTCCCTGCTTGGCGAATTCCTCGCGCATCAGCGGAGACAGCTCCGGTACGCCTTCATAGAAGCCGTCTACGGCGACTCGGCCCTTGTCGTCATGCAGCGACGCGAGCAGAGAGACGAGCGCGTGCAGCGCATTAGGGACAGCGCCGCCGTAAGTACCCGAGTGCAAATCCGTGGAAGCGGTCATGACATCCACCTCCAGTGAGCAGAGGCCCCGAAGTCCGGTGCAGATGGCCGGTCTTCCGCGCTCCAGTAGCGAGGTGTCGGAGACAAGAACGGCGTCCGCAGCCAGCATGTCTTTATGTTTTTCCAAGAAGGAGGTTAAATGAACGCTGCCGATTTCTTCTTCGCCTTCGATGCATACCTTGACGTTAACCGGCAGGGAACCTTCCTGACTCAATATAGCCTCTATCGCCTTAATATGCATGAAGACTTGACCTTTATCGTCGGTTGCGCCGCGGGCGTACAGCTTGCCGTCCCGGATATTCGGCTCGAACGGCGGAGTCGTCCAGAGATTCAGCGGGTCGACCGGCTGAACATCGTAGTGCCCGTAGATAAGCAGAGTCGGCTTGCCGGGTGCGTGCAGATAGTCCGCATAGACGACAGGGTGGCCGCCCGTTGGATGAATTTCGATATGTTCCAGTCCTGCTTTGTTCAGCGTATCCGCGAGCCACTGCGCCGCCGTCAAAATATCTTTCTTGTGCTCGGAAAGTGCGGAAATGCTGGGGATCTTAAGCCATTCATTCAGTTCGTTCAGTTGTTCGTCCCGGCGGGATGCAAAATATTCTGCGTAAGACATAATTATGTACCTCCTGGATTTGCGGGGTCGCAAGCCTTGAGCTTGTGACGGATACGCCGAATCGGATTCGGCGACCCATAGGAACTATTATACTGGAATACCCCTCGCACAATCAAAAATCGCTGGTTTCGCACATCCCTGGGCGCCGCCACGTACAATAACCCATATCCAGAGAATAACGAGTAATGGAGGAACAGCGGTGATTACTTTTTTGAACGGCGGCCAGAACGGAATCGATATGTCAACGCTATCGGCTGTGGAGAGAGAGGTGGTGGAGAAGAAGCGGAGAAGTCCGGAAACCTATGTTTACGAATCGCCCGCCGCGCTGCAATTTGAGCTGAATATGAGAAGGCGCATTGTTGAAGCGGCAATCGCACTCGATGCAAGCGGAGCGACCTTTGTCCCGTTTGAGACCACCAGGGGCAATCGTAACTTTTGGTCACGCACCAGTGAAGGAGGACTTCGCTTAAATAACGGGGTGTTACCTTCCGACGGGATCAATGATATTTTCCGGAACGGCCATCTGTATGCCTTTGAGTGCGCAACGGCGGCGGTAATTGTTCTATATAAGGGAGTCCTTGATGCGCTGGGCGAAGAGGTGTTTAATGCATATTTTAATAACCTGCTGCTCTATGATTGGCAGTATGACAGCGATTTACAGTTAACTGCGACCAATAACAGGGAGGAAGCCTATCCTGGTGATGTGCAGTATTTCAAGAATCCCGATCACGCTCCGGACAAACCGGAATGGCAAGGCGAGAATGCAATTGTGCTTGGCAACGGAATGTATTTTGGGCATGGAATTGGCATCACCACTGCTGCGGGAATCATTGCCGCTCTGAATAATGAGAGGGTGCCAGGCAGCAGAACATCTGCTTATCTTATGGATGAGACGTTTCATCCGAACTTTGAGTATTTGCGGAGATTGTCCGCGGGAAGAAGCCTCCCGTCAGGGGCAGGAAGTTCTAGAGCCTATGCGGTCGTCGCCAGAATAGGTTCGCACAATTTTATATTTTAGCTTAGAAAACCCATTTCTTTAGGGCGAAGTCGTTAGACATTTGCAGGCCGGTTGATGGATTTAGCCTGTTTCAGGCAGTTCAGGATAGCTCACCTTTTGCTTCACTGTCTTCAGGCGAATTGTGAAAATAGCTCCATTCTCACCGTTCATGGCTGTTACTGTGCCTTGGTGATATTCAATGATTTCTTTGGTAATGGCCAGACCTATGCCTGCATGTCCGTCTTCGCCCATATAAAAACGTTCGAAAATATGCGGCAGATCCTTCGGATTGATGCCTTTTCCATCATCGGCTATTCGGATGATCACGTTCCCTGCTTCTGTCCTGGCCTCGATTGCAACGCATGCTCTGGCGTAGCGAATGCAGTTGGAAAGGATATTAATTATCGCGGTTACCAACTTTTCTCTGTCGCCATAGACGCAGACAGGCGATTTCAGTCCCGAATAGCGGACGGTTTTTTCCTGATTCTGGCCCACCATCTTTACCTGTTCCATGGCCTCTTCCAGCATATCACCGATTTCTACATCCCGCTTAACCAGCGGCTGCATATCCCGGTCATTGCAAAAGTTCCGCTACTAGAATCATCGGCTTCCGGCTGCGCTGCTTTTCTGAGCTTTTAAACCGGGATCAATCAAGGAGCTGACGGCTGAGCGGGAACGGCCAGTCCAATGCTCCTGAGTTCCCTCATTTTGAATACCGAGCCGTAGATTTCTCTTTCAGCTTCTTTGCGGATATATTGATTCATGTCCGCTCCGGTGAAACCCGATAAAGCAAAGAACTAAGAGACAGAAATACATTCTCTCCAAATACAATGACGATTACTATGGTCGGATTGTGATGGAGAGTGCGCAATGAACAGCAACCCGGGCCTGCGGCAAGGTCCGGGTTGCTGCCTGTGTCTAAATCGCCCTTAGAGTTGAACAAAAAATACATAAAGATATTTTTATTTTTTTGTTTAAAAAACAACGGAAATCGTTTAGAATAAATAAATGAAAGGGCTTACAAAAAAGGTATATCCGCTGAGTCTTTATGGCTATAATTAATTATATCCCTGATAAAAAAATTTAGGTCCGGCGGTCTAATTTTTTTCCTCTTTTGTGACGATAAGATTATTTAGGAGGGGATCGCATGGAAAAGCAAGAGAATTTGAGACTACCGCTGCAGCAGGAAAGTATGAGAGCACATTCCGAAGGCCGTTTCTCGGCTGGACTTCTGTGGGGAATTCTGATCAGCATCCCGTTATGGATTTCGCTGTTAGGCTGGATTATTAGCTTTACGAGATAGTACGACGGAAGATAGCAATAGTACGGTTGAGCCATCCTTATGAATTGTAACCGGGAAAGAGAAGCGCGGCATGGGAGCAATATTATGGCGCTTAAGCATAGATAGATAAGAAACGCTCAATAGTAAACGGCTTGCACCGCCCGCTTTAAAGGGAGGTGCAAGCCGTTTATTTATAAGCAACCGGATATTGTTCTAGGATAAGGCCGCCCCTTACGGTATGCGAAAGGGCGGCCTTGAATTATTGGCCGGAACTGTCCAGCCACGCTACGTATAACGCGTCGAGCTTGGACTGCAGCGCTTCACGCTCAGCGTACAGCCCGGCTAGCCGGTCGGCATCGCTGCTCAGCTGCGGGTCCAGCATCCGTGCTTCGATGGCTTGGAGCAGCTTCTCGCCCTCGGCAATCTCGCTTTCCCACTCAGCGGCAGAGCGGGCGTTCCGGGAGCGGACCGAACCGCTCCCGCCCTGCGCCCCGCCAGGCTTCGTCTCTGGTGCCGCCACATTTCTTGCCGAAGCTGCTTTCCCGGGGCTTGTATACGCCCCGCTCTCGGCAGATGCGGCGGCAAGCGTAGACGCTTGTTCCGCACGCTTCTCTTTGAAGTACTCATAATTGCCCGGGAATACGGAGAGAGTTCCGTCTTCCAAGGCCCAGATGCTGCGGAAGCAGCGGTTGATGAAATAGCGGTCGTGCGACACCGCGAGCACTGTGCCGGGAAATTCCTCCAGCGCATCCTCCAGCGCTTCCCTAGAGTCAATGTCAAGGTGGTTGGTCGGCTCGTCGAGGATGAGCAGGTTGGGCCGCCGGTGCATGAGCACGGCGAAGCGCAGCCGGGTCCATTCTCCGCCGGACAGTCCCGCGACGCTCTTGAACACATCGCTGCCGTAAAAGAGGAACCTGGCCAGCTGTCCCCGCGCTTCGCCTTCCTCCATGCCGGCCTGTTCGCGGAAATACTTCAGCACGGACTGGCCGGCATCCTCGGGCACGGCTTCCTGGGCAAGGTAGCCGACCGCTGTCCGCGAGCCAAGCGCGCAGCTTCCCTCGTCCGGCTGCTCCAGTCCGAGTATGATGCGCAGCAGCGTGCTTTTGCCCGCGCCGTTGCCGCCGATCAGCGCGGTCGTCTCGCCGTAGCGCAGCACGCCGCCGGCCTCCGTGAACAGCGTCCGCTGTCCGTAGCGCTTGCCGACGCTGTCAAGCACAAGCACCCGGTTGCCCGAGCGGTCCTGCTGCTCAAGCTGTAAATCCATCGCTTTGCGCTCCAGGATCGGCCGCTTGATTTTGACCATCCGGTCCAGCGCCTTTTGCATCGACGCGGCCCGGCGGTGAAAGGAAGGATTAGGCGGATTGGCGTTGTTGCCCCATTCGATCAGCCGTTTGATGCTTTCCTGCATTTTTTTAATTTTTTTCTGCTGCTCCTGGTAGTCGGCGAACTGCTGAAGCAGTCTAGCTTCTTTCTCGGCCTGATAGCCGGTGTAGCCGGTGTGATAGGTGACGGCCTCGCCGTCTTCGATCTCAACGATCTTTGTGACGACGGCGTCAAGGAAGTAGCGGTCGTGAGAAATAACAACTACCGTGCCGTCATAGTCTCTCAGGAATTGCTCCAGCCATTCGATGGCGGCCATATCCAGATGGTTCGTCGGCTCGTCGAGCAGCAGCACATCCGGACGGAGCAGCAGCAGTGCCGCCAGCCCGACCTTCGTCTTCTCCCCGCCGGAGAGGGAAGAGAAGGCGCGCTCAAACTGCTCGCCGCCGATCCCAAGTCCCGAGGACACCCGCTGGATATCGGATTCCATTTCATAGCCGCCGGCCGTTTCGAATTTCTCCTGCAGCAAGCCGTACTCGCGCAGCAGCGCAGTCATCCGCGCTTCGCCGTCAGCGCCGGGGTCCGACATCTCCCGCTCAAGCTCCCGCAGCCGCCGCTGCCACGCCAACGGCTCGGCGAAGCTGCGCTGAAGGACGGCGTTCACCGTGTCCTCGCCGCCTTCCTGAATTTGGGCCAGCAGTCCGACGACGCTGCCTTTACGAATGGCGATTTGCCCCGAGTCGGGTGCTTCTTCGCCGCCCAGAAGGCGGAACAAGGTCGTTTTGCCGGAGCCGTTGCGGCCGATGAGGCCAACCTTTTCGCCCTGGCGGACGGAAAATGAGACATCGCTCAGCACTAGCTGGGCACCGTGGTATTTTTGCACATTTTGACATTGAATAATCATAGGGATTCTCCTTTAACAGCTTCAGCGGCGTGAGAAGCCGAAGAGCTTGGGATATCAAAGGAAACGCCCCTGCCATCTTACGTGGAAGGACAACATAAAAAGACCGCAGGGAAACGTTCCCCGCGGCCTTGTTCGTCCGTGTCCGGTTTAAGGTTGACGGTCGGAAGGCAGGAAAGACATTTCTGGGTAGCCGGGCGTTATGATTTTGGCAAAAAAGGACAGACCTCTCCCGTTAACGCCAAAAGCATGAACGATGCCTGCCATTGCGATAGGCAAACGGCCGACCATGTTACCCAGACCTTCATAATTCATCTTTCCTCACCTCCCTCTTAACAAAGTTACCTTCATATTAAACAAAAAATTTACAGTTAGCAAGCATCATTTTCCGGAAAAAGTCAAAACGCGATCCGCTCCGTCTCCGATTAATTGCATACCCATCGTTATTGTTCGATATGAATGGGGTATGGGCAGCCAAGACGCCCCATCTCGGCAATTAGAAGGAGGAAGGCACATGGCTTTTTTCGACGGTCTGCTCGGCAATGCGTCTCAGATTGATCTCAATGAGGCCCGCAAAGAATTCGGAAAAATTTTGGCTCCGGGGGAACAAATCGAACGGGCGTACCGGCTGATCCGCGACATGTTCATTTTTACGGATAAACGGCTCATACTGATCGACAAGCAGGGCATGACCGGCAAAAAGATCGCATACCACTCCATCCCCTATAAAAGCATTACGCATTATTCCGTGGAGACGGCGGGACATTTCGATCTGGATGCGGAACTGTATCTTTTCGTGTCCGGCAGCACGATGCCGCTCAAAAAAACGTTCAACAAGAGCGTGAATATTTACGAGGTGCAGGCGGTGCTGTCCCAGTATATTTTGAAGCCCTAACTAAAAAACGGCCGCGTATCCCTTTGCAGGGCCGCGAACCGTTGTCGTGCCGTTATACCCAGTACCGGAGAATAAATCCTCCATAGATAAAAGCAGCCAAAATGACGAGTGCAGGGTGGATCTTGCGCCGTTCCATCGCCCAAAAGGAGATCGCAGCGATAATCAGAGTCTGCCAAATGCCTATGGAGGCCAGCGGCCCTTTGCTCATCTGCCAGGTCAAAATGACCATCATAATTGCGATGACCGGTTGAACCAGAAGCGTCATACCTTTGACGACCGAGGACTGCCGGTATTTCTGGAGCAGGCGGATCATCGCGATCAGGGCGGCGGCGGAAGGCAGCACGGTGGCCAGAAGCGCCAGAATCGCTCCAACCCAGCCGTAGATTTCAAAGCCGACATAAGCCGCTACTTTGGTGGCGATTGGTCCGGGGAGCGCGTTACCCAGCGCTAGCATGTTGGAAAACTCAGAGTTACTCAGCCAATGATAATGCGGTACGATTTCTGTATACATCAGCGGGATGGAGGAAGGACCTCCGCCGTATCCCAGCAGATTGGCGATAAAAAAGCCTATAATCAGATCTAGCCATTCCATCTAAGGCGTCCCTCCATTTCGTTCCTGTTTGCGGCGGAGACTGGCCACAGCCCGGTAATGCACCGTACCGTAAGCGAGAAACAGCACGATGACGATGGCCGGATGAACATGCAGCACTTGAAGCAGCAGCAGGGCTAGCAGCATAAAGGCGATGCCGGCTGCGATGCCGAGCCCCTTGACTGCTTTTTTCGCAAATTCATAAGCCATTACCCCGAGCATAACGGCGATAACGGGCGAGACGGCGGCAATCATTCCCTTAACGACCTTGGAGCCTGCCAGGTAATTGACGGCGGACAGCAGCAGGAGCATGGCAAGAACGCTCGGTAAAATATGTGCAACTACGGCGAAGAACGCTCCCAGGCCCCCTGCGCGTTTGTATCCTAAGTAAGCGGCCATTTTGGTGGCGATCGGTCCGGGAAGGGCGTTGGCCAGCGCCAGCGTTTCCCCGAATTCTTCGTCGCTGATCCAGCGGTAGCGGATTACGGCGTCATGGCGGATCAACGGGATGACCGAGGGGCCCCCTCCGTAGCCGAGAATTCCGGTGCGGACCATTGAGACTCCAAGCTCTATATAGTCCTTGTTCATTGGTTTCAAACCGTTTCCTCCTTATGTTGTCAAAAGTACATTATATACAAACCGTATGAATACCCCAACATTATATTTCTTTTTGCATCCGCCGAGTGATAACTTTGTGCATGGCTCACAAATCAGGCGTGCAGCATTAGCGTTCTATGCGCTTCCGGTTGACTTCAAGCAGCCGTGTAAGGTTAAATGACAATAATTCATTTGGCTAATGCCTTTTATGTCGGTTTTGCAAAACATAAAGCCTACGCTTACGATGCCAGTTTTGCTGAAGCCCATTCAGGAAGTAAATTCACCTAGCAAAACTTTTAGGAGGATCAAAATGATAAAACGACCGGTGACCGGCACGAAAACGATGGTAGTCAGCCCGCACCATTTGGCGTCCGCTGCGGGAGCGCGGATTCTGCAAAAGGGCGGCAACGCATTTGACGCTGCGGTGGCTGTCAGCTCGGCGCTTGCGGTCGTCTACCCGCATATGACGGGCCTTGGAGGCGATGCGTTCTGGCTGGCTTACAGCGCCGATGAAGGCCGCGTTCAGGCCTACAACGGCAGCGGCCGTTCGGGGTACGGAGTACACCGGGGCCGCTACGCCGGAGAGGCCGCGATCCCGCGAAGAGGTGTACGCAGCGCGATAACGGTGCCCGGCATGGTGGACAGCTGGGATGCGATCCTGAGCCGGTACGGCCGCCTTCCGCTGGCGGAGGTGCTGGAGGCCGCAATCGATTACGCGGCCGGAGGCTTTCCGCTGTCGCCGGACCAGCACGCCAACACGATACATGCCGGTGCAGCGCTGTCTCCCGAAGCGGCGGCCATCTATATGCCGGGCGGACGGATTCCAAGGCCCGGGGAGAAGTTCGTACAGCAGGAATTAGCCCGCACGCTGTCTATTCTGGCCGCCGGGGGGCGTGACGCCTTCTACAAAGGAGAAATCGCCAAGGCCATCTGCGACGGCATGGCAGAGGCCGGCGGATATTTGATCCCCGAGGATTTTGCCGATCACCGGGGCAACTGGTGCGATCCGATCTCATCGGATTATCACGGGTACACCATCTATCAGGCTCCGCCCAATTCTCAGGGATTCGCCGGGCTGATGGCGCTGAATATATTGGAGCGCTTTAACTTTGCAGGAATCCCGCATGGTTCTTATGAATATTATCATCTGCTTGTTGAGGCGATAAAGGCCAGCTTCCGCGACCGCGACGCCGTGCTCACCGATCCGGAATTCAATGAGATTCCGCTGGACCGGCTGCTGGATAAGACATACGCCGCAGAGCTTGCCGCGTCCATTTCGCCCGGCAGGGCGGCCGATCTGGCCAGTGAGCCGACTGGCCGGGACACAGCCTACGCGGCGGTCGTGGATGCGGAAGGCAACGCGGTTTCCTTCATTCAAAGCCTGTACTTCGAATTCGGGTCGGGAGCCGCTCCGGGCGGCACCGGCGTTCTGCTTCAGAACCGGGGCTCCTTCTTTTCGCTGGACCCGGCGGCCGTCAACACGCTGGAGCCGCATAAGCGCACCTTCCATACACTGATGCCGGCGATGGCTTGCCGGGACGGCAAGCCCGCCATCCTGTACGGCACACAGGGCGGCGAGGGACAGCCGCAGACTCAGACGCTGCTGCTGACAAGAATGCTGCATTACGGAATGAATCCCCAGCAGGCGGTAGATGAGCCGCGGTTCGTCTGGGGAAGAACTTGGGGCGAGCCGACCCAGGAGCTGACCGTGGAGGGCAGAGTGGAGGACGCGGTGCTGGAAAAATTGGCGGCAGCTGGCCATAAGGTCCGGAAAGTGGCAGACTATGACGGATTAGCTGGCCACGCCCATGTGATCTCCATCGATGACAACGGCTACCGCAGCGGCGGCACCGACCCGCGCTGTGACGGAGCCGCCATCGGCTGGTAACGGCAAGCATTGGAAATGGGAAACAGTCGCAGGATTACAGTCCGGACAATAGAAGTTGCGGATTTTAGAATAAAGGAACGAAAGTGAGAGGAGGGAAGGACAGATGGAATTGGACAACCGGTATGGAGCATTTATCGATCCGGGACTTGAGGTATCGCCGCTTGCGCGCGGACCTTTGGACGGATTGACCTTTGCGGTCAAAGACGTCTTTGCGGTCAAGGGCCATGTCTCGTCGGCAGGCAACCCGGATTGGCTGCGCAGTCATCCGGCGGCGGAAGAGCATGCCGCAGCGGTTCGCAGTCTACTGCTTGCGGGGGCCGCTCTTAAAGGCGCGGCCCACACGGATGAGCTGATGTACAGCCTTGGCGGGGAAAATATTCATTACGGCACGCCGGTGAATCCGCGGGGCGCGGGGAGAATTCCCGGCGGTTCTTCCAGCGGCTCGGCAGTCGCGGTCGCGGCGGGGAGCGTAGACTTCGCGCTCGGGACGGATACGGGCGGCTCTGTCCGTGTACCGTCCGCATACTGCGGTATTTACGGCTTTCGGCCGAGTCATGGAGCGGTTGATATGAATGGCGTTATCCCGCTTGCGTCGCAGTTTGATACCGTCGGCTGGATGGCAGGCAGCCCCGGACTTTTGCATAGGGTCGGCAGGGTGCTGCTCGGCGGAGCGGGCGAAGGAGAAAGCCAGGGTGAGCCTGCCCCAGGCTCTGCGGCATCATCAGCCCAAGCAGCGAGGGTTCAGATTGACACGCTGTTCATCCCAGAGGATGCCTGGGCGCTGACGGAACCGGAAAGCGAAGGGGAATTAACCGGCGCCCTGAAGGTTCTGCAAGCCGGCGCCGCGAGAAGCGT
Organism: Paenibacillus durus ATCC 35681; assembly: GCF_000993825.1. Taxonomy (NCBI): domain Bacteria; kingdom Bacillati; phylum Bacillota; class Bacilli; order Caryophanales; family Paenibacillaceae; genus Paenibacillus; species Paenibacillus durus. Next base: position 797,781 of record NZ_CP011114.1, read on the forward strand.
GCAGACCGAAGCGGCTCCGGAAGGACTGAAGGCGTGGATGGATGCATTTCGGGAGCTTCAGGGCAGTGAAATATGGGAAACGCATGGAAGCTGGGTACGTAAGGAACACCCGACCTTTGCGCCGGATATTGCAGCACGCTTTAAACTTGCGGAAGAACTGCACGGCCGCAATCTTTCAGCCGCGGCCTCGCTTCGTAAGGAAGTTACCGCCCGGCTCCGCAATCTGCTTGGTGAGAACGGTGTGCTGGTTATTCCGACAGTGCCGGGTCCCGCACCGCTTGCCGGCGGCGACGCGGCGCAGCTTGAGTTTAACCGCAGTGGAGCCATGTCGCTCTGCTGTATCGCAGGTCTGACTGGTCTTCCGCAGATCACGCTTCCGGTGAGCGGTCCTGGCGGTCTTTCGCTCGGACTGTCCGTCATCGGCGGCTTTGGCCAGGACCTGCGCTTGCTGGCATGGGTAAATGAGATCTGGAAGCCGGCGCTTGTTTAATCAATTGTTTTATACAGATGACAAAAGCTGTCTCGCGGTGAATGCCGCGCTGGACGGCTTTTGTTTTTTTTGCATAGCAGATAACCCAAAAAATCAATATGAAAAATATGTAAAAATACATAACATAACAAGGCGTTTTTTTAAACTTTTTTCTTTTCAAAGCGGGGCGCATTCTTTATAATGTTACATAAAGTAACACAAGAAATCATGAAAAATTAGATTTTATATATATACTGGAGGAGAGGCTGCATGCATCTTACGGTTGAAGAGGCGTTATCGATTTATCCTCTGTCGGAAGCAAAGCTGATTGCCGGCTCCAAAGGGACTCACAGAATCGTTAAGTCGATCAATGTGATGGATGCGCCGGATATTTCGGATTGGATCAAAGAAGGCGAGATGCTGCTTACGACAGCCTATCTGATCAAGGATAACCCGGAGCAGGCTTCGGCGCTGCTTCACAAGCTTAATCGGAGAGGTTCCTCGGGACTCGGCATCAAGCTGGGCCGATTCTGGGAATCGGTTCCTGAAGCTCTGATCGCTGAAGCGGAAGAATTGAACTTCCCGCTCATCGAGCTTCCATTCCAATTTACCTTTTCCGATCAAATGAACGGTCTGTTCCGGGCGGAGCTTGCCCGCAGGACGGATACCCTGCAAGCCGTTCTTGAGAAGCAGCGTAAGCTGATGCGTTTTGCCCTGCGCCCTGTGCGCAGCCGCTCGCTTCTGGAGTCGGTATCCGAAGTCATCGGCCATCCGATTGCCGTCATCGGCAGCCGGGGGGAACTGCTCTTCAATAACTCCTCCCGCACCGAACGGGAACTGCTTGGCGGATGGCCGTGGGGGAGCCGGAACCGCAAGGTGCGCATCGGAGAGGAAGCGGGCTACCGCCTTCCGCTTTTGCAGGGAGAAGAGTGCTTCGGTTATCTTGTCTTTTGCTCCATTGACCCGTTGCTTCTGCCTATGGAAGAAAGCCTGTTCGTTCAGGGAGCCGAACTTATCGCGCATCATATCCGATCAGGGGATGAGGATTATTTCGAGCATGATTTGCATAGAGAGTTTGGGAAGCTGCTTCGCCGTTACCTGAAAGGCGACCTGTCCTGCGCCGAACTGGTAAAGGCGGCTGACACACTGGACTACGGACTGCTGCAAGCGCCGTTTCAGCTTGTTCTTAGTGATGTGCCCGAAGCGGGAGAACTGCGGCAGCACGAACTGACCCGGCTGAAAGAGGAATATGCGCAGCATCCGGAGTTTGGGAAGATGAAGGCTTTCCATCTAGTGATGGAAGAAGGGCTCTTGTCCATCTATTCGGGAGAAAGGATGGCGCCGGAGCGTTTTTCCGCTATCATTGAATCCTGTTTCGACAAACTGAAGATGGGTGAGAGCTTCTACCCCCGGGCCGCGATCAGCAGCCGAAAGAGTAAACCGGAGGAGACCAAGGAAGCTTTTGCCGAAGTAAAAGAAGCTTTGCGTTTGACGGCACACTGGAATGCGGGACAGCAGGTTGCACATTACCGTCAGCTTGAACTGGCCATGGTGCTGCAGCAGGTTCCTGCCGAGATGATGCAGAAATATTTCAGCCGCATATTGGCCGGACTGCTGGGCCGTGAGCCGGAGTATGTAAGGGAGATGCTGCATACGCTGGAAGCTTTTTTGGAAAATGACGGCCATATCAATGAAACGGCCAAGAAGCTGTTCATCCACCGCAATACGGCTACCTACCGCATGGAGAAGCTGAGCGAACTGCTGGATGTTGATTTCAAGAAGACGGACGACCTGCTGCGGTTGAAGCTGGCCTTCCTGTTCCGTAAAATGCTGGAGCGCGGCTGAAATTCAGGTCGCGATGAGTTTAGGAGGGAGTTCATGAGCGTGTACGATATTGTAAACCGCATCAAGAGAGATGAAGCTCCCGCCGTGCTGGCCACCCTGATTGGCGTAGAGGGACACTCATATCGAAAGGCCGGAGCAGTTATGCTGTTTCATGAGGGGGGCACTATAGGAAGCCTAAGCCCCGGATGTATGGAAAGCGATTTGCAGCTCCGGACCGAAGAAGTGTGGGAATCGGGGATGCCGGAGACCGTAGAATATGATATGCTGTCTCAGGATGATTTTTCTTGGGGAGAAGCTGTGGGCTGCGGCGGCAAGATTAAGGTAGTGCTGGAGCCTGTAGCTGGCGAGCTCAGGAATTTGCTGGTTGAAGCCCATGGAATCATAACATCCGGTAAAAGCGTGATCCTTCGGCGCAGCCGGGCAGACGGCAGATATACCTATTCGCTGGAGTCGGCTTCGCTGGAGTCGGCTGCGGCAGTGCCGGAGATGGCGGCGGCCTACAACTGGAGTGATGCTTCGTTTGCGACGCTGCTTGTACCTAAACCGCGGCTCGTTCTGTTTGGTCCCGGAAATGATGCGCGCCCTATTGCGGATTTGGCGGTCAAAGCCGGCTTTCGTGTTGCCATCGCCGACTGGCGCGAGGGTAGCTTAAGACATGATTTTGCTGCGGCAGAAAGAATAATTTGCTCTCCGGCCGAGGCCGCAGACAAGCTTCATATCGGCAGCAGGGATTATGTCCTGATCTGCAGCCATCAGCTTCAACGGGACCGAATATTTCTAGAGCATGTCATTAAGCATAACCCATGTTATATCGGCATCATCGGGTCCAAAGCGAGAATAGGCATGCTGCTGGAGGGGCTGGAAGCCCCGGAGACGGTGCATGCGCCTGTCGGGCTGCCGATTGGGGGAGAAGGCCCTGAAGAAATAGCCGTCAGTATTGTCGCCGAGATGATTCAGGTCAGAAGATCGAGTTCCCGCAAGCGGCCGAAAGGAGCGGATTACCTTGAGAGTTGCCGGTATTTATCTGGCGGCGGGGCAAAGTAGCCGGATGGGCACCCCCAAGGTATCTTTGATGCTGTCGGAGGATGTCGCGCTCGGGAGCGTTGCGCTCGGTGAACTGGAGCGCTGCGGCCTTGATCCGCTGGCCGTGGTGGTACGGGCCGGTGACAAGCTGGAGTGGCTTCCGCCCGAGAGCGGAGTCCCGGGGGCAAGGCGGACGGAGTTTTGCCTGACCGCCCACTTAGGGATGTCCTTCTCCCTCCGCTGCGGCTTGAGTGCGGTGTTGCCGGCCGAACCGGATGCGGTGGTGGTTGCGCTCGCCGACCAGCCTTTCATTACGGCGGGGCTGGTCGGTCGTCTGATTGAGACCTTCCGGTGCTCGCCGGCTCTGGATTATGTAGCTTCCAATGGCAACGGAATGGTAATGCCGCCGGCGCTTTTCTCCAAATCGCTCTTTCCGGCGCTCCAGCAGCTTGAGGGCGACCGCGGCGCGGCACGCATATTCCGTTCCCCGGACTATAGAGGTGCAGTAATTGAAGGGGATTCGCCCTTGTTCTTCATGGATGCCGACACCGAAGGCGATTTCAGGGAAGTTCGCCGGGAGTGGATGCTTAGAAACGCCCCGGAACGCAACGCTGCCGATAGATAACCCCCTATATGTTAGGATTCCTTACAATTTTAAATACATCTAGCTCTACATAGGGTTGGGTTAGTGCGACGTGCACAAAGTAACCCCCTCCTTTTCGTCTTTTCGCACAAACGTATGTTATATAAATTTACGCACGGCTCTGGCCTCCAGTATATTAAAAATATAATATTCCTGAAGATCAGAGCTCCAATGACGGAGCTTCGGCCGGAAACGGCCAGTTCATATAGTGGAAGCTTTCATGCTGCACAACATTTTAGGAGGAGGAAAACAATGAAACAAAGGGGTCGGGCATTTAAATTGAGTTTCATGCTGCTGTTAGTGCTTGCGATTGTGCTTGCAGGCTGCGGCGGCAACAACAATACGGGAGCTAACACGGGTGCATCCCCGGAACCGTCGACGGCGGCCGGAGCTTCGGCAGGCGCGTCCGCGCAGCCGTCCGGAGAAAAGCCGAAGGTGGCGTTCGTATACATCGGGCCTCCAGGCGACGGCGGTTATACTTACCAGCATGACCAAGGGCGCAAAGCAATGGAAGCGGAACTCGGCATTAAGGCTGATGCCGTAGAGAACGTTCCTGAGGGCCCCGATGCGGAGCGCATCATTACCGAGCTGGCGCAAAGCCATGACATCGTATTTACGACAAGCTTCGGCTATATGGAACAGACGCTCAGCGTAGCGAAGAAATTCCCGAACGTCAAGTTCGATCATGCTTCCGGCTTCAAGACAGCCGAGAACATGGGCAACTATTTCGGAAAGAACTATCAAGCGAGTTATCTGACGGGTATTGCGGCAGGCAAAGTGACCAAGAAAAATCATCTTGGCTATGTCGGCGCTTTCCCGATCAGCGAAGTTATTTACAACCTTAATGCGTTTACGCTTGGCGCGCAAAGTGTAAACCCGGACATTAAAGTCGACGTCGTATGGACAAACACTTGGTATGATCCGACGACAGAGCGTCAGGCTGCCATCAGCTTGCTGGATAAGGGCGCCGACGTGCTGCTCGCATACCAGGATTCCCCTGCTACGATTCAGGCAGCTGCTGAGCGCGGCGCATTTGCAGGCGGCAACGACTCCGACATGAAGAAATTCGCGCCTGACAATTATTTGACGAACCCGGTATGGAACTGGGGACCGTACTACACGAAGACTGTAAAATCGGTTATGGACGGTACCTGGAAGAACGAGCAGTATTCCGGCGACATAGCTGACGGCATGATTGATCTGGCTCCATTCGGCAACAAGGTTCCCGAGGATGTGCAGAAGCTTGTGGCCGATGCCAAGGCGAAGATCATCAGTGGTGAATTGAATGTCTTCACGGGTCCGATCAGCGATAACCAGGGCAATGAGAAAGTTCCGGCAGGAAAGAGTCTTACACTTGAAGAAGTGCTGGGCATGAACTGGCTGGCTAAAGGTGTAGTCGGAACGCTTCCTAAATAATTCATGTTTTGACCTGTTTTAAGCTATGCAAAATTCGTGTGTGATATCCGTTAAATAAGAGGAAGACCATACAGGTGGGGCGGGCTCTTAATCCAAGAACCTTCCCCACCTGTACTACAACTATGAGGAAGGAGGCGTTCCATATGCAGGAATTTTCGGTGGAAATGCGCGGCATTGTCAAACGGTTCGGTTCGGTAACCGCGAGCGACCAAGTCGATTTTTCGGCAAACGCGGGCGAGATACACGCGCTGCTTGGTGAGAACGGGGCGGGAAAAAGCACGGTCATGAGCATGCTGTCGGGCGTGTATAGAGCGGATGAAGGAGAGATTCTGATTCACGGCAAACCTGCCAAGATTCGTTCTCCCAAAGACGCGGGCTTGCTCGGCGTGGGTATGGTATTTCAGAACTTCAGACTGGTGCAGACCTTGACGGCGGCGGAAAATATCGTGCTTGGCGAAAAGTCGTCTTTCTGGCGCGGACGAAACTGGATTAAAAACAAACATAAAGAAATTGAGGAGTTGGCGGAACGCTTCGGGCTAAAATTTCCGGTGGACCGTCCCATATGGCAGCTCTCTGTTGGGGAGCAGCAGCGGGTGGAGATCGTCAAGACGCTCTATCGCGGCGCCGATATTATCATTTTGGATGAACCGACTTCGGTGCTTACGCCGGGTGAGGTGGAAGGGCTGTTCAGCACACTTCGCCGGATGAAGCAGGAAGGTAAGACGGTTATCATGACCACGCATAAAATGAAGGAAGTCATGGCGTCTTCGGATCGAATTTCGGTTATGCGCAAAGGTAAAATGATTGCTACACTGGTCACCAAGGATACCGATGAGCGCGAGCTTGCCCGGTTGATGGTCGGCAGAGAAGTGGTTATTGAGCGTCAGGAGCGCGAAGCTACGGAAGGTGAAGAACTGCTTAATGTTAAAAACTTAAGCGTCTACGCCGATCATGGCCGCAAGGCTCTGAACAGTCTGTCCCTGAGCGTGCGAAAGGGTGAAATCGTCGGCGTAGCCGGAGTGGCTGGCAACGGCCAGAAGGAATTGGCTGAAGTCCTGACAGGTCTTAGGACGTGGAGAGAAGGCGAAATTACCTTTGACGGGAGTCCTGTCAAGACGGCTTCGGTGCGCGGAGCGATTGACTCGGGCATCTCTCATGTACCGGAAAACCGTATGAAAAGCGGCTTGGCCGGAAAGCTCGGGTCTGTTGATAATTTGCTGTTCAAATCGTACCGTTCCGAGGAGCATTCGAAATTCGGCTTCCTGAAAGCGGCCAAGAACCGTGTATGGTCCGAGGAGCTTGTTCGTAAATTTGATGTGAAGACGCCGGAACTGGATACGCCTGTCCAGCATCTGTCCGGCGGCAACCAGCAGAAGCTGTTGTTCGCGCGGGAAGTTACCCACCGTCCGAAGCTGATGGTGGCTGTCCACCCGACGCAGGGTCTTGATGTCGGCGCGACGGCAGGGGTACATGAGCTGCTTATGGAGCTCCGCGCTTCCGGGAGCGGCGTGCTGCTCATTTCAGAGGATCTGGATGAACTGCTGCAGCTTTCGGACCGGATACTGGTCATTTATAACGGAGCAATTATTGGTGAGGAGACCCATGAGATGGCGGACAGAGAAAACATCGGCCTTATGATGGCGGGTATCCGGGGCAGAGAGGAGAGCATGGTATGAGCCAGGAAAAGGCAGGCGGAAGAGCGCTTGCGCAGCCTGTGAAACAGACTCCCGGAGGAAAGATGCCCTGGCGGCTGGAATTTGATTCATCCCGCATCCGCACGCCGTGGTGGACGCCGATCGTATCGGTGGCGCTGGCGCTCGTGCTGTGCGCGATTTTTATCTATGCCAACGGAATGAACCCGGTAACCGTCTACTCCAAAATGATTAAGGGTGCCTTCGGAACCTCATACGGCATTACCGAAACGCTCGTTAAAGCGATTCCGCTGCTGCTGTGCGGACTCGGCATCGCCGTGGCTTACCGGATATCGGTCTGGAATATCGGAGCTGAGGGCCAGTTGATTGTTGGCGCGATAGCCGCAACCGCCGTAACGATCTATTTTCCGAATCTGTCGGGATTCTGGTCGATTCTGTTGATGCTGATCTTCGGCGTTGCCGCCGGCGCTCTCTGGGGGCTGCTTACAGCTATTCCAAAGACGCATTTCGGGGTGAACGAGCTGATTACTTCGCTAATGCTCAATTATGTCGCGCTACTGGCCCTTGATTACGTTACGTTCGGACCATGGAAAGATCCTCAAGGCTTCAACATGCCAGGCTCGCCGGTATTCACCGACGCGCAATCGCTGCCTGTACTCGGAGCAACCCGGCTGCATATCGGCTTGATCTTTGCCCTGGTCGCGGTTGTCATTTACTATCTGATGATCCGTTTTACCCGCTGGGGCTACGAGCTGCGGCTGATCGGAGCGAATCCGAACGCGGCCCGTTACGCCGGAATTCACATCAATCGCCATATTATCATTGTTATGCTGATCAGCGGAGGGCTTGCCGGTCTTGCCGGTATGGCCGAAGTATCGGGAGTCAGCCATAAGCTGATGCAGGGCATTTCGCCGGGCTACGGGTACACCGCTATTATCGTGGCTTGGCTCGCCAAGCTGAATCCGCTCGGGCTTGTTGTCACTTCGGTGCTGTTCGGCGGATTGATTGTCGGCGGTTTTAGCGTACAGACCATCGGTCTGCCGTCATCCATTTCGGAAATGCTGCAGGGCGCGATCCTGTTTTTCCTGATTGCCGGCGATATGGTCACCCGCTTCCGCATTCGCCGGGGAGCGTAGCCCAAAGGAGGAATCGAAAGAAATGGATTTTGTCACACAGTTATTAATCGCCGCCATTACCGCGGGCACGCCGCTGCTCCTGGCGACGCTCGGAGGCATATTGAACGAACGCGCCGGCATTATTCAGTTGGGAGCCGAGGGCCTGATGCTGATGGGTGCGGTCACAACGTGCATTGTGTTTATTCGTACCGAAAATCTCGGGGCGGCGCTGCTCGCGTCAGTTGGAGTAACGGCGGCGCTTGGCTTGGTTCACGCCTTCCTAAGTATCACGCTCCGCGCCAACCAGACGATGTCGGGTCTTGCGATGACGCTGTTTGGGAGCGGCTTTAGCGCTTATCTCGGCAAGTCGATCAGCGGCAACCCGCTGCCCGGCATGTTGCCGAGACTGCATCTTGACTTTCTGAAGCCGGTTCCGGTGATCGGCGATATTTTTGGAAATCTGGATGTTCTGACCTGGTTCAGCTTTGTGCTTGTCATTGTGCTGCATCTGCTCATTCACCGCACTTCATGGGGTCTGCATCTGCGGGCCGTGGGAGACAGTCCGGCCACAGCAGATGTTATGGGCGTTCATGTCCGGCTGATCCGTTACGGCTACGTTACCGTCGGCGCCATGCTGATCGGGCTTGCAGGAGCGGATATGGTTCTGACCGTTGCTCCGACCTGGAACGAAGGGCTGACGGCGGGCAGAGGCTGGATCGCGGTTGGTCTCGTTATTTTTGCCAGATGGAATCCGGTAAGGGCGCTGCTGTGCGCCTACTTCTTCGGAGCACTGGATTCGCTGGGCTTCCGGATGCAGCTGCTTGGCAGCGCCATTCCGCCGTACTTCTTGAAAATGATTCCTTATGTTGTAACCATCCTTGTCCTCATGTATTTGGGGTACCGCAACCGCAACAAGCCTTCCGGCACGCCGGAATCGCTAGGTGTTCCGTACATCCGGGAGCAGCGGTTCTAGGACGGTAAGATGGCTTTTAGACTGCGGACAACTGCAATGGGGTGAGCAAATGAAACCTTTTCACGATGAACCACTGGGTACGCCGGCCGCAGCAGCTGAGTATGGCCGAAGCGGTTCAGGAAGGCGCCTGTATCGGCAAGGAGATGCTTGCTCCATTGTACAAGGCGGTTGTCACGCAGTTTGAAGCCTATGGAGATCCTTTTGCAACCGTAGAATACAAGAAGAGGGCAGCGGGCGATCTTGCCGCTACCGAACTGTGGAAGGCATTGGAAGGAAACGCTGGAAAAAGCGGACATTAATGTAATGGGGAATGGGGGAGTTTTCCGAACCCAGCGCCCGAAGAGGTGGAAGAAGCGCTGTCTGGCAATTTATGCCGGTGCATAGGCTATGGTGGCATTATGCGGGCCGTAAACAAGGTGATTGAAAAAGGAGTGGGATAAACCATGGCAACCCCAGCTTCACCTATAACACTGTCTGAGATAAACGAAATGAGCAAGGAAGAGTTTGTGGCGACGCTTGGCGGTATTTTTGAGCATTCGCCATGGGTTGCCGAATCAGCCTACGCCTCCCGTCCCTTCGGATCGGTTGGAGAACTGCACGAAGCGATGACGGAGGCAGTCCGAAGCGCAGACCGGGAGAAGATTTTGTCGCTGCTGCGGGCCCATCCCGATCTGGCGACGAGGCTCCAGGTTACACCGCTGTCGGCGGCGGAGCAGAAAGGGGCAGGGCTTGACCGGCTGACCCCGGAGGAATTCGAATGGTTAAACGACCTGAACAAGAAATATACGGACAAATTCCAGTTTCCGTTCATTCTGGCAGTCCGGGGTAAAAACAAAGACGACATCATCGAATCCGTCAGTGAGCGGGTAAATCTATCGCCTGAGGAAGAATGGAACCGGGCCCTATTTGAAATTGGCAAAATTACGAAGTTTCGCTTGGAAGATCTCCTGTCGGAGTAAAAACATCCTTCAATTCAATCATTCTTGTTAACGGGGGTGCCAGCCATAATCATACTGAAGACTTCCAAAGGCCGATTATCGATTCGGAAGACAGAAATAGCCAGCATAATTATGAATATTCTCTACAAAAATTACGGGACACGCAATGATATATCGCACGTTCCGACCCACAATTTGTCCAGGGAGGTGGCTGCATGAGCGGACGTTTGACTACCCATGTGCTCGATCTGGTACGGGGGATTCCCGCTTCGGGAGTTTTCTTGCAGCTGAGGCGGCTGGAGAACGGGGAGAGTCTGCTGCTCCGCGAGGCGGCTACGAATGCGGACGGGAGGCTGGATGCTCCACTGCTGGAAGACGCGGAAATGAAGCCCGGCGAGTATGAGCTGCTGTTCCACGCGGGAGATTATTTTCGAAAAATGGATGCGGAAAGCTCGGAGACATCTTCGGCCCCTGAACCAATTGGATTTCTCGATCTGATTCCGATCCGTTTCCATATCGGCAGTGAGGGCGGTCATTATCATGTTCCGCTTCTGCTCGCTCCTGGAGGATACAGCACTTATCGCGGAAGCTGACAACCGGGTATAACTTATTGTAGAAGAAAACTAACGACGTCGGGAGGGAACCTATGTGAGCGATTCTTATGAACTGGTAATTAAAAATGGTCTGGCGGTACTCCCCGGGGAAGTCGTAAAGCTTGATATCGGCATTGCCGACGGCAAAATCGCCGCGCTGGAAGCCGGGATAGAAGCCGGTTCGGATACAACCGTCATTGATGCCGAAGGACAGTATGTGCTGCCTGGCATGATCGACATGCACGTCCATTTTAACGAGCCGTCGTTTGGGCACTGGGAAGGCTTTCCAACCGGGTCGGCGTCGCTGGCGGCGGGAGGCTGCACCACCTATGCCGATATGCCGCTGAACGGCAATCCGCCGACGGTGAATTTACCCGCTCTCGGTCTGAAAGCCGAAATGGCCGCCGGTCATTCTGCTGTCGATTATGTGCTGTGGGGCGGCCTTGTTCCGGGCAATCTGGATAATTTGGAGGAGCTCTGGTCGGCGGGCGTCACGGGCTTCAAAGCCTTTATATCGAATCCGGGCGGCGAAGGCGAAGGACGCTTTCGCGAGGTAGACGATGAGACCCTGTACCAAGGGATGAAAAAGATCGCTTCGTTCGGCGGCATTCTCGCACTGCATGCGGAGAGCAACGAGATGACGGCGATGCTCGGGGCGGAAGCGGTGCAAAGCGGACGGACAGGAGCTCGCGATTTTGCGGCTTCCCGGCCGGCGCAGGCAGAGCTGGAGGCCGTCGCCCGGGCGCTGCTGTACGGGGAGCGGACGGGATGCCGGCTGCATTTTGTCCATATCAGCACGGCCACTGCAATTGACATGATTCATGCAGCCAAATTGCGGGGCCAGGACGTATCGGCGGAAACCTGCCCGCACTATTTGATATTGACGGAAGACGATATGGAGAAAATGGGCCCGGTTGCCAAATGCGCGCCGCCGCTGCGGAGTGCCGAGGAGCAGGAAAAGCTGTGGAAGGCGCTGGCTGATGGGAAAATCGATCTCATTGCCTCCGACCATTCGCCCTGTCCTCCCGAGTTGAAGCTTGCCTCCGGACTGAGTTTCTTTGATGCCTGGGGCGGCATCTCCGGGGCTCAGAGCAGCATGGAACTGATGTTCCATGAAGGAGTGAACAAGCGGAAGCTTCCGGTAACGCTGGTTTCACAGCTGCTGTCGGGGCTTCCAGCGGAGCGTTTCGGGTTATCCGGCCGCAAAGGTTCAATTGCACTTGGCATGGACGCCGATCTGGCGGTGCTGCATCCGGATATGCCCTATACCCTTGCCGCTTCGGATTTGCTCTACCGCCACAAGCATAGCCCATATGCCGGAATGAATCTCTCCTGCAGGGTGACTTCCACCATCTGCCGCGGCAATCTGGTCTATACCCGTGAACAGGGCGTGATCTCTCCGGAAGGCGGGCAGTGGGTAAAAATCGGTGAAGGGCAGCTGGTATTATGAGTGCGTCTTATATTCAAGCTCCCGCCGCTGAAATGATGGAGCTGCTTGAAGAGTTGTCCGCGTTCAGCGCGCCGGGAGACGGAGTTACCCGGCTTCTGTATACGCCGGAATGGAAGAAGGCGCAGCAGCATTTGCTGAACCGGGCCGGGGAGAGCGGCCTGACGGCTTATGCAGACAGCGTCGGCAATGTCTATGGCAGATTGACCGGCACGCGCCTTGACGGCAAAGTCGTATTGACCGGTTCGCATATCGATACCGTTGTAAACGGCGGAAAATACGACGGGGCTTACGGTGTAGCAGCAGCCTTTACAGCGCTGCGCTACCTAAGCAGCGTGTACGGCCCGCCGCTTCGGACACTGGAAGCCGTCTCGTTCGCCGAAGAGGAAGGCAGCCGGTTTCCGCTGACCTTCTGGGGGTCGGGCAACGTGACCGGAGTGTATGACGGGAGCGAAGCAAAAGACTACCGCGACGGTGAAGGTGTGACGCTGCAAGAAGCGATGGAAGGCTGCCGCCTGGGCGATCAGAAGGCGGATACGCCCAGAAGCGACATCTCCGCTTATGTAGAGCTTCATATCGAGCAGGGGATCGTGCTTGAGCGGACGGGGATGCAGATCGGCGTTGTGTCGGCGATTGTCGGACAGCGGCGCTTCGCCGTGACCGTCAAAGGTACGGCCAATCATGCCGGAACGACACCGATGGGCCTGCGCAGCGACGCTCTTGCTGCGGCGGCCGAGATGATGCTGCAGATGGAGCGCCTTGCGGTGGAAGCGGGAGATCCGCTGGTAGCCACCACGGGGCGGCTGGTTGTAACCCCAAATACGCCAAATGTGATTCCCGGCGAAGTGGCGTTCACGCTGGACATCCGCCATAGCCGGGAAGATGAGCTGGAAGCGTTCTGCGCATCGGTTGTGTCCGCGTTTGAGGAAATAGCAGGGCGCCGAAACGTTGCCCTCGACATGGCGCTCCGTCTCAGCGCCTCGCCCGCGCCGATGGACGGGGGGCTGAGCGCCGAGCTTGAGGCTATATGTCTTCAGCAAGGCAGGACATACAGGTCGATGGTCAGCGGGGCGGGTCACGACGCCCAGCTCCTTGCGCCCCGCTGCAGGACGGCGATGATTTTTGTGCCTAGCCAAGGCGGCATCAGCCACTCCCCGGAGGAATATACTCCGCCGGAAGAGCTGGCTGCCGGTCTTGAGGTGCTGATCGCGCTATTATATAAGCTAGGATATGAAGAATCGGATGAAGACGGCCTTGTGCCGCAAAACACGAAGGAGAGATGGACATGAAGCGGTTCGAAGACTTGTCACCGTCACTGCGGTGCATTATGACTCCGGGACCGGTGGAGGTTGACCCGCGTGTGCTGCGGGCGATGTCTTATCCGGTGCTGGGCCAGTTCGACCCCGAGTTTACGGATATTATGAATGAAACGATGGGCATGCTGCGGGAGCTGTTCGCTACAAGCAATCAGTGGGCCTTTCCCGTGGACGGCACCTCCCGTTCGGGGATTGAGGCGGCCATGGTCAGCCTGATTTCTCCAGGGGACCGTGTGCTGATTCCGATTTACGGCCGTTTTGGGCATTTGCTGCATGAAATCGCCGACCGCTGCGGCGCGGAGGTGCATACGATTGAGAAGGAGTGGGGAAAGGTCTTCGCTCAGGAGGAGATCATTGCCGAGATGCGCAGGGTAAAGCCCGATGTGGTCGCAATGGTTCACGGCGAGACATCCACCGGCCGCCTGCAGCCGCTCGAAGGGATTGGGCAGGCTTGCCGGGAAATGGATGCCCTGCTGATTGTCGATGCGGTGGCAACGATCGGCGGCGTGCCGGTCGAGACGGACGCCTGGCAGCTTGATGCTGTCATCGGCGGCACGCAGAAATGCCTGTCTGTTCCATCGGGCATGGCCCCGATCACGTACAACAAACGCGCCGAAGACAAGATCATGTCGCGCAAACGGGTGGAGCGCGGACTACGCACAGCCGATGCCGGAGACGAGGATATCGCAGTCGTTCGCAGCAATTATTTTGATCTGGGGATGCTTCAAGACTACTGGAGTCCATTGCGGCTGAACCATCATACGGAAATGACCTCCATGCTGTACGCGCTGCGTGAAGGTCTGCGGCTCGTATTGGAAGAGGGGCTTGAGGAGCGATTTGCAAGGCACCGCCTGCATGAGCGTGCGCTTGTCACCGGGCTCGAGGCGATGGGACTTCAGCTTTACGGCGACCCCGGCTGCAAAATGCCGATGGTAACCTGCGTGGTGATTCCGGAAGGAATCAACGGGGAATCGGTACGCTCCATGCTGCTGGACAGCTTTGGCATCGAAATTGCCAGCTCTTTCGGACCGCTTAAAGGGAAAATCTGGCGGATTGGAACGATGGGCTTCAGCTGCCGCGGGAACAATGTGCTGCGGGTGCTGGGCGCGCTGGAGGCGGCGCTGCTCCGTCAAGGCCATCCGCTGCCTGCAGGACTTGGCGTTCAGGCGGCGCTTGATATCTACGACCAGGTATAGGATAATTTCGAGAAACGAACTAAGCAAGGCGTTCGGGAGGCACACCTGCCGGATGGAACCTCGGGAAAAACGGCTACCGGACCTGCGGGGAAGGCAGAGCCGTTTTTTCTTAAACTGCCGCTTGGCGAAGCTGCTGCGGTTAACTATTTTGTGCGAAGGGAGCGGGAAAATATGGTCTTTGCAAGAAAACCTCTCGCCGACTGCGTTCCGGCGCTTGTAGCTACGGCGCGCGGCGATATGCCGGCAACGCTGGTCATTACCGGCGGCAAACTGGTCAATGTGTGCTCCGGTGAAATACTGGAAGGCATATCCGTCGGCATTCAGGAAGGACGCATCGCCTATGTAGGCAAGGACGTATCGCATATGATCGGGGAGAATACCAAGGTCATTGATGCGGCGGGAAAATATATCGCTCCCGGCCTGCTCGACGGCCACTGCCATATCGAGAGCACGCAGCTGACTGTCACCGAATTCGCGCGCGCCGTTCTTCCACTCGGAACGACCGGCGGCTTCTTCGACGCTCATGAAATCGCCAATGTGTTCGGACTAAAAGGAATCAAGCTGATGCTGGACGAAATGCGGACGACGCCGCTTGCCGCCTATATGCAGGTCGCTTCCTGCGTTCCGTCGGCGGGTCCTGAATTCGAAACGACCGGGGCGGCCATCGGGCCGGAGGAAGTGGCGGAGGCGTTCACCTGGGGAGACGATGTCATCGCGCTCGGTGAAGTGATGAATTTTCCCGGCGTCGTCTACGGCGACGATAAAATGCTCGGAGAGATTCAGGCGACCCTTCGCGCCGGCGGTTATGTCGACGGGCATTTCACCTGGCCCGCGAGCGACTGGAGGCTGCCTGTATACGCGGCCGCCGGTGTAACCGGCGATCATGAGTGCGTGACCGCCGAGGATGTGATCGAGCGCGTACGGCTGGGCATGTACGCGAAGATGCGCCGCGGCTCCGCCTGGCATGATGTCGCCAAGACGATAACGGCGCATACCGAGCATGGCCTCGACCCGAGGCGGATGATGCTCGTCACCGACGACCGCAGCTCGGAATCGCTGCGGGACGAAGGCCATATGGACTTCGTAGTCCGGCATGCCATTGCCCAGGGGGTGAAACCGGTGACCGCCTTCCAGATGGCTACGATCAACACCGCCGAACGCTTTGGCGTTGCCCGCGATATCGGTTCCATTACTCCCGGCTCGATCGCCGACATCATTCTGCTGGATGGCAATCTCGCGGACGTCAACGTCGTGATGACGATTGCCGCCGGGACCGTAGTGGCCGAGAATGGAGCTATGACGGTATCCCTGCCTTCATTTGCCTATCCTCAGGAAGTGCTGGCTTCCGTTCATCTGCCTAAGCGTCCGACGGCTGGGGATTTTGTCATCAAGGCGCCGGTGGAGTCCGGTAATGTGAGCACCCGGGTGATCAAGGTGCTGGAAAACCATGTGGAGACAATGGAACGCATTCTGTCCCTCCCCGTATCGGAAGGGAACCTTCAGGTAGGGGACGGCTTATGCAAAATCGCCGTTCTGGAGCGCCACAAAGGAACGGGCAATATGGCGGTAGGCGTGGTGGAGGGAGTCGGGTTCCATGAACCCGCGGCCATTGCCATGACTGTGGCGCATGACAGCCATAATGTGCTTGTGATCGGCAGCGACGACGAGCTTATGGCGGGGGCGGTAAATGCCGTTGCCGACGCGCAGGGCGGAGTTGCGGTTATCACAGGGTCCGGCACGACTTTGTTCCCGCTCGCCATTGCCGGACTGATGTCCGCCGAGCCGTTTGAAGTCGCCGCCGCCCAGTCTGCTGCAATCAGCAAGGCGCTTTACGATGCAGGCTGCACCCTTAATTATGCCTTTATGACGCTATCGCTGCTCGCGCTTGCGGTTATTCCGACCCTTCGCCTTTCCGACAAAGGTCTGGTACGGATTACGCCGGAGGATGGCATTCAGCTGGTGCCGTTGTTCATCGAGGAGAGCGTTAACGCGCCTGTATAAAGCCTGGCTGGCCGGGCGGCTTGTCCCGGCACGCCACGGGCAGGCAATCTGACGGGCAGGCCGCTTGATACCATGCGCATAATGAGATTCTTTCGTGCATCGGCCAGACGCACTCACCATTTACAATGTAAATCCGCTGTCCAGAATGGAACAGCGGATTTTTGCTGCCGATTATAGTAAAGCGCCTTCTTTTAAATGGATTATCATTATAAAATTAATAATATTTTACATTTTTTATTTTGAAAATTTGAATTTTAAATGAAATTTTAGCGTTTAGGGGCTAAAAGCATTAACCAAATGGAATGGTGATGAAACATTTTTTCAGAAAAGATGCTAATATAATATTAATTAAGGGCAATCCATAGACGATATAACAATAAATGAATCATTCCTGATGTGATAGATCTACTGTTCTAAGCTTAACGCAAAGCCCAAAATAAATTTTTAGGATGGGGGAACAAGAGATGATTAGATTGGAAACGAATGAGATCGTGAGTATCGCCAAGAAGCAAATCGCCAGTATCTTTAAGATGGAGCCGCTTGAGCTGAAATTTGTCAATGATTTTCAAGGTGAGAAGAGTCTTTTAAATGATGACAAGCTGCATCTGACCAACCGTCACTATTGGGCAAAAGTAATGGACTGCGTTTTTAAAGATCAGGTTAGGCCGATTCTGATGTGTGAAGTGCTGTATTTTCTCCGCAATGAGTATCTGGAAAGCGACATCGACCTGGAGTTCTCGTTTGATTTTTCTGAAGGATCAATAGTTGAAGCCTGTGCCGTGGCAGAGGTTAACTTTAACGATAAGACGGACCTTGGAAAGAATGAAATCGCCGAGCTGATCGATTTTGCGCTGGCGCTGCAGGACAGACAATGGTTCGAAGAGCTTACCGAGAAGTATAAAGAGCTGAGCGCCTAAGCGCCGTGCACCGTATAGACCCTTGCCGATTATTACCGTCTGAAGCAGACCGCCTCTATCAATCCATAACGCCGATTGTGGATTGATAGAGGCGGTCTTTTTGCGTAATTTTTCATGAGGGGATACGGTTTTATTCCGTGGTTTGAAGGGATTGAAGCGGCCAGTGTCAAAGTTATTGTGGGAAGAAGGTTTAAGATAAGTAGGAGGCTCATCATGAAGCAAATCAACCAACTGGCACCGCAGGATGAATTCATCGGCTTTTATCTGATTAGGGAATTGACGGTCAAGCAAACGAATGGTAATCCGCCGAAGGATTATTTCGATATCGTGCTCAGTGATTCCAGCGGCCAACTGACCGCGAAGTATTGGGATGTGTCGACTGCGGACAAAGAGACTTTTTTTCCGATGGGTCTTGTCAAAGTTCAAGGTAACGCCCATTTATACCGGGAGAAGCTGCAAATCAAGATTAGCAAAATGCGTTTGGCTACGGAAAAGGATGGTGTGTCTTTAACGGATTTTATCCGCTCCGCGCCGATCCGTCCGGTCGATTTAATCTATACGATCAAGCAGGCGATGGGCTCCATAAGCGACCCGGAGATCCGGACCATTGTTGCGTATTGTGTGGGCAAGGTGGAGGAGAAGCTGATGCATTATCCGGCGGCCAAGACCCATCATCATGCCTATTTCGCCGGGCTTGCCTATCATATGGCGCGGATGCTGGAGATTGGCGACTTTTTGTGCAAGCAGCGGCCGTTCCTGAATCCCGATCTGCTGAAAGCGGGCATTATCCTGCACGATATCGCCAAACCGGAGGAGATGATCGCCGAGCTTGGCATTGTATCGGATTACAGTGTCCAGGGCAAGCTGCTCGGACATATCGCGATGGCTTCAAGCTGGATTACGGAAGCGGCCATACGCTCCAATATTGATCTTTCGTCCCCGAAGGTACTCGGGCTTCAGCATCTGGTGCTGTCGCATCACAACCTTGGCGAATGGGGGAGTCCGGTTCAGCCTCAGACGGCGGAAGCGGTGGCGCTCCATCATATCGATGCCATGGACGCCAAGCTTCAAATGGTTGAGGACGCGCTGGATACGACGCCGGAGAGTGAGGAGTGGACGCCGTTTATTCGCGGGCTAGAGAATAAAGCGGTTTATCGGATGAAGCTGTAAATCCAGGGCGGCAAAGAAAGCCGGGCGAACGCCATGATCTTGCGAACACCGGCCATAGAAGGGGAGGTATATCCTTAATAGGGGTATGCCTCCCCTTTATTTCTGGTCCGTTCTCTCTCGGGCGGCTGCCGTTTCAGTCGAGTTCGGAAGAAGAGCTTCGGCCAATTCCGCCGAGACGGCAGCGGACTTGTTTCCGGCTGCTTGTTGTACCTTGCTGCGGGATGGCTTGCGCGCGGGAATCGAGAAGGGAGTGTAGCCGCCAGTATGCAGCGTGCCAATCCGGCAGCCCAGATCTTCCGCCAGCGCCAGCAGGCCGGAATGCCCGGCTCGTTCCGCGAGCTTTACCAGGATGAGCGCCGCGGTGCGGGCGTCCTCGAGCGCGTCGTGATGCCGCAGGGGGATGCCGAAATATTCGGCCAGTATATTCAGCCGGTAGGAGCCGAGATCGGCCAGCATTTTTTTGGACAGCAAGTAGGTGCACCAATATTGAAACGACGGATAGGGCAGGGAGCACTGATCGAGTCCGTAACGGAGTACGCTCATGTCGAAGGAAGCGTTGTGCGCCACGATATTTTTTCCGTGAATAAGCGGTTCAATGATGGGCCACAGCTCGCGGAAGGGCGGCTGCCCGGCGACCATTTCGGGTGTTATCCCGTGGATGGCGATATTTCTGCGGTCGAAGCGCTGCTCCGGATTAATCAGCCATGCCTGCTCGGACACGATGATCCCGCCCTTCACTTCAACCAGTCCCAGCGCGCAGGCGCTGGCCCGTCCGGCATTCGCCGTCTCAAAATCGATTGCCACAAAATCCATCATACGAGCTCCTGTCTTTCCTTGGCGGTAGATTCATAGTATTCCTATCTATTAGTATAGCAAAGGTCACGCTTGAAAAAAGAGCGGATTTACTTCAACTCTTCCGGAATATCGACGATTTCCTCGTTCATAGTGACCTCCTTGGTGCCTAGCTCCGTCACCGTTCCGTCCGGGCCGATAAAGCCATAAGAGGCTGCGCCGATATGGGGCATGACATGAAAGTAGACGAGCCGGCTATTCAGTACGGGCCGGACGCCGCTCTCCTCGGACGCCATCGTTTCCTTGAAGAACAGGACGCTGTCCGTCTTTGCGCTGTCAGCCAGTTTTGCCGTCCACATCAGGTGGCTTCGTTCATTCACCACTTCATAATAAGAGACGACGTCGCCGCCTTCGATTAAGAACCTCTTATATTCGCCTTCCGGAAAATAGTAGGTGAAGTTCTGGCCCTCTAGAGAGGATGGAGCCGGTTTAAGATTCCGGATCATGCTTACGCGTGGCAGCTGCAGAGCCGCTCTGCGCGCCTCGGTCAGATTGCCGGACGCCAGGCGTTCCTTCAGTCTGTTGTCGGCCTTGGCCACATACACCGTGCGGGATTGGGAATTCCAGGTTACATAAGCGCCCGAGACTTCGGCGATAAAACGCAGAGGGACCAGGATGCGCCCTTTTTGCAGGGTAGCCGGCATGGAGAGCGTAATTTTACCGGAATCGGCGAAGGCCGTCTTCTGACCGGCAACCAAACTAATCACTTCACTGCCGCTCATAACCGTTACTGTCTTGGTCTGGTTATCCCAGCTTACCGATATTCCCGGAATCTGCCGCACAACGTTCAAAGGTACCATAGTCGTTCCATTCGCCAGATAGGCGGATGTTTCCTGCCCGACTGTACTGTTGTTCACGATCACTTCAATTTCTCCAGCCGCGAAGGATGTCCCGCCCGAAACTATGGATAAAGCAAGGATTGATGCGCAGCCCAGACTTGCCAGCTTCTTCATTAGATACATTCCTCCCTGAAAAAGAATTCTCTCAATCTTAGACGCAAAAGCGTCTAGTAAGTTACAGAATCTTACAATAAAAATGGGTACTCTCCCTGCTCAGCAAGGAAAGTACCCATTTTGTTCAGTAAATTCGATATAATCTTACTGCTCGCTGCCCTTCGTCCGCTCACGCAGGCGTTCCAGCTCGGCTGCGGCCTGTTCCTTCACGCGGGCGTCTACGCTGCCTTCTGTGTCAGCAGCAGGAGAGACATACCGGCCCGGCAGAGTCTGTCTCGCTTCCCATTCCTGGATTTTTTCTTCCATTCGCTCGAATCCCCGGGCGGCGGAATGTGTATTCAGGCCGGAGAAGGCGGCGCGGGAAGGGGCTGGGGTGACGCTATCTGGAACCTTGCGGAGACGCTCGGCCCGTTCAGCGAGCTCGGTCCTTTTGGCTTTCAGCCGGACCCGCTCTTCCTTGGCCGCTGCGATCTCGTACCCGAGTCCGGCCAGCACCTGCCGGGTCTCCTCCAGACCGGTGGCGCATTCCTTCTCGCTCTCCGTATAGGTGAGCTTGGCCATAACGGCCTGCTGTGCTTTAGCTTCGTCGCCGCTTTCCAGCGCCTTTAAGGCATCGCCTTCGCTAAGCTCCGCCAGCATGTGGTATTCCTTCTGCCGGCGTTCCAGCAGTCTGGCCGCCGCCTGCAAATCACGGCTACGCTGCTCCGCCTCGGCGATCTTGTCTTCAAGGTCGCGCAAATATTGTCCGGTCATCATGACCGGGTCCTCCAGCCGGTTCAGGCCCTCATGCAAGGCCGCCTTCGTTAATGTCGCAATTCTCTGCAATATGCTCATTGATCTCTCTCCCTT
Organism: Paenibacillus durus ATCC 35681; assembly: GCF_000993825.1. Classification (NCBI taxonomy): domain Bacteria; kingdom Bacillati; phylum Bacillota; class Bacilli; order Caryophanales; family Paenibacillaceae; genus Paenibacillus; species Paenibacillus durus. The sequence continues at coordinate 819,149 of NZ_CP011114.1, forward strand.
TTCTTTTTAGTAATAATGATGTCCATTCATGAAGCTCCCGGTCCGGTCGCTTGGAACGATGAGGCTGGCGATCAGATAAAAAAGAATGAACGTGCCGACGCTGCCTAAAGCGACGATTACGGCGACCAGCCGGATAAGGGTGGAGTTGATGCCCAGCCACTCAGCCAACCCTCCGCACAGGCCGCTGATTTTCTTGTCTCTTTCGGAACGGTAAAGTTTTTTCATAGTGTCATTTCTCCCTTTCGTCATATCCGTGATCTATGGCTTTATTCTATTATTTTCACGTACACCGCAAAACGGGCTGGGGACGGTTTTGCAATCTCGACCTAAGGCGGGGAAGGCTTCAGCAATTGGACGGGGGGATGGAGGAGAGTGTTCAAGTATTCAGTATATTTATTTAGCCATAAGCAATTGGTATTTTAAAAGTTATGCATAATGCTGTATAGTATAGAATCACAATATGATATTTATCATTGTATATGCAGATTCGGGAGGAGCTTATGATCAATGACCTGCTTCAACGCCCGCTTACAGATTTGAGAATTTCCGTCACGGATCGTTGTAATTTTCGCTGCGTATATTGTATGCCAAAGGAAATTTTCGGCCCGGATTATCCCTTTCTTCCCAAAGCGGAATTGCTCAATTTTGAAGAAATAACGAGGCTTGCGCAAATATTTGCGGCTCTAGGAGTGACCAAGATACGTCTCACTGGCGGCGAACCGCTGCTCAGAACCGATCTTCCGCTGTTATTAGACAAGCTTGCTTCCATAGAGGGTATTAAGGACATCGCTCTGACAACAAACGGCGTGTTGCTCCCTAAATATGCCGCGAGCTTGCAGGCTGCGGGACTGAGGCGCGTATCGGTAAGCCTTGACTCATTATCGGACGAGCGATTCGGTCATATTAACGGCAGAGGGGTCGGAGTCGAGCCGGTGCTTAAGGGAATTGAAGCGGCTTCACGGGCCGGGTTGAAAGTGAAGATCAACATGGTTGTTCAGAAAGGCGCCAATGATCAGGATATTGTTCCAATGGCGAAGTATTTCAAAGACGCTGGACATACGATCCGCTTCATTGAATATATGGACGTGGGAAACACCAACGGATGGAATCTTAACAAAGTCGTAACCAAACAGGAGATCATTGACAGGATTGACCGTCATGTGATGCCGCTTGAGGCTATTCCCGGCCAATACTACGGAGAAGTGGCTTCCCGTTACCGGTATAAAGGAACGGAGCAGGAAGTCGGTATTATTTCGGCGGTTTCGGATGCCTTTTGCGGAACATGCACAAGAGCAAGGATTTCAGCGAACGGCTCCTTGTATACGTGTCTCTTTGCCACGGAAGGAACCGACCTCCGGGAACTTTTGCGGTCCGATCTGTCGGATGAAGAACTGACGGCCAGGATAGCGTCCGTCTGGATTAACAGGGACAATCAGTACAGCGCGAAGCGAGGGCGGGATACGCATGAAGCAAGCGGCAAACAGAAGATTGAAATGTCCTATATCGGAGGATAGATGCTCATAAATCCCGGGCTTTTACGAGAAAACCAGAATCTGCTATCATAAAGGCAGGATGCTTCAATTATCGTCTTATACTCGCGCAGAAGCCGAACCCGCTCTTATGAATAAGGGCGGGTGAAGCTGTTCTTATCACCTGGAGGGAAGACTCTGATGGACTTAGCTAATAAGCTTATTAAAGAAACGACGACCATGGCTGTATACAGACGGTTGTATGATCTGGTGCTGAGCGGGAGATTTCCGCCGGGTGAATGGATCAGGGAACGCGAACTGAAGGAGATGCTCGGCGTAAGCAGTACACCGATTCGTGAAGCGATGCGCATGCTGGTGCAGGAGCGCATTCTGGAATCTGTTCCCCATCACGGTGTTCGAGTCAAGGAGCTGTCGCTGAAAGAGTTGAAGGATTTGTATGAGCTTCGCGCCGAACTGGAGGGAATGGCGGCCAGGCTTGCCGCCGAGCGGGGGAACAGCTCGCATTTCAAGCAGATGGAGAATCTCTTAAATCTGGAGCAGGCTCATCGCGAGAGTACCGGCCACGCCGTAGATGCCATTGAATTAAATAACCGGTTTCATGATCTTGTTGTGGAGGCCGGCGGAAATCTGGCGCTGAAGAACACCCTGCACCATTTGCGCGCAGGAATTAACTGGATACAGGTGATGGCGTGGAACCGGAATAAAGAACGCCATGCGCTTACCGACTACCAGCACCGGGGGATTTGGGAAGCGCTTGTTAATAGGGACCCCCAGCTAGCCCATGCCAGAATGCACGAGCATGTATGGGATACGATCAGCTTGATGCTAAATTCCCGGCAAGAAGAAGCAAGCGAGCAAGCGGAAGAATCGGATCAAGCCGATTGAACGAGTTAGACATGTCTTCAATACAAAAGGCCATGTTTCTACTTTGTAGAGGCATGGCCTTTTATAATACCTATTGTTACGTATATCTTGATCAGCTAGACAACCTCTTCGAAGGTCCAGTTCTCCTGATTCAAACGAATCCCTTTTTTCAATAAATTCTCTTTATTGCAGGTTAAATAATAGTTGATTTTATTCAGTTGAATATTCTCCGATAACGGAATGCTGACCATTTCGTTATTTTTGATTTCCTTCTCAAGAATCATGGGGGGAAGAATGCTGATTCCGTGCTGTTCATGGATCAGGCTTTTGATTACTTCGAACTGGTTCGAGTAAAGCTTCTTTTTAAAATTCAGCTCCGACAAATCCTTGATGCTGTTCTTGTAGGGTTCATAGAAGATGATATTCTCTTCTTTCATGCATGTGAAGTTCTCCAGCAAGGGCTGATTCGATAACGGGTGCTCGGCGGGGAGGATCAGGTTGAACTCCTCAGAGCCAAGCGGATAAGTCTGATAGCAGGTGCTCATCATCAAATCGGTTGTAAAAGCGACGTCTATTACATTATCAACCAATGCCTTCAAAATGTTGGAGGATTCCAGGGAGATCAAATGGATATTCAAATGCTCGTTCAGATTGGAAAGATCCTGAATGACATTATAGATGAGAGGGTGGCTGAGGGGAACCGAGCTTCCAATCGACAACGAGGTGGTGTGAGTAATCTCCTGCTTGGCCATCTTAAGCGTTTCAACAACGGATTGGGCATGAGGCAGAAACCTTTCTCCAGCACGCGTAAGCTGAACATTTCGCTTTCCTGACTTTCCTCTGGCAAAAAGCTCTTGACCGAGCTCATCCTCCAACTGATTGATGCGGTTGGTTACGGTTGGTTGAGGAACATAAAGATGCTTGGCCGCCTCTGTAAAATTACCGTAAGTACACACGATGATGAAAGTCTCCAGATGCACGATGTTCATGGTCAAGATTCCCCCCTGATAATACAAAATGGAAATTTTATCAACAAAATCCACACACTTCAAATCCTCCACGACTGCCTCGAAACCTTCTTCTATGTAACAATATATATCATATATAATATTTAGTCCACGATTTATTCATATTTTTAGCGGATAAAATGCTTATTGCGTCATAATAAGTGACATTTATCATAGTTTTATGTCAGGAAACCGTACCTAACATGCTTAATATTTATATGGAAATAAGAGATTTATATTTAACATTATATATAATGCATTTTATAATCCCCTTAACAAAGAATATTAAAATTTAAATCTATTTTACACAGACAGGAGGAGATTGAACATGGAAAATGACCGGGCTTCAATAAATATGCATCCTGTTCTCGAAAGATCTTCCAAGCTGGAAAGGGGATCAAGTGTGAAGAGATGGATAACCTCGCAATGGATGCAGCAAGCCTTTTTTATTGGTCCGGCAATATTATTCTACTCCATCGTCATTGCAATCCCGTTCTTTTTCGGCATTTATTATTCGATGACAAGCTGGGATGGTGTATCCGGCAATGCGGTTTGGGTCGGATTAAACAATTTTTCAACGATTTTTTTAAAGGATCCGGAATTTGGCCAGTCGTTCTGGTTCACCACCCGGTTTACCTTAACCGCAGTAATTCTGAACAATGTAATCGGATTTGCTCTGGCTTATCTGCTGTCGTTGCCGCTGAAAAGCCGGAGTGCGATCCGAACGATCTTTTTTCTGCCAAATGTGTTAGGTGGACTTGTTCTTGGATTTATCTGGCAGTTCATACTGGTACAAGGCTTTCCCGGCATTGGAAAACTCACGAACTTGTCTTTCTTTACTCTCCCCTGGCTGGGAACCGAAGCTACGGCATACTGGGCCCTTATCATCGTAAGCGTGTGGCAGGGAGCGGGTTACCTGATGGTTATCTATATTGCGGGCCTGGCGAACGTGCCAAAGGATCTGATTGAAGCTTCTGTAATTGACGGGGCGGGCAAGTGGCAAATTCTGAAGAATATTATCATTCCGCTGATTATGCCGACTGTGACGGTATGTTTGTTTATCTCCATTTCGTGGACATTCAAAATGTTTGACTTGAACTACTCTCTGACCAGCGGAGGGCCTTACGGTTCCACCGAATCCGTTGCAATGAACATTTATAATGAAGCATTCGGGAATAACCGTTATGGCTTAGGTACGGCAAAGGCGCTGATCTTCTTCGTGGCCGTCACCTTTATCACTTTGATTCAGGTCAAGCTTACGAAAAGCCGGGAGGTGGAAATGTAATGATCGGAAGATCGTATTCATTCAAATGGTTTGGCATCGAGCTGCTGGCATTCCTGCTGGCGCTGGTGTTTCTCTCTCCGTTCTATTTTGTCATCGTTAACTCGTTTAAAAGCTTCGCGGAGCTGCTCACGGACACAGCGGGTCTTCCGGGGGTCCTGCATGTTGAAAACTATCTGAATGCCTGGAAAGCATTGAACTACCCTCAGGCTTTTAAAAATACGCTAATTATTACCATTTTCAGTAATTTGGGCTTGATTATTATTTCTTCTATGGCTGCGTACCGCCTGGTCCGCAATAAGAGCCGGATGAATCGCATCTTGTTCTCCATGTTCATGCTGGCGATGGTCATTCCTTTTCAGTCGATTATGATTCCGATGGTGAAGATGTTTGGCTGGGTTAACCTGATGAACACTTTTACCGGAGTGGTGATTGCTTACATGGGGATGGGGGTTTCCTTTACGCTGTTTCTGTTCAGCAGCTTCATTATAGCGATACCCAAAGAAATTGAAGAATCGGCGGTTGTTGACGGCTGTACGCCTTACGGCACCTTCTTTCGAATCATCGTTCCGCTGCTGAAGCCGATGACCGTTACCGTTCTCGTGCTTAACAGCTTGTGGATTTGGAATGATTTCCTGCTGCCGATGCTTGTGCTGCAAAAACCTGGTCTTCAAACGATACAGACAGCCACCAGTTCCTTGTTCGGACAATACATGACCCAATGGGATTTAGCGCTTGCGGTACTGGTTATGGGGATGGTCCCTGTCATGATCCTGTTCTTTATGGCGCAGCGTCATGTCATCCAGGGCATTGCCGATGGAGCGGTAAAAGGATAACCGCTTGTAAAATGTGAGTGTCATCCGACACCTTCATATATGCATCGTAACGAGAAAAAACAATTACAGGAGGGTTTAACAGATTATGAAGCGTTCGTTCATCATTTCATGCGTCCTAGTGTTGATGTGTTGCTTGTTGGCCGCTTGCGGGGCCAATTCAAACAGCGGGGCCAATACCGGCGCCGATGCTGCCGGTAACGGGGAATCGAACGCGCAGAAGGAAGTTACGATTAAGCTGTTCCAGCAGAAGGTGGAAATAGCCGAACAGCTTAAAGTATTGAAGGCCGAGTACGAGAAGACCCATCCGGGTGTCAAGATTGAGATTGAGTCTGTTCTGTCCAGCCAATATGGCACAAAACTGAAGGCTAAACTGGCGGCGAATGAAATGCCGGATATTTTCAATAACGGTGGATACAGCGATATGGATGTGTGGGCCGATCATCTTGAGGATCTGACGGATCAGCCTTGGGTGAGTGATGCTGTCGATTCCGCCAAGGCGCCGATGATGAAAGACGGCAAGCTGTACGGCTTCCCGTTGTCGCTGGAAGGGTCCGGACTTGTCTACAATAAAGAAATGTTCGCCAAAGCCGGAATTACCGAGCTGCCGAAGACGCTGTCCGAACTGGAAGAAGCGAGCACCAAGCTTAAAGCGCAAGGCTTTACGCCGTTTGTAAATGACTACGCCAGCGTATGGGATCTCGGGATTACAATATTTGATTCCTTTATGGCCAAGGTGCCGGATACGGATAAATTTATCGCGGACCTCAATAGCGGGGCGGCAACGTTTGCAGGCAACGATGTGTTCAAGGGGCTGCCGAAATATCTCGATATTGCAATGAAGTATGGCAATGCCAATCCGTTGACCACGGACTACAACACGTCGATGACCTTGTTCGCCACCGGCCAGGGAGCCATGATTCCGGCGGGCAACTGGATTCAGCCGCTTATTGATAAAATCAATCCGAATATCCAGGCCGGACTAATGCCGATGCCGGTCAGCGATGATGCGGATTTTAACAAAAATGCGGTATTTACTTCGCCTACCATTTGGGTAGTGAATAAAAATTCACCGGTTAAGGAGCAGGCGAAGGAATTTTTGAACTGGCTCGTTACGTCCGATATTGGAAAACAATATGTAGCCAAGGAATTCAAGCTGGTTCCCGCTTTCAAGAGTATTAAGGCCGACCCGGCTGATGTGGGAAGTATCGGCGATGATCTGACGAAGTTTTCGGAGGAAGGAAATTCACTTCCGATGCAAGCGTCGAAAATGCCTGAAGGTCTATACACGGAAATTGCGCAGTCGATGCAGAAATACGTGGCCGGAAAATCGACTCCCGATCAAATGCTGGCCGAATTCCAGGCCTCCTGGAACAAGCTGAAAAAATAGTTTTATAAAACATAAGGCTGGAGCATCCAAGATTGTAAGGGATGCTCCAGCTCTATACCAGAAGATGAAAAAATGCCGGATTATATCTAACATTCATCAACTTTATCGGAACATAAGCAATTGATATTTAACAATATATATTATATATAATATAGTTTTTTTAGGGACAGGAAACCGAACCCGGACAGGCAAGGAGTGAATACAAATGACGCAGCAGCCCGACAAGCTAGTTAAAGAAACAACAACCATGGCCGTTTATAAAAGATTGTTTGACTACGTAATGAGCGGCCAGTTTGAACCGGGCATATGGATCAGGGAGCGCCAGCTCAAGGAGATGCTTGGTGTCAGCAGCACACCGATCAGGGAAGCGCTGAGAATGCTTGTACAGGAGCAGGTGCTTGAATTGGTTCCCCATCACGGCGTCCGTATCAAAGAATACTCTACGAAAGAAATTCAGGATTATTACGAGCTTCGAGCCGAGCTCGAAGGCCTGGCTGCGGAGCTCGCGGCCGAGCGGGGAAGCAAGCTTATGTTCGGCAAGATGGAGGAGATTCTCTACCTGCACCGGACCTTTGAGACGGAACGCTCGGATGAAGCGATTGTGCTAAATAACCAGTTCCATGATCTCATTGTGGAGGCCAGCGGAAATCTCTCATTAAAAAATACGCTCCAGCATTTAAGAGTGGGGATTAACTGGATTCAAGTCATGGCATGGAGCCGCAATAAGGACCGGCATTTCAGCACCTTCCATCAGCACCAGGGCATTCTGGATGCGTTGACGGCCCGGAACCCGAAGCTGGCCCGTTACCGGATGCAGGAGCATGTATGGGATTCCATTAAACTCATTATAGAGCCGCCAGGCACGCTGCAAATGGCAGGAGAACTTCGAAAAAGTTAAACGGATGGTACGGAAGGGAGAGGTGATTGCATCTATGGAGACGCCTAAGAACGAAGTGAAGACAGACGTATGCATTGTTGGAGCCGGTCCTGCCGGAATGCTGCTCGGCTTGCTGCTCGCCAAACAGGGAATTAACGTGATCGTACTGGAGAAGAATGCGGACTTTCACAGGGAATATCGCGGGGAAATTACCCAGCCGCGTTTTGTCCAGATGATGAAGCAGCTTAACCTGCTTGACTATATTGAGAGCCACGACCATGTGAAGATCAATGAAGTGGTTGTATTCCACGATCATAAGGAAATCATGCAGCTTTCCTTTGATACCTTAATTGACGAGGAGAGCTACTGTGCCAGACTGACCCAGCCGACAATGCTTGCAGCCCTCTTGGAGAAGGCCCGGCACTACCCGAACTTTAAGCTGCTGTTTAATACGAAAGTGAAAGACCTGATTAAAGACGGCGATAAAATCATCGGCGTTCATGCGGTGAGAACAGCAGGGGATTCTACAAACGCGGAGGAGCTGGCAGAGGAAGGGGATTTCGATATTCGCGCGGCGGTAACGGTTGCCGTGGACGGCCGGAATTCAACGATGGAAAAGCTCGCCGGCTTCGAACTGGACCTCGACTATTATGTGAATGACCTGCTGTGGTTCTCGTTTGAGAAGCCGGAGTCATGGGACTATAACATTTACCACTTCTACTTCCAAAAAAACTACAATTATCTCTTCCTTCCCAAGCTGGGCGGACTCATCCAATGCGGAATTTCGCTCACAAGGGGCGAGTTTCAGAAGATCAAGGAAGAAGGCATTGAAGCCTTCAAAAGCCGGATTCTCGAAGACCTGCCCATTCTTAAACCTTATGTGGAGCCGATGGAAGACTTCAAGTCCTTTGTTCTGTTGTTATGCAAAATGCGGTATGTCAAGGACTGGGCCAAGGACGGCTGCCTGCTGATCGGCGATGCCGCCCACTGCGTCACTCCCTGGGGAGCGGTTGGCAGCACACTGGCGATGGGGACCGCAATTATTGCGGCGGATGTGATTTATAAAGGGTTCCGTACCGGCGATCTGTCGCTCGAAACGCTGAAGCAGGTTCAAGCAAGACGAAAGGATGAAGTGAAGATGATCCAGAATCTTCAGGTAACCCTGGAAAGATTCCTGACCCGGGAACCTGTCAAGAAGGATCTGGCCCCTCATATTTTCAGCATTTGCACCAAGCTCCCGGACATCACGGATACGTACAAGCGCCTCTATACGCGGGAGAAGCCGCTGGATATTGATCCTTCGTTCGTTTTTACCGACTAATCGCCGAGAGGGAGAGGCATTTATGTTCATTACAAAATATGACGGGCATCTGCACATTGTCAATCAATACGATCACTCCGTTCAGGCTGGACAGGTTGCGCGCCGCTGGGGAAATGGGCAGTTCCGGCGTCCGGATCATTTTGAGTCGATGTGTCTCGCCGTTGAGAAGCACGACATCGGCTGGGTCGAGTCGGACACGAAGGTACTGTTCAACCCGGAAACCGGACAACCCGTTCCGTTCTTAAGCGTCAATCTGCTCCAGCATGTCGAGTTCTACGGCAAGGGATTTGAGCAGGTCAGGGATGAAGACCCGTATGCCGGACTGCTCGTGGGCATGCACTGGATCGGACTGTACACCAACCGGTTCGGGTATGATCCGTCGTTTACATTCAAAATTCCAGGTGAACTGGCTTCGCTTATTGACGAGAATACGATCAGACAGCAGAAGGAATGGGTCGATCTGAAGATGGCCCTGTGGAACCGCGCGGAGCGAAGAAGCCTGTTCGAAGATAACCTGTGGATGAACTATGAATTGGTACAGATGATGGACCGCTTGTCCCAGTACGTATCTATGCTGACTCAGGATACGAAGGAGAAGTGGGTTCTTGGTCCGGTTCGCCAGACGCTTGGTTCCGAGGGTGAAATGATTACGGTTCAGGGGCAGGGGAACGGCGTTGTTGCCGTCGATCCGTTCCCGTTCGATTCGGTTGTGGAAACGACCGTGCTGCGGCGCAAAATTCCCGATACCCGCTACGCTTCGCATGAGGAGCTTTACGAAGTGATGGAGAAGGCCGAGACCGAGGAGGTTGTCTGGAAGCTGGTTCCGGCTGAGACTTGATCATGGATTCCATACCGGATTACGCATATCGGCATTTTGTAAAATGCCCATCTATATAAGATGAACTTGAAAATGACATCAGGGTAAGGAGTTGCGAAGGGGAAGTTTGGAACTGTAGGAGCGACAGCGACCGCCTTTGTCTCCGGATTTCATCCGCGAAGAGCGGTTTAAATCAAGAAATCTGGAGACAACAGCGGCCGGAAGTCCAAACATTCCTCGTAGTTACGACTGATATGTGATGGAAAATCTTAAGTTCATCTTAAATAACTAACGGGAGGGAAATGACATGGCCAAAATTTTAATTCATCTTACGCATGGACCTGAAGCGCCGACTCAGGCCGATCGGGCGTTTCTTATCGCCAAGACCGCCATTCAGGAAGGACATTTCGTCTCCATGTTTCTTGCAGGGAGCGCCGTTCAGCTTCTGCGTGACGATATCCTGGACAGTGTGATCGGAGTGGGAGACGGCGTGACGACCGTACGTGAATCCTATGATGCAATTATTGGAGGCGGAGGGGCCATTTATCTCTCCCGGATATCCTGCGGCGCGCGGGGGATGACGGAGAAGGAGCTGAGTGGCAAGCAGGTCCAGCTTGCAGAACCGAATGTGCTGGTGCGTCTGACCGTCGATCATGACCGGGTTATTACCTACGGATAAGGAGGATTGCTCGTGGCGCGAATCTGGGACAACTATCTGGATGAACGGGACAAGAGGGTATATGCAAAGGCCGGTCTAGGCCATGCAATGGGCATCGGCAGCCGTCCGGCCCTGATTATTGTGGATGTGCAGTACGGATTCACCGGCGATTCACCGGAGAGTATCGAGGAATCCATTCAGAAATACCCGACGAGCTGCGGGGAAAGCAGCTGGGAAGCGATTACGCATATCAAGGAACTGCTGACGGCCGCAAGACAGGCCGGAATTCCGGTGTTCTTCACGATTATTGAGGGCAGCAGGTCCGCTCCGAATGACCGGATCGCCATTAAAGGCAACATTTTCGATCACCCCGAGCTGCTTGAAGGCGCAAAGGGAGCGCAGGTGGTCAGCGAGCTTGAGCCGCAATATGGCGAAATCGTCATCTCCAAAAAGAAGCCGAGCGCGTTCTTCGGAACGCCGCTGATATCATACCTGACGGCCCGCCATGTCGATTCGGTCATCGTGACGGGCTGTACGACAAGCGGCTGTGTGCGCGCTTCTGTCATTGATGCTTTTTCCAATAATTTTAAAGTCATTGTCCCGGAGGAATGCGCGTTTGACCGCGGCATTGCCTCTCATGCAATCAATCTCTTCGATATGCAGCAGAAATATGCGGATGTCGTGCCGGTAGCCGAAGTAATCGCGGAACTGAAACCATTGAGCGTTTAATAGGACAAGCAGCCGTTTAACCAAAAACTTGGGCAGCAGAAATGGAGGATACTTATGGAGGTTCAAGGTGAAGTAAAGGTGAAAGCGGGAAAAGAAGCGGTGTGGAAGGCGCTTAACGATCCTGACGTACTGAAAAAGGCCACGCCGGGCTGCAATTCGATTACGGAGACGGAGCCGGATACGTACAAGGCCGATATTACGATCGGCATTGCAGCGGTGCGCGGCAGCTATGAGGCGGAGATTAAAATTCTCGACAAGGATGAGCCGGAGAATTACCGCCTTGTTATGAAGGCGAACAGTCCGGCCGGATTCATCGAAGGCGACGCCCGCGTTGAGCTTCAGTCCGAGAGCGATTCGGTGACGATTATCAAATATGACGGAACGGCCCAGGTGGGCGGCCTGATTGCCGGAGTGGGCCAGCGCATTCTGTCCGGGATCGGCAAGATGATTGTAAAAGACTTCTTCAAGAAGCTGGCGAAGGAAGTGTAAGGAAGGGAGGAGCCGCACACAATGAAACCCGCAGCGTTCGATTATTATAGACCGGAAACATTGGATGAAGTCTTATCTCTACTGGATGAGTTCGGATATGACGCCAAAATTTTGGCGGGAGGGCAAAGCCTGATTCCGATGATGAATATGCGGCTGGCCAGACCGCCGGTGCTGATTGATATTAACGGCGTTCCGGGCATGACCGGAATTGAAGTCGGCGACAGCGAGATTGTCATCGGGGGGCTGACCCGTCATTACATGGTGGAGCACTCCGCAGAGATTCGGGATAGCTGCCCGATGCTCGCGGAAGGCATCAAGCTGATCGGGCACTCGCAGATTCGCTCCCGTGGAACGATTGGCGGCAGCATCGTACACGCGGACCCTACGGCGGAGCTTCCGGTTATGCTGACGGCACTCGGCGGGAAAGTGACCGTTGTGTCGAGCGAAGATGAGCGGGAATTGACTCCGGAGGAACTGTTCCTGACCTATATGACGACAACGATTGAACCTAATGAAATTGTCAAATCCGTGCATTTTCCCGTCATTGCGGAACGGACAGGCCATGCGATTGAAGAGTTTACCCTGCGCAGCGGCGACTTCGCTATCATAATCGCCGCAGCCTCCGTTACGCTGGATGAGGAAGGTCTGATAGAGAGCGCTACGCTCTGCATCGGCGGAGTGGACGGCGTTCCGGTCAAGCTGGACGATGTCACTGACGAGCTGATCGGCCAAGCTCCGAGCGATGAATTGTTCGCGGAGAGCTGCGCCCCAATCGTGGATATGGTCGAGCCGGAGAAGGATATACACGCCAGCGTCGAGTACCGCAAGGATTTATGCGTGGCGTTAAGCCGCCGAGTGCTGAAAAAAGCCGCAGACGAAGCAAAACTGGTCTGACAGGAAGAAAGGGAGGATGAGCGTCCATGACGGAAAAAACCGCAGAATCGAGCCGGTTGAAGACGATAACGTTGAAGGTCAACCAGAAGGAATATACGGTTGATGTGGAGCCTCGCATGCTGCTGTCCGATGTCCTGCGCGACGAACTGAGGCTTACGGGAACGCATGTAGGCTGTGAGCACGGCGTATGCGGAGCCTGTACGATTATGATGGACGGTCGGCCCGTCCGGTCCTGTCTCGTGTTCGGCGTTCAAGCGGATCAGGCGGACATCGTGACCGTTGAAGGACTGGAAAGCCAGGACGGGGAGCTTCATCCGCTGCAAAATGGCTTCTGGGAAAAGCACGGACTGCAATGCGGATTTTGCACGCCGGGCATGCTGATGACGGCTTGTCACCTGCTGGAGCATAATCCGGACCCGAGCCGTGAGGAAATCCGCGAAGCGATCTCCGGCAACTTGTGCCGCTGTACAGGATATCAGGGGATTGTCGATGCGGTGGAATACGCGGCTAAAGAAATGAGGGAAAGGGCGGAGTGACATGTCGATTGGGGCAAGTCTGAAACGGCTGGAGGATTATAATCTCGTAACGGGCAGAGGGCAATATGTCGGCGATCTGCAATTTCCGGATCAATGCGAAGCCGTGATCATCCGGTCCCCGCATGCGCATGCGATCATTCGTTCCATCGACGCGGAAGAGGCCCGTGGTCTTGACGGGGTGCTCCTGATTCTGACGGCGTCCGACCTGCCGGACGACCTGCGTCCGATCCCGATGCGGCTCTCTCCGGACCCGATCCTTGAAAAGGCTCTGCAATATCCGCTGGCAAAAGACCGCGTCCGTTACGTGGGCGACCCAGTGGCCGTTATTGTGGCGAAGAACCGCTATGTAGCCGAGGACGCTGCGGATTTCATCCATATCGAATATGAAGTGCTGCCTCCGGTTACGGATGCGGTTCAATCGCTGGAGCCGGGGGCGCCGATCCTTCATCCCGATGCGGGTACGAATGAAATGTACCTGATTCACGGCAGGAAGGGAGAGGCGGCGGAGCGGCTGAAGACGTGCGAGCATGTGCTGGAGGAGGAGCTTTACGTACAGCGGCACTCCGGCATTCCGATGGAAACGAGAGGGCTGCTTGCGCTATGCGATGAGGACGAGCGGCTGACGGTATACGGAGCCGCGAAGGTTGTCCATTTCAATCATCAGCTGATGGCCCGGCTGCTGAACAAGAATATAGACGAAATCCGGCTGGTTGAAACGGATTGCGGCGGCGGCTTCGGGCCGCGCGGCGAATTTTACCCGGAAGACTATTTAATTCCGTTCGCCGCCATACAGCTGAAGCGTCCGGTCAGGTGGATCGAGGACCGTCTGGAACATTTCAAAGCGACCAACCACTCCAGAGAACAGAAGCACCGGGTAACGGTCGGCTTTGACGGCGACGGACGGATTTATGCGCTGCGGGATGAAATCTTCTTCGACCAGGGCGGGTATATCCGCACGCATGGCACGACCGTGCCGTCTTTAACCCAGGCCATGTTCCCAGGGCCATACGATTTCAGCGACATTGAAATCGTAACGCATTTGGTATTGACCAACAAGACGCCGGTTGGAACGTACCGGGGGCCGGGACGTTTCGAGGGGACGTTTGTCCGCGAGCGGGTCATCGACATGGTCGCTGCGCATTTGAAGCTGGACCCCACCATAGTCAGGGAACGAAATTACATTCGTCCCGAACAGATGCCCTACAGCAACGGGCTGTCCGCACTCGGTCAAGTCATTGAATATGACAGCGGCGACTATGCCGAGACACTTGACCGCGCCCGGAAGTTCATGGGCTGGGAGCAGTTTGCCGGGAAGCAGTCCAGGGCCAGGCAGGAAGGTCGCTTTATCGGCCTCGGCTTTGCCTCCTTTGTGGAAAAGTCGGGCTTTGGCCCGTGGGAGTTTGCCGAGGTGGAGATGCGGCCGGACGGCCGGGTGATTTGCAAGACCGGTCTGACGGAGGTCGGTCAGGGGATTACAACGACACTGGCGCAAATTTGCAGCGATCAGCTTGGTATTCCTTACAGCGATGTCAGCGTCGTTCACGGCGATACCGCGCTTGTGGAGAAGGGCAACGGCTCATTCGCCACGCGCGGAGCGGTTGTTGGCGGATCGGCCGCCTGGCACGCGGCCGGATTGCTGAAAGAGAAGCTGCTGAAGGTTGCGGCCGAGCAGCTTAAGGTTCCGGTGGACATGCTCGCCCTCAAGGACGGGGGCGTGGTGTATGCCGAAGCGGGGCAGGCCGCTATGCCGCTGGAAGAATTACTGACGATTTGCTCGGACCTTGGCATTTCGCTGTGTGAGAAATACACGTTCCATATCGAGCATATGACTTATCCTTACGGCTGCCACGCTGCCGAAGTGGAGCTTGATCCCGACACAGGGGCGCTGCAAATTTTGAAATATTATATTGCCTATGATCTTGGCAAGGCGATCAACCCGATGCTTGTGGAGGGCCAGCTCATTGGCGGAATGGCCCAGGGACTCGGAGGCGCCATGTACGAGAATCTGAAATATGATGAAATCGGACAGCTTGTGTCCGGCAGCTTCATGGATTATCTGATTCCAACCTCAATGGAAGTGCCGGAGGTCACCACCGAGATTCTGGAGAACTATCCTTCGCCGCTGAACCCGCTAGGGGTAAAGGGCGCGGGAGAAGGCGGAACGGTAGCCGTAGCCCCCGCGATTGCCAATGCGATCGTAAACGCGCTGCAGGAATACGCTATTCCGTTTACGTCTCTGCCCCTTCGGCCCGAACGCATTCGCGAGGCACTCAAACAAATGAAGCCGGAGAGGTGATCCAAGCGAGATGAATTCACTGGCGGAAAAGTGGCTTGGGCAATTAACGTTGGATGAGAAAATCAGCTTGGTCGCGGGAAAAGATCTTTGGGGCACAAGCGCCGTTGAACGGCTCGGGATTCCATCGCTCTGCATGACTGATGGTCCTCATGGAGTGAGGAAGGAGCAGGATGGCACGCTGCTTGGCCTCAGCAAGCCGGCCACCTGTTTCCCGACTTCGTCCGGACTGGCCTCTTCCTGGAATGTGGAGCTGATGGAACAGATCGGCGTAAGCCTGGGAAAAGAATGCCGGCAACTGGGCGTTCAAATCTTGCTGGGACCCGGCATTAACATGAAGCGCTCGCCTCTGTGCGGCAGGAATTTCGAATATTATTCGGAAGATCCCTTCTTGGCGGGAGAAATGGCTGCGGCGTTCATCAGAGGGGTTCAGAGCCGGAACATCGGCACGTCATTGAAGCATTTTGCCTGCTACAATACCGAATTCGAGCGGATGACGATCAGTTCGGAAGTGGATGAACGAACGATGAGGGAGATCTATTTGGCTGCCTTTGAGCGTGTGGTCAAGAAAGCCGCGCCTTGGTCGATTATGAGCTCCTACAATAAAGTAAATGGAACCTATGCTTCGGAAAACCGGTTGCTGCTGACAGATATTCTTCGCGGGGAATGGAATTTTAGCGGGTTCGTGATGTCCGACTGGCTGGCGGTTAATGACCGGGTAAAAGCTCTTCAGGCCGGACTCGATTTGGAGATGCCAGGCCCTGCCCTGTCAAACGCCAAGCAGCTCAAAGAAGCCTTGCACTCGGGCGAGCTTACCGAGGAGACACTGGATGGGGCGGTTCTGAATGTACTGTCGGCCGTGGAGAAAAGCCTTCGGGGCACAGGGCCCGCTCCTGACAATCTTGACTGGAGCCTGGAGCAAGCCCACCGGCTTGCCCGGACAGCGGCCGAAGAGAGCATGGTGCTGCTCAAGAATGACAATCGTCTTCTGCCGCTTGAGCCATCCGGGCTGCCTTCAATCGCAATTATCGGAAGAAATGCGAAGTTCCCGTTAATTCAGGGGGGTGGAAGCTCCAGTATCAATCCGTCATTCTTGGAAATTCCTTTCGATGAGATTGTAAAAATACTGGACCCCGGGACGCAGATTATCTATGCGGATGGCTATGATGAGGATGGCGCGGACAACCAAGGGCTGATTTCTGAAGCGGTTCGTGCAGCTCTTCAGGCGGAGGTCGTCCTTCTGTTTGCGGGCAGCACGGAGCTTGAGGGAAACGACAGGGAGAACATGGATTTACCTGCCGGACATTCAGCGCTGCTGCAAGCTGTGGCATCTGTTCATAAATCCTGTGTTGTTGTGCTGAATAACGGGTCTGCCGTAGATATGCGCGGGTGGATCTCGGATGCGTCCGCCGTGCTTGAGGTATGGCTTCCCGGGCAGGCAGGCGGCAGTGCCTTGGCTCGTCTATTGTTCGGGGAGGCGAATCCTTCCGGTAAACTGGCGGAGACTTTTCCGGTGAAACTGTCAGACAATCCGTCTTATCTGAATTTTCCAGGCGACAACGGCAAGACGGTGTATGGCGAAGGATTATTTATCGGATACCGTTATTATGACCGCAAAGAGATTGAGCCGTTGTTTCCATTCGGGTATGGCTTGTCCTACACAAGCTTTGATTATACGGATCTTGAGGTTGTCCGGAAACCGGAAGAAGGCTGCTTCGCCGTGTCGGTCAAGGTAACGAATACCGGGAGCAGATGCGGGAAAGAAATTGTCCAGTTGTACGTATCCGACCCGGATTGCGAGCTGGTTCGCCCGGACCGGGAATTGAAGGGATTCGCTAAGGTTGAGCTCTCACCGGGTGAAACACAGACCGTTACACTGCAATTAGAAAAACGCGACTTCTCCTATTACCATCCGGCTGCCGGAGGCTGGACGGCCGACAGTGGAGACTTTGTTCTGTCCATTGGAGCTTCTTCGCGCGACATTCGCCTGTCCACGCGCGTTCATATTGAATTCATTCATATTGAATTCACTGGTAAGACCGAAATAACGCTTGACGCAAACAGCCTTCTGAAGCAGTGGCTTAAGACTGAGCGAGGCTTGCAGGCTGTCCGCTACTTGGCTGAGCATGTTGCGGAAGATGAGAACCTGAAAGAGACGATTCTGGCCGGGAAGCTGAGAGGCTTTTTCCTGGAGATGCCTTTGTGGAGATTTATCAAGCTTCTGTCCAAAGATGGAACGGCGGAGCGCTGGTCCGACCGGATGATGGAAGAGTTGTTCGGTCTATAGACTGTGGAGGTGAAGGAATGAAGTATATAGGTCAGTCCATGAAACGGAAAATTGATCCGCGATTGACCAGGGGACAGGGGCGATATATTGCCGATATTCATATGGACGGAGCGCTCAGCGCCGCTTTTCTGCGCAGCACGCATGCACATGCCCATATTACGGAAATCGACCTGGAGCAGGCGAGAAATCTGCCAGGGGTCGTAGCGGTATTCGGCCCGGATGAAGCGGCGGATCTCCCCTGCCTGCCTGTTGTATTTCCCAATCCCAATCTGATATCCGTTACCCAGCGGCCGCTTGACAGAACCGTTCACCATGTCGGCGAGCCGGTTGCCATGGTCATCGCGGCCTCCAGATATATAGCCGAAGACGCAGTAGGTCTGATCAAAATCAAATATGAGAAGCTCCCTGCCGTTTCCTTTCTGGAAGACGCCGCGCGTCCCGGAGCGCCACTCGCCCACCAGCATATGGAATCCAATCTGGCGATGCACATCAATCAGTCGATCGGCAATGCTCATGAAAAGATGAAGGAGGCCGATGTTATTGTCAGCCACCGGTTTGAAATCGGCCGGGTGAGCTGTCTGCCGATTGAGACGCGCGGGCTCCTCGCGAAGTGGAGCCATCACCAGCCGGAACCTATGCTGGAAGTGTACGCCGCGACGCAGAGCCAGCATGAAATGCGTAAAATTCTGTCGGAAACGTTCCGGATCTCGGAACACCAGGTCCGGGTCATTGCCCCGGATGTCGGAGGCGCTTTTGGCGCGAAGGCTCCGTTCTATGTGGAGGACATGCTCGTTCCGTGGGCCTCGCTTCAGGTGGGCGCTCCGGTGAGCTGGATCGAGGACCGGATGGAGCATATGATGAGCTGCATCCATGAGCGCGAACAGATTCACGAGGCGACGCTCGGCGTAACCCGGGAGGGTAAGATTGTAGCGGTAATCGATAAAGGTCTGGCGAGTACGGGCGCATACGTACCTTGGGGCGTGATTGTTCCCATCATTACCTCTTCGCTGATCCCCGGCCCGTACCGCGTGACCGACTATGCCTGCGAAATCGACGTCTTCTATACAAATACGGTTCCGCTCGCGCCGTACCGGGGAGCGGGAAGACCGCAGGCGGCCATGATTCTGAACCGCTTGCTGGATGAAGCGGCCCATGAGTTGAATATGGACCCGCTTGAAATTAAACGCCGCAATCTGATTCAGGCGGATGAATTTCCGTACCGCACCGGTCTACTGTCAAGAGACGGGAAGCCCCAGATTTACGATAGCGGCAATTTTCCCAAGCTTGTAGAAACCGTACAATTGGAAGGGGAGTACGCGCGGTGGCGCATGCTTCAGGAGGAGTACAGGAAGCAAGGCAGAAATGTCGGAATCGGAACGGTCGTCTGTATCGAGAACACCGGCTTCGGCAATTATGAAGGGGCGACCGTCCGCGTGGAGGATACGGGCGAAGTGACGGTGTTTACAGGCGCCGCCACCCAGGGGCAGGGGCATGAAACGTCTCTGGCCCAGGTTGCGGCGGAAGTGCTGGATGTCCCGCTTGAGAAGGTGATCGTCCGGGAAGGCGACACGAGCCTCTTTCCGTACGGCACCGGCACATTCGCCAGCAGGATTGCGACCATTGCGGGCAACGCAGTGTACAAGGCTGCCCAGAAGGTGAAGCAGCATGCGCTCCGGCTCGCTGCGCATGAGCTGAATGTACCGGAAAGCGCACTTGAATTGGCGGGCGGGTATATCCGCAAAAAAGACGAGCCCGGTATACACATTACACTGGGAGCCCTGTCCCATGCGGCGAAGGGGGGCGCTCCGGGGAAAACCTATGATCTTCCAACCGACCCGATGCTGGAGGCAACCGATTATTTTGCTCCCGAGGGTGCGGCCATTACGTCGATGTCCGATATGGCTGTCGTCGAGGTGGAACCCGAGACGCTGCAAATCAAGGTTTTGCATTATTTATCGGTTCACGACAGCGGCAAGCTGCTTAATCCGCTGATTGTGACCGGGCAGTATCAGGGCGGCATATCGAATGGAATCGGCAACGCCTTATATGAAGAAATTGTCTACGACCGGGAAGGGCAGCTTCTTACGAGCAGCCTGATGGATTATCTCGTCCCTTCTTCCACAGAAATTCCGGAAATGACGATTCATCATATTGAAACGCCGTCTCCGCTGAATCCGCTAGGAGTCAAAGGAGCAGGGGAAAGCGGGTCGATACCGGTTCTCGCCGTCATTCAGTCGGCCGTTCAGGATGCGCTGCGGCACACGGGCGTCAAAATTCATAAAATACCGGTTAAACCTTTGTATCTGAAGGAGCAATTGAGCAAAGCGGCGTTGGAACAAGGTGAAGTTGCCATTCAATAATGGGTCAAGTTTCCGTAAGCGCGAAACCGGCCGAAGGCAACTGAAATACCGGAATTTATAAAAACAGCAAGCTTCCGTGCCGCCGGAAGCTTGCTGTTTTGCCGGGAGCGGTCCATGCACTCCGCCTGTCTTTAGTTCGTGCTTTCGCGAATCGCCAGATAATGCGTGACATTGGAATGCTGCGGGATATCCGAAGCGCCCTTAATCATTTTGATCAGGTTGCGGGTAGCCGTCATGCCGATTTCCGCTGCGGAATACTCCACCGTAGAGAGCTTCGGACGGAAGATGGACGACAGATAGCTGCCGTCAAACCCGAATACAGCTATGTCCTCCGGAATTCGCATGCCTTGATCCAAGACATAATTCATCGCCCCGATCGCCATCCAGTCCGTTGAGCAGAATACCGCGCTTGGCATTTGGCCGGTTTCCGCCAGCTTGCGCATGGCGTTCATCCCGTCATCCACGGACAGCTTGCTCTTCACAACCCAGTCCTCGCGGAGCGGAAGTCCTGCATCGCTCATCGCCTGGCGAAATCCCTGGTAGCGGTCGTTTCCAATGCCCTCGTCGCCTATTCCACGGATCATCGCGATGCGGCGGTGCCCCTTTTGAATGAGATAGGTGACGGCTTCGTAGGAGGCGGTGATGTTATCCACATGAACGGAAGGGATGGATGGAATATTTGAGATTTGTCCGATTACAATGCAGGGAATTCCCGCCGCTTCAATCGTTTGGATATGCCTTCGTTCCAGCATAGAGCCGACAAAAATAATACCCAGCGACTCGATGTTCCCGAACCTTTTCAAATGATCCAGCTCGCTTTCAAGCGTTCCATCGGTCAGCCCGATGAGCAGCTCGTAGCCGTACAGCCGGGAAACCGACTCAATGCCCGCCACCATATCGTTAAGTACCGTCTGGCTGAACTGGGGGGCAATAACTCCGATCAGCGCGGAATCGGCCTTGGCGCCATCGCCTACGGGAGCGCCGGAGCGGTATTGGGTCTGCTTGATGGCTTCCATCACTCTTATCCGGACTTCCTCGTTTACCGGTTTGCTGTTATTAATGACTCTGGAGACGGTTGAGATGGAAACTCCAGCCATTTTTGCAATATCATGAATCGTTACCTTCATCTTAACACCACAACTCCGAACAATAAGATGTCCCATAGCGGGAAAATATTTTCCTAAATAAGCTATGTGATTCGATAAATGCAATCTTTTTCCTGAATGGATGACGGGATCAGCACAGAAAAGCGCAAAAAAATTTATAAGCCTATCGGCGATAGAATAGCTCAAGTGCGGTATTATCGCAGTGTTTTATAAGCTGGCTTATATATATATATGTATCATAACACGGCAGCATCCTATTTCCAATTGGACTTGACCAGGAAAAAACATTCGTTCTATACTGCAAATAGGAAAAATTTTTCCCTTAAAGCAGGTTGGAGGAGCTGACAGCAGTGGAACGAATTTGGTGGAAAGAAGCGGTGGCATATCAAATCTATCCCCGCAGTTTTATGGACGGCAACGGTGACGGAATCGGCGATTTGCGGGGAATTCTCGGCAAGCTGGATTATCTGAAAAACTTAGGGATCGACGTGATCTGGATCTGCCCGATCTACAAGTCGCCCAATGACGATAACGGGTACGATATTTCGGATTATCATGACATTATGGCCGAATTCGGTACGATGGAGGATTTCGACGAACTGCTGGAGCAGGTTCACCGCAGAGAGATGAAGCTCATCATGGATCTGGTCATTAACCACACCTCGGATGAGCATCCCTGGTTCATCGAATCGCGGTCAAGCAAGGACAACCCGAAACGGGACTACTATATTTGGGCCGATCCGAAAGACGGCGCGGAGCCGAACAACTGGGACAGCATCTTCGGCGGGTCCATCTGGGAATATGACATGGTTACGGACCAGTATTTTATGCACGTGTTCTCCAAGAGACAGCCGGACCTCAACTGGGAGAACCCCGATGTCCGCCAGGATTTATACGAAATGGTCAACTGGTGGCTTGATAAAGGCATTGACGGTTTCCGGATCGACGCCATCTCGCATATTAAGAAGCTGGCCGGTTTCCCCGACCTTCCGAACCCGGAAGGGTTGCGCTATGTGAGCGCTTTTGAAGGGCATATGAACCGGGAAGGCATCCATGATTTGCTCGAAGAACTGAAGCGGGAAACGTTCGATAAGTACGACATCATGACCGTCGGCGAAGCGAGCGGGGTTACGGCGGATGACGCGGATCAGTGGGTCAGCAAGGAAACAGGCAAGTTCAACATGGTGTTCCAATTCAATCATATGCATCTGTGGGACAAGAGCCTGGAGAGCGGCTTCGACCTGATCACCTTCAAGAAGGTACTGACCGAATGGCAAAAAGCGCTTGAAGGCACCGGCTGGAACGCTCTTTTTATGGAGAATCACGATAAGCCCCGCTCGGTGTCCACGTATGGCGATGACGGACCGCTGCGGGTACAGTCGGCTAAGGCGCTGGCTACGATGTATTTTCTGATGCAGGGCACTCCCTTCATTTATCAGGGGCAGGAGATCGGCATGACGAACGTGCGGTTCCCGTCTATCGACGATTATGACGATGTGCATATGAAGACCGTGTACCGTCTTGAAAGGGAAGAGGGCAAGACTCATGAAGAATTGATGGAGGTCATTTGGAAGAACGGGCGGGACAATTCCCGAACGCCTATGCAGTGGACTGCCGGGGAGCAGGCGGGATTTACAGCAGGAACGCCATGGATGAAGGTGAACCCGAATTACAAGGAAATCAATGTGGAAAGCGAGCTTGAGAATCCCGATTCGATCTACCATTATTACCGAAAAATGATCCATCTGCGCAAGAGCAATCCGGTCGCCGTGTATGGCGCATATGACCTGATCTTACCGGAGAACGAGCAAATTTATGCCTATACCCGGACGCTGGAGGATGACCAGCTGCTGATCATCACCAACCTGTTCGCGGAAGAGGCGCTGTTCCACCTGCCTAAAGCTGTGCGTTACAGCACCGCCGAGCTGCTGCTCTCCAATTATGAGGCTCCTGCGGGCGGCAGCATCCGGACGATCAACCTGAAGCCTTATGAGGCAAGGGTGTATCGTCTGGCTCAAAAACAGTAATTTGGTTAAAATAAGGCTGGAAAGGAGAGGATTCCATGACTTCCAGACAAAAGAACCTTAGGTTCGCCCGCATACTATGGCTATCGCTGTTCCTGCTGATTATCTCCGGCTGTGCCTCAATTAATACGCCTCCTGGCAATGAAGCTTCAGTATCGAGCCCGGCGCCTGCCGCATCGCCAGGGGCCGCGGCTGGGCAAACGGAGCTGCTCGTATCGGCGGCCGCCAGCCTTAAGGGTGCATTGAATGAGCTTGTTCCGAAATTTGAGGCGGCGCATCCCGATATTGCCGTGAATCTGAACCTTGCGGCTTCGGGCGCGCTTCAAAAGCAGATTGAGCAGGGCGCGCCTGCGGATTTATTTATCTCGGCAGGCAAGAAACAAATGAACGCCTTAGCGGACAAGAAGCTTACGAATCCCGAACTGACCCAAACCCTGCTCACGAATGATCTGGTGCTGATTGTGCCTGCCGATTCGGCGGCGGCGAACGTCTCAGCCCAGGATTTGACCGGCTCCGGATTCTCCAAGATTGCGGTCGGACAGCCGGAATCGGTGCCTGCCGGCATGTACACGCAGCAGTTCCTGCAGCATGCGGGCCTGTGGGATACGCTGATGCCTAAAATCGTATTTGCCAAGGATGTCAGACAGGTTCTGACCTACGTGGCGTCCGGCAATGTGCAGGCGGGCTTTGTGTATGGCAGCGACGCAACCGGCGAGCCGAAAGTGAAAGTCGCCATGCAGGTAGACCCTTCCGCTCACGACCCGATTGATTATCCGGCGGCTGTTCTGGCGGAAAGCGCGCATCCGGAACAAGCGGAAGTCTTCTACGATTACCTGTTTACGCAGGAAGCCGGAGAGGTGTTTGTCAAATACGGCTTTAAGCTGGCTGGAAAATAAAGCTTTATTTTTCGTATGACCCGTTCCTGTTGTAAAGCGGTCTGTTTCCGGTGTATCCGGGCAGATCGATTTTTTTCTTGATATTAGATGATCCGTCATCTATAATGAAATCAAATGATATATCATCTATTTTTACAAATAATGAATCAAAGGTGATTTTTATATGGAGAGGGGTAAGTATTCCAAAGCTGAGGCTGTCCGCTACGAAATACTAGCTGTACAGCGGCAGGGAAATAGGCTGCTCAATAACTTTCTGAAGGAAATCGGGCTAACAGCCTCGCAAGCAGAAGTGCTGCGTATATTGGATGAGTGGAAGACACTTTCTCTGAAAGATCTTGGGCATTTGTTGATATGTGAATCCGGCAGTCCTTCACGGCTTCTGGACCGAATGACTGCAGACGGCCTTGTTGAAAAAGTAGTTGATCCGAAAGATTCGCGGTATGTAATCCTTCAACTCACAGCTCAGGGATTGGAGAAAGCCAAACTAGTCGAAGGCATCGAGCAGCGGCTATACGAACAACTCATGCAGCTCTATTCCGAAGAGGAGCTTGAGACTATTAATTCTTTGTTGTTTCGGTTTTTAAAGGGGCAAGCTTTGGCGGACACTCTCAAAAGACGCGGATACGAACCATAATCAGTCGTTATATTTTTTTTCACATTAAATGATGTGTCATTTATTCACTGATGAGAAGGAGAATTTTATATGAACGTACTGATCATTTATGCGCACCCCAATCCAAAAAGCTTTAACTATGCCATCTTGGAAAAAGTACAGCAAGGACTGAAAGAGAAAGGCCATACATTCACTACTATTGATTTGTACCAAGAACAATTTAATCCCGTTCTGAAGTTCGACGAGAACTCCAAGAGAAGAGATTTAAAGAACGATCCGGAAATGGAACGTTATCGTACTCTTGTGGAGCAGGCAGATCATTTTATCTTTGTATACCCGGTCTGGTGGTATGGTACGCCTGCGATCTTAAAAGGTTTTTTTGACCGAGTGTTCGCAACCGGCTTTGCATACATCTATGAAGGATTGATGCCAAAGGGATTACTGACAGGAAAATCCGCATGGGTCATATACACGATCGACTCTCCTTCCTTGTTTGTAAGGCTTATAAAAGGAAGCGTCGAATGGAAAGTCATCAAGACATCCATTCTGAAGTTTTGCGGCATTCGTCCTGTGAAGAGAATGATGTTTGCGGGAATGAAGGGCAGCAGTATCCAGCGAAGAGAGAAGTGGTTGCAGCATGTCTACCATCAAGCGCGTCAACTTTAAGATTAGTAAATACGAAAATAATAAAAGAAAGTGGTGTTGTTCATGAAGGTGCTAGTACTTCATCAGTCTTTAAATTGTGGATATAAGCGTTTCAGTTTGATTCGGGCGTCTTCCGTGGTGAATTGCCAGTCTACTCCCTTTTGAGACGCATTGCGTCCCGCTTCCCATGCGGTAAGTTCATGGGCCAAATCTTCTAAAGAAGGAATCCGGCGTCCCAGACACTGGCGGGTCATGACACTGAGTTCGATTTCGGCCACATTAAGCCAACTACCGTGTTTTGGTGTGTAATGGATTTCCAGGCGTTTCGCCAGACGCAAAGCCACTTCCGGTTCGAATGCCTGGTACAGGGAGGCGATAGAATGCGTGTTCAGGTTATCCATCACGAGGCGCACTTTCGGAGCCTCCGGGTAATGAACATCCAACAGATCGCGGACTTGTTCCGCCCATTCCACCCGCGTGCGCTGTGGACGAACACTCACATGTCGCCAGCCCGCAAGTGGTTCCGTAAAAATGAAAATGCTGCACGTTCCATTGCGCACGTACTCCGCATCTTCTCGCAGCGGTTTAGCGGGTTTCATCGGAATGGGCACCCGGGTTTCATCCAGAAGCTGGTACGGTTTTTCGTCCATGCAGATGACGGGACAAGCCGGATCGTAAGGCAGTCGATACACTTCCAATACATCTTCCATGGTGGCAACGAACGCGGCATTTTGCTTTGGCGGAATGCACCAGCATTTACGAAGATGAGGCTTGAGCTCGTTTTTTTAAAATTTTATCTACCGTGTCATAGGAAAGACTTTCGATGTAGTTCAGTTCAACGGCTTTGTCGGCCAGCATCCGCAAGGACCAGCGGCTCTTTCCTTCGGGCGGTGGACTGCAACTGAGTGCAATGATTTGGGCTTCCAGTTCGCCTGTAACTTTGGGAGGATTCGGTGGGGTTAACCGCTTTTTTCGCTCAAGCGTGGCCTGAAGGCCTTGCTCGGCAAACCGTTTTCGAACGAGATGGACCGTGTTGGTATGCACGTTTGAGCGTTCGGCGATTTCCACATCCGAAAGTTTACCGCCTGGCCGATTTTCATCGGCCCACAGCAGAATTTGGGCTCGCCGCAACGCGCGCGCCGTCGACTTTCCTTGGCTACACATACGTTTCAGTTCCTCTTGTTGTTCAGCGTTTAGACTTACGATATAGTCTCGTTTTTTCATCGGCTCGACCTCTTTTACTTTGACTATATCATAGATTCCATGATTTAACTGCTTTTAGACTGATGAAGTACTAGATACATTAATTCGAGTATTTGTTGAAAGAGATGCTCTGGATGAAACCATTCGCTTCTATGAAGATTTGTATCAAGAAAAGTGTAGAGCTCGCGTTTTTTATGAGGAATTGAATTTAGAATTGGCGATGATTGCCCGGACGGTCATCATTGCAGGAGATGCGGAGTCTAGACGGCTATATGAGTCTGCAAGTGCAACGATTTTAGTTGATTCTATTCAAGAAGCGGCCGTTTATTTGCAGCAGCATGGAGCAGTCTGTTTGACGGAAGCCAAGCGGACCCCCAGAAGCTGGATTATGCTTGCCAAACACCCGGACGGCTTGATTGCGGAATATGTGCAAGTCGTTCCGGAGTAACCAAGGGCTTACCCGCTCCCTTTATAAGGCGATCTGTTCCGGTGTACCCGGGCAGGTCGTTTTTTTATTGAATTGAATCACTTAAAAACGCTTAACATTTTGCTTAATAATGCTTATAATGAAGATGAGAAGGGGGGAGTTTCCAATTTACCAGGAGGAACGCCTGCTGAAAATTTTGGATGAACTGAAGACCCGCACCCAACTGTCCAATGCGGATATTTGCGACCTGCTGGACATCTCCAGAGATACGGCGAGAAGGGATATTATCAAGCTGGTGGAGGAAGGCGCCGCCATAAGGACGCATGGAGGGATTGCTTTACCTTTTTTCAAAGAGGAAATCAAGGCCTACAAGGATCGCGCGACAGCCGCTTCCGAGCAGAAGCTTCACATCGCCAGGACGGCCTCCGCCTATATTGCAAACGGGGATGTCTGCTTTATGGATGTCTCGACCACGGTCCGGGAGCTGTGCGGGCTGGTTGGGGAGCACTTGACGGTATATACCCATTCGCTTGATAACGTCGAGGTCTTGGCGGGAAAGAGCGGCATTGACGTTCACCTGCTTGGCGGGAAATTTCATCATGACAACCGGTTTTTTTATGACCAGGCTGGGGCTTTGCAGCTGAACGAGGTTTATTTCGACAAGGCTTTTCTGGGGGCTGCGGCCATTATGGAAGACGGGATATACTTTGCCAACCGGGAGGATGCGCTGATCAAGAAGCTGGTTGCAGGGCGGGCCGGAAAAGTCTACGTGCTGGCGGATGCGAAGAAATTCAGTCTTACCGCTTCATTCAAGGGCATTGAATTCTCAGGCATAGATGTCTTGATTACCGACGGCGATCCGCCGGAGCATCTGCAATCTGTCATGAAGGAGAACGGGATCGAGATTATCCAAACGGCCGGGGAAGGAAAGTAGAAAATCATTGACGAGGAGCGATGCGCCATGATCAAAGCCATTTTCAGTGACATTGACGGAACTTTGCTGAATTCGCGGCATCAGATCACACCGGAGACCAAATCCGCCATACAAAAGGTGAAGGACCGGGATATTCCGTTTGTCCTCGTTTCGGCCCGGATGCCTAGCGGGATTCTGTCTTTGCAGCAAGAGCTTGAAATCAATGCGCCTGTTATTTGCTACAGCGGCGCTCTAGTCCTGGGCGGAAGCGACAGCGGGGGCCAAAGGGAAACCCTTCACAGCGTTGGAATGGGCAAGAGCAGCGTCGATCTTCTGCTTAGCATCGTAAGCGCGGACTTTCCGGGCATCAGCTTCAGTCTGTACAGCCATGACCAGTGGATTGTCGGCGACCGCTGCGACCCGTGGGTCATTCAGGAGCAGGAAATCATTAAGGTCGATCCGATTGAGCGCGAGCTGTCCTCTTATATTGAAGAAGATCATGAGATTCACAAAATACTATGTATGGGAAATCCGCAGGAGATTAACCGGCTGGCGCAAACGCTGAACAACGCGGTCCCCGGCATCAGCATTTATAAATCGAAAGACACCTACCTCGAAATCATGGATGAAATGGTGTCCAAATCATACGCGATCCGCGAGCTGGAGGAGGTGCTTCATATCTCCAACCGGGAGCTGATGGCGATCGGCGACAATTATAACGATATCGACATGATCCTGTACGCGGGACTGGGGATTGCGATGGGGAATGCGCCGGAGGAAGTGAAGCGGATTGCCGACAAGGTCACTTTAAGCAATGACGAGGACGGCTTGAAGGACGGAATTGAGAGATTTGTTTTAATATACCCTTAACATAAGAGATTTATAGTAGAAATAAGACCTTATGACAAAAAAAGGGTGGCTGAATCGATGGGAATTCATGCGTATTTCCGATCTTTGGGCGGGCTTGAGCGGATTATCCGCTGTCCGGGGAAATTCAAATTCGAGGAACACAGTGTGGCGGCCCACTCGTGGAAAGTGGTGCAGTATGCCAAGACGCTGGCGGATATCGAGGAACAGCACGGCGTGAAGATTGACTGGAAGAAGCTTTACGAGATTACGAGCAGCCATGATTATGGCGAAATCTTTATTGGCGACATCAAAACGCCGGTTAAACATTCCTCCCCGCAGCTTCGGGCGCTGATCCAGCAGGTGGAAGAGGGGATGGTGCACCATTTTATCGAGGAAAATATTCCGTCCGAATTCAAAAGCATCTTCTACAACCAGCTCCGCGAGGGCAAGGACGATTCGGTGGAAGGGCGCATTCTTGAAGTCGCCGACAAGCTGGACCAGGTGTACGAGGCGTTCGCCGAGCTGCAAAAGGGCAATACGGAGAAGGAATTTATCACGATGTACCGCAGCGCCCTCATGAAGATCAAGGACATCCCGCTGCACTGTGTCGGTTATTTTCTCGACCGCATCCTGCCGGATCTCGTTAACGAAGAAACAATGTCCCCTGTCGACATCAGGCGGATAACGGAAGAAGCATTGGCCAATTAGCAAAATGAAATAGAGAAATTTTGAGCAGAGAGCCTAACGCGTGGTTGGGCTCTTTTAATTCACACTTGACCCATTGGATTTATCGTGATATATTTTCTCCAATGAAAGTTTTAATTTCATAAACGAAGAGCCCACTGGACAAACCAACGGCCTGCCGACCTCTATCAAGAGCGAAGTAGGCCTTTTTCTATGTGCTGAAAGGGGTGGGATGGAATTTAACGCAATTTTAATACATGTAACTGAAGCAGCTTGATCAGAAAACTGAAAAGCTTTTCAGTGAAAGGTGATTGCAATGAAAGCAACGATCAAAGATGTGGCGAGCCTCGCCAGTGTATCCATCAGCACGGTATCCAGAGTATTGAATAACCCTGAAATGGTCGTTCCAAGAAAACGCCAGAGGGTGCTGGAGGCCATCCGTGAGCTGAACTATTCGCCGAATGCATTGGCCAGAGGGCTTATACATAAGCGGACCGGTACGCTCGGAGTGTTGATCCCGGATATTTCGAATCTTTTTTATTCTGCTGTGCTTAGGGGAATGGAGGATGCCGCAAACCGCTCGAATTCCAATCTCATTATTTGCAATACGGATACAAGCGCCGCACGCAGGAATTCCATCCTGAAGGTGCTGTACGAGAAGCAGATTGACGGCGTAATTTGGACAAGCGAGCCGCTTTCCCGTGATAGTTATGAAATGTTTGCAAAGCTCGATTTTCCGGTGGTGCTTGCGGCTACGCATAGTCTGGATTACAACATTCCTTCCGTAAAAGTGGACGATGAGCAGGCGGCTTACGATGCAACGGTGTATCTGATTGGGCGGGGGCATACCCGCATCGGCATGATCAGCGGTCCGAAGGCCGACCCCATCTCCGGTTATCCGCGAATCCAAGGCTTTCTCCGGGCATTAAGGGATCATCACCTCGAATTTGATGAATCGGTCTGCGTGGAATTCGGGAAATACCATTTTGAGGACAGCTATGAAGCGATGAAACGCCTTCACGGTAAATACCCGGAAATGACGGCTGTATTTGCTTCCAGTGATGAACGAGCGCTTGCTGCTATTTCTTACCTGCATGAGAATCAGATCCGGGTACCGGATGACATCTCGGTCATCGGATTTGACGGCACACGGATGGCGGGCATGAGCTTTCCCCGGCTGACGACGGTAGCCCAGCCGCTGTATGACATCGGTTATTTGGCGGTGGACAAGCTTTTGAAAGTGATCAATGGGGAGCCTATCGAGGAACTGCGAACCTGTGTGCCTCATGAAATTATTGAACGCAATTCCGTAATGGATTGTCCGCAGCTAATCTGAAGCTAATCTGAAAAGCTTTTCTATTTTGTAATAATTGTAACTTATTTATTAAATCCCATAAGGAGGAGTTAAACAATGAGAACAAAAGCAGGCAAATTAAGTATGGCGCTGATTCTGACCGGGGTACTGCTTGCGGGCTGCGGCAACTCCGGCAACAACGCTTCCGGCTCGGGCAGCGCAAGCACCGAACCCAGCGCGGCGCCTTCCGCCGCCGCTTCGGCGGCAGCCCCCGCGTCACCGGCAGCGGGCGAAAAAGTGAAAATCGTCTTCAGCCAGGGCGCAGACCAGACCGACGGCACTAAAAAACTGGTGGCGGCCTTTGAAGCAAAACATCCGGACATCGACGTCGAGGTCCGCGAGTTCCCGAATGATTCCTCGCAAATGCATGACCAGCTTCTGACGATTCTGAGTGGCCAATCCTCCGAGATCGATGTGCTGAATCTGGATGTAACGTGGCCCGCCGAATTTGCCCAAGCCGGATTTCTGCTGCCGCTGGACCGTTATATCGAGCAGGATGGCATTGATACGAATGAATACTTGAAGGGCGGTATTGAAGCGGGTTATTACAACGGCCAGCAGTGGGCGTTCCCGAGATACAACAATGCGGGTCTGCTGTACTACCGCACCGATCTGGTGAAGAAGGTTCCGGCAACCTGGGACGAGCTTCTGAAGCAGGCGGAGCAGTTGAAGGGTCAGGGCGGAACCAAGTACGGATTTGTGACACAAGGCAAGCAGTATGAAGGGTTGGCCGTTGGTTTCACCGAATTGGTTAACGCTTATGGCGGCAAAATCATTGACGATCAGGGCAATGTGGTCGTGAACAGCCCTGAGGCTTTGAAGGGACTCAAGAAGCTGATCGAGATCCAAACCTCGAAGGCGGTTCCTTCCAACCTGAATACTTTTACGGAAAAAGAAACCTTAACCGCGTTCATCGAAGGTAACGCTGTATTCGCCCGTCATTGGCCGGCCTTGTATGCGCAGGCTAACGATCCGAAAGTCTCCAAAATTGTCGGTAAAGTAGGCATTGCGCCGCTTCCGGCCGGTGATGCCCGTTCCGCGGCGGCGCTGGGCGGCTGGCTCGGGGCCATCAGCAAATACTCCCAGCATCCGAAGGAAGCGTGGGAATTCCTGAAGTTCCTGATCAGCGAAGAAGGGGAAAAAATTGTAGCCATCAACAATACGCAAACGCCAACCTACCTGAAGCTGTTCGATGATCCGGAAGTGCAGAAGGCCAGCCCGCTGTTTGCCAATCGCGATTTCGTGAACGGCCTTGGCAGCGCGGTACCGCGGACCATTACACCGCAATACGCCAAAATCTCCGGGCTGATTCAAGTGGAGGTCTCCAAAGCCATCGCCGGTCAGCAGACCGCCGAGCAAGCCCTGACTAACTTGGAAACACAAATTAAAGCTGTTGTAGCTCAATAGATAAGCGGTACGCCAAGACAGGCGGGTGAAGAGCCGTATTTACGGCTCCTCACTCGTTTTTGGGCGTAGTGCAACAAGAGTGAAGGGGTGTCATATCATGCCGCTTAAGAACAAAAGCAAATGGAGAGAAGGAAGAGCGGCATACGCCATGATTCTTCCCGCCGTGCTGATTATCGCCGCCGTTGCACTCTGGCCGCTGCTCCGTTCCTTCTGGATCAGCCTGTTCGATCTCCGGCTGAACGATCCGACCCGCAATGCCATTCACTACTCGTATTCGCTGAATGTCGAGCAGTATGCCGACCGGTTTCCCGGTCTGCTCCGTGCGGTGAAGCGGGAAGCCGGAAATGCCGGGGACGGAGGGGCGTCCGGATTGTCAGCCATCCAGAAGAAATTGGAGGAAGTCGGCCAAGGGCTAGAGGAGGACCCGGCATTTCGGGAAAGGCTCGCGCAGGTGAACGGGCTGCTGGATGCTTTTTCGCCGGTTCCGCAGGAGCTGCGGTTCATCCCGGTGGACAACGCGAAGTCCGAGCAGTTGAAGGCGGAGCTTCAAGAGATTCGAAAGGAGCTGGCGGGACTTAAGGCCGGTGGTTCTCTGGAACGTCCGGATGAGGTCATCGGGCTGACTAGCGCCCTGTTGGACACGTTCCAGGCTCCCAACTTTGTCGGATTATCACATTATAAAGAATTGATGTCCGGCGGGCGGCTGTGGGAGTCACTGAGCAATACCCTCTTATTTACCGTGTTTGCCGTAGCGCTGGAAATGCTGTTTGGTCTTCTGATTGCGCTGCTGCTGAACCGCACCTTTCGGGGGCGCGGGCTTGTGCGTGCAGCGGTGCTCATCCCGTGGGCCACGCCGACCGCCGTATCGGCCATGATCTGGCATTATTTGTACGACGGCCAGAACGGCATTGTCGCGAAGCTGCTCTACGAAGCCGGGCTGATTTCGGATATGGGGACGCTGCTGTCTTCCGGCTCCCGGGTGATGGGCTCGGTCATTATGGCGGATGTGTGGAAGACGGCTCCTTTCGTCGCTCTGCTGCTGCTGGCCGGTCTTCAGAACATTCCATCCTCCCTGTATGAAGCTGCCTGGGTGGATGGAGGCGGAAGGTGGAAGCAGTTTGTGCATGTCACCGTGCCGCTGCTGAAGCCCGCTTTTTTCGTCGCGCTGATGTTCCGTACGCTGGATGCGTTCCGCGTGTTTGATCTGATCTACGTCCTTACCGGCGGCGGCCCCGCCAATTCAACGGAATCGGTCTCCATTTACGCGTACAAAACGATGTTCAGCGAACTGGATTTCGGCAAAGGCTCGGCGCTTTCCGTCATCGTCTTTGTCTGTGTGCTGCTGATCAGCATGGCGTATGTCAAGTGGCTGGGCGCAGATGTTGTCGGCAGGCGCGCCGGGTAAGGAGGGAAAGCATGAGACCAAAGCCAGGACTGCTGTTTTATATCGCTATTGTAGCTTTTATAGGAATTGTGATTTTTCCGTTTCTGTGGGTGCTGCTTGCTTCATTAAAAGCCCCCCTGTATCTATATGGAGAGTACGCTTTCAGCATTAAGGTCCCGGCGTATACGCTGGAGAACTACATTTCCGTCTTTACGAACCATCCGTTCGGCAGATATCTGCTGAACAGCTTTGTCGTCGGCGTGCTGACGATGCTCCTTTCGATAAGCATTGCCGCCTTTGCGTCGTATGCGGTGGCAAGACTGCACTTTTTTGGCAAAACCTTTTTTCTCGGCATTCTGCTGGCCGTATCGATGCTGCCGCAAATCGCCACATTGTCGCCGCTGTTCCTGTTTATGCAATCCACGGGATTGCGCAATACGTACGCGGGGCTGGTTATCCCCTATACAACCTATGCGCTGCCGATTGCGATCTGGTATATGACTACATTTTTCAAGCAGATTCCGATTGAACTGGAGGAGGCGGCCAAGGTGGACGGCGCTTCGTTGCTGGGTATTTTTGGCCGGGTGCTGCTGCCACTGGTGTCGCCCGGGCTGTTCACGACGGCGATTATCGTGTTCGTGGACGCATGGCATGAGTTCCTGTTCGCGCTGACCATCAATACGAAGCAGTCGATGATGACGGTGCCAGTCGGCATTGCGATGTTCCAGGGGGAGTTTACGTTTCCGTGGGGAGAAATATCGGCAGCGACTGTGACGGTGACGGTTCCGGTAGTGCTGCTCGTGCTGCTGTTCCAGCGCCGGATTATCGCGGGCCTGACATCGGGAGCGGTGAAGCAATAATGTTATAAAAGGAGGATTATATTAATGAAGCGAAAAAATATTTTGCTGATGACCTCGCACGACACCGGCCGGTATTTGGGCTGCTATGGACAATCGGTTGAAACGCCTGCGATTGACGCTTTGGCCGAGGAAGGGGTGCGCTTCAGCAATTATTTCTGTCCGGCGCCGCAGTGCAGCCCGAGCCGGGGGAGCATCCTTACCGGTCTGTATCCGCAAAATCACGGCATGATCGGGCTAAGCCATCTCGGCTTCTCCATTGCCCCGGAGGTTACAACGCTGCCGATGAGCCTGAACGAAGCCGGATATGAGACGGCGCTGATCGGCTTCAGCCATGAAACGATCGGCGAAGCCGGAGGCGACCGCACTTCATCTACATACAAGCTGGGATATGAGACAGTTCTCCCGGTACCGGGCGATCGGGCCGCGGATGTCGCGGAGCGGGTCGTCTCTTTCCTGGAGGACAAAGCGGCCGGGCTGCGGGAACGGCCGTTTTTTGCTTCGGTCGGTTTCTTTGAAACCCACCGCGATTTCGACGAATACGCGCCGGTGGCTGATCCGGCGGATGAGATTGTTCCGCCGCCGTATCTGCCAGACACGGAGCGGGTACGTGAAGATTTTGCGCTGCTGCACGGCTCGGTGAAGACGCTCGATCACGGCATCGCCCGCATCCTGTCCCGGCTGGATGCATTGGGACTTGCGGAAGAGACGCTGGTGATCTATACGACCGATCACGGCATCGCCTTCCCCCGGGCCAAGGGCACCCTGATGGATGCGGGTCTGGAGACCGCGCTCATCATGCGTTGCCCGGGGACGCTGGGAGCAAGGCAGGTCAACGGCCATTTACTTTGCAATGTTGATCTGATGCCAACCTTGCTGGAGTTTGCCGGAGCTGCGGCGCCGCAGAACATCGATGGAGTCAGCTTTTACAGGCTGCTGGAGAATGCGGACGGGCCTTCGACACGCGACCATTTCTTCGCCGAACTGACCTGGCATGACGAGTATCACCCGATGCGGGGCGTCCGCACGGACCGGTACAAATATATCCGCAATTTCGAGGACGGTCCTGCCGTGTATTTGCCGCTCGACATTCATCTCAGCCCCTCCGGCCAAGAGGTGCGGGAACAATATTACAAGCCGAATGTGCCGGAAGAGCTGTACGACCTGGCGGAAGATCCGCTGGAGGAGCGGAACCTGGTCAGCGATCCGGCTTATCAAGACATACTGTTGGAGCTGCGCCGGAAGGTGGAGGCTTGGATGATCTCGGGCGCCGACCGGCTGCTGAGCGGCAAAGTCCCGGGAACCGCCGCGCCCGGCTGGCAGGAAGAATATGAGAACGGCAGCGCGTACCGCTCCAATCGGGGATAGAGGTTTGCATGAATTCGGACTGGAAGCAGGTCATCACGCATTGTGCGTTAACACCTGCTTCTTTTTGTTAATTATCATAAACCATTTTTCTATATTGCGACGGAGAATAGTGCTTGTACTCTCTAAATTTACGAATAAAGTAGCTGAAGTTTTCAAAACCCACCATCAAGGAAATCTCTAAAACTTTTAACTCGCTATTTTTTAGCAGTTTCGCTGCTTTTTCACACCGGTATTCATTAATATACGTAACTGGATTTTTCCCAACAGCTATTTGAAAGTATTTTGAGAAATAATTTTTATTCATTCCTACAAGCGAAGCTAAGTCCTCAAGAAAAATTTTATCATTGTAATGTTCCTCAATATATAGGATCACTTTTTTGGTTTTTTCTTGTTTGACTTTTGTATGAAGTCGATTTTTCAAGAAGAGTTTTCTTTCATATAAAAGATCAATGACTTCAAGGAGAATTACTTTAATACGCAAGGATGAGAGCTGGTTTTCCCCCTTTTTTATGGCAATGATATTTCGTAACTTTCCTGATAACTCCTCTTTTGATTCCTTATCTAAATGTATGGCACAAGGAAATTGCAAGGCTCCCGAGGTAATCGGCTTGATAATAGCTTGCTGGCATATGTCTGGATATTCAAAATTCAATAACTGGGGATGAAAAACAATTGCATGATGAATGGATGGACCGCTTGAGGTAACTTGATGCAAGTCTCCAGAATTGATAAAAACAAAATCTCCTTTGGAAACATGTATGTT
Source organism: Paenibacillus durus ATCC 35681 (assembly GCF_000993825.1). Classification (NCBI taxonomy): domain Bacteria; kingdom Bacillati; phylum Bacillota; class Bacilli; order Caryophanales; family Paenibacillaceae; genus Paenibacillus; species Paenibacillus durus. The sequence goes on from NZ_CP011114.1 coordinate 855,769, forward strand.
TTCGGAATTGATCGTCACCTCCATTTCTCCCTCTTCAACATAAATAAATTCTAATTCTTCATGCCAGTGATACCCTACATAATAATCGGTTTTACGTACCTTACTGTATATATGCAACGGAAAAGACGGAGTGCCATGAATAGAATTTTCTTTTAAAGATGATTTCATTCTTATTTTCTCCTTAAAAGTGAGAATTGTGTTATAAATTTTGAAAATGTGCAAGAAAGTACTGCTAACATTCATTATACTGAAGACGTTTCCAATTGACAAAAAGGAGAGCAAAAATGAAAGAAATTCAAAAAAAATGGTGGCACAAAAGTGTTATTTATCAAATATATCCCCGTAGCTTCTACGACAGTACTGGCGATGGAGTTGGCGATTTACAAGGCATCATTCAAAAGTTAGACTATGTAAAATTATTAGGTGCCGACGTCATTTGGCTAAGTCCCGTTTATGCATCTCCCAACGTAGACAATGGCTACGATATTAGTGATTATTTCTCCATCTCATCGGAATTTGGAACTATGGAAGATATGAATAAATTGTTATTAGAAAGCAGCAAGCGCAGCATTAAAATTATTATGGATCTTGTTGTCAACCATACCTCAGACCAGCATCCGTGGTTTATAGAAGCAAAAAAATCAAAAGACAATCCGTACAGAGATTATTATATCTGGCGCGATCCGGTTAACGGCAAAGAACCCAACGAACTGAAATCGAATTTCGGTGGTTCAGCATGGGAATTTGATGAAACAACTAACCAATACTATTTGCATTTTTACAGCAAAGAACAGCCCGACTTGGACTGGGAAAACAAAAAAATGCGCAACAGCATCTGGGATATGATGAACTTTTGGATTAACAAGGGAATCGGCGGCTTCCGTATGGATGTGATTGATTTGATTGGAAAAGATCCCGATAAACAAATAAAAGAAAACGGGCCTAAACTTCATGATTATCTGCAGGAAATGAATCAAAAAACGTTTGGAACCAAAGATTTGTTAACGGTTGGAGAAGCGTGGGGCGCGACAACTGAAGACGGGAAACTGTACTCTGACCCCAAACGCAAGGAATTGAGCATGATCTTTCAGTTTGAACATATTCAGCTAGATAAAATTCCGGGCAAACAAAGATGGGATTTGAAAAAGCTGGAACTTGATGAACTAAAGCAAGTGTTAAGCAAGTGGCAATATGCTTTAAACGAAGAGGGTTGGAACAGCTTATTTTGGAACAATCACGACCTGCCCCGCATTGTATCGAGATGGGGGAATGACGGTGAATATAGGGTGGAGTCTGCCAAAATGTTGGCCACTTTATTACATGGAATGAAAGGAACCCCCTATATCTACCAGGGAGAAGAAATCGGCATGACAAATGCTGCTTTTGAGTCCATAGAAGATTATATGGATATTGAAACTCAAAATATTTATAAAGAACGAAAAGCAGCCGGTTTTAGCGAAGAAAACATTATGGAATCGCTCTATATGAAAGCAAGAGACAATGCCAGAACTCCAATGCAATGGTCGAATGCAGCAAATGCAGGATTTTCTTCAGGAAAACCATGGATGAAGCTTAATCCCAATTATCCTTCTGTTAATGTAGAAAGCGCTTTATATGATTCGGATTCTGTTTTTTATCATTATCAAAAATTAATCACGATTCGTAAACAAAATAACACACTTATATATGGTACCTATCGTCTTCTTGATTCGGATCCCAATATTTATGCTTACGAACGGATACTCGAAAACAAAAAACTGCTTATTGTATGCAATTTTTACGAGCCGGAAGCCACTTTTTCTTACTCTCCCGGAAGTCATTCAGTCGTAAACATTTTAATTAGCAACTACAGCCACTCGAGCAGCGATTTAAAAAACATCACATTGCGCCCGTATGAAGCCATTATATATGAAATCATCTGAGAGAGGGATCAGAATAATGACTAACCACAAATTCGAACGAGCTTCACAGCAAATTCTAGCTGCCGTTGGCGGATCTGAGAACATTATCAGTGCTGCGCATTGCGCGACCCGCCTTCGGTTGGTGTTAAAAGACGAATCCACTGTCAAGGCAGAAGAACTGTCAAATATTGATCTTGTAAAAGGCCACTTCAGCAATGGAGGACAATATCAGGTTATTATCGGTGCTGGTACGGTCAATGAAGTGTACCACGCTTTTGTTGAATTAGCAGGTATTAAAGAATCTAGTAAAGATGAGGTTAAAAAAGAAGCCGACAATAAAATGAATGTGGTCCAAAGACTGGTGAAATTGTTGTCCGACGTATTTGTCCCGATTATCCCGGCACTGGTAGCCGCCGGTTTATTGATGGGTATCAATAACGTTTTAACATCCAGCGGATTATTTTTCAAAGACAGGTCTTTAGTTGATGTATACCCGAACATAACCGATCTTGCGAACATGATCAATGTGTTTGCTAATGCAGCGTTTGTGTTCCTGCCGATATTAATAGGATTTTCCGCAACAAAAATGTTCGGAGGAAACCCTTATTTAGGAGCTGTCATGGGAATGATCATGGTGCACCCGGATCTTTTAAATGCATATGGATACGGGCAAGCTATTTTGAATAATAAAGTGCCGGTATGGAATGTTTTTGGACTTGAAATTGAAAAAGTGGGCTATCAAGGAACCGTGTTTCCTGTTTTAGCTGCTTCATTTATCCTGGCGCGAGTCGAGAAAAATTTACGTAAAATCGTTCCGTCTTTTCTTGATAACTTATTAACTCCGTTATTAACGGTATTTATCACAAGCTTTCTTACGTTTACTGTAGTTGGCGTTATAATGAGATCTGCCGGGAATCTTTTGGCTGATGGAATGGTTTGGCTGTATGATACACTTGGTTTCTTTGGTGGAGCCGTTTTTGGATTGATTTTATCTCCTTTGACATTAACGGGTATGCACCATAGTCTTCTTCCGATTGACATTCAGTTAATTGCTGCTGGCGGTTCGTTTTTACTGGCACTTGTTTCATGCAATAATGTTGCCCAGGGAGGCGCGACATTTGCGGCCATGCTGCTGACAAAAGACGAAAAAATGAAAAGCATTGCGGTTTCTTCCGGAATTTCCGCCCTGCTTGGCATTACGGAACCCGCAATGTTTGGCGTTAACCTGAAAATGAAATATCCATTTTATGCCGCTATGATCGGCTCAGCTTTTGGATGTGCCTTTGTAGCATTCAATCACATTTTAAACGCAGCCCCCGGACCAGCTGGACTGATCGGGTTTGTCAGTATTCAAGCTGGCAGTGTGCTGAACTTTTTAATTGCCGTCTTGATTTCTTTTGTATCGGGATTTGTAATAACGATCATTTTGTCAAAATCAAAAAAACTGAATACAGAATTAAAGCGGGTGAATAAAATCGCTTCTTAAGCATCGCGATTTTATTCACTCTACCAAACGACCATCTTGTTAAACGCTGCGGATGCCATACCATTTTATTTTCGCAACCATCCCGATTACCGCAAGCGCCAGAAACATTAAACCGCCCCAGATGATCTGATGTGTGCCCATATGCAACAAGAACTGGCCTCCTGAAGCCGTACCGATCGCAATGCCCAAATTCGAGAAAGAGACGAACAGGCTGTTGGCGAATTCCGGCGCTTCCGATGCTTCGGAGGCTAACCAGTTCTGATTGATAATAAAGCCCCCGGTATGAATGAATCCCCATACAATTACGATGATCATCATTGGAATGAAGTAAGCTCCGCCCCAGAATACGATCAGATACGTTAAGGCCAATACAGCAGGATACAGAACGGTCGTTTTGACAACATGCTTGCTAAGCAATCGCCCTGCCTGCAAATTTCCCAGCACACCGCTTGCTCCAAACAGAATTAGCATGGTGCTTATTAATTTCCCGCTCATCTTTGTAATTTGTCCGAGATATTCGGCAAAATAGCTGAATACCGCAAACATCGCCGAAATGGTCAAGCAGACGGTGGCAATGTTCAGCCATAGCTGGGGTTTAGCCAGTACGCCGAGCTGCTTTTTATAGGATAGTTTTGCCGTTACCGGCATGCTTGGAACCGAGATCAACAGACTGATTAGCGCGATCAGATTCAGAGCGGCGGAGAACAAGAATGAGGCTTCAAGTGAAAATTGATCCGCGATAAAAGAGGTGAACGGTACACCCAGAACCATTCCCACCGTACCTCCGGTAAATACATAGGCTGTCGCTTTACTCTTTTGTCCGCTTGGAAAAAAACTTGCTGCGGCTACGAAAGCCAGTGAGAAATAGACCGGGTGAAGAAAAGCGGGCAGGATACGGACGATCAGCAGAACCGAAAAGTTAGGAGCGACTGCGGACAGAAGATTGGCGATGGCAAAAAGGGCAAGCACGGAGGCCATGATCCGTTTTTTGTTAAACCCTGAGAACAGCAGCGTCATGAACGGGCCAAAAATCGCAATCGTGAGCGCAAACAAACTTACGAGCATACCGGTCTGCGAAGCGCTGATTTGATACTTCTCGCTAATTTGTATAAACGTGCCGATGACGCCAAATTCCGTGTTGACGATGCTGAACAGTCCGAACGCGATAATGGCAGAATACATATAAGCTCTCATCTGACTTTATGCCTCATTTCTGCCAGCCAGTTAACCGCAGCTTCCCTATGCTGAAAAAACTTCAACTCGTACGGGAACTCGTCGATGGTGCCGACAATCCGGTTTAGGCTTGATTTGGCGACGACTTTCTCCGGCCCAATGACGGCGCAGTATTGGATGTCCGATGCCCGTTTCACCCAGTTTTGGGAAACCCAGGCTTGATCCTCTTGACTAATGACCGACATCTTGCGGTTGTCATACAGCACTTTGCTGCCATTCATTTTTCCGGCTAATTCCACTACCTTATCCATAGCGGTACGAAACTGCTCGCCTTGGGCAAAAGCTTTCCATGTAAGTTCAACGATTTGCTGCGCTTCATTCCAGGAAATCTCGGCTTGAGGGGACTCATAATACATCATAGCTCTCACGCTCCATTTGATCATTTATTAAAAAATGTAACCTTCAGCAGTATGGGGGCCAAGGAACGCTCTGCCTGTGAGCCGCGCCAGATAGCCTGTTGTCCCTAAGGCCCCCGTATCTGATGGGACTTACGGCAATTTGATCAGGTTAAGTGTAGGGAGGGGGCCACCCGGAAACTGATGCAATTTGCCGCCGTCAGCGAGACCGCCCAGATCAATGGTGGCGAATCCGATTTTGTCATTCATGCGGGTGACTTCTGCCTTGGCGGCGGCATCGTCGCCGGATATGAAGATGACGCGGTGTCCGACAATTTGCGGGTCAGAGCCGAGCACAGCGGGAGTCAGTGTATTGAATCCTTTGACCACCCTTGCGCCGGGAACCAATTCCGAAACCACCTCACTCGACGTTTTGCCTCCAAGATCAGCCACGATGAATTCGGGAGTAATAATCGGGTTCATCGCGTCGATCACGATACGTCCGTTCCATGCCGGCAAATCGGCAACCGCTTCTTTCAGATGCTTCCAAGGCAGGGCAATAAACACAATATCGGCGGCTGCGGCCTCCTTAACGGTAACGGCTTTGCTCTTACCTCCAAGTTTGGCTACGAGCGGCGCAAGCGATTCCGGTCCGCGGCTGTTGCTCAGGAGCACCTCATAACCTGCTTTAACGACTTGTTTGGCAAATGCTTGCCCGATTTCACCTGCGCCAATAATTCCAATAGACATCGTAATTCTCCTCTCAAATTTGGGTTTTTATTTTTCAAGTTTGGACCAAGAATCAGACTGTGGTTCCGCCGTCTACATTAATGGTTGCGCCAGTCACAAAAGCGGCTCCCGGAGTGGCAAGATAAGCTACCATGTCGGCGATTTCCGCGCCCGTACCGTAGCGGCCGACCGGAATCATGCCGGAGACAACCGGGGCGTAAGGACCGTCAGCCGGGTTCATATCGGTGTCGGTCGGTCCCGGCTGCACGTTGTTGACGGTAATGCCGAGTGGAGCCAGGTCGCGGGCGAGACCCCGGGTAAGTCCGGCGACAGCCGCCTTCGACATCACATAAAGGCTGTTGCCCGGAAACGGATTGAAGTCGGCGTTGATGCTGCCGATATTGACGATGCGGCCGCCTTCGCCCATTTGAGGGGCTGCCGCCTGCACCGCCGCGAACACGGCGCGAACGTTGACGGCAACCATGCGGTCGAATTCTTCGATAGCGAATTGATCATAGGGCTTCAAGTTTGCGAGTCCGGCATTGTTCACGAGAATGTGAATGCCGCCGAAGGCTTTTACCGTTTCAGCAACCGCGCCTTTCACAGCGATGGCGTCTCCGCTATCTGCTTGAAGAGCTAGCGCGCGTCCGCCGGCCGCTTCAATTTCTTTTACCAATTCTTCCGCTTTTTGCTGCGCGCTTGCGTAGGTGAAAGCTACTGCCGCGCCGTCATTTGCCAGCCGTTTTACGATGGCTGCTCCAATACCTCGGGACCCTCCAGTTACCAGTGCCACTTTTCCAGATAAAGAATTTGTTGTTGTCATTATAAAAACCTCCTCAAGTTTTTTGTTTTGAAACGATCGGTTCAAAACTATGTGCTAAATATAACCTTGGGGGAAACGAGTTGTCAAGAGGGAAAATAAAAAAAGTGAAAAAATAAAAAAACATTCATCAAGGGAACGTGCATACCCATCAATTGTTCGATGAGGGCATGTTCCGATGATGAATGCCGCGTTTTAGATATAAGCGGGGTAAGGGGCGGTTTACGAGGGCCAAGCTTGCATCGTAAGTTCAATCACATCCTGCAATTCATCGCGGGTTGAGCCGTCCGCAGCCCGGATGGACATTCCTTCGGTGACGGTCATGATATAGCGGGCAAGCGCCGCCGGGTTAGAGCCTGCAGGCAGATCGCCGGCAGACTTCGCTTGTTCAAAGCGACGGCGCAAAGCCATTTCCGTCTCTACCCGGCGCGAAGTAAGCTCTTGACGAATCACTTCCGCGTCTTCTCCGCAAGCAATGGCTCCGCGAATGGTCAGACAACCCTTCGGGTAAGAAGGATTTGTTACGGAGTCGGCAGTAACATTCAAGAGCTTTTCGACAACGGCGCGGGCTGTCGGTTCGTTAAAAGCCGCGCTTGTCAGCTTCGGCGGACCTTCAAAGTAAAGATCAAGCGCCTGGTTAAATAATTGTTCCTTGCTGCCAAAAGTGGCATAAAGACTTGACCGGTTAATCTTCATCGCCTCGGTTAAATCCGAGAGGGAGGCGCCTTCATAACCTTTTTCCCAAAACACCTGAAGCGCACGCTCAAGTGCCTCGGTATTATCGAAGGTGCGCGGCCGTCCTGTTGCCATAATGATTTCCTCCTTATTGGATGCGGATGGACTCCGCTTATTATTCTGGAACGTTCGGTACATATATGAAAAATATCACGCGGCAGGATGGATGTCAACATACCCTCTCAAAACGGATTGGGCGCTGCTTGGCATGGCGGAAACAGAAGTTTGTGGCTTTTTCTAAAGCTCCAATGCCCCATGGATATTCACAACCTGTTCGCTGATTGATACAATAGTGATAATTTAACTCTAATTGCGGCCTCCGGATACGGGAGGTCTTTTTTTCAAAGTCGTCAGTATGATTGCAATGGACAATAGAGGAGTCGTTGGAAGGTGCAAAAAATGAACGGAACACAAACGCTCAGCCGCGCGCTGGATATCCTGTTCGCTTTGGCGGAAGCCGGCGATACGCTTACGGTCAGCGAGATTGCCGAGAAGGTCCTGGTACCGGAGAGTACCACGTATCGGCTTCTCCAGACGCTGGAGCAGAACGGCATAGTGGAGAGAAGGGGGAGAAGCCGGATCGCCCTGGGGCTGCGGATTCTGGATTTGGCAAGGAGCCTCAACCTGCAGTTTCAGCGGGACCTGCTGCCCCTGGCGCTGCCGATTATGGAGGAGCTGACGGAGAAGGTGCAGGAAACGTCGGTGCTGTTCGTGCGGACCGGCAATAATGCCGTGTGCATCCAGAATGTCAAAAGCAACAGCCTGATCCAGTTCTCCATCGAGAATGGACGCATTCTGCCGCTGCATTTGGGCGCTTCCGGTAAATGTATCCTAGCTTTTGAGAGTGACAAGGTCGCTCAGCGGATTTTTCAGACCATTGAGAGTGCCGAGGACAGAGCGCGTCTTGAGGCGGAGCTGGAAACGGCCCGGGCTCATCATTATATCATCACCAAGGGAGAGGTGGACCCCGATGTATTCGCCATCGCCGCCCCGATAACGGACGGTCATGCCCATGCGGTAGCCAGCCTGTCCGTGGCCGGTCCAAGCTTCCGCTGCAGCCCGGAACGGGAAGGGGTTATTATTGAAGCGGTGAAGCAGGCTGCGGCCGAATTGTCGCGGCGGATGGGGGCTGTACATTGATTTTTGGAATTCCGATGAAAATACTAGAATTAATAGTTGACAAAATGATGTAATGAATAATAATATTGAAATGCGGATTTCGATTATCATATGTTAATAAATACACATGCATCTCATGGTGTTGTGATTTATCTTCACCCTAATTCATATTAAATTGATTTGAATACTACATATTTGTGAGGTGTTCCACTTCTATGAAATTCATCCTGCCTCTTCGTGTAAAAATCCCGGGAACCGGGCGATGTCGACGCTCCGACGTCAAGCGGCAAGCGGCACCTTCTGCTTTCGCCATTTTATTTTAAAGGCGGTGACCCGGATTGATTGATCAGATACTCGAATATCTGTCCAAGAATCACGACGTCTATCTTAAAGCTGTGCTGACGCACATCGGCATCAGTCTTGCGGTTGTAACCATTGGCATATTGATCGCTGTTCCTTTAGGAGTGTTATGCGCCAAGTTTTTGAAGCTGTCCCAGCCGGTCCAGGGACTGTTTAACATTCTTCGTCTGATTCCGAGCCTCGCCGTTCTCGTCGTGATGATGCCGGTACTCGGAACAGGGCTGGCTCCCGCCATATTTGCGTTGACGCTGCTGGCTTTTCCGGCGATTTTGATCAACACAAGCATTGGCTTCACTGGGATCAGTCCTTCGGTTATCGAGGCGGCCAGAGGGATGGGGATGAGCCCGCGCAGGATTCTGTTCACGGTTGAATTTCCGCTTGCTTTTCCCATGATTATCACGGGAATAAGAACGGCTGCGGTGGAAGTGATTGCGAGCGCAGCGTTGGCCGCTTACATCGGCTCCGGCGGTCTTGGGGAGCTGATCATCATCGGACTCCGGCTGCCGAGTACAGCCATTTTACTTGTCGGAGGGGTATCGGTAGCGATCCTGTCCATAGCGGCGGACGTCATTCTAGCCATTACCCAGAAGAGACTTACGCGACATTTGTGGCTGAACTGATAAATATTTTTTAGTTGGGGAGAGAAAATCCATATGAAAAAATCCTTGAAGTCCATATTCACCACTTCGCTACTGGCTATCGTCGTCCTTTCTGCATTGCTCTCGCTCGCCGGCTGCTCCAAGGGAAACGCAAGCGGCCCGGCAATTACGGTAGGCTCCAAAGATTTCACGGAGTCACTGGTTCTTGCCGAGATTTACGCAAAGGCGCTCGAAGACAACGGATTTTCGGTGAAGAGAGAATTTAACATCAGCGGGCAAGGGCCTCACGAGGCGCTGCTGAAAGGCAGCATCGATTTATACCCGGAATATACCGGAACGGCGTTAACGGTTATTTTGAAGGAACCGGCATTGTTTGACGCCAAGCAAGTGTACGACAAGGTTGCCGCCGAGTACAAAGACAAGTTCAAGCTCGACGTGCTCGACCAGGCCAATATCAATGACTCGCAAGGTCTGGTTATCACCAAGAAAGCTTCGGATCAATTCGGCATCAAGACGATCTCCGATCTGCAGAAGAATGCGGACAAAATCAGATATGCTTCCAACGGTTCTTTTGACCAACGCGAGGATGGACTGCTCGGCCTGAAAAAAGTGTACGGCGAGTTCAACTTCAAATCCTCAAAGGTCTATGACGGCGGTATCAAGTATCAGGTGCTTAAAAATGACGAAGCCGATCTGGCCGTAGCGTACACGACAGAGGGCTCGCTGGTCGATCCGCAGTTCGTCGTGCTGGATGATGACAAACATCTGTGGCCTCCTTATTATGTGGCGCCAGTGGTCAGAGAGAGCGTAATAAAGGATTCGCCGAAGGTGGCGAACGTACTGAACGCCGTGTCGGCGAAGCTTGACAACCCTACGATTATCAAGCTCAACGCCGCCGTCGATATCGACAAGAAAGAGTATGAAGAAGTCGCAGGCGACTATTTCGAGACCATCAAAGCTGATGTGAAAGCGGCAGCGGACAAATAAGATTACGAACCCAATAGGAAATGAAAACCACGTATCGACCCGGGTAGTGGTTTTCATTTTTTCTTGGCGGTTGTTTAGGTAGAAAGGGGTTGATCCCGGTGAGCAGGATAGCGCTTGAATTTAAAAATATAAGAAAAAGGTTCCCCCATGCGGAGGCCGACTCCGTGTCAGGTGTCAGTCTTACCGTAAATGAGGGCGATTTTGTCACGATACTTGGAACGTCCGGCTCCGGGAAAACCACGCTGCTAAAAATGGTCAACCGGATCCATGAAAGCACTTCGGGCGAAATCCGCTTCTATGGCGAAAATATCAAAAAGCTGAAAGTGGAGGACTACCGGAGAAAAATCGGCTACGTCATCCAGCAAATCGGGCTGTTCCCGCACATGACCGTGGCGGACAACATCGCGACCGTGCCCAAAATTCTTCGCTGGAGCAAGGAGAAAATCAATGCCCGCGTGGACGAACTGCTGGAACTGGTGGGACTGCCGGGCGAGAGCTACCGGAAGAGGTATCCCTCACAGCTATCCGGCGGGCAGCAGCAGCGAATCGGGCTGGCGCGGGCCATGGCTGCCGATCCTCAGGTCATGCTGATGGATGAGCCGTTCGGCGCGATCGATGCGATCACAAGACAGAATTTGCAGGATGAACTGATCCGCATTCAGAAGAAACTGAACAAAACGATACTTTTTGTCACGCATGATATTCATGAAGCCTTTAAGCTCGGCAACAAAGTCATCATTATGGACCAGGGGAAAGTTCAGCAGTTTGACACGCCGTACAATATTCTTTTTCATCCGGCCAATGAGTTTGTTGCGCAGTTGGTAGCTTCCGAGAATATCATCAACCGGCTGAAGATTCTGAAAGCAGAAACCGCCGCGCAGCCGTTAACAAGAGCCCCGGATGATTCGGATATCTATATCGGCAGGGACGAGTTTCTCGACAGTGTGCTGTCCAAGTTTTTTGAAAGCGGCCGGAAATCGATCATTGTGACGGATGCGGACGGTAGGCCGGTCGGTGAAATCGTCTGGGATCAGTTAAACGGGCTGCTGCAATCCCAAGCTGACAGGGTGCAGACGGACAGCCCAAGCCGAAACGCTGAGAAGGTGAACATTCATGCTCCAATCCATCGCTGATTTTCTGGCCTACTTCGCCAAATATGGTGACAAAATGCTCGAAATGACGCTTCAGCATCTGCAAATCGTTACGCTTGTACTGCTTATTTCGCTCCTGATCGCCATGCCGCTAAGTCTAGCACTCTATCGTTCGCACAAGCTGTCAACGATTGTACTGGCTGTGCTTGGAGCGCTATACGCTATTCCCAGCCTTGCCTTCTTTGCGATCCTGATCCCGCTTCTCGGGCTTGGCATACCCACAGCCGTTACCGTGCTGGTCGTCTACACCCAATTTATTTTGGTGAGAAATATTTTGGCAGGTTTTAGATCGGTCGATCCGTTCTTGCTGGAGGCGGGGCGAGGGATGGGTCTTAGCGCTTCGCAGCTATTCTTCAAAGTGCAGCTGCCGCTCGCCATGCCTGCCTTGCTCGGCGGCCTCAGGCTGGCGGTTATTTCCTCTATCGGGATGGCGACGATCGCGGCCATGATTGGAGCGGGAGGTCTGGGTACGCTGCTGTTTGACGGTCTGCGTATGAATTTCGCATACAAGATTGTCTGGGGAACGATTCTGGCCTCGGCCCTGTCCCTGATCGCCAACCGGATTCTATTATTCTTTGAAAAACGGGCGATGAAACGGGCACGCGGTGAACAGCATTTGGGAAAAACGGAGGCGGCGTGAAAGCCGGGGGACAGTGAACTGAATGTGAGCGCTGCGGTTGATATAGACTGTAATCTGTTCTGGGACTGGCTGACGGGCAAATTTTTAAGCGCGGAGAGAAATTGAAACAGAAAGGATGGGATAGCCATGGGCAGAATTACGGCGGCAAGAGGAGGAGAACTTCGCTGCAAGGGGTGGCGGCAGGAAGCACTGCTGCGGATGCTGGAGAATGTACTGGAGAACGGCGAGAACCAGAAGGAGCTTATCGTCTATGCTTCATTGGGCAAAGCGGCTCGGAACTGGCCGTCCTATAGAGCCATCGTGGACACGCTGAAGAATCTGGAAGAGGATGAGACGCTGGTCATTCAATCGGGCAAGCCGATCGGCATCTTCCGCACGCACCGCCAGGCCCCGCTCGTTGTAATGGCGAACTGTAATCTGGTGGGCCGATGGGCGACCAGCGAGAACTTCTATGAATTGCAGGACAAGGGCCTGATCATCTGGGGAGGGCTGACCGCTGCCGCTTGGCAGTACATCGGTTCCCAAGGCGTTATTCAGGGAACGTATGAAATATTCCAGAGCATTGCCCGCCTGCATTTCGGCGGAAGCTTGCAGGGCCGTTTCATTCTGACCGCCGGCCTTGGCGGTATGGGCGGTTCTCAGCCGCTGGCCGGAACGATGGCGGGCGCGGCGATTTTATGCGTGGAGGTCGCGGAGGAACGGATAGACAAGCGCATTGCGGCGGGGTACTTGCAGCGCAAGACCGCAAGCCTGGACGAAGCGCTGGCCTGGATCGAAGAAGCGAAGAGCAGCGGAGCGGCGCTGTCGGTCGGCCTGCTCGGCAATGCGGCCGACGTCTATCCCGAGCTGCTGGCGCGCGGGGTGCAGCCGGATATTGTGACGGACCAGACCTCCGCGCATGATTTGCTCTACGGGTATATTCCGAGAGGCTATACCCCCGCTACTGCGGCGGCGGCCCGCAAGACGGACCCGGCCGGACTTCAGGATGCCGCTGGAGCGTCAATTGCGGCCGAGGTCGGAGCGATGCTGCAATTCAAGGAACGCGGCTCGGTCGTCTTCGACAACGGCAACAACATCCGTTCGCAGGCGGTGAAGTATGGCGTCGCCAATGCTTTTGACATCGACATTTTCACCGAAGCCTTCCTGCGGCCCTTGTTCGCCCGGGCCATCGGCCCGTTCCGCTGGATCGCCCTCAGCGGCGACCCGCAGGATATCCGGACCATTGATGAATATATTTTGCGCGAATTCAGCGACAACGAGATCGTGTCGAACTGGATCAGGCTGGCGAACGTTCACGTACCGGTCGAAGGACTGCCTGCCCGGATCGGCTGGTTCGGCCATCAGGACCGCAGCAGACTGGCGCTGGCCGTGAATGCGATGGTTCGCGAAGGTAAGCTGAGCGGTCCGGTGGCGTTCTCGCGCGACCATCTGGATGCGGCCGCCATGGCCCACCCGAACATTATGACCGAGCGGATGAAGGACGGCAGCGATGCGATTGCTGATTGGCCGCTGTTGAACGCGATGCTGAACTGCTCTTCCATGGCCGATCTGGTGGCCATTCATTCCGGCGGCGGTGGTTACGCGGGGTACATGACGAGCGCCGGCGTCACCATTGTCGCCGACGGCAAGGAGGAAAGCGACCTGCGGCTGCGGACCGCCCTTGATAACGATACCGGACTGGGCGTGCTGCGCTATGCGGATGCCGGATACGAGGAGTCGCTGGACGAGGTGGAACGCAAGGGAATCGCAAGAATCGATACCGGCAGGAACGAAGAGATTTTGGCGGACTAATCGTTGTATGGATGACAGTTGGCCTACGGATACATTTGCAAAAAATAACGGCGGCGAGCCGAAAAAAGCGCTATATAAGATGAACTTGAAAAATGTAATCAGAGCAAGGAGTAACGAAGGGGAAGTTTGGAACTGTAGGAGCGATAGCGATCGGCCGAAAGCTTTCCGAAGGAAAGCTCGCTTCGAAAGCATAAGCTGTCTCCGGATTTCACCCGCGGATAGCGGTTTAATTAAGAAATCTGGGGACAACAGCGGCCGGAAGTCCAAACGTTCCTCGTAGTTGCGACTGGTATCTGATGGGAAAATCTTAAGTTCAGCTTATATAGAATAGGCGCATGAATGCCTTTCGTGCCGCTGCGCCCGGCTTGCCGCAGAAGGAGACTGGGATAAATGAGAGAGTTAACGAGAGATGATGTAAACGCTGCGGTTAGAGGCGGTTCCGTATTTGCCAGCGGCGGGGGCGGCTGGGTGGACCACGGTCTGGAAATCGGTCACGCCGCGCTCAGCTTGGGCCGTCCGAAGCTGGTGTCGGTCGATGAGCTGCCGGAAGACGCCATTATTCTGACGTGCACAGCTATCGGTGCACCGGCGGGCCGGGACTGGCAGATGCTCGGCAAGGATTATATCAAGGCCGTGCAGCTCGTCATCGACCACTATGACGGCAAAATTGCCGGCGTCATGACGCCGCAGAACGGCATGTCCAGCACGATCAACGGCTGGCTGCCTGCGGCCGCGCTCGGCCTGGTCGTTGTGGACGCCACCGGGGACATCCGCGCCCATCCCACCGGCAAAATGGGCTCGCTCGGCCTCGCCTCGTCCATTGATTATGAGACGGTTCAGGCGGTTGCCGGCGGCAAGCCGGAGCTGGGCAGCTACATTGAGCTGGTTGTCAAAGGGACCCCGGCGCGGACCTCGAACGTTCTCCGGACGGCGTCGGACATGGCCGGCGGTTTCATCGCTGCGGCGCGCCACCCGCTCCCGGCAAAATATATCAAGGAGCATGCCGCGCTGGGCGGCATCTCGATTGCGATTGAGCTGGGACGGGCAATCCTTGAGGCCGAGCCGGACGGCGCGGAGGCGGTACTTGACACAATTGTGCGCCATACGAAGGGTAAGATTGTCGGCAAAGGTACGGTAACGAAGAAAAATGTGCACTATTCCGGCGCTTTTGATATCGGCACAATTGAAGTGGAAATTCCAGGGGATTCGCTGACCCTGCACGTGATGAACGAATATATGGCGGTGGACGACCGGTCGGGCACACGGCTGACTACCTTCCCCGATGTCATTACCACCATCGATTTGGCCACAGGCCGTCCGGTCAGTGTGGGGGATCTGAAGGAAGGGCAGGAGATTGCCGTGTTTGCCATCGATAAATCGAATGTTCCTCTTAGTTCCAGTGTCAAGGACCCGAGCGTCTATCCCGAAGTGGAAGAGGTGCTGGGGATCGACCTCCAGAGCTACGCCTTCAGTAAGGAGCAGCAGGTTCATGCCTGAGAGAAGCCGCCCGGTCTCCGGCGCTCTGGTGCTGGACGGAACCGGTCTTCGTGTGGCCGACGTGGACAGCGTTGCCCGGGACCGCCGGGAGGTTGTAATCGCGCCGAGCGCCTGGGAACGGCTGGAGAAGGCACGACAAGTGATCTTCGAGTTGGCGGAGGAAGGACTGCCCGTATACGGGTTGAACCGGGGCGTAGGCTGGAATAAGGACAAAGTCATTTCTCCTGGCTTGTATGAAAATTACAACCGCAGCCTGTTGTTGTCCCACAGCGCGGGAATCAAGCCCGAGACCCCGGAGGAGGTGGTGCGGGCGGCGATGCTCGCCCGGCTGAACGGTCTGCTCTCAGGAGCCACCGGCTCGCAGCCGGAAATCGCTGCGCGCTACGCCGACTTCCTCAACCTGGGGCTTCACCCCGTTATGCCGCTGCGCGGGTCAGTAGGCGCTGCGGATATCACCCTGATCGCCCACCTGGGCCTGGCGATGATCGGGGAAGGGGAGGCGCAGCTTGGCGGACGCCGCCTGCCGGCCATGCAGGCGCTCGCGGAGCTTGGATTGGCTCCGCTGCGGCTGGGGCCGAAGGACGGGCTGGCCATCGTCAGTTCCAATGCGCTCTCCGCCGGAAACGGCGCGCTGGCGCTGCATGATCTGGCCGGATTGCTGGAAGCTGCCGATACGGTGTACGCCCTGTCGCTGGAGGCGATTCGCGGCAATGTCAGCCCGCTGGACGAAGCCGTTCACCGCAAGCGTCCATTCCGGGGGCAGCTTGCAAGCGCGGCGAATGTCCGCAAAAATCTGGCCGGCAGCGGCCTGTGGGAGGCGTATAATCCGGACTCCTTGCAGGACCCGCTCAGCTTCCGCGATGCCTGCCAGATCCACGGCGCTGCCCGCGACGCGCTTGACTATACCCGGGAGCTGCTGGAGATTCATCTGAACAGCCCGGACGACAATCCGTGCGTGCTGGCGGAAGAGCGGCGCATATTATCCTGCGCCAATTTTGATCCCGTGGTTTGGACGCTCGGCTTCGAGATGCTCGGCAGCGCACTGCATCATGTCGCCAAAAGCTCCTGCTACCGCATCCTCAAGCTGGGCGACCCGGCCTTTACCGGCCTCAGCCGTTTTCTGACGCCGGATGCGGAACGCTCGATCGGCTTCGGCACCGTCCAGAAGACAGCCTCTTCGCTGGATGCGGAAATCCGCCATCTGAGCAATCCGGTCTCCGCCGATTACATGTCGCTGGCGGGAGATATCGAGGACCACGGAACCAATGCGCCGTTTGTCGTCTCCAAGACAAGGGAGATCATTGACCGGCTCACCTATATGCTGGCGATTGAAGCCATTCATGCCGCGCAGGCCGTTGACCTGCGCGGCGGAGTTAAGCTAGGACGGGGAACGGAGGTAGCCTACCGGCTGCTCCGCTCCGCTGTGCCGTTTCTGGATGCCGACCGCATCCAGACGGCGGATATCGAGGCGGCGTACCGGCTGATCAAGGACGGGGAGTGGGGAGTATTGGTGCGGCAGGCGATAGGCGAGTGACACTCGCAGATGCATCGACGTAAGTTCCCGTATTCCACGGCTTGTTGAAGACATAAGAAGCTAACCCACCGTAACTCCATAAGGAGATACGATGGGTTCTTTTTATTATGGGCTGACCTTGGTAAATAAAAGTTGCCATACCCCATACATGCTTCGCCGCAGGCAGATGACGCCTGCTTTTTTTGCGTCTTTTGCTTGGATAAGAATCCGGCTCAAGGTCAAAAAAATACACGCCAACCGGTATGAGAGCTATACCGTATTTTTGACCGCCGGTTGCTATAATGGGGTCGAATAGAAGCGGCGGACCCTGCTGGAAGCGGGGAATTCGCCGGGAAAGCGAGGCTCGTATGGATAACTACAGATTGAAAAGCAGGGAAATCCCGCTGAATACTTCCTATGAGGTGATCGTCGTCGGCGGCGGACCGGCAGGCTGCACCGCCGCGGCGTCGGCCGCACGGGAAGGGGCAAAGACGCTGCTGATCGAGGCCACCGGAAGTCTTGGCGGCATGGGGACGTCGGGGCTGGTCCCGGCATGGTGCCCGTTCTCGGATAGGGAGAAAATGGTCTATCGCGGGCTGGCGGAGAAGGTGTTCGAGACGCTGAAGGCCCAAATGCCCCATGTGAAACCGGAGGCGCTTGATTGGGTGCCGATCGAGCCGGAGAAGCTGAAGGTCGTCTACGACGATCTGGTGACGGAGGCGGGCGCCGACGTGCTGTTCCTCACCTCGCTGGCCGAGGTGGAGACGGACGGGCAGGGAAACGTGACGGCGATTGTCGCCCTGAACAAAGGCGGGCTGCAGGCGTTCCGGGCATCGGTGTATATCGATTGCACGGGCGACGGGGATGTCGCCGCTTGGGCGGGAGCGGAGTACCGGAAAGGCGACAGCGCCACCGGCGATCTCCAGCCGGCGACCCACTGCTTCATCCTCGGCAATGTGGACGAATACGCATATATGAATGGGCCGCTTCTCCATAAGGAGAACCCGCGAAGCCCAATTCATGAAGCGGTCGCCTCAGGCCGGTACCCCGACGTGCCGGACACCCATCTCTGCAACAATCTGATTGCGCCGCGCGCCGTCGGCTTCAACGCCGGCCATCTGTGGCAGGTGGACAATACGGATGCCCATTCCGTATCCAGGGCGCTGATCCGGGGGCGAAAGTTGGCCGCCGCCTACCGCCATATGCTGGCTGAGATCCACCCTGCTTCTTTTGGCAACGCTTACATTGCCAGCACCGGCACGCTGATGGGCACCCGCGAATCGCGGCGCATCATCGGGGACTATGTGCTGACGGTGGATGACTACGTCTCCCGCCGGAGCTTCGAGGACGAGATCTGCCGCAACAGCTATTTTATCGATGTGCACGGCACCGAGACGGAGGAGAAGAGCGAGGCGGGCTCGGCGCAGACGATTACGCTGTACGGGCCGGGCGAATCGCACGGCATTCCCTATCGCTGCCTGACGCCTCGCGGGCTGCGTAATGTGCTCGTGGCCGGGCGGTCCATCTCCTGCGAGCGCCGGGTGCTCGGCAGCGTCCGCGTCATGCCGGTCTGCCTCGCCATGGGCGAAGCCGCCGGATTGGCCGCAGCCCTCGCCGCCACGGTGGACGGTGATGTGCACGCGGTCGACGTCGGCCGGCTGCGGCAACGCCTGCGGGAAGAAGGGGCCTATCTGCCGGAAATGTCCGTCGCCGGAAGCAAGGGTGATGCGAGATGAGCCAGCATGCAACCGTACAGAAGCAGCTCGCCGCCAGGGAGAAGAGGACTTATTGGACCCGCCGGCGGCGCGAGCAGCTGGCCGGTTGGCTGTTCATCGCGCCCGAGGTCATCGGCATGCTCGTTCTCGCCGTATTCCCGCTGGTCTTTAGCCTGGGCCTCAGCCTGACCGAGTGGAACCTGGTCGGCGGCCTGTCCGCCATCAAATTTATCGGACTTGATAATTTTGCCGAGCTGTTCCGGGACGACCGGTTTCTTAAGGCGCTGAAGAATAACATCGGCTTCACTGCCGGCACCGTACCGGTCACGATGCTGTTGGGCGTTATTTTTGCAGCGATCATCCACAAGAAGCTATACTTCAAGAATTATTTCAAGGTAGCGTTCTTCGTTCCCTATATTTGTTCAACGGTTGCGATTTCTGCGGTGTGGTCGGCGCTCTATCATCCGTCCAAGGGACCGCTCAACCAGCTCCTGATGCAGCTTGGCGTCTCTGATCCGCCCCGTTGGCTGGTAGACACGAGCTGGTCGCTCGTTGCAATCATGGTGATCTATATCTGGCAGCTGCTCGGCTACCAGATCATCATTTTTATGGCGGGGATGACCAATATCCCGGATGAGCTCTACGAAGCCGCGACGATCGACGGCGCGACCGGCATCCAGCAGTTTCGGCGGATCACGCTGCCGCTGCTCGGGCCGACGACTTTTTTTCTGGCAATTACCAGCACCATCTCTTCGTTCAAGGTATTTGACATGATCAAGTTCCTCACCAATGGCGGACCCAATTATTCCAGCACGGTGATTGTATACCAGATTTACGAAGAAGGCTTCCAGCACTTCCGGATGGGTTACGCCTCCGCCATGTCCTGGGTACTGTTCCTGATCATCATGCTTGTAACTTCACTGACCTGGATCACCCAGAGCCGGAAGGTGCATTATTAAGTTTCGAAATGAAGTCTCGAAGAAAGGACATAAGCGCATATGACGATACGAAAAATCAAGCTTGGGCCTATCGTGCTGACGGTGCTGTTCGGCGCTCTATCGATCTTTTTTCTGCTGCCGCTGGTCTGGATGATGTCCGCCGCCGCCAAGACGGAGAAAGAGGTCTGGACGTTTCCGATTCAGTGGATTCCCGAGGATTGGAATTTTGCCCAAAATTTCAAGACCGTCTGGCTGGGGGATGTCTCCTTCGGCCTCTTCTATATGAACTCAGTCAAAATCGCCCTGATTTCCACGCTGGCTACGCTCATCGTCTCCGCCATGGCCGGTTATGCGCTCTCCAAGCTGAAATTTACGGGAAAAGGTCTCGTCTTCAGTGCGATGATGGCCTTTATGATGATCCCCGAGCAGGCGACGCTCGTTCCCCGCTATATCATGATCAAGGAAATGGGCCTGTATGATACGCACGCCGCGCTCATTCTGATGGGCATGTTCTCCAGTTACTTCACCTTTTTGCTCCGGCAGTTCATGATTGGGGTGCACAACGATCTATTGGAAGCGGCTGAGCTGGACGGCGCCGGATTCTACCGCATTTTCTGGAGCGTCATGCTTCCTCTGAGCCGTCCCATTCTGGCTACCGTCGGCATCATCAAGTTCATTTGGACGTGGAATGACTATCAGGGGCCGCTGATCATGCTGAATTCGACCAATCTGTATACGATTCCGCTCGGGATGCAGTTCTTCAAGGAAGAGTTCGGAACCACGATTTCAGTGATGATGATGGCTTCGCTCGCGGCTATTATCCCGCTGCTCGTGCTGTTCCTGGTGCTGCAGAAGCAGGTGATCCAGGGTATTTCCATCGGCGGGGTCAAGGGATGAGCGAAGGGTCCCGGCCTAGCGGGACTTTCGCCGCAGCAAAGTCAAAAATGTCTACGCCCGCACCACAAGACTGTACACGGTGTACACGGGGGCGGGGTAGTATAATTAAATTGCACCAATGAATGAAGGGGGAAATGGTATGAAGAAGCCTGCATTATGGCTGGCCGGCCTGCTGCTGACGTTCTCGGTTACCGCATGTTCCGGGGGAGGGAACACTCCGGCTGCAAGCGACAAAGGGACCGCCGCCGATCCGTCTGCGGCAACCCAGACGAGTACACCTGCGGAGAAAGAAAAGATTAAATTTTACACCTTTAAATCCAATAAACCGGAAGAGCCGACTTACCAGGCGGTTCAAGCCTACAACCAGTCGCAGGATAAGGTGGAGGTGGAATATATTTCGCTCGTCCAGAACAGCGACAGTACGGAGTTCCTGAAGAAGTTGGACGTTCTCGTTGCCGGCGGAGAAAATGTAGACGCTTTCATGACTGGGAATGAGGAAGAGTTGATGGAGCGGGCTTCGCGCGGAGTTGTGGAACCGCTTAACTCGTATTTTGAGGCCGAGGGCATCAAGCCGGAGGATGAATATTTCAAGGTGCTCAAGCTGGATAACAAAATCTACGGGCTGATGGGTTCTGCGACACAGTGGTTTACGGTCTTCAACAAGAAGCATCTGGATGAGGCCGGACTTAAGCTTCCGGAAATGGGCTGGACTTGGGACGACTTCCGCGATTACGCCAAAAAGCTGACGACCCCGGATCATTACGGGACCTATTTCCATACCTGGGGCGAATATGCGAACATTATCGCGTATACCGAGCATCCGAATCCGCAGCTGAGCGCCGACCTGAAGCCAATCTTCGACGATCCGTCCTTCAGTTATTTCTTCAACCTCCGCCGCGCCATGGAGAAGGAAGACAAGAGCGCCGAGCCTTACGCGGATGTGCTGGCCTCGAACTATCATGTGCTGCAGCAGTTTTTTGCCGGCAAAGCCAGTATGCTGGCCGTTCCGAGCTACGCGGTCCGGGCGGGTCTTAACCTGGAGAAATTCCCCCATGATTTTCAGATGGTGTACGCGCCGCTGCCGCGTTCCGTGAACGCGACCGATGTCGGGATGACGAATATTTCCGGCGGGGGCCTGGCGATCGGCGCCAAGTCGGAGCACAAGCAGGCGGCGTATGATTTCATCCGCTGGATGACCAAGGAATCCTACAAGTACACGCAGGAAATTCCGGCGCTGAAAAATGTCGACGGCAAGGCGCTCCTGGAACAATTTTTTAGCCAGAACAAAAACTTGATCGATACCGACTCGCTCGCGAAAACCCTGTTCGACAGCCGCAACAAAATACCGGAGGGCGCTTTCACCGTTCCTTACGGCAGCCAGCTCAAGACGATTGTTGAAAATTCCTTCGCCAGCTATATGCTCGACAATCGCAGTTTTGATGAAGTCAAGGCGGAAATGACGGCGGAAGTCGAAAAGGTAGTCGCCGCCAACCGGTAAATAGCCGAATATTGATAAGCTGCTTTGCTCCCCGATAAAGTAATGCAGGCAAGCTTCGAACATGCCATGCGGCATGATTTTGCAGGACTTTTTAACTGGAATGTCATACTGGCGCGCAATCAGGGGTTATAATGGCAGTAGAACGATTCTTTGGGAGAAGGATGACCCGTTATGCAATGGATGAGCCGTTTCTCCTATCATCGGAGGCTGCAGCTCTCGTTCCTGGCCCTGATTCTGCTGCCTTTTGCCGCCGTGACCTTTTGGTCTTACCAATCCGTGCGTCAGAACGTAAGCGACAAAATCCTTCGCAGTAACGAAGAGACGATCACCGTCATCGCCAATCAGATCGAAAAAACGATAGACAGCATTTCCTTCGCATCCCTCTATCTCTCCGAAACCTATGATCCCGAAGTCCTGAACAGTCTGCGCTACTTAACTAAAGCCGAGAGCTTCGGTGATTACAAGTCCTACATCCATCAAGCCAAATTGAAATCGATAGGCGGCATTCTGACGATACAGGCGCTCGACGCGGACCTTGAAATTATGATCGTCAACCGGAACAACCGGATTATTATGGGCAACCTGGACCGCCCCGTCTTCTCGAAATTGCCTGACCGCTTCCTGCAGGAGAGCGGCAGGCTGAACCTGGGAGAAGAGACGGTGCTTCAGTGGTTTCCCTACCGGGAAAGCGCCGCTGTTCCGGAATACTATTATGCCGCCCGTTTTATCTTCGATCCGCGCAACCATGAGAAGCTGGGCACTCTGTTCATCGGCATTCCCCGCCATTATTTTGAGAATCTGCTGGATACGGGCAACGCTTCCGTCGTTCTGTCGCTGGTCGATTCGGCAGGGGAGACGATCGCCGTACGCCGGGGAAGCGAGGCGGTGGACCGGAAAAAGCCGCTGCGTAGCGAGATACGGATCGAAAGGACCGGCTGGCTGCTGGCCAGCGAGCTTCCCCGCAGTTCGATCGACAGCCATATCAACCGGGAGTTTCTCGTGTCCGTCTCGGTATTTGGCGTGTTTTTTCTGGCCTTTCTGGTACTGTCCATGTTCTGGGCAGGGTATATGAACAAGCCGATCAGTCTGCTGCGCGCCAGCGTCAAGCAGTATGTCGGCGGCAACCGCGACGTGCGGATACCGGTCAAGGGCAAGGACGAGGTGGCAATGCTGTCGGCTGCTTTTAACCAGATGCTGGAGGATATCAACCAGCTGCTGCATCAGGTGGAAAGCGAGCAGGAAGAGAAGCGGAGACTTGAGCTTCGGGCGCTGTCGGCGCAGATCCGGCCGCATTTTCTGCTCAATACGCTGAATTCGATCAAGGTCAATCTGCTGATGGCTGGCGACACCACCCACGGGGCGATGATCGACGCGCTGATGAAGCTGCAGCGGGCCTACGTCCATGCCGATCAGCCTATTCAGCTTGCCGAAGAGTGCGCCATCCTTGGCAGCTATGTGCAGGTGATGCAGGTCCGCAACCGGCTGGACATCGCCTTTCAATACCGGCTGGAGCCGGGAACGGAAGAGCTGGAGCTGCCGAGGCTGCTGCTGCAGCCCGTCGTCGAGAACGCGATCGGCCACGGCTTCTCCGCCCGTCCCGAGCATCCCCGCATCGAGCTGGAATCGCGCCTAAGCGGCGGCATGCTTGAAATCACGATCTCCGACAACGGCCGGGGAATGGCCGAGGAGGCGATCAAGCGGCTGAGCCGCCGCCTGTCGGGCGCGGAGCCCGAGCTGCCGCAGCCGGAGAAGGGCGTGGGGCTGATTAACACGGCGCGGCGGCTGCAGGTGCTGTACGGTTACCGGTCGCGCCTGACGGCGGCAGCGAACCCGGACGGCGGCATGATTTTTACATTCTATATCCCGGTGACGGGCGGCAAGGAGGTTTCTTCATATGATGACGGTCATGTTGATCGATGACGATGTGCCTATGCTGGATTATGTGAAGCATTTGCTGGGCTGTCTCGATCTGGAGCTTGAGGTGGCCGCTGCGGCTTCCGGCAGCGAACAGGCGCTGGAGCTGTTTCATGACAGGCTGCCTGATCTGGCCATCGTCGATATCGGGCTTCCCGGTATGGACGGACTGGAGCTGGCGGAAGCGTTCCGAATGATGAAGCCGGAGGTGCGGCTTATTTTCCTGACCTGTTATGAAGATTTTCATTATTCCAAACGGGCGATTCAGCTCGAGGCCGACGATTATCTCATCAAGGATGAGCTTACGCCGGAGCAGCTCCGGAACAGCGTCGGCAAGGCGCTGGAGCGTTTCCGGAGACGCCGGGAGCTGCTGGAGCGCTACTCGTTCCAGCAGGCGATCGAGCGTAACCGGGAGGTGCTGAAGCAGAATTTCCTGAAGCAGTTGCTCTCCGAAGGCGGGGAATGGGACAATATTCTGCTGTTCGGCGAACGGCTCGGCATTTCCTGGAAGCTGCCCTATCTTCGCCACGGCTTCCTGCATATCGACGCCGCCTCCGTCGTCGGCCGCTACCGGTACCGAGACATGCCGCTTCTGCATTTTGCGGTCGGCAACATCGCGGCGGAGCTGTCGTCCTCTGGTCCGGCATCGATCACGGCGCTGATGGACGGAGAGGCGGACATTTATTTGCTGTGGAACACCAAAGACCGGAATGTCCCGGAAGATGAGCTGATCCGGTATATGATGTCTGTCCGGGAGAAGGCGGAGCAGTATCTGAAGGTTAGCGTGCGCGGCTTCTACGCGGCGGAGGCCGCTCCGGTCCGGCAGTTCGTTGAGACCTACAAGCGGCTGGCGGAGTACCGCGACCACAGCTTCTACGGCCCAGCCCTGCCGACCGCGATGCTGAAGCCGGACCGCACATTCCTTCAGGCGGCCGAATCGAAACCGGAGAAAGAGAAGGCGATGCTATTGCTGGCGCTGGAGGAAGACAATGCCGCCTGGATCGACCTGGCCGTGGGCAAGCTGATGCAGCATGCCGAAGCGGAGCATTGGGCGCCAAGGCTGCTTAAAGAAGCATACGCGGATTGCGTCCGCAAGATGGCGTCCGAGACGAACGGAACGGCGGAGGAAGCGTTCTTCGTCCACTTAAGCCGGTCCCTTCGGGCGGAGGAAGCGGCGCACCTGACGAAGCGGGAGCTGTGGAACCTGTGGCAGCATCAGGCGCTGACGCCGATCAGCGAGCTGGAGAAGGACATTCGGCTTCAGGCCATCGATGATTTACTGCGGGAGCATGTCGACCGGACGATCACGTCGGTGGACATGGCGGAGCATCTGCACCTGAACCCCAGCTATTTCTCCCGTTATTTCAAGCGGCTGGCCGGGATGAAATTTACGGATTATGTCAATCGCTACAAAATCTCCATTGCGATCTCCATGCTCCGCCGGGAGCACGAGACCGTTGAAAATGTGGCTTATACGCTCGGGTTCTCGGACCGGGCTTATTTCTCCAAGGTCTTCAAGAAGTACAGCGGCAAGAGCCCCAGTGAGTTCAAGAATGTATAGAACGGGGCTAGTAAATTAGGGGGAATAATTATGAAAGCGGTTACTTTGAGAAAATTATTACTGCTTCCGCTTATGGCAGCCCTGTTATTTGGTCCGGTCGGCCTCATGCCGGCGGGCCGGGCCGCAGCGGCGGGCACAACGTATTATGTGGACGCTTCGGCGGGAAGCGATGAGAACGGCGGTACGAGCGAGGAAAGTCCCTGGAAATCGCTCACCAAGGTCAATTCGACCGTGTTCGGCCCCGGCGACCATATTCTGCTCAAAGCCGGTTCGGTCTGGAACGATACCTATCTGGACCTGAAAGGATCGGGCATCGAAGGAACCCCAATCGTGGTCGACCAGTACGGAATCGGGCCCAAACCGCTGATTAACTTCGGCAATACAGCGGTGGGCGGAGAAGGGTTCGGCGTACGCCTCAAGAATGTATCGTATTGGGAAATTAACAATTTGGAAATAACGAGCGGGCAGCACGCGACCGACATGCGCCGAAGCGGCATTCTTGTCGTCGGTGAAGGGGCGGGCGCCGGCGCGTTCAAGCATATCTATATCAAGGGAAACGACATCCATGACGTATTCGGTACGGACCGGAGAACCGGAGGCATCAATGTTCACGCGCGCGGCGGTAATTCCGATCCCGAGAGCACCTGGGATGACGTGCGGATTGAGGACAATACGGTGATCAACGTAGCGGATACCGGCATTCAAGTGATGACGGATGCCTTCGCCAATACTTCCTGGGCCCATAAGCAGGACGCTTTTACCCATTTGATTATAAGCGGCAACTATGTAGAGAAGATTCACCGGGACGGGATTCTCGTCCGCGCCGGCGTCTCGCCGCTGATTGAGTACAACACGACGAACGAGATCGGCGTCAGCTGCGACGTCGATACATCGGTGGTCAATTATCTGGATAACATCAGTTATGTCGCCGCGCAGTGGGCTTATTACACTACCGGGGCCGTGTTTCAGCACAACGAAGCCTTCAACACTAAGGTTCTTCAAGGAGACGGCCAGGCTTGGGACTTCGACATCAAGGTGAACGACAGCATCTATCAATACAACTTCAGCCATCACAACGAAGGCGGCGCCCTGCTGGTTATGGACAGTACGAACAATAATATTTTTCGCTACAATATCAGCCAGAACGACTATGATGCCTTCGGCACGTTCAATTTAAGGCCGGGCGGCGGCAATCTGCACATCTACAACAATGTCATCTACCGCGACAATGGAATCGCATCGAGTCTGACCAAATCAAGCACGAGCGGAATGGCATATTACAGCAACAATATTTTCTATAACGCCTCTGGGGGAACGTACGTGAATAGCAGTTACGTGAAATACAGCCACAACTTGTTCTACGGCGCGAACTCGAACGTGCCGGATGACCCCGGCAAGGTTGTGGCCGACCCGCAGTTTTTGAACGGCGGCGGCGCGTCCGGCATCGACACCGCTTCGGCGTACAAACTGGCCGAAGGCTCGCCGGCCATCAATGCCGGTGCCGTTGTCTGGGGCAACGGCGGCGCCGACTTCTTCGGCAACCCGCTGTACAGCGGGGCGCCCGACATCGGCGTATACGAAGCCCCGGGAACGGCGGGCTCTACGGGGGCGTTGCTTGAGGACGGCTTCGAAGACGGAACGGCGGACGGCTGGTCCACGGCCGGAGGAAGCTGGGACATTGGGACCGAGGATTCGCTGGTCTACGCCCAAAATGGCCTTTACGGGGAATCGATCGCTTTCGCCGGCGAAGCCTCCTGGACCGACTACAGCCTTGAAGCGGATGTGAAGGTGAAGAAGCTCGGCGGCAATGCCGGCATTCTGTTCCGCTATCAGGATGCGAACAATTTTTATATGTTCCGGTTGAACGACACGGGCAGCACCGCTGATCTGTACAAGAAGACGGGAGGCAATCTCCAAATGCTAGTCAGTGTGCCGGTAACCGTAAATCCGAATCAGGTATATAGACTGAAGGCGACGGTTCAGGGCGCGTCCATTACCGGGGCCGTTGACGGCACGGATCTCATCTCCTGGACCGGCAGTGAAGCAGAACTCGCCTCAGGCAAAATCGGCCTACGCGTTCACTCCGGCATGGCATCGTTCGACAATGTGCGGGTGACAGAGTAGCGGCCGGTTATCCTGCTCGGTTAGCCGTCCGCCGCGGTCACGCATCCTGCAAGAACGCGGGGGCGAACAAGGAGGGATGAACGATGACCGTTAGAACGAGGGCGAGGGGCGGAAGCCGCAAATTCCCCCTGCGCTTGGCGGATGGAGGACGGCACCGGCTTCGGGCGCTGGCGGCACGGGCGCTGCTGCTTGTGATGCTGCTGACGCTGCTGGCGCCCGCCGCCTGTTCGCCGCCTGCCGAACTTACTGTTTCCGAAGTGGGCGGCGGGGTGATGGAGCCCGACCTCTTTACCCCCGTCGCGTGGGTAAACGGCGAACCTGTCGCGTACGGCGAGTTCCGGACCCGCATGCTGGAGCTGCGGGGCGAGGTTGCCGCCGAGACGGCGAAGGACGGAGCCGACCCGGGCGCCAAGGGCTTCTGGACCTCCGACACCAGAGGAGAGACGCCGCTTGGTCTGCTGAAAAAGAAGACGCTGGCCCTTCTGATCCGGGTCAAGGTCCAGCAGATTGCCGCCAAGGAAGCTGGAATCATAGAAGACATCGGGTATGAGGCGTTCTTGTCGCGGCTGGACGCGGAGAATCGGACGCGGAGCAGCCGGCTCCGGCGCGGCGAACCAGTCTATGGTCCGAAGCAGTACAGCGAAAAGGCCTATTACCTATATACACTGGCCAATCTGGAACTGGCGCTGCGGCAGCGGCTTGCCGAGGAAGACGGCAACCGCTCCGGCAGGCCGATGGACGACGAACGCTACAAAGCGTGGCTGAACCGGCAGGAGGCGAACGCCGTCGTCCGGGTCAATCCTTCCCTGTACGAAAAGCTGTCGGTCGAGTGACCGGAACGTTACGGCTCCCTAGACAAATCTGGGCAAGATTATTAAAGAATATGCAAATGACGAGATTGTACCTTAGAGAATATGCTTCAAGGATTAGAAATGGCGGTCACCATATTCCAACGGAAGATATGCTTCCAGCATGGGCAAATGATATTTCGGGTGCTTTAAATAACAGCAAGAAATAAAAGTTTTTGGGCCTTTAGTTCGCTGAATCAGTGAACAAGGGCTTTTTTTGCAGGAAGAATATAGTAAATGTCGAAGATAACGAGACAAAATAGCAGCTGTAATGGGGGAACATATGGTTACGAAAAAAACAGAGTTGAATGCCAAATACCGGTTGTGGGAAATAAAAGAAATTCTTGAGCAGCATTCCAATCCGAATACAATGCTGGCACTTTCCGAGATCGATGAGTTATTACGATTGCGGTATCCAAATCATAATGTGAAGAGAGACACCATTCAACGGGACATCAAATTTCTAAAAGAAATTGGCTTTCATATAAGGGGAGAAAAGAACGGAGCATGGAGATACCAGCTTTTAAGACGGGATCTAACCCTAGAACAGCTTCGGATTCTAATTGATGCCGTAACTTCTTCCCGTTCGTTATCCGTAAGAAAGACGAGGGAAATTGTAGATTTCCTGAAGATGATGGCCAGTGAAGAGGAGGCAAGTCATCTCGCTAATGAAATCTTTATAAATCATGCCGTAAAAACAGAGAATGAAGAGGTACAGAACTGGATTTTTGTACTGCATCATGCCATAGACCAGCGAAAGATCGTAAGCTTTACCTACGCAAAATACGGAACGGACAAGAAGCTTTCATTTCATAACAATAACAACCCATACATTGTTGAGCCTTATGAATTGGTCTGGAACAGCGACTATTATTATCTGAATTGGAAAAAGAGCGGGAGAGGACAACTTGAGGCATTACCGTATAGATCGTATCCACCATCTGGATGCTAGGGATCAAACTTTTAACCGGGTCGATTTTGATGTGTCCGTATATCTCGGGAGGCTATTTAACATGTATTCAGGAGAGGTGAAGGAAATCGTCCTGCATGTTCATAACCATCTTATCAATGGAAAGAATTATTAAAGGCTTTACGGATTTGGCATGTGAAGTTACAAAAGTTCCAAGAGAAACAGTGATTGTACTTATTGATGAGAAGTCTCCCGATAATATTGGAGTGAGTGGAATCCCTGTGTCTGAATTGATAAAAAAATAAAATTCCTATATTAAACAAACTTACTTACAAAACCGAATCTGTAAACTTTACTTCTGATTTTCTATAAATTACTATATATTTAATGTATGGAAAAAATCGGATCATAGATGTTTTTAACAATAGTTTGCGGATTCAGGTGATATTATGCATAAGTATATTTATTTGAAAGAGAGGGGCATATAGTGAAACTTTATATTTATCAATATGGATTTGTCTTAGATGAAGCAACTAAAATTCCGGTTTCTGGATTTTTAATTCAAACTGATGATGGCAAAAACATTTTAGTGGACACAGGATTCAGGAAAGATGACCCTTTTTCGGGGAATTTATTGGTAGAGGAAGAAGATACCGTTGAAAAGCGGCTTTTATCTATTGGTTTAACCCCAAGGGATATTCATTACGTAATATGTACACATCTGGATCCGGATCACTGTGGTTACCATGATCTTTTTTTCAATGCAACATTCCTGATACAAAAAGAGCACTATGAACTTGCTAAAAGCGGGACAAGTAGCCGACTTCAAATGTACAGGAAATATTGGGACTTGTCCCATCTTAATTATCAACTGATAGAGGGGGACTTCGAATTTGCCCCAGGTATTCATTTGATTCATACACCCGGTCATATTATTGGACATCAATCGGTTTTAGTGAAACTCCCTTCCTTCGGTGGTGTGATTATTACAGGGGATGCGGTCTTTCGTCAGGATGAATACATGTCTGAAAAAGCCAATGATTTTGATAAGGAATCCCACATGAAGACTAATAGTATTAAAAAACTGAAAATACTTGAAAAAGAACATGATGTAAATCTATTGGTATTTGGTCATGATCCTGTACAATGGCCATGCCTGAAAAAGTCGCCCGAGTATTACCAATAAAGTGCGAAATTTTTCTTGGAGGTAATGTATTGTGATGAAGAAAGTTGATGCAAAAGTTGCGCTCAGCCCTATACCATTGGTAGTGATTGGCTCGGAATTTGACGGTAAAGTTAATTATATTACTGTTGCCTACACAGGTTTGTTGGATAGTCAGACAATTTTGGTAAGCCTCGGTAAGATCCAGTACTCCAATAAAGGGCTAAAGGAAAACATGACCATGAGTATCAATATCCCTTCTGAAGAAATGGTAGCTAAAGCAGATTATGTAGGGCTTGTTTCCGGAGCGAAAGTTGACAAATCAAGTGTATTTGAAAGTTTTTATGGAGACTTGAAAGGTGCTCCTATGATTAAAGGGGCTTCCGCTTGCATGGAGTGTGAAGTGGTTGAAATTATTGAAATGCCTAATCATAATGTCTATGTATGCAAGGTTAAAAATACCTATTGGAATGAAAACAGTCTGATAGAGAATAATGTGGATATTTCATTGGCAAAACCATTACTTTTTGATATTTATCAAAGAAAATATCTAAAGGTCGGTGACGTTCTTGCCGATGCTTGGTCCATAGGTAAGTCTTTACTCTAAAAAAGGGAGTTAGTGCGAAGGATTTCGGATATAAAGCGCCAGTGTTTTTCCTCGTACAGGCACTTCTAGGCCCTCGCCCACATACAATGAAATGACCGTGAACCCGTAAGACTTACTGACCGGTTTCATTGTACAAGTGCGGGAGGTGTCGCCAAAGTGCCCGGATTTCTTAGCACCATTGCGCTGCTGATCAAAGAACTGACGCTGCTGGTATCGTATGTGAGGAACAACGCGTTTCCCCAACCGCTGACGGAGGAAGAGGAAAGCCGATACCTGGGGATGATGGCGGAGGGAGACGCCAGAGCCCGGAATTTGCTGATTGAACATAACTTGCGGCTCGTAGCCCATATCGTGAAGAAATTCGACAACACCGGCGAAGACATGGAGGATCTGATCTCCATCGGCACGATCGGGCTCATCAAGGCCATTGAGAGCTACCGGCCCAATAAAGGGACCAAACTGGCCACATTCGCCGCTCGCTGTATAGAAAACGAAATACTGATGCATCTTCGCTCGCTCAAGAAGACCCGCAAGGATGTATCCCTGCACGACCCCATTGGTACGGACAAAGAAGGAAACGAAATTACATTGATAGATATCCTGGGCTCCGATACGGACGACGTGATTAAAGAGGTGGATCTAAAGATCGAGAAGAGCAAGATCTACCGCAATCTGGATATTTTGGATGACCGGGAAAAAGAAGTCGTGGTCGGCCGCTTCGGTCTGGACACAGGGGGAGAGGAGCGGACGCAGCGGGAGATCGCGAAAGAGCTGGGTATTAGCCGCAGCTACGTGTCGCGGATCGAAAAGCGGGCGCTCATGAAGCTGTATCATGAGTTTTATAAGGCGAAGCGTTAGGGAAATGAAAGGAGACCTCCCGGTGGGCAGGTCTCTTTTTTTGCTTAACGGTTTTTTTTCGTTTTGCTGGCGGTACGCCTAGAAAGGAGGAGTGTAAGTGGAGGAAATAAAGCACAAATCAAAGGAAACTAAAAGACACCGTCAAATAATCAAAGAAAATTTCCTCTTTAGAATAGAAACGCTAGAGAGGAGATTTGTGGCTATTTAGAGGCTACATATTCATTTTTTCCTGCGCCTATACCCGTGATAAAGATGATAACAGAAGTTAAAACTAACATCAGTAGAGAAGTATTCCAATTATGTGTCACATCATGCAACCATCCAAATAAGACAGGGCCGATAGCAGACAAAAGATAACCTATTGATTGAGCCATACCGGATAATTCTGCTGCCTCATTCGTATTTTGAGTACGTAAACTAAAAAACATCATAGCTAAACTAAAGGCAAATCCCACTCCAATTCCAACCATAATAATCCATATTAGAATAAGGGTCGTGCTTCCGTATAAGATACCGAATAACCCTCCAATAAGCAAGACGACTGAAACCAGTACTAATGAATACTGCTTTTTTAAACGTCCAGCTAAAATAGAGACAATAAACGTAGTAGGAAGCATAGCAAATTGCATTAAAGACAACATCCAGCCAGCTTCATGAGTGTTCAGCCCTTTTTGTTTAAGAATTTCAGGAAGCCACGTAATCATGGTATAAAAGATTAAG
This sequence comes from Paenibacillus durus ATCC 35681, assembly GCF_000993825.1. Classification (NCBI taxonomy): domain Bacteria; kingdom Bacillati; phylum Bacillota; class Bacilli; order Caryophanales; family Paenibacillaceae; genus Paenibacillus; species Paenibacillus durus. The sequence goes on from NZ_CP011114.1 coordinate 888,417, forward strand.
GATTGAAAACCCATAAATAACGTGACATTCCATGCTAGTTTAGAATGCCATAAGTTAATAGATTTAACTTTCTTTTCAGTTTGTACAAATCTAATAGATTTATGTTGATTTTGTAATTGTGGTAACCAAAAGAAAAGTGTAAGAAGAGATAAGATTCCCCAGCATCCGAGAGCTCCTGACCATCCTAACCCTGATAATGAGGAAATGGGGATACTTATACCGGATCCAATAGCTCCACATAAATTCATAGAGACTATATAAATCCCTGTTATCATTCCTACATTTTGTGCAAAGTTATGTTTAATGAGACTGGGGAGTAATACATTACCAATGGCAATACATGAACCAATTAAGATTGTTCCTATAAATAAGGTTTTTACACCACCAAAAGAACGTATTCCAAATCCAATGGTTAATAAGATTAAAGAAATAAATAGGATAAACTCCGTACTAAAACGTTGGGCTAACTTAGGGGCAAAAGGGGATAAGAATGCAAAAGTAAGTAAAGGTACTGTAGTTATTGTCCCTGCTAGTATATTAGATATGCCTAAACTGTCACGTATAGAATTTATTAGTGGGCCCACTGATGTTAGTGGGGCTCTGAGATTGGCTCCCATTAGGATGATACCTATAATAAGTAATCCTATTCTAGGCTTTAGCTCCGGTTTCGGTTGTTCTAGTTGATTTGTTTTTTGTGAAATATCCATGATCGCTATAGATCCTCCGTATTTAATACTAAAGCTTGTTCCAAATAGTATCCGCAAGCAGAGAACATAAAATGTTGTTTTCTGCTTGACGGTTACTTTTAAACAGTTTAATTAAACTAAGCGAATCTTTGGACTTCCCCGTTAGTTAATAGGAGAACGACAAGCCCCTACTTTTATACCTAAAGAATTATAGTGATTTTTTATGTTTATTATGGCTTGACCACTTGTAACTTTATTAATTAATTGGTTTATCTTCCAAAGATCAACTGGTTTATTCATTATTAAGTCATTAAAAATTTGTTTGATTTCTTGTGGGTAAACATTTCCTACCATACTAGAAAGTCCATTACATCCATTCATTATCTTTTCTGTAAGATTTACATCTCCACCAGCGAACATGATGAAATCATTTGGTAAGTCAGTATTATGGTGACGTTTGGCATCACTCTCTTCTTTAAGTCCTACAAGGTTAGAGTGCTTCTGGTTAATAATAGTCTTTAATGATTCAGCACTTAGCTCAAATCCTGTTCGGAAAGGATTATTATAAAGGACAACGTTTTTGGTGGTATGTTGTAGCAGCTCATTGATATAAGAAATAGCCTGTTGTTGTGTCGGCTGAATATAAGGTGGAAACTGAATTAGAATAGAATTAAAAACAGATTCCTCAAGCTTTTTAACCAGTTTTATTGCATTTCTTGTTCTTGTAGCTGATACGCCAAACATCAGTTCAACATTTTCAAAATTTTGTTGATTAAAATAATCAATAATCTGGATACGCTCTTCAATGCTCATTGAATTTTGTTCGCCTGTCGTAGCAGACACAAGTAGTGAATCTATCCCGTTATCTGTTAAATGTTTAACAATGGGATTGAATCCTTCTAAATACAAGCTCTCATCATCACGAAAGGGAGTTGGAATAGCAACATTAAAATTTTTCAACAGTTATATCCTCCACAAAATTTTTACACAGTTTAAAGAATTTATACTTTTAGAATTAAAGACTTTACTTGGATTCCTGTGCAACTAATAGTCTAAGACAATTCAATCAATAGTGCGATTCAATTGTTTGTATAATAATCATAGGTTTAACCTATGATATAATGTATAATATCCTAGACTGTTTATAGGATTCCTTTAGAAATCATGTTAATGAATTTGCAAAATGAATATGTAGGCACTATTACCGTTTAAATCAGGAGGCTTTAGAATGGAGTTAAGACAACTTGAATATTTTTACGCTGTGTGCCAAGAACTACATTTTACAAGAGCAGCAGAAAAGGTAGGGATTTCTCAACCTTCTTTAAGCCAACAAATTCGTTTATTAGAACATGAAATTGGCACACCTTTATTTGATCGCATTGGTAAAAAGACGGCTCTTACAGAATCAGGGGAATTACTCTTAAAGTATACACGTAACATTTTTCATGAACTGGAACAGGCAAAAACCTCAATAAATGAACTAAATGGCCTTCAAAGAGGAACCATTTCTATAGGCACCTTGTTAACCGTTGAAAATTACCTCATTCCGCCCACATTACGTAGTTTCCATCATCTATATCCTGGTGTTAAGATCTCTGTGTTTGGATTACGTACTGGGGATATTCAAAAACAACTATTAGAAAATAAGTTGGATATAGGCATTGTTTTTTTACCTATGAAAGGAGACGAATTAGAAACCATTTCTTTATATAGAGAGGAAATGGCGTTTGCAGTGCCTGTTGGACACCCGTTAGAGAATCAGAATAAATTAGGTATAGAAGTCTTGCAAACAACACCTTCTATCTTACTTCCTGAGCAATATTTTATAAGACAGCTTATAAATAAAGCTTGTAAAGACCAAGGGTTTATTCCAGAACCGATCTTTGAAATTACAACCATGCAGTCTTTAATTAATATGGTTATAGATAGGGTCGGGGTAACTATATTACCGAGACCGTACTTAGAGTACCTTAACCATCCTCGTATCAGAATTATTCCCATTCTAAATGCTAATCTTGCTCGATATATAGGAATTATCTACAGGAAAGATAAATACCTGAGTGCTGCGACACGTATTTTTATTAATACCCTAAAAGAGGCTTCACTCCATTTAAATCAGAATTCTATGGAAGGCACTGATTAAACAGTCCACCCATTTTAAAGAAAGAAGCTACGAACCCTTTAGCACTCATAGGATTCGTAGCTTTTTAATACAACTAATTATCAGTAAACCAAGCTTTTTGGAGTAATTGAACTCCTTTATCTATTTTCTCTTCTGAAATTCCTCCAAAGCCCATCATGACCAATGATGAATTAACTTCGCTTTCATACAGTGCATAAAAAGTTGGATTATAAACTCTTACACCAACCTTTTTGGCTTCCTTCACTAATTCTTTTGTAGACCGATTCTTAACATTTACTAATAGATGTAGTCCTGCTTTTTGTCCAACAATCTCAATATGTCTACCCATATATTTGTTTAACGCATCCACAAGCGCTTGGTGTTTTTTTTGATATACTTTTCTCATTCTTCGAATATGACTTGTAAAATGACCTTCACTCATAAATATAGATAAGCCTTTTTGGACAATAGACGGTACAGACTGATAGTAATTAATATACATATGCTGATATACATCTGTTAAATTTGGGGGTAAGACAATATAACTGACCCTTACTGCAGGAGAAAAAGACTTAGAAAAAGTGCCCAAATAAATGACATTTTCTTTGGCATCTAAAGCTTTCAACGAAGGAATAGGTTGTCCCTGATACCGGAATTCACTGTCATAATCGTCTTCAATAATAAAGCTATGGTTTTTACTTGCCCATTCTAACAGTAACAATCGTTTTTTTATAGGAAGTACCATTCCATAAGGAAATTGATGAGAAGGTGTTATATAGGCTGCTTTCGCCTTGACCTTTTGAAGTTGTTCTATATCTATCCCATCTTCTTCAAGTCCAATAGGTTTGATTGCCCATCCATGGTTATTAAAAACGGATTGAGCTCCATCATAACTCGGATTTTCCATAGCGACTGAACGTTCTCCAGTAGAAAGTAACTGGATAATAAGGCTTATGGCATGCTGAGTGCCAGAACAAATAACAATTTGTTCTACAGAGCAATTTACTCCTCGTGATTGAAATAAATAATCTGCTAATTCCTTACGTAGACCAATATCTCCTTTTCTTTCTCCTGGATTTAATAATTGCTCAGGTTCATTTATTAAAGCTTTAGTTAAACAACGCTTCCAAGTATGAAGAGGAAAAGAATTCACATCAATATCTCCGTATTTAAAATCATAATAAAATGTTTCCTCCTTATTTTCCAAAGGTACCTTGGTTTTACGTCTGGTTTCTTGTAAAGGAGGAGAGAGAATAGGTTTCTCTAATGGAAGTACCGTCAAACCAATTCTCGCTGTACTTGCTACATATCCTTCTGCTATTAATTGCTGATAAGCACTTTCTACGGTATTTTTACTAATTCTTAATTGCCTCGACAAATATCGAATGGAAGGTAAAATGGATCCTTCGGGAATTTTACCCTCTTCTATTTTTTGTTTTATATATTGATATAACTGAACATAAAGAGGAACCTTGCTGTTCTTATCTAATAAAGGAATGAATTCTAACATATTTACCTCCTGCTGTCTGTACCTTATTATAAACCACTAACCTAAAAACTCTTATATCTAACCTCTCTCTGACCTCATTCGCTTTTTAAAAATTGTCCCTTTTATTAGAGTCAATACTCTCATACACTCTTTATATAAAAGAAATGAGGTAAATTTATGGATCGCAAAATCATTCATTTAGCTGTTGGAAAACCGAAGGAATACGATTGGAACAGAAAAAAAGAATTTTCCGCAATAGGAAAATCATTTGTACAAGCTGTTGAGTTAAAAAAGTCTGGTTTCATTGGTGATGATGTTGCAAACCACAAGTTTCACGGCGGCATTGATCGTGCAGTATGTTTATATCCATTTGAGCATTATTCCTATTGGGAGGACAAGTTCAATAAGAAACTGAATCCTCCAGCTTTTGGAGAGAATATCACAGCAACAGGAATGTTGGAAGAACAGGTTTATATAGGGGATATATATAGAATAGGGGAGACTGTTATTCAGGTAACACAGGGAAGAGTACCTTGTGACACTATCTCTAAATATAATGAAGAAAAGTCTTTTTTAAAAAAAGTCGTTGAAACATCTCTAACAGGTTACTTTTTTAGAGTGATAGAAGAAGGAATCATTAACTCCAATTCAAAAATAGAGCTTGTGGAAAGAGATAAAAACCAGATATCTGTATTTTTTGCTACAAAAGTTCTTTTTCATCAAAAAACGGACAAAGCAGCCATTGAAAAAATATTAGAAGTTGAGGCTCTTGCAGAGGACTGGAGGAAAAGATTTTTAAAGTTATTATAATTGCCCATTATTTAAAACTTTAGCTCTATAAAGCATTTAATTTCGGTTTTGAGCCTATGTTTCCAGATATTCTTTCAAAATAGCCAATCCTTTTTCAAGTTTACTCATACTGCCTGCGGCAGAAAGAGAGACCCGAAGGAATGGTTTATCCGTTGGATTTCTGACAATAAATCGGTCGGAGTGGTAGACTCTGATACCGGCTTGTTCTAATTCTTTTTCCACTTGGAAGGAAGGTTTAGTGCTTGGAATCGGCAGCCAGCGATAAAAACAATACGGTGTTCCTGGTGAAGGACACTCTGGAAAATATCGTTCAAAAATTGCACCTGCTTTTGCAGCAAGTTCACGTTTTTTTTCAACAATAGCATAGGCATTTCCATTTAAAAATAATTCTGTAATAATCTCTGCATCTAATGAAGAAGTCTTGATATTGGTATTGAATAGACCATGTAATATTTTCTCGCGGAAATTCTCGGCGAATGCAAGATAAGCAATACGGATGCCACTACAAAGAGTTTTACTTGTACTGCTTATATAGAGAGTTTGCTCAGGAACCAAACTGAACAGGGGTACTGTTTCATATTTCTTCAGGCCAGTAATCATGCAGGCGAAAATTTCATCTTCAATTAAAATCAGTTTGTGGCGCCTGATAACCTCGGCCAGTTCTCTTTTTCTGGACAATGAAATTTTAATGGTGGTCGGATTTGCGCAGCTTGGCATTAGATAAATGCCGTTAATTTTCTTCTGTTTACACTGTAGTTCCAATAAATCAGCCCGCATACCATTGTGATCTCCGGAAATAGGGACTAATTGAATGTTTAGTAGTTTAGCCAGTTCAACAAAATTGGAGTAGGTATATTCATCTGTGGCAATTTTATCTCCTGGTTCGAATAAGGAAATGAGTGCAACAGTTAAGGTGTTTTGGGCACCAGAGAAAATGGCAATGTGGTTGCTGTCAACATGGACACCCATTTGTTCCAGCCAGCGGATGGCCGCAGCCAGTTGGTGGGGATGGCCCGTCGGATATGAGTATTCATAAAGACTGTTTAGATAACCTTTTTCTACGACTGATTTTGTTGCCTGCGCCACCAGTTCATTGTATTGTTCAAAACCGCTTACCATCCCCATTTCAATACAACTAGGAGAAAGGTCAGCACCGGTAATTGTTATGGATTCATTTACGTGAGGGGAAACGAATGTACCCCTGCCGGTTGTACCGTATATCAACCCCTTTTTTTTACAGAGATTATACGCACGGGTAATGGTCGTAAAGTTTAAGTCAAGATAATCCGCAAGCTCACGTTGTGGCGGCAGTTTGGTTCCAGGAGCCAGGCTGCCATTTTTTATATCATGCTCTAACTGATCTGCTAAAGACGTAAAATAAGGTTGTTTCATCAGGGATTTATCAGGTTTCCAAGACATTGGGAAATTATCGAATGAATTAATTGGCACAGCGTTACCTCCAAAAACATTGTCGTACATACAATTGAATTATTGTATGCATAATAACATGACTTTATAATGAATACAAATTAAAAATTGTATGGAGGGAAGCGAATAATGAACAAAATTAGTACAACAGAAGCACCGGCAGCTATCGGCCCCTACTCACAAGGATATGTAGCTGGAAATTTTCTCTTTACTTCAGGTCAAGGAGGACTCAATCCTAAAGATGGTACGGTCGTTATAGGTGGAATTGAAGCTCAAGCGGAGCAGACGATGAAAAACCTCGGTGAATTGTTTAAGGAAGCTGGGACAGATTACACAAAAGTCGTTAAAACGACGTGTTTTCTTGCCGATATGTCTGACTTTGCTGCTTTTAATGCGGTATATGAAAAGTATTTTACGGAGAAACCGGCCAGAAGCTGTGTGGCTGTGAAATCCCTTCCTCTTGGTATATTGTGTGAGGTTGAAGCCATTGCTTATTTGGGAGAATAGAAAGGGAGGGTAAATCAATGAAACAGTATGTAGTTGATGCGTTCACAGATAAAGTTTTTGGAGGCAATCCGGCAGCGGTATGCGTTATGGATGAATGGCTTCCGGACGAGTTGATGCTGAAAATCACTGCTGAAAATAATCTTTCCGAAACCGCTTTTGCAGTGAAAGAAGGAGATGAATACCGGCTTAGATGGTTTACACCGGGTGGGGAAATTGACCTTTGCGGCCATGCAACATTGGCAACAGCGTATGTCATTGCTAACTATTATGAAAAAAATGGGGAGAGAATCACGTTTCAGACAATGAGCGGGGAGCTTGTTGTGTTAAAAAAGGATGATTTATTTGAAATAGACTTTCCATCATATGATTTGAAAAAGGTAGAAGTAACCGATGAAATGGCAGAGGCTATTGGTATAAGGCCGCTAGAGGCATACATGGGAAGAGACCTGGTTTGTATTCTGGAAACAGAAGAACAAGTCCGCAACGTAAATCCTGACCAAGATAAGGTAAAAAAACTGGATGGCCTATTATTGCATGTTACAGCTGAAGGAAAAGATTATAACTGTGTATCAAGATCATTTGCACCAAAATGTAGTGTACCTGAAGATCCTGTATGCGGTAGCGGACACTGTCATATCATTCCGTTCTGGGCAGATCGGCTAAATAAAAAATCAATAGTTGCTTATCAGGCATCAGCTCGTGGAGGAGTCCTATATTGTGATTATGAGGGAACACGTACGAAATTAAGCGGTAAGGCTGCTTTATATTCCATAGCAGAAATATATGTTTAAATTTTTGGAAATTTTGAGGTTTTAACCAAATTCCCGCGCGCTGCACGAATGACTGCTTCTCCAATCAATAGGGGAGTAGAAAGGATCAAAACAATGCAAAAAGGAATTTTATTATTAGTAGTGGCTACCTTTCTTTGGGCGGGCAACTACATATGTGGACGTTTTTTAGGTCCAGCGTTACCAGCAACATTATTGAATACAATACGCTGGGCAATTTCAACGCTTATACTTTGGGGATTATTGATGCTTAATAAGAAACAACTTCCGATCTTTATACGGTGGAAGGAATTTTTGGTGTTGGGGTTTTTAGGTGTATTCGGCTTTTCAACCTTAAATTATTTGGGGTTAAAATCCATTAGTGCCTCACAAGCGGGAATGATCTCAGCAGGTATTCCCATTACCATCTTAGTCTTCACCCCATTTTTTCTTAAAGAAAAAATTAAAACCAAAGCATGGATTGGAGCAATCATATCAATAATTGGTGTTATCCTGCTGATTCAAGGTAAACAAACGACATCTTCTGAAGGATCCATTCTTGGAGAAATTGAAATCCTTTTATCATGTGTAGCCTGGGGAATGTATACGGTTCTTGGTAAAAAGTATGGAAGAAAGATTGATGCGCTAACCTTGACTGCTGGAGCCGCCTTTTACGGTACGCTTCTTAGTGCAATTAGTTGTATTGGTACCGTTGATCCAAGTTTGATTCATATGACCAAAAATGCATGGATTGGTATTTTTTATGTGAGTACCTTTGCGTCAGTTATTGCATATTTTGCGTGGAACGCAGGTGTGAAAATCGTTGGTGCAGGTCGTGCAGCACCCTATATTAACTTCCTTCCGGTTTGGACGGTTTTATTTGGTGTTCTTCTATTACAGGAACAAATATCTGGCATCACATGGGTAGGAGGATTTATTACTATTTTTGGAGCTGTCTTAGCCAGTGGTCAAAGTAAGGCTGTAAAAAACGCAACATAAACTTAATTCTCAGACAAGCGGATGCTTCAAGGAAAGGGAGATTTGAATCATGCAATACATTATTACAGCTTATGACGGCACTGATGAAAGTGCAATGGAAAGAAGATTAATGGCAAGGGAAGAACATTTAGAATCGGTAGAAAGCAGATTTAAAGAAGGGCAGCATTTGTATGGTGGAGCTATCCTTGATGATGCAGGGAAAATGATAGGCTCAATGATGGTAGTGGACTATTCATCGAGAGAAGAACTGGATAATTGGCTGAAGATTGAACCTTATGTGGTCGGAAATGTATGGAAGAAAATAGAAATACAACCTTTTAGAGTGGCACCTATATTTATGAAACTTTATGAATGAAGATAGGGGACTGATAAGATGAACAAGGTTGGAATTGTTGGAGGGATAGGACCAGAATCAACAGTAGATTATTACCAATCGATCATTTCTAAATTTCAAGCAAAGATTGGTAGTAAAGAAGAATTACCGGAACTCTTTATTAACAGCATTAATATGTACAAGATGTATAATTTGCTTATGAATGGACAGACACAAGAATTAATTCATTACTTAACTGATGCTGTTCAAAAATTAGAAAGTGTTGGGGCTGATTTTGTAGTAATGTCTGGAAACACACCACATATTGTTTTTGAACAAATTCAACAACAAGTCCAAGTACCTATGATAAGCATTGTAGAAGAAACATATTTAAAAGCACAAGAATTGAACTTAGAAAAGATTGGTCTTATAGGAACCAAGTTTACGATGGAAAATGATTTTTATCAAAAACCATTTATTTTTCACAATATAGAGATGGTAGTGCCTAATCAATCGGAACAGGAATATATTCATGGAAAACTTGTTGAAGAATTATTCAATGGCATCGTGAACAACGAAACAAAAAAAGGATTTATAAACATCATCAATCAAATGATAAATAGAGACGGTATACAAGGGGTCATATTGGGCTGCACAGAAATCCCTATGTTAATCAAAAGTGAAGATTTAACTATCCATTCATTAAATACAACAGAAATCCACATTAATAAGATTGTTGATACCATTTTTAAATAACGATCGGTCATTAAGGGAATTCATTTCAGAGCAAAATAACCTGGGAATTTTATCAACGTTGTCTCAGCATAATTCACCTTGATCGAATAATAACAGCGGAACCGTGCAGGGATGCCGCGGTGTTATTGAACTAATGTGCAGAATTTTTAATTAATGAGAGGTGACGCTTCAAATGGATACTGATCAGGAACTAAGTATTGGTCAAGTTGCCGAGCGCACTGGGCTGAGCATCCCCTCGCTGCGATTCTACGAACGCGAAGGCCTGCTGTTGTCCACCCGGGTTGCACGCGACAACGGCGGCCGCCGTCGCTACAGCCCGGCCGATGTCGAGTGGCTCGGCATCTGTACCAAGCTCCGAGCTTCTGGAATGCCGATTGCCCAGATCAAACGGTTCGCGGAATTGGTCCGTCAGGGCCCTGGAAATGAGCACGAACGACTTAATATCCTCCGCGAACACCAACAACGAGTCGCCGTCCAAGTTGCCGAACTGAACGACTGTCTCGAACTCATCAACTGGAAAGTGGGCGTCTACGAACAGCACCTTGAGCAAGGAACCGCACAGCACCTCTGGACCGCCGGTAAATGAGAAACGATGGCGCTATGCGCTTTTGCGGTTATCTTCCCTTTTCAGCTCCCAAAATCGGCAGCTATACACTCGAGAACCCGAGATGATGACGAAAACCATTGGTTTTAGGACAGTACTTGACCTTAAGTGCACTACAGGTTGTATGGTGGATATGAGAATATCAGTAAGGAGATGAAACACCATGCAGCAACAAAATTATTCAAAAACTATGCAGCACAGAATTGGCTCCGGATTCGGCAATCGAAGCACCGCCGATGAGGTACTGCACGAAAGCAATCTCTCGGGACGTCTGGCTATCGTGACCGGTGGGTACTCGGGCTTAGGATTGGAGACCACACGGGCCCTCGCCAGCGCCGGAGCCCATGTCATCGTTCCGGCGCGTCGTCCCGCCTCTGCTGAACGGGCGCTCGCTGGCTTGAAAGGTGTTGAGGTAGCTGAGCTTGACCTTTCGGACCTCTCCAGCGTCCGGGCATTTAGCGATCGATTTCTGGCCAGTGGTAGAAGTATCGACATTGCTATCCTCAGCGCCGGGATCATGGCCTGCCCGGAGACTAGGGTGGGGCCTGACTGGGAGGCCCAGTTCGCCATCAACCACCTGGGCCATTTTACTCTGATCAACCTGCTGTGGCCAGCGCTCGTTGCCGAGGGGGGAGCGCGTGTGGTATCTGTATCCTCAGCTGGCCACCACCTATCGCCGATCCGTTGGGACGACGTGCAGTTCAAGCACAGTAGTTACGACAGGTTCCTTGCCTACGGGCAATCCAAGACCGCCAACATCCTGTTTGCCGTCGAGCTCGACAAGCGTGGTGCTGAGCACGGTGTACGGGCATTTTCGCTACACCCTGGCGCAATTCTGACGCCGCTGCAGCGCCATCTGACAAAGGATGATATGGTCGCGCTGGGTTGGATTGACGAAAACGGCAAACCGGCCGATCCAACATTCAAGACACCTCAGCAGGGCGCCGCTACCCAAGTGTGGGCGGCTACCTCTCCCAAACTTGCCGGCTTCGGTGGAATCTACTGCGAGGACTGTGACATCGCAGAACCGGCTCCTGACGACGGCACCCAAATCGGAGTCAAGGACTACGCGGTCGATCCTCAGCAAGCCGTGCGCCTATGGGAACTCTCTGCCGAGCTGACAGAGACCAATTTACCAACCGTATAATACTGCATCCGTAGAGGTAAGGGGGACGCTAATTGAATAATGCAGCTGCCCGTCTAGGACTATTTTTCACGTCTATAAGGCAGCTGCTTTTTTCTGTTCAGTCTATAATAATAATTTATTTTCTTTTAACACAAGCAGCTAACACAAGCAGCAGGTTCCCCGACGATTGAGGCGGAGCGCTACCCTCGGTGAACCGGACGGAACGCCCTTTGGTCCAGAGGGATCATCAGGCATAATAAAAGAGCCCTATAAGAGGACTCACAGTTCATCACCCAAAAAATAGCGATCTCCACCTGCATTTTTATAAGCTCTAATAACATTCAACATTGCCTGCTTTTGTTGCTTACTTAATTTAATATCCGTGCTGTACAAACCGGTTCCAGTTAAACGAATTATTGTCTTCTCTGCATTCGCCATTGCTCTAATCATTTTTAAGTCATCAGGGTAAACTGTACTTGAATAAACTTCTTGTACAGCATAAAGTGACATGCTTCCTCTAACATAATCATTGATATTATTTATGCTAAATAACTGGTCATCAGCTCTGATTTCGATCCAATTAGTGTCTATTTGATGGGCCCCTATATACTGCACTACAAATTCCAAATTCGACACTTTTCCATTGTCATTAGAAAAGTAAACATAAAAATCGCTCTTACCCTTGTTTTGCTCGGTTGTTTGAGCATAGTAGAACGAAACATCTTGTACCTCGTCCCTTTCTTCAACCAATCCGGATACCGCTTTTGCAATTTCCTCCGGTGATTTTGTAGGTTGCGGTTGATTGCTTTGCTCATTTGAACTACAAGCAGATAAAGACATGACGACAAGAACACAGAATATTAGTTTTTTAATCATCTTAGTTTCAAAGACCCCCCAACCGCAGTACCACTAGCAAAACTAATTGTCCACTCAGAAGCAGGAATTTTGTAGACTATCCAATCATGCTTTTCTACATATCAAGCCTTCCAAGAGATGTTAACCTACTAATTATATCCAAAAGATAGTTTTTTGGATAGACTAGGAGTATCTTAGTGCCTAAACGCGATCCAAAAACCTGTAATATGGATGTGCATATGAGCTGCAGCCGGCGTTGTTCTCTTTGCACCACAGTTTCGTACCTGGGCATAACACGGAAGTATCAGTGTGATTGGCTCCGGGTGGCGGCAATTTATCCGCCCCTGGCCCATTTTTCTCACTCAGACTCATGAATTCGCAACACCGTCCCGACCTGAATAACGCTCAATGAGTTTGGCAAGCTCGTACGTAACATAAATGGCTGCGAGAGGATTAGGCAATCATTTGGGAAGAATGGGATAACGGTCGCCTTTTCATATGTTGCATAATAAGGATGCCAAAGCTGATCCATAATAGTATTATGATTGCAATATATGTTAGGGGTCGGTATGCCAAGTGAAAGGGGAAGATTAAAATGGCTACACAGGGGAAATACACAGTTATTACCGGAGCAAGCGCTGGTATTGGTTACGCGACAGCTAAGGCTTTCGCAAAACGCAAGAAAAATATCATACTTGTTGCTCGCCGTGAACACAATCTGAACGAACTGAAAAGAGAAATTTTGCAGGAAATTCCTGAGCTGGATATTGTGATAAAAGCAGTGGATGTATCCGTCAATCAAAACGTCCATCAACTCTATCGAGAGTTAAATTCGTACGAAATCGAAACATGGATTAATAATGCAGGTTTCGGTAACTATGAGAGTGTGTCCGGTCAAGACTTGGACAAGATTGAAACCATGCTGCGCCTAAACGTGGAAGCCCTAACTATCTTTTCGTCCTTGTATGTACGTGATTATAAAGACGTGGATGGTACACAATTAATCAATATATCATCAGCTGGTGGATACACAATCGTGCCAACGGCCGTTACCTACTGTGCTACCAAGTTTTATGTCAGTGCATTTACTGAAGGATTGGCCCATGAACTGAAAGCCGCCAATGCAAAATTACAAGCTAAAGTATTGGCACCAGCGGCTACCAAAACCGAATTTGGACAAGTGGCCAACAATACGAGCGAGTATGACTATGACAACGTGTTTAGTAAATACCATACAAGCGATGAAATGGCCCATTTTCTCTTGCAGCTTTATGATAGCAACATGACTGTTGGTAGAGTTGACAGAGAAGACTTTGAATTCAAACTTAGTGAACCACTTTTTGATTATGCAGGCAATTCTAAGAATAACCAAAATGTTCGACTGAAAGATTAACACAGCACAGTTTTAAAGTGGTGGAGCAGGCAAATACGGATATCGAATTGTTGAGGGCGAGCATGGGTCATGCAATGGGTATATCTTGAATTTCTCCGGATAAAGGGACCAAGCTGGCCACGTTCGCAGCGCGGTTTAGGGATGGCGGGGAACAGAAGCATATAAAAACCTGATCGATATCTTTAGTAACATTAATGTGCCTACTTCCAAGGTAATATTTCTACAGGTTATACTATTGTTTAGCCATGTAAAAAGTAATAAAGGTGGTTTAATATATGGTTCTAGACTCAAATTCAAATACCTTGAAAATGTATGCTCGAATCTATGTCAATGATTTAAAACCTGCTCTTGCTCACGTTGAATTAATGACAGGTATGAAACTTGACTGGCACGAAGGAATACCTGAATTAGGTTTGGAATTGGTTGGTATTGCTGATCTACTGATAATTGCAGGTTCTAACGAATCACTTGCTCCTTTTCGTGAAACCCAAGCAACGTTTGTTGTAAAAGATATTGACTTCACTATAAGAGAGATTGAAAGCGTTGGAGCAGAAATCATAAACGGACCATTTGATGCACCAAATGGTCGTGGTTTTAATGCTAGGCACAAAAACGGAGCTGTTATCGAATATATTCAATGGACAGATGATCTTATCCATCGAGTATTAGGATCATAGAGTTGATTGACTAGCCGCAGGCCAGGGATGCTTTCCCTCGGCCCTCACTTTTGCGGCAGCATCAGAAGAAAGACAAGTAACTTTGAGCTGAACGTGCCAGTGGCAAATATAACCGTGTTAAACGCCAGTTTTTTTGTACCTATTTATAAATCAGCCTTACTTATCACCCTGGTACTTCGCTGTATTCAAAAAACGCTTTTTAATGAAGATCGCCCCTACTACTATTGCAATCAACATAAAGGCAGCTAAAGCTATCATAGCGTAAACATCAACATAACCGGCGATTGTTTCCCAAGCGTTCCCCGTAATTCTTCCGAGAAAGACTAACACGACATTCCAGATAAAAGTGCCGATAACTGTTAAGCTCAAGAAGGGATAAGCTGCATTATTTCTTGAGAAGTCTGTCGATTACCGGTATATAATCTTCACCCGGAGGTTCGTTCTTATGGCTTGCGTACCAATCTTTAAACGTGGAGACTTCAATTTCGGGATCGCTTGTCATATAGTGAAGCAACCTCTCGAAGGAAGAAATATCCGGATAGTCGGTTCCGTATATTTCACAGTATACAGTTCCACCCGAAGATTTATCACGGAACAGGGCCGAGGGATTCTCCGGTGTAGTAGCGGGTTTGGTTTTTTTGTTTATAAATGAGAAGCTGTGCAAAAAGAGGGTCATCTTTCTGAGCCCGTGGGTCTTCGCTAATTGGATTACTTTCACTAATTCATCATAAGATAACCAGTCCAGATCGAATTTGGATGTCTGAATTTCTCCGGTCTTCGAGATTATTTTGACATAGGTGACCGGAATCTCGATGGTGTTATAATAGGAAATTGTTTTATTCACGGTCGGGATTTGTTCCAGATTATTATTAGGGTGTTGATAAAAAACGGAGGAATCGATCGGTATGCCGATCTCCGATAAAGCGTACAGCGTGTTTTCGTTAATCGCGTAAGATCCCCCTCTGTGCGCAATCGGGTATGATCCTGTTTGCTCGGCGATGAAATTTTTCCCGTACTCCAAGATGTCAATCTGCTCGCGTAACGGATATTTATAGATCGGTTTACTGTAAAACGGCAGATTTCCGGACGGATGGGTATGCAGCTCTACTTCATGGCCCCTGAGATGGATGTTCCGGGCAAACTTTTGGAGAAGGGCAGAATCGTACTTAACATCGTATACATCCAGGAAAAAGTTTCCTTTGACCCGGTAACGATCCATCATATCCATAATTTTTCCGATTCCCGGCTGCTCGGGCAATCCCTCCCCGGTGATCAGTCTTGGTATTTTAAAGTATGCGTCTTCCGTATCAATCGTAATAAATATCGTAAGCTTCTTTTCCGGTTTGTCTGCTTGTTCCATTCGAATTCTCCCTTCATTCGGGATGCATGAGATAAGCGGGTTCGAAACCCGTTTTTTTTCGCCATGTGATCCGGCCTTCCCCGCCGTCATAGTAACGACCGTATATCAAATGATCCAAGCCTTGGCCGTATGGATTGTCATCGTCCAAGATCCATTTAACTATATCCAAATGGAGATGGAACATGATCCCGTCAACCAAATGATCGCCGTGTCCTAGTATTAGCGTGTATAGGGCGACATTCCCCGTCCGCCGCAAATGGATGAATCCGATAAGCCGTTCGTCTGTCACCACTTCTCCCTGTTTGTGACCCGGTGCAGCCATAAAGATTCCCCAAAAAATGGAGTAATGAAATGGACAATCCGGCATCTGAAAGTGATAATATTCTTGCGGCGGCCCTCCGATATCCTCCAATGTTTCGAGAAGAAATCCACTCCTCGGGCCTCCGCTGCGGATTTCCTTGGAATGAGTGATCGAGATGATATCAGGAGTAAACAGCCTTCTCACAAAGGGTTTTACATAGTACCCCTTATTTAATGACTTGCGAGCTGCATACTCTGCCGATCTTGTACTCTTGTAAGTTCGTTTGGTTTTTACAATGTAGTTTTCGTAGGTTTGATTTCTCAGATCCAACCAACCGGCAGGGGCTTCGATCGGCTGGCCGTGACCTACGTAGTCGTCTAAATAATCGACGATATAGTCTTCACGGTTTTCTTGTGCGTCACAAGTATGATTTTCAGGTCGATAACTTACGGTAACGACGGGCAAACTCGAATCGCTACCCGATATTTCCAAAGAAACTCCTTCCCTATTTCGCTGATTGCTTATTTCCGGTGGTCTTAATTCGTTATAGACGTCAACATAGCCGCGTAAAAGGTTGCGCCAGTCCCTTTCTTGTATCACCCATTCCCTCGCATTCCTTCCCAAGCAGGGATGCCGCTCGGCACTGGCTATCGCCTCCGCAAGCGACGCAGCATCCTCCGGCTGAAATATCAGGCCGGTGTTACCATCCGACACTATCTCTCGTAAGGCTGGTATATCGCTGACCATTACGGTTTTTCCCATCGCCATCGCTTCGAATGGCTTCAGCGGAGTCACCAGTTCGCAAACCTTCGCCCTCGTTCGCGGAAAGGGCAGGATATCCATGACCGAGTAAAACTTCCTAACCTGCTCATGGGGAACCGCACCGACAAATGAGACTTCTCTTTGCAGACCAAGTGTCACTGACAGTCTATGCAAATCGGGTAGGGCGGGTCCTCCTCCGACGATAATAAGCTTTATATCGCTGCGCTGCCCTTGCAGGATAGCTAGGGCGTGAAGCAGATAGTCTAGTCCCTCGTACTTCTCCAGGGTTCCGACAAATCCGATAACGAGTTTTCCCTCGAGCCCGAAGGTCTGTTGCAACTCGGGACATGGCGGCTGCGGTTGAAAATAGTTAACATTTACGCCGTTATAAACGACTGTTATTTTCTCCGAAGGGATGCCCAGATCAATCAGATGCTTCTTTAAACCATCGTTGATGACAACGACCCGATCAGCAAGTCGGCAGCAGGTCAATTCATAAGCTTCGTGCAGGCGGTACCGTTCCGAATGCTCAAACCCTCTCGTTTTTGAAGATTGTGTATAATGCCACATGCCTCTCACTTCATAAACGGACCGAATTCCGAACTTACGGGCGACCACAAGCGGAGGGAGAGCGTTTTGAAAATTCGATGCCGCATGTATAATGCCCGGCTTCAGATCCTCGAGCAATTTGGCGAACTGAAGGGCATATAACCGGAAATATTGGCTCATCGGCATCTTGTTCAATTCGGTATGGTTCGCATCGTATAGGCGATACAAGTCAACCCCGTTAAGGCAGGTATGAACTGAACCGCAATGGTCAGCCGGGGGCCATCCCAGTTTAGTAACTCCGACGGCATGCAGTCCTATTTCCTTCTGATGTTTAATAATTTCCGCATTTCTCACGGTGTAGCCGTTTATTGTGGGGAGAGATTTGTTCCATACGTGGACTATTGTAGAGCCATGAACGATACGGCACAAATCGTCATCCAATTCCCACTGTTTGTGCCAATGTCGGATTTCATCACGCGCATTTGCCAGTTCATTGTCATAGAGGCGACCATTTCGCTCATTAACCCGCTTCAGAAAAAACAGCCTCTCCGTGATGTTGCCGAGCCGATGATGGACGCTCGCAAGTCGCCTGTGCACTTGCACATTATTGGCGTCGATGCGATAAGCTTGTTTCGCATAGTTTAATGCAGTAATAAAATCATTGGATTGACAGCAGATTTTAGCCAGATAGAGGAGGATTTTCACCTTCTGAGGGTCCGCAAAATCATGCAATTTCCGCTGTACTTCTTCCAGTTCCCTCCGTTCGACCAGCCAGCGCATCCGCAAACATGCCCAAGCATGTTTTCCGGAGAACAGATCGGTTAACAGCTTATCAGTTTCAGGGGTGATTGGCAGATGTGAGCCGGAGCTCAATAGAGATTGGCTGACAAGCTTCCACATTGACCGCCTCTTGGCTTCCGGAACTTCACCCATAACGGATGCAATCTCAAGTAATCGGTTTGCGTCCCATTCATCCGAAGCGATTTCGGGATAATCATGCAACCTTGTTACCGGGTCAGACGGGTGTTCTCCATGTTCAGTCATCCTAATGGTTTCTCTCCTATCGTTAGTATCGACCTATACTGTGGTATATGCTAAATGATCGCCGCCGCAGGTTACGACCGTAGTTGTTTCGGTATCCGCCTCGTCTACGGATAAGGGAGACTCGTCGCTTTCCTTAACCATGCGGATGTAATTGAATTTATCCGCAGCGAACATTTTCATGCTGCTGCTCCGGCAGTCCGAAAAAAACTGTTCAAACCCCTCATCCGTCCTGCCGCGCAGTGAAATTTCAGATAAAACCTCCTTTTTCACGATCATTGCTTCCCCGCTTAGCCGGTCGACATACCGGTTCTCTTTATCCGGGGAAACGAGCATCAGTTGGTTCCGGGATTCCAGGTACATATAGCGGGCCTGCTTACCGACGATAGAGGCATCCGTATAATGAAAGGCATGCATCAGGTCGGTCAGGAAATGAGCGGCATAATAGTCTGTTCCATTCATCAGAGCGACGAAATCGCAATCGGTATGGCGGATCGCAAAGCGGATGCGCTCGTCATAAGGGGTCTTCCTGGAAAACAGATGCAGCGATACGTTTAGCTTGGATTGCAATTCCTTTTTCTGCTTTTGGGATACGCTGCTCTTGTCAAACAAAAGGATCAGCTCCTTATGTTCCCAGGCCTGTTTATGAAAACTCTTGAGCAGCCCATCCAGACATACATATTGATCCTGACAGGCGACGATTGCCACACCCTTATGTCCGGATGTCGCGATCCCGAGCGTTTTAAGAATTTGATCGAACCTGTGTCTGTACAAATGCTTCAGATGTACTTCCCGCAGCCCCAACAAACTGAGCCGCTCGCTGTAATGGGCGTTATGAAGCAGGTTGTTTAAGAGAGCATTCGACTCATATACCGATCCCGCGATTGGCACAATTCCGGGAAACATAGTTTCAATACCGAGGGAGTAAGTGCTAATCACATTCGTTCCTGCTGCAAGTATTTCGAAAACTCTTCTCGAATACATCGTCGGGCTGTCTTTCACCGAGTTTACGTTTAAAAATACCTTGTAAAGCTTATATGCCTCTACCATCTTGTCATAGGGCAATGCGCCTACAATATAAGGGCGATATCTTAAGGGAAACTTATAAACATTGTTGATTCTGTAATTGCGTTTTCGATCAAAGATATGCAGGTTAAAGCTCCGGGCCGGACCCAGAATCAACGACATATCCTTTAGCCTATGGGGGTATTTGGTTCGATACCAGGTCCCTGCGAAGGCCACGTTATCCTTTGAACGATAGCTGGTATTAACGGGATTATGGAGCACGGGCTGTGCGGCAAAAGGGAGGACTCCGACCCGGTCGTGGCCCAGATCCCGTCTATACCGCTTGATACAGTTTGCGTCGGTAGTAAATACGTAATCGAATAATTTGGCGGTAGAGATGAAGTGCTTGTAGTTTGGGGAATCCTCCTTGTTCCAAAACACGGTGGGTATTCCGTTTTTCCTGCAAAACCTGATTAATTTCCGTATTACCGCGTCCGGCTTTCCGCCGATATCGCAAAGCTGGCGACGCCATGAACCGTCGAGCCCCTTCCAGGCGGATTCCACCAATAAGAAATTCGGATTAAAACTTTGGATTTGTCGCCTCCAAGTTGAGGCATTCAGATGCATCAACGTGCATTCGTGTTTGAAGCATGCATAGCTGAACGGATCCATGATACAGGCCACACGGATGTCGGGCCGTCCGCAACTGCTTAACCTATACGGCTTGAGAAGTCTAATCCTGTCCAAGATCATTGCCCGCAATTGTTTCCGGTCCGCTCGGTTTTTAGTCATATCGAATAGACTCACCTAGTCTGTGCGGCATCGTAACGTGCGCAAGCGGTGTGCCGATTTTTTCACATAAGAATCCCGAAAGTCTAAGCCGATTAAGATCCACCAGATTTCGGGTATCGATGATCCGCCGTGATCGCATCAACCTTCCGATCAGGTCGAAATCAATATCTTTGAATATCGTATGGTCGGTAAGTAGGACGATGCAATCGGATCCCGTTACGGCTTCATTCAATGTGGGCACCTTATCCGTCATGTCTTGGTGGACATAGGGATCGTAAATTTTAAGCTGACAACCGTTTTTCCGAAGCTCGTTTATTACGACAAGGGAAGGACTCTCTCTGATGTCGTCTATATCCCCTTTAAATGCGACACCAAGCAGGGTAATGACAGGCTTATGGACATTCCTTACCATTTCACGGATCCGATTTGAGATCAGCTGAGGAACATTGTCGTTCGTTATCCGCGATAGCTCAATCAATCGGGCAGCCTTGGGCGCTTTTTCGAAAATAAACCATGGATCGACAGCGATACAGTGACCCCCAACACCGGGACCGGGTGAATGAATTTGAACTCTCGGATGCGAGTTAGCCAGTTGGATCGCTTCCCAAACGTTAAAACCAACCTCTTCCGCAATTCGTGCCAGTTCGTTCGCCAATGCGATATTAACGTCACGGTACGTATTCTCCATCAATTTGACCATTTCGGCGGTTATGGTATCGGTAATATGAATGGTCCCGTCTACTATTCGTTCGTATAGTTCCGCGCACTTTTGAGCAGAAAGCAGATTTATTCCTCCAACAATTCGGTCATTATGCTTCAGTTCGTGAAACAGCCTGCCCGGCATCACCCGCTCAGGAGAGTAGCAAACAAACAACTGTTCGCCGATGACCAGATGCGTTTGTTTGAGTACAGGGAGCAGTACCGATTCCACCGTTGTAGGGGGCACCGTAGATTCGAGAACGACCAAATCTCCTGCCTTCAAAATGGGGACAAGCATTTCCGCAGCCTTGACAACTTGCGACAAATTAGCCGTTTTTCCGGGTCCGACTGGCGTCGGCACGGCAATAATAAAGACATCCGCTTCCTGCGGCTGCATCGAAACCGTGAAAACCCCCGTATCGATTGCATCCTCCAAGGCTTTTTCCAAACCGGGTTCATGCAAATGAATTCGTTTTGAACGAATCATGTCGATCACAGTTGGATTGACATCGATTCCATGGACATTTATTCCAGAATTAGCAAACATAACGGCTGTCGGCAAGCCGATATAACCTAATCCTACTACACAAAGCTTCATAGACATCTCCCCCGTTCTTGGGTCTTCAGGAATAGAATATGAATGGGATTTTTCTTGGTAACGGCAGATATCATAGAAATATAAAAAAAGGCGTGAGCCCTGTGTATGACGATGCTTCGCGTTATATATGGCTGCGATAAAGTCGAACATGCGAATAAAAACCGGGAGTCCAATGGAACTCCCGGTCGGTCCTAAGGTTTTATTTAATTTGTAATTCTACAGCAGACGGATTTTTGTTGTTTCTGGATACTTTAATACCTGAGCCGCCTTTTTTTTGAATAATTTCAAAAATAACCTTTCCCGCTACTTTCGACACGTCTATTCTATAGACTTTCTGCGCTCCAGGCTCCAGAGTATCTATAAGTGTAAGTTTGTCATCAATATAAACGGGCAAAGTTTCTTTTGTGGACGATGCATTATCGTATGCATTCATATTGAATTGACGGCTGAATTGTTCATTGCTGTTTTTAACCTTCACATACAGACTATCGCTATCTTTCTTTGTAGGAATTAAACAGCGTGATACGTTTGTTTGTGTCATACAATCCTCCTTAATTACTCTTCTTTGTGAGAAGAATTAATAGCCTTAAGGATAGCTTTACGATTCTCGTTTCCGGATTCTAACAACACACTCAGTGTATTTGTGAGGTTAGAGATCAGGGTATCAATATTTTTTGAATTATGATTTCCCTTCAAGGCTTCCAGCATAGCAAGTGTAGATAGAGTCATAGCGATAGCTGTACTGGTATTATCAGAGTAGTTGATCACCGTATTGTGTCCGTTTGTAAAGGTATTGTGCCCAGCGTCCGCTTTCGCATCGGCGTCAGCATCCGCATCAGCGTCGGCATCGGCATCCGCATCAGCGTCGGCATCAGCGTCCGCATCAGCATCGGCGTTTGCGTCTGCGTCCGCTTTCGCATCGGCATCGGCGTCGGCATCAGCGTCAGCGTCGGCGTCGGCATCAGCATCCGCATCCGCATCAGCGTCCGCTTTCGCATCGGCGTCGGCATCCGCATCGGCGTCCGCATCAGCGTCCGCATCAGCATCGGCGTCCGCTTTCGCATCAGCGTCAGCATCCGCATCGGCATCCGCATCCGCATCGGCGTCAGCGTCAGCATCCGCATCGGCATCCGCATCAGCATCGGCGTCAGCATCCGCATCGGCGTCAGCTTTCGCATCAGCGTCAGCATCCGCATCGGCATCGGCGTCAGCATCCGCATCGGCGTCAGCGTCAGCGTCGGCATCAGCATCCGCATCGGCGTCGGCATCGGCGTCCGCTTTCGCGTCAGCATCGGCATCGGCGTCGGCATCCGCATCGGCGTCGGCATCGGCGTCAGCATCGGCGTCAGCGTCGGCATCGGCGTCAGCATCGGCGTCCGCATCGGCATCAGCGTCGGCATCGGCGTCGGCATCGGCGTCCGCATCCGCATCGGCGTCCGCTTTCGCGTCGGCATCGGCATCGGCATCAGCATCAGCGTCGGCATCGGCGTCGGCATCGGCGTCGGCATCAGCATCAGCATCAGCGTCGGCGTCAGCATCAGCGTCGGCATCGGCGTCGGCATCGGCGTCAGCGTCGGCATCGGCGTCGGCATCGGCGTCGGCATCGGCGTCAGCGTCGGCATCAGCGTCGGCGTCCGCATCAGCATCGGCGTCAGCATCCGCTTTCGCTTCGGCATCGGCGTCAGCATCGGCATCAGCGTCGGCATCGGCATCAGCGTCGGCATCGGCGTCGGCATCAGCATCAGCGTCAGCGTCCGCATCAGCATCAGCATCGGCGTCAGCGTCCGCATCAGCGTCAGCGTCCGCATCAGCGTCTGCATCAGCATCAGCGTCAGCATCGGCGTCGGCATCAGCGTCGGCGTCGGCATCAGCGTCGGCATCAGCGTCGGCGTCAGCATCGGCGTCGGCATCAGCGTCGGCATCAGCGTCTGCGTCGGCGTCAGCATCCGCATCCGCATCCGCTTTCGCGTCGGCATCAGCGTCGGCATCGGCATCGGCGTCGGCATCAGCGTCAGCGTCCGCATCAGCGTCGGCGTCCGCATCCGCATCGGCGTCAGCGTCGGCGTCAGCATCCGCATCGGCGTCAGCGTCGGCATCGGCATCGGCATCGGCGTCGGCATCAGCATCGGCATCAGCGTCGGCGTCCGCGTCAGCGTCGGCATCGGCGTCAGCATCGGCATCAGCGTCTGCGTCGGCATCGGCGTCCGCATCGGCATCAGCGTCCGCATCCGCGTCGGCATCAGCATCGGCGTCGGCATCAGCGTCTGCTTTCGCTTCCGCATCGGCATCGGCGTCCGCATCGGCATCCGCGTCGGCATCAGCGTCTGCATCCGCGTCGGCATCGGCATCGGCGTCGGCGTCAGCGTCGGCATCCGCATCAGCGTCAGCATCGGCGTCAGCATCGGCGTCAGCGTCTGCATCAGCGTCTGCATCAGCATCAGCGTCCGCTTTCGCTTCCGCATCGGCATCCGCGTCGGCATCGGCATCAGCGTCGGCATCGGCATCCGCGTCAGCGTCCGCGTCGGCATCAGCATCGGCGTCCGCATCAGCATCAGCGTCCGCTTTCGCTTCCGCATCAGCGTCCGCGTCGGCATCAGCGTCTGCGTCGGCATCGGCATCAGCGTCGGCGTCGGCATCAGCGTCGGCATCGGCGTCCGCATCAGCGTCGGCATCGGCATCAGCGTCGGCATCGGCATCGGCGTCCGCATCGGCGTCGGCATCGGCATCAGCGTCGGCATCGGCATCGGCGTCTGCATCAGCATCAGCGTCCGCGTCGGCATCGGCGTCGGCATCAGCGTCAGCGTCAGCATCGGCGTCCGCATCAGCGTCGGCATCGGCGTCGGCATCAGCATCGGCGTCCGCATCAGCGTCCGCTTTCGCATCGGCGTCGGCATCAGCATCGGCGTCCGCATCAGCGTCAGCGTCGGCATCGGCATCGGCGTCCGCATCGGCGTCCGCATCAGCGTCGGCATCAGCGTCGGCATCGGCATCAGCGTCAGCATCAGCATCAGCGTCGGCGTCGGCATCAGCGTCGGCATCAGCGTCGGCATCGGCGTCCGCTTTCGCGTCGGCATCAGCGTCGGCATCGGCATCAGCGTCGGCATCGGCGTCAGCGTCGGCATCAGCATCGGCGTCAGCGTCAGCGTCGGCATCGGCGTCGGCATCAGCATCGGCGTCAGCGTCGGCATCCGCTTTCGCATCGGCGTCGGCATCAGCATCGGCGTCAGCGTCAGCATCCGCTTTCGCATCGGCATCGGCGTCAGCGTCGGCATCGGCGTCAGCATCAGCGTCAGCATCCGCGTCGGCATCGGCGTCAGCGTCAGCATCGGCATCGGCGTCTGCTTTCGCATCGGCGTCGGCATCGGCGTCTGCTTTCGCATCAGCGTCGGCATCCGCGTCGGCATCGGCGTCGGCGTCAGCGTCGGCGTCAGCATCAGCATCCGCGTCCGCTTTCGCATCGGCATCGGCGTCCGCATCAGCATCCGCATCAGCATCCGCGTCCGCTTTCGCATCGGCATCAGCGTCGGCATCGGCATCAGCATCGGCATCGGCATCGGCGTCGGCATCCGCGTCCGCTTTCGCATCCGCATCAGCATCAGCGTCGGCGTCGGCATCAGCATCAGCGTCGGCGTCGGCGTCCGCTTTCGCATCGGCATCGGCGTCCGCATCAGCATCAGCGTCCGCTTTCGCATCGGCGTCGGCATCCGCATCGGCATCGGCATCGGCGTCGGCATCCGCGTCAGCGTCGGCATCCGCGTCCGCTTTCGCATCGGCATCGGCGTCAGCGTCGGCATCGGCGTCCGCATCCGCATCAGCGTCAGCATCCACATCAGCGTCGGCATCCGCTTTCGCATCGGCGTCGGCATCCGCGTCAGCGTCGGCATCAGCGTCAGCGTCAGCATCCGCTTTCGCATCGGCATCGGCATCGGCGTCAGCGTCGGCATCAGCGTCAGCATCGGCATCGGCGTCGGCATCGGCATCAGCATCAGCATCAGCATCGGCATCGGCGTCCGCTTTCGCGTCGGCATCGGCATCGGCATCGGCGTCAGCGTCGGCGTCGGCATCGGCATCGGCGTCCGCTTTCGCATCCGCGTCGGCATCGGCATCAGCATCAGCGTCAGCGTCCGCTTTCGCATCGGCGTCAGCGTCAGCGTCGGCATCAGCGTCAGCGTCCGCATCAGCATCAGCATCCGCATCAGCATCAGCTTTCGCATCGGCGTCCGCGTCAGCATCGGCGTCCGCGTCCGCTTTCGCATCGGCGTCAGCGTCGGCATCCGCGTCCGCATCGGCATCCGCGTCAGCGTCAGCATCGGCATCCGCGTCGGCATCGGCATCCGCGTCCGCTTTCGCATCGGCGTCCGCGTCAGCATCGGCATCGGCGTCCGCGTCGGCATCGGCGTCGGCATCAGCGTCAGCATCGGCGTCCGCTTTCGCATCAGCGTCGGCATCGGCATCAGCTTCCGCTTTCGCATCAGCGTCAGCATCCGCATCCGCATCGGCATCAGCGTCAGCATCGGCGTCGGCATCAGCGTCGGCATCGGCATCGGCATCAGCGTCAGCGTCAGCATCGGCATCGGCATCGGCGTCCGCTTTCGCGTCGGCATCAGCTTCCGCTTTCGCATCAGCGTCAGCATCAGCTTTCGCATCCGCATGCACTTTAGCTTTCGCTGTCGTTTCGGCATCCTCACCTAAGACGGCTTTTACATCGTCATCATTTTTTAATGATGTCTGATCCAATTTACTTTTACTTTCCTCATTTCGATCCAATATGTTGCCTCCTTTCTATTACGGAATTATTATATTTAGCGATGTCTCTACTAGTTCAGGGCGAAGTCATCAAAGTAGAGCGGATTTTGTTCAGTAAGGTGTGCTAGATTGACAAACTCTGACGACTGAAATTTGTGTTTCATTATAGTGGTAGTTCCGGTCTGCCCCCCTAATTATTTTTTTACGAGTTTAAATTTCATGTAATGAAGCTCATCAATGAAGCGGTAGATGAATTTCGCCGAGAAGAGCAGAAAGAAGTCTTCGAACTGAAGAAAACCCGATATGTCTGGTTGAAAAATGAGAGCAACCTGACGGAAGGTCAGAAGCAAATGATGCTCAAACTGAAAGATATGAATTTACAAACAGGCAAGCGTATCGGCTAAAACTGGCACTCCAAGACATGTGGACGTATCCTACCATCTATGCAGACTTGTATTTCAAACAATGGACTCAGTGGGCGGTTCGTTCCCAAGTGAGCCGATGGCGGCCGTTGCACGTTCGTTTCAACGATATGCAAACAGCATTTTACGCTTCCTCGACGTTTAAAAATAAATCCAGCCGTGGATACTGGGAAATAATGGACCCAGTATAAAGGACCTGGAGGTCATATTTCATATCCCCGATACATGGTATATTGATCGCTGTCAACTTGACGAGAAGCTAAAGCAATTAGATGTATACTTGAAGTTTCGCGACAGGGCTTTGTTTGTCTGTACGGGCTGTGGGGCAGAGGTCCAACCTGTAAAGGATATTGCGGATTATCCCGATTTACTTTCATGCAGGGCACCCGCGAACGATTTGTGGTCAATGTAACGGCATCTTAAGGGTTAACGAACCTTGGGCAATCAAACCCCGTGCGGGATTTACCTTACTGTTTGATGCATGGATTGTCGCCATGGCTAAGGATATGCCGATGAATGCGGTAAGGCGTATCATGAAGGAAACCGACAAGCGTCAATTTCATGTCGTACAAGAGGCCAATGAAGCGGTTGATGAGGTGCGGCGTACGGAGAGCAAACGGACGGAGGATTTAAAGAACACACGGTACATCTGGCTGAAAAACGAAGCCAATTTGACGAAAGCTCAAAAAGAAACGTTGGATAAACTGAAAGATTGTGAGCTGGATACGGTCAAAGCGTACCGAATGCGTCTGATTTTGCAGGAAATGTAAGGAACGGCTTCTTTTTGTTTTACAGAATGGAAACAGGGGCGATCCCTAAGTCATTTAGGATGACTTTTGGGACAGCCCCACCTTTTCACTAAGTAGGTTATTTAAATCTGTTGTCCACGTATAGGGTCGAAGTTCAGCGGATAAATGACTTTTTATTTAACAAAAACTATCATTTATCATTGTCAGCATCATCGTCAGTATCATCGCTATGTTCCTTCTCAGTCACAGCCTCGTTGTCATGTTCTTGCTTCTTGGCCAAAGCTTTTTCGTCACGTTCTTGCTTCTTAGCTAGAGCCTCGTTGTCACGTTCTTGCTTCTTAGTTAGAGCCTCGTTGTCACGTTCTTGCTTCTTAGCTAGAGCCTCTGCGTCACGTTCTTGTTTCTTGGCCAAAGCCTCTTCGTCACTTTCTTGTTCTTCATCCAAAGTCTCGTCGTTGTTATGTTCATAATCCGTCATAAGAATATCACTCCTTTTCATCCAATCTGCCATCATTGTATGTGAAAATAAATAAAATGAGACCAGAAATGTGTTGAATTTAAATCGGAATATTCCCATTTTTTCAATGGCCAGCCCGACCCCGAATTTGGACACTTGCCAACCAAACGTAAAGCGGACACACTATACGGCGATTCTGAACGCCAAGCCATATAGGCTCGTATACGGTTGTTATAAAACTCCAATGTAGTGATGATGAGCGGCGGTTGAACCGCCGGCTTTTTCCTTTTCGACCAACTGGCGCTGCAATAAATAGAAAATTCGACAACACCGGCGAAGACATGGAGGATCTGATCTCCATCGGCACGATCGGGCTCATCAAGGCCATTGAGAGCTACCGACCCAATAAAGGGACCAAACTGGCCACATTCGCCGCTCGCTGTATAGAAAACGAAATTCTGATGCATCTTCGTTCGCTCAAGAAGACCCGCAAGGACGTATCCCTGCAAGACCCCATTGGTACAGATAAAGAAGGCAACGAAATCACATTGATAGATATCCTCGGCTCGGAGATAGACGATGTGATCAAGGAAGTCGATCTCAAGATCGAGAAGAGCAAAATCTACCGCAATCTGGATATTTTGGATGACCGGGAAAAAGAAGTCGTGGTCGGCCGCTTCGGTCTGGACACGGGCGGCGAGGAACGTACGCAGCGGGAGATTGCGAAAGAGCTGGGGGTATCGCGGAGTTACGTGTCGCGGATCGAAAAGCGGACCCTCATGAAGCTGTATCATGAGTTTTATAAGGCGAAGCGGTAAAATCTAAATATGCTGTCACAAAGAAATTCCTTGCACTGATATGGGTTTGAATTTAGACATTAGGAGGTACCCTATGTCCAGGCTTTTTGCTTATGAAAAGACAGGCTTTAATTCTATTTCACTAGTGCCAATACTCTGACTTTGTCGATACTCTATTGTTGCCATCGTTTGTATAAACTCAATTGTAGGGTCAATTTTTTGTACAATGTCTAAAGGGATACTGAGCTTGCGACAGGGAAATCCGTGCAGTACACTTTCTTTATCCAGAACTACTTATGATTACTTTGATGAGAGTACTTCGAAAAAAGGAAGTGTTAAACAATGAATGTAGAAATGGTCATGCAGGAGCTTGAAGCGCTCGGCAAGGAACGAACCAAGAAAATATACAGCTCGAATGGCGCGCACGAACCGCTTTTTGGCGTGGCTACCGGCGCAATGAAGCCTATCTTCAAGAAAACCAAAATAAATCAGCCTCTGGCTGAGCAGCTTTACGCCACGGGGAATTACGACGCCATGTATTTTGCCGGCATCATAGCCGACCCCAATGCAATGACGGAAGC
Organism: Paenibacillus durus ATCC 35681; assembly: GCF_000993825.1. NCBI lineage: Bacteria > Bacillati > Bacillota > Bacilli > Caryophanales > Paenibacillaceae > Paenibacillus > Paenibacillus durus. Next base: position 917,808 of record NZ_CP011114.1, read on the forward strand.
CGATTTTGACCGATGGATGGATGCGGCTTATTTTTATATGCTGTCCGATTATGTAGTTGCAGTAACCTTGGCCGAAGCGGATATTGCACAAGAAGTTGCCGATAAATGGATCGCGAGCGGTGAAGAGCTGAGAATGTCAGCGGGCTGGAGCTGTTACTGCTGGTTGCTCGGCAACCGACCGGACGATGAGTTTTCCGAAAGCAAACTTGCCGGTATGCTTGAGATGGTGAAAGATACGATTCATGATTCTCCAGAACGCACTAAATACGCAATGAACAACTTTTTATATACAGTGGCGGTATCCTATGTGCCTCTTCATGATAAAGCGTGTGAGACCGCAAGGACTGTAGGCCCAGTAGAAATCAATAAGGATAAGGCAAAAAGCAAATTTCTTCACGCTTCCGAAAATATTCAAAAGGCAGTCGATAAAGGGCAGGTTGGTTTTAAACGCAAGCATGTAAGATGTTGACCGTGACAAATACCTTATGAAAACGATAAATTAAATTAAGTCTCCCTATGTCGTTCATTATTGGATTATGAGTACAATGAAATGCAGGGGTAAATGCTATATTAGAGAGAGCCCTTCAAAGGGGGTTCGCCGGTGGACGCTTATTGCCGTTTGGAATGGGAAAAACTATAAATAAATGGTTGTGTTGAGGAAGCCGTGGGCTTCCTCTGTTCTATATTAGGGGGAAAGGGGCAAACAGTAGCCATGTTGATACAGACGCTCACAAGACACCTTGATACAGAGGATGAATGTCCATGAGACCATGGAATACACTAGGCGTTCGCATCTTCATCTGGTTTCTGTGCTGCACGGTTCTGCTGCTTCTCGTGCTCAGCGCCGTGTTTTATTCCAGAATGACAGAGCAGACAAGCATGAAAATCGGCGAGATCACTTCCAAAAGCCTGATTCAAACCGGTGATTATCTGAAGCTTCTCGCAGACAGCTATGACGGCTTGTCCAAATCCATTGTCAACAACCCGGATATTCAACGGTTTGCCGTTGCGGAAGAGGAGGAAGAGGCGCTGAATCTCATCCGGGAGCGAACCATTAATAATATTCTCGGTTCGATTTTTTACAGCCGGGATGATGTAACCGGAATTTATCTCATTACGGTTTCGGGTAAAATTTATGGATATAGCGAATTGTCTTTCATACCGGATCTGAATTATCAGCAAAAGGATTGGTACGCGAGAATCAGGCAGTCTGCCGGCAATATGGTCTGGTTCGGGATCCAGAAACAGTCGCTGTTCGATCAAAGCATGAAAGACGATGTCTTTTCATTCGGCCGACCGATTTATGAGTTATTTTCGCGTAATCCTATAGGCATCGTTCTCATTGAAACGAGACCTTCACAGATTAAGGAAGCGATGGCGAATCTTCAAGTTGGGGATAAAGGCCAATCCTTCGTGCTGTCGGCGACGAATGAATCAATAGCTTCCTCCGATCAGGCCAGAATGATTCCGCCCCTAACTGCAGCCGATGAAGCCGAGATGGAGAATGGCAAAGCGTATGTAAGAAGCAGCGATTCTGGAGACATGCTAGTAATGGCCAAACAGAACGAGCTGGGATGGAAGATCGTAAGCGTCATCCCCAAATCGGCCTTCAATCTGGAGCAGGGGCAGACGCTGAGGTTTTTAACGCTAGCGCTGGGTATTTTGCTGGTTATGTCCGTTGCTCTCGCTTCCTTCCTGTCAAGATCGATTTCTTCACCCATTAAGCGGGTGATAAACGAGATGAAGCGCGTGGAGATTGGCGACCTGGAAACGACAATTCGACTGAGATCATATGAGGAGATTAATTATCTCATTTCGTCTTTTAACCGGATGACCGGCCAAATTCGCGAGTTGATCGAACGTGTTCGCGTCGTTTCCGTCAATGAGAAGAATGCGCAAATTCAGGCGCTGCAGTCGCAAGTGAATCCCCATTTTCTTTATAATACGCTGGATATGATCTATTGGATGATTGATCGGTACGAGGATGAGAAGCTGAGCAATATTATTCTGTCTTTATCCAGGATGTTCCAATACAGCAGCGATTGGGAAAATTCACCAAATGTAACGCTTGGCGAGGAACTTGAGCAGGTTCAGCATTACTTGCGGATTATTCAAGCGAGAACGGGGTTCGATCTTTATGTATTCATCGATATTCCTGAGTCTCTGTATGGGATCCGGCTTCCCAAGATGACGCTTCAGCCGCTTATTGAAAATGCCGTAGTGCATGGTTTTGATAACTTGGACAAGCCCGGCAGGCTGACGGTATACACGGAGGTGAAAGGGCACACGGTCAATGTATCGATAGCAGATAACGGAGTCGGAATATCGGCCGGTAAGCTTAGTTTAATCGAAGAGGCTTTCGAGCGGATTAAGGCATTGGAAGAACGCGATGCCAATGATATTCAGTCTTCGGCCTATTCATCGGACATTCAGGAGCATCCGGAAGTGGGGATTGGCCTTGTGAATGTCCATCAGCGGCTTGTTATGAAGTTCGGATCCCAATTCGGCCTTCGGATTCAAAGCGCGGTGAACGAAGGAACGACTATTTGCGTATTGTTGCCTATGGAACCCGTTCGGAAGGATAATGATTCACTTTAGGGGGTGTAACATGAACATTCTGATCGTCGACGATGAAATGGAGATTCGGGAAGGGATGGAACGGAGAATAATGCGCACTTATCCCGATATGAACGTCATGACGGCAGATTCGGCGCAGAAAGCAATTGAAGTACTCCGCAATCAGCAGATTGATGTCGTCTTCCTGGATATTATGATGCCGGGCGTGAACGGATTGGAGCTGATGAGCAGCGTTCTGAAAATCTATACCCGAACCAAGTGGATTATCGTTTCCGCTTATTCGGAGTTCCAATTCGCTCAGGAAGCGTTGAGGCTGGGAGCCAAGGACTATATTGTCAAACCGATTGGAAGAGAACGGCTGATTGAAATTCTTCGCCATCTGAAGGAGGAATGGGCCCAGGAGAAGAACCGTTTATCCGATCAAGATGAAGTTCGTATCCATTTGAAGTTCTTGAGGGAGACCATTTTCCGGCGATGGGCGCAGGGATTTTCCGTTGAAGGCTTCGATATTACTGCGTTAGCGGAGCAATATCCGAAGTTTCATTTCCTTTTCATAAACCTGGAAAGAGAAGAGGACTCACTGGTCAAACTATTTGCTGTCGAGCGGATCATTTCCGAATGGATCGACAGACACGGACAAGGTCTGCTCACGAGTTTGGACAATAGCAGCCTAATGGGAATCATTGGGGTGAATCCCGATGTCGATTTCGAGCAGGCCAAGACAAAATTGGCTGCCGAACTTGACCGAACCTTGAAAGCGCATCTCTTTCATGCCAGCCCGTGCCTTACGAATTTCAGTGTCATTCCCGACATGGTCAAGCATTTGCAGCGAAAAGGAAAGCCTTCTGCGGTTCAGGAAAGCGCAAGCAAAAGCGAGGATGCGGTTGAACTCGCGATTCAATATATGAAAGAGAATTTTCATGAGAATCTTTCCTTGGAAAAAGTGGCTTCCATTGTCTATCTAAATCCGATTTATTTCAGCCAGTTGTTTAAACAGAAAACGGGTATCGGATATAAGAGTTATGTGATCCGGATTCGTATGGAACGGGCCAAGCAATTGCTGCAGAACCGAAATTTGCTCATTGCGGATGTGGCCGAGCAGGTCGGTTATTCGGATCTGGCCCACTTTACGTATATGTTTCGAAAGCAGTACGGTCTGACACCGAGTGATTATCGTCAGTCGCAGGATGACTTCGACCATGTATAGCGACGAATAGGATACGAACGGAAGCCGTCCTCAGTTTGGGGACGGTTTTTTTTGGCACACTAATTGCTGAAGGAAACAGCAAAATCAGTTATGTAAGATAAAATTACACCAATTAACAAGATTATCTTAAGAAATCTATGATTTTCCCTTAAGTTTCTCTATGTTTAGGAGCGAAGAAATCAACTTATAATTAACGATGTAACACAAGCTAACATTCACTTTCAGGGGGGTTACAATGGTTAAAATGAAAAGCATTCAGTTGTTTTTGGTCCTGATTCTGCTTACAGCGGTACTATCCGCTTGTGGGGGCGGCGGGAACAAAACGGAAAGCGCTGCGGGGGCCGGTCGGGGTGGAACTAATCAAAACGGTCAAGAAAAGGTAAAGCTTGTCGTGCAAATCGATAAACCCGACAAGTCCGATGTAAACCGCCAAATTATCGACAAGCTCGTCGGCGATTATATGAAAGAGAATCCGAATGTTACCATTGAGTTAGATACCTTGAATACGGATCAACAAAAATTGAAGCTGAAGACACAGGCGGCGGCTAATCAATTGCCGGATATTACGACCGTATTTCCCGGAGAGCAAGTGAAGCCGTATGTGGACGCCGGCTTGCTGGAGCCGCTGGATGACATTTTGGACAAAGATGGACTGAGAACCCGATTTATCCACGGCATGTTGGAGGCCTCCACCTTCGATGGAAAAGTGTACGAACTTCCGGTTAGCTCCGTATTCACAACTGTCTTTTACAACAAAAAATTGTTTGAACAAGCGGGAGTGCAGCCCCCTGCAACATTCGAAGAGCTGCTGGATGTGATCGGCAAACTGAAAGAAAAGAATATTACGCCTATGGTGATCGGTGAAAAAGAACCATGGACAGGCTCCTTGTTATTCATGCAGATATTGGCAAGAACAAGCGGCGGGACGAACTTTTTACAGGATCTAAAGGAAGGCAAAAAGTCCTTCACGGATCCGGGTTTTGTCAAGGCTGTTGATGCCTTACAACAATTGATTCAGGCCGGGGCTTTCCAAAGCGGTGTAACCTCGACGGATTACCCTACATCAAACACGATGTTCAAAACGGGCAAAGCGGCCATGATTTATGATCTCACATTTTTCTCCAGCCAATATGACACCGATATGAAAGGGAACATTTCCGCATTCAAATTCCCGACTGTGGGCGGACAAGGTGATCCTAATGAAACTTTGAGCGGTGCCAGTAACGGATTTGCAGTAGCTAAAAACGGAAAACACAAAGATGTGGCCAAAGATTTTCTTCATTATTACTTTATGCATTTGCCGGAAGTTGATTTCGAAATGAATAATGCGGGCAACAGCGCACAAATCATCGATAAAACGGAAGACGAGCTCAAGGCGGCCGGATATTCCGACTTCATTATTGAGCTAATGAAAATTCGGAACGGATTGAAAAAAGGATTTGGAGCTTTCGACACTACGATTGAACCGACGACCACACAGGTTCATTTGAACAGCCTGCAGTCCTTATTCGTGAAACCAATTGATTCTGAAGAGATCGCAAAACAGCATCAGGTAGCTTGGGAACGGTTTTTGTCCAGAAAAAAGTAAAGCCAGCTATTAAAGCTATGTATGAAGGGGGCTTCTCCCCCTTCGATTATTTAGCGAAACGGAGTGAACCTTAAGTGAACGGTGTGCTTAAAGTATCAAGAACGACGCTTGTTGTATTTATTGTCCCTTGTATGCTCTTTTATGCAGGATTGGTTCTTTATCCAATCGCAATGTCTTTGTGGTATTCCTTGCTCGACTGGAACGGGATCGGTACAGGCGAATTTATCGGTTTGAAGAATTATCAAGAGGCACTTATGAATGATCCGATTTTTTGGAATTCGCTCAAAAACACGCTCATCTACGTGGTTACAGCCATGGGGCAAGTGGCATTCGCATTGTTTATTGCGATTTTGATGAGCTTGTTTGTGAAAAGATCGAATTTCCTTGTATCCAGTTATTTCATGCCGGTTATCTTGTCGGTCGTGGTTATCGGCCAGCTGTGGAAATCAATCTATAACCCTGCTTCATCCGGAGGCATGCTGAGCAGCCTTTTGTTAAGTATGGGGTTGGATAGCTGGGTTAAAGATTGGCTCGCGGATTCGGCAACGGCTACGTATGCACTTGCTTTTGTGTTAGTTTGGCAATATTTCGGTTATCATTTGTTGATTCAGTTCACGGGCTTGCAAAATGTTCCGGAGGATTTGTATGAAGCGGCCAAGATCGACGGCGCCAGTGGATTTCAGACGGTTCGGAACATTACGCTTCCGCTCATGATGCCGGTGATCAAGATCTCCGTTGTGCTCGCGACGATCGGTTCGCTTAAGTCCTTTGAACTTGTCATGGCGATGACTGGCGGGGGACCGGCCAATTTGACCGAAGTGCTCTCCTCCCATTTCTACAACGTTTCGTTCCAGACATTCCGATCCGGCTACGGCAGCGCGATCTCGACCATTCTGATTATATTGTGTTTTGCTCTTACGTTTCTCGTTAACCTCTCGTTCAGACGTTCCGAAAAAGCGTTATCCTGATGCACCAATCAAGGAGTTGACTTTCAATGGAGAAAATATTAACCAAGCCGTTATCCAATTCCTCCCAAAGCTCACAACCATCTTTGAACAGATGGTCAAAACGGCTCGGGAGAACGTCGGTATGGCTGTTGTTCGGCATCCTCTTCGTCACACAAATTTACCCGCTGATTTGGCTGGTGATTTATTCGTTCAAAACGACCGACGAAATATTGGGAGGGACATTCTTTGATCTTCCGCAAGTTTTGCAATGGGTGAACTATAAAGATGCGTTTTCGTCCGGGAATTTCTTTACGTATTTGTTGAACAGCGTTATCGTGACAGCGATGACGTTGGTAGCGACGGTGGTGCTAAGCGGCATGGTCTCCTATGCGATAACCCGTTTTCGTTTCCGCTACGGAAATGCACTGCTACTTATCTTTCTTCTCGGCATTATGATTCCATACCAGTCAACGATGCTCCCGCTTATGGTCATGTTCAAAAAGCTGGGCATCCTGGATACGCATGTCTCTTTGATTCTGCCTTACATCGCTTACTCGTTGCCGGTCGCAGTCTTCATCTTTTGCGGATTTATGAAGAGTATTCCATACGACATTGAGGAATCGGCATTTGTCGACGGGGCGTCGGTATATCGGATATTCATGCAGATTATTCTGCCGATCATTACTCCGCCGATGATGACGGTCATCATCCTGACCTTCATTTCGATTTGGAACGAGTATATTATGGCGGCCACTTTTATTTCATCGGACATTCTCAAAACATTGCCCTTCGGCGTGTACAGTTTCTTCAGCCAGTATTCGACAAATTATGGTGCCGTAGGAGCGTTTCTCGTTCTTAGCGCCTTGCCGGTTGTTATCTTATATTTCTTCATGTCGCAGAAGATTACGAAAGGGATGGTCGCAGGCGCCGTTAAAGGTTAAGCAATTTGCAGAATGAGAGGATGAAAGAATATGAAACCAGATATCCAAGAACTGATTACTCAGATGACGCTGGAAGAGAAGGCCAGCCTTTGCTCCGGGCTTGATTTCTGGCATACGAAAGGAATCGAGCGGCTGGGCATCCCTTCGCTGATGTTGACGGACGGTCCGCACGGGTTAAGGAAACAGATGGATGGTCCTGATCACTTGGGGTTTAACCACAGTGTTCCGGCTACGTGCTTTCCATCGGCGGCCGGTATGGCCGCTTCATGGAACCGCGAGCTGATGGGCCGGATTGGTGAAGCACTCGGCAAAGAGTGCCAGGCGGAAAACGTCGCGGTGCTGCTCGGGCCGGGAACAAATATCAAGCGATCCCCGCTTTGCGGGAGGAATTTCGAATATTTCTCGGAGGATCCTTATTTATCTTCAGAAATGGCCGCAAGTCACATCAAGGGTGTGCAAAGCCAGGGTGTAGGTACGTCTTTGAAGCATTTCGCCGCGAACAATCAGGAGCACCGCCGCATGTCAGTTGATGCTGTTATCGATGAAAGGACGCTGCGGGAGATCTACTTGGCGAGCTTCGAGGGCGCCGTTAAGCAGGCACAGCCTTGGAGTGTGATGTGCTCTTATAACAAGGTGAACGGGGAATACGCAGCGGAGAATGAATGGCTGCTAACGAAAGTGTTGCGCGAAGAATGGGGATATGAGGGCTTCGTCGTGTCCGATTGGGGGGCCGTAAATGAGCGGGTTAAAGGGCTTCAGGCAGGCCTGGAACTGGAGATGCCGAGCAACGCAGGCAATTGGCACTTCCAAGATTATCGAAGCTGTGCGCAGCGGACAGTTGTCCGAGCAGACGTTAAACCAGGCGGCCCAGCGGTTGCTGAATTTTATCTTCAAGGCGGCTGAAAATCGGCGGTCTGACGCGACATGTGACACTGATGCACATCATCGTTTGGCACGGGAAGCCGCACAGGAAAGTATGGTCCTGTTGAAAAATGAGGATGGAATCCTGCCGCTTCAAAAGGCGGGGACAATCGCCGTTATCGGAGAATTTGCCAAAAAGCCGCGTTATCAAGGCGGTGGCAGTTCCCATGTTAATCCAACGAAACTCGACGATGCGCTTGAAGAGATGATAACCGTTGCAGGGGAGGAAGCCCGAATTGTATACGCTCAGGGTTATAACCTGGACAGCGACGAGTCCGACACCCTGCTTGAGCAAGAGGCAAAGAATGCGGCGGCCCAGGCGGATGTTGCGGTGTTGTTCATCGGCTTGCCGGAGCGATACGAATTTGAGGGCTACGATCGCACGGATCTCGCGATTCCCGCAAACCACAGTTCTCTGATAGACGCCGTAGCGGAAGTGCAGAGTAATCTTGTTATCGTGCTTTGCAATGGCGCGCCGGTCGAGATGCCTTGGATCAGCAAGACGAAAGCCGTGCTGGAAGGCTATCTGGGCGGTCAAGCATTCGGAGGTGCAGTGGCGGATTTGCTGTTCGCCCACACAAGTCCGAGCGGTAAGCTCGCGGAGACGTTTCCGGTCAAGCTCAGTGATAATCCGTCCTTCCTGAACTTCCCGGGGGAGGGCGATAAAGTCGAGTACCGTGAAGGCCTGTTCGTTGGCTACCGCTATTATGATGCCAAAGAGATAGAGCCGCTCTTTCCGTTCGGCTTCGGACTTAGTTACACGCAGTTTTCATACAGTGATCTTAAAGTGAACCGGACTTCCATGAAAGACACGGAGACGTTAACCGTTCAGGTTACAATAACCAACACCGGCAAGTTTACCGGTAAGGAAATCGTACAGCTCTACGTGCGTGACGTCGCAAGCACCGTCATTCGACCCCGGAAGGAGCTGAAAGGCTTCCATAAAGTAGAGCTGCAGCCAGGGGAGAAAAAGACCGTAGATTTCGTGCTGGATCGCAGAGCGTTCGCCTACTACAATATCGAGCTTGGCGATTGGCACGTGGAAAGCGGCACCTTTGAAATTTTGATCGGCGCTTCATCGAGTCAGATTTTGCTGCAAACAACGGTCGAAGTCGAAAGTATCACGGCTCAACCGATCAGATATCATCGTAATACGCTGATCGGTGACTTATTGGATAACCCGCAGACGACCGAAATGGCTAACTATTTTATAGGGAAATACGGTTTGGCTGATCTACTCGGTGATTACCCGGAGTTGCTTATCATTAGTATGAAGTATACACCGCTGCGACAGTTAATTGCTTTTGGGCAGGGAGACTATACGGAGGAGATGCTGGCTGAGGATTTGGCGAAGCTGAACGCATTGGAGACAGAGGCAGTCTGATACAAAGGCTCAATGCTCGATTGCGGTGCTGTATAATATATCATTTCAGTTAGGAGAGATAGTACATGTCAGCAAAGAATGAAAAAACCCTTCGGTTATTGTTTCCACAATGGCAAGGAGGAGGAAACAACCCTCCCTATATACTGGGAGCTCACTTATTAAACTGGCTTGCTCCCAAGTCAGACGGTCCCTTTGAAGAAGTACCTGTAGATTTAACTCTTGACATGGAAAAAGTGGATGGAATAGTCGCCAAGAGCACCGTGCTGAAGCAAGCTCGAGCTGCCAAGGAACTCATTCATAAGCACAATCCTGAGCGAATTGTCGTCTTGGGGGGAGATTGCAGCGTAGAACTTGCTCCTTTCGCATATTTAAACGAGAAATATAATGGAGATACATCCATATTATGGGTTGATGCTCACCCGGATGTATACATTCCTGAAGATTTCCCCAACCATCACGCTATGGTCCTTGCGAATTTACTTGGAGTAGGGGATAAGGAATTTGTAGCTGAGGTCCCTCGTATTTTTAACCCTGAACAAGTGTTATATGTGGGATTAAATGATCTGCTGGACTCCCTTAATTCTGAACCAATGCGAAACATGAAACTGGATAGCCTGGGGCCTGACGATATTAAACAAGATAGCTCGAAGGTACTTCAATGGTTGAGTGAACGAAAACCTTCAAAGGTCATCGTTCATTTTGATCTGGATGTACTGGATATGACGGAGTTCCGTTCGCTCTTAGTTTCCTATTATAAAACATATGAGGAATACAAGGATAAATTTCCGCGAGGTGTAAGCATGGAAACGATTATCCGGGTTTTACAAGATGTAGCTAAATCTTATGATGTAGTGGGTTTGGGGATTACCGAACACTTCCCTTGGGACTCCTATTTCCTGCAAAATATGTTGTCTCGCCTGCCTCTTCTTGGCGATATCAACAATGAACAAAGACCTTCTTTTATCGCGCTTTGAAACCAAATAACTTTACGTAAAGGTGGTTAAATGTATGAAAGGTGTTAATGTATATCCGGAAAATGGACATAGCATCGTGGCTGTCATTCGTAGAAAACCAGGGATGACGCTTGAAGAGTTTCACTATCATTATAAGAATATCCACGCTCCTCTATCTGCCCAATTACCAGGTCTCCTTTCTTATCGTCAGCATCCTACCCGAAAACCAGGACAAGGCGATGGACAATATATGCCTGACGAATTGCTATATGATGCTGTTTCTATATACATTTTTGAAAGTGCTGCTGCAGCAGAAGCGGCATGGCTCTCGCCGGAAGGTCTGTTACTGGATGAGGATACAGTGAAATTTATTGATACCGATACCCAAATTATTCTACCTGTTATTCCTCGTCAAGTTGTTTGAATTCATATGACAGGCATTCTATACTCGTTGCTGGCCGGCGCTATCCTCGCCATCCAGATCGTGTTCAACGCGAGAGTAAGTGAAAAGGCGGGGCTGTGGCTGACGAGCGCTCTCATGAATGGCTCCGGTTTCCTCGTATCCTTGATTTTACTCTGCTGGATTCGCGAAGGTCACGCAGGTAAGTTGCTCGAAGTAAACAGGCTGTACTGGTTAAGCGGGACGCTTGGAGTGCTGATCGTGTATTCTGTCACTAAAGGCGTTGGTGCGCTCGGCCCAGCTTATTCGATTACACTTTTACTTGCCGCCCAGCTTTTTGTCGCATTTCTGATCAACAGCTTCGGCTGGTTCGGCGTCGAGCCTACGCCCATCTCCTGGAGCAAGCTGGCCGGAGTCGGAATCCTGATCGCAGGTGTCCTGGTTTACCAGTGGAAGTAAATGAGTTACTCGAGTGTTGCAAAATATCGTTAGGGAAGCGAGAAGGGGACCTGTCAGGCGGCAGGTCTCTTTTTTATAAGGATGTTGCTAAACGAAACCCCAGCTTCTTCATTCGATATTCCTTTAGAGTCATTGACATATATTCATATAACTATATCAGCGGATGAAGCTGTCCATTTGCACAAGCTATTAGCTCACTTGTTCATAAAATATAGTATCTGACAATGAAGGAGCGAAAGACTAATGGCAGAGCTTCTGGATTATGCTTCGAATGTGCCTAGTCTAAATAGTGGTGACAATATGGATGCGTTAATGGAGTGACAAATTTATTGGTACATGTAAGGGGGTGAATGAAATGCATAAAGTAATAATCACCGGAGCAAATGGATTTATTGGTAGTTCATTAACGAATTTTCTTGCGAAAAAAGGAGTAACCATATTTGCTGTAGTCAAAAACAAATTCTCTAATGTTGAACCAATACTGAAACATGAAAACATTAATATCATCTACTGCGATCTTAATCATGCGGAGCAGTTACAGTATTTAATAGAAGATAGAGATATTGATGTGTTTTATCATCTTGCTTGGACGGGTGCGTCTGGACCGGAAAGGGCAAACTATAAGGTTCAAGTGGATAATGTATCCAACTCCATGGAGTGTGCTAAGCAATCAAAGCTTATGGGATGTAAGAGATTCATTGCAATAGGTACTATTGGAGAGTTCATGGCAGAGTTGGCACTAAAAAATAATATAATTTCAGAGCATTTCACCTATGCTATTAGTAAGAGCTTTTATCACTCCTTGTTAGACATATATTGCTATAACCATAACATTCCCTACACGTGGTGCACTTTCCCTGGTGTATATGGGATTGGGGATCGAACCTCAAATATTATTAATTATACAATCAAGAAATTATTACTTAAAGAATTGCCCGAATATACTAAAGCGGAGCAATTATTTGATTTCATTTATATTGATGACTGTATCAAGTGTTTGTATGAAATTGGATTAAAAAATGATTTAAAAAAATACTATTTTGTTGGAGGCCCTTCTCCGCAACCTTTGTATAAATTTATTGAAGCAGCTAAAAATGTAGTTTCTCCTGACTCACAATTAGGGTTAGGACTAAGAAATGAAGATGGAATTGTGTACAAGAAAGAGTGGTTTACAATGGATGAAACTATAAAACATTTGGGTTTTAAACATGAATACTCTTTTGAAGAAGGTATAAAATTAACTGCTGAATGGATCAAATCAACGGGCATCTAGGTATATAAATATCAGCGGATGAATTTGTTCATCTGCACAAGCCATTGGCTCACTTGTTCATAGAATACAGTATCTCACAATGAAGGAGTATTCCAGAACAAGGAGGCTCGTCTAATATGATTATCGGAACAGCAGTGGGCGCTTCGGGATTGCCACAAGCCAGGCTGATGGCGGCTTCGGTCAAGCGGGTAATGCCTCTAACAACGGTGGTCGTCTGCCTGGTGGAGCAATTTCCGATAGAACCGCAGCCGGATATCGACTGGATTTTTACGGCCAGAGATATCTCGGCTTATATAGGATTCCACGATTTTGACGGTTATATATTCAAGTTTGGCTCCCTCCAATGCGCCACGGCGATGAAGGCTCAGCTGACCGCTTACCTGCTCAAAGCCTTCCCGGAGGAGGAGCAGATTGTTTATCTCGATCCGGAGATGTACGTAATGAGGCCGTTCGATGAAATATGGGGAATGCTTACCTATTATGATGTGGTGCTGACTCCCCACCATCTTGAGCCCTCGCCCCCCTGGGATTGTTTCCGCGAAATCGGGACGCTGCAGGACGGGACCTATAACAGCGCACTGGTAGGCGTTAGAAACAGCGACGGGGGACGTCATTTTGCGGACTGGTGGGTGAAGATGACTTCAGGTGATTTTTACGGACAGCCGAAAGGACTGTATAGCGAACAGCCTTATCTGAACTTCGTTCCCACTTTTTATCACACAGGCATTCTTCGTCATCCCGGCTACAACCTGGCATTCTGGAACCTGCATGAACGCTGCAGAGAACTCTACTGGGTAGAAGATCAGTATGTTTTGACCGACTGGACTCCGCTTCGCTGCGTGAACTTCAACAATACGGCCGGGCTGCTAGACAGCTGCATGAACGCCTTCATTCCGGACAACTGGGTATATGCACAAATGTGGCAGAACTACAAGCAGGAACTGGAACCATTGCTTCCCTGGCATTCACCTTCCTCCTGGAGTTATGACTTCTTCTACAGCGGAGAGAAAATATCGGATGAGACCCGATTACGCTACCGAGAGGCCAAAATATACCGTTCAATAGAAATTAATCCCTTCACACTTTCTAATGAAAGTAAATTCTGATTACCGAATGAAGAGGAGGACCCGCCATGATCATCTGCTCGGTGACCTGTGCAGACAATCTGCATGAGGCTAAAGTGATGGCCAGAAGGGCAAAAGTTCAAATGCCATATGCCCGGGTTGTCATATGTCTATTGGAGAGGTCGATGCATCCGGCAGCGCTTAACGTTCCGTGGTTTGACGAAGTTATTTTGGCCAAGGATTTGGGAATCCCCGAATTTGAAACCAATCTTCTAAAATACCGACTTTATGAGGCGGTAACCTCCATTAAGCCGGCTTTTCTCCATTTTCTGTTTGACCGGTATCCGGATGAGCTCAACATCGTATTCATGGATACGGACGTCATCCCTTACGCTCCATTCGACGATCTGCTGTTTGCCCTGGAATATCATAACATCCTGTTGTTGCCTCACCTGCTGGAGCCGTGCGAAGATCCGTGGAGTTATTTATGGGTGGGCGCCTTTAACACCGGCTTCGTGGCGCTTCGGCGGTCGGAGGAAACTATGCGTTTTCTGGAATGGTGGAAAGAGCGGCTGTACAGCTACGGGTATTACCAAGCACCCTATTATTGTGATCAGAAATGGATCGATCTCGCGCCAGCTTACTTTAACGTTACAGTATGGGATCACCCGGGATACAATGTCGCCTACTGGAATCTGCACGAGTCTAGCCGGAAGATCATTTCGGCCGGGGAAGGGCGGTATTGGCTTGAAGGCGGCCTTCCATTCGTCTGCTTTCACTATTCCGGATTAAACAGGGCTCTGCAGTACCATTTGGGGATATGCATTCCCGATCATACGAATCCGCTGTATGAGCTGATCGGGCTCTTTCAGGAAGAACTGGAGGTTATGGGAAAAGAGGAGTTTTCCCAGATCCCCTGGAGCTATGACTATCACCTAGATGGCACTCCTATCACAGCGGAAGAGAGAAATAGCTATCGCTGCTGACGGATTGTCAAGCTAAGTGCGACTATTGTGGAGGATGCCGCCTCAGCTCTTTGGCAATAGCTCGGCTGGACCATCCTAGCCGGACTGGGCTGGGAGTTCTAGTTGACTGCGTTCGGTTATGAACCTCAAAAAATTCGACAATACCGGGGAAGACATGGAGGATTTAATCTCCATCGGGACAATCGGGCTCATCAAGGCCATTGAAAGCTACCGCCCCAATTAAGGAACCCAATTGGCTACGTTTGCAGCCCGCTGAATCGAGAACGAGATTCTGATGCACCTGCGCTTACTCGAAAAAACGCGTAAGGACGTGTCGCTACACGACCCGATCGGAACGGATAAAGAAGGAAATGAGATCACGTTGATAGATATCCTTGGCTCCGAGACAGACGATTTCCTTAAAGAGGTGGATCTCAAGATTGAGAAGAGCAAGATCTACCGCAACCTGGATATTTTGGATGACCGGGAAAAAGAAGTTGTCGTTGGCCGCTTCGGCCTTGACACGGGCGGTGAGGAGTGGACGCAGCGAGAGATCGCGAAAGAGCTGGGCATCTCGCGCAGCTACGTGTCACGGATCGAGAAGCGGGAGCTGGTGAAGCTGTATCATGAGTTTTATAAGCAGAAGAAGTGAAGAGATGAAAAAGACCTGCCTTCCGGCAGGTCTTTATTTGAACGATAAAGCGAAGACAAAATAGATAACCAAGCAGGGTCCGCTTGTTCTTGAGCATTAAGAGCAGTTAATAAGATTATGGCGTTGTCTCTAAAAATGAAGTGGTGAGACGAGGTGTGTTATCAGGTATGGTTCTTGCCTTAGTCGCTTGCTCAAAGGAATAGGCAAGATTTATTAAAGACTGTTCGCTGTAAGCCGTTCCCAAGAAGGAAATGCCTACAGGCACCTTAGCCTTCGTTACGCCAGCTGGAACCGTAATCTCAGGATAGCCTGTCGCAGAAGCAACATACCCTGCGGCGTAAGTATCAGATGCGTCGCATGCGTAGGTCGGATCCTGGATATCGAAACGAGGAGAGGCAGGGCAGGACATCGTAGGAAATACAATCGCATCCAGATTGTTAACCTTCATCAGCTTTTGTACCTCTGCTCTTGCAGCCGGAATATCTTTGCTTATGATCGATTTATAGCTTGCCGATCCTTTCTGGCTTGCCGCCTTGATTGCGTCTTTCATTCCTTCAAGGCGCGCAGGATTGACAGGTGTAGCCGAGCCCAGGACCTCCGGTGATTCACTGATCTGAATAATCTCCTCTAAAGTTTTTGGTTGATCTTTTGGGAGGAGGGAGAGATATTTCTCTAACTGAACCTTGAAGTCAGCATCGCCGATTGGTCCAAGAATTGGCGTCCACAAATACTGCGTCTTGTCAGTGAACGATACCGATACGAATTGAGCACCTTGTTTTTTCATAGCAGCTATAGCCCGTTTGGTTATCGCGTCAACCTCACGGTTGTCGCCAAAGAAGTCACCCGCAATACCGATACGAGCGGTTTTAAGTGCATCGGTACTGAGTGCTTTACTATAATCCGGCACAGCGAGTTTATCCGACATTCTTGTTGAATAATCATTCTTGTCCGTACCGGCCATATAGCTGAGCGCGATAGCTGCATCCTTGACACTCCGTGCCATTGGTCCGGTTGTGTCAAACGCCAGAGAAGAAGGGATGACGCCGCTGCGGCTGGTTAGACCAAGCGTAGGTCGAATTCCGACGAGGCCGGTGACGTTCGCCGGTCCGCGAACTGAACCTGAAGTATCCGTGCCGAGCCCGAAAACAGCAAAGTTGGAAGCGACAGCGGCGGCGGAACCGCTGCTGGAGCCCGATGCGTCGCGATTAAGATTGTACGGGTTCAACGTCAGCCCCCCGAGGGAACTATAGCCAAGTCTGCCGTAGGAAGCAGCAAATTCGGACATATTCGTCTTGGCAATCACGATAGCTCCGGCATCAATCAATTTCTGGACCACAAAAGAATTTTTAGAAGGATATGCGTTTTTCAGAGCAACAGAGCCGGCCGTAGTCGGCATGCCCACCACATCATAATTATCCTTAACGACGATTGGGATTCCGTGAAGCTCGCTTCTGGGGCCTTTCAACTTCCGTTCCTCATCCAGCTCCTTGGCCAATTCAATGGCTTTAGCGTTTATTGTAATGACCGCATTTATTTTTGGCCCCGCTTTGTCATAAGCTTCAATTCGATTCAGATAATATTGAACTAATTGTTCGGATGTGGTTTGACCACTATTCAGTGCATCCTGAATTTCCTCAATACTTTTCTCAAACGGGTCGAACGTATGTACCTCCGTCTCTTGCGCAACTGGTGTCGCTGTTTCCGCAAGAGCGGAATCGGTTGCACTTAAGCTGACCACGATCATCGAACCTACCATTATTGAGATCGATAGTACTAGCCTTGTCCATGTTTTCCTCATGCTAAGACCTCCTTGATGATGTTAATGTCATAATATCTATCATAGATTAAATCAATCACTCAAAATAATCAATGTTAAAAATTTATATATCAGGATAATGGGATTTAGCCTGAAGATAAGATCTATAATCATACTCTTTTATGCATCAATGTGATTTTATACTATGTATTATGATATGAAATATGACATGCTCAAATGCGCCTATAACCGGTCAAGAATTCATTATTGATGACGGCAAACATGTGTTACTTTGCGGCACGCTGTATCGAGAACGAGATTCTCATGCATCTTCGCTCACTTAAGAAAACCAAAAAGGACGTCTCACTGCACGATTCGATTGGGACGGACAAGGAGGGCAATGAGATTACCTTAATTGATATCCTCGGCTCCGAAACGGACGATGTGATCAAGGAAGTCGATCTGAAAATTAGAAGAGCAAGATCTACCGCAATCTCGATATCCTGGATGACCGGGAAAAGGAAGTCGTCGTCGGCCGCTTCGGCATTGACACGGCGGGGAGGAGCGAACGCAGCGAGAGATCGCTAAAGAGCTGGGCATCTCGCGCAGCTACGTGTCGCGGATCGAGAAGCGGGTGCTCATGAAGCTGTATCATGAGTTTTATAAGGCGAAGCGGTGAAATTGAAGAGAGGAAATATGACCAGATATTAATGGATATATGATAAACCCGCCTCAATGCGCAAGCGGCTGTATTCCCTCTTGAAGGGAAACAGCCGCTCGCTTTTTACTCGTCCGGGCGCTCGTCTATTCAGTCTCCGCCGCCTCCGCCGCAATCACCGCCGCCTCCGGCATCGCCGCCGAAGCTGTCTCCGCCGCCGTGGGAATGGCCTCCAACGTCGCCGAATCCGCCGGAATGATGCGTTCCCCCGCTATGCCCGCTGCCGCCATGTCCATGATTGTGAAATCCGTTATGATTACGGCCATCGTCGAAATTAGAGCCTCCATGATGATGCTGATGATTCCGCCCATGGGAGTCGCTAGGGGAAGAATGCCGGTTTTCGTCCTGCGAATTGTTGATCAGATCCGGGTTGGATAGCGCAAACAGGGAGGGGTCGTAGCCGTCGCTTCTGCCGGGGGGATTTCTGTGTTTTTCTTTACGGAATATATTGCCGACAAGAATAAAAGCTAATACAACAATAAATATAAGGCCAATGCTCATAAAAGGCATTCTCTCCTTACGATTGAAATATCTAAATTATACCAGCAGTGAAGGAAGATAGGAAGCCTGAATGAAGCACAGCTTAAAGCGCTGATAAGAATTACTGAAGGCAATGACTCTAATCCGGTGCGGCGGTTTGGCGGTTCTTCGGGAAAATATGGTATGCTTGCCGTAGTCCATACGAATCTGGAGGGATGATAATGATTGAACTGGCCAAAGACGCACTGGATTACATGAACAGTCAGCTAAATAGCATCGAAACAAGCCTGCTGCTTGTGTCGGATGAGCAAGTTTGGACAAAAATAAATCCTGGCATGAGCAGCATCGGTAATTACTGCCTGCACCTTGCGGGCAACGAATATCAGTATTTCGTAACGGCTGTTGGCGGCAGGCCGCTTATTCGGGAGCGCTCCAAGGAATTTACCACAGAGGGCGGCTTATCCGGGGACGAGCTCATAGCCAAGCTTAAAGAAGTGAGAAGTCAATCGGAAGCGGTTCTCTCTACCTTAACGGAGCAGGATTTGAACCGTGAGGTTACCGTTCCTTATGATCTTGGGGACTGGAACCGGATGAAGGGCGGTCAGGCTTCCGAAGGAGACGCCAAGGACGTCAACATCATTCGTACTCTTTTATTGAGGATATCGGCGCATTACGGCTATCATACCGGACAGATCGTTCTGTTGGCCAAAATTTTGTCCCGGACGGAGAAGCATATATCGGGAAAGTATCATTAAGAAAAGAGGCGCATACCGGTGAACAACTCCGTTAATGATGCGGGCAGAGCCGAAATCGAAGAGGCCAATTCCCGCAGCCGGATATCGCTACCGGATGGAGCCACTGTACCCCGAATCGGTCAGGGAACCTGGAATATCGGGGACAATGCTTCCCGCCGGAAAGAAGAGGTGGAGGCGCTCAGGCTGGGTATCGAGCTCGGGATGACTCTGATCGACACCGCTGAGATGTATGGGGAAGGACGCTCCGAGACGGTGGTGGGAGAAGCGGTGCAAGGCATCCGGGACAAGGTTTTTCTTGTATCCAAGGTATACCCGCATAACGCTGGCCTAAAGCGGATCGCCAAAAGCTGCGAGGATAGCCTAAAGCGACTGCGGACCGACCGCCTGGACTTGTACCTGCTGCACTGGAGAGGCCGCGTTCCGCTGGAAGAAACGGTGGAGGGCATGGAGCGGCTGGTGCAGCAGGGGAAAATTGCAAGATGGGGCGTATCCAATTTCGATACGGACGATATGGAAGAGCTGTTCCGGCTTGCCCGGGGAACACATTGTGCAACGAACCAGATCCTGTATCATTTGGGATCGCGCGGGATTGAGTTCGATCTGCTCCCCTGGCAGCGTAAGCGGCAAATGCCGATTATGGCGTATTCGCCGCTTGCCCAGGCAGGGGCGCTGCGGAAGGGTCTTATTCAGAATGAAGCAGTAAAGGAAATTGCTGCTGCACACGGCGCCACTCCTCTGCAGATTCTCCTTGCCTGGTGCATACGGGCAGGGGATGCCATTGCGATTCCCAAAGCTTCATCCCGGGAACATGTGCTGCAGAATGCAGCTGCGGGATTAATCACTCTGAGCGGGAAGGAGTTGCGGCTGCTCGATGAGGCGTTCCCCGAACCGGCCCGGAAAATGCCGCTCGACATCATTTAAACTCCATGGAGGAATGGATCGATGAAACCTACAGCGATTATATACAGCAAACTGCCCGAAGAAGTATTGGAATACGTTAAGGAGCACTGTGACGTGTCATATTTCGATGCTCCTGACAACTCTCCCGGCTCTCCATTCGCGGAGGCGCTTAAAGAAGCGGAGGGGCTGCTTGGATCCGGACTTAAGGTGGATGCGGCATTGTTGGACCGCGCCCCTCGGTTGAAAGTAGTGAGCAATATTTCCGTCGGTTACGATAATTTGAATATTCCTGAAATCAGCCGACGCGGCATAATGGCGACCAACACACCGGGAGTACTAAACGATACGGTAGCCGATACCATCTTCGG
This sequence comes from Paenibacillus durus ATCC 35681, assembly GCF_000993825.1. Classification (NCBI taxonomy): domain Bacteria; kingdom Bacillati; phylum Bacillota; class Bacilli; order Caryophanales; family Paenibacillaceae; genus Paenibacillus; species Paenibacillus durus. Next base: position 938,116 of record NZ_CP011114.1, read on the forward strand.
CCTGCTGGTGGCAACGGCGCGCCGGATGCCGAAGCTGGACCGGTATGTCCGAAATGGACAGTGGAAGGATTCAAGAGATGATGTCCAGTTTGGCCTTGATGTGCATCATAAGACGCTCGGCATTATCGGACTTGGCGGTATCGGAGAGAAGATCGTTCAGCGCGCCCGGTTCGGCTTCGATATGGATATTATTTATCACAATCGTTCGCGTAATCCGAAGCTGGAGGAACAATACGGTGCGGTCTACCGCACACTCGACGAGCTGCTGGCGGAGGCGGATTTTGTGTGCCTCATGACGCCGCTGACGCCGGCGACCCGGGGGATGATCGGTGAACGTGAGTTTAAGCTGATGAAGAAGAGCGCTATTTTTATAAACGGATCAAGAGGAGCCACAGTCGATGAAGAAGCGTTGATCGAAGCGCTGCGCAGCGGAACCATCTGGGCGGCTGGCCTCGATGTGTATGTGCAGGAGCCTCTTCCGGATAATCATCCGCTTCTTTCGCTGGATAATGCCGTTCTGCTGCCGCACATCGGTTCGGCTACACGGGAGACTAGGCTGAAGATGGCCTGGATGGCGGCGAGAAATCTGGTAGCCGGGCTTGAAGGCAAGACGCCTCCGAATCTGATTCAGGCATAGCAAGTACGAAGCAGACGTAATAACGAAGCAGACGCGAAAAATGCCCCAAAAGCCATTCGACGATGGCTTTCGGGGCGTTTTTGTTCATTGGCGCATCTTACACGCGCCCGCGATGCTTAAGATAATTGACGCCGGTTCGTCTCGATGCCGCCTGAACCATCCGGAGAGCCGCAACCCCTGCGGCCTCGGCAATCCGTTCTTCCTCGATATTAGCGAGCCGTCCGTCCTTTACGACAATCCGTCCGCCGACGACCGTCATATCCACGTTCTGGCTAATTCCGGTCACGACCGGCAGGGCCGTGTCGTTAAACAAAGCACCGGCATACTCCAGCCTGCGAGAGTCGATCATGAACAGGTCGCCCGCTTTGCCGACCTCTAGAGAACCGATCGCATCCTCCCAGCCGAGTACTCTCGACGATCCGACCGAACCGAGCCATAAGCTTTCTTCAGCCGTAGGGCCTGCACTTCCGGCGGTCAGCTTATGCAGCAGGTAGGCTTGACGCGCTTCTCCAAGCAGATTGGACGCGTCGTTGGACGCCGAACCGTCTACGCCAAGTCCGACGTGAACGCCCGCCTGCAGCATGCTCCGCACGGGGAATACCCCTGACGACAGCTTCATGTTGCTGCTCGGACAGTGGGCAACCCCGCAGCCGCAGGCGCCCATTCTGTGAATTTCATCGCCGCTGAAATGGATGCCGTGCGCATACCATACATCGCGTCCGACCCACCCCGTCTTTTCCATGTATTCGAGCGGACGCAGCCCGAGCTTCGCCAGACAGAAGTCTTCCTCATCCTTCGTCTCGGCCAAGTGGGTATGCATCCGAACGCCGTAGCTGCGCGCCAGGCGGGCGGATTCCCGCAGAAGATCCTCGGACACCGAAAAAGGCGAGCAAGGCGCGACGCCGACGCGAACCATGGCAAACTTCGAGGCGTCATGATAGGTTTCTATAACCCGGCGGGTGTCCCTCAGAATGACCTCGGCCGACTGCGTTACCTCATCCGGCGGAAGCCCTCCTTGCGACCTGCCGAGATTCATGGAGCCACGCGTCGGGTAAAATCGGATGCCGAGCTCTCCGGCCGCGCGGATTTCTTCATCGATCAGCTCGCCGCTGACACCTTCCGGAAAACAGTAAAAGTGATCGGAAGCGGTCGTGCAGCCGGTCTTGAGCAGTTCGCTGAGTCCTACCATAGCGCTTAAGTATACATCCTCCGGCCGCATATGGCGCCAAATCTCGTACAGCGTCAGCAGCCAGTCGAACAGCTCGCAGTCCTGAGCCCAAGGGATGTTCCGGGTGAAGGTCTGATATAAATGATGGTGAGTATTGATCAGCCCGGGATAGACGATCTTTCCAGCCGCATCTATGACGGTGTCAGCTTCTTCATAGGGGATGTCCGTCCCAATAGCTTTAATTTCCTGATCTTCGATGAACAGGCTTCCTCCCGGGTAACAGCGGCGCTCCGCGTCCATGGTGATAATATTGCGGGCATTCTTGATCAGCATTGTGCTCATGATGTACCTCCCTTGTTGATATGAAATGCAAAAAATCCCAACCGCGAGCGCAATATAGTTACATATTGCGTTCGTAGTTAGGATTTTACGGACCCCAGTAGAGCCCCCGAACCGATTATCGGGGTTATACGAACAATCTATGAAGTTGCTATAAGTATAAGTAGAACCTCAAAGAGATGTCAATCACTGCTCTTAAATCTTGTCAACAACATTCATGACGAAACCGTGTTTACAATTTGGTGACAAAGAAAGCGCTTCGATTTATGATGTGTTCATAGGAAATAACTTTCCTTCAAGCCTATTGAAAGGCTTTACATTCTATTGATTTAGGGAGGAAAAATACATGGCTACACTGGCAACGAAGCAATCTGCATCCGGCGGTGCCCGGGTAAAGGTACAGCAGCTCGGCCGTCTGTTAAGCGGTATGGTCATGCCGAATATCGGCGCATTTATCGCTTGGGGATTGATTACCGCTCTATTCATTCCGACAGGATGGGCGCCTAACGAGCAATTGGCCAAACTGGTAGGGCCGATCATCACTTATCTGCTGCCGCTGCTGATCGGTTACACAGGCGGAACGATGGTTCACGGTAAGCGCGGCGGGGTGATCGGCGCCTTGGTCACAATGGGCGTAATCATCGGCTCGGATATCCCGATGTTCCTTGGCGCGATGCTTGTCGGCCCCTTGGCCGGCTGGGTGCTGAAATGGTTTGACCGTATGGTGGACGGCAAGATTAAAGCGGGCTTTGAAATGCTCGTCAACAACTTCTCACTCGGTATCATCGGCGGGGCTTTGGCTCTGGGAGCTTACACAGGCGTTGGGCCCTTTATTCAAGGACTGACGAATATCCTGTCCAGCGGGGTGGAATTTCTGGTCAACAATCACCTGCTGCCGCTTGTCAACATTATCATTGAGCCGGCCAAGGTGCTGTTCCTGAACAATGCGATCAACCACGGAATCTTAAGCCCGATCGCCGTTCAGCAGGCGGCCAGCACAGGCAAGTCGATTCTGTTCATGCTTGAGTCGAATCCAGGTCCCGGTCTTGGCATTCTGCTGGCTTACTGGCTCGCAGGCAAGGGTTCGGCCAAGACATCCGCTCCCGGCGCTATCATCATTCATTTTCTGGGCGGTATTCACGAAATTTATTTTCCGTACATTCTGATGAATCCGCGTCTGATCCTGGCGGTTATCGGCGGCGGTGTGACAGGAACCTTCACCTTCCAGCTTCTTGGAGCAGGCTTGTCTGCTTCCCCTTCCCCGGGCAGTATTTTCGCCTATATCGCCATGACGCCTAAAGGTGGATATCTTCCGATGATTGCCGGTGTTATCGCAGCGACGGCCGTCTCCTTCTTTATTGCCTCGGTGCTGCTGAAGACCGTTAAGGAGAGCAAAGAGGAAATGGATCTGGAAGAAGCATCGGCCAAATTAAAAGGAATGAAAACGGCAGGCGCAGCGCCTCAAATCGCAACCGCTCAATCCGTTACAGCTCAAAATGCAATCGTTTCCAATACATCCGGGGCCATCCGCAGTAAAGGTGAAGTGCGAAAAATCGTGTTCGCTTGCGACGCGGGCATGGGTTCCAGCGCCATGGGCGCCTCCGTTCTAAGAAAAAAATTGCAAAATGCCGGTGTTCAGGTGACGGTCGTCAATTCTCCGGTCAGTGAAATTCCGGCCGATGCCGACATCGTGGTTACGCAGAAGACATTGACAGACCGGGCAATCGCGAATAATCCGAAGGCCGAGCATGTTTCAATTGATAATTTCCTGAAGAGTCCGAAATATGACGAACTGGTTGAACGCTTGAGTTAAGGCCTATGCAGGAGGGTTCGCAATGATAAGGAAGATTACCGCCAGACAGCGGCAGATGATTCAGCTGCTTCTCGACAATCGCGAGGAAATAACCGCTGCAGAAATCGCCGGGAACATCGGCGTCAGCGTGCGAACCGTCCACCGGGAGATGGAGGATACCGAACACATCCTTCAGGATTTCGGGCTGACATTAAGCCGCAAATCCGGCAAGGGTATCCAAATGAACGGCCCGGAAACCGGACTTGGGCAGCTTAGGCACTTTTTGCGGGCGGAAAAACCTGCGGAATATTCCGGAGAGGAACGAAAAATATTCGAGCTGTGCTCGCTGATTGAGACGGAAGAGCCGCTAAAGCTGTTCGCCTTGGCGCACACCTTGAAAGTAACGGTAGCTACCGTCAGCAACGATCTGGATGAACTGGAGCCGTGGGTGCGCAAATTTGGACTTCAGCTCGTTCGCAGAAGGGGATATGGCGTCGAAATCACCGGCGCCGAAGCCGACAAGCGGCGCGCACTGTGCAGGCTGGCAGCCGAGCATCTGGATCAGTCGGACCTGGTCGGCCGGGGGCCTCAACCTGAAGGGGAGGGAAGTCCGGTCTTCCGGAAGCTGCTCGCCGCTGTCGGACAGAGCAGACTGCTGAACGTGGAAAATCTCCTGTGGGATATGGAGTGGAACTGGACGGCTGAACTGCCTGAGAGTGTCTACATGGAGCTGCTGCTCGGCCTGTCCGTCGCCGTAAGGCGCTGGGAAATCGGAATGGTTATCCATGGCTCCGAGGATGCGGCCTATCCGCGAATATCCGATCACCGGAATATTTCCGGCGCGGAACAGTTCGTCAAGCGGCTGGAGAACGAGATGAACCTTGCGCTTCCGACAGCGGAGCACTTATACATCGCTGAATGGTTTGACAGGGCGCAGGAGTCTGGCGCGTCGGATGATTTTGTGCATGGGGACATCGGACTGATGGGGCTGGTATACCGTCTGACAGAGCAGGTCGTCAAGCGAACCGGGTTTCCGTTCCACAGCGACCGTATTTTGAGGGAGGGTCTTCTTGAGCATGTCGAGCAGGCGCTCAGACGAATCCACGAGGGCACCCGCATCCGTAACCCGCTGCTCGGACCGATCCGCAAGGATTACCAGTATCTGTTCCGCATGATCCGGGATGCGGTGGAGGAATTGAAGCTCGATCTGACCGTACCTGACGAGGAGATTGCTTTTCTGGTCATGCATTTTGGAGCGTCTACGGAGCGGCTGAGTCAGCTAAAGCGTAATGTGCGGGCAATTCTGGTCTGCGCGAGCGGTCTAAGTTCCTCCCGGCTGCTCGGGGAGCGGCTTAGAAAGGAAATGCCCCAGCTTGAGATATTGGGCAATGTCTCCTGGTACGAGGCGGCCCGGATGCCGAAAGAGGATTACGACCTAATCATATCGACAATCGATCTGCCAATGGAACAAGACAAATATATCCGAATTAGCCCGCTGCTGACGGCGGAAGAGACCGACAAGCTTCTGCACTTCATCCAGGACAAGGCTCTGGCGGAAGATGGAAGCGTTTCTGCCGGCGAAGAAGGCGAGCCGGTGACAGGGGAATCCGTTATAGGCAGATTAAGGAGCTATAAGGGACTGCTCGATGAAATTGATGGGCTGGTCGAACGCTTCCGGTACTATTTACTGAGCAATGAAGGGATGAATCTGGAGGATACCATCGGCGCGATGTTGGATAAGCTGCAAGGCAGCGGCGTAACCGATGATCCCAAGACGCTGCGGAATCGACTGCTGGAACGGGAAAAAATGGCCAGCCAGGTTATACCGGATACCCGTCTTGCGCTGTTTCATACCCGCAGCAGCCATGTGCTTATGTCCTCGCTGACGCTCTACCGGCTCCAGTCGCCGCTTATTCTGGACGGAAATACCGAGGTTAGCACGATTCTGCTGATGCTTGCCCCGAAGGTGCTGCCTAAGGAAAGCTTAGAGGTGCTTAGCGAGATCAGCGCGATGCTGTTGAATACGGAGCTTATGCGTCTGCTGGAAGAGAGGCCGGAACAGGAAATCCGAACCTATTTGTCCGCCGAGCTTCTCCGTTTTTTCGAAAATAAAAGATAAAAGAGGGAGAGACCCAATGAGCATACTGTCAGAAAATAAAATTATGATGAACGCCGCCGCCAAGGACAAGTACGAGGCCATTGCAATCGCCGGACAACTGCTGGTGGAGGGGGGGCATGTCACGAAGGATTATATTCCGAAGATGCTGGAGCGGGAAGAGGTCGTATCCACATACATGGGAGGCGGACTCGCCATTCCCCACGGAACAAAGGATGCGAAGCCATATATCAAATCCACGGGGCTGTCCATCGCCCGGTTTCCGGAAGGCGTCGACTTCGGAGGCGACGAGCCGGCGTTTGTGGTAATCGGCATAGCGGCCGCAGGAGAAGAGCATATGGAAGTCCTCACCAATGTGGCTATGATCTTCACTGAGGACGATGCGATCGAACGGATTATGAACGCCGCAAGCCCCTTGGATATTATCGGGATTTTTGAGGGAGGTGTGCAGGTATGAAGGCTGTTCATTTTGGAGCCGGCAATATCGGAAGAGGGTTCATCGGTCTGCTGTTGTCGCAATCGGACTATGAAGTGACCTTTGTGGATGTGAACGAAGCGATGGTTCGTGAGCTGCGGGAACGCGGCGAATATACCGTTACCCTGGCCAGCGAAGGACGGGAAACGGTGACGGTGAACCATGTAACAGCGCTCAGCAGCGCCTCCCAGGAAGAGGAGGTGATGCTGGCTATCGCCAATGCACATCTTATAACAACGGCAGTAGGTGTTTCTGTTCTGAAGCATATCGCGGGTGTTATCGCCCGGGGTGTGGCTCTTCGGGTGGCGGAGTCATCCGAACCGCTGCATATCATCGCCTGCGAGAATGCAATAGGCGGCAGCGAGCAGCTTAAAGAGCTTGTCTACGCGAGGCTTGACGAGGAAACGCGAAGCAAGGCTGATAAAATGGTCGCTTTTCCGAACGCCGCAGTGGACCGGATCGTACCGATACAGCAGCATAGGGATATTTTAAAAGTAGTTGTAGAGCCGTTTCATGAATGGGTCGTGGATTCCTCACAAATGATTCCGGGCTATAAGCAGATTAAGGGAGTCCATTACGTTGATAATCTGGAGCCATACATCGAGCGCAAGCTGTTCACGGTGAATACCGGACATTGCTCGGCGGCTTATCTCGGCTATCTTCGCGGTTGGGAAACGATCCAGCAGGCGATGGAGGATGAAGAGCTTACCGCCTCTGTGCGGGAAGTGCTCGAAGAGACCGGGGAATTATTGGTGCAAAAGCACGGCTTCGACCGAAAAGAGCATGGCCAATATATCGATAAAATTCTGGAACGCTTCCGAAATCCGGCGCTGACGGATGAAGTGGCCAGGGTCGGGCGTTCCCCGATCCGCAAGCTTTCACCGGGCGACCGTCTCGTCTCGCCTGCGATGCAGGCTTATGAGAGGGGCCTCAGCTTCTCGGCGCTGGCAAGGTCAATGGCGGGGGCCCTGCTGTTCGATGTGATGGAAGATCCCGAAGCTGCGGAGCTTCAGGCTTTCGTGGACAAAGCCGGAGCCCGCGCGGCAGTGGCAAAGTATACGAACATTCCGCCGGGACATAAGATTCATGAAGCGGTCTTGAAGCATTACGATGAATTGAACCGGGTTAACGAATTGAAGCTGCTAAATGTATTGAAGCAAGCTTAAGCTCCGCAAGCGGCTGCCAGGGAACTGAATAGGGTGCAGATAGGTAACTTCCTGGCATAATATATGATAAAATCATTATATGAAAAATTCATAATAATTGAATTGTATTAAAATTTCTGCCTTAATTGTGCGCTATGCAAGTCGACAAAAAAGGGGGTGTCCCATAAGCCATAGAAGGGCTAATGGGATACCCTCTTTTTTTAGGTGAGATTTAGGTAGGTGGAAGGTGGACGGGGCCACCCGAATGGAAGCGGGGGATTCTTCTTCAGTTTAGAGGTGTGAAGTAAATAATGCAGAAAACCTGAAATTGTGCATCTTTTGGTCGACTGAGAAAACCTATGTATAACACGCCTGCAAAAATGCAGGTTTGTTCCCATTCATCCTCAAATTCAGTCAGAACAGCCTAAAATCCCTGCATAAAAAAATCATAACAACCTGACCTGTCCTTTGATGTTAGAGCGATTGCCCTAAATCCTAACTTGGTTTGATGGAGGAATTGCCCAATAGAAAAGCAAAAGCCAGCAAGTCTCCAATAACCGAAAGACTTGCTGGCTTCTTAACTTTTTTAGGAAGGCGGCCGTAACGCCAGGTATATTAACTTATGGGACAGCTCCAACTGTTAGATCGGCATGTGTTCCAGTGCCGCCGACCCTATGACCTTAGCTGCGCTCAATAATGGTCTGCAGCGTCGTATGGTCAAGTCCTTCCACCAGCTTGATCAGCAGTTCTCTGGCCGCGTCGATATCGTCGGTATGGATCATGGATGTGGAAGTATGAATGTACCGCGAGCAGATGCCGATTACGGTGGAAGGTACGCCGATTCCGCTTACGTGAACCTGGCCTGCATCCGTACCCCCCTGGGAGACAAAATACTGATATTTGATCCGGTGCGTATCCGCCGTATCCTGCACATATTCCAGCAGTCCGCGATGGGTAATCATCGTCGGGTCTAAGATGCGGAGCAGCGCGCCATCGCCAAGCCGCCCGAACGCCTGCTTGTCCCCGGTCGTATCCGAGGCGGCGCTTGCGTCAAGTCCGAAGAAAATATCCGGCTGAAGAAGGTTGGCTGCCGTCTGCGCCCCCCGAAGCCCCACTTCTTCCTGCACGGTAGCGCCGGCAAAGACGGTGTTCGGCAGCTTTTTGCCGCTGAGCGCCTTGACCAGCTCAATGGCAAGCCCTACGCCGTAACGGTTGTCCCATGCTTTGGCCAATATTTTTTTCGGATTCGCCAGCGGGGTGAAGGGACAGACGGGAACGATTTGCTGGCCGAGAGCTGCGCCGAACTCCATCGCTTCCTTCCGGCTTTCCGCGCCGATATCGATGAACATCGCTTTGATGTCCCCGCCTTTTGCTCGCTCTTCCTGGCTGACCAGATGGATCGGCGTACTGCCGACGACGCCCGTAATCGCTCCTTTTGGCGTAATAATTTGCAGCCTCTGGGAGCTGACCGCCGAAGCGAGCCAGCCGCCAAGCGGCTGAAAACGGATCATTCCGTTATCGGTTATTCCGGTAACCATAAAGCCGACTTCGTCAAAATGACCGGCTACCATAATTTTCGGCCCGTTTACATCGCCGCGAAGCACACCGAACAGGCTGCCGAGACGGTCATGGACAAATTCATCGGTATACGGAGCCATGGCTTCTTTTACAAACTTGCGCAGTTCACGTTCGAAACCAGGGGCGGAAGGGAATTCGGTAAGGGTTTTGAACATATCAAGTGTTTCTTGGTTCATCTTGCCATCTCTCCTTTACTACCGTATAGTATGAACTTTCGCTAACGGGTTGTCCATTGGACCGGGGTCATAAAGTACCCTGGAACGCTCCGCACATAGGCATCCGATCTTTGAATATGCGTTTAGCATAGTTCATAAGTGCACACCCAGCGGGGAGGCGGGGAATATAATGCTGCCAGAGGCGTTAAAATGGCGGGATAGCCCTGAAAAGGAGCGGGAGAAGGATGAATAAATCTGAAGCGGAGCGGGAAGTTATTCTTATTTTGGCGCTGTTTTTGCTGCTTGTCATAGTGCTGCTGTATTTTTCCTGAATCTTAAATGTCATAAGGAAAAGCCGGACGGCGAACAATAAAGGAAAATCTTCTATGCGAAGCCGGTTGATCGTCCTGACTGCGTATTTGCGCAAAGGGACTTAAGTCTTCGCCAAACCTTTAGGAGGTGCCTTCATTGCCGGCAAAGACCAAACGTTCGGGGGTCAAGCTGCAGCTTGATTCCCTGAATAACCAAGTTTACAAGCAGATTGCCAAAAAACACGAACCTTCCAGGCCCGTACTTAAAAACTGCTTTCGCGCTTTCTTATCGGGCGGCCTGATTTGCGTGATTGGACAGGCTATTCAGGAAATGTTCATGGCTTACTTTCACATGAATGCAAAAGAGGCGGCCAGCCCGACCGTCGCGGTGATGATCCTGCTATCCGTCATTCTCACCTGCTTCGGCGTATATGACAAGCTGGCGCAGTGGTGCGGTGCCGGGACGGCAGTTCCCGTAACCGGCTTTGCCAACAGTATGTGCTCGGCTGCGATTGAACATCGTGCCGAAGGGATTGTGCTGGGCGTTGGAGCTAATATGTTCAAGCTGGCGGGCTCGGTCATTGTTTTCGGTGTCGTGGCCGCCTTTATTATCGGCATCGTCTACATCTTCCTTGGCCATGGGGGAGGACATTTATGAAGCAGCTGGGCAAGCAGACGTGGCAGTTCACCTCCCGGCCCGCCATCCTTGGCGCTTCGGCGGTAGTCGGACCGGAAGAAGGCGAGGGGCCGCTCGCTTCGGATTTCGACTTCGTGTACGATAATCTGAAGATGGACGAGAAGACCTGGGAGAAAGCGGAGCGGCGGCTGTTTGAAAAGGCGATCCGTCTCGCCTTGATCAATGCGGGAATTAAGCAGGAGGACTTGGAGTTCTTCGTAGGCGGCGACCTGATGAACCAGATTATCAGCGCTTCTTTCGCGGCCAAAAAGCTCGGCACTCCGTATCTCGGCGTATTCGGCGCCTGCTCCACCTCCATGGAAAGCCTGGCGGTCGCATCCATGATCGTGGATTCCGGAGGAGCGAAATATGCGCTGGCCGGAACCGCGAGCCATAACTGTACGGTAGAGAAGCAATTCCGCTATCCCACCGAATACGGCTCGCAAAAGCCGCCAACGGCGCAGTATACCGTTACGGGCTCCGGCTGCGCGGTGATTACCCGGAACGACGGAACTCAGAGCGGTCCGTTTGTTACTGCCGCAACCATTGGCAAAGTTATGGATTTTGATATCAAAGATCCTTTTAACATGGGCTCTGCCATGGCTCCCGCTGCGGCGGATACGATCACGGCGCATTTTCGCGATACGGGGTTGTCTCCGGGTTATTACGATTTGATCGTAACCGGCGATCTTGCCTCAGTCGGATTGCCCATAACAAAGGAACTGCTTGCTAAAGAAGGCATTCCGATGGAACAGACCGAATTCACCGACTGCGGCCTGCTGATCTACGACCGGGAAAGCCAGAAATATGTCATCGCGGGAGGCAGCGGGTCCGGCTGTTCGGCGGCCGTCACCTATGGGCATATCTTGAAACGGATGAAAAAAGGACAGCTGAAGCGCGTTCTCGTCGTTGCCACAGGAGCGCTGCTCTCGCCGCTGACGTATCAGCAGAGTGAGAGCATTCCCTGTATTGCGCATGCGGTTGCGCTGGAGAGCGGAGGTGAGCAAGCATGATTTATGTGTGGGCGTTTCTGGTTGGCGGCCTGATCTGTGTAATCGGCCAGCTGATGTTGGATGTAGTCAAGCTGACTCCGGCGCATACGATGAGCACGCTCGTGGTCGCCGGGGCGATCGCGGATGCGGTCGGAATATACGATCCGCTCGTCAAGTTCGCCGGCGCGGGCGCATCCATACCGATTACCAGCTTCGGCAACTCGCTGGTGCATGGCGCGCTTATCGAGCTGGAGCAGGTTGGCTGGATCGGTGTAGTCACAGGCATCTTCAACATTACGAGCGCCGGGATATCAGCGGCGATTGTGTTTTCTTTTCTGGCTGCGCTCGTTGTGCGGCCAAAGGGCTGACTGTTTGCGAAGAACCCGCCGGATGGTTTCGGCGGGTTCTTTTTACCAAAAAAGCTTTATCCTAATCTGCCTCGTTAACGCCGCCGCTTTAGCTTGCTTTTGATCCGCACCGCTTTGTTCAGGTGGACGAAGTTATGCCGCGATGCGGGCATCAGCATCAAACCGCCTATCGTTTTTCCGCTCCAGTAGTCGGTCAACCAGCCAGCTTTTTCCGTAACCGCCCCTTGATCCCGGACAGCCTTGATCCGGCCCGCATCCACTTTCTGTCTGAATTGTCCCGGCTCCATAGAAGCTATAATTTCATTTGTCCTCCGCCCGACCGCCCGCCGATAAGCAAGTAGACCCTCAATCGCGATTCCCGCGCTCAGCTCCGTCATTTCCTCCTCGGTCATCTCGTTGCCGGAATGGAGGAACCGGATATTCAGTCCCTGAGGCATTCCGTCTGTATCCAGAACCTGCCCCGTCTCGGCGACCAGCATGTTCATGGTGATATCTTCGATCCTGGCGCTGTGCCACAGATGCCAAACGATGGAATTCCGCGTATCGGGAGAATGGACTGGATAGCATCGCAGCGTCTCCTCCCGCTCGTTGGGGCGAACGTGTCAGCCACCTTCACCGAGCGTCCATACCATTCCGCTTTATACAAAATCTGACGGGCAAATTCACCCCAGGACGCATCGGCGATGGATTTGGCCAGCCGGTGATTTTTGAGCATGTTCGCCACGCTCAGATTTTCGATGCTGATCGTTTGGTTTTCACGAATCAGCTTCGTGGTGAGTTGATGCAAAACATCATGGCGGCTGCCCACGATCTTCTCATGGATTTGGGCAACCTTCTGTTTGGCTTTCTGCCAATTGGAGCCCCCTTGGTTACGGCGAGCCATGCGGCGTTGCCAAAATGCAAGTTTTTGTTCATATTTGCGAAACACTTTGGGATTGGCAACCCGCAACCCATCAGAGCAGACCGCTAATTCCTTGAGTCCAAGGTCAATGCCGATCTCCTTATCGGTCTGCGGCAGAGGATTCATTTCCACTTCGCAGAGGATGGATACAAAATATTTGCCTGCCGCATTTCGCCGCAGGGTAGCCGAAAGAATGCGGCCTTCACACGCTCTGGAGTTGGCAAAGCGAAGCCAGCCAAGCTTCGGAAGTTTAAGTCGGTTTCCGTCAATGGCAATATTGTCATTAGTGTATTTGGTGGTGTAGCTTTGCAGAGGATGCTTGCGGCTTTTGAAACGTGGAGCCTGATTTTGTTTCTTGAAGAAACGTTCAAAGCTGTCTGCCACGTTTCGCACCGCCGATTGCAAAGCAATGCTATCTACCGATTTCAACCATTCAAATTGCTGTTTGAGTGCAGGAAGCTGTGTGGCACAGGTGTTATAGGATAACCCTTTGCCGGTTGCCGCATAGGTTTCGTTCCATTTGACCAAGAAATGATTGAAGACAAAACGGCAACAGCCAAACATTTGATGGATGAGTTGTCGTTGTTCCGGGTTGGGATAGATGCGATATTTGTAAGCTTTATGCACCATCATGCCACAAAGCCTCCTTTCGTACAGGATAGTTTCATAATAGCACATATGTTCGCTTTAAGGCAAAAAAAACCGCCGATTCATCTCCTCCCTATAGAGGAAGGAGTCTTCTCGGCTTTTTAGATAAAACGGACAATCCGTATCTATGTACTCATCTTAACCGTTTTCATAACCGCACCGAATGTACTTTGTCCCTCTTAATCATGTAAAATAGTAAGTATACTGTTTATTTTGACTTAGGAGGTTTTACTCTATATGCCCGCAAGCCACGAATCGATGCAAATCGTAAATGCTGTCCGCGCCAATCTGGAATCCTGTATTCTAGGAAAAACATTTGAAATAGAGCTGCTGCTGACTGCATTGCTTGCAGGCGGCCATGTCCTGATTGAAGATGTCCCGGGAACGGGTAAAACCCAGCTGATCCGCGCGCTGGCTAAATCCATCTCCGGAGACTACCGCCGGATTCAGTGCAATCCGGACATTCTCCCAAGCGATATTACCGGCGTATCGGTGTATCATCCCCGGGATGAGATGTTCCACTTCCGTCCGGGACCTGTGATGACGAATATCCTGCTTGCCGACGAAATCAACAGAGCTACGACCAAGACGCAGTCCGCGCTGCTGGAGGTCATGGAGGAGCGCAACGTAACGGTGGACGGGGAGACCTATGAGCTTCCGCATCCGTTCATGCTGTGCGCTACACAGAACCCGATCGACTTTGAAGGCACGTACACGCTGCCCGAAGCACAGCTCGACCGCTTCATGCTGCGAATCAGCCTTGGCTATCCCGATGCGGCCACGGAAAAAAATCTGCTCCTGACCCATCAGGAAGGCCAGCCGGTGAATAAGCTTCAGCCGGTAGCGGGGATGGAAAGAATAGCGTCCATTCAAGAGGAAATCCGCGAGGTGTATATCAGCGAGCCGGTTCTAAGCTACCTGCTCGATATTGTCCGCGGCACCAGAGAGCACCCGCTGGTCCTGCTTGGCGCCAGCCCCCGTGCGGCGCTGTCTTATATGATGGCATGCAAGGCCTTCGCCTTCATGCGGGAGCGTGATTATGTGCTGCCGGATGATGTGAAGTCGCTGGCGCCATACACGCTCGGCCACCGAATTCTGCTGCGTCCCGAGTCCCGTCTGGACAACGTCAGCGCGGATACACTGCTGAACAATCTTCTGCAAAGTATCCAGGTGCCCGTGACCATGAGGCAATAAGATGAGACGGTATTTATCCGCAGCCGCCGTGAGGCTGCCGGCCAAGCTGGCCGGTATTGCCGCAGTTTGGTGTGTTACCCTGCTGTATGTGCTGTTTCAAGGCGGCAAAACGTCGTTCATGCTGTTCATTATGGTGTCGGTCCTGATGGTATATCTGCTCGCCGGCGGATTTACCGGAGTGCGTAAAGCCCGGGGCACCCGCACCCTTTTAACCGAAGGAGAGAAATCCGATTTGCTGTATGCCGGAGGCCACCTGCGTGTCAAGCTCGAAATAGCGCTCCCCGGCCTTCTGCCGATTCCTTTTGTTGTTGTTCGTGAAATGCTTAAAAGGCATAATGGAGAGTCCTGGATTTTTGAGGAAAGCCTGGTTCCGAACTTTAAAGGCCAGGGGGAACTCAGATTCCAGACGCCGCCGCTGGAACGGGGCCGCTATTCTTTTTCCGAGACGGGAATTTCCAGCGAAGATATTTTCGGACTGGTGGAGCATAAAGGAAGCTTTCTCGCGCAGGGACAGTTCCGGGTGCTGCCGCGTGTCGTCCACATCCCCAGATGGGTGCTGTACGAACGGAATTCGCGGCTTTCCGGGCCCCAGGTTTCGCTGGCTCAATCCCGGCGGGAGACGACGCAGATCAACGGCGTCCGCGATTACGTGTACGGCGACCGCTTAAGCCGCATTCACTGGAATGCGACGGCCAAGACCGGGGCATGGAAATCCAAGGAATTCGAGCATGAATCGCTGCCCAAAACGATGCTTGTACTCGACGGAACCGCCTCGGCTTACGCCTCTTCCGCGCAGTTCGAGCTTGCTGTCTCGGCAGCGGCCTCCCTGCTTGGGTTCGGGGTGCGGGAACGGATAGGTATCGGACTGTGCTGCCTCGACAAAAATACCAAAGTATTCGCCCCTGCGGAGAGCGCTGCGGAGCGGCAGAAGATGGTTCAATATCTGATCGACATCAACGGGGAGGGCAGAGGACCGCTTGTTCCCCGGCTGGAAAAAGGATTCCGCATGTTTCCAAAAGGAGTCTACTTCGTGCTGATCAGCCCGCAGACGGGCGGAAATGTGCTGCAGACACTGCAGTGGGCCGAGAGCAGAGGGATGACCCCCTGTCATATCCATATATTGAACCCTGCGGGTCCGCGGCGCGGCGATGAATGGTCCAGCGAGCTAAAATCCCGCGGTATCATGGGGCACAGGGTAAGCTTGCTTGGCGAGCTGCCTGCAGCGATTGGGGGGGATGGACGATGAAGAACTGGTGGAACCTAATGAAATCGTCCTGGCACCGGTCTTTTAGTCTGCTGTGGCTGATTATCATAGCTTTGCAGTGGCTTTCTTTCACCGAGCCGATCTGGCTGCAGCAGACGAGCGCTGCGGTATTGATCACGCTTGCTGCCGCAGCAGTGATTGAAATTTTGCTGCCGATTTCGATCCTGTACCGCATCGTAATTGAAGCGGCAGCGGTTCTGTACATCGTATACCGGACCATTCAATATTACGGACTTTATATCCCATATCCTTCGGCGCCGCTGGCCGAACGGCTGGCCGATACTTTTTCACAGATGACGCCGTATCTCTGGTTCGCTCTCGGTGGTTGGGCGATTATGCTGTCGGCCTCCTTGCTGGTGACGACCAAGAGCCGTATTTTACTGTTTCTCGGCATGAATATCGCGGCATTCGCGGCACTGGACTCTTTCACGCACTCGGTGCTCTGGCAGGAAGTCGCCTGGACGGTGTTCGCCGGGCTGGGTTGGCTGGTGAGCAATCATTTAAAGAGCTTTCAGCTGCGTTATCCCCGGGGTTGGAAATATCTAATTGATTATCCGCTAAAAATATCAGTGAATATCGCCGTTATTTTTGCGCTGGTCATTCTTACCGGCGTGAATGCGCCATCGGTCAAACCTACGCTTACCGATCCGTATACGGCCTGGAGGGAATGGAACGGCGGCAGTGCGCCGCAAATTAATAACACGGACGATACCGGAACCGAAACAAGCGGCACAGGCTCGTCCGGGACGGCTTCCGGATACAGCCTCAATGATAATAATCTCGGAGGAGGCTTCGCTTTTGACTACTCTCCGGTGATGTCGGTCACCTCGAATTCGCGCATTTATATGCGCGGGGAGACAAGAAGCGTATATTCCGGCACGGGATGGAGCGACAGCCTCCGCCGCAAACAAGGCAGCCTGGAGCCGGCGGAGGCGGGGGAGACGCTGGAGAACGACTATGCGTCGTCTACTCCCACTCAAGAGCTGCAGTATACCGTCCGCATGCTCAGCAATAACCGGTACCCGGTGCTGTTCGGCGCCTATTCCATTTCCAGAATCGATTCTATTAATGGTGAAAAAGAAGCCGGCGGGTTGTCGTGGCGCAGCCGGGACGGCGAGTTGTTGATTGATGGAGCCGAGTCCGCCCCATACCCGAAGTCGTATGTGCTGACTTCCGAGCTGCCCGTCGTTCCGGTTCAGGAGCTGAGCGCAAAGACCTTTTCCGACCTGTATGGCGGAAAGGATATCCCGAATCAGTTCCTTCAGCTTCCGGATAATTTTCCTGTAAGAGTGCGGAATCTGGCCCGTGAAATTACGTCTCAGGCGCAGACGCCGTATGAAAAGACGATGCTTCTGCAACAATATTTACAAGAAACGTTTCCGTACACCAATGAACCCGACCTGTCCCGCAAAAATAGCAAGGATTTTGTGGAAGGCTTTCTGTTTGAGATTAAGGAAGGCTACTGTGACTATTATTCCACGGCTCTTGTGACCATGGCCCGTTCGCTGAATATTCCGGCCCGTTGGGTTAAGGGCTATGCTCCGGGAGAACAGTCCCAGCTTCCCGACAGCCTTGCCATGCGGCAGGGAGAGGCCGTGAACAACAACTATACAATTACCAATGCCGACGCCCATTCCTGGGCGGAGGTATACTTCGGAGACTACGGCTGGATTCCGGTAGAGGCGACGCCCGGCTTCAATGCCTCGCTGCTGACGCAAAGCGAGTCCGATCCCCAGCCTGAAGCATCCGAAGCTCCGGACGTGAATACGCAGGACGAACAACAAGCTGCAGGTACGGGTTCCGAAGAAAGCAGCTTGTCCGTGGGAACATGGGTCGTTGCCGCTGCCGCAGTTATTGTGGCCGGCTGGGCGGCGTTCCTGCTGTGGCAGCACCGGTCCGACCTGCGCTTTCTGCTGCAGAGAATCCGCAGCGGACGGCCGCTGTCTTCCGCCGAGAAGATTGTGGCTGAGACAGAGCGCTGGATAGCGTTCATGCGCCGGAAAGGCTTCTCAAGAGACAAGCATGAGACGCTTAGAGAATCGGTTTCCCGGTGGAGAGGCGAGCGTCCGGGCGCGTCGGACAGTCTATCGGCGCTGCTCGGCTGGTTCGAGAAGGCAAAATACAGTCCCGAAGTAATTGAAGACAAAGACTGGCAAGCCGTGTATACTGAAGCTTTGCGGCTGCGCAAGAGTCTGAAGCTGACGAAATGAACGGCGGATAACCGACGATTTCTCTATCTAACAATCATTTCCGAAGAGTTAAGATTATGATATAGTTTGTCGTATGAAATCGAGGTGAACGTATGTTTGAAAGGCTTGTCCCCAAGCTGCGGGTAAATACGGTATTCGATATTAATCTCGAAGGTCTGTATTTGCAGGGTTACAGGGGGATCATTACCGATCTGGACAACACGCTGGTCGGCGCCAAGGCGCCGCTGGCTACGCCGGAGCTGGTGCTGTGGTTCGACAAAGTGAAGCAGCTCGGCTTTAAGCTGGTGATCGTGTCCAATAATAATATGAACCGGGTATCGCGATTTGCGGCGCCGCTGAATATCGAATTTGTCCATAGGGCGCGTAAACCGAGCAATGCTCCTTTTCACAAGGCGATGAAGCTGATGAATCTGGAACCGGAGAAGACGATCGTGGTCGGTGACCAGATGCTTACCGACGTATACGGAGGCAACCGGCTGGGTCTGTTTACCGTGCTGGTGCTGCCGATCTCCCTAGAGGATGAAGGACTTGGCACCCGCATCAACCGCCGGATCGAGCAGATTGCGCTGACCAGATTACGCAAACGAGGATTGTGGCATGAGGAGGAACAACAGGAATGAACGAACAGACTGAACGGCAGCGGCCCATAAGCTGCAGCGGCTGCGGCGTTAAGCTGCAGACCGTGCACCGGGACCAGCCGGGATATATGCCGGAGGCGGCTTATGACCGTGACCCTGTCATCTGCCAGCGGTGCTTCCGCATTAAGAATTATAACGAGGTCTCCTCGGTCTCCGTGGACCAGGACGAATTTCTGCGTCTGCTCTCCGGAATCGGGGAAAAGAACGCGCTTGTCGTCCATATTGTCGATCTTTTTGACTTCGAAGGCAGCCTTATCTCCGGACTCCAGCGGTTTGTCGGCAGCAATCCTGTCATTCTGGCCGTGAACAAATGCGATCTGCTGCCCAAGGTGACCAACTGGAACAAGCTGCGTAATTGGGTTCAGCAGCGCAGCAAAGAGCTTGGACTGAGAACTGCGGAAATCGTGCTTTGCAGCGCTAAGCGGGGACAGGGCTTCGACCGGCTGCTCGATTCGGTGTCCTCGCTTCGCGGCCAGCGCGATGTGTATGTTGTAGGCGCAACCAATGTCGGCAAGTCGACGCTGATCAACCGGCTCATTTCGGATTATAGCGATCTGGAGCAGGAGCTGACGACGTCCCGGTATCCCGGCACGACGCTGGATAGCGTCAAGATTCCGCTCGACGACGGCCATTTCATCATTGACACACCGGGGATCGTCTATCCTTGGCGGTACAGCGAATTGGTTGAGCGTCAGGACCTGGACGCGGTCATGCCCGCGAAGCCGCTCAAGCCTGCGGTGTACCAGCTCAATGCGGGACAGACCCTCTTTTTCGGCGGCTTGGGCCGGTTCGATTTCGTGCAGGGCGAACATCAGTCGTTCACCTGCTTCATCAGCGGCAGCCTCAAGATTCACCGCACCAAGCTGGAGCGGGCGGACGATTTGTACCGCGATCATCGCGGTGAAATGCTGTCCCCGCCTGCATCTGGCGACGTGGATAAGCTTCCGGCCTGGCAGCGGCACGAATTCAGAATAGCCAGAGGAAGCCGCAGCGATGTATTCATCTCCGGCCTGGGCTGGGTCAAAATGAACGGAACGGAAGGCGCGGTTGTGGCTGTCCATGTCCCTCGCGGCGTGAAGGTGCTGGTTCGCCCTTCGCTGATCTAGATAGAAGGAGGACAATGATGACGGCTTCAACGGAAACCTGGTCTTCGGCGAGCGGAAGTATTCTTTTAGGGGTAATAGGCTGCCCCATTTCACATTCCAAATCGCCCGTCATGCATAACGCGGGCCTGCAGGCGCTTGGAATCCCGGGAGCTTATGTTCCCTTGCACGTCAACCCCGATAAAGTTGGAGAGACGATCCGAGCCATACGGACACTGAATTTTCGGGGCATCAACGTGACCATTCCGCATAAATTGGCAGTAATTGAGCATCTGGACAGAGTAGACCCGGCAGCGGAGGCCATTGGGGCGGTCAATACGATTGTTAACGACAACGGGATTTTGACCGGCTACAATACCGACGGAATCGGATATGTGCGTTCTCTGAAATCGGAAGCGATCTCCGATCTCTCCGGACACAGGATTACGGTTATCGGTGCAGGCGGCGCGGCAAGGGGCATCATCGACGCGCTGCTTCAGGAGAATCCGGCCTCGATTCTTATTGTTAACCGCGATGAGGAGAAGGCGAAACAGCTTGCAGGAAGCTGGAGCAGCCGGGGCGATATCAAGGGTATTGGATTTGATCAGATTCGGAGTTACATCGGCGGTACGGATATTCTGATCAATACAACCTCGGTAGGAATGCATCCGAGTGTAGATGAAATGCCCGTAGACCCGGATATCATTCCGGAAGGGATCGTGGTCAGCGATCTGATCTACAACCCGCTGCATACCCGTCTGCTGCTGGAAAGCCGCAAACGCCGGGGCTGCATTATTCACGGCGGCGTGGGAATGTTCCTGTACCAAGGGGCTTACGCTCTCGAATACTGGACGGGAATGCCCGCTCCGATCGATGTGATGCGTGCGGCTCTGCTGAGCAGTCTAGGCGCCGATGAATCATCAGGAAGCAAGTAGATTTTAGGATAATCGGGTAATAATAGTTCATAAATAAGGAGTATGCATACATGACGTTAACCGGCAAACAAAAGCGCTATCTTCGCTCGCTTGCCCATCACCTTGATCCAGTGTTTCAGGTCGGGAAGGGCGGCGTTAACGAGCATCTGATCCGTCATATCGAGGAGGCGATTGAAAAGCGCGAGCTGATGAAGGTCAGCGTGCTGAATAACTGCGCCGAAGATCCGAAGGAGATAGGCAGCGAGCTTGCGGAGCAGTCCGGCTCCGAGCTTGTACAGGTCATAGGCAAGACGATTATCCTGTACAAGGAATCACGCGACAACAAGACGATCGAGCTGCCCAGATAAGATCAATATCCCGGAAGCGGATTAGGCGAAGCCGCTTCCATAAGTAAACAGTACGTAGTCAAGGCCTCAGGCGAGAGAGGCAAATTTGCAAGGAGGTGGGAGTGTGAAGGTCGGCATTATGGGCGGAACCTTCGATCCCATTCATATCGGCCATATGCTGGTGGCGGAGACGGCCAGGGATGCCTTCGGGCTGGAACAGGTATGGTTCATGCCTTCGCATATCCCGCCGCATAAGCATGCGGCAGGAGCCTCCGGTGAGGCGAGGCTGGCTCTGGTGAGCGAGGCGATCAAGAACGATGGATCTTTCCGCATTCTCGATTGGGAGATTGTGCGCGGAGGAGTATCCTATACGATTGAAACGGTGCGGCAGCTGCAGGAGCGTTATCCGTCCGAAGATTTTTATTTTATTATCGGAGCGGATATGGTGCAGTATTTGCCGAAATGGAAGGATATCGACGAACTGGTGCGGCGGCTTACCTTTATCGGTGTGGGACGTCCGGGCAATTCTCTTAATCTTGCGACGCTTCCGGTCAATATCGCCGAGAAGGTACTGTTGGCGGACATGCCGATGGTCGATATATCGTCTACTATGATCCGGGAGCGGGCTGCATCCGGGAAGTCGATCCGGTATATGGTGCCTGAAGCGGTATACGACTACGTGCAAAGGAGTGAGTTGTATGGGGTTCAGCCGCGAAGCGCTAATTGAGTCGGTATCCTCGCAGATGCCGAAGAAGCGCTGGAAGCACACGCTGGGCGTGGTGGAATCGGCGGGAGCGCTTGCTAGGAAGTATGGCGGCGACCCGGAGCGCGCCGAGCTGGCGGCGCTACTACATGATGTGGCCAAATATTGGCCGGTCGAACGCCAGCGCGAAATTATTGAACAGAATCACCTCTCGCCTGAACTGCTGTTCTATGACAAGCAGCTGTGGCACGCGGAGGTGGGGGCCTATGTGGCGGAAAAAGAGTACGGCATCACAGATACGGATGTGCTTGATGCCATCCGCTACCATACTTCAGGCCGGGTGGGCATGACCCTGCTGGACAAAATCGTCTGTCTGGCTGATTATATTGAGCCAGGTCGGGATTTTCCAGGTGTCGACCGTATACGCAAACTTGCCGCTTCCAATCTGGAAGAAGGACTTATCGCCGGATTCGATTCTACGATCAGCCTGCTGCTGGAGAAGCGGCGGATTGTATTCCCGCTGACGGTAATGGCCAGAAACGATCTAGTAAAAATATTGGAGGAAAATGAATGACCATACAATCCGAAGAGCTGCTTCGACTGACGCTTGAAGCAGTTGAAGATAAAAAAGCGATGAACGTCGTAGCCCTTGATTTGCGCGGCATTTCGCTGATCAGTGATTATTTCATTATCTGTCACGGCAACTCTGATACCCAGGTGCAGGCAATCGCTACCGAGGTTCGCAAGGTTGCGCAGGGAGCGGGGGCGGTTATCCGTGGCATAGAAGGAATGGACGCAGCGCGCTGGGTGCTGATGGATTTGGGCGATGTGGTCGTCCACATCTTCCACCGGGATGAGCGCGAATACTACAATATCGAGCGGCTGTGGTCCGACGCGAAGGTTGTGGAACCCGTATGAGCCTAATAGCCGGAAGCGTAGTAACGCTCGAAGTGGCGAGAGAGGTTTCACCCTACGGTTATTTCTTGAGCGCGGGCGATCAGGACGTACTGCTGCATTATACGGAGCTTACGGATAAGGTCAAGCCGGGAGACAAGGTCGAAGTGTTCCTGTTCTACGATACGGAGGACCGCCTTGCGGCAACGATGAAGAAGCCGTATCTCACGCTTGGCGAACTGGCCTTGCTGGAAGTGGCGGACGTTCATCCGCGGCTGGGCTGTTTTCTTGAAATGGGACTTGGGCGCCAACTGCTTCTGCCCATCCGCGAACTGCCTGAACTGAAGGAACTGCATCCGCAGGTGGGTGACCGTGTATTTGTCATTATGGAACATGACAAGCAAGGACGGCTGCGGGCCAAGCTGGCGGGCGAACAGGAGCTTGCCCCGCTGACGTTCCCTGCCCCTTCCAGCTGGAAGGGGCAGTGGTTGAAGGCCCGGGTGTACAAGCCTCTTCAAATGGGTACTTTTGTCATTGTGGATGGAGGCGTGCTCGGCTTCGGGGCAATCGGCATGATCCATTCCTCCGAACGGCCGAGGCTGCTTCGTTTGGGCGAGGAGTTCGAAGCCCGTGTAGCGTTCATTCGGGAGGACGGACGCGTCAACTTGTCCATGGCCCAGCGCAAGGAAGTGGGACGGGATATGGATTCCGCCAAGATTCTGGAATTTCTACAGAATCGTCCGGGCGGCGGAATGCCTTATTCGGATGCGACGCCGCCGGATATTATCAAGCAGCGGTTCGGAATCAGCAAGGCGGCGTTCAAGCGTGCGCTCGGCAAGCTGATGAAGGAAGGTCTCATCACCCAGAAGGAGAGCTGGACGTATCTGGCTCAGGGAGATAAGCCCGGTCAAGCTTCCGGCGAACAGAGCGGCGGCAGCCGCGGAAACTCTGCCGATTAGGACGGCTATGGAAAGTGCGGTGTTGTCAGTGTCCTCCTATGGGAAATTTGCATATGTCTACGACGAGCTAATGGCGGATATGCCGTATCCGCAGTGGCTCGCCTTCGCCGAAGCCGCGTGGGAGCGGGTGGGGAAGCCGAAGACCGTAGCCGAGCTTGGCTGCGGCACCGGCAGCCTTACCATTCCGCTGGCTGAGGCGGGATATCATATGACGGGAATTGACCTGTCTTCGGATATGCTTGCCGTGGCGCGCCAGAAGATGGAGGATCGTCCCCGGGGACGGCGGTTTATGCGGGAAGGCAGCGTCCATTGGATCAGGCAGGATATGAGGGAATGGGAGCTACCGGAGCCGGTGGACTCCGTGATTTCATTTTGCGATAGTCTGAATTATATCCTCGAAGAGAGCGATATTTCGGCCGTGTTCGAGCGTACCTTCAAGGGACTGAAGCCCGGGGGCAGCTTTCTCTTTGACGTTCATCATCCCCGCACGCTGATTCGTTATGAGGAGGAGCAGCCCTTCATCATGGATGATCTCTCGGTGTCTTACATTTGGACCTGTGAAATGGATAGGCCAAGAACCGAGATTGAGCATCATCTCTCCATCTTCGTCCGCGAAGAACCAGGCAGCGACCGGTATCGCCGGTTCGAGGAGACCCATGTGCAGCGCGCTTACGATCCGCAGTGGATGGAGGAAGCGCTCCGGAGAGCCGGATTCAGCGAGGTAAAGGTGTATGCCGATTTTGAATGGAGACCGGCCGGAGATGAGACGCAGCGGCTGTTCTATGTGGCTGTAAAGTAATTGGATGCAAAAAGGATATTCCTAGGGCCGCGATTGCAGCCTTCGGAATATCCTCTGTTCTCCTGCCCCTTAACGGTGCTCAATCAGGTCGATGGCGCCAAGCACAATATGGGCCAGACCGAAGCCGAGTACTCCTGACGCAACCAGCTTATATCTGCTGCCAAGCAAGGCGGCTCCTGAAGCGGATACGACGGTACCAAGAATGGTAGGAATCAAACCTTCGCGCATTTGAAACACTCCTTCTCGTTGGTTTGGGAGACGAGGATTAGTGTGTGTTCGCATTAGGGGAATTATGCGATAGCGGTAGCCTTCGGCAAATAACGGTTATAAGCAAACAAACGCTCCAGAAGGACGGATATTCCGTCTTTCTGGAGCGTTTTGGCATAAAGCTGTCGTCTTGTTTAGTCACCGCCTGGTCTAGCCTGGCTTAAACCGTATGAACCTCTTTGGCCTCGCGGACATCGTACAGCACGCGGGCCAGAAGATCCTGGCTGTAATTGCCGAAATGCTTGCCGTATATCGTCAATCCGCGCTTGTTGGCCGGCTTGTCGGTAACAGCGATGCGGAAGGCCAGCTCGCTTTTGTAATTCAGCTTCATATCATTTAGAGTAACATCCGAAATGCGCGAGCCGTCGATAAAGCTTCCTTCATCATTAATCCGGATCAGCTTCAGCATTCCGTACTGATTCAAATGGGGAGGCCACCAATCCGGGCTGAATGTACCGCGTGTATCGCCGAAATCACCGGGGCTTGTCCAGAAGCCGAGCTCCACGCCGTTAAGGTAAAAGTAAATATCCGAAGGATAATGATCAGCGCAGCCAGGCGCTTCCGACCCAAGCTCCAAGGAGAGTTGGATTTCACGGAAGCTCTGATTTGGCTTTAAATAATTCGGAATCCTGTATTCGAGAAACCCATCGGCTATCCAGATTATCTCCGACTTAATCCGCTGCGGATCGGCAAAATAGCGCGGTTCGTCGAACTCCCCGATAATGCTGTCCTTCGTCGCAAGACCGCACGTTGGAACAGCCGCATAGTTACTGTAATGTCCGACCGGAATCTCCACCTCATACAGATTACCGATATCCTTGCTGCGGAGTTCGACCATCAGCCGGTCTTTGTTCAAGTAACATACCTTCTGAATGCCATGCTTCCCGACGGAAGTATAAATTTCAATAAGACCGCTTTCTTCAAGCTTTTTAATATGCATTGTGATCGCGCCATTGCTCAGCTTCAGCCGTTTGGCGATTTCATTCAGGTTTAGCTGCGGGTTGGAGGCTAACATTTCCAGAATTTGTATTCTTATTTCGGAACTGAGCGCTTTGAAAATATCAATTCCGCTCTTCAAATCTTTAATATAGATCATGTTCAGCTATCTTCTCCCAGTGGCTTTGTGGAAACAATATTTTAGATCATCATAAACTTATTTGGGTAAAAAAGAAAGCTGCGATCATCGGTAGTGATATCTGGCTGCAAGCAGACGGACAGACGAAAAACGGGCCGAAGAGGGATGCCCCCTGTTCGGCCCGTTGTGTATATTGATTAATCCTGAAGAGAGGGCTTAAAACTCTCCTGTTTGTCACCGTGTTTTTTTTCCCACATCGCTTCAATTTCTTCAAGGGATTTGCCTTTGGTCTCCGGAATGACTCTCCAAGTAAAGAGGAGTGTAAACAGGGAGGTTGCGGCAAAAATCCAGAACGTTATAGCAGGTCCTGCGGAAGAAAGCAGCGGCGGGAAGGATTGGGAAACCGCGAAGTCGGCCCCCCAGAGAGCCATTGTGGCGACCGCCGTAGCAAGGCCGCGAATCCGGCTCGGGAAGATCTCGGACAGGATTACCCAAACGACGGCCCCGAGTGAAATAGCGAAGGCCGCAACATAGACCAGAATGCAGATCAGGACAATCGGGCCGTCCGTACGCCCGGTATGAAAAGCAAAGCCGATGATCGCCAGGCTGACGGTCATGAAGAACGAACCGGCCAGCAGCAGCACCTTGCGGCCCAGCTTATCGACAAGCCAGAGGGACAGCGCGGTGAAGATTAAATTAACAAGTCCGACCATAATGGTCTGAGTAAGAGAACCGCTGGCTCCCGCACCGGTCTGGCGGAAGATTTCCGGCGCATAGTACATTACGGCGTTGATACCCGTGATTTGCTGAAGCATGGCGACGATAATGCCTACGATCAGCACGGTGCGCAGGACCGGCGTCAACCTCCGACCGGAGGCAGCCTTGGCTTCCTCGTCCTGAGCAAAGCTCTGCTTGATATCAAGCACTTCTTTCTTGGCCAGTTCTTCTCCGTGAATCTTCAGCAGAATAGGCAGCGCCTCTGCGGCTCTTCCTTTCTTGATCAGCCATCTCGGGCTTTCCGGAACCAGGAACAGCAGAGTCAGGAACAGAAGTCCCGGCACGATACCGGTTCCAAACATGATGCGCCAGCCTGTGGAAACGTCCCATGCGTCATTGCCCATACTGGAAACGCCCAAGGCCAGAAAGGAGCCGAGAAAAATACCGCTAACCGTCGCCATCTGGTTCATGGCGACCAGCCGACCGCGAAATCTGGCGGGGGCGATCTCCGCATTATAGAGCGGGCAGAGCGTCGAGGTGATACCGATGGCGAGACCCTCGATCATGCGGGCTGTGATGAACATTCCCAGCGTTGGCGAGACAGCGGAACCGAAAATTCCGGCGGTGTACAGAACCGCAGCCGCAATCAGCACTTTTTTTCGGCCAAAACGTTCACCTATCGAACCGGATATCGCCGCGCCGGCCATACAGCCGATGATCAGGCAGGATACCGTCCAGCCAAGCATAAAGTTGCCGAGTGCGAACCGGGCACGCAATAATCCGTTAGCCCCCGACATTACCGCCGTATCGAATCCGAATAAGAAACCGCCCAGGGCCGCGACCATGGATACAAGCAGAACAAATTTTATACTGGTCTCCGACTCTTTGGCCGGATGTTGCAATAAATCACTCATATCATTTTCCCCTTTCCATCTGTACGCTAACAGCGGATACCGCCATCAAATCAGCGCAGCAGGTGTTTCTACTTAAAATTATAACATCACCTCTCTGTTCACAGAGGAGCTATCCCCTGCACGATTTTGTCCTCTTTTGCGCATTTCTTTAAGATGGGGAGGGAATGGCGGTGGGGAATGCCGATACTAGTACTATCTTGTCCTCGAGGCACAAAAAAATCCACGCCTGACGGCATGGACTGTATTAATGAATCTGTTCGCGATATTCGCTTGGAGTAACTCCGGTCACCTTCTTGAACACCCGGCTGAAGTAATTCGGGTCCTTGTATCCTGCGAGATAGGAGACTTCCTTAAGACTGAGATCTCCCTCTGCAATCAGTTCCTTGGCTTTGCCGATCCTTAGGCCGGTGAGATAGTCGATAAAGGTTGCCCCTGTTAACTGCTTAAAGATTTTGCTGAAGTAAAAAGGATTCAGATGCACATGATCAGCAACTTCTTCCAGCGAGAGCTCCTCCGTAAACTTTAAACCGATATATCGTTTCGCTTTATCCAGCACGCTCATCGTCTGCTGTTCCCGTTCTTCTCGTATACGCTCAAGCGCTGCGACGACATAGGAACGCTGGCCCGCCTGGCTGACCGCCGCAGGATTCCTGTCGGTAAATGCGAAGTCCTCCTTCTTCAAATCGCCAAAGTGGCAGATTTCTCCGTTTCGCGCGCCGAGAGTGGAGGCGAACACGGCTTCAAAGTAGGATTCATGAAGGCCTTCCGCGCCATCGCGAATCGTACCGATCCCAATTGCCGCAGAAAGGCCGAAGTGCTGCTCCACATGGGAGCGCAGCTTCTCTCCGTACTGATGCACTTCATCGTTGAACTCCGTTTCGGGCATACCCGGCGGCATACGCAGGAATACGGCGACATGGCGGTCGATGATCGAGCTGGAAATCGAGCTGCCGAAGGTTCTAAGCAGGCTGTGAATGACATTGTACACTTTCTGTCTTCCGATGTTCATTTCGTCATGGAAAGCCACGACGAGTCCGAGTCCCCGATCAAGCGGAAAATCAAGCCATTCCGAAAGCTTCTGGCTTTCTTCATCCGCGGCTTTGTTCATCATCAGCAGCAGAGCAAGCTCGTTCTCGGCGAGCGGCATCAGTTGGGACATCCGGTCGCGTATTTCCAGCTCTTCCTCGCGTCTCGCTTTTTCCTGATCCAACTCGTCCACCAGTCTATGCAGCAGGGACACCAATTCCTCCCGCTTGGCGGGCTTTACGATATATTCCTCTACTCCGAGCGAGATGGCCTCCTTGGCATAGGCGAAATAATCATAGGCGGTCACCAGCACCAGCTTGGCGTCCGGCATCCGCGCTTTGATCTCCTTGAGGGCCTCCAGTCCCTGAATGCCTGGCATATTGACATCCATGAAAATAATATGGGGCCGGTGCTCCTCGGCAAGTCCGATCGCCGTTCTTCCGTTCTCGGCGTGAATAATCAGGAAGGTATCCGGCATCGCCCGGCGGATAATCCACTCCAATCCCTCGCGCTCAAGCGCCTCGTCATCTGCTATCATCAGCCGATACACTGCTCATCCCGCTCCTTCCCGCCGGAATATTTAGCACTACGGTCGTTCCTTTTCCCGGTTCGCTCGTAATTTGAACCAAATCCTTCCGCCCGTAGACCAGTTCCAGTCTCCTGAACACATTACGGGTGCCAAGGCCGGTGGAGCGCGTCTGAATCGGCGTCTCTGCCGGCGGCACTTGCGTGTGGTTCAGCAAGGACGCACGTATATTCTCAGTCATCCCCATGCCGTTATCTTGTATAACAATCTTCGTAACCGAGGGCCCGCCGTGAATGGAAAGAGAGATGACAGCTCCGCTCTCCATATGACCGATGCCATGGATAAAGGCATTCTCGATTATAGGCTGTATGGTCAGGGAGGGAACCCTTACATCGAGCGCTTTTTCGTCGATATCGAGCTGGAACGACACCCGGTCACGGAACCGGGTCTGCTGCAGTCTGATGTATTCCTTTACATGCTCCAGTTCATTGCGTAAAGGCACCTGCCGATCCAGGTTCTGCAGGTTGTATCGCATAAAGTTTGACATCGAGACAATCAGATCGCTGGTTCGTTCCGCTTCTTCCAGCAGAGCAAGCTTCGATAAAGCATTAAGCGTATTGTACAAAAAATGAGGATTGATCTGGCTCTGCAGCGCCTGCAGCTCCAGAGTCTTGACCAGCCGTTCCTTCTCGGCGATATCCCTGTCTTTTTCAATAGATTCTTTCAGACCGGCCAGCATCCCGGTAAAGGCGGCGGACAGGGCGGCGAGCTCGTCCTTGCCCCCAGCGGGAAGGGGAGGGTCCAGATTTCCCCTGGATACGGATTTCGCCGAGCGGACGAGCGCGCTGACCGGAACCGTAATGCTGCGGGAAATCCAGACCGCAACCACGAGGCTGAGCGTCGTGCCCAAAGCGAATACGGCGACCCCCAGCTTGTAAAGCCGCGCATTTTCCGCCTGAATATTCCGGAATACCGGACGGTAATGATCCAATTCGCCTTCAACCAGCCGCTGTCCCTCGCTCCGGATAAAGGAGACGGTCTTTTCGGCTTCGAGATAATGCCCGAACGCATCCGAAGATCTGCCGTTCTCCGCGGCGGCGAGCGTCTGCTGCTCAAGCGACAGCAAAGTTCGAATCATATTCCCATACCCGGTTAAAGAGGAGGTCAGGGGCGGCGCGGAGCCCGTATCCATCAGGGTTGAATGAAGCCCCGACAGGTAAGTGATTGTCTCTGCCGCCTGCGTCTTTGAGTCTTCCGCCGGGTGAAGCAGATATGCGTACACTGCCTTGAGGCTGTCCTCGGAGGCTCCGGTGGTCTCTTTGTATTTGAGAATCCGGCCCATAATCAGGTCATAGCTATCCCGAACAATGGTCCCGCTTTGAAATAAAAAGTAAGTTACCAGATTCATCAGCAGAACGAGCAGGGGGATGAAGATCAGCAGTTTGCTTCGAATACTCATGGCGCACCCTCCCCGTCAGGCTTTGCAATGCCGCTGTCTCCAATCAAGCGGATAGATGTATAGCTGACATTCGGCACGGTTTTCCCCTGAAAATAATCATGGAGAAGTGTTATGGCTGTGCTGCCCATTTCCAGCGGCTGCTGGACAAGGGTTAGCTTAATTAGCCCTTTTTGCACGGCTTCCTTTGTCTCGTCCAAATCATCGAAAGCGAATAACAGCCGGTTTGTCCTCAGTTGACGCACCGCGTCCAGCGCTCCAAGGCCGTCCAGGGAGCTGAATCCGACGACCGCTTTCAGGTCCGGATGAGCGGCAAGCAGGCTTCGGGTCTGCTCGGAGGCCTGAAGCCGAGATATATCGGATGTCCGAACATCGGCAATGTTCATATCCGGGTATTTTGCGATAATGCTGCGCAGGCCCTCCAGACGGAGACGCTGGCTGTCGGCTCGGGCCGTGCCCAGCAGTACGCCGACTGTTCCTTTGCCGTTCGCGGCTTCCGCCACCAGCCGGCCCATCTCCTCGCCTGCCGCAAGATTGTCGGACCCGACGTAGAACAGCCTGCGGCTTCCGGGCTCATCGGCATCGACGGTCACGACGGGAATGCCCAGCGCCATCGCCCGGTCTATCAGCCCCTTGGAGTCGGCTCCGCCGGTGCCCTGCACAATGATGGCGCTGGGCCGTGAAGCGATTGCCTGCTCCAGCAGGGAGAGCTGTTCTTCCGGATTAATCCGCAAGGGCCCGGTATATTCGAGATCCATACCGTACTTGCCGGCCGCTTTACGGGCTCCTTGCTCAATGGACTGCCAGTAAGGGTTGTCGAGTTCCTGGGATATAAGCAGGATCCGGCGGGAAGGGACCGCTTGAGCCTGTCCGGGGAGCAAGTTATCCACCTGATGCTGCAATCGGTTCGTAGAGAGAATAAACTGGACCAGGGTATAAAGAAATCCGCCTAATAATATCAGTAGGGCAATGCTCCATTTCCGGTTAAACATCCAAGTCTCCTTCAATTAAGTTATCATCCATTTGCCTGACCCTTATTATACCGGAGAACGTGCTGACTCCCAAATGATAAATTATTGATCATTGGGGGGCGTAAACGCAAAACGGCCTGCAGGGAGAGCTCGTGTAACAGAGAGCTCTTCTGCGGGCCGATGTTAGACTTGAGATTTTCACTTAAGTTAAGGAATATACTGCTGAACGATAGCGGTCACTTTGCCGTCCTGAACCGTAATGTGATAAGGGAATTGGCTTAGATCCACCACATCCGTATCGCCGAACTTGTTCAGGAACGTATTCAAATCGACTGCTTCGTTCCAAATAATATCCAAATCGCCGGGGATTCCGGTATGGTCAAATATTTGCGTCTTGATGTCCACATGCTCAGCCAGCGGATACTCGGTAAGCGTATCGCTGTCGTTCACGATATAATAGCCGTCCGGCACGCCGTCAATCTCTTGCGCGGCTTCCGGTTCCCGCTGCGCAAAGACGCGGTCGGCTTCGGCTCCTTCATACCAATTAATCTCATCCGCCGTCAGAATCACTTTGTTGCCGTCAGGCTGCAATGAATGAATATATACGGTCAATTGCTGCGCCGGCCCGATGCTCTGGGCAACCGCCCGGGTTAAGGTTGTGCTTGCCGTACTGATGAGGGAAAGGAGCAGCAGCACAAGGACAGGCATTACAAAAGTCTTTTTCAACAACATGATCAATCTCCCCCTTGACTCTATAAAGCACAGTATAAGGCTATTTACCCTCTGGGTTATTTCTCAAACGATGCTTTTACTACAATTAACGGATTAGACGAAAAAAGGTTGCAAGGACCCTGCGGATCTTGTTCAGGCGGCCCTGGAAACCGAGAATATTTTTCCTTGGTTGAAGCATATTAAGCTTTTCTGCTGCTTCCCGCAGTTATCTGAAAAAATCTTTGCCCTTTGCCGCCGCGCTGAATTATTATCAATACAGATTAGATTAAAACGTAAAGGTACGGGAGACGTCATGAAACTTTATCTGGAGATTCCGGAGCTTGACAAGCATTTTCCGTTTCGCAGCTTTGTAAATAAGGGGAACCGGCTGTGCTACCCGCATTGGCATAAAGAAATCGAGATCATCTATATGGTTAAAGGAAGCGTGGACCTTGGGATCAACGATGTGCCCATCCATATGCGGCAGGGGGAAATCCAGTTTGTGGGTGGCGGGGACGTACATTATTTTCTGGCTTCGCCCGATAGTGAGCGGCTGGTCATTCAGTTCGATTTGAGCTTTTTTCAGGAAGTTTCGGTTCTGGACGCCAAGGAGCATTCGCTCCGCGACGCCTTTGCTTCGATGGAGCAGTCCGGGTGGAAATGGCCCGAAGTGCTGGCGGATAAAATGCGGGGGCTGATCGAGAGCATCCACGAGGAAAATGTCCGACAGGCGGAAGGGTACGCGTATCTGATCAAAGCCCGGCTCTTTGAAATGCTGACCTTGATTCTTCGCGAGGTACCGAGAAGCGGCGTGCATCGGCAGCCCAAAATTTCGGAGGAGTCGGCCACCAAATCCAAGGAAACGCTGGAGAAGCTGGAGCGGATTTTCACCTATGTCGAGGAGCACTACCGTGAGGCCATAACGCTGAAGGAAGTCGCGAAATATATGGGCTTCAGCCCGTACTATTTTACCAAGCTGTTCAAACGCAACACGGGCATGACTTTTGTGTCCTTCCTGAATGAATACCGGCTCAACAAGGCCAAATGGCTGCTGCTTAACGAGGACGCGCCGATTACGGCGGTTGCCGAAGCTTCGGGCTTTGGAAGCGTGAAGACATTTCATCATTTTTTCAAGGAAGCGACCGGCGTCTCGCCGATGAAATACCGGAGGACAATATACGGGAATAATTCAGCTAGAATGTAGGAAGAAAGCGCCTTCCCTGAATTGTATGATAAGGATGGTAAACGATTAACTTGGGGACAGGAGAGAGAGCAGTATGGTTAAAGTAACCGTATGGAATGAATACCGCCATGAGCGGAACGACGACAAAATCGCTGCTGTATATCCGGAAGGCATTCACGGTCAAATCGCCAGCTTTTTGAAAGACGCGGGCTTGGATGTCCGCACGGCGACCCTGGATGAGCCGGAGCACGGGCTGACAGAGGAAGTGCTGAACAATACGGATGTCCTCGTCTGGTGGGGCCATGTTGCCCATAAGGAGGTACGCGACGAGATCGTGGACCGCGTCCATCAGCGCGTTCTTCAGGGTATGGGGCTTGTGGTGCTTCATTCCGGGCATATGTCGAAGATCTTCATGAAACTGATGGGTACGAGCTGCGATCTGAAATGGCGTGAAGCCGGTGAGAAGGAACGTCTATGGGTCATGAATCCGAGCCATCCGATCGCGGAAGGCATCGGCGAATATATAGAGCTTGAGCATGAGGAAATGTACGGTACGCACTTTGATGTGCCTGCGCCGGACGAACTGATCTTTGTCGGCTGGTTCGAAGGCGGGAACGTCTTTCCGAGCGGCTCCACCTACCGGCGGGGAAACGGCAAAATCTTCTACTTCCAGCCGGGGCATGAGTCTTATCCGACTTATTATCATCCGGAGATCCAGAAGGTTATCGTCAATGGCGTAAATTGGTGCGAGCCGACAAAGCGCGCTTATCCGGTTTACGGCAGATCGCAGGAACTGGAGACGATTAAAAGGGAAGTGCTGCTGTAAGGAAAGCCGATTTGGAGAACAAAGGAGCCGGCCGGGGAAACTCCCTGGTGCGGCTCCTTTTTGCTGTTCATATCCGTGTGAAGCTTCATTTAATCTCTCCAAGGCGGTGCCGTAAGCGGGCGGACGGTGTTATACTTAGTTGAATCTAACATATATTTTGAAAAAAAACAGGCAGGTGTGTATCATTGACTCTTAAAGCTTCTAAAAATAGATGGCGCGCTGACAAACTGTCGAGTCTTGGCTCCTCCATCTTTCAGGAGGTTGCAGGCTGGAAAGCCGAAGCGGCAGCGGGCGGCCTTGAGCTTATCGACCTTGGCATCGGCAGTCCGGATCGCGGACCGTCTTCTGAAATTCGGCGCGTACTCAGCGAGGCCGTATTAAAGGAAGACAGCTATTCGTATCCGTCCTCCGAAGGCGGACTGGCGTTCCGCAGCAAAGCGGCAGCCTGGATGAAGTACCGGTTCGGAGTAGAGGTCGATCCCGAGACAGAGATGCTGACGCTGATGGGCTCCCAGGACGGACTGGCGCATCTGGCGCTGGCGGTCTGCAATCCCGGCGATGTGGCGATCGTACCCGATCCCGGTTACCCGATTTATTCCGGTGCTCTGGCCATTGCCGGCGTTACGCCTTGGCCGCTGCCGCTGAAGGCGGAGAATGGCTTCCTGCCGGATCTTAGCTCTATCCCCGAAGAAGTGCTGGAGCGCGCCGCATTTATTCTGCTGAATTTTCCCGGCAATCCGGTCTCCGTAAGAGCAGACTATGCGTTCTTTGAGCAGCTGATCGGCTTCGCCCGGCGGTGGAACCTGCTTGTCGTGCATGATCTCGCTTACTCCGAGATGGGCTTTGACGGATACCGGCCGATCAGCATCCTGCAAGTACCGGGCGCGCGTGAGGCGGCGGTCGAATTTCATTCCTTCTCCAAGAGCTTCAACATGGCCGGCTGCCGCATCGGCTTCCTGGCCGGGAACGCTGATGCTATAGGCGCCCTGCGAAGCCTCAAGGGCAACATCGACTACGGCGTCTTCGAGCCTGTGCAGGAGGCGGCGATTGCCGCGCTGGAGCAGGCGATGGGCGCGGACGCAGGCGAAGGCGTCGGCCCGCTGTACGAGCGGCGGCGCGATGCCTTCATCGGCGCGCTGCGCGGGGAAGGCTGGGATGTGCCGAAGCCAGCAGCGACAATGTTTGTGTGGGCGCCGCTGCCCGCTGCGGCGGCTGCGGGAGGCCTTGACTCGCGCCGCTTCGCCCGCGAGCTGCTGCTGGAGACGGGCGTCGCCGTCATCCCGGGCGACGCCTTCGGCGCGGAGGGGCGGGGCTTCGTCCGCATCGCGCTCGTCGAGGAGGAAGAGCGGCTCGCCGAAGCGGCCCGGCGGATCGGGCGGTTTCTCCGCGCCAAAGGATTGGCGGAGTAGAGGCTTTGCAAGTGCGGTCGGTGCTGAGCGGGAGCGGATTGGGTGGAGGCAGGCGCTGGTCAATCCGGCAGAGTGCCCCGGATGGCGTCCCGGCGAGTGGCAGGGGCGATAACGCCGATTCATCCGGCTGCCAAAATGATCAGGTGGAATCTCTATAGAAACTATGAACGGGAATTTCTCCCTCATATTTTCCCTTTAAGGCTTGAATTAGCTGGATGAATAGGAAAATCTCCATCTTATTCGGCCTGTTCCCGGGAAAATGATCTTAATAGATCTAATGTGAGGGAGAAATTCCCGCTTAATTATGATGTGGGCCCTTATTAGTAAAATAAGGGGGAGAAATTCCGTTTTAGCGGAACGAGCGTAGTCCCAGGGCTTGGGTGAGGGCGCGGGCCGCCTTGACAGCACGAGCCGCTGGGCTTGCAGGCGTCCCGTTTGCCGCACCGTCCCGCTTGCCGCACCGTCCCGCCTTGCCTCCGCTCGCGCCCACGCTCTCCCGCCCCTCTGCGGACCTGCTCTTACAGTGGCAGATCGCGCCGCTTGAACAGAACAATGCCGAGGGCGAAAGCGAGCAGGCCGACGGCCAGCAGCACAAGGGAGATTTGGCCCCATTTCGCTTGCCCGGTGACAATTTCGCTGGGCCGGTACAGCGTGAAGAGCGTCAGAGCCTTCATCCAGCTCAGCTTGTCGCTGATTTTGGCGACCAGATCAATGGTGAAGAAGCCGAAGGCGATGGCGCCGGAGATGCCGAGCGCTCTCTTCTCGTCGTTGGACAGGCAGGACACCAGAAAGGTCAGACCGCCGATCGCGAAGAACAGCATGAAGGCGACAATGTTTAGATGCAGAAACCGTCCGCTGTTGAAAGGGAAGGAGGCGTCAAGAAACCAGGCGTCTCCCAAAAATCCCGCCAAGGTCGTAACCCCCACGATTACGATCAGGGCCGTTACCAG
This sequence comes from Paenibacillus durus ATCC 35681, assembly GCF_000993825.1. Lineage (NCBI taxonomy): Bacteria > Bacillati > Bacillota > Bacilli > Caryophanales > Paenibacillaceae > Paenibacillus > Paenibacillus durus. Next base: position 974,452 of record NZ_CP011114.1, read on the forward strand.
CACAAGGGCTTGCGTCGCTGACACTTTGGCGCGGGTGGTCGGCGTGGACAGCAGATAGGCCATCGAGCCTTGGTCCACCATACCGGCCATCAGCCGGGTCGACATCTGGACACAGACAATAGCCAGAATCAGCACCAGAATGAGGCCGTAGTATTCGCCCGAGACGAACGCTTCCGCGCTGGCGAATCCGCTGTTCAGGCCGAAAGCGTTGTTCACGCCCTCCGGCATGGCTTTTACAATATCGTTCAGCGCCTGCGTGTTCTTCGCAATGCCCGGGTACAGCCAGAAGATCAGGAGAATATAGAAGGCAGAGCCGAAGGCGTAGTTCATGATGCCTTTGGCATTTACTTTAATCATTTGTTTATATAATGGGAAATTCATGGCTGGCTCCCCTCCCGGTCGTAATAATCCATAAAAATATCCTCCAGGTTCTGGGTAAATACATCCATACTGCGGATACGGTATTTCGCCGCCTCTTCGATGAATGTATTATAGTTGCCTTGTATGGCGACCCGGACGCGGAAATCATCGTAATTCTCGATGGACAGACCGGAGGTGCGGAACCGGAGCGCGTCCTCCTTGTTCTCGAAGACGACGTCGAACAGCTTCCGCTGCATCGATTGCAGCTCATGAATGTTCTTGACGGCGATGAGGCTGCCGTCCTTGATAATAGCAGCCCGGTCGCAGGTGCGCTCGATTTCGGAGAAGCTGTGCGACGACATTAAGAAGGTCGTACCCTGCGCTTTTTCTTCCAGCACCAATTCAATGAACACCTTTTGCATCAGCGGGTCCAGGCCGGAAGTGGGCTCATCGAGAATAATCACCTCCGGGCTGTGCATGAACGCGGCGACCAGGCCGACCTTCTGCTTCATGCCTTTGGACATCTTGCGGATTGGGGTATTCGCGTCAAACTGAAGGCGCCGGATCAGTTCGCTGCGCTTGCTTTTATCCTTCAAGCCCTGCATGTCTGCCATAAAATCGAGAAAGGCAATTCCCGTCATCCCGTCGACGAAGGCGATTTCTCCCGGCAGGTAGCCTACATGCTTCTGCACCGTGCCCTGCGCATTCCATACATCGAGTCCGCATATGGCCGCATGTCCCCGGTCGGGCTTCATAAAGCCCATAAGATGCCGGATGGTCGTCGACTTGCCGGCTCCGTTCGGTCCGAGAAAGCCGAATACCTCGCCCTTGTTTACCGAAAAGGTAATATCCCGAATTCCCTTCCCGTTTGAAAATGTCTTGGTCAATCCTTGGACAGTAAGCATACTGCCACCTCCGGTGTAAAATAATGAAATATTTTTGGTCAAATATTTCATGTGTTATAATAATCCCGATCAGGCTCAGCGTCAATATAATTATGAAATTATTTTAGTTGTATATTTCATGAATTACACTTTAATGCTAGATAGGATGAGTTTCAGATGAAAAAAATGAACGGTTTTGAGAAGAGAGCAGCGAAAATCAGGCAAAAAATTATGAGGGTGACTCTAGAATTGCTGAAGACATGGGAGCCCAAGCGGATACGGATTGCCGATATCGCCAAGGCGGCGGGCGTCTCGCAGGTAACGATCTATAACTATTTTGGCAGCAAAGAAGCGCTCATTGAAGCATCCTTAAAGGACTTTATAGACCGGGCGATTGAGGACTTTGAAGCTGTTCTGAACGGAAAGCCTTCGATCAAAGAAATTGTGGAGTATACCATTATTCAGGAAAAAGAAACGTATGCCGCCATCCCCCCTTCTCTGATGAAGCAGATGATGTTTGAGGATCAGGAGATGTTCCGCTATATTCAGGAACGGTACGAGCAGGCGATCCTGCCACTGATGATCCGGATGCTGGAGGAGGGGAAGGCGAGGAATGAAATCTCATCCAAGGTTTCTGTAAACTCCGTGCTAATATTTATGAATTTTTATATGCGGAATGCCGGAGAGATGCTGGAAATCGCCCAGAAACAGGAGAATAGGGACGCTTTTTTGGAGGAAATGGTGCATATTTTCTTTTACGGCATCTGCGGGCGGGAGGAGTGAAGCCGAAGACTGGGCCAATGTTTGTCCCGCTGCCGTGTCCCATTGTAAAATAAGAATAGGCTTTCACAAGCGGCTTCAGGCTAAATTCGGCAAAAAGGACGGGATGAAGGATGGAATTTCGCGTAGAAAAAGATACATTTGGCGAGCTGCAGGTCCCCGCGGACAAATATTGGGGCGCACAGACCCAGCGCAGCCTGCAGAACTTCAAGATCGGCGGTGAGAAAATGCCGCTTGAGGTTATTTATGCCTTGGCGCTGATTAAGAAAGCGGCTGCAAAGGTGAATGCCAGGCTGGGCCTGCTGTCAGGCGATAAGGCGGAGGCTATTATCCGGGCGGCCGATGAAATTATGCAGGGCAGGCATGATGAGCATTTTCCGCTTGTTGTCTGGCAGACCGGGAGCGGAACGCAGACCAATATGAACGTGAATGAAGTGATATCCCGCAGAGCGGGGGAACTGCTTCGGCTTTCGGGATCGGAAGAAGCCGTCCATCCGAATGACGATGTGAATAAAGGCCAGAGCTCCAATGATACCTTTCCTTCAGCAATGCATATCGCGGCATATCTGGCGGTTCGGCGGCAGGTGCTTCCAGCGCTGGAGCGGCTTAAGACCACACTGGAACAGAAAGCGGATCAGTACCGGTCCCTGATAAAAATCGGCCGCACGCATCTGCAGGACGCGACGCCGCTGACGCTTGGGCAGGAAATAAGCGCATGGGCCGCTATGCTGGAAAAAGGAAAGCGCTTTATCGAAAACAGCGCCCAGTCTCTGCTGGAACTGGCTATCGGAGGGACGGCTGTCGGCACCGGCCTTAACGCCCACCCGGAATTTGGGGCCGGGGTCGCCCGGGAAATTGGCGCTGAGCTATCTTTCCCGTTTGTCTCGGCCGATAATAAATTCCACGCTCTGACGAGCCATGACCAGATTGTTCATGTGCATGGAGCGCTGAAGGCGCTGGCCGCCGATCTCATGAAGATCGCGAATGATGTCCGCCTCCTCGCCAGCGGCCCCCGCAGCGGCATCGGCGAGTTGCTCATCCCGGAGAACGAGCCGGGCAGCTCAGTCATGCCGGGCAAAGTGAATCCGACGCAGAGCGAGGCGATGACGATGGTCGTCTGCCAGGTGATGGGCAACGACGTGACGATTGGTGTTGCGGCCAGCCAGGGCCATTTTCAGCTTAATGTATTCAAGCCGGTCATCATCCACAGCTTCCTGCAGTCCTGCCGCCTGCTGGCGGACGCCATGTCGTCTTTTGAGGAGCATTGCGCCAGAGGCATCGTTGCCAACGAGCCGGCCATTCACCGCAATCTGCATAACTCTCTAATGCTGGTGACCGCCCTGAATCCTCATATCGGCTATGAAAAGGCGGCTGAAATCGCCAAGCTGGCGCATAAGGAAGGCCTTACGCTGAAGGAAGCCGCGCTGAAGCTGAAGCTGCTGACGGAAGAGGAATTTGACCGGCTGGTTAGGCCGGAGAACATGGTATAACAACTTTTAAAATTTTCCTTACCGGGAACCGTGGAAAAATTGAAAAAACCGAGGAACTTAGTTGTTTCTCGGTTTTTTATATTCAATATGGAGACTCAGTTTTTATTATTCTAAATATTTCATTTAGATCAGACTCCTTGAAGAAATACCCACCGGTTTCAGGCGCATTTTTATAGTCGAAGGATTCAAAACCGATACCTTCAGGTAAAAAATGAAGCGATGAATAATCCCAAACATTGTCAATGGAATATTGAATTTTTTTTGAGGCGTCAAGAACTATAACAAATTTTGAATCAATAAGAACATACAACTTACCGTTGCTGAATCTAGTTTTATGGTTTTCCATAATCTATCTCCCATCATGGGGATTTAAATATTACTTATGGTATCATAAAAATTCTACACTTTATTTATATGACCATGGAGTCGCTGAAAAGCGGCTCTTTTTGTGCAGGGCTGAACTTCGATCTTAGACGATTCAAATGGCAGGCAGGGAAGTGATAATCTTACTGGATTTGGGCCGGTATTTACCGAAAAAAACTGGCTTCAGCGGCATTGGAGCCCCAGCAGGCCAAAACCGGGCTTCTCGTCTGGTATCCGCCGGAAATCGAGAATGAAGACCCCTATTTCCTGTATATCCGGCAAGGAGCGGAAAAGCAGCTGACGCAGCTCGGGGTTAAAGCTTCATGACCTAAAGGCTCAGCACCTGTTGCACCCAAATGAGTTTGGCGGCTGGAAAGAGTGGAGTAGGCGCTTAACCGACGAAACCGGAAACAACATTCATCCTGTCATCCGGGTCTTAACCTTGCGGCGCGGAGCCGGGAAGCGGCTTGCCGCCGCGTTTCAGGGAAGTGGTAGATCTAACTGAATGGTTTAAATAGGGCGGTTTTTCGGTTGTGTTGTTTCCGAAAAACCGCCCTTTTTTAATTAACTCCGTGCCGTTACCTTGGCTTCGCTGATGTTGCCGGCCATCTTCAGGCGGTTCGCAATCGACGTGAATTCCTCGGAAGAAATCCCCGGTGCGAACTCTTCCTCCACCGCCGGCGCTTCCGGAATCGGGAAGCCTTGAGGCGCTCCCGTAACTACCTCAAGCGGAGAATTATCCTCGGGATGGGTGCCTTTCCAAATTTGATTAATTGTCCCGAAATCCTTCTCACTCCACGTATACAACTTCGTATGCGCTCCCCTGGCCTCGTACTTGGCCGCTTCTTTGAAATGTTTGTTATTCAGCGATGGAATCGGTATCAGTCTCGTGACGTCGACGCCGGTCGCAACCTCCAGCGCTTTGGCGTAAGCCACAACGTGAACGCCACCGCGTACGAGCAGAAACCCGACCACCTCACGGGCGGATGGATGATCCGTCATTTCATATACCTTCATTTTATGTGTTCTGGCCCCGCACTCCAGGAAAAAGTTATGCAGCAGATCTTCCACCAGATTGCCGCTGTTAAATACATTTGCACCGGTCCATGGATTACCCATGGAATCGAAAGGCATCGCTCCCTGCGCTCCCGCGAGAAAGTGATAGGAAATACGCGCATCCTTGGCTGCTCCTAGTGGAGTGGCATCAGGCTCTAGGGTGGAAGTGGTGCCGCGCAGGCAGCAGTTGATTGCGTGGGATACCAGCTCCACATGGCCGATCTCTTCGGCCGTAATGCTCATAATCAGGTCGTAGAAAGGCTTCAGCTTTGTTTTGCTGCGGAAATTAAAGGATTGGAACAGATAGTTGTTAAGCGTAGACATCTCGCCGAACTTTCCGCCCAGCAGCTCCTGTACAGCGGCCGCCGCATTGGCGTCGGGCTGATTGACTTGAGGAATTTCAATCATGATTTCATCCATGCGTTTAAACAATGTGGATTTCCTCCTTAAGTGAAAAATGGAACATCGCCGTTATCATTTCCCAAAGCGGAAAGTTTCAACCGAATCCCAATGACCAATTTCCTATAAATTCCTTAAATGAAAATGGGCAACTGCGCCAAATGGATCATTTTTTTAGTAGATTTTCAAAAAAATATAATTTTATTTCGGCATTGGACGATAAAATATAAAATTTTGGAATTAAAGGGAGTTTGATGAGATGAAACCAAGGTCTTCGCGAGTCATGGGTGTTGTCATTGCCGTACTTGTTTTATCCGGTTTGACCTCGATATCCGCATCGGCTGTTCAATACGGCTATGACGGTCTTGACCGGCTGACTACGGCGGAGGACGACAGCGGACAAATGACGCAATATCAGTACGATGCGGCCGGAAATTTACTTAGCGTGTTGACAACGGCAAACCTTGCACAGATGAAATCGGCGAATTTATCCGGGGCCGCTTCTGAAGTATGGGAGGGGTGGACGCCTTATAGTACCGCGGATGTTAACGCCCAATATCATTTGATAGAAAATATGTCGATAACGGATGCCGTCTATGGAAGTGTCCCTGAACCAACGGTAACCGCCGATGTGTATATAGAGACAGGTCAATCGGACTCTTACCTCGTTCAGCAAATTTCGGCAGATACGAGTAGAGCTGGGGGCGCAAATGTATATAAGGATATAAGGATAACCGGCTCTCAGTCGTACTCCATCGCGGGCTGGATTGAAGGAGAACAGCTGCAGCATGCTGCCGCACAGGCAATCGTTAATTACTATGACGCAAGCGGCCGATTGATTGGTCACGAGAATGCCGCAAATGTGCTCGAATCCTCAAATTGGTCTCATTTTGACAAAATATTGTCACCGCCAGGCAATGCGGTAAAGGCGCGCGTACACCTGCAGCTGCTGCTGCTTGAAGCGGACGGCTCCGGGACGGCACGTTTTGCGGAAATCACATTTGAGCCTTACAAGGCCGCGGAATGAGGCGGAGATAAGATATGAATCGAAAAATTGCGCTGAGGTACGTTGTTGCGAGTCTGTTCCTGTTTTCATTTTTTTATATCATTAAGCTCCCGTTCGCCCATGCGGCAACCATGAGTTCCTACAGTCTGTCGCCGGGCGAATCGGCGCTGGTCACTTCATCTTATACAACAACGACCAACATTTATGTCAAAGGCCCGTCATTTGATTATGTAAAGTATTACGCTGATGGCGGCGTTGCCTATTATGGCCAAAGTACAACTTCAAATACATTCTCAATCATATCCGGACAACAGGTGATCGTCACGAATACCTCTTCGGGCACTGTCACGCTGGAGTCCACGACCCGAGTCCTAAACATGAGCTGGAGCTCAACGCCCGCGCTGCTGAAAAAGTGGCTTGCTCCCGGCCAGAGCATGACGGCGGTTAATGTAAGCGAAGATGCCGAGAGCATTAAGGTCGGCGGAAAAAACGATTATGCGGATTACGATGAATTCGGCTCGCTGCTGTCGTATGACACGGACGATATCGGCGGAAGCATGTTGATTTCCGCCGGAGAGCGGTCCGCAATCACGAATCGGAATACAGCCGGTTACGAAGTCATCGGCCCGTATGAGAGCTTTTCTTTTGCCGATCGCGAGACGCCTGCGGCTTTTCACTGGATACTCCAGCCGGGTGAAACGATGCAGGCCGTCAGCCATGCGACAAAAAGCTTTTATATCTCCTTCTATCCATATTTTTACGAATTTGCTCTCTACACTGCTGAGGGAGAGCTTGACTCTTACGGCAGTTCCAGCTATTCTTTACGGACGATTTCACCGTTGGAGCGAATAGTGGTCACCAATCCTGGGAATGAAAATCTGGAAATAACGGGGCCCTATGACGGCTTCACCGTTACGTCAAGATCGCTTCCGGCCATGTACTCCCGCACACTCCAAAACGGAGAGAGTCTACGTATCCAAAATACGAGCGATAAGGCGTATACCCTCGATTTCGATGGAACCTATGATTTTGCCGAATACTATGCATCCGGTCAAGTAGCCGGCTTCGGCAGAGCGGCCTTCACATCGACGAACTCCATCGCCGCAGGGGGATCGATTACTGTAACCCCATCCGGTTCGGGAACGGTTCAGGTCGTCGGTCCTTACGATGTTTTACAGTTTACCGGCAGCTTCTATCCGGCACTGTACACCCGGACGGTCAGCCCGGGCGAAAGCCTGGAAGCCGACAATCTGACTTCGGGCACCGCCGGCATTGTGTTGGGCGGCACTTTCGACTATGCCTTGTACAATAATCCGGGCGGCATCAAGAGCTACTATGCCAACCGTATCGTTAGTGAATCGTATATTCCCGCGGCGCAGGGGATCGCTTTTACGAATACGGGCTCTTCACCGGAAGAGATTTATGCTCCTTATGCCGCATTTTCCATCTCCACCCGATCGAATCCCGTTACTTTCAAGAAAACGCTCGCGCCGGGAGAAACGATAAAAGCGGACAATACGACGCTTTACAGCTTCACGATGACTGTAAGCGGCCAGCACCATTATGTCGTTTACGACAATGGCAGCGAAGTAAGTGAATACGGCCGTCCCGTGGAGGGAGACAGCTATACAATCGGAGATACGGAGGCGCTGGTTGTTACAAACAGCGGGCTTGTCAATTTGACCGTATCGGGGCCTTATGACGCTTTTCTGGTCAGCGGCCGCGCTAATCCCGCGCTAAGTAAGACGTATCTTCCTGACGGCGGCAGTTTGAAGGTAAGCAACCTTAGTCCCGGGGCATTCAGCCTTGATCTTGAAGGGACTTATGATCAGGCGAGCTATATGGAAGACGGATATCCGCGCTCTTTTGATCGCAAAAGAGCGATTGGCAGCTTGATACTATACAACGGCGAACGGGTGACATTGACCGGAGCGGGCGGCACGGTACAGGTGATCGCTCCGTATGACGTAACGCAGGTGCAAGCAAGCCCGACACCCGCCCTTGCATTAAGGACACTGGCGCCGGGGCAAAGCGCCCGGTTCGTTAATATTTCATCAGCAGCGCGAAATATTGAAATGACCGGAACGCATGACATGATGGAATACAGCGCCGAAGGCACTCCGGGCGATTATTCGAAAGACCGTACGCTGTCTTACGCAAGCCTAAGCGCTGGAACGGCAGCGGCCGTCGAGAACAGCGATGCCCAAGTGATCGACGTCTACGGAGCGTATGAGTGTGTTTCCGCAGCGGACCGAAGCGACCCGGTAACCTTTAAGCGGACGCTGTCAACCGGCCAAAGTCTGGATTTAAGCAATTCGTCGGCCAAGACGTATTATATATACAGCGACGGCCTCTACGATTTTGCGCAGTATGACGGCAATGGAGATGAGACGGATGCGGAACGCGAGTATGCGATCCAATCCAAAAGCGTATCCGGCGGGAACCGGCTGGCGCTGACAGCCGCAGCCTCCATTAAGGTTGAAGGACCGTTCGATGTCTTTGCGGTAACCACCCGGTCGAATCCGGCTTTATTCGAGTATGATCTCTCGCCGCGGCAAAGTATGGAAGCCGTATATACGGGCCCGGTTAAGGGCGATATTCATATGACGGGAGAGTATGATTACTCTCTCCGCACAGGAGAAGGACCTGTTGATACGTATGCGCGCAATCTGAGTGTAACGAGCATGGAGACGGTCGTAAACGGGCAGAGAATCGCAGTCGAGAACAGTGATGAGACAAGTATTACGGTTTATGGCGCCTATGACGTGTTTCAGGCGTCCTCCCGGATCAATCCGGTGACTTTTCATCGCACACTGGCGCCGGGAGAGAGTATCGAGGCCGTTAACAACGCGTCAAAGCTGTTCTATCTGTACACGAACGGCCTTCACGACTATGTTCAGTACGGCAGCGCCGGAGATGTGGAAGAGATGGACCGGGCGAATATCTACGGCACGAAATCGGCGGCGGCCGGAACGCGCACCCTGATTACTAATGCGGATGCTGTTCCGATATTAGTTGAAGGAGCGTTCGAGGTCTATACGCTGAAGGACCGTACCACTCCGGCGTTATTCGTTTCCGCCCTGCAGCCGGGAACATGGATGGAAACAAAATATACCGGCGATGGAGACGCGGATGTAAAGATAACGGGCACCTACGATTTTGCTTCATATGACAGCACCGGAACGCTCACACAATACGGGCATCATTATTCATCCGTGCCTACTCAAAATGTGGCGGCGGGGGAACACATCGCTATTCAGAACAGCGATGAAGCGGGTATCGAAGTGTATGGACCCTACGATTTGTTCCAGACGCAGACCCGGGACCATCCGGTTACTTTTGTAAAAACCCTCGGGGCGGACAAGAATGTAGAGATTCATGCCGTCACGGCCAAGCTGCTGTATCTTTATTTTGACGGGCCCTTTGATTATGCAAGGTATGACGGTGACGGGGGAGTGGCTTCCTTCAACACTTGGTACACGGCGACGGCCCAGCTTCTTCAAGGCGACGATAAGCTTGTCGTTTCTCCTTCCGAAGCACAGACGCTCACTCTTTCCGGCGCCTATGACGGTTTTTCCCTGACGGACCGGAATGAAAGGGCGGTTACAGTTAAAACGCTGCAGAACGGCGAGAGCTACTCGGTTCGCAATATTTCCCCGGATTCTTTCAGCGTTCACATTGACGGCCTTTACGATTATCAAATCTACGACCTGGCCGGGAATATGGAAAGCTTCGGAAATGACAGCTCGTTGTCGCTCCGGCCGCTGAGTCCGACCAAACGTATCGTTTTAACAACTGCTGACGTCAATCCGGTAACCGTGGCGGTGCCGACTGATGCCGTGCGGATAACGGACGGAAGCAATCCGGACGAATTTGTAAAAGGACTTGAATCCGGCGAGAGTCTGGAGGCGGTGAACCAATCCGGCCAAGCAGCTGCGCTTGCTGTAAGCGGCAAGTATGATTTGGCGATTTATACCCCCGGGGGAAATCCGTACAGTTTCGCCAGAGAGACGGCGAACGCCGCTATTTCGGTTCCGGCCGGTTATCGGGCCGTACTAACCAACGCGCAGACAGCCGGTACGGTGGTAAGCGGCAGTCAGACGGCTTTCAGCGTAGCCGACGTGGCCGACCCGGCCTTGAATATTGTGAAGCCGGGTCAGAGCAATACCGTGGAGATCCGGAATATCAGCGCTGCTTCATGGAGTCTTTCGGCTAACGGCAGTATGAACCGCGTAACGTATAGCGCAAGCGGAACAGTGCTGGATTACGCTTTGAAGGACAGTTCGAGTGCTCTTCCGATCCAGCCATCCGGCAAGATCGTTGTAACACAGCCGCTTCTTGACGGTCTGGCGCTATGGGGTCCTTACGATGCTATCTCGGTACAAAGTGCTGAACACCCCGCTCTGGACCAAAGAGAACTGAAAGAAAACGGGGCGCTGACGGCACATAATCTGACCAATCAGGACCAAACCGTGAAAATGGAAGGATCTTTTACGTATTCCATTGACCAGGGAACAGAGCAGCCCGGACAAAGCCCGCTCACTGTTCCGGCCGGAGCGGTCGTATTGATCCGTAATACTGAGCCTGCCGGTTACCAGGTTTACGCTCCGTACGGTATCTTCGAATGGAAGGAAGCCGGGGATGGAACGGGACCGATCTCCGGCAGCGGGGCAGCCGGGGAGATTGCCAAGCTGGACCCGGCGGATTATGATCCGCAAACGTTCTATTCCGATCCGGTCGATACGGCCACCGGCGCGCAGGTGATTAACCGGACCCTCTTAACCGCGCACGGAGCTGTACCGATTCCGTTCCAGGTACAATATCATTCCCTGTTGACCGGAGAGGGAGCGCTCGGCAGCGGATGGAGTCATAATTTTGCCATTCGCTTGAATGCGGATGCTAGCGGCGACACTGTAAAAGTAAACTGGAACGATTTCCGCGGCAATACGTTTATTCGGAATTCAAACGGTGTATTCTCTTCTTCGGATGAGGCCGCAAGACAGGATAGCCTGACGAAAAATCCGGATGGCACATATGTGCTTAACCGGGGTGACGGCACCGTGTATCGGTTTAATGCGTCGGGACGCCTCGCCTCTATGAACGAGAAAACCGGATTGCAGGTTGTATTCTCCTATTCTTCGGACGGCCGGCTTGCAGCGGTGACAGAGCCGCTTACCGGTGCAAAGGTCACTCTCGCCTACAATGCCGAAGGCCGCGTTTCCACCGTATCGGACCAGGCGGGCAGACAGGTTTCCTTTGCCTATGATACGGGCGGAAGACTGAATGAAATAACCGACGCCGCAGGCAGGACAACCCATTATAGCTATGACAGTAATAATAGGATTGTTTCAGCGGCAAGCGGCGACGTCCAATTATTTGGGAATGTGTTCGACAGCGAAGGAAGAGTTGTACAGCAGCAGGATGCGGTGGCCGGAGGCAATCCAACTAAATTTGCCTATGCGGAAACATCCGGTCAGCTTGTGACCACCATCACCGACCGTAACGGACATATCCAGAAACGGACGCATGATGCGAAATACCGTCTTTTAAGCGTAGAAGACGAATTAGGACGCACGACGGCATATGAGTACGATAATGACGGCAACCGGACCGGCGTAACGAATGCGCTGAATCAGACGGCGACCTATACCTATGATGCGCGGGGAAACCTGACCGGGGCAACCGATTATACCGGAAATACCATTCAAATGACTTACGATTCGGCGAATAAATTGTTGACGGCAACAGGTCCAGATGGGAACACGGTAGTGAACACCTATGACAATAGCAATCGGCTCTTGACGGTGACCGATCCTGCGAGCGGGACAACGACCTATAAGTATGACGATAACGGGCTGCTTCTGTCCGCAGCTGATCCGCTTAACGGTATCACGAGCTACACCTATACCGGAAACCGGTTGACGGGCGTGCAAAACGCAGAAGGTGAAACGGCGGTATTCGGTTATGATAGCGCCGGCCGGTTGGTAAGCCAAAAGGATGCGGAAGGCCATGAGACGGTGCTGGCCTATAATGCCGACGATCAGCTCGTGACGGAGACCGACCCGCTCGGGAATACTTCCTCTTACACGTATAACGATCAAGGGTTCCTGACCACCGAAACGGATGCGCTCGGCAACACGACAAGCTACGTCTATGACGGCAACGGCAACGTAACCGAAGTTTCCAATGCGCTGAATGAAACGATTGCCTTTCAATATGACGGTGAAGGCCGGCTTAGCAGTCTGAGCGATCCCCTTGGACACAGCATGACGTACACCTATGATGATGCTGGCAATTTACTCACGGAGACCAATGCGGCAGGCGAAACGGTGCGGTACGTCTATGACGCGCTGAATCGGGTGACGGAGGCGTACGACGCGGCTAACGTCAGGATTTATGCGGCTGCGTATGATGCAGCTGGCAATCTTAAGACGCTGACGGATGCATTGGATCACACGCGGACGAATGTGTACGATGGTTTGAACCGGCTGACACAGACAATCGATCCGCTTCAGCGGACAACAAGCTACGCCTACAATAATCTGAACCGGCTGATCTCGGTGACGGACCCGCTTCAAGGACAGGCTGGCCGCAGTTTCGATGCGCTGAGCCGGATCACGGCTGTTACCGATCCAAATGCGAATACGACCGGCTACACCTATGATCTGGTCGGCCGCCTAACCGGAGAAACGGATGCGTCCGGCGGCAGCCGGGCCTATCAATACAACGCGCTTGGTCTGCTTGCAGGGGAGACGAACGGACGCGGTCAGGCAACGGCCTACACTTATGATGCCGCTGGACGTCTTGCAGCATTTACGGACCCGGTTGGCAGCGTAACGTATACTTATGACGCCAACGGAAACGTGAAGGCTGTTACCGATGGAAGCGGCAAGACACTAACCCGTACGTTTGACAAGCTGGACCGGGTGGAGCAGTACACCGACGAGGACGGCAATGCGATTCGCTACACCTATGATGCGGCAGGCAGCTTGACTGCGATAACTTATCCCGACGGCAAAACGGTTACGTATACGTATGATGCCGCCGGAAGGATGAAGACCGTCACGGATTGGAATAACCGGGTAACAACCTACGGGTACGATGTAAACGGCCGGCTCGTGTCTACGGAGAGACCGGACGGGACCGTGGAGACCCGCACATATGATGCGAATGGTCAGCTGGCAAGCCTGTCCGATAAGAGAGCGGATGGCAGCGTCATTTACGGAGCCGGGTATCTGTACGATGCCGCCGGCAATGTGGTAACGGAAACGGTGGATGGGGCACCGACCGTAATCTCTAGTGTATATGGTTCCGAATATACGGTTGACATCAACGGTCCGGGCTTGTCGCCGAGCGCGGAGCCGCTCACCCCGGGCAATGCGGAAATGACCTACACGGCCGACAACCGGCTTGCGACTTATAACGGCAGCCCCGTTACCTATGATGCGGACGGCAATATGACGTATGGTCCTCTTCAGGGCATTCCGCAAGCTTACGAGTACGACGCGCGCAACCGTCTGACGGAAGCGGGCGGCGTGAGCTATGGATACAACAGCGAGAACAACAGAACATCGGTAACGGCAAACGGCGTGACCACCAAGTATGTCATTGATCCGAACGCGATGCTGCCGCGGGTGCTGATGGAGACGGACGGACAAGGACAGGCGAAAGCCCGGTACGTGTACGGTCTTGGCTTGATCGGCCGCGAGGATGCTTCGGGCGACTACCAGACCTATCATTACGACCGCCGTGGCAGCACAGTGGCGCTGACCGATGAAACCGGACAGACGACCGACACCTACACCTACGGCAATTACGGCGAACGGCTGGATCATCAAGGAACGCTGGAGCAGCCGTTCCAATACAACGGACGCGACGGCGTAATGACGGATGCGAACGGACTGTACTATATGCGGGCGCGGTATTATAATCCGGATATCAAGCGGTTTGTGAACCGGGATGTGGTGACGGGAACGATCTCCGGCGCGCAAACGCTGAACCGATACGCCTACGTGAATGGCAACCCCATCTCCTATGTCGATCCGTTCGGCCTCAGCCGGGACGGAGACTCGATCTGGCTGAAGGGCGCCAGCTTCCTGGCGGACCTGACGCCCGGACTGGGCACAGTGAAGGGATTCCAGCAGGCTTTCACGGGAAGGAACTACGTCACCGGAGAGCGGCTGTCCGTAGCGGACCGCTGGTCGGAAGGCATCGGCTCGACGCTGAGCCTGATCCCGATTCCCGGGCTGAAGTATGTCGGGAAGTACGGAACCGAGGAAGCGGTACTGGCGGGTAAAGGTATTCGGAAGTGGTTGGGGCTCGGGGGTAAGGGTGCGGGTAAATATCAAGTTGGAGCATATAAAGATATTAAAGGAGTAGAAGGACTAGATGCCCATCATGCAGGGCAGAAGGCAGTAATGAAGAAATTAGTGGATAATTATGATCCAAATACTGCTCCGGCAATAAATGTTCCAAAGGTAGGTCATACAATAAAAGGCCCTAATGGTATAGTTTCGAGAAGTACCAAAGGAATAGAAAATGCTAGACAGCTATTGGCAAGGGATATTATGGAACTAAGAAGAGTCTATGATGACATACCAAATTCTGCATTAAAAGAACTTATTGAACTAAACAAAAAAATGTATCCAGAAATGAGGAAATAAAATGAACGAGATTTTTGTTAAATCACTTTATGAGTCTATAGTTAGAGAGAACCTTCGACTATACAAAAACTTGTATGAAACAACGAATGTTACTCCTAAAACAGATGATTATTGGAAAAAAGCTATTGGTTTTTACGATAGTTTAACAGACGAAAATAAAGATACATTATTGAGGATAATTGAACAAACCATGATTGATACTATTTCAAACATGCTAGGAGTAATTGATGGAAGTTCAACTTTAAAAGATTGTTCGTTCGAACCTAAATTACTGCTTGATTCTATTGACACAGAAGGAGAACTGCAAGATTCGTTTTTAGAATTCATAGAAGAAAGAGATAGCAACAGCTAATTGAAATTTGCTTCCTCGGTGTTACTAATTAAAACGCCTGCTTGCAGGGGAGACGAACGGACGCGGTCAGGCAACGGGCTACATTTATGATGCCGCTGGACGTCTTGCAGCATTTACGGACCTGGTTGGCAGCGTAACGTATACTTATGACGCCAACGGAAACGTGAAGGTTGTTACCGATGGAAGCGGCAAGACACTGACCCGTACGTTTGACAAGCTGGACCGGGTGGAGCAGTACACCGACGAGGACGGCAATGCGATTTGCTACACCTATGATGCGGCAGGCAGCTTGACTGCGATCAATTATCCCGACGGCAAAACGGTTACGTATACGTATGATACCGCCGGAAGGATGAAGACCGTCACGGATTGGAATAACCGGGTAACAACCTATGGGTACGATGTAAACGGCCGGCTCGTGTTTACGGAGAGACCGGACGGGACCGTGGAGACCCGCACATATGATGCGAATGGTCAGTTGGCAGGCCTTGTCCGACAAGAGAGCGGATGGCAGCGTCATTTACGGAGCCGGGTATCTGTACGATGCCGCCGGCAATGTGGTAACGGAAACAGTGGACGGGGCACCGACCGTAATCTCTAGTGTATATGGTTCCGAATATACGGTTGACATCAACGGTCCGGGCTTGTCGCCGAGCGCGGAGCCGCTCACCCCGGGCAATGCGGAAATGACCTACACGGCCGACAACCGGCTTGCGACTTATAACGGCAGCCCCGTTACCTATGATGCGGACGGCAATATGACGTATGGTCCTCTTCAGGGCATTCCGCAAGCTTACGAGTACGACGCGCGCAACCGTCTGACGGAAGCGGGCGGCGTGAGCTATGGATACAACAGCGAGAACAACAGAACATCGGTAACGGCAAACGGCGTGACCACCAAGTATGTCATTGATCCGAACGCGATGCTGCCGCGGGTGCTGATGGAGACGGACGGACAAGGACAGGCGAAAGCCCGGTACGTGTACGGTCTTGGCTTGATCGGCCGCGAGGATGCTTCGGGCGACTACCAGACCTATCATTACGACCGCCGTGGCAGCACAGTGGCGCTGACCGATGAAACCGGACAGACGACGGACACTTACACCTACGGCAATTACGGCGAACGGCTGGATCATCAAGGGACGATAGAGCAGCCGTTCCAATACAACGGACGCGACGGCGTAATGACGGATGCGAACGGACTGTACTACATGCGTGCGCGGTATTATAATCCGGATATCAAGCGGTTTGTGAACCGGGATGTGGTGACGGGAACGATCTCCGGCGCGCAAACGCTGAACCGATACGCCTACGTGAATGGCAACCCCATCTCCTATGTCGATCCGTTCGGCCTCAGCCGGGACGGAGACTCGATCTGGCTGAAGGGCGCCAGCTTCCTGGCGGACCTGACGCCCGGACTGGGCACGGTGAAGGGATTCCAGCAAGCTTTCACGGGAAGGAACTATGTAACCGGAGAGCGGCTGTCCGTAGCGGACCGCTGGTCGGAAGGCATCGGCTCTACGCTGAGCCTAATCCCGATTCCCGGGCTGAAGTACGTCGGGAAGTACGGAACCGAGGAAGCAGTACTGGCGGGTAAAGGTATTCGGAAGTGGCTGGGGCTCGGGGGTAAGGGTGCGGATAAACTTGATTTTGTCGAAGAGACAGGTCGTCTTGGTGGTAAAATGTATAGTGAGAGAGATTTACAATTATTAGGTAAATATCTCAAAAAAGAGGAGTTAGATTAAATGTTGGAGATGAGTTTCTTGGGGTAGGAAAAGGTGGGGCTTTTGATGCTACAAATGGAGCGTTATATTTAAGAAGTAATCCTACACAATATGAAGTGTGGCATGAGCTATCTCACTACATTCAATATAAAAATCTAGGCAAGGAAGAATACCTGAAGCTACCTCGTACTCAGGGACAAATACCTATGGACGACTTAACAAGATTTAATGCACCTGAACAATTTGTATTCGACATGCTTTCCAATTCAAAGCGGTGGAATAAGTTAAATGAAGCCGAACAAAGGCATGCGAATTGGTATATCGATAATTTTGGAGGTATTCGATAAATGAGTGAATTAAGAAAAGAAGTTACAGAAGAAGAGGTTAAACAAATAGCACTTCAACATATCGCTCAAAATCCTTCCAATACTTTCAATTATCATTTTATGAGTATTAATAAAAGCATAAACCGATATCCTTGCTGGTCAGTAATTTTTGAGACACGGACCTTCAATGGAGATTTAGTAGATGGTCCCTTAGTATTAGGTATTGATGAATATGGGGAAATTATTTTTATCGGCTAAAGGTTTCATGAACCTCGATTGGCTTCAAGCCTATTCGGGGTTCTTTTTTGTGGGGCCACCCGTGTGACCCATGTATTACCCGTATAAAGATTTCGCCATTTCGTTTATGCGTACATCAACGCTTGAGTTTTATACCCTAAATAACGCCGTTTTCTCACAGTTTTTTCAATTAATACGCAACTTTTGAAACAGAAAGTGTTATGGATATAGTGTTAGGAAGCTTACCTGTTAAGCTTTCTTTTAGCGCAGAACTTATAGACACATGGTTGCTGGATCACTAAGGGACGAGGGGAAAAGGGGGGAAACCTAGATGACTTTGGAGGATAAATTAAAAATAGTCATAGATGGACAAACAGTTTATTTATTAGACCCAGTTTTATTTAAGAGTATAAAAGCAGACAAGGAAATAAATGCAATTAAAGTTAACAGTATGGATTTAGTAAGTGAAATTATACCGTTTATTGAAGATAATGCAGAATCTTCCTTGATTTGTTATCTGTTAGGCCGTAATTGGATGTTTTGTATTGTTTATCGTGTAGACAACACATGGAAAAGGGTTCAAATTGAGAACTTAACTTGTAATGAATGTGGATGGCAAGGGATATCGGCGAACCCTACAATTCCAGAATTGTATTTAGGGACACCAAATCGCTGGGAAACCTTAGAAGAAACCGATTTTATTTATTCTGTAAAATGCCCACAATGCAAACAAGAATTACCTAGAGTTTCTTTATGGACAAAAACTTTATAGTGAAATTTTCTTTAACCTTGATTGGCTTTATGCCTTTCAAGGTTATCTTTTTAACTCGAACTGATCGACATGATTGCTGATCACCAAGGAACGATGGAGCAGCCGTTCCAGTATAACGGACGCGACGGCGTAATGACGGATGCGAACGGACTGTACTACATGCGTGCGCGGTATTATAATCCGGATATCAAGCGGTTCGTGAACCGGGATGTGGTGACGGGAACGATCTCCAGCGCGCAAACGCTGAACCGATACGCCTACGTGAATGGCAACCCCATCTCCTATGTCGATCCGTTCGGCCTCAGCCGGGACGGAGACTCGATCTGGCTGCAGGGCGCCAGCTTCCTGGCGGACCTGACGCCCGGACTGGGCATGGTGAAGGGATTCCAGCAAGCTTTCACGGGAAGGAACTACGTAACTGGAGAGCGGCTGTCCGTAGCGGACCGCTGGTCGGAAGGCGTCGGCTCGACGCTGAGCCTGATCCCGATTCCCGGGCTGAAGTACGTCGGGAAGTACGGGACCGAGGAAGCGGTACTGGCGGGCAAAGGTATTCGGAAGTGGTTGGGGCTCGGGGGTAAGGGGACGGGAGAACTTAAATATTGGAACAAAGCAACAGAATTTAATGGGACAAAGGTTTACCAAAGGAATGACATAATCGACCCTAACTTGACAGATAAATTAGGAAAAACTAATCTGGAAAGGATGAAGCAGGGGCTTGCACCTATAGGGCCAGATGGTAAATCTATAAATCTACATCACACAATTCAGACTAATGATAGCCGATAGCAGAAGTCACCCAAACATTCCATAAGGACAACCATTCTATTATTCATATTAACCCGAACACCATTCCATCAGGGATAAATCGAGCGGAGTTTGACAAGTTTAGAAAGGCATACTGGAAGAACAGAGCTAACGATTTTATTGACGAATAGGAGGGACTTTTCGATGAGTTTGGATAGTTATAATAAGGCTCTGGAGCTATTTAACAAAAACAAAGATATGTGTCATTTTGCTGGGGGGCGAACCGAAGAATTGATTTGTCTTTCAGAGGAAGCAATAGGCTATAAGTTTTCTCCCATCTACCGTGATTTTATAAAAAAATTTGGGGCAGGGAATTTCGGCAGTCAGGAAGTTTATGGGGTTATCGACGAGGATTTTGTAAACTCCTCAGTTCCAGATGCTATTTGGTACTCACTAACGGAACGTGAAAAAATTAATCTGCCCGAAAATTTGCTTGTCATTTACGATACTGGTGGTGAAGAACTATTTTGCTTAGACTTCTCGAATCTTAACAAAATGAATGAACCTAAAGTTGTTTCCTTTATTTCTGGGCAACCACTAAGTGCTCAAAGAAATGAGACAGTAGCAAATGACTTTGGAGATTTCTTGCTAGATTTGGTAACAAAGGAAATTGAAGATTAGTATTCATAACTTTGACCTTGATTGGCTTAAGCCTTTCAAGGTTTCTTTTTCAATCCAAGGTATACCTGCCCGCCGCGCACCATGCACCTTAATTTTGGCGGGCGGGAGATAATGAAGCCAAGCAAATTTGAATATTCTTTCTCCTGAGAAGATAAAAACGAATCGAAATATCATCCCAATAGTGTGACGAGGTGCAGCATGTACCTCTGTCAATAGAGTAGACACAAAGAATTGAGAAAATCATGCAACAGACCGGTACATATGTTCGCACTCATTGGGCGTAAAGTACCCAATAGCCGAATGGATTCGTTTTCCATTGTAGAAACAGGGATGTATTTGACGGATGCGAACGGACTGTACTACATGCGTGCACGGTATTATAATCCGGATATCAAGCGGTTTATGAACCGGGATGTGGTAACGGGAAGCATCTCCGGCGCGCAAACGCTGAACCGGTACGCCTACGTGAATGGCAACCCCATCTCCTATGTCGATCCGTTCGGTCTCAGCCGGGACGGAGACTCGATCTGGCTGCAGGGCGCCAGCTTCCTGGCGGACCTGACGCCCGGACTGGGAACGGTGAAGGGATTCCAGCAAGCTTTCACGGGAAGGAATTACGTAACCGGAGAGCGGCTGTCCGTAGCGGACCGCTGGTCGGAAGGCATCGGCTCTACGCTGAGCCTGATCCCGGTTCCCGGGCTGAAGTATGTCGGGAAGTACGGGACCGAGGGAGCGGTTCTGGCGGGTAAGGGGATTGCGAGATGGCTGGGGCTCGGGGGCAAGGTTAATACGTATGGCAGACCATTATTATTTCGATTATAGAAATAGTAATTAGAAAGGTGTGTTATGAATATGCTTAATCAAGCGAGGATTATGAACCCAGAATCTTTAGTGAGTATTTTTGGTAAAGTGCCTGAGTTTTGTGGATCGGAGCTGCTCGATGTACAGCTTAGAAGAGATGGGCCAACTTTATTTGTTCGATTCATGACGAATGAACCAGTTCTTACAAAACCAAAGCGTTGGGATAAATGGGATGTCATATATATTGAGTTTTCCTTTTTTGCAGTACGTGATTTGATTGTTAACGGCTTGGGAACAGAAAATATAGTCAAGAAATTCGAAATAACGGATGGTGGAGAGGGTGCTATCTTACAAATTATTTGTGAGAATCCAATGCAGATCACATGCTCATTTGATTGGGCAAGGGTAGAACAAATAAGTCCAGGCTTAGTGGGTTTACCATAGAAGCCTGGATTAGGATAAATTGAAGCAAATCTTTAACCTTGATTGGCTCATACCCTTTCAAGGTTCTTTTTTTGGTTGGGTCACCCAACTCCTAAATGTGTGTACGGCATTCATTGACATGATTTTACATGAGTTATATACTTAGTTACATAAGTAACTAACCAATTATGTAGTTGGGAGGTGTCCGGGTGGATGACAGCCGTCCAATTTTTCAGCAAATTGCGGAGAAGATTGAGAATGACATTCTGGAGCTGAGGCTGCTGGAAGAAGGGCAGGTTCCTTCCACCAACCAGTTTGCGTCGCTGTATCAGATCAATCCGGCCACGGCGGCGAAGGGGATAAATCTGCTGGTTGACGAAGGTATTCTGTATAAGAAGCGGGGGATTGGCATGTTCGTAGCGGAAGGCGCGCGAGGGAAGCTGATGAAGAAGCGGCGGGAGCAATTTTTCGATCAATATGTGATGGCGCTGATGCAGGAAGCGAAGAAACTTGGAATCACCGTGGATGAAGTGGCTGATATGATTAGGAAAGGGGCGGAGAAGTAATGACGGCAGCAATTTCCGTAAAAGGACTGACAAAACGCTACGGACAGCTGACAGCGGTGGATAACATTAGCTTTTCCCTGGAACCGGAAAAAATATATGGGTTGATTGGACGGAACGGTGCGGGCAAAACGACAATTATGCGCATGCTCACGGCACAGACCTTTGTTACGGCGGGAGAGGTTATGATTTTTGGAGAAAGACCTTACGAGAACAACCTTGTGCTGCCGAAAATCTGTTTTATGAAGGAGAGCCAGCGCTACCCGGACCATTATAAGGTAACCGATGTACTGGATATAGCGTCAGTGCTGTTTCCAGAGTGGGATAAATCTTATGCGGACTCTCTTATGCGGGACTTCGAACTGCCGTACAAGCAGCTGGTGACGAAGCTTTCCCGGGGCATGCTATCAAGTCTAGGCATAATTGTGGGACTGGCGAGCAGGGCTTCGCTCACCATTTTTGACGAGCCATATCTTGGTCTGGATGCAGTGGCCCGCGAGCTGTTCTATGACCGGCTGCTTCAGGATTATGCAGAAAAGCCCCGGACCATTATAATGTCTACCCATCTGATTGACGAGGTAAGCCGCATTCTTGAACATATTCTGCTGATCGACAAGGGTAGACTCGTGCTGGACACGGACGCGGATAGCCTGCGCGGCAGCGCATATACGGTGATGGGACCGGCCGCTTCTGTGGAGACCTTCGTGCAAGGCCGCAATATTATGAGCCGGGAGACGTTCGGCGGTTATCTCAAAATATCTGTTCATGAACTGCTGGACACCGGAGCACAGCGCCGCGCCCAAGAACTGGGACTTGAGCTGTCGTCCGTGTCCCTGCAGCAGCTTCTTGTCCACCTTACCGGCGGGAAGAAACCGATTGTGAGAGAGGAAGAGGCCATATGAATCGAATTCAAGCGGTCTGGCGGCTTCAGGCAAAGGATCTGAGAGGAGGGCTGTTACGCCCGTGGCTGATCGTTCTGTCCATTTTACTCGTTCATTCAGTCATTCTAACCGTTGGCAGCAGCGAAGGCGAGCAATTTAACGGTTCGATTGTAACGCTGTATATTTACTCATTTGTGTTCAGTATTCTACTGGTTGGGCAGACTTTCCCGTTTGCCGTTGGTATGAACGTGCGGCGTGGGGACTATTTTACAGGGACGGCAATCTTTGTGGGAGTGATCAGCGTGTTGTCGGCGCTCGCGCAAACGTTTTTTGCCTTTGTGGAGAAAGAGTGGGCCAACTATTGGGGCAGCGGACTCCACTTCTTTCATTTTCCCTACCTGAGTGATGGAAACGTGCTGAAGCAATTCATTGTAATCCTGCTCACGTTGCTCATGTTTAACGTTTGGGGATTCTTCCTCGGCTCTTTGCACTTCCGCTTTCGCGCTCCGGGAGTGATGATATTCTTTGCGGCTTTGCTAGTTATAATCGGGGTATTCTTCTCTCTTCCCGGCTGGTATCCGCGGTTAGACGCGGTATGGGATTGGCTGTATGTCCGAACGGCCTTCGAACTGGCGTTATGGCAGATACCGGTCATTGTACTACTTGGCGTCGCTTCCCGGGCTCTGCTTCGGAAGGCAGAGTTGTAAGAGTTGATTGATCTCCTACAGCAGCTTTAAGATCTGCAATATGCGAGAATTATTATAAATAGCCGGAAAAATATAAATCTTAGGCCTCTTAGTCCTGAAGTATGGGAAAGAGGCTTTTTATTTTTTGACTCTATGAATATTTATGAACATTTTATTAAATTTAATAATGAAATCGTTATCAGTTTACAGCTAGTGTGAGAAATTTTACATAAAAAATACGTGTAGTTTATATTTTCCTGCTAGATTGGGATTTTTTTCTGTGATAAGATATCGCGGAAGTAGTTTAATTGATAGGAGGATTACTAGATGATGTGGAAGAAACGATGGAACAAGCCTCTCGCTTCTGTGCTGGCAACGGCCGTACTCTCGGCTCAGGTGCTTGGCGGATTCGTTGCCGGGGCATTTTGGAGTACGGACAAGGCGGAAGCTGCTGATGCCGGGGGCTCTTCACTGCCTTTAATTGACCTGCGGTTAATGAGCACGACGGATGTGCATACGAATGTATACGGCTGGGATTATTTCAAGAATGCGACGTCCTCTTCAGTCGGACTTGCGCGGACAGCGACCTTGATCAATACAGCGAGAAGTGAGCAACCGAACAACCTGCTGCTCGACAACGGGGACCTGATCCAGGGAACGCCGCTCGGTACATATGAGGCGAAGATTGAGCCGGTGACTCAGTCGGTCTACGATTCCAAGCCCCATCCGATGATTGCCGCCATGAATATCCTGGGATACGATGCGGCGACCTTCGGCAATCATGAGTTTAACTACGGTCTGGATTTCCTGGATCGGGTGGTCAACGGCAGCTCCACAGACGCTGCTAACACCAAAGCTAATTTTCCTTATATCAATGCGAATATTTATAAGCCGGACGGCGTAACGAACTATTTTAAACCTTATGAATTGATCACCAAGACGGTAAAAGACACGAGTGGACAAGACCAAACGATTAAAGTCGGCCTGCTCGGTCTGGTAACCCCCCAGATTATGGATTGGGACAAGGCCAATCTGGAAGGCAAGGTCGTGACCAAAGGCATTGTTGAAACCGCAGAAAAGTTTGTCCCTGAAATAAAAGCAGCCGGGGCCGACGTCATTGTGGTCATGGCGCATACCGGTTTCGATGCTGCAGCGGCAGGACCAAACGCCGAAAATGCCATCAGCGAGCTGAGTCAGGTTCCAGGCATTGACGCGATTACCTTCTCACACACCCACAAGGTATTCCCGACGAATTGGGATACTACGAAGCTGGATGCATCTTTTATAGATCCGGCAACCAAGCAGCCTTACAGCTATATTGACAATGTGAACGGCCATATCCACGGTGTTCCGGCTGTGCAGGCCGGTTACGGCGGCGGCTATCTGGGCCTTATTGATCTCAAAATCACTAAAGATGGCAGCGGAAAATGGGTGGTTGACAAGACGGCTTCCAAAGCTTCAACCCGGTCTGCCAAGGATGTTCCGGAGGATCCCGCCATTTTGGCTACCGTAGGGGGCGATCATCAGGCTACGATTGATTACACCGGCACACCGCTCGGTACGACAACGGCTCCGATGAACAGCTACTTTGCCCTGGTACAGGACGATCCGACCGTTCAAATCGTGACGTATTCGCAAAAACGTTATGTTGAGAACCTGATCAACACCGACCCTTCCCTGGCACCATATAAAGGCCTGCCGATTCTCAGCGTAGGCGCTCCTTTCAAGGCTGGACGCAACGGCCCTGGCGAATATACAAGCATTGACGCCGGTCCGCTGACGATCCGCAGCGCGAGCGATCTGTATCTGTACGACAACACGCTGAAAGTAATCAAGGTCAAAGGCTCGGTCGTCAAGGAATGGCTGGAAATGAGCGCAGGCGCGTTTAACCGCATCAAACCGGCGATTTCCACGCCTCAACCCCTGCTGAATCCGAAATTTGCCGTATTTAACTTCGACGTAATTGACGGCATCAAATACAAAATCGACGTAACCAAGAACGCTAAATACAATACGGACGGCACGATCAATGACCCGACATCCAGCCGGGTGGTCGAAGTGACCTATAACGATCAGCCGCTAGATCTGAATCAGGATTTCATCGTCGTTACGAACAACTACCGCGCGAGCGGCGGGGGTAACTTCCCTGGCGTCAAAGGCTCCACGATGATCATGGACACCCAAACCGAGAACCGTCAGGTTCTGATGGATTATATCAAAGAGGCCGGAGCGATTGACCCGACCGCCGACAACAACTGGTCCCTGGCTCCGATCAAGGGCAATGTCAATGTTACCTTTACATCGTCGCCTGACGCCAAAAATGTTCTTCCTGGCAACATTACGTATGGCGGTGCGCAGGATTCTAAAGGTTTCGGCATCTACAACCTGAACCTGAAAGAAACGGTTCCCGCTCCTACCGAGGACGTTGAAGTTCATTTGATCGGCATCAACGACTTCCACGGCCAACTTGACACGACTTCCGTTGTCAGCGGCAAGAATGTAGGAACGGCTGCGGTTCTCTCGACTTACTTGAAGCAAGCTCGCGCGAAATATACGAACTCCCTGCTGTTCCATAATGGAGACTCCGTTGGCGCATCGGCTCCGGTATCCTCGCTTGAGCGTGACGAGCCGACGATTGAATGGATGAACCTGATGGGATTCGATGTCGGTTCCTTGGGCAACCATGAGTTTGACCAAGGCGTTGAAGCGCTGAAGACGCAGCTCTACGGCGGAGCAGACCCTAAGAACAACAAAGTTGTTCACGGCGGCACGGATTTTGATTATGTCAATGCCAATGCGGTAGACAGCAAGACCGGCACACCGATTATCAATCCTTACGTCATCAAGGAAATCGGCGGCGTGAAGATCGGCTTTATCGGTGTTGTGACCAAAGCAACGCCAAGCAAGGTTTCTCCTGCAGGCACAGCGGGCGTCCGCTTCCTGTCTCCGGAAGAAGAAGTACAGGCCATCGAGAAGTACGCCGCCGAGCTTCAAGGCAAAGGTGTGCAAACCATCGTTGTGCTGGCGCATGATCCGGCGTCTACCAAAGGCGAGGCCACAACGGGCGAAGCCGCCGATCTGGCAAGTGCGCTTCCGGCTAACTCGCCGGTTGACGTTATTGTTGCAGGCGACAATCACGCGTTTGCAAACGGCGTCGTCAACGGCAAGCTGATTATCCAGGCTTATTCTTATGGTACGGCATTTGAGGACATCAAGCTGGTTATTGATCCCACTACAGGCGATGTCAAGACGAAGTCCGCTGTCGTAACCACCACCTTCCAAGATGGTGTGACACCAGATGCGGCAACGGTTAGTCTTGTTAACAAGTACCTGAATCTGCATCCGGAGCTGACCAAGCCGGTAGGTACGACGGACGGCACGATTACCCGCACTGACGCCTACAATAATGAAACGGCCCTTGGCAACTTGATTGCTGACGCTATGATCAATGCGGATTTCGGCGATGGCAAAAAAGCGGACTTTGCTTTCATGAATCCAGGCGGCATTCGCGCAGACCTTCCGAACGGGAATGTCTCCTTCGGCGATCTGGCCAAAATCCAGCCGTTCGGTAACACGCTGGTGAAGCTGACGCTCACCGGAGCACAAATCAAGACGCTGCTGCAGCAGCAATGGGGTGTGAAGGCTGACGGATCGCCAGACACCAAAACGCTGCAAATTTCCGGTCTGAAATACACGGCTAACATGTATCTGCCAGTAGCAAACCGCATTGCCAGTCTCACCAAGACGGACGGAACACCGATTGACCCGAATCAAACGTATACGGCAGTCGTCAACAACTTCATGGCGGCAGGCGGAGACAACTATAAAGTTCTGACCGAAGCCAGCGCTTCCGTTCCTGGTCCAATCGACCTCGACGTGTTCTATGATTACATCGTGAAGACGTTCAAAGGCGGGCTGATCACATCCAAAATTGAAGGACGAATCACCAACAATCTGAAACCGTCGGAGTCTTCTAATTCTGGATCTACACCGACGCCAAGCCCGTCCGCATCGCCAAGCCCGGCGCCTTCGGCTACCCCGGCTCCAAGCGCGACACCGGCTCCTGTCGCATCTTCGGCACCGGTCTTCAAGGATCTGGGCAAAGTTGCGTGGGCGCAGGAAGCGATCAATTCCTTGGCGGCCAAAGGCATCATCAAAGGCGTGGACGGCAGTAATTTTGCACCGGCCAAACATGTTACCCGCGCGGAATTCGTTGCGATGCTGGTTCGTTCGCTGAACCTGACGAATACCGGGGCAAGCAATGCATTCAAAGATGTTAAGCAGGGTGTTTGGTACTCGGATTCTATTGCCGCAGCGGTTAAAGCTGGTATTGTAAAAGGTTCCGGTAGCGGCAAGTTCGAGCCGGGACGTGAAATTACCCGCGAAGAAATGGCGATTATGATCGTAAACGCCCTTAAAGGACAACTGCAGCCGGTAGATAAGAACTCGGTGCTGCAGAAGTTCACCGACAAGTCCAAAATTGCGCCTTACGCGCAGGAAGCAGTCGCGCAATTGACTGAGCTTGGAATTGTGAACGGTGTAGATGCAGGAAAATTCGCACCGAAGGGCATCGCCAACCGTGCTCAGGCGGCGGTTATTATCTTCCGTATGCTGGAGAAGAAGGTATCTTAATATTCTAGTATCATCAAAAGGTGTTCCGCCCGTCATCTCCGGATGGCTGCGGGACACTTTTTTTCATAATATGGGAATTTATAAGCTAAGCGCTTAGAGCATTTCATGGCAAAGAACCTCCATTTAGCAATGATGTGAAGGAAGCGGTCATTTTCACCATGCTGGGCAATGATTTCATGCACGGTATCAGCAACCATCTCCCTTCCGCCACAGGCGCGGGCCGTTCAACGGTGCTGGGAAAGCTGGCTTTGCCGTAAGTTAATGGATATGATGTTGCAATATTAAAGCTTCCGAATCGGTGTGATCAAAGCGATCGTTACTTCCAAGATCTTGGCTGCTGCCGCAACGGCAAATACTGCCCGGGGATCGGTCCATTCGGAAAGCGCAGCGCCTGTCATTGCTCCTAAAGGCATAGCAAGGCGAGTCAATACTCGTGAAAAACCAAGAACCCGCCCGATCATATCCGAGGGAATAGTCTCTTGGCGAACGGAAGTGACGATCGTATTCCAGGCTGTGTTGCAGACCGTTACGGCAAAAAAAGCAATGCCAGGAGCCAGCCAGAATTGACTGACCGAAGCAAAAACGAACCCGGCAGTTCCAATTCCCAAGAGTACCGGAATCAGCTTTCCCCGGGGGAAATGATTTTCCAGCGGAACTGCAATAATACTGCCGACAATGCCCCCAAACCCCAGCAGGGTGTAGTTTAGACTGCTCTGCTGCGCGTTAAGATGAAGTGTGTTCAACAGATAGAACATCAGCACGCCGAAGGCTGCACTGTACCCGAAGTTTCCGATCATCGCTTGAAAAGAGAAGGATAGATTGATTTTGGAATGAATCAGCCAGCGGAATCCTTCACCAATGTCTTTGAAAATCTGCGAAAGGCTTGTCCGTGACTTGGATTTATTGAAACTGGGCATGACCATTAAGACAATAAGAGTTCCTGCGAATGAAACGGCATCTAACCAAAGCGAATGGAACCCGCCGATGGAAATAATCAATGCACCTGCAAGCAGCGGTCCCGCCAGCTCCGCAATTTGATTGGTCAACTGGTAGGAAGCATTGGCGCGGGTTAGCTGCTTGGGTGCCAATGCGGGAATGATGGCTACAGTGGATACATCAAACATGAGAGAAAGTATAGTCAGTACGAATGAGATTGCATAAAGCTCCCAAAGCTGCAGCAGGCCTGCGAAGTGAAGGAGAGGAATCAAGGCGACGAGCAGTGCTCTCGAAATATCGGTAAAGATCATAAGCTTTTTACGCTCCCAGCGGTCAACCAGACTTCCTGCTATCGGACCAAACAGGACAATCGGCAGTACGCTTACCGCATACATGGAACCCATGACAATACTGGATTGAGTTAATTTGTAGGAGATCCACGGAATAGCGAAAGTAAATAAAGAATCTCCCAATCTAGATATGAACATTCCTATTAAAAAACGGATATAGGGGAGAGGCAGCTGAAACAGTGCGGGAGCGGAAACTGTCTGTTCATCCGGATTGGGCTGTGGCGATGGAACCGAACTTGAATTTGTCATGAGTACCTCTTTCACCTTTTGAAAATTATATTATAATAATTGTTATATGAAGCTATTATCTATTGAACTATATAATATGATGATTTGAAAGGACGAAATTCATGAGTAACATGATTGAAAAAGATGAATTTGATTCGCAGTTTTGTAATGTAAAATATATAACTGAGGATAATATAGTTCTTCTCACATGGAAAAAACTTTGCTGCTATGATGACTATAGAAATCCAACAACATTTGCATTAGACCTATTGAAGAAGCATTCTAACAGTAATTTTGTTGTAGATGCAAGAAATGGATTTGAGGATGAAAAGGACGATGTTCACTGGGGTTTTTCAGTATTGTTACCAGCCATGTCAAGAACAGATTGTAAGATCGTTGTGTTTATTATGGAAGAAATAAATGAAATTGAAGAAGAGATGGACATGTGGACCAAAGAATTTATGAAATATTTTACGGTGAAAAAAGTTGTAAGATATGCAGAGGCCGTTAAGTATATTGCAGGACAATAATGAATACATACCCTTTGCAAAAAAAAGCCATCCCACTCGTAGATAATTCTACAATGGGACAGCCGCTTTCGTAAATGTTATTACCTAAACCCACTCCACGATTTGCTCGATCGATTGTCTTGTTTTTGGACGAGGATCTTGAAGACGGTAGCCGAATGCAACCATGCAGGCGATCCCGAAATTCCCCTTCAGGATTCCTTCTTCTTTCAGAATTTGCTCTGCTTTTTCTTTGTCGAACCCTTCGATCGGGCAGGAGTCGATTCCGATTTGTGCGGCGGCAGTCATCATATTGCCCAAAGCGATATATGTTTGTCGGGCGCCCCATTCAAAAGTAACTCTTTCGTTATCCAGCAGCTTGAAATCATTTTCTTGGAAGTTATGATAGGCTTTCCCTTTACCCTCCTGAACTTCCACTGGAAGCAGTTGAACTTCTTTCATCATCCGTTGGATATGTGCGGAATCTGCAACCATGTCGGCTTTGGTGCGGGAGAGAGCGATCACGAAATGGCTCGATGTCGGCAATTGCTTTTGGGCTCCCCATGTTACCGGAAGCAGCTTCTCACGGATAGCCGGGTTTTGGAGGACGACAAATTTCCAAGGCTCAAACCCGAACGAGCTTGGGGATAGACGCCCGGTTTCCAGAATAAAGTCAAAGTCGGCATCGCTTATTTTTTTTGTTTCGTCGAACACCTTACAAGCATGCCGAAATTGATAGGCTTCAATAATTTGATCTTTTACATTTTGCATAGGGAAGTACCTGCCTTTTCATGTATTTATTCGTAACTTACATACAAATTGTAATACATAAGTATAAACAATCATAGTACGCACATTAATGTTGTATAGTATCTTTTTATATACCATGAGCTCCTCAGTACGGCTGCCCGATTCTAAACAGGCATCAATTCCTGTACCACTTAAGATGGTGACAGGTTTTGAACCGGCGACCACTTGCTCCCGACTAAAATATTATTTTAAGCCGCACCTTACCACCCGATCACTTTAAAGACTCTACGGATAGACCTTCCAAAGAGCAGTATTTTCTGGAAATTACCACTAAATGTAATTAGAATTACACATATGATGATAATTGTATTTTTATTATATAGATATTGCATATTTATTAGACGAATGTATGGTATTCATGATTTCTAATAACTATAAAAAAATGTAAAGTGAGGCTAGGTATCATGGGATTTAAACTGGACAGAAGCCGAATGTTACATATTATATTTTATTTGTTGTTTGCTGCGTACGCATTATTCGCCATAAATATTATACTGTTCAAGACCATTCCTTTAAGGGCTATATTTGCTGCCCAACCAGTATCATTAAGAAGTATAAATATCATACCTTTTCACACGATTGGTGTTTATTTCACCGAATCCATGGACATTGAGAGAGCACTCACAAATATATTTGGCAATATTGTTATTTTTGTTCCTTTGGGAATTTTTGTATCATACATAGGCATGAAACGGTCGTTAGGTTTTAAGGCTTGCATTCTTTTGATGACCACTCTGTCATTTGAAATTCTTCAGTATGTTTTTGCTTTGGGCAGCAGCGATGTGGACGATATTCTTTTGAACTTCACGGGAGGGTTAATTGGCATAGCAGTATATGTTGTATTGAGTAAGATCATTCACTCCCCAAAACACCTCCTGATGGCCATAGTTGGCTTTTTTCTCTTAGCGGGAATCAGCGGGATAATGGTAATCTGGGTGGCTGACCGCAGTTTACTACCTTTTGCAGCTACTGAGATGGTATACGTAGATAAAAATAAGCAACTGATTGCTGGGCTGGACGAGAGAACAGCCGATCTATTTGGCGATTTGGTATCCGTTAAGGCGGGTGCGATCACTGTATATAGGAATCCCAAATATAATGTTACACTGGAAACACCTCAAACATCGGAAACCAGAGATGAATATAGCAGTATACCCTACGATGCCTCAACTAAAATTATCATCAGGCATATTAGTTCCGTTAAAGATCAGCTCATAAGTAGATATGATGAGGGAACAGCCTCTGGCTTGGCTTCTATTCTGGATTCAACAGATATCGTTCCTACAGTTAGAGTCTGGCTCCCAAGTGACAATAAACAAGCTGCCCAGACGCTGCTCATAAGTTTCATGGATTGAAAAATGCTGTACTAATATGAACTCCTCGTACCGCAGGCTAAGAGACGTCTTTCCATGAATCTATGGGAAGCGTCTCTTTTATTGCCGCGTTGACCCACATTCTGGGCTTGGCTTTTCTCTCTGGTCCCTAAAACCTGGACTCCCTATTCAGGCATCCGCTTCTGCTCTATTACCCAAACACCAACTCCCCAAAAAAACCGGCTCAGATGATAATCAGGCGAGGCGGAATCGACCCGGTTCCAGCAACCGTAATGGGGGAGCGGCGTTTCGTCTCCGCATTTATAGAAATTGCCTCGAAAGACTCGGCCGGATTCGGTCCCGAAGCCGGGAAACCGGCTCTGCATCCACTTGAAAGGAATAGCAAATGCCAGCTCCCAGTACGTATCCCCGCTATGTTCATCAATCCGGTTAAGCGCTGTTTCGATTTGAAAGATCGCCGGAGAATCCGCAAGGGTTGTCCGGTTTTCTCTTGTTTCACCCATTTGCAGCAGGAGCACGCCGGCCGCGTTAAACTCGAAGTTAAGATAACGCGAGTCGGAGCCGGGAAGCGGCTGCATGAAAAATTCGGCACAGCTGTCCGTGTAGACCGGGTCATTTTGCTTCTTATACCGAAAGAGCGGATCTTTTTCATATACCTTGAACTGGATGTGTAGTACAGCCGGACCTCGACCTTGGGAGTGTAGCCGTTGTCAAGCCAAAGATACCGGTCCATGGCAAGCGGGGTAATATCCTTCCAATCAGTTGAATCGGTATATTGTGCAATCGGATACGAGCGGGGGGAAATGCCCTCCTGAGCCGAAAACGTCCAATTATTTCCTGAATGCGGTCATCCATGACAAGCCCGTTGACGTCTGCACGCCCGAAAGCGCGGCGGAATCGCTGGAAGTCGTGGAAGCGGAGATCAAATCGGCGGATGCCCAAGGGGAATGGGTGAAGCTTCTTAGGTAAGACGAGAGCTGGCCGAAAGAGAGCCGAGCTTTGATGTGGGAGAGCTCTGTAAAGAATTTATAAGTTTCGGGGTCCCCGCAAAGTATTTGGAATCCGTTCTCGCTGGGCATCGATCTTGTCCTGCATTCCATAAGTAAATTTATCGGCGGGCACAGCGATGCAATCGGCGAGAGTCGCCATCGGCTCGAAGGAACTGATCGGGCGGATCAATGAGAGCGAGTATTTGCTGCTTGGCGGAGTCATGACTCCCCACACCGCTTCGCTGACCATGCGCGGACTGCGCACGCTGCCGCTTCGCATGGAGCGGTTCGAGAAGAACGGACTGCAAGTGGCTGAAGCAATGGAACAGCTCCCGCATGTCCTCAAAGTCCATCATCCGGGCCTGCCTTCGCATCCGCAATATGAGCTGGGCAAGGAGCAGATGTCCGGGTACAGCAGCTTGTTCGCATTTGAGACGGACCTGCCGGTCGATGTGATCAAAAAATGGGCGGATCACCTGGAATATTTCCGGATCGGCGTAAGCTGGGGCGGGTACGAAAGTCTGGTGACCGTTCCAGCTCTGCCGGAAGGCTATGAATCGGTATCCGGACCGGTTGTCCGGTTATATGTCGGCCTGGAAGATCTGGAGCTGCTGATCGAGGATATTAAGCAGGCTTTTGAGAAGGTGACTTGCGGGGACGAGCATTAATCTGTATTTTATCCGAAACATCCATCTAAATCATTAAAGGCACTCCGCCCATGAGTACGAAGTGCCTTTAACCCCTCCGGAAGAATCCTTAATTATAATAAGTAACAGTAGGAGCCGGTTCCGAACCACTTGAGTACCAAACATTTAAGTTGCTGGCAAAGTCGATGACTTTGTTGGTATTCAAGTCATAGACGAGAATGTCGGGATCTCCAGCCGCATCTATGAAATCAAGACGCCGGGGAGTTGTTCTTCCTGTGCTGTCAACGAAAGACATGTAATGATAAGTAGGCGGGCCTGACCGGAACTCGGATTCAAAATACGTAAACAGCGTATCTTCTTTCAATACGATGAGAACTGCATTATTGGAGCTGGCATAATGGGACGAATAATTGACCGGAGTGGTAACCGACGCAACCCGCGCATCGGAAATCCTATGATTTCGTGTCGAATAATTACCGTCCCAAGAAAAAGTATAATTCCGTTCCCAATTTAATTGAGGATTGGTATTCGCGGCGGGCGTCGTGTTGGCAATATAATTGCCGTTCAGTAACACATCGTTATTGGGATATTCCATGACTACATATAAAAGGGAGGTTGAGTAGGACATTACACTTGCTGCATAAGTTGGGTCCGAAGGGTTGGCGGCGTTCATATGGATACTGTAATCCGTTTCCACCGTTCCGGTGGAAGTGACCCGCAGTCCCCAGTCACCGGCACTTAAATCCGTAGCGAACTTTATCGAACCCGGGGAGCCCCAGAAATTCGTAGAAGTAGCCGTGCCAGTGCTCCAATCGATCGAATAAAGCTCAACTCTATAATCCGGATTGCTGGATTTGATCTCAAAGAGAATACTTCTATCGGTCGGAACATTAAAAAACCAGAAATCGGTCGGATCAGCAGCCGTAAGAGAATCATTAAAATTCATCAAATCGCCAGTTACATTATAATTCGACATAGTGGAGAATTCAGGTTGTTTAGGACGGCTTACCTTAATAGCATCCGCTTTGTCAATTTTAATTGGATCAGCTGTAAGTCCAGCTCCGTTAATATTAAGCTCCAGGCCGGGATTAATCGTTGAGGAGTCTTGTGAAGCAGGCTCTGCGGATGCCGAAACGTTAAAAGCGCCAAATGTAAAGAGTAGAAGCAAAACTAAGATCAAGGAACATCTACAATAGATTTTCAATTGTCATCTTCCTTTTCTTAAGTATTATATTTACAAACGTCCTGTCAAGCAGCCCCTACAGCTATGAAACACGATTTTGGATGCCTCCTTACAAAAATTAGGCTGACTACTTCAGGTATGTGTAAATATCAAATAAACCCATAATTTACATTATATTTTAATTTACTTACAGCTTATAACGAAGATGGTTATTAGTAAGTGAAAAAAGTTACTGACTATATGGATTTATCTCTCTATGGAGCAGAGTTGGGTTCGGTCAAGATATCGCAAAAAAAACAAAAGCCGGCAAAGTGATTTGCCAGCTTAAGGTGTGGATTATATACTGTTCGGATGTCCCGATCTTACTTCACACAAATCGCTACCGAATCCATTGACCGGAGCATTCGCCTTGAATGCCATGCTTACGGTCGTAAACCACTTTTCCCCGGCTTAGGGTCATTTGCACGGCGCACTTCAGTGTATGCCCAATATAAAGGCTGTGCGGATGTTTGGACAGCAAATCTTCCTGTTCAACTGTTCGTTCCAGATTCATATCCAACAGGACCAAATCGGAGTCAAAACCGACAGAAATGGCCCCCTTATGAGGATATAACCCAAACCGCATCGCCGGATTCGTGGATAGATATTTGGCGATTTGCGGCAGCGGCATGTTCCTGTTCAGATGAGCTTCGGTCACCATGGCCTCCAAGGAGAACTGGCCTCCTGAAATCCCGCCCCAAACTTCAAACATATTATCCGGATGATCAAATTTCATAAAGGATAGACAAGGAGAGTGATCCGAGGTAATCATATCGATTTTTCCACTCCCGAGCTTCTCCCATAATTGTTCCTTGGCTTGATCGTCCCGCAGCGGCGGGGCGCATTTGGCGGAAGGGCCGATCCGTTCAAAATCATCGTCTGTGAACAACAGGTAATGGGGACAGGTTTCGAGCGTCACGTTCAATCCTCTTTGCTTCGCATGTTCGATCAATTCCACGGTCTTCGGATGGCTGATATGGACAAAATGCAGCGGACAACCCGTCTCTTCAGCATACAGCAATGCGCGGCTGACCGCTTCCATCTCGGCAAGCGGAGGGCGAGACTCCACATAATCGCGGATCGTTACTTGCCCGTTTGAACATTTTTCCCGGGTCAATTCTTGGGTAATTGCCTCACTTTCCGCATGAAGCGCCAGAACTTTATTAAGCCTAGCTATTATTTCCATTCCCCGGTAAAGGGTCATTTCGTCCACTCGCCCAAACTCGGAGCCTGCGGAGGACATGAACGCCTTAAAGCCAATGGCCCCCTGTTCCGCCATTCCTTCCAGTTCATTCAGGCTCCCCGGGACTAAACCGCCCCACAGCGCATAATCCACGTAAGAATTTCCGTTAGCTAATGCTTTTTTTTCAATAAGCGTGGCTGCGGTCGTTGTGGGGGGATTGCCATTGAGCGGCATATCAAAATAGGTGGTAATTCCCCCTGCCGCCATCAGCCGGGACCCATTTTGAAACCCTTCCCAATCCGCACGGTTCGGCTCATCAAAATGCACATGAATATCGATCATACCCGGCATGACCGTCAGGCCGGAAGCGTCGATCACGTTCCCGCCCGCGTCGATATTTTCGCTTAATTCAACAATAATCCCATCTTGAATACCGATATCAAGAAGATGCACGCCGTCTTCCAAGACGACGTGCCCTCCTTTAACGACCAAATCATAAGCCTTCAATTGTGATCACCTCAAACTGTTTTTTCAATGAGGGACTCTTTGCTTTCATTTATCGCTATCGCAGCCGGCGGGTGCAATCTCATCAGTGCAATGTACGTGACGAAAGCAAACAATACCCCTACGAACCAGGAAATGTCATATAAGTATTTTAACGAAGGAACAAATTGCCCAATCAGGGATACGAAGGCTCCAATGGCGGTTGCCACAAATGCGCGGTAATTATATCCTTTATAATACGTATATTTCCCATTTAACTTGTAAAGCTCATCTACCTCCAATGTTCGCTTCCGGATGATGAAGTAATCGGCGAACATGACCCCGGCCACTGGACCGAGCGCTCCGCCAATTGTGCCCAAGAAGGCAAAGATACTGGTAGATTGCTCCATCATTTTCCATGGCACAGTCAACAAAGACAGGATAGCCGCTATATATCCTCCGCGCTTAAATGTGATCCATTTTGGGAAAAGGTTGGCCAAATCGTATGCGGGCGAGACAATATTGGCAGCCACATTAACGGAAACCGACGCCATACACAGCGTAATTACGGAAACGGCAATAATAAACGGATGGTTGAAATATTTGAGAATCTCCACAACATCCCAAATTGGTGTGCCAAAAGCAACCTGAGAACCAGAGGTAACGGTAATGCTCGCAAAAGCGAATAGAATGAAGGTCCCAGGCAAGCCCCAGAATTGCCCCTTGATTTGTTCCTTTTGGGATTTCGCAAAACGGGTAAAATCAGGAATATTTAAAATCAGGGTCGCCCAAATGCCGATGATCCCGGTAACAGATGCGACAAACACCCAAAAAAGGTCGCCGAATGATTGAAACTTACTCGCCTGAGCATAGATCGGGCCCAATCCGCCAGCGATGTCAATCGCCCACCAAACCATGCCGCCAAAGACAACATACACTAAAGGTCCTGCCCACACCTCAAACTTTTTGATCGACTCCATTCCATGATGGAGGACAAGAACATTCAAACCCCAGAACAGAAGGAAAGACAGCAGTCCGGGCAGGTGAAGACCAAGCAGGTTCCAGTCTCCTCCGAGTGTGCCCCAACCATCCCAGACGTTTAACAATAGGATGTTGAGCGCGGTGCTTCCGGCAAATGCTTGAATGCCAAACCACATAATGGCAACAAAACCGCGAAGGAGCGCAGGAACATTGGCTCCGAGAACACCGTATGACGAACGAATAAATACCGGAAACGGAATGGCGTATTTTGCGCCCGCATGCCCATTTAACGAAAGCGCTGCGTACAAAATCAGCGAAGCGACCAGGATTACCGCCAAAACCTGCCAAGGAGACATGCCGATGGCAATGAGTCCGCCAACCGTCGCATAAGTCGGTATGTTATGAATACAACCCATCCAGATGGAAGCAAAGTTAAATGCCTTCCAAGTTCGTTCTTCCGGTTTAACCGGTAATAAATCGGTATTGCTGAGGGACGGAGACAATTTATTGGTTTCCATTCCAACCAACCTTTCTTTAAATGTTAATTATGTTAACATGTTATGGCAAGAAAACTTTCTTAATGGCATTAGTATAAGGTAAAAAAAATAATTATTCATTATTAATATTTAACAAATATAAATCGAGGGATTGTTCACTTTAACTAAAAAAATCAGGGTGATTAGTATTTTTTTTGAAGATTGAGGGGAATGATGAATTTCAACGAAGGGTGAACGGCTCTTTGGATTGTAAGAAAAACTGCCGTTAAAAAGGGGTCTCTCTTTCGTGGGAGTAATGAAAATTGAAGCAGCAGGCCGATGGGCCTGCTGCCGGGGAATTCTTAGGTGTACTGTTGTCCTGATTCAGCCACACGTCAGCATGTCAGCGGATTTTGGCAAATGAGATCCAGCTGAGCAGGTTGATCCGTGATTTTTTCCCCTTATCCTTAACCATACCGTAGAACTGCCCTAAAAATTGCTCCCACTTGCCGCCGATCTCCTTACTGGAGGCTTGATTATCCATCACGCTATGTATGCTTTGATTGATGGCTTCCTCCAAATGTGTCAGCGCCTCCTGAAGATGCTGATCAATGACTTCATTCTGCATGCAGTGTGCCTCCCGTCTCTTCGGCAGAAGAGGATTCCTCGGAAATCTCCTGATCCAGCCGCTTTCTCATCCGTTCAAATTGCGCTTCGGCGACAATGTCTTCCATTTCGTCACGGGCGATCTGCAGGGCGTATTGAATACGGCCCGTCAAACCTGCGGCACCCTGCGTCCCAGTTTCTGCGAGCGGCTTCAAGGTATTTTTCACAATCGGCCAAAGGGTGGAGGCTGCAAAGGCGAGCGCGGTGCCCACGATAAATCGGTCTGTGTTTTTTTCCAGCATGTTCAGGTAACCTCCTTAAGTTGATAGAAAAAGCCTATCCCGCAGCTAGGCTGCGGAATAGGAGGGGGCCGCCGTGCCCGTCGTCTGATCCTTACTTTCGAGCAAGGACAGGATCGGCTTCGAGATCCAGGAAATCGAACCTGCGACGAGCAGAATAGGCCCCCAGAGATGCAGGGGAATTGGCGCGGTATGGAAAAACTGGTTGAGCGGAGGCACATACAGCGCGCCCAGCAGGGCGAGCCAAGAGATGCTCAATGCGCCGACCAGGAAGCGGTCTTTACTCCAATCGCCCACCGTTTGCTCGCTGTCTTCCTGGCGCCAAGAGAACGTTTGGATCAGTTGGCCTGCCACCAGCGTCGCGAAAGCGACGCTTTGCGCCACAGCCACGGGCTGCCCGGCGGCCAGAGCCAGACCAAACAGGCCGAGCGATCCCGCGCCAAGCAGTACTCCGCGCGTAATGACCTTGCGGTACAGCGGTTTGTCCACAATGTTCGCCCGTTTCGTCCGCTTCGCTTTACTGCCTGGGTTGACAGCCAGAACCATGGCCGGCAGCGCGTCCGTCAGCATGTTCATTAGCAGTATTTGAATGGGAACGAGCGGAATCGGCATACCTGCGATAACTGCAACGCTAGTTACGAGAATTTCCGCGAGATTGCCGGTGAGCAGACACCCAAGCGCCTTACGGATATTGCCGATAATTGTACGGCCTTCCTTGACCCCCTCTACGATGGAGCCGAAGTGGTCTTCTTTCAATACGATATCGGCGGTCGCTTTGCTGACCTCTGTGCCTGCCTGGCCCATCGCAATCCCGACGTCAGCCCGCTTGATCGCCGGACTGTCATTCACGCCATCCCCGGTCATGGCGACGATATGCCCTTTTTTGCGGAGCATGCTGACGATGCGCAGCTTATGCTCCGGCGTCATACGGGCAAAGATGGACACCCGGTCGACAGACTGCTCAAGCTCCTCGTCGCTCATACGGTCAAGTTCGTGACCGGTGAGGACTTGACCCGGCTGGCTGCCGCCTATAATGCCGATTTGCTCGGCGATAGCGATTGCCGTGATCGGATGATCCCCGGTAATCATGATAGGCTTCACGCCGAGGGAGAGCGCTTCTTCGATGCTTTTTTGCACATCATCCTTCGGCGGGTCGATCATGCCGGCCATGCCGACGTAGATCATATCCCGCTCGTCGAGGTCTGCCTGCTGGTCATGCTCATCGGCTTCCAGCGTACGGTAGGCGAAGCCGAGCACACGCAGAGCGCTGGAAGCGAGCCGTTCGCTTTCCTTCAGGATATCCGCTCGAAGCTGCTCCGTGATCGGATAGACTTCGCCGTTCTGCTGGTACTTGCTGCAGTGGCGGAGAATCGATTCTACGGAGCCCTTGGAGAAAATATAACAGGTCTGCCCGGACGTAGTGTCCTTGCATACCACGCTCATTTTTCCCGTGCCGGAGTCAAAAGGAACCTCCCCGCCGCGATGCCAGTGGGTCAGCTGCTCCGGCTTGACCCCGCCTTTATAGGCCATTGCCAGCAGCGCGCCCTCGGTCGGATCTCCTTGCATCGACCAGGCGTCTCCTTGCTTGAACAATTTGCTGTTATTGCACAAGCAAGCGATCTGCAGGATTCGCTGCAGTTCCGGCTGCGCGGCGGAGCTTTCATTCGCCGTGGAATCGGGCAGGCCGGAGCCATTGTCAGCCCGGCTCTTTTCTAGGAAACCGCCCGCCGGGTCATATCCGCTCCCGGATACCTCCCAGGTATGGCCGATGGCGGAGACTTGCTTGACTGTCATTTCATTTTTCGTCAGTGTGCCGGTTTTGTCCGTACAGATGATCGTCGCATGGCCCAGTGTCTCAAGTGCCGACAGCTTGCGGACGAGCGCATTTTTCTTGGCCATACGGAAAATGCCCGCACTCAGCGCGATCGTGATGGTAACCGGAAGCCCCTCGGGAATGGCAGAGGCAACGAGCGTGATCGAGGTGCTCACCAACTGAGGAAGCGGAACGCCGCGCAGAAGCCCGGATACAAATACGATACTTCCGGCGATAAACGCCCATTTGATAAATTTTTTACTAATGGACGTAACCTTTTCCTGAAGCGGCGTTGTTGTTTTCTCATTGGTTTTAAGCAGCGACATCAGGTGGCCGAATTCCGTGTTCATGCCGGTTTGGACGACGACACCCAAGGCTTTGCCCCGGGAGATATCCGTCCCCATATACAGCATACAGCTGCGCTCGGACAGCGGGCAGTCTCCTTCGGCCTCGGTCTCCCGCTTCACGACAGGGACCGATTCGCCGGTTAACGCCGATTCGTTCACTTCGAGGTTCCATGCGCGAATCAGGCGAATATCGGCAGGCACCCGGTCCCCCGGCTCGAGGCAGACGATGTCGCCCGGTACCAGGTCGATGGCGCTTATGTTTTGTTCCGCACCATCACGGATGACCTTGCTGGCCGGAGGCTGAAACTGATTCAAGCTTTCCACGATCCGCTCGGCTTTTCGCTCCTGAAACGTGCCGATCGCCGCATTGGCGAGCAGCACGGCGCCCATAGCGAGGCCGTCGAATAGACCGCCCGTAAACAAGGCGAGCACTGAAGTGCCCAGCAAAATCAGCGTCGTAAACTCTTTGAACTGGCTAGCATACGAGACAATCCAGGGGGTATGCTCCTTTTCGGCCAGCCGATTCATTCCATGCCGGCCGCGCGATTCGTTCACTTGAGCCGCCGTCAAGCCGCGCTGCGCGTTAACCTGAAGCTGCTGCGTGACAGACTCCCAAGGCATACCATGCCATATGGCGGCTTCTGCTGTCGCTGCCACCTCGTTATGGGCATGGGCGGCACTGCCTGCGTTAGCGGGAAATGCTTGCTGAGCCAGCTTTTGCGTACGGGAAACAAAAATCAGCGACAGGGCGTCGTTAGCCAGATTTGCAATTGGGGCGCTCAGTACGCCAAAGGCGGCCAGCAGAGCTCCGAATATATTCCATTTCTTCGTAATTTGGAAGTGCTCATTTATCGTATTCTCCAGCTTGTGAGCGGATTGTTTGGCGTCTAGTACCCGCTCAAGCTGATCGAACGCGACGCCGGGGACGCCTGCTTCCATTAAATAACGGCTGTACTCGCCGGAAGACTCGCTCACAAGGAGCACGCGGGCTCCTTGTTCATGAAGCTTGGCGATGCGCTCCACCGCCTCACTGATCGGAGTGTCCAGCCAATCCGTTTGCACGCCGAGTTGGTCTAGGGCATCCCGGCCAATGCCGGAGCTATCCTCCAGTACGGCGGTCTGAATGCCCTGCTGCCGCGCCCGCGAGAGCAGCGTCTTCCGCCCAGGCATAAGCTGCTGACCGCGATAGATCAGTCCTTGGCTTATCCAATTCCCGCCGATTTGCTTTGCCAGGAACAGCACCTCGCAGCCTTTGTTTTCGATCCGTTTAGCCTCCAGATAATACTGCTCGAAGGCAACTCCGTGCCGCTTGCAAAAGCCAAGATTGCCGATGGCATAAGACGTATTGCTGATCAGGCCGCTAATTCCGTCTTCCTCTTCGGCGACGTGAAAAGCCGAGCGTATCGTACGGCATGTTAGCTTTGCCTTCTCAAGCACTTCCTCTTTCCATGGATGCGCGGTTTTTTTCATCAACCCTGCTGTCAGACAAATGATCTTATCCGGGTCTTCCTCATGTGACACACATTCCGTCTCCTGAATATTCGTCTGCATAAGCAGAGAGGTGTCTTCCAGCAGCAGCGTGCCGGTTTGGGCCAAATGCGCAATCGATTCTCCTTGGGGAAGACCCAAATGAGCTTCTTTGGAGTAAAGCTCCGCCTGCTGCCAGGCCGTCTTCACCGGAATCGTCGCCGGCCTTGGATTAGCGGCGAGCAGCACTGCAATGGCCCGCAAAGGACTGCGGGTAAAGAGCCAGGTGCCCGCTGCGGCGGCTAACCCCAAGCGTCCGGCACGCTCGCTGTAGGCTTGAATTTCGGGAGACAGCGGATGGGCATCCGTATCGGCCAGCCCGATTCTGCTGCGCCGCCAATTAACATACTGAAGAATGCTTGATGCACCCAGCACGATGAGATTTTCCCGGACGAGCGCTAGTCCTAACGAAGCGATGCCGAGAATCAGGTCGGGACTGAGCTTGCCTTGCTTGGCGAGACGATTAAAGCCCCTCCGCAGATATGGGTACCCGGTAACGGCAGCGACCAGCCCGGACATGTAGAAGGGAACCGGACTGGCGGCCAATGCAGACTTGCCGAATATCAACTGCTTGGTTCCAAGCGCCAGGAGTCCGCCCATCGCTATCGCGAGCGGAAGGGGGATGCCTGGCGGCGAAGCGGATCGCGGATAGACCGGAGCCAGTTTTGTTCCTGGCGGTTGGGGCACAGCCTTTGAATTCTGAAAGGAATTCGCATCCACAGAAGACTGCTGCGGCAGCCGTCGCGTTTCCAAAGAGGCGGCTGTTTCGGCGTATGGCTCACACTCGGCAGCTGCATTATCAGGCACACCCTGGCAGGATTGGAGGTTAGCTTCCTTTTTATCATGGCCACCATACTTGCTCTCCAGCAGCTCCAGTTGACGCAGCAGCTGGCGTCCGGAAATTTGCCGTTCGTCATATACAACGAGAATTCGGCCGGTTATCGCGGATGCTTCGGCTTTAGTGACACCTGCCAGGAGCGCCAGGTCCTGACGCAAAGCCAGTTCTGTTGGCTTACTGTGCAGCAGACCCGCAAATTCCAGGCGAATACGCCCCGGCAAAAAGCGGATAACCCTGCTGCTATGAGCGGTAATCGACATGAAACTGCTCCTTTTA
Source organism: Paenibacillus durus ATCC 35681 (assembly GCF_000993825.1). Taxonomy (NCBI): domain Bacteria; kingdom Bacillati; phylum Bacillota; class Bacilli; order Caryophanales; family Paenibacillaceae; genus Paenibacillus; species Paenibacillus durus. The sequence goes on from NZ_CP011114.1 coordinate 1,018,126, forward strand.
GGGGGATTTTTATCGCAAAAAGTAGTATTTGCAATTTAAACTAGGTTATGCACCGAATTAAAGGAGCTTCACGCATAAAACTCCGTGCTTTGAGGGATAATCTTATTTGCTTAACATAAGTTAATCCTTTTTTGGAGGGTTCTCATGATAAAATCACGTGTGGGTTTAATATTGGGCGCTGCGGCATTATGGTTGGCATTATCGCCGGAAGCTCGAAAAACCGTAAGGAGATGGGCGGTCAAGGGAACGGAGACCGTGCTTGATTTAACCGAGATGGCGAAGGATGCGGGTTCCGCGACGCAAAGCAGGCTTCAGTCGCTAACCACTCGAAATGAGGAGACAATTTCCAAGAATCCAGCTGATAACTAATAAGTGTTTTGGGCACAATCTAATGAGACCGCTAGATGCGGTTATTTAGATGAATGGAGGGCTTTCCTATGTTCCAAGGCGGATCGCTATGGGCAGGCCTTCTTGCCGGAGGCATGTCGCAGCTTCAGGACACCAAGAGCTTGCAGCAAGGGCAGCTGGGCAAGAAGGAGTATACGGCGCACACGGTGGAAAATGTGACCGGAGCGGTCGGAGTAATGGCCGGAGTGGAGTATGGAGCGGTGCTCGGTAGTACGGTGCTGCCCGGTGTGGGTACCGTTGTTGGGGCGGTGCTTGGCGGCGTACTGGGCGACCGGGTGGGCCGGGTTGTAGGCAATCAGGCGGGCAATCTGATCAGCCGGAACCCGCTGGTTAACCAGGCAGTAGAGCCGATTAAAGAAGCGGTTCAGTAACAAGAAAGGCGGGATGCGTTCCCGCCTTCTTTTTTTTGCTAAGAACCACCCAGTTCGACCGATGCGGACGGTTCTTTTTTGTAGAGGATGTTTTTTAGCCATTGACTCCGTGATTAAATGCAATGGCGGTGTCAGCCGATACAGTTGTTGTGGAAAAAGTAACTACGATACTAAGAAATGTTACGATTAACGTTGCTGTTAATATTTTTTTCATCGGAAAGCACTCCTTTTAAAATATTATCATACACGCCTTGTTGTTCCAGAGTTGCAAATGCACGTATAGTCTCATACATTGCAATAGTTGTAATAATTTCCCTGAATACATTCATTTTAACTGCTATTGTTAGATAATCAAGCATATAATTTATAGCATCGGGAAACCGCTGCTGATTCATGTGGTAAATGGATAGCTGGTGAAGCAATTTGATATAATACACACGATTTCCGGTATCTTCATAACTAGAAAAAGTATCTAATTCATGCGGAATGTAAGTATCAAGCAGTGGATCGATATTCCACTTATTGAGATTCGCTGCTTCTAACATTGTTATTAAAGGAGTCAAAGATGTACCCCAGCGTGTCATCCTCCATATTATTACAAATATATATAATAATTAACTAGAGGTCAATTCCCATTTTTTCGGGCTTTTCCGGTCGCTGGCCGAATCGTTTGCCCCCGGTATTGCCTCAATCCCCCCCGTTTTTAAACTCAATCTATAAATTTGGTGCATGATTATGTTAATTGACTATTAAATTTTATAAAAATTCAAATATTAGGAAGATAGTCATTGACACGAAATCCCAATAAAAAGTATATAGATAGTATGACATCAATAAAAATTAGTAGGGTTCTCATCTATATCCTGATCTTCATGAAAATGGATAGTGTATGGGGTTATTTGATGTTGGTCAAAGCGAATTTCACGATTTGGGGAGGATAGCTAATGAGCAAAATGTACGTTGGTCTTACAGATGAAAGCGGCAGTACAAAAGAAAAGATTTTTCAAACGGTTTCCAGTGTGACGGGTCACAGAATTGAAGACATTGATCTTGACATGTTTCTGGAAGATGATTTGGGTCTGGATTCCATTAAGATGATTTCGCTCATGAATGAAATGATGAAACTCATCCCTGAAGAAGAACTGGATGAGTTTAATGCTGCCCACCCTGTAGGGTCATTGCTCGTTATGCACACTGTCCGCGAATTGGTGGGGCTTTTTGAGGAGTGGGAAGCCGCACGAAGACAGGTTGTGGATTATCCGGAAATCGCAGTTACTGCCAGTACCCCATCCATAGCCGTAGAAACACGCGAACAATTGAGAACGGATATCGGCCAACTGATCTCTGAAATCACCGGCCATAACCCGGAGGATCTTCAAATGGATATGGACTTGGAAAGTGATCTGGGACTGGATTCGATCAAAATGATTTCGCTCATGAACGCTTTGATGAGACTTATTCCTGCGGACCAGGTAGACGATTTTACAAGCAAATATTCCTTCGCTTCGCTGCTGACCCTGCAGACCGTCGAAGATATTGTAGAGTTGTTTGCCGATTGGCGGAAGAATACCGGCATTGCTCCCCAGCCGAGCCTGAACGCCGACGCTCCTGTTTTGGTGGAATTTTCTGAAAATGATCCGGAATTACTTGAAATTTTACATACCCAGTATCTATTTCTGGTTACCTATTTGTCCGTAGCCAACCTCTCCATCAGCACGGGAGTAAAGGTCAAGGGTGAACTGAATCTGGGGAATCTGAGGGAGTCCTGGGGAGAGCTTATTTACCGCCATCCTATCCTCCGCGGCGTGTTTGCCATGGATCCGGATGCAAGCAGTCTGAAGGGCTACCGCCTGAAATTGCTCAAGGATGCCGTCCCACCGGAAATTTCCGTAGAGGATATCCGGCATCTGGACCAGCAGGCACAGCAGCAGGTGATCTCCCGAAAATTTGAAGACGCGCTGAATCGTAAATTTGATATTACAAAGTGGCCGCTGCACACCTTCTCTGTAGTACGTACCGCCGATGATGAATACGAGCTCATTCTGGACATCAACCATCTCATCTCGGACGGTCTGGGCAATCAGCAGATCGTGAAGGAATTGCTGGAGATTTATGGCGCGAGATCGCAAAAGAGAACGGCCCAATTAGGGCCTGCCCTGCTTGCCAAAGAATATAACGATATCGTTATGAAGCTAAATCAGTGGGAGTCTCCGGAGGAAACTCAAGTCCTGGACGACTACGTACGGCAGCAGGGAAGGGGAACCTATTTTTTCAACCCCTATAAATCCTTAGGCGCATCCGCACCTGTACGCACGCAAGAGCCTGTAATCCATAGCCGGAAATATTGGCTGGATGAGCAGACAACGACTCTCCTCATCCAGCGCACCAAAGCATGGCGAACTTCCTTGTTTGTTCTTCTGGTGAGCGCGTATTTAAAGACGATCAAACAGCAGGGGGAAGAGCAGAATAAAATTATTCTCAATCTGCCGACAAGCGGCAAGCTGTACCCCAATCAAGATGCAACGGACGTACTCGGCGCGTTTGCGCAGAATCTGGCCCTCACCTTTACTTGCGACGATGCCGGGGAAGGCTGGGAATCACTGATCGGCAGAACCAAAGAAGTCATCAACAGCAAGTTATCTTCAGGAATGGACCGGGCGCAGACCTCCAGAGCCGCACACTTCTCTAAAGACTCGATCCGCCTGCACAATGGCAGCATGCCGGAAGCGGCAGCTTCCATGATCCGCTCAACGTTGAAATCAAACCTTTACCTCTCCTTCGTAGGAAATACATCCATTGACAAGAGATACGGACAGTACGAAGTCTATGATTATGAAGCTTATACGGGAACCAACCCCGGAACGATAGACAATTTGGTTGAAATCTTTCAAGGCAGACTGATGCTCACATCGAACTATGACAGCACCTTTTTTGACGATGGCTACATCGACAAGCATATGGGAAGATTCATCGAAAATATTAACCGGCTCGCCGCTTTTGAAGTGAAGACCGCCGAGACTCTCTCTGTGGCGCCGAAAGTCAATACTGCTGGCAAAGTTGGAGAAACGGAAGAGAAGCTGCGGGCTATCGCCGAAGAAATCAGCGCAAGGAAGCTTGGGGCCGAAGACATGTCCCGGGATCTGGAAGCCGAACTCGGTCTGGATTCCCTGCAGCGTATCCGGCTCATCGCGCGGTTGGGCGGCGTATTCGGGAAGATCGATAAGGGAGCTTTGTTCGAATGCCGGACGCTGAATGAAATGGTTTCCAAACTGACAGGCGTAAGCACAGGCTCGTCTGCGGATAGCAAATCAGCGGCAGCGGAGGTCCCTTATCTGAAAATCTCCGAACAATCCAAGCTTACGCCGGATGCGATCGCTGTTCTAGACGGTGCACGAAGCGTCACTTACCGCGAACTGGATGAATTATCCAATCGATTGGCCCACTATCTTCGCTCACAGGGAGTGAAGTCGCAGTCGCTGGTCGGAATTATGACCCTTCCCGGTCATCTAATGCTGGTCGGAATTTTAGGAATTCTGAAGGCCGGAGCCGCTTATGTTCCTCTTGATCCAGTGTATCCGCCTGAACGGATCAAGTATATTACCCGGCACGCCCAGCTTCAGTTCCTGTTGACGGAACAGCTGCTCAAAGAGCAGGCCGACCACATCGCTCAGGAAAGCCCGTCTGTCCGGACATTGATTTATCTGGATGAAGCTGCAGGCAAGCATGAACGTCAAGTCCAGCCTGAATCGGCGCAGTGGAGGAACTACTCCGAGCGCGACCTTGAAGTTGTCAGCTCCCCGCATGACGTCATGGTCGTTCTGTATACGTCGGGATCAACCGGAAATCCGAAGGGAGTCGTGCTGAATCACCGGGGCTATATGAACCGGCTGGAATGGCATCAGGAAACCTTCCGAATCCAGCCCGGTGAACGGGTAGCGCAAAAGACGTCCTGCTGCTTCGATATTTCGGTCTGGGAGCTGTTGTGGCCGTTAATGTATGGCGGGACCGTATGTCCTGCAAAGAAGGAGGTAGTCAAGAATCCATGGAGCTTAGCCAAGTGGATGATCGATACCCGCATCAATGTCATGCATTTTGTACCTTCATTATTCGGTGAATTTGTAAATTCGCTTGAGGATGAGGAATATGCGTTTCCTGAGCTGCGCTGGCTCATTTTCAGCGGTGAAGGTCTTCCGCTCTCTCCTGTGCAAAAGTGGATGGACCGGTACGGGAAGTCCACCGGACTCGCCAATCTCTATGGTCCCACCGAGGCTTCCATTGATGTCACTTACCACATCGTTTCCGAAAGACCGGGGGCGAACGGTGAGCACAGCATTCCTATTGGAAAGCCCATCGACGGTGTGTTTATTAAAAATCTGGATGAGCAGATGCATGAAGTGCCCGAGGGCGAAATGGGCGAGCTGTGGATTGGCGGCATTCAGCTGGCAAAAGGATATTTGCATGATCCGGAGAAGACCCGTGCGGCCTTCCACCCGAATCCGTTCCCGGAAATTCCCGGGGAATTCATTTACCGGACGGGGGATTTAACGGTAAAAAGGGCGGACGGCAGCTATGAATACCATGGCCGTATCGACAATCAGGTGAAGCTCCGCGGCTTCCGGGTGGAATTGGGCGAGATTGAGGCCGTCTTGGATGCGCATGCCAATATCGACGAGGCAGCCGTCATTGTAGTCGAACCCGTTCCCGGACAGCAGACGCTGCTGGCCTGCCTATCCGGCAAGACGACCGAGGAAAAAGAAATCAAGGATTTCATTGGCCGGAAGCTCCCCTACTACATGATTCCGCATCGTTTGGAGTGGCTGCCGCGGCTGCCGAAGAATCCGAACGGCAAGCTGGACCGCAAAGCGCTGCGCGACCAATTCGGCGGACCGGGTACTCCGGCGGAGCCTTTGGAGAATTCTCATCTCATAGAGGCCAAAGAGGAGGGCACCCTCCCGCTGGCGCCAGCGCAAAGCTGGCTGATGAATTATTTTGAATCCCCGTATTGCTGGGCGGGCTTTACCCGGTTTGTATACAACCGGCCGCTGGATTTGCAGCGGTTCAAGAAAGCCGCCGCTTTACTGAACCAGCGTCATGATGTGCTGAGAAGCGTTCTGGTGCAGAAGGACTTTGGATGGGAGCAGCGTTTCCTGTCCGAAGAATTAGACAGCAATGTGGATTTCTACGATGGCACTCACATGGAGGAAGCCCAAAGAAATGAAGCGATCGAAGCAACTCTGACCGAAGCGATCAAGGGATTGCAGGTTGACCGGTGGCCTTTATGGAGAATTGTCGTCGTTCAGATTTCAGAGTCGTCGTACGATATTGCGGCGGTTGGTCATCATCTGATCTCGGATGTGATTACCAATCAGCTGTTGGTCCGGGAACTTTGGCAGATTTATGCCGGGCTCGGGTCGGAAGGGCAGCAAGCGCAGCTTCCGAAGCCCAATGCATATGCCGATTTCATTCAGGCCGTACAGGAACAAAAACGAGTTCATGGGAAAAGTTATGTGGATTACTGGTCTTCCCAGTTTCCGCCGGAGTCCGCGTTCAAGCTCCCCGCCGATTTTATCAAGGGGCCGAACGATGAGCAGTCCGCAAGGCTTATCCGCTTCGAATTTGACAAAGCACAGACTTCGACGATACTGGGCCAGGCCAAAAAGCACTTTGGCAGCAATGTATATCCAATTCTGCTGGCTCCGCTTTACCGGATGCTGGGCAACCTCTTTCAGCGCCCGAAGGTTATTGTCAGTCACCGGGTGCATGGGAGAGAACTGGGAAGCGAGCGGAGCTTTATGCAGACGCCCGGTAATTTTGCCGTCAATTTCCCGATGGGCATTCATGTGGAGGAGAACAGCAGCTGGCAGGAACTTGTCCGCAGCATTCGTCAAAGTCTGGAGGAGGTTCCGCTTGGCGGCGTGAGCTATGATCTCGTCTCCGAGAATTTGCCGATCTACATGTACCCGGACGTCAAGCTGACTCCGATCAGGGCCAATTATCTCGGAAACCGGGATATGCCGAAGCTGCCGGGCTTTGAATTCTCGAAGGAAGGGCTGGATCGCCGGTTCGCATTGCCGGAGCAAAAAAGAATATCCGTCATTGAATTCTTTTTCTCCATCGAGGATGGCAAGCTGGTTGCCGAAATTGAGTATTCGTCCAATCTTCATGCCGCAGCAACGATCAATCGCCTGGCGAAGCATTACACCGAAAATATGCTGAACCTGCTCTCGTCGATCGAATCGCCGGCACCTAAGCCTAGATCAAGAGAGGGAGAACTGGCCAATAAAGTGGCCATTGTGACCGGCGGCAGCAAGGGTATTGGACGGAGCATCGCGGAGTCCCTGGCCCGGGAGGGAGCCGATATTGTTCTCGTATCCAGATCGGCTGTTCAGCTCCAAGAAACGGCCGAGGCGATCCGCAAGTTAGGTGCGCAGGTTCTGGCGATATCGGCTGATGTCAGCGATATTTCGAGTGTATATAAGGCCGTAGATCAGGCCATGGAGCGTTTCGGCCATATTGATATTCTGGTCAACAGCGCCGGAATCACCGGAATGGCGGCGGCGGCCGATATGAGCCCCGAGATGTGGAACAAGATTATTCAAGTGAATCTGCTGGGGACGTATCACTTCTGCTATGCGGTTATCCCGCATCTGCTCAGACAGAAGCAGGGCAAGATCATCAATATCGGCTCAGATTCCTCATTTATCGGTTATCCGATGATGAGCGCCTATGCGGCATCCAAGCATGGTGTTCTCGGGTTGACCCGGTCTTTGTCGGAAGAGCTGAAGAACAGCAATATTCAGGTGAACGCGCTTTGCCCGGCGCTCGTGGATACCGATATGGCCCCCGCAGCGTTCAGGGGAAGAGCCATCCCTCCGTCCGGAGTTGCCGACACGGCGGTTTTCCTGGCTTCGTCCGCTTCAGATTATATTACCGGCGAAGCGCTGCAAATCTATGGCAAGCAGGATATGAACTGGTTCGGAGCACAGCAGATGCAAATGCTGCAGGCTGTTATGCGCAAGCAACCATCATTGTAAAAGGGGCCTAAGCGATAATGGAGCAACAATCGGGCAAACTTCATGAGCTCTTTGGCGGCGGCAAAGGGATCATTTACAGCATTGCCCTGCTGGTGGGGACTTCTATGGGTGTCATTACCCCGCTGTCTACCACCCATATGACCGCTAACCATGTTGATGAAATTTGGATTGGCGTCATTTCTTCCTCCTACTTTTTCTTTATGGCGCTTGGTTCGGTGTTTGTGGACAGAACGATGAGAGGAAGCAATGTGAAAAAGGTCATTACGACAGGTTTGCTGCTCACCGCCGTGTGCGGAGCCCTGTTCCCGCTGTTCACCCTGAATGGGGTCTGGCTGGGGCTGATGTCTTTAATGGGGATTGGCATTAGCTGCAATATGGTAGGGATGCAGACGGCGCTGCACAATCTTTCGGATACGAAGAGCCTGGGGATGGTCAACGGCATTTATAGCTTATGCTATGCCCTGGGACTAATTGTCAGTGCGGCGCTTGCGCCGCAGGTGTATAGCTATACAGTATGGCTGCCGTTCGCTTTCAGCAGTCTATGCCTGATACTTGCCGCGGGAATCATTCATTTTAAGCTACACGGCGTATTGGTCATTCCCGGGCGCGCCAGGGAAAAGGTCGTTTCCAAAATCAAACCGGCGCTCTTCGGCGCCTTTGTTTACGGGTTCAGTGAAACGATTGTCGTTGCTTTGTATCCCCTCTATTTAATAAGAGAGCATGTCGCGGTTTCCGAGACAGGATATGCCTTAAGTATCTTTGTGGTCGGCAGCATTATCGGCCTGCTTCCATTAACCTATCTGGCCGACCGGATGGGACGGAGGAAGTGCCTGGCTTTATGTGTACTCCTTTCCACTATGACTGTGATAGGCATAGTTTCCGTGTCGGATTTATCTCTTAAAATGCTATTTTCCTTCGCCGCCGGGTTGATGATCGGGCCGATGTATCCTCTCTCGATGGCACTTGCGGTTCAAGATTTGCCGCAAAGCGAGAGGTCCTCGGGAAATGCGTGGTTTACCACTTTCTACGGCTTTGGTTCGGCGGCGGGGCCATTCTTCTCCTCTGTCGTCATGGACATTTGGGGGCATCGGCATATTTTTACGGCAAGTCTGTTGCTGTTTGGCTTATTTCTGACCCATATGTTTGTGACAAGAAAAGGTTCAAAAGTACGATTAGCCAAGGAGGAAATGTTGTGAACAGAGTCAAAAGGAAGGGTAAAGAGAAGCTTTCTATTCTCAAAGGAAAAAACGCAACCGGCAAGTTCGCCAAGCTCGGAAATCTGGCAAATGCCCTCATTCAAGTGACGGGCAACCCGGAGAGAGGCATCACTTTTCTTCAAAATGATAACTCGGAGTTCTTCCTTTCGTATCAGGCGCTCTTGGACGGAGCAACCCGCCGCCTTGGGGGGCTGCAGGAACAAGGGTTTAAGCCGGGCCAGTATGCGCTCATCTTATTAGAAGACAGTAAAGAGTTCATTCTGACTTTCTGGGCTTGTATTCTTGGCGGCATCATTCCTGTTCCGGCATCCTACCCGGCATCCTCCAAGGTAATCAATACCTCGCTTAGCAAGCTGCTGGCGATATGGGAGGTTCTGGAGCGTCCCCGGATTCTGTCCGACCGCAGTCTTCTTGAGGCGCGTGAAGAAATGGAGACCACCCTCGGGATCAGCGGATTGCAGATTCTCGAGTCCTCAAGCCTGGATCAGGCGCAGCAGGACGGAATTCTTATGCTGGCTGACGCCCATTCTCCCGCGTTTATCCAGTTTAGCTCCGGCAGCACGAATATACCTAAGGGAACGATCCTGACCCATGACAACCTGTTAATTAACATTGAGGCCATTATATCCAGCAGCCAGATGTCGGATAAGGACCGTTCCCTCGGCTGGATGCCATACCACCACGATATGGGGCTGATCGGCTTTCACCTCTCCACCTTGGTCTGCGGCATCAATCAATTCAATATGACGCCAATGAAATTCGTCAAGCGGCCGACCCTGTGGCTCGATATGATCGACAAGCACCGGATCACCTTCACCGGCTGCCCCAATTTCGGACTTCGTCTCGTTTCCAGCAGGGTGAAGGAGGAGCAGCTGGGCTCCTGGGATTTAAGCTCGCTAAGATTGCTCTATAACGGCGCTGAACCCATTTCCGTCAAAACGATGTGGAGTTTTATGGATAAATTCACAAAAAGCGGATTCAATAAAAATGCGATGTATCCGGTCTACGGAATGGCCGAGGCCTGCCTGGCCGTAAGCTTTCCTGTCCCAGGAGAAGAGCCTTTGGTTCACACGCTGAACCGCGAATTGCTGGCGGGTGAATCGCGCGCCGAGGCTATTGATGAGGACGACAAGCGGGCAACTTTAATGGCCGATGAGGGCTATCCTGTGGTTGGCATGGAAATCCGGGTTGTTGAGGATGAAACGGGGGTTGTCGTTCCGGAGGGAACAGTGGGTGAAATTCAGATTCGCGGCCGGAATGTCACTTCCGGTTACATCAACAACCCTGAGGCGACCGCCAATTCCTTTCAAGACGGCTGGTTAAAGACCGGCGATAACGGCTTTATTTTGAACGGGCGTTTAACGGTCAGCGGACGGATCAAGGACATTGTCTTCGTCAATGGACAGAACTTTTTTGCCCATGATATTGAAGCGGTCATCGAAGAGCTGGATGGGATTGAACCCGGGAAAATTGCCGTTTGCGGTTGGCATGATGAGGAAGAGGGAAAAGAAAAGGTAGGGCTGTTCTCTACCCAGCGGCTGCAAGAGAAGGACGTAAAGCCGGTCTATTCCAAAATCCTTCGCCATATCAACGAGACGATAGGTATTCCTGTCGACTACGTCTCATTCATCCGCTCCATTCCCAAGACAACAAGCGGCAAAGTGCAGCGTTTCAATCTCGTCGGATCATTCAAGAAGGGCGAATTTCAGGATAAGACGTATCCGGCCTCTTATTTTACCGCTGAAGCCAAACCGCTCGAACCGGAGAGAAAACCGGTCAGCGAAGCCGTTTCCGGAGCATTTGCGGAGAACATTCGGAAGATATGGGCGTCTGTCCTTAATAGACCGGTTGAAGCTATACCGTACGATGAGCCCTTCCTGTCTTTGGGAGGCACCTCGCTCAAAGCAATGCAGGTTCTGGGAGCTCTTGAGGATGAGCTGTCTATGGAGCTGACGCATGATCTGTTAATCAAATGCCGTACCGTGCGTGAAATGGACAAGTACCTTGCCGACTGGGTTAACTTAAAGGGCAGCCCGTCCGAAGGCCGGAAAGAGCAGTCCGCTTCAAATGGCGGGAAGTCCGGCGGGGGAGATATTGCCGTGATCGCGATGGCCTGCCGCTTCCCGGGGGCTTCAAGTCCGGAGGAGTTCTGGCACAACCTGGTGCAGGGAGAGCAGTCTATCGGCGAAGTACCTGGAAGCCATTGGAATATTGATGACTATTACAGTCCTTATCCGGAATTTGGCAAGACCTACTGCCGTACAGGGGGCTTCCTTGACAATCCCTACGGCTTCGACGCCGGCCTGTTTGGCATCTCCGAAGAAGAAGTGGCAGTGATGGACCCGCAGCAGCGGATGGTCCTGGAAATGACTTACGAACTGATCGAACGGGCGGGATATTCCCGGCAGCAAATGAGCGGCAAAAAGGTTGGATTATTTGTTGGTGCGGGAGGAAATTCCTATTTCGAATACCATCTGAGTACCTTGAACCGGATGAAGCTGCAGAGCTTTGACAGCTTCACCGTGCTCAGCAGTGAACAGCAAGAGCAGATTATGGAGGAGTGGAGACGGAAGCTGGGAATTACGGGCGACCATTCCAATCTGCTGGTCGATAATATTATCAATATGATTCCGGCGCGAACCTCGCAGGAATTCAATTTCAAAGGGCCAAGCATGGCCGTGGATACGGCGTGCTCGTCGTCGCTGGTTACCCTTCACCTTGCCGCCGATTCCATTCGCAGAGGAGAGTGCGAATCCGCGATAGCTGGGGGAATCTCGCTCCTGCTGACGCCTACCTCGTATCAATATTTCAGCAATGCCGGCGCTTTATCTACAAGTGGCCGCAGCAGCGTCTTTGATGCCGACGCCGACGGCTTCGTGCCCGGAGAAGGGGGCGGGCTTGTAATGCTCAAGCCCCTTGAACAAGCGCAAAGAGATGGAGATTCCATCCTGGCGGTTCTGAGGGCCAGTGAAATCAACAACGACGGCCACTCCATCGGTGTAATGGCTCCTAACCCTGACGGGCAAAGAGAGTTGATCGAGTCCCTCTATGTACGCAACGGGCTGAATCCGGCGGACATTCAGTATGTGGAAGCCCATGGAACGGGCACGAAAATCGGCGACCCGAGCGAAGTCAGAGCGCTGGATAAAGCCTTTAAGCGCTGGGGGCTTGCCGCGCAATCGATTGCCATTGGTTCGGTAAAATCCAATATCGGGCATCTGCTCAGCGCGGCGGGAATCGCCAGCTTTATCAAGATCGTCATGGCCCTGCGGAATAAAACGATGCCGCCGCAGGTGAATGTCGTTCAGCCGAATCCGATGCTGAAATTTGAGCAGACCCCTTTCTATCTGCTTCCTGAAGCGAGCGAATGGAAAGTGGCGGATGGAGCGGCCAGACGAGCGGCCATTAACTCCTTCGGCTTTGGCGGGACCAACAGCCATATGGTCGTTGAAGAGGCGCCGCAGGGACACACGGTAAGCAGGGAAGCGTATCCGGAGCGGCCGCAGCATGTCATCGGTCTGTCCGCTCATACTCATTCCGCACTAGAGCAAAAAAAGGCCGATCTTGCCGCCTTTCTGGAACAATCCGGGGAGTATTCGCTCGCGGAGATTTGCTATACGGAGAACGTGACGCGTACAGCGCTGCAGCACCGTTTCCATGCGGTAGCGGATTCGGCCGAGGACCTGATCGGCAAATTGAAGATCACTTCGCCGGAGCAGGCCCCGGCTCTGATTTCGCCGAAGATTGCGCTCATGTTTACCGGACAAGGTTCGCAATACGCGGGAATGGGCAGAGCTTTGTATGATCAACTTCCCGTCTTTCGTCAAATTGTGGACGAGTGCTCGGAAGCCTTTTATCCCTATTTGCAATTGAAGCTGACCGACTTGCTCTACGGCGCGGAGGCCGATAATCAAGTTCTAGCACAGACGAACATCACTCAACCGGCCGTCTTTACGATGGACTATGCCTTTGGCAGACTGCTGCTCGATTTGGGCATCCGGCCCGCTTACCTGCTCGGCCACAGCATCGGGGAATGGGCTGCCGCTTGTCTCGCGGGCGTCGTCAGCCTTGCGGATGCGGCAAGATTGGTAGCCGCAAGAGGCAAATTAATGAGTGAGCTGCCAGCAGCGGGAGCTATGGCTGCGGTATTTACTTCAGCCAGCAAACTTGATGCCTTGCTGCAGTCCTTTGAAGGTTCCTTGTGGGTCGCCGGATACAACGTTACGCATCAGGTTGTGTCCGGAACGGCGGAAGCGGTGGAAGCATTTATGTCCGCGCTGCAGACGCAGGGAATCGGAGCCAAGAGACTGAACGTTTCCCAAGCCTTTCACACGCCGCTGATGGAACCGATGCTGGAAGCGTTCAAGAAGGAGCTGGAAGCCACGGTGTTCCACGCTCCGCAAATTCCGGTCATTTCCAATGTGAGCGCCGAAGTCATTCAGGAGCCGCCTACGGCGCAGTATTGGATGCAGCATATTCTGGATGCCGTTAAGTTTGAGCAAAGCATAACTTACGCGATTGACCAGGAGGTTACGGTTCTGGTCGAATGCGGACCGGACGCTATCCTTGCCGGGATGGCCGGAGGCTTGCAGCACGCAAGCAAACCGCAGGTACTTCATACCCTTAGCCGCAAGAAGGAAAACTGGGAGACCTGGCTCGGTACGCTCGGGCAATTATTTTCACTTGGAGCCAAAATCAATTGGACGGCGATGGAACCCGATCATGTCTACCGTAAAGTGGAGCTCCCGGTCTATCCTTTTGAGCATAAAACATTCAAGCCGGACTTTGGAGCAGGCTCGGAAGCTTCTTATGCCGTAAGTGGCAGCGGCTTGTTCCATGAATGGCAGTGGAAGCCTGCGGCCCTTGAGAGCAACACCAAGATAAATGAAGGGGCCGTGCTCGTATGGAACGGCAACCTGGAGATCGGCGGGGAACTGGAGCGCCTAATGGACGCTGAACGTAACCCGGTTTACTATGTTGCCTCCGGCGATAAGTTTCACTTCGATGGCAAGCGCAGCTTTACCCTGCGGTCGGGTAATGCGGAGGATTATGCGGATTTATTGGAACAGCTGCCAAGCAAGCTATCGGTTGTTATCCATTTATCCAATTATCTGCAGGATGAGCTTCAGACTGAAAATCTGTTGAATGACAATAGCATAAATGAAAATTTCTACAGTCTGCTTCACTTTGGACAAGGAATAGTCCGCCATGGGCTCAGCCAGGTGCATCTTGTAGTCGTTACTAATAAAGCTTACAATCTGCTGGCAGATGCAGGCGGAGGCAATCCAAATCAAGCGGCGGTCGCTACACTGTGCCAGGTTATTGATCTGGAGAATGATGGAATTCAGGTTTCGGTAATCGATATGAACAAGGAGGAATATTCGTCAGACCGGGATTTTGTCAAAGCATTGACGACTGCCATGAAGCAGAAGGCCGATGAGGAGTCGATCGCGGCCATACGCGGCGGAGTGCGTTATGTGCGCACCTTGGAGAAAATGCCTGCGCCAGCCGTCGGAAAAGGGATTGAACTTCACGATGGGGAAACGTACCTGATCACTGGAGGCACTGGGCTCGTGGGAGGCCAAATTGCTCTGGCGCTTGCGCGGCAAGCCCGGATCAATGTCGTTCTTACCGGCAGAAGACAGCTTCCGCCCGATCATCGCCTCCTGCCGAAACTGGAAGAGCTGGGCGCTCAGGTTATGTATGCGGCCGTAGATGTTACGGATCAGGCCCAAATGGAGGAGCTGCTGCGTAAGATTCACGCCTCCTATGGCGCTTTGCACGGAGTCGTTCATGCCGCTGGACAACTGGAGTATACGCCTCATAAGCTGTTAAGCCGGAGTGTAAGCGATATTGACAGCGTTCTGGCTCCAAAATGGAAAGGTACCATTATTACGGACCTCGTAACCCGTAAGGAGCCGCTGCGATTCTTCGCGACCTTGTCTTCGGTTTCGGCCACCCGTAAAGCATGGGCCTCGGGTCTTGGTGATTATGCCGCAGCCAACGCTTTCTTAAATGGCTATAGTTCTTACCGGACAAAGGAGCAAGCTCCGGGGCGTTCCTTGTCGGTCAACTTCTCGCTCTGGTCGGATACGGGGGCGGGAACGGAGTTTGGAGATATTCTTGAGCTGACGCTTAGATCACAAGGGCTGAAACCGCTTGTTCATTCGAAAGCCGCCGATGCTTTCCTGCGAGCCTTGGGAACCGCCCGGCCTGATGTCATTCATATACTGGACCGGATAAAAAGTGAAGAGAAGAAGGAACGCTCCACCGTGCTTAATGCAGAGCGGCAGCCCGCAGCCTCCGATTCCAGTTCCCATTCGCTTGTTTATCGTTCGGCAAAAGAAATCCGGGAAATGGTGTATCGGACGATTGCCGAGCAACTGCAAATTCCTGTCAGCCATCTGGAGACGGGCAGGAATTTCATGGAACTTGGACTCGATTCGCTCGGGGCGGTTCAGGTTGTTTCCAAGCTCGGCAGCCTGTTTAATACCGAACTGTACCCGACGCTTATTTTTGAATACCAGACACCGGAAGAACTGTCCGCGCATATCGAAGAGGTGCTGACGGCGGGCCCAGTGAAAATAACGGCTCACGAAGAAATAACGGCTCACGAAGAGAATAAGAAATCCGAGGACAGCAGGAAGGATGAAAAACTGCAAGATATCGCCATTATCGGGATCGGTCTGCGCATACCTGGAGCGGGCAATCCGGAAGAATATTGGGAGCTGCTGCATAATGGCCGAAGCGCCATTCGCCCCGTCGATCCCGGAAGATGGTCCAAAGATGAGCATGTGAATACCGATTCATCTATGCTTCATACGACCTATACAAGCCGGGGAGGTTTTATCGACGCTCCGTACGACTTTGATCCGTTGTTCTTTGGAATGTCGCCGAAAGAAGCGGAGGCCACCGATCCCCAGCAGAGGATCTTCCTGCAGATTGCCTGGGAGGCCTTGCAGCAAGCGGGATATGGAGGGAAATACCGCACCCGTAAAATCGGCGTGTTCGCAGGCTGCGAGCAGAACACCTATATGGAGCACTTCGCCAATTACCGTTCCTATATGCTGATTAAAGACCGTTTGGTGAACAGCCCCGCCTTCAACCGGATGCATCCCGAAGAACGGCGGGAAATTCTCGCCGGCATTTCCGGCGTGCTGGAGCCGGCCCGCCTCGTTGCCGATACGGTCGCCGGCAATGGTCTGAATGAGGTGGCGGCGCGGGTAAGCCACTGCTTGAATTTGACAGGACCCAGTCTGATCGTCAATTCCGCCTGCTCCTCTTCTCTGGTAGCGATTCACATGGCCTGCGAAAGCCTGCGCACCGGGGAATCGGAAATGGCCATTGCGGGGGGCGTGAACCTGAACTTAAGCCCGACGCCGTTTGTCTCCCTCAGCCGGGTGACCGCGTTGTCGCCGACAGGAGACTGCTATCCATTTGACCAGAGAGCTAACGGAATGGTGCTGGGTGAAGGGGCTGGAGCCGTACTTCTTAAGCCGCTTGAAGCCGCGCTAAGAGACGGCGATTACATCCATGCGGTCATCAAAGGCTCGGCCATTAACAACGACGGCCGCTCCCAGGGAATTACGGCGCCAAGGCCGCAAGGCCAGGCCGAGGTAATCAGGGAAGCGTTCCGGCGGACGGGAATTCATCCCGAAACGATTTCTTATGTCGAAACGCACGGCACGGCTACGCCGCTGGGGGACCCTATTGAAATTGAGGGAATGACTCAGGCGTTCGGCACCTTTACGGACAAGAGGCAGTTTTGCGGAATCGGTTCGGTCAAATCTTCGGTAGGCCACATGCTTTCCGCCGCCGGGGTAACGAGTTTGATTAAGGTGGTTCTTGCGATGAAGCATCAAACGCTGCCGCATACGCTGAATTATGAGCAGCCGAATCCGAATATTGATTTTGCGCACTCCCCATTCTACGTGGTCGATAAATATCCAAGACCCTGGAAGGCGGAAGGAAACACTCCGCTCAGGGCCAGCGTCAATGCCTTCGGATTCGGCGGCACCAACGCCCATGTTATTTTGGAGCAAGCGCCGCAGACTTCGGATGTTCTCCCTACCTCGGCGGACAACGGGCCTCATCTGCTGATGCTTACAGGCAGAAATGAACAAGGTATCCGGGCCGTCGCCGGAAATCTCAGAGCGCATCTTGAGAAGCATGCGGAGGTTAGTCTAGCTTCAGTATGCTGCACAATGAATCTTTCACAGAAAGAAATGTCCATCAAAGCGGCGGCCGTGATTAAATCCCGGGAGCATTTGACGAGCGTTCTTTCTGCGGTTGAAAATGGCGAGTCTTTTGCGGAAATTAGCAGAGGACGTTCCAATCCAAGCCGAACGGCAGCGGTCCATCTTATGCTGGACGGTAGAGCAGCCGTGAGCGGCAGCGAACTGGAAGTGCTTAGCTCCCGGTTCCCAGCCTTTGGCTCTGCCTATGTTACGGCGAAGCAAGAAATAAAGGATGCTGGGGCGGAGCTAGAAAGCTTTGCTGTTCAATATGCGACTGGCAAGCTGCTGCATGAATTAGGAATTCGTCCTGTCGGAATTTTTGCCGAGGGATCAGGTATACTCGCGGCGCTCGTTCTCACGGGCCAAATTCCGCTGCGGCAAGCCGCATTATTCATCCAGGACGGAAGCGGGCAATCCATGGAGACAACAGACGATGCCCAGGAATTTTTGAAATGCCCGGTGGTAACACCTTCAGGAGTGATAGACCGCCATCACACTCTCGAACTGTGGCCTTTCATTAAGAATGCTGCTCGGAATAAATTAGCCGAACAAGATTTTACGGATGCCTTGGGTGTGGGAGAAACGCTGCTTTATTGCGGAAGCCATTTTGTCAACTTGCCGATTAGTCATCGCGATAACTTGCAGACCGTTAACCTCGCCTTGGATTTGGACGCTGCGGAGAACCTTTTGCAAAGCTTGGCCAAGCTGTATGTCCTTGGAGTTCCCTTTGACCCGTCAGGACTCTTTGATCCTCATGAGAAAAAGGTTCTCTTGCCGACCTATCCGTTCGCTAATGAGACCTACAAGGTTTCATACGAACAAGAGACAGAAATACTGGAAACAGTTGTTAACCCGTATAAGGAAGCAGTCCAAAAGCCGGGGCTCAAAAAAATCGAGGTATAAAGGGAGAGAGGCATGAGCAAGGGCTACAAAATAACGAGGATCGTAATCCTGTCTGCCGTTGTTGTGCTCGCCCTGCTGGTCTTGGCCTTGTTCACTGCCAGCGGCGTGCAAAAGAAGGCCGAATATCTCGATCCCTGGAAGCGGGATTATGCCAAGCAGTTCGAGGACCCGCGATTGCAGCTCGTCGCTCATGGATTATTGGCCGCGAACAGCCACAACCTGCAGCCATGGAAGATCCGTTTGGACCGGCAGAACCCGCAGCTGTTCTACCTTTACACCGACAACGAACGGCTCGCGCTGGAAACGGACCCCTTAGCCCGGCAAACGCTGGTTTCACAGGGCACCTTTTTGGAATATATGCGGGTAGCCGGCGAGCAGTTGGGATATCCCGTCAAGATCGTGCTGTTCCCGGATGGGGAGTACGATGAACAGCATTTAAGCGAGAGTATGGAACGGAAGCCGGTGGCGAAGATTACGCTGTCCAAGGCGATCCCGCAAAATAATCCGCTTTATGAATTCATGTTCTTGCCGGATACGAACCGAATGGCTTACCGTCCGGATGAAGTAACGCCGGCTCAAATCCGGAAGCTGAGCGCAACCGACACGGAGCAAGACCTGATTCTAACCATCCTGAACGATAAAGCGGATATCGAGAACTTTGGAGCCTTAGGTTTGGAGGGTACGGTCATCGAAACCGGATTGCAGCGGATGAATGACGAGTCAGCCGGGATCTTCCGTTCCAATGAGTATCAGAAAAATAAATACCGTTTTGGATTTTCTTTCGAAGGCCAGGGAACCACGGGATGGAAAAAGCATCTGATGCAAGGATTAATTACGATTATTCCATCCTTTAACAATGAGGAGGCTGCGGCCAAACTGGCCGTCCAAGCGGCCCAAACCGCAGCCGGCCATACTCCGGCATATGCCTTGATCCTTAGCAAGGATAACAGCCGGACCAGCCAGGTTAAGGCGGGGATGCTGTACAGCAGGCTCGTGCTTACCACGCATGAGGAAGGACTCGTGATGCAGCCGATCAGCCAAGTGTTAGAGGAATATCCTGAAATGCATGAGGCTTACAGCAAAGTTCATAGAGAATATGCGAAGGCGGGTGAAACGATCCAGTTCCTGGTGCGCTTAGGCAAACCGACACAAGATACCCCGCTTAGCATGAGGCAGGGGGTTATGGATTTGATCTCGGAATAAGAGAGCTTGAAGCTTGAAGTACAGATAAACGCGGGCAGTGAACAGGGGACAGATACTCCTCTGTTCACTGTTCATTTTAAGGAGTGGAAAGACCAAAATGGTTGAGGTCCTAATGACAAATGTATTTATAGTTAAACAGTGAAACTTACTTCCTTTTTAAGTTCTTCGTTTGCACGCATATTATTGATGGAAAATGGAGTGTGATTTGACATATTCGAGCCTTCTGATCACGATTTGAAATCGAAATTAATTTGTCCTGGTTTTAAAATTTATATAAATTCCATTTAAAGGAACAAAATTAGATATTTATCGAATCAGTGAAGCCTTAAAAATTGCCAAACAAAAAAAACTTATATATCAAGGGTTCTGTCATTTAAGTATGGTCGAGACGACAGGATTTGAGCCTGCGACCTCTTGCTCCCGCATTAAGGGCGGCATTCCTTGTTAATCCGAAATAACCGGGACTTGAACTGTTATTAAATAAAATTTTTCACCTGAGGAAGGGTATACGAATGAGAATCAAGATGGCTCTGATGGTTACCATATTAGCTTTGCTCTCCGCTTGTGTTAATAGCGTTGATAAGGAGAACTTAGCCATTCATGTGAATAATGATACGACTACTTCTTCACCAAATTCATCTTCAATGGCTACGGAAGCAAAGAGAGAGGATAACTCGATTAGGGCAATTGGAACAAATCAAGACGGGCGCCTACTCGTCAAGCCTGCTAGTCAAGCTAACGTAGCTACTTTAGGGGCTTCTAGTTGTCTCGGAGTAGATTCTGACCTCAGATGGTTAGGAGACTATGAAATGTTATGGGAACCCACATCTGGTGGGGCTTCTAGAAAGGTAATGACATTTCCAATCGATTTCGAAATCGTGCAACCAAGCGATGTACCAGTCAAGATGCAGAAGTTTACCTTGGGAACAACAGATTTATTCGCATACGTTCCACGTTATACGGATTGTCACGCTCTCGAAACTTATCTATTTGGAATAAATGGTGGGAAGGCTTTCCCAATAACGTTTGAAATGAAACCTGGACAGATTTGGACGAATATAGGTCAGCTTCCGCATCATCCTTTTCAGGTATCAAATGGTGAACTCACCATTACTGGCGGTTATGCAGCTGGTCAGGATTTCATTGATGTGTATCATTTCTATTATGATTCCAAGAAACATTCAATGATCCTGAAAAAGACAGATCAAGTTAAGCCAAATGATTTAACGGGCAGTTTACCTACTCCTTGATCTTATTAAAATTATGATAGGTTACTGTCAAGTATAATCCCCACTTGTTTTTCCATGACTCAAGGCGGATATGGCATTCCATTAGTTGACCGTTTAAAGAGATAATATGTTGTCAAGACTAATTAGCACTTAAGCGGAGGAGAGGTGCCGACATGTCTGAGCAAATTCATCAATTGCTGGAGAACGTATTGCCTAATCTGAAAGGCATTATCGATGCAGAGTCCGTTATCGGAGAACCGATCCAGACACCGGATGGTACCGTTGTGATCCCCATTTGCCGAACGAACTTTGGATTAGTGGCCGGGGGCACCGAATTCAGAGGCTCTGGTTCTTCAGTGCTGCCGTTTGGAGGAGGTATCGGAGCGGGCGTGTCCGTCACTCCCGTCGCGTTTCTCATTATCGGTCCTTCCGGAGTCCAGACGGTATCGCTTGATTCCCCCAAAGACATATACAGCCGCATTCTTGATCTGAGTCCGCAGCTGCTCGATAAGTTGAAAAGCTTGTTGGACCGGCAACCCTGAAGGATATCGATATACAAAAATTCCAGCAAATAATCAGCGATTCTGCGAAGGGCATCCTCGTCCCGTTGATAATAAGTAAACTTACCCATTCATTTTATCTTGATCAGTCCGGCTCGCTGAAGGATCGAAAGGTACTGGGAAGCCGTCGATTACGTCATGTTCAGCTTATTTGTTATTTGGCTCACGCATACCCCAATTTCTCTCATATCAATCCCTTCATGGGGCGTAAAGTGGAGTTCCGGTTCCATTATCACCCCTTGATCGAACCGACCAAAGCACCTTTGACGAAAAAGCGTTGAAGGAACGGATACACGAACAGCACAGGCACGGTGGCGATGATGATCGTCGCGTATTTGATCGTTTCGCCGATTTTTTGCGCTTCCCCCACGCCGGTGCCGGAGGAGATCGTATCCGTCTGATTGTTAATGAGAATTTCGCGGAGCACGAGCTGGAGCGGATACAGCGTACGATCCTGGATGAACATCGATGGGAAAAACCACATGTTCCATTTGTCGACAGCCGTATAAAGCAGGATGACGGCAATCACAGGCATGGAGAGTGGCACGACAATCCTCGTCAACATCGTAAGGTGGCCGGCACCGTCGATCTGGGCGGATTCCTCCAGGCTGGGAGGCAGTGCTAGAAAGGCCGTTCTCATAATGATGAGGTGGAACGTGTTCACTGCGAACGGAAGAAGAAGCGCCCATAACGTGTTCATCAGGCCAAGCTGCTTTACGACCAGATAGAACGGAATCATGCCTCCGCTGAAGAACATCGTCACGACCACGAAAATCATCAGAACCTTATTCCACAGCACGTTGCGCCTTGACAGGACGTAAGCCCCTAAAATGGTCATCGTCAAATTTAGGACGACCCCGCCGGCGACCAGCCGGATTGTGTTCCAGTAACCCGTCCAGACGGCCGGGTTGGATAAAGCACGCTCGTACGCAAATGTGACGAATCCGAGAGGCTTCCAGAGAAGCCCCCGGTGGGCAAGCAGCCGATCCCCGTCGCTGAGTGAAGCGAAGAGCACATAGAGAAGCGGATATAAGGTGACCGCGATAAGTACCGCCAGCAGCGTATAGACGACAACGTCCAACAAACGATCGGATAAGCGCATAAGTTCCTCCTTACCATAAACTGTTTCGGCTCACTCTGCGGCTCAAGGCATTCGCAAACAGGAGTATGGCCAAATTAATCACGGAATTAAAGAGACCGACCGCGGAGCTGAAGCTCCAGTCGAAATCGATCAGCCCTTTTCGATACACGAAGGTGGAGATCACATCCGCCGTCTCGTAGGTAACGGGGTTGTAGAGCAGGATGATTTTCTCGTAGCCGACCTCGAGCATGTTCCCGAGCCGCAGGATCAGCATGATGATAATCGTCGGTGCAAGACCGGGCAGCGTGATGCTCCACATCTGACGCAGCCGACTTGCGCCGTCGATGCGGGCGGCCTCGTATTGCTTCGGATCAATCGCGGTTAGCGCCGCCATGTAAATAATCGATTCCCACCCTGCCCGCTGCCAAATTTCCGACAGTACATAGACGCCCCGGAAAAGGCCGGGCTGCTGAAGCATATCCTGGCCGTCCGTTCCGCTTATAAACGTGTAGACGAGATTCACGAGCCCGTCGCTTCTGGTCAGATCCTTCACAATGCCGCAGACGACGATCAATGAAACAAAATAGGGCATGTACGCGACTGTCTGGACAACATTCCTGAAGAGGCGGCTGCGCACCTCATTGATGAGCAAGGCGAGTAAGAGAGGTGCCGTAAACTCGAACAAAAGAGAGTAAGCGCTCAGCAGCAGCGTATTACGCAGCAACCGCCAGAAATAATGACCATTGACGAACGCGTAAAAGTGGTCCAGGCCGACCCATTCGCTGCCCCATATGCCTTTCATCGGCGAGAAATTCTGAAAGGCAATGACCGCTCCAACCATCGGCCAATAGAAAAATACGATGTAGTAACCCACGATGGGAAGCGCCATCAGGTAAAGCAGCTTGTTGCGTTGGAAATCCGAGGCGATACCGGGCCACCGTATCCGACCCTGAACTTTCTTTTGACGGGTGTCTGATGCCGATCTTCGTTCCACGGATGAGACCCTACCTTTGCTGGAAGCGGTCATACGCGGCTTGCTGGATTTCGATGGCCCGTTTGATATGAAGCGACTCGAGCTCCTTCACGAAGTCTTCATAGGCATTGATCGGTTCCACTCCGAGAATAATCTTCAGCGTGGTCTCGTCGACCAGCGTATTCACATCGCTCATGATGCGCGCATACTCGCTCGAATTCTCCGCTGTGATCGTCACTGGCGGGAGGACGTGCTTCAGGTTGTCGGTCTTCCAGATGTCATAGTTGTGATCCTCATTCGTCACGGCCAGGTTGTCGATCAACTCCCGGGATTCTACATAGGGACCCGGGTTGACCGTGTGGGTATAGAGAGCGAGCGCTTCGACGTAGGACAGCTTGTCCGGGTTGTTTGTGATCAGATTCGTCAGCTTCGGCTTGCCGTTCTCCAGTGTATAGGTCTCGCCTTCCGTACCATAGTTGAAAAAGCGGTAGCCCTCTTCCCCGTATGCATAATCAAGCACCTGTACAGCGAGTTCAGGGTTTTTGCTCTTGGCGGATATTGCCGCACTGGCTTCCGCCCCGTAAGGCCATGCCAGCTGCCCGAACTTCGGCGTATCGCCTTTCTTCAGAACCGGATAGGGCGCGAAAACGAACTTGGCATTCGGATCCTGACCGGCAAGGGCTTTCTCCCATCGATCGATGCTCGCGCCGGAAGATACCGTGGCCCCGGAACCCGAGGACGTCATATTGGCGTCGAGCGCCTTGCGGTCGGTTTGGGTAAAGTTTCGGTCCAGCAGCCCTTCCTTGTACCACTGGCTGATCGTCGTCAGGAACTGCTTGTATCCTGGCTGAAGCGGACCATACTGCACTTGGCCGGCGTCGTCGACATAGAAATCGCGGATGACGCCGAATGCTCCGATGAACGCGCCGTCGAGAAATCCCTGCAGCGGATTCGTCTGGCTGCCGAGGGAAAGCGGTGCGGCCGATCCTTTTTTCTCCTTGAAGGCTGTCAGCACGGTATGCCATTCATCGATTGTCGCGGGCACGTCCAGCTTCAATTCCGCCAGCCAATCCTTGCGCAGCACGGGTCCCGCCCACTGCTGGGTCATTCCTCCTTCCTTGAGAAAAGGAAACGCATAGTAATCGCCGTTGTCTGTTTTCACCATCTTGTCAAGTTCCGGGTGATCCTTCAGATATTTCTTCAGGTTGGGGGCGTACTGGTCTATCAAGTCGTTCAGTCTCAAAATGTAACCGTCGTTCAGCACTTTCTCCGGACCTCCCGGCGCATTCAGCCAGTTATATTCGATAATGTCGGGCAGGTTGCCGGAAGAGAGCAGCGTGCTGAACGACTCCTTCGCCTGCGCGCTCGATACCTCGGCGAATTGAATCTTCACACCGGTCCGTTTCTGCCATGTCTGATAAAAGGGGACATCCTGGACGCTCGGTTTTAGCGTGGTTGGCGACTGCAGCCAATAGCTTAACGTCTTATCGGTCCGGATCGGATAGATGGCAGCGCCGCTGCTCGCCCCGGTTTCCGTTGGATTGGACGTCGACGGGTTGGAGTCGGAGCGTTCATTGCGCTGAGAACAAGCAGACAAGAACAACAGGATGGATAGAGTCAGCAGCAGCGGGACGGATCGAATTGAATTTCTCATAGCCTGGGGTAGTCTCCTTTATAATAAAAATTAATGTTTTCAGGGTTGAAAAGTCGGAAATAATGCAAACGTTCTTGTTGATTTCGATTCTGTTTTGCTATAATTCAATGTAACACTAGTTTAATAGTCAGTTTAATGAAATGGGGATACACCATGATCAAATTCAGAAACCAGGAGTACGCGTGCACATCTGAAATTACGCTCGGGCTCATCAGCGGGAAATGGAAAATTTTGATCCTGAGTTATTTGTCACACAAGACCTGCCGTTTCAACGAATTGCAGAAGCTGATGCCCGAGACAACGCAAAAAATGCTGACCCTGCAATTGCGGGAGCTTGAGAAAGACGGGCTTATTATCCGAAAAGTGTACGCCGTTGCGCCGCCCAAGGTTGAATACATGCTCTCCGAGCTGGGCCGGCAGCTGATTCCGATTTTGACCCAATTATGCAAATTCGGTGCGGATTACGTTGACAGCTTTCCGTTCGACGATTCCGTTGCTCGCGATCAGCACGCCTGAGAGGGGCCGATGTCAGTCGGTCCCCCGCACCGCCCCGTCAAGCAGAAACTTTGCACCGAATCCTTTGCCCGATTCGCGGGCTGATCCGAGCGCCGATCCCGCAGCACCTTCGCTGGCGACGACATTTTCCGGATACAACTTACCCAACAGAGCCCACTGCACCAGCGGATTTCCATACGCGGCAACCGAATGAACGCCTGCCCCGACCGTTACGAGTCCCGGCAAGACCAGGATCGAATCGGCCTCATAAACAGGCAGGTCCGGTTCTCCGCCTGAAGAATCCGGCTGCTCCGCATCGGGATTCTCCCGCCGCGGCCGGTACAGGTAGCGGTGACCTCTCAGTGCCTGCCCGAGATCCACGGCGTATTGCCTCTCGGGAGTCAGCAATATCAGCTGCAGTTGCACACGGCCGGAATCGGTTGAGACGGGGACGAGTCCGGCTTCGCGAATGGCTGCAAGAGACGGAGGCGAACTTGACGAACCGGTCCGCTCCGAAGGAGCGGATTCCAGCGCACTTCGCTGCGCGGCATAATAATCGTCCAAAGCATAGTCGAATGTCGCCGGCTCCGGAAAATCGGTCATGCCCGCCTTGTACGTCCAGACGGGATGCCAGCGGAGAAGGGCCTTCGAAGCGGTAGCGATCGGCCTCCCGATGGAGGCGGGGAGGATCGTGCCGAGACGATATTGGAACCCGTATCCGGCGGCGGAGAGTTCAGGACTCAGCACTCGCTGGGCATAGCGAACGATCGCCTTATGCGGAATTTTTCGGGTTAATAGCACGGCCAGAAATTCATTGCGAGCTTCTTCCAGCCACCGCAAACCTCTTTCCCGATCGGTTCCCTTGCGCTCTATGGGAACTTCTTCCCAATTTTCGAACGGAAGGAGCGCATCCCTGAGAAGGATGAGCTGATGAAGATACTCATTGAACAATTGCATCACAGCAGGACTACCGGAAGGCCCGGTCAGCAAATGGACGACGTCCGGAGTCCATAAGTGCTGGTCGCATCGGCTCCTCATAGTGAGGCGGCGGAGGGTGCGTTCTCCGTAACGCTTAAGCGCCGACGCTTGTCTTTCTTCTTCCCTTGCCCAATTCGCGATAGTTTCTCCGATGCGTTTGGCCTGGTCAGACAACTCGGAACGGGAATCGTCCTCGTGTTCCGTCTTCAGCTGTTCCAGCGGCAGGACCGCCTCCCTTCCGGCCGTCGCCAAGCTTGACTGAAGATTATCCAACAGTGCTTTTGAGTTGGCTGCGTCGCCGAGTTGGATGCCGATTGCGGCGAGAATGATCCCGGCCTCGTGCACGATGTCCTTTGCCCTGTAAACTCCTTCGGGGAGTTCCCATTCCCACAGGTCCGGCAATTCTTCGACTGCATGCAAGTATTCGTTATTACGATGCGGCAAAGGGTTGCTTATACGCGCTTTAAGATCAAGGGGAGTTCCCCATGCGATACTCCAGTTTCCCGAAGTCAGTCGATATGGAATCATGCTGCACCTCGCTTTCCTTTTGCTCATTATAAAAGCAGAGGCGGGCATTTGAACAGAACGCACATTTTTGTTTCAATGGATCCGTTTGGTGCGTTAGGAACAAAATTGAAACCTCGAAAATTTACATGCATGCTTCTCCTTTTAAAAAAATTTCACAAAGCAAAACACCCTTGCTTCAGTATCACAATCATACTCAAAAGCAAGGGTGTTATTTATCCGCAGCGTGTCACGGAAAACGGATTCTTTTATACGGAATTTCTTACGATTTTCTCACTCACAATAATTCCTCACTAAAATTAAGAGAATTCGGCAATATATTAGATATTTATCAAATTAGCTTGTGCAAAACTAAAAATTCCCAAACAAAAAAACCCTTGTATATCAAGGGTTCTGTCATTTAAGTATGGTCGAGACGACAGGATTTGAACCTGCGACCTCTTGCTCCCGAAGCAAGCGCTCTACCAAGCTGAGCCACGTCTCGTTAACGGAAATGATCGGTGATATTTCGCTCGAACAATTAGTGATTATACGCCTGTTCGCGATTCTTGTAAAGGAGAGTTTTTACGGAAAAAGAGTTGGAAATATGAACATTGACCGCAGTAGGTTTAACGGGCGCCAGTATGTATAATGTCCTTATGAGAATTTTTAACAGGCGGTATCGTCCGCCGCATAAGGGGGAGTTAGCATGGACCTGAGTTTAAAGGGGAAAAAAGCAATAGTGACCGGCGGCAGCAAGGGAATCGGCCTGGCTACGGCGATCGTTCTGGCCGGTGAAGGTGCGGATGTGGCGATCATCGCCCGAACGCTGGAGGCGCTTCAGGCAGCCGCACGCCATATATATGAAGCAACTGGAAAGGAACCGCTGGTCATTCAGGCAGATATCTCGTCGGAGGAGGGCGCCCGGCGGGCGGTTGAGACGGCCGGAGCGCATTTTGGAGGCGTCGACATCCTGATCAATAATGCCGGAACCTCAGCGGCCAAGCCGTTCGAGGAAGTGGACGCCGATTCCTGGGACGCCGACCTTGACCTGAAGCTGCTGGGCGCGGTGCACTGCGCGCGGGCGGCGATACCGTATATGCGGAAGGCTGGAGGCGGAGCTATCGTCAATGTCACCGCCGTTAAAGGCAAGGCTCCATCCGCCGCTTCTCTGCCAACGTCGGTCAGCCGCGCCGCCGGCCTCGCGTTGACCAAAGCGATGAGCAAGGATTTGGCCGGGGCGGGCATTCGCGTCAACGCGGTATGTATCGGCCTCATCCGAAGCGACCAAATCGAGCGGAAATGGAAGCAGGCCGCTCCTAACTTAAGCTGGGAGGAATTCTCGGCCGACCCGCGCCACGGCATTCCTCTTGGGAGAATCGGCGATGCGGAAGAGGCGGCTAAGGTGATCGCGTTCCTGGTATCTGATGCGGCGTCATATGTTACCGGAACGTCCGTCAATATCGACGGAGGCTCTTCAGCGGTGCTGTAAGCTGGATCGGATGAAGCCAAGAAGGAACTATGCTAGCCGCAGATAGAATGAAGAAGAGCGGCTGAGACAGCTGATTAATGCCGATTAATATAGCATATCTTTATAAGATGAACTTGAAAAAACAACATCAGGGGAAGAAGGAGCGAAGGGGAAGTTTGGAACTGTAGGAGCGATAGCGATCGCCTTTGTCTCCGGATTTCAATCCGCGAAGAGCGGTATAAATCAAGAAATCTGGAGATGGGCAGCGGCCGGAAGTCCAAACATTCCTCGTAGTTACGACTAATATCTGATGGAAAATCTTAAGTTCATCTTATATAGTAAGGCAATTGACAGGAACGAAGGGCATGGATATACTTTACCTAATGTTAAAATGCGTTAACCTCATAGCTATGAATACAGTGATGAAATGAAGTACGCCGGAAACTAGGCTTCACCAGAGAACGGATTCCCTTGCGAGTGACGCAGGCGGCTGCGAGAATCCGGAAGACGGGCCGGCGGAAAGCTGATTTCGGAGTGCGGGTATAAGCCCGCCGGATGGCCCCGTTAACGGCCGTAACAAGGCGATCGCTCGGCTGCGGCGTGTCTGAAGCATCTTTACAAGATGCCAAGGACGCTAATGGGCGATAACCAGGGTGGTACCGCGATATCAATCGTCCCTGAATCATTCAGGGGCGTTTTTTTCGTTCTAATTTAAATTGACGGGAGCTGTATTTAGATGAAAGCAAGTGACATCCGTTCCAAATGGCTGGAATTTTTTGCAGGCAAAGGCCATAAAATCGAGCCAAGCGCCTCGCTCGTCCCTCACAACGACCCATCGCTCTTGTGGATCAACGCGGGCATGGCGCCGCTTAAAGCTTATTTCGACGGACGCGTGAAGCCGGAGAATCCGCGGCTCGCCAACTCGCAGAAATGTATCCGAACGAACGACATTGAGAACGTAGGCAAGACTCGCCGCCACCATACTTTTTTTGAAATGCTGGGCAACTTCTCCATCGGCGACTATTTCAAGGAAGAAGCGATTACTTGGGCCTGGGAATTCCTGACGGACAAGGAGTGGATCGGCTTCGACCCGGACCGCCTGGCGGTTACCGTCTATCCCGAAGATGAAGAAGCTTTCAAGTTCTGGAATGAAAAAATCGGGCTGCCCGCAGAACGCATCATCAAGCTGGAGGACAACTTTTGGGATATCGGTGAAGGGCCGTGCGGACCTTGTACGGAAATTTTCTATGATCGCGGCGAAGCCTACGGCAGCGACATGTCCGACCCGGAAATGTATCCGGGCGGCGAGAACGAACGCTATCTGGAAGTGTGGAACCTCGTCTTCTCACAGTTCAACCATAACAAGGACGGCAGCTACACGCCGCTTCCGAATAAGAACATCGATACCGGCGCGGGTCTGGAGCGTTTCGCTTCCATCCTTCAGGACGTGGATTCGAACTTCGACACCGACCTGTTCCAGCCGATCATTCAAGCGACGGCCAAGCTTGCAGGTGTAAACTACAAGGATAATCTGGAGCAGGATATTGCGCTGAAAGTCATCGCTGACCATATCCGTACCGTAACTTTCGCGGTAGGCGACGGCGTACTGCCTTCCAATGAAGGACGCGGCTATATTATCCGCCGTCTGCTGCGCCGTGCGGTGCGCTACGGCAAGACGCTGGGTCTGGACCGTCCGTTCATGTATGAGCTGACGAGCGTTGTGGGCGACATTATGGGCGTCTACTATCCGACTGTGGTGGAGAACCGCGAATATATTGCCAAAATCATCCGTACGGAAGAAGAACGCTTCCATGAAACGCTATCCGACGGCCTGGCGATCCTGGGCGAAATCAGCGACCGGGCGAAGGCGGACGGTGTTGACGTGATCAGCGGAGCAGATGCGTTCAAGCTGTATGACACCTATGGCTTCCCGTTCGACCTGACGGAAGACTACGCTGCCGAGCAGGGGCTGAAGGTCGACCGTGAAGGGTTCGACGCGGCGATGCAGGAGCAGCGCGACCGGGCAAGAGCGGCCCGTCACGACAGCGGCAGCATGAAGGTACAGGGCGGGGCGTTGTCCGAGCTGACGGTTAAAAGCCAGTTTGTTGGATATAATGACCTCGTAGCCGAAACGAAAATCGCTGCCATTCTGGTCGGCGACGAGCTGGTGGACACCGCAGGCGAAGGCGCGGAAGCGCAGGTTATTCTCGAGTCGACGCCGTTCTATGCCGAAAGCGGCGGTCAAGTAAGCGATCATGGCGTGCTGACGGGCAGCTCTGTTACCGCGAAGGTGAACGGACTGTTTAAAGCGCCGCGCGGCCAGCATGTTCATCTGGTGACGGTGGAATCCGGTGAGCTGAAAGTGGGCGATACGATCCGCGCAGAAGTGAACCGTTCGGAGCGCGAGGATGTCGTGAAGAACCACACGGCTACCCACCTGCTGCACAAAGCGCTGAAAGAA
Source organism: Paenibacillus durus ATCC 35681 (assembly GCF_000993825.1). Classification (NCBI taxonomy): domain Bacteria; kingdom Bacillati; phylum Bacillota; class Bacilli; order Caryophanales; family Paenibacillaceae; genus Paenibacillus; species Paenibacillus durus. The sequence continues at coordinate 1,048,905 of NZ_CP011114.1, forward strand.
GTGCTTGGCAGCCACGTTAACCAGGCGGGTTCGCTTGTGGAGGGGCAGCGGCTTCGCTTCGACTTCTCGCATTTCGGCGCGATTACGCCGGAGGAGCTGACGGAAATCGAGCATAAGGTCAATGAGCAAATTTGGCGCGGACTAGACGTCGTGATCGAAAACAAACCGATCGACGAAGCCAAAGCGATGGGCGCGATGGCGCTCTTCGGCGAGAAATACGGCGACATCGTCCGCGTCGTGCAGGTCGGCGATTACAGCCTTGAGCTGTGCGGCGGCTGTCATGTGAGCAACACATCGCAGATCGGCATTTTCAAGCTGGTCAGCGAGAGCGGCATCGGCTCCGGCGTGCGCCGGATCGAAGCGGTGACCGGCCGTTACGCTTACCAATACACGGAGAGCCAGCTCGACGTGCTGAAGCAGGCGGCGGCGCTGCTGAAATCGTCGCTGCCGGACGTGCCGAAGCGCATCGAGGCGCTGAGCGGCCAAGTTCGCGAGCTTGCGCGCGAGAATGAATCGTTGCAATCGAAGCTCAGCGCAGCAGCCGCAGCCGAGCTGACGAGCAGCGTGAAGACAGTCGGCAGCGGCGTGCAGGTGCTGACGGCTTCCGTGCAGGCCGGCAGCATGGATGCGCTGCGGTCGATGACCGACGAGCTGAAGGTGAAGCTGCCGGAGGCGGTCATCGTGCTGGGCGCCGCCATGGATGACAAAGTGAACTTTGTCGTTGCGGTTCCGCAGGCGCTGGTGAAGCAGGGCTATCATGCCGGCAAGCTGGTGAAGGAAGTCGCAGCGGTATGCGGCGGCGGCGGGGGCGGCCGTCCGGATATGGCGCAGGCCGGCGGCAAGGACGCCTCGAAGCTGGCCGCAGCGCTGGCGAAGGCCGAAGAGCTGGTAGCTGCTCAGGGCTGATTAACCCGTTAAGCAGAACGGGCCCCCAGCGGTTTCAGCCTGCGAATCCGCCGCGAAGAGGAATATCTCTTCGCGAGCGTTTAGCCGGCAGCTGGCTGCCGCTTGCGTTCCGGCAGGCGGCAGCCCAAGGCTCCAGCCATGGGTCAAGGATAGGAGCTTGCCTGCATAGTGGCGCTTCTATCCTTGGCCTAATCGGCTGTGCAAGGGGTTACCCCTGGGACTTTGCGCCCTTAAGCGGACAGGCCCTGCGTTTTTTCGCGTCTTCTCTGCATACAATCCTTTATTTTTGCGTTATTCATGAGCATAAGCTCAAAAAAGCGCTATATTCCGGCAGGATTTTCTTGTTCGACCGTGAATATGTTATGATGGGGTGAGATACAAATATATAGTAATGCAGCAACTTTGCGAAGGCCCCGTCAAGCATTGACTGCGCAGAAGGAAGGTGTCACAAATGGACTCCATGGACAAAACGGTCAAATTCAATGTGAAGGGCGACGAGAAAGAGGCATCTCCCCGCGAGATCCTGCTTACCGTTCACAACGCCCTGGTGGAGAAGGATTATAATCCGATCAACCAGATTGTAGGCTACCTTCTTTCCGGTGATCCGGCTTACATCCCGCGCCACAACAATGCGAGAAGTTTGGTCCGGAGGAAAGAACGTGACGAGCTGATTGAGGAACTGGTCCGGTTCTACCTTGCCAATCAGCCGGCGGATAAGGTCAAATGAGGAAACTTGGTCTGGATTACGGGGATCGCCGGATCGGCGCAGCCGTAAGCGATGCTTTTGGCTGGACCGCTCAAGGACTGGAGACCATCGAGCGCCGCCGGGACGGAAGTGAGATGGAGCGAATCCGTCGCTTGATCGCGGAATACGAAGTATCCGAGATTGTAGTCGGCCTGCCCAAGAATATGAACGGCACAGTGGGCCCCCGCGGCGAGATTTGCATTGAATTTGCGAACCAGCTGCGGGAGACGCTGAGTTTGCCCGTACACCTTTGGGATGAACGCCTGACGACGGTATCTGCTGAGCGGGTGCTGATCGAGGGCGACGTCAGCCGCAAGAAGCGCAAAGGAATTGTGGATAAGATGGCCGCAGTTCTGATTTTGCAAAATTTTTTGGATGCTAACAGTAAAAGGTGAGGGGTGCGCACACATGGCAAACGAGCAGATCGGCATGGATGAGGAACCGGAGATTATTTATATTCCCGATGATGAAGGCAACGAAGAGGAATTCGAGGTTATCATGAAGTTCGAGGTTGACGGCTCCGATTCCAAGTATATGATGGTGGTGCCGCTTGATTCCGAGGACGAAGAAGCCGATGAGGTATACGCATTCCGCTACGAAGAAGACGGAGAAGATCTGCAGCTGTTCATGATTGAAGATGATGAAGAATGGGCGATTGTCGAGGAGACCTTCAACACTCTGGTTGACGAGCTTGATGGAGGAGCCGGGAATGACTGAGTTTTCTACCGACCAAGCGATATGGACCTCCCGGCTGAAAGACGCCTATGGAGAGACCGTGGAACTGGAAGACGAGAACGGTAAGGCTTCCGTGCATCAAATCATCGCCGAATTTGAAGTGCAGGGCCGCAGCTACGCGGTACTGGAAGATTCGGAGAAGGACGGGGAGCGGGAAATCCTGCGCATCGTTGTTTCCCCTGACGGTCCGCCAGAACTCGAGAGTATTGAAGACGACGACGAATGGGAAGATGTCTCGGAGCTGTATGACGAGCTGACCTTTCCAGGCGACGAAGTGTAAGCATATACGGCTAGCCGCTTCGGCCCTCGGGCCGGTTGAACGCAGCCACAAGCAGGGGAGGGCGGAGCATTCCGCGCTCTTTTTGCTTGAAAATAAGCGATTTTTAAAATATCTATTGAATTTAAATGAATACAATTTTATATTTATAGTCGGAAAGTGAGGAGAATGTTTGAAGTCCGTCATCCGCAATTTCTTGATTGTCCTGCTGCTGCTTATCGCTGTGGCGGGTGCAGGAATCTGGTATATATGGAACGGTATGAAACCGGTGAAACCGTCAGGGCCTGCTGTAAACATTACCATTGAAAAAGGCATGGGCAGCTCGGAAATTGCCGATCTTTTGGAGCAGAAAGGGATTATCCGCAGCGCTCTTCTGTTTAAAGGCTATTTGAAGTGGACGAACGAAGGGTCGCAGTTCAAGGCCGGAACTTACAGCGCCGCTCCCGGCGCAACATATGACAATCTGATTACCCGCTTGAACGCGGGAGATGTGGTGAAGAAGGAAACCGTCGTCTTTACCATTCCGGAAGGGTATACGGCGAAGCAGATTGCGGACAGGCTGGCTCAGGCTTGGGGGAAGGACGCCTCTATTTTTTTGTCGCTGATGGATACGGGGGCGGAGCTGAAGGAGACAGACGTCTTAGGCATCCCGCAGGAAAAGGATATTCGTCACCGGCTGGAGGGCTACATGTTCCCGGAGACGTATGAGGTGGTCAAAGACAGCACGCCGCAGCAAATTGTCGAGAAGATGATGGAGGAGCTGCAGAAGAGGCTGGACAGCATCCCCGATTGGCAGACCCGTCTTAACGATCGCGGACTAACCTTGCATGAACTGCTGACCGTCGCTTCCCTAGTGGAACGTGAAGTCGTTGTGGACAGCGAACGTCCGCTTGTGGCCGGAGTCATCTACAACAGGCTCAATAAAGGACAAAAGCTTGAGATAGACGCTACCGTCCAGTATTTGCTTGATCAGCCGAAGGAAAGACTGCTGTATAAGGATCTTGAAGTCGATAGCCCATATAATACGTACCGGAATACCGGCCTACCGCCTGGACCGATCTGCAGCCCGGGTCTAGCCTCCATTAAGGCGGCGCTGGAGCCGGAGGCTTCGGATTATTATTATTACGTCACGAAGAAGGACGGAAGCCATGCCCATTTATTCGCCAAGACGTACAAGGAACATTTAGCGAATATCAGAAAAAGTCAGGAAGCAGCGAAATAAGCTGTCCTTATCTGTTCTTATTTTGAGCAATGACGCGGTGATTCGTTATAATTGAGATGCCGTCCGGTGCCTGATTGTGCCGGATGCGCCCACAGGAGGATACATGATGAAGAGCAAACCGGAGCTGCTGGCGACGGCCGCTTCCCTTGCGGAAGCGGCCGCGCTGCTGGATGCCGGAGCCGACGCGCTGCTCATCGGTGACGACCGGTTCGGCATGCGGCTGGCCGGACATTTCAGTCTGGACGATACGGCGGCGGTAGCGGCAATGGCCCATGAACGCGGCGGCAAAATATATGCCGGGCTCGGAGGGCTGATGCCGAACCGGCTGCTGGATGAGCTTCCGGCCTATATCAAGGCCATTGCGGAGATCGGCGTCGATGCCGCCGAGTTCGGCGATCCGGCCGTACTGGCCACGGCCCGGCGCGAAGCGCCCGGCCTTAAGCTTCACTGGAACGCGGAGATGACGTCCACCAATTTCGCAACAGCCAATTATTGGGGACGCAAGGGCGCTTCCCGCGCAGTTCTGGCCCGGGAATTGAATATGGACGAGATCACGGAAATGGTGCCAAGCCTCGAAGTGGAGGCCCAGGTTCAAGTGCATGGGATGACTAATATTTATCACTCCAAGCGCAAGCTGGTGGAGAGTTATATGGCTCACCAGGGGCGGCCGGTAGATGGAGGAAGCAAGGGCAAAGAACGCGGCCTGTTCTTGGTCGAAGCGGAGCGTCCGGATGAGAAGTTCCCGATCTATGAAGATGTGAACGGCACCCATATTATGAGCTCGGATGATCTTTGCATTCTGGAAGACCTGCATGTACTGATGGAGGCGGGGGTTCACAGCTTCAAAATTGAAGGGCTGCTCAAGCCGACCGCCTATAACGTTGCGGCAGTCAAGGCTTACCGCCGGGCGATCGACGCATATGCCGCAGACCCTGCGGGTTACGAGTTTCAAGAGGAATGGCTGGATACTGTGCGGGCGCTGCAGGACCCGGAGCGGGAGCTGACTTTTGGCTTCTTTTATAAAGAGCAGGTATATTAATTTGGAATAAATTCTTTCTTATATGAAGAGGAGGGGAGAAGAGGTATGAACACTGTGGCCAAGCCGCAATACAAAGGCAAGCGTTACCGCTTGGACAAACCGGAGCTCCTGGCTCCGGCGGGCAATCTGGAAAAATTGAAATTCGCCGTGCATTATGGCGCGGATGCGGTATATATCGGCGGGCAGAAATATGGCCTGCGCTCGAATGCGGACAATTTCAGCTTTGAGGAAATGCGCGAAGGCGTGGAATTCGCCAAGAAATACGGCGCTAAAGTATTTGTGGCGACCAATATTTACGCCCATAATGAAGATATCGCCGGGATCGAGGAGTACCTCCGCAATCTGTACGAGGTCGGCATCGCTGCAATCATTGTGGCGGACCCTGCGATTGTGGATATCGCCCTGCGGACCGTCCCGGGTCTTGAGGTGCACCTCAGCACCCAGCAGTCAACGCTGAACTGGCAGGCCGTAGCCTTCTGGAAGGAGGAGGGGCTGCCGCGCGTCGTCCTGGGCCGCGAAACGAGTCTTCAGGAGATCGCCGAGATCAAGGAGCATGTCGATATCGAGATCGAGGCTTTTATCCATGGAGCGATGTGCTCGTCGTATTCCGGCCGCTGTGTGCTGTCCAACCACTTTACGGACCGTGACTCGAACCGCGGGGGATGCTGCCAGTCATGCCGTTGGAAGTATGATTTGTTCGAGGATGCCCGTCCAGGGGAAGTCTGGGTCTCCGAGGAGCAAAGCGCCGGACAGTCTCCGCAGCGTCTGCAGCCTGGCGTTACGCAGCTGCCGCTGCATCAGCCGGAGGATAATCCGTTCTCCATGGGCGCCAAGGATCTCTGTATGCTGGAGAGTATTCCCGACTTGATCGAGGCCGGCATAGACAGCTTTAAAATCGAGGGACGGATGAAGTCGATCCACTATGTTGCTACTGTGGTTAATGCTTACCGCAAGGCAATTGACGCCTACATGGCCGATCCCGAGCATTACGAGCTGAAGCAGGAATGGCTGGACGAACTGAACAAAGCGGCCAACCGTCCGCTGAACACGGGCTTTTTCTACGACACGCCGGATCATGAGGATCATATTTACGAGCCGGAAGAAAAAGCCGCGCCGTATGATTTTGCCGGCCTCGTGCTGGATTATGATGCGGAGACGGGTATGGCGCTCATTCAGCAGCGCAATCACTTCAAACCCGGCCAAGAGGTGGAGTTCTTCGGACCGGACCGCCTTCCGTTCAAGCAGATCGTGGGCGAGCTTCAGGATGAACAGGGCGTTCCGCTCGATGCGGCCCGCCATCCCTTGCAGCATATTCGGATGAAGGTTGACCAGCCGGTAGCTTATTTTGATATGATGCGGAAAAAGAAGTAAGCTTTGGCCGCGTTGATACGGGTGAATCGGGCGTGTTCCTGGGATCAGGAGCATGGCCCGTTTTTTTTGCCGCAATATAGGTATTAGGACTAAAGACATAAAAAAATTGGAACAGGTATAAGATATTTCCGGCAGTCTGCCGATATAAAAGATATCGCTTACATAACGTTTTGCAAATTCATCAGGCAGGTGATCTGAATGGCAGCTCCTAATCGGGAGAGAAAGAGAAATGGGCGTAAAGAACGGTTAAAATTAGGTCAGACGGGCAGCAGCGAATCCGTACGGCACCGGACGGAGTTAGCGAAGACAGACTTGAAAGAATGGCTGCAGAGAACCTTGCGGCAATTAAAAAAAGTAAATCCCGCCAAATCGGTCGGGGTAAAGCTGTTTCTGATTTTTTTATCGTCCATCGTCGTCGTGGTGCTGGGTCTGGGACTGATGTCTTATACCAAGGCCAGAGAGACCATTAAGGATAACGTATCCGAAGCCAACCGCCAGACGATTATTCAAAATGCCGAGAAGCTTGATATTATTTTGAACCAGTATGAGACGCTCGCGTTGCAGGTGTTCTTCGATCCGCAAATTCAGGAGCGGCTTACCACTATTGAAAACGCTTCATCTAATTATGAGCAGTTTGTGGCCAATGATGATATCGGCAAAAAGCTAAGCAACCAGACGACCTCGGACTCCAATATTGTAAGCTTTTCCCTGATTCCGGAGAATGAAAAACTGCAGATTATCTCAAGCGGAAATCGCGATCTGGTGAAGAACGACATACGGGCAGCGGACTGGTATAAGAAAGCGGTTGCCAATACCGACAGCTATCAACCGTGGTTTGCCAAAGAATCTGCTAGCCAGCAGTTTTACTGGTTCCCGATGAGTGTCGGCGTGAAGGGCAGCACCAATGTCGCTGTCGTCCGAAGAATCAAGGATATGAACGGCCAGGCGGGTTACGTTATTCTGATCGAGCTTAAAAAGGATTTGTTTGAAGACGCTTTCCAAAGCGTCAAGCTGGGAGAAGGCTCGCATGTTCAGCTTGTTTCTCCGGAGGGGACCGTTATTGCTTCCTCGGTCAAAGAGGAGGACGGAAAAGCGTCGCAGTACGCTTTTATCAAGGACAGCAAAGCCAATAACAACAGCATAGAGGCCAGAGACGCTTCCAGTAATGATCTGTTAGCCGTCTTCAGCCCGCTTGCGAAGGCCGACTGGAAGCTTGCAGGCATCATTCCGACCAACGAGCTTATACAGGACGCGAAGCCGATTCTCTTCACTACTTACCTCGCTGCCGGTGCGGCCGCTCTGCTGGCGCTGCTGCTTGGCGTGTGGATGGTACGCATGATTGCCCGCCCGCTCGCGCGGCTTAAGGATCTAATGGGCGTAGGCGCCAAGGGAGACTTGACGGTGCGGACACCCTATACTTCCTCGGATGAGATCGGCCAGTTGTCGGTTTCTTTTAATCTGATGATGGAACGCATTACGGAGTTGGTCTCCCAGACAACGGAAACGGCCCGTGAGGTGCTGGAGACGGCAGGCGAGCTGGGGGAAGCCTCACGCAAGACGGCGGATTCGGCCAAGGATATTGCGGTCGCTACCGAAGAAATCGCGGAAGGCGCCGGCAGCTTGGCTATAGAAGCCGAAAAAGGCAATGATCTCACCGCCGTATTGTCGCGCCAGATGGAGCACGTCATCCTAGCGAACAATGAAATGGATAAAGCGGCCCGGATCGTGGGCGAGTCGAGCGGCAGGGGCGCAGAGCAGCTTGAAGAGCTGATGAAGCAGACCGGCCGCACCGGCGAAATGACCAAAGCGCTCGTAGGGAAAGTGGACAATCTGAAGGAAACCGCCTTGTCCGTGTTGAAGGTGCTCGACGTGATGAAAAATATTACGCAGCAGACGAATATTTTATCGCTCAACGCAACGATTGAAGCGGCGCGGGCGGGAGAGGCCGGACGGGGCTTCATGGTGGTAGCTGACGAGATTCGCGGACTGGCGGATCAGACTCGGGAATCCATCGCTTTGGTAGCGGGCATCACCGACAAAATCATGAACGAAATGAATGAGACGGTGAACGTGCTTTCCGAGGTGACGCCGCTATTCGCCGAGCAGATGAGCTCCGTGAAGAGCACTGGGGAAATCTTTGTATCGGTTCGCGGGCAGATGGACAGCTTTGTGTCCAGTCTGCAATCGGTTACAGAGTCGATCGACAGCCTGAAGGATGCGCAGATTGAGCTGTCGGAGGCGATGGGCAATGTCAGCGCCGTAGCGGAGGAATCGTCTGCGACTTCGGAAGAGGTGGCTTCGCTCAGCAGCGAGCAGCAGAACGTGAGCGATCAGCTCGTAACACTGTCGGCCAACCTGGAAAGCGTTTCCGGAAATCTGAAGGACAAGCTGGCGCTGTTCAAGATATAAATAGTCGATCAGGAGGAGCCTTTCGCCGCCGCGAAGGGCTCTTTTGCGTATATCATCCGCAAATTAAGCATCTTATTTCGCATACTGGGCATAATAGGGAAAATTTCGGTCCGGAGGCAGAAGGATGCAGAAAAAACGTCATCAGCGTAACAAACGAATGATTGCCGCCATCTATTTTCTAGCCGCCGCTTTTACTCTGCTTGCGCTGCGCCTCGCCTGGCTGCAGTTCGTTATGAGCGGGCGTCAGGTTCCGGGAGGGCAGTACCCGCTTGCCAAAATGTCGCAGATTCAGAGCGAACGGGAGATTGTGCTTGATACCGGGCGGGGGCGTCTGTATGACCGCCATGGTCTGCCGCTGGCCGGAGAAACGGTCTGGACGGTGGCTTTTTTTCCGCAGGAGGGCGGAAAGCCTCGGGCGGACGGAGGCGGGGACACCGCTTCCCTTCGCCGGCTGGCGGCGGTCCTCGGCGTACCTTATGAACAGCTTAAGGCAAAAAGAGAGAAGCTGGCACAGCCTTTCCTATGGCCCGTAAAGTCCGACGGGGGGCCGCTTGCGCTTTCGCAGCAGCAGGCGGACGAAATCAGCAGGCTTGGCGTTGACGGCGTGCGGGTTATGCCGTTTGCCCGCAGGCCGGGCGGCAGCCTTACGGGGCGGCAGTGGCTCGGCCATTTGTCCGAAGCTGTACCGAAGAAACCGGAAGGAGAGGAAGGAGTCAAGGGAGCATTCGTTCAAAAGAGTAACCCTTCGGATCTCCGGGTACCGCTGGAAGGAACGACTGGACTTGAGAAGACGCTGGAGCCCCTGCTGCACGGGATCGGACATACCGAGGTATATGCTAGAGTCGATGCGCAGGGGAAGCGTCTTCCAGGCACCGGACTGACGGTGCGGACGCCGTCCAATCCTTATTATCCGCTGTCGATCCGCACGACCATCGACCGCCGTCTTCAGGAAGGCATCGAGAAGCTGGCACAGGGGGACGGGGTGAAGGAAGGCGCGGTCGTCGTGCTGGACGCGGAATCCGCCGATGTAACGGCGATGGTGTCGCTGCCGTTCTACGACCCGGAGGACATTTCTCCGCAGGGCGGAGAATGGAATAACCGGGCGCTTCAGGCTGTGGCCCCCGGTTCGATCTTCAAAATCGTCACCGCCGCTGCCGCGCTGGAGGCCGGCGTGACTTCGCCAGGCGAAGTGTTCCACTGCCACGGAGCCTACGGCAGATACGGACTGTCCTGCCATAAGGAGGACGGGCATGGCGCGCTGACGCTGGAACAGGGCTTCGCCTTGTCCTGCAACACGGTGTTCGCCTCGCTTGCGGAGAGGCTGACCGCCGGTCAGCTTCAGGCGGCGGCGCTCTCGCTGGGGATGGGCAGGGACATCGGCTGGCGGCAGGAGCAGATTCTCGGCCTGCCGCTATTGCAGCCGCTCCAAGGCGAACAGCGCGGAACCGTCTTTCGGACGCTGCTCCCGGGCGACGGGGGAGCCCGGGTGCAGACGGCCATCGGCCAGCGCGACGCCAGAGTGACGCCGCTGCAGGCTGCGAACCTGATCGTCACGCTGCTGCACGGCGGCGAGGTTCGCGCGCCGCGCATTCTGCGTGAGGTCGATTTCGCCAATGGGCAGAAGCTGATGGACCTGCCCCCGCATCTGGCGCCCGCCGCCGAGGGGCGCATCTCGGAGCGCACCGCGAAGCTGCTGCGGTCCTGGATGCGCCGGGTAGTGACGGAAGGCACCGGCCAGTCCCTGCGCGGCGCACGCTGGGCGCTTGCGGGCAAGTCCGGCACGGCGCAGACTATGGTCAAGGGCGCTTTGCGCAACCATCAATGGTTCATCGGCTTCGGTCCGGCCGAGCTGCCCAAATATGCGGTTGCCGTGCTGGTCAAGAACGCGGCTCCTGATAGCCCGCACACCGCGACCCGATTGTTCGGCGAGGTCATGAACCTTCTGGCCGAGTCCCCTCATGCTTGATGCCTGCATCGCCTTCTGTGGCAGAACCGTCTCTCGCAGCCTCGTTCCCGTCGTTATAAGCGAACGGAGACACGATGAATTCCTCCTGCGGGAGGGAAATCCACTGCTGAAGATAGCCCTGCTGCAGCAGCTCTTTGATCAGAATCAGCAGGATCGGCGACAGAATCAGTCCCGCCATGCCGAAGGCCGACGTCGACAGGATGACAAAGGACAGCATGAGGAACGCCGAGGAGACGCCGATGGAGTTGCCGGTAATTTTCGGCTCAAGCAGCTGGCGGACGATCAGGACGACGGCCAGCAGGATGATCAGCCCGACCGCAAGCGGAGTGTTGCCGATGATGAAGAGATAGATGATCCAGGGGATTAGAATCGTCGACACGCCCAGCAGCGGCAGCACGTCGAACACCGCGCAGACGAGTGCCATCGTCAGTTCATTTCCGGACCTCAGGATGAACAGGCCAGCCAGCACAATGACGAATGTAATCGAAATCAGGATCAGCTGTGCTTTCAAATAGGAGCCGATGGCTTTAAAGACGTTGCCCTGCAGGAAACGGTAGGCCGTCTTGAACGTCTTCGGCATTTTGTCATGCGCGATTCGCCGCCAATCCTTGATCTCCATGCTGAGAAAAAATGCGAGAATAATGGCGACCCCGAAATTGGCCATAAATGACGAGAACGTGCCGAGAACGCCGATCATATATCTGAAGAAGATAATAAGCCAGCTTGACAGAAGATCGGTGGCGCTTTTGAAATAACCGTTCAGCTTCTCGGTCATATTGGGCGGGAGATTCTCGATTTTCTGCTGAAGCCAAGTGGTAAGCTCCATAAAATGCTGCTGCACTACATATGTATAATGGGGGAGGGTATCCTGAAACTGCAGCGCCTGCGATGCGATCAGCAGCCCCGCGCCGAACAGCGTCCCAAGCAGCAGGATCAGGAACAGCAGCACGGAGACCGCGGAGGCGAACGACTTGGGCAGCCCCTTGCGGTTCAAGAAACGCGCCAGCGGCTCAATGAGCAAGAACACGAAGAAGGAGAGGAACACGGGAGCGGCCAGCTGGTACAGCTTGCTGAAGGCGAGCATGACCAGGTAGACGGTTAGAACGAGCAGCCCGATATCGAAAAAGGTACGCCAGTATTTTTTATAGAGAGGCAGCATGGATTAACGACTCCTTTACAGTTTGAATTCATTCTTTCACCAGCCTGTATTCCATTGTACACGATTTTACCAAAAAACCGTCTTTTTCTTTGACAGCTGTGGTAATATAGGGGGTGATGTTTTGATTTCACGTCCGCACATAGGCGGAAGATACTCACTTTGGCCGCATTCCGCCTGGCAGCTGGCAGACGTAAGAGCGGCTCTAAAGTCTACTCTGGAGAAAAGCGGGGAAGAAAAATGCAGACTTTGCTGCTCTGGTTGTTCTACATCTCAACATTTTATGCTTTTGTTCCCGGCATTATCAGCCGGATCTTCGGTTACCGCGTCTTCCGAAGAGGGATCGGGGTACAGGAGTTTGCCCTCACATTCGATGATGGGCCTGATCCGAAGTATACGCCAATGCTGCTTGATCTGCTCAGCAAGTACAATGCCAAGGCTACGTTCTTTGTAATCGGTTCTCATGCGGAGCAGCACCCCGAGCTGATTCGGCGCATGCATGCCGAAGGCCATCTCGTCGGTATTCATAACTACGTGCACAAGAGCAACTGGCTGATGCGTCCCAGCACGGTCCGTAAGCAAATTCAGCGCACCAACGATATTATTTACGGAATTACCGGCGAGCGCAGCACGTACTACCGTCCGCCATGGGGTATCGTCAATTTGTTCGACTTCTCGAAGCGCCATCATGTCAAAATTGTACTGTGGTCTGCGATGTTCGGCGATTGGCGTAAGAATCTTGGAGTGGAGCGGCTGACGGAAAAAATGCTGGCCCGCCTGGGTCCCGGTGAAGTCATGCTGCTGCATGACTGCGGCTTGACGCTGGGGGCCGATCCCGAGGCGCCGGAGCAAATGTTGTCTGCACTCGAACGCACTCTGGAAGAAGCCAAGAATCAGGGTCTGCGCAGCATCCGGATCGACGATATGATTAAGGCTGCGGAGAAATCGCCGATCTCCCGGATGTCTTTTGGCAAGCGGCTGCTCGTCGGGATATGGCTAACTTGGGAGCGGTGCTTCCGGCTCATGCTCCGCCTGCGGACCGTAACGCCAAATCTGCCGTTTCTGCATTACCGTCTCCGCGAATACCAGGGCCAGACGATTTCGCTGGACCGCGGGATGACGCTGAGCAAGGGCGACAGCATCATTGAGATTCATGTCGATAACCGGCAACTCTTCGAGCTCGGCATACAGTCCCGTTCCGCAGCCCAACTTGCGATCCGGATGATCCGGCGGATGGATAAGGATCTGCCGGTTCTCGCCGAGATTATCGCCGGTGACGAATCGCTCGCGGAAGCGAAGGCATTGTATGGTGTCACCATGATTAACCGGGGGCCGGAGAAATTCGGTTTTACCGTCAAAGATCTGCCTGAGGGACTGTTTACCAGCCTTACAAAGTTCTATCTCAGCATCCTTCTCAGCGTCATTCACCCGGCTGGCGGAGCCCGGCTGAAAGAACGCAGCGAGGCGCTCGTCCCTAAGATGATCCTGATGCCAGTGTCGCAGCTGCTTGATCATTATGGAAAAAAGTGTACCGGAACGAAGCTGCGCAAGCCGCAGGAGACCGTTACGGTACTTGAGGATGGTATGGCGGCGGAGGAATTTCCTGGCGCTCATGCCCACTAATTCTTCTGACGACTGAGCAGGCTCTTTTTCTTGCAGACGTTGATCCGGTTCGCTGCGGCGGTACCTGGTGCGTCTTGCCGGAAGAAGGGCCTTCTTTTATCCCGAACCAAGCTGCGTCCGCCGTCATTTTATTGCTTTGTACGGCTGATTTATGGACATCTTTCAAAAAACCAATAAATAGCATTCTCATTGAGTCTCCAAAAATGTAATATAGAAGTGTCGGCGTATTATTTGTCAGCCTAATTCCAATAGGAGGTCATACCAATGAGAACCGTACAGTTTCCACAAGATTTTGTCTGGGGTGCGGCAACCGCTGCATATCAAATTGAAGGGGCTTACAATGAAGATGGCAGAGGGATGTCGATTTGGGATACGTTTTCCCGCATTCCGGGCAAGGTAGACAGCATGGACAATGGGGATGTCGCCTGCGACAGCTATCATCGTTATCTTGAGGATATCGCCCTGATGAAGGAACTCGGAATCACATCTTACCGGTTCTCCGTCGCATGGCCGCGTATTTTTCCGGCAGGCACGGGAGAGCTTAACGCCAAAGGACTTGAATTCTATAATACTTTCGTTGACGCTCTGCTTGAGAATGGAATCGAACCTGTGTGCACGCTGTATCATTGGGATCTGCCGCAATCTCTCCAGGATTCGGGAGGATGGGAGAACAGGGATACGGTGGATGCATTTGCCGCCTATGCCGATACGCTGTTCCGCAGCCTGGGTGGCAAAATCAAGAAATGGCTGACGATTAACGAGCCTTGGTGTGTGTCGTTTCTTTCCAACTACCAGGGAACCCACGCACCAGGCAATACGGATTTGCAGACCGCCGTTACCGTCGCCCATCATCTGCTGCTTGCCCACGGCAGCGCGGTACGGAAATTTCGTGAATCGGGCCTAACGGGAGAGATCGGCTATGCGCCCAATGTGACCTGGATGGAGCCTTACAGCAGCCGAAAGAAGGATGTCGAAGCCTGCAAACGGGAGAACGGCTTGTATGTGGAGTGGTTCATGGACCCGGTGTTTAAGGGCGAGTACCCGTCTTTTCTGGTAAAATGGTTCCGTGAGAAGGGGGCGGAGGTGCCGATTCAAAAAGGGGATATGGAGCTTATTCACGAGAAGATCGATATCCTGGGCATCAACTATTATTCCGGATCATTGGCAAGGTACGATGAAAGCGCTGGCCTTACGGCGTGCGAGCCGGTGGAGATGGGCTATGACCGAACGGATATCGGCTGGCCGATTTATCCGGAAGGCTTTTACAAAGTGCTAAGCTATATTCAGAGCCGGTACGGCGACATTCCAATCTATATTACCGAGAATGGGGCCTGCTACAACGACGAGCCGGACAACGGAATCGTAGCGGACACGAAGCGGGTCAATTATCTGCACAAGCATTTGCTCCAGCTTCACCGCTGCATCTCGAATGGCATTCCGGTCAAAGGATATTTTGCCTGGTCGCTGCTTGACAATTTCGAATGGGCCTATGGGTACAGCATGCGGTTCGGTCTCGTTCATACGGATTATGCTACGCTTGCCCGTACGCCGAAAGACAGCTTTTATTGGTACCAGGATATAATCGCAACCGGCGAGGTTGAGAGCTGATCACGTAAATCTGCGAAAAAAAGCCCGGAAGGCATCGTCAGTCGACGAATCACCCTCCGGGCTTATTGTTGTTATTGCACGACCTTTGGTTTCGGCTGTTCGGAACTAGATTTTCAGCACGCCGCCTTTGCTGGCGTTCGTTACAAGCTTGGAGTACCGGGCCAGGTAGCCCGTCTTCACCTTTGGTTCGAACTCTTTCCAGTCTTTGCGGCGTTCTTCCAGCTCCTCATCGCTGACATGCAGCTCGATCTTGCGGTTATTCAGATCCAGCTCGATGATGTCGCCGTCACGGACAAAAGCGATCGGTCCGCCTTCCGCCGCCTCCGGCGAGATATGGCCGATGCTGATGCCGCGGGAAGCGCCCGAGAAGCGGCCGTCGGTGATCAGTCCGACCTTGGCGCCAAGGCCCATGCCGACGATCTGCGAGGTCGGGGCGAGCATTTCCGGCATGCCCGGTCCGCCTTTCGGACCTTCATAGCGGATAACGACGACGTGGCCTTCCTTGACCTTGCCGCCGGCAATGCCTTCCAGCGCCTGCTCCTGGGAGTCGAAGCAGATGGCCGGCCCTTTATGGTAGCCGCCCACGGACGGGTCAACCGCGCCAACCTTGATAATCGAGCCTTCCGGAGCGAGGTTGCCGTACAGGACGGACAATCCGCCGACCTGGGAATACGGATTGTCCAGCTTATGAATAACGCTCGTATCCTGGATTTCATGTCCGCTGACATTCTCGGCCAGCGTCTTTCCGGTAACGGTCATGCACTCACCGAACAGTGTGCCCGGCTTCTTCAGCAGCTCGTTCAGCACGGCGCTGACGCCGCCCGCACGGTCCACATCCTCGATGAAGATGTCCGAAGCGGGGGCCAGCTTGGCCAGGTACGGTACGCGATTGGCCACTTCGTTGATCCGCTCCAGTGGGTATTCGATGCCGGCTTCTTGCGCCAGTGCCAGCGTGTGCAGCACGGTGTTGGTGGAACCGCCCATTGCCATATCGAGTGCGAACGCATTGTCGATCGATTCCTTCGTCACGATGTCGCGCGGTTTCAGATCAAGCTTGATCAGTTCCATGAGCTGCTTGGCGGACTGCCGCACGAATTCCTTGCGTTCTTCCGCCACGGCCAGGATTGTGCCGTTGCCCGGCAGGGCGAGGCCCAGCGCTTCGGCCAGACAGTTCATGGAATTGGCGGTGAACATGCCGGAACAGGAACCGCAGGTCGGACAGCCGTATTGTTCGAGTTCGAGCAGCTCCGCGTCGTTGATTTTGCCGACCTGGTGGGCGCCTACGCCTTCAAATACGGAAGTCAGCGACAGCTTGCGACCTTTGCTGTCCACGCCGGCCTTCATCGGCCCGCCGCTGACGAAGATGGTCGGGATGTTGACGCGCAGCGCGCCCATCATCATGCCCGGCGTAATTTTGTCGCAGTTCGGGATGCAGACCATGCCGTCGAACCAGTGCGCGGATACGACCGTTTCCAGGGAGTCGGCGATAATCTCGCGGCTGGGCAGCGAGTAGCGCATGCCGATATGTCCCATCGCAATGCCGTCGTCCACGCCGATCGTATTGAATTCGAAAGGAACGCCGCCCGCTTCGCGGATTGCTTCCTTGACGATTTTGCCAAATTCCTGGAGATGCACATGACCTGGCACGATATCGATATAGGAATTACAGACCGCGATAAACGGTTTGCCGAAATCCTCATCTTTAACGCCGGCTGCCCGCAGCAGACTGCGGTGCGGAGCCCGGTCGAAGCCTTTTGTGATCATGTCTGAACGCATTTTCTTGGCTGCCATACTTAAAAGTTCCCCCTTATTATTCAATTGCAATTCCAATATTTTGCCGCATTAACGCACTGCTCTCTGAAGAGCCGCGAAGCCGCGGTTTATAGAAAGAACAGGGTCCAGCTCTATGAGAAAGAGGGTGGCCGGCGCCGTTTCTATAATAATAGCGGTTTTTCCTATTAGTAGAGTCTATCACAAAGAGCCGGGTTTTTCTACCGGGCGATGTTAAGTTTATCACCAATAAATGCATGAAAGCACTACCCATAAGACCCTGCTGCGTCAAGGGCTGAAGGTTGTTTGCGTGTATCGATTCCTCTATAATTTTCCTTAAGAATTAAAGGACGTATGCGGTATACCTGGGAGTGGACATCTTGAATAAAAAACGTACGAAGCGCGGTCTCATTATATTGTTGGCATTTGGCGCGGCTGCGGTGGGGGCTCTCTGGTTCTATTTGAAGCCTTACACCCCGGAAGGCCAGGCCGAAGGCGCCCTCGTCTCCGGCAGGGGAATCCTCGTTGAGCGGAATGACAACTGGATTTCTTTCGAGCCTTCCACTGCGAGAATGACAGGCATTATATTCTATCCGGGCGACCTGGTCGAGGCCGAAGCCTATGCGCCGCTGGCCAGACGGCTGGCAGCAGCCGGACATCCGGTCTATATCGCCCGCATGCCGCTCAATCTCGCGGTAACCCGGAGCGACGCGGCCGAGGATATTATCCGCGTGCATCCCAAGCTGTCCTTTATCCTTGGCGGTCATGCGCTGGGGGGCGTTATGGCTTCGCGGTTTGCCGCGAGCCACCCGGACGAATTGGAAGGCGTGTTCTTTCTGGCCTCCTATCCGGATGAGAAAGGGAGCCTGAAGACGACGACATTGGCGGCGCTGTCGGTACTTGGCACCGAGGACAAGGTTCTGGACCGCAAGAAATATCTTGAGGGCAGAGCCTATCTGCCGGACAACACCGTGTACTACTCGCTTGAAGGAGGCAATCACGCCCAGTTCGGCAGCTATGGCTCGCAAAAGGGGGACGGAGAGGCGTCGATTTCCGAGAATCAGCAGCAGGCTGAAACGGTGCGGATGCTGCTTGATTGGATGAGTAATCTGCGTTAGTCCCTAGACGGGTCAAGGCAGCTTCGGCTGCGGCATCCGGGACAGACGCGAGGTTGAACTACATAAGGACAGAAGGGAGAAGCGAAGGTGCCTCTACTGCATGTGAACGGCATTTCGGTGCCCTGCAAAGCCATCCTGTTTGACAAGGACGGCACACTGCTTGATCTGATGGAAATGTGGGGAACATGGGCGGAGTCCGTGCTTCGGGATATGGAGACCCAAATGGCGCTGATTGGCGCGGACTTTACAGGGGATAAGAACCTGCTGCTGGGCACCGTGCAGGATGCGAAAGGCCGGATCACCGGGTACGATCCCGGCGGACCGCTCCCGATGGCCACGGTGGAGCAGACCTACGGGATTCTGGCCTGGCAGCTCTACGCCGCAGGCGTTCCCTGGAATGACGCGATAGTGCGGGTGATGGGCATTGCCAAGGATGCGATGAACGAGCTGCGCGAGCGCCGCGCAGCAAGGCCCCTGCCCGGGCTGCTGCCCTTTCTTGCGCAGTGCGCGCAGGCTTCGCTTCGGCTGGGAGTGGTAACGTCGGATGAATCGCATACGACGGCCGAGCATCTGGAATGGCTCGGCATTTCCGGTTATTTCGGCGCGGTGGTGACAAGGGACAAAGTGGTCAAAGGCAAACCGGCTCCGGAAATGGCCGAAGCCGCCTGCCGGGAGCTAGGGACGCTCCCTGAAGAGACCGTCGTCATTGGCGACAGCAACGCCGATATGCAGATGGGCAGGGGAGCGGGCCTGCGCCTAGCGATCGGGATATCATCGGCGGCGGGAACGGCGGAGCATTTGGCGGACGCCGATACCGTCGTCCGCGACTTTACCGAGCTTACCGTTTCAATGTGACTTAACACCAGAAAGGATGATTACAAGTTATGGATTCATTGCAAACCTTAGCTTCCTGGATACGGGAAAGCAGCCGTATCGTCTTTTTCGGAGGAGCCGGAACATCGACGGAAAGCGGCATTCCTGATTTCCGTTCCGCGGCGGGACTGTATCTGTCGGAGAAATCTTCGCCATATCCGCCCGAGCAAATGCTGAGCCACAGCTTCTTCATATCTAAGCCGGACATTTTTTTTGATTTTTACCGGGGCAAAATGCTTCATCCGGATGCTCAACCGAACGGCGCTCACCAGCTTCTTGCCCGCCTCGAGCAGCAGGGTCGTCTTAGTGCGGTCGTGACGCAGAATATCGACGGGCTTCATCAGAAAGCGGGCAGCCGGCGCGTGCTGGAGCTTCACGGGTCCGTACACCGCAACCACTGTATGAGCTGCTCCCGTTATTACGGGCTGGATGCGATTACCGGCAGTGAAGAGACCGTTCCCCGCTGCCTTGAATGCGGCGGCATCATTAAGCCGGACGTTGTGCTTTACGAGGAAGAGCTGGACCATAAGGTGCTGACCGATTCCGTCCAGGCGATTGCAAATGCCGATCTGCTCATCATCGGAGGCACTTCGCTGACCGTGCAGCCCGCAGCCAGTCTTATTCAATATTTTCAAGGCAATCATACAGCGCTGCTCAACGGCGAACCGACGTCCTATGATACGCGTGCGGACCTGATCATTACCGATCGGATCGGGTGGGCGATGGACCGAATAAGCGAGATGCTGGGCTGACGGCTTCCACGTCTTCGTGTATGCGGTGATTATAATAACCTGCGGCAGTTTAAGAATAAAATATTCGGACTGCTCCGAACATTAAAAGTCATTGAGCAAGGGATACCAGACCGAGAGGCAGGGATACGCATGGTATATGTGGCAAGCGACGAGCGGTATGAGGTGATGCGGTACAACCGCTGCGGGAAGTCGGGATTAAAGCTTCCGGCCATCTCGCTTGGGCTGTGGCACAATTTCGGCGGTATTGACTCCTATGAGAACGGAAGGAAAATGATAACCCGGGCGTTTGATCTAGGGATCACCCATTTCGATTTGGCCAATAATTACGGTCCGCCCCCCGGTTCAGCCGAAGAATTGTTCGGCAGCGTGCTTGCCAAGGATCTGGCGCCGTACCGTGACGAAATGGTAATTTCGACCAAGGCCGGATACTATATGTGGCCGGGGCCGTATGGCGAATGGGGCTCGCGAAAGTATGTACTGTCAAGTCTGGACCAAAGTCTGAAGCGGCTCGGGGTGGATTATGTGGACATTTTTTATTCGCATCGGCCCGATCCCGAGACGCCGCTGGAAGAGACGATGGGGGCGCTGCACCAGGCTGTCCGCTCAGGCAAGGCTCTGTATGCCGGATTATCCAACTACTCCGCCGAACAGACGGAAGCCGCTATTGCCATACTCAGGGATCTCGGCACCCCGCTGCTGATTCACCAGCCAAGGTATTCGCTGCTGGACCGCTGGATAGAGAATGGGCTGCAGGATGTGCTGGAGCGGCATGGAGCCGGAAGCATCGCTTTTACGCCGCTCGCGCAAGGCTTGCTGACGAATAAATATCTGAACGGCATTCCGGGCGATTCCAGAGCGGTCAAGCCTTCGGCCGCGTTTAACGAAAGCCGGATTACGCCGGAGGCGCTGCGGAAGGTCCGGCTGCTGAACCAGATGGCCGCGGCTCGCGGCCAGAGCCTGGCGCAGTTCGCGCTGGCCTGGGTGCTGCGGAGCGGCAGGGTCACTTCCGCGCTGATCGGCGCGAGCCGTGTAAGCCAGATCGAAGAGAACGTGGCGGCGCTGTCCAATCTCGAATTCACGGATGAAGAGCTGGACCGGATCGAGATTATTTTGAAGACCGAGAACGACGGTTAGCAGGTAAGGCTCGGCTAGTGATCCTGCTGCCGCGCCGTGACGGCGCGGTAAGCTGTCGGCGACTGGCCGCAGAAGCGCTTGAACTGGCGGGAGAAGTATAAAGCGTCCGTTAATCCGACCGATGCCGCTACCTGCTCCACCGACAGTTCGGGCCGCTCGCGCAGCAGCTGGCGAGACTTGTCGATCCTCAGCTTGAGCAGATAGGTAACAGGTGACAGCCCCGTTTCCTCTTTGAAAATGCGCGACAGATAAGCCCGGTTATAGCCAAGGCTGGCGCACATCTGTTCAATTGAGACCGGATGAGCGTACTGGGAGGACATATAGTGAATCATCTGCTTGACGGTCCGCTTCACCTGCGAATCTTTTCCCGGCAGGCGCGAATGGTCCTTCAGCATCTCTGACGCTTCCCCCAGTGTCAGATAGAGAAACCCAAGCGAGGTCAAGTGACCGCTCTCCCGCCCTGCGTAGAAAGTCTTCATAATTCCGGCAAGCGCTTCTGGAATGACGCTTCTGTTGCCGCACGCCGCCACCGGCTGTTCGGGCGAGAAGCCGGCTTCGCGTACAAGCCTGCCCGCATCCGTCCCGGAAAAGGCCGCCCATCTATATCTCCACGGCCGCTCAAGGTCGGATACATAGCTGACCAGCTGGCCGGGCTGAATGAGAAAGCAGTCGCCGGGTCCAAGCTCATAGGTGCGCTGCTCCGTGCGGAATGCGCCTGCTCCCGTTTCAATGCAGTGCAGCAGGAAATAATCGTAGATTTTCGGTCCGACTTGGTGCAGCGGCGGCGTCTGGCTTTCTCCGGCGAACAGTACATGAAGGCTCTGCTCCTCGTAATAGACCGGGTTGGAGGCCACGGAATAGGTTTGTTCCATCCGCAAATCCCTTTCTTTCTGATGCTAGGGTAAAGTCACATTTATCCATACATTACACACATGATTGCATTACAGGCAAAGCACCATTTTATTATACTATAAGCATGAAGCATCTGAATATTCAGTCCAGTCAGGATAAGCGGCGAAAGGGTGGAGCGAACCAATGAGTATACAAGAGCTTAATGCAGCATTCATTGAAAAATACGGAACAAGCGGCCTGGAGGAAAAAGTATTCTATGCGCCGGGCAGGGTCAATCTGATCGGAGAGCATCTCGATTATAACGGGGGTTATGTTCTGCCAGCGGCGCTGGAATTTGGCACGACACTGATCGTACGGCCGCGTGCCGACGGTAAAGTAACGTTCGCTTCAACTAATTTTCCATATGAATTATCCATTGATTATACCGAAATCGGCAGAGAAAAGACCGGCGAATGGGTGGACTATCCGATTGGCGTAATGGTCGAGCTGAAGAAAAAAGGACACCCCGTATCGCAGGGGTACGACCTGCTCTTCCATGGAGATATCCCTAACGGTGCGGGCTTGTCGTCTTCGGCTTCCATCGAGGTCGTTACAGCTTTTGCTTTCCTGACGCTGGAGGGCGGCGATACCGATACGGTGGAAATCGCGCTGCTGTCCCAGCGCGCCGAGAATCAATACGTCGGCGTAAACTCCGGCATCATGGATCAGTTCGCTGTCGCCAACGGCAGAAAGGATCATGCCATTCTGCTTATGTGCGATACGCTGGAATATGATCTGGTGCCTTTCCTAACCGGTTCTTATAAACTCGTTATCGGCAATACGAACAAGCGCCGGGGGCTGGTGGATTCCAAATACAATGAACGCCGCCAGCAGTGCGACGAGGCGCTCGCCGCGCTGCGTGAAGAAATCCCTTCCCTGGGATTCCTGGCGCAATTGAAGCCGGACGAATTCGAACGGCATGCAGGGAAAATCGCCGATGAAACAGTCAGACGGCGCGCGCGCCATGTTGTTGAAGAGAACCAGCGCGTGCTTGACTCTGTACAGGTGCTTAAAAATAATGATCTGAAGCAGTTCGGACAGTTCATGAACGACTCTCACGTTTCACTGCGCGATTTGTATGAAGTAAGCTGCACCGAGCTGGACGTTATGGTCGAGGAGGCGCAGCGCATTCCCGGTACGCTCGGCTCGCGGATGACGGGCGCGGGCTTCGGCGGCTGCACCGTTTCGCTGGTGCATGAAGACGATATCGATCGCTTTATTGCCGAAGTGGGCAAAGCCTATAAGGAAAGAACGGGCCTTACGGGCGAATTTTACGTATGCGGCATCGGCAACGGGGTTAGAGAACTGGAAGGAGTGAAGTGATATGGCTATATTGGTGACGGGCGGAGCGGGCTATATTGGCTCCCACACGGTAGCGGAGCTGCTTGACCTCGGTGAAGAGGTTGTGGTGCTGGATAATCTGGTAACAGGGCACCGGGAATCCCTTCTCGGAGGCAAGCTGTACGTAGGTGATCTGCGAGACAAGGAGCTGCTGGCCAAGCTGTTTGCCGAGAACGAGATTGAAGCAGTCATTCATTTTGCCGCAAGCTCGCTCGTAGGCGAGAGCATGAAAGACCCGGTAAAATACTACGATAACAACGTATATGGCACGCAGTGTCTGCTGGAAGGCATGCAAAAGGCGGGCGTGAACAAAATCGTGTTCTCCTCCACCGCGGCAACTTACGGCGAACCGGAGAAGGTACCGATCGAAGAGACGGACCGGACCCAGCCTTCCAATGTCTACGGTGAGACGAAGCTGACGATGGAGCGGATGATGTCGTGGTTCGATAAAGTGCTTGGGATCAAATACGTGGCGCTCCGCTACTTCAATGCCGCCGGGGCGCATGCCAGCGGTAAAATCGGCGAGGATCATCGTCCCGAGAGCCATCTGATTCCGCTCGTTCTCCAGACCGCACTGAAGCAGCGGGAGAGTATCGCGGTCTTCGGCGACGACTATCCGACTGGGGACGGCACCTGCATACGCGACTATATCCATGTCAGCGATCTGGCGGACGCCCATGTCCGGGCTGTAACTTATCTGCGCAGCGGAAGCGAAAGCAGCGTGTTCAACCTCGGCAACGGCCTGGGATTTTCCGTCAAGGAAGTGATCGAGACGGCCAAGGAAGTGACCGGCCTTGACATTCCGGTTGTCATTCAGGAGCGCCGCGCGGGCGACCCCGCCGTGCTTGTGGCCTCCTCCGATAAAGCCCGCAGCGTGCTGGGCTGGAATCCGTCGCGCGCCGATCTGAAGGAAATCATCCGCAGCGCCTGGAATTGGCATTCGTCTCATCCGCAAGGGTACGGAGAAGCCTGATGAAGCCGATGGAGATGACACCTGGTATAAAGGAGAACAACATCATGGTTATCGAAAAAAATACAACGGCTTCCGGGGCCGACCAGGCGCTGCACGCCATTGAACAACTCGTGCTGTTCGCATCGCGCCGGCGTCTAATCGAACCCGCCGATATCGATTACAGCCGCAATCTGCTGCTGGAGCAGTTCAGATTCAGCGAGCCTTATACCGGGAAAGTCGATGATACGGAATTGCAGGGCCCGCAGGCTCCGCTGGATGTTCTGATCGATTACGGCTTTGAAATCGGGCTGATTCCGGAGAACAGCGACACTTACCGGGATCTGCTGGATGCCAAGATCATGGGCCTTCTGCTGGCCCGTCCATCGGAAGTGAACGCGGAGTTTTACCGGCTGAGCGGCGAGCAAGGTGTTGCTGCCGCAACCGGCCGGTTCTATCAGCTCAGCATTGATTCCAACTATATCCGCATGGACCGCATTTCGAAGAACGTCTACTGGCTGCAGCCTACGCCATACGGGAACTTGGAGATGACGATCAATCTGTCCAAGCCGGAGAAAAATCCGAAGGAAATTGCCATGGCGCGGCTGCTTCCGCCGCCCATATACCCGAAATGCCTGCTCTGCCGGGAGAATGTCGGCTATGCCGGACGGCTTAACCATCCGGCCCGCCAGAACCTGCGGGCGATCCCGATTGAACTGAATAGCGAGAAATGGTTCTTTCAATATTCGCCATATGTGTATTACAACGAGCACTGCATCGTATTCCATCACGATCATGTGCCGATGAAGCTGACGAAGGATACGCTGAAGCGGCTGCTGGGATTCGTTAGCGAATTCCCGCATTATTTTATCGGCTCCAATGCGGATCTTCCGATTGTGGGCGGCTCTATTTTGACACATGACCATTTTCAGGGAGGCCGCCATACCTTTGCGCTGCAAAAGGCTCCTATTGAACAAAGCTTTAACCATCCGAAGTATCCGGGGGTTGACCTGGGACTGGTCAAATGGCCGATGTCGGTTATCCGTCTGAATGGGGAGAATCCGGATATCCTGCTGGAATGCGCTGACGATCTTTACGAAGCGTGGAAAAGCTACAGCGACCCTGCGGCCGATATTCTGGCCTTCTCGGAAGCCGGCGGCGAGCGGCAGCCCCATAATACGATCACCCCCATTGTCCGCCGCAGCGAAGACGGCGGCTATGAGATGGATATGGTGCTGCGCAACAACCGAACCAGCGAGGAGCATCCCGAGGGTATTTTCCACCCGCACCGGGAGATGCATCATATCAAGAAAGAAAATATCGGTCTCATCGAAGTCATGGGCTTGGCGATTTTACCGGGGCGGCTGAAGAATGAGCTGGATAGAGTCGCAGATATTCTCGCCGGCAACGCGGCGGAGCTCGAAGCGTTGGGCAGCGGCGCGGATCATCCCCTTGCCCAGCATGCGGACTGGATCGCGGAGCTGACCGGACGATTCGGCACAGTAATGGATCGCGAGGAGGCCGTCCGGACGGTCCGGAACGAGGTCGGCATCAAATTCACGCAAATTCTGGAGCATGCGGGCGTGTTTAAATGCTCGTCTGAAGGCCGGGAAGCTTTCCGGAACTTCATCATTAGCTTTGGCGCGGTCTGAATGCGCGGCAGGCTTTTGAAATAGCCGGTTTCTCTTTAGGGGGAAGCCGGCTTTTTTCTTGGAATCAGGCACGTACTCTCCGCTAATTTGTATGGTAAAAGTTAGGGGCTTATAATATAGAGATGCAGCACTAATCCTAAATTATGGAGGCATAACCAATGCGTAATTTCCAATTTTATAATCCAACCCGGCTGATCTTTGGGAAAGGAACCCTAGAAGCACTGACTACCGAAATCCCTAAATACGGAAAAAATGTACTCCTTATCTATGGAGGAGGCAGCATTAAACGCAGCGGTTTATACGATAAGATAACCGCGCTGCTTCAAGGCATCGGCGCGAATGTAACGGAGCTCCCTGGAGTTGAGCCGAATCCGCGCCTGTCTACCGTACATAGAGGGGTCGATCTATGCCGGAGTCAAGGGATCGAGCTGGTTCTGGCGGTTGGCGGGGGGAGCGTGCTGGATTGCGCCAAGGCAATCGCCGTGGGCGCGAAATACGAAGGCGACATGTGGGATTTCGCAGTGCGTAAGGCGGCTCCGCAGGGGGCGCTGCCGCTCGGCACCGTCCTGACAATGGCGGCGACAGGCTCGGAGATGAACAGCAACTCGGTAATCACGAATGAAGCCACAATGGAAAAAATAGGCTGGAGCAGCCCTTACGCATACCCGGCATTCTCCATTCTCGATCCCGAGCTGACCTTCTCTCTGCCCCGAGATCAGACCGTGTACGGCGTTGTAGATATGATGGTGCATGTCCTGGAGCATTATTTCCACACGGATGGCAACACGCCTGTTCAGGACGGCTTCTGTGAAGCGCTGCTGCGGACCATGATGGATGCCGGCTCTAAACTGGTAAACGACCTTGAGAATTATGAGCTGCGTGAGACGATTCTGTACAGCGGCACAATGGCTCTGAACGGTATGGTGAGCATGGGCTTTGCCGGAGACTGGGCTACACATAATATTGAGCATGCCGTCTCGGCTGTGTACGATATCCCGCATGGCGGCGGCTTGGCGATTCTGTTCCCGCAGTGGATGAAGTACAACCTGGATGCAGGCCCTGAGCGGTTCCGCCAGCTTGCAGTGAACGTGTTCGGCGTCGATCCTTCCGGCAAAAGCGACCGCGAGGTTGGCCTTGAAGGCATCGAAGCCCTGCGGCGCTTCTGGGATTCCATCGGCGCTCCGAGCCGTTTGGCGGATTACGATATTGACGCAAGCCATATCGATGCAATGGCGGACAAGGCGATCCGTTTCGGTCCGTTCGGGAACTTCCGCAAGCTTAAGCGGGAAGATACGGTTGAAATCTACACCATGTCGTTGTAACAGAGTATGAAGCTAAGCAAGACAGCAAGGAAGCAGGCAAAAAGGGCAGCGGCTAAGCCGCTGCCCTTTTTTAGGATGTAAATCTTACCTGGCATACACCAATAGCGCCCCAGCATGCGACAAAGCCAAGAGAATGCGCTGTTAAGATATTTTGAGTAAGCTGCTCCTGAAGCATTGCAATATGGAGGAAAATCCAGATTTTTGAAACTAAACGGCCTTTTATCACGTTTAACCTAATATGGATAGCCTGGGCGGGAGGAGAAGGATATGCACACACTGTACTTAAGCTGTCTGGCGCTGGGAATTTTGTTTGCCATAGTCAGTTTGCTGGCAGGTGATTTGATCGGGCATGCGCTTGGAGGAATGCTGGATTTTCTGTCCTTCGATGTGCTGAGCCCCTCGGTTTTGGCCGGTGGAATAACCGTTTTTGGCGGGGCGGGGATTCTGCTGAGCAGATACAGCGGGCTTGAGGACGGGGCGGTTCTGATCCTGTCTCTTTTGATATCCTTCTTTATGAGCATGCTGCTGTATATGGGCTTCGTGAAGCCGATGGACAAAAGCGAAGTGTCGACCGGCTTCTCCATGAGCGAGCTTCCCGGCAAAATCGGCGAAATCACCGTTCCCGTTCCCGCGCAGGGCTTTGGGGAGGTTATGGTGAAATTCGGCGCCGCGAACACGCTGCATACGGCCTCAAGCTTTGACCGCTGCCCGTTGTCTGTCGGAACCAAAGTGGTTGTCGTAGAGGTCAGCGAAGGCGTCGCGTTCGTATCCGAACTAGAATAACGAAGAGGAGAGGATTTGTATTGTTTGGTTTGCCTGATTTTTTATTAATCCCTGTGGTAGTTATTGCTGTCTTGATTGTTCTTGGCCTGGCCTTTTGGGCGCGCTACAGAACGGTCGGCCCTGACGAGGCGATGATTGTGACCGGCTCCTTTCTGGGCAGCAACCATATTTCCGACGACGGCTCCGGCAGGAAAATTAAGATTGTGCGCGGCGGAGGCGCTTTTATTTTGCCGGTATTCCAAAAGGCCGAATTCATGTCGCTGCTGTCGCATAAGCTCGATGTGACGACCCCGGAGGTCTATACCGAGCAGGGAGTCCCCGTAATCGCAGACGGCGTGGCCATCATAAAAGTGGGGAGTTCGGTGGAGGATGTCGCAACGGCGGCCGAGCAATTTATGGGCAAGCCGATTGAATCGCTGAAGGCGGAGGCTCAGGAGGTGCTGGAAGGCCATCTGCGCGCCATTCTGGGAACGATGACAGTTGAGGAAGTATACCGTAACCGCGACCGCTTTGCTCAAGAGGTGCAGGGTGTGGCGGCGCGCGATCTGAAGAAGATGGGACTCCAGATCGTCTCGTTCACGATCAAGGACGTGCGGGATAAGCACGGCTATCTGGAAGCGCTCGGCAAGCCGCGGATCGCCGCCGTTAAGCGGGATGCGGAGATCGCCGAAGCGGAAGCGCTTCGTGATGCGAGGATTCAAAAGGCCAGCGCCGAGGAGCAGGGACAGAAAGCGGAGCTCTTACGCGATACGAATATAGCAGAGGCTTCCCGCGACAATCAGCTGAAGATCGCTGCTTTCAAGCGGGACCAGGACACGGCCAAGGCGGATGCCGATCAGGCCTATCATATTCAGGAGGCTCGCGCCAAGCAGACGGCGGTGGAGGAGCAGATGAAGGTCGAACTCGTCCGCAAGATGCGGGAAATCGATCTGCAGGAGAAGGAAATTCAGATCCGCGAGAAGCAGTACGATGCGGAAGTGAAAAAGAAAGCCGAAGCGGACCGCTATGCGGTGGAGCAGGCGGCGGAAGCCGAGAAGGCGCGGAAGATGCGGGAAGCCGATGCGGAGCAGTACAGCATCGAGACACAGGCCAGAGCGACCGCGGAACAGAAGCGGCTCGAAGGCCAGGCCATCGCGGACGCGGAGCGAGCCAAAGGTACGGCGGACGCCGAGGTTATCCGTCTGCGGGGTCTGGCCGAAGCGGAAGCGAAGGAGAAGCTGGCCGAGGCCTTCCAGAAATTCGGCGAAGCGGCTGTTCTCGACATTATCGTCAAGATGCTGCCGGAACTGGCGGGCCGTATTGCGGAGCCGCTGTCGTCCATCGATAAGTTGACGGTGGTCGATACGGGAAATGGCGAGGGCGCGGCCCGTGTCAGCAATTATGTGACCGGGCTGATGGCGACGGCGCCGGAAATGCTAAAGAGCGTCTCGGGTATCGATGTGGAAGGGCTGATTAAGGGGCTGACGAAGATCGGCACACAACCCTCTGGAGGAGTGCCGACGGCTGTTCCGGCCCAGGCCACGCCCGCCCCGGTGAAACCGCAAGAGGATTAAGCAGTTATTTAATATCAGAGCTGTTCCGCAAGGTCCGCAATTGGATTTTTCCGGAACAGCTCTTTTTTTACCCCCATGTGCTCCGAATTTAGATCAGCAGCTGGCAAAAGCTTATTTTGAGCATCTAGACAAGCTGTAGACCGGCGTTTTTTAGACGGAGGCAATCGGGGTGCCTGCCGGCGTTTCCGGGTTCGATGATGAATGGACACATCTGCTTCATAATTTGCTCTCTTTAACTATAGATTTCTTGATGTTGGGGGACAGCGCAAGTATAATTTAACCGTGCCGTTTCCATTTTGGCTGCTGTCAGAAATAAGGATATGGATAATAAAGAGGTGTAACACGTGAGCAGCATAACTGTGGCCAAGGTGCTGAATAATAATGTTATCATCGCCGACCATCCCCAATATGCCGAAGTGGTCGTGATTGGCAAGGGAATCGGGTTTAATCGTAAGAGCCGCGATCAGATCAATTTATCTGCCGTGGAAAAGATGTTCATTCTCCGAAACCAACAAGAGCAGGAACAATATAAAGAGCTTGTGCCGCAGGTCGATGAGAAGCTGATTGAAATCATTCAGGAAATCGTGCTATACATTATGCAGCGCAGCCGGCAGCCGGTCAACGAGCATATTCATATTGCGCTTACAGATCATATCTCCTTCGCCATTCGGCGGTACGAGCAGGATGTAGCCCTTCATAATCCTTTTTTATATGAGACCAAAGAGATTTATCCCGAGGAATATGCCATGGCCGAGTACGCTATCGCTAAAATCAACAAGGCTATGGGCGTAACGATGCCTGTCGACGAGATCGGGTTTGTCGCTCTGCACATTCATAGCGCGCTTAGCAACAGCAGTGTAGCGGAGCTCCAGCAGCATTCCCAGCTGATCGGAGATTTGGTCAATCTTGTCGAGATTAGTCTCGAGTACCGTGTTCCCAGAGATTCCTTGGATTACTCCAGGCTTGTTACCCACCTGCGGTTTGTGCTGGAACGGCTGCGCCGAGGCGAGGCAGTCAAGGAGACCTCTTCGCTTGACAGCTTGATGAAACGCGAATATCCGGAAATGTATGCGCTCGCTTGGAAGCTGACGAAGGTGATGGAGCGGCGTATGCACCTGACCGTATATCCGGCGGAAGTCAGTTACCTGACCGTTCATTTACAGCGTCTTGCCCAGAAAAAAGAGGATGAAGCCGGATGAACTAGAGCTGCGCCCGTCCCGGCATCCTTCACACGTTTGGCCGATTGTGGCATTTTTAAGGCATATATTGCAAGATGAAATAATTGGTGCTAGAATAAACATTGTTAATAAGCAAAACAGAATACTAACGTGTAACTGATTCGATCAGGCATGAGTGATTTACAGTATCTTGGTTGTATTCCCCTTAGTTGGGGTAATCTAACTTTAGAGTTAGAGAACAACGGGTGTGCTGTATACGCTCATGCCTTTTTTGTTCTCTGTTTTGCTTGTAGCCATAATCGTCCAAAGGAAGTGAAACTTTATGTTTAAAAAGCTTTTCGGCGTCTTACAAAGAGTCGGTAAAGCGCTAATGCTTCCGGTTGCCATTCTTCCGGCGGCAGGTCTGCTGCTGGGTATCGGCAACATGTTGGTCAACCCGGACTTCCTGCAATACGTTCCCGCTCTGGAGAACCATACGGTTCAAGCCATCGCCAACGTATTGATGAACTCGGGCCAAATCGTGTTCAGCAACTTGTCACTGCTGTTCGCCGTAGGTGTAGCCATCGGGCTTGCCGGAGGCGAGGGCGTTGCGGGCCTTGCGGCCATCATCGGTTTTCTCGTCATGAACGTGACGATGGGAACGGTGCTCGGAATCAACAGCTACGTGCTGAGTAAGGGGGATTTCGCCTACTCCAGCGTGCTCGGGATTCCAACGCTGCAAACCGGGGTGTTCGGCGGTATTCTCGTCGGTATACTGGCATCATCCATGTACAAACGTTTCTTCAAAATCGAGCTTCCTTCCTATCTTGGCTTCTTCGCCGGCAAACGCTTCGTACCGATTATGACAGCCGTAACTTCCCTGATTCTGGGCTTGGCGTTGACTGTGATCTGGCCTCCAATCCAGCACGGACTGAACTACTTGTCCCAGAATATGATCAATACAAACCTGACATTGTCGGCGTTTATCTTCGGTCTGATCGAACGCTCGCTGATTCCGTTCGGCCTGCATCACATCTTCTATTCACCGTTCTGGTACGAGTTCGGAAGCTATGTCGATAAGGCAGGCGACCTGGTCCGGGGCGACCAACGCATCTTTATGCAGCAGCTCCGTGACGGCGTACCCTTTACAGCCGGTACTTTTACAACCGGTAAATATCCATTCATGATGTTCGGTCTCCCTGCCGCGGCTCTGGCTATTTATCATGAGTCCAGACCAGAGAACAGAAAACTCGTGGGCAGCTTGATGGTATCTGCGGCCCTGACTTCGTTCCTTACAGGGATTACCGAGCCGCTGGAATTCTCATTCTTATTCGTTGCTCCGATGCTGTTCGCCGTACATGCCGTGTTCGCCGGTCTGTCCTTCATGACTATGCAGATTCTGGGCGTCAAGATCGGCATGACCTTCTCCGGCGGATTTATCGACTATGTGCTGTTCGGCATCATTCCGAACCGTACCTCTTGGTGGCTCGTTGTTCCGGTCGGTCTTGCCATCGCTGTCATCTACTACTTCGGATTCCGTTTCGTTATCCGTAAGTTCAATCTGAAGACGCCGGGACGCGAAGATGTAGTTGAGGATGACGCCGATGGAGCGGATTCAAATGCGGCGGCGATATCCACCGCAGGGGACGATCTTCCGCGTAATATTCTTGCCGCTCTTGGCGGCCAGCAGAACATCGTTCATCTCGACGCCTGCATTACCCGCTTGCGGGTAGAGGTCAAGGAGAAAACGAATGTCGACAAGAACCGGCTGAAGAAGCTGGGCGCTTCCGGCGTACTGGAAGTGGGGAATAATGTACAGGCCATTTTCGGCACCCGATCCGATACGATCAAATCGCAAATTCAGGATGTTATCGCCGGCAGAACTCCGGCGGCCGCTCCAGTGGATGCAACTCCGCAGCCTGAGTTAGAGCAGCAGGCGGGTGAAGCGGGCGAGGCGATTATTCCCGAAGATATCGTATCACCGGTAAACGGGGATTTGCTGGATATCACAGAGGTTCCGGATGCGGTATTCTCGCAGAAGATGACTGGTGACGGATTCGCGTTCCTATCCTCTGACGGCAAGATCGCTTCTCCAGTCAATGGTAAAGTATTTAATGTATTCCCGAGCAAGCATGCAATCGGCATTATGTCCGACGGCGGCAAGGAAGTACTGGTGCATATCGGCGTCAACACGGTTAAGCTGAAAGGCCAAGGCTTCACCGTATTGGTGGAAGAAGGCGATCTCGTCGCCGCCGGACAGCCGATTATGGAGGTTGACCTGGAGTATGTGAAGGCCCATGCGCCTTCGGTGATTTCGCCGGTTATTTTCTCGAATCTGCCTGAAGGCTCTGCGGTCACCCTGAAGAAGCCGGGAAAGGTATCCATCGGCGACAAAGATATTGTTAGTATTAAGTAAAAGTGCAAACTGGCTACGCTTCCTTTATAATAAATGGGAGCGAAAGCTGTTAAACTAAACCTACAAATTTTAGAAAGCGAGATGGATTAATTATGCAAAAAACATTCAGAATTATCGATGAAGATGGAATTCACGCACGCCCGGCTACGGCCCTGGTAAACACGGCAACTAAATTCAAAGGCACTGAAGCATTTGCAGAAGCTAAAGGTAAAAAAGTAACCTTGAAATCCATCCTCGGCGTTCTGTCCCTGGGACTGGAACCTGGCGACACGCTGACATTGATTACAGACGGCAGCGAAGAAACTGAAGCGCTGAGCGCGCTTCAGGATGTGATGATTAAGGAAGGGCTGGGAGAACTGAATGACTAAAATTTCAGGAATCGCGGCTTCGGCAGGGATTGCGATAGCACGAGCCTTTATCCTGGAACACCCCGACTACACCATCAAGAAGAATGCGGTAACGGATGTAGAAGCGGAAGTTGTTAAGCTGGAAGAAGCGCTCGATAAATCGAAAGCGGAACTGCTGAAGATTAAAGAACGCACTTTGGCGGAACTGGGTGAGAAGAAAGCGGAGATTTTCGAATCCCATTTGCTCATTCTGGACGATCCGGAGCTGATTAATCCTGTTAAGGATAAAATCCGTGAGGATGCCGTAAATGCGGATTATGCATTGAATGAAGTGGCGACACAGTTCATCGCCATGTTTGAGAATATGAAGAGCGCCTATCTTCAAGAGCGCGCAGCCGATATGCGCGACGTAACTAAGCGCGTGCTGAACCATCTGCTCGGCATTCACTATGTGAGCCCTGCTGAAATCAGTGAAGAGGTTGTGGTTATTGCGGAAGACCTGACGCCGTCCGATACGGCTCAGCTCAACCGGCAGTTTGTCAAAGGCTTTACAACCAACATCGGCGGCCGTACGTCCCACTCGGCAATCATGGCCCGCTCTCTGGAAATTCCAGCGGTTGTCGGCACCAAGGATGTGCTCTCCCAAGTCAAATCGGGCGATTTCGTCATTGTCGACGGCTTGAGCGGAGATGTGCTCATTAATCCGAGCGACGCCGAAGTGGCGGAATACAGCGCCAAGCGCGAAGCCTATGCTCTGCAAATTGCAGAGTGGAGAAAGCTTCGTGACGAGCCGACGGTATCCGTGGACGGCAAGCATGTGGAACTGGCAGCCAACATCGGTACGCCTAACGACGTTACGGGCGTAATCGAGAACGGGGGCGAGGGTGTCGGCCTGTACCGCACCGAGTTCCTGTACATGGGCAGAGACAAACTGCCTTCCGAGGAAATCCAGTACAATGCGTACCGGACCGTTTTGGAAAATATGAATGGCAAGCCGGTCGTCGTCCGTACGCTGGACATTGGCGGCGATAAAGAACTGCCTTACCTGGATTTGCCGAAGGAAATGAACCCATTCTTAGGCTTCCGCGCCATTCGCCTCTGTTTGGAGCGCCAGGACATTTTCCGCACGCAGCTGCGCGCTCTGCTGAGAGCAAGCGTTCATGGCAACCTGCGCATCATGTTCCCAATGATCGCGACGCTTACGGAATTCCGCGCTGCCCGCGATCTGCTGCTTGAAGAGAAAGCCAAGCTGCAGGCGGAAGGCCAGGAAGTATCGGACAGTATCCAACTCGGCATTATGGTGGAGATTCCATCCACGGCCGTACTTGCGGATCAGTTCGCCAAAGAAGTTGATTTCTTCAGTATCGGTACGAATGACCTTATTCAATATACAATGGCTGCCGACCGTATGAATGAGCGGGTATCTTATCTGTATCAGCCGTACAATCCCGCTATCCTGCGCCTGATCAAGAACGTTATCGACGCTGCCCATGCGCAGGGTAAATGGACAGGCATGTGCGGTGAGATGGCCGGGGATGCAACAGCCATTCCGCTGCTGCTTGGTCTTGGGCTAGACGAGTTCAGCATGAGCGCAACTTCGATTTTGCCGGCTCGCAGCCAAATCTCCAAGCTGTCGGCTGAAGAAATGAAGACTCTGGCTGCAAAAGCTCTGAATCTAGGCACGGCGGAAGAGGTAGTCGCTTTGGTGCGCGCCATCGGCAACTAAACCTGTTTTTTTGCAGGGAAACTCCTTCGTTTTAACTTCGACCACTTTTCCAAATAATTGCTTAGCCGGTCCTTTTAGGATCGGCTTTTTACTTTAATTCACGAAATTCGTGGCAAAATGGCGACGATATTCATAAAAATCCCATAAAGTAGTGTCATTTGTATATAATTGTTAGTGAAATACGCAGCAATGCGGGTTATAATCTTTAAAATTAAAAGTAATTTGATTATTCATATTTAGGAAAAGCTATCTTCAGCCGATAATAAGTAAGTGGTTTTGTGAAACCGAAAATAACCCAAGCCTGTGAACATATTGTTACATATTATATATTAGCAATGAGCCTTATCCTTGTTCATTGCCAATGTATAAGACATCTAAGAAGAGGGCATATATGGATCTAAAAACTTCCGGCGGAGCTTATGTACGGAAGCGTTAGGATGGTGGATTTTATGAAAAGCAACTATATAAATGCGGAACCCGCATCGGAAATATACAATGGCATGGATTTAGGATTAAGCTACTCTCCAGAACGCAGCATATTTAAGGTTTGGGCGCCAACGGCCTTTGCCGTATCGCTCGTCTTGTATAGTTCTGGAGGGGAAGAGATTGGAAATGCGGAAGGCTCGGAGGACGCCCGCTTGACGTATATGCTTCGCCGGGACGGAGGCGTTTGGCAGGTGAAAGTCGAGGGTGACCTGAAAGGTAAATTTTACATGTACCGGGTCGTTTATGAGGATGGGATGATCCGTGAGTCCGCCGATCCGTATTCGACGGCCGTTTCCGCGAACGGACTTCGTTCGGCCATTATTGATATGCAGGATACCGATCCCGATGGCTGGGACCAGGATGTTTCTCCGCCCTTGCAGCATGCTGTGGATGCAGTGCTCTACGAACTCCATGTTCGCGATTTCTCGATTCACGAAAGCTCGGGCATTAGCGAAAAAGGAAAATATAAAGCGTTCACCGAGGCGGACCTGCGCGATCCTGAAGGCCATACACTCGGAATCGATCATTTAAGCGAGCTGGGTATCACGCATGTCCATTTGCTGCCTGTTTTCGATTTTCAGACGGTGGATGAGCTGCAGGTAAAGGATAGATTCTCGGGAGAAAGCAACTATAACTGGGGGTACGACCCTCAGCATTATAACGCGCCGGAAGGTTCTTACAGTACGAATGCCGCCGATCCCGCAGCACGCATCCGGGAGTTTAAAGAGATGGTTCAGGCGCTGCATCGACGGGGAATTTCTGTCGTGATGGATGTAGTATACAATCATACGTACTCTGTGGACGGGGGGCCCTTTGAAGCCTTTGTCCCCGGGTACTTCTATAGACATGATTATGCCGGCCGCCTCTCCAACGGTTCGGGTGTCGGCAATGAGCTGGCCACAGAACGGCCGATGGTGCGCAAGTTTATCAAGGATTCGCTCCGCCATTGGGCGACAGAGTACCATATCGACGGATTCCGGTTTGATCTGATGGGTCTTATCGATACGGTAACGATGCGCGAAGTTGTCGAGGAATTGCGCCTGGAGGTCAATCGCAACCTGATCTTCTACGGTGAGCCGTGGACCGGCGGCGATTCACCACTGGTTTCCAAGACGCTGAAAGGCGCACAGCGCGGAAAAGGCTATGCCGTCTTCAACGATAACTTCCGAGCCGCCATCAAAGGAGACAGCGACGGATGGGGCAGAGGCTTTGTTACAGGAGAACTCGGCAAGGAAGGGGCGGTCGCGGCCGGCATTATAGGCGCGGTTCACGATTTCACGGACTCTCCGGCGGAGACGGTTAATTATGTGACGGCTCATGACAATCTGAATCTATGGGATAAGCTCCTCGCGACGCAGGGTCTTCGCCGGGATGCGCGGTTTCCGGATCTGGATAATGGAAGGCCGAAACATGGAGGCAGCCTGGAAGAGGCTGTAGCGAACGCCGATCCGTATGTCGGCATTACGGAAGATATCCTTTTGGAAAATGAAACGGTGCGGCGATCACTGCTGGCGGCTGGGATTGTGCTGACCTCTCAGGGCATCCCTTTCATGCATGCGGGAGATGAGCTGCTTCGCAGTAAATATGGTGATCATAACAGCTATCGGAGCGGCGATGCCATCAACGCGATCCGCTGGAGCAACAAGGCCAGATTCCTTCCAGTGTTCCAGTATTATAAGAATTTGATCGCACTGCGCAGAAATCACCCGGCCTTTCGGCTGCGCGGACGTCAGGAAATTGAGCGCTCGCTGGAGATTTACCGTTGTGATGGCGGCGTAGTATCCTATGTGCTGAAAAATCATGCCGGCGGCGACTCCTGGAAGAATATCGTCGTTCTGTTTAACGCTAATCCTTGGGAGGTCACGACAGGCCTGCCTGCCTCTTCCGAACAATGGAATGTGGTTGTCGATCATACCCGGGCGGAAATAGCCCCTTTTCGCAAAGTGGAAGGTACAGAGGTCCAGTTGGAAGGACTGTCGATGATGGTGCTTTACGATGAATGCGGAACCCCGCCTCAGCGGGCCAAGACAGTCGAGGTGCATTATGAGCGCTCCGACAGGGACTACAGAGGCTGGAATTTATGGGTATGGGATACCGGGATACAGGATGGCCAATGTGATTTCCGGTACATGGAAGACGGCAGAGCCGTTGCCACGGTTGAGGTGCTGCCGGAGACCCGTTCCTTCGGTTATATTCTGCGGGTGAACGATTGGGAGGCCAGGGACGGAAGCACAGACCGCTTTATCGATTGTTCGGTAAGTGAAGAAGTGATCAAGGTGTTGATTAGGGACAGTGATGACAACACCGTTGTTGAACAGAAATTCTCGATGACAAGTTAACTGGTTCAATAAAAACCGTACAAAAAAGGCTGCTCCATCCGCTTTATTCCGCGGCGTGAGCAGCCTTTTGTTCGTCCACTTCAATTTCTGGAGTGTTCTTGTTCCGGATATTCCTCATCCATTTCCTCGTCATACAGATTGGATTCATTTCCGCCATGGCTTTTGGAACGGTACATGGCCAAATCGGCTGCGCGTAAAAGTTCATTAATCGTGCTTCCATGCTGGGGATACAGCGCTACTCCAATACTGGCTGAAGTGCAGAAGCTTGATCCGTTGTTTGCCGACCACTGCTTGTTGAACAGCTGAAGCAGCCGGTTCAGAATATCATGGAGTGCTTCGTGAGCAAAGCCAAGGTGAAGGATGACGGCGAATTCATCGCCTCCGATTCGAAATGCCTGTCCATAGCCTTTAACGCTCTGCTGAAGCTCACGGGACAGCAGCTGCAGAAATTCATCACCGGCCAGATGGCCCAATGTGTCGTTAAGTTGCTTGAATCTATCGCAATCCAGCAGGGCGAGTGCAAACTTTTGTCTGCGGTCATCGGGATGGGTGAGGAGGTTTTCCATGTACATTTTAAAATGCGCA
Organism: Paenibacillus durus ATCC 35681; assembly: GCF_000993825.1. NCBI lineage: Bacteria > Bacillati > Bacillota > Bacilli > Caryophanales > Paenibacillaceae > Paenibacillus > Paenibacillus durus. The sequence continues at coordinate 1,087,156 of NZ_CP011114.1, forward strand.
CGATTGGGTATCGAGGTCAAATGGTCGTAGAACGCCAGTTTATGCAGCCGCTCCTCATACTGCTTACGCTGCGTTATTTCCCGGGAAACAAGCATGAACTGCGCTGGAAAAGACAGGTTGCCTTTTACGGGTGACACCCTTGTCTCAAGCCAAATCCAGTGGCCGTCAGCGCTTCTCATTCTAAGTTCCGCCATTCGCGGCGTCGCTTGGACAACGCTCTTCAGCTTGGCCCAGGCAATTTCTGATTCTCTGATGTAATTCGAGAGAGGCTCGCCTTTCTTGGGGATGTAGCCAAGCGCTGATGAATGTGACGGAGATGCGTATAAAATCTGGCCGTTCGTATCGGTTAACAGAATAAAATCGGACATGGTCTCCCCGATGAGCTGGTATAGCGCCTGATCCTCCTGCATCTCGCTTTGGAGCCGGACAATTCTTTGGATGAGATAAATGATAACCAGAATAAGCATGAACAGTAGAAGAGAATAGAGTGCGAATAACGTGCTTTTCTGGTTTTGAAAATCGGCGGTTACCCGTTCTGCATAGATGCCGATCAATTTCTCCGCCTGATCCAGACTCCGGTGAGCATCGTTCAACTGTTCGCTTGAAATTGCGGGAGAGGAAAGGCCTGGATTTCCGCCACTGTTCAGCGAATCTGCCGAGAGAGCCACTCCCGCAGCTTCCCCCCATTGACCGAAGGGACCGTCAAAATTGGCAAGCTCCTGCCGGATTTTGCCCAACAGCTCCTTGCTGCTGCCGAAGTTTTGATAAGCTTCCATGGCGGCCAGATTTTGCACAATGGTATTAATGCTCTTCTCGGTCTCGGCCAAGCTGTTCCCGAATTCCTGCCGGAAATGAGAGCGCTGCAATCCGGTTAAAGAAGGGTTAAGGGCGTTCTGAAGGAGCAGCGAGGAATGATACAAATTGCGGTCAGCTCTCAAAATAAGATTCGTATTCCGGTAAATGTCCTTGTACAAAGTATCCGAGAACCGGTTGATGGAATGGTTCAAATACAGCAGGGAACCGATACTTACGGTAATCAAGAGAACTGTAATAGCAGCGAATAATACAAGTAATTTGCGAGTCTTTTTCGCTTCGGTAAACCCAGCCACTGTCTTCCTCTCCTCGCCAAAAACATATTGGAAATAACCCTATATATTTGCCAAAAGCCGTGCGGTAGTATGTGTTTAAGTAAAGCTGAATCCGTGGAATCAAGCTATTGATTATGTATTAAGACTATGAGCTTTTACTTATACCGGAACAAACCGTTGAGACTTATTACCCAGCTTATGCCCATTCGATACATTTTTGGCCTAATCCGGCTTTATTCTCAAATACGATCGGGACTTGTCTCGCCAGTGATATTCAGACTGCCCCGACTAAGGCTTAGGGCCGATATCTCAAACTATGTATCTGCGGAAGCTCCATCCTTGCCGTCATCTTACAGCTTGCCAAAGCTGCGCGCATTGCCTATAATAAATAGATGTTACTTTGTTGACTATAAACAACGCGACGATGGAGAAGAGTACGCAGCTTCTGACCCACAGGGAGGAAACGCCGGAGATTGAGAGCGTGACCGGGAAGCAGGGCTGTCGAAGTTCGCTCCGGAGCAGTTCCTTGAACTTTGCCCGCATGGAAGGCGGGACAGTCAGTAGAGGATACCGGCCGCAGACCGTTATTTCTGTATAAAGTGAGGCAGTCTATAGGGCGGTTTCCCCGTTTGGGGAGCAGCTGGATTATAGCGCCTAACAAGGGTGGTACCACGGTCTTTTCGTCCCTTACCGGGAGAAAAGGCTTTTTTTGTGCATTGATACCTGAAGTGAAGGAGGCTGCTTAAGGCGATGAAGGAAAAGTTGGAAGCATTGAAGATTGAAGCGTTGGCGAAGCTGCAGGAGGTGCAGGACGCCCAGACGCTGAATGACCTGCGGGTAAAATATCTCGGTAAAAAAGGTGAGCTTACGGAGGTCCTGCGCGGCATGGGTTCATTAAGCGCGGAGGAGCGTCCGGTCATCGGACAGGTGGCGAACGCGGTGAGAAGCGCGATTGAGGAGATTATTAGCGCGAAGCAGGAAGCTTTTCAAGAGCAGGAAACGCTGCAGCGCCTGCAGGCGGAGAAGGTGGACGTTACGCTGCCGGGACGCCGTCTGCCCCAAGGCGGTATTCATCCGCTGAACAGAGTGATTCAGGAAATTGAGGATATCTTCATTGGTATGGGGTACCGTGTGGCTGAAGGTCCAGAGGTGGAGACGGATTATTTCAATTTCGAGGCGCTGAATTTGCCCAAGAATCATCCGGCCCGCGATATGCAGGACTCTTTCTATCTGACCGAGGAGCTGCTGATGCGCACCCAGACGTCTCCAGTGCAGGTTCGTACTATGCAGTCGATGGAAGGCGAGGTTCCGGTTAAAATCATCTGCCCGGGCAAAGTATTCCGGCGTGACGACGACGACGCGACCCACTCTTTCCAGTTCCATCAAATTGAAGGACTGGTTATCGGGCCGAACATCCGCATGAGCGATTTGAAAGGCACGCTTCAGCAGTTCGTTAAGGAAATGTTCGGACCGAACACACGCATGCGTCTTCGTCCGAGCTTCTTCCCGTTCACCGAACCGAGCGTAGAGGTAGACATAAGCTGCTTCAAATGCGGGGGACATGGCTGCAGATTGTGCAAGCAAACGGGCTGGCTGGAAATTCTGGGCTCCGGTATGGTGCATCCGAAGGTGCTGGAAATGGGCGGTTACGACCCTGAAAAATACAGCGGATTTGCCTTTGGCATGGGCGCTGAGCGGATCGCGATGCTGAAATACGGCATTGATGACATCCGTAATTTCTATTTCAACGATATGGGCTTTGTCAAACAGTTCAGAGGCGTGTAGCCCCCCACAAAGTGAAGCTTGACTTCGAAGTATAATCAGGTACTTTGCGGGGACCCCGAAAGGATGGAAATTCTTCATATCGTAAGAGAAACGGCTTCGCCGTGCGGAAATCAACATTAAATAAGGAAGTGAGCGGACATGAAAGTATCAACCGGCTGGCTGGCTGATTATATATCGCTGGAGGGCGTGACCGCCGAGGAACTGGCGGATAAAATTACGGATGCGGGCATCGAAATCGACGGTGTGGAGCGCCGCAATAAAGGGCTGTCCGGGATCGTCACCGGATTTGTTAAATCCAAGGAAAAGCATCCTGACGCCGACAAGCTGAATGTGTGCATTGTCGACGCCGGTCAGGAGGAGGACCTGCAGATCGTCTGCGGCGCGAAGAACGTGGCCGCCGGCCAAAAGGTTCCTGTGGCGCTTGTTGGCGCGAAGCTTCCGGGTCTTGAGATCAAGAAAGCGAAGCTGCGCGGCGTATTGTCCCAGGGCATGATTTGCTCCGCCAAAGAGCTGGGGCTGAATGACAAGCTGCTGCCGAAAGAGCTTCAGGAAGGCATCCTGGTGCTGCCTGAAGATACGGAAATCGGACAAGACATTACGAAGGTGCTCGGCCTGAACGACGAAATTCTGGAATTCGATCTGACTCCGAACCGGTCCGACTGTCTGAGCATGATCGGCGCGGCTTACGAGACTGGCGCCATTCTGGGACGCGAGCTGTCGCTGCCGAACCCCGGCCGGGATATTATTGAAATCGCCGTTCCCGCATCGGACGCCATATCCGTCAGTATTGAGAACGAAGAGCACTGCAAGCATTACGCGGTCCGCTATATTGCCGGCGTGAAGCCCGCTCCTTCTCCGCTGTGGATGCAGAACCGTCTTATGGCGGCGGGTGTGCGTCCAATCAACAATATTGTGGACATCACCAACTACGTCATGCTGGAGTATGGCCAGCCGCTGCATGCATTTGATGCCGACCGGCTGGAGGGCGGCACACTTGGCGTCCGCCTTGCCCGTGAAGGTGAGATCCTGACCACGCTGGACGGCCAGGAGCGCAAGCTGGAGCCGCACATGCTGGTGATTGCGGACGCCGCAAAAGCGGTGGCGCTCGCCGGAGTGATGGGCGGTCTGAATTCGGAAGTGACCGATCAGACGGTGAATATCGTGCTGGAGTCGGCCAGATTCGACGGCGGAACGATCCGCAAGACGTCACGCCAGCTCGGTCTCCGCTCGGAAGCTTCGCTGCGATTCGAGAAGGAAGTGGACCCGCGTTCCGTCATTCCCGCGCTGAACCGTGCGGCTTCGCTTCTTAGCACCTATGCTGGAGGCTCTGTGCATGAAGGAATTATTCAAGCCGGGACCGCCGAAGTGCAGGAAAGAGTAATTAAGCTGTCGCTCGATAAGCTGAACCGGCGGCTCGGCACGGACCTTTCGATGCTGGAAGTGAAGACGCTGTTTGCACGGCTGCATTTTTCCTGCGGGGATGTGGAACAGGGAATGCTCGAGGTTAGCGTTCCTACCAGACGCGGTGATATCAGCTGGGACGTGGATCTCTTTGAGGAGATCGCCCGCCTGTACGGTTATGACAACATTCCGACTACGCCGATTGAAGGGCCGACTACACCGGGAGGATTGACCGGGCCGCAGGTGCTTCGCCGTGCGCTGCGCAAATTGCTGGCAGATGGCGGCTATCAGGAGGTGCTCGGTTATTCCTTCATTCAGCCCGAGCAAACTACGCTGTTCCCCGCACTGACCGAGGGTGGGCTTGCGGTCAAGCTGGCTCTGCCGATGAGCGAGGAGCGCAGCGTGCTGCGGACAAGTCTCCTGCCGCAGCTGCTGGATATCGCTCAGTACAACACGAACCGCCGGCAGAGCGACCTGGCGCTGTTCGAAATCGGTACCGTGTTCGTAACGGATGAGGAACACTTGACCCGCCAGCCGCGCGAGTTCCAGACGCTGGGTCTGTTGCTGACGGGCAGCAAGGCGGCGAAGCAGTGGAATGTCGCTGCCGAGCCCGTGGACTTCTTCGATCTCAAGGGAGCGCTGGAATCCGTATTTGCCTACCTCGGATTGGAGAACGCCGTTGTCTTCGAAGGCGATTCTCCGCAAGGCTATCATCCCGGCCGCTCGGCTTCCGTGTACCTGAACGGAGAAAGAGGACGGGTAAAGCTCGGCACCATAGGGCAGATTCATCCCGACTTGCAGCGTAAGCAGGATCTGGAGGATACGTATGCCGCTGAGATTTTGCTGTCGCCGCTCTATGAAGCGGCGCGGACATTGCTGCAGTACAGCGAGCTTCCCCGTTTCCCGGGCATGGAACGGGATATTGCGCTCGTCGTGGACTCGGAAGTTCCGGCGAGCCGGCTGTTGGATGCCATTCGTGAGCAGGGAGGAAGCCTGCTGCAATCGGCGCAGGTATTTGACGTATATACCGGAGGCAAGCTGGAGAGCGGCAAGAAGAGTATCGCTATCTCGCTGCTGTACCGCCATACGGAGCATACGCTGACCGACGAGGAAGTCTCGGAGGTTCACGATAAGGTGCTGGCCGCGCTTCAGCAAAGTTTTGGCGCGAACTTAAGAAAATAGCAGGAATTTGTAAAGCCGCAGCGAATCCATTTAGAAACCTGGAATCGCTGCGGCTTTTCCTTTATTGGAGAATGCGGCCTGAGGTTGAAGTTTAGGGAAGAGAGCTTTTTGCCAAACGCTTGTGGGTAAAGTTACAATAGAAAGAGAACAAGAATAGAGAAACAGCTTAGAATCCGCATACACACAAAGGAGGGCACAACTGTGGCAATGGACCGGACCCGTGTCGCCGTGGAGATTTATGGTACTTCCTATAGACTGGTTGGAAGCAGTATTGAATATATGAAGCAGGTCGCCCAATATGTGGACGAGCATATGCACGCGATTTCCAAATCCCATAACCGGCTGGATACACCGCGCATAGCGGTGCTGGCCGCTGTCCATATGGCAGAGCAGGCAATACAGGCACAGGATCTCAAGAATGAATTGAATGTGCTGACCGGAGAGCGCAGCTCGCTGCGCAGCGAAGTCGCCCGGCTGCTGGAAACGCAGCGGCAGCAGCAGGAAGAACTCGAAAGGGTTGCTGCAAGCGCCCGGGAGGAATCGAATCGGCTGATTACCGAGGCTGCGGAGGAGCGCAAGCGGCATCAGGAGGCCGAGGAGCAAGAGCGCAGGAAGCATGAAGAGCTGCTGCAGCAGGCGGAGGAGGCGGCCGAGGCGGTTCGCCAGGGACTTGAGGAGGAGCTGAACCGGCGGGACCTGGAGCAGCAGGAGCTGCGAGACAGTCATGAACGCGAGCTGGCGGAGAGTCGGGAAAGCAAGCTGCGGGAGCTGGGACAGGCCGAGGGGCTTCGCCTGAAGCAGGTGGATGAATTGGCGGCGGCGCACCGTCTGGAGCTTGATGAACTTCGGGCTTCACACTTGGCGGAGTTGACGGAAGTCAAGACCCGTCTGGAACAGGAGCTTGCGGAGACGAAAGCCGCGCTAAAGAGAGAACTCTCGGAAACGAAAAGCATGATGACCGGTGAGCGGGAGGAGGCCGTTTCGGCGCTGAATAAGGAACTTAGCCGGGAACGGGAACAGCTGCAGCGCGAGCTGGCGAAGAACAAGGATCTGCGGCAGACCTTAGGCAACCAGGAGCATCGGCATAAGCAGAGCGCGCATGAGTTCGAGAAGCAGATTGGCGAGCTGCGCGGCACAATCAGCCAGCTGCAGGCCAAGCTGCGCGCCGAGGAGGCGGGCCTGAAGACGGAGCGGGAAGCCCGGTTCGCTCTGCAGAACCAGCATAATGAGGCTCTTATGCGTGAACAGCAGCTTGAAGATGAACTGCAGGCCGCCGGAAGTCTTGGCGATCTGTTGCAGCAGGAGCTTACGGAGCTGCGCGAGGCCCATGAACTGTCGAAGGGCCAGGCAGAAGAGCTTCGGAAGTCTCTTGGCGAGACTGCCAAAGACCTTGCCTGTACCCGGGATGAGCTTGCCCGGATAACGGCTGAGCATGGGGAGTGGAAGGCAGCGGCAGACAAGCGGCAGGAGGAAATCGGCGAGCTGGAGATCAGTTTGCTGGAAGCCGAAGAGAAGCTCGAAGCCGTGAAAGGAGAGCTTCACGGACTTCGAGGCGAAACCGAAGGGCTGTCGGCGTCACTGGAGCGGGAACGGGCTCTCCGGCAGGAAGCCGAAAGCGCCGGAGATGCGCTGAAGGCCAAAGAAACGGAACGGGAGACTGCTCTTGCCGGTTTGCGGGAACGGTATGAGGAATTGATTGTGCAGTACGATGAAGTGCTGCAGGAGGGAGAACGGCAGCAGGAGCGCTGCCGTCTGCTCGAAGAAGAAGCCGAACAGACCTCGCTTCGCCTGGAAGAGTTGTCCGAAGCGGGCAGAGAGGCCGCGGCTTCCGCAGAACTCCAGCGTGAGCAATTGAGCGAAGCGCAGAGTTACGGCGAATCGTGGAGAGCGAGGTATGAAGAGCTGAAGCAGGCGCAGCAGCAGTGGGCCGAGACGGAAGCGAAGCTGCGCGAGGAGATCGACCTGTGGCAGCAGGAGGCCGCGGAGGGCGAGCGGGTGCGCGATTCGCTGAGCCAGGAGCGCAGCGACGCTCTCCAGAAGCTTGGCGAGGTTGGAGACAGCTACGAGCTGGTGCAGGGTCAACTCCGGCTGCTCCAAGCCGAATTCGAACTGCGGCATAGCGAGCTGGAACGCGTTACGCAGGAACACCAGAAGTTGCAGGCGGAATATGCCAAGCTGCAAAATGAATATAATGAATGGATTCAACTTATCGAACAGGATAGTTGAATGGCGGCGCATGATGAAAGGGCAGGCTCACGGAGAAATCCGGAGGCTGCCCTTTTAAACGGGTGAATATGAGAATATCATTCAACGATGATGTCGGCGCTCATTTGGCTGTGGCCAGAGCCGCAAAATATGGCGCAGGTCATTCGGAACGTGCCTGTTTGTTCAGGGACAATGACTTGGGAATTATTTTTTTCGTCCAATTGAAGATTAAGCTCGGGGACCAGTATACCATGATGGCCGCTCTCGTTCTCAAATGTAATTTGAACGGGAACCCCTTTTTTCAAATGGTATTCTTTTTTGTCAAAGCTGAAATTGCTTGCCTTGATGACAACCTTCTCTTCCGCCGCTGCCGGGCTAACCGCACTCTCCTTCCCGCTGTCCGCGGCATTTCCGCCGTTCCCCGAATTGCCGCCGCAAGCGGCAAGCATGAGCAATAAGGCGATGGATAACAACAACAAAGGCATGTTCTTCATTTTTTCCTCCTTAAGTTTAAGGATGCAAAAGCCTTTCAAATTTATTATAATGAAAATCGGTTTATGTGTTCAAATCCGAACGTATGTGCTATCATGAAAGGAAATTTCAGTAATCTGAAATTTCCTGCCTTGCAGGTGCGGTGTGTTCAAAATACATAGGTTAAAAGTAGGGGATTTTCATTAGTAGAGCTGCTGTTTTACTGAATACCGAAGTCTGGCACCGAAGAATATTGAATGTATACTGGACATTGGCCGCCATTGCTCTAATCGGGCAGGCTTTCTTTACGCTGAGCGGCTATAATCCGGAGCCTTATCGCGCCATTTCATCACAGATCGGATATTTATTATTCTTCTGCTATCTGCTCATTTTCCTGAGCGTAATTTTGGCTGAGATCTGGCTGCGCTCCGACTTCAGATTTCAAAAGCAAATGGTGGTCGGCTGCGGGTTCGTCATGTCTTGCCTGCTGTATTTTGTTAGTGTGCCTTATGTCGACGGCGCGCAGATGGCGCTGATGATGCCGGCAATGACTTCACTCGTTTACTTTGACCGCCGCATGCTTTATGTTCTCGGACTGCTCGGTATCTTCGATTACGCCGGTATTTATTTCATGCTGGAGCGGGAACTGCTGAATAAACCGCTGTCTGAGTTTTTAATGATGGAATGTATTTTTATCGTATTTGTGGTCTTGGCGCATGGGGTTATCGTGCGTGCGCATGAAGCGAGCGAATATTTAGAGCAGCTGACCCAATCAGAGCAAGGTCTGCTGGTTGAACGGGCGATTGCCGACAAACTGCTGAAGATTGATGCGCTTACCGGACTTTACAACCACAAGACCTTCCACGAATATTTGGATTCGCTGCTGGAGCAGTGTGAGACGAACGGGCTGCGGCTTCAGCTTGCCTTATTTGATATTGACAATTTTAAGCAGGTGAACGATACATACGGCCATTGGATTGGAGACATTGTACTGAAGGAGGTCGCGGGAAAAATCGGCGGAATGATCGGCCCGAATGATTTTGCCGCAAGGTATGGAGGAGAGGAGTTCGCGATTATTTTTACGGATAAAGATCCGGAGGAAGCGTATGCGCTGGTCGAAGAGCTCCGGTCCGATATAGCCGGAATGGAGCATCCTTATGCGGGAGGAAGACGGATTACTGTTAGCATCGGCTTATGCCGCTACTGCATGGGCGACGGAAAGGAACTGTTGTTCCGTAAAACGGACGAAGCTCTATACCTGGCTAAACACAGCGGTAAAAACCGGGTCGTAACTTCTAGAAATAAGAAGCTCGTGCCGGTCTAATCCGCAAAAGAAGCCGCCCTGTCACTCATCGTGTTAGGGACGGCTTCTTTTTGGGCTTCGAACGTCCGGTTATTTGCCGGCTTCAAACGGGGTAGAGACGGGCAGGAACAGGTCAATGATCCCGATGACCAGAGCTGCGAGGAGGGCGCCAATAATAGACACACTAACGCCCGCGACAATGAACTGTGCTAGCCAGATGACCAGTGCGCTTACCAGAAACCCTACGATACCGCGTCCGAACGGCGTTGTTTTGCGGCCGAAAATGCCTTCGGCGATCCAGCCCAGCAGTGCGATCACCAGAGCAAGCATAAGGGCGCTCCAGAAGCCGCCGATGCTGAAGTTCGGAACAATCCAGCCAACTACAAGAAGGACAAGCGCGGACACGATGAAACGTACAACATGACCCAAAAATCTCACTGTACAAGCCTCCTTTGCTTTTAGCCTTAAGGATACGTGCAAGGGTTATTGTACACAGAAACATTCCCCGTTATGTTGGTAAAACGTACCCAAATAGCGAAAATGAGCCACATTCGGTATAATGATTTTTATATGAAGGGAGCTGTGACCGTAATTGGACGACAAGATTTTGCATACGCTTGAGTATCAAAAAATTATAAATAAATTGAAGCAATATATACAAACTCCAATGGGACTGATGATGGCCGAGAACCTGAAGCCCTCCGGCGATTTCGAAGGCGTCAAGCTGCTGCTGCAGGCGACGGACGAGGCGGCCACGGTTGACCGTCTGAAAGGAATACCGTCCTTCGGCGGGATAACCGACATCAAATCTTCGCTGAAGCGGGCCGCCATCGGCGGAATGCTCGGCCCGCACGAACTGCTGGCCGTAGGCAACACCATTGGCGGCGGGCGCCGGGTCAAACGTTTTTTGGCCGCTATGCATGAAGAAGAACCGATCCAGATGCTCTTCGACTTGAGCGATTTGGTCTCGGAGCAGAAGCCCGTTGAGGACGCCATCCGCTCTGCCATCGACGAGAATGCGGAGGTGCTGGATACCGCCAGCGCCGAGCTGTCCTCCATCCGCAGGGAGCTTAGGAACGGCGAGACAAGAATCCGCGAGAAGCTGGACTCGATGATCCGTTCCTCTTCGGTCGCAAAGATGCTGCAGGATCAGCTGGTAACTATTCGCGGCGACCGGTTTGTGATTCCGGTGAAGGCGGAGTACCGCTCTCACTTCGGCGGCATCGTTCACGACCAGTCAGGTTCGGGAGCAACGCTGTTCATCGAGCCCGAATCGATTGTCGCAATGAACAATAAGCTCCGGGAGACGCGGCTGCGCGAAGAGCGGGAAATTGAGATCATCCTGCGGAAGCTGACCGCGCTTGTCGGTGAAATTGCCGAGGAGACGGGGTATGACGTTGACCTTCTCGGCCAGCTTGATTTTATATTCGCGAAGGCCCGGCTGGCACGGGAAATGAAAGCTGCCCGTCCGCGGATGAACGATCGCGGCTATCTGAAAATTCGCAAGGGACGACATCCGCTGATTGCTGCGGAGTCCGTCGTTCCGCTGGATGTGGAGCTCGGCAACCAGTACAGCTCCATTATCGTGACAGGCCCGAATACGGGGGGAAAGACCGTTACGCTGAAGACCATCGGGCTGCTCAGCCTGATGTCGATGTCCGGTCTTTTTATTCCTGCCGAGGAAGGAAGCCAAATGTGCGTGTTCGACGCCATCTATGCTGATATCGGAGACGAGCAGAGCATCGAGCAGAGCCTGAGCACATTTTCCAGCCATATGACCAATATTATCTCCATTCTGAAGCGGATGACTCCCAAAAGCCTGGTCCTGCTCGACGAAGTTGGAGCGGGAACGGACCCTGCCGAAGGCTCGGCGCTTGCAATCGCCATCCTGGAGCATATTCACCGGACGGGATGCCGGATGGTGGCAACGACGCATTACAGCGAGCTTAAGGCTTATGCCTATGAACGCAAGGGAGTAATCAATGCCAGCATGGAATTCGATGTACAGAGCCTGCGGCCGACATACCGTCTGCTGGTCGGCGTTCCGGGCCGAAGCAACGCCTTCGCGATCGCCGAGCGGCTGGGACTGCCGGCGGCCGTTCTGGAACATGCGCGCGGCGAGGTGAAGGAAGAGGATTTGCGCGTCGAGCATATGATCGCTTCGCTGGAGGAGAACCGTCTCGGCGCGGAGAACGAACGCGAGCGGGCCGAGAATCTGCGGCGCGAGGCGGAGGAACTGCGCGGCAAGCAGCGCCAGGAACTGGAGAAGCTGGAGAGCCAGCGCGACAGATGGCTTGAGAAGGCGGAGAAGGATGCCGCCGCGATTGTCGACAAGGCCCGCAAGGAAGCCGAGCAGATTATCAGCGATCTGCGGCGGCTGGCTCTGGAGGAAGGGGCGTCGGTCAAGGAGCATAAGCTGATCGAGGCCCGCAGGCGGCTCGATGAAGCGCAGCCTTCGCCCCGCAAGAAGGAGCCAACGCGAGGGGCGAAGAACAAGCAGGCCCGCCAAATCGGGCCCGGTGATGAAGTGGCTGTACACAGCCTGAATCAGAAGGGTCATGTCGTCGAGCTGAGCGGAGCCAAGGAAGCCGTCGTACAGCTCGGCATTATGAAGATGAAGGTGCGGCTGGACGATCTGGAGCTGCTGTCGCCTGGCGTACCGGCTGCCCCGCAGCCACTGCGCCAGGCTACCACAGTCAAGCGCACGCGGGACGAGAATATCCGCAGCGAACTGGATTTACGAGGAGCAAATTTGGAAGAGGCGCTGATTGAGACGGACCGTTTTCTTGATGAGGCGTTTCTCGGAAATCTTGGCCAGATTTACATTATCCACGGCAAGGGAACCGGTGTCCTGCGCTCGGGGATTCAGGAATATTTGCGCAAGCATAAGCATGTCAAGAACTACCGTCTGGGCAACTACAACGAAGGCGGCGCGGGCGTAACGGTTGCGGAGCTGAAATAACGGGCTTTCCCGGCGGAAAGAAGGAGAAAACCTATGGAACACGTAATCGATGCTTGGCTGAGCCATCCGCTGGGGAGCCTGCTCGGCTACTTTGCGGTTGCCATTTTGGAGCTGGTTGTTTTTCTGTCCATATTTGAAATGGTAACAAAGTACAACTGCTGGGATGAAATCCGCAGGGGTAACGTGGCGGCTTCAATGGCGACCGGCGGCAAAATATTCGGCATCTGCAACGTGCTGCGCTTCAGTATCCAGGCGGAGGCTTCGATTTACGAAACCATGAAATGGTCCGTAATCGGTTTTGTTCTGCTGCTAATTGCTTACTTTATGTTTGAATTTCTGACGCCCGTCTTTTCGATCGACAAGGAGATTGCGGCGGATAACCGGGCGGTCGGACTGACGGCGATGCTCATTTCCGTATCATTATCCTATGTAATCGGGGCTTCCATTCTGTAGAAAAAATCGAACGGCGCAAAAGGAGACGCTGAAGCCGAATGAAAATTCTGGTGCGTGTGCTGTTTGTTGCGGCGGTCTTGTTTATGGCGGCCGGAATTATCTATCTAATGATGAATTGACGAAGGAGACTGAAAAAATGGATACGACCATCTGCCCTTGGTGCCATACGGAAATTGTATGGGACGAAGAACTCGGACCGGAGGAAGCCTGTCCGCATTGCGGCAACGAACTTAGCGCTTACCGTACGGTAAATATCAGCAAGGAAGATCTGGATGACGACGAATTGGAAGACGATGACGAGCATGAGCATGAACATGGCGGCGATTTATGGGGAGAAGACGAGCAAGAGGGAGTTGTTCCCATATTCAACACACTCGACGCTTACCGGGACACTTACGATCTGGAGCGTTATGACAGCTCTGCAGCCGCCGTTCTTGATGAGCAGACCGAAGTGCCTGAATGTCCACAGTGTCATGAATATATGCTGCTTGCCGGTACGGTAGGGGTGAGTGATTTCAAATCCGCCGTTCCCGCCTTTCTTGGCGTACCGCTGCTGAACGCACCGTTCTCCTTAAATATGTATGTCTGTCCGTCATGCTTTCAGGTTCAGCACAGCCTGGCCGAAGAAGACCGGGAGCAGTGGGTGCGCAATATCGGGGGCCTTCGCAAATAAATAAGTTCCTCCGCTAAGATCCTCCGGTTTGGGGCATGTTATACAGGTGCATGTCTCAAAGGTTAAGGAGGAATACGATGAAGGTCTCGCTGCGGGGACAGGCGGCGCTGCTGCTGGCGGTTAACGGGTTATTCGTGCTTTCGGGCGCGCTCGCGGGAACTTTTCTGAATGTCTACTTGTGGAAAAACCGTCAGGATTACGCCATGATCGGCTGGTTTACTGTAGCCCAGCAGCTTGCTCTGGGTCTCAGCTTTTGGCTGGGCGGCAAGTGGGTGAAGGAACATAATAAAATGAACGCCCTGCGGCTTGGCATCGCCGTTTCGGGCCTTTTTTATCTTCTGGTGCTGTGGCTGGGAAGCAAGGTGGCTCTGTACGTCTGGCCGCTTGGCATTGTGCTTGGTATTGCTTCGGGCCTGTTTTGGCTGGCCTTCAACATCGTTTATTTTGAAATTACGGAACGTGAGAACCGCGATGCATTTAACGGCTGGGTAGGGCTCCTTGGTTCGCTGACCGGCATCGTTGGGCCGTGGCTTTCCGGTTGGCTGATCTCCACGCTGCATGGAAACCGGGGCTACCGGCTTGTTTTTATGATTTCGCTTTGTATTTACGGTGCGGCGGCGGTGCTGAGCTTTTTTCTGAAAAAGCGCAAAACCTCCGGCAGCTACGAATGGCTGGAGCCTTGGCATCAGCTGCGTTCCGGAGACGCGGATTGGCGCGTAACGGGGGCTGCGCTATTTTTTCAGGGCCTGCGTGAAGGCGTATTTTCCTTTCTGATCGGTCTCCTGGTATACATAGCGGCGAAGGAGGAGAGCAAGCTGGGGCAGTTCACGCTGATTACCTCTGCGGTGTCGCTCGTCAGCTACTGGGCGGCCGGCAAATGGCTGAAGCCCAAATTCCGGTCGGCTGGCATGCTCTGCGGAGCGCTCCTGCTGGTAGGGGTGATCGTGCCTATGCTGTGGGCGGTAAGCTACGGCATGCTGCTCGTTATGGGCATCGGGACATCGCTGTTCATCCCGCTGTATATGCTGCCGATGGTTTCCACCAGCTTTGATCTGATGGGGGAAAGCGAGGAGAGCGCCGGCAAGCGCGTCGAATTGGTTGTGCTGCGCGAGCTATGCCTGATGACCGGACGGCTGGCGGGAACCTTTATTTTTATCGCCATTCTGTCGGTCAGCGCCGCACCGCGCACCGTTACTCTGCTGCTGCTGGGGCTTGGAGCCGCGCCGGTTGGAAGCTGGCTGTTTCTGCGCCGGATGCTGCGTAGGGAATCTTTGCCGGAACGTTCATGACGGAAGCCGGCCAGTACCATACCCGATTCATCAGCATGAACGAACAGCCGTCTCCCTGGGCAATGCGGCAGGAGAGACGGCTGTTTGATTTTTCACTTTAGCTTTTCACAGAGTCTTTTTACAGAGTAAGTGCCTATCTGTCCTTCAGAAGATCGCGGATTTCGGTCAGAAGCAGCTCCTCGCGCGTCGGTGCGGGATCTGCTTTAACCTCTTCCTCCCGTTTACGTTGAAACTTTCCGGCAAGCTTGACGATCACAAATAGCGAAAAGGCGATGATAAAAAAGTCGACCACGCTTTGGAGAAAAACACCGTATTTCAGCACCGCATCGCCATATGTATATTGCAGGCTTTTTAAATCAATACCGCCGATCAGCAGTCCAACTACCGGCATGATAACGTCCTCTACCAGCGAAGACACAATTTTACCAAAGGCAGCCCCGATCACAACGGCGAGAGCGAGATCTAGCACATTTCCTTTCAGCGCAAAGCTTTTGAACTCTTTCCACATTGCAGACAATCTCTCCTTCTTGGTTGGATAACTGTTTGCTCCATTATGACAAACATAGGGGGAAGCATCAATACCAAAGGTTCGGGAACCGCTTGCGAAATTTAGCACATAAACTGCAGGCGAAGCGGCATACTAAATTTGGTTAAACTATTCCAAGAAAGGAATGAACATGATGCAATCTACGCAAATGCAACCTTTGAGCAGTAAAGAACTGGAGTACATTTCCGACTCCATTTCCAATGAAGACCTGCTGATCAAGCAGTATGCGGCCACTGCCGGAACTACGCAAAATCAAACGGTCCGCCAAATTTGTCAGCAGCAAATCCAAAACCACAGCCAACATATGGGGGCGCTGATTCAACTGCTTCAGCAGCATCAGCAGTACGCACCCAACCAGCCGCAATAAAGGAACCGCTCCGCACAAGCTTAAGCGCAAGCTTCCAAGGCCGATCATCACAAAACTTTTAGGGTAGGCTTCCGGAGCCAGTTTTACCAAAGTCTATCTGTAAGCGAATCATCACAAAACTTTTAGGAGGTCAATTGACGTGTACGCACAAACTGGAAATGCTTTTATGCAGGACGAGGATTTGCTGAATATTATCCTGGCAGATTTGAAACGGACGGTCGGAGAATATACGACAGCCACGACCGAATCCGCATGTCCGTCCGTTCGCCGCACATTCAGTGATCTGACCATGGATACGCTCCGTCTTCATGGCGAGCTGTTCACGCAGATGTCGCAGATGAATATGTACCAGGCTCCTTCCAAAGCGCTGCGCCAGGAGCTGGATAAAGAAATTCAGAACGCGCAACAGACTCAGCAAAAATCGCAGCAGTTCGTTCAGCAAAAAATCGGCGGTCAAGGCGCATATGCCCAAGCCCCGAATGTATCGCAGCACCAAGCTAACGTGCATAACCCTTACTATATGTAACTCTGCCGCGCACGGTTTGAAGCCGGGCGGCGGCTGTTAGGCATGTCTGTTTTGGCCGCAGACAACGTTTATTCTTTGCGGCTTTCGGCGAGAGAACAATGCGTCCTTGCTATGTGAGAGATAAGAGGCTTTCCGTTTAGCCCATATCCGAATAACCCATTACTCCCCGCTGATTGGCGGGGTTATTTTTGTTTGCAGATATGACCTTTTCATGTCATATTAATAATAAACTCTTTATGAAACCAATTCCTTCGCCGGAGCGCCGGCAGCAGAGGGCGCGTTCCCGGCGAAGATCCCGGAGGGAAGTTATGGAACAAGTGAATGAGCTGAAGAGAAAAGTGCTGGAACTGCTCAAAGAGGATGCCAGAAGAACCCCGGAGCTTTTGGCGACGCTGCTTGGAGCGGAAGAAGAAGAAGTGAAGACTGCGATCGAGCAGATGGAGAAGGAACATGTTATTGTTAAATACGCGACCGTGGTCAATTGGGATAAAGTGGATGACGAGCGGGTTACAGCTCTGATTGAGGTGCAGATTACCCCTGAGCGCGGACGCGGCTTTGAGGGTATCGCCGAAAGGATTTATCTGTATCCCCAGGTGAAGTCTGTCTATCTGATGTCCGGCGCCTATGACCTGCTGGTGGAAGTGGAGGGCCGCAACCTGCGCGAGGTCGCGAACTTCGTCTCCGAGAAGCTGTCGCCGATTGACTCCGTACTGTCGACCAAGACGAATTTCACCCTTAAAAAATATAAACAGGACGGGATTATTTTCGAAGATCACGAAGAAGACAACCGTCTGATGATCTCCCCGTAAAGGAAGAGATGAGAATATATGTTTACGAATAAAAACCAGCCGTCCGGAGAACAGAGCAAATCGATGTCATCCTATCTGTCCCCGCTGGTTCAGCAGATTCAGCCGTCGGGCATTCGCAGATTTTTCGACTTGGCCGCAGGGAGCAAGGATATCATCTCTTTAGGGGTGGGCGAGCCGGATTTTAAGACGCCGTGGCATGTCAGGGAAGCCTGTGTCTATTCGCTGGAACGGGGATTTACCGGATATACCTCCAACGCGGGAATGCCGGAACTGCGCGAGGGAATTGCAAATTACCTGCATGCCCGCTTTAACCTGGACTACGATCCTGCGAACCAGATTATCACGACCGTCGGCGGCAGTGAGGCAATCGATCTGGCGCTTCGGGCGCTGATATCCCCAGGAGACGAAATTCTGATTCCTGAGCCCTGCTATATTTCGTACTCCCCGATTACTGCGATCGGCGGCGGTGTTCCCGTCGGCATCGAGACGTTCGGCAAAGATCGGTTCAAGCTGACGGCCGAAGGGCTGGAAGCCAAAATTACGCCGCGGTCCAAAATTCTGATTCTGTGCTACCCGAGCAATCCGACGGGAGCGATCATGAGCCGGGAAGACTGGGAGCCTATCGCCAAAGTGGTGGAGAAGCATGATCTGATCGTCATTTCCGATGAAATTTACGCCGAGCTGACCTACGGCAGCAATCATGTCAGCTTCGCCTCCCTGCCCGGGATGATGGACCGTACGATTCTCGTCAGCGGCTTTTCCAAGGCGTTCGCGATGACGGGCTGGCGGATGGGCTATGCCTGCGGGCATCCCGAGCTGATCTCGGCCATGCTCAAAATTCACCAGTACACGGTAATGTGCGCGCCTTCCATGGGCCAGGTAGCGGCGCTTGAGGCGTTGACGAACGGCATGGAGGAAAAAGACCGGATGGTCGATTCCTATAACCAGCGGCGCAGACTAATCGTCAAAGGCTTGCGCGAGGCCGGACTGGAATGCCATGAGCCGCAGGGTGCATTCTATGCATTTCCGAGCATCGCCGGAACCGGACTGACTTCAGACGAATTCGCAAAGCGCCTGCTCCGGGAATTCAGGGTGGCGGCCGTGCCGGGAAGCGTATTCGGGCTTGGCGGCGAAGGCTATTTGCGCTGCTCCTACGCCACCTCCGTAAGCCAATTGAACGAAGCGCTCGAGCGGATCGGCGCGTTGGTGGCGCTTTTGAAGAAAGAAAGAGAAAATAAGGCCTGATTAATTGGAAAAAATATGAAAGTATTGTTATTGAATGAAAATATTAATGAAAACACTAATGAATACGATAGCTAATATTTTTGTCATATGGTATAATATTACTCTCAATACAGTTTATTTATATAATTTAGGAGCGATATTGCCAGGGCGGAAATATTAGTGAAGCTGCGCTCCATATAACTTTTTGGGGGGATGATGGTGCTTTGTACCGATTACTATATGTGGTTTGGCGCGAAGCGTTTCCCGGAAAGCGGAAAAGCTTCCGCCAGAGATGATGCTGTCTCGTGCAGCCTCTCCCTCGAAGAGGAGATCCACATACTCCGGAAACGAATGGAGCAGTTGTTTATGCAGGAGAAGTCACTTACCTCGGATAATGTAGTGGAGATCAGCAGCAAGCTGGATTTGAAGATTAACGAATATATGAAGAGACATTCCCGCAATAAATAACGGGAGTCGGCAGCGAGGGTCCTTTGGACCCTCTTTTGTTTTTAGCCGCAGTATGATGAATTCAGGGCATGAAGGAACACACGACCCTTACAAGCCGTACCGAATATGGTAAAGTAGTAATACATGCAATGTTAGAAGCCGGGAGGGACGATAGGTTGAGCGGAGGACGGAAGATGCGAGGTTATACCGTACTGGCGGCGCTGATTGCGCTGGTCATGCTGCTTTCGGGCTGCGGCGGGAAAGACGAGAGTACGGTAACGGTCTTTTTGATGGGGCAGAATGGAGCGCCGGACGGCATGGCCGAACAGCTAAAGGAGAAGCTGGAAGCGAGTTTGGGACAGGACCTGAAGGTGGAATTTAATGTGTCGTCTATCTACAATAATCAGAAACTGCTGCTGGAATATGCGGGGGCAATGAATGATCTTATTATTTTGCCCAAACAGGATATGCTGGATTACGGGAAACAGGGCTCCAATGTTCCGCTCGATGACTATTTTAACAAGAGTGATTACGCTGAAGGAGTGTTTGAGGGCGGCGTGGAGCGCAAATCCGGGGATGAGCAGACAGAGCTGAAGCAGGAGACGCATTTATACGGCATCCCTGTCTCGGACCTGAAGCTGTTCAAGGACGCCGGGTACACGCCGGAGGGCCTGTTCGTTACCATCCCGGCTTCCGCCGGAAATGTGGAGCGGAGCGTCCAAGTTATCCATGCAATGATGAATTAAAGCGGAGGGATGCGATAGTGGCGATTTATACGCGAACGGGCGACCGGGGTGAGACCTCGGTCATCGGCGGGCGGGTCTTCAAGGATGATCTCCGGATCGAAGCTTACGGAACGATTGATGAGCTGAACGGCTTTGTCGGGCAGGCGCGCAGCATGATGGATGACGAACGATTTGCCGATGTGCGGGAGCAGCTGCTGGAGATTCAGCATGAGCTGTTCGATTGCGGCTCCGATCTGGCTTATGTAAAGCAGGACGAAGGAAAATACAAGGTAACAGGCGAAATGGCGGAGCGGCTGGAGCGGTGGATCGATTCTTTGCAGGCGGAGAATCCGCCGATTGAGCGGTTTATTTTGCCGGGCGGCAGCGGTCTTGCCTCTGTATTGCATATCTGCCGGACCGTGTGTCGCCGCGCTGAGCGCCGGACCGTCACGCTTGGACGCAGCACGGATATCAACTGGGAGACGGTGGCTTACTTGAACAGGCTTTCGGATTATTTCTTCGCACTGGCACGCACGGCCAATACGCGGCTTGGGGTAGCCGATGTGGAATATATCCGCGGCGCCAAGGTGTTCAGGGACTGAGATGACAACGTACTATCCGCCCATCGCCTACACGGTTCCTGCTGAAGAAGAGGGCATGCTGCTCAAAACCATTCTGCAAAAGCGGATGGACGTGTCGCGCAAGCTGCTGTCCCGCCTTAAACTGACCGAGCGTGGAATTACCCTGAACGGAGAAAGAGTCTATATCAGCGTGCATGTCCGCGCCGGCGATCTCGTCGAGATTCGGATGGAGACGGAGACCTCGGAGGATATTTTGCCGCAGCCGATTCCGTTCGATATCCTTTATGAAGACGAGCATCTGCTCGTGGTCAATAAGCCGGCAGGGATGATCGTTCATCCCACCCATGGCCACTATACCGGGACGCTGGCTAACGGAGTCGTACATTATTGGGCGCACAAAAAAGAGCGCTACCGCTTCCGGCCCGTCCACCGGTTGGACCAGGAAACGTCCGGCGTGCTCGCAATCGCGAAAAATCCGTACAGCCATCAGCATATTTCAGAGCAGATGCTAAACGGCGCCGTGGACAAGCGTTATATCGCGCTCGTTCACGGCGTGCCCGTGCCGGAGCGCGGAGACATCGACGGCCCGATCGACCGCGATCCGCTTGAGCCGCATCGGCGGATCGTAACGCCGGACGGTTATCCGTCGCTGACCCGGTACGAGGTGAAGGAGCGGTATCCTTCCGCTTCAAAGGTCGAGCTGAAGCTGCTTACCGGCCGCACGCATCAGATCCGCGTGCATATGACGTCCATTGGCTCGCCGTTGATCGGGGACCGGATGTATCGGCATCCGGTATACGATGCGGCAGGGCCCGCCGCGGCAGCGGAGCTTGAGGCCGTATCGGCGCTGGACGCCGCGATCGGCCGCCAGGCGCTGCACGCGGCGCGGTTGATCTTCGCTCATCCGATCCATCGCCGCGAGATGACATTTGAGGCGCCGCTTCCTCCGGATATGGAAGAACTGGAAGCGCGGCTCAGGAAGCCGCAAGAGACGAAGCAAATCCCCAATAATCAGACTTGATCTAAGGAGAATCAATTCATGAGTCAATTGATCGTATATCATTATCCGAAATGCGGCACCTGCCGGAATGCGTTGAAATGGCTGAAAGAGCAGGGACATGACCTGGAGCTTCGCCATATCGTGGAGCAGACTCCGAGTGTTGATGAACTAGGTGAACTGGTCGCCGCAAGCGGACTTCCGCTCAAAAAGTTCTTCAATACGAGCGGCGAGGTCTACAAGCGGGAGAATCTGAAAGAGAAGCTGTCGAACCTCAGCGAGCGCGAACAGCTGGAGCTGCTGGCCGGGAACGGGATGCTGATCAAGCGCCCCATTGTCAAATTGGGAGGTAAGGTATCGGTTGGATTCAAGGAAGAGGATTTCCGCCGGATCTGGGGAACCGAATAAGTTCTTGAAATGGAGGTAAAACGCGCATGAGTACAGAAGCTAGAGACCGCGTGATGATTGTGGATGGCATGGCGCTCTTGTTCCGGGCTTACTACGCCACCGCCTACGGAGGCTATATCCGCAAGACGGCAAGCGGTCTGCCAACCAATGCCGTGTACGGCTTTTTACAGTATTTCTTCGACGCCGTCGCGGCCTTTGAGCCTTCCCACGTCGTATGCTGCTGGGATATGGGCAAGAGCACGTTCCGTACCGAAAAATTTGACGGCTACAAATCGAATCGCGCGGAGCCTCCGCTGGAGCTGATTCCGCAGTTCGATCTCGTTAAAGAGGTAGTCGCGGAGCTGGGCGTACCGAACGTGGGCATTCCGGGCTATGAGGCGGACGACTGCATCGGCACGCTGGCTTCCTGCTTCAGCGAGGAGTCTGAGGTGCGCATATTGACCGGAGACCACGATATGCTTCAATTGGTGAGCGACCGGGTCAGTGTCATTATTATGAAAAAAGGCCGGTCCAACTACATGGTGTACGATCCGGCAACTCTGCTGGAGGAGAAAGGACTGACCTCTTCCCAGGTCATCGACCTGAAAGGATTTATGGGCGATACAAGCGACAACTATCCCGGCGTCCGGGGAATCGGCGAGAAGACGGCGCTAAAGCTGCTGGCCGAATACCGGACCGTGGAGGGCGTAATTGAAAATCTGCACCTTCTGCCCAAGGGAGTGCGGACCAAGATCGAAGCCGATCTCGATATGCTGCACCTGTCTAGGGAGCTGGCGGAGATCCGCTGCGACGTCCCGCTGGACTGTACCCTGGCCGAGTGTCTATGGGAAGTGCGGCGGGAACCGGCGGCGCGAAAGTTCAAGGAACTGGAGTTCGGAAGCCTGATGTATCTCATATCGGCGCCAAAGGAAGAGGAGCGGGAAGACGGAATTGTGGAGATTGAGCTTCCCGAATGGCAGGGCAGCCGATCCGGAGCGGGCTCCATTAAGGCCGATCCGTTTGCATAATCGGATTTATGAGCAAAGAAGACTGTTCCAGACGGCGCAAGCGTCTTAGGAACAGTCTTCTTTTTGGATGGACAGGGGTAATCGTCCTGATCATTTTGTCAGTCAGTCAGACAGGCGGACATGTTGATGCGGCGCCACAACGCTTCATATGTCCGCCCCAGGCCAATCGGCAGAGCATGAGGCCGGTCCCGGTCAGCTCGTCGTCATCATTCCGCCGTTGACGTGGATCGTCTGGCCTGTAATGTAGGAGCCGTCGTCCGAAGCGAGCAGAACATAGACCGGAGCCAGCTCGTAGGGCTGGCCTGCGCGCTTCATCGGCGTATCGGCTCCGAGCGTTTTGACGGCCTCCGGCGGCTGTGTCGCCACATTGAGCGGCGTCCAGAACGGACCGGGAGCAACGGCGTTGACCCGGATGCCCTTATCCGCCAAATTATTGGCAAGGGCGCGGGTGAAGCTGACGATGGCGCCTTTGGTGGAGGAATAGTCGATCAGATTTTTTCTGCCGATATAGGCGTTGACCGAGGCAGTATTCACAATGCTGCTTCCTGTGGGCATATGCGGGAGAGCAGCCGTTGTCATATGAAAAAAAGAGATGATATTCGTATCGAACGTCATGCGAAGCTGCTCTTCTGTAATATCCAAATAATTTTCCCGGACAAACTGGACGCCTAAATTGTTCACCAGAATATCAAGCCGCCCATAGCATTCGAGCGTCAGACTAACGGCTCTTTGGCAGGATTCCTTCCGCCTTAAATCCCCGGGAATCAGCAGACAGCGGCGGTCCAGCCTTTGTACAGCTTCTCTTGTCTCCACGGCATCCTGATGCTCGCAGAGATAAGCGATGGCCACATCAGCGCCCTCTTTGGCGAAGGCTACCGCGACCGCACGGCCGATGCCGCTGTCTCCTCCGCTGATCAGCGCCGCTTTGCCCTGGAGCTTGCCGCTGCCTACGTAGTTCGGATTATCGTAAATGGGCCTTGGCACCATCAAAAATTCGAGTCCTGGCTGCCTGTATTGATGCTGCGGCGGGAACGTCAGGGGAACCTGCTTACACTGCACCTCTGACCCGAAATATGGAATTTGCGGATTCATAATAGTCCTCTCTGAGACAGTTTTGCACCCAGTATATTCCGCCCATGTGCAAGAGGTGCCTAGATACGGCATGTCAGCGGGAGTTTAAGCAGGTCCGAGGGTCCGCCTAATCCTTCGCCATAAAGTGCGTAATGGTAGAATAGAGAAGAAGAATCCATTAATTGGGCGGGATTGGCAGGCTGCTAGCTGACTATTATCTATGCCATTCGCTTGTCATTCATTCGGCGGACAAAGTATAATAGGTAGCGAATATTGTTTACGCCTGTAAGCGTATGCATTAATAAAGGGGGAAACGCGCAAGTGAAATTATTGGGTGCGATTGAAGCGGGAGGAACGAAGTTTGTATGTGGAATCGGGCATGAGGACGGAAGCATTATCGACCGAGTGAGCTTTCCTACGACCCATCCGGAAGAGACGATGGCGCAAGTATTCCAATATTTTGAAGGTAAAAATGTCGAAGCGATCGGCATTGGCTCGTTCGGGCCGATTGATCCGGTGCTTGGAAGTCCGACATACGGTTATGTTACGACCACGCCGAAGCCTTTTTGGAGCCAATATAATCTGGTAGGTGCGGTCCGTGAAAAAATAGATGTGCCGATCGGCTTTGATACCGATGTCAACGGCGCGGCTCTTGGCGAGTATAAATGGGGCGCGGCGCAGGGCTTGGACAGCTGTCTGTACATAACCGTGGGAACGGGAATCGGAGCCGGAGCCGTTGTGGGCGGCACGCTGATTCATGGTCTGTCCCATCCGGAAATGGGGCATATCTATGTCCGCCGCCATGAGCAGGATACCTTCGCGGGAACCTGTCCTTTTCACGGAGATTGCTTAGAAGGACTCGCCGCAGGTCCTGCCATCGGAAGCCGGTGGGGCCGTCCGGCGGTTGAGCTTGCACCGGATCATCTGGCATGGGAGATAGAGGCTCATTATCTAGCTCATGCTCTGATGAGCTATGTTCTGATTCTGTCTCCACAGAAAATTGTCATGGGCGGCGGCGTCATGAAGCAGAGCCATCTCTTCCCGATGATTCGCACGAAGCTGCAGGAGCTGCTTAAGGGCTACGTGCAGCATGCTTCATTGGCTGCTGATATCGACAGCTATATTGTCTCTCCGCAGCTTGGCGATAATGCCGGGCTGGCCGGCTCGATCGCTTTGGCAAGCATGGCCCTTAACAGGGAGTAATCGCTCGGGGTTCAGGCGATAAGCTGCCTTTTGCGCAAAGGGGATTGACTGTTCGTAAAAATATGGTATCGTATGGATTAACAGTATAGCCGTTTGGTAGAGGAAGCGCCTCTTTCACGTTAGCCGTGAGGGAGGCGCTTTTTTGCGTGGAATCTACCGGAAGCTTCTTACTTGGGCCGGCATACTGAACATTACCAAATGTAAAGGCAGGGAAAGAACATGCAAATTGTATTCATGAACCGATTGTCCAAAAATTCCGGCGAGTCCCCGGGGGATTTCGCCCAGCTGTGGATCGGCGAGGAGGAGGGCGTGTGGCACCTGGGCTGGCGCGATTTTGGCGAAAATCCGGAATCTGCCGATTCTACATGGTATGAAGGAAGCTCATGGAATGAGATGCTGGGGGTATATAGGCATGAGCTGGCGGTCAAAATGGGAGAAGGCTACCGCCCGCTGATTGATGGCGTCTTTCATGAAGAGGCGGCTATGACCGGACGAAATCAGGAGCAGATGAAGCTTCAATATTACAGCGAGCAGTACGGGAACGAGGCGGTATATGAAGAGCTGTGCGCATGGAGGCGGAAAAGAGCCTCTTTGGAGCATAAAGCGCCATATCTGCTTGCGAGCAACCGGCTGCTGCGACTCTTGAGCGCCTATCTGCCGCAGTCGTTGGAAGAACTGCTGCAAATTCCAGGCGTGGGGGAAGCCAAGGCTGAACAGTACGGTCCGGAAATATTGGCCGTTACTTCCGCTGCCCCGCGCAGCCATTTCTTCCCGCTAAGCTGGGTTGGCAAGGAGATCGAAGAGGAATCATTCACCTCCTGGCTGTATAAGCAGAAGGAGATCAAATATAAGAAGCAACTGGGCCGCCTTCGTCTGCGGCGGCAGCTTCTAGAGGGGATCGCGGACGGCTGTGGACTGGAGGAGCTTACAGCGCGCAGCCAATACTCCCGCAGGGAGATCCTGGAGGCTGTGGAGGAACTGGAGAAGGACGGCTATACTGTCGATCCGCTGATTCAGCGGGAGCTCATGGAAATGCCGCTCGCCGAGCAGGAAGCGGTCTGGAACGCTTACAGGGAGCTTGGAGACTTATTTCTGAAGCCGGTGCTGCACAAAGTATACGGAGAAGATGCCGCGCCCGAAGGCGGTCTGGAAATGTATTACGAACGGCTGAGGCTGATCCGGATTCGCTTCCGGAGAGAGAATGCGGGAGCGGCCGTAGCAGTAGAGAATTCGTAGAAGCAATTGTAAGCCCAGCAAAATAAATGAAGGTCTCCCTTGCGCAGTAGCCTGCGCGTAAGGAGACCTTCGTTTATGGGAAGCTTGGTCTGCTGTCATAGCCAATCTTTTTTACGGAATAGATACAGCATGCTGCAGCCTAGCGTCACCATGGCGCCAATGACGCCGTAGTAGCCGTATTTCGTGTGAAGTTCAGGAATATTATCAAAGTTCATCCCGTATATGCCGGTAATCACGGTCAGCGGCATGAATATGGTCGTAATCGCCGTAAACACCCGCATGATTTCATTGGCGCGGTTCGCGATACTGGATTGATAAGCTTCTCGCAAGTTGCCCATCAGGTCGCGGTATGTCTCGAATGTCTCGGAGATTTTGACCGCGTTCTCGTAGATGTCGCTGAAATATTTCTGCAGCTGGTCGTCGATCAGCCGTAAATCTTTTTTGTTGAGAGTGTTAACGACTTCCTTCTGCGGACCGAGCATTTTCTTCAGCCACAGAATTTCGCTTCGCAGACCGATAATTTCACTTAAGTGCGATTTCTTGGTATGCATTAGAATATCCTCTTCCAGCTTTTCGATCCGCACCTCGATCCGGTCGCCGACGGCGAAATAATTGTCCACAACAAGGTCGATCAGCAGATAGAGGAACCGGTCGGGCGCGCCGACCTCCTGCTCCCACAACATGGGCTTCAGTACGCGCAATTCGTTAATCTTCTGCTTCGTGACGGTAATGATAAAGTGCCGCCCAAGAAAAATATTAAGGGCGCGCAGGAAAATTTCCTCGTCGTCAAAACGGATGCTGTTTACCACAATAAAATAATGGCTCTCGTAAATTTCGATTTTGGGACGCTGTTCCTCATCGCTGAGGCAGTCTTCCACAGCCAGATCGTGCAGATTGAACAGAGGCTGCAGCAGCTCCAAATCCTCCACGTCGGCGTCAATCCAATAGAACCCTTCTGTCGGAGGGTTAAGGGTCAGTTTAATATCATCCACAGGGGTAAAAATGCCTGCATTAACCAGCCGGATCTTCATCTGATTCACTCCTTCTCTCCCTAGCTTGCCCAGGGATATGCTTATGAAAGCACAGGGAAAAATCAGCTTGACCGGCGGTTGCAACTATGGACCGCTTTATATTCCGAAGGCATGAAGAAGAAGCGCTCCCGCCGCCGGCAAGCTGATATTCATCCTGTACGGTTGTTCCTGATCAGCGCTGTGCTGCGTACTCGGGTCGCCTTCCATTCTTCATCTCACCTCTTTTATTAATAAAATTTATTATTTCAGGGTCTCCGCAAAGTACCGGATAGTCTTCTTAGCCAAGGCTTCACTTTGTGGAGCGATCTCTGAAACCCTTGTCTAGTATAACGCCGGGTAATGCCTCTTTCAAGAAAAATTGTTGTCATCTTAAAGACTCTACGAACAGTGTATGGACTTGACGAAAGCCGGGTTCATGATTTAAAGTGATTTATAAGAATTTTAATTGAATATGTCCAAATCTTATCAAGAGCAGGTGGAGGGACTGGCCCGATGAAACCCGGCAACCGGCGTGAAACGCACGGTGCTAATTCTTGCAGAGACGCAGGCCGATTGTAGGCAGTTTTGTTGCGTTGTCTGACAGATGAGAGAGTATCATATGTGTATACCTATGACCTTTCTCGTCTATTTCGGGAAAGGTTTTTATTTGTTTCTTGATATAACCGCTTCCTGCGGTTTCCAATTAATAGAAGGAGTGAGCTTGCAATGCCGATCAAGATTCCCGACAGTCTACCCGCTAAGGAGATCCTATCCGGGGAAAATATTTTCGTTATGGATGAAAGCCAGGCCTTTCACCAGGATATCCGTCCTCTGCGGATCGCCATCTTAAACCTAATGCCCACTAAAGAAACTACCGAAACGCAGCTGCTGCGTCTGGTCGGCAACTCGCCTCTGCAGGTGGATGTCACGCTGCTTCATCCAAGCTCCCATACCTCGAAAAACACATCGGCGGAGCACTTGGAGAGCTTCTATAAGACGTTTAACGAGATTAAGCACCGCCGTTTTGACGGTCTGATCGTGACGGGCGCCCCTGTGGAGCAGATGGATTTTGAGGATGTGAACTACTGGGAAGAGCTGAAAGAGATTTTCGAATGGAGCAAGGACAACGTGACTTCGACGTTGCATATTTGTTGGGCGGCTCAGGCGGGACTTCACTATCATTATGGCGTCCGTAAGGTCGGTCTGTCTGAGAAATGCTTCGGCGTGTTCCCGCACTGGACCACTGCACCGAATACCAAGCTGCTGCGCGGCTTCGACGAGCTGTTCTATGTGCCCCATTCCCGGCATACGGACATCTCACGCGAGGATGTGTTGAATACGCCGGATTTGCAGATATTGGCGGAGTCGGAGGAGGCCGGCGTTTATATCGTCGCTACCCATGACGGCCGGCAGATTTTTGTGACCGGGCACTCCGAGTACGATCCGTTCTCCCTGAAAGGGGAGTACGATCGCGATATCGCGAAGGGGATGAATATAGCGCTGCCGAAGCATTATTTCCCGAACGATGATCCGGAGCGTACGCCGCCCGCCGTATGGCGCGCCCACGCGAACCTGTTGTTCTCCAACTGGCTTAACTATTACGTCTACCAGGAAACGCCATACGATATCGGGCCTGTAATATGAATGCTGTACCTTTAAGACAAGCCATATTATATTGAAGATAATAGGTACTAATTTTGGGGGGTTAATCATGAACGACAAACTTAGAATTGAAAGCAGACTGGCCCAAATCGGCTCACAGGAAGACCCGGCGACGGGCGCAGTGAATTATCCGATATACCAATCCACCGCATTCCGGCATCCAAGGCTTGGACAAAGCACAGGCTTCGACTACATCCGGACCAAGAATCCGACACGCTCTGTGCTGGAACAAGCGGCTGCTGAACTGGAGTCCGGCGACGCCGGATTCGCGTGCAGCTCCGGCATGGCCGCTCTGCAAACCATTTTCACCTTATTCGGGCAAGGCGACCACCTGATCGTCTCGCTGGATTTGTACGGGGGCACGTACCGGATGCTGGAACGGATTATGTCCAAATTCGGCGTCTTCGCTTCCTATGTGGACACGAATGATTTTGACGCGCTGGAATCGGCCCGCCGGGATAACACGAAAGCGGTCTTCATCGAGACGCCGACCAACCCGCTGATGATGATTACTGATATCGAGGCGGTGTGTACCTGGGCCCGCCGCCACGGAATGCTGACCATCGTGGACAACACGCTGTTGACGCCATATTTCCAGCGGCCGCTTGAGCTGGGCGCGGATATTGTCATCCACAGCGCGACCAAATATTTGGGCGGGCATAACGACGTGCTGGCTGGGCTGATTGTAACAAAGGGCAAAGAGCTGTCGGAGGAGATGGCGATCCTGCATAACTCAATCGGCGCCGTTCTCAGCCCGAGCGACAGCTACCAGCTAATGAAAGGCATGAAGACGCTGGCGCTTCGCATGGAGCGGCATGAGAGCAACTCCCTGGCTATCGCTCGTTTTCTAAAAGAACATCCGGCGATTGCGGAAGTGTTCCATCCGGGTCTTCAAGGGCATCCGGGGTTTGATATTCAACAGCGCCAGTCGAGTGGCAACACCGGCATTTTCTCCTTCAAAGTCAAGGACGCCAGATATGTGGAGCCTATTTTACGCCATATCAAGCTGATTGCGTTCGCCGAAAGTCTCGGCGGAGTCGAGTCGCTGATGACTTACCCCACAATTCAGACACATGCCGATATTCCCGCTGAAATCCGCGATGCGGTGGGCGTGGATGACCGGCTGCTGCGTTTCTCGGTCGGCATCGAGCATGTTGACGATCTTATTGCCGATCTGCGGCAAGCGCTGGAAGCGGCGCGAACGGAGCTTGAGGCGGATAGCGCCCAGGCCGGCCAGTCGGTACATTAATCGGCGGATTCGCTGCAGGAGCAAGAGCATAGTGTCAATTGAACTAGACGGTATCGCCAAACGCTGGCGGCGCCGTCTTTTTGTAAATATAAGCTATAAGCTATACGCTTATAGAGGATCTTATATTTCTACGAGAAACGGTACCGTCCCTAAAAGGACGGCGCAGCCGTTTCTTCTTGATTCGTGCAAATACGCCTTACTATGCTGCAAATTCAACCCGTTTTGCGGGTTTTTTGTGCCTTTTACAGGGCATAGGACGAAAAAGACGGTTTTTAACCGCAGCGGATTGTGATACGATGAATTAACGGACATATTCCTTTGTCATACAAATTTTATGGATTTATTATGCATGGTTGTAAAAGGAGGGTGCAAACGATGGGCGCGATCGATCAAATTTTGAATAAAGCGCTGCAGGGCGAACGCCTTGGAGTTGAAGATACGGTCAGACTGTTTGAGAGCAACGAGATTGAGAAAATGGGCGCTGCGGCGGATATCATAATGAAAAGATGGCATCCCGAGCCGGTGACGACGTTCGTTATCGGCCGCAATATAAACTATACGAATGTATGTGATGTGTACTGCCGATTCTGCGCTTTTTACCGCAGACCTGGCTCAGAGGAAGGCTACGTCCTGCCGGATGAGACGATTTTTGAAAAAATCAGAGAGACCATCGCCGTGGACGGAACGGAGATCCTGATGCAAGGAGGCACGAATCCCGATCTTCCTTTCAGTTATTATACGAATCTGCTGCGCAACATCAAGGAGCGATTCCCCGGCATCACGATGCATTCCTTCTCCCCGGCGGAGATTATGAAAATGAAGGAGATTTCCGGCCTGACGCTGGAAGAGACGCTGCGCCAGATTCATGCGGCGGGTCTGGATTCACTTCCCGGAGGCGGAGCGGAAATCCTGGATAACCGGACACGGAAAAGAATCAGCCGGCTCAAGGGCCCGTGGCGCGACTGGATGGAGGTTATGCAGACGGCGCACCGAATCGGCATGAATACGACGGCAACGATGGTGATCGGACTCGGGGAGAGCATGGAGGAGCGGGCACTGCATCTTCTGCGCATCCGTGAAGCCCAGGACGAATGCATTGCGAAGAACTACAATTCGGAGGGCTTCCTGGCCTTTATCTCTTGGACATTCCAGCCGGATAATACGAATCTGAAGCTGGAGCGTCAGAGTCCGGAAGAATACCTGAAGACGGTGGCAATCAGCCGGCTTGTGCTCGACAATATCGAGAACTTCCAATCCTCTTGGGTAACGATGGGGCCAGAGGTTGGCAAGCTGTCGCTGCAATACGGCTGCAACGATTTCGGCAGCACAATGATTGAGGAGAACGTTGTTTCCTCGGCGGGCGCGACGTACAAGGTTAACATCGAGTCGATTTTGCAAATCATCCGTGAGGCTGGCAAAATCCCGGCGCAGCGCAACACGCAGTACGATATTCTGAAAGTATTCAACGACGCTTCCTCGGGAGTGCGGCGCGATTTTGTGATGCAGAATTAAATGGCTGCGGCTTTAATAAAGAACCTTCAGCTCCACTTTTATAGTGGCTCTGAAGGTTCTTTTGCATATTGATGGGATTCGTTCACTCGGATCTGCCCATTGGGACGGCTATTGAGTCGAGGCATGTCCAGGTAATTGCGCCCCAAGGAGTATCATCGTAAAGGGTATCCGGACGGATTTCCAGCGGATTCCATGATTCTATTCAGCGGCTTCCCATTTGCAGCGGACCGGGGAAACGATCGCGTTTTCTTTTTTAAGCTCGTTAAAGGCCTTGTCGATCTCCTTGCGGTCCAGTCCGGAGAGTTTCTCCACTTCCCCCGCGCTAACGGGTTTGCCGGCGGATTTAATCGTTTCCAACACCTGTTCCTTCACGCTCATTGCTTTATCCACCTCCTCACGTGTAAACGCTTAATTAAAGAATTCTCTATCAAATCTATAGTATAGGAAGATTCGGGAAGACATCTGTGATTTTTTTCGTAACCTTCAGTTGGATGGAATTAAAGATTTACAACGATATCCAATAGTGATATCATTTAAGTATCAAATACATATCTTTTTTGGAGGTGCCTTATGCAAGAAAAAATGCTTCGTCCCATTAACGGCTTCTGGATTATCGCTATAATTGTCATCTGCTTGGGTGGTGGGGTTTACGGAGCAGCCCGTGGCTATGATGTAGTGCCTGTCATTTTATTCGTGGCTGCGGGGGTGCTCGCGACAAGCATTACGGTGGTGCAGCCCAATAAGTCGGTCGTGGTCACTTTTTTCGGCAGATACGTTGGGACGATTTCGGCCAGCGGTATGTGGGCCGTTATTCCGCTCAGCAAGCGTAAGACGGTTTCCCTTAGAGTCCGCAATTTCAACAGCGTTAAGCTGAAGGTAAACGATATAGAGGGCAACCCGATCGAGATCGCCGCTGTCGTCGTGTTTAAGGTCATCAATTCGGCAAAAGCGCTGTTCGATGTTGATAAATACATGGAATTTGTTGAAATTCAGAGTGAGACGGCGCTTCGCCATGTGGCGAGCAAATATCCTTACGACAGCTTCAGCGGAAGCGGCATGTCTCTGCGCGCCAATGCAGAGGAAATCGCCAAGGAACTGGCCTTGGAGCTGCAGGACCGGCTGTCCCTGTCGGGGGTCGAAGTTCTGGAGGCGCGCCTGACGCATCTTGCGTATTCCACTGAAATCGCCAGCACCATGCTTCAGCGCCAGCAGGCTTCGGCCATTCTGTCGGCGCGGCAGATCATTGTGGAGGGTGCGGTCGGCATGGTGGATATGGCGATCAAGCAGCTTAAGGAGAACGGTGTTGTAGAGCTGGACGAAGAACGGAAGGCGGCTATGATCAACAATCTGATGGTGGCCATTGTATCCGAGCGCGGAGCGAACCCGGTTATTAACGCCGGCTCGTTGTATTAAGGCGGTCTTATCATGGCGGCCAAGAAGAACTTTCCGCTGCGCATTGATCCCAGGCTCTATGAAGCGCTGGAGCGTTGGGCGGGGGAGGAGTTCCGCAGTGTAAACGGACACATCGAGTATTTGCTGCGGGAGAGCCTGAAGCGCGCTGGCCGCTTGCCTGATCGAAAGCCGCATGATGAACAGCTCTGAGCAGAGCTGCTGTTGACCCGGCGGCTTGACGGGAACGGCCGTTAGGATTTATAATTACACATTATTCACGCGAATAGCATTGACAAAGACATGAATCGACTTCCAGGTCCGTCCAGAGAGAGGAAAGATCGCTGCAATTTCCTTCGGAATCCGGTGTTCGGTTTACCCCTTTGTAGCTGCGGTTATGAACTTTCTTGGCGAAGCGCCCCGGCTGATCCGGGTTGTCTCTTCCGCATAAGAAACAGTAAGAACCGCCGGTTCATGGCCGTTATTCCCATGCTGAATAAGGATTCCGCTGGCGGAATTGAATTTGGGTGGAACCACGGGTGCAGACGCTCGTCCCTATGCGGGACGGGTGTTTTTTGTATGCGTGGATATATCCGTTCCGTAAAGCTTTGCGCGGCTGACTGCGCTGAGATAGGCTTACCACGATTTCGAGGAGGAAATGACAATGGCAGTAAGCATTAAGTTACCGGACGGCTCGGTCCGGGAATATCCGGAAGGCAGCAGCATCGACGATGTGGCGGCTTCCATCAGCAGCGGGCTGCGCAAGAATGCCGCCGCCGGCAAGCTGAACGGGGCAATCGTTGATTTGTCCGCCAAGCTGAGTGAAGGAGATCTGGTGGAGATCGTGACGCTTGATTCTCCGGATGGACTTGAGGTTATGCGGCACAGCGCCGCCCACCTGATGGCCCAGGCCGTCAAGCGGCTGTTCGGCGCCAAAGAGGTTAAGCTCGGCGTAGGTCCGACAATTGAGGATGGATTTTACTATGACATGGATCTGGAGCATCCGCTCAATCCGGAAGATCTGCAGAAGATCGAGAAGGAAATGGAGCGTATCGTGTCGGAGAATCTGCCGATTGTCCGCAAGGAAGTCAGCCGCAAGGAGGCGCTTGAAATTTTCGGGGAGCTTGGCGACCCGTACAAGCTTGAGCTTATTGAGGCTTTGCCTGAGGATAGTGTGATCACCCTGTACGAGCAGGGCGAATTTTTCGACCTGTGCCGCGGGCCACATGTTCCTTCGACCGGCAAAATCAAAGTCTTCAAGCTCATGAACGTTGCAGGGGCGTACTGGCGCGGCGACAGCAAGAACAAAATGCTGCAGCGCGTATACGGCACCGCCTGGGTCAAGAAAGCGCAGCTTGATGAGCATCTCCGCCTGCTCGAAGAGGCGAAGAAGCGCGATCATCGCAAGCTCGGCAAGGAGCTGGAGATATTTACGTTCAATAACCTGGTAGGTCAGGGCCTGCCGATTTGGCTGCCGAAGGGCGCCAAGCTGCGCAGCATTCTGGAACGCTATATCGTTGATCTGGAAGCGAACCTTGGCTATCAGCATGTCTACACCCCGGTGTTAGGTAATGTCGAGCTGTACAAGACCTCCGGCCACTGGGAGCATTATCAGGAAGATATGTTCCCGAAGATGACGATCGACACCGAGGAATTCGTGCTGCGCCCGATGAACTGCCCGCACCATATGATGGTGTACAAGAGCTCGATGCACAGCTACCGTGACCTGCCGATCCGGATTGCCGAGCTTGGCATTCAGCACCGCTACGAAATGTCCGGCGCGCTGACCGGTCTGCACCGCGTCCGTTCCATGACGTTGAATGACTCGCATATTTTCTGCCGCCTGGATCAGATTAAGAGCGAGTTTACCCGTGTGCTTGAACTGGTGAAACAGGTGTACAGCGACTTTGGCATCAACGATTACCGCTTCCGGCTGTCCTATCGTGATCCGGCAGATACTGAGAAATACTACCCGAACGACCAGATGTGGGAAACCGCTCAGCGGATGCTGCGCGAGGTAGTCGAAGAAGCCGGGCTGCCGTTCTATGAAGCGGAGGGCGAAGCCGCGTTCTACGGTCCGAAGCTGGACGTGCAGATCAAGACGGCGCTCGGCAAGGAAGAGACGCTCTCGACCGTACAGATCGACTTCCTGCTGCCGGAGCGCTTTGAGCTGGAATATGTCGGCGATGACGGACAGAAGCACCGTCCGGTCGTGCTGCATCGCGGCATTCTGGGAACAATGGAACGTTTCGTAGCCTTCCTGCTGGAGAACTTTGCGGGTTCGCTGCCGCTGTGGCTGTCTCCGCAGCAGGTAAAGGTTATTCCGGTGTCGAGCGCTTTTGATGACTATGCGAACGAGGTAATCGACAAGCTGCGCCGCCGCGGCATTAGAGCCGAAGCCGATCTGCGGAATGAAAAGCTTGGTTACAAGATCCGCGAAGCCCAGCTTGAGAAGCTGCCGTACATGTTCATCGTCGGAGAGAACGAGAAGAACAGCGGCGCCGTTTCCGTCCGCAGACGCGGCGAAGGCGATATTGGGGCAAAGCCGCTTGACGAGATGATCGAGAGCCTGGCTTCTG
The DNA here is from genome assembly GCF_000993825.1 of Paenibacillus durus ATCC 35681. Taxonomy (NCBI): domain Bacteria; kingdom Bacillati; phylum Bacillota; class Bacilli; order Caryophanales; family Paenibacillaceae; genus Paenibacillus; species Paenibacillus durus. The sequence continues at coordinate 1,122,517 of NZ_CP011114.1, forward strand.
AAGCTTCGACCAAGGCCATTTTTTAACCTAACAAATTAAGACAAATCAAGACAAAACAAGACCTCTGTCAACATCCTGTGAGGCGGCCAATGCCGCTTCATGTATAAATTTTTGGGAAACGGGAAACCTTCGCTAATAAGGGGGAGGTTTCATGATGAACAAAATGGGTGTTTGGCAGAGGTCTTGGTGTATTTTCGTTACCTTTGCGCTTTTGGTTGCACTATCCTTCATATATACGAAGGCGGGACGCGAAGCGGACCGGGGGCCGGCATTACCATCCATTCAGCCAGCGGCTGCGGCTGTGCCTGTCTCGCAGACGTATCCGCGTAACCCTTCCGAAGAACTTAACAACCAGTCTTCCTTTCCCGTAGCCGCTCCGGCACCGGAGCAAATCATCCGCAGCTTCAAGATGACGGCGACCGGGTATACGGCGGGCTTCGAATCGACCGGTAAACGCCCCAGTCACCCGGAATACGGCATCACCTACTCGGGCGTCAAGGTACGAAGAGACAAGCATGCCGTTTCGACCATTGCCGCAGATCCCAAGGTGCTGCCGCTGGGAAGCATTTTATATGTGCCAGGGTACGGCTATGCGATAGTCGCGGACACCGGATCGGCGATCAAAGGGCATAAGATTGATCTTTATTTTTCAACAACTAAACAGGTATACAGGGAATGGGGAAAACAACTGGTGGAGGTCCAGCTGATCAAGCGCGGCAGCGGTAAATGTACGGAAGCTATGCTGGAGAATGTAGGAAAAGTCATTCGGGCTTACGGTACTTTACCGCAGGAAATGCTGGAAGAAATCGTCTGATTTGGGCGGTTCATGAACTTTGTTTCACATGGGCTAGTATAATCTTCAGCCTGCCTTGCCATAATACGAACTGGGGCACAGAAATCAGCCTCTGATTCGTCTCCGATTGGCGCTTTTAACGCCATGGATGAGAGCAAAGGGAGGTGACCAACGTGGCTAAACAACAACCGAAGGTTCAAGAAAACTACAAGACACCGAATGAAAAATACAACACCGAGTTTGCAACTGAGAATGACGCAGCAACGAAGCAAGCTGGCATCGCCAAGCCGGTTCAAAAACCGCAAGCTTAAGCCTCACTCACCTGAAGCATCATGGGCCGCTTAGGCCGAACCGTGTCCCGTCTCGTTAGAGGCGGGGCATTTTTGTTTTTGCCTCGTACCGGGTAATGACTTCTCAGCCCCTCCGTCTGAAGACCGAGAAGGTTTTCATTCCCTCGCCGCTGTTAACCGGGTGGAGCCTGTTGTAAACTAAGGCCATAAGGCAATACAGCTACAATAAGCTAAAGGGGAAATGACAAATGAGAAGACATATAGCCAGCCAGGTGTTCGGCGGCCTGATTCTAATCGGAATCGGTGTGCTGTTTTTGCTCCGGCAGATGGGATATGCGGACATAGATATCGGTTACCTTTTCTCCAATTTCTGGCCGGTTGTGCTGATTATTATAGGCTGTCAGCGGCTGCTGGGAGGCGGCGGCAGAGGGTTTTCATCTATCGGTACGCTGTTTTTTCTAGCCTTGGGCGTGTATTTTTTGGGACGGAATCTGGGCTGGTTCGACCTTTCCGCCGGTGATTTCTTCACCATGCTCGTTCCAGTCGCACTGATCGTCGGCGGACTAATGGTCATCTTTAGACCGCGCCGGTCCGGACCGCCGGAACCGCCGCCAGCCCCTCCGAAGTTTTATCCGGGGGACAAGTCGGGGGAGAACATTGAGCCGCCACGGCCGCTGGAATCGACATTCGATGAAGAATTTGATCGTAAATTCGGCGGACCCAGGGAAGAGAGCGGCTCGATCGGAAGTTCTGCAGGGAAAGCCGGAGCGACCGACTGGGACCGTCATCCGCTCAAGGATGATGAGAGTCGCGAGGCCGACCCGCGCTGGAAAGAACACAGGGATCGTCATGAACGCAGACGCCAGGAGCGGGAGGAACGCCACGAACGCAGAAATAGCGAGCGCTGGGAACGGTTTGAACGCAAACGCGGACATTTTGATGGGCATGAATGGAGCCATAGCGACAGCAAAGAAACGACGAACCGTTCCACTTTTATCGGTGATATCCACATGGGACGCGAGCATTTTCAGCTCAAAAATACAAATATTTCCCAATTTATCGGTGATACGGTGCTTGACCTGACCAATGCGCAAATCCCGTACGGCGAGACGAAGATCAATCTTTCCGCCTTTATAGGTGATCTCAAAGTCTATATACCAGATGACATGGATCTCGGTATTACCGTCAACAGCAGCTCCTTCATCGGCGATATGGAAGTGCTGGACCACTCGCGCAGCGGGTTTATGAGCTCCGTTCACTGCAAGACGCCTTATTATAAGGAAGCGGGCAAAAAAATCCGCATCAATGTCAGCGCTTTTATCGGAGATATCAAGGTTAAGACGGTGGGCTAGCGGATGGGGACGATTTTTAAAAATACAAAATGGGTGCTGCTGCTTTATTTCCTGCTCTGCGGAAGTGTGACGGCCCTGCTGATGTACGCCGGAAGCTGCTTGGGCTATATCGAAGTCGAGGATTACCGGATGTGGGTGTACCTGTGTCTTGGCATCGTGCTGTTTACCGCCGTTATCGGCTATATGGCCGTGCAGCGGATTCAGCGGCGGATTGATCATCTGGATCTCAATATGCTGAAGGTAGCCAAAGGCAATCTTTCCGTTCGGATGCCGGAGAGCGATGATCCTTCTTTTGCCAGAGTTTATCATGAGTTCAATCTTATGATGGATGCGGTCGAGAACAAAATGAAGCTGCTTCAGCGTCTGGGCGAGCAGGAGGTTGTTGAAAAGGAGAAGGCGGCGGAGAGCGCGGTTCTTGAGGAACGGCGGCGGATGGCCCGGGATTTGCATGATACGGTGAGCCAGCAGTTGTTCGCCATTCATATGTCCGCCTCTTCGCTGCCGAAGGTGCTTGAGCGGAATGAAGAACAGGGGCGGACGGTGATGGACCAGCTGATCACCATGTCGCAGATGGCTCAGAAGCAGATGCGTGCGCTGATCGCCCAGCTTCGTCCGGTGGAGCTTGAAGGCAGGGACCTGTTCGAAGCGCTGGAGAAATGGTTCCCGGATTACTGCCGGCAGAATGGACTGAAGGGTATTAAGGAGCTTGAACTGCAGGGCGAGCTGTCCGGGGCGATCGAGCATCAGCTGTTCCTGATTATCCAGGAAGCGATGGCGAACATCGTGAAGCACTCGGGAGCGCGCCTGGTCAGCCTGTCTCTGCGCGAGGGTCCGAGGCAGGTTGCGCTTAGCGTCAGCGACGATGGCCAGGGGTTCGAGCTTGCGCATGGCAAACAGGGATCGTACGGCCTGACGACGATGCGGGAACGCGCGGAGAAGCTTGGCGGCCAGGTTGAAATTATCAGCCGCAGGGGAGCGGGCACGACGATCCGCGTACATATCCCGAAGTTTATTCAGGGGAACGGCGGAGAGATATCCGCTGCAAGCGGTCTTGCGGCCAGTAAAGAAGAAGGGGAAGAGGAGGCAAGCGGCGAATGAGCGCGATTAAAATACTGCTGGTGGATGACCATGATATGGTGCGTATGGGGCTCAAAACCTATCTGATGCTGGAGCCGATGTTTGAGGTGGTGTCTGAGGCGTCAAACGGACAGGAGGCGCTCGAACTGCTGCGTTCCTGGGGCGAGGAAGGGCTGCCCGATCTGATCCTGATGGATCTGATGATGCCGGTCATGAACGGCGTGGAGACGACCCGTGCGGTGCTGTCCGAGTTTCCGGGGCTGAAAATCGTAATATTGACCAGCTTCCTTGAGGATGATCTTGTAGTGGACGCCATTGAGGCGGGCGCGGTCAGCTACGTTCTCAAGACCGTGTCGGCGGAAGAACTGATTTATGCGCTGCAGGGGGCGTACCGCGGCATGCCGGTGATGACCGGCGATGTGTCGCAGGCGCTGACGCGCGGCATCCGCCAGCGTACGGTGCAGGATGATTCATCCGGCCTGACCGAGCGGGAGAGGGAGGTACTGCTGCTGATTGCGGAAGGCAAGAGCAACAAGGATATCGGCGAGGAACTGCATATCAGCATCAAGACGGTCAAGACGCATGTCAGCAATCTGCTGATGAAATGCGAACTGGAGGACCGCACGCAGCTTGCCATCTATGCGCACCGCAAGGGATGGGTTACACAGGGATAGGTCGTCAGTCGATTTCAAACACAGATGGCTTTTGCAATCTTAAACTCTATGATTCCGCAGTTTTGCAAGAATAGGCTTGTCCAATGAAGTCCGGCGCTAAGTTAAAGGCGCGCAGGGCTTTTTTTGTATATCTATCTCGTTAATGTTTTATCTTCGCTTAAATTGTTTTTAATGTCGGTTTAAGGTTTGAAGTACAAAATATACCCAAGAAAGCAAAATGACTCCTTGTCCGTAAGGACAGGGCGCGGGAGGGTAAAACAATGGACGAGAACAAGAACAGATATAACGGCGATGGCGGCGATCGTTTTGAGAAACAATCGCCGGACCGGGAGTGGAACAAGGACGGACAGTCTCCCGAATCGAATTCATCCTACTATTATTCGTACGGCCCTTTTAAATCCCTTAATCATAATGAGCAGAATACGGACGGCGTGGAGCATTATAGCCGGAGGGAGCCGGAACGGGTAGAAGTCACTACTCCCCAACCGGTCAAGCCGGTTCCTTATCATTCGTTTCGCTCCACGGGTCACGGCGGAGGCTATGGAGGAGGCAACGGTAATGGCGGCGGAAGCGGTTCGGACGGAGGAAACGGCTGGCAGTTCAATCAGAAGCCAAAGAAGCCTGTAAGAACCGCAGTCCTTTCCTTCCTTGCAGGCATGCTTGTGCTCTCAGGCTCCATGTTCATGGCTGACCGTGGGAACTGGTTCACAGGAGATCAAGCGGCAACAGTGGCCTTGAGTTCACAGGGCAAGGCGGCCAACGAGAGCGCCTCAGTGGCAGCGTCGGCTTCAACGACGGGGCTTGTGACCGGATCACAAGGCGTCTCCAGTGTCGTAGACGAAGCGGGACCGGCGGTTGTCAAAATTGAGACGCTCGTAAAATCGGCTTCCCGCGGAGGCCAAAGTAATCCGAACTTGAATGATCCATTCTCTCAATTCTTCTTTGGTGACCAATTCGGTGGCAATTCGTCCGGACAGTCCCAGCAGAACAACGGCAGCGGCTCTGGCTCGGATTCGCAGCTGACGCCTTACGGCATCGGCACCGGATTTATATACGATAAAGCGGGTTACATTCTGACCAACCAGCACGTAATTGAGAATGCCGACGTTATCCAGGTTACCGTCGATGGCAACTCCAAGCCGTATGAAGCAAAGCTGCTTGGGTCCAGCGCGGACTTGGACCTCGCGGTGCTGAAGATCGAAGGGGACAACAATTTCCCGACCGTGCCGCTCGGCGACTCGAACGCCATCAAGGTAGGCTCGGAGGTCGTGGCAATCGGCAACCCGCAGGGCTTTGACCATACGGTTACTGCGGGGGTGCTGAGCGCGAAAGGCCGGAGCATTGACATCAACGAAGAACAAGGCAACGGTACGCGCAATTATACGGATCTGCTGCAGACGGACGCTTCCATCAATCCCGGCAACTCCGGCGGACCGCTGCTTAACGCAAGCGGCCAGGTCATCGGCATGAACGTTGCCGTCAGCACGGATTCGCAAGGTATTGGCTTCGCCATACCGGTCAATAAAATTAAGGAAGTTGTCGACAAGCTTGAGGCGAATCAAGCCATCCCTAAAGATCCGGTTCCATTTATCGGCGCTTCGCTGATGACGATTACCGATGAAGTGGCGAAGCAAATGGGCACTAATATCAAGGAAGGCTCCGTTGTAGCCGAGATTATTTACAAATCGCCGGCTTATGCTGCCGACCTGCGTCCGTACGATATTATTACCGGCGCTAATGGAACGAAATATGCGACTAGCCAGGACTTGATCGACTTCATCAAGACCAAAAAGGTCGGAGACAAAATTACGCTTAATGTCGTCAGAGACGGCAAAAGTCTGGATCTGTCGGTAACGATCGGCAACAAGAACGACTTCAATACAGCACAGACCCAGCAGTAATCAGGCGGTACACGAAAAGCGGGAGGGGCGGCCCTTCCGCTTTTGTCGTAGATGTGCGCGGCAAAGCATTCACTGCTAAAATAGAGATATATAGAACATTGACAAAGGGGCGGCTTCATGCGACCGAATATTTTGATTATTGACGATGATGAAAAAATCATTTCCATGCTGCGTAGGGGACTGGCGTTTGAGGGTTATGACGTAAAGACGGCGTCCAACGGGGCGGACGGCCTGCGGGCCGTGCTGAACAGCGATCCGGATGTTGTTGTTCTCGATGTCATGATGCCTCAGGTGGATGGCTTTGAGGTGTGCCGGAGGCTTAGAGAGGGCGGCAGCACCGTTCCCGTACTGATGCTCACGGCCAAGGATGAGGTGGAGCACAGGGTCAAAGGTCTGGACCTCGGAGCGGATGATTATCTGGTGAAGCCGTTCGCGCTGGAAGAACTGCTGGCGCGGGTGAGAGCGCTGCTGCGGCGCAAAAGTGAACAAATTGGGGGCAGCGAGCAGGCGGTTGTCTACGAGGACGTTGTGCTGGATGTCGATTCCCGGGAAGTAACGCGCGGCGGCAAACGGCTGGAGCTGACGGCAAAAGAATTCGAGCTGCTGCATTTGTTTATGCAGAATCCGAAGCGGGTGCTGTCCCGCGACCTGATTATGGACAAGATTTGGGGCTATGATTACAGCGGCGAATCCAATGTGCTGGAGGTTTATATCGCCATGCTGCGCCAAAAGACCGAAGAACACGGGGGCAAACGCCTCATTCAGACGATCCGTGGAGCCGGTTATATCCTAAGAGGTGACAACTAAGATGTCGATCAAGCTGCGGCTGACCGCATGGTATTCGGGCATATTGGCCGTCATGCTGCTGGCCTTTTCAGCATCCATTTTCGGTTTTTTCTATATTAATACGTACGGGGATCTACAAGACAGGCTCCGGGATCAGGCGAAAGGCGAATCGCTGGACGTTGTCTTCGATAAACGCCTGGACGCCCAGAATTTGTACGGGCAAATGTACTTCTATGATAGCGGAGATTTTATCCAGAGTTTGAGTTTGAAAAATATTGATCTGCGGTTCGATATTCCGGCCCGGCAGAACCTCAAGGTTGAAGAATTTAAAGATGCCTATTACAGAGGCTACCATTTTTTGATTTATCAAAAGGCGGTCAATGTCCAGGGCTACGATAACAATCCAGCGGCCGTTCTGCAAATGGCGGCATATACCGGGGAACAGGACAAACTGCTGGACCGGCTGAAGACGATCCTGATCACAGGCTCCTTTGCCACGTTGATTGCAGCCTTTACCTTCGGCTTATTCTTGGCCCGCAAAGCGATGAGCCCGATCGGCAAGGTAATTGAAGCCGCCGAAGGCATTCAGACAGGCAACGACCTCAGTGTACGGATCGAATACAACGGGCCGCCAGATGAAATCGGAAGGCTGATCCGGACGGTGAACAGTATGTTGGGCCGTATGGAAGGGTTTTACAAAAATCTGGAGGATTCGTACGCGGCCCAGCGCCGTTTCGTGTCGGATGCTTCGCATGAGCTTCGCACGCCGCTGACGACTATTCGAGGCAACATCGAACTGCTTCAAAAGGTATGGGAGCTTGAGCCTGGAGAAAATCCTTCGCTGGATGAAGCGGCAATACGACAAATTTCGGTGGAGTCCGTACATGATATCGCGGACGAGGCGAAGCGCATGAGCCGGCTGGTCGCCGATATGCTGTCTTTGGCCAGAGCCGATACGGGCCGTACCTTCGAGAAGGAGCCGATAGCGCTAGAACCGATGATGAACGAGGTGGCTCGCCGCGCCGCTTTCCTCCCCCGGGATGCGGAGTGGATTACGGGAGACCTGTCGGGCCTTAATGGCAAATATGTGCTGGGCAACAAGGATTATTTGCAGCAGATGCTGTTCATTTTCATTGACAATGCCTTCAAATATACGCCGTCCGGAGAAGTGACGTTCGACGCGGTGGTGTATCAGCATCAAGTAGGCATCCGGGTTAAGGATACCGGCATCGGGATGGAAAAAGACGAGGTACCGCATATTTTCGACCGGTTCTACCGGGCGGATGAATCTCGCGGCATTACCGAAGGCATCGGACTCGGGTTGTCCATCGCCAAATGGATCATTGATGAGCACGGAGGATCGGTTGAGGTAGTCACCCGCCAGGGCGAAGGCACAACGTTCGTGATTTGGCTACCCTTGCTCTTTGCCGCTCCGCTTGAGTAGGATATAATGGAACAGAAGGTTGGTGAAGCAATGGAAGTTATCAAAATTTCTCCCCGGGGATACTGCTACGGTGTGGTTGATGCCATGGTCATGGCCCGTCAGGCCGCTAAAAATCTCGATCTCCCCCGGCCGATCTATATCCTGGGCATGATTGTCCATAACAGCCACGTTACCCACGCTTTCGAGGATGAGGGTATAATTACGGTCGACGGCAGCAACCGCCTGGAAATATTGGACAAGATTGACAGCGGAACCGTCATCTTCACCGCGCATGGCGTTTCACCGGAGGTACGCAGGAGAGCGCGTGAGAAAGGGCTGACGACCGTCGACGCCACCTGTCCGGATGTAACCAAGACGTATGATCTTATTCACGAAAAGGTCGCGGAAGGCTGCGAAATTATCTACATCGGCAAGAAAGGCCACCCTGAGCCGGAAGGCGCCATGGGTATCGCTCCCGGGCATGTGCATCTGATCGAAAAGGAAGAGGAGATATCCTCTCTGACCCTGCCGGCTGATTCCCAGATTGTCATTACAAACCAGACGACGATGAGCCAGTGGGATATCAAGCATATTATGAAAAAACTGCTGGAGACTTTCCCCGGCGCCGAGGTGCATAACGAGATTTGTTTGGCAACGCAGATCCGGCAGGAGGCCGTAGCGGAACAGGCTGGTCAGGCCGATCTTGTCATTGTTGTCGGCGACCCGCGCAGCAACAATTCCAACCGGCTGGCCCAGGTGTCCGAGGAGATAGCAGGTGTTCCGGCCCACCGGATTGCTGACGTATCGGAGCTGAAGGCTGAGTGGCTGAAGGGGATCTCGAAAGTGGCTGTCACTTCGGGCGCGTCGACACCGACGCCAATCACGAAGGAAGTCATAGCGTACTTGGAGCAGTATGATCCGGCAAATCCAGACACATGGGAGATTAAGCGTACAGTCAACATGGCAAAGCTGCTGCCGCCGGTCAAAGCCAAAGCCGGTCAGTCCTCCCAATCATAAGTTTTTCGATTTTTCAGTGTCAGCGCCTTATGTCGCTAGCGGCTTAGGGCGTTTACATATTTATTTTTTGTAATTGCCATGATAAACTTCTTGCTATTGGAATAATTATTTTGCAGAAGGGGTTGACGGGAAACAGATTATCGCATAGAATTGCTTTAGTGATTAAAAGCATAAAAGCTTAAAAGCGTCGTAGTAAAATAGCGAATGCAAACAATCAAACATTAAACTATACAGGATTGGAAAGGAAGGAATCAGATGATCGTTATTACATCGAATCAAACTCCGGAGGAACAAATTAACGATATTATCGCAGCGATCGAGAAGGAGGGCCTGCAGGTGCATTTGTCCAAAGGATCGGACCGCACGGTTATCGGTCTGGTGGGCAGCGTGAACCCGAAGCTTGCCGAGCATCTTCGCCAAATGAAGGGCGTGGAGAATGTGGTTAAAATCTCCAAGTCCTACAAGCTGGCGAGCAGAGACTTTCATCCGGACGACACGGTCATCGAGGTTAAGGGAGTCAAGATCGGCGGAGAGCATCTGGCGATCATGGGCGGTCCGTGCGCAGTGGAATCTCCTGAGCAGATCGACGAAATCGCAAAACTGGTAAAAGCGGCGGGAGCGCAGATTCTTCGCGGCGGAGCATTCAAGCCGCGCACCGGACCTTACAGCTTCCAAGGGATCGGCGTGGAAGGTCTGAAGATGATGGCGGAAGCGGGAGAGCGCCACGGCCTGTTGACCATCACCGAGGTCATGACGCCGGAGTATGTTGACGTGTGCGCGGAATACGCCGACATTCTCCAAGTGGGCACGCGGAATATGCAGAACTTTGATCTGCTCCGCGCGCTTGGAACATGCGGCCGTCCCGTGCTGCTGAAACGCGGTTTCAGCGCGACATACGACGAACTGCTGAATGCGGCTGAGTACATCCTGGCTGGCGGCAACCGTGATGTTATGCTCTGCGAGCGCGGTATCCGCACTTTCGAGACTTACACCCGCAATACGCTAGATCTGTCGGCTATTCCGGTGCTTCAGGGCCTCAGCCACCTTCCTGTCATTTCCGACCCGAGCCACGGAACGGGACGCCGCGAACTGGTAGAGCCTATGGCTAAGGCGTCCGTTGCCGCAGGAGCCAACGGCCTGATTATCGAAATGCATACCGATCCGGACAACTCCATGACGGGTGACGGCGTTCAGTCCCTGTTCCCGGATCAGTTCAGCAATCTGCTCAAGGATCTGGAGAAGCTGGCACCGCTTGTCGGCAAGAAATTCTCCACCCAGGAAGCAATTTCCGTTAAATAAACGCCTCTTAATACAGGCAGCCTTTTTTCCAGCTTTAACTAGTGGAAGAAGGGCTGTTTGCTGTATTTTTAAAGTGGAATTTATCGCTTGTGGGTCCTGAATAAATAATTCACGAAAGCGTAAGAATATCTTACATTGGCATAAAAAATACCTTACATAAGCATTGACGATGTAAGGTTTGAGTTTTATAATGACGACAGTTAAAATTAAACCGAGAACATTTGCATGGTGGGTACGGCTTAATGTTCGGAACTTAGGGAGGAAAATTTAATGTCGGTTGAAAAAGTGCTGCAAACGATTAAAGAGAACAACATTGAATGGGTGGATTTCCGCTTTGTTGATTTGGGTGGACGGGCCCATCATATTGCTTTGCCGGCTGCTGCTGTTGACGAGGAGACTTTTGTGAATGGCGTAGCTTTTGACGGTTCTTCCATTACCGGTTTCCGCGGAATTGAAGAGTCTGATATGGTTATGATGCCGGATCCAAGCACTACATATATTGATCCTTTCACCGCGCACCCTACGCTCAACATTATGTGCGACATTTTCACTCCTGACGGCGAGCGTTATGAGCGTGACCCGCGCGGTATCGCTGTTAAAGCGGAAGAATACCTGCAAAAAAGCGGCGTAGGAACCGCGGCATTCTTCGCACCTGAATCCGAGTTCTTCATCTTTGACGACGTTCGTTACGAGAGCGGAATGAACAGCTCCTCTTACTTCGTGGATTCCGAAGAAGCGGCCTGGAACACGAACCGTAAGGATGAAGGCGGCAACCTCGGCTTCAAAGTTGGCATCAAAGGCGGTTATGTACCGGTTGCTCCGGTTGATACTCAGCAAGATATCCGTAGCGAAATGTGTCGTCTGCTTGCTGAAGCCGGTCTGGTAATCGAGCGCCATCACCATGAAGTTGCTACAGCTGGACAAGCTGAGATCAACTTCCGCTTCGATACACTGAAGAAGACAGCCGATAACCTGTTGACTTACAAATACATCGTGCAAAACACTGCCCGTCAATACGGCAAAGTGGCAACTTTCATGCCTAAACCGCTCTTCGGCGATAACGGAAGCGGCATGCACGTTCACCAATCGATCTTTAACGGCGACAGCCCGCTGTTCTATGAAAAAGGCGGATATGCTAACCTGAGCGAAATGGCTCTGAATTATATCGGCGGTATCCTGTATCATGCTCCGGCGCTGATCGCATTGACCAACCCGAGCACGAACTCCTTCAAACGTCTGGTTCCTGGTTACGAAGCACCGGTTAACCTGGTGTTCTCCAAAGGTAACCGTTCCGCAGCTGTTCGTATCCCGGTAGCTGCTGTAACTCCTAAAGGCTGTCGCATCGAGTTCCGTACTCCGGACACCACGGCTAACCCTTACCTTGCCTTCTCCGCAATGCTGCTGGCTGGTCTGGACGGCATCAAGAAGAAGATCAATCCGGTTGAGCTTGGCTATGGCCCGCTCGACAAGAACATTTACGAACTGCCTGATGAGGAAAAAGCAAAAATCCGCAGTGTTCCAGGCAGCCTGAACGAAGCGCTGGACGCTCTGGAAGCTGACTATGAGTTCCTGACAGAAGGCGGAGTCTTCACAAAAGACTTCATCGACAACTACATCGAACTGAAACGCGGCGAAGCTCAACAAGTAGCCATCCGTGTTCATCCGCATGAATACTCCCTGTATTTCGATGTATAAGAATTAATAATAAGCATTCCGTGCAGACGGAACGCTTGCTCTCCACAAGAAGCCATTCTCACAGATAATGTGAGATGGCTTCTTTTTTATGATATTTTTACAACTTGCCGTTTCCGAATTCAAAATAGGACGTCCTAAGTGCGACTAGTGCATAAGTCCCTGCTGTTCTGGCAATAATGCGATTGATTCGTATATCATCTATTGGTGCGTAGTGTTGTGAATCCAACAAATTTGGTTAATTATTTTGTAATTCATGCATTAAAGTGGCAAATTTCGGAGTTCTTGCCCATTTGGGATGTAAATACGCGAATATGTGAATAATTATACTTGCTGCCATGTTAGATTATTGCTATCATAACCATATTGATAGAAGAGAAAGGGTGGGAGTATTTTGAGCAAGAGAGCTTATAATTTTAACGCCGGCCCGGCAGCATTACCTCTTGAGGTGCTGGAGCGCGCACAAGCCGAATTCGTCGATTTCCGGGAGACCGGGATGTCAATTATGGAAATGTCGCACCGTGGAGCCGTATACGAATCCGTACACAATGAGGCGCAGGAACGTCTGCTTTCACTTCTGGGCAATCCGGCAGGATACAAAGTATTGTTCATTCAAGGCGGAGCCACCACTCAGTTCGCGATGATTCCACTGAACTTCCTTTCCGAGGGTAAGGTCGGCAGCTACGTAATGACAGGCAGCTGGGCTGACAAAGCGTTCAAGGAAGCGAAGATCGCAGGCGGAGCTCATGTTGCGGCAACGTCCGAAGACAAGAAGTTCCTGGCTATTCCGGAGCTTGGATCGATCAAGCCTGCCGATAACGCCGCGTACTTGCATCTTACTTCCAACGAGACGATTGAAGGCACCCAATATCAGGAATTCCCGGATACCGGAGCTCTTCCGCTGATCGCGGATATGTCCAGCGATATCTTGAGCCGCAGCTTCGATATTAACAAGTTCGGACTGATTTATGCCGGAGCACAGAAGAATCTTGGACCTTCGGGTGTAACCGTCGTGATCGCTAAGGAGGAGCTGATTGCCGAGTCTCCTTCCAACATTCCGACAATCTTGCGTTACAGCACCCATTATAAGAATAACTCTCTATACAATACACCGCCATCTTATTCGATCTATATGGTTAATCAAGTGCTTAAATGGATTGAAGAGCAGGGAGGCTTGGCCGGAATCGAAGTGAAGAACCGCGATAAGGCCGGACTGTTGTATGACACGATCGACGCCAGCGGCGGATTCTACCGCGGTGTAGCGGAGCAGGGCAGCCGTTCGATCATGAACGTGACCTTCCGGATGGAATCCGAAGAGCTGGAGAAGAAATTCATTAAGGCTTCGGAGCAGGAAGGCTTCGTCGGTCTCAAGGGACACCGCAGCGTTGGCGGATTACGCGCCTCCATCTATAACGCCGTTCCTTATGAGAGCATCAAAGCGCTGACCGATTTCATGAATCACTTCCAGAAGACTCAAGGTTAATCTAACCATTTAGCAGGAATTTAAAGACCTTCCGCCGCCGGCGGGAGGTCTTCTAAACGAATGAACACATCTTTCGAAATCCCCCGCAAAGTAACAGGAGCAATCGCTTATGCGCAGGCTTCGCTTTGGGGGGTTCTTATTGTGCGGAGAACTTGGAACAGGAGGAGATACTTTCATGGCACTTCATATTGTACTAGTAGAGCCGGAGATTCCAGCCAACACGGGGAATATCTCACGCACCTGCGCGGCTACAGGCGTCCATCTGCACTTGGTGCGGCCCCTTGGCTTTCGTACCGATGATGCTACCCTGAAACGGGCAGGGCTGGATTATTGGCATGCCGTTCACATTGAATATCACGATTCCTTCGGAGAAGTACTGGAGATGTACCCGGAGGGCCGTTTCTTTTATGCAACGACCAAGGCGGATAAGCGGTATAGCGACTATACTTTTCAAGACGGCGACTTTTTTGTATTTGGGAAAGAGACGAAAGGTTTGCCTGAGGATATTCTTAAGGCCGGATGGGAAACAACGATGCGTATGCCGATGACCGGAGATGTAAGATCGCTGAACTTGTCTAATTCTGCCGCAATTATTGTATACGAAGCGCTCCGTCAGCTGAACTTTCCGGGTCTGACCTAAAGAAGTTACAGAAATTTATTTATATCAGCAGGATTCGACAATTTTATATCGAAATAGTCATATGGAATGGAAATATCATGGTATTTTCTAAATCAGTTGAATAGGAAAGGTGTGCGTTAGATGAAGCCTGCTGGTGTAGTGCGCAAAGTGGATCAGCTCGGCAGAATTGTTCTGCCTAAATCCCTTCGTAAAAGGTATCAAATGAATGAGGGGGACCCTGTTGAAATTTTGGTTCAGGGCGATCATATTATTTTGGAGCGTTATCGTCCCAAATGCGTATTTTGCGGTTCCATGGACGAGGTTAGCGAATATAAGGAACGTTATATTTGCGGCCAGTGTCTGAGCGAAATGACCCAACTGCAAAGACACGCTTAAGCAAAATATAGAATCTTCCCGGAACGCTTCATGCCGCAAGCGTACTCGCCGGAAGCAGAGCGCCGCATCCTTGCGGCGTTTTTCTTTTGGCTGATGTGGATTTAATGGTGATGAGAATTCCCCCTCTGCTGTTTCCAAAATTAAAAAAGCTCCCTTCGTTATCCGAAGGAAGCTCAGCCTTTAGAGGCCCTTAGTCTTGTCGTCATTATATGAGGCGGTGAGAATACCGGTCAGAAACAGCAGAAATACAAGGAGGATAATCCAAAAGGTCAGTGAGAACGACATGCGCACACCTCCGAATGGAAATATTGTCATTACCATTATTATATCCGGGCTGTGAATAAAAATAAATGATATTGTGATCTGCCGCATAGATATCAATATTGGTTCAGTTATTTGAAAAATAAAAAGCTTGTCGGCACCCGCCGAAGAGTGCCGTCTGACGGCTGGTTTACGACTTTTCCGTCAAATACGAGCGACGAAGAACCTCCGCCATCCAGATTAAACGCATCTGTTACACCCATTTGGTACAGCTTATCTTGAAGCTCCTCCAGTGTGGCTCCGGAACTGCCGCTCTCATTGTAGCCCTCGGCAACGATGATAAGCAGCTGATCGTCTTTGTATCTGCCGATCGCAGTGCGCGGCGCCCGCTTTGGGGACATTTCCCATTTTACGGGTATCTCCGTCTTGAGGCCATCCCGCAGCAGCACAGGCACAAAGGAAGCCCCGAACGCCGGTTCCAGCTTGTCAAGCTGCTCACGGCTGTAAAACTTCCCGCCAATCAACCGTCCTTCTTTGCTCAGCCCTACAAAGCTTAAGTCTTTAAAACTGGATTCAAAGCCGGTTACATACTGACCTTCCACGATCGTGGTACTGAGCGGGTATCTTCTGCCGCCCTTATCGGCAAAGCCCCCTGCGTTAATGCCGGCGACGGCCCCGTACCGGTTGACCGCTTGAAGGGTCGTTTCCGAGCTTCCAAGGCCTTCCTGCCCAAGGCTCATGGTCATCGCCGCCTTGTCCCTGAGCTTGATCTTCATTGCATAGCCTGTATAGTCACCGGGATTCACCCGGTACAACTCGATTCGTATCCGGCTGCTGTTGATGACATCGAATGGGAAGCCGAGTTTGGCCGTAATTCGCCGGTTGTATATCAATGCTGGACGGCTCGCCTGAGTCACAGCTTTATCCACAAGCGCGTTCATTGTAGCAGTCGTTTCCCTATACAGCTTCGCACTGGCGCTCACCGATTTCATCGTGTGGGCGGCGGAGGCCTGCGCGGTGTCGAGCTGGCCTTTGATCCCGGATGTCAGCTGTACTGGACCTGCGGAAGGCAAGAACCGCTGCGTTCCCAGATCCAGTGTAAGCGACGTCCTGTACAGCGACAGGCACAGCAGAAGGCCGATGAACGGCGCGGTAACGAGCATAAAGAAACGGTTCACTCTTTTGACCGGTGTTATCATTTCAACAGATCCATCTCTTTCTGTAAGGCGTCAAGCTGCTTGCGGACTTCGCTTAATTGAGTATACAGCTTATTGCTGTTGTCTGTCTTGGTGCTGGCGTTATCCTTGGTAAAAGTAAGGAGTTCATTAAACGACTGTACTTTGTCCTGCAGCTCGCTGATTTCCTTCGATAATACCGATAGTTTCTTCTCGTAATCCGACTGAAGCAGGGTTAGCTGCTGCTGATTCTGTGCGGACAGCTGCCGCAGCATCTGGTCCTTCAAATGATTCATGTAGCTGTACACGGTGAAGCCGCAGGCTGCAATCACGGCTAGCCAGAACAACAGAAACCATTTAACGGAGGAGCCGTTTCTCGTCGCGGCGCGTCGTTTATACGCGTCTGGCGATTCCATTGACGGCTGCATTCATAATCACCTCGAACCTTTTTGTGAGTCCTTATTCTACCAGAATTATGCTAGTTTCGCAAAACGGAGAGAGGAAGAATCAGGAAAAAAATAATTGCATCCTTAGAAGGGGGGCGTTACAATTTCACTAGATTCGCAATGCATCCATTGTATGTAGCGTATAGGAAAAAAGGCGGAGTACATCACGAGATCGCTTCCCATCTTACATTATCCGGAAAGTGCCGACATACGTATTGTTCTGGGTAAATTACATAGTATCAGGAGGTTTGGGCTTTAATGATGAAGGTTTGGCAGGTAGTGATTATGGGCTGTCATCCCACGAGTATGCTGGGAACGAAATTGATTTTGGAAGAAGCGGGAAATCTGATTGTTCTAGGAACTTACAGTAATTGGACGGAAGGAGCCGCGATAGTGCGGGGAAATCGGCCGGAACTGGTGCTTCTTGACTACTGCATGTCGGATGATCTGATTGAGACGATACTGCCCGAGATGAAAAAGAGTGCTCCTGCTTCCCATTTTGTCGTGATGACCGACAGAGAGGGCAGAGAGCTGTTTCAGCCGCTCTTAAAGCTGGGTGCCAGCGGACTCCTATCCAAAGGGGCGTCGCCGAGCCAACTGCTGCAGCTGATTGCAGGATTACGCGAGGGGTTTCTGTCCATGCCGCTCGGATGGCTGGGGACAATGGTTTCACCGATTTGCCCGCCCGATGAGAGCGGCGCCGTATTGAAGCTGACTGCGACCGAGCGTTTTATTATGGAACAAATTGTTCAAGGGGTCACCTACGATAAAATCGCGCTGGAAATCGATGTAAGCCGCCGATCCATTGACAATTATCTGCGGAAGATTTATGTTAAACTCGAAGTTTCCACCCGGGCGCAGGCGATCGAGAAATATGCGCTGTTTTCACATCAGATGAGACCCATGTATGCATAATATCCGGCGGGACGGCATAATGCGGCGTCTTTCGGAATATTCATTCATGTAAGCATGAAGGGGGGCGCCGCATGAAATACGATTTTTCCGCTCGTACGCATACGCTGATGACTTCGCCGCTGCTGAGCATCCGGACACAGACGCGCAGAGGTTCCATCATTTCGCTGGCTGAAGAGCTGCCTGCGGAGGAATTGTTTCCGCTGTCCCTGCTGGCCGAAGCGGCTTCAACTGTAATTTCGGCCGACGCGCAGGCGCTCCAGTACGGAGATCCTGAAGGGTATGGGCCGCTGCGGGAGTGGCTGGAAAATGACTGGCTGAGAGGCAAGGGAGTACATATTCCACCGGGAGGCGTCCTGCTGACGACAGGCAGCCAGCAGGCGGTAGACCTGCTGTCCCGGGTATATATCGATCCGGGCGACCGCGTGCTTGTGGAGAATCCTACATCCCCCGGCTTCCTGCAGGTGCTGCGGATGCAGGGAGCGGTCATTATACCGGTCGAGAGCGACCGTGACGGACTGCTGCCGGAGCATTTACGGGAGCTCATCGTGGCCCATCGGCCCAAGGCGCTGTTCGCCGCACCGAGCTTCACGAATCCGAGCGGCATTCTCTGGAGCCTGGAAAGACGGAGAGAAGTGCTGGAGCTGTGCATTTCGCATAATGTGCTTATTGTAGAAGACGATTCCTACGGAGACCTTCATTTTCAGCGTCAGAATCGGATCGCGTCCAAATATCCTTCTCTATATGCGCTCGAGAACGCGGGTGAGGGAGGGCATGTGCTCTATATCGGTTCCTTCAGCAAGACGGTTGCGCCTGCCCTTCGGACGGGCTGGGCGGCGGGCAGCCGGGAGCTGATCGGCGTGATGGCGGCAGCCAAGGGAATGGCGGATTGGCAGTCAAGCTCGCTGAATCAGCGTCTGCTGTACCATCTGCTGCATGTATCCGCGTTCGACTTACGGGAGCATATTGCAATGTTGAACCGCGAATACGATACGAGGCTGAAGCTGATGGTGGAGCTGCTCAAGCGTCCCGCCTGGAAGGACTGTACCTATCATCTGCCCTCTGGCGGCATGTTCCTGTGGGTATCGCTGCCGGACGGACTGGATGCTTTAGTCCTGCTGAAGAATGCGCTGCGCAAGGGGGTGGCTTACCTGCCGGGGCCGCTCTGCACGGCGGACGGCAGCGGCAGCCGCTATATCCGCCTAAATTTCAGCCACCCTGGCCGCGATGAGCTGCTGCTCGGAATGAATCTGATGAGTGAAGCCATTTCGGAATTTACAGCCCGCAGTTAAGTAGGGGGACCATGCGCTATAGGCTTAACGGAAGAACCCATTCTCCATTTTGTCACTGGAGAATGGGTTCTTTCAAATTACATGTTGGGTTTCTCCGCTGCCGATCTGCGGTCTGCCACCGATTGCGAGACCGATACGGCGGCGTACTCCAGCAGCGCAGCGTTTCCCGCCGCCGCAAGGATATACCGGCCGCGAGCGATGCGCTGGAACCAGCCGTAGTAGTTGTTCTGCAGGATGGCGGCTGCGCTCGGCACCCCGCTGCGGCGGCGCAGCTCCGCCGGCGTCACGCCCTTTGGAAGCGCGCCCGCAGCAGGCGCGCGGGCAGGCCCGGCGGCCCCGCCTTGGCCGCCGCCATCCGCCGTCGCCGCGCCCTCGGCAGCAGCCAGGGCGGCCTCGCGCTCCGCCGCCTCCAGCGCGGCGGCTACGCGCAGCGCTTTCTCGCGGTAGGCGGTGACGAGCTTCACGCGCGCGCTGCCGCCCGTGTTGTAGTCCCCGCTGCGCTCGCGGAACTCATAGAGCAGCCGCTCCCGCCGCCGCCCGCCGCTCCGGGCTGAACCCGCTGGCGCTTCAGGCTCCGCCAGCACCTCTACAAGCGGCGCCTTCGTCTTGTAGAAGACAACGGTGACAAGACCGAGTCCTAGACGGCGACATAAATGGCTTAAGCTCCCCCAGCGCTGGCTCGCGGAGCCTTTTTTCTCCCGGCATCTCTCAACCGCCAAATACACCGCCGGACTAAGCTTCAGCCGCTCCACCCCTTGCAGCAGCAGGGAGAGGTTGAAGGTCTTCTTCATCTCCACAATGAGCGGCGGTTCTTCATCTCCCCGGACGCCGACGAGGTCGCATGAACGCACTTCACCTTTGATCTCATAGCCTTGCTGTTCAAAAAAATTTTTTAAAGGAGCATACAGCTCTGTTTCGTGTCTTACCGCCATAGTTTGTCTCCTTTGTCACATTTGCAGCTGATTCTCTATTATAGCACACCAAAAAAGAGGTCAGTATTTCAGGCTTCCCGCATAGGTATGTATTACACTTTTCGAATGCAAACTCCGCTGGGCGGCGGAAGCGTCGGAAGGGACGGCGGGAGGCAGGCAGATATTTAGGCGAGGGCAACCGGGCGAAGCCCGGACAGACATCACGCGCGGGTCACAAGAGCGTAAGGTGAGGAGGCAGCGAGCAATGGACATTTTTGAACGTATAGCATCGTACCGGGCAGAGAACGAGCGTATGGCGTGGAGCGGAACCTTCAAAGATTATATAGAACTGCTAAAAAAAGATCCCACTCCCGCCAAAACGGCCCATTCCCGGGTGTATGACATGATTAAATCGCATGGTGTCGAGGAAATTAACGGCCGCAAGCGTTATAAGTTTTTCGAGCAGGAGATTTTCGGACTGGACCGGGCCATCGAAAAGCTGGTGGAGGAGTATTTCCATTCGGCCGCGCGGCGGCTCGATGTGCGCAAACGGATTCTGCTGCTGATGGGTCCCGTAAGCGGCGGCAAATCGACGCTGGTTACGCTGCTGAAGCGCGGGCTGGAACAGTACTCCCGTACGATACAAGGGGCCGTATATGCAATCGAAGGCTGCCCGATGCACGAGGAGCCGCTGCATTTGATTCCGGGTGAGCTTCGTCCGGAGATCGAGAAGGAGCTGAATGTGCGCATCGAGGGCAATCTGTGCCCTTCCTGCCAGATGAGGCTGAAGAATGAATACGGCAGCGATATAGAGAAGGTGCGGGTTGTGCGGGTGCTGTTGTCGGAAGAGGAGCGCGTCGGCATCGGAACCTTCAGTCCATCCGATCCGAAATCGCAGGATATCGCCGATCTGACGGGCAGCATCGACTTCTCAACCATTACCGAATACGGGTCGGAATCCGACCCCCGGGCTTACCGGTTCGACGGCGAGCTGAACAAGGCCAACCGCGGACTGATGGAGTTCCAGGAAATGCTCAAGTGCGACGAGAAGTTTTTGTGGAACCTGCTGTCGCTGACGCAGGAGGGTAATTTCAAGGCCGGGCGGTTCGCCCTGATCAGCGCCGACGAGCTCATTGTGGCCCATACGAATGAAACGGAGTACAAGGCGTTCATTTCCAATAAAAAGAATGAGGCGCTCCAGTCCCGGATGATCGTCATGCCGGTGCCTTATAACCTGAAGGTGGCGGAAGAGGAGAAGATCTACGCCAAGCTGATCGCCCAGAGCGACATGAAGCATGTGCATATTGCCCCCCATGCGCTGCGCGCAGCCGCGATTTTCTCCGTCTTGACCAGGCTCAAGGAGAGCAAGAAGCAGGGCATGGATCTGATCAAGAAGCTGCGGATGTACGACGGCGAAGAAGTCGAGGGCTACAAGGAAGCCGACCTGAAGGAGATGCAGAACGAATATCTGGACGAAGGCATGTCCGGCATCGATCCCCGGTACGTCATTAACCGCATCTCCAGCGCGCTGATCAAGGGCGATCTGGAGTGCATGAATGCGCTTGACGTGCTGCGGGCGATCAAGGACGGCCTGGATCAGCATCCTTCGATTACGAAGGAGGAGCGGGAGCGGTATTTGAACTTTATTTCCATTGCCCGGAAGGAATACGATACTTTAGCCAAGAACGAGGTGCAGAAGGCGTTCGTCTATTCTTTTGAGGAATCGGCCAAGACGCTGTTCGAGAACTATCTCGACAACATCGAGGCGTTCTGCAACTGGACCAAAATCCGCGACCCGCTGACCGATGAAGAAATGGAGCCGGATGAGCGGCTGATGCGGTCCATCGAGGAGCAAATCGGCATCTCGGAGAATGCCAAGAAGGCTTTCCGGGAGGAGATTCTGATCCGGATTTCCGCTTATTCCCGCAAAGGTAAAAAGTTCGAATACAGCAACCACGACCGTCTCCGCGAGGCGATTGAGAAGAAGCTGTTCGCGGATCTCAAGGATATCGTCAAAATCACGACCTCGTCCAAAACCCCGGATGAGAGCCAGCTGAAGCGGATCAACGAGGTGTCCCGCCGTCTGATTGAGGAGCATGACTACTGCCCGATTTGCGCCAATGAACTGCTCCGGTACGTGGGCAGCCTGCTGAACCGCTGAGTGTACCACCCCCCCGTAAAATAGTAAAAAGGGCCGCTGCCGCCAGCGGTCCTTTTTTGGATAAGATAAGCATTTCATTCTATGAAAAATTCCGCTCCGCAGCCGTAATATCATATATAATAGATTCATTGTACTGTTGACAGGGGCGAACACGATGAAAAAGCTGTTTTACGCCATACCCTCCATTCTTTTTTTACTCCTCTATTCTTATGGGCGTATCCTCTTGTATCGGCAGAAGGAAATCGATGTGCAATTTAACGCGCTGTATGCTATAGCTCTGAAAGACATTGGCATCGGGATTTTAATTCTGCTTGTTTTATATGCGCTTTCAAGAGTAAATCTTATCGCTTCGTATCTTGCCGCGCTGGTGCTCGGTATTTTCCACTTGGCTAATGTCGAATATATTTATGCGCTGGATCATGTGCTTAATCTTAACGATATTACGATGGCGTCGGACAAAGAGTTTATTACAGGCACGCTGTTTCACATCAGTTTCCCGGTGTATTCCATCCTCCTGATGGCCTTGCTGACCGCTTCGATTTATTTTCTGCGGAGGCTGCCGCTGCTCCCGTTTAACAGAAGAAGGCACTGTTTGCTGGCCTTTGCCGGACTGTCGATTCTTTATCTTGCCATTGCCATTCATTCGAGCGGGGATTGGAAGAACGGCAATTTTGTATCCGCTTCGATCCGCAATTCAGTTGCTCTGCTGACCTTTAATGAAAAAGCGCTGACGGACTATCCCGCGGATATCGAGCGGCAGATCAATACGTCGCAGCAGCTCAAAGACGGCGAATATTTGCTGAACAGCCATACAGGGGGCAAAAATATTCTGATGGTCGTCATGGAAGGCATTCCGGGGGCTTATTCACCTGGCAATCAGGAGGTTCTGGGCATCCCTAACGATATCAAGCTGACAAGTCTAGACAAAATCAAAGACCACAGCCTCATTCTCCCAAACTACATCACTCACAATAACCAGACGATAAGAGGAATGTATTCGCTCGTCAGCGGCGACTATCCCAAATTGGACGCGTCCACACCCAAGGCATACGAATATTTGCAAAAAGACCCTAGCTACCGGGAAGAGCTCCTTCCGAAGCTGCTGAAGCACCGGGGCTATAATACGGCCTTTATCCAGGCGGCGGAACTGGAGTATATGTCCAAGGGCGATTTCATGACGGCTGCGGGCTTCGATACGGTGATCGGAGGGGAGAGCTTCAAGAATCCATACGTTCCTTTTGGATGGGGGCCGGATGACAAAGCCTTTTTCGAGCAATCGGAGAAGTACATTAACGAACTGAACGGTAAGGGCAAGCCGTGGTTTGCCACGCTGCTGACGGTCGGAACGCATCATCCCTACGCGGTGACGGACGATTACGCCAAGCTGTATCCGAGCCGCAAGGCGGCGGCGGTGGTGTATCTGAATGAGGCGCTGTCCGGGTTCATTGATTATATCGACCATTCCAGCTTCGCCAAAGACACGCTGGTGCTGTTCGTCTCGGACGAATCGCATGGGGTGAACGACCAGCCTTACGGCTCGAATTGGGGGATTTTCGCGGCGTATTCACCCGATATTGACGGTCAAGTCATCAATGACGGCGTTTACGGGCAGAAGGATATTCTGCTCTCGCTGCTGGATTATGCGGACCCTAACCTGGATGCCTATACGACGGGCCGAAGCGTGTTCCGGAAATATACCGAGGATTCGCCGATCCTGTTTGCCTCCCATTATAATGGCGATATCTTTTATTCGACGGTAAAAGGGACCGTGTACCAGGTGGATAACAGCGGACAGCTGTACAGCCTGACCTCCCGGAACGGGGAGCTGTTCAGCAGCAAGTATGAGAGAACTTCTCTGTCGGACAGTACGCTGAAAAAGAAAATACTAACCTATAAAAATTACATCGACAAGTCCACGGCGGGGGATCAAACGATCATGATTGCGAAAAATAAAAAAATCCCGCTTGCGGACGGCCGGGAAACCATCGTTACCGACGGACAGTTCATCACGCTGCCTGAGGAATCGGTTGTCGACATCCAGGTGGACTATGATGCATCATCGATGGCCGCCGCCGATTGGCTTGTTCTTAAATTCGAGGATTACAGCGGCCACCAAAGCGTACGCATGATGGACAAGCAGACCAGCAGCGGAAGAATGACATTCAGGTTCTACAATAAGAAGGTTGCCTACGGCTACGCCTTCAATCTGAAGACCGCCCTACATTCCAATGATTACTCAGGCGCCGAAAAATCGATCAAAATCAGCAATATCAGCGTCGGATTCTCGAAAACCGTGCCGGAGGCCAGCCCATCCCCGGCTGCAAGTCCCGGACCAACGCCGGGAATCACGCCAGGCACAAGCTTCGGGGCGGCAGCCAGTCCGTCACCGGCTGCAAGCTCCGGGCCGAAGCACGTGGAGGTTATTGATATGGATGCTGGAAATGAGTAAAGCAGTGGCCCCGCTTCTATATAGCAAGGAGGGTATCCCAAAATGCCATGTAATGGCTGCTTGGGACACCCCTTGTTTTGGAGTAGTATCAACTTGAGCACTCGGTATGGACGCTGCGCGAACGGATCGTTGTTCCAATCGCTGTTGTGTCCGGATTTTTCGAATCTCTCTTTGCAGTTAAAATCCGGACACAAAGGCGACCGCTGCCGCTTTTCCACAATCGCTCCGTCCTCTCCGCTGCTCGTAACGAAATCTTCTACGATATCAAACGCAAAATTCTTCCCGCCAAATCGCCAAGGCCGTACGGGAAACCATTCCGTTCATGTGGCTGGCCGGACGCCAGCGCCCAGACTTCCGCACCATTAACCGGTTCCGCGCGAGCGAATGAAAGACGTATTGGAATCCCTGTTTACCGCCCTGCTGGAACTCTTAACCCAGGGCGGCTATGTCAAACTGGATCACTATTTGTTGGACGGTACCATTTGGTCTTTTTTTCGCGGCGCATACGCATGATCTTTAGACGAACTTTCGCAGCACCTTTTTGCCGTCATAGGAGAAACACGCCTTTTTATCTTCGATAACGGTCTCCAGATGGACGGTCTTGCCCCACAGGGTGTAAATATGAGGCAGCGTGCGTTCCAGATACTTCAGATCCAGCTCGATGCCCTCATAGCGGTGGACGATGTACAGCTCGCCGTTTCGCTCGAAGTTGCCGTCCTGCACGACCAGATAAGGCGAACCGCCGTTAATGCGCGCCTGTACCAGCTGCTCCCTGACATTTTCCCAGGCCTTGTCGGTGATTTTCCATTCCGGCCCTTTCTTCTCAAAGATGTACAAGTCGAGATCCTCGACCAATTCTTTAGTCAGGTAGCTGCGGATAAAGGAAATGTCGGAATCCAGCTCGCGCACCTCGAATATTTTATCCCGGTCCCAACGCCGCTCGATATCCTCCAAGATCTTCAGGCCCAGATAATACGGATTCAAGCTTTGGCGGGAGGGCTGCACAACTGCGGAATTGAGCTTGGCGTACTCCACCGTCTCCTCCGGCGTCAGGTCCATCTCCCGCATGATGCGCTGATGCCAGTAGGAAGCCCAGCCTTCGTTCATGATCTTCGTCTCCATCTGCGGCCAGAAGTAGAGCATCTCATCGTGAAGCATCGTCATAATGTCGCGCTGCCAATCCTCAAGCGCTGTGGAGTAATGCTGAATGAACCAGACCATATCCTTCTCCGGCTCCGGCGGGAAGGGCTTATACCCGGCTCCGGATTTTTCGGCGGACGCTTCGGTCTTCTCGAGCTGCCAAAGCTCCTCATAAGGACTAGCATTGACCAAGTTCTCTTTCGACTCGCGGCGCTCCCCGGGCCGCTTCTCCGGCTTCTCCAGGTACTGGGCGCTGCCCCGTTTGCTCTGCCGAATCAGGCTCGGATCGATATGCTCCTGGATGGCCAGAACCGCGTCGATGAAGCTCTCGACCGTGTCCGTTCCATATTTGACGGTGTACTCGGCGATCCGGTCGGCAGTGGCCGACATGCTCTCGACCATATTGCGGTTAGACTGGGAGAAGCGCATATTATTTTTGAAAAAATCACAGTGCGCCAGCACATGGGCGACAATCAGCTTGTTCTGGACCAGAGAGTTGCCGTCGAGCAGGAAGGCGTAGCACGGATTGGAGTTGATGACCAATTCGTATATTTTGCTCAGCCCGAAATCGTACTGGGATTTCATCTTGTGAAACGTCTTTCCGAAGCTCCAATGACCGAAACGGGTCGGCATTCCGTAAGCCCCGAACGTGTAGATAATATCAGCGGGGCAAATTTCGTAGCGCATGGGGTAGAAATCCAGGCCGAAACCGGAGGCGATTTCCGTAATCTCGGCTATAGCCTTCTCAAGCGCCTGTATCTCATCGCTGGGCATGTACCCATCTCCTTTCCACCTGTGAATCCTGTTAGCGGCAGAGCCGTTCACAAGATGTATATGGAGAGATCCCCGCAAATATGACCCAGCCTTACCATGAAAGTTAACAAAATATCCGGTAAATATTCTGTAATTTTTGATATAATGTTCTCAACTCTACTCGGATTCTACATTATTAGACGATTCTCGCCTGTCGGATCGGCGGCAGCGCTTACGAATTGGATGATGGGTGTAGTGACGCACAGGGTTCCCTGGCAAAGTGCCCGCCTTAATGCCCTTAGCGGAGGCGTTTTGTTAGTTAAGAGAGGAAGTGGACCGTGCATAAGGATAAGGCTTCTGTCTTAAAGCAATTAATAGCCGAAGAAGGCGTGTATAGAGAATTGTACGAGCAGCATCCGGACTGCATCTACGTTCTGGATCTTCAGGGCCGCTGCATCGGCGCCAATCGCTCCGCTGAACGACTGACCGGCTACACCTTCAGGGAGGTTACGGGGATTCAGAACAAAGCGCTTTTGTTCGGAAGCCGGACCGAAGCCGGGCGCCATTTTTCTCTTGCCTGCGCGGGCGACACGTCTTCATGTCAATTAAAGTTTATCAAAAAATCCGGCGTCGTCGCTTCAGCGGAACTGACTTATATTCCAGTCAGAGCGGAGGGCGAAGTGGTCGGCATATTTGCCGTTATCCGGAATATTACGGACGTGAACGGTTCGGCAGTATATGACGAGGCCGGGGCGGGATCTGCTCATTCAGAGCGGGCTTCCGGGCTCAGGGACTCACGAAGCTTGATTTTGAACTCGGTTACAGAAGGCATCTTCGGAATCGACAGAAGCGGCAAGATCATCTTCATTAATAGAACCGCCATGCTTATGCTCGGATACTCCAGCGAAGAGATCATCGGCATTCACAGCCTTACGCATATTCACCACACCCGGCCCGACGGCTCCAGCTACTACACGAAGGAATGCCCGATTACGATGACGATCGAGGATGGGACTCCCCGTAGTATGAATGAGGAGATTTTTTGGCGTAAGGACGGCACCAGCTTTTGGGTGAATTATAGAGTATCCCCGATCATGGAACATGACCATATTGAAGGTGTGGTGGTGGCCTTCAGCGATATTACGAACGAGCGGGAAATTATCCGGGCAAAAGAATCGGCCGAGCAGGCATCCCGGGCAAAATCGGAGTTTCTGGCCATGATCAGCCATGAAATCCGGACGCCGATGAACGGCATGATCGGGATGGCCGATCTGCTGCTGGAGAGCGAACTGGGGGAAGAGCAGCGGACGTATGCGGAGATTCTGCGCAGCAGCAGCTACAGTCTGCTGAATATTTTGAATGATATTCTCGATTTCAGCAAGATTGAAGCCGGCAAGATGCCGCTGGAGCCCGAACAGTTCGACCTCAGAGAGATGCTCGGCGCCGTCATTGACCTGTTTACTCCGAAGGCGGAGGAGAAGGGGCTGGCGCTTCGCTGGTGGGCGGATACAAGTGTGCCAGAGACGATCAAGGCCGACCCAAGCCGTCTTCGGCAGATTATCGTCAATCTGGTCGGCAATGGGCTGAAGTTCACCGAGAAAGGCAGCGTGACGCTGTCTGTCAAGAACATTCTGCTTCCGGAATCACCGACTTATCTGCTTGAATTCTCCGTCAGGGATACCGGCGTCGGCATTGCCGAGGATAAGCTCGGTCTGCTGTTCCAGTCATTTTCTCAATTACATCCATCGATTAACCGCAAATACGGGGGCACGGGCTTAGGATTGGCAATCTGCAAACAGCTCGTGGAACTGATGGGCGGGACGATCTTTGTGGAGAGCGAGGAAGCGCGCGGTTCCATCTTCAGATTCATGCTGCCCTTCGTGAAAGAAGAGGCGGAAGTACCCGGCTTATTATACAAACAAGAAGAAACGGCTTCGCAGTCCTTTCAGGGACGGTACCGTTTCTCGTAGAAATATAAAGCCATTTATTAGCGTGAAACTTATAAAGTCTTATATTTTGATGAAGAAACCTCCGGTCCTTTGATTAAGGCTGCGGAGGTTTCTGGCATTAGTGCAGGGCATTATTTTGTATCGCGGCTGCCGTTCGTGAGGTACATCATCCCGACGGTATTCGGCCCGCAGTGGCTGCCAATCACGCAGCCCGCCTCGATCACGGCAACTTCCTCTGCTCTGGTAGCCTCCTTAAGGGCGTCAACCAGAAACTTGGCGTCTTTCTCCGCTTGCGTATGCGCGACGATTAGCAGTTCCTTGTCCATCCGGTCAATATCCGACAGGGCGTGAGAGAGCATCTGCTCCACCGCTTTTTCCTTTTTGCCGCGGACTTTGCTCACGGGGATGATGCTGCCGTTAACCAATCGAAGCACCGGACGAATCTTGAGCAGGCTGCCGATAAAGTTCTGCATGCCCGAACAGCGGCCGCCCATATGTAAGTAATCGAGCGTGTCAATAACGAACTCGGTGCTGAGCCGTCCGCGGCTCTGCTCCAGCATGGAGATAATCTCGCCTGAGCTGCGGCCTTTAAGAGCCGCCTTCGCCGCCTTCACGGCCAGCAGGGCGATTCCTCCGCATAATGTGCCGGAATCCACTACCTTAACGCGTCCGGGCGGAAATTCCTCTGCGGCAAGACGAGCATTCTGATAGGTGGAGGACAGGGCTGAAGAAAGGCTAAGATAGACGATATCGCGGCCTTCCTCAACCGCAGGAGCAAAGGCGTTCATAAAGTCGGCAGGCGAAGGGGCCGCCGTCTTGGGCAGCGCGCCTGCTGCCGCCACCTTCCGGTAGACCTCAGCAGGCGTGATATCTACACCATCCCTGTACGTGGCGTCCTCAAACACGACATAAAGCGGAACGACGCCGATATCATAGGATTCTTTCCAGCCTTGCGGCATATCGGATGTGCTGTCTGTAAAAATCTTTACGTTAGGCATGAAACTCTCCTTCACAGGGTGATCGGATAATCTTGAATCTATATACATCCCTTGTTTCTTTTCAATTATAGCAAGGTTAATCGCAATCATAAACCTTAAAGCCTCTGACTGTCTCTATCAGTATTCCGGTAATAATGGTGCAAGCGAAAGAACCGGCCGGACACATAGATGGCTTGTGCCTGGTCGGTTCCTCGTTCATTATATGGTCGAGTCTGTTAAGATTTTGTCATGACCGGAATCCATATCTCGCAGCGGTAATCTTCCGAAGCAGGATCTCCCGGCGGGTACAGCTCGAATTCGGGTCCGCCCGAATGCTCGTAGCCGGTGCCGGGGAACCATTCCTGGAAGATCCGCGCCCATACACTCTGAATCGCACTCGGCATAGGGCCGACGGAGGTGAAGACCGCCCAGGTTGCAGCCGGAATGACGGTGGAGGAGTAACCTTCCGGGGCGGGCGCGCCGCTCTCTACGGCGATCCAATAAGTGAGCGTCTCCTGCTCGTGATTCATTTCGGCGCATATTCCCAGCAGATCATGGACGCCCTCTCCCAGCTCAAGCAGTTTGTCATACGTGCCGTCCTCGTTGCATTCCAGCCAGAATTGCGGGATTCTCCGCAAATTCTCTCCATCGCGGCAGGAGGTCTCCATCGTTTTACCGACCACGGTAAACGCTTCTTTGTTCACGATACGGTAATCCATTTCTTTGTCTCCCTTCAAGGATAGGTGGAAGGAGAGGCGGGGAAAAGCCTTCAGGACGGCCCCGGGCTCGCGCGCCGCCGAGGGCGTAATGCCATGCGCCTTGCGGAACGCCTTGGCGAATGCCTCCGGCGAGTCGTAGCCGTATTTGAGTGCGACATCCAGCACCCTGGCCGGTGTCATCGCCAATTCCTGCGCGGCGAGCGTCAGCCGGCGTTTGCGGATGTACTCGGCGACGGTCACTCCGGTCAGCAGATTGAACATCCGCTGAAAGTGGAATGGCGAAGAGCAGGCCGTTTTGGCGATCTCATCCATATTTATCGGCTCCGTCATATGCTGTTCCATATATTCGAGCGCGTCCTTCATGCGGTTCAGCCATTCCATCGTCTGCCATCTCCTCTGCAACTATCGTATCACGGTGCCAAACAAGGGTCCTGTTCTTCCGTGCTGCCTTTGGACAGTATACATCATTTCCAACCACACAAGTATAGCTCACAGGTGAAAGCCGGGGACAGAAAAAACCGCTCAAGAAGGAGCATGAACTCCTTCCCGAGACGGTTCGGTTCGGTGGTTATGAAGCTGCGGAATTCCGAAGAGGCTTGTGCTTGAACGCAACACTCCTAGATAATTGCAGGTACGCCCTGCGAGGTTACTGTGCCAAGTCCGCCCACGGTGTATTCCTTGTCATAGATCGTGATCGCAGCGGGGATTTCGGTTTCGTTGGCAACCGTAATTTCCTGGTCCGTTACCGTAACCTTGAGACGAGAGCCGCGGAACATGATTTTAAAAGAATACGAGGTCCAATGTCCCGGATTGGACGGTTTCAGCACAAGCCGGCCGTCCAGCACCCGGAGTCCCCCGAAACCATGCACAATCGACATCCAGGTACCCGCCATGCTGGTAGTGTGGCAGCCGTCCTCGGTATCATTGTTATAGTTATCGAGATCGAGCCTCGAGGTCCGCAAGTACATTTCGTAAGCTTTTTCCTTGTATCCCAATTCACATGCGAGAATCGCATGGATGCAGGGAGAGAGGGAGGACTCGTGTACGGTGATTGGCTCGTAAAAGTCGTAGTTCCGTTTTTTCGTCGCCAGGTCGTAGCGGTCGTTCAGGAAGTACAGCCCTTGCAGCACATCGGCCTGCTTGATATAGCAGGAGCGCAAAATGCGGTCCCAGGACCATTTCTGGTTCAGGGGCAGATGCTCAGGCGCAAGCTCCTTGACCGGAATGATCTGCTTGTCGAGGAAGCCGTCCTGCTGCAGGAAGATGCCTTTTTCCTCGTCCAACGGGTAGTGCATTTTAGCGATAATGTCCTGCCATTTATCTGTTTCACTTTCCAGAAGACCCAGCTTGTCGGTTAGCTCGGCATAACGCGTGTCTTCGTGTTCCCGCAAATAAGCGAGCGCTTCCAGCGTATACTCCATGGTCCAAGCGGCGATCCGGTTCGTGTACCAGTTGTTATTCACATTGTTCTCATACTCGTTCGGTCCGGTAACGCCGAGCATGACGTATTTGTCTTTATGCGGCACGTAGTGCACGCGCTCTTCCCAGAAACGGGAGATTTCTACCAGCACCTCCAGGCCGTATTGCCCCAGATACGACTTGTCGCCGGTGTAATTCACATAGTTGTAGATGGCGTGGGCGATAGCCCCGTTCCGGTGGATTTCCTCAAAAGTAATTTCCCATTCATTATGGCATTCCTCGCCGTTCATCGTCACCATCGGATACAGCGCGCCTTTGGCGAAGCCGAGTTTACGGGCATTCTCCTTGGCCTTCTCCAGATGCTTGTAGCGGTAAATCAGCAGGTTGCGGGCAATGGAGGAATCCGCGGTGCTGAGATAGAAAGGCACGCAGTAGGCTTCCGTGTCCCAGTAGGTGCTGCCGCCGTATTTTTCACCGGTGAAGCCTTTGGGCCCGATGTTCAGCCGGTCGTCCTCGCCGGTATAGGTCTGGTTCAATTGAAAAATATTAAAGCGGATCGCCTGCTGGGCAGAGGGGTCGCCCTCAATAATGATGTCGCTTTCTTTCCATTTATCCTTCCATGCTTCCGACTGCTCGGTCAGCAGGGCTACAAAACCAGCTTCTCTGGCAGACTGGAGAGCATTTTGGGCCGCATCCACAAGCTGACCCAGCCCGTAATTGCGGGAAGTTACGCTTGCGGCGTATTTATAGATGACGACCTGCTCGCCTTCCTTGACAGGAACCTGAACGATGTTTCCCACATATTTTTCGTGAAGTACCGGCTCGGCCTCAGCTTCCAGTTGCTTACCGGATACGGCGATATCATAGGCCATGGCGGTAGTCACATGGAAATCTAGCTTTTTCGTCTTCAGCGTCAGATAGCCGCCCCCGGGGAAGTAGTTCTTCTCGACCTCGTTCCAGAACTTCTCGTCATAGTTGGAATCCTTGTTCTTGATATCTCCGTCCAGATAAGGGGCCACGGTAATCGTTCCCGAGAAATTCAGCGGTGTAACGGAATAGCGGATCGCGCCGATCTCCCGCCGGGTCATGCTGACAAAGCGGATGCTCTCCACTTTAACCTCTTTGCCGTCCTCAAGGGCGGCGGTGAAGCTGCGTGACAGCGTGCCTTCCTTCATGTTCAGCACCCGCCGGAATTCCGATACGGTTGAAGCGGCCAGATCCAGCGGTGCTCCGTCAATTTCGATATCGATGCCGATCCAGTTGGTGCTGTTCAATACTTTGGCAAAATATTCAGGGTAGCCGTTCTTCCACCATCCAACCCGGGTCTTGTCGGGATAGTATACGCCGGCCATATAGCTGCCTTGCAGGCTGGGACCACTGTACTTTTCCTCAAAATTCGCGCGTTCGCCCATGTAGCCGTTGCCTAAACTGAATACGCTTTCGGAAATCTCTTGCGTCTGCGGATCGAAGGATTCCTCAATGATTGACCATTCATCAATCTTCAAGTATTGTTTCATGCTTATCGGCTCCTTTTATCTAAATTATTAGGCAAAAGCTTCTTTTAGCCGCGCAACGCTCATCTCCATCAGGGAAGGAACGACAAGGGCTGCTGCACCGAGCGTCTCCGGCGACCCGATGCCTACACTCGCCATGCCAGCGCGGCTGGCCGCCTCGATCCCGGCTTCGGCGTCTTCAAAGACGACACAGTTCACCGGGGGGATGCCGAGCGCTTCGGCTCCAAGCAGAAATACTTCCGGATCGGGCTTGGCGGCGGATGTCTTGGTTCCGTCAATAATCGCATCGAAATATGGTGTGAGTCCGGTGTTATTCAGAATGGTCATCGCGTTCTTGCTTGCGGAGCCCACCGCGATTTTAATACCCTGGTTTCGGCAGTCCTCCAGAAAAGCCAGAGCCCCTGGCAGAATCTCCGAGCTGTTCATCGCCGAGATATATTCCACGTAACGGTTGTTTTTACTCTCGGCCAGCTTGGCTTTTTCGGCATCGTCCAGATTCAGTCCGCCGATCTCCAGCAGAATATTCAGCGATACGGCGCGGCTGACGCCTTTCAGGCGTTCGTTATCCTTCTCTGTAAATTCAAATCCGAGACGATCCGCAAGCTCCTTCCAGGCGATGTAATGATACTTGGCGGTGTCAACCAGCACGCCGTCGAGATCGAACAGACAAGCCTTAATCTCGGTCATGATCATTCTCCTTTAAGTCAATTTGGTATATTCAATGGAGAGTGCAAACGTTTGTACAACGCTTAAAAAATAAATGAAGCTCCGAAGTAATGCTTCATTTACTTATTCACTTCTTGCGGGAGAGAGCATGGAAGACTCGCGTACAATCAAGCGATGGGGAATAATGAACCGTTTGGTTAAGCCCGGCTCCGTATTCTGCTTCTGAATGGCCTGAATCAAGACCTGGGAAGCCGTATACCCCAGATGGTAAATCCCAATATCGATGCTGCTGATCGGCGGGGTGGACAGTTCCGCCAGCGGGATGTTGTTGAAGCTGACCAGCGCCAAATCTGCAGGAACACTGTAATTCAGCTCGTTCAACCCCCGGAGAACCCCGAAGGAAACGATATCGTCTACAACGACAAGCGCCGTGGGGCGGCTCGGCAGATTCATGAAGAAGGACATAGCGCGATAGCCGCTGTCCTGCAGAAACTCTCCTTCCACAATCCATTCGGATTTCAGTTCCAGACCGTTATGCTCCATAGCTTTCCGGTAGCCTTCAAGCCGGTCTCGTGACACAATCAGGTTCGGAGGACCGCTGACGAAGCCGATCCGCTTATGCCCCATGGAGATCAGGTGATTCGTAGCATCATAGGCCGCCAGCAGATTGTCGGTATCTACTGACAGAATATCGTCATACTTGTCGCTGCGTCCCACCAGTACGAAGGGATACCCATTATTTTTCAAAAAATCGATCACAGCGTCGTCCTTCCGCGAGTAGAGCAGAATCGCTCCATCGACGCGCCGTCCCTTGAGCAGCCGGGAGACCGCCTCAAGTTCTTCTTTCTCCGTCGCGCCGGAACTGATCAGGACATCGTAGCCCGAACGGCTTGCCTGTGTGACAATCCCGCGGATTAATTCCATAAAGAACAGATTGGTGAACAATTCTTCAGCCGGTTTTGGCAGGATGATGCAAATGCTGTTCGTCGTTTTCGACACAAGGCTCTTGGCCATGATATTCGGATGGTAGCCCATTTCCTCCATAATGCTCTTGACCTTGCGGGAGGTTTCCACGCTGATCCTCGGATGGCCCGACAATACCCGGGAAACCGTGGAGGGCGAAACGCCCGCTCTTCTGGCCACGTCCTTGATGGTAACTGTCATAGAGAACCTCCTTGTGAAAACGCTTGCTTAGACTTATCATAATCGAAGTGCATGCAATTGTAAATAGGATAACCGAGCCGCTAACGCTGATAAATACAAGCGGTTATCAGTGAGCGGCCGCGCATAAACGCGCATAAATCTGTAGTCCGGGAGCTGAAGACCTGTCCGGTTCGTAATCAGCACGACATCACAAAAGAGCCCCCCTGCGTATGCACGGGAAGCTAATTAGGTGTGAGCGATCTAAAATCGCCGTTATGGTTCATGTCAGAAGAGGACTTGCTTAACGCCCCGCTGCTTCCTTTTTACCGAAAAAGGTCCTTAGCGCCTGATACACTTCCTTTTTATCCTTGATGACATAGTACATGAATTGCGGCTGCTTAATGTGTTTGTACGCGGACATGAGGGTGCTGCTGCGGTTGTACTGGTTGACCTCGCCGTAACCGAAAATGTTGCTCCGTTTCAGCAGCTCCCCAATCAGCTTGACGCAGCGCTCGTTATCGGAGCTTAAGTTGTCACCGTCCGAGAAGTGGAAGGGATAGATATTATATTTGGAAGGCGGATAGCGCTTATCGATGATTTCCAGTGCTTTTTGATATGCCGACGAACAGATCGTGCCGCCGCTCTCGCCGCGGGTGAAGAAATCATGCTCGCTGACCTCTTTCGCCTCTGTGTGGTGGGCCAGAAAGACGATTTCGACCTTCTCATACTGGCGGCGCAGGAAGCGGGTCATCCAGAAAAAGAAGCTGCGGGCGCAGTATTTTTCAAACGTTCCCATACTGCCCGAAGTATCCATCATCGCGATAATGACCGCGTTGGAATGCGGAATCGTCGTTTCATCCCAGGTCTTATAGCGCAGATCGTCGGGGCTGATACCGTGGATTCCCGGCATGCCTCTTCTGCCATTACGGCGCAGGTTCTCAAGCAGTGTGCGTTTTTTGTCGATGTTGGACATCATGCCCTTTTTGCGGATGTCATTAAAGACGATGGACTGGACCTCGATTTCTTCCTTATCCTTGGGCTTCAAATGCGGCAGCTCGAATTCCTGAAACAAAATGTCCTCCAAATCCTCCAAATCGACCTCCGCCTCCACCAAATCCTGGCCGGGCTGGTCGCCCGCTTTATCCCCTTTGCCAGGACCGGTCTGGACCGGCTCCCTGCCAAGCACATCGCCGATTTGACTGTCTCCGTCACCCTGACCGACATGCTTCTGCTTGCGGTAATTATAAATGATCCGGTACTCATCCAGACTGCGGATCGGCACCTTGACGATTTGTTTTCCGTCAGACATGATAATGTTCTCTTCCGTAACGAGATCGGGCAAATTGCCTTTAATCGCTTCCTTGACCTTCTGCTGGTGACGCTCCTGATCCTGATGGCCTTTGCGGTGCAGGGACCAGTCTTCTTTCGAGACAACAAACGAAAAAGGCTGTGACGATTGTGACAAAGATGACCACCTCCTATGGAATGTAAGAAACGAAATTCACTCGCGGGCTGCGGCGGTAACCGATGTTTTACTAGGGTGAGATAACAGCCGGACGACGGTAGCTTAGCAGTTGTACCTAAAGTATATTCACGGACGCAAGGGATATGTGCGCTCAGCTGAGCGGAGATGGAGGCTTAGAAAAATGCAAAATGACAGGCTTGCGGTGAAGTTATGGTTTGCGTTATGTTAGCCTATATTCGAGAAATTGCGAACATTCAGGCAGGTAGAGGGCAATGAGGGGGGGATAACGATGCCAGGCATTTTATTCACGAACGGAAGAGGAATCCAAGACGCTCGTGCCGGAGCCAATTCCATATATACCGAGAACGGAATCATAGCGGCGATCGGGACGAAGCGCGAGTTGCAGCTTCAACTGGCGGGGCGGGATTATAGGACCGTCGATTGGGACGGGGGCTATGTGCTGCCGGGACTTGCAGACTCCCATCTGCATCTTGGAATGCAGGGCATGAAGCTGGATATGCTGGACTTTACGGGCATCACCTCTAAGGAAGAAATGTTGAGATTGATCGCGGAACACGCGAGAACGACTCCACCGGGCGGCTGGATTCTCGGGCTTAACTGGAATGAAAATGAGTTCAGACCGGCGGAAGCTCCGCACAAGCGTGAGCTCGATGAAATTACGGACAGGCATCCGGTATTTCTTACAAGAACCTGCTTTCACGCCTACCTTGGCAACAGCGAGGCGTTCCGTCTGGCCGGCGTGACGGAGTCGACTCCAGATTCCCCTTCCGGCGCATACGGCCGCGGTGCGGACGGCGGCCTGAACGGATGGATCTATGAAGACGCCTCGCTTCCGTTTGCGGCTGTCCAGCCTGCGCCGAGCTATGACGCATTGAAAGGAGCTATGCGCCGGGCCTGTCAGCACGCGCTGTCGCTGGGACTGACCGGAGCGCATACCGAGGACCTGCGCCTGCTCGGCAGCATGGATACGATGCTGCGCATCCACCGGGAGCTGCGCGAAGAGGGAGTATATTTCCGTACACATCAGCTGCTGTACTATCCGTTCCTCCAGGAGGCGGAGGAGCTTGGGCTTCGCCCCGGCGATGGCGATGAATGGCTGCGCATCGGCGCGGTCAAGCTCTTTTCCGACGGCGCGATTGGAGGACGGACGGCGCTGCTTGCCAGGCCCTACAGTGATGCGCCGCATACCTCCGGTATTGCCATTCATACCCAGGCGAGGCTGAATGAGATCGTCGCTGCGGCACGCCGGAGTGCCTTCCCGGTTGCCGTTCACGCTATCGGCGATGCGGCGGCCGATTTGACGCTGACCGCAATGGAAAGCGCGCCGCTGCCGAAGGATGCGCCGCTGCCGGACCGTTTCATCCATGCCCAAGTATTGAACGCGGCGCTCGTGGAACGAATGCGGGCATTGCGGCTGATTGCCGATATTCAGCCCCGGTTTGTCGCCAGCGATTTTCCGTGGGTGCTTGATCGGGTCGGCGAAGAGAGGAAGAAATATTTATACGCTTGGAGGAAGCTGCTGGCCGCAGGCATTACCTGTGCGGGCGGAAGCGACGCGCCGATTGAGCCCTTGAATCCTTTTCTCGGCCTGCATGCGGCTGTGACGCGACGCAAACCGGATGAGACCCATTCCGGCTATTTGCCGGAAGAAAAGCTCACGGCGGCGGAAGCGCTCCGGCTGTTCACCGAAGGAAGCGCCGCTGCCGCCGGAGAAGCGCATGAACGCGGACGCATCGCCGTAGGCATGCGCGCCGACTTCACTGTAATTGACCGGGACATTTCGGCCAGCGCGGAGGAAATGCTTGCTGCTGAAGCCCGGATGACGGTAGTTAACGGCAAAATCGCGTACAGCGCCTCCCGCTAGAAGCGCCGCAGCTCCATAAATTCATTTGCAACCTTGGCGCGGGATGGAACGTTTAGAAGGTAGAATGTGTGCAGTACGAGAATCTTAAGGAGGCATGAGAACATGAAACCTCATTATTCCATATCAGTCGCGGCAGCTATTGCCGCATTCATGCTCGCCCTAACCGGTTGCGGGGGAAATGGGCCGGCCGCTGTTCCAACTGATGCGCCTGCTACGGCCTCACAGGCAACTGCGACAAGTCCGGAGCCGAGCGCGCCTGAACCGTCCCCTTCACCAAGTGAGCCCGCAGGCGGGGAAACGCAACCGATAAAGGGAACCGGCGTCTATAATGGACAAATCGACAACCATTCGATCGAAATTCAGACGGAGGAGGGGCCGGTTGCCTTTGAGCTCGGAGCCGGAATGGAGAATATACCGGAAACGCTGAATGAAGAAGACCAAGTCGTCTTTGAATACGTGGAAAAAGCAGTGAATGGCGACGCTTCCCTCAAGCAGCGGGTGCTCACCAAGCTGGCCGCCTCGGGCGGAGTGACGGGAAAGGGAACCGGACTGCCGCAGACGAAGCAGCTGGAGCTTATGCTTGAAGGCAGCCGTGAAGTAAAGAATGCGACACTCGCATCAGGCAACGGATACTCGCTCTATGTATTCGACATTCTTGCCTTCGACTCGGCAAAGGGAAGACTTTACTTGAAGGCGGACCCCGGCTATTATGCCGACATTGAGAAACTTCCTTCGGACTTTAATCTTGATGCTCTGCTGGCTGAAGGGCGTGAAGAACTGTCCAAGACCGGAGAAGTCAAGGAGCTGAAGGGTCAAGAGCGAGCAAGTCAGCTGCCAGATGCGCGGCTGCTTCTAACCGCTTCCGGCGATGGCGGAACGAGAAAATATATCGTAACCGAAACGGACGGACAGGGATACATCATTAGAATGAATATTCCGTATGGCGATGCTACGGAAGGTTTTCCGCCGCATGCCTTTGCTTCGCTGAGTACGCTTGTGAACCGGTAATCGATTGTGTAAATTCGCCGCTATAGGCACAAAAAAGGTCTCTTCGATCTTGCCGCTGAGCTTCAAGGGCAAGCGAAGGGACCTTGTGTATTCGTTACGTCCCGTATTCCTGCAAGGAGGGCAGCGGCCCTCCCCCTATTGCAGGGAGCCTGCATGAAATAGAACCACCGTGAACAGCAGCAGGAACAGAAGCAGAATTAACCCGTTGATGATCGTGCCGATGATCCCGAATACTTTGCGCCTTCCCCGCAGGGCAAGACCGATGATGCCCACCACTACGCCGATGACATTGAGCGCCGCAAGCGCAAGTATGGCCAGGCCGAGAAACAGGAAGGCTCCGCTTGTTTCGCCTTTCAGCACACCCGTTTCATCTAACACTGGCGCGATTAAGGTTCCGGCGACTATGAAAGAGACGATGTATCCCGCCAGCGCAACCATGGCAATGACAAAAGAAGCGATGCCTGGGCCGGAATGCTTGATGACCCGTGGTTCCTCCTGATAGGGTGCGTAGCCGGAATTGTCGCCGCCGGGAATGGCTGCATTTTGCGGCGCGTGATTAGATCGATAATCTTGTTCATTCATAAATATTGGTGCACTCCTTTTCGATCATTATGTATATATCCAATTGTTCACAAAGCGGCGTTAAATGCAAGCAAAAGGAACAAATATGAGGATACTGGATTTGGAGCCTTCCCATCCGTTATGATGGAAATATACAGTACAAAATAAGGAGTTGTCTTATTTGCAGCGTACATTTATAGGCTTAGGGGCTTTACTCGCCATGCTGGGGGTAGCGGTAGGCGCTTTTGGCGCTCATATCCTGAAATCCTCGCT
Source organism: Paenibacillus durus ATCC 35681 (assembly GCF_000993825.1). Classification (NCBI taxonomy): domain Bacteria; kingdom Bacillati; phylum Bacillota; class Bacilli; order Caryophanales; family Paenibacillaceae; genus Paenibacillus; species Paenibacillus durus. The sequence continues at coordinate 1,162,398 of NZ_CP011114.1, forward strand.
TGGGGAGAGCGCTATGGCGGTGTATGAAACGGGTGTGCATTATCATCTGGTGCATGCGCTGGGACTTCTGATTGTCGGCATTGCCGCAGGGCAATGGGGGGAGAGTTCACGGCTGAGATGGTCGGGCTGGCTGCTGCTTGCTGGAATCATTCTATTCTCGGGCAGTCTGTACGTGCTGAGTATTTCCGGAATTAAAGTGCTGGGGGCAATAACCCCTCTGGGCGGAGTGTGCTTCATTGCAGGCTGGCTGCTGCTTGCTCTGGAGGCTTTTTCCCGTAACAATAAGTCATAAGACCCAAAGGGCGCCTTTAGACTATTTGGTCTAGGCGCCCTTTGGGATTTTACAAAAACTCGTCGATTTCATTCAGCCTGAACGTGTAAACCTGTTTCTCGTCAACGTGGTAGACGTTAAGCGTGGCGGACGCTTCGTCGAAATTCAGAATACGGCATGGCATGGATATCTGCTTGCCTTGACGGTTGGCTCTTAACCGGACGAGCCGATTGTCCCGGATAAAAGCGCGAATCTGGCCGAGAGGGTCGGCGTGACTTTCAATCGGCTTACCATTACCTGGTTCATTGCCGGGATTTGCCGGCGAAACGGGATTTTGCGGCGGTACGGCAGACTTCGGAAGTACAGCAGGGCGAATGCCAGACTGTGTTCCAGAATGAGTTTGTTCCTGCCCCGATATCGTTTGCAGGGGATCGAGAAGGCTGGCAATGGTTTTTCCCAGGGGCAGTTCCGATTGAATTCTGAAGTCGCCGACAACATCGCTGCTGTTCATTAATTCAAGCAAATATTGCAGTGCAAGCCGGTTGGTACGGGCATTTATCAAGATGTCGACATTAAACAAGTAATGCTCGTCTGCACTCAGCGATTTATTATCCATATATCCCCCAGCTTTATTCATAGGAATGGTTCTTTGTATATAAACTATAACATTAAACATGAAATAGTTATAGAGTAGAGTTTGAAAAAAATAGGTCTTATGTCTCCGGTATCTTTTGAAAATTTGGGACCATCGTCCACACACTGGCTTCCCCTTAGGCATAAACATACAGCGGGGTATGACAACGAGGGAGGTGCCAATAAATGGTGACAATGGTTCCAGTTGCAGTCGGCGGTCACATTATGCTTGGAGTTGAGGTGAAGCTGCCCAAAACGACGCTGCTGACAATCAGCAATGATAGAGGTTATATTATGTGCGGCGCGCTTGATGTCGGGCTGCTTAACGAACGTTTGGCAGACCGGGGCATCATTGCAGGCAGAGCGGTAGGGGTTCGGACGCTGGAGCAGCTGCTTGAAGCTCCTCTGGAGTCGGTTACGGTAGAAGCGGAAAAGCTTGGAATAGTTCCCGGGATGAAAGGGTCCGAAGCTCTGCTTAAGATGATTTAGTTCAATACTGCGGAATGAATGGGGCCAAGCGGGCCCTTTTTTTTATATAGATGTAGAATAAGTTGCATATTTATGAAAGAAGTGAACGGTGTTAAAAAGAGGATGAGGCGGATAAGCAAGGTCTTCTCCGAGCATTCTACATAAGAAAGGAACATATCCTGTGTTTTGACAAAATTTTGGATATTCAATTTTTTAGGGTTTCGCCAAGCCGAGTATCAGGGTAATTGGACAGTAGAACAGCGGTGCAGGGGCCGGATATTAATAACAAGCCGGCTAAAATTTTGGATAAAGGAAGGGATAAGCTATGGCTAAAGCAACGAACAAAGTGAGTTCTACCTCTATCGAGCAAGTACTAAACCGGCAGGTCGCTAACTTGAACGTATTATACGTCAAATTACACAATTTCCACTGGTTTGTAAAAGGCGAGCAATTCTTCACCCTTCATGTTAAGTTCGAAAAGCTATACGATGAAGTTACTGAGAAAATGGACGAGGTAGCCGAACGCCTGCTGAGTATTAAAGGAACCCCTGCGGCGACAATGAAGGAATATCTTGAGATTGCGACGATTCAGGAAGCAACCGGCAAGGAAGACAGCCGCGCCATGCTTCAATCGTTGATTGAAGACTTTACGACTATAGCTGAAGAGTTAACTGAAGGCATTGAGCTTGCAGAGGAAGCTAGCGATCAGCCTACGGCAGACCTGTTCATCAAAATACGCAGTGATTTCGAGAAGCATTCCTGGATGCTGCGCTCTTTCCTCGGCTGAGATCAAGCTTAGCCGGTGTTATTCACTGCGGAAATTCTTTTGCAACTATAGAGAAGCCTCCCTCACGGAGGCTTTTTCTGTTATTTTTCAGACAACTTTCTTGACTTCAGGGCTAGCTTCGGCATATCCAGGATTTGACGGAAGGTTCTTTAACATCAGCCTGTCGAAATGGAGCGAATGACGCTATAATAGATACATAAGCAGCTAGAAATCAAGGATAGGAAGGAGATAAGGGGATGAATCTTAACCCTGTCGCTTTGAAAGAATGGGCCTCAGCTATTGATGTTCTTTCCAGGGGAGAGCAGATTATGCTTCTGCGAAAAGGAGGCATTAAGGAAGAAACCCGGCGATTCGAACTCAAGAGCCATTCCTTTTATTTGTTTCCGACCTACGAGCATCAACGAACCCATCTGGTCAAGGAGCCGTACCGGACTTCAGTGGAACGTTCAATTTCGGAATTTGATGCCAGGGCCACCCATGTGAGGATCACCGCTTATGCCGAGGCCGTCGATGATCTTGAGGTACGCGATTTTGAACAACTTGAACGGCTTAATCCCTATCATATGTGGACCGGGAATTTGGCCGAAGAACGGCTGAAATGGAAGGCGAAGGAACCTTTGCACGTACTGCTGCTCAAAGTATACAAGCTGGAAAAGCCTGCCGAAATCGAGATGCTTCCGGAATACGGCGGGTGCCGTTCCTGGATCGAGCTTGCTGTTCCTCCGGATAATACTTCGCTAAAACCTGTTTTGAGCGATGAAGCCTTTGAAGAAAAGCGAAGAAGTATTAAATTCATATTAGGGCAATAATATGACAATTATCATGAGCAATTCCTGAAAAACCCATGAAAATGAAAATTTCAGTTTGAAAATACGGGTTTATTATAATAAAATGGGTGAAAATCATTGATAATCACTGAGAATCAATTTATAATTATTATAATTTGATAAGCACTATAATACACGGTGTAGGGATCAGGGCAACCTGTTGCAATATTTCTGATTTCGCAAATCGATCAATGGAGGGAATGAACGTTATGGCAGCAGAATTTGTCATTGAGGGTTTGAAAGCGACGATTGAGGGGAAAGAGATCTTGAAGGGATTTAACCTTCAGATGAAGGGCGGCGAGGTTCATGCCATCATGGGCCCGAACGGCACTGGTAAAAGTACTCTGGCGTCTTCGCTGATGGGTCATCCGAAATATGAAGTGACGGAAGGAACCGTAACCCTTGAGGGTGAAGATGTGCTGGAGATGTCCGTTGACGAGCGCGCCCGCGCCGGATTGTTCCTTGCTATGCAGTATCCAAGCGAAATCGCCGGTGTAACGAACTCCGACTTTCTGCGCAGTGCGATCAACGCGCGCCGCGAAGAGGGAAGTGAAATTTCGCTGATCAAGTTTATCCGCCAAATGGAAGGTAAGATGAAAGATTTGGAAATGAATCCGGAGTTCATGCACCGCTATTTGAATGAAGGCTTCTCCGGCGGCGAGAAGAAACGCAACGAAATTTTGCAAATGCTGCTGCTTGAACCGAAAATTGTGATTTTGGATGAAATCGATTCGGGTCTGGATATCGACGCGCTGAGGGTTGTCGCGCAGGGTGTAAACTCCATGCGAAGCGAAGACCGCGGTTTCCTGGTTATCACTCACTACCAACGTCTGCTTAACTACATCAAACCCGACTTTGTTCATATTATGATGCAAGGCAGAATCGTAAAATCCGGAGGCCCTGAGCTTGCCGAGCGATTGGAAGCCGATGGTTATGAATGGGTGAAGGAAGAACTGGGGATCGAAGATGAAACTGTAGGGCAGGAAGCTTAAGAACGCCTGGAAGGAGGAGACCATAATGACTACGCAAACCATTCTTCCGGTGGACGCCGGCCGATTGAGCGAACTGTCGCTGAGAAGCGGCGAGCCGGAATGGCTGAAGGAAAGCCGTCTTAAGGCGCTGGAGCTGGCCGCGGAACTGGAATTGCCGAAGCTGGAGAAGACTCGGATTGACCGCTGGAATATTAACAATTACGGCAGTTATAAAGAAAGCGCGGCGATCGCCGCATTGAACGAAGCGCCCACCGCCATTGCCGCGCTAGTAGGCAGCTCGGAGGAAGGAAGCCTTATTATCCAGCGGAATTCTGGAGCGGTCTATACACGGCTCGCACCGGAGCTGGCGGATCAGGGGGTAATCTTCACGGATCTGCAAACTGCGGTTAAGGAGCACGGAGAGCTGGTGCGGCGGTACCTGCATACTGCGGTCAAACCGGAGGAGCATTCGGTTGCGGCTCTGCACGCGGCGCTATGGAACGGTGGCGTATTCCTGTACATTCCGAAAAATGTAGTGGTCGACACACCGGTTCAGGCTGTATTCCTGACAGATGACGCGGAGGCTTCATTTGCTCCCCATGTTCTGATCGTTGCGGACAGCAACAGTTCGGTAACTTATGTTGACAACTATGTATCGGGCAAGAGCGAAGCAGGACTTCACAACGGCGCGGTGGAAGTGTTCGCCTGCGCCGGAGCGAAGGTTCGCTACGCGACAGTGCATCAATTCGGCGCGGATACTACGGATGTAACGTACCGCCGCGCGATCGTGGAGAATGACGGATCGGTCGAGTGGATTATCGGCGAAATGAACGACGGCGATACCGCCAGCGACACGAAGTCGGTGCTTAAGGGCAACGGGGCAAGCTCCGACGCAAAAGTCATCGCGGTGGGCTCAGGCTCGCAGAAGCTCAACTACACGACGCAGGCGCAGCATTTCGGCAAGAACACGCCAAGCAATATGATTACCCGTGCGGTTATGCGTGAGAACGCCACGTCGATTATCAACGGCATTACCAAAATCGAGAAAGGCGCAACGCGCGCTGACGGCCAGCAAACGGAAAAAGTGCTGATGCTTAGCCCTAAGGCGCGCGGCGACGCCAATCCGATTCTGCTTATAGATGAGGACGATGTGACCGCAGGTCATGCCGCTTCCGTAGGGCAGGTTAATCCGGAACAAATCTATTATCTGATGTCCCGCGGTATTTCGCGTTCGGATGCAGAGAAACTGGTTATTTACGGCTTCCTTGCGCCGGTTGTGTCGCAAATTCCACTTGAGGGACTGCGTAATCAGCTTAAGTCTCTTGTGGAAAGGAAGTTGGGCCAATGAACAGCTCGATCCGGGAACTATTCCCTATCCTAAACCAGAATGTTAACGGCCACCCGCTCGTTTATCTGGACAGTGCGGCGACATCGCAGAAGCCGCGGCAGGTAATTGAAGCGGTCAAGGCTTACTACGAGCATGATAATTCCAACGTTCACCGCGGCGTCCATACGCTGGGCAGCCGCGCAACCGATGCTTATGAAGGAGCCAGAGAGAAGGTTGCCAGATTTATTAACGCCCATAGTACCAAAGAAATCGTATTTACCCGTGGTACGACGACGGCTCTTAATCTGGTAGCTTCCTCTTACGGTCCTTCCGCCGTCGGCGAGGGCGATGAGATCGTGATTACCCTAATGGAGCACCACAGCAACCTGATTCCGTGGCAGCAGCTCGCCAAGAAGACGGGAGCGACTCTTAAGTTCATTCCGCTGCAGAAGGACGGAACTATTCTGCTGGAGGACGCCGAGAAGACAATTACGGACAACACCAAGATCGTCTCCGTTGCCTATGTCTCCAATGTAATGGGCGTCACCAGCCCGGTAAAAGAAATTGCGGCCATCGCTCACCGCCACGGCGCGGTCATGGTCGTTGACGGCGCGCAGAGCACTCCGCATATGAAGGTTGATGTTCAGGATCTGGACTGCGACTTCTATGCTTTGTCCGGCCACAAAATGTGCGGGCCAACCGGCATCGGCGCCCTTTATGGCAAGAGAGCGCTGCTTGAAGCCATGGAACCGATTGAGTTTGGCGGGGAAATGATTGATGATGTCGGACTGTACGATTCGACCTGGAAGGAGCTTCCCTGGAAGTTCGAGGGCGGTACCCCGATCATCGCGGGCGCAGTCGGCCTGGGAGCGGCAATCGACTTCCTTCAAGAGGTCGGTCTGGATGAGATTCACCGGCATGAGATTAAACTCGCAGCCTATGCGGAGCAGCGTCTGGCCGAAATTGAAGGAATATCGATCTACGGACCGCGGGGCCGGGAAGTGGGCGTCATAACCTTCAATTTGGGGGATGTTCATCCGCATGACGTAGCCACTGTGCTTGATGCGGAAGGAATAGCGGTCCGGGCGGGCCACCACTGCTGTCAGCCGCTGATGCGTTGGCTGGAAGTTAGTTCTACTGCAAGGGCTAGCCTATACTTGTATAACACCGAAGAAGATATTGATCGGCTGGCCTCGGCATTAATCCGGACAAAGGAGTATTTCGCCGATGCAATTAGATGATTTGTACAGACGTGTAATCATGGATCATTATAAGAATCCCCGGAACCGCGGCTTGTTCGAAGACGATGCTATGAAGGTGGAGCTGAACAATCCTACCTGCGGCGACCGCATTACACTGCAGCTTAAAGTGGAAGACGGAATTGTAAAGGAAGCCCGGTATATCGGTGAAGGCTGCTCGATCAGCATGTCCTCCGCTTCGATGATGACCGAAGTGGTTAAAGGGAAGACAGTAGAGAAGGCGCTGGATTTAGCCAGCCGATTCTCTGCACTGATGAAAGGCGAGGACGTGACGTTCGACGATTACGAAGATTTAGAGGCCCTTTCCGGCGTTAATAAATTTCCGGCGCGGATCAAGTGTGCGACACTGGCCTGGAACGCGCTGCGCAAAGGCATCGATGAGGAAGAGCGGCAACACCACTAAATAAACTGAAGGAGGCGTACCCCATGGCCAAAAAAGCGCCTGAAATTGAAGAGTACAAATATGGTTTTCGGGACGAGCACAAGGCGGTATTTCAAACGGGTAAAGGGCTGACTCCGGAAATTGTCAAGGAAATCTCGGCGATTAAGAATGAGCCGCAGTGGATGCTGGACTTCCGTCTGAAATCGCTTGAGCAATTCGGTAAAATGCCACTGCCGCGTTGGGGCGGAAACCTTGACGAGCTGGATTTCAACGACATTCAGTACTATGTAAGACCATCCGAGAAGCAGGGCAAGACCTGGGAAGAAGTTCCTTCCGAAATCAAGGAAACATTCGATAAGCTCGGCATTCCCGAAGCGGAACAAAAGTTCCTTGCAGGTGTATCCGCACAGTACGAATCCGAGGTCGTCTACCATAGCATGCAGCATGATCTTGAAGAGCAGGGCGTAATATTTACGGATACGGACACGGCTTTGCGTGAGCATCCCGAGATCTTCAAGCAGTATTTCGGCACTGTAATCCCTCCGACCGACAACAAGTTCGCAGCGCTCAACAGCGCCGTTTGGTCGGGCGGAAGCTTTATCTACGTTCCAAAAGGCGTTAAATGCGAGATACCGCTGCAGGCTTACTTCCGGATCAACTCCGAGAATATGGGACAATTCGAAAGAACGCTGATCATTGCCGATGAGGACAGCTTCGTGCATTACGTGGAAGGCTGCACCGCTCCGGTCTACAGCACGAATTCGCTGCACAGCGCGGTCGTTGAAATCATCTGTAAAAAGAACGCGCGCGTCCGCTATACAACCATTCAGAACTGGGCGCCGAACATCTACAACCTCGTTACCAAACGCGCGGTTGCTGAAGAAAACGCGACGATGGAATGGGTTGACGGCAACATCGGTTCCAAACTGACGATGAAATACCCGGCGGTCGTCCTGAAAGGACGCGGAGCCAAGGGTTCCGTGCTCTCTATCGCGGTTGCCGGTAAAGGCCAGCACCAGGATGCCGGCGCCAAGATGATCCATCTGGCACCGGACACGACGTCTACCATCATTTCCAAGTCGATCAGTAAGCACGGCGGGAAAGTTACTTACCGCGGACTCGCTTCCTTTGGCCGTCAGGCGGAAGGCGCGAAGTCAAATATTAAATGCGATACGCTCATTATGGATAACGAATCTACTTCGGATACGATTCCTTATAATGAGATTATGAACGACAATATTACGCTGGAGCATGAAGCGACCGTCTCCAAGGTATCCGAGGAGCAACTCTTCTACCTGATGAGCCGTGGTCTTACGGAAGCCGAAGCGACCCAGATGATCGTAATGGGCTTCATTGAGCCGTTCACCAAGGAACTGCCGATGGAATACGCCGTCGAGATGAACCGTCTTATCAAGTTCGAAATGGAAGGAAGCATCGGCTAACCTTTAGGTGATCAAGGGTTTCCGGCTTGTGTAACATGCAAATACGTGTCCGCAGTGATCTTGACGCACTTTTGCCCAAGGCGCTCGGACACGTATTTTTTTACATAAATGAATGACTACATATCCAAGATTAGGAGGAATACGATGAGCTTTGTATCTGTTTTGGGCAGAAAGGATTTTTTATGCGTAATGAGCGATGGAACGTTAATAGGGGATAATAAAGAAATCTTGCAAGAAGATTATCAGAGATTTATCAATATCGGGAATCAAGCGTTTATTGCTTTTGCGGGCAGCCAAGGGCCGTGTGAAGAGCTGTCGGTGCAGATGCTGCCGTACTTTGATGTAAAGACGGATTTCTCTGTAATTCATAATGCGCTAGTCGATTTTTTCAATAGCGATGATTTGAATCAACGCGGAGTTAAGGTCATGATTGCTTTTGGCGGTATAAATCTTGACGGCAATATTGAATTTTTTACAGTGGATTCAGAAACGAACAAGAGCGAGAGGTACTTCCCGGAGGGGGAAGACCTTAAATTTTGCTTCTTACGCGGTGGGGATGCTCTAACCGATCTAAACGTTAAGGGAAAAATGATAGAGCTGCTGCAAACAACGGGCGCGAATACACCTACCGAATGTGTTTCCGCTCAAAAATTGCTGAATGATTATATTGCTGATCATGATGCTGAGGTAAATAAGAAAACTTCAAGAATGGTCATCAAAAAATGATAAGTGAATGCCTTACCTTTGCGGTGAGGCTTTTATTTTTGCTTAAACAGCTAGACAGGAACATATGTTCTGTGATAAGCTGTGAGTGGAAATTCAAACTCAGGAAGGAAAGGATGTTGAAGGCATGGCAAAGCTAACCCCCTACATTTTTTCGGAGGATGCAAGATCGCAGGCTGCGTTTTACACCGAGGCGCTTGGCGGAGAGGTTCTGGATGTTATGACATTCGCGGATGGTCCTGATCCGAATCCGGAGTACAAGGATAAGGTTATGCACCTGAGTTTTAAGGCGGCCGATATTCTATTCTATATGTGCGATTCCTTGTGGACGATTGAGCGGGGAAATGGGATGGCTCTTTTGCTGGAATTTTCGACCGAAGAAGAGGCTTATGCGGCTTTTGGCAAGCTGTCCGAAGGCGGCAAAGTAATCGACGCGCTGAAGCAGCAATTTTGGGGAGCGCACTTCGGCCAGCTTGAGGACAAGTATGGGGTGACGTGGCAAGTTATGACGGAGATGAAGGTACCTGAACCATCGTGATTAATCTGAAGCCGTTAAAGCCAGAAAATTTATAGTAGCAGGATAACGATGAGCGTTTCCGACAATGGGGACGCTTTTATTTATTTCTGATTTTTCTTTATACGCCAGTATTTGTGAGAAAAAGGAAGCATTTTATGAATCCGGGGGCGCATTTAGCTGGGTTAAGCGGTGTTTTCGCGTGGTTGGCGTTAAATATGGGCGTTTTTCCACTTTGCTCCATTATATTAGGAGTGATAAACTCCTTAAAGTCTCTAGAAATTGAAAGCGTTAAAGTTCGGAAACTTGTGAAAAAAAGGAGGAGAGACATGGATGTTCTTAGGCAACTGCGGGTTTTCTACCGGGAGAGGCTGCATTTTCTGATTCTATCGATTATTTGCTTGGCTGCCGCTACGGCCGTGGGGCTAATTACCCCTAACCTGTTAAGAAAGCTGATTGACGATGTTATCTTGCCCATGAAATTTAGTGAAGTTCCCCTGCTGGCGCTGACGGTATTAGCTGTTGTATGTTTGAAGGCATGTTTGCAGTTTGCACATGGATTTTTCGGAGGAAGGCTCGGGAATTACTTGGCTTACCGTCTTCGGAACGCGTGTTATGAGAAGCTGCAATTTTTATCGTTCCGTTATTATGACACTGCCAAGACCGGTGATCTCATGTCCCGGCTGACCGGCGATCTGGAAGCAATCCGTCATTTTATCGGCTTCGGATTTGCGCAGCTATTAAATGTCTTCTTCATGGTAGCGTTTGGATCGATGATGATGTTCTCACTGAATTGGCAGCTCACACTGGTTACGCTGGTTACGATGCCGTTCCTGGCCGCGGTTGCTTTTAAATTCGAAGGTCGTATCCACCCTGCTTTTCAGGAGATGCGGCAAGCGCTCAGCGAGCTGACGACAACGGTTCAGGAGAACGTTACCGGTGTGCGGACGGTCAAATCTTTTGCCAGAGAGCCGTATGAGGTCGATAAATTCTCCGGACGCAATGAGCGCTACAAGAATAATCAAATATACGCCGCCGAACTGTGGAGCAAGTTCTTCCCGGCTATGGAGTTTCTGGCCTGCGTTTGTGTAGCGATTCTGCTTGGAGTGGGGGGAACCCTTGTTATTAACAAGCAAATGACGCTCGGCGAGCTTGTCGCTTTTTTCAGTCTAATCTGGTATATTATTGCGCCTGTATGGGGTCTCGGGTTTCATATTAACAACTATACGCAGTCAAAGGCTTCCGGAGAGAGAGTGCTGGAGGTGTTGAATCATTGGATTGATGTACAGGACAAACCGGATGCGGTAGAGCTGAATTCGGCCGAAGTTAAGGGTCATATCGTCTTTGACCATGTTACCTTTGCTTACGGGAATAAGGTGCCGGCGGTTACGGATATTCATTTTGAAGCCAAACCGGGATCGGTCATCGGCTTTCTGGGCGGAACCGGATCGGGCAAATCGACGATTATTCAACTGCTGATGCGTGCTTATGATGTAGATGAGGGAAGCATTAGGCTTGACGGAACTGATATCAGGGAGCTGGGAGTGCGGAGTCTCAGATCGCAGATCGCCGCCGTGTTCCAGGAGACCTTTTTGTTCTCGTCCTCCATTCGGGGAAATATCGCTTACGGGCTGAAAGAGGTAACGATGGAGGAGGTCATCCGGGCGGCAAAATTAGCCAAGGCGCATGATTTTATTATGGAAATGCCGGAAGGCTATGACACCGTTGTAGGTGAGCGCGGCATGGGTCTATCGGGAGGCCAGAAGCAGCGGATCGCCATCGCGAGAGCCCTGCTGATGAACCCGCGGATCTTGATTCTTGACGACGCCACCAGCGCGGTCGATATGGAAACAGAACATGAAATACAAACCGGCTTCCAGGAGGTTATGCGCGGCCGGACGACGCTCATCATTGCTCACCGGATCTCATCTCTCCGCCACGCCGATCAGATTATCATTATGGACGAAGGGCGAATTGTGCAGCAGGGGACCCATGAGGAACTGATTGGCATGCCCGGGGCATACCGGGATGTATACCGGATTCAATACGCCGATTATTTGGCGAAGGCCGCCGGAGGTGAACACCAGTGAATAATGTAACGGCGAGTAGAACGAATAAAGCTCCGGATTCTCTAAAATCAGGAACAAACGTACCGGTACAGGAGAGATTTATTTACAAGGATGACGATGTCATCGATAAAGCTTTTGACTGGAAACAATTTACACGGTTGTTCGGCTACATGAAGCCGTATGCCAGACAAATGCTGCCGCTTGTCATGCTGATGATGGTGCTTGGGACGATCACGAAGCTGATGGTTCCGTTTCTGACCAGTCTGGCGATCGACAAGGCGATTGTCCCTAAGAACGGGAGCCCGAATCCGGCATTGCTATATATGCTGACGGCAGGCGTCATCGTACTATATATCGTGCAGTGGATCGCGGGTGTGTTCCGTATTAAATATACAAATGTGATCGGTCAAAAAGTGATTTATGATCTTCGTTCCGATCTGTTCAAGCATATTCAGAAGCTGTCGTTCAACTTCTTCGACAAGCGTCCGGCCGGTTCGGTACTGGTGAGAGTCACTAATGATATTAACTCTCTTCAGGATCTATTCACGAACGGGGTTGTGAACTCAATTATCGACTGCGTGCAGCTTGCCGGTATTGTCGTTATATTATTGGTGCTGAACTGGAAGCTGGGACTTGCGGTCATGGTCACCGTTCCGATTATGTTCCTTGTCTCGACCAAGTACCGCCGGACGATTCGGATAGCCTGGCAGGCGGTACGGATCAAAAACTCGCGAATCAACTCCCATTTGAACGAGTCGATTCAGGGCATCCGGGTAACCCAGGCGTATACCCAGGAGCTTGAGAACATGAATTACTTCGATACAATGAACAGGGACAGCAAGAAGTCCTGGGATAAGGCGTCGGCAATGAACCAAGGATTCGGGCCGATTATTGAGGTGACAGGCGGGCTCGGAACGCTGGTTCTGTTCTGGTTAGGCGCCTATATGATACAGACAGGCAATCTGACCGTCGGCGTGCTCGTTGCATTCAGCACATACGTGAGCAATTTCTGGGACCCGATCAATCGGCTCGGGCAGACCTACAATCAGCTGCTCGTAGCGATGGCTTCCTCGGAACGGATCTTTGAGTATTTGGATGAAGAGCCGCTTGTTCAGGACAAACCGGAGGCCAAGCCGCTGCCTACCATTCACGGAGATATTTCCTTTGAACGGGTCTATTTCGAATATGAAAAAGGGCGTGCGGCGCTGAAGGGAATTGATCTCGAAGTCTCAGCCGGGCAGTCGATTGCGCTTGTCGGCCATACCGGTTCGGGCAAGAGTACCATTATTAATTTGATTGGACGCTTCTACGATATTACAGGGGGCAGAATTGCAATAGACGGCCAAGACATTCGTGATGTCACGCTAAATAGTCTCCGAAGCCAGATTGGAATCGTGCTTCAGGACACATTCATCTTCTCCGGAACGATCAGGGACAACATCCGGTTTGGAAGACTGGACGCAAGCGACCTGGAAGTAGAGGAAGCGGCCAAAGCGGTAGACGCCCATGATTTTATTATGAAGCTGCCGGACGGCTACGAAACCCAGGTAGAGGAGCGCGGCAGCGCACTGTCGATGGGCCAGCGTCAGCTGTTGTCTTTTGCCCGGGCGCTACTGGCCAATCCGCGCATTCTGATTCTGGATGAAGCGACAGCGAGCATCGATACCGAAACGGAGCTGAAAATCCAGGAGGCGCTGAAGGTGCTGCTCAAAGGCCGTACTTCGTTTATCGTCGCCCACCGATTGTCCACAATCCGCCATGCGGATCAAATCGTCGTCCTCGACCATGGGGAAATCAAAGAAATGGGAAATCATCAAGAATTGACAGAACAACAAGGCATTTATAACGGTCTGATCGAAGCGCAGTTCCGCTTTCTGTAATATCTGGCTTGGCTGCCGCAACTGCCACCTTCGAAAAGTCCCTAGTTTAAAGAAGGAGTTGAAAGCTTTGAAGGAAGTGTTCAAGCAAGTCCCTTTATACAGATTTCTGTACTTTTGCAATGAAGTTAATCTTGATCGGGTGGTACTGGATTGCGGTGCGGGAGGCGAAACTCCGCCTTTAAGTTTATTCTCGGAATTCGGATATTCGACGTTCGGCATTGAGTACGATATCAAACAAATGAAACTGGCCGGGGAATACGCCAAAGCCAAAAATCAAGAATTAAATATAACGCAAGGCGACATGAGGAAATTGCCCTTTGGAGATAAAACGATGAGTTTTGTTTACTCCTACAACTCCGTATTCCATATGACAAAAGCGGAGGTTGAGCTTTCCATAGCCGAAATGAAGCGGGTTCTAAAGCCTGGGGGCCTGCTGTTTGTTAATTTTCTCACAACCCATGATTTTCGATGCGGGCAGGGCGTTAAGGTGGGGGATAATCAATATGAGCAATTCGATGATGATCTTCCCGTTATTCATTCTTATTACAAGGAAGGTGAACCTGACCCATTATTCAGCGAAATGGATACGTTATATAAAGAGGACAGGGTATTGGAGAGGATATATAACGGGGAAAAGATTCGTCAGGGGTTCGTCGATTATATTCTACAAAAGAATTGAAACAGCAAAAGAGACTGCGTCTTTTCTTTTTCGACAGACGCAGTCTCTTAATTAAATTGTGAACAATCGTCACAGCTTTTGAATCTTGAACACAAAGCGCCATGTTGCCGTATTTCCGGAATATCGTCCGCGGTTCTCTACCACGGTAACATTTAAGGTCTTGTTAATAGAGGATTTGATGGAAGCGACTTTGACCGTGGCATTGGCTGTTCCGTCTTCGGGATATTTATCTTGTTCCTGCGCTTCCACGCGAAGCTTGATCGAGCCCGAAGAGCTTACGTTTACCGTTACGGATGATCCTTCCTCAAGCTCCTTGCCGTTTACATAACCGCCCCACCACCACTCGTTGCCTACATGCTCATTGTGAACCAGTTCAGCGCTTACCAAGGTCACTTTTACCTTTACCGTCTTGCCCGCCGCAAAAAGTGACTGGGAGGAGAGGATAAAGGCCAACATCAACAAAAAACCTGCTCTTACCGCCTGCTTAAGCATAATACATCTCCCTTTAGTATCTATTTTCTTCCAATTATACACCCAATATTTACTAGGAACATAGAACTATATGGAAAAAATATGTACAAGCTGTATCCATTTTTTGACTGATCGCAAAGTAACAGCTTGAACAGGACTGATAAATTATAATACATTCGACTAATCTATCCGCCGTAAAATTCGGTTCATTCGAGTTTTCTGGATAGGAGCAGTATGCGCTTTTAATATGTGCGGAAGCAGATGCGCCTTCATTAAAGTAAGTGCATGTCTGCTTGTTATACAACTGCGCCTCCTATCCAGGTTAGCGGACAGGGGGCTTTGTATTTTGGAGAGGAGATAAGATTTTGCCCGAGTATAGGAGTGAGGGACTTATATGACAAGCTATCGATATGAGATTATCGAACGGCTTCCAACGGTTACGGAGCATAACTTCTTATGGCAATCCGTCGGATGGGGAGAAATCGATGCGGAAATGACGAAACGCTCCATTGCAGGCTCCGTGCATGGAGTGGTCGCGGTCTGCAATTGCCCATGGGCGGAGCCTGCCGAAATCCTTAATCCATATAAATCTCAACAATTGCTAAATTCCGTTCACGGGAAAGATCAATGAAGCGTCCTCCGCTTTGTACGAGGGGGCGAAACACGTCGGTTGTATTATTCAAAATAATAACGCCCATATCGCCGGTGCTGAGCAGCACTCTTTTACCAATAAAGTTCGGCATAAGATGCTGGATAAAAGCTTGTACGGACTTGCCGTTCAGCTTGCCGAAGCCGAGATTATGCAGCTCCCGCAATACGCCGATGAGTTCCTGTTTCGATTGATACACCCGGGAAGTCGTCATAGCGCTGTAAACGTCCGCAACCGCGGCGATTTTGGCGTACGGATGAATCTCGTCTTTTACCAGATTGGAGGGATAGCCGGAGCCGTCCTCGCGTTCATGATGCTGAAGAGCAACGAGTGCCGTGCTGTGGTCGCTCATGGAGTTGCGGATGATCTCGTAACCATATGTAGTATGCCGCTGGATTTCCTGAAATTCCTCCGGAGAGAGCTTACCGGGCTTCTTCAGAATGTCTGCCGGAATGCGGCATTTGCCGATATCGAGCAAATAGCCTGCCCGCGAAATTTCGTAGCATTCCTTCTTGGAATAGCCAAGCCATAAAGCAATATAATAAGTTAGCATACCGACCTGAAGAGAATGGATGTAAGTATAATCGTCATCACGATCCAGCAGAAGGAGCAGAGAAACGACATCTTTATTCTGATCGAGCGAATTCAGCAGAGGGTTCAGGATATCGTCAACCATGGTCTGGTTGAAGCTTCCTTTGGTCAGCGCCTCCAGATAGAGGGATTCAAAGCCTTCTATGGTTTGGTCGAATTGCGTAGTTACCGACTGAATAACAGACGGGGCCGAGGGGGTCAACTGTGCGGGACCTTCAATGTCAACATAGTCCACGCCATGCAGCAAAAGCTTATTAATGTCATCTTCCCGGAGCTGAGCTCCTTTGGACAATATAAGAATGCCCCGGTTGCTAAAGGTATCTTCCTTCAGGAGATCACCGGGCTTTAAATCCGTGATGTGCACTTTCAAATCCTATGCCACCTCTACCTGTTATTATTTAAAAATATAAGAATGTATTAGCAGCACGCTTATACATGTTCTTCTATTTCTGCGAGAAACGGATACAGCCTCTAAATGAAGTTGCAGCCGTTCTTTCTTGAGCATAACAAGAAAAGGTGAATTTCACAATGAAAATCATTGGGAAATTATAGGCCAATTGTCACGATAAGCCTTGTCGGCGCCCTTCCATTCCTCAGACGAAGCGCCTATGTCTTTTTTCCATATTGGAACCATACGTTTCAGCTCTTCGATCGCGAAGCGGCTTGCTTCATAGCAGGCGTCGCGATGCGGGGTGGAAACGGCGATGACAACACTGGCTTCCTTCAATCCAACATGTCCGATCCGATGAGAAATGGCGCAGCGCGCCTGCCAGCGTTCCATAACCTCACGGCCGATTTCCTCAAACTTGGAGAGAGCCATCGGAACATAAGCCTCGTAGTGAAGAGCCTCTGTCCGCTCGTCTCCGGTTATTTCCCGTGTTGTCCCGACAAAGACAAGCGAAGCGCCATGATCTTTGTCCAGCACTTTATCCAGGATGTCCTCCGTACGGAGCGGCTGCTCCGTTACGGTATACAATCCATTCTCGCTGCTGCCCTCCTCAGGGGCAGGCTCCCCCCCGGAAACCGGAGGGATAAGCGCCACTTCAGAGGAACCAGAGATAACCGTGTCTTCCGGAGCATATTCGCGATCAATGGCAACCATGGAAACGCTGATCTGACCGGCGGCTTCGGGATAGGAAGCGGACAGCAGCTCCTTGAGTGTACCGGCAGTTACCTGAGGCTCGGCTACGTGGAAATCCAGGACCTGGGAGCCGATCGCTTCGGCCAGCCCCGCGAAAAGACGAATTGAAATTTGCATGTTGGGTTCACCTCGTAAATGATCGTAATGACTACAATATACCATATTGGCATTGAAAATGTTATGCTAGGCTCTAAAGACATACTGCCTGCCGCCTCTTATGAGGGCGGCTATAAAGCCGGAAGGAGCTTGGACGATGAGGCCTGAAACAGAGCGACTTACGATTCTTCATACCAACGATATTCACAGCCACTTCGAAATGATGAGCCCGCTCGCAGCCGCTATCACTAGGCAGAGAACAGAAGCTCAAGACGGCATCGTACTGCTCTTTGATATTGGCGATCATATGGACAGGGCCGACGCGGCAACCGAAGGAACGATGGGCCAGGCGAATATCGATATGATCAACCTTACAGGCTATGACGCCGTTACGATCGGGAACAATGAAGGCCTGACGTTTTCAAAAGAGATTCTGACAGGCGTCTTTGCCGGCATCCAGTGTCCGGTCGTATGCTGCAATTTGGTAGAGACGGCAACCGGCAATCCCCCGCTTTGGATGAAGCGCCACACGATTCTGGAAAGAGAGGGGGTTAGGATCGGAGTTACGGGAGCAACCGCGCCCTTTGCCCCGTTCTATTCGCTGCTCGGTTGGGATGCGCTGGAGCCGGAAGAATGTCTCCGGGAAGAGTGCCGGCTGCTCACGCCTCAGGTGGATGTTCTAATTATCCTTTCCCATCTGGGCCTGCCGGTTGACAAGCTGCTTGCGGAGCGATTGGACGGCGTCCACGCCATTCTGGGCGGACATACCCATCATGTGCTGGAGCAGCCGCTGATCATTGGCGGTACGGCCGTATGCGGCGCAGGTAAATTCGGGCGATACCTGGGACGGCTAGTATTCGAACGCGGCGAAGAGAATGGGCTTTTCCGGTATGTAACGGGTGAGAGCTTCCCCGTCAATCCCTCGCTCTCCGAATCCGCGGTTTCCGATGCGGCCATGCTCCATTTGGAACGCGGAAATGAAGCATTGAGCGAGACGGTCGCCATTACCGACCGGAGCCTCGCGCTTGATATCAGTGGAGAATCGCCCTTTGCCAATCTGCTGGCGCAGTCGGTGAGACGTTTCACGGGGACTGCGTTCTCGCTGGTAAATGCCGGTCAACTGCTCGGACCGCTTCCTAAGGGGGAGATTACGGCAGGTATGCTGCATGCGCTTTGTCCTTCCCCGATTAATCCGTGCGTTATGCGGCTGTCCGGCAGAGATATCCGCATCGCGCTGAAGCAGAGTCTGGCCGCCGAGTTCCGTGAGAAGGTCATTTACGGTTACGGCTTCCGGGGAGAACGGCTCGGCGGTCTGGCGGTGGACGGAATAAAAATACTGTACGATCCCCGAGCGATGCCGTATGATAAAAATATTGCAGTTTTTGTCGACGGACAGCCGCTTGAGGACACCAGGGAGTATTCCGTCGGAACGATCGATATGTTCACTTTTCGTACGGGATATGAGTCAATAGGCAATGGACAGGACGTTCTGTTCCTGCTGCCTCATTTCCTGCGGGACCTGCTGCGGATGGAATTGCAGCGTCCGGGAAGTCTGGACGAGTGCGCGCAAGCCCGCTGGGAACCGATAATTCTCTAGCGGAGCGCCAGGTTTTTTTCAAAATATAAGAAAGTATAAGCTTCGCGCTTATCATTTGCCTTATATTTCTACGAGAAACGATACCTAAAAGCGATACTCGTATCGCTACTTCGGAAGCTTAAGCTGCTAACAGGACGGCGCAGCCGTTTCTTCTTGTTTACTCAAAATCGCAGAACTGTTTAGGAGGCCAATATGGACACGATTACAGCCATTATTCTAGCCATTGTTGAAGGGATTACCGAATTTATTCCTGTTTCCTCTACCGGCCACATGATTCTGACCTCACGGCTGCTTCAATTTAACGAACAGAGTGATTTGATGAAGACGTTTGAAATTGTCATTCAACTGGGGGCGATTCTCGCCATCGCGCTCGTCTACCGTCGCCGCATACTCGATCTGCTGGGAATCGGCCGCAAAAGGGATGGAGGGGGCGTTATGCCCCGCTCGCGGCTTAACCTCATCCATGTCATTTTAGGCATCGTTCCTGCGCTGGCCGTGGCTTTTTTCGCCCGAGATTTTATCAAGAGCCTGTTTGGAGCCAGTACGGTGCTGTGGGCGCTTGTCGCAGGCGGGATTCTGATGATCATTGCCGAATGGGTCAACAAGCGCAAAATTCGGGTCACCGCGGAAGAAATGGACGACATATCCTACGGACAGGCCCTGGCGATCGGACTGTATCAGATTATTTCCGTGCTGTGGCCTGGCTTCTCGCGGTCCGGCTCGACGATCTCTGGCGGTATGCTGACCGGCGTCAGCTATAAGGCTTCGGCCGACTTCTCTTTTTTGATCGCCATTCCAATCATGTGCGCTGCTTCAGGGTATGAACTGCTCGATTCGTATAAGGAGATTACCGGCGATATGATTGGAATCTTTGCGATCGGATTTCTGGTTTCGTTCGTTGTAGCTTACGTCGTCGTTATTTTGTTCATGCGTCTGATTCAAAAAATCCGGCTCACCCATTTTGCCATCTACCGCTTTGTACTGGCCGCCTGTTTCTGGCTGTTCGTAATGCGCTGATATCTACTGCCGCGGCGACGTTATAACAATGGATAATTGACTCGCTTGCTGTATGCAGCAGTAACGGTATAGATATTGGAATGATCATAAATTTATAGCAAGGCACCCAATTACCGTTTAAGGCAGGAGTGAGCCAAGTTGCGTTTGGTACCGATCAACCGGCTTCAAGAGGGGATGAGGCTGGGCAGAAAAATATACAACGATGAAGGACTGGTGCTGCTCTCGGACGGTGTGGTGCTGAACAGTTCGCTCATTAGCCGCTTGTCCAAGATAGATATCGGCTATGTATATATTCATGATGCGCTGACGGAAGATGTGGAAATTCCGAATATGCTTCAGGACGATACTCGTAATCAGGCGCTGAAGACAATACGCACTCAGTTTCAGGAAATGTCGAGCTCTTCCGGCATTACGAAAGGCTTTTATCATCTGGATAAAAAATTCTCGAAAATTATGGATTCCATTCTTGACGATATGTCCGGACAGGAAGATCCGATGATTATGCTGCACGACATGCACACTACCGACAATTACCTGTATACCCACTCACTGAACGTATGCCTTTATACCCTGGTGCTCGGAATTGCTCACGGCTACAGCCGCAGCGAATTAACAATGCTCGGCCTGGGCTCTCTGCTCCATGATATTGGCAAGACGCAGATCCCGGTCAAAATCGTCCAAAAACCGGGCATGCTAAACGATGAGGAATTTCGGCACATGCAGGCGCACACCGAGATCGGATTCAAGATTCTAAAGGACGAGCCGAACATTCCCCTGATTGTCGCCCATTGCGCATTGCAGCATCATGAGCGGATTAACGGGTCCGGCTATCCGCGCGGCCTTCTCGGCCCTGAGATTCACGAATACGCCAAATGGATCGGCGTGGCCGATTCCTATGACGCCATGACCTCCAGCCGTGTCTATAAAAAGGCCATGCTGCCGCACCAGGCGGTAGAGGCGCTTTATGTCGGTTCGGGTACGCTATACGAGCAGCCGCAGCTGGAGATTTTTCGTGACCGTGTGGCGATTTACCCGATTGGCTTGGGTGTCAAACTCAGCACCGGGGAGTCCGGAGTGGTCGTCAAGATCGACCCGAGTCTTCCCCACAGACCCGTTGTAAGGGTCGTTGAAGGCCCGGAGAGAGAGAAGATCGCTCCTTATGAACTCGATCTGCGCCAGACCCTGTCCGTAATCATTTCCAGCGTGGTGGAATAGTGACGGATACTTGAAAAAGCAGTCGCCGAGAGTCTTATGTGGAGCCGGGCCGCCATGCAGCGGGAACGGGGAAGAAGGCGCCTCCAGCCGGAGAGGCTTTCGCTCTCGTCTTTCGCTGCATTCTGTTTTTTGACCGGTCCGGCCTCTGCGAAACGGGCTCAAAGTTGCGGGGAGATGCGGTTTTTTTTAGAGTTCATGGTATGATATAGGGTAAGACGGAATTTCTGAAGGAGTTACTATACATGAATAGGTTTCAACCGCCAGCCTCAATTACCAAGGAATTATCGCCCAGTTACGATCCCTGGGATCCGATCTCCTCTCTGCAAAGGTACGGTAAGCATATGCTCACCAGTGTGGAAATGACGGTGACGAATCTGTGCAATATGCGCTGCGAGCACTGTGCGGTCGGCGACAGTCTGACGACACGGGAAGGCGAGATGCTGCCGCTTGAGAACATGCTGAACCGCCTGGAGCAAGTGGAGCATTTGGAGACGATCAGCATTACCGGCGGAGAACCGATGTTCCGCGCGGATACGGTGGACAATATCATCGTGCCGCTGCTCAAATATGCGAAGGAGCGGGGGCTGCGTTCACAGATTAATTCGAATCTGACGATGCCGTATTTCCGGTATGAGAAGCTGCTTCCTTATCTTGACGTTATGCATATCTCGTTCAACTATGTGAACGGCGACGATTTTCATGAGGTAGGTTTCGCGGGGAGCGACCATTCCGTGGCAAAAGAGACCGCTTATCGCCTATATGACACAATGCTGGAGAATGCGCAGCGGCTTAGCCGGGAGGGCATGTTCATTTCGGCGGAATCCATGATCAACTACCGGACACACGGCAAGCTGCCGGAAATTCACCGGCTGATCGGAGAAATGGGCTGCTGCAGGCATGAAGTTCATCCGATGTACGCCTCCAATTTCGCGTCTTCGCTTCCGGTTCTGCCGCTGAAGGAGACTGGCGCCGCCATCCATTCCCTGCTTGACCGCCGGAATCCTGAGATGTGGATGCTGTTTGGGACACTGCCTTTTTTTGCATGCAGCATCTTGGAGGAGGACCACGAGCTGCTGCGTCGGCTGAAGTCCGAGAAGAACGTAACGGTACGAAATGATCCGGACGGCCGCAATCGAGTCAATGTCAACATGTTTTCCGGTGACGTGTTCGTTACGGATTTTGCCGACATACCCGCATTCGGGAATATCGCCGAGAGTAGACTGGATGATATTTTTGCAAAATGGCAAAATGAGCATCCGCTTAATCAAATGGTTAACTGCCACTGCGCCAATGCCGGCTGCTGCGGCCCCAATCTGTTGGTGAAAGAAATGTACTACCCGGATATTAATTTTAAATCGAGGAAAGCGATCAATTTGTAGAAATGGGGCGTTGTTATCGTGCATACGGAATTTGAGATAGGAAGTTTAGTACTTAACCTTCTGCTAGTTCTGGTGCTCGTCTTTTTTAACGGTGTCTTTGTGGCAGCGGAATTCTCGCTCGTGAAGGTTCGCCAATCCCGGCTGACGCAGCTTCAAACCGAGGGCAACAAACTGGCGGGTTATGCGCTTAAAGTCAACCGTCAGCTTGACGCTTATCTGTCCGCTACCCAGCTTGGCATTACATTGGCCTCGCTTGGTCTTGGCTGGGTAGGGGAGCCGGCCATTTCGGAGCTGCTTGTGGAGCCGCTGATGTTCAAGCTGGGGGTCACGGACCATACCTTTATTTCGACCGTATCGGTTGTCATCGGCTTCTGCATCATCACCTTCTTACATATAGTGCTGGGCGAGCTTGCGCCCAAATCCCTCGCGATCCAGAAGACAGAGGGCTCCGCGCTGCTGCTTTCAGCTCCATTGATTTTCTTTTACAAGCTGTTCTTCCCGGTTATCTGGGTACTGAACGCGTCGGCGAACTGGCTGCTGCGGCTTGTCGGCGTAGAGCCGGTCAGCGAAGCGGAGGCCGCTCACTCCGAGGAGGAGATCCGCATTCTGATGAATCAGAGCGCGAAGAGCGGCGTGATCGATAAAGACGAAATGAAGCTGATGGACAATTTATTTGAGTTCTCCGACCGTCTGGCCCGCGAGGTGATGCTTCCCCGGACAGACATGGACTGCCTATACACGAACCTGTCCGTGGATGATAACATGCGGATCGTCTCGGAGACCAAGCATTCCCGCTATCCCGTGGCATTTGAGGACAAGGACCGGATTATCGGCTTTGTGCATATTACCGATTTTCTGCTTGCTTCCCGGGAGCAGCAGGGCGATCTGGCGACTCTGGTCCGTCCGATCCTGAATGTGCCGGAATCGATCGAAATCAGCCATGCGCTGAGGCTGATGCAGAAGAATCATTCCCAGATGACGCTTGTCGTGGACGAATACGGCGGTACCGCAGGTCTGCTTACTGCGGAGGAAATAATCGAAGAAATCGTCGGCGATCTGCATGACGAGTTCGAAGATGAGCGTCCCGACGTGGAATATAAGGAAGAAGGCTACATCTCGGTCGACGGCCGGATGCTGATAGAGGATGTTAATGACCTCATAGGCATCCAGATCGAGGATGACGAAGTCGATTCGATTGGCGGCTGGCTGTTCAAGGAACTCGAAGGAAACCCGGCCAAAGGAAAACGCAAAGTTGTTGATCATGTTATCTTCGAGGTCGAGGAATCCACCCGGCTCAGGATTACCCGGATCAATATTCACCGGGAGGCTGCGCCTCTTGAAGAAGAGCCGGCCGAAGCTCAGACTGAGAACGAATAATGAAATGAAGCGCATCCTGCATATTCATACTCCCGCAAGACTCGCCCCGCGCTAAAATGGCGCTTTTTACGGGGCGGGTTTTTTAATTTTCCAGAAAAACGTCTTATTGGCGCACGGACCTCATAAATTAGTTACGAAGATATTCCCGTGTGGCTTAGCTTTACAAGCCAGGAAGAAAGCGAAGGAGGAATAACCGTTGAGCACTCAACCGTTGAATTCTCAAGCGTTGAATCCCCAGGCGTTCAATCCCCAGGCATTATATCCCCAAGCGCCGAATCCATTGGTGTCAAATCTCCAAGCGCCGAATCCATTGGTGTCCAATCTCCAGGCGCCGAACCCTCTGGTCTCCAATCTCCAGGCGTCGAATCCCCAGCCGTTAAATGCCCAACCGTTGAATCCCCAGGTATCTCAAGAACGCTTCTATACGCCGTTTAGAGGGCCGTTCGACCCTTGCCCGCCGATTCCTTACAAGACCTATGTTGTTCCGCCTCATCTGTTTCTTGGCTTTCAACCGCCCAATCTGCCGCAGTTCAGTCTTCCGGAGGCGCTGAGATTCGGTACGCTCTGGCCTGCACTGTTTAGTCCGTATTCACCTCAAATCAGAGGGGGGAATTAAGAGATGGATACGAATCCCTACGATCGCCGTTACTATGAGCTGCTGGAGCAGCTGCAGACGCTTGATTTTGCGCTGGTGGAGCTGAATCTGTATCTGGATACTCATCCGACCGATCTGAAGAGCATCCAGCAGTTTAACCAGCTTACCCAGGAGCGCACCCGGTTGGCAAAACAGTTCCAGGAGCTGTACGGTCCGCTGCAAAACTTTGGGCGCGCTTATTCGAAATGCCCTTGGGAATGGAATCAGAGCCCCTGGCCCTGGCAGGTCTAGGCAAGCCTAAACGAAGCGAAAAGGGAGGTTATGCGTGTGTGGATATATGAAAAAAAGCTGCAGTATCCGGTAAGAGTGAGCAAGTGCGACATCCGGATGGCAAAATATCTGACCGAGCAGTATGGGGGCGCGGATGGGGAGCTGGCCGCCGCTCTACGCTATATGAATCAAAGATATTCCATCCCGGATAAGATTATCGGGTTACTTACCGACATTTCAACGGAAGAGCTGGCCCATTTGGAAATGATTGCAACCATGGTCTACAAGCTGACCAAAGACGCGACCGTAGAGCAGCTGAAGGAGGCTGGACTCGGCGCCCATTATGCCAACCATGACTCGGCTCTTTTTTACGAGAATGCTGGAGGCATGCCGTGGACGGCCACCTATATTCAGGCCAAAGGGGACCCGATTGCCGATCTGTACGAAGACATTGCCGCAGAGGAAAAAGCACGGGCTACATACCAGTGGCTGATCAACATGACCGATGATGTGGATCTGCAGGACAGTCTCAAATTCCTTAGGGAGCGGGAAGTTGTACATTCGCAGCGGTTTAGAGAAGCCGTCGAGATTCTCAAGGAAGATCAGGAGTGCAAGAAGATGTTCTGAATCGGAAACAACAGTCTCATATTCCACTTTGATGTGGATTATGGGACTGTTTTTGGGTCCTTTCTTCCAGCACTTTAATAGAATGGTTCGATATAGTAGAATAGGATAGGTGTTGGGATTGTCTGCATGAAGAGCGATAGATAATAGAGAGGGGATCCATTTGCGAAAAATTTCAGCAATCATCATTGTGATAATGCTGGTCCTAAATACGAAGGCAGGGATTGGAGCGGCGGCATCCGCTTCCACTAAAGCAGCAGCTTCGGACGGCGTCAAGCTGGTGTTCGCCGGTGACATTCTGCTTGACGGTTATGTCGGCGATCAGATTGCAAAATACGGGGTAAACTACCCCTTCCTCAAAGTGGCGCCTGTGTTGAAGCAAGCGGATGTAGCCTTCGCCAATCTGGAAACGCCCGTTTCGACAAGAGGCCAGGCGTCGGATAAAACATTCGTGTTCCGGTCCAAGCCGGGTACGCTCGCTGGGTTAAATTATGCCGGAATTGACGGGGTGACCGTGGCGAATAACCATATCCTTGATTACGGGCAGACGGCGATGCTGGACACTTTGTCCTATCTGGACAGTTATGGGATAGGCCGCACGGGAGCGGGCCGGAATATAGAGGAAGCGTTCAAGCCTTACACCAAGACTGTGAACGGCAAGAAGATCGCCGTGCTGGGCGTAAGCCATGTGCTGTCCGGCCCTTCGTGGTATGCGGGCAAGAACAAACCGGGAGCGGCCTCAGCCTACACCGCGGAGCCGCTGCTGAGCATGATCAAGCAAGCGGCCAAAGACAGTGATTTTACAGTCGTATACATTCACTGGAATCAGGAATTCAAGGATTATCCGCTGCAAGAATCCCGTAAGCTTGCCAGACAGATGATCGACAGCGGAGCGGATCTCATTATCGGATCGCACAGCCACTGCTTGATGGGTATTGAGTACTACAAGCACAAGCCCATCTATTATTCGCTGGGAAACTTTGTATTCAACCGCTCCACGCGGGGCGGAGAGAAGACGCTGGATTCAATGCTGGCCAATTTTCAAATTGCCGGGGACAAGCTGTCTGCGAGTATAACGCCGGTCAAAATCACGCGCGGCCAGCCGGTATTTATGGATGCAAATTATAACAAGAAGATTATTCAGACGCTGAACAAGCTGTCATATAACGCTTCCGTTGATTTAAAGGGCAATGTGTCCGAGAAAAATACAAGCGTAAAGTGACAGCTAGGAGTGGTGGCCTCATGGCCGCTGCTCTTTTTTATTTGGGAATTATGCTATAAATATTACTTATTTTAGGTTAAGTTTTAGTAATCTACTGGAAATTTGTCGAATTTGAGCAAAAATATTTTATCCATTTTGTCGATATGTATCAAAAAATGTAGAAATATGATTTGACAGGAAAGATTCAGCACCTTACAATTCAAATTAGAGTGAAAACACTTCTAACTCTTAATGGGACTTAAGCGTTTCCATATGTAAATGATTATAAAAAGTGTTATATCGAGGGGGATACTGGGATGAAGGCAACAGGAATTGTAAGAAAAGTGGATGAGTTGGGACGTATCGTTATTCCGATTGAGCTGCGCCGCACAATGGGGATCGATATCAAGGACCCGCTTGAAATTTTTGTCGATGGTGAGAAGATCATTCTCAGAAAATATGAACCGACTTGCATTTTCTCCGGAAGCTCGGAGAACCTGATTAACTTCAAAGGCAAGATGGTCAGCCGGGACATTCTCGACGAGTTGATTGAGAGCTTTAATCAGGCAAAATGAGAGGAACCGGGAAGATTGGGCGTCTGACGCGCCGGGGAACAATCTTTCATAAGAGGCTGCCCGTGCACCGGGCTAACCGCATAAAGTTAACGAACGGCAGGATGGCAAGCTCCGGATGGAACAGGCCGCCTGCCGTTTTTGATTTGGGAAATCACTTGCGTTTGAAGTGGATGACGCTCTACCGAATAGACCCCAACATGGAACCGTCTACCACGCCCAAGGCGTTGGAGAGGGGTTCGCTTGTTGGGGTCTTGTGCCGCCGGCACTTTCGCTCGGCTGTTACTCCTCGATTTTCTTCGAGGATGAAGGCGTCAGCTTCGTGCGGTACACCCAAAGCGCATATTCCAGCGGCTGCTGAAGCGCTTTGTGGTAGGTGTCCCTTTCGCCGGCTCTTGAGAACACCTCGCGGGCCGGTTTGGGGTTGACCTCCAGCACGAAGACTCTGCCTTCCCGGTCGATGGCAAGATCAAGCGCCAGCTCGCATAAAGTGCCGAAGCTGTCTTCCAGAAATGAAGCGGCATCCAGTCCGAGCTGCTCGGCTGTTTGCAAGGTTTTTGCCGCTTTTTCGCTGCTGCCCAGCCATTCTTTGAGCAGCGTCTCCGCTTTTACAGCGTGCCCGCCGCCGTGCAGGTTGGAGGTCACGCTTTTAGCCGCCCCTACACGGCCCGCTATTCCGGTCAGCTCCCAATTGCCTTCGCTGTTCTTCTGAACGAGCATCCGGTAATCGTGGAATCGGCCGTTCGGAAGGCGCAGTGGAATCCCCTGCTGGATCAGGAAACGACCGCCGATGCACCATTGGCGTACGATGGACTCGAGCCGAGGCAGCGACACCTTGCGCGGCGGGATAATCCGGCGATTCTGGCGGCGGCCCTGGATATCGAACATTCCGCGAGCCTCTTTGAGCCGCTCGATGCGCAGAATGCCTCTTCCGCCGGTGCCGTTTATCGGCTTGATATAAATTACAGGGCTGGCCTTAAGCATTTGATGCAGATCCGAGGAAGAATGGTACAGCAGTGTAACCGGCATATGCGGCCGGAACCGGCCTTTTTGCGAGAATGTCTGATGAATCGTCCATTTGTTGCGCAGCGGACGGTTCAGGAAGGTAAGATGACTGTAACGCGAGCGGAAGCGCAGCAGCTGCTGGAACCGCTCGCTGCGCTGAATGCGACAGCGGTCGTAGATCATGTCGGGAAAGGTCCGCCATTTACGGCTCCATCTGCCCGTTCCGGGATCGAATACCATTGCATTAATCCGCTGCTTTCCGCTATCGACATCCATCGGCGTGAACACGAAGACATCAAGGCCGATCCGTTTGCCCTGGGTGATCATTTTGCTGTATACGCTTTTCTCTTCGAGCTGCTTAGCGTTGTTCAGGTATAGGGTAAGAATACCTAAGACGGGCTCTGGCACAGGAGTTCACCTCCTTGCATGAAAATGGATGCCCGGCTCGGCTCCGCCGCCTGCACTGCTGCTCCGTCATCTCCGAACGGCGGCTCTATAGATTGCAGGCAAAGGGCTGACGCGCCTGAGGGTCCGGGAGTAAGCGCCACGCCGGCGGCAAATATGGGGGATATCCGCATCTGGTTTGTCACGTCCTTTACGGGATGATTGCGGTTTGGCGGGCCAGGTGCTGGCTGTAATAGAAGATTCGTTCCAGCGAGAGCTTCCGGATGTCCGGTTCGTCGAATTTCATCGGCCGGGAATTGGCTTCGAAGAACCACAGTCCGCCTTTGTCGTCGGCTCCAAGGTCCATGGACATTTCGCCCAGCGTATAGCCGGAAGCGCGCTCGATCTGCCGTGCGATCAGCAGGGCGGTGGAAGAGAGATTCTTCAGGATGGATGCGGTCCGTTCGGGGCCGAACGTCGCTTCCAGCATCTTGGACGGGTCTTCGACGCTGCCGCCGCGCGGGACATGGGTCGTAATGCTGCGGGAACCCGCCAGTCTTGCGCCGATGCCCGTTACCGCCCATCCGCCTCTGCCGTTTTTCTGCAGAAGCACGCGCAGGTCGAACGGTCTCCCCTTACAGGTCGCAAGCTCAATCGCCTGCTGGACAATATAAAGGGAGCCGCTGCGTTCCTTTCCGATGCGGGTCCACAGGCGTTCCAACGACGCCGCTTTATACGTTACGTTCTTTTTCCCGGTTTGGATTTGCAGGCGGTACGGCAGAACGCCATCGGCATAGTATTTAAGCCGCATGATCCCTTTTCCGGCTTTGCCGCTCTCCGGCTTGAGATACAGGCTGGTGTGGGTCTTCAGCATCGAAGACAGTGTTCGTGAGCTTCTCAGCCGTCTCGTAGCCGGCACATGACGGGAAGTGGCGTTCGAGCCTTTGAGCCATTCGAATAGACTCCATTTATTAAAAAAGTACGGATTGTACAGCCGAATGCCCGGGTGTTCCAGACATTCGGCGATTTTACGGGCCACCGCGGGCTTGGCTTCATCCTCACGGGTTGGGATGCGGTTGTAAATGATCTGCGGGAAAGGCAGCTGGACGGCGGTCCACGACCTGCCCGGACCCGGAACGTATCCGGTAACAGTGGAGCTCTCCAGCTTCAGGTCGCGAACGGTAACGACATAGGCGAGATAGCCGAGCTCTCTGCCGGTGCGAATGATATCACGAAAATTCTGATGATTGCCTCGGAACAGTCTGGTCTTGTCGCTGGTCGTCAGAATGGCGATGACCGGTTTGTCATCTGTCCGGATGTTCACATATCATCCCTCCTGCGGAACTTGCTGAGGTATAGGCAGTGCTCCAGAATGTGCTCGATGGAGGCCTTGCCTTCAGCGCGCAGGGACGGATGGCGAAAGATAGACCGTCCGGGTTTGGCATTGGCCTCGAACATCCAGATATCTTCATCCTGGTCGATGCCGAGATCGAAGCCGATCTCGCCAATCAGATGACGGTGTTGGATTTCCAGTGATTCCGCCAGCCGGATGGCCGTCTGCTTCGCCCGCTGCAGCACCTCGTCCGCTTTGGCTCCGAATACGCGGCCGAGGGCCTGTTGCGGCGTAAGAAGGGAGCCGCCGTTCTTCAGATGGGTGGTTACGCTGCCTCGCCCGGCTTTTTTCGCTCCGATCCCGACCACGACCCACTGGTTATTGCCGTTCTTATGCATATGGAACCGGAAGTCGATCGGGCAGCCGTCGATTTCGATCAGCCGGATGCCCTGCTGAACGACGTAGCTGTTCAGGCTGCGTCCATTTCGGGACCGCAGCTGCCGCATCAGACTCTCGAAGGTGGAGAAGCGAAGCAGCACATTTTTGCCTCCCTGGCGGTAACGGGCGAAATAGCCTCGTTTGGGCAGATAGGTCAAGCGGTAAATGCCGTGGCCTAGACTGCCGGCCGAGGGCTTGTAGTAGACAAAATGATGGCGCTCAAGCATATCCTTAATCAAGTCGGGTTCCGGGCTGCTGTGCGTTTCGGGGATGTGTTGGCTCGCGAAGCTGTCACCCTCAAGCAGCCGGTAAATATCGGATTTGTCGAAAAAGCTCCAGTTGAAAAAAGGGATTTTCTTGCGGGTAAACCGTTCCCGAAGCTGGTTGATTGCCGTGGAGGTTTCCGCCCGCCTGCTGGGCAGGCGGTTGTAGACGACATCGGGCAGAGGCACCATCTTGCGTTCGAACTTGCCGCTCTCCGTCAGAAAGTAACCATACACGCGCTCCTGCTGCCAATTAATATCACGGGGCATGAACGCGAAGATGTAGCACATATTGCTGCCTTGGCGCAGCAGCTGCTTGATGAAGCCCGTTCGTGAACCGAACGGCTGACCCGGAGCAGCCGGACCGTCAGACAGGACTCCAACGAGCGGGCCGAGCTGAACCTCGTCGTTCTGAAGGTTCCGTAAGTAGACGCTGCCCGATTTAGGCACTTTGATAGCATCTTGAACGCCCGAAGCCAGAAAAAGATGCTTGCCTGCGCGCTTAATCGGTTTAATCACCGCCGGAATGGCGTCTTTGCCGAGCCGCAGCCGGATGTTCTTCTTCCCGGACAACTTCAGGCTTTTCATCAGCGACCCCGAGATGTATACGACCCTTTGGGGCTGCTTGGTGAAATGGACATTGCAAAATGTGAGACCCATTTATGAATCCTCCTTAGGCACCATAGATATCAATTTTCCGGATAATCCGTACCCGCCTGCGGCTGTGCGGAGAGGTCGCCGCCGTGTCAGCAGCAGATACCTTGCGTAAGAAAGCGGGTTTTCGGCCGAGCGCCGTGCTGCGTCTTGATCGCCAGTTAGCGTAAAGGCCGAACGGCCCGGCTTGGAGTTCGCTTCCAGCAGCCAGATTCGGCCGCCGGGATCGATGCCGAAATCAAGCCCAAGCTCGCCGAGCCGCCCGCAGCCAGCTTCCAGCAGCGGCGGAAGGTAAGCGGCCGCAAGCGTAAGCTCTCTTAAAATTTCTTCCGCCGCCCCGCCGTATTGCTTCCGCAAAAAGGAGGAGGGATGCACTGCGGTTCCTCCGCCGTGAAGGTTCGAGGTGAGCGACCCGCGCAGGCCAAGGCGGACCGCCATGCCGGCGAGCGTCCAGCGTCCGCCGCCGTCCTTCTGCATGAGCACGCGGAGATCGAACGGCTGTCCGCCGCTGCCGCTCAATTGCAGGAACGGCTGCATGATAAAGCCTTGGCCGCCGATAAAGCGGTCAATCCATTCGAGCCCCCTGCGGCGCTCCTCAAAGCCTCGGATGATCTCGCGGTTCTGACCGTCCCGGCCTCTTACAAGAAGTCCTCCGGGCGACGCTGCGCAGGGCGCCGCATGCAGGGTACGCCTTCCGTGTGTGCCTGCCCGGGGTTTCAAGAAGACCCCGTCTTCTCTTTCCGCGAGCATATGCTCCAGGCTGCGGCTGCCGTCATACCGTTTAGTCTCGGGCAGCAGTGCGGATGCTCTGCGGTTTCGCTGCAATATTTCATACACCTTCCATTTGTCCGGCAGCCCCCGTGACCATGCCAGGCTGCCCGTCAGCGCATTCAGGGCACGGGAGGTGCTGCGTCTTTCTTCCGGACTTCGGCAGAACATCCGGTTATATACAATGTCTGGCGCCGCCGATGTCGCTGCGCGCCATTCTTGGCCGCTCCGGATGAACCCGCTCACCGTCCGTCCATCCTCCGACACGCCATCCGGCGTGAATAGGATAACGCGCAGACCGTATTTAGGGGCGGCCCGGCAGAGCAGGCTGCAGAAGACGGGTTCGGCCACCGGTGAATCCTTGCTGCCCCCTCCGTTTAGGACGCCGAGACAGCCCAGTTCGCTCACAGGCATAGCGTCCTCCTTTATAAGCCGGCAAGGTAGCGGCAGTATTGGATCATCTGTTTGACGGATGGCCTGATCTTTGTTTCGTGCAGCGGAGTGTTGTCGTTCTTCGATGGTTTGGAATTGACTTCCAGAAGCCAGATTCGGCCCGATTGATCCATTCCGAGATCGATGCCCAGTTCGCCAAAATGGGCGGGGATGTGGGCCTCAACTCCTTTGGCTATAGCCAGCGCCGCCCGGGGCAGCTGAAGATTCGCGCTTTCCTTGGCGCCGGGCGGGATAGTGCTTTTGCCAACCGCCTCGCGGACAGTACTGAGGCTGCCGCCCCGGGCCAGGTTCGAGACGAAGTGGTTGTTCCCGGCGGTGCGGGCGACAATCGAGGTGACATGCCATTTTCCAGCGCCGTTCTTTTGCACAAGCGCGCGGAAATCGACCGGCCTGCGTCCGATTTCCATCAGCGGCAGGCCCTGCTGGATCTGAAAGCGGGTGGTCTTCATCTTTGGGGCGATGGCTTGATACAATTTGGCAAGACTCGGATAGTTCTGCTTACGGGTGCCCAGCGGAGTCGTGGACAGCAGCCTGTAGCCGCCGCTTTCTTCACGGGAAATCCGCAGAATGCCTTTGCCGAGGCTGCCGCGGACCGGTTTGAGGAACACCACGGGATAATGCCCGCACATTTTCTTAAGGATCGCAAATCCGCTGAACGAGTGGGACTCCGGCAAGTACCGCTGAAGGGTGGGGTCATGCCGCAGAGCTTCGAACACCTCGGTCTTGTCGAGAAATTTCTCATTGAAGAAATGGGTGCCGTACCGTGATTTTACTTCCGCCAAAAAATGCTGTACGCTAGGTTTATTCTCCGCTTTACGCGTCGTTAGCCTGTTATTGATGACGTCGGCGATGGGCAGCTTCGATCTTTTCCAGCCCTCGTCATACACCCAGCCTGAAATAGTAGAACCGGCGCCTTCCAGCGCTTCAGGCGTAAAGAAATAGACAAAAGCTCCTTGCGCACGGCAGGCGTTCGTCAATTCACGGCAGAACAGGGTGATCGGACCGAACAGCCTCTCGGGATGCTCGGGATTCTCCCGGCTGACGAGCACACCGATCATCGGCCCGAGCCGGAGCAGCCGGCTTCCGGCAATGTAGGAGACGTTCAGAACATTCCGGGCCCTCCACCCGGTCTTTCGCGCCAAGCCTTCGCTGACGCGCAGGCTGTCGGATTTAGGGGCCGGAATGACAGTAACCTCTTGACGGAAAGAACCGAAGGCCAGATGGACCGGTCCGTGCGCGGGGATTTTTAGTTTTTTGATGAGCCGGTCGCCGAGCATAACAGCGTTCTCCTGCAGAATGCCCGAGTGCACCGTATGGACCGGGATCTTTAGCTTTGACATCGTGGATCTCCTTCCGGTAGCAGCGTGATGCGGGCTGTTTGACAGCTGAGGTCTACATATCATTCATCATATGGAGTCATACGCCCCTTGGTGATTGCCGCATCGTCCGAGAGTCCCCTTATTCACAAGGCAGGCATAGATTTAAGGCGCGAAGCGAAAGGCTTTCGAAGCCGGTTTTGCGAAGATACATGGGAGGTTATGCTGACACAACTTTTAGGAGGGAAAGCCATGAACATCTATGATAAGGCGCATGAATTGGCGCGGGCAATCAAGGAGAGCAGCGAGGTGGCGGACATTACCGCCGCGCTTAAACTGGTGGAGGCCGACCCGGAGAGCAGCAGGATGTTGAACCATTTTCGCAGCAGCCAGCAGGAGCTTCAAGAGCGGATGATGGCCGGGGAAATGCCGGCTCCGGAAGAGATGGAGAAGATGGAGAAGCTGTTCGAGGTGCTGAACCTGAACCTTGGCATCCGCCGTCTGTTCGAAGCGGAACGCCGCCTAAGCGTCGTCATCGAGGACGTGAACAAGATTATTTCCGGAAGCCTGGAGCATTTGTACGGAGCGGACGTCTAGGGCGTCTATTGGGAAAATGGCGGCGGACTTCCGAATTGCGGCATTTTGCTACGACTTGTCTCATAATCTGGACGGTGCGCTCATAGAGTAGAGTATAGATTCTTTACGAAGGAGCTGTCTAAGAAATGAGAAAAAGAAACAAGTTCAAGCATGTGCTCTACCTGATCCTGGCGCTGGTCATGCTGCTGTATGCGCTGCCGAGATTGTCGCCGGACGGGCCGGCGCCGGTGTTCGTGTTTGGGGCGTTGTGGGTCGCTTTTGCCCTGCTCGTGATTGCCGCCCATCTGCATTTTATTATCGGGGTGGACGAGGAGAAGGCGAAGCGTCTGGAAACGGTGCGCAAGGCGAAGCTTGAGATGTGGCAGGGAAAATGGGACGAAGAAGGCAGAGCGGCCCAAAGACTATAGCCCTTTAGGCGCACGGCCTGTCCGGTAATGATCCGGCGGGCCGTTTTGAGTTGATCCGAAGCCGCAGGCGGCAAGAGACTCACGAATCATTTGACGTTCGCACCCGATTGCGACTACAATACAGATACAGTGTAGTACAGTTTTGGGGTCGGGGGTGTAACAGTTGGAAAATCAAGGCGATGCAGTCACAAAGCACGAACAATTGCTGCAGCATATTGAAAACTTAAAGGTGGGCGCTAAAATATCGGTTCGCAAGCTGGCGAGGGAAATGGCTGTCAGCGAGGGAACGGCTTACCGGGCGGTTAAGGAAGCGGAGAACTTGGGGATTGTCATTACCAAGGAGCGTATTGGAACCGTCCGGGTGGAGAAGAAGCCCCGGGGCATCTCAGAACAGCTTACGTTCGGCGATGTGGTTGACATTGTCGAGGGACATGTGCTCGGAGGCGCGAACGGACTGGACAAGCCTCTGCATAAATATGTAATCGGCGCAATGAAGATCGACGCCATGATCCGCTATATTGACGCGGACAGCCTGCTGATCGTCGGCAACCGCGACGATGTGCATTCGCTCGCGCTGGAGCAGGGCGCGGGGGTGCTTGTTACCGGCGGCTTCGGGACGAGCCGCGAGGTGAAGGAATTGGCGGACAAGCTAGATCTTCCGGTAATCTCTTCGCGCCACGATACCTTTACCGTGGCTTATATGATCAACCGCGCGATTTTTGATAGATTGATCAAGAAAAAGATTATGCTTGTCGAGGATATTGTCGACCGCAAGCCGCGAATCAACACGCTCAAGATATCCAGCACAGCCGGTGAGCTGCTCCGTCTCTCCAAAGAGAGCGGGGAACAGCGGTTTCCCGTCACGGATGAATGGAACCGCGTCATCGGGATTATCGGCCGCCGAGATGTGGAGGATGTTCCGGAGGACCAGACCATCGAGAAGGTGATGGTCCGCGGTCCGATTACGGCGGGCCTGCAGACATCGCTGGCCTCGGCGGCCCAAATCATGATGTGGGAGGGCATTGATTTCCTGCCCATTATTGACCGCAACCGCAAGCTGGTCGGCTCGCTTACCCGCAAAGAAGTGCTCCGGAGCCTGAGGGATGTGCGCAATCAGCCGCAGCTCGGGGAGACCTTCGACCATCTCATTTGGAACGGGTTTGCCGAGGAGCGCAGCGAGGAGGGCAAGCTGTTCTTTCATGGCTTTATTACCCCGCAGATGGCGACGGATTTAGGCACGATATCCGAAGGGGTTATTTCCACGCTGATGATGCATTCCGCATTCAAGGCGGCCAAGGATATAACCGGCAGCGATCATGTGCTCGACAATATGTCCACCTATTTTGTGCGGCCGGTCCAGATTGAGGACTCCGTTATCGTGACGCCAAGGCTGCTCGAGAGCAGCCGCCGGACCTGCAAGCTGGAAATCGAGATCACCCACCACGACACTCTGGTCGCCAAATCCGTTCTGATGCTGCAATCGATCGATCATGGATAGCCCTGCTGCGGAATTCCTCCGCCGGACCGGGACATTTAAGGACTTCGTCTTACTTAAGACGGAGTCCTTTTTTTGAAATATAAGACTTGATAAGCTTCGCGCCTATCGTTTGGCCTTATATTTCTGCGAATCCTTCCACAACCCTCCAAAGGATTAGTAGCAAGGTGTCTCTTGGGAGGATACCGTTGCTCCGAAAGTTGTCATTTTCTGCATTATTATTGCCAACGTAAGAAAGTTTATCTTAGAATTGGAACAAGCTAAAACGGTTTTCAGAAATTTTCCGATCAGCTTTCCCTTCTCCATGAGAACAACCTATTCGTTGCCGATTTCGGTTATCCGAAAACGTAAGATATGGAACGGCCCATATTTAATTAACGGAAGGGATGAAGAAATGAAAAGAATCATGATTCACGCTTACACGAAGTTAAATTTGGGCGATGATCTCTTTATCAAGGTGCTCTGCGAGAGATATCCGGATACCCGCTTTATTCTACCCGCCCGGAAGGAGTACAAGCAGTGCCTGGCCTCGCTGCCCAACCTTTCCGTGTACCCGATTGAATCGGTTTGGGTTCGCGGTGTCCGAAAGCTTTTGAAGAAATTGGATGATGTTGATCTTCAAAAAATCCTTCTGAAGAGGCTTGCCGGACGCTGTGACGGAGTCGTCCAGGTTGGCGGTTCCATGTATATGCAGGGGGAAAGCTGGAAAAGAGATTACTCATGGAAGCTGGATGTTTTTGATACGAAAAAACCGTTTTACGTCCTTGGTGCCAATTTTGGCCCCTATAAGGATGACCTGTTCTACGAAAAGTACAGAGAGCTGTTCTCCACATATACCGATATCTGCTTCCGGGACCAATACTCTCACGAACTGTATAAGGATCTGGGCAATGTGAGACTGGCGCCGGATATTATCTTTCAGCATCCGCAAGAGGCTCATCCGGAGAGCGGGAAGCATATCGTCATTTCCGTCATCAAACCCTCGGCCCGCGATAGCCTTAAAGATCTGGACTCAATGTACTACAACAAAATCAAAGATATCGCCGTTGCCTTTATTCAGGAAGGGCATGAGGTGAAGCTAATGTCTTTTTGCAAACATGAAGGGGACGAGGACGCGGCGAGCGCCATCCTTTCCTTAATTCCGCAGCCTTATGCGGATCACGCTTCCCTGTATTTTTACAAGACGAATCTGGAAGAAGCCATTGGCATATTAGCCTCCTCCAGTATGATTATCGCGACACGTTTCCATGCCATGATTCTCGGCTGGGTATTCGGCAAACCGGTGTTTCCAGTCGCCTACAGCGATAAGACCATCAATGTCATGAACGACGCCCATTTTACGGGAGCCTATGCCGATCTCAAAACAATGGAATCGCTGGAGCCTGAATCGGTCGTCCGCAGCTTTGACACGAACCGGCTGAATGTTTCCGTTCTCGCCAGACAGGCAGAGAAGCATTTTGAAAAGTTGGATCACTATTTGGGGAAAAGCAAAAATGCGGAAGAAGCGGCGGCTATTACCCCAGCCGTTTTCGCAAGGAGGGGCCATGAAAGCTAAACGGAGCATTCTTAACCTCGTCTTCGGCTTGGGCAGCCAGCTGATCACCATCGTGCTGAGCATCTTCATTCCCCGGCTGATTATGATCAATTACGGGTCGGAGGCTAACGGTCTTGTGTCATCCGTCGTCCAGATCATTGCCTACCTGGCACTGCTGGAAGCGGGAGTAGGCGCGGCTTCGCTTCAGGCGCTGTACAAGCCGATCGCGCAGAACAACCGGGAAAGCGTCAATTCCATCCTGTCCGCCACCGCGATGTATTACAAAAAAACGGGCTTTTACTATCTGCTCTCCGTCATCGCCATTGCGGCGATTTATCCGTTCGCAGTGAAGTCGGAGCTAGGCATGTGGCAGGTCATGGGCATTGTCCTGTTCAACGGCCTCGGCGGCGCCATCAATTATTACTATCAGGGAAAATTCAGGGTGTACCTGCAGGCTGAAGGCAAAAGCTATGTGGATACCTCCGTCGTCACGATCGGGAATATCATCAACAACCTGGTGCGAATTGTGCTGCTGCTGCAAAGCGTGGATATCGTGCTCGTGCAGGCCTCCTATTTTGCCGTGACGCTGCTTCAGATGGTTGCCTTCCATATCTACAAGAACCGGCATTATAAATGGCTGGATTTTAATAAGGAGCCCGATCTTGCGGCCATTAACCAGAAAAATTTCGTGCTCGTCCATGAGCTGTCCTATATGATATTCCGGAACACCGATGTGCTGGTGCTGACCTTTTTCACCAATCTGAAAATCGTCAGCGTATACGTGATGTACAACATGATCTTTACCATCATCGACAATATCGTCAATACGGTCAATACGAGCGTCCGGTTCGCTCTGGGACACAGCTATCATGAGGGCCGGGCGAAATTCATCAAGCTGTACGACGCGTACGAGCTGTATTTCATGGCCTTTGTCTTTTCGCTGATGACCGTCGCTTATATTCTGATTCTGCCGTTTATCACTCTATACACATCCGGCGTCAACGACGTCGATTATGTGCTCTACTGGATCCCGGTCCTGTTCGTGGTACAAAAGCTGCTGATCAACGCGCGTTCATCCGCGAACAATGTCATCAATATCGCCGGACATTTCAAAAATACGCTGACCCGTACGCTGCTCGAATCCGGGATCAATCTGGCCGCTTCGCTGATTCTGGTGCAGTTCCTGGGCATTTACGGCGTGCTGCTGGGTACGGTGGCCGCGCTGCTGTACCGCTCCACGGATATTATTTTGTATGCCAACCGGAGGCTGCTGGAGCGAAGCCCCTGGATTACGTTCCGCAGATGGCTTACGAATATCGCCGTATTTATAGGAATCATTTATCTGAACAATCTTGTAGGCTATTCATTCGACTCCTATCTTTCGGTTATTTTGGGGGCCTTCGTGCTTGGAATCATCATTTTACCGGTCTATATCGCCGTGGCGTCCATTCTGGAACGCGAGGTATTTATGCATAGTCTCAGCCTGTTTAGAGGTCTCGGTGTAAAAATGAGGGCCAAGTTCGTTCCCGGGAAAGTCAAGGTTAGCGGCTGACACTCGGAAAAGAGAATATAGCGGCATTTCAAGTGCGACTGGAGGGATGGAAATGGAACAAGAAGAATACATGAGGCAGGCCAGCCGCAGGTTAATGGACCGGGTGAGTCTGAAGCTTGAGGGAGGTCCGGTTGCGGAAGAGGACTTGCTTGAGAAATGCGCGGCCTATATTCAGCAGGAGCAGCCGGAAGCGAGGGAAGCCTTGACGTCGCTGTCGCAGGTTATCGCCCGCCAGGCTGCGGGTAAGGATGCCTTGGAGGTTCTGCGATTCTACCTGGACAGCCAGTTCGGACTCGGCGATTCGAAAGAAGCCGTCCTGCTGGAGACCAAGCTCGCGGCATTAAGGGACCGCTCGAAGAGCGAAGCCCAGTCCGGCGTGGTTCCCAAAATCAGCGTCATCATTACAACGTATAACCGCAAGGATTTTCTGCGCCAGGCGGTGGAAAGCATACTGGCCCAGGATTATCCGAACAAAGAGATCGTCGTGATTGACGACGCCTCGACGGACGGCACTGAGGTTCTGATGAAGGAGCACTTCGGAGACGAGCCGCGTGTTATTTACATGCGGAATGAGACTAACCGGGGCCCGGGAGCGAACCGGCTTGCGGCATTCACCGCGCACGGGGACGGAGAATACGTTCTCTTCCTGGACGACGACGATTACTTGATCGACAGCGGATATTTCAGCAGGGCTGCGGCCTTTCACGAAAGCCGTCCCGGTCTTTCCTTCGTCGCCGCCAACGTCTTTCTGGAATATTCCGCCTCGCAGCGGCTGAAGCTTCAGGAAATCGGGCTGTCCGAGGTGACCGACCGGCGAACTTATTTTCTGAATTTCGAACGTCCGGGCTATGGGAAGCCGGCTTCTACGCTCACCACCCTCTTTAGACGCGAAGCTCTGATTAATATGGATATTCTGCAAATGAATATGGTGAACGACGCGTCCATCTATCTTCGCTCCCTGCTGGTCGGCGACGCGGGATTCATTGATGCGGTAGTGGGCGTGTACCGGATTCACGGCAATAACATTACGTTCAATCTATCCCGGGATTTTCTGGTGCGGAATCTGGAAGAGAAGCGCAGCATCCGCAACCTGGCGATCGAGCGGTACAGCTATCAGAAGAACGAGATGAACCGCTGGTTCAACAATACCGCTTACGATACGATCGTGTATTACCTATGGAACTCGGCTAAAACGAAAGATGACTTTATGTACATGTACCAATGGATACGCAGCAACTGCCCGGATATCTACGGCAAAATAAAGCAGGAGTTCCGCGTGCGGCTGATTAAAAAGCAGATTCTGCAGGTTCCCTTTATCCGAAAGCTGATTCGCCGGTAACGGAGGAGTAGGGGGAAATAAACAGCCTTCCCGTCCCGAAAGGGAGGAAGGCTGTTTGAGCGTCTTCAAAGCCGGGTACGCCGCTTCAGCATGACCGCCTCACCGCTGCGGCCGGGACTTGCCCAGACCGCTGTAATAGCCGTAGCTGCGCAGTCCGGAAAAGACGTTGAAGGCGCCGAGCACAAGAAACACCGCTTCGACAATGACGCTGACGGTGGAACCCCGAAACAGAAACATCGACATGAGCGCAAGCAGTACGAGCATCGAACCAAGCAAAATATTCATGACCGCCCGCTTCAGTCCCCGTTCTTCGGAGCTTGCGGCGCGGCGGGAAGCGGCGCTGAAATAAGCGGCGCCAAGAACGGAGAGGGTCAGCAGGAGAAACAGCAGATATTTGATAAACAGAATCATGGACGCCTCCTTGCACTCTTCGTCTGCCGCCGGTATGCAGCTGCCTGAAAGACGGCGGTGAAGCGGTTTCTTAAGTTTATTGTAGCACGGTTTTAGGGGCCTGCCCATTCGGTTTTCGAAGATCAGAGCTGCTTGCCCGGCACGATCTCGATCCAAATCTGCAGGACGCCTTCCATGACAAGCATCGTCCTGATGCGGACCGCATACTCCTTGTCGCGTACGAGGTACACCTTGCCGCTGAGCAGAAGACGGGCCATTTTGCTGTCCTCGTCGATCTCGAAGACGCTGCGGCCCCTCATCGGCGCGAGGTCGCCGCTCATTTTGAGGATTATCTCCTTTACGGTTGCCGGTTCCAGCCCGTTTGCGGTTTCCCTTGATCCGCCGCTTTCGGACCGGATTTTGATTTCCTTGATGACCGTCGAGCTGTTTTTGTATTTTTTCAGGGTCAGAATATCATTCTTATACTGCTCCAGCTGTACGCGCAGATCCTGATTATCCAGCCAGAGCGCGTTGAATCCCATATGAAAAATCGTATTGTACACCACGCTGCCGACGATCATCCCCAGCACAAAAATGGCCGACACCTTGGAGAACCGGCGAAACTGCTGAAAGGGCGGAACTCTCATAGCATTACCCCTCGCCGCATACCCATTTGACAAGCTCGCTGCCCATATGCGCTCCGAGGAAAGCAAAGACCAGATATAAAATCTGCTTAATGGCCGGAGACAGATTGCCGCCCAGCATATTGCTCTCGATGACCCGCATCGGATCGATGGTGCCGCCCACGGCGGCGGCCAGCGCCCAGATTTTGATCCGGTCGGCCACATCCAGCATGGTCATCGTCGGCGGCTGGAGCGATACGACCGCCCCGATGCCCCCCAGCATGGCGCCGCCCAGCACGATGCCGAAGGCGATAAAGAAATCGAGGACGGCCTTGCTTAAAAATACGTTCATATTAGTCCTCCTTTGCCGGGACGCGGCCCATATCATGCGCTGTTCGCCTGTCCCTGTGCTCTCCCTTCATTCTATGGGCCTTTCTCCCTTCAATATGATAAAATAGTTGTATTACCGGACAATTTGTCCGGAAGCGGGAAAGGAAGTGGGATCATGAGTCCTTTCGTGCATCTGCATGTGCACAGCGAATACAGTTTATTGGACGGGGCGGCGCGCATTGCCGATCTGGTGCGCCGGGCCGGCGAACACGGCATGAAGTCGCTGGCGCTGACCGATCACGGAGTGATGTACGGGGCGATCCCTTTTTATAAAGCGTGCAAGGAGAACGGCATCAAGCCGATCATCGGCTGCGAGGCCTACCTGACGGCGGGCTCGCGCCGCGAGCGCGGCAGCCGCAAGGATCCGCCGATTTACCATCTTATCCTGCTCGCGAGGAACGAAGAAGGATACCGCAATCTGATGAGACTCGTCTCCATCGGCCAACTGGAAGGCTATCACTACAAGCCAAGAATTGACATGGAAGCCCTTGCCGCGCACGCGGAGGGCCTTATTTGTCTAAGCTCCTGCCTTGGCGGAGAGGTGCCCCAGCATCTGCTTCACGGACGGGACGGCGAGGCGAAGAAGGCGGCGCTGCGGTACAAGGAGATCTTCGGCGAATATTTCTATCTGGAGCTTCAGGATCACGGAATGCCCGAACAAAAAAGAGTGAATCCTAAGCTGATCGCTCTGGCCGAAGAGACGGGCATCCCCCTGGTCGCCACCAATGACGTGCATTACCTGTCCCGGGAGGATTCCGAGGTGCAGGATGTGCTGATCTGCATCGGTACGGGCAAGACGGTGGACGATGAGGAACGGCTGCAAATCGGAACGGACCAGCTCTATTTAAAAAGCGGCGAGGAAATGGCCGCGCTGTTTCCGCATGTGCCGGAGGCGATAGCCAATACCGCTGTCATCGCTGACAAATGCAATCTGGAGCTGGAATTTGGCAGGCATATTCTTCCAGCCTATTCTCCGCTGCCAGGAGGACTGGACGCCGCCGCCTATTTGCGCCGGCTGTGCGAAGCGGGCCTTCAGGAGCGCTACGGGGACACTCCCCGGTGGAGCTCGGATCAGGAGCGCGGACGCGCGGAGGAGCGGCTGGCCTATGAGCTTGGCGTTATTGAGACGATGGGTTTCTCCGATTATTTTCTGATCGTCTGGGATTTTATCGCCTTCTGCCACAAGCAGGGCATTGCGACAGGACCCGGAAGGGGCTCGTCCGCAGGCAGCCTCACTGCTTACTGCCTGCGCATTACCGATGTTGATCCACTGAAGTACAACCTGCTGTTCGAGCGCTTTCTGAATCCCGAGCGGATCACGATGCCCGATATCGACATTGATTTCAGCGACGAGCGGCGCGACGAGGTCATATCCTATGTAGCGGAGAAATACGGCGAAGAGCATGTCGCCCAGATTATTACGTTCGGAACCTTGGCGGCGCGGGCTGCGGTGCGCGATGTGGGACGGGCGCTGAACCTGCCCTACGGAGAGGTGGACAAAGCGGCGAAGCTGATCCCTGGGACACTCGGCATCAGCATCGCGCGGGCGCTTGAGAGCAGTCCGGATCTCAAGGCGCTGTACCAAGGCAATCCGAAGACCCGGGATCTGCTGGACATGGCGATGAAGGTGGAGGGCATGCCAAGACATGCCTCGAC
The DNA here is from genome assembly GCF_000993825.1 of Paenibacillus durus ATCC 35681. Classification (NCBI taxonomy): domain Bacteria; kingdom Bacillati; phylum Bacillota; class Bacilli; order Caryophanales; family Paenibacillaceae; genus Paenibacillus; species Paenibacillus durus. Next base: position 1,206,022 of record NZ_CP011114.1, read on the forward strand.
GCATGCCGCCGGGGTCGTCATTTCCCGGGGGCCGCTTACCGATGCCGTCCCGCTGCAGGAGGGCAATGAGGGAACGGCCTTGACCCAATATTCGATGGAGCACTTGGAGAGCATAGGGCTGCTGAAGATGGATTTTCTGGGCCTCAGAACGCTATCGATTATCGAGCGGTGCATGAACTGGATCGGACAGATGACCGGCAGCACGCCGGATTTCCGGGAGATCCCCGATGACGACGAAGCGACGTATGCGATGCTGGGCCACGGTGAGACGACGGGCGTGTTCCAACTGGAGTCGGCGGGCATTCGCCGGGTACTCAAGGATCTGAAGCCGACCGTGTTCGAAGATATCATTTCGGTGCTGGCGCTGTACCGGCCGGGTCCGATGGAATTTATTCCGAAATATATTCAGGGCAAGCACGGGCTTGCCGAAGTGGAATATCCCCACCCCGATCTAATCCCGATCCTGTCCGATACTTACGGCATTATCGTCTATCAGGAGCAGATCATGCAGATCGCATCGGCGATGGCCGGATTTTCGCTTGGCGAAGCGGATTTGCTGCGCAGAGCCGTATCCAAGAAGAAGCGCGAGACGCTGGACCGCGAGCGCGGCCATTTTGTGAAGGGAAGCCTGAAGCATGGCTACGGGGAGGCCGACGCGAACGCGGTCTACGACATGATCGTGCGCTTTGCCGATTACGGCTTCCCCCGCGCCCATGCCGCAGCTTACGGCGTGCTGGCCTTCCAGACGGCGTACCTCAAGGCCCATTATCCGGTGCAGTTCATGGCCTCGATGCTGACGGCGGTGACGGGCGTTCACCGCAAGGTGGCGGAGTATGTGCTGGAATGCTGGCGCATGGGGATTGGCGTACTGCCGCCGGATGTGAACTTGAGCGGCGTGCTGTTCACGCCGGTGGACGGCGGCAGCGGCTCGGGCGGACATATCCGCTTCGGGCTGGCAGCGATTAAGAATGTCGGTACGCTGGCCGTGGAGAGCATACTGGAAGCCCGGAAGGAGCGGCCCTTTGACAGCCTGCTCGATTTCTGCCGCCGCGTTGATCTGAGGGTCTGCAACAAGCGCGTCGTGGAATCGCTGATCCAGGCGGGGGCTTTTGACAGCCTGCCCGGGCACCGGGCGCAGCTGCTGGCGATGCTGGACGAGACGGTGGATGCTGCCGCCAAATGGCGCAAGGAGCGCGAGGAGCTGCAAATCCAGCTGTTCGACGACCTCGTCGAAATGCCGAACTGGGATATCCGGTATCCCGATATTCCGCAGTTTACGGCGGGACAGCAGCTTGAGCTGGAGCGCGAACTGCTCGGCCTGTATCTATCGGGCCACCCGCTCGACGACTTCGCGGAGCTGCTGGAGGAACCGGGGATTTCGCGGTTGATGGATCTCGGCGAAGCTCCCGATGAGAGCGTGACGGTTACGGCGGGAATGGTCGTATCTGTCAAGGAAATTATGACAAAGGCCGGCAAGGCGATGGCCTTTGTCGAATGGGAAGACCAGATCGAGCGCTGTGAGGTCGTGCTCTTCCCCGAGGTGTGGAAGCGCAGCCGAGCGCTTGTCGCCAAGGGCGCGCTGCTTGCTCTGCGCGCCAAGGTGCAGCAGCAGGACGAAGGCTTCAAGCTGCTGGCCGACGAGGTAGCGCAGCTGTCGCCGGAGACGCTGCGCGGCCTGCTGCAGCGGCGCGCGGCCATGGCTGCGCGGCCGCAAGGGCACGGCCGGGCCGCGCCGGGTGGCCCCGGCGCGCCGGGCGCGGCGGCTGCTGCGCCTGCCGCGGCCAATGGCCCGGCCGCAGGCCGCAGCCGCCCCGCCGGGCCGCAGGGCGGCCCGCAGGCTCCCGCGCGGGCTGCGCGCCCGGCGGCGGCGCAGCCGGCGGACAGACCCGCCGGCCAGCGCGCCTACATCAAAATCACGGCCGCCTCGGAGGACGGCGGCCTGCTGCCGCAGCTGAAAGAGCTGCTGCAGCGTCATCCCGGAGCGGTTCCCACGCTCCTGTTCTACGAGCGGGAGCAGAAGCTGATCGCGCTTAGCGACAGCTTCCGGATCAAACCGTCGCCGGAGCTGTTTGCTCTTGTCGAACTGGTCTTAGGACCAGGCACAATAAGAATAAAATAAGAACATTTCGGCCTTTTTTCGCATACATTAGGGAACCACAGGCTTCACTTGCGGAAAGGGGAATGATGATGTCCTATGAGCTGGCGGTGGATTTGTTGGAGCGCAGAGGCGTTTCCATTGATTCGATTGCCGAGATCGTATACACGCTGCAATCGTCCTATTATCCGGGTTTAAGCGGGGAGGAGTGCGTAGCGAGCGTCAAGGCCGTCCTGGGCAAAAGAGAGGTGCAGTACACGCTGATGACGGGCATTACGCTGGATGAGCTGGCGGAGAAGAAGCAGCTGCCGCAGCCGTTTCAGGCGATCATGGAAGCCGATGAGTCGCTTTACGGGGCGGATGAGACATTGGCCCTGGGCATCACCGGCGTATACGGCATGATCGGTCTGACCGGTTTCGGTTATTTGGACAAGATCAAGCTGGGCGTCATCGGGGCCCTGAACGGCCGGAAGGACGGAATTCATGTCTTTCTCGACGATCTGGTCGCCGGCATAGCCGCCGCTGCTTCCGCAAGAATCGCGCATCGCCACGAAGGGGCCAGGGTGTATCCCGCCCGCGTAAATCCGGAGGAAATTGAGCCGTAAAGCATAAATCGGACGCGGTCTTTCCCGCGTTCCTCTCTTCCCTCTTCTGTTGCAGGAAAAAAGAAAACTGTGTTATCATGATTCCAATATACGGGATACGGCTTTGGAATCGAGATGGGGAGGCCTCGTCAGGACATGTGGACGGTAATTTATATTGCGCCTACCGCCAAAGTGGCGGATATGATTAAGAGCAAGTTGACAGATGAAGGATTTCTGGTAAAATGCCGTCCTGTCAATATGTCCAAGCAGCAGTTTGAGATTCTGGTTCCTTCCGGTGAGCTTGATGAAGTGCAGGAAGTGCTTAACCTGATTCTGCATCCCTAGATTGACATCATGAGAGCAGTGATTACAATGTAGATGCTGCCTTACGCAAATAAACGGCTGAAGAGGTGCGACTCTTGTTCAAAGATTTGTTTCAGAAAAAACGGAAATATGCGACGGTTCCTTCGCAGCGTCTGGAGCAAGCGAACATACCGGCGGAAGGGGAACGCCCTAAGCGGGAAATTCCCGAAGGGCTGATGAGCAAGTGTCCCAAATGCGGATCGATCCAGTACAGCAAAGAGCTGGAGAAGAATCTCAAGGTATGTACGGCCTGCGGCCATCATATGCGGCTGAACGCTCCCGAAAGAATTGCCATAACGCTTGATCCGGGGAGTTTTATCGAGTTCGACGCAGGGATGGTATCTGTGGACCCGCTTCAATTCCCGGGATACAGCACGAAGCTCGAGCAGCAGAAGCTGAAATCGGGCCAACTTGACGCCGTCATTACGGGACAGGGAAGCATTGAAGGGCATATGGTTATTGTGGCGGTTATGAATTTTGAATTTTTTACAGGCAGCATGGGCTCGGTGGTCGGGGAGAAAATTACCCGTGCCATCGAGGAAGCGACTGAAAGAAAGCTGCCCATGGTTATATTCTCGACTTCCGGCGGAGCCCGGATGCAGGAGAGCATCCTAAGCCTGATGCAAATGGCGAAGACCAGCGCGGCGCTGGCGCGTTTCGGCGAGTCCGGAGGATTATACATATCCGTAATTACGGACCCGACGACGGGCGGCGTGTCCGCAAGCTTTGCGACGCTGGGGGATATTAACATCGCGGAGCCGGGAGCCGTATTCGGGTTTGCCGGACGAATCGTCATCGAACAGACGATCCGCCAGAAGCTGCCGGATGATTTCCAGACGGCGGAGTTCAATTTACAGCACGGCCAGCTCGATCTGGTGGTGCACCGGAAGGAAATGCGTTCTAAGCTCGGCAAAATTCTGGAGCTTCATGACGTGAAGGGGGGATTCTAGAATGGCGGGGGACTTGCCTTTTGAAAAACCTCTCGTTGATATGCGCAAGAAAATTACGGAGTTAAAACAGTTTGGGGAAGAAAAAGGGATTGATTTCACCGACGAAATCGCCCGGCTGGAAGAACGCTACAAGCTGCTGGAAGAGGAGATCTATTCGAATATCTCCCCCTCGCAGAAAATGCACCTGGCCCGGCACCACGGCCGTCCGACCTCGCTGGATTTGATCGGGCTTATCTTTACCGATTTTATCGAACTGCACGGGGACCGGCTGTTCGGCGACGACCTTGCGGTTGTCGGCGGCATCGCGAAGCTGGAGGGAATACCGGTTACCGTGATTGGACAGCAGCGCGGCAAGGATACGAAGGACAATATCGCCAGATTTTTCGGCAGTGCGCATCCCGAAGGCTTCCGAAAGGCGCTTCGGCTGATGCAGCAGGCGGACAAGTTCCGGCGGCCGATCATTACGTTCATCGATACGAAGGGCGCTTATCCCGGCAACACTGCGGAGGAGCGGGGCCAATCGGAGGCGATTGCCCGCAATCTGCGCGAAATGTCCGGGCTCGGCGTGCCTGTCGTCTGCGTCGTTATCGGTGAAGGCGGCAGCGGCGGTGCGCTGGCGATGGCCGTGGGCAACCGCGTGCTGATGCTGGAGCATGCCATTTACTCCGTCATTTCACCGAATGGCGCCGCGTCGATATTGTGGAAGGACGCCGCGAAGGCCGATCAGGCGGCGGAGGCGATGAAGATTACCGCCGACGATTTGCTAGCGATGGAAGTCATCGAGGAGATGATCCCCGAGCCCAAGGGCGGCGCACACCGCGATTACGGGACTACTGCGGCGTCCATCAAGGATGCCCTCGTCCGGCATTTGCATGATTTAGCCAGTCTGGATGCGGACGAGCTTAGGGAAGACCGTTACCGGAAATTCCGTAAGATCGGGGAGTTCGCGGAATCGCAGGCGGCGGAAGAGGTCTTTACCGAGGAACCGGCGCTCAGTCCGGAGTAACCGCATTTTCTTTGCCCAAGGCCATCTATAAGTTTTTTACGCTTATAGATGGCCTTATATTTCTACGAGAAACGGGTGCCCTCCTCCTGCGAGGACGGCGCAGCCGTTTTCTTCTTGTTTGGCTGCACCGCCGCTAATTTGTACGAAAAAGCCGCAGAAACATTGATTTTAATGTCCGGTTGAAGTAATATTCATAAGGGCGCAGTCAATACTGCATTATGACATAGTTCCTATTCATTTGGACAACTTTGTAGTAGATTTTGTAGTTGGAAAAAGTGTAGACAGAGAAACGAAAAAACGGAGGAAAACTAATGCGGAAAAGTAAAATTGTATGTACGATTGGTCCTGCAAGTGAATCGTTGGAGAACATCAAGAAATTGATCCTGGCCGGAATGAATGTGGCACGTCTGAACTTCTCCCACGGTGATTTTGAAGAGCATGGAGCACGGATTACGAACATCCGTCAAGCATGTAAGGAACTGAACAAGACGGTTGCCATCCTGCTCGATACGAAAGGACCTGAGATTCGTACAGGCAAGCTCGAAGTGGAACCAATTGAACTGGTGCAGGACGAGTATCTGACCCTGACTACGGAAGAGATTCTTGGCGATAAAAATCGTATTTCCATAACTTATTCCGATCTTCCTAAAGATGTTCAAGTAGGCTCCACAATTCTTATTGACGACGGCCTCATCGGGCTCACTGTTGTCGACGTTCAAGGTACAGAAATCAAGACCCGTATTGTCAATGGCGGCACAATCAAGAGCAAGAAGGGCGTTAACGTGCCTGGAGTTGCTATTTCCCTGCCTGGTATTACGGAAAAAGACACCAACGATATCATTTTCGGGATCGAACAGGACATCGATTTTATCGCCGCTTCCTTCGTTCGCAAAGCTAGCGATGTTAAGGAAATTCGCGATCTTCTCGAGAAGCATAACGCGAGCCACATTCAAATCATCTCCAAAATTGAAAATCAGCAAGGTGTCGATAACCTTGATGAAATTCTGGCGGCTTCCGACGGCCTGATGGTTGCCCGCGGCGACCTTGGCGTGGAAATTCCGGCGGAAGAAGTACCGCTAGCACAGAAACTGATGATTCAAAAATGTAACATTGCAGGCAAACCGGTAATCACCGCTACGCAAATGCTCGATTCCATGCAGCGCAACCCGCGTCCAACCCGCGCAGAAGCGAGTGACGTGGCTAACGCTATCTTCGACGGAACCGACGCTATCATGCTGTCCGGTGAAACGGCTGCAGGTAAATATCCGGTAGAATCGGTACTGACAATGTCCCGTATCGCCGAAAAAGCGGAATCCGCACTGAACCACCGTGATATCTTCCTGAAGCAGCAAATTGCCCAGAAGACGACAGTAACGGAAGCGATCAGCCAATCCGTAGCCATCTCGGCGCTGGATCTGAATGCCAAAGCGATCATTTCCTCCACGGTCAGCGGACATACCGCCCGCGTGGTTTCGAAGTACCGTCCGGTATCTCCGATCATCGCGGTAACGACTCAAGATAGAACAATGCGTCAGCTTGCTCTCGTATGGGGCGTAACTCCGGTTAAAGGATCGCCGGCATCGTCCACCGATGAGCTTCTGGAAACGGCTGTTCAAGGCGGCAAAGATTCCGGTCTTGTCCAAGCCGGCGACCTTGTCGTGATTACGGCAGGTATTCCGCTCGGACATTCCGGTTCCACGAACCTGGTAAAAGTTGAGCAAATTGCCGACTAATTTGCCGATAACGCATATTGAAATTTAGCAATATTGCAAGCTATAAGATTCGAAATAAAAGCAATGGCATCTTTTGCCATTGCTTTTTGCTTGGTAATGATTCAATACCATTTCCATCTATGGGAGTATCCGGATGATGCTTGGCTTCGGTGCTCCCGCAGAAAGCAGCCAGCGGCGGCTGAAGGACTTAGCGCGCAACTTGAAATATAAGACTGAATAAGCTATTTTAGATCAAGGGAAAGGAGGAGATCATGCGTGGAAACCCAAGATTTTTTGCCGGGCCTCTGGCATGCCGCCTTCTTGAGGGTTCGTTACCAAGAGAGCGATCAGATGGGCGTAGTATACCATTCCAATTATTTGAACTGGTTTGAAATCGGACGGACCGAAATGCTGCGCGGACTCGGCTTTTCTTATCTTGAACTGGAGAACCGGGGGTTGCTGCTTCCGGTCACCTCGGCAGAACTGCAATTCAAGCGGTCCGCAAAATATGACGATACAATCGCCGTCTATGCCCGCATGTCGTCGTTTACGCCTCTTCGGCTAACTTTCGAATATGAGGTACGGCGGGCATCCGGCCCGGAACTGACCGGCGCAGGCTTGTATGGATCGGATGCCGCTGTTCCGCATAACAATAATGGGCTTTCATTTGCTTCTGGCTTCCAAGCCTCGGCAGCCGGAGAACTGCTCGTTACCGGCTCCACCGGCCATGCCTGGGTAAACCGGGAGCTGAGGCCCGTACGGCTGGACAGAGCATTGCCTGAAGTTTATGGCGCAATCGTGACGGCGCTGCGTACAGAAAAGAGGACGATATGATTAAAAGAAATTGGCTGTGGGCGGCGTTATTCATTATTCCCGCCACAGAACTCTTCGGCTTTATCCTGGTATCGTCCTGGTTTGGAGCGTCCAAGACGCTGCTGCTGCTGATCTCGACTTCTCTTATCGGTCTTCTGATGATGCGTTTTGAGGGCAGCAAGGTGCTGCAGGACAGCAGGCAGCAAATGCAGGAGGGCAGGATTCCGGGCCGGACGATGCTGGACGGGTTATGCATCTTTTTCGGGGGATTGCTGCTGATTATACCGGGATTTATCACGGACATTATCGGCTTTACCTTGGTTTTTCCCCTGACCCGGCCCCTGTACCGCGGATTTCTGCTGAAGTGGATTGAGAAAAAAATGAAGAATGGCACGTTTACCTATTATAAGAGATAACCCGGGCTTAAACCTGTTGCCAAAAGAGCGAAGACCGCCTGATAATGATGCGGCCTTCGCTCTTTTTATCGTTTCATGCGGCGAGTAGGCGGCATCTGCAGATCCGGAGGCGTTATGCCGGCTGTGGCGGCAGCTTTTGCGAAGCCGTCACCTTAGTGCAGTCTGCCGTTAAGGATATAGGAATGGAGACTGCGGAAGACGCCCGCCCGCCAGAAGGCGCCAAGGATTACGAGCGCAACCGGTCCGAGAATCAGGCCGGCTGCGCCGAGCAGCTTCAGGCCGGCGAACATGCCGATCAGCATAGCAAGCGGGTCGAGACCTGTGCTGCTGGCCACGAGCTTCGGCTCCAGCACCTGGCGGGTAATCAAAGTGATGCCATACAACACGGAAAGACCGATGCCAAGCGGCATATCACCTGTCATATAGGAATAGAGAGCCCACGGAATCATTACGATTCCGACGCCAAGATAGGGCATCAGATCGACAAGGCCGATGATCAGTCCAAGAACGAAGGCCGATTTGACGCCCAGAAGAATCAGCCCGGTAATAACAATGGCGCCAGTAATCGAGATTAAGACAAGCTGCGCAAGCAGATAACCGAAGAACGCTCTCCGCAGATCGCTGAAGATTTTCGCCGCTGCGCTGCGAAATCCGTCCGGCAGCCAATCTGACAGCATTCGGCTCCGCCGCTCCCATCCTGTGGCGAGAAAGAAGGCGGCAAGAACGACGACAATGAGCACCGTTCCGAGCGATGGGAGGGAAGCGATTATTTTCAGAATCAGATTGAAGATGCCGGTAACGAGATTGGTCGCCGCAACCCCGATCGATTCCGTCGTTTTGCTGATATGGCTGTCGATAGTGGCGTGATAATCCGGATTGCTGTTGTAGAACTGATTAATTTGGTTAATGATATTTTGAAGGCGGTCGCTGCGGCTCCAGGATTGAAGCAGTTCATGCCACTGCGGCGCGTGCAGATTGAAGGTTTGGGCAAGAACGGCCAGTTCTTTGACCAGCCGGGTAACAAGCGCGGTAAGCACAAGCCCGGCGGAGCCGATATAAAGCGCAAGCGAGAGGATCACCGCAAGCCATGACGGCAGTCGCAGCCGCTTTAGGCTTTCTACCACTGGGCGTATGCTGTAAGCGAGCAGCCAGGCGAGGCACAGCGGATAAAGCAGCGGAAGCAGAACATAAAGGCAGAAGAGAGCAAGAAAGGCGGCTAACACGACCCATAGGCCCCTTAGCAGTCTTTTCAGCGTCAGGCTGTCCATGCGGATTCTCCTTTCCATATGCGGTAATGAACGGCTCATTTAATGCTCGTCCTCGTCCTAATGTATATTCCGGTTAGAGGGAAATCATCCCTTTTTTCAGCCCGTGTAAACTGAAGGCGCTTACATGAAACATTCGCAAGGAAGCAATTTTCTATCTCTCCGATAAAATCATTTGATGCGCCGTAAAGCTTCCACATAGTTCACGTAATCTACAATTTCCGGTATGATAATTAAAGGCTCTATTTTTTAGATTGAATCATTTATTCATCAACCTTCTGGGCAGCAGACTTAATTTATACGCAATCATTTTTTAACTACTTTGAATTGTAAATGTTTTCACGGATTTACACCTCTAATTACCCCAGTTGGCAAAAGGAGAGATATAACATGACAGTGATAAAGGGACTGGAAGGCATTATTGCGGCTGCTTCCTCCATTAGTTCAATTGTTGACGGCGTGCTCACTTACCGTGGATATAATATCGATGATCTTGCCGAAAATGCCAGCTTCGAAGAGACGGCCTTCTTGCTTTGGTTCGGCAGCTTGCCGACCACCGCTGAGCTGGAGAAGCTGAAGCGCGACCTAAGCGATTTTGCGGCGATTCCGGAGCAGGTTATCGCGCAGATGAAGCTGTATCCGAAGGATGCCAATACGATGGCCGCTTTGCGCTCCGCCATATCGAGTCTGGCGCTGTACGATGAGGCTGCCGATGATATGAGCCGCAGCGCCAATGAAATCAAGGCAGTGAAGCTGCAGGCGCAGATTCCGACGATTGTGGCGGCGCTGGCGCGCATCCGCAAAGGGCTGGAGCCTATCGCTCCCAAGCCTGGCGCTTCCATTGCCGAGAACTTTTTGTATATGCTCCGGGGCGAGCAGCCCGATATGGTATCGGTCAAGGCTCTCGACACAGGGCTTGTGCTGCATGCCGACCATGAGCTGAACGCCTCGACCTTTACCGCAAGGGTAACGGTTGCGACGCTGTCTGACATTTATTCCGGAGTCACCTCGGCAATCGGCGCGCTTAAAGGTCCGCTGCACGGCGGAGCGAACGAAGCTGTAATGAAAATGCTGGAGGAAATCGGCAGCTTTGAGAATGTAGAGCCTTATATTCGCGTCAAGCTGGAGCGCAGGGAGAAAATTATGGGCTTCGGGCATCGCGTCTACAAGAACGGCGATCCGCGCGCGAAGCACCTGATGAAAATGTCGCGCGAATTGGGCGTAATCAAGGGCGATACGAGGCTGTACGACATGTCCGTAAAGATCGAAGAGATGGTAACCGGGCAGAAAGGCCTCAAGCCCAATGTCGATTTTTATTCCGCGTCCGTGTATACTCAATTAGGCATAGACCGCGAGCTGTTTACGCCGATCTTCGCCATCAGCCGGGTATCGGGATGGACCGCTCACATTCTCGAACAGTACGAAGATAACCGCATTATCCGTCCGCGTGCGGAATACACGGGTCTTGTGGAGCAGAAATACGTTCCGGTCAACGAAAGATAAGCAGCCTTTTCCTGCATGCCTGTCCTGAGCGGAAGGATGCAGGCTGCAAATGATCAGCCGCTAAAATGGCATACTCTTCTTAAAGCCTTGGTCCACCCTTAAAGCTAAGAGAAGCGTATGCCGCACACCAACTTTTAAGGAGGAATTATACACTAATGCTGAAACTCGAAAAGTATGAACTGCCGACAGAAGGCGAACAAATCACAATTGATAATGGCAAGCTGCAGGTTCCCAATCATCCGATTATCCCTTTCATTGAAGGCGACGGAACGGGCCGCGACATATGGAAAGCCTCCAAGCGGGTGCTGGATGCGGCGGTAGATAAGGCTTACGGCGGAACCAAGAAGATTGCCTGGTATGAAGTGTTTGCCGGAGAAAAGGCGTATAATACATACGGAGAATGGCTTCCGAACGATACGCTCGAAGCGATCCGCGAGTATATCGTTGCGATCAAAGGGCCGCTGACGACGCCGATCGGCGGAGGCATCCGTTCCCTGAATGTGGCGCTGCGCCAGGAGCTGGATCTTTACGTATGTTTGCGTCCGGTGCGGTATTTTGACGGCGTGCCTTCCCCGGTGAAGCATCCGGAGCTGGTCGATATGGTCATTTTCCGGGAGAACACGGAAGATATCTATGCCGGCATTGAATACCAAGAAGGTACAGAGCAGGTTAAGAAAGTGATCGAGTTCCTACAAAAAGAAATGGGCGTGAGCAAGATCCGTTTCCCGGAAACGTCGGGCATCGGCATCAAGCCGGTATCGTCCGAAGGCTCGAAGCGTCTCGTTCGCGCCGCTGTGGAATACGCGGTTAAGCATGGACGGGGGAGCGTTACGCTTGTGCACAAAGGCAATATCATGAAGTTCACCGAGGGCGCGTTCAAGAACTGGGGCTACGAGGTGGCTGAGCAGGAGTTCGGCGACAAGGTGTTCACCTGGAATCAGTACGATGTAATCAAGGAGCGCGAAGGCGTTGACGCGGCAAATGCCGCTCAGAAGCAGGCGGAGCAGGATGGCAAAATCATTATCAAGGACGCTATCGCCGATATCGCGCTGCAGCAGGTGCTGACGCGTCCGACCGATTTCGACGTCATCGCCACGCTGAACCTTAACGGCGACTATCTGTCTGACGCGCTGGCGGCACAAATCGGCGGCATCGGCATCGCTCCGGGTGCGAACATCAACTACGTGACCGGGCATGCCATTTTTGAAGCAACCCACGGTACGGCGCCGAAGTACGCGGACAAGGACGTTGTGAATCCCGGTTCGGTCATTCTGTCCGGCGTCATGATGCTGGAGCATTTGGGCTGGCAGGAAGCCGCCGATCTGATCTACAAAGGCATGGGAACTGCCATCAACAACAAAACAGTAACTTATGATTTCGCAAGGCTGATGGAAGGAGCGACAGAGCTGAAATGCTCCGAATTCGCTGACCAAGTGATCCAACATATGTAGAAGGTTGACATATTGGCCATCCATCGTTACAAGATTACCGGCGCCCGCACGGCTCTGATGCTCGCTCAGAATGAATGAGGTAAGCGGAGCCGGTAATTGACAAAAGTATGAACGAATCCTCATTTTATTTAAGATAAAATGGGGATTTTTCTTTTGAGATTAAGCAATTAGTGTTTATAATATTTATTGATATAACTTATGTCACAGATTTATCGGGAGGGATATGATATGGACTGGAGCGTTTTAATGTTCTTACATATGATTGGCACGCTGACGCTCGGTTTTTACCTGGTGCTGCCTTTCATTCTAGGACGGACAGAGAAGCTTTCTTCTGCAGCCAAGGAGGGTACGCTGAGCGCAATCGGCGCGTTTAATCGCTTTGCCCAATATGGCTTGGTCATTCAACTGCTTACCGGCGGCTACATGATGACCAAAGGCGAGTATTCGGTCCCGTGGATGATTATAGTTACACTGCTGCTGCTCGCCATGTTTGCTTTGGGCGGCATTATGAGCAAGCCGCTGCGGCTTGCGGCCGCAGGCATGAAGCAGAGTAGAGACGTTTCGGGTGAAACGGGCAAAATCCGCACGTTGAGCGCGCTGCTGGCGGTGTGCTTGCTGGTCATGGTCTTCTTTATGGTTTTTAATGAGATTATTTGAACAAAAAGCATAGCCCGGCCCAGGTCGCCCGTCTCCATTTGGAGGCGGTTTTTTTGTCGTTGTGAGCAGGAATGAATAATTGTACATCCCTAAGACATCCTAAGGAAAGTCTGTATTTTACAACTTTTCGAGAGGAGAATGAAAGATGTCTGAGAGCAATCAGCAAACCCAAAAGACGTTGCCGCCGCAGCATCAGGATCGTATGCCCGGTCTGGAATCGGAGATGACACCACGGCCTAAATACGAACCGGCGGCATACAAAGCGGCGGGCAAGCTTCTCGGTAAAGCGGCCTTGATTACAGGTGGAGACAGCGGCATCGGCCGCGCGGTAGCCGTGGCTTTTGCCAAGGAGGGGGCCGATGTAGTCATTTCATATCTCAATGAGCACACTGATGCAGAGGAAACGAAGCGCCAGGTTGAAGAGGAAGGACGCAAATGTGTTCTCATATCCGGCGATATCGGCGTCGAAGTATTCTGTCAGGATCTTATCAACAAAACAGTGGCAGGTCTGGGCAAGCTGGATACTCTTATTAATAATGCGGCGGAGCAGCATCCGCAAGAAAGAATCGAAGATATCAGCTCCGAGCAGCTGGAGAGGACCTTCCGCACTAATATTTTCTCGATGTTCTATTTGACAAAAGCGGCCATGCCCCACTTGAAACAGGGCTCGACCATCGTCAATACGACGTCGATTACCGCTTACAGAGGAAACCCTCAACTGCTGGACTACTCGTCCACCAAAGGCGCGATTCTCAGCTTTACACGCTCACTGGCCATGAATTTGGTGGATAAAGGCATCCGCGTCAACGCGGTCGCGCCAGGTCCAATCTGGACGCCGCTCATTCCTTCCACCTTTGATGAGAAGAAGGTCAGCGAGTTCGGCGGAACACAGCCAATGAAGCGCCCGGGACAACCTGAAGAACTGGCTCCGGCTTTTATCTACCTGGCTTCCGACGATTCATCGTATGTAACCGGCCAAGTCATTCATGTGAATGGCGGCGAAATCGTTAACGGCTGATAACTCTTAACGTAATAAGCGGATTTTCCGCTGAATACGCAAGCCCCGATCCAAATCACGCGGATTGGGGCTTTTTCATGAAAAGGTGGTATGAAAAGGAAATTTATGATACGCTGTGAAAGATCAATAGCTGCATAGCGTGAACACTAGGGGTGCCGCAAGGCTGAGACGAACGCAAGGTTCGGACCCTTTGAACCTGATCTGGTTTATACCAGCGTAGGGAAGTGGAGAGTGAATATCTGCATCCGGGCCTGCCAAGGCTCGATCCATTTGCAGTTTCCAGCCGCCTTCCTTCGGGATGGCGGTTTTTTGTGCTGCTTATGAGAAATGAACACAGGAGGCGAATAGGGCTATGTGTCCGCCAAAGTCAAAGGAACCCGAAATTCATCTGATATCCGGCGGCGGGACGTTAATGGACAGCTTTATTCTTATCGCTGCGGCAGTAAGACCCTTTGTAGACTACATTCATTTGCGGGAAAAAACGCGTACAGCGGAAGAATTGTATAAAGCGGTAGAGAAGATGCGCAGCCTTGGGATTCCGCTGGAACAAATCGTTGTGAACGACCGGCTGGACGTCGCGCTGGCCTCCGGCGCAGGAGGCGTTCAGCTTGCAGGGCACAGCCTCCCGACCCCCGCAGCTCGCAAGCTGTCACAGAGCCTGCGCATCGGCCGTTCCGTCCATTCCCCGGATGAAGCAGCCGCCGCTGCAGGAGAGGGGGCGGATTACTGCTTGTTCGGGCATGTATACGCCTCGGCCAGCAAGCCGGGTCTTCCAGGGCGGGGGCTGGATAGGCTGGCGGAAACCGTGCGTGCCTGCCCGGTTCCGGTCATTGCGATTGGCGGCATTGAACCGGGCAATGCAGGACAGGTGATTTCACGCGGCGCGGCGGGCATTGCCGTGCTCTCGGGCATCTGCGGCGCGTCCGATCCTGTCGCTTCCGCAAAGTCTTACCGTGCTGCCGTCCGGGCTGCCGCTCAAGAAGCTGGATATGAAAGGAGGTGAGGGCAATGAAACTCTATATCAACGGGAACGAGACCGAGCTGGACGAAGCTTGCGCTACGCTTACGGATCTGCTGAGCCGCCCCGAATGGAAGGAACGGCGGATGATCGTTGAACTGAACGGCATGATCGTAGGCAGGGATGATTTCGGAATGGTCCTCCTTGCCGACGGGGACCGTATTGAGCTTGTGCATTTTGTGGGAGGAGGCTGAGGCCGGTGAAATTCGCCGGAGAGGACAGATACAGCAGGCAGGAACGGTTTTACGGAATCGGAGCCGAAGGCCAGAAGAAGCTGGCGCAGGCGAAGGTTCTGATTATTGGCGCAGGGGCGCTTGGCTCCGCATGCGCGGAGACGATGGTGCGCTCGGGTGTGGGCAAGGTGACCCTCGTCGACCGGGATTATGTAGAGTGGAGCAACCTGCAGCGTCAAAATTTGTTCAGCGAGCAGGATGCGGCTGAGCGGATTCCCAAAGCGGCGGCTGCCGCCCGTAGGCTTCGCAGCGTCAACTCCTCTGTGGAGGTGGAAGGTATCGTTGCGGATATTACAGCGGAGGAGATTGGCCTCTATACCCAGGGTATCGACCTAATTCTTGATGCGGCGGACAATTTCGAGGTTCGGATGATCGTGAACGATATTAGCGCGCGGGACGGTATCCCCTGGATCTATGGCGCCTGCACCGGCAGCTACGGTATTTCAATGACGATTGTTCCGGGGCAGAGCGCCTGTCTTCACTGTCTGCTGGACAGTATCCCAGCCGGAGGGGACACCTGCGACACGGCGGGGATAATCGGCCCCGCCGTCCAGATGACGGCTGCCTACCAGACGGCCGAAGCGCTGAAGTGGCTGTCAGGGAACGTTAGCGCGCTGCGCGGGACACTGGTCTCTTTCGATCTGTGGACGAACCGTCACTCGTCGGTGGATACGGCCAAGCTGAAGCGCGCCGATTGCCCGTCCTGCGGCGCCAAACGCACTTATCCGTATTTATCGCCGGGCAGCCATTCCAGAACGGCCGTGCTCTGCGGACGGGATACGGTACAGATTCGCCCGCCAAGCCCTACGAGGCTTGATCTGGAGGAGTGGGAGCGGCGGCTGTCCGCCTATGGCCGGGCGGAGCGAAATCCCTTTATGCTGTCTTTGACACTGGACCGGCACCGCATGGCGATCTTTCCTGACGGCCGGGTGCTCGTTCACGGAACGGGCGATCCCGCCGAAGCCCGGTCGCTGTATCACCGTTATTTTGGCTGACCTATCAAGCTATTCTATAAACCGAAAAGGGGAGGATTAATATTATGCAGGATGCATTACATATCGGGGGCAAGGCTCTGTCCAGCCGCCTGTTCATCGGGACAGGCAAATACAGCCGCAACACGCTGATTCCGGAGGTAATCGCCCGTTCGGGCTCCGAAGTCATTACGGTGGCGCTGCGAAGAGTCGATCCCTCTTCGCAGAAAGAGAACATTTTGAGCCATATTCCGCCGCAGATGACCCTTTTGCCCAATACTTCCGGCGCGCGAACCGCAGAAGAAGCCGTGCGCATCGCCCGCTTGGCCAGAGCGGCAGGGATGGGGAACTGGGTGAAGATCGAAGTCATTAACGACCAGAGATATTTACTGCCGGACAATCTGGAGACGATCCGTGCAACGGAAATTCTGGCTGCCGAAGGCTTCGTCGTTCTTCCCTATATGAGTCCGGACCTGTCTGCGGCGCTCCGGCTGAGAGACGCGGGCGCGGCGGCGGTGATGCCGCTGGGCGCGCCTATCGGAAGCAACCGGGGCCTCCGGACGAAGGAACTGATCGGCATCCTGATTGAAGAGGCCGGTCTGCCGGTCATTGTGGATGCGGGAATCGGCCGTCCGTCGGAGGCGGCGGAAGCGATGGAGATGGGCGCGGCCGCCGTGCTGCTGAACACGGCGATTGCTACAGCCCGCGATCCGCTTGGCATGGCGGAAGCTTTTCGCGGCGCGGTAGCTGCCGGAAGGCAGGCGTATCTGGCCGGGCTGGGTCCGGTTCAGCAGGAGGCGGAAGCTTCTTCGCCTTTGACCGGTTTCTTGAACGTATAGGAAGGGGGACTGAGACTGTTGAGCTTTTATGAGTCGCTGACGATCCTGGAGCGTATTCCCTTTAGGGAATTGTGGCAGAAGTATACGAAGGACGATGTTATGCGGGCGCTGGCCAAGGAGAAGCTGGACAAGGAAGATCTGCTTGCTCTGCTGTCACCTGCGGCCAGCTGGCATCTGGAAGAAATGGCGCAAAAAGCGCAGCGCATCACCCGCTCGCATTTCGGCTATGCCGTTCAGCTGTTCACGCCAATGTATGTGGCGGATTATTGCGTCAACCACTGTACGTACTGCAGCTTTAGCGCCATTCATGATTTTCCGCGCAAGAAGCTGTCGCTGGAACAAGTTGAAGCGGAAGCGGCGGCAATTGCCTCTAGCGGACTTCGCCATATCCTGCTGCTTACGGGGGAATCGCGCAAGGACTCTCCGGTCGGTTATGTTAAAGATTGCGTGAAGGTGCTCCGCAAATATTTCTCCTCCATCAGCATCGAGGTTAATCCGCTGTCCACGGAGGAATACCAGGAATTGGCCGATACGGGCGTGGACGGATTGACTCTATTCCAGGAGGTGTACCACCAGGAGACGTACCGCAAGCTGCATGTCAAAGGGCCGAAGCGGAATTTCCGGGCCCGGCTGGATGCTCCGGAGCGCGGCTGTCAGGCGGGTTTCCGCTCCGTCAACATCGGCGCGCTGCTCGGCTTGTACGATTGGCGGCAGGAAGCGTTCATGACGGCGATGCACGCACGTTATCTTCAGGACCGCTATCCCGGCTGTGAGATCAGCCTGTCTCCGCCGCGTTTCCGTCCCTATCTCGGCAGCTTCAACCCTGAATCGGACGTAACCGACCGCGCGCTGGTACAGATTATACTGGCCTACCGGCTGTTCCTGCCCCGTTCCGGCATTACGTTGTCCACAAGAGAACCCGCTGAATTGCGGGACCGCCTTGTGCATCTGGGGGTAACCAAAATGTCGGCAGGCGTCTCGACCGAGGTGGGCGGGCATACCAGTGACGGGGGGACGCCGCAGTTTGAAATATCCGACAGCCGAAGCGTGCCGGAAATCAGGGATATGCTCTACGGCAGCGGACTTCAGCCGGTATTTAAGGATTGGGATATTCTTGCCGAAGGTTCCGTGCGCTGACGGAGGAGTTCAAAAGTTTAAGAGTTTAAGATTTCAAGCCAGCCTTCCTCTTTGCGGAGGGTTGGTTTTTTTTATTGGATTGCACCGGTATGATATGATAGATACAAAATGAAAGCCATCTAAACCCTGGACTTAAGAGGAGTGTATTGATGATGCGGAAGTTCGAAGACAGTGTGTATGATCTGATCGTTGAGACCTCTACCAACTTGCCCGGTGACGTGCGTCGGGCGATAGCTGCGGGACGGGCGCTCGAAGACAAAGATACACGCTCGGGACTGGCCCTGGCTACAATTGCGCAAAATATCGGCATGGCCGAGCATCAGATCTCGCCCATTTGCCAGGATACGGGCATGCCGACTTTTGTCATACATACGCCTGTAGGCGTGAATCAGCTCGAAATGAAGCGCGATATCCGCAAAGCCGTTGTGCGGGCGACCCGTGACGGCAAGCTGCGGCCCAACTCCGTCGATTCGCTAACAGGCGGGAATAGCGGCGATAATCTGGGCGAAGGCACACCGGTCATTCATTTCGAGCAGTGGGAAGAAGAGTATATTGATGTGCGGCTCATCCTCAAAGGAGGCGGCTGCGAGAACAAGAATATTCAGTACAGTCTTCCCGCCGATCTGGAAGGACTGGGCAGGGCCGGACGCGATCTTGACGGTATCCGCAAGTGCATTCTTCATGCCATCTATCAGGCCCAGGGGCAGGGGTGCAGCGCGGGATTTATCGGAGTAGGCATCGGCGGCGACCGGACTTCAGGCTATGAACTGGCGAAGAAGCAGCTGTTTCGCAAAGTGGATGATATGAATCCGATCCCGGAGCTGCGTGAGCTGGAAAATTATATGATGGAGAATGCCAATAAGCTCGGCATCGGCACCATGGGCTTCGGGGGAGAAGTAACCCTGCTCGGCTGCAAGGTTGGAGTGATGAATCGGCTTCCTGCGAGCTTCTTCGTTTCTGTCGCCTATAACTGCTGGGCGTTCCGCCGCCAAGGCGTGCTGATCGACACGGCTACCGGCGATATCCGGGAGTGGCTGTATGAGCGGGGCTCGGGCATTTCCGTAGGAGCGGTTACAGCGGAAACGCCGCCGGATGTGAATGCTGCGGGAACCGAAGGCTCCGGTGACTCAGCCGTCCGTCCCGCAGCTGCCGAAAGATCCGCTGCGATTAGCGCAGATACGGCAGGCGGTGCAAGGGAGATCCGGCTGACGACGCCGATTAGCGTGGAAGATATACGCCGCCTGCGTGTTGGCGATGTGGTCATCCTGTCGGGCGAAATGCATACGGGACGCGACGCTCTGCATAAGTACTTAATCGACCATGAGTCTCCGGTTGACCTAAGCGGAGCGGTCATTTACCACTGCGGTCCCGTCATGCTTAAAGACGAAGAGGGATGGCATGTGAAGGCGGCCGGTCCGACGACGAGCATCCGCGAGGAGCCGTACCAGGGTGACATCATCAGGAAATTCGGCATCCGGGCCGTCATCGGCAAGGGCGGCATGGGGGCTAAGACGCTTCAGGCGCTCCATGATCATGGCGGCGTCTATCTGAATGCGATAGGCGGAGCGGCGCAGTATTACGCCGAATGTATCAAGAAAGTGAACGGCGTCGATTTTCTCGAATTCGGTATTCCCGAGGCGATGTGGCATCTGACGATAGACGGATTTGCGGCGATTGTGACCATGGATTCCCACGGCAATAGCCTGCATGCCGACGTTGAGAAAGACTCCGCCAGTAAATTGGCGTTATTCCGTGAAGCGGTGTTTAAGTAAAGTGTCATATGGACGATGATCCGTGTCTAGAAGTGCTTTTTCGCGAAAGCTTGGCTATTTTGGTGTGTAGCCTGGACGGCAGCTTTTAGCAATGATAGTGATCATATGAAGCGGATCGGAGCACAGATGTATACGTCTGGAGCTCCGATTTTTGGTTTTGCATGGTATGCTTTTGCACTGGCAATTTCACTGAAATCGGGCTACGATAGAGTAAAGCAGTATAGTAAAGCATAGAAAGAGGCATGTGCCGCATGAAACCATTTCGAGTCCGTCTTTCGTTAATACTAATGACCTTGATCGGAATTTCCATGATTGGAGCGGGCTTCACGATGGCGCATCTGTTCAAGAATTCCCATGTTGCGGCGCTTGAAGATCATATGTCCCGGGAAATAAATCTGCTGTTGGGTACGATGGAATTCCCTGATATGAACGCTCCGGATGCGATTAATTATTATACCGGGCAGGCGAAAAGTATTGGTAAACTCACCAATTCAAGGGTTACCTTTATTACACAAGAGGGAAAAGTAATTGGCGATTCGGAGAGAAATCCGCTTTTAATGGACAACCACTCCAATCGTCAAGAAGAGATTATTGCGGCAAAAGACGGGATTGGCCGGGCAATCCGCTACAGTGACACGTTGAAGAAAAATATGCTTTATGTTGCCCAGAAGGTATCCTCACAGAACGGAAACTTTAACGGATATATCCGCCTGTCCCTGACCCTTGACAATGTCGAACAAGGAGTGAACAGGGCTTGGACGATTATGGCGGGCGGACTTGTGCTGCTGTTCATAGCGGCTGCTGTTGTCAGCTATCGTGTCTCGCTCAGCCTCACTTCACCACTGGAGCAGATTACCCGTGTGGCCCGCCGGATTACCGATCTTGATTACGACGCTCGGGTATCCCTGAACCGAAGGGATGAGATCGGCCAACTCGCGACCGCGATCAATGCGATGGCGGACAGTCTGCAGACCCAGCTTCGCACGATACGCGACAATGAGAACCTGCTGCAGAGCGTGCTTGATAATATGACCGGCGGCATCCTGCTGGTGAATGAGCGGGGAGAAATCGCCCTGCTCAACAAGGCGGCTGAGAAGATGCTGGACGTGAACGCGGAAGACTTGGTCGGCCGTTCCTTCCGTGAACTGAAGCGTCACTACGAGCTGACCCGGATTTTGGAAGATGGATTGTTCCGCCGGGAGCCGGTGCATGAGGAGCGGAGCTTCTACAATTCGGGAGAGCGGATCATGCGCCTGGACGGGGTGCCGATGACGCAGGATGACTCCTACCATGGCATGCTGTTCCTGCTGCAAGAGGTAACGGAAATCCGGAGGCTGGAGAGAATGCGCAGCGAGTTCGTAGCCAATGTCTCGCATGAGCTGAAGACGCCGGTTGCGGCAGTCAAGGGATTCGCGGAGACGCTGCTTGGGGGTGGGGTGAAGGACGAGAAGACGGCTAAATCTTTTTTGCAAATCATTTATGATGAGAACGAAAGGCTGAACCGCTTGATCGGCGATATTCTGGAATTGTCCAAAATCGAGTCCAAACGAGTCCAATTGGAATGCTCTCCGGTCCATCTGGCTGCCTTCTTCGATTCGCTGCTTGAAACGATGAGTAAGGTAGCGGAGAAAAAAAACATCAGCCTAAGTGCGGAGGTGCCGGAAGAACTATTCATTGAAGCCGATGAGGACAAGCTACGGCAGATTTTCCTCAACCTGCTGTCGAATGCGATCAATTACACACATGAGGGCGGCAACGTCAAGGTGAGGGCCATGAACCGGCTGAAAAAAGACGGAACGGAAACGGTTGTATTCACCGTTACGGACACGGGGATAGGAATTCCCCGCAAGGACCTGCCGCGTATTTTTGAACGATTTTACCGGGTGGACAAAGCGAGATCGCGGAGCTCGGGCGGAACCGGACTCGGATTGTCGATTGTCAAGCATCTGATGGACCTGCACCGCGGCGTTATTTCCGTAGAAAGCGATCTCGGTATCGGAACCACATTCACTCTGGAGCTGCCGCTGCTGCAGGAGGATGAAATCTGACTTTTATTTAAGTATTTCCGGTGTTTTGTGAAGCCAGAAGTTAAACTTAGGGTTAGACAGAGCGATTTGCGCAAATGTTTTACACTGGGATAACATTCCGATGATATGATTGGCTTGTCAAAAATTATGAAGACGGGGGAAAC
This sequence comes from Paenibacillus durus ATCC 35681, assembly GCF_000993825.1. NCBI lineage: Bacteria > Bacillati > Bacillota > Bacilli > Caryophanales > Paenibacillaceae > Paenibacillus > Paenibacillus durus. The sequence continues at coordinate 1,228,016 of NZ_CP011114.1, forward strand.
TATGGCACAACGATTGCTTGTCATCGAAGACGAACCGACTTTGGCCCGGCTGTTGTCATACAATTTGACGCAGGAAGGGTATGAGGTGGCACATGAGGATCACGGAACGGCGGGCTATGACCGGGCGGTCAGGGAGCATTTTGATTTGATTGTGCTGGATCTCATGCTGCCGGGGATGAACGGGATTGATATTCTGGATAAACTGCGCGGCCAAGGGATTACAACCCCCATTATCGTACTGACGGCAAAGAATACCGAAGAGGATGTCGTTCGCGGGTTGAAATCGGGAGCGGATGATTACATGACGAAGCCTTTCGGCGTATCCGAGCTGCTCGCCAGAGTCAGCGCCGTGCTCCGCCGCATCACGGGCATATCGGAAGAGCCGCAGCCTAGAACCGGAGAGAATGATTCCACCATTATTTTGGGCCAGCTTGAAATTTATCCTGAACGATACGAAGTGACATTGGGCGGGCAGAGCATTAATCTTCGTCCCAAGGAATTTGAGGTTCTGCTGTATTTGGCCCGCAAGCCGGGCGTTGTATTGACAAGAGACGATTTGATGAACGCCGTTTGGGGGTTCGATTACATCGGCGGGCAGCGTACGGTGGATGTTCATGTCAGTTCGCTGCGCAAGAAGCTGGAGCTGGACCCCGAGTCGGTACATATCGACTCCATCCGCGGAGTCGGCTACAAACTGGTCGTCAACAAACAAAGAACTCCGGTCATTTAACTGAGACCCGGGGTTCTTTTTTTATTAGAAGCCGTTTTCTTTTACCCTTGTGATAGACGTGCGTTTTCAGTCACATTTCATTAACGGTAAGAAAATATTCCTATGACATTTGATTGATACGCTATGAACATAATAGTCATGCAGGAGGAATGTGCATTGGGTTCACTCACAACGGTTGAGGAAGAGCGGGGCAAGCTGAGTGGAGGAGGGACGGACAGAAGTACCGATGCGGCGGCAAAAGACAAACTTACATTAAAACGCCAGGAAATCGGACGGAATGAACATCTGCTCAGGCAAAAAAGAATGGCGGCGCAGACGGGTGCCTTGTCATTAGACGCAGTACATCCCGATGCAGCGCGGACGGCTGCTTCACGGACCCAAGCCCTACCGATAGCGGCAACGGCAGAGTTTGTAGGGGAGGCGGGAGATGAAATGGGAATTGAGACTTACGTAATAACGAAAGATCGTGAGACTGTCTTGCCATTGGATACGAACAGCAAGGAGGAGACGTCAGCCCGGCCTTCCGCCATATCGCTGGCGGATTACTGCATCAGTGTTCCGGAGATCGACCTGCAGCTCGAGTGCCTGGAGGCGCTGGCGGTATTTCGTGACAACTTGAACGCTCCATGCCTGGTCGTCAGGGACGAAGAGGAACGACCAGCCGGTCTTCTCATGCGGGATTACTTTCACCGCCAGCTGTCAGGCAGATTCTCGGCGGAGCTGTTCTATTCACGTCCGGCATCCCGTTTTGCCGATAAAGATGCGCTTGTGGTGGAGTCTTCAGCTTCGCCTTCCGAACTGATCGCTAAGGCTTTGCAGCGGAAAGAAGAACAATTCTACGACTGCGTCATCGTCACGGAGAATGGAAAGCTGAAGGGCGTATTGACGGTGAGGGATCTGATGGCGCTCTCCGGAAGGCTTCAGGAGCGGGCGGAGCAGGAACGCCGCCTTGCTGTAGAAGGAAGCTGCGACCATGTCGGCGAGATGGAGTCGGCGCTGCAGGAAGCTGCGGCTGCCGCTGAAACGGCCCGTGCGGAGTGCAGCCGTATGGAGCAGTGGATTGACGCCGGCTCCGGGAAACTGGGTCATGTACATACTTCATATTTACGGGTTGAGGAGCGAATCACCGAGCAGCGCAGCCAAGTTGATGAGCTGCTGAAGAATGTGACGGAGATCGCTTCTTTGACAGGAGAGATTGACGGTATTGCCGCAACCAGCGAATTACTTGCGCTGAACGCCTCCATTGAGGCCGCCCACGCAGGCGAACATGGACGGGGCTTTCAAGTTGTGGCTGATGAGGTGCGAAATCTTGCCCGTCATACCCGGCTGTTGACGGCAAGCATTTCTTCGCTGCTTGGAACCATTGGGGATCAGGCCGCCCGCACCGCAGAGCTTACTGGAGCCGCTGCGGGCGATATCGGCGGCAGTGCGGAAGAAATAGCGGCCGCGAAGCGGCTCTTCGCAAGCCTTCAAACGGCAGTTTCTACCGTTGAGAGGGCGGACGAAGCCGCTTGCCTGCTCGTTCAACAAAGTGCGGACCGGGCTCAGGAGGTCAAGGGACGGCTGCTTGCAATGAGTGATTTTACAGAGCGTTAACATTTATCTGGAGCGGTATTTACAATCATGGCTTATTATTGTACGGAAGATGATGAGAAGGAGACGCGCACATAATGAAGTCCGTCATTGACATAGAGCAGAAGACCATCATTAATATAGAAAAGCTGGATCTCTACTACGAGTCCTTTCATGCGCTTAAAGGCATGGACTTGCAAATTCCGGAGAAGGCGGTTACCGCGTTCATCGGACCGTCCGGCTGCGGTAAATCGACGCTGCTGCGCACCTTGAACCGGATGAACGATATGATTCCGGGAACGCGGATCGAAGGTAAGGTTCTGATCGGCGACAAGGATATTTATGGCGGCGATGTAGAGGTAGAAAGCTTGCGCAAGCAAGTGGGGATGGTTTTTCAGCAGCCGAATCCTTTTCCAAAATCGATATACGATAATGTTGCTTACGGACCGAGACTGCACGGCAAGCCTCCCAAGGCCGAACTCGACGAGCTGGTGGAGCAAAGTCTGCGCCAAGCGGCCCTATGGGACGAAGTTAAGGACTTCCTGAAGAAATCGGCGCTTAGTCTGTCCGGCGGACAGCAGCAGCGGCTCTGTATTGCCAGAGCCCTTGCCGTACAGCCTGATATTCTGCTGATGGACGAAGCGACTTCCGCGCTTGATCCGGTCTCGACACAGAAGATCGAAGAGCTTGTTCAGGAACTGCGGGACCGGTATACGATTGTCATGGTTACGCATAATATGCATCAAGCTGCGCGAGTATCGGGCAGAACGGTGTTCTTCCTGAACGGCGTGATCGTCGAAGCGGCGGACACGGAGCAGCTATTCTCGAATCCTAAAGATTCGCGCACCGAAGATTACATTTCCGGCAGATTCGGTTAAAGTATGGCTTCTCGTAGGGGAAGTACCCGCTTGGCCTACCCGGATTGACCTATTGATTCGAGGAGGATCGCTCTAATTATGATTCGAAGAGTGGAATTGGACAAAAATCTTGACGAACTGCGGAATCTGCTGCGGCAGATGGCTGAGCATGTCATCGACGCGCTCGAAGGAGCCGTCCTTTCCTTGCAGAAGCTTGATACGTCCAGGGCGCAAGAAATTGTGCAGGCAGACGTTCATCTAAATGAATTGGAAGAAAAGATTATGGATATCGGCTCGCGTCTTATCGTCACACAGCAGCCGGTAGCCAAGGATTTACGCAGAATAATCGTTGCTTTTAGAATATCAAGCGATCTTGAGCGGATGGGTGATTTAGCGCTGGACGTGGCTAAGGTGACTCTCCGTATCCAAGGCCAAGATCTGATCAAACCGCTGGTTGACATTCCCCGTATGGCTGAAATTGTTACACTCATGACCAGTGAAGCCATCACCGCCTATCTGGACGAGAATACCGATCTGGCGCATAAAATGGCAATGGACGATGATCAGGTCGATCATTTGTACAGCTCCATGATCAATGATTTGTATAGCTATATGATTGAGAAGCCCGAATCGGTCTCTCAAGCGATGCTGCTTACGCTGGTTGGGCGGTACATTGAGCGGATTGCCGATCATGCGACCAACATCGGGGAAAGCGTCGTTTATTTGGTAACAGGTAAGCGTCCGGACTTAAATATGTAGCAAACTGCCAGGCCGTTTGGCGAATACGCCGAATATGGCTATAAGAGAAAGCGCATCATTGCCGCAGAGCGGCGAGGGCGCTTTCTTCTTTTTTCACAGTATGAGTAAGCTTTGAAGCCGCTGCGGCACTTTGATGGGCTATTTGGGCGGGCCATGTGGTAAAATGTAAAGGATAAGCAATAAAAGACGAGGTGCAAAATGGACAAGCTGATTCTTATAGATGGAAATAATGTCATTTACCGCGCATTCTTCGCCATGCCTCCTTTGACCAATACAGCGGGGCAGCAGACCAATGCCGTGTACGGCTTTACTACAATGCTGCTGCGGCTGATTGAGGAGCATAAACCGACGCATCTGATCGTCGCGTTCGACGCGGGAAAGGTCACCTTCCGGCACGAAGGTTACCAGGAGTACAAGGGCGGACGACAGAAGACGCCGCCCGAGCTGTCGGAGCAGTTCCCGCTCCTCAAAGGTCTTCTGCGGGATCTGGGCGTGCCACAGTTTGAGATTGAGAATTATGAAGCGGACGATATTATCGGCAGTATCTCCCGGCAGGCGGACGAGGTAGGACGCCAGGTGATGATCGTATCGGGGGATAAGGACATGCTGCAGCTGGCGTCGGAGCATACGACCATCGCGCTGATCCGCAAGGGCGTCACCGATATTGAGCTGTACGGTCCGGAGCAAATCCGTGAAAAGTATGATTTGACGCCGCAGCAGATCATCGACCTCAAAGGGCTGATGGGCGATGCGAGCGACAACATTCCCGGCGTACCGGGTGTCGGCGAGAAGACCGCCCTTAAGCTGCTTGCCCAGTTCGGTTCCGTAGAGGGAGTAATCGCGGGAACGGGCGAGCTGAAGGGCAAGATGAAGGAGAAGCTGGAGGCGCATGCCGACGACGCGATCATGAGCAAAAAGCTGGCGACCATTTACCGTGAGGTGCCGCTGACGCATTCTTGGGAGGATATGGCCTTTCAGGGTCTCAAGAAAGACACAGCCGGACCTGCGCTGGCGAAGCTGGAGTTCAAGTCGCTGCTGGAGCGGCTTTCCTTGAGCGGGAACGCCCCAGTGAACGAAGAGACCGCTCCCAAAGCTGACGATTTGGACATCGTCATTGCTGGCGAACCTGAGCTTGAAGAACTGACGGCCGCGCTGACGGATGTGAAGGCGCTGCATGTGGAGACGAACGGCGAGAACCCGCACCGCTCCGAAGTTATCGGTCTGGCGGTGTCGACGCCGCAGCGGCATTATTTTGTACCGTTCAAGCTGCTGAAGAGCGACGCTGCGGCAGGCTTGCGCGATTGGCTGGCTGACGAGCATGCGCCGAAGAACGGCTACGACCTGCACCGCACGGACTTGGCGCTGCATTGGCAGGGCATACCCTTCGCCGGAGCGGCGCATGATGTGCAGCTCGCAGCATACCTGCTTGACCCAACCGAGGCCAATCAGAACCTCAGCGACCTTGTCGCCAAATACGGGCTGCCGCGCCTTGCGCCGGACGAAGAGGTGTTTGGCAAGGGAGCCAAATACAAGGTGCCGGAGCTGGACACGCTCGGCGCGCATGTCGCCGCCAAGAGCGCGGCTGTGCTTGGCCTTGTGCCGAAGCAGGAGAAAGATTTGACCGATACAGCGATGTCAGGGCTGTTTCATGATCTGGAAATGCCGCTTTCGCGCATTTTGGCTGACATGGAGAAGCAGGGGATTGCCGTCAATATGGACGGTCTTAAGGAACTGGGCCGGGAGTTTGAAAGCACGATCTCGGGCCTCGTTGAGCAAATCTACGAAATCGCGGGTACGGAATTCAATTTGAATTCGACGAAGCAGCTCGGGGAGATTTTATTCGATAAGCTGGGCCTGCCCGTCATCAAGAAGACAAAGACCGGCTATTCCACCGATGCCGAAGTGCTGGAGAAGCTGGAGCCTTACCATGAAATCGTGCAGAAGATTTTGCAGTACCGCACGCTTGCGAAGCTGCAGTCCACCTACGTGGAAGGGCTGCTGAAGGAAATTGCCCCGTCAACGGGTAAGGTGCACACCTTCTACCGCCAGACGATTGCGGCGACCGGACGGCTGAGCAGCCAGTTCCCGAACCTGCAGAACATCCCGATCCGGCTGGAGGAAGGCCGCAAAATCCGCAAAGTATTCGTGCCCTCCGAGCCGGGCTGGTCGATTCTGGCGGCCGACTATTCGCAGATTGAGCTGCGGGTGCTTGCGCATATTTCGGACGACGCAAGGCTGAAGGAAGCCTTTTTGCATGATATGGATATTCATACCAAGACGGCCATGGACGTATTTGGCGTTCCTGCCGAAGCGGTCGACGGCAACATGCGGCGTTCCGCTAAAGCGGTCAATTTCGGCATCGTATACGGGATCAGCGATTACGGCCTTTCCCAGAACCTGAATATCACCCGGAAGGAAGCCGCAAGGTTCATCGAGCAGTATTTCGAGGTGTTCCAGGGCGTGCGCCGCTACATGGACGAGATTGTCCGCGAAGCGCGCAAAGCGGGCTACGTCACCACGCTGCTAGAGCGCCGCCGCTATCTGCCGGAGATTAATGCGAGCAACTTCAATCTGCGCTCCTTTGCCGAGCGGACAGCGATGAATACGCCGATTCAAGGAACCGCGGCCGATATTATCAAGCTGGCGATGATCCATATGGACCGGGCTTTGTTCGAGCGTAAGCTGAAGAGCCGCATGCTGCTTCAGGTGCATGACGAATTGGTGTTCGAGGTGCCGGAGGACGAGCTGGAAACGATGAAAAAGCTCGTGCCCGAAGTCATGGAAGGCGCGCTGAAGCTGTCCGTTCCGCTCAAAGCGGAGGTAAGTTATGGCCGCAACTGGTATGAAGCGAAATAAAGGCCCCGCGTGCCAGGCTTATCCGGTATAATGGAGAAGAGGTGAAGACATCATGCCGGAATTACCGGAAGTAGAGACCGTCAAGAGAACATTGAACACCTTGGTACAAGGAAAAAGAATACAGAAAGTCACCGTCCGGCTGCCGCGTATTATCCGGCGTCCGGACGATATTCGAATGTTTGAAACTATGCTGGAAGGCCATACGATCGAGCGTGTGGAGCGCCGCGGCAAATTTTTGCGCTTTCTGCTGGACGGTCTGGTGCTTGTCTCCCATCTGCGGATGGAAGGACGGTACGGATTGTATGCGGCTGGGGAGCCTTTAGATAAGCATACACATGTGATTTTTTATTTTGAGGATGGGACCGAGCTTCGCTATACGGATGTAAGGCAGTTCGGCACCATGGATTTGTTCCTGCCTGGAGAAGATCTCAGCCTTCCTCCGCTGAACAAGCTGGGACTCGAACCGCTGGACCCGAAATTTACACCCGAAGCGTTTAGAGATTTATTGTCCGGGAAAAATACAAAAATCAAGCCTTTGCTGCTCAATCAGGCATATGTGGTCGGCATCGGCAATATTTATGTGGATGAGTCCCTGCACCGGGCCGGTATCCATCCGGAGACGGCTGCCAAATCACTGACTGCAGAGCAATTGGACCGTCTTCATCAGGCGATTGTCGCCACACTGACGGAAGCGGTAAATGCAGGCGGCTCCTCGGTCAAATCGTACGTGAACGGCCAAGGGGTGAGCGGAAGCTACCAACATAAGCTGCTGATCTACGGCCGCAAAGACCAGACCTGCTATTCCTGCGGGTCCGTGGTCGAGAAGAGCGTAGTCGGCGGACGCGGGACGCATTTTTGTCCAAGCTGCCAGCCGCTGCTTTAAACCTGAGAGCCAGTTATTTTTCGCTGAATTACGCCGGTTTTCTTCGTGTTTTGCATTTTTTCATAAAGGTTGACACCCACAGCCCATCCCGCCCATATACTGTGTGAAGAATGCTACATTTGCGACCCGACGGCTTCCGTCTTTATGCATCGGAGGTTTCGGTTCTTCACGGGAGGGATTGCGGGTGATCAGCCCCATTTTTTCACTGCTGCTGTTGGCATTTGCTCTGAGTCTGGACGGTTTCGGTGTAGGTATTACATACGGATTGCGCAAATTGAAAATACCTCTGCCCTCCGTGCTTATTATTTCGCTCTGTTCGGGAGTTGTGATGTGCGTCTCGATGCAGGTCGGCGTGCTGCTGGCCAAAGTCGTCTCGCCTCATATTGCTTCCCTAATCGGGGCGGTCATTATCCTTCTTATGGGTTGCTGGTCGCTAGTGCAGCTGGTTGTGCAGAGGGATGAAGATAAGGCGGAAGAGGAAACTGACGGGATGCCGGGGGACGCAGAGAATCACAGTCCGGATATTCTTGCAGTAACAGATGGTACTCCGGAGAAAGAGCCGGAGAAATCTGCGGTATTTTCCCTGGAGCTGCGGCGGCTGGGGATTGTCATTCAAATTTTGCGTACTCCGTCCTCGGCCGACTTGGATAAATCGGGCAGCATTTCCCCGGCAGAAGCGCTTGTGTTGGGCGTCGCCCTTTCGCTTGACGCTTTTGGAACGGGCCTTGGAGCCGCGCTCCTTGGGTTTAATCCGCTGTGGACGTCGCTAGTTATTGCCCTGTTTAGCGGCAGTATTTTACTTCTGGGGCTCCATACGGGACTGCGTTTTGCCGGAACCTCCTGGATGAAGCACGCTTCGGTGCTGCCTGCGCTGCTCTTGATTGCAATAGGAATATTGAAGCTGTTATGAGGTGAAAACATGATTATGGGCTTAACCGGGGGAATCGCCTCGGGAAAAAGTACCGTGTCCGCCCTTCTCATCAAGAAAGGGGCAAGGCTCGTCGACGCCGACGTCATTGCCCGGGAGCTCATGCTCCCCGGACACGAGGTGCTGGCCGCCGTTACCGAATATTTTGGCAAGGGGATACTTCTCCCTGACGGAACGTTGAACCGCCCGAAATTAGGCGAAATTGTCTTTCACGATCCTGAAGCCCTAAAGGCTCTGAATGGACTGACCCATCCGGTAATCCGGAGGGAAACCAGGGAACGGATGCAGGCAATGGAGCGGGAAACGCCTGAGCGCCTGATCATCGTGGATATCCCGCTGCTCTTCGAGTCGGGGCTTGAGGATATGTTTGAACGGATTTTGGTTGTGTATACTCCGCGTGAGATACAGCTTGAGCGTCTGAAGAGACGGAACGGGTTAACACAGGATCAGGCTGAGGCCCGGCTGAACTCGCAAATGGATATTGAACTCAAGCGATCCAAGGCCGATTATATCATTGATAACAGCGGGGATCTTGCCGATACCGAGCGGCAGATCGTCGTTTTGTGGGACAGGCTGGGTCTTCCATGCTGAGATGGCTCCTGAAAAAAAGAGTGCTGCTGCTGTTATTTCTCGGCTTTACCGCTATATTGTTTCTCAGCACGAACTGGATGTCCTGGTTTTATCCGATTTATTATAAGGAAGAAATTCGCAAGCACAGCTCGACGTATCAGGTGGACCCCTATCTTGTAGCGGCAATCATCCGGGTGGAGACCAACTACAAGATCGGACGCGAGTCGAAAAAGGGAGCACTCGGACTGATGCAGTTGATGCCTGATACCGCCAAGTGGGCGCTTGAACAGGCCAAGCTCCCTGATGTATCCATGAGCCGGCTCAAGAACGAGCCTTCCGCCAACATTGAACTGGGTACCTGGTATTTGCATACCTTATCCGGGAAGTTCGACGGTAACCGTACAGCGGTCATTGCGGCCTATAATGCCGGACCCGGAACGGTTCAACGCTGGCTCACGGATGGTTCATGGAACGGCAGCGAAGGGGATATTAAAAATATTCCGTTCGGCGAGACCCGCCATTATGTACAGCGAGTCATTTATTATTACAATCAATATACGGAGATCTACGGGGGCGTTTTTTAGCTGTGCATCAAAGCATGAATGAGAAAAGAAGTGCCGCCCGGCGCTTGGGCCCTTTGGCACTTCTTCGGCAAGCTTATGTGGACAGGTTATTGGTATTGACCTGCCAGTTGTTGTTCGGCCAGAGTTACAAGACGTTTCGTAATGTATCCTCCGATCGAACCGTTCTCATAAGAAGTTTTATTGCCTTGATATCCGTCCGGAGAAAGAGTGATACCAAGTTCTTGGGCAACTTCAAATTTCAGTTGTTCCAAGGCAGCGTTGGCTCTTGGTACGACAAGATTGTTAGAGCTGGAGTTACCATTGCTTGCTTGTGCCATTTCTTTTCACCTCCTATCGGTTGGTAACTGTATTATGCGCCGGACTTGCCACATTCATTACTCATAAATAGAGGTGTTTTCTGGAAAGGTAAAGTCCATACCCTTTGCAAAGGAAGTGAATAGATCATGAAATGCCCATACTGCGACCATACTAACACTAAAGTACTGGACTCCCGTCCGGCCAACGAAAATAAATCCATACGCCGCAGGCGAGAGTGCGAGCGATGCAGCCGCCGTTTCACCACGTTTGAGATGGTGGAGGAAACCCCGCTGATCGTTATCAAAAAGGATGGCAGCCGCGAGGAGTTCAGCCGGGACAAAATTTTGCGCGGTCTGATCCGGGCCTGCGAAAAACGTCCCGTATCCGTAGAACGGCTTGAGATGATCGTCTCCGAGGTTGAAAAATCGCTGCGCGGCATCGCCGTAGCCGAGGTCGAGAGCCGGCAAATCGGCGAACTTGTGATGGAACAGCTCTACCCGGTGGATGAAGTCGCTTACGTCCGCTTCGCGTCGGTGTACCGCCAGTTCAAAGACATCAACATGTTCATGAAGGAACTGAATGCGCTCCTCTCCAAAAACCCGACGGAGACGGAAGGACTGTAAGCCCAGGCTTAACAGTCCTTTACGTCTTTCGCATATTCCTATTGATACATTAATCTGATTTGGTCCCCAGAGAATTTTAAAAAACTGTTGACATAGGTCTCGTAATTTTATATGATATAGAAGTCGGCTGCGGAACATGATATTGCAGAAGACACCAATAAGCCGATGCATGCATATTGTATTTAGATAACATGGGGCCTTAGCTCAGCTGGGAGAGCGCATCGCTGGCAGCGATGAGGTCAGGGGTTCGATCCCCCTAGGCTCCATAAAAATGAAGAAGAGTCTCACTCCTAGGAGTGGGGCTCTTCTTCATTTTTATGTTTTTTGGGGTCCGAACCCGAAGGGTTCGCCGGGCGCAGGAATCGCAAGACGTATGAGTACAGTTGTCTCATTCCACCATAGCGATCTGCTTCACCCGAGTTCGCATCATCCATTTATACGTATATATTGACAAAGATTCCAGCTTATAATACTATAATTATATTGTATAAAACTCATAAAAATACTATGAATAAATATATTTTGAGAGAATATAATGCTGAAGATTATCGAAAACTTTATACAAAAGTTGACCAGAATACTGGAGGCAAAGCTTTACTATCTATTGTGGATAAGGCTTTGCCTCTTTAATTTTAAGTAATGGAACTAGAAGAGGGAGGAGCATTTGTTGTGAACTTTAAAAAAATAAAAACGGTGATTTTTGAATCAAGACGGCTATTAGGTATAGGGGGGTTTTTGCTGATTTGGGAAATTTCACCCCGGTTGGGATGGGTAGATCAATCTTTTATTCCCCCATTTTCTGAGGTGATAACGACCCTTATTTCACTTATTTTATCCGGCGAGCTTGAGAAACATATCCTGATCAGTCTACAGCGCTCAGTGTTAGGTTTTGGGTTGGGACTGCTAATAGCGATTCCGTTAGGATTGATTATTGGCTGGTTTAAAGGATTCGAATTTTATATGGACCCTTTATTGCAAACTTTCAGGCAGACTTCAACCATCGCTTTGCTGCCGGTATTTATGTTTTTGTTCGGAATCGGCGAGATTTCCAAGGTGGCTATCGTTTTTTGGGGAGTGCAATGGGCAATTCTTTTAAATACAATTTCCGGGGTAAAAAGTGTTGATCCGCTTTTAATCAAATCAGCAAGGTCCATGGGCGCATCACCTCTCACAATGTTTATTAAAGTCATACTGCCATCGGCTTTTCCAACTATTTTTACGGGAATCCGCCTGAGCGCTACAACTTCTATCCTGATATTGATAGCGGCTGAGATGCTTGGCGCGAGCAAAGGTCTGGGATTTCTTTTGTTTGATGCTGAAGTCAAGTATCAAATTCCCAAAATGTTCGCTGTAATCATCACCATGTCAATTTTAGGGCTGATCGTTAATTATTCGCTTCAGGCAATTGAAAAGCGTGTTACCCACTGGAAGGAAGAGCTTACGACGAACGGCGGCTGATTGTAAATAATCAAAAAGACACAAAGGCGATTGCTTACTTGTGTCTTTTTTTTTATATTCTTTGATATTTTCGATCTTCTTTAACGAAATTATTTATTTGCAGGAATAGCCAATTCCTTGGTGTAATATGGATTCAAATCATTGGTAAAGAGGTCTTCTGCTTTGATTTCACCCGGATTTTCGAACCCTGCCAGTTTATTCTTATAAGCGGTATCAATCCACCATTGTACTTGTTCTGGTTTGACCCACCATTGATTCGGATAAATATTACCTGCCATGTCTTTTGGATCAATCTTGAGATACTCGGCCTCCAGTTTTAAAGCTTCTTCGTAGTGGTCGTTAATCCATTGCTGGGCTTTCAGATCGGCAACGATATAAGCCTTTACTACATCCGGATGCTTCTTGATGAAATCTTCACTGAAGGCGCGAACAGCCAAACCGCCGATAGTGCCGTCTCCGGCTTTGGTTCCAATATCAAAACTGGTAGTAAGTACTTTTACTCCTCCGGCATTTTCAGCTTTTACATTATAAGGAGGATGGACAACCGCAACATCGATGATTCCCTGCCTCAATGCCTGCTCCTGCAATTCATCTTTCATAACGACAACTTCGACTTTGTCCTTGGGAATGTTATTCTGCTTGAGAAATTCTGAGTTTAACAGGTCTACACAGCCTCCGAGGTTACCTACAGCGATCTTCTTCCCGACAAGGTCGGCGGGGGAATTGATTTTGCCTCCATCTTTCACAAGCCAAGTCATATGCAGTTTATTATTTTCCGGGCTGTCAACCATACTGTGCAGTACAATTTTTATTTTTGCGCCTGCTTTACGGGCAACGGCGATATTGGTCGGATGCCCGGAGCCAAATAGGTCATTATCTCCTCTAACAACGGATTGAGCCAGATTGGAGCCTTGGGCCAGAACTCCGGTATATACCGGTTTGATATTCACTTCTTTGAAAAAGCCTTTCAGGTCAGCAATGATAAATTCGTTGAATCCGGTAAAAGTCGGTGTTTTGAGCTCGAATTCCTTTGTTAATTTTCCATTCACAAATTTCGGTTCTTCGCTGTCTTTCGATGTGGAAGATGCTGAATTCCCACAGCCCGCAAGAGAGAGAGATAATAATGCGATGGTAAGTGTAAGCAGTAAGCCGGTTGTTTTTTTCATTCCATTACGCTCCTTTATAAAAAAATTTTAAAGAAAAAGACTGGATATATAAATATCCAGCCTCTAGCTTTCTAGTTAGCCAATTTAATTCCTACTAAACATATGTAATTTATGAGTACCGTTAAAGAATATAACATTCAGGTATTTTTTTGTCAATTACTAGATTTTAAATAGGGTTGAGCTCAATTTACTTCATAGAAATTTCATGATAACTAATTTCGGGATGGGTATATCTCCCTTTTTTCTCGGTGCTTTTTCCGTATTGAATGGCTTTGGATGGACAATAGTGGATACACGCCAAGCATTGGGCACAGCGCTTTCCCCACTGCGGCTTTTTATTCACAAGATGAATCGTATTGCAATTACAAACCTTTTCACAAATACCGCAGCCGGTACAATGATCATTGACATGAAATTTTACGGTATTCATCGCGTTTTTATTAAACATTGGATTAACGAACCCGGTTAACAGCCACGCTAACAAGCCTTTGTCTAAACCAAATTCTCCTGATGTTCTTTGTTCAATGGTAGGATTGATCCTTTTCAAAGTTTCATCCGCCGCGAATCGCTTTTCTTTTTCCACCTTTTCTGAATCCACATCACCCATTAAAATATAGTTGTTTGGCATTTTAATGCTAAATTGACCGTTTAAATGCATCCCTTTTTTCTTCAAATAACGGTCCATCACTTTCATCGTATTTCCGATGTTGCCTCCACAAGTTGCAACCGAAAAGATGTAGTTGTCGCGGTAATGATTCAGCTTAAGCTTTCCTATAAATTCAAGCACCATTTTGGGAGGCCCCCATGCATAGATCGGGAATACAAAGCCAATCCTTTCCTTGTCCTTCAGGCTGTATTCAAAGCATTCATTTCCGGTGTTAACAGCCGCGGATATGGAAACTAATTCTTCATTATTGTGCAGAGCAATACTTTTAGCGGCATAAAGCGAGTTACCCGTTCCAGAAAAATAAAAAATCATACATATCATCCTCTCTAATCCAAAGGTCTATTACTATTTTTGCGCTTTGAGCAATGCGTCTTCTACTGCTTTTAGGTAGGCTTTAGAGGTAATGGTAGCCCCGCTAATCGTGTCCACCTGCAAAGACTGTGACCTGATTACTTTATCATACAACTCATTCGTGAATTCAGACGGTTTGCCTTCAGTGTTCTTTAACAATGCAATACGTGCGACTTTGCCGGATGACACGGTAACCTGAACCTCATTGGCTCTCCATTTAAACCGTCCGCCCTCATATGTGCCGGTATAAGTGCCGTCAGCAAGTCGCTTAAAATCCACAACGGTGAGCGGCAGATTTTTTCCTTCCCGAAGTTCCTTGGAAAACAGGGTCCAACATATGATTCCGCCTACAAGAACGATGATAATAATCCCGATCATAATATTTCGCAATACCATGCTATCATCCTCCGTAATTCAAGATATTCACATTTACACCTTCGCCAGCCTGAAAGCAATCCTTTAGCCCTTTCGTAACGAATACCTGTAAATCCCTATCCACGAGAATGGCTTCGGTTCCAGGGAAACTTCCAAGAAGTTCAAGTCCTTTTTTCATCCCGGCTACAAATAATATGGTGGACAACGCGTCGGCTTCTGTAGAATGATCTGAAACGATAGTGACGCTTACCAATCCCGATTCCGATGGATATCCTGTAAACGGGTTTAGAATATGATGATACCGTTTGCCGTTTCGGTCGATGAAGCATCGCTGGTAGTCTCCGGATGTAACCACCGCCTTGTCAACTACAGAGAGGAGACCCAATAAGCTGTTGTCCACTCTGGGGTGCTGAATGCCGATACGCCACGGGGAACCATCTGGCTTAGCTCCTAACGTAACCACATTTCCTCCAATATTCGTAAAAGCGGATGAGACACCGTATTTCTTAAATACCTCCAAAAATTTGTCGCCGGCAAATCCCTTTCCTATCCCTCCCAGGTCAATGAACTGTCCCGTCTTCTGAAGTCCCGCCGCCTTCTCGCAGGGATCCAATACCAGGTCAGCATAGTTAACGAGAGGAAGAGCCTGCCTTATCCTTGACTCATCCGGAGGCTTGGATGTATCGTTGCCGATATTCCATAAGGTTACCAAAGGCCCAATCGTCACATCGAAAATGCCCCGGCAGCAAGTAGAGAATTCAACAGCACGGGACAGCACTTCATAAGCTTCGTCGCTAATTTTTTCACATTTCCTTCCCGCAGACCTGTTGACCCTGCTGATCTCGCTTCCGGGTATGAAGCGGCTCAGCAGTTCTTCCATCCGTACCGTTTCCTCACAGACAGCCCTAATGGATTCTTCAGCCTGCTTGCCGAAAGCTTTATGGGTTATTACTGTACCCATCCCTTGGTTCACGGACTGGGCAACCCTGGTTTCGGTCACTGGCAATCCTCCTTGTTCGATTTTTCAATATGCGGATTGAGGCCGGCAGTCAAGCCTTTCATAGTAAACTCCCCTAAATAATCCAAAATTTGGGGGAAATATTGAATCCCGATTTCATCCTTATGCGTATCGATATTGATGAGCGCCGAAAAAAAAGCCATGATCAGCCCGCTATCGATATCATCCCTCATTTTACCTTCTGCTTGCCATCGTTTGATCAGCTCAACAAAATGGTTGTATAAGAAATCAACATGACCGATTCCGTTGTCTTCACGGTATTGCTGTTCTATCCTGTTAAAAACATCCCTGTTATACCATTCCTTCAATATCGGATTAGAGTTCATGCCGATCAGGTTTAGTGACATGATTTCTTTTATTACCTTGAAGGGATCGTCATCCAGGTTAACAGCTTCCATAATGCTTTTTTTAAGGTTCGCGTTTTCTTGTAAAAAAATCTCCATGAATAGCTTCTCTTTCGAAGCGTAGTAGTTATAAAATGTGCCTACCCCGATTCCCGCCATTTTTGTAATATCCGAAACATTCGTGTCTTTGAATCCTTTGGAGCTGAATAGCTTTTTTCCGCAGTTCAATAAGTCTGTTTTTGTGTCTCTCATTCGTTGAATAGCCTCCACTAACGCTAACATGTTATTGCTCCTCACCAGATGGTGAATGAATAAAAAAATATTCATTCACATTATAACCTGGAACCTTTTGACAATCAAGCCTTTTTACTCGCAGCCTATGCCGGGCCGGATCCGGTAGTGTTCAGCACAGGAAAGTGCTTGACACAAATTAGCCACCTTCATCCACCACGTTATCGCCTGCGCTTGCCCGCTGCCTCGATGTGGAAAAAGTTTATGATTGCCGAATTAGATAAAATGGCTTATGATCAAAATAAATGAATGAACTATTCATTCAATAACTATGAGGAGGTTATTCATATCATGGAGAATTTATATAAAAAATGGACCGTACAAGGCAAATATGTGATAATTACCGGAGCAACCAGCGGAATCGGGCTAGCCGCGGCAAAGGAGCTCGCAAATCGGGGAGCAGTTCTGGGACTTGTCGCCCGTAATCAGACAAAAGCGAATAAAGTAGCCGCTCAAATAAAGTCCAGTACCGGCGACAGAGCCAAGGTAGACGTATTTATGGCGGACATGGCTTCTCAGGAGTCTATTCGCAGCGCTGCTGCGGATATACTGAAAAGATGGCCCCGTGTGGATATTCTGATTAACAATGCCGGGGCGCTGTTTCTCTCGAGGAAGCTGACTGTCGACGGTCTGGAGATGACTTGGGCGGTCAACCATATTGCTCCTTTCCTGCTTACGACACTGCTCCTCGATCGGTTGAAGGAAAGCGGTCATGCCCGCGTAATTACCACCGCTTCCCACGGCCACAAGAAGGCTAGGAGGGGGATTCGATTTGACGATCTCAGCGCGGAACGGCTATATCGTATTCCGCAAAGCCTGTTGGGAGGGGCGAATATACGCTATGGGGAGACAAAGCTCGCCAACATCATGTTCACGGCGGAATTAGGGCGGAGACATGAGGGTAAAGGGGTTACTGCGGCCTGTTTTGACCCTGGCTTAGTATCAACGAACTTTAACCAGGATAACGGATGGTTGGCTCGCTTGACCATGGCCGTCATGAAAATGTTCTCCCGCACTCCCGAGAAAGGTGCAGAAACCTTGGTCTGGCTGGCGGACTCGGACGAGATGAACGTCTCCAGCGGGGGATATTACAAGGATATGCAAATAGCGATTCCTTCCGAGTCAGCTCGGAATATGGATGCTGCCAAGCGCTTATGGACAATAAGCGAGGAACAGATCAGATATTAGATTGAGTGATGGAGGTAAGCAGGTTTGAAGCAAATCAATGATTCGAAATCGGATGCCCTTCAAGATGAACGCAGAGACCAAATCAAGAGAGCGGCTCTTAAAGTGTTTGCAAAACGGGGAATCGACGGAACAAAAATGAGCACAATCGCAGCTGAAGCTGGAATCAGTCAAGGTCTATCCTACCGCTATTTTAGCTCCAAAGAAGAGATATTTACTGTACTTGTACAGGAGGCTATCGAAGAAGCTCAGATTGCAATTCGAAATGCTGGTCATTTACCCGGTACTCCGAAAGAACAATTGAGATTATTCACACAAAGATTGCTTGATGAGAGCCACAAGCATTACTTTTTATTGCTTCAACATGCGCTGACGTCGGAAGAGGTACCTGTACAGGCTAAGCAATTGATGGAGCAATATTCTCCGAATGAAACGATTGACCAACTGGTTCCCATATTCATCAAGGGACAGCAAATGGGCGAATTTTGCGAGGGCGATCCTCATAAGCTGTTGTTCATTTACTTCTCTGTTATAACAGGCCTTATGCTGCAGGAAAGCCTAACTCCCCATGACTATTGGATACAGGAAGTGGACATCTTGATGCGGATTTTAATGAAGCAAGGGAGCGCGTGAAACAGGGGGACGTTCTGGGCACATTCGATTGGTTGAAAGCTAACGAGACATTAGACGTGGTCAGACCTCAATTTCTCGAGTGGCTAGGTTAAACTTGGATAGACTCTTTACCCACAAAACGGCCAATTAATTGTTCAAGTGCCCTTATTGTGGGTAAAGTTTTACACATAGGCGAGCGGCTTATTATTGCTCAATCAGGCTCCTAACAGGAACCGTTTGCTCATTTTCCGGCTGATTCAATGGATAGATTCTGGCCATACCGGTGTTCTCATCCACATGCTGGATATAGATGGGCGTCCCTTCATAGGTTACATTTTCCATAATCGGCGAAGCGGCGATCTCTTGGGCTCTTTGTGTATTCATTGCCTTACCCTCCTCCAGATTTCAGATAACAACGGTTAGTGTCCCGCTGGATGAAGGGATTATGCATAATGTTTCCGCCATGTAAATATTTCCGTTAGAGATCATATTAAGATTCTGCTATTCTAAGGGACGGAATATAGAAATAGTAGGAGGACATCCCAGATGAGACCAAAGTTGTACCGAATGATTATTTTTCTGTTATTACCTTTTTTATTGGTTGCCGCGAGCTTTGTCACATCGAGCCATGCCGCTGAATCCGATCTGCTGAACAAGTACTATCCTTCCGACATTGAAGGCCATTGGGCCTATGACGCGCTTGATAATTTCGTCAATGCAGGCTTGTTAAGCGGTTATGCCGACGCGGATGGAACGATTCATATTAAGCCGAACAATAACGTTACCCGCGCCGAATTCGTAACGATGCTCGTTGGTGCGGCGGGCCTAACCAGCAGTCAGTCAGGTAAAACCTTCACGGACGTCAAAGCTGGAAAATGGTACGCTGACCCGATCCGGATTGCCAGTTCGCTTGGAATCGTCGGCGGCATTACCAATACGGAATTCGGTCCTGGCCGGCCGATCACACGAGGCGAAATCGCCGTTATGGTCGTCAAGGCTTTTTCATCATCCGTAAAGTTCGACGGACAACCCAAAATCTTCACGGATGTCCCGCAATATTACGCGAAGCCTGCCATTCAAAAAGCCAGCCAAGCCGGCATCGTGACCGGGATGACCGAGACCGAATTTAAGCCGTTTGGTCGCGCTACCCGCGCTCAAGCGGTTGTCATGCTGGAACGCTCGCTGAAGCTGCAGCAGGGAAACCTGCCGCTCGAACAGAACTTGATCGACCTTACCGCCAAGGCAGATAAAGAAGAAACACAGTTAATGGTGAACAAGAAGTATGCTGACCTGGAGCGGATTTTTCTTAAATATTACACAGGCTATCAGTTCGCTTACAGCATGTCTTCCTTGGCCGAGATCAATCAAATGGTCGCCGAGGGCGGAACGTTAGACATTGAAGTTGTAAAAGCCCCGACCTTCCGCGTTACGGAGCGTTCTGACCGTCTTGCGGTCTTGGATTCGGTATACGGTGAAATCAAAATGAAAATTTCGAACGGCGTAAATACCTACGAAGACACGATCAAGACGGAGGGCCAATACCTGCTGAAGAAAATGCCGGATAACAGCTGGAAAATCTACGCCATACTCACGAACGAATAATAGGCAAAAACGGAGGTTTCTTAGGAATCTCCGTTTCTTGTTTCTTGGTTATGTGAAAAAAGTAAATTCATAAAAGGCAAATAAAGAGTACAATATAAGAAAACGGTTTACCAGAATAGCATCACGAACCGGCACAGGCAAGCGAATTAACGGTCTGAATGAAATGTAAAACTGGTTACGGGAGTCTAGTTGTATGGAAAAGATCTCTAAGATTCAATTGCCTCAATATTCCTTATACTCCTACCTTGAATACAGTCCTGATGCGATTTATATTTTGGACCTGAATAAAAAAGTGGTGTATGTAAATCCTTCTTTTATTCAATTGTACGGCTGGTCTAAAGACGATTTGAATAATCTGAATTTCCCCCATATACCGTCTGAATTATATAATGAATGGGCCGGCATTTTTCAGTATTTCGACCACAAGAAAGAGGCTGTTACGCTGGATACGGTCAGAAAAAAACGGGATGGTGAACTGATTAGCATCAGCATTACGATCTCCCCGCTCGTGGAGCCGGATGGTCAAATCACCGCTTTCCTTTGCCTTTCGAGGGATGTAACAGAATATAAAATGTCGGAGCAAAAATATTACCGCTTGTTCAACCAGGCAAATGACTCCATATTTATCTTTGAATATAATGATCAAGGAAAAGTCTCTAATTTTATCGATGTGAATGACACAGCTTGCCAAAGACTCGGTTATTCCAGACAGGAGCTTCTCGCGAAGTCACCGCCCGATATTGGGGACCCAAGTCTTGCGGATCAGTTCGATCTAAATTTCCGCTCCATTGTACAAGGACAAACAATTTTTATTGAATGGATTCATGTGGCTAAAGACGGAACAAGAATTCCGGTTGAGATTAATTCTAAAATATTTAAGCTAAATAATAAGAACATGGTCATTGCTATAGTTCGTGACCTTACGGAACGGAAAAGGACGGAGGAGTTATTAAGAAAGAGCGAGAGCTTTTCCCTGATCGGAGAGCTGTCAGCGGGAATTGCTCATGAGATCAGGAATCCGTTAACCAGTATAAGAGGATTCGCTCAGCTATTATTTTCTGAAACCGAATCCATTCAAAGTTATCGTGATTTAGTCATATCCGAGGTGGACCGGATTAATTCCATAATTGGGGAGCTATTGTTTCTTGCTAAACCGCAATGCTCGGATCTAATCGACAAGGACCTCATCCCCCTGCTGAGACAAACGATAACCTTGCTTAACGCTCAAGCGCATTTGACAGAGAATGAGATCGTTATGGAAACCAATCCTGGCAGCCTATACATAAGATGTGCTGAAAACAAGCTTAAACAGGTCTTTATCAATATTCTGAAAAACGCGATTGAGGCGAGCCCAAAAGGAGCCGGAATTAAAGTTAAGGTCATCCGGAGGAAGCAATGTGTATTGGTTCGTTTTTTGGATAAGGGCAAGGGCATTCCCGCCGAGATTCTGAGCCAAATCGGTTCACCCTTTTTTACAACAAAGTCAGGGGGCACGGGACTCGGAATAATGATCAGCCAAAAAATTATACAGGATCATCATGGAACCCTTCATTTTGCCGCCAACAAGCCGAAAGGAACCATTGTTGAAGTTATGCTGCCAATAAAAATATAGAGAGGGCAAGATGGAACCCAGCGGAGTCAAAGTATCAATGGATCAATTGGCTCTAATTTGGGCAAACGGCAAATAGCCCCCGTCTTTAAAAAGTTGGGAGGCTATTTGTAATCCCCGGCGAATTGATTTAGATCAAAACAACTCGCTCATTCCTTAGCGGGATGCCCTTTAGTTACTACGAGTTTGAAACAACGAGCTAACAATCAAAGACAAAGTATTCCTGTATATGGAATAGGCCGATTCTACATCTCCCAAGTGTCCACCCATGTATAGATGGATAACGCCGTGGAGCGAGGCCCAGAATATACGTACAACGGATTCCGCGTCATACGGGCCGGGGATTAGTACTTGCTCTTGCGCATTGTTGATCACGGTCAATAATTGCTGCATGGCTGTTACGGTTCCATGTATGCTTTCCTCATCCGGTTTGAAATCTGCGAAGGCTCCTCCGAACATCAGCTTATAATAGCTGGAGTAACGCTGCCCGAATTCCCAAAAGGTTTCGCCGAAATTCAGCAAATACTGTGCCGGGTCAGCAGCCTGCGGCGTACCTTCGAATTCGTCAGCTAGAATCTTACAACCCTCCAGATACAACTGCTGAGCCAAACCTTCTTTATTAACAAACAAGCTATAAATGATTTTTGTCGAACAATCCATTTTATCCGCTACTCTACGCACAGTAACGGCTTCCGGGCCTTCTTCTTGCAATAGCGTTGCCGCAGCATCAACAACAAGCTTGCGTAGATTTTCTATATTTTGCAAGCGAGCTTCTTGGTAGGTTTTCAACTTTCGTGTGTTCGTATTGGAGGAGGTACCTTGGTCGCTCATAATCATCACCTTCGGTTATTATGTTTTCGTTAGGAAACAAGGTTTCCGACTCTCTTATCAAGAATTTTATATAGTTGTTGGACAGTTGTCAATGTGCGTTGGATGTTCAAAGATCATATTGACTTTCCACAAAAGGGACGTTACAATGAATTCCAATAGAAACACTGTTACCAAAATAATGCGATGATTCTTAACTTTTTTGGGAAGTTGGGAATTATTTTTAACCGCTCGGTAACGATGTTTCTGAATTAAAACGTAGTATCTGAAAGGAGGATAACAATTTGAAAATTAAAGGAAAATGGTCGCTCGTCACGGGAGCTTCTTCCGGTATTGGAGAGCAATTCGCGAGACAACTGGCCAAACAAGGCAGCCATTTGGTACTCGTGGCCCGTTCAGAGAGAAAGCTTGAGGAACTGGCATCGGAGCTTAGAAAGAGGTATGGCATCAAAGCTGAGGTTATCCCTTTGGATCTTGCGAAAGAGGGTGCGCCCAGCGAGTTATATCAGCAATGTCGGCTTTTGAAAGTGGAGATCGAACTGCTGGTCAACAATGCAGGTTTTGCTACACATGGTTTGTTTGAACAAGTGTCAGGTGAGCGTCAGCATGAAGAAGTGATGCTCAATGTCGCGGCTGTTGTAGATATGACCCACTTGTTCTTACCGGACATGTTGCGCAAAAGCTCAGGTGCAGTAATCAATGTTGCTTCAACCGCCGGATTTCAACCGCTTCCCTATATGGCCGTATATGGGGCAACGAAAGCTTTCGTCTTATCGTTTACTCAAGCATTATATTGGGAAAATCGTGACCGCGGCGTCAAATTTTTCGCACTTTGTCCCGGTTCGACGGATACCAGTTTCTTTAATGTCGTAGGAGCGGAAGAAGCCTCCGTCGGAAAGAAAGACACACCGGAAAGAGTTGTAGAGGTTGCGCTTCGCGCGTTGAAGGAAGGGAAACTGTATGTCGTTCCCGGTATCCAGAACTATATGGGGGCGCAGTTAGCGCGATTCATTACACGAAAGCAAGGTCTTCGGCTTGTTGGAAGCATGCTTCGTCCGCGCGAAGGATCCGGCAATTATAAGAATATTGGTAATCAATCTGATCTTGCAGGGAGGACAAATCAATGAAAGCTATACAACTAACAAACGGCTTCGGCTTTGAGGAATTAACCTTGACGGAACTCGACATACCAACGCCGGGCCCTCAGGAGGTGCTGATCCGCATGAGGGCAGCTTCTCTCAACTACCGGGATTTAGTGATCCTGAATGGATTAATGCCGGTCGACATCAAGTTTCCCTTCATTCCAGTATCAGACGGAGCGGGAGAAATTGTAGCTGTAGGCCCAGGAGTAACAAGATTTCAGGTAGGACACCGGGTAGCGGGTAATTTGCAGCAGCGATTCATTGCCGGCAATCCAAGAGCGGAGGTATTAGGAGAAAGTTTGGCAGGTCCGTTGAACGGAGTGGCGGCCGAGTATGTCGTCCTGCATGAAAATGGAATCGTCCGTATTCCCGATCACCTCACTTGGGAGGAGGCCTCCACATTGCCGATCGCCGCATTAACTGCATGGAGCATGCTGATCGAATACGGCGGTTTGCAAGCGGGTAATACCGTGCTGCTGCAAGGAACAGGCGGTGTCTCCATCTTCGGCCTACAATTCGCTGTTATGGCCGGAGCAAGAGCCATCATCACATCAAGCAGCAACGCCAAGCTGGAACGGGCAAAGGCTCTCGGCGCATGGCAAACGATCAACTATTCGGAAGTTCCCGATTGGGATAAGGTGGCGTTAGAGCTGACTGACGGCGGCGTCGACCATGTTCTGGATGTTGGAGGAGCGGCAACGATGGTGAAATCAATCAATGCGCTTCGCATTGGAGGGACAGTGAGTATGGTCGGGTTCTTATCGGGATTGACCATTCCGGAATACGATGTCACAGGCATCTTGCAGAAAGCTGCAACCGTTCGCGGCAGTCAAGTCGGCAACCGGGATCACTTTGAAAAGATGAATCGGGCAATTACCCATCATGGTTTACATCCTGTCATTGACCAAGTATTTCCACTGAACCGAATTGGAGAAGCATTCGCGCTCTTGGCCGAAGGAAAGCAATATTTCGGTAAAATCGTAGTCCAAATTTAAAATTTTACTTCCATGACATAGGAGGCGCTCTAATGCCTAATACAACAGATTTCTCTACTAAAGCTCCTCCAGGCGGAAATCATCCGAAACGCTCAACACTTAAACGGATACGCAGAGTGGGATTATCGCTGCTTGCGGTGATCCTTCTTGGAGTGATCACTTTCCTGCTTGTACCTTCACCTATCGAACCGGCAAAATGGATCGCGCCAACGGCCCCGTCTTTTCAGGAAGCGGGTCCGTGGCAACAGAACAACAAACTCAGCTCGGCTCAGCTAGTTACGGATGCCCCTAAATCCCCGGAATTCATTACCTTTGATAAGGAAGGTAATCTATATACAGGAGATTCTGACGGGAAAATTTATAAGGTTCCTTTCGATGGAGAGGGTAATCCGCAAGAGGCTCAAGTGTTTGCAGACACCAAAGGAACGCCCAACGGACTTAAATTCGATGACAATGGGAATTTGATTGTTGCTGATATCAAGAGGGGACTGCTATCTGTAAACCCATATGGGACCGTAGAGGTATTGGCCGATCAAGTGGACGGCAAGCCGATCTATTTAACCAACGAGCTTGATATTGCCCAGGATGGTACCATTTATTTTTCCGACACCTCGACCTATGGCCGCGTGATGTTCAAAGAAATGGCCGAGAACAAGCCGCATGGACGTTTGCTGAAATATGATCCGGTAACCAAGCAGACGACCGTCCTGTTAGAGGGGCTCTATTTTGCCAACGGAATTGCCTTGTCTAGTAAGGAGGATTTTGTGCTTGTGGCGGAATCGTATCATTATCAGTTGACCAGATACTGGCTGAAGGGCCCGAGGAAGGGGACATCTGATATTTTTTCGGACAATCTTGCGGGCTTTCCAGACAACATTACGCGCGATGAGCAGGGTCATTTCTGGGTCGGGATCTTTACGACTCGCATTTCTTTTGTAGATCAGATGCATCGCAGCCCTTGGTTGGCCGGTACCATGGCCAAAGTGCCGGAGTCGCTGCTTAGCGGAGCAAGCGCACCGGCGAAGCATGGGCTTGTAGTGGAGCTCAGCC
This sequence comes from Paenibacillus durus ATCC 35681, assembly GCF_000993825.1. Lineage (NCBI taxonomy): Bacteria > Bacillati > Bacillota > Bacilli > Caryophanales > Paenibacillaceae > Paenibacillus > Paenibacillus durus. The sequence continues at coordinate 1,253,368 of NZ_CP011114.1, forward strand.
CGCAGGGGGAGCTGATCGAAAGCTGGCAAGATCCGGAAGGCTCACTGTATGGCGTAACTACGGCTGTAAGCCATAACGGATATCTATATATAGGGACGGCGCCAGGAGGCAGCCAGGGCGTTCATCGCGTGCCGCTAACCAAATAATTGCCTTCACGGCAAGCCCAGCGGTTCCAAAAAAGCGACGTCAAATGGGTTCTCGGAATCATTCGAGGGCCTTTTTTGTATGAGAAACTCCTAGTTCCTTTGAACTCGATGATAAAATGGGTGCCGGTTTGAGGACGCACACATGAAATCAAAGGAAAACAAAGGATGGACAAGAGCAGTCTAGCACACACGAAGTGGAACTGCAAATACCATATTGTATTTGCGCCGAAGTACAGAAGATCCCCGATTTCATCAAGCCTTTGATAGAGGGAAGGTATGATTGATTGCTAATTAAGACATGATGTATTATATCCGCTCCCGGACGAAGCGAAGAGCCTGATCATGCACACCCGGCTTAATATTTTTGGAAGCAATGTAATGTTTTCCGATACGTTTCCCGGTATGCCTTTTGTGGTAGGCAACAAGATTAGCCTGGCCATTGTGACCGACGACAAGGGACGCCTTGCAATCTGCTTTTGATAAACTTAAAGAGGGCGGTAAAGTTAGCATGGAGCATCAAGAAACCTTCTGGAGCAAAGCTTACGGAAGTCTGTCGGACAAGTTCGGCGTGCTATGGCAGTTCAACCTTGGTATGGAAGAATTGTGACGGGATGTCAAAGGGTTATGACAGTAAAAGCAACGCATTTGCCAGAGCGCATCGCTGACAGCGATTAGGTCAGGGTTCATCCCCCCAGGCCCCATTATAATGATTTAATGACCTTCCGAATGCGGAAGGTCTATTTGTTTTATACAGATTTAAAATTAAAGGATAACACTGATTTTTAAATTTAATACTGTGGCTAAAGTTGTTTATATACCTTGATTGATGTATGTAAAATAACCAATTCATTTTGTAAACTTATCTGGAGTGAGCGATTGCTTGCTCTACAGCGGAATCATGAATCCGCACAAATGAAAGGAGGTGTTTGATATTGAGTCCTAATCTGACTTCAGCAACGCAAAGTGCCGCGAGCGGAGTTTCTTCTGTTCGCCTTCCGTGGGCCGGATTATTAGCCCTTGCCATGGCAGGGTTTATCTGTATCCTCACAGAGACGCTCCCGGCCGGTTTGCTTCCCCAGATCGGCGGGGGACTTGGAGTCTCGGAGGCGGCTGCCGGCCAGCTTGTCACTTCGTATGCTATCGGCTCCCTGCTCGCCGCAATTCCTTTAACAACCGCAACACGAGGGTGGAGACGGCGGCCACTGCTCTTGCTGTGCATTGCCGGTTTTCTCGTGTTCAACAGCGTTACTGCACTATCCTCTAACTATATGCTGACGCTGATTGCCCGTTTCCTGGCTGGAGTTTCTGCAGGTGTCTTGTGGGGAATGACAGCAGGCTATGCCCGGCGTATGGTGCCCGATATCCTCAAAGGTAAAGCCATGGCGGTGGCGATGGTCGGCACGCCTCTCGCTCTGGCGCTTGGTGTTCCAGCCGGAACATTCCTTGGCGTTCTTGTTGGCTGGCGCTCTGTTTTTGCCATCATGTCGCTGCTGGCGGCGCTGCTCATTGCTTGGGTGCTCTGGAAGATGCCGGACTTCTCTGGACAGGCCGCTGAAAAGAGACTCCCTCTTCGTAAAGTCATCCTCTTGCCGGGGGTGCGGCCCGTACTGATTGTTGTGCTGGCATGGGTGTTGTCGCATAACATTTTGTACACATATATTGCGCCTTACCTTGCCCAGGCCGGGTTAGCCCGGCGTGTTGACTTGATGCTGCTTATTTTCGGCGCTACATCGGTTGCTGGAATCTGGATAATCGGACTGTTAATTGATCGTATGCAGCGTTTGTTGGTATTGATCAGCCTTGCGGGTTTCGCACTAGCATCCCTTTTGCTTGGTATAAGCGGCCAGCCCGTTGTGATTTATTTAGCGGTATCGGTCTGGGGCCTCACGTTCGGCGGAGCGGCAACACTGCTGCAGACGGCAATGGCTGACGCCGCTGGCGAGAGTGCGGATGCGGCTCAATCAATGCTGGTGACAGCATGGAATCTGGCCATCGGCGGAGGCGGGATAATCGGCGCTGTTTTACTCGAAACCCTTGGCGTTAGATCCTTCCCGTGGGCCTTGTTAGGGCTGCTGCTCCTTGCACTGCTCGTTGTGTGGCGGGCACAAGAATACGGATTTCCTTATACTTCTTCGAGAGAAGGAATGAGAAATTTATGATCGATCGGTGAAGACATGACAATCAGGATCGTATAGGTTCCATACTTATCGCACTGATTGCCAAATTCTTCGAGAGCGCGTGTAGAGTCGGTCAGTACTTTTAATAAATAATTGTGTTCACCGCTTATGCGGTGGCACTCGGCAACATGGGGAGATGAACGGACGAAATCAAGAAAGGCGTAGCAGTCTCTAGTCCGAAATAACATATAGGCTGCTGTGTTTTTTTCAATTTTTTCAGGATTGATGATTGTGCGATACTCTTCGATCACGCCTTTTTCTTCCATTCGTCTTACTCTTTCCGTTACAGCAGGTTGGGATAACCCCACGCTTTTACCCAGCTCTGTCATCGAAATCCGCGCTTGATTTTGAAGATGGAAGAGGATTTGTTTGTCTACATGATCCACTTTGAATGTCCTCCTTTAAATTTAAGGTGTTACAAATAAAGTTCCTTGTATTACTTTGTGTAATTATCATAATGGATGGATTGCGATATGTAAAATGAATGATTAATCTATATAAGATGAACTTGAAAAATGAGATCAGGGTAAGGAGTAACGAAGGGGAAGTTTGGAACTGTAGGAGCGATAGCGATCGCCTTTGTCTCCGGATTTCATCCGCGAAGAGCGGGTAATTATGAAGAAATCTGGGGACAACAGCGGCCGGAAGTCCAAACATTCCTCGTAGTTACGACTGATATCTGGTGGGAAAATCTTAAGTTCATTTTAAATAGATATGGAGTTAGAGAGGATGGCTAACATTGAGCAAATATGATCCAAATAAGAGAGGTACTGAAGCGCTGCAAGCACATATTGATGAAGTTATTGATCGTACAATTGCCGACAAAAGGTTGGTTGGCGCTGTTGTCCAAGTTACGCTTAACGGAATGGAGTGTTATAACCGCGCTGCCGGATATGCGGACCGTGAACAAAACCGTTTTATGCAAAATAATACTCTATTCCGGCTTGCTTCCGTATCCAAACCGATCGTTTCCACGGCTGCACTGGTGCTTGTATCGCAAGGCCGTCTAGGGTTAGATGACCGTGTGGACAGATGGCTGCCCGAGTTTCGCCCCCGTTTGCTGAGCGGTGAATTTGCCTCCATAACCATCCGGCATTTGTTGACTCACACGGCAGGGCTGACCTACCGCTTCTTTCAGAAGGAGCATGATTCATACGACATCGCCGGAGTATCGGACGGTATGGATCAGGCCGGCATTTCATTGGAAGAAAATTTGCGGCGCATTGCTTCCGCACCGCTGCTCTATACGCCCGGTACCCAGTGGAGATATTCCATTGCAACAGATGTGCTCGGTGGGGTCATTGCCAGATCCGCCGATGCCCCGTTAGACGAAGCGGTGCGTTCTCTAGTAACCGAGCCGCTCGGGATGAAGGATACCGGGTTTATTGCGTTTGATCCCCTAAGGCTGTCCGCGGCCTATGCCAACGATTTTCCTGAGCCGCGCCGGCTGCTTGATTCTGACCACATTCCATTTGTAGAAGGTACTTCGGGTTTCAGACTTGCTCCCGGCCGGGCGCTTGATCATACGGCGTATCCTTCTGGGGGAGCTGGTATGGTTGGCAGTGCGGGCGACTTTATGCGGCTGTTGGAAACGCTGCGAAAAGGCGGAGCGCCTTTATTGCCGGAGAAGCTGGTCCGGGAAATGACCACCAACCAGATTGGCAATCTTCCAATGCCTTACTGGCCAGGGCGCGGGTTCGGGTTAGGTATTACCGTGCTAAAAGATCCGGTGGCCGCTCAAACTTCCGAGTCACCGGGAACTTGGCGTATGGGAGGAACTTACGGGCATTCCTGGTTCGTTGATCCCGTCAAGCAAATAAGCGTCGTCGCGTTCACCAATACCGCGCTGGAAGGCATGTCGGGCCAGTTCACGATAGATCTTTGCGAAGCGGTTTATGAAGGGCTTGGGAAGTCATGAGGGGGGATTTTGAAAGGGAAGCGAAGGGTGTAAGTACTTTAATCGGCGTGAGTTAATGAAAAAGATGGGACAGTGCCCCTGAGCATTGACCTGACCGTATCGCTGGCAGCGATGCGGTCAGGGTTCAATCCCTTCAGCTTGCGATAAATGGTTTGATGCTTTCTTTCAGCGTAGTTACCGGACGGCCCAATAGCTGCTTCAGATCGCCTGAGGTTGAGGAAGTATCGATCTGGCTTAAAAAACCGTAAATCCAATTTTGAATCTGGGAGTCTTGACACAATGAAATCGGTTTGCCTGCAAGATCGGACAGGGCCGCAACCAGCTCGCTGAAGGTCCATGCGGCGGGCGCGGTGAGCTCATAGGTTTTATTTTCATGGCCAGGTTCGGATAGAACTGCTGCAATGGCTGTGGCGAGATCAAGGCGCGTAACGGAGTTGAACTTCCAATCTCCCGGGTAAACGCTGAGTTTACCGTTAGCAATTGCGGCATTAAGATCAAGCGTTCCTACAAAATCCATATACAAGCTATTGCGAAGAAAAGTATAGGGAATTCCGGTTGTGCGTATCCCATGTTCAGTAGCTAAATGCAGATGAGACAGGGGAGATGTACCATTTTCAAGAAAGGCGAAGCTCGTATATAAAAAATGGCCAACTTTCGATCTTTTTGCCGCTTCTATGACCTGGGCATGCTGGCGTAAACGAATGGTATCATCGTGATGCGGGCTTGAAATCAATAGCAACCGAGATGCTCCTGCGAATGCTTTCTCCAGGGAGTCAGGCTGATCGTAGTCGCAAAAACGGATGGCAATTCCCTGTTCCTCAAAGTGTTTTCCGGTCTCAACACGGCGAACACAAGCAACGATTCGATCGGCTGGAACATGTTGAAGAAGCTGCTCTATAATCAAATTTCCCAGCTTTCCGCTAGCCCCTGTAATAACAGTAGACATTGAAATTCATCCTTTCCATATGCAAAATTTTAGTTAAGCACTTAACTAAATAGACAAAAAACGGCATTACGCCCTTTTTAATTTTTGGAGCAAGGCAAGGAGTTGATGCAATTCCTGCTCATTTAGCACTCGCATTGTATTTACAATCTGCTGCCGGTTCTCGGGTAAGTGTTGCAATAACAGACTTTGGCCTTCGCTTGTAATCGTAATAACCGATTTTCGGCCGTCCTTGGGATGGGGATCCCGGCGAATAAATCCTTCATTCTCCAAAGGAATGAGCAGTAGACTAATATTCGATTTGGTTACACCGATCTTTTGTGCGAGCTTTGAGGGGAGCAGGGTTCCTCCTTCCTTCATAAGTTCAACCAAAATCCGTATTCTGGCTCCATTCAACCCTTGAGCTTGCCAGTATTTTTCTGATACATCGACTAGCTTTGCCGTTGCTTCCACCAGTGCGAAGAAAACTTGATTATGCAGTGGTAAATCGAGCACGTAATTTTGCAGATCCTTCATACAGCTCACATCCTTATATAGTTAAGTGCTTAACTAATATTAAATTACTAAATATCATAATATTTGTCAAGGATACAGAAGCCTGGTACGAGAGAATTGACAATATAATTATATTTTCTATATATTTTAATTATTAAATTAAATGGAGTGTTGTCATGGGCATCAAAGACAGGGAAGAAGCCGTCCACAATGTTATGAATCAGATGGCCAGTGTTCAACAAAAGTCACAAGCTTTCATTGAACGGATCATTAAGCCGGGTTCGCTGACCACAAACCAGATTATGCTGCTTATGCAGCTTCGTCTTTCGGGAAGCCTGACGATTACGGATGTAGCCGAATGGTTCGCCGTTACGCCAGGAGCCGCTTCTTCGATGTGCGACAAGCTGGAGGATCTCGGGCTTCTGCAAAGAACGCGGACAAGGGAAGATCGCCGGGTCGTCACGATTGTGCTCACGGAACAAGGCGAACAACGGATCCTTGACCTGTTCAGCGATTTTGAGGCTTCGGAACTTACGAAGATCTCCGAGACACTGGAAAAAATAAATCACCTGATGGCTGAAATCGCACATTAAGATGCACCGCTAATATGAATACCATTTTGAAAGTACTGCACACCAAACTCACCGGTGTCAGTACTTTTTTACTGAGGAAACTAATTTATTTTATTGAATATAATTTATAGTTGGTATATATTTTAATCATTAAAATAAATTATGCTTGAAGGAGAGTGGTATGGTGCAGCATGATCAGGATATTCTGGACGCGTCAAACGGAATGCCCCTGAAAGTAAAAGGTTCGCTAACCAAAAGGGAAGATGTGCGTAGGACCTCCGTGGAGGTCGTCGGTTATTTGCGCGTGCTGGGCAGTATGACCACATCTAAGTTGAAAGTGCTCGGGGATTGTTCGATCCGAAACCAGTGCCAGGCCACGCAGGTGGAGAATTTGGGAAGCTTGCGAGTTCACTGCCTTCAAGCTGGCCGGGTGACTTCATTGGGTTATTTATCCGTTTCTAAAAAAGCTGCAGCGGGATGTTTTCAGGCCGAGGGAGCTGTGCGGATAGAAAGCCTGATTGCCTCGGAGTCGATTGATATTAGGTTGAGCTCTATTTGCAGAGTCGGAACGATGAAGGCCGGCGGGAATATCACAGTCCGGCCTTTTTCCCGGCCGTTCAATTTCTTTATGCGTCCTTTCTTGAGGCTGCGCTGCGAATCGGTGCAGGGGGTTAACGTTACACTGTGCCAGACGGAGGCGAAGCTCGTTTGCGGAGAAGAGATCATAATCGGACCAGGCTGCACGATCCAGGAGGTCCGCTATAGTAAAAGTCTTCAAACCGATCCCGGTTCGTATGTCGAAAACGCTGTACTACTCGAAAAATAGGAGTGAACTCGTTGAAATACATCTATAAAGGGCTGATCGGATTGTTTTGCATCCCTATTCTTAGCGTGTGGTTTGCAGGAAGTCTGATTTGCTCAGTGATTGCTGTCATTGCAGGGGTTCTGCGTACCTTTGGAATTGGGTGGATCGGCATGACCATCTATCCCGGGGTTTCTGTACCGGAATCTCTCAGCCTGCCTTTTGGGCTATGTCTGGCTGCTGTGTTGATGATTTCATTCTATTATACCAGGCGTTTCCTTCGGAGATGTCTCCTTTACTTGCGAACACCATAACGATTTCTTCTGAGGTTAAACATCGACGCAGCCTGGTAAGGGTTGCGTTTTTTTGCGATTCGGATAGTATCCATATCCTTCCGGAAGCGCCCTCGAAAAGAATCATATTTACAAACCGATGGTCGGTTTATATAATGGGATTATGATATAAGATGAAGTTGAAAAATGACATTAGGATAAGGAGTAGCGAAGGGGAAGTTCAAACATTCCTCGTAGTTACGATTTATATCTGATGGGAATTTTTTAAACGATTATGGAGGAATCACCTTGAAGCAAGAGCAACGCCGGGAACAAACCATTGGGCAGCTGCTTAATGCAACTAAAGAGCTATTACGGGACAGAGGCTGTCACAGCATCACATTGAAGGATATCATGGAAAAATCAGAGTTATCTAAGGGAGCTATTTTCCATTATGTCAAAAGTAAAGACGAAATCTTTGCCTGGGTGCTGCAAGAACGGCTTGAAGAAATCAACAAGCATTTCATGAACGAAGTGATACAGGCCCCGACAACCTTTGACGGACCGATGCAAGTTATCTCACGTAATCTGGAGGCATTGGAAGATGCAAATGATGTGACGAACAAGGTTCTGATGTACTTGCTGGGCAAGGAAGATGACCCTGCTGTCGCGGAAGTGCTGAAGAGTTATTATGAGCGGTCGGTATATTTATCTAGGCAATGGATCGTGAGCGGCCAGCGGCACGAGGTTATTCTGGAATCGGTTGATCCGGACAAGACGGCGGAAATGTTCGTTCTGCTCTCGCTGGGTCTGCGCGTCCGTTCTTCTTTTCCCATTAAGAACCCTTCTGCTACTGCCCAAGATTTATCAGCCTACATGGTCAGCATTTTGAAAGACAACTAGATGTAATACGGAGGGATCGATATGGCACCATTGATTGCGCTTGTTGCATCTTTTTTATTGTTCCGATTGCTCGGATTGTTAGGGCTGTCTTTTTTCGATAATTGGCACACATCACTGCAAGGAGCCGTAGCTGTCATGTTTCTGCTCACTGCTTCAGCTCACTGGGGGAAAAGGCGGCCTGACCTCGTTCGGATGGTTCCTCCTGCATTCCCAAGGAGCGAATGGATCGTGACGGCAACGGGACTCCTGGAAATAGCCGGGGCAATCGGTATTATGCTCCCCCGTACTTCCCTTGCTGCTTCGGTTGGCTTGACACTGCTACTGTTAGCGATGTTCCCTGCAAATGTCTATGCGGCTCGAAACAAATTGACGATTGACGGCAAACCTGTACCCAAGCTGCTTGTCCGGACATTACTCCAGCTCCTATTTATCGCGACAGTTCTATTGGCCTCCCCAATCTATGGAGAGTGAAACTAACGATGCGAGAGAGCGCATCGTATTTATGTAATTACTCTGAAGTCCCCGCAGCTATAGGGCCAGCTTGCACTCAACTATGCTTCACAGAAAACTTGGCGATCCCACCGCCAGCTAAGTACCGGCAGCAGATCGCCGCTTAAAATTATTCATTCTTCATTGCCTTAGATTGTTTTGAGCAAATTACCGTCAATGACATAATCCGATCCTGTAATCATGGAAGCCTGCTCAGAGGCAAGGAAAACCGTCAGGCTCGCAATATCTTCCGGTTGGGCAAATCGTCCTAAAGTGATGCCAGCCATGGCGGGAAGCTTTTCCATAATATCTTCTGGAGTCGTTCCTGCTGCTGCGCCAATCGATTTTGCAAGTCCGCTTTCCGAATGATTCCAGAGCGGTGTTGCCACTGGGCCTGGCGAGATCGAATTCACTCTAATTTGGCGCGGACCAAATTCCCCAGCCAGCATTTTGGTTAGATTGTTCAGAGCTGCTTTGGTTGTGCCGTAAATAGGCAGCATTAGTTCTGGCATTTGGGCGTTAACTGAGGAGATGTTGACAATGGAACCGGAATTTTGCTCAAGAATGTGAGGCAGAGCTGCTTGTGTAAGACGAACAACACTGAATAAGTTCAAGTTAAAGAGCTGCTCCCATTCTTCGCTAGGCGTCGCCAGAAAACCTTGGCCTCTTCTCTCATCAATGGCTCCAACATTATTAATCAAAATGTCAATCTTGCCGAATGCCCCAATCAGCTTCTGAGCCAGCTCGTCTGTATCGCGCGAGGTATTAACATCAATCGCTAAATGCTTGACCGGATAATTTTGGACGAACTGCTCCAACTCTTCTGTAAGAGAACGGCTGATTGCGACTACTTTTGCGCCTTCCTCAGCGAACTTTTTGACAATGGCCAGTCCTATTCCTTTGCTTGCCCCGGATACTACGGCTACCTTATCGGTTAATTTCAAATCCATGGTTAATTCCTCCTAATTTTTTATTAATTTTCACATCTCAATTCGCGCTTTGTTCGTGCATGGGAAATTTAATTTAATACCTATGAGAGGGCCTATTAGCATCACTTCCCTTCGAGTGATTTTTAACGATCGTTCAAGAATAACTTAAAATTTTTTAACAATCGTTCAAGAAAATATTAAAAAAAGCCCAGCTATTTTTTATAGATAACTTAGCAGGGTGTCAATAGTCGACACTAGGCTTTCTTTATCCATGTTCGACTTCGATAGAGCTTGCAAACCAACATAATGATTAACAAAAAATGCTGCCATCGCTTCGGCATTCATCTCAGAGCTAAACTCGCCTGTTTGCTTACCCTTTTGCAGGGCTTGAAAAAATAATTTCTGCACGTACTTTAAATCATCCGTTACAATGCTGCGCAGTTGCTCATTATGGGCTGCCATTTCAACCAAGGTGTTAACGACTAAACATCCCTTCTTGGAAGTGGAGTCGTCAATAACAGAAAGCAGAAGTTGGCCCAGCAGTTGTTTAATTGAAGGTACGTTGTCCAGTTGATTCAAGTGATCAGGATGGTTAAGCTCTTGATAATGGGCGAGTACAGTCAGGAAAAGCTTATGCTTCCCCCCGAACGTATTGTAAATGCTGCCTCTTTCTATCCCCATGTATTCCGTTAATTGCTGAATGGAAGTCTTCTCGTAGCCTTGATGCCAAAAAAGTTCCATTGCCTTATCCAACACCGCATTCGTATCAAACTCTTGATTTCTTCCCATATTGTTTGCTCCTTCTGAGGATAACTATACATTTTCTTGAATGATAGGTCAACAATTTTTTTGAACGATAGATCAACAATTTTCTTAAGTGATGAGGTTCGGGGGATCGATTACCTAAGGCTCTATTCGAAAAAGACGCCGTTGGACACATAATGTCCAATGATTTCCTATAGTAAGGAAACGTCAATGGCGTAGGCTGGTATGATTGATTACTAATTAAGACATGATGTATTATAGAAATATCAAATTCAAAATAAAGGAGATTGCTCATGGCTGTCGACGCATATTTGAATTTTAATGGTAATTGTCGTGAAGCGGTAGAGTTTTACGCACAGGTCTTTGGAACGGAAGAACCTAAATTAATGACTTTTGGGGAAGTGCCGCCCAACCCGGAATATCCGCTTCCGGAGGAAGCGAAAAACTTGATCATGCACACCCGGCTTAATATTTTTGGAAGCAATGTGATGTTTTCTGATACTTTTCCCGGCATGCCTTTTACGGTGGGCAACAATATTAGCCTTGCCATTGTGACCGACGACAAGGACGCCTTGCAATCCGCGTTTGACAAACTTAAAGAGGGCGGTAAAGTGGGCATGGAGCTTCAAGAGACCTTTTGGAGCAAAGCTTACGGAAGTTTGTCGGACAAGTTCGGCGTAGAGTGGCAGTTCAACCTTGGAACAGGAGAATTATGACGGGATGTCAATGCAACAGGAGCCGTGCGCTGACACGACGCCTTTGCAGGTAGCCGCATTTAAAGCCGGCGGATTTTGAAATATCAGTCAGGAAATAGACCGTAAACCTTTACGAGAGGGCGGTCTATTTCTGTTTGGAGGCAAGTCATTCAGGTAAGCAGGAGGGGGATTTTCATATGGCTGATTTTGAGTGGTACAGAAGCTTTTGTACGATATATAAGCACAACTCTGTGTCGGAAGCCGCGAAAGCGCGGATCATGACGCAACCGGCAATGAGCCAGCACTTAGCTTCTTTGGAAGCCGAGGTCGGTGAAAGTTTATTCGTCAGGACTTCGAGAAAAATAATTCCAACGGAACGGGGGAAGGCGTTATATTCACAGTTGGCTCCGCTGATCGAGTCTCTGGAGGAGGCCACGATGAGTTTCAAATCGGCTTCTTTACCTACGCTTACGGTCATCAAGATAGGAGCCGCACACGAGTTTTACACCGAAAAAATACTCCCCCGGCTGCATACATACAATATGAGCACCATCACCAATTTGGGAACGGCCGATCAATTGCTGGAACTGCTGAAAGAGGATAAATTGGATCTCATCATTACGTCAAAAAGGTATCAAGCGCCGGGCATTGAGTATCAGAAGCTGATGGATGAAGAATTTGTTATCGTTGCTCCCAGCGATTGTGAAATACCGGTCACAGACGACCTGAAGTCATTGGAACAGTGGCTCTCTTCGCAAAATTGGATAAGCTATGGGCTGGATTTACCGATGATACGGAGAATTTGGAGAGAGCATTTTAAAAAGCGTCCTCAGATCAGACCGATCCATATCATTCCTGATTTACATCTAATTCTGAAGGCTATCGAAAACAGTCCGTGTCTAAGCGTTATCCCTACATATCTATTAAGAAATTCGGCAAATGAAAAAACGAAAGTCATTTATGAGGATTTAAGAGTGAAGAATGAGCTGTTTTTCGCCTATAAGCTGAAGCATAAACATCTGCCGCAAGTCCATGAGATGATGACGCTCATACGTGAAGATGTATAAAAATATTTATGGATAATCTGAAATTTCATAATTTGTTTTATATCTAATTCGGGCTTAATATAAAGAAAGCAACAAAATAATAAATTGGAGGCAATACAAATGGCAAAAAAAGTGTTGATCGTTGTAACTAACCATACGGAAGTTCATGAAGGCAAATCGACCGGGATTTGGCTGTCTGAATTTGCCGAAGCCCATATTGAATTTACGAAAAAAGGCTATGAGCTGTTGGTGGCTAGCCCGCTTGGAGGAAAAGCTCCAGTCGATCCAGGCAGTGTAGATGCCAACACCCCGCAAGAAATTTTGGACGCGGAAAAATATCTGGAAAATACGAAAAAGCTTGATGAAGTATCTGCTGAAGGCTTCGATGCTATTTTCTTGCCGGGCGGTCACGGAACGATGTACGATCTTCCTGATAATGCTACCCTGCAGAAACTGCTGCGTGATTTCTACGAAGGGAACAAGATTGTAGCTGCCGTATGCCACGGCCCGGCAGGGCTGGTTGGCGCTACCTTGTCGAACGGTCAACCGCTTGTGGCTGGCAAACGTGTCAGCGCCTTTACCGACCGGGAAGAGGCGCAAACAACGCTGGATCAACATCTTCCTTTCCTGCTGGAAAGCAAGATTCGCGATTTGGGCGCGATCTATGTAGCCGCCCCGAACTGGACTTCTCATTATGAGGTGGACGGCAACCTGATTACAGGCCAGAATCCGCAGTCAACGCTCGCTGTAACCAAAGCAGTAATTGAAAAATTGGGCTAATCCCTTACAGACGGCATAATAACGCTTTTTACAACCCTGGTTTCGTTTTTAGACGAGCCAGGGTTGTTTTTTATTTGAAAAAAAGAGGGTTGACAAACGATAGACCTGAAACTATTATAGTTACAGGTAATCAAAATTGTTACAGGTTAAATTTATGGAGAAGGAAGGTAAACAAACATGAAAATCGGAATTATTGGAGCAAGCGGAAAAGCGGGGGCGGCGATTGCCAAGGAAGCACTAAGTCGTAAACATGAGGTAACGGCGATTGTCAGAAACGCATCGAAAGTTGAAGGAAACCAAGCAGCTATTTTGGAGAAAGATATTTTTGATATAACCTCCAAGGACCTTCAGGGATTTGATGCCATTGTCAATGCGTTTGGGGCCGCTCCCGGGCAAGAGCATCTGCATGTCGAAGCGGGGAGAGTATTGATAGAAGCGATTAAGGGAGCCCCGGGAACCCGATTAATCGTTGTCGGCGGAGCCGGAAGCTTGTTTGTGGACGAAGCCCAAACGATACGTGCGATGGATACACCTCAATTTCCTAAGGAATACTTCGCAACAGCGTTCAATCAAGGCAAAAACCTTGAGGATCTTCGAAACTCGGACGGAATCCAGTGGACATTTGTCAGTCCAGCCGCGTTTTTCGACCCGGAGGGCAAACGAACCGGCGCTTATCAAAAAGGAAAAGATAACTTCATCGTCAACGCCAAAGGGGACAGCTATGTAAGTTATGCGGATTACGCTGTCGCGATCATCGATGAAATTGAACATCCGCAGCATATTAACGAACGATTCACTTTAGTTTCCGAAGCTGAATGAACCCGTATTTACCGATGCTACTACGGTAGCTCGAATTGCCTTCGACGACTGGAACGGCGTGAAATTCACGGATTATTTTTTCGCGACAGCCTGAGCAAACAAGGCGTGACCGTATATCGGCCACGTCTTTTTGCTGTTTAAAGCCCCAAGGATTGACCTCAAGGAGCACAGCAGCACTGAGTTGAGATCCGCCAATAAAATGAATAAAATCATTTATGAATGGATTCATTTATTTTTCGGAGAATTCGAACGAGATGGAGGGATAGGATTGACGGGTCGCAGAGAACGCAAAAAACAAGTGATTAGAGAACGCATTTTGGAGGAAGCGCGGAAGTTATTTTTCACCAGAAACTTTTCTATGGTATCGATGAGCGATGTTGCGGATGCTGCGGATATTGGCGTCGGAACGATTTACAACTATTTTTCATCCAAAACCGTTCTGCTGCTGACGCTGCTGAGGGAAGATATACAGCCAACAGAACATGGAGAGGAAGCTGTAACTCAGTACCAAAATATGAAGCCGGAAGAGGTTGCGTTGCGCATTGCTGAAGACGTGTTGGTACTCTTTGACCGGTATGGGAAACCTTTTTGGAAGGAAGTGTTTGGGGCGGCGCTTGGTCCGGAGGGGCCTGACCTTCACATTATGGAAAGCTTCATTAACTATAACCCTGCTTTATACGCGGTCTTCATGCAGCTTTTGGAGGAAAGAGGCGAGAAGAGCGAGGACGCGAAAATGCTGGTTGAGTCCGTATATTGCATCATTATTGTTCATACGGTTACCCACTTGTTCAAGGAGGAGTCCAACAGCTCTGATGTACTGTCGACTCTTCGGCGCAATCTCAAATTTATCCTTCGCCGGGTGGAGCCATGAGCATAGATTATCGTATTTTTTCAGACAAACAGGAGATATGGGATTGGCAGCAGAAGCTCAACAGCTTCGGACCTAGATTTACCGGCAATTTGGCACATGAGAACCTTATTAACTACTTTCAGCTGGAACTCGAGAAGCTCGGTCTGGAGGTACATCGGGATCGGCATACATTCAAGAAGTGGGAAGCCAAAAGCTGGGGGTTGTCTGTTGTGCAAGAGAATGGATGCTTCGAGGAAATTCCGGTTACTTTTTACTATCCCTATTCTGGAGAAACTCCGCCGGACGGTATTACGGGCGAATTGGTCTATTGTGGTAAAGGGTCGCGAAATTTGAAAAAAGCTGTGGGCAAGATTGCCGTCGTTGAAGTTTCCGTGCCCAAGCTGCCATCCAGACTGTTTTTTAAACAAAGGTCCCGTTATCCGAAAGGATCGGCTGTATTGCCCAGGACTTTTTATCATCCTTTATTTGGTTCCGTGCTGAATGGGCCAAAGCTTGAAGAGGCGGAGAAAGCAGGAGTGCTGGGAATGATATGTGTATGGAAAAATATTTCGGCTGAGAATGCCATGGGACAATATTTGCCTTTTACAACCGATCATAAACGATGTCCGGCATTGTGGGTGGGACCTGGGGATGGAGAGGCATTAAAGCAATTAGCGATGAGAAAAGCGAAAGTTCGGCTAATCTTGCACGCAGAGGTTGATCATACAGCAAAGAGCGATACGATATACGCTGTCCTGCCTGGCATGAATCCTACCGAGACGATGATTGTAAATACCCATACGGACGGCCCAAACGCTTGTGAGGAAAATGGGGGGATTGCCCTGCTCGCCATGGCGAAATATTTTTCACAAATCCCTGCAGAGCAGCGGGGTCGAAGCATCGTGTTTGTGTTTGTAACCGGTCATTTTCAAATCCCTCAATTTGGAATTCAGGGGCAGGCTACAACCCGATGGCTGAGGGACCATCCTGAGCTGTGGAATGGAGAAGGAACTAATAAGAAAGCAGTTGCTGGAATTACAATAGAACATCTTGGATGTACGGAATGGAAAGATGATGACAAGCATGCTAACTATATGTTTACACATGAGATTGACAATGAGTTAGTCTTTACAGCGAATCAAGCCATGGACCGCATCTACCTGAATGCCGTACAAGGGCGGACAAAAGTCCGAACCATAACCTTGAAGCCCAGGGCAAATTTTATTTAGGAGAAGGCCAGCCCCTATACGAAGCGAACATTCCAACGATATCCCTTGTGCCGGGACCCGATTACCTTTGTGCGGCAGGAGACAACGGACATATGGAGAAAATAGATGCAGACCTGATGTATGAGCAGATTGTAACTTTTACAAAGGTAGTAACCGCGATTGATTATGCAAAAACGGAGGAACTAGGAACAGTAGAGCCGTCAAGTTTCAGTTTATTGGGGTTGTTTGTGAAAGAGGAATGATACGGACGAGTACCCTCGCTATATTGGTAAAACCTATAGCAATTATTCCTCTTATATATTAGACCAATAGTTGTTCTAGCCGTATGATGTATCTATTAAGCCTGAGGAGGAATGATACGGTGTCGATTTATGATTTTCAAGTCAACTCAATTAACGGTAAGCTGGTCGAATTGTCAGCCTATCGCGGAAAAGTTCTCCTTATTGTCAATACTGCAAGCAGATGCAGCTATTCTCGTCAATTCGCCGGTCTACAGAAGCTTTACGAAAGTCACCGCGAGCAGGGATTCGAAATACTCGGTTTTCCTTGCAACCAATTCAACGAGAAAGAGCAGGGGAGCAACTCTGAAGTGCAACAATTTTGCGAGAGTAACTTTGGAGTGACGTTCCCGTTGTTTGAGAAAATAGAGGTTAGAGGGCTATCTGCTCATCCTATATTTCAATATCTGACACAGCAAGCACCATTTTACGGTTTCGATACCCAGACTTCGGACGGCCTATGGATGCACAATTTTCTGCAGGAAAAGCATCCGGAAATATACGCCGGCGACGGGATCAAGTGGAACTTCTCAAAATTTTTGATCGATCGTAACGGATATGTGAAAGCTAGATTCGAAACGACGACGGAACCGGTTGACTTAGAGCCAGTTATCGCATCACTGCTGTAAAAATAAAGGAAATCAAAGTAGTTCCGATTCCCTGAATAGATAATGCCATAAGCAGCCTAACTCATCCCGGTAGGCTGCTCTTTTTATCCCGTGCGTGGGCAGGTTGTCCGGCTTCGAGCGGTGGCTGGAAGTAGTAATAAGCGAAGTATAGCCAAATCCAGTCCGCCGGATCGAAGTATGGAAAAGGGAATTGAACTGCAGCTATTTAGCGCTATATTACAGGCTTGGAAGGACGAGATTAGAAATGCCCCTATATCTGATGCGTCATGGAGAGACAGATTGGAACAAGCAAGGGAGAATACAAGGGGTACAGGATATCGGTCTGAATGAACGCGGACTGGGCCAGATGCAGGAAATCTCCATACGGCTCAGGGAACGGATGAATGTTCATGCCGTTATTTCAAGCCCATTGCGAAGAGCCTATGAATCGGCCAATATGATGGCTTCCGTCTACGGACTTTCTGTTAAGGTTGACAGCCGGTTCGCAGAACGCTGCTTCGGTGAGCTGGAAGGCAAGACCCTGGGTGAGATCAGGTCTATTTTCCAAATAGCAGATCCAGAGCTGGTCCATTCCCCGGTCTATGGGGTCGAATCTATGGAAGCGATGCAAGTGCGGGTGTGCGACGGAATTAGCAGTCTGGAGCCTTTAGCGGAAAGAAATGTACTGCTTGTAACCCACGGCAGCATCATTCGGATGATTACCGGGCGAGCAGAAATCGTAGAGAACGGTGCTGTAATTGAATTCACGGATACACTGAAAAACAGACTTATAGACTTCTCTTTAAAACTCAAGTTATAATAGACGTACTTTAAGCATATTTGTCTACAACAGCATATGAGAGAAAAGGTGAAACGCTGCGGCGTTTCTTAAAAGGGAAGAACGGTGAAAGTCCGTCGCGGTCCCGCCACTGTAAATGGAGAGCGAGCTTTAAGCCACTGTGTCAAATGGGAAGGCTTAAGCAACTTGGTCATCATGATCTCGTTTTGCGTCTGATCCATAAGTCAGGAGACCTGCCTTTTTTCAACAGCACGACTGACCTACGAGGATAGGGAGGGGGAGAACGCTTGTATTCTGGCGATTAACGGCACTTCTACGCTCTTTTGTGTGTAGGAGTGCTTTTTTGTTTCTCAATTCCTGTTACATAAGACTCTAAATAAAAGAGAGGATTGTGATTTTCTTGGAAAAATTATTGCAAGTAATCAATCGGATTGAGCGGCTCAATATTGTATCGATGCATCAAATGAGAAGACGGGTCAATAACCTGACCAAACCCTTGGGGAGTCTCGGCCAACTAGAGGAGATTGCTGTAAGGCTTGCCGGTATCACAGGCAGTGTGCAGCCCCGTGTGGAAAATAAAGCGATTATCGTGATGTGCGGCGATCATGGTGTCGTTCAGGAAGGCGTCAGCGCATTTCCGCAAGAAGTTACCGGGCTGATGATGGCGAATTTTATTCGTCAAAGCGCTGCTGTAAATGTGCTCGCACAGCGGGTGGGGGCGGAGGTTCACGTTGTCGATGTCGGGACGGTGCTGACAGACCTGCCGGAAGGTGTAATTCAGCGGAAAGTCCGCCCGGGAACGGCCAATATGGCCAAAGGACCGGCGATGACCAAGGAAGAAGCGGTTGCCGCGCTCCATGTTGGGATCGATACGGCTTACGAGCTTGCTGATAAAGGGATCGAAGTGATCGGTTTAGGGGAAATGGGTATCGGCAACACGACTCCGAGCAGCGCCATGACGGCAGTGTTCACTAACCATCCGGCGGAACAGATCACCGGAAAGGGATCGGGTATCAACAACGAAGCGTTAGCCGCCAAAACGAAGGTGATTGAACGGGCGATACAGGTCAACCGGCCTAATCCGGGTGATGCTGTCGACGTGCTTGCCAAGGTAGGGGGACTCGAAATCGCCGGTCTGGCTGGTGTGATATTGGGAGCGGCGGCCCGCAGGGTTCCGGTGGTCATTGACGGGGTGATTACAGGGGCTGCGGCGCTGGCCGCCTGCCGGATTGAACCCCGCTGCCGGGATTACTTATTCGCTTCCCATTTGTCCGTTGAACCGGCACACCGCATCGTTCTTGATGAGCTGGGGCTGAAGCCTGTGCTGTATCTGGACATGCGCCTTGGAGAAGGGACAGGAGCCGCCTTGGCTCTGCCTGTAATCGAATCAGCCGTCCAATTGGTTTCGAAGATGGCCACATTTGAAGATCTCGGCATTCCGAGCCCGGCTCCCGAAGAAGATGAATTCGGCCTGGCGGTTCAGTGAACCGGCTCCGGGTGCAGCAGGATACTCAGGTTAAACCGATCCCGGGAAGGTGAGTCTACGAAACGGGCTTCCTCTAAGGAAAGCTGGGAGTTACCGGGATAGGATAGTCGTTTTATATAGAGGAGGCAGCACGAATGGAAAAGAAGCGAGGCAAACTGTTGGTGATCGGGTTTGGCCCGGGCGCTTTTGAACAGATTACGGAACGTGCCCGCAGGGCGATCGAGGAAAGCGAAGTCATTATTGGCTACAACACCTATGTGGATTTGATCCGGGGCCTGCTGACGACCCAGGAGATCGTAAGAACGGGCATGACGGAAGAAGTAAGCCGCGCTCAGGAAGCTGTGCGGCAGGCGGAGATAGGAAGAACGGTTGCAGTAATTTCCAGCGGCGACGCAGGTGTATATGGAATGGCCGGGCTGATTTATGAAGTGTTGATGGAAAAGAATTGGACGGCAGAGACGGGAGTGGAAGTAGAGGTTATTCCCGGAATCTCCTCGATCAACTCCTGTGCCGCCCTCCTTGGGGCGCCAATTATGCATGATGCCTGCACGATCAGCCTGAGCGATCATTTAACCCCTTGGGACACCATCGCCAAACGCGTGGAAGCAGCGGCTGCGGCGGATTTTGTAATCGCTCTGTATAATCCAAGGAGCGGAAGACGTACCCGGCAGATCGCCGAGACTCAGCGGATTTTGCTGGGTCATCGTTCCCCGGAAACGCCGGTGGGCCTGGTGAAGAGCGCATACCGGGACCGGCAGCAGGTCGTCCTTACCACGCTCGCGGACATGCTGGAGCATGAAATAGGAATGCTTACGACGGTTATTATCGGCAACTCCTCGACGGTGGTATATGACGGATTAATGATTACGCCGAGAGGCTACCAGCGGAAATATACGCTGAATTCGGAAGAGCAGAGACTAAGGCCAAGCGAGCGTCTGCAAGTGGCAGCGGAGCCGTGGTCTCTAAGTGCGAAGGAAGAGGCTGGAGCGAGCGGGGAAGCCAAGTCCGTCCAGCCTGATTTCCCGGGACCCGCCTCTTACAGCAGCGCGGGTTCGTCCAGCCCTCTTGAAGCGGCGATGGAGGCGCTGCAAATCCTTGAGGCCAAAGGCATCGTCTCCGGGGGCTGCGCCGGTTCCGCCCCATCTGCCGCCACGAACCTATCCGCCCCATCTATGGCCGCGAATCCGAACGCCCTTTTTGAAGTTGGAGTGGCGCCGGGCATTGCGAATAAGAAATTCACCGCGCGTCAAATGGCGCTGCTTGCGTCAATCGCAGGTGAACAAGGGGAAATGGAATATACCCCGCATCACCAAATCATTCTGCGCATCCCCGGGGGCGACCCCGAGCAGGTCGTCGCGGAACTGAAAGCGGAGAAGCTACTGGTCTTCCCGGTTGGCGATGTCGCGCAGATTAAAGCCTGCGATTTCTGCAATTTGGAGAAAGACGGGTCGATCCCCGTCGCGGAAGAACTGAACCGAGTTATCGGCGGATTGAAGACGCCCAAAGAATTGAAAATCGGCTTTAACGGCTGTGGTATGGCCTGTTACGGTGCTGTGCTGGAGGATATCGGCATTGTATACCGTAAAGGGGCGTATGACCTGTTCCTGGGCGGCAAGACGATCGGGCGGAACGCCCATCCGGCGCAGCCGGCAGCCGAAGGGATTGCAGCGGATCAAATTATAGATACGGTCGAACGGATTTTCCGGGAATATACCGATAAGGCTTTTCCGGGTGAAAGATTTCATAAGTTTTTTAAACGTGTGGGGACGGTTGCCGGGTTCAGACATCAGGAACAGCCTGCCGTTACTTTGGCGGATGCGGTCTGCGGCGATTAACGATCAAGGAGGAAGAAGATGGACGCGATATTGTTGGTGGGGCATGGAAGCCGGGACCCCGAAGGGAACGAGGAGCTGCTGCAATTTGCCGATACGGTGCGTCAGGCTGCGCCTCAGTATAAGATAGAGACCTGCTTTTTGGAGTTTGTGCAGCCGGATATTGCCCGGGGAATAGTCAACTGCGTTGAACAGGGAGCCGCTCGGGTTGTCGTTATTCCGATCATGCTGTTCGCTGCGGGTCATGCCAAAATTCATATCCCTTTTGAGATCGATCGGGCCAAAAAGCAGTATCCCGCCGTGGAATTCGTCTACGGCCGTCCGATTGGCGTTCATCAAAAGGTGGTGGAGATCCTGACCTCCCGTATGGCGTCAGCCGGCTTTAAGACCGGCAGCCCGGAGCTGCCGATAGAGCAAGGACTGCGCGAACCGGAAACGGCCGTTCTACTGATTGGCCGGGGGAGCAGCGACGGCGATGCCAACGGCGATTTTTTTAAGATGACCCGCCTACTGTGGGAGCAGCTTCCGGTCAAATGGGTGGAGAACTGCTTTATTGGCGTTACGGAGCCTACCTTTGAGGATGGCCTGGAAAGAGTCTTACGGCTTGGCGCGAAAAAAATCTTCGTTCTTCCTTACTTCCTGTTTACAGGAATTTTGATTAAGCGCATTGAGGACATGACAGCGGAGTTTGCCGCACTGCACCCGGATATCACAGTGGAGCTTGCAGGGTATTTCGGGTTTCATCCGAAGCTGGTGGAAGCGCTGCTCGACCGGGTTGCCGAAGCGGTGGAAGGGCAGGCTTTTATGAACTGTGATATGTGCCAATACCGGCTGGCGGCCGGACATGAGCATCACCATCACGAGCATGGGCATGATCACGACCATCACCACCACGGGCACAGCCACGATCATCTCCATGATCACCAGCACGATCACGACCATGGGCATGATCATGACGACCATCATCACCACGACCACGATCATCATCATGTGGGGACATAGCCGCGCAGAAGGACATCAAGAATATGTTGAGGAGGAGTCGATTTGATTTTTGCCCTGTGCGGTACAAGCGATGCGAGAGAACTCGCTGCCCGGATTGGGCAGAACGGATTTGAAATATTGACATCGGTAGTTACCGATAATGCGGCAAAAAGCTTGCAGGAAGCCAATCTGCCCGTGCGTGTCGGACGTCTGGCCAAGGATGAAATCGTAACGTTAATACGCCGGGAAGAAGTCAAGGCCATTGTTGACGCGAGCCATCCGTTCGCCGAAGAAGCGCACAGGAATGCGATGGAAGCCGCGAAAGAGGCCGGTATTCCTTATATTCGTTTTGAACGGGCATCTTTAGTCTACGGTGACGATCCGAAGCTTATGGTTGTGTCTTCCTATGAAGAAGCGGCGCTTGAAGCCAAGAAACGTAAGGGCTCTGTGATGCTGACCACCGGCAGCAAGACGCTGCATATTTTTACCAAGCATCTGCTGGGAAATCCGGAAATCCGTCTGGTGGCCCGCATGCTGCCGCGCCGCGATAACATGGAGAAATGCGAAGAGCTCGGCGTGGAGCAGAAGAACATCATTGCCCTGCAAGGGCCGTTTACCCGGGAGCTGAATGAAGCTCTGTACCGGCAGTATGGTACGACGGTGATGGTCACGAAAGAGAGCGGCAAAACCGGGGCCGTCGACGAGAAGATTGAAGCCGCACTGAAGCTGGGCATACAGGTAATATTAATTTCCCGGCCCGAAATAGATTTCGGCGCTGTGTTTACGGATTTCCAGGACGTCATTGAGGAGTTAAATGAAGTTGCCCGCTATATAAAATGAACTTGAAAAAATGACATCAGGGTAAGGAGTAACGGAGGGGAAGTTTGGAACTGTAGTTTATTTTATATCATTCGAATACAAGGGAGAAATGTTATGGATTTTAAGACGGAATTTAAACCGCTGACGGTGCAGCCTCAGGAAATCGAGAGCAAAAGCTTCGAGATCATCACGGAAGAACTGGGCGAACATCACTTTACACCCGAGCAGTATCCGGTCGTCCAGCGAATCATCCATGCCTCGGCGGACTTCGAGCTTGGCAGGAATATTGTGTTTCACCCGGGCGCGGTTGAAGCGGGAATAGAGGCTATTCGCAGCGGAAAAAAGCTTGTCGCCGATGTCCAGATGGTCCAGGTCGGCATCAGCAAGCCGCGTATAGAGAGGTTCGGCGGAAGCGTCGACGTCTACATTTCGGACCCCGATGTGATGGAGGAAGCGAAACGGCTGAACACAACCCGCGCCATTATCTCCATGCGTAAAGCGGTGCGCGAAGCAGAGGGCGGAATTTACGCCATCGGTAACGCCCCTACCGCCCTGCTTGAATTGATCCGCATGGTTAAGGAAGGCGAAGCCAAGCCGGGCCTGATTATCGGCATGCCGGTAGGCTTCGTGTCCGCCGCTGAATCGAAGGATGAGCTCCGCAAGCTCGATATTCCGTTTATTACGAACTTTGGACGCAAGGGCGGCAGTACGGTTGTGGTGGCGGCTGTCAACGCCCTTGCCATTATGGCGGAGAAAAAAGCGTAAATCAGGGAAGGGATCTCATGAGCGATTTTGTAGAACCGAAGAACAATCCGAAGGAGATGCGGCACGGATTTACAACAGGCGCCTGCGCGGCTGCGGCGGCGAAAGCCGCGGTCATGATGCTGGCTACCCATACCCAGGTTAATGAATCAACGATCTGGCTGCCCGCCGGATTTTTCCATACGTTTACCATCATTGACGGTGAATTCGGTGCAGATACGGCGCAGTGTGCCACGATCAAGGACGCTGGCGATGACCCGGACGCTACGCATAAGGCGAAAATTGTCGCTATGGCGGTATGGACGGACGGCAGCGGCATCGAACTTGACGGCGGGCCCGGGGTAGGGCGCGTTACTAAGCCGGGACTGCCCATTCCGGTAGGCCAAGCGGCCATCAATCCGGTTCCCCGCCGGATGATCCGGAAGGAAGTTCAGGAGGTCTTAGAGGAGTACGGCATAGACCGGGGCGTTAAAGTGATGATTTCCGTGCCCGGCGGAGAAGAAATCGCCAAGAAGACCTTGAACGGCCGACTGGGTATTATCGGCGGGATATCGATTTTGGGCACGCGAGGAACGGTAGTGCCATTTTCCACGTCCGCGTATAAGGCGAGCATTATACAAGCCATGCAGGTGGCGAGGGCTTCCGGCTGCACTCAGGTTGTTCTGACCACAGGCGGCAGCAGCGAGAAATTTGCGATGAAGCTAAACCCTGAGCTGAGTGAGGAGTCTTTTATCCAGATGGGCGACTTCGTCGGCTTCTCTCTGAAGCATGCTAAACGCCTCGGAATGAGAACCGTAAGTCTCGTCGGCATGATCGGCAAATTCTCGAAAGTGGCCCAGGGCGTGATGATGGTTCACTCCAAAAGCGCCGCCGTCGATTTCGGCTTTCTAGCCAAGGCCGCTGCCGAGACGGGCGCGTCGCCCGAACTGCAGGAGGCTATTCTGGAGTGCAACACGGCGACTCAAGCCGCCGACCTCGTTCTCGAGGCGGGGCTGCCCGGTTTTTTTGATAAATTATGCGAATACGCCTGCCGTCACTGTCTTGAGCATATCGGGGGAGGAGTTACGGTGGAAGTCGTGCTGGTCACGATGAAAGGCGAGATATTGGGGAGGGAGGAACGGAGTGGATAGGCGCATCAAGATTATCGGTATCGGAGACGAAGGCCCTGCGGGGCTATCCACGGCTTCCCTCGAACGGATTCATCGGGCGGACGTGCTTGCCGGCGGCGAGAGACATTTGTCCTTTTTTCCCGGTCACCGTGGCGAAAGCTTCATATTTAAAGGAGGGCTGGGAAGCACTGTCGAACGGCTGGCTGAACTAAGGGCGGACAAAGATGTCGTCGTGCTGGCTTCCGGTGATCCGCTGTTTTACGGTATCGCAAGTTTCATGGTAAAAAAGCTGGGTGCGGATGCGGTGGAGATCCATCCTCATGTAAGCTCGGTGCAGCTGGCCTTTGCAAAAATGGGCGAAAGCTGGCAGGATGCCGCAATAGAGAGCGTCCACGGCCGAACGATGAAAGGGCTGGCACAGAAAATCAGCGGCAAAGAGAAGATTGCCCTGCTGACTGATCACGAGAACAGTCCGTCTGCAATTGCCCGTTATCTGATCGATTTTGGGATCAATGAATATGACGCTTTTGTTGCGGAAAATCTGGGCGGCGAGCATGAAAGATGCGGGTTCTGGACGTTGGACGAGATGTCCCGGTCGGAATTTTCACCCTTGAATGTCGTCATTCTGCGCCGAAAGCCCGGGGCTATGGCACCGCAGTTCGGGTTTGGCATTGAGGACGAGGAATTTCATCAGCGCAAGCCTGAAAAAGGACTGATTACAAAAAAGGAAGTCCGGGTGCTCAGCCTGGCCGAACTTAGGCTTAAGAAAGACAGTATCGTGTGGGACATTGGAGCCGGATCGGGATCGGTCGCTGTCGAGTGTACGCTGTCTGCTCCGTACGGGCAGGTGTTTGCTATCGAGAAAAACGCCGGAGATATCGAGAACATTGAGCTGAACCGGAAGAAATTCCGCACGGATTTTACGGTGATTCATGACAAAGCCCCCAGTGGCCTTGATCAGCTTCCCGATCCGGATGCGGTGTTTATCGGCGGCAGCGGAGGGGAGCTGCGGGAGCTGATCCGGATCTGCTGCGCCCGGCTGAAAGCGGGAGGGCGTATAGTCGTGAACGCGGCTACAATCGAGACATTGTACGAATCCCGGCAGGCGCTCGCCGATCACGGCTTCGATTCCCGGATTACGCTGGTGCAGATTTCGCGCAGCAAACCGATTTTGAACATGACCCGCTTCGAAGGACTTAATCCCATTTATGTGATCACCGGCTTTGCGAAGCCCGAAAGCGAAAGAGGGGGAACCGAACAACCATGACAACGACAGCAGTAAAAACAGGAACCTTATACGGGATCGGCGTCGGCCCTGGAGATCCGGAGTTAATCACAGTTAAAGCGTTCCGCTTGATGAAAGAATGTCCGGTTATTGCTTATCCCAAGAAGCGGATGGGCGGCAAATCCTACGCGCTTGAAATCGTGGAATTATATATTAATACGGCGGAGAAAAACATGCTGGGGCTAGTGTTCCCCATGACCAAGGATCAGGATACGCTGGACAGGGAGTGGAGCCGGACGGTTGCCCAGTGCTGGGAGCACCTGAAGGAAGGGCGCGATATCGCTTTTGTGACGGAAGGCGATCCCAATCTGTACAGCACCTTTATTCACATGGCACGCCTGGTGCAGGAGCGTCATCCGGAAGTCCCTGTTATTTCCGTTCCTGGCATTTCTTCCGTCCTGGGGGCAGCCGCCCGCCTCGGGCTCCCGCTGGCCGACGGTGACGAGCAGGTGGCGATTGTGCCCGCCCGAAATGACCGCCAGGCAATGAAGAAAGCTCTTGAAGATCATGATGCGGTTGTGTTCATCAAGGTGGCTAAAGTGCTGGATTTGATCATCGATCTATTGGAGGAGATGGAGCTTGTGGACAAAGCTTCGGTGGTCATGAAAGTAACCTCTTCAGATGAGCTGATCTGGCGGAATGTGCGGGAATTAAAGGGTCAGGAGCTTGAATATTTAACATTAATGGCGGTGAAAAAATAGTGAAGCTCGAACCGAAAGTGTATATTGTCGGCGCCGGTCCGGGTGATCCGGATCTTATAACGGTGAAGGGCCTGAACATCCTGATGAAAGCCGATCTTGTCCTATATACCGATTCGCTCGTCAACGAACAGCTGGTCTCCCGTGCGGGCAGTCATGCGGAGGTACTCCAGAGCTCGGGCATGGATCTGGAGCGGATGGTCGAGGTGATGGCAGAGGCCGTCCTGGCTGGAAAAAGCGTGGCCCGCGTGCATACGGGCGACCCGGCCGTATACGGCGCGATCCTGGAGCAGATGGTTCTGCTGAAGCAGCGCGGCATCGCCTACGAGATCGTGCCGGGCGTCAGCTCCGTTTTTGCTGCGGCAGCCGTACTGGGCGCCGAATTGACGGTGCCGGATTTGACTCAGACGGTCATCCTGACCCGGGCCGAAGGGCGGACGCCCGTACCGGAGCGGGAGAAGCTCCGCGACCTCGCCTCCCATCATTGTACGATCGCCTTATTTTTAAGCGCCACGCTGGCAAAGAAGGTGGTCAAAGAGTTTATGGAGGCGGGCTGGTCGGAGGACACGCCGGTCGCCGTCGTTCAGCGGGCCACATGGCCGGATCAGAAAATCGTCCGCACAACGCTCCGGCATCTCGACAGCGATTTGCGGCAGGCCGGAATTCGCATGCACGCCATGATTCTGGCGGGTTGGGCACTTGACCCGGGAATGGTCGACCGCGACGAACACCGCTCCAAGCTATATGACAAGTCGTTTACCCACGGTTACCGGAAAGGGCTGGCCGCCAATGACTAAGCCTTACGCCGCCGTCGCGATCACTAAGCATGGGGTGGAAATGGCCCGGTCCTTGGCCGCCGATTTCCCTGGAACCGACCTTTATTATATGAGCAAATTCGCCCGGGGCGATGAGACGGAACTGGGATATCGACTGTTCGAAGGCTCTGTCAAGCTGATCCTGCCGGACCTGTTCAAAGCGTATAAAGGACTTATTATCTTCATTTCTCTTGGAGCTGTCGTCCGCATGATCGCGCCAATTCTAGAGGATAAGAAAAAGGACCCGGCGGTCATCGTGATCGATGATCGCGGCCAACATGTGATTAGCGTCCTTTCGGGCCATCTGGGCGGCGCCAATGCGCTGACGCTGGAAGTGGCAAAAGCGCTCGGCGCCCGTCCTGTCATCACAACCGCGTCCGATGTGCAGGGGACGATTCCGGTAGATTTGTTCGGACGCGGCTTTGGCTGGGAAATTGAAAGCTTCGACAAGGCGACGCCCGTCAGCGCTGCGGTGGTCAATGAGGAGCGGATCGCCGTTGTGCAGGAAGCGGGCGAGACGCAGTGGTGGACCTATGATAAGCCGCTTCCTTCGCATATTACCGTTTACGGTCACGCTGCGGAAGCGGTGCAAGCGGAGTTTGATGCGGCCCTGGTGATTACGGACCGGCTGCTGGAGCCTGGGGAAGAAGCCGCGCTGCTGAACAACGGGGTGCTGTACAGGCCCAAGACGCTTGTCCTCGGCATCGGCTGCAACCGGGGGACATCGGCGGAGGAGATCGAGCACACGATCATAAGCACATTGTCTGAGCTTAGGCTGTCCGTCAAAAGCGTACGCAATGCCGCCACCATCATGCTGAAAAAGGATGAAGAGGGACTTCTCGAAGTGTGCCGGAAGTATAAATGGAAGCTTGAATTGTATACACCGGACGAGCTGAATGAGGTTCCGCTGAAAAATCCGTCCGAAACGGTGTATAAATATACGGGCGCATACGGGGTCAGCGAGCCTGCGGCGCTCCGCTCATCCGGAGCGGCGGATTGGGTGCTGGAGAAAAGGAAGAGCGGCAACGTCACCCTTTCCATCGCACGCGTTCCATTCCCATCCGGAGGGCAGGTGAGGGTATGAGCGGGAACCGCAACCGGATCGTCATTGCGGGAACGGGCAGCGGCGCCGGTAAAACCACGGTGACGATCGGGTTAATGGCTGCCCTGAAGCGCCGGGGGCTTCGGGTTCAAGGCTTCAAGTGCGGTCCGGATTACATTGATCCGACCTATCATACCGCCGTAACGGGCAGGCCGTCACGCAACCTGGATACCTGGATGCTGTCTCATGATATCATGCGTGAAATATTTCTCAGAGCTTCCGAAGGAGCGGATGTCTCCGTCATTGAGGGCGTCATGGGACTGTACGACGGGAAGGACCCGCTGTCCAATACCGGTTCGACGGCGGAAATTTCCGCCTTGCTGAAGAGTTCGGTCATTCTCGTTGTGAACGCGCAGAGCATGGCCCGCAGCGCGGCCGCTGTCGTGCTGGGGTTCCAGAAGCTGGACGAGAGCATCCGCATTGCCGGAGTCGTTGTCAACAAATGCGGAAGCCGGGGGCATTACCAGCTCGTCAAAGCCGCGATTGAACAGGAATGCGGGATTCCTGTCGTCGGCGGGCTGGGGCGGGACGAGGGGCTGAGCATTCCCGAGCGCCATCTCGGTCTCGTTCCGGCTATTGAACGGGGAGAGCTGGACGGTTTGTTTGATCGGGCGGCCGACCTGGTCGAAGGCGGCGTGGATATTGAGGCGGTGCTATCCCTGGCGGGTACGGCCCCGCCGCTCGCATGGCCAAAGGAACGGCTGTTCAGCGCCGGTCCTCGCCCGAACCCTGGGCCAGCGATTGCCGTCGCCCGGGACGCGGCGTTCAACTTCTACTACCGTGAAAACCTGGAACTGCTAGAGCAGTATGGCGCCACGCTGGTATATTTCAGCCCCTTAGCGGGCGATACCGTACCGGACGATGCGGACGGTCTTTATATCGGGGGCGGCTTCCCCGAGGAGTTTGCTGCCAAGCTGGCGGCGGATGAGCGGGTGAAGCGGAATTTGCGGGCCCGCATTCAGGAAGGGCTGCCGGTCTTCGCCGAGTGCGGAGGGTATATGTACCTTACCCGTTCGATTACGGACCGCGCCGGAGTGACCCATGCCATGGCCGGGCTTATCCCGGCGGACGTTACGATGCAGGATAAGCTCGCCGCTTTAGGCTATCGTGAGGCCACAGCGCTTCGGGACTGCCTGCTTATGGAAGCGGGCGAGGTCATCCGAGGCCATGAGTTCCATTATTCCAAACTGACGGCGGACCAGGAGAATTACCCTTACGTTTATGAAACGAAAGGTCTGCGCGGAACGGGACTGGAAGGCTACCACTCGGAAAATATGATGGCTGGCTACACGCATCTCCATTTTGCATCCAATCCGAAAGTGGCGGAGCGCTTCATCCAGCGCTGCTTACAATACAGCCGGAAAAGAGGCGAAGCCAGTGGAACAGTCTGACCGGAGAGCGAACCGCAAGGGCTATACCCTTGTCTATACAGGCGACGGCAAAGGCAAAACGACAGCCGCGCTGGGGCTCGCGCTGCGGGCTTCAGGACGCGGCTATAACGTGCTGATTTTGCAGTTTATCAAATCGCCCCAGAGGACCTACGGAGAACATATCGCTCTTCGTAAGCTGGGGGTGGAGATCCGGCAGCTTGGCGTTGGATTCACCTGGACGAAGACGCCGGAAGAGCATCGCTCCGCTCTGCGGGAGGCTTGGTCCTCCGCCAGAGCAGAAGTGCTTGGCGGCGATTGGGATGTAGTCGTGCTGGACGAAATCAACAATGCGCTGGCGATCGAAAGATTCCCGGTTGACGATGTTCTTCCCCTTGGCGAAGTGCTGGATTTAATCCGGCAAAAGCCGAAGCACCTGCACCTTGTCCTGACCGGACGTCAGGCGAAGCCGGAAATCCTGGAATTGGCGGACCTGGTATCCGAGGTTCAGGCGGTTAAGCATTATTACAATGACGGAGTGCCCGCGGTTCTCGGAATTGAATATTGACCTTGGGCGCGGCAGGGAGGAAATGATGGTTGAAGCGGAGTCCTATAAAAAAAAGCTGATTCTTGCCACCGGAGGAGCGCGAAGCGGCAAGAGCCGTTTTGCCGAGCAGTATGCCGGGGAACTGGGAATGATCCGGGGGCAGGAGGTCGTGTATATTGCCACATCGCAGTTATACGATGATGAGATGAAGAGGCGGGCGGCATTACACCGGGACCGGCGGCCCCCGGAATGGCGGACGGTCGAAGAGCCGTATGAGCTGGAATCCGTCATCCGGCGGTTGTCGGAAGAACCGGTATCCGTCGTTCTGATCGATTGTATTACTTTATGGATTTCGAACCTGCTGTTACAGCCGGGCGAATCGGGACAAGAGCGCTGGATTCAGCCGGAGCACAGCGAAGCTATTCTTGGGCGGACCCGGGAGCTTGCCCGCCTGCTGAAACAGGCTCCGTTCTCGTCGGTTCTGGTCACCAATGAAGTGGGCGACTCGCTCGTTCCCGAGTATCCGTTGGGCAGAGTTTACCGCGACCTTGCCGGGCAGGTGAATCAGACGCTTGCGGAACACGCGGATGAAGTTTTTCTGGTCGTTTGCGGAATTCCTGTGAATTTGCGGGAAGCGGCCTGGCGGTTCGGCGGAAAGGGGCAGTAATTTTTGCAAGGAATTATGTTTGTGATAACAGCGATTATCATTGACCTGCTGGTCGGCGACCCGCGCAGCATTCCCCATCCGGTGATCGGGATAGGGAAAATCATATCCGCCACGGAAGCGGCCCTGCGCAAGTGCGGAACCGGGCGGACGTTGGAGAAGGCGCTTGGTGTGCTCCTTGTCCTGATCGTGCTGTCCGCCGTTTACGCAGCCGCTATGCTGACATTATGGCTCGCCGGACTCATTCACCCGATTATCCGGTCTTTAGCTGCGGTCTGGCTGATTTCAACCACGATTGCCATCAAAGGCTTGGGTGACGCGGCCATGCAGGTATTCCGTCCCTTAATCAAGGGAGATTTGGATAGCGCCAGAACCTATGTCGGCTACATTGTGGGCAGGGAAACGCATGCTTTATCGGAACGGGAAGTCACGAGAGCCACCGTAGAGACGGTTGCTGAGAATATTGTCGATGCTGTGGTTGCTCCCTTATTTTACGCGCTGATCGGCGGGGCTCCCCTGGCTTTACTGTACCGTGCGGTGAATACTCTCGATTCGATGGTCGGCTACAAGAACGATAAGTACCGGTATTTCGGCTGGGCCTCCGCCCGGCTTGACGATGTGCTGAACTATATCCCCGCCAGAATAACGGGGCTGCTGCTTTGGGCTGCGGCGCTGATGACGAAAGGGCTGAATGCCGCAAGGGCCTGGCAGGCCATGCGGCGCGATGCCGCGAAGCATCCAAGCCCGAACAGCGGTATCCCTGAGGCCGCAGTCGCCGGAGCGCTGGGGATTCAGCTTGGCGGGTTCAACAGCTATGGCGGCATTGTATCGGAGAGAGCCCGAATGGGAACCGCCACCCGGGAGCTGGCAGCGGAGGATATCCGGCAGACGATAAAGATTCTAAAGCTGACCGCGGCAATCATCGTGATCTTGCTGCTGCTCGCGGCGGGAAGCCTTTTTATTGGAGAGATAAGATGAGACAATGGCTGGTTTCTTTGATCGTAGCGTTCCAGTTTCTTACCCGGCTTCCGATTCCCGTTCAAGTGGAATATGACAAGCGCTATGTGAGCCGAAGCGTGCTGTTTTATCCGGTTGTGGGGTTTGTCATCGGCTCAATTCTTTATCTGGCTTTGGTGGTGCTGTCATCCGGCGCGGCTCCACTCGATGCGGCTGTACTGCTGCTCATTTGGACCCTTCTGACCGGAGGGCTGCATCTGGACGGATTGATGGATACGGCGGACGGCCTTGGGAGCCACCGGCCACGTGAACAGATGCTGGCGATTATGAAGGACAGCCGTGTAGGCGCAATGGGCGTTTTAGCGGCGTTCTTCGTGCTGTTAGTGAAGTGGGCTTCCCTGTGGACCCTGCTTGACAGAATGCATCAGGGTTCGATATCCGGAAGCATGCTGCTCTGCGTGCTGCTGACCGTTCCGGCTGTGAGCCGGGGCGCCATGGTGGCTGCCATTGTCCGGCGGCCTTATATTGGAGGAGAGCAAGGCATGGGAGGGCTGTTCCGGGAGGCCCGTGCCGGTTATCTTGCAGGAGCCATTCTGCTGCTGCTATTCCCGGTTATTCTCCGGCCTTCCTACGGCTGGTTCTGGCTTTCCGGCATTCAGGCCGCAGCCGCTTGGCTGCTGGTCCGTCATTTTGTCCGGCGGCTTGGAGGTTTAACCGGGGATACCTATGGAGCTTTGAACGAGCTGGTAGAGACTGCGGGTCTCCTGGCTGCTGTATATATATCGTTCTAAAACAGGGGGGAAAAGCCATGCTTGAGCGAAACGGCCATGGAGGGGACTTGACTACGGCGGTTGAACTGTTCGGAGTTCCTGCACGGGAAATGCTGGATTTCAGCGCGAATATTAATCCGCTGGGACCACCGCCGGGGTTAAAAGATGTCCTTCATGAGGAATGGACGGGGCTGGTTCACTATCCTGACCCTGAATCCCGGGAGCTGCGAAGAGCCATTTCGCAAAAATATAATATCGATCCTGCGTCCATTCTGGTTGGCAACGGGGCCGCCGAAATCATTGATTTGATCGTACGAGGGTTTAAACCAGGGAAAGTAGCGGTGATTAATCCGGCGTTTCTGGAATATGCCGAAGCCGCGTTAAAAGCCGGTGCCGAAGTTCTATCCGTTCCCGCCTCTGCGGACGACGCCTTCGCCATCCCTGAGGAAGCGCTGCTCGCCGCCTGCGAAGAAGCGGACCTGCTGTTTATTGGCCAGCCCAACAATCCTACGGGACAGTGGCTGGACAGGGAAGCCGTGATTCGTCTTGCGGACACAGCCGCAGCGCATAATACCACCCTTGTGCTGGATGAGGCATTTATCGACTTTTTCGAGGACGAGAGAGAGCTGTCTTTCATTCGCGAGGCGGCTGCCTCAAGGCATGTGATCGTTATCCGGTCCATGACCAAATTTTACGGTATTCCCGGATTGCGCCTGGGTTACGCCGCTTCCCATCCGGACAACATCTCGTTCATTCGGAAGCTGCAGGTGCCTTGGAGCGTAAATCATTTGGCGCAAAAAGCCGGGGTGTTCGCATTGAACCAGACCGAATACGAAACGCGCACGAAGCGGCTCGTAGCCGTGGAGCGGGCTTGGCTGGAAGAGGAATTAAAGCGAATGGGCTGCTTGCCTTATCCGGGAAAAGCCAATTTTATTCTGGTTCGCACCGCTGCGTCGGGACCGGATGCTGCGGAGCTGCAGCTAACGTTGGGACGGCAGGGCATTCTGATTCGCGGGTGCGCAGGCTTTGCCGGTCTGGATGCCCGGTACTTTCGGATTGCGGTTAGAACATGCATGGAGAATGAACGCTTGATTGCCGCGCTGCGCGGCGCTCTCTGTAATCGGCGGGAAGCGGAGGGAACAGATTGAACGTCCCGCTAACCAAGATTATTTTAGCCCGGCATGGAGCTACAGAGTGGAATACGCAGCGGCGCTACCTTGGGCAGACGGATCAGCCGCTAAATGAGCTGGGCAGGCAGCAGGCGAAGGAACTTGGCAGCGCCTTGGCCCATTTTCATTTGGATGCCATTTATTGCAGCGATCTGCGGAGAGCCCGCGAGACAGCCAGTGAAGTGCAGCGGGCGGTATGCAGTGCAGGCCGAAGCCGGCCGCCGCTGATTGCGGATGCAAGGCTGAGAGAAACGGATTTCGGCTGGATCGAAGGATTGACTTATGAAGAAGCGATGGCCCGCTTTCCCGAAGAAATGACCCGTTGGTACGAGCAGATAGAGACGCGGACCCCACCCGGCGGGAAAGAATCGCTGTCCGATGTCCGCAGCCGGGTGTGCCATTTTATGAAGGAAGTGAGCGGGCAGGATTACGGTAGGATTCTAATTGTTACCCATGGCGGAGTCATCAATTCATGGCTCGCGCATATCGGGAAGAAGCCATTCTGGGAGAATCCCCTTAGGCATGGGGAATGGACCGAATGCGAGGGTCAAGAGGTGAGGGAAAGTGAGTAAAGCGAGAACGATCATGTTCCAGGGAACGGCGTCCGACGTTGGCAAAAGCATTATTACCACGGCGGTCTGCCGGATTTTTGTTCAGGACGGGTTCAAGACGGCGCCTTATAAATCGCAAAATATGGCGCTGAACTCCTATGTTACTTTATGCGGCAAAGAGATCGGCCGGGCGCAGGGCGTTCAGGCGGAAGCCTGCGGGATTACGGCTACGACGGACATGAACCCCATTCTTATCAAACCGACAAGGGACATGACCGCCCAGGTTGTCGTTCACGGCAAGCCACATGCGGAAATGAGCGCCCGGCGCTACCGTGAGGAGTACTTGCCTATAGCGGGTACGATTGTGCGGGAGGCCCTTGACCGTTTGAAGTCCGAGTATGAGGTGATCGTCATCGAAGGGGCGGGAAGCCCGGCGGAAATCAATCTGAAGGACCGTGATATTGTCAATATGCGTCTGGCTGAATGGGCGGATGCTCCGGTCGTGCTGGTTGCAGATATTGACCGAGGCGGCGTGTTTGCCTCTATCGTCGGTACGCTGGAACTGCTTGAAGAGCATGAACGGAACCGGGTAAAAGGCTTCATTATCAATAAATTCCGGGGGGATATCGCGATCCTGCAGCCTGGGCTGGATTGGCTTGAGCAGCGTACGGGAATACCCGTCCTGGGCGTGGTTCCCCACCTGAACGGGATCGATATCGAGGCCGAGGATTCGGTGGCCCTGGATCACCAGGCGGATAACCTGAATCCAGGTGCCGACATCGATGTCGCTGTCATCCGGTTACCCCGGATTTCCAACTTTACGGATACCGACCCGCTCGCGGCTGAACCGGATGTGCAGGTGCGTTATGTACAGAGCCCTGAGGAACTGGGCCATCCCGACGTCATTCTGCTGCCCGGAACGAAGAATACACTGGCTGACCTAAGCTTTTTGCGGGAAACGGGATTGGCGGAAGCCATAAGGAAAAAGGCGGAGTCCGGTACCCGTCTTGTGGGCATTTGCGGCGGATACCAGATACTGGGGGCGAGGCTGAGCGATCCGCATCAAGTGGAGTCGGAGGAAGGCGAAGCGGCCGGACTGGGATTTTTGCCAGCGGAAACGGTCTTTTATACGGATAAACGAACGGAGAGAGTCCGGGGTAACGTAGCCTGTAATCATCCGGAATGGCTGGAGCTGCAAGGCATTTCCGTAGAGGGTTACGAAATCCATATGGGCAGAACGGAAAAGCTGGAGCCCGCGAAAGGGCTGTTCCAGATCGGGGATCATGAAGACGGCATGCTGTCGGCGGACGGGAGGATATGGGGCACTTATCTGCACGGGATATTCGAAAATGATGAATTCCGGCGTAAATGGCTTAACCTGATCCGGCAGGAAAAAGGGCTTGCCCCTCTTGAAACGGAGATTCATTTCCAGAACCGCAAAACAGCTGCCTTCGACCGATTGGCCGATCATGCCAGAGCGCATCTCGATATCGACAAGATTTACCGGATTGCCGGATTGAAATAAGGCAGGAGCCCGAGCCATTATAAGAGTTGGAATGGCCCGGGTTCTTTATTTTATTAATGTAAGTATTGTCTCAACCGAATTATCTATAAATGATCGATCGGGCCGAGATTTCATCATTACAGTGAGTCCGATTAAAGATACGACGAGTGTCTGGGCCAAAGCTGCCGCATGGGTGTCCTTAGCAATCTCGCCAGATCGTATGCCCCGTTCAATCTCCCCTTGAAATATCGCGGATAGATACATCTGATGTTCCCTTGTCAGAATTTCAAATTTTGGTTCATGGGGCGCAAGCTCAACCATGGTATTGATGCAAAAGCATCCCCGATTGAGATCTTCTCCGTATTCCTTGGCCACAACCCCTTCGAAGAAGGAACGAAATGCTTCTTTAACGGATGGAGTTTTTTGGAGCTGCGAACTAACAAATGAGGCGTGAAACTGAGTATATTTTCGAAGTGCAGCTTCAAAAAGCTGCTTCTTATCTCCGAATGCCGAATAAAGGCTTGGCCGTTGAATGCCCATTCTGGAGGTCAAATCGCTTAACGAGGTTGCCTCGTATCCTTTCTCCCAAAACTGATGCATAGCTGCTTCCAATGCCTTTTGCTCATCAAACTCGCGGAGCCGCACCATAATAACACTCCCTTTTTATAACGAACAGTACAGTATAATTTTACGATTATCTGAATGAATCTGTCAAATCATTGACAGCTACAGCTCATTTATTATATATTCCCATTGTTATTATTTACTGATTGGTATAATATACTGATCGATACATATTGTGCAAATGAAGAGGAGAGTGTACCGTTTGGAAAAGCTTGAAGATTTGAAATCCGCTCCGTCGCTTTCACGTTCAGTCATACTGTTGTTTGCAGCCGCCTGCGGACTGGCGGTCGCCAACATTTATTTTGCGCAGCCGCTGCTTGACGCGATATCGAAGGAATACGGAGTCAGTCATGCGCACATTGGCATAATCATCACAATTACTCAAATTTGTTATGCATTAGGCCTTCTATTGCTGGTACCGCTTGGCGATTTAGTGGATCGGCGCCGCCTGGTTGCCGGTATGATGCTGATCTCTGTATTAGGATTGGTAACGATAGGCGTTGCCCCTAACAGCGCCGTACTGTTGGCGGGAATGGCTGTAGTCGGTATGTTTGCCGTCGTGGTGCAAGTGTTTGTTTCGTTTGCGGCGACTTTGGCTGCACCGTCTGATCGTGGGCGTACCGTTGGTTTGGTAACTAGCGGTGTGGTAATCGGCATTCTGCTGGCCCGTACCGCCGCTGGCATTTTGTCCGACATCGGGGGATGGCGTACGGTCTATTTTGTCTCCGCTGGATTGACACTGTTGATGGCTGTTGTGCTGTTCCGGATTCTGCCGCGTAACCAAAAAATAAAAAGATCAATATCCTACCCGCAACTGTTACGCTCGGTGTTTACCTTATTCATGCAGGAGCCGGTGTTGCGAATTCGTGCTGTTATCTGCTTGCTGATCTTTACTGCGTTTAGCATATTATGGAGTTCACTTGTGCTGCCGCTCAGCGCACCGCCGCTTTCACTTTCCCATACCGCTATCGGGTCATTTGGTCTGGCGGGTGCGGCGGGAGCGTTAGCTGCGGCAAGGGCGGGACATCTGGCGGATCGAGGTTTGGGGCAGCGAACGACCGGCGTAGCTCTGACTGTTTTGGTGGGATCATGGCTGCCTATCGGTTATACCGAGCATGCATTGTGGGCGTTGATTGTAGGAGTAATTGCCCTGGATCTCGCGGTGCAGGCTGTGCATGTTACGAATCAATCCATGATTTTACGTGTACGTCCGGAGGCTCGCAGCCGTCTCACCGCAGGGTACATGATCTTCTATTCTATTGGCAGCGCCATTGGTGCGATTACTTCAACTTCAGTCTTCGCATACTTCGGGTGGACCGGCGTGTGTTTGCTGGGTGCCTCGGTCAGCATTATTGCTTTGCTTTTTTGGCTATTAACTAAGCGTGAATACGTTACTTTTCCAAGCAAAAGCAAGTAAAATAAAGCAAGGCATATGTGCAGCTATATAAGATGAACTTGAAAAATGTAATCAGTGTAAGGAGTAACGAAGGGGAAGTTTGGAACTGTAGGAGCGATAGCGATCGCCTTTGTCTCCGGATTTCAACCGCGAAGAACGGTTAATCGAGAAATCTGGAGACAACAGCGGCCGGAAGTCCAAACGTTCCTCGTAGTTGCGACTGATATCTGATAGGAAAATCTTAAGTTCAGCTTATATAGCATGCTGTTATGATGGGGGCGACAAAAGAATCAATGTTATCGAAAGAAGAAATAAAGGCTTATTTAAAAAGAATAGGGATTACCGAAATTTGATATGCTCCCCATATAGTAGACAGGTGAAATAATAAAACCTGTTACTGTATGGGGAGTATTTTTATGGAACAAAAGAAGTTTACGGCATTCGATAAATTGACGATCCTCCAAGAAATTAAACAGGGATTCCTTGGAGTGAAGGCTGCTGCTCGGAAGTTTGGAGTCACCAAGAACTCTATCGTGAAATGGCGGCGAAGGTATGAGTTGTACGGTTACGAGGGTCTGGAAGTCCGGACCCACAACCGAACGTATTCCGCTGAGCTTAAACTTCAAGCGGTGAAAGATTATTTGGAAGGGGCATTGTCGCAATATCAAATTATTGAGAAGTACCGGATTGCGAGCTGCACCCAACTCGCGAACTGGATTAAGAAGTATAATGGTCATAGCAACAGCTTTACAGCTGACTCAGGAGGAACTAAGGCTATGACCAAAGGACGTGCAACAACATGGCAGGAGAGGATCGACATTGTGCTGTACTGCCTTGCAAACGGACAAGATTACACGAAGGCGGCAAGCCATTTCCAGGTGTCTTACCAGCAAGTATACGGTTGGGTAAAGAAGTACCAAGTCGGTGGAGAGGAAGCCCTGCGGGACGGCAGAGGACGCACCAAGGCGCCGGAAGAGCTCACAGATGCCGATCGCTACAAACTCGCCATGAAGAAGCTAGAATATGAAAATGAACGGCTTCGTGCGGAGAATGCTTTCCTAAAAAAGTTAGAGGAACTCGAAAGGAGGGGACATTAAGTTCCGTTCGTCAGGAGAACCTCTACCTGGCCATTCAGGCTGTACAGCAAGAGGAATCCTGCTCCATCCGGCTTTTATGTGCCATCGCAGGGATAGCACGGTCCAGTTACTACAAATGGCTGAATCGCAAACCCAGTGGCCGAGAGGCTGAAAATGAGAAACTCACACAGTCCATGCTCCACTTGTACGAGAAGGTAGAACGGACTTTTGGGTACCGTCAATTAACCCTGCATTTGCGAAGACAGATGGACAAACCGCTTAACGCAAAGCGAGTGTACCGTCTCATGAGACTCCAAGGCATCCAGTCCGTCATCCGCAGAAAGAGAAAGAAGTATGCAAACTCCACACCTCAGCAGGTCGCAGAGAATGTGCTGAACCGTAACTTCAAGGCAGACGCTCCAAACCAAAAATGGGTCACGGATGTCACAGAATTCAAATACGGGAACGGGAAAAAGGCGTATTTAAGCGCCATATTAGACCTGCACGATAAGTCGATTGTTTCCTACGTGCTGGGCCATTCCAATAATAATCCGCTGGTCTTTGAGACGTTGGAGTCTGCCTTACAGGCCACGCCAGAGAGCCATCCACTACTCCACAGCGACCGTGGGTTTCAGTATACCTCTTTGGACTTTAAGAAGATGCTAGACAAAGCGGAAATGAAACAAAGTATGTCCCGAGTGGGCTGCTGTATCGATAACGGACCGATGGAATCCTTCTGGGGGACATTGAAATGCGAGAAGTACTATCTGCATACCTACCGAACCTTTGAAGAACTCCGAAAGGACATTGATGACTACATTCACTTTTACAATAACGAGCGGTTACAGGCAAAATTAAACGGCCTCAGTCCTATGGAATTCAGGACCAAGGCCGCTTAATACACTTTTATTATTTGTACTGTCTACTTGACGGGGTGCAGTTCAATTCAGCTGCCTACCCGATCCTTTTTGTATGAACTTCATAGAGCTCATGTGAAAAATATTCCATGGGAAACCATCGATATTTTCGCCGGAAAACCGACTTCAATTCATGTCAGAGAATCTGTGCAGCTTATGATAAACGGTAGAAGTGGTTATTGTTTTCACCTTAATGGAGCGTTCAGCGAACTCCTTCGTTCCTTGGGTTATCAAGTTTTTTGGCATAGGGGCGGCGTTCAGCCCGTGGGAGAAGAGCCTCGGATTGACTCTTTTCACCTTGGATTAACCGTGAGTTTGGCCAATGAGCAAGAGGAAGAGAGATGGATCGTTGATGTCGGCCTGGGGGATATGCCCTATGAGCCGCTGCCGCTGCAGGCAGGAGCCTATGAGCAGGGTCCTTTTACTTATGGGGTCAAGGAGTCTGGTATAGTCAAAAATGGTTGGAGATTGGAACATGATTTTCCCGCTCCATTTATAGGGGTGGATTTTGCCCCCGAGGTTGTGCTTAATATGGAAGAATTTGAGGCGAAGCACGATTATTACAGCCGGTCGGAGGATTCGCCTTGGGCGAATTTGTGTCTTGTTCAGCATAGGCATGCTTCAGGAAGCAACGAACTTAGAGGTTGTATCTGGAGCAAACGGAAGAAAACGGGTGTTGAAAAAATGGAGATACTCACAAAATCGCAATGGTTTGAAGTGTTGGGGGATATTTTTGGTGAGCACCTCGTTAACTATTCCAGCCAACAGCGGGATGATCTATGGAAGAAAGTACTGAGGAACCATGAACAGTGGAAAAAATCGAAGGGTTTGTAACCTCATATTAAAAGCCGCGTCCACAAGAACACGGCTTTTTGGATGGATACCAGCGGGATTAAATATGTTTTCTCAACGGCAGATTGGGTGTCGAACTCGTCTCTTTGTGCTGATGACCTTTATTGGTTCTGATGAGTCTGATCAATCTCAAACTGGGCAGATCAATCAGGCTGATCTTCGTTCGTCTGCTTCTTTTAAATGGCAGCTTTCCCAGGAAAACTTTCCGTGTTCTGCGTTTTTTCAAGCTGTTATGGGAAGCTGTGTTATATATGCGTTTCCGATATCTCTTCGCGCTCTTGCGTTTCTTATTTTTCTGAACAACCGTAGGATGGACTTGGGTAGGATGTAATTCCACTGCCTTTTGAGGCTGCTGTACACTCCACGGCGTTAGGTTAAGGTAATTCTGGTACAATTCTGCGCCTATAGAATTAGCATCCCAACACTTTTCCGTTCCGGCGAAATGGACAATTTTATTCGTAAAGTCATGATCAACGGAGGCTAGGCTGAACGAGTTAAAGCGCACATCCAACGGGAGGTAATTGCCCCCGTACACTCCATTTAATGCATCCTGATCAGGCATGGTAGTGTCGGGGAAGTTCCGAAAAAAATTCAGCGTCTCTTCGTACCAGCGAGGATTGGCCCGGATATTGTTCAAAGAAAATAAAAGAACCCCGGAGTTAAAATAAATATCTGGATTTAGACCCTTGGAATTGATATTTTGCGCTACCGCCATAATGCCCTGATCCTGAATTGCACCCAAATAATAACTACCCAGTTCTATTTGCCACAGCTCCGTAATGTCCATGTTTACCAGAACATCGCAGTCCAGATAAATAATTTTGTCCACCGGAATTAATGCAGGAAGAAGTAATCGGTACATACTGGCCTGCGTCCATATGTTAATGGAACCAACGCCCGCCATTGCCTGAAGCATATCCTCAGGTATAATGATGTGATAGAAATTAATCGTGTGGTTAAATCTGGTTGTTAATTCAATGAGTTTTTGCTTGTTATCTTCGTTTAAAGTCTCGTCATGCAAAATATGAACATTAACAGGGGAACTGGTATGGTGGAAAACTGATGCAAGAACGACCCCAGCATGCTCAGCATATTTCCCATCCTTATCCTGAAAAGCCAAGACTAGTTCAATCATCTGATTTATCCTCTCATAACTTTTTGTGTACGAATGTACCACATTATACGTTTGTCACGACCGAGTGATAAGGGCATATTCACCCCGCAATTAACCCAATTTGATGTGCATGATAATCCTTGGGGCAATCAGCTAAAGGAATATTTTCAATGACGACGCCAAACCGCTTCTTTTTTCATTTTGTGTGATATTATTATTAGTCAAGACTAATAGCAGTGCTGTGGACACGCTGTAAGAAATCGACTATAAGGAGATAACATGAATTTTAAAGATTTGAATCTGATTCCTTCCCTTTTGAAAGCTTTGGACAAAGAAAATTATACAACGCCAACACCGATACAGGAGCAGTCTATTCCGTCCGTGTTAGCTGGCAGAGATTTGTTTGGCTGTGCGCAGACCGGAACGGGGAAAACCGCCGCTTTTTCTTTGCCGATTATCCAGCTGCTCCATGAGCAGGCAAGCCGATCGGGCTCAGCGAGACCTATCCGTGCCTTGATTCTGACCCCGACCAGGGAGTTGGCGCTGCAAATCGCGGAAAATATTGGCGCTTACAGTAAGTTCACCTCTTTACGCTGCACAGCGGTCGTTGGCGGCGTATCGCAAAAAGTCCAAGAAAGGGCGCTGGGTCTCGGAACGGATATCCTGATTGCCA
The DNA here is from genome assembly GCF_000993825.1 of Paenibacillus durus ATCC 35681. Taxonomy (NCBI): domain Bacteria; kingdom Bacillati; phylum Bacillota; class Bacilli; order Caryophanales; family Paenibacillaceae; genus Paenibacillus; species Paenibacillus durus. The sequence goes on from NZ_CP011114.1 coordinate 1,295,953, forward strand.
CACCGGGGAGACTGATCGATCTGATCAATCAGAAGCGGGTGGATCTGCAAAATGTGAAAATTCTGGTACTGGATGAAGCCGATAGAATGCTGGATATGGGCTTTATCAACGATGTGAAGCGGATTATTGCCAAGATGCCCGCCAAAAGACAAACGCTCTTCTTCTCGGCAACGATGCCTCCGGAAATCACCAACATGGTTAAGTCGCTTCTGGTGAATCCGGTGAAGGTTGAAATCACCCCAGTATCGTCTACGGTTGACCGTATCAAGCAGTCGCTCTATCTGCTCGAAAAGGGCACTAAGCAGAAACTGTTAAACCGGCTGCTGCAGGATCAAACGATTGTTTCCGCCTTGGTTTTTACACGGACCAAACGCGGCGCGGACCGTGTCACCCGAGATTTGACCAAAGCGGGCATTACCGCACAGGCCATTCACGGCAACAAATCGCAAACGGACCGTCAGAATTCCCTGCGAAACTTTAAAAACGGGACGACCCGTGTGCTGGTAGCGACGGACATCGCCGCCCGGGGGATTGATATTGACGAGCTCTCCCATGTGATCAACTACAATCTGCCCCAGATACCGGAGACCTATGTTCACCGGATTGGCCGTACCGGCAGAGCGGGACTGAGCGGTACGGCGATTTCTTTTTGCGAAATCGAAGAACTCCCCTTTCTTAAGGATATTGAGAAATTAATCGGCAAAAAGATTCCCGAAGTCAAGGATCATTCCTTTAGGATGGAGCGGACTCCGGACTCCCTCAAAAGGGACAGGTTATCGAAACCGGCAGTCGCCAAACCTGCCAAATCGTCCAAGCCGTCCAAATCGTCAAGTCCGGCCAAACCGTCCTCGCTTGCCAAGTCCAAGGCGAACCACGACCGAAAGCCCAAATCCGAATGGTTTAAGCAAGGCAATCCGGGGAATGGGAAGGCAAACGGCAAGGCTAGGGAAGCGGCCAAAGGAAACGGTAGAACGGCGAGAAGTACAGCAGTTAATAAAACGGGCAGATAAAGAGGTCAGAGTTGAGGTTCTGCAAGCTCCATAACGTAAAATTCCGCTAGTAATTGAATCTCCTGTTCTGTGAACCTTTTCCTCTTTTTTCCCATACACAAAAACCCGCAGGAGGGTCACTTTTTCCAAAGTGTTCATTCTACGGGTTACAGCTTATCAAAGTTGTCAGCGCTTGATATGAAGAGGAGCTTGTTTCTGCGGACGGGAGGAGAAAATGGATGCTCAAACAGTGGCCGGCTGTGTTAGTAATTGCGATATTCCTTGTTATAGTTCCTATATTCTGGATATTTAATTATATCCATGCAGCCTCTCTGCATACTTCGTCGTTAGGAGGGGTGCTGGATTTGCGAAAATGGGACTTTCAGGCGAATGGGGTTGTTCCGCTTAAAGGGGAGTGGGAATTTTACCGCGATCAATTGCTGACGCCCGAAAGCTTTCAAACATCCCATTCGTCTCCTGATAAGACACCCAAGTTTACAGGTCTCGTTCATGTACCAGGCGTCTGGAATAGCTATATGGGTAGCCCCGGCAGCCACAAAGCTACGGGTTACGCAACCTACCGCCTGCGCATTCTGGTACCGGAGCGTGAAAATAAGATTTACGGGATCAAAACGGATAATATCCGGTCTGCGAACCGGATTTTTGTTAACGGGACAGAGGTTGGAGCGAGCGGTGATCCTGCTGCACCTGGTAAGGAAGGCGGCCAGCGCAATATCCCTTATGCCGGGTTTGCTTCTATCAATGGCGGGGAAATTGAAATCCTGGTGCAAATCGCCAACTACAGCTATTCATCGGGAGGGATGGTGTACCCTATCTCGTTCGGTGATTACAAAGCGATAATGAATATTGAGAAAAAGGAATTTTTTGGCGACTCGCTGATCGCCTTCGGCTTCCTGGTCTCAACCGTTTACTTTATGCTAATGTATCGATTGCGCAGACAGGAGACTTCCCTTCTCTATTTAGGGGGGATTTCATTATTCGCCTGCATTTATGTGCTGACTCATGGCGAGAAGGTCATAGGAGACCTATTTCCCGCTCTTCCTTATGATGCGGTATTAAGACTGCAGATGATAGCTTCTGTGGGCGTGTACTTTTGCGTCGTTCATTATGTTGCGTTGTACTCCCGGGCAGCCGTTCACAGACCTGTCCTGCTGCTGTGCAGATGGATTACCGGGGTCGACATCATTGTGGCGTTATGTGTTCCTACGCTCCTGTTCTCCAAGTGGGATGGGGTCTGGCTCGTATGGTCTATGTTCATTTTAGGATATATCATCTATATGATGATAAAAAGCTTGCGTTTGCGCAGCTTGGACAGGCTCTTTATGCTTGTAAATATTTTAAGCCTGCTTATTGTCATTATCGTCAGCCTGCTGAATGTGTACGGGAAGCTTGAGAGTCAACTGTTAAGCTCTTACGGCATACTGATCTTTCTTATCGCACAAGCGCTGCAGTCCGCATTTCGTTCGGCGAATTCTTTTCATGAAGTAGAGCAGCTGTCGCAAAAGCTTCTGACGCTTGACGGGCTGAAGGACGAATTCATGGCCAGCACGTCTCATGAACTGCGGACACCGCTCCATGGAATTGTAAATATGTCGTCTTCTTTGCTGGAAGGGGTGGCGGGTGAACTGAATCCGAAGCAGAAGCAACATCTTTCCATGATTGCAGCGACAGGAAAGCGGCTATCCTTGCTCGTTAATGATATTCTGGATTGGGCCAGGCTGAAAAATGGCGACATTATCCTTGACCAGCGTCCGGTAGATCTTCGGCCCGTCGTTTCGGCGGTTCTCGATATCCTGATCTTTACAACCGGCAGCGGAAAAAGATTGCAGTTTGTGCAAGAGTGGCCTGGAAATCTGCCGCTCCTGAATGGCGATGAAAATCGCATCCAGCAAATTTTATATAATTTATTGGGAAACGCCATTAAATTTACGGCTGAAGGAACGATTACCGTTTCTGCCGAGGATTGTGGCCGTGAAGTGAAGATTGCCGTGGCGGATACCGGAATTGGCATTGCCGCTGAACGGCATGATACGATATTCCTGCCCTTCGGGGAGATTGGGAAGCCGGTAGACCCTGCTTTCCTTGGGATGGGACTTGGACTAAGCATCACCAAGAAACTTGTCGAGCTTGGAGGCGGCCGGATTTGGGTGGAATCCGAACCGGATAAAGGATCGGTATTCTTCTTTACGGTGCCAGTGGCGGACATCCCCCTGTTACCCGAATCGAGGACCGCTTTAAAACAAGTTACCTTTATGGGGCGGGGGCCAACCGCTTTGGCCGAACAAGCTGCCGCAACGGAGAAGAAGCCTGTGGAGGGCACTTTGTTGATAGTGGACGATGACCCTGTAAATTTGCAGGTATTAACAGATATTCTTTCCGTAGATAACTACCGCGTTATTGCTGTCAATGAAGGGACTGCTGCAATGGAGCAGCTCTCTCTGAGCCGAAATATTGATCTGGTTATTACCGACTGGATGATGCCGGGGATGTCGGGGCTGGAACTGTGCAGGGAGATTCGCCTAGTATATCCGTTGTTCAGACTTCCGGTTCTTATGCTAACGGCGCGAAGCCGGGCGGATGATATTGAGCTTGCCTTTCAGTCGGGAATTAATGATTACCTGGACAAACCTGTTGATGCGATAGAGCTAAGGGCGAGAGTCCGCACCTTAATTACGCTTCGCCGATCCGTTCAGAACGCAGTAAGCACAGAGATGGCCTTTTTGCAGGCGCAGATTAAACCGCATTTTTTGTACAATGCTCTGAATACGATTATTTATATGTCCAAAGTGGAATCATCCAAGGCAACCGAGCTGCTCCTGGATTTAAGTAAATATTTACGGGGAAGCTTCGATTTTCAGAACCGCGACAAGCTCATTCCGCTGCATAAAGAATTAGAACTGGTCAAGGCATTCTTGTCTTTGGAAAGCGCGCGTTTCGAGGAGCGCCTGAAGGTATCCTATGACATTCATGCATCGATGAATACCCTCATTCCGCCTCTTACCATTCAACCGATTGTAGAGAATGCGGTCAGGCATGGAATTATGAAAAAAGCGGCAGGCGGCACCATTCAACTGGGCATTCAGGAAACCGACCAGACCATCAAGGTGACGGTAAAGGATGATGGAATCGGGATGCCGAAGGAGCGGCTGGAAATGATTTTGTCGGGGGAATCAGGCTCGGGTGTGGGGCTAATGAATATTGACCGGAGACTTCTGTCGCTGTATGGAAGGGGCTTGCAAGTGGAGACCCGGCCGCATCAGGGAACTGAGGTTTACTTTGAGATTCCTAAAGAATCATCCGGCGGTCACAGCCAAGGAAAGGAGGGAGCTTTATCCTAACATGCATACTGATTGACGATGAGAAGCCTGCCTTAATGTATCTGGAAATGATGCTGCTCACCGATGGACGGTTCCAAGTTGAAGGGAAGTATACCTCTGCCCAAGCAGGGCTTGAGCATCTGGCCAGGTCCAAAGTGGATGTTGTATTTCTCGATATGGACATGCCTGAGATGAACGGGCTGGAAGCGGGGGAGCAAATTCAGCAACTGAACAGTGACATTCGCATCGTCTACATAACAGCATATTCGGAGTATGCGATCGAAGCCTTCGAAATTCATGCGCTTGACTATGTATTAAAGCCGATTGACCCGGATCGTCTGGCTAAGACGCTGAATTATATCGAGCGGAGCATCCCGGTAAGGGAAGTGAACAGCTTTGGCAATTGGAGGGTACGCTGCTTTGGTCATTTGTCTTTTGATGACGGCGCGGGTAATGACAGGCAGTTAAAGTGGAAGACGGCGAAAGCCCAAGAGTTGTTTGCTTATTTGCTCCATCACCGGGAACGGTGGATTGCCAAGGAAATCCTGCTCGAAACACTCTGGCCCGATTATCCCAAGGACAAGGCGCTGACCTATTTACATACCACCGTATCCCAGATTCGAAAGCTGGTCAAAGAGTGGCAGGGCCAGATATCCGTTGAATATGCTTTGGACAGCTACCGTCTTGTTCTGGATGGAATCCTGTACGATGTATCGGAATTTGAACGGGCAACTGATCGGGAGCCGGCTATTACCGGGCAGAACCGGCTTTTTTATGAAAATATCCTTGCACTCTACCGGGGCGATTACCTGGAAGAATATGATTATCCTTGGACGGAGACCCTGAAGAGCAATTTGCTGGAACGTTATTTGAATTTTGTGCTCAGGGTCGCAGCGTATGAGATAGAACACGGTTTTGAACGGAAAGCGCTTGAGCGGCTGCATTTTGCAGAGAAGAAAGCCCCCTACTCGGAAGAGATATGCCGCCTCTTGCTTACCACTTATGCCCGGCAGGGCGAATACGCTTCATTGAACCGTCATTACGAAGCCTTTGTTAAGCTCTTGCATGCAGACCTTGGAATTGAACCCAGCCAGGAAACGATAAGGATATATAATCAGTGTAAAAAAATGACAAGCCCTTAGGCCTTTCTTCACAGGCTCTGGGGCTTTATTCATGTTTAGAATCGATTTAGAGGCCCTTGCTATAATCAATTCTGTGAAAAATATTGAAACAAGTAGAAAAAAGGCGAAAGGAGATTGAGACAAGCACACAGTATGAAATCGGGCAGATTACCGTAATAACAAATGTAGTACATTGGTTGTATTTATAACTTGGAGGGACGGATCGTGAGACTAAAAAAACATGCAATATTTCTGATAATCCTGTCGATTACACTTTACCCTTTTGCGATACCTGCTCAAGTCCAAGCGGCTTCGGGGGCGCGTCATGAAAAAGTAGGAAATGACGTGTTCTTGGGTGGCAACTTTATTGAAGTGGGCATTGCGGGCATCGGTTCATTTGGTACGGCAAGCTCCGCACCGGCCGGATTTCATCCAACGGGAGGAAGACCGGCTATAGGCTTTAACGTGGATAACGACGGCTATGATACGGGAAGCCCTATGAACAGCGGGGACTACTTCCTTCCAGGGGGGCCTTATGAAGCCTTTATCGTCGGTTACCGCAGCGGATCAGAGACGGGTATGATCAACAAATTTATGAATGCTGCCCGAACGGGATCAAGTCAGATTCCGTCAGTAACTACCGATATTTCCAGCGGGGATACATTGGCGGCGAGAACGATCGGTACAACCTCCGACGGAAAAATTCAAGTGGAGCAGACGGTCTCATTTGGAGTTAATGATAAGTATTTCAAGGTGTCCGTTAAATTGAAGAACATCTCTGATGAAACGGTGTACGATGTGCGCTATATGAGAAGCGTCGATCCTGACATTGACATGGATATGAATGGCACTTATAATACGTTAAATTCTGTGCCTCAAAATCCTCCTAATGATTCTAGCGCAATCGTGATTTCAAAAGGACCCATAACCGGCAACGCATTAGTCCTGATGTCTGCCGACCCGAACGTAAGAGCATCGGTAGGGTATGGAAACGACCCTTATGCAGCCGCCGCTTACGATCCCGATGGAAGCCGATTGCTGAAGCCTGAATCATCTGAGGACACATGGATCGGATTAACCGGCGCACTCGGAAGCCTGGCTCCAGATCAAATGAAAACCTTTAATCTTTATGAAAGCTTGGATCCCGATATAGATGAAGCAATTAATAATATCTCTAATGAAGCAGCGCCAGTTCCTGCTGCTCCAACCGGACTTGCGGCAACCGCGGGTGACGGCCAAGCGAGCTTAAGCTGGAACAGCGTGACCGGAGCCACCTATTACGAAATATATCAAGGAACAGCACCCGGCGAATATGGTGAAAGCGCCCTGGCGACTGTGAGTGAATCAACTTATAATTACACAGCAACGGGTCTGGAAAATGGCAAAACATATTATTTCGCGGTCAAGGCGGCAAATGACAGCGGAAGCAGCACATACTCCAATGAAGTTTCCGCGACACCTCAGGTTTCGGCGCCCGTGTCACCCGTTGGACTTACCGCCATTGGAGGCAATAGCCAGGCACAATTAAGCTGGAACAGCGTGACCGGAGCCACCTATTTTGAAATATATCAAGGAACAGCCCCCGGCGAATATGGTGAAAGCGCCTTGACGACCGTAAGCGGATCAACTTATAGCTACACCGCGACAGGTCTAACCAACGGCACAACTTATTATTTTGCGGTCAAGGCTGGAAATGACGGAGGAATAAGCGGATATTCCAATGAAGCAAGCGCAACGCCGCTGACGGTTCCTGCTGCACCGACAGATATTATTGCGACAGCAGGCGATGGCCAAGCGACCGTTACCTTTACGACTCCTACGGATAACGGCGGAAGTGCAATTACTGGTTACGAGGTCACCTCTTCGCCAGGCAATATCATTGCGGCAGGAACAGCCAGTCCCATTACAATAACCGGACTTCAGAATGGAACGACTTACACGTTTACGGTAAAAGCGATTAATAGTGTTGGCAGCAGTGCGGCTTCCGCTGTCTCCAATGCCGTAACACCGCACGGCAGCACACCTGCTGAGCCGACCACTCCAAGCATACCACAGCCAATGAATACAGGAGTCGATGCGCTTGAAAATGGTAAAGTGCAATCTATCGGCACGGCAACAACAACTAAAGTGAATGACCAAACGGTTACGACTGTAGTGATTGATCCGAAGAAGCTTGACGCCATCCTTGCGGCAGAAGATCAGCATGCGGTAATTACGATACCGGTGAATACGAAAGCGGATGTCGTGGTTGGCGAACTGAACGGCCAGATGGTTAAGAACATGGAGCAAAAACAGGCGGTTCTGGTAATCAAAACCGAGAATGCCACCTACACGCTGCCTGCCCAGCAGATCAATATTAATCATTTATCGGATCAGCTTGGAAAGCCTGTAGCGCTTCAGGATATCAAGGTACAGATCGAAATCGCCGCACCAAAGGCAGACACGGTGAAGACCGTAGAGAACGCGGCGTCCAAAGGCCAGTTTACGATTGTCGCTCCGCCGCTTAACTTCACGGTCAGAGGAATTTACGGGGATGCGAAGGTCGAAGTGTCCAAGTTCAATGCCTACGTGGAACGGACGCTTGCCATTCCAGATGGCGCAGATCCCCAAAAAATCACCACAGGAGTTGTGATTGAACCGGATGGAGCCGTCCGCCATGTGCCAACGAAAATCGTTAAGGTTGACGGGAAATACTTCGCAGAAGTGAACAGTTTGACGAACAGTACGTATTCCGTTGTCTGGCATCCCCTTGAGTTCAAGGATGTCGCCAAGCATTGGGCAAAAGATGCGGTGAACGACATGGGTTCACGAATGATTGTGGGCGGCAGCGGCAGCGACATGTTCAATCCAGATCAAGACATTACGCGTGCGGAGTTTGCGGCAATCGTCGTTCGGGGCTTGGGACTGAAGCCGGAGGGGAATGCTGCTCCATTTTCGGATGTACAGCAATCGGATTGGTACAATGATTTTATTCAAACCTCCTATGCCTACCAGCTGATTACCGGTTTTGAAGACGGCACCTTCCGTCCGGACGACAAGATTACGCGAGAACAGGCGATGGCCATCATCGCGAAAGCGATGACGATCACCGACCTGAAAGCAAAGCTCCCGTCTAAAGAAGCAGGAGAAGTTCTGAGACCATTTGCGGATGCGAATAAGACTTCCGGGTGGGCGAAGAATAGTGCGGCCGACTGCTTGCAAGCAGGCATTATTTCCGGCAGAAACCACAGCCAACTTGCACCGAAGGATAACATCACCAGAGCCGAGGTTGCCGCTATTATTCAGAGACTTCTACAAAAGTCTGATTTGATTAACTAACATCATTTTCTTAAGGGTTATCCTTCACGCGGTTGAAGCTGCTTGGGGGATAACTCTTTTTTTTGGCATTATGGTTAGCGGAACAAGCGGATTCGGCTATAATATTTCTTAGTTACTACACTAAGCGAGTGTGGAGGCATCATCATGAACATGAATTCGAAGAGCAGCGTAATAACAAAACTGAATCTCAGTAAATATCCTTCGAAACTGATTCTGAATAAACCGGAGGACATTGATGATTTTAATGAATTGGACTTTGATTCTGCCTTCAAAAAAGAGCAATATGATTTGATTTTTATCTTTATTTTTAATCTTGAGCAATTTAGCAGCCACTTGCAGTACGTCATTGACAACCAGGCATTAAATGATGACGGATATTTATACTTCGCTTATCCCAAGAAAAATAATCCGAAGTACAAAGAATACATAGACCGTGACAGCTTCATGGTTCACATCCCCGTGGACGAGGAAGGATATGTACAGAACAGCCGCTTGAAATTTTCAAGGATGGTCAGTCTGGATGAGGTGTTCACAGTCGTCGGACTAAAGTCGCAGGCTCCAAAATCAAAAAAAACCGCCAGCACCAAGAGCAGTCAATGCGTTGACGATTACATCGAATCCATTTCGGAAATCAAGAATCATTTGGAAAACGATAAGGATGTATTGGATCTGTACAATCAATTAACCTTTGGTTACCAGAAAGATTGGGCCCGTTACATATACAGCGCAAAAAGAAGCGAGACACAGGAGAAACGTTTAACCGAAATGAAGGATATTTTGGCCCAAGGCTATAAGTCGATCGATTTGTATCGAAGAAGAGGGAAGTAGTGTTCACTTCATTAAAAAATTTAAATATTGACAATTGGCTGGCGCATAACTATCATGTGAAATAAGATGAATGCCGAGTGGAATAGTGGATATTATTTAGCTGACCAGACTACTGGAGGTTTGATTTCAAATCAGACCTCTTTTTGCGTTTCGGGAAAGTAAGCCAATTCTCTAGATCCGAAAGGAAGCGATGAAATCATGACTGTGCATTTTACGAATGATAGCGAGGATCTTGCAAAAGCTTATGACGAAATCAGCAATTCACAATTTAAGAATGGAACGCTGCTGGTTGAGAAGCTGGATGTTAAGCCCGGGCAATCAATTCTTGATATCGGAAGCGGCACCGGCCGTTTAGGCCGTCACATTGGCGAAATTATCGGGGATACCGGAAGTTTTCTGGGCATCGACCCTCTGGAAGAACGCGTCAAAATTGCCAATGACAAGAATCGGCAAGCCAATGCCGTATACAAGATCGGTTTGGCCGAGGATCTTAGTTTTATTCCAGACAGCAGTATCGACATCATTTATTTGAACGCCGTGTTTCACTGGGTAATTGACAAAGAAAAAGCGCTGCAGGAAATTTACCGGGTGCTTAAACCCGGCGGGAAGGCCGGTTTTGCCACTGGAGCCAGAGAATTGAACAGCATCACCGGACTTAACCGTATTACCAACAGTGTCCTATCTGGAGGACTGTACAAGCAGGCCGTGAATTTTGCCGACAGCATACAGAATCTTCATGGACTTACAACTACCGGCCTCGTTCAATTGCTCGCGAACAACGGGTTAAAGGTCAAGGACGTGCAAATTAAGGAGAGTGAACGCAAATACCGCTCCGCTGAGGAGATCACCCGCTTTATTGAGGCCAGTTCCTTCGGCAACTACTTGAATCATGTTCCGGATGAGCTTCGTCCGCAGGCCAAGGTTGATATTGAAGCGGAGCTTGAAAAGCAGCGAAATGGTGACGGATTGATCCAATTCAGCAACTATACGATTTTTGCCATTGCCCAAAAAAGCCTGCCATCAGCAGCCTGATGCTTTCATTAACGGCAGAAGTCAGTTTGCCGTTTGCTTACGATTCAGCATTATCGGAATATAAAATATCACAAGGAGTGAATGGAAATGAGCAAAGAGGTAAAGGACCGGATTGTAAAATACTTAAATGATACCCGTTTTGTTGTATTGGCGACGGTTAACAGCGATCAATCGCCTGTCTTAAGAAGTTTGGGTTCCTTTGCGGCCGACGGGTATACAATCTATTTTTCAACGCAGAAGAACAGCAAGAAGGTGGAGCAGATTCAGGAAAATCCGAAGATCGTCCTTTTCTTCCAGCATGAGAATCAGGAGCTGTCCAGCTTTGTGAATGTTTCCGTGCACGGAACAGCCGAGCCGATTACCGAACCGGCCGAGATCGGCCGGGCGATTCAGCAGTTGAGCAGCCGCAATCCTCGCTTTAAAGAAAGAGCGGAGAAGGGCGAGCTGCAGGATACGGTAATTTATAAGGTGGACGCCCGGGAGCTCAAGGTGCTGGATTTCTCTAAGGGAATCGGAGCGGGAGCCGTCGAAGTCATTGCGGTATAACCGGTATTCCTTGAGTCTGGCACTCTCGGTCTTAACCCGTAGTGTCTGCCGAGTCGTATAGCTTAAAATGGCCTGGAGAAGAGCCTGTTCGCGGATATCGCGGATGGGCTTTTTCGTTCAGGAATGGCAGCTATGAGGAGACAGGAAATTTTTTTCACAAAATTCTTTACCGATCGTTCTCAATATGCTATGATGTGTTTGCAAGGAGGTAGAGGTGAGAGAAAATGGCAAGAAGCAAAGAGTTTGATATTGATGCGGTACTGCGAAAGGCAATGTTCTTATTTTGGAGTCAAGGTTATGAGAGAACCTCCATGAAAGATCTGGTTGAAACGATGGGGGTTCATAAACGAAGCATGTATGATACGTTCGGAGACAAGCATGCTTTATTTATGAAAGCGATGGAACGATATAATGAGTCAGTGGAAGCTTCAATCGACGCCCGAATTCAAGATCAAACATCCGCGAAACAGGCGATCCGTTCCATCTTCGAAATGGTAATTAACGTGGATGATGCCCGGCCTCCAGGATGTCTGATCGTCAATACAGCGTGTGAGCTCTCTCTGCTGGATCCGGAAGCAGCGGCTAAGGTCAATGAGTATTTTGCCAAGACGGAGAGCCTGCTTTCCGAGCTGATCACGCACGGTCAAGCTACTGGGGAAATTTCAAGCCAGCATGACGCGGAGAAGCTTTCCCATTATTTACTCAATTCGCTGACAGGTCTTCGGGTATTGGTTAAAACAACAACTGACAGACAGAAGCTGGAAAGCATTATCGACATGACGCTGGCTATATTGGATTAAATTTTTTTTAAGCATTTGAGAATGATTGTTCTCAAAAGATAGAGCGCTGTTGACTATCATATTATGAAGATATTCAACCGTTCAGCCCTGAGGTTCTTGCGAATCTCCAATAAATTATTCCATCAAAAAAGGAGAGATTATCTATGATTAATCAAGAAGCATTAAGCGCGTTGACGGCGGAGACTGTACCAACCTCTTACGTGGAAGCCGGAGGAATCACCTTCGCCTACCGCAAGTTCGGAGCGGAGTCGGAAGTTCCGCTTGTGTTCTGCCACCGTTACCGGGGCACGATGGATGACTGGGACCCGGCTGTCGTTAACGGCATCGCCAAGGAGAGAACCGTTATCCTGTTCGACAGCGCCGGTGTGGGACTGTCTACAGGGGTTACGCCTAATAACGTCCCTGATATGGCCGACTATGCGATCACTTTTATTGAAGCGCTTGGTCTTGAGCAAGTCGATTTAATCGGGTTCTCAATGGGCGGCATGGTGGTGCAGCATGTGACGCTGAAACGGCCGGACCTGGTTCGCCGTCTCATTCTTGCCGGAACAGGACCCGGAGCGGGCGAAGACACCGAAAGATCGAGAGACGGAGTGTTTGAAGTGATGACCACGCCTGTTAATGAGGATAAAGATTTCTTATTCCTGTTCTTCGAGCCGACAGAAACCAGTCAGGCCAAGGGCCGTGAGTATCTGGAGCGTCTTCAATGGAGAAAGACGGATCGCGCGCCGCTGGTTACAGCTGAAACCATAAAGGCGCAGACACAAGCACTGATCGGTTTCGCTGCCGGACCGGATACAGCCTATCCCCGTTTGGCTGAGATTAAACAGCCTGTTCTAGTCGCGAACGGTGATAACGATATCATGGCTCCGACCATCAATTCCTTTATTATGTCGCAGCATATACCGAATGCCCAGTTGATACTCTATCCCGACTCCGGGCACGGATTCCTGTTTCAATATCCTGAACGGTTTGTCCTGCATGTCTCCGCGTTTTTAAGCGAGTAAGGATTTACTCGGACTTTCTTATAAGAGGAATATGGGAGTGGGAGGTTTTTTTATGGAAGCCATATCTGAGATAGAGATACTCAATGCAAGAGAAAAATCATTTAATGAGAAACTGATCGTCCCCTTTTGGAGCTTGGCCGCGATGCTCGTGGTCATGAATACGACGATGTTCAACGTGGCTCTGCCCAGAGTAGCCCATGAGTTTTCGTTAACGCCAACGGTCGCTTCTTGGATTGTAACCGCATATTCCATTATTTTTGGGATAGCAACCATTACTTACAGCCGGCTGACCGATTTTTTACCGATCCGTAAAATGGTTCTGTTCGGCGCCTTTTTATTGGTACTGTCCTCATTACTCGGCTACTTCGCCCATACCTTTATTCTATTAATGACCGCCCGGATTTTTCAGGCAATAGGAGCTGCGGCATTTCCCGGGCTAGGCTATGTGCTGTTCTCTAGATATATCCCAAAGGAGCGAAGAGGCAGCGCCATGTCATTCATTGCTTCAGGAACATCACTTGGATTCGGATTGGGACCGGTGGTCGGGGGAGCCCTGACACAGTATCTCGGATGGAACTTCCTCTTCGTCATGACTGCGGCAGTTCTGTTTATCACTCCAATTTTTAACAGACATGTGCCTATGGAAGAGAAAAGGTCCGTCCAATTTGATATCGCCGGAAGCTTGCTGGTAGCAGCTTCAATTACGGGTCTGCTGCTGTTCGTTACAACTTTTGCGCTTTGGGCGCTTCTCATTAGTCTAATTACGATGGGGCTGCTGTGGTGGCATATCAATCGTATCCGTTCACCGTTTATCCATCCGGAACTGCTTCGCCAGAAAAGGTTTAGACAACTGCTGTCAATCAGCTTCACCGCGTATTTCATCAATTTTGCCACGCTGTTCGCGATGCCGATCCTGCTGGCTCAAGTCTTTCACCGGAGTCCGGTAGAAATCGGATTGATTATATTCCCAGGTGCGATCGTTACTGCGTTTGCCTCAAGACAAATAGGAAAAATCATCGACCGCGTTGGAAACGGCATCGTCTCCAAATGGGGGGCTGGGTTCCTATTGCTTTCCGTCATCCTGTTTGCAACTGTGGCAAGTCTCTCCGCCTACGGTGTTCTCATCAGTTATTTTTTTATGAGTCTAGGATTTTCCAGTTTGACCGCCAGTAATTCCAATGAAATATCACATTATCTCTCTTTAGAACACATGGGGGCGGGTATGGGTATGAACCAACTGGGCGGCTTCTTCGGAGGCGCGTTCGGAGTAGGCATTACGGGGATGCTGATTGTGCTGCAAAAAGGAACGGAGATGGCCAGCGTGTTTCAGAACATTTATCTCGGACTGTGCTTGCTGCCCCTTATTTCCTTGTACTTGCTCCATAAATATGAACAACAAGCTCGCGGGTTAATGAAATCATAATTATAAATAAGGAGTGTTTAAAATGACAGACAAAAAATATGACAGCACGAATACAGGACTTCTGCTGGTGGACCCGTATAACGACTTCCTGGCTTCCGAAGGCAAGCTCTATCCGTATGCCAAAGAAGTGGCGGAATCCGTGAACATGCTGGAGCATCTGAAAGAAATCGTTGCAGCGGTCCGGGAGGCGGGTATTCGAGTGTTTTTCGTGCCGCATCACCGCTTTGAACCGGGAGATTTTTCAACATGGAAATATCCGACACCTTATCAGCTGGCTTCAGCCAAAGCCCAACCATTTGCCAAAGGCACCTGGGGAGGCGAGTTCCATCCCGATTTCCAGCCGCAGGAAGGCGACATTATCATCAAAGAGCATTGGTCTCAAAGCGGCTTTGCGAATACGGACCTGGATCACCAGCTTAAAATGCACGGCGTCAGCAAAATTATTATCATCGGTATGCTGGCGAATACGTGCATTGAATCGACTGCAAGATTTGGAATGGAGCTTGGTTACCATGTCACGCTCGTAAAAGATGCGACAGCGGCCTTTAGCCGGGAGGCGATGCATGCGGCGCATGAGATCAACGGTCCGACCATCGTCCATGAAATTCTTACCACAGAAGAACTGATTAAAGCCTTGGGAGGTAATTAATATGGAATACCGGAATTTGGGACGTACAGGCATGAAAGTAAGCAATTTTACTTTGGGTACAGGAGCGTTTGGATCATGGGGGAACACGAACGAGGAAGAATGCATTCAAATCGTGGATACCGCTATCGGAAATGGCATCAACTTCATTGACACCGCTGACGTCTATGGGGCCGGAGGTTCGGAAGAAATTGTCGGGAAAGCTTTAAAGGGACGGCGAAATGAGGTTGTGCTTGCTACAAAAGTCGGAATGCCAATGGGAAAAGGGCTGAATCAAAGCGGAAGCTCAAGGTTGTGGATCAGACAGGAAGTCGAAAACAGCTTGCGTCGGCTCCAAACGGACCATATCGACCTCTACCAGCTCCACCGTCCGGACCCGCAAACCGATATTGAAGAGATTTAGTGTCGTAGTCCCCCACCACTCCACAGCGAAGGTGGGGGTTAGACACGTCTACTTAACAAACATATGTTCTTGTGTTATGCTAGATCCATCAAACTTGCGAGGGAGGCGTATCTCATGAAGGTGGTCAAAACACTCAAATATCCGATTACGTCTCACCACCGCATGCTAGATGCGACTCTCCATGTGTACCAAGAGGCGCTGTCGTTCTTGATTACGGTCATTCAACAGCAGTTTATGGCCTTGGAATCGTTATCCACCCAAGCGATGGTGACGGCGGTAGAACGGCTGATGCACCGTACCAAGAACAATCCAAATCCGCTCTACGCCGAGTTTGATCAACGCTTTTATAAGTTTCCTTCGTACTTCCGCAGAAGTGCCATTGCCGAAGCATTTGGCATTATGAAAAGTCATCATTCCCGTTTTCAGCTTTGGCAAGCCGAGCGACAACACGCCCAGCAAGATGGGAAACGCTTTTCGAAGAAACCGCCGACACTCCAAGCCCAGCATCAGGCGTTCCCTTGCTTGTACAAAGGCAACATGTTCATTCGAACCTCCGATACGACAGCCAAGATCAAGGTATTTCATCAAGGCGATTGGGTCTGGCTCCCCATTACCTTTAAAAGGCAGGACCTATTTAAACGTAACGTGTGGAGCATGAAAGAATGCAGCCCCACATTGGTTCGGAAAGGAAAACGCTATGCCCTTCATATCGCCTATGAGGGGGATGTGAAGTTGACTCAGGCGGAACGTTCCAAGCAGCGGGTGTGTGCCGTTGATTTAGGGTTAACGAATTCCGCAGTCTGTTCCGTGATGGACGCAAGCGGCACTGTCTTGGCGAAGACCTTTATCAACCAAGCCAAAGAAAAAGACCGGATGCGCCAAATCACAGGCAAACTGAAACAGGCCCAGCGACAGTCCGGTATAGGCGTAAAACCGAATTTCTGGCGGCGGATAAATGGCTTACAGACGCATATCGTCCACGATACCGCGCATCAAATCATCGCCCTTGCCCAAAAGCACAGCGCAGATGTCATCGTCATGGAGTATTTAGGCAAGATACGTCTGCCTAGAGGAACATGGGGAGCCAAGCGGCTTCGCGCCAAACTCCAGTTTTGGGCCAAACGGCGCATCCAAACGAAAGTGACCGAAATGGCGCATTTTCTGGGGATGCGGGTTTCCATGGTCAATCCGGCGAATACAAGTGCGCTCGCTTTTGATGGCAGTGGATTTGTACAACGAAACACGAAGCGTGATGTTGCTGTATTCGCAACAGGCAAAACGTATCACGCGGACCTTAATGCCTCGTATAACATCGGCGCACGATATGTGCTGCACAACCTACAAAAAGCCACATCTGAAAAGATGTGGTTGTCCTTGGAGGCCAAAGACCCTTCATTGGCAAAACGAACGTATTGGACGTTGGCTTCCCTCATTCGGGTGCAACAGGCATTGAGCCTTCAATCATGAAGCTCGCAGCGTGTACAACCCTGTATCGATGCCAACAGAAGCCCCCACTTCTTGTGTAAGCTAAGTGGGGGAGAGTTCAAGAGACGCTTGGCGTATTAACCGATCTTGTTCAGGAAGGGAAGATTCGCTATATCGGCTCCTCCACGTTTCAGGCTTGGCAGATTGCCGAAGCGCAAGGGGTAAGTGAACGCCGTACTCTGGCGCGCTTCGCAAGCGAGCAGCCTCCTTACTCCATCTTGAACCGCAGTATTGAGCTTGACGTTCTTGAAGCTGCGAGAAAATATGGCATGGGCGTGCTTGTATGGAGTCCGCTGTCAGGAGGCTTGCTCACAGGAAAATACGCCAAGGGTCAAGCCGCATCGTCAGATTCCCGAGCTGCCCGTTTTCAAGGAACTTTCCTGGGAAGTATTGTTGACCCGACTCGTGAAGAAAATCGCGTGAAGTTCGAAATCATTAACGAGCTGCAAGGACTTGCCGCCGAGGCTGGAATCTCTCTTGCCCACATGGCTGTCGCTTTTACCCAAGCGCATCCATCCATTACATCGACCATTATTGGACCGCGCACTCTGGAGCAGCTTCAAGGATCGCTCGCTGGTGCTGATGTCCGGTTAAGCACTGAACTGCTGGATGCAATTGATACCATTGTTGCTCCAGGGAAGACACTGGATGATTTGGAGCGGGGCTGGATTCCTGATTGGATGGATGCGGCGAGCAGACGGCGGGGTTAAGGTTTATCTATAACTAAAGCAAAGCCGCCGAACCCTTCCGGGTATCCGGCGGCTTCATTGTATCATCTAGCCCATGCGTATCTAATGGCCGATCCTTTGATATAACTGCTTGATGACGTCGTCGATTTTGGGCTCCTGGACGGTCAGATTGTGGATATCAAGCAGGTCTGAGAGCTGCTTAATCATCGGGGCCACCTGCTTGTCATCTTCAATCCGGAAGAACAGCTGGCTGTCTTCCCTCCGTTCGACGGGCGGACCGTTCCAGGCAGCTTCATCCCAGTTCGGCGCATCCACGACCAGGTAGCGAAAGCCTCCGAACTCGGCGGTCATGACCTCCGTGCTGCCGTCGAACAGGATTTGTCCTTTGTCGATGAAGATGACTCGATGGCATAGTTTTTCGATATCGTCCATGTTATGGGTCGTTAAGATGATCGTGATTTCCTTCTCTTTGTTGATCTCTTGCAGAAAGGACTGGATTTTTTCCTTCGCCATGATGTCAAGGCCAATTGTCGGCTCGTCGAGGAACAGAATTTCCGGCTCATGCAGCAGAGCCGCGGCAATGTCTCCGCGCATTCGCTGCCCCAGGCTCAATTGGCGGACCGGCGTCGAAAGGAAGGAGGACATGTCAAGGATATCGGTGAACATTTCCAGATTGCGCTGAAATCGCTCTTTCGGCACATCGTAGATTTTGCCGAGCAGCTTGAATGACTCAATCAGCGGCAAATCCCACCACAACTGGGTACGCTGCCCGAACACGACCCCGATATGCCCCGCGTGCAGCTTGCGGTTCGTATGCGGCTCTATTCCATTCACATGGACGGTCCCGGACGTAGGCACTAGCACACCGGCCAGCATCTTGATTGTGGTCGATTTTCCCGCCCCATTCGGTCCGATATAACCGACAATTTCCCCTTTGCGTACAGTGAATGACACGTTGTCCACGACGTTCTTCGGCTGCTTTTTGAAGGAAAAGAGAGCTTTGAGCAGCTTGAAAGAGCCAGCCGGCTTCTCTTTGGAGTAAAACTGCCGCACCAGATTGTCCGCTACGATAATGTCCAAGTTATGTCCCCGCTCCTTTATAGGCGTTAAGCCCTTTTGTCCATACATAATAAGTAACCGAGACCAGCAGCAGCGCCACAAGCGGCGTCAGATACATCAGCACGGGCGAGAAAGGAACGCCTGACCGGTCTCCGAAAAAAAAGTAAGAAGGATAGTAGCTGATAAACGCGACAGGCAAAACGAAAGTCAGCAGAGCCTGCAAGACGCCGTTATAGACGGACAACGGAAAGCGGGTAAACTGCGCGAGCAGTTGGTCCAGGATATGCCGCATCGCCCCGCCCTGCAAGGTCCAGAACACCATACAGCCGATCATCATCTGCAGCGACCATTCAATAGCCGCGCCGCTGATGACGATGACTAATAGCACTGCGATTTTTCCCAAGGTCCAATCCGGAATATGTACCATGGCTGCAGCGAGTCCGATGATGCCTGCCAGCATGTCTCCGAACCCGTAGATTTGGATATTGTGCGCAGCGAATGAGAACATCGGGTTGAGCGGCCTGACGAGGAAGCGGTCAAATTCGCCGTTTCGGATCAGTGATTCAAGAAACCAGCTCTGAACGAAGAAGGCGATGAAGATGCCGTGCGTCGTCCGCCAGAGGGAAGTCATGAAGATCAGCTCGTAGGTGGTCCAGCCGTCGATGATGGGAACCTTCTGCGTGATCACCCAGGAGACCAGGATAAAAGATAATCCCAGAAACGTAATGCTCAGCACCCCGATGGCGAAATTTAACGGATAGGCCATGTGAGACCGTAAATTTGCGGACTGCATGGCTAGATACAGCTTGATATGTCTGCCGATCAATTGGACCTTCGCCTCCTTATTTATAGATTAACCGCCCGTGATGACCAGCTTCCGCTCGATCCAGGCGAGGATCACCCGGCTCAGCAGCAGAAGGATGAGACACCAGGCGGCTTGAAAGGCGAGCTGTTCCCAGACAGCGGTTCCTGTTATTTTTCCAATGAACAAGGATAAAGGAATATTGAAAATACCCTGAAACGGAAGCCAGAGAAGGACTCGGCTGACCGCATCCGGGAAGAACCAGAGCGGAACCATTGCGCCGGAGCAAACGTCGGTTATCACGGATTTGAACATGTCGATCCCCCACGTTTCCGTGAACAGGATGGCTGTCATGCCGACGATGAAATTAATCAGAAAGGACAAGAGAAAAGCAAGCAGGACGCTTGCGGCGAAAGCGGCAGCCTGCACACCGGCCGGATAATCGATCGGGAAGAACAGGAACACCCCAACCAGCTGCGGAATAACGGTATAGATCATACTGAACAGGAAGACGCCCGCTGCCTTTGAGAAATGCATCCATTCAAAGTCCCAGGGTTTTTGCATGTCGAATACGATGGAGCCATCCCTGACTTTATCGCTGATTTCATAGGAGATGGAGGGGGGCATGATAGCGTATAGGATAACGGAGAGCATCGCATAGGTTTGCATTCCCTGTGAAGTCACACCCGTGGATATAGCGAGGCTGTGCCCGTTAGCGTAAATGGCCTTCCACACTTCGCGGAAAGCGATGACCAGAATAAACGAATTGATTACCCACAGCAGCAGATCGAACTTGTATACCTGTGTATTTTTTAGTGTGGTTATCGTATAGGCGACGTACTTCCCCACAGCACCACTCTCCTAAAAATGGATTATTATACCAATTAGGCGCGCTTACATCATTTTACTATAAACCGCTGGACACGGCATTTGATTTTTTTGGATAAAAATATATAAGATTTTCGGACCCGCCATATGAGCGAATTATGACTTCTGTAGACCGGTTAATCCCCTTTTCAGCTGGGCTGGCATACTCTAATTCAGACGATGATGCGCAGTGAAATGAGGGAGCTTATGAATAGATACTGGTGTGAATGGCGGGGCCCCGTTGAGAAGAAGAGCGGGCTCGGCATCGCCAGCCGGGCGTATGTGCGGGCGCTGCGGCGGCAGGGTGTAAATGTGCGGGTTGGCTCCAAGACGCTAAAGAACCTGGGAACCCGGCGGTCAGCGGTTAAAAAAGTTCTCATTTGGCACTATCCGCCGCACCAGGTAAGTGTCAAAAAAGAGAGAAAGCGTTACGATCATGTGATCCTGAACACTGTTTGGGAGACGACGCAGATCCCGAACCACTGGAAGCCGCACATGAATAAATTTGATGCGGTCTTTGTGCCCACGCTCCAGAACAAAGAAGCTCTCCTAAGGAGCGGCGTTAAGGTTCCCATCTTCATCGTGCCCCATGGCGTGAATACGATGGAATACCGTCCAGGCAATCCCAAGCTGAACCTGCCGGAGCATAAAAGGAGATTCATCTTTGTATCCGTCTTTGGCTTCCAGCACCGCAAGAATCCGGAAGGGCTGCTCCGGGCGTACTGGGAGGAGTTCTCCGCCAGTGATTCCGTGCTGCTCGTGATCAAGACGAACGGTTATGACTCTCGTGAGACTGAAGCCTGGATTAAGAAAAGAATCAGCCAATACAAGAAAAAGCTGGGTCTTAACAAAAGCACCGCTCCCGTTAAGATCATCGGCAGTCCGATCACACCCGGGCAGCTTAGAGGGATTTATACGCTCGGGGATGCTTTTGTTCTGCCAACGAGAGGGGAAGGCGTGGGCATGCCGTTTCTTGAAGCAATGGCCAGCGGCATTCCGGTTATTGCAACGGGCTGGGGAGGCCATATGGATTTTTTGAACAGCCGAAATTCTTTCCTGGTGAAATATAAACTGCGTAACCCGGCGGTCAGCATGCGAAGCAGGCACGCGATATCCCGTAAATTTAGCCACCTGTTCGCGCAGCAGGGACAGCGCTGGGCGGAGCCTGAGCTTCAAAGCCTCAGAAAGCAGATGAGGACCGCGTACGAGAACCCCCGTCTATGCAAAATGAAAGGCCGGCAGGGGCGTCAGGATACGCTTAAGCTTTCGTGGGATCGGGGGGGCAGATTGATGAAGCGGGCCATCGAACAGGTGATCAAAGGGAAGAAATAGAGGGAACGGACTGCCGCTGAACGCAAGGGTTTCCGGGTGTTTGGCGGCACTAACCTTCTGACGTTTCCCTATGGTATACTTGAGATTGGAATCACAATTTCAGCTTAAAGAAGGCGAGGGAAATCATGAATTACAGAACTCTTGGAAGAACGGGACTGAACGTATCGGAAATCGGCTTCGGAGCCTGGGGGATCGGCAAAACGTCATGGGTTGGCGCGGATGATCAAGAATCGCTTAAGGCGCTGAACCGGTCCGTTGAGCTGGGATTGAATTTTATCGATACCGCGCTTGGATATGGAGACGGGCACAGTGAGAAGCTGGTTGGACAAGTTGTCCGGGAACATGCGGGGAACATCTATGTAGCGACTAAGATCCCGCCGATTAACAGACAGTGGCCCGCCCGCAGCGGTGTGCCGGTAGAAGAGACGTTCACTAAGGAGCATGTGATTTCCTGCACGGAACAGAGCCTGCGGAATTTGGGTCTTGAGACGATTGATGTTCAGCAGTTCCATGTCTGGTCGGATGAGTGGGTCGGCAAAGGGGACTGGCTGGAAGGTGTACAGAAGCTGAAGGAACAGGGGAAAATCCGGTTCTTCGGCGTGTCCATCAATGACTATCAGCCAAGCAATGCGATTAAGCTAATTGAAAGCGGTCTCGTTGACACTGTTCAGGTTATCTATAATATTTTTGAACAGAGTCCGGAGGACGAGCTGTTGCCTGCCTGCGAGAAGCACGACATCGGGGTGATCGTCCGGGTTGCACTGGATGAAGGCGGATTAACAGGAAAAATAACGCCGGAAACCACCTTCGATCAAGGCGATTTCCGCAATCATTATTTCAGGGATGACCGTAAGCGGGAGGTCTTCGAGCGGGTGCAGCAAATTGCCGCCGATTTGAATATCTCTATTGACGACATTGCTGAAACGGCGCTGCGCTATGTGCTCAGCAGCCCAGCCGTTTCGACGGTCATTCCGGGGATGCGCTCTGTTACCAATGTGGAACGCAATATGAAGGTGGGAGATGGATTGGGGCTTCCTGAGGACCAGGTTGCCAAGCTGAAGGCGCACCGCTGGGTCCGCAATTTTTATAACTGACTCGTTGCAGCGAAGCCGTCTGACACTTTCGGGTGTCCGGCGGCTTTTTTTAAATTTCTTTCGCATTATCTCGATATAAGGTAAAATGATTGAAACTGGTTTCAATATTTGCTGTGAGAGGTGAACAAACGGATGACAACCATCATTGATGTGGCGCGCCTGGCGGGAGTGTCGAAGACGACCGTATCCCGGGTGATCAATAACTATCCCCATATTTCGCCGGACAAAAAGGAACAGGTCCTGAAGGCAATGCAGCAGCTTGGGTTCACGCCGAACCCTTCCGCGAGAAGATTAAGAGGACAGCTCGCCACAACCATCGCGGTAGTCGTCCCGAAAATTGTGAATCCGTTCTTTTCCTATTTGGTGGATGCCATCGAGCAGGTCGGTTACCGCAGCGGCTATCAGACTCTGATTTGCCAGACGAATGAGGATAAAGAGAAGGAATTATCCTACTTGAATCTGCTGAAGACCAAGCAGGCGGACGGAATCATTATGACATCCATCGAGAATGATTGGGCGCAGATTAAACCTTATACGGAGTTTGGCCCCATTGTGCTGTGCAACGAATATATCAACAAGACGGATGTTCCGATGATCCGGGTGGATCAATTTCAAGGCACCTATATCGGCGTCAAGCATCTGATTGAAAGAGGGCACCGCAAGATCGCGTATTGCACGGGCGGATTATTCACGGAATTCGGAAAGGACAAGGATCGGAATCAAGGCTATCAAAAAGCGCTGGAGGAAGCCGGTATCCCGGTGAATCCAAGCTGGATTCTGGTCGATAAGCATACGATTGAGGACGGCAAGCGAGTGATGCAGCTCCTGATGGAAATGAAGGACCGTCCGACAGCCGTGTTCGCCGGGAGCGATGAAATTGCCGGAGGACTGATGATGGCCGCGAAAAAAGCCGGCTTACGTATTCCGGATGATCTGGCGATCATCGGCTTTGACGATCAACCGATCGCGGAGGTTCTGGACCCGGGACTTACCACTATCCGGCAGCCGATTGCCCAAATGGGGAAGAAGGCCGGAGAGATTCTGCTGGCGATGCTGAATGAGCCTTGTCCAAGCCCTGCGGTTTATGAGCTTCCGGTTGAGCTGGTTGTCCGGGAATCCACCTAGCATGCGGGAGCAAGCTACGGCGGCTCTGGCACATTTTTTGGGAACGATACCAATTTAGACAATCAATTATTGCCGATCAGAAGCTATGAAACGCCATATATTGGCTATGCCCGGTTATTATTTTAGTGATGAGTTAGAAAAAAAGTTGTTGAAACCGTTACCAAAGAGTGATACATTATATCCATAATCACTTTAAATGATGGAGATGCGAGATTATACCTAAAAATTTGGTATCGTTCCCAAATATTCTGAGGTGATTGGATCAGGTGAAGTTATTACATTTATGGAGGGGTTCTTTTGAAAAAGACATTGGCTTTATTCCTCGTTCTATTGATGGCTGTTGCCTTGACCGCTTGCGGCGGGTCGGGGAATTCGGGCAACACGGCGGCGGATTCAAATGACGGCAAAGTCAACATTGTAATTGTAAACGGCAAAGGTGAAATCGCTTCCCAGTGGGAGCAGGCAGCAAAGGATTTCATGGCGGCAAACCCGGACATTACGGTTGAAGCGGTCTCCGGAGCGGTTGGGGAAACGGTCAATCTGCTGGACAAACTGACGGCTTCCGGCAAAACGGTTACCATTGCCATGATGTCTCCCGATTCCATTGTTAACAAATACAAAGACTTCGGCATTGATCTTACGAATGAAAAATGGAATGCCGATACGGTGTACGGCGTTAAAGACGCTAATGGCAAAATCGCCGGTTTCCCGTTCTCCATTGAAGGCTTCGGGTTGGTATACAACAAGAGCGTCGTGGAAAAAGCGGTAGGCGGCGCATTCGATCCTTATTCCATCAATACCCGCGACAAATTGAAAGCGCTTCTGGACAAAATCCAGGCCTCCGGCGTGAAATATCCGGTCGCTTATCAAACAGAGAACTGGTCGGTTGCGAACCATTACAGCACGCAATTTCTGAATCAGGCTGAGGACCCGAATACGATTGTGGAACAGCTGAAAGCCGGAAAGTTCGATCTGGCAAGCAACGCGGTATGGAACGGCTACTACGATACGATGGATCTGCTCGTCTCCAAAGCGTACAACAAATACGGCGAACGTCCGCTGGGCAAGTATTATGACGATGCGCACCTGAGCGTGGGCAAAGGCGAATCCGCCATTCTGTTCAACGGAAACTGGGCGTTTGATTCACTGAAAGCGGTCTCCGGCGAATCCTTCGGCTTTATCCCGGTTCCGGTGGACAACAATCCGGATAATCCGCTGAACAACAAAATTGCCGCAGGCCCAACCAATATTCTGGTAATCAACAAATCGGCTACGGCAGCCCAGCAGGAAGCGGGCAAGAAGTTTCTAAACTGGCTCGTATATGATCAAAAAGGCCAAGATTTTCTCGTCAATCAAGCCCAAGTCATTTCCGCTTTCAAGAACAATCTGAATAAAGTGACGAATCCGCTGGGAGTAGCGATTGCGGAAGCCGTGCAAGCAGGCAAAACGCTGCCGTTCAGCTCCAATTATGTAAAAGTTGAAGATTGGGGCAACATCCTTGCGCCGGATATTCAAAAATATATTGCGCAGAAAGAATCCCGCGCCGATCTGGCCAAAGCCATCGAAACCTATTACAAGAACCAGCACTAATCAATTAATCGTTATGAAACGGGAAAAGGGCGGGGCAGCCCCGTTCTTTTCCGCAACTTCAAGCACTTAGGGGTGAGCTAAACCTATGATAACGGAAAAAAGCCGGCTGAAGTCGCTCGGCAACCAGTTGTTTTTTACCGGTCCCACGATTATTTTCTTCGCCATAGCGGTACTGATTCCATTTGCCTACGGCCTTTATCTTACACTGACAGATATGACCTCTCCCGTGAATCCGATCAAGTTCTCGGGCTTCGGCAACTATAAAACCGCATTTACCGATACCGCGTTCTGGGAATCCATGTGGCTTACGGTCGAATTCGTCGTGGCGACGGTCATCATCATTAATATCCTTGGCTTTATTCTGGCATTTCTGGTCACTTCCGGCGTGAAAATGCAAAATTTCTTTCGGACGGCGCTGTTCACTCCGAATCTGATCGGCGGATTGATCCTCGGCTACATCTGGCAGTTCATCTTCGTGCAGACGCTTCCGTCCATCGGAGACAAGCTTGGCATCGAATGGCTGCGGCTGGGCTGGCTGGGGGATGAGCATCTGGCTTTCTGGGCCATCGTGATTGTAACGATCTGGCAGTCGGCGGGCTATATGATGATTATCTTTGTCGCAGGTCTGGTCAATGTTCCGAAAGACGTGATGGAGGCGGCCACAATCGACGGGGCGAACGCATGGCAACGTTTAAGAAATGTCATTCTCCCGCTGATGGTTCCATCCTTTGTCGTTACAGTCTTTTTGACTTTGAAAAATGCCTTCATGGTGTATGACGTGAACTACTCCCTGACCGCGGGCGGGCCATACGGCAGTACAACCATGGTATCCATGCATGTCGTCCAAAAAGCTTTTACGGAAAATATTTACGGCGTCGGCCAGGCCGAAGCGATCGTGCTGTTCATCATTGTGGCGGTTATTACAGGCTTGCAAGTTTATTTCAGTAAGAGAATGGAGGTTGCCGCCTAATGGAAGCCAGAAAAAGAGCCGCCTCTATCCTCACTTATACTTTGCTGATCGTGTCCTTTGCCGTCTTTGTCTTTCCGTTCTTCCTCATGGTCGTCAACTCGTTCAAGAACAATGGAGAGATACTCGAAAGTCCCTTTTCCCTGCCGACCAGTCTGAATTTCGGGCATTTTGCCGAAGTCGTTGATAAGATGAATTTCTTTGTATCGTTCAGAAACACGGTTGTGATTACCTTACTAAGCGTTCTACTTATCGGCATATTCGCGGCAATGACCGCTTATTACATGGTCAGACGTCCGACCAAATTCAATAACGGGCTCTTTGCGCTAATGGTTGCTTCGATGATTATTCCTTTTCAATCCATCATGATCCCGCTGATTTATATTTACGGAGCCAAGCTTCATTGGATCGACGCGGCGCCGATTCCGCTGCTCATTATTCTCTATATCGGGTTCGGCAGCGCACTCTCGATATTTATGTATCACGGATTCGTAAAGTCGATACCTTATGAGCTTGAAGAAGCTTCACTGCTGGATGGCTGCACGCGGCCGCAGACTTTTTTCAAAATTGTGCTGCCCATGCTCGCTCCAACCTCGGTGACGATCGCCATTCTGAACGTGCTCTGGATCTGGAACGACTACTTGCTGCCGTCTCTTGTGCTTACGAAAGACCAGGATTTCACCATGCCGATCAAAATGAAGGTCTTTAACGGAACGTATATGAACAACTGGGAACTGCTGATTCCCGCGCTGCTGCTCACCATCCTGCCCATCCTTGTCGCTTACCTGTTCGGGCAGCGTTATATTATCCGGGGCGTCAGCCAGGGCGCGATCAAATAAGTTGCTGGAGGAAGAGTGGAGATATGGAGACTAGAGACCGCAATTGGTGGAAGGAAAGTGTCGTCTATCAGATTTATCCCCGGAGCTTTCAGGATTCGGGCGGAGACGGAGTCGGGGATCTGCGCGGAATTATTAACCGGCTCGGCTACTTGAGCGACCTGGGCATCGACGTCATTTGGATATGTCCCGTTTACGATTCGCCCAACGACGATAACGGGTACGACATTCGGGATTTCTATAAAATGCAGGCTGAATACGGAACGATGGAAGATATGCTGGAACTGATCACCACAGCGGAGGCCCTTGGCATCCGCATTATCATGGACCTGGTTGCAAACCATACCTCGGACGAACATGCCTGGTTCGTGGAATCCCGCAGCTCCAAAGACAATCCGAAGCGCGACTGGTATATATGGAAGCCGGGCTCGGGCGGGGAGGAACCGACCAACTGGGAATCGAATTTCGGGGGTTCCGCCTGGGAGTATGACGAGCACACTCAGGAATATTATCTGCACTGCTTTTCCAGAAAGCAGCCGGATCTGAACTGGGAGAATCCCGAGGTTCGCCGGAATATTTTCTCCATGATGGAATGGTGGATCGACAAGGGGGTTGCCGGATTTCGCATCGACGCGATTACCTTTATCAAAAAGGATCAGCGGTTCCCGCAGCTTAAGACAGAAGAGGGCCGCCGTTATGCTCCGCTTGCGGAAGCCTGCCTGAATCAACCCGGCATCCTGGATTTTCTGCACGAAATGAAACGGGAGGTGCTGAAGCCACGCAATGTGATGACCGTCGCGGAGGCGCCCGGCGTGCCGATTGAGCAGATTCATGATTATGTGGATGAGCAGAGCGGCGTTTTCAATATGATTTTTCAATTTGATCATGTGGATCTGGACGTCAAACCGACGGCTAAAGGAATCTACCATTCCTGGAAGCTGACCGACTTCAAGCATGCGCTGTCCAAATGGCAGACGGAGACGGCGGGTAGGGGATGGATGGCGCTGTTCCTGGAGAATCACGACCATGTCAGGTCAGTTTCCAAATTCGGCAGCGACGGGCGTTACCGTGAGGAATCGGCTAAAATGCTGGCCGCCTACTATTTTCTGATGCGGGGCACTCCTTTTATCTACCAAGGGCAAGAGATCGGGATGACCAATCATTATTTTGCTTCGATAGAGGAGTACCGGGATATTGAAAGCATTAATTTCCACGCTTACGGAACGGCCTTGGGTAGGCCCGAGGGTGACATCCTGAAACATCTGGCAAAAAGGAGCCGGGATCAGGGGCGCACGCCGATGCAGTGGAGTCCGGAGCCGATGGCCGGATTTACGTCCGGGGAGCCGTGGCTGCGGGTGAATCCGAATTATACGTCGATCAATGTGGAGCAGTCGCTGCATGACGGGAATTCGATCCTGCATTTCTACCGGAAGCTGATCAGGCTGCGCCGGGAGAATAAAGCGCTGATTTACGGCGATTACCGGGAGATTTACAAGGATTCCGAGGAGCTTGGCGGCTACGTCCGGACCTTGGGCAGCGAGCAGTGGACGGTATTATGCAATTTTACGGACCGAAATGTTGCGATACCTGCGCCGCTTGCGGGCGATATCGTACTGTCCAATCTGAATGCTCATGAAGAAGGCGTCATGAAACCGTATGAGACGGTAATATGCAAAGCGGAATACGAAGCGGGTTAAGAAGAAACGGCATCGCCGTCCTGTTAGGGACGGTTTAAAAAAGAATCGCCCTGATCCTTTTTCTAAAAAGGAGGGCGATTCTTTTTTGAAATATAAGACTTTATAAGCTTCGCGCCTATCGTTTGGTCTTATATTTTTTCGAGAAACGTACCTGCGTCTTATAAGACGCCGTCAGGCGTTTCTTCTTACTTAAGATGTATAATGTCTTCCGAGTCCAAGCTCCGTAAGCAGCTGCCGGTAGGCGATGGAAGTGCGGTCAGCCGGAATATGAGCCTCCGCCGTCAGATCCAGCGGGAGGTCTTCCGGAGTCTGAGCCTCGACCATGTCGCGGTCCTCCTGGAACACCTGAAGGTTAAAATCAATAGTAGGCTGAAGCGGAGCGTCTTTATCGAAATTGCGTGAAATCGGGCAGAACAGACGGGTGTAGCGGGCCGAGACCGGGGAAGCGCAGTTCAGGATCATCAGCTTCCCGTCGTCTGGAAAATGCACGGTAAGCGACGCGGCGAACGGCGGGAATACGCGGAACGCGCGCAGCCACATAAAGCCTTCCGGAACGGGTGCGTTCTGGCCTTTTCCGTAGTTGCTGACCGTGCTCCAATAGTCGGCAAATAACTCAGTGCCTTCGCGTCTCACCTTGTACTGCGGGACCTCCGGATTATTGCGGTCGCCGAAGCTGTCCGTATGCACATAAGCGAAATGGGATACGTCCAGGAAGCCCTCCATTTGGCGTCCGGCGGAACCCGCGATGTCAAAGCTCGGAGGCAAAATATTGATGAAATCCGGATCATCCCAGCCCGGGAAGTCGGGAATTTGTTCCTCGGCACCCGAGAGACAAGTCCAGATCAAGCCGTAGCGCTCAACTGCAGGATACATAATCAGCTTCAGCTTGGGTGAAATTTTGCTGCTCGGGTGTGCGGGAACCGCGGTACATGCTCCTTCGCAGTTATACCGAAAGCCGTGATAAGGGCATACGATCTCATCGTTTTCAACCCATCCCATGCTGAGAGGGGCGCCCCGGTGGAAGCAAAGATCGCGGGCAATAACGACTTTGCCCTTGCTGCGGTAACAGACGAGCTTCACATCCAGCAGCTTCACACCCACCGGCTTGTCCGCAATCTCGCTTGCGATGGCTACCGGATACCAGTATTTAGAGAGGACATGCCAGTCATTTTCCGTAAATGTACAGTCGCGGGGAAGCTGCGTCTGAGCGGCTTCGGCGGGGGAATTAGCTTTAACATTCATCATCTTTCACCTCACGAATTATTGAATATTCCTCTAATGCAGAAAACCCCGGGCGCCAAGAGGCGCATAGTTAAATCGGCCTTTCGCTGCGCAGCCTAAAGAGGGCCGGACAGAAAGGGAAATAACTGATACACCTCTTGTAGCCTGGGGCAATTCACGGTTGCCTGTAGAGACGCTCACCCAGATTGTGAGCTTATACAAGAAGCAGCAATATAATAGTGTCAGGTTATATGACGCAATTATTGGCTTAATGATAAACTCGGTCCAGGTGGTTGTCAATATCATTTTAAATTTTAATGGTTTCGGTAACAAAATTTACGGCAATCTGCACAATGATTAGCGGGAACGCCGCCGGCGCTGCAGAAACCTTACATTAATCTCACCTCTTCCGGCAGTGTTGGTGTTGAATTTGAGGCGGAAGGTATTCTTTTTCAGTATCGTTTTGACCTGTGATGGAGACAGAGCGGGATTGCTCTGCAATAGCTGGGCGGCTGTGCCGGAGACGATGGGCGTAGACATGCTCGTGCCGGACAATACGAAATAGCTGCGGCCGATTCTCTGAGAAGGAAACTCGCGGTCCAGCTTGGAGCGGGGAGAGCGCAGCGAAATAATCGTCTCGCCCGGTGCAACCAGATCCGGTTTGTTCCCTCCAAAGCGTGCCGGTCCCCGGCTGGAGAACCAGGCTATGCGGTCGTCGGCTTGCGGGAGGGTACGGCGGTCGTTCACCGCTCCGATCGTAATAGCCGAAGGGCTGTTACCGGGCGACTCAATCGTACCGTACCCAGGCCCGCCGTTTCCGGCCGCAATCACGACGGTCAGTCCGGCCTTGACCGCCTGCTCCACGGCTTGGCAGAGAGGATCGTCTTTATATGAAGAATTTATCGGACCTCCAAGTGACAGGGATAGAATGCGCAGCTTCAGCCGCTTCCGGTGGGCGATGCACCACTCGATTCCCTTAATAATCGTGGAGTCGTATCCGCTGCCATTCCTATCTAATACTTTAACACCCACAATGCCCGCTTCCGGCGCAGGCCCTTTGTATTTCCCGCTGCTTGACCAGCCGTTGCCCGCCGCATCTCCGGCGACATGCGTTCCGTGGCCGTTATCGTCGTAAGGCCGCTGTCTACGGTTGATGAAGTCTTTAAAGGCGATAATCCGGTTGGCGGGACGGGTCAGGTCCGGGTGCGGAAAGACCCCGGTGTCGAGAACAGCAATGTTAACCCCTTTTCCGGTAAGACCTTTCTCTCTTTGAACAGCAGCAGAACCGATGGAAGGCGTCGCTATAGAGAGCGACGTTGTTTTAATTCCGTCCAGATATATTTTGTGGACTGCGCCGCATCGGCACATCCGCTTCAGACAGTCCACTGAAATCCTGGACGATACCGAATTAACCAGCGGAAGCTGCCGCAGGACCGGAAGAGCATGCCGGCCTGCGTGCTGCTTCAGGGAATGCAACCGTGCCGGGGTTATTTTATGCTTCAGTTGAATGATGACCCGAATGTCTGTAGGTTTA
Source organism: Paenibacillus durus ATCC 35681 (assembly GCF_000993825.1). Taxonomy (NCBI): domain Bacteria; kingdom Bacillati; phylum Bacillota; class Bacilli; order Caryophanales; family Paenibacillaceae; genus Paenibacillus; species Paenibacillus durus. Next base: position 1,327,702 of record NZ_CP011114.1, read on the forward strand.
GCGCTGGGCGCATAAGATTGCCCAATCTTTTGTCTTAAAGAACGATGGAGCTTCGCAGCATATTGCTGCGGCCATATCTGTCCGTCCATAGTTTAGGCTCACCTCACCAGTGCAGTGTATGCACCGCCAATTTCATAGGTGATAAACTATGAATCCGGGAGGCAGCTCTTTTCCGCCCGAAATGCAGAGCGGGAGGAACGGGTTAATCGCATCAACCGATGACCTTTCGTCCGGCGTAGATTTCCGGGTGCGCGGCGTAATGATAATGGAGCATAAGACCCTCGAACACGGCGTCCCAGCTTCGGGATTTGGCCGTTTCGAGCGCTTTTTCGCTAAGAACCTGCCGATTATGCGGGTTGAGCATTTTGACGATCGCCTTGGTTAGCTCCGGGACGCTGCCGTACTTGCATACAAGCGCGTTCCTGTGGTTCTCCGTAAAATCGGTCACGCCGCCGGAATCGGTGCAGATGACAGGCAGCCCGCTCGCCATCGCCTCAAGCAGCACATTGCCGAACGTCTCGGTGCCGGAAGGAAATACGAAGACATCTGCGCTTGCATAGATTGCAGCCAGTTCTTCGCCCCGGCGGCTTCCCGTAAAAATGGCGTTCGGTATCCTTTTGGCGATCAGCTCCGGCAAATAAGGCCCCTCCCCGGTGAAGACCCATTTTACCCGCTCTCCGTATCGCTGATTAACTTGCATAATGCTGTCAGCCAGCGTTGGCAGCCCTTTCTCCGCCGCGATGCGGCCGACGTAGAGAAATACAACTTCCTCCGTTCCGGCCAGCTTTTCCCTAAGCTCTGGGGAGTAATTCCCGGGATTAAACCGCTCCAGATCGATTCCACGGGGCCAAAGGGCCAAGTTTTGAATGCCATGCTGTGTCAAATCGTGCAGCGCACTCCGGGAAGGGGCGAGGTTGACGAGTGCGAAGCTGTGAAACCAGCGCATGTATGCCCACAAAGCTTTATTTAAATACTGCATATGGTAAAATTGGAGGTACTTGTCGAAGCTCGTATGGTAGGACATGATGATCGGTATATTCAGCGCTCTCGCTGCCCGCAGGCCGCTCCAGCCGACGCCGAGCTCAGTGACAATGTGCACGACATCGGGCCCAAAGTCCGAGAGCTGCTCAAGAATTTTGGGATAAGGAGGGAAAGCGAGACGGCAATCCGGATAGATATGAGGCGTGAAGCCTTTGAACCGTACGACAGGGACCCCGTCTGCTTCGGGTTCATCGGACTCATAATCGGGGGCGAAGAATAGATGTTCAATGCCGCTGCGCGTCAAATATTGGCTCAAATACATCAACGTATTGGACACACCATTGATTTGCGGGTAAAACGTATCTGTGAAGAAGGCTATCCTCAAAATCATCAAATCCTTTACCGTTGAATGGATTTAGTGTCGCAGTCCCCCACCTCTAAGCCAACAGCGAAGGTGGGGGTTGGACACGTCTACTTAACAAACATATGTTCTTGTGTTATGCTAGATCCATCAAACTTACGATGGAGGCGCATCCCATGAAGGTGGTCAAAACACTCAAACATCCGATTACGTCTCACCACCGCATGCTAGATGCGACTCTCCATGTATATCAAGAGGCGCTGTCGTTCTTTATTACGGTCATTCAAGAGCAGTTTATGGCCTTGGAATCGTTATCCACCCAAGCGGTGGTGACGGCAGTAGAACGGCTGACTCACCGTACCAGGCACAATCCGAATCCGTTTTACACCGAATTCGATCAACGCTTTTATAAGTTTCCTTCTTACTTCCGCAGGAGTGCCATTGCCGAAGCGTTTGGCATTGTGAAAAGTCATAACTCCCGTTTTCAGCTTTGGCAAGCCGAGCGGCAACACGCCCAGCAAGAAGGGAAACGCTTTTCGAAGAAACCGCCGACACTCCAAGCTCAGCATCAGGCGTTCCCTTGCTTCTACAAAGGCAATATGTTCATTCGAACCTCCGAAAGGGCAGCCAACATCAAGGTATTTCATCGAGGCGATTGGGTCTGGCTCCCCATTACCTTTAAAGGGCAGGACCTATTCAAACGTAACGTGTGGAGCATGAAAGAATGCAGCCCCACATTGGTTCGGAAAGGAAAACGCTATGCCCTTCATATCGCCTATGAGGGAGATGTGAAGTTGACTCAGACGGAACATTCCAAGCAGCGGGTGTGTGCTGTTGATTTGGGGTTAACGAATTCCGCAGTCTGTTCCGTGATGGAAGCTAACGGCACTGTCTTGGCGAGGACATTTATTAACCAAGCCAAAGAAAAAGACCGGATGCGCCAAATCACAGGTAAACTAAAACAAGCCCAGCGTCAATCCGGTATAGGGGCAAAACCGAATTTCTGGCGGCGGATGAACGGCTTACAGACGCATATCGTCCACGATACCGCGCATCAAATCCTTGCCTTTGCCCAAAAGCACCGCGCAGATGTCATCGTCATGGAGTATTTAGGGAAGATGCGTCTGCCTAGAGGAACGTGGGGAGCCAAGCGGCTTCGAGCCAAACTCCAGTTTTGGGCCAAACGACGCATCCAAACGAAAGTGACCGAAATGGCGTATTTTCTAGGGATGCGGGTTTCCATGGTCAACCCTGCGAATACAAGTGCGCTTGCTTTTGACGGCAGTGGATTTGTACAACGCAACACGAAGCGTGATATTGCTGTATTCGCAACAGGCAAAACGTATCACGCGGACCTTAATGCCTCGTATAACATCAGCGCACGGTACGTGCTACGTAATATACAAAAATCCACGTCTGAAAAGATGTGGTTGTCCTTGGAGGCAAAAGACCCTTCATTGGCAAAACGAACATATTGGACGTTGGCTTCCCTCATTCGGGTGCAACAGGCATTGAGTCTTCAGACATGAAGCTCGCAAGCGTGTGCAACCCTGTATGGATGCCAACAGAAGCCCCCCACTTCATGCGTAAGCTAAGTAGGGGAGAGTTCACTGGAACCACTTTATTTAACTATATTATTCATTTGCAAATCCCAAACTGCCGAAAGGTAAAATGGTTATTAAATTTGGATTTAGGGTGGTTGATTATCATGCTGACTAATAAAAAGTTGATCATAACCGGCGCGGCATCCGGGATCGGAAAAGAAATCGTGAAACTCGGTTTACGAGAAGGCGCTTCGGTGATCGCGTGTGACATTAACGGCCGGCTGCTCGAGGAGTTGAAGGAGTGGGCGGATGCTTATCAGAATCTGTACACCTATCAAGTGGATGTAAGCGATTATGATCTGGTTCGTGAGTTTTTTGCCTATATTGAACAGGAGCACCCGGACGCGGACAGCTTGGTGAATAACGCGGGGATTTATTTGGCGCAAAGCATTCTGGATTATCAAGAGGACGATATCGCCAGAGTCATGGATATTAACATCAAGGGAGCCGTCTATTTCTCGCAGCTGTTCGGAAGGCGGATGCTTCGCAATCAGCGCCAGGGAACAATCGTCAATATGTCCTCCGTGTCGGGGATGGAGGGAAGCTCGGATGCGATTTATGGCATGTCCAAAGCAGCCTTGCTCGGGCTAACCAAGAGCTGCGCCATGAATTTTTCGCCCTACATACGCGTTAACGCTGTCGCGCCCACGATGGTGGACACTTCAATGATGGAGACCATTCCCGAATGGAGAAAACAGGAGTATCTCAGTCACCAGCTAATTCCTGAGCCGGTATTGCCGGAGGATGTGGCTGAAACAGTCGTTTTTCTACTGTCCGATAAATCGAGGCACTATACGGGCGCTACCTTTGATATTAATAACGGCGGCTATTTAAGATAATGGGATGGGCTGCTTGACTTCGAGTAAACTCTAAGAAATATAATACGGGCATCCATAATTCATCTTTGAAGGAGAGATGTCCTGTGTTCAACTCAAGAGTTATCGTAACGGCGTACGGTGGGCCGGAAGTGCTGAAAGTGGTTCAGGAGCCTCTGCGGATCCCTGATCGGGATGAGGTTCGCGTCAAAGTTCAAAGCTCCGGCGTGGCGCTAGCGGATATCATGAGAAGGGAAGGCAAGTTTCCGAATCCGCCTACGCCGCCGTTTACGCCGGGATACGATGCGGTCGGTGTGATCGACGAGCTCGGGGAGGATGTGCAGCAGTTTCGTAAAGGGGACAAAGTGGCGGTTTTCTATAACGGAACGGGGGGCTATGCGGCTTATGTGTATGCGAAGAATGACGAACTGGTCGCTGTTCCGCCGCAGGTGGATTCATCGCTCGCCGTTGCCGCTGTCTTAAACTATGTTACCGCCTATCAGATGCTTCACCGAATCGCCAAGGTATCTGAGGGAGAGAGTGTTCTGATCCACGGAGCAAGCGGCGGAACTGGAACGGCCCTGCTGGAACTGGGCAGATTGGCGAAGCTGAAAATGTATGGCACGGCTTCGCTGATGAAGCACTCCACTGTTGCCGGGTACGGCGCCGAACCGATCGATTACCGGAACGAAGATTTCGTCGATTTTCTGGGGCTTCATGCTCCTGAAGGAATTGACGCCGTATTCGATCCGATTGGAGGCGAGAACTACGAACGCTCGCTGCGGACTTTAAGCCGGAACGGCCGGTTTGTCAGCTACGGGTATACCTCAGTGCTTCAGGAGCAGGACTCCGGAAATTGGGAGAAGGAATGGAGCCATCTGGCGGCAACCCAAACGACGGAGCAGGGCCATCCTATGCATCTTTACAGCATCACCCTTCTGAAAAAAGAACAGCCGGACTGGTTCCGGGAAGACGCAAGCGCCGTACTATCTCTGCTGGAGGGAGGCTTGATCCATCCGCTGGTATCGCACCGCATTCCGCTTCAAGAAGCGGCCAAGGCGCAGGAGCTGCTTGAACGGTCTTTGGCCGTCGGCAAAGTGGTGCTGATCAGCTAAAATATTTGGTTTAAGGCTGAATGAAGGAAGTGAGGACAGTCGCATGTACTCAATCAGTGAAGTATCCAAATTAACGGGGATTACGGCGTATACCCTCCGTTTCTATGAAAAGATAGGTATACTGCCGAACCCATCCCGTAAGGATGGAAAGGAGAATGGACGCCGGCGTTACGACGACGGGGACATCCGGTTTATCCGCTTCATCCACGGCTTAAAGCAAACGGGAATGAAGCTGGAGGATATCGCTTCTTTTGCCAAGGACGGGTGTTTATTGGACCTGGACGGCAGAGAAATACCTGACATCCGGGATTCTCTGCACATACGAATGGACATCCTGGATAGGCATATTGACTGGCTGGAGCGGCAGATGGAGCATCTGGAGCAGGTCAAGACCGTCGCCCTGGAGAAAAAAGCGTACTATTCGGCTATGCTGAATGACCATTTATCGTAATTTCCTGTCGGATGAGAAGACCTTCTTGAGAGATCAAGAGGGTCTTTTTGCAAATATCAGAAAGTATAAGCTTCGCGCTTATCCTTGACCTGATATTTTTACGAGAAACGGATGCCTTCCTCTTCCAGAGGACGGCGAAGCCGTTTCTTCTTAGTAGTGACAGAAATGATTTCCGAAATAAGAGCCCCTTAATATTATTGATATGAATGGATAATTAGCGAGAATTGGTAGGAAGCGGATTTCGTCATACCAAATATGCATGAAGTACGCTCTTTGTAAGAATAACTATGAAAGAAGAGAGACTATGACTATCCTAGATACCGATCGTTTAATCATTAGAAGATTCAAGGCGGAGGATTGGCGGGATCTGCATGAATATCTATCCAGGGAGAACGTGGTAAAGTATGAACCCTATGGCGTGTTAACGGAGAAAGAATCAAGAGAAGAAGCGCTGAGGCGTTCCTCGGATTCTGCTTTTTGGGCAGTGTGTCTTAAAGAAACGGGTAAAATGATCGGTAATTTATATTTTCAGGAGCAGGAGCCGAAGAGATTTCAAACTTGGGTATTGGGATACGTATTTCATTCCGATTATCAGGGAAATGGTTATGCCGGCGAGGCTTGCCGCAGGCTGCTGAAATACGGTTATGAAACTTTGGAGATCCGGCGTGTGATCGCGATGTGCAATCCCGAGAACCAGCGGTCATGGAAATTGCTTGAACGGCTGAATTTTCGGAGAGAAGGGCACTCCCTGCAGACGGGTTACTTCAAATACGATAAAGATGGAAATCCAATCTGGCATGATACTTTTTTATATGCGCTGCTCCGAACCGAATGGGGCGAATAAAAGATGAAATTAAAAAATCTACTGCCATACATCTTCTTTACATCACGGTTAATTCAAGACGGACATTCCTGCGAAAATACATGTCTTCCCTGCTTAAACTCTCGTTATGGCGGAAATTCCTTGAAATTCCTGCAGGGTCGCAGCTTTTTCCAAATTGATCAATAGAATCAACGAAAAAAACTGCACTGGAGCAGGCTTGCAATTTATTCAAAAGCCAGCCCCAAAAATCAACTGGTGAGCGGAAGTTAACTACCTCGTCCGGAATAATGGATGCGGCGGCCATTAAGGGTGCGGCGGTCAATAAGTTTGCATCAACGCCCAGCGTCGATTGACAAATCGTGAGGTCGCGCAGTAATCTCATGTCATATTATCTCTCATAAAACGCTGATTATTAGTTGCTATGCACAATTAATAATGAGAATTTTAGATATTATGACAATATACATGCCATCAACATTTAAACGGCTGATGACTCAAGATATAATATGACTATTAGCACATATGCTGGCTTAAGCCACTGAAAGGTATGAGGAGTCATGAGTCTGGAAGCATTGAACGAACGAGTGAAAACCGATCTTTCCTACCTTGCCTTTGGAGGCGCGGCTTGGGTACAGCCGAAGAATCATTCTGAAGGGCATGTCTATGACGTTGTAATTATCGGGGGAGGTCAAAGCGGCTTGGCTGCGGCTTTTGGCCTGCTGCGTGAACGGATATCGAATATTCTAGTCATTGATGAGAACCGTGAAGGTCTGGAAGGGCCGTGGGAAACTTATGCGCGCATGGTTACGCTGCGTACGCCCAAGCATCTGACTTCCATCGACCTCGGAATACCTTCTCTGACCTTCCGCTCCTGGTGGGAAGCGCAGTTCGGATCGCAGGGCTGGGAAGAGGTTGTGAAAATTCCGCGGGGCGACTGGATGAATTATTTGCGCTGGTACCGGCAGGTTCTTGGTCTTCCGGTCATTAATGAGGTCAAGCTGAAGCTGATTGAGCCTGCCGAGGAAGGGATTCACCGCTTGCATATTGACGGTGTGGGGGCGCCTTCGGAACAATTATTGGCGCGAAAGGTCGTTCTGGCCACAGGTATCCAGGGGGGCGGCGAATGGCATGTGCCTTCACTCATCGCCGATAATTTGCCGAACCACCTGTATGCCCACACCTCGGAGATGATTGATTTTGACACGCTGAAGGGCAAAAAAATCGGGATTCTGGGCGGCGGCGCATCGGCCTTTGACAATGCCAATTTCGCCTTGTCCCAAGGCGTGGCCGAAGCTCATGTCTTTGTACGCCGGGAGAAGCTGCCGAACGTCAATCCGATCCGCCAGATGGAATCGTCGGGGATGATTGAGCGCTTCCACGTTCTGACGGATGCCGAGAAGTATGCGGCGATTTCTCATTTCTTCAAATACAATCAGCCGCCGACCAACGATACCTTTGAACGGGCGGCTGCATGGCCCGGATTTAAGCTGCACCTTGGCGCTCCATGGCTTGATGTAGAGAGCGAGGGCGAAGGAGTGACGGTGACCACGCCTCAAGGCAGGTTCACGTTTGATTTCCTGATCGTCAGTACGGGTCTGCTCAGCGATCCCGGCTTACGTCCGGAACTCCGGCTGATCGAGAGCCACATTGCCCGCTGGAGCGATGTCTACAAGGCTCCGGAAGAGACAGCTAATCCGCTGCTCGATGCGCATCCTTATCTCAGCCCCGGCTTTGCGCTCACAAGCCGCGACGCGGAGGGAGAGCCTCTCCTGCATGGACTGTTCGTCTTTAACTACTCGGCGCTTGCGAGCTGCGGACTTTCGGCTTCCGCCATTTCGGGAACGAAGAACGCGGTGCCGAGGCTAGTCTCGGGAGTGGCGGACCAATTGTTCCTTGACGACCGCGACGCGATTCTGCAATCCTTCTTTGATTATGATGAGGCCGAATTTATCGGCGAATGGTCAATAAGCAGCGCCAAGCGATGAGCTTGAACCCAAAATATAATCGTCTCGCATCAAGGGCGCCCGGGAAACCGGGCGTTTTTTGGAAATATAAGAAAGTATAAGCTTCGCGCTTATCATTTGCCTTATATTTCTACGAGAAACGATACCTAAAAGCGATACTCGTATCGCTACTTCGGAAGCTTAAGCTGCTAACAGGACGGCGCAGCCGTTTCTTCTTGGTTTGCGCGGCGGTGTGGAAGGTGAAGAAAAAGCAGAATTAAACAGATTTGCATCGCATAAAATTTTAAGTTCCGGCGAAACCGCTCCGGCTTAACGGACGTATTAACGCTCAAACGGCTTGAAGAAACCTTGAACAAATCATTGAGGAGGATTCGATAGTTATGGGAGCGCATGAAATTGATTATGTGATTATGGGCGAAGAAATGCAGTGTGTGGAGGTTCAGCTTGATCCCGGCGAAAGCGTGATTGCGGAAGCGGGGAGCTTCATGATGATGGACCCGGAAATCCGCATGGAGACCATTTTCGGCGACGGGAGCAGCTCGGGTCAGGGCGGCGGCGGTCTGATGGGCAAACTGATGGGCGCGGGAAAAAGGGTGCTGACCGGCGAGAGCCTGTTCATGACCGTATTCACGCATGGCGGCGGCTATGACCGGAAGTCTGTAACGTTCGCCGCTCCGTATCCGGGAAAGATCATTCCCCTTGACCTGCTTCAGTATGGCGGGAAAATTGTCTGTCAAAAGGACGCTTTTCTCTGCGCGGCGAAGGGCGTTTCCGTAGGGATTGAATTTCAGCGCAAGCTGGGCGCCGGATTCTTCGGCGGTGAAGGATTTATTATGCAGAAGCTGGAAGGCGACGGTTTAGCCTTTGTCCATTCCGGAGGATACGTCATGGAGAAGACGCTGCAGCCCGGAGAAGTCATTCGCCTGGATACCGGCTGTCTAGTCGCCATGACTTCATCGGTGGACTATGATATCGAGATGGTCAAAGGCATCAAAACCGCCCTGTTCGGAGGGGAGGGCCTGTTCTTCGCGACGCTGCGCGGACCGGGCAAAATATGGGTTCAGTCGCTACCGTTCAACCGGATGGCCGACCGTATTCTGTCCGCAGCCCGCGGCACGGGACGCAGAGAAGAGGGCAGCATTCTCGGAGGACTCGGCAATCTGCTGGACGGCAGATAGGATTTAGGCTTTAATTTCGGGGCCGTTGAACACATGGGTTTATCGTGTGTTTGACGGCTTTTTTGTGCTGAAAATTATAACGTAACTCTGGAAGCCAGACATTATTTTTGTCAACCAAATAATTTCTTGGAATTGTATAACAAATGACCGGTTTTTTGTCGATAATCACCGAAACATATCTACTCTGACTTTTTGTCGGGGGGCCTAAAAATTAGGGGGTTATGCCTATGAAAACAAAGAGAAAGTTTATCCGTTCCTTGTGTGTGATGCTATGCGTGGCGGCAGTATTGGCGTGGACGACGTCATGCTCAACCGGCAGCGTCTCGCCGGAAGCGGGAGAAGCGTCAAAAGCCGCCAGCGCCGGCTCGCCCGGAACACAAAGCACCGAGAGCGGAGCAGCCGCGCAGGGCACAAAGGCGGCCGAGAATCCGGGGAAGAAAAGCGAGGTAGCTATCGGCGTCGTATTGCTCGATCAGAGAGACCGGTTTCTCACCTATTTGGCGCAGAACATGAAGCGGGAGGCTCAGGCTGAGCCGGGAACGTCGCTGGAAATCAAATATTCCGGCGAAGATGCGAAACTCCAAGCCGAACAGGTGGAGGAACTGCTTGCGGCGGGGGTAAACGCTATCGTGTTTATTCCGGTGAACGCGGAGCAATCGGTAAAGTTGACGAAAAGAATTCAGGACGCTGGGATACCGGCAATTGTTCTTTCCCGCGCTTATGAAGGCGCGGAAGAGGCGACGGCATATGTGGGCTCCGAATTGCCGCCGTCCGCTGAATCGTCGCCGGATGCCGCCGGTATTCTGGAGATGAACGAGATCGCCAAATTGCTGGGTGGAAAAGGGAATATTGCACTCATTGACGGCGGCAAAGATGAGAAGCGGGCAGAAGATATCAAGCATGTCATAGCCCAGCATCCGGGATTGAATTTGGTGTTCGAAGGAAGCGCCGCACATGACCGGTATCAAGCGCTGCTGCTCATGTCGGATTGGCTGACTACCGGCAAATCCATCGATGCCGTTGTGGCCACTAATGATGAAATGGCCATCGGAGCCATTCTGGCCGCGCGGCTGCAGGGCAAAGAGAAGGGAATGCGGTTTGCGGGAGTCGACGGTACGATGCAGGCTCTGGAGCTGATGAAGGTGGGCAAGCTTGACGCAACTGTCTTTCAGGATGCGGCTGAACAGGGGAAACAGGCGGTAAAAGTCGCGGTTAAAGCCGCACAAGGCTTAAGCTTTACCCAAAATACATATGTCCCATACGAGCTGGTCACCGCGAATCAAGCGGATCGGTACATTGCAAAATGGAATCATTGAGATTAGGAGGAAAATCGGTGCGTCTATCAATTGCACATAAATTATTGGCCGGATTTTTGACGGTTGCAATCATTTCTGGGTGTGCGGGTGTGAGCTACATCCAGTCTATGCGAAAGGTACAGGGGACTATGGCAAAGATTCTGGAGCATCACGTGATGCTGAAAGGCAAGGCGGATAATCTAAAGTTCTATGCCATATCGCAGAACAGCAGCCTGCAATCCTATTTGCTCAATCAGGATACGTTCTATCATACGAATCTGCAGACGGACAACAGCCAGACGGATCAGCTCCTGGACGAAATGTCTTCCATGATGGGGGATCAGCCGGAGAGCCGGAAAATGGTTGATCTGATGAAGAGTATGAACCGCTATTACAGCGAGAAAGCCGATGTTCTGTTCGGGCTGCCGCAGGAGTCTTTGGAGGGCGCCTTTTTGGAGGCCAAGACCGACCTCATGCTGATGGGTGACGCCATTGTTCATTATGCCCAGCAGCTCTCCGATGAGCAAAATCGGGAAATGCTGGCGGTCAAGGCAGAAATGGAGAAGACAAACGCGGATGCCATACGTCTTACCATGGTGATCGGCATTGCCGTCTTTGTTCTTGCGGTCGGAATCGGTTTGTACATGGCCCGGATGATATCCCGGCCAATCCGGTTGCTGTCTTCCGCGGCGCGATCCATTTCCGAAGGGAACTTGGACGGAGATCCCCTAGTCCTGAAGCAGAAAGATGAATTGGCGATGCTGGCGGAAGCATTTAACCGGATGCAGGACAACCTGAGGGTTATTGTGACGGAAATCAACGAAAGCACCGAGCATCTGATTAATATATCCGGGGAGGTCGCGGCAGGTACGGAAGAAACGAGCCGGGCGGCGGAACATATGGCTTCCGTAATGGGCGAGCTGGCTTCGACCAGCAGCAGCCGGGTGGAGGCGACGAAGAACGGGCAGGAGGCCGTAATGGCCGTTCATGACGACATCCAAGGCATCGACCGGAACAGCCGGACTGCGATGAATGTCGCCAGACAAGCGCAGGAAATGGCCGTATCTGGAGAAAAAGGGCTCGCCGAAGCGGTTCGTCAGATGAACACGATCCGGCAGCGGATGGAAGCGATTGAACGGACGATGTCATCCTTGGAGAAGCGTTCCGGCGAAATTGAGGAGATGAACAACGTCATTTCTTCGATCGGGGTACAGACCAATCTCTTGTCGTTAAATGCGGCGATTGAAGCCGCCCGGGCAGGCGAGCATGGAAGGGGATTCGCAGTTGTTACCACGGAAATCCGCAAGCTTGCCAATGAAACGAACGCTTCGGCGGAGAAGGTGAAAGCGCTGGTTCAGGCGATCCAGAGCGATACGCGGCAGGTTGGACTATCGGTCAGGGAAATGAATGACGAGGTGGCTCAAGGCGTACAGACCACAAGCTCCGTAAGCGAATTATTCGACCAGATCAAGCGGCTTACCGACAGCACAACGAGCGAAATTCAGGAAGTAACCGCAGCGCTGCATAATCTGTCCGGACACTCCGAGAAGATTGTCCATACGATGGACCAGATATCGGAGATGACGAAGACGCTGGCGGAAAGTACGGAAAGTGTGGGTGCCGCCACCGAGCAGCAGCTGGCTTGCATGGAGCAAAATTCGGCGCATACGACGACACTGCATGAAATGTCAGCCAAGCTCCGTCAGACGGTGCTGCACTTTAAACTCTAGACTTCTGAAGATATAGAACAGAAAAGACCTATTATGAGAGCCGGCCAATCTATCGTGTTTGGACCGGCTTTTTTAGTGCTAAAAATCTTGCGAATTCTATACTTCTGGATGTACTTACACATCATTTGACAGGTATAATTAGAGAAAAAGGAGCTGAATCCTATGCAGAAGATTGCCCCTTTTCTATGGTTTGACGATCAGGCTGAAGAAGCGATGAATTTCTATACCTCAATCTTTAAGAACTCCACAATCAAGGACATCAGACGCAGCGGTGGAGAAGGACCTTGGCCCAAGGGGACGGTCATGTCCGGGACGTTCGAGCTTGACGGCCAAGAGTTTATGGCGCTTAACGGCGGACCGCAGTTTACTTTTTCCCCGGCTGTATCGTTCTTCGTAAACTGTGAAACGCAGCAGGAAATCGACGAGCTGTGGGAGAAGCTCTCCGAAGGCGGGGAGAAGCAGAGATGCGGCTGGCTTAAGGATAAATTCGGACTTTCTTGGCAAATCGTACCTGCTGTTTTGGGAGAGCTGCTGCAGGATGAGGACGCCGGGAAATCGGCAAGAGTCATGAACGCGATGCTTCAAATGGACAAGCTGGAAATCGATATTTTGCGGCAGGCCTATGAGGGCGCCCGCTCTGAATAATTTTTCTCCCGGACTGTTCTGGTTTGTTCTATCCCTCTAACCGGTAATAAGGAATGCGAACCGTCGGTATAAATCCGAGCTTTTGCGCCAGATAATAAGAGCCTTCGTTCCCTTGGCGGCAGGACCAGACCGGCTCTAGGCCAGCTTCCAGACAATAATCGATCAAGGCCGAGCATACATGGAAGGCATAGCCTTGTCCCCTAAATTTCTCTGGAGTCTCGATTCCAATCTCCAACTGATGATCTTCAATAAATGCCGCAAAGGCAGTTGAAGCCGCTTCGCCGCCTTCCATCAGCGTATATCCAATCCCCCGCTTGGCGAACTGCTCCGAATCACTCCAGAAGTGCTTCGGAGTAACACTGCCCTCCATCTCCCGGAATATCTCCCGAGTCGTCGGCACAATTACGTAATCGCTCTTCCCGTACTTCTTGACAGCCTGCTCATAACGGCTGCGGTCAAACGCAAAATTGACTCTCGTATCCTCCTTCTCCTGCACCGCAGAGTCCGGGCCCTTCATTGAACGGATAAGAGGGTCCCAGGAACGGGGATATACCTGCAGCCATCCAGATTTTTGTCTTGTGCTATTAGTGTTCGATAAATGCTCAACCAGCTTATGTCTGAAAGACTCGCGATCCGTTTCTCCAAACAGCAGCGCCATTCCGTAAGGATGGACGATGTAAAAGACAGCCGGGTTGTGCTGGTCATCGGCATATACCTCGCCGGGAATATGTTCGCGTATTACGGCCTGGGCAAACAGCGTATTGATGGTCACCCCTCGCAGCGGTTCCTCCGCCTTAGCGTATTCGTGAGCGTCTAATCTGATCATGAGCCTTTTACGTCCTTTCTTTGATATGGGATAAATACTAATTTATGTATTATACAAGAGTTAAGCGGTAGAAGCGATAAGAAATAGCAGCTTCAAGGCGCAATCCGGGTGTGCTTTATTTCTGGCCAAGGTGTTCCTCAAAAAAGGCGACCGTCGCCTTGTTAATCGTCCTATGGGTACGGTGGGGGTCCTCCGTTTGTCCGTTAGTCCAGACCATCATGGGGAACCAGAGATAAAAGTCGCAGAAGCTCAGATGGGTCGCGTGAGGAATGATCAATTCCTTCCCTCCGTTCCGCAGCGCTTCTTGTTTACGCAAAGGGATTTGGCGCAGCTGCTTGTCAAAGAGCTCGCGAGTCAGGCCGGCGGCAGCCAGCTGGCTGTCCGTCGGTTCGGCTGAGGCACCCGCAGGCTGGGGCGGCAGGTCTGAACTCATTAACAGGAAGGGCCGCGGCAATCCCCGGCTCAAATCCCCTTTGCCGAAAAAGGTGCCGTCCATATTGATCGCCGCTTTGACCCGCTGGTCCAGCAGCAGCGCCTGGGCGGCGTTAGCGCCCCCGAAGGAATGGCCCAGCATGCCGATGCGGCTTAAGTCGAGAGCGCCCGTCAAAAGCTTTTTGTCGTCCCGGCGGTTCAGATCCTCCAGCCGATCCAGTACGAAACGGATATCATTTAGCCAGACTTTGTCGATGATATCGTCCCAAGCGGGGATGTCCGAGGGCTTCGGCTGGTTGGGGGACAGGCCGATATAGTGTCCTCCAGGAAATACGGTTGTGAACGAGCTAAGGGTATGTTCAACGGCAACGACGATAAAGCCGTGGCTGGCCAATTCTACAGTTTGGAAGGTGTTGGTATAGCGCCCTCCGGGAAAACCGTGGGAGAACACAATAACCGGATAGGCCGTCTCCCTCTTCGATACGGGCGGCTCCTGATAAGCGTAGGTCTTAGCCAGATTGAAGTAGCTGAACAGCTGCTTCGGTATGCCGTATTGTTTGCCCAGCGCTTCGGCAATGACCGGCAAATCCGCCACATAAGGTGCTGCCGGTACGCCTTCGGTGTGATCGGCGGGATACCAAATTTGAACGTTTAAGGCCCGATTGTTCCCGGGCACGTTCTCATAGGTTTCCTTTCGGCTAGGATCGATCCAGTGGTACTGGACGGTCCCGACATTATAGGAGCCGGTAGGCTTCTCGAAAGAAGGAACGGGCAGGGCGAAAGGCGGCAGCGCCGTCAGCAGGCTGTACACCAAAAGAAAAGCAGTGATTCCCGTGCGCCGCAGCTTACTCCGCTTGACAGGAGGCTGCACGGAGGAACTCCCACGGCTGAAGCGGACGGCGGCGTGAATAGCTAGGACGGCTGAGATCACGTATGCCGGCCACATTTGAAACCGATAGCCTTCAAGTGCCAGATGCAGACTAATAGCGGTTAGGGAGACGGCGGCCGCCAAGGCTGCGCTGCGTTTGCTCCGCAATCTTCCAAATGCCAGCAGGGTCAGAAAGAACAGGTTCAGCACAATCAGCAATATTTCGAACAAACGCATGGAATCGCTCCTTTATATGTGGAAACGGCTTTGTCGTCTCCTTAACTGCATAACTCAACTCTTGTATTATACTAGATCATAGTAATGCATATCGATAAGGGGATGTAAAAGCTTGTTAAATACGGAGATTATCGATTTCATATGTACTCATTATTTATCTAAAGGCTCGGAGCTTGAGCAAGCGACTCTCAGTGAATCAGGCAGGCGTTTCGAAATTGATATTTTCAAGGCAGGCTCAAGAACACGCAGGCGCATAGGAAAAATCACCGGCGGGCATACGGATACCGATCTTGCTCATGAAAATAGTGTCCCTGAAGTGCTGGAACGGCTGTTTCATAGCCCAAGGGTCCGGAAGAGCGAGCGTGAGCTGCTGCGTGAAATCCGGGATGCTTCGCTGTGTAATGGCGGATTGGCGGAGGGATGGATTATGCGGAAAGACCGGTACGAGTCCGATGGGAAAACCGTAGCACGGACGGAGTATGTTATGGGGTATACACTTTATATTCATCTGGAGCGGAAAAGAAGACGAGCACAGGAACGGGAGAAGCAGACCATTGCGAACTGGAACGCGAGGCTTGGAACCATACTGGAAGAGCGGAATAAAGTCCCGGATGGCCGGATCGGGAAGGAAAACCGGCATTTATTGTGGAATTTTATAGAGGATATGGCAGCGAAGCTCGAACACTGTTCCGATTATAAAGCTGTCTTCAAGGTCATTTGGAACAAAGAGCAGCCATGGCAGGGCAGAAAGCTGGAGTTCTATGTTGATTTTATTATCGCATTGGCCGAAATCGCAACCGCCCGCGCTCATTTTGACTGGAAGGAGATAGGGGCGCGTTACTACCGGGAAATCGGCGGTTCGAAGCGCTTTGATCCCTATAAGGCGGATTTTCTGGAGGCGGCGGAGGAACAAATCGGCTGTCCTCTCCCGCTGATTGGGCTGTGCAGCGCCGGAACGGTTACCCCGATTTACTTTGCTGGAGAACTGAGCGGCAGGGGCGGATTCGCTTATCCGCAAGGCTTTTTGCATGCGGTTACGGATGTGACCGTTTGGAAGACCGAATTCAGAACCGGCTGCCATACATTATGGCTAACTGAGAATCGGGCCGTGCTCACCCGGATGAGCGCTGAACCGGACTTTCTGCTGAACTCGGGCAGTTTGATTATCGGGCTGGACGGACAGCTTAGAAGCGGACACCGTAAGCTGATCAAGGATGTATTAACCGGCTCGAAGTCGATTGGGCAGGTCATTGTATGGTGCGACGGCGACAAGTCCGGGCTGGACATCGCAAGAAACGTGCATGCCTTGCTGGATTCGGCGTCTCCGGAGGCGGTGAAATGGATTTTGCCGGCTGCCGGAGACCCTAAGGGCAACGATCCGCGCTCCTGTCTTTTCCGTACATGGGAGGCTTATGAGGCAGCGGCGCTTGCCGGACTGGACCGGAACGAAGCAGATGAGCAGGAAGCGGAAATGGGGGATACGGACATTTGGAACATGTGGATGGATCTTTGATTTCTATCTTTGGCGGCGAGGTGCCCGAACATCTTCGCAAGGAATCGCTACGCGATCTCGTCAAGCTTGCGGGGGTGCTGACCGAACTGCGGGAATACTTCGAAGAACCGCTGAAAGTGCTGGAGATTTTAAAAATGCTGAACCTGATCCAGCAGGAGGCGCTTGGGCTGGATGAACCGCTGGAGGATGCGGACGCGCTCTTTTACCGGTTCAGGAACCGCTATGGATACGAGCCCGGAATTCCGATGGAGCGTCTCTTGAATGTGCTGCAAAAATACAACTGGATCATCCGCAGCAAGCGGAGACTTACGATGATGGATGTCGGCAAACGGATGATGGATATGCTGATTCGTCTGGCGAATGATTCGTTGGCTTACTATATGCAGGATGACGTAGCCCGCTCGCTGTTTCAGGCAAGAAGGGATGCGGATCTCAGCGAGGCCTACGACGACAAGGGGATTTCGGGCGGAAACCGGCTGGCCAGCATGATCCGCAATGCCACCGATGCCGTGGACAAGCTGAAAGAGCGGCAGCTCGAACTGCTCGCCGACCGGAATGCCCTGCCGCAAATCCGGATTATTGTAGATCTGATGGATGAGCTCAAGGTGCGGATGAATGAAAGGCTGGATAAATTCGCTACTTTTGAGGAAGGAATCTCTTTTTCACCTTTGCTCAAAAAAGGAACGGAAATCATGCTTGAAGGAACGCAGGTGTCTTTGGGAACCCTGAATAAGTTTCTGGGCTTCGCCCACTTGCAGCAAACCGAGATCCGGTCCGAGATTTCCCCGCAAGCCATCCGCCAGTTTATTATCCGTTCCTTCTATAAAACCGCCGATTCCGAACTGCCGAACGCTCATGAGATCTTGAGCTTTCTGGAGCAGGACCGCTCTCCCGGAGAGCGTCTCGACGGCATGTGGGTGCCCGTTCAGTTCGCCTCTCCCGTATCCAATCTTCAACTTGCCGGTACCGTAAGCTATCTGGAAAGCTATGTGCCTTCCACAGGGCCGATCCGGGAGCGTCTGGAGCCGGAATATGCGGAAGCGGAAGAATGGACCGAGGAGGAGCTCGGCACTCATTTGGCGCAGATCGAATGGCAGTTGACCAAGGCCCGCATTCGGACCGACGAAGCGGAGCGGATTCTGCTGAAGCGGGATTGCGTCGGTCTGGAGCAGCTTGTGCTGGAGGCGGGCTCGGAGCGCTGGAGCGATGCCTTGAACGCGCTGCTGGCCGTTTCCGCTCTGGTGGGCGGGCAGCGGGCGGCGATTGAACCGGGAGAAGACCCCACCCCGGATTTTCAGGCACTCGGCGCGCATACAGAATGGCAGCTTGTGAGCGAAGGAGGAGATCAGCATGTCGTTAGAAGAACCGGAGAGCTTACACAGCAATCTGCCGCTGGGGGCGATGGAACGGCTGTCCGCGGTGCTCAGTCCCGATGAGGAATATGCATTTGTGCAGATTATGTTCTCGTCGTCGGCTGCGGTCCGCAGCGGCAGCTTCGGCCTGTCCCGGCGCGAGGTGATGAAGATTCTGAAGCTGGAGCCAGGGGATGAGCAGGGATTTGCTTCTTTTGTGAAAAGGGTGAATCAATCGGTAGCCCGCTATTACAGGCTTATCTATGATGAGCGCAGAGACCGGGCGGTCGTGCTGATTCATGTGCCCGCCAGACAGGCGAGAGAGCTGTTGTCCTCCGAGAGTCTGGCTCTACTGATGTTTATTTTTTATCACCAGGAAGTGCTGCAAAATGATTACACCCTGTTTACCCAATTGCTGGAGGCGTTCGGGCATGAATCGCTGGATGTAAGGCGGAAAATCCTGGCGAATCTCGATACGCTTATCAAGCTGGGCGCCGTGTCCCGCTATGAGAATCCGTCCAATGAGGAAGCCTATGCCCTAACCGCGATCGGGGCGCGGCTGTTCTCGGATTCCTATCTGAAGCGGTTCGCGGAATTCAGTCATTCCCAGCAATTGAATATGGACGATGTGCTGAAGTTTTTTAAACGCTACAATCTGGAGGCAGGTGAGGGATATTGAACCCCTGGGCGCTGGAATTTAGCGGCATCCGCGATTTCTCGGATACGAGGCTAGAGTGGGGCGGACCGGAAGACCATGTGCTGATCGGCGGACCGAACGGCTCGGGCAAATCAACGATTACGTTCTGCCTGGGAGCAGTGCTGGCTTCCACCAAAGTAGATTTAGAGGGACTGCGTTCCCGCAATCTGCCGCCGGACCGTGTGTGGCGGGCGACGATTCAGCTTATTTTTGCCAACATCGGAACAAGTCCCGTCGACGCGGCCGCGTACATCGGCTTTCGGCTGAATCTGGAGCAGAAACCCGGCGATCCCTTGCGGAAGGAATACTTTATTTGCGAGGGCAATGAGCCGTGGAAATGGAATAAAGAGACCCGCTATACGCCGGGAGACAGCACGAACCATCTTCATGAGTACCGGCATCAGCTCCAGCATAAATACAAAGTGGACCCGGATGCCTTTTACCTGATCTGGTATCAGCAGGATGTGAACCAATTCGCTGTGATGCGGCCGGAGGAGCGTTTCCGTATTTTCAGCGAGATGACCGGTATAGAGCGGATGCAGCACAACTGGGAAAAGGTGAAGGAGGAACGCAAAGACGCGCAGTCGGCGCTTCAGACCGCTGAAAGCAACCAACATTCGCATAGGCTGAACCTGGGCAACTGGCAGCAGGAGCGGGACCGGCTGATCAGCCGGAACGAACGGCGCAGGCTTGGTCTGAAGAGCGTACTAACCGCTTCAGCTGCCCTTGAGCGGCTGTACGGCAGGGAGCAGGAGCTTCTGAAGGAGCAGACGGATGAGCTTGAAGAGCGCCATACGGATGAACTGGACCGCCGGATGAAGCTGGAGGAAGAGCATCAAGCTTACCTTAAGGAGCTGGAAGAAAGAACACGGCGCATGGAAGAACTAACCCGGCAGCTTGAGGAAGTGGAAGGCGAAGCGTCGAAAGAGCGGGCCCTGCGCGGGCAATTGAATGACGAGTACCGTCAGCTTGAAGATATTCTCAGGGAGCTGGACAAACAGATGCGGGCGATTCCCTACTCCAGAGCCGAGGTGGAAGAACGGCTTGCGCAGGACCGGGCAAAGATGGGGGATACGGAAGCCAAAGGCCGGGAGACGGAGGAGGCTTACAAGGAGGCGCAGACGCATCTGGACTGGCTGGCCGCTGAAATCGGCAAGTTGGAGTATGCCCTGGAGGAAGACTTCCGGAGGCTCGGCGATGCCAAGAAAATGCTGGCCCAATACGGGGGAAGCGCCGCTCTCGAACGGGAAGCGGAAAGTCTGGAAAGCAAGCGTTCTTCCCTGCGTGACAGCGGGCGCGAGTTGGAGCTGAGCATCCGGTCGCTTGCGGACGAGCTTGAGGCGTTGACCAAGGGAACCGGGATGTACAGCTTGAGGCAGGAAGCGTCTATCCGCCGTCTGCGCGGCAAAGGTATGACCGTCTATGCTCTTCGCGATCTGCTGGAGATGGATGAGCATATTCCGCTGGAGCGGGAGGATCAGCTCGAAGCTGTTAAATATACGCTGTTCGTGGATGCAAGGGGCTTCGCGGCTCCGACGGATGTCTACCATGTGGAGCTGCCTTCAGTGGTACCGGAACGAACGGCGGACGAGCTGGCTCTACTTGGACTTCGGGTGAAAAAGGATCTCGACGACCAGACCTACGCTGCGGCCCAGAAAGCGTTGTGGTGGGTCGGGGAGCTGGTATCCGGCTCCGATTCTTCCAGGCCCCGGCTGAAGAATGGCCAGCTTGTCGATTCCCTGGGTCGGAGAGGCCCGCAGGAAGACAAGCGGTGGATTCTTAACCCGCGCGGAATCAAGCTGCGGGCGGAGCGCGCCCGGCAAGAGCTGGGGAAGCTGGAGCTTCAGCTTGAAGCCGTCCGCCGCAATCTCGCGGAATGCGAGGAACGGCTGAATCTTATCCGTTCGGTACTTCAGCTTATTAAAGAGGCGGAGACGGTTGTGGGCGCCGTCGCCGAGCGGGATTTGCGCGGGCGCGAACTGGACCGGAAGGCCGGAGAGCAGAGGAAATGGATGGACATCCGGAACCGTTCTGCCGAAGAGCGGCAGAGATTGAATCTGGCGTCGGCCGAGCTTGCGGTCCGGCTTGAAGCTCTGGAAGGCTACCGGCAAGTCTACGACCGCGCCGATCAGGAAAGCTCGAAGATCGAGCGGTTCGGGCAGCTTGGCAGAGAGCTGGAAGCCTCCGGAGAACGGCTGCAAGGACTGGAGAGAGAGCTTCAGGACCTGCTCGCGGAAAGCGACCGGCTGGACCGCTCGTTGGAATCGACGAAGAGGCGGATCAGGGAGAAGCACCAGTACATTGAAGAGTCGAAAAAAGCGCTGGAGGCGCTGGGCAGGGAGAAGCAGGAGCAGTTTGAGCGCCTGGAAGTTATCCAGGAGAACCGCGCTGCGGAGCGGCAGTTCTACAGCGATTGGACCGATCGCCTGCGAGTGGTATATGCCGGGCTTCTTGAGGAGTCCCCGGATTTTCCCGACGTACCGGACTGGAATCCGGCGCAGGCCAAGTCGCATAAGGAAGACGCCCTTGTTCAGCTAAACCTGGCGCTGGGCGAAACCGTCGACGAGAACGCGCTTGAAAATTACGAGAAGGTAAAGCAAGAGTTTGAACGGGGCGAGCAGGAGGTGCAGGACGCCCGCATGCTGCTTCGCCAGCTTGAGGAAAGTCTTGCCGAACTGGAGGAGAAGCTGGTCAGCACGACCAATTATGAGATCAAGCGGGTGGGCAGCCGGTTTGTCCGCTACATGGACCAGTTCTCGTTCGACGGCGAAGTGAGCTGGGACATGCAGGAGATGAAGCAGGGGAATATCAAGTATTACCTGAACATCAAAGCCAGAAAGCAGGGTCACCGCGGCCCGCTGGAGGAAGTCGGCATGAAAGGCCGGGGCGGACGGGTCGGCAAAGGGGTGTCGGGCGGCGAGGAATCGCTCAGCTCGCTTCTGTTCGCTCTCGCGCTGCTGAAGACGATTCAGGCGGAGCCGGGATACATCGTGCTGGACGAATTCGACAGCGCCCTGGACGAAGGCAGAAAATCCAAAGTATTCGCGCTGTATGAGCAGGAACTGTCTAGAAAAATGATTATCCTGTCTCCGAAATCCCATGAATCGGATTATTTGCGGCATTTTAACGAAGCGTTTGTCGTGTATCATGACGCAAGAATCCCGAAAAGCGCTGTAATTAGAATTAAGAAAAAAGCTGAAAATAAGGTCTAAAAAGACTTGAAGTTAACGTCTGGGATGCGGAAACCCAGGCGTTTTTTGTTGACTTCAGCTGCAAATTGGGCTACTATAACCCTTGTTACTGACTTAGTAATTTAGTAAATTAGTAAATGTGGAACATTTAAAAAGGGACAGGTGAACAAAAAAATGAAAATTCCGACAACGCTAAAGCATAAACCGGTTATCGTATCCGAGAATTACGAGAATGTGGATGGCAGATATGCGAATCAATCGGACGCGAAGGGATTATCGCTCGGATTGGCTCAGTGGAACGACCGGGGGAAGGTCGATATTTCCGCCAAGGTGTGGCGGCATACGGGAGAGAAGTGGTCCAGACAATCGGAGGAACTGCCGCTTCACCGGGTGCTTGACCTTGCCATTCTGGTAACCAGAAGCATGGTCCATTTCCGGGAGGCTTACCGGTATCAGAATCTGTATGATCCCGAGAATCCGGTGATTGACCGCGTGGGTCTGCAAGGGGATGCGATGACTGTATCCGTATGCACGGACAACGACAGAATCAACGAAGATATCAAGCTGTTCAGCCAGGCGCTGAGCGATGACAGCGAACTGATCGGCGAGCGTCTAAGTACGCTGTCCCGGATTTTGAAGGAAATGAGCTACTAAAGTTGTCCTCCAAGATACCCGATTTAAGAACGAGGGAGGAAATACAATGTCTCTGGATAAGCAAAAGAAGAAAGAGCTTGCCTCGGCATACGCGCAGTCGTTTCGGCCGATGGGCGTTTACCAGATACGAAATGTGAAGAACGGTAAAATCTTGGTGCTCGGCAGCATGGATCTGACCGGGGCCAAGAACCGGCTTGAGTTTTTACAGCAGACGAATATTAACAACATCAATGAACTGAAGCAGGACTGGAAGGAATACGGCGGCGACAGCTTCGTATTTGAAGAACTGGATCAAATCAAGCCGCGTGAGGAAATCTTGAACGACATTTCGGAGTTAAATGAGTATCAGGAAGAAGTGGATGCGCTGCTTGAGCTGTGGATTGAGAAGCTGCAGCCCTTTGGGGACAAAGGGTATAATAAGCCGAAGCGGAAATAATATAACATCTGCCGAAGCCGCCTGGCCCGGGCGACAGATTACGCGCACTGCATGAAGGCTGCTCCAGTTCATCTCATGACTTGTGGGCAGCCCTTAGCAGTTTACAGGAAGCGAATGTCTAAACCGGTAAGAAGTACGAGACGAGATTAGAAGTCAGGTCATGTTTCTTACTGCTGCGGAGCGGCGGGTAGTATATGCGTATACTTAACGATTTCATGTCCCGTATTATACGTAAAAGTCAGTGTATCTCCGCTCCGTCCGGCAAACCGGAGAAAATCCCCCAAAAACCACGGATCGCCTTCCTCGATTTCCCGCTGCCGATCCGCATCGAAAAATTCCCGGTACAGCAGCGTGCTTGCTCCGGTCGAGCGGTCGACAAGTGTCAGCAATCCGGTATTGGAAGGACGGATCAGCGCGACATCTGAATAGAAGGCTTCTACGTGATAGAGCGTATCGGCGTTTTGGGTGGCGTCTGCATTCATTAGCTTGGCCAAATCGACCGTCTCCGCCACATTGCCTGTGCCATCCTCCACAAGCCGCAGCGTTCTGCCGTCGCTCAGCAGCAGCTTCCCGTCAATCCGGGCGGCAGGCTCCCCAAAGGAAGCGCGGCCAGCAATTTGTCCTTTTCGTATGACGGCGCCATTTCTTAGCACAAAGGTAAAGTAGGCTGTATTGACATGCGGCTCGCCGTAAATATTGCTGATGCGCAGAAGAAGCAGACCGCCCGATGTACGCTCAAATGTAAAGTCGACGACATCAAGATTGGTGCCGAGATCGGCGATTTTAACCTTTTCGCCTTGCCGGGATGATTCATACAATTCCCCGGTATCAAGCGAAACGGAATATACGGTACCCTCGAACGTCTCCGAATAACTGCGGTATAAATGTAGTCCGTTAGCTAGAAACGTGCGCTTCTTGTCATCCCAGCGGACGGTGCCCCCTTCGAGCGCTTTTACCATAAACTTCACTGGAATATAAAGCTCCTTGTTATAAATAAAAGGAACACCTCCGATGCTGACAGCCTTGCCGTCAAGCACACCGGTTCGGCTCCCGACCCGAACTGTGAAGCTTTTCTCCCAACCGGTAAATTCGGCGCGCTTATGCGTCTGATCCCACGTGATCTTAAGCCCGGCTATCAGGGCTGTGGAAGCGGCCAAATAGGCGACGCCATCCTTGATGATGGCATTGCCGGATGATCCCATCGTCAGCGTGCCGCCGTTTGTGAACGTAAGCTGAACGTATGCGGGTACCGCCTCCGCTTGCGCCGTTGAGGGAGGAAGAATGCCGCCGGAAAGCAGCAGCGATGAGACTATGGCACTGATGAATAGCAATCTTTTTTTCATGAAGATCAATCCTCCTTTCTGTTGTTGATTGACTGCCCTTTAACGCAATGAGGCCACTTTTTTGAGAATGATGAATAGGGTCTATTCCTTAATTTTCGGGAAACTGAAAATGTATTCAATATCTCCAATGCTTTGATTACTAATGGTGAAGTTATGTGTAAAAAATCCCCCTTTCTCCAAAGTCTGATTATCCGTTATATCGGGATTAATTTTTTGGATCTCATTTTTTAATACCAGCCACATCCCCAAATCAATATTTGAAAATTCGACCTTTTGACCCAATGTATTTCTTGATTCAATTCTCATATTGACTTCATATTGTGCCTCTTCCATTTTTAAAAATCTGGGGAAAATACCATAATATTTATCAGTTGCAGATTGTTCAGTTATTCTCATTTCCCTTATTTGTTGCAGAGGACCTTGGGTCAGAAAACGATCATCCTTTAAAACAATGAGTGCCCCTCCTCCATTCATGGATTGCTGTTCTGAACGAATTCGAAAAGTATCAATAATCGATTTTAATGGGATAAAGACGCTGTTTGCCTTCATAACAGGATTAGTATCCATTTCTTTTCTTTCACCATTTATGTAGACGGTTTTAGAGTTCAATTTTAATTTTAACGATTGCTCTCCCGATTGAATCACTGCTGTTTTATTTAAAGCATCATATGTTGCTTTTGCTCCAAGCAATTTTGTAAATGAGCGTAAAGGCACCATCGTTCGATTATCGTCATCAATGTAAGGAGCTTGAGGCGTAGTATACAGCAAATAAAAACCATTAATATTAAGTAAAATCTGCTGTTCATAACTTATATCCCTAGTATAACTTTCTGCATGAACGGGGTTGTTAATCGTAAGCAAAGACGTAATAAAAACGATCAGCAAAAACGTATTTCTTATTTTCATTTTAAAATTCTCCATTATATGAGATTGTTTTACAATTTACTCCATCCATAATTAGACGTATGCTTATATAAAAAGTTTCTATTTTTGGCGGGGAGCTGAAGAAAATAGACCGTGTCCCCTTGCCGGGACGACGGTCTAATGCTTTTTAATACGGATGTTACCCCTCCGTCTCAAGAGTCCGGCCGTCAAGCGGCTGAACCGGACGGTTATCATGCGGGAAAATGCTTCGGAAAGCGCCAATCTGCGCCTCGGACCATTCGACCGGCTGCTGAAGCAAGATCCACTGCACCCCTTCGGTGCATGGCGGCGTCGTTAGCGATCCGTGATAGCGGTAAGAGTGAAGATCTCCCGGCAGGAGAGCCTTAAGATCGAATTTACCGTCAATTGCTACTGCTTCTTCGCTCTCTTTCTGGGGAAGCCGGGACCACAGTTTATTCAGTTCCGCGTTCTCCGCGCCGCCGTTAATCAGGACGCCGAGCACCGCAGTATCTCCATCAGCGGTCTTGTGAACGAAATGCAATTCCATCTCATCATGCTTGCCGCCTACTTCATGCTCGCTTGGCAAATGAAAGTGGAACTGCTTCAGCGTATAGGTCTTTCCCTCCAGAACAATGTGGTTGTTCTCCCCCGACACATTTACCTGTATCGTATGGCCGTTGTTGACGAGAGACACTTCCGTAGGCGAATAATCGACTTCCACTGGAGAGAGGCTGGTATCCTTTTTCACATCGGCAGCCTCAATATCGATGGGCGATTGTTCCTTTCCCACCTTACAGGTCCCGAAATCTTCTTCAAGTTCGCCCCAATGTTCAGGTGATGTCTCTCCCTCATACGACCAGTGAACCTTAGCGGCCTGGGCCGCTTGCGTGGGCGGATGGCTCTCCGTGTTCTGTAAGGTTTGCTCCTTCTCCGCGCAGCTTGCCAGCAGTCCCATCATCAATCCGCAGAGCAGAAGCCGGGAATACGGTTTCATTAAATTCATTCTCATTTCTCCCCCCCAAAAAATTGTGTATTTATTCAAAATCCATATCATTCTATGTTATGGGAAAAACAGGAACAAGGGTATGCGGGCCCATTTCGAGCGGTAGTCGACTCCGGCAGCGGATGAAGCCATAGCTTGCGGTCTATTTTAAGTTCCATAAGATAGAAAAGCCTTTCATATTTATGCACAAAAAAGCTGCCTTAAGTCCTTTCATAGACTTTAGAGGCAGCTCTTTTATGATAGCATAGACAAGCTGGCAGCTTGCTTTTTGTTAGTTTCCGGCTGTTCCCGCGCTTGCCGCGACCGCTTCTTCCGTATCGGCATTCAGGGAGTCATAGATGGCTTCCACCAGCAGGTCAAGTTCCGGCAGCTGCTCCGGCTTTAAGGCGGAGTTGATTTCAAAAGGCTCGCCGATGAACTCGATTTTTTTCATACTCTCCAGGATTTCGGTCATTTCCCTTACGGCGGCGTTGGCCCAAGTATAGTTGCCCACAAGGGAAACTTTGCGGTTCTGCAGGTTCAGGGACGCCATTTCATGCAGCAGAGCCTGCATGCCGTGATACAGACCCAGGTTATAGGTAGGCGAGCCGAAGACCAGATGGCTGAATTTCCAGGCGTCCGAGATGATATAAGATGGGTGGGTCTTGGACACATCGTACATGCGGATATCCTGAACCCCCTTGGCCGAAAGCTTGGATGCGATCAGGTTCATCACGTTCTCCGTATTGCCGTACATGGACGCATACACCAGCACCACGCCGGTCTTCTCCGGCTGATAGGTACTCCACTTCTGATATCTGTCCAGAATGTACGACAGGTTCTCGCGCCACACCGGACCATGCAGCGGACAGATCATTTCGATGTCCTGCTTGGCTACTTTTTTCAGCACCGTCTGCACTTGAGGTCCGTATTTGCCTACAATATTGGAGTAATAGCGGCGGGACTCCTCCAGGTACACTCCGTCAAAATCGGTCTGGTCGGAGAAAATATTCCCCGAAAGCGAACCGAAGCAGCCAAAGGCGTCGGCGGAGAACAGGATTTTCTTCGAGACTTCATAGGTGAACATAACTTCAGGCCAATGGACAAACGGAGCCATCATGAAGCGCAGCGTATGCTCTCCGAGCGACAGCTCCTCGCCTTCTTTGACGATGAGGTAATTGTCCGGCTTGCTGAAGTTATAGAACTGCTCCATGAACTGGAACGTCTTCTTATTGCCGACAATTTTCAATTCCGGATAACGGCGGACGAGCTCCTCGATATTGGCGCAATGGTCGGGCTCCATATGGCCCACAACGAGATAATCCAGCGTCCGGCCACCCAGCACATGCTCGATATTCTCCAGAAATTGTGCGCTGATTGCGGAATCCACCGTGTCCATAAGCGCGGTCTTTTCGTCCATGATTAAATAGGAATTATAGGCAACTCCTTGAGGCAGCGGGAACATATTCTCGAAACGTTCCAGTCTTTTGTCGGTGCCACCCACCCAGTAGATCGCGGGCGCGATTTCTTGAACATTGTACATTGGTATTCCCTCCACATGCTTAAAAATTTTTCTATTACTATAACAACAAATACTGACAAAATAATTGATATATATCATGTTGACGGAAAAATCAGGCAGACAGCTGCGGAAAAAGCGGGGCGGAGACTGGAAACCGCGCAAATTTAAACTAAATATTACAATATGGAAAACTTTCGGCGCCGGGCAGCTAAAAATGGATGGAAACGCAAAAAGAACCCTGACCAGGGCTGTATTTAAAATAAAGTTCAGCTCTGGCAGGGTTTTTGCAATTTTGAAAAGAAGAGCTAAAAACGCTTTCGCTTGGCGGATGACAGGATGCGCATTTCCTCCCGGTACTTGGCCACGGTCCGGCGCGACACCTCAAGCCCTTCCTGCGTCAGCAGCTCTGTAATCGCCTGATCGGACAGCGGTTTCCGTTTGTCCTCTCCGTCGATCAATGCCTTAATACGCAGTTTCACACTTTCCGAGGATGCGGCGTCCCCGTCCGCCGACGCGAGGGAAGAGGTGAAAAAGTATTTCAGCTCGAATAATCCCCGGGGGGTCTGCATGTATTTATTGCCGACGGCCCGGCTGATTGTGGATTCATGAAGGCCCGTTTGCTCCGCAATCTCTTTCTGAGTCAGCGGCTTCAGTCCTTGAATGCCCTGCTCGAAGAAATCCCGCTGCATTTCCACGATGGCCCGCGACACGCGCAGCAGTGTTGTGCGGCGCTGCTCCAGGCTTTTGATCAGCCAGGAAGCCGCTGCCATCCGGTCGTGAATATACTGACAGGCTTCGTCCCGGTTCCGCTGTTCTCTCAGCAGCCGGTTATAGTATGCATTGATCGAGACGCGCGGCGCGCCGGTCTCATTGACGGATACCGTGTACTCGCCGCCGGTTTTTTCCACGATAATATCGGCAATAACCGTCTGTCGCTCCTGGCCGGCAAACGGCGCACCTGGACGCGGATTCAGCCTGCGGATGGAATCGGCTATCTCCTGCACCTCCAGAATGTCCGTTCCGAGCGCATCCGCGATCTTTTGCAGCCGGTTAGCCGCCAGGTCTTCCAGATGCCGCTCCACGACCCGGACGATAGGGCCATCCCCGGTACCGTCTCTCCGAAGCTGGAGAAGGAGACACTCCTCCAGACTGCGGGCCGCAATTCCCGCCGGATCGAAGCGCTGAATCAGCGCCAGCATCTTTTCCGCCTCATCCGCAGAAGCTCCCGATAAGCGGACATCCGATTTCATGTCAAGTTCCAAGTAACCTTTTTCATCCAGATTGCCGATTAGATACAACGCCGTTCTGTATTCACTTTCGGTGAGTCCGCGAATCAGCCCCAGCTGCTTTTTCAAATGCTCATAGAGCGTATCGGCCGGATTGGCCATCACAGCCAGCAGATCGAAAGTCTGTGTACTTGAGGAATGCGCATATCCATCTCCGGCGCGGCTGCCGTCATCATCTTTCCGAGTTGCGGACGGCTCGGCGCCGATACCTACGGTTAAATCGGTTTCTTGCAGATCGATCACCGGATTGTCGTTGGCCTGCTCGCGCAGATAGGATAGCAGCTCGGCCGACGAGTACTGCAGCATTTGAATCGCCTGCCGAAGTTCGGGTGTCATGGCCAGTTTTAGCGCTTGCTCTTGTTTGAGTCCGAATTGTATCATGTAAGTGCTTTCAACCCCTTCTGGAATGAAACCGCAGCAGTTTGAGAGGAAGCTCAGCCTTCTCATGCCGGCTATCCATAACTTTATATCTCCATTTTTGTGAATTTAGAACCGTGATCACAGTACATTTATCACAGTTTCCAGAAAATTTTTGTGGCCTGCCAAAAAGATTTATAATAGAGATTCGTCCTTGGCTCCTATATACTTGAAACGAACGGAAGCGCTTTAGTTAGGAATGCTTAGTCCGGAGGTGCAAAGGTGAGAAGAATAGATAAGATTTTGGAGTATATTGCCGAAAAAACGAAGGGATTTCCGGAGGAGGCTTTGCTTCAATGCGAAGGAATTACGGCTGCGGAAATTGCGGCGAACCAGGACATGCTCAGAAACAATGTAAGCAAGGAATTGAATGAGCTCCTCCGCGCAGACCGGATTATTAAAATTAAGGGAAGACCGGTCAAATTTCTTCATAAACAGACCATTGAGGAGATATTTCGCGTTCACCTGAAAGAGAAGCAAATCGAAGTGAACAGCCTTGGGGAAATACTGCAGACGGGAGAGCGGGAGGACCCTTTTTATTCTCTGATCGGTTTCAAAGGCAGCATGCGCAATCAGGTGGAGCAGGGCAAAGCGGCCATTCTGTACCCGCCAAGGGGACTGCATACGCTCATTGTTGGCCAGACGGGCGTTGGGAAGACGATGTTTGCCAAATTGATGTACAACTACGGCAAGCACATGAAGCGGTTTACCGAGCAGGCGCCTTTTATCGTGTTCAACTGCGCCGACTATTATAATAATCCCCAGCTGCTGCTGTCCCATATTTTCGGTCATGTAAAAGGAGCTTTTACCGGAGCGGATCAGGAGAAGCAGGGGCTTGTGGAAAAAGCCGACGGCGGAATCCTGTTCCTGGATGAGATTCACCGTCTGCCGCCGGAAGGCCAGGAAATGATTTTCTATTTTATGGATACCCATACGTACAATAAATTGGGCGAATCGGAGCGCAAACGGAGCGCGAATGTGCTGCTTGTCGCGGCAACGACGGAAGATCCGGGATCGTCCATGCTGAAGACCTTTATCAGACGTATCCCGATTACCATCAACATCCCTCCTTTTCAGGAACGGATGCCCTTGGAACAGCTGCAAATCCTGAAGCATCTGCTGGAGAGTGAGGCCCTTCGCGTCAACAAGCCGATCCGGGTTGATCAGGAAGTCGCCAAAGCGCTGATCGGCAGCGTCACCTATGGCAACATCGGGCAGCTCAAGTCGAATATCCAGCTCGTCTGCGCCAAGGGCTTTCTGGACAGCATTCGCGAGAATAAGGACGAAATCGGATTGGATTTCAAGGTGCTGCCGGGCAACATCAGGGAGGGGCTGTTTAACATTGGCAAAAGCCGCAGGGAAAGCGAAGAACTGGGGTCCATCTCCTCCCAGCTATACATTACTCCCGAAGGCAGCCATGCCACGGAAGAAGATGTGCTTGAGCCGCCGTTCAACCTCTACAAGCTGATTGAAGACAAAATTAGCCTGCTGAAGGATGAGGGCCTTGACGACAGCTACATTAATAAATTTATCACTACAGACGTTAACATCCATATTAAAAGCTTTTATAACCGTTTTTATAATCAGAAAGGCAGCAGGGAACGGATTCTCAAAATTGTCGACAAGGAAATTCTCGAATTTGCCGATCAGGTCAAAATGCTGGTTGAGCAGGAGCTGAACCGCAGGTACAGCGACCGGTTCGTCTATGCCTTCAGTCTGCATCTGAGCGCTTTCCTCAAGCGGATCCGGGAGAAGAAGTACGGAGGCAAGCCCGTCTATGATCCCATTGACCAGGATGATGAAGAATACAAAATGGCGCTGACCATCAAGGACATGATTGAATCCGGCTTCGGGATAAGCGTGCCGGAGGCTGAAATTACGTATGTAGCGATTCTGCTCAAATCGGTGGAGGAAGAGCGGAAGGGCAATGTGGGAATTATCATAGCAGCGCACGGCAACAGTACGGCAACCAGTATTGCCGGCGTTGTCGACAGCCTGCTCGGAAGCTCCAACATTTGCGCGGTGGACATGCCGCTCGATGTCAGCCCAAGAGAGATTCTGGAGATTATTGTCGACAAGGTAAAGAGTATTGACAACGGCAGAGGCGTGTTGCTGCTGGTGGACATGGGCTCCCTGCTCAATTTCGAAAGGACGATTGTGGAACGGCTCGGGATCAAGGTGAAGACCATTGATATGGTGTCCACGCCGCTTGCACTTGAGGCCGTCCGGAAGGCTAATCTGCTTGATATGGAGCTTGAGGAGATTTACCGTTCGCTTAAAGATTTCAGAGGCTACAACAATCTGGAAGCAGCGGAAGGCGCGATTTTGGACAATAAGGTCATCATTACGGTCTGTTCATCCGGCAAAGGCGCCGCGGTCAAGGTTAAGGAATTTGTCGAGAAGATCGTTTACGACCTTACGCAGAGAAAAATAACGGTTATCCCTGCAAAGATCAGGGAATTGGATAAAGTGGTCAAAGAGCAGCAGGCCAAGCAGAGTGTTCTGGCCGTGATTGGAGTCAAGCGGCCGGGCGACCGCAATGTACCATTCATTCCCCTTGAGCAATTGATCGACGCAAGCGGTGAGGAGCTGCTGAGAGAGCTGCTGCTGAACCATGAGCTGCCCGTAGTACAGGAGAGCCAGAGTGTGGTTATCAAGGATCTGTGCGAAGACAGCCTGAAGGAATTCCTGACCTATCTGAATCCCCACAAAATACTGGGCTCCCTGATGAGCTTTGTTCAGGAGCTTGAACGCGGGCTGAATACGGATTTCGAATATGCGATGAAGGTCCAGATTGCGATCCATACGGCTCACGCGCTGGAGCGGATGGTCATTCGCGACGGGCTGGTGTACCGGGGCGAGGCGGAGCTGCTCGATCCTCATATTATGAATGCGGTGAATCAGGCCTGTGCGATATTTTCTTCCGGTATTAACCTGTCTCTAACGGACGATGAAAAATATTATATTTGCGAAATGCTGAGCGATGTATATAAAACAGCCCGTCTATAATGACGAAGTGTATGAAGCGTTTACATTTGTGTATGAAGAACGCATGTCCTAAATGAATTTACGTTTTTTTCCAGACTAAAATCCCTGGCGATGCCGGGGATTTTTATGTTTTGCCTAAAGATTTTCTCTTCATACAGAAGTTTGGCACGGGTCTTGCATATCTAATATAGGCGTAAGGAACTTAGGGGGTGAGACAAATGATAGGAGTTATTGTAGGCACTCACGGAAAATTTTCCGAGGAACTGCTGAGGTCGACATCTATGGTCTTCGGTGAGCTGGAGAATGTGGCCGGTGTGACGTTTGAACCTGGTGAAAGCGTTAACGGGCTCGTTGATAAGTTCAAAGCGGCGCTGGATACGATTGATTGGAGCGACGGTCTTATTTTTCTTGTTGATCTGTTCGGGGGCAGCCCCTACAACGCAGCCAGCCGGATTGCCGCAAACTATGAGAACATGGACATTGTGTCCGGAGTTAATCTGCCCATGATCGTTGACGTTATGGTGAACAGATCGACGGAACAATTAGGAGATTTGGCCGATCTGGCGATCCGCGCCGGGCAGGATTCAATGAAATCGTTCCGCAGCATAAAAAACAGCCAAACAGAGGAGGAATTGTAAATGGAAATTTCATTTGTTCGTATCGATGACCGTTTGATTCACGGCCAGGTGGCGACCGTATGGGTAAAGGAAACAAAATGCAACAAGATTATCGCGGTCAGCGATGAAGTGGCAGCGGATACATTGCGGAAGACACTGCTCCTTCAAGTGTCTCCTCCAGGAATAAAAGCCTATGTCGTGACCATCGACAAAGCGATCGAGGCGTATAACAATCCGAAATATGCGGATTTCAAGACCTTATTTCTTTTTACGAATCCGACAGATGTGCTTCGTGTAGTGGAAGGCGGAGTGCCGTTCAAGTCGGTGAATGTCGGCGGAATGTGCTACAAGGAAGGCAAGACACAGATTACGGGGGCGGTATCCGTCGACAAGCAGGACGTCGATGCTTTCCGCAAGCTTCATGAAAAGGGAATCGAATTGGAGATCAGAAAAGTCGCCAGCGATCCAAAGGTGAATCTGATATCCAAGATTCAGGATTTATAGCCAAAAGGAAATAAGAGAGGGGTTATGACATGAGTACTTTTGAAATCGTAATGGTAGCGCTGGTTGCGGCCATATGCGGCATGGGCAGCGTACTCGACGAAGGACAGACCCACCGGCCTCTGATTGCATGTACGCTAATCGGCCTGGTTCTGGGCGATGTTAAGACAGGGATCATTCTTGGCGGGACTTTGGAGCTGATGGCTCTGGGCTGGATGAACGTCGGCGCTTCAATGGCTCCCGACGCCGCGCTCGCAAGTGTGGTATCGACGATCCTTGTTATCGTAGGGCATCAATCGATAGGCGCGGGGATTGCCGTTGCCATCCCGATTGCCGCCGCCGGTCAGGTACTTACAATTTTTGTCCGGACGATCACCGTATTCTTTCAGCATTTGGCGGATAAGTATGCGGAGTCCTCGAATTTCAAGGGAATTGAGCTGTGTCACTTTATAGCGCTGCTGCTTCAGGGTCTGCGCGTCGCATTGCCTGCAGTTCTGGTAGCGGTTGCAGCTGAAACGGGGCTGGTGACGAGCCTGCTGAATTCAATCCCGGAAGTTGTGACGAGAGGCCTGCAGATTGCGGGCGGATTCATCGTCGTCGTCGGTTACGCCATGGTTATTAATATGATGTCCGCCAAATACCTGATGCCGTTCTTCTTCCTTGGCTTCGTCGTCGCCGCCTTTACGGGCATTAACCTGGTTGGCTTCGGTATCGTCGGCGCGGTTCTGGCCATTCTGTACATCCAATTGAATCCGAAATATAGCGCCCAGAGCGCGGCGGTAGAAGAAATTGATGAGCTCTAGCAAGCTTCTGAGGAAAGAGGGGATTATACAATGGAAGAGAAGAAATTAACGAAAAAAGATTTAAACAGCATGTTTGTTCGCTCTTGGTTTCTGCTTGGATCGTTCAACTTTGAACGGATGCAGTCCATTGGCTTCTGCGTTTCACTGATTCCGGCAATCAAACGGCTGTACAGCAAGAAAGAAGATCAAAAAGAAGCCTTGAAGAGACATCTGGAGTTCTTCAATACGCAGCCGTTCATCTCGGCCCCGATTATGGGGGTAACGGCCGCGATGGAAGAGCAGAAGGCCAACGGCCAGCCGATTGACGACGCTACGATCAGCGGGGTGAAAGTCGGCTTGATGGGCCCGCTTGCCGGTGTGGGCGACCCGATTTACTGGGGAACCCTGCGGCCGGTTCTGGCGGCGCTCGGTGCATCCATTGCTTTGACCGGCAGTATCGTCGGACCGCTGCTGTTCTTCATTCTCTTTAACGTGTGCCGGCTGGCGACCAAGTGGTACGGCTTGAAGTACGGCTATGAAAAAGGAACGGAGATTGTGTCCGACATGTCGGGCAACCGGCTGCGCAAGCTTACCGAATCGGCTTCCATACTCGGACTCTTTGTCATGGGGGCGCTGGTTTCCAAGTGGACCAGTCTCAACGTGCCGCTGGTTGTTTCCAAATATACGGGCGCTGACGGCAAAGAAGTCATCACTACGGTTCAAATGATTCTGGACCAGCTGATGCCGGGACTGCTTCCTCTTCTTCTGACTTTCCTGTGCATGAAGCTGCTGAAAAAGAAAGTGAACGCCATTGCACTTATCTTTGCTTTATTTGCGGTAGGCATTATCGGATATTGGCTTGGCGTATTGGCATAACGCGGGTATACTAGCCGCCGGGTTCCATGTGGAACCGTTCATAATGGAGGTGTCCCATAAGCCATGGAAATTGGCCATGGGACACCCTTTGCTTTGGAGTAAGATACAAGTGGGTACTCAGGTGGACGCTCCGCGAACGGACCGTTGTTCCAATCGCTGTGCTCTCCAGATTTTATTTATTTTCCTTTGTGGTAAAAATCCGGAGACCAAGGCGACCGCTGCCGCTTTTCCACAATCGTTCCGTCCTCTCCGCTGCTTTCAGTGGGGATTGTTACTACAATTCTTCAACCGACAGTATAATAAAAACATGAGGCTGTCCCAAAAGCAGGATTTTAAAGCTTGGGGGACAACCGAATGTTGAAAAAACACCAAACCGGCCGGTTAAGGGGTTCATCCTTGGCCGGCTGGTTTGGCATTTTGGTCCACCGCATGTTTCTTCAGCAGATTGTGGGCGAGCGAAAGCCACCCGACCTCTAGGCTTACTTTCCCAAGCCCTCGAAGCAGGAACCGCCGGAATCCCCGGTTGTTCTTCAATTGCCCAAATACACTTTCCACTTCCGCCATTCGCCGGGCGGAAAGAGTCCGGCCTTCCCGCACAAAACCCAGCTTTCGCCTATTTCAGCAAATCCACTGGTCGTTCTCTTCGTCATATGTCCAGTTTTCCAGCTTCCCTGGATCAGTTTTCCAGGACTTACTCGTTTCCCGGTTCAAAAGAAGCCCTCCTTGTAATGGTTGCTCGTCACTTCCATTTACCAAGGAAAGGCTTCTTTTGTGTTTGATATCGTAGAAGATTTCGTTACGAGCAGCGGAGAGGACGGAGCGATTGTGGAAAAGCGGCAGCAGTCGCCTTTGTGTCCGGATTTTAACTGCAAAGAGAGATTCAAAAAATCCGGACACAACAGCGATTGGAACAACGATCCGTTCGCGCAGCGTCCATACCGAGTGCTCAAGTTGATACTACTCCAAGACAAGGGGTGTCCCAAGCATGGAACAGCCCCAATTTTCTTTTTGCAACTCTGCTACGGCATTATTTAGCCGCATTTAGGATGTGTTTTTTCACGAAATGCCTTAAACTGAAGTCATAAATACTAAACGGGTTAGAAATTATTACCGGAATGAAAGCTGCCTTAGAAGCTGCAGGGAGGAAGTATGGAGAAGCTGCTGAAAATGATTACGGAGGAGTTGCTGAAGCAATTGGTCTTGGAGAGCGTTCATTCGGAGGACCCGATCGAGGTTCGGAATGTCCCCAAGCCATGGATGCTGCTGGGATCGGGGAATTATGCGGCGGTGCTCTATCATCCCGAATACGATAAATATGCGGTGAAGATTTATGCGCCCGGAAGACCCGGCCTCGCGGAAGAAGTGGAGGTTTACCGGCGTCTTGGCACTCATCCCGCCTATGCGGAGCTGTATCATGTCGGCCCTGATTTTCTGGTGCTGAAGCGGCTTCGGGGAGTTACGTTCTACGACTGCATGAAGCGGGGCATTCCCATCACCGATCAGGCCATCCGCGATATTGATGAGGCCTTGAAATATGCGATTTCACGGGGGCTTCATCCCCACGATGTTCACGCCAAAAATGTAATGACCCAGGATGGACGTGGCCTGATTGTAGACGTCTCGGATTTTCTGAAGCAGGAAGACTGCACGATGTGGGACGATTTTAAGAAAGCTTATACCCGCCTGTACAGGCCTATAGCTTCTCTTTGGCTGTTCCCGGTGCCCCGTCCTGTCCTGGAAATAGTGAGGAAAGGTTACCGGCTGTGGAGGCGCAGACAGAGCTGAAGCGACTGTAGGGAAGACTGATTTTTTGGATAATAGGAGCAGCCGGGTAATGACGGGCCGTTTAATAGACGCACTTTTTTGTGATGTACTGTTTATATAGT
Source organism: Paenibacillus durus ATCC 35681 (assembly GCF_000993825.1). NCBI lineage: Bacteria > Bacillati > Bacillota > Bacilli > Caryophanales > Paenibacillaceae > Paenibacillus > Paenibacillus durus. The sequence continues at coordinate 1,364,955 of NZ_CP011114.1, forward strand.
AAACTGTTCCGGCAACCAGGCCGATAGCCGCGTAGAGCCAGGTGAAGGCAAGGATGAACAAGGCGATCAGGCCTGCCGCCGCAATCCAGTCCAGAACTGTTGCCGATGGGCGGAATCCGACAAGCAGCGCTACCCCAATCACTATGCCGGTAGCAATCAGATTGTGTACGAGGCTTGCCGCCACATGTCCGGTGATGACGCCAAGACTCTGGATCGGCATCGCCTGGAACCGGTCGATAATCCCGTTTGTCATATCTCCCGCAACATCAACGGCGGTGTTGGCCGATCCGAAGCCGGCACAGAGGAGTATGATGCCTGGCACGACATAATTGACATAATGGCCGCCCGGGTCGATGGCACCGCCAAAGACGTAGGTAAACAGCAGCATCAGCATTATCGGGAGCACAACAGCCATAATCAACGCTTCGGTATTGCGAAGATTGTGGCGAATACTTCGGCCGATAAAAACGGTGCTGGTTACGCCAATGCGCGCGAGCTGGAAGAGTTAACCGGAATGACGCTTTCGGGCGACGATGATGTGAAGGCTGCGGCGGAGAAGCTCATCGCGGAAGGCCGGACCGAAGCGGTTATCGTTTCGCTGGGAGCGAAGGGAGCCTTCATGATCTCTAAGGAAGGAGCCGAGCATATCTCTGCTCCCCAGGTACCCGTTGTCAGCGTTGTGGGCGCGGGCGACAGTCTGGTGGCCGGAGTTGTCTACCGGTTGGAGCAGGGGGGGCCGCTGGCGGAATCCGTCCGCTTCGGCATCGCCGCCGGAGCGGCCGCCGTCATGAATCCCGAGCGGGAGCTGTGCAAGCGGGAGGATACCGAAAGGCTGTTTGAGAGCATGATGCAGGATTAGGTGAATTTCCCGGGAGAATGAGAGCCGCAGGCTATGGACGGGCTTTACTATAATCTGCAGGTAGGAGTAAGCATGAGCAGGAAAAGCTCCCTTTTATTTTAAGAAAAAAGAGTGTCGCAGTAGTATAAACGGGAAAAGCTCCGGCTTATACTCTGCGATTTCTTTGTTTTCGGCAAAAAAACCAGATTTATAGGGAGGAACTCCCTTTCAGGCTTGGCATTGGTTCTTTTCGACAAAATTAAGATGGAGGAATTCCGTTTCATTTGAAGACCGGGCCCGCTGGCCGCGCACCCTATAACCGGAGCTGTCCCTGAGTATGCAAATTTACGGGACAGCTTTTTTGTGTTTTTCATTCAGTTAACAGTTTTACTAAAGTTTTACCTCAGCCAGAATTTCCCGGCGTTTTCGTTTTACATTCAAGTCTTACACTTGCAGAGGATTGTACAAGAGCAGATTTCAACAAAAAGGAGGCATTCGCCATGAGCGAGCTTGATAATCGTTGGAGCCTTCCTGCCGGAACAAGCAGAACTTCAGCGGGAAGAAGGCTGCGTACAGTTTCGTTAAAGAGGCTGAAAGTACGGGAAAATATGCTTGCGTATGCTTTTCTCGCGCCTTCGCTGCTGCTGTTCGGGGTGTTTATGTTCTATCCGCTGCTGCGGTCGGTGTACCTTAGTCTGTACAGCACGGACCCGGCTGGAAGAGTGGCCTCATTTGTCGGACTCCAGAATTTCACGGCATTGTTTTCCTCCGGCCTGTTCTTGGATGGCATTCGCGTTACCGCGCTGTTCGCGCTCCTCACGGTTCCGGCAGGGATGCTGCTCGCTCTTGTGCTTGCGGCGCTTACTCATAATCTTCTAAGGGGGAAGCGGCTGTTTCAATTTGCATTTTCGCTTCCGATGGTGCTTTCCGTCGGCTCCGCGGCGGTCATTTGGAAGTTTCTGTTTCATCCGTCGCTTGGCATGCTGAATTACGGACTGGAAATGGCCGGTCTTGCACCGGTTCCTTGGCTGACCAGTCCGAAGTGGGCGCTCTTCTCCATCTCGCTCATGACCGTCTGGATGAATCTTGGTTTTAATTACATTGTCATTTCCAGCGGAATGCAGGGTATTCCCGATGACATGTACGAGAGCGCCAAGATCGATGGTGCGGGCCCGGTGGCGATGTTCCGCCAAATTACGATTCCGCTTCTGTCTCCGACGCTGTTCTTCGTTATGGTCGTATCGATCATCGGCGCCTTTCAATCGTTCGGACAGATTAATATTTTGACCCAGGGCGGTCCGATGGACAGCACCAATGTGTTCGTCTACTCCATTTACCGGGAGGCCTTTGTGAATTTCCGATTCGGAACCGGCAGCGCGCAGGCGTTGTTGCTGTTCGTGGTCATCATGCTCCTTACCCTTGTTCAGTTCAAATGGGTGGAAAAGAAGGTGCATTATCAATGAAAAAGCATGTTGCTAGACAAGCCGCCGTCTATCTCATCCTTATCGCGGCTGCCATATTTGCGCTGTATCCGGTCGTGTACAGCTTCTTTTTGTCCGTGATGAAGCCGGAGGAAGCGAGCGCCTTTCCGCCGTCCATTGTTCCGCATTCGTTCAATCCGGCAAATTTCATCGACGTGTTCGGAATCGTGCCGATCGCGGCCTTCATCGGAAATACGTTTCTTGTATCTGGCATTGTTATGATCGGCCAACTCATTACGGCAAGCCTTGCGGCCTACGCATTTGCCAAAATGGACTTCAAGGGCAAGGGCTTTATTTTCAGCTTGTTTGTGGCTTCGATGATGGTGCCCTGGGAAGTCACGATGATCCCGAATTATTTGACGGTCCGCAGCCTGAACTGGCTCGATACCTATCAGGGCCTGACGGTTCCCTTTCTGGCGACGGCGTTCGGCACCTTCCTGCTGCGCCAGTTCTTCCTCCAGCTGCCGAAGGAGCTGTTCGAAGCGGCGAGGATGGACGGCTGCGGGCATATCCGCTATTTTCTGCTGCATGTGCTGCCGTTGTCCCGGCCTGCGATCGGCACTTTGGCCGTCTATTCCTTTTTAAATACGTATAACTCCTATTTGTGGCCGCTGCTGATTACGAACAGTGAAATGATGCGGACGGTGCAGATCGGCATTTCCATGCTGGAATTTCAAGAATCGACCTCGTGGAATCTGGTGTTTGCCGGAATTACGCTCGTTATTTTGCCTTCACTGCTGCTGCTTGTATTCGGGCTGAAGCAGCTGGTGCGGGGCATGTCGGCGGGAGCGCTGAAGGGCTAGAAGATACGGGCCAATGCAAGAAATCAGCTGCTTGATGCAGATGATCCATAGATTCACAAAGAGGGATAACTTCAAAAAAGGAGAGGTTAAGACAATGAAAAGGTTTGGCTTTAGAAGACTGCGTTTCAGACGGGGCATGATTCTAGTGCTCGCCATGTTTATGGTGGTTTTGGCAGGCTGCGGAGGGAACACAAGCGCGAATACTGAAGCAACCAATACATCGTCTAACAACGAGACCAGCAGTGATAAAGGTTCGGCTAACGCCGCAGCGGCACCGGTAAAAATCACCTGGTGGCACTCCATGTCCGGCACCGGCGAGAAAGCAATCAACAAGATTGTAACTGACTTTAACGCAAGCCATCAAGGCATTCAGGTTGAAGCGGTTTACCAGGGCAAGTACGACGAGAGCCTGAACAAGCTGAAGGCGTCTCTCGGGTCGAACAGCGGCCCGGATTTGATTCAGGTGTATGAGATTGGCAGCAAATTTATGATCGACTCCAAGATGATTACTCCTGTACAAAAGTTTATCGACGAGGATAAATTTGACTTGTCTTCCCTGGAACCGAACATTATCCGTTACTATACGATTGGCGGACAGCTGAATGCGATGCCGTTCAATACGTCCAATCCAATCCTGTACTACAACAAGGACGCCTTCAAAGCGGCCGGACTCGATCCCGAGAATCCGCCCAAGACCTTTGAGGAATATGAGGCGGCAGCCAAAGCGCTCAGCAAGAACGGCAAGCCGGGGGCCGCGATCGCGATTTACGGATGGTTCATGGAGCAGCTGTTCGCCAATCAGAATGCCGAGTATGTGAACGGTGGCAATGGCCGCGATCAGGCGGCGACGGAATCGCTGCTTGCTTCGGACGCCGGTGTGAAGACACTGGAATGGTGGAAAAAGATGGTGGATGAAAAAGCCGTTGCCAATCTTGGACGCGATACGGACGATACGGACAGCGCATTTGCCGCCGGACAGGTAGCGATGACCTTGGATTCGACCGCTTCCCTGCGGAAGATCGTGGATGCGGTAGGAGGCAAGTTCGAGGTGGGAACCGGCTTTCTGCCGAGACCGGAAAGCGTCAAAGAAGGCGGCGTTGTTGTCGGCGGAGCCAGTCTGTACATTATGAACAACAAGCCGGAGGAGGAGCAGAAAGCAGCTTGGGAATTAATCAAGTACGTGGCTTCCCCGGAAGTTCAGGCGGAATGGAGCGTAAGCACCGGCTACTTCCCGATTACGAAGGCCGCATACGATCAACAGGTCTTGAAAGACAACATGGTCAAATTCCCGCAGTTCCAGACAGCCGTTGATCAGCTTCATGCTTCAAGCGCCTCGAATGCCACATCAGGAGCGGTAATGGGGATTTTCCCGGAAGCGCGCCAGATCGTAGAAGGCGCAATCGAGGAGGCGCTGAACGGGCAGAAGGAGCCGAAGAAGGCGCTTGAGGATGCTGCGGCGCAGATCACCGACAAGCTGAAGCAGTATAACGCGACGGTAAAATAATATTGGGTTTATATGATTTGGCCGCCAGGCTGCCTGATGAAGGCACTGGGCGGCCATTTGCTTTTTTCGGCAGGTATTTATATTTTGTGTAAGCGCATCCATTTGGCGGTTGGTCTAATTTTTTTGTTGGATTATGTCGAAGAAAGATTAGAGAGAGTCTGCCTACATCAAGATGGCTCTGAAGGGAGGTATACCGTGCGTGGCTTCCATACATAGTATTGTTTACGTAGTGCTTATCATAATGGCTTATTTTATTGTGCGCCTGTATGTAAAACAGGTCAGAGACGCCAAAAAGATGCTGGAGACCGAACAGAAGTACAATGAGAAATTGCGCCTGTATCTGAATGTCATCGAGCAATCGCCGCTCTCCATCATCATAACCGATACGCACAGCCGGATTGAATACATCAATCCTTATTTTACGGAGATAACCGGCTACAGCATGGAAGAGGCGGTCGGTCAAACGCCAAGTATTCTTAAGTCGGAGGAAACGGCGCCGGAAACCTATTGGGAGATGTGGAGGACAATCAGCAAGGGCGACAATTGGCAGGGGGAATTTATCAACAAGAAAAAGAACGGCGAGAAGTACTCGGAAGCCGTCGTCATCTCTTCAATCAAGGATGACAACCAGAAGATCACTCACTATGTAGGCATCAAAGAGAATGTCTCCGAGTATAAGCGTATAAAAAAAGAGCTTTTGGACCAGCTACACTTCACGTCCCAACTTATCGACACATTGCCCCATCCGTTATTTTATCTGGATGTTGAGGGTTATTTCCTTGGCTGCAATGCCGCCTACGAGCAGGCGTTCAACGTGAAGCGGCTGGAACTGACCGGTCTGCATACAAAAGATTTAGCGCATTTGCCCCGGACAAGCTATGAAGAGATGGACGATATGAGGAAAGAAGTGACCCGAAACGGCAAACCCGCTCAAAGGCAGCTTAAAAGGCATCTTGCCGACGGCAAAGAGCATGATATTCTTTATTCCTTGTCGGCCTATCATTTGTCAGATGGCACCGAGGGCGGGTATTTAGGCATCATGATGGATATCACCGATCTGAAGATTAAGGAAAAGGAGCTGCTGGAGAGCCGTAATTTTCTGGATGTTATCATTAATCATATCCCTGTGATGGTCTATGTTAAAGATGCGGAAGACTTGAAGATCTATAAAGCGAATCAGGCCTGTGCCGATTTCCTTGAACGTTCCCCCGAGGAAATAAATGGTTTGAGCAATGCCGACCTGTTCCCCCCGGAGGTAGCCAGGAAGCAGAGCGCTTCGGACCGAAAAGCCTTGGAAAGCGGACATACCGTAAGCGAGATTGAAATTTTACCGGGTGACAGCGAGCGGGGCACGCTCCGCTATGTCCAGACCTCCAAGCTGCCCATTATGGATGCCGATGGCAATGCCCTCTTTCTTCTGAGCGTTTCCGAGGACATTACCGAACTCAAGCAAAAGGAAAGCGAGCTTACTCAAGCTCTGTACATGGCTGAAGAGGCGACAGCCGCCAAATCCGAGTTTCTTGCCAATATGAGCCATGAAATTCGCACCCCGATGAATGCCATTATCGGACTGGCCCATCTGGCGCTCAAGACCGAACTCAGTCCGAAGCAGAGAGACTATCTGTCCAAAATACATAATGCCGGAACCTCTTTGCTTGGCATTGTTAACGAGATTCTTGATTTCTCCAAGGTGGAATCCGGAAAGCTTGAACTGGAGGTTGCGGAATTTGGACTCCCGGAAGTTATGACGGACGCCGTTGCCATGTCGAGCCAGTCCGCATCTGACAAAGGCCTGGAGCTGATGTATTACACACCGGCCGATGTCCCGGTGCATCTGACCGGCGATCCGCTTCGCCTTCAGCAGGTTCTGACCAATCTGGTAAGCAATGCGGTGAAATTTACAGAGAAGGGCGAAGTTGTTGTCCGGGTCGAGCAGGTCCACCGTGTACACCACCGGGTTAAGCTGAAATTCAGCGTGCGGGATACAGGGATCGGCCTTAGTAAAGAAGCGGAAGCAAGACTCTTTCAGGCGTTCACGCAGGCGGACAGTTCCACCACACGCAAATTCGGTGGGACCGGTCTCGGACTGGCTATCAGCCGCAAGCTGGTCGAGATGATGGGAGGAAACCTGTGGGCGGAGAGCAAGGCGGGCGAGGGGAGCACCTTTGCGTTTACAGCATGGTTCGGTGTCAGCAAGGCAAACCGTTCCTCAGCCCGAGAGATGCCCAAGGAGATGAGATCGCTTCGGATGCTTGTCGTTGACGATAATCAGGCCGCAAGGGAGCTTCTGGTTAAAAATCTGCAGGATTTCAATTGCAACGCGTCCGCCGTATCGTCCGGAGAAGAAGCGATTCTTGCTCTTGAAGCAGCGGATGAGAATGAACCTTTTGATCTCGTATTTTTGGATTGGGAGATTGAAGGCGAATATGGGCTTGATACCGCTAGAAGGATAAAAAAACACGCCACCCTTAAATCCATTCCTGCGGTTATTCTCGTTACGGCTTTTGGGAAGGACGTTTATTTAAAACAGGCCGATGCCGCGGATTTGGACGATGTGCTGGTCAAGCCCGTTAATCAGTCCCTGCTTTACGACACCATTATCAACTTGTTCGCGCCGCACAGCGGGGAACTGCCTGTGCCCTCAAGTGTGAATGAGAAGGATTATAAGCTTGCGGGTCTAAGGGTTCTGCTGGCCGAGGATAATGAGATCAATCAGCAAATCGCCGTTGAGCTGCTGAAAAGCCAGGGAGTTGAGACGGAGATCGCTTCAAACGGAGCGGAGGCTGTCCGGATGATCAGGGAACGGCCGGAACCATATTTCCAACTGGTGCTGATGGATATGCAAATGCCGGTAATGGACGGTTTCGAAGCCGCGCGAAGAATTCGGGAGAAGGGTTCGGAGCTGCCGATCATCGCCATGACGGCCCGCACGATGCCGGAAGAAAGAGAGAAATGTCTGGCGGCCGGCATGAACGATCATGTATCCAAGCCGATCGACCCCGATATTCTGTTCAGCATCATCGACAAATGGACTCCAAACGATGTGAGAAGCAAGCTTTCACAGGCGGTCGGCGGAGGGGCCGGGCAAGAGGAAAATATCGCGGCGCCGTCCTTACCGCAGATTGGTGGAATCGATACGGTTAACAGTCACAAGCGTACCGGAAACAACGAGGTTTTATATATTAGTCTGCTGCGGAAATATGCGGACAATCACGGCAATACCGTAAGGCAGATCAAAGAGGCCGTAGACGGGCGGGATTTCGGTGAAGCGCATAGGCTTGTTCATAACTTAAAAGGGGTATCCGGCAATATCGGCGCTGTGGAGGTAGAGACCTTATCGGGCGAAATCAGCGCATTGCTGTCCGCAGGGCCTGTCGGGAAGGAGATGATGCCGCTTATTGAGAGACTTGAGACTGCCGTCCTTGGCATATCCGAAGAAATCCGTTCCGTATTAGGGGGAATTCCCAGTTCCATGGCCGAAGCAGAAGGAAATACGCCTCCTCGCCGGCCGGTAAAGCAGGAGATAGGCCGGTTGCTGGGTCTGCTGAAGGATAGCGACAGCGAGGCGGTAGACTATTTCAATGCGGTGAAGAATCAATTAAAGGCATGGATGGAGCCGGAAGACTGGCGCGAGATGGAACGATCGATCGGGATATTCGATTTTGAAGACGCGATTGACCGGATTGAAAGGGTGGCAAGGAGCAGCAATCAGTATATTGAGGGTGATGAAAATGCTTGACCTGAGACCCGTTGTATTAGTAGTGGATGATACACCTGATAACATTGCTTTACTTAGCGGCCTCCTGAAAGAATGGTATAGAGTAAAAATCGCCACGAACGGCGAAAAAGCGCTCGCGGTAGCCAAGTCCGCACCGCCAGATTTAATTCTGCTGGATATCATGATGCCGGTTATGGACGGTTATGAAACATGCCGGCAATTGAAAATGGATAAGGAACTGGAGGATATTCCGGTCATCTTTCTAACCGCCAAAGAAGAAGCGGAGGATGAGAACAAAGGCTTCGAGCTGGGGGCGGTAGACTATATTACGAAACCGATCAGCGCTCCAGTTCTGCTGTCGCGGGTGAAGACGCATTTGACTCTCAAGCAGTCCAATGATTTCCTCAAAGACAAGAACCATTTTCTTGAAAAGGAGATATCTAGGCGGATCAAGGAAATTTCTCTCGTGCAGGAGGTGACCATCATGTCGATGGCTGCCCTTGCTGAGATTAGGGATGTTGACACCGGAAACCATATCCAGCGAACGAAGCTGTATATAGAAGAACTGGCCACTCACCTCGCCCGGACTCCCCAATACAGCGGGATCTTAAACCGGGAGACGGTTGACCTGATCGTCACCTCGGCTCCGCTTCATGACATCGGGAAGGTGGGCATACCGGATCATATTCTGCTTAAGCCAGGGAGCCTGACCCGGGAAGAGTTCGAAATCATGAAGACCCACACAACTTTGGGTAAAGAAGCGATTTTGCGGGCAGAGCAGCTGATGAACAAGAAAGAGACATTTTTCCGGTACGCGAAGGAAATCGTCTATTCCCATCATGAAAAATGGGACGGTACGGGCTATCCGGAAGGACTCGCGGGGGAGCGGATTCCGCTCTCGGCAAGGCTGATGGCTGTCGCCGACGTGTATGACGCGCTTACAAGCAAAAGGGTGTACAAGGAAGCCATGTCCCATGAACAGGCGGTTGAGATAATCGAGGGGAACGCGGGAAAGCATTTCGATCCGGATATCGTTCGGATATTTCTTGGCTGCCAGCGTAAATTCCAGGAGATTTCCGCCCTGTACCAAAACGAGGAAGTCCACTGAAGCAAAGAGGACAGTGACGAGCGGAAGTTCCGGTAGGGCTGTTTCATAAGTAGATTCTTCTACGAATGAAATAGCCCTTCTCATTTTTAAAGCCGTAAAAAGGCAGCAAAGCAGCAATTCTCGGGTCATTGGAGAATCGCTGCTTTGTTTTTTAATCTACGGCGGCGCTGCGGCCACGGCGGACTGTTTTTGCTGAGTGCCGCAGGGGAACTGGCTGCGTCGTCTTTTTAAAGTCGGCATTCGTTTCTTGTTGGCGCGAAACTTATTCATCATTTGAATGTCTAAATTCATGGATTTATTTTTCATAATAGGATATATTTTGTGCCCTAAAGACGAAAAGGAGCGTGTAAAAATAATGAAGAAAATTGGATTAGCGTTACTGATTGGATGTATAACAATCCTTTTGTCGGGAATCTGCTTCGCAGCGTCATCCGCAGCACAGATCAAGTTATCACAAACGCCGATAAATTACAGTCCTGTCCGGCCTGCAAGCGACGGGCAGTTCCATGACGGCTTACTATTCTCCAAACAATCGGATGGAACTCTTGTCTACTACAATGCGAAAGGACAAGAAGCCTTTACCCTTCCCGCATGGATCAAACCGTTAAGCGATTTTTCCGAACAGCGGGCGATGGTAATGAACACGAAAACCAAGCTTGTGGGATATATCAACACCAAAGGCGCGCTGGCAATTCCCTGCAAGTATGCGGATGGAGAAAGGTTCTCGGAGGAAGTTGCTCATGTGTTCATTCCGGATTCAACGGAACAGGCGATTATTGACCGCTCTGGGAAAATAGTTCATACCTTTAACCAAACGTACGATTCGGATTATGCATTCAGCGGTGGCTTAGCGGCGGCTTATGCGCTGAAAGGCGGCAAGCTTGGGTTTATCAATACCTCCGGGGAATTGGTCATTCCGTACCAATACACGTATGCGCGCAGATTCAGCGAAGGAGTGTCCCTTGTTCAAAACGGCAAAGGAAAATACGGGTTCATTGATGCAGCGGGTAAAACGATCATCCCCTTCCAATTTAAAGCAGGAGGCGATTTTTCCGGAGGGTTAGCGGCTGTTGAAAATGCCAAGGGAAAATGGGGCTATATTAATAAAAATGGAAAGACGGTTATTCCTTTTAAATATTACGGCGCCGGTAATTTTAGCGAGGGCTTGGCTTACGTGTACAATTCAAAAGGAAAACTCGGTTATATCAATAAGAACGGAACTCAGATTATTGCTTATCAGCAATATAATAGAGCATTTGACTTTGAAGAAGGAGTCGCTTTGGTAGGAGTTGAATCAAAATCCGGAGCAGACAGCAGATTCGGTTATATAGACCGCCAGGGCAAGTTGCTCACCAAGCTTGAGTATAAAGTGGAATCTTCTTCATTTAACGGCGGGTCCGCTGCGGCGCTTAAGACTTTAGGCAAGGGAGTTATCCTCACAAAAGTTTCACTCACGCAACAAAAAACAAATTGAAGAAGAAAAACGTAACATTCGGTTCGCCAAGCCGCAGACAGGGCCGGGTCGTGGCCTCGGCCTGGCGGGCATGTTTCAGGGAAACACTCTATTTTATGGGGCTATTTTACGCGGATATCCGTTATAATATGGCTTAGCAAGTAACCATAAGGAGGATATTCATTTGAACGAAGTGCTTTCAACGTTGGCCAATCACCGCTCCTACCGGGAGTATTCGCAGCGGGATGTGGAGCAGGAAGTATTGGAGAAGATCATCGGGGCCGCGCAGGCGGCTCCCTCATGGATCAACGGGCAGCATGTGACGGTTATTTCCGTACGGGACGAGGAGCGCAAACGGCAGCTGTCCGTTCTCAGCGGAAACCAGAAGCATGTAGCCGGGGCTCCGGTGTTTCTTGTATTCTGCATGGACTTTTACCGCGCCAAGCTGGCCGGTGAGATTGAGAATATTTCATTTGAAGCGGAACGCGATGTGGATGTGCTGCTGACCGGCGCGACCGATGTGGGGATTGCGCTGGAAGCCGCGATTGTCGCTGCGGAATCTCTCGGCCTGGGCATCATTCCGATCGGCGGAGTCCGGCGGAATACGCGCGGTGTTATCGATCTGCTTAAGCTGCCGAAATATGTATTCCCCATAGTCGGGCTCTGTGTAGGCTATCCCGAAGCGGAGGTGCCGAAGCAGCCCCGGCTTCCCCTTCCTGCGGTATGGCATGAAGAGAGCTATAACTCGGATCTGGCCGGTTATCTGAGGGAGATTAACGAAACCCAGCGCCAACTGCTGAAAGCCCAGGGCTTCGAGGAAAAAAGCTGGACCGGACGGGTCGCGGCCTTCTTCGCCGCCAATCCGGAATACAGCGATGCGAAGCGGACGCTGAAAGAGCAGGGCTTTACCTGCGACAACCTCAAGGATGAGTAGAGCCTAAGCCAAGAAGAGAGGAACGCGCCCATTGACTTTACAACAACTGAAATATGTGATCGAGGTTGCGGGCCGCGGTTCGATGAACGAGGCGGCGAAGCGGCTGTTTATTTCCCAGCCCAGCCTGTCCAACGCGATCCGGGATCTGGAAGATGAGATCGGGATCACGATCTTTGAACGGACCAACAAAGGCATCTCCCTCTCGAAGGAAGGCGCGGAATTCCTAAGCTATGCCCGGCAGGTGGTCGAGCAGGCCGAACTGCTGGAGAACCGGTATCTTGGGGCCAAGCCGTCGCCGCAGCATTTTTCCGTGTCGACCCAGCATTACGCATTTGCGGTGAATGCCTTCGTGAACCTGGTGCGGGAGTACGGGCAGGAGGAGTATGAATTCGCGCTCCGCGAGACAAAGACCTACGAAATTATCCAGGATGTCAAAACCCTTCGCAGCGAAATCGGCATCCTGTATCTGAACGAATTTAACGCCAAAGTGATGGGCAGGCTGCTGAAAGACGCGGGACTAGCGTTTAACAGTCTGTTTACGGCGAAGCCGCATATTTTTATCAGCATCCACAACCCGCTCGCCAAGCAGTCCATCGTCACCATAGACCAGCTGCATGAATATCCCTATCTGTCCTTTGAACAGGGGGAGTATAACTCCTTTCACTTCTCCGAGGAAATTTTAAGCACGCTCTCGCATCCCAAAAGCATACGGGTCAACGACAGAGCGACGCTGTTCAATCTCCTCATCGGGCTGAACGGATATACGATTTCTACCGGCGTGCTGAGCGCGGACCTGAACGGCAATGAGATTATTCCCGTTCCGCTGGACTGCGGCGAGAGCATCAACGTCGGCTGGATCTGCCATAAGGACGCGGTGCTTTCCAAGCTGGCTCTTGCATATGTGGAGGAGCTGAAAAGGGCAACAACGGAGTAATGATTATAGGGAGGAATTCCGCCGAAAATGGCCGGGTTCCTCCCTTTTTATAATAGAAATGAAAATTTTGGGCGATTTCTTACTTCTTGCCAAATCCCCGTTCCCCGGTAGAATAACCATGGTGACATTGGATTCCGGCTCCCCCTCTTCAAGCGTACATCCGTCTACTACGTTAGAGCCATTTTTTCCGTGTTTTCTGAAAGTGCATTGACCTTTTTCCAAGCGATAAATATATTGGGTTTAAGTGAATCGTAATTTGCCGAACGTGAGCTTTCCGCTTGATTTTTTTATTTTTAACGAAAAGGGGTGCCTGCTTCGATGAAACCGGAAATCAGCATCATAGTGCCTGTGTATAAGGTGGAGAATTATATCCATAAATGTGTGGATTCGATTCTCGCACAGAGCTTTGAGAACTTTGAACTGATTCTAGTCGATGACGGCTCTCCCGACAACTGCCCTGCTATTTGCGACAGCTACGCGGCCATGGACACGAGGGTCAAGGTTGTGCATAAACCGAACGGCGGACTGTCCGATGCCAGAAACTGGGGGATCAATGCCGCTGAGGGCAAATATATCGGATTTGTCGATTCGGATGACTGGATTGCCGAAGACATGTATGAATCGCTGTACAACGCCATGATCGAGCATGAAGCGGATATCGCCGTATGCTGCCATTATTGGGTGGTGGACGGTGAACTGTCCCAGATTAATAACTTTGACGGCTATCCCCCTGTGCTGGGTCATGTGGAGGGATTGAGCGAGCTGCTGACGGACGTTCGGATCAAGAATCTGGCCTGGGACAAGCTTTACAAAAGAGAGCTGTTCCGCAGCGTTAACTATCCTGTCGGCGCTTATTACGAGGATACTCCGACCACCTATAAATTGTTCATGCAGGCCTCAAAGGTCGCATTGGTCAACATGCCCAAATATTATTACATCAGCAGAAAAGAGAGCATCACGGGCAGCAAAAATCTAAAAAAGCTGCAGGATAAATTCTCCGGCGCTTATGAGAAATACGAAAAGGTCAGAAGCCAGTACCGGGACAAAATTGATGTGAATACCTGGGGCTGGGCCGTCAATATCGTAGTCAATGAAGCGATGGAGCTGTACAACTTTCTGCTTCGGAAAAAAGACGGAGCCGATCACAGCCAGGATGTCGATAAGGTGAAAAAGTTCCTGCGGGAGAATCTCTCCGTAATCATGAGCGCAAAGCCGGTCGGACCCAAACTAAAGATGGCCGCCCTGATCTTGTCGACGAGCGAAGCGTTTTACAGCTTGCTGTACAGCACCCTGATCTTTCCATTCCGTAAAGAGAAGAACCAGAGCCTGATGTAGCTGTACCCGTGCCGCAGTTCGGCAACGTATTCTTATCTACCGAGGAGGAACGTGTGATGCATATCGGAATTTTCATGCATACCAACTGCTTCGAGGATTTTTTCGTGAAAGGACTCGGCATTAGCGAGCGGGAGTATGTCGAATCCTATCATAATGATTTCTCGTTCGATTATGCCCGTCTGCTGCGTGAGCACGGTATTACAACGACGATCTACAATTTCACGAAGACAGGCAGCAAAGCCCGCACCTATCGGCATAAAGTCGTCGATTGTACCGTGAAGTTCATACCGGTCAACGCTGCATACCGTCTGTATGACCGGATTCCGTTCTCTAAGCGGACTCCTGTCTTCAAATTTGTCTCCCAGTATATCTCCACCATTCAGCCGGACCTTGCGCAAATACTGAAGGGCGACGGCATCGATGTTATCTACGCTCAGGAATATGCGTCCGGACGGTTTGAACGGCTGGCCGGCGTCGCCAAACACTTAAGTCTCCCCATTATTGCCGCATATCACGGCGGAAGCATACCGGGGTTCCTGATGCCGATCAAGAGACGGACCTTGCGGCAGGCCGCCTATCTGACGACGCTTAACGAGGATGAGCATCGCAGCATGCAGTCGTCTTTGCCCGAAATGAAGGACCGTATCCGCATCATTCCGAATTTCGTCAACCGCTCCATCTTCCACCGGGAGGACCGGGAAGAAGCGCGCCGGGCGCTGGGCCTTGACGCGAACTCGCGGTATATCATCACGGTCGGACGGCTGGACGAGCATCAAAAAGCGCATTCCTTGCTCGTCGAGGCGGTCAAGACGCTGGGGGATTTTCCAGATCTGAAGGTGCTGATCGCCGGAAGCGGACCGGACGAGCAGGAGCTGCGGCAACGGATATCGGCTGCCGGGCTTGAGGACAAAATCATCCTGCTTGGGTCGGTGCGCGACAAAAATGAATTGAGACATTACTACAATGCCTCCGAGCTGTTTGTGCTTCCCTCGCGCTACGAGGGGCTTCCTCTCGTCCTTCTGGAAGCGGGCGCCTGCGGATTGCCTGCCGTGGCCTTCAATGTTATGGGCGTCAGGGGGCTGATCCGGGATGGGGAGAACGGCCTTCTTGCGGAGAATCTCGACCCGCTCCAGCTGGCCGACGCGCTGCGCAAGCTGCTGTCGGACCCTGAAATCCGCTCGGAAATGGGCGGCCGGGCGCTGAACATTGTAGAGAGCCAATATTCCGAGGAGATTATCGGCGCCAAGCTGAATGCGCTGTTCATGGACAGTGTGGGCGGCGATAGCGGCGTAAAGTTCAAACCGGCCGTTCTGGCCGGTAATAAATAAGCGGATACCGGATAACCGCCAAGAGGAGGAGAGCCAATTGAAGCTGAGCGTAATTATTCCGGCGTATAATGTCGAGGCGCATATCGGCTATACGCTTGAGTCGCTGGCAGGACAGACGAACAAGGAATTTGAGACGATTGTTGTTGATGACGGCTCCACGGACGGAACCGGACAGGCGGTTCAGGATTTTATCGATGCGGGAAAGCTGGCCAACTGCCGGCTGATCCGCACGGAGAACGGCGGCGTCAGCGCCGCCCGAAACAGGGGTGTAGAGGAAGCGCTTGGAGATTACGTCATGTTCCTGGACGGCGACGATCATGTGGATAAGGCGCTTATAGAATCTTTTGTCAAAGCCGTGGAAGACGGAGCTCCCGATGTTGTATGCTGGAAATGGCTGCTGGTGGACGAGAACGGGAAGCAGATCTTTGATTTTTACCGGGATATTCGCGGCCTTCCGGCGAAAATGTCAGGCGCAGATGCGCTGAGACGGATACTCGTAGAGCGGACTATGCGGATTTGGACAGCCAGCGCTGCTTACAGCAAGGCGATGCTGGAAGAGGGCGGAGTTACTTATGAAGCCGGATGTATTAACGGCGAGGACCAGGAGTATACGTTCAAAGCTTTGGCGCTGGCGGCCGACGTTGTCTTTATCGATAAAGTGCTGTCTTTCTATCTCCAGCGGAGCACGTCCATCTCCAGTGTCTATAATGTCAAAAAATTTGATTATGCGGATGCCTTTAAGCGGGCGGGAGAGTATATGACAGGGCGTCCGGAGCTGAAGGATGTCCGGGATACTTTGCTTACCCGTCATATGCTGGAGAACTATTTTTACAATCTGAAGACCTGTCTTGGAAACTCCGGCAATGTCTCGATCCGTGCGCTGCTGCGGGACATCGACAAGCATTATCCCCGTTTGAACGATGAGATGCGACTTGTCATGAAGCACCAAATGAAAAATCACGGCAGAGTAAATGTGCAAATCCGTTCGTTTCTGATCGCTCCGGAGCTGTATCTGCTGCTGCTCGGATGCCGTCAGGCGGCTATACGGCTAAAGGCGGGCCTTCGCTCCAGATTCCGCCATGCGGCGGCGTAACGTAAAGCTGCGGGCAACCATTAATTTCATAAGCGCGATTATATCATTCTGTTAACGCGGCAACTTGTTAGTCAGTCAAAAGGAGGAACGATATGATAGCCAAACGCAGCATTCTTAATGTTTCTATCGGTTTACTCAGCCAGCTCGTTACGATTGCGCTCAGTTTCTTTATTCCCAGGCTGATTATGCTGAATTACGGTTCGGAAGCCAATGGCCTCGTCGCCTCCATTACGCAGATCATCGCTTATCTGTCTCTGCTGGAAGCCGGCGTAGGCGCTGCCTCGATCCAGGCCCTGTACCGTCCGATCGGGCAGAACGACCGTTCCAAGATCAATGACATTTTGGCTGCAACCTCCATTTATTACAAGAAGACAGGTCTCTATTATTTTGCCGCAGTTGTATTGATTGCCTTTGTTTATCCGTTTGTGATTGAATCCGGGTTTGACGCGCTTACGGTAATGGCTGTGGTTGCGCTCAGCGGACTGGGCGGTGCGGTCAATTATTATTTTCAAGGGAAGTTTAGAGTGCTGCTGATTGCCGAAGGGAAGAGCTATATCGAATCCTCGGTTGTCATGGTTGCCAATATCGTCAACAGTCTAGTGCGTATCCTGCTGCTGCTGCAAGGCTTTGACATCATCGCGGTGCAAGCGGTTTATTTTATCGTCATGCTGCTGCAAATTGTTGTGTACCGGCTGTATATCCGTAAGTACTATAATTGGATCGATTTGAACCGGAAGCCCGATTATGCGGCGATCAGCCAGAAGAACTCGGCGCTTGTTCACGAGCTTTCGTACCTGATTTTTAGAAATACGGACATTCTAGTGCTGACCGTCTTCACCAATCTGAAAATCGTCAGTATCTACGTTCTGTATAATATGGTATTCAACTTCGTGGACAATCTCGTGCAAATGCTTAGCGGCAGCTTGAAATTCGCGCTGGGGCAGAGCTATTTCGACAATCGAGCGAAGTTTATGAAAATGTACAATATGTACGAGACGTATTATATCGGCTTTATCTTTGCGGTGATCAGCATGGTCACGATTCTGATTCTGCCGTTCATGCATCTGTACACGGTCGGGATCAAAGATATTAATTACATCGATTACCTGCTTCCACTGCTGTTCGCCGCGGCCAAGCTGCTGATCAACGCCCGGACGCCGGCGGATGCTGTAATCGAAATTGCCGGTCATTTCCGCAGCACGCAGGGAAGGTCGATTCTGGAGTCGGTGATCAATCTCGTCTGTTCCATAGGATTTGTCTTATTGTTCGGCATCTACGGCGTATTGATGGGCACAATTGCGGCGCTTCTTTACCGGTCGCTGGATATGATTATTTATTCCAACCGGAGGCTCCTGGAACGCAGTCCCTGGGTCACGCTGCGAAAATGGGGGGCAAATATTGCGCTGTTCGTCTCCATTGAACTGATTATCCAGAGCGTCAATCTTCCTATACACTCTTTCTTTTCCCTGATCATATGGGGACTCGTGCTGTCGGCACTGATCTTCCCGCTGTACTTTACGGTCAATTCCCTGTTTGAAAAAGACGGGTTTGCGATTCTGCCCGGACTTGCCAGGAAATTTACTTCACGGTTTAAGCTGGGGAAGAAGGCGGCTGCGCAGGGAGGTTCACAGTGAGCGCGGGAAGCCGGACTCATCAAGCTGGCGGGGAAGCCGAACAAGCTCGAATGAGGTGAATTGCAGGCGGCGAATTCAGATGCTGCAAAAAGAACAGAAAGAAGCGCCAGGCCTTGCGGCTGTGGCGCTTCTTTCGCTGCTGTTCGGGGCTATTTTAGCTCAGTGCGTTATGCCGCCATACGCATTTCAAGATTTCCCAGACCTGCATTTACGCTGTAAGGTTGGACGCTCTGCATCTGGAGGCTGACTGCGCTAACGGCGCTAGGCTCTTTATCGCCTTGTCTTGTGAGTTCAATAAGCTCCGCGATTTGCCCCTGTTTATATGCAGCCGCCATTTGTTCCAGGAAGGCGCGGAAGCTCTGTTCCCCTGGAAGCATCGGACCGTCTGCCGACAATTCCTTTCTGACGGCGGGAATAGCCAGCCGCGCCCGGTGCAGCGCCGCTTTGACGGCGCCTTCTGTGGCGTCCAGCAGCTCCGCCGTCTCCGCCGTGGTGTACTCCAGCACGTCTCTCATAAGGAATACACTCCTCTGCAGGGGAGACAGATGCTTCATTAATGCCTGAAAGGCCATCTCAGCCTCAAACTCCCCATTCTCCTGCTCCATATATTTTGCTTCGTTAGATTGCTCCAATATCCGCTGCAGCACGGCTTTTCTCCGTCCGGCGTCGATCCACGCATTTTTGGCGATCCGCAGCAGGAATGCTTCCGGATTATTGTGCCCGGCTCTTAAAGGTTCTAATGCTTTCAGCCATGTATCCTGCGCCAGATCTTCGGCATCCCAGCTTGATCCGGTTAATGACAGGCAATACCGCTTCAGGGCAGCCTGCAGGTGAACAATACCGTCCTGATCCGGAAGGGTTCCGGTATTTGTGCTTTTTGACGCAGCCATAGGACCGCCTCCTTATCGTTAAGTCAGTCACTCTTTCTTCCAGTGTAAACGAATAACGGAGCTTAAACGATACGGGGTGCAAAAATATTTTTTTGTCCGAACCGGTGGGCATGTGGATGGGATGTTTTCTTGGCTGCTAGCGTATCTTTTCAGAGCCTAAAGCCGTTTACGGTTTAGATAAGACCCACTAAATATATGGAGGTAACGGAAAATGAGCTATATTCCTTATGTGCTGGAGCAGACGAGCCGGGGTGAGCGGTCATACGATATTTATTCCAGGCTGCTGAAAGACCGGATTGTATTCGTAGGTGCGGCAATCGACGACCAGTTGGCCAACAGCGTCATCGCCCAGCTGCTGTTCCTGGCGGCGGAGGACCCGGAGAAGGATATTCATATGTATATCAACAGTCCGGGAGGCTCCACTTCCGCTGGTTTTGGGATTTATGATACGATGCAATTGATCAAGCCGCAGGTGAATACGATCTGTACGGGCTTTGCGGCTTCATTCGGCGCTTTTCTGCTGCTGTCGGGAACCAAAGGGAAGCGCTGCTCGCTGCCTAACGGCGAAATCATGATCCACCAGCCGCACGGCGGCGCTCAGGGGCAGGCCAGCGATATTGCCATTACCGCCAAGCGGATTTTGCAGACAAGGGAGAAGCTCGTCCGCATCACCTCGGAGCGCACCGGCCAGCCGGAGGCCAAGGTGGAGAAGGATATGGACCGGGATTACTTCATGTCCGCGGAAGAAGCGCTGGAGTACGGCATTATCGACACCATCATTACCCATTTGTGAGGGAAAGGGAGGAGTACAACATGTTATCTGCATTGCAGGGCGAAAAAGTAACGATCTATTTTCTGGACGGTTCTTGTCTTAGCGACGGCGTATTGGAGAAGGCGGACGAAAAATTCATCAGGTACAAGACCGAATATCAGATACACTATGTTCCGGTATCATCCGTCCGTTCGGTGGCCCTGGATACGAAGGAGCGCCAGCGTCCGCGTATGGGCTTCGGGCAGTAAGAGCCCGGCTTCGTTCCATCAATCATGTCAAAAAGGCCCCTGCCTCTTGGCTGCGAGGGGAAGGGGCCATCTTTCGGTTAGCGAAGGCGGCAAATCCTCTGCAAGAATTGAAGAGGTTGCGTTCTGTGGCCGGAGCGATGTTTGAATCTGCCGTATGATCCGATCTTTAATGAGGTGCGGGTGGCGGAATGGGGCAAAAACCTGAAATGGTACATCTTTTTGTCCACTTGAGAAAGTCACGGGGGAACACGCCTGCCAACATGCAGTTTTTGGGCCAGTGCTGCTTCACATTCAGTATGCATAACCGTAAATTCCTGCACAATCTTAGGATTTTCTTTCTAATCCGGCGCTTTCGATAGAAAAAAACTGCACTTTAGATGTTTTGCCAGCGGGACGGACGGTCCCCAATCCAACGCACATGGCCCAGACGCACATGGCCAGACGCGTAAGGTTGAACATAGAAATGTATTTCCCGCGCAGAATCTCTGTAGGAATAATCCGAAAGCGTTTCCCCTGGCGGCATATGCACGCGGCTGTGATCTTGAATTCTACTGTGGTACAATAGTTAAATTGCTTCGTTTGTATGGCGGTCCGGTTAAAGGGCCGTTTATTTCTGTGTAAAAAGGGTATAGCTAACTGTAAGCATCTTCCGATTTTATCGTTTTAAAGCAGTGAAAAACGGAGGATTTTTATGCATTTTTGAGGATTTTCAAGCATTATTATTATTTGTGTAAATTCTTCACGGTATTCGTCGATTTTTATTGATTATTTACGGTAGGTTATGTATAATCAGCGTTGTTGATTTTTCATAAGCGTATGCTTTCGAAGCGAGTTTTGCTGAGGATAATCAAAGAAGCTGTTTCACCACAAAACTTTAAGGAGGTCATTCATTTTGGGAAAAGCGTTAATTATCGGCGCTGGCGGCGTCGCAAGCGTTGTTGTTCATAAATGCTGCCAGAACCCGGATGTTTTTGAGGAGATCTGTATTGCGAGCAGAACAGTCGAGAAATGTGAAGCTTTGAAAAATAAATTGGACGGAGGCCGCACGAAAATTCAGACGGCCCAGGTTGACGCAGACAATACCGACGAGGTTATCCAGCTCATCAAAAGCTTTGGTCCGGACGTCGTTATTAACGTCGCGCTTCCTTATCAGGATCTGACCATTATGGATGCCTGCCTTGCAACGGGCGTGCATTATCTGGACACCGCGAACTACGAACCGCCGGAAACGGCGAAATTCGAATACAGCTGGCAGTGGGCGTACAAGAAGAAGTTCGAAGAAGCCGGCATTATGGCTGTGCTGGGCTGCGGCTTTGACCCGGGCGTAACCGGCGTATTCTCGGCCTATGCGCTGAAGCACTATTTTGACGAAATTCACACGATCGATATTGTTGACGCCAACGCGGGCGATCACGGCTATCCTTTCGCGACCAACTTCAACCCGGAGATCAATATCCGCGAAATCACCGCCAACGGACGCTACTACGAGAACGGCGAATGGATCGAGACGCCGCCGCTTTCCGAGAAGAAGGTATACGACCTGCCGGAAATCGGACCGAAGGACATTTACCTGCTGTATCATGAAGAGCTGGAATCCCTGGCCAAAAATATTCCGGGAATCAAGAAAATCCGCTTCTGGATGACCTTCTCCCAAAACTACCTGACGCACCTGAAGGTGCTTGAGAACGTCGGCATGACTTCCATCGAGCCGATCCTGTTCGAAGGCAAAGAGATCATTCCGCTTCAGTTCCTGAAGGCGGTTCTGCCGGACCCGGCATCGCTCGGACCGAGAACGAAAGGCAAGACGAACATCGGCATCATCGCCCAAGGCACGAAAGACGGCCAGCCGAAGAATTACTATGTCTACAACGTGTGCGACCATCAGGAGTGCTACCGTGAAGTCGGTTCCCAGGCCATTTCCTACACGACGGGCGTACCGGCCATGATCGGCGCTATGCTGATGATCAAGGGTACTTGGATGAAACCGGGCGTATATAACGTGGAAGAGCTTGACCCGGACCCGTTCATGGAGTTGCTTAACACTAAAGGATTGCCGTGGCAGGAAGATTTCTCGCCGACGCTGCTGGATTAGGAAGAACCGATGAAAGAGATTAATTACAGCGCGGTTCCTTCACCAAGTTATGTTGTAGACGAAAGACTTCTTGTCAAAAATCTTGAGCTGCTGAACTCCGTTCAGGAGCGCACGGGCGCGCATATTCTGCTGGCCCAAAAAGGCTTCTCCATGCACGCTCTCTACCCGCTCGTAGGGAAATATCTGAAAGGCGTCACATCCAGTTCCTTATTCGAAGCCCGTCTTGGCTATGAGAAAATGGGCAAAGAAGTTCACGCCTACGCTCCGGCGTATGTGGACTCGGAATTCGACGAGCTGATGAAGTACAGCGATCATCTTGTTTTTAATTCCTTCGACCAGTGGCAACGGTACAAGGATAAGGTGCAAAGCGCTCCGAAGCACATCAGCTGCGGCATCCGCGTCAATCCGGAGTATTCCGAAATCGAGATTCCGCTGTATGATCCTTGCTATAACAACTCCCGGTTGGGCGTGACGCTGGATAACTTCCGGCCGGAGGAGCTGGACGGCATCGAGGGCCTGCATTTCCATACGATGTGCGAGCAGAACTCCGATACGCTGGAGCGGACGATCAAGGTCGTGGATGAGAAATTCGGGCCTTATCTGAAGGGCATGAAGTGGCTCAACTTCGGCGGAGGGCATCATATTACACGCCCGGATTACGATGTGGAGACGCTCATCCGCTGCATTCTGTATATGAAGGAAAAATACAACGTCCAAATCTACCTGGAGCCGGGCGAAGCGATCGCCCTGAATACCGGGTACCTGGTGGCGACGGTGCTGGACGTAGTCAAGAACGGCATGGAAATCGCCATTCTCGATACCTCGGCGGAATGCCACATGCCCGATGTGCTGGCCATGCCTTACCGGCCGAACATCATCGGTGCGGGGCAGCCGGGCGAGTATGAGCATACGTACCGCCTTGGCGGACTGACCTGCCTCGCAGGCGACGTCATTGGTGACTATTCGTTCAAACAGCCGCTTAAGGCCGGTGACCGTCTCGTATTCCTCGACATGGCGCATTACACGATGGTCAAGAACCATATGTTCAACGGCGTTAACCTGCCATCTATCGTGTCCTACAACGAAGAAGAAGGCATTAAGGTGATCCGGACCTTCGGCTATGAGGATTACAGCGGCCGGTTGTCGTAAGTCTCGCGAAGAAATATAGCACGCTAATTCAATATCTTTGTTAGTGAAAAAGGCAGCCTGGCGGCTGTCTTTTTTCATGTGGGAATAAAGATTGATTTACGAACGCACGTTTGGTATGATGGCTGTAAGTAATTATTTTCCACCGGAAAGGGATGTTTTGGATGATTATCAGAACGTCATCGCATTATGGAGATGATACTTGCTCATCTTACGTATCGGCAGGGGGCTTTATTTATCTTTCGCATCACGCTGGCGGGCATGAATCAGATGATATTGTATACCAAATGCAAGCCAGCTTTGACAGTCTGGCGGCTACCTTGGAATCGGCCGGAGCGGCATTTGATGATATTGTGCAGATCAATCTGTACCTCAAAAATATTAAGGATTTCAGCGCGGCGAAGGATGTATTTTATAAATATTTTAAGAAGGATCATTTTCCTGCACGAATGACGACGACTACGGATTTCGTGAATCCGACCTGTTTATGCATGCTCGATGCCGTTGCTTATAGAAGCAGCTGATTTTACATACAAAAAGGCATCCGAAACCGGTGATGGTTTCGAATGCCGCAGACAAGAAGGCTATCGATAGAGGGGCTATTTCATCGTAATGGCGATCCGCTCTTCCGCAGGAAGCCACTCTACCGTCGCGCCCAGCTTCTCGCTGATGAAGCGGAGCGGAAGATAGACCGTGCCGCTGACATTGAAGGGATTATTCGCCAGCTTTACCTCGGCACCGTTAACGGAGGTCGCTCCGGTCTTGGCGTTTACCTGGATGACTGTCTTTTGATCGCCATTCTGGCGGGTGATGGTCACCATCTTTTGCCCCGAGGTTTCCTTATAGGCGACAACGGCGCCCAATTTTTCGAATACGGAGCGAAGCGGGACGAAGTTCTGGCCGTCTTTGGTGATGACCCCATTGTTCATGGCGACAGCCTCGCCGTTCAACGAGACGCTAATCGGTTTTTGCATCGCAACCGGCTTAGGATGCATGAATTCGTAATCACCGGTGCCCTGATCGGCGTTTTTGTTCACGCCCCAGCCCCACAGACTGCCGTCCGTCTTCTGCATGATGATATGGCGGCCGCCGTTTCTGATGGTCTTGACACCGGAGTCTAGCAGAGCAAACTCCGCGTTCGCGGGCATAGCTTCCCGGTCGATGGACGCCGCGTACAGCTTGCCGGAAAGGGTCAACGCAATCAGGGACCGCTCTGTTATACAAGCTTCCTTAACATCGCTGATCCCGGTCAGCAATACGGGCTTATCCTGCTGGTGCAGCGTTGTTCCGTCGGAAAACCCGGTAACGGTCGAGCCCCAGAACCAGAGACGGGATTGGCTGTCGATAGCTAAATTAGTCATCCAGCCGATCTCAATCGACCGGATACCGGCAAGTTCCGGGATCGCCGACGCAGTGGGCGGACTTACAGGCAGCTGATCGCTGTCAAACTCGGTCGGCCAGGTCCAGACCGTTCCGTCCTGCTTGAGCGCTGTGCTTCCCTCGATTTCGGCAACGCCGCTGAGGTTCGGCATTTGTTCAAAGGAGGAAAGGTCTTTATCAGCCCTCCATACCGTTCCGTCGCTCTTCAAGAAAGTATAGTACTGTCTGTCTTCTCTTCTTGCGCGTTCATCGTATCCATCTGCATCTGTTACTTGACTGATGCCGGAGACGGGAGAGAAGCTAGTCAGATCAGGATACCCGTTATCGTCCTTGGCCGCGTGGTATACGGACCCGTCCGCATTCACGGCGAAGGCTTCATTTCCGCTGCTTTTTACGATTTTAACCGGATGGTTCAGGCCCTCAATCTGCCGGGTTTCGAGCGCCATAGTTCGGGTATTTCTGCTAAATAGCCAAAAATGAACCGTCCGTCTTCTGTACGATGCCGCTGCCCAAATCAGCTTTAATCTTGCCCAGTCCGACCAGCGGGGTGGGAACGGATTGTTTATACCCCCACACCCAGTAGCTGCCATCGCTTTTGATCAGCGAGCTTGGCCCAAATTCGGCGATGCTTATCCCTGCATCTTCCGCCAGGGCGGCTCCTTGTACGGATAGTACGATGCCAAGAACCAGTCCGAGACCGGCCAGCCATTTTTTCATGAATAATCTCCTCCCTGTACGCGAAAATGGAAAATAGTTGAAAATAGTCGATGGTTAGACGCGGGTAAGGGCAAAAGGTTTCGAACCAATTAAATTTTTATGCGCCGATCCGGCGGGCGTGATACAATGGTCTGGTTGTTTTTCCACCCAAGTAAAGGAGCTTGTGCAATGAATCCATATCATATCCCGGAAAATGCGCTGATTACGGTGGCGGGCACCGTCGGCGTCGGCAAATCCACCCTGACATCCGCCCTGGCCGAGCGTCTCGGCTTTCGGACGTCGCTGGAGCAGGTCGAACACAACCCGTATCTTGAGAAATTTTACGACGATTTTGAACGATGGAGCTTTCATCTGCAAATTTACTTTCTCGGCGAGCGCTTCAAGGAGCAGAAGAGGATGTTCGAGCTGGGCGGAGGCTTTGTTCAGGACCGTTCCATCTACGAGGACACCGGTATTTTTGCCAAAATGCATGCGGATCAGGGGACGATGTCGTCCACGGATTATGCCACGTACACTAGTCTTTATGAAGCGATGGTGATGACGCCGTACTTCCCCCATCCGAACGTGTTGATTTATCTAGAGGGCAAGCTTCCGTCTATTCTGGCGCGAATTAAGGAGCGGGGACGCGAAATGGAAGTTCAGACCGACCGCTCGTATTGGGAGAAAATGTACAGCCGGTATTCGGCTTGGATCGACGAATTTGACGCTTGTCCGGTGCTACGGCTCAATATTGATGAGTATGATGTGAATGATCACTCTTCCATGGAAAGCATTTTGGAGCAGGTGGGTGAAGTGGTCCGGGGTGTGGAGCCTGCCATGGGAAGGTGACGAAGAGCAATGATCGTCTGCAGCAGTTCATTTAAAATGGCGTATTTCCGGAATACAAGCCTGCATAATCAGGTTTCAAGCCAAGCGGTATCCAGCTGCCGTTTGGTTTTTTGCGTTGTCTCGGCTGAATCTATGATTACTGGAACAATCTATCAATTATTGGTAAAATTAATAGAGTTGCCGCTGATTAGAGCAACCTATGGCCTGCCGGCAGCGTTAAAAGAGATGGGCATTCATAGACATGAATCATATTTTTGAGAGAACAGGAGACATAGTAAATGAAGCATTGGGGAAGACTTCTGCTCTGCGGGGCGCTGCTGCTGGGAAGCGTGCCTGCTGCTGCGCCTCAGACCGTATCGGCCGCAGGCGGCGTAAGCATTATACTGGACGGTTATCCGCTGCCTTTTCCGGTGGAGCCGGTGGTAATGAACGGTACGACGATGGTACCCTTCCGGGCCATTTCGGAAGCGCTTGGCATTACGGTGAAGTGGAATCAGAGCGCTAAGAAAATCACTGCTGTGGGCGATGAAGAATCAGGCAGCAAGCAGGTGATTCTGACGCTCGGCAGCAAGACCGCGCTGGTAAACGGATCGGCTGTGAAACTGGCGGTAGCGCCGCAGACGGTGCGCGGAACGACGATGATTCCGCTGAGTTTCTTCAGCCAGCAGTTTGGCGCGGCGGTGTCGTGGACCCAGTCTGCGAAGACGGTAGCGATCACTTCGCCGAAGAAGAAGATGTATACGCTCGGTTTCTATGCGATTTCTTCCTACAGCGAATATGCGCTGCTGCCGGGATTTGATGATGTCGCTTTTGGCTGGAGCCGGATTGACAAGGATGGGCAATTTACCACTGCGGGCGCGGACTTTTATTTGCCGCAGGCTGCCGGGAACGTAACGCCTGAATCCATCGTGCAGAATGCCGCCGCTGACGGGAAGACGCCATACCTCATGGTTTATTCGGGCGATGATAAGCTGGAGCTGACGAAGAACCTGGAGGATAAGAGCCTTCAAGATCAGACAGTAGGGAAGATTGTCGATACCGCCGTTCAGACAGGCTTCAAAGGCATTATGCTGGATCTGGAAGGTCTCGGATTGACCGGCGACAAAGCAAAGGCGCGCACGGATTACAACGCATTCGTCAAAAATGTATCGGGCAAAGCCCGCGCCCAGGGACTTAAAGTAGGCATTGCCCTGCATCCAATTAATAGCTCCTTTGCGGGCTATGACTACAAGACGCTGGCGTCTTTGGCCGATGAGCTTGTCATTATGGCTTACGCATACGAGGATCAGAAGCGTCCCGAGCCGACGGATAAAGTGGATGAAGCGATCCGGCTGGCCCTGAAGCAGACGACGAAGGACAAGCTGGTGCTTGGCATTTCGCTGGCAAGCGAGAATGAAAGCTCCGTTAACACGAAGATTGGCCTTGCGAAGCGCTACGACCTGAAGGGCATCGCTATTTGGCGGCTCGGACTGATCGGCCAGGCGGCATGGAGCGAAATGAACAAGTCGGTGGAATTGGGCGGATAGGTTAGATAAAGTAACAAGGAGCTGTTCCAAGTCCGCTTAAAGGGACTTAGGGATAGCTCCTTGCTTTTGCCGCTTGTTGTATACGATTATGCATATAGCTTAGGGAGGGGAGAGTTCAATCCAAATACTTCTCCAGGCCAGCCGGATCTTTCAGGACCATCCGCTTGTTGCCGATCAGCTTAATCAGCTTCAGATCCTCGAACCGGGCGAATTTCCTGCTGATCGTCTCCCGGGTTACGCCGACATAATTGGCCATTTCTTCCCGGGATAGGGGAAGCTGAATATCCAGGCTCCCCTCCCGGGGCTTGCCGTATTTGACGCCAAGCTCCAGAATCATATGGGCAATCCGAATTTCTGGATCTTTGGTTGCGAGGCTCTGCGCCAAATTTTCCGTATGGGCGAGACGCTGGGTAACGGCTTTCAGCAGCCGGAGCGATATATCCGGATTCGCGGTAATGATCGTCTCCATATCGGCCCGGGTCAGCCTGCAGATGTCGGTGTCCTGCAGCGCGTAAGCGCTGAAGTTGCTGAGCTCTCCGCCGCCAAAAATGCTAAGCTCGCCGAAAAATTCGCCTGCCGTCAGAATGCGCAGAATCTGCTCCTTGCCCTGGGGAGTCATCTTGGACAATTTTACATGTCCCCGGCGAATAATAAAGAGCGTATCCGAAGCTTCCTCCTCCAGAACCAGCGGCTGTCCCTTAGCATATTTACGGTGCTTGATCATGGCGCTGATTCGGGACAAATCTTCATCGGTCAGCGAAGCAAAGATCGGTACCTTTCGGGTGCAGGGCTCAGCGGCGTATTGGCATGAATACTCGGTCATCGGTCATCTCTCCCTGTAATACGATTTGGCGGCCGGTCTCCGCTTCCTATTGAAACCTTCCTACAATTCTTACACTCCGTCGACCGGGGCGAAGTGGTCTTTATCCTCACCGCAGACGGGGCAGACCCAGTCGTCCGGAAGATCTTCAAAAGCAGTTCCCGGAGCGACATCCTCGTCGGGATCGCCAATTGCCGGATCGTAGACGTAGCCGCAGGGCTCGCAGATATATTTTTTCATCATGCTCATCTCCTCAAGGTTCATTTGATGTATGCCGGATTTACCGGTCAGACTTCCCATGCTGCTCTCGCATATCCGGTCAGGCGTCGGATGCCGTTCCGCGCAGCCGTGACTTCACTTCGTTCATGACAGTGACGATGTCCGTACCGTCAGGACTGATGCTTTCAAGCCCGATTTTTCGCTCGATGGCTTCTTTATAAATGAGTGAAGCGGCTGCGCCATCCCAGGACACGGCGCCGATTATTGTGTTTCCTTTCACATAGATTACCGTGTAAACCCCGTTATCTTCGCCGGATAGCGTGAGGTCGCACTGGCCTTCATCAACCGTGCCGATGGAGAACAGCGAGACGCCGAAGGCGTTAAATAATGTGACTGGCACCGCTTTGCTGTAGACTTCGGAGTCTTCAGCCGCCATATTGTTTCCCGCCGTGCGGCCCTGTTCGAGTGCTCCGCCCCATAGCCCCTCCACATGACCGTCCAGCTCCGCTACGTCTCCGGCGGCATATATGCCGGGTACGCTGGTCTCCAAGCGATCGTTAACAACGATGCCGGACCGGACCTGAATGGCTGTATCTTTGACGAGGGCTGTGTTTGGCTGGATTCCGATCGAATAGACGACATGATCGCAGGGAATCCGGGAACCGTCGTCCAGCCTAATTCCCTGAACTAGTTCCGTTCCCTCGATAGCGGTAACACCAGCTTGCAGTCGGACTGCCACGCCGGAACGCTCCAGATGCGACTGGAGGAGTTCCGAGGAATGACGGTCCAGTTGGCGGCCCATCAGACGGGGAGCGGCTTCGACGATGGTTACGGTATAACCGGCTTCATGCAGCGCCCATGCCGTTTCCAGGCCTTGAACGCCTCCGCCGACCACGGCGACGCGGTTGCCGCTTGCGAGGGCGGACTTGAGCGCATCGGCATCCTTCATGTCTCGGATTGTACGAACCCCGCGGAGTTCGGCTCCCGGAACCGGAAGCGCGCGGTTCCGCGCTCCCATGCACAGAAGCAGCTTGTGGTATTCCCATGTTCTGCCGTCTTCGGTCTCGATTTGACGGAGCTCCGGACGAAGAGTCACGGCGCGCGCGGAAGTATATAGAGTGATCCGGTTTGCGAGATACCATTTTTCCTTTTTGATTAGCACCTTTTCACTGTGCAGATCGGTGAACAGGCCTTTGGTCAGCTTGATCCGGTTGTAAGGAAGATGATTCTCTTCGCCGAGAATGATGATTTCTGCTTCATCGTCGCGGTCCCGGATCGCTTTTGCCGCTTGGACGGCAGCTGCTCCGCCGCCGATAATGAGATATGGCTTCGCCATGTGTGCTCCTCCTCTCTATAGTGCGCTCAGCAGCAGGTCCGAGACGAATTCCGCCGCATGTCTAATTTTCTGCTCTTTCTCGGGCTCTTTGGGAGAAAAGCGGACTCTAACCGGGAATTCTACATGCGTCATACCAGTCGTCTTGATTACCTTCGAGGTGCTCTGCACGCTCATGTTCGTCCCGTCCAGATAGTCTTGGATGACCTCGATCGCTTCTCCGCTCCATCCGTATGAGCCGAAGGCGGCTGCCAGCTTGCCTTCAAGGTTCATCGTTTGCATCTGCTGCAAAATCGGCTCCAGATTTCCGATCATATCCGCATACCGGGTTGAGCTTCCGATAAAGACGGCATCGGCAGCCGAGATGCTGTCCAGAATATCCGCCGCATCCGCTTTGTCGGCATCCCAGACCGTAGTCTCGATTCCATTTTCCAAGAGGGAATCCTGAATGATTTTAGCCATTTTCCGGGTATTGTTCTTGATCGTCGTGTAGACGATGGCGGCCTTTTTCCCTTGAGTCGTTTCCCGGCTCAGTTCGGCGTACAGACCGATATATTTCCGCACATCCTGACGGATGACGAATCCGTGGGAAGGGGCGATCATTTCAATCTCAAGGTCTTTGACCGCTTCGATCAGCGTTCTTACATATCTGCGATGCGGATGAATAATGGCGCTGTAATACCCCTTGAAATCTTCGGTAATGTCAAAGCCGGCTTCGTCGGCGAACAGCCGCTTCGCCGCGACATGTGTGCTGAAAATATCGCATGGGAACAATATTTTGTCCTCGGCGCAGTAGGTGATCATTGTTTCGGCTGTATGCAGGTACGGCGTTTCTTTGAACAGCAGCGTCTTGCCGCCGATGTCCAGCGTGTCTCCGTCTTTAACGACAAGGAAGTTCCGGTTGTGAAGCTTGTACATTTCCTGCAGCTCCGGCACGGCGATTTCTGTGCAGACGATGACGGCATTGACGGCTTTTCCCGCCAGCGCGGCCAGTCCGCCGGAGTGGTCGGGTTCGGTATGGTTGATCACAATATAATGAATGTCGAGCGGATCGATTATTTCGGCGAGATGTTCCGCGTATTCGCGTCCGAACTCCATATCGACG
Source organism: Paenibacillus durus ATCC 35681 (assembly GCF_000993825.1). Taxonomy (NCBI): domain Bacteria; kingdom Bacillati; phylum Bacillota; class Bacilli; order Caryophanales; family Paenibacillaceae; genus Paenibacillus; species Paenibacillus durus. The sequence goes on from NZ_CP011114.1 coordinate 1,396,194, forward strand.
GTGTCGATGACAGTCGGCTTGCCCGTTTTTAACAAATAGGAATTGTAAGTTGTACCCTTTGCCAGCACGAGACGGTGGAACGGAACTTCACGGTCGTCTATTTTTCCGACCCAGTACGTGTTATCCGCGATCTTGAGATTTGCAATCATATGATATGACCTCCTGTGGATTGATTGGTTGACCAGCAAATTCATTGTATACGGGCAGCCGTTCAAAAAAGAGGATTAGAATCAAATTTTGAAAAGTTTCAGGATACGCGGTGGCTTTTCATAGTTTTACTATACATGACACGCATCGGAAGATTGTGCGTCTGATCACGAATCGCTCAAAAACATGCGGAAGCTACAAAAATCACATATTCCGGGGGTGTAAACCGCTATAATCACTAGGTTCAAAGTATCGGGCACAGCCCGCAATTACTTCTCGGGAGGACATAAGAGCATGACTTACAAATCACTGGAGCTTACCAAACCGCTAACCTGGGAGCTGGAGGGGCTGGAAATTGGCGTTACCTCGAACTGCAATTTTCGCTGCGACTACTGCTGCGCATACAACCGGAATGACGGGCAGAGCCTTGAGGGGAAAGAGATTATCCGCATTCTTGAAGAGCTTCCTTCTTTAAAAAGAGTCCGCCTGTCCGGCGGCGAGGTCACGCTGAAATTTGACGATTGTCTGGAGGTTGTCGCTTACTGCGCATCGAGAGGCATCCAGACGCAGCTTAATTCCAACGCCAGCCTGCTGAGCGGAACGCGGATCGACAAGCTGGCCCTTGCGGGACTTACGACGATACATATCTCGTTTAATTTTACTTCGGCAGACGAGTTCTCACGGTATTACAACATCCATCCTGATGTGTACAAGAAAATTCGCGAGAATATCGCTCTGTTCGCGAAGACGGAAGTGGATACGGTGCTGGAAACGCTGCTGTTCAGCGAGACCGAGCACCATATGCGGGAAATCAGCGAGCATGTCTATTCCCTTGGCGTCCGCACGCATGAAATTCAGAACAGCATCATTATGGATCACAGCGGCTGGAAAGCGATTGCGGCCCGGGAGGCGCTGAAACAGGCGGTCAACGATTTGATTGCCAATAAAAAGGAAGATACCGTGCTGTACTTCACCTGTATGGATCGTTTTATGGAGGAACTCGGCTTCCGGGAGCAGCCGGGCGTTTATTTTTCCCACTGCATTGAAGGCAAGAAGCAGCTGCACCTGCACGGCAACGGCGATATTTTGATTTCCGAGCTGTGCCATCCGGTCATTATCGGCAATATATACAATGGGACTTCGCTGAAGGATATTTATCATCCGATGCCTGCACAGCTGGAGCAGTTTCTGGAACGCCAGCCTTGTCCCGCACGGGACGCGCTGTTCCCGGAGGGAGTTTAGCGCGCAAGCCGATAGTTGCCGCTTAAGGCGATTCATTCACTGCAAGGCGGACGCCGCTGCAGGTCTCTCATCGGTCAGAGCCGCTAGGAGCATCAGCAGAAGTTTGCGCCAAGAACTGAGCGGGCAAAGTAAAAGGGATGTTACCCACTTAGGCCGAGATAACGGTCCGGGCAGCATCCCTTTTGTAATCTATAAGCTCCCGGGTTCATATCGCTTAGAAAATCAAAGTGTTCTCTCAGCCATTCATATTTTGCGGTAAACGAGCTTGGGAACTCCATCGCAGCAGTGGTAATATAGATTTCGAACCGTTCACTGAGCGACCGGATGACTTCCTGACTGTCTTTCATATATAGCAACAAGACAATAACGGGGCACCCAGGTTTACGGCTCCTTCCTGAACATTTTAGAAACACGTAACAGAAAATAATGAATTTTATGCCGAAAAGGGTCTGCTATGATTGCAATGTAAGGGTATTCAATAACAGAAAGGGGAGGACAGAATTGAAAAAGAAAACAAAATTGGCTTTAAGCACACTGCTTATCGCCGGCCTGCTGGCCGGATGCGGAAATAGCGGAGGGGGCAACAGCTCGGCGGAGGGGGATTCTTCCGGGACAAAGAGCGAGAAGGTAACGCTCACCTTCTGGAGAAACTCAGGTAACGATGCCGAGAACTCGGCGTACGATAAATTGGTGGCTTCCTTCAATGAGAGCCATCCCGACATCAAAGTGGAGATGAGCCCGATCCCGTACGCGGATTACGATACGAAGCTCAGAACGTCCATCGCTTCGGGGAACCCGCCGGATATTCTGGCCATCGACGCGCCGAACATGGCTTCCTACGCGCAGGCTGGCGCTCTGCAACCGCTGACGGAATACTTTAAAAAGGACGGCAATCTGGAAGATATTCCAGAGTCCACCATCAAAACTTATACTTACAAGAACGAGATTTACATGGCGCCGCTGACCGAATCATCGATCGCCTTGTTCTACAACAAGAAGATGTTTGAAGCCAAGGGCATTCCGCTTCCATCCAAAAATCCGGATGAGCCGATTACCTGGGATCAGGTGCTTGACGCTGCCAAGAAGCTGAACGATCCGGCAGGCGGCGTGTACGGTATCGACCCTGCCATGGGCTTCGGCAACGCGGGCGGAACGGCATACTTCAAATACCCGATCATCTGGCAATTCGGGGGAGATATCATGAGCCCGGACGGAACGACCGCCAAAGGCTATCTGGATAAACCGGAAACGAAGAAGGCGCTGCAATTCTTCTCGGATCTGTATAACAAGTCCAAGGTATCCTCGCTGGAATACCCGCCAGACCCGTTCCCTAACAATCAGCTGGCAATGACCATCGACGGCTCGTGGTCGCTGGGCAATTATGCCGAGAAGTTCCCGAACTTCAAGCTGGGCGTCGATTATGACATCGCTCCGCTGCCTAAAGAAACGCAGCAGGCCGTTGCGAACGGAAGCTGGGCGCTGGCCGTCTCCGCGAAGAGCAAGAACCCTGAGGCCGCTTGGCAGTTCGTCAACTACGTAACAGGAGCGGAGGGCTCGAAGACTTACTGCTCGATTACCAAAGATATTCCGGCCCGCTACTCGGTAGCCAAGCAATTCCCGGAACTCAATGAATATCCGAAGAACATCTTTGTTGTACAGAACCAAAAATACGGCAGACCGCGTCCGATTACGCCGATCTTCCCGCAAATGTCCGAAGCGGTTAACAAGATGATTGAAGAAGTGACGATCAGCGGACGGAACGTTGATGCTGCCGTCGCCGATACCATCACTAAAATCGACAAGGCTTATGCCGATCTGCCGCAAAAATAAGCTTTGCCATCGGTGCTAGATAAGAATAGTTACGGAAAGAGGCGGCCGAGCAATCGGCCGTCTCTTTGGCGGAATGGAGAATGTAAGAAGTCCGCATTCCTTTTTCATCAATAAAAGAATATACTGATTAATGTTTATCGGCTAGAAAGCGATGATGGGGTCTTCGGGAGGAGCTGGAATGTATGTTGTACTCGCTGCGCAGCCGATTAATGCTGTCCTTTTCCATTTTGCTGATCATTCCTTTTACTGCGGTAGTGTTCATTTTTAGCAGGGAGTCCGCCAATGTGATCCAATCTTCTATCGAGACCTCTACGCTGCAGACGATCGGCCAGTTTGCCTCTCATGCCGATACGCTGCTCATGCAGATTGAGGATACCGGGAAACAGGTGCTCAGCAGTCCGTTTACCCAGCAGTGGATTACGACCACTTTGAACGGTGGAAGCTCCATCGGAGAGAGATACCTGGCGACGCAGCAATTGAGGAATTTCTTCTCATCCTACACCGTCAACAACTCCAATATCATCTCCGTCTCGGCCTTTAAGGAAGTCGGAGGGGGAATCTGGACACAGGATAAAAGCTATCTGGAAAGTGATTGGTACAAGCAGTATAGACGCTACAATATCCGATGGACCGGAGCCCACAGAGATCGCGACCAGATTGATGAGAGCATGCGGCAGAGCGAGGTGAACAGCCTTGTCGTTCCCCTCGTTCAGCTTCAGTCGTTGAATAATATCGGGGTTCTCAAGATCAACTTTCCGACCAGCCTGCTGCGGGACGATATTGACAAAATCCGGTTCGGCAGCAGCGGAAGAGCCTTTTTGCTGACCGAGGAGGGAACCGGCGTGCTTAATCAGGACCTCGGCGGCAGCAGGCAGGTGCTCAGCGAGGGATTGGCTTATGTGAAGGCGCATTCCGCCGGACAAATCAGCGGAATCATTCCACTGCGGAAGAAGGATACGGATTATCTGCTGTTCTACCGCAAGCTTCCTGCACAGAACTGGATTATTATCGGTGAAGTGCCCAAAGCCGAGCTGTACGCGAAGATCACTCAAATCAAGCAGACGCTTCTGCTGGGAAGCCTGGGTCTGCTGGTGCTTGTCATCGCCGTCGCCCTATGGCTGTCGATCGGGATTACGAAGCCGCTGAGCGCCATGGCGCAGGCGATGAGGCACGTCAAGCACGGGCGGTTCGACCTTGCCTTAGAGCATATGCCCAAAGTCCGCACACGGCGGAGTGAAGTGCATTATGTAGCCAGCGTCTTTGAGCAGATGACCCATCGGCTGAAATATTTGATCGAGACGGAATTCGAGACGGATTTGAGGCGCAAGAATGCCGAATACAAAGCGCTGCTGCTGCAGATCAATCCGCATTTTTTTAACAATACGCTGGAAATTATCGGCGGTCTGGCAGCGATGAAACGGGAAGACCTGGTCATGGATGCGACGGAAGCTCTGGCCAAAATGATGAGATATTCGCTTGATCTGGACAGCGATTTGGTGAAGGTGAGCGAAGAAATAGGCTATATCCGCGACTATTTGCTCATTCAGAAGCTTCGGCACCAGGATAAATTGATATTCTCCATCCACAGCGATCCTGAGGCGGAATCCCTTCATATCGCGAAATTTATTCTTCAGCCGATTGTTGAGAATGCGGTGAAATACAGTCTCGAAAAAGGTGAAGCCGCCGAAGTGGCCGTGTCCTCGGAACTGCGTGACAACCGCCTGTGGCTGACGGTCAAGGATAACGGAATCGGCATGCCGCAGGATATGATCTCAGGCATACTTGCGGATACGGAGCTGCGGAGCGGAGTTGGAATATTAAACGATAAAGGAAATAGCATTGGCCTCAGGAACACGCTATCACGCTGCCGTCTTTATTACGGAGACTTGTTCGAGATTTCGATTGAATCGGAGGAAGGCGGGGGCACGGCCATTACACTCAAGCTGCCGCCGGTGAGGAGTTGAAAGCTTATGTATACCATTATGCTGGTCGATGACGAGAAGGGCATCCGTGACAGCATCAAAGCGAAGATTAACTGGGAAGAAGCCGGTTTTCAAATTATGTATGAAGCATCCAGCGGCGGCGAAGCGCTTGAACTGCTGGAAAAGGGGCCGCTTCCCCAGGTCCTGCTCTCCGATATTCGTATGCCGAAGATGAACGGCATTGAGCTAATTTCGATATGTAAGGAACGCTATCCAGGACTGCGAGCGGCTGTACTGTCGGGCTATTCGGATTTCGAATATTTAAAAGCGGCCATTCAGCTTGGCGTCAAAGACTACCTGCTGAAGCCCGTCGCCCGGGGAGAGCTGACCGAGATGCTCCGCAGACTCGCCGAGGACATTCGCTCGGAGCAGGAGCGGCTCCGCGTTTCGGAACGGGAGCGGCATCAGAAGAATGAACAATTGCTTATGCTGCAGGAGCACTATTTGCTGCAGCTCGTTAAAGACGAATGGTATAGTCTTTCGGCCGTTAAGGAACGGCTGCAGCAGCTTCAGCTTGCTCCTTTGGCTGCGGACGGCTTTAAAGCCCGTTTTGCCGCAGTGGAGATGCGGGTTCCTCCGGACAGACTCGGTGTGAGCCGGGAACGCAGGGACCTGATGAACCTCGCCTTCCAGATGCTGTGCAGGGAGACGGCTTCGCGGCGGGAAGGTATCTATCCTTTTCCGGAGATTGCGCATTCCTCGATGATGTATTTTCTGATCGTGGTGGAGGACGGCCGGCCAGAGAACAGCGCGGAGAAATTCGTCGCCGAGCTGAAGCGGAATATCTCCGAATATCTGAATGTGGATAGTGTGGCGGGAATCGGAGAGAAGGCGGAGGGATGGGAAGCCCTAAAGAACGGCTACGCCTCCTGTATGCTGGCTTGGAGCCGGAGCACTGTGCATGAGCACAAGGAGAGCGGGCAGACCGGGCTGCTGGAGCTGACGAATGCTTTTACGCCCGAAATGGAGCGCAGGCTGGTTCAGGCCATCGAAAATCTCGATATGCCGGCGTTCCGCCGTCAGCTGCAAACCGTTTTTTCCACGGAACGGGATACGCCGGTCTTTGCTTTTACATTCCTGGCCCTTCGGATGCTGCTGCTGTTCAGCTCGGTGGCTAAGAAGTTCGAGCTTGGCGACTCCTCGCTGCAAAAATATTTATGGAACTGCCAAATGACCATATCGGATTACCAATCCAGGGAAGGCATTATGGGGCAGATTGACGAACTGGCTGGGCTTGTTATGGAAGAGGTTAAGAAGACGCGCTTCTCCAGCGGCCAGCATATCGTGGAGGCCGTCCGCCAATATGTGGAGGAGAACTTCTGCTACGAGCTGAATCTGTCCTCCCTGGCGGATATGTTCCACTTGAACGAAACGTATTTGTCGGGCCTGTTCAAGCAGCATGTGGGAGTCACCTTCAGCGACTATGTCACGGGACTGCGCATCGCAAAAGCCCAGCAGCTCCTGAAGGAGAACGAACTGAAGCTGACCGATATCGCGATGCTTGTCGGCTATTCCAGCTCCAGTTATTTCAGCACAGTCTTCAAGAAGGCATGCGGCAAAAGCCCGAAGGAATACCGAGAAGAATATTTATTAAGCAGTCGGTGAGCCGTTATTCAACACTTCTATAAGACCGCTGCTTTGCTATAATCAATAGAGCCGTACCCTATGCGGATGAACCGCCGGGGTGCGGTTTTTGTGTTGCCTGAAACGGCTTTTTGCCGTCTGTTCAGGGCTTGGCGCAAGCTGGACAACCGTCCGGACAGCGGGTCAAAAAATTGCAAGTCAATATCCGATGATATTGAAATTTTTAAGTCCGCCGGTCGTCTACAATGAAATCGTAGAAGGAGAAGCTTATATTTTGAACCCAAGATTGGAGAAGACGGCATGAGCGGAAAAACAAATAAGCTGTTATGCCTGATGGCTCTGGCTCTGGTTATGGCGGTGTCGGGGTGCGAAAAGGGAGGATCATCCAAGGGCGGAGAGGCGGAACGTGAAAGCACGCCAAATGAAGTGACGCCGGCGCCTTTCAAATTCAGCCAGGACCCGAAGTATTACACCGAGCTGTATCGGCCGCAGTATCATTTGTCCCCGGAAACGGGCAATTTGAGCGATCCGAACGGAATGGTCTTTTTCGAGGGGGAGTATCACCAGTTCTATCAGAACACTGGACAGTGGGGGCATGCGGTCAGCACGGATCTCATTCATTGGCAGCATCTGCCGGCAGCGTTGCTGCGCGATTCGCTTGGAGAGATTTGGTCGGGCAGCGCGGTGGTGGATTGGAAGGATACGAGCGGTTTTTTTAACGGCAAGCCGGGCCTGGTTGCAATATTCACCCATTTCAAGGGCGGATTGCAGTCGCAGAGTATCGCCTACAGCTCCGACAAAGGCCGGACATGGACCAAGTATGAAGGGAATCCCGTCATCCCGAACCCCGGCCTCAAGGATTTCAGAGACCCGAAGGTGTTCTGGTATGAACCTTCCAAATCATGGACGATGGTCGTCTCTGTGGATAACAAAGTCAGGTTCTATTCCTCGCCTGATCTGAAAAAATGGGAGATGACCGGCGAGTTCGGAGCGGATCAGGGTTCGCATGCCGCGGTATGGGAATGCCCGGACCTGTTCGAGCTTCCGGTTGAAGGCACGAAGGAGAAGAAGTGGGTGCTGGCCGTGAGCATCGGCAACAACGCAGCGACCAAAGGCTCCACCGCCCAGTATTTCGTCGGTTCATTTGACGGCAAGAACTTCACGAATGAGAACGATCCTTCTAAAGTACTCTGGACCGATTACGGGAAGGATTTCTACGCCGCCGTCTCTTACTCCGACATTCCCGAAAGCGATGGCCGGAGGATTTATACAGGCTGGATGTCCAACTGGCGCTATCCCTTCAATATGCCGACAGATCGCTGGAAAGGCAATATGTCCGTGCCGCGCGTCCTGACGCTCAAGGAAGTTCCGGGAGAAGGCTTAAGGCTTGCGCAGCAGCCGGCCAAGGAACTGGACGCTCTTCGCGGCAAGCCTGTGGAGATACCGGCGCAGGAGCTGGCCAAGGGAACCAACCCTTTCTCTTCGCTGCTCGGTACATCGTATGAGCTGGACACGGCCTTTAGTGTCGGAACCGATGCGGAATTTGGCATCAAGGTAAGAAAGGGAGGGAGACAGGAGACGGTCATTTCCTATAGCGCCGCTTCCTCCACCTTGACGGTCGACCGAAGCAAATCGGGAGACAGCTCGTTTGAGCCGGGCTTTGCCGAGAAGGTGAAAGCTCCGCTGAAGCTGGAGAACGGGACCGTCAAGCTGCGCCTCTATGTGGACGAATCCACGCTGGAAGTGTTCTCGGGAGACGGCACCACGGTAATCTCCAGCATTATCTTCCCGAGCGCCACGAGCAGCGGCCTGGAGCTGTATCTCTCCAAAGGCAGCGCCAAACTGGAAAGCGCAACGCTGTATCCGATGAAGTCCGTATGGCGGGACGAAGCGCCGGATGGAACGGCTCCGCTGAGGGTGGTGCTGGACAAGAGCAGCCTGGATATTCCGGCCGGCGGCAGCGCGCAGGCAATCGCGGCGGTGCTGCCGTATACCGCGACGCAGAAGCTGGTCTGGGAATCGTCCGACGAGACGGTCGCGAAGGTTCTGAGCGACGGAGGAACGGCAGCCGTCGTCAAGGGAGTCAAGGAAGGGCAAGCGGAGATCAAGGCGCGGACTCCGGACGGCAAAGTCTTTTCCGTGCTCAGCGTATTCGTTTACAAGCCGTAGCCATTATAAAAATAATCCGCCGCACGGGAATGCTTCCCTGCAAGCCGCGGACAGCGGACCCGAAGCGGCGGAAGGATTGGAGATGAGGTAACATATGTCAAGCACCACAACAGCCACTAAACCTCCTGGGGCAAATACTTTACCGAAGAAACGCTGGAGTTCCTTTTTGAATGGCGAAGAGATGACCGCATGGTGGTTCGTGCTTCCTTCATTCGCCCTGCTGATGATCTTCGTGTTCTACCCTATGCTGCAGGCATTCATTATCAGCTTTCAAAATTATAATCTGGTCGGCGGTACCCGAAGCTTTGTCGGTCTGGACAATTACCGGATGCTGATGACGGATCAATCATTCCTCGCCAGCCTTAGACATTCGTTCTATTTTGCAGTTATCGTCATTCCGATTCAGACCAGTATTTCGCTTGGGATGGCGCTGCTGATCCAGAAAAAGGTGGCCACAACCGGCCTGTTCCGAACGATCTACTTTATTCCGGTTGTTGTCTCGACGGCGGTGGCCGCGACGGTCTTTAAACTGATCTACAACAAGGAATACGGCCTTTTGAACAATTTCCTGGAGCTTGTGCATTTGCCGACGACGAATTTTCTGTCCAATCCGGACACGGCGATGAACGGTGTTATCATGCTCGGCATGTGGAAAGCCGTCGGGTTCTTCATGATCATTTTCCTGGCGGGACTGAATAATATTCCCACGGATTTATACGAAGCGGCTAGAGTTGACGGCGCAAGCAAGCTTCAGCAGTTCTTCCGGATTACGCTTCCGCTGCTTAACCGCACGACGGCTTTTGTAGTCATCATTACGACCATTGACGCGATCAAGATTTCCGGTCTGGTATTCGTTCTTACCAACGGCGGGCCGAACGGAGCGACCGAAACCGCAGTCTTCTATATTTATCAAATGGCATTTAAGCAAATGCAAATGGGATATGGAACGGCGGCGGCGTTCATTCTGTTCGCGATTGTACTCGTCATTTCGCTGGTGCAAATGAGACTGTTCCGGAATCAGGATTACTAGGAGGGAAAGAGATGAGCCGTATTGCAAGCTTCTTCAAATATACCATAATGATCATCCTTGCCATTGTGTCGATCATTCCGATCTTCTGGATGATATCGGGGGCGTCCCGCCCCTATGCGGAATTGTTCAAATACTCCAACAGCTTCAATATCCATTTGTTCGTTCCGGTGCATCCTACGCTGCAGAACTTTAAAGATGTTATTTTCAATGAACGCAATCCGTTCCTAACCTACATCGGCAACACGCTATTTGTGGCTTCCATCGTTACGGTGCTGGTGCTGCTGATCAATGCCATGTCGGCTTTCGCTTTTGCCAAGCTGCGTTTCCGGGGCAAGGGAGTGGTGTTCGCTCTGTTCATGTCAGCCATGATTATTCCCGGGGAAGTAACGCTCGTGCCTAACTATCTGCTTATGCATAACTTCGGCTGGCTTGATTCCTACAAAGCATTGATAATTCCTTCGATGCTGTCCGTATTCGGCATTTTCCTGCTGCGGCAGTTCTTCGCGGAGGTTCCGGACGAAATTCTGGAGGCTGCAAAAATCGACGGAGCGTCCATGCCGCGTACCTTTCTCCGAATTGTTCTGCCTGCGGCTGTACCGCCTATGATCACGCTGGGACTGATGACGTTCCTCGGCAACTGGGATTCCTATTTGTGGCCGCTGATCGTCATCAATGACGACAAGAAGCAGATGATTCAGGTCGCGATAGCCGCGTTCTCCTCGTCGCAGGGAACGGACTGGTCAAAGATTCTCGCGGCGAGCACAATTTCCACCGTGCCGATTCTGATTATTTTCTTGTTCCTTCAACGTTATTACATCCAGGGCATTACGATGTCGGGTGTGAAGGGTTAAAGAAGTCCATAAATTAACTCATAGACAGGAGCGTTAGATGATGACTTACGATGCGGTAGCGATTGGCGAATTTTTGATCGATTTCACACCTGGAGGCATCTCTCCGGCGGGTAATCCGCTGTTCGAGCGCAATGCGGGAGGAGCGCCGGTGAATGTGCTGGCCGCGCTTGCCCGGCTGGGGAAGAGAACGGCGTTTATCGGCAAGGTGGGCAATGATCCTTTCGGACATTTTCTGCAGGAAACGCTGAAGCAAGAAGGCATCGGCGACAAAGGCCTCGTGTTCACGGACCAAGCTCATACGACGATGGCTTTCGTTCATCTTGGCGAAGGCGGGGAGCGGTCGTTTCACTTCTGCCGGCAGCCCGGAGCGGACGAAGGTCTTGCCTTCGATGAAATCGACCCTTCGCTTCTCGGAAGCGCCAAGGTGTTCCATTTCGGTTCGGTTTCCATGACCTCCGAGCCGTCCCGCAGCGCCACATTGTCCGCTGTCAGGGAGGCCAAAGCACGGGGCGCCTGGATCACGTTTGACCCGAATTGGCGCCCGGCGTTGTGGCAGGATAACCTTCATGCCAAGAAGGCGATGGAAGAAGGTCTTGAGGAGGCGGATGTCGTCAAGGTGTCGGAGGAGGAACTGGTCTTTCTCACCGGAAAAAGCGAGCTGGAGGCCGGGGTGGAGGAACTGCTGGAGCGGTTCCCGGTGAAGCTTCTGCTTGTGACGCTCGGTGCGGAAGGTTCCTATTACCGGACCCGGAAAGCTGGGGGTAGAGCAGCCTCCTATCCGGTTGTCGCGGTAGACACGACCGCAGCCGGAGACGGCTTCATGGGCGCGTTCATCGGCACTATGCTGGAGAACGGCCGGCCAGCCTGGGAGTGGAGCGACGGGGAGCTGCGGAAGGCATTGGCCTATGCGAATGCGGGGGGCGCTCTAGCGACGACGCGCCTTGGAGCCATCGCTTCACTGGCCGCTCACGAGGAAATTGAGGAACTGGTAAAGGGAGCGCTAATCCCGGAGTAATCCATCGTTACGGCCCGCTCTGGCGGCTGCATACGAAAGGTATGCTGTCCAAGTTTAGAATAAGGCAACAATGCAAGGCCGAGGCGGCGAACGTCCGGTCTTGCTCATTTCATATTAAAGGAGCGAATGTATGAAAAGAGCAAGATTTAAATTAACAGCATTTTTGTTAGCGCTTGCATTGGGAGTATCGGTTCTGTGTTCTCCGGGGTCCGCTCTGGCGGCGGGATGGGCGGGCAATACGCCCGGCTATTTGCCTGTGTCGGGAACGTGGACGCAGGATGGGACGAACGGTCTGCGCGGGGTCAGTGCGGGGTCAGACAACGCGTTTAATATGTCAACGGCGGCGGTGGGAGCGAACTTCGTATACGAAGCTGACGTGAAAGTGGATGCTTCTTCACCGGATGGCGTGGCCTCGCTGGTCTTCCGGGCGAGCGCGGACGGTTCGAAAGGTTATGTGCTCAGCCTGGACCCGAACCTGGACCGCATCCGTCTGTTCGATTATGCTACGGGAACCGACTTGGATACGCCTTTTTCCAAGACGATGAGCACTGGCACTTCCTATCATCTGAAGATCGCGGCTGACGGAAGCTCGCTGAAGGTATATGCAGACAGTGTGCAGGCATTTAATGTAAGCGATACCAAATACAGCTCGGGGCTTACCGGCTTTCATGTATATAACGGTACCGCTTATTTTCAGAACGTCTACGTTAACGTGCTCAATACGAATGTGACGGGCTGGAACACCTCGGGTACATGGAATCTGACTTCGCAGGGCTGGAAGGGTACGGCCGCTTCCAATCAGAACATTGGGGCCATCTCTTCCACAAGCTCGGATAATTTCACTTATGAATCGGATGTGCTGATCACCGATCCGTACGCCCTGGGAACGCTGCTATTCCGTTCGAATGCGGACGGGACGCAGGCTTACGGACTGCAAATCGATCCGAACCTGGACCGCTTAAGGCTGTATAAGACGGATGGAAATGTCACACTGGCGCAGGCGGATACGCAGGTGGATACCGGCAAAGTCTATCGTGTCCGGATCAAGGCCCAGGGTTCCTCCATCAAGATATACTGGCAGTATGATTTTTTGAATCCCACCGGATATAATCCGCTGCTCACGGTCACGGACGCTTCTTATACGCAGGGCTTTACGGGAATAGGCGTATACAACGGTTCGGCGGTATTTCAAAATATTCTAATCAGCACCTTGAAGACGAATCTGGAGGGCTGGACGGTTTCAGGCGGCGGCAGCTGGGTTCCGCAGCTTGGCGGGTTCAAGGGGACAAGTTCGGGAAGCTCGGATACCTATAATATAGCGGCGGCGGGGATGTCCGACTTTGTCCTGGAAGGCGATCTTTCGGTCGATAACGGAGCATCGCACGGCACAGCGGGCCTTGTGTTCCGCGCAGCATCCGCATCAAGCGGGGGATATGTGCTGAACATCGACCCGAATCTGGACCGTGTCCGTCTGTTCAACCGCAGCGGGGGAAGCACGATTGCCACGGCCAACATGAGCATTGATACCGGGCGGGTCTATCATGTGGAAATTATTGCAAGCGGTTCCAGCATCAAGGTCTATGTGGACGGCGGGGTGACGCCGGTTATTTCCGCGACCGATTCGGCCTATACGTCCGGCGTCATCGGGCTGAACGCATTCAATGGCACGGCTTATTTTCAAAATGTGTATGCTGCGGATTTAAGCCAATATTACAACGAAACCTACCGGCCGCAGTACCATTTTACAGAAACAAGAAACCGGTCGAGCGACCCGAACGGCTTGGTCTACTACCAAGGAGAATATCATATGTTTCATCAGCAGGACGGGGAGTGGGCTCATGCGGTGAGTACCGATTTGGTCCACTGGAAGCGTCTGCCGCTCGCCATTCCAAGAAATGACGCCGGCGATGCATGGTCGGGCGGGGCTGTGGTGGATTTGAATAATGTCTCCGGTCTGTTCCCCGGCGGCTCCGGCATAATCGCTTATTACACCTCATTTAATCCGGAAAAGCCTAACGGCAACCAAAAGATTCACATCGCGTACAGCAGCGACAAAGGACGCACTTGGACGGATTACGCGAACAATCCCGTGGTGGAAAATCCCGGAGGAAGCAACGGGAATTGGGATTTCCGCGATCCGAAGGTTGTCTGGGATGCCGATCACTCGAAGTGGGTAATGGTGGTATCAGGAAACGACAATGTCCGTTTCTATACATCGACCAATCTTCTAAATTGGACGTACGCCAGTACGTTCGGGTATGGCCCTTATCTGCATGGAGGCATCATGGAATGCCCTGACCTGTTCCAGCTGCCCGTTGACGGCAACTCAGCGAACAAGAAATGGGTGCTGGTACTGAGCACCGGGGCAGTCCCGGCTACGCAGGGTTCGGCGTCGGAGTATTTCGTCGGCAGCTTTGATGGCACAACCTTTACCAGCGACAATCCGGCGGCAACCGTGCTGCGGACTGAGCAGGGGAAGGATATGTATGCGGCGATGACCTTCGACGGAATCCCTGCGGCCGACGGGCGCCGAATCTCCATCGGCTGGATGTCGAACTGGGATTATCCTTTCAGCTTCCCGACCTCTCCATGGAACGGGCAGATGTCCGTACCACGGGAGCTGAAGCTGACCGACATTGCCGGAACCGGCATCCGGCTGACGGAGACGCCTGTCGCCGAAATGGATGCACTCCGGGGCGCGGCCGCCTCGATTAACAATGTCACTGTGACGCCGGCGAGCGCCAATCCGCTTGCGACGGTCACAGGCACGGCCTATGAAATCGACGCGGTGCTGGAGCTGCCGGCAGGCAGCACGGCTACCGAATTTGGCTTCCATCTGCGGGAAGGCGGAGGCCAGAAGACGGTCGTAGGCTATAAGACGGGTTCGTCGGAAATGTTCGTGGATCGCTCATCCGCAGGTGCAAGCGAATTCACGGCCAATTTCCATCCCGTACAGAGTACGGTTCTCCCGTTGGAGAACGGCAGAGTCAAGATGCGCATTTACGTCGATCAATCCTCTGTCGAGGCATTCGGCAACGACGGCAAAGCGGTCTTCTCGGATATGATTTTTCCCGGGTCGGCCCGTAACGGTCTGAGCTTCTATGCCACCGGCGGCGATGTGAAAATTGTCTCGCTGAACGCTTATCCGCTGGACAATGTCTGGCGGTCCGAACCCGCCTCCGGCTCAACGCCGCAGAAGGTCGTCATGGACCAGACCCGCGTTCAACTGGCGGCAGGCTCTGTCTACCGGTTGTATGCGGATGTGCTTCCGCGCTCGGCAACCGATAAGACGCTCGTGTGGAGCTCCAGCAATCCGGCGGTAGCGTCGGTAGCCCAGGCCGATTCGGTCAGCGCGGACGTCACGGCGGTGGCGCAGGGCAGGACCGTCATCACCGCCACCACGCAGACAGGCGGAATTGCCTCGTCGACGGTCGTCGAGGTGGGCTCTTTTACGACAAATTTGACCGGATGGAACAGTACGCCCGCGGACTCCTGGAGGGTCACGGGGGACGGCGTCTCCGGCACGTTCGATAAAGATAGCAATTACATTTCCGGTGTAAGCGGCGCCAACTTTACTTATGAAGCGGATGTGAAGCTGGATCGGGCCGGAGGTGCGGGTTCGATGATTTTCCGGGCCAACGCTGACGGCTCAAGCGGTTATTATTTTAACATCGATCCTAATATCAAGGCGCTGCGGCTGTTCTACAAGCTGAATGGCGGCTTTTCCTCCAGTCAGATGCTCGCGGGCGTTCCGGCGACGATTATTTCCGGTACGGCCTACCATGTTAAAATCGTGACCTCCGGGACGAATATTAAGGTGTATTTCGACGGCGCTTCAACACCGATCATAGATGTAAACGACGCCACGTTCACTAGCGGTTATTTCGGCCTCAACGTGTTTGGGGGAACAGCCAGCTACCAGAATGTGAATAAAAATTAAGTTCTGTAAGCGTATGAATAATTAATAAATCCGCCAGGCGAGTTTATCTTCGTCTCGGCGGATTTTTGCTGTTTTATGTATTGATAAATTGATTCGAGCTTGAATAATAAAATTTTTCGGTTAAATTTGCGGAATTTGTCGAAAACTCTTTTCATTTTCGAAATAAATACCGATAAGAGCAGTAGTAATCTCTGTTCTAAGAGCGGCGGTTACCGACATAAGTACCGAATGTGCCGAAAGGGTGTAAAAAATGAAAATCCGTACAAAGCTTTCTCTGATGATTCTCGCTGTCAGCTTGTTCTCCACCATTGTAATGGGAATTTTCAGCTACTCCAAATCATCCAGTACTTTGGCATCCATGACCAGTGCATCGATGCTGCATCTGAATTCGAGCAAATCGGATACGATTGCCGCTATGATCGAGAAAGAGCAAAGAAATCTGGCCCTGATTGCCGGTGAACATGACATAGCCCAGCTGCTTGTTCAGACGCAAAGCGGAACGGCCGATAACGGTCTTCGAGACTCCATTATTGCCAGGCTGCAGGGTGTAGTTAAGGATGCGGGCAACCTTGAGCACTTGCTTATCGCCGATATGAACGGCACCGCTATTGCCGACAGTGATCCTTCACTGCTGGGCAAAAGTTTCGCCGACCGGGCCTACGCGAAGAAGGTGCTCGCGACTGGAGAGCCCGTGATTAGCGAGACGCTGAAGTCCAAGGCGACCGGCGCGTTTGTCCTCGCATTTGTCAACCCGATTAAAGCTAATGGAGTGATGGTAGGATTTGCGGTATCCGCCGTCTATGCGGACAGCCTGACCACCTATTTGGGCGACGCGAAAGTGATGAACAGCAAATCAAGCTATGCATACTTGGTTGATGATAAAGGGATGATGCTCTTTCACCCGACTAAGGAAAAGATCGGTAAACCAGTGGAGAACGAAGCGGTTAAAGCCATAGTAACCCGCGTGCAGCAAGGGGAACGGCCGGCTGACGATATCATTGATTATGACTTCAATGACCAGGCCAAGAAGGCGGCTTATACCGTTCTGCCTGGGGTTAAATGGACACTGGTGCTGACAGGAGACGTCGGCGAGATTATGCAGCCGGTCAATGAAATGACGACTTTCATCGTGGTGCTCGGTCTGATCAGTCTGGTGTTGACCCTGATAATTGGTCTGTTCACTTCTCACAGAATAGCTGTTCCATTAACCAAGCTTACCGAACTGATTAATAAGACGGCCGAACTGGACCTGAGATACGACAACTCATACGAATATCTATCGAAAAATAAAGACGAGACCGGCACCATCGCCAAAGCGACGATTCGCACCCGCAGTGTGCTGCGGGATATGGCTGGCAGTATGATGAACATCTCCAGCCAAGTCCTGAACAGTGCGGAGATGCTCGAACGGTTGGCTGTTGAAGTCAGAGAGAACGCCCATGACAACGGAGCGACAACACAGCAACTGTCCGCAGGTATGGAAGAAACCGCCGCATCCTCTGAGGAGATGACTGCCGCGATTCATGAGATCGACAGTAATGTCAGCGAAATGGCCCAAAAGGCCAAGGAAGGCGGCAGAGTTTCTGCCGATATTACTGATCGTGCCTTGGCCCTGAGGCAGGGTATGAACGAGTCCACAGTATATGCCAAGGGGATTTACGATTCAGTTCGCGTTAAGATGGAGAAGGCGATTGAAGAGTCCAGCACGATTACCCAGATCAACGAACTGGCGAAGACGATTATGGACATAACGAGCCAGACGAATCTGCTCGCGCTTAATGCGGCGATTGAAGCGGCCCGGGCGGGAGAAGCGGGAAGAGGCTTTGCCGTTGTGGCCGGGGAAATTCGCAAGCTGGCGGAGAAGTCGTCAGAGACCGCGTCGGGCATTCAGAATATTGTGAAAGGAGTCCATACTTCCGTCGGTCAGTTGAAGGACAGTTCGGAGGATTTGCTGTCCTTCATCGACGGGACGGTGCTGAGCGACTACGATAAGCTGAAAGAGGTCGGCGAGCAGTACAAGCAGGATGCCGAGCTGGTCAGCAATCTGATGCATGATTTTGAGAATTCCGCCAGTCATTTGAGCGAGACGGTTTCCGCAATTACGATTGCAATTAACGAGGTCGCCGCGACAATCTCGGAAAGCGCAGCGGGTGTTCAAGACATAGCCGAGAAGACCTCCGATATCGTGGAGAAGACGTATAAGGAAGCTGATATGGCGGACGAGAATACGAAGAGCGCGCGTGAGCTGCAGGAATTGATGGAGAAATTTAAAATCTAAGATGGGCAAAGGATTGTCCCCTGGTCATTTTCGGTGACTTAGGGGACAGTCCTTCGTTGTATACCCTAAATGCCCGGCGGCTGTCAATAACGAGCGACAAAAGTGTTGCTTTTCATCAGGGGAAAGTGTATATTCTTTAATACAGCGATTACAGCTGTGTCTACATATTACGCGGTCGTGGCGGAATTGGCAGACGCGCACGGTTCAGGTCCGTGTGGGCTAACCCCCCGTGGAGGTTCGAGTCCTCTCGACCGCACCATATCATCAATGACAGGTTTCTGATCTGCCTCTCTGCAGAGCAGAAACCTTTTTGTTATTTTAAATATTTAGGCTGCTATTCATTAGCGTTGATACAATTACTTGTTGTGTCCGTATAGTTGACCGCATGCTGCATTAATGTCCGTTCCGAATTGTGTTCGCACAGTGACTTGGATTCCCTTTGACTTTAAAATACCGACAAACCTTCGAACCCGGTCTTTGTCCGATTGTCGAAAGCTTTCAGGCGTTACGTCGGTTGAATTGTAGGGGATCAAATTGACGTGATATTAATGTTCCCAAGGCCCTCTGTCCTTTAACAATGCAGCAATAGCTTCCGCATGTTCATTTGAATCGTTTTCTCCTCGAAGTAATATATACGCAATATATACTTTTCTGCCTGTATCACGAATATGCTGATCCAACTTGTTCAACACATCATAAAGCGGAAATCGATTGTTAATTGGCATTAGCACGCTCCGCTGTTCGTCGAACGGAGAGTGCAGTGAGAAGGTCAGGTTAACCTGTGGAAATTCCTTTGTCAGACGATCGATACCCGGCAAAATTCCAATGGTGGAGACTGTAATTCGTCGATGCCCCAAGCCAAAGGTTCGTGAATCTGTTAGAATCTTAAGCGTGTCAAAGATATTAGGATTGGCTAACGCCTCGCCCATGCCCATAAACGAGACACTATCCAAGGCTGCACCATTTAAATGAAAATATAACAATTGATTCCATTACTACAGGATACTTTAACAGAATCGATGGAAATGTTAAAGTACTATCCTTTTCCGTACTCAGTATGGTTTACCGTACTGAGTACGATAAAACTGCGTACTTTTCAAAAATGATTTTCTCGATAATAATGGGGAGCATTCCACCAAACCTGACACGGAAGGATGATGGTCATGAACATCATGGTTATCGTTGCTCACCCCGATTTAAATCATTCTAAATTGAATAAAGCAATGGCGGCGGAACTAGAACAGCATTCGAACATTCATGTGCGCGACCTGTATAAGGAATATCCAAACTGGCAGATCGACGTTGATAGAGAACAGCGGCTGCTGCTGGAATACGACCGCATTGTGTTTTAGTTCCCTCTGTACTGGTACAGCTGTCCGCCACTTTTGAAAAAATGGTTCGACGATGTGCTGACCTTCGGATGGGCGTTTGGGCCCGGCGGCGACCATTTAAGGGGGAAAGAGTTTGTCGTGGCGACAACGACAGGCGGGGAGGAGAAGGGATACCGCGCTGGCGGACACAATTGGTTTACGCTCAGCGAATATTTGCGACCGAATTTATAGCAAAATTTAGGATGTTATGAGAATTAGGTTCTACCGCCCCGGCAATACATCGAGAATTGTATCCACGACCAGTTCCGGCTGGTCATGAATGACCATATGGCCGCTTTTTTCCGCGACGATTAAGCGGCTGTCCGTGGAGATATCCAGCATTTTCCGCTGTCCGGACTGCCAGATCGCCTCAAGCTTCTGACCAGCGGTTTCCGAAATGCCCACTTGGGCGTAATTCTGCGGGAGACCGCGGGCAATAATTCGCACCGGTAAAGCGCCTAAACGTTGTCCCCGAATGGCATCTTCGGTGGTATAGGCAAGCTTCGCTTCTTCTTCCTTCGCTTCAAAATAGCTTGGGGTCGCAATCACATTGATAAATTGTCCCCGGTCTTCCTCCGCCACCAAGCCTCCCAGCAAAGCGTCTTGAAACAGGCGCAGAATGCCCGACTGCTTGAGCAGCTTAAGGGTGGAAGCCGGCGGGTTTCCGGTAAAATTCTCCGCTTCCAGGATCGCTTGGGTATCCCGGGCATCATCCTCGGGTCTGGCGTCAACAAGGACCAAGCCCATGACCTCGTCCGGGTAGGTTTGGGCGAACAGCCGGGCATACATCCCGCCCAATGAGTGTCCGACCATGAGGTAAGGTCCTGAGATATTTTCCTGCTTTAATGCGCTGTAAAGCTCGCGGACGATCTGATCCCCGGTGCGTTCGCGCGTGGCCTTCTCGCTCCATGCATACCCCGCCCGGTCATAGGTGACGACCGTCGCATAAGGGGCGAGCTTGTCCGGGATATCACGCCAGGACAAACTTGTTTCCCCGCTTCCCGCCTCGAGCACAATCGTCGGGGATCTGCTGCCCGATTTCACCAAATGAAGATCATATCCGCCCACATCGACCATTTGGCCGGGAGGAGGATAGTCTTTGGCGGCTTGTTTCGAAGCGATGGCTTCATAAGTGAAACCAGCGCTGATCAGGATGATCCCAACGGCTAATGTAACCCCAAAACCGAATATCAACTTTCTCCATGCCGATGTTTTCTTTTTTTCACTTTTGCCCATGTAAAGGTTCCTCTCTCATATCTGTTATTTAGTACAGTGTACTAAAAAAGATTTTAGCACGTTGTACTAAAAAGGGGAAGAGGGTATAATAGGACTATGCCAAAAATCGTGAACCATGAAACGCAAAGACGTTTAGTCGCAGAAGCCGCATTAAGAGTGATCCGGCAATCCGGCCTGGAACAGGCTACCGTGCGCAAAATCGCGGAAGAGGCGGGGCTGTCGGTCGGGTCTATGCGCCATTATTTCTCATCGCAGGTTGAACTGTTTGCCTTTTGCATGAATATATTCGTCGAACGGGTCGAGAAAAGATTGGAGGCTTTTGAGCTAACAGGACCTCTGCTGACGGATTTAAAAAGATTGCTGCTGCAGTTTTTGCCTGTCGATGAGGAGAGAACGCTGGAAATGGAGGTATGGTTTGCTTTTCATTCGAAGGCCTTGGTTTATCCCGAATTGAGGAGGTTAAGCGCGAATATTCAGGATGGGTTACATAAAGCCTCCCGTTTCGTGCTGGAAGAGATCATACGAAACCGGTTGGCCCGGCCCGATCTGAATATCGAACTGGAGACGGAGAAATTGTATGCGCTCATCGACGGATTAGCCATGCATAAAATCATGCAACCGGACCGGCTGCCGGCGGAAAGGCTGGAAAGCCTCCTGGAATCTTATCTGGCGGCTTTATGTTCCGGATGAACCGCAGGTTCACATTGTGCTGCTAACGCCAATATGAATCTGCGGTTGTTTTTTAGGAGTAATGTATCGAAAGCATGTTCCAATAGTACAAAAAGATCGTATAAAACAGGCATATCAAACACGTTACTGCAGAGAAGCAGGTTTGAAGCCGCCGCTTTTGTCCCGTGCTGGATTTCCGAGCACTGAAGGTACGGACACCCAGGACGATTGCCCCGGCCAGTGCAAGCAAAGGAAGAGAAGAGAATCCCCAGGCATACCACATCGGGTAACCACGGGTGAAAACCTCCGAATTGCCATACAGCAATTGTCCGATCAAAAACACGGTGAACAGGGTTGCCATCCACGCCACGGGTCCGGGAAGGGCTTGTTTTTTTCTCAGGATAAAACGCAGCAAGCAACGAAAGATGCCGATGATGAACAGGAAAATCCATAACAGGCCTACTGCGGCATAGACGGCAAAGGCGGTAGCAGGATGCCTCCACCATGCAGGTTTCTCATCAATGCTTACCCCTTGTGTAAAGGCTAATTTCCAGCTGCCGTTCTCCTGCTGGAACGAAAGGGTATCCCCGCTGCTTTGATCCTGGAACAAGCCATGGCTTAGAGGAATGTAGGTTCTGCTCTCGGTCTCCCCGGAGCCTTCGGGAAATATCCCCTTAATGACCAGCGCCTCGCCGGAGCTTTGGACTTGATAATCTTTTGCCCCAAGCCATCTGAACCATTTTCCCCAACCGTGCTTCGGGCCAAGATTCATCGTATACGTTCGCTCATATTGCTGCAATTGGTCTGCGGAAGTACCGGCGGACCACGCGGCTTGGTTGCCCGCTTCAGGCAACAGGCCGGCTGTAATCCAGGTGAACGTAAATGTTGGCCGATGACTGTGGCGAAGTTACTCCCGAATCTCCTTCATGCCCACACCATAGCCAGAAGCAGGCTGGCGCAACTATGCCGAAGATTCGTGAAACCGAATCCACCGCAGTCTTTGAACCATAAAACCGAGGCGTGCCTGCAATTTCCTGAGCTGTGACTTGTACTCAATGAAAAGGCAACTAAACGAAGATTTAAAATAACTGGGTCTAACATGAAACAAGCTGGCGCCTATCGAGTAGACGCCAGCTTCAATAAAACTAAGATATTAATGGATTAGAACGTTACGTCTTCTCCTCTAAACGCCGCTACGTATAGTTTTTTCATTTCTTCTACAGATGTTTCGCGCGGGTTAGTGCTTGTGCATGGATCTTTCACCGCGTTTGCAGCCATGCTATCCACATGCGCGTCAAACAGCTCTTCGGATACGCCGTAGTCGCGGAGTGTACTTGGGATACCCATGTTACGATTCAGCTCACGGATCCACGCCACCAGCGCGTCTACCAGTTCGTCCGTTGATTGACCGGTAAGACCGATCCGTTTGGCGATGGCTGCAAAGCGGTCGGAGACGACCGTACGGTTAAACTGGATGACGTACGGCAGATAAATCGCGTTAGCGCAGCCGTGCGGAATATCGAAGGTCGGACCGCTTTTGTGCGCAAGACTATGAACGTTACCCAGCACCGCGTTGGCAAAAGCCATACCGGCCATGCCTTGGGCGATATGCATCGCTTTACGCGATTCTTGGCTCCCTTCGTACGAATGAAGAAGGTGCTGTTTCACCAGCTCGACCGATTCAATTGCCAGGGCATCCGTCAGTAGAGTGCGGGGCTTGGCAACATACGACTCGATGCCGTGAGTCAGTGCATCCATGCCGGTATATGCCGTTATATGTTTAGGCATCGATTCAACCAACACCGGATCGATGACCGCCAGATCTGGCGTCAGTTCGAAATCGGCAAGGGGGTACTTGATGCCTGTTTTCTCATCGGTCACAACCGACAGGTTTGAAATTTCCGAGGCGGTGCCGCTTGTCGTCGGAATGCCGATGAATTTGGCTTTGGTCCGCAGTTTAGGCAACGTGAACGGCCGGCTTGCTTCTTCGAAAGTAAGCTGCGGATGCTCATAGAATACCCACATCGCTTTCGCAGCATCCATCGGCGAACCGCCGCCAATACCGATCACCCAGTCCGGTTGGAATTCGTTTAGGGTTTTGACTCCTTCCATCACCATGCCAACGGTGGGTTCGGATACAATACCCTCGATCACCCGTGTTTCCAGGCCAGCTTCCGTAAGCAAACCTTCAATTTGGGCGAGGGCGCCGCTTGACTTGACGGAACCGCCGCCGATGACGAGTGCAGCTTTTTTCCCCTCAATTGTTTTGAGGATGTCCAAAGCGCCTTCCCCATAATAAATATCGCGTGGAATTGTAAAACGATTCATATATACGCTCCTCTCCATAATTTCGTTCAGTAGTATTGAACGTTGCTTTCACTGTGCTCATCAGGCACAGGCTTTATTCTAAACACAAAGTTTCTAACAAGGAAGTACGCACTTTAATGTGGTGTAGTGACCTGTAGTATACTATTAGGAGGAGGATGATGATTATGGCCAATGAGGTAAAAGATCGAATCAATCTGAAGGAGATCAACTGCGAAAATGATGTATGATTGGGGAAAAATTATGGGGAGAAAATAATATGGAAAGAAGAACGGAATGAGTTGATGCACCCCCTCAAACCAAACTCTTCTGAATAGAAGGGTTTTTCTTTTTGTATTTTTCTAATGAGCAGGACTTTTGGTATACTGGAAACAAACCAACCAGAAGTGGGAGTCAAGAATGAATAACGAAGATATACTTGCAGTGTTGAAGGCTCTGTCTAATGAAACCCGTCTCAATATCCTTTGCTGGCTGCGGGAGCCTGAACAGATGAATGAGAATCTGCCGAACGTCATTAAAGAAGAGTTCCCGGGCGGTGTCTGCGTGGGAAGCATTCAGGAAAAATCCGGTCTGGCGCAGTCGGTCATCTCCTCGTACCTGTCCTCTATGCAGAAGGCCGGACTGCTGGAGTCCCGACGCTATGGCCAATGGACTTATTACAGACGCAATGAGGAGGCGATCGCGGCCTTTTTGGAGGAATTTGCGGCCGGGCTGCAGGCCAAGAAGAAGTAGTCCCAAAATGTTTTCTTCAAAGGGCTTGCATTTTTGTTTGTTAATCCATATATTTATATTTATAGATGAACAAACAACCCTACAGGAGGAGAGAATAAAATGACCATATCCAAATCAGCAGAGGCTCTATTCAAGCCTTTTGAAGGCGGACGACTGAAGCTTGAAAATCGTATTGTCATGGCCCCAATGACCCGTGGCTTTTCGCCGTTAGGCGCTCCAGGTCCCGACGTGGCCGGATATTACCGGCGGAGAGCGGAAAACGGCGTCGGCCTCATCATCACGGAAGGAACCGTCATTAACCATCCGGCTGCGGCTGCTGATCTCGGTGTGCCGCATTTTTACGGGGAGGAAGCTCTGCAAGGATGGGCGCGTGTCGTCCGCGAAGTGCATGAAGCCGGCGGGAAAATCGCTCCGCAGATTTGGCATACCGGTACGGCCCGCGAGAGGGAGAAATTCCCGGAATCGAATGCCAACCCGATCGGGCCGTCTGGCCTCAGCCTGACTGGCGATCCGGTATCAGAGCCGCTGACGGTTGAGGAGATTCACGGTCTCGTGCAGGCATATGCCCAAGCCGCTGCCGACGCGAAGCGCATCGGCTTTGACGCGGTAGAGATACATGGTGCGCACGGCTACCTCATTGACCAGTTCTTCTGGGACTTGACCAACAAGCGCACAGATGAGTATGGTGGCGACCTGGTAGGCCGCACCCGATTCGCGGTGGAGGTTATCGAGGCGGTGCGAGCCGCAGTCGGCCCCGACTTCCCGATCATCTTCCGCTTCTCCCAATGGAAGCCGGTTGATTACAACGTCAAACTGGCAGTGAATCCAGAGGAACTGGAGCGCTTCCTCACACCGCTGTCTGAGGCAGGCGTTGATATCTTCCATGCCTCCACGCGCCGGTTCTGGGAGCCCGAGTTCGAGGGGTCAGACCTCAATCTGGCGGGCTGGACGCGGAAGCTGACAGGCAAGCCGGCTATTACCGTCGGTTCGGTTGGCCTGGACTCGGACTTCACCAGCCTGTTCGAGGAAGGCAAGGGCGGGCAGGCTGCCAGCCTCGACAATCTGATCGAGCGTCTGGACCGCGGGGAGTTCGACCTCGTCGCCGTCGGTCGCGCGCTGCTGAGCGATCCGGCCTGGGCGGCCAAGATCCGCGACGACCGCACCGAAGAGCTGGAGCCGTTCACGCGGGAGGCTCTTGCCACGCTGATTTGATTCAATGGCGAGTGCCGGGCAGCAGGAACCGGCTTTAGCTCCAGGGCCATTTCGGGTCCAGTCCGAAATGACCCTGCGTGCGCTTGACAGCGCATCATGCTAACGGGTTGAAGTCCTTTCGACCGTATCGCCTTTACTACATCAGGTTTCTGATTTGCTTATGCAGATTGGAAGCCTGTTTTCATTGCAGCAACCCCGCCACTTCTTCACTTGTCCGAATCCGGCCAATCCTTGGAAAGATGTTTTTGCAAACATATTCATGCTCCTCTTGGGCTGAAGCTGTCATGGCATCTTCGGCAAAGATTTGATTAAACCCGCGTTGGTAAGCTTCTCTCGCAGTAGTATCCACCCCGATGGCGGTAGAAACACCGCATAATACGATCGTATCAATTCCGCGGCGGCGCAATTGCAATTCCAGGTCGGTGCCGTAAAAAGCGCCCCATTGCCGTTTGGTAATCAAGTGTGCATTATTCGTATCTGCCAATTCAGGCACGATGTTATCCCAGCCTTCAGGGAATTGTACCTGATTCGTTGGTAAATCTGTAACTGGTTTTAACATATCTTGTCCATCTACGGTTGAAACTCTGACCAGGACCACAAAAGCACCTTTTTCCGTGAACGCCTTTACTAACTTGCTTGCATTCTGAACCACCTGCGCACCCGTATAAGGAGCTTGTGGACGGCCGCTGTTAATAATTCCATTTTGCAAATCGATAACAACCAGCGCCGTTTTTTCTGCATTAATCCTTTCAGCTTCCGTTGATTTTAAATGTTCCATGTTCTTCTCTCCCAATCATTCATTTATACACCTTGAAATAAACCCACACCGCATTGACCAGCAACAAGGTACTTGTAATCATAAATACATAGCGGATGCCTAACCAGGCTGCCACTTGCCCGCCCAGCACGGACCCTCCAAATACGCCTAGATAACCTGCCGACATGTTAAATCCAAACACTCTGCCTGTAAGAGCAGGCGGTGTAATTTTTTTGACCAGGATATTAACGGAAGGAATCAATCCGGCCGCGGCTAATCCGAGCAGGAAACTCAGACCCATTAATTGCCAAGGATTCTGTACAAAGGCTTGCGGGATAAAAAGGAGGCCTGCCGCTATTAGAGCGGCTAATATAACTTTCTGCGCTCCTATTTTGTCAGAAAGTTTGCCGAGTCTTGGAGCGGCCACTATGTTGGCGAGCCCCGAGGCTGAGAATACTAATCCGGCGATCAACGCGACATGACCGGTATTGCGGGATAACTGGGTAATATATACGGTGATGACGGGTTCAACCGAATACAAGGCCACAGTGAGAACAAGAAATGTCACAAACAAGGTAATCGTCAAGCTTTTTTCAGGAACGGCAATCCATACTTCCTTAATCCCAAGCGTCTTGCTGTCCTCGCGGATAAAGGATTCCTTTTCCACATCAGCATAAAATAAAGACCTTCCTTCGGCTAAATGCAAAGTTATTGAACACAAACAATGAACAATAACATCCTCATTTTAGTCTGCGGAAAGGTCTTATACCATGCACTATTTTAAACTCCATGGACATTTTTGCTGTAATATTCCGATGGGCTTACCCCTTCGATCTTTTTAACAGCATTCCGAGAGAAGTCCCCTTCCTCTGCAGGGAGGGGATGAATATCGGCCAGGCAACTCTGGAAAATTATTGATCTATGTTAGATCATTTGGTACAATCAGTCTTAGTTAGAGATAAGGCTGGTGTATCAATGAAATTAGACTCAAATAATCACTCGGTATTTTCCCTGAACTATCATCTCATCCTTTGCATTAAATACCGCAAAAAAGTACTTACCGACGAGATCTCAGACTATGCGAAGGCCATTTTTGAACGCATTGGAGAAAACTATCATATTACGCTGAGTGAATGGAACCACGACAACGATCACATCCATGTACTGTTCAAGGCGCATCCCAACACCGAACTATCTAAATTTATCAATGCCTATAAAAGTGCCAGCTCTCGCCTTATAAAAAAAGACTTTCCCGAAGTCAAAACGAAGTTGTGGAGAGAGTATTTTTGGTCGCAAAGCTTCTGCCTGGTTACTGTAGGCGGCGCTCCTTTGGAGGTACTAAAGGCGTACATCGAGAATCAAGGGAAGGAGGCGAAAACCAGGTGATCCGATGTGTCAAAACAGCGTTTCACACCTCAAAATGGGATTTGGAACGGCTGTATACGTGTAACCGAATTTCAGCGGAAGTTTGGAATCAGTGTCTACTCATTGCCAAGCACCATGCCCTACAGGACGATGGAAAATGGATCGGAAAAACCGAACTTCAAGCGGCGCTTAAAAATCAGTTTCCTTTGCATTCCCAATCGGTACAGGCGGTCTGCCATAAATATCTTTTTGCTAGAGACAGCGCAAAACAAGCCAGAAAGCAAGGCCTGCGCACCAAATACCCTTACAAAAAGAAGAAACACTTCAATACCAAATGGGTGGACCAAGCGTTCAAAATCAAGGCTAACACGATCTACTTAAGTCTGGGTATCCAAAACGGAAAACGCCAGCAGCCGATTAAAATCACCGTCCCGCGTTTACCGAATCCGGACATCAAGGAAATCGAGCTGGTATTTGACCGAAAACTGGTGATTTCCATGAGTTACGATGACGGACAAGCGGCTGCAGAAAACCAAGGCAGCCAGACCGCAGCAATTGACCTGGGAGAAATTCATTCCATCACGGCAACGACAACAGAGAACAAATCAATCATCATCACCGGAAGAAAAGTAAGAAGTATTCACAGGCTGAGAAACAAGAAGCTGGCCGAGATCCAGAAGCTCATGAGCAAATGCCAAAAAGGCAGCCGACAATGGAAAAAATACAACCGGGCCAAAAAATACATACTCAGCAAAAGTGAACGCCAACTGAATGACGCCATCCACAAAACCACCAAACAATTCGTAGAATGGTGCAGAGAAAATGAGGTCAAAGCGGCGGTTGTTGGAAAAGTGGAAGGTGTGCAGCGGAACACGAAAAAGAAGAAAAGAAAGACCGTAACCCAAAAGCTGTCCAACTGGAGCTTTGGCAAGATTCAAAAACAGCTCGCATATAAACTGGAAGCTCAGGGAGCGAGCATGAAAATGATAGATGAGAGCTATACTAGCCAACAATGTCCTTGTTGCGGAAGAAGAAAAAAGATATCTAGCCGAAACTACAACTGTTCCTGCGGCTATACCGAACACCGGGATGTACACGGGAGCAAAGGGATATTATCCAAGTATCTGCATGGAGATATCCGTTATTTGGGCGAAACGAAAGAAATCAAGTATCTACGGATCGCGTAAGTGCGAGAAGTAGTAGAAGGTGAGTTCCCACCCACTTGTACCAATAACAAGTGTTGCTTACTGAACCCCACCGTTAGATTTCCGCATTCAGCGAAAGCAGATAGCCAACCTATGTGCTTATCGAAAGTAACGGTATGGGCTGGTAAGAAACCCCTGCTTCTTAACGAAGTGTAAGCAGGGGAGGTTCATATATCCTGCTGAAATAAAATTCATCCGTAAACCCGAATGCTTGTGCCACCTCTTTTATTTTTTTGCCGCCTTCAAGAATCATTGCTTTGGCTTCATCAATTTTCATTTTGTTAAAAAACTCAATGATGGAATATCCCGTGAATTCTTTGAACGTTCTTGATAAATAAGTAGGCGCCAATTGCACCATCTCCGATAATTCAGCCAAAGTCACTTTTTGATTTACATTTTGATGCATGTATTGAATGGTTTTTTCCACTTTTAAGGAAATGGAGTAGTTCTGGTTTTGCTTACTTATATTTTGATAAACGGCAATCAATAACTGTTGAAGCAACGTTTTGGCCATAAATTCATATCCTGGAAGTTTGGCGTACCAGCTGTCCACCAATTTGTTGAATATATCCTCAACCGGATAGAAATCCTTTAGTTGTTGTGCAGGGTGCAGGGAGAGCATTTGCGCCTCGTCTTTAATATCCCATTTACCGTCATTCACATTCACACGCGCATAACTGAAGTGTACAGTCAGGAAACCTGCGGATTCTTCGGTGTCCGGCTCAAAAGAATGCAATACTCCAGGTCCAATGTAGAATAACATTCCTTCCTTGACCGGATATCTTTTTCCCCGAATCATAAAACTCCCCGTTCCTCCGGTAACAAACACAAGTTCATGATGTTGAAGAGTTCTGGTGAATTTGCCCACACGTCTTCCGGGTCCCTTGAATTTTCTGCTGTTGCAGTAATGAATGTGGAAAAAAAGATTATGGATATTCATGATTTCCTCCACAAGATAAATTTGCTTATGCGAATCTGCACCCCATTAATTATACTTGTTTTAACCTGTAAGTTTTAAGCTCTTTTTTCCGTAAAAAAGTATAGTAAAGCTAGAATTGGCAGGATTATTCCTACCAGGGATGTTAAGCTCCAGCCGCCGTGAGCATAAGTCCAGCCGCCTAAAGACGAGCCAATCGCTCCGCCAACAAAGAAGATGGACATGAACAGTCCGTTTAGACGTCCTCTCGCTTCACTCCCCAATGTGTAAATCGCACGTTGTCCAAGCACAAGATTTCCCGATACGGCCATGTCCAGCGTGATAGCGGAAACAAGGAGCATGGCTAGAGCAAATGTTGAATTGCCTTGAACAAGGTATGCCAGCAAAAAGGACAGGGCAGCGATGATCATCGCTAGTCCGCTTAAAAATCGGGTCCAGCCTTTGTCCGCCAGTCTTCCGGCGATCGGTGCTGCGACTGCGCCGCCAACACCGGCTAAAGCAAACAATGCAATGCCTTGCTGAGACAATCCGAAATCATCCGCAAGCCGTAAAGGAGCCGTAGTCCAAAAGAGGCTAAAGACACCAAATAGGCAGGCTTGATAAATGCCCCGGCGGCGTAATACAGGTGTTTGTTTTAATAGAGCACCCAATGAAACGATTAATTCGCCATAATTCATCGTAGGTGAAGGCTTGCGCTCAGGAAGAATACGCGACAACAGAAGCGATAAAAGAGCTGTAATAACTGCCGACAATGCAAATACTGCATGCCATCCCCAAAGGCTGGCTATAAAGCTTGCTACCGGCCGGGCCAACATGATTCCGAGCAAGAGTCCGCTCATTACGTTCCCCACCACACGTCCGCGCTGCTCTTCAGACGATAAATAGGTAGCATAAGGTACCAGTATTTGGGCCACCACAGATCCGAGTCCAATGAATAGGGAAGCAGTGAGGAACAATATCGCATTAGGTGTGAATGTTGCCGCAATCAAAGCACATACAACAACAAGCAGCGATAAGACCGCAAGACGCCGATTTTCAATAATGTCACTAAGCGGTACGATAAACAGCAGCCCTACGACATAACCAATCTGAGTTAAAGTGACAATTAACCCTGCTGCGTCGGAAGAAAGACCCGTAGCGGCGCTGATTGGTCCTACCAGTGTTTGGGCATAATACAGATTGGCGACGATAAGGCCGCATGCAGTTGCTAACAGCAACGTGATCCAACTCGAAATACTTTTACCCTCCATTACTTGTTCTGTTTGCATAGTAATCCTCCTCGTAAAATAAATACTGAACGTATAGTTCACTAATCCATGTCTTTATAATATACTGAACGTACAGTTTTGTAAATAGTCAGTTTTTATTTTTCTTTTGCCGGATATTATGTATAATGAACGTATAGTTTTTATTTGGAGGGGATTTCTGTGAATGCCAAAAGAGGGCGCCCGCGTAACATTGAAACTGAAAAGTCCATCCTTGCCGCTTCCTATGACTTGTTGTTGGAGAATGGCTTTGGAGCGGTCACTGTTGAGAAAATTGCTGAGCGTGCCGGGGTGAGTAAAGCTACCATTTATAAATGGTGGCCCAACAAGGCTGCTGTTGTTATGGATGGCTTCCTTTCTGCTGCCGCAGCAAGACTGCCGCTCCCCGATACAGGCTCAGCATTCAATAATGTACTGATGCACGCCACTAATTTAGCCCGGTTCTTGACAAGCCGGGAAGGTAAAATCATTACGGAGCTAATAGGTGAAGGGCAGTTCGATTCGGGGCTGGCAGAGGCATACCGGATCAGATATTTCTATCCGCGCCGGCTTGAGGCGAGACAACTATTGGAACAGGGAGTTCAGCGGGGGGAATTAAAGGAAAACCTTGATATTGAGTTAAGCATTGACCTGATTTATGGGCCGATTTTCTATAGATTGTTAGTAATCGGTGAGAAGCTGGACGATACTTATGTGCAAAATATAGTAACCTCCGCGTTTGAAGGGATTAAAATAGATTGAATAGGAGGGGCTGCACAGCTGCGGTGCCGAACCTGATCGACGCCGCAGCTGCGGGTATTAGGCCAATCATTCCTGCCATACCTCTTAAGCGTAAGCGCTTGTCGAAGAAGTTCTATCAACCGGGTGGGACTTGGATTTCATCCACGGCAGCCGGACGTATGCGAATGGCTTGCCCGCCTCCCGGCGCGAGCCTCAATTGCAGGGTCGTGCTTCTGTCAACAGGTACCTTGGAAATGGTCAGGGGATAGGGATTGGTCCTCCAGTCGGCAGACGGGCCGTCGGCGTAGATTTCAGCTACATACGCTTTGTCTGGATCAAGAAAAGCGAGCGGCGCCGCAAGCGTCCGTCCGTGCTCATCGGTAATGCTACCCAGGTACCATTCTTCGCTGTTTCTGTCTTTGCGGACAATCGTAACATAATCTCCGATCTCTCCGCCCAGCACCTTGGTATCCTGCCAATCGGTAGGGACATCCAGAATAAATTGAAAAGCTGCGCGCTGCTGTTCGTAATTTTCCGGCAGGTCGGCTGCCATTTGCAGCGGGCTATACAGAACCACATAAAGCGCGAGCTGTTTAGCTAACGTCCCCCGCACCCGGTTGCCCGGTCTGAATTCCCTATAAATCAGCCTTACAATCCCCGGCGTATAGTCGATGGGACCGGCAAGCATCCGGGTGAAAGGCAGGATGGTGGTGTGGTCCGGAGGGTTTCCGGCATATTCGGCGGAGGCATCGAACTCCTGTCCCCGCGCGCCTTCGCGGGTCATCATATTCGGATAGGTGCGCCGTTCTCCCGTATCTTTCACCGGCTCATGGGCGATCAGACTAATCTGATACCTAGCTGCGGTTTCGATTACTTTTCGATGATGATCGACGTTGTATTGACCGCCAAGCCACTCCATGCTGATCAGATTCCCTTGGTCATCAAAGCGCTTGAGTGCAGGGTCGGGGGAGACATAGCCTGTTTTCACAACGTCTATCCCGAGTTTTTTAAACAAAGTAAACGCCGCTTCCAACTGACGCTCCAGATTCTGAATCGCTCCGGCTGTTTCCATGTGCCCGATAATTTTCACGCCCTTGCTGGCGGCATACGAGGTGACCTCCACAATGTCATAATCCGGATAAGGGGTTGTAAAACTGAAGTTCTCGCCATGCTTGGTCCAATCGTTCTCCCACCCGATATTCCACCCCTCGATCACCACCATCGGAATGCCGTATTTGGCGGCAAAATCAATGTACCGCTTAGCATTCTCGGTCGTCGCGCCATGTCTGGGGCCGTAGCTCCAGGTGTAAATCCCCAGATGCATGCCCCACCAAATGCCAATGTACTTGCCCGGTTGTACCCATGACACATCTCCCAGCCTGTTCGGTTCATTCAGATTAAGAATCAAATAGGAGGTAATCAAATCGCCTGGCGTTTCCGCGATCTGAATCGTTCGCCACGGCGTTTTTAGCGGAGTGGAGCCTTTGACTTTAACACCGTCGGACCAGGGAATAAGGTCGGCTGCAAGCGTATTATTTTCCAGGGGCATCAGGGTCAAGGTGGAATAGCGGGACAGTTCCGCTTCGTGAATGCTCAGGTATAATCCATCCGCCATTTTCATCGTTAAAGGGGTATGGACGGCGCGGTAGGGAATGGAACGAAGGGGAGTCACATGGTACAGGAGTTCAGTATACAGCTTCTGATAGGCGGGTATCCACCAGGCCACTTCCACATCGGTCAGGGCAAATTCGGTTTCTTCGCGCTTGATTTCAAAATGGGAGAGATGGTCCTGCTCAGGCAGCTCATAGCGAAAGCCCAGGCCGTCATTGTATACACGAAAAATGATGAACATTCGGCGCGGAGACGGGGTTGTCTCTTCAAGGGCCACGCGGAGTTCATTGTAATGATTGCGTATTTCCCTGACTTCTCCCCAAGGCTGTGTCCAAGTCTCATTGAAGCTGTCATACCTGGCGGCGGAGACCCTGAAGTTCCGGTTAAGCGGCTCGGCATGTTCAAAGGTAAAGCCCAGCTTCGAAGGCCGGATCACGGGCCGGTGACGATAGCGCACACTATAATAAGGAATGCCGTTATTTAGGATAAATTCCGCCTGGATGCCGCCATCGGGTGAAAAAACAACCCACCTGCTTGTCACTTTATGCTCCGCCTCCTCACATCGATTCCACTACATCATCTTATGAGGGCTTGAGCTTGGCATATCCCTGGAAATATGCTGTGAGCAAAGCTGCTGCGAAAACCTCTACCATTGATCCAGATTAAGCCATAGCCGTTCTACTTCAGTCATACGTATATCCAGCGCTGCGAAGCTGGAGATTAATTCATCGACGCACTCAGGCCCAATGACCGCACATACAGGATAGGGCTGGTTTAACACATAAGCTAACGCAATATGATTTGCTGTAATCCCCTTTCCCTTGTGCGCGGCCAAGCTGCTCGCACGGCCTAACCGTTCCCAGTTGTCGTCGCTGTAGTAGACCCGGACCATGTCCTCGCTCACGCGCACGCCGGGGGAGTAGCGCCCCGAGAAGAAACCGCCGGCTTGAGACGACCACGCGAATAGTGGAAGCTGGGTTTGCTTATGCCATTCATGATAAGCTTGATCTACATACACCGTTCCAGGCCAGCGCGGCTCATTGATTGCGGCCAGGCTTAATGAGGGACTATTGACCGCCAGACGTTTATAGCCCTTTTTGTCCGCATACCGATTCGCCTCTTCAATTCTTTGAACCGACCAATTGGAGGCTCCAACCGCTTTAATCAGACCGGAGTCCATGTGTTCCTGAAGAAAATCCATAATTTCGTCCACCGGAACCGAAGGGTCATCGCGGTGAAGCAAGTAAATATCAATATAATCCGTCTGAAGTCTCTCTAAACTGCGCCCCAGATCCTCCGCAACATCTTGGCGAGTCAGCCTGTTTACAATGGCTTGATTGGCATTCACATGATAGTGGCCGCCCTTGTCGATGATTACGACATTTTGCCGAAGCTGTCTCGATTTTAGCCACTGCCCGATTACCAGCTCGCTTTCGCCATCCCCGTAAACATTCGCCGTATCGATGGCGTTTCCGCCGTGCAGGATATAGGCATCAAGCATTTCAAATGCAGCATCCAGACGCTTTCGGGAAAAATCGGCTGTCCCTATGACCAATTGCGAACAGGACTTGTCAAGACCTTGAACGGGTATATATTTTATTGTGATCACCCCGCGTTTTCATTCCCACTTCTGCAGCTGATTATTATACCGAAACAGGCCGTCCCGGTTCAGGCGCTTCTTTACCTTTCCGTCTCCCATCCAGATCAACCGGTCAAATTGAAGGGTAATAAATTCCTTTATTCCGGGTTTGGTCCCAATGGAACGCATTTCGGCGAAATACGCTTCAAGGTTCTCGGAAAGCTGGCCCTTGTGAGACCGGAAACCTCCCAAATAAGCATCGACGATTTTCAGCTCGGCGACCTCCGAGAATCGCCGCCACAAATAATAATCTCCGGCATACTTGAACGTCGGCCAAAAATCATAATCAATGAACTCATTCAGTTCTCTGCTCCAAAACGTAGATTCCTGCTGCAGAAAGGGGAGCTTCATGCCATAATACCCGCAGCAAAGCAAGTTTTTTCTGTATTTAAAAGGCAGAAAGGACGAAACAAACTGTGAACGGTCATTGTAGCTGACATTCAGTCCTGTAAGCCACTTTACCGGTTTCGTTTCGAACAGATCCAGAACAACATCGAAGGCGTGCCTGGAGTAATAATCCCCGGCATTTATATAAGCGCAAATGTCTCCAGTCGCGAGCTGGAAGCCCTTGGATAAAGCGTGATACATCCCCGCATCAGGCTCGGATATGATCGTTATGAACCCGCTGTTTACACTACTGATTAGTTCAATCGTACGATCCGTTGAACCGCCGTCACAGATGATATATTCCAATTCAACCCGTCCCGATTCCACGGCACTCTGCGTAATTACCGATTGAACGGTCTCCATTATATATTTCTCCGCATTATAGCAAGGCGTTACAATAGATATTTTGTCCAATGTTCTCCCCCCGCTTCTTGGAGTCAAATTGATATTTTAGGTTATGAAAAGTATGAAAAATGTGTGCAACCTAACAAACAACAGCACAGAAAAGCAGGTTGGAAAAGTTAGGCGTAAAACACATTAAATTGAACCATACTAAGGTGCATGAGATTATGCTTCGGCAAGTGCAAATCGTAAGGGGGGTTAAGCGAAATGCTGGATGCAGGAATGATCGTGCTGTTTGTTCTGCTAACTGCGTGTATGGCTGGACTCTTATTCTGGGCCGGACGGGTTGTGGAGGAAGGAAGTGTGCGGGAATGATTTGGGTTCTGGGAGTGATTGTGCTTTTCATGTTCGGGTATTTAACTTACGTCTTGCTGAACCCGGAAAAATTTTAATTTGCTGTTTCCAGGAGGGATAGAAATTACTATGATAGCCATCGTTTCCATCATGGTTACCTTGCTGCTCGTTTTGCTGTTGGCACGTCCAGCAGGCTTATATATCGCCAAAGTGTTCGATTATGACAACACACAATTAGACCGATTTTTCGGACCTATTGAAAAAGTGATTTTTGCCATTGGGGGAATCAGGCAGGAAAATCAGTCGTGGAAAAAATACGCTGCCGCACTGCTCGTCAGCAACACCGTGATGATCGCTTTGGTCTACGTGATTTTTCGGACACAAGGTTATCTGCCGCTGAATCCGGCTCATGTACCCAATATGGAGCCAAGGCTTGCGTTTAATACAGCCATTAGTTTTATGACCACAACGAATCTGCAGCATTATAGCGGTGAAAGCGGCATGTCCTACTTGTCGCAAATGATCGCCGTCGTCTTTATGATGTTTGTGGCTCCGTCGTCCGGGCTGGCGGTATGCATCGCATTCATCCGTGGACTTGCCGGGAAACCGTTCGGGAACTTTTTTGTTGATTTGATCCGCTCGATTACACGCATTTTGCTGCCGATTGCTTTTGTGATGGCGTTTGTTTTTATCGCCCTTGGTGTGCCCCAGACGCTGGAACCGAACGCGATTGCCCAGACGCCATCTGGTACGGAGCAGTCCATAGCTCGGGGGCCGATCGGCTCATTTCTGTCGATTAAGCAGCTTGGCAATAACGGCGGCGGATTCGTAGGGGCGAACTCCGCGCACCCATTCGAGAATCCTGACGCCATTAGCAATTTACTGCAGATTTTGCTGATGCTGCTGATTCCGACCGCAATGCCCTTTGCTTACAGCAAGGTCGTCGGGAATGCCAAGCAGGGCCGCGTTTTGTTCGTATCTATGGCTTTACTCTTCATCATTCTGCTTAGCGCATCGCTAGTTGCAGAATATGCGGGCAACCCGGCTCTGAATGCTCTGGGCATCAACCACAGCCAGGGGAGCATGGAAGGTAAGGAAGTGCGGTTCGGTGCGGCGCAATCTTCCTTGTATTCCGTTGTAACTACCGCTACGGAGACGGGGGCCGTTAATACGATGCATGATACCCTGACTCCAATTGCCGGATTGGCTGCCATTGCCAATATGATGCTGAACACCGTGTTTGGCGGCGCTGGCGCGGGACTCTTGCATGTACTGATGTATGCCATCATTGGGGTGTTTTTATCGGGCTTGATGGTCGGACGGACACCGGAGTTCCTGGGCAAAAAAATAGAAGGCAAGGAAATGAAGCTCATTGCGGTGACGATGCTCATCACCCCTTTTCTTGTATTAGGGCCTACTGCCCTGGCTGTATTTAGCCATGCGGATACCATCTCCAATCCGGGATTCCACGGACTGACACAGGCCATGTATGAATTCACTTCAGCAGCGGCGAACAACGGCTCCGGGTTTGAAGGATTGGGAGACAATACTGCCTTTTGGAATATTTCTACAGGGATGGTCATGTATATCGGAAGATTCTTCCCGTTCATTACAATGCTGGCTGTTGCAGGGTCCTTGGCCGCTAAAAAACCGGTAGCGGAAACGACAGGGACCTTTCGAACGGATACGGCATTATTTGCGGTGGTGTTTCTCGCCGCTGTGCTTATCGTTGGAGCATTGACGTTTTTCCCGGGTCTTGTACTCGGTCCCATTGCAGAGCAATTAACCTTGAAGCCTTAAACTAGGAAGGAAGGGAGGAAGTAGACCATGAATCAGAAAAAATCCGCTTTGAGCAGAGAAATTATGCAAAATGCGATTAAGGAATCCTTCTTGAAGCTTGATCCGAGAGTCATGATCCGCAATCCGATTATGTTCGTGGTTGAAGCGGGTTTTATCATCACCTTGATTTTGATCGTTGTGCCGGGTGCATTTGGAGGGGGTACACCTAGATGGTTTAATTTGGTGGTATCGGTCATCCTTCTGTTTACTGTGCTTTTTGCGAACTTTGCCGAGGCTCTTGCGGAAGGACGAGGCAAAGCGCAAGCCGATTCCTTGAAAAGAACGAAAAAAGAGATTACAGCCAATAAAATCACGGGAAATGGAGTCAAGACGGTTTCCTCTACAGATTTGCGCAAAGAGGATGTTGTCCTTGTTGGGCAAGGAGAAACGATCCCAGGTGACGGCGAAGTGATCGAGGGGCTGGCTTCAGTCGATGAATCCGCCATTACTGGCGAATCCGCGCCGGTTATCAAAGAAGCGGGCGGCGATTTCAGTTCGGTTACCGGCGGTACCCGTGTCATCAGCGATCAGATCAAGGTGCGTATAACAAGCGATCCCGGTGAATCGTTTCTTGACCGGATGATCTCTTTGGTTGAAGGAGCCAAAAGACAAAAGACGCCGAACGAAATCGCCCTAACGACGGTTCTCACCAGTTTGACGCTGATTTTTCTGATTGTGGTGGTCACGCTTCCGTTTTTTGGCGCTTATTTGAATATAGAAATCGAGGTTCCTGTACTTGTCGCTTTGCTGGTATGTCTCATTCCGACTACCATCGGCGGACTGCTGTCGGCGATCGGTATTGCCGGAATGGACCGGGTAACCCAATTTAATGTACTTGCCATGTCCGGTAAAGCTGTGGAAGCGGCGGGAGATATCAATACGATCATTTTGGATAAAACAGGCACGATAACGTACGGGAACCGGATGGCCAGCGAATTTCTTCCGGTTGGTACCGAGACTGTGGCTGATGTTGCGAGGTGGGCCGCTATTAGTTCTGTGAAGGACGAGACACCGGAAGGCCGGTCTGTTCTGGAACTGATTAAGCAGCAGAACCTTTCTTATGATGCGGGGCTTGCAGATGGAGGCGAGTTTGTGGAATTTAAAGCGGAAACCCGAATGAGCGGGATCGACTTGAAGGATGGCCGCCATGTACGCAAGGGTGCGGTTGATGCCATCAAAAAATGGGTAGCCGGGCAAGGGGGAGCCGTTCCGGCAAACCTCGATAAGAATAGTGACAGTGTGGCTTCCGCGGGCGGAACCCCCCTTGCCGTCGCAGTGGATAACCGCATCTATGGGATTATTTATTTAAAGGATACGGTTAAGCCTGGTATGCGTGAGCGTTTCGAGCAGATGCGTCAAATGGGCATCAAGACGATTATGTGTACGGGCGACAACCCGCTGACGGCTGCCACGATTGCGCGGGAAGCGGGTGTGGATGATTTTATCGCGGAAAGCAAACCGGAAGACAAGATCGCCGTTATCCGCCGGGAGCAGGATGAAGGAAAGCTGGTGGCCATGACCGGAGACGGGACGAACGATGCTCCGGCTCTGGCCCAGGCGGATGTAGGCATTGCCATGAACAGCGGCACGGTAGCAGCCAAGGAAGCGGCCAACATGGTGGATCTGGATTCCGACCCTTCCAAGATCATTGAAGTTGTGGCGATTGGCAAGCAATTGCTGATGACCAGAGGCGCGTTGACCACCTTCAGCATTGCCAACGATATTGCGAAATATTTCGCTATTATTCCCGCCATGTTTATGATAGCCATTCCGGAGATGGATGTGCTGAATGTCATGAAGCTGGGTTCCCCGATGTCGGCGATAATATCCGCGCTTATTTTTAACGCGATCATTATTCCGCTGCTGATCCCGCTGTCCATGAAAGGTGTGGCATACAAGCCGGTTAGTTCGGCGCGATTGTTAAGCCGCAATTTGTTTGTGTATGGTTTGGGTGGAGTAATTGTGCCTTTTGCCGGAATCAAAATCATTGACCTCTTGGTGCATTTGTGGGTATAAATTAGGAAAGGAATGAACTTGGATGAGGTTAATAGCTGCAAGTCTTCGTACAAGTTTAATGCTCATGGTATTATGCGGGCTTCTCTATAATTGGAGTGTGACCGGGATTGCGCAGCTTGTGTGGCCGAAGCAAGCCGGCGGCAGTCTGGTCTTTAATGACAATGGAGATGTGATTGGTTCAGAGTTGATCGGTCAATCTTTTACGGATTTAAAGTTTTTTCAGGGGCGTGTATCAAGCATTGATTATCATGCGGAAAGTTCAGGATCTCCCAATTATGCGCCTTCGAACCCCGATTTGTTGAATCGTGTAATGCTTTCGGTGGAGGATTGGCGGAAAAATAATCCAGATGTTCCTGTCAGTCAGCTTCCTGTTGACCTGATTACGAATTCGGGTTCCGGATTAGACCCTGATATCAGTCCTAAAGCGGCTAAAGTTCAAATTCCGCGAATCAGCAAGCTGACCGGGATTACTCCCCAAGCGCTGGAATCGCTTGTAAATGAATACTCCGAGGGAAGGAAGCTGAGTTTTCTGGGCGAACCGGTTGTGAACGTATTGAAGCTGAATATCGCTTTGGAAAAATTGATTGCCCATTAAGCAAACTTGAAACGAATCCCTGTTCAAATTAATTGGGCAGGGTGCTTCCATTTTCAACGATAGAAATGATTTCACATGAGAAGGGCAGGTACAGCCGGGGGAGGATTTCTTTGGAAAATTTTAAACGAAAATCGCCGGAAGAAATTTTATATTCGATTAATCAGATTCACCGCGGCAGGCTGAAGGTTTACATTGGACCGGTTAGCGGTTCGGGGAAAACGTACCACATGCTGCGGGAAGGGCAATCGCTAAAGCAGCAGGGAATAGATGTTGTCATTTGCGCGGTTTCGACGATGCAGCGGCCAGAGACCATTGAACAAGTCGGAGATTTGGAAAGAATACCAAGCATTCATTGGATGAAAGATGGCGTTGAACAGAAAGATTTGAATATGGATGCGTTATTGAAGCGCAACCCGGAGGTTGTTTTGGTCGATGAGCTGGCGCACCGGAACCGGAAGGAAGCGGAGTACCCGACAAGGCTTGAAGATATAAAAATTTTGCTCGATCAAGGCATCAGTGTCATCACGACCATTAATGTCTACGAACTGGAAGGGGTGACGGAGCTTGCCCGGAAACTGACCGGCATTAAAGTGACAGAGACGGTCCCCGCCGATACATTGGAGCTTGCTGATGAAGTGCGGCTGATCGATGTAACGCCTGAAACCCTTCTGGAGCGCTTGTCGGCTGGACATATGGGGAATCAGCATCCCGGGTTATTCAAGCGGGGGAATTTAGGTATCCTTCGTGAATTGGCGCTGCGCCAGATGGCCGGAGATGTGAATGATTCACTGGAAAAGTACCGGGAAGAAGAGGGCTTGCTTGGACCATCGGGAGCGACAGAACGGATTCTGGTGTCTGTGCAATACCATTGGAATGGTTCTATTTATGTGCGCAGAGGTCAGCAGATTGCCAAACGGCTAAACGGGGATTTGATGATTGTCTCGTTCGTCAACCCGAACAAGCCCTTATCCAAAGAAGCGGCAGCGTTTAAGCACTCCATCATCCAACTGGTTAAAAAAGTGGAAGGCGTGTTCGAAGAAATTCCTCTCGTTTCCCGCAGGGCCTTGCCTCGGAAATTGGTGAATTATGCCGTAGAGCATAATGTGACGAGAATCGTGATGGGGCATTCCAAACAAAGTGTCTGGCAGGAAATTTGGAAGGGCTCTGTTGTGAACGGGCTGCTCAAAAGAATCCGAAATGTGGATCTTTTTTTCGTTGCCGACCGGGCGGAACAAGATGGAGAACGAATTCTTCCAACAAGGAGCAACAAGCAAAAAGACTATGGTCCTTATCACAGACTAACCAGTCAAGAAGTACAAAAACAGATTCAGAAGATCAAAAGAGGCAAATTTAAAGTTTACATCGGCGCCGCGCCGGGAGTAGGCAAAACGTATACGATGCTGCGGGAAGGAAATGATTTGCTTAAAAAAGGAATTGATGTGGTCCTTGGTCTTCTGGAAACTCACGGCCGCGAAGAAACGAAGGCACAGATCGGGTCTTTATCTATAATCCCGCGCTCGCAAATAGCGTATCGTGGAGCTTCATTGGAAGAAATGGATCTTGAAGCCATCTTGCAGCGCAACCCGGAAGTCGTATTGATTGATGAGCTGGCTCATACCAATGTACCAGGCAGCAAAAATAAAAAGAGGTATGAGGATGTTATAGAAGTTCTGAACGCTGGCATCTCCGTCATTTCCACCATGAACGTCCAGCATTTGGAGA
This sequence comes from Paenibacillus durus ATCC 35681, assembly GCF_000993825.1. Lineage (NCBI taxonomy): Bacteria > Bacillati > Bacillota > Bacilli > Caryophanales > Paenibacillaceae > Paenibacillus > Paenibacillus durus. The sequence continues at coordinate 1,438,560 of NZ_CP011114.1, forward strand.
GCTTGAACGATGCAGTGGAGCAAATTACCGGAATCCGTGTCAGGGAAACGGTTCCTGACCACATGCTGCGGCTTGCGGATGAAGTGCAATTGATTGATGTTGCGCCAAAGTCGTTGCAGCAGCGCATGAAAGAAGGAAAAATATATGCAATGGACAAGGTCGATCAAGCGCTCAATTCTTTTTTTAAGACTGGCAATCTGATCGCCCTTCGGGAACTGGCGTTAAGAGAACTTGCGGATGATGTAGATGAACGGCTGGAGTCCCTGGACAGAAAGGATTCATTTAGGGGACCCTGGCGCAGGAAGGAAACGATATTTGTCGGTGTAACCACAAGCTGCAATGCGGAAAGGCTGATCCGCAGAGGGTTTCGCATCGCCTATCGGCTAAAGGCCGCCTGGTATGTGATGTATGTCCAGAAAGGGACGGATGTGCCGGAAAATGTGAGCAAAAGAATCGAAACGCTGAAGGAACTGACAACCCGTTTGGGAGGAACGTTTGAGCTGCAATATACAGAACACGACAAGCAGGCAGCTTCTATTTTACTGGATAAAGCCAATGAATATGCCAGCACTCAAATGATTGTCGGACACTCCCAAAAGAGCTTTTGGGATAAATTGCGGAAAGGTTCCATTGTGAAAATGATCCTTCGCCATGCGAGACACATGGATGTATTGATTGTTGCTGATTTTGATCCGAATGTTCGAATGATAAAAAGTTGATTAGGATGGAGTGAACAGGCTTGCATGTTGGAACTCAAATCATTGAAACCGCCAGGCTTACGTTAAGGCCGTTTGTTTTGCAGGATGCCGGGAGCATGCATAAGAACTGGATTAGCGATCGGGAAGTTCAGTGGAACTACGGCGAACCTGCTTATGAAGATCTTGGCTCGGTTATAGAATTGCTGGAGAAATGGATTGCATCTTACGTTCGAAGCGAATTTTACAGGTGGGCGATTATCCTTATAGACAATGAGGAGTGCATTGGACAAATTGCCTTTTGCAGCGTTGATGAACAGCATCATTTTGCGGATATTGAGTATTGCATCGGGAGGTCATACCAGAACCAAGGATACGCCAGTGAGGCGTTGGCAGCGGTAATCCGATTTACATTTAAGCAAACCGGGTTAAACCGGCTTCAAGCTTTTCATCGCGGCAGAAATATGCCTTCGGCAAAGGTTTTGCAAAAAGCCCAAATGAGGTATGAAGGAACTTTAAGGCAGAGCTACTACTATAGCGATACGGATGAATACGATGACCGAGTGTATTATGGTATTACAAAAAAATCTGGTTATATAAGCCGACCCCCTTTTCTGTCAGATTAAAATACAGGATGCTCCAGATAATATTTAAAAGCCCCTCATGTTGTTCTGTTTCCCCCAGTGAAGTTTGTTGTACCCACGACATCATCAATAATACAATTCCTTTTGCCAAACACGCCTGAAGCTCTTTATTTGGGGATGCCCTGAATATTTCTTTTTTTTCAAAATTCTCAATAATTCTGAGGAAATGCAGTGTAAGCTCTTCTCTTACTTTTAATTGGAATTCCAATATTTCATGATAGGTTTTGCGCAATTCAATCATATTGCTAAAGTAGAAATAGTATTTCTTTTGAAAGTCCAGCATCATTTTCAACTGCTCATTTAAACCTTCTATGTCAACGTCCGTTTTCAAATCCAAGGATTGTAAATCTTCATACTGGAGCTCAACGATAGCAAAGATTAAATCGGATTTTTTTTTGTAATGGTAGGTTATGTTCCCCACACTCTTATTGGTTGCATCGGCAATATCACGCATCGAGACGGTGGCATATCCATTTTTATTAAATAACTCTATGGCCTTATCCAAAATCACTTTTTTGGTAGTCATGAGACCCCTCCGAAAATAAAATTTCCATAGCAGCATACCATACTTGACGGATTAGTACAATCGTGCTAATATCAAAATGCAATTTAGTACAAACGTACTAACATTGATGTGGGGAGGTCAAAATGATGAACCCGGATAAACAGGAAATGAATGCAATCGTTCGGACTGTACCTATTGACAGAGCCATTCCTAATGGTCTTGACGTAAATGATTTCGTTGTACTCATGCGGGAATATGAAAAGGGAGGCGACTATGCCGATATTTGTGACAGTTTGGGTGACCGTTCTAGGGCATCAGCCGATCATGCAATGCGGCAGGGCCACCTAATGACTGCAACAACTTTTTATCTCAATGCTGTTGCTGCTTACAGAGTTGGACAATACACAATTATCCCGGATACGGACAAAAAGCTGGGTATGTACCGAAAGCTGATAGATTGCTATAGTGAAGCTGCAAAACTGTATACTCCGGAAATTGAAAGGATCGAAGTACCATACAAAAACAGCAAAATGGCCGGATGGTTAAGAATGCCTCAGAATACGGCGGGAAAAGTTCCAGTCGTTATTTCTATCGGAGGAGCTGACGGCTGGCGCGAAGAACATCATAATTACAGCAGCTATTATGCAGAGAGAGGTCTCGCGTATCTGATGATAGACGGACCGGGGCAGGGTGAAACAAGGCTGTTTAACAAGATGTACATGGAACTGAATAACGAAGAAGCCTTAAATGAAATTGTTGAATATGTATCAATAGATAATAGATTTGGCAAAATAGGCATGGTAGGCTACAGTTTTGGCGGATATTTGGTTGCAAGGACTGCAGGAATCAGTAAGAAGCTGGATGCTTGTGTCATCAATGGGGGCTCCTATTTTCCAAAAGAGATCATCAAATTTATTCCTCATTTCAGCAAAGTATTTTCAGCGCTGTCAAACAAGAAGGGCACCGAGTTGGAGAAGTTCATTGACAATATGACGATGGAAGGGCATGCCTCCAATATTACCTGTTCACTTTTAGTAAACCATGGGATACCTGATCCCCTGTTCAGCGCTGAAGGGGTTGAAAAAATATACAATGAAGCCCGATCGACGGATAAAACATTAAAGCTCTGGAAAGACGGCAATCATTGTGTCACAAATCATGCATCTGAAACGATAACCATGTTTGCAGATTTCTTCATGGACAGACTGAAATAGATTGTCTATATCTGGCCTGCGGGAGGGAGAGCAATGGTTCATTTAACTTTAAAGGAAAAATTTGCATTTAAGTTTATTTTTAGTGAGGGCAGGGTTTATCACCGGTGGTATGGAAGATTTTTATCCTTCGGATTAGATTATGGGAGATTGAGAAGAGTAGTGGCAAGGGTGCCCAACTGGCTGAATTGGTGCGAGCAATGGAATATAGAAGGCGATGCGCTTGTTAAAATGGCTGAGGAAGCATTAGATAAAGGAAACAGGGTAAAGGCACGGGCATTGTTCCATGAAGCCGTCGGCTGCTATCATGCCGGTCAGCATGTGTTTTTTATTGACAGCAATCAAAAAGAAAGAACACAAGAAAAAGCCAGAAAAAGCTATCAAAGAGCAATAAGCCTATACGATGAAAAGGAAAGGCCCATACGCATTGATGTGCCCTTTAACGGTGTGAAAATCCCGGGATATTTGAGGCTTTCGACAGTGCCTGACAGCCCGCTTATCATATTTGTAAACGGGATGGATAACATCAAAGAGGCTGAGGGCAACTCACATGGAAATTTATTTAGACAGAATGGGTTTAACTATTTTACATTCGACGGGCCGGGTCAAGGCGAACTGTGGAAAGATATGAAATTCGATGTAAAAGAATATCATAAAGCAGTAACGGCGATCATCGACTGGTTCGAACAGCATCAGATCTATGGAATGGACATGGGAAGAGTCGGCCTTATAGGATTCAGCTTGGGTGGATATCTGGCGCCGATGTGTGCGGCATATGATAAGCGGGTAAAATGTGTGGTTGGGAATAGCGGACTTGTATTTACCGGCGGATTAGAAGGGCTGAAGAAGCTTAATCCATTATGGCAGCGGGGCGTCACATATATGACCGGATGTGAGACGCTTGAACAGGCGACAACTCAATTTGACTGGGATATTGAGCGTGATCCCGGCTTAAATGTACCTTTGCTGTTCTATCATGCAGGGAAGGATGAGGTTATGCCTTCACCCAAGCTCCACGCGGATAAGATGATGAGATGGGCGAGGGGAGAAAAGACGCTGCAATACTATGAAAAGGCTGAACACTGTACAATGGACTACCTGGATGAGGTTTTTCCGGAAATTATAGATTGGTTTAAGAAAAAACTTAAAGAGAGACAGGGATGAGACCGGGCCTCATTTCCACGAAAAATGTGGAGTGAGGCCTTTGTTCTTTAAAATATGGGTGAACGTAAATCATAGCCTGTGACCTGGGAGAGTCATGAATATTTTGCGGCATGCGCTTAGATTATTTTGTCGGAACCCGCTATACTTAAACATATAGTGTTCTAATAAATTGTCACATGCTTGCTGAGGAGGGCTCCCTTGTGTCCGATTTAATATTTGAGCAGGTCTATCTTCGTTCATCCAGTGGAATCGCCATGATTTCTCTGCAGGATGGGATGATGACGCGCTGCAATCCGGCTCTCTGCCGAATGTTCGGCTATACTGAGCAAGAACTGAGGGGACTTCGTTACGGTGAGCTTGTGATGCCGGATGAGAATTACGCCTCCGTCCCCTACTCTATTCTTACATTTATGCTGGCCCAGCCCGGCGAGGAATGTTATAAAGAAAAGCGGTTTACCCGAAAAGACGGCGGGCTGCTGTGGGCGAAGCTTCATCTGATATTGATTCGGGAGCAGCCGGAAGGCGAACCTCACTGTCTGGTTGTCGAAGTGACAGACATCACTATTCGCAAGCAGGCCGAAGAGAAGCTGCGGGCCAGCGAGCGGAACTATCGCCTGATCTCCGAGAATTCACTGGACTTCATCTCGCGGAACGCGGTCGACGGATTTGCCACTTATCTGTACGCCTCGTCGATCTGCCTGCAGATGTACGGCTATACTCCGGAAGAGATGACCGGCACCCGGGCGCTTGATTATATCCATCCCGATGATTTGGGTATGGTAAAGAATTACCTGCAAGACTGCATGAGGGGCAAGGAGAATCTTCCGATTCTGTTCCGTTTTCGGTGTAAGGACGGAAGCTATATGTGGACTGAGACAACGCTCCGCCGCGTGTATTCCGAAGATAAGCAGAACTATGAGATTATCGCGGTCTCGCGGGATGCCGGGGGCCGCAAACAGTATGAAATGAAGCTGGAGGAGAGCCAGAACCGGTACAAATCCCTATTCGAGTATAATCCTTCCGCCATCAGCGTCATGGATTTGCTCGGCCGGACCCTGTCTGTGAATTCCAGTATGGAATATATGACCGGCTATGTCCGCTCCGATCTTCTGATGTCCCATTTCACCGAGGTCGTTGATTCGGATGAACTGAACTACGTGAGCGAACGATATCGGCGCGCTGTGGGAGGCATTGCCCAGACTTTTGAGAGCCGAATCGTTCACCGGGACGGTCATATTGTGGAGGCCAGTATGATTTTTGTGCCCATACTGGTGGATGGCGATGTGGTTGGCGTGTTCAGCATTACAAGCGACATTACGGAACATAAGCGCCATCTCAATCAAATTGAAAAGCTAAGCTACGAGCATGCGCTGATCCTGAACTCGGTATCCGAGGGGATATTCGGCATCGACATGGAAGGCCGGACGATGTTTATTAATCCGGCGGCAGCCGGTCTGCTCGGATACGGGCCAGGGGAGTGGACGGGCCGCAGCCAGGATGACCCGATTCAACTGATGAGGCTGAGCGGCGAATATGCGGGCGAGCAAATGAGCCTGCTTCGGATGTTCTCGGAGAGCGGAATGCACGACGAGCGGGAAGGCGTCTTCTGGCGGCAGGACGGCTCAAGCTTCTTGGTCAATTACCGTATGTCTCCGCTGTATGACAAGGGGATAAGAAAGGGAACCGTTGTCGTATTCCGGGACATTACGGAAGAGAAGGAGATCCGGCGGGCCAAAGAATCAGCCGAGCAGGCGGACCGCGCCAAATCGGAGTTTCTGGCGATTATTAGCCATGAGCTGCGCACGCCGATGAACGGGATTATCGGTATGACGGATCTGCTCAAGGATACGGAGCTGGACGAGGAGCAGCGCGGTTATGCCGAGATCATCAGCCAGAGCGGAGAATCGCTGCTGCACATTCTGAACGAGGTGCTTGATTTCAGCAAAATCGAAGCGGGCATGATGACGCTGGAGCTTAAAGAGGTAGACTTGCGAGGTGTGCTGCAGGGCGTAAGCGATCTGTTCTATCCAAAGGTGTCGGATAAAAGGCTGAATCTTAGCTACGATATGGATCCGGAGCTTCCGGAAACGCTGATTACCGACGAGGCCAGACTGCGGCAGATTCTTGTGAATCTGGTGGGCAATGCCGTTAAATTCACGAATAGCGGCAGCATTGACATTGAAGTGAAGCTGGGCGCGGTCCGGAATCCTTCCCGGATCATCGTGCTGTTTACGGTAAAAGATACCGGTATTGGCATTCCCGAGGACAGACAGGGACAGCTGTTCCAGTCCTTCACGCAGCTTCATCCATCCATTAACCGGAAATACGGCGGAACGGGCCTTGGGCTTGCGATCAGCAAGAAGCTGGCCGAGCTTCTCGGAGGCACGATCGGCGTGGACAGCCGGGAGGGCGAGGGTTCTTCGTTCTACTTTACGGTGGAAGCCGTAATTCCGGGCGGAGCGGTCCCCTCCGAAGAGGAGGCGGAGGAGGAGACGGGTGAACCGCATGGACCGGAATCACCTGACGAAGGCCGGTACGGTCCTTTATCCATCTTGATTGCGGAAGATCATCCGGTTAACCGGTATTTGATGAAGACCTTTTTGCAGAAACGGGGGTATTCTCCGGATATCGCGGAGGACGGGGAACAGGCTGTGAGGGCCGCTAACTCAAAAGACTATGATCTGATCCTCATGGATATCCAGATGCCGTTAATGGACGGCCTTGAAGCGACCGCTCTGATCAGGGAAAAATACGGCCCCCACCCGATCATTATTGCGGTAACGGCTTTCGCCAGAAAAGAAGACAGGGAGATGTGCATCAAAGCGGGAATGCAGGATTTCATTTCCAAGCCGATCCATGGCGATGATCTGGACAGGGTGCTGAAGCAGTGGGGGCCAGCGAGTGCGTTAACCGGCAAAATAATGGTAAGCGAGAGCGATTGATATAGATGAATCGGCCGGAATGCAAGCTATTTCGCCGAACCCAGCAGCTGGTCCCATTCTTCTTCGGAATCTGGGCTGGTATACACATACGGAGTGGAAGATTGCTCAACCTTTGTAACGGATTCGGCATCGATTTGCAGCGTTTCCTTGCCCTTGTAAACAACAACTTGAAGCTTGCCCCGAACCTTGATCCAGGTATCCACGGGCAGGCTTTTTTGCTGCTTGGCATATACTAGAATACCGAGCGGCGTTGCATCGGCAGTGCAGCACTGCACAAGAAAGCGGCTTACCGCGAAGCGGCCGCCCATGGAGCCGGTATTCTCGCGGTACAAAAAGCCGCTGACCACAATCTCTTTTCCCTCGAAATCATGCTTGAACCTTTCGAGCGTTCCCAAGGTTTCCGTAAAGATTTGCGGAAATACGGGAATAACCGGCTGGCTGTACAGCTTTTTAGCTAAGGCGGCGAATTCTGCGGCGAATGGATCGCTCGTCTGAAACCGGGCGGATTCCTTAGGAACGAGCGATGAATAGTTTAACGAAATACCTTTGCGGGTTGCGGCGGCGCTCCCGAGCGCGCGGTCCGGCAGAGCGAATCCGAGCAACAGGGGAAGCAGGAAGACACCGTACATTGCGGCGCTGCCGGCCCGTGAACGCGGAAGCTGGCGGCCGCAGCCGCAGATGGCGCTCGGTCCGCCGAACAGGGCCTGGACAGCCAGACTGAGCGCCATGAATGAGAGCGGAACCGGGCAGAGCCTGACCCAGACCGCGAGCTTTGGCGTGACATAATAGTGGAGCGCATCATGCCGCGCCAGGTGTTCGATGTAGACGGCGAAGGCCAGCAGAACGGCCGCCCGGAATAAGTAATGGCGTTTGACGCTGCCGGAACTATACATCATACGTCTCCTCCTAAAAGTTTTGCGGAGCATAGGCGAAAATCACAGCCATCCCGACAGCAGAATCGCGCCGGTGAAGACAGTGGAGGCAATCAGAAAGAACAAGTAGAGCGCAAACCTTGTCTTGAAAAGCGACATCAGCATCATCGCATTCTTGAAGTCGAGCATCGGACCGAGCACCATAAAGGCCAACAGCGAACCGGAAGGGAATGAATGTGCAAATGACGAGGCCACGAAGGCGTCGGAGGTGGAACAGAGTGACAGGATGAAGGCGAAGCCCATCATAAAGAGATAGGAGCCAAGCGGTCTGCCGCCGATAGAAGCTAGGCTGCTCTGAACGACGAAGGTCTGGATGAGGGACGTGAGCAGACAGCCGAGTATCAAATATTTTCCCATTTCAAAAAAATCATCCGCAGCATGCGTGAACACGGCCGCGAGCCTGCCTCCGTTCAAGGCTTCATGGTGCAGTTCTTCATCACCGCGCTGCATGGAGAGACGGAGCGGCGAGCGCTTGACGGTGGCGTAAACGATAAACCCAATGATAAGCGAAACGGCGAAGGCTAGGCCCATCCGGGCGTAAGCCAGGCCGGGGTGACTGCGGAAGGCGGTCAGCGTGGCGCTGAAGACGATCGGATTAAGGATGGGGCCTGATAGGATGAACGCAATCCCGACATAGAGCGGCATCCCCTTGCGGAGCAGCCGCCGGACGAGCGGAATCATTCCGCATTCGCAGATAGGGAAGATAACGCCCAGAAGACAGGCGAACAGCAGCGCCGGAAGCGCCTGCCGCGGAACCCAGCGGGTAATTGCCTCATCAGGGATGAAGACGCCGATCACCGAGGACAGCAGCGCACCCGTTAGAACAAAAGGAAGAGCCTCCAGCAAAATGCCGATAAAGCCTGTCTTGAACGTATAGAGATAAGGACTGTCCAGCAGCTCGCGGTGCTGCGGAAGCCACAGAACGGCGGGGATGATCAGAAAAGCCGCGGGCAGGAGCAACGGCAGCATTTTGAGCGGCGAAAAAGAGGTCATGCGGCTTCCCCTTTCTGTCAGCGGAACAGGGCGGCCCAGCGCTCAGCCAGCTGTTCCCCGTTGAGATTTGTGCCGATAAATACGAGATAAGGTGCACCGGGATACCGGGAATCTTCCCATGTCGTCCGTGAGCCGGCATGCTGAACCAACTGCACCGGCTTTCCGCCGGGAAGCTGCACATGCCCTTTGGCCCGTAGCAGCCTGTCCGCCCATTCCCCGAAGAACGCTTCAAGCACCGCCTTCGGCAGCGTCTTGCCTTGCGGAAAAGCCAGCGTTACCGCGCCAACTTGCGAGAACGAGGCAGCGTGTTCCCCGGGCGCGTTGTCCGGTACGGCTTCACTACGCCCGGCTGCCGTCTTCCGGAGCGGGCTTCCCTGGAAGCCCAACGGTGCCCGCTTGGGCAGCGGTTTCGTCTCTTTCGGGACAATTCCGGCCAGCAGGGAGTGCAACGGAATCCGGCTGTAGGCTGTGAATTCAATCTCCGCATTGGGGTTCCGTTTGCGGATCGCTTTTTCAATCTTGGTCAGAATTTCCGGGGTTACGAGATCGCTTTTGTTCACAATAATGAGATTCGCCAAAGCCAGTTGGCTGCGGAGCGTGCGTACAAGCTGTTTGTCCGAGGACAGACGGCTGTTATAGTCGAGCATGTTTTCAGCGTCAACGAGCGTCACCACAGCATGCGCCGACAGGCGGGTTGCTAAGTACGGCTCATGAAGAGACCGTGAAATCTCATCGGGGTCGGCTACGCCCGTAAGCTCTATGAATATCACGTCGGGACGCCGCTTGATCAGCAGCTCCAGACTGTCTCCGAGTTCTTCCCTGCGGCTGCAGCACACGCAGCCGTCCAGCAGCTTCTCAACCGCAGCGCCGGTCTGCTCCTCCAAGATGTACCCGTCCACATCCTGCTTGCCAAGCTCGTTCATCAGGACGCCCGGCTGAAGGCCGCGCGCATAGCTCTCTTTTAGCAGGGACAGCAGCAGGGTTGTTTTGCCGCTTCCCAGAAATCCACTCAAGGTAATTACCGGTATTCTCATTCCCACTCCTCCGATTCTCCGACTCTCCGTAAAGATTGCTATATTCTTAGTTCCATCTATACGTGTCCGGCCCCGTATAAAGACCGATTTTCTTGCATCTGTCCCAATAGAGGCGTCGGCATTTTTGCCGCGTCATGGTTGACATAGGTGAACTAAAATGATTTAATCGTAAATATTACGATTATAGTGCGCCGTGAAACCTGATAAGCGCCGCGCTAATCGGATGAATGATAATAAGGAGTGAAATCTTAGTCCATGAAAAAAATACCCGTCACCGTGCTTAGCGGATATCTCGGTTCAGGCAAGACGACGCTGCTGAATCATATTTTGAACAATCGGGATGGCCTGAAGGTGGCCGTTATCGTCAACGATATGAGCGAAGTGAATGTGGATGCCAATCTGGTCAAGTCGGGCAATACGCTGTCCCGGACAGAGGAGAAGCTGGTGGAAATGTCCAACGGCTGTATCTGCTGCACGCTGCGCAACGATCTGCTGCTCGAAGTGAAGAAGCTTGCGCAAGAGGACCGGTTCGACTATATCCTGATCGAATCCTCGGGAATCAGCGAGCCGGTTCCGGTCGCGCAGACATTCACGTATGCGAGCCCCGATCTGGATGTCGATCTGACGGAATTGGCCCGCCTGGATACTATGGTAACCGTTGTAGACGCGAACCGTTTCTGGCATGACTTTGGCTCGGGCGACAGCCTGCTTGACCGCAATCAAGGAACGGACGAGAGCGATTTCCGGGATATTGTCGATCTGTTGATCGACCAGATTGAGACTTGCGACGTGCTGCTGCTGAATAAATGCGATCTGGTGGCGGAAGAGGAGCTGAACAAGCTGGAAGCGGTTCTCCGCAAGCTTCAGCCGGAGGCCAAGATCATCCGGACGGTTAATGGCGCCGTCGATCCGAAGGAAATCCTGAATACCGGTCTATTTGATTTTGAAAGAACGAGTCTGTCCTCGGGATGGATCGCCGAGCTGAACAAGGACAGCCATACGCCGGAGACGGAGGAATACGGCATCTCTTCTTTCGTGTACCGCCGCAGAAGACCTTTGCATCCCGAGCGGCTGAGTTTCTTTTTCAACAATTGGCCGGTTGAAGTGGTGCGAGCCAAGGGCTTCGTCTGGATGGGTACGCGCGGCGACATTGCCGCTTCGCTGAGCCAAGCGGGACCTTCTATCCAGTTCGGACCTGCCGGTTACTGGCTGGCATCGCTGCCACAGCAACAGCAGCTTGAGGTATTGGAAAGCGAGCCGGAGATCAAGGAGAAATGGGACGAGCAGTGGGGCGACCGGATGACGGAGATTGTGTTCATCGGAATGGATATGGACCGCGCCGACATCGAAGCGAGGCTGGATCGCTGTCTGTTGACCGACGAGGAGATGAAGCAGGATTGGAGCAAATTCAACAATCCGCTTCCTTGGCCGTCCGAGGAGGAGTTAATGCCTGCTGGTAATTAACTTGGACCGTCGCTGAAAGGACCGATCCCGGCGCAGCGCAACCAAGCCGGCACCTGGCGCTAAATTAAAATATTGAAAGGCTTCGAGGCCGACTCTCTTACCGGAAGGTGGAGACCGGCCTTTTCGTCATATTCGATAGGAGCATGTTTTTTTGCGATAAGGAAGGATTTGGAATATATTGGAGCGAATAGTAGTGAAGAGTAAAAAAAACGAATGGGGGACAGCATGCAAAGCCACGAACAATATTGGAACCAACGGTTTGGGAAGGAAGGCATGATTTGGGGGACGGAGCCGAGTCCGACCGCCTATATGGCAAAGGATCTGTTTCTGTCCCACGGTGTCCGGACGGTATTCGTGCCCGGGGCCGGGTATGGGCGCAATACGAAAGCTTTCTCACAAACATTCGAGGTGGAAGGGGCGGAATTAAGCGAGGCCGCCGTGAAGATAGCGGAGAAGTGGGACCCGGACAGCCGGATCACTTGCGGCTCCGCGCTGGATGACCCGGAGCAGGGCGAATGCTATGACGCGGTATACTGTTATGATGTGCTGCATTTGTTCCTGGAGCCGGAACGCCTAAGGCTGGTGGCCGCCTGCTTGAAGCAGCTGCGGCCCGGGGGCCTCGTCTATTTTACCTGCTTCTCCGACGAAGATCTGAGTAACGGCCGCGGAGAGCGGCTTGAACCGGGAACCTACCGTTATAAAGAGGGGAAGTTCGCCCACTTTTTCAGCGAGGACGATCTAAAGGCGCATTTCTCAGAAATGGAAATATTGGAGACCGGCACCTTGAAGGAGATGTTTGGCGGGCCGAGCGAGGGGCAGCATGAGTATATTTTGAGAACAATCGCCGCCAGGAAAAAAGGCTCAGGCGGAATCGCCGAAGAAGATCCCCGCGACTCCACCTGACAAGGCGGGCAGCACTAATTATTACTGCCCTTGGGGACGCAATCGGCGAACAAAATGGCCCGGGGTATCCGGAAGAACGCTTCCGCCTTTTCCTGCAGGGAAGGAGACGGGAGCTGGCTATTGTGCAGCCATTTGCGAAAGGTCCCGGGATGAACCCCAATCCAATACCCGGCGTCGGTGACGGAAAGATCATGCACCATGCACAGTCCGGTCAGAATGTCGCTGCGGCGTGGATACACCTTGCTCCGCTTCATGTACCTGGAAGGAGCAGGCTGGCACAGAATCGGACTCTGGCGAAGCAGCGCTTCATTAAACAAGACATGCTGGGGATAACCGAGATAGCGGCAGGCTTTTTCCATATTGGTCCTGGACGGAATGCGGCTTTCATACACCCAGGCGCTAACGCTCCTTGAGGATACGGAAAGCTCTTCCGCAAACTTGGACAGCTTGATATCGCGGGACATCAGCACGGCTAGCAGCACGCGGTTGCGGATCTGGCTTCTCTGGGGACGGCGGAATCTCTTAATCCGGACGCCCTTTCCCAGATATTTGCGGTTAACCAGAGACCACGCCTGTATTTTATAAGGCTCTGACTGATTTGTAGGCATACTACCTCCGATTTCTTGAAATATAAGAAAGAATAAGCTTTATGCTTATCCTTGACCAAATATTTCAACGAGAAACGCTTCCGTCTTTAAGCGGGACGGTGCAGCCGTTTCTTTTTGAAAATATACTACAATACTTGTCCGTTTCAAGGCAATGGATATTCCTTACACATCCCCTGCCGCCGCAGCTTCCTTTCGGAAAACGGGGGGTTATGATATATTTTTAATAAACTTATAAACACATTACAATCCAATAACGGGGAGCGAAAAGAAATGATAAAGCATGTTGTGTTTTTTAAACTGAAGGATGGTTCGGAGGAAAGTGTGGCCAAGACCGTCGCCGTGCTTCGCAACATGGAAGGAAAAATCCCTCAGCTGATCTCGCTGGAAATCGGAGCCGACATTCTGCGCACCGAGCGTTCATTCGATATCGTCTTGACCGCAGCTTTTGCCAATCTCGAAGATCTCGACGCTTACCAGGTACATCCCGCGCACAAGGAAGTTATCGCTTATATTAGTGAGGTTAAAGAGCTTTCCTTCGCTGTGGATTACGAGCTTTAAAAGGTATTTATCTGTCATAAACACGGCTATCTGATGACGGAAAGCGGTGAGCGGAATGCGTGAGCTGGAATACCCGATGGAAGCGTTAACCTATCTTGTGGTATTTTTTGCGGCCTGCTTTATTATGCTGTTTTGGCTGAAGCGCCGCGGCAAACGCCGCAAATAGCAAAGGAGTGCCTGAAATGTACTATGTAAACCGCGAGCAAATTGAACACATTTTAGGACAAATTCCCGATATTGCGGACGGGCTGCGAATGGCGGCGGCTTCCTGGGACGGGGGGAAGATCTGGGGGCTGGTGCAGGAACGCTGCCTTCATCTCTCGATCGAGATCGTCACCGATGTCGGCAGCTGTCTTATTGACGGTTTTATTATGCGCGATGCCGGCAGCTACGAGGATATCGTCACCGTCATTTATGAGGAGTCGGTATTTCGCGATAAAGAGATGTATGACCGGCTTATCGAGCTGGTGTCGATGCGGGGCTCTCTTGTACAGGAATATTACGCCTGGGAGCGGGGGCGGCTGCATCCGCTGACGGCCGTCCTTCCGGAGCTGCTGACCTGCTTTGCCGCCGAAGTCAGAAGCTATCTGAATCAGGAACTGGGCACCGCCCTGCCGGTGAGCTAAGATCCGCCGCGCCTGTGAAATCTGTGAGCAGAAGGGGGGACCGAGATGAAGAGAGGGCAGGAGAACGGTTCGACCAGACACATCATTATGACGCTTCTAAAAATGAGAGGACCGTTGACTATCGGAGCACTGGCCGAGGAACTCGGCATTACGGAAATGGGAGTAAGGCGCCATGTGCTGCAGCTTGAGCGGGAAGGCCTGGCCAGAAACAAGATTGTGCGGCAGGCGATGGGCCGGCCTATGCATATGTATTCGCTGACGGAAAGAGCCGAAGACTATTTTCCCAAAAATTATCACAACCTTACGCTGGAGCTGCTTCGCGAATTGGAACACACCAGCGGGACCGAGGCCGTGAACGTCCTGTTCGAGGGGCGGAGGCGCAGGCTGCTCGCGCAGTACAGCCCCATGATGGAGCGGAGAGACCTCGAAGAGAGAGTGGCGGAACTGTCCGCCATCCAGAATTCCGGCGGCTACATGGCGGAATGGGACCGGGAAGAGGACGGATCTTTCGTGCTCCGGGAGTACAACTGCCCCATCCGCCAGGTTGCCATCCAGTACCGCAAGGCCTGCGAGTGTGAGAACAATCTGTTCGAGGAATTGCTGAATGCGAGAGTTTCGCGCAGTGACTGCATGGCCGAGGGCGGGCAGTGCTGCAGATACTCGATTAAACCGATGCACCTTTCGTAAGGAAACGGCAATCACCAGATAGCAAAAAAACTTCCTCATCAGTCACGGGACGGCCTCTCTCTGCTTATGATATAAGCAGGATCTAGGCATTCGCCCGTAAAGGAGAGATGAAGGATGAAGAAGAACACGAAAAGCTTGCTGTGGGGAATAGTTGCCGGGGGCGCCGTCGGTTCGGTGACCGCTCTGCTGCTGGCGCCCAAATCCGGAAAAGAGCTGCGCAAGGATATCTCGGACGGCGCTGCGGCAACAGTGGATAAAGCCCAGGAACTTGTTCATCAGACCTCAGACAAGACCGTGGAATGGTACAGCAAAGCCAAGGACTCGGTGGAGCAGGTGATTCAAGAGGTAACGGACTGGAGCAAACAGTTCACTAAGGCAGAGGATGAAGCCACGGTCATTACTGCCCAGGAGATTGAACCGGCGCCGGACGGCTCCGGCCCCGGGGATGAAATTGGCTCATCAGCCGCGGATGACACCGGGGAAAAGGCGTGACGGCTGTCACGCCGGCAGCCGTATAGCCGGCGGTCGCCCGGTCAGATCGCGATGCCTGACAAAACCTGTAAGCTATTGCTTTCACAGCTATACGGTATGCCCTTGAACGGCCCCCGCTTCGCTTGTTGCGAAAAGGCGTTCCGTTCAAGGGCATTTATCTTTTTCGTATCTATGTAAGGTTCCTGGCGGACTAGGGGCGAGAAGCTGCGCAGTCCAGGATTAAGGCGGGGGGGAGTTTCTCCTCTTGAACTAGGAAGATAATTGGAGTATTATCTGCAATTGGGACAGGAAGCCTGGTACACTTTGCTTCCGCCTTACATAAGCTATTTAAAACAAGATGAAGGAAGCGTGTGTTCGTGCAGCAAGCTATCGCTATACTAGACTCGGGCGTAGGCGGATTGACGGTTGCCAAGGAAGTAATGAGGCAGCTGCCGAGGGAGAAAATCATTTATTTCGGAGACACCGCCCGCTCCCCGTACGGACCCCGTTCGTCCGAGGAAGTAACACTTTTTACCGAGCAAATTGTCGATTATCTTATTCAATTCAATCCTAAAATGATCGTGATCGCTTGCAACACGGCGACTGCTGCCGCGCTCGATTATATATCGGCGAAAGTGGAGATTCCGGTCATCGGCGTTATTCATCCCGGCGCCCGCGCCGCCATCAGCGCGACAAAGACCGGACGGGTAGGCGTAATCGGTACCGTCGGAACGATCGGCAGCGGAGCTTACACGGCAGCGCTGAAACAGCTGTCCCCGTATGTTGAGGTCGTCAGCCAGGCATGTCCGGCGCTTGCCCCGCTGGTCGAACAGGGGATGTTCCGTACGGAGGAATGCGACCTTGCGGTGCGTGATTCGCTGAACGGGATTAAGCATGAACCGATTGATACCCTTATCCTCGGGTGTACGCATTACCCGTTTCTCGTAGAGCCGATCGGCCGGGCAATGGGGCCCGGAGTCAAGCTGATCAGTTCTGCGGACGAGACGGCGCGCGAGATCAGCACCATTTTGTACGACAAGGGAAAGCTGGCGAGTGGAGACGACAGTCCGGTGCATCAGTTCTTCTGCAGCGGAGATGCCGGCATATTTCAGAGGATCGCCATGGACTGGCTTGGAGAGCAGATCAGACGCACGCCGGTGGTCTGGCAGGTGTCATCGCTTGAACCTGCGGACGTCTGAATGTAACCAGGGACAACTCTTTCATTCAGGTTAAAATCATATTCGGATTCAGAACGGCCGGGCGGCGCAAGCCCGGCCGTTCTTTGCGCATGTAGGACAAGAGGATTCGCATACAATCAAGAAGAAATGGCTTTGCCGTCCATTTAAGCAGTCACAGCTACAGAAGGAAACGCAGCGGAGAGGATGAGAGGTATGCTTCAATATATTGTCCGCAAGGGAGATACCGTGAGACGGATAGCCGCGGCGCATGGACTTACTCCAGGGCATGTAATACAGGGGAATCCCTGGGCGGCCGAGCAGCCGTACCTTTTTCCGGGGCAGGTGCTGTTCCTGCCTACCGTCCAGCGCAGGCGATATATTGCCCAGGGAGGGGAACGCATAAGGGAGGTGGCGGCACTGTACGGCGTCAGCCTGGAAGGGCTGGAACAGCTTAATCCCGGTATATCTCCGGACGGGTTCTGCCCGTCTGGAAAAACCTTGGTGATCCCGGTGTCCGAGCCGGCGGCGGTTGTGCGCCTGCGTGGCGAGTACGGGCCTTCGGAACTTGCGGCGGATATCGGCCTTCTGACCAATAAATATCCTTTTATCTCAGCAGATATGATAGGCTTCAGTGTCCTTGGAAAACCGCTGCATTTGCTGCGGATCGGCAGCGGGCGCTGCAGACTGCATGTGAATGCGGCGCTGCATGCCAATGAGTGGCTGACCTCGCCCTGTCTTCTAGCCTTTCTGGAGCAGTATGCCGAGGCTTATGAGAAAGGCCGGAAATGGAACGGTCACAGCCCGGAAGACTGGTTCTACAACTGGACGGTCTGGGCCGTCCCGATGGCGAACCCCGACGGCGTAGAGCTCGTGCAGGAAGGAGCCGGTCCATGGCATCCTTACAGGCGGGAGCTTACGGAATGGAACGGTGGACGACGCAGCTTCCGCCACTGGAAAGCCAATATCCGGGGCGTGGACCTTGGGGACCAATTCCCGGCCTTTTGGGAAGAAGAGCGGTTGCGCCGGGGCATGAGCGGGCCTGCTCCCAGGGATTATGGCGGCCCGTCGCCGCTCAGCGAGCCGGAGGCTGCTGCACTGGCTTCGCTGTGCGAGGAGGAGCCAGCGGATATAGCAGTGTCGCTGCACAGTCAAGGCCAGGAGATCTACTGGAACTATCGCGGATATGAGCCGCCGGAGAGCCAGGAAATCGCGGAACGCATGGCGCTGGCCGGCGGCTACCGAGCGGTTGCTTTGACGGAAAGTGACGCGGGATTTAAGGACTGGTTCATTATGAAATTCAGAAAACCGGGGTTCACCGTGGAACTGGGTCTGGGCAGAAATCCGCTCCCGCTTGAGGATTTTGAAGATCTGACGCTGGAAACGGGGCAGATATTGGCTGCTATTCTATCCCATTGAAAGTAAGTGAAACATTTTCAGCATAGCTGCGTAATCTATATAGAGGGTATGGCCGTATACATCGCTAGAGACTGCTGCACGGCCGTACCTTTTTACTGAATCGATCTGGTTAAAGGCAGGAAGGAGACCGAAGATGAAACTAAGGAAGCTGCTGTCGCTTAAAGGATGGTCTCACGTGCTGCGAAGCACATGGCAATACGTCGTCTCTCCGCATGTCGCGCTAGGGGACAAGCTGCTGTTCGTGATTCCGGTGGCGCTGTATTGGGTGCTGCCCGATGTTATGCCTTTTATGCCGATTGACGATATCGGTGTATCGATGATGCTGATGGCCTGGTTCGTCTCCAGAATGGACCGCAAATACCCGGCGCTGAATGGCCCGAAAAGATTGAGGCTAAATGACGGGAGCAGATAAAATTTAAAGTTTGGTTGCATTATCCGGCGGTTTTCCTTTAAAATATATCTCTAGAGTATAGAAATCCAGTTGTCAGGAGATGGACGGACTATGAAAGTCAAAATTACCCGCAACGCGGCTAAAGTTATAAAGCAACAAATGGATCTGGAAGAAAATAAGGATCTGAAGCTGCGCGTTCTGATTACCCATTCGCATGGCGACCACGCCCACTACGGTCTTGATTTGGACACGCCCAAGGAGAACGACGAGGTCATTCCGACGGATAAGGACATCGACGTTATTCTGGAGAAGGGGCAGCCGCTCCTTGACGGCGTAAAGGTCGACTATCTGTATTTTCCGCAAGAAGGTTTTGTTATTACGAACCCGTCCCAAGGCAACCACGGAGACCACTAAGCTATAGGGTTTGACAGGCTGAAGCTGTCTGGACGGCAAAGAAGGGAACAGCAATGGCTAACGATATACGCATTTGCGATAAATGCAATCATATGAGCATCAAGAGCGTTCTGCCGAAGCTCCGCAAAATGGCGCCTGACGCCGAGATCAAAATCGGCTGCAAGTCCTACTGCGGCCCATGCGGCAAGCGCGCTTTCGTCTACATTAACGGCCGCTATGTCAGTGCTCCGACCGAGGACGAGGTTTTGAAGAAAGTGGAGCCTTTCATTAAGCAGCCCGCAGTAAAGAAGTAGATAGGTTCAAAAATGGATCTGTGCTTTGCCGGAATTCGGAGAGTGCTCTTTTGGCCGTTTTTGCAGGTCGACTGCAAGAATGGCCTTTTCTGTTTAGGCGCATGACCCGGGACTAATTTAGCAGAATAGGGTAACGTGATATAATAGATTGAAATTGAGCGAGTACATAGAGGAGCGGGTGATCGAATGAGACAACTATCGGATACCATTTTGCTGAATAACGGAGTTGCCATGCCGTGCTTCGGGCTGGGAACGTATAAAGCCGAGGGCAATGAGGTGGAAAATGCGGTGACGGCGGCGCTTGAGCTGGGCTACCGGAGCATCGATACGGCGTCCCTGTACGGGAATGAACATGAAGTGGGACGGGCCATTCGGGCCAGCGGTCTGCATAGGGAAGAGCTGTTCGTCACGACGAAGGTATGGAATGACGATCAGGGCTATGACCGGGCGTTGGCCGCTTTTGAGAAGAGCCGCGAGGCGCTGGGTCTTGAAGTGATCGACTTGTACCTGATTCATTGGCCGGGACTGAACAAATACAAGGAGACGTGGCGTGCGCTGGAGCGTCTGTACGAGGAAGGCAGCGTCCGCGCAATCGGCGTCAGCAATTTCCAGATTCACCATCTGGAGTCGCTGATGAATGACAGCAACATCGTTCCGGTAGTGAACCAGGTAGAACTGCATCCCCGTCTAAGACAGCGGCCGCTGCATGACTTCTGCTTGCTGAACAATATCCAGATCGAAGCCTGGGCGCCGCTTATGAAGGGGCAGCTGCAGGATAACGGAACGCTGACCTCCATTGCGCGCTTGCACGGCAAATCGGTCTCCCAGGTCATTCTTCGCTGGGAATTACAGCATGACATCGTCATTATTCCGAAATCCGTAACGCCTTCCCGTATTAAGGAGAACAGCGAAATCTTCGATTTCGAGTTATCCCAGGAGGAAATGGACGCTATCGATACGCTGGATACCGGGGAACGCATCGGCAGGCATCCGGACGATTTGATGTTCTAAGGAGCCGGAGGAACTGAGGGCATTTGTGGAAGATTAAAGGCTAATTATATAAAGGGAACAGGCAGGCCGCGGGGTACCGCAGCCTGCCTGTATTTCGTATAGCGCTCGCTGCCGGAGATCATAGGCCGACCCGATCTTAGGCGCGTACGCGTTCAACTACTGCGCACCGGTCTCCTTCTTCGGCGTTCTTGGCGGCAGAGGACCCAGGTACTGATAATACTGGCACTCGATCCGTCCATTGTACAGCTTGCGCCGCTTGTCCGCCTTTCTGCCGAAATAATGCTCGAACTGCTTGGCCGGACTAAGGGAGAAGAAGGACCAGGTCGGAAGATGAGCCATCATAACCCCGAACTGGCGGATCAGCTTCTCCGCCTCCTCCTTGTCGCTCAGCCGCTCCCCGTAAGGGGGATTGGTGATGATGCAGCCGTATTCGCCTTCCGGCTGCGCTTTGGAAGCGGGCAGGACGGAGAAGGTGATCTCACCGGACAGGCCCGCGCTCTTGGCGGCGGCCTGCGCGATATCGATCGCCTTCGGGTCGATGTCGCTGCCGGTTAGCTGCAGCGGATCGTCGTCGCGGACGGCGTCGAACGCTTCTTCGCGGGCGGTCTGCCACGCTTCCGGCGGGATCGCCGGCCAATGCTCGGACGGGAAAGAGCGCCGGAGCCCCGGAGCGATATTCCAGGCCATCATGGCCGCCTCGATCAGAAACGTGCCCGAGCCGCAGCACGGGTCGTACAAAGGGCGGCTGCCGTTCCAGCGGCTGAGCTTTAATAGCGCGGCGGCCATGGTCTCTTTGAGGGGCGCTTCCGTAACCAGCTTGCGGTAGCCCCGCTTATGCAGCGCAGGACCGGTTGTGTCCAGCGTAATTAGCGCGATATCATTGAGCAGCGTAACCTCAATAACGTATCGCGGACCATTCTCGGGGAACCAGTCGGTGCGGTAATATTGCTTCAGCTTATCGACAACCGCTTTTTTGACAATGCCCTGTGCGGCCGGGACGCTGGTAAGCTGCGACTTATGCGAGCGTCCCTCGACGGGGAATTCGCCATGCTCGGGAATCCAATCCTGCCACGGCAGCGCCTTGACGCCTTCGAACAGCTCGTCAAAGGTTTTAGCCGGAAATCGCCCCATATTGATCAGGACCCGATCCGAGGTGCGCAGCCACAGATTGCAGCGGCAAATATCGATAAAATCCCCGCTGAAGAGAACGCGGCCGTTCTCGGTAGCCGTTTCATAACCCAATTCGTTTAATTCGCGTGCGACGACGGCCTCCAGTCCCATGGGGGCGGTGGCAATCAGCTGCAATTTGCTCAAGAATCTCAACTCCGTTGCTTGTAGGTATGTGAGTAAAGCCAGTACAATCAAGTAGAAGCGTTAAGCAGCCGCCTTATAGGGGCAGACCCGCATCTCGTAGACCAGTATACTTTTTTTAGTATAGGCGAAGGAAGGGCGTATCACAACGTCCCGATTGGCCGGGGAACGGAAGTGCTTGCCTACATATGTAAAATGTGAACAAAAAGGAGATCAGTTATGCTTAATCAGGAGCAGTACTTTAATCAAGAGATGTACAGTGAGCAGTTATATACGGAAGATGAACTTCTGCTGTCGGTAAAAGAGGCCATCCGCGTGAGTGGCATGCCCGAAGTGTCGATTGCGCCGGGTTACGGAAGGCTGCTGAGCATGCTCGTTTCGCTTTCCCGCGCATCCAGCGTGCTGGAGATCGGAGCGCTCGGCGGATACAGCGGCATTTGCCTGGCCAGGGGACTGGCTTCCGGAGGAACATTAACCTCTCTGGAGCTAAAGCCGGAGTATGCCGAGATGGCGCGCCGCCATCTGGAACAAGCCGGATTCGGCGGCATTGTCGAATACCGGACAGGCCCCGCGCTGGACAGTCTTGCCCTGCTGGCGGAGGAAGGGAGAACGTTCGATTTCTTTTTTATCGATGCCGACAAGGAGAACTATCCGAACTATCTGGAATACGCCATACGGCTGGCGAAGCCGGGAGCGGTCATCGCGGGCGATAATATCTTCCTGCGCGGACGCACCCTGAATACGGACAAGAACGGGCCTGCCGTGCAGGCGATGCGCCGTTTCAACGAGATGATTGCAGGTGACAACCGGCTAACCAGCACGCTGCTGCCCGCGTATGACGGACTCGCTCTTGCAATTGTGAAATAAAGGCGGGAGGTTAACGAAACAGCCTGATCGGGGCAGCCTTGTACAGCATGATTCGGACCCATACCGTATTGATCAGCAGCATAGCGCCGGAGACGATGAATATGCCTTCGATGCCAATATAACCCGCCAGAAAGCCGCCGATCAGCGATCCCAGCATATTGCCGAGGGCCAGCGTGCTGCTGTTGAAGCCGAAGGCTCGGCTCTCCTTGCCGTCGGGTGTATAAGAACGGATCAGGGCGTTTACGCTCGGAAGAAGTCCGCCCATGAAGACGCCCATCAGAAAGCGGACGAATATGAGCTGCCAGACGCTGCCGACGAACGCCTGCGGAATAACAAACAGGGCAGCGCCGATCAGAGCGTAGGTCAGAATCCGGTGAGCGCCGACCTTATCGCTGAGTTTGCCGAGTACCGGCGAGGCGATCATGTTCGAGACCCCGGTTACTGCGCTGACCACTCCTGCCCAGAACGCGATATTGACAGCGGTCCCGTGCAGCCTCTCGACATATATGGGCAGCAAGGCCATCGGGCTTAGCATGGCGAACTGAATCAGGAACGTGACGGCGAACAGCGCCGGAAGCTGCGGAACCTTGATAAGATCTTTTAATCCTTCCAAAGTGGATACCTGCGGCTTGTGGGCGGCTTCCTCGCGGTTGAAATTCTCTTTAACCAGGAACATGGCGAGCAGCGTGGCGATGGACAGCAGCAGGCCAATCACGTAAAAGATCGGACGGAATCCGATCCAGTCCGCAAGCAGTCCGCCGATCAGCGGTCCGAGAATCGTTCCGGCTACGGAGCCGGACTGCATGAGGCCCATGGCGAATCCCATCCGGTGCTTCGGCGTCGTCCCCGAGACGAGTGAGATGGAAGCAGGATTGAATCCGGAGATGGTGCCGTTGAGCAGCCGGAGAAGGAGCAGCTGCCAGGGCGTCTGCGCAAAGCCCATCATCGTGATGACGATTGCCATGCCAAAGCCGGATCGCAGCAGCATGATTTTACGGCCGTATTTATCGGAAAGCGAGCCCCACAGCGGCTGAAACAGAAACGAAGTCATAAAATTGGCGGAAAAAATAATACCGGCCCATATCCCGACGGCATCCCCGCGAACGCCAAGGTCCTTGGCCAGATAGAGCGACAGAAACGGGGTGATCATCGTCATCCCGGCATTCACCAGAAATTGTCCAAACCAAAGCACATAGAGATTGATCTGCCAGGTCTCCCAAGTTTTCCACTTTTTCAATGTGCTTTTCACATCCTTTTTAAAATTCAAACCGTTCACAAAGATGACATTCTAATAGTATACCATATTTTTCTTAGGAACCGGAGGCGCATTCCATCCGTTGTCAAATAATTGTCATGCCTTGTAAGGTGTGACGGTTGTTACATTCTTTTAAAAAGGGCATAATATAATTTAAGAAAATTTTATCTAAATCTATGGAGATCTTATCATGACCTATAACGATACTTTTATCCGCGCCTGCAGAAAGCAGGAGACGGAGCATATTCCCGTATGGTACATGCGGCAGGCCGGCCGCTACGATCCCGAATACCGGAAGATCAAAGAGAAGTACTCACTGCTGGAAATCAGCAGGCAGCCTGAATTGGCGGCGGAAATTACGATGATGCCGGTGCGTAAACTGGGCGTCGATGCGGCCATTCTTTACTCCGACATCATGAATCCGGTGGCCTCCATCGGGGTGGAGTTCGACATTGTGCAAAATATCGGGCCCGTCATCGAGCGTCCAATTCGCAGCAGCGCAGACGTAGAGCGGCTGAAGCCGGTGGATGTGGAAGGCGACCTCGGCCATATTTTGGAAACGATCGCAATATTGGATAAAGAGCTGAAGGTGCCGCTGATTACCTTCGCCGGCGCGCCCTTCACGATTGCCAGCTATCTGATCGAAGGCCGTCCGTCCAAGAGCTATATTCGCACCAAAGAGCTGATGTACACGCAGCCCAAAGTCTGGGAAATGCTGATGGACAAGCTCGGAGACATGGTTATCGCTTACCTAAGGGCGCATGTCCGCAGCGGAGGCAAGGCGTTTCAACTGTTCGACAGCTGGGTGGGAGCCTTGTCGCCGCAGGATTTTGAAGTATTCGTTCTGCCGACCGTCTCCCGTATTTTTGCCGAATTATCTGATTTAGATGTGCCCAAAATCTATTTTCCCGGAGTGAGCTCCGGCGAATTGCTGTCCACCCTTACGGGACTTCAAGCGGATGTGATTGGTCTGGACTGGCGGGTGCCGCTGGACGAAGGCCGGCGCAGAACCGGCGGGAATTTCGCGATCCAGGGAAATCTTGATCCATATATTCTGACCGCGCCGATGAAGCTTATCAAAGATCGCGCCAAAGCGCTGATTGATGAAGGCATTCGCGAGCCCGGCTATGTGTTCAACCTGGGACACGGACTGTTCCCCGAAGCATCGCTCGACAAGCTGCGTGAATTGACGGAGTACGTCCACAGCTATTCCAAGGAAGCGCTGGCGCTCAAAGAAGCAGCTAGGCTGCGCTCCTGAATATCCGCTTATAATTATTCGTTAAGAGGTGATCTGCAAATTGACAACACAAATCGGCGTTCTGGTTATGTCCTACGGTACTCCTGAAAGCCTGGAGGACGTTGAGTCTTATTATACGCATATCCGGCGCGGCAATCCGCCATCGGCGGAACAGCTGAAAGAACTGAAGGACCGCTATGAAGCCATCGCCTGCGGAATATTCCCGCTGCGGGAAAATACGGACCGTCAGGTACAGGCGCTGCAGGACGCGCTAGGCCGAGATAATAAGGACAAGGATATCGAATATATTTGCTTCCAGGGTCTTAAGCACGCCCGTCCTTTCATCGAGGATGGAGTGGAGCGGATGGCGGAGAGCGGCATAAGGCAGGCAATAGGCATCGTGCTCGCTCCGCATTATTCCGTCATGAGTGTCGGAGGCTATATTAAACGGGCCCAAGAAAAAGCGGAAAGCTGCGGCATTCAAATGGCATTTGTAGAAAGCTACCATCTTCATCCCAAGCTTATCGAAGCGCTTAGCCGCCGCGTATCCGCAAAGCTGGACCAGTACGAGGAGGCGGGAGCGAACCGGGAAGACGTTCGAGTGCTCTTCAGCGCCCACAGCTTGCCGGAGCGGATTCTCTCCATGGGCGATCCATACCGGGACCAACTGCTGGAGACTTCCAAGGCGGTTGCGGAGCAAACCGGAGTTACCTCGTGGCAGTTTACCTGGCAGAGCGCCGGGAGAACGGCGGAGCCCTGGCTTGGGCCGGATATTCTGGATACGCTCCACGAGCTGAGCAAAGAGCAGGTGGAATACGTGCTGTCCGCCCCGATCGGATTTGTATCCGACCATCTTGAGGTGCTGTACGATCTGGATATTGAAGCAGAGGCTGTTGCGTCCGAGCTGGATATGCGTCTGATGCGGATTGAATCGCTGAACAGCGACCCGGCTTTCATGGCGGTGCTGAGCGATGTGGTGCGGGACCGGGCCGGAGAACTGAAGGCGGGACGCCCATGAGCGGAGCTTCACGCAAAGTCGTCATTATCGGTGGAGGTCTGAGCGGACTAAGCGCCGCTTTTTACGTGCGCAAATATTATAAAGAAGCCGGCATCCAGCCGGAAATAGTCATTCTCGAAAAAGAGCGCAGCCTTGGCGGGAAAATTGAGACCTTACATAAGGATGGCTTCGTGATCGAAAAAGGGCCGGATTCCTTCCTGGCCCGCAAGAAGGAAATGAGCGACCTGGCGGGAGAATTGGAGATCGACCATGAGCTGGTAACGACCAATCCGAACGCCAAGAAGACTTATATCTTGCAGCGCGGTAAGCTGCTGCCGATGCCCGCCGGCCTTATGCTGGGCATTCCGACGGATCTTAAGCCCTTTATAGGCACCAGGCTGCTCTCCTTTCCCGGCAAACTGCGCGCGCTTATGGATTTCGTTATTCCGCCCCGGCGCGGGGAGGAGGACGAGCCGCTTGGAGAGCTGATTGAGCGGCGCTTCGGAACAGAGGTGCTGGAGAACTTGACGGAGCCCCTCCTGGCCGGGATTTATGCGGCGGATATGCGGAAGATCAGCCTGCAGGCGACCTTTCCGCAGTTCGGTGAGATCGAGCGGCAGCACGGCAGTCTGATTCGCGGCATGATAATGGGGAAAAAGCCTCAAGAGACGCATACCGGCACGAAAAAGAGCATGTTCCTGACCTTCCGTCAGGGACTGCAAAGTCTCGTGCATGCGCTTATACATGAGCTGTATGATGTGGAGCAGCGCACGGAAACCGCCGCGATTGCTATCTATGACCGGATCGCCGAAACGAATAGCGGCACGGCCGGGGCTGAGGGAGCTGCGGCCTCGGCTGCTTTGGAACCAGCTGTTTCACCGCAAGCGCGCTACGCGGTAGAACTCGGAAACGGCGAATTACTGCCTGCGGACGACATCTATATCACGATTCCCAATTTCGCGGCGGCCGAGCTGCTGCGCCCGCATATCGATGTATCGGCACTGGACGCGGTGAACTATGTATCGGTTGCCAATGTGGTTATGGCCTTTTCCGGCAAAGAAATGGACGGTAATTTCGACGGCTCGGGCTTTCTCGTTCCCCGGAAGGAAGGGCGGAATATTACGGCCTGCACCTGGACTTCGGCCAAATGGCTGCATACGAGTCCCGAGGACAAGGTGCTGCTGCGCTGTTATGTGGGACGTTCGGGCGACGAGCAGAATGTGCAACTGCCGGACGAAGCGCTGGAAGAGCTGGTGCGCAAGGATCTGCGCGAGATTATGGGCGTAACGGCCCGGCCGTTGTTCACGGAAATTACGCGGCTGCCGAACTCGATGCCGCAGTATCCTGTTGGGCATCCGGCCGCAATTGCAGCGCTCCGCAGCGATCTGGCCGCCGTCCTTCCAGGCGTGCACGTATTCGGAGCCGGATATGACGGGATCGGCATGCCGGACTGCATTAAATTTGCGAAGCTTACGGCGAAGGCGGCTGCCGAAGGACTGCAAGCGAACTGATTTCTTCATACGTTATCTATCACATGATCGCAATATTAGCTGACGGCGAAGCGCGGGTTCTGCCCGCTCTTCGCCGTTTTTTTTACAGCATGGTTGTTCGGAAGACAAGGGGCCTCTTTCCGTCTTCGTTCTTGCTTGTTCGGGAGAGATTGATAGATATGATATAATAGAACGAGTTTAGCGGGCAAAGGAGTCAGAATACATATGTATCCCCCTAGATCCAGCAAAAAAAGAAGCAATAACACCAGAAAGAAGAGAAAAAACCGGATTTGGTCTTGGATCAACTTCAGTTTGCTGGCGCTGATCACGGTTCTGCTGTTCTATTTATTCTACAGCGGAGGGGGCCGCGATAGCATTCCTCTCCCCGAGACGGGAACGGCTTCGCCTTCACCGGAGAGATCAGCGGCGGCGGGAACCGCTGGAGCGGCTGAGCCCGGGGCATTAGGCGGAGCTTCAGCCGCTCCGTCAGACGTGCTTCAGCCGTCCGCTTCGGCCGCACCGTCTGCGGAAGCCATGCCGACGCCGTCTCCCGCAGCTAGTACAGGCAGCGGGCCGGAGCAGTCCGGCGCTTCACAGCAGGCGCCGGGAGCCGAAGCTGACGGGCAGTCGGCAGGACTGCCGGACGGCGAGGATGGCAGCGGAAAGACGGTAACGCTGAATTTTGCGGGTGATGTTATTTTTGCCAGCAAAGTCGGTGAGCTGTTGAAGCAGAAGGGCTATGACTATCCGTACGCCCGTCTGGGCGGGATGTTCCTACAGGATGACCTTTCCGTCATCAATCTGGAAACGCCTGTCACCGACCGAGGCACGGAGGCGAACAAGACCTTTGTGTTCAAGTCGCCTCCGGAGGCGCTGAATGCGCTGAAGGCTGCGGGAGTGGATGCCGTTAATCTGGCGAATAACCATACACTGGACATGGGCGAGCAGGGGCTGCGGGATACGCTTACCAATCTGAGTCAACAAGGCATTCCGTTCGTCGGAGCCGGAGCAGACTCCACCCAGGCTTATTCGGCGCAATATTTTAATCGCAAAGGAATGACCATTGCTCTGCTCGGCTTTACGCGGGTCATCCCCGAAGCCGGATGGGTAGCCGGAAAGGGCAAGCCCGGCGTAGCCTCCGCATATGACAGTGGCCCGGCGCTTAAGGCGATAGCCGAAGCCAGAAAAAAAGCGGATATTGTCGCCGTGATCGTCCATTGGGGGAAGGAACGGGAAAATGAGCCGAATGCGGTACAGCAGTCGCTGGGCAGGAGCTTTATCGACGCCGGCGCGGATCTCGTAATCGGGGGGCATCCCCATGTCCTTCAGGGACTTGAGCCGTATAAAGGGAAGTGGATCGCGTATAGTACGGGCAACTTTATTTTTACGCGTTCTTCTGCGAAGACCACCTGGGAGACGGCGGTGTTTCAGGCCGAATGCAGCGTCCAGGGACAATGCTCGATGAAGCTTACGCCTTTTGAAGCCGAATTGGGTCAGCCGGTGCCAATGAGCGCTGCTGACGGGCAGAAGCTGCTGCGGCGGGTAGAATCGCTCTCTTCCGGCAAAGTGGAGATCGACGAAGCGGGCAGAGTGACGGAGGCCGGACGTTAGCTTCCTGGTAATCCGCAGCCTGTACACTTCGGAGGATGCTTACATTTTTTTCGGGAGGGCTTGCTGTATGATGAACAACTTGTGCGTCGCTCATCGGGGATTTTCCGGCAAGGCTCCGGAGAACACGCTGGCCGCCATCCGTATGGCGATGGAACTCCCGTATGTGACCTGGATGGAAATCGACGTTCAACTGACGAGGGATGGAGTGCCTGTTCTGATTCACGATTACAGCCTGGACCGGACGACCAATGGCCGCGGCAAAGTGAAGAATATGGATTGGAGCCATATGCGGCTTCTCGATGCCGGGGGCTGGAAGGGCCGCGCCTTTCGGGGCGAAGGAGTTCCTTCGCTGGAAGAGGTGCTCGATCTGTGCAAAGGGCGGCTGCGGCTGAATATCGAGCTTAAGAACGCCGGCAACCTGTATCCCGGCATTGAAAAGACGGTTACGGAGCTGATCGCCTCCAAAGGGATGCAGGGCGAGACCGTGCTGACATCATTCGACTCCGGCACGCTGCTAAGGTGCGAAGAAGCCGATCCCGGCATCCGCCGGGGACTGATCTTGGACTCCAGGTGGGGCGATCCGGCCGGGCGCGTGCGGGAATTGGGCTGTTCTTTTTTATCTATAGGCTTCTCCCGCCTTACTCCCGGGCTGGCCAGATTTTTGTCGGGGCGCGGGGTCGGCATCATGGCCTGGACGGTGAATAAAGCTAAAGAGATGCGTCGCCTGGCGGACATGCATTCTGATATAATGATATGTACGAATCGCCCGGATATTTGGGGGGAGACGTTTTTAGGAAGCAAGTGACTAAACAAACTGACAGGAAAGAGAGCTGAATGCCAATGTGCGCTGCTGTAAACAACTTGTACTGTGTGGGACGGAACTACAAACTTCATGCGGAGGAGCTCGGCAATAAAGTGCCAACCGAACCGTTGATTTTCTTGAAGCCCTCTCATGCGGCTGTTCGTCTTGACAAAGAAACCATTCAGCTGCCGAAGGATTCCGGTCAGGTTCATTATGAAGGCGAGCTTGTGCTGCGCATCGCGCGTGACTACGTTCCCGGCATGAGCGTGGAAGAACTGGTGGATTCCATGGCTCTTGGACTGGATTTCACATTGCGGGACATTCATAACGATCTGCAAAAAAAGGGGCTTTCCTGGACGCCAGCCAAGGGCTTTAAAAATGCCGCGCCTCTGACCCCATTCATCGCATTTCCTTCCAAGGAAGAGCTGGAAGCGACCGATTTCACGGTTCGCAAGAACGGTGAAGAAGTGCAGCGGGGCAATGTGAAGAACATGATTTTTTCGCTGCAGACGATTGTGGATTTTATCGGCAGCCGCTACGGGCTAGGTAAGGATGACGTGATCTTCACCGGCACGCCCGCAGGCGTCGGTCCTACCGTCTCGGGCGATTCGTTCGAGCTGTATTGGGGCGACCGGCTGATGGGCACCTGCCTCATCGGATAACTTACTCAAGGATCATATACTGGAGTTGAAATCATGCAGTGGGTAATCGGCGCCTTGGGCGCCTTGTTCGTTGCCGGAGCGGCTTATCATAAGGGTTCGTTGAGTTTATCCGGGATGCTTGCCGCCATGCTCATGGGCACTGTCTATTTCGGAGCGGGCAACGCCTTTTGGTTCGGAATATTGCTGCTGTTCTTCATCTCCTCCAGCCTGCTGTCGAAGCTCAGGGCGGAGCATAAGGAGGAATTGGAACGTTCCTATGCCAAGACAGGAAGGCGGGATGCCGGCCAAGTGTTCGCCAACGGCGGTCTCGGCATGCTGTTCGTTCTGCTGAATGCCGTGTACCCGCTGCCCGCATGGGAGCTGCTCTTCGTCGGTGTGATGGCGACGGTGACTGCGGATACGTGGGCGACGGAAATCGGCACCTTGAACAAAAAGCCGCCACGATCAATACTGAACGGCAAAAAACTTCCAACAGGCGCTTCCGGCGGCGTTTCGCTCCCGGGTACGCTTGCGGCTGCGGCGGGCGGTCTCCTAATCGGCATCGCATCATGGGTTTTGCAGCATTTGACAGGAATGACTGGACAGTCGTTTGTGGCTTTAGCGGCTGCGGGCCTCCTTGGAGGACTCGTTGGCGCTTTTGCCGATTCCCTCCTTGGCGCTACGGTGCAGAAGATGAACCGCTGCGCCGTATGCGGCCGAGAGGTGGAGAGCGGGGTCCATTGCGGCATGCCCACGGCGCATGCGAGAGGGTGGCATTGGATGAGCAATGATGCGGTGAATGCCCTAAGCTCGATTGCCGGAGGAGCCGTGGCGCTGCTGATCGGCGGGCTGATGTGATTGTTTAGTTCCAAATCTACAGGGAAGGCGAATAACGACTATGAATATTATGACCGTAGAGCATCTTGTCAAAAGCTACGGAGAAAAAGTACTGTTCCAGGACGCGTCCTTCGGAATGGACGAGCGTGACAAGATCGGCGTCATCGGTGTGAACGGGACGGGCAAATCGACGCTTCTGCGGATTATTGCTGGACTTGAAAGTCCGGACGAGGGGCAAGTTGCTATCGGCAATGATGTGCGCGTACAGTTTTTGGCGCAGAATCCGCCCTATAATCCGGAGTATACCGTGCTTCAGCAGGTATTTGCCGGAGACAATCCGGAGCTGGCCGTCATGCGGCGGTACATGGAGACGACGGCACTGCTTGAAGCCGATCCGGGGAATACGAAATTGGAAGCAGAGCTAGTCCGCCAAGGTCAGGACATCGACGCCGCAGGGGTCTGGCATTTGGAGAGCGAAGCGAAAAGCGTGCTATCCAAGCTCGGGATTCAGCAGTTCGACGCGCGTATGGGGTCGCTCTCCGGCGGACAGCGCAAACGGGTCGCGCTGGCGGCGGCCCTGATTACACCTTCGGAGCTGCTCATTCTAGACGAACCTACCAACCATATCGACACGTCTTCGGTCGCCTGGCTGGAGCAGTATTTACAGAAGCGGCGCGGCGCGCTGCTGATGGTCACTCATGATCGCTACTTTCTTGAGCGGGTGGCGGGCGTTATGCTGGAGGTGGATCAGGGACGGTTGTTCCGCTATGAAGCGAATTATTCCCGCTTCTTGGAGCTGAAGGCCGAGCGCGAAGAGCGGGAGGCTGCTTCCGAGCAGAAGCGGCAGAACCTACTGCGCAGCGAGCTGGCCTGGATCAGGCGCGGCGCCAAGGCGCGGTCGACGAAGCAGAAGGCGAGGATCGAGCGCTTCGAGAAGCTGAGAGACCAGCAGGGCGTATCCTCCGGCAGCCAGTTGGAGATTTCCGCTGCCTCGACAAGGCTGGGGCGCAAGATCCTTGAAATTGAGGATCTGGTGATGTCCAGGGGCGGCCGGACGCTCATTAAGGATTTGAGCTACATCGCTGTCCCGCAGGACCGCGTTGGTATCGTCGGGCCGAACGGCAGCGGCAAATCGACGCTGCTGAACCTGATTGCCGGCAAGCTGCAGCCGGACAGCGGCGAGGTCGTGCTTGGACCGACGGTGAAGCTGGGCTATTTCACCCAGGAACATCAGGATATGGACGACACGCTGCGGGTGATTGAATACATCAAGGAAGAAGCGGAAGTCGTCCGTACGGCGGACGGCTCCTCGATTACGGCGGCTCAGATGCTGGAACGCTTCCTGTTCCCGCCGGCGATGCAGTGGACGCCGATCTCGAAGCTGTCCGGCGGAGAGAAAAGGAGACTGTATCTTCTGCGCGTACTGATGAGCGCTCCCAATGTGCTGCTGCTGGACGAACCGACCAATGACCTGGATATCGGCACACTTGCGATCTTGGAAGACTATCTGGATGAGTTTCCCGGAGTCGTCTTTACCGTCTCGCATGACCGGTTCTTCCTGGACCGGACGGTGGACAAGATCATCGCGTTCGAGGACGGAATGATCCGGGTTCATGTCGGTGATTACAGCGAGTACGAAGAGTGGCTGGCCAAGAATGGGCCGGTTCGCAGCACCGCAGGCGATGGGAAAGAGGATGCGGCAGCCAAACATGGCTCAGGCAGCCAGTCTCCGCAAGGACAAACTGCTCCTGCTCCGGCTCCGGCCCGGGAAAAGCTGAAATTTTCATTCAAGGAACAGCGGGAGTATGAAGAGATTGACAGCCTCGTTGAGCAGGCCGAGCAGCGTCTAAGTTCCATTGCCGCGCAGATGGAAGCGGCCTTTGCCGATTCCGGGAAGCTCCAGCAATTGGTGGAGGAGCAGCGCGCGGCCGAGGCGGAGCTGGAGCGGCTGATGGATCGCTGGACTTATCTGAACGAACTGGCGGAGAAAATCGCGAACAAATCGTAACGGGCCGTTCGCAGCAATAATCGAGGAGGCGGATTTATGCGATCGACGCTTGAGGACGCGGTCCGGTTGCGCGAAGAGGGGCGGGCTGAAGCGGCGAAGGATAAGCTTCTCCTGCTGCTTCAGCAATATGAGAGCAGCATGTCAGCCGGTCACAATCGGTTCATTCGGCAAGCTACTTCCGAAGCCGAACCCGAAGCGAAGAGCACAAGCTCCGGGCAGGACCCGTTCTACGCTGAGCTGCTCTATCAAATCGCCTGGACACATGATGTTATGGGTCTGGAGAGCGCCGCCGTTCCCTTTTATGAACAAAGCTTGTCAGCCGGGTTGGCCAAAAAATGGAGACCTGGCGCTCTTTTGGGATTAGGCAGTACATATCGAACGCTGGGCCAATACGAACAATCGGAAAATGTGCTGCGGCGGGCGATCGAAGACTATCCCCAGCACAGAGAATTTCAAGTGTTCTATGCGATGACCTTGTACAATTTACGGCAAAATGACAAGGCTATGGGAGTTCTGCTGCATTTGCTTGCTGATACGTCCGGCGATCCCGGTATTTCCGAATATGCCCGGGCTATTAGTTTCTATGCCGACAAACTCGATCAGGTATGGTAATAGATAAGATAAACTTAAAGATGGGGTGAGTGCATTGACAAAGTATGATTTTGACCGTGTTGTCAACCGGAGCAATACGCATTCCTACAAGTGGGACCAAGTGGAAAAACTGTTCGGAAACAAGGATATTTTACCGCTATGGGTGGCGGATATGGACTTCGAAAGTCCACCGGCTGTAAAAGAGGCGCTGGTTCGGCGCGCAGAGCAGGGCATTTATGGATATTGCATCCAAAGCGACTCGTACATTGACTCGATCACCGGATGGTTCCGCCGCCGCCACGATTGGGAAATTTCCAAGGAATGGATTTCGCAATCGCCCGGTATCGTAACTACATTAAGCTTGGCGGTCGAGCTGTTCAGCGAACCGGGAGCCGAGGTTATTTTACAGTCGCCGGTCTACTATCCTTTCTACGATGTCATCAAAATGAACGGCCGCCAAGTGGCCGACAATCCGCTCGTGCACCGGAACGGACGCTATGAAATGGACTATGAGCAGCTGGAAGGGCTGATGAAGGGCGGCGCCAAGCTGCTGCTGCTGTGCAGCCCGCATAACCCCGGCGGACGGGTGTGGGAGCGCGAGGAACTGCTGCGGCTCGGAGAGTTGTGCCTGCAATACGGCGTTACTGTGGTTTCTGACGAAATCCACTGTGATTTGGCGCTTCCCGGACACAAGCATATTCCGTTCGCCTCGCTGTCCAAGGAACTGTCGGACATTACACTGATGGCGCTGGCTCCGACCAAAACTTTCAATCTGCCGGGCATTCAATCCTCTTTTATCGTGGCATCGAACCCGGAAATGAAACGCAAATTCGAGACGCGGATTAAGACATTTAGTCTGCATATGGCCAGCTTTTTCGCACAGGATGCGGTAGAAGCAGCCTATACCGAAGGGGCTGAGTGGCTTGACGAACTGATCTCCTACATCAGCGGCAACATCGAGCACACGGTCTCTTATCTGGCTGAGCACTTGCCGCAAGTCAAGGTAATGAAGCCAGAGGCTACCTACCTGTTGTGGGTGGATTGCCGGGCGCTGGGCTTAAACGGGGCAGGGCTGAAAAAGCTGATGTATCAAGAGGCAGGCGTTGCCTTTAATGAGGGTTCGGTGTTCGGAAGTGAAGGGGAAGGGTTTCTGCGGATCAACATGGCCTGCCCAAGATCGATTTTGCAGGCAGCCTTGGAGCGGTTCAGCGCGGCTGCGGCGAAGGTTGTTGTGAAGTAAATAGAGCATAAAAAGCTGGCCCCGGGAAACCTCGAGGCCAGCTTTTTTACGGACATAATGATAAGACGCGGCAGTGTGTCTGTCCCGTTAGCATAAAAGGGAGGCCGGAGAGCCTCCCTTGTTCATTTTCAGCAGCCAGCCGCAGGCACAAGCTTCTGTCAATTCGCTCCCACATAAGCGGCCAGCAGCTTGGCCGTATTGAATACGGCCTGCTTATGCGTGCGCTCCATGGAGTGGGAAGCGTGAACGCCCGGGCCGATCAGCGCGGCCCGGATATTGGCGCCGCCATGAAGCGCCGCAGAGGCGTCAGAGCCGTAATGCGGATAAATATCAACCGCATGGGGGATACCCAGGCCCTGAGCCAGCTCGATGAGCCGTCCGGTCATCGTATAATCGTAAGGGCCGGTGGAGTCTTTGGCGCAGATGGAGACGTCGGTCTCCTTGCAGCTCAAATCGTCGCCCAGGACGCCCATATCGACGGCGATCAATTCGCTGATGCCGCCGGGAATCCAGGAGGCGCCGTGTCCGACCTCTTCATAATTGGAGATCAGCAGCGACAGATTATGCAGCGGTTTCCAGCCTTCACGCTTGATGCTTTCCAGCAGGCCGAGCAGGGCGGCGACGCTTGCTTTATCGTCCAGATGGCGCGACTTGATATAACCGCTTGGCGTAATAACGGGACGGGCGTCAAACGAAATAAAATCGCCGACGGCGATGCCCAGCTTCAGTACATCGTCCTTGCTTGAGACGACCTCATCGATGCGGACCTCCATATTTTCTTCGATCCGCTTAATATCACGGGCATCGGCGGGGTAGGCATGGGCGGAAGGCCGCGTCGACAAAATCGTTCCGGTATAAGTCTTTCCGCTGCGTGTATGAATGACGCAGTATTCATTCTCGATGCTGTACATCGTGAAGCCCCCGACGGAGGTCAGGCGCAGAGTGCCGTCCGGACGGATGGAGCGGACCATCGCACCGAGCGTATCGACATGGGCGCTCAGTCCGACGGTGCGGGAGGGATCAAGGCCGTCGACACTTAGGATTAACCCGCCTTTTTCGTTCCAGGATAGGCTTGCTCCAAGAGCGGCGCCTTCTTCAGCAACAAGCTTCATGACGGCATGGGTGAAGCCGCTAGGGCTTGGTGTATCGAGCAGTTTCTTGAGGATATTCAGAATGTATTCTTCATTGGGCTGGATTGAAAGGATCGGCATGGAAATCCTCCTGTCTTTTTAACTATAAGATGAACTTAAGATTCTACCATCAAATATCAGTCGTAACTACGAGGAACGTTTGGACTTCCGGCCGCTGTTGTCTCCAGATTTCTTGATTTAACCGCTCTTCGCGGATGAAATCCGGAGACAAAGGCGGTCGCTATCGCTCCTACAGTTCCAAACTTCCCCTTCGTTACTCCTTATCCTGATGTCATTTTTCAAGTTCATCTTATATAGTAAGCAATCAACCGTACATTAATTAAATGTTGTCGTTCCGCCGGGAATGGTGCTCTCTGCCATCGTACTCACCGCATTTGCCGTTTCCAGTTCCGCGATTTTTTCATTGGCTTTCACGAGCTCGGCAGTAAGGGATTTGATCTTTCTTTGCTGCTTGTACTGACGGAATATTCCGTACGAGCCTACGATTACTCCGCCGATCAGCGCGCAGCTGAGAATGACCAGGATCAGCGGGAGCGACACGATGCTGAAACCGAAGTTCACTTGAACCGGATCGACGTTGATAACGGCAAAAAAAGCGATAAACAGCGCAAAAATCAGGCCGAAAATTAAAGACCATTGCATTTTCATAACAAACTTCCTCCTTGGGAAAATTCCGAATCGGCAGTTAGACGGCCGCTTTACATTATAAAGTCCCTTACCCGAAAAGGGCAAGGGACGATATGAACTTGCAACCGAGATCGCCAAAGGGCTCATACTTTACTTCGTCAACTGTTCCATTTGCCCAATCACATCTTCAAAGACGCTCATCGCTTCGCGGATCGGCTGAGGCGAGGACATATCGACGCCCGCTTTTTTCAAAATATTGATGGAATAGTCGCTGCCGCCGCTCTTCAGGAACCCGAGATACCGGTCAACCGCCGGCTTGCCTTCTTCCAAAATCTGCTTGGAGAAGCTGGTGGCCGCCGAGAAGCCTGTCGCATATTTGTAGACATAGAAGCTGTTATAGAAATGCGGAATCCGTGCCCATTCCATCTCGATATCCTTGTCCACGACCATGTCCTTGCCGTAATACTTGACGTTCAGATCATAGTAAATGGCCGACAGATCCTGCGGTGTGAGCGATTCGCCTTTCTCGGCGCGCTCGTGCACGATTTTCTCGAATTCGGCAAACATCGTCTGACGGAACACCGTGGTGCGGAATTGGTCCGCATAGTAGGTGAGCAGATACATTTTTTCCTTCTTGTCCGTCGATTTTTCCAGCAAATAATGCATCAGCAGCGCTTCGTTCGTCGTCGAGGCTACCTCGGCCAGAAAAATAGTATATTGCGCGTCGCGATATTTCA
The DNA here is from genome assembly GCF_000993825.1 of Paenibacillus durus ATCC 35681. Lineage (NCBI taxonomy): Bacteria > Bacillati > Bacillota > Bacilli > Caryophanales > Paenibacillaceae > Paenibacillus > Paenibacillus durus. The sequence continues at coordinate 1,476,102 of NZ_CP011114.1, forward strand.
GCGCATTATCCGAATAGTACGAGTGGAGGGCGTGGCCCATTTCATGCGCCAGCGTGAACATACTGTTCAGGTTGTCGTTATGGTTCAGCAGCACGTACGGGTGAGTGCCGTAGGCTCCCCAGCTGTACGCTCCGGTGCGCTTGTTCTCGTTCTCGTAAATGTCGATCCAGCCGTTGTCGTAGCCTTCCTGGAGCGTCTTCAGATAATCCTCGCCCAGCGGCTTTAGGCCTTCCTTCGTAATTTTTTTGGCTTCCTCAAAAGGGATATCCAACTTGTATTCGTCCACCAGCGGCGCGAACAGATCGTACATATGGAGTTCATCAACGCCCAGCAGCTTCTGGCGCAGCTTCATGTAACGGTGCATCAGCGGCAGGCTCTCATGGATCGTGTCGACGAGGTTCGTGTAGACTTCCTGGGAAATGTTGTCGCCGAACAGCGACATCTCCAGGACGGAAGGATATTTGCGCACGCGCGAATAAAAGACGTTCTTGTTCACATTAGCACTCAGGGTTGCGGCGATCGTGTTCTTCTGCTTGGCGTAGGTGTCGTACACCGCCGTAAAGGCGTTCTTACGGACTTCCCGGTTCGGGCTTTCAAGGAATTTAATGTAGCTTCCGTGGGTCAGCTCAACTTCTTTCCCGGACTCGTCCTTGATTTTCGGGAATTTAAGATCGGCGTTGTTCAGCATGCCGAAAATATTTTGCGGTGCCTGGGACAGCGTACCAACCTGCGCGAGCAGCGCCTCTTCCTGTTTCGAGAGAACATGGGCTTTTTGACGCTTCATTTCGGTCAACGTAAATGTATAATCCGAAAGCGCCGGATCGGCGATGAATTCGTCCAGCTTCTCCACGGGCAGCGCAAGAATCTCCGGAGTTATATAGGAGAGGGCTTCGCCCGCATCCACGCTAAGCTTCTTTGCTTTCTGCGAAAGCGCCTGATAGACCGGGTTCGCGGTGTCTTCATCCTGGCGCATGTGGGCGTATACATATAGACGCTCGGTCTTGAGCGACAGTTCGTCGTCCAACTCGAAGCACTCTTTCAGTGCGGAAGCGGTGCTGAGCTTGCCTTGGAATTTGGAGGCTTCCTCAATCAGGTTCTTGGCTTGGTCATAAGTTTTATCCCATTCCTGCTGTGAAGCAAACATATCTTCAAGCTTCCAACGGTTCTCGGCGGGCACTTCGCTTCTCTTCAATAGTTGTTCCATAGGAATCCTCCTTAATAAATGGGATGAGATCTGCGCGGGCTGCGGTTTGGCCGCAGCGGAGGAGAAGCTCCCCTGCAGCAGACCGAGCGCAAGCAGCGCTGAAAGGGATCTGGCTGCAAAAGACATGACGGCGACCTCCTTGAATGTAAAGGTGCGCCTAGTATTCCCTCGAGATCTGTGATTATGAATCTATTTATGGATCTATTCTTGCGCCGAATGCCATTTTGTCTCGCTTAACATCATGTCAGCAAGTCATAGATGACAAAGACAAAAGCCAGCGCAATCATTGCAACCGTAATTAACGCCATGACTCTTCTCAATCTGGGATCAAGGCGGTCCTTGCTCATAATCAGTACGGCGCCCAAGCATAGAACAGCGACAACATATATGGCTAGACTTTCATTGTTCATGTCTTATACCTGCTTAAACGCCGCCATGATGCGATTGTATTCTTCCTCGTTATCTTTATAGGATTCCTTATTAAACCGGTTATTAACCCATTGCATCAACGCGGGACGGCTTAGAAAGGTATGCGTTTCTTCGCCCCACTGGTCGGATATTTCCCTCAGTACAATATAGCGGCCCTGGACCTCTACAGTCATCATATTCCATTTATCCGTCTTGTAGATTTCGTGTTTTTTGATCATTGTTGTCCCACCCTGGCGATATTTGGCTTTTGATAAATGATAACGCACCGGAGAAGGGAAAAGCAAATTAATTCCGGGTCAATTAAAAGATGGATTGCTTTGCCTGGAAGATTGAAGTATAATGTAGACATTCGCCATATATGGCGGCATTTTTAGGAGGTTGTTCACTTGAAAGGTACAGTAAAATGGTTTAACGCAGAAAAAGGCTACGGCTTCATCCAAGTTGATGGCGGCGAAGACGTATTCGTTCATTTCTCCGCAATCCAAGGAGATGGCTTCAAAACTTTGGAAGAAGGTCAATCCGTTGAGTTCGAAATCACTGAAGGCAACCGTGGACCGCAAGCAGCTAACGTAATCAAACTGTAAGACAAGGCGGAAGGGAACAGCCCTTCGCTCTGAATATACTTGATATGGTAAGCTTTTATTAAGGCGTAACCCAAGCAATGTATAACTCAAGACACAGTTCTCTTTATGGGAGCTGTGTTTTTTATTTTGGTGCGGGGATTATTTCAACAGCATCTTTTCCAAAAAATCAGGGCTCTGCCGCTCTTTTGAAGGAGACAGCAGGCCCTTTTCTGTCATGTATAGATTACTTCACAATTGTCAGAATCTCATCGATCTCTTTACGGGCAATCATTTTTGGCTGAACGGCGGGGTGTCCAAGCGCAACCGCCATATTGATCTGCCGGTCCCCAGAAATATTTAAATATTCCCGAAGATCCTGTTCGGCAAGCAGCACGGGGCCGGTCATCGGACATGTGCCAAGCCCTTTGGCATGTGCGGCGAGCATCAAATTCTGAATGGACAGGCTGCTGCTCTTGATTCCTTCTTCAGCCCAGATCTCCGGACTGCCGAACTCAAGCGGGTCGAAAATGCGCTCACGGAATTTAGAAGTATATGGGGTCGCCAGGCAAATAATCATCACAGGAGCGCTGCCGAAGGCGGTCGCGTAAGGGCCGAACGACTTCACCATCATCTTGGCTTCCCGCGCTAGTCCGCGTTGTTCCGCCGAAGCCGCGATTTCCTTCAGCCTTTCCCAAGTAAAGGCTTCAATCTCTTTGATTTTGTCACGGTTCATTACGGCGATAAATTCCCAGGTCTGCGAGTTGGTATCGCTGGGAGCAAACCGGGCGCAGTCGATAATATCCCTAATGTCTTCCGGGAGCACATCTTCTTCGCTGAAATCCCTGATGCTGCGGCGGGACTGTGCCAATTGCTTGAATTCGTCAAAAATCATTGCAGTTATGCCCCTTCCAATATTGTTACCAAGTACTAATACCTGGTGCTGATTCTATTATAGCGCAAGTTCTTCCAGGTGAGAAGTATCGCAGGCCGTATAGAGTGCTGGCTGCAATAGGAAGCTTGCCATGGCAGAGCTATATAGATATAAAATTCCGTCCATACCGATCTGTGAATTTGAGCGTCATGTATCTGACAGTAGACGAACAGAGTAATATGAGACGTGAAGTGCCGCTATTTTGCACTGCAAATGGGGATTCCGGAGTGATATTGTTGTTTGTACAAACGTTTGGATCATATTATAATAATTATGATTTGGATAAGGAGACAACAATGTGGAGGCACCGTCATTGAGTGAATTTGAGCAAGGCCGTTCCCTGAGTCCGCGTGGCCCGGTTGGATTGATGAGCAGGGTCTACAAGTACGTGCTGCCTGAGGTGAGAAACTGCCTTAATCAGTGGCGCAAAGATGCGGAAGGGATTCCCGATCCCGAGCTCCGGAAGCAAGCGCTCGCAAGCATTGAAACGAAACAGTTTCATTGTGAAGGCGGAGGTGTTTATGCCGCCGGAAATTTACCGATGAGGCACATTCTCATTCCGCTGATAGTCGCGTACCAGACGATAAGCGATTACTTGGACAACTTGTGCGACCGCAGCACTTCTATGGACCCTGACGACTTCAGGTTGCTGCACCAATCGATGCTGGATGCGATTACACCAGGTGCTGAACCGGTTAATTATTATGCGCTCCGCAGTGAACAGAATGACGGCGGATATCTGCATCGGCTGGTCCGCACTTGTCAGGAAATGATCTCAAGGCTTCCCGGGTACACGGCGGCGGCTTCTGAGATCTATGATCTGGCTGCATTGTATACGGACCTTCAGGTATACAAGCATATCCGTCCGGAAATGAGAGAAGCTGCGCTTAAGGAATGGTGGGAGGAGAACAGAAGCAGGGCGCCGCAATTATATTGGAATGAATTTGCGGCGGCAACTGGATCGACATTAGGTGTCTTTATGCTTTTTCTGGCTTCCTGCGATTCAAGGCTGACCAAGCCGGACGTTTCATTAATCCGATCGGGGTATTTCCCGCATTTGTGCTGCTTGCATATTATGCTGGACTATCTGATCGACCAGGATGAAGACCGTGCCGGCGGCGATCTCAATTTCTGCAATTACTATGACAATACGGATATCATGCTGAATCGGATCGCTTCAATCGTGGAGTGGGCACGAAGAGATGTTCGGAACATACCTGAGACTCCCTTGCACCGCATGATCATCGAGGGGCTGCTGGCATTGTATTTATCCGATCCGAAAGTAAGCGAACAGCGGGAGGTTCGCTCAGTGTCGAGACGGCTGATGAAGAGAAGTCCGCTTACCAGACTATTCTTCTTTGTCAACAGCCGATGGATACGCAAGCATTTGTATTAGCATTCTAAGGAGGAAACCATTCGTATGGCAGATGTAAAAAAAATTGCAGTATTGACAAGCGGCGGGGATTCGCAAGGGATGAACGCCGCCGTGCGCGCCGTCGTGCGCAGCGCCATTTATTACGGTGTTGATGTATTCGGTATTCAGCGCGGATATCATGGGCTATTAAACCGGGATATCTTCCCGATGACGATTCGCAGCGTCGGCGACATTATTCAGCGCGGGGGCACAATTCTTCAATCCGCCCGCTGTCTGGAATTCCTGCAGCCGGAAGGCCAGCAAAAAGGCGCCGATATCTTGCGTGAGTACGGCATCGACGGACTTGTCGTCATCGGCGGTGACGGATCTTACAACGGGGCGAACAAATTGAGCAAGCTCGGCATTAAGACGATGGGGCTTCCAGGAACGATTGACAATGATATTTCCTTTACCGATTACACTATCGGTTTCGATACCGCTGTCAGCGTTGTTGTGGATGCCATTAACAAGCTGCGGGATACGATGTCTTCCCATGAACGTTCTTCCGTCGTTGAAGTTATGGGGCGGCACTGCGGCGACATCGCCTTGCATGCTGGACTGGCTTCCGGTGCAGAAACGATCCTCGTCCCCGAAATACCTTTCGATCTGGACGAAGTTGCAGACCGGATGAAGGAAAACTTCGCCAGAGGCAAGCAGCATAGTATTATTATCGTAGCTGAAGGCGTAGGCAAAGGCGAAGACATCGCTCATGCGCTTAAGGACCGGCATGCTTCGATCGATGCGCGCGTAACGGTACTGGGACATATCCAGCGCGGCGGCAGCCCGACTCCGGCAGACCGTAACCTGGCAAGCCGTTTGGGTGACTTTGCCGTGCGCAAATTGATCGAGGGTGAATCGGGCAAAGCCTGCGGCATCATTAATGGCGAGCTTACTCTTACCGATATCGATCTTGTCGTCAACACCAAGAAAGAATTCGATCTGGACACGTATAATCTGGCTTTGCGTCTGTCCCAGTAAGATTGCAGCTCGTATATATCAGTACAGGCCCTGCGCAAATCAGCGTGGGGTTTTTTGTTGCGCGAAATATCGTTTCCGGGCTAACCGTAATCTGTCTAACCGTAATCTGTACCGCCATTGACCGGACGCCCGAGCCAGCGATCAGATCCGAAGCTAATATGCAAAAAGCCGCACCTCTCAGCAGATTGATCTACCGAAGGAGCGGCCTTTCTGAATGCTTAATTAGGAGTGCTGCTGTTTCTTTCGCCGCTGATTTCCTTAGTTTTCCGTCTGCGTTCCGGAATATTGCGCCGCAAATCGGTGCTGGACCTTAAAGAGCCGGCTAAGCAGCAGCACCGCCCCGATAGCCAGACCCGTGATGAGCCCGATCCAGTAGCCGTACGCACCTAAATCTGTATGTTCGGCAAGAACATAGCCGGTGGGGAGTCCGATAATCCAGTAGGCGACGAAGCAGATGATAAAGGCTGGGTTTACGTCTTTATATCCGCGTAGAACGCCTTGGGTCGGCGTCGCAATGGCATCGGAGATCTGGAAAAAGATCGCATAGATTAGAAAATGCTTGATCAACGCGATAACTTTCGGATCGGTAGAATATAAGCCAGCCACATGGCTGCCGGCAAAGAGCAGCACGAGAGCGGTGACCAGCGACATAGAGGCGGCCGAGCCAATGCCGAGCAGGCTGTACTGGCGGGCATCCTTCAACCTTCCCGAACCGGCCTCGAAGCCGACGAGAATGGTAAGACTCATGCAGATGCTGAGCGGAATCATGTACAGCATAGAGGCAAAGTTGATCGCCGCCTGATGAGCGGCAATCGTCATCGTGTCGAACCGGCTCATCAGCAGTGTAACCGTGGAGAAGACCGCTGTCTCAAAAAAGATGGAGAAGCCAATCGGCACGCCAATCAAGAGCTGCTCCTTAATGGCCGCTGGCGAGAGTGCGTGAAATTTACGGAGTATCCCTAGATTTTTAAAAGGCTCTGCCAGAAATATAAACAGAAGCGCCACACCAAAAATGACCCAGTACGTGATGGCGGAAGCAACACCTGCACCGACCCCGCCCATACGGGGAAAGCCCCAGTGGCCAAAGATTAACAGATAATTTAATCCGACATTTACAGGCAGGGCGATTAGAGTAATGAACATTGACACCCGGGTTTGTCCGGTTGCATCAATACAGCTGCGCAGCACGGTGTACCCGAACAGAGGAATGACTCCGAAGGATAGGGCGCCCAGAAAGCGAAAAGCGATGCTCCGTACGGAAGGCTCAAGGTCCATAAAACTCAGAACCGGTCCCAAAGCGAGCGCTCCAAGCACCAGTACGAGAAGTGATACGATAAGCGACAGCCAGATGCCCTGCATGACTTTGTAAGCGACTTCGCCATCGCGCCGTTTTCCTAACAGCTGCGAAACGATAGGGGTAAGGCCGATTAAGATACCGCTCAGTCCAGTTTGGATGGGAATCCACAGGCTGGTTCCGATCGCGACCCCGGCGAGATCGGCGGTACCAAATCTGCCCGACATGTTCGTATCGAAAAAAGCGATTGCGGACAAGGCGATTTGAGTAATGAGGATGGGGAAAAGAATATGGAAAAACTGGATTATTTTTTGGCCGAATGATGTTGTTGGTTTCATGAAAATATGCCTCGTTATCTTTAAGTTTGCAAATCTGGAGAAAAACAAGCACAGGCCGCTGTAAGGCCGGCTCCAGCAAAGAACCCGGCACCTGCGCCGGGTCTCTGATCAAAAATATAAGAATAATTTAGATGGTTTAATCATTGCAGTATTCGTTATTTTTCGTAGTCGACGTCCGGTGAATACCGATTGCTCGCATTCCATAACAGGAATTCGTTAACATTCTGTTCTTTCATTGCGCGGATCTGATCTTCCACCTGCTGCTTGCCGTATTTGATATAATGACCGCTGCCAAGCCAACTGGCTGTGAAGTCTTGAATCCAGGGCCTTATAATCGGCTTGTAGCTGCCTAGCGGATTCAATTTCTTGTGGGTATCCACCATTGAGCCTTTGATGGTCGCGTAAGGGTTCTTATCCGGGTCCTTGACGTTGAACCAGCCGACCGAATAATGGCTTGGGTAAACCATGGGACTAATGACATCCACGTTCTTGGAAATTTTCACAAAATCCTGACCAATTCCTTCTGCGGCCGGAACCGAGGCGGCATAACCGAAAATATCAACGGATACCCTTACGCCGAGCGGATTTAGCTCCTGCTTCGCATACTTGACGAAGTCCGAAACGATTTGAACCCGGCTTTTTCCTGCGACCTTGGTGTATTTCAGCGAGTCCGCCCGTTTTTCAAATCCTTCGGGGAAGCGGACGTAATCGAACTGGATCTCTTTGAAGCCGAGCTTAACCGCTTCTTTGGCGATTTCTACATTGTATTTCCATACATTTTCGTTGTAGGGATTGACGAAGCTGTCTCCGCCTTTGTTGTGCCATACGGAACCGTTACTCTTCACGAACGACAATTGCGGGTTCTTCTTGGCAAGCACGGAATCCTTGAAGACAACGATCCGGGCGATCGGATAGACATTATGCTTCTTAAGCCGTTCCATCAATTTGTTGATATCGCCGATAAAAGGCTGGGGTTTGCCCATCTGCTGCAGCTCGGCGTTATCCGTCTTGTAGGTGATGTAACCGGCGTCGTCCTTGATGTCGATAACCATCGCGTTCAGTTCCGTCTTGTCGATCAAATTTAGCAGCGTATCCATCCGCGAGCCGCCAGCACTGTACGCAGTGACGTATATTCCTTTGACTTTGGGAGCGTCCGGCTGAGGATCGGGCAGGGGGGCGCCATCAAGGGCTCTGGTTGCATCCGGCGAGGCGGAAGGTGCAGGAGTTGAAGCAGCGCCTCCTGGTTTCGAATCCGCCCAGCCTCCAGGTGCACTTGGCGGGGCTGTTTGATTTACGGCAACTGTATAAGTGACGGATTGAAGTACGGAAGTAGCGTCAGCTTGCGATTGCCCATGCTGAACGCCCACGCTTCCCAGGGCCATCATCAATATAGCCCAAGTGATGTTCATTTTTCTCTCTCCTCTTTTATGTACGTTGGTATAAATTATAATAAGAATGGTAACGAATAAAAAGAACAGGTTTGTAACAATAATGAATGATTTGTCAATCTTCTGCCGATCGTAAGATTATAAAAAAAGTAAATGCCGCCTGAACCGGATATTAAGCTGGTCCAAGCGGCAACCTTAAAACTCGTGTTTCCTTCATTGAAGATACGCAGAATCCTGATGCTCGCAAATGCTGTACTGAATGATGTCCATCGCATCAGCAGAGTCCAGAATGCTCAGCCCGTCCCGCAGAACGATCATGGAATCGAGTTCGTCCTGCTTGAGAAACGGCATCATATCTGGATACCACTTCATGACGATTTCTGACAATTTCACCGTTTCCATTTCCACAGTAATCACCCTTTCCTTTTTCGAATGTTGCTGAACTTAAATTCAGGTTTCACCCAGAAAAACGACAAGTGCCTGGAAAAGAGGGCAGAGCAGAATCATCAAGAGCATGTATTGACTTCTAACGCATCATTAATATATCACAATTTTTAAGCATGTGCACCATTTAACAAGTTACCTTTTGCGGAACGATCCCATAATACCAACCGTTTCCAAAATATTGACAAAAGCTTGCGGATCGCTCTGTTTGATGATTCGCTTGAGCTCCGCCAACTCGTAACGGGTCGTCACTGTCATTAGCATGTCCTTTTCCGTATGGGAGTAAGCGCCCTCGGTCTTGATCTTGGTTACGCCTCTCTGGAGTTCAAGCAGGTGCTGCAGCATTTCGTCCGTGCGGTTCGTAATAATTAATACGGTAACTTTAATATGGCTAACGTGGATCAGATCAACCACCCGGCCGGTTACGTACATGGAGGCCATTGAAGCCAGAGTAATGTTCCAGTTATTCTCTAGATAACCTGCGGCCAGAATAACTAGCGCATTCAGGGAAACGAGTACGTTGCCAATGGGAAAGTCCCTATGGCGGCTGATGATTGAGCCCAGAATATCGAAGCCTCCGGACGAACCGCCGACGCGGAACGAAATTCCGCTGCCGACCCCGACGAGCACTCCGCCGAATACGGAGGCCAACAGCATATCGGAGACAAGCGGCTTTACGGGAATGATTTCAATCAACCAGGCTGCTGCGGCAACCGACGCAATGCTAAGCACGATAAAACGCCGGCCAAGCTGAAACCATCCGGCAACCAGCAGAGGAATGTTGAAGAGAAGATACAGCAAACTGACATTGAGCGGAGTAAAATAGCTTGCCAGCATGGACAGACCGGACACGCCGCCGCTCAGCAGCCGATGAGGTATAAGGAACAGATTGAAGCCGGCGGCAATCAGTCCGGAGCCGAAGATTACGGCCAGAAGGCTGAAGCAATATCTAAGCAAGCAAAAATCACCTTCCGAAATAATGGGATGTAAGTAAGAATGCAAACGATGTAAGTACAAATGAAAGGAATACGCTGGTATTCCTCTTTGGATTTGTGATATAATGTATAGGATATTCTTGAGTAGAGCGTTACAATGAACTTTTTGCATTGTTTCGAATGTGAAGCTACTGTTGTTCGGGCCTATTAGAGCACCTGATGAAAGGACGGCCCGCCGTCCCCTTACGCGAAACCATGCAGAGTTTCCGGCATGATTGGACAGCCTATAAATGTTTGCCGCTACTTAAGAATACAGACAAGCATGTGGAATGTCCACTGTATAGAAGGAGCATGAATAATTTGAAGACATTTGCAGAATTTGACTTGGACCCGAAAGTGTTGCAAGCCATCACAGAACTGGGATTCGAGGAAGCAACTCCGATTCAATCCCAGTCCATCCCGATCGCTATGACAGGAAGTGACTTGATCGGACAAGCCCAGACCGGTACCGGGAAGACGGCAGCATTCGGTATTCCGCTTATCACCAAGATTCCACGCGAGGAAGAAAAAATCGTAGCGCTGATCATGACGCCGACCCGTGAACTTGCCATTCAGGTAGCGGAAGAAATCGGCAAGCTTAGCCGCTTCAAGGGAATCCGATCCCTGCCAATCTATGGCGGTCAGGACATCGGCCGCCAAATCCGCGGTCTGAAGAAGAAACCGCAGATCATTATCGGTACGCCGGGACGTCTGCTTGACCACATTAACCGCAAGACGATCCGTCTGGACGACGTGCAGACCGTCGTACTGGATGAAGCGGACGAAATGCTGGATATGGGCTTCATGGACGATATCCAGTCCATCCTGAAGCTCGTTCCTGAAGAACGGCAGACTATGCTGTTCTCGGCAACGATGCCTCCGAACATCCAGCGTCTTGCCCAGCAGTTCCTTAAGAACCCAGAGCATGTCTCCGTCATTCCGAAGCAGGTTAGCGCGCCGCTGATCGATCAGGCGTACATTGAAGTCCCGGAACGCCAGAAGTTCGAAGCGCTGAGCCGTTTGATCGATATGGAATCTCCGGAACTTGCGATCGTATTCGGACGGACGAAGCGCCGGGTTGATGAGTTGTCCGAAGCGCTCCAAAAGCGCGGCTACTCCGCAGATGGTCTGCACGGCGACCTGTCTCAGAACCAGCGCGATGCTGTAATGCGTAAATTCCGCGACGGAAGCATCGATGTACTGGTTGCGACCGACGTGGCGGCTCGCGGACTCGACGTTTCCGGGGTAACGCATGTCATTAACTTTGACCTGCCGCAGGACCCGGAAAGCTATGTTCACCGAATTGGACGTACCGGACGCGCAGGCAAGGAAGGCGCTGCCGTATCGTTTGTGACTCCTCGCGAAATCGACCATCTGCGTCTTATTGAGCGTGTGACTCGTCACCGGATTGCCCGCAAGCCGCTGCCTACGATGGCTGAGGCGATTGAAGGCAAACAGCGCGTTACCGCCGAGCGGCTGATGGATACGATGGAGAATGGAGAACTGAACGAGTACAAGGGTATTGCGATCCAACTGCTTGAGCAGTATGATTCCGTTCGTCTGCTGTCCGCAGCGATGCAGCTGCTTACCGGGGAGAAGAAGGATTCCGAAATCCAACTGACACCGGAAGAACCGATCCGCGTGAAACGCCGTGGCGGTAAGAATGATATCCGCAGCGGGCGTAAGCCTAGCGGCTATAGCGGCAACCGCGGCGGCTATGGCGGCGGAGGAGGATACCGGGGCAACCGCGAAGGCGGCAGCCGTGGCGGTTATAACAGCGGCGGCAGCGGCGGCAGCGGCGGCGGATACAAAGGCAGCCGTGAAGGTTCGAGCTATCGCGGCGGAGAACGCAAATTCCAGCGTCCGGCCGACGGTGAGCGCCGCACGCCGAAGCGTGAGGACTCTTTCGATATTTAAGCTCGGCGGGCGGTTGACAAGCCCAGAGCAGCATAGAAGACGGTGCGCATCATGTGCGCGCCGTCTTCTTTTTTTACCTCTACATAACCAAGGGTAGAGCGCCGCCCAAACTTACATGACTTAAGCTATGGAAATGCCGTGGTGAAATAAGGTATAGTTAAGCTATGCAGTAGCGAAGAGACAGGAGGAAGGAAAGTGGAGTTTAAAGGCGCAATGGGCGGTTTATACCGTATCACGGAGTGGATTTCACGCATAGCGTTCAGCAATGTGCTGTGGACCTTATGCTCATCTCCGTTTTTGTTTTTTATCGTAATGAAATTCATGCTGATGGCGACGGGCCAGGGGGGAGCCAACGAGCAGGTCGTCTTGAACTGGGGCCTTGCCATCACGGCTCCGTTTACCGTTTTTCCGGCAACGTCGGCGCTGTTCACGGTGGTTCGCAAGTGGGTAATGGGCAATACAGATGTAAGCACATTCAAGACTTTTTTTCTAGGGTATAAGGAAAATTACCTGAAGAGCATGCTTGGTGGCCTGATCTATACGCTCTTGTTCGTCGTGATGTACTTTGATGTGACGATTTATATGACACAAATGGCCGATTTTAAGATTGTCGGTATTTTGATGCTTGTTCTGATGATTGTCCTTATGGTGTCGATGTTCAACTTTTTTTCGGCGGTCGTTCACTATCAGATGACTTTCAAGCAAGTGATGACCAACTCCATACTGCTGACCATTGCCCGTCCAATCCGGGTGTTTACAACTCTCGTGGCCGGTCTTGTGCTCGCTTACATCGGTTTGAGATATCCTGCACTCTATTTTGTGTGTATTCCAACGCTGATCGCCATGGTTGCTTTCTTTAATTTCTACGCTACCTATAACAAATTGCAGCTTCAGGCGGAAACGAGAAAGCGTCAGGAAGAAGAAGCTCTAGAGGCTGAGCGCAGCGTGGGCAACAAAGGATCGGAAGAAATTTCAGAGAAAGTCAACCTTTCCAAAGAGACGCCGGACGAGGAGCAGCCCCGCCTTTAATTCAGCGTTTCCTGCTGGAGACTGTTAACCATATATAAAAAGAAAAACCGTCTCATGTAAAATAAAGCGCATACAAGGTTTACTTTTTCGCTAGAACGCAATATAATAAGGCTAAATCCTGCGATGTACGTTATCGGCTGCTCGTTGTTTTGAACCAATGATAATGTCTTGGGAGATCTACATGAAGCGCAGCTGAAAGGCCCTGTCTATATGACAAGGGGACTTCAAAACCGCAACTGCGATCACCCACCTGCTATTGCAGGTTCAGAAGACACTGTAGCCGGACGGCATAGGCGGGTTTTCTTTTATCGCGTACGAAGGCGCCCAAGTATCCTTAGCGGGAGACTGGGCGCCTTCTTGTGTGCCGAAATGCAGACTGCAGCGGGATTAATAAGCATTTTACTTTTGTTCCTGGGACAAGAGTGATACACTTAAATAAGTGAACTTGGGATATGAGGGGGAAGTCAGTTGTCTTTAAAAAGAACCTTGGTCGGCTTGTTTCGCAGCCATGAAGGAACGAGCGACCGCGCCAAAGAACCCGCTTTAAAAACGCGCTATTACAACCTCACCAAAGAAAAGGGATGGGAGGAAGTGTCCTCCACATTAAAGAAAATTCCAGGCTTTAGAGTACTTCATGAAGTTCAATCCGTAGGAGAGATTACGCTGGAGAAAAAGACGGCATTCGGCCGAACGCTGGATATTACCGTTTCCGTGCTTAATACGTCACCAACGCGGTGTGCGGTCGACGTCTATTCGGCATCCCGGGGCTCGCTTGGCGATTTGGGCTCGAACTACCGGGTTATTCAACGCCTCTACGAGACGCTGGACAAGAAGATCGGTAAATATAAGCTCGATTAAATCCTGCTGCGCCGCTTAGCGAAGGAAAGCGAGTATTGTATGCGCTTATATTATGGAAGAAACAAATTTACCCATCTGGGCCAAGATGGAAAATGGCTTGTTTTGGCTTGCAAAAAAGCGGGAGAAGGTGTGCCTTCTTCCGCTTTTTAAACATAAAAGTGTAAGTACGCTGTTACAACAAGCTCTTGACTGCGCTAATAGCGGCTTCGTAGTTCGGATGCTCCGCCATTTCGCCTAGATATTCCACGTACGTGATCTTGTCATCTTTATCAATGACAAAGATAGAGCGCATATCCAGCTTGAATTCCTTGATCAGCACGCCGTAGGCCTCGCCGAAGGCATTCGTTTTGTAGTCCGAGAGTGTAATGACACGGTCGATTCCTGCGGCGCCGCACCAGCGGGCCTGAGCGAACGGAAGATCGGCACTGACGGTCAGAATAACGACCTCATCGCCAAGCTCGGCAGCTTCACTGTTGAATCGGCGGGTTTGCGCGTCGCAGACGCCGGTATCAAGCGAAGGAACTACGCTGATGAGCTTTACTTTTCCGCTGAAATCTTTCAAGGTAGCTTCTTCGAGCAGATTTTTGCTGAGAATAAAATCGGGAGCCGGGTCGCCGGCGTTCAGCTTCGGTCCTATAAGAGTGATCGGATTTCCCTTAAAAGTGGCTGCGCCTGTTCTTTCTTGCGTCACTGATTATTCCTCCTTGGACTAACAAAATTGGCTTGTTGCTGCCATAATAAATTATAATCTTTTTAATGAGACCCTGTCCAACCTGGGACGTATATAGAACAAGAAAGGGAGAGAAGGGTGGCGCCATGATATTCATCCGTTATGAAAACTGGAAAAGTTATCTTAAATTTTATCCTGTTACAAGCCTCATCATTTTAGCAAATATCGTTATGTTTATGGTGCTGACGCTGAACGGGGGCTCGACGAATCCGGAGACTCTGCTGCGCTTTGGCGCACTCGCGGACGCCGGACCGGAAAGAACAGAGTTGTGGCGGTATGTTGCATCGATCTTTCTGCATAACGGGTTTACGCACCTGTTGTTCAACTGCTTTGCGCTGCTTGTATTTGCCCCGCCGCTGGAACGGCTTATGGGCTGGTGGCGTTATGTGCTGCTGTATGTGTTAGGCGGGGTGGTCGGCAATATTTTGTCCAATGGAGCATGGGGAGGCGGCACGGAGGAAGTGATAACGGTCTCGGTTGGCGCCTCAGGGGCGATATTTGCCGTCTATGGCGCGTTCTTGTATATCGCCCTGTTCCAGCGCACTGTGATGGATGAAGGTTCGCGCAGGACGCTCTATGGCCTGCTGACGATGGGGATTATTATGTCCTTCGTTACGCCAAATGTGAACTGGACCGCCCATATTGGCGGTTTAATCGGCGGCTTCTTCCTATATGGCCTCATTATTCGGGTGCTGCCCCGCAGGCGGCCGCGAGGATGAGAACGATCCGGTTAGAAAGAAGCGCAGGACGGAGGCGATTGTGACGTGGAGCTTAGACAACTGCAGTATTTCTTGAAGGTTGCCCAGAAAGAGCATGTCACCAAAGCGGCTGAGGAGCTGCATGTGGCGCAGTCGGCGGTCAGCCGGCAAATCCACCTGCTGGAGCAGGAACTGGGCCTTGATTTATTTATGCAAAAAGGCAGGAATTTGCACCTTACACCGGTAGGCCAGCTGTTCTGTAAGCGAGTGGAAACGATCTTAAAGGATCTGGACCGGTCCGTGGCCGAAATACACGAATTTCTGGACCCTGAACGGGGGGAAATCCGGATCGGTTTTCCGAACAGCGTCGGGACGCATTTGATCCCTACCATCGTGGCCGAATTCCGCAGGCATTATCCGCACGTCAAATTCCGCTTTAAGCAAGGGATGTACCCCTCTTTGATCAAGGATGTGCTTTCCGGTGAAGTGGATTTGGCTTTCATATCCCCCTGCCCGGACAGTGACGAGCAATTGATCGGGGATGTGGTCATGACGGAAGAGCTGTTCGCGATCCTTCCTCAGAATCATCCGCTTGCCCAGGAGAAGATTATACGTCTTGAACAGCTGAAGGATGAACAATTCGTGCTGTTCAGTCCGGGTTACTCGCTGCGTCCGATCGTCTGGCAGGCCTGCTTGAAAGCGGGATTTACGCCGCAAATCGCGTTTGAGGGAGGAGAGACGGACACGATACGCGGCCTTGTTGCTGCGGGAATGGGGGTCAGTCTGCTGCCGGAAATGGCGCTGTACCCGACGAACTCGCTTCAACCGGCTCAGGTGAGAGTGGAAGAGCCAGCGGTTACCCGAACAATCGGACTCATACACCGCTCAGACGGCAGGCTCCCGTTGGTCGCGCGTTCGTTCAGGGCTTTTCTGCTGACTTATTTCAGAACACGGCAAAATAATACCCCGGTCGGCTCCTAGAGCCTTCCGGGGTTTGTTATGATACAAGAGCTATCTGTACAGCAGCCGGTTAGTCGCGATTGCTGGTATAGACCAAAATCAGGCGAAGCAGCTCAAGTACGGAGACTAGAGCGGCGGCAACGTAGGTCAGCGCTGCGGCGTTAAGCACTTTGGCGACTCCGCGTTCTTCATCGTTTCGGATAAAGCCCTGCTCCACCATGACTTGGCGGGCCCGGTTGCTGGCATTGAATTCCACCGGCAATGTTACAAGCTGAAAGGCTACAGCCGCCGAGAAGAAGATTATGCCAAGGCCGATCAAATTCAAGGAGCTGAACAGGAAGCCGGCGAGCAGCATGAAAGGAGCGACGCCCGAAGCGAAGTTAACGACCGGGAACATCCGGTGGCGAAGCACCAGCATCGGGTAGTGAACTTTGTGCTGAATGGCATGCCCTACCTCGTGGCAGGCCACGGAGACTGCTGAAATGGAGCGTTCATAATATACAGGCTCCGACAAACGGACAACCCGGTGAATCGGGTCATAGTGGTCGGTGAGGGCGCCGTGAACAGGCTCAATCGGAACATCGCTAAGACCATTGGAATCCAGCATGCGTCTTGCGGCCTCGTAGCCGGTCATCCCGTTCAGGTTGGCAACCTGAGCCCATTTGTTAAAGGTTCCCTTTACCCTGAACTGAGCCCATAACGAGAATATAAAAGCTACTATTACTAATAGATACATCATTTACTCATTCCTCCACTTTCTGGTCGATTGAATTAGATTGGCGGCACTTGCGTCAATAGAAGACGTATGGCTTCAATGCAGGCCGCTCCCTGCGGAATCAGATGCGCCAAGGCCAGCTTGGCCTGTCCCGGCTTCATCCGGCTCAGCGCCGGTTCAAGCGCCTTAACTTCACGCCGTAGCTGCTGCATATGAGCCTCAAGCTCCGCCAGCTTACTGGATACATCGGGATCGGGCGCTGCCGCGTTCCATCTCGCTATGATGGACTTGATTTCTTCCAATGTATATTTTTCTTGTTTCAAGTGATTAATACGTTCCAGAGTATCCAAGGTTTCATCGCTGTATAGCCGGTAATTTTTCATACTTCTTGTCTCGGGATGAATCAGTCCAAGCTTAGTATAATAATCAATGGTACGCTCGCTGATATTAGCCGCTTTGGCCAGTTCGCCGATCCGGTATAGGTTCATATCCCCATGCTGCTCACCTCGCAGAAGGAAATGTTGAGGCTCCGGGTGGAATGGATGCCGTATTTCCTTGATTTGTCTATTTAATGATATCAGACTAAAAACCGTACAGTCAAACGTCACGCTTTCAAAAGTATATTCATCTATTTCCCGATTGATGCTGCTAATTATTTACTAAAAATTTATTTCCCGTTTCGTGAAAAATAGTCTTGTCAATTTTGCTTCGTTTTGCTTATAATGACATTAAGAGTTTCATGATTTGTTAGAATATATTACATAGGGGAGTGGGGAGTAATGAAGAGAAAGTGGTTATGTTTTGTGTTAGCGATGCTAACGCTGACGATTTACCCTGTCAGCGCTTTTGCCGCTGACGGACCTACTGCTCCGGACCTGCAGATCGGTCTGGACACAGCTTTTACTTATTTGGCATTTATTCTAGTATTCTTTATGCAAGCTGGCTTTGCCATGCTTGAAGCCGGTTCGGTCCGGATGAAGAATGCGGGCCACGTTGCAGGTAAGACGGTGCTGACGCTTGCAATTGCAAGCATTTGCTTCTGGGCGGTGGGCTTTGGCCTGGGCTTCGGGAACGGCAACGGCTTCTTTGGCACTACGGGCTTTGGATTCGGCGGAGATTCAATGGCTGCTTCTTTTAAATCTCTGGAACTTTCTGATGTAACCTTGAACGTGAAATTCCTGTTCCAAATGGCGTTTGCGGCTGTATCGCTTGCCATCGTCTCCGGCGGTATGGCGGAACGCGCGAAGCTGAGCGTATATATTATCTTCGGCATTTTGTTCTCCATCTTTATTTATCCGGTTGTCGCTCACTGGGTATGGGGCGGCGGCTGGCTGGCAACGATGGGCATGCAGGACTACGCAGGTTCGACAGTTGTCCATCTGACGGGTGCAACGGCGGCGGTAGTCGCTACAATCCTGCTCAAACCTCGCCTTGGCAAATTCAATAAAGAAGGCAAGCCGGTTATTATTCCGGGACATAACCAAGTATTTACGGTTCTCGGCGTTATCATTCTGTGGTTCGGCTGGTTCGGATTCAACCCAGGCAGCGCACTGAGCCCAATGGGCGGATTCTTCGGTTATGTGGCCCTGACCACGAACATTGCTGCAGCAGCGGGTGGTCTGGCAGCTCTGGTAGCCTCCTGGCTGTACTTCGGCAAGTCTGATATTCCGGCGATGCTGAACGGCGTTCTGGCCGCTCTCGTAGCCATTACAGGCGCCTGCGCCTTCGTTGAACCTTGGGCAGCTTTTATTATCGGTCTTGTTGCCGGCGCATTTACGTTCATGACTTCGCAATGGCTGGAACGCGCGGGTCTTGACGATCCGATCTACGCTTTCTCCGTACACGGTATCGCCGGTATGTGGGGTGCGGTATCCACTGGTTTATTCGCAACTCCTGAACTCGCTAAAACTGTAAATGTCGGTCAAGCCGGTCTGTTCTATGGCGGTGGCTTCCACCAGCTTGGTGTTCAAGTTCTCGGTGTAATTGGAACTTTTGCCTTCGTGGCAATCCTGTCCTTCATCTTCCTGTATATCATGAAGCTGGTAAGCGGCATTCGCGTTACGGAAGAAGAAGAATTGATGGGTCTGGATATCAGTGAACACGGTACTTATGGTTATCCTGAGCAAATGAAGCTGATTTCGGAATCCGAATCCCGGAAGAAATAATTATAATATAACATCAGGGAGGCGGGCCGAGTGACCCAGACGGAGTCCGACGATTGGGACTATAAGGCAGTTCATGAGTCCATCGTAACATCCGGTTCGCCCCAGGAGCTGAAGACAAGGCGCATAGCCTGTCAAAGCATTCTCCTGGAACAGTTAAATGTTATCCCAATTGAGGAATGGATGCTGCGTGTCAATGCGATGCATGATGCTATCGCAGAAGCGGCGGTTGTTTTATCCGAGGCGCAGATGATTGAGGCGGGCCATGGCCCGCCTCCCTGCGCTTATTCCTTTATTGTGTTCGGCAGCGCAGGCAGAAAAGAAACGACGCTGTGGAGCGACCAAGATAACGGGCTGATTATCGAAGGAGAACCGGAGGAAGCGAAGGAGAAGTATTTTGAAGAATTCGGGATTAGGCTTTCCTTACTGTTGGCTAATAGCGGATATGAGAAATGCGAAGGCAAGGTCATGGTTTCCGAGCCGATGTGGCGGAAGACTCTGACTGAATGGAAGGAGCAGATTACGGGCTGGAGAACCCAGTTTGAATGGGAACCCATTCGATATTTGATAATCTGTTCCGATATGCGCCATGTTGCGGGAGACCGCAGCCTCTCCGAGCAGTGGCTGGATTTTTATCATGAAGGGTTTATCGATAACCCTAAGCTATGGGCGGCTGTTCTGCGAAATACCGTCCGTCATAAAGCGACGCTTAATCTGCTCGGGCAGGTGCTCACCGAACGGTTCGGGGATCATGCCGGCGGATTTGACGTCAAATATGGGCTATACATTCCGTTAGTTAACGGTGTGAGATATTTTGCTTTGCAGCATGGAATTCGTAAGACCTCGACATTAGAAAGGCTGGAAATATTGAGCAAGGAGTACCAGCATCTGCCGGAAGGTGTGCGAAGTGCGTTCCTGACGGCGCTAAAGATGAGGGTTAACACTCCCTATTCCGTTCATGACGGTCTCTTGTCGGGCAGTGATTTTGCATCAGAAAATGAACTGAGGAACAGGCAGCTGATGTCCGAACTGCGAGACAGCTTACTGCTTGTCAGACGCATCCATCGGGTTCTGCAGCGCCAGCTCCGGTCAGCGGAAAGGAGACAGCTATGAAGGAGCCGAACAAAGGCGGCGGGTTCTGGAACAACTTAAGACACGGCGGCATGCCGTCTGCGATCGCTTCGATTCGTGGCGGTGAATCCGCACAGCAGACCGCTCAGCAAATGGCTTTTATCAGGTCTTTGATGCGGGAGAAACGTCGGCCGGAGGTGCTCCATACGCCGCTGTCCGAGCTGGAGACCATTGTTTTTGATTTGGAAACAACTGGGTTTTCTAGTCAACATGGGGATGAGATTCTGTCATTCGGGGCGATTAAGGTCGTCGGGGAGGAGGTCATTGAGGACGAGTGCTTTTACACGCTTGTCAATTGTCAGACCTCCATTCCGGCGAATATAACCGAATTGACGGGAATTACCGAAGAAATGAGTAAAGCTGCGCCTTCGCTTATTGACGGACTTCATAATTTTATGTCATTTGTAGGTAAAAGAATATTGGTCGCCCATGCCAGCGCTCATGACAAATCGTTTCTGAATGCGGCGCTGTGGAAAACGTCGAAGGTACAGCTTACCCACCGTGTGCTGGATACGATGATGCTTGCGCGCTGGCTGGAGCCAACCCGGGGCAACTACACGCTTGATGAATTGTTGACGGTGCACGGTATCCCGATCTGCGGAAGACATAACGCGCTGGAAGACGCCAAAATGACGGCTAAGCTCTGGGTGTCTTACCTGCGTGAGATTTCCGAGCATAAGCAGGTGGAGACGCTGGGCGATCTGTATGCTTACTTGAGCAGAACTTGAAGCTGCGCTTCAATCAGCGAGACCGATCGTTCTCCGCCTTCGGTTCGGGCGCGTTGAATGCTATACCCGTTCAGAAGAATGGGATTCGCCGGCTCTATACCGGGAGCGCCAATCAAATATACCGAGAAATGGTCACCCAGACCGGTTAACCCGTCAAGGTCGGCGGAAGAGGGCTGGGGGACCGCAAGCGGATGGGAGTGGAACAGGCCGATCGGAGGAGGCGCGTGATACAGCGCCGAGATCCAGTCTGCCGGATGTGGGACAAAAGCATGCAGCGGGTCAGGCGCTACGTTGCGCATGGGCACATAGGTGTCGATGCGCATGCCGCCCGCTGCGGCAGCACCCAGCAGGACGCCGCATGCTTCATGCGGAAGAGCGGATGCCAAATGCTTCCCCAGCGCTTGGTATACGGAAGGTTGTAGCCATATAGGCGGAACTTTTCCCTGGAATGCTGTCATTGTTCACCCCTCTCTCTTCATTGGGTTTCGTCCTGGACGAAATCCCCTTTTTTTGTCCAAAAAATACTATTCCGCTCGGGAAACGCTCAGATTGGCTGGGAAACTGACGATATAAACGCGGTATTTCCAATACTCCCGTTTGAAACTTGCCTAGACGGGGGTACAATAGGAGTGAACAACTCCATTTATAAAGGAAAATCTACGATGAAGATGGCAAACCGCAGAAACTTGGTAATCGTTATTTTGGCGCTAGTTGCGGTATCCGTTATTTTGCTGCTGCATCCCGGAGGCAAGACGGAAACCGTTCAGCATGTTAAGAATGCGCCGCCGGCTGAACAGGCCATTCTTCCAGCTAACGGCAAGACCCTGCCGACCGAGAGCGGACCCAAGACTGGACTTTTGGCGCCCTCTTTCACGATCCAGGGTGAGAACGGGACCACTTATGCAGTCGGCGGAGTAAGGGATAAGGTCGTACTGCTCAATTTTTGGGCTTCCTGGTGTGATCCTTGCCGGGCAGAAGCGCCGGAATTAAACAAAATAGCCGAAAAGTACAAAGATACGCTTGATATTTATGGGATCAATGTGACAAGCTACGATTACAAGGCCAATGCGGACCGTTTTGTGAACAAGTATAAGCTAATCTTTCCCGTAATGTTCGATCTTAAGGGAGAGATTTATGCCAAATACAATGGCGCCGTGTTTCCTACCAATGTTCTGATCGACCGCAGCGGCGTTATTTCCGAGATTGTTCTCGGGGGATTGACCGCAGAGCAGCTTGACGAGAAGCTGGTGAAACTTAAGCAGCAGCAGCGTCTGTAAGGATAACATAACGAGCAGAGGCCAGCTGCAATTTTTATTGAGCTGTCCTGAGTGACCCGATTTGGATGCTGACGCATGGTGGCGAAATCGAACTTATGTTGTGAAAAAAGAGCCGTTTCCGCGCGGATGCGCAAGGGAAGCGGCTCTTCGGCATTCTCTAACTGATTGTTACTGTTGAGCGGTAAAATTAATGATTGACCAGGCCGCGCTGCCCCAAATCCAGAAGATCGGTCACTTCCGGCGATATTTGACCGAGCAAGGCGTAGCGCATACTGTCAACCAGCGCTTCCCAGCTTGCCTCGATAACGTTGGCGGATACGCCGACAGTACTCCAGGTATCGCTATAATTTTTGGATTCGATTAGCACGCGGACCTTCGCGGCAGTCTGATCCTTCTCGTCCAGCACACGGACCTTATAGTCGGACAAGTGCATGTCTTTCAGCTGCGGGAAATGAGCCAGAAGCGCCTTGCGCAGCGCATTATCCAGAGCATTGACAGGGCCGTTGCCTTCACCGGCGGTATAAAGAGTTTCGCCGCCAACCTTCAGCTTGACGAAGGCTTCCGAGACAACCGGCTTTCCGGCGGATTTCTCTACGAGCATCTTGAACGACTCGAAGGTGAATAGTTCATTCATTTCGCCCGTCGCTTCACGGAGCAGCAGTTCGAGCGAAGCATCGGCGCCTTCGAACTGGTAGCCCTGATGCTCTAAATCTTTGATCTTGTCAATCACTTTGCGCGCCTGCTCGCTGCTAGGGTCAAGATTCAGGCCCATATCCTGCGCTTTGGACAGTACATTGCTCTGACCGGCCAGTTCAGAGACCAGCACGCGCTGCTTGTTGCCGACCAATTCGGGAGCGATATGCTCGTAGGTGCGGGAGTCACGCAGAATGGCGGAGACGTGAATGCCTCCCTTATGCGCAAACGCCGCACTTCCCACATAAGGCTGATTTACCGGCATATTAACATTGGCGACCTCGCTGACGAAGCGGGCCGTATTCGTAAGCTGCGGCAGAGAATCCGCGGGAATGCAGCTGTATCCCATCTTGAGCTGCAGTGTCGGAATGATGGAACAGAGGTTGGCGTTGCCGCAGCGCTCACCGTATCCGTTGATCGTTCCCTGCACCTGCCGGGCACCGGCCTCTATTGCGCTGAGCGCGTTGGCTACAGCAAGCTCGCAGTCGTTATGGGTATGGATACCAAGCGGCGCGCCGGGCAATTGAAGGGCCAAAGAAGAGATGATATCCCGGATCTCATGCGGCAGCGTTCCTCCATTGGTATCGCACATTACGAGCCAATCGGCTCCCGCTTCGCGAGCGCGCGACATGACTGCCGCAGCATACTCGGGATTATTCTTATATCCGTCGAAGAAATGCTCGCCGTCAAAAATGACTTCAAGCCCTTTGCTTTTTAAATATGCGATGGAATCGCCGATCATGGCGAGATTTTCCTCTAGACTGGTTTGCAGGGCGGTGTGAACATGGAAGTCCCATGATTTTCCGACCAGTGTCGCTGCCGGTACGCCTGCTGCCAGTATACGCTGAAGATTGTCATCTTGGTCCGCCTGCGTGTTCTTGCGGCGCGTGCTGCCGAATGCGGTGATTTTAGCGTTCAAATGAAGATCTTTCACTCTTTTGAAAAATTCGATATCCTTCATGTTGCTTCCCGGAATGCCACCTTCAATGTAGTGCACACCCAGATCGTCGAGCTTCTTGGCAATTTTCAGCTTGTCGTCCGCCGACAGACTGATTCCTTCGCCTTGGGTGCCGTCGCGCAGCGTTGTATCGAAGATGGAGATGGACTTAGACATGTGCGTCCTCCTAAAAGTTTTGATAACATAACTTCCGTGAGTGTACTTCGCCAAACTGGCATCGGAAGCATAAACTTAGCGGGAATGAATTTTTATATTATAGCATTTTTACGCTGGAATGTAACAGAGAACCTACACATTAATATTTAATTTTAGTAAAAAAGAGCGGAAAATTCCCGGCGGGCAGGCCTTTCAAACCGGATTGACCTGTTAAGCGGAGAGCGGTATGCTAAAAATTAGCAAGGAAATGGGCGCAGCATCAGTATGACTATGAAGGAAGAGGGCTGAAATGAGCGATAAGGTAGACCGGTATTATCCCGCCAGCGGCCGGGTTATACTGCATGTGGATATGAATGCGTTCTACTGTTCTGTCCATGAGGCCGAGAATCCGGAAGCCTATAAAGGCAAGCCGACCGCGGTGGCCGGAAGCGTGGAGCTGCGCAAAGGAATAATCGTCACCTGCTCCTATCCTGCAAGACGGCGCGGCGTATCTACGGGCATGCAGGTGCAGAGGGCCCTACGCGTGTGTCCGGAACTCATTGTCATCAAGCCCGATTTCCATCTCTACCGCCGTTATTCGGCAGCCTTCATGCAGATTGCCTACAGCTATACGCCATTGCTGGAAGCGGTATCCATTGACGAGTGTTATCTCGATATAACGGGGTCGCGCCAGTTTGGCACACCGCTGGAGATTGCCGGGACCATACAGAACCGCATCATGGATGAGCTTGGATTGCCATGCTCCATCGGAATCGCGCCCAACAAGCTGCTGGCCAAGATGGCCTCTGATCTCAAGAAACCGAGCGGTATTTCTATCTTAAGACTGCGGGATGTACCGAAGGTGCTGTGGAACAAGCCTTGCGGAGAAATGTTCGGAATCGGGGCCAAGACGGCGGATAAGCTGAAAAAAATAGGCATCTACAGCATCGGTCAGTTGGCTGCGGCGGATGAAAGTATGCTGCTTGACGTCTTCGGCGTTCTGGGCTCCTGGCTTAAACGCGCTGCGAATGGCATCGACGATTCTTCCGTGAATCCCGAGCGGGAGCAGAGCAAGTCGATTGGCCACACGACGACGCTGCCGGGGGATATCGCAGGGATAGCCGAAGCGCGGCCGGTGCTGCTCGCATTAAGCGACCAGGTGGCCAGAAGACTTCGTAGACAGAAGCTCGTCGCTTCCGGCGTTCAGCTTACCGTACGGACTCCTGATATGAAGACCATCACCCGTTCGCGGCAGCTGGAGGCTCCGACCGAGACGGCTGAGGATATATACAGAGCGGCCTGCGCACTGTTTCAAAAGCATTGGGATGAGGAGAAGCCCATTCGTCTGCTCGGAGTGACGCTGCACGGCTTAACTCCGAAGGAGGACTCCGCCATCCAGCTTGATCTGTTCGACTACGAGCGTCAGCCGAAAAAGGAATCGCTGAACCAGGTCATGGATATGCTGCGCAACAAATTCGGCGAGAATGCGGTGCTGACAGCGGGGATGTTAAGCGATCCGCACACGAATCTGCTGCGCAATCATAAGGCGCGCGGTACCTCGTTGCAAAAGGATCAGCTGCGCCGACCGCAGCAGGATGAGGAGTAGCTTGATTCAAGCTGTTTAGACAAAAGCGTGGGAATACGGATTGAAATTGCCGCCTTTTTATATTAATATGACAAGAAGAAACGACACTCGTCCGCCATGGAACGACAATCGTTAGAATAACAGCTTGCTTTGGGCGGAGCTGATGATTAGTAGGAGGCAAACGAATAATGGCTAAGTACACTTGGGTTGACAAAGATACCTGTATTGCATGCGGCGCTTGCGGCGCTACGGCTCCCGACATTTACGATTATGACGATGAAGGGCTGGCTGAAGTTATCTATGAGGGAGACGCCAACCACGGCGTGACCGACATTCCGGAAGATTTGTTCGATGATCTGCAGGATGCCGCAGACGGCTGCCCGACGGATTCCATCAAGATTGCGGATACACCTTTCAACAAGGAAGGCTAATTCTTCCGTTTTACGAATTTATTAAATGGATTCATGGAGAGACATCCCGATTCACAGATTTTATTGTGACAGGGGTGTCTTTTTGCTGTTTTTGGTCCGATATATAGTATAAATATTAAGCCTGTTCCAAGCACACGGAGGCAACGATGAAAAATTCACAGTACCTCAAGCAGTACGTACAGATGCATCCCGACAATAAAATGGCGTGGTATTTGCTGGGCAAGGAATATAAGAAAAACGGGCAGGAAGGTAAGGCGAATTACTGCTTTAACCAGGCCGGAGGCGTGTATGAGGCTTTTGAGCAGAGCAAAGTGCCGTCTGATATGCTGCGTGAATACGAGGAAGAATTGCTAAGGACGGCAAGGGATCGGGAGAAGCGGAATGGCAGAATACGCAGGTTGCTCCTGCTGGTGTCATTTCTGCTGCTCGTTCTGATGCCGGCTGCGGCTAAAGCGCCGGGCGACGGCTCGATGATGACGGCAGTCGAACCTGAGGGCCAAACGAATACCGTTCCGGCCGCGCAACCAGGAAGTAATCCTGATCAGGAGAAGGCCGGCGATCCAGCAGCGAATACACTTTTGTTCACAGCCCGGGAGGCTGGCGACGCAGCTTCCGCACGCGGTCTGGCCGGGCTGCTTGGAAGCGGCGGAGGCAAGGTTCCTTCCTTAACGGCTGTGCTTGGCATGCAGCGGTCGGGAAAATGGCTGCTCTGGAAGGAGCGGCTTCCCGTGGCCTATACCTTAGAGCGGAACGAGGGCGGCCGGACGATGATCCAGTCCTACGACGCCGCAGCATGCGCATGCAAGCCGCCGGATGCCGGGGAGCTGACTGACCGCGGGGCCGAGTGGCAGCGGCGCCAGGAACAGCTGGCTGCGCTCTGGAGCGCGCTGCATAGCTTTCGCGCCGCCAAGGGACGGCTGCCTGAATCGATCGGCGAGCTGACCGGCGATTTCCCGGGCAATTGGCTGGCCGGGACGACGCCGCTGATGGAGCGCGCCTTCGCGCCGCTGAAAGCCGAGGCGGAGCGAAAGAGCGAGAATGCGGCGCAAGGCGCTGCGGCTGGCCTGGACTCGCCGGGCGCGGATTCCGGAGCTGCTGCAGAGGCCGCGCCCTCAGCGGGCAATGGCGGAGCGGAGCTGCCATTCCTGTTACAGCCGCTCGCCATTCTCGTAGACAAGCAACAACACCGCTTGGCGGTAACCAGCGGCGGAATTATTATTCGGAGCTATGAAGTGGGCCTTGGAGGAACCCGGACGCCGGAAGGCAGCTTCGTCATTACCGACAAGGTCGTGAATCCGAATGGACATGACAACGGGGAATTCGGCAGCAGGGGAATGCAGCTCTCCGACACCAATTACGCCATTCATGGCACCAATGAACCGGAAAGCGTAGGCAAGGATGAATCATTGGGCTGTATTCGGATGAAGCGGAGCGATATTGAGGAGCTGTTCGATCTTGTTCCGAAAGGAACGAAGGTGCAAATCACCCAAGGGGGTCTTCCGCCTGGCGTAACGATGGGTTCAGAGAATCCGTTCTCCCTGAAAGCCGCCGGGAACCAGACCAACCCCCGCAAACAATACCATTGGCTGAATTAACTGCCGGTTACAATAAAGAGGACGATGAAAATAATGACAAGCAGCGCAATGCTGGCGCCGATCCACACAATGGCTTTGCGGTTGACCTCTTCTTTTTTCTGCTGTATTGTAGGCGGTTTGCGTTTGGTTGACATGTGAATCGACCATCCTTTTCTCTTGTATCTGGATTTCCCTGTGCTCTTCTATTGTAATGCGTTTACAAAAAAAATACTACACTCCCCATCCATCCTGCTTTTCGCGAGAGGACTAAAACTTTTCTTTTCCCGCGGAAAAGGCTAAAATTATAATGAAACTTTATGCCTGAAGGAGCGAGAATGGTGCTGTATCGAAATATTGCGAAACCTTTTTTCTTCAAAATGGACCCGGAAGCCGCACACCATCTCGTCATCGGGGGACTTGAAAAAGCAGCCGCCCTGCCCGGCGGACTCTCGGCCTTGCGCCTGATGTACGGCGTCCCGGAGACGCCGGAGCTGGCTGTAGACCTGTTCGGACTTCATTTTCATTCGCCCGTAGGGCTTGCGGCCGGATTAGACAAGAATGCCCAGGCGATTCCCGGATTTTCGTCAATCGGCTTTGGCTTTATGGAGGTCGGTACGGTGACTCCGAAGGGCCAGCCGGGGAACGAGCAGCCAAGGCTGTTCCGGCTTCCGTCTGATGAAGCGCTCATCAACCGGATGGGCTTCAATAATGAAGGCGCGGAAGTGATGGCGCGGCGCCTCAAGGCGGAGACTAGACGGACTATTCCGGTCGCGGTCAATATCGGACGGAATAAGACGACCGCCAACGAAGCTGCGCATGAGGATTACCGGAAGTGCATTCGGACACTGTATCCGTATGGTGATTTTTTTGTGGTTAATATCAGTTCTCCGAATACGCCGGATTTGCGCAGTCTCCAGCACGGAAGCGAACTGTCCCATTTGCTGTCGGAAGTTAAGCAGGAGATGGAGCTCCAGCGCGGGTCAAACGGCGTCCGTAAGAGCATTCTGGTCAAGATTGCTCCGGATGTAAGTAGCGCCGAGCTTGAATATATGGTGCATACGCTGACAGAAGCGGGAATGGATGGTATTATAGCTACCAACACGACGGTTCGCCGCGAGGGACTCACCCATGAAAGCGCGTCGGAAACCGGCGGACTCAGCGGAAAGCCGCTACGGGACAGATCGACGGAGATCATCTCCGCGATCTACCGGCAGACGAACGGAAAGCTGCCGATTATCGGTTCGGGCGGCATCTTCTCTGCCCAGGATGCCTATGACAAAATCCGGGCGGGCGCAAGCCTGGTCGAAATCTATACGGCTCTCATTTACGAAGGGCCGGAGGTGAACCGCAGGATACATGCCGGGCTGCGGAATCTTCTGAGAAGGGACGGCTTCCGGCATATCTCCGAAGCGGTGGGCGCGGACGTTCAAATATAAGGAAGTATAAGCTTCGCGCTTATCCAAAGCCTTATATTTTTCTATGAGAAACGGATGCCTGCCTCTTCAAGAGGACAGCGCAGCCGTTTCTTCTTAGCTGACGGCGGAGATGAAAGGACAGGAGGAAGG
This sequence comes from Paenibacillus durus ATCC 35681, assembly GCF_000993825.1. Lineage (NCBI taxonomy): Bacteria > Bacillati > Bacillota > Bacilli > Caryophanales > Paenibacillaceae > Paenibacillus > Paenibacillus durus. The sequence goes on from NZ_CP011114.1 coordinate 1,505,205, forward strand.
ACGATGGACGGCAGAGATTGGGGCATTTTTATGCTTCCATATGAACAGACAGTGGAAGAGCTCAAGGTTAAATTCAAAACAATGCGCGCGGAGCTGAAAAAGCGCGAGGAATATACGCCGATTGAATTTGTAACCGGGCGGGTGAAGCGCCTGTCCAGCATTCTGGAGAAGGCGAAGCGCCTAAATGTGCGGATGGAGGATCTGGAGCAGGGGATTGAGGATATTGCGGGTATCCGGATCATGTGCCAGTTCGTGGAAGATATCCGGCGTGTGGCCGAGTATATCCGCGCCCGCAAAGACCTTGAAGTGGTATATGAGAAAGACTACATTACCAATTACAAGGAGAGCGGCTACCGCAGCTTCCACATGATCATCAGGTACCCGGTCCAGACCGCCCTTGGGCTAAAGATCGTGCTGGCCGAAATTCAGATCCGCACGCTGGCGATGAATTTCTGGGCGACCATCGAGCACTCCCTGAACTATAAATACCGGGAAAGCCTGCCGGATGAAATCAGGCTGCGCCTGAAGACGGCGGCGGAAGCCGCATCCATTCTGGATAGCGAAATGTCCAGCATCCGGGAAGAAATACTGGAAGCGCAGAAGACGTTCGAGGAAAATTCCAACACGACGACCCAGGTGCTTCATGCGATACATCAATTGTATTTCTACCATCTTGTCAATGAAGCGATCCGCAGCCAGGAAGAGTTCAACCAGATTTGGCAGCGTCAGGACATGGAAGCGATGAAGGAACTGCTCGTACGTGTGCGCGGAATGATTTCCCAAGCGAAGAAAGACGATTTGCCGGATGGGTTATGAACCTCTATATGTCGCTTATCTGGTCTACTTCAATCGGGACCGTGATTATTTCGAATGTCACGAGGTTCTGGAAGAGCTGTGGCTCTCCAAGGAACGCGACCCGCTGTATAAGGCGCTGCTGCAGATAGCCGTGGGGCTGTATCATTACCGCAATGGCAATGCGCGCGGCGCCATTATCATGCTGGAAGGAGCGGCGGCGAAGCTTCGGGAATATCCGGAGATTACGCTGGGCATTCATCTTGGCAAACTGGTCCGTGAGGCGGAAGACTATGTTCGGCAGTTAAAGGAGTATGATGATCTGGCTTATTACGATTTGACGATTGATATCGTGGACGGAGAGCTATCGGAGGCGGTTCAGGCCGCTTTGCCGGACATCAAGCCGAACATCCCCCAGCGCCGGGGACCCCATAGAGAGTCCGGCCGCCGCTGATCGGGCATGTGTTTATAAATTACTTACGGCTCAGGAACACCCGCAGGGGTGTTCCTGAGCTATTCAACCCCTATATACGATAATTGGGAGGACGGCAGCATGGCGGTACAACTTCCGCACTCCTTCTCCGAGCGGATGAAGGAGCTGCTGGGACGGGAATACGAAGCATTTTTGAAGACCTATGGGGAGATCCCGCATACGGGCATCCGTGTTAATACGCTAAAGATTACGGTGGATGAGCTGCAGCGGATCTCACCTTACCGCATGGAGCCGATCCCCTGGTGCCCCACGGGTTTTTACACAATCGAAGGCGCCAGACCCGGCAAGCATCCTTACTACCACGCCGGGCTTTACTATATTCAGGAGCCGAGCGCCATGGCGCCTGTCGAGCTGCTCGGCGTCCTTCCCGGCGAACGAGTGCTGGATTTATGCGCCGCACCCGGCGGCAAGTCGACGCAGATCGCCGCCAAGCTTCAAGGACAGGGAATGCTGATCAGCAATGACTTGCATCCTGAGCGGACCAAGGCTCTGGCCAAGAATCTGGAGCTGTGCGGCGCGAGAAACGCGGTCGTCCTGAACGAGAGCCCGGAGCGAATCGCTGCGGCATTCCCGGGATTTTTCGATCGCATCTTAATTGATGCGCCATGCTCGGGCGAAGGAATGTTCCGCAAGGACGAGGATATGGTTCGGCAGTGGGACGAGAATACGCCGGCCAAGTATGCCGGCATGCAGCGGGAGATTTTACGGGCGGCGGCGCTGGCGCTCAGACCTGGGGGGACGCTGGTTTATTCGACCTGCACCTTCTCGCCGGAGGAGAATGAAGGGAGCATCGCCGAATTTCTTGCCGCACATCCGCAGTTCTCGATCGTTCCAGTCCATGGCACAGGCTCTTTTTCCCCGGGGCTGGAACCGCTTCCGGGTACGGCCCGTTTATGGCCCCATAAGGTTAAGGGCGAGGGGCATTTTATTGCCGTGTTAAGACATAATGGGAAGCCGGAAGAGGAGAGCGGCGCCGATGCAGGGCCCGGCGACGGCGGCAAGTCTCTGCCGGTCGTGCCGCGTGGGGAAGCTGGAGGACGGAATGCTCAAGGCGGCCGGGCAGCCCTTGCCCGCAAGGACAAGTCATCCGTGGGTCGCGGCGACAGCCGAAACGGCAGGAACGGCCGTACTTCCTCCCGGGGCGATGGCAGGGGACGCAGTGCGGCCATTGCAACGGAGGGAGATATTTTAGCGTCCTATGCCGAGTTTGCCCGGGAGCAGCTTGGCTGGCAGCCGGAAGGCTTTCCCGTCCTATTCGGGGAGCATCTGTATTTGTCGCCGCTGCCGCGTGAAGCGCTGAATGGCCTAAGAACGGTGCGTCCCGGCTGGTACATAGGGCATGTCCGGAGCGGACGCTTCATTCCGGGCCACCCGCTCGCGACCGCGCTGACTCCCGGAGAGAGCCTGCGCAGCCTGTCGCTTGCCGGGGACGGGCCAGAGGCCGTGTCCTATCTGAAGGGGGAGACATTGTCGATTTCGGAGGACCGCCTGACGATTGCCCCCGGCACATCGCCGAAGGGGTATGTACTCGTCTGTATCGACGGATACAGCGCCGGTTGGGGGAAATGGCAGAATGGCATCCTCAAGAATGAATATCCCGCAGGCTGGAGGTGGACTTAGATGACAAAGTCAAAAGGCAGCGAAGGAAAAAAGCAGCGGCTGGATAAGATATTGTCCCATGTCGGCTACGGCTCGCGCAGCGAGCTCCGCAAGCAGGCCAAGCAGGGCCTCATCACCGTCAACGGCGTGGTCCAGAAAGACAGCGGCGCGCATGTCGATCCTTATAACGATACAATCGAGGTGGCCGGCGAGACGGTTCTTTACCGTGAGCATATTTATCTTATGATGAATAAGCCGCCGGGCGTGCTGTCGGCGACGGAGGACAAACGGGACCGGACCGTGCTGGATCTGCTGGAGGAGCGCTATGCGGTGTTCGAGCCTTTTCCGGTAGGGAGACTGGATAAAGATACGGTCGGATTGCTGCTGCTAACGAGCGACGGACAGCTTGCCCATGAGCTGCTGTCGCCGCGCAAGCATGTGCCCAAGACATATGAAGCCCTCGTGGAAGGCGAGGTCGGCCCGGACGATGTGGCGGCTTTTGCGGAGGGGGTCAGACTGGACGACGGTTATGTTACTTTGCCGGCGCAGCTGACTGTTCTGGGAAGGGAGCGCGGAAGGCAGGTCATTTCGCAAATCTCCCTGACGATTACCGAGGGCAAGTTCCACCAGGTGAAACGGATGTTCCAGGCCGTCGGGAAGAAGGTTATCTTTTTAAAAAGAGTTTCGATGGGCAATTTGCCTCTGGATGCGAATCTGCCCGAAGGCGCCTGCCGTGAGCTGACGAGCGAGGAGCTTAAACTGCTCGGTGCAGAAATTTAACAATTGAATGCACAAGCCGGAATGACGCCGTATTATAATTAAACTTAGAGATAAAAGATGCTCAGGGGATGGTGGAGAATGAAATACAAGCTTATAGCGCTAGATGTTGACGGTACGCTGCTAAATGACGATCATATCTTGAGCCCCGAGAACAAAAAGACGGTGGCCGAGGTCACCAGACATGGGGCTCGGGTCGTTCTCTGTACGGGAAGAAACCCGAAGAACGCCATTCCGATTATGCAGGAGATGGGACTGACCGGTTATGTGCTTGCCGATAACGGCGCCGTCACCGTGCGGGTAGAGGATCAGGAGGTCATACATCAGTACCCTATGGACGGACGCGGACTTGATCCGTATATTGAATATTGCCGCACACGCGATATCCATTTTGATGTAAATACCGCATTTGAGCTGTATGTCGACAATGTGGAGCATCTGACCCAAGAAGCCCACTTTATGTATGAGCATCTTCAGCTTGTTCCCGCGTCCTTGCCGGCATGGAATGAGTTTCGTGAACCGATTGTCAAATTCACCGTATTTTCCACAGCGGATATGATGGATGAAGCAGAGCGGGAGTGGAGCAAATGGATACGGTCGTTTAATATCCAGCGGAGCGGAGAGTTTTTCATTGATTTAATGCATCACGAAGCTTCAAAAGGCAATGCGCTGATGAATCTGGCTAAGCAGCTTGGCATCCGTCAGCAGGACGTGCTGTCTATCGGCAACTACTATAATGATATTTCGATGCTTACTTTCGCGGGCCTTGGGGTTGCTATGGACAATTCGCCCGTAGAAGTCAAAGCGGCGGCAGACGCGATCACCGGCACCAATAACGAAAATGGGGTATCGGAGGCTCTCATTAAATATTGCTTGTCTTAAGTCGGATTTTTCATAAAAGAGTGCTCCTTAGCCTAAGCGGCCAAGAGCACTCTTTTGTTAACAGGACGTATAATAGCATGTAGGTCTAAGGTTGGCGCAGTCCTTTCGGATAATGGTTTTTGAGTTGGCCGGAGCTTGCTTTCCCCCAGCCAAGCGGCAGATGGTCCACAGTGACCAGCGTCCAGCCCTGCAGATCGTCCGACACGGTCAGACTCTCGCCCCGCAGCCAGCTTCGTGCCTCGGGACTTTCCGGGTCCAGATCGAACGAACGCGCTGCCTGCTCCGGACAAAGAGCCATAGCGAGCGCATGCGCAGGCTCCAGTCTGTTCTTCTTCAAATGGGCGAGATGCAGACCTGCCCGGGGAATCCGCAGTCCGTGAAGCAGTTCCGGGGAAAAGGATTCGCCAAACGCAGAGGGGAGCAGGTAGAGCGACTCCCCGAACAGAAGCGGAACGCCTTCCGCCCGGAATCCCGGGATTTCTGCGGCAGCCCATTCCCGGAACTGCCGGAATGCAGTCTGGGCGGCGGCATCCGGTCTTCCGCCGATACGTCCTTTACCGCTCCGATTTCCGCGTTTCGCAGAGCCCTGTAACGGGTCTACGGTTGAAGGATCAGGAGCTCCACCCTTGGCCAGCAGGGCTACAAAATGCCCTTCGCCTCTATCCTGATGCGGCCACAGCCGTTTTGCCGCCAGCAGCTCCATATCGGGATAGGTTGCCGTAACCCGCGCGATCAACTCTTCATTTTCTTTCCTGTTGAACGTGCAGGTGGAATAGGCAAGCCGTCCGCCAGGCTTCAGCATAGTATACGCATCCTGTACAATATCCCACTGCCTGGCGGCGCACATTTCCACATGCTCCGGCGACCATTCGCTGATCGCGCCCTGATCTTTGCGGAACATTCCTTCTCCGGAGCAAGGGGCGTCAAGCATAATCCGGTCGAAGGTTTCCGGAAAAAGCCGGGCCAGATCGCCAGGATTCGCGGAGGTTACAAGCGTATGGGAAAGACCCAGCCGTTCCACATTTTCCGCTAGGATTTTGGCCCGTTCAGGATGAATTTCGTTCGATATGAGCAGTCCCTGCCCGTCCATCAGGGAGGCGATGTGGGTAGTCTTACCGCCTGGAGCGGCGGCGAGATCAAGCACCGTCTCACCGGGCTTGGGGTCCAGCAGTACGGCGGCGGACATGGCCGATGGCTCCTGGATATAATATAATCCGGCCTCATGATAAGGATGGCGTCCCGGACGCGAGGGCTCCTCGTAGTAATAGCCTTCGGGACACCAGGGAACAGGCTGAAGGCCGAATAGACGCGCAGTTTTTTCGGCAGCTTTTTTCCCCGAGGCTGTGCGGGTTTTTAGCCAATTCATTCTCAGGCCTTGGGTCTTTGGCGCTGCATATGTATCCAGAAAGGCGTCCGTTTCGCTTCCCAGCATCTCTCGGATCATGGCTGTGTAAGCTGCGGGCAGCATTTCCTTATTCATTGTTGCATTCTCCTTTTTTTCATTTTATTCAAGAGGAATGAAGCGTTGCGGCACAAGGCATTGCGGCTACACCTGCGAATGGTAACGGTTTTGTGTGTTGCCGTTTAGGGCGGATGCCGATAAAATCTAAGTAGGAACTTTAGCAGTGCCTGTGTACATATGCTTAACTATATCATAATTGCCAAGCAAGGCCGTTTTTGAAAATATAAGAATTTATAAGCTCTAACGCTTATATAGTGTTCTTCTATTTCTATGAGTAACGGCACCATCCCTGATGGGACGGTGAAGTTGTTTCTTCTTGGGCAATAGAAAAGGAGACTTACCATATGAATCTGCTGCAAGCGCTCTTCTTTCCGCCGGAGCAGCCCGGCGGTGTATCCTCAATGATTCCCTACTTGCAGGAACGCTTTCGATCAAGCCGCTGGGATATGGAACTGTTCTGGCTGCCCAAGCGCATCCGCGGAAAAGGCAGTGACGAAATCGTCTTTGAAACCTTCGATTGGACGCCTTACGGCGAGAGTCCGGTCGTACAAAAATATATCCAGACCTACCGCGATTACTTGTGGTGGACAAAGCTGCGCCTGAACAAGCGGTTCGATCTGATCCACGCGCATCATCCAATAGCCGGAATGGCTATGAAGAAAGCATTTCCGGATGTGCCGCTTGTTCAGACGGTCCACTCCAGCTACGAACGCGAGCTCATTCTGAACGGGAAAATTGCCGAGAACGGGCTGGAGCATGAGTTCCTGACTTTAATTTACCGGGAACTGGAGTATGTAAGCGACCGGCTGATGACCGTGTCACGGTCCTTTGCGGAATATATGTCGCATTATACGGAGAACCCTTCTCGCATTCAGATCATCCCGAACGGCTTTGACGAAAAAAGGTTCAAGCCGGTTGCGCATGAAAACGATGTCCCGCAGCTGGTGACTGTCACCCGTCTAGTTCCGGCTAAAGGGATTGATGTGCTATTCAACGCCTGCGCCGAGCTTAAGAAGCGCGGTCACGAATACGTGCTGCATATTATCGGTGACGGACCGTCCCGTTCCGATCTGGAGAATCTGGCGAGGTCGCTCGGTATATATAATGAGACCATTTTTTACGGCTATACCTTGCATCCCGAAGAATTTATGCCGTTTTTCGATATTTTTGTGCTGCCGTCCCGCGCGGAAGCCTTTGGCTCCGTATTTGCGGAAGCTGCGCTGAGCTGTCTGGCGCTCGTCGGAACAGAAGTTGGGGGTATCCCGGAGCAGATCGAGGACGGGATCAACGGCCTGCTTGTCAAGCCTGATGATGTGATTGCCCTGGCGGATGCGCTGGAGAAGGTCATCACAGATCCGGCCTATCGTTATGAGCTGTCCCGTTCGGCATGGGACAAAGCCAAAAATCTGTACTCCCTGACCCGCATCGCCAATGAGCTGAAAAAGACGTATCTGCAGCTTCAGACCGGCAGCCAAGAGTGAACGGCATGATCCCGTTTCGTTTTTTGCACGCCGCGGACTTGCATCTGGACAGCCGCTTTACCGGCTTATCTCATATCCCCGGACTCATTAGAGACTATCTGCGGGAAGCTGCCTTTGCCGCCCTAGGGCGGCTTGTTGCCGTGGCGCTGGAGGAAGAGGTCGATTTTGTCGTCATTAGCGGAGACGTCTACGATTCTGCCGACTCTTCGCTCCAGAGCCAACTGCGCTTTCAGGAAGCGCTGCTGGAGCTTTCCAGAAGCGGGATCGCGGTCTTCCTCATTCACGGCAATCATGATCCGCTGGACGGTCCGCGTCTTCAGATGGAGCTTCCGGATAATGTAACGGTCTTCGGCGCCGACAAGCCGGGACAGGTCACCGCCGTACGCCGCATTGATGGGCAGGAAGCCGCAGTCGTAAGCGGAATCTCTTATCCTACGGCCAAGGTGACGGAAAATACGTCGCTGCGGTTTCGGCGGAAAGAGGACAGCGGGCTGTTTCATATCGCGCTCCTGCATGCGAATGTCGATGGCGATCCGGCGCATGAGACATATTCTCCTTGTACCCGCAGAGATTTGATCGACTCCGGCTTCGACTATTGGGCGCTCGGCCATATCCATAAGCGCCGGGTTCTGTATGAACGTCCCTTTATCGTATATCCGGGAAATATCCAGGGACGCAGCGTCAAGGAGACAGGACCGAAGGGCTGCTGCATCGTGGATGTGGACGCCGCCGGAATCGCTGCCCTGCGGTTCAAGGAATTGGATGAGGTCCGTTTCCTGATTCGGGATATTTCGATTGACAATATGGTCAGGGAAGCCGAATGGATAGAGGCGGTGGAACGGGCGGTGGAAGAGATTCGGCAGGAGCATCCGAGCATGATGTCCGTCGTCCGTTTCCGAATCACCGGCCGGGGCGCCGTTCACCGCATTCTCTCGGAAAGAGGGGCGGCGGAAGATTTGCTGGATGAGCTACGCCGGCGTGAAGCGCTCCGGTCGGAACAAGGACGGTTTCATGGGCTTGTCTGGCCGGAAGGGTTCTCGCTTGAATCCGGAACCGAAGTTGACCGCGAACGCCTGCTTGCGGAAGACAGCTTTCTCGGCGAACTGATGCGGCTTGCGGCGGAAAGTACCGGGGACGACCAAATGCTGGACGAGCTCGTCCGGTCAGCGCTGGCGCCGCTTGGGGAGAATCGTGAGCTAAGGCGGATGCTGGCCGAAGCAGGTGAGGACGATATACGCGTCTGGCTGACGAGGGCGGCCGAAACGGCCGTGACCCTGCTCAGCGATGCCCTGGAACCGGATGAAGAAAGCAGTAATCGGCCCGGCAGCCGCCAAGGAGGTCGGTAAGATGAGAATTCAGCGGCTTGAAATTAGCGGCTTTGGCCGTCTTCACGCCAGGGAATTGGAGCTGTCAGCGGGATTGACCGTGCTGTACGGCCCCAATGAGGCCGGCAAATCTACGATGCTGCAGTTTATCCGCGCCATGCTCTTCGGAATTCCTGGAAGGAACTATCCAGCGGAGAGATTAGAGCCTGTGCATAGCGGCCTGCACGGGGGCTCCTTGACTGCCCGGGACGGACAAGGAAATGCCTGGAGCATCCGGCGGTATGCCGGAGGTTCGGAGGGCGGAAAGGGCGACAGGCTCAAGATTACGTTCAGCGGCATCGACGGAAGCGTGGAAGAGCTCGGACAGGAGGAACTGGAGAAACGCCTGCTGGGCGGCGTCTCCCGGAGCATGTTCCGCCAGCTCTTTGCGGTGACGCTGGACGAGCTTCAGGAGCTTGGAACCTTGCAGTCCGAGGAAATGAGCAGTTATTTGTTTCACGCGGGCATCGGCGGAGGAGGAGAGATCCTGCGGGCGGAGCGGCGTCTCCAGCAGGAGGCGGAGAAGCTCTACAAGCCCAGGGGTAGAACACAGGAAGCGGCGAAGACCCTCCAATCGATCGAGAAGCTGGAGCGGCAGATTGCGGAAAGCCGATCTTATCTTCCGCGTTACAATGACAATACCGCAGCGCTGCGAGCTGCGGAAAGTGAGCTTGAAGAGCTTGAGCGCCGCCGCAGGGAGGACGGGGCCAGGCTGACCCGACTGCGCAAAGCGCTCGACATCCGTGAGCTGTGGCTGAAATGGGAAGCCGCCCGCCAGGAATTGCGGGAGTTGCCGGACTTTCCGTCTTTCCCCGAGGATGCTCCGGAACGCTGGAGGGATCTGCTGACACGGACCGGTAATGCCGCACAGGCGGCGGCACGCGCCGAACGAAATGTCTCGGAACTGCAAGAGGAGCTGGCCGGGATTGCTCAGGACCCCCAGCTGGAAGCGCAGGGTCCCCGGCTGGAGCGACTTCTCCGCGCCCAAGGCGGCTATGAGAACCGGAAGACGGAGCTGCGGCGGCTGGAAGAGGAACGGAAGCTGCTGCGCGAGCATTTGCAGCGCATCCTGCGGAGCATACATCCCGGCTGGACCGCCGGGGAGCTTGCGGATTTCGCCGGCGCCGCAGCGGACCGTGAAGCCGCGCGCCGCTTCGGGGTTCAGTTCGCCGCTTATGACCGGCGAATGGAAGGTCTCGCCGCCGAGCGGCAGGCGCTGCGTGTGCGCCTTGCCGCAGCGCAGGCGGCGCTGCAGCAGGCGGAGCGCTCGCTTGCGCGGGAGCAGCGGGAAGGCGCCGCCTCATTCGCGGCGCTGCGGCCCATAAGCCCGCGCGAGACGGCGCGGCTGTGGGACGAGCTGCAGCAAGCCGCAGAGCGCTGGCGCGAGGCCCAGCTGCGGCAAGCACAGCCAGGCGCAGCTGGGGCCGCTGGCAGCGCGCGAACCGCCGCTGCCATAGCGCCGCTGCTGCCGCTGGCGGCCGCGCTCACCGCGCTGCTGCCGGCGGCGCTGTGGCTGACCGGAGCTCCGCCGGTCAGCGTCTGGATCGCGATCGGCGTGCTGGCCGCCGCCGATCTGGCCCTGCTTGCCGGCGGGCGCGGAGCGCGCCGGCAGGCCTCCCCGCCGCCCGTCAGCGGCGGGGAGGAAGCCGCAGCCGAGATGCTGCGGCTGCGGGGGCTGCTGCTCTCCGGGCCGGAGGCGGAGAGCAGGGATGCGCGACCGGAACGGAGGTCGCGCGCCTTGCCGGCCAGCCCGGATGCGGGCGGGCTGGAGGCGGGCATGAAGGAGCTGCGGCGGCTGATGGACGCCTGGACAGCCTGGCGCCAGCGCGCCGACCGGCTGAGCGGCGAGCGGGATCTCCGCCGCACGGAGGCCGATGCGCTGGCCGGTCAAGAGCAGGCGCTGGTCCGCGAGATGGACGCGGCTGAAGAGGAGTTCCGCGGTACTTCGGCGCGGTTCGAGGAATGGCTCCGCCGCCGCAACCTGCCGGAGGACTTGTCTCCGGAAGGGCTGCCCGACATTTTCAGGCTAGCGGAGCAGGGGAACGAGCTGCTGCGCCGGGAGGACGGGCTTGAGCTTCGTATAGCCGAGTTGAAGCGGGAAACTGCGGCGTTTGAAGAGGAATGCCTGCTTCTGATGGCGGAAGCCGGAGAAGCTGCGGAGGAAAGGGCTTCTGCCTCGGAAGAGGATGCGCGGAAGGCGAACGCAGACGTATCTCACGCTTCGTCCGTGATTTTATCTGATGCTGCATCGTCTGCTGCTTCGCCATCCGGCAATGGAGAGCCAGGTTTAACGCCGTCTGTGCCTACTGGCGCTCCACAACCGGATAATGCGCCATCCGAAATCCGGGTTAGAGCTGTATCGCTTCCCGGAGTGCCGTCTTCAGCCGCTGTACCGCCTGTCACCTCACCTGTTGCCCCCACGGCGCTTTCACCGATCCGCTGGCTGGAGGAGAGAGCAGCGGCATGGGAGATGCTTAAGACGGCGCTTCTACGCCGGGAAGACTTGATCTCCCGGCTGCGCGGGGCGAAGGAGGAACTGGAAGAGAGTCGACGGGAACAGGAAGCGCTCCGGCAGATTTGTGGTAATCTGCTGCGAGAAGGCGGGGCGAAAGACGGCGAAGACCTGCTTCGCCGGGCTGCTGCCCTGTCCCGGCGCCGGGAGCTGGAACGGTCGCTCCGGCACTCGGAGCTGGCCATGTTCGGAGGCAGGGACGAGGAAGAAAGGCAGGGACTTCTGGAGCTGCTGTCGCTACAGGACGCTTACGCACTGGAAGAAGAGAGGAAGCGGGAGGAGAGGGGCCTTGCCGAACTTGAGGAGCGAAGAAACGCGCTGCTTCAGCTTCGGGGCAGGCTGCTGCAGGAAAGGGAGAACCTGAAGAAGGTCTGCCGGGAGGATACAACGCTTCAGCAGCTGGAGGAGCAGAAGGCGGCGCTGCGGGGGATCGCCGAGCAATATGCCGTTTCCGCGCTCGCGGCTGAATTGATCAGCCGAACAAGACGGATTTACGAGCGTGAGAAGCAGCCGCAGGTTCTGGCCTTGGCTTCCTCGTATTTCGAGCGTCTGACCGGAGGAGAGTACCGGCGCGTCGTCATGACGCTAGGGAAGAAAGAGCTGAAAGCGGAGCACCGGGAAGCCGGCTTACTGGACAGCGGGCTGCTGAGCCGGGGAACGGCGGAGCAGCTGTATCTGGCCCTGCGTCTGGCTCTCGCGGGAACGATGGACCGGCAGGACCCGCTGCCGCTGCTGTTTGACGATCTGTTCGTCAATTTCGATGAGCGGCGTCTGCATGCGGCGCTTTCACTCCTTGGCGAGCTGTCCTCTTCCCGCCAGGTCGTGATGCTGACCTGCCACCGTCATGTCGCTGAGGCGGCGGCTCAGCTGGTGACGGATGCCTCCGTTATCTCCGTGTAGACCGCGGAACCGGTTTGGGGGCGGGCAGCAGCTCCGATTTTGGAGGTGCCACCGATTTGCCCGGCGGAACCATGGGAACGAGGATTAATTTGACCGCCCAGACGAGCGACAGCGCTCCGAACATCGGATAGAACAGCGCCAGCAGCGAGCTGAAGCCGAACTGGCTGAAGACATAGCAGGTCAGCATGACCGCAGGTGTAATGAAGGCGGACGAGATCGGCAGGCGTTGCGCCAGTTGTAGCGTGACCCCGTAAATATCGGCGACAAAGGTGCTGAATATTTCCAGAAAGATTAGCATCAGATACACAAGCTGTACCAGCGCTCCGAGACGGAAAGCAATGCTGCCCATCGGAATCTCAAACTTCAAGATGCCCGGCATATGCGCGCTCATGGCAAAATGCGCCGCCATCAGCATAAAGCCGATGCCCAGACCGCCGAGAATGCCGCCATAGATAAGCGGCCGTTCATTCTGGGTATGCCGGGCCATCGGAACGAGGACGGCCTGTGACATTCCCAAATTGAACGCTGTATACAGAAACGGTGACAGTCCGGCGGCAAAGGCGCTGCGTTTCGTGCCAAGCTGCAAAAAGTGATGCGCTCCCGGATGATCAAGCGTGTTGAAAATAATAATAAGCGACAAGGTCAGCATCAAGGGAACGACAATGCTGTTCATCTGCAGAATGCCGGAAATGCCTCTTTTCAGCAGAAGATAAGAGCCGATTACGGTCAGCACCAGCCCGGTTTGATAGTGGAGCCCGAGATGCTCCTCAAAAATCGCGCCCGCTCCGGCCAGCATAATGCTGTTCACTCCAATCAGAATAGCCAGGGTGAACAGGCTGATAATGCCGCCTACGTTCTTCCCGAACAGATGGCGGTTGAAATCCTCATAGGATTCCGCTCCGATCCGCTGGGCAAGAATCATCATTTTGGTGCCGAGCCAGATAAAGACCCCTGTGGCGAACACAATGGTCAGCGTTGCCCAGCGGCCGTACTGCGTGAAGAACTGGAGAATTTCCTGGCCGGTGGCGAATCCGGCTCCCACAATAGTGCCAATATAAGTAAAGGCGATTTGCAGCGTGCGGAGCATTTGTCTCATAATTCTCCCCCTAAAAGTTTTGCAAGCTTAAACCGCATCGGATATTCTTCGGCAAAACTGGCATCGGAAGCGTACACTAAGTTTTGCAAGCCTAAACCGTAAGGATTGCACTTTTGGCAGAACCGGCATTGAATGTGTACGCTTAATTTTGTAAGTATCAGCCGTATCCTTTGATTTTCTGGCAAAATTGGCACCGGAAGCAGAGGCTTGCCTACTTGTGAAGCCTAAAAATCAGTCTTTTGGATGCGCAATGCCCCATATGCTTGTGTACTCCGCATAGTACAGGTTATGATGTTGAGCAGAAGGACATGACTTCCGCCTGTTTTCGCCTGCGGGATTTTGACAGTGGAACGTCCGAACAAGAATGGATAATGGAGGCGTAAGCGTCATGGAAATATTGAAAAAGCGGATTTTGGAGGAAGGGGTTGTCGTTTCCGATCAGGTGTTGAAGCTGGACGGGCTGCTCAACCATCAGGTCGATCCCGAGCTGACAATGGAGATGGGACGGGAATTTGCGAAGCTGTTTGCAGACCAGGGAGTGACCCGTGTTGTTACCGTGGAATCCTCGGGTATCGCCGTTGCATTTGCCACCGCGCATGAATTGAAGGTGCCGCTTGTCTTTGCGCGCCGCAAGAAAACACTGCTGGCCGACCCTGATGCGCTGTGCGAGCGGGTTCCGTCGTTTACGAAGGGGATCGTCACGGACATTATGATTTCCCGCCAATTTATATCGCCGGAGGACAAAATTCTGTTCATCGACGATATTATCGCCAACGGCGATGCGGCGCGCGGCTTGATTAAGATCATTCATCGCTCGGGAGCGGAGCTCGTCGGACTTGGGGTCGTTGTGGAAAAATGCTTTGAGGCCGGTGCCCGTACGATCCGCGAACAGGGTGTACGTCTGGAATCGCTTATAAAAATCAAGTCCCTTGCCGGCGGAAGAATCGAATTCGAGCAGTAATCCATCGGGTTACAAATCGTGACGAATCTAAGAACAATGCCTATTTTTTTAACAATTGCTTTCCACCCCATACATTTTCATTTATAATAAAGTCAGACATAGGAGAGGAGGCGTCACAATGGGGAAAGAACCGGTGACAGAACAATTCTTTATTGATAAATTAACCGAGGCCAAGGATCACTTCGAGCGCGCGCTCGATTGCAAGCACACGGAGTTTGACGATCTGTATCCCTATATGATCGAACATCCTCAATTCTTTTGGTACAAACGATATGTTGCTTGGTCGGAACTTCTGACTATCGCAGGCTTGTGCGAAGAACTGGACTTCGCCTGGAGAGAGAAGTTTACAGCCAAACAAGTGGAGTATCTGGAACACCGTGTGATGTCCGCAAAAGTTCTGGACTTCTGGTTTGAGAAGAATGAAGCGCTGATATAGGTCAAACACAAAGAGGTGCATGATATGTGCATACCTCATTATTTAAATGAGACCCAATGATCTTTCATTGCGGTCTTTTTTATGTCATAATCCGATTCGGACACTTGCTATATGGTGCTCCGGATGAGAGGAGAACTTCGTATGATCAGCGATGAGCAGCTGAATGAATACCGCCTTTCAGGCGAGAAGATCCGGGTTATTCGCGATACTCTGGAGAGCAATGACGTGATCGGGATTGTTATTGCGTGGGACGACAGCCAGGTTATGATCCGCAGACCCAACCGGAGGGTGGTCAAGCTGGACCGGGGTTATATGTTTCAGCCCAATACCGAGCCGAGACGCAGTGTTTTTGAATAACGTGAGCAATAACAAGCTGACCAGCAACTGTAATTGAAACGGCTTTCGAGGTTTTATCTCGAAAGCCGTTTGCTTTTTCTCAAGACCGTTTGCTGATCATTCTCATTCATTTAGACTGGAGTCAGAGTTAAGCTCGATTCGTGATATTTTCAATTGAGTTCCACGAACGAGGCCCAGCAGCGCTTCATATAGAATATCCATTTCTTCATCCGTTCCAATCGTCACGCGCAAATATTTATCAATCCTGGGCCTCGGAAAAAAACGCACGAAAATGTTCTGTCCCCGCAATGCTTCATTTAGAGTATCGGCCTCTACCCTCGGGTGGGAGATTAACAAGAAATTCGTACTGGAGTCCACCACCTCAAATCCCGCTTGACGGAGGAGGGAGGTGATCCGGCTGCGGGTGGCTATAACGGTCTGAATATTCCGGGTGAACGTTTCCGTATCCTCAAGAGACGCTATGGCTCCCGCCTGGGCGATCCAGTCGACGGTGAAGCAGTTGATACAATCTCTGACGCGAATGAGCGCTTCAATTAAACTGCTGTGTCCCATCGCCAGACCGATCCGCAACCCCGCCAGCGACCGCGATTTGGAGAATGTGCGGATGACGAGCAGGTTGTCATATTTCGGAATCAGTCCAATTGACGTTTCTCCGCCAAAATCAATGTACGCTTCATCCACAATAACCACCGCCTGCTGATTTTGTTTCACAAGGGCCTCTATATCCTCTAGGGGAATGGCTTTGCCCGTTGGGGCGTTGGGATTAGCCATTATAATTCCGTCATTATTGATGAAAAAGCGGTCAACCGGCACATCGAAGCTTTCGGTCAGCGGAACCGTCCTGTACGATACCCCGAACAGCTTGGCGTACACTTCATAGAAATTATACGTAATATCGGGAAAAAGAATCATATCCCCCGGATCGAAAAAGGCCTTGAAGCAAAAAGCCAAAATTTCGTCGGACCCGTTGCCGGAAAAAATCTGTTCCGCTGGAATGCCGTAGTGGCGGCTGGCTGTTTCCCGCAAGCGGGAGCAATTCGGATCGGGATATAATCTCAGCTTGTCGGTAACGGCGGCTTTCATCGCATTGAGCACCTCGGGCGAAGGCGGGTAGGGATTCTCGTTCGTGTTTAATTTGACCAGTCTGCCTGCCCGGGGCTGCTCGCCCGGTACATAAGGCGCAATCCCCTTGATCGTCTCACTCCAGTATTTATTCATTGCCGTTCCTCCCAACTTCATAATCTGGTGAACGATGCGGATTCTCTATATATGTATATGTGCCAGGCGGACGTGGAGGAACCATGCTGATGAAAAGGGTGAGCTGCACAGCGGATGGAGAGAAAATAAAAAAACAGCCCATCACTTCCGTGATCGGGCTGGTACTATCATGATCATTATCCGACAGAATAATCAGATGGATACAGCCATATGGCTGGAATGCTCTTCCCGGGCTTGAATCGAGAACTCCCCGGCAAGTCCGAGATAGGCGCGCATTCTCAACGTCATCTCCCGCCGGAAGCTCTGCCATTCAATCTGCATCTCTCCGGCAATACCCCGGCACTTATACTCGGCTTCAACACCATGCTGATTTTGCCGAACAGTTGTAATAACCATATTCTGCGAATCAAGCTCACGCTTAACTTCCTGCAGCATAACAGCTGTCTTCTTCGCTCCGATGGAGACCAGTTCCATATAGAGCTGTGGCATTTTAAATAGGCCGCTCTTCCCGATGGCCCGGCAGTCGCGCTCGAACACTTTATGAATAAACGTTAGCAGCAAGTAGCTTCTGACAAGAGACAGTTCTTCTTGGGTTGCTTCCCGGTTACGCTTTGCAATCGTCGCCATCTGAATCACCTCAATTGTAGTATGCGAACCTTTGTTCTTATTATACATCCAATTTATTCGCGAAAGCAATATTTATACATTAATTTATGGAAAAATGTTATTTTAACAAATATATTGACTGGTGTTTGTTATCATGGTATGATCTCTCTTGTGGCCGCATAAGCGTGCTTCGAAAAAATACGCGGTCGTGGCGGAATTGGCAGACGCGCACGGTTCAGGTCCGTGTGGGCTAACCCCCCGTGGAGGTTCGAGTCCTCTCGACCGCATCATATTTTACAAACAAAACCCTTCATTTGAAGGGTTTATTTTTTTGGCTTTTAATAGGTCATTGGTATATGTTGGGGGATAAAATAAACGCGTGAACTAATTTATTTTGCATTAATTAAAAGGAAAATATCGGAAGATGTCGAATAATCATTTATAGTAGGATGTATTCTTGAAAGAAAAATTATTGGGTGATTTGAATATCAACATATCCTAATAACTCAGAATTATTTGGAGGTAGATTTTTTGAGTTCAATTTTGGAAAATCGTTATAAAATTAAACTTATAATAAAGAATGATGATGAAGATTATGTCCAAGCCCTAAAAATATACAATGATGAAACTCCTCCTGAGATAAAAACCGAAAGTAATCAGATTACTTATTGGATCAATAAGGATACAAGCAACTTTAACTTTAAATTCATGATTTTTACGGCTTATTTGGATAATGAAGTGATAGGATTTGCCGAAATCGCTTATTTTAATGTTCAGCCTAAGTTTGCATTAATTGATTATATGACTTTTAAAAAAGTCTACAAAGTTAATGCTGTATTTTTTCCGATATTTAACTTAATTCAAAATTATATGAATAACAATTCTTTACATGTGGATTATTGGATCACCGAGATTAATCATAAGGAGGACGGTGCAAATATTGATAAAGAGAGTGCTTTTTTCAAAAAATTAATATGCATTGAGAATTTCGGAAGTATAAGTACAGATTATTTTCATCCCTCTTTGGGAGATAATAACTATGAGAGTTCATTCATAGCCAGACTTTATATAAAAACAAATGATAGTCTTAAACAACTTTCAAAACAAACCGTTTTATTTATAATCAAAACAATATATTACTCTTATTACTGGGAGTGGTATAAGCCCTTTTCTACAGTTGATGCGATAAACAGTTATAAACAGCATTTGGATATCAATTTTGAAAAAATTAAAAAGAATTTAATTGATCAAGCCAATGTTTCTGTAGAATGTAGTAACTGCATGTTGGCAGAAGTTAATTCGCAATCAACTTCCGGAATAGTTCCTGCTAAAAAAGTAAAAAAGAAGTTTACTTTGCCCTTGATCCTAACTGCAGTAATTTTGTCTCCTTTAATTATCATGCTATTATACTATCAAATTTTTAAATTACTGGGATTTAATTTAGGTTCCACAACTATGACCCCAGCTGTAGCCACAATTCTGGGTGCTGCTATATCAGGCTCTATTGGTATCTGGTCAACGACAAGAAAAAAGAGTGATTAATGTTTACGACAAAGCATAATGATATTATGGCTTCGATGGGCTAGGAAAGGAATATATTGGAATAATGAATCTGCAATGGCAAATTTAGTTGCTGAATTTTCATTTTTTAAGAGTTTGTAAAAGAAATTACTCAGAATATGAAACCTTTTGGTTTGTAATGATTGCAGTCCACAGCTCTTCAGTATTTCTGTAATATAGTTCATCGAGTATACCCATAATATATGCTCTTCATTAAAATACTTAGTCTTTATGACAGCAGCAGATTCTTTATAAGCATCAGAATTAAAAAAGTCTATACTCCAACTGCTCTCAAATTCGAGTAAAAGATATCCACCGGGTTTTAGTATTCGCGATAGCTCAGAAATACATATTGATGCATCACAGTAGTTGATGACGCTTCCAACGCATATGGCAATGTCAAAAGAAGAAGCTGCAAATGGCATATTTTCTACGCTGGCAACGGAATACTTCGCGAATTTAGAAATGAACTTGTCGGTTATATCTAGATGGTGCATGTCGTACTTTAATCCGTATGTATTTCCCCCTGAACCTGCATTTAATATGTGCGGATTGTCTATAAAGATGTTATGTTTAGAAGCTATATATTTCTCGATTTCCTTTTTTGTATGGAGATGCCAGTTATCATCTTCTGGCCATATACTTTCCTGTGATTCATAAAACTCTTTTATTTGACTTGGATTTAATTTCATAGTTTAAAACCTCCAAATAATTCTGAGTTATTAGGAGGTTTTTTGCTTTATAATCTCAAATTATTCCTGGGGTTAAACTTGGTGAGGACATCCTTTTTTCGTTCTACAGATACTTCCGTATAGATTTGTGTAGTGCTGACGCTGGTATGACCAAGAATCTCTTGAACGGAGCGCAGATCGGCGCCGTTATTTAATAAATGAGTCGCAAAGCTGTGGCGTAAATAATGCGGCGTTGATTTTTTGCTGATATTGGATAGATCTCTGTACTTTGAGTAGATGTCCTCAATGGAATAAATAGAAAGCCGTCCACCGTATTTGTTAATGAAGAGTGCATTTGACTTGGGTTTGAGATGTTCTCGAACGCTAAGCCACATTTGAATTTTGTTTATGACCTCGCTGCTTGAAATGTACAGGAGGCGTTCCTTTCTCCCTTTTCCGAAAATTAGAATGGTTCGCTCCGCGAAATCGATATTCTCCAGATCAATCGAAACCAACTCTCCAATTCGGATTCCAATTACATACAACAGCTCGATAATGGCATTATTTCGTGTACAGATCCATTTTCTAAAAGATGTATGCAATTGCTTCATATGTTCCTGGGGGGAGTTTAAGAGTCTTTCAACTTCAGTTACGGATAATGTTTTAGGAATGCGTTTGGATGTTTTGAAATGTTTGCCGAAGCCAGAGACAGGAGAATCGGGCAATTCTTCTTTTTGCACCAAATAATTAAAAAAAGCTTTGATGCAGATATATTTTCTTTTGATGGTCGAATCCTTTAGCTGATTTTTGCCTGTCAGATCCTCCAGATACATGCGCAAATTTTGTTTGGTCACCGTGTTGAAGGATTGATGATTGTACCACTCAAGCAAGCCATTCATGTCTGAAAGATAGGCCTTAATCGACTTCAAAGACAAGTTGCGTTCCACGCTTAAATAAAGCTCGTATTGTTTTATGTATTTAGTCAAACGGGTGATAGTTAAATCCATGTTGCCTCCTGTTGGATGTTTTTTTGGTTGTTTTATGTATGGAAGAGGAACTTTAATTATTACGCAGCTTACTTCATTTGTGAAGTAAATGGATCGGTATTTTTCGGTGCTAAACCATTTGCTATTCGAAAGGCTGTTGCAAAGAGGGGCAGACGGGTTAACTCAAGGTTAGATAAATTCATAAATTGTTCCTGCGTGACGAGACCTTATTTATGAAATACAGAGGTGGGGGGGCAGATTTCGCAACTGGCAATCCTGGAGAAGGACCGAATGGTTTCCTGAAATGATATTTTTTGTTTGGTGAGGGAAAAGAAGTATGGGCCAAGGCTAATAAGCGCGAAGCCTAATTACGGTCTCACCGGCGATTTCATTCTAAGCCACATGCGAAAATGCGCATGTGGCTCAGAGTGATGAATCGGATGTTAGCACCGGTATGCCGGATGACAGAGGAAGCATCACTTAAAGATTTGGTTAACCCTTCATCAAATGCGGCGGGAAATGAGGCAGCACGTACTCGCCCAGCTCTTGAATAACTTCACCAGCCGGACGATCACTGTCAAACAGGGCGAAGAACAGGTGATTCACGCCAATGGAACGGTAGATTTCAAGCAATTCGACCAGTCTGTTCCGGCCTACGCGATATCCAAGCCGGATTGGGGTTTCCCTTTCATCCGGGTTTTCCGCCAGATCAAGATGCATGGGCATCGAGAAAGGGCGGAAGGCTTCATTCCCGTTGCGGTTAGACGAATCGCGCCATGCCGCTATGACTTCTTGCTGCCGCGCCGGCGCTTGCGGGTAGTACATCCAGCCATCGCCATTTTGACCAAGCCAATTCATGTCTTGCTGCGCAAAGCCGGTAACGATGGTAGGAATCCTGGTATCCAGTTTTGGAATAAGCGTGGTTCGTTCCATCTGGCCATAGCTGGAATGAATCAAGGGATATTCCTCATACAGTGCTTTTTGGAGATAGGAGTATGCTTCCCGGAACTGAGCGCCCCGGCTAGGGTGGTCTACTCCAAGTCCGCGAAAGTCAGCCTGCCGGTCTCCGGAGGAAATTCCCATGATCAGTCTTTGGGGAAACAGCGCTTCAATGGTAGCAACCTCCTTCGCCAGCCGAAGCGGATGGCGAAGAGGCAGTACAAGCGCGGAAGTCCCGAGAGCGATTTGTTTAGTCTGACTAAGAAGATGCGTGCCGTAAATCAAAATATCATAAATTTGTCCGACAGCCGGGTCCAGGAAATTCGGATCTTTCAAGATAACGTCCCGAAGCCAGAGTGCGGTAAAGCCGTAATTTTCAGCAGCTTGCGAAAGCTCCACCTGATGCGCCATCGTCGGTGCCTTCATCCGATAATTCTCCAGCGGGATGTGGAGACCAAGCGTTAGCTCTCCCTCTCGGTATATCCTTTGATAACTTGTATGATGATCAAACATATGTGCACCCCCAATTATTTCCGCTCAAGCTTGGCGGAAACCGCAGTGAGTATAATCGCAAGCATAACCATCAAAGCCCCGATCCATGGCGTATGCACAAGTCCCATAGTATCGACAACAATCCCGCCGACAAAAGCGCCAACCGCAATGCCGATGTTGAAAGCTGCAATATTTAGCGCCGAAGCAACGTCTACCGCCGAAGGAACATACTTTTCAGCCAGTTGGACAACATATAGCTGGAGACCAGGGACATTCATGAATGCGAACAATCCCATCAGGACGATGCCAATCAAGCCAGTGACTTTAAAGGGAATAAGGAACGTCAACAGAATAAGAACAGCGGCCTGCAAAATAAACATAAAAAGCAGCGCACGGATCGGATTTTTGTTGGCCCATTTACCGCCAACAGAGTTGCCGACTGCTACAGCAATACCATAGACGATCAGGATAATGTTAATCGCGCCTTGGCTAAATCCGGTAACATCGTGCAGGAGCGGGGTTAAGAAAGTGAACGCGACGAACGTTCCTCCATAACCGAGCGCAGTAATCAGGAAGCCCAGAAGCAGGCGGCCGTTCGTAATCAGCCGGAACATGTCCGAGAATTTAGCGGGCGGAGCTTGCTTCAAATTACGAGGGATGAGTATGGCGCTTGCAATGATCGCAATAACACCCAGCAGGGCGACGGCCCAGAATGTTGCTCTCCAGTCAAAAGCTTGACCGATAAATGTCCCTAACGGTACACCTGTAACAATGGCAATCGTAAGGCCGGTGAATACAAGCGCGATGGCACTGGCTTTTCTTTCAGGAGATACTAACTGAACAGCAATCGTCGATGCAATTGAGAAAAATACGCCGTGAGAGAATGCAGTTATGAAACGCGCAACGAGCAGCAGCCCAAATGATGATGACATCGCAGCGGTCGCATTGCCGATAATGAAGAGCACCATCAGCCACATAAGCAAAGACTTGCGGCTCATGCGATTGGTGAGCGCAGTAACGATAGGGGCCCCTACAGCAACCCCGAGGGCGTAACCTGTAATAAGAAGGCCGGCCAGAGTAATAGCGACATTCAAGTCGCCGGCGATGCTTGCAAGCAGACCTACGGGAACAAACTCGGTTGTTCCGATACCGAAAGCGCTGATCGCCAGGGCAAGGAGCGCCCAGTTTCCAGATTTTTGCGTCTCTTTGGTCTGAGACACGGATTGTGCAATGTTGCTCATATGAATTTCCTCCACTTTACTTATTTGCATCGAATCGAAGTTCCATGCATTGAAATTTTTATCTCATGGCGTTATTGTATAGCTGTACGACCAATATGATAAGTACGTACTTTTAAGTAATGTAGGCACTAAAAAGTACCCTACTCTGTCCAAGGAGGTGAACTGAAGTGTTCAATATTCCGGTTGAAGCTACTCTTGATGTGATTGGAGGCAAATGGAAAGTCGTCATCTTGTGTCATTTAGATAAAGGGGAGAAGCGGACCAGCGAATTAAAGAGATTAATGCCCGGCATTACGCAAAAGATGCTTACCCAACAATTGCGTGAGCTGGAAGAGGACGGAGTTGTGAAACGAAGCATTTACGAGCAGATCCCGCCGAAAGTGGTATACTCGCTAACCGAATACGGATGGTCTCTAAAACCAATTTTGGATACCATGTGCGCATGGGGGGAGAAGCATATCGAGCAGACGCCTGAGCCCCCAATCGTTGTATCTTCCAACTAGATTTTAGAGTAGCGTACTTAATTCAATATTAATCGGTCAAAGTGGACTGTGCATTTTATGCAGTCCGCTTTTTTTAGTTTTCGGGGTCCCCGCAAAGTACCTGGAGTAAACCTTGAAGTTAGGTGCCACTTTGTGCGCTATAGGTACTTTTAAGTACCTGCGGTACTAAAAAGTACGTACTTACTATAACGTTCTGTTGGATTTATAATGAGCCTGCAGCGGGGCGACAATCGAGATGAACCCGAGTTCCCCCGTAAATGAGGCGCCGCCTCAAGAAATTAACTCGAATAAATGAGAATGGGAGGAAAGATTCAGTGGTAAAAAATTTGCAAGATACAACTGCTCTGTATAATGGTGTGAGGATGCCGTGGTTTGGATTGGGTGTATTTAAAGTGGAGGAAGGTCCCGAACTTGAGGATGCGGTGAAGACAGCGATCAAACATGGATACCGCAGCATTGATACGGCAGCTATCTATGGAAATGAAGAAGGCGTCGGACGGGGAATTCAGCAAGGGCTTAAAGAAGCCGGGATTAGCAGAGAAGAACTGTTTGTGACTTCCAAAGTATGGAATGACGATTTGGGATATGAGTCAACGCTGGCAGCCTATGAGACGAGTCTCAAAAAGCTGAATCTGGAATACCTGGATTTATACCTGATTCACTGGCCGAAAGAAGGAAAGTTTAAAGATGCCTGGAGAGCGCTGGAAACCATTTATAAAGAAGGCCGTGTAAAAGCGATTGGCGTAAGCAACTTCCAAATTCATCATCTTGAAGAGCTAATGGTTGACGCGGAAATTAAACCCATGGTGAATCAAGTGGAGTACCATCCTCGGTTAACCCAAAAGGAATTACAGCAATATTGCAAGCAGCAAGGCATTCAATTTGAAGCTTGGTCGCCGCTCATGCAGGGTCAACTCCTGGATAATCCGGAGCTCAAAGCCATTGCGGATAAATACAATAAATCCATTGCCCAAGTCATTCTGCGCTGGGACCTTCAGAACGGCGTTATCACGATTCCTAAATCTACGAAAGAACATCGGATCGTTGAAAATGCCAGCGTATTTGATTTTGAATTAACAAAAGAGGATATGGAGCAAATTGACAGTCTGAATCAAAATCATCGGGTTGGCCCGGATCCGGACAATTTTGATTTTTAAGAAGAAGTATACCGGCAATAGTAAAAGGAGACTGTGTAATGATCGGAATTGGTATTGAGCAATACGGCGATGAACAGCAGCTAAAGACAGTAGTTGTACCTACAGAACCGTTAGGGCCGGATGACCTGTTGATCGCTATAAAGGCAAGCGGGGTAAACCCCGTTGACTGGAAAGTGCGGGAAGGGCTTCTGAGAGAAGACTTTCCGTACCAGCTTCCGCTTATTTTAGGCTGGGATGCGTCAGGTAAGGTGGCGGCTGTCGGCTCCAATGTGAAGGATTTTAAAGTGGGAGACGATGTCTTTTTTAGACCGGAAATGGAAAAACAGGGAACCTACGCAGATGAAATCGTGATCCCTGCAAGCCTGGTCGCACCGATGCCTCAAGGACTAACCTATGCTGAAGCGGCTTCGCTCCCCTTGGTAGGGCTCACGGTATGGCAGGCTCTTGTAGAAGCAGGGAATGTTCAGCCGGGGGATAAAGTGCTCATTTTAGCGGGAAGCGGCGGGATCGGTTCGATGGCCATTCAAGTCGCCAAAGCACTCGGCGCCTATGTGGCGGCGACAACAAGCTGCAAGAACATGGAATTCGTACGTGATTTGGGGGCGGATGAAGTTCTCGCTTATGACCAAGGCTTGAATACAACAACAGAGTTTGATTTTATGCTGGATACGCTCGGAGGCTCTTCTTATGGGGATGCTCTGAAATTTATGAAGAAAAATGCAGTGGTGGCTACAATCATTAGCGGGCGGGATGCCGTTCGTCCCGATTATATAGATGCAGTGGAAGAAGAGCGCCAGTTGACGGTTAAGTTCGTATTTACTCGTCCGGACGGAAGAAATATGAACCATATCCGCGAGCTTGTTGAAGCGCAAAAAATAAAGCCGGTTGTAGCCGAAGTTCTTCCGCTAACCATTGACGGAGCCAGAAAAGCTCACCGTTTAAGCCAAACAGGCAGGGTGCGGGGAAAGATCGTTTTGAGTAATAACAACTAATCTGCTTGATTAGTTGTTATTTTAAAATTTAATAAGTGCAAATTTTCACAATTAAAAAATAAGGAGAGAGCTCATCATGTTCACAAAGATTTTTGAACCGGGCAAAATAGGCAATCTGGAAATTAAGAACCGGCTGGTCGTCCCCCCGATGCTGACCGAATATGCCGCCGAAGACGGCAGGCTGACTGAGCGGTATATTAGATACTATGAGGAAAAAGCCAAAGGCGGCTGGGGCCTGATCATCGCCGAAGACAACGCGGTCGAACCCCGCGGGGCCGGTTTTAAGAATTTACCCGGGATATGGTCGGATGAAATTATGGAAGAGCATAAGGAATTGGTTGAACGGGTTCATAAGGCGGGAGCTAAAATAGCGGTCCAAATCTATCATGCGGGCAGAGAAGCCAGCAGTGCAGTCATGGGCATGCGGCCGATTGCCCCTTCGGCGATTCAAGATCCGACGCAGTCTGAAACTCCTGTTGAAATGACTACGGAAGAAGTAAAGGAGATGGTCGAGAAATTTGCTCAGGCCATCAGAAGATGTAAAGAAGCGGGCTATGATGCGATTGAGCTTCACGGCGCGCATGGATATTTAATCAATCAGTTCGTCTCTCCTTTCTCCAACAAGCGAACCGACGCCTATGGCGGAAACCTGATGAACCGGCTGCGGTTCCCGCTTGAAATTATAGCCAGAGCCAAGGAGTTGGTCGGCGACGAGTTCCCGATGATTTACCGGATTTCCGCCGACGAGATGGTGGAAGGCGGACTGACCATTGAAGATACGAAAGTCATCAGTCAGGTGTTGGAGCAAAGCGGCATTGCTGCCATTCATGCTTCTGCCGGCGTCTACAAGACTGGAGCGATCGTCTCCGCGCCGACAGCGATCAGAACGGCCGTGTTCTCCGACTATGCCAAAGAAATTAGAAAAGTGGTCAATATTCCAGTTTTTGCCGTCAATAAGATCATTTATCCGCATGTAGCGGAGTCGATTCTAAAAGAAGGCAAGGCTGATTTTGTGGCTATGGGCCGGGCTTCCACCGCAGATCCTCAATTCCCGAACAAGGTGAAGGAAGGAAGGCTGGATGAAATCATTTTCTGTATCGGCTGCAGACAGGGCTGTCAGTGGAGAATCGCTCAGCAAAACCCGGTGTCCTGCCTGGTTAACCCGCTCACGGGCAAAGAAGGCGAATATGAGGTTAAGGAAGCTGAAGTGAAAAAGAAAGTGATGGTCATCGGCGGCGGACCCGTTGGTATGGAAGCGGCCATTATCGCAGCAAAACGCGGTCATGATGTGACTTTGTACGATAAGAGCGACAAGCTTGGAGGACAGTGGCTTCTGGCTGCAATCCCTCCAGGCAAAGAGCTGCTGAACACCTTTACGGTATGGCAAAAGGGCGAGCTTGACCGTTCAGGGGTCAAAGTCGTGTTAAATACAGAAGTAACGAAAGCATTCGTAGAGCAAGTGAACCCGGATGAAATCATCCTCGCTTCGGGAGCCACTCCAATCATTCCTGGAATTCCAGGCGCAGACAAATCTCATGTATACACGGCCAATGATGTGCTGCTTGGAAAAGTGGATCTGCCAGATCAAGTGGTCGTTATCGGCGGCGGACTGGTAGGAGCGGAAACGGCAGAACATACTGCGGTTCACAATCGGAAGACCTCCATCGTTGAGATGCGTCCGGAAATTGCGGCCGACATGGAGCCGGCATCCAAAGAGTTCTTGATAAAATCCTTGAAGCATAATGAAGTGGCCGTACACGTCAATTCGAAGGTTCTGGAAATTACGGATACGCATGTTATCATTGATACGGAAAAAGGACAACAAGCGCTGCCTGCTTCTCTGGTCGTGTTGGCAATCGGATCAAGATCGAATAACGCATTGGCTTCAGAACTTGGAGAAAAGTACAACGTGAATGTAATTGGCGATGCTTCTGTTGTCGGGAAAGCTTTGGAAGGTATTAACCTTGCCTATAAGACAGCTTTGGCTATATAATCCCCGGTAGACTTAATAGAATGATTAACGGACTGCAGTAAATGTGAATTATTCATTTGCTGCAGTCTTTTTCAATATTTCGACTAAATTATGGATGGACAGACTCTTGAAATGATCAACACGCGGTGATATATTGTTTTTAGGTATAAAACATACTAAACATATTGGTGAAATAGTAATTACATATTCCTATCGCTGCCAACTGGAAAACCGGAGGCCCGTGTTAATGTCAATATTAATCGGGTCTCCTTTATTTTTAAATTTAGGAGGTTGAAGCTGATGTCTTCAGCGTTACCCTATAAGAAAGGTCTTCACGGCATTGATCCGTATATTCCAGGCAAGCGGCTGGAGGAGGTAGTCAAAGAGCTTGGGCTTCGACAGGTGATCAAGCTGGCTTCCAATGAGAATCCTCTGGGCTGTTCTCCCCATGTCACGGAAGCGGTGGCGGCTGTACTGCAAGCCCCCTCCCGCTATCCGGACGGCGGCAGCTCGGAGCTTAAGGCTGAACTGTCCCGGCTTACCGGGCTCGGGCCGCAGCAGTTCGTTATCGGCGCAGGCTCCTTTGAGCTGATTGCCTTTGTTGCGGAAACGTTCATCGGTCCGGGCGATGAGGCGATTATGCCGACTCCGTCCTTCTCTTGGTACGGTACAGTCACCAAGCTGCAGGAAGGCAGAATCATACAGGTGCCGCTAACAGCGCACCGTGTCGATCTGGACGCCATTAAGAGAGAAATTACAGATAAAACCAAGGTTATCTGGCTGTGCAATCCCAACAACCCCACCGGCACGATCTTTACAAGTGAACAGCTTAGCCGATTCCTCCAGGATATTCCGTCTTCCATTGTGGTCGCCATGGACGAGGCTTACTGTGATTTTGTAACCGGCGGGCAGGGCTACCCGGATACGCTCAATTGGATCGGGCAATACCCGAATCTGATCGTTCTCCGTACCTTTTCCAAGATTTACGGGCTGGCCTCTCTGCGCATCGGGTACGCCGCCGCAAGCGAGGAGACGGCCGGATATATGAACAGATGCCGCCAGATTTTCAATGTGAACGCAGTTGCCCAAGCTTCTGCTTTGGCCGGATTAAAGGACGCCGGATTTCGGGAGAGAGTCTACGAGAACAACCGGCTGGGGAAGGAATATTTCTACAAAGCTTTTGGAGAGCTCGGACTAGATTACATTCCAACGGAAGCCAGCTTCATTATGGTGCATACCGGGCAGGACAGCGATACCCTGTATCAGCAGCTTCTAAAGGAAGGCGTGATCATTCGTCCCGGCTCGGCTTACGGCATGCGGAAGTGGCTTAGAGTCAGCATTGGAACGATGGAAGAAAACCGCATATTTATAGAGGCGCTGCGCAAGGTGTTGAAAGCGCCGGAGGCGGCCGGAAGTTCAAAGAACTAACGCGTTAAGGGCTTAACTTATTATTGAAGGGAGAATAAATATGATCTTGGCAAAGGCTCCGGAGAAGTACTGGAACGAACCGGGAATTCTCACAAAAGGAGGAGAGATTATTGCCCCCATCGGCAAGCGGGCATGGATACTGGCGGGAAAGACGGCATTGTCCGTCGCCGGTGAGGCGTTACTGAAAAGTCTAGACGAAAGCGGCATTGTATACGAGATTCAAGTATATGAAGGCTACTGCACCCTGGAAGATATCGATATTCTCGCAGCGGCGGTGCAAGCTTCGGCATCCGATGTGCTCATTGGGATTGGCGGCGGCAAAATCCTGGATACCATCAAGGCGGTGGGCGATAAGCTGAGCCTTCCGGTTGTGACGGTGCCTACCATCGCGGCAACCTGCGCTGCATGGTCCGCCCTGTCCGTCAGTTATACCCGTCAAGGTACTCAGACCGGGGGAATCATACTGGAGAGATCGCCGAAGGTAGTATTGTCCGACACGGCAATATTGGCGGCTGCGCCGCCCCGCTATATAGCGGCCGGGATTGCCGACACGCTCGTCAAATGGTATGAAGCGGCGCCCAATGTGGGAAGCGGACCAAGCAGCATTCACGCCAGAGCGGGACTCGCGACCTCCAAGCTGGCGCTTGACATTCTGGAGGAGCTCTCCATCGACGCCTATCTGGCATCAGGCCGCGGGGAGGTTACGGATGCCATATCCGAGGTAACCAATACGATCATTTTTCTGGCAGGTCAGGCTGGCAGCTTGAGCAGCGGCAGACCGCAGGCTTATATTGCGCACGCCATTAACAACAGCCTGACCAAGCAGCATGAGACGCATATCCGGCTGCATGGCGAGAAGGTAGCGTTCGGTCTGGTGGTCCAGCTGTATCTGGAAGGCTACAGCCAGACTAAGATCGATAATGTCGCCCGTCTGCTGCATGCTCTAAGGCAGCCGCTGACCTTACGTGAGCTTGGATTTAAGGACAGCTTCCGGGAAAAAGCGGCGCTGATAGCCAACGGCGTTTCCCTTGACGAAGAAGCGGCGGCCGCGCTTCCCTTCAAGGTCAATGCGGAGCTTCTGGAGCAGGCTATCCTGAATACCGACCTAACCGGACAACGCATCGCAGAGCAGGAGCAGAACGCTTCAAGGCAGGTTCAGGCCGTATGACCCGGCCGCGCTTTGACTTTGACAAGCCGGTTGACAGGAACAATACCTTGTCGGCCAAGTGGAACTATGTCCAGGAATCCGTAGGCGTGGAGGATGCTCTGCCCATGTGGGTGGCCGATATGGATTTCGAGACCGTTCCCGAGGTTAAGGCTGCGATCCTGGCTAGAGCGCAGCATGGCATATACGGGTACACGGCACGCTCCAATGGCTACTATGATGCGATTATCGATTGGAATTTGAAGAGGCACGGATGGAAGGTGGAGAAGAATTGGATTACCCACAGCCCGGGCGTGGTCAATGCTTTGTTCACGGCGGTACGCGCCTACACCAAACCGGGGGACGGCATTCTCATTCAGCCTCCGGTTTACCCCCCTTTCTATCGCGCCATCAGCATGAATGATTGCAAGACCATCCTCAATCCGCTGAAGCTGGAGGGGGGCCGCTACGTTCCCGATCTCGCTGACTTTGCAGACAAGATCGGCAGCGGCAGGGTCAAGCTGTTTATTTTATGTAATCCGCACAACCCTGTGGGAAGGGTGTTCACGGAGGAAGAGCTTCGAGCCATGGGCGAGCTGTGCTTGAAGCATGGCGTTATCGTCATATCTGACGAAATTCATTCCGATCTTCTGTTCAAGCCGCACCGTCATATTCCATTTGCATCCATCTCGGAGGCATTTGCACAGAATACGGTCGTATGCACGGCTCCGAGTAAAACGTTCAATTTGGCGGGTCTCTCTACATCCAATATCATCATTCCAAATGATGAACTGAGACGCCGTTATGATGCAGCCAATGAGCAAGTGGCGCAAAAGAGCCATAACATATTCGGCGCAGCGGCCTGTGAAGCGGCATACAGGCATGGGGAGGAATGGCTGGATCAGCTGATGTCCTACATAGATGGAAACCGGCGGTATGCGGTGGAATTTATTGAAACTAGACTGCCGCAGCTGAAGGTGTACAATCCGGAAGGAACCTATTTCCTCTGGTTGGACTGCCGTTCGCTCGGTCTCGGTAATCAGGAATTGGAACAATTTTTACTGCACGAGGCGAAGCTCTGGTTCAATCAAGGACATACTTTTGGCAAAGAAGGAGACCGTTTTGTTCGAATCAATATCGGCTGCCAGCGTTCGACTGTGGAAGAAGCCCTGAAGAGGCTTGAGCATGCAGTTCACTCCCCAGTACAGCAGGGATAGCGCGATTAAACCTCTTGCTTTGCTCAAGGGAATTACAAAATCGGACACTTCCAACATCTCTGCAGATGGGGAGTGCCCGATTATTTTTTTTAAAACTGCTTATTAATATCCCCCGCCGTACCCATAGCCAGGATAGTAAGGATAAGGTGGATAGTAGTACGGATAAGGTGTGAAAAATGGAAATGCAAAGAAGAAAAATGGGAAACGGAGTCGGCGGAATCTGCGAAATCTCCTTGGACCAAAGCCAATTGCTCTGTAAGTATTGTCATTTTCCCGTTCTGCGGCATCGATCTCTTCAGGAACCATCATCGTGATGCCATCGTCGTCCATACCATCGATAATTCCATCAAACTGTGACCCGTCCCTCGACTGTGCAATAACATGGTAATTCATGTACTTTTGACATAGTGATTTTACATCGCCTCCCATTCCTCCCATTGGGTAAGCCGCCTTGCCTTGATTAGGATATGTTGGATTTGGATTCATCATTTGCTTTCCCTCCTTTACAACGTCATGATATTCGCCTATTCCGGAAAATGTTACTCTTAGAGAAAATACGAAAAAGCCTCCTGGTGAAGGGGGCCTTTTGCACTCATCATAGTCGAATATCGGCTGCCGTGTATAATTTCATTAATTATTGTATTCCTTCATAAATGGCATCGCGGAGATCTAGAGTAAACTGGCCGGACATCCCTTCCAGCGTGGTATTCGTAAACGCTGCAACGCTAAGCTTCCGGATAGGGTCTACGAACCAGGAATGGCCATATACTCCGCCCCAGCGCCACGTTCCCGGAGATTGCGGCGTCGCGGCGGCAGCCGTATCTGTCAGCACGGAGAACCCGAGGCCGAATCCGAAGCCCGGCGAGTCAGGGAGCGTCAATCCGGAAGTCTGGCTGCGTCCCATCTCCGCAATGAATGCAGGCGTTAACAGCGGGTTACCGCCGGTTCGCAGCGTTTCCAGAAGATGCAGGATGTCGCCCGCAGTGCCGATCATTCCCGCGCCGCCCGATGGAAAGGCAAGGGGGTCGAAGGCCCGTCCCGGATCGAGCAGAGTGCCGGATAGCCCTTCAGATTTACCGACAATATCAGGCTCGCGCATACGCCGAGGTTCGGGTGTATCATCCGCATAATTGGCAGCAAGCCGTTCCGGGTCAACGACATGGAACGCCGTGTCCGTCAAGCCGATCGGTTCCGTCACCAGTGATCTGACTGCTTCGGGGAGGGGTGAACCGTATACATTTGCTACAATCGCACCGAGTACATCCGCAGCGAGCGAATAGTTCCAGGCGGTACCGGGCGTGAAGAGTAACGGTACAGAAGCCAGCCGCCGTAAATTTTCTTCAAGTGAAAGGTTGGTACGATCCATTCCGTCGGAGACGCCAGCCTGGTGGTAAGGACCGTCCTCCGGTTCCAGAAAGCCGTAGCTAAGACCGGCCGTATGGCTCATCAGCTGGCGCAGCGTGATTATAGCCGGAGAGCCATCTGGCAACGTTGGTTTGAAGTAGGGAAGCCATGTGTCAATAGGCATATCAAGGTCAAGTCTCCCCTTGGAGACGAGTACCATTGCAGCGACCGAGACGACAAGCTTGGTTACCGAGGCAAGCCGGAACAATGCATCCTCACGGATGGGCAGGTTCTTCTCACGGTCTGCCAATCCGGCGGCGCGGCTATAACTAAGCTTACCGTCTAAAGCTATTTTCACTACCGTCCCAACCAACCGTTTTTCGGAAAGTGTGCGGTCAATAACTTCATCAACCCGTGCTTGCAGACCTGCTGCACCCATTTGATTTACTTCACAGTTACTCAAAGATTGTCCTCCTTCCAAATGTCAGGGATAAAGAATATTATGGACCGGTATCCAAATCAAAACAATATGCAAAATCGGATATGTACCAAGTAATAGTGATCACCAATAGTTTCAGAGATTATTGCGTTCCCGGAACCATACAATCTTAACAGAGATGCACACAAGTGCCAAAGCAGCAAAAAGCAAACCGCTCCCAATGATTTCGTTTATACCCAAACCGGAAATAAACCAGCCTCCCACCACTGTTCCTAGCGTAACTCCCAAGTTTGAAAAAGAGACATATAAACTGTTTGCAAATTCGGGAGCCTCTTGCGCTTCGGATGTCAGCCAGATTTGACTGACTATCAGCCCGCTGGTGTGAACGGCTCCCCAGAGAAGAATAGCGGCAATGACGAGAATAACGGAGCTTGATACAAAATAAAGAAACAGGTAGCAAAAGCCTAACGCTACAGGATAAAACAACACCGTTTTTACCATTTGAAAAGCGAGCAGCTTTCCCGCATACCAATTGCCCAGAACACCGCTGATTCCAAAAACTACAAGCATCAGGCTGATAAATGCCCCGTTCATATCGAATCTTTGCGTCAAATACTCGGAGAAATAACTGTATACAGAAAACATGGAGGAGAAGATAAAGCAGTTTGCAGCCATATTCAGCAATAGCGAGGGTTTTCGCAATATGCCGAGCTGGTTACTGAAAGAAGGATGGTTAATTTTTGCAGATGGAGAGGGAACCATGATGCCAATCCCTATACAAGCGATCCCGTTTACAATAGCGGAGAATAAAAAAGAAGTACTTAATGAGAATTGATTTGCGATATAAGAGTAAAGCGGAATTCCCAGGACCATGCCTATGCTGACTCCTAGAAATACTTTTGCACTTGCTTTAGCTGCTTCTTCATTTTGAGATAATGCCCCGGCCATTGCAAAAGCAATCGAAAAATAAACCGGGTGGAAGAAAGCGGGGAGTATACGGAGCAACAAAAGAATCTCAAAGCTGGGCGCAAAAGAGGAGACAAAATTAGAACCCGCAAATAATGCCATGATCCCTATCAACACTCTTTTTTGATTCAGTCTGGATAGCAGTAATGTCATCCAAGGACCAAAAATAGCAATAATGAACGCAAATGAACTTACAAGCATTCCGGCAGATACAGCAGATACATGGTACTTATTCATGACCATTGGTAAAGCTCCGACGATTCCAAGCTCCGTATAAATGATGCCAAATACCCCAACTGTAATAACGAATAGCTGCGTTTCTTCATACCATCCCGCCTTTAATCTTTATATATGCATATCTATAAATATAGATATATTACCAATAAGCAGACAACCCTAAATTTACAACGGGGCTGCCTATAAATGGTTTTTAATATAGTCGGTAAATTTACCGATGTTTTCTTCATTCCTGCGGTAGTAAGTCCACTGACCAAAACGTCTAGATTCCAAAAGCCCTGCATTTTTCATTAGCGTTAAATAGCTGGAGATCACGGATTGCGCAAGTCCTGTCTTCTCTTGAATGCTTCCTACACATATCCCTCCTTTGAAGTCGGCATCCGATGGCAGGTAGATTTGAGGACCAAAATGTACATCCGGACTCTTCAGCCAATCTAAAATTTGCACGCGGGTCTCGTTGGAAAGCGCCTTAAAAATTAATTTAGTATCCATACTGCTTATTATATCTACTTATCTAGATATTTCAAGATGTAGACCTGATTTTTCCGCTAAAAGCAGAGTCTCTCACTCTTGAGAATTCTCCAAGTTGATGTCCCTGTCGGCAAATACTTTCTTGGCCACGCCAACCGCGTTCAGCACCTTGGGAAATCCGGTGTAGGGGATGCATTGGATGAAGGTTTCAATGACCTTCCGGGGAGGGATGCCCACATTCAATGCGCCGTGGATATGCACCTCCAGCTGCGGCTCGCATCCTCCGGCCGTCAGCAGGCTGCTCAGCGTGATAAGCTCCCGTTCTGGAAGGGTTAGTCCTTCCCGGCAATAAATATCGCCAAAGGCAAATTCAATAATGTAGGTACCCAGGTCCGGAGCGATGTGCCGCAAACCGGCAATAACTTCCTCTCCGCCTCTTCCATCCACTTCCGCAAGCTTTTGCAAGCCGAGCTCATAACGGTCTTGTTCCATTGTATTTTCCTCCTCCATAAAATATAGTTAGAGCATATTAGCTGGAGCTAACTCCAGGTCAAGAGGTTTTTAAGGAGGGATTGCATGCATTATTCCATTGGCGAATTTGCGGATATGACGGCTTTAAGCATCGACACCTTGCGTTACTATGAGAAGGGAGCGGTTAATCCGGGTGGAGCGTGACGCGGCAGGCCGGCGCCGTTATACCGAGAAGGATGTGAGCTGGATACAATTCATCAAAAGGCTGAAACAAACCGGTATGCCCATTAAGCAAATTAAGGCATACGCGGCTCTGCGGTACGAGGGCGATGCGACTCTGCTCCAGCGGCTTCACCTGCTGGAAAGCCACCGTCTTGGCGTGCTGGAGGAAAAAGAGAAGTGGGAGACTAACCTGAATAAGCTGGAGGAGAAAATTCAAGTCTACAAAGACCTAATCGTAAATACGGGTCATCCCGCCAATTCGCTACGGTAACCCCGCAGGCAGCAGCCATAACGGATCAACCCTTTCTTTCCCCCGTCATAGCATAAGCTGTCAATTGTTGACTCCGCCTTCCCCACATAAATTTCCCTCTGCCATCAAACAATGAAACCAATATCTATGTTGTCAAGGGAGATGAAGTCATGAACAAGAATCGTTTACGCCATCCATATTCGGCCTATACGAAAGCCGCCGCCCTGCTGGTTATGGCGATAGGCCTTGTTATCGGCGGAGGCCACGGAGATGCGGCATTTCATACCGGGCGGACCCAGCCCGGTCAGTTAACAACGAATACTCAAGAGCCCTCCGCGAGGGGACACTCCACCGTCCATCCGCGTGTAGCCATTATCATCGATGACTTCGGAAACGGT
This sequence comes from Paenibacillus durus ATCC 35681, assembly GCF_000993825.1. Classification (NCBI taxonomy): domain Bacteria; kingdom Bacillati; phylum Bacillota; class Bacilli; order Caryophanales; family Paenibacillaceae; genus Paenibacillus; species Paenibacillus durus. The sequence goes on from NZ_CP011114.1 coordinate 1,541,241, forward strand.
ATGCGGGGCACGGACGAAATGTTCGCTCTGCCGATCAAGCTTACTGTCGCGGTGATGCCGTTTCTGTCCACCTCGCAGGAGGATGCGTGGCGGGCTCATGAACGGGGCTTTGACGTTCTGGTGCATTTGCCGATGGAGCCCCGTAAAGGCAAGCCGGAGTGGCTTGGTCCGGGAGCCGTACTGTCCAGTTTAAGCGATCAGGAAATCCGTAAGCGAGTCGAGGCGGCGGTGGACAATGTGCCTTACGCGGTCGGGATCAATAATCATATGGGCTCCAAAGTTACGGGAGACGAGCGGGTCATGCGCGCCGTACTGTCCGTCTGTAAGGAAAGAGGGCTATTCTTTGTGGACAGCCATACCAATTACCGCTCGGTAGTCGGCCAGGTGGCTGAGCAGATGGGCCTGCCGCGAGTGGAGAATCATGTCTTTCTGGATGACACCCATACAGCCAGTCACGTAACCCGTCAATTGCAACGGGCGGGGAAGCGGGCGCTGGACCATAAATACTGCGTAACAATCGGTCATGTCGGAATTAAGGGCAAAGAGACCGCCGCAGGAATCCGCGGCGGCATTGATGATTTAAAGAATCGTGTACAATTCGTCGGAATTTCCGATCTGGTCAAGGACGAGTGGAAGTGGAGTTCCCCGCTTACGTTTCCATAAGATAGGCGGCAATGCCGCTCGATATCGCTTCAGCGATTTTCTCCTGGCCTTTGGAAGTCGTTAGCAAGGCCCGGTCGATCGGGCTGCTAATAAATCCAGCCTCTACGATAACCGTGGGGGCGGTTATTTTTTTCAACAGATAGAACGGCTTCCCGGGTTGGGTATTTAATTCTACTCCATAAAGTGCATTCAACTGATCCTGAATCGCATTGGCTAGCATGAAGCTGCGGCCTTCCTGACGGTACAGCACGATCGGTCCGTGCTTGGACTGAGAGCGTGCCCAGTTGATATGAATACTGACGACGACAGCGGCGGGCAGTGTCTCGGCAAGCTCCTTGCGCTGGGCCAAATCGCGCATATGGCGGGAGCGGCTGCGAAGCCACTTATTCTCATCGCTGGGGGCATAGTCGCCCAAACGGTTCAGGACGGCGTCAAATCCGTCCGCTCTCAGCATCAAGAATAGCTTACGGGAAATGGCGAGTGTCAGATCCTTTTCCAGGATGTCTGCGTGCGAGGTACCGCCGTCAATGCCCCCGTGACCGGCGTCAATCAGTATGATGCGGTGACCGTGCCCAATCAGTGTTTGATGTTGTTCAGACCGCCCGTCCGGTGAGGCGAAAGATGGATGGGCATTACCCGTCAGCAGCGTTCCCATAATCAGCAGGATAAACAGCCTCCTTGCCGGAGCTCTCCATTGGTTAGTCAGAATCAAGAGTTAAACCTCCCTGTGTAATCTTGAATCCGGAAGCAGTCGATCTGCTTCAGAGTCTGTTCTTTTTTGGTTAGATTGTGCTTCAAAAGGCAGAATTATGCGGCTGAGGCCTGTTTAGGGCGAGGATAAACCGTGCAAACTAACCATTAAGGAAGAAATATAGAGGAGGTGAGTGCAGTGGCCTCGGACGGTGAAGATCTGGTCAAATACATTACTGAAAAAGTGGTCGTCTATATGGAAAGTCCTCGCGACAGCCGCAGCCGGCACCGGGCCGGCAGACAGCCGTGGAGCCAGAAATGGTTCGGAATGCTGCCGCTCGGCTTGTCAATGTGGCGAAGCAGCCGGAAGGTTAGGGACAAAGGGTAGAGAGAGTGACATGTTATACAACAGCCCCATTTTCCGGCAAAAGCGGAGTATGGGGCTATATTGCTTTCTTCTATACAGTTGGACTATCGCATCTAGTGTGCCGCTTCTCCGTCACCGGAGACATAGGCCTGGAATGTGCCGCTTGCCTGAAGGGCGCCCAGCGGAACAAAACGCCGCCCGCCAATGCCTGAAGCGGCATAAGGGACCGTCCCGCCTCCGTCTGCTGCGGATCTTGTCCACAGCTGATAACCCGTAATCATGAGCGGGGCGCCCAAAATGTCGTTCGCTCCGGTATTGGACCGGAAGACAAGACCCGGCTGCTGCTCGAGCAGCTGTACGAATTCGCCTGCTGCCAGCGGAGCAAGCTTTGGAGACGTCAGCCACAGCAGATTATCGTAGGGATTTCCGGGGTGTCCGGTTAGGAACATCGGAGCGGCTGTAATTTCGGATAATGAGCCGGATGCCGTCAAGCCGTATCGCCCGGCTGCTTGAGCGCTTCTGGCGACCGCTTCAGCTTTGCTGTCGTCCCAAGGAAGGATCTCCGGGACGATGGCGTTCACATATAATACTTGCCCGTTTACCGTAACTTTCCAGTAGGGCAGAAGCGGCGCATACAGCGGAACTGGTTCAATGATTTCAAATAAAGAATGGATAAGGCCCTTCTGCGCCAAGAACAGGCGCAGCTCGGTGACGGAGTAGGGAAGTCCTTCGGTATCCGCCCCATATTCGCTTAATGTGTATCCGCCGTTATCCGAGGCGGTAATAATCATATATCCGATCCGCTTATCGCCGCTAATGAGGTTGACAAGCCAACCGTGGGTACCGGGTCCCAGCGGATGAATCGATCGTTTCGCCGTTTTCCATTCCTTAAAGGGGGCTTCATCCGCAAGCTTGTCGATCGCCTCACGAACAAAAGCTTTCAGGGAGTCCGGGACGGCGAGATCCTGCCGTTTGGGCAGCGGCGATAGGGCTGAATCGGACGATCCGGCAGCTTCCGCAGCCGCAATCTCCGTCAGTCTCAAGGAATTGGCGGCAGGAGCATCCGCAGCGGGAGGGCCGAAGGCAAATCTGGAAACGGCCGCTGTCAAGATCAATATAAGAATCAAGAGAAAGCAGACACGCATTGCGGGGATGGCACGCTTTCTTCTGCTGCTCGGGTTCATTTGCGTTTGTTCACCTGTCCTTCTATGGGCTGCCGGAGCCGCGGGCGGGACGACGTAGCCGTTTCTTCTTGGTTTCTACTACCCTACATTGTAGTGGACAAGCGCTGAAAAGGTTGTTGCAAGCTGTCGGGCTCATTCAAGGTGGATTCCATTTTTTTTGGCCGCTTTTAGCGAGCCGGGTCGCTTTCTATTGCTTACGGAGATGAAACAGGCCGTAGACGACCGGCGATACGGAAATGTTCGGTTCATACTGCCAAATGGTTTCTTTTCGGCGGCTGGCATGCTGTTCTTCGGTAGCAAGCCGCTTTTCTTCACCTTGTTCCTTCAGAAGCTCGATATAGTAAGCGTCAATAATTTCAAGCTCTCCTTGCAGACGCCGCCGCGCTGCCTCGGCCCAGCTGTAATCCTGACCGGAAAGCTTTGAGAGGATATGGCGTTCGAGCAAGCCGGCTCCCGAAGACAGGGAGATTTCATAAGGCTGGACGTGGACATTCTCCGGCAGGCGCGGAGTCAGCTCAAGCGGGTCCAGAATAGAGCCGAAGTTCTCCCTGACTTCTCCGGTAAGCAGCGATACGCCGATGAAATGTAGCTCTTCCCGTTTCAAATCGCAGCTGAGCTCCACCTTGAAGCAGACGGCGAGCCATGGCTCGTAGGCGGCGGAGAAAAGGGTCATCCGCTGGAGATTTCCCGGGGCTTCAAACAGATGCAGACATTTCCCCTCGGTCTGCGCCGCGGACCAAATCTGGCGCAGCCGCCTACTGCCAAACGTGATATCCTCGCGGCGGATTAGCCCGGGGCCTAGACGCGGCAGCACCGGTGTTACCCCGAAATAACGGGCAAGGAGGCCATCGTTCGGCCCGTTGTTAGCAGCCGAGTTCCCGGCGGCGCCGATTGGTGCGCCAGCGGCGGGGTTTGCCCCCGGATTGCTTCCGGCACCCGGCCCAGGATTTCCCCCGGACGGGCCAGCGCCAGGGCCTCTTGTTGCGTTCCCCCCCTGGCCTGCCGCCGCTCCGCTTCCCCAAGGCGTCTGACTAGCAAGCCCCCCGCTTCCCGGCCCGGTGCCGCTCCTTGGCGCGGGTATACTCGCCGCCGCATCATACTTCTCCGGGTCAAAGACGAAGGTAAAGGACAGTGTTTGCGGCTCCGCGCCGGTGCGCTCGACGAACCCCCAGTAGTAAGGCCGGTCGGTTAACATTTGATCGGCGCGGGGGGAGAGCTTTACGGTGACATGAACCGGCGATTTTTCAATGATCTGACATTCCGTCGCTTCCAGATAGTCCATAACATGCTTCTGCACCTGCTGGGCGGTCATGGTCATGGCGCGGCCTCGCTTTCACTGAGGATTCCATCCTTCAGCTCGGCCAGCGTCTGGCCGAGCTGCCCTACTTTGCTGCGGATTTCTTCGTCGCTTTCGGCCTCCAGCATAATTTTGTAGAGGCTTTTTTCCAGCGACTCTTTTTTCTCGAACCGTTCCAAAATCGTGTCCAGCCCTCCGATCACCGTCTCGAACAGATTGATTTTTTCATGCAGCAGATGCAGGATATGCTCCTCGATCGTCCCGGTGGTGGAGAGGTTGTGGATGATAACGTCGTTTTGCTGGCCCAGCCGGTGTACCCGGCCGATCCGCTGCTCGACCCGCATCGGGTTCCAGGGAAGATCGAAATTGATCATATGGTGGCAGAACTGCAGATTGATGCCCTCGCCCCCGGCTTCGGTAGCAATCATCACCTGGGCGCGTCCGCGGAACAGGTCCATCATCCAGTCTTTTTTGCCTCGGTTCATGCCGCCGGAATAAGGGACGGAAAGGATGCCGTGATTGCGGAAATACTGAAGCAGGTACTCCTGGGTCGCCCGGTATTCGGTGAATACGATTACTTTTTCGTTCATTTCTTTAATGAGGGAAATGGTTTTCTCCGCCTTCGTGTTCGCTTTTACCGTCCGGATCTGCTGGAGGAGCTCGATCATCCGTTCCCGGCGGGGCGAGTCCTCGGGGAGCTTTTTCGTCAGATTAACCAGCGTCACGAACACCGCGTCACGGCTGCTGCATACCTCCCGCTGCAAGGTGACGAGCGACAGCATGCTGCTTAAATTCCCGCCCGACTCCTGATACTGATCTTTGACAAAGGATGTGACCCCGTCATATAATGTTTGTTCTTCGGGTGAAAGTGTAAGGGGTACATTGCTGACCTTCCGCTTCGTAAAAGCCACCGGTCCTTCGCCCCTGCGGTTGCGGATCATCACCTTGGACAGCTCGTCCCGGAGCTGGTCTTCGTTCTTGGCCACGCGCTTGTCGACGACGAAATTCGCCGCAAAATCACCCTGATTCCCGAGCTGGCCCGGCTTCAGCAGCGTAATGAGATTGAACAGCTCGCCGAGGTCGTTCTGCACCGGGGTGGCGGTGAGCAGCAGGCAGTATTTTTTGCGGAGCTCCTGAACGAATTGGTAGTTGGTCGTCTTCTTGTTCTTCAGCTTATGGGCTTCATCGATAATGAGCATGTCGTATTCGCCGGAGATCAGGCGCTCCTTGTGGGGATCGCGCTTGGCCGTATCCATGGAGGCGACGACGATGTCGTTGTCCCAGGAGTACGCCTTTTTTTGCGCCACGGCCGAAATGCCGAACTTCGTATTCAGCTCCCGCACCCACTGAAGCACAAGCGAAGCGGGGACGAGAATCAGCACTTTGGAGACAAGCCCGCGCACCAAATATTCCTTCAGCACCAGGCCCGCTTCAATCGTCTTGCCAAGGCCGACCTCGTCCGCAAGAATCGCGCGTCCCGACATCTCGAACAGCACCTTGCGTGCCGTGTCGATTTGGTGGGGCAGTGGAGACAGCGAAGCCAGATGCTTCATGCACTGCAGCTCCTCGAAGCTCTCCACCAGGCCGGAAGCCTCGCCTTCCATCGCCAGCCGGGACAGCCTCCAGTCGCCCCAGGGGCCGCCTTTGTCCAGCCGGGATTCCAGGTCTTTCAGCCATTCACGTTCGAAGGAGATAGGCACGGGAAGAACGATATCCTGACCTTGTTCTTGCTTCAGGTTATTGCGGGGTACGTGAGTCATGAGCGCTGTCTCCTTCTGCGGGCCTATAGTTTACATAGTCAAATGTATAAGTAGTATGCGCGTAAAAGAGAGAATTCATAACTGCTATTTTTGGAGCCAGTCTCTAAAAACAGGAGAAACAAAGAGCAAATGCGGGCAGTTGCCGTGTTATTTCGCATGGGCCGCAATATTTCGACAAAGACTCTTTCCACAATATATGGTATAGTTTAAAGGCTAATTCACACAATATATTGTGACAAGTGCGGTGGAAGCCTTTTTAATCGGAGAAATGACCCGCCTATATAAGATGAACTTGAAAAATGACATCAGGGTAAGGAGTAACGAAGGGGAAGTTTGGAACTGTAGGAGCGATAGCGATCGCCTTTGTCTCTGGATTTCATCCGCCAAGAGCGGTTTAAATGAAGAAATCTGGGGACAACAGCGGCCGGAAGTCCAAATATTCCTCGTAGTTACGACTGACATCTGATGGAAAAATCTTAAGTTCATCTATATAACACAGAGATCGGAATACTAATCATACTTTCGGGAGGTTGTTTATATTGAGTACAGTGGAGCGCAGGCAGCGGCTGGAGGGGCTCAGCGAGAAAATCTTTTTGGACCGCTATGCCTGGAAGGACGCTGACACAAACAATGCCAAGGTGGGAGACGTGGTGCTTGTCCTGACCAAAGACGACCCAAAATTTCCTACCAAGGAAGTCGGGGAAATCGTAGAGCGCAGCGGCCGGACCGTGACGGTCAAGACCCGCAGCGGCGAGCTGGTTCAGTCCGAGGTGGAGAAGCTGACGCTCAATATCGAAAAAACACCGGAAGAAATGTGGGACCGCCTGGCGGGAGCCATGGCTTCCGTGGAGAAGACGCCGGAACTGCAGCGCGAATGGACGGATAAATTCCGCAGCATTCTGGATGACTGGAAGCTGGTTCCCGGTGGCCGGATCGCGGCCGGAGCGGGTGCGAGCGACGAGCTGACGCTGTTCAACTGCTATGTCATTCCTTCGCCAAAAGACAGCCGGGGCGGCATTATGGAAACTTTGTCCGAAATGACGGAGATTATGGCCCGCGGCGGCGGCGTTGGCATCAACCTGTCCTCGCTGCGTCCGCGCCGCGCCGTCGTCAAGGGCGTTAACGGTTCCTCCAGCGGGGCGGTATCCTGGGGCGGACTGTTCAGCTATACGACGGGACTGATCGAGCAGGGCGGCAGCCGCCGGGGAGCGCTGATGCTGATGATCAACGACTGGCATCCGGACGTGGTTGATTTTATTACCGTCAAGCAGACGATGGGCCAGGTGACGAACGCCAACCTGTCGGTGTGCGTCAGCAACAGCTTTATGAAGGCGGTCAAAGAGGATCTCGACTGGGAGCTCGTATTCCCGGATACGACGGAGCCGGACTATAACGAAGTCTGGGACGGCGATCTTGAGAAATGGAAGGCGGCGGGCCGCAAGGTTAATCATTACCGTACCGTCAAAGCGCGGGATATCTGGCATACGATCATTGAATCCGCGTGGAAATCGGCGGAGCCGGGCGTCGTCTTCATGGAATATTACAACCAGATGTCCAACAGCTGGTACTTCAACCCAATCATTTGCACGAATCCTTGCGGCGAGCAGGGTCTGCCCGGCTGGGGCGTCTGCAACCTGTCCGCGATCAACCTCTCCAAGTTCTATGACGAGGAGAAGCATGATGTGGCCTGGGACGAACTGGCGACGACAACCCGCTATTCGGTGCGCTTCCTGGACAATGTCATTGACAAGACGCCGTATCATTTCCCGGAGAACGAAGCCAATCAGAAAAAAGAGCGCCGCGTAGGTCTCGGAACGATGGGTCTGGCCGAGCTGATGATTAAGCTGAACATCCGATATGGTAGCCCGGATTCACTGGCGTTCCTGGACAAGCTGTACGGATTTATGGCCCGCGAAGCCTATCTGGCCTCTTCCGAGATCGCGGCGGAAAAAGGTTCTTTCCAGGCGTTCGACGCTGAGAAATACCTGCTGAGCGGCTTTATGAAAAATATGGCCGAGGTGTACCCCGAAGTCGGCGAGGCCATCGCCAAGCAGGGTATGCGTAATGTTACAGTCATTACCCAAGCGCCGACAGGCAGCACGGGCACGATGGTCGGCACATCGACCGGCATCGAGCCGTACTTTGCCTTCAAATATTTCCGTCAAAGCCGTCTCGGCTTCGACGAGCAGTTCGTGCCGATTGCAGAGGAATGGCTGAAGGCTCATCCGGGCGAAGAGCTGCCGAACTATTTCGTAACCTCGATGGACCTGTCCGCCAAGGATCACATCCGTGTGCAAGCCGCCATTCAGCGCTGGGTGGACAGCTCCATTTCCAAGACGGCGAACTGCCCGAACGATTTTACGGTCGAAGAGACGAAGGAACTGTACGAACTGGCCTTTGATCTCGGCTGCAAGGGCGTCACTATCTACCGCGACGGCAGCCGTGATGTACAGGTATTGCAAACGGAGAAGAAAGAAGACAAGAAGGACGCTCCGCTGAAGGAGACGGCGGCTCCGATTGCCGAAGCGGCAGAGGCCGCAGAGGTTAGTGCCGCCCAGGTTTCTACTGCGCCAGCGGCTCCGGTCAGCAGCGCATCCGCTGATTCCGGTTCGGCGTCAAGCGGCAAAGTTGTCGACAAGCAGTACAAGAAACGCCCGCAGGTGCTGCGCGGCGCGACCTATAAGATCAACACGCCGTTCGGCATGGCGTATATTACGATTAACGACCTGGACGGCACCCCGGCCGAAATTTTCCTGAACGTCGGCAAGGCCGGCTCCGACGTGTTCGCCATGGCGGAAGCGCTCGGCCGCGTCTGCTCGCTGTTCCTCCGTTACGGAGATCACGGCGAGAAGGTTGAGCTGCTGATCAAGCATCTCAAAGGCATCGGCGGCTCCGGAGCCATCGGCTTCGGCGCGAACCGCGTCGAGTCCATCGCCGACGCCGTGGCGAAGGCGCTGGAAACCCATGTGCAGCAAAGCGCACATGAAGACCACGCTCCCGCGCCAATCGCGGCAACGCTCGCGCTCGAGGATTTCGAGAGCGCGCTGAACGCCGAGCTGAAGGCCGGCGGCGCACCGGCAGCCCCGACCGTTGAGGCCGACCACGGCCACGGCGGACATGGGCACAGCCATTCGTCATCGGCTTCCCGCGACTTGTGCCCATCCTGCGGCACCGCCTCGCTGATTAACATCGAGGGCTGCAAGACGTGCGGGAACTGCGGGTACAGCCGGTGCGGGTAAGCTGAAGAACATTATCATATTGTTATGATTTTGTGATATTCCAGAATAAATTGGAATTGTAACATAATTCGTTAGACGATTTGTTGCAGAAATATTTAGAAATAAAGAAATATTCATTTGGCTTGTATAAATATACATTGGGCTGGGCAATTATGAATAATTGTCCAGCCCATTACTTTATCTAGGATGATTTATTTGCGCAGACGACCGATTAAAAGAATTTGATTTATATTAAATTCGGACTATGCTTATTTTGCTATTTAATGTTTTTTTATTATATGTTACTACTTAGGTACCCCTAGCTAGTAGTAGAAGGACATTAAATAATCGTTGATTTTAATGAAATTAAAGAAATAATGAAGGGGAATATGAACATGGAATTGTCAACGGAACAACGCGAAGAACTACTCCGGACATTGAAAGCCCGTTTTGAGAAAAACATGAACCGCCATCAAGGCCTTGTATGGGTGGACGTGCAAGCGAAGCTCGAAGCAAAGCCTGAGAAGCTGTGGTCGCTCCATGAAATGGAAAGAACCGGCGGCGAACCGGATGTGGTGGGTCAGGATGATCAGACGGGGGAATACCTGTTCTATGATTGTTCAGCGGAAAGTCCCAAAGGCCGCCGAAGCGTTTGTTTCGACCGTGAGGCGTTGGAGTCCAGGAAGGAACATAAACCGGAGAATAGCGCCGTTGACATGGCAACTGCCATGGGCATGGAGCTGTTAACGGAAGAGCAATACCGCGGGCTGCAGAAGCTGGGGAAGTTCGACCTGAAAACCTCCAGCTGGGTTCAAACCCCTGATAACATCCGAAAGCTCGGCGGAGCCCTCTTTTGTGACCGCCGCTACGACACGGTCTTCGTGTACCACAATGGAGCGGAATCCTATTATGCTGCCAGGGGCTTCCGCGGCTCTTTAAGAGTCTGACAGAGTGCAAGAAAAGTAAGCCGAGGGGGAGCGGGATGCAGGTCCGTTTGTCCTCGGCTTTTGATTGGCGGTACTTGCCGCTCCATTACCAGGCGGTCGAAACCCCAAGGCTGTCGGTCCGGTGGAAGTCCAGCGGAGCAAGAAACCCTCCAGCTTCCTAAACGCTTACGAGAATATCCAGAAGGCCGTGAGTAAAGGACAAATCGGCTTCAAACGCAAACATGTCAGGTGTTAAAGAAGAGGGGATGAATTACACACACCAATCGGAAGCGGGATGATCCAATTGAAACGCAGAAACAGCATCATTTCCTTTGGCGGTATTGCATTCATCATTTCCGGCCTGCTCTTTTTGGCCCAACAGCTCTTTCTTCTGCCTGTGCCCATCCCTCCGTCGGCAGAGGGAGAGCTCATGATGTGGCTGGCGGAGTGGAAGTTTCATATCGCCATGGCGGATGAACTGATTTTCTTCGCCACCTTGTCTTTGATCCCTTCCATCGCTGCACTCTACCGGGTACTGGCGGGGACCGACCGTATCAAAGCCGCGCTGGGGTGCGGTCTAATGGCTGTCACCATTCCGGTCCATCTCTTCATGACAATCGTCTTGGGCCGAATGGTCTATCCGGTGTATGACCTTGAACTTACCCCGGACATCTATAAGCTCGTGCTCAGTATGTATTACGGCGGCATGCATACCGCAGCGCTCATCCTGGGCACGGCGATTCTTCTGTTAAGCTTTGCCATCCGCCGAAGTCAAATTGGCAAGGGTGCAGCCTATGTCGGGTTTGCGGCAGGATTATTGCAGTTCGCCGGCGCGTATCCCTGGTTGATTGGATCTGCGATGAGTATGGTGATTCAGGTGGTTTGCACCGCGTGGTTCATCCTACTCGGGATCAGGATGCTGGGAGGATTGAAGGAAGCAAGGTGATAAGGTGAATCTATTGGAATTTCCATATCTCCTTTCCGGTGGTAAACTAATTATATGTATATTTATGCATAACAGTAAAATGGCATTATTTTATATTTTTCTATCGAATCCTGTAACAAAACTCCATTTCCGCCGCGGGGGTCTTCAGATTCTAATCAATTCTGCAACACCAAAAACGGAGCCAGCGGGTTTGCGGGGCTCCGTTTTCCAATTAATTCTGGAATATCACAATTTTTCATAGGAATCCCTTTCCATTATTTGTTGTACGAAACAAGGAGCAGTTGGCCCATTGGGGTATCTGCTCCTTGTTTTTTGTGCTTTTGTCAAAAGTAAATAAAGTATTAGACGTCCATGCCGCTAACGCGACAACATCAGAGGATGAAAGAAAGTTATTTCAAAACAGACTGAGATTGCGCAGCGGGCCACTGCCTGCTTTGGTATACGTGCGGCGTCGGGCGCTTCTCACGAATAAACATTTACATACCGGGTTGTAAGCCTCAGGCTCATGAAGGTTATGTGAAAAAAATACATTTTTATTTGAAGTTATACAGGGAATGATATACAGTTTAGCTGTAAGAATAGTCAGCTTTAGCTGATTGGACGCCAGTGTTGTCTGAAGCACACCTTTCTCCAGGCTATGATTACCGCGGAATCGCGCTGGGATAAAGGAACATATTCTGAGGTGAATGACATTGCGGACTGTGGTGGGATATCGCCGAGGAAGTCCGAGAAACAACCTATTAACCTATACTAACGAGGAACAAATGGAGGCAAAGCGGTGGACAACAGAGAAGAACAAGAAAAAAAGCAAATCGAAGAGTATAAGAAGAATCCGTTCATCAATTTTGCCGATTCGATTAACCGCTCTGTGATCGGCGATTTGGGAGCCTTGACAAGAGGGGGCTGCTTGGTCAGAATCGTGACAACCCTGGTAATCATCGGGGGATTGCTTGTCTTCTTATTTTTCAAATAACGTTGCTCCCCCTGGCCGATTACGGGTTACAGCTATGATCCATTGATCATGGTTTTTTTCTACGTCTGCAGGATGTGGAACAGCGCTACGAAAAGGCCATAAAGGTGCTCGGGGAAAAAGAACTTGAGCTTGAGATTCTGCGAGAACTGCTAAAAAAAGAAAGACCCCACTTACCCTGGTCAAGACCCCATTTAGTGGAATTGAAAAAACACGTAGGCTGCGAACTGGCGTAGGTACTCTACTGGCGTCAGTTTGTTTAGTTTACGTTGCGCTCTGGGCATTAAATATAGGCAGTCCCTTTTTTATGTCCAAATACGCATTTTCCAGGATTTACACAACCTATACAACGATCTAACATTCTACTTACGTTTCATTGCTAAACTTTTCCTATTGTCCCCAGTGACGAAAAAAAGATTAGAAGGAGATTAGGATGAGATTATTGAAGTACATAACAGCTATGCTGTTGGCTTTTCTGTTGGCGACGGGGTCTTTGAATGCGGCAGGACCTGTATTGGCAGCAGAGTCTTTGGATGCAGCGGTACCCGTCAGTAAGGTGACAGTAACATTCAATGGCGATCCCAAGACCTCCAAGGGATTCACGTGGTACACACCAGAGGCTTCTCAAGACAGCACTGTACAGGTAATTGAAGCGACCTATGGAAAAGCGGAGTTTGACACTGGCCTTACGTTCAAGGGAATAACCCAGGTATCTACAAACTCTCCTCTGGAGAATGTGCATAAAGCCGAAGCTACCGGCCTCAAGGCAGACACCGCTTATTATTTCCGTGTGGGGGACGCCGTGCTGAATGTGTGGAGTGAAGCGGGAACGTTCAAGACGGCGCCTGCAAGCGGAGCCTTCACGTTCATCGACCTGGCCGATACGCAGGCGAAGACCGAGGATGAAGCGATTCTTTCCTCCGAAACGCTGTCCAAAGCGCTGGCGACGGTTCCGAATGCCGACTTTGTGGTCCATAACGGCGACATTGTCGATAACGGAATCAAGGAAGAGCAGTGGAACTGGCTGATGGGCCACTCCCAGCAAAGCCTGCTGAACACAACGATTGTGCCGGCTGCGGGCAACCATGAAGACGAGAACTATGCGTTCTTCGAGCATTTTAACATCAAACCGGCCGCAGGCTCGGCCACAGAAACGGGAGCGTATTACTCCTATGATTACAGCAACGCGCATTTTGTGGTGCTGAACTCGAATGAGAACTCGGAGGAGTACGCGGATTTCTCTAAGGATCAGGTAGAGTGGTTGAAAAGTGATGTGACAGCAGCCAAAGCGGCAGGCGCCCAGTGGATTATTGTGAACATTCACAAGGGGCCGTACACGACATCGAACCATGCGACCGACAGCGACATTATGGGGCCAAACGGAGTCCGCAACAAAATTGCCCCATTGATGGCAGAGCTGGATATTGATTTTGTTTTTCAGGGGCATGACCATATTTACGCCCGCACCAAGCCGATTAAGAGCGATAACACCGCCGCCGCAACTGCGAAATTCATCGAATCGCAGAACGGCAAATCTGTGGAATACACGGTGAATCCGGATGGCACGATCTATCTGATCCCGGCGACAGCGGGACCGAAGGTCTATTACAAGAATCAAAAAGAAGCGCTTGGAGGAGACAAGTATTACGATCTGTTCGAGCGTGCGGAAGAAAATCATGCGGCGAAATACGGCCCGGACCCAAGCGACGCTACCCGTCCAAAACGCAGCCAGGTACAGAACTTCGTGGGCATCACGATTGACGGAGGCAAGCTGACGGCATTTACGTATGAAATTGATCAGAATGTGAATAACGCTGCTCCGTATCTGGTTGACCAGTTTGGTATTCAAAAGGATGTTGGAGTCAGCAAGGTGACAGTAACATTCAATGGCGATCCCAAGACCTCCAAGGGATTCACGTGGTACACACCAAAGGCTTCTCAAGACAGTGATGTACAGGTAATTGAAGCGACCTATGGAAAAGCGGAGTTTGATACCGGCCTTACATTCAAGGGAATAACCCAGGTATCTACAAACTCTCCTCTGGAAAATGTGCATAAAGCCGAAGCGACCGGCCTCAAGGCAAACACCGCCTATTATTTCCGCGTGGGGGACGCGGAGCTCAATGTGTGGAGTGAAGCTGGAACGTTCAAGACGGCGCCTGTAGGCGGAGCCTTCACGTTCATCGACCTGGCAGATACGCAGGCGAAGAGCGAGGATGAAGCGATCCTCTCCTCCCAAACCCTGGCCAAAGCGCTGGCGACGGTTCCGAATGCCGACTTTGTGGTCCATAATGGCGACATTGTCGATACCGGAACCAAGGAAGAGCAGTGGAACTGGCTGCTGGGCCACTCCCAGCAAAGCCTGCTGAATACAACGATTGCGCCGGCTGCGGGTAACCATGAAAACAAGAACAATGCGTTCATCGAGCATTTTGATATCAAACCGGCCGCAGGCTCGGCTACAGAAACGGGAGCGTATTACTCTTACGATTACAGCAACGCGCATTTTGTGGTGCTGAACACGAATGAGAACTCGGAGGAGTATGCGGATTTCTCTAAGGATCAGGTAGAGTGGCTGAAAAGTGATGTGACAGCAGCCAAGGCGGCAGGCGCCCAGTGGATTATTGTGAACATTCACAAAGGTCCGTACACGACCTCGAACCATGCGACCGACAGCGACATCATGGGACCAAACGGAGTTCGGACCAAGATCGCCCCGCTGATGGCCGAGCTGGATATTGATTTTGTCCTTCAGGGACATGACCATATTTACGCCCGCACCAAGCCGATCAAGAGCGATAACACCGCCGCTACGACCGCGAAATTCATCGAATCGCAGAACGGCAAATCTGTGGAATACACGGTGAATCCGGATGGTACGATCTATCTGATCCCAGCGACAGCGGGACCGAAGGTCTATTACAAGAATCAGAAGGAAGCGCTTGGAGGAGACAAATATTACAATCTGTTCGAGCGTGCGGAAGAAAACCATGCGGCGAAATACGGCCCGGACCCAAGCGACGCTACCCGCCCAAAGCGCAGCCAGGTACAGAACTTCGTCGGTATAACGATTGACAGCGGCAAGCTGACGGCATTTACGTATGAAATTGATCAGAATGTAGACAACGCTGCTCCATATCTGGTTGACCAGTTCGGTATTCAAAAAATCTCCAGCACCGGTAATAGCGGTGACACTCCCAGCAATACTGGAGGTGGAGGAACGAAACCAGCGGTGCCAACTACGCCGCCAACGGCACCTGCCGCACCAACAACGCCAACAGCGCCAGCGCCAACCACCCCGGCAACAAAGCTGAAGGATATTGATGGGCACTGGGCAGCATTTGCAATCAACAAGGCCGTGGAGCTTGGATTTGCCAAAGGGTATGCGGACGGAACCTTCCGTCCGAACCAAACGGTCAACCGGGCAGAGTTTATTACTCTTCTGATGCGTGCTGTGAAACATGCGGACACCGGGAAAGCGCTGGACTTCAAAGATGCGGGCAAAATTCCGGCTTGGTCGCAATCCTTTATCGCGCAAGCTTTGGACGCGGGTATTATTGCTGGCTACAATGATAACACCTTCCGTCCCGAACAGGTCATCACGAGAGCCGAAATGGCGGCGTTGATTGTCCGTGCTGGCGGGGTCCAAGTGAACCCTAAAGCGGTGCTGTCTTTTGCAGATGCCAAAGATGCTCCGAAATGGGCGGTTCCTTACATTGCAGCGATTAAGGATGCAGGGCTTGTGAATGGAATCGGTCAGAACCGGTTTGCTCCAAATCAAAGTGTTACAAGAGCGGAGGCTGTAACCATCATTCTAGGGCTGCTGCAGCGAGCGCAATAATAGCAGTTTATCTATAAACAGGGCGTCCCATAAGCCATGCAATTGGCTAGGGACGCCTCTTTCGTGTATTCAATCCATGACAGCATGAATACACGTATCTAATATTCGCAGACTTTCTACAGCGCTTGACCTGGGGTTGCGCGGTTGAATCTGATAGCAAACCCGCTCAGGCGGAGGGGATTCCAGTTGATAAATAAAGAATTCGCCTGTTTGTTCATACCGGCGTGCCAGAGACATCGGAACAATCGCCCATTTTTCAGGACAATCCATGAATGTTTCTATCAGTGAAGCCGCATCTAAACGGATAGGCGGATAATTTCTGTCCCCAATCCACCTGTCATACCATGCCCGAAAGGAGGGGTTCCACTCAAAAAACAGCTGATTTGACGTATCTAACTCGTGATCGATTAAGGTGTTGTTTGCAACGGGTAATTTTCCTTTGCTTATCACTATCATTTGCTCGGTAAGAAACTTTTTTACAAGCATATTAGGCATAGGCTGTTCCAAATTGGCAAAAGCAATATCGATCTCACCACGTTCCAACAATTGGTACAGTTCCGTTGATTGCTGAGTGCGAATGCGAATCTCGATTTCTTTTGAATATTTGCTCAGTTCCTTGTAAATGGCAGGGAGGACGTAAGTTTGGATGCTATCTGCCGCTCCGATCGAAAGGGTCAAGTTTTTGGTGCGGGTGCGGATCTGGCTGGTCTCCTGAATAAGGGCCTCCCATCTTCTGGCCAGCGCTAAAAATTCCTGCCCGCTGGAAGTTAACGATAATGTTCGGAGTCCTCTTCCACGGTCGATTAAGCTCATCCCGACTTCCCGTTCCAGTTGAGCTAACCGGTGACTTAGAGTCGACTGGGATATAAATAAGGAGCTGGCGGCGTCGGTTAAACTACCGTGTCTTACTATAGAAAGAAAAGCTTCGATTCCTAATGTGTCCATGGCGTAACACGCTCCAAAATATCAACTTTATTAATATTAAATCACGATATATTGTATTTTACAATTATTCATGAAGGCTCTAAGATTCAATTTAAGAATGAATTTTAGCCCAAAAGAAGGAAGTGTCCTTTTTCATGAGATTGCTCATTATTTTTCTTTCCGTGACCAACGCTTTTATCATTATTTACGGTCCACAGCCCATTCTTCCTTTATTCATGCGGGAATTTGGCATATCGATTTCAACGGCCAGTTTGTCGATTTCGTTAACGATACTCGGCATTGTGTTTTCATCGCTGTTTTTGGCTGTATTTTCCGATAAATGGGACCGTAAAAAAGTGATACTATTCTCAAACCTTCTGCTGACCATTCCCAGCCTGGCCTTATTTTTTACCCATTCGTTCAGTTGGCTGCTTGTGTTTCGATTTGTTCAGGGAACCTTGATAACCGGAGTAACGACGATCCTGATGACCTACGCGGCCGAAGAATTTCCTGTCAAGAAAAAAGGAATGGTACTGGCCACGTATGTTAGCGCCACCTTGGCAGGAGGACTGCTTGGCCGGGTATTATGCGGATTGATTACGGAACACTTTAATTGGGAATTATTCTTTCTTATAACAACGGTTATGACAACTCTCGTCAGTCTATTGATTTATTTCTTTTTATCGGAATCGACTGGGCAGGTGAAAAGCGGTAAACAAAACTTCACGGATCATTTCAAAAATCTGCCTTTGCTTTCGATTTTCTTTATTGGATTTTCCCACTTTTTCGCTTTTGTCGGATTCTTCAATTACTTGCCTTTTTACGCCAGTCAGGCGCCTTTTAATTATTCCGTCACTCAAACCTCGCTTCTCTATCTAACATATATTTGGGGAATTGTATCTTCGCTGATTACGGGGATGGTCTCTAGCCGGTTTGGCCGAAGAGCAACGATTGCCACCGGACATCTGGTGGGAGCCACAGGGATTTTGGTTACGTTGATTCCTTCTCCATATACGCTTATTTTAGGCGCTTCGATACTGACTTTAGGCCAATTTTGTTCCCAATCTTCAGCCACCGCCTATATTACGGATGTTGTCACTCACTCCAAGGGTGCGGCGACTTCCTTGTACCAGTGTTTCTTTTATTTGGGAGGAAGCCTCGGGGCGTGGATACCTGGAATCCTGTGGAGACATTTTCATTGGTCCGGTATCGTCGTTACGACGGTAGGTTTTATTTTATTGGCTTTAAGCAGTAATTATTTTCTTGGGGGAAAAAGAAATCGTGTTGCTCAATCTAAGCGCGTGGCTGTATAAACTAAGTTCAAGAACCGTATCCATAATTTTTGAAGATTTATCCAGCTTAATTGGGACCTACGAATCTACTGTACTTTACGCCCCGTGGCAATGCGGGTCTTCTGCATAATTCTTCATAACCGAAAAAATGGCTTAGGGGAGCTGCTTGTATATTGGGGGCGCTCCAGTTCTTCGGCAATGATGCGCATGCCCTCTTCAATATCTTGCTCATCGGTCCGAATGATGCTAAGGCGAAGCAAATTAAGCTTAGGAAAAGATGGAAGGAACTGATTATCGGTTGCCAATACATCAACGCCACGATCCTCCAATCGCTTGACCAAATCTTCAGTATGAATGGAGTCCGGAAGGTGTATTGAAGCGAAAAGCCCTCCGCATGATTGGATGGTATATAAGCACTCTTTGGGCAATAATCGCTGTGAAATTTCTCTTAGATGTTTAATGCGCTGATTGTACAAGGATTTCATTTGCTTCGCATGATGAGCATACATCCCGGACTTCATATAAATCTCGAGTACACCTTGAGAAAGCACCGAGGTGCTCAGATCCGCCGCATGTTTATGCCATTGGAGCAAAGGAATAAACGAAGTTGGTACTGCTGCCGCAGCAAGCCTTAATCCGGGCAGCATCACTTTGGAAAAACTTCTGAGATAAATGACATGACTGGCTCCATTATAAGCGTGAATAGGATCTGCTTTACTGTTTGTTTCCAAATCAGCAAGATAATCATCTTCAACGATGTAAACGTCATTGGCTTTGGCGAGTTCTACCAGTCGCTGTTTGTCTTCCGCTGTATAAGAAGTGCCTAACGGATTATGGAAGCGCGGGATTGTATAAAAAAACTTGATCATATTACTTTGAAAATAGCGCTCCAAAGTCACCCAATCAATCCCGTCAGGAGTTCTTTCGATGCCGATTACGGTTCGTCTTTGTGTCTTAAGCGCAGCCAGCATTCCCCAGTACGTTGGTTGCTCGACCAGAATGTTAGTTTTTCCATTTGGAAAAGGCATCCCGGCTAGAAGATGGAGAGCTTGCTGGGCGCCGGAAAATATAAAAACTTGCTGAGCTGAAGGAAAAACCTGTTGCTGCTGAAAAAGCTTCACGATCTCCTGGCGAAGAGAAAGTAAACCCTGTGGATCGGGATATGTGAATATGGACGCCTCAAATAATTCCATCGCTTTGTTCAAGCATTGACGAAAGTCGACTTGCGGTATCGACGAGGGATCTGGAGCGGCTGATGCAAAATCGATTCGTTTTGTTTGCAGCAGGGGGAGGAGCGCTTCTTTGGCTACGACAAAATAACCGCTTTTCGGGCGTGAATAAATGAGATATTGTCTTTCGAGTTCCTGATAAACACGAATGATCGTGTTGAGGCTGCAACCGAATCTTTGACTCTGCTTACGGATGGAAGGCAGCTTCTGACCGGGCTTGATGATACCATTGACTATATCCGAACGGATGATTTGTTGAATGGATTCCTGTTTGTTTTTCACAAATAAGCCTCCAACTAAAAGAATTTAGTTTCTATATCTGTATCCTTACAGATGAATAAAAGGTCAATATACATAGTATTTTGTATCTATTATAATACAAATAATTCATACAGAAGTGTATTTTAAAGTTATTTTCATACTTTGTTATCTCAAAGTGTCGAGTGCATTTTTGTAAATTTTTTAGAGGTGATTGTATTGAATAAAACGACAAGCGGCTGGGTCAATGGGTTCCTGGGCGTACTCATCTTCAGCGGCTCGCTACCAGCCACACGGTTGGCTGTGATGGATTTTGATCCGTTGTTTCTCACCGTATGCCGTGCCGCAATTGCTGGGGTGCTAGCGGGAGTACTTCTCCTCATCTTCCGGCAACAACGGCCTGTCCGAAGCAACATTGTTCCGTTATTGCTAGTATCACTCGGCGTGGTAGTAGGTTTCCCGCTGCTGACAGCCTTGGCGCTTCAGTATGTCACATCCGCGCATGCAATTATCTACATTGGACTTTTGCCGCTTGCGACGGCGATTTTTGGTGTACTGCGTGGTGGTGAACGTCCCAGACCAATCTTTTGGATTTTTTCAGCTCTAGGCAGCTCCCTTGTAGCAGGATTTGCCCTAACACAAGGGGCTACATCTTCGCCGGTCGGTGATGTGTTAATGCTGGCTTCTATTATCGTGTGCGGTTTCGGTTATGCGGAAGGAGGACGACTCTCACGGAGGTTAGGAGGCTGGCAGGTGATCTCCTGGGCACTCATTCTGTCGCTTCCCGTTATGTTACTGCTTTCGTTTTATTACATGCCGGTTTCGTGGGAGGGTATCAGTGCTTCCGCACTTTGGAGTCTTGCTTATGTCTCCCTGTTCAGCATGCTCATCGGCTTTGTGTTCTGGTATCGTGGCCTTGCCCAGGGAGGTATAGCAGCGGTCGGGCAGTTACAACTTCTCCAGCCTTTCTTTGGGCTGTTACTTTCGGCTCTCGTTCTTCACGAGTCAATTGGTTGGCCTATCTTTATAGTAAATATCGGTGTCGTCCTGTGTGTGGCGTTCGCACGGCGATTCGCAACAAAATAGGGGAGGAAATATGGAAAATTAAAAATCTAAATGTGGCAATCCCTACTCCATTCCTGGAATCCTCTGGAGATATTTTCATTGGTCCGGTATCGTCGTTACGACGGTAGGTTTTATTTTATTGGCGCTATTAAAGTAGGCAGCCTGGTGATTAATTCACTCCAAGGCTGTCTTTTTTTGTTAAAATCTCTACACGTGATTGGAGTTAATTAACGATTGAGTTAAGATTGACTTTGCAATGAAGTCAGCTATAATAACGTGTATTCTATAATGTGTTAAAATATCTAACATAATTTAATCGGATGTTTTCTTGGGAAACGGGAAAGGATCGTTTTGTTAATGAGATTAAGCAGTTTTCATTTAACTAAAAACTCCATTGCCTTTAAACTAATCATTTGTATACTGGTCGTTCTAATTCCTTTGAGCGGGCTTCTGATTTATAACAATTATCAGGCCATGCAGGTTGTTCGGCAAGAGGTAGCGGAGACCAACCGGGAATTTGTGTCCGTCTATATGGAGCATATTGACAGCCGACTGGATAATTTGGAGTTTACTTTGAAGAGTTTGATGGCCCAAGACGAAGATTTAACGATCATGATGGATGAAACGAGCGGAGATCAATATCAAATGGCGAAATCCAGATTATCTCAAACTTTGGAGAAGGAGAATGACCCGAATCTGCTCACCGATATGCTGTTTGCGTATTCCATCCCCAATCAGGAATTTATTGAGGTCTTCGATAGCGAGAAAACTTCATATCAGGAAAGGCAGCAAGTTCGGGATTACATTTCGGCTTTAAAGCCAAAGGGTTCCGGTATCAATGAATTATTCCCGAAACAATGGGCGGTTCGTCAAATCGGCGGACAATATTATCTTCTGTATATTTTAGAATCAGGAGATATGCTCCTGGGTACGTGGATCAAAGCGGACAATCTCCTTAAACAGTTCAACTTGGTCATTCTAGGAGAAAATGGAAAATCATTATTTGCGACCACAAGTGGAGAGCCAATGCATAAATTTTCGTGGTTGAACGGGAATGGTGTTGATCTCTCCCGGAAACCGGGTTCTTTTTATCTATCAGGTAATCCGGTAAAATATCTGGTCGTAGGCAGTCCTTCATCAAACGGCGCTTTCAGTTTAATCGCACTTATTCCGGATAGTCAAATACGAGAGAATCTGCCCAATGTCGGAAGGCTTTCCGCTTTTATTATGATATCCTTTCTGATTGCCTTATCCGTCGTTCTGCTGCTGTTACAGAAGGTCGTTCTGGCACCTTTAAATCACATTCTCAAGGCGATGAAGCGTATTCGGGAAGGCGATATGAAAGCCAGAATCGATTCGTTTGATACTTCAGACGAATTTCTGGTAGTGAACGAAACGTTCAATAGTATGATTACCCAAATTCAAGAGCTTCGTATTAGCGTCTATGAAGAACAACTGAGCAAGCAGCAGATTGAACTTCAGAGGCTCCAACTGCAGGTCAATCCGCATTTTTTAATGAATACTTTGAATATTATTTATAACTTATCCCACTTGAAGGACTATAAGTTAATTCAGGAATTCACGCTTTGCCTGGTTCAATATTTCCGCTTTATGCTGCGCAGCAACCAAGCTTTTGTACCGCTTAACGATGAGCTGCATCACGTCAAGAATTATATTCGGATACAAGAATTGCGTTTCCCGGGAAGCTTCTCGTGGGAGATCGAGATTCCGGACTTTGCGCTTCATGTCCCTGTGCCGCCAATCTTGATTCAAACCTTTGTGGAAAATACGTTTAAATATGCCATCTCCAGCGACAAACCGATCCATTTATCCATTTCAAGTCAATTTGTTTATTTCGAGCATGTGCCATGGCTTCAAATTACTGTTCAGGATAACGGGATTGGCTTCCCAGGCAACGTCCTTCAGGCGATCCGTGAGGGAAAACCGGTTATAGATGAGATGGGCGAGCATATCGGCATTTGGAACGCACAGCGCAGGGTGGAGTTATTGTACAATGGACAAGCTTCCCTTTTGTTCGAGAATAAGGATCCATCGGGAGCCGTTGTGACAATCACCATCCCAATCTTGGATCACAATCACTTGAGAGGTGAGTGAGATGACATCATTGTTGATAGTGGATGATGAGAAACTGGCGGTAGCGGGAATAATAAGTGTCCTGAACCGTGAAAAATTGCACATTACCCAAATTCATAGCGCCTATAACATAAATCAGGCTAAAGAAATTTTTCTCAAGCAACCGGTTGATGTGATGTTATGCGATATTGAAATGCCTTCCGGATCCGGACTTGAGCTCTTGGATTGGGTAAACAACAATTATCCCAGAACGGTATCGGTGATTTTAACCTGCCATGCCGATTTTGAATATGCCAAAAGAGCGGTTCAACTCAAAAGCTTGGATTATATCTTAAAGCCGGTTCCTCCCCATGAACTGGAGGCGGTTGTAGAGAAAGCCATAGAAAAGCTGCATGAAGATCAAACGCAAGCGCAGCTTAGCATTTATGGACATTACTGGTTCCAGAATCAGCCCTTGCTTATTGAGAAGTTCTGGCTGGATGTGCTTAATCAGAATATTGAACCGGATGCAGGCGCAATTTCACGGGCGGCTACAGAGCGAAATATTCCTCTTCATGATGCTGTTGTCCCGATTCTAATCGTCTTCCAAAGGTGGCATAATGAAGTAAACCATACCGGGGAGCAAGCCATGAAAGCAGCCATAAGGAATGCTGCGGAATTTTTTGTGAATTCGATTCAGGAAAATAGCGTCCTTCTCTCTCTAGGAACAGATAAATTTTTAGCCATTGTGCCGGCCACCTCAGATGCTAAGCCAGTCATTCGTCAACTATTGAAATCCTGTGAGCGATTTATAGGTGATTGCCACCGTTATTATAAATGTGATCTGTGTATTTATTTGGGAGAAGACGTCGTTCCACATAACTTAGCTGAAATGGTCAAGAATCTTAAGGGGTTGGAAGAGAATAACGTAGCCTACTATAACAGGGTGATTCGCTTCAATTCAATCAAACCGGCAACTGGGCAGTTAGTGCCGCCTAATATGCAGCTTTGGTCGGCCATGCTTCTCGGTAACGCTGTGGAGGAAGTCATACAAGAAGCCATCCATTATTTGAATGGCTTGGTTGAGCTCTCCGCAATGAATGTTGAGAACCTAACTCACTTCCACCATGATTTCCTGCAAATGATCTACTATCTGCTAACGGAGAAAGGGGTAATGGCGCGTCAGCTGCTTAGTGACAAGCAGTCTTTAGCTTTATCCAAGAAAGCCAATCGATCTTTAGCGGATATGATCGACTGGATTCGCCATATCGTCAATAAAGCAATGCGTTGCTTGGGGACAATTGAAGAAGCTCAATCCGTTGTTGAGAGAACGAAGGAGTATATATTGAGGAATATCAATAAAGAGCTGACACGGGAAAGTATCGCAGGACATGTGTTTCTTAACCCCGATTATTTGGCAAGAATTTTTAAGAAAAGTACCGGTGTTACAATTAACGATTTTATTCTAAATGAACGGGTGATCATAGCCCAAGAACTGCTTGCCAAGACCGATATGCCAATCAGCGCCGTTGCGGCTCATCTAGGTTATCTGAACTTTTCAAAATTTTCGCAAATGTTTAAGAACAGAACGGGTTTTAATCCTGTCAAGTATCGGGAAACATCTAAAAGATTACAAGCTAAAAAAGTTAAATAACCTCTAATAAAGGGGGAGGGGTTTATGAAGAAATTTGGGTGGATGTGTTTGGTATTTCTGATTTTGTTGACGGCTTGCAGAAATTCCAAGGATAAAGCAGCCAACATGAATTCAGGTGGTGGAAATGCGGGACAGGAGACTGTGGAATTAACAATGGCCTTTCATTATTTTGGTTCGGTTCCGCAGGATTTGGGTCTTGTTGAGGAAGAAGTAAACAAGATTACGGAAAAAAAGCTTAATATTAAGGTGAAGTTCCTTCTAATTGGATTTAGCGCTTGGCAGCAGCAGATGAACTTGATGTTAACGGGCGGTGAAAGTCTCGATTTGATCGTGACCGGCACAACTCCTGTCTTCAGTTTTACCCCCCAAGTAGCCAAAGGCCAGCTGCTCCCGTTAAATGATTTGATCGGACAGTATGGGAAAGGGATTAGGAAAGTGATGGATCCTGCTTGGCTTAGTGCGGGTCAGATCCGAGGAAATATATATGGTATTCCATCATTAAGGGAAATGGCCGGTCAATCTGGTTTTATGATGCGAACAGATTTGCTTCAAAAATATAACATTGATGCAAGCAAGCTAAAAACGGTTGAAGATGTTGAAAAAGTATTGGCTCTGATTCACGAAAAAGAATCGGATTTGATTCCTTTGGCACCACATGTCCCGGACGAAGATTTCGTAAGCACCCTCTCCAATTGGGACACGTTGGGCAATGGTTTGGGTGTTCTGATGAATTACGGTGATAATCTACATGTTGTTAACCTGTACGAAACCCCAGAGTATAAACAACGAGTTGAATTGTATCATAAATGGTTTCAAGCCGGGTATATTCTCAAGGATGCCGCGACTTATAAAGAAATCACGTACGATCTTGTGAGAAATGATCGGGTGTTTGCATATGCCAGTAATATAAAGCCCGGTATCGAAATGGAGGCACTAAAACAAACTGGCAAGCAAATGACACCAGTGTCAATGACTAAACCATACACGGCCTCGGACAAGTTAGGAACGCTGATGTGGGGAATACCTGCAGAATCCAAACATCCTGTAGAGGCGATGAAATTACTTGATCTTATGTATACGGACAAAGAATTAGTTAACTTGCTGGATTGGGGTATCGAGGGTAAGCACTATGTGAAAGTATCGGATAACGTAATCAAGTTCCCTGATGGAATCAATGACTCGAACAACCGATATAGTTTGAATTTAAATTTCCTGTTTGGCAACGAAACTCTATCCTATGTGTTTGAAGGAGAAGACCCGAAACTCTGGGAGAAAATGAAAGAATACAACACAAACGCCACAAGATCTAAAGCGCTAGGTTTTACGATGGACCAAACACCGGTTAAAAGGGAAATTACCGCCGTTTCAAATGTAATTAACCAATATGCTCTGGGATTGGGAACAGGATTACTCGACCCTGATAAAGTGCTGCCCGAGTTTATTTCTAAGCTGAGAGCAGCTGGAATCGACAAGATTATAACGGAAAAACAAAGACAGCTTGACGAATGGGCAAAACAAAATAAGTAAACATTATCAATGACCCGAACCAGGTTTTTTAGGTTTGGGTCATTTTTTTGAAGTGGGAATGCAGGGAGGAAGTTTCGAAGGACTGCCAAAAGGTCCGGTTTAGAGCATTTACAAATCGGTTTTGGAGTGGGAGAGGGATAGTATCGGATATATGATTATCTTGTTAGAAAATCTATCATATCTGGGGGGAATAAAGAAATTTCGTAGATTCGCCAGCAATCAATGTCATAAAGTCTTACATTTCTAAAACAAAAATTAAAATCTGACGAAATGGGGTAGAAGGATGAAGAACGGTTGGAAGAAAATTGTTGGAACAATGATGGTTGGTTGTTTAGCGGCAGCTACAGTAATAGGTGCTGCAGATGTTATAAACAAACCTGAAACGGTATCTGCTGCTCAAAGTAATCCATTCCAGAATGAAAAGCTTGTTGATACGACACCTATTAAAGTGGCGGCTGTAAGTGCTGATACAGAGCGTTTTAATTTGAAAGCTGGGTTGATAAAAGCAGATAAAATTACGAAAGAAGCTAAGAAGGCTGGTGCAATATTAGTTGCCTTCCCTGAAGTTTGGCTTCCAGGCTTTATTAATGGAGAACCAGATCCAGATGGAATGCCGCCTAAACCTTTCCAAAAATATATTGACAATTCGATTGAAGTAGGAAGCAAGGAATGGAAGGCTCTTTTAAAAATTGCAGATGATAATAATGTTTATCTCTCTATGAGCTTTTCTGAAAAGAATACGAAAACGAAACGTCTTTATATGACGCAGGTACTTATTAATCCTGAGGGGAAAGTAATCGATAAAAGAAGCAAAATCAATCCTTCAGGTGGTGAACGAACCTATTTCTCTGACGTACCAATGAAAGATAATCTGAATGTTGTGAATACAGCATTAGGCAGAATTGGTCAGCTTTCTTGTGGTGAGCATTTCAAACCGATGATGACTTTTCCAATGATGGCTCAAGCAGAAAATATTCATATAGCTTCTTGGCCGCTTAATAATCCAGATAATGACGGAAATTTTTGGTTTAATTATCACTTGAATATGGTTAACTCTTCTTATTATGCTCAAAATTCCGGTGCATGGGTGATTGCGCCTGGTATAGGAAAAGCGGCTATTTTTAATGGTGGTGGTGAAATTGTAGCTGAGTCAGATAATAGGAATAGTGATTTTGCTATTGCAGAAATTGATCGTGCTCCATTTAAAAAATATGTTCAATTTCAGAATGAGTGGTACTCTTATAATGTTCTCGGCTTAATTGAACAGAATTATAAAGGACCTCATAAACCAAAAAAACCGGTTGAAACCCTGAATCAACCTAATTATACAAAATTTAAATAATGAAGTTTGGAAACAAAGGAGGTCTGTCATTTGCAGACCTCCTTTGTCTACGAATAAAATTAAAAAAGTCCGTATGTTAATCAAGATTTTCCTTCAA
Organism: Paenibacillus durus ATCC 35681; assembly: GCF_000993825.1. Classification (NCBI taxonomy): domain Bacteria; kingdom Bacillati; phylum Bacillota; class Bacilli; order Caryophanales; family Paenibacillaceae; genus Paenibacillus; species Paenibacillus durus. Next base: position 1,568,564 of record NZ_CP011114.1, read on the forward strand.
AATCTCTAACCCTTTTGTTAATCTCTCCAACGAATGAGTAGATGCAAGCGCTATTCGCAAAAACTTGTCAGGTGTACTGGCCCCGCTTAAAAAGCGGTCGGAATGAAAAACTCGAATCCCTTTGCTCTGAAAGGACTTCTCTAATTGTAATGCATTGCTGTTTCCCGAAATGGGAAGCCATCTATAAAAGCTAAGCGGATGGCCTGTATGGGAAACCTCAGGGAAAACCTCTGAAAAAATCACATTTGCTGAGTCCGCCAGCTTCTTTTTTTTCTTCACAATCTTGTTCGCATCCCCGGATAAAATGAGTTCGGTTATGATTTCGGCATCCAATGAAGAAGTCTTCACATTGACATTAAAAACAGCCTTCAAAATTCTCTCTCTGAAGCTGTCGCCAAATACCATATACGCCACTCGAAGTCCCGAGCATATGGACTTGGAGGTGCTGCAAATATAGACGGTTTGTTCCGGCAGAAGCTGAAAAATGGGCTGCACATAATCGTCAATAATGCCGGCTGTTAAAAAGGCGTGAATATCATCTTCAATTAAAATCAAATGATGCTTTCGAATCATGTCGGCCAACTCTTTTTTTCGGGTTTCTGACATCATTACAGTAGTGGGATTGGCACAAGAAGGCATTAAGAAAATACCGTGAATGCCAAGAAGAAGACATTGATTGTCAAGCTCATTCGGCAGCATTCCATGCTCGTCACCCGTGATCGGAACCAGCTTAATCCGGTACATTTTGGAGATTTCAATAAAATTGGCGTAAGTAAACCAATCGACGGCAATCCGGTTTCCCGGCTCAAATAAAGCTAACAGCGCTATGGCCAATGCATTTTGCGCTCCCGAAACAATGGCCATATTTTCCGTATCCGCTTGAACGCCAAAAGCCTTCATCCAATTGAGACCCGCCGTTTTGTGATGCGGCATTCCTGTGGGATCGTTGTAATTCAAGAGCTGCTCCAAGTAGCTTTTCTCCATCACTCTTTTGGCAGCCGCTGCCACTATGGAATTGCTTTGCTCAAAAGAGGCAACAAATCCAAGGTCAATACAATCTTCTGAAGCATTTTCTTTGGAAATGGTGATGCTGCGTGCAGCATTGGGCGAAACAAACGTACCGCTCCCGGTGACTGCATAGATCAATCCTTTTAATTCGCAGAGCTTGTAGGCGCGGGTAATTGTCGTAAAGTTTATGTCCAAAAAATCGGCCAGCTCCCGTTGGGGAGGAAGTTTGGTGCCAGGGGCTAGGAATCCGTTTGCAATATCCTGTTCCATTAATGAAGCTAGTGAAAGATAAATCGGACGTTTCAATGCGTCTTTGTCAGGCTTCCAAGACATGGGGTAATCTGTGAAGGAATTAATCGGCATATTATGACCTCGCAAAATTGTAATCCATACAATTATACCATTGATTGTATGGATTTGCATTGTTACAATGGCTTGGAAGTCATTGTGATGAGGAGATGCAAGCTGGATATGAAACATAAAAATAAACGGCTATTGGCACTGCGTACAGCCTTTCCCGCTACTACCCCCATTTTGGCGGGTTTTCTATTCCTGGGAATTGCTTATGGAATTTATATGAACGTATCGGGTTTCGGCGCGGTGTATTCCATTCTGATGAGCTTGACTATTTTTGCCGGATCGATGGAATTTGTTACTGTCACTCTGCTGCTTGGCGCATTTCATCCACTTGGAGCACTGATTCTCACTTTAATGGTCAACGCGCGTCATCTGTTCTACGGGATATCCATGCTTGAAAAGTACAGGGGGACGGGACTGAAAAAGTTTTACTTAATCTTTGGTCTTTGCGATGAGTCCTTCTCCATTAATTACACAGCCGTTATCCCGAGTGGGGTAGACAGAGGATGGTACATGTTCTTCATCACTCTGCTTAATCATGCTTATTGGGTGCTTGGAGCTGCAATTGGCGGGATTTTCGGTTCTCTTGTGCAATTTGACATGGAAGGGCTTGAGTTTGTTATGACTGCTTTATTTGTTGTCATCTTTATTGAGCAGTGGATGAAGGAGACAACGCATCACAGCGCATTACTCGGTTTAGGGCTGTCGCTTTTATGTCTTTTTATTTTTAACACTAGCAGCTTTATTATCCCTTCCATGATCGTCATTCTGTTCATTCTTACTGTATTGAGGAAGCGATTGGAGAAAAGAGGCGAACCTGCATGTCAATGACATTATTGGAGCGCATGATTACAATTGGAATGGTTGTTTTGGGAACCATGATGACCAGATTTATTCCTTTTCTTATTTTTCCGTCAGGCCGGCCTACACCAAAGTATGTAAAGTACCTTGGAAACGTATTGCCTTCAGCGGCTCTGGGGTTATTAGTAGTCTATAGTGTCAGGGATGTAAACCTAATGTCCGGCAACCACGGAATACCCGAACTGATTTCGATTGCTGTGGTTGCTTTGGTCCATATTTGGAGGAAAAATATGCTTTTTTCTATTGTGAGCGGTACGGTCGTCTATATGGTGTTGGTTCAATTGTTATTTTGATTAGGTCCGCAAATAGACCTGATGCGGAAACTCTCTATCAGGTCTGTTTTTCCCATGCTCGATAAAAGAACCTGCTTCTTAAGCACTCGCCAAGTCCTTCGCTTCTCTTTCGAAGGTTCGAACCAGTTCCGGATAAAGGTCGCCTTCCCGCAGCAGTTCCTCATGGGTGCCTTCCTCGACGACCTGCCCGTCTTTCATGACGAAGATGATGTCGGCATTCATTACCGTGGACAACCGATGCGCAATGATGATCGTTGTCCGTCCCGAACGCTTGTCATCCAGGAGCTGCTGCACCTTCCTTTCCGTCTCCATATCAAGGGCGGAGGTCGCTTCATCCAGGATGAGAATATCGGGATCTCTCAGCATCGCCCTTGCCAAGGCAAGACGCTGACGCTGGCCACCGGAGAGCTGAATGCCCCGTTCCCCGATGGTTTCATCCAGCTTGTTCGGCAGCTTCATTACCGTATCCAGAAGCTGCGCGTCCTGCAGCACACCGATAAGCTGTTCATCCGTGTCCTCCCGGCCGAACAGCACGTTCTGCCGGATCGTATCGGCGAGCAGGTAAGGCTCCTGGAATACGATCGCAATCCTGCTCATCCAGTCCTGGCGCCGAATATCGGTAAGCGGAATGCCGTTCACCAGAATTTCGCCTTCGCTTGGATTGTAGAAGCGGGTAAGCAGTTGGGCTACCGTCGATTTGCCGCCGCCGCTTGCTCCGACGAATGCGATTTTCTTTCCAACAGGCAGGGCGGCGGTAAGGCCGTTAAGTATATTTTTGTCCTCATAAGCGAAGCTGACGTTCCGGAAATGAATGGATTGAACCTCGCCGCTGAGCGGTTTCGTCCCGTAATCGATTTGCGGTATTTCATTGAAGTCTTCGATGCGGTCGATTAGAGCGAATCGCGCGATCATCATCATGACGTAACCAAACAGCCAATGGATTTTCTCCATAATTTGCAGCACCAGTTGCAGGACAACCACGAAGGTGCCGAGGCTCAGTCTGCCTTCCATCAACTGATATCCGCCTACGGCTACAACCGCAACGGAAACTCCCCACCGCAGGGGCTCGCTGAACAGCATCTGAAGGTTGACGGTCCGCCCTTCCTGCAGGATCGCGTCAAAGTATTTTTTAAACAAGGCTTGATAGCGGTTTGACTCCCATTCGGTCCTGTGAAAGGCAACGACCTCCCGTGTCGAGGAGATTCCTTCCTCCAGATGAACGGTCAGATCGGTCCGCTTTTCCAGCACGACGGCTGCCGCTCTCTTGATCCTTTTTGCAAAGAAACAGGCATTTCCGATATACAGCAAGCATACGGCCAGGATGCATACCATGACCCAAATGCTGGAGTAGCCAACAATAGCAAGCATGATGAGCGCTTCAAACATACTCCTGATCCCGGTGGGTGTAAGGTAGCTGACCAGAGAACCCGTATCCAGCACATCACTGTTCAGGTTCTGGACAAATCTGGCGGCTCTCTCCTTTTGGAAAATAGAGATGGGGAAGCGGAACAACCGGCTGAACATGTTTTTGGTCATGACTTTCGTAATGATATATTCATTTCGGACAAACGTATACGGCGTGGCGACGAACAAGATGGCACTACAGATGAAAATAACGGCGTAAACACTGAGCAGAACGGGCAGAAGCTCGAACTTTTGCTGCATGAAGAGATCGTCGATGATGTACTTTTGCACGTAAACGGAAGCGACGCCGAAGAAACTTTCCAGAATGAGCAGGACGATGGCCAATTGAAAGCCGCTTCTGATCATCATGAGATGATTCCATATCCATTTGATATATTTCATAGCGTAACCTCCGAATCAACGGTAATTGCTTCCGCCTGATCCTGTCCCTGGGCCAAATTATAGAAGACGCCTTCCCGGGCCATCAACTCTTCATAGGTACCGATCTCTGCGATTGTCCCCTCATCCATGACTACAATCCGGTCAAAATCCTTGATGGTTGATAACCGGTGTGCAACGGCGATCATCGTACGGCCTTCGAAGAGGCGATCCAGCGCCGTCTTGACCTCTGCCTCGGACACGTTGTCCAGTGCGGAAGTTGCTTCATCGAGCAGGACAATTTTCGGATTTGAGATCAGCATGCGGGCAATCGAGATTCTTTGCTTCTGTCCGCCAGACAGCTTCATGCCGCGGTCTCCGACCAAAGTGTCATAGCCCTGCGGAAGCTGAAGGATGAATTCATCCGCAAAGGCATCTTTCGCGGCCTGCTCAATCTCTTCGTCCGATGCCTCCGGCCGTCCAAACCGGATGTTCTCTCTGACGGAGAAGCCAAACAGATACGATTCCTGGAATACATAACCAATACTTCCTCTTAAATCTTGAAAAGACAGCCGGGTGATGGGGACGCCATCCAGCTCGATCCTGCCTTCCTGAGGATCGTAAAAACGGTTGATCAGCTTGAGTAAAGTCGATTTTCCGTTGCCGCTCGTACCGACAATGGCCAACCGCTCCCCGGGCCGGATGTCCAGCGTGAAATCCCTGATGACCGGCGGGCGATTCGGGTAGCGGAAACCAACTCCTTTGAAAGTGATCTGGCCGCTTATCGTTCCCACGGCAATCGGATGTTCCGGTTCCTCCACAAGGGGGTCCAGCAGCATAAGCCTGCGAATCGGATGGGCCTGCTCCAGCATCATGCCTTGCTGCGCGAGATTGCCGATCAGACTGGATAATTTAAACATGACGACAGAGTAAATGAGAAAAAAGGAAAGGAACGCGCCTACAGTTAACGTCTGATTACGGATAAACCAATATCCGAATATGAACAGCGCGACCGCTCCGGCGTCGAAGAACACCCTTCGGATGCTCCAGCGGGTATGTATGAAGAACACCCATTTCAAGGTGGTGTCCGTGACAGTCTGATAGAGCTGAAGCCCTCGCTGCAAATCCCAATGCTCTGCGGAAAAAGCCCGAAAGTCGCGGATGCCTGACACCGATTCATGGATTTTGCGGTTATAATCCATCCGTTGTTCATTCATGCGTTCATTCCACTTGGCGGTCTTACGATCAAGGCTCGGCCCTACAGCATAGTAGATCAGGAAGAAGGGGACGGCAACCAAGGTTAGCTTGAGACTGCCCGACACCATGACGGAAACGGCGAGAATTACGAACAGGGCAAGCTCCAGCATATCGGGAAAAAAGCTGGTGTACAGCTCCTGCACCGAATGCACCTGATTGTTCATTAAAGAGAGCGTTTCGCCTACAGGACGCTGTTCATAGTAAGAAAAGCCAAGCTTACGCAGCTTCTGAAGCACGGAGAACTGCAGGTCACGCGCGGCTTTGCTTCCAACAGCTCTCTGAAGCAGATTACGAAGCAGGGAAGCGCAGACGGAGAGCGCCACAATTCCAATGAGCAGGAGAAGCATCCTTGTAAAAGCGTCTTTGTTCTTAGCCGGAATGATGTTGTCAACCAGATGTTCGATCATCTTCGGGATCACCAATTCTCCCGCAGCGGCAATCAGTCCGCACAGCACGATCACCGTAAGTTGGCCCGCGTAAGGCCGAAGATAGGATACGACCCACAGATAAAGCCTGAAACGGCGCTCCTGCGGATGATCGGCCTGATTTACGGCCACAGCTTCAGAAACTTGACTCAAGCATCAACACTCCTTACCCTGATAAAAATGGCCTCAAATAAAAATCCTTCCAAAATTGGTTGCGCATACATTGAGCTCAATTACACAATATCCAATAGATTTTTTGTTCACAACTACTTTTATTGGTTATTTTGTTTAAATTTCATCGGATTAGATGATGGACTATTTCGTATATGTTATAATGACCCGGTTAGATTATTTGGGTAACTTTCCCATACAGCTCACAGAAAGGATGAAGACAAAATGGAATTTGTACAGGTATCCAATACCGGGCTTGAAGCCTCGCGAATTGGTTTAGGCACTTGGGCAATCGGCGGCTGGATGTGGGGCGGTAGCGATGACGCGGAGTCCATTCGCACCATTCACGCCGCGCTGGATCGCGGAATTAATGTGATCGATACGGCGCCCGTATACGGTTTTGGCCATTCTGAGGAAGTGGTTGGACAAGCGATTCAATCCTATGGGAAACGGGATCGCATCCTGATCGCGACAAAAGCGGCGCTGGAGTGGGTCGATGGCAACGTACACCGCAACGCGACGAAGCAACGTATTTTGAAAGAAGTCGACGACTCTCTACAGCGTCTAAAAACCGATTATATTGACATTTATCAAATCCATTGGCCGGACCCATTAGTTCCAATAGAAGAAACAGCGGAAACGATGCGGCAACTATTGGAGCAGGGGAAAATTCGCGCGATTGGTGTCAGTAATTTCACAACCGCTCAAATGGAAGCATTCCGAAAGATCGCGCCGCTGCATACGGACCAGCCTCCCTATAATTTATTTGAGCGTGAAATTGAAAAGGACGTATTGCCTTACTGTGCGGAACATCAAATCACTACGCTGCTTTATGGAAGCTTGTGCCGAGGTTTATTAAGCGGACGCATGAAGGCAGATGCGGAATTTACAGGCGACGATCTGCGCAAAGTAGATCCGAAGTTCCAAGCCCCGCGTTTTGGGCAGTATCTCGACGCCGTGCAGAAACTCGATCAATTTGCTCAGCAAAATTACGGAAAACGTGTCATTCATCTGGCTGTCCGGTGGATTCTAGCTCAACCCGGCGCCGGCATCGCCCTTTGGGGGGCGCGTAAACCCGAGCAATTGGCCCCAGTGGACGAAGTGATGGGCTGGTCACTGGATCAAAGTGCTTTGGCAGAAATCGATCGTATTATCGAAGAAACGGTGAAGGAACCGGTCGGACCGGAATTTATGGCGCCTCCCAGCCGGTCTAAATAAGGATATAATTCCGCAAGGCTGCTTTTTCGTCAGTAACGACGATAGAGCAGCCTTGTGTCTACATTTTATCCCGACAGCCCAATTTGCTTTTATACAATAAACGCCAAACGCCGTTTCCGAAAGTGTCACCTTCCCATATTATATTTTCAAAAGAGGAGGGTGATATAAATTGAGTATAAGTCCACTTTGTAGACGGTTCGCGGAGATTTTTGGCGCAGAACCTCAAGTCATTAATGGGGTATGTATAGCAACTAAGTTACGCACCAATATTAAGGTGAAAATATTAGGAAGACGTTCCAAAGGCTTGTTTACCCTTCCATTCGCTATTTCTTTCGAGAGTGTTGGCAAAGATGGCAGGGCATTATGTCTTGGGGAATCCGTTATTCTTACTCGGGAAATTAACCCATTTATCTCCAGGCTCCGTAAAGCAGGTATTAAAGTAACAGCCCTTCATAACCACTGGTTATTTACTAACCCGAACATTTGGTACATCCATTGGGAAGCTATCCAACCGCCGCTGGTATTCGCCAGAAATGTGCGGAACGCATCCAGTGTCCTGACGAACAAACCCGTAGGTCCATTTGTGTGTAAGCCTTCTGGTAAAAAAAGAAAATCATAGAAGGCCGGCAATGGTAGGCTGACTTGTTTCATAGAATACTGACTAAATTGGCTGCGGGACCGCCACACACTTTAAGATGTTTGGCGGTTTTTGCATATACCTAAAAAAGAACTGGCAGCGCTAGCCCGTTTCAAGCTCCCCTTATGAGATATTGTTTATTAGGAGCAATCCATATGATGAGACTGAAGGGCGTCCTGATACGCGGCCATTTCCACCTCGGATAACGGTGAAGCGTTGTCTGGAGTCTTCTGCCGCCCTGACGGGGCTGCCTGGTTGATGAAGGGGAGAAGCTGAACCTGTTTTACACCAATACGCTGAAGCAGTCTGGAAAATCCTTCCGCATCTTCCGGACGGTCGTTCAATCCGGGAATAAGGGTAAGCCGAACCTCAACCTCGCTTGGACTGTTGAGAGAATTCCGTAAATTTTCAATAATTAGATCATTGTAAACTCCGGTTATTTTTCTGTGCATTTCACGTTCATAGTGTTTTACGTTGAAGATCAGATGATCGATTAAGGGGAGCAGCTTGGTAAATTGACTTTGTATTACATATCCGGTAGTTTCAACTGCGGTATGAACTTCCCGTTCCTTCAAGCGTGACAGCAGTTCATAGACAAAGGAATGCTGCATCAAGGCTTCTCCGCCAGTCAACAGGACCCGTTCTGCTGTCTTTCCCAAGGAATCCGGAGTGTCGAGGCATAGCTCCAAAACTTCCTGAACGGAATAAATTCTTCCGTCTTCGAAATGTCTGGCTCTGATCGGGTCCCACACCAGCCTGACTCCGGGATTGCGGATTTCCGGATCGGGGCACGAAATACAGTACAGAGGACAGCCCTTTAGATGGACGACCGTTTGGGTACCGGAACCGTCCTGGAAGCGGTGTTTCTGTATATCACGAATGCAAGCGTTTACGTTTCTCGTTATCACAAAACTCCTCCTTAAAATGATGACAAGTGGGGTGTGAAATTTAGAAGAGCAACGATTGTTTCCGAACTATCAAATAAACTTTAGTAAGTCACATTCGTCTTTCTAGATATATTCACCAGACTGTGAAAATATAATACAAACGCCTTTAGGGCTTTTTGAGAATTTAGATGGTGTTTCCCTTGGTTCTGATGCATTTTTCCCTCAAAGGGACAATATCGATCGCGCCCAAAAAAGCGGTGTAAAATACATTGTCCAACCAGGCGGCTCAATTAGGGACGCTAAGGTTATTAACGCATGTAACGAATATGGTATGGTGATGGCGTTCTCCAACACTCGGTTATTTCATCACTAAGGTTGTCAGTATCTCACGGACAAATGGGGGAGATAGATGTCAAAACGCCGTTACTGAAACTATCGCCATTCCATACGATGTATTCGAAAGGGAGGGTGATAGAAAATGACTATAAGTCCACTTTGTAGACGGTTTGCGGAGATTTTTGGCGGAACACCTCAAGTTATCAATGGGGTATGTGTAGCAACTAAGTTACGTACTAATATTAAGGTAAAAATCTTAGGAAGACGTTCCAAGGGTTTTTTAACCCTGCCGTTCGGTATTTCTTTTGAGAGTATGGGTAAAGATGGCAGAGCATTATGTCTTGGGGAAACGGTGATTCTTACCCGGGAAATAAACCCGTTTATCTCCAGGCTCCGTAAAGCGGGTATTAAAGTAACCGCTCTTCATAACCACTGGTTATTTACAAACCCGAACATTTGGTACATTCATTGGGAAGCCATCCAACCGCCGCTGGTATTCGCCAGAAATGTACGGAACGCGTCGAGCGTTCTGACGAACCAACCCGTAGGTCCATTTGTTTGCAAGTCCTCTAGAAAAAAAGGTAAATGATAACAGCAGATCAACTATGGGTGGCTGTAAAATAAAGTATATTATAGAAAGTGATGCTGCCACACCTTCTAAGGTGTTGGCGTTTTTTTATGCGCTGAATTGACTGGGCAACGAATCGTCAAAGAGCATCTGGAGATGCAGGCGGCTTTTCGCAAGCGCGGGATCACGGATTTTGGCCGGGTGATGGTGGACCCCTGGTCGGCGGGGAACTTCGGAATCGAAGAAGAAATCGGGGCCGGCTCGTTCGCGCCATCTGCTACTACAAAACTTCGGATTACGACAATGGTTATGCGCGGCCTCTATCTTGGACTGTATGCGATTTTTGACCTGAACCGGCTGGAAGTCATGAAGGTGGTCGACAAAGGCCCGGTTCCGCTTTCCCGTCGGCTCGTATGCCAAAGAGATAGTCCCGGCGGCTATAGAACAACACATCTGGAAAGCGTTAGGGGGCATCCCGGAGGCAGTTATTAACCACTTCCTGGAAAGCCCCCTTTTTGCAGGGAGTTTATAAGCAGCACCATGATGATTCTTCAGTTATAAGTTCTGCACATGCTCAGCAGGCATCGAAGGCGCAGCCTCCCGCTGATCCAGCGACCAGCTGATTAAGGTAACCAGGAGCCCAGCGGCGGTAACGGCTGCAGCTACCCATGGCAGTGAGCCAAGCCCCGGACCGCTGTCGATCACCCATCCGCCCAGGTAAGCTCCTCCGGCATTGGCCAGATTAAATGAGCTGATGTTCAGAGCGGAAGCGATGCTTGGGGAGCCTTGGGCTTTTGCCAGTACCCGCATTTGGAAAGCAGGAACGATCGTGAAAGAGGCAAACCCCCAGACTAATACCGTAAGTACGGCAGGGATTTTATAGCTGCTGGTTAGCGAAAACACTGCCAGAACTGTGGTCAAGAGCGCCAGCATTCCTGTGATTGACGGCATCAGCTTCCAATCCGCCATTCTGCCTCCAACGGTATTGCCGATCGTCATGCCGACGCCGAATAGGAGCAAGATCGGAGTAACCGCGCGAGCGCCAAATCCCGTGATATCGGTTAATATCGGAGCGATGTAGGTAAAGGCCGTGAATACTCCGCCAAACCCCAGTATCGTCATGAGCAGTGCCAGCATAACCTGCTTGCTTCTAAGAACGCGGATTTCTTGACGAAAATCGGAAAGCGTATCTCCTTGCATTCGCGGAACGAGAAGGGCAATCCCGATTAGGGACAGGATACCGAGAGCCGTTACAACCCAGAAGGTGGAGCGCCACCCCCATATTTGTCCGATAAAGGTGCCGAAAGGGACGCCGAGAATGTTAGCGAGTGTAAGCCCTGCGAACATCATGGCGATTGCGCTCGCTTGTTTTTCACGGGGGACGAGGCGTGTCGCAACGATAGAACCGACCCCGAAGAATGTGCCATGTGAAAAGGAGGCTAGAACGCGGGCAAGCATCAAAATGAGATAATTGGGCGCTACTGCTGCCAGGAGATTACCTGCGACGAAGATAAGCATCAGACTGAACAGCAGTGACTTGCGGGACAGACGGCCGGTACATACAGTGACCACCGGACCGCCGATGGCGACACCCAGCGCATATCCGGTAACCAGTAATCCCGCCGCGCTTAAAGTGACATGCAAATCACTGGCTACATCCGGTAGAATTCCCATGATAACAAACTCGGTTGTGCCAATGGCGAACGCGCTGATCAGGAGCGCAATAAGCGCCAAAGGCAGCTTGCTTCGTTGAGTTTCTGTGTTTATTTTAATTACCTCCTTGTTTGGGGATAGGATGATCGCTTTTCAATGTTATTATATATAGTAAATTCATTTTTGGAAGTAGTGTCTTTTTATTCATATAGTTTCCCTGGAGGAATTAATGTTCTATGATTGAGCTTATTGATTATAAGATTAGGCTTTCTGGATTTAACTAGTCGAATAGGTTATCCTGTGATGGAGGAGGGAGAGTAATTATGGAGCTCAATTTAAAAGGAAAAACAGCGCTTGTCACCGGTTCGACGGAAGGAATAGGCAGAGCGATCGCCGAGGCCTTGTCCAAGGAAGGCGTATCTGTACTGATCAACGGACGGAGTGCAGATAAGGTGTCTAAAGTTGTACAAGAAATAAAGGAATTGTATCCTAATGCAAATCCTCAGCCTGCCGCCGCTGATCTGGGGACGGAAAGCGGTTGTCAGGAGCTGATTAATCGGGGATTTGACATTGATATCCTCGTCAACAACTTAGGGATTTTTAAGCCGGCGGAGTATTTCGAGATTCCGGACGAAGAATGGTTTAAGTTTTTTGAAGTGAATATTATGAGCGGAGTCCGGCTGACGCGGCACTTCCTCCAGCAAATGCTGCAAAAAAATGAAGGAAGAGTCATCTTTATCGCCAGCGAAGCCGCGATTATGCCTTCTCAGGAAATGGCTCACTACAGCGCGACTAAAACAATGCAGCTTTCGCTCTCTCGGAGTCTGGCTGAACTGACTACAGGCACCCGCGTTACTGTCAATACTGTAATGCCGGGTTCAACGCTAACCGAAGGGGTGGAGACTATGCTCAATTCCTTATACCCGAATGAAGGTCTCAGCATAGAGGAAGCGGAAGTCAAATTTATGAAGGAAAATCGGCCGACCTCCATTATAGAGCGCCTGATCAGACCCGAAGAAATCGCTAATTTCGTCACCTTCCTGAGCAGTCCGTTGTCCTCGGCAATCAACGGTGCGGCATTGCGGATTGACGGGGGATTGGTGAGAAGTGTTTTCTAATAAAGTGACTTCAATGTGCTAGAATTAGGTGTACAATATAGTATTTTTTTGACTTTTCATAAAAACTATTAACAAAATCACATCCCTATTAGAAATTTCACTTTTATAATATGACTAATCATATATTATAGAGGAGTGGGATTTATGGGAAAATATGTAGTGGTTAAGAAAGATTCTTGTATTGCTTGCGGAAGCTGCGGTGCTTCGGCTCCGGATATTTTTGATTTCGACGATGACGGTTTGGCGGAAGTCATTTACGAAGGGGACAACAACCGCGGTGTGACGCTGATTGCAGCTGATTTGCAGGAAGATCTGCAGGATGCCGTCGACAGCTGTCCGACAAGCTGTATCAAGACTTCTGCTAATGCTTTTGCATAAGGTATAATAATCGAGGGTAAACATCCCGATTCTTATCCGAATGTTGCCAAAATATAAGAATGTATAAGCTTCGCGTATATTCTTAACCTTATTTTTCTGCGAGAAACGGATGCTGTCTCACAAAGACGGCATCCGTTTTTTTATGGAGTAATGTAAGAAAATAAAGAAAACATTAACATTTTCCATTGAAAGCGCTTTATGAAATTAATATGTCATATATTCTAACATCTATTTCTACAAAAGAGTTAAACAGAGTTTGAGGTAGTTGAACTACATTTTAATGATACTATAATTAAATAAAAATAGAATTTTTTAAGGTAAAGGTTTGGATGGTTATAAATATATCTAGTTATATTTAAATATAACTAGATATAAATGATAATTAGGAGGAATGGATATGGAGCCAGCATTGGCGCGTCACCCTTGTTACAATGAAGAAGCCCATCATCACTTTGCCAGAATGCATGCTGCGGTTGCGCCGCGATGCAACATTCAGTGTCATTATTGCAACCCCAAGTTTGATTGTGTCAATGAAAGCAGGCCGGGGGTCGTAAGTAAGATCATTACTCCACAGGAAGCCTTCGACAAGGTTAGTCAGATTGCGGCAAGCTTGCCCAATCTCTCTGTAGTTGGTATCGCGGGGCCGGGCGATCCGTTGGCGAATCCTGAGGCAACCTTCGATACCTTTCGGCTCATTGCCAAGGCCTTCCCTGATATTCACTTGTGCTTAAGCACGAACGGGCTGATGCTGCCGGATTATATTGATGAAATTTGTGAACTGGGCATCCGTCACGTAACGGTTACGCTCAACGCAGTTGACGCGAATATCGGCAGCCAGATTTATGCTTTTGTAAGGTACAACGGAACCTTATATAAAGGAAAGGAAGCAGCCGCTTTATTAATGAAGCGACAGTTGGAAGGGATTAAAGGGCTGACGGAAAGAGGGATTCTGTGCAAGGTAAATTCCGTTCTCATACCAGGCGTAAACGACGCGCATCTTGTAGAAGTTACCCGGGAAGTGAAGAAATTGGGGGCTTTTTCTCATAATATTATGCCGCTTATTTTGTCCCCGGGAAGCAGGTTTCAAAAGGATGGCTTCAGGACGCCGGCGTTGGAGGAAATCACCAAGGTGCAGCACGAATCGTCTCGTATCATGCCGGTCATGCGTCATTGCAGGCAGTGCAGAGCAGACGCTGTCGGGCTGCTTGGTTCCGACCTCAGCCAGAATCCTGAAATGCTTCCTCCTAAACAAGGATATTCGGCCAAGCAGCGCGAGAAGCTTCAGCAAGACATTCTCTCAAGAATGAAACAGACTGAAGCGGGTGCGGCTGCAGACTGGAGTGAAGACGAATGGAGCAATGCCGTGCGCATTGCCGTTGCCACAAGAGGCTCCAATGTAATCAATCAGCATTTTGGGCATGCCAAGGAATTTCTCATCTATGATGTTCTAGAACGCGACATTCGTCTCGTAGGGGTCCGCAAGGTGCAGGCCTATTGCAATGGAACGGCGGATTGCAGTTCAGGCGAAGAACCTTCCTCACCGCTGTCGGAGACGCTTGAAATGCTCAAGGATTGCAAGATGCTGCTTTGTTCGGGAATAGGTAAGGCTCCAAGCGAGCGGTTGTTGCAGGCGGGCATCATCCCATTAATCAAAAAAGGCAATATTGACGAGCAGCTGCTTGAGAGCACGCGTTATCTGGGCTATTTCAAGAAAGATTGAAGGAGCGGCGTTATCATATTCCCTTCGTGCCGCTGGGATTTCCGGTTATTAACCGGTTTGGAGCCGCTTCTGCCGTATGTGTGGGATATCGGGGGACGGCGGACCGGATCAATGCCGTTGGCAATGTATTAATCAATAGGGAGAGTGCATACCGATGAAAGTGGCGTTCGCATCCATAAATGGCAGGAGTCTTGATACTCATTTCGGACAGTGTCCGTCATTTTCTATATTCGAGTTTTCGGAAAAAGGTTACAAGTGGCTTGAATCAAGGTCTGTCCTGGATCGCCCTGTCAATGGAGAGGAACATGACAAGGCTGAACAGCGGGTTAAAGTCATTAAGGACTGCAAGCTGCTGTTTGTCAATAATATAGGAAACGATGCAACCAAGAAAGTAATGAAAGCGGGAATCATGATTCTTAAAGCTGAGGAGGGGTCTGAATTGATTCCACATTTGGAAAAGCTCCTTCAGATGCTTAAAGAGCGTCCTCCATTATGGTTAACGAAGGTTCTCTATCATTCGGAGGAACAATAAATCCATATTCTATTTGGGAGGAATTAGATCATGTCAGAAGTAGCGGATTCAGAAGAATTGCTGCAGGTGTTTAGTATTGAGTATGACCCCAAGCTGCTGGCGAATCACCGGGTTACCTTTGCTTTGCTGCTCAGACAATATTTAAACCAGGCCAACTGTCTGGATGAGGAGATTCTTGTGGGTCCTGATGGTAAGGCCGATTTGTCGCATCCTACGCACTCGATCATTCGCGTATGTCTTGAAAGTGCTTGGGCCGATTTGAAAAGTGGAGAAAAATGGGGCAAGTATGACAAAACGGGGGGCAGAGGGGGGCGTCAGTCCAAATCGTGCGGCTCCTGCAGTTCTTCCTGCTCGGATTAACTTGTATCCTACTGGAAAAGTTCATAAAGTCTTGTTCAAGTGCACTCCTTGGAATGTTCATTGGAACCCTTCTGGGCTAATCTCAATGAATTCTAAGGGGTGCATTTTGTTGTAGGGACGGCCTTTTCAGGCGAATTAAAGGGTTCGCGGATAAACCGGAGGGCAGCTGATCGAACAGGATCATATAGGAGATACTTAGGGAACTATCCAAATTATGAAAGCGATGCTAAAACTATCAATAACATGCCCGAAAACAAGTTATGTTAGATTAGTTAACATAAATTTTGAAGAAATTGATATGCAGGAGGGGAAATTCGTCGAATTCGTTGACCCTTCCGTGTTGCAAAGGCTAAGATAAGGTCAACGAAACAAAAACACATCACAAGATGTCAAACAAAATTACATCAATTGGGATGTAATGGGCGCTTTAACGGGTGGCTCTCAAGAAATAGTGGGAGGTGAGATAAACGGCGTCAGGAAAGGTGACCTGAACTTTACGGGTAGGAAAGTGGTTGTAAAAAAAGACTAAACCGAAAAATGAGAGGAGCTATTTTCAAATGACAAGAAAAATCGCAATTTACGGTAAGGGCGGCATTGGTAAATCCACAACACAACAAAACACGGCTTCGGCAATGGCTTATTTCCACAAAAAACAGGTGTTCATCCATGGTTGCGATCCGAAGGCCGACTCCACCCGGATGATTCTCGGCGGCAAACCGCAAGAAACATTGATGGATACGCTGCGCGAAACCGGTGAAGAATCCATCACGGTCGACAGTGTAGTAAAAACGGGTTATCAAGGTATCCGCTGCGTTGAATCAGGCGGTCCGGAACCGGGTGTTGGTTGTGCGGGACGCGGCGTTATTACCGCAATCAACCTGATGGAAGACCTTGGTGCTTACACTGAGGACCTCGACTTTGTATTCTTTGACGTATTGGGCGACGTTGTATGCGGCGGTTTCGCAATGCCGATTCGCGAAGGCAAAGCAGAAGAGGTTTACATCGTGGCCTCCGGTGAGATGATGGCTATTTACGCAGCTAACAATATTGCACGCGGTATGCTGAAATATGCGGATCAGAGCGGCGTCCGGCTGGGCGGTATTATCTGTAACAGCCGTAACGTTGATAAAGAATTAGAACTTATGGAAGAATTCACTTCCAAGCTTGGCACTCAACTGATTCACTTTGTACCACGCGACAACATCGTTCAAAAGGCGGAATTCAATAAAAAATCGGTTATCGAATTTGACGCTGCAAGTAATCAAGCTAATGAATATTCAGAACTGGCACGTAAAATTATCGAAAACAAAAGCTTCGTAATTCCTACTCCGCTGACCATGGACGAGCTGGAAGATATGGTTACCAAGTACGGTATTGTCGACTAATAGCAACAATAAAATGCGGATAACAACGGATAAAAGTGAAAATGGTAAGGCCATTTTGTTAAGGAGGTATGGAACATGCCATTAAAACTATTAAAATGTGACGTTACCATCCCTGAACGGGAAAGACACGTATACATCAAGGAACCGGGGGAGGATACCACTCAATACCTGCCGATATCCAACGCTGCCACCATCCCAGGGACATTGTCGGAGCGGGGCTGCAGCTATTGCGGAGCGAAGCTGGTTATTGGCGGCGTCCTTAAGGATACCATTCAAATGATTCATGGTCCGGTTGGCTGCGCGTACGATACCTGGCACACGAAGCGCTATCCAAGTGATAACGATAACTTCCAGTTGAAGTATGTCTGGTCCACCAACCTGAAAGAAAAGCACATCATATTCGGCGGCGAAAAGCAGCTGAAGCAAAGCATCATTGAGGCTTTCCAGGAAATGCCCGATATCAAAAGAATGTTCATCTACACAACCTGTGCGACTGCCCTGATCGGAGATGATCCTAAAGCTGTTGCCAAAGCCGTAGAGAAAGAGCTTGGCGATGTGGATATCTTTGTTGTCGAATGTCCGGGATTCGCCGGCGTCAGCCAATCGAAGGGCCACCACGTACTCAATATGGGCTGGATCAACGAGAAGGTAGGCACTCTGGAACCGACCATTACCAGTCCTTATACGATTAACTTTATCGGTGACTATAACATTCAGGGCGATTCTCAGGTGCTGGAGAAATATTTCCACAAGATGGGCATTCAAATTATCGCTCACTTTACCGGCAACGCATCGTATGACGATCTGCGCGGCATGCACAGAGCGCAATTAAACGTAGTTAACTGCGCCCGTTCCGCAGGCTATATTGCCAACGAATTGAAGAAACGGTACGGCATTCCCCGTCTTGATATCGACTCCTGGGGCTTCGAATATTGCCAGGATGCGCTTCGCAAAGTCGGCGCCTTCTTCGGTCTTGAAGATAAGGCTGAGGAGGTTATTGCCGAAGAGGTTGCCAAGTACAAGGAGCAAATGGAATGGTACCGTGCTGGCTTGAAAGGCAAAAAAGTATGTATCTGGACAGGCGGCCCTCGCTTGTGGCACTGGACCAAAGCTTTGGAGGATGACCTTGGAATGACTGTCGTGGCAATGTCCTCCAAATTCGGTCACCAGGAAGACTTTGAAAAAGTTATCGCCCGCGGCAACGAGGGTACCATCTACATTGACGATGCCAACGAGCTTGAATTCTTCGAAGTATTGGAAATGGTAAAACCGGACCTGGTTCTGACCGGACCTCGCGTTGGTGATCTGGTGAAGAAGCTGCATCTGCCTTATATCAATGGTCATGCTTATCATAACGGCCCGTACATGGGCTTTGAAGGCTCTGTCAATATGGCTCGCGATATGTACAACGCCATCTATTCGCCGCTGATGAAGCTGGCGGCAATCGACGTTAGAGAAAAGGCCGCTCTGGAAGTCGGCGTGTAATAAGACCTGTTGATAAGGAGGTAGCGAAGAATGAGCGAGAAAGTAGAACAATTAACGACATTCATTCAGGAAAAATGCTTATGGCAATTCCTCTCCCGTACATGGGACCGCGAGGAGGCCATATCCGGTGTAATCAAGATGATCGAAACCCTGCAAACCGGCGGTCAACCGGTAATCGAAACTCCTATTGACAAGTGTCATTATGCGGATGCCAAAGTGCTGCTGACGGATATTAATAAAGCTTTTTCTTGGTTCGGTGAATTGAATGCCGAACAGCTTGGCGAAGTTCTGCACGGTGTTGAAGCGCGGTTGAAGGAAATCACCATCACCGGTTCCTTGAACGGTGAACTGAATCATCAATTGTACTAATCGTGATAAAGGGAAAGAGGTGACAGATATGTCTTTGGAGCTTAAACAAAAAGAACGATGCGGTATTATTAACCCTATGTACAACTGTCAGCCTGCTGGCGCGCAGTTCGCCAGCATCGGCATTAAGGATTGCATTCCGCTGGTGCATGGCGGGCAAGGCTGCAGTATGTTTGTCCGTCTTCTGTTCGCGCAGCATTTTAAGGAAAACTTTGAAATTGCGTCTTCATCCGTGCATGAGGAAGCGGCTGTATTCGGAGCGGTCAAGCGGATTGAGGAAGGCGTCATGACGCTGGCACAGCGTTATCCGGACCTTAGAGTGATCCCTATCATTACAACCTGCTCGACCGAAACGATCGGAGACGATATCGAAGGAACTATCCGTAAGGTCAACAAAATGCTGAAAGATGAATTTCCAGACCGGGAAATTCACCTGGTTGCGGTCCACACGCCGAGTTATAACGGAAGCCATGTCTCCGGTTATAACGTAGCGGTTCAATCCCTTACGAAAACCCTTGCCAAGAAGGGTGAGCCCACTGGCAAGATTAACTTCTTCACTGGCTGGCTGAACCCGGGCGATGTGAAGCAAATCAAGCATATCCTGAGCGAAATGGGTGTGGAAGGAAATATTTTGCTCGATACGGAAACCTTCGACGCTCCGACCATGCCGGGCAAGGATGCCTTCGCCTATGGAAGCACAACGGTTGAGGATTTCGAAAACAGCGCCAACGCCAAAGGCTCCATCTCTTTGTGTAAGTATCAAGGGGCCAGCGCTGCAAACTTCCTGCAAACCAAATTCCAGGTGCCGTCCGTCGTGACCAATACGCCAATCGGCATTAAAAATACGGATTTGTTCCTGGAGGAAATCTCCAAGATGTCCGGCCAGCCTATTCCGGATTCTCTTGTGGAAGAACGGGGCAGAGCGATTGATGCGATGGCCGACCTGGCTCACATGTTCTTTGCCAACAAGAAAGTGGCGATTTTCGGCGATCCTGACCTGGTCATCGGGTTGGCTCAATTCTGTCAGGAGGTTGAGCTGGAGCCTACGCTGCTGCTGCTCGGAGACGACAACTCCGCCTATACCAAAGACGAGCGTCTTGCGGAACTGGAGAAGAACGCAGCCGCTCCTATGGAAGTCATTTGGAACGCTGACCTTTGGGAGCTGGAACGCCGCGTAAAAGAAGGTCAACAAATTGATCTGATCATGGGCCACTCCAAAGGCAGATATGTCGCTACGGATAACAAGATTCCTATGGTTCGCGTCGGCTTCCCGACCTTTGACAGAGCGGGCCTCTGGAAGTATCCGGTTATTGGATACAAAGGTGCTGAGTGGCTGGCGGAAACGATTGCCAACACGCTGTTCGTCGACATGGAATACAAGAAGAATAAAGAATGGATCTTGAACGTCTGGTAAGAAGATTTCAAGCTGGTTTGTCAAGGGGTACCTAGCGTACCCCTATTACTCATATTAAGAAACAAAGCGGAAGGAGCGGGGAAAATGTCTATAGAAACAACATTTTCGGATAGCATCGTCTTTCATGGGCCATTGAGCGAGCTATACCAGCTGGCTAAGGAAGGAAAGATTAAGACCAGCTTACAGGGCAGTCATACCCGTCCCTGCAAATTCTGGACGGCGACGAAAATATTGAGCGGTATCCAGAATTCCGTAATTATTGCCCACGGGCCCAGCGGTTGCGCCTTCGGCGTCAAGAAGGCTTACAAGCTGACGAATTCCCGTAATAGCGGCTCTCCCTATGAAGCGGTCATCAGTACGAATATTGATATGAAGGGAGTCGTTTACGGCGGAGAGAAGGAACTGAGAGGGGCAATACGTGAAGTTGATAATAAGTATCGTCCTGACGTGATCTTCGTTTCCACCAGCTGCGCCACAGGCATCATTGGCGATAATGTGGACGCCGTTGTGAACAGCTTGAAGGACGAAGTGAACGCAGAGATCATGACCATACATTGCGAGGGCTTTGCCGGCGAATACCGAAGCGGCTTTGACCTTGTGTTCAAGCAGTTAGTTAAACTGATGGAGCCCCGGACTCCAGAACGAGAAGCGGTATTGGCCAAATCCGTTAATATTGTCGGGGGTAAAATGGGTCCCGAACGGACGGAAGTCGATACGGACGTTAAAGAGCTGGTGCGTCTTGTCGAAGGCATGGGAGCTCATATCAATAGTGTCATTGCAGGAAACTGCACACTCGAGGAATTGAAGAATGCGCCGAGCGTTGCGGTCAACTGCACGCTTTGCCTGGATCTTGGCTATACCATAGGCAGAGAAATGAAAGAAACTTTCGGAACTCCGCTGAATTCTACCATACTGCCTTACGGAATAAGCGCGACAGAGCGCTGGCTGCGCGAAGCGGCGAAATATTTGGACTTAAAGGACGAAGCAGAAGCATTGATTGCCAGCGAATACGGAGCCATTCAGCAGGAAATAGAGGATGCAAAGGCGCAGCTTGAAGGAAAACTGGCTATTGTTGAAGCTCATGACGCCATTAAGGCCCTGTCGATTGCACATATGCTGGAGAAAGATTTTGGCATGCGGGTCGTTATCTATAATTTTCACCCATGGAGTACGGAAGCAAGGGAAACGAGCATCGACTATTTACTGGAGACGGGGATGGACCCGGAAGTGTTGATCACAAAAGGAACGCTTAAATTCGGCAAATACGAATCCATGAAGCAGACGGAGGAAGAGCTTCTGGCCTTTCTCGGAAGCGTGGACCCGGCGTCAACGGTATACTTCGGATCGTCGCTCAGTTATCCGGCCATTCCGGTGGTTGATCTGAACGCCATTCTAAATCGTCCGCGCTTTGGCTTTCGGGGCGCGTTAAAGGTTGCTCAGTGTATTCTGACATCCATGAGATATTCGTTCCGTCCGCGCAGTTGGCTGACCAAGAAGATGGTATTTCCCGAGCAGTCCCAAGGATTGGCCTCCGCTTCGTCCCTTACGCCTAAATGGAGCGAAGAGGCGCCGGATTGCACGCTGTATGCAGCGGAAAGGAGGAAGGGAAGATGTATGATGAATTAGAATTCAACCACTGTAGTCACAGCAAGGACCCGATTATCGGCTGTGCGCTTGAAGGCGTGGCGAATGTGATTGCCGGAATCAAGGATGTCAGTATCATTATCCATTCTCCCCAGGGCTGCGCATCGACTGTTGCGACGGCTTTCGATAAGCACGAAATTGATTTTACCAGACGAAAAGTGGGCTGTACCCGCTTGTTCGAGACGGATATCATTATGGGCGCTTCCGAGAAGCTGGCCGGCATGATCCGGGAAGCGGACCGAACGTTTAACTCCAAGGTTATGTTTATCGTAGGCACTTGTTCCGCTGACATTATCGGAGAGGATATTGACGGGCTGTGCAGGGAGATGCAGCCGGAGATTAAGGCCAGGCTCATTCCGGTTATGGCGGGGGGATTCCGGGGCGACAGCTTCGCCGGCATTGATATGGGGCTTGAGGCCCTGCTGCCCTTGATTCCGAAGCAGGAAATCAAGCTGATCAACAAGGTGAATCTCATTCTCCCTCAATCCAATCTGAATCCGACATGGCAGGCTGACCTCCTATGGGTCAAAGAAGTTCTCCGGGAGATGGGAGTCGATGTGCTGTCGGTGCTTCCCCACAATATGGCTATGGAGGAGCTCGAAGAAGCGGGATTGGCTTCCGCCAATATTTTGTTAAGCCATGATGCCGGTTATAAGTTTGTGCGCAAGCTGGAAGAGCGGCATCAGATTCCGTTTATCCTCGGTGATATTCCCCTGCCGATCGGATTATCCAATACGGCGCGCTGGCTAAGGGCGGCCGGCCGTTACTTTGGAGCGGAGGAGAAAGCGGAGGAGATCATTACCCGTGGAGAGAAGCTTGTCGTAGAAACGCTTCGGAAAAGGGCCTTGATGATTATTCCCCGTTACAGAAATTGCAGAGTCGCGTTATCGGCGGATGCGACTTTAGGTGTCGGCATGGTTCGGATGCTGTTCGAGGAACTCGAAATGATACCGGAAATGGTGCTGCTGCACTCGGGTACCCAAGAGGCCCGCGAGCTTTTGGCTAACGAGCTGAATGAACTTGGGCTTGCGACGCGCGTCGCTTTCTCTGTTGACGGTTATCAGGTAAAGCAAGCCATTACGGAAGCGAAGACGGATGTGGTGATCGGGTCGGCGTGGGAGAAATATATGGCGGAGGAAGCGGGGATCAAGACTTCGTTTGACTTGCTTAGCCCGACTAACCGGGATGTCTATTTGGATAGGGCTTATTTTGGATACGAAGGTATGCTCAATATGCTAGAAGTATTTGGTAATGATTGGGAGCGTTCCTATCGTTCCAAAGAGATCAATTGGGAGCAATTTGCGGGATGAGCCATGATGTCGGGAATTGATTAGAGGAGAGAGGTGCGGAAAATGGTTTCGCTTATTGATTATACACTTGACGAGGCCTTTCGCCGGCGTGTTCCCCAATCCGCCATTGCGGGAATACTGGATATTTTGCAAAAGTACGGTGTTGAAATGCATGATGTTTCGTTAGAGCATATGCCGGAATACCGGAATATCTTAAGCGATGCCAGTCTGTTGGAACGGCTCCGCTGCAGAGTAGCTCCTTCTATTTCCGAACTGTCCAAAGCGCGCGGAATGGGGTTCAAGAAGATGGCTGTTGTATGGTCCAATAGGCTGAACCCATTATCTATACCGAAGCTTGACGCCGCATTATATGCGGTACGCGATGCGGGAGCCGAGCCGTTCTTGTGTATAGAGGATGCTTCGCGATCCTATTATGCGGAATTTGACGTGTATTGGCCGATCATAGAGCGATATGATGTGCAAAGGCTGATTTACTGTGACAGCAGCAGCGCTATGGACCCGTTCATTGTTAGGCGCAGCTTGATGGAGCTGCTGGAGACGGCGATCTGCCCGGTTGAATTCTGCGCAAGCAATACGTTCGGTCTGGCAACGGCGAATGGTCTTGCGGCACTGAAAGCGGGGGTACAGCATATTGGCACATCCGTCAATGGAGTCGGACCGAAGGGAAGAACGGCCATGGAAGAATTACTGATGGCCGTGCGCCATTTGTGGAAAGGGCAGACGCCGCCGGGATATACGCTGGCCGATGACTGCTCTTCGATCTTGTCGGCAATGAAGATGGAGGTGCGGGTAGATAAAGCCATCATCGGCGCCAATGTGTTCGCGCATGAATCCGGAATTCACGTGGATGGAATTGCCAAAAATCCGGAGCTATATGAAATGATAAAGCCCGAGGAAGTAGGGCTTAAACGGCAATTGGTGATTGGCAAGCATTCGGGCACCGCTTCGCTCAAACACAAATTCAGGGAATGGCAAATGGACCTTGAGCAAAGTGACGCCACTCAGATGCTGGAACAAGTTAGGGATATTGCAGAAGAACAGAAGCGTCCGTTGACGGACTTTCAGCTTATGGATCTATATCGGAGACGGCTGATTTCGATACATGAATCAACCTATTAGTGCTAATTGGAAGAACGGAAAGGAGAGGATTGGAATGCAGTCGAAGGTCTCGTTCCAGCTTGTTGATACCACGATGCGCGATGGTGAACAAACGGCGGGTGTCGTATTCTCCCAGGAGGAAAAACTGCAAATGGCTTTGAAGCTTGATGAGGCAGGTATACCCTGGATTGAAGCGGGAATCCCGGCTATGGGCCGCCGCGAACAGGAGACGCTCAAAGAAATGCTGTCGCTGCCGCTTCGAGCGACTCTCATTGCCTGGAACAGGGCGGATGAAGCCGATATTCGCGCTTCCATAGCTTGCGGCTTCTCGCATATTCATCTGTCTCTCCCGGTATCCGACCTTCATATTCAGTTTAAGCTCAAGAAGAGCCGCGAATGGGTGTTGGAGCGCCTTCAGCATATTTTACAATTTACGAAAAGCTTTGGCTGTACGGTATTTGTGGGAGCGGAGGATGCTTCAAGGGCGGACCCTGAATTCCTGCTTCAATATGCGGATGTGGCGTCCCGCTTCGGAGCCGAGCGTCTGCGTTATGCGGATACGGTGGGCTGTCTGGACCCTTTCGAGACGTTTAGCAGAGTAAATCATCTTGTGAGCAGATCCGGCCTGCCGGTGGAATTCCATGGCCATAATGATTTTGGACTTGCCGCCGCGAACACGTTATCGGCGTTTCATGCGGGCGCGGCGCTGGCAAGCGTGACGGTTTCGGGTATCGGGGAAAGAGCGGGGAATGCCTCGCTGGAGGAGGTTGTTACTTCGATGTCGCATCTGTATAGATTCTCATGCGGCCTTCAGCTTCATGTGCTGCCTGAGCTAACGCATCTGCTCTCTAGAGCGAGCGGCAGACCTATTCAGACTTATCGATCCGTTATGACCGCGATGAACGGGTAGCCGCTGCTTCCATTGGGATTGAGTCTTGTGCCTTCAAGGCTAATGTGGACTTTATTCCGCTGGCCGAGGAGCTGCATGATCTAGTGATTCTAAGAACACCGCAGAATTTGAAATTAATCGGCGAGGTTGCGGATATCATCCGTTCAGAGCCGTTTCGCAAGGAACTGTCTGTTATCGGAGGATACGATTTGACGGAAAGCGGACGTGTTGTGTATGAAGCGATATAGCGGGCAACAGGAAGGATTGCATGCATAACCGGCCAAGCGGTATACCGCCTGGCCGGTTTGTTTGCGCTCTAAAACACGTGCTATTTTCCGATATAGGGGCAAAATTGGCAACGTTTACATTATAGTCGTGCAATCGATTACATAATGTCTATGTAACAATACTTGACATTCATGTTGAACTTAATAGTAACCCTTCCAAATTCCGTTGACTGGAAAAAGGAGTCAAAGTAACATTGAGAAAAAACACGGCTTTCGTGTAATGAAACTTAACAAATACGGAGGTGTTTATGTGGAGTATGTCAAAAAAGGTGTCATTGAATCAAGCGATGTGCTGCTGAAGTCGGATTCGCGCCGAACATCAAGCAGGAAGAAAGCGTCTATCCTTACCGTGCTCGCCGCTGTACTGATTGCCGTAATCTGTATTTCCGTTACGGTGGGCAGATATTCGGTTCCACTGTCAGAAATGATGCACATTCTCTGGGGAAAGCTGTTTGGAGTTACCCCTACATGGCCGCTTTCCGTAGAGACGGTGCTGCTGCACGTTCGAATTCCCAGAATTATTAAGGCCCTTTTGGTGGGGGGAGCTTTAGCGGTATCTGGAGCGGCTTATCAAGGGCTGTTCAAGAATCCGATGGTGTCTCCCGACATATTGGGGGTATCATCGGGAGCCGGCTTTGGCGCTTCACTGGCCATTCTGTTCTCCTACGGAACCATTGGAATCCAGCTTGCCGCTTTCGGCTTCGGTCTGGGAGCGGTTATGCTCACCTTCTTCATCAGCGCTATCATCGGACGCGGTAAAAGCTCCATCCTGGTGCTGGTACTTACCGGAATGGTGATCTCCACCTTATTCTCCTCGCTCACCTCGATGACGAAATACCTTGCCGACACGGAAAATAAATTACCCGATATCACGTATTGGCTAATGGGTAGCCTGGCTCGCTCAACCAGCCTGAAAGACATCATCATTCTTCTTGTTCCTGTTCTTGTAGGCAGTATACCGCTCTTTCTGATTAGGTGGAAGCTGAACGTACTCTCCTTCGGAGAGGAAGAAGCCCAGGCGCTGGGAATTAACACCAAAAGACTGCGGCTGCTCATCATAGGCTGCGCGACACTCCTGACGGCTTCAGCGATTTCCGTAAGCGGCATGGTTGGCTGGATCGGGCTTATTATTCCTCATGCGGCCAGGCTTATCGCCGGTCCCAATTACAAAATGCTCCTGCCTACGTCCATTCTGATCGGCAGCGCATTCCTGCTGCTGGTGGACGATATCGCCCGCAGCGCATTCGCTCTTGAAATTCCTCTTAGCATACTTACCTCGCTGATTGGCGCCCCCTTTTTTCTGTACTTGCTGTTACAGGGAAGGAAGGCATGGATATGAAGCTGGAAATCAAGAACGTCTCTTGCGGCTACGGTTCAAAGGTTGTGCTAAGCGGCGTATCCATGGAAGTGAATTCCGGAGAAATCCTGAGCCTTCTGGGACCAAACGGGGTTGGAAAAACGACTTTATTCAAAACGATTTTGGGATTCCTAAAGCTTATTGACGGTAAAATCCTGCTGGACGGCCAGGATGTGAGAAGTTGGTCCAGGAAGAAACTGGCGGGCGCAATCGGTTATGTTCCCCAGGCGCATACGCCCCCGTTTCCTTTTTCCGTAATTGATGTGGTGCTTATGGGGCGGGTGGCTCACTTGGGCGCTCTCTCCTCTCCCTCCGGCAAGGACGTAAAGATCGCCGACGAAGCGCTGGATTCTTTGGGAATTTCTTATCTGAGGGACCGGATTTATACGGAAATCAGCGGTGGTGAACGGCAGATGGTGCTGATCGCCCGTGCGCTAACCCAGAAGCCTGACATCCTGGTCATGGATGAGCCTACCTCGAATCTCGATTTTGGCAATCAGATTAAAGTGCTGAAGCAGGTTAACCGCCTGGCCGAGCGGGGACTTGGCATTGTGATGACGACCCATTTTCCGAACCATGCCTTTCAATGTCCTGGCAAAGTGGTGCTGCTGCAGCGAAATAACCGGTTTGTTTATGGGAAAGCGGATGAAGTCGTAACCGAGAATCACCTGCGCGCCGCCTATGGCATTGATGTCGTTATCAAGGATATCATGCTGCCTGGCGGGAATGCCGTTCGCTCATGCGTACCATTAATTGATTAAAAATATTAAAAGCGGGGGTAATGCAAATGTTGAGATTAACGCAGGAAGTTTTGAAAAAGCTGGCTATTGCAGGAGTAACAGGCGGATTGGTGCTTACGGCAGCGTGCGCGTCTGAGACAACGAATCCATCCGGAGCATCCTCATCCCAACCTGTGAATTCGGCGCAACCGGCCGCTGTCAGCTCTGCAACTAGAGTTATTAAGGATGCAACTGGAAGAACCGTAACGATTCCTAAAGAAATCAATCGGATTGCAGCAGCTGGAGCGTTGGCTCAGATGGTATGTATGCTGGGCGGCTTTGATAAGATTGTCGCTACCTCGGAAAGTGTGCAGACCGGAATGTTTGCCAAGCTGTTTCCGGGAATTAAAAATCTTCCTCTTGCCTTTACCGGAACGGGCCCCAGCAGCCGCGTCAACATGGAGGCGATTTTGGAGGCGGAGCCGCAAGTCGTGTTCAGTGCTTTTAACGAGGAAGATGCAGCCACTATGCAGGCGGCGAATACGGTTATGCTGGGGACCCTTCTCAATACTCCGGATGATATTATGAATACCCTGAAGATGGTAGGTGAAGTCATAGGTCCCGACGCGGAGAAGAAAGCCTCCGATTTTGCCGCGTATTATAAGGGGAATATCCAAGAAGCTTCCAATTTAACCCGATCAGGGTCCAAGGTAAGAGTATTTCTTGCGGGCGGAGACGGTTCCAAGGGCGCCATCAACACAACCGTAGGCAATGATATTAATACGTCCTATGTGGAGGCGGCAGGAGGGATTAATATAGCGGCAGCCCAATTTCCCAAAGCTCCCGGAAACGGGGCAGCAGCCGTCGATTTTGAGTATTTAATTGCCGAGCAGCCGGATGTCATCATCGCGTCAAGCAGAGCTGTGTATGATTACATCATTGACGCAAGCAACGGGAGCAAATGGCAGTCGTTAACGGCCGTAAAGAATAAAAAAGTCTATTTGAATCCAAAAGGCGTGTATTTATGGTCGGTAAGAAGCGCCGAGGGAGCTTTACAGCCGCTATGGCTGGCAAAGATTCTGCATCCCGAAGAGACTTCCGGGCTTGATCTGGACAAGCTTGTGAAGGATTTCTACAAAACTTATTATTTCCATGATCTCAGTGATCAGGAATTACAGGAAATTTTGTTCCCGAGCAAATAACAGACGGAGCGGGTAAAGGAGGAGAAACGGGTGATGGGCAAGCCATTGATAGTGAAAGCCTTTTATTTTCGGCATGGAAACGATTTATGTTAGTGGTAAGTGATAAAACTTAACATTGAAACTGACAATCCTCTCAATAAGGTTAATAAAAGCGGCCCAATTCATTGACCTCTTTCATTTAATGGAAGTATGATTGTAGAAAATTAGCAATTAGAGGTTATGAAAAGTTACGGCATGCCGACATCCTGTCGGTCATCTGCAAGGGTGCTATTGAACAGCAATTGAAGCAAAATGTCCGGTTTTTAAACTATTTTACCCGATAAGCTGCTCATTAACGATTAGTGAGTTAACTGCATGCAGGTACTTGGTACCCTGTTGTTCCTTTTTATAGAACTGTATCCTAATCCTTGTATTCCAAAAAGCGGCGTATGCCGAAGAAAGGGGGATGTACATGCCGAAGGGAAGGAACAATCTTTTTGTGGAGCCCGACTGCGAGCATAACAATCAGGAGAAAAAGGGCTGTGTGCGTCCCAAGCCGGGCGAGGTGTCGCGCGGCTGTCCGTTCGCCGGTTCGCTCGCCGCGTTGATGCCGATTGCGGATGCGGCGCATCTGGTGCATGGAACGGCCGGCTGTCTGGAGAGCGGATGGGGGTATCCCGGAAGCCGTATTGATTTCGGGAACTTGTCCGGCTACGGCTTTTCGACTCATTTAAACAATCGGGACATGACGATGGGCGGGGAGAGGAAATTGCTCCAATCAATCGGCTATATCGCTGACAGCTACCATCCCCCGGCCATTTTCGTCTATGCGACATGCGTAACGGTGCTGCTGATGGAGGACATTGATTCCATTTGCAAAGAAGCTGAGCAAATCTGGGGCTTGCCGGTTATTCCGGTTCATAGTCCCGGGTTAACCGGCAGCAGCAGCAATATGGGCAGAAAGCTGGCCGGCGAGGCGCTGATGGACAGGGTTATCGGCAAAGGCGCGCCTAAGCGGGAGGAGCTTACGGAATTCGATCTCAACCTGATCGGGGAATATAGTGGCACGGAAGAAGGACGCAGCATCAAGAACCTGCTTGTCAAGGCGGGCATACGGGTGCTTGCGCAGATTACCGGGGAGAGCAGCTACGATGAAGTTAGCCGCTCGCATTTGGCGAAGGTTAACATGGTGGTCTGCAGCCGTTCGATGATTACACTGGCCCGGAAAATGAAGGATAAATTT
The DNA here is from genome assembly GCF_000993825.1 of Paenibacillus durus ATCC 35681. NCBI lineage: Bacteria > Bacillati > Bacillota > Bacilli > Caryophanales > Paenibacillaceae > Paenibacillus > Paenibacillus durus. Next base: position 1,598,503 of record NZ_CP011114.1, read on the forward strand.
GACATCCCTTATTTTGAAGGCTCCTTTTACGGAGAGCGCGAGATCCGGTTCGCTATGCGGCAGATCGGCTTCCATTTTCACAATCCCGACCTTGATAAACGTCTTCACCGCTTCATTCGCAAAGAAGAACAACGTTTACGGGCCGAGCTTGCCCCCGTCCGCAAGGCGCTAAAAGGGAAGAAGGTCGTGCTGTACACGGACGGGGTAGACAGCTGGACTCATTTGACGATGCTTCAGGAGCTTGGACTTAAGATAGCCGCAATCGGAACGAACCGGAACGCCCAGGAAGATATCTCCCGGATCAGGGAGCGGCTGACCGACGGAACGCTGATTATCAATGACTGCGACGACCAGCAAATTGTGAAAATCTATCGGGAGCGCAAGGCCGATCTGATGATCGTCAGCGGACGGAACGAATTTGTTCCGCTTAAAGAGAGAATCCCTTTTCTGAACGTAGCCCGGAGCCGGCACGCTTCCTACGCCGGATACGAGGGCGTGCGGAATTTCGCGCAGGATTTGCTGGGAACGCTGGAGCAGCCGGTCTGGGCCATTAGCGGCAAGAGCGCTCCCTGGGAAGGTTGAAGCTATGAATCCGTACAGGGAGAACATAAGCAAGCTGCTATCGGTAAACCCGTTCCGGGTAAGCCAGGCTGTCGGGGGCGTGCTGGCTCTGCAGGGATTTTTCCGCTCACTGCCCGTGATATACGGAGCACATGGCTGTGCAGAGGCTATAGGGCAGCTGTTGTCGCAGCATTACCGGGAACCGGTCGCACTGGAAAATGTTACGATACACGATTCAAATCTCGTTTTCGGCGGAAGCGACAGCGCCCGGGATGCGCTTGAATTGGCCATGTCCCGCTACAAGCCTGATTTGACCGTATTGATCGGCACTTCGCTGACAGAGATGGTAGGCGAGGATTTAGAGAATGATGTAAAACAATTTGTCCAAGAGCGAGAGGGTGTTTTGAGGAAGAAATTAGTACTGTCGCTTCATATGCCAGATTACGAAGGGTCGCTCGAAACGGGATTTGCGCGGATGACGGAGCGGGTCTTGGAAGCAGTGATCGGGCTTTACGGCCGAACGTCCCGCAAGAAACGCCGCAACCGTATCAACCTGCTGCCCGGACCGCATTTGACGCCAGGGGACGTGATGGAGCTTAAGGAAATAATCTCATCTTTCGGATTGGAAGTCATTACCCTGCCGGATCTGTCCTCGTCGCTCTGCGGCCATCTGCTAATCGGGAACACGAAGCTGTCAAGGGGCGGGGTACCGCTGGATTATCTGGATAAGATGCTGACGTCGGGCTGTACGGTTGCGGTAGGGACATGTATGGAAGGGGCGGCCCGCCTTATCGAGCAGGCAGCCGGGATTCCTTATCGTGTCTTCCCGAGCCTGACGGGACTGCAGGCCACGGATGATTTCTTTGAATTTCTGATCAAGGAAAGCCGAAGCGATGTGGAGGTAAAATACCGCTGGCAGCGCCAAATTTTGCTCGACAGCATGCTGGACGCGCGCTGCGTCTACCATGGAAAGGCGATTATTGCCGCGCTTGAACCGGATCATCTGCTGGGAATGTCCGAATGGCTTGGCGAAATGGGTGTCAAGTCCTTTCGCGCCGTTGCCCCGTCCGCCTCGCCTGTACTGCAGCAGATCGAGGATGGAGCGATCATTGGAGATTTGGAGGATATGGAGCGGCTGGCCGGAGAAGGCGCGGACCTGTGGATCGGCAGCTCCCATGGCGAACCGGGCGCGCAGCGCGCGGGAGTGGAGTTCGAGCCGATGGGATTTCCGGTATTCGGCAGGCTGTGCACCTCCCTGTCGGTCAGCGTCGGCTACCGGGGGACGACGGAGCTGCTGGGCCGGATCGGCAATGCGCTCCTGACAGCAGAGAGGGTGGCGCGTAAGTAGGCCGCCTTCGCTTTCAGCTAAAGGAAGCATGAAGCATGCCCGTACACATATGGACAATGCCGCTCTTTTATCCGGCAGAATTATATTTTATGGAGGGATTCTACGATGGCTTATACGGTTATAGAGACCGGATTCGAGAAGTTCCGGGACAATTATCGGGATGCACTTGGGTATCACCGCAGAGCGGAGCAATTCCAGCGTGAGGACCGGGGCTATAGTCTGGTATTTAATGTCGCCTGCGTGGCGCTTGAACGCTACCTTGTTGCTATGTGTTATTTGTACGACGCTCCGCCTTTGAATCATAATTATATTTGTCTGATGAATGCCGTGGAGACTGTGGTCGATTTCCCCGCTGATTTAAACAAGGAGATCCGGTCGCTGGATTTTATATTCGGCATTTGCTCGCTGGAGGATTATTTTCACGAAACGCCCGAGCTGGTGGACGTGACCCGTGTGCTTGCCATGTGCGAAGCGGTGCGGGCTTTGTTCGATCAGGAGAAAATACAAGCGGTCAGCGACGCTTTGAACCTTGAGCAAGCCGGGCAAACGGGTTAGTAATGAAGCCTGCCGCCCATGTGCAAACACCGGAGGAGGTACTGGGCCACCCTGAATATATTGCTCAGAAAAACGCGTGGATGGCTGAATTTCTTACTCGGCTGGAGAAACAGGAAAGGGGGCGTGCAATCGGATGATGGAACAAATTAGCTATAAGGCAAGGGGCTGCTGCAGCTGGGATATAATGGATCAATTTCCGTCCGAATTCCGGGAGGGGATTATCGGAACCGGTGGAAATGAACACCTGCAACCAGATCATTCGGGGCAGCCTCCCATAGCAGGTGCTTAATGGCTGAGCTCATTGATTACACCGTTGACGAAGCGTTTCGCCGTTCTGTGGATTTGGAGGAGATCAGTGCCATGGCGTCGCTATTGCAGCGCTACGGACTGAATGTCTTCGACGTGTATGTCAGGTACATTGATGCGTACCGGAGCGCTATTGCAAGCGCAGAGCTTACGGACCGGATTCGCTGCAGGGTACGCCCTACCGCCGACGATTTGTCCCTGGCCCGGTCGATGGGTTTTTCCAAGGTTGCCATTCTGTGGTCGAACACATCCGGCCCGATGGCGTTATCTAAGCTGGAAGCCGCTCTCGAAGCAGCAAGAGCGTTTGCGGAGGAAATCTATTTATATATTGAAGATATATCGTTAACCCAACCTGCAAGCTTTGACGTCTATTGGCCGCTCGCCGAGCGGTATGGGGTCAAGCGCGTGATTTACTGCGACAGCAAAAGCAGACTTGATCCCTTAATTGCCCACAGCAATCTCACTGAGCTTCTGAAGAGCGCCACTTGCCCCCTTGAGTTCTGCGGCGCTAATCTGCTCGGTCTGGCGACGGCGAACGGACTTGCCGCATGGAAGGCGGGAGTAAAGTATATTGGCGTTTCGGTAGCAGGGGCAGGTTCCAAAGGCAAAGCGGCTATGGAAGAAGTGTTGATGGCCGTTAAGGTGCTGTGGAAGCAGACGCATGGTCCTTCCGCCCACACGCTAGCGGACGATTGCGAGGCTATTCTATCTGCGCTGAACATCAAAGTGCCTGTGCACAAAGCTCTGATAGGCCGTAATGTCTTTGCGCATGAATCCGGCATTCACGTGGACGGTGTTGCCAAGAATCCCGAGCTGTACGAGGTTATCCGGCCGGAGGAAGTGGGGCTGGCCCGCAAACTGCTGATTGGCAAGCACTCGGGAACCTCTTCCTTAAAGCATAAGTTCCGGGAGTGGGATCTGGAGCTGGCCTCGGATGAGGCGGTACTGCTGCTGGAACAGGTAAGGGAGCTGGCGGAGCGCCGGAAACGGCCGATCCAGGACAACGAATTAATGGAATTATATAAGCGGCAGAATGAGCTTGAATAGAGACAGCCGTTAATCCGGGCCGGATTAACCGTACACAAAGAAGCAGCGGAAGCTAAAGGAGCAGAAATAAAGTCTGGACGCTCATGCCGCTGAATGTATTAAACATAACAAAGGGTGTCCCGGGCAGCGCCCTTTATTTTTGAGGCGGGAATCAGGCGGGGGGAATACGGGGGCCGTCCGTTATTCAGACAATCCAGGTGCGACGATGAAGCGGATCATGTAGAAAGCCTGAAATTGTGCATCTTTTGGCCGCGTGAGAAAACCCATTGTATCACACACCTGCGAATATACAGTTTTTCCCTATGTCCAGTCTTGCATCCAGTTGATACGGCCTTAAATTCCTGCATAAATTAAGGATTTCTCTATGTATGAAAGATTTGGATTTAAAAAACCTGCACTTTTAGCCCATTTGCCAAATGCTGAACTTCAATTACAGCTACAGCCGCGTGGCCTCATCCCTTGATTTTGGAGCGTCAAGAAGTACGCATCCATGCTCGCAGCAGTACATCTCAACGGCGGGGTCAGGATATGGAGGACTACATCCGTTTTTACAATAACGAACGGCTGCAAGCCAAATTAAACGGCCCTAGTCCCATGGAATTCAGGACTAAGGCCGCCTAAATGCTTTTTATTTTTATCTTGTCTACTTGACGGGGTGCAGTTCAGGCAGCCATGAAAAGCCTAGGGCGCCCCTTGTTGTTTTGTTGATCAATCTTAGAACTTAGCGGCTGCTTCCTTGGCTTTGACAATTGCCTTTTCTTTGATGGTCTGAGCTTGGTCCGGTGCTGCAGCCATACCTTCTACAAAGATCCCCTCAAAAGATGCAAAGCCATAGAATTGGGAAATTTTCTTCAGGTAGCTAAAGCCGCTTTCAAATCCGGCAGAAGGGCCTTCGGAGTATACTCCGCCGCTGGCCTGAATGTGAAGGCCTTTTTTGCCGGTCAACAGACCAACTATACCATCTGCGGTGTATTGGAAGGTTTTACCTGCTACAGAAACGGCATCAATATAAGCCTTCAACACAGGCGGGAAAGAGAAATTCCACATTGGAGAAACAAAAACATACTTATCGGCAGCCACGAATTGATCCACGATTTCACCCAAACGCGCTACTTTTGCCTGTTCGGCAGCAGACAGCTCCTCAAATCCGCTTCCTGACTGTAATTTGCCCCAACCGCTAAATACGTCGGCATCAAGTACCGGAATATCCAGTTTGTACAAATCCAGATGAACGACTTCATCGTCCGGATTGGCTGTACGGTAAGCATCAATAAATTCTTTCCCTACAGCTAAGCTATAGGAGGTATGATGATCGTTAGGGTGGGCAGTAATGTATAATACTGTTGACATGTTTAATCTTCCTTTCTCTTATGGAAATGTCTTTGAACTGATTATATCATTATTATAGTAAATAGCAAATGTTAATTCACTTACATAAAGTGTATAAAAAGCAATTTGGATTCTAATCCTGTCAACAAGGCGCTGACGCTTGATGGGATGCGGTCTATTTTGCGAACATGACTGCCGGTTAGTTGAGCAAACTCCCCTTTTTTCTATCGCCCAGTAAATTTCCAATCTTCTGAACAGGTACACTGAATAATATGAGTACAGCCGCCAGACAATCCGTCACGGTTAATCTTTCACCCAACAGCAGAACAATGAAGAGCAGAGTAACGAACGGTGTGAAAAACGTAAAGCTTGCAATCAAAGAAGCCGAGGAATATTTCAGCGCCCGAAAATACAGGAAGAATCCGAACACGATATTGCTCATGCTAAGCCAAAGAACGCCGTAAAAGTCTGCTCTTTGAGGAATAATAAAATGGGATGAAGCCAGCATCGCTCCAATAGATAGAATAAATGCTGCAGCGGTTATAGAAAAGGTGCTGATTAGCATATCTTTTTGATTCTTCTTAATGAGGTTAGTGAAGAACCCCCAGCTTATTGCGGCTAAAATGGCAAGCATATCCCCCTTGAAGTTGGTGAACCTGATATTCGCAAAATCACCTTTCGTCACAAGTAGAATTGTTCCCATGAAGCCCATACCGATTGAGATCATATTATATAGATTTAACTTCTCTTTGTGGATCGGGATAGCAAGCACAATGATAAAAATGGGAAATAAATAATTAAGCATGGACGCTTCCACAGCCGGAATAAGTTCAAGTGATTTCAAGTATAAAAAATCATATAGAAAAGTAAAAACCCCGCATGAGAGCAGCAATATAATTTCCGATCTTTTCCATGAAAATATTGCACGTAATTGGCCTTTGAGCATGACAATAACTAAAAATACGGCAGCTCCAAGTCCATACATGTAAAACAATACTTGATAGCTGTCTAAATGGTTTAAGAGCAGTTTGCTTACCGCCGCCAATGAACCCCACATTAGTAATAAAATCGGCATCAAGATGAAGGGGTTTTTAGAAGCCTCTAACTTATTATCGCGCTTTTGCATGATTATCCTCATTCCTTTATACTATTAACCTGCTGCCCGTATGAGCAAAACCCCTCCAGCCGCAGCTGAAGGGGTAATTGAAGCTTATTTTTTCTCGTAGATAACGAATAGAACCCCGCTGAGAATCAGGATAGAGCCGATCCAAAACGTCACACCTATGTTCTCGCCTAGAATGAGCCATCCGAGCAATGTTCCAACCACGGGTTGAAAGAAGAAAAATAGCCCCCCGCTTGAGGCATTAAGCATTTGTAATCCGCGGTTCCACAGCAGGAATCCGCCTGCCGTTGAGACAATGCCCAAATATAACACTCCTCCCCAGATCGCAGGATGTGCCAGCTGAGAGACGGGAAGGGCGTGCAGCCGTCCCAAAACAAAAGGAGTCAACACAATTAGGGCCACCAGGATGGAATAGGCCGTCACTACAATTTGTGAATACTCGCCCGGCACACGTTTGACAAGAACAGACATGAGCGCCCATGTTAAAGCTGCTATAAGCAGTGCAATGCCGCCAAGTTTACTGGACACATCCACATGATCGGCTCCAACAATGAGAAAAACTCCAATGGTCGCCAGACCAACGGAGAGTCCCTTTTTTACAGTCAATCGTTCCTTAAGCAGCAGCCAGGCAAAAATAACCATAAATGCCGGTGTCGAAGAAGTGATAATGGCTCCCGTCTGTGCTGAGGACAGCATTGTACCGGTTTCCTGGGCAACTATCGAAATCGCATTGCCAATGACCCCTATAGCTATGATGAGTAAAAAGTCGCGTTTATGAATTCGCCATTGTTGCCGTGTGATCAAGCCGATAACGAGAAGGGCAGCAATCGCCACTAAATAGCGTATCCATACAAGTTCAAGCGGCGGTATGACCGCTACGACAATTTTAACAACAACGTACATACCACCCCAAATACTGGCGGCTAAAGCTAAATAGATAGAACCTAACCAAGTGTTTTTCATTATAGTACCCTCCGTTTTTATTTAGGCAGCGAAATGCCCCTAACGGAGAGGTGCAGTCACCTTCACTCCACTAAGGGCGGAAAGGTGCTGCAGGAACATCGTTTTCAAATAATGGAGCCAAATACATCAGATTCACCTCTAATCTAAATGCAGATATACATTGTTTCATAGTAGCAGACGATTCTGTTCTTGAATAGACACATAAAAAAATTGAACGCTTTCATTGACAACCTGTATATACAGGATTAATATAGGGGTATCAACAATCACTTGTATATACAGGAGGAGAAGAGAGGTATTGATCATATAAAGCGTTTCCTGAAAACGCTATATTAAATGGTTATAGGAAATTAGGTAAGTACTGGGAGGGATTGAGCCGTGAATAAAGTGAAGGGACAGGAGTGGTGGCGGCGCTCCGCAGTTTATCAGGTATACCCCAAGAGCTTTAAGGATACGACAGACAGCGGACAGGGCGATATTCGGGGGCTGCTGGAGAAGCTGGATTATTTGCAGGATCTCGGAATCGATATTATTTGGCTCCAGCCGGTATACGTTTCTCCGCAAAATGATAACGGTTACGACGTGGCTGATTATTGCGAAATCGACCCGCAGTTCGGCACGATGGAGGATTTTGACGAGCTGGCTGCCGAAGTCCGGCGCAGAGGCATGAATCTGATGCTGGATATTGTCGTCAACCATTCGTCGACGGAGCATAAGTGGTTTCAGGAGGCCAAGAAATCGAAGGACAATCCGTACCGTGATTATTATATCTGGAGAGATCCGAAGCCGGATGGAAGCGCCCCTAACAACTGGCAGTCCAAATTCGGCGGCTCCGCTTGGCAGTTCGATGAAGGCACAGGCCAGTATTTTCTCACCCTGTTCGACAAGACGCAGGCCGATCTCAACTGGGAGAATCCGAAGGTAAGGGAAGAGATTTACAACCTAATGAGCTTCTGGGCGAACAAAGGGGTTTGCGGGTTCCGGATGGACGTCATCAATCTGATATCCAAGGATCAGGGTTTCCCGGAGGACGACGGCAGCGTTCTGCCGGGAGACGGTCGGAAGTACTATACCGACGGACCAAGGGTTCACGAATATCTCAAGGAAATGAACCAAAGAGTATTCGGCCCTGATACGGTAACGGTGGGTGAAATGTCTTCCACAAGTCTGGAGCACTGTATCCGGTATTCGAATCCACAGGAACGGGAGTTCTCGATGACCTTCAACTTCCACCACCTTAAAGTAGACTATCCCGGCGGGAAAAAGTGGGAGCTTATGCCTTACGATTTCGAGCAGCTGAAAGCGCTGTTGTCGGAGTGGCAGACCGGCATGCAGCAGGGGGGCGGCTGGAATGCCCTGTTCCTGAACAACCACGATCAGCCCCGGGCCTTGTCCAGATTCGCCGATGACGGCGAGTACCGGGTGGAAAGCGCAAAAATGCTAGCAACAACGCTGCACGGTCTTCAGGGAACGCCTTACGTGTATCAAGGGGAAGAAATCGGCATGCCGAACCCGCACTGGAACCAGATCGGCGAGCTGCGGGATATCGAATCTCTGAACATGTACAACATCCTGCAGGAGCAGGGAAAGACCCCGGAAGAGGCGCTGGATATTATCCGCGAACGGTCCCGTGACAACTCCCGTACACCCATGCAATGGGATGACAGTCCGCAGGCAGGCTTTACGACCGGAACGCCGTGGATTAAGGTGGATGAACGCTACCGTGAAATTAATGTGCAGAACCAATTGAACGATCCGGATTCCGTTTACAGCCATTATAAGAAGCTGATTGCGCTGCGCAAGGAAATCGGCGCCTTGACCGATGGGAAATATGTGCGTCTGGATGAAGGCCACCCGCAGGTGTTCGCTTATGCGCGGATTACCGATGGGGAGACTATTGTGGTCGTTTCCAATTTTAGCGGCAGCGGCGCTGTCTTCGATTTCCCGGAGGAATTTGCGGAACAGCATATTGGCGGGGGCGCAGCCGAGCTGCTGGCCGGCAGTACGAAATCCTCTCCGGCGCTGGAAGCGCGGATTGAACTAACCCCGTACTCATCTTATATGTGGATCATTCGCCAGACCCGATAACATAAACGAAGGGAGCAACAAGCGTATGGCTTTAAATAGAGCAAGCGTAGAAGAGATCGTCCGGGCCGTCGGCGGAGCAGACAACATTGAAGCTGCAACGCACTGTGTAACGAGATTGAGATTCTCCTTGGTTGACGAGAAAAAAGTGGATAAAAAGCTGCTGGACCAGAACGATCTTGTAAAAGGACATTTCTCCTCCCAGGGACAATTTCAGGTCGTCATCGGACCGGGGCTCGTTGACAAGGTGTATGATGAAATGATCACCATTACCGGAGGGCAGCGTTCCTCCAAGGATGACGTCAAGACGTTGGCGGGCAAAAAGCAAAATCCGCTGCAGCAGGCGATCAAGACGCTGGCGGATATCTTTATTCCGATTCTGCCGGCTATCGTCACCGCAGGTCTGCTGCTCGGCATCAATAATATATTGACGGGTCCCGGCATCTTCTTCGAAGGGCGGTCCCTGGTGCAGGAATACCCGGCGTGGACGGACTTTGCGGGCATCATCAACCTGATTGCCAATACCGCGTTCACCTTCCTGCCGGCGCTTATCGGCTGGTCCGCCGTGGGCCGCTTTGGCGGCAGCCCGCTGCTTGGGATTGTGCTCGGCCTAATCCTCGTCCATCCGGATCTGCTTAATGCCTGGGGCTATGCCCAGGCCGCGCAGGAAGGCACGATTCCTCACTGGAATCTGTTCGGATGGCAGCTCGAGAAAATCGGCTATCAGGGACAGGTTCTTCCCGTACTTGTATCCGCTTACTTGCTTGCCCGGATCGAAAGATTCCTAAATAAGAAGGTGCACGATTCCATCAAATTGCTCGTCGTCGCTCCGGTGGCGCTGCTGGTAACGGGCTTTCTGGCCTTTACCATTATCGGGCCGGTCACGTTTGCAATTGGAAACGCAATCACGAACGGACTGGTGCATGTATTCAATACGCTTCCGGCCCTTGGCGGTCTGCTGTACGGCGGATTTTACGCGCTGCTGGTCGTAACCGGGATGCATCATACGTTTCTGGCCGTCGACGTGCAGCTTATCGGCAGCAAGGGAGGAACCTTTCTGTGGCCGATGCTGGCGCTCTCCAATATCGCCCAAGGTTCGGCGGCACTGGCTATGCTGCTTGTGTTCCGCGAACAGAAATCCAAAGGCCTGGCCGTTACTTCTTCCATTTCCGCATTTCTTGGCGTAACCGAACCGGCGATATTCGGTGTTAATATCCGCTATAAATATCCGTTCATCTTCGGTATGCTCGGTTCCGCTTTGGGCGGACTGGTGCTGACGATCAATCACGTTCTGGCATCATCCATCGGTGTCGGCGGCGTTCCCGGCTTTCTGTCCATCTTCCCGAACCAGTGGGGCGTCTTCTTCGTCGGAATGGCCATCGTGCTTGTCATTCCGTTCCTGCTGACTGCGGCTTATGGAAAAGTTGCTGCCCGGAAGAACGGGAACGGGGGCGGAGAAACAGACAATGAATTAACGTCAGCAGCAGTTTCCTCCGGGACCGCAGCGGCAGCCGCTGCCACCACTGAAGCAACGGTAACTTCAGCCGCAGCAGGTTCGACTGTGCAAGCCTCTGCTCCGGCTGCCGATTCCAAAGTGGCTTCGGCTCTCCGGGCCGGGAATACTGTCAAGGAGCTGGACATTTACGCACCGCTTTCCGGCAAGGCCGTACCTCTGGAGCATGTGCCCGATCCAGCTTTCGCCGAGCGGCAAATGGGCCAGGGCATTGCCATTGAGCCTTCGGATGGCCGGGTCGTCGCTCCGTTCGATGGCAAGGTAGTGCACATTATCAAGAGCAATCATGCGGTTGTTCTGGAGCATCCGAGCGGCGCACAAATTCTGATTCATATCGGCATCAACACCGTATCTCTAAAAGGAGCACCCTTTACCATGCATGTCGGCATCGGCGATGAAGTTAAGGCCGGGCAACTGCTGATTGAATTCGACAGGGAAGCCATCCTTCAGGCCGGACTTCCGGTTATTACTCCGATCATCATTCCGGACGGGCAGCAGATTGTGGAACAGGTGACCGAGGAGCCTATTGAAGAAGCAGTCGCAGGCCGCGACGCAGTATTGAAAATCCGCTTGTCCTCCTAAATTCTCTAGCAGAATGGACTGTGGACAAAATGAAAAAGCGCAGTCCAAGGGGGCTGTGCTTCTTTCTATCTTCGGGTATGCTATAAATAGGATGGTGATAACCCGTGAACGCCAATATTTATTGGAATATTTATGATGATTATGCAGAGAAAATCCAGAACGGCGGCATTCCAGCCGGCGCCAAAATCCCATCGGAGAGCGAGCTCGCCGAAACCTACGGAACATCAAGGGAAACCGTTCGCAAGGCGCTCGGCCTGCTGTCCCAGAATGGCTATATTCACAAAGTGAAAGGCAAAGGTTCATTTGTGCTCGATTTGGGCCGGATGAAGTTTCCGATTACGGGATTGATCAGCTTTAAGGAAATGTCGGAGAAAATGGGCCGAAAATCAAGAACGCTCGTCCATAAGACGGAGCGGGTTCCCGCCTCCCGGGTCATCGCGGCTCATCTGGACCTCAAAGAAGGGGCGACGGTGTGGGAGGTGATCCGTTCCCGCGAAATTGAAGGGGAGCGGGTGATTTTGGACAAGGATTATTTTTTGCCGGAACGGGTTGAGGTCCTGACCCCGGAAATCGCCGGGAAATCCATTTATGACTATTTGGAACATACCTTGAATCTATCGATCAGCTACGCCAAAAAAGAGATTTCAGTCGAGCCGGCGACTCCCGAAGACCGTAACCTGCTCGATCTAAATAATCTTTCCCATGTTGTAGTCGTACGCAACTACGTATATCTGGAAGATACAACGTTGTTTCAATATACGGAGTCGCGGCATCGGCTCGACAAATTCCAGTTCGTCGATTTTGCCCGCCGGGCGCGTTAGGGTTAGCAGGAAGAACGGCGTACAGGCGCGGAGCCTCCGCCGTTTTCTTATTATATGAGGGGCTCAAGCAAGGCCGGTAAACCCGTTACGCGAAAGCTTTTTTTCCAAACTGCTTGTCGTACAGATCCTTGAACACTCCGTTCTTCTCCAGAAGCTGCTCATGCTTGCCTTCCTCAACGATCTTCCCTTCACTGACGACAAGGATATTGTCTGCCGCCAGAATCGTGGACAGACGGTGGGCGATGACGAGACTGGTCTTGTTCTTAAGCAGCACCGCCATGGCTTCTTGGACATAATATTCGGAGACCGTGTCGAGCGAAGAGGTCGCTTCGTCCATAATGATGATCGCCGGATTCTTCAGCAGGACTCTGGCGATGGAGATTCTCTGCTTCTCGCCGCCCGACAGCTTGATCCCCCGATTGCCCACCACCGTGTCATAGCCATCCGGAAGCTCCATAATAAAATCATGAATGTAGGCCGCCTTGCAGGCTTCAACCATCTTGTTCTCGTCCGTTTCGCTGACCGCATACAGCAAATTTTCACGGATTGTTCCGTTAAACAAGTACGTATCCTGGGTGACCAGGCCGATGCTCGACCGTAACGACTTTAGAGTGAGCGAAGCGATATCCGCGCCGCCGATCCTAATGCTGCCCGAATCGGGTTCGTACAGCCGGGGAATGAGATTCGTAATTGTTGTTTTTCCCGCTCCGCTCGGTCCGACCAGCGCAGTCATCGTTCCAGGCTCCGCCTTGAATGTGATATCCCGTAGAGCCGGCTTGCCTTGCTGATAGGCGAAGCTGACATTTCGGAATTCGATGCCGCTGTTCGTATCGTTGAGTGGAGCTGCCTGAGGACTGTCCACAATCTGGGGATCCATGTCAAAATAATCGAAAATGCGCTCGAACAAAGCGACCGACCGTTTGATTTCCACATACAAATTCGTAAGCTGCCCCACAGGGCTGTAAAGTCTGCCAAGCAGCGCCACAAAGGCGATAATGGCTCCGACGGTAATTTCCCCCTGAATAAAAAGATAGCCGCCGTACAAATAAATCAGCATAGGTCCGATGGAAGCGAACGTGCTGACCAGCATCATGAACCATCGCCCGGCCATGGACTCCCTGATTTGCAGGCGGGTTGCCGCCAAGCTGACTTCTCTGAACCTGGACCGCTCGGTGTCCTCCCGGGTGAACAGCTTCATCAGCATGTAGCCGCTGAGGCTGAGCGTTTCTTCAATAATATGGTTCTGTTCGGAAATTTTCTCCTGCGTTTGCTTGGCGAGTTTCCAGCGGACGCTGCCCATTTTGCGGGTGGGAGCGACGAACAGCGGGACTACCAGCACACTGACTAAGGCCAGCTTCCAGTTCATCAGAAACAGCGTCCCCGCCGTGCTTATCAGTACCAGCAGATTGCTGGCAAAATTCACGATCGTGCCGCTGAATACCCCCTGAATCCCCGAAATATCGCTGGTCATTCTGGTGATGACTTCACCCTGCTTCACATTCGAGAAGAACTGCAGCGGCATGTCTTGAAGATGACGGTACATCTGATTTTTCATATCATAGACGATATTTTGCGAAATAAAAGAGTTCAAATAACTCTGCAGCACGCCCAGCAGGCCGGATGCAACCGTTGCGCCCAGGGAGGCTGTGACCAGGAAGATCAGCATCCGCAAATCTTTGCCCGGGAGCGCATGATCGACGATTTGCTGAATGAGCAGAGGCGGCAGCAGTCCAAGCAGGGAAGTGAGAATCAGGATCGCCAGCACGACCAGCGTCTGTTTCCAATAAGGAAGGAAATAGCGGTAAATCCGCAGCAGCATGGCTTTGGAGAAATCCGGCTTCTCCAGGGAGTCGTCGAATTTCATTCTCCCCATAGTGGGTCCGGCAGTTCTTGACATATTGTATCACCAGCTTTGGTATGAATTGTAAGAGCCGGAATCGGCATCCGGCAGGCGTTTCGAAGACTTGCACATCAGCAGCGGCAAAAGTTACAGTTCGTTCAACAGCCGTTCATGCATTGTCAGCAGCCGCTCGATCTCATCATGTGAGAACTGGCGGAGAGCTCCGGCCAGTGCCTTGCGGGACAGGTCTTCCCGGTCATATTGTTCGCACAAGGCTCCCCCGGCCGGGGTAAGATGCAGCAGCGTCTCCCTGCGATCCTGCGGGGAGATTTCGCGAACCGCGAATTCTTTTTCAACGAGGGCGTCAATATGCAGGCTTACCCTGCTCTTGGGCATCCGCAGCCGCTCGGTCACTTCTTTCTGGGTGAGTCCGGGAACCGTACGGATCAACCGGAGAATATCGAGCTGATGCACGGTCAGTCCGGCCTCGGCGGCGCTTTGGTGGGCGAGTCTTTTAAGCTGCCTGGCAACGGAAAAAAAGGACCGGTAAACCTCCGCCGTATGGCAATGATCGTCCATTAGCTGTACCCTCCTCATTAGTTATCAATGAAAACAGTTTACAATAATAACTAAATAAATGCAAACAGACAGGAGAAATATCCCTTCATATTTTCCACATATTTTTCCGGTACACTGGACTTAAATAGATAAGAGACATTCTCAACACGGGAGGAAACTGATGAAAAAGCTATTGAAAATTGGAGCTGTCGCTTTGCTGTTCGGGTCGGTTCTGGCAGGATGTACACTGGGCGGCAAGGCGGATGAAGCGGCGAACAGTAATCCTGCGGATACTTCTGCTGTTGCAGTACCTTGGATCGGAACGAAAAATACGACGCGTATCAACACCTCCGATCCGGCAGCGGCGGCGGTACTTGTCTCACAGACCCTTTGGACAGCGCAGTCGGATGCCAGCCGCCCATCCAGCGTCGTGCTGACGGACGTGGCCAATTGGCAGATCGCCGCAGTCGCGACTGACCTGATTCATCATCCGAGCAACGGTCCGGTGCTCTTTTTTGACAAAGACAATGTACCTCAGGCTACGCTGGACGAGCTGAAGCGGCTGAATCCGAAAGGAGCCGAGAGCAATGACGGCATCCAGATCGTTATCGTCGGTCCGGTATCGGATAATGTGAAGCGGCAGCTGGATAATTTAAAAATGAAGATCGATCAGATTGCAGGCGATGATCCGGCTGCCGTGGCTGCGGCTATTGATGCGTATTACGCCAAGGTCGCCGGCGAGCTGCCGCAGGGCGTTGTCATTGGCTCGGCCGACAGCCCGGAGTATACCCTGCCTGCCGTCAACTGGATCGCGCACATGCCAGAGCCGCTGCTCTATGTCACCAAAGACAGTGTGCCGGATGCGACGGCGAAGGCGCTTGAGGGACGTTCCGGCAAGGCGTCCATTTATGTGCTCGGCCCCGAATCGGCTGTATCAGCCAAGGTTGAGGATGCGCTGAAGCAGTACGGAACGGTTACACGGATTTCCGGCAGCGATCCTTATCAGAATGCGATCGCTTTTGCCAAGTTCAAGGATTCTAGCAACGGATTCGGCTGGGGAATCACGACGCCGGGGCATAATTTCTCGTTCGTAACGACGGACTCCCCGGCGCTGGCCATTGCGGCCGCTCCGTTCAGCCATCTCGGCAAGCATGCACCGCTGCTGTTCACCGAGAAATCCGGCACGCCGGATTCGGTCATGAATTACCTGATGGAAGTAATGCCGAAGTTCCAGGACTCCCCGGCGGAAGGCCCGTATAACCACGCCTGGATTACCGGCGACAGCTCGGCCATTACGGCCAAGACGCAGAGCGAAATTGACGACATGCTGGAAATCTCCCCGGCATCCGGAGAGAACCCGCATTCCGGTCATTAGATCGGCGTCGGTAAGCAGTGGAATAAGAATTGCCGAAGTGTAGTTATAGGGAAAGGAGGCGAATAAGCGATGAAAAAGAAACTATGGATCGGCATCGGAGCAATCGTGCTGACGCTCGGCATCGGTACGGCGGTTTATGCCGCTGATGCGGGAAACTCTACTTTTCAAGAGTTGCTCCCCTTTATGAAAAAAATGCATCCGAACCTGTCCGAGCAGCAACTGAATGACATGCATAAATCCTGCGAAGAGCAGAACGGCAGCATGGGCACCATGATGAAGTCCGGTTCCGGGATGATGAAGAACATGGGAAGCATGATGAGCGGAAGTTCGATGATGTAATTGGTGCTGTGACGGGTAGAAAAATGGCGTGCGAATCGAGAGATTCGGCACGCCGTTTTTTTGTTTGGTCCGGGTGAAAGAGGTTGGCCCTTATAATAATATGGTAATAGTGCAACTAAAATCAATGGGGTACGACAGTGTTACAATTTATTATGAAACCCAGACCGTAAGCATTGTGCTTCGGATTGTTTGCGATTCCGGTGCTAAAGGATCAGCTTATGTAGATAACATCTACTTAATACAAGTTCCATAAGAAGGACTTTATCCGATAGTTGAATAATAACTTTGATAGGCCGCTGCTCTTGGTTTCGTTACAAGGAGTCAGTGGCTTATTGAATTTTTATCCAAAATATTAAATTTAAGGTCCTAATTTCTATTCGACACAAAAGGTTCATCTTAATTCGACAATTTACAAGTTTATCCGACATTATCTCCTAATGAAAATCAAGAAAAAATTAAGTTATATTTTAACAATAGAGTATTAGAAACATTGTGCTTAAAAAAGAAACATTGGGGGAAGACAGTTGAAAGTACATACATATGATTGGAAGAAGTCTGCCTGTGTCTTTTTGATCAGTGCAGTATTCTTGATGGGGTTCCTTAATCATTTTGTGAATCCTACTGCATCAGTGGAGGTTTCTGTTGGAAGCGGATTGAAAGGCGCTATCTATTTTATGTGATTCCTTTCCTATCTTATGATAAATCTACTGTTTTCTGTGAATATATCTATATTTAGAAAACTGAATTTAAAAAAGCAGTTTAATCCAATATTTGGAGGTTCCCTAATTGTTATATTATTTTCGCAATAACCTTAAAATCATTTGCTGTATTACAGGCTTTTTGCTACTTCTTTTCGTAAACCCTGATGTATTACAAGCAGCTAGCTATAACTATGATTCTCAATCTGGAAGACTCAGCAGTGTGGTTAATGATGATGGATCAATTATAATATTCCATTATGATAATAATGGAAACCTCGTTTCTAAAAAAAGTATTAAGAGTCCTATGGTTCAAGCACCAACGGAGGCTAATCTTTTAGATAACTCCTACGAGGTTTACGCCTACGGAGTAAGCAAGGGGGCCATTAACGTAACGTTTCCAACGTGGACCGAACATAATGGGAATGACGATTTGGCTTATCCGTGGGTTGCGGGTCAAAAAGTAGCAGATGGAATCTGGAAAGCTGTAGTTCCCTTTAACAAACATTTTAATGAAACTGGCCTATACTACAATGATGTGTGGGTGGATGGGACCTATTTTGGGGGAAGTCAAACTGTTGTACGGAGAAATACTGTCCGCATTCCTGAAAAAGTAAGCTTAAAGGATGGTAGCTACGATATTATCGTGGAAGGTATTCCTGAGAATATTAATAAACTTACCTTCTATACATGGACAGAGGCAAATGGACAAGACGACTTAAGGCAAAGCGGAGGACAAAAATTAGACTCAAATACATGGAAGATAACCATTCCATTTAATGAACACAACAATGAAACAGGTGTTTATATTACCCATATTTACACGATTGATTCATATGGCAATAGTACGGGAATCGGAGTTAGTACAATGGCTGCTTCTTTTGTTCAAGCACCAACGGAGGCTAATCTTTTAGATAACTCCTACGAGG
The DNA here is from genome assembly GCF_000993825.1 of Paenibacillus durus ATCC 35681. Taxonomy (NCBI): domain Bacteria; kingdom Bacillati; phylum Bacillota; class Bacilli; order Caryophanales; family Paenibacillaceae; genus Paenibacillus; species Paenibacillus durus. Next base: position 1,616,475 of record NZ_CP011114.1, read on the forward strand.
TTTACGCCTACGGCATAAGCAAGGAGGCCATTAATGTAACGTTTCCGACGTGGACCGAACATAATGGGAATGACGATTTGGCTTATCCGTGGGTTGCGGGTCAAAAAGTAGCAGATGGAATCTGGAAAGCTGTAGTTCCCTTTAACAAACATTTTAATGAAACCGGCCTATACTACAATGATGTGTGGGTGGATGGGACCTATTTTGGGGGAAGTCAAACTGTTGTACGGAGAAATACTGTCCGCATTCCTGAAAAAGTAAGCTTAAAGGATGGTAGCTACGATATTATCGTGGAAGGTATTCCTGAGAATATTAATAAACTTACCTTCTATACATGGACAGAGGCAAATGGACAAGACGACTTAAGGCAAAGCGGAGGACAAAAATTAGACTCAAATACATGGAAGATAACCATTCCATTTAATGAACACAACAATGAGGCAGGTGTTTATACTACTCATATTTACACGATTGATTCATTTGGCAATAGTACGGGAATCGGAGTTCAAACTACAGCGTATTAATATTGTTTTTTAGTAATCAACTACAAATCTAAACAAGGAGTAAGGAGAAAAGACTTTAAAGGGAATTAATGTTAGTAAAATAAAAATAATACTCTTAGATGACTTGTTGTACAATAATTTGCTTGATTATATTTTACAAATTCATTCTATGTTAGCTCGGGAGTCCGGCTGTTTGTAAAGACAAGCAATTAAGAGTTTTTGGGAGTGATAATATCAATGAAGAGAATTAGGCGGGGGTTTATATTCACGAGTGTACTGATGGCTGTATTATGGGGAGGAATGACCAACGCTTTAGCTCTGGAGGCCTATTCCAGCTACATTATGATTGATATGGGAGCAACCACACAGAGGCAAACCGTCTATATTTATAACCAGGGGCGTTTGGAAACGGAGATTAGGCCAGATAATTCAATGCTTCAATACACGTATGACAAAAGCGGCAACCTGCTAAAACGAAGCCGGGGCTATTCATCCGAGCCTTACCTATTCAGTACTACGGCACAATCGTATGATGTCTATCTCAAAAGTGTTCCCGAGAGTACCCAGAAGGTGGAATTCCCGACTTGGACAGCGCAAGCCGATCAAGATGACCTTGAATGGATTCCGGGAGAAAAAGTAGGGAACGGTGTCTGGAAAGCTACAGTCATGTACAGTCGGCATGGAGGACAGAAAGGCACCTATATCACCCACATCTATGCAGATGGTAAATATGTTGGTGGCACATCCGCACAAGTACAGGATAGTCAGAGAATTATTGCGCCGCAGGAGGCGTCTTTGGCGGACGGATACTATGAAGTGAGCGTTGAAGGTGTGGCTCGTACAGTGCAAGAAGTTCGTTTCCCCAGCTGGACCGCAAACAACGATCAGGATGACCTTGAAAATCCGTGGATTATCGGAGAAAAGATAGACGATACCACTTGGCGCATTCGCGTACCCTTCAGCAAACATAATTTTGAAACCGGAAATTATTTTACCCATATCTACTCTTTTGACAAGTACGGGAACATAGGAGGAGTTGGAGGTACAGTGGTTAACGTCAAAGGAGGTGCTGGTGGCTCTACGGAAACCGACCTTTCCGGCGTTTCCTATGATGTATTTATGTATGGTGTAGACCCACAGGCGCAGCATGTTTATTTTCCGACTTGGACAGCAAATCAGGATCAAGATGATATCGAATGGATCGAGGGTGTAAAGGTTGCAAATGGAGTTTGGAAAGGAACGGTTGTCTATGCCAAACACCAATCTGAGACAGGGAATTACATTACCCATATTTATACAGATGGCAAAATGATAGGATATTGGAGTTTTAACGTTACTAATACGGTAACAGTTGAAGCGCCGAAGACGGTCATGTTAGGCAGTCTGTTCTATGATGTGACCATCTCGGGAGTTCCCTCAAATGTAACTGATGTCAAGTTTCCGACGTGGACGGACAGTAATGGTCAGGATGACATTCAATGGACGAGCGGAGAGCGTATCAGCCCTACAAGCTGGCGTGTTCGAATTCCGTTCTATATTCACAATAATGAAACAGGCACCTATATTACACATATTTATGCCTATGATGCATATGGAAACCATCGTGCAGTAGGTGGGATGACGGTAAATGTAGGGAATTAAGGGAGTCAGATGTCAATTGAGGGATAATATTAACTCTTGTTTTGAAGAAAGGAAAGAGATGATTAACAAAAAATATTCTAAAGCCTATATGATAGTTTTTTTAGTAATTATAATTTCGTTAGCGACGATGTCACCCGTGTACAGCTTTTCTAATGATAATAAGAACTACACCTATGATGCAAATGGCAGACTTACGTATATCGATTCCAGAAGTGATAGACTAAGTCTCCAGTACGATCTGCAAGGAAACCTGACTTCTAAAATTAATGAAACTAATTTAAACGGAAGATACAGTATGAAGTCTACGGGCATTACCTCGTATGGAGAACAAGATTATAGCAGTGTTCAAGGTCAGGCAAACTGGTACTACCAACAGTGGGATGGATCAAATTATACGAATCTTACCTATAAAAACGGTCAGTGGGAAGGACAAACACCATTTACGATCATTTATAAAAATTTCCAACATCCGGATCAAACGGATTCTGTCCGTAAATGGGTCGCTCCCAGATCGGGAATGATTCGAATTACAGGTAATGTAGCTAAAAACAATCCCGGCGGCGGCGGCGACGGTGTAGTTGCAAGCATATTAAAGAATAAAACAAAACTATGGATCAAATCGATCGCTTACAATGACACAGCGGGGTATGATGTGGAACTAACAGTGGGAGTCAGATCCGGGGATGCCATTTATTTTATCGTTAATAAAAATAAAGAAAGCACCTATGATGGTACGGTCTGGAATCCGGCAATTGACTTTATTGAATCTTATTCGGCAGAAGAAGAATTTAGCAGCGTCCAAGGACAAAATAACTGGTACTACCAACAGTGGGACGGATCAAACTACACGGATTTAACGTATATGAACGGCCAGTGGGTAGGGAGAACCCCGACAACCATCGTTACAAAAGATTTTCAGCATCCGGATGAAACGGATTCCGTCCGAAAATGGGTAGCTCCCAAATCGGGAATGATTCGGATTGCAGGTAATGTAGGGAAGGAGAATCCCGGCGGTGGTGATGGAGTAATCGCAACCATAGTAAAGAACAAAATCAAACTGTGGACGAAAACTATTACTTACAATGACATGGTAGGTTATGAAGTGGGTTTAACCGTAGGTGTCAGCGCTGGGGATGCGATTTACTTTATCATTAACAAAAATGGGGATGGGGCTTATGACGGTACGAAATGGACACCGGTGATTGCTTACATGGGGTCACATTCGGCGGAAGAAGAATATAGCGACATTCAAGGACAAAATAACTGGTACTACCAACAGTGGGACGGATCAAACTACACGGATTTAACGTATATGAACGGTCAGTGGGAAGGAAGAACTCCGACAACTATCGTTACAAAAGACTTTCAGCATTCAGACCAAACAGATTCTGTCCGAAAATGGGTAGCTCCCAAATCGGGGATAATTCGGATTGCAGGAAATGTAGCGAAAGAGAATCCTGGCGGCGGGGATGGAGTAATTGCCAGTATAGCTAAAAACAAAGTCAAGTTATGGACTCAAACCATTGCCTATAATGACATGGCGGGCTATGAAATTGGACTGACGGTAGGAGTCAGCGCCGGGGATGCCATCTATTTTACTCTGAACAAAAATGGGGATGGGGCTTATGACGGTACGAAATGGACACCGGTGATTGCTTACATGGGGTCACATTCGGCGGAAGAAGAATATAGCGACATTCAAGGTCAAAATAACTGGTACTACCAGCAATGGGATGGATCAAACTACACGGATTTAACCTACAAGAACGGTCAGTGGGAAGGAAGAACTCCAACAACTATCGTTACAAAAGACTTTCAGCATCCGGATGAAACGGACTCAGTGCGAAAATGGGTAGCTCCCAAGTCAGGAATGATTCGGATTGCAGGAAATGTAGCGAAAGAGAATCCTGGCGGCGGGGATGGAGTGATTGCCAGTATAGCTAAAAACAAAGTCAAGTTATGGACGCAAACCATTGCCTATAATGACATGGCGGGCTATGAAATTGGACTGACGGTAGGAGTCAGCGCCGGGGATGCCATCTATTTTACTCTGAACAAAAATGGAAATGGAGCCTATGACGGTACAAAGTGGACGCCGGCAATTGCTTATATTGATTAGGGGGGGCGTTATGAAAAAATTTATTCTACTCATTCTCATTGCCGTAATAACAATTCTTCATTCTTCCACGGTAGAAGCTATGAAATACACGTATACGAAAACGGGCCAGTTAGCAATGATTACCGTTTCACCAGGAAAATACTTAAATTTTCAGTATGATCGCAACGGAAATATGATTGGCAGGAAAAACTTAACGTGTCTAAATCAAGAATACAAGCTGATTAATGTAAATAGCGGCAAAGCGTTGGATGTCAATGCGGGGAATACGGAAAACGGAACAAAAATCCAGATTGAAACCGATAATGGAACAGACGCCCAGAGGTGGTTGATCTGCAATGCTCCCAATGAATCTTATAAACTTATAAATGTAAATAGTGGCAAGGCGCTTGATGTAAGCGGCGGGAAGACGAATGAAGGTACCCCTGTGTGGCTCTGGAACGATAACGGAACGGAAGCTCAACAATGGCGTATGGTGAACAACGGCGACGAAACATACACGTTCATAAATGTACATAGCAATAAAGCCCTGGATGTAGCAGGGGGAGGGGTTACTAACGGGACACCTTTACAAATCTGGACGAATAATGGGACAACGGCGCAGAAATGGAGGTTGGTAAAATCTTTTCCGAATGGATACGAGATTAAGATTACGCATACGGTCAGCGGTAAAGCACTGGATGTCAGGTGGGGCGGTACGTCTGACGGAATGCCAATCCAATTATAGACAGATAACGGGACCACCGCACAAAGCTGGCGTATTTACGATACGGGCGGGAATCGATACAAATTGATTAACATCAACAGCGGCAAGGCTCTTGAGGTTGCGGGCGGGAACACTTCCAACGGCGCTGTCGTACAAATCTGGACAGATAATGGAACGACATCTCAACAATGGACAATAAAAGAGAATGAAGATGGTTCTTATACATTAATCAATGTGAACAGCAACAAGGCACTTGATATACCTGGTGGAAATAGTGACGATGGAACCCCATTACAAATCTGGACAGACAATGGGACAACATCGCAAAAGTGGTTCTTTATTTCTAATGGCAACTAAAAAATGCAGAGAGGAATGAGGGTGACGAAATCCATTCATGTCAGATACCTGGTTTTATTGGTCATTCTGCTTCAAGCAAGTTTAATTTATGCCACACCCGGAAATGCGGAAAATGCACCAGCAGGCAGTATTTCTTATCATTATGATCGAGCAAGCCATCGCTTGGAATATGCCATTAACCATTTTAGGAAATGTCACTTATTACCTATATGACCGTAATGGAAATCTGAAACGAAAACTTGCTTCAACAAGCTTTCCGGTCTTTGCGTCATCCAGCCTTGAAGGCTGGGAAACTTATAAATTGGGAGACAGCAATGTGGGAACGGTATGGTCTTCTGAAGCGCAAGGAACGGAGAATGATGTACAATGGATCGCCCTAGATGGCGGACATTCCTAAATCTTTGGAGGAATTACCTTAACTCCTCGGGCCCAGTTATCTTTTCCGCTAGATTTCAAGATTCAATCCAGTAGCGATGCTGTCACTTGGACCGATATTCCAGAGCAATCTTACAGCAATTATGGAAATGACGGCTCATCGCATACCTTTACGTTTAAGAAACCGGTAATTGCCAGATACATACGCGTCTATGCCACGAAATTGGGAAGAGATGATATGGGAGGATACTATTTTCAGCTAGCCGAAGTAAAGGCTCATCTTTCTGCCGCAGCTACCTCCTCCAGTTTAGACGGTTGGGAAGCGGCTAAATTGACCGACGGCAATCCGGGAACCGGCTGGTCCAGTCATGGGCATCCAGAAGAGAATGGCACCGAATGGGTAGCTTTGGATTTGGGAAGCTCACAGATGGTTGGCGGAGTTCATATGTATCCTCGGGCAACATTGGGCTTTCCCCAGGATTTTAAAATTCAATTCAGCAACGATGCATTGAACTGGAGCGATATTCCCGGACAGTCATACACCCATTATGTCAATGACGGATCGATGCATACTTTTACATTTGTTAATCCGGTTATCGCTCGTTATGTGCGAGTGTATGCGACCAAGCTAGGTGCCGATGACATGGGGAACTACTATTTCCAATTGAATGAATTACAGATTGTACCATCCAAAGTTGCGGCTTCCTCCAGTTTGGAGGGTTGGGCAGCGTCCAAGTTGATAGATGGTAATACGGGAAGCACGTGGTCCAGTCATGGGCATCCGGAAGAGATTGGCATCGAATGGATAGCCATTGATCTGGAAACCGCGAAGAACATAGAGGGAGTCCGTTTAACTCCTCGGGCGACATTGAGCTTCCCCAAGGATTTTAAAATCCAAAGCAGCAATGATGCATTAACCTGGACGGATATTCCTGAACAGTCCTACAGCAATTATGTAAACAATGGGTCTGTTCAGATTTTCAACTTTCAGACTCCGGTAAATGCCAGATACTTGCGGGTTTATGCCACAAAGTTGGGAAGAGATGATATGGGAGGTTACTATTTTCAGTTGAATGAAGTGAACATTGTGTTTCCTGCATCTCGTTAGCCGATGTATAACTATCATGAATTAACAGATAAATGAAATTAGTTTACAAAGACAGGGGAGTTTTGGTTTGAAGCAAATGAAAAAGTTAAACCCGTTCTTATCCGTCATTCTTTCTATCGCCTTATTATTCGGCTGCTTTCCCAACACGGTGGGAACTGCAACAGCCACTGGAAGCACAGGGAGCGCTTCCGCTAAATCCGCTGCAAGGACAACAGGCCTCAAACCCCATCCGACTGCGCCGTCAGACATTATACCTGAATCTGAAAACTTTCCAGAACCACCGACGGACAACGCTAAGATCAAGGCTAAAGCCTCTTTAAAACCCAATTTACCGCCTCTCGACGAAGTCGCTTCGGTAAAGGGAGCTGTATACGGTCAGAAAGACCCTTCGGTCATCCCATTCCTTAAAGCCCGAACGCTTGAAAAGCAGGGTCTTCTGGGTTCGGCATCGTCACGTCGCTCAACTGCAACTGATAAGATATTATCACAAGATCTAACTCAACCCGAAATTGAGGATCTGGCACGGGCTGGAGCATCAAAGGAAGATATATACTGGATTAACTTCCTCATGCTGGACTCGTCCAAGCGAACCCCTCTCGAGCTTCTGAAATGGAGGCAGCAAGGGAAGCTGACCTGGGAAGAGATTCAGCGCGAACTTGAAAAAGAGCTTACCGTGAAAGGGGAAGAGGCATCGGTTCAAGATTCCGTGTATGGAGAGAAGGAAGAAAGCCTCTCCCTCCATCAACGCCAAACCGTGACCTCGCAAGTATATAATGAGGAGCCGAGTACTACCAACCAACTAGAAATGGCCGCCTCCATGAATACCGCTTTTGATATGACTGTGGCCAGCGTGTTGGAGGGAGCAGTCAGAGAGGCGCAAATCAATCAAACGAATAAACCCCAGTTTGAAGACCGCAGCGCCACGAACGAAACGGTTGATCCTGTTTCCGGATCGCTAACCTGGAAGAAAAACATGATCCATTTGCCCGGACGGGATGGACTCGATCTGGATATTGGGCTGATGTACAACTCCAACGAGGTGTATCCCTTCAGAAGAGAATATAACGATTGGAGCGGCTATCATACGAGAGGGAGCTACAGCCGTCTGGGAACGGGGTGGTCCTTTCAATTTCCATCTGTACAAAGTTTTGGCGATTATCAGTATTATAATAATGGAAAAGGAAGCGTCTACCGGACAGAGAGATATTGGGGGGGGTGGGATCCGCTAGTACAGTATACCAAACTAGTGAATTACAAAGGAAAGGACATGCAGTTTGTATATGATGATTCCCATGTTTTCAGTAACGGTCAAAAGAGCTCAGACTACTATATGGAATATGCAGATCAAAAGCGTGAATATTTTTCATATAATGGCTTATTACTCGGAATCGTGGACCGCTTCGGTAATACCATCACCTTTAAATATGAAATCCAGACCATGTACGATGGGTATCAACCTGAATTACTCACGTCAATAACGGATACGTTGGGCAGAGAGGTGACGTTCACTTACGAGAACACCTTGAACATGCCAGAGCCCTTCACGGGGGAGAATGTCTACATTCGTGTCTATGAAGGAGGCAACGAAGTCCAAAAGGTGACGTTGACCAAAGGACGGGTTCAGACGACCGTTAATGAATTGCAGACGTATGTCCCTAGGCTATGGTCCATCACCGATCAGGCCGGGGAGACTACCTACTTTGACTACAGATACGAATTTGCGAGATACAATCCGCATTCTCTCTATTATGGTGAGCAAGATTATAACTATTACTCACTGCTAAAAAAGGTGATGTATCCGAATTCCACAACCGACTATGAATATAACGGGGCCATCCGTCATATCGGATATTATGAGACGGTTGAAGAATTTCAGGTGTCCTCCAGAAGTGATCATACGGGCACCAAAGCCTATAATCAAATCGGGTACAGCTATATCGGGAATTACACGGGAGAAAATCTTTGGGATTACCCAGAATTACCTGAAAGCTATCACTACAGTTCAACGGCTACACTGCAAAGCGATACGAGCACAAACGGACAGAGAACCACCCGAACCTTTGATGGTAAAGGCCGATTAATTTCTACCGATACACAGGCAGCCAACGGAGAACGGCAAGTGGTAACCAATACTGCTTTCCATGATCTCTTCCTGTATTCACCGACTAGAACGACGATATCAGATTATGGGGCCGGTGACAGCGAGGCAACGGCCAACCATTTGTATACGGAGACGAGCTATACGGACTGGGGGCTGGTGGGAACTCAAACCGAGCCGTTGACCGGTGATCAATTTAACAATCCCAATATTAAGCAGCACTATACGACCACGCTGACGTATGAACCGAACTATCGTATGCTGGAGTCGAAATCATGGTATCAAAAAGAAACGGATGCAAGCCCGTTAACGGAGCGCTATACCTATACGGGAGAAGGCCGTTTATCTACCTTTACCAACGCTAAAAATGAACAGACTTCTTACACGTACGGCTACATCAATGGCTTAAAACAGATTCATCAGGTGACTGCCGAAACCAGGGCGGATAACAAGCTGGCAGCCAAAACGGTGACCAACTATGGAGCTGACTACCAATATGCCTATCCGACGGAACAGCAGCAATGGTTTAATATCGGTACAGCGGAGCAGAAGATCGTTAAGAAGACCATGGCTTACGATCGGGGGACGGGCAGGCTGATCCGGGAAAGCGACGGCAACAATCAGTCGGTCTCTTATGAGTATGACCCAGTAGGAAGGCTAAAAAAAGAAACACATCCGGTAAGATCCAACCAAAATGGAGAATCATACAGCGAGGTTGTGGAATATAACTATTACCATATGACCTCTGGGAACTTTGATGCGGTCAATGCGGGAACCCCTGTATTAAAGGTGGATTCCATCAAAACCGTAACCCAATTGTCCAATGGCTATACCGTTAAAACGTATGCCAATACGCTCTATAACGGAATGGGACTGGCTCTTTTAGAGGAACATTGGGATGAGAATGCCGGAAAATGGATTTTCACTCAATACCACTACGACGATTTGGGACGGCCGGTCTATCAGAAAGATGGGCTGGGCAATGAAATAACAGTCGGTTATGATGCCTGGGGCAGACAAAATCGAGCGACGGATACTTACGGAAATGTCTATGTGACGGATCATGACTTGAAGCAGCGGAAATCGACGGACTACATGGTGGCTGCCGATACGCAGGAGAAGCTAAACTATCTGGAAACGGCATACGACCCTAGGGGCCGGGTCATTTCCAAGCGGACGTATAAAGATTGGCCGAGCCAGTCGCAGCCGATCGCCGAAAGCTACCAATACGACATCAGTGGCAATGTGATTGGTTACACCGACCCGATGAATCACCGGAATGACGGCGGTGTGACCACTGCCTATAGCTATGATGCCCTAAACCGGCTGATCGCCGTGCAGGATGCGCTGAACCAAACGACCCGCTACAGCTATGACGGCAACGGCCAACTGTCTAAAGTGACGGTGCAGGCCAAAGGCGGAGCGGAGCAAACGCTGAATTCGAAGAACTATAACGAAATCGGGCTGCTGGCCTCGAAGCAGGACGGCGCGTCAAGAAGCGAAAGCTTGTCTTATAATACGCTGGGTCAATTGACGGGCCGGACGGATCGCAACGGCACCGTGTTCGGATATAGCTACGACGAGAGCGGCCAACTGAAAACCAGCACGGTCAGTGGGACGATCAATAATGCGCCGCAGACGCAGGAGATCCAAACGATCTTTGGGGATGGATCCCCGCGATATCAATCGATCAAAACCTACATCAATGGAGCCGAAAAAGCCACGCAGAGGCTGCAACTGGATAGCCTGGGCCAAGTACGAAATAACTATTCCATTGCCTATTCATCCAATGGGTCGGGAAACCATTCCGCCTATATTCTGAATCAGCGAGACGCGCTCGGACGGATCACTCAGCTTAACGATAACTACCTGAACTTCTATGTGAATTACCAGTACAATAAGCAACGACTGGACAAAGTGCAGACCAACGGCAGCTCCGCCGTCAACGGCGATGCCTCGGCCAATGTACAGTACAGCTACTATGCCAATGATCTGGTGAAATCGATCACCTATCCGCCGCTGACGGACGGCAGTATCCTGAAGACAGAGTATACGTATAACAAGGCACTGGGCTGGACCGAGACTGTGAGGAATACGAAGGGCGGCAGCGTGCTTTCCAGCTATAGCTATAGTTATGATGACAACGGCAACATCACGGCTGTAAGCGAAGTCCGTAACGACGGAGTGGCGCAAACGACGAGCTATGGCTATGACGCCTTGAATCGTCTAGTGTCAATTACCCGTCCAGATGGCGGCAGCACGACGTATACGTACGATGTGCGGGGCAATCGGCTGACAATGAGTGATACGGTAAGTACCAGTATGGACCTGGCGGATACGAGCTACAGCTACGACTTACTGAACACGTTGACCTCGGTCACCAAGGACGGCAGCACGACGAGCTTTCAATATTATGCCGACGGTTTGCGCTATCTTAAAAGCACCGGCAACACCCACACCCAGGTGAACTATGATTTTAACGGCCAAGTGATTACGGAAGAGAAGCTGAACGGCGGAAGTATCGTAGAGCAATCGACGTTTGTAAGAGGCGACCGGGTACTGGTAAAGAAGGACAAGACAGCAGGAAAAGATTACTATTACTTGTACAACGGTCACGGAGACGTGGTACAGATCGTGGATACGAGCGGGAATCCCGTCAACAGTTACGCTTATGACGCCTGGGGGAACATTACGAGCCAGACCGAAGGGACATCTAACTCGTTCAAGTATGCAGGAGAAGTGTACGACGCCGAAACCGGACTTTACTATTTGCGGGCACGGTATTATGATCCAAGTATTGGGCGGTTTTTGAATGAGGATACGTATGAGGGGCAGATTGATAATCCCCTGAGTCAGAACTTGTATACGTATGTGGAGAATAATCCGTTGATTTATACAGACCCGACAGGACATTATACATTTAAAGATGACCCAAGCCAGCCAGCAGTAGTTCAGGGTTACGTAGTTAGCACAGACATGCATGCTAGTGACAAACTAGTTGAGTTTCTTAAAACATATGAAACTTTCTCTGCGCAATGGTATTATGCAACCAAGGAAGAAAAAGAGAGAAATATAAAGACGATAGGTTATGGGCATGTAATTCAACCTGGAGAGGAAAAATTACTTAAAGGAATTACCGAAGAGCAAGCACTATCTTTATTGAAGTCGGATATTCAGAACAAAGCCGAGAATTATATAAATGACTGGGCAGACCGTAATGGTATCGTTTTTACACAGCAACAGTTTGATGCTCTTGTTAGTTGGAAATTTAATGGAGGTGATTTTTTAAATCGTGATCCAGGAAAAATGCTGAAAGAAGGTGATTTTTCATCTTCTGAGTTTCAAAATGAATTTAAAAATGAAATGCTTTTATGGGTAAAAGGTAGTGGAAAGAAGCTGCCAGGATTATATATGCGTAGATATGATGAATGGGAAATGTTTGTAAATGGTGATTATACTAGAAATTACAACAGAGTGCTTCCCAAGGGGTTTTAAACTAAATTAAGTGGTGATAAAATGAGAAATTTATCAAAGGTTGTTATTTTGATTATGTATTTGCTATTGATTACAGCATGCGGAACAGAAAAAGGAAATGTTGCACAGACGGTAACTTCAGCTAAAGCTACTACTAATACTACTGTAGTTCCTGATAATTCAAACTCTCAACTAATTGAAAGTTTAATAGGGAAGTGGAAAATAGACAGTCTGTATGCATATGGAGTTGGTGGTTCAAAGAATGACGAAGCAGAAATCAAAAAGTTAATCGGAACAGAAATTATATTTTCTTCTGATTCTATTAAATTTGGTAATGAAGCTGAAGAAAAACCTATTTTCTATAAAGTAAGCAAATTTTCTGATGAAAGTTTCTTATCCGATATTGATTGGATAAAAGAAAGCACTATGGATACAGATTTAAATCCTCAAACTCTAAAAGAAATAAGCCTATATGAAGATGAACAATATGAGAATTTTTATTATGGTGATGGGAATATTACTTATTACACTGATAAGGGAGAACTTATTTTAGATCAAGATGGGGATTTGTTTTTATTGGTTAAAATGGAAAATTGAATGTGTGTACAATTAATTCAGATAGAACCACATGGCAGTTAAAAACTCCATGTGGTTTTTTCTTTGGGAAAAAAGTTTTGACATTCTGGGTATGTCAAGATATAATCAAACTAGTAAGGCATACTAAGTATGGCGGTGATTGAGATGATTGGATTACAATTTATAGCTGACACATTTCACATGGAGTACAAATCGGTAGCAGAAGCCATTGGTGTTTCGAAGCAAACATTTCAGGACTGGATCAAAGAAAGACGGAAGATACCTGAACCACGTCTTGAGCAGTTGTCTGAGTTATTCGGGATCGAGGATAAAACGTTATTTCAGAAGGAGTTGCTTCCATCCGAAAATTCGGAAGTTTTGATGATTTACTTAACCAGAACAGATGAACATGAAGAAATCGAGCTGACAGGCGTTGATGATGAAGGATATGAATATACAACAACCGAGCATTATTCGCATAATAGACAGCTCATTGACTATATCCATGAAGAGCAGAAAAAAGAACGATTGATTGAACAGTTGGAAGTATTGGTCAATAGCGAAGAAAATGAAAATTTTAAACGGCTCGAAGATGTAGTAGCGGTATTCCAAGAACAGAATCGTAATAAAAAGGCAGTATTGGAATTGGTCTTATATTATCTCGTTCACCGAGATAACGAATGGGGAGTCCATCCAGATTATGCGAAATACGAACAGAAACAGTTCTTTGAGAAGCTAGACAAGCTGCTTGAGGAAACTGGGATTAGACCTTGATAGGTGGTGAATACAATGAAAAAGATAGACACGAGTTGAACAATAAACCAACTCCAGCTGTTGATTCCCGTTCTTATAACATCTCCAATCCCATCCAATATTTTAGACTACTAGAAATGAAGGAAGGTTCCTTATGTTTGACACTATCATAATGAAAGCAAGACCTATTCCTATTGATCCAGATATAATGAATCAGTATAACGCTAAGTCAACTACATTCTATAGCGAAGAAACAGGTGTATTGAACACAAGCTATACGATAAACGATGAAAAGTTGCCATACATGAAGTATATCGAGGGTAGCCAAACACTCACAGTACAAGTATCCATGCCGAAGTTTCTATATGGAGACAACGTTACTATGCTCACAGAAGCAGACATCCCCTTGTTCTTTGAACAATTGCAAGAGAGGCTGCTCCAGCTCTTTGATGTGTATATTCCATACTCTGAATGGATAATAAGCCGATGTGATGTCTGTTGCAATTTTCAAGTAGGTAAGAAGGTCAGTGAATTTGTGCGGATGTTAAGTAGGCAGCAGCATGCTTACAAGAATACAATAGTGTACAACCAAGACCAGACCGTTGAATACCGAAACAAGAGCAGCAGAATTATGTTTTATGACAAGCACAAGCAGACCCGTAAGGAAGAAGAATCAAAAGAGATTATTGAACGTTCTAAAGGTATACTGCGACTAGAAGTCCGACCTAGCGACAATGATCTGAGAAGATTCTCGACAACGAGGAAGGCAGTAGAATTACTCCAAAAACCATTCTTTGACTTTATGATGGAGAGGACACTTGCACAGATTGAGTATCCAGAGGAAGTCAACGATATGGAGTTGTCTTGGCTAATGGAGAACAGAGAGAACTTATCCAAGATCGAAACTGTTCTTGGTTTCCAACTACTGCAAAGCATATTCGATGAGTCCGTATTAAGGCAACTTTATACTTCATCTACGTATGCCAATCGCAAAAACTTGGCAAAAAAAATAGCAATCCCCCAAGGGAACTGCCTAGATCGTCTTGCTATAAAAAGCTAAAAGACACATCCTCACCGATGGACACGTTATTTTCCCGATAACGATAAAAAGTCCAATATGCTGGATGAAATAAAAATAATATAGTCTCTATTGTAATTGAAAATAAAGAGATTTCAACCCCTACCTTCCGGGAAATGTTCACCATTACGATAGGAAAATACCCGGGGGTGGTTTACATCAAAAAGCATGATTCTTATTGAGGAATAGGGCGTAGCACATCCAGCGCCCGACCCAACTTACATTTAAGCACCTTAAGCTTCCGAATCTTCAACAATCAATTCATGGATGGAGATGTCTAGGGCTTCACATATCGCTTCCAGCGTTCGGATATAGACTCTGTCTACTGAATCGGAACAGAGATGATTGATGGTTGCGTAGCGAATGTTCATTTGCATAGAGAGTTGACGTTGAGAAATTCCTTTCTCAGCAAGTATTTCTTTCAAGCGAATCTTTAATTTCATAGGAAAATAATCCTCCAACGTAAAAACGTACTATTAACCGTACTATATCACATTGTGTCCAATTTAGCATTGATATATACGCTTAAAGGTACTATAATCACTATATACTCTTAAAGGTATATATAGGCGTGTTACAGCAATTCTAATTCATGTAACGCTAAGGTGATTGGGGGAGGTAAACCTATGAATGTCATAGGCTATGTGCGGGTCAGTACACAAGGTCAGGTGAAGGATGGCTACAGCTTATCCTACCAGCAAGACGAGATTCAGTTGTACTGTGGGCAGCAGGGATGGCATCTGGTTCATGTCTTTACAGACGAGGGTATCAGTGGAGCAAAAGTAGACGAGGAAGCCTTAGAGGTCGAACGAGAAGGCTTCCAAGACATGCTGACCTATGTATCGAGTCAGAAGGTAGATTACGTTGTTGTCCTGAACACAAGCAGATTATGGAGAAGCGATATTGTCAAAGTCCTTGTCCATCGGGAACTGAAAAAGCGCAATATTGACATTCGGAGTATTGAACAACCAACCTATAGCATTTTTAAGAAAGACCCGTCTGACTTCCTAATTAACGGTTTGATGGAATTGTTGGATGCTTATCAGCGGCTGGAGATTGCTATGAAGCTGGGACGTGGACGAAACAAAAAGGCTTCAGAAGGCAAGTTTGCAGGCGGGGGTATTCCTTATGGTTACAAAGGAAAACGGGGATCAAAGCAAATGTTCATTGACGAACAGCAGGCATCTACGGTTCAGCGGCTATTTCAATTGAAAGAGCAATACCCTATATGGTCATTGTCGGCTTTAGCCGAGAAGCTAAATGAAGAAGGATTTACAACGGAACAAGGGAAGAGGTTCACCAAAGTACAGGTGAAACGAATCTTAGACCGTAAAGCGTTTTACCAAGGAACATATCGTTATGGGCAGATCGAAGCAGACGGTAAACATCAAGCTATTCTACAGTCTGGGGGCATGTGCTTGTGACGATATTACAAGACAAATATGAGTTGGTGGTCGAGCAAGAAGCTCAGCTTCTTACAAGTCTCCGGACAACTACCGCTTATGAAAATGCCATTTTTCAAATTACACATAAACAAGCTGCGGAGATTGATTTGCCGACGGCGGAAAAAATCATAGATAAGATTCACGAGTATGCAGAAGAACTGCGGCTAGACCTGCTTTATGTACGTCTGGAGAAGTCACATGTTGCTGGGATGTTAAAACTTACAGCTTTGTAAGCACTAGGTGAACAAGAGATTGCTAACGTATCTTTGCGGCACAGACCGCTCGAACTGAGGATGCAAACTTGTTTATCTAAGATGTTTTCACCACTCGTTTGAGTGGTTACTAATGGGCTGGATAAATACAGATCAAGTGATAAGGACAGCAATGATTCTTGAATGCAACGAATCGAATCCATTAGTAACAATTCAAATACAGAGGGAGCAAAAGAGTATGATTGAACAGCAGAATCTAATCTATGTAGGGGTTGACCTGCATAAACAGCATCATACAGCCGTCATTATTGACTGCTGGAGTAAGAAGCTGGGAGAACTAAAATTCGATAACAAACCGTCTGCCTTTCCTTTGCTGCTCAAGGAACTGAAGAAGTATACCAAGAAGGGCTTGTCCGTTGTCTATGGACTGGAGGATGTTGGAGGTTACGGCAGAGGACTCGCCGTCTATCTGAAGGACAATCGTTGCTGGGTGAAGGAAGTAAACGCAAAACTCGCTAACGCCAGAAGAAAGAGCCATGTGACTGTTCAGAAGTCGGATAGCTGGGATGCGGAATGCGTTGCCAGGGTACTCAGAGACGAGTTGGAGCGACTTCCAGATGCGAAGCCCGTTGACCTGTATTGGGCGATTAGCCAGCTTGTGACGCAGCGAAGATGGTTGGCTAAGAGTTTAACAGAAACAGTGAAAAAGCTGCACCAGCAAATTAGCTATTCCTATCCCAGTTATAAAAAGTTTTTCTCCGAAGTAGAGGGCAAAACGGCACTTGCTTTCTGGAAAACATACCCATCACCCTATACCTTGAAGGACATGTCTGAGGAAGCCCTTGCTGCATTTTTACGAAAGTACAGCAACAATGGATTATCTCACAAGAAGGCAAATGAAATCCTTACTCTCATTGATGCAGATGGAGATACGTATAGAGACTTCCAGCAATCACGTGATTCAGTAGTGGTGAGTCAGGTGAAATCAGCCCGCTTTTTTCAGAAGGAAATGGCTAGAGTGGAGGACGAGATTGAGCTATTAATGAAAAAGCTTGGCTTCCAGCTTGAATCCATGACAGGTATAGATGTGGTGACAGCAGCGCAGCTTGTGGCAGAGATCGGAGATATTCACCGATTTTCATCCCCCGATAAGCTTGCCCGATTTGCTGGCATTGCTCCCGTAACGGTAGGTTCAGGAAACAAATCACGAAACTATAAGAGTAAGCAGGGCAATCGAGAATTACATGATATCATCAAGAACCTTGCGATTCGTCAGCTTGGGGTAACCCGCACCAAGAGAGAGCCGAAGAATGCCTTTTTTCATTCGTACTATGAGCAAAAGCTGGCAGAAGGAAAAACAAAACAACAAGCGGTTGTCTGTTTAATGAGGAAGCTGGTAAACATCATCTATGCCATGATGAAGACGAAATCAGCCTATGTGATGCCGAGTACACCTGTACGGCAAGCAGGATGATAGAATGGGTGGTAGCTGGGAGTGCTTTCTCAGTTGCCACCTTCTTTACTCAAACTCCGCTTTATAAACTAGGATACGTATGAGGGGCAGATTGATAATCCGCTGAGTCAGAATTTGTATACTTATACACTGAACAATCCAATTAATAGAATTGATCCTAGCGGACATGATAGTTATGTATTTTATGAACCCAAAGACTGGTCTGGTCAGGCGAAATCTGAGGAGCAACGGTTAACGAAACTTTATGGTACACCAGTTCATTTGATCCCAATATCAAATACTAAAGAATTTAAAGAAAATTGGAATCAGATGGGCTATGATTCGGATGGGAATAAAATAAAAATAGAAGGTGTATCTTTGCTTTTCCATGGGCATCCAACAACTATTATTATTAATGCAGAAACTAAACAATATGTCACTACAAATCCAGAAGGGAAAACCTATGAATCGGGAACTACAGCATTATATATCGGAAGTCTAAATTATAAGACGTTACTTGAATTGAATGTTCTAACTTGCAATGGCGGGAATATTAATTACACGAATAATACAGCAATTACTTTCTTAGAGAACAACAATATTAACAAAGTCACTGCATGGGATGGTGAGCTTGGTTATACAAAAAAAGGGAGTACGTACACCCCAAGATTAGGAGGAAATCAATGGTCATTTTTCACAAAATGGATGAAGGGTGCTATTCGGCTTCCAGTAGGAGAAGTGACATATACTAAAAATTCAAAGGGTTATATTACTGTTTATTACAATTCGCCTGAATCTTAAAGGAGCATAACGAAACGAAATAATTTAGGGGGAGTAGCTATCAAAAGAAGACTAATAATGTTAATCAGCTGTTTGGTGATTATCTCAGCAATTCTTTACTTCTACGATTATGTAAAGAAAAATTATATAGACTTAACTTTAATTAGTGAAGTGCAGACTGATGAAGAGTTACCAGGTACTTGGTGGGGGTTTGTCTTTAATGCTGAAGGGAATAGTTTGGTTGAACATTATAACTTAGTATTACCAGCAACGGACTATAATGAAAATATATTAATAGTCTCTGGAGGGAGAAAGCTGGATAGTCTTTGGTATAGGAAATATAGTAAATTACTAACAAAATCGCATCATAATAATCCTTATCTTGGAAGTGTGAAACTAAATAAATCTCTACACTCACATACCATATACATCTATAAAATAAAGAAAATAAATATTTTAGATGATGAATATGGTTACTAAGATATAATTCAAAAGAAAGTTGATAATTTTATGAAGCTACATTATCTGTAATAAAACTTTTTATTTAAGCATGTTTAAATACCATTGTATAAAAGCCACATGAGGATTATACCTTCATGTGGCTTTTTCTTTTGAAATAGCGTTTGACATCCTGAGTATGGCGGTGAGCGAGATGATAGGATTACAATTTATAGTAGATACTTTTCACATGGAGTACAAAACGGTAGCAGAAAAAATCGGTGTTTCCAAGCAAACATTTCAAGATTGGATCAAAGAAAGACGCAAGATTCCACAACCACGTCTTGAGCAGTTGTCTAAGTTATTCGGAATTGAGGATCAAACGTTATTCCAGAAGGAATTACTCCAGTCTGAAGAGTCAGAAATTCTGATGACGTATTTAACAAAAATGGATGAACACGAGGAAATAGAAATTACAGACATTGATGACCACGGCAACGAATACACAACAACGCAGCACTATTCGCAGAATAGGCAACTTATTGAGTACATTTATGAAGGACAAAAAAGGGAACGATTGATGGAACAGGTGAATGCATTGTTGAATGCTGATCCAAACGAAGAAAACGAAAATCTTAAACTGTTTGAAGATGTAGTTACGGTAATGCAAAATACGAATCGTAGTAAAAGCACAGCAATGGAAATAGTCTTATATTATCTCGTCCACCGAGTTAATGAATGGGGAATGCATCCAGATTATGCGAAATATGAACACAAACAGTTCTTTGAGAAACTTGACAAGCTGTTTGAAGAAACAGGAATTAAATCTCAATAAGGTGGTGAACACGATGAACAAGATAGACACACGGTTACACGGAAGAACTGCGGCTAGACCTGCTTTATGTGCGTCTGGAGAAGTCACACGTTGCTGGACTATTAAAACAAACAGCTTTCTAAGCGTTGAGGTAAATAAGATATTGCTTACGTATCTTTGCGGCATTGACCGCTCGAACTGAGGATGCAAACTTGTTTACCAATGATGTTTTAGCCACTTATTTGAGTGGTTACTAATGGGCTGGATACATACAGAGCAAGCGATGAGGGCAGCAATGATTCTTGAATCGAATCCATTAGTAACAATTCAAATAATAGAGGGAGCGACAGAAGCATGATAGAACAGCAGAATCTGATCTATGTAGGGGTTGATCTGCATAAACAGCATCATACAGCCGTCATTATTGACTGCTGGAGTAAGAAACTAGGAGAAATAAAATTCGATAACAAGCCGTCTGCATTTCCTTTGCTGCTCAAGGAATTAAAGAAGTACACCAAAAAGAGCTTGTCCGTAGTCTATGGGCTGGAGGATGTCGGAGGTTACGGCAGAGGACTCGCCGTCTATCTCAAGGACAATCATTGCTGGGTGAAGGAAGTGAATGCAAAGCATGCCAACGCCAGAAGACAGAGCCATGTAACGGTTCACAAGTCGGATAGCTGGGATGCGGAATGCGTTGCAAAGGTACTTAAAGACGAACTGGAGCTTCTTCCAGATGCCAAGCCTATTGACCTGTATTGGGCGATTAGCCAGCTTGTGACGCAGCGAAGATGGTTAGCTAAAAGTTTAACTGAAACGGTAAAAAAACTGCATCAGCAGATTAGCTATTCCTATCCAAGTTACAAAAAGTTCTTCTCCGAAGTGGAGGGAAAAACGGCACTCGCCTTCTGGGAAGCCTACCCTTCTCCACATACCTTGAAGGACATGTCAGAGGAAGCCCTTGCTGCATTCTTGCGAAAGTACAGCAACAATGGATTATCTCACAAGAAGGCAAATGAAATCCTTACTCTCATTGATGCAGATGGAGATACGTATAGAGACTTCCAGCAATCACGTGATTCAGTAGTGGTGAGTCAGGTGATATCAGCCCGCTTTTTTCAGAAGGAAATGGCTAGAGTGGAGGACGAGATTGAGCAATTAATGAAAAAGCTTGGCTTCCAGCTTGAATCCATGACAGGTATAGATGTGGTGACAGCAGCGCAGCTTGTGGCAGAGATCGGAGATATTCACCGATTTTCATCTCCCGATAAGCTTGCCCGATTTGCTGGCATTGCTCCCGTGACGGTAGGCTCAGGAAACAAATCACGAAACTATAAGAGTAAGCAGGGCAATCGAGAATTACATGATATCATCAAGAACCTTGCGATTCGTCAGCTTGGGGTAACCCGTACCAAGAGAGAGCCGAAGAATGCCTTTTTTTATTCGTACTATGAGCAAAAGCTGGCAGAAGGAAAAACAAAACAACAAGCGGTTGTCTGCTTAATGAGGAAGCTGGTAAACATCATCTACGCCATGATGAAGACGAAATCAGCCTATGTGATGCCAAGTACACCTGTACGGCAAAGCAGGATGATAGAATGGGTGGTAATTGGGAGTGTTTTCTCAGTTGCAACCTTCTTTGTTCAAAGCTCCGTTTTATAAACTAGGATACGGTTGAAGGGCAGATTGATAATCCGTTAACTTTAAATTTGTATACGTATGTCGGGAATAATCCGTTGATTCGTTTTGACCCAAGCGGTAATTCATGGATAAGTGACCAGTGGCATGCGTTCGTAGTTCAGATGAAGTCAGTTCACGCATCATGGGAAACAGCAATGAGTTATTGGACATTGGGTTTTACTGATCCATTTTTTACATCAGCTAAAGTTCCAATGAACTCAAAAGAATATTGGTTAGCTCAAGCAGAGGTCATTTTTAATACAGCTACATTGGGAGTCGGAACGATTGAGAAACAAGGAATTAAGCAGGCAAGTAAGGAAGTAACCTCTGTTGTAAGGTTGACCAAAAATGCATGTAACTGCTTTGTAGCAGGAACTAAGGTTCAAACAGACGAAGGGGAGAAGAATATCGAAGACATTGAGGTCGGAGATAAGGTTCTCTCGAAGAATGAAGAGACTGGTGAGCAGGCTTACAAGGAAGTAACGCATCTTTATCGAAATGATAAGGAGATCACCTATGAACTTACGGTAGGAGATCAAATTATCGAAACAACCGAAAACCATCCGTTTTGGGTTGAAGGAAATGGTTGGGTTCTCGCGGCTGATTTACAGGTGGGGGATAAGCTACAACAAAGTAACGGGAATACCTTGAAAATCGACAAAATCAACAAAGTAATACATGATGAGTTGGTTAAGGTATACAATTTTACAGTTGCTGATTTCCATACGTACTATGTAAGCAGTTTGGGAATATGGGTTCATAATATCTCATGTGCGGAGATAAACTGGAAAGGGTTTAGTAACGGACAGTTAAAAACGCATTATGAAAAGCACGTACTTAAACAGAAGGAGTTTGGTGCCATTACTCAAAATGAGTATTTAAAACTTGCTAAAGGATTTGCCGCTGAAACAAATTCTACTTTCAAAGAACAGGTAGTGGGTAATTTTCTAGTAAAATACGATCCTTCAACTGGACGTGTACTTGTAGGCCATATTAAAGATCGACAAATCAGAACGTTTTATAAAGATGACGGTAGATCTGACAATCCATTCCAAGCCGCAATAGATCTTGCAAAATCACTCGGTGGCGGTTAATAAGTGAGGTGAAAAAATGAATCGAGAAGAAGCAATATCTATTATCTTAAAATCAGCGATTGAAGATTTGTCTAAGGAAGAACGGGAAGAAATCCTGATTGATTGGTGGGGAATAGACCAAGACGATCCCGAATTTGATAAGTTGCCTGAAATATTACAATTAGAGATGCTCCAATTTGATGAACCTCAGAGAGATGCAATGGATGAAGTTTACAATGCATTGTTATTTGTAGCTTTAAGAAAAAAGTATCTTGGGGTCAGAAATGAGTATTTATCGAAGAGAGTATCAGTAATCCTGCACTTTAATCAGGAGGTTGAGGGTTTACAGGAAGAACTTTATAGTTGTCCGTGTTGTGAATTTAAGACACTTCCCACAAAAGGTGAATACTATATTTGCCCAGTATGCTTTTGGGAAGATGACGGAAACATAGATCCAAATTATTATAGTTCACCTAACCAAATGACTCTTGCTCAGGCTCGTGAGAACTTTATTGAGTTCGGTGCTGTGAATGAGTCTTCGTTACGATTCCTTACGTCAGATAGACTTGAGTTGTTTAGTAAATAAATGAGGATGTAATACATGTTTAGCCTTGAGGGATGAAACCTTCAAGGCTTTCTTTTTAAGCCACCCAGTGCCGAATGAATGGGCGGCTACGTCCATAAGAACTTAACCCTCATCACCCCCGTATGATATTCCTCCAATATGCCTGTACGCACATGCAATGTTTGAAAAATATAATCTTTTACCATAATCCTCCAACTTCGCAAAAGCCCATCACGTTGCCTTACCTATATATGTCAACTGATGGTAAGGGATGGACGTATGTCAAAGACCTCAAGGTTGGAGACTTGCTTGTTCAAAGTGACGGGAATACACTCAAGATAGACAGCATCGAACTGTTGCATAAACAGGTAACGGTTTACAATATGACGGTTGATGAGTTCCATACGTACTTTGTCAGCGACCTTGGGATTTGGGTGCATAATACAAATTGTAATTTTTCAGTATGGAATAAGGGAAGTTTTGATGATATCGAAAGTTCCGCTGAATATCATTTTAAGAAACATGGCATAGAAGTAGGGGCGGAGGATTTAGCACAGTATCTTAGGAAGGCTGAAGACTTCGCAAGAACTGTCAAAAAGGGTTCTACAAAAAGTTATGTAGATGGAGCAGTTAAGGGTACAATTCGTTATAAAAAGAACGGGAAATATGTTGATATCGCACCGGATGGGACGATAGTTTCTTTTGGTAAGTCCTAATATATTTATCTAGTTGGAGGTCTTCGGATTTGAATAAAGAAGAAATTTTATCAAAAATATCAAATATGCAAAAATTCATAATGGTAAACCCCTGTCCATATGAGGGAACAAGCAAAATAAAGATTGATTTTGAAAAGGATTTTGCAATGCTTGAAGATGAAAGTTTAAATGCTGACTTTAATGACTATTGTACTGTGATTGTTGGAACGACGAGTTATCTCTTGAAGGGTAACGTTGAAAAAATCCCAAATAGGCAAATTGAATTGTTGAATAGGGGGTTTTTTGAACGGTTTCCTCAGTACAATTTTTTTGAATCAAGTCTGGAGAAATACCCTGACTTTCAGAATGAGTACAACAATCATGAGAAATTAAGGAAGTTAGTTCTTAATTTTTTGCACAGTTAATGTAAATCAAATTCTTTTCAGACCTTGAGGATATTCTCAGGGTCTTTCTCTTCCCCACCCAGTTCCGAATGAATCGGGTGGCATGCTCTGTTAGAACTTAACCCTCATTACCCCCCCGTATGATATCAGTTTTTAATATGTCTGTGCGCACATGCATTGTGTTGAAAAATATACCCTTTTACCACATTCCTCTAACTTTATAAAAGCATCAATATCATCGGATACTATCATGTTTTACTCTAAAAACCTTATCTTCGTTTTCTCGCGGATTTCTGAAATAAGATGAAATACGCAAAATTGCATCGCAACTCTTGTTGGGTTCAATTTGAAAGGCAAAACCACATGCGGTTCAGCGTGTGGATTCTTTATGGTTCTTTTCACATATCATTAACTTATCCAAGTAGTGTCTGCTTTGGTAACTTGCCATTTTCCGTTGCTGTATTCAACAATGACTTTCATTCCGATTGCTCCGTCACCAGATCTAAACTTAGAGCCTTCGATCACCATTTGATTCTCTGAAATTTCAGTCTTTTCGACACGCAGCAGCACACCATTGAGCACCATTGTCTGGGGGTCATATAATCCCTTGTCTTTTAGCTGCTCATAACTCGCTTCCATTACCTCGACATTGTATTTATCAAAATACTTTAGAATTTGTTCCTTGTCTGTTTCATCAATATCCTTAAAATTACTCATGTCAATCGCAATAAATTTCATACCGCTGTTCAGGCCTTGATCAATGGGCATGTATGCATCTAGTGCCAGACTATACAATTCTCCCATATCTTTTGCATGATTGGTGTTCGTGCATGCGGTTATTAACATGGCGCAGAGCAGAATTAACCCCCAACACAGTTTCTTAAATTTCATTGTCATTCCCCCCTTACTTTATCAGACGGTACATATTCTGGTAATGTTTCAAGTATGATATAGAACCAATCTCGCTGCCCCTCTTGCCCCCGTATATTATAATATATGGAGGCTTTTTTTCATTTTCAAAGATAGAAAGAGGCGAGCGAGGATTATGGGCAAGTACCGTACTTATCTTTTTTTAATTATGGCTAATCTGTTCTGGGCGGGGAATTATGTGTTCGGCAAATATGTGGTGGCGGAGATGACGCCGGTGCAGATGACGTTCTCGCGGTGGCTGATCGCGGTGTTTCTGCTGTTTCCGATTGCGCATTTCGTGGAACGCCCCGACTGGAAAAGCGTCCTGAAAGAGTGGAAAATCTTGCTGCTGATGTCCATACTGGGCGTGGTTGGCTATAACTTCCTGCTGTACGAGGCGCTGAGGTTCACAACCTCCATGAATGCCGCGCTCGTCAATGCGATGAATCCGGCGCTGATCGTGCTGTTCTCTTCCTTTTTTCTTCGGGAAAAAATCTCGCTCGCCAAAGGCTTGGGCCTGCTGGTGTCGCTGCTCGGCGTGCTGCTGGTGCTGACCAAGGGGCAGCTGCAGTTAATTTTTCAGACCGAGTACAATCTCGGCGATCTGCTGATGCTGGCCGCGATTCTCGTATGGACGTTCTATTCGATCCTTGGACGGAAAATGAAGGGTTTGCCTCCAATATCGGCTACGGCGGTTTCCGCCTTGATGGGGCTGATCCTCACTCTTCCTTTCTTCCTGGCTTCGGGCATCCATCTTCCGCTTAGTCCCAAGGCGACCATGGGCATTTTGTATATCGGCATTTTTCCTTCGGTGGGGTCGTTCATTTTCTGGAACGCGTCGATCCGTGAGATCGGGGCCAGCCGGGCGGGGATTTATCTAAATCTGATCACGGTGTTCACAGCCATTCTCAGCATGCTGCTCGGCAATCCGGTCACGTTTGCGCAGGTGCTCGGCGGACTGCTTGTATTTGCGGGGGTATACATAACCGGGAAAAAAGACAAAGGGATAAGAAGCTAGCTAAATTGAATTTCGGAAGGAATGAGAGGCGGAGCGGCGAAGAGGAAGCTTGGAAGTGGAAAAAGCGGTCCTAATCCAGGAAATCTGAAAACAACAGCGACCGGAACTCCAAGCATTTCTCGTAGCCCGCGACAATCCTCATTTAGAACAAAAGCTCAGTTTATATAGCGCTTTTCTTATGCGTTGTGATACACTAAACCTGTATGTCGACATGTATTTTAAGGAGTTAATCTGATGATTGATCCGAAGCTTAACATAGGGTTGGGAGAACAACTGACCGATATTTTGCGGATGAAGATCGTTGGCGGCGGGTTGGAGAATGGGCTGAAGCTGACGGAAACCGCGATTGCAAGCGAATATGGATTAAGTCGCGCTCCGGTGCGGGAAGCGTTCCGCAATCTGGAATACGAGGGTCTGCTAGATATTACGAAGCAGGGGGCTGTTGTAAAGGTCCTTACCGAAAAAGAAGTCAGCGAGTTCTACAACGTCCGCTACATGCTGGAATCGTTTGCGCTCAGCCACATTCCGCCCGAAGCGCGGGATTCTATTATCCGCTTCCTGGAGACTTCCGTCGACAGGATGGAGCTGGCGCTGGGCCACAAGGATGCCGACGAGTTCGCGGCGCAGGATATCGCGTTCCACACCAAGGCGTTCGAGGTGATTGACCACAAGTTCATCAAGCTTTTCTGGGCGAACATAGACAGGCTGTGCCGGGCGATTCTGATTGTGGGAACGCGCCGCCAGTTCGACAAGGGAGAATTTGAATACAAGCGCCAGGTGGTCGATAAGCACCGGCAGATTGTCGCCGCGCTGAAGGAAGGCGGCAATGAGGAAATTCTGGCCGCGCTTCGCAATCACTTTCACTACAACAGCTGGATTGATAAGAAAGAATTCTGACGCAAAAAAATTCTGGCCCAAACCGTTCCCCTGAGCCGATAGTGCTTGGGGGATGTTCTTTTGTCTATCATTGTCGACAGAAATACTTGTTGACAATTATGCGCTTTCATTTTAAAATTCGGATGTAAGCAATTGCTGAGCAGTCACAAGCTTGTTCGAGGAGGAGAAGATGGAGCTGAAATTTACTGCCCCAAGCGCGCCGGGATTGCACCGGATCGTCGGACCCGGGAACAGCCAACTGGAAGTTCTGGAGCTGTTCGTGCTGAATCTGGCTTCAGGCGGGGCACAAACCATTGAGCTGGAGGGCAGCGAGGCAAGCCTGGTCTGCATCGAAGGCAAGCTGCGGATCGCGGCTGCAAGCAGTGAATACATGCTGCTGCCTGGGGACGGCCTGTATGTTCCGAGAGGTCAAACTGTGAGGATTGAGGGCGTCTCTGAACAATCCAGGCTCGTTATGGCAAAGGCGGAAGCGTGGAGCGACGGGGA
Source organism: Paenibacillus durus ATCC 35681 (assembly GCF_000993825.1). Classification (NCBI taxonomy): domain Bacteria; kingdom Bacillati; phylum Bacillota; class Bacilli; order Caryophanales; family Paenibacillaceae; genus Paenibacillus; species Paenibacillus durus. The sequence continues at coordinate 1,644,126 of NZ_CP011114.1, forward strand.
GCTGATTTATGCCGATTATGGCAGTGCATACCGGGAGAAGGAAGTCCACGGGAGGTATAACTATACCCGCGATATCGTGAACCTGCTGACCCGCTCCGACCGGGCGAGCCGCATCGTAACAGGCATCACCACAGGGCAGGATGGAGCCTGGACCAGTTGGCCGCCTCATCATCATTCCGGCACACTGGAGGAAATCTACTTCTATTTTGACATTCCCGCAGACGGCTTTGGCATTCATGTGGGAATGCTGATGGACGGAACCGAGCAGGCGGAAATCGTCCGTTCGGGCGATGCGGTCATTATTCCGAATGGCTATCATCCTACGGTAGCGTCTCCGGGTACCCGGATGAAATACATCTTTTTTCTGGGAGCCAAGGGCAGCGAGGAAGATCGCCGTGCTCCGTCCGAGGATCACCCTAACTACAGGTGACGATGGTTTGGTTGAAAGTGCGAACATCAATCTTTTCCCTAACCGGCTAATTAGCAGCTCGTTAAGCTGGCGAAGGAAACGGGAGGGTCAGCCATGTATTTCGGTAGTATTGAAACATTAGAACTAACGAAGCGCCAGTATCCGCCGGCTATTGCAAGAGCTCTGCAGTATTTGAAGGACAACCGTGAGCAATTTTTGTTCATGGATGCTGGAATTTATCCTATTGAAGGACAGCAAATTTACGCTCAAGTCGTATCCTTAGAGACCAAGAAGAAGGAGGATACCCGGCCGGAGGTGCACCGGAAATACATCGACGTGCAATTTTCTGTGGAAGGCAATGAACGGATCGGGTTTGCGGCGGACACGGGAAATAATATTGTGGATGAGGATTTGGCGGAGGAGAAGGACATTATTTTTTATAAGCAGGCGGAGAATGAAATGGAGCTTCTGATGCAGCCTGGGCAGTTCGCCGTCTTTTTTCCCGAGGATGTTCATCGTCCGGGCTGTGAGAATGGAGGCGGCGCGGCATTGCGCAAGGTGATTGTAAAGGTTGATACAGCTATCTTGTGAATAATGAAGAGAGGCGTGAGCGGCCATGATCTTTTCTAACATTGAGAGCAGGGAACCGATTGAGAAAAAATATACGGAGCCTGTGATCAGGGCGGTCCGGTATTTGCAGGAGCATCAGCATGAGTTTCAGCATATGGAGACGGGCATCTATCCGATTGACGGAGACGATTTCTTCGTCCAGGTCTTCGATGTCACAACTCGGCAGAAAGAGGAGGCCAGACCGGAAGTCCACCGCAAATATGTTGAAGTACACTACTCGGTGGAAGGCAAGGAACGAATCGGCTTTGCGGTCGATTTGGGCAAGAACACGGTGACGGAGACGCTGCTAGAGACCAAGGATGCGATTTTTTATGCTGGGATCGACAGGGAGACGGAGCTTGTGCTGGAGCCGGGGGATTATGCGATTTTTTTCCCCGAGGATGTTCACCGGCCGATCTGGGAGCATGGCGGCAAGACATCGATCCGCAGGGTGGTCATTAAGATCAACGAAGCCATAATGTAGGTCTATTCGCTTGAAAACTTCTTATAACAAGGGGTGTCAGTGATAATGATCAGCGAAACTCGAAAAATACCAAACAGCCGTTGGAAACGGATTTTGCCTCCGCTGTTGATTGTCTGCATTATTTCGTTCATGGACCGTGTCAACGTGAGCTTTGCCATATCCGGCGGGATGGACAAAGAACTCGGCATGACTGCCGGCATGGCCGGATTCGCGGCGGGAATATTCTTCTTCGGGTATTTGTTTCTGCAAATCCCTGGCGGACAAATCGCCGCCAAGAGCAGCGGCAAGAAGTTCATTGCCTGGGTGATTCCCTTTTGGGCCGTTGTCTCCATATTAAGCGGCTTGGCAACAAGCACGACTGAGCTGCTGGTGCTTCGGTTCTGTCTCGGTGTTGCGGAAGGCGGCATGCTGCCGGTTGTCCTGACGATGTGCAGCAACTGGTTCCCCAATGAGGAAAGAGGCCGGGCGAACGCCATCGTGCTGATGTTTGCGCCCATTGCTGCCATCATCACCGGTCCCATTTCGGGGTTCATCATTTCCGTTGCCGGCTGGCGTGAAATGTTCATTATTGAAGGAATTGTTTCGCTGGTTGTGCTTATCCCCTGGCTGCTCATGGTCAGCGATCGCCCGCAGCAGGCCAAATGGATCAGCAAGGAAGAGCAAGCTTACATTGTCGGCAGGCTGGAAGAGGAGCAGCTGGCGATTGAGCAGGAAAATCAGGTGAAGCAGGCATCGATTAAGGATCTGCTGCCGAACAAGTCCATGTGGAAGCTTATTGCCCTAAACTTCTGCTATCAGTCGGGCGATTACGGGTTCTCCATGTGGCTGCCGACCATGCTAAAGAAATTGACCAACAGCGGAATGGGCATGGTGGGCCTGCTGTCCAGCTTGCCGTGGATCGCTTGTATTGCAGGCATGCTGCTGTTCTCGGGCCTGTCCGACCGGACTGGACGAAGAAGGGAATTCGTCATTATTCCGCTGCTTGGATTCGCGCTATGCCTGCTGCTGTCTGTAACGATACACGGGAATATCTGGTTCTCCTATGTCTTCCTCATCGGCGCGGGCTTCTTCGTTAAAGCCGCAGGGGTAGTGTTCTGGGCGATTCCACCGCGCTTATTCAGCAAGGAAGTTGCAGGCGGAGCACGGGGAGCCATCAACGCGCTCGGGAATTTGGGCGGATTCTTTGGACCCTATATTGTCGGATTTCTGATTCAAATCTTCAATTATAATGTGGGTGTCTACAGCCTTGTAGGTCTGCTGATCGTATCTGCGCTTATCACCGCCACGCTGCCGGGGTCGGTTCAAACGAGAACGAGCAAGAAAGCGGCCTGATGCATCATAAAGAGAGCGGCGGCTAAGAATCGCAGCTTAGTTCATGCCGCCGCATAATACAGGAGATGGAGGAACTTTACTATGGATTTATCCGATTTTTCATTGGAAGGCAAGCTGGCGGTCGTTACGGGAGGCAACAGAGGGCTTGGGCAGGGCATGGCGATCGCGCTGGCCAAGGCCGGAGCGGATATCGTATCCGTTCAGCGAAGCGGGGAGTGCCCGGAAACTGCGGCTTTGGCGGAAGCGCTGGGCCGCCGCTGTTATGCGGTCGCCTGCGATTTGGCGGAGCTGCAGACAGGCGAAGAACTCGCCGCCGCGATTGAGGGGCAGTTCGGTCCGGTGGACATTCTGGTCAACAACGCGGGGATTCAGCGGCGCCATCCGGCAGAAAGCTTTCCCATCGAAGAATGGGATCTGGTCATGCAGGTTCAGCTTCGCTCGGTGTTCATGCTGTGCCAGGCGTTCGGGAAACGGATGCTCGCAAGGGGCTACGGCAAAATCATTAATATCGCCTCCTTGCTGTCCTTCTCCGGCGGCTTAACCGTACCCGCCTATGCGGCGGCGAAGGGAGGGGTTGCCCAGTTGACCAAGGCATTGGCCAATGAATGGTCCTCCCGTGGAGTGAATGTCAATGCCATTGCGCCCGGGTATATGGCAACGGAGATGAATACAGCCCTGATTAACGATTCGGTCCGCAGCGGGCAGATTATGGACCGGATTCCGTCCAAACGCTGGGGTTCGCCGGAGGATATGGGCGGGACGGCAGTCTTTCTCGCTTCCGAGGCCGCGCGTTATATTCATGGACAGATTATTTGTGTGGATGGAGGCTGGATGGCAAGATAGCTTGCGGCCCCGCCTGCGAAATAACTCAGCATTTTGCTAAAATCTCAAATTCAAAAATACCAAAAGGAGTGGATCATTCATGTCCAAAGCCCGTGTGTATGTTACATATCCGCTAGAGGATCATATTTTGGCTCTGCTGCGCGAACAATGTGAAGTGGTAATGAATCCCGAGGAGCGGAGCCTCAGCCCGGAAGAGCTGATTGAAAATGCCCGGGGTTTCGACGCTGTGCTGACTGTTTCGGTAGGAGTTAATGAGGATGTGTGCCGGGCGCTTGCTTCGGATTGCAAAATCTTCGCCAACTACGGCGTCGGCTACAACAATATTGATGTCGAGGCCGCAACAAAACACGGCATATACGTCAGCAATACACCGGACGTTCTGACGGATGCCACCGCGGACTTTGCCTTTGCCCTGCTGCTGTCCGCCGCCCGGCGGGTTGTGGAATGCGACACGTATGTGCGGGCCGGCAAGAAGAGCTGGGGGCCGATGAATTTGATTGGCGCCCAGGTCAGCGGCAAGACCATCGGGATACTCGGCGGAGGCCGGATCGGCAAGGCCGTGGCGAAGCGCGCCCAAGGCTTCAATATGCGGATACTGTATAATGATCAGCGGCCGAATCCCGATTTTGAGGCGGAGACGGGCGGAGTCTTCGTTGATAAAAACACGCTGCTGAGAGAATCGGATTTTGTATCCGTTCATGTGCCGCTGCTGCCTTCCACCCGCCATCTGATCGGAGCGGAAGAGCTGGGTCTGATGAAGCCAAGCGCGATCCTGATCAACGATTCACGTGGGCCCATTATCGACGAGCAGGCTATGGTAACCGCTCTTCGTGAGAATGTCATTGCCGGAGCGGGCCTCGACGTGTTCGAATCCGAGCCGGAGCTTGCGCCGGGACTGACCGAGCTGCCGAATGTGGTGCTGGCTCCCCATGTGGGCAGCTCCACCACCGAAGCCAGGGTAGCCATGGGCGAGCTGTGCGCCCGGAATATCTTCGCGGTGCTTGGCGGAGGCACGCCGATTACCTGTGTAAACCCGGAAGTTGGCGTAAAGGCCTAAGCAGGCTGCGCCTGGGGTTGGCGGAATCTTTCCTGTAAACTGCCACATTCGGCAACGGACAGAAGCAGAAATCTTCCATAGCGAGAGGCGGATTAGCGGCTGCCTGCGGCAAACTAATAGCCATCCCGAAAGTCATCCCGAACCAGGGATGGCTTTTCTTATGGTAATGCCTTCTTGATTGCATATTCAGGATAACCGATAATGAGAAGACGGCTGGCCGTCAGCGGAGCCCACATATTTTCCACATATCCGGTGCTTATAATAAGCGCATTCTATCAAGACATATCGTAAAAAAAGAAGGTGAAGATAATGGCGCAGCTGCGTGTGCTGGTTGTTGACGATGAATGGAATATGCGAAATCTGCTGCGCATTTATTTGGCGAAGGAAGGCTTCCAGGTCAGCGAAGCATCGACGGGGCGGGAGGCGCTGAAGCTTATCGGCAGCGGGAATTTTGATATTGTCCTGCTGGACGTGATGATGCCTGATATGGATGGCTGGCAGGTATGCGAGGCCGTCAGGGCGAAGGACAGCGTGCCCATTCTGATGCTGACCGCCCGCTCCGAGACGAAGGACAAGGTCCGGGGACTGGAGATCGGGGCGGATGATTATTTGACCAAGCCGTTCGAGCCGGAGGAACTGACCGCCCGGATGCATTCGCTGATCCGCAGAGCGTCTTTGGCGCAGCAAGCGGTCCCCAAGGAGCGTGTACTGGAGTTTCCGGGGCTGATTATCCGTCCGGATGCGCGTGAGGTGTCCGTTCAGGATACCAGGGTCGAGCTGACGCCGAAGGAATTCGATCTGCTGGCCGTTCTGTCCGGGAATCTCCAGCGCGCCTTCAGCCGGGATGAGCTCGTGGAGCGGCTGTGGGGTATGGACTTCGAGGGTGAAACACGGGTAGTGGACACCCATATCAAAAATATCCGCGAAAAGCTGCAAAAAGCCGGCCTCGGCTACAACCCGGTTCAGACCGTTTGGGGCGTGGGCTATAAATTTCAGGCGCCGGTGCAATCCCATGAAAAATAACGTAATCGGCCTGAAGCTGGGCATTGTTATTTCCGGTCTGTTTCTCGTGGTGCTGCTGTTTCTGGGCGTGGCGGTCGACCGGATGTTCACCAGCTTTTATTCGGCCAATATGAAGACGGAAACCGAGGAATTGGCCTCCCATTTCACCGTTATGGCCGAATCCTCGGAGGGCGGCACCAGCGAAATGATAGGGACGTTCGCCGAATTTTCGGCTGTCAGCATATATAATGTACGTCAGGACGGAAGCGTTATTATGCATTCGGGTGTACAAGACCCGGCATATCAGTCTTTTATCCGCATCTCGGATGTGAATAGGATTTTTTCCGGAAAAAAAGTGAATTTTCTCTATGAGGACCCGGCAGGCGGGCGGTATTTCGTCTCGGGGCAACCGATAGTAAAGGGAGGAAAAGTCGCCTCTGCTCTGTATCTAATGGCCTCCACAGAAAGGATGGACCGGTCGCTGGCAGGGGTGCGGAGTCTGCTGGTACTTTCCGGAATCGGAGCATTCCTGCTTGCTTTGGGCAGCACTTGGATTATCGCCCAGTTACTGTCCAGGCCGCTCCTGCAGATGCAGCAGGCTACCCGGAAGATTGCCGCCGGAGAGCTGGAGACGAGAGTGGATATCGGGAGCAGGGACGAAATCGGCGCGCTTGCCGGAGCGATTAACGATTTAGCCGTCGATCTTCAGCGTTACCGTGACTCGCGGCAGGAGTTTTTTGCCAATATCTCGCATGAGCTTCGGACGCCGATTACCTACCTTGAGGGGTATGCGAACGTTGTCAAAGAGCGCCTGTACGAGACGGAAGAGGAAAAGGACCGGTATCTTGACATCATCTACATGGAAGCGCGGCGGATTCAGCATCTGGTGGACGATTTGTTCGAGCTGGCCAAGATGGAGGAAGGCAAGATTAGCCTTGCGCCGGAATGGGTCGATTTGGCGGAACTTGCGGGGCAGGCGGTCGAAAAGGTGAGACTAAAAGCCGAGGACAAAAATCTGGAACTCTACTGCACTGTCGAAGGAACGCCGCAAACGATGTATACGGACGGAGCCCGCATGGAGCAAATTGTGCTGAATCTGCTGGAAAATGCAATCCGGTACACGGAGCGGGGATCGGTCCGCCTCCGTTTGTCGTTCCAGCCGGGGGTGGTGAAGCTTGCCGTACAGGATACGGGGATCGGAATCCCCGAGGACGAGCTTCCTTTTATATTCGAGCGGTTCTACCGGGTAGAGAAATCGCGTTCCCGCATGCATGGCGGCACCGGCCTTGGGCTATCCATCGTGCATAAGCTGGTGGGGCTGCTCGGAGGAACGATAACCGTTGCCAGCAGGCCGGGAGAGGGAACCTGTTTTGAACTTTATTTTGATCTGCGGCTGAAGCCGGGGGAGGATCGCGCATGAAAAAAATCGAATGGCTGATCGCGATTCTCCTGATCGGTATGGGTATGCTGTGTATGAGCGTCTCGGCGTTCTCCTTCCGCAGCATGCCCCTTATGCATTTTGGGGAGCGGATGATGGGGGTGTTCGCCTGTGTCGGGACGATGGCCGTGGTTCTTCTGCTGTTCCTCGGATGGATGGCGTTCAAGAAGAAGCGTTAATTTCGGCTTGAATAGGTTTACCCGGCTGTACTCATCCCTTATCCTTAAGGAACAAGCCGGCGTGATTCGTTTGACTACGGTACGGACAATAGCTGTCTATGAAAAAGGGGTGGAGCTGGCGATGGCCTGGTCTTTTTACCCTCTGGGAGACTCGGCGGTATTGGCCGAATTTGGCCAGAGCATTAGTTCGAAGATTCACAAAGAGATTAGAGCGGCTGTACATCGGATTGAGCAAGATCCCTTCCCCGGGTTTATTGAATGTGTTCCTTCCTTTACTGCGGTATGCGTATTTTATGATTTGGCGGCGCTGCGTATTCCGGAACGGAATCGGACGGCATATGGCCATGTATGTTCTATCCTGCGCGACAAGCTGATGTTGACGGAAGACGGCCTGCGGGCTGAAAGCTCAAGGATCATTGACATTCCGGTCTGTTATGGAGGGGAATTTGGCCCGGACCTTGGGTATGTGGCGGAATTGAACGGTCTATCCAAGGAGGATGTCGTTTCGATTCATTCCGGAGGACAATATCTGGTGTACGCTATTGGCTTTGCGCCGGGATTTCCGTACCTGGGAGGCATGCCGGACACGATTGCCGCGCCGCGAAAAACAACACCCAGACTTCGCATTCCCGCAGGCTCGGTCGGTATTGCCGGCTCGCAGACCGGGATCTATCCCATAGAGACACCTGGAGGCTGGCAGATTATCGGCAGGACGCCGCTCGAATTGTTCCGGCCAGGCGACTCGCCGCCGACGCTGCTTCAGGGCGGGGATTATATCCGGTTCTGCCCCATCGGACCGGAAGAATACCGGAGATTGCGGGGGATGCAGCCATTATGAGTATAAGAATCCATAAGCCAGGCCTGCTTACCACCGTGCAAGATCTTGGAAGAACGGGCTATGGAAAATACGGCGTTATCGTCTCCGGAGCGATGGACTGCTCCGCCCATCGCATAGCGAACTGGATTGCCGGGAACGACGATAGCGCGGCGGTGCTTGAGATTACGCTCTCGGGCTTTGCCGCCGAGTTCGGGCAGGATCACTGGATTGCGATAACGGGAGGCCAAATGACTCCCGTTATCGATGGAAGGGACGTGCCGATGTGGCGTCCCGTGTTTGTGCGTAAAGGGAGCAGGCTCGTCTTTAAGCGGCCGGTTTCCGGCTGCCGGGCGTATCTGGCGGTGTCCGGCGGACTGGATGTCCCTGTGGTGATGGGCAGCCGCAGCACCTACCTGCGCGCGGGAATCGGCGGATTTGAGGGGAGAGCGCTTAGAGCGGGAGATGAGCTGCCCGTAGGCCCTGCTCCGCTGCGGAACCCCCATCCATTTCCGGGGGAGCGGGAGAGCAGGCAGAGCAAGGCGTCGACGATTTCAGGGGCGGCGGGGGAAGACGGCTCCTTCTATGCTGTCTCCTGGGCCGTACCCTGGTCGGTTATTCCGGCCTACAGTCCAAACCCGGAAATCCGGTTCGTCCGGGGCCGCCAATGGGACGATTTCACTCTCCGCAGCCTTCAAGCTTTTGTGGAGTCCTCCTACAAGGTAACTCCCCAATCGGACCGGATGGGCTATCGTTTGGCCGGACCGCCACTTATGCTGGAATCGCCGCGCGAGTATCTTTCCGAGGCCGTAGCGCTTGGAACGGTTCAGATTCCGGCGGACGGTCAGCCAATTGTATTGATGGCCGACCGCCAGACGCTGGGCGGCTATCCGAAGATTGCGCAGGTCATAAGCGTGGATCTCCCCGTAATGGCCCAGGCTGCGCCGGGAGAACATGTCGCGTTTCGGGAGGTTTCGCCGGAGGAGGCCGAATCCTTGTACCTGCGCGGAGAACGCAAGCTGAAGCGGCTTGAAATGATGATCAGGCTGAAGCAGAAGGAGGGTTATCATGCTTGAGGTGGATTTGAACTGTGATATGGGGGAGAGCTTTGGCGCTTACACCATCGGCGCGGATGACGAACTGTTACAGGTGGTCACCTCGGCGAATATTGCCTGCGGGCTTCATGCGGGCGATCCCTCCGTCATGCGCAAGTCGGTCCGGTCCGCACTTGCATTAGGGGTAAGTATCGGAGCCCATCCGGGCCTGCCCGATCTTGCGGGCTTCGGGAGAAGGAACATGGACATTTCTCCCGATGAAGCGTTCGATCTCGTCACGTACCAGATCGGAGCACTGGAGGCCTTCGTCCGGCAGGAGGGAGGGAAGCTTCGGCATGTCAAACCGCACGGCGCTTTGTACAATATGGCCGCAGCATCCCGTCCGCTTGCCGCCGCCATCGCCGCCGCTGTATCCCGATTCGACCCGTCCCTGGTGCTGTACGGCCTGGCCGGAAGCCAGCTGCTTGCCGCCGGCCGCGAGGCGGGGCTGTCCACGGCCAGCGAAGTATTCGCGGATCGGACCTATCAGCGTGACGGGTCGCTGACCCCGAGACGCCAGCCGGACGCGGTCATTACCGACATGGAACAGTCGGTCCGCCAAGTAATCCGCATGGTAAAGGAAGGCGCGGTTGCCGCTGTGGACGGCACGGTAGTTCCGCTTGAAGCGGAAACGGTCTGCATTCACGGCGACGGGGCGGGCGCCGCCGGTTTTGCCGCCGAGCTGCGCCGCCGGTTGAAAGCGGAAGGGATTGCGGTGAAGGCGAAGCGATAGCTTTTAGTCCGTCAGGATATGCCCCGGAGGGAGTGTCGTCCCGGTAAAGCCCGCCAGATGGCGGGCTTTGAAGCCGATCGGCCGACCGCTGCCGGCGAGAATGATATTTTTCAGGCCGGAGGCGCCTTTTTCGGGGAGAATGAACGCTTCCGTATGGGGGAATACCGAAATGAGTGTCGTGTGAACCGCCTGGATCAGCCGGTCATTTCCGCCTTTTCCCGTCAGGTTCATCAGCATCATTCCGCCGGTATTAAGCTTCGTTCTGACCAGGCGGAAGAACTCCTGCGAGATCAAATGCCGGGGCGTGCCTTTGTCGCTGAATGCGTCCAGAATGATATAATCGAAAGCCCCGTCCCTCTCTTGTTCAAGCGTGCGGCGTCCGTCGCCGATCCTCACCGGATCCCCGCTGTATCCGAAATACGTTCTGCTGATTTCCGCAATCTGGGGGCTGACCTCTGCGGTTATCATTTTTTTGCCGGATAAATGGCCGGAAATCGTCCCGACCCCATGCCCGATGATGAATACGTCCTCAAATGCCGGATTGTTCCACTCCATCAAATGAAGGATCGCTCTCGGATACTCGAACACGATCCGCTCCGGATGATTCAAGTCCACCGCTCCTTGAACCGCCTCCTCCGAAAATTGCAGCAGCCGGAAACGCCCTTTCTCGCCGTACCATTCATCCGTATCGTATACCTCAATATCATGCCCGTCTCCGCGCGTCTTATAAAGCAGCTTCAATCTTCCCGTCCCCTTGCCGTCCTTTTTCTTTTCATGATAAGGGATAACGGCCGTGAATCAAAGTGTCGGCTCCAGAGAACATTTAGCATGTTTGTAAAAGGCATTACCGGGCAACTATAACTATGAGGCAAATAAGTAAAACTTTAAGAAGGAGGAGATAAGCATGGCCGATCAAATCCAAAACGAAGCGGACATCCGCAATCGGGAAAATAGAAAGGGAGACTCGCTCGCCGAGATCAAGAAGATGGAGAACGGGGTAGATATCGAACCCGAAGCGGACGAGTGGGAAGCCAAACCTGCTCCAACCGCCCATCCCGACCCTGTGCCGAAAAAATAAGGCTCCGTCGTTAGAATATAAATCAAGGCATAGCGAGAAGCTAAAACTTTCTTAAATTTTAAGAAAAATGGGCTTTCCTTTGGAACAGCCTGTTTTTTTGTGCCCGCTCATCTTGTATACTGTTAGTACATACCGGAATTTCCAACCTGTTGTTTGGTGGCGCACTTTCTTGATCTGTAACCCATTTTGCCTTAGGGAGGAAAATGCAAATGCGTGATCGGAATCGAAACGCCCGTTACCGGCAAAAGCGGCAGGATGTTCTTGCCGGAGTCGTGCTTGAGAAGAAGTATGGTCCTTATTTCGGAGTCCACAGCGATATGAAGCTGGAAACCCTCCGAAAGCTGAATGACAGCCCGCTCCAGTCTCCATCGCTTAAAGAGCAGTACCCCAAATAACGATGCGGTGCATGCAGGCCGTATATTCGGGCATAACCTTCAGAGTTGTGCCTATTTTGTTGTGATTCCAGCCCTTTCGAATTTGAGAATATCTGTTGTCGCAACGTACCTACGTTTAAAAAGACGCCGTCAGGCGTTTCTTCTTATGCGCATATTCCGCTCTCCCGGATGGCATACTATGCCCGATTTCAGGAAAAATGGATATTCCATCGGACAGGAAGGCGGGAGCTATAGCATGTCGGGATTGTTGTCTTGGGGCCGGGAGGCGGCCCACAGTGTGCCGGGAGAATATTTTTTTTATTTTATCGTCTATTCGATATTGGGCTGGTTTATAGAGGGTATGTATAATTGGTACAGCGTCGGGACGTTCCGCAAAGAGGGGCTTATGAAAGGGCCGTATAAACCGATGTACGGCTTCGCTCCACTGCTGCTGCTGGCTTTAGGCGGTACAGCCATGCCGCTTCCGTTGTTTCTAGCCGCGACATTTGCCGTACCGTCGGCTGTGGAATATGTCACCGGGGCACTGCTGAAGCTCCTGTTCCGCCGCCGGTGGTGGGATTACTCGGGCCAAGAGTATCAGCTCGGCGGGCATATCTGTCTGCTGTTCTCTCTATACTGGTGGGGATTATCGGTTGTATGCCTCATTGCCGTTCACCCGCTGATGATTCGTCTGTACACGCTGACGGCGGATATCTGGAGTGTGCTGCTCCCCGTGGCTGTCCTTGGCTTTGCCGCCGATCTTGCCCTGACCTTCCGCATTCGCCGCAGGGAAACGGCATTGCCGATGCTTGGGGATGAGACTGGCGGATCGTACTGACGTTGATCAATTAGCTTTCGCTGCAAAAGTTTAACAGGCGGTTCCATTACCAGTGGACCGTCTGTTATTTTTTTTGCCAAAGACTTGACGACTTCCGTATGTTAGAATGTTGGATGGATGATATACCCAATCATGGAAAACTCCGCGAATATCTGCGGATAGTCGGGGCCTTGGGAGGAACACAGATGGCCGGAAGTCTGCTTGTCGTTTTTCTGCTTACGATGATTATACATACCGCCGAGACGCTGTCGTATTCGGTCCGGTATGCCGGAGTAAAATTGAATAAAATCGCGATCTCGCTATCCCTGACCGGCATTATTGTACTGGTATCCAGGACGGCCAATCTGATTCAGGCTCCGCTGACAGCCAAGTTTGTGGATGTGGCGAAGCACGATCCGAGTTTTAGTCTGCTGAATTATTTAAGGATTATCCTGCTGGGCGGCTCGCTCGGTACGCTGATCGCGATCGGACTATTTCCCACCTTTATCGGGCTGTTCGCGCGCATCATTTCCAAGCTGGAGATCCAAGGTTCCATACCGAAGCTGCTGGCCAGCGTCACCATCGGACAATTGAAAAATACCCGTAAATATGTCAGACGGCCGAAAATCCGGCTGTACAATTTCCGGTATCTGGATGTTCCGAAACGGTTGATCGTGCTGAATATTTTCGTTACGGCCTTCTATACGGTGGGGGTCATGTCGTCACTGTACGCGGCCCATCTCATTCCGAAGTACAGCACGACCGCCTCCCAGGCCTCGGGGATCATTAATGGGATGGCGACGATCCTGCTGACGATCTTCATCGACCCGCAGCTTGGGCTGATTACCGACAAGGCGACGGCCAGCGAGGAACACCGCAGACGGCTGGGCAAGGTATATGTACTGCTCATGGGCTCCCGGTTTCTGGGCACGCTGCTCGGTCAGCTCGTTCTCGTTCCCGCAGCCTATCTGATCAGCATGATCGTTGGGCTGATAGTGTAAGAGGCAAGGAAGGGTATTTTTGCATAAAAGGAGAGGATGCATTGAGTCAATCGGAGAACCGGGGCACGGAAGCCGTTGCCCTCGTCACGGGGGCTTCCAGCGGCTTCGGAATGCTGACGGCGGTTAAGCTGGCGGAGCAAGGCTTCAGGGTCATTGCGGCGATGCGCGAGCCGTCGAGGAAGGAAGAGCTGGAGCGGCGGGCGGAGCGCTCCGGCATCATGGAACGCATGCATGTGATGCGGATGGATGTAACCGACGCCGCCGCGATTGAAGAGACAGTGCAGGCTGTGCTGACCGCTTACGGCAAGATCGACGTGCTGGTCAATAACGCCGGCTATGCGGCGGGCGGCTTTGTGGAAGAGGTGCCGATGGAGGAGTGGCGCCGGCAGCTGGAGACGAATTTTTTCGGCCTGGTCGCGGTAACGAAGGCAGTTCTTCTGCAGATGCGGGAGCAGCGGAAGGGGCTCATTATCAATATCGGCAGCGTCAGCGGTCTGGCTGCTCTTCCCGGCTTTGCGCCTTATGCGGCTTCCAAGTTTGCCGTCGAGGGCTTCAGCGAAAGCCTGCGGCATGAAATGTCGTCGTTTGGAGTGAAGGTCGTTCTGTTGGAGCCGGGGGCATACCGTACCGCCATATGGAACAAGGGACTGTCGCAGATTGCTTCCGCCGAGGACTCGCCTTACCGGGCTCGTCTGGATGCCGTGCTGAAGTATTCGCGCAAGGCTGCGGAGACGGCCCCCGATCCGCAGGAAGTGGCCGACCTGATCGGCCGCATAGTACGGATGCGCTCACCCCGTCTGCGCTACGTGCTTGGCAGAGGCTCCCGGGTGCTGATTGGAGGCAGGAATTTGCTGCCGTGGAGCTGGTTCGAGCGGATCGTCGCCCGGGCGCTGAAATAATGGCATGTTTGAATTTTGCCGTATAGTAGTCTATTGTAGAGCTAGGTACATAACAGTGATTGGAGGCAACCGATGCCTGATTTTATGGAGTTCCAGCTTTGTTTCGATGAAGCGGGACGCGAAATTGAAATTCTCGATGTAACCCGCATCGGCGAGAATGAATATCGGATCGAAGAGACGCCTGTATTCAGACCGGACTTGTCCTTGGGAGACATCATCAAAGTGAAAGAAGAACGCGGCGTCTATTACTACGTGGAAACGGTGGGGAAATCGGACTACGTGAAAATGGTAAGGCTGCTCAGCCGGGAAGCCGCGCATTCGCCGGAGCTTGCTGCATTCAAGGAGCGGGTGCTGAAATGCGGCGGGAAATGGGAGACCGTATTTGGCGGAGTACTTATCATTCACGTTCCAAAAGAAGCGGAGAAACCTTTGAAGGCTGAACTTGAAAAGATTGCCCGTACATACGGAATTTGAATGGAGGTTATTAAAAGTGAACAAACTCACCAAACTGGTTAAAGACTGGGTGCCGACCCTTCTAATTGCCATTGTCCTTTCATTGCTGGTTCGCAGCTATGTCGCCGAAGCGATGAGCGTTCCGACGGAATCGATGGACCCGACCATTCAGGTAGGAGACAGGGTAATTGTGGAAAAAATGCTATGGGCCACCTCGCTGAAGCATGGAGACATCGTCGTGTTCCATCCTCCCATCGCCGGCGAGACGAAGCTGTTCGTCAAGCGGCTGATCGGACTGCCGGGAGATATTGTACAGATTAAGGATGGCGTACTGTACCGAAATGGGGCCAAGGTGGACGAAACCTACCTTACCGTTAAGATGGATTACTCCTATGGACCGGTTACGGTTCCGAAAGATCATTATTTTTTCCTGGGGGACAACCGGAATATTAGCTTCGACGCGCATTTATGGGACACGCCCTTCGTCGCGAAGGATAAGCTGATCGGCAAAGTCGTGCTGGAGATTCCCCTTCATAAGCTGCGGCATTGACCTGGGGAAGGTATTCAATTACAATAAATTGCAGAATGGATCAACGAAGACGAAGGGTAAGTAGACGTATGATAGGAATTTGCAGAGAGCCGGCGGTGGCTGCGAGCCGGTGTTCCGCATACGATTGAATGGCCTTCCGAGTTGCTGTCCCGAGCCCGGTGCGCCGGTCGTAGGGATATGCCGGGGTTCCCGCCGTTATCAGAGGGAACGGTATCGAAGAGGCGTGAACCGCCGATTCCGCACCGTCTAGCGAGGACCGCTTTATTCCGTGCAACCATGCCCGGGAACCGGTCCATTTAAGGTGGCACAACGAGCAGTCTCGTCCTTATAAGGATGAGGCTTTTTTTGTTGTTATAGGTTGTAGAGACGATTCTTCACTCTGTGGGGAAATTTGAAAGGGGGTGATGGCCTTGGATGGCGGCTGGTGGCAATGGTTAAGGTTGACAACATACCGAAAAAGGAGAATGAAAAATGAATCAAGAGAGAGTATTAACCGGGGACCGCGTGACCGGAAAGCTGCATCTGGGCCATTACGCGGGAACCCTTAAGAACCGGGTGGAGCTTCAGCACCGGTACGACACCTTCATTATGCTGGCTGATGTTCAGGCGCTTACCACGCATTTTCATCAGCCCGGGCTGATCCGCACGCATCTGCGGGAGATTGCCCTGGACTATTTGGCGGCGGGGATCGACCCCGAGCGGGCGACCATTTTCGTTCAGTCGATGATTCCGGAAATCGCCGAGCTGACCCAGTTCTATTCGATGTTCGTTACCGTGAACAGTCTGCGCCATAACCCGACCATAAAATCGGAAGCGCAAAGTGGCGGCGGAGACGAGATGTACTATGGATTTCTCGGTTATCCCGTCAGTCAGGCGGCGGATATTACATTCTGTAAGGCGACGATCATTCCGGTGGGCGAAGATCAGCTGCCTCTTATCGAATTAACCCGCAAAGTCGTCCGTCGCTTTAACGAACTGTACCGACCCGTGCTGACCCTGCCCCGGGCGCTTGTCGGTGATACGCCCCGGCTTGTGGGTACGGACGGCAGCGCCAAGATGAGCAAGAGTCTTGGCAACGCGATTCTTCTCGACTCCTCCCGAGAGGAGTTGGAGTTGAAGATGCGCAAGGCGGTGACCGACCCCTCGCGCGTGCGCAAGGGTGATCCGGGGCATCCGGATATCTGCCCGGTCTATGCGTATCACCGCTGCTTCCGGGCGGAAGGCGCGGAGGAGATCGGCGAGGAATGCCGCAAGGGGGCGATCGGCTGCGCGGAATGCAAACGGCGCTCCGTGGAAGCCATCGCGCAGCTGCTTGAGCCGATGGCGGAGCGCAGGGCCTATTATGCGGCCCGTCCCCGTGAAGTGGACGATCTGCTGATGAGCGGCACGTCCCGGGCCCGCGCCATTGCGCGCGAGACGATGCTGGAGGTGCGGGAGGCGATGGGGCTGGACTATTTTAAAACCGGAATTTCCCGAGAAATAGGCTGAACCCGTATCCTAAATTTTGGTTGACCTAATAAAGGCAGTGTAGTATGTTGGTAGACGTTCCGTATTGATGAGAACAATAGAAGAGCGGATTCATCCTGTCTCTTAACGAGGCAGGATTTTTTTATAGAGAGGAAGAGTACATCAATGAAAATGACAAAACCCACGGCAAATATACTGCTATTGTTCATTTCTTTGCTCTGGGGCTCGGGGTTCGTGGTAACCAAAATCGCGTTGGACGCCAACGTTTCCGCAGGATTCATCAACTTTTTTCGAGGCTTTCTCTTTGCGCTGCTCGTGCTTATTTTCTTCAATAAGAAAATATTTAACATGACCTTTAGGGATTTTAAAATAGGCTTGATTGCCGGATTGCTCAATTTTGGCGGATTCCTTACGCAAACGATTGGCGTCAAGTATACCACTCCATCAAATAACGCGTTTATTTCGGCCACGTATGTCGTGTTGATCCCTTTCATAGCCTGGGCCCTATACCGGAAACCGCTCCGGCTCAAAAGCTTCATCTCCATCTCGTTATGCATGCTGGGCATGGTAATACTGACAGGGGTATGGAACAAAGCGTTAACGATAAATATTGGCGACATCTACTCTTTGATTTGCGCGCTGTTTTATGCCGGCTCGATTGTATATCTCGGGTATGGGGCAAGAAAGGCCGATGTGAGTATAGTGGCTTTTATGCTTGCAATGGTACAAGCAATCGGGGGATTGATCTTTTTCCTCAGTGTAGAGAGAGAACCGCTTGCAGAAATCAATTGGTCAGCTGCCATAGTACCATTGCTGTATGTAAGTATCCTGTGTTCCTTTGTCGCGCAGACGATTCAAATTACAGCCCAAAAGCATACCTCCGCGACATCTGCCGGATTAATTATGATGCTTGAAGGCGTTTTTGGGAGCGTCTTTTCCGTTGCTTTTGGGTTTGAGGCATTTACGGTTAATCTGTTTATTGGCGGAATGCTGATTATGCTTTCTCTTATACTTATGGAAGCCGATTTTCAGCCGTTGCGGGTCAAGATTCTTGGCAGCGCCAAAGGCCGGATGACAAAGACAGAGCGCAGGAGGGCCGGGTAATTGGATTTGGATGGAAGCTGATCATGTAAAAAAGAGATGTACAACGAGCCTGCTCCCTAAATATGGAAGCAGGCTCGTTGTTTATGAAGCGTGATAACCGGCAATTCAGCGGTTCATTTAGGACACCTTCACCAGCACCCGGCCGCGTGTGTTCGATTTCAAAATATCGGCGAGCGCCTGCGGGAGTTCGTCCAGCGTTATCTCACGGTCGACAAGGGCTTCAAGATTAGCAGGCTTCAGGTCGCCTGCCATCCGTTCCCATACCTTGAGCCGGAGATCGGCGGGGCAGAAGACGGAATCGATGCCGAGCAGATTTACGCCGCGCAAAATGAACGGCAGCACTGTCGCCGGAACCTTCGTACCGCCCGTCAGCCCGCTGACGGCGACCGAGCCCCGGTACTCTATTTTGCTGAGTATAGTCGCGAGCTGATTTCCGCCCACTGGATCGACGGCGGCCTGCCACAGCTGCTTGTCCAGCGGTCTTTGCTTCGCTTCGGGGTCATAGATCTCTTCTCTTGAGATGACCTCGGCCGCGCCGAGCCGCTTCAAGTATTCGCTCTCCGATGTGCGGCCTGTGCCTGCGACAACTTGGTAGCCGCGCCCCGCCAGCATCGCGAGTGCCGCCCCGCCGACGCCGCCGGATGCGCCCGTGACCAGCACTTTTCCTTGATCCGGCGAGGCTCCGTTATCTTCGAGCGCTTGAATAGACATGGCCGCCGTAAAGCCGGCGGTGCCGTAAATCATCGCTTCTCTAAGCGACAGGCCGTCCGGCAGCGGAACGACCCAGTCTGCGGGAACGCGGGCGTATTCGCTGTAACCGCCGAAATGGGACACGCCTAGCCCGTACCCGGTAACAAGCACAGGCTGGCCTTTTACAAAGCGTTCATCTTCGGAGGATTCTACCACGCCGGACAAGTCAATGCCGGGCACAAAAGGATACGATTTGACGATATTGCCATTCGGGATGGAGGCCAGGCCGTCCTTGTAATTTACGCTGGAGTAGGCGACCTTGATCACCACTTCTCCTGCGGGCAGATCGTCTAGGGATAGCGGTTTTACGCCGACGCTGAACGGTTCCGTATTGTCTACGAACAGGGCTTGAAAGGATGAGGACATAATGATACGCTCCTTATTAATGAAATGTGAAACAGTTGAAGGCGGATTGTTGTTCAATAGTTGTTGTTTATATTTTTTATTCTGACTGGTCAACTTTTTTCTGTCAATGATCCAACGTACATTTTAAAAAAATGATGAATATACAGGTGGGAATCCTATGGTCCGTTACAAAAAATCCGAGGAAAAACGCAAGCAAATTCTGTACGCCGCCTACCGGGAAATCAACAGCCGGTTCTATGACAACTGCGCGCGGATCAGCGCGGAAATTGTGGAGCTTGGCCAACGGGAGGGCGTATTCGACCCTCGTTTGCCAAGCGGGAGACCGCCCCGGTCATCCGCTCCATCATCGACGGTTGCCTGATCCAATGGCTGATGAATGGGCAGGACGAGCTGCATTCCGTATACAGGGACTACTGCCGGAAGGCGGTCATTAAGCTGCTGGGTTCAGAGGCAGGGGAAAAGTCATAGGCGGCAGACGGATAAAATGTTAAATTATTGAAATCTGCTCTGGGAGGCGATTTCAATGATAACAATCAAGCGGCTAGGAAGCATCGGAGCTCTAAGTGTCACACTAGTGATGGCAAGCTGCGGCTCCATTGACGACGGCAAGGACAAAATGTACGGAAGCAGCGCTGATATTGTAAAGGAAGGCGACAGTTTTTCCTATATTTCACGGACCGGTTCAACCACTGCCCGGATTGCGGACCGTGAGTTTAAAGGGTTCTCCGGCATGGAGACGATTTGGACTCTGGATGTGGAGAAGAAGGCTGACCTTAGAATCGATTATTTCCTGACTGTTAACAAGGGAGAATTCAAGGTAATGCTGGTAACATCGGACGATCGCGCGGTAACGATTGTGGAGGGAAGCGGCAACGGCACCACCACGGTAATGCTGGACAAAGGCCGGAATCGTATTAAATTTGTCGGCGCACGCACAGCGGGCAAGGTAGAAATACATCTTCAGGCCGGAAAAGCCATCAAGATCACGGCCACATCAGATGAGTAGCACTTCCGAGGCGGCATCAAGGCGATGAACACGCCGGTCGGTGGGGCCGTGTTCATCATGAAGTTGGAGCTTGATTCCCGGCCCGGCGCGGTGTGACGCATATTGATATGATTCAAAGAACGCAGCCTTCACTGCTGCGGAAACCACACATGCCGCAGATCGATCCAGCCCTGGCTGTTGAACCGGACTCCCCGGACGGACGGCAGGTAGGCGGTTTCCACCGGCTTCTCATATAAAATATGCAGCTCACGCTCCTGTATCAGCCGGTCTTCGATCCGGCGGAACGCCTCGGCTCTTGCCGCGTGGGTGGGTTCGCGCGCGATCAGATGCAGTCCGGCCTCGATCTCCGACCGGACCTGCGGTGTAACATGCTCCGCCAGTGTCTGATACAGGTCGAACAGCCGCAGCTGCTCGTCACGGTCGCGCACAAGGGAGAACAGGATCAGGTCGGATTCCATCCGGACCGGTCCCTTGAACTCTTCGGGCGGTACGGAGACGATCGCCGCCGAAATGCCGCGCCGCGCCAGTCTCATGGCGACGAGCTCGGCGTCCGCCGCGTACTGCGGAATCGTGGCAATCCGTAGGGATAGCCAAGGCGATGGAGCGGTCTTTTCGGGCGCGGTGAGATGGTGAGGAACAGGGCTGCCGGACACGCCGGAACAGCCAGGGACTTCATCCGGACCGGAAGCGCCGATGCCATCGTCCGGTTCATAGATTCCGTCAAGACAAGACAGAATGTCCGCTCTGACGGCGGGATCGCTTAGCGGTCCCGCTTTTTTGGTGTTGCAGGTGATGAACTTGCGGACGAATGTCTCGGTGTGAGTCCGGCTGAGAGAAGCCGATTCTTCCGGCAGGGGATTCTGAATGATGTGAAAGGGAGAACCCGAGTCCGCCGCAGACGGTTCTGCATCCCAAGGAACATGCAGGATTTCCACCCGGTCCAGCTGTGCCCTTCCCTGAAAATAATGCGGAAAAGCCTCCAGCACGCAAAATTCTCTATTCAGTTCCGCAATTTTGAACGGCCCGGTTCCGATCGGCTTGTGGACGAGGCCGCTTTCCCCGGTCCGCTCCGGTTCGCGCGGCACAATGGCTGCCCGGCTCGTGCACAGGAACGAAAGAAACAGCTCGTTCGGAGCCTTGAGCCGGATGCTGACCGTCAGCGGCCCCATCGCCGTAACCTCAATAATGTCCCGCAAAATAAAGCTGTACAGCCTTCCCCGGGGCGCCCGGATCAAGCGGGAGAAGGAGTAGACGACATCGCCCGCGTCAAGGATCGCGCCGTTATGCAGAAGCACCTCCTTGCGGAGATAAAAGGTCCAGTTCGTCCGCGTCTCGTCGGTCTCCCAGGCATGCGCAATGCCGGGGAGGATCTCCTCGCTGCCCGCTCCTCTGCGGACAAGTCCGTCGAACACATGACTGGAAACGAAGGATTCGGCGAGCAGATTCATGTGCAGAGGATCGATCGTATGGAGAGGCTGGCGGATAGGCAGACGGAGCGTATCGATGACGCGGTCCTTACGCATTTCGGCGTGGTGGCCGGAATAGGCCAGCAGCCAGCTTTGCAGCGTGTCCTGAAGCGCCGAGACTCCCGCATGGGAACGGATTTGTTCCATCGCTGCCGATACGGCGTCCCGGCGTTCCATCGCCAGCATCATCGACTGGACGGCGATATCGTCCCGGGGCGCCATAAAGCGCAGAAGGGAACGGCGTCCCCGCCCCCGGCTTGGCGTCCAGACCACCCAGCCATGGCGCGCCATTTTGCCCAGAATATTCAGGGCGTTCCGGTGTGTGCAGCCGAGTATCGCGGCAAGCTCGTCCAGAGTGGCGGAGACTTCATCCGTGCTGCCATAATGGGCGCGAAGCCGAATGTATTGTCCGTGCAGCTTCATTTGCTCTATCCCTTCGTAAAATAGGAAATAAACGAATATTTATTTCTCTTTATCTTCTTATTTTATCATCTAGAATAGGGAGCAGAAAGTAAGAATATGGAGGGATATCCATGAACGAAGAAGTTTCATCCGGGTGGACGCGTTCTCTTGCGCTGCCTGCCGCCGGTTTTTCGCTGGCCGTTATTCACCAGTATCTGTTTCTCGACAACCGCTATGGTGTGTCGTATCCGCTGTTCACTGTACTTTTTTATGCGTACATGCTGTACTTTGCTAAAGACAAAATCCGGAAGCCTGCGGCGGCGGCATATGCCGGAATGGCCTTTATCTTTTTACTCTCCTTAACCTACGGCCTGTTCGCTAACGGATTTTTTCACAATTTGAACAAGCTTGTCATCCCGATCGCGATCCTGCTTCATCTGGCTTATATGATCGGCGACGACAGGCCGGCGTGGGACCGCTTCTCCCTGGTCTTCAGCATGCTGGATCATCTGATACCGCAGAATTTGCGGCAGTGGCCCCGGATCGCCGATGTCTTCAAGAGAGCTTCGGGACAACCGGAGGAAGGGAAGAGCAGGCGGGTTCTCGGCAAGGTGCTGATCGGCCTTTGTGTTTCTTTCCCGCTGCTGGTGATTGTGCTCATGCTGCTGTCTTCGGCGGACGGTGTGTTTCACAGCGTGCTGTCGGAAATCCCGGTCTGGCTGAGCAATGTATCGCTTATTGAGGGCTTTATCCGGACGGTGTGGGCGCTGCTGCTCGGGATGTTCTTCTTTGGGTTTGTGCGGGGATTTCTGTTCCCCCATAAAGAAGAGGACGTGCCGGGGAAATGGAAACGGCCGGAGCAGGAATCCGCAGAGCTTCCCGATTTTCGGGTAGATTCGATCATTGCCGCAACCGTCTTGACTGCGGTTAACACCGTCTATTTGCTGTTTGTCTATGTGCAGTTCTCTTATTTGTTCGGCGGCTGGCAGGGCGTGCTGCCCTCAGGTGAAACCTATGCCGAATATGCCCGCAGGGGATTTTTTGAACTGATCATGGTCGCGGGGATTAATTTTATCATTCTGCTCGGTCTGCTGCTGCTGGACACCAAAGGAACAGAGAAGATGAACAAGGCGATTCGCGGACTGCTCTATCTGCTGGCGGGCTGTTCGGCGGTGATGCTGTATTCCGCTTATACCCGGCTGGCCCTCTACGAAGAGGCTTACGGCTATACGACAATCCGGTTTCTCGTGCATGGCTTTATGATTTTCCTTGGGCTGCTGCTGATCGTGACTGCGCTGCGCATCGGCCTTCCGCGTCTTCCTTTGGCAAAATGCTATATTGTGCTGGGTACAGCGGCTTACTTGATCATGAACTATATCGGGATGGACGTCATTATTGCAGGTAATAATATTGCGAGGTATGAAGTGAGCGGCAAGCTCGACGCGGCTTATCTGTTTACGCTGTCGGACGACGCGGTTCCGCGGCTTATCGAGTTCAGCCATAACCGGAACGGAATGCTGGATAACGGCCTGTGGCAGAAGCGGCAGGATCAGGTACATACGAACGATAAGTGGCCTTCCTTCAACCTGTCGCGTTACAGGGCGGCGGCGGAACTGGATCAGTATTTGGAGAAGCAGGGAGGTGCTTGATAAGCCAGGAATCATCATCATGCTGCAAAAATGGTCGGCTCCGGTATCCCTTATTCGACAGAGCCTTTCAGACACGGTACAATGTTCCCAGGTATGTTCCGCGCAGGAATCAAGGAGGTCTGTTATGTCAACGAGAGTGGTAAAGAATATTACGGAGCTGATCGGAGATACTCCGGTTGTTCGTCTGAACCGTATAACCGGGCCGAATGATGCGGAGCTATACGTTAAGCTTGAGCGGTTCAATCCGAGCGGCAGCGTTAAGGACCGGGCGGCGTATAATCTGATTCTGCAGGCTGAGAAGGATGGGCTGCTGAAGCCGGGCGGCACCATCATCGAGCCGACGAGCGGCAATACGGGAATCGGACTCGCGATGAATGCGGCGGCCAAGGGCTACCGGGCCATCATGGTCATGCCGGACAATATGACGAAGGAACGGATTAATCTGCTTAAAGCGTACGGAGCGGAAGTTGTGCTTACGCCGGCCTCCGAGCGGATGCCGGGAGCTATCGCCAAGGCGCTGGAGATCGGAAAAAAAACCCCAGGAAGCTTTATCCCGCAGCAGTTCGAGAACAAGGCCAATCCCGACATCCACCGTACGACGACAGCGGTTGAGATTCTGGATCAAATGGAGGGGAAGCTGGACGCATTCGTGGCGACTTCGGGTACCGGCGGAACCATTACGGGTACGGGAGAGACGCTGCGGGCGCATCTCCTAGGTCTGCGCGTTCTTGTTGTCGAGCCGAAGGGCTCGCCGGTATTGTCCGGCGGACAGCCGGGCCCGCATAAGCTGGTCGGCACAAGCCCCGGATTCGTGCCCTCTATTTTGAATACGGAGGTATATGACGAGATTGTGCAGGTGTCCGACGAGGACGCTTTGAATACCGTTCGGGCGATGGCGGCCAAGGAAGGAATCCTGATTGGCCCGTCCGGCGGCGCGGCGGTATGGACCGCCATGAGAGAGGCCGAAAGGCTGGGGAGCGGTAAACGCGTGCTTTGCATTGCCCCGGATTCGGGGGAACGATATTTGAGCATGGGGATTTTTTGACGCGGTCAGGGCGGGCTGATCATAGAAATCTTCCATGCTTTCCAGTAAGCTATCCATCAAAAAGAGGAGGGTGTCCCAAAAGCCATGCAATGGCTGCTTGGGACACCCCTTGTTTTGGAGTAGTATCAACTTGAGCACTCGGTATGGACGCTGCGCGAACGGATCGTTGTTCCAATCGCTGTTGTGTCCGGATTTTTTGAATCTCTCTTTGCAGTTAAAATCCGGACACAAAGGCGACCGCTGCCGCTTTTCCACAATCGTTCCGTCCTCTCCGCTGCTTTAAGCGGGAACAGTTTCTTAAAAACGTAAAAAAAGAAATCGCTCTTTTGGTAAAATGGAGGTACCACCCAACCATTTCAAAAGGAGCGATCTCTTTGTACATTCAATATACCATGGACCAACTTTGCTTGCCAATGGATCTGGAAGAAGACATTCCAGAACATCACCTCGTTCGTGTCGTTAACGCAGCCGTGAATCGACTCGACGACGCCATCTTTGACGCTGCCTATCCCGGCGGTGGCCGCGACAGCTACCACCCTAAAATGCTTACCAAAGTCATTATCTATGCCTACGCCCAGCGAATCTATTCGTCTCGTCAAATCGCCAAAGCTGTGCGGGAGAACATTCCTTTCATGTGGCTGGCCGGACGGCAGCGACCAGACTTCCGCACCCTTAATCGCTTCCGTTCCCAGCGAATAAAGAACGTCCTCGAAAAGGTATTTACCGCCGTGCTTCAGTTTCTGGCTGACGAAAAATACGTTTCTCTGGAGCATTACTTTGTGGACGGAACCAAAATCGAGGCGAACGCCAATCGCTACACTTTTGTATGGGGCAAAGCTGTCAGCAAACACAAGGCCAAACTGCAAGAGAACGTACATGCCCTGTTCGCTGACATCGAAGCGGCAGAGAACCAAGAAGAACGCGAATACCAGGGAAGAGACCTTGCTGAACTCGGCGAGTCTTCCGAGATGAGCAGCGAGAAACTAGAACAAGTAGCGCAGAAACTTGAAGCCCAGCTATTGGAGAAACCCAAAGACAAGCCTCTGAAAAAAGCCGTTCGGAAGCTTCGAAAGGATTTGCTGCCAAGGCTGCTGAAGTACGAACGGTACCAAACACTACTTGGCGACCGGAATAGCTTCAGCAAGACAGATCCGGATGCAACTTTCATGCGGATGAAGGAAGACCACATGCGGAATGGTCAACTCAAACCCGGCTACAATGTACAGATTGGGACCGAAAATCAGTTTATTTTGGCCTACAGTCTCCACCAAAGACCGACAGACACTCGCTGCTTCCAGTCGCATATGGAAAAGGCAAGGCAGATGCTGGGGAAATTCCCACAGACGGTCATTGCAGATGCAGGCTACGGCAGTGAAGAAAACTACGCCTACCTGGAAAAGGAAGAGATTCAAGCTGTGGTGAAATACGGCAGCTACCATAAAGAGAAAAGTAAAGCCTGGAAAGAGAATATCGGAAAGATTGAGAACTGGACGTACGACGAAGCCGAGGATAGGTGGACGTGCCCCGCCGGACAAACGCTGCATTTCCGCAGAGAAAGCAAGGAAAGTTTAGAGAGCGGTTATGAAATCCGCAAACGTCATTACCGAAGCCAAAACTGCGACGGTTGCCCGCTGAAGGAACGTTGTACAAAAGCGGCAGGAAATCGGGAAATGGTCGTCAGTTTGGAACGACTGCGGTATCAGAAACAGGCTCGGGAAATTCTGCGAAGTGAGGAAGGTTACGCCTTGGCCGTACGTCGAATGACGGAGCCCGAAAGTGTATTTGGACAACTGAAAAATAACCGGGGCTTCCGGCGATTTCTGCTTCGCGGCATGGAGAAAGTGACGCTTGAGGTCGGGTGGCTTTCCCTTGCCCATAATGTACTAAAACAAGCCGCAGTGGACCAAAAACGCAAAACAGCGATTCTCCAATAACCGGAGAATCGCTGTTTTGCTGACTTTTTGCGTTTTCTAGAATGAAGAAGAACTGTCTCTGACTTTGAAAATCTACTTATGGGACAGCTCCCTCTTTTTTGCCCCAAATGCTCTCTTATTACGGGTATTACAATTCTTCCACTTCCCGCAGCCACAGCGAGGCGGAGGCGTCGCTTGGCATGCGCCAGTCTCCGCGCGGCGACAGGCTGACCGTGCCGACTTTCGGGCCGTCCGGCAGGCAGGAGCGTTTGAACTGCTGGGTGAAGAAGCGGCTGTAGAACACGCGCATCCACTGTACTAGATGCTCTTTCGTGAAGCGATCGCCAAAAGCATGCTGTGCGAGATACAGAATTTTGGCGGGCGGAGCGCCCGTTCTGAGCATGTAATACAGGTAAAAATCATGCACATCGTATGGGCCCAGAATGTCTTCCGTGAGCTGGGCGATCTCGCCATCCGGTGAAGGCGGCAGCAGCTCCGGACTGATTCCCGTGTCGATGATGTCGTACAGAAACTTGCTGGCGGTCTCGTCCGCTTCATGGTCGGCGTACCACTGGACGACATATTTGATCAGTGTCTTCGGAATCCCCGAATTGACGCCGTACATGGACATATGGTCACCGTTATAGGTGCACCAGCCGAGAGCCAGCTCGGACAGGTCGCCGGTCCCGATGACGATGCCGCCGTTCTTGTTCGCCAGATCCATCAGAATCTGCGTACGCTCTCTGGCCTGAACATTCTCGTAAGTCAGGTCGTGCACGTCCTTGTCGTGACCGATGTCCGCAAAATGCTGGAGGCAGGCGGCCTTAATATCGACGACCATCATCGAAGCCCCCAGCGCCTTGATCAGGCCGACGGCGTTATCGTAGGTCCGGTTCGTCGTTCCGAACCCGGGCATTGTAACGGCGAGCACGTCGCTGGCCGGACGGCCGAGCAGCTCCATCGCCCTTACAGCGACAAGCAGCGCGAGCGTGGAATCAAGCCCGCCGGAAATGCCGATCACCGCCTGCTTGGTACCGATGTGACGTATGCGCTTCATCAGGCCGGAGGTCTGAATCGACAGGATTTCCTGGCAGCGTTCGTCCCGCTTCAGCGGGTTGCCCGGGACAAAGGGGTTCGGGGCCACTTCGCGGGCCAGCTCCCGGGGGAAATCGCTCTTGCGGACGGGATTCTCGAACGAAATCTCACGGTAATCGCCGCCGCCCCGGCCGCCCCGGAAGGTCCCCATCGCCATGCGGGAATAATGGAGTCTTGGAATGTCGATATCGGCGATAGTGATCCGGCTCTCATGGGTGAAGCGGTCCGATTCCGCCAGCATTTGTCCGTTCTCGGCGATAAGCGAGTGGCCGCCGAAGACGACGTCCGTTGTCGATTCGCCGGTATTGCTGCCGGCATAGACGTATCCGGCAACGCAGGAAGCGGATTGCCCCGAGACAAGCTGCCGGCGATAATCCGCCTTGCCGACAAGTTCATTGCTGGCGGACGGGTTGAACAGCAGCACCGCTCCCGCCTGGGCCAGCCGGCTGCTCGGCGGAATGGGAACCCACAGATCCTCGCAAATTTCCACGCCGAAGGCCAGGTTGGAATTGTCGTCACATACAAACATCAGATCGCTGCCGATCGGGACTGCGGCTCCGCCGATACGCAGCTCCGTAGTTTCCAATTCTTCGGCTCCGGCAAACCAGCGGGGCTCGTAGAACTCACTATAACCGGGAATGCAGGTCTTGGGCACAATCCCGAGAATGCTTCCGCTCTGTATAACGGCGGCACAATTATACAGCCGACCTCTGATGTCGATAGGCAGACCGGCAATTACAACCATGCCCAGGTCTGCAGTTTTGGCGGCGATAGCGAGCAGAGCCTCCAAGGCTGAATCAAGCAGTCGGCGCTGCATGAACAAATCGGCGCAGGTATAGCCGGTGATGCACAGCTCCGGCAGAACAAGGTATTCCACCCGCTGCTTGTCAGCTTGCTCAATCACTTCAATAATTTTATTGGCATTAAACGCACAGTCGGCTACCCGAAGTTCAGGGGAGGCGGCGGCGACTCTTGAGAAACCGAAATTCAGCAATGGGTTCACCTATCCTCTTTATATAAGTGTAATTTCTTTGTCATAAATTTAGCACAATAAGGAATCGTGTCAATATTGGTCACTTTTTAGCGCTCCCCTGGGCGAAAGCTCTCGAAGAACTTCGTCGCCAGGGTGGACGCATATTTTCCCTTCATCATAATCGCGGCAATGCGCGTGCGCAATGTGTCGCTGCTGATTTCTTTGCAGAGCAGATTGCCGCTGCTCACAAGCCCAAAGGCGGATTTCGGGATAATACCGATCCCAAGGCCTGCGTTGGCCCACAGCAGTGTCGTCCGGGCATCGTCGTTCATACAGAACAGCAGCGGTTCGAAGCCGTGCTCCAGGCAGGCATCGGTAATGAGCTGCTCGAACCGGCGGTAGATAATGAGAGGCTTGTCCTCCAGTTCGCCTAGATCGATCATGGCATGACTGGGTTTAAAGTCCAGCTCACGGGTCATGACGGCAATCATGGGTTCGGAATCGGTATAGCGGCATTCGAGATTGGCCGGATTGAACGGTGTGCGCACGATGCCGAGCTCCACAATTCCTTTGCTCAGCAGATCGATAATCTTGAATGTATTGCCTTCATGAATCTCGAACTTAACTCCCTCATAGGTCTGGTGGAACTCGCACAGCCGATTCTGCAGCAGGACGGAGCCCGATGAGGAGACTGTTCCGATGGACAGTGTTCCCGTCAATCCTTTGACGTAATCGCCGATCTCCCTTTTTGTCGCATCGGCCAAATCGAGAATTTGCTGTGCCCGGTTCCGCAAAATCACTCCCGCGTCAGTCAGATGAATGCTGCGCGGACCCCGTTCGACCAGCTTGACGCCAAGCTCTTCTTCCAGCTGCTTTAACTGCTGGCTAAGCGGCGGCTGCGCCATTTGCAGCTTCTTCGCGGCCGAAGTAATCTGACCTTCCTCGGCGATCGTCAAGAAATATTTGAGCTGTCTGATGTCCATTTTGAATCCCCGTCCCATGGAATATGACTATCGTATCGGAGTGATACGAATCCAATATTTTTAATATGGATGCAGTTATGACATAATCATAACTGTTCATTTTATATTTGTGAAATATTTTACGTATTTCTTTGAATGGATGTGACTGCTGCAATGAATAAAATTAGTGTATTTCTGAAGCCCTACCGGAAACAGCTCATTATCGGCCCGATTTTCAAGCTGCTGGAGGCGATCCTCGAACTGCTGCTGCCGACCATCGTCGCGCTGATGGTAAACAGAGGTATTGGATTGCATGACTCCACTTACGTGTACCGGATGGGAGGACTGATGCTGCTGATGTCCATCCTTGGCTTCGCCTGCTCCATGGTATGCCAGTATTCGGCGTCCCGGGCGTCCCAGGGATTCGGGACCAGGCTGCGAAATGCGATGTTCCGGCATATTTCTTCACTGTCGTATGCGGAGCTTGACCGGTTCGGCACGCCTTCGCTGATCAATCGGATTACCAATGACGTGAATCAGCTGCAGCTGGCGGTTGCCATGCTGATCCGGCTTGTCATCCGTGCGCCGTTTATCGCTATTGGAGCGATCATCATGGCCATGATTCTCGATTTTCGCTTGTCGCTTGTGCTGCTGGCGGCCGCGCCGGTCTTTGCTGTACTGCTGTATTGGATCATTTCGCGTTCATCGCCGCTGTACCGCAAGTACCAGCAGAAGCTGGACTCAATCGCCCAGGTGCTGAGCGAGAATCTGTCCGGCATCCGGGTCATCCGCGCTTTCGCCAAGCGGCGCAAGGAAAGGGAACGCTTCGGCGCCGCCGCAGACGATGTGACGGCGACGGCTCTGCATGTCGGCCGGATTTCCGCTCTGCTCAGCCCATTGACCTCATTGGTGGTCAATGCGGCCATCCTCGCGATTCTATGGGCGGGAGGCATTCACATTAATGCGGGCCGGCTTTCGCAAGGGGAAATCATTGCTTTTATCAACTATGTTACCCAAATTTTGCTGGCGCTGATCGTTACCTCGAATTTGGTGATTATCTTCACCAAAGCCAATTCGTCACTCTCCAGAGTAAACGAAGTGCTGGCGGTTTCAAGTTCGGTTGCGGAGCCGGAGCATCCGGTCATTTCACCGTTAGCCGAAACCCGAGAGTTTCTTGCCATGCAAGCAGGGCGAACCGATGGTTCCGAACCGGCCGTTCAGGTTCCCGCCATTGAGTTCGACCATGTTTCTTTCGGATACAGCAAGGCCGGAGAGCTTGCGCTGGACGACATTTCCGTGAAGATCTGGCGGGGCGAGACCGTAGGTCTGATCGGCGGCACAGGCTCAGGCAAATCGACATTCGTCAATTTGATCCCCCGCTTCTATGACGCCTTCTCGGGCGAGGTGCGGGTGGACGGAGTGAACGTCAAGGATTATCCGCTTCTCCGGCTCAGAGAATCCATCGGCATCGTCCCGCAGAAGGCGGTGCTCTTTACGGGCACGATCGCCGATAATATCCGCTGGGGGAAGACGGAGGCGACCGAAGACGAAATCCGCGCAGCGGCGGCTGTCGCGCAGGCGGAGGAGTTCATTTCCAAGCTGCCCGAAGGGCTTAATACGGAAGTTTCCCGCGGCGGATTGAACCTTTCCGGCGGGCAGAAGCAGCGGCTCACTATCGCGCGGGCGGTGGTCGGCCGTCCGGACATTCTGATTCTGGACGATTCCTCCAGTGCGCTCGATTTCGCCACCGATGCGGCGCTGCGCCGCGAGCTGAAAGAGAGCCGCGCCGGGATGACGACGCTTGTCGTCTCCCAGCGGGTCGGCACCGTCCGGCAGGCCGACAGAATTATCGTGTTCGAAGACGGCCGGATTGCCGGAGTCGGCCGGCATGAGGATTTACTGCACAGCTGCGAGGTATACCGTGAAATCTGCAACTCCCAGCTGTCAAGCGAGGAGGCGGCTTTATGAGCGGCAAACAGGTTTGGAAAAGATTGATCATCTATACCGCGCAGTTTAGAACCCCCGCCATTCTGGCGGTGCTCTGCGCCATCCTTAGCGTGGCGGCCAGCCTGATCGGGCCGCTGCTGATCGCCCGGGCGGTCGACTATATGATGGGACCCGGGAAAGTGGATTTTGACGCGCTGCTAAGGATCATCCTAGAATTGGCGGTTGTATTTCTTGCCGGAAGCCTGTGCGGCTGGCTGCTGACCTACCTCACAAACCGGATCGCCTATCACACGGTAAACCGCATGCGGAATGATCTGTTCGACAAGCTGAACGTCCTGCCGCTGAAGTTCCATGACAATCACCCGCAGGGCGATCTGATCAGCCGGTTCGTGAACGACATGGACGCCGTATCGGACGGTCTGCTCCAAGGCTTTCAGACTCTGCTTACCGGCGTCGTTACGATCGTCGGCGCGATTGGACTGATGCTATATATCAGCCCGCTCATGACCGTGGTCGTGCTGCTGTCCGCGCCCGCTTCGTACTATATGGCCCGCTTCATTACGACGCGCTCGCAGCAGCTCTTCCGCGACCAGGCCAAAATTCTCGGCAGCCTTAACGGTTATGTGGAAGAAGTGGTCGGCGGGCAAAAGATCGTTCAGGCTTTTCACTATGAGGACAAAACTTATGAGCGGTTCGAGGGACTGAACGGGGAACTGTACCAGGCCGGCGTTCATGCGCAGTTCTACGGCTCTCTTTCCGGACCGACGACCCGGCTGGTTAACAACATTACGTTTTCCGTTATCGCGATCATCGGCAGCATCGTCATTATCGCGGGCGGGTTGACCGTCGGGGATTTGTCCGGCTTTCTGATCTATTCCAATCTGTTCGCCAAACCATTTAATGAAATAACCGGCGTCATTACGCAGCTTCAGTCGGCGACCGCTTCGGCCCAGCGTGTCTTTGCGGTTCTGGACCTTGAGCCCGAACAGCCCGACGCTCCGGATGCGTTTGACCCTGAGCCGGGGCAGGGGACGGTTGTATTTGACAAGGTCAGATTTGCTTATCATCCCGAACGTCCCTTGATTACGGATTTCAGCCTGGAAGTCAAACCGGGCACTCGGGTCGCCATTGTCGGACAGACGGGAGCAGGCAAGACGACGCTGGTTAACCTGCTAATGCGTTTTTATGATGCAGGCGGCGGCGCAATCCGAATCGGAGGCGTGGACATCAAGGATATGACGCGCGACAGCCTGCGCCGCAATTTCGGCATGGTGCTGCAGGATACGTGGCTGTTCGGCGGTAGCATAAGGGATAATATCGCTTACGGCAAGCCGGAGGCGACAGATGAAGAAGTCATTGCCGCCGCCAAGGCCGTGAGTGCGCACAGCTTCATCAAACGTCTTCCGGACGGCTACAATACCTTGATCAGCGGATCAGGCGACAATCTGTCCCAGGGACAGAAGCAGCTGCTTACCATTGCGCGCGTGCTGCTGGCCGACCCGCCGATGCTTATTCTGGACGAAGCGACGAGCAGCATCGACACCCGGACTGAAATCCGCATCCAGCGCGCTTTCCTGAAAATGATGGACGGACGCACCAGCTTCGTCATCGCCCACCGGCTGTCCACGATCCGCGAGTCGGACCTTATTCTGTTCATGAAGGACGGCGATATTGTGGAAAGCGGCACCCATGAGCAGCTTCTCCGCCTGGGAGGCTATTACGCCCGGCTGTACAACAGCCAGTTTGCGGCGGTTTGAGCGGTAGCCGGCCCATTTTATGCACCTTTAAGCATCGAGGATTATATAATATCCCTGACCCCCAAAGATGTCACTTGACCCCGCCGGATGGCGGGGCTTTTTTGTGCGACGGGCAGTCACAACTTTAGCGAAAATCGCTAGAGCAGGCCGATACAGGCAGCGGTGACGTTACTGAGGTAAAAACGAACCGCGAGCCTAGAAGGATGCTTTCACGCGGGTGAAAGTCCCGCCTCTACCGCGCTGGCCTGAGTAGGGAAGCCTAATCTAGGGCGGCCACCGTGAGGAGGTCGTCTGAAGGAGATGCGGACCATCGAGAGACCCGCAGGCGGACGAGCAGACTCAAATGATTAAAGCGCCCGATAATGGAAGATCGTTCAACCTTATTAAATTTTCAAACGATTGATCTAGCAATTCTAAATCCAATATCATCTATATAAAAATCAGGCATACTCTTTCGACGGCAAGTAGCTCCACATCCACGTTCTTCTTCTGCCCAACTTCCTCCGCGAATTATTCGGTAATTACCAAATGTCTTTTCATCGTATAAGTCCCAACACCACTCCCAAACATTTCCGATCATATCATACAAGCCCCAATCATTAGGTTTTTTCTCACCAACTTCGTGTACTCGTTCGTTAGAATTATCTTTATACCAAGCGATTTCATCAATTTCACCATACCGATATCCTTTTGATTTTGCCTTACATGCATATTGCCATTCAGCATCTGTCGGTAAACGAAAACCATTAGTATTATAATTACAAATAACTGATTTACCTTCATTATTTAAATCATAAAACTTGTCATAACCCAGTGCATCAGATAGTAAGTTACAAAAATTCACTGCATCTATCCATGAAACATTAACAACTGGTTTTCGAGCCTCGGTTGTTGTTAAAAATTTCCTTCCCATAATAATCGCATAAAGTTCTTCTGTCACCGTATATTTGGCAAGATAAAATGGCTTAATCTCAACATTATAACTTCTGTTAAATTTTTTCTAAAACCCGGCATTCCAAATTTATAGTTTGAACTAATCCATTTTTGCTCGTTTCGAAAATCTCGTAGGCGGATTTCTCCTTCAGGAATATAAACCATTAAATCTTTTATGTAGTCGTTTAAGTTAACTAACATTGCCCTCTCCTAGTCTGAATTAATATTTGACACAACTAATTAGTATTTCTTCACAATCTCATACCAACTGGATTTAGGTCAATATCTTGAACACAAAAAAGTTAAGTATTAAGCAGATTGTCGAATAGAAAGGCAGAGGAAAAGTCCATGTAACGGTGAAGATTGACCTCTTCCTTTTTGAAGATGGCATGAAAAGACTCGATGCAAGCATTGTCATAGGGACAGCCTTTTTGGCTAAGACTGAATCATTCCAAGGGATTGAGCGTATTCCATGTAATCTTTACTTGTATACTCGGAACCAAGGGCATAGTGAAGAAGCACCCCTTTTTGCTTCAAGATATGATGGATTTTCGGTGCACCATACCGTTCCTCGCTATCCTGATGGATGACCTTTATTTCCTCTGTCCATTTTGTATTTTCCCGTTCCATTGGGATGGTGTTTTTTGCAAAGACTGGTAATAGGGGCTTCTTGGAACTTGTAACACTTGACACATCATGGTAATTAGGGGGCCTAAGAGTTACAACCAAGCAACTGCAACATTATCTGGAAAAGGTTCGTCATTTAAGAAAATAATGTTGGTTAAATTTCTTTAAGGAAGGGGCGGCGATGAGGTGGGTAAAAATGTTGCTTTCATATTCGTTGTTATATTAGCAATTTTAAGTGGGTGTCAAAGCCCTCCAACAACAAAAGTTGTCCAAATATCAGCGGAACAAGCCAAATCCGTTGTCCAGCAGCATCATAAGAAAAACAGCAATTTTGGTGAAGCCGAAATAACTTCGATAAAACACATAAATAATGAGTACAAAGTAACATGGGAAAGAAAAAGCAATTGCGAGAGCGGAACAGATTATGTTAATGACAAAGATGGGACTATCACAAGAAGCGAGGCCTCGATCTGCTAAGCGAACCTCCAATCAGAGTCTCTCAGATATGTAGCCATAAAAAATGCCCTCCGGCTTGCCGCGCAAGCCATGAGAGCAGCTTTTTCGTGCCATACTTACATAAAATCGACGAACTCGCCCACCGGCTTGCGGTAGCCGCGCGGTCTGATCTTGCGTTGGTCATCCTTGCCGATAGTAATCAGCATCACGGGAACGAGATGGTCCGGCAGCCCGAGAACGTTCTTGACGGCTTCCGGATCGAATCCGATCATCGGGCATGTATCCCAACCCTTGTCTTTGGCGATCAGCATGAACTGCATGGCCGACAGTGAAGCGTTGCGGATCGCTTCGTCGCGTTGAAAAGCCTCTTTGCCTATGTATGCCTGATTGATTGCGTCGATCACCCCGTCATATTCATCCTGCGACATCGCCCCCAGCATTTTGAGACCACCGTAAATTTCCGGCGCCTGCTCGTAGGCATGCATATCCCCCAGGACGGCAATGACAGCGGAGGCGGTATGAATTTTGTATTGTCCGTAGGCGCTCTCGCGAATCTGTTCTTTAAGCGCTGGGTCTGCGATTACTTTATAGCGGGTGTGCTGTAGATTGAAAGCTGAAGGAGCGAGTCTGGTATGGGAGAAGATTTCTTCGAGCTCGCTTTGCGGAATTTTGACGCCCTCCACAAAATTCATGGCCGATCGGCGGGCTTGGACAACCTCTAAAAAAGGGTTAACGGCTGCTTGTGTACTCATTGATATTGCCTCCATCCAATGATTAAAAATTAATTAATTTATTAAATAAATATACTTACTATTAGTTACTTAATAATATATCACGGCTTCAATCATCCGTCAATGATGCCATGAATTTTGGGATTGCCAATAATTCCAAATCGTAATAGAGTCTATGATTAGAACGGTTACAACCGGAAAGGAGCTATATATGAAGAAAAAGATCATGATCCCCGCCGCGGTATGCTTTCTAGCCATTTCGATTTGCTTGGTTTCTTTGGCTTGGGGCGCGCCGAGGGAGCAAATTTTCCGCTTTAATCTGTATACTAATCCGATTTCGCTGGACCCTGCTTTGTCGTACGACAGCACAAGCGACGAGGTGCTAAACGGGGTTTTTGAAGGGCTGGTGCGCACTAGCAGGAACGGCGGAATTGAACCGGCCATGGCGAAATCGTGGACTGTCTCGCAGGACGGCAGAACGTACACCTTCAAGCTCAGAGGTGATGCGGCATGGAGCAACAAGCAGAAGGTTAAAGCTTCGGATTTCGAATATGCGTGGAAAAGAGTGCTGAATCCCGCCACCTCGTCACCCCATGCCTATATGCTGTACTATCTTGCGGGCGGAGAGGCCTATCATAACGGGACGCTGAAAAACGCTTCGAAGGTCGGTGTTCAGGCCGTGAACGATACAACGCTCAAAGTGACGCTCAGGAGCCGGACCCCCTACTTTTTGCAGCTGGCGGCTTCCCGGGCTTATCTGCCGGTCAATCCGTCTGTGGTGAAGAGCAATAAGAATTGGGCTATGTCTGCCAAAAGCCTTGTCGGCAACGGTTCGTTCACTCTGACGAAATGGGTGCCTGACCAAGAAATCGTGCTGTCCAAGAACAGATTCTATCCCGAAGCGAAGAAGATTCATTTTGACCAAATAAAGATGGGTATCATCAATGATCCGGTTCGAGAATTGGCCATGTACAAACAGGGTCAACTGGACTGGTCAGGGCCGTCCGAGACGAACATCAATGTCTTCAAGCTGGATAAAGCAACAAAAAAGGACGTACACACCTACAATCCCGCCAGTACATACTATTACGTGTTCAATGTGACCAAGCCTCCGTTCGACAACGTAAACATCCGCCGGGCGCTGGGCATGGCGATTTCAAGAGAGATGCTGACCCATGGAACGCCGGCCTATGCCTTTGTTCCGCCGGGTATCCGGGGTGCCGGTAAGACGTTTCGGGAGGAGGCTTCCGGAGCGCCTTATTTTAAGGAGGATGCGGACAAGGCGCGGGAGCTGCTGAAAAAAGGCATGAAAGAGGAAGGATTGAGCGCGTTCCCGGAAACGAAGCTTATTTTTAATGAGGGGCATGAGTATATCTCATCTGCGGTTACCTCGATGTGGGCGGATAATCTGGGCATTGACGTATATGCCGAGGTTCAGCCCTGGGAGGAACTGCTGGATAACCGCATGGCCTTGAACTTTGAGATCGCGAGAGCGGGCTGGACGGCGGATTATAACGATCCCGCTTCTTTCCTTGAAATGTTCGCTTCCTGGAGCACGGATAATGACAGCGGCTGGCATAACGCGGAGTATGATTCCTATATCCGCCAGGCGCAGCAGACGGGAAACGATGCGGTACGCATGAAGCTGTACCATCAAGCCGAGCGCCTGCTGATCGATCAGATGGTCATCATCCCGGTTCACTATTTTAAAGAATTCACTTTGCAGAAACCCTATGTGCACGGTGTTTATAAAGACTATTCAGGTGCTCTCGTTTACCGGGACGGATATTTAAAATAAAGGAGGACTTCCGAAGATGCTTTTTAAAGAAAACGACGTGATTTTGTTCCAGGGTGACAGCATTACCGATGTTGGCCGCAACCGCTTTGACGCTTATTCGCTGGGAAACGGCTATCCCCTGATGGTTGCCGGACGGCTTGGCCTGCTGTTTCCGGAGAAAAAGCTTGCGTTCTACAACCGGGGCGTCGGCGGCGACCGGGCCGCCGATCTCGTGCGGCGCTGGGACAGGGACTGCCTTGCGCTGAAGCCGACCTGGGTATCCATCTATGTCGGCATCAACGAGAGCTGGTACCGGTACGACAGCGGCGAGGAGACGACACCGGAAGCGTTCGAGGCGCAGTACCGGAATTTGCTGGACCGCACGCGGCAGACTTTGGACGCCAAGCTGATCCTGATCGAGCCGTTCGTCCTGCCGGTTCAGGGGCTGAACCGCGATTGGCGGGAAGATCTGGACCCGAAAATCGCCGTTGTGCGGAAGCTGGCCCGCGAGTATAGGGCGCTGCTGGTGCCGCTTGACGGCCTGTTTGCAGCCGCTTCGATAAAGGCCGACCCGGCCTATTGGACGGAAGACGGCGTTCACCCGACCCCCGCAGGGCATGCGCTGATTACCGAAGCGTGGTTGAAAGCGGTTGGAGTGAACTGATTCATTGGCTTTTTCCCGCTGAGAAAGGATGCCTTTGGCTGCTTTAGGCCAGGCATCCTTTTATTTTTCCAAGAGGCGGCGGAGTCCCTGATTTCTCCAGTTTCGGTTTTGCTGTTATAATATAGAGAACGCGTGTTTCGGGAGGGATTCGGATTGACCTGCACGATAGCGGTAATTTCGGACATACATAGCAACGCACCGGCGCTGGAGGCGGTTCTGCAGGACATTGACCGGAGCGGCGCCGATCTAATCGTCAATCTGGGGGACAGTTTATTCGGTCCGGTAGATCCGCTCGGAACGGCGCGGCTACTTAGGCAGCGCGACGATATCGTCAACACCATGGGGAACTGCGACGAGATTCTGTTGGCGAAGGACAGCGGCTCGCTGACGTACCGCCATGTCAAGCCGCTGCTTAATGCCGATATGGAAGCGTGGATTGCGGACCATTTAGCCGTATGGCGCTATGAGGACCTGCTGTTCTGCCACGGAACTCCTTTTGATAATAGACGGTACCTGCTTGAAGAAGTAACTGAAACGGGCGTATTTTACAAAAAAACAGAAACGCTGCAGACGGAGCTGCACACTATACAGGAGCGCGGTATTTTCTGCGGACACAGCCATGTATACCATACCTTAGCGCTGCCGGATGGCAAATGGCTTGTCAATCCGGGCAGTGTCGGCTTGCCCGCTTACGAGGATGAACTTCCTTTTCCCCATGTCATGGAATCGGGCACGCCTTGCGCAAGCTTCTGTATGGTCCGTAAGGCGGAAGGAACAGGCTGGAACGTAGAGCATAAGCTGATCCCATACGATTGGAATACGGCAGCTGATATTGCGGAACGAAACGGCAGACCCGACTATGCGATTGCCATCCGCAGCGGGAGAGCGCGGTAATGCACCGCTGCACCATCCGTTTGCCGATTTAACTAAGAGAGGAATGGACATCTCATGATAAGTGATACAGAGCAAGATTTGGAAGGGTTGAAGGCGGCGGGGAAGGTCGTCGGGTTCACGATCGCTGAGATGAAAAAAAGCGTAAAGCCCGGCATGACGACGCTGGAGCTTGACCAAATAGGAGCGGAAATTCTGAAGCGTTTCGGGGCGAAGTCGGCTCCGAGGGAAGTGTATGATTTTCCGGGCGATACGTGCATTAGTTTGAACGAAGAAGTGGCGCACGGCATTCCGGGCCGAAAAGTGATTCGTGCCGGTGACCTCATCAACATCGATGTATCCGCCGAACTGAACGGTTACTACGGGGATGCCGCAGTATCGTTTCAACTGCCTCCGTATAACCAGAAGCTGCTGCGCCTGTGCGCCAGCGCCGAAGAAACGATGATGAGCGTGATTTCCCATTTGCGCGCCGGAATGCGGGTCAACGAAATCGGCAAAGTGATGGAAGCGGAGGCCCGCAAACGCGGCTACAACGTGGTGCGGAATCTGTGCAGCCACGGGATCGGCAAAACGCTGCACGATACGCCGCATGAAATCCTGCCCTATTACAACCCCCGCGAGACAACCGTTCTGAAGCCGAACCAGGTCATAACGATTGAGCCGTTTCTGTCAACTGGCGCGCAATACGTCGAGCAGCAGCCGGACGGCTGGACATTGACCGTACCCGATAACAGCCGGGTCGCGCAGTTTGAGCATACGATCATTGTGACCAAGGGACGGCCCATCATCTTGACAGGCGCCTGAAATCTAATTTCGGGCGCTGCCCGGAGGCTGTATAGGACATTCCGCTTTAATCCAGATAGGCGACGACCTCATTCAGTTGTTCCAACGCTTGCGGCGATATTTTCAGGGTGGAACCGGGCTCTCCCGTACCTCCGTAGATGAAAGGATAGCGGAAGAGCCTCCGGTCCAAAATGCAGGGGAGCGGAAGCATCAGTGATACACTGCCCACTTCATATCCGGTAAGCTGCAGAACCTGCTTGGGACTTGCCATTTTTAGGGAATCATGTCCGAGCAGAGCGGCCGCATCTGCCAGGTTGACGCGTCCGCGGTCGCCGGAAACGATCATAGCAAAGTACTCATTTCCGGCTCTCAACACCAAAGCGGGCGCGGTCTGTCCGATTTCGATTCCCAAAAAGGCTGCGCCTTCCTGCGCCGTTTTAATGGGGCCTTCATGCTTAATGATTTCGTACTTGACTCCTTTTTCCTGTAACTGATGTTCCAATTGTTCTAATTGATTCATGAGCGCCTCCCAGCAATCTTTTTCCATATTATAACTTAATTTGTGAGAGGATCGAATGAAGATCTTACAAAAGGTTCAGGCCTATCTCGCCATAGTTGACAATGACCGCAAAGGTAACTATGATAGTTACAACTAATTGCCTCTTCATACT
Organism: Paenibacillus durus ATCC 35681; assembly: GCF_000993825.1. Taxonomy (NCBI): domain Bacteria; kingdom Bacillati; phylum Bacillota; class Bacilli; order Caryophanales; family Paenibacillaceae; genus Paenibacillus; species Paenibacillus durus. Next base: position 1,684,727 of record NZ_CP011114.1, read on the forward strand.
GGGCGGCAAAGGAGAGACATCATATGAACATTAGCACGCGATTTGCGGTTGCCATCCATATCCTGGCCCTGCTTGAGATCGATAAAGAGAGCAAGAACACCTCCGAATGGATCGCCGGAAGCGTGGGTACGAACCCGGTAGTGATCCGCCGGATTACAAGCATGCTTGGCAAAGCGGGTCTCATCGATGTTCGGCCGGGGGTCGCGGGCGCCAAGCTGGCCCGAGCCGCCGAAGAGATTACGCTGCTCGATATTTATTTGGCGGTCGACGCCGTCGGACAGGATTCCCTGTTCGCCGTTCACGACCACCCGAGTCCCGACTGCCCCGTCGGCCGGAATATCGCGGGGGCGATCATTCCGGTGTTTTCGCTCGCCCAGCAGGCGATGGAGGACGTTCTCGGCAAGGTGACGCTGGCGCAGATTGCCTCACAAATCCCGGTCTGACGGCAGGCGGTCTGTCTCCAAATCGCCGCAGCCCGGACTGCTTGGCGGGAGTCTGATACGGACAAGCATGGCAGGTATCATGGATATCGCGAGGCAACAGCGAACCTTTACTAAACCCCTTCCGCCAGTTCGGCGATGCGCCGACCTGCATCCCCTCGGTACAGCCCGCCGTGGTAGCAGATGACCGTCTCGATTGTATAGCGGGCAAGCCTCCGCAGGCTTGACAGCGCGGTGTCCATATCCGGCGTTACCCGGGGATCGGGACCATGCAGTTCGCCGTCTTTCACCATCAGGCTGTCTCCGGCGATGAGGGTGCGGCTGGCCGGATGATACAAGCAGATATGCCCCGGGCTATGGCCGGGGGTCTCGATGACCATTACGCCGCCTGCGACCGGCAGCTCCTGGCCGTCTTCGACCAAGGCGTCCACTTTTGCTTTGGGGGGATGGGCGAGAACGTGCAGAAAGGCCCGCCGCCATTCCTCCGGTACATGAGGCGGGAGCATAGCTTCAGCTGCGGCAATCGCTTCCGGCGTGTGCTTAAGCAGCATCCGTTCCCCTTCGATATAAGGCTGTTCGATGGGATGCGCCAGCACCTTAATCGTCCCTTGCGACTCGCCGAGGATTGCGGGAAGCCCGCCAATATGGTCAATATCCTGGTGTGTAATCATTACGGTGTCAAGTTTGGACCAAGCCACGCCCGCATGGGCGAAAGCTTCCTTAAACTTACCGAGCAGCCCGGGGTATCCCGTGTCAACCAACACCGCATGATCTTCATCCCACAACAGGACAGGATACAGGGTATCCGTTCTTCCCATCACTTCGGCTGTAATCTCCAGCATCTCAATTCCTTGGGCGATTTGCATTGTACTCCTCCTAGACGGATAATCATTGCAGTGACTATCTTAGTCGAAGAAATGATATTAATCAACGATAAAATAATCTATTATATCATAAATAAATATTTTTGTCAAGTGGTGATATAGTGCGTGTGTAGCTGCATGTCGCTGTAATTCATAATTTATTGCCCTTTGGTCTGCATTAACGGACTTTATCCGCTTTTTTCTGCTTCTGTATGAAGATTTACCATTACGATATAGTGATGTAAAAAATATATGGGGGGGCTGGTTCTTTGGAGACATTTACTGCAGTGCTTGTCCTTCTCGGTCTTATCGGCCTATCCAAAATTGTTAACCGGTTCATTCCCTTCGTACCCGTACCGCTTATCCAGATCGGCTTCGGGGTTATTGCCGCCGCCTTTTCTTGGGGCATTCACTTGACGCTGGAACCGGAGCTGTTCTTTGTCTTGTTCATCGCTCCGCTTCTGTTTAATGACGGAAGACGAACCCCGCGGGCCGAGCTTTGGAATCTGCGGGCTCCGATTCTGCTGCTGGCGCTTGGACTGGTATTTGCAACCGTACTGGTGGCGGGTTATGCCATCCACTGGATGATTCCGTCGATACCGGTTGCGGCGGCGTTCGCACTCGCAGCGATATTGTCGCCGACGGATGCGGTCGCTGTAAGCGCCCTGGCTGGGCGGGTCCATCTGCCGAAGAGCATCCACCGCGTGCTGGAAGGCGAGTCGCTGATGAATGACGCTTCCGGCCTCGTTGCATTTAAGTTTGCGGTCGCGGCGGCAGTCACCGGCGTGTTCTCTCTGCCGCAAGCGATCGGCAGCTTTATTCTTATCGCCGCCGGCGGTCTGCTTGCCGGAGCCGCGCTGTCCTTTCTGCTGATTCGCTTAAGCGTGTTTATCCGGCGGCTGGGGATGGAGGATGTCACGGTTCATGTTCTGCTGCAGATTCTGACCCCGTTCCTGATCTACCTGGTCAGTGAAGAGTTAGGAGTGTCGGGCATCCTGGCCGTGGTGGCTGGCGGCGTCGTTCAGGCGATTGAAAAAGACCGGACCGATTCCCCCCAGTACAAGCTCCAGCTCGTATCGGCAAGCATATGGTCGGTGCTGTTGTTCATTCTGAACGGCATGGTATTCCTCATTCTCGGTATTTCGATTCCGGATGTGGTGTCGGTAATATACCGGGATACGGCTGTCGATAACCTGACGGTGGTCCTATACGTACTGGCGATCACGGCTCTGCTGATTGTACTGCGCTTCCTCTGGGTGTACTTGATCTGTATAGGGGGCTGGCAGTTTAAGAACGGAAGCAAGCCGTCGATGAGGTCGCGGGTGCTTACCTCGGTTTCGGGCGTACGCGGAGCGGTTACCCTGGCCGGTGCTTTCTCCATTCCGCTGGTGCTGGATGACGGCTCGCCGTTTCCGCAGCGCGATCTGATTATTTTTCTGGCTGCTGGCGTCATTCTGACTTCCCTGGTGGTTGCAAGCGTTCTGCTTCCGCTCATCGCCCGGAGAGAGGAAGACAGCCGGGAAGAATCAGAGCAAGCGGCAAGATCAAGAATTATGGAGGCCAGCATGGCGATACTCCGCGGGGCGATAGCAGAGGACAGCCGAGCCGCTGTCATTTCGGCTGCGCCAGGACTCCCGGATACGCTGCCGGCGCTGCCGGAATTACAGGATAACCGGGTTATTAACAATCCGGAGGAGGAATACGGCAAGCGGTGCGCGCTGAAAGCGCGGTTGACCGGACTGCAGGCCGAGCGGAGGGAGCTGAACGGGCTTATCGCAGGCGGGTCCATTCCTTCTGAGGCGGGACAGGTGATGATGGAGCTTCTTGATCATAAGGAAGCATTCCTGTCCAAAGGACTGGATTCACAGCTCAAACTATCGCTTGGCAAGCTGGGCCGGCTGTTCTCCGGCATATTCTCGAAGCTTCCACAAGGAGCCGGAGGTTCCGGCGTTCTTCCGGACGGATGCGTTCGGGATGCCCGGATCGGGATGTGCCGCGCCGCAATCGACGCCATCCAGAAGGGGATGGACGATGATAACCGGGACGGTTACGAACGCGTGGCTGCCCGCTACGGCTTGATGCTTGACCGCCTGGAGAACGGTCCGGCCGCCGTGAATGTGGCGGAGCAGGAGGGCCGGCAGCTCGAATGGAAGCTGGAAGCGATCCAGGAGCAGCGCGACGCGGTGCAGCGGATGTATGAGGACGGAACTTTGCGCCGCAGAGCGACCGCTCAATTGCGCTGGTTCGTGGATGAGCTGGAAATGTCGATTTGGGAGGATTAGAGATGAACCGCGAAGAGCTGTCTTTCGTCGAGATCGGAGAAGAGCATCTGGCCGAAGCGACGGAGATTTATAACTACTATGTGCTGAATACAACCGTGTCGTTTCACACCGACCGGCTGACGGTACAGGATATGAAACGGAACATGCTGACCGGCGATCCCCGGTTTAAATCCTACGCGATCATGCTGGGAGGGGAAATGCAGGGATATGTATTGATTACGAGGCACAAGAACAAGCAGGCTTATGACGTGACCGGTGAAATCAGCGTATACCTGAAGCCGGAATGTACGGGCAAAAGAGTGGGAAGGCCAGCATTGGCCTTTATCGAGCGGATGGCCGCCGAACACGGTTTCCATACGCTGGTAGCTACGGTATGCTCGGAGAATAACCCCAGCCGTTCCTTTTTCGAGAGCTGCGGTTATGAGCAGAGCGCCTACTATAAGGAAATTGGCCGTAAATTCGGACGCTGGCTGGACATCGTCGTTTATCAAAAAAGAGTCGAAGGCATCACCGCATAAACCGTTTAGTTACTATGTATAGGGCGAGGTGCGTCATTGGTGCAAGACTTTTGTTGCCCTGCCTCTCCGGCAGTATCATTTACAACTCCATGAATGAGAGAAGGAATTCACGATGAAATCAATCGCTTGGGTAACGGACAGCACCAGTACGCTCAATCCCGATTTTGCAAGAGATAACCATGTGTATATTATCCCTCTGCGGCTCATTGCGGGCAACGAGTGCTATAAAGAAAATATTGAGATAACGGCGGAGCAGTTCTATGAAAAGATGCGGCAGCTCGAACGAGTCGGCAGCTCTCAGCCGCCGATCGGCGAATTTATCGAACTGTACGAATCTCTGAAGGAAAAATATGATCATATTATCGCGGTCCACTGTTCCTCTGAGCTGAGCGGCACTTTCAATACGTCCTTGCAGGCGGCTGAAATTGCCGACACTCCGGTTACGGGTATCGATTCTAAGGTTGGGGCCTATCCTCTGCGCGAAATGATTATGAGCGGCGTTCACTGGCAGCAGATGGGCTGTACGGTGAAGGAAATCAAGGAAAGAATCGAACAGATGATTAACAATATGTCCTTTTATATGCTGCCGACCAGCTTGACCCAGCTTCACCGCAGCGGGCGGGTATCGGGCTCTCAGCTTGTGCTCAGCCAACTGCTGCGCATTCATCTGCTTCTTCGTTTCGACGGAGGCAAAGTGTTCGTGGCGGAGAAGATCCGTACGTTCAAGAAGACGAAGCAGAAGCTGCTGGAGATTCTGAAAAAAGATGTGGAGCTCATCAAGGACGTATGCATCATGCATGCCAACAATGTGGAGGAGGCGCGCAAACTGGATGAGGAAATCAAAGATATGGCGCCTGCGCTGCGCACCGAAATCATGCCTTTTATCCCGGTAGCCGGACTCCACGCGGGCGAAGGTACGCTCGCATTAGCCTGGATCCGAAATCATCCCGCCGCTCTAACTTAAATGCGAGCAAGGCCGTCCCGCCCTGGGTCAGAATCCAAGGCAGGACGGCCTTGTTGTTTTCAGAGCGGTCGTCATCAGCACCGGCTGCTCCGCCCGGCGCTTGGCTTTCCGCGAAGAGCTTTAGCTCTTGCTGCGGCGGAACATCTGCCCCAGCACCTCGCTGAGGACAAGTCCGGTGGCGATGGCCCCCGAGAGCAGGAGAGCCTGAACGGCAGTCTGCAGCGCGGTCGTGTAATCGTCCTCGACGAATCTGCGCATGGCATCATAGGCGAGGCCGCCTGGAACAAGCGGAATAATGCCGCCTACGCTGAAGATGATGACCGGCATTTTGAACGATCTGGCAAAAATTTGGCTGACTACCCCAACGACGACCGTGGCAAAGAAGGTGGCCACAACGGATTTCCAATGGGGATCGAGCAGCAGGTATACCATCCAGCCCAGCATTCCGGCGATTCCGCATTGAAGCAGCGTACGTCTGGGTGTATTAAACAGGATGCAGAACATGGCGGAGGCGATAAAGCTCGCAATAAGCTGTAAAATCATGATAGTTCTCCTCTTAAGCAGGGCTATGAAACGAAGGACAGCACAAGTCCGATCCCGGTTCCGATGGCAAAAGCAGTCAGGAACGCCTCGGCTCCCTTGGACAGTCCCGATATAAGATGGCCGGCCATCAGGTCTCTGACGGCGTTCGTAATCAGCAGTCCCGGAACGAGCGGCATGACGGAGCCGATGATAATCTTATCCGTCTCCGCGCCGATGCCGGCTTGAACGAACAGGAAGGACAGCAGTCCAATCAGAGCAGACGCAGTGAGCTCGGCAAAAAATTTAACCTGGACCAGCCTTTGAAAATAAACCGCCGAGGCGTAGCCGAGTCCCGACACGAACAGCGCGGGCAGGGCGTCCCAGAAGCTCCCCTTGAATATGATGGTGAAGCAGCCGCCCGCCAGGGCCGCCGCCATAATCTGGAGCCAGGCCGGATAGGCATGCGCCGCGTCATCCACCAAGGCCAGCCGCTCGCGCGCCTGCGCCGACGTGATCTGCCGCTGGCTGAGGCAGCGCGAAATGTCGTTGACCTCCGCAACCTTTTGCAGATCGGTCGTACGCTCCTCGATGCGGAACAGCTTGGGCTGTTCCGTCCGGCTGGTCGTAAACATGATGACGGTCGGCGTTACGTAGCTGTGCGCCCCCGGGAATCCGAGAGCAGCGGCCATGCGCGTCATCGTATCCTCCACGCGGTAAGTCTCCGCGCCGTTTTGGAGCATGATTTTTCCGGCCAGCAGGCATAAATCTATAATTTCATAGGTTGTCCCCGATTCGGCATTGTTCAAACCTTCGTAATCCTCCCCTTGAATGTTATATATTTGATTGTGCCTGCATCGGGCCAAAAGATCAAGCGCCAAAATATGAATCCGCTATTTATAGTGCCCGCCGATTTTTTGCGACCTGTCCTTTGCTTGCCCAGCATCGGTAAGGGATGAGGCTCGTATAATCGCGTCGCTGCCGTATCGATTTTTTATGCTGTCCGTAGCTTCATCCAAGGCTCTGTGCTTTACCTGATCCTCAAAGAGAGTGAGCTGGTAAGTCTGATCGTCCACGAGCTGGCTTAAGGTCACGCCGACACGGCGGACGGGCATTTTATCCCAGTATTTATAAAACAGCATTCTTACGGCTTTAATTACGGTATTCGTGTGGTTCGTAGGATCCTGCATCTTCATTTGGCGCGAAAATCCGGTCGGTGATTCATAGGGGCTGCACATGCAGCTGACGCTTACGACAGAGCCCATATATCCTTTGCGGCGGCAGTCGCGGCATACTTCCTCTGTGAGCTCAAGCAACACCGTATCGACTTCCCGCGACTCGGCATAATCTCTGGGTAGAGTCATCATATGGCCGACTGATTTAGGCGGTGCAACAAATGTTCCGGGTTTCACCGGACTATCATCCAGACCGTTCGCCGTCCGCCACATCACCTCTGCATGAATATCCGATTGCTTGCCAAAGCGGGCGCGAAATTTATCTTTTAGAAGGGGTAGGGGCGTTCTGGCGATATCTCCGATTGTACCCATTCCAAGACGGGTAAAATGTGCGGTCATACGCGAACCGACGCCGAACATTTTATGGACCGGCTGCGGCCACAGCAGGGTTTCGATTTCGGACTCAGGTAAAGTAAAGATGCCACTTTCATTCTTTTTCGCCCAAATATCCGTTGCGATTTTAGCAAGCACTTTATTGGAGCTTATGCCGATCCTTACTCGCACTCCGGTCTGACTCAGAACCTTTTGCTGAATGGATTTGGCAATCGTTAGAGGATCACCGAAGATAGGCAGGCTTGCCGTGATGTCCAAAAACTGCTCATCAATACTAAATATTTCAACAAGGTCCGTAAACTCCTCATAAATCTTCGTTATCATCAGGGAGATATCAATGTAATGCTGCATCCGGGGACGGATGACAACGAGATCGGGACATTTATGTAAAGCCTCTCCGAGACGCTCTGCGGTAGTGACTCCATATCCTTTCGCAATCGGACAGGCCGCTAAAATGATGCCGGATCTGCGGGCAGGATCGCCTGCTACAGCAACGGGCTTATCTTTACATTCCGGGTGATCGGCTTTTTCAACACTTGCATAGAAGCTTTGGCAATCTGCCAGAAATATAATCCGTTCATGTTTCTCGCTCAACCTAACCGCCTCCGCATATTCATCAGCATGGTCATCAGTTCTGCCTTAACCAGACTACGCAGCATCGTGAAATGGTGGATATACCCGCGAACTTTATACTCGACATGGATACCCTGTGTATTCATTTCTGTATTCAAAATCCGGATATCCCGTGTTCTCATCTTTCTCTTGGCATTCTGCAGCTCGGGATAAACCGCATGTTCAATTTCTTTCAGATACATAAGGACATGATTATAAATGATTTTGTCCTTGTACTTCTTCAGCTCATTCATGTCTCTTGCCAGCATATCCAGCAAAATCGGCAGTAACGTGTACTCCTTGATAATTTGAAAATCCTCTTCTGTTTCAATTCTTGAATTCATATCCATAATTACACCACCATAAGGAGAACGCATATTCGTATTTTCTATTATATACCGAACACTAGTTCGTTATGCAAGCGGGATTTTTTGGATGGAAGAATATCTAATAAAAAAATAAATATCCGGGGATGAACAAATAGGCGATGTATGAAGTCTTTCCCTTTATAGACTTGAGAGGAGACTTCGAAATGAAGCGAATGATTGAATCGGTAATGCAGCGGGCGACGATTATTCTAGTGTGTGTCGTACTGCTATTGGCGTGGGGAGCGGTTTCGGCCTTCCAAATGCAGAGGGACTACCTTCCAGGCATCAATAACACTACTTTAATGGTGTCCCTGCGCGCATCGTCCTACCAAGCGGATCAAATGAAACGGGACATCACAACGCCCTTGGAGGAAGCGATCCATAAGACCGGCGGGTTAACCAGCCTTGAGACGACCTCGTACGATGGCGGACTGCTGATGAATCTCTATTACCCGATGGATTACGATATGGTAAAAGCGGAGAACCTAGTTAAACAAGCGTTAAACGATGCGGCATTGCCGGATGGGGTTAACAAGCCTGCCGTAACAAGATTAACATCGAGCACGTTTCCTATTCTGAGTTACAGTCTGACTGCAAAAAATAACCAGGTGGATGATCTAACCCTGCAATCTACCCTGCAAACAGGCATCGTCAAGCAGCTAAAATCCGTCCCCGGTGTGGCGGATGTCCAAACCGTTGGCGGAGCCAACAGGGGATACGTCGTTGTCCTGCGCATGAAAGATCTGGCGGCTAACGGCCTGACGGTGGACGATTTTAATAAATCCATCACGGCGGATGTGCCCAGCCTGCAGGGAAATATTGCGAATGTTAAAGCCTCGTTTCCCATCAGAGTGGAGGGCTGGGACCTCACCGGGCAGCAGCTGAACAATCTGGTCATCAAGAACAAAGACGGTCATAGTGTGCCCTTATCGGCCGTTGCGTCGGTATCTCAATCTCTGACCGATGTGAAGACGGTCTCCAGAACCAATGGCCGAGCAAGTGTTATAATTAACGTCATCAAGACGCCTACGGCAAACATTACGGATGTCGCGCAGCATGTAAAAGAACGCGTCTCCGGCATCGCTGCGCTTCGCAGCGGCAACCTGTCTATGACTCTGCTGACCGACCGCGCGCATGATCTGAACAGTTCTCTGAAGGGGCTTGTTCGCGAGGGTTTACTGGGCTGTGTGTTCTCCATGCTCTGCGTTCTGTTCTTTTTCAGAAATGTGCGTTCAACACTCTTGATCGCCGTAACGCTTCCCATTTCCCTGCTGGCAACAACAGCTATTCTGAAATCAATAGGCGTTACGTTAAATATTTTGACCGTTTCCGGATTAATCGTGGCTATGGGCCGCATTGTGGATGACGCGATCGTAATCCTGGACAACATGTATCGGCGGGTTCAGGAAAGTAAAGGCATGCCGGTCCTGAATGTGTTGGCTTCCGCGGTCGTAGAGATGCTGCCGGCCATTTTCGCTTCCACCGCGACTACAGTCGCCGTCTATGTTCCGATTGCTCTAGTTGGCGGCATTATTGGCGCGTCGTATGCCGGGTTTGCCTGGTCGGTTGTCATCGCGCTTCTGGTATCGTTCTTCGTCGCTATGCTGGTGATTCCGGCATTTGCATTTATGGGCTGGAGAGAGCCTAAGGCTGAAGCGGTAACGCTCGAGCCTTTAATGAAGCCTCTTCTTCAGTCGGCGCTGAAGCATAAGAAGACCGTGGCTACCATCTCGCTAATCCTATTTGCTGCCGCCGCGCTGTTCGCATCACAGCTTCCATTTAGCCTGCTGCCCAGCGCGGCGAGCGGCCAGGTAGCTGTAAAAGTTGAGCTTCCGAAGGGAACGCCGCTGTCTGAAGTGGACAAGGAAGTAAGGAAAGTGGAAGACGTTCTGCATAGCAACACCAAAATTGCTGCATATTCAGCGACCTTCGGATCTTCGTTTACGCCGCAGGCAGACGATGTATTCGACCAGGGCGGAGGGTTCATTCAGCAGCCGAACGTGGCCAACCTGTCCATCCAATTAAACAATCCAAAAGAAGTTCAATCATTCATACCGGCGTTACAGTCTGATTTGGACAAAGTTTCAAACCGCGCTGCCATTACGGTAACCAATCAAAACATCGCAGGCGATGATTCAACGATTAAAATTATGCTAACCGGCGCGGATCAGCAAACATTGGAGAATGCAGCCCAGCTTGTACGCACGAAACTGGCTCATATTGAAGGTCTAAGCGTGGCAGGGAAGACAGATCTGACGAACGGAATTCCCAAGTACGCTATAGCCATTGACAAGGAAAAGGTTGCCAAGGCTGGAATCAAGCCGGACGATATCAATAAGCTGTTAGCCCGTTACATGGCAAAAGGAAAAGATTTTGACATTTCAACATCCACAGGGTCCGGTACGATTCCGGTCGACGTGTATGTCGATTCTGTCAGGGCAGGTGCGGTAAACGATAAGGCGCTGCCTGTTTATTCACCGGAACAAGTGCTGGCCTCGCTTGCAGCCCAGACCATCACCGGCAACGGGGGTCAGTCCTATCGTCTGGACCAATTGGCATCGATTCATAAAAGTGCTGCCGTGTCTTCCATTCAAGAGCGTGACGGTCAGCCATTCTCTGTCGTAACTGCGCAAATCACCTCCAGCGATCTAAGCAAGGTGTCAAGCGCCGTAGATCAGACCTTGAAAGACATGCAGCTTCCAGCCGGAGTGACGTATTCGCTGGGCGGCATTACAGAGCAGGTTACACAGATGATTATTGAGATAACGATTGCGGTCGTCGTATCCATATTGCTCGTCCTGCTCATTACAAGCTTCGTATTCAAAGGGTGGAAAGCGCCGTTTGCTGTATTGATCAGCATCCCCCTTGCCTTATCCGGTGTTGTGCTCGCCTTATACGCGATCCATGGCCAATGGAATCTCGCCGCATTCATCGGGGTGTTGATGCTTACAGGCATCGTGGTTACAAACGGGATCGTCTTGATTGATAAAATCGAACGTAACCGCAAAGAGGGATTAAGTCTTCGGGGAGCCGTGGTACAAGGCAGTCTCTCGCGGGTTCGGCCTATTTTCATGACCGCAGGCACGACGGTGTTTACCCTGATTCCTCTTGCCTTATCCCATAGCGCCGATACCGTCATTTCACAAGTGCTTGGGATCGTAGTGATTGGCGGGATGATCACCTCCACACTGAACAGCTTTGTGATGATTCCGATTATTTACGAATGGATGCAGGGGAAGGCGATGCGAAACACTGGCCTAACGAACAGCGCTACAGAGGTGTAATACCACGATATGTATAAATTAAAGGAAGAGGAGGGTTTTCGTTGAACACGTTGACAGCATGGCTTGAACATTACGGATACGGACTGATTCTATTGGCCTTATTCTTTGAAATGCTCGCCTTACCCCTTCCTGGTGAGATGCTGATGAGTTATACAGGCTTATTCGTTTATGAAGGAAAACTGAGTTGGCTGCTCAGTATTCTATCAGCGAGCGCCGGCGCCACAGCCGGCGTTACGCTCTCCTACTGGATCGGTTACCGGCTGGGCAAACCGTTCGTCGTCAAATATGGGCATCGTATTCATCTGGGTGAAGAGAAGCTGAACCGCATATCCTTATGGTTTGAGAAATATGGTGATAAGCTGCTGTTCATCGCTTTTTTCATACCCGGTGTCAGGCATATCACAGGATACTTCTGCGGGGTAACCCGTATGCCCTTCCGCCGCTATGCCGTCTACGCCTATTCCGGTGCGATTTTTTGGGTCAGCTTATTCATTTCACTCGGCAGAGTGCTGGGGCCGAAATGGGAAGCCTATCATCGAACGGTGAACCGCTATATGATCATTTTTGGGATTGCCTCGGCTGTGTTGTCCCTGCTGGTCTATTTCTACCGGAAGCACAAACGGCGTGTTCTTGCATCGCTTATGGCCCTGTTGAACCAAGGGGTACGCCATTTCAACTCATTCGGCAAAGTGAGATTTCTGGTGCTGGCTTCATTTGCGGCATTAGTCGTATTCGTCTCTCTGATGCTGGGGCTGATTCAGGATTTTTTGGCGCAGGAATTTAGTCAATTCGACGAGGTTGCCTCGTACGTCGTTCACACCGTATTTGGACCCGAATGGCAGGATGCAATGAACGGCTTTGCGAAGTTAGGCTCCTTATATCTTTACGGGCCTCTTATCGTGTTAACCGCTCTTTGGGTCGTTCTCAGGGGCCGTGACCGGCTGCTGGAGCTTTCCTTTTTGCTCTGGGTAGTGCTTGGAGGGGAACTGCTTGATTCAGGGCTGCGCATGCTGTTTCATCGTCCTGGGCCTGTTGCGGCCGGGGTTCAAGTATTTAATACCTTTCCTAGTGAAGAAACCCTTACTTCTTTAACCGTATGCGGGTTCTCCGCATTTTTACTGCTTCGGCATTATAGTGAGAGCTTGATCCGCATTTCGGTAACTTTAACTGTTATTCTATTGTGCCTGCTTGTGGGGGTCAGCCGCATTTATTTTAACGTGCAATTTCCAAGCGATGTCGCGGCAGGATATGTCTTCGGCGGGGTATGGATCAGCTTAAACATCATTCTGCTTGAGGTCTTAAGGCTGCTGCGGAATAACGAAGCCATTGCTGCCTGATTGAGGCTGTTACCGGTGCGATATGGGGTATTGGGCATCTTGTTATATAATGTGATGTGATGACACAACAGGCATGATGGTGTGCAAGCTTCCGTTCTGGTAGGAGTTGAGGGTGCGAGTGGTGGACGAGGAACTAAATCAGATCATTCATCGGGCTAGGCGTGGTGATAAAGAAGCATTTGCGCAGCTTGTCAAACGGTATAAAGGCCATGTATATCGATATGCTGCCGGTATGCTGGGGGACCGGATGGATGCGGAAGACGTCTCTCAGGAGGCGTTCATTAAAGTGTATTATTCATTATCCGGCTTGGACAACGCATACGCGTTCTCATCGTGGATCATCCGAATTGTCTCTAACCTGTGCAAGGATCGATTGAAAAAACGCGCAAAAGAACAACGGCTCCGTGATGAGCCCGATGAGACGATAGCGGATCAGCATTTGCCCGACCCTCTGGAGAAGCTGTCTATTGAGGAAGCTATGGCCAGGCTTACTGTCGATCATCGGGAAATCCTGCTGCTGCATGAAGTGCAGGGGTATCGATATGAAGAAATTGCGGATATCCTTGAAGTCCCCCTGGGGACGGTGAAATCCCGGCTGTTTGCCGCCCGAATGGCGCTGCGCAAAGAATTAGGAAAGGAGGACCGGGGATGATTGAACATCTGGAGGATCAATTGTCGGCTTATCTCGATGGCGAGTTGAATGCTGACGAAAGGCAGCGTGTGGAAGACCATATTGAGGAATGCGAGTCCTGTCAGGCGCTTCTGGAAGACCTATTAGTCATGCAAAGCGACCTTGCGCAGACATTCCATCGGATGCAAGCGCCGGCTCATTTAGAGGTTCGGGTTCTCCAGTCCATTGCAGAAGAAAAAATCCCGGCAGCTGCTGAAAAGGGCTGGGCATTTGGTTTTCTTATGATGGTGTTGACATTTGGCGTCTTTTGGTTCCTGAGCGGGTCAGTATTAGTGAAGCTGATTCATGGATTATTGAAACTTACGGCAGCTATGGTCTATGCGGCGTCGCATTTCATCCTCAGTGTGCCCGTGTTAACCGGGCTAACGGTTGTGCTCTCATTAGTTATCCTTGCGGCATCCGTGTACTCGCTCAGGAGACTGCTGCAAACGACAGCCAATTGAAAGGGATGAAAAATGGATTGAGAAAGATATTTTACACATTAAGCTGTTTCATACTCCTGATGTCCCTCATCCCTGGCTTGGCATCGGCGCAGAGTATCTTCGAGCGTCAGAATACAACCGTGCCCGCAGGGCAGACCGTCGACGACGTATATGTTGTCGGGGGCGATGCGGATGTGTTTGGCCAAGTAAACGGTGTGGTTGTCGTTATTAATGGTAGCCTTCGCCTTGGCAGCACCGCCCATGTAGAAGGCGTTGTCGTTGTGGTCGGGGGACAGGTAAAGCAGGACCCGAAAGCTGTATTGGGTGACGATGTATACACTATTTCACTGGATAACGCAACGCAAAATAGCCTGCTGATTGGCGGCGGACTTGTCCTGGGGTTGTGGGTGCTGCAGCTCGCGGGCAGTCTGCTGATGATTCTTGTGCCTGTCCTCATTAGAATCATTGGAAGGACGAAAATAGCCGCCTTCACTGACCGGTACCAGCGTGAATCCATCGGACGATTACTTTACATTGGTTTCCTAAGCGGATTGATGATCACGGCGCTAAGCGCGTTGCTGCTTGTCACGGTTGTCGGCATTCCGATCTTAATCCTTATTCTGTTAGCTGTGCTCGTCGTCGTTGCTGCGGGCATCACGGTGATGAGTTCTCGCATTGGCGAATGGTTTCATGGACCGACCCCAAGCTCAGATTGGGTGAAAGTGCTGATCGGCGCGTCGATCATAGCCGCGTTCGCGAATATCCCTTTAATAGGCTGGATTGTTATGTGCCTTGTCGTCTTGGTGTCTATGGGGATTGGCACACAGTGGATAGCCCAGAAGATGAAGAGGAATTCGAAGACTGTATAGAAGACTGTATAAAAAAGGAAGTCCGCGAACATTTCGGCTGGGCAGCATTTTGGCCTGAGCGTTCGCGAAGAGAGCGCCTGATTAAAGTGACGGCCATTCCGCACCGCTCAAGTGCTTCTCCTGATATTCGCCCGGGGGCATATGATGAAATTGTTTAAATACATGCGAAAAATGCTTTACGCTGACGTAACCGACCTTCTCCGAGACATCGTATACTTTCACGGGAGGATTTGCCTTCAGCAGCTTTGCGGCCTGCTCCATCCGGACCCGGGTCAGAAATTTGATATACGATTCCTGCATCGTTTTGTGGAAGATGCTGCTTAAATAGCCCGGCGAGATTCCCATCTTTTCGGCGAGCAGGGCAAGGCTTAACGGTTCCGCATAATGGGAGTAGATATAAGCTCTGACCCGGCTGACAATGTCCTGTTCATTTTCGTGGACAGGCTCTTCCGGGCCGCCTTTGGTCAGGCAATGAAAGATTTCCTGAAACAATCCGAGTACCGCTTGGATGGACAGCTCGGACGGATTCCGATGCATCTGCTGGAGATGATGATAGGCGCTTTCCACGAATCCGCTCTGGCGTTCCAAAGGCCCGTTCGCAAGCTGCCTTAGCAGATGAAACCCGAACTTCATGACATGAACGGAGCTAATATGCGGCAGACTTTCAAAAAAACGCTTCACCGCCATTAAAAAAACAGCTTCATTCCGATCCGGGATAGCCAATTGCACAGAGGTTAACGTTTGCTCCAGAATGGCAAGACGCTGAAGCTGCCTGCTCTCATGCTGTTCATTGAACAGGAAAGGTTCTTCCAGGAACAGGCGATGGTTAAGGGTCTCGGCTGCTTTAGCATAGGAGTATTGCAGATGAAACAGCTCGGATTCAAAGGTTCCGAGGGCGCCGGAGACGGTAATTCCGGTATTGGCGAGCATGGCGGAAGAGACTTTCTCATAAAGCGAACGGCATTTATGCTCGATATGATTCTTGTCTTCGCCCGTCACCAGCACGCAGGTATGCTGATCTTCGTCCAGAAAGACGAATCCGGAGCCGCTTGCTTCAGACAGCTCGCCTGTCATTTGATGGAGAATGAAGCGAAAGACGGAAATGTCGCCGTAAGGTATCCCTTTTTGGGCCAGCCGGTCTTCATCCAGATCCAGCACCATAATTAGACCTTCGGTTTCGATCAGCTGCACTTTCAAGCGGAAGACGAGGGGATAAAGGGCCTTGATCTCCACGCTGTCGTCGCTTACAAGGGCCTTCAGGAATTGCCTGACGACCTGCGCCTGGCTTTCCTTGGAGACCTTTCTCATAGCCAGAGCGGCAAGCTCGTCATGGAATTTACGGTCGAGCTGCGCGGTAACCTCTGCCAGAGCTTCTACCAATTCATCATGGACTACGGGCTTCAGCAAATAATTCTGCACCCCGAAGCGGAGCGCATCCCGGGCAAGCGAGAATTCATCAAAGCCGGACAGAATCAGAATAATGGGCGGATTCTCCGATTGGGACAGCCGTCTGCACAGCTCCAGTCCGTCAACGACAGGCATTTTAATGTCGGTAATGACCAGATGGACCCGCATCTCCTGCAGCATTTCCCAGGCTTCCTGACCATCCATGGCTTCTCCCGCGACCTCCCAATCCGGATGGTTGGAGGCGATATGCATCCTCAAATACTGGCGTACGAGCGGTTCGTCATCCACAAGCAGCACTTTATACATTCTCATCACTCCTTCCCCAATCCGGTTTCCGGCAAAAGAACAAATACAGCCGTTCCCTGTCCCAGCACACTGTCGACTTTAATTCCATACCCGGAACCGTATTTTAATTTAATTCGTTTATTCACATTAACCAGGCCGATGCCGGTTCCCGTCCGAGAGGCGCTGTCCAGGTTCTGATCTCCAGCGGACGGATGATCCGGCTGAACCTGCTCCAGCTTGCCGCGAAGCTTCTGCAGCGTTTCCGGGCTCATACCTTGCCCGCTGTCCCGGATCGTGAACAGAACCTCGCCGCTCGCGGTCTTTTCTCCGAATATAACAATACGGGTCTGTCCGCGCTTGGCTTCGCAGCCGTGAATTACCGCATTCTCGACGATCGGCTGAAACAGCAGGGCGGGGATGGGCATGTCATGCAAAGCGGGATCAACTTGCAGCTCGTACTCCAGCCTGCCTTCGTAACGGCTGCTCTGGATGCTTAAATAAGCTTCAAGCAAATCCAGCTCTTTTTGCAGGAGAATGTCTTTATCCATCCGGGTCATGCTGCGGAGCATGCTGCTTAATTTATGGAGATGGTCGATGGCCTTGTCCTGCTTGCCCGTCTGCATCTGCATGGATATCAAATTCAGCGTGTTGAACAGGAAGTGGGGCCGAATCTGATTGTATAGGGCCTGTACCTGGGCTTCCTTCTGGAGCAGCTCCTTCTCGTATACCTGCTTAACCAGCTGGGTATTTTCTTCCAGCATTTCACGTACTCTGGACACCAGACCGTTAAAGGAGGTGCCAAGATACCCCAGTTCATCATTCCGGTGCGCGGGAAAAGAAACCTGCAAATTCCCCTGTTCCACCTCTCTCATCAATTTCACGATATGCAGCAGTGGAGCCAAAAAACGGCGGACAAAGAAATACATCAGGATAAAAGCGAGCAGCGAGCAGGCCAGTGCGATGAAGAAGCCAAAATTTCTCGTTTCCGTCGCTTTTTGATTTAATTCCTTGATGGAGCTGACAGCCACAATCGTCCAATTGGAGCGCGGGAGCAGCGTTGAATTAAGCAGGTAGGAGGTGCCGCTCTGATTAATCGTCATGGTTGGTTTGCCGCTTGCTTGGACTTGATTGAACAAGGATACGGCGTTTAACCGGTCCGTACTCCGGTAAATCACATTGCGGTTATTATCCAGAATGAATAAGCCTCCGCCCGAGCCCATATCGACTTTACTGCAAATGACGGCGATGCCGTTATAGTTGGCGTCCACCTTGATGGCCCCGAGTATTTTCTCTGTATCCCGAGTGCTCCGGAGCTGCTTCACGATGGAAAAAACTTTAGGACCGCCGTTTTTCACCATCTGCTGCGTGTGCGTAGGCACAAAAATGGAATCCTGCGTATTCATCGCCTGCTTATACCAATCGAATTCCTGAAACCGGCTGTCGTAATCCACGCTGATGGGCATGCGCCCGACCGTATAGATTTCATCCGTCAAAATAAAGACCCGATTGATATCTTTCCGTGGATAAATCATCATCTCTTCGAGATAATTGTCAATGAAGCGGCGCTTTTTCAACTGGGCCAATTGGGAATTCTGCACATCTTCCTCCAAGGTCTGCATCACGCCATCGTTCATATAGGGCGACAGGGTAAGGCGGAACAGATCATCCAGATAGGTGTCGATATTATAGGAGACCTGGGCGATAATTTGCTGCACCTGCTCGGAGGACTGCTGTTCAAAGTCCATCGTGTATCTGGAATAGGACAGAATGGAAGCAAGAAAGACTGAACCCAGAATGAACAATACGGAGAAAAAGAGCAGCTTTTTTTTGATGCTCCAATATCGGTAGCGCTTCCATTTGTGCATGTTCACTCCCCCCAACACCAGTGTAGCGATTTATTGTATGCGCTTCAATTTGTTTTTCGGGAATCTGCAAAAACCGCACCCTTGTGTAAAAATACGGTGTTTTGCGTTCGCGCATTCCCCCTTATGATGAGACTGTAACAAGGAACACAGGTCAGAGGAACAGCCAACAAAGGGAGGCGTCAATATGAGAAAAAAGAAACTGGGCTTGCTGCTCACAGGCGTGATGATGGTCGGCTTACTGGCAGGCTGCGGCGGAAAAAGCGAGGATTCGCCAAGCCCAAGCGGCAATGCCGCAGGCACGGCTCAGGAAACGGCCCCCAAAGAAACCGTGAAGCTGAAGTTTTTTACCGGAAAAGTGGAGACGGTCGATTTAATGAACACCCTGATCCAGAAGTTCAATTCGGAAAATCCGGGGATTGAAGTGGAGCAGGAATACCAGAAGGACGCAAGCAATGTGATTAAAGTGAAATTCGCTTCCGGCGACATTCCCGACATTACCACCGTGGTAGAGCAGGATTATATCGATCAGGGCAAATACCTGGATCTTTCAAATGAGCCGTTCTGGCCGAGAGTGCTGCCGGCGGTCAAAGAGCTGTCAACGGACGTGAAGAGCGGCAAGCAGTATCAGGTGGCGACGAACGTGACGATGGCCGGCATTTTTTATAACAAAAAAATATTCCAGGAGCTGGGCCTGAAAGAAGCATTGACCTGGGACGAATTTAAAGCGAATCTGCAGGCGATCAAGGACAAGAAGCCGGATGTGACTCCGCTGTTTATCGCCGGAAGGGAGTCATGGACGCTTGGACATCTGATCGAGTTCCTGGCTCACGGCATTATCAAGCAGGATTTGGGCGTAAAAAGCTCCCGCGAAGCCTTCATCAACAATGAGTCGGATAAACTGAAGTTCGATCAGGAAAACGGGCCAATTGACACTTTCGCCAAACGTCTGCTGGAACTGCAAGCTGCCGGCTTGATTAACAAAGACGCTTTGACCGCGACATACGACAATCAGAAAGAAGCGTTCGCAACAGGCAAAGCCGCGATGATCAGCCAAGGAATGTGGGTTGTGGCAGATTTGCTCAAAATTAGCCCCGACTTCCAGAGTGACCTCGGGTTCAGCCCTTACCCGTCCATTCAGGATGGAACGAAGCCGGTCGTCCTTTCCGCTGACGATTCCAGATATGCCATTACCGCCGAGTCCAAGCATCCGGAAGAAGCGAAGAAGTTCCTTGAATTCTTGCTGCAGCCGGAAAATCTGAAGACCTACAGCGAGTTCCTGAAATCGCCTCCGGCGTTTACGGATGTGACCGCGGATTGGGGACCGCTTAAAGAACAGGCCAATCAGGCCCTGAGCAGCGGCGTTAACATCGCTTTCACGGATTCACCGTCGGGCTTCTCGGGAGACGATGCAGGCCGAATGGTGCAGGAGCTGCTGGCGGGCCAGTATGCCAATTCTCTTGATTTTGCCAAAGCTTACAAAGACGCCTGGGATAAAGCCTGGAAAGCAACCCACAGATAAAGCGTATGATTACACCGGAACCCGGAAGAAAGAAATCGTATGATACGGCCCGGGTTCCGGCAATGGATTGGAGAGAAATCGGATGAATCTGCTGCGTAAGCTATGGAATAACTTGCATCTGTTTATGGCACTGCCGGCCATCCTGCTGTTTGGACTGTTCTTCATTTATCCGCTGGCGCAGGGTATCGGGATCAGCCTCACAGATTCCAACGGCATGGCCCCGCCGCGTTTTATCGGATTGCAGAATTTTGTGGATTTTTTTCATGATGCCCGGGCGAAGAAAGATGTGTACAATACCGTCTTCTTTGCGATTGGAAGCGCTCCCCTGCTTAATGTATTCGGCTTTTTGTACGCGCTGATTCTGGATCGTCCGTTTAAGGGAAAAGGCTTTGTGCGTGCGGTCGTCTATTTGCCGGCGGTCATCAGCCCGCTGATTATGGGGTATGTCTGGTATTTTATCCTGCAGCCGGACCGGGGCTTTCTCTATCATTTGCTGGCGAGCCTGCATCTGGGCACCGGTGGAAGCGACTGGCTGGGCAACGCGAACTCTGCGCTCATTGTGCTCGTGTTCATCAATGTGTGGCAGTTCGTGGGGATGACGATGATTATTTATCTGGCGGGGCTGCAGTCCATTCCGAAAGAGCTGTACGAGGCCGGGGAAATCGACGGCGCTGGGTATTTGAAATCGCTCTGGTATATTACGATACCAATGGTCGTTCAGTCGATCAAAATCAATGTCGTCACCAACATTATCGGGTCCCTGTCCGTCTTCGAGGTCATCGTCGCGCTGACGGACGGAGGGCCGGGCTACAGTACGGAATCACTGAGCATCTATATTCTTCGCATGCTGTACGGCAGCTTTACCGGCTATTCGACAGCGGTAGCGATGATTCTGTTCGTCATGATCATCATTCCCGTCTTTCTCTTTATGAGATATATCAATAAGAAAGAGTTTGAAATGTGAGGGCCGCCGCTATGAAAAATACGCGAACAATCGGTAAATACGCCTTGGTAGCGGGCATGACGCTGCTGTCCTTGATCCCTTTTTACATCCTGCTGTATTTGGCGCTGAATAATCCCTCCCGCACGTTATTTAACGGCCTGTCGCTGCTGCCCGATTTCAACTTCTCCAACTTCTCGGAGGCGTGGGAATCGTCCAAAATGGGACTCGCTACGCTGAACTCCCTGATTATCACTGTCGGAGGTGCCTTTCTGATTATTCTCGCGGCAAGTTCGGCGGGCTACGCCATCGCCAGGTACAGCAACAAATTTCACCAATCGGTGTTCAACCTGCTGCTGATCTGCATGATGATTCCGGCGATTATTATAACCGTGCCGCTTTACACGCTGATGAAATCGATTGGCGGCATCAATACGCATTGGGCGATGATTTTGCTTATGGCGTCGAACGGCATTCCTTTTTCCGTGTTCCTGTATACCGGCTTCATTAAAGTGCTCCCCCGGGAAATTGAGGAGTCCGCGATTATCGACGGGTGCACGCCGTTTACGGCCTTTTGGAGAGTCACGTTTCATTTTCTGCGTCCGGTTACGGCGGCGGTCGTCATTTTGCAGGGGCTGGCGATCTGGAACAATTACGGCCAGGCCGTATTTTTCCTGCAGGGGCAAGATATGAGAACGATTCCGCTGGCCGTCTCCATGTTCTTTCAGCAGTACGGCGCGCAGTGGAATCTGATGGCAGCTGCGGCCGTGATCGGGCTTGCGCCCGCTGTCCTTGCTTTCTTGGTCTTCCAACAATATTTTGTCAAAGGGATAACCGCCGGAGCGGTGAAAGGATGAACCGTATGTTTCCAACGATTAAAGACGCTTACCCTAATAAAGCCCAGTATCTGACCGGAGAACCGGTATGCATTAGGGTTGAACTGGATAATCCGCTCCAGCACGAAGTTACGGTTCGGCTAACAGCGGAAATACTATGTGTGAATCGCGTGTTGGACAGCCAGGCCTATGATATCGTCATTCCTCCGGGCGCCGTTATAACGCATCTTCTGGATTTTGGCCCGCCGGATGAAGCTTTTCGCGGATATGGTGTCGATTTGCTGCTTGAGCAGGACGAGGCGGAGCCCGTGCGTTTCTCGACCGCCTTTGATGTCGTTTCGAGCTGGCGGCAGTCGCCGAGGTACGGGTTTTTAAGTGATTTTCATCCGCGTGAGCTTGGGGATGCCAAGGATGTGGAGAGCCTCAATAAGCTCCATATTAATCTGGTGCAATTTTACGATTGGATGTACCGCCACGACGACCTCGTTCCGCCGGAGGATACTTTTACCGATCTGATGGGGAGAGAGCTCAGCCTTCAAGTTGTGAAGGAGAAAATCGCGCTCTGCCGCTCCTATGGCATGAAGACGATGGCCTACGGAGCGGTTTACGCCGCCAGCCAGGATTTTTACCGGAAGCATCCGGATTGGGCGCTGTATTACGGCAATGGAAAGGTCATCGATTTCATCGATATTTTTACGATAATGAACATCAGCGAAGAGTCGCCCTGGCATCGTCACATCATTGGGGAGTACAAAAAGGCGATTGAACAGGTCGGCTTCGACGGCATCCATATGGACACGTACGGGTATCCGAAGACGGGCATTTCAAGACTTGGCGGCGTGAAAAAGCTGGAGCGGCTGGAGCAGCAATTCCCGGTTCTGATCGAGAACACCCGCAAGGAACTGAGCAAGTCCAAAGAGGACATCGGCCTGATCTTCAACAATGTGGGCAATTGGCCGGTGGATACGGTCGCGGCGGCATCGCAGGATGCCGTATACATCGAGGTATGGAATCCGTATGAAAAATACCATCATATTCAGCAGATTATTGCCTGGGCACAGCAGTTCGGCCATGGCAAGCCGGTCATTCTTGCGGCCTACTTGAAGCCTTTCCGGCTGGAGCCAGCGGAATCCATCGATAGAGCCCACGCTGCCGCGCTGCTGCTGTCGGCGGTGATTTTCTCCCACGGGGCATATCATCTGCTGCTGGGGGAGAAGGGCGGAGTGCTGACTCAAGGATATTACGTCGATTATTCCGTAGCGGGCGATGCCTTCATGTGCGAAATCCGGAATTATTACGATTTTATGGTCCGCTACGTTCATCTGCTGTATGATCCGTCTTTGCGCAATGTCTCAATGACGCATGTGGAGGGTGACAATCTGGAATACGTATTCGACGGTGCACCTTATTCCACATACGGCGAACCCGGCAAAGTCTGGACCGTGGTCCGGGAGAATGAACAGTTGAAATTGATCCAGTTCATCAACCTGACGAATAACACCGAGGATTATTGGAACGAAGGAAAGAACCGGCCGGCGGAGGTGAAAAATCTAACTGTTCGCGTTCAATTGAGCGGTCCGGTCCGGTCCGTATTTACGGCGAGCCCCGATATCGACATGGGCAGACCGAAGGAGCTTGAATATTCCATTGAAGAAAGTGATCGGGGATATGTGCTTTCCGTTACCGTGCCCAGCGTGTATCAGTGGAGTATGCTGGTGATTGAGCATTGAACGGCGCAGTGGAAGGTAAGGATTGTGGTATTATGTGGAAAGGAGGGATTTTATGGCATTAGCGGTAATGAGCAAGCGTGAATTCGAGTCGTTGGAGGATGAAAGACTAGGCAGGGCGTGCATGGAGCCGACCTTTAGTCAAATCCGGGCCAAGGATATGGCGGTGAAGGCCAGGGTCATCTCGGGTCTTTCCGAGGGACAGCGGGCGCTGTGCATGTTCAGAGTCTTTTACGATCACGCGAAGAATTCGGAGATGGAGTATTACGGCTGGATTTCCCAGCTGCTGCAGAATCCGGACATGTGGTTCGGGGTGACGAACGGATTAAGCTTTTTTGGCGATATGGAGATGTCCCGTCTGCTGGAAGAAACGAAAGAGGTTCTGGAGACCCGAAACCGCAGGCTCGGCTTGGAGTGGAAGGACGCCGTAATTACGGACCTTGATCATGATAAGGAATTGAATGCCGAGGTAGAGCGGTTATACCGGCGGTTTCAGCTTGTTTCAAAGGAAAGCTTGAAGACAATCGCCGCCCATATCCGGGCTAATGCCGATGAATTTGTGAGGTTTGAGGAGTAACCTGAATACACCAAACTAACGTTTGAGCGTCCGCTGTGCGGGCGCTTTTTTCGTTCATTTCCGCAGTGCGGTTCTCTTATCCTTTACCATTTAGCCGTTGTATTCCTAGCCGCTGGCCGAAGAAGGTCCCGCGACCAAAGTCCAGAACGAAACTAAACTCCGGACAGTTACGGCGAATTTAGTCATTTGCTATCCTGTTTTTAGTAGATAAAGGTATTGCCATATTAAGCAACTTGGTAGATTTTTTTAGCAGTGGGGTGAACACAATGATCTACAATACAGATGGAGACAATGATTCCGAGAGCAGCATCTATGTGTTGTTGACCGATACGGGCACTTTGTTCACAACATTGATCAAAAGCTTCACCGCCGCTCCATATAACCACGCCTTCCTGGCGCTCGACGCGGAGCTGAATGATGTATTCAGTTTTGGCCGCAAATGCCCAAGGAAGCCTTGGGCTGGAGGGTTTGTCGAGGAAGATGTTTATGAGGGAACCTTCCGTCAATTTCCCGGCACTCGCTGCGCACTGCTCCGTTTGCGGATTTCGAAGCAGCAGCGTGACGCTGCTATTCGGACCGTCCGGTCTTTTCAGAAGGAGAAGCATGTCTATCGCTACAATCTGATCGGATTATTAGGCGTGCTGATGAACCTTGACATTGAGACAAAAAATGCTTACTTTTGCTCCCAGTTTGTATCCGAAGTGCTGCGTAAAAGTGGACTTTCCCTATGGGATCGGCCATCCACACTGGTAACGCCCAATGATTTTCTTCACCATCCTGCATTCGACATCGTTTACGAGGGTCTTCTGTACGATTACCCGCTTCTCAACCGGGACAGACTAAAATACATACAAAATGTGGAAGAAGTGGCAAGCGAATTGGAGGAGCAGGCGGTTTAATGGATGCAGTGCAGCTGATGCAAACGGCGGCAGAAATCGGCGCTATTCATCAAGTGTGCGGTTAAGTCTCGCCAGCATGTCACCGAAAGTTCGGCATTCCTGGGGCGACCAGTCTTTAAATATTTGCTCGTATCGGTCCAACCTGATTTTTCTCGCCTCGGCAAGCTTCCGTGAGCCCGCCTCAGTGATCTGAAAATAGCTCGACCGTCCATCCTGCGGATCAGGTATTCGCTCTATGTATCCTTTTTGTTCAAGCACACTGGTCTGTCTGCTGATCGTGGAGGTGTCCAGGCCGAGTCCTTCCGCCAGAGCCTTAACCCCAATGTTGCCGTGTTTGGACAAATGGCACAGCAAGGTATAGCTAGAACGATCCAGCCCGCCATGCTTCTTGTCCAGGGAGGCGCGGCGAATCAATGTCATCATCTCATTGCTGATGAAATCCAAATTTTTATCTTCCATAGCTCTTCCGTCCTTTAGTTCATACTCTTCTCCATATTATATGTGAAAATACCCAGCCACAAGTGAAAATACATAACCCTGGATGAAAGTAACGTGAAAAAAGTAATATTGATTTTCAGCATAATAGTTGTATCATACACCTATATTAAATTGATTGTATCATACACCTATATTTTAGAGGAGAGAAAGCATTGAATAATCTAACCGCCAGGAATTCTTCCTTCTGGCTCATTATTTTAGCGGTTTTTTTCGGGAATTTCATGACCATCCTGAGTTCCACAACGATTAATGTGGCTTTTCCGGTGTTCATGAAGGATTTTCATGCGGAGGTCGGTTCGGTTCAATGGATGATTACCGGCTATCTGCTGGCAACCGGGGTTGTCGCTCCGGTCGTCGGCTATTTTGGCGATAAGTGGAGCTATAAGTACCTGTATGTGTTTGCTTTATCTGGGTTTACCCTCTTTTCCGGGTTATCCACGATCGCTTGGAGCATTCATTCTTTGATTGCCTTTCGCATCCTGCAGGGGGTGTTCGGCGGCCTAATCATTCCCACGACGATGACGATGATCTATCAGTTCATTGAAAAGGAACGGCAGGCCTTCGCCATGAGCTTATGGAGTCTTTCCGCCATGCTTGCCCCGGCATTCGGGCCTACACTTGGCGGCTGGCTGACCGGGTATTTTGGCTGGCAGTCCCTGTTTATCATCAACCTGCCCGTTGGAATCATTGCGATTATTGTAGCGCTTAAATGTCTGCCCTATCACCGCCAGCCGAGCAAGCTCAAAACCTTTGATTTACCCGGCTTCATAACCGTTATTCTTAGCAGCGCGCTCATTATCCTGGCTTTCAGTGAGGGGAATTCCTGGGGCTGGACTTCGTGGCGGACGTTATCCTTGCTGGTGGCAGGGGCGTCCATTTTGACCTATTTCATCCGCAGAGAGCTCTCCCTGAAGGAGCCGCTGCTCAATCTGAAGGTGTTCCGGCAAAAGCGCTTTACGTACAGCTTAATCATCAACTGCACGATTACCATCTCATTATATTCCGGATCGTTTTTAATTCCGATTTTTCTGCAGGATATTCAGCAGTCTACTCCGCTATTAACCGCCCTGGTGCTGCTTCCGGGCTCGCTCGTGATGGCGTTTCTATCACCGGTGGTTGGCAAGCTGTATTCCAAGATAGGTCCGTTCTGGCTCATTCTTAGCGGTATCCTGCTGCTGGTCATATCAACTTGGGAGCTCAGTCATCTTACGCTGGCTGCTACCCATGTCTATGTGGCCTCATGGATGACGCTGCGTTATGTGGGCATTGCCCTTGCTTTTATGCCGGTTACCAATGCCGGGATGTCCGCCATCTCCAAGGAATATACCGGCCATGCTTCATCCGTAACGAACTGGGTGCGCCAAGCCACCGGAGCGCTGGCCATTGCGATCTTCAGCTCCTTGCTGGCTGCGAGATCCGCGACCCATCTAAAAGCGCTGGCCGGGGGAGGGAAGGCAGGCTCTTCTCTGCTAAAAGCTCAAGGCATGGCGATGGGCGTTCAGGATGTGTTCCTGGCCGCTACATTGATTGGCGTTGTTGCGATTCCGTTAACTTTTCTGCTCAGGTCGAGAAAGGGAGTGGCTGCCGACGTTCCTAAAAGCTCAGTGGTGGAGCGCGAAGCGAATGGTTGAGATCATAAAGGCTGATTAATATGAAGAGTTTCGGATACTCAAGAGCTGACCCATTTGGTCGGCTCTTTTTTATCGTACTTAAATAAATTGGACAAACACGCAGAATTAATTTATATTGCACAATTATTATTATACTTTTAATAACTATTATCAAAAGTCGCTGGAGGTGAATGAAATCAATCAGATTGCCAATAATTCCATTCGGGTTAAAGAGATCAACCGGGAACTTATCCAGCAAGCTTTGAAAGCGATGAAGCAGGGAACGAAATCTATAATTTCACAGGCAACCGGCCTAAGCATCGCGACCTGCGGAAATGTTCTCAATGAACTGCTTGAGACCGGCGAGGTTATCGAGACTGAACTGGAACAATCAAGCGACGGCCGTCCGGCAAGGCGGTTTGTTTACAACGCCGATTTTTCCTATATTGCATGTATCTATGCCAAAACGGGAGACGGTCTGCTTTCCTTGACTTATGCGGTGGCCAACTCCGTTGGCGAGCGTGTAGACGGCGGGTACATGGAGGTGATGAGGGTCCTCGACGCGGCAGCTATTGATCACTTGGTCGGAACGCTTATTGAGAGGTATGACCAAATCAAAGCGGTCGGGATCGGCATCCCGGGATTCGTCCATCAACGGGTTATCAATATTTGCGATATTAAGGAATTGATCCATGTCCCTCTGAAAGCACAGTTGAGAGAGAAAATACGGAATTGAAGTTACTGTGGAAAATGATATGAACCAAAGATGTTCCGGATAATACTGTTGTCGGCGATAATCCGGCCAAAATAATTAAAAATATTGTACTCTGATATGAAGGGATAATGTGTCGAGGGATATAACGGACGTAATATGAACGGATATTCATGGATGGGTAGCGGTGCGATCGGAGATTGGAATACGGAGAATCCGGCAGCAGTCTGTACAATTATTGATTCCTCATTATGCTTATTACCGCGCGCTTTGCAATCCATTCACATCGTTTTGCACATCAGATTCACATTAATTTCGCATCACCGAGAAGAAGGCGGGAAGACGTAAAATAAGCGATCTTGTTCGCCTATTCAGGCAGCTTGCTACCATGGTATAATGGCGGAGCAGTAGAAAGGCTTGCAAGGGCGGCTGGCTAATCTCCCGGAAGGGAGGTGATGCCATGGAGGTTTATCAAGCGTTGTCGTTAATGTTCATGTTCGGCATGTTCATTATTGCTCTGCTGAATTACCTCAAAAAGAAATAGGCCGCCCTCTGACCGGGACGCGACCTATTTCTGTAGGTAAACCGAGTTAAAGCCGCCGCCCTTAAAAGCGGCTATTGCGTCGGGAGTCGTGTTACCAGCACGGCTCTCTTTGCATTGTACGTCTTTTCTAACCACACTATACCACATTTTGATTTATAAAAGTAAAAATAATTATATGTGCAAAATGCTTACGATTTTATACTTGCTGTGGGGGTGGCATAACCTACAAAAGTTCCGTCCCCAATCCGTCCCCAACCCCAAATTTCCGGGTTTTTTAAATCACATAACAGCAACGGGTAAAAAGAAAAAACCCTTATAAATCAAGGATTTTTTAGAGGATATTCGTATAGGACGGATGGGGATCGAACCCATGACCCCTACCCTGTCAAGATAGTGCTCTCCCGCTGAGCTACCGTCCTGCAACGAGATTTATAATACCATAAAGCAGGGTGGAGATGCAAATGTTTTTTTAAAAGAGAAGGAGGCTGAGAGAATCTCAGCTTGGCGAGGAGCGTTGCGTAGCCGGAATGGTTACGCCGATCGTATAGCATACACTTGAATACTTGAATGTTTACGTAAAACGGCGGCTTTCCCAGGGAGGAAGGCTCGGCTGCTTTTTGTTTTGCCGCGATAAATGGATGCCGCCTTTTATATTAATGTTAAAGCGGGTTACTGCATCCTTTTCCAAATATGATATAATATGGGCTCCTAATCCAAGTCGAGTTTGAAGGGTGATTCGGTTGAAAATCGGCAAGCGGATATTGCGGCTTCAAACGACGATATTTCTGATGATTTGCGCGGTTGTGGCGATGGTGCTGATTGTCGTCTATGCGATGTTCGGCATACAGGTTTCCCGGCAGACGAAGGAATCACTTGAAAATAAAGCCATCTCCATTTCGCGAACCTTATCCCGTACATCGACGGTAATCGAGAGTCTGAGCGGAGCGGGCGATCCGGAGGCTGTTCAACGTTACGCCGAGCGGATTCGGTTGGCTAACGGGGTGGAATTTGTGGTTGTGCTGGATATGAACGGCATCCGTCTAACGCATCCGGACCCGTCGAAGATCGGAAAGCATTTTCTGGGAGGGGACGAGATGAAGGCGCTGCATGGACAGGAATCCGTCTCCCAGGCCAAAGGTTCGCTCGGCAACTCCGTAAGAGCGTTCTCGCCCGTCTTCGGCAAAGGCGGCCGCCAACTGGGAGCTGTAGCCGTGGGTGTTTCCCTGAGCAGCGTGCAGACGGCCATCGGGCAAAATGAATGGATTATTTATTGGGGAGTTTTTATCGGCGCCTGTTTGGGCGCGGGTTCAGCCTTTCTGCTGGCACGCAAAATCAAACGTATGCTGTTCGGCATGGAGCCCGGGGAAATTGCCAATCTGCTTGAAGAGCGCAACGCCATGCTTCAATGTGCTAAAGAAGGCATCCTCGCCATTGACGGACAGTCTCGCATCACGCTGGCCAACGCGGAAGCGATGAGGCTGATGAGGGCGGTCGGACTGAAGGAAGAACCGGTCGGACGCCCGGCGGGCGAATTCTGGCCCGCTTTGCGCATGAACAAGGTGCTGGATACCGGCATACCTCTTCAGGACATGGAAGTGGCGCTGAGCGGCCTTACTCTGTTGGTCAATGTGGCTCCTGTCAAGGTCGGAGGAAGAATAGAGGGCGCTATCGCGACTTTTCGGGACAAAACCGAAATCGGCCTGCTGATGGAGAGACTTTCAGGGATATCGCTGTACGTGGAAGCGCTGCGGGCGCAGACCCATGATTTTATGAATAAGCTGCATGTGATTATCGGGCTTGCGCATATGCGCCGGTATGATCGGCTGGAGGAGTACTTAACGGGAACGATTGAGCGCATTCAGGCGGAAACGGGTACGGTTGTCCGGCAGATCAAGGACCCGGTAATGGCGGGATTCCTGCTTGGCAAACTGAGCCGAGTCCGCGAAGCGGGAGTACGGCTTGTCATACGGGAGGACGGAATACTGCCGGAATCCGCAAATCCTGAAGTTTCGAGGGAACTGGTCACTATCATCGGAAATTTGCTTGAGAATGCAATTGAAGCTCCCGCAGGCGAAGCGGACAAAATGATACGGATCGGCTTTTTGTACAAAAATCGCATGCTGACCATTACCGTCGAAGACAACGGCACGGGAATTTCCGAGGAGAACGGCAGGCATATTTTCGATCAAGGTTATTCGACCAAAGGCAAGGACAGAGGCATCGGTCTATATCTCGTCGGGCGGAGCCTAAGCAAACTGGGCGGCAGTATAGATTGGGGAAGTCAGCTAGAAGAAGGTACGCTGTTCACTGTAAAATTACCTTATTTGGCAAAGAGTGATGACCAGCATGATTAATGTTCTTATTGTGGAAGACGATCCGATGGTAGCGGAAATGAACAAGTTTTATTTGGAAAGCGTCGAAGGCTTCTGCGCCCAAGGGTGGGCCCGTACCGCCGGAGAAGCGCTCCAAATGCTGGAGCGGCGCACGTCCGACCTGATCCTGCTTGATATCTACATGAAGGAAATGAACGGTTTGGAGTTATTGTCGGAGATACGAAGCAGAGGGATGCGGGTAGACGTTATCGTAATTTCGGCGGCCAGCGACAAGGAGAGTATACAGAAGGCGCTGCACAACGGGGCGGTCGATTATTTAATCAAGCCGTTCGAGTTCGCCCGGTTCCGCGTCGCCCTTGCCGCATACAGGGAACAAAACCGGTTGTTCAAGCGCCAGGACCGGCTGAATCAGGAGGAGCTGGACCGGTTATCCCGGTTCAAAAGGGAACAGGGAGCGCGCGCGGAGCTTCCCAAAGGTTTTACAAAACCTACGCTGCATATGGTCTGGAAAGCGATAGAGAACTGCTCGGCCCATCCCTTCACGATTGAGGAAATAGCGTCGCTTACCGGCATTTCCCGCGTGACTGTCGGCAAGTATCTTGCCGGGCTGGCGGAAATGGGCGTGCTGGAAATGGATATGATATACGGAACGGTCGGAAGGCCCGTTCAGAATTACAACATGCTCCCGAAAGGAAAGGCGCTTATCTCACCGTACTTGTAAGCTTCTTTGGCGAAAATATCCGCACCGGCGGCCTAAGGACTCCTTTGCAGATCAACTGCGGCGGAGTCTTTTTTTACGCAACCTCTAGTAGAGCGTCTGCTTAAATAACTTTCATAACCCCATCAATATTTACGAAAAAACAAAACGGTATTCACCTGCGCTATGATGAACTTGTAAATAATCCCAAATAGAAGGAGGCCTGAGAAATGCAAAAAACGTTTCAATCCGCCGGGGCCCGCGACGGAACGGCGGTCATCAGAGGGGAAAAGAAAAGCCTGCTTCGGCGGCTGACGGGACTTAAAGTCGGTGTACTCCCGCTTCCTCTTTATCTTGCATTCGCACTGATCGTTCTGTCCTCGGCCCAGTTAGGGGATCTCCCGAAGGACATGATCGGCGGGTTCGCAGTTATTATGGTCATGGGTATTCTGCTGAGCGATTTGGGGTTTAAACTCCCGATTCTGAAGAGCATCGGCGGGCCGGCCATCCTCTCTCTGATGATTCCTTCGTTTCTGGTATTTTGGAATCTGATCAGCCCGGAAGCGATGGACTCGGTTAATATGCTGATGAAGACGTCGAACTTTCTGTATCTCTACATCTCCTGTCTGGTAGCGGGAAGCATCACGGGAATGAACCGGAAGACGCTGATCGACGGCTTTATCCGGATATTCGTCCCGATGCTGGCCGGAACTTTAGCCGCCGTAGCCGCCGGTGTAGGGATGGCCCTGCTTCTCGGTTACAGCGCGCACCGGGCGTTCTTCTACATCGTGGTGCCGATTATCGGCGGCGGTGTCGGTGAAGGCATACTGCCGCTGTCCATCGCTTTCTCGCAGATTCTCGGCGGAGAGTCGGGCAGTTACGTCGCGCAGATGATTCCGGCCGCCGTGATCGGCAATGTATTCGCGATTATCGGGGCCGGGCTGCTGAAGCGGTTGGCCGAGAAGAAGCCCGAATTGACCGGCAACGGCGTGCTAGTCATGGAAAAGAACGGCCAAAAGTTGGGCGGAAGCGCTTATGACGGCGAACCGATCAATTTCCTGCTGATGGGCGCGGGACTGCTCTTTGCCTGCACGCTGTTTATCTTCGGGCATTCCCTTTCGCCTTACGTCGGGATTCCCGGGCCGATCCTAATGATCTTTGCCGCCGCCGTAATCAAAATCGGCAGGCTGCTTCCGGCCAAAATCGAACAGGGGGCTTATCATCTTTATAAATTCGTCTCCGGCAGCCTGACCTGGCCGCTGATGGTTGGCCTCGGCATGCTTTACATCCCGCTTAAGGATGTCACCAAAATGATTTCGATCCCGTACATCATCGTTTGTGCCACGGTCATCGCGGCGATGATCCTGACCGGATTTTTTGTCGGCAAGCGAATCCGGATGTATCCGGTGGAGACGGCGATTGTAACGGGCTGCCGCGGCGGCTTGGGCGGGACGGGCGACGTAGCTATCCTGTCGGCTTCCGGCCGGATGGAACTGATGCCGTTCGCGCAAATCTCCACGCGGATCGGAGGAGCAATTACCGTCGTCGCGGCCGCTTTTTTAATAGTGATATGGCAGGGTTGATCATGGCAGGCTGAAGTCCCCGGGTAAGTTCCGGGTTTTATCCGGCTTGGTGTGACGCATGTGGCGGAAATGTTCCCTTGTAATGTGATTGAATTAAGAATTATAGACAAAATACCGAATTAATGATCAGGGATGACGCCCATCCCAATTCAGGATAGTATAGAACAAGACCTGAATGGACGAATACGGTCAGCCAATTAACAGGAGGTATTCCCATGAATGTGGAGGAAATCATGCTGCTTCATCAAGGCGGCAAACTGGAGACAACATTGAAGCATCCGATCGAATCGATGGAGGACTTGGCTAAGGTCTACACGCCAGGAGTAGCCAAAGTATGCCAGGCCATCGCTTCAGACCAGGATAGAGCATATGAGCTGACCACCAAAAAAAATACGGTGGCGGTCATCAGCGACGGTACAGCGGTACTGGGACTTGGCGATATCGGCCCGAAAGCCGCAATGCCCGTTATGGAAGGAAAGGCAGCCCTGTTCAAGCAGTTCGCCGATGTGGATGCGGTGCCGATCTGCCTGGATACGAAGAATACGGAAGAGATTATCGCGATTGTCAAGGCACTGGCCCCTACTTTTGGCGGCATCAACCTGGAGGACATTTCTTCTCCCCGCTGCTTTGAAATTGAGCGACGTCTTAGAGAGGAACTGGATATTCCGGTGTTCCACGACGATCAGCACGGAACGGCCATAGTGGTACTGGCAGGTCTGCTTAATGCGCTAAAGGTGGTAGACAAAGACATAAAGGATGTCAAAATTGTCGTCAACGGCTGCGGGGCGGCAGGCATATCGGTGGCTAAAATGCTGCTGGGCGCGGGCGCCAAGAATCTGATTGGCGTGGACCGGGATGGCGCCATCAACCGGCTGAACGTATATGACAAGCCTCATTGGACGGAATTCGCCCAGATCAGCAATCCCAATCTGGAACAAGGCTCTCTATCCGATTGCATCGTCGGTGCGGATGTATTTGTAGGCGTTTCGGCGCCTAATGTGCTGAAGGTCGAGGATGTCCGGAAAATGGCCAAGGACCCGATCGTCTTCGCCATGGCTAATCCGACCCCGGAGATTGATCCCGCGCTTGCCGCTCCATACGTAAAGGTTATGGCAACGGGACGCTCCGATTATCCGAACCAGATTAACAACGTGCTCTGCTTCCCGGGCATCTTCAGAGGCGCTCTCGACTGCGGCGCCACCGACATCAATGATGCAATGAAGCTCGCGGTAGCGGAAGCGATTGCCGCGTCTGTCGATCCCTCTGAACTGAACGAACAGTTTATTATTCCGAACGCTTTCGACAAGCAGGTCGTTGAATGCATCCGGAAGGCGGTGGCCGAGGCGGCGATCCGAACCGGTGTTGCGAGAAAAATGCTTATTAGCGTAAACTAATCCTCTTTATCTAAAAAACGAACCGGCCAATCCTCCGTTGGCCGGTTCGTCTGTTGTTAAGCCTCTAATATACCGTTAGCCGCTAACTCGGCGTAATTAAATGCGGACCCTGCCAGCCGCTCGCCTCTGCGCAGCTTCTCGCGTACGGCCAAGATGGCGGCGTCCGCTTTTTGCAACTCCTCAAGCAGCGCCGATTCGTCCTGATCGCTCTCCAGCACGTCTGCAATGCCGCCGCTCTTCAGCACAATTCGGCTGTGGGCGAGCAGGGCTAAGATCGGATCATGGGTCGCCATCAGCACAATCTTCTGATTTTGCACCAGAATATCCAGCGCCTGTCTGCGGTCAATCCCCGCGTTCTCGATCTCGTCAATTAGGACGATCGGGCTGTCGGATAAAATCGCAGTATCCGCAATCATCAGGGAGCGTGATTGTCCGCCGCTCAGCGCGGTCAGCGGGGTATCCGGCACAATCGGCTCTCCGGTCAGCCGGTTTGCCTGAGTGACGACGCTGTGAATCAGCTCCTCCAGCCCTGTCTCGCCAAGGTTGGTGTCGCGGCATTCCGCGTGCAGCGTAATAAACTCCGCAACTGTGGCGTCCATGACAAAGTTCATATTCTGCGATAACTGGGCAATCAGCTTCCGTCCCATGTCGAATCGGATCTCGGGTGCGGGCGGCTGATCGTTAATCAAGATGCAGCGGCCGCTCGGTGTATCCCGCTGGGCGATATATTCGATATCCGCCAGCAGCCTGCTCTTGCCCGAGCCTGTCGGTCCGACCACCGCAACGAGGTCGCCAGGCACAAGCCTTAAGGCGACATCCTCCGCTTCACCGGATTTGGAGTGGCCGCCAAGGATCGTAATGGATTGAATATCCTCCATCATGTCAGCTCACCTCCGGGCGGGGAACGTCCGGAATAGCGATGCTCTTGACGTTGCCCATCTGGTAGTCGTGCCCGATTCTCGTCTCACCCAGGCAGTAGGAGCAGACCGCAGCCGGCATTGAGAACCGCAGCTTCCGCCCGTCCAGATTGTCGATATCTTCAGCCTGCGCAAGCAGGGCGCCGAGCCGTTCCTTGCCCTGGCCGGTCAGGCCGTTGATGTGAAGAATCTCCGCCCGGGTGTTTACTTTGCGGACTTGATACTGAAACACCTCGCGCTCGGCCTGGGAGACAATGTCGCCCTTTGTGATAGCCACGATATCGGCTTGCTTCAGCAGCGGCCCCATCTTGGTCGGGGTATTCGCTCCCGATAAATTATCAATGACACAGACCGCCAGGGCATGGCGGATAAAAGGAGAACAGCGGTTGCATAGACCGGCGCTTTCGCTGATTAGAATATCCAGTTCCAGCGATTGCCCCCAGCGGGCGCAAGCCTCGATATTGGTAACAAAATAATGGTCCGGGCACAGGTTGCCGGCAAGACCGAGAAGCACCGGCACTCCTTTGGCGCGGTAGCGCTCATCATCCTTGGAGGCAACGCAGTCGAATTTCACGACCCCCGCTTTCAGTCCCTGCTCCTTCAGCCAATCAATCACACGCAGAAGCATGGAGGTTTTGCCGCTCGACGGCGGACCCGCCACGGTTATGAGCTTCATATCTTAGTCCTCCTGTTCAAACCCTTTGTTAAAGGCCGCGTTCACGGCATCCGTCTTTGCCTGAATATCGCTGTTCCAGACGAGATCCCAGCCCATCCACAGCAGCTTGCGCTGCGTAAGCCCGGATGCCGCCGAAGGATGAGGCGATGGGAAGAAGGCCTGTTCGCACAGCTGCGCCGTTTCCTCGCTAGTGAAGAAGGAAGCCAAACGGCGCCCGCCCTCCGTCGCATTCTGTTTAGCGAGCAGGAATACCGGGCTTGCGATCGCGCCTTCCTCAGGCCAAATAATATTGATTTTATCCTGCTTGCGGATCATATTCGCATAAAAATACGGCATCACGTATAAAGCCGTTCCGGCTTCGTTATCGGTTCCCGCCAGCTTTGCCATCTGGCCCGGATGAAGCCCCTGGCGAACAGACCGACCGAGACCGGTCAGTATATCTTCGCCGTACTTCTCGCCTAATGTCAGCAGCACCGTTTCGCAAAAGGTGCCGTTATGTCCTCTCATCGTTACCTGCTTCCGGTACACGGGATTCAGCAGGTCGCTCCAGGAGCGCGGCTCGGGCGTATCCCCCAGACGGGCTGTATCGGCTACGATGACCAGCGGATTCACGCACATTAACGTAACCCGGCCGGTCGGGTCCTGCATGCCGATCTCCGCAAACCGTTCATTCGGAGCATAGCCTGCTGCATCGGCGAATACATCCTGATCGAGGAACCGGGTACGGAAATCACGATGGAAGAAGCTGCTGATTCCCGGCGTAATTACGATATCCGGCAGTTCGTCGGCGGATTGAAACTCATTTACTGTTTTATAGAAGTCGCTCTGATTCGCATTGCCCTCGAATTCCAATTCCTCCGGGTCGAGATCGGTCCAAAGCCCCGAGCTTTGCTGATGAAGAAACGTTTCTTCAATAGGCACCTTAAGCGGGCAGGGCAGCATGGCAAGCAGATGGCGGGGCAATCTTTCCTGTTCTTGGGCCGTTCCGGTATTCATATTTATTCATCCTCTCGTCGCCTTTTTTTGAAAATACGCTAGTAAGTTACGTTTAATTATAAATAGTTGTGATTTGATTCACAATTTACGAAAGACCGAAAGTTTGACAATACTACAAACATTCCCTCATCAGTATAATTTAGACCCGCTAGCATACTGGAAAAAGGGAAATTCATGAAAAAATGCAACTTTAGCGCAGGATAGACGCGAGGCGGGTGTATAGCGGGACAGGAAAGGGAGCTATGCCTCCGGATAGACGAAACGTTCGACTGTGTCCGCCGCCAGGGCCGGATCATTTCCGGAATTATCAAAGTATAGGATGGAGGAGGGGGGAAGGGGCCATTTTACGGTGCGGCTGACAAGCGACGAACGGAAATCGTCCCAATGGCGCAGCTTCCAGTCGTCCAGCTTCGAGCTTCTGGCCATAATTCTTTCCTTATAAAGCTTCTCATCGGACAAGCTGACGATGACCGCTTTTACCTCGACGTCGAGCAGTGATCGGCCGATCCGCGACAATTCGCGCGCAATCCACCCTTCATCTGCGGCTTCTTTCGTAAAAGGACCGACCACGATGCTGTCCACATCCAGGTTGACGTTATCGAGCACGGCATCCATCGTAATCCGGTATCCCAGGTCACGGCACAGCCTCTTGTAATCTTTAGAGTCCCGGTCGGAGGGGTCAAGTCCATGGAACGTCATTATCGCTTCCGCTGCCGGACGGAGAAGGATATCCATATCGAAGAAGGCGGCTTTTCGTCTGGATGCCAGCGCTTTTGCCAGCGTGGTCTTACCAGCGCCTGCTCCCCCGAGGAAAAATACGAGCTTATTCATTAGCTATTCCTCCTTATGTGTGGTTGCTCTGAGGTTACCCTAGTGTATGGGCCAGTGTAATTAAACCGGTTATCGTAATGACATTCAGCAGCGTCGAAACCAGCACGGTCTGGGCCGCGAAGTCCGGCTCATTGTTATATTCCTCGGCAAGCAGCGAGGCGTTAACGCCCGTCGGCATGCCGGAAGCGATGATCAGCGCCTGCGCGGGTATGCCCTTAAGTCCAAGCGCAAGCACGAGCAGAATGCCGATCGCAGGAGCGGCGAGCAGGCGAAGCAGGAGACTTAGATAAAGATCGGCCCGGGCCAGCCGGAGCGGATATTTGATGATCTGCGCCCCCAGCGTCAGCAGCGCGACCGCAACCATCGATTCCTGGGCATAGGTGAGCGGTTTGGAGATGAACAGAGGCAGCGGCACGGAGAAGGCGTGGAACGCTAATCCCAACACCAGCGCGTAAGGAACGGGCATTTTCAGAAATCCGATAATGACGATCCGGTAATTGCCCTTAAGCTTGGCCCGCTGAATGGAAATGACGCCATAAGTGAAGGTGAGCAGGCTTTGCAGCGCCATAATCAGCGATTGAAGCGAAGCGGCGAGAGCATCTCCGTGAAAGGCCAGATCATTAACCGGCATGCCGTAGTTGCCCGCGTTATCCAGCAGCACGCTATTCGTAAATGCGGCCTTCATGCCTGTTTTATATTTTAGCGAACGTGTAAGAATAAAGGACAATATATAGAGGATACCGATGTATAGCGCGTAGAAACCGACTACCATGCCGAGCAGGGAGGGCGACATTTTCG
Organism: Paenibacillus durus ATCC 35681; assembly: GCF_000993825.1. Taxonomy (NCBI): domain Bacteria; kingdom Bacillati; phylum Bacillota; class Bacilli; order Caryophanales; family Paenibacillaceae; genus Paenibacillus; species Paenibacillus durus. The sequence goes on from NZ_CP011114.1 coordinate 1,723,108, forward strand.
AGAGGTACATACTCATAAACACGGCGGCGGGCGTTATGTAGTAGAAGTTGATTTTTGCCATCGTATACAAATCCAGCCGAAACAGCCACTGGAGCAGCGAGCCGGCGCCAATCAGAATAAAAACCGGAAGCACAACCTGAAGCAGAATCTCACCAATCATTGAACCCTCTCTTTTCAATAGTAAAAGTATTTGTTCTATTAATATGTAACCATAGGGTCAAACGTAGTTCATTATAGCATAGTTTGTCTTCCGGCAGAGCGCTTGGTTATAAAACATTCCGGCTTCGTTAAAACTGCTACAAGAACCTGCATTATGTGAATCGAGAGAAAGGAGCCGGACTATGATAAAAAGACAACTGGGATTGCCGGCAGTCTTCAGCGCGCTGCTGCTTGCCGCCGGCTGCATGCCCGGAAACGGAATATCCACGGAGACCGCACGTCCCGCTTCCTTAGATATGACAAGTCTCACAAACCCCGGGAGGGGGCTTGGGGAAGAACGCGATCCGCTGGCTCCGATTATGAAGGATGTCTATTCGAAGTCCATTCCGGATGAAGTCTATTCGGACGGACTGTAGCGGCCTATAACCTTCTAACGCTGCCCATTTCCGTTATCCTTTCGGCTATACAGCCAGAACGATATTCAGTATAATAGATCAACTTGATAATAGAGAGAGGAGCATTCGGAGGAATGGCGGCGGAAATTGTGCGCGTTACTACAGAGGAGCAGCTGCAACAGGGGCTGGATATCCGCAAAAAGGTATTTGTAAAGGAACAAAACGTTCCTATGGAAGAAGAAATCGACGATTTCGACAAAATTGGACCGGACGTGCATCACGTGCTGCTGATTGACGATGGGATTTCCGTTGCCACGGGAAGATTAACCTATTACAGAGAGGGAACCGCGAAGATGCAGCGGATCGCCGTGCTGAAAGAGTACCGGGTCAAGGGCTACGGCCGGGTGCTGCTGCTTGCGCTGGAGGAGCTGGCCCGGGAGCTTGGACTTGAAACGTCCATTCTTGACGCGCAGTGCCGGGCGGAAGAGTTCTACCGCAAGCTTGGCTATGAAGTGATCTCAGAGAAGCCGTTCTATGATGCCGGGATACTGCATGTGCGCATGCAAAAAAAATTGTAGAACCGCATATCCGTCCCGTCCGCTGGACATGCTATGATGTGCCTTGTATATGGCAAATCTGGATTTAGGAGCGTGTTCATATGATGGGCGGAGAACGGGAACGTTTTGTGGCGGTTCGGAAGAACGGTGACGGCGATCTTACCTCATTTCAGACCTCAACGGGCCGCGTACTAAGCTATGAGCAGGCGCTGCAGGAAGTTCAGACGGGAGTTATCGCCGGTGTCAATGTGTTCAAAGGGAAGGACGGAGCCCCCCACATCCGAGGGGATGCCGACGGCGATCCGACCAATAATCTTGATCAACTGCCGCAGTTTTAACTGCAGCGCTAAGGTAATGGACTATCCGAGAGGCCGAAAAAGCCCGGGATAGTCCTTTTTTTATAAATAATACACCACATGCTGCTCCAAAAAATCCATTCCCGACGTCCGCCCGACGTAGTCCGGCTTTTCGTCGCCGTAATGCATCAGGGAGATCCGGCTGCGGATATCCTCGGGAAGACTTTTCAGTTCCTCCAGGGTGGTATGAACGACGCCTGCGCCTTCCAGCTGGCAGTCATGATAAATTTTTCGGCAGCCCCCGCTTCGCACGAGACTCGTCAAGAGCTCCGGCTCAAACGTCATGTCGGCGCTGTAAAATATCTCCTCGTTCAGCATGAGCGAATAGCTGTCTTTACCCGGAATATGCGGTGTCTGGATCAGGCGGACGGTGATTTCCGGCGAGAGGGAATACACCGTATCCGGCTTCAGCGGACGGACATGAAACGCGTCATCCAGCGAAGTAATGATGCCCTTCTGGTACAGCCCGCCCATCAAAGTATGCTCCCATAGAGGATCAACGAGCGCTTCGGGGAGCAAAAGAGTCATTTTGCGGCCGGTTGTATGGAGAAGTGTCAATGCAAGCTCTTCCAGCCCGCCGGCATGGTCGGCATGCAGATGTGTAATCAGCGTCGCTTCGACCTCCTCGAAGGAACGCCCCAGCTCATGCATGGCCAGCGGAGCGGTGATGCCGCAATCGATCAGCAGAGTATAGCCGCTGTCCATCAGGAGGGCATTATTGTTGAAATAGTTCTTGGTGAAGGCACTGCCCGTTCCGAGCATTTGCAATTTGACAGTCATTATTGATTACCTCCCGGGTTAGCCGTCTAATATATAATATCAAACGTTTGTAAACGCATGATGAAGCTATTGTCCTTCTTTTTCTCCGAAGCGAACGCCCCGCGATATGCTGACCCCAACAAAAACTTGTCCCGGAAGCCGCAACTTGCTCCTGCGGGTGAAGTATATATTAACAGCATGAATTAGTATGGAGGTCCAAGGCTATGAAAAAAAGATGGAGAAAAGTTGCGGTTTGCGTAATGATCTTTTCCCTAATGGGGGGTTCATTGTTATTTGCCGACTCGGTCTATCAGAAAGTGCGGGTGTGGAGTAACGGCAAGGAGCTTTCGGACGGCGGGTATTTAATCGATGGGAAAACCTATGTTCCCGTGCGGGAAATCGACGGGTTGATCGTTTGGAGCGATTCCGGCAAGGTGAAAATCCTTAAACCGAATGTGCACATATCCTTGTTCAAAGGTGATACCATTTTTGGCAAAGTCAAACTGGGTAAGCTGAAGTTCAGGGTGCTGTGTCAGGTGGACAGTCTGACCGACAATATTGCGAGTGTCAAGTTGTCGATTACCGATCCTTCCGGCAACGTCAAGGAACTCGATTCCAGTGATTTGGGCAGCGAACAGGAGGATAATTTCTGGTTCTCTACGAAGGATATTACTTACGATTTTAAAGAAAGCGGTAAATACCGTATCGGTTTCTACATGAAAGTGACCCGCAGCGGGGATTACTCGCTCGTGTCCGAGAAGGTCATCACCGCGCTCAATTAATGCTGTTTGCGGGTGCCTGTAAATTGACCTGAACTTGCCTTACGTGTTAACATACCAAATGTAGGATAATTCAATTCAAAGCGAGGTATTTTAATGAGCGATCACAAACATGAGCATGGCGGAGAATGCTGCGGCGGACATGGCCATCATCATGGACATAGCCATGAGCATGGCGGATGCGGCTGCGGGCACGACCACGACCATGAGCACGAGGAGTTTGTGCTGACCTTGACGAACGAGCAGGGCGAAGATGTTGAGATGGTGCTAGTGGAGACATTCGACGTAGCCGACAAGCTCTATGCGCTGCTGCTGGAACGCGAGAACCCGCAAGCCGACGGCATCATTCTGCGCATGGAAGAAGAAGACGAAGAAATGGTGCTTTACAATATCGAAGACGAAGCGGAATGGAAAGCTGTGGAAGAAGCTTACAACGAACTGCTTGCCAAGCAGGGATAGATTCGGACAAGATATAGAGGTCGGATCTGCTGCTTCAGCCGCCGACTGAAAGAAAACCCGATACCTTATGACCAGGTATCGGGTTTTTGTATGAGCCTAGAATATCGGGTCGGCCTCGACGATTACCTTAACATGGGTTAGCGTGCGATCCTCCGGCCCTTTGACGGGCAGGCCGATCTCCACATGGTCGAGGATATAATCGATGTTATCCTGTGTAATTACTTCTCCGGGAAGCAGTATCGGAATACCCGGGGGATAGACATATATGAATTCTGCGATAATGCGGTCGGCCGATTCCTTGAACGGTACAAGCTCCGTATCCGCATAGAGTGCGTCCCGCGGAGTGAGCGCTAGCTGCGGGATTTCCGGAACCTGTACTTTAAGCTCGTAGATGTCGCCTTTGCCGTAATGGATAGCTGACAATACCCGCAGCGCCGACAATAGTTTGTCTACAGATTGCTGGGTATCTCCGGGCGTAATTAGGCAAAGAATGTTATACATGTCGCTCATTTCGACTTCGATATTATATTTCTCACGCAGCCAATTCTCCGCTTCCCAGCCCGTAATGCCCAGATGGCGCACATGGATGCTCAGCTTGGTAGGGTCGTGATCGAAGGTGGCCTCCGTGCCAAGGATATCGTTGCCGAAGCTGTACAGGCCTTCGATTTCATTAACCGCTTCTCTGGCATATTTAGCCAGTTCAATTGCATGAGCCGCCATATCATGGCCGTTCAGCGCGAGATGGCGTCTGGCCGTATCAAGGGAAGCGAGCAGGATATAGGAGGTTGAAGTTGTCGTCAGCATGCTCATCATCGTCTGCACACGCTGCGGGTTAAAGAGGCCGGTGTCGGCATTAACATTGAGCACCGAACTCTGGGTCATGGAGCCGCCGAGCTTATGAACACTTGTGGCGGCCATATCCGCACCCGCCTGCATTGCCGACATCGGCAGCTCCTCGTGGAAATGGATCAGAACGCCGTGAGCCTCGTCTACCAGAACGGGAACGCCGTAGCTGTGGGCAAGCTCTACAATCGAGCGGAGATCGGCGCATACCCCGAAGTAAGTCGGGTTGATGACGAGCACCCCTTTGGCATCCGGATGACGCTGCAGGGCGCGTTTAAGAGAACTGGTCGTAATGCCGTGGTCGATGCCGAGGTTCTCATCCTGCACGGGGGATACGAAGATTGGCTTGGCTCCCGAGAAGATGATGGCGGACATGACCGATTTGTGAACGTTGCGGGGGACGATAATCTTCTCCCCGGGAGAGCAGACCGACAGAATCATCGTCATGATGGCTCCGCTTGTGCCTTGAACGCTGAAATAAGTATAATCCGCTCCGAACGCTTCCGCCGCCAGGTTCTGCGCCTGGGCGATCACGCCTTTGGGCTGGTGCAGGTCGTCGAGCGGTGCAATATTGATCAGATCTATGGAAAAGGCGTTATCACCGATGAATTCCCGGAACTCGGGATCGGTTCCGGCCCCTTTTTTATGACCGGGAATGTGAAATTGCACCGGATTTCCGGCAGCGTGCTTTTTTAGAGCCGTGAAGAGAGGGGTAAACGATTGATCCATTAATACTCCCACAACCTTTCTACAAGTAAAGTCGCAAACAAGTGAAGTATAACAAAACCATGATCATAATACTAGGATGTGATTTAATGCCCTCCAAAACCGAGCAGCGGATGCATATCAATCTGGCATCGCCGTTTATTATCGAGATGTGGATTATTATTTTTTTGGTTGAATTTGTGAAAGGGTCGCTGCTTGTCGCGCTGCTGCCCGTCTATATGGAGAATACACTCGGACTGTCCGTCACGGTGGTCGGTCTGGCCTTCGCGCTGCAATACTTGGGCGATAATCTGTTCCGCAGTCCTTCGGGATGGGTCATGGAACGGATCGGGTACCGCTGGACCATGACCGGAGCGCTGCTGCTGATTACGGTGGCCGTCATCCTGATTATTATTGCCACAGACGCGGTGTCTCTGTCACTGGCCTGCCTGGTCTTAGGGATAGGCGCGTCCCCGCTCTGGCCTTGCGTGATGACCGGCGTGACGGAGCTGGCCGGCTCCACCAAAAGCGGAAGCAGCGGCGCGGCCATGGGGGCTGTGGAGATGGCTTCCATGGCCGGGACGGGCATCGGGCCGATCACGGTCAACTTCCTGATGGAGCATGGCCATCAGAGCTACCGCGCCGTATTCTTCGTGCTGCTGGCCTTCGCCGTATCCGTGGTCGCAGTCGCCCTGCTGCTGCCTGCCCGGATTACCCACGGGTTCCATGCCGTAAGACATGGAGGGGATGAGCCGGGAACGGCTCATCCGAAGCTGTCCCCGCTAAAGAGCCTGCAGCGAAAGCTGCTTCAGGTGAGACAGTCGCTGAAGGTCAGCCGGCTGCTGTACCCGGCGCTGTTCCTGCAGGCATTCGCAATCGGGCTGATGACGCCGGTCGTTACCCTGTTTACCCGGACGGAGCTGAATCTGACGCCGTCCCAGTTCAATCTGCTGCTGATTGCCGGAGGCGGCATTACCGTACTGGCTCTAATTCCGGCGGGCAGGCTGGTGGATCGGATTGGCACGAAGGGTTTTTTGAGTGTCGGCTTCCTGCTTGCAGCGGTTTCGCTCGCGGCTTTCTCCATGGTTCGCTGGCTTCCGCTCGTGTTTGTTATAGTCCCTCTGGTCGGAGTCGGCTATGCGTTTATTTTGCCGGCTTGGAACGCTTTCCTTGCCAAGCAGGTCCCCAAAGGCGAGCGCGGTACGGTATGGGGATTATTTCTCACCTTGCAGGGCTCCGGGATGGTAGCCGGCCCTATTGTTTCCGGCAAGCTGTGGGATACGGTCGGCCATGGCGCTCCCTTTGTGGCGAGCGCATGCGTCATGGTGCTGCTGTTCATCCTGCATCTGATCATCGTGCGCCGCACGAAGCTGAGAACCGGGGAGTCGCACTAGGCGATTGCCGGTCACAATAAAACCGCCCGTTCTCCAGATGCTTTGGAGAACGGGCGGTTTTGCCTTGTGCGGGAAGGGATGCACCCGTAACCGGCCCGGTTAGAACGACATCCGGTATAAGGGAAGCAGCGTCTCGAACGTCTGTTCAATGACTTGAAGAAGCGCTTGTCCATCCCTAAGAACCGGATCGTCATTTCCGATGCGCAGTCCGCAGGTAACTTCCGCTTTCTTCACTTCCTTAAGACGGCGCGCCAGCTCGGCGAAACGGTCATCGTCCATGTCCGATTGCGGTATTCCGTGCGGGTCCAGATGGTCCGTGGACCAGAAATAATGACCCGGCAGCCGCTCCAAGGCCGAAGGTAAGCCGCCGGATAGCGCATCGGCGAAAATGGCTTTGTTCGGGCTCTCGTAAATAATCGCGAACACGATGAATAGATGGCTCCGAAACAGGCCGGTCTGAAAATGAGGCAGCGCTTTGTAGCCCCTTTTGCCGGGCCCCCAGGCTACCCAGGTATCATTCGGCGGGTGCACCGTACGCCGGGCGTGCTTGGCTACATGAGGGAACATCTCCTCCCCGCACAGGGCGGAAAGAAACGGGGCGACTTCGCCGCCGAGCGCCGTCAGCTTTGGCCGTACCTTGGCGATTAGAGCATCCATCCGGGGCTCGAGACCGTCAATGCCAAATACTTCAAAATCTTCTGCTGCAAATCCGTTGAACGACATATAGTGTAGTGTCACCTCTTAGTAGGATGTACTGGATTCATCATGCCGCGCGGCATTGTCCGCGAAACAGGCGTTTTGAATGATGGCGCAGCGGGTAAAAATAGTCAATAAACCAAGTTCCCGCTACATAAACTGAAGTATAAAATAAGTGTAGGATGAACGCAAAGATCATCACTGCGCCCTGGTTTTCTTCTCGGCTGCAGTCACGACTCCCGCAAGGGTAGAGACGCCAACGACAAGTGTGCCGGTTTTGCTATTTGCAAAACGTAAAGGAGGGAGTGCCGTGAATAAGAACGACGAGGTGGAGTATTGCAACCTGGAGCTCCGGTTTGACCGGATGCATATTCAGAATTTGATCAAGGATCTGATTCAGGAAGGCTATTCCTTGTATTGGAGCGAGAGCGACAGCCTGTTTGTCATATCGGTCCGTACCGGGCGCAAGCTTATCAAACTGCGGTTTCAACGGATTAAAGACGGCTACAAGCTGGTAGGCGATTACATGATACGCGACGCTCGCCTGTCCGAGTGGATGGAGAAGCTGATTGGCGATATGCGCGGCCATGCCGTCGTCAAGCGATTTCGCGACCGCCAGATCATCATCGAAAATATTTTGTTCGGCGAAGTGATCCGGCTCGTGGAAATATCGGGCTATCAGCAGAAAGTGCTCTATCAGAAAGGACCTTTGCTGTCGGATCAGGAGCTGACGAAAATGTTCTACTCGACCCTGGGCGAAGAGCGCGTCCGCGATCGCAGAATGGAAGTCGACGAGGAATTGGACCGGCTGAGTGACGCTTTGGCCCGGGGGGATAAGCAGCAGGTGAGGCTTTCCAAGGAAAAGCTTATGTTTTTGAGGAAGGAATTAATGAAGTTGGAATGGTAAATCCAGTGGGTATAGGCAAAGATTAGACACCTCTCTGGGAAGGGGTGTCTTCGATTTGCAAGGCAATTTTCCGTAGGGGTTCACTTCTGCTGCAAAAAGCGTTAAAATAGTTACATTGCGGGTCAAATTTCGTAATAGATGCATTTTGTCAATGAAATTGATCTCTTAAATGTTTCACAGAAAATAAAAAAACGTGCAAAGGGTGGAGGACTAGATGGCAAAACAACAAATCGGAGTTATCGGCCTGGCTGTAATGGGCAAGAATTTGGCACTTAACATCGAGAGCAGAGGCTTTACCGTATCCGTATTCAACCGTTCCCCTGAGAAGACCCATGACCTTCTCAAAGAAGCGGAAGGCAAAAATCTCACCGGCACTTTTACTATTGAGGAATTCGTTCAGTCGCTGGAAACTCCGCGCAGAATTCTGATCATGGTTCAAGCGGGTAAAGCAACCGATGCGACCATAGAGCAATTGATTCCGCATTTGGATCAAGGCGACATTATCATCGACGGAGGCAATGCCTACTTCCCGGATACGATCCGCCGCAACAAGGAACTGGAGGAAAAAGGCTTCCGCTTTATCGGCACCGGCGTATCCGGCGGCGAAGAAGGCGCGCTGAAAGGGCCTTCCATCATGCCTGGCGGTCAGGAAAGCGCGTATGAACTGGTAGAGCCGATCCTCACAGCGATCTCGGCCAAAGTGAACGGAGAACCTTGCTGTACATATATCGGACCGGACGGAGCGGGCCATTACGTGAAGATGGTGCATAACGGCATCGAGTACGGCGACATGCAGCTCATCTGCGAAGCGTACCAGCTCCTGAAAGACGTTGTGGGCCTTGATGAAAAAGAACTGCATGCGACTTTCGCCGAGTGGAACAAAGGCGAGCTCGACAGCTATTTGATCGAGATTACGAAGGATATCTTCGCGCAGTATGACAAAGAAACCGGCAAGCCGATGGTCGACGTCATCCTCGACGCCGCAGGGCAAAAAGGCACCGGTAAATGGACAAGCCAAAGCTCGCTGGATCTGGGCGTACCGCTGTCCATGATTACGGAATCCGTATTCTCCCGCTTCCTCTCCGCAATGAAAGAGGAGCGCGTAGAAGCAAGCAAAGTGCTGAGCGGACCGGCTGCCGTCGCGTTTGACGGAGACAAAGCCGAGTTTATCGAGAATGTACGCAGAGCGCTGTTCGCGAGCAAAATTGTTTCCTACGCCCAAGGCTTCGCACAGCTGCGCGTCGCTTCCGATGAATACGGCTGGAATCTGAAATACGGCAATCTGGCCAAGATCTGGCGCGGCGGCTGCATTATCCGTTCCCGCTTCCTGCAGAACATTACCGATGCTTACGAGAACAATCCGGAGCTCAAGAACCTGCTGCTCGATCCGTTCTTCAAAGACATCATGACTTCTTATCAGGATGCATGGCGCAAGGTGGTTGCCGAAGCCGTAACCCGCGGCATCCCGGTTCCGGGCTTCGCAAGCGCCCTGGCTTACTACGACAGCTACCGCACGGAGCGTCTGCCGGCGAACCTGCTGCAGGCGCAGCGCGACTACTTCGGCGCGCATACATTTAAGCGCGTGGACAAGGAAGGCGTCTTCCACCACGAGTGGATTGCCGAAGCGCAGTCGGAATAACGAGCCCTTCTTGCTTTCACGGCCCGGAAGAGCCCGCCTTCAGGCGGTTTTTCCGGGCTTTTTTAAATAAAAGCCGACATTGGGCAGAGCAATTATTGTGCTGTGTTTTCGCCCTGTGTTATGATAAGTCCAAAATATTGAGTAGGTGAACGTATGTCTGGAGACGAGATACTGCCAAAGACCGGGCCCGCAAATTCCGGCAATCTGATTCTGATTGGAATGATGGCAACAGGGAAATCGAGTGTAGGCGCTATGTTAGCCGAGCAGCTAGGTTATGAGCTCGTGGATCTGGATCATGTTATTATCCGAAAAGAGGGACGGAGCGTGCCCGACATTTTTGCGGAAGATGGGGAAGCATACTTCAGGGCCGTGGAGACGGAAGTGCTGCGGGAGACGCTGCGGGGCGGCAGGAAGGTAATCTCCACTGGCGGAGGCGCGGTGCTTGCGCCGGCTAATAGAGAAATGATGATGGAGAATGGTATCGTAGCGGCGCTCAGCGCCACGGCAGAGGCTATTATATCCCGGGTAGCCGAAGACAACAATCGGCCGCTGCTGGCCGGCAATACGGAAGAACGTGTAAGGCGGATTCTGGAAGAACGAAAGGACGCCTACAGCTTCGCGCATTGCACGGTCGATACAACGAACTTGACAGCGGCACAAGTGTGTCATCATATTTTAATGCACTACCGCGTTTTAGCTTTTAAGCATGTAGGCTAGTTTTCCAGCAGTTCATTCCATCCGATCATACCGCCGCTCAGGTTGGCAACGCCGCTATAGCCATGAGCATACAAGTATTCGCATACCCGCTGGCTGCGGGAACCGGAACGGCATATAAGAATAACCTCAGCATCTTCAGGGATCTCTGAGGTACGGTACGGAATATCGCCCATGGGAATATGCGCGGCGCCGGAGATCATACCGAGAGCTACTTCATCGGCTTCTCTGACGTCGATCAGAACCAATTCTTCACCGGATTCAATGCGCTGACGCAGCTCCGGGGCTGTGATTTGGGGAATACCATTCATGGATATGACCTCTTTCCTTGACAAGAATGGTTTAATGATAACATAAGGGTAGAACACCCTGTCAAACCAAGGGTACCCGGCATCTAATATACAACAATAAGGAGAACTGGAATATGGACGTTATTGTAAGGCCTACGCCGGAACTACACGGGGAAATCGGAGCTTTGTCCTCCAAAAATTATACGACGCGTTATCTGCTGGTAGCCGCGCTGTCAGAAGGCACGAGCACGATCTATCATCCGGCGCACAGCGAGGACAGCGACGCTATACGCCGCTGTATCCGCGACCTGGGGGCGGAGCTTACGGAGGACGACGAGAAGATCGTCATCAAGGGCTTCGGCCGCCGCCCCAAAGATGTCAAGGAGCTCAATGTGGGCAACGCCGGCGCGGTGCTGCGCTTCCTGATGGCGGTTGCCTCCCTGTGTCCGGAAGTGACCTTTGTGAATACATACCCGGACTCGCTCGGCAAGCGTCCTCATGACGACCTGATCGACGCTCTCGGCCAGCTTGGCGTGGAGGTCAAGCATAATGAAGGCCGCCTGCCGATCACGATCCGGGGCGGAAACCCGAAGGGAGGCCGCATCACCGTCTCCGGCGCGGTCAGCTCCCAGTATTTGAGCGCCCTGCTGTTCCTGACGCCGCTGCTTGAGGAAGACAGCGAGATCATTGTGCTGAATGATCTGAAATCGAAAGTAGTCGTAGGCCAGACGCTGGAGGTGCTGGAGCAGGCCGGAATCGTCATTCACGCGGCCGACGACTACATGTCGTTCAAGGTGCCGGGCGGGCAGTCTTATGAGGCCAAATCGTACACGGTGCAGGGGGATTACCCCGGTTCGGCGGCCGTACTTGCGGCAGCGGTCGTTACGAAGTCCGACGTAAAGATTCAGCGTCTGGCCGAGAACAGCCGGCAGGGCGAAAGAGCAATTATTGATGTGCTGCGCATGATGGAAGCGCCGCTCACCCATGAGAACGGGACGGTGCATGTGCAAGGGAACGGACGCCTTAAGGCCGTGGAATTTGATGGGGACGCGGCTACGGACGCCGTGCTCGCGATGGTTGCCGCCGCTGTGTTTGCGGAAGGGACCTCGAGGTTCTATAATGTGGAGAATCTGCGCTATAAGGAATGCGACCGGATCACCGATTATTTGGCCGAGCTGAGCAAGGCTGGGGCGAGGGTTGAAGAACGGCGGGACGAGATCATCGTGCATGGCAGACCGGAAGGCGTCGAAGGCGGCGTTACGATCAACGCGCACTTTGACCATCGCGTCATTATGGCCCTGACGGTCGTCGGGCTTCGCGCTGCGAAGCCGCTGCTGATCAAGGATGCGCATCATGTCGCCAAATCGTATCCGCAGTATTTTGACCATTTGCGGGCGCTCGGCGCGGATGTCGAGTGGGTAAAATAATTGCGCCACCGATAATTTATATAAGACAAAGGAGGCTGAAATCCATGGCTTTTGAGAATCCATCCAGGGAACAGATCGGGGATATTCTGGCCTCCGCCGGCAATATCGCCGTGGTGGGACTGTCCGACAAGAGCGACCGGACGTCCTATATGGTCGCCTACGCCATGCAGCTTAAGGGCTACCGGATCATTCCGGTTAACCCGTTGGTGAACGGCGAGATCCTTGGGGAGAAGTGCTATCATTCGCTCGCGGAGATTCCGGAGCCGGTTGACATTGTCAATGTGTTCCGCCGCAGCGAGTTCTGCGCGGAAGTCGCACGCGAGGCCGCGGCTATCGGCGCCAAGGTGCTATGGCTGCAGCAGGGGATTGTCAGTCCCGAAGCTGCGGAAATTGCCGCAGAGGCTGGCATGACGGCCATCATGGACCGCTGCATCAAGGTCGAGGAAGCAATAACGATGAACGGACGGAAACGTAACGTAAAGTAAGGATAAGGCACTTAAGAACGTCCTGACCGAAAGGGTAGGGCGTTTTTTAGCGCGTATGCATCCAGGAACAAATGGACTTGAAATGGAATATTTTGCTATTATGAAAATGTGCTAGCTTATTCTTTTGACAAAACGGAACACAGGCCGTACCATTCAATATAGTAAGAAAGGGGAGATACATCTTGAACTGGCTCGGATCATTGCAGCAGCTTGGGAGAGCCATCATGCTTCCCACCATGGTGCTGCCGGCGGCGGCCATTCTGCTCAGCCTGGGGAGCCTGCCATGGTCTGCCTGGGGGCTGGCTTCGGTTGCCGAAGCAGCGACCTATGCGGGTCAGGGGATTTTTTACTATATGCCTTATCTGTTTGCCGTCGGGGTCGCACTCGGATTATCCAATCAAGCCGGACCCGCCGGGCTTGCGGCGCTGGCGGGAATGTTCACCTATGACCGGATTGTGATGAAGCTGGGAGACGGCGCACTGCAGCCTGCGACGCTGATCGGCATTCTGCTCGGAATTGTCGCCGGCATTGCCCATAACCGGTTTAAAAATATCAAGCTTCCAGAGGCGATCCAATTTTTCGGAGGATCGCGTTTTGTTCTGCTCTTCATGGGATTGTTCTCCGCGCTGTTCGCCTGGCTCATGCTCGGCGTCTCTCCGCTGATTCAGTATGGCCTTGACGGTCTGCTGCAGTTCGTCGACCGGACGGGAGGCTTTGGGCTGTTTGTATACGGCGTATTATACAGGGTGCTGACAGCCTTTGGGCTGCATCACATTTTGAACAACGTATTCTGGTTCCAACTGGGAACGTTTACGACGCCGGATGGCACAGTTGTTCAGGGAGATCTTCCTCGTTTTTTTGCCGGCGATCCTACAGCGGGCAGCTTCATGGCGGGACTATTTCCGATCATGATGTTCGCGCTGCCAGCCATTGCGTTTGCCATTATTCAGGAAGCCCGCGAAGATTTGAAGCCCCAGATCAAGAAGACGTTTCTGCGGGCAGCGCTCGTCTGCTTCCTGACAGGCGTGTCCGAACAGATCGAGTTCGCCTTTCTGTTCGCCTCTCCTTATCTGTTCGCTTTACATACGATCATGTCCGGTCTCGCCATGGCCCTGACGGCCGCGCTTGGAATTTATCACGGCTTTTCTTACTCGGCAGGGGCTATTGACTTTATATTGAACCTTCATTTAGCCCGGCGCGCCTGGCTGCTGATTCCGATCGGCCTCGTGTACGGAATGGTCTATTACCATCTGTTCCGCTGGGCGATCCGCCGATTTCAGATTCCGACACCAGGCCGGGAGGAAGGCTCTGAGCTTGGCGACTGGGCCGGTAATATACCGTACCAGGCACCGCTTATTTTACAAGCGCTTGGCGGCAAGGAGAACGTTGTGCAGGTCCAGGCTTGCATTACAAGGCTGAGGCTTACAGTGCATAATGACCGCCAGATCGATACGGGCGCGCTCAAGAGCCTTGGCTCCGCCGGCATCATTAAATTGGGCGGGGGGAATGTGCAGGTTGTCTTTGGGACCTACTCCGAGCTGATCCGCGAGGAAATCGACAAGCTGATGCTGCGCGATCTGCCGCAGGTGCTCTTTGGCGCCCCGATGCAGGGCAAAATGCTGCCGATTGAAGAAGTGCCCGATCATATTTTTGCGCAAAAATTGGTCGGCGACGGGGTTGCTTTTATTCCGGACAAGGGAGAGTTGGTCTCACCGGTATTCGGCAAAGTGATGCACATTTATCCCACGATGCATGCCATCGGCATTGCCACGCCGGAAGGGCTGGAGGTGCTCATGCATATCGGTATCGATACATCTCAGCTAAAGGGCCCGTTCCAGTCGGAAGTCAAAGAGGGGGATAGCGTCGAGCCCGGTCAGCTGTTGGTTAGGTTCGATCTGGACTACTTGAAGGAGCATGCCGCTTCGCTGGCCACCCCAATGGTTATTACCAATCCCGAACGCGTCAAATCCTGGAGCTACGCTCCGTTTAAGAATGTGAAAAAAGGACAATCCTCGGTGATGTCTGTCGTATTGCACGAAAGCAATGTTGGAGGGGTAGAATCATGATAACAGGTATAGGGGCCGCAGCAGGTGTTGCCATTGGAAAGGCCTTCGTTCTGCCGAACTGGGAATGGAGCATGCCGGAGACGCAAGTCAACCCGGTAGATCTGGCTCAAGAATTTGAGCGTTTGTATGAAGGAATCCGTACCTCCAAGGATGAGATTGAGTTTATTAAAAAAGAATTCAGAGAGGTTGTCGGTCCCGAGGAATCGAGTATTTTTGACGCTCATCTGGCGATTTTGGAAGACCCGGTATTCATGAGCGAAATCCGCGGAATTATAGAGAGGCAGTACAAAGCGGCAGAGGTGGCGGTTAAAGAGGCGATCGATCATTTCGTGGCCATGTTCGACCTGCTGGACGATGAATATATGAAGGAGCGGGCGGTCGATATCAAGGATGTCGGCAACCGGCTGCTGAAGCATCTGCTGGGGGCGCCGGAGGTTACGCTGCCTTCGGATACAAAGCCCTACATTCTGGTGGCGAAAGAGCTTTCCCCTTCACAACTGGCCCATCTGAATCCTAACTATGTGCTCGGCATAATAACGATGGCGGGAGGCAAAACGTCGCATTCCTCCATTATGGCGCGGGCGCTCGGCATTCCGCTGGTGGCTGGCCTGGAGAATAAACTCCAAAGCCCGATCCAGACCGGGGACTTCCTGATCATCGACGGGGATAACGGCAATCTGATCATTAACCCTGATAAAGCCACAACCGAGCATTACAGCGTTGTGCGCGACAGACAGCGGGAGAAGAGGGCGCAACTGGAGCTATTGTCCTCGGTGGAGGCAATGACCAAGGATAGAGTTCGGATGCGGCTCGCAAGCAATATCAGCTCCGTGAAGGAACTGGATATGGCATTAAAATACGGGGCCGAGGGCGTCGGTCTGTTCCGGACGGAATTTCTGTATATGGACAGGAAATCCTTTCCGACCGAAGAGGAGCAGTACGAGGTATACAAGCTTGTGGCGGAGAAGGTTGGCGAACATCCGGTTGTCATCCGCACCCTGGATATCGGGGGAGACAAGCATTTGGACTATTTTCAGCTTCCGGAGGAGGAGAATCCTTTCCTCGGCTACAGGGCCATCCGTATTTGCCTTGACCAGAAAGAGATGTTCAAGACGCAGCTGACGGCGATTCTGCGCGCAAGCGTACACGGCAACATCAAACTGATGTTTCCGATGATCTCTTCAATTGAAGAGGTAAGGGAAGCCAAGGCCCTGCTGGAGGAAGTAAAACAAGATTTGGACCGCCAGGGAATTCCATACGACCGCAAGCTGCCGGTTGGCATTATGATTGAGGTGCCGGCCGCGGTGATGATCGCCGATTTTTTGGCGGAAGAGGTGGACTTTTTCAGCATTGGGACGAATGATTTGGTGCAGTATGTGCTTGCGGTCGACCGGATGAACGAGCAGATTGCGCATTTATACCATCCGTATCATCCGGCAGTGCTGCGTATGATCCGCACAACCGTGGAATCTGCGAAGGCAGCAGGCATCGGCGTCAGCGTCTGCGGTGAACTGGCCGGCGACGAGCGTTCTCTCCCGCTGTGGCTGGAACTCGGTGTAACCGACCTTAGCATGTCGCCGCAGGCGCTGCTGAAGGTCAAGCACCGGACGCTGAATACGACGGCCTCTGAGGCAAGGGAAGTCGCCAAGCAGTGCTTCCGGAACCGGGAAATTGCGGAGAGCGAGAAGCAGCTCACTCAGTTTCTCGACAAACACATCATTCATTATGTGATGAAGAGCGACGCATAACCATTCGCAGATATAGAAAAAAATGGGGGCCTGGTATCGTTGCCGGGCTTTTTTTCCTTTAGCTTCATTCAATCAATCCAAGGTGTATATAATCGTGATACCCGGCAACGCCGTCAACGGGCAGTCCATGCTTCTTTTCATAATCTTTTAGAGCGATTTCGGTTGAGCTATTGAACTTGCCATTGCATTCACCATTGTAAAACCCTGCGCTTCGCAAACGGTATTGAATGATTTGAACGTCGCCGCCGCTATCTCCTTTAGCTAAAGTTCTGGGATTCATATCAAGTTTTCCAAATACATGGCCCCCGAAGCTTATTTTAGTCCCCACCCGTACAAATTCGTATAACTCCTCAACATCGTGGTTGTGCATTCGTATGCAGCCATGACTCGCATTATGGCCTATAGAATAGGGCCTGTTAGTACCATGAATACCGTAAAATCCCCACGGCACATTCAGTCCGATCCACCTGGTGCCAAACCCTTTCCCCCAATTTTTATGTTTGTTAATTACGGCATACTCGCCCACAGGCGACGGCGTTTCTTGTTTCCCCATAGCAATGGGATACTTCTTAATAAGCTGGCTATTTGAAAATAAAAGGAGTTGGTTCTTTTGAGGATCAACCCTTATCGATATGTTGTCTTTGTTAGGAACAGGTTCTGCAGCCGTAATTGGAATTGGATTGAAAATGTTTAATAAAAGGATAATTAACAATACCTTATGCACAGTCATACTCTAATAAATCCTCCCATTCCGAGATCGCATCATATTCTGCTACTTATAATGTCAAATCACATAAATTCTATCCATAATGTCCAAATGCATTGGGAGGGGATGAAACACACTTTACAAGTTGATTTCAAAAAAATAAAACCGTTTGTGCCGACGCGCAGTCTTTATTATATAGAGATAGGAGATGCCGGCGCATACATAAAAAAGGGGGGATGGACGTGGAGAGCCTGATCAAAGAAGAGTCCGTCATTCTATCGGATGAAGATAGCTTCTTCGGGCTTGTGGCGGAGAACAAAAGAACGTTATACGGCATTGCCTACAGCTATCTCCGCAGTGAATCGGATGCGCTTGAAATGGTGCAGGAGGCGACCTGTAGGGCTTGGGTCAAACGCAATAGCCTAAAGGATGAGGGCCGGTTCACCCCGTGGCTTATCCGAATTCTAATTAACTGCTGCAACGATGAACTGAAGCGCAGAAAACGGGTGATTCCCTCTGAAATACAAGGGAGCGAGTCCGGTGTAATTGAAATGGCGAGTGACCGCAAGCTGGACATGGAGCGGGCGCTGGACGGCGTGAAGCCAAAGTACCGGCAGGTGCTTGTTCTGAAATATTACCGGGATATGACGCTGATTGAAATTGCGGAGGTGTTGGGGAAACCGGAAGGAACTGTAAAGACATGGCTGAACAAAGGCTTGAAGCAGCTCCGGGACAAAATGAAAGGGAAGGGAGATGACCGCTATGTTTGAACGTGAAGAGAAGCTGGCCCGGGATTATTTTCACGCTGCTGACCGGCAGTCGTCGCTAGTATCCGAGCAGGAGCTGGATGCAGCGATTCATGCCGGTATCGCCGAAGGGACCCGCAGAGGTAAGAACGTCCGTAGACGTTATGCTTTCACAACCGCGGTTATTCTGACCGTCGCCCTGTTGTTCATCATCTCGTGGCTGGGGGGACCCGGTAGTCAACAGATGACCGCGGTTCAGCCCAAGAACTGGGGGGAGTTTGAAACGTACCGTTCAATCGCGAAGAACAATATCACTATAAAAACGGCGCTGGACGCCGGACTGGTCATACCTCTCCACATTTCAACGCAGGAGAAAAACGGCTACAGAATTACCCTGGACGGCATGATCGCCGACCGGCGGGGTATGATGCTGCTGTATACGTTTGAGAACCGGAGTGCGCAAAAGGCGACGGTCACCCATTTTTCGTTGAAAGGCCCATCGAACTATTCTTCCACTTCCTATTGGGCCGGCGGCGACGGAAGCCCGGGAATCACCCATAATTACTTCCAGCTCACTTTGGAAGAAGGACAGAAACTGTCTGAAAGGCTGACGGCTGAAGCGATTGTAATACCGGATACTCCTGAGGCTCAACTTTCCAGCTCGAACAAATTCAGAACCTCACTGACCGCCGGTTTTACGGTGGATACCGCGGAGATTGAAAAGTCCGGCCGTGATATCGACATCGGCAAAACAATGACGGTCAGCGGTCAGCATATTCATATCGAAAAAGCCTATATCGGACCGACAGGAATATACTTGAATGCAGTATATGACGATCAGAATGCCAAACGTATATTCAGTGTGATTGAGCCGACGATTATGTCCGGAAAGGGAGAAAAGGAAACAGCTCTGACTTCCTACATGACGCAGAGTGTGAATACTCCGCTGCAGACGATGGTTTTCCACAACAATAATATGGATGCCAAAGGGCCGCTGAAGTTTACGATCAAGGGAATCCAGGCTTTAGATAAATCTGATCTTAAGCTTGTCGTCGATACGGAGGCCCAAAAAATAATCAAGGCGCCTGACGACCGATTAACGCTATCCGACCGAAGCACCGATATCAGGACCGAAAGCAGTTCGGGCGTTGAGGGGAGAGCAAACTCCAGTCAACTTGTACTCCAATTAAGTACCAAGCCTACTACGCATGACGAAATGACTCGCCTGTCATTTGATCTGGACGACAGCTTTACGGACGGCGAGGGAGTGAAGCATTCGATTTACCGGAACGAAGGAACTTATTGGGAATCCGGAGGCAATTCGGAGGGATGGACAGATACTGGTATTTTCAATCTAGGGTTCGCCAAGCTTCCGCAGCCGCTTACCTTTACGATTAGCAGCTACACGAACCCTATACTTGAGGAGCAATCCGTCCGAATCCGTTAATAATTATTCCAAAAAGCCGCCTCCCACCCGCTTTACAATCGTGGGCCAGAGGCGGCTTTCTTGGCTTATTTCCCGGCAAGAGCATCGCAGAACGCTTTGCCGTATGGCGGGAGATCGGGTGGACGGCGGGCGGAGATGATATGGCCATCGACAACGACAGGCTCGTCCTTCCAGATTGCTCCGGCGTTCTCCATATCGTCCCGGATGCCTGGCGTGGAGGTTACCGTAACGCCTTCCAGAATTTTTGCGGAAATCAGCACCCATCCGGCATGGCAGATCTGCCCGATCGGTTTCCCGGCTTCGTTGAAATCGCGGATGAGCTGCAGCACAGCGGGATAACGGCGGATCTTATCCGGAGCCCAACCGCCCGGAACCAAGATGCCATCGTAATCGGCCGCGTTCAGTTCATCCCAGGAGTATTCGGCGATCGCCGGTACGCCGTACTTGCCGATATAGGTTTTGCCTTTTTCAAGCCCGGTCAGATGCACCTCCGCGCCTTCCTCCCTGACCCGGTATACCGGATACCAAAGCTCTAAATCTTCAAACTCGTCGTCTACGAGCGCGATAACTTTTTTTCCGGCCAGTCTCAATTGGCTGCAGCTCCCTTCGAAGTAAGTAGTCCCGTTTATTTTAGCAAATACAAAAATTGAAGTCACCCCTCATCATGAACAAATTATCATATATGGTAAATTAATCATTTTATGCAAACGAGAAGGTTTTTTTGCAGGAGGAGCGAATATAAATTTAAAATAACTTTTCTAAATTTAATTCATTCTTTTGAGGTGCAACTATGTGCAATGAAAACCAGCTTTCTCAAATCTGCCGCTGCGGCGGCGAGATGACTATACATATACATACGCTGATTTATAAAGCTAAAGTGAAAATCGCGGGTGTGCCTGTATTTATGTGCCGTTCCTGTTTCCATTATGAGCCGCATCCGGCCGTTAAGCGGGATTTAAGCTTAGTCATTCAGGAGCTAGGCAGTGAGCCCCAAAGAAACAGCTTCTCTTTTGCCGAACGCAACGAGTGGGCCTCCGTTCTGAATGATACTTTTACTATGTTTAAAGACGAGGAAGGTGATCTGGAGCAGGTTGTTCAGGAGGCCATGGGCGACAGGATTGATCTGCTGCTGGATCTGTTCCAAATTGCCGCTGCGGCGGCTGATCCGGAATGGACGGGGGAGATCGAGAGCAGGCTGCTCAAGCTCATTTGCCATACGGCCTCTAAAGTGTCGTGATTTTTTCTGCAAAAATAATGAAAATGTTTCAGAAACATTGGATTTTTTCGTCGATATTTGTTACCATAAGAAAGAGGTTACATTCCTGTGAAACCGGGTTGTAAACTTACGGACAAGTCCAGTCTTATATGCGGAAAAGTCCAGGCAGCTCCGTCGCCTTGCGCACTGGTTGAAGCTATTCAGTCCTATAGCGTGCCAGGCGATGACGCGAGAAACTGGGTATCCGGTACCAGCCGCCCGGGCAATTTTTTGTCAATAATGGGTAGGTGGTATGGATTATGTCCTATTTTCGTATAACCGCTTCGATGTTGAGATGACTTTTGAAAGGAAATTGAAGCGTTATCATTGCACAAAAATACAAATTATCGTATCATGATTTTTAACTAGGTCGAACGATAAAATTTATCGCAATGGAGAGAGTAATTTGACGGTAACCATTTACGATGTAGCGCGTGAAGCAGGCGTATCTATGGCAACGGTATCACGGGTTGTGAATAACAATCCAAATGTGAAACCGCAAACCCGCAAGAAAGTGTATGAAGCGATTGAGCGTTTAGGGTATCGTCCCAACGCCGTGGCTAGAGGTCTTGCCAGTAAGAAAACGACGACCGTTGGCGTTGTTATTCCAGACATATCCAATTCCATTTTTGCGGAAATCGCCCGCGGAATCGAAGATATTGCCAACATGTATCACTATAATATTATTTTGTGTAACGCCGACAAGCGCAAGGAGAAGGAAATCCGCGTCATCAACACTTTGCTGGAGAAGCAGGTGGACGGGCTCCTCTTCATGGGCGGCACGGTGACGGATGAGCATATTCTGGCTTTCCAGACGTCCTCCGTTCCGATTGTTCTGTGCGCGACGAGTGATGAGAAGGGTGTGTATCCTTCCGTCGATATCGACCATGAGACTGCCGCATTCGACGCGGTCAATACTCTGATCCGTCACGGTCACCGCGAAATTGCGATGATCAGCGGCACGCTGCAGGACCCGGCCAACGGCTATGCGCGATTCCATGGATATAAGAAAGCGCTCGAAACGGCCGGAATTGAGTACCAAGAAGATCTTGTACGTATCGGAAATTACCGTTATGAATCCGGCGTTGAGGCTATGAAATACTTCCTGGGTCTTAAGAAGAAGCCAACGGCAGTCTTTGCCGCAACGGATGAAATGGCCATTGGCGCGATCCACAGCATTCAGGACGAAGGTCTGAAAGTGCCGGATGATTTCTCGGTTATCAGTGTGGACAACATTCGTATGGCATCGATGGTCCGTCCGCTGCTTACGACGGTTGCACAGCCGATGTATGACCTTGGCGCGGTAGCCATGAGGCTTCTAACCAAGCTGATGAAGAAAGAGACCGTGGAGAATCCGCGAGTCATTTTGCCGCATGAGACCATTCTGCGTTTGTCCGTTAACCATCTGAACAAATAATTTCGACATCACCCATTAGGGCTGCTGCGGGCTGCTTCGTAACCCGGTGTAGAAGAATATGAGTCGGCGTATAAAGCTCCGTCACGGGGCTTTTTATGTTTTTATTTATTATTTTTAACTGGAGGTCAGCCTAATGGAAGCTGTAAGCGGCATTATTGGAGCTATGGATGAGGAAATTAAACTGCTGCTGGAGCAAATGGAGCACAGTGAAGCGGTTGTCAAAGCAGGAATTACATATTATAAAGGCTCAATCGCCGGGAAGTCCATCATCGTCTGCAAATCGGGAGTGGGAAAGGTGAACGCCGCCGTCACTACGCAAATTATGATTGATGCGTTCGGCGCGCAAAAAATACTGTTCACGGGAGTGGCCGGAGCGCTGCATCCGGAGCTGGAAGTCGGGGATATCGTCATATCTTCGGAATGTATGCAGCATGATATGGATGTTACGGCGCTTGGCTACGCCCGCGGCATTATTCCGTATCAGGAGACGTCGGTCTTCCCGGCTGATCCGGAGCTTGTACAGTTTGCGGAAAAAGCCTGCCAGGATTTGGGAGTCCGTTATTTAAAGGGAAGAATACTTTCAGGCGACCAGTTTATTGCCAGCCATGAATCGGTCGTCATGCTCCGGGAGCAGCTCGGTGGAGCCTGTGCGGAAATGGAAGGTGCGGCTCTGGCCCAGGTGTGTCAGATGAACGGTATTCCGTTCGTTGTTATCCGCTCTATGTCCGATAAGGCCGACGGGTCGGCGAAAGTCAGCTATGCGGAGTTTACGGAAATCGCATCGCGGCAGTCTCATCAAATTCTAAGCGTCATTTTAAATGAATTGCTATAACCCTTGAAGGCAGTTCGTAGCCTGGGAGAAGGTTTTCAGATTATCTGCGGCGTACCCAATTAGATCGACTACGCTTCATCAACCACGATCATAGGACGGTACGCCCGGGTATTCAGGCTGCTGGCTTAATTCAGGATGGATTGTAAGCGCTTGCTGTGATATACTTTATTTTGACATAAAAAGTTCACATTTGCTAGCTTGACTTCATATCCATGAAGCACGAGAGGAGGCAAGGATAATGGGGAAGTTTCATGATGAAATTTTACCTCGCCGGATGTACAATTCCAATTTGGCTGATTACGGTCAGGCTGTCGCCCATTTCAAGTGGGAGGATGTTGAACGACAGTTCACCTGGTACGAAACGGGTAAAGTTAATATGGCGTATGAGGCGGTTGACCGCCATGTGGAGGAAGGCCGGGGCGAAAAGACGGCGCTGCTGTACAGTGATCCGATACGTGAAGAATCCTATTCTTTTGCCGATTTGAAAGAAAAGTCGAACCGATTCGGCAATGTGCTGCGTAAATACGGGATTGGCAAGGGGGACAGGGTATTTCTGTTCATGCCCAGGCAGCCCGACCTGTATTTCAGTCTGCTGGGCATCTTGAAGATAGGCGCTGTCGCAGGACCGTTGTTCGAAGCGTTCATGGAAACGGCGGTCAAGGACCGGCTTGAGGACAGCGGGGCGGTCGCGCTGGTAACTACGCCGGAGCTGCTGCAGCGGGTGAAGCGGGAGGAGCTTCCCGACCTGCGTTATATTTTTCTGGTAGGCGGGGATTCGGACCCTGAAAAAGGACTGATCAGCTATGATTTGGAAAGCGCTTCCGCATCTGCGGAGCTTGAACCGGAGTGGCTGGGCCTTGAGGATGGGCTGATTATGCATTACACATCCGGTTCGACCGGTAAGCCGAAAGGCGTATACCATGTGCAGCTTGCGATGGTTCAGCACTATTATACCGGAAGAGTCGTGCTTGATCTGCGGGATGATGATATATACTGGTGCACGGCCGACCCGGGATGGGTTACAGGCACGTCGTACGGGATTTTTGCCCCGTGGCTTAACGGCGTCACCAATGTCGTTCGCGGCGGACGCTTCAGTCCACGTGATTGGTACAATACGATTGAACGCTACAAAGTAACGGTATGGTACAGTGCTCCGACGGCGTTCCGCATGCTGATGGGGGCGGGGAAAGAGAGTCTGAAAGGTGTTGATTTGAGCAGTCTGCGCCATGTCCTCTCCGTTGGCGAGCCGCTCAACCCGGAAGTCATTCGCTGGGGAAACAACGTATTAGGTCAGCGCATTCACGACACCTGGTGGATGACAGAGACGGGCGGACAGCTGATCTGCAACTATCCCGGAATGGACATTAAGCTAGGGTCTATGGGACGGCCGCTTCCTGGCATCACCGCCGCAATTCTGGATGATCAGGGCCATAAATTGCCTCCGTATTCCATGGGCAATCTGGCGATCAAGACGCCGTGGCCGTCCATGATGAACCGGATTTGGAATAATCCCGCCAAGTACGAGGAATATTTTCACATTCCCGGCTGGTATATCTCCGGAGATTCCGCGTATATGGATGATGAAGGGTACTTCTGGTTTCAGGGGCGGGTTGACGATTGTATCAATTCCTCGGGTGAAATGATCGGACCTTTCGAGGTGGAGAGCAAACTGATTGAACACCCTGCCGTTGCGGAGGCTGGAGTCATCGGCATACCGGACGCCCTGCGCGGAGAAATCATCAAAGCCTTTATATCGCTGCGCGAAGGATATTTGCCTTCGGATGAGCTGAAGGACGAAATAGCGGCGTTTGTAAAATCAGGGCTTTCCGCCCATGCCGCGCCAAGGGTAATCGAGTTCAAGGATAAACTGCCGAAGACCCGCTCCGGCAAAATTATGCGCCGGGTGCTCAAAGCCTGGGAGCTTCACCAGCCCGCCGGAGATCTATCGACAATTGAGGATTAGGCATAAAAAAGACGGTTGACCACTCGCCCGCATCCGGGCGGCTGTCAACCGTCTAATTCGTTCTATAGACTGCTACGGTAACGAAGTGCCATTGGCCTAATGAACGATACGCTTCCCTCTGGTATTCACCTTGTTACTTCTGCCTTGCGCCTTGTTCTGGCCGCTGTGTTCATTGGGCTGAATCAGGGCCGCCCAGGATCAACGGCGGTCCCAGGATCTATGGCCGTCCCGGAATCAACGGCCGTACTAGGGGACGTACCTGGTCCATCAGACGTACCGGGAGACGCGCTTGGACTCGGCACAATGTCCACTCCAGGTGTTGTTTCAATACCCGGTAAGAGGATGTCTTCCGGACTTGGCGACGGCTCGGGCGTCGGCGCGCCACCGCCGACACTGCCTGAAGCCGTTTCATTTCCGGCCACATCAACCGCTGCAACATAAAAAACAGCATAATCGCTTGCCGAGTTATCCGCAGTGAACGATGTGCCATCCCCGGCTAGGAGTACATCTACTTTTTGGAATGGACCTCCGTTCACGGAACGGTAAAGCCGGTAACCGACGACATCGGGTGAGCCGCTCTGCGTAAAGCGGATAACCGCTTTGCCGCTGCCATAGGAGACTTCTACATTCCGCGGCGCCGTTGGAGCGCTGCCGTTGTCCTCGCGAGGGTCCACCTCCGTCGGAACGCCTGTCTTAGCATCCGCCGGCAGATAGTACCCCAGCGGTTCATGCTCCCTCATGGATGGAAAGGCTGCCTTCAGTTCCTTGATCAGTTCCTCAATCGGCTTCTCTCTGGAGACAACGATCCTTTCCTTCAGAAAGTCATCCGGTGTTCCGTCACGCGGGATATAGTTCACTCCGCCGTAAGTAATGTATTTGGCATGTGAAATCCCGTCGTCACTATCCTTAGGCACAAATTTTTTGTTGAAAATATCGGTCGTAAACTTATCCGTAAGCGAGGTTGGCTGCTTGCCGCTGTATGCCGATACGGTTTCTTTGACGATGCCGTCCGGCTGATCAAATTTCTGCGTAGGGAACAGGTCCGGTTTTTTCTCAATAACCGCGTTCATTACCTTAGCCCACAGCGCCTGTGCCTGTTTCCGCTGCGTTTTGGTTGTAAGTGTATTGATCTGCTCCTTATAGCCGACCCACATCCCCAGCGTAATGTCAGGCGAGTAACCCATGAACCATACGTCCGCATAATTCTGGGTAGAACCCGTCTTGCCGACAACCGGGATATCCTTGAAATGCTTGTAATTGCTCCTAACCGTGCTCCCCGTACCGTTGGTAATAACGGTGCGCAGCATATCCGTCATTAAATAAGCGGTCTGCTCGGAGAATACACGCTCCGGATTAGCCTTATGCTGATAGATGATTTTTCCCTTCGAATCGACGATTTTCTCGATCATGTATGCATCGTTAAATACGCCTTTGTTGGCAATGGCGGAATAGGCATTGGTTAAATCTTCAACGGACACGCCGTATTTTAACCCCCCAAGAACCCCGGTCTGTGCGCTATAGTCTTCGTCCTGTATGGTTGTAATTCCCAGCTTTTTAGCAAAAGCCCAGGCATTCTTGATCCCAACCTTTTCATCGAACAGCTTAAGCGCCGGCAGGTTCAAGGAGTTGTTGAGCGCATATCTTGCCGTCACGAGGCCCTGATAACGGTTATTGGCGTTCTTGGGAATGTGAAAGCCCTTCGAACCGTCCTTCAGAATAATCGGCGCGTCGTCCAGGATGCTTGCGGGTTGAATCAACCCTTCCTCTAGAGCGGGCAGATAAGCGGCGATCGGTTTCATTGTCGAACCGGGCTGACGGACCATCTGGGTGGCGTAGTTCATGCTTTCGACATTAAAATCGCGTCCTTCGATCATTCCCAGAATCGCGCCGGTCTTGTTGTCGATCATCATGCCGGCGGTTTGTTCGAGACCTTTGGTCTTGCTTTTCTTGGTAAAATTGCTGCTGTCCTCGGAGATGCTGTGCATCGCGCTGTATACTTTTTTATCAATCGTTGTATACACCCGGTATCCGCCTGTCAGCAGCTGCTGGCGAGCCTCTTCAAGCTGTGAAGCGCCCTTGGAGCTGTCCTGGTTATTGTTCGCCAGAGACAGCAGGATTCCCGCCGCCTGGCGCTCCGTTTCCATCATGAGATAAGGAAAAGTAACGTAAGCTTTCTTGGTATGCGGAGCCAGAGATTTCTTGATGTCAAAGGCCAACGCTTCCTGGTATTGGGGAGGCGTAATTTTGTTCTCCTCCAACATACGCCGCAGGACAAGGTGCTGGCGGTCGAGCGCGCGGTTAAACGCAGCCTCATTGAATTCCCCATACCCGTTGAACGCCGAGTAGGCGGAAGGAAGCTGGGGGAGGCCCGCCAGATAGGCTGCCTGGGCGATATTCAGCTTATCCAGATCGTCGATGCCGAATAATCCTTTGGCCGCCGCTTTGATGCCGTAGACGTTATAGCCGTTCGCTCCGTTGCCGAAGGGGACCTTGTTCAGGTAAGCCGTTAAAATTTCATCTTTGCTCAAAAAGCGCTCCAGCCGCAGTGACAGCAGGATTTCCTTCACCTTGCGGTCTTCCGTCTTATCCAAGCTTAAAAATACGCGTCTGGCAAGCTGCTGGGTAAGGGTGCTGCCGCCGGTCTGTACGGACTCGTTCAGCAGTTTTTGCTTGACGGCGCGCATCGTGCCGCTGATATCCACTCCATGATGCTCGTAAAAACGGTTATCCTCTATGGCGAGAACAGCGTCAATAATGATTTGGGGAATATCCTTAAAGGCGACTAGCCTGCGGTCTTCCTCCGTCCGGAGCTGGCCGATCGGCATGCCATCGCGGAAATAGGCGAATCCTGTCACGACATTCTCGCCGATTCTCTCCTGAATGGTCTGCTCGGAGCGGACAGGGTCATCTTTTACTATGGAAGCGACAAGTCCTCCTACGGCGCCGCCGGCGAACAGGACGCCCATTACGCCAAGGATGAACATCCATTTCACGACGGAACCGACCCTGCGCAACCAGGACCTTCGCGGGCGAATGTCCGTCGCTGTTTTTTTCATATTTTCCTGAGCCATCGACATCCTCCTTTTAACGGAATTTATTATAGCACAATTTGGCTTATTTTGAATGCGCTTGTAGGAGATGCGGTTTTACGGACATTGACTTTTCAAAAGATCATGTGATATAAATAAATTCAATTGGATATTTCTAAAGGCGGAGAAGGGCATCAGTAAAAGGGAATCCTTGGTACTCAGAGAGTCGGTGGATGGTGCGAACCGATGGCGGGACCTTTTGAATTACAGCCTGGAGCCGTCCGGGGGAACGGATAAAAGCATCAAGCCTTGTCCCAGTAGTCCGGCACCGGGTACGATAAGCGCCCGTTATTTGAATGAAGCGAAGGCTCTGAAGCGTCCTGTTATAGTTTGGCGGCGAAGAGCTTTAACTAGGGTGGTACCGCGAGTCTCTTTCTCGTCCCTTGGGATGAGGAGGAGGCTTTTTTTTGTGCGTTATTTAGGAAGTATCAACATCAAAAGGGGTTGCTATTATGAAGTGGGAAGAATTAACGCCGGAGCAGCAGCTTGAGACCGAGCGCCAGCTGGAGATTATCAAGCGCGGCGTCGTGGAAATTGTACCGGAAGAGGAACTGAAGCGGAAAATCATGAAATCGGTCGTCACCGGTGTGCCGCTTAATGTCAAGCTGGGTCTGGACCCGTCCGCGCCGGATATCCATGTGGGCCACACGGTCGTTATGCATAAGCTGCGCCAATTTCAGGAGCTGGGCCATCAGGTGCAGCTGATTATCGGGGACTTCACGGGGCGGATCGGGGACCCGACGGGCAAATCGGAAACGCGCAAGCAGCTGACTGAGGAGGATGTGAAGCGCAACGCGGAAACGTACAAGAAGCAGCTTCATAAAATCCTAGATCCCGAGAAGACAAAAGTATTCTACAATTCGGAATGGCTCGGGCCGATGACCTTTGCGGATGTTGTGGGATTGTCCGCCAAAGTGACCGTTGCGCGCATGCTGGAGCGTGACGATTTCACCAAGCGGTACCAGAGCGGACAGCCGATCAGCATCCACGAGTTCTTCTATCCGCTGATGCAGGGGATGGACTCCGTGGCTCTGAAAAGCGACGTGGAGCTCGGCGGAACGGACCAGAAATTCAATCTGCTGATGGGACGCACGCTGCAAAAAGAATACGGCGTCGACACCCAGGCTGCCATTATGACTCCGCTGCTTGAAGGCCTTGACGGCGTACAGAAGATGAGCAAGAGTCTTGGCAACTACATCGGCATTGACGAAGAGCCGAATGAAATTTACGGCAAAGCGATGTCCGTCCCGGACGAGCTGATGCTGAAATACTATTCGCTTGCGACCGACATCGGTAACGAGGAATTGAAAGAGCTGGAGAAAGGACTGGAGTCGGGAGCGGTTCATCCGCGGGACGCCAAAATGAAGCTGGCGCATACATTCGTCAGAATGTATCACGGCGTTGATGCGGCAGGTGCCGCGCAGCAGCACTTTGTGACCGTATTCCAGCAGCGGGCGCTGCCGGACGATATCGAGACGGCGGTTCTGCCAGCAGCGGAGCTAACGGACGGCTCCATTCGGCTGATAAATCTGCTTACGCTGATCGGTTTTGCCTCATCCAACGGGGAGGCTAAGCGCAGCATTCAGCAGGGGGCGGTCAAGCTGAACGAACAGAAGCTGAGCGACCCGAATGCGGACATCGTTCCCCAGGATGGGGATATCATTCAGGTAGGCAAGCGTAAGTTCGCTAAGCTGACTTTGGAATAGGTAAGACGCACGTGTTATTAGCATAGGCGAGCATAATAAGGAGGAGGGTGAACGGAGCAATCCGGATCACCCTCTTTTTGGCGTACCTGCGAGAGGGCATATGCGGATTCGTGCAGGAAAAATTGGCGGAAGAAGCCATCGGCAAAATGATTTGGTGATGTGCGTGCAACGTAAAGAAGCCTCCGGAAGTTCCGGAGGCTTCTGCCAGACGATTAACGGTTGTAGAATTCGACGATTTGTTTCTCGTCGATGTCTTGGGAAAGCTCAGCGCGCTCAGGGAAACGGATGAACTTGCCTTCCACTGCAGCGTCGGAGAATTCCAGGTAAGCTGGCAGATGAGTGCGGTTAGTCAGTGCTTCCTTAACGGAAGACAAGCCGCGGCTTCTCTCACGAAGGCCGATAACGTCGCCGGTGCTTACGAGGTAAGAAGCGATGTCAACCTTTTTGCCGTTAACCGTTACGTGGCCGTGGGATACCAATTGACGCGCTCCTGCACGGGAGTTGGCAAAGCCAAGACGGTAAACGAGGTTGTCCAGACGGCTCTCAAGCAGGAACATGAAGTTCTCGCCCGCGATCCCTTGCATGCTGTGCGCTTTGTGGAACAAAGTGCGGAATTGTTTCTCGCCCAAGCCGTACATGTGACGCAGTTTTTGCTTCTCCAGAAGCTGTTGACCGTAGTTGCTTACTTTTCTGCGTTGGTTAGCGCCATGCTGTCCCGGAGGGAAAGGGCGTTTCAGGTCTTTGCCAGTGCCGCTCAGGGAAATGCCCAGACGGCGGCTGAGTTTGAATTTAGGTCCGGTGTAACGTGCCATGTTATAGTAGACTCCTTTTTAATTGTGATTTCATCAGGGCTCTATTTGCGCCGCTGTTTCGTAATTGCGACAGACCGAATTGGCGCCGCGCTGCCGGGAAAGTTCAGCCGCTGCCCCATGCAGACGAAAAGCGTGAGGGTGACACAACGTTACGCCCAATTAGAAGACTTGTTACAGTCTTGTTCAACAATATATATTATATGAAAATGTCATTCAAAGTCAAGGATGAATAGCGAAGTTTATGATATTTTTCGTATTTGGTTCTTTATACCTAAAAAATTCCTGGTTTTTCTCAAAAATTGATGCAGGACAGTTGAAAAAAGAGTAAAATAGTCTTATTGCAATGGCTGCGGATTTTTATTCGGGGCGCAAAGGAGGTGCTTCTTTATGTCAGAACAGGAAGCTAACGGCTGGATGGACGGCCATGAACGGATACGAAACGCCCAAGTTTTGGGCCGCGGCCTTAAGGATCCCGTTGAGTGGCTTGGGAGAATGGACATTAATCGGCACGACTTTCCTTATGCTTCAGGCTTGATTGCGGACAGTTTTCATGAGTGGTGCAAAAAGGAAGCCGCGCTGTCTTTTACAGAGTCGTGGAACTGGTGCGTATTTGATTATGCGGGTAAGTGGCTGGCTGGCAGCGGCGGAGCAAGCGCGCCGGACAGCCACTTATGGGAGCAGATTGCGGCTGTCAGTTTACAGACGGCTCGTGAGTGCACGCTCCAAATTGAAGAAAATGGAGTGGAAACGGCTTTTTTCGCGCTGCCGGTGATTACCAGGTCTAACGGGGAGATCTTTGCCCTGCTAGGATGCGCAATGCCCGCAGAGCAGTTCGCGAAAGGCGAACGCAATGCCGCCGAGGCAATGGCCAAGCATTTCAGCACATGCTTCTACAGGCAGTTCGAATATATGTTTGTGACCGATCTTGCAAGCGTACATATTCACGAAGAACGCGAGAACAGCCGCCGTTCGCTGCTGTTTCAGATTGTGCAGCGGATGTATGACAGCATCGACGTAGACGCTGTGCTGACTGAAGTAATTGCCAGTATTTCCGCGATGTATCCGGGCGCTGAGCTTACGCTCTACATGTCACAGGATCACCGCAGCGCGCATCCCAAGGTGAAGCCGCTCCCGCTTCAATGGAATCAGGATGAGGTCTGCGGAAAGGCGTTTAAGAGCGGACGAGCGGCCCTGCGGACGATAAATGCGGATCACCAGCTTGTAGAGATTGGATTGCCTCTAGGCGGCAAGCAGGGCGTATATGGTGTGTTTCATCTAGTGATACGGCTTCCGGCCCATCAGACCATGGATAACATGGATATGTCTTTTCTGTCGATGGTGGCGAGCACTGCGGGAACCGCCTTTGAGAATGCGAAGCTGTATGAGCGTTCCAACCAGCTTATACGCGAACTGCGGATGAGCAATGGGTTGACCGAACGCTTGAATCAGAGTCTTCAGCTGGGAGAAACGTTTGAAGCGGCTTTTGAAGGACTGCTGGAAATTTTTGAGGCCGACTACTGCTGCATTCTCCATTACAGCGAAGACAAGGGTGGACTCGAGGCGGTTCTGTGCAATCACCCCAGCCTCTGCAATGAAATGATCGAAGCCGGCAGGGGTATCGGAGGACAGGTATACTCCTTGGGGGAACCGGTCATTGTAACCGAGTATGACGGGTCGGGTACAAGATCGAAGCTAATGGACTTTACGGAGTCGCAATCGCTTATCGCCACTCCACTAAGCGTAGGCGGGGAAGTGCGCGGAGCGATTATGCTGGCCCACCGGCGGCCGCACTATTTTTCCTATGATAATTTCAGGCTGCTTCAAGCGCTGGCGGGTCAAATCGGCCTTGCCGTAGGCAATGCGCTTCTGCATGCGGAGGTGCATCGGCTTGCGAACAGAGACTCGCTGACCGGGCTGCATGCAAGACATTACCTCGATCAATCCATCAAGGAAATGCAGACCTGCGATTTCTGCGGAACTCTCGTTGTTGTCGATATAGACCATTTCAAATCGGTGAACGATACGTACGGACATCAAAAAGGCGACCATATTCTGAAGCAAGTGAGCGATATATTACGTGCATCAATCCGTCAGGGAGATCTGGCGGCAAGGTGGGGCGGCGAAGAGCTGGCGCTTTACCTGCCGCAGCTAAACGCAGAGCAGGCCTATATTGTGGCGGAGCGTATCCGGCAGCGGGTTCAGGAAGAGACGAGCCCTTCCGTTACCGTTTCCTGCGGTATTGCGGACTGGGACTTAACAGACAAGGACCGGCCGAGCGCGGATACTCTCTTTTACCGGGCGGACATGGCGCTGTACGAGGCAAAGAATAACGGCAGGAACAAAGTAGTGGTAGATCTTAAGGCATAGCAGAGAAGCACTGAGACTGACAAGAGGCTCCTAAGGAGGGATATTCCCGGCTTGGGAGTCTTTTTGCATAAGCTCCTTGAACATGGAAACGATAAAGCTACAACTGTGAAAAGAGGGTCTTGACTCTATGATGATACTGCTTGCGAAGAGGACGTTCACGGTGCTGCTGGCATTGTGCTGCTGCGGTCTGGCCGGAGGCTGCGGCAGGGAGAACGGAAAGACGGCCGGGGAGCTGCTGGATCTGGCTTTAGCCGGCATGACGGGAACCGACGGGGTGACATTTGAGGGAGAGACGGCGCTGCGTGTGGATGGCAGGCAGCTGCCGGAGGCATCGATATATTACGGCGGGGAGCTGATCAACCATAAATCGCTCCGGATTTATAAACTGCTGCCCGACTCGGCGAAGTCTCAGGAACTCCCGGGCGATCTGACGCAGCAGGCGGCAGGGCCGAATCTTTACAGCAGACTGGAGAAGAGCGGCGGGCAATGGAGGGTGGTGCCTCTGAACGAAGATCAAGGGGGCAGTCCGCTCCCGGGACTGAACCCCATCCGGCAGCTTGAGGAATTGAAGACAATGAATAAAACGGTGACGAGAGAAGCTGGGGCGGGAGGAAAAGTGCGGCTGCTGAGAATAGAACTGGACCCTCGGCAGGCCCATGATCAGCTAGCCGCCGAGCTCGAAGCGGAGATGAGCGCGCTCCGGACGTCTTCGGCAAGCGAAAAAAGCCCGGTTGCCCGGACGGCGGCCGGGGTTTCGGCATTAGAGAGACTGTGGGAGCAGGAAGACGGAGAACTGCAGCGCAGGCTTCGGGATGCCAAGGTGGCGACCGTTTACCATCTGGAGGTGGATGCAATGCGAAATCTACCCAAAAGCTTGTCCAGACAGCGGACGATTACCTTCCTTTCTTCCGACGGAAGAACGCGCCGGGAAACGTTTGTTTCCAGGGTTGATTTTTACGGATACCGTTAAAAAGCCCTCGCTTTGATGACGCTCTTTCCGCTTCATTCCGGTCGTGCTACAATAAGATAGCATGCTTATTTTTGCCAAAAAGGAAGGAAGAACAAGAGATGAAAGATCCGCGAATTCAGAAATTGGCCGCAAATCTGGTCGGCTATTCCGTAAACGTGCAGCCGGGAGAGAATGTGCTGGTCGAAATGGTCGGCAGCGAACGCGATCTCGTTAAAGCTATTGTAGAGGAAATCGGGAAGGCCGGTGGACATGCGTTCGTGCAGCTGATCGACCGAACCGTACTGCGCAGCATGCTGTTGACGGCTACTGAGGAAAGTCTGCGTACTTGGGCTGAGATCGATTTGAACCGTATGAAGCAAATGCAGGCATATATCGGCATCCGCGCCGGCGACAATGTCAACGACTTGTCCGACGTGCCGGAAGAGAAAATGCGTCTGTATAATTCGCTGTATTTCCATCCGGTACATAGCGAGCAGCGGGTGAAGCATACGAAATGGGTGGTTCTGCGGTATCCGAACTCTAGCATGGCACAGCTTGCCAATACGAGCACGGAAGCTTTTGAGGATTTCTACTTCAACGTCTGTAATCTGGATTACGCCAAAATGGATAAAGCCCAGGACCCGCTTGCGGAACTCATGAGCAAGACGGACAAGGTGCGGATCACGGGTCCGGGAACGGATATTTCCTTCTCCATCAAAGGCATCGGCGCTCAGAAATGCTCGGGTCACAGAAACATTCCGGACGGGGAAGTATACAGCGCACCTGTGCGCGATTCGGTTAACGGTACGATCAGCTATAATGCGGCAACCTTGTACAACGGCGTCACGTTAGAGAACATCAAATTTACTTTTGAAAACGGCAAAATTGTCGAAGCAACCAGCAACGATACCGCCCGCCTTAACGAGATTCTGGATTCGGACGAAGGTGCGCGCTATATCGGCGAGTTCGCCATCGGCCTCAACCCCTACATTCTGCATCCGATGAAAGATATTCTGTTCGATGAAAAAATCGCCGGCAGCCTTCATTTTACGCCGGGTCAAGCTTACGAGGAGACCGACAATGGCAACCGTTCCTCCATTCATTGGGATCTTGTGCTGATCCAGCGGCCGGAATACGGCGGCGGGGAGATTTATTTTGACGACAGACTGATCCGTAAAGACGGCCTGTTCGTCATTCCTGAACTCGAAGCGCTTAACCCGGAGCAATTGAAATAGAAGGACAAATATTAGATAAATCCTTGCACCGGTAAGCGGCTTCAATGTATCATGGAATTGTTTATACAGCATATAATTTCTTAAATTTAGTTGCGGAGGGATTCACATGTCCAGTAACAGTAACAGTAACAGTAACAATGCAGCCATTGTGGAAATTGCTCAAACAGCGAGTAAGTTCGCTTCCTCGATCGTCCTTCAGGCCGACAACAAGTACATTGACGTAAAAAGCATCCTGGGTCTGTTCACAACTCTGGTATCCAGTCAGAATTATGAACTACACGTACACGGAAGCGATGCCGAAGAGGCGAAGAAGGCGATGAGCGAAGTCTTCGCCAAGTACGACTTGAAATTTACAGTTGTAGAGGAATAATACCGGTTTTAGTAAAGGCTCTGCCGCTTTCGGCAGGGCTTTTTATAGTGACTGGAGAACTGTATTCTTGTATTGGCAACCAATTTCGACTAATATTAAATATAATAGCGATGAAGCTGTAAAATTTGGACATGGGGGGGAAGATGCATGACTTCGTCGGAATTGCAGGAACAATTAAATACCTTAGCAGTCACTCTTCTGCAAGAAGATGCCGATAAGATTCAGAAGCTCATCGAAGTGCAGATGGAGAATCTGGCTACTCGATACTGCCCTCTCTATGAGGAAGTGCTGGACACCCAAATGTACGGCTTCTCCAGAGAGGTCGACTTTGCGGTCAGAGCGGGCCTGCTGCCCGAGCTTACGGGCAGAGAAATTGTAAGCAAGCTGGAGCGGGAACTGGCTGTATTGTATGAAGCGCTGAACGAAAAGGCGAAACAATAGAACGGATCTTTTTCGTTACACAACCGGACAAACCCGTAATAACAAATCGCGCCTGGGATTCCAGGCGCGATTTTTGTGCTGCGAGTTAAACGAGGTAGAAGGAAACGCCAAGGATAACATATACGCCAAGCAGCAGCAGTCCTTCGTACCAGTTGGTCGCGCCGTCCTGGGTGATGGATCTGGCGATGAAGACCGCTACTGCGATCGCCACCAGCTCAATCGTGGTAAAGACAATGTCCATCGTATTGCCAATAAAGTAGCTGGCGAAAATAAGCACAGGCGCCACGAACAGGGCAATTTGCAGGCTGCTGCCGACCGCGATTTCCACAGCCGCGCCGATTTTGTTCTTCATGGCGAGCAGGATGGCGGCGCTGTGCTCCGCCGCATTACCAATAATCGCAACGAGGAACGCGCCCACGAACAGCTCGCTGAGTCCAAAGCGTTCAGTCAGGCTCTCGAGCGTGCCAACCAGCCATTCACTGACAAAAGCGACCATTACAGTGGCGAGAATCAGGTACAGAATCGATTGGCCCCTTGACCATGAGGGCGTGTGCTCGTTCGGCAGCTCTTCCTCATTGTCTTCGGTAACGTCGTCCAAATATTGTTTATGCGTAATCATCGAGAAGAGCAGCCAGGCGATATAGGCGATGATCAGGACCCCGGCTACAACCAGGCTGAGCGTATCCGTCTCCCCTTCGGTTATCGAATGGGTATTCAGGAACATGGCCGGAACGAACAAGGCAATTACGCCCACAATCATCAGCGAGCCGTTCATCCCGGCAAGTGTAACATTGAAACTCTGCACCTTGTACTTTAAGCCACCCGCGAAGATGCTTAGTCCCAGCACAAGCAGCAGGTTGCCGATAATGGACCCGGCCAAACTTGCTTTTACCATGTCGAACAACCCTTCTTTAACAAGGAAAAAAGCGATAATCAGTTCGGCGGCGTTGCCGAAGGTAGCGTTAAGAAAGCCTCCCAGCCGTTGACCGGCGTAATGGGCGACGCTCTCCGTGGCCCTGCCGAGAAATCCGGCTACGAATACAACGGCGATGGCGGACAGCACGAATTGAAGCGTATGATCCCAGTTGGCGTAATGTCCGATGGCGCTAAGTACGAAGGTGATAACGAGCAGCGATGGAGAAATCCATTTCTTCAAAGTAAAGCACACTCCAATCTTCTTATTATGTACGTAACTCAATATACCCAAATTGTTCCGGTATGTAAACGAACATGCATCACTCATTTGCATTTTAGCCTGTTTAGGAATTACAATAATTGATAACGAATGTAGGAGGGAAAATGGCATGGCGGAACAACTTCAACTGGAAATGGGAAATATACGAATCTCTAATGACGTAGTCTCAAAAATTGCCGGTATGGCTGCCTTGGAGACTCCAGGAATCGCAGCCATGTCAGGAGGGTTGTCTGAGGGCTGGGCCAAGCGTCTTAGCGGTAAAAACGTGCAAAAAGGCGTAACCGTGGAAGTGGGGCAGCTGGAGGCGGCGGTAGATTTGCGGATTATCGTGCTGTACGAAACGCCGATCCACGAGGTATGCCGGATGCTGCAGCAGAACGTCCGCGAAGCGATCGAGAGCATGACAGGCCTGCGCGTCGTCGAAGTGAATGTCAAGGTGGAAGGCGTTGCTTTCAAGAACGATGAAATTTCGTAAGCAAATACTGTGAATGCGTGTGTTTCCGTAAGTAAGTCATAAAAAAGGGTGCTCCTCCGTACCGTCAGGTATGAGGGAGCACCCTTTTGTTCAAATATAAGAAAGTATAAGCTTCGCGCTTAACAGGACGGCGCAGCAGTTTCTTCTTGTGTATGCGGTCGTTAGCGGGAGACTGAACTGGTGATTCTGACCGACTTTGTATGCTCTTCTTTTATTGGCCGGGAGTTTTCCCGCGAAATATTAAGAATAATGCCCATCGACAGCATCGTGACCAGAAGCGAAGAGCCGCCGTAGCTGATAAATGGAAGCGTAACACCAGTCAGCGGAATGGTCTTTGTTACCCCGCCGATATTGACAAATGCCTGAATCGCGATAAGTCCCATGACACCAATGCCGATCAACGTTCCGAAAGGGTCCTTGCACCTAAGCGCCACGAGAATGCCTCGCCAGATAAAATAGAGATAAACCAGCAGAAACAGAAGCGTGCCGGCAAAGCCGAGCTCCTCTCCGATGACGGAAAAAATAAAATCCGTATACGGGTATGGCAGATAGTGCAGCTTTTGCACGCCTTTGCCGATACCGGAACCGCCCAAGCCTCCCTGTCCAAGCGCAGTCAACGATTGAATGATGTTAAATCCTGCGCCTTCGGCGTCCTGGGTCGGGTCGATAAAAGCTTCGATCCGTCCTTTTCGGTAATCCTGATTCACCGCTGCCTGCTCCGAATGGGGAGAGAGCGAGTCAATCACCATTTTTCCGCCTATGACCAGACCCGCGCCCAATACGAGCAGTACGATGGACACCAGGATATGCTTAAGGCTTGCTCCTCCGGCATAAATAACCAGTCCGCTTGTGGCGACGAGAATAAGGCAGGAGCCCAAATCGGGCTGAAGCATAATCAGTCCCGCTACGATACCGACGATGACCATGACCGGTATATAACCTGACCGCAGATCACGCAGGCGTTCGCCTTTTTTGGTAATCAGGGCGGCCAGATACAGGATAATCGATAATTTGGCAAGCTCCGTCGGCTGGATGCCGAGTCTGCCAATGCTCAGCCAGCTGCTTGCCCCGTTGATCCGTTCGGTGGAGGCTACGAACAGCAGCAGAATAAGCGTAATAACAAACAGCGGCGCATACCACTTCTTGAACTTGCTGTAGTGAATATTCATGGCCGCAAACATGGCAACCGTTCCGAGCAGAACCCAAATGATCTGCTTTTTCACAAAATACAGCGGGTCGTTACCGAATTTCTCGCTGACCAAAGTGAGAGCTGAACTTGAACTGAAGACCATAATGAGGCCGAATCCCACGAGCAGCAGCGTCAAAATTAATAGTTGAAAATCGGGTGTGCCCTTTCTTGGGCGATTGTCGTTATCTTTCATTCCTTCATCCCATTCATGCCTCAAGTAGTGTTTTTAATTCAATGATCCGTTCTCCGGCAATGTCCAGCACAGACTGTGGAACAGTTGACTCGTATTCCAGACCGTGGGGAAAGGTCGCTTTGCCCAGGTAAACGGCTTCAATCGCAAGTACCGCGTCCGGCTTCTCCAGTTTGCCCTCGACAGCGCGAGTGTTGATCCGCAGAAAGTAATCCCCGCCGCCAGCAGCGTCTTCGATTTTACAGTCATACGTAGCCCGGTAGTACTCCCACTGCCAGCGGATGAAACCAGCCTTTTCGGCGCTCTCGTCCAGATACTGAAGATCGCTTTGCAGCCCTATAAGCCCCGTATTCTCAAAAATCATTGGCGTGCCAACCCCCTTATGAAATAAATCAAATAAAGGTAACCATTTGGCCCAATACCGTATTCTACCTCATGATATTATGTTTAACAGGGCTATGCAAGACTGAAAGCGGGATGGAATACCCCGTTTCTGCCATTTCTGATACAATAAAAGAATACTGCCGCTTCAGGAAGGACAGCCCTTACGGGCGATTCTTCTTTTGGGGAGCGGATTAGGCGAAGGGAATGGATAATATGGAGCAAAAACCGATTGAAATGCTGCAGCCGGATATGGTGGAGTGGCGCCGTTATTTGCATCAGCATCCCGAGCTGTCTTACCAGGAGCGGGAGACATCGGCTTTTGTGGCTGAGAATTTGGAAAGCTTCGGGATTGAAGTGAGGAGAAGCGAGTCTGGGTATGGCGTAATTGGAATATTAAAAGGTGTACAGCCGGGAAAGACGGTAGTCCTTCGGGCGGATATGGACGCTCTGCCCATTCAGGACGAGAAGGAATGCGACTATGCTTCAAAAAAATCCGGCGTGATGCATGCTTGCGGGCATGACGGGCACACCTCCATCCTGCTGGCTGCAGCGAGTTATTACAGCAGCCGCAGGAATGAGCTGCGCGGCGAGGTGCGGTTCCTATTCCAGCCTGCAGAAGAGGTATGCCCGGGCGGAGCGCTTGGCCTGATCGGCGAAGGGGTGCTGGAAGGAGCCGACGCCGTGTACGGGCTGCATCTGTGGACGACGCTGCCGGTTGGAACGGTGGCAAGCGCGCCCGGTCCGCTGATGGCGTCGGCGGACGAATTCTTTATCGATATTATCGGCAAGGGAGGACATGCCGGCATGCCGCACCGGACGATCGACAGCATTGCGGCGGGAGCGGCGCTCGTCACGCAGCTTCACAGCATTATCAGCCGCTTCGTTGACCCGCTGCAACCGGCCGTCCTAAGCGTAGGCACCATTCAGGGCGGATATGCGCAAAATGTTGTTGCGGAACGGTGCCGGATTACCGGAACGGTCCGGGCATACAATACGGAGACCCGGGAGCTGCTGAGACGCAGAATCGAAGAAATGGTGGCATCCGTTCCCGCGGCCTACGGCGCGGAATCGAAGCTGGATTATTTAATGGGCTATCCGCCGCTTGTTAATGATGAAGGGGAGGCGGCCCGCTTTTTCCGGGAAGCGCCTGCGGCGCTGGGCAGTTCGGTACGGGTTGAACGGATCGAGAAGCAGATGCCGGCCGAGGATTTTGCCTATTATGTAAATGAGATTCCCGGGTGTTTCATGTTCGTGGGGGCTGGAAATCCCGAGAAGAACGCGTCATATCCGCATCATCACGCGAAATTCGATTTCGACGAAGAAGCGATGCTGCACGGACTTAAGCTGCTGGTCGCCATGACGGATTCCTGTCTAAACGAAGCGGCGGCCGAATAATTTTACGGTAACCGGAGAACCTATTTACGTAATACGGATGCCAATGCGCCTTCGGCGTTTATCGCCGGCTGTCGGCTGTGTCATCCGTAAAGCGAAAGGAGGGTTCTTCATTGAAGAAAACAGTTCAGGAAGTTATGACCACCCAGCCGGTTACGGTGACCCTGCAGGACAATATTTATGAAGCGGCCGTCAAAATGCGAGATAATGACACCGGATTTATTCCTGTCGTTGATTTTTCCGACGGCAATACGCTCATCGGCGTCGTTACCGACCGCGACCTTGTCATCCGCGGATATGCCGAGAAGCATTCGGGATCGACATCGGTGGAGAGAGTAATGACTACAGGGATTCGCTGTGCTTCGCAATCCACGTCAGTCGATGAAGCCGCCGAATTGATGGCTTCGCAGCAAATCCGCCGCCTGCCGGTAACGGACGGCAAGAAGCTGATCGGAGTCGTGTCCCTCGGCGATTTGGCTGTGCGCAATATTTTTGCCGATAATGCCGGAGCCGCGCTGTCCGATATATCCGAGCAGCATGGCCTGCACTAGAACTGTTCTTATCTATGAGCTCATTCCCGGGTTGCCGGGATGGGCTTTTTCCTATTGCAGCAAAATAGAGAAGAAAGGATTTGCAAGAAGGAGATGGATGTGATTAATAAGGGTCCTTGTCTAGTGCGCAGAGACCGGACAGTACTGCTGGATTGCAGCCACCCGGAGTTCGAAGCGGCCCGGGACCGTCTGCCGATGTTCGCGGAGCTGGTCAAGAGTCCTCCGCTTTATCATACATATCGGATAACTCCGCTGTCGCTGTGGAATGCGGCCGCGCTGGGAGCCTCGGCGGACGGAATCGCGGAATGCCTTGAACAGCTGTCCGGGCGCGG
Source organism: Paenibacillus durus ATCC 35681 (assembly GCF_000993825.1). NCBI lineage: Bacteria > Bacillati > Bacillota > Bacilli > Caryophanales > Paenibacillaceae > Paenibacillus > Paenibacillus durus. Next base: position 1,764,529 of record NZ_CP011114.1, read on the forward strand.
GCTGCCTTCCGGGCTTGCGGAAGAAATGAAGCTGCTGATGTCGAGATATGGGAGACTTACATTACATTCGGCAGATGGAGCGGAGAGGCTGCTGCTGCGCGGCGACAGCGAAGAGCTTCTGAATGAGCCGGAGGTGGGAGCGGTCGCAGCCGCCTGCGGGTTTCACAGAACGGGTCCGCTTGAAATGACCGGTAGCGCAGCCTGCCGGGGAATGCTGAAGCAGGAGCTGGCCCGGGCCGGATACCCGGTGCTGGACAGCGCCGGGTACCATCAGGGCGAAGCGCTGGATATCAGCTGGAAGAAAGCCGATGCTTCCTTCCAGTTGAGGGATTACCAGCGGGAAGCGGCTCAACGGTTCGAGGCTTTCGGCGGCAGCGGGATTATCGTTCTGCCCTGCGGCGCGGGCAAGACCATCGTCGGTCTGGCCGTGCTGGAGGCTTCACAATGCGAGACGCTGATCCTTACGTCCAATGCGACCTCGGTTCGCCAGTGGACCGAGGAGCTGAAGATGCGGACCAATCTGGCTCCCGAATCTATCGGTGAATATACCGGCGAACGGCGGCAGGTGCGGCCGGTTACGGTCGCGACCTATCAAATGCTGACGCACCGCGTTTCCAAAAGCGAAGGGTTTAAGCATATGGGGCTCTTCAACGAACGGAATTGGGGGCTGATCGTGTACGATGAAGTGCATCTGCTTCCCGCTCCGGTCTTTCGGGCAACAGCCGAAATTCAGGCTACACGCCGTCTCGGCCTTACCGCTACACTGGTCAGGGAAGACGGGCGGGAGGGAGATGTTTTCTCCCTGATTGGTCCCAAAATCTATGACTGCCCCTGGAAGACGCTGGAGCGCCGGGGTTGGATCGCCGCCGTACAGTGTCTGGAGGTTCCGGTTCCGATGGAACCGGAGCTGAAGAAGCAGTATCTGTACGGAACGGCCAAAGAAAAGTTTCGTCTCGCTTCAGTCAATCCCGTCAAAGCGGAAATGGCGGCGAAGATCATCAAGGCACACAAAGGAGCGTCCATCCTGGTCATCGGCCAGTATCTTGACCAGCTTGCGGAGCTGGCTGCAGTCGTCGGAGCGCCGGTCATTACCGGGAAGACACCGCAGCAGGAGCGGGCTAAATTGTACAATGCATTCAATGAAGGCATTTTGCCGGTACTGATCGTATCCAAGGTTGCCAACTTTGCGGTCAACCTTCCGGATGCCTCGGTTGCCATCGAGGTGTCGGGCGCGTTCGGCTCCCGTCAGGAGGAAGCGCAGCGGCTGGGCCGGGTGCTGCGCCCGAAGCGGGGAGACAACCGGGCTTATTTCTATACGCTGGTAACGGAAGACAGCAGAGAGCAGGAGTTCGCGCTCAGGCGGCGGCTGTTTTTGACGGAGCAGGGCTATGAGTATACCGTGATGCCTAATTTCGGCGAAGAAACTTTGGCAAGGTTTGAAGAACCGAAATGCGGGAACCCGCGCCAAGAGGAGGCTTCAGGATCATAATGACGATGAATGACCGAGGAATCAGCGGTGGAGATGCGGAGCTTCAGAGGCTGTCCGGCGATGCATGCAGCGTGCTGAAACGAATCTGCGCGGCGCACGCGGACCATCCGTTTCAGGAAGGAAGGGAAGATTCGCTTCGTCCGTCTGAAATGACCCGCGCCGAATTCAGATTGGCGCTTTCGGAGCTTTGGCGGGAGGGATGGCTCGCAGCGGTGCGGAAAATCGGGGGGGAGAGAATATTCTATATTCCGTCTGGAAGATGGGAGACTGCGCAGAATCACTTTTTCCCTATAACTCCTCCTACCTTGAGTTCAGACGGGATTCATTTGTCCGCCCAGGCGGACCCGGGGCTCGCGGGAGAACTGTTCCGCGCACTGCTGTTTGCGGCGGAGGAAGGACTGCCTCTGACCGCCAAAGGGGCCGTCCATAAAAAATATGTTAACTTGCTCGCCGCTAAGCTTCAGCTGAACGAGCGGCATTTACAGGGGCTGGGCCTGCGCTCGCCTTATCCGGAAGACTATCCTCTCCCTGCAATCTTGGCTATGGATCTGCTGCTTCATCTGGGGCTGCTTGAACGGGGTCAGCAGGCTTATTCGCTCGCGGCCCCCTCGGTGGAGAATTGGCTGCGCCTCGATGACAGCGAGATGTTTGCGCTGCTTCTGAGCGCAGTCTCCCGGCGATACGGCCGCCGGACGGCCGCCGACCGGCATTTCCGCTGTCTGATCGCTCGCCCGGCATATCTTCCGGGACGATGGTATTCACTGAAGGATACGGTCGGCTGGATGGAGGCCCAAGGGCTGTCAGCGCCCGGGGATAGAGCCGCGCTTATGGAGGCGTCCGTCGCATGGCTGAACGGCCTTGCCGGATTCGGCTGGTGCGAAGCCGGCGTCACCGCTGAAGGAAGTCCTTGCTTCCGCTGGACTTCCGTGAAGCCGCAGGCGGAGCAGCCTATAAAGAAGGCGGGTCAAGCTGCGGAGCGGATTATCGTACAGCCGGATCTTGAGGTGCTCGTACCGGAGGAGACATCATATAGCCTTCGCTGGAGTCTGGCGTGCTTCGCTGAGCTGGATCAGTGCGATGGCATGTGGAGCTTCAGGCTAACCAGGGAGCGGCTGGAGCGGGCATCCGGCAGAGGGATGTCTCCGCAAGAGATCATAGCCTGGCTGGACCGATGCGCGGATCACGGTCTGCCTGGCGAGGTCAGAGCCGTACTCGGCCAATGGAGCCGCGATATCGGCCGTACGGCGCTTGCAGAGACGCTGGTGCTCTCCTGCAGAAACGAGCAGGATGCCGATTTAATTGCCGGGCATCCCCGGCTGCTGGGCAGCCTGGAAAGGCTCGGCCCCCGCCATTTCGGGGTGAGCCGCGACCAGGCTAACCTGGTCCGCAAGGAGCTCGCTTCAGCCGGTATGGCTCCGCTGGAAGGGCTGCCCAGCCGAAGCGATGAAGCGAAGAGCGCTGATGGATTGTTTCGTCTAAGCAGCCCCCCATCCGGGGAGAGCGAACCTGGCCTCCAATTTACGCTGCCGTCCGATCCCGCCGCAGGGCTGTGGCGCGGCGATGATTATGCCGCCGCCCTGCCGCCGGAGATGCCGCCGACGCTAGCGTCACCCAAGGAGCTATGGCCGGATTCGGCGGATGTGCCGTCCATGTGGATCAAAGAAAGGCGCCGATACCACGCTTCAACTGCCCGTCTGATTATGGAACAAGCCATGAAATGGGGGACGAAGGTAAGGCTAACCATGGAAGAACAGACATGTGAATTTATTCCCTCCCGCATTTTGCCGGGAGCGTGGAAGGTATCCGGATATTTACTCGGCGAATCCGGCGAGACTTCGCAAGAACGGGAGCTTTCCGATGAGGACTGGGACAAGATTCAGCTCGTCGTTCCCTCATTTCCCGCCGTTCCCCCTTCTGCTCCGGGCGGCGGTTGTGGTATGATGGGATAGTCCACCCGAATAGTGGAACACCCATTACGGAAGTCGAGATGAAATTCATGAGCGTAGCGGAATATAATACGGTCGATATGGCCGAAGTGCTGACGGGCGCCTATGAATTGGGCGATATGATTAACCAATCCGCTGAAGTAGCGGATTATTTATACTGGAAGGGACGGGTTGCCGCCAATTCTGATATCCAGAACTTGGTCGGAAAGCTTCGGAGCAAGAAAGAACTTTTCGAGGAAACCGAGCGTTTCGGCCACTTCCATCCGAATTATCATGCAGCCAAGGAAGAGGTTGGGGCGGTGGAGGCCGAATTGGATGAATTCGAGGAGGTTGCCCGCTTCAAGCTGGCGGAGAAGGCGCTGGACGATATGCTCCATTCCATGTCGGAGACGATTGCCTATGCGGTTTCGGACAACATCAAGGTTCCCGGCAATGATCCTTTGCCTAAAGGCGGCTGCGGCAGCGGAGGCAAATGCTCCTGCGGCTGATCCGCCAAAGGAAGCCCAATACAGAAAGGCGGAGTAGCGCATGATTGCGGAACGCACAGGTTATATCATTTGGGTCAGCGACGTAAAAGCTGCGCGCAATTTGGAGAAATACGGCACCCTGCATTACATTTCACGGAAAATGCATTACGCGGTCATGTACGTAAATGCGGATCGTGCGGAGGAAATTATGAAGAACGTGCGCAGACTGTCTTACGTTCGCAAGATCGAGCGTTCATACCGGAATGAGCTGAAGACGGAGTACTCCGGCAGCGAACCGGACAAGACCCGCTATTACGGACTATAAGCCATAGCTGCTCTTCAGGCAGATAGCATACTCTCTTTAACCAAAAAGGAAGAAAGTCCCCTTCGGACCTCTTCCTTTTTTTTGTAACGGGACTTGGTTCTTAATAATTAAACTTATACGAATTATTCTTTGGGAAAATATTCCCGGATTTTACTGACAGTTAATAGTATAGTCCTATTATAAAATAATAAAGTGACTTGATGAAGCGGACAACAGCTGCGAATTGGCGGCGAAGACTAAGCAGGCGTCACTATATTCCTGATTGTGAATAGCCCAATATTCTACGGGAAGCGAACCCTTCTGCAACTGGATCGGTCAGCCGCTTCTTCTTGGAAAGGAGCTTAGGTTGATGCAGAATAAAGTTGGAGAAATAAGCCAGGTGATTCCGAGTATCGCTCCCGGAACCCGATGTGAGCGTGTAGACCGGATTTTCAAGGAAAATCCCACGCTTCATGGGGTGGCTGTAACGGAGAATGATTACCCGATTGCTCTGATTATGAGAGTGAGATTTTACCAGAGAATCGGGACCTTATATGGCTACACGCTGTATATGGAAAGACCTGTACAGCTCATTATGGACCCTGATCCTTTGGTGGTTGACTATGATTGCCCCATTACTGAAGTCAGCAAGCTGGCAATGGGACGTGACAAAGAGAAACTGTATGACGATGTGGTGGTCACTTGCGGCGGTCAACTGTACGGCGCGGTCAGCGTCAGGGATTTGCTGCTCCATTTTGCCGAAATTCAAGCCGAGACAGCAAGTTTTATGAATCCACTTACCGGACTTCCAGGAAATGTGAGTATTAGCGAGTGGTTAAAGGGGGCGCTGGGACAGGAGCACTACAGCGTGCTTTATTTTGACCTAGATAATTTCAAAGCTTATAACGATACATATGGGTTCAAAGAAGGAGACCGGCTGCTTCAGTGGACGGCGGATCTGATCAAAAACGGCATGGGTCCCACGGGAGGACTTGTCGGACATATTGGGGGCGACGATTTTATCGTCGTTCTGGATCATCATCATTATGGAGACTCCTGCCGGTCGGTTCTGCGCGCGTTCGATGAGACGATCAGAGGCTTCTACTCCGAGGCGCATTTTATGAGACAGTCTGTGCTGGCCGAGAACCGCTCTGGAAAAATGGAAGAAATCCCGCTCGTGTCGCTATCGGTTGCCGTTGTAACTAACCGCTTTCGCAGCTTCAATTTAATAGAAGAGATTGCTGCTGAAGCTGCAAGCCTGAAAAAAAGATGCAAGCTGCACAAGGGCAGCTGTCTGATCGACGACAGTCATTTGGAGCCCCGGGCTTATGTATAGCTCCTAAGGGTCAAACTTGTATATCCCGCTCCTGTGGTGGTAAGATGACATCAATACATGCGCGCCAAGACCCTTTATGGTTGGAGTGTGATAACTATGCGCGATAATAAGACTGGCAGCTGGGGCGCTCACGAGCCGTTCTATGTTATGCTGAATGAGTACAGAATCGCCGACCTTGTGATCACAGCCCATGCAAGAAGCCGTTATGAGGGACGGGGCCAAAGCGACGGACAGCCCGGCAAAGATGCCGCTTACTGGCTGTGGCAGTGTCTTAAGCAAAAAAGGGTGCGGGCGCATTCTCCGGCGGAGCCGGAAATGTATGTAGTTGATAATGATCTGGTGATGGCGGCGCGCATTGTGGAAATTCCGGACGAGTCCGATCTTTACGGGAATCCGCTCTACAAGCTGATCGTCGTTTCGTTTCTCGGAAAAATGTCGGAAAATATTGATCTTCGGGATCTGAAGACTTATTATGCCCGGCAGCAAAGTTCACGGCGGATAACTCTCATGCAGAGCGGCCGGAAGAGGCGGTAGCAGAAAGTAAACCATAAGGCGAAGAGGCATGCGGCTGAGCCGCATGTCTTTTTGAAATCTGAGAGCTCGATGAACATAAGTCTTAGTGATAATAGGAGTGTACGAGCATGAATTTTCACCAGCTGCACATTTTTTATACGGTATCCGAAAAAGGAAGCTTCTCCGCTGCGGCCCAGGCGCTGCATATGACGCAACCGGCTGTGACGATGCAGGTTCAGGCGCTGGAGGATTATTTCGGGACGAAGCTGTTCAACCGTTCTACCAAGAAAATTATGCTTTCCGATGCGGGAAGGACGCTGCTTCCGTTTGCGCTGCGCAGCATGGAGCTGATGCGGCAGACCGATCAGGCGATGGCGGCCTATACGCATATGCTCGAAGGGCGGCTGCTGCTTGGATCAAGCCTGACGATCGGGGAATACGTGCTGCCCCGGCTGCTGGCGCCTTTTGGCCAGGCGTATCCGAATATTTCCGTGATGCTGAAGATCATGAACACGACGCAAATCATGGAAGAAATCACGAAGCACCAGCTTAATTTCGGACTGATTGAAGCGGAGGTCACCCACCCGGATATGGTGATCGAGCCGGTGATGGAGGACGAGCTGAAGCTGATTGTGCCAGGTGGCCATGAGCTGGCCGGGAGAAGCGAAGTGCTGCTTGAGGAGGCGCTAAGGTTTCCGTTCGTGCTGCGCGAGCAGGGGTCCGGGACACGCCGCGTGATGGAAGAGCAGCTTCTGTCCAAGGGGATGGATCTGGACGAATTGCAGGTTGTCATGGAGCTTGGCAGTACGGGGGCCGTCAAATCGGCGGTAGAGGCGGGGCTCGGTATAACGATGCTGTCTCCATCTACAGTGCGGCATGAAGTCGCCCTCGGTCTGCTGAAGATCGTGAATATCTCAGACGCTTCGTTCAAGCGGCAGTTTTACGCAATTCATCAGAAATCGACGCTGCTGCCGATTCACGCGGTCACGTTCCTGACTTTTCTGCGGCAGCACGCAGAGGACTAGGAAGTATGGACTGGGATAATGAAAATTGGGGGAGAGTGGGATGACGGATTTTTTGGCGGGAAAAAAGGTTGTTCTGCGCGATATCACAGAGGCCGATATTCCGAAGCTGTATTATCATTATTTTAAATCGCCCGACCGGGAGCATCTGAACTGGAATGATCCCTATCAGCCGCTGGAGCCTATTACCTATGAACATTTTCTGGAGCAGCATAGGACGGCTCTGGAGACGGTCACGACCGATAAGACACGTTCCTGTCTGATTATCGAGATTGGCGGCGAAGTGAAGGGAAAGGTCGGCAGGTACTGGGTGTCAGAAGTTACGAACTGGTTTGAGATCGGCATTGTGATTTATGACTCAAGCTATTGGTCAGGCGGTTACGGTACCGAAGCCTTTCAAATGTGGATGGATTATTTATTTACAAATCTGGATACTGTCCGTCTTGGCATCGGCACATGGTCCGGCAATGAACGGATGATGCGGCTTGCCGCCAGATGCGGAATGGTGAAGGAAGCCCGTGTCCGCAAGGCGCGGATTGTCCAAGGACAATATTATGATGCGATCAAGATGGGGATTCTGCGCGAGGAATGGGAAGAAATGAAGAACTTCGGATGAAAGGGGAGGGATAAGCGGCATGGAAAAAGAATTTCGGGATGCCGGGGCCGCGCCAACCGGACGCTGTGACCTGCATACGCATACCCTTGCGTCCGACGGCATGCAGCCTCCGGCTGAAAATGTGCGTCTGGCCAAGGAGAAAGGCCTGGCTGCGGTCGCCATTACGGATCATGATACGGTGGCAGGGATAGCTGAAGCGCTGGCGGCCGGGGAACAGTATGGCATTACCGTCGTTCCCGGCGTTGAGATCAGCACCCGTGACGGCGGTAAAGACATCCATATTTTGGGATATTATGTCGATTATCGGGATGAGCTGTTTCTAAAGCGGCTGGCTGCGCTGCAGGAGACCCGCGCCGCGAGGAATGAAGCCATCATCGAACGGCTGCGGGGACTGGGCATCGAAATTACGATGGAGGGGGTTATTCGCGGGATTGGCCGGGAGCTAAGGCCGGATGAGAGCGTCGGCAGGCCACATATCGCGGACGAACTGGTGCGGCTCGGAGCAGCAATCGACATGCGTGACGCATTCAATAAGTATTTGGCCGAGGGAGCCGCGGCCTTTGTCTCGCCGCCGCGTATCTCTCCCGGGGAAGCATGCGTCTGGATCGCCGAAGCGAAAGGGAAGGCGGTGCTCGCGCATCCCGGGCTCTATGGCGACGATGAATTGGTGTGCGGCATTCTTGAGGGCGGGGGGTTCACCGGTGTCGAGGCTTATCATTCCGATCACGGCCCCGAAGATGTGGACCGCTACGTTGAAATGGCGCGGGAGTATGGCCTGCTTGTTACGGGAGGCTCGGATTTTCATGGCGCCAGGGGCGGCGTGATCTTTCACGGCGATCTCGGCAGCGTCACGGTCGGAGCGGAAGTGCTGGAACGGCTAAAGGCTTAGAGGGTCATATTCCATATCACCATATACGCAAATAAAGAAGCTTTCACCAAACGGCATGACTGCCGGGTGGAAGCTTCTTTATTGTGTCTGGCAACAGCAGATTAATCAAATGGATTCGTATATGCGCCGCTTTCCATATGAGTCTCAGCTCTTCAGCGTGCTAGGAAGGCGTTTGATCATGTCCTCATCCGGCGTTACGAACAGGGTCCGCTGATGATCATAAATGACAAAGCCGGGCTTGGAGCCGCTTGGTTTGCGCACATGCCTGATCAGCGTGCAGTCCACCGGCACGCTGCTGGATTGCTTGGCTTGGCTGAAGTATGCCGCCAGCTGCGCGGCCTCATTAAGGGTGGCGTCACCGAAGTTCTCGCCGCGTATCACGACATGCGAGCCGGGAATATCCTTCGTATGAAGCCATGTATCATTCGATCCGGCAAGGCGGTTCGTCAGGTACTCATTTTGCAGGTTGTTCTTGCCTACATAAATCTCCAGGTTTTCCGAGGAAGTAAACACCTGAAGCGTCGGGCCGGTTGGCTTCTTTTTCTTTTTGCCCTTTTTATTGCGGTCCCGGAGATACCCGCCGGCGACAAGCTCATCCCGGATTTCCTCGATGTCGTTCAGGGAGGCGTGATCCAGCTGCTGAAGCAGGCTCTCCATGTAGCGAATTTCCTCATGCGTCTTCTCAAGCTGCTCTTCGATGACCGCCAGGCTGTTTTTGTATTTATTGTATTTTTTAAAATAGCGCTGTGCGTTATCTGACGGCGTAAGCAGCGGATCAAGCGGGATAACGACCTCCGCCTGATTCTCATCATAATAATTGATCAGGCGCGCTTCCTTGTCGCCCTTAGACAACGTGTGGAGCGACGCGAACAGCAGCTCGCCGCGGATTCGGTACTGCTCGGCGTCGCCGGCTTCCTCAAGATCGGCCTTCAGATTGGCCAGCTTCTTGACATTTTTGCTCCGCTCGTTCGTCAGGAAGCGGATCAGATCGCTTACTTTCTGCTTGACCGTGTCCCGCTCGGCCTTGTCGCCGAAATAGTCCTCCATACAGCGGCTGATAGTGTCATAATGCTTCGTCTTGCCGGTCAGGAGCATTAGCGGGACCGCCGAGAACACGAGCTTCCCCTTGGCATTCGTGCCGGATACCGGGTCGAACCGGTTCTCTCTGACAGGTGCCATGACGGATTCGAAGGCATCCGCCAGCTTACCGGCTTGGTTCGCGTCCGCTGAAGCTGCGCCGGATTCTCCGGCGCTTTGGCCTTCCTTTGCGCGCAGAACGATTTCCTGCGCAATCTGCGGACTGATGCCGCTGAAGGTATTAACGATCCAGGCCGCGGGATCTTGGGAGGGCGGCTTTCGGTTGCTTTTTTCCGGATGCTCCGCTTCCGTTCCTGCATCCGCTTCATCATTTAGCTCTCCAGGTCCGGTCTCGGCAATGTTGTACAACTCCAAAAATCCGTTCCGCGATATGTCCAGCGGATTATGCTTGTTCTGCTCTGGAGGCTGCGTATACGCAAAGCCGGGCATGACGATCCGGTAGCTGCTGATGGCGGGCGTAACATGATGGATGCCGTCGATAATCGTACCGGCCAGAGCATCGGTGAGGATGATATTGCTGTGCCGTCCCATAAGCTCGATGATTATTTTTTTGGCGGACACGTCTCCCAGCTCATCCCTTTGCCGGATATCGATGTGAATGATCCGCTCCATCCCCACTTGGGTAATGGCCTCGATTACGCCTCCCTCGCAGTGCTTGCGCATCAGCATGCAGAACATCGGAGCCTCAGGCGGGTTCAGGGTGCTTCTTTCCGTAAAATGCAGGCGCGGATAGGTCGGATTTGCCGATAAGAGCAGCTTGCCGCCTCCGCCCGCGCCTCTAAGTGTAAATACAAGGTCGTGATCGCCGGGCTGATATATTTTACTGATCCGCTGGCCAATGCAAGCTTGAAGCTCAGCCGCAATGGCGCGGGTCACGATGCCGTCTAGTGCCATGATTCCAATTCTCCTGTCGCTGGTAAAATTTCTTTCCTCTCTATGATGCCATACTTTTGCCGTATTGCGCAAAATGAACAGGATAAGCCCGGGTGATAATTCGGGACGACCCCGAATACATTGGTCATGAACGGGTGGAAAAGCACTAACGCCGCCGGAAGTCAGAAACGACCGGGAGGGGAATGGAGAGTCATGGAACAAAAAAGTTGGCACCGGCTCAGCAGCGAAGAGCTGCAGAAGATATTCGCGGTTTCGCCGCAGCGGGGCCTTGGCGATGAGGAGGCTGAAGAAAGACTCAAGGAGAAGGGGCTAAACGAGCTGTCGGAGGGCGAAAAAATATCCCCGCTGACGCTGCTGCTCAATCAGTTCAAGGATTTCATGGTCCTGGTGCTGATGGGGGCAACGCTTGTATCGGGGCTGCTGGGCGAATATCTGGATGCGGTCACGATTGTCGCCATTATCGTCCTAAACGGGGTGCTCGGGTTCGTCCAGGAGTTTCGCGCGGAGCGCTCGCTGCGGGCGCTCAAGCAGCTGTCCGCGCCTTCGGCAAAAGCGCTGCGGGGCGGCACCGTACAACATATCCCGGCGAAGCTGCTCGTTCCCGGCGACATCGTGCTGCTCGAGAGCGGCGACCGGGTTCCCGCCGATGTGCGCTGGTTCGCATGCAGCGCGCTGTACTGCGAGGAATCCGCATTGACCGGGGAATCGCTGCCGGTCTCCAAACATTCGGAGCCGATCCATGCGGAGGAAGTTCCGCTGGGCGATCAGAAGAACATCGGCTTTATGGGCACGATGGTAACCCGGGGAACGGGCAGGGCGATTGTGGTCCGTACCGGAATGGATACGGAAATGGGCAAAATCGCGGGCCTGATCCAGAGCACCGACACTCAGGAAACGCCACTTCAGCGTCGGCTGGAGCAGCTTGGTAAAATTCTGATCTACGTCTCGCTCGCCCTGACCATAGTTGTTGTGATCGCCGGGATCTTGCATGGCCAGCCGGCGGTGTCGATGTTTCTGGCAGGGGTCAGCCTTGCGGTTGCCGCGATTCCTGAGGGGCTGCCCGCGATCGTCACCATCGCGCTTGCTCTCGGTGTGCAGCGGATGATCAAGCGCAAGGCGATTGTGCGCAAGCTGCCCTCGGTGGAGACGCTGGGCTGCGCGTCCGTTATCTGTTCCGACAAGACTGGAACACTGACGCAGAATAAAATGACGGTAACCCGCGTCTGGAGCGGAGGGCGCAGCTTTGATGTCACTGGTGAAGGGTATGCGCCGATTGGGGCAATTCTCGACAAGGGCAAGCCAGCGGATCTAAAGCATGATCAGAGCCTGCGAAGATTGCTTCAAATTGGCGCGTTGTGCAACAATGCGGAGATTTACGAGACGGCTTCTGCCGAGACGAGGAGCAAACGTAAAGATAAAGCCAAGGGGAAAGGCGGCGAAGGAGAGACGAAGCCGTCCACAGCCCAGGTTTGGGAGCTCAAAGGCGACCCGACTGAGGGGGCGCTTGTAGCGCTGTCCGCGAAGATGGGGTTGACCGCATCGGCGCTGGCCGTAACTTTCAACAGAGACAAGGAATTTCCGTTTGACTCCGAACGCAAGCTGATGTCGGTGACCGTGACCCATCCCGGCGGCCGCATGGTCTGCACCAAGGGAGCGCCCGATGTGCTGCTGAGCCGCTGTTCGTATATGCTGTGGGAGGGCCAGGTTGTACCCTGCACACCGACCCTGCGGCAAAAGGCGCTGGCCGCGAACGAAGCGATGGCTTCGGACGCCCTCCGCGTGCTCGGTCTGGCTTACCGGGAGCTGCGGTCTAATGAGCAAGCTAATTCAGAGAAGGATGCCGAAAGCCAACTGGTCTTCGCCGGGCTCGCCGGCATGATCGATCCGCCGCGCCGTGAGGTGCGGGATGCGATCAGCGTCACCCGGCGGGCGGGCATCAAGACGGTGATGATCACCGGCGATCACGGCACCACCGCCGAGGCGATTGCGGGTCAGCTCGGCATCCTTCAGCGCGGGGGCAAAGTGCTGACAGGCAGCCAGCTGTCGCGGCTGGACGACGATGCGCTCGACAAATTGTCGGATAGTGTTAGCGTATACGCCCGCGTATCGCCCGAGCACAAGCTGCGCATCGTGAAGTCGCTGCAGCGTAACGGCCATGTCGTCGCCATGACGGGCGACGGAGTGAACGACGCTCCGGCCATCAAGGCAGCGGACATCGGCATTGCCATGGGCATTACGGGAACAGATGTAAGCAAGGAAGCCTCGGCGCTCGTCTTAGGAGATGATAATTTCTCGACCATTGTGTCGGCAATAGAGGAAGGCCGGAGTATTTATGAGAATATCCGCAAATTCATCCGGTATTTGCTCGCTTCGAATGTCGGCGAGATTCTGACGATGTTCTTTGCGATGATGCTCGGTCTGCCGCTTCCGCTTGTGCCGATTCAGATACTATGGGTCAATCTGGTCACGGACGGCCTGCCCGCCATGGCGCTTGGCGTTGACCAGCCCGAGAAGGATTTGATGGAACACAAGCCGCGCGGGGCGAGTGAGAATATCTTCGCCCGCCGGCTCGGCTGGAAGATCATCAGCCGCGGCATTCTGATCGGGCTGTGCACGCTGGTAGCCTTCTGGCTGACACTCCGCGTAGCTCCGGCTGATCCGGCCCGGCTTGTCCAGGCGCAGTCGGTGGCGTTCGCGACCCTCGTAATGGCCCAGCTGTTTCATGTATTCGACTGCCGGAGCTCGCGCTCCGTGTTCCACCGGAACCCGTTCCAGAATAAATACCTGGTGCTCGCGGTGCTCTCATCCGTATTGCTCATGCTGGCGGTGATGTACATCCCGGCGCTACAGCCTATATTCAAGACCGTGCCTCTCGGCTTCAGAGACTGGTCGCTGTGCCTGGTCGCCTCCGGCATTCCGACCTTCCTGATGGGCGCGGCCAGCGTCCTCGGCGGGAAGCACAGCCGGAAGCGTCTCCGCGCTGGCGGCGCCGGCGGCGGACGGAGCCTGCCGAAAAGTACAAAAATTTCGGCATAAAATTAATAGCTTTGTCCTCGTCCTTGCGGTATGCTTGTGGCAATTAATCGAAGGAGTGGACGAAGCATGGAATTTACCAAAATGCACGGACTCGGCAATGACTTCATCGTCGTATTCGGCGAGAAGTCGCTGCCGGACAACGCGGCTGAGCTGGCCGTTAAATTATGCAATCGGTTCTTCGGCATCGGAGCAGACGGACTCGTATATATTCTGCCCTCGGAACGCGGGGACTACATGATGCGGATTATCAATTCCGACGGCTCTGAAGCGGAGCAGTGCGGCAACGCCATCCGTTGCGTCGCGAAATATGTGTACGACCACGGGTATGTGAAATCGGAGCAAATCGTCATAGAAACGATCGGCGCGGGCGAACAGAAGGTTAAGCTGCAGGTGAAGAACGGTAAAGTCGAGACGGTAACAGTCGATATGGGCGAGCCCGTACTGGCTGGTCCCAAAATTCCCGTAAACATTGACGCCGAGCCGGTGCTGGGCCAGCCGATCGAGACGGACGGACAGGAGTTCACTTTTACTGCTGTGTCGATGGGCAACCCGCACTGTGTGATTTACGTAGAAGACGCTGTTAACTTCGATCTGACGACCTGGGGACCTAAGCTGGAAGTTCATCCCCTGTTCCCCCGCAAGGTAAACGTTGAATTTGCCACCGTAAAAAATCGCGGATGGATCGACATGCGCGTATGGGAACGGGGAGCCGGCCCTACACTGGCCTGCGGAACCGGAGCCTGCGCCACGCTTGTATCTTCCGTGCTTAATGGAGTGAGCGACCGTGCGGCATGGGTAAGCCTGAAGGGCGGCGATCTGTACATTGAATGGAATGAAGAAGACAATCATGTGTATATGACAGGCCCGGCCGAAGCGGTTTATACGGGTACTGTTGAAGTGTAATACCCCTAAACTTCAAAAGCTGGGGCCGGAATTTATCCGGCCTCAGCTTTTTTGCTCTGTATGTAAGCGCGACCAATTTCCGCTGATTCGCTTCTGAAAGGAATGGACAGCCGTTCCGCATAAGGTTGGGGATATCCGCAAATAATGGAAAGAGCACAGACAAAGGGGTGGAAAATATGAGCGCGGAGAAAACAACAAAGCGCGGTAAGCCGGGCGGCGGAACGGGCGGCGACGCTCCACGCGCCGGTGTTGTCCGCGCGATATCCGAAGAGCTGACCGAAACCCTTGACCGTATTGAAGGTGAGCTTGGAGGGAGCCCTGATCTGAAGATACGGAAGCTGGTGATAGGAGCCGAACTGCCAATTCGAGCAGCAGTCGTTCATATAAGCGGGCTGGCGGATGACAAAACCATTAACGATTTCGTAATCGGCTCATTAACCCGTGTGAATCAGGCCTCGGGGCAGGTACCGGACGACGGAAGCGAATCGCTGCTGGAATTTGTTATGGAACGGGTGCTGGAGTCGGGCGATGCCGAAATCAAAGAGGATTGGAATGACATTGTCCTGGCGATATTGTCGGGTGATACGGCCATATTGCTTAACGGATGCGCGAGCGCCATCTTGTGCGCGACGCGCGGCGGCGAGAACCGCGCAATCGCTGAACCATCCATGCAGCTTGTGCTGCGGGGTCCTAAGGACAGCTTCGTGGAGTCCATCGGTACGAATATCAGTCTTGTCCGCCGCCGAATCAAGACGCCGAAGCTGTGGATGGAGCATTTAACCGTCGGGGACGCAAGCAAGACTCATGTTGCGATGTTGTTCATACAAGGGACAGTCGATGACAAACTGGTCGATGAGGTCCGAACTAGAATAAACAAAATCAAAATCGATGCGATCCTGGAGTCGGGATATATCGAGGAACTGATAGAGGACAAGACATTCTCGCCTTTTCCTACCATTTACAATACCGAGAGACCGGATGTGGTGGCAGCCAATCTTCTTGAAGGCCGTGTGGTGCTCATCGTTGACGGGACGCCCTTTGCTCTGATACTGCCTGCGGTGTTTACTCAATTTTTTCAATCTCCGGCAGACTACTCCCAGCGGGTCGATATAGCGATCCTGATGCGTCTTATCCGTTACGGCAGCTTTCTTATTCTGCTGTTCGGGCCTTCCATGTATATTGCTTTGACTACTTTTCATTATGAAATGATCCCCACCGTGCTGTTAATCAGTCTGCTGGCGCAGCGTGAGAATGTCCCGTTTCCGGCGTTTGTCGAAGCTCTGCTAATGGAAGGAGTGTTTGAAATATTGCGGGAGGCAGGCATTCGCATGCCTAGAGCCGTAGGCCAGACGGTGTCTGTGGTCGGAGGTCTAATTCTGGGCCAGGCGGCGGTGGAGGCCGGTTTTGTCACTCCCGCTATGGTAATCGTAGTAGCACTGACAGGGATCGCAAGCTTTGCCATTCCCGCCTACAACATGTCCATTGCGGGAAGAATTGTAAGGTTTGGCTTTATGCTTCTTGCAGGCATGTTCGGATTTTACGGAATAACCTTAGGCATGATCGTGACGATTGCCCATATGAACAGTCTGCGATCCTTTGGCATTCCCTATTTGTCGCCTTTTGTTCCTTTGTCAATCCGAGAGCAGCAGGATGCCGTGTTAAGGCTTCCACTGTGGTTTATCCGGCCGGGAACCGTCTCGCCCGCCCGATCCGGAGAAAATCAAACGGAGAAGGGCAAGCTGATCGATTCAGGCCATGAGGACAATCTTGCTCCGGCTATTCAGACCAAGGGGGAGACAGGTCTTATGGATTCACAGGAACCTGAGAAGGGGGGATGAGGAAGGTGAGACTACAGCGGATCATTGCGGTTATTGCCGCAGGCTGCCTTCTGCTGCTTACCGGCTGTTGGGACAGCGTAGAACTCAACCGGCGCGCGATCGTTGCCGGAGTGGCTATCGACAAAGGCCCGTCCCCTGAGAAGAAATACATGCTTTCGTTTCAGGTCATTGTGGCGGATGAGACTACCGGGAAGAACTCCAGGGGGAATTCTCCTGTAGTTCTCTATACCGGAACGGGCCGTTCCATGTACGAAGCTCTCTCGAGCGCTTCCCGGCAGGTCGCGCGATTTTTATCGTTAGGACATATCCGGGTGATAATCATTTCCGAGGAGTTTGCCCGCGAGGGAATCAAGGGAATCATGGATACTCTGGAGCGGGAGAGCGAGGCGCGGCTGACCAGCCTGATGTTCGTATCAAGAGGACAATCGGCCAAGGAATGCATGTCATTAATGACCGCGCTTGGCAGAATTCCGGCTAATGATCTGGTAGGCAAGGTTGAGAACACATCCAGTACCTTCGGTTATAATTTTCGGATGGAGGTTGACGACATTATTCGCGGAATTCAGGTTCCCGGAGGCGGGGCGCTGATGAACGGTGTCTTGGTATCGGGAGACAAAGAAAAGGGAAAATCCAATGAGAATATGAAGAAAATTACACCATCTGCCATATTGAGGATATCGGGAATAGCCGCATTTAAAGGAGATAAATTGGTGGGCTGGCTTGATAATGGTGCGGCGAAGGGACTTGCTCTTATTCAGCACAGGCTTACTCAGTCGCCTACAGTTATTAGGAAAGGCGACGAAGTCATCGTCTTTAATGTATTTCAGAATAAACTTAATCTCAAGACGATAGCTGCTGATCCGGAGCATCCGGCTTTTATTATCCGCGTTACACAACAAGCTTCAATTAAAGAGTTGAATGGCAAGATTGATCTAACGAATCCGATCGCACTGAGAAAAGCAGAGGCTCAGCTGGAGGAATCCACTAAATCAGATATTATGGAAGCTGTTAAAATGGCACGCAGCATGCATAGTGACTATCTGGGCTTTGGAGAGGCGGTGGAACGGACCAATCCCAGAGGATGGAGGAAGGTTAAAGACCACTGGGATGATGCTTTTGCAAGATGCAAGGTGGAAGTGGAGGTAAAGGCGGTAACACAGAGTACCGAAATGAGAAGCCGGTCTATGCAGATGCCAGAATAAAAAGGAGATTCAGCCATGAGCGAGGTAAAGATCGGAATCTTTCAGTGCTTTACATTGACTCTATTATTCGATTTGGGTACGGCGATGGTGGTAAATCTGGGGGTGGATACCGGCAAAGACGCCTGGCTAGCCGTTCTGATCGGTGGAATTGTCGGAATTTTGCCGTTCATGGGATATGTATATCTGTATAAGGCATACCCCAAAGATCCATTAAGCCGATATGCGCGTAAACTTTTGGGAAAATATTTGGGCGGGGTGGTCGCGCTGCTATTTATCGTGTTGTTCCTGATGATGGCAGCCCGCGATTTGCGCGACGGCAGCACCATGCTGGTAATGGCGACAATGCACCGTACCCCGCTCTTTTTTGTCAGTCTGCTGATGGTTTTGTCCTGTGCCTATGTTGCCCATAAAGGTGTGGAAGTATTGGCGCGCACTTCGCTGCTGTTTGGGATTCTAGTCATGCTGATCGGGGGCTTCTGCGGTCTGATGATGTTATTTTCGGGCAAGATCAATCTGCTCAGAATCCTCCCGCTCTTTCAGAATGGAGTCATGCCGGTTATCCGGTCCATACTAATTCAAAACTATATGTTCCCTTTCGGGGAGATGATCTGCTTCACCATGCTAATGCCTTATCTCATGGACAGTCGGAGAGGGCCTTGGATGATAATAGGCGCCATGCTCTTTTCCACCCTGCTGCTTAGTTTAACAACGGTCTTGAACCTTTCGGTGCTGGGTGTCGATATTGTCGCCCGTTCGCCTTTGCCGTTAATGCCTACCATCAGCAAAATATCCATTTCCGACTTCATTCAGCGCTTGGATGTATTGGTGGTGATGGTGCTGATCATCGGGGTCTTTTTCAAAATCACAGTTTTTTACATAGCCGCGCTGGTCGGTATTTCCGATCTGTTCGGTCTGCCTTATCGGACGATGGCATATCCTGCGGCGCTGATTATCCTAGTTATGTCCATGCTCAACGCGCGCGGCTTTACCGAACATCTGGACGAGGGCAAGCGGCTGTTGTATACGGTGTTTCCCGTTTTTGTACTGGCAATTCCAGCGTTGCTGATTATTATCACAGCGGTCAAGCGTCACCGTTCGGCTCCCCGCTCGGATTGATTGCCGGTAATGAAGTGGATGATGTCCGGGATAATCATGCAGCACAGCATAGCCGCCGCTGACAGTTTCTCCGAGGTGGAATATACCAAGTAATTCATAATGAAGCTGATATTGTTCAAGCCGTATCCGAACATCCAGTCTATGAGATACAAGTATAGGAGTCCAAGAGCGCTCAGCAGTACAATTACGGCGTATTTTTTTAGGATCAGCTTTCGAGTCTTTTTTTTCATTGATTTTATCTCCTTGGCTTTTAACCCTAGTATGAGGCAAGGAGGGGCCGCCCATTCGCAAAATACTGAATCTTGCTGCCGCTTTTGCCGGAAAGCTTATCTTTCCTTACGATTTATGTTACATTAGTATGAAACTAATGTCAGGGGAGGGGCTGCTCTGTGAAGCTGGATTTGCGGTCTGCCTGGGCCGCCAAAGTGCTGGTCGGCGACGGGGCAATGGGAACCTTTTTGTATCAGAAAGGATTTCCCGTCGGCATTTCATATGAAGAATTGAATCTGACCTCGCCCGAGGTTATCGAAGAAGTGCATCGCAGCTATATTGAGGCGGGGGCGGAACTGCTGGAGAGCAATACGTATTCGGCCAATTACGATAAACTGTCCAAGTTCGGTCTGGAATCCAAGGTGGAGGAGATTAACCGGGCCGGCATCCGGATCGCCAGACAGGCCGCCGGCAGCACCGGATATGTTGTGGGCGCCGTAGGGTCGATCCGTGCAGGCAAGCGCGCCAGTCTGTCCGCTTCCGAATTAAAGAAATACTTCGGCCAGCAGATCGGCGCGATGCTTGAAGAGAATGTGGACGGTATCCTGCTCGAAACGTTCTACGACTTGGAGGAACTGCATCTGGCGCTCCGAACCGCGCGCAAGTTAAGCAATCTGCCCGTCATCTGCCAGTTCGCTGTCGATGAGACGGCGATGACGATGGACGGGCTTACGCTTCCGGAGGCATTCCGTATTCTCGAAGACGACGGCGCGGATGTTATCGGCTTCAACTGCCGCACAGGTCCCATAGGCGTCAAAAGAGCGCTCGGCACTCTCCAGGGCAAGCTGACGCTGCCGGTGTCGGTATATCCGAACGCGGGAATGGCCGACTATGTGGACGGTCACTACAAATACGGCGCATCGCCTGAATATTTCGGCGAGATGGCGAGCGTATTCGCCGGCATGGGCTGCCGGATCATTGGCGGCTGCTGCGGAACGACGCCGCAGCATATCGCCGAAATTTCGGCGGCGCTTACAGGCTACGAACCGCTCCCGCTGCCGGAGCCGTTGCCGCGGGAGAAGATAAGCGTCCGCATACAGGAAAGTCTTGCAGATGATTCCTTTGCAGACGGGGGAGAACCAACCCTTATCGATCTTGTGATGGAACGGCATACAGTGATCGTGGAGCTGGACCCGCCAAGGGACCTTGATATATCGAAATTCATGAAGGGTGCGGAAGCGCTGCGCAGGGCGGGCGCGGATGCGCTGACCCTCGCGGACAACTCGCTGGCTGTCACCCGGATGTGCAATATGGCGCTCGGCTCCCTGGTTCAGCAGAAGACGGGTTTGCGCCCGCTCGTGCATATCGCCTGCCGGGACCGTAATCTGATCGGCACCCAGTCGCATTTGATGGGCCTTGATGCGCTTGACATTGACCATGTGCTTGCCGTAACGGGCGACCCGGCGCGGTTCGGCGATCTGCCAGGTTCGAGCTCGGTGTATGATCTGACGTCATTCGAGATCATTCGGATGATCAAGCAGCTCAATGACGGCATTGCTTTTTCGGGGAAGCCGCTTAAGCAGAAGGCCAAATTTGTTACCGGGGCGGCGTTTAATCCTAACGTGAAGCACTTGGGCAAGGCAATCGAACGTCTGGAAAAGAAGATCGCATTCGGAGCCGACTATATCATGACCCAGCCGGTATATGACAAGGAATTGATTCATAGCATCGCAGATAGCACGGCACACCTGAACATCCCGATATTCATCGGCATCATGCCGCTGGCCAGCGGACGGAACGCCGAGTATCTTCATAACGAAGTGCCCGGCATTCAACTGTCCGAAGAAGTGCGCAGCCGGATGAGAGGGCTGGAGGGCGAAGCGGGAAGGGCCGAGGGCGTAGCGATCGCCAAGGAACTACTTGACGCTGCCACGGAACGCTTTAATGGCATTTATTTGATGACTCCATTCATGTTCTATGATATGAGCGTTCAACTTATGGAGCATGTATGGGCGAAGTCGGGACGCCAATTATCCCCCTTGTTTCGCTAGAAAGAATCATTTACAATAGTGTAACGGATGTGATACCGATGTTATTTAGCATGACCGGATACGGTCAATCGTCGAGGCAATATGGCGGCAGCAAGATCGTTTTCGAAGTCAAATCGGTGAATCACCGTTACTGCGAAATCGTGCTGCGGATGCCTCGGGAGTGGAACGGATTTGAGGACACGCTGCGAAGGACAGTCCAGCAATACGTCAGACGCGGCCGGGTGGATGTGGTTATCAACAGGGAGCACGAAGAGAACGCAGGCGGGCCGGTTCTGAACCGCATGGCCGTGAAATCCTATCTGGCAGCGGCGGAAACGCTGAAGAAGGAATTTGGCGTGAGCGGAGAGCTGGGTCTCGCGGATCTGCTGACTCTGCCCGGAGTTATGGAGAACGGCGAGAGCGCCCTGGGCACATTGCCGGAGAATGGCGATTCTTTTCAAGAGCTGCTTGTAAACGGATTGGAAGAAAGCGTTAAAGCCCTGGTAGAAATGCGTGCCCGGGAAGGGCGTTTTTTGGCTGCTGACATTGTAGAACGGCTGAGCAGACTGGAGGAATTGCACGGCGCAATGAGCGCAATGGCTCCTGCCACCGTGATTGAATTCAGGGACAAGCTTCGGCAGCGGCTGGAAGCACTCCAAGACGGCACCCTCCCTTTTGACGAACATAAATTCGGAATGGAAATCGCTATTTTCGCAGACCGTTCCAATATCGATGAAGAGCTGACCCGTCTGCGCAGCCATTTTGAGCAGTGCAGGATTTTGCTGGCCAGCGGGGAGCCGATTGGCCGGAAACTGGATTTTCTCATTCAGGAGATGAACCGGGAAACGAATACGATCGGGTCCAAATGCAATCATGCCGGGATCAGCAGTTGCGTTGTTGAGATGAAGGCGGAGCTGGAGAAGATCCGCGAGCAGGCTGCCAATATGGAATAGCGACTGGGCAAGCGAAGATGTAACTAATGGGGGGAACAACCGGAACATGGCAATCAAACTCATCAACATCGGCTTTGGGAATATAGTATCGGCCAATCGGATTATTTCCATAGTCAGCCCGGAGTCGGCTCCGATCAAGCGGATTATCCAGGAAGCGAGAGACCGGCATATGCTGATCGACGCAACCTATGGAAGACGCACCCGTGCAGTCATCATTACGGACAGCGATCATGTCATACTGTCGGCCGTTCAGCCGGAGACCGTGGCCCACAGGCTGTCCAGTAAAGATGATGATAATGACGAATAAAGATTAATGGAGTGTACTATGTCAAAAGGATTGCTGATCGTATTGTCCGGCCCGTCCGGAGTTGGTAAAGGAACGGTATGCACCGCATTGCGCCCGACAATACCGGAGCTCATCTATTCCGTATCGGCGACCACGCGGAAGCCCCGCGAGGGAGAGCAGGATGGAGTGAATTATTTTTTCAAATCCCGGGAGCAGTTTATTCAGATGATTCACAACGATGAACTGCTGGAATATGCGGAATACGTGGGTAACTTTTATGGTACGCCGCGTGATTTCGTGGAACGGACGCTGGAAAGCGGAAAAGACATCATCCTCGAAATCGAAGTGCAGGGCGCGCTTAAAGTCAAAGAAAAGTTTCCCGAAGGCATCTTTGTCTTCCTTCTTCCTCCTTCGATGGATGAGTTGAAAGACCGTATTCGCGGACGGGGCACGGAGCATGATGACATTATCAATCACCGTATGACGGTCGCGGAAGACGAAATCAGCCTGATGCGGCACTATGACTACGCAGTGGTTAACGATAAAATCGATCTTGCCTGCAAACGAATAGAAAGCATTATTATTGCCGAACATTGTAAAATAAGATAGGCTGGGCTATTAATAGAATAAAATGAATTGAAGAGGTGTCCCTGTGTTATATCCATCGATTGATGAAATGATGAACAAAGTCGACAGCAAATATTCGCTTGTTGTCGCCGCCGCAAGACGCGCAAGACAGCTTCGCGAAGGGAGCCATTCTGAACTGAAGTCTCCGAAATCCCACAAACAGGTCGGGATTGCGCTTGAAGAAGTATATAAGGACATCATCACCGTATCCCCGGCAGATGATAAGACCAACGATTAAGCTTTGAATAGCAGTATCTTGTGTGTGACGATTGGCGCTGCGGCTCTTTATTAGAACGGAGGGCTGCAGGCGCCGATAGCGCCCCGTGCGCTTGAACTATATCTGCATGTATAGCCCGGACGGGGCTGTTCCTGACAACCGGAAGGTTGTTATTTTTTTAAAATATAAGACTTTATAAGCTTCGCGCCTATCGTTTGGTCTTATATTTCTACGAGAAACGGATGCCCTCCTCCTGCGAGGACGGCGCAGCCGTTTCTTCTTGAAAATTCTCTTCAAACCGGATTCTTTCCGTGTACACGGGGAGCAGGAGGGACGGAAATGTTGAAAGGCAAAACGATATTGCTTGGCATCACCGGCGGAATCGCGGCGTATAAAGCGGCCGCCCTGTGCAGCAAGCTTGTACAAAAGGGTGCCAAGGTGCATGTTGTTATGACGGCTTCGGCCAAACAATTCATTACTGAACTGACATTGCAGTCATTGTCAAAACAGAGGGTGTACAGCGATACCTTCCAGGAGCGCGACCCTTCCTCTATTTCACATATTGATTTGGCCGATTCGGCCGATCTTGTGCTGGTGGCGCCAGCAACGGCAAATATTATCGCCAAAATGGCTCATGGCATCGCTGATGACATGCTCTCCACCGTGCTGCTTGCGGCGACAGGGCCCGTAATGGTCGCTCCGGCGATGAACGTGCATATGTACCAGCATCCGGCCGTGCAGAACAATTTGGATATTCTTGCCAAGCGAGGCATCCAATTCATCGAGCCCGGTGAGGGGCTGCTGGCATGCGGTTATGTCGGCAAAGGACGGATGGAGGAGCCTGAGACCATCGTAAGCTGTGTAGAGGCGTATTTTGAGCAGGAGGCCGGGAGTCGTAAATTGGCCGGCAAAAAAGTCGTGATAACAGCTGGAGGCACGGTGGAACGGATCGACCCTGTCCGCTATATTTCCAATGACTCTTCCGGCAAAATGGGCTTTGCTTTGGCGCGCGCAGCCAAGGAAATGGGTGCAGAGGTGACGCTGGTAGCCGCTAGGACGGATGAACGGCCGCCGCTGGACGTGAACGTTGTGCGCGTTCAATCCGCCGAAGAGATGTATAGCGCCGTGTCTGCCGTCTGGGAGGACTGCGATATTCTGATCAAAGCTGCCGCCGTGTCGGATTACCGCCCGAAGGAGAGAGCCGATACCAAAATTAAGAAAACTGGCGACACCATGACCCTAGAGCTGGTAAAGACCGTTGATATTCTGGAAACTTTGGGTCAGCGCAAACAGCATCAGCTTCTGATCGGTTTTGCAGCGGAGACCGGCAATGCTGAAATGTATGCCAAAGACAAGCTGGTTCGCAAAAATCTTGATCTGATCGTAGCTAACGATGTGGGTGTGCCGGGAGCGGGGTTCAGCGTTGATACGAATATTGTCTCGATTTATGACCAAAGAGGTCTTGTGGAGGAACTGCCGCTGCTCTCTAAGGATGAGGTGGCCCGCAGGCTGCTTGCCATTGCAGCGGACCGGCTGCCGGAAGAAGGCCTGTAATGGACATCG
Source organism: Paenibacillus durus ATCC 35681 (assembly GCF_000993825.1). Lineage (NCBI taxonomy): Bacteria > Bacillati > Bacillota > Bacilli > Caryophanales > Paenibacillaceae > Paenibacillus > Paenibacillus durus. The sequence continues at coordinate 1,789,084 of NZ_CP011114.1, forward strand.
CTAAGGTGATCGTCGATGTTCCCGTGCGCAGCACCGACAAAACCTTCGATTATAAGGTACCGGAATCTTTAAAAGTATGGATTGAGGTAGGCAGCCGGGTGGCTGTTCCTTTTGGGCACCGAACCGTTCAGGGCTTCGTCGTTTCCCTGGAGTATGGCGATGTGAAAGCGATCAAGGGAATCAAGCCGATCCAGGAAGTACTTGATCTCATTCCTCCGCTTTCGCCGGAGCTAGTGGAGCTGGCGGATTGGATGAGCGAGCGATATGCCTGCCGCCGGATTTCGGCGCTGCAGGCAATGCTGCCGACGGCGCTTAAGGGCAAAGCCGAACGGCTTATTTCGCTTGGGGCCGCTGAGCCTGAACCGCGGAATGAAGAGGGAACGCTGTTTCCCGATGAGGAATGGTTTCCGGTCTTCCAAGGGACCGGCCGGGAGGAACGGGAAATTACTGAATTTGTGCGCCGCGCAGGTGAGGTGTCGATGAAGCAGCTGTCCAGGGCTTTTCCGGACGGGGCGGAAACGGTCAAATTCATGCTTCGGCGGGGCGTGCTGAAGGAAAGCCAATCGATCAAGGACAAAATGGGCAAGAAGAAGCTTAAAGCTGTCGATCTGACGATGGAGCCGGAATCCGCGCGGGAGGCGCTGAATAATCTGCCCGCGAGATCCGCCCGCCAGAAGGAAGTCCTATCGTTTCTAATCGAAATGGAGGCGATGCTTCCAATGCCGCTCAAGGACGTGTTGTCCGCTCTGCAGGTGACCGCCGGAGCGGTGAAAGGATTGGAAGACAAAGGGTTGATTGAGATTTCGGAGGTGGAGGTCTACCGCGATCCCTACCGTGGACGCGACTTCAAACCGAGTGCGCCGCTTCCGCTTACCTCCGAGCAATCAGCGGTTTATGAACGTATTGTGAGATCTATTGATGAGCAGCGGCATGAGACCTTTTTGCTTCACGGCGTAACCGGCAGCGGAAAGACGGAGATCTACCTTCAGTGCATACAGCACTGCGTCGAGCAAGGCCGGCAGGCCGTTGTGCTTGTTCCCGAAATATCGTTAACCCCTCAAATGGTGGAACGATTTAAGGGGAGATTTGGCAGCGGAGTTGCGGTTATGCACAGCCGTCTGTCTTCCGGAGAACGCTATGACGAATGGCGCAAGATCCGCGAAGGCAAAGCGTCGGTTGCCGTCGGCGCGCGCTCGGCGATATTCGCTCCGTTTGGCAATCTGGGTCTGATTATTATGGATGAGGAGCATGAAACCTCCTACAAGCAGGAGGAAAATCCGAAATACCATGCGCGCGATGTGGCGGTCCGCCGGGCGCTGCTCGGTGACGCGGTCGTCATTCTGGGATCGGCGACGCCATCACTTGAGAGCTATTATGCCGCCAGATCGAAAAGCGACGAGAATTTCTCGCCGGTACTGCTGGAAATGCCAAGCCGGGCGCTGGGAAACGAGCTTCCGGCGGTTCAGGTGGTGGACATGCGCGAGGAGCTTAAGGAAGGCAACCGCTCCATGTTCAGCCGGGGACTTCACGCAGCGCTTCAGAGCAGGCTTGAGCGAGGGGAGCAGACCGTGCTTCTGCTGAACCGCAGAGGCTTCTCGACTTTTGTGATGTGCCGCAGCTGCGGCTATGTCGCCGGCTGCCCCGAGTGCGATATTTCGCTGACGTACCACAGCCGGAGCAATAATCTGCGCTGCCATTACTGCGGTCATGCCGAGCCGGCTCCTGAGGTCTGCCCGGAATGCGGCAGCGAGCATATCCGGTTTTTCGGAACGGGAACGCAGCGTGTGGAAGAAGAGCTGGTCAAGCTGTTTCCGGGAATGAGGGTTATCCGGATGGATGTCGATACGACAACCGAGAAAGGCTCACATGAGAAGCTGCTGGGACAATTCAGGGACAAGAAGGCCGATGTGCTTCTAGGAACGCAAATGGTAGCCAAGGGGCTTGATTTTCCCGACGTAACGCTTGTGGGTGTCATCACAGCGGATTCGGCGCTGAACCTGCCCGATTTCCGGGCTGCCGAGAAGACGTTCCAGCTTCTTACACAAGTGGCAGGACGGGCAGGACGGCATAAGCTTGCCGGAGAGGTGCTGGTTCAGTCCTACACGCCGGACCATTACTCCATCATTCACGCCAGCCGGCATGACTATGCCTCGTTCGTAAGGGAAGAATTGAAACATCGAAAAGCGCTCCACTATCCCCCATACTGCCGGCTGATTCTTGTGACGCTGTCGCATGAACAGATGCCGGTGGCGCTGCGTATGGCTGAGAACTATGCGATGAGCATTCAGGGAAAGGCAAGGCAGCGCCGGTGGTTCGGAAGTCTGGACAAGCTGACTTCGGACGGGCTTGATCTGCTCGGACCCGTAGCCTCCCCGCTGCCCCGGTTAAAGGGTCGATACCGGTTCCAATGCATGATCAAATGGCGGGGAACCATTGATGCTATCGGGCTGGCCCGCGAGGTGTCGGAAGAACTGGAAGATTCGCTTCGCGATCCGGTGCTTCAAATCAGCATTGATGTCGATCCCCAGATGCTGATGTAACGCCGTTTTGGCATAACATATATATAAAACCAGGAAGGTGATAGCGAAATGGCGATACGTTTAATAGTGAAAGAGCCTGACGAAGTGCTGCACAAGACCGCTAAAGCGGTTACGAAAATTACTCCGAATGTGCAAAAACTGCTGGATGATATGGCGGACACAATGTATGACGCCGAGGGTGTCGGCCTTGCCGCTCCGCAGGTGGGGATTCTCAAACGGCTGATTGTGGTGGACGCCGATGAAGAACACGGTCTGATCAAGATGGTCAACCCGGAAATCATTCAATCCGAAGGCGAACAGTTCGGCCCGGAAGGATGCCTGAGTATTCCGGGCATCAACGGTGACGTTCGCCGCGCGGAGACAGTAACCGTCCGCGGACTTGACCGTGAAGGCAATGAGATTACCATAACGGGAAGCGGCCTGTTGGCCCGGGCATTCCAGCATGAAATCGATCATCTGAATGGCGTGCTGTTCACGGATATTGCCGAGAAGGTATACGATATTAATACGGAACACAGCCAGACCGGGGAGTGAATGAAATGAAGATTGTGTTCATGGGCACACCCGCTTTCGCGGTGCCATGCCTGCAAATGCTGGTCGATGAAGGCTATGAAATCTCAGCCGTCATCACCCAGCCCGACCGGCCGCAGGGGAGAAAGAAGATACTGACGCCATCGCCTGTCAAAGCGGCAGCGGAGGCGCTGGGCCTTCCGGTTCTGCAGCCTGAACGCATGCGGCGTCCGGAGGCGGTAGCAGAGCTTGCCGCCTATGAACCGGAACTGATCGTTACGGCCGCTTATGGACAGATTCTGCCCAAAGCCGTTTTGGACCTGCCTGCCCGGGGATGCGTGAATGTACACGGATCGCTTTTGCCCAAATACAGGGGAGGGGCGCCAATCCAGAGAAGCATTATTAATGGCGAAAGCGTAACGGGCGTGACGCTAATGTACATGGCCGAAGGGCTGGACACGGGAGATATGATCGCAAAGGTTGAAGTCCCGATCGAGGATGACGATACGTCAGGCACCCTATTTGAAAAGCTGAGTCTGGCGGGCCGGGATTTGCTGAAGGAGCAAATGCCTCGTCTGCTTGCCGGGCCCGTGCCTGCGGAGCCTCAGAATGACAGCCAGGCCACTTATGCGCCGAATTTAAGCCGGGACGATGAGCGGATCGATTGGAGCGCGGGCTCGCGAGAAATCTATAACCGAATCCGTGGTCTGGTTCCCTTTTCGGGCGCGTTTACACTCTGGAATGGCGAGACGTTCAAAATATGGGCTGCGGCTTCACCTGAAACGGGCGCTGCCGCCCAGGCTTCCGGCGCTTCTGCCCATGGCGATGGACCCGCACCGGGAACCGTGCTGTCCCTCGGACAGGCCGGCATTGTGGTCAAGACCGGTGACGGCAGCCTTCAGCTGCTTACCGTCCAGCCTGCCGGGAAGAAGGCGATGGCCGCAGGAGACTTTACACGCGGTGGAACGATGAAGCCGGGCACGGTGCTGGCATGAGCGGGCCTAAAGGACGGGGAACGCCTTCGGGCGGAAACCATCTGAACGGCCGCGCAGGTGCGGAGCGAAGCGGTAATGCCGGGTCCAAAGGCGGCAGGCCCGGCAGAGGGCGCGGTTCCGCAGGCGGGCCGAGAACCGGCGCCAAGGGCGTTTCGGCGAGAGAAACAGCCCTTGACGTATTGGTGCGGGTTCAGCAGGAAGGGGCATACAGCAATCTGCTGCTGAATGCGAGTCTGCAGAAGGCAGACTTGTCCCGTGAGGACGCGGGACTGGCCACTGAGCTGGTGTATGGGACGATTTCGCGTCTGAATACGCTGGAGTATGTACTAAAGAGCTTTGTGAGCAAAGGTCTGGACAAGCTTCAGCCGTGGGTTCGCAGCCTGCTCTGTTTAAGTCTTTATCAGATTATGTACCTTGATCGGATACCGCCTCACGCAGCGGTGAACGAGGCTGTCAATCTGGCTAAGCGTCGCGGCCATCAAGGCATCTCGGGAATGGTGAATGGCGTCCTGCGGAATGTCCTTCGCGCGGGGCCGCTGCCGGTCATCCCGCAGGAAATTTCCTGGGAAGAGCGGACCGCTCTGATCCATTCGCATCCGCTGTGGATGGTTGAGCGGTGGAGGGACGAGTTCGGAGCGGACACGGCCGAAGCGATCTGCAAGGCCAATAATGAGCCGCCTGCCGTTAGCGTCCGGGTGAATACGACGATGACCAGCCGCGATCGGCTGCTTGATGAGTTGCTCGGTCAGGGAGTCGATGCCCGGCCGTCCGAACTGAGCCCTTATGGAATCGTGGTGAGAGGAGCAGGCAATCTGGCGCTCACATCCTGGTACCGGGACGGTCTTCTGTCTATTCAGGATGAAAGCTCCATGCTTGTGGCTGAGGCCGTTAATCCTCTGCCCGGCATGAAGGTATTGGACTGCTGCGCCGCTCCCGGAGGCAAAACGACGCATATGGGCGAGCTGATGAAGGATCAAGGCTCTATTTATGCCAATGATCTGCATCCGCATAAAGCCGCCCTGATCTCCGATCAAGCCAGGCGCCTTGGTCTTGAATGCATCGGCACCGGAAGCGGAGACGCGCTGGAACTCGGGAAGAAATTCGCCCCTGCTTCCTTCGACCGGATTCTGCTGGACGCCCCTTGCTCGGGATTGGGCGTTATCCGCCGCAAACCGGATTTGAAATGGGCCAAGCAGCCGGAGGATGCGGCGGCAATTGCCAAGCTGCAGTCCGAACTATTGGAATCTGCCGCAGCTCTGCTGAAGCCGGGCGGGGTGCTGGTGTACAGCACCTGTACGCTGGACCAGTTGGAGAACGGTAATATCGTTCATTCCTTCTTGGAACGGAATGAAGAATTTCGCTCTGTGACATTTTCTTCACCGCTCTGGAACCGTCTTGGCAACAGCGTTCTTGCCAGTGGTCAAGGGATGCAGATCTTACCCCAACATTACGGAAGTGACGGCTTCTATATCGCCATTCTAGAACGGCTCCGCCAGTAGAGCCGCTGATTGGTTCTAGATTGTCTTAACCCCCGCCAGGCCAGCCTCGGCGGGTTTTCTTTTACCCTCTGTGAGATTTGTGTTAAAATAGGCAGGATGAGAAATAATATGAATAACTATCCTATACGTTCAGACATCATTAAGAAAGCACAGGTGCGATTACGATAATGAAACCTTTAATATATGATTTAACTCTCGAAGAGTTGGTAGAGTGGTCCAAGGATAACGGAGAACCGGCTTTTCGGGGCGGACAGATTTTTGATTGGCTGTACGTCAAGCGCGTCAGCGACTTTGACTCGATGAGCAACCTGCCGAAGTCTTTGCGGGAGAAGCTGAATGAACAGTTCTCCATTAACGCCCTTTCGGAAATTACCAAGCTCGAATCGAAGGACGGAACGGTGAAGTTCCTGTTCGGTCTGCATGACGACCATGCCATTGAAACGGTTATCATGAAGCATAATTATGGCAACAGTGTGTGCGTAACGACCCAGGTAGGCTGCCGGATTGGCTGCACCTTCTGCGCTTCGACTCTTGGAGGGCTTAAGCGGGATTTAACGGCAGGTGAAATTGTGGCGCAGGTCGTGCGCTCACAGCAGATTCTGGATGCCCGCGGCGAGCGCGTCAGCAGTATTGTCATCATGGGCACGGGCGAACCGTTTGAGAATTACGACGCCACAATGAGATTCCTCCGCCTGATGATCCACGAAAAAGGATTAAATATTGGGCAGCGGCATATAACGGTATCAACAAGCGGGATTGTCCCGAGCATTTATAAGTTTGCTGATGAGGATACCCAGATCAACCTGGCGATCTCCATCCATGCGCCGAATGACGCACTTCGTTCGAAGCTGATGCCGGTCAACCGCCGTTATCCTTTTGACGAAGTGATGGAATCGCTGCGCTACTATCAGGCAAAGACAGGACGGCGCATCAGCTTCGAATATGCGCTCATCGGCGGCGTAAATGATCAGCCGGAGCATGCGGAAGAGCTTGCCGGAGTGCTGAAGCATATGCTGTGCCATGTTAATCTGATTCCGGTTAACCATGTGCCTGAACGCAAATATGTGCGCACTTCACGAAATGATATTTTCCAATTTCAGCGGATTCTGGCCGATCAGGGAATCAATGTGACGATTCGCCGCGAACAGGGCCATGATATCGCCGCCGCATGCGGACAATTGCGCGCCAAACATATGGAGTTGAGGTGAGGTCTTTTGATCAGAACAGTTCATGCCAGCGACATTGGACGGGTACGTTCCGTCAATGAGGATTCGGTCTGGACCGGTGTTACGAGCCAAGGGTATACGCTGGGTATTATCGCCGACGGAATGGGTGGGCATCTGGCGGGCGATACCGCAAGCCGCCTGGCGCTAGAATCAGTCCGGGAGGGGCTGGGCGGAATTGCGTCCGGTCTTTCCGGAGAAGACTTAAGCGCCGTTTTGTTAGACGCGATAATGAAAGCAAATGATACCGTCTACAAGCAAGCGGCCAGTGACGAGCGTTACCATAACATGGGGACGACTGTCGTGTCTGCGCTGCTGTCAGGTCGGTCGGGCTACATTGGCCATATCGGCGACAGCAGAGCTTACATAATTCAGGATGGTAAGGCGCGGCAGCTGACCGAGGATCATACACTGGTAAACGAGCTGTTCAAGAACGGCCAGATTACGCTCGAAGAGCTGGATACCCATCCGCGGCGCAACGTTCTCATACGCGCTCTAGGAACGGATGAGGACATCAAAGTCGATTTGATTCCAATTACGCTTGAACCAGGTGAAGTGCTGCTGCTGTGCAGCGATGGTTTGAGCAACTTTGTCAGTGCCGAGCATTTGGGGAAGATTGCCGGCATGCAGGAAATATCGCTTAAGGAAAGAGCGGACCGTTTGCTTCAGCTGGCTCTGCTTGCCGGTGGCGGCGATAATATAAGCGTCGCCATGCTGGAACATCATGAGGAGGCCGCTGTGCCCGAATCAAAGGAGTGGGAGAGATGATCGGTCACGAGTTGGGAGGCCGTTACCAAGTCATCGAGCGGATCGGTGGGGGCGGAATGGCGCTTGTATATAGGGCACATGATATTTTGCTCAATCGAAATGTCGCTATTAAAGTATTGCGGAACCAATTTGTACATGATGAGGAATTTATTCGCCGGTTTCGGCGGGAAGCGCAATCTGCTGCATCGCTTTCTCATCCCAATGTGGTCAGCATTTACGACGTGGGACAGGAAGATGAAATTCATTATATTGTCATGGAGTATGTGGAAGGCAAGAATCTGAACGAAATTATCAAGGAGAGGGCGCCGCTGCAGGTAGACGAAGCGGTGAGAATCGCCACCCAAATCTGTGACGCGCTCGATCATGCCCATCAGAATCAGATTATCCATCGGGATATCAAACCGCATAACATACTTATTGGCCGCAACGGCCGAGTTAAAGTGACCGATTTCGGCATCGCCCGCGCGGTGACGTCGACTACGATTACACAGACCGGTTCGGTCGTCGGTTCGGTACACTATTTTTCTCCGGAACATGCCAAGGGAGTCGCCACCGGCGAAAAATCGGACCTGTATTCACTCGGCATCGTGATCTATCAAATGCTGACCGGCAGTCTGCCTTTTCTGGGCGAGAGTCCAATCAGTGTAGCGCTGAAGCATCTTCAAGAAGAGTTCGAGGAGCCCCGGAAGCTGAATCCGATGATCCCCCAAAGCGTGGAGAACATCATCCTTAAATCAATGCGCAAAAATCCTGAGGAGCGCTATCAGTCCGCTAAAGAAATGCTTCAGGATCTGGAAACCTGTCTGCTGCCGGAGCGCCGAAGCGAACAGAAGGTATCATTTATGGACGATGATGAGGACAGAACCAGGGTGATGCCGGCCATCAAGCCGATTCCCAGGAGCAATGGCTCGCGCAACCGTGGAGAGGATAGAATGACCCGTGAGGAAGATCCCCCGTCAGCCAAGAAGAAAAAAGATTGGGGAAGACCCGCGCTGTGGATCGGGCTTACGCTGCTGCTCCTGCTGGCGATGACAGGGGTAGTATGGTATGTGAACGCGAAGCTGGTCGTTCCTGAAGTTAAAGTTCCGCAACTGGTCAATCTTTCGCTGGACAATGCCAAAGCCAAGCTGACCGAAGCGGGACTGGTTCTGGAGGAGCCGGTAACGACGGAGTATAACCCTAACTTTGCCGAAGGGATTGTCTTCGAGCAGAACAAGGAGCCGGATACGACAGTAAAAGAAGGAACAACTATCGCACTTAAGGTAAGCATCCCCAAGCCGCTCCCGTCAATGCCGGATTTATCCGGAATGACTTATGACGAAGCGGTGAAAGCTCTGATGGCGCAAGGTGTGGAGGAAAGCCGAATTACACAGGACAGCGAGTTCAGCAAAGAAATTCCGGAAGGCGAGGTATTCCGGCAGAATCCGGCAGCAAGCAGCCAATATGATCCGGATACTGCTGCTATCTCGCTCACTGTCAGCAAAGGCCAGGAGAGCATCACGATGCCGGATTTAACGGGCCTCACCGAATCGGAAGCGAAAGCCAAGCTGGAGGAGTTAGGTCTTGTGCTCGGTGATGTGAAGAGGGAATCCAGTTTCTCCATAGAAAAGGGCAAGATAACGAAGCAATGGCCGTATGAAAAAGGCGCAGCGGCGCTGCCTGGCGAGAAAATTACCATATACATCAGCGACGGCTATCCGCCTGAAGCGCTGGAATACACATTCAATCTTCCAGTATCTCCGGTGCAGGAAGGGAAGAAGACCAAGATTCGGATCGAATTTGTCGATGCGCGCAACAATGGCGAGAAACAGGATTGGGGAACCCGCACGATCAGCAGAACTCAGGTGCTGTCGGTGAACCTTATCCTCGCTCCAAATAAGGAAGGGGCTGTCATGGTGTACCGGGATGGAGAGTTCTTCGATACGTATTCCGTCTCGTACATGGATGCAAAGAACGGTACGGTGCCAATTCCCGAGCCATCGCCGGTCAATCCGCCATCGCCGTCTCCGACCGAAACGCCGGCCGAGACACCTGCCGGCGCTGAACCGTCTGCAGATCCGGTCACCGCACCCGGAACGGATGGCGCTACGCCGCCGGATACCGGGGGCGAGCCGGGAGTCAATCAGACGGGGGACGTTGCGAGTGGTACGCAAATCATATCCGGCAACAGTCAGGACACCGCTTCCGGCCCTAAACATAAAGGTAAAGATAAGAAATAATCGCAAAAACCAGTCAAAGACAAGAGCGGCCGCTTAAACTGCCGCTCTTGCAGCAAACGGGGAGACGATTGCCATCGAACCCGCCGAATCAAAGAGAGGAAGGCTTCGTTCATGCCTGAAGGTGTAATCGTTAAGGCTTTAAGCGGTTATTATTATGTGAAACCGCTCCGGGAAGGAAAGATCTCTCCGGAGGATGAAATCGTTCAGTGCAGAGCCCGTGGTATTTTTAAGAAGAGAGGCCAGTCTCCTCTGGTCGGTGACAGGGTCATTTATTCCTTGACCGAGAATGGAGAGGGGACGGTAGATGAACTCCACCCCCGCGATTCCGAACTGATTCGTCCGCCCGTGGCGAATGTTACGCTGGCGGTGCTGTTGTTCTCCGTCCGGGAACCGGACCTGAATCTGCAGCTTCTCGATAAATTTCTCGTGCACATCGAGCATTCCGGATTGGACACGATCATCGTGCTGACCAAACAGGATTTGGCGGAAGAGGACGGGAAGAGCATCGCTCATGTTAAAGAACTGTATGAGCGGATTGGTTATGAGGTGATGGTGACAAGCTCGCGGACGGGCTCGGGCAGCGAGGAACTCCGGAAGCGGCTCGCAGGCGCAATCAGCGTATTCGCCGGTCAATCCGGCGTAGGCAAATCTTCGCTGCTTAACCGGCTGGTTCCCGGTCTTTCTCTGGAGACCAGCGAGATCAGCATGCGGCTGGGGCGGGGACGGCACACGACGCGGCATGTCGAGCTGATGGATATCGGCGATGGAGGTTATGTGGCGGATACGCCCGGCTTCAGCCAGTTGGATTTTCTGGAGCTTGGAGTGGAGGAGCTGTCTTCCTGCTTCCGCGAGTTTGTTCCATTTGCGGCGGAATGTAAATTCCGCGGCTGCAGCCACCTTCATGAACCGGGCTGCCGAGTAATCGAGGCCTTGGAGGCCGGAGAGATTTCGGACAGCCGCTATGAGCACTACAAGCTGTTTTTTAATGAAATGAAAGACAAGAAGCGGAGGTACTGACCTATGATCAAAATTGCTCCTTCCATACTATCGGCGGACTTCGCTGCACTCGGCGCCGAAGTGGCCGAGGTTGAAGCCTCCGGTGCGGACTGGATTCATGTGGACGTGATGGACGGCCATTTCGTGCCTAATATTACACTCGGTCCGCCAATCGTCAAGGCGGTATCAGCCCATACCTCCCTGCCGCTCGACGTTCACCTTATGATAGAGAAGCCGGAACGCTACATTGCCGACTTCGCGGCGGCCGGAGCGGCGGTCATTACCGTCCATGCCGAAGCCTGCGTTCACCTGCACCGGGTGATTCATCAGATTAAGGAGTATGGCCTGCTCGCCGGTGTGGCGATCAATCCGGGAACGCCCGCCTCCGCCGTGAGAGAGGTACTGGCGGATGTCGATTTGGTCCTGGTCATGACCGTGAACCCCGGCTTCGGCGGACAGGCATTCATTCCTGGAACCGTGCATAAAATCCGGGAAATTCGCCAATGGGCGTCTGAGATCGGCCATGATCTGCGTATCGAGGTGGACGGAGGGATTGCTGAAGCGACGGCGGGTGTCGTATCCGAAGCTGGGGCGGATGTATTGGTCGCCGGTAATGCCGTCTTCGGCCAAAGCGACCGGACGGCGGCCATTTCCGCGATCCGGGCGGCGGCTGCAGCTCGCTAACAGGAGTAAAGGTTCTGGAGGTTATAGGCCAAGTTACGGCCGCATAAATATGGTTACATGAGCAGAAATCTCATGTAGCCTTTTTTGTGTCTTAATGAGGGCTGCAGCATTGATCGGAGGGTGAAACATGAAATTTTATACATTTAAGCTGCCGAAGTTTTTAGGAGGGGTTGTCAAGGCGATCTTGAACACATTTCAGAAGAGCTGAGGGCCGTACGGGAAATCATGCAGCATGAAAAAAAGCACCTTACTGATGTAAAGGGTGCTTTTTGTTTGAGATTAAGTTTGGAAACTAGACGCGCTCTACTTTACCGGACTTCAGAGCGCGGGTGCTTACGTATACACGCTTCGGTTTGCCGTTCACCAGAATGCGGACCTTTTGAACGTTAACTCCCCAGGAGCGACGGTTACGGTTGTTGGCGTGGGATACGTGGTTGCCGGTGCTCGGTTTCTTGCCAGTTACAGCACATTTACGGGACATCATTACACCTCCTTGTTGCGTTCACCTGCATAAAACAATACTTAAATATAATATCACAGTAAAAAATGCCCCGTCAACCGGTTCAAAAACATTTATTTCTGAAGTTGCTTATAGTACAATATAGATTAGTGCATTGTGTCTAGTTTGTGTTAGCTACAAGAGACATGAAGGCAGGAAGGGGAATTTTCATTGAGTAAGCGTTCTATAAACGGAATAGATTTTACAGCGATGGTACTGGCCGGCGCTAATAAGCTGCAGCAGCATGCGGAGCACGTGAATTCCCTGAATGTTTTTCCGGTTCCGGACGGGGATACGGGGACCAATATGAACTTGACGATGACCACAGGGGTGGGTGAATTGCGGAAAAATCATTCTGCTTCCATTGGACAATGTTCCGGCGTTCTGTCCAAAGGTCTGCTGATGGGCGCGCGCGGTAATTCCGGCGTTATCTTGTCCCAACTGTTCCGCGGATTCGGCCGTTATGCCGCAGCATACGAAGAATTGAATTCTCAACAGTTTGCGGCTGCGCTGCAATCAGGTGTGGATACCGCGTATAAAGCGGTAGTCAAGCCGGTGGAGGGGACTATCCTGACTGTAGCCAAGGAAGCTGCCAGACATGCCGTTTTTCTGGCGCGGCGAACAACTGATATTAATGAACTGATGACCGAAGTGCTGGCCAAAGCCAAAGAGGCGCTTGCGGGAACGCCAGATCTTCTGCCGGTGCTCAAGCAGGTGGGAGTTGTGGATTCGGGAGGTCAAGGTCTAGTTTATATATATGAAGGTTTTTTAGATTCTTTATTAAATGGGCAGTTCGCGGATTCCGGACAGGGACAAGCCGCCCGCGAGCCGGTTCATGCAGGGCAGGCAGTAATGCTGACCAAGTCGGAGGTAAAATCGGCATATGTGCCTGCATCGGCCCAGTCGCAGCTGTCGACGGAGGATATCGAGTTCTTATATGACATGGAGTTCTTTATCAACCGCAAGTTGGGAGGCCCCCAGGCTGAGGCGTTTGATGAGGATCAATTCCGGAAGGCGTTATCGCTGAATGGCGATTCCATTATCGTCATTTCTGACGATGACACCATTAAGGTACACGTTCACTCCAAGGCTCCGGGTGAAGTGTTGAATCTCGCGCTTCTCTATGGGGAGATTACCCAAATTCATATTTTGAATATGCGCGAGCAGCATCGCGATTTATTGATAGCCGGGATCGATATCGCCCCGAGTCCTGAAGTATTTGCAGATATTCCCGAAGAAAAAAGCAGCGTAGAGGCACCCGCGGTACCCCCGGCAGATGATTTGGCGCCGTATGGTTTTATCGCGGTTTCCTCCGGCGACGGGATTACTGAAATTTTCAAAAGCTTGGGCATTGATGTAGTGCTTGCAGGCGGCCAGACGATGAACCCGAGTACAGAGGATTTTGTAAATGCCGTCACGTCAATTTCAGCGAAGCATATCTATATTTTGCCGAATAACTCCAATATCGTTCTAGCCGCTGAGCAGTCCAAAGAGCTTCTAGAAGGCGAACGTGAAATTACGGTTATCGCGAGCAAGAGTATTCCGCAGGGCATTGCCGCTGCGTTCGCTTTCCAAGAGGAAGAGTCGGTAGACAGCAATACCGAAAGAATGTTGGAGGCCATTAACCGGGTGAAATCGGGACAGGTCACCTATGCCGTGAGGGATACCAAATACGAGGAAATGGACATTAAGGCGGGACAGTATATCGGTATTTCCAATTCCAAAATCGTAGCCGCCGCTGAGGATCTGCTGTCTGCCAGCCAGGCGCTGCTGTCCAAGATGCTGAAGAGCGGAGACGAAATCATTACTATTTTGACAGGGCAAGAAGCCGATCTTCGGGATACGGAAGCGTTGGAGGGTTGGCTCGGAGCGAATTATCCCGATGCGGAAATTGAAATTCACGAAGGCGGTCAGCCGCTGTACTATTATTTATTCTCGGTAGAAGCTTAAGCCCAGTAATGATGCGAAGGGGAGGTTTACTATGAATCATACCGTTATCGTCACCGACAGCACATCTGATATCCCTCCGTCCATGGTGGAAGCTTACGGCATCCATGTCGTACCGCTTACCCTCATGTTCGGGGAGGAATCTTACCGCGACGGGGTCGATATGACGCCGGAACAGTTCTATGAGCGACTTCCCCGTTCTCCGCAGCTGCCGACCACGTCACAGCCATCGCCGGTCGAATATATGGATGTGTATAGAAATATTTTGGAGCAGTATCCGGATAGTCCGATATTGTCTTTCCATATTTCTTCTGGACTGAGCGGAACCTACCAATCCGCGCTGCTCGCCAAATCGATGCTGGAGGAAGAAGGCGGCCGGATCACCGTATTCGATTCCTTATCCGCTTCCTACGGATTCGGTATGCTGGTGGTTCATGCGGCCCGTTTGGCTGCCGAAGGGAAAGGCCCGGAGGAAATCTTGGAGTCGGTCGAACGGCTTCGCCGCTCGCGAAAGCTTTATTTTCTGGTGGATACGCTAGAATACTTGCAAAAGGGAGGCCGGATTGGCAAAGCTTCGGCTTTCCTTGGCACACTGCTCAATATTAAGCCGATTCTGTCAATCGACGACGAAGGCATTATCTATGCAGTAGAGAAAGTCAGAGGACGAAAAAAAGCGGCGGCCCGTATGATCGAGCTGTTCAAGAGCGATCTTCAGGGCACGGACAAAATCAATGTAGCTGTCGGACACACCGCTCAGCCAGCTGCCGGTGAAGAATTTCTGCAGGAGCTCTCCGCGTATTTTACACTGGAGGAAAAAGTGCTGACTAACGTAGGGCCGGTTGTCGGAAGTCATGTCGGCAACGGCACGCTTGCCGTATTTGTGTGGCCCGCGTAGATGAGGGATGAATATGATTCTGTCTTTGGATACAACCATGGTTAAACAAATTAGTGGCGTGAGCGCTCAAAAGCAGGCTGAGCTTCACGCCTTTGGCATATTTTCGGTGAAAGATTTGCTGGAGTATTATCCTTTCCGCTATGAGGACTACCGGCCGAAATCGCTTAGCGAAGTGAAGCACGGGGATAAAGTAACGGTCGAGGCCAAAGTTATGGGCGTCCCGGTGCTTCAGCGGTTTGGCGGGAAGTCGCGTCTCAGCTGCAAAATGATGACGGGATCGTGGATGTTTACGGCTACCTGGTTCAACCGGCATTATGTGCGTGAGCAGCTGACGGCGGGCCGTCAAGTTGTCATCAGCGGAAAATGGGATCAGAAGCGGTCGCAAATTACAGTCGCCGATTATGAATTTCCGGATCGCGGGGAAGGAAAGACCGGAACGCTGCAGCCTGTGTACTCGGTCGGCGGCAAAATTACGCAAGGCTGGCTCCGCAAGACAATTGCCCAGGCGCTGCTGCAATTTGGGGATATGATCCCCGAAATTTTGCCGCAGCCCATTATGCAAAAATACGATTTTATGCCGCGTAAACGGGCAATCGCCACGATCCATCAGCCCGAGGATTCACAGGAAGGCCAACAGGGACGCAGAAGGATGGTCTATGAGGAACTGTTTCTGTTCCAACTGAAGGTTCAGGCTTTCCGTACGCTCAATCGGGGCAGGATGGACGGTATGGTGCATACGGTGGACAATGCCACGGTTCGCCAATTCGTACGCAGTCTTCCGTTCGAGCTGACCAATGCCCAAAAGGCGGCGGAGCTTGAGATTTTGCAGGATATGCGTTCTCCTTACTGCATGAACCGGCTGCTTCAAGGCGATGTGGGTTCCGGCAAAACGGCGCTCGCGGCAATCGCGCTGTTCGCGACGGTCCGTTCGGGCTTTCAGGGAGCGCTCATGGTGCCGACAGAGATTTTGGCCGAACAGCACAGCAGATCGCTTCAGGCGATGTTCGAGCCGTTCGGCATTTCCGTAGCGCTGCTGACCGGCAGCGTGAACGGCCGCAAGCGCAAGGATCTGCTCGCCTCGCTGCAAATGGGCCTCGTCGATGTGGTCGTCGGAACGCATGCTTTGATTCAGGAGGACGTGTTCTTTAGGGAACTCGGTCTCGTTGTAACGGATGAGCAGCACCGGTTTGGGGTGAATCAGCGCAGTATTTTGCGGCGTAAAGGCTACAATCCGGATGTGCTTACGATGACGGCGACCCCGATTCCGCGGACGCTGGCGATAACCGTCTTCGGGGATATGGATGTCTCCACCTTGTCCGAGCGTCCGAAAGGACGTATTCCGATCTCTACCTATTGGGTGAAACCGGACATGATGGAGAGGGTGCTGAATCTGGTCCGCCGCGAGGTGGGGCAAGGGCGTCAAGCATACATCATCTGTCCGCTGATTGAGGAATCGGACAAGCTGGATGTGCAGAACGCGATTGATCTGCATATTCAGCTGTCCCAGGCTTTTCCCGATTACCGGGTAGGCCTGCTGCATGGCCGGATGACGCCTGGGGAGAAGGACGAGGTCATGCGCGCTTTCTACGATAATGAAGTACAGGTGCTCGTATCGACGACTGTTGTCGAGGTAGGCGTCGATGTGCCGAATGCGACCCTGATGATTATCATGGACGCCGACCGGTTCGGACTGTCCCAGCTTCATCAGCTTCGCGGG
Source organism: Paenibacillus durus ATCC 35681 (assembly GCF_000993825.1). Taxonomy (NCBI): domain Bacteria; kingdom Bacillati; phylum Bacillota; class Bacilli; order Caryophanales; family Paenibacillaceae; genus Paenibacillus; species Paenibacillus durus. The sequence goes on from NZ_CP011114.1 coordinate 1,805,576, forward strand.
CGCGTCGGGCGGGGAGAGCATGCTTCCTACTGCGTGCTGGTGGCCGATCCGAAATCGGAGGTCGGACGCGAGCGCATGGCGGCGATGACCGAAACGGACGACGGTTTTGAAGTCTCGCGGCGCGATCTTGAGCTGCGGGGGCCAGGGGATTTCTTCGGCACGAAGCAGAGCGGTCTGCCGGAGTTTCGCCTCGCGGACATGGCAGCTGATTTTGCCGTTCTTGAGCAGGCGCGCGGCGATGCCGCCGAATTGCTGCAGGATGGCAGCTTTTGGACATCCGCCGAGTTCGCGCCGCTGCGAAGCTATCTCCAGAAAGAACAAATTTTTCAAGGCGATCTGATCGATTGAGGCACATGAAGACACGTCCCGTCATATACTGAGAAAGATTGGATATGACGGGAGGTGCGTCAAGCTTGAGTTATCAGCAATATGGAATCAGTCCTCAGCTGGTGGAGCGGATCAAGACGAAGATGAAAAATCCGGCGGTCAAGGAACGGATCAAGAATTTGATTAACGGCGTCAGCAAGCAGCAGCTTCAGGACCCTGGCGTGGTGCGCAGACTGGTGCGGAATGCTTCAGCTATCCTGGGGGAAAGACTCAGTTCTGATCAGGAGGACAGCATAGTCAGATTCGTCATTGCCCAAAAAATCGACCCGAATAGTACCTTCCACTTGATTCGCTTATGGGGGATGTTCCGTTAGCCGTTTTCAGCATTCCGATGAATGCAAAGGCAGACTTCCCGCAAAGCGGACATAAAAAAGCGTTCCGGCTTCAAGGCCAGAACGCTTTTTTGAGGCGGATCAACGCTCCAAAAGCTATTGTTCCTCAGAGGCAGGGGTGCGCTTCTGGGCCATTCGCTTAACGTGCCTGCTCTCAAATTTAAATACTTTATCAAGCACCCTATAAATCCATTTGGATTCTTTGGTCAACAGTGGTCCGAGAATCGCCAGGATCAGCACATACATGGCGGCGAACGGCTGCAAAATGGCGAGCAGACCGCCCGCTTTGCCAAGATTGGCCATAATGATGGAGAATTCGCCGCGCGACACGATGGTAAGGCCGATATTGGAAGATGCCCGCGGGCTCAGGCCGGCGCTGCGCCCGGCAAGCAAGCCGGCAATGAAATTCCCCAGCAGCGTAACGACCACGGCAGCCAGCGAATACCAAAGGGCTTCTCCGCCGAGAGTGCGCGGGTCGATCGTGAGACCAAAGCTGAAGAAGAAGATGGCTCCGAAAAAATCGCGGAACGGAATAATCAGCTTCTCAATCCGCTTGACATGTTCCGTCTCAGCAAGAACTAAGCCGACCAGCAGCGCTCCAATCGCTTCCGCAACGTGAATCGTCTCGGAAAAGCCCGCCACCAGGAACAGAATGGCGAATATGACGAGAGCGAATAGTTCGCCGGAGCGGATATTAAGCGCCTTGTTAATTACGGGGACCAGCTTTCGGCCAATGATAAGGAGGCCCAGCATATAGGCCAGCGCAATCAGAGCCGACAGCAATACTCCGCCAAGGGAGGAGGAGCCGCTGAGCACCAGGCCGGAAAGAATGGAGATGTAGACCGCCAGAAACACGTCCTCGAACATGATAATGCCCAGAATCATTTCTGTTTCCGGGTTGGCGGTCCGCTTCAGGTCTACCAGAACCTTAGCTACGATTGCACTGGAGGAAATGGTCGTAATTCCTGCTACCACCAGAATTTCCTCGAGCGGGAAACCGAGTCCCCAGCCCAGCACCAGACCAAGGGAGAAGTTAATCAGAATATAGATTGTTCCGCCCATTGCAATCGATTTTCCCGCTTTGACCAGCCTGCCCACGGAAAATTCCAGCCCGAGATAGAACAGTAGGAACAGGACGCCGATCCTGCCCATAAATTCAATCAGAGCGGCGCTTTCGATAAACCGGAAGTCCAGATGCCAAATATGAAAAGCATGCGGTCCGACCGCCATACCGATCAGAATATAAAACGGAATGACGGAGAAGCGCAATTTCGCAGCGAGTAATCCGGACAGCGCCACAAGCGCTATCGCCAGTCCGACTTCAAATACGATATGGCTCATCGATCAACCACATCCATTCCGCAAAATATGCCTAAATTGTTTATGCTGTTCTCTCTCTCCTGCAGCAACAATGAGGCAGTCCGCCGGCAGTCTAAGTTCGGGGCCGGGACTGAGATGTTTGGTGTGATTTTTTTCGATGACCGCTATTATAGTCACACCGGAACGGGCGCGGATATCAAGCTCGCCGATCGTACGGCCCACAGAACTGAACCCCGGCTCCAGACGGTACCACTCAATAATCAGATCGTCCAGCGCAACCTCAATGGATTCAAGCGACCTTGGCTTGTATGTGACGCCCCCGATAATAGCCGAAATGTACCTGGCTTCTTCGTCGTCCAGTGTAACCATGGAAATACTTTGATCCGGATCGTCATATTCAAAATGATACAGCTCCCGCCGTCCGTCATCATGTACAATAATAGCGAGCTTATCGCCGCTGCGGGTCTGCAGCACAAATTTTCTCCCGATTCCGGGCAAATCACATTCTCTAAAGTTCATAATAAATCCAGCCTCCAATAACTCGGATGTATTCGTAAGTTTACTATTTCGTCCACAATGTATTCAGCCGCCGAATGGGAAAACCACATAATTTGAGGTAAATTTAAGCGGATACAGAAGCAAGCGCTTCAACAGATTATAGATAAGCGGATAAAATAATGCGAACAGCAGAGGCAAAAGATAAAGCTCCAGCGAGGCGTGAGCGGTTAGTTCATAGGGAAGACGGGATAAGGCGTAGGGAACATGCTGCGGGGGATGCAGGCGTGCGGACGATACCGCAAAATGGCGTTCCTGATGTTCGATTCCTTGTGTCCCTTTCTCTTCAGCTGTCTGACTGCTCCATACCATGAAGGCAGATACGGGCAGGGCACATGCAAGGATGATGGCCAATGCGAGCCGAATTAGCCTGGTTCGCGTTCTTAGATCTATATATTGAGTCAAAAGGGGACCTCCTTAGCCGATCTAGTATATAATGATAACATAGCGGCTGCTCAGATCCAAATGAGCGAGGCGAGGCGCAACCCTTGCCGTGCATTTTGCGTACATAAATGTAAACAATTGGGCAGGAGGAATGAATATGAGCGAATGGACCGGGGTAGCTACGTTTGAGCAGCCCAGTGCTTTTGAACTCTTTTGGCATGATATGCCGGTATTCTTCAAAATCTTTCTCTTGGTATTTTTCTCTATAATTATTTATGTCATCTTTAAAGGAATTAAACAGTGGATGGCTAACAATGCAAGCGAAGTGCTTACGGTTTCCTGTACGGTCGTTGCCAAACGCTTCCGGGTGAGTGGAGGTTCGGGAGACTCAAGCGCAAGCACGAATTATTATGTAACCTTTGAAACGCCAAGCGGCGACCGATTGGAGCTTGGAGTGCCTGACAGGCTGTACGGATTGATTGTTGAAGGCGACCGGGGAGACCTGACCTATCAAGGGACGAGATTCAAAGGGTTCGAGCGGGCACCCGGACGGGACATGATGAGATAAGCGGCTGGCCGATTTTTTTAGTTTAGTGAAAAAGCACATGCAGGCTCGTCCTAAAGGACGCGCCGCATATGCAAAATGACGTTGCTCCAATATCCGCTGTCCAGCTTGCTGATCTGAACTCCGGGATCGCCCCAGGTGTGTATAAATTCTCCATTCCCGATATAAATGCCGACGTGGCCGGGAATAGTGTCTTTCTCGAACCTGCCGGGTACGGTAAAGAAAATCAGATCACCGGGCTCAAGCTGCTGCCGGCTGACGGATGTTCCGACATTATCCTGATCTCTAGCCAGACGCGGCAAATCGACACCAAACTTCTTGAAGACATGGCGGGTAAATGAAGAACAATCGAATGTCTTGGATTCCTCGTAAGGAGCTGCCCCGAACTCATAAGGAACGCCCAGAAATTTCTTGGCATAGGAGATTAGCTCATTGGCTTGTGACGAGGATAGGCTCTGAATGCGGAACGGTTTGTCTGATTTAACCGCTGTGTGCTTCTCTTCCGTGCTTTGTTCTTTCGGGGGGGCGATGGAAATCTCGCCGCTTCCCGGATTCCAACTGACTTTCGTATTGAATAATTTTGAAAGTGCGTCAGTTGTCATGTAAATTTTATCATTTTGCCGTTTAGGCGCATCCGGGAGGGTACAGCCTTTACCCAGCGAGAAGGCGCTTGCCGAGCCCGGGCGCACTCTGTACATTACATCGCTGTATCCAATTTTGGCATAACCGCCGCCGCCGGGTTCTTCTTCAATACGGTAGCCAAGCGAATTGGCCGCTGCCTCCAGAGCGACCCATGTTTTTCCGGATGGATCAGTTACTGGAAGATTTTCGATATAACTTCTTGAATGAACCGAAGGCTTTACCGCATTTGTGCGGAGCTGTCCGTCATTTCTAACGCTTCCACAGGCTGATGCGGCCAGAACGGCTGCAGACAGTGCGGAGGTCAAAAACACTATTTTTTTTCGATTCTCGAACATCTCTCACGCTCCATTTTCAAAATTGTAAACTCAGTATGCTCCGCTGCCATCTTTTTATGTGGCCGGGTTTCAGGAAATGGCTGTCAGGAATAATCAGGATGAATTGCCGCTGAACTGGGGAGCATGCGGGTACCCGGGAGTGACGGGGGTGTTATTTCGGATTGACGGAAATTGAACCTACATATAATATGGTTTCATAGATAGCTGGTACGGTCGTGGTTTGCCGCCTGCTTTTGCTTTATTGCTTTTATCTGTAAAAGCGATGGACTACGGCGTACGATTCGTTGCAAGCACTGAAATACTATAAATGGAAGAGGGGTTTCTACATGAAGAGAAAGAAAATTTGGCTGGGGCTCAGTTTATGCGTCATGCTCGCAGCGGCAGGCTGCGGTAACAATAATAATACGGCGAATACTGGCGCCGCGGCCTCCCCGGGCAGCACCGCACAGAGCACCGATGCCAAAACTTACAAGATCGCCGTATCGCAGTATGTTGAGCATCCGTCGCTTGATGCGACGTACGACGGCATTATAGCCGCACTTAAGGATGCGGGGATCGTCGAAGGACAGAACCTTACTATTGACTTTGAGAACGCTCAGGCGGATGCAGCCAACAATTTGTCCATCGCCCAGAAAATTGCGAGCGAAGACAATGATCTGACGATCGGAATTGCAACGCCGTCCGCTCAAGCGCTTGTGCAGGCGGTCAAGAACGATACGCCGGTATTGTTTGCAGCCGTAACGGACCCGCTTGATGCCAAAGTGGTCACGAATCTTGAACATCCGGGAGGAAATGTGTCAGGGGCGTCGGATACGAACCCTGAGGCGATTGTCAGACTGATGGATTTCATCGCCGCTCAATTTCCAAATGTGAAGAAGCTGGGAATTATTATCAATGAAGGCGAACCGAATGCCGTTTCAATGGCGGACAAAGCCAAGGCTGCACTAGATAAGCATGGGATCGAGCTGGTTAAAGCTCCGGTGGCTAATACTTCTGAAGTCAAACAAGCCGCCGAATCCTTGGTTGGACGGGTGGACGCGCTCTACATTACACTGGATAACTCGGTTGTAAGCGGGGTTGATTCCATCATCCAGGTAGCCAATGAGAATAAGCTTCCGTTCTTCTCGAGCGACCGCGACACTGTCGAGAGAGGCGCTTTTGCCACAGTCGGCTTTAAATACTTCGACCATGGATACCAAGTCGGACAAATGGCGGTTGAAGTGCTCAAGAATGGCAAGAAAATCGGCGATCTTCCTGTGACGGTGCAGCAGAAGCTGGACGTTATCCTTAATCTGAAGGCCGCCGCCGCTCAAGGCATTGAAGTAACAGACGCCATGAAGAAAGAAGTAGTTGACCAGACCAACGATATCATCCAATAAAAAAGATTTGAACCGGGGCGTTTTCTTACAGGCGCCCCTTGCCGTTTGAAGGAGGAAGTCATCATGTGGAATTCAATGCTTGGAGCGGTGGAACTGGGGCTGCTTTATGCTTTAATGGCTTTAGGTGTATATATTACGTTTCGGATTTTAGATTTTCCGGATTTGACGGTTGATGGCAGCTTTGCCACTGGCGGCGCTATTGCCGCCGTTATGATCACCCACGGCTATTCGCCGTGGCTGGCTACGCTCGGGGCGCTCGCCGGCGGTATTCTTGCCGGACTGTGCACTGGCCTGCTGCATACTAAAGGGAAGATTAATGGACTGCTGTCGGGGATATTAATGATGATCGCCCTTTATTCGATTAATTTGCGGATCTTGGGCAAGCCCAATGTGTCGCTGATGGGCGAGACCACGCTGATTTCCTTGATGAATCCGCTGTATGTCATGCCGTTCGTCGTTCTCGCCGTCAAGCTGCTGATGGATGTGTTCCTGCGCACCGATCTGGGACTTGCTCTGCGGGCGACGGGAGACAACTCGCGGATGATTCGCAGCTTCGGTGTGAACACGGACAGTACAACGATTCTCGGCATCAGCCTGTCGAACGGGCTGGTGGCGCTCTCTGGAGCACTCATTGCCCAGTACCAGGCCTTTGCCGATTCCTCAATGGGCATCGGGATGATCGTTATCGGCCTTGCCTCCGTTATTATCGGCGAAGCAATCTTTGGCTCACGCAGCGTGTTCCGCGCGACGCTGGCGGTTGTGCTTGGCTCGATTGTGTACCGGATTGTTGTCGCACTTGCGCTGAGGGTGGAATGGCTTGACGCCTCTGATCTTAGATTGATAACGGCTATTATCGTAATAATCGCCTTGGTGTTCCCATCGGTGCAGCGCTTCCTCAAGCAAAAGAACAACGCCCGCAAGCGTACGGCTGAGCTGGCCGAGCAAGCCTTGAAGGGTAAGAGAGGGGGTGCTGCTGATGCTAAAGCTCGATAACGTATCCAAGCTGTTCAATCCGGGCACGCCGGACGAGAAAATTGCGCTGCTCGGCCTCGACCTGGAGCTGAATCCGGGTGATTTCGTAACGATCATCGGCAGCAACGGAGCCGGGAAGTCGACGATGATGAATATTATTTCCGGTGTCATGAAGCCGGATCTCGGCGAGGTCCTCATCGAAGGAAGCTCGATCAGCCATTTGCCCGAGCATCAGCGCAGCCGCTGGATCGGGCGGGTCTTTCAGGATCCGATGGCCGGCACGTCTCCCCATATGACCATCGAAGAGAATCTGGCAATGGCTTACAAGCGCGGCAAGAGCAGAGGTCTGTCCATCGGCGTATCCTCCTCGAAGCGGACGTTGTTCCGCGAAGAGCTTCAGCGGCTTGGCATCGGCCTGGAGAATCGTCTGCGGGCGAAGGTGGGTCTCTTGTCGGGAGGAGAAAGACAGGCGCTCAGCCTGCTGATGGCCACCTTTACGAAGCCGCAAATCTTGCTGCTGGACGAGCATACGGCTGCCCTCGATCCAGCCAGAGCGGATCTGATTACGCAGCTGACTGAATCCATTGTCCGGGAGATGAAGCTGACAACGCTGATGGTAACCCATAATATGGAGCAGGCCATCCGGCTAGGCAATCGGCTTATTATGATGGACAAAGGACAGATTATCCTTGATATCGACGAGAAGCGTAAAAAGGACCTGACGGTAGAACGTCTTCTAGGTGAATTCGAGACCATCAGCGGACACAAGCTGGCGGACGACCGAATCGTGCTGGGCTAAGCCAGTCAGCTTCACTGCAACTCGGATGCTTGTTCCGGATTACCGGTACATGCATCCTTTTTTTCTTTCCATCATAAGGAAATAAAATCGAAAATCGGGTAGGATATAGTAAAGACAAGACAAAAGGAAATTCCGTAAAAGAATGGTCCGGCGGATGAAAATCAAGGACTTAGATAACGGAAGACAAATGATCGATATGGTGCTGTCCGCTCCCGACCGCGATTTTTGCACCGAAATCTATTATGATTTAAAGGATATTGAGTACATCTTGAGCGTCGAAGTGGAGCAGTTATAAGCTATCATTAGTGAAAGCAATTACATTATTTAGAAACCGGGGTGATCCAGTGGATATTGAGGCATATGAAGGACAATTTGAGGGAGAAGATGCGGTATGGCTCAGAGTCGGGCGTTATGAAGCGGCGGTGCTGCCGGGGATCGGCGGCAACTTGATTGCGTTCCGTGATACCCAGAGCGGTTATCGCTTCCTGCGCGAACCGGGAACGGAAGGTATGGATGCTTTTAAAGAAAGCCCTGGAGTGTACGGGATTCCCGTGCTGTTCCCGCCGAATCGGTATGAGGACGGAAAATTTCCTTGGAACGGACAAGTATATCGTCTGCCGATTAACGAGAAAGCAACCGGCAACCATATACACGGTTTTTTATATACGGCGGCTTGGCAGGTGGAAGACTTCGGGACCGGGAAGAACGAGAGCTATGTTACCGTAGCGGTAAAAGTGGACGAGAATCATCCATCTTACACATATTTGCCGCATCAATACACCGTTAAGCTGCGCTACGGCCTGTCGGAAGCGGGACTGTCCCAACAAGTCCTGATTCACAATAACGGGGATGAGGCAATGCCGTGCCTGCTGGCCTTCCATACGGCGGTCAACGCTCCGTTTGCCCGGGAAAGTGCCGCGAGCGATTACCGTGTGAAGTTAACGATCGGTGATCGGTGGGAGCTTAATGAGCGAATGCTTCCGACGGGGAATTATCAGCCTCTAACGCCTAAAGAGACAGAGCTTCGGGAAGAAGGCGTATACCCGTTCTTTGCTCCGCTTGACAACCATTATACAGCCGTCCCGCAAAATGGGCGCAACCGGATGGAGCTTACTGATACCAAACTCGGCGTGACCCTGGTGTATGATGTGGGCACATCCTACAAGCAGTGGATGATCTGGAACAACGGGGCGACGGAGGGCTTTTTCTGCCCCGAGCCGCAGATTAATCTGGTCAATGCGCCGAATGTGCAGCTGCCGGGCGAAGAAATCGGCTTGTTCAGTCTGCAGCCGGGCGAGTATTGGGAAGAAACCGCGAGATTGTATGTAAAGAAAACAATATAACGGATTTTAGCTCAAGAACTATTTGGAGGAATGACATGCAGCTTATTGCCATGCTAACTATGCTGATTGATCATATCGGATATATCTTTTTTCCCCAGGATCTTGGGTGGCGGTATATCGGAAGAATTGCGTTCCCCATCTATTGTTATGCGCTTGTCCAGGGGCATCTCTATACCTCCTCCAAGTCCCGATACGTGCTGCGGCTGCTCATTATCGCGCTGATCGCGCAAATTCCGTACAATTTGGCCCTTGATCCGGGAGGACTGAATGTCGTCTTTACGCTGCTTCTTTCCGAGCTCGTGCTAATTGCGCTGGACAAGCTGCCCAAACTGTGGATGGGCATTGCGGCTGCAGCTCCGATCCTTTGGGTAATGGACCATTATCCCCTTGATTATAATGCGTACGGGCTGCTGCTGGTGCTGATCTTCCGCTATGCCCGTTCGTACAGGCTCGTGCTTGCGCATCTGGCGCTGAATGTAATTTATATGTTCTATTATGGCTGGACGATTCAAATGTTGAGTCTATTGCCGACCCTGGTGATTGCATACGGCCCCGAGCTTTGGGTATACCTGCAAAAGCGTCGCGTTCCGCGCTGGGTTTGGTGGTCATTTTATCCGGGGCACTTGGCTGTACTTGCCATCATCCGGCTGTTATATTATGGCGAATTACCGGAAATGGACTGGAGAAGTATTTTCGTTATGTAAAAGTATGTAAAATCGGTATGCCCTATCCATTTACAGAATATCCCTCACCTGAGATAATAACTTTGCATGTCTAAAGCATGTCTAAATCAAAAGAGAGAAGAGGGATTCAATGAGAAATGTGAAAAAAAGAGCGAAGTGGCTGCTGCCAATCTTGGCGCTGCTGCTTGTGCTTGCGGGATGTCAAACGGTAGGCGGCCTGGATTTAAATAAGGCGCTGCTCGGCAATCTCGACGTAAAATCGGCGGAGGAGAGCGTGTCCTTCTCTCTGAACGCGGTCCCGGCACCGGGAATCAGCGCCGAAGATCAGAAAATCATCGACCTTATCAATTCCTTCACATTAAACGTAAGTCATTTGAAGCTGCAAGAGGGCGGGGATATTTCTGCCAGCGGGACACTTGGCTATAAGCAGGCCAGCATTCCATTTACTTTTTACATGAGCAAGACGGTGCTCGCCTTGAACGTTGAAGGAGCCAAGAAACCTTTCTATTTCCCGATGGAGGGTTATAATCAGGAACTGACGGCTGCCGGACTTGATGTAGAGAAGGCGGAAGGTCTCAACAAGCTGATAAGCCAGTTTGTAATCAAGAATCTTCCCAATCCGTCCGCAATCAACGTAACCCCGGTTAACGAAGCTGTGTATGGCGAATCTTTGAACCTGATGAAGGTGCATGCCGAAGTAACGGGAGAAGAGCTGCCTGGACTGTTAAAAGCTTTCCTGAAATCCGTATCAAAGGATACGGAGGGCTTTACCGAACTGATCAGCGGTCTGTACGATTATTTGCTGCCGGTGCTGAAGCAGGAGTCGACAACGGATATGCTGAGCAGCATTGGGCTGGGTGACGTTCCGATAGAAAATAAAGCGGAGGTCGTTACCGTGCTTCATGATGCGGCCAAGCTGGCGGTCGATACGGTTCTTCTGGTGTATGACAAGCAGCTCAACAAGCTGTATGAATCGGCCCCCGAAATTAAGACCGTTCTTAGCAAGGATACGAAGCTTCAGGCTGATCTGTTCGTGGACAGCTCCCTGCACGTTCGCAAGCAGAACCTGAGTCTGAATGTGGCACTGCCGAACGACGTAGGCATTCCAATCCGGAGCATTTCCTTCAAGACGGAAACCCAGGTATGGAACATTAACGGTCCGGTCAAGGCCGACCCGATCGCAACAGAGGGCGCTTTGAACGTTATGGAGACGGAGCTTACACCGGGCGTGGTTCTGCGCAATTTTGGTACAGATTCCACAGCTTACCGTGTACTTAAAGACGATCTTGGCATTACGAAAAAATCGGTTGTGATTGACCCGGAAACGGATTATTCCGATGCCGTTGTTAAAGGGACGACGACGATGATTCCCCTTCGTTATTTGGCCGCCGAGCTGGATGCCCAGGTAGAATGGGACGCGGCATCCAAGCGGATCACAGTTACCGACGATATTTATGGAACGACGATCGTCCTGAAAGCAGGCTCGAAGGATGCCGTTATAGACGGTGCGAAAGTCAAGCTGCCCCAGCCGGTTTATTTTGACCAATACGGCAGAGGCTATGTGCCGCTGCGCAGCGTAGCCGAGGCTCTTCATGCCCAGGTGAAAGTGGACGACGAAGGCCTGATTTATATTACGCGCGATTAGACTTTCATATCTGTACTGAATAAGCCCTGCCGCTTCCTTAACGCAGTATGCGTCGAAGCGGCAGGGTTTTTGATTTTAGGTGAAGCAGCCCCGGCGATACAGGCAATAAGGCTTAAGGCTGCTCGCGGTTCAGAATAATCTCAAGAGAGGTATTGCTCAGCGCTTTAGGCTGGGCCATGCTGCGGATGTAGCGCGGAAGAAAGCCCTTATTGACGGTTGACCACAGCTTAAATCCATGGAGCATCAGCAGATCGCCGCTGCCGCTGCCTGCTGTTCCGGCAAAATACCGCACGTTGAGCCGGGCCATCGCATCTGCCATTTCCCGCTTGTCCCGATCGCTGAACTTACTGTCCCTCAGACTCTTATAGGCCTTCTTATATGAGCTTCCCATGAAGCTCTGCTCCGCATATTTCTTGAACGACAGCAACCGGGGATCGGTGAGACCGGCAGATGAAGCCCAGCCTTCCACATCTACAGGCGTTGATTGGTAAGTCGTCCTGCCGGTCATCGGATCGAAGGTCATTGCCCCGTATTGATGCGGATTGACCGCCAAGGCGCTTGTTGCTATATCGTATACAGCTTTTTTGTCCGCAATTTCGGAGTCGCCGTCCGTAAGCTTTCGCCGGATGTCCTGCATATGGATATGGCCGGATAATACGAGGTTTAGTCCGTTTTTCTGCAGATTCTTCAGCACCTGTCCGCTGTTATTGACCTTGAATCCGGGAATATTGATATCGCTATGATCGAGTATATTGTGGTGCATGACCGTAAGAACTCTGGCGTTCTCCTCCGTTGCCGTTTGCACGCAGCTGTCGATCCAGGCAAGAGTGGAGGGGAGGACACGCCCGTCCGTCTGCGGATGCCCCAGCCTCCGGTTATTATCATATTGGATGCTGTCAATCATAAGCAGCCAGAGACCGGGAGCCGCTCTGACCGCATAGCTCAGGGTTTGCCGGTCGCGGGACAAGGCCTCATCGTAACCAAAGCGCCTATAAATATCTGTAAAATCTTTATCCGTAATACTTTCCGTCACGACTTGCCGGTCACCCTTAAAAGCCCTGGCCCATGGATTGAACAAATCGTGGTTGCCCGGTATAACGTAAACGGATGTGCCTTGTTCCTCGATTCGCGCCAATTTTCTTGCGAGCGATTTATGGCTTGCGCGTTCCCCATTATTAGTTAAGTCACCGCTTAAAATAATGAAATCCGGTTTCTTAATTCCCGCTTCATATACAAAAGCATCCAGAATTTCATCTATATAGGGAAGCTGTTTACCGTCGCCCGAAGATACGAACGATTGAAAAGCAGTTCCGTCGTCATGAAGGCTTTTATCATGATAATGCAGATCCGTGGCCTCCCAGAACTGAACGGGGCTCAGAGGTCCGTCGGCAGGAATAGCCGCATGGTTCTTCATGGTTCCGCCTTCGCAGCCATTCAATGACACGGAGAGCAGAAGAATGGGAAAGCAGAGGCAGTACAGCCGCCAATTTCTTTTATGCCGAACAGGGATTGAAGAATAGAACATGTGGTAACCTCCAATAATGTAACGTAGTTGTATTGTATCCGAATTTCCTATTTCAAAAAATAAACGGAAGCATTGCATTGCCGGAAGAAATGTATTAAGATATAGAAAAGTAAGCAACTAAAAAAATGGAGGAAATAATCTTATGTCTAATAATTACTTTGATGCTGTGAAAAAAAGACGCTCCGTATACGCAATCAGCAAGGAACTGCCGGTATCCGCGGAAAAAGTACAAGAAATCGTAGAGCAGGCGGTTCTGCACAGCCCGTCCTCCTTTAACTCCCAAAGTGCCAGAGCCGTTGTCCTGTTCGGCGAGCAGCACGACAAGCTGTGGGACATCACTTCCAATACGCTGCGCCAAATCGTGCCTACCGAGCAATTTGAAGGTACTGCCCAGAAAATGGCTGCATTCAAAGCCGGAGCAGGTACGGTTCTCTTTTTTGAAGATCAGGCCGTCGTTGAGCAGCTGCAAACAAACTTTGCTGCCTATGCCGATAATTTCCCGATCTGGTCCAACCAGTCTTCCGGTATGCTCCAGCATGTCGTATGGACCGCTCTCGCAGAAGCCGGCGTAGGCGCTTCCCTGCAGCACTACAACCCGCTGATCGACGAAGAAGTGAAATCGACATGGGAACTCCCGGCAAAATGGAAGCTGATTGCTCAAATGCCTTTCGGCGGCATCGTGACCGCTCCCGGCGAGAAAGAGTTCCAGCCTGTTGAAGACCGTGTAAAGGTGTTTAAATAAGACGGTTCCATGTCCTCGCGGGAAGAAAATCGGTAAGAGCAGCATAGATTAAGTCCCCCGCTTAGGATCTTCTTCAATGTAAAAAAAGCAAAAAGGACAGGCGACGGATCGCTTGTCCTTTTTGTCCAGGCTTGCTTATTATTGAGCAGCGGCGCTTGCTTCCGGCTTAGCGGAGGCTTCCGGCGCTGCAGAGGCATCCGGCTTCTTGGCGTCGGCCAGAGTGTTCGTAATTTTCGCTCCCGAGGTCAAAGTCTGCATCCAGGTGCCGGACATTTCATTGACTTTCTGGGAAATCAGCGTTTTGCGGATTTCTTCCTTGGATTTCTCCAAAGTTGGTGTAACAGCGTCCTTGTGGTCCGTTACTTTGATGATGTGGTAGCCATACTGACTCTTGACAGGCTCGCTTACTTCGCCGACCTTCATTTTGAAGGCCGCGTTCGAGAATTCGGCAACCATATCGCTGCGTTTGAAGAAACCTAGATCGCCGCCTTTGTCCTTGGAGCCGGGATCTCCCGACTTCTCCTTGGCCAATGCCGCGAAGTCTCCCCCGGATTTGAGCTGCTTCTCGATCGCATCGGCTTCTTCTTTCGTCTTAACTAGAATATGGGAAGCGCGAACTTGTTCTTCCGAACCGAGCGATGCTTTGTTTTCATTAAAGTACGTTTGGATATCTTTATCGGTAATCTTGACTTTTGGCTCAAGCAGCTTGCGAATCTTAACCTGAAGCGGCAGCTGCTCCTTGAGAACGTCCATCGTCATACCGCTTTGGGAAAGTGCGGAATTCAGTCCTTCTTCGCCGCCGAACTGCTTCTTGAGGTCTTCGATTTCATTATTAATATCGGCATCGGTAACGGTAATTTTGGCTTTCGCGGCTTCCTGATCAACAAGCTCCTGGGTAATCATAGATTGCAGCGTCGACTCGCCGCCGGCTTGCACCAGCTTGTCGTACAGCTCGTTCTTGGTAATATCTTGGCCGTTTACGGTGGCGACTGCAGCTTCACCGTCGGCCTTCTGGAACGTCGGATAAATCAATACAACAACAAGCGCGGCCGCCAGCACAATCGAGGCGATCATCCAGCCTTTGCCTCCCTTGGATTGGGCCGGTGCGTCCGCCGACGGTACGCCAATCTTGTCCATAACAGGGATTTCCTGTTGAGTATTTTCGACTGCGGCTTCCTCCGATTTCGTGGGGATATCCTGGTGCTCTCTCTCGTTCAAATTCTTCTCATCCATTGTAACAATGACTCCCTTCAGTTATAGGTGTTGCCTGTCTGCATACAACTTTACCAGAATTCAGCCCTCCAAACCTTAAGAAGACATAAAAAAACGGATATTCTTTTTAAGAAAACCTTAATTAACGCCAAAAAAGCCGGAAAATCACGGTTTCCCATGATTTTCCGGCTTCAAGAGGTTAAATGCGGCAGCTGCTTCAAGAAACCATGCCGCCAAGAAGCTGGCGAATGGACTCCTGCTTTCTTTTAGGGATGCGTACCCGCTTGGCGTATCCGCCTTTTTCCCCGAAATAGATGCAGTCGTCCTCGATGGAGCTGATCTTCTTCAGGTTGACATAAACTCCGCCCTGAACATGAAAATAGCTCGAAGATTTCAGCAGCCGGTCGAGCTGCTCGGCAGACATTCTCTTTTTAATATTATAGTTTCTGCCGTGAAAGATGACCAGGTCATGATTGCCGACCTTAAAGAACAGAACGTTCGTTTCCACCTCGAAGTCCTCATATACGTTTCCGGCTTCCAGTAGAATGCTGTTCATTCCTGTTCCCCCTTTAGACATTATGTTAGCGCTTCCATTATAACATGAGGTTCTTTTCCTGAGAAGGTTAATTTTTAAAATAATTTTTTAAAATAATTGTTGTAATAATACCCATACGATTTGTCATGGACAAAGAAAAAATGTAAATTATAAAAAGCACAGCTTAAAGCAAAGAGGAGGAATAATAATATGATCGAACCATCCAAGCTGCTCCTGTTCACAGGATCTTATTCCGGGGCCGGGGAGAGCGGTATTCATGTGTTTCAAATGGACCCGAGCGGAGGCACCCTGACATTGCTTGACGAAGTAAAGGGGATTGCGAACCCGACATTCGTCAATGTTAATGCGCAGGGACATCTTCTGTATGCCATTGGTGACAAGCTGAACGGTGAAGGAGTAAAGGAAGGGGAAGTGGCTGCATATGCAATCGACCCGGCGTCCGGGGTGCTGACGGAGATCAGCCGAACGGGAACGATGCCCGCCGAAGGAAAGAAGCAGACGAGCACCTGCCATATTACCCGGGATGCTGGTAGCCGGTATCTCATCGTCACGAGTTATCATGGCGGGAACATTGGGCTGGTCTCCCTTGACGGCGAAGGACATACGGTACGGCTGACCGGCAGCGCCGTCCATACGGGGCATGGTCATCATCCGGAAAGGCAGGACCGGCCCCATCCGCATTCGGCGACATTCAGCCCGGATGAACGGTTTCTGTTTGTCTGCGACTTGGGGCTGGACGTGATCAGGGCTTACACGATTAATTATGAGAAGGGAACGTTAGAACCGCACGGGGACACCAAGCTTCACCCGGGAGCCGGCCCCCGTCATTTTGCTTTTCATCCGGACGGACATTCCGCGTATGTTATCAATGAAGTGGATTCTACGATTACTTCCTTTACATATGAAGCCGGAAGCGGCACGCTTAGAACGGTTCTCACCGTGCCTACACTTCCGAAAGACTTCGCCCTGGAAAATACGTGTGCGGAGATCGCGCTGTCACCCGACGGGCGGTACCTGTACGGATCAAATCGCGGGCATGACAGCATTGTCGTATTTGCGGTCAATCCGGCAACGGCAGAGCTTGACTTTGTTGAGCATGTGTCCACCCGCGGCGGCCATCCGCGCCATTTTGCGCTGACGCCTGACGGCGGCTACCTCATCGTTGCCAACCGGGACGCCAATAATCTGGTCGTCTTTGCACGGGACAATGAAAGCGGGCGGCTGACGTTTACCGGAAACGAGGCGGCGGTGTCAAAGCCCGTCTGCATTAAACCGGCTTTGTTCTAAGAAATCTGCCAATCATGGGCAGCGGACGAGAACAACGGAGAAAACGCCGGGCTACTAAGACCGGCGTTTTCTGCTGAAACAGTAGGAAAGGGCAGAAGAAAGCAAAATGGCACGCAAGCAACACTACCTTAGTGATACCGGCCTTAACGGCACAATGGTGGATACGGCAGATTTGAACAGCACATTCTGTCTGCCGTCGCTTTGACCCTGCAAGGTTAACGTGTAAGCGTCATACGCGGTCATAATGCCCTGGATTTTTACTCCGTTCGTTGTAAAGATTGTTAGCGGAATCTTGGTCTGAACGAATTGGCTCAGCATGCGTTCCTGCAGCTTTTGAATTTCCACTTTGGCAGCACTCCATCTTTTTATAGTTGACTACTTTACCAAGTATAGCATGGAGAAGGTATCCTCTGGAAACGGGCTCTGTTCGTAATATGTACTCAGGAGGCAATAGAGAATGATTTCTTGGCATTGGTCCAGGGGTTTCAAGCTTTTCCTGCTGTTTGCGGTCATCTTCGGGCTGATCGCCGTTCTGGTCGCATATAATTACACGGCAGCGTTTGATGAGCGGATTATTCATCTTGTCCAGTCCGCCGAATCGCCTGCGCTTACGTCTGCAGCCAAGACGCTGTCCTTGGTCGGGTCGTCCAAGATCGTCATCGGTCTGTCGCTCGTTATTATGGCTGCTCTGTTTCTGTTTTTTAAGCACCGTTTGGAGCTGCTGCTGTTTCTGTGGGTAGGTGTGACTTCAAATATGCTCAACACCGTACTAAAAGACTCTATTCACAGGGAGCGGCCGAACATTCACCGGATTATCGAGGAGCCCGGCTTCAGCTTCCCAAGCGGCCATTCGATGGCCGCCTTCTCGGTGTATGGCGCGCTGACCTTTCTGCTATGGCGCCATTTGCATTCTTCTGCCGCCAGGGTTCTGCTGGTCGCCGCCTGCTTCCTCATGACGGCTGCAATCGGCTGGAGCCGGATTTACCTCGGCGTGCATTTTCCGAGCGATGTAATCGGCGGATACGCCGCAAGCTGCGCCTGGCTGATGCTGTCCATCGCTTGGTTCGAGTCTTTGCGCGCTTTCCTGAAGAAGCACAAGAAATAAGACGCGAAAAAGCCGGATACCCCGGGAAGGATATCCGGCTTACATTTTCAGTATTTCCCAAATTGATATAAGAAACAATAGGAGGGATAGGCCGTGAATTTTGGCGCCCGCGTACTAAAAACGGGGCTTGCGGTAACACTTGCCCTATATCTCGCCACGCTGCTGAAGTTCCCCTCGCCGACAGGCGCGGGTATAGCGGCCATATTCGCATTGCAGCCGTCGATCTACAGATCCTGGCGGCATTTTCTCGACCAGATTCAGACCAGTACAATCGGTGCGGTTATGGCGCTGCTTGGCGGCATGCTGCTGTCCAATCAGCCCATTGCGGTGGGGATTGTCTCCATTCTGGTTATTATGCTCAGCATGAAGATGAACCGGGCGGACACCATCGGGCTGACCCTGGTCACAGTCATATCCGTGATGGATGCATCCGGGCAGTGGCAGTTTGCGCTTAACCGGTTTTTGATGATCATGACGGGGGTTGTGTCCGCTTTCTTCATTAACATCCTGGTAATTCCTCCGAAGCCGCGGAAGCAGTACATCAATCAGATTGAGAATGTCTTTTCCAGCCTGTCCCTGCTGCTGCGGACCGCCGTCTCCCATGAAATGAAAGAGAGCGTGTTCCGGGACGAGAAGAACTCCCTTGAAGGCTCAATCCGCTCACTGGCTGACAAATACGCCCTCTTTGAAGAAGAACAAAAAAAGCTGCGAAAGCCTAAGTACAGCGAGACCAGGCAAATGGTAGTTTACAAAAATTTGCTTTCATCCTTGCAAAAAGGCTACGAAGTACTGGATGCGATAGACCGGCATTACTTTCAAGCGGAGCGCAGCCAAGAGACCAACGCAGTGTTCGACCGGCATCTGGAGCTGCTGATCAAATACCATGAGCATATTCTGCTGAAGTTCCAGGATAAGATCAAACCGGGCATTTCGGAGACGGGGCCGCTGGAAGATGATAATGACAGCTTTCTGGAGTCGGTGGTTCAGGGCTATGAGCTCGGTAATCCAAGCCGGCTTCGGCTGGCGGTTGTCGCAGGCGCGGTCTATGATTACGGCTATCAGCTGGAACGCCTCGACAGGGTTGCGGATCAAATTAACCGAGGCTCTGAGGAAAAAGACAAGCTGTGACCCCGCGAGAGCAGCTTATACTATGCTAAATAAAAATCCGGTTCCCCTCGGGAACCGGATCACTTGGCTTATATAGGAGAATATGCTGTAGTACAATAACTTGATTAGGACAGTAAAAATTGTTAAAATGAAAAAATGCCATATAAAGCAAGAGTTATTTTACATAAATACTCCTAAAGATTATAACATGCTTTATATGTGGTGTCAACCTATAAAAGGGGATGAGTTGCAGTGTCCATTAACGAAACCGAATGGAAGGAAGAGCAGAATCGGGTAGACCGCGTTACCGGCCTTCTGAAGCGTCATATCCGGGCCCTCTCCGAGGAGCTGGGACTGCACCGCAGCGATGTGGTTGAGCTTCGCAAAGATTTCTGGGAAGAGGTAACCGTCAACTTCAGCAGCCCCGACGATCTTGGAGAGACCTCCACAAGTCTGCGGCAGCAGGCTCAAGTCCTGTCGGAACGCGAACGCCATCATTTGCAATCCAGCAAAGCGCTGAAAAAATATAAAAAGCTTGTCCTGTCTCCTTACTTCGGACGGATCGATTTCGCCGACGCGCCGGAAGGGGAGACGGAACGGATTTATCTGGGCATTGGCTCCCTTATGGAAGACGACGGCACTTTTCTGATTTATGACTGGCGGGCGCCGATTTCAAGTCTGTATTATGACGGCGCGCCGGGAGCGGCATCGTTCGAGACCCCGTCAGGGACTGTAAGCGGAGAAATGAGTCTGAAGCGCCAGTTCGTCATCCAGGACGGAGAGATTGAGGTAATGTTCGATACCGGCATGACGATCGGAGACGAACTGCTTCAGCAGGTGCTGAGCCACAGCGCAGACGACCGGATGAAGAATATTGTGGCCACCATTCAGAAAGAACAGAACGCCATTATCCGCAACGACCGCAGCCGAATGCTTGTGGTCCAGGGGGCTGCCGGGAGCGGCAAGACATCGGCGGCGCTTCAGCGGGTCGCCTATCTGCTGTACAAATACCGCGATACCCTTCAGGCGGATCAAGTGCTGCTGTTCTCGCCCAATCCGCTGTTCAACAGCTATGTGTCCACCGTTCTTCCCGAGCTGGGCGAGGACAATATGCAGCAGACGACGTTCCAGGTGTATCTGGAGCACCGCCTGGGCCAAGAATTTCAGCTGGAGGATGTATTCACCCAGACGGAAACGCTGCTGAACAGCGCGGAAGGCCCCGAGACGGACGCCCGGAGGGACGGAATCGCCTATAAATCCTCGGTTGCGTTTCTTGATGCCATCCGCAGCTATGCGTTCAGGCTGGAGCGCGAAGGGATGCTCTTCAAGCCGCTCATGTTCCAGGGCCGGGCTATCGTAGGCAAAGATGAGATGGAAAGGAAGTTCTACAGCTACGACCCTTCCATCAGGCTGGCGAACCGGATCGACCTTATGACCGGCTGGCTGCTGAAGAAGATCGCCCTGTTCAGCACCGAAGAGCGGCGTGCGGCCTGGGTGGAGGAACAGATCGAGCTGCTGGACTCCGCTGAGTACCACCGTGCGTATCAGATGATGAGGCGCAAGCAGCGGGGCAAGGCGGAGACGTTCGACGATTTTGACTTGGAAAAAGAAATGCTCGCCCGCTACGTGGTCAGCCAGCGTCTCAAGCCGCTGCGGGGTTGGGTTAAGCGCGGCCGTTTTGCCGACGCCAAAGGGCTTTATTCCCGGCTGTTTCAGGACAGGGAACTGCTCGAAAGCCTGAACGGCGGCACTCCGCTTCCGGATACCTGGAATACTGTAAGCAGGCAGACGATGAATACGCTGGCGGATGGCAATCTTTCGTACGAGGATGCCACCCCTTTCCTTTATCTAAAGGAGCTCACCCAGGGCTTCCATACCAATACATTCATACGCTATGTGTTCGTGGATGAGGTACAGGATTACTCGCCGTTCCAGCTCGAATTTATGCGGCGCATGTTCCCAAGAGCCAAAATGACTGTGCTTGGTGATCTCAATCAGGCGATTTATGCCCAGGGAGAGGCGCTCGGCGAGCTGGCGGGACTGGTAAGCATTTACGGGGAGGAAAATACGGAAGTTGTGTCCCTGACGCAAAGCTACCGTTCCACCTATGAAATTGTGGAGTTTACCCGTTCGATGATTCCCGGCGGGGACCGGATTATTCCATTTAACCGCAGAGGGGAAGAGCCTCTGTTAAGGGAAGTATCAGGCCGCGAAGAGCTGATCTCCCGGGTGGAAGAGGATATTCGGGATCTGCACTCCAAAGGCTATCATTACGTTGCAGTGATCTGCAAGACGGCTGAGGAAAGCTCCCGGATATATGACGTCCTTAAAGATAAGCTGCCGATACAGCTCGTGACAAAGGATACGCCGAATTTTCAAAAAGGAACGCTGGTTCTGCCTGCTTATTTGGCAAAAGGCGTTGAGTTCGACGCGGTAATCATCTGCGACGGCTCCGAGGAAAGCTATGGCAGAGAGAGCGAGCGGAAGCTGTTCTACACGGCCTGTACGCGGGCGATGCATATCCTGCATATTTTTCACCTCGGGAAACCGAGCCGGTTCATACCCGTCAAAGCGCTGAAGACCGGTATTCATGCTCAATAGACCGGGGCTTCCTGGCAAGCTGTACAAGAAGGCTGTTCCTGATTAATCGGGGACGGCCTTCTTGCTGCT
The DNA here is from genome assembly GCF_000993825.1 of Paenibacillus durus ATCC 35681. Lineage (NCBI taxonomy): Bacteria > Bacillati > Bacillota > Bacilli > Caryophanales > Paenibacillaceae > Paenibacillus > Paenibacillus durus. The sequence goes on from NZ_CP011114.1 coordinate 1,827,121, forward strand.
GCAGGGTCCTGCTATATGCTCTCTTTTGCAATATGAATAATCGGGGCGGAACGAACCACAATAAAGAATATTATGAACCAAGAGCAAAGGTGGTCCGTAGATGAAAGATAAAAAATGGGATCTGCTGGCGCTGGCGTCTATCCCTCTGATCATGACGCTTGGAAATTCGATGCTGTTGCCCGTACTTCCTCAAATATCCCGAAAGCTGGCGATCAGTTCTTTTCAGGTCAGCATGATCATAACGGTATACGGCGTCGTCGCGATTATTATGATCCCCGTTGCCGGCTATCTTTCCGACCGGTTCGGACGCAAAGCCGTTATTCTTCCCAGCCTAATCATCGCCGCTCTCGGCGGAGGCGTGTCTGCGGTCGCCGCATGGTTAATGGAAGGGATCTCCGCGTACTGGGTGATTCTGGGAGGGCGTTTATTGCAGGGAATTGGAGCGGCGGGGGCATTTCCGATCGTGCTGCCTTTTGTCGGAGATATGTTCAAGGATGAAGAGGAGGTAAGCAAAGGGCTCGGACTGATCGAAACCTCCAACACCTTCGGCAAAGTGCTCAGTCCGATTCTCGGCGCTTTCCTGGGAACGCTGTTGTGGTTCCTGCCGTTTATCGCCATTCCTGCGCTCTGTCTGATTTCTTTTTTCCTGGTCCTGTTCTTGGTCAAAAGTCCCAAGCTAAAAGAAAGCGAAATCTCCACTGTTCCGCAGTTTCTCGCGGGCATCCGAACCGTGCTGCATGAAAAAGGCCGCTGGATGTACGCCATATTTGCCGTTGGCTGCATCTGCATGTTCGTCACATTTGGCGTCCTATTCTACCTGTCGGAAACGCTTGAATCGGTGTACCGCCTGCGCGGCGTGTTGAAAGGCCTTGTGCTGGCTATTCCGCTCGCGCTGTTATGTCTGTCCTCCTATGGAGCCGGAAAAATAATCGGCAAAAACAAAAACTTGATGAAATGGATCGGATTTGGAGGTATGGTGCTGGTCACGGCCTCTATGGTAATCACGGGCTTTTATAAGGGGATTTACTACATGGTGGGATTTCTTGGACTAGCCGGAATCGGCATCGGCGCCGCACTTCCCAGCCTGGATGCGCTGATTACCGAAAGCATTGAAAAAGAGAACCGCGGCACCATAACTTCCCTGTACAGCAGCATGCGGTTTATCGGGGTGTCTTTAGGCCCACCGGCAGTATCCCTGTTGATGAATGCCGGTCACTGGACGCTGTTCGGCACGATGGCGGCAGTCGGAGCTGCAGGAGGACTGTTAACCTTATTCGCGATCAAGCCGAGTAAAGGGGAAGGGGAAAAGGGAGAGAAGCTCTCCCGTTACAAGGCCGGTCCTGCCGTTCCGAAGGCCGCCTTCGGGCATAAGGACCGGTCCCCGGTCTAACCTTCAGGAAAGGTACATTGCGAATCCGACGAAAAAAGCTCTTGCCCGGCGGTTCGGGCAAGAGCTTTTTGGAGTGCGGTCAGAAATTATTGCGGCTTGGCAACCTGGGGAACCTTTTCCCAGTCTTTCAGGAAACGCTCGATGCCATTGTCGGTCAGCGGATGCTTCCACAGAGAAGGCAGCAGCGAACCCGGAATCGTGGCGATGTGCGCTCCGGCGAGAGCTGCCTGCTCAACGTGAGCGATATTTCTGATGCTGGCGGCAATGATTTCAGAGGAAAGACCATAATTGGAAAGGATGGTCTTCAGGTCTTTAATCAGCTTCATGCCATCCACGCCGATGTCGTCCAGACGGCCGACGAACGGGCTGATAAAGGTAGCGCCCGCCTTGGCGGCCATAAGACCCTGGGCGGCGGAGAAGATCAGAGTCACGTTCGTTTTGATGCCCTTCTTCGTGAGCTCATAGCAGGCTTCCAGACCATCTTCCGTCATCGGCAGCTTGATCACGACATTGGAGCCCCATTCGGCGATTTCGTAAGCTTCTTCAAGCATTTCCGCCGCTTTCAGACCGATAACCTCGGCGCTGACAGGTCCGGGAACGATTTCAACAATTTCTTTGATAACGTCTTTAAACAGTCTGCCTTCCTTGGCGATGAGCGATGGATTTGTCGTAACGCCGTCCACCAAGCCAAGGCGTGTAATCCGCTTTATTTCATCAATATTTCCGGTGTCCAAGAAAAATTTCATTTTCTGTATCCTCCTCTGAGTTCCAGATAAATTGTAAAGCAGTTTGGATAACTACATTATGAGACATGGCAGTGAAAGATTCAACTGTTAATTTGATTATCTCAAACTAACTTTTATAGTATAGGGATCATACGGATGTTCAAAAAAGCACTTTTTTTGCAGAAAAAAATCGCTGTTTGACATAAGAGGCATTTTCCCCCCGGGCTTGACGTGTTAAGATTAATCGGCATGACTAATTCCGTTAAAGAGACGGCGGAAAGGAAGATGGAAGTGATTAACACCGAAGTGGAATATGTAATTGTGGACTCCGGTAATCCCGACCTGCGGCGTTTGGTCGCCAGGCTTGACGAGGAGCTTATGGAAAGATATCCGAAGGAGCGGATTTACGGGGTCGATTTCGATCATCCCGATGTCCGCAGAATAACCTTTGTTATCGCGTGCCGCCAGGGTGAAGCGATTGGCTGCGGAGGAATCCGGCCGCTGGAAGGCGCGGAACCGTCAGCGGCCGAGCTGAAGCGGTTCTTCGTGGACCGAAGCTGCCGCAAGCTGGGAATTGCCGCCGGCATGCTGAAATACCTGGAAGACCGGGCGCGTGAGGCTGGCTTCCGCGAAATGCGGCTGGAGACAGGCAGCGAGCAGCCGGAAGCGATAGCGCTATACATGAAGCACGGCTACCGGCCGATTAACCGGTTCGGCATATATGCGGATGATCCGGCTAGTCTCTGCTACGGCAAGAGCCTGGCTTGATTCTTAGACCGTCAGGCGTGATATTTGCCGACCGGCTCGTTCAGAACCCATTCCAGCATCATGATCATATCGTCCAGCCGGGCAAGCTGTGAGGTTAGACCCGCACGCCCCGGATCATCTTCCTTCAAGGGAGCGATTCGCGATTCCAAGGATCTGCGCTGGAGTGTCATCTCGTTAATTTTGGATTTAATCTGATTTTCGGTTCTCATCCGGAAATCCTCCTGAAAGTAATGAAATTAGGAAATACTCAGATACTAAACTATTATAACGGCAAATAGGGGTGTAACCAAATGAACGCGAAGCAGTTGGCGGCGGAAGCGGCGGTTGATTATATACAGGACGGTATGAAGGTCGGACTCGGCACTGGGTCTACGGCCTATTGGGCTATCCGCAAGCTGGGTGAACGCGTCGCCGAAGGATTGAAAATAACTGCGGTCGCAACTTCACGCGCTTCGGAGCAGCAGGCAAGGGAGCTTGGCATCCCGCTCGTGTCTTTTGGCGAGATCTACCGCCTGGACGTGACGATCGACGGTGCGGACGAACTGGACGGAGAGCTTCAGCTCATCAAAGGCGGAGGCGGAGCGCTCCTGCGGGAGAAGATTGTGGCAAAAGGCAGCGACCGGATGATTGTAATCGCCGATGAAAGCAAGGTGGTCCAGACGCTCGGCAAATTTCCGCTGCCGGTGGAAATCGTGCCGTTTGCCTGGGAATGGACCGTGGCGGATTTGGCAAAGCTCGGCTGCGTTCCGGAGCTTCGGCAGGGCGGTGCAGACTTGTATAAGAGTGATAATGGAAATTACATAGCGGACTGCCGGTTTGAAATCATTAAATCAGCTCCCGAGCTGGCTCTGGCTCTTCAGTCTATTCCCGGTGTGGTCGAGCATGGCCTGTTCATCGGGATCGCGGATATGGCGATAGTCGGAAAAAGCGACGGAAGTCTGCAAATCATCCATAGCGGAACAGCATAAGCATGTCCATCCCCCGTAAAGTCTGGATAAGGAGGATTGCGGCGGCATGTCTTATCGTGTATTCCGCCTGCCTGCTTTACTGGATGTTCCTCGGCTTTGGCCGGACTGAACGCCATAGCCAGCCAATGCAGTACAATCTTGTCCCGCTGAGAACGATATGGTATTATCTTTCGGCCGGCGGTGAAATCCCTTTAATCGTCCGGCTGGTCAATTTGCTGGGCAACGTCGCCGTCTTCGTTCCTTTTGGCATACTGATACCTGCGGTCACTAGCAGGCTGCGGTCGGCCGCCGGTCTGGCCGTCCTGTGTATCCCGTGCATTACGGCGCTCGAGATTCTGCAAATGCTGCTGCGCGCCGGGAGCTTTGACGTCGATGACATCCTGCTTAATCTGCTGGGAGTGTGGGCCGGCTTCGGACTGCTTCGGCTGTCTTACATAATGAGAAAAAGGAGATTATGAATAGAGATGCTTATCGATATTAAATCCAAGCTGGATTCTTCTGAGGTGGAGGAGTTATTGTCTTACGCCGTCATATCCGATTCCGGCGAAGCCGAATCAGCCCGAGCCGAATACAGGGCGGAAGCCGCCCTTCAGCTGTACGGCTGGGAGGATGAGGAACTGCTGGTCGGTCTGATCGGCTTTGAAGAGACCGAGGACGGTTCGATCGATATCCGGCACATTGCCGTACTTCCGGAGAACCGCGGAAAAGGCTATGCGCGCGGGATGATTTTGGAGCTGCTGACAGACCGCAATCCCCGGTATGTGATCGCTGAAACCGAGGACGAGACGGCGGCTGATTTTTACCGCAGTCTGGGCTTTATGGTTTATTCTTTGGGAGAGAACGGTTCCGGTATCGAGCTGCTTCGCTGCGTGTACGAGGTGGAGGATTCGGAGGACGAATAATAAGGTTTAGGGGACTTCCCGCATGTCATTGGGCGTCAATCCGCCCCCCGACGGTACACGCTCCAACAACTCTATCGACGGGTCGTGCGCCCCGAGATGACCCGGGGGGCCGTCCTCGAATCCTATTGCGTCCCCCGGGTCTACGGCAAGCGCTGGGCCATTGAGACCATTTTTCAAGATGGCGAAAAGTCTCCTGGGTGTACCGCGCGAATACCAAGGCCGGGCTTATAAAGGCGTGGTGGCCCACCTGACTATCGTCTGTCTCCGATATCAGTGACTCGCGCTGGAGGCACGGACGGCAGAAGATGTTCGGACCCTGGGCGAGCGGTTCTATGTCCAATGCCACGAACTCCAAGATATGGAGTTTGCCTGGGTCGTCGATCAGATTTTGGCCGCGTTCGCGGCCACACTTAATATTGAAAACTAATTGCCGGGCAGTTGGATGCCGCGCCAGCCGCTTACATCGCATTGGCCATAATCATTATCACCCACAGCAACCACCGTGCCGTCCGATTTAAGCCCGATGGTATGAGCGCAACCCGCCGCAACCGCCACAATATCGCGCCAGCCACTTACATTGCATTGGCCATGCTCATTCCAACCCACAGCCGCCACAGTACCGTCCGATTTAAGGCCGATGGTATGATTACTACCCGCCGCTATCGCCACAATACCGCGCCAGCCGCTTACATCGCATTGGCCATGCTTATTCCAACCCACAGCCGCCACCGTGCCGTCCGATTTAAGCCCGACGGTATGAAGGTAACCCGCCGCTGCCGCCATTATGTCGCGCCAGCCGCTTACATTGCATTGGCCATACCGATTATTACCCACAGCCGTCACCGTTCCGTCCGATTTAAGCCCGACAGTATGCCAGTCACCCGCCGCTACCGCCACCATATCACGCCAGCCGCTTACATTGATTTCACCTTCATTGTTTCGGCCCACAGCAACCACCGTGCCATCCGATTTAAGCCCAATGGTACGACGCCAACCTGCCGCAACCGCTACAATATCGCGCCAGTCGTTTACATTGCATTGGTCATGCTTATTCCAACCCACAGCCGCCACCGTGCCGTCCGATTTAAGACCGATTGTATGAGCATTACCCGTGTTCGTCGCCATATGAACATTACCCGCCGCAACCGCCACAATATCGCGCCAGCCGCTTACATCACATTGGCCATATTTATTATCACCCACAGCCGTCACCGTTCCGTCACATTTAAGACCAATGGTATGGCGACGACCCGCCGCTATGGTATCTTTAGGCCACCGTTTCACCTTTAACGCCGCTTCTTTCGGTGAAATGTAATCCATGTCTTACCTCCTTGAAAACAAGACCTATTTTATTATATAAATTCATGCACCATATACTTCTGTATTCAACCGAAAGAGATTGGCGCGGACGGTCGTCATTTGGTTGTGCTTGCTCGAAATAATGTAGCACATGTTGTGCGCAATCGGCCGCCATATTGCAAGATGATGATGATCCGTATCTTGCAAGGTACCGCCGCGACGCATAGTGACAAACCTAGGGTCTCGGATCTCGCTGAAAATCATTCGTTTTCCATCTTTATCATGAAAGATTCATGTTTAAAGCAGGAAGCACACCATAACCGTCTATACTGTTATTCCCATAGCTGCGAATACTGCAACCTGGACCTACAAAAAACGCACGTGAAGGCTTGTTTCCTTGTGTTCGCAGCCACCACCAGGAACAGCCAACTTCTTCGCCGTCTCTGATGACATAGTTATCTTTGTTCGTTTTATCATATACATATAAGCTGCATCCATCGGGCTTTTTCGTCTTGGCAAAATCGGTTCCAACAGCGCGCCTCAAATCCTTGCCGTGGATCTCAGATAAATCTTTTATCTCGGCAACGCTAAGCAGAAAGACCTTGTCCTCCGTATCCGGGCAGCCCTCTCCGTTGTCCGTGCAATGAGTCGTCTTTATGAATTGCTTTTCGGCGGCACTGAATGCGGTGTTATAGAATTCTTCATTCAGCCACTCGCGCAAATCGCAGTCAGGCCACTTAATTTCCATGCAATCACGCCACTTCAGATCCGCGCTCTTACCGTGATACCTCTTGCAATCCAAAATATACTCACTCAAAACAAACAGCTCGCTTCCTGAATTTTGAAGAACACGCCATTTAATCGCCAGTTCTTTACCGTCTACAGACTGCGGATACGTGCCGAACGTAATGAATTCGCCGGGCTTTAGGTTCCGGTACGTTAAAGCAAAATGCCCCTTTTCCATTAAATTTTCCTCCTCGATTTTTTATTCCAACTTCGATCATATAACATTCATGCAAGATTTCATTTGATATACCAAGAATCCTTGTGTGGACGGCCTTTGTCTCTTATAATGTTGTTGCTGTACTTTAGAGTTTGACTTTAAGGAAGGTGTCGCAGGTGGACAAAACCTATACGCCGAAACAGATGGCCAAGAGACTTCATGTCAGCACCACAACCTTGCGAAGATATGAAAGTCTCGATTTGGTGCCTGACGTACCTCGGACAGCCAGTAATAGAAGATATTATACTCCGTTGCATGTCCAAGCTTTCCTTGCTTTACGGTCCTTGATCAAAGGATTCGATCTGCCTATCGCCTACGCTGTCATGAACTTATTAAAAAAAGGTCACATTGAACAAGCACTTTGGATGATCAATTTACAACAGTACAACATTCAGGTAGAGAAGCAACGAGTCGAGGAGGTCATGAGCCTCATTCATCAAACTGATTTCTCCATGTATAGGAATATTCAGGTTACGGATGAAATGAAAATCGGGGAGGTCGCCGTTATCGCTGGTGTAAACCCATCCGCTATTCGACATTGGGAAATGGAGGGGCTTATTCGCGCTAAGCGGAATCCGGAAAATGGATATAGAGTCTTTACATCGCGGGAATTAAAAAAGATTATTGTGCTAAGCAGTTTAAGGAAAACCGTCTTTTTCATTGAAAGCATGAAACAGTTGCTTGAAGCTTTAGAGACACATGATCTAACTACGATTGAAAGCTCCTTCAAAGTGGCTCTTCAGAAGCTGAATGAGCAATTGGAAAAGCAAATGAATGGCATATCAGAAATGATGAGATATATACAATTTTGCAAAATATAACCGCAAAGTCCGATATAACAACACAATGCCTGTCATGGTCAAAATATTCGGTCGAGCCAATTGGTGGCCGTTCGGAGTGAAGGAGCCGGAGGGAGCGCAAGACCGTAATATCATGATGTAAGTTCGGCTTTAGCCAAAGTTTCATTTGCGCCGTCGCTAAAGCGGTGGATTCAGCCAGCCTTCGGGCTGGCTTTTTTCGTTGCTACCTGTGTGTTTGATGTGAATCCGCTACCCGGAAATCGCATATTGACATTGGAATAAATTGCGTGCAGACTATACTTAGTAATACTAAATAATAAGGTTAGCAAGGTGATGTAATGAGCGATCCGGCAAGCCAACTTAAGAAGGGGGTTCTGGAGATCCTGGTATTGCATTTGCTAAGCCGCAGAAATTTGTACGGATACCAGTTGATCAGCGAATTGGATGAAAGAAGCGACGGATATTTCAAGCTTAAAGAAGGGACTCTGTACCCCGTGCTGTACCGTCTGGAAGACTCCGGACTCGTGGAGAGCTACTGGGAGCAGGACACCGGCAAGCGCGGAGTTCGCCGCAAATATTACCGGGTCACCGCAGCGGGTCAAGCTTGGCTGCGGGAAATGACCGGAGAGCTTGCGCTGTTTTATCATTCCATTTACAAGATTATGGGAGATGAGAGGTTATGAGCCAACGTTTGAAGCTCTACGTTAGCGAAGTAATGGCGGGGATTGATGCGGACCCTATTACGAAAGGAAGAATTGCGGAAGATTTGCTCACTTCATTAACGGAAAGGGCGGAGCGCAGCAGCGTTGAACGAGTGCTGGCCGAGTCGGGAGCGCCCTGGGAGATGGCTAAGGATTATATGAACGGACTGTACGGAGCTGAAGCTGGTCCGGGATATGCCGATAATGAGGCGCCTTATTATGGTTACGATCCGGTTTCCGGCGATTATTACGAATATAAATCGCCGTTGACCGTGTTTGATCTGCCTTTAGTGCATATTAAATTCCGCAGACGGGGCTGGTTCTTTGGAGGTGCGCCTGCGGTCGCCAAAGGAATTATTGCTATCGGCGATGTGGCGCTCGGAGTTTTTGCCGTTGGGGGAGTCGCGGCAGGCGGAATCAGCATCGGAGGCTTGTCTGCCGGGCTACTCGCGATGGGGGGAGCGGCTGCCGGAGCCATTGCGGCGGGCGGAATCGCGGCGGGCGTCCTAGCATTCGGAGGAATGGCGGTTGGGGCGGTGGCGCTGGGAGGTCTAGCTATTGGCAAGATCGCCATCGGCGGCAGCGCCATAGGAAGCTATACGTTCAGCGCCGCCGATTCCGGCGCCTTTAACATAGAGCAGTTCCGAAGAATGCTGGAGGAAGCCTTCCCGCGTGCGGCTGACTGGCTGCGCAGCTTTATATCCTAGCCGCTCTGGCCGATGACGAACAAGAACCTACGCTGATGCCTTGAGAGAGAGGCAGCGGAGGTTCTTGTATGCTGTACCGGATTTTCGGGCTAGCTTATTCTTCCGAAGAAGCTGCGCACCGCCCAGCCGCGCTCTTGACGCTTCTTGTATCTCGGCAGCGAACGGTAGACTTCGATGGACTCGGTAAAAGCCTGCTTAGCTTCGGCACTCTGGCCGAGTGCCTTGTACATCGAGCCGAGTAAATAATACGCTTCGCTCGAGGAAGACTGAATCTCCTTGAACTCGTGCAAATAATGCAGCGATTTATCGCGGTCACTCTGCCGGAAGCCTTCCGCAAGCCGGAGATAAGGCTGACCGTACTGCACTCTCTGGTTGATCTCCAGTCCGCGCAGCATCTGGCTTTCCCCTTCCTCCAGCTGTCCAAGCTTTATATTCGCATATCCCAGATCGACCCAATATTCGGCGGACTGCTCGTAGCGGTCCCCTATTTGCAGCAGAAGCTCTTGCGCTTCCCGGAATTTCTTACGTTCGGCCAATAGACGGGCCAGCTCGAACTTGGAAGAAACATCATTAGGGTTAAGCGAGATTTGCGTGCGTAGTCTGGAGCTTTGTTTTGCTCTGCGAAAAGGCCGGACGATACTCGGGAAGATCCCCACGTAACGGCGGTCGATAAAATACAGCACCGCAAGCAGGATAATCAGCGCGAGAAACGGATTCCCCACCAAATTCCACAGAAGCATAAAACCGATAAATTTAACCATGATTCCCCTCCAAAAAATAGTGATGCCCGTATGCCTGCAATAGGCAATAATTCACATTATTATATCATTCTTTTCAGCGGCAGAAAATGGTAAGCGTAATTGCGGTCAAAGCCTCGATTCGAACCGCAGCGGGGAACGATGGGCAGGATACTGCAGAAAAGACCTGCAACGGTGCATCTTTTTTATCGTCTTCAACCCCCGTCCGGATCATATGCCTGAAAAAGTGCAGTTTTTTACACAATCACCTTCAATTTCAGTTACAACAGCCTCAAATGCCTGCACGATAGCAGGAATCCTCTGATCACTAACGATTTCGATGAAAAAACCTGCACTATAGCTGGTTTGTATGACACTGCGCTTGCTCGTGCTGCGGACGCCGGAGACGAAGACGCTGGCCGTTGGGCTATTCGATATGATCAATTCACGGCAGGCTACGGACTTTACCGGCTTTGCGGCCGGATATAATCGCGATAACTTCACATCGCCCCCTTTACGCCAAAGTTCCGTTATTTCGGGTTAGGACCTCTACTCATACAAATGTACCATTTTAGCCTGTGATAACTTACCCTCACAAAAATCCGCATCCCATGACTCTGACTATTGATCGTAGTTCATTTGTCAGCTCGTGATAAGCCGAAAGAACGGTTTTGGGCCGACCCGGGAAACTTTGTTCCGCTTCGCCACGTCTATAGACTAAAGCAATTCAGGCTGTAGGGGCATAAGGAAGGAGGGGGCGCAAATGTTTATAAAGAGACAAATGAAGCATCTGTCGGGTCTGCTGCTTGCCTCTGCCGTAATATTTGCTGCATTGCCGACTTCTGCAAAGGCGACTCAGTCTCCGGCGTACTCCCTAGCAAAGCTGCCAGGGATCAAGGAAATTGCAGCGAAGCCCGGCTTCTGGGGCGGCAGCGCCTTTGCTCTTGGTAAAGACGGCACAGTCTGGTCATGGGGAAGCAATTATTCCGGTCAATTTGCGAATGGAACCGCAGGGCCGGTGAATTGGAGCAATGCGCCGCATAGGGTCGCCGGACTTGAAGGGACAAAGAAGCTTGCTCTTGGCGGAAATTACTATATGGCGCTCAGTTTGGACGGCAACGTGAAGGTATGGGGCGCTTTTCTGCGGACCGGCGGATGGAGCGCGGCGGCAGCGGACGGCAATCAATGGGCGATTCCGCTGCCGGAAACGATCGATGGTTTAACCGGCATTACGGATATTGCCGCGGGAGAGAATTCAGCGCTGGCCCTGCGTAAGGACGGCAATGTGATAGCGTGGCTGGCTCCAACAGCCTCGTCGACTGGCGGTATTTCATCGGACGACGCTGCAAGTTCCCAGGAAGCATCGCATGATGAGGCGGCCATGCTCCCGGCTGCCTCAATGGTGCCCGGGCTAACGGGAGTAAAGGCTGTTTACGGCGACGGTGGAAATCTTTTCTCAACGGTCAAGAAGGACGGGCGGGAAAGCTGGCGCAAAGCTTGGGTTCTTCGCTTAAATGGGACAGCAGAAGCTATGAAATTTCCTTTACTAATCCCAGCGCACAGTAACATCACACCGCTCAGGACAGAGGGTCTAGGACTCGCGGGACAGGCTGCAATGCGGTGTCTGTGACTATACAGCTATTTTTCCGGAAACCCACAAAAAATGTTTAAGAATGGAAAGGATCGGGTAATAAGAACGCAAGCAAAGAGCGAATAACAAAGGAGGCCGAGGGCAATGATCTTATCGGTACATAACATTATGACATTCAATGAGCAGTACTTCAGACCACATCCATCTGTCACCCAAAAGCGGGAAATCGATAATGAAAAAAGCCGGAGCTTTCAGGACATCCTCAATGAGAAGATGAGCTCCGGCGGTGCGAATTTGAATAAAAATAATCGGTAAACTCAAAAAATAGGCCGGTGACCCGTCGTGATGGCGGACCGCCGGCTTTTTGCTGTCCAGCACATTATTCGCAGACCGCCGGACCCTTTCATGCATAAACTATCTTACCTCGAAGAACTCGCAGTCTTTTCGCGAGTAGTAGGTCAGGTCGCTTACTCTTGACTGGATGATAACGTCCGTATCGGTGAAACGGATCACCGTCGCGCCTGAATTGATCAAGTGATCATTCTGGAACACGCGGACGGGCAACTGCCGTTCCATCGCCTCCTGAAAATCGCGGTCGGTGATCAAAGGTCGATTAATCGGCATAAATAAAGTTCCCCTTTTGGCGTAATAATGGGCAATTGAAAGGTATAACCAGTATACCCGCGAACGGTCCGCAATGCCAGTATACCCGCAAGCAGCGCCGCAAACCCGCCGTAACCGCATGAGAAAAATTCATATCTAGAGCCCTCTCATAATTTCCGCCTGTGAACATAGACTTGCTTTGAAAACGAAATCTCCAGTATACTTGTGGAAACTTTCAGGCGGGAGGTGATCTTGTGAAGACAAAAAATAATATCGCGTACATTCCGATTATTCTGCAATGGGCACTTAATGCGGCGCTGGTCGTATTAGCACTCATCCTTGTCATCCTGCTTGGTAAGGAGACGATTTATATTTTCGGCTTTATCAATGATGGCGAGCATCTGACCAAAATAGACTTGCTGGAGGCTCTGCTGATTTATTTTTTGTATTTCGAGTTCATTGCCCTGATTATCAAGTACTTTGAAGCTCATTATCATTTCCCGCTCCGTTACTTCGTCTATATCGGCATTACGGCGATGATCCGGCTCATTATTATTGATCATGAAAGCCCGTCGGACACTTTGATTTATTCGGGGGCCATTCTGCTGCTGGTGATCACGCTGTATATCGCCAACAGCAATCTGCTTAAGAGGGAAAGCTGACGAGACATTATGATCACCACTTAATTTGGAACAGAACGCTTACCGGATAGGTAAAACGTTCTGTTCTTTTTTATACCGAGTCATTCCCTGATTCAATAGCCGCCCGTTTCCGCCCATTCCTTGAACAGCTTATAATCGATCTCTACCTGGTCGGCATAGGCGGCGGCCCAGTGCGATATATGGCGGGCGAGAGGATTGGGGTCCGGGCCCATTGCTCTGGCGATTTCTTTCTCGCTGTGATAGGGGAGAAGACCTTTGTTCACGTCGGCGTCCGCCCTGGCGTGCAGCTTGGCTGTAAGCCGGGCCATGATTGTAAGTGTGCGCTCCATGTCCTCGAACGAATCGATTTCCTCAAGCTTAATTCTTTTTTTGTATGGCGAACGCTCTCTGACATAGAAATGCCGGTCATCCATTGTGAAGAAGCCGAGGTAGGGGTCCGCTTTATGATGCATGGCCTGCTGGGTTGCTGTGACACGCTTGCCCTGATGCCCGAAATAATGCCAGAAGGATTCTGAATACGGCATGAAATAAGCCGGAATCGGGACGCGCACCTCTTTGGCCTCTAGAACCGCGTCCTCCGCGCCCTTTTGCCCTTCACCCTCGATCAATATGTAGTAGCGGTCCAATCCGATTGACGCCGTCCCTGAACCGTGCTTCACCGCGATATCCTTGATTTTGTAATGTTCGGGAGCTTTTTTACGGGAATTCAGCGTATCCTGATAGAACGGCCAAGCATGCTCCAGCATCTCCTGTTCGGCCGCGCCGGGCACTTTCAGCTCCTCTGTTTCAAGGAATATCCGGTCATCCTGTATGAGCGAGGTCACTTTGTCTAGAAAATGAGCGCTTTTTCGTTTCTCCAGCTTCTTCAGCAGCTTCTTCACCGGTCCTTTGGCCGAATCCTCATCAATGATAAATTTGCCCGGATCATCCTTTTCATCGCAAAAATTCTGAATCTGCTTGTAATAGTCCTTTACATACGTTTCGATGCAGTTCCACTGTTCTTCAAGGCTGTAGCCGAGCTCCCGGCAGACTAGCGAAATGCTGACGGACATCCGCAGGAGGTCGTAGAGGTAGGAGCCCACATAGCCTTCATCAAAATCATTGACGTCATAGACGAGATTCCCGTCCTCGTTTCGAAAAGCGCCGAAGTTCTCGAAATGCAAATCTCCTTGAATCCAGGTCGGACGCTCGGGAGAGGAGTGGTAGGGGAAATACTGGCGTGTGGCGTCAAAATAGAACAAATAGGCGCTTCCGCGATAAAAGGAGAACGGACTCAGCAGCATTTTAGTGTATTTTTCCCCTCTATTGCCGTTGCCAAGCTTCATAACCTTGCCGTCAAACTCATTAAAAACTGAGATCAGCGCTTGCTGCCGCAGCTTTGTGCGTGTGCGAATGACTCCCTCGGTGATGTTTTTGTCGATCATACGGGACCTCCTGACAGTTATTTGAATCTATCGTCTATCGTAACCTGTTTGTTTTCATTTCGCAAAAAGATAGAGGATGCTATATAATCTCACATCTATTTAATTTTTAAGCAAAAAAGTTTATAAACTATTCGTTCCTTGCTATAATAGGCTTCAATTGAGCAGAAATTCATAGAATTATCCGTAGTAAATGTCACATTTTATTACAGGAGAGCTGCTGAAATTAGACAGACGGAGTGATGATCTTATGGAAAAACGTAAAATACTGATGATAGACACCGATACGGCAGGCGATGATTGCACCGCTCTGCTGCTGGCGCTTCGCTGGCCGGGAGTGGAGGTCAAGGCCATTACAACGGTTGCGGGCAACATCCCGCTGCACCTGTGTACGCGCAATGCGCTGACCACACTGGAGACGGCGGAGCGTCCCGATGTGCCGGTGTATCCCGGCGCGGTCAAGCCGCTGATGCGGGGGCTGTTCACCGCCGAGCATGTTCATGGCCCGGACGGGATGGGCGGCTCGAACTTTCCCGAGCCTTCCCTTAAGCCTCAGGAGGAGCATGCGGCCACCGCGATTGTCCGCCTGATCAACGAGCATCCGGGAGAGATCGAGATGATCGCGCAGGCGCCGCTGACCAATCTGGCGCTCGCCTATTCGCTTGATCCGTCCATTGCCGGAAAGCTGAAGCATCTGTGGGTGATGGGCGGAGCGAATAATTATATAGGCAATGACAGCCCGGCGGCGGAATTCAATTTCCTCGTCGATCCGGAAGCGGCGCATATCGTCGTTCATGCCGGTTTCAATCTGACGATGGTCGGCTGGGATGTGTGCTATCGGCAGCCGGTCATGGCGGAGGAACATCTCCACTTGATCGAAGCGCTGGATACCGAATTCGCCCGCTTTTACATGAAGGTGCTGCGGACCAATATGGAACGGGGGCTTAAGCAGCACGGATATCGCCGGCTGTCCCACCCGGATACGCTTACAGTAGCCATGGCTATCGACAACCGGGTCATGGCCCGGTCGAATCGCTTCTACATCGATGTGGAGCATAAGAGCGAGCTGACCAAAGGCTACAGTCTTGTCGACCAGAATAATATTCTAAAAAAAGAGCCGAATGCCGAGGTGTGCCTTGAGGCCGACCTTGAGCTGTTCCGGGAGATGGTATTTTCGCTGCTGAAGCAGCGGTGAAATATAAAAGGATTTAAGATAATGACATCAGGGTAAGGAGTAACGAAGGGGAAGTTTGGAACTGTAGGAGCGATAGCGACCGCCCGAAAGCTTTCCGGAGGAAAGCTCGCTTCGAAAGCATAGGCTGTCTCCGGATTTCATCCGCGAAGAGCGGTTAAAATCAAGAAATCTGGAGACAACAGCGGCCGGAAGTCCAAACATTCCTCGTAGTTACGACTGACATCTGATGAGAAATATATAATCAAGAGATTGGCAGGTTAAAGATATGGAGAATAGGCTGAAAGACAAAATAAGGAATAAAGCGACCGGCATTTTAACATATGGAATGACACCGCCGAAGGCAACCCACCCCCCGGAAAAAATTGCGGAAATTTCACAAAAGCAATGTGAAAGAATTAGGGATCTGGACATAGACGCCTTAATTCTTTACGATGTTCAGGAAGAAGCGGATCGAATGGAACAGGAAAGACCGTTTCCCTATTTACAGACCATTGATCCGACCACGTATAGTAATGTGTATCTAAGTCAATTGTCTGTTCCAAAAATTATTTATCGCTGCGTAGGCAAGTATTCGGAAGCACAGCTGGCGGATTGGATTAAATCCGATACGGATCAGGACAGGTTCTCTGTGTTTGTGGGGAGTTCTTCCAGTCAGCAAAAGGTGAAATTAGATTTGACAGAAGCCTATCGTTTAAGCAACCAGCATAATCGGAATTTAACCTTTGGGGGAGTTGTCATCCCCGAGAGACATATGAAAAAGAATGACGAGCATATGCGGGTAGTCAATAAAGTACAAAGCGGATGCAGCTTTTTCGTATCGCAGGCAACTTATGATGTAGAGGCGTCGAAAAATTTCTTGTCCGATTATTTTTACTACTGCACAAATAACGGGCTGGAAATGGTACCTATTTTATTTAATATCGCGCCTTGCGGTTCTCCAAAAACGCTGGAATTTATGAAATGGCTCGGCATAAGTATTCCGAAATGGCTGGAGAACGACTTGAAATACTCCAGTGATGTATTGGACAAGTCGTTAGGGTTGACTCAAAAAATCTTTGCGGAGCTATTGGAATTTGGATTGGAGAAGGGAATACCTGTCGGATGCAGTGTAGAGAGTGTCTCGACAAGGAAAGTAGAAATAGAAGCATCAGTCCAACTGGTTAAAGATATCAAATCGATTTTGGATAAAAAGCTGAGCCAGGCCGCTGTAATCTAGGCTGGACAAGCCGCGACAAAACGCAAAAATGACATTCAAACCGTTGTTGGTTGGAATGTCATTTTTTGTCTAGTTATAGTTCTTAGCTAGAGCGAAGCAAATGGAAGACGAATGATCCGCTGCGAGTCTGCCGGGCGCGGCTTACCGGGCGGCAAGCCGGGCAAACGCCGCCGCTGCTTCCTGCGGATGATCGGCCCCGGCAATGGCCGAAATGACCGAGACGCCGTCCGCGCCCGCCGCAAAGACGGGGGAGGCATTCTCCGCTGTGATCCCGCCAATGCCGACTAGAGGAATGGTAATTCCTTCTTTGCGCAGGTTCTGGATCAGAATCGTGCCCTGTACCGGTCTGGCGTCGTCCTTAGAGGAAGTAGGATAGACCGGGCCGATTCCGAGATAGTCGGCCCCGTCATCAATGGCCTGCCGGACTTCCTCGGGCGTATGCGCGGACACGCCGATGATTTTACGGCTGCCCAGCTTCTCGCGAAGAACCCGTGCCGGCTCGTCGTCCTGGCCGACATGCACGCCGTCCGCGTCAAGCCGGGTAGCCAGATCAATATCGTCATTGACGATAAAAGGCACGCCGTGGGCGCGGCATATCCCTTGAAGCTCCCGTGCAAGATTAACCTTGGCTTCGCCGGTGAGCGCGCCGGGACCTTTTTCGCGGAATTGAAAGATTGTAACCCCTCCGGCAATCGCCTCCGTAAGCACTTCGGCTGCCGGTCTCCGGCTGTTAACGCTGCCCATGATGAAGTATACCCGAAGATGTTCCCGCACCGCTTCACTGTCCAGCCTGCCGTCATTTGAGATGGCGTCCCGTTCGCTCATCGCTTCTCAGTCCCTTCCGCGCGCAGTCTGCGGCCGTACGCAAAATGATTGGTCGGCCCGTGTCCCGCCCCGATGCCAAGGCCGTCCTCGATCGCCGCCCGGATAAACGCCTTGGCAGTTCGGGCGGCTTCCTCCGCCGAATGGCCCTTCGCCAGCTCCGCCGTCAGCGCGGCTGAATAGGTGCAGCCCGTTCCGTGCGTATGCCGGGTATCGATGCGGGGACTTTCCAAGTAAATAAAATTCTTGCCGTCATACAACACATCCGTGACGATGCCGTCCCCGCTGCCGTGGCCTCCTTTAACGACAACATAACGCGAACCCATCTGCGCGATTCTTCTTGCCGCTTCCTCGCAGTCTGCCAGGCTGGCGATTGTCATATCGGCAATGATTTCCGCTTCCGGAATATTCGGCGTCGTTACAAGCGCGAGTGGAAGTAGATGCCGGATCAGAGACTGCACCGCTTCCTGTTGAAGAAGAGAGGAACCTCCTTTGGCTACCATCACCGGATCTACCACCAGATTGCCCCATTCGTATTGGCGGATTTTCTCGGCGGCGGTCCGAATAATTTCCCCGCTGAACAGCATGCCGGTCTTAACGGCATCCGGGGTCAGATCCTCGCCAATGGAATCGAGCTGCCGGGCCACGGCTTCCGGATCGAGCGGATACACGCCCTGAACCCCGAGCGTATTCTGTGCCGTCACCGCGGTCAGCGCCGACATACCGTAAACGCCCAGCTCCTGAAACGTCTTAAGGTCGGCCTGAATGCCCGCGCCTCCGCCGCTGTCCGAGCCGGCGATTGTTAGCGCCTTGTGTACGTTCATATTTTTCATCTCCCTTGCTGGAAAATTCCTGTTTAAACTTCCCGGATTCTCGACAACTTTCCGTATTCCTCCGGCGTCAGAAGCGCCAGCTGATTCAGGAGTTCGATCTGGAAGCTGCCTGGACCCTGCTCAGTCGTCTTGGCTGCGGCGATTTCGGCGGCAACTCCGTAGAAGGAGAGGGCTTCGGCCGCCGCTTCCAGCGGGGAATCCCCGGCAACCGCCAGAAAAGCGGCTACGACAGAGCTGAGCAGGCAGCCGGTTCCGGTTACTTTGGTCAGAATGGGGTGACCGTTCGCTGCGATATACGTTTTATTACCGTCGGTGATAATATCCTCTTTACCGGTAACAATGGCGATGCATCCGAGCTTTTTTGCCGCTTTTTGGGCCACAGCAACATGGTCGCCGTCGCCTGCGCCCGCGTCAACGCCTTTAATGGACCATTTCTCCCCGATGACATTGGCAACCTCGGCCACATTGCCCCGCAGCGCCGTAATCTTCATTTCGGAAACAAGCCGATGCGTCACTTCCGTCCGGTAAGCGGTAGCGCCCGCTCCCACCGGATCGAGCACGACCGGGACTCCATGCTTGTTGGCCGACTGGCCTGCCAGCAGCATGGCCTTGATGGCGTGTTCGTTTAGCGTGCCGATGTTGATCAGGACCGCGCCGGACATTGCGGCGACATCCGCCACTTCTTCATGCGCATCCGCCATAAACGGCGAAGCTCCCAGCGCCAGCAGGCCGTTGGCGGTAAAGTTGGTGACAACAATATTTGTGATGTTGTGGATGAGCGGGTTATTTTCCCGAAGCTTGGTTATGAAAGACATTTGGAATTCCTCCTGAATTATAAATTTATAAAAGCGTCCCCAGCCTTAATATCCGCAGGCAGCAGTCCGTTCTCCGACAGCCATTGACGTACTTTATCCCAGCTTTCCGCATCCTGAACTCCGAAATCCTTGTCACCCGCGTCCATCAGCGGCAGCAGAACCTTCAGGCTCTGCTTCTCAATCACCTGGTCGAGCGGAGCAGTTCCGTCCTCATGCGCCAGCAGGATGGACAGCGCCTCATCGGGATGCTCTTTTACATAGGCTTGGCCTTCCCGCATCGCCGCCAGAAACTTGATGAAATCGTCTTTATGCTGGCCAATTCCCTCGTCGCTGGCAACAAGCACAAGCTCGGAATAATCGGGCACGCCATATTTCGCCGGGTCGATGGAGTTGACGGGATGGCCTTCTTTTTGCAAAATAAGCTGCTCATGGTTGATGAAACCGCCCATTATGGCATCGGTCTGTCCGGTCGATATGGCCGGAATCAAGTCATAACCCACATCCACGAAATTAACTTTCTCCGGATCTCCGCCGTCGGCCTTGACCATTGTCTTAACCATCGCCTCATACAGCGGAATGGAGGAATAGCCCACCGATTTACCGGCCAAATCCTTGGGGGTATGTACGGAACTGTCCGCAGGCACCATCAGGTGAGTCAGCGGATGACGGACAATGGAGGCCAGCGATTTCACGGGGATTTTTTCCCCCCGGGCCATCAGCACCTGCGGCTGGTAGCTCAAAGCTAAGTTGACTTTTCCTGCCGCGACGAGCTTCAGCGCGTCATTTGTGTCTGCCGGCATCTGGATTTCCACATCGAGTCCCTGCTTGGCGAAAAAGCCCTTTTCCTGAGCGGTATACAAAAAAGAATGCACGGCGTTCGGGTACCAGTCGAGCATGAGCGTCAGCTTGTGCGCAGGCTCCGCCGGACTTGCGGTTTGCGAGGCAGCGGGCGAAGGAGAGGCGGGAGCCGTGGAATCGCCGGATGACGCGGAGCCGCCGCAAGCGGCCGTTAACAGAAGAAGCGAGATGGAAGGGAGAAGCAATAAAGTTTTAATACGGGTGAAAAATTTCATTAATAAGTACCTCTTTTCTTAAGAATCTGATGCTCCAGCAGCCGGACGGTCAGGAATAGCGCGATACCGAGCGCCGAGAGCAGTGCAATCGCGGCGAACATCTCTGCGCTGTGCAGGTTTCCTGCCATCCGGCGGCTGTAATAACCAAGTCCGCGTGTTCCCCCAAGCCATTCTCCGATAGTTGCGCCGATGACGCAGTACACCACCGACAGCTTGAGTCCCGAGAAAAAGGAGGGGAGCGCTAGCGGAATGCCGATCTTGACCAGCAGCTGCCTGCGGCTTGCGCCCATGGTCAGCAGCAGCTCCTTATACGCGCCGCCGCTTTTGGCGAGTCCGTCGTACACGCCGACGACGACCGGAAAGAACGCGGTCAGAAAGACGACGGCGACCTTGCTCCACAAGGAATAACCGAACCACATAATAAAAATGGGGGAGAGCGCAATCAGCGGAATCGTCTGGCTGATGATAATAAAGGGATAGAGCGCCTTCTCCAGTGCCTTGGACAGATGCATTCCGATCCCGAGCAGGATGCCGCCAGCCAGCGACATCAGGCAGCCTACCGCTACTTCTTCGAGGGTGGCGGGTAGATGCGTACCCAGCAGCAGTCCGGCGTTCTCTACCAGTGCGGTCCAGATTGAAGAGGGCGCTGGGAGGATAAAGGACGGAACATATCCTAAACGGACGGCGGCTTCCCACACGGCGAGAATGAGCAGCAGCAGAAGGAGGAAGGCCCCGTAGCGGCGCGATCCTTCCTTAAACAATGCGCGTTTCATACAACCTCCGCTCCAGCTCGGCCCGCAGAGAGACAAAGCCGGGCTCGTAATTCATTTGCAGCCGCCGGGGTCTCGGCAATCCCACGTTCAGCTCCTGAAGGGGCCCGACGCTGCAAGGCGGCATCAGAAAGATGCGGTCACTGAGCAGAATGGCCTCCTCCAGATCATGCGTGATGAACATAACGGTTCGCCCCAGCTCTCCCCACAACTCCAGCAGCCAGCGGTGCATCTCCCGCTTCGTCATGGCGTCAAGCGCGCCGAACGGCTCATCGAGCAGCATGAGCTGTCCACCGGTCATCAGTGTCCGGAGAAAGGCGGCCCGCTGCCGCATCCCGCCAGACAGCTCATGCGGATAGGCAAACTCATACCCGGCGAGTCCGAAGCGCTCCAGCATGTCTAGGGCCGAAGCCGCTTTGTCCTTGCCGGCCCGGCCCTTGATCTCCAGCGGCAGCAGACAATTGTCCAGCACCGTCCGCCAGGGCAGCAGCAGGTCCTGCTGAGGCATGTAGGCGATTTGGCCAAGCCGGTTTTTACCCGGGGCGCAGCCTTGCAGCGAGATTTCCCCCTGAATCGGCGCAAGCAGTCCGGCTATCGCTTTGAACAGCGTGCTTTTGCCGCAGCCGCTGGCGCCGATAACGCTGACGAATTCACCCTTGTGGACCGTAAGTGATAGATCTGCAAATACAGGCTTTTGCCGCGGAAATGAGAAAGTAAGTCGGCGGAGAGATAAAAGCTCTTCGATAGTCGGTCAACCCTCCTTAACATGAATAAAAGACCCGTCCATTTCCGTCAGAGAAATGAACGGGCCTCCAAGATATCCGCCGTACAAGCGCTGGCCTTGCGCGGCGTAGATAGGTAAGCTCCAGGTTCCACTTCCCTCCGCTGGTATAATCCAGATCAGGTTCCAAGGGTCCGAAGCTCGCGGCTTCGTCTCAGTCGAATGACTCCCCTAGTGAAATTGCGGTCTTTATTCGGTTATAAGCTTATTTACTATATCATATTCCGGGCCAATCCCTCAATGTACCATTTGGGTCTTACGACTCGAAGTCACCAATGATCGGGAATGCGTACAGAAGGCGGCAGCTTGGTATTCCTATCGCCTTTAGCCGAATTAACTTGCGCCTGAGTGAGAAAAATGCTTCCTGTGAGATCGGCGCCGCTTAAATCGGTATCTCTGAAGTCGGCGCCAATCAGATCAGTCATTCTCAGGTCTGAATTTCTCAGGTCGGATGCAATGAGCAAAGCGCCTCTCAAGTTAGCTCCTCTAAGGTCGGCTCCTCTTAGATTTGCGCCTATAAGATCGCTTCCCTTGCGGATTTTGTTCTGTAATTTTTGATTTTTATTAGGCATTGGCGCAGCTTTGGCCCGTACCTGTTCACTTGCTTGCAGAAGCAGGTCATTGACAATCGCCCGGTGGGCGGGGACGTTAAGCTCCAGAATCGAGCGCGGATTCAGACGGGTGAGCTCTTCCGTTTGTTCAAGAACATTCTGCAAATCTTTATGAATCGGCCGAGTCTCTTCGAAACCAAGCGCTTCATCCAAGTAATTTAGCATTTCATGCAGCTGCTGCATAATCGGGAATACCTCAAACATTTCCTGTGTCAACGCCGGATGATCCCGCCAGTTGTTTCCCGCGTAGGTGATTTGGGACACCTTTTGACCTGCACCAAAGCATTCATATACGGCGCACCCCCGAAAGCCTTTTGTTCGAAGGTCTTTATGAATGCTGCAGCGAAAATCAGTCTGCAAGTTTGGGCAGGGAGTACCCCCGGCTTTATCCATGGCAAAGTCGGCTGATTTGGCATACGGCAAAGCTGCGCAGCACAAACCGAAGCATTGCTCGCAGTCCGCGCTGAATGGATTAATCCCGCTGTCATTGTTGATTCCTGGATTGGACATTTTCTGCACTTCCTTTATGTAAAACTACTTCTATATTCTATAAAGGAATCATGCAGGAAGTAAACCTTCTGTCAATTATTCTCTTAACAACTCCGTACTTGTACGTTTCTGATGGTCTGATTCAAAAAAAGAAAGGAAGTTTAAACATGAACAGTAACAGATACAAGGGATTAGCGTTAATCCTGCCCGCTGTTTCCGAGTTAATGTGGCACTTGATCATACGATCATTTTTGTCGCATTGCCTTCGCTCGCGGAAGACCTCGGATCAGTACACTGTACTTTCTCTCTTGCCTCCATTGGGTTCGCAAAATGACAGCCACCGGAATGGGACTTGGTGCCATTGGGATTGGCTCGGAACATCCATCAAGAAGTCAGTTAGCCCAAATAAAATGATAGAGGGAGAATGAAAAAACATGGAGAAAAAACTTATTCTTGAACCGGAAGCACAAAATTTTGTTGAGGCTACAGCCAATCCGCCATTCTTATTTGATCTAGGACCGGAACAGGGGCGGATTGCGGTCGACGAAGCCCAGGCGGGCGAGGTACAAAAGCCGGATGTGGACATTGAAGATATCAGTATTACAGGTGGTCCAAGCGGCCGCGTATCCATTCGGATTTTACGTCCGAAGCACGTTGCTGAGAAGAATCTGGCTGTCATTTTGTATATACACGGTGCAGGTTGGGTCTTTGGCAACGCACACACCCATGATCGGTTGATCCGTGAACTGGCCGTGAAGAGTGGAGCTGCTCTTGTATTTCCAAATTACAGTCTGTCCCCTGAAGCGAAGTATCCTACGGCCATTGAAGAAATCTATGCTGTGCTGCTGTGGATCGCAGAGTACGGCAAAGAACACGGGCTTGACGCGGATCACTTGGCTGTAGCCGGTGATAGTGTTGGCGGCAACATGACTGCGGCAATCACGCTGATGGCCAAAGAGCGCAGTGGTCCTGCTATTGGACAACAGCTCCTTTTCTACCCGGTTACGGATGCTTCATTTGATACGGAATCCTATCATCAATTCGCGGAAGGATATTTTTTGCGCCGGGACGGGATGAAGTGGTTCTGGGATCAGTATACAAGCGATTCTGAGGAAAGAAACCAGATTACGGCCTCCCCGCTGAGGGCAACTACCGAGCAGCTTCGCGGTCTTCCGCCGGCTTTGATCATTACAGCCGAAGCTGATGTCCTGCGGGACGAGGGTGAAGCTTATGCGAATAAACTTCGAGAGGCTGGTGTTGATGTCACTGCGGTACGTTATCAAGGAATAATCCATGACTTTGTTATGTTGAATGCATTATCGGACACTGCCGCGGCCAAAAGTGCAATATCTCTGGCCAGCGCTTGGCTAAAAGCCGGGTTTTAACACAGTGTTATTTGGGTGCGCAGGTAAACTATGATTCTTAAAAATCTGTGATAACCATGTGATAACCAATGGGAAAAAATCAAGGACCTGCTGCACCGGAACGAAAACCCCAAGGAGGGAGCATCCCCAAAGACCATCACCAGATGCTGAATGCCATGCTGTGGGCGGGGCAAACGGGTGCTCCTTGGCGAGATTTACTGGAAACCTACGGCTCCTGGTCCACCGTCTACAGCCGGTTTCGCCGTTGGCAAATCGCTGGCGTGCAACAGAGCCCGGTATTTTTCCGCTGCCCGTTTGAAGGTCAGGGGGAATTTGGCTGTCACGCCGAAAACCTTCACCGCCTGGATGCCCCGCACATACTCCATGCCCGTCGCGTTCATTTCCTCCAGAAAAGATGAACTTCTCCATTTTCCTGATACTGACCCTCGATAATTTTCTTCAATTCGCTTGTCGCCAGCAGCTTGTTGGCGGCGATTTTGCTTTACAAAATAAGCCATAGAATATATTGACAGAATATGAACGTAAATATATACTTTGGTCATTGTATATAATTCCTAGCTATTTAGTATGAAATATTGCTGTGACGTCATATGGGATAAGAGAGGATGGGTAGCGAATGGGCAAGATCAATTTGAGGATGGTTGAAGTTCAGAATCGCGAGCGGCGGCTCGGCACAATTATCGCCTGGAACGGAACAGCATCGGATCTGCACACGCAATCAGGCTATCAACGAAGAGGAAGCGGATGTAAAAGTAATAAGGATGGATGCCGGCTGTGTGAAGCCAAAGGACCTTTCACTCAAGGCTCGGTGTGCAGTGAGCAAATGGTTGAATGTCAGGCAGGCAATGTCAGAGATGCGGTGCTGATCCAGCATTCACCGATCGGCTGCGGCGCCGGACAAGTTCCCTACAATTCAATCTACCGGAATGGATTGGCCATGAGAGGCCATAAAGTCGAGAATATTAGAATTATCAATACGAACCTGCAGGAGACGGATATGGTGTTTGGCGCGCTTGGCAAACTCAAGCAATCCATTGACGATGCTTGGGAAAGGTAT
This sequence comes from Paenibacillus durus ATCC 35681, assembly GCF_000993825.1. Taxonomy (NCBI): domain Bacteria; kingdom Bacillati; phylum Bacillota; class Bacilli; order Caryophanales; family Paenibacillaceae; genus Paenibacillus; species Paenibacillus durus. The sequence continues at coordinate 1,852,445 of NZ_CP011114.1, forward strand.
TCACCCAAAGCCATTTTTATAGGAACCTCTTGCCCTACCGGGATCATTGGCGAAGATATTGAAAGTGTTGCAAGGAAGAAAGAAGAGGAGCTGGGGATTCCCGTAATTCCTCTTTTCTGTGAAGGATTCAGATCGAAGCATTGGAGTACCGGTTTTGACGCGACCCAGCATGGCATTTTGCGACAGATTGTGAAAAAAAGCACGAAAAAGCAAGAGGATCTCGTTAATGTCATCAGTCTTTGGGGTTCGGATATCTTTACCCCTATGTTCAAAGAGTTTAACTTAAGAGTCAATTATGTTGTGGATATGGCATCCGTCTCCGATCTCGAGCAATTGTCTGAAGCGGCGGCAACCGTGGGCTTCTGCTATACGCTCTCTTCGTATATGGCAGCGGCGCTGGAGCAGGAATTTGGCGTGCCCGAAGTCAAAGCTCCGATGCCCTACGGATTCGCCGGAACCGATGCATGGCTTCGTGAGCTCGGCAAAGTCACCCATCGGGAAGAGCTTGTAGAGCAGTACATCGCGAAGGAACACGCCAGAGTGAAGCCGAAGATCGCCGAGCTCAAAAAGAAGCTTCAGGGCTTAAAAGGATACGTTGCTACAGGCTCCGCTTACGCCCACGGACTGATTCAAGTACTAAGAGAACTGGATATTCAGGTAGACGGCTCGCTGGTGTTCCACCATGATCCCGTTTATGACAGCGGCGATGCCAGGGAGGATTCGTTGGGGCACCTGATTGAAAATTACGGCGAGGTCCCGTCGTTTAATGTGAGCAACAGGCAGCAGTATCAATTTTACGGTTTGCTGCAGGAGGTCAAGCCGGATTTTATCCTGATCAGACATAACGGTCTTGCGCCGCTGGCTTCCAAGCTCGGCATCCCCGCAGCCCCGCTGGGCGATGAGCATATCGCGATCGGCTACGAAGGCATCGTTAATCTGGGTGAAGCTATTCTGGACATTCTCGCCCATAAAAAATTTCACGATGATCTGAAAAAGCACGCAAAGCTCCCCTACAAGCAGTGGTGGCTTGAACAAAAAGACCCCTACATTCTCGCCAAACACCCGGAATTGATCGATGCGCAACCAACGATTTCATAAAAAAGGAGACTACCATGGCTGTTACTAAAAATGAGCACGGGCAGACCAATTCAATCAATCAAGTGCGCTACGGCTGTGCCGTCGGAGCCCTGTACAGCGTCGTATCCATTCCGGGCGCCGTTCCCATCGGCCACTGCGGACCGGGCTGCATGGACAAGCAATATACCAGCCTGGCCTTTTACAACGGCTTTCAGGGCAGCGGGTATTCGGGAGGCTCGGTCTCTCCAAGCGTCAATGCCGGTGAGAAAGAAGTGGTGTTCGGCGGCGAGAAGCGCTTGGACGAATTAATTAAATCCACTCTCAAGATCATAGAGGGCGATTTGTTTGTTGTACTGAACGGGTGCATCGGAGAATTGGTCGGGGATGATGTCGGAGCGGTCGTCAGTAAATATCAGAAGCAGGGAGTTCCTATTGTGTATGCCGAAACCGGCGGCTTTAAGGGTAATAACTTCGTCGGCCATGAGATCATAACGACAGCCATCATTGATCAATACGTTGATAAATATGCGCTTAACAAGGACCACAGGGAAAAAGGGCTGATTAATGTCTGGTCGGAACTGCCGTATCAGAATACATTCTGGCGCGGGGACCTGTCCGAGCTGAAGCGAATTCTTGAGGGCGCCGGTTTCAGGGTCAATATTTTGTTTGGCGGCAAATCGGCCGGAGTCGAGGAATGGAAGACGATCCCTCATGCCCAGTTTAATCTGGTCGTCTCGCCATGGCTCGGGCTGAAAACGGCCAAGCATTTGGAAGAAAAGTACAATCAGCCGTATTTGCACATCCCTGTGTTACCGATCGGCGCGCAGCAAACCGCTGCATTTATTAGACAGGTCGTTGAGTACGCGGGCATTGACCCTGCAACAGCCGAGTCGTTTATCGAGCAGGAAGAACAAGAATACTACTATTACCTGGAGCATTTCAATGATTTCTACTCCGAATATTGGTGGGGGCTGCCGGCAACCTATGCCGTAGTCGGGGACAGCACGTATAATCTGGCCTTAAACAAGTTTCTGGTGAATCAGCTCGGGTTAATTCCTAAACGACAAATCATCACCGATAATGCGCCGGAAAAATATAGAGAAGCCATCGCTCAAGAATATCAAAAGCTCGCTCATGATGTCGCCACCACTGTCGATTTTGTTGAGGATGGCTATATCGTTGGCAAATTATTGAAAGAGACTGATTTCGGGCACAAGCCTCCGATTATTTTTGGAACAACATGGGAAAGAGACACGGTCAAGGAACTGAAGGGCAAAATTGTCGAAGTCGGATTTCCGGCGTCCTATGAAGTGGTTCTGAACAAAAGCTACATCGGATATAGAGGCGCACTGCAGCTTATTGAGAAAATATTCACTGCCGCTATAAGCGCCAGCGCATAGCTCTCGTCATGGCGCTGCTGATGGAACCAGCCAGGCAATGCTTGCGGAGTGTTCGGTTCTCCCGAAGCCCGCAGGCTCTTACGCTTATTGACTTGCATCATTCATAAAACAATAGACCTGATGAGGAAACTCCTTATCAGGTCTATTTGTATCCGTTTTTTTGCATCCTAATTGAACTATTACAAATGACCCGTTTTCACGGTTCCCCGAACCGTAATGGCTATGAGGGTAACTCACTTCCGTGAGCCTTTAAATATTCCAGCGCATTATACAGCATTACGGCCGCCTCGGCCCGTGTCAGCTTGCTTCGCGGATTGAAATTCCCATCCTTGTCCAACGTGTTGATCTTATATATGAGGGATCGCTGAATAGCGCCTTGGCTCGCAGGGTTGATTTGGGCCTCATCGGCGATATTCGCCGGAGCAATCTTGATCATCGGCAGAATGTTACCTTTTTCGAGCCCTTGAACGAGAAGAACAGTGAACTGCTCTTTGGTCATCGGTTCCTTGGGATCGATATCCGGAGGGATTTCAACGCCGTTATAGTACGCGTTAATAAAAGCCTCGGCGTACCACGCATCATCCTTGACCTTGCTAAAAATATCGCTTGCCACGGGAGCCTTAACGAATCTAATGGCGTCAAGATTAAGCTCCAGACCGCCCGAAATAAACTGGATGCCTTCCGCCGAGCTTATGACGGACTTCGGCATAAAACGCGATCCGTATACTCCCTTAACGAGTCCGCGCTCTTTCAGACTTACGATCTTCTCCTTACCCTGAACGGAACCGATATCAGTGAATTCGCTGCCGGCGGCAAAGCTTAGGCTTCCTGCCGAGAGCATCATTACTGCGCTGATTGAAAAGGCTGCCAAAGACTTTTTAGTTGATATCATACTGCTGCACCTCCTGCTGAGTACGGCTTGGGAAACCGCCATATTCTTTTAAACGGAGGACAGGCTGGAAAGGTTGCGGGAGGGAGGACGGAAAGGTTAATTAATCCAATTCACGGAACAATAGATTACGGTAAGGATAAGGGGAATCGCTGTATTTGAACAGGAGAGCAATTCCCGACTCCTCAATCTTTACCGATCGCAGCCCTCGGGCCCGGACCAAGTCGCGGACCATGGATGCAACTGCCTTGCGGTCACCCCGGCGAATGCCCCGGGCAAGAGCATCGGCGAAATTCCGGTTAAAGGCAAGCTCACGGTACAGCGGCAGAACAGCGCGGGCAATCCGGCGGTGTACCTGCGTACTGAACGTAAACTGCACCAATCCCGGCGGGATGGTAGTACCGTTGGTATAGGACGCAACAGGCAGCGGAAATGTATAGGTAATAAAATAACCGATGGCGTTCGTGCCGTATCCTTGCCGGGCGGCCTGAGGGGCCGCGAGCTTCAGCAGGGAACGCATTAGCTCCAGGTCGGCAACGACGACCGCACGGGACCAAGCGCTCGCATAGCTCTGGCTTCCGGCGATTGCCCGGTAGAACGGCAGCATGCCTCTCGCTACTTTGACCAGCACGTCCGCTGTAACGACTGCATCACTTTTGTTAGACTTCTTAAGCATCCGGTAATCCTCCTTACAGATAAGGTATCTGTTATAAGGTATGGGCTCCGGGCACATATTCGTATGGGTGTTTGCTTAAGCAAGCGGAATAAATATTTTGATCCTCATGTCGTCTGGGAACGTGGAATTCCGCACATCGGTCACTTCAAAATCTGGCCCTTCCCCGCGATCGTAATTTGAATGGGGGAGCCATACGCCGTAAATGAAATCCCGTATCTTCTGAATATGCCTCGCTGGGCCATAGGCTTTGAATTCGGCGTATTTTCCTTCCGGCAGATCGAATTTAATGTACTGACCGTCCGGCGCTTCCGCGCATTCCCCTGCTTCCTCACCTACGATAAAGGAGAATCCGCCATCATCCTGAAAGCGGCAGGAAACGCCGTAGACCATATCTGGCGCCAGTCTATGCGGGATATGCAGATAGCGGCCGTTCCTTCCGAATTCGTCGTAAAAACCGGGAATTTCCCGGTAATGCCGCCCTTCATTCAGATTTGTCTGATATTCACAGCCGATGATCCGTATACGGTTCAAATAGACAATTTCCGGTTTGCCCATCTCGAATTCCTGGTCATTCCTTTCCCGAGCATCGAGGAAACTGATCGGAGGCTGCCCCTCAAAGGCCGGATTCATCTTCCGGTATTTCCCTGGCGTCATCCCGGCGTAACTCTCGAAGGCGCGTGTAAAGGCCTCCTGGGAATGATACTGATAGGCCAGGGCAACCTTGAGAATGCCTTCATCCGAACCCGATAGAAGACGGGCCGCTTCGGTGAGCCTGCGTTTGCGGATGTACTCCTGCACGGTAAAGCCCGATATAGCGAGAAACAGCCGCTGAAAGTGGAAAGGGGAGAAGGAGGCGGATGCAGCGATGTCGCGCATTCCGATCTCCTTTTGTAAATTCCCCTCAATATAATCCACGGCTTTTTGAATCTGCTGATAATATTGCATGGCGGCAGTCCTTTCTGCGATTTTATAGGTCCATTATAAGCGGATCGCTTCCGGTTTTTTTGACTTGAAATGCGGTCCTTCGGCGCGGCGGTCACGGCTTGCCTCTTTCTTTTTTGCTGTGCATTTGATATGCTTATTATAATAATTCTTATCTAGGAAGCTTTACGATTAATCATCCGGTAATCATCCGGGTATTGAACTAGAGAAAGACATGCTTCGCCGGGAGCGAGCAAGACTTTACGTCCGAAAGGGAGGAATTTGGCATGAATCCTATGGATACGATCACCCAGCAGTTTGCCGCGCATAACTATAAGCTGACCTCGCAGCGCGAAGCCATTGTCAAGGTGCTTCTCGACAACGAGAAGGATCACTTAAGTGTCGAAGAGGTATATATGCTCGTCAAGGGAAGCTTCCCGCAGCTTGGACTAGCGACAGTATACCGGACGCTTGAACTGTTATGCGAACTTCATCTTGTTGAGAAAATGAACTTCGGCGACGGTGTATCCCGTTACGACCTGCGCAGCGAAGAGCATGAACATATGCATCATCATCTGATCTGCGATTCCTGCGGCAAAGTGGCTGAAATCAAGGACGACTGGCTTGCGGAGCTGGAGGAGAAACTGGAGAAGGAATACGGCTTCACTGTAACTGACCACCGTCTTGATTTCAAAGGCTCTTACCGGATCTGCACGGGGAGCGGGTGCAAACGGGCGAAGGAAGGCCAGGCGATATCGTAAGCAGGCATAACCGGGAGAAGCCATCATTCGATATTTGGACATTACAAGAAGAAACGGCTGCGCCGTCCTGTTAGGGACGGTATCGTTTCTCGTAGAAATATAAGGCAAATGATAAGCGCGAAGCTTATACTTTCTTATATTTTAAGAAAAAGGGAGTGTTCCGCCGGAATGGCAGGACGCTCCCTTTTTGCCCTATTTTTAAAATCCGCTGGCCCGTCCTGACCTATATAAGCGCAGGCGCGTCCATCTCCCTGCTGTGCGTGCGGAACTGTTTTGGCGACATGCCGTACCGTTTGCGGAACTGCCGGTGGAAATACGTATAGTTCACGAAGCCGCAGGCTTCCGCGATATGCTCTAATGGCATCGGACTGTATACGATCCGCTCACGGGCCATTTCCAGGCGGACTTCATTTACATATTTGACGATGGTTGTGCCAAAGGCCTCCTTGAACAGATGGACGGCGCGCGAGACGGAGATGCCGACATAGGCCGCGACGTCTTCCAGACGGAAAGAAAGCGCCGCATTTTCCTCTACAAACTGCTTCATCCGGTAAGCCAAATATCCCCTCGTAGAGACGGAGGGACGATCCACGGTAAGACGGTCGATTTCCATGCACAGAATCTGCAGGTAGCAGCTTGAAATTTCCGGGGAAAAATCGGACAGGCGGCGCTGCTCCAGCACGAGCTGGCGAAATAGACCGACTAATGCGTCATTAAGCGGGATATGCATTAGCGACGGCCGCAGACGGCTGTTCCACCACCGGTCAATCCACTCCCCCCGGCAAAAAATATGATAATCCCCGCTTTCGACGCGCGGCTCGCCCAGCGGATATTTTTCCTTGTCAATAATAAGGTTGTATGGAACGCCCGGAGCAATGAGCATCAGGCCGCCGCTCTCGACACGCGTGATCTCGCCGTCTATCAAAGCGCTGCAGCTTCCTTCGGTCTGCAGGCGAATGAGATAGTGGGGGAAGCCTTCCGTTTCAGACATTTGGAAAGGTTTATGATGGAAGGAGAATCCGGCGGTTAAAATAGTACAAGGCGCTTCGCTTGGCATATGTCCTCCTCAGGTAGCTAAAAGATAAGCAGATTGTTCATGTTTTAATCATATTATTCATTTTATTATATTTGCTTTCAGATTACGATGATACTAGTTCTCGGGCAGCGAAAAAAAATCAAAAAACGCAAAAACTGCCCAAAAATTCAAGGGAACTTGCGTACATTGGCGTTCTAATCCCGGGAGGATCAAGGTGCAGCTGATGTATAGATAAGCTCTTTTTGTTCAGGTAGACAACAATGCTCAATTCCATGCTGCGGGAGGGATTACAAAAAATGGTGAAGATCGGTTTGCAGCTCTACACGCTTAGAGAAGAACTGGAAAGGGACTTCGAAGGGACTCTGCGCAAGGTGGCTGAACTCGGCTATAGCGGCGTTGAATTTTTTAATTATTTCGGCCGGAGCGCCGAAGAAGTTATGGCGTTGCTTGAAGAAACCGGGTTAACCGCTATAGGAGCGCACAGACCCTATGATGTTCTGCTGGAGAATGCCGATGCCGAGATCGACTACATACTGAAGATCGGCAGTCCATATCTGATCGTGCCTTATCTCACTGAGGAGCAGCGGAGCGATTGGAGCAGCGTTGCGGCCAATTTACGGATTCTTGGAGAGAAATGCCGGGAGAAAGGCGCCGTGCTGCTCTATCACAACCATGATTTTGAGCTTCGGGAGAAGAGCGGCGGGCTGACGGCATTCGACTATCTGTACCGGGAGGTTCCGGCAGATCTTCTCCAGGTTGAAATGGATACCTGCTGGGTGTATTACGGCGGTTATGATCCCGTGCAGTATATCGGCAGTTACGCGGGACGTCTGCCGCTGATTCATCTGAAAGATATGAAGCGCTTGGTGGACGGCTCGGCGGAAACGGTGGTGCTTGGCGAAGGTGAAGTGGATCTAGCCGCCATTCTGAAGGCGGCGGAACAGGCAGGCGTCAAGTGGGCCATTGTGGAGCAGGACTATTGCAGCCGGCCGCCGCTGGACAGCGTGGCGGATAGTATAAAGTGGCTTGAAACAAACTATAAACAAGGAGGCAATATTCATGTTTAAGACACTTAAAATCGCAATTATCGGCTGCGGGGGCATCGCAAACGGCAAGCACCTGCCAAGTCTCTCGCGTCAAAAGAACGCCGAATTGGTCGCTTTCTGCGATATTAACGAAGAACGGGCGCAGGAAGCCGCGGAAAAATATGGCGCAGAAGGCGCTAAGGTATATACGGACTACCAGAAGCTGCTGAAAGACGGCGGCATCGACGTGGTGCATGTATGTACGCCGAATGACAGCCACTCGGCAATTACGGTTGCCGCGCTCGAAGCCGATTGCCACGTAATGTGCGAGAAACCGATGGCGAAGACGACGGCTCAGGCGCAGGAAATGCTGGACGCTGCCCGCCGGACCGGCAAGAAGCTGTCCATCGCCTACCAGAACCGTTTCCGCAACGATAGCCAGTATTTGAAGGAATTGTGCGAGAAGGGAGAGCTGGGCGAAGTTTACTATGCCAAAGCGATCGCGCTGCGCCGCCGCGCGGTGCCGACTTGGGGCGTATTCCTGGACGAAGAGAAGCAGGGCGGAGGTCCGCTGATCGACATCGGTACGCATGCGCTGGATTTAACGCTGTGGATGATGGACAACTACAAGCCGCGCAGCGTAACCGGCTCGGTGTTCCATAAGCTCGGACAGCGGGAGAATGCCGCCAACGCGTTCGGTCCATGGGACCCGGAACAGTTCAAGGTGGAGGATTCCGCATTCGGCTTCATTACGATGGAGAACGGAGCGACGATTGCGCTGGAATCGAGCTGGGCGCTGAACGTCGCCGAGTACGGCGAAGCGAAGACGCTGCTGTGCGGAACGGAAGCCGGTGCCGATATGACCAGCGGACTTCGCATTAACGGTGAACGCTATGGCCGTCTGTATGAGACGAATATCGAGCTTACTCCGGGCGGAGTCGCCTTCTATTCGGGAGATGAAGAGAGCGAGGCGGACCGTGAAGCGCGTCTGTGGCTTGAGGCGGTGAGCGAAGACAAGGAACCGCTGGTCAAACCGGAGCAGGCGCTTGTGGTTACGCAGATTCTGGAGGCCATTTACGAATCCGCACGTACCGGCAAGACGATTTATTTTGACGGAACACAAGATAGCGCAACCAAAGACTCGGCTCAAGCGGTACTGAATAAATAAGACGATAAACGGAGAGGGGAAACACAATCCATGAAACTTGGCGTATTTATGGTATTGTTCGGCGGCCGCAAGCTGGAGGATGCGCTGGACTATGTGGCGGAAAAAGGAGTTAAAGCGGTGGAGATCGGCACGGGAGGTAATCCTGGAAAAAGCCACTGCGATCCGCAGCTGCTGCTTGAAGACGAGCGCGCGCTGAAAGAGTTCAAGCATGCGGTAGAGTCGAGAGGGCTGATTATCAGTGCGCTCAGCTGCCACGGCAACCCGCTGCACCCGCAAAAGGCGCTGGCGCAGAAGGACCACGAGGACTTCCAAAATTCGGTCAGATTAGCGGAGAAGCTGGGCGTTTCGGTTGTCAATACGTTCTCCGGCTGCCCTGGAGACCATGAGGATGCGAAGTACCCGAACTGGCCGGTCGCTCCCTGGCCGAATGATTTTCAGGAAGTGCTGAAATGGCAGTGGGAGAATAAAGTCATTCCTTACTGGATAGAGGCGGGAGCTTTTGCGGCGGATCATGGCGTCAAGGTGGGACTTGAGCTGCATGGCGGCTTCTCGGTGCATACACCGGCAACGCTGCTCCGTCTGAGAGAAGCGGCGGGCGAAGTCATCGGCGCCAATCTGGACCCCAGCCATATGTGGTGGCAGGGAATCGACCCAGTGCAGGCTATTCATATCCTGGGCCGGGCCGGAGCGATTCATCACTTCCATGCCAAGGATACGGTCATAGATCCGGTTAACGTGAACAAGTATGGCCTGACCGATATGCAGACCTATGACAACATGCTGGACCGCGCCTGGCAGTTCCGCACCGTCGGCTACGGCCATGACCTGAAGACCTGGGCGGATATTGTCAGCGCGCTTCGCCTGGTTGGTTATGATTATGTCGTCAGCATTGAGCATGAAGACGGGCTGATGTCGATCAATGAAGGCTTCTCCAAAGCGGTCGACAATCTGAATCAGGTGCTGATCCAAGAGCAGCTTGGCGAAATGTGGTGGCTGTAAGGAGTAAATCCTGACAGTGCTGATTTAGCCGGGAGGCGTAGACGAGCACACCGGGGCCAGGAAGAGTCGGCACCGGTGTGCTTTTTGTTTCGTGAGCTTCAGGTGAAGAGGAGGATTACAATGGAAAATAATAAATGGTGGAAAGAAACGGTAGTCTATCAAATCTATCCCCGCAGCTTTCAGGATACGAACGGAGACGGCATCGGGGACTTGAAGGGAATTATCTCCAGACTGGATTATTTGGCGGAGCTTGGAATCGGGGCTATCTGGCTTTCTCCGGTATGCAAATCGCCCCAGGATGACAATGGCTACGATATTTCCGATTACCGGGACATCGATCCGATGTTCGGCTCTTTGGAGGACATGGAGCTGCTGATTGAGGAAGCCCGCAAGCGGAACATTCGCATTGTCATGGATCTGGTGCTGAACCACTCATCCGACGAGCACCCTTGGTTTCTGGAAGGAAAGAAAGGTAAAGACAATCCATATTATGATTACTACGTATGGAGAGATGGTGTGGAGGGATCGCCTCCCAACGATTTGCGAAGCTGCTTTGGCGGGTCCGCGTGGGAGTGGGTGCCGGAGCTGGGGCAATATTATTTGCATCTGTTCTCTGTGAGGCAGCCGGACCTCAACTGGGATAATCCCAAAGTCCGGCAGGAGATTTACGACATGATCAACTGGTGGATGGACAAGGGAGTGGGCGGCTTCCGGCTCGATGTGATCGATCTGATCGCCAAGGAGCCCGACCGGAAAATCACCGCCAACGGCTCGAATCTCCACAAGTATATTCAAGAGCTCAGCAGGGAAACTTTTCAAAAGGGAGATCTGTTGACCGTAGGCGAAACCTGGGGCGCAACTCCGGAAATCGCCAAGCTGTTCAGCAATCCCGATGGCAGTGAATTTTCCATGGTGTTCCAGTTCGAGCATATCATGTGGATGAACAGGAAGGGAAAGGGAAATGGGATCTTGCGCCGCTGGATTTCTTGAAACTAAAGCAGGTGCTATCCAAATGGCAGACGGATCTGAAGGGCGAAGCTTGGAACAGCCTGTTCTGGAACAACCACGATCTACCGCGTATCGTCTCCCGCTGGGGAAATGACGGAGAATACCGCGTGGAATCTGCTAAAATGCTGGCCACCCTACTTCATGGAATGCAAGGCACTCCTTACATCTATCAGGGTGAAGAGCTGGGCATGACGAATGTGCGCTATCCTCTTGAGGATTTCCGCGACATCGAGCTGCTGAACCTGTACAAAGAGCGAATCGAAGGCGGATACGCCCACGAAGATATCATGGAATCGATTTACGCCAAAGGCCGCGACAATGCGCGTACGCCGATGCAGTGGGATGCTTCCGAACATGCGGGATTTACAGCGGGCCAGCCTTGGATTCGGGTCAATCCGAATTACACGGAGATCAATGCGGCGGGCGAATTAGAGAATCCGGACTCCATATTTCATTACTATAAGAAGCTGATTCGGCTCCGCAAGGAATATAACGTAATCGTTTACGGTGACTACAAGCTGCTGTTCCCTGAAGATAAGGACTTGTTCGGTTATACCCGTACGCTGGGAGAGACCACGCTGTTAGTGCTGTGCAATTTTTACGGAAATACCGTTTCGTTTGATATGCCCGAAGAGTTGGCTGGAGACAAGGAACTGCTGATCTCCAACTATAGTGATGAAGCTTCCGGAGGATCGCTGCGTCCTTATGAGGCAAGAATGTACCTGTTGAAATAAGTTGGAAGAGGATTTTAGGAAACGCCGTACAGCGGAACAAGCGCCGAGCCTCATTTGAGGACCGGCGCTTGTTAGCGTTAAGAAGCCGTATGTCTGGAGTGAAAAAGGCAGTACAGCATAATGGCCTGCTGGACATACAGAAGACATTTTTTGAAATCATATCCGACAAAATAATCCGATTCTATGATATCCGCCGAGACCTCTTCCTCTCTGAAAAAGGGCGGGCACGGATTGAGCAGTGCGCCGGGCTTAGCCGAACGCATCCGCTGTAAATTTAACTGGTACTTCCCTATGTATTCGGCATTCCGGTATTCCTCCGGCAAAGAATCGGTCAGCAGGACGTCGCTGTCCGGTATTATCCCGTCCAGACGGGTATGAAACGAATAATTGGCGGTTTCCGGCCCAAGCGCATTGCCCTTAGTAGAGACGTGATGGAAGTTTAAATTCATCCTCTTCGCCATGCTCATCCATGTTCGGCTGATGTTGCCTCCCGGGCCCACAAAGGTATAGACCAGGTCCTTATAATCCGGTCTCCGCCTGCTGATTGCATAGAGGTCGGACATGATTTCGCACGGATGATTTTCCGAAGTCATGGCATTGATGACAGGAATCGAAGCATTACGCGACAGCTCCCGAAGCTTATTGAGGTCCGGATGCCGGACTACGGCCGCGTCGGCCCAGTTCTCCATATAGCCTATGACATCGGCAAGGTCTTCTCTCTTATTCAGAGCTTCCGGTGACATGCAAATACATTCACCCCGCAGATCGCGGATGCCTTTCTCAAAGCTTACTCTCGTGCGAAGACTGGTCTCGGGAAATAATAAAACGAACGTTTTTCCTTGAAGCAGGGGCTGCTCCCGGTTCTGGCAAAGCCGGTCGGTCAGGCTAAAAATTTCTTCAATCTGTTCCGGCTTACACTCCTCAATATCCAGAAAATTCAGGGCGATCACGTCCTTATACAAGAGATGGGTAAGTCTGAATAGCGAAAAAATATAGTAAAATATGTATTAGTATACACTAACTATTATGAATAGTGATATGAAAAACGTTCTAAACTCTCTCAGTGCGGGGGAGTATTTTAACATAAAATACCTATCAATATATGTTATATAAGATGACAAAACTAAAAATTTAATGAAAGTGTGTCATTTATATTGACATTCATTTATGCACGATAGTATTATTATCGCAAATAACAGCTGTAACGAAGATGAAAGGTTCAGAAAGGTTGTTTTCATTTGTGGGAAAAGGTTTTCCTCGCATTGCTTAACAAAGGTTCTCTCTTTTTTTTGAGACTGAGGAAAAGGTTTTCCTGATTATGACAAAGGGGGTGAAAGCATGTCATTTACAATCAAGGATGTGGCAAGGCTAGCGAATGTCTCCATTGCCACGGTGTCGCGGGTGCTGAACCGGAGCAAGCCTGTTAGTCCCGAAGTGCGTGAGAAAGTGATGAAAGTGGTGGACGAGCTCGGATACAATCCAAATCCCGTGGCCCGAACGCTGATTATGAAGGAGAGTATGCTGGTCGGTGTGCTGATTTCGGATGTCGCCAATACCTTTATTTCGATGTTTGTCCGCGGCATTGAAAAAGAACTCTTCCAGCATGGCTATACGACTCTGCTCTGCAATACGAACGGGGATACGGATGTTGAACTCCATTATTTAAATCTGCTTCGTGATAAGTATGTGGATGGCGTTGTACTGTTAACCTCCGCTCCGAAACAGGAGCAAATCGATTTCTTCGATAAGAACGATATTCCCGTTATATTCTCCAGTCACACGGACAAGGACGGCCGGTTCTCTTGCATCAACATCGATGATTACCAGGCCACCTATGATGCCGCAAAGTATCTGATCGGGCTGGGTCACCGCAGCATCGCTTTTTTCAGCGGACCGATGGAGTATTACCAAACGGTTGAGCGGTATAACGGCTATATGCAGGCTCTGGCCGATCACGGCATTGAATACCAAGAAGGATGGCTTTTTGATAAGGATTATGACCTTGATTCGGGTTACAAGAGCGGGATGGAACTGTTCGCGCGGGAGGATCGGCCGACAGCTGTCTGCTGTGTCAGTGATATGGTTGCCATCGGGGCGATCCGGGCGGCGGAGGACAGTGGTCTGCGGGTCCCAGAGGATATATCGATCATGGGATTTGACGATATTCCGATTGCCGGAGCTTATCGTCCCAAAATAACGACCGTACGCCAGCCGGTGTACGAGCTGGGCTCCGGGTCCGCGCAAATGCTGCTTAAACAAATTCGGGAAAAAGGAACCGGAAGCTGTGAATCCATGGTACTTCCCCATGAAATTATCGTAAGAGAAAGCTGCCGGGCACTGACTGACTAAAGTCTTTCTTATTCATTTACAAACTAAAGGAGAGATTTGAAATGACAAAGAAATTGGGACTTCTCACACTTTGTATGATGTTGATATTTGTGCTCTCGGCCTGCGGCGGCAAGCCGGGTTCCGGGGCAGAGAATTCGGGAAATGCCGCCGCTGATTCCGGCGGGGAAGCGACAGCCGAGGGAACGGAGGAATTAACGCCGGAACCGGGAGCGGAGTTGACCTTCTGGACGATCAAGGATGGTTTCAGCGATTACGCCGTTCAAGAGTTTGAAAAGAAATATAACATTAAAGTAACGGTAGAAGACGTTGCTTACTGGGACAGCGTAGCCCGTATGACAACGGATGGACCGTCCGGTACGGGTGCCGATGTATTCGGGATGACGAACGATTTCCTTGGAGGGGCTGTCAATGCCGGCCTTGTATTGCCGAACGATTATTTTGAAGAAGATACCAAAACCATCAATCGTAAGCTGGCTGTTGACGCATCGACATATGAGGGGATTCTGTATGGTTATCCTCGTTCAGTTTATACGTATGGGCTTTATGTCAATAAAGATCTGGTGAAGGACGCCAAGCTGGATACATGGGACGATGTCATTGCGTTTTCGAAGAAATTTAATGACGTTAAAAGCAATAAATACGGCTTCATGTTTGACAGTGGTTCCTTTTATCTCTTTAGCTTTCTGACCGGTTACGGCGGTTATATATTTGGCAGCAATGAAACGGACCCGACGGATATCGGCGTTAACAATGAAGGGTCGGTTAAAGGCATGACATTCTTAAAATCGCTAAAAGACATTTTACCGTTCAAATTGACCGACATGACCAGAGACGCGAAGAATGGACTTTGGGAACAAGGCAAATTGGCCATGAATATGGATGGCAGCTGGGAAATTGGCAAATACAGCAAGCTTCCGTTTCAAGTAGCCGTTATCCCGCTGCCGGCCATGCCGGAAGGGAAAGCTCCGGTTACACTGGCGGGAACCACTTCGTATTATGTAAGCACGTATTCGAAATATCCGAATGCGGCGAAGCTGTTCGCCAATTTTATTACCTCAAAGGATATGCAGATTAAAGATAACGAATTAATCGGCTCCATTCCGGCTGCCGAAGGAATTGACGACAGCATTAGAAAAGATGAAATCATGCAGGGCTTCTTAAAACAGATAGAAAGCAGCCGCATGTGGTCAAGTCTTCCGGAAATGCAATACTTTGGGCAATACATGGACCCGGCATTTGATGCGGTCTGGAACGGCGCCGATGTCAAGGCGACCCTCGACAAAGCAGCGGAAGGCATGAAGACAAGCATAGGGATGAAATAAGCGGAGATAAAAAAAGGGGGTCATCCGGGGCTTTCCGGGTGATCCCCCCTAACTTAGATGGGAGTTGAAAGGAGATGCAGCAGCTGGCGATTGGATCTAAGTATCCCGAACCTTCCAAAAAGTTCAGAAAAAAGGCCGCCCTGTTATCCGTTATCGCTATGGGACTGGGCCAGATCTATAACCGGCAGTATGTCAAGGGGTTCCTTCTGCTCGCCTTTTACGTGTACGGCATATTTACAGCAGTGACAAGTCTGCCCCATGCGCTTTGGGCGCTCATCACGCTTGGCGAGACGGAGACTCACCTGCAGAAAGTCGGAAGATTATACAAGCAGGTCATGGGCGACCATTCGATCTTTCTAATGGTCGAGAGTTTGATCACGGTGTTCATCATGCTTGTGCTGATTTGGCTGTATATAGCCGGCATCAAGGACGCTTACCGGACCGGCAAGCTGCGGGAAGAAGGCGTTAGGCCCAATACGTTCAAGCAGACGCTTAGCTTTGTGGCGGCATACCGCTTCCCGCACATCGTGCTGGCCATTCCGTTGCTCGGTGTCGTGTTCTTCACGGTGATGCCGATTATTTTTATGATCCTGGTCGCCTTTACCGACTTCACCCGGGAAACTATGCCGCCTGCCCATCTGATCAACTGGGAAGGACTTCAGGCATTCAAGGAGCTTTTGCGCACCAAGGCATGGAGCCACACCTTTTACAGTGTGACGTTATGGACGTTTATCTGGGCGTTTTTTGCAACAATCACGGGCTATTTCGGCGGATTCGCGGCGGCGCTGCTTGTGCAGTCTAAGGGAATTCGGTTCAGATCGTTCTGGCGGACGGCTTTCATTCTGCCCTTTGCCATCCCGATGTTCGTCTCCACCCTGATCATGCGCAATATTTTTAACGGCCAATTCGGACCCGTCAACCAATATTTGGGGATGCTCGGGATCGCCAAGGCTCCCTGGCTGTCCGATCCGCTCTGGGCAAAAATCACGCTAATCTTAGTCAATTTCTGGCTGAGCTTCCCGGTCTCCATGCTGATGATTATCGGAATCCTGTCCACCATACCAAGGGATATGTATGAAGCGGCGGATATCGACGGTGCGAGCGGCTCCCAGAAGACGCGGCTGATCACTTTTCCGATGGTAATGTATTCGATGGCGCCGCTGATTATTATGCAATTCGTAGCCAATATCAATAACTTCAATATCGTATATCTGCTAACGAACGGCAAGCCGCTTAACGGAGACTTTCAGTTCGCCGGGCATACCGATATTCTGATCACCTGGCTGTTCAAGCTGTCGATGGAGCAGGGGAAATATAACTACGCCTCGGTAATCGGGATTTTCATCTTCATTGTGCTCTCCGTATTCGCCATATGGAATGTTCGCCGCACCAAAGCGTTCAAGGAGGAGGATGCTTCATGAGACCCGGAAACCAAGCGAGAACGAGAATCCGGCTGTCGCTCAGCTATACCGCGCTTATTCTTCTTACAGCCTTCTGCGCCTATCCGGCCCTGTGGGTGCTGATGTCTTCTTTTCGTACCGGGGACGCGCTATTTAGCGATACAATCCTGCCGACCTCTTACACCTTCAGCCATTATACCGAACTGTTCGCCAAGCATCCGTTCGGCGTCTGGTACATGAATACGCTGAAAATCGCGGTCTCCAGCATGATTCTCGGCACGATTCTTACGCTGCTCACGGGTTACGCCTTCTCGGTATTCCGTTTCACCGGGCGCAAAAATCTGATGAGCATCCTGCTGGTGCTCGGATTGTTTCCCGGATTTATGAGTATGATCGCAATTTATATTTTGCTCAATCAGATGAATCTGCTGAATACGCACACCGCCGTGGTCATCGTATATGCGGCGGGAGCGCCGCTGTATTTTCTGTTCGCCAAAAGCTATTTCGACACGATTCCGAGGAGTCTTGTCGAAGCCGCGCGGATTGACGGAGCCGGGCATATGCCGATATTCTTTCGGATCGTGCTTCCGCTGTCGACCCCGCTCATTGTGTATACCGCGCTTATGACATTCACGGGGGCGTTCACGGATTTCATCTTCGCCAAGCTGGTACTGCGTTCGCCGGACAAGAAGACGCTTGCGGTCGGCCTGTTCGACATGATTGGCGACCGCTTCTCGAATGAATTTACGATGTTCGCCGCAGGCTGCGTATTGGCTGCCGTTCCGGTCACCATCTTGTTCATCCTGATGCAGCGCTTCCTGGTAGACGGATTAACGGCTGGGGCCGATAAGGGATAAGCGAACGCTCCAGATACAAATTTTGAATTAGATACTCAAGAGTATTAACGCTCAACTAACGTTCAGGAGGATTAAGACATGTTAACCAGCGAACAGATCAGTCCCGATAAAATGCAGGCCGATTACGCAGCCGGGTTCACCCGGACTTTGGGACGCGTTCAGGCCGTTACTGCGGAGGTCGGGCTTATCCTTTTTTCGTGTGAAAATGGCAAACTCGCCGTCAGCAGGGTTCGTACAGGAATCATCCGGATCAAGCTGTTCGCCGGAGCCGAGCCTGGAGACCCGATTCATCTGCGCACCACGGAGGCGGTCATCGGGTACGAGGAGAATCCCGGCGGGAAAGAAGCGGAACTGCAGGTAAGCGACACCGAGTCCGCCTATAGGATTGAAACGGACGGCATAACGGTTGAAGTCGCCAAGCAGGACAGCAGTCTCCGGTTCATAAATGAGTCCGGACAGATTCTGGCTCATAATCCGCTGCTTGCCTGGAATGAAGACAAGGCGGCGGCCGCTCTGTTCCAGGCAACGGAGCATACGCATTATTACGGGCTGGGGGAGAAGACGGGCTTTCTGGACAAACGGGGAGAGCGCTACGAAATGTGGAACTCCGATAACTTTTCCCCGCATGTGCCGGAAATTGAAGCGCTGTACCAGTCGATTCCTTTCTTAATCGTAAACGAGCCGGGGAATGCCTATGGGATTTTTCTGGATAATCCGGGGAGATCGGTATTTGACATGCGCGGCTCGGAGCAGGCGTTCACGATTCATGCGGAAACGGGCGGGGTGGATTATTACTTCATCGCCGGACCGAAACTCAAGGATGTGGTAGGGCGCTATACCGCTCTTACCGGACGGATTCAGCTTCCGCCAAGGTGGTCCATCGGGTATCACCAGTCCCGCTACAGCTACATGGATCAGGAGGAAGTGCTGGAGCTGGCCCGCACTTTTCGCGAAAAAGAAATTCCGTGCGACGTCATCCACCTGGACATTCATTATATGAACGAATACCGTGTCTTTACGTTTGATCCGGTGCGGTTCCCCGATCCGAAAGCGATGATTGCGGAATTGAAAAATCTTGGCATCCGGATTGTGCCCATCATTGATCCGGGCGTCAAGTTCGATCCGGACTACCACGTCTATCAAGAAGGCGCGGAGTCGAATTACTTCTGCTTGAAGCCGGATGGCACTCCCTTTATCGGTCCGGTCTGGCCGGGTCAAAGCGTGTTTCCCGACTTCACGGAGGCGAAGGTGCGCGAATGGTGGGGAGGGCTTCACCGGTTCTTTACGGAGATGGGGATCGAAGGCATTTGGAACGACATGAACGAACCCTCCGTCTTCAACGAATGCAAGACAATTGAACCGGATACGCTCCACGGCAATGACGGCCATCCGGCAACGCATCAGGAGATTCATAATCTGTACGGCATGATGATGTCCAAAGCGACCGCTGAAGGGATGACAAGTCATTTAGGGGGCCGTCCATTTGTCCTGTCGCGGGCGGGCTACGCCGGAATCCAGCGCTATGCGGCTGTCTGGACGGGCGATAACCGCAGCTACTGGGAGCATATGGCGCTCGCAATGCCGATGGTGCTCAATCTGGGGCTGTCGGGCGTAGCCTTCGCGGGTCCCGATATAGGGGGATTCGGTCACCACACGACCGGAGAACTGCTGGCGAGATGGACGCAGATGGGAGCGCTGTTCCCTTTTTGCCGGAATCACAGCATGCTGGACACCATTCGCCAGGAGCCTTGGTCCTTCGGAACCGATGTGGAGAACATTTGCCGGGATTACATCAGCCTCCGCTACTCCTTGATGCCGCTGCTGTACTCCGTGTTCCGGGAGGCTGCCGAGACGGGGATGCCGGTCATAAGGCCGCTGCTGCTGGAGTACCCGGACGACCCCAATACGGTGAACCTGTGCGATCAATTCCTGCTGGGAGATCAGCTGCTGGCGGCTCCCGTCTATCGCCCCAATACGTATCACCGTGTCGTCTACTTGCCTGAAGGAAACTGGTTCGATTACTGGACGGGCGAAAGAAGACGAGGGGGCGGCCACTTTATGGCGCATGCTCCATTAGATACGCTGCCGTTGTACGTTAAGGAAGGGGCAATGATCCCCCGTACCGAACCGGCCGCATCAACCGAATTTCAACGCTCGCGGGAGCTGCTGCTGCTGGATATTTATACACCTGAGAATGGCGCCAGCGCCTTTGACCTGTACGATGACGACGGAACGACTTATGCCTTTAAGGACAATTTCTACAACCTGCACCGGTTGACGGTGGAAGAGGCTGAGGGAAGGGTCAAATTCCGTATTCAACCTGCATGTATCGGCTATGACGAAGGCTGGAAGAGATGGACCGTAACGTTCAAGCATCTCCGGTTTGCCGGGTGCCGTCTGGATTTCGGGACAGAAGTACCTAGCCGGGAAGAACTGGAGACTCTCGCCAAGGGATGGCATTTCGACCGAGCCGCCGGAGAACTGACCGTGGTTATGAATCAGCCTTTGGAGGATATGGAACTGCTCATTCAAGCTCTGTAGAAAGCCGGTATAACCACTGCCAGCGCTGATCGGACTTGTTAACTTTTGTACATTGACGCGTGAATAAAAATTACATGAAAATAATAATAATCCATAAGTTTACAAGAAAGTTTAGACCGGATAACAAAATATACCTGTTTTTTTGTGCGGCTTAACATAAATCATGTTATGTAATTGACGATAAAGCTGACGTGCGATTAACTTCTAGATGATGAAACTATAACTCGATGAGGTGATCGCAGATGAAAAAATGGTTGTTATTCAGTTTCGCATTTCTTTTGATTCTTATGCCACTGCAAGTCCAAGCCGCGAGCAGTCAAGTGGTCCGGCCAATCGCCGTGCAAGGCGCAATGGACATGGAAGTCGCTTATTTCCTGAAGCAAATGGGCGATTATAAGACGGAAACCTTCGGTTCATATCATTTTTATTCCGGCAAAATCGCAGGCGTTCCGGTTGTCGTCTCCCAAACGAATATCGGTATGGTGAATGCCGCCGCCTCGACGACGCTCTTAATCGAGAAATATCACCCGAAAGCAATCATTAACCAGGGAACGGCAGGCGGTCACGACCCGGCACTCCACAAGTTTGACATCGTGATTGGCGAAAAATCCATTAATTACGGCTGGTTCCAATCCGCACACCGGGACGCCGGGGCGGGAGTTGACACCGGTAGCTGGAAGGTGCTTACAGAGCCGGTTGAGCCGGACCCTGTACTGTATAAGACGGCAATGAGCGTGGCGAACCGGTATCAGCACGGTAAAGTGGTCTCTGGAGTAATCGGCACATCGGACGCATGGAACAGAGAACTCGACCGCATCAAGGAACTGCATGATACTTTGGGCACAAGCGCGGAAGAAATGGAGACCGGATCGGTTGCCGAGGTAGCCAAGACGTTCAATGTTCCTTTTCTGGGTATCCGGATCTTGTCGAATTCCGAATTGTATGCAGAGGATTTCGATCCGAAGTCGGCGGACTACTGCTCCGAGTTCGTCATTGAAGTGATCAAAGAAATCGAGAGCGGCGTGGCCTTCTCGGACAAGCTGCAGGTGTACGCAGATGGTAAAGAAGTGGTTGGGCTTCTCGGACAATATGTGAACGGTCAAGCGCTAGTTCCGCTGCGCGGCGCACTGGAAAGCCTTGGATCGGAAGTGAGCTGGGACATCGCCAAGAAGCAAATCCATGTTGTTCACGGCGGCAAGCACATTATGGTCAAAGCCGGCGAGACGATGGTCAGCCAGGGCACAGCATGGATCGAAGCGGACTCGCTGCAAAAGATATTCGGAGTGAAAACGGATGTCCTTGGCTCGAGTGTATACATTTATGAATAACTGATACTCACACCCTAACCGTTCTGCGGTTTATGAAGAGCTCTCCCTTGCCGGGAGGGCTCTACTGCGTTATATCGGCTCTTATCAGCCATTTCAGCCCTTCCCGCCGGCTCAGCGGCTTCAGTTCCTCTTGCTCGATAAACGCCTTGACCGAATCTGGATTGCTCTTGGAATATTCCCTCAAAGCCCAGCCGATCGCCTTTTGAATGAAAAATTCATTGGACGCCGCATGCTCGCGGATATAGCGGTACAGCAGCTCTTCGTCCGTCGCTTCCTTATAATGAAGCTGAAACAGGAGTGCCGTGCGGTTGAGCCACATATTATCGGAACGCAGCCATTTCTCGCCATACTCCGGCTGAAGCTCGGGGTATTTGCGCAGCAGAAACCCGGCGGCGTTTGAAGCAAGCAAGTCGACGGTATCCCACCAGGAGTGCCGGGTGATGCAGGTTTCGATCATGGGGAGGTCGGCGGGTTTCAGCTTTTTCCGCAGGGTTTGCGCGATATCTACCCCGCAGTATTGATACTCGCGCTCAGGCATTTCCCACAGCAGAGGAATCCATTCCTTTTTCGGCGGATGTGCCGCCAGGAAGGTCTTAAGAACTTGTCTCCGCAGGGGCGTTCGGACGCCCAAAAAAGGAAATTGATTCCGCTGATACGCGCTCATGGCCGCCGCCGCGTCCGGGTCCCGCAATTCCTCCAGTCCCCGGGCCAGCAGCTTAAGGTCTTCGCTCATATTTATTCGTTCCTTTCTTCATAGAAGAGTTCAGTAAGGTCCTCGTTGGCATAGTTCAATCATTGTATCATGAGCGGATGTATTGCCATACTCAGCATTGCACAGATGTTGGAAGTGAAAACGGAAAACTGCTATTCTTAATAACGTCAGGAGGAATGCGAAATGACGATTCAAACGATAAACTGGCTGGACGGAATCTGGACGAACCGGCCTGTATCCAGCAGCGTTGACCGCGAAAGACTGATTGTCGAAGCCGCAGAGCAGAGCGACTATTGGCAGCAAACGATGTATGGCTTTCAGCACGACAGCGGCCATGCCCTGCTGCATTCATGGGAACGGCGATATGCTGCCGAGGTCAGCTTCAGGCTGGATCATTTCACCGAATTATATGATCAGGCGGGACTAATGTTATGGCATGGCCCTTCCCAGTGGATTAAATCGGGGATTGAAATTAACGATGGCGTTCCCCATATTGGGGCCGTTGTCACCGATACATACTCGGACTGGTCTTTGTCCCCTGTGCCTGAGTGGGCTGGAAAAGAGATCACCATTCGCGCGTCGCGGCTTAATGATGCCGTAATCATCCGCGCAAAAGCGGAGCAGGATGCCTGGCGAACGGTCAGAGTTGCCCGTTTTCCGTATCCGGCTGATGTGCAGGCCGGTCCTTTTTTATGCGCGCCCACCAGATCAGGTTTTCAGGTTACATTTACCCGCTGGGTGCTCACGAGTCCCGACGAGGACATCCATACCGATCCGCCCGCAGAAGCATGAGAAAGTAAGGAGCTTAAGAAATCATGAAACTGATATCTTGGAATGTCAACGGGCTGAGAGCCTGTGTGAACAAAGGATTTAACGAGTATTTTGCGGAAGAAGACGCGGATATCTTCTGCTTGCAGGAAACGAAGCTTCAGGAAGGGCAGATCACCCTGGACCACGGGGAGAAATATAGGCAGTACTGGAACTATGCCGTGAAGAAAGGATACTCCGGAACCGCTGTTTTCACCAAAAAAGAACCTCTCTCAGTGTCCATCGGCATTGAGGGAGAAGAGGAGACCGAGGGGAGAGTCATCACGCTCGAATTTGAGGGCTTCTATCTCGTGAACGCCTACAGCCCCAATGCCCGGCGCGACCTTTCGCGGCTGGCCTACCGGCTGGAATGGGAAGACCGTTTCCGCGCCCACCTGCAGCGTCTCGACAAGCAAAAGCCGGTTGTCATATGCGGGGATCTGAACGTTGCGCATCAGGAAATCGATCTGAAAAATCCGAAGTCCAACAATGGGAATTCCGGATTTACGCTTGAGGAACGCGGGAAGATGACCGAGCTTCTGGCCTCGGGATTTGTTGATTCGTTCCGGTATCTGTATCCCGATAAAAAGGACGTCTATTCCTGGTGGTCTTATATGCCGAAGGTGCGGGAGCGGAATGTAGGCTGGCGGATTGACTATTTTCTCGTATCGGAAAGGCTGGCTCCCGCTATTGCCGATGCCAGGATCGAATGCGCGGTTATGGGCAGCGACCATTGTCCGGTCGTGCTGGAGCTGAACGGATTTTAAGGAACTTTGCTTTAAAACACAGAATAATCGGAGGATGAGAGGGCATGACTTCATTTGAACAGATGCTGGATAAATACGCGAATTTGGTTATCAAAGTGGGGGTGAACATTCAGCCCGGGCAGGTGCTGATGGTCCATGCTCCGCTGGAGACCGCCGAGCTGACCCGGCTGATTGTAGCCAAGGCTTATGAAGCGGGCGCCAAATACGTCATTGTGGATTGGGACGACGAAGCGGTATCCCGAATCCGTTACGAGAAAGCACCGGAGGATTCTTTCGGCTACTACCCGCAGTGGTATGCGGATATGCTGGAGAAATTCGCTGAAGAGGGCGGCGCGATCCTGCATATTAAAGTACCCGATCCGGAGCTGCTGCGCGGCATCGATTCGGCCAAAGTGTCCACAGCGGTCAAAGCGGCGGCGGTCACCCGTCAGAAATATCAGGCTTATACCCGAAACAGCCGGATCAGCTGGTCGCTGGTCAAGGCGCCGACCCGGGCCTGGGCCGACAAAGTGTTCGCCGATCTGCCGGAGGAACAGCGCATTGACGCCATGTGGGAGGCGATCTTCCAGATGAACCGGGTCGAAGCGGAAGGCGATCCCGTCGCCGCCTGGCAGAAGCATATCGCCAATCTGAAAGAAAGCCAGGAGAAGCTGAACGCCAAGCGTTACAAAAGTCTGCATTACCGCGCTCCGGGAACCGATCTGCGCGTCGAGCTGCCGGAAGGCCATTTATGGCGGGCCGCAGGCGGGGAGAATGAACAAGGCGTCTATTTTGTCGCCAATATGCCGACAGAAGAAGTGTACACGATGCCGCACCGTACCGGCGTGAACGGAACCGTGAGCAGTACAATGCCGCTTAATCTGAACGGACGGCTTGTGGACGGTATTAAATTGACCTTCAAGGAAGGCAAGGTAACGGAGTTTGACGCCAGGGCCGGACGCGAGCATTTGGCTTCGCTGCTGGAGACGGACGAAGGCGCGTCCTATCTGGGCGAGATGGCGCTTGTCCCGTACGATTCGCCGATATCGCGGCTGAACCGGGTTTTTTACAATACGGGCATCGACGAGAACGCCTCCTGCCACTTCGCGCTCGGCAGCGCTTATCCCGTCAATATTGAGGGAGGAACGAAGCTTAAGCAGGAGGAGCTGTTGGCGAAGGGGGCTAATGTCAGCCTGACCCATGTAGACTTTATGATCGGGTCGGCGGAGCTGGACATTGACGGCGAGCTGCCGGACGGAACGGTAGAGCCGGTGTTCAGACAAGGAAACTGGGCGTAAGCGAACAGGATAGACATAAGATCAGCGAACGGATTAGAATGTAAACTTAACAAAGGGCAAGCCGTATACGGACTGTTATGTCTGGTATGAACGGCTTGCCTTTTTCGGTTTGGCGGCACGGCCGCTCGACCCGCTAACGAATCTTTCAAGGCTTCATTGATGTTTCCTTCACAAATTCATCGCCTAAATCATATTTTAGGGCTGGAGGGCTGAGGAAGGTCCTGATAAAAAGGAGGGAGAGGTCATAGCCACTGCAAAAAGCGAACAGTTTGTTGAGCTTACCGCCGGATCAGAAACATGCGCATTAAGTATTAAAGACATCCACGAGATTATCAGGATGCAGGACATTACGGATATACCATTCAGCAAACCCGCGGTTAAAGGCATAATCAATCATCGGGGCAGGGTTGTTCCCGTAATGAGTCTAAGGAATCTGCTTGGGCTGCCGGATGAGTCTTACACTAAGACAACGCGAATAATCATTGTAAGCCGTAATGAAGAGCTCATTGGATTCATTGTCGACAAAGTCAGCCACATGACGGCATATGATAAGATTCATTCTCCATTGGGCGCGGCATATGAAGACAGCCGAGATGGAGTATTTCTTGGAATTGCCAGCAAAGGAGAACGGCTTATTGGCATTCTGAAGCTGGAAGGGCTGTTAGACAGCTAAGGGAGAGCGGGCAATAACAATGGAGCGGTGGATGAAATTGCAGACAGCCAGGAGGTGGTAGTTAAGTCACGGGGAGCTTTCCTTGAACCAGGGTCCCATGTAGCCGGAGCAGCAATTCCCGGCAGCGGACAACTTGCGCTTATTTTGGAGGCTTCTTTTCTGGCTGGTTGATGATTTGCTCAATGTAATACATTAATAAGTGTTTGGTCTGGGAGGACAGCTTATGAAATGGTTCTATAATTTAAAGACCGCTGTGAAGCTACTGCTGGCTTTTTCCGTTCTTGGCATTATGGTATTGATCACAGGTCTAGCCGGGATAAAGCAGCTAGGGGAAATGAACAACCGGCTCAATGACATGTATCAGAATCATTTCTTGGCAATTAAGCCGCTCATAGAAACAACAGATATTTTCAACCAATCGAGAAATGAAATACGAAAATTATATACGGGGAGCGCAAGCGAGCGTTCATTAACCATCAAAGCACTTAGAGACGACATGACCGCTGCCGGCAAAAAGCTTGAGGAATTCAAGAATACAGAGCTTTCAGCGGAATCCCAGGAACAATTGCGCGTCTTGGAAACGGCTCTGGACAGCTACAAACAGACTGTTGATGAGATCATTCAAATGGCCGCCGCTAACCCAAACAACCAGCTGCTTCAACTGCTTAACGATGTTAATGGAGTGTATTCTCAAGGAAGAGATGATACCGTAGCCGTACTCGATAAGCTGATTGATATAAACGCAAGCGAAGCACAGCGGGCCGAACAGGCAGGGAAAGAGGCGTTTGCCTCAGGCCGAGAGCTTGTTTATTGGATTATTGCAGCGGTGGTGGCTGTCACAATCGTTATGGGTATTTTTCTGTCCAGCATAATATCAAGACCTCTTCGAAAAATAGGCGGCGCTGTCAAGCAAGCTGCTGAGGGAGACCTGGAGATCGTATCGGGCATTAGCACAAAGGACGAGATTGGTGTGCTGGCAAACGCCGTGGATGTAATGATCCTGAACCTGCGAAAAGTAGTGGACAGTGTTCTTCATAGCGCCGAAAGCTTGGTAACCACTTCACAGCAAATCTCCGCCGCGAGTGGGGAAATTGCCGGAAGCGATAGCAATCAGGCCGAGCTTTCCGGACAAAGCGTAAGCATAACCGATAAGGGCAAGGAAGTAGTCAATTCCTCGATAAACAGCATGAATGATGTTTGCGGCCATATGGCGGAGCTTGAAAAAGACTCGCTTGTGATCGGCGGCATTGTTGAAGTGATCGAGGATATCGCCGACCGGTCGAACCTGCTTGCCTTAAGTGCGGCTATCGAAGCCGCCCGCGCCGGAGAACAGGGACGAGGCTTTGCTGTGGTTGCCGATGAGGTTCGGAAGCTGGCGGAAAGCAGCAGTTCGGCTGTGAAAGAGATTACCGGCATGATCAAGGGCATTCAGGAGAATATACATCTAGCAGTAATTACCGTACAGCAAAGCGTGACATATGCCCATAAGACCGCCGAGTCTTTTGGAGAGATTCAAAAAATGGTCAGTGCATCGGAAGCGAAGGCAACGAAAGAAACGGCAGCGGCTAGTGAAAAAATGACGGCGACCGCTCAAGCTTTAGCTCAAATGGCGGATGAATTGCAGAAATCGGTCAGTATTTTCAAGATTGACCGGAATGAAGGGACCGGGAGGGAATCGGAGTAAAGATAATGGACGGGATGGGAGGCGTATCGCCTCCCGGCTGCTTCCCGCTTGTCAAAAAACGGAATTTAATTTATCATCAGATTAGTACAATCGTTCTATATTAAAGGAAAGTAGTGAGGAATAGTGTCCAAGAGAAGCTACGACAGCGAACGGGTCCGGCAGGATGTGCTGAAGGAAGCCGAAGGGCTATTCTCGCGAAAAGGGTATACCGCCACCTCGATCGCGGATATTTCCAAGGCAACTGGACACAGCAAGGGTCATATTTATTATCACTTTAAGAGCAAAGAGGAGCTGTTCGTCGCTCTGGCGCAGCAGACGATGCGAAGGTGGGGGGAGCGATGGCTGGAGCTCGCAGCAACTTGTTCCTCG
Organism: Paenibacillus durus ATCC 35681; assembly: GCF_000993825.1. Classification (NCBI taxonomy): domain Bacteria; kingdom Bacillati; phylum Bacillota; class Bacilli; order Caryophanales; family Paenibacillaceae; genus Paenibacillus; species Paenibacillus durus. Next base: position 1,880,225 of record NZ_CP011114.1, read on the forward strand.
CCTTCGGATAAGCTGTACGCCATTGCCGATTTCGTGATGAACAACTATAAGCAGGATCTGCTGAAAGCGGGCCAGGAGCTGGCGGCGCTTCCCGATGTGCAGATGTCCACCTTGCAGGCGCTGTATGGTTTGGCGAGCACGCCGATAGGGGCTTACCACGAAATCATTAGCGAAGGAATGGCAAGCGGCGACTTCAGGCAAGGGGACGCGGAGCGGCTCAGCCTGCTGTTCAGCGGATGGCTCGGCGGGCTTAACGCGTTCGTGCACACGCTGGACAAGGAGACGCTGCAAGATTTGTACCGGGAGACGGTGTCCTTGTTTCTACGGGCGATTTCCGAGTAGGAAACCCGTATTTTTTTCAGAAGATTAGAACGATCGTACAATTTGAGAAAAAGGGTGATGCCGCATGGAATGGTTGTATTGGCTGCTTTCGGGTGTAAACGCGCTGATGTGGGGAGGCGTGGCGTTATTGTATACGGCCAAGGCGGGACAGATCGGCCAACTGTACAAGACGGAAGTGATGCCCCTGGAAGAACCGCCGCTGATCTCGGTGATCATTGCCGCCAGAAATGAGCATAAAGCCTTGGAACGCTGCATACGCTCGCTTGCCGGTCAGACCTATTCAAACCTTGAAATTATCGCTGTTGACGACCGTTCTACGGACAGCACCCGGGCGATTATCGAAGAGATGGCTGCCAAGTACCTAAGTGTATCCGGAGTATATATAGAGGAGTTGCCGGAGGGCTGGATGGGAAAAAGCCATGCTTTGTACGAGGGAGTGAAGCGGGCGAACGGAGAGTGGCTGCTTTTTACGGATGGGGATACCCTATTTCAACCGGAATGTGTATCCAAGGCGGAGGCCTACTGCCGGAAGGGGCGGCTTGATCATTTAACGCTTATTCCCGATTTCCACGGCAGTCATTTGTTCTCGAAATGGTACGGCGCATTTATCTTTCTCAGCGCGTCGTCCTTCGGGATGCTCTGGAAGGTGAAGAATCCGAAAGCACCGCAATCGCTCGGTGTTGGAGCTTTTAATCTGGTCAAGCGCAGCGCCTATGAAAGAATCGGCACGCACGCGGCTTTCTCTTATAACACAACAGACGACGCCACGCTCGGCAAAAGAATCAAACAGGCGGGCTGCCGCCAGGATGCCGTATACGGTACCCGAATGATTGCCGTCTGGAACTGGTATGAGAGTCTGGGACAATTAATCGGAAGTGTGGAAAAGTCGGTGTTCAGCTTTCGAAACGCGCTGACCATAACCTTTTCCTGTCTGCTGACAATGCTGTATCCTTGGGCAGGTCTCTTTATCGGTCCGATGGCTCCGAGAATACTCTGCGCGGTGAGCCTGCTGTCGGTATTCTGGCTGTACTATGTTTACGCGCGCCATGCCGGCGGCGGCCGATGGTACGGCATTGCCCACCCGCTAGTCGGGCTTTGCCTTATATTTGGCGGGCTCCGGGGCGCTGTCCGGGCTTCCCGAAGAGGCGGCATGACCTGGCGCGGTACCACTTATGATCTGAAAAATTTGAAGTCCTGAAGGGGGCAATAAGGGGTATCCCATTCTAAGCGGGTGCCCTTTTTCGGTAGAACCAAGAAATTCAACCAATCGTTCCGCTTACAAAGTGATAAGTATGACATTGATCACGCCATTTTTGTGAAATTTTTTAGAAAATTTAATGAAACATGAAAAGTCATCATAGAGGAGGCATAACAAGCTAAAGGAGGCCAAAATGGGCGCAATCAGAACGTATTTGAAGCTTGGCGAGTTGTTGGAACGTTATCCGGATAAAGAGGGTGTGCTCAAGGAGTTTTTTGATGCGGGCTCGTCAGAGGAGCTGCTTCGCCGTTACGGAGCGGACGCTTACCTGAACCGGATGCTGAAGAGCGAAGCGAAACCGGCGGACACCCTGCTGTCGCTGCTTAATGAGGGAGAGGAACATCAGCCGCTGCCCGCAGCGGGAGACCTGGACTTTCTGGGAATGACCATCTGTTTGATGCGCCAGCGGTTTCAGGCTTGCTTCGATGATTGGATGACGGATTACCGGGAAGAGACAGGCGGAATCTTCAATTGTTACCTGCCCCGAAATTGCGGCAGCGGCAACCCGTACCGGAATGTCTGGCTGGCTGAGAACGTCCGTGACTTCCCGGGCATTGTGAGCGGCTGCGGGTTTAGCGATTTTTTCCGTACCGAGTTCCGGGACAATCTGCTTACGAAAAATGTGTTTCAATCTGTCGACATGCCGATCAATGCTTCGCTTTCCCAGGAACTGCTTGATCCCTTTGGCGCTTATACGCTGTATGGAATCTATCCCTATGTGATGATGATCGACGAGACCCGAATCGGTTCGCTGCCGCGTCCGAGGGAATGGGCTGATTTGATGAATCCCGTCTACGAAAATAATGTCATTGTCATCGGTTCCACCGAAAAAGTATCGGAGCTGCTGCTGATGTACACGCATAAAGAGCATGGCGACGAAGGAATACGCCGGCTCGGCGTGACAATCAAGGACGGCTGGCACGGTTCCAAAATGGCTAAACACGCAGGCAGCGGTCTAACGGAAGGCGCGGCGATTTATGTGCTGCCTTATGCTTTTGCCCGGTATAGTCCGAGACCGGATAAAGTATCCGTCGTGTGGCCGGAGGACGGAGCGATCGCGAATCCGCTGTTCATGCTGGTCCGTAAGGATCGGTACCGCGATCTGGAGCCGATTGCGCGCTATATGACCGGTCCGCAGCTTGGCCGCGAGGTGGCCGCCTGCTCCTTCCCGGCGCTTAATGCCGAGGTGGACAACGGACTGCCGGCGCATGCCAAGATGAAATGGCTGGGCTGGGAATACCTGCGTTCCATCGATCTTCAGCAGCTGAAAGGCCATACCCAATCGCTGTTTCAGCAGAATTGGAAGAGAAACTCCCATGTGGAGGTTTCCAAATAAGGAGAAATGAAATGCAGATTAACCCACAGGAGTTCAGCGTAAATGGGCTAGGCTATACGATTAGATCCGCAGTTGCCTATGACGCGCCAGCTTTATCTGAAATCAGAGTGCGGATTGACGGAGAGACTGAAAATTTGGACAGAGAGCCGGGGGAGGCGTTCATAGATACACCCGGTTTTGAACAGATGATTAGAACGGATACGGAAAGTAGGAGAAACCTGTTCTTAGTTGCAGCAGTTGATGACAGGATCGTCGGATTTTCAAGATGCGAAGGAAATCCATTGAAACGGTTCTCCCATAAAGTGGAATTTGGAATATGCGTATTAAAAGATTATTGGGGATATGGCATTGGGAAAAATCTGTTGCAAGAATCTATCTCTTGGGCAGATTCAAACGGTATTAAAAAAATAGCTTTAAATGGTGTGCTGGAAACAAATCATAAAGCCATAGAGCTATATAAAAAGCTTGGATTTGAAATAGAAGGGGTTTTAAAAAAGGACAAAGTCCTTGCTGACGGCACGTACTATAACACCATTGTTATGGGAAGATTTAATGATCAACTTTAGACCCAAACCGTTCGCAATGGCTTCAACATCGGAACTTTGGGATGGACGAAGAGAATAGCCTCGTCAGTCTCAAGGTTCCAGCCTCATATAAACGCTTCTCTCTCTAAATCCGAGCGACTTCCAAAATGCATAGGCTCGTTCATTCCAGAACATCACCTCGATATCCAGCTTGTCCGTTTCAAGACACTCCCTAAGCTTACGGAAAGCAACCAGGCCGTAGCCCTGTCTTCTGCTATTCCGGCAAATAAAAAAATGCCTTACATACAGCGGGCTGCGGCCATGATCGACAAGCGCGTAACCTTTGACCTCTCCGGCTGCCGAAAACAGGTATGCTCTATATTCTCCCCCCAAAAAGTTCTTCATCCGTTCCTTCAATTGTTCCGTATCCATTGTATTATCATGCTGTTCGTCTTCGATCAACTGCCGGTTCAGTTCTACCAACAGCTCCAAATCGGTCTCTCCACAGGTCTTAATGACCAAGTTATTCATGTATGTTTCCTCCCAAAGCAGAATCCTGCATATTGATATGACCGCGTTAGAGAAATCTAACGCGGCGCAGCCTATTTCGCTTGTAATCTTTAACCGAGGGGGGCGTCATCAGATTTTAAAGCGGGAGATCAGCGACTGGAGGTTTCCTGCCATGGTGCTTAGCGATTCGGCTGCGGAATGCATTTCTTCGCCGGAAGCCAACTGCTCCTCGGTTGCTGCGGCAATTTCTTGCGTGCCCGCTGAAATGTCGCTTGTTCCTATTCCTACGGATTCCATCGTTTGCGATACGACAGTGAACTGGCTGTGCACAAGCTGCGCCGAGCCGGAGATTTCCGACGTTTTACCGGAGACCTCGCTTATAGAACGCAAGATCTCTTGGAACTGATCCAAGCTAAGGCTCGTGATTTCGTTCCCTTCGGCGGTTCTGGCTTTGACGTCCGTCATGCTGCTGAGCGCCAGATTGGCGTTCTCGCGAATGTTTGCGATGAGTGTACTGATTTCTTTGGCCGACTCGGCGGAATAGCCCGCCAGCTTTTTCACTTCCCCGGCCACTACGTTAAATCCGCGGCCCGCTTCGCCCGCTCTTGCCGCTTCGATTGAAGCGTTGAGCGCAAGCAGGTGGGTGTGCTCGGAAATTTCGTTGATCAGCGAGGTAATCTCCGCGATCTTCACCGTTTGCCCGGAGAGCAGGGTTAATCTCGAATCCGCCTCGTCAACCGCCCGCTTGATATCGTTCATTTTTTCTCCCATTCGGGCAATCGTCTGCTCGCCGGCACCGGCCCGCTCACGCATGCTGAGCGAAGCGGCGGCCATGCCGGAGGAGTAATGAGAGATGGATTCGATCCTTGCCAGCGATTCGCGGGTCTCTTTTGCATTAACTTCAGTAAGTCTATTTTGCTCGGAAGCTCTGTCGGCAATGGTCTGCATGGACCCGGCAATAAGCTGTGATGTGGAGCTGGACTGCTCGACGCTTGCGAAGAATTGCTGCGATACGGCAGAAAGATGGTTGGTGGCTTCGCCGACTTTACCGATGATATCCCTTAAGGATGTGACAAAAGCATTGAAACTTCCCGCCAGCATGCCAAATTCATCATTTTGAGCAATATGTATTGTTCTTGTAAGGTCGGCTTCCCCGGCCGCGATTTCATTCATCTGCTCATTAAGCAGTCTTAAAGGCTTCAAAATAATTCGCAGAAGCAGGATGGAGGCGGCCGTTCCGAGAATTACACTTAAAATAGCGACTGTCAGTAAAATCGTTTGAGAGCGGGCTGAGTTTTCTTTAATATGATTCTCAACCGGAGCAGCCTCCTCCGCAAGCAGCTTAACCACTTTTTCAACGGCCGGATTTACATTTTGCTTCCGCAGGCTTCGCTCTTGCTCGAAATGTATATTTTCGGCCTGCTGCACAGAGCCGCTCCCGCGCAGGCGAACCATTCCGCCGTTCAATTGGAACAGCTTCGTCAAAGCGCTTTCGATCTCTTGCATCGCTGAGCCATACTTGCTCTTAAGAACCGGGGCCATGGGTTGCAGCAGTTTGTTAATATTGTCGATCTTCGTTTGCATTTCCCCTGTGAATTCCGTCTGGCCGGTAAGTAGGTATCCTCGCTCGTCATTTGCCAGCCCGGCCAGCAGATATTGAACCTGCTTCATGTCCCGCTGCAGTTCATTCAGTTCGCGCAGCTCCTGCGCTTCTTCCGCTATTCCACGGATTGATGTTACAGCCAAAATACTGCTGCCGGCAAGCGCTGCAATCAGCAGCGACACCAGCACGATTAATTTACTTCTGACTTTCATTTCCATTCCTCCAGGACTTTATACTCTTATTTATATCGGGAGGTGTTACCTGCTTTGTTACACCACAGTGCCGAAAGATTAGTCAGAACTCCGCAGTGTACTGTCCCGCTTCAGGCGTACGCTACATCAGCTTCCAGTCTTCCTGTTCCTCGGTATACACGGCGACGAGCACAAGGGCGGTATCTTCCCCTATATTTTGGACCTTGTGGGGAGTGCAGGCATTCCAGCTAAAAGAGTCGCCTTCCTCCAGCACCGCCGCATCCTCCCCCTGCTCGGCAAGAATCCTGCCCCGGATAACCAGATGCGTCTCCTCGCCTTCGTGGGCGCGGGGAGCTGCGCCGGTGGATGACCCGGGAGGGAACTCGACGAGCACCATCCGCATATTTTTCGTTCTGCTCAAATGGAATACTTTTAATTGCTCGGGTCCGCTGGTAGTTTGCGGGCGTTCCTGGCTCCGGACGATATGCATTTTTTCTTCTTTTCGGAGCAGCAGGTAGGCCAGCGGCACACCTAGTGCTTGGGCGATGCTTTCAAGTGTTGCGATGGACGGTGAGGTTTTATTCGTCTCAACTTGGCTCATGAATCCTTGCGACAGCCCGGTCAGCTCGCATATTTGGGCGATTGTAATATTTTTGCGTTTACGTATGGAGCGGATCGTGGAACCGATATCCACAGGCAGTCACCTCGCTTGAAGTTATGTAGGGATTCCAATATTTTAGCATTTTCGGCGGCGGAAAGACCAATCCAATTGAATAGGTATTAAAAAATTGGTTAATAAATAACAATTAGTAAGAAACTATATTTATTATTGACAAAACGCACTTTTTTGATTATGTTTATTTACACAAAATAAAAATTTATATTGCTTATATTTTAGGAGGAGAAATGAATAATGAAAAACACAGTAACGATTTTGATGAGAGTGGTACTCGGCGTCTTATTCCTGGCTCACGGGATCAGCAAAGTGCAAATGGGTCTCGGCAATGTCGCGGGATGGTTTGACAGTATCGGTCTTCCCGGATTTTTAGCTTATGTCGTAGCGGCAATTGAGCTCATTGGCGGGATTATGCTGATCTTAGGTCTGCTCACGCGCTACGTATCGGTGCTGCTGATTATTGTGCTTCTTGGCGCAGTCTTTACCGTAAAGCTGTCTGCCGGCCTGCTCGGCAATGGACAATCCGGGGGATATGAGCTTGATTTGACCTATATCTTGATCGCTCTGTACCTGGCTGTTGCGGGCTCATCCGGCTTGTCACTGGATCGCGTACTCTTTCGCAAAGGCGAACAAGGTTGATGGATACCCCATAAGAGGAGTGAACCGATATGATGCCGTCTTACTTTGTTGCGCACGGAGCGCCGTCGCTTGTGATTGAAGATCATGAGTATACCTCTTTCCTGAAAAATATGGCCGCTACGCTTCCGTACAAGCCGAAGGCCATTGTCATCTTTTCCGCCCACTGGGAGCATAACGTCCAGCAGGTCAGTGCGGTTAACACCCACGGCACCATCTACGATTTCTCCGGGTTTCCGGAGGAAATGTACCGGATGACGTACCCGGCTTCCGGGGACGCTTCGCTTAGCGAGCAGGTATTGTTGCTGCTGAAAGAGGCAGGGATTCCAGCCGTGCCGGACACAAGCCGGGGGCTCGATCACGGGTCCTGGGCGGTGCTTAAGCTGATCTATCCGGATGCGGACATTCCCGTCGTGGCGCTGTCGGTGAATCGGTATCTGGACAATGCGAAGCAGTATGAAATTGGAAAAGCGCTGGCGAAGCTGCGGGAGCAGGACGTTCTCATCATCGGCAGCGGCGGAATCGTCCACAATCTGCGGCAGATCAAATGGGGCGCTGGAGCCGAATCCGTAGATGCATGGGCGCTTGAGTTCGATACCTGGATAGAGAAGCGTCTGGAGGACTGGAATGTGGAAGAATTATTCCGTTACCGGGAGCTTGCGCCATACGCAGAACAGGCTGTGCCGACAAATGAGCATTTCATTCCGCTGCTGCTGGCGATGGGAAGCGGGGATGCGGTCCGGCAAGCGGAGCTTCTTCACCGAAGCTACCAGTGGGGGAGCCTGAGCCTGACGGCTTGGCGGTTCAACTAAAGCGGGGAAGGAGGACAGAGGCCGTCTCGCCTTCCGCCCAGCGATAGCCTTCACCCAAAAAATAAACTTGAAAAACTAATGTCATTAGTTTATATTTAAACTAACGATATTAGTTTTTTGTTTTTTGCGGGGAATTTGCATGAATAAGAGGGCAGGAGATGAATGAGATCATGATTGAGATGCTGAAGATGTTCAACCTCGGGCTTCGCTTTATGCTGGAACTGATTGTCTTGACTGTTTACGGGTTCTGGGGTTACCGGATCGGGTGGGGGGCATGGAGCCGATGGGTTCTTTCCATCGGTCTGCCGCTGGCTGCGGCTGTTCTCTGGGGAATGCTGGGCGCTCCCAAGGCGGATTTTGCTTTGCCGGTCCCGCTGCATTCATTGCTGGAACTTCTGATGTTCGGTCTGCCGGTCGTTCTGCTGCTGCGAATGAACCACACTGCACTCGCAGTGTTATACGGAGCAGTGGTCCTCGCCAATAAGCTGCTGATGATATTTTGGAACCAGTGAAGGTTGACAGTGGAAATTCGGCATTGATGTCCGTGACTCAGGCGCTCATCTTCATACCGGCCAGCTGCTCCAACAAAGTTATCGAAAAAAACCCATCCTCCATTTGCAGAAGGATGGGTTCGTCCATATATAGTAGAGAGGAGGACGAGCGGGATTAAGTACTGCTTACATCGTTACATGGCGTGTTCGAAAATTTCCATGATTTCATCTTGCGAGCCTTGGACCGGATTGGTCACGCCGCATGCATCCTTCAGCGCGTTTGCCGCAAGCACCGGGAAGTCTTCCCGCTTCACGCCCAGCGCCGACAGCCCGGACGGGATGCCGACACGCTCCGCCATCACCTCAATGGCCTCTAGCGCAAGCGCCGCACCTTTTTCCGCAGCGACGCCCTCGACATTCCGGCCGAGCGCCTGCGCCACATCCTTCAGCCGCGCTGCGGCTTTGGCCGAATTATACCGCTCCACATGCGGCAGCAGAATGGCGTTACAGACCCCGTGCGGCAAATTGTAGAAGCCTCCGAGCTGATGCGCCATCGCGTGGACATAGCCAAGGCCCGCGTTGTTGAACGCCATGCCGGCTAGGAATTCGGCATACGCCATCTGCTCGCGCGCTTCCTTGTCCGATCCGTCATCTACGGCCCGGACAAGATAATCCCGGATAAGATTAATCGCCTTAAGAGCGCAGGCATCGGTAATCGGCGTCGCGTTGATTGAGACGTACGCTTCGATCGCATGCGTCAGCGCATCCATGCCCGTGGCGGCGGTCAGGGATTTCGGCATTGCCATCATCAGGTCGGGATCGTTGACCGCGATCAGCGGCGTCGTATGCTTGTCAACTATCGCCATCTTGATATGGCGTACCTCATCAGTGATGATACAGAACATCGTCATCTCACTGGCCGTTCCGGCCGTCGTGTTAATGGCGATGAGCGGAGCGGCGGGCTGTGCGGACTTGTCTACGCCCTCGTAATCTCCGATTTCTCCGCCGTTTCCGGCTAGCAGCGCGATTCCTTTGGCACAGTCATGCGGCGAACCGCCTCCGAGCGAGACGACGCAGTCACACGAAGAATCCTTGTAGAGCTGCAGACCCTCGCGCACGTTCGTCACCGTGGGATTCGGCTGCGTTCCGCTGTATACAGCGGAGCCGATTCCGTTTTGATTCAGCATATCCGTGACTTTGGCGGCAATTCCGATGTCCACGAGCGGCTTGTCGGTAACGACAAGCGCTTTTTTGTAACCGAGCTTACTGATTTCTTCACCAGCGTCCGAGAGCGCTCCAGATCCCATCAGACTCATTCCCGGCATCATAAATTTTGCTTTACCTGACATTTCGGCACCTCGCTATTTGTTGGTTGGAAAATAATGTGATATCCTTGCTTTAATATTAAAATAAGGCTTTAAACATCAAAAAACTAACCGTAACTGCGGTAAAATACACGAAACTTCTGGAGGACGCATGGAAAAGCTTTTAAAGAACTTTAGCCGGTACGATGAACTGCACTACGGGTTTCAAACCGATTTGATCCGGATTTTATATTATGATCTGCCTGAGCATTACTACGAGCAGTACTCTTCTTATGAATACTCCAAGCTGTGTACGATTTTGGATGGGGAGAAGAAAGTGCGGATTAATAAAACGGAGAGCTTTCATTATAGGTCTGATGAAATGATTCTGCTTCCGCCGCACTCCTCAGTCGAAATGTCGATAGAGCGCCAGACGAAAGCGCTTGTATTCGAGCTGGGCGATGAACTGATTGAGCGCCTTGAACCAGTGGTAGGCGAAGAATTCGGACTTGCGGAGAAAGCGACGGTCGGGGATGTTGTACGGTGCGGATTGAAGAGCGATGAGATGGACCCTGTCGTAAAGGCAATCAGCCGGATGAAGACCTACATGGCTTACCCGGGAGACAGCAAAATCTTTCTGGTCGACCTTGCGGCGCAGGAACTGGCATATCATCTGCTGCGCATCCGGGCCTTCCGGCTGAGCCTGCATAACGAGAGCAAACATCCTGTGTTCCGCGCCATCCGCGACATTCACTCACAATTGTTAACGCTTGCATCTGTGAAAGAGCTGGCAGGCAGCTATAATATATCGCACACTCATTTCACCCATCTGTTCAAAAGGATAACAGGTCTCGCCCCGCTCGAATACATCACCCGCGAAAAAATGAAACTCGCCAGTAAGCTGCTTCAGGAGCGCACGGTTACGGAGACGGCAATGCATCTGAATTACGACAACATTTCACACTTCATTGCTTTGTTTAAAAAACAGTTTGGCGTGACGCCTAAGCAGTATCAGCTCAGCCGCACGCCGCAGGATAGCCGCATTTAATGCATCAAGTATGTGCCGCGTATCCGAGAGCGATTACCGGAGATTCGCCGTCAAGGAGGTGAGGGAAATGAACCAAATTATCGACTTCGTACTCATTTATGCTCCATGCAAAGTCTGCGGTATAAACAAAGCGAAGCTTGCATGGAGCGGTTATTGTTCGCTTGCAGGATCGTGACAGCGGTTTATACCCGCCGGCTTTGCCCTTAAAATATCAATTTATTTTAAGGAGCGGGAGCCGCATGAAATATTTGAAGGCCGATGAAATTCTTCCGAAGGAACTGCTGAAAGAGATTCAGCGGTATGTGGAGGGAGGCATTCTCTATATCCCCAAGTGCCATGGACCGAGGAAAAAATGGGGAGAAAACTCGGGAGGGGCTGCTTACTATCGGGCACGCAACGAGGAGATTCGCGACCGTTTTCATCACGGGATATCCATTACCCGATTGTCAGAGCTGTATGGGCTGTCCCTGGAAACGATCAGAAAAATTGTTTACGCCAAAAATTAATTTCGGGCGAGCGGCGGAAAGCCGCTCTCTTTATTTTTCATAAGGCAGGACAAGAACAATTATACCCATTGTCGGAATTTACGTCCGCTCAGGCTGGCGGTATGATGGGAACCAGAGAGGAGGGGAATTTGCATGAAGATTAAATACCGCGGCTACCAGCGGGGAGATATGATGAAGGTGCGCCGATTTCTGATGGACAGTTACTCCAATTTAAAACAGCCGAACAGCTGGTTGATCGACCGTTGGGAGTTCGAGATTTTTTTCGGGGAAGCAAGGAAGGGACAGCTTGAGGACTGGGAACGGCAGGTTGGATTATGGGAGGATGAAAGCGGTAAACTTGCCGGTGTCGCTTGTATGGATGGCGATATGTATTTTCAACTGAATACTCTTCATCCTACAGAGAGCCTGATGAGCGGATTGCTGGATTTTTACGAGGAACTGGCGGATAAAAATTATTCATATAACAACGTAATTCATTTGGTTATTCCGGAGTTTATGACAAGCCTGAAGGCGCTGGCCAAGAACAGGGGATATGTGCAGGCGGATGGAGGCGATACGGTCGTTTCGATTGAGCTGGATCGAGATTTTCCGGTGGAATTGCCGCCGGGCATCACTCTCCGTAACGGACAGAGGCTGAGCGACCGGGATAAAGCTGTCGGCCATATTATGGCCTTTAACTATCCGAATACGGAAGAGGCAAAATGGACACTTGAATATTATGGGGAGCTGCGGAAGGCGCCGGGCTACCGCCCCGAACTGGATTTGGCTGCGGTTAACGGACGGGGAGAGGTGGTGTCATTTTGCAACATATTTTGGGATGACCGGAACAGGATAGGTATGCTTGAGCCTGTAGGCACTCATATCGATTACCGGCGGCTCGGACTGGGCCGGGCGGTCATCTATGAAGGCTTGAATCGGCTGAGAGCAATGGGAGCGGTCAAAGTATATACGGGTCCGACGCAGCCTTTCTATGAAGCAATCGGATTCAGAACGGAAGTGACGATGAAGCGCTGGTCCAAGAACAGTTCAGGAACTTAATGGGAAGCATATTTGCATTTTTGAGAAACCGGAATTGAAAAAATTTGAAAAAAGTTCATTGACAGCGCGGGAAATCTTCTCTATAATCCACATTATCCATTAATTCACATTGAAATAATATGATTTAGCAATTAGCTGACCGGACCCCCGGAAGCTGAGCCTCCTAATGTATTTGGAGCGCTTGGCTTCCTTTTTTTATCCGCCGGATTGTGATTATTATCACATATATTGCTGCTTTATTTATACTCGTATGCCAACCAGTTCACTGGAGGCTTGATCTTGACCATTCATGGCGGGGACAAGTCTCTTTTTTAGATTAAAGAGGGATTCGGCAACTTCATCGAAAAGACTCCAATAGGAGTTTTTCTCATAACCTGCATCTTCTGCAGTTCAAATTGAAATGGAGGAACAAGGTATGACAAGAATCGCTAGTAAACTGACGGACCTTATTGGCAACACTCCGCTATTGGAGCTTAAGGCCTTCAACGAAGAGAAAAATCTGGGTGCGCCGGTAATAGCAAAGCTGGAATACTTCAATCCGGCAGGAAGCGTAAAGGACCGGATCGGTTATGCGATGATCAAGGATGCGGAGGATCAGGGCCTGATCGGTCCTGGGACTGTTCTAATAGAGCCTACAAGCGGTAATACCGGAATTGCGCTTGCTTTTGTAGCTGCGGCCCGCGGATACCGGCTGATCTTGACGATGCCTGACACGATGAGCATAGAGCGCCGCAATCTGCTGAAGGCGCTGGGCGCTGAGCTGGTGCTGACTCCTGGCGCGGAGGGTATCAAGGGTTCTGTCCGCAAGGCGGAAGCGCTGGCGGCGGTTACCCCGAATTCGTTCATTCTGCAGCAGTTCAACAATTCGGCCAATCCTAAAATCCACCGTCAGACAACCGCCGAGGAAATCTGGCGGGATACAGACGGGAAAGTAGATATCTTCGTCAGCGGCGTCGGAACCGGGGGAACGATAACCGGAGTTGGAGAAGTTCTGAAAGAACGGAACCCGGATGTGCAGATTGTGGCTGTGGAGCCGTTTGATTCTCCAGTTCTTTCGGGCGGAAATCCCGGTCCGCATAAAATCCAGGGTCTTGGCGCCGGATTCGTTCCGCTCATTCTGAACCGGGAAATCATCGACGAGGTGTACAAGGTACGGAACGAAGAAGCACTGGAAACGGCGCGGGAATTGGCGAGCACGGAAGGGCTGCTGGTTGGCATCTCCTCGGGCGCAGCCGTCTTTGCAGCCTCTCAGCTGGCTAAACGAAAAGAGAATAGAGGCAAAAATATTGTCGTGCTGCTGCCGGATACCGGCGAACGCTACTTATCCACCGTATTGTTTCAGGAACCGGCGCAAACAGGAGGTTTATCATGAGCAAAGTAATTGAAAGACCGCGTTATGTATGCGCCCTTGGCGGTGCGATCGGCACTATCCAGTCCCTGCCCCGGGCGATTCCGATTCTTCATTCTTCCTCGGGCTGCGGCGGGAATCTGGCGGGCGCCCTAAGCGGAGCTTCCGGGTATAACGGCGGCAATTATTGCGGCGGGCAGGCGCTCCCAAGCTCGAACGTATCCGAGCGGGACATTGTGTTCGGCGGCGAAGGACGGCTGTACGAACAAATCGAGAATACCCTGAAGGTAATGGACGGGGATCTGTATTTTGTAGTCACGGGCTGCATGGTTGAAATGATCGGCGACAATGTTCATGCGGTAACCAAACGCTTCAAGGGCGGAGAATTACCGGTACTGGCGGCGGAAACGGTCAGCTTCAAAGGAAACTCCTATTACGGTTATGAGCTGGTTCTTGAGACTTTATTCCGCGATTTTGTCGAAAAGACTGAGGAAAAAGACGCCAAGACGGTCAACTTGTGGGGCGTTGTTCCGATGCAGGACGTGTTCTGGAAAGGCAATCTCGGTGTGCTGAAAAATTTGCTTAAGAAGCTGGGCTTCGAGGCCAATACGTTCTTCGGCCAAGGCGAGACTTTGGACAACCTGAAAAATGCCGCCAAAGCAAGCCTCAACATCGTGGTGTCGGACGCATACGGGATCGAAGCGGCCAAAGTATTCGAAGAAGTACACGGTGTTCCCTATCTGACGGTTCAATTGCCGGTTGGCGATCACGGCACTTCGCGTTTCCTTCGTACAGTGGGCAAGGCTCTCGGCGTCGATGACATTAAGATCGAGAGATTGATCCAGGAAGAAAGAAAGGCGTACTATCCTTACCTGGAACGTCTGGCCGATGTGTACAATGACCTCGATTTCCAGCGTTATGCCACCGTGGTTGGCGATCCTAATTACACGCAGGCGCTGACGCGGTTTCTTGCCGACGATCTGGGCTGGCTGCCGGAACTGGTTGTTATTACCGACATATTGGCGGAGGAACAGAAGGAACGGGTTCTTGCCACGTTCAGCGATTATGAATCCGGGCTGCGCCCGGAAATTGTATTCGATGAGGATGCCTCAAGTGTCGGCGGATACATCAACCGTCACTGGCCGCAGAACCAGGGGCAGAAATATTATAAAGGGTTTGCGCCCGGCGTTATTCTGGGAAGCGTCATGGAACGCGATACGGCGGAGCAATTCAAAGTACCGCTTCTGCCGGTCACGTATCCCATCTCCAACCGTGTAGTGCTGAACCGGGCCTACGCCGGATATACGGGCGGGCTTACTCTAGCCGAGGATGTGCTGAGTCTGGTTGTCGCTCATCGTTAAAAGGTATCTTTTTTACATCATACATTTAGGAGGTTTGCGAAAGTGGATTATATCAAACATAAAGTACCGCCGGTGCGTGAAGATCGCCTGATGGCTTGCCAAGCCTATGGAGGAACTTGCGGTGATCTGTCCAAAGATTCCAAGAAAGGCTGCCTTTATGCCAGCAAGCGCACCTTCTCCCAGACCCAAGGCTGCCAGCTTAACCTAAGTCTTGGCATGATCAGCTCGATGCGCGACGCGGTTATGGTCATTCACAGTCCGATAGGCTGCGGCGGCAATCTGATCCAGAACGCCGGGATTAATAAAGTATTTCAGAAGCTGCGTCAGGAATCGGCGATTGGCTTACGCTGGATTAACACGAATCTCAGCGAAGTGGATGTAATCAGCGGAGGCGAAGCCAAGCTGCGTCAGGCCGTGCTCAAAGCCGAGCGGGAATTCCGTCCGAGCGCCATTCTTGTATTTAACAGCTGCGTGCCGGCCTTGATCGGCGATGATATTGACGGTATCCTGGATGATCTGCAGAAGCAGGTATCGGCCAAGATCGTCCCTATTCACTGCGAAGGCTTCAAGACCAAAATTCAGGCAACCGCCTATGATTCCGTCTATCACGGTCTGATCCGCAACCTTGTCGGCGAAGACAAAGATACGAAACCGGCGGTCGTTCGCACACCGGAGGAGGAAGCCGAACACCAGGCTATAATCAGCAAGACGGTTAATCTGCTCAATGTCGGCTCGATGAGCCGCATAGATGAGGAGGAATTGGTTCGCCTGCTCAAGGCGCTTGATCTCAATGTACGGATTTTGCCTTCTTATTCGCATCCCGATGATTTTGTCTATGCCCATGAAGCGGCTCTTAATGTGAGCATCTGCGCAACGCATGATGACTATTTCGTCGAGCATTTCCAGCAATTGTACGGTATCCCTTATGTGCTGCGGACGATTCCAATCGGCATCGCCAATACGAACAAATGGCTGCGCGATATCGCTTCCTTCTTCGGAATCGAAGAACAGGCCGAGAAGCTGATTGCCGCGGAGACGGCGGAGCTTAAGCAAGCGATTGAACCGTTTAAAGCTGAGTTCAAAGGCAAGACGGCGTTTCTTACCGGCGGTGAGGTTCGGATATTGACTACAGCAGAGCTGCTGCATAATCTCGGGTTTGAGATCCTGGGTCTGCGGGGATATCATTTCGACAAATACGGCGAGATTCTTCTGGATGAATATATGGAGGATGTTCCGAATTCGGAAAAAGCGATCTTTAATATCGGTTCGGGCCAAGTGTTCGAGCAGGCCAATCTGCTCAGCAAAATCACCCCCGACTTATTCGTCGGCCATATCGGAGTTAACGGCTCCGCAGCCAAGCAGGGATACCCGATCTTCCCGCTATTTGGACAAAGTGACGATTACCTGGGATACAAGGGCGTATATGAAGTAGCTGAACGGGTCAGCCGCATTTTGAAAAATCCTTCTTTTAACAAAAATCTTGGCAGCAATACGAGACTGCCTTACCGGGATAGCTGGTACGAGCAGGACCCGTTCACGTATATTGACGATTCGGCTAGTATAGCCGCCCAAATTGGATAACAGAGAGGAGAATGGGAAGTGGCCACTGAAGCGAAAATTAAGGTGAGCGGGGTTACCCGCAGATATTCGATCCGGCTGAATAAAGATGAGGAGAAGAAGCAGTTTACCGCGTTGCAGGACGTGGATCTGGAAGTACGACCCGGTGAATTCTTGACCATCGTGGGACCCAGCGGCTGCGGAAAATCAACCCTGCTGGATCTTATAGCCGGGCTTGCAACGCCGACCGAAGGCGAACTGTATATTGATGGCAAAAAAATTACCGGCCCCGCTCTGGATCGGGGAATCGTTATGCAGGGCTACGCCTTATTTCCTTGGCGGACGGTTCGCCGCAATGTCGAGTTTGGTCTTGAAATTAAGAAGGTTCCGAAAAAAGACCGGAAAGCCATCAGCGACCGGTTTCTGGAGCTTGTCGGGTTAAGCAATTATGCGGACCGTTACCCGTATGAACTGTCGGGCGGGATGAAACAGCGGGTAGCTATTGCCCGGGCTCTGGCCTATGATCCTGAAGTGCTGCTTATGGACGAGCCGTTTGCGGCGGTGGATGCCCAGACCCGCGAGACGCTGCAGGATGAACTGCTGCGGATCTGGGAGCAGACCGGAAAAACGATTATTTTTGTTACCCACAGTATCGATGAAGCTGTCGCTCTTGCCGATCGGGTCGTGGTGATGTCTCCGAATCCCGGCAAGGTTCGCGAAATTGTTCCCGTTTCTCTGCCTCGTCCGAGGAGTGTAGGGGATGTCCAGTCCACCGCAGATTTCAGCTGGATTCGGCATCGGGTATGGGAGCTGCTGCAAGGCGAGACGGCCGCGGCCAAACCGCCAGCCCAGCCGGCCGCAGCCAAAGCGCCGCTTGAGCTTGCCGAACAGCTATCCTCATCGGCGGCGTTATGATTCTGCCAAGGGGATAACCGTTAGACGTTGTCCGTATACCAATGTTAAAATGCGTATAACAGCGAAGGAGTGCTTTTTAATGGCTAAAAAAATAAAACAAATCGCAATCTACGGCAAAGGGGGGATAGGCAAGTCAACGACAACTTCCAACATTAGCGCGGCTCTGTCTGTGGCTGGCTACAAGGTAATGCAGTTCGGCTGCGATCCAAAGAGTGATTCGACCAACACACTGCGCGGCGGCGAATATATTCCCACTGTGCTAGATACGTTAAGGGATAAGCAGATTGTGAGAGCGCATGACGTTATTTTTGAAGGCTTCAATGGAATTTACTGCGTGGAAGCGGGCGGACCGGCTCCGGGTGTCGGCTGCGCGGGAAGAGGGATCATTACCTCCGTCTCTCTGCTGAAGCAGCAGAAAGTCTTTGAAGAGCTTGATCTGGACTATGTCATTTATGATGTCCTTGGGGACGTAGTCTGCGGGGGATTTGCCGTTCCTGTACGGGAAGGCATTGCCGAGCATGTATTTACGGTTACCTCCGCCGATTTCATGGCGCTTTATGCGGCTAACAACCTTTTTAAAGGGATTCATAAATACTCTACCGAGGGCGGCGCCTTGCTTGGCGGGGTTATTGCCAACTCGATCAACGCTCCTTACGCCAAGGAGATCGTTGATGATTTCGTTGCCCGTACGCATACGCAGGTGATGGAGTATGTTCCGCGTTCGGTATCCGTGACGCAGGCTGAGCTGCAAGGGAAGACGACCATTGAAGCGGACCCTAACTCCAAACAGGCGCAGATCTATAAATCGCTGGCGCAGAAAATCGTGGACCATACCGAGTCTAAAGTTCCGGTTCCTCTGGAAACGAGCGAACTCCGGGAGTGGGCTTCCAATTGGGGCAAACAGCTGGTGGAATTGGAAGCCGGTGTGTTATCTCCAGCGGCGGCAGGGAATTTGTAATAAAAGATGAGGGACGTCCCAGAATCGGGGCGTCCCTTTTGTATATCCCAGTTACTGATTTAAATCCTCGATATCCTCGTGCTCTGCAATGAATGTACGTAAACGCCCGCTAACGTCAGCCATCATCCGGTCCAGTTCTTCAATACTTTTGCCATCTGTTTCAGCCGCCAGCTGATCTGTCGACTCTTTCAAAGATGCGAAGTATTCTGCCGACATGTCGGTAACACCACTCTCAGATAAAAACATTAACCAATTGCGGTCAATCGTTTATGCAAATAGAAGGTAATCTATATCCAATATCGACCTTGCTTAAATTGTATTATTTATCCATAATTGAATGGGGCATAGAACTAATAGCTCCTTAGAGCATAGCCCTCTACTACGTTTAAAGGAGTGATAATGTGAATAAGAACAAACAAATTGATAAGCATGTGAGGGGTTTATATTTATAGTGGATAAATCCTCTCATAGGCTCATGGGAGGCAAACGGGCATGGCGTATTCTCATAAATTGCTTCATGGAGTGGAACTCACTAGTCAAAACTTCTGCAAGGCATCAGGGCTGTTTGACGATTTAAA
The DNA here is from genome assembly GCF_000993825.1 of Paenibacillus durus ATCC 35681. Taxonomy (NCBI): domain Bacteria; kingdom Bacillati; phylum Bacillota; class Bacilli; order Caryophanales; family Paenibacillaceae; genus Paenibacillus; species Paenibacillus durus. Next base: position 1,899,217 of record NZ_CP011114.1, read on the forward strand.
CCAACATTTATCGATAAAGGGTGTCATTTCAGGCGTTGTACCCGGTCGAGTTTTCCTGTCTAATGACTGTAAAACAGCAGTATTAATGAGTCCTCAAGGTTTTTTCCTGGGAGGCAGTCCAGAGAACACCTCTTTTTTCGAAGAAGTGAACAAACTGCTCTCAAAGGAACTATTACCAAAGCTTGCATCCAGTGGAAAGTTAGATTATGTAGTGTTTTATCCGTCGGATGAGACATGGGAGAATGTTCTCAAGCTGGTTATGAAAGATTTATTGCCTCTCCGCAGTGGGAGAATGACTTTTACTCACGATTTGAATGGTGTGGATACCTCCCACGATGATTGCATTATTCCGGTGAATGCCAGCTTGTTAAAGCGACAAGATTTAGTGGGTCTTAATGAATTAATTGGTGAAATTCAAGAGGGTTGGCCTTCATTAGAAGCTTACGAGGACAGAGGATTTGGATGTGTTGCTATACAAAATACCGATGAAGATCCGACTATTATTAGCTGGTGCCTTACAGATTGGGTAGTTGGAAATGAATGCGAGTTGGGAATTCAAACCGGTGAAAAGATATCGAGGTAATGGATGGGCACGCAAGACAGCGTTAGGAGCACTTTCGCTCGCCAAACAGCGGGGGATTACCAGAGTTGGATGGCAATGCTGGTCCAACAACATCGGTTCACAAAGAACAGCTATGTCTGCGGGTTTCAAGCTGCTTGCTGATTTCCCCGTTCTGTTTGGATGGAATCTCCCATTAAATAATTTCCTTGTCAACGGAAACCATTATATGCGCGGCGATACGAAGTATGGTGTGAATAAAGACTACTCCCGTGCTGCTTGGAGCTACGCACAAGCCCTTGATAGAGGCTGGGACTGGAACAGGGATGCCGCGCTGTATTGGAACGCAGCCTGTTTGTTTTATTTGACTGGTGAAAAGGAACGTGCAATATATTATTATCAAAAGGCTATCGAATACGGATGGATAGACATCCACCAACCCCATTATCACGAGCATGTTTATAGAGAAGAGGACAGCGAACAGATCGCAACTATTCTTGCTGAAGCATCAATAAGCAATCCAGTTAATACCTTGGAACTGTCCCATAAAGTAGTTTCTCCTACTGATGGATAACTCCTTTTCATAAATCCTGTTGTTATTTTAAAAAAAGGGTCGAGAAGGGTTTACAACTATTCCCTTTCTTGACCTTTTTGCTCCAAAGTCCGGCTCTTCGCCGGATAATTTCTCGACCCGCTCTATTTTCTGCTGCTTCAGGTTGACTTCGGATATTTTAGTCGAGATATGGAAGTAATATATCACCCATAGTCGTACATAGTAAAGCCCGCGTACGGCACGGGCTGTTTGCATTTATTATCAGCTAATTCCGTATCTTGGAAGATGACCGATCATATGTCGGGATAGAAATGGATTTTAAGGCTTCATTCCGTTCAATTATAGGCAGCTCAAAACCCCAATCCACATCGGTGTATCTCTTGTCCGTGATGGTGCGAGTGAGCGAAAGCTTCTCCGGAAATGTTGTCATTCCTTTAGCGATTAGATAGCTGGGACTTGTTCCCCCATTCGGTCCGTCAATCGTAACAGTTACACCATCGGTAAGTGCTCCTCTAAAAATAACATTGTACTCCTTGCCATCTCCGTCACGGGCGACCCAATGATCGCTATTGAACTTGTTGGCAAATTTTCCGCTGACCGTCATCCAACCAGACATACCCGGTTCATCAGGAATTTCCTTAATCTCCATGTCATGTATCTTCAGGCTGTCGCCTTGATTATTAAAAATAGCGGGCTGTCGTTTGATTTCCTTCGGCCGGAAAGTAATGGAGTCATTGGATTCCACGGGTATATAGTAACCATCCAGTATAAAGCGTACCTTCATGCTGTCATAGGGGAGGAAGTAGAAATAATAGGTCCAGTGCTGTTTTCCATCCTGAGCATCCTCTTCCATGGAGTAGCTTATGGTTGTGTCGATGCGCCCTCCATCGTCGTTGGAACTGTTGATTCTGGAAAGTTCGTGTTTGTTCTCATCCTCGAAGTGGAACATCACGCCAAGAAGATTTCTGAGGTTCTCCGGCGTACGGGCTGCCGCTTCAGCGGTGAGCGATGTGCTAAATTTCAGTTGGACTCCGGCGGGGGTACGAACAAGCTGTTCCATCTCCACATTTAGTCCTTCAGGAGTGGTATATGACTCATTTAAATTTGAGGTTACCGATAAATCCCGGGCTTTGGTCATGTCGGCTTTATAACTGAAACTCCAGTCCCCGGAAAGGGCCTTCCCTTTACCGTCGCCGTTCTCAAGCTCATGAACATCTCCCTGAATGACTATCGAGTCACCGGGCTTTTCATTAGGAAAAATGTAAGTCAACATTACATACTTTTGGGCAGATTTCCCGGATACAGCGGGGTTGTCGATTGGCATGGTGGATCTGAGTTCTCCGATATCGGCCCCGGCTTCATTCTTGATGTGCAATTGATTGAAATCGAACCTGTTCATCGCTGCATCCGCCGGTTTTCCCGCGCTGTCGGTAATCCGTATGGTTAGCACCGTTCGCGTAGGATCGGCTACAACAGTTTGCAACGAAAAGACAAAACCGTGATCGCTTACCTGAATATTCGGCTGCTGAACCACACCGAGTTCTTGGGCTTCCTGCAGTCCGACATCCGGCCATTCGTTGGTGTATGCGGGTAGCTCATTGGTCAGTTTTGACACGAACAGCTTCTTGATTGGCGAATGGGTCAGAGACGGCTCCGAGACTGCGGAGGTAATCAGAAGAACCAAAGCTACAGCTCCGGCCGCAGCGCCTCCCCATTGCAGACCAAGTCTCACCCTTCTGGCACGGCGCATTCCAGAAAGCACGCTCACTCTTGTTCCGGAAGCGGGCAGTATCTCGGTCCGGTACAAGCGATCCATTACCTGTTCCGTAAAATGATCGGGAAGCTGCCGGGTTGGCTCTGAACTTAGGCAGAGGAACAGTTCGTCTTCAGCAATATCATCTGGTTTGCTGTATTCCCATTTTTTCATTGGAGTCCTCCTTTGCTTGCGGCCATTGTTTCTTCAGCTTTTGACGGGCACGGAAGAGGCGGTTCTTGACTTGATGCATCGTCATTCCCGTAATGTCGGAGATTTCCTCATAGGTTAATTCATTGGTATAGCGCAGCAAAAGTACAATCCGGTACCGTTCCGGCAGCTTGGCCAGCTTCTTATGTATTTCAAGTTTCTCCTCCTTACGCATATACTGTTCTTCCGGGGTGGGGGATTGATCTTTCTCCAACAACAGGGAGTTGACCCCAAAGCTGAACCTTTTGCGCCTCTTCAGGTCTCTGAACCGATTGATGGCAATGGCATATAGCCATGCGACAAAGCTGCAATTGCTGCTGAGATTGTGAAGCTTCTGGTACGCCATAATAAAAGTATCCTGCGCCAAATCCTGCGCATCCTGATCGCTCGCGCCCATTCGGAGCAGGAAAGCGTATAATCCGGACTTGTATTTGTCCACCAGTACCGCAAACACTTCACGTTTTCCCTTCAGCACCTCGCCGATGATGTATTCATCGCTTACTTGTTCGTTCATTGGGTGCCTCCAAACAGAATTGATTTATATATTAAGACGTAACTGGACAGGCAAATTTCTCACTTTTTTTTGTAAAAAGAATAATTTTACCCTTGATAATGCCATATATTTACTTGATCAGCCTGGTTCGAGGAATGGAAAATGATTCTCCGGTGAAGCAACTCTCGCTTTCCTCGTTCGTTTCGTATTTCAGGTTGGGACTGGCAGCTTCATTCCTATTGAAAAGTTGTTTCGTCATTGTTAAACTGACTGTAGCTTGTATGGAGGTGTTTTTTTGGGTACCCATTCCATGCGTTTAAGGTAATAAGTGAGTGGATCACGAGGCTCGGCCTTTTTTTGAAAAATGGCATGGGTTTTATTTGTGTTTCATTTATACATTATCTAAAACAAAGGATGGTATTTTATGCTAGCTCACTGGAAAAAAGCGTTCGCGATCCTGTTTACCGGACAGATCTTCTCCATTTTAACTAGCTCTATGGTTCAATTCTCAATCATCTGGCATTTGACGGAAACGACGCAGTCGGCAATGGTATTAACTACAGCCGGACTTGCCGGTTTTATGCCGCAAGCGATTTTAGGTCCTTTTATCGGCGTATGGCTTGACCGGTGGAACCGCAAGAAAACGATGATCGCAGCAGACAGCACAATTGCGTTTTTCAGCCTGATTTTAGGTTTGTATTTCTATCTGGGCGATCCCGGCTTGGGACTTGTCTACCTAATATTAATGGTGCGCTCTGTCGCGACCGCTTTCCATGCCCCCTCATTCCAGGCGGTAATTCCGCTCCTCGCTCCCGAAGAGCAGTTGACGCGAGTAGCGGGCTGGCATCAAATGGTCTTTTCGTTCTCTAACGTGATCGGTCCGGCTCTCGGCATTGCTGTCTATTCGGCTGCTTCCCTTGGCATCGTGCTGTTCTTGGACGTGGCAGGCGCATTAATTGCCAACCTCATGCTGTTGTTCGTCCGCATCAATCAACCGAAGCCGGAAGCGCAGCAATCGCCTAATTTTATGAGCGAATTTAAGCTGGGCTGGCAAGCGTTCATTAAGGTTAGAGCAATTGTCGTCATTACGATGGCTACGGCGGTTTTCAGCGTGGTGTTCATGCCGCTTGCGACACTCTTTCCCTTTATGACGCTGTCACATTTTGGACGCGGAGGATACAGCGCGAGCTTTATTGAAGCGGTATTCAGCATCGGTATGATCCTTGGCGGATTATTGCTGGCTGTCGCGGCTTCGAAGTGGAACGATATTGTGTATATTTGCGGGAGCTTGATTATCATGGGCTTAACCTGCTTGGTTAGCGGAATAATCAGCAATGAGGCTTTTTTCGTCTTTGTCATATTGTCGTTTCTGATAGGAGCGGCTGCCCCTTTCTTTAACGGGCCGTATATGGCCATGATTCAGAGGGCGTATGAGCCTGCGATGCTGGGCCGCGTTATTTCGCTTGTTACCAGCGTGATGCTGCTCGCCTCACCGATCGGATTGCTGCTGGCTGGACCAATCGTAGACAAGTATGGCGTTCAAGCGTGGTTTTTCTGGTCAGGGGTCGTTGTTGTGTTGACCGGGATTTTTCTGCTGACCCAATTCAAGCGATTGCAGATAAACGAAGCCTCTGCTTAATGTTGTTTGCATTGTGAATAAATAACTCCCAAAGGCTGCCGGCATCTTGCCGGCAGCCTTTGTTGCAACTAATCGTTTCAAAATTGTAGAAGGCATAGACTTCCATTGTGATAACTCCGGACTCTCAATTTCAAGGAGCATTATCATTCATCAGCCAGGCGTGTATTTCAACCGAACGTTCGCATAAATGCATATCCCTGTTAAAGAAAAAAAGTAAACGCTCCCGTGGCGTGACTTTTGACTCAATCCTCCTAACTGGATGAATGATCGTCTGGCATATAACGACGCTTAAAATGAACTGATTAGGCTTGTAGTATCGCGGTTGTAAGTCAGCGGCAGGATTGCATAAAGTCCATTCTAGTTCATTAAGTAAAACTTGGGACTAATGAATTATGGGAAAATTGTAATATAAAGCCGATAAAAGAGAAAGTATTGCTTTTATATATTTTATTAGGACAAGGAGTTTTGAAATGAACAGCTGCTATGGATTTGCCAGAAAGACCCTCTTTACCCTGCTTGTCTTCGTTTTGGCACTTACCGAAGTCACAGTGGGACGTGCAAAAGCTGAAGGAGTAGTAGCAGCTCCGTCTGATGATGCTTATGTGTATTATGTATCTAACGGGGATCTGTACCGGGTGCGAACCGATGGAAGCCCCGCGCAGAAAATTCGCGAAAATTTCGACGGAGTGAAGCTGAAGCCTGCGGGCAATTATTTGTACTATTTGTATGATGCCACATCCACGACATTGCTTCGCTTGTCACTAACAGATGACAAAGCCAAAATTTCTAATTTTGGCGGAGACAAAAGGATACTTCATTACATAACAGAGGGCGACCTTATTTATTACATGGATGACAAGGGTGGAATTTACCGCGCATCGGCCAACGCCGAGAGATCTACAGACGGTACCTTGATTGCCGATATGGCGGATACGAACTTCCCTCGATTTACGGTAGTGAGCGGCAGAGTTTATTATAATGCGCTGAAGAATGGGCGCACCTGGGTGGCTTCCAAAGCGGCAGACGGCAGCGGAACTGTTCAATGGATTGCCAGCGGAGCCTTTCCGGGTGATTATTTTGCGCATACATACAATAACACGCTTTACCTGATGGTGGATACTAAGCCTGCTGAAACCACGTATTCTTTGAACAGTATGGTGCTATACACGCTGCCAGCAGGCGGCGGTAATGCCAGAGCTGTTAATGCAAAAGCTCCTCTGGACGCGAATTCGGTATTGTCCGGCTCATGGGCAGGAGATTATTATTTGTTCAATAAAGGGATTCGTCTTGACTCTAACGATGATTATGACTATTCCAAAGGCAAAGGCATTCTCATGGATAGAACCGGCAAATTCATAACCTTGAATCAAACCGGCGTGTATGAAATAGTCAATCTGGGATCGAACAAATTCGCTTATGTGGATGGTAAAGATAAGGCTTATGTCAGCACGATTGCCAATGGGAAAGTAACGAGCACCAAGAAGCTTCCTTTAGCGAATGTCGGATATGTCCGTAATTTAATGAATGGTGGAAAAGTAAGATCGACCGTGCTGTTTGCCGAAAGCGGAGCGTATGTGCTCAATTCAAACTTAACGCTGACCAAGATGGTTGGCGTGGAATGGGATTTGTGCGTATATGAAGACGATATCGCTGGGATTTTCTATATAAATGCGAGTGATAACGGCCGTTTGTACCGGATGAGCGAGGACGGTAAGACGACTGTGAAGTTGTCCGATGATAAGGTATCCCGTATTGTGTTGATCTCCAAGAACTAAAATTAAGCAAGGATGCGCATCTAGGGGTTGTCTTCTAGGTCATCAATAATGACGAAAGGATGGCCCCTTTTTATGTACGCAAGGCATTTTAGCCAATTTGCGGCAACGATTAATACTAGCGGAGGATAATTATTGTGCAAATTTTGAAAAAATCTGGTTTGCTGGCTGGGATTTTGGGTTTTCTTCTAATGTTATCGGCATGTTCTTCTCTCCAAACGCAGAGAGCGGCCGAGACGAAATCAGAAGCGGCGGATACGGGAACGAAGACGGATGGGGCAACGGCTTCAGCGGCAGCTAAAGAAGCGGGATCTGATGAATCCGAGAATCTTACTGACACCGACAAGCTCAATCTGGAAATGGCAAAGTACAACGCTTATGTCGATCTTAATAATTTTATGACCAGCCGTATGCAAGATGTGCTTAATGATTACTTTGAAGAGTTCGGAGACGGGAATCAGCCTAAGATCGAAAAGCATTTTAGCGGCTCCCTGCTCTCTATTTCGGATAACGATAAGGATACAATGAACCGGGCTTTTGATTATGCGGATAAGGAACCTGCATTTGATGCGGTTGATACGGCCATAGTTCAACTGGAGCCTGCGATTAAGAAATTGACGGCTGTTCTGGGCGAAGCTTATGATTATTACGATGTAAAAGGGTATGTGGATGATAAATTTGCCAAAGGCAAGCAGCTGCATACACAAATCGTAACTGCTTATAAGGCTTATGAAAAAGCGGGGAATGTGTTTTTTGACGCTATGAATGATTTAGGGCAGAAACGTACGCAAGCCGAGTTGAAGGAATTGCTTAAGAACGATGAACAAATCAGGTATTCGATCTTGACTTTTATGCTTGATGCGGAAGCTCTGTCTGATGTAATGGAGCAGCAGGAGATATATGCCGACAATATCTTGAAACTTGATCTGAAACCCTTTAAAGAAAAATACAAGGTGCTGATCGCCGATCTTCAAAATATCGATAAATATGCGACAGACAAAGCGCGAATAAAGACAGAAGGTTTCAGAGAGTACGCGCTAGAGAGTTATGTTGATGCGGCCAAAGAAGTAAAGGTAGCGGCAACTAACATTATAGAACGTGTAAATAATAAAGAACCAGTGGATGAGTTTGATTTGAACAGCAGCTTTTTCCGGAAAAATGAGGATGGAACCCCCGAGAATTACAATGATAAACTCAGCATATTGATCGACAAATACAATCAGCTGAATCAATAGTTTTTATTTTAGGAGGAAAAAGATCATGACTACTCATTCTTTGAGCGAATCGGATATATTCATTACATCCGGAGACGAAGCGGTGGTACTGACACCCGATACCATTTATGCGAAAGTGAAATTGGAGAAGGCGAAGCAAATCATCAATGGCGTCACAGGAGATGCTGGGGTTAAAGAGCTGTTGCATTCCGATGAGACGATTGCGATTTCTACCATTACCCGAATTGCGGCCAATAAGAAGACAAGATGGATTCGTTTATACACTAAAATTAATGGAAAAAAAGACAGTGAATTTATCGTAATTGAAGATGCCCAAGTTAAACAGCAATTCATTGATAAATTATACACGTACATGCAGGGGAGTCATACTTACCGGATAGAGGAATACAACGTCCTCAAGGCTGGAATCAGACCTTTACTAACGCTGCTGATTACTATTCTAGCCGGAATTATACTGACCTGGTTAGCTAATGAAGCCAAAGTCGGACCCCAGCGCACGATGTATGTAAAGGCTTCTGTTAAGTTGGTTTATGAAATACTGTTAATCATAGGGCCTCTAGGCGTTATAATCATTGCTGGAATTGTGGCGCTAATTACCCTTTACGTCTTAGTTCGCAGGATTAGTAATCCGCCGGTCATGGTGGTGATAGATAAAAAATAATAGGGAAGAGCATCGATAGTGCTGTAATCCTCGCCGTTCTTCGTTAAACCTGAGCGACGCTCCTTGAATCTTGGTATTGCTCATCCGATTCTGTATATCTTTAAGCTCTTGTTCCGAGCAAACAGCCCAAAAAAGAGCCGCGTCAGCCTGCCTTAGCCCTTAAGCCCGCTTCAAACGCGGGCTTTTCTCATTTACTCCTCCCGGTCGTAACCGGGTTTTCCTCATAGCTAATCCCGTCACTCCAACTTCCCGCGTACAGCGTAACATTCCTGTACTCGACCTTGTTTAGCGCCAACACATTCGGGCAGGTTGTGACACCTGATCCACATTAGACGATGACTTCGCGGCCGGGATCGATGCCGGCAAACTTCTCTTTCAGCGCAGCAGCGTTTTTATGCTCAAAAAATAGGTACTTATCAGTACCTATATTACTTTTAAGTACCTATATTACAAAAAAGTACCTAATTTTCATTCGTGTCTGACAGAACTATAATAGCAAATGCACATCAAAAGCAAGGTGTACTTCAGTTTCGGTTCGTGAATGGTTATGGACTTGACGAGTACATAATGACACGAAAGGAGAATGTTTATGGAATTAAACTTGAAAGATAAATTAGTCCTTATTACAGGATCCACGGCCGGAATTGGTAAAGGAGCAGCTGTCAGTTTTTTGAAAGAAGGAGCCAAAGTTATTATTAACGGCCGCTCTGAAGAAAATGTTAAAGCAACGGTTAAAGAACTGTCCGCACTCGGAACGGTTTATGGAATTGCCGCAGACGTTTCCGGTAAAGCGGAATGCGATAATTTGATCAATAAAGTGAACGAAATTGGAGATTTGGATGTCTTAATCAATAATACGGGTGTTTTTACCGTAAAGCCTTTTGTTGATGTGACGGATGAGGAATGGCTGGAGTACTATCAAATTAATGTGATGAGCGCAGTTCGTTTATCCAGAGCATTCCTGCCCAAGATGATTGAACGCAATGCGGGACGAATCATTAACGTTGCGAGTGAAGCCGGAATCAAGCCCTATCCTGAACTTATTCCTTATGGTATATCTAAAACTTCACTCATTACGCTTTCAAGAGGTTTGGCGGAAGTAGCCAAAGGAACAAAAGTAACGGTCAACTCGGTTCTTCCAGGACCGACGTGGACGGAAGGATTCGGCACTTTCATTACAGACCTGGCTAAAGAGAACGGAAAAGACCTGGATACCTTTATCAAAGAATACTTTAAGAATGACCAGCCTACTTCTCTGATTCAGCGTTATGCCACAGTCGAGGAAGTAGCGGATACCATTGTATTTCTTGCATCCGATAAAGCATCAGCCATCAATGGTGCGGCTCAAAGAGTTGAGGGCGGAATTATCCACAGCATTTTGTAATAACACGGCCGAAGCAGTATAAAAAGGAGGAGTACCATATGAATCCCTTTAAATTTAATAATCCTACTAAAATCCTTTTTGGACGCGGGCAAGTCGAAGAAATTAAAAATGAAATTCCATCCTTTGGACGGCGTGTTTTGCTTCTATATGGGGGCGGAAGTATTAAAAAGAATGGGCTGTACGATCAAGTGATTAAAGCCTTGTCTGAAATTACAGATGTCTATATTACGGAACTGAGCGGAGTGGAACCCAATCCCCGACTAACAACAGTGAAAAAGGGAATTGACCTTATCAAAGCAAATAATTTGGATTTTATCCTTGCTATTGGCGGCGGAAGCGTAATTGATTGTGCAAAAGCTATCTCTGTAGGCGTATACTACGAAGGCGACGTATGGGATATTGTAACGAATAAGGCAACAGCGACAAAAGCCGTTCCTTTCGGCACGGTGCTGACCATCTCCGCGACAGGATCAGAAGTGAACAGCGGTGCGGTCATTACGAATTGGGAGGAAAAGGATAAACGTTTTTTTGTTTCCGATCTTACTTTCCCTAAATTCAGTGTTCTGGACCCGGAAAACACTTTTTCCGTACCCAAAAACCAAACGGTCTACGGTATGGTAGATATTATGTCCCATGTCTTCGAACAATACTTTCATTCTTCATCCAATGCCCCGCTGCAAGAACGGTTCGGTGAATCCATCCTGCAGACAACAATGGAAGTTGCGCCTAAGTTAATTAATGATCTGGGTAATTACGATTACCGCGAAGTCATCATGCTCAATGCGTCTCTTGCTTTAAATGGCATTTTAGCCATGGGTGTTGAAACCGATTGGGCAACCCATGCGATCGAGCATGCGGTCTCAGCGGTTCATGACATTCCTCATGGCGGCGGATTAGCAATCTTGTTCCCGAATTGGATGGAATTTGTCGCTGCCAAGAGACCGGAAAAAGTGGCTCAACTAGGGATTCGCGTGTTTGGAATTGATGCTGCAGGCAAAAATGACTCTGACGTGGCGGCTGAGACGATTCAAAAATTACGTGAATTCTGGACCTTGCTAGGGGCGCCTGAGAAACTTTCTGATTATGGAATCGATGATAAGGAAATCGGCATAATGCTTGAGAGAGCAATGGTGGCCGAAACCCTTGGAAGTTATGTTCCTTTAAATAAAAATGATGTGGAGACAATTTTAAGAAAATCATTGTAATTTTTTAACGAAGTTTCTCGGATAAGCTGTTAAAAAGGGAGATGAAAGAAAATGAGCGCTATTTCTATTACAGCCATCCTTCAAGCAAAACCGGGGAAAGAGCAGCTTCTGCATCAAGAGTTAGTGAAATTAGTAACACCTTCCAGATCGGAAGAGGGATGCATAAAGTATGTCCTTCATCAATCTATAGAAAATAATGCAGTTTTTGTGTTTTATGAAATCTGGAAAGATGAAGAGTCTATCAACTTCCATATTGAGACTGATCACTATAAGCAATTCCGGCGTAATATAGAGGATCTTATCGAGTCAAGGCAAGTACATCGATTGCGCGAAGTTAATTAATAATTGACTTGATATAAAAAACACAGAATTGGCCCTAAGCAAAAACTTTGCTCAGGGCCAATTTCAATAACTATATACGATGAACTTTAAAAAATGGCATCAGGGTAAGGAGTAACGAAGGGGAAGTTTGGAATTGTAGGAACGATAGTGATCGCCTTTGTCTTCGGATTTCATCCGCGAAGAGCGGTTTATATCGAGAAATCTGAAGACAACAGCGGCCGGAAGTCCAAACGTTCCTCGTAGTTACGACTGATATCTGATGTGAAAATCTTAAGTTCAGCTTATATAGACTCCAAATACCTGGAAAATATTTTTGCATAAGTCAGGAGAAAATCAAACGATGTCTTTAACAAAAAATGATAACCGTCTTAGACTTGTTTTGCTGTTAGGCGCTTTTTCGGCACTGGGTCCTCTTACAATCGATATGTATTTGCCGTCATTTCCTGAAATCGCTGCTGATTTTGGCGCCCGTGCTTCTCTGGTGCAGCTTAGTCTAACTGCTTGCCTAATAGGATTAGGTCTGGGTCAAATGATTATGGGCCCTTTGAGTGACGTTCATGGAAGACGCAAGCCCATAATTATCTCACTTATTCTCTACTTAATCGCTTCATTTGTCTGCGCGGTCTCACCTAATATCATCTATTTCATAGCAGCACGCTTTGTTCAAGGCTTTGCCGCCTCAGCAGGAATTGTTATTTCTCGGGCGATCATCCGCGATGTTTATAGCGGACCGGAACTCACGAAGTTTTTTTCACTGCTTATGTTAGTGAATAATTTATTTCCCTTAATTGCACCAATTGCAGGAAGCGGCGTTATATCCTTTACTACATGGGTGGGAGTTTTTGTGGTTTTGGGTACTGTTGGATTGGTGTTAGTTATTCTTGCAACCGTGAATCTTAAAGAGACCTTGCCCGCTCAGAATCGAATTTCAGGCAACTTTGGTGAGCTGATTATAGGTATGCGGACCTTGCTAAAAGATCGTGAGTTCGCCGGGTACGCGCTGGCACAAGGTATCATGATCGGAGGGGTTTTCGCTTATGTGTCAGGAACTCCTTTTATCTACCAGAATATTTATGGCGCCTCTCCCCAACTGTTTGCCATTTTATTCGGATCGAATGGGATAAGTTTAATTCTCGGTTCTCAAGTCGTTGGACGCTTTAACCATGTGATTTCGGAGCGGCGATTCCTGCGTTTTGGATTGCTGTTATCCGGCGCATCCAGTCTTGCGGCCTTACTTGTGATTCTCCTGAACGGCCCATTACTGGCATTAGTTATTCCGCTGTTCTTTTTTGTCGCATCTATCGGAACAACTTCAACAGCCTCCTTCTCTTTAGCCATGGAGTCACAAAGTCAGAGGGCAGGGAGCGCATCCGCGCTTCTCGGATTGCTGCCGTTTCTGCTGGGGGCATTTACCTCTCCGTTAGTTGGTATTGCCGGTGAATATACAGCAGTCCCAATGGGAGTCATTATCTTGTCGACCAGCTTACTGGCTCTCCTGGCTTACTTTGGACTTGCACATAAATCCCAAACCAGCTATTCTCCGTGCTCTTAATTACCGACTATCCGTAAAAGTATGTCAAAAAAGGCCGCGACAGCCTGCCTCTCGACAGCCTGCCACGGCCCTCAAGCCCGCGTCTAACGCGGGCTCTTCACATTTACTCCTCTCCCGTCGCAATCGGATTCCCCTCGTAGCTAATCCAGTCGCTCCAGCTCCCCGCATACAGCCGCACCTTGTCATACCCGGCTCGATGAAGCGCGAGCACGTTCGGGCAGGCAGTGACGCCGGAGCCGCAGTAGACGATTGTCTCGCGGCTTGGATCGATGCCGGCAAACTGCTCCTTCAGCGCGGCGGCGTCTTTCCATCGGCCCTGGTCGTCAAGGACATCTTTCCAGAACCGGTTGACCGCACCTGGGATATGCCCAGCCTTAGCGTCGATCGGTTCTTCAAGGCCGACATAGCGGCGCGGCTCACGCGAGTCGATCAGCAGCGCAGCGGCGGAGCCGCCAGCCTGCGAATACTGCGCGACTTCCTGGGCGCTTGCCAGCATTTCCGGGTGGACCTCCGGTTCGTACGCGGTTGGGATTCGGACAGGCTTACTATCGCTTACCGGAAAATCCGCCGCCTTCCACGCCGAATAACCTTCATCCATAACAAAAACTTTATCGTGACCTAAATAGCGCAGCATCCACCACAGTCTGGAAGCGAATGCGCCTCCTTGGTCATCGTAAGCGACGACGATGCTGTCACGGCTAATACCCGCTTGGCCCAGTACAGCTGCAATTAGAGCGGGTTCCGGCAGGGGGTGACGGCCGCCATGCGGGCCGACAGGGGCGGATAACTGCTCCTCCAAATGCAAATAAACGGCCCCTGGTATATGATCTTTCAGGTAGGCGCTGCGTCCCGCTTCGGGATCGGACAGCAGAAAGCGGCAATCCGCAATGACCAGCTCGGGTTCATACAGCCGGGCCAGCAGCCAGCGGGTGGAAACGACGGAATCCATAATTTCAACCTTCCTCCCAATTTTTCAAGTATATTAAAGCTATTATAACGGAAAAAGAAGAGGGGACAAAGAGAGCGGGAATTGGCTGACGGCTGGAGTAGAGCGACAATTCTGCGGGAGATACCGCGCCGTCCGTATAGAAGCAAAAAAAGACGGGTTGTCCCGTCTTCTCCTAGCTGTCTTCTTGGCTCGATGTCATTGTCCAGAGATCAAGCTCGCTCGTCAGAATTTCTTCCTCTTCCGGGGTCAAGTCGAGTCTGACTCCGTACTGGTATTCGCCAAGGCCATACATCCAGCCCCATCGGACGCTTCCCGTAAACCGAAGCATGTTCTCGTTCAACTTAAAATGAATGATGATTTTGGTGTCCTTGGAAGTGAACCGGACGTTTAATGAACTGCGAACCTTGCAGCCCGAACGGCTGAGATCGAGCAGCACACCCTCGGTCTGCTTTCCGGCACCCAGACCCGTGCTGCCTGCCGGCAGTTCCAGCCAGCAATCAATCGGTTGATTCATAACATAACGGAATGGTTCTTTTCTACTGGCAGCGCCCATAATTTCCCTCCGCCCGTTTATTTGCTATTATAACGAAATGCTGCGTCTAGGACAATCTTCCTTAAACATTATTTTGCAAAAATATTGGAGAGAGCAACAAAAAAAGGCGAATACTGCTTCGTAAAAGTAAGCGTTGCAGAAAACGCGTTTCGATTGCCGATTTTATATGTACCGCAGCTTCAGAAAACCCCTCTGTTTTCCGATATAAGAATTAAAACGAAAAATATGCCAAAATGCTGTTGTCATATTACAACAAAGTCTTCTGGAACGTTACATAGGGAAAAGGGAGGGGAGAACGGGGTGTCTATAAATTTGCGGACCCTATTCGCGGGCGCGTTTGCAGCCGTTATTATTTTATTGACCGTACTGCTCAGTTATTTGATTGGCAACGAAACCTCCAAGACCGCAGAAGTTACCACTGGAAAATCACTGGCAGAAGCGGCATATCAGATGTCGTATAATCTGGATCACTTCATGTGGGCGCGGGCCGGGGAAATAGAGATGCTTGGCACGCTTGGCGCTTTTCAGGAGCCAGTGAATAAGGAGGAGATTGCGGGGCTTCTGAATCAGCTGAAAGAAAGTCTGCCTGTATTTACCTGGATCGGTTATGCGGATATAAAAGGCAGCGTTCTTGCGGCAACCGGCAATATTATGGAAGGCAGAAGCATGAAGGAGCAACCCGTTTTTCAAAATGGGCTCCAGGCTCCCTATATCGGCGATGTGCATGATGACTCGCTATTGACCGAAATTCTGCCCAATCCAAGCGGAGAGCGGCTTCAATTTGTGGATATCGGCGTCCCTGTAAAGGACAAAAGCGGACGGACCTTAGGCGTATTGGCAGCTTATCTGAGCTGGGAATGGGCCCGTCAGGCTGAATCCTCTATTTTGGCGCCTCTAAAAGAACGGGTGGAGGGTGCCGAGGTCTATGTCGTCAGCAATCATAACCATAAAATTCTGCTTGGACCAAGCAACCAGGTTGGCAAGCAGATGACGGACTCAGCGCTGGCGCGTCAGGGCAGAAGCTCCTGGCTCATTGAAAAGTACAAGGGAAGCCAATCGTTTTTAACCGGTTACGCTTATGGAGACGGCGAAATGGACTATCCCGGTCTCGGTTGGTCCGTGATTATTCGTCAGCCGGCGGATATCGCTTTAGCCCCCGTGCGCAAGCTGCAAAATAATTTCGTTCTGTCGGGGATGGCTATTGCCGTGCTGTTCGGTATTGCAGGATGGTTATGCGCCGGATGGATGATCCGTCCGCTTCAGCGGATCAGTGAGAGCGCCGATCTGCTCAGTTCGGGCGGCAAGGCGGAGATTCCCGAGTTTAAGCGGATTAAAGATCTGTCCATGCTCTCTAGATCGCTGCGCAATCTTGTGAATAAACTCACCCGGCCGGAACCGGAGCCGTTCTATATGTCTGATATGACGAGGCATGATCCGCTCACGGGACTGCCTAATCGAACAGCTCTTGACGATTATTTGGCTCATGCCGTAAACAAAGCCAAGCGGAATCGCTCGACATTAAGCTTCTTGTATCTCGGTTTGGACGGATTCAAGAAGGTGAACGAGACGCTGGGACATAAAACAGGCGACAAGCTGCTGCAAGAGGTATCCTTCCGTCTGCTGGAATCGACCAGGGAAAATGAGATGATCACGCGCATAGGAGGGGATGAGTTCGTGGTTATCCTGCATACGTCGGCCGCAAAGCCGATGCAGGAAGCCGAGATCGTAGCCAAACGGATCATTGACAAGATCAACCAGCCCTTCCTGATCGACGGGGAATTCGTGCATGTCGGCTGCAGCATTGGCGCCGCCGTCTGGAGTCCTGAGAACCAGGATACAAGCGAAATATTGCGTTTGGCGGACGACGCGTACTATATATCCAAGCGAAGCGGCAAGAACCGGATTACTTTTGAAACGGCGGTATAAGCTCGGGGATAAACAAAGCGCCTCTTACCGTTCGGTAGAAGGCGCTTTGACGCTGCTTGATGGCATTAATCAATCGCTGACTTCGGAAACACAAGCTCTGCAAAAAGACAGCGCAGCCGGTTCTTCTTGTTATACCGGATGTGTCACAGGAGGTTCACTGAGCAGCGCGTTCTTCCAGACGCTGTATGCCTCCCAAGCCTTGCCGCTGTCCAGAAGCTCCTTGCAGGTATAGACTCCTTCCTCAATGGAACCGACGCGGCCAGCCAAATGCAATCGAACGGCGCCGTTTAACATAACTTGATTGTAGAAAGCGAGATGACCGCCCCCCCGGAGTACAGCTTCCGCCGTCTCTAACTGAAGACGGGCATCCCAGTCGAGTTCCGGAACGGGAGTGTCCAGCCCCAGTGCCTCGGGGTCTATAATATCGAGACCCGAATCGCCGTTCTCTACCGTGTATACCCGGGTAGGACGGTCGATATACAGATCTTCCGACCCTTCGGGCCCTTGAACGATCAGGGCTTTGCGGTAGCCAAGCTTGATCAGAAGTCTCGAGAGACGGTCAAAGACCGTGTTATGATAAATTCCGAACACGATGAAGGGGGAACAGGAGTAGTCAACCAGCTTCTCCACCGTATTCAAAATGGTCCGCATGCCGATTTCCTCGCGGATCCCCCGGATACGCCCGAGCGGCGGGCACCATTCCTCTGAGCTTACATACAAGACACCGCTGCGGCTGGCGGCATGAATAGAGCTTGTACGGGAAAGTGAGGGAGCGGGAATATCCGCTTCCATAATAATATCCTGCAGCGTAATTCCCCATTTCGGAGGAAGCGAAGCAGAGCTGTGCAGTGTTACCGGCAGTCCTGCGGCGGCAAGCAAAAAGGCTGTAGGAAAGGTCGCGGCAAAAGAGCGAAGACGGCCGTCATAAGGACCGGCGCAGTCTATACCTTCGTGCAGGGGTTCACGCAGGGCGTAACTGCGGCAGACGGATACAAATGCCTCCAGCTCCTCTAGACTTTCAAGCTTGATCCGCTCGGCGATCAGGAATGCGCCAATTTGGGCCGGTGTGGCGGTCTGGCTAAGAATCGCTTCTGCGGAAGCGGCAGCTTCTTCATAATTTAGATCGCGGGCGCCCCTTTTGCCTCTGGCGACTTCTTTAAGTATGTTAATCATGAGCGGTACCCCCTTAGATTTGATCCTGAAGCATTCGGTATACCTTAACGATCGATGTCGCGACATCGACCATCCGTTTACGTTCGTTCATCGCTTGTTTGCGCAGAAGATCGTATGCTTCGGATTCGGAAATATTTTTGGCTTTGGAGAGGATGCCCTTGGCCATCTCTATCCATTTTCTTTCTTCAAGACGGGAGAGTAGCTGCTCCTTTTCTTTCATCCACTGCTTCCGTTCAAAGCATTGTTTGGCTCCGAAATGAAGGCCCCAGTGTATCTCGTGAGGCTGCATGGACGGAGACAAGACGCCATCCGCAATAAAGTTGTCCTCGCACGCGGCTACGGAGAGGGTGGCGGTCTCTTCTGTACACCACCATATAATAGGAGCGGTCTTGCACGACATCAGCAGATCCGCCCAGTTTTTGAACTCCGTAATCGGCAGACACAGTATGGAGGCGTCAACATCGGCAATCAGCGAGACGGCTTCTTCCCGGGAAGCGGCGACTTCAACGATATAGCCGCAGGATCTGAGAAGGAGTTCCGGCCTGGACCCGGCAGCGGTCTTGTCCGGAGAGTTTCCGTTCAGCCTGCTATATACAACCAACAGGGAATGCATAGTCGGACGCTCCTTTTTTTGCAATAAGATGTACTAACTGCGCACTTCTAATCATGAGTTTCAAACTGTCTCATGTTATTTTATATAACACAAAATGAGGGTTGATGTCGATATTTTAAATAATTAAAATTTTATATGTCAAATTTATTGACGTTTACTATATCGTGTTGTATAGTCAGTTTAACAAAATCAATCTTTCAGGATACAAAGACGTATCTAAGAAAAAGCGGCAATGGCGCCTGCTTGCATGTTTGGTTTGAGGGATGCTTTCTCTTGTGCCGGCGTGAAGCGGGCTTTTTGTGTTTCCTGTGTTTTCCATCGAGAGGAGAGAGATAAATTGACATTATCCCGTAAAAAACTGGTGCTCGTAGGCAATGGCATGGCAGGTGTACGCGCAATTGAACATCTGCTGAAACTGGCTCCCGATGCGTATGAAATTACGATTTTCGGCGCCGAGCCGCATCCGAACTACAACCGGATTATGCTTTCCTCCGTTCTTGCTGGGGGAACTGATCTGTCCGAAATCGTAATTAACGATTATGAGTGGTACCGCAGCCATAATATTACCTTATATACAGGCCACAAGATCGAGAGTATCGATACCGTGAATAATAAGGTGCGTTCCGACCTCGGGGTTGAGACTGTGTATGATGAACTGATCCTGGCCACCGGCTCCGATCCGTTCATGCTTCCTCTTCCGGGCGCGGATAAAGAAGGCGTTATCGCTTTCCGCGATATCAAGGACTGCCAGATCATGATGGAAACCTCCAAAACGTATAAAAAAGCTCTTGTCATCGGCGGGGGACTGCTTGGACTGGAAGCGGCACGCGGATTGCTGCATCTGGGGATGGAAGTATCCGTCGTGCACATCCATCACTATATCATGGAAAGACAGCTTGACCAGGAAGCGGCGGTTATGCTGCAAAGAGAGCTGGAAGCTCAAGGCATGAAATTTCTGCTAAGTAAGCAGTCGGAGGCCATTCTTGGCAAAAAGCGGGTCAAAAGCCTGCTCTTCGCCGACGGCAGTTCAGCAGAAGCCGATTTGATCGTGATGGCGGTCGGAATCCGGCCAAATACCGCGCTTGCGCAAAAAAGCGGCATTGCCGTAGGTCGCGGCATCGTCGTTAATGATTATATGGAAACTAATATTCCGGGTGTCTACGCCATCGGGGAATGCGCGGAGCATCGGGGGATCGCTTACGGTCTTGTCGCCCCGCTGTATGAGCAGGGGGCTGTTCTCGCCAAACGGCTGGCGGACGTCCAGGGGCAGGGCTACGAAGGCTCTGTAACCTCCACGAAGCTGAAAGTGTCAGGCGTGGATGTCTTCTCCGCAGGACAGTATGATGAACCTGCCGGGTCGCGTGCGCTTCGCTACCAGGATGAGATCGGCGGAGTCTATAAGAAACTAGTTATCAGCGAGGACAAGCTGATCGGCGCGGTGCTGTTCGGCGACACGGCCGACGGCGCGCAGCTCTTTTCCCTGATCAAGAGCGGCGAATCGATCCAGGGCAAAGAAAGATCTCTGCTGCTCGGGCTCCCGGACGACGCACTGAAAGCTTCTCCGTCCGCCCGGCTGGAGGCGATGGCGGATGATGAAATCATCTGCGGCTGCAACGGCGTGTCCAAGGGGGCGATTGCGGAAGCCATTACTGTCGGCGGCTGCACAAGCGTAGGGCAAATTAAGGCATGCACCAAAGCGTCGGCATCGTGCGGAGGCTGCAAGCCGCTGGTGGAAGGACTGCTGGAGCTGTATGCGGGCGATGCGGCGGTCAAGGTCAAGGAAGGCATCTGCGGCTGTACGACGCTTGGGCGCGACGAAATCGTAGCCGAGATCAAACGAATGGAGCTCAAGACGGTCAAGGAAGTTATGAATGTGCTGGAATGGAGCACTGAGGAAGGCTGTTCGAAATGCCGCCCTTCCCTGAACTATTATCTCGGTATGCTGTGGCCGGAAGAATATGTGGACGAGAAAGAATCACGGATTACGAACGAACGCTATCACGCCAATATTCAGAAGGACGGCACCTTTTCCGTCGTTCCCCGGATATACGGCGGCGTAACTTCCCCGGGCGAGCTGAAAAAGATTGCCGAGGTCGCCGAGAAGTTCGACGTTCCGATGGTGAAGTTTACTGGGGGACAAAGGCTGGATCTTCTAGGCGTCAAGAAAGAAGATCTTCCAAAAATTTGGGAAGAGCTCGACATGCCTTCAGGCCATGCCTACGGCAAAACGCTGCGCACGGTCAAGACCTGCGTCGGATCAACGTTCTGCCGGTTCGGCACCCAGGATTCTATCGCCATGGGCATCCGGCTGGAGAAAGAGTTCGAGCGGCTGAATACACCGGCCAAGGTTAAGCTTGCCGTGTCCGGTTGTCCCCGCAACTGTGCGGAAGCAACGATCAAGGATTTCGGCGTTGTCGCAATTGATGGCGGCTGGGAGCTTCATGTCGGCGGCAACGGCGGCGTGCATGTTCGGGCAACGGATCTGCTGTGCGTCGTGAAGACGGAGGACGAGGTTGTCGAATGGGCGAGCGCGTTCCTTCAATACTATCGCGAAAATGCCAGCTGGAACGAGCGAACCTCCAATTGGGTGGAGCGGGTTGGACTTGACAGTATCAAGGCGGCGCTTGATAACCGAGAAGACAGGTTGGCGCTGGGGCAAAGAATCCAGACGGCGCTCAGCGTGACCACTGACCCGTGGAAGCAAATCGTGGCGGAAAGGGAGCTCCGCAAAAATTTCGAGCCGATCTCTCCAATTGAGACGGCATAACAGGAGGGCTAACGGATATGACGATGACCAAAATGCATATCGGCAACGTAGCGGATATTGACCACAAGGGTTCGCGGACACTAAAAGTAAATGGCCTGGAAATCGCCTTGTTCCGCCTGTCGGATGGAGAGGTGCTGGCAGTAGAGAATAAATGCCCGCATAAAGGCGGCACGCTGTCGGAAGGGATGGTCTGCGGCAGCAAGGTTCACTGTCCGCTGCATGACTGGCGCATCGATCTTCATACCGGCAAGGTTGAGGAGCCGGACACGGGATGCGTCCCCACCTTTGAGGTTGAGGTAGACCCGGCCACAGGAGCCGTTTATCTGACGGTCTAAGCTGGAGGATTATTCCAACTCGGTTAGGGAGGGAGAAAAGCGTATGAAGACCGGAAGCATCTCCATTGTCGGAGCGGGGCCGGGAGACCCGGAATTGATCACAGTAAAGGCGGTGCGCCGCATCCGGGAAGCTGATGTCGTGCTGTATGACAGACTTGTGTCGGAGGAACTGCTGGACTATGCGAGGCAGGGTGCGCGTCTCATTTACTGCGGCAAAGCGCCGGGGCAGCACTCCATGTCCCAGGAGCAAATTGAGCATGTGATGATTCACCATGCCCGTCAAGGCCACAAGGTCGTCAGGTTGAAGGGAGGCGATCCGTTCGTCTTCGGCAGGGGCGGGGAAGAGGCGTTGGCCGCTGCCGAAGCCGGAATCGCCTGGGAAGTGGTGCCGGGCGTTACTTCCGCAGTCGGCGCTGCGGCTGCCGCAGGCATTCCGCTTACGCACCGCGGCGTCGCCGCTTCCTTTGCCGTTGTGACCGGCAGCCGCTGCGGGGATCATAAGGCGCCTGTGGACTGGAAGCATCTTGCCCGCAGCGTGGATACGATAGCCGTTTATATGGGTGTCGGCCGGCTTGGACAAATCCGGGAGGAGCTTCTGCGCCATGGCAAGGAAAGCTCGACGCCGGTGGCGCTGATCGAGAACGGAACGACAAGCCGGCAGCGGACGATCACAGGAACGCTGGACAATATCGAACAGCTGGCATCCGCGTTCCGGATCGGCAATCCGGCGATGATTATCATTGGGGAAGTCGTGAAGGTGAAAGAGCAGCTGATGAAATGGGCATCGGCTGCTAGTGAACAAATCGGATAACGTCCAGTCTCTGAATAAGTTGTTTCAGTTTGGCCGCAGGGGTTAATGTATACACAAGAACCCCCTTTTTATAGATCTTTGGCTCCGCCTACTGGCGGAGTTTTTTTCATTTTAAGTCACCTTCACGAACCGTTTCGCGAATTGATCGCGGTAGTCTTTCGTGAAAAAGGGACCGCTGATCTGGTCTCTCCACTGCTGCTCGCTCTTGATACTATCCAGATCGGCATTATAAAATTTCTCAATCGAACCTTTGGTCAGCGAGACCGAATAGGTCTTCCCTTGATACGGCAGAGTGATGTCGATAGAAGCCATGCCCGGATATTGATGGAACAGCCGCGTCGATTCTTCCATTAAAATAGCATTAACAGCGTCAACAGAGCTGAACACGTTCGTGTAGTCGGATGAGGTAAGCTTTTCGCTTGGATTGGCCTTTTTGTATTCCGCGAAGCTGTTAAAGAAGTGAATCTCAATATTATCCGTTCCGATGCCAACGTCCCTTATAAATGGAAAGCCCTTCAACTGCCGCGTATACGCCAGCACTTCCTGTTTCGGCAGAGGTACTTGGTCCGCAGAAATCGGTTGACTTGGCGCAGCAGATGGCTGAGCGGTCGCTGCCGGAGTATTCATAGCAGGCGATGCTGACGCTGGCGATTCGCTCGGCGTTGCGGAATTTTCGGCCGAAACGCTGGGTTCCGGAGCCGTAGAAGGAGTGACCGCAGCTTCCGGTGAAGGTTCCTGCGAACCGGCTGACATGGGCGACGCCGAGTGCAAGGCCGTCTGAGTTGTCTGCTTCCCGTTGTCAACCACTTTGATGATCCCCAAGGCAATGATGACGATAAGTACCCAGAACCACCATCTGGTGTAGATGGGTTTTTTCATATTCATAACCTCCTTGGCGCTAATGTTGGTGCTACTTTCAGTTTAGCAGAATTGACGCGCAAGGTTAAATTGGGGTAGCTTGAAAAAGACATATTATACCAGGGGGAGATCGTTATTTTGGATCAGACGATTTACTGGATCGGCGGATCGACCTGTGCCGGAAAAAGTACAATAGCCAAAAGGTATGCGGAGAAGCATGGGCTGGATCTATATGCTTGTGATGAGCATCTGGAAAATCACTTGAAGAACATAACCGCCCGGAACCAGCCTGCTATGCATAAAATTTCGAGGATGAGTTATGATCCCTACCGAACCGTTCCAGCGTCATCATTACAGCCAGCGAATCTGGATACAGGATATACTTAACTCCACGGATGACCCGGCGGCGGCTTTTGATAATTGGATGCACAGGGATGCAAGATTTGCTGATTTTGTAAAAAAAGAGGCCCAAGATTTAAATCTTCATATATTTAAAGTGGACGGAAGCAAAGACCTGCAAGCAACCTTTAACCGGATCGAGGAATACTTCGGCTCTGCTGAAGCTTAAGCTTCATCTATCAAATCCTTTGAATCATTACGCACGTTGCCGACCTTCGTTGAGACGGGATAAGCTTTCATTTTCTCGGCACCGAACGGCTTCAGTAATTTGGCAAGGATGTCTATATCATGAATGCTCCGCTCCAGCCACAGACCGACGTCTTCCGGACGGAGAATTACCGGCATCCGGTTATGGATCTCCGCTGTCAGATCATTCGGTTCCGTGGTGATGATGGCGCAGGTGGCGAGCTTTTTTCCATCCGTATCTACCCAAATATCATAAATTCCAGCCAGCGAAAAAATACCGCCGTCACGCATCAGAATCCGCATCGGCTGCTTGCTCCCCCCGCGATTGCGCCATTCATAGAATCCGTCTGCCGGAATTACACAGCGCCGCGAGGACAGAAGCCGTCTGAACGAAGGTTTGTCCGTCAGCGTCTCGGCCCGGATATTGATCATTTTGCCACCGGACTTGTCGTCCTTCGCCCAGGAAGGAACAAGGCCCCAGCGCAGCTGTCCGATGCGGTTACCGGCGCCGCTGCCGATTACGGCAGGGATATACTGCATAGGCGCGGCATTATATTTTGGAGCGTAATTCACGATCGTCACGTCCTGGGTGTAATATTGCAGCATAAGCTCATCCATTGTTACCGTTATCGTATAGCGTCCGCACATCTTCAGCACCCCTGAGCAAGGTTTGTCATAATAATAAGACAAGTCTCTCCTATGTTCAACGGCGATACTTTCGTTTCCTCTTGCTTGGCCCGATCTGTCTTTTCACTTTGCCGGATTCATCTGTTTCGATGATATACAGCTCTCTTACGCTAGCCGAGAGAATAAACCACTCTTTATGGGCTTCAGCTTCATTCAAGGGCCCGATTATTCTTTTTCCTCTATAACAAATAAAAAACACTCCGGCACCTGGAAATTGATCTGGTTACTTCATATGTATATTCTAGTATTCCGCAAGGAATTTATATGTAAAAATCCACATAGTTTCGACTAAAAATATCCATATTCTTTTTTTTGATTCAGATGAGATAAGTTTAGGGGAAAAGTATTATGTGATGGTAAAAGAAAATAGTTAGTTTAGAAGAGTGTTGTAACATTTATTACATTAAAATTATTATTAAAATGATATAAGTATCATATATAACAAAAATGGGCTGAGCAAGCTAAGACGGCTCAAATTAGGAGGAGAAACGTATGGAGCCAATCGTTAAGCTGAAAGAAGAAATTAAAGAATTGAACAGTGCGGCCATCAGCTTGCAGAACCAGCTTCACGATCTGGCGGAAGGCTTGCCGCTGCATCTGGAAGAACTCCCCGAATTGGCGCATCGAACCTTTGAGACTTTTTCTGAACTGGCAGCCAAGAGACAGGAATTGAAGAGTCTGAAATCGCAGCAAGTTTGAGATTGCATGACATAGAAATCTAATAGGATGTTAGTTGATGCAGGAGCTTATCCAACTGCCGTGAACGGGTGATGGATAGGTTCTTTTTTTATGCGCAAAAGCCGGGTCACAGGGAACTTTGTCTACATACACTATCAAAAAAAGGGTGAAAGAGTTGGATAATAGGAAGCTTCGAAAGCTGGTGTACTCTGCTTCAAGATTCGTCACCGATAAGGCGTGGCAGCACGAGAACCGGAATCTAATCAAGGAACCGGCCAATCCGGATATATCCAGTCAGGCCAGGTCGCTGCTGGATCATCTGTACGCTATGCGGGGGAAAGGGATTTTTACCGGACAGCATGCCAATGGAAGCCGGGAAATACCATTATGTCAAATTGGAATACTTCAATAATGGTGATCCCGAGGCTGTAGTGCAGTTGTTATGGTCAAGCTACGGCCAGACAAAGGAAGTGATTCCGCAGTCCCGGTTATATTCCAAGTAAGCGAAGAGCATTGCTGTTGGAAGCGGTGCTTTTTTTGTTGCAGGGCTTGCTGCCGGAGAGGTTTGTCGCATACATATTATTCCAATTGTTGTGCAGTCAACAAAATGTCAACAAGTCCGAGAACTCAGTGAGGATAGCTTGGGTGAAATAAGTGGAAAACCTTGCTGGACAAAGGCTTTAACCAAAAAAATTCGGGGCCCTCTTTCGAGAGCCCCTTTCATGGGAGAGGAGTAGAATGAGAAAAATTGAACTTCTTTTGAATATTGAAACCCTTGGTACATTGGGCTTTTATTGATTAAGGGAGAGGGGAGGTAGTGCTGTTTTTTGGTCGTTTTTGCGAATTTGGCACCCAGTTAGCACCCAATATAGCACCCAGTTATGCTTTGCGTTTTGTGGGCCTAACCATGTCGTCAAATACATCGGCAGCAGCCTTGTCCACTGATTCAAAAATATGGCCGTAAATCTCAAGCATTTTTGTATTAGAGCGTGTACGCAAACTATACAAACGGTAGAAATCTAGTAAAATAAGGAACATGAGAAGAAGATACGAGTTAACAGATGAAGAATGGAATATCCTTGAACCCCTCTTGCCCCCGGCTAGAAAAAAGCAAGGAGGCCGTCCCCCTAAAGATCGGCGTCAGATGCTCAATGCAGTCCTTTGGGTAGCCCGAACGGGAGCGCCGTGGCGAGATTTACCGAGTTACTATGGTCCATGGTCTTCTGCCTACAGCTTTTTCTGGCGGCTTCAAAAAGCAAACATTTGGGAAGAAATCCTGAAGCATGTCTCCATCGAACCGGATTGGGATCAGGTCATGATCGATGCCACTATCGTCCGCGTCCATCAACATGGAGCGGGCGCAAAAGGGGGCAGGACCGACAAGCCATCGGTCGTTCGCGCGGAGGATTAACCACCAAAATTCATGCGATGGTGGATGCGCTGGGCTATCCCTTGCGCTTCGAGCTGACACCGGGGCAAGACCACGATTCCGTCACTGGCTATCGTCTGCTTCATGAACTGGATTTCTGCCCGGGCGAAGTGTTAGCTGATCGCGCCTACGACACCAATGCCATTCTGGAACTTTTGCAAAGCCGGGCGATCGCTGCGGTTATTCCAAGTAAGCGCAATCGTCGGGTAAAACGCCCGTTAGATTCTGAAACGTATAAAGAACGACACTTAATCGAATGCTTTTTCAATAAAGTCAAAAACTATCGACGCCTGGCTACTCGCTATGAAAAAACTGCGAATATGTTTAAGGCTTTTTTGACCCTGCTTTCGATTCGTTTATGGCTCAAATAGGTTTGCGTACAGGCCCTAGTATGTCCTGCGCGTTTAGCAATTGCGCTGGAATGTATTTTTTTATAAATCATCCAAGAGATTGAGGTATGCCGAAGATCGTGAAGGCGAATGGCCTTAAGGTTATGCTTTCGGTGAAACATTATCCAGCGTTTAGTGAGGCGCTCTGGATCCGAAGGAAAACCAGTAGTCCTGCAGAACAAGAACTCCCAATCCTTCGCAATCCATTTATCACCTAACTGCAGCTTCATTTTAGCCCACTCTAATCTGTATGCCTTTAATTCATCAATAACAGAAGCGGGAATAGCGATTACTCGTCTCGAGTTTTTATTCTTCGGTCCCTTAATAACTGGCGCTCCATCTTTGTACATAGTTACGGTTTGTTTTATATTAATCGTTCCGTTTACAAGATCAATATTCCTCCAATCGAGGCCAGCTATTTCAGAACGCCTCATTCCAGTAGTCACGGCTAAAATTATTTGAATTCTAATATGGATAGGTTCATCTTCTAAAGCATCGAATAGGTACTGTATTTCCTTTTCGTCATATACCTCCATTTCTTTAACATCATCCTCAGGAGGTTTCTTAACTCCGATCATGGGGTTGTCCTTCAATACGCCCCACTCAACAGCTTTAGAGAATATGCTGCGAAGTACTCTGTAGTTGTATACGATTGTTGCAGAACCAGGTATTTCTCCATCCTTAATGATTGCTTCTGGTGTCTTGAGATAATCAAGATAATCAAGTATGTGAAGTGTCTTAATCTTATCCATATGCTTCCCTTTGAAGTAAGGAAGAATCCTAGCTTCACAATGGAATCTATAACTGATTTTTGTTTTTTCTGCGAGCTTAGGTTCTACAAATTTATTATTCCAAATCTCATAAAACTGATCTAAGGTAAGTTTCTCCGGACGTATATAGCTACCAGACTCAACCTCCATTTTGAACTTTACTAATTCCTCATCCAGATGGTTCTGCAGCCGGCGGGGAGCGCGCAGCAGCTCAGGATCTTCCACACGAATTGTTTTGCGGTCAAAATCTCGTTCGCCTTGAGCATCGTACCCTAATTCAACGGTTAGGCGCCAAGAGTTTCTTCCACGCTTTTCTATGCTGCCTTTTGCCATCTATGACCGACCTCCATCTAAATCATTATTATAATGACGTGGTTGGGGATTGAATTTATAAAATAATTCATTATAAACTCGGTTAGCTGCTTTGATTGCTTCTTCTGAAGGCTGGTTTAGAGCTGTAGCTGTCACTTTATATTCACCGTAGTTATATCTGCTGACCTTTTGCCCCAATTCGTTATAGCTGATTTGAAAATTGGTGATTTTTTCATCAGGCCCTTTACACATAATTTGCACCGTCCTTCATATTAGGTTCTTCTTAGCTTGTTGTAGCGTTTTTTCTGCAGAGGGGTCTATTTATACCTCCCAGCAGAGTTAGGGTGAATTTCCTCAGTAGAACGTCACGCGGGATGGCTTAGAATTGATGTCAGGGGCAGACTCCATCAGTTTGTTCAATCTCCTTCTGGTAGGAGGCCATTGTCCTTTTGCAATCGCCGTTCCACCTTCTTGACATCTTCATGTACAGGCAGATCCTCTGGCATCGTGCCACCAAGCTCTTTGATCGTTTGCCGTACCTTGGCGCCTACATCATAATGCGCTCGGTTGGCGTTGTCTCTGCCTTGGATCTCCTCTCGGCGTATTTTCTCTTCGGCCTGTGTTGCCCGGAAGAGGTTGGCGGCCAATTCGGTGCTGCCCATGTGGTCGAGGATCTTCTGAGATTTCTTCAACCCTTTACGGCTATGAATACCCTTAGCGTCCAGTCCACCGTACAGTCCTTTGTATCCGTGATTTTGGAACACTGCGAAATCCAGTGTAGTGAGCACACCAGCCTGGTAGGCTGCATCTGCAAGCTGTGTGTTATGCTTCCTCAGCTCGTCCCGCAGCATGACGCGACGCTCGTCTTCGGTGGCTTGCTCGAATACTTCCTGCTTGCGGGTCTGGACGGCAAAGTATGTCTGGCCGAGGGCGACGATCTCTTTAGATGGATCGGCGTTTTGAATGATGAGGTAGCAGGCATAGCGTGAAAGGCGATAATCACGAATGGAACGACGGGCGTTGGAGCCGATCTCGACCATTTCGTTGGACTCAACAAAATGGTCCTCCGCTTCTTGTCCGCTATTGTTACAGGCAATTATCGCCTTCTTCACGGCTTTCTCAAAATTGCGGAAATCTGAGTAATCTAAGATTCGAGCGAGAATACGGCCAGTCCAGTATTGATTGCCATTCTCATCTTCTTGGCGTGCTTCTTCAAACGGGGTTTCGTGTTCGTTGGTTGGCTTATTCGTCATTATAATTCAGCTCCTTGATGGGATAATAGATGATGATTAGGTCAAACTCTTTAATATGACTCCTGAGATTCAGGGCAACTTGTAGCTGACCTCAGAATTGAAGCAAGTGGATGGCACATGGCTTCTGACTTATTGGTGCCCTGCGGTGAAAGGTCTTACTTGAGTTTCGTGTGCAGGGGTACGCAAAACTATGTTAGGAGTTTCATCCGCCCGGAGGACAAAACCATTTTCACCAACCGTTGGTAAAAACTTTATTCTCAGTAGAGCAACCTTAGCTTTCCTTCACCGAGTGACGGAAACCCTTCTCTCGGCTGATTGAGGATTTTTGTACGGGCTCTATACGAAACTCCTGTTTTGATCACCGCGTGAACGTAACTATTTGGGAGGCCTTACTAAGCGGCGTATAGTTTTCATATAATTTTGCCGAAGCTCGGCAATAATTTCTGTTAAAGCACTTATGACCTTTGCCAGAGTTTTTGCCACTCGGCAGCAAAAACTCTATTCATTCACTTTTCAGCGCCGGGCGCTGAAAATCATTCCTTAGTTTAGCCGGCTGTTGTCTTACATGCTTCAGCATAATGTCACGAGACGGTGTTGTAAGTTATGCGCCGTGCTTTTTCAAGACGGTGTTGACGTTCGGTTCGATTGCATTGATTATGAGTTCTATATGATCACCGGGTATGGGAACAAATACAATGTCGAATTTAGGGCGTTCTTTGGCCTTTCTTGCTTTTTTCATGAGTTTGCTGCTCCTTTGATTGCAGGATTTATCTTTCAAGTATCGAATTAATGGTGCTGGGAGGTGAA
Organism: Paenibacillus durus ATCC 35681; assembly: GCF_000993825.1. Taxonomy (NCBI): domain Bacteria; kingdom Bacillati; phylum Bacillota; class Bacilli; order Caryophanales; family Paenibacillaceae; genus Paenibacillus; species Paenibacillus durus. The sequence goes on from NZ_CP011114.1 coordinate 1,929,470, forward strand.
CAGGGTGGATGAAGTGGAAAAGGGTTTGTACGACTGGATTGACTCTCTGAAGACTGAGCACGACAAAATAATGGAGCTCGCTAATGAAAAGTGCATCGAAATCGCAGTTTTAGAAGGACGTAGGAAAGTTGCAAGTGCAGCCGTTGATGAAATTAAAGATGATGTTTTACGTGAAAAATTTTATAACAAGTTCATCAGAGATGTGAGTGAAGCGATTGATAAAGCTTCAGATGAACTAATTGATTTGCGCGCGGCAAGAAAAGAATTAAAGACCCATTTAAGTGCTATTGAGTCCGCAATGAAAAGTAGTTCCTACAGCAAAGCACCTTAACCGGTGCTTTTTCTATACTCGGCAAAGCGATTAATAATCAATAACTCTTACTTGAACGGGGTTTCTGTCAACATGATGCATACAGCTGAATGCTGCACTAACCTCGGCCATGACAAAACCTTAGTTGCGTTCTGACCTTATCGTTCTCGCTTTACCTCTGATTCCTCAGTTTTTCCTTCCAGCCACTCAATGAACACGGCTCGTGATACAAACAGCCGCCGGCCTACCCGGGCAGCATGGAGATCCTCAGAATTCAGCAGCTCATACACCTGCCTCTGTCCGATTCCCAAGAACTTCTGAATATCTGTAGCGGAGAGTACGGGCGGCAGCAGTTCCTCTGCCTCGTAATGTCTAGCCACGGCGGAGCCACTAGAGCTGTACCGGTAGAAATGGAAGAAGGATCCTCTGCAGTCCGGATGTTCACCGTCACCTCAATTTTCATCTCCTTCAGCTCCTGCAGAGCAGTGAGCAGCAGATCGGCAGCCGGCGACTTGCTTGCGGGTTCATTACTCATCGGCCGTCCACATTAATGTACTTGTCCAGAACCTCATCCAGATTGGTACTGATTACCCCATGCTGGTCCAGGACCTTATGTATTGCTCCCCGTGCCAGCTGTTTAACAATGGCGTTCGATTGCTCCGGCGTACCGACCTGGAAAAAGTGAAGGCTATAACGTTTCTTCTTCATGGCATGAGCTCCTCTCGGATTTTCTATTGTTTTGACTGTGAAATCTAGTGGGGTGGATGGGATATGTACTTGCCCGAAATGAGGGTGAAAGGCAGCTGTATGGGGCTTATAATGCGTCCAGTGAGATATTGTAAATTAAGGCGTGATGGTTAGTCACCGAAGCTTACTCCATTTCCTTCTTCGCGGGCTCCGAGAGTAAAAGTTCAAGCATTCCTAAAATTCGAGCTTTGTCCAATTTGTTTAGAACTTTTCCCTGCCATGTCACCCCCGGCATTTCAACAAATAATGAGAGTTCTTTAACCGGTAGTTCTGGCATGGATATGGTCTTGTTTCCCTTTCGCTCTTCTCGTTCGATTTTTACATATGCATCATCCAAAGCTTTATTGTAATCTGGGCTATCTTCCGTGTTGATTAACCAATCAATAAAAGTAAGGTGACCAGCCCTAAGCATTAATTCCTCATAACTGACATCAAAGTGTTGAGAGAACAGTTTGAGCAAGTCAGGTGATGGAATTCCCTTCTGTCCATTTTCAATTTGACTGATATACGGATTAGAATATCCAATTTCCCCGGCTATTTGCGAAAGAGTCATTCCTTTGTCCATTCTTAATTTTTTAAGATATAAACCAAATTCTTTAGCGTCCAATTCAACCGCTCCTTTTTCTTATTATTATAACATTATTAACTAAAAGGCAAATATTATTAAGATAAAACTTGCTATTTAGCTAATAAGTATGATATTGTTTGCTTATTAGCAAGAGAGGAGGTGCATTTCGATGAAAATTAAGGTCAAGGATACTGACCGTCTTAATTCTTTGATCATTATGAAGGGCCTTAATAAAACTGATTTTGGTAAAGCAATCCAACGTTCTCAACCAATAACAATTCAAATCACTAACGGTGATCGTAACCCGTCACCAAGAACTGCGAAGCGCATCTGCGAAGTACTGGAATGCGAATGGTCCGAACTGTTTGAAATCGTAAAGACAACGCAGCAAGTAGCCAAATAATCCGCAACAATGCCATGTTCCAGTATTCCACGGACAATGATGATATAAGCACACCTCCGAAGGCTCCCAGCCGCTAAACGTTGCTTAGATCGTCAGCAGTACAGCTTTAAGAAGGAGATGAAACATTATGCAAACACCAGCCAAGCCCGCTACCGTCCAAGTCCCAGCGCATCTGTACAAGGATCGCTATTGGCGCGGAACGCTGCACTTGTTTACGAAGCACAGTCTGCTGCACCGGTACTTCACCTCGAAATACTTCGACCTTGAGGAGGGAACTATTGAATCGGCAGCACTGAAACGGCTGTCCCGACCTTGGAGCCAATCAGAGAAGTTCATGCTGAACTTGGCGTTGCATCTGTTCAATGAGAATCTGGCAAAGGTGAACCTGTCGGATATGGATCACCTTAACGGCTTTAATAAGCAGCTTGTCATGGAGGCGCTCCGGTTGCGGTTTGGATAATGGCCTTCCAGCTTGTATTTTAGCGTCATTCATATTCAGACAAAGCAAATACACCTGTAAAACCGTACAGGTATTCCCAACCTAATTTTTTATTAAGATTGTCAGCAAGAGAGGGGATGTGAGGCATGTATCCAATCGAAGAACAGGAGGTAACAGCGGTATATGATCCGATTGATGATGAATGGACCGTATACTCCAGTTGCCGGAAGTATATCACCAAGCTGCTGAAGGTAGCGGGGGAACCGTACTGGAAGGAAGAAGAGATTGGTCGGACCGGGACGGTGCGGATCGTGGCTGGCAAGTGGAAGCTTGCCGGAAAGCAGATCCGGTTCGGTGTTGTCCCTGCATCACGGCCCATTTCAGAAGAAGAACGGCAGGCCCGGCGTGATCGCTTAGCAAATGCGCGTAACCTTAGCCCCTAATGCGTTCTCCTTCGCTTCCCATGCTGCAACTATATTAGCTTGGGAGAAGGTGACAGAGCAAAGAGGTAGATTTATCTGTAAATGTAATGAAATGCTTCAAATCGTGGCTTAAGATAGGCAAAACCTATTAAGGAGGACTCATACATGCGAAATCAAAGAGCAAGACGCAATACACCGACAGTAATCATCCAGCAGGCCCCACCAGCCCACCCAATGCCGGAGCTCGTGGAACGGAAACCGGAGATTGATCCGCAGCAGTTCCTTCAGCAGCTCGGCCAGATGGTCATGCAGCAGCAGACAGCCCAGTTGCAATCGGAGACGATGGACGTCAAAGAGGCGGCAGCTTATCTGAGAATATCCGCCTGGAGCGTGTACGATATGTGCCGGACAAAGGATCTACCGTTCTTCCGAATCCGGAGCCGTATCTTCTTCCGCCGGCATGAACTGGAGCGCTGGATAAGCGAGAACACCAATGTATGCGGCGGCGAGAGGTAGGGGGAGAGAATGACAACAGCACAAAGATTCGTTTCCCTCCGGCTGCTGGAGCTGCTCGGCAGCCTGACTGCTAAACGCCATGAGATTGAGCGCGTCGGTATTCGGCTTGAGGTGTTAGCTGATCTTCATGAGCAGGTCGTTAATGCTCTATTCCAGGTGAATGGCATAGATCCTGCTCAGGCGAACACGCTCTGGCTCACGCTGGAGGATTACGTATCTGGACGTATTAAGGACTTCGAACTGTTGAGCTTGCTGGCCGGGGCCGGGGCGGTGGTGACGCTATGTGACGACTCGGCGAGTAAATAAGAAGGGCGCCAAAGCCCCGCCATTCACCCGGATTGTAAATGAATCTCTGCAGGACAATCTCCTTAGCTTCAAGGCTCGGGGTTTGCTCGCTTATATGCTCTCGAAACCGGACTCGTTCAGATTTCATATTGATGAGCTGGTGAAACATGGTACTGACGGTAAGGACAGTGTACGGGCTGGATTAAAGGAACTGGAACAATGTGGGTACATCAAACGATATTCCGTTAAGGAGAAGGGGAAAATCCAGTCCTGGGAGATGGATATTTACGAGAAACCAGAATCGGGTTTTCCAGTTGTGGAAAATCCAACGCTATTAACTAATGATAAAGAACTAACGAATGAAAAAGAAAAAGATATTAAAAGATACATCAGTCTTCCGACTGACGATCCCTTCCTCAAAATATATGAGATTCACTTCAGAAAAACTCTGAAAAAGAACCACCCGAAGATCACTGAGCTGCAGCTTCAGCACATCATGAGAAATATCGAATTATTGGCAGATTACGAGGTCACGGAAGAGGAGTTTGATGAGGCCGTTAAGGAGCACTTGGAGCAACTTCCTGTAAAGAACAACGGTAGCATCCTGGCGTTTATCAAAACGTTCATGCGCCGTTTTGAGATTCCTTATTCTGAGTGGATGGAATAAAAAATTATTGGTTTTATAACAGGAAAGATCACTTTTTAAATTCGGGAGGTGCAGCAGGTGACGAAAGAGACCTTTCTCACTAAACAAAATGAAGAGCTAACAGAGAGATTTCTTTACGAAGCCGGGATTTATAAAACGATAGGCAAAGAGCACGAATTTCTTTTCAAGATTGATCAGGCGTTGAAGAAGCTGGAGCCAATGGGAGCGGACATCATTTATCGTAAATACTTGTCTCCCGAAGCAGATTACATTCGGCATCAAACAATCTATAAAGAGGTTGGCTTGAGCTCGGCCATGTATAGAAAACACCGACTGCAGGCACTTACCATGCTGGCTGTGGAACTGGAGATTATCCAGTTCAACGATGATACCGGGCCTGTATTGAAAATGGGAGATCATTAGATATACCAATGAACTTGAAAGGAGGTGGTCTTCATGTCCATGGAAGAACTAGCCCGCAGGTGGCGGCATAACCAGACCCAGTACTTGATCATCCTACGTAATCTTAAACGAAAGGAGAAATAGAACATGAAAATTTCGGAGTCATTCTTCCGCTTTAACGCCCTGAAAAACGAGCTTGTGAATCAGATTTCTGCTTTAAAGCTGGCCTTGGAGCAAGCAGACAGCGACATTTATTACTGCCAGCGTCGTATACTCGGCAGCTTCGCCGCAGTGTCCATTCACCGGGATAAGCAGAAGGGAAAGCATGATTGGCCTCTGCTGAGACAGCAGTATGATGTTGAAGCCACACTTCGGAAGCCAGCCTATTCCCCAGTTAATGCGCTGGCGACACTTCGGATATATAGCCGGAAGATCAGAGGAATCCAGAACGAGCTTTTTGGACTTCGGAGCAAGGTAAGGAAAACTCTGCTCGAGCTGGATTCGCTGGCCGAGCAGCTCCGTGAAAAAAAGTGCAGTAACAAGGTACAGGATAGGCTGCTCCAGATTAGCAATTTAACTGAAGTTGCTAAGAAAGTTCTGAATAAGCGGTGCGGAGAACCATTGGGGGCAGCGCACCTCATCCATTCCTTGTTTACAGATGGCTGGACCATGAATAAACAGACTTTCCTGCAGCTGATAACGCTGCCGAACGGCAAGGATTTGAAAGAGGAGCGGAGTCGAGAGGAGCTTCTGTCACTTATTCCGGAACAGATCGGATTTGAGGAATTAAACAGATTGGTATTTATGGATCTGATCGAGGATAGCAAGGACCGGTATCTGTTTGAAGCTTTTCGCTTTGAATTTGGTGAAGCGCTTATGCGTAATGAGGCGCTTGGTCTTGAGTTGTTTGATGAGGTGATGTTTGCAAATCTTGGATTCGCCGAATCATTGAGTACTGACTCAGGTCAGAGTTTTGCGCCCGTGCCGATTAAAAAGTACCAAAGCTTTATCGGATCTGCAGAATTTAAACATTTGATCCGTGACCCGTACGTGATGGATTTAGCAGAATCTATGACGGGATATAATGGTTTGACATTGATGGATGTTCTTGCTGGTTTTGAAAATTCAGTATCTGTGAACGAAAATGGTAGACGCTCAATTCGATTAGAGTCTGTGGAAGCAAACCTGCTTCCAGAAGGATTCTTCAAAAAAGCTATTGAGTTAATAGATTTGGCTGGCCAACCCCAAGGCCGGTGGCAGAAAGGAGAATAGGTATTAGTATGGTTCAACAACCGGGAGGAGAATACGAAATGGATATTTCAATCTGGGCACAGCTGAATCAAGTCAAGATGCGGGTGCTTGAACTGACCAGCGCGCTGATGGAAGAAGATGAAGAGGTATTTACCAGAGAACAAGCTATTCTGGATCTGATGGATATCTCCAAGGAGCTCTTTTATCTGGAAGAGAAGGCCATGAATCAGATGGATCGAACCGATAGGAGGCAGGTTTCCGAACTGGCCGCGTACAAGGACAGCCTTCGTCAAACGAAAAACGCCTCCGGTGCGCCAACACCAGAGACGTTCGATAAATCAGTTATGTAATTCCTACTGAAATGAATTATACCGCATCCTGCTTATAGGAATCAACTATTAAAATTTAATCTTTTATTGTCAGGGGGAATAAAGTTGTGTGCAAAATCAGTGTGGAGGAACGGGCACGGCCGCCCACATCAATTTTAAGCTGACTTTCGTGTTATCTGCATAGCGTTTTTCAACCTTTGTAGATGAACGAAGGTAAACATATCCACTAATCCGCAAGGCCTGTCAAAACATGAGATTTAACAGGGAAGGAGGTGTATCTTGAATGAACCGATCCGAACAGAAGCGAATCGCAGACCTGGAGTCGATCCGGACTGAAGAGAATACTCATATTGTGGATTCGGCAATCTCCAGCGGGGCGACCGCTGAAGCGACTGCGCTCCATATTATGCAGCAACGGGCAGAAGCAAATAAAATGGTTGATCATATTGCAGCTTATGCAAATCTAAATCGCATGAAGTAGGGTTTATCACAGTTTCATATCAACTACAAGGAGAGATAACAGATGATTAAAGAAATTGAAATTTTTGAGCAAACACGCGCTAATATCGATTCTCGTATTAAGCAACTGACTACAGAAGTAGGGCAGAGGAAAGATCAGCATGAAAAAGCTGTTTCCAAGTACAAGGATATGATGCTGGAGGATAGTGCCGGCATTAAATCATACACTACTGCTGAGCTGAACAAAGCCAAAATGCGCGCTGATGAATTGGCCAGTGAGATCGGAGTTGCTGAAGAACGCCTGCAGATGGTTGAGGCTGGAAAGAATGAAAAGCTCAAGACTCTAATAGTAGATGTTCAGAAAGGCTGGGAGCGCGAAATCGCGAAACTGAATGATAAGGTTACAGCAGTATTTGAAGCTGCTCGCGAACATCGGGCTAAACTGACACTTGAAATTCAGAAGGGGCATGAGTTGTACCTTCAAGCTAAGGAATTATTACGAGAGCTAAATCAGGCAGAACACATTGTGGGGATGAATTATGACAAGCGAACAAATAGATTGGGCGTACCAGAGAAGCCGCTGGTCAAGGAGCTCCGTGACATTAGCTATTATTCAATTACAGACAAGTGTGTCATTCCTCATGAGGATGAGCTTATCAAAGCTTATCAAAAGGGAGAAGTAGCAGCGTGGATCGATCATTATGCCAAAACTGGTGAAGTGGTCACGAATGAAGCATTGAGAAAACATGATGAAAAGCCTATAGCTAAAGCAATCGGAGGTGTTAAGGGAGTCCTTGAACAGGTGAAGAGGGTTATCCCTAAATTCGGGCAAGAAGATATTAAGAGTATCACAATTCAATCACCCGATAACCGCAAAGCGTTCGAGAGATGGAAGAGCGAAAATCCAGATGCTCATGTGGTTGAGGTTGATGGGGAGACATCAACTCAAGATGCATTAAAAATTCGTTATGTTCCGGTTAAGAGGTAACGAAATATACCAAAAAATCTAATGGAATATGCAGGTGTAGTCCATGAAATTTTAGGCATTTGGACCATGAGCGAAAGCAGTTCCAGAAGTAGAAGACAAAGAACCATGTAAATCAAGGCAAGAAATACTATTTCCGTGGTGCCTCTGTTTTGAACAAAGAAAAGAAGAACAGCAAGGGGTAAGCGCTGGAATCATTTTAATGTAGAGCCGGGAGGATCGCGGGTCCTCCCGGCTCTTAAAAATAGGTGTGGGTGCGCTGACGCCCGACTCTCGTTCAGATTTTATTTCAAAAAATTACTTTCGCTTTCCCTTTGGCTGGACAAAATGGAGGACGTTTTAATTTTTCACTTCGAATTAAGAGATAGAAATTACTAATAGAACTGCTCCAGTTCAAAGCGAAAGTGACACGATTTTATCTTTGAAAGTGTTACAGAAACTATATGTAGGAGGAATTGATCATTCCCCAAATTGGGGTTTTGAATTACCGCATGCGGAGGTGAGATAGATATTTAGTATCGAAAAAACTATGGAAATGGCGGCCTTTGCCGAATCGAAAAGTGAGTTTGTCCATGGAAAGCTCAGCTCTTTATGCGACAAAGGCAAGCGTATATTGATCGAGTATGAAATGCCCGCAGTTATCGCTGTGAATTATCTGACCATATGGCAGTTGACGGTCCTACTCAAAAGATTCAAATGGGGCGCCGAATCAGATCAGGCAAGCGATTCTATGAAGGATGATCTCAAGTCAATACTTCCTAGGATCGAGGGGATGCTGCAGCTGCGGGTCGCAACAGCGTTGAACTGGGAGTTCCTTTGCCACCAGTGCGAAATGAACTTAACGCCTGTTCAGTTAATTAGGAGTTTGCTCGAACCATATATGTCAGGACTCGTGAACAAAGAGGATCTGTTTATTATCGGTCTGCTTTCTTCTGATAAACCGGTCACAGTCGAGTCATATATCGAAACGATTGACAAAATACCTTGGATGGAATCATCCAATACAGAAGAAGAGCGAGGTGAACAATAATTATGGCCGGAAAAAGTAAAGAGTACGATATAGCGTTTAAACTCAGCGGGCTTGTGGACCCCTCCTTAAAGCGGTCTGTCGGCAGCGCTGAAGAGCATATACAGGAGTTGGAGTGGGCTATAAAGGAATTGTCACAAAATGGCGGATTCGATCGCTTGCGGAAGGATGCAGAAAAGGCCGAGGGTGTCTTTGACGATCTGAAAGATCGTGCGGAAAGCTTTGGCGAAACTCTTAACCGAGTCGCCGAGTTTACCGGGGCAAAAGCCTTGATCGATATGGCAACCGGGTCCCTGCAGGATATTGTAGGAGTAATCGGCGACCAGGATAATGCCATGGCGCAGCTCCAGGCGTCCACGGGCATGACGGCGCAGCAAATGGAAGAAATGAATGCCATCGCCAAGGATATGTACAAGCAGAATTACGGCGAAGGTTTTGACGATTTGGGTGCGGCAATGGCCGCTGTTAAGCAGACCACGCAGCAAACTGGCGACGAGCTAGAGCAGACCACTAAGACGGCTATCGCCTTTCGGGATGTTTTTGAGGAGGATATCCCTGAATCGGTTAAAGCTGCCGACACCCTAATGAAGCAGTTTGGAATCACCTCGGGGCAATCGTACAATTTGATGGCTCAAGGTGCCCAAAAAGGGCTTAATAAGGCCGGGGATTTGCTGGATACGACCAATGAGTACGCCGTTTACTTCAAGACGATGGGCTATAATGCAAACGAAATGTTCGACATGTTTTCTGCAGGTATGGAAAATGGCGCGTTCAATTTGGACAAGGTTGCGGATTCCGTCAAAGAATTCGGCATCCGAATTAAAGACGGGTCTGATAGCACAGGCGATGCGATTTTCACCTTGTTCCAGGCGCCCGATGTGACTAAGTTTTCCAAGGCCCTAACTTCTGGAGGCGAAAAGACCAAAGAATATGCACAACTGGTCAAACTTGCCGGGAAGGATACTGCGTCTGTCATGACGAGCCAGCTCAAAAAGGGTGGCGCGGTTGCAAATGCTGCCACAAAGCGGCTCAGACAGATACTCGGCAGTGGTCAGCAACTACTTGATGGAATTTCCAAGGGATCTATATCCGGTCGGCAGGCGATGGAGCAGGTTATCAATAAGCTGAAGGATATCAAGGACCCGGTGGAGCAGAGCACCTTGGCTGTCGCCCTTTTTGGCACCCAATGGGAGGACATGGAAAGCAGCGTTGTGCTCGCGCTTGGCAACGCACGAAGTCAGTTTGATATGACCAAGCAGACCATGGAAGAAGTCGCCAAAGTCAAGTACGACACGTTAACCCGGCAATTTCAGACTGTTGGGCGCGAATTGATGACGGAGCTTGTTATCCCGATAGGCGAAGACCTTATGCCCGCCTTGCAAGACGTTGCTCACTGGGCGTCTGACAATAAAGACCTGTTGGAAATGCTCGCACTCGGCGCGCCGGCGGCGATGGTTGGGAAAAATGCATTTAAGCTGATCAGCAAGATAACCAAGGTTGGCGCTGCGGCGGAAGGAGCAGCGGGGGCGGCAGGCGGGTTCGGGGAGGCGATTGGTCTGCTTACAAATCCGGTCGGTTTAGCGGTAACGGGTGTAGGGATTTTAACAGCTGGAATTATTGCATATAAAAAACACCAATCGGAAGCTCGGAAAGATTTGTTGAATATGGGCGATGCTATCGAGGCTGCATTCTCAACGTACGAGGAACTCGATCATACCAATAAGCGGACTCAGAATCTCGTTGCGGAGTACGACCGACTGACAAAAAAAATTAAAGACTCCAAGACTCCGGCTGCCGAACTGACCGAAGCACGTCGAAAACTGAAGGGAATTGAACAGGAACTTATCGACATGAATCCTAAGATTCTTGATGCAGAGGGTTCCAAGAGCGAGAAATTTCGCGATCAACTCGGGCTTGTCCAAGATATTAACGCAGCGCAGGCGGAAATGGGTCGCCGAGAGTTAGAGCATGCAGCTCTTGAAGCTGAAGGAAAGATGCCGGAATTGGAGAGAACATATTCTGGACTAGCTGACGATTTGGAAAAGCAGAATGCGGCGTATGAAAAAGCGAAAAAGACTTATGCGGAATATGTGGCTTATATGAGCCAGCTCCAAAAAATAGAAATGAGCAACGTAAACGAAGATGAGAAATCCAAGCAGCGAAATGCCCTTGCTTCACAAATCAAAGAAACCACAGGAAAAGACTACAGCAATGCATGGGTAACATTCAAGTCGGATTTCAAAGATATCGAAGCTTCTTTCGATGTCTTTGACAAAAGGATTCAGGATACTGAGAAAGAAATGGGAGAGGCTCAGGATAGTTTTTTGAACTATTACGAATTAAAGTCAAAGATGATCGAAGAAAAGCTGGGTGGATCACTAGAGGAAATGGCCGCCAAATACAAAAACATGTCTGATGCCGAGAAAAAACGATTCGACCAGGCGATGAAAGATATGGCTGAGCTTAACCAAGAAGTGGACTTGATGCCGGATGAGAAGAAAATAAACCTGCAGCTGATATGGGAGCAAACCGGACAAATTCCTAATTTCGATCTAACGGACAGCGATTGGAAGGCTCTGAGCAAGACGATAAAAACAGGCGGAACTCCGAATTTGAGAACACCTTCCGGAGTGAAGATTAATCGCTTGGCTCAACACGATCCCGGGTTTGAGGGATTTGCCGATGGCGGCATTGCCACCAAACCGTCCATTTTTGGCGAGGCAGGACCCGAAATCGCTATCCCGCTGAACAATAAGCCGCGGTCACACGCGCTGCTGGACGCAGCAAATGACATGATGGGTCACAGCAATGGTGGCGGGGGTATTTCTGCAAGCTTCAGCTTTAGCATCACAGTAAACGGCGGCGGGCTGGATGTCGCAAGTCAGGTGAAAAAGGCGATTCAAGACCTGCAGCCGACACTGGAACGCCAGCTGGTCGCGCTGGCCGAGCGCCGGGAAAGGGTGTCGATGCGCAGATGAGCAAATCTAAAGTAAGCAGGATGAACACGGAAGAACAGGGGGAGTGGAGCAGAGCAAGTGCAAATACACGTGAATAGGAAGTAACCACAATCAATGTCTGACAAAGAACGCATTGATGCAGCAATCAAAGCGATTGACTGGGATAATCTTTAGAACGACAAGGGAAATACCAGAGGGACCTTCTGACGGAGGTTCCTTTTTTGCTTATAGTCAGCCCGGTCGCATTTCACTACGTTGCCGACGATCAGCAACTTCAGATTGTTGCCGCTGTCCGTATTCCGGCGCCGCAGCCGGTTGCGGACGATGACATTGAGGGTCCCGGCATTCTCCTCCCGAAGCCGCTTGGCCTGCATTATGGAGGGCAGCGTCTCCTCCTCGTCGCAGGCCGTAATAATGACGGACAGCCACTCTTGCAGCGGGCTCCAAGCTCACCGTGTTCTTTAAGCGGTGGTATGAGCGTTTGCGGGCGGTTAAACAACCATGGGGCTTGTGGTCTGACGTTGCGGCGTAACCACTTCCGTATTCATTAGATAGTCCCGAACGAACCGGGCGACCAGACTGTCATGAAGCAGCATGCCGATTCGTAGGATGGAACGGCGAGGAATGATAGTAAAGGCGGCTGCATTTTTCCTAATTACACCCAAGTCCTTAAAGGAATTCAGTTCATCACCAATCAAAACCCTCAAACCATCAGATTCCAGTTCTTCGCGATTATCGAAAATTAAACTGCTGACGTTAGTTTCGGCACCTCTCTTCATATTAAAAATAGAGCGCAGCAATTTTCCTGCAGCTCGGCATGCTGTTTGATTGCCAGTTGTCGTTATGCTTCACCTTGTTTGGCGCGGAGTTCGGCTACGTCCTTCTTACTGCGCCTCCCTAAGAGCCTTCTTTACTTCGCGAAGCTCCCGAACATGAATGTCATCGACTTTTTTTGGATTCACAAGTTGATGGGATGATGTGCTCCTAATCGACGAATTTGAGCATTTCGAATATTTGCCAGGGAGCCAAAACCGCAGACGTCTGCGTATTTCCGAATTGCTCATATGCTTGCATAAAGGCGTGAGCTGTTCTTTGTGAAAAGTCAACGGATTTGGGCCATTCTGTAAAGCGCCCGTGAACCGGATCATTCTCTTTCACATGCTTCAGTCTCTTACCAATCTCAAAGAGCGACTGCCCGGCAACTTGCTTGTAACTGTTGATCTCAGCTGTGATTACCTGTAGATCATTAGATAATGTCAATTGGTTTAGCTTGAGATCAGTTATTTTTGGAATGTCAATATCATTTCAAAGGCTATGAATTTTTCTTCCCTCCATATATTGACTCGTGATAAGCTATTGACAAGGTTGAATATTGAAGTATGTGCTTTAAGGCAAGGTTCGTTCGCGACTGCCTTATCGTGCATACTTTTTTTCATAAGAAAGGATCGTGGAGAGAATGGCATCAAGTAATTATCACACACTGGTAAAGAGAATGGATGAGTTTGAGCGTAGATTGAATGAGATTCAGAGGCCTGAATGTCCACCAGTATTCAAAGAGGATGGAGGACCTTGGAGATTGTTGAGAGCTCAATTGCAAGAGCAGCTCAGCCACGTACAGGATCAGAAGAGGCAGCCGATTATTAATGCGGTGGCTTCACTCATAAGATGCGCTACCGGCGTACCTCGTGTGCAGCAACTTGCCTGGGAGCAGATAGAACATGCAAAAACAATAATCCATGCTGTACTTACTACTGTAGTCACTGATAATGGTAAGGACGTGTTTAAGTCATAAAACACATGAATAGGGAAGTTTTCCTTTCGAATCCGGCTCTCCGCTGTTGGAGGATTTTACCTCAACATGCCGAATTGTGGTGTGAGGGGGTGTGTTTTATGAAATTCCAGACTATAATCACCAAATCACTCAGTGCTATTAGCAGGAGAGTTTCTACAGCAGCCATTAACAAAACTGTGGAAATAAAAAATCAAGGTAATGATAAATCTTCCTATCAAGTCACAACTTCTTTCCATGTTATAACTGTTGAGATTAAGAAAGAATTAAGTGATCTGACAGACAAAATTTCTTCTGTTGGTATTAGTTATATGGAATTGCAGAAAATCGAAGGAAGAGTCATCAGTTTTATTATTGATGAATTTGAAAAACACAAGTCTTATTTAGGTAACACAAATAGGTTTTGGCAGAACAACAAAAGTAAATTCAACAGCTTTTTAGATGATGAAATTGATGATGTTACTTCTGCTTTTAACATACGAATGTTAGTATTGAAACAAAATGCTAAAAGTAGAAGACGTAAGGCGCTCTGGGAAATTGGCAAGATGGTTCTCTCTGGTATAATCGGAGGCTTAATTACACTCTATTTAAGAATCAAGTTCTCGCCCTGACCGATAGTATTACGGATTAGTTACAAATAAAGGAATTGGTCGACTGGTGTCGAAGTGTGATGCTGGGAGGTGGAAATTTTGGCAGCAGAGAGTACATATCGCGGGTGGAGTATTCATTATAAGCGCGTTCGAGGAACGTGGGAAGCAACTGCAATTAAAGGTGCATATCGCGAAAATGCACTAGGAGATGACGAGAAAGACGCATTCATTAAGGTTACATCAAAAATTGATGTACAAGAAGATTTTTCGAAATAAGTGAGAGCCCAAGCATTATAATAAAAATGACAAGGGGATGGAAGTATGACAGAAAAGTTGATTTTTGCGAAGTTGTTAGGGGAGATGTACAGGATACAAAAATCACAAGGCATTTATAACGGAACGGATGGAAGAATATTCGGATTGCTAAACGGGGTTGAAGAGGATGTTGAAAGCGAGATTAGTAATTTGGGATTTATTAGTCGGGAGGATATAGCTAAATTTTGTGATGTATTTGATCCATACTATAAAGGAGAAAAAAGCTTGGATGAAATACCGTCCTCCAAAGAAATTCAGTTAAGCTTGGAGAATGAAGGAATCAGCGAAAGTAAATTCATTACTATCTTGGAGTATCTTTATTTAAACGGTAGTTACACTCTTGAAATTGAGAAAATAAAGAGCGGAATCAAAAGATCCGGGAGCAACATTTAAGCAGAAAAAGCACCCTAACCGGTGCTTTTTCTTTTAGCCGATCAACCAGCACAACGACCATAGAATCTTGGAATTTGCGAGATTGTGAACAAAAGTACCAAATGAGAGAGAATTCTTCGGCATATCGTGCGACAAATGGCGAAAAGTGGACGAATTTTCAGTCAAATCACCTTTGACGACCAATTCCAAGTGCCAGTATAATGGTCTTGTTCTTTCTCTCTAGTTACTAAGTACAATGATCTTAATACGGAGCGTAGCGAACGTATGCCCTTGAACTAAAATCTTGAGGAAAGAGATCATTAAAAAAACGGGGTCGCGAAACATCTTTTCAGTTTCGTGACAAAGCGAGGGTGAATGGCGAAGCCAGAGGGGCGCGCTTAATGAGCCCCTTTTTTCTTTCTTGGGTCATGTTTCTCAATGACCCGGGTTTGAACTTAAAACACGTCGATGTAACTTTAGTGCTATAAAGAGATGTGAGGGGAACAATCCTTCACACCCAACCACCAAATAGAATGCCGAGGTCACTGCTATTAAAGAGTGGCCTTTTTATATTCCGCATAAAGCCATTCATTCGTGAGTGGCTTTTTCTATTTCAGAGAAAGGGTGAAGAGAATGGAGTTTGAAAAGATTGGAGCGCTCATGTTCTATGACAAGGACAATGAGCTGGTTGGATCGGTGGGAATGGAGATTGGAGCAAATCCCGAGCAAGTAGCAGAGGGTGCAATGATGGATGTGTTCTCCACGGAAGAGGTAGAGCGCATTGCTTACTTCAAGGTGGAGGAGCATTATCTCGTTCTTCAAAAGAAAGGGTGAAGTCGATGAGCGATCTAAGACAACGATTCATGAGCGAAACCGAGGACACCAACAATCTGGCCGTACTGGTCACAGCTGTCATGCTTCCTACAGGAGCCATTGAGATCATTACCAACAGCTTCAGACTGGATGAGAAGATCAAGTATATCAGGGAAGCTTATGACGATGAGTTTAAGCTCAAGGCGAACCCGGCGGTCAAGATCGTCGGATACATGCTGGTGTAGTGATTGAAAAAGAGTGAAAATCAGTCCGGCGCGACCGCTTTACGGGTCCTTCTGGGGTCCGAAATGACTGCGGGTGCGCGTGAGCCCGAGATCGAGCTAGATTTTAATTTTAAAAATCACTTCCGTTTCCGTTTCTGTGAGCGGATTTTAATGAAATTGAAATTTTTCTTCGAATTTAAGTAGTTTTTGCAAAAGCACGTTTTATTTCGAAAAAGCGGAAGTGGACAATCCGATAAATGAGGAAGTGATTCGTTTTGTAAATCGCATACTGATAAACGTTTAGAGGAGCTGGCGACCTGTTTGAACCTTATGACTATTACATAACACCTGAAGAGTATATGGAGGCGGCGAAGCATGGAATAAGAGCTGAACTCGTCGAGAGGAGGATTCGTGAAAAAGGGTGGGCAAAGAAAATTGCGATTTCTAAAGCACCACGAATGAAGCAAGATCGTACTCGGATAACCGAAATAGCAAAGAATAACGGAATAACGTACAGTCAGCTCAAGGCACGACTATATAATGGATGGGATGAGGAGCGTGCATCTACAACTCTAATAAGAAATCAGATGCAGCTAAAAGAGCACGCAAAGAAAATGGCAGAGATGAGGAGAAAATATCCTAAAGATCTGGTTGATCGGGCAAAAGCGAACGGTGTTTCATACGTTCTATTTCGATATAGAATCACACACGGATGGGCTATGGATGATGCAGTTCAACTTCCTCCGTCTAGGAATAACAGCCCCATTCGCCTTAAGCAAAAGCATGGAGAGGAATACTTCCGTAAGCAATACGAGTTGATAAGAGGAAGACGATGGCCCCATACGCTTTCTCAAAATCACACCCAATCGGCACCCAATTCATGATTCTTACTCAGTATAAATGAGTAGATATATCATAAAAACCTTGATACATAAGGGTTTATTCAAAAAAATCGGGGCCCTCTTTCGAGAGCCCCTTTCATGGGAGAGGAGAAACCGGACGAAGAGCTTATGGGGAAGCGTAAGCTTGCTCCGCGGTTGTCTACGACATTTTGTAATGTCGATAGTTAAAGGATAGCCCGCAAGTGCCGGATTTATACCTAAGCGTCAAAATAATTTTGTCCACTTGCTGCGTGCGGCGGGTTGCGACAAAGTTTTTATTTAACGGCGGGAATGTGGTACGATAATCGTGAAATTATGTCGTTTTGGCGTAATAAATAGAGAAACAGAGCAGGTGAAGCAAGCATTGAGAGTGGTGTCGGGCACAGCCAAGGGAAGATCCTTAAAAAGCGTTCCGGGAACCGGAACACGTCCTACGACCGACAAGGTCAAGGAAGCGATTTTCAGCATGATCGGTCCTTATTTCGATGGAGGGGCGGCCCTGGATTTGTTCGCCGGTAGCGGCGGACTCGGGATCGAAGCCCTGAGCAGAGGCATGGACAGCGCCGTATTTATTGATATGGAGCCGAAAGCAATCGACACGGTACGTGACAACCTGAAGGCGGCAAGGCTGGAAGATAAGGCTGAGGTTTACCGTAACGATGCGAATAAGGCGCTGGCAGCGCTGGAGAAGCGGGGGCGGTCGTTCGACCTTGTCTTTTTGGACCCTCCATACCGGCATAAATTCGGAGATGAGCTAATGTCCATAATGGCGGGCAAAGGCCTGCTGAGACAAGACGCGGTCATTGTACTGGAGCACGAATCGGACTATGAATATCCCGAGCATATTCCCGGCTTCAGCCAGCTGCGTTATGCATTGTACGGCGAGACGGCGGTATCCATTTACTGTTATGGGGCCGGCTCAGAAACCGACATGGGTGAGGGGGCGCAAGAGTGAGTCTGCAAATAAGAGAGGAAAGAGTCGCAATTTACCCAGGCAGCTTCGATCCGGTGACGCTTGGCCATATCGATATTATTGAACGGGCCGCGAAGCAGTTTGACCGTCTGATTGTGGCCGTACTAAATAATTTAAGCAAGAATCCGCTGTTTACGGTGGAGGAGCGAGCAGACCTGCTTCGTCAGGTGACCGCGCATCTTCCCAATGTGGAAGTTGACATCTTCCGGGACTTGCTTGCCAACTATATCAGGCAAAAAGAGGCTCAAGTCATCGTACGCGGCATCCGCACCGTATCCGATTTCGAATACGAGCTGCAAATCGCCACGATTAACAGCAAGCTGAATTCGGACGCAGAAACGATATTTATGATGACGAATCCTAAATATTCGTATCTCAGCTCTAGCGTAGTCAAGGAAATCGGCCATTTCGGCGGAGACTTGACCGAATTTGTGACCCCGGAAGTCGAGCGGGCAATGCGGCTCAAGTTCAGCGTGAACGGCCGCGAATAGCCAAGGCAAGCCGGACGGCGGCGGACAGCAGCAGCAGGATGAGCAGCATAAGCAAATGCATGGCAACCAGTTTTGGAAAATAGTGCCAGATCGCTGCAATACCGGATGTTACGGTTAAATTCATCTCTCTGCCGGCCAGAACGGGTAATGCCGATTCCTGAAACGCGGTAAGCGGCTTGTAGAACAGTAGTGTGAGAATGAAGGCATAGCCGCCATGCAGCAACCTTCCTGCGGCAAAGGGAAGATAGCGTACTCCGGCGGGCTTGAGTACCGCCAAGGCCTGAAGCTGTGCGCAGATGCCGCTCCATCCTATAGCTCCAGACAGCAGCGCAAGCTCCAGCGGGCCCGAGGATAAGCCCGAACCGGACGGCATTGTTCCGGACGTCAGAGATTGTGCTCCGAGATGAAGCTCCAGCAGAGCAGAGGTAAGAGCTGCTGGCAGCTGCGGCCACAGCCCTGATATGATGCTGATAACGACGGCGAATATGATAATGTAGCCTCCTGCCAGCATCAGGCACTGTACAGTGGCGCTTACCGACTCGCCCAGCAGTCTGCCGAAGCTGCGGCCATCCCTTGCGCGAGCGTCCGCAGCGGCGGATATCGCCCGGCGGATGAGGGAAGTCCGGCGTCCGGCGGAAGCTTTTGCCGGAGAAGCGGCTTCTGCAGGGCGTGAAGCCCTAGCGGATACTGTCATGCCGGAGGCCAGCCCCGCAAGCCAGTGTACGGCCAGCAAGCCGTAACCGGCTGCGGGGCTGTGAAGCATGGAGGCTCCGACCACAATCAGGAGCGTGACCGGACTGGCGAAATGGGTAAGCGACGCGAGACGTCCGGCTTCCCTATCGGAGATTTCGCCCTGCCGGTACAGCTGGGCCGCTCCCTGAGCACCGCCGGGAAATCCGGACGTCATCCCCAGTGCCAGCGTCCACCCCGCACTGCCAGGGAGCCGGAAGACAAGCCTCGTAAGAGGTTCCAGAAGAACACCGATGGCATGAACGAAACCGGAGGCGCTCAGCATTTCCGACAGCATCAGGAAAGGCATCAGAGCCGGAAAGACCAGCGTCCACCACAGCTTCAACCCTTGAAGCGAGGCATTAAAAGAGCTTTCAGGCGAAGAAATGATGGCCGCTGCGAGAAGCATAGCCAGGCCTCCGGATAGAAATGGAGCCGATTTTTTGGCCATTCGGGCGATGTTTAGGTTCATTTTTTATTTCACCTCTTCATAGCTTGGGAGCAGACGAGTTTCTAACAATTTATGCGGACCAGTCCACCGCCATGCTTAACCAGGGAACGGAACCGCAAGATTGCTCTACACAAATACATAACCAAGAGAAACGCCGGAGTTTATTGGAAAGAGGGGAATCCCAGTGAGACAGTATAGACACAGAACGGGAATTCGCGCCGCGGCTTATCTGTTTACGCTCATCGTGTTGGTTTACGTAGTTGTGTTCATGGGAACTCCTTATGTAGTGTACCAGCCGGGAGACGCCTCCGAGGTGGCGCCCATGATTAAGGTGGAGAACGAGGATAAGGCTGAAAAGGGAACTTTCATGATGACGACCGTATCCGCGAGCTACGCCAATGTGGCGCTGCTGCTCTATTCGGCGCTGAATCCCAATGCGGAAATAGCTCGTAAAGCGGATAGGCTTAGGGATCAGACGGAGGAGGAATACGCGGCTACGCAGGTTTATTATATGAGCAGTTCGCAGTCGAACGCCGTGGAGGCCGCTTACAAAGCAGCAAAGATTCCTTTCCGCAACACGACTGAATATTTGTTCGTTTTCTCGGTTCCCGGAGAAGCTGGGCATAAGCAGTTTAAGCCCGGAGACAAGATTCTCACCGTTGCAGGGCAGCAGGTCACCGATCCGGAAACGCTGAGCAATTTGCTGTCTTCCAGAAAAGTAGGGGATCAGGTAGCCGTATCGCTGGAGCGAGACGGAAAGAAGTTTACTGAGGACGTTACCCTCGTTGAGATTAAAGACGATGGCAAGGCGGCGGTAAAGCCGGGTCTTGGCGTTGTCATCGGCGCCGTTCAGAAGGTGGAAGCGTCGGAGGCTGGAAGGGAAGTCAGCTTTACCGATACGGATGTCGGCGGGCCCTCGGCGGGCTTGATGTTCACTATGGAAATATATAACCGCCTGACGAAGGGCGATTTGACCAAAGGGTACAGAGTCGCCGGAACCGGCACGATTGATCCAAGTGGAGAAGTAGGTCCCATCGGGGGCGTTCAGTTCAAAATCGTTGCCGCCGACCGAAAGGGCGCGGAAATCTTTTTCGTTCCGGTTCAGAATTATGCAGTCGCCAAGGCAAAAGCGGATAAAATCGGCGCCAAGATGAAGCTGGTGCCGGTAACGACATTAGGCGAAGCCATTCGGTATATGGAGAAGCTGCCGGTCAAATCATGACCGGCGGCTGCAAATAGTCGCTGTACAGCTCGCTGCGGAGCGGAGAGGCGAATGCCGCAGCATAGGCGGCGGACGCCTGAAGATCCCGTTCCAAATGCGGATGGGAGCAAAGCGCCGGCCGTGTGATAACGGGCAGGGTGGCGCTTTGCTTCATTTTTTTGAGCAGGGAGCGGCCGCTTTCCCGAAATCCGAGCACCCGGATATATCCCGGCCCCTGCGATAGCGCGCCGGAAGAGAATTCTTCCTTGCCGTGATTCAGCAGAATGTGCAGCAGCATCCGCTGAAGCCGTGTGCGGGTGTAGCGTTTGCTCTTCAAGGCTGACAGCAGGCCGCTAACGGAGAACTGCTCAAGCTCCGGCAGAACCCGCAGCAGACGGTGCTCCAGCCCCTCGCTCACATCCAGCAGACCGCCAAGCTCGGCGGCTGAGCGGGTGGAGAGGAGATGCAGCAGCGGAGAGCGGAAGCTCTCCCAGTCCAGCGGCCCGCGGCCTTCCTGCTGCTCGCACCGAAGTATGTCAAGGCTGTACTCCGGTATATAGTCTGCAGGGGAACCGCCCATACGCAGCAGTCCGCGCAGCGCTGTCGCACTGGCAATGGCAGTACCGGTGCGAAGCGGCTCATGAAAGCCCGCCCCCAGCCGGGGAACGGTCAGCGGAGCGATACGGCTGCCGAGCCGCCTCAGAGCGATAAGGTAATGGAGGCCAAGGCTGTTATTCGGTCCGTGCAGCAGCTCTGCAAGGCTGTCTTCGTTCAATTTCGGTACGGAGCCGGTTCCCGAATGGTCATCCGGAAGGGCTTTGCGTTCGGCAGGAACATTGGGGCGGGAAGCAGCGGGCAGCGGTCCGCTGCCCGCCTCCCCGCTGTCCTGCCATACCTGCGCCGCCGCAGCGCTGTAAGCGGCGGGAAAGCTCTCGCCGAGCGCAAGGCGGCTGCGGAGCTCGCTTTGAAGCGGGCCGCTTTCCTCGGAGAGAAAGCGTGCCAGCGGCAATAGCTGCGCCAGGCTCCCGGACTCGGAGCCGAAGCACAGGCTGCTGACGACGCCAGTTGCTTCCAGCAGCGCCACCGCGCCGAAGGCGAACCACTCGGCAGGCTGAACGGCATAAGCGACCGGGAGCTCAATTACCAGATCAGCGCCCATGCGCAGAGCCATTTCGGTCCGTGCCCGCTTACTTAACATGGCAGGCTCCCCGCGCTGGGTGAAAGGACCGCTCATCACGACGATGGAGTGGCTAGCGCCGGACAATCTTTTGGCTTCGTTATAATGGTGGACATGCCCGTTATGTAAAGGGTTGTATTCGGCAATAATCCCTACTGTCGGCACGCAGGGTTCACTCCTGTTCTGTTTATAGTAATGGTGCTGGCTTAAGCGTAAGCAAGGTCCGTCAAAACGCCAAGAATGGGTTACTAATAGTTATAACATAATTCAGAGTCCTGTTACCTAACAATATAAAGGGGAAATAGTTGACAAAGGTCATATGCGGTAGGTATAATAAATTTTGTTTGTTTGGAGTGATATTTATGAAGGTTCACTTTCGCAAAATTGCAAATGCCGACGGACCTATGCACTTCCATGAGAATGTGGATGTAAGCGAAGCCGTCAAAGGCCGCAAGGATATTTTGACTGTATCACCGTTATTGGCCGATCTCGATGCGCTGCCCGCGGCTGCGGATCTCGTAACCGTGGAGGGTAAGCTGAGCGGAGATGCGGACATGCTATGTGCACGTTGCTTGACTCCTGTCAAGACGCATATGGATATTCCTTTTGCCGAAAAGTTCAAGTGGGGCAAGGAACCGGCTGAGCCGGAAGAAGATGGGGACGACGATCTTATCTACGTGACCGATGAAGCCGTGGATCTGGCGCCTTATGTCCAGGAAAGTTATCTTCTTCATTTGCCGCTTTCCGTGCTTTGCACTCCGGGCTGCAAGGGACTCTGTCCCACGTGCGGTCATAATCTGAACGAAGGCGCCTGCAGTTGCGACAACACCGTAATCGACCCGCGTCTTGCCGGGTTGAAAGATTTTTTCAAATGAGAAGATGAGACTGAAACGGCCCGATTAATCGGGTTGACTTGAATAAGGAGGTGGAACACATGGCAGTACCTCAACGTAGAACGTCCAAAACACGCCGTGACAAGCGCCGCACGCACTTTAAGCTGGTTGTCCCGGGCATGGTGAAATGTGAACAATGCGGAGAATTGAAGCTTGCTCACCACGTATGCAAAGTATGCGGAACGTACAAAGCAAGAGAGATCATCAAGCAATAGTAGCCTTACAAACAAAGTAGTACTTCATCTATCGGTGAGGTGCTATTTTTTTTGCGGAAAGGTAAAAGAGGTTTGGTGCAGGGAATCCGCTATTTTGGAGGCGTTCGGAGCAGGTTCTGAAGTCAATGCTTTATTTTTGCGGCCTCATGCTTTATACTACATATTAGTACCAGGTTCTAAGTTTAGAATGAATATAACTTCCGACATAACTTGCGGCCGATAGAAGGGCATGCTTTCATAAACAAGGACGGGAGGTGAACCGCCATCGAGCGCGTGCCGAAGAAAGAACGCCAGCAGCAGCTGTTGCAGATTATTGAGGAAAATCCTTTTGTCACGGACCGTGAGCTTACCCGGCAGCTGAAGGTCAGCATACAGACGATCCGGCTGGACCGAATGGAGCTTGGTATTCCGGAGCTGCGGGAGCGCATGAAGCAGATGGCGGAGCATTCCTACGATCAGGTTCGCTCTCTTCCTGTGGACGAAGTGATTGGAGATATCGTTGATTTGCAGCTGGACAAGAGCGGCATTTCGATCTTTGAAATCCGTGGGGAGCATGTCTTCTCCAGGAACGGGATTGCCCGCGGCCATTATGTATTCGCTCAGGCCAATTCGCTGGCGGTTGCCGTAATCAATGCCGAAATCGCGCTTACCGCTTCCGCTGATATCCGCTTTGTACGCATGGTCCGTCTGGGTGAGAAATGCATATCCAAGGCTTATGTCCGCTCGCTGGCGGGCCGCAAGGGCAAGGCCGAGGTCGACGTATTTACATATGTTGGCGAAGAGATGGTCTTTCAGGGCCATTTCGTCGTGTACCGGTCCATAACCGAAGAATACAGCGAAGGAGTGAGCCGTAGTGCAGATCGCCATTGACGCCATGGGCGGGGACCACGCGCCCGAGAGCAACGTGGAAGGCGCCTTGTCCGCGGCGGCGGAATGGAAAGATACGCAGATTATTCTAGTCGGTGACGAAGCAAGACTGGCACCGCTGCTTAAAGATAAGCCGGCCAATGTAACGGTCCGCCATGCAAGCGAAGTAATCGAACCCGATGAGGAACCCGTCAAAGCCGTAAGGCGAAAAAAGGATTCATCCATGGTTGTTGCGGGAAAGATGGTTAAAGAAGGCGAAGCCGAGGCGATGATATCCGCCGGTAATACGGGGGCCCTTATGACGACAGGGCTGCTTATTGTCGGAAGAATGCCGGGCATCGAGCGCCCGGCGCTCGCTCCGATGATCCCGACCCTTGACGATGTCGGTGTGCTGGCTCTGGATCTAGGCGCGAATATGGATGCCGAGCCGCAGCATTTGGCGCAGTACGCGCTGATGGGAAGCATTTACCGCAGCAAGGTGCACGGCATTTCGCAGCCGCGCGTTGGTCTCCTGAACGTCGGCGCGGAGCCCGGCAAGGGCAACAAGCTGACAAAGGAAGCGTATCCGCTGCTGGAGCAGCTTCCCGGCATCCACTTTGTCGGAAACGTGGAAGCGCGTGACGTCCTGACGGGAAGCTGCGATGTGCTCGTCTGCGACGGATTCGCCGGGAATATTTTGCTGAAGTCGCTGGAAGGGACGGCGGGCGCGATATTCGCCCTGCTCAAAGAGCAGTTCACCCGTTCCCTCAAGACGAAGCTTGGGGCGGCGATGCTTATGCCTGAGCTGAGAGGTCTCAGAGGCAAGATGGATTACAAGGAGCACGGCGGCGCACCGCTGCTGGGCTTAAGCGGTCTCGTAGTGAAGGGGCACGGTTCTTCTGACGGAAACGCCATCAAAAATGCGGTCCGGCAGGCGCGGCAGGCGCTATCGTCCGGTCTTGTCCCAAGTATATCCAAGGAAATCAGCGGGAAGTGAGTGACATTATGAATAACTTACGGCCGGTCGGTATTATCGGCACGGGAAAATATGTACCCGAAAAAATATTAACCAACAGCGATCTGGAAAAAATGGTGGAAACAAATGATGAATGGATTGTCAGCCGGACGGGGATCCGCGAGCGGCATATCGCGGCTCCGGACGAGGCAACTTCCGATCTTGCCTATGAAGCGTCGCTTCGGGCGCTGGCTTCTGCAGGCATGAAGGCTGAAGATCTTGATCTGATCATTGTGGCTACGATAACGCCGGACACGACCTTTCCTTCCACAGCCTGCATTTTGCAGGATAAGCTCGGAGCAAAGGGTGCGGCGGCTTTCGACCTGTCTGCGGCTTGCTCCGGCTTTGTATACAGTCTGGCGACAGCAGTCGGGTTCATTCAGAACGGCATGTACCACAATGCCCTGATTATTGGAGCCGACACGCTATCACGGATAACGGATTATACGGACCGAAATACCTGCGTGCTATTTGGCGACGGTGCCGGAGCGGTCGTAATCGGCGAAGTGCCGGAGGGCCGGGGATTCCAGTCCTTTGATCTTGGCGCAGAGGGCGCCGGCGGACCGCTGCTCAAGCTGGAAGGCGGAGGCTCGCGGCTGCCCGCTACGGCGGAGACGGTGGAAGGCAAGAAGCATTTCATCTATATGAACGGCCGGGAAGTGTTCAAGTTTGCGGTCCGGGTTATGGGTGCGGCGACGGAGAAGGTGCTTGGCAAGGCGGGTCTTGCAAAAGAAGACATTGACTTATTCATACCGCATCAGGCGAATATTCGCATCATTCAGTCGGCTATGCAGCGTCTTGAACTTCCGCCGGAGAAGTGCGTAATCAATGTAGACAAATACGCGAACACCTCGGCGGCATCTATACCGCTCGCCCTAGTGGAAGCGGCGGAAGAGGGACGGATGAAGGAAGGCGACACCGTTCTGATGGTCGGCTTCGGCGGAGGTCTGACTTGGGGCGCTTCCATATTGATTTGGTAAGCGGAAGGGAGCAAATAGCATAATGAGTAAAATCGCATTCGTATTTCCCGGCCAGGGCGCGCAGGCGGTTGGTATGGCGAAGGATGCATATGAAGCTGTGCCCGAGGCCCGTGCGATATTTGAAAAAGGCGATGAAGTTCTCGGCTTTCCGCTCAGCACGCTTGTCTTTGAAGGGCCTGACAGCGAGCTTAAGCAGACAGCCAATACGCAGCCCGCGCTGCTGACAGCGAGCGTAGCCTATCTGGAGGCGCTGAAGGGCAAAGGCCTTACGCCGGATTATGTGGCCGGCCACAGCCTGGGAGAATACAGCGCGCTGGTGGCGGCCGGCGTACTGGCCTACGAGGACGCCGTCAAGCTGGTGCGTCTGCGCGGCCAGTTTATGGAAGAGGCCGTGCCAGGCGGACAAGGTGCGATGGCGGCCGTGCTGGGCGCCGGACGCGAGGCGCTGGCGGACCTGTGCCGCAGCGTATCGGAGCAGGATGGCCCGGTTGAGCTGGCGAATATCAACTGCCCGGGACAGATTGTCGTATCCGGCTCGCATACGGGCGTGAACGCGGTCGTTCAGCGGGTGAAGGAAGCAGGCGGCAAGCGGGCAATTCCGCTGGAAGTGAGCGGTCCTTTCCACTCCTCCATGATGAAGGCAGCGGCTGAAAGACTGTCGGACGAGCTGGCGAAGACTGAGTTCAAGGTGCCGTCCGTTCCCGTCGTCGTCAACGTTACCGCGCTTCCCGTCACGAATCCGGAGGAAATCCGCGAGCTGCTGGTCCGGCAGGTGTACTCGCCGGTACTGTGGCAGGATACCGTGGAACGGCTGATTGAAGAAGGCGTGGACACGTTTGTGGAGATCGGCTCCGGCAGCGTGCTCGCCGGACTCATCCGCAAGATCGACAAGAACGTCAAGGTGATCAACATTAACAGCCTGGAAAGCATTGAAGCTCTTGGTTGAACTGCTTCCGATTGAACAGTAGGACGAGCTTTACGGAATATGAAAGGGGGATACAAGGATGTTCTCAGCATTGCGGGGCCAGACGGCCCTCGTTACGGGCGCGTCTCGCGGCATCGGCCGCAGCATCGCGCTGGCGCTGGCGGAGCATGGCGTCAAGGTCGCCGTGAACTATTCAGGCAGCGAAGATGCGGCCCGGGAGACCGTAGAACGCATCGCGGAGCTCGGCTCTGAAGGAATCGCGCTGCGGGGCAATGTCGGCAGCGCCGAACAGGCGGAAGCCCTGGTTAAAGAAACCCTCGGCGCCTGGGGCCGGATCGATATTCTAGTGAATAACGCGGGCATTACAAGGGATAATCTGATTATGCGGATGAAAGAGGAAGAATTCGATCAGGTCATCGAGACGAATCTCAAAGGCGTGTTCAACTGCCTAAAGGCGGTCACCCGTCCGATGATGAAACAGCGCTATGGCCGGATCATCAATATTTCCTCCGTCGTCGGCGTGACAGGCAATCCGGGCCAGGCTAACTATTCGGCGGCGAAAGCCGGCATTATCGGTCTGACCAAGTCGGCTGCGCGCGAGCTTGCTTCCCGCGGCATTACGGTTAACTGTATTGCTCCCGGCTTTATCGACACCGATATGACCCGGCAGCTGTCTGATGAAGTCCGCGCCGATCTGGCGAAGGGCATTCCGCTCGCACGGCTCGGTCTGCCGGAGGAGATTGCTTCGGCGGCGCTATTCCTTGCATCCGAGGGTGCAGCGTACATGACGGGCCAGACGCTTCATGTTGACGGCGGCATGTATATGTAATATTTTAGGGGCTCCGGGTTAATCCCGTTGAGTGAGATTGAGCGTCAAAATTAGCGGGTTAAAGCGTTTTTTTAGCTCTATGGCATTTTGAACTCATATCTCGTATAATACCAAAAGAGGAGGTGAACCGGATGTCCGATGTATTGGAGCGTGTAAAGCGCATTGTCGTCGACCGCTTAGGAGCCGACGAAGCCGAAGTCACACTGGAAGCGTCTTTCAAAGATGATTTGGGAGCTGATTCTCTCGACGTTGTAGAATTGGTGATGGAATTGGAAGATGAATTCGATATGGAAATCTCTGATGAAGATGCAGAGAAGATTACGACTGTGGGTGAAGTTGTAAACTACATACAATCTCATACCTAGAGTCATTGGCTTACAAAGTCCCGTACCTGCTTAAGGCGGGACTTCTCCTCATTTTAGAGTGGTTGCACTTTGCGAAAGCTGCGCTTTTTATAAGCGTATTTCCAAGGAAAATAACAAACCGCCGCTTTTTTACGCGGCGTTTGCAGTTTATATAGTGTTAAGAGAGAGAAATTACAACTGTAGATATAGTAATCAGATGGGGTGAATGCTTTTGAGTCATAGAGTGGTTGTTACCGGTATGGGCGTGATGACATCGCTTGGCAAAGATCTGGAAACGTTCTGGAACAGCTTGATGAGCGGTAAGTCCGGGGTTTCTACGATCGAATCCTTCGATGTGAGCGAATATCCGACACGGATCGCGGCTTCGATTAAAGATTTTGATCCGGAAGAGTTGTTCGGCCGCAAGGAGGCCCGCAAGATGGACCGTTTCGTACAGTTTGCGCTCGCGGCAGGACAGCTGGCGCTGAATGACAGCGGCCTCGTCATTGGCGAAAATATCGAAGCTGAGAGAGTCGGCGTATCTGTCGGTTCGGGTATTGGCGGACTTGGCACCTGGGAAGATCAGCATAACCTGCTGCTTGAAAAAGGTCCTAAGCGCGTCAGCCCGTTCTTTATTCCGATGATGATCGCCAATATGGGTTCGGGGCAGCTGTCCATCAGCCTCGGAGCAAAGGG
The DNA here is from genome assembly GCF_000993825.1 of Paenibacillus durus ATCC 35681. NCBI lineage: Bacteria > Bacillati > Bacillota > Bacilli > Caryophanales > Paenibacillaceae > Paenibacillus > Paenibacillus durus. The sequence continues at coordinate 1,957,965 of NZ_CP011114.1, forward strand.
CCCAAATACAACGCAGGTTACCGCCTGCGCGACGGGGAGCCACGCCATCGGCGATTCGCTGCGTATTATCCAGCGCGGTGATGCGGACGCCATGATCTGCGGCGGTGCGGAAGCGACGATCCGTCCGACGGGCATGGCAGGCTTCTGTGCGATGAAAGCGATGTCTACGCGCAATGACGAGCCTGAAAAGGCAAGCCGTCCGTTCGATTCGGACAGAGACGGCTTCGTTATGGGTGAAGGCGCCGGCATCCTGGTACTGGAATCTCTGGAGCATGCGCTTCAGCGGGGCGCCTGGATTTATGCCGAGGTTATCGGCTACGGCTTGAGCGGCGATGCCCATCATATGACCGAACCCGATCCGGACGGCGCGGCGCGCTGCATGAAGATGGCGATTCGCGATGCAGGCATCAAGCCCGAGGAAATTGACTATATTAACGCGCATGGCACCTCGACTCCTGTAGGGGACAAGTCGGAGACGGCGGCTATCAAGATGGCGCTGGGAGACCATGCGTACAAGGTGCCGGTCAGCTCCACGAAATCCATGACAGGGCACCTGCTTGGTGCAGCTGGCGGGGTGGAAGCGATTATTTGCGGACTTTCCCTTCAGAATAACATGATTGCTCCAACAATCAATTTGGACAACCCGGATCCCGAATGCGATCTCGACTATGTTCCGAATAAGCCTCGTGAAGCCGAGCTGAACATCGCCATGTCGAATTCATTCGGATTCGGAGGACATAACGCGACTGTTATTTTGAAAAAATACAATCAGTAAGGAGACCGTGCGATGAATGGGGACCTGAAGCAATTACAAAGTCAACTTCATATTCAATTCCACGATTCTTTGCTGCTGAAGCAGGCTTTTACCCATGCGTCCTATGTCAATGAACACCGTTTCAATCAGCACCAGGACAATGAACGTCTTGAATTCTTGGGCGATGCCGTCCTGGAGCTGACGGTTTCCGAATATTTATATAATCTGCTTCCGGACCGGCCGGAAGGCGAGCTGACCAAGCTGCGGGCTGCTATCGTCTGCGAGCCCTCGCTGGTCAAGTTCGCTGAGAACCTTGGCTTTGGCCGTTACGTGCTGCTTGGCAAAGGCGAAGAGCTGACGGGAGGACGAACCCGGCCGGCGCTGCTGGCCGATGTGTTCGAATCCTTCGTGGGAGCGCTTTATCTAGATCAAGGACTTGAGACAGTGAGGAAGTTTTTGGATAACCATGTATTCCCGCTGGTAGAGAGGGATGGGAAGCTGCAAATGCAGATGACCGACTTCAAGACCGAGCTTCAGGAATTGATTCAGCATCACGGCATGGGCACCCTGGAGTATCGGATTATCGAGGAACGGGGACCGGCTCACGAACGTGAATTCGTCTCCGAAGTAAGTATGGCCAGCCGTACGCTGGGCCAGGGAAGCGGTCGCTCGAAGAAGGAAGCGGAGCAGCATGCTGCGGCAGCCGCTCTGCTGCGCCTGAAAGAGGACGGCGCCTGACAGAACGGAGCTCCCGAAGCATTACAGGTAAAAGCAGAAGAGCAGCAAAGGTTTGATTCCGACGGACAACCGGGCATCAGACCTTTGCTGCTCTTTTTTTTAAATTTTACGATAATGTCCATGAACTCAAGAATAACAGGTGGAAACGAATCAGCAAGTGTTAATTTGTTTATTGACAAGAATTTTAGAAGAGTCTAACATGAACATGTAATAAATGAGATTAACTTCCATTACAAGATTGTTAGTATTGAGGTGTTTGGATGCCTGAGACTGAATTCGAATACCAGGAGAAGATTAGAAGACTTGTAGTTAAGATTGTTAAGCACTACCGGGGCAGAGGTCCGGAGAATGTGAAGGTTAAGCTGGAGAACGACCAATTAATCATTATTGAGATTAGGGGAATTCTCTCGAATCTATCCGAGATTTTAGTAAAAGAAGGTGCTGTCGATCTCGTCGCGGAATATTGGAAAGTCTTAAAGCCTTATTTGGAAAAAGAATTTATGGATGAAGTGATAGAAACGCTTGGTAGTCCTTTTACATATACTTGGAAGATTTACGAGCTTTGTCCAAGTGGCCAGGCAATTAGGATTCAGTTGAATAAATCGGTTTGATTAAAGAGAAAGGGCGTCAGCCTCTTCGCTTTTTAATAAGCCAGTACACGGTGTATTTTTCTATTTATACTTTGTATTGGCTTTTTTTTTGTTGTGCTCTTTGTGCAAAAAATTACATAAAAAGGTGGTTATCCAATTGACGAACAAAGTACTGACAATATGTCCGTATTGCGGTAGCGGTTGTCACATGAATTTGCTGGTTGAAGACGGGAAGGTCGTAGGGGCCGAGCCTGCGGATGGAAGAACAAATGAAGGGAACTTGTGCCTGAAGGGCCATTATGGCTGGGATTTTCTGAATGATCCGCAGATTCTGACCGCTCGTCTCCGCAAGCCCATGATTCGCAAAGAAGGGGTTCTGCGTGAGGTCTCTTGGGAGGAGGCTATCCAATTTACAGCAGAGAAGCTAACGGCGATTAAAGAAAAATATGGTCCGGATGCCATCATGGGCACAGGATCGGCCAGAGGACCGGGCAATGAGGCTAACTATGTGATGCAAAAATTCATGCGGGCGGTAATCGGCACCAATAATATTGACCACTGTGCCAGAGTGTGCCATGGTCCGTCCGTAGCAGGGCTGACCTATTCGCTGGGCGATGGGGCCATGTCGAATTCTATTCCGGAAATAGAGGATACGGATCTGCTCTTTATTTTTGGCTATAATGCCGCAGTCACGCATCCGATCGTAGCCAGAAGAATCGTCAAAGCGAAGCAGAAAGGCGCAACCATTATCGTATCCGATCCGCGAAAGACAGAATTGGCTAGAATTGCGGATACCTGGCTCCCACTTAAAGGCGGGACGAACATGGCGCTTGTCAATGCATTTGGCAATGTGCTCATAGAGGAAGAGTTATATGATAAGGATTATGCAGCCAACTATGTGGAAGGATTTGCTGAATACAAGGAAAGTGTGAGAAAGTATACGCCTGAATATGCCGAGAGCATCACCGGTGTAAAAGCAGATGACATTCGCAAGGTCATGCGGCAGTATGCCAAAGCAAACAAAGCGATGATTCTCTACGGCATGGGAGTGTGCCAATTCGCTCAGGCGGTTGACGTAGTCAGAGGGCTTGCCTCGCTGGCACTGCTGACCGGCAATTTCGGCAGACCCGGTGTCGGCATTGGACCGGTTCGCGGCCAGAACAACGTACAGGGCTCGTGCGACATGGGGGCATTGCCTAATGTATATCCGGGCTATCAATCGGTTACCGATCCCAAAATACGCAAAAAGTTCGAGAAGGCCTGGGGCGTCATGCTGCCGGATAAAATCGGTTACCACTTAACGGAAATTCCCCATCTAGTATTGAAGGAAGATAAGGTGAAGGCCTATTACATTTTTGGCGAAGATCCGGTACAGAGCGATCCGAATGCGGCCGAAGTAAGGGAAACGCTGGAGAAGATGGAGTTTGTCATTGTGCAGGATATCTTCATGAACAAGACGGCGCTGCATGCGGATGTCATCCTGCCCGCTACCTCCTGGGGCGAACATGATGGTGTGTATTCGTCGGCCGACCGCGGATTTCAGCGGATTAGAAAAGCCGTAGATCCACCAGGGGATGTAAAACCGGATTGGCAGATTATCAGTGAACTAGCCACGGCTATGGGCTACCCGATGTCCTACCGGAATACGGAAGAGATCTGGGACGAGATGAGAGCCCTTAGTCCGAAATTTGCGGGAGCAAGCTATAAGAAGATGGAGGAGCAGGGCGGCGTTCAGTGGCCTTGCCCTACCGAAGATCATCCGGGTACACCGTATTTATATGAGGGTAACCGCTTTTCGACGGCTAACGGAAAAGGGCGGCTGTTCGCCTGTGAATGGAGAGCTCCGCTCGAGCAGCCGGATCAGGAATATCCGTTAACGCTGTCGACTGTCCGTGAGGTCGGACATTATTCCGTCCGCACGATGACCGGGAACTGCCGCGCCCTTAGCCAGTTGTCCGACGAGCCCGGTAATATCCAGATTAGTCCCGGGGATGCTTCGAGCCTCGGCATTGAAGACGGTCAGCTTGTTAGAATTATCTCCCGGCGGGGAAGGATTGTCGCCAGAGCGCAAATCAGCGACCGGGTCAAAACAGGCGCCACCTATATGACCTATCATTTCTGGATTGGCGCTTGCAACGAACTGACCGGCGATGCCTTGGACCCTATCTCCAAGACGCCGGAATATAAATATTGCGCGATTCGCCTGGAGCGGATTCCGGATCAGCTTCGGGCCGAACAGAAGGTGCGGCAGCAATATGAGTCGCTTAGAAAGCAGATGCATGTGGGGGCGGGTCAGGCATGAAGAAGGAACAGCCCAATTCGTTCGTCATTGCCGAAGCCGGCAAATGCATAGGCTGTAAAGCGTGCGAACTGGCTTGCTTCGCCGTGCATAACCGTGATAATGGGGTGGCTGCTGCGGTAGGTACGGTCACCACGCCGGTTATTCCAAGGCTGTATGTTATCCGCACGGACAGCTTCACAATGCCTGTTCAGTGCCGGCATTGCGAGAACGCGCCTTGCGCCGGCGTCTGTCCGGTACAAGCGATCGTCCAAGAGGAAGGCGCTATTACCATCGATGAGGATCGCTGTATAGGCTGCAAAGCTTGCGCCATAGCTTGCCCTTTTGGAGCGATCAGCCTGTATAAGGCGTACAGCAACGGCCAGGAGCATAAGCAGCCGTACTTAAGGGAACGACTGGACGGCCGGTTGGAACGGAAAACGAGAGTCATCGCTTATAAATGTGATTTATGCCATGATATCACCAATTCCGGGAATATCGCTTCTGGAGAGATTGCGGCAGCAGCCGCAGTGAATAATAGCGGGACCCCGTCTGAAGGCGGAGGCGAACCGATGCCCGCTTGCGTCTCGGTCTGTCCGGAACAGGCGCTGAAGCTGGTCAGTCAGAGCCTCGGGGCATCCAGATCGCGGAAAGCGGCAGGGCTGAGATTATGACAAACCTAATCATAGAAAAGAAGGGTTCATCTGTGACGCCAAACATCGATCCGATTATTCATATTGACGAAGAACTATGCACCGGGTGCAGGCGGTGCGCGGCGGTATGCCCTGTGGATGCCATTATCGGGGAAGCGGGCACACCCCAAAAAATTGATGCGCACCGCTGCGTCGTTTGCGGGCAATGTGTACAGACATGCGCCGCTTACGCGGCGGAAAGCGAACCTGCCCTCACTTCCCGCGCAGAGAAGCTGCGGCAAAGAGGTCAGCTTTCCAGTGTCCGTGAACCGCTATTCGCCGCCTATTCGACCGGACATGCATTAGAGCTAAAGGAAGCGCTGGCTGACCCGAAGCGGTATAAGGTCGTGCAATGCGCTCCGGTTATCCGCGTGTCGCTGGCTGAGGAATTCGGCTTGCCCTTTGGCACATTAACGCCGGGCAAGATGGCGGCGGCATTAAGACTGCTGAATTTCGACAGGGTATATGATACAAATTTCGGCGCCGACGTCACGATTATGGAAGAAGGCAGTGAATTAATAGGCAGAGTCATGTCCGGCGAGCGGCTGCCCATGTTCACCTCCTGCTGCCCGGCTTGGGTCAAGCATGCGGAGACGGCCGCGCCGCATGTGCTGGATCATCTGTCGAGCTGCAAGTCGCCGATGCAAATGGTAGGGGCATTGGTCAAGACGTACAGCGCCGAATTGGACGGAGTTGCCCCGGCCGATATTCTCAGTGTGGCGGTCATGCCCTGTACTTGCAAGAAATTTGAAGCCGGCAGGGATGAGATGAATGTCGACGGGCTTCGCGAAGTAGATATGGTTATTACAACGAGGGAACTTGCCCAGTTAATCAAGGATAAGGGCATTGATTTCATGAATCTGCCCGACGAACCGTTTGACTCGCCGCTCGGCAAATATTCCGGAGCAGGGACGATCTTTGGCGCCACCGGAGGGGTCATGGAAGCGGCGATCCGAACGGGGTATGAGCTGGTAACGCACGAATCCATCCCGAACCTCCAGCTCGATTTTATCAGAGGGGATGAAGGAATTCGTACGGCTACGGTTCAGATTGGGGATTTGGAACTGAAGGTGGCCATAGTCGCGGGACTTAAATATGTTTCATCCATTTTGGAACAAGTATCCGATGGCACCTGCCCCTATCATTTTATCGAAGTGATGGCTTGCCCCGAAGGTTGCGTTAGCGGCGGTGGCCAGCCGAAGCTTCTGCTGGAGACGCAGCGAAAGGCCGCTTATCAGGCCCGAAAGAGCTCGATTTACCGTCATGATTCCAACCAGAAGGTCCGCAAGTCGCATGAGAATCCGGCAATTATTAAATTATACAAAGACTTTTTAGGTGAGCCTTTAGGCCATACTTCACACCATTTGCTGCATACCAAGTTCTTTTCCAGAAGTGTTAAGGGGGAATTGAAATGAACAGTTTCGTAGTTGCTGATCCTGATAAATGTATTGGATGTCATACTTGTGAAGCAGCCTGTGTCGTTGCGCATTCGGGAAACCGTCTGTTTGAGCAGGAAGAAAGCGAGATTGCCTTTTACCCGCGTCTGAGCGTAATCGAAACGAACGAAGTTACTGCCCCTGTGCAGTGCAGACATTGTGAGGATGCGCCTTGCGCGAATGTGTGCCCGAACGGTTCGATTACGAACAAGGAGCATAGCATTTTTATTAACCAGGATACATGTATTGGCTGTAAGACCTGCATGCTGGTCTGCCCTTTTGGGGCCATTCAGATGGTTACTGCGTATCGGGATGGTCAGAAGCAGTTGCAATCCGGCCTGCGGTCAAATACTGCGGGCGTGCCAAGCCGGAAGGAAAGAATCGTTGCGCAAAAATGCGATCTCTGTGAAGAAAGCGGCAATGGACCGGAATGTGTACGGGTATGCCCGACGAGTGCGCTCCGGTTCATTGACCAAAGTCAAATCGAAGAGTCGGCTGCCCGGAAAAGAATGGCCAGTGCACAGCTGCTGCAGCCATTTGGCGATTTATCCGGCTTCTAAGCATGTTAAATTTCCATCCAAGTGTTCAGTCACAAAATGCAGAAAGCAAGGTGAATCCTTTGTCCGAACCTTTGGTTGACTCCTTTGGCCGTGTACATAATTATGTGCGGCTCTCCATTACCGACCGCTGCAACCTTGGCTGTCAGTATTGCAGACCGGGGAACAGAGCGGATTATACTTCGCAGACGGACCTGCTTACTTTTGACGCGATGGTTGACATCGTAAATGTACTCGCCGAGATGGGTGTCACTAAGGTTAGGATTACCGGCGGAGAGCCGCTGCTGCGGCCCCGTCTGGAAGAGCTTGTGGCCAAGCTTGGCGCCATATCAGGTATCAGACGCATTGGGCTGACCACCAACGGCCTGCTGCTGGCGTCCAAGGCTCGGGCGCTTCGCCGGGCGGGGCTGACCGATGTGAACATCAGTCTGGATTCCCTCCTGCCGGAGCGGTACGCCCAGATCACTCGCGGCGGTAATCTTAGCCGGGTATTAGACGCCATTGAAGCCTGCTTTGAAGCCGGATTCGAAACGCTGAAGCTCAATGTAGTGCTCATGCAAGGCGTGAACGATGACGAAATCGAGTCTTTTTTGCAGATGACGCTGAATTATCCGCTGCAAATCCGCTTTATCGAATATATGCCTGTCGGTATGCAGGCAGAGGGCTGGAAAGCGAAATATATGCCGCTGGAAGGAATACTGGCGCAGTGTGCCAAGAGGGAATGGAACGCGCGCCTTGTTGAGCCTGCTGACAGTCTGGCGAATCTATCCTTTTGCGGAGCGGCTGACGATGCAGGGCCGGCCAAGTATTACCGGATTTCCGGAGCTGCCGGAGAATTCGGCCTGATTAATCCGGTGAGCGATCATTTCTGCATGGCCTGCAACCGGCTGCGTATTACGGCCAACGGATATGTTAAGCCCTGCCTCTATTGGAATGACGAGTGGGATCTCAAGCCGTTTATCGGAAATAACGAGATGCTTGGACAAGTATTCCGGCAATCGCTCGAAGCTAAACCGCAGCGGCATGAAATGATCGTTCAGCCGAGCCACAAGCCTTCCCAGCACGTAATGCGGCGTCAGATGTCCCAGATTGGCGGGTGAAAGCTTAAAATGAGTCATGAATCAAGCTTTCGCATGGAACAGGATTCGCTTGGCTGTGCTTCAGTACCGGAGGATGCCTACTATGGCATTCATACCTTGCGGGCGCGGGATAATTTTGCCGTCAGCGGCCGTCCGGCTCATCAGCAGCTCATGCGGGCAATGGTGCTGGTTAAGAAAGCCGCCGCCAAAGTAAACGGCCGGAATGGGGACATTCCGGAGTCTGCCGCTGAGGCGATTCAGTTGTCCTGCGATGATATTTTGGCAGGTCTGCTGGATGATCATTTTATCGTCGATGCCTATCAGGGCGGAGCGGGAACCAGCACCAACATGAATGTAAACGAGATGATAGCTAACCGGGCCATCGAGCGGCTTGGCGGAACCAAAGGGGACTATCGGCTGATCCATCCGATTGACCACGTAAATCTTTATCAGTCCACGAACGACGTCTACCCGACGGCTCTGCGCATCGCTGTCATCCCGCTGCTGCGTCTGCTGAGTGAAGAGCTGTCCTCGCTTCAAGAAGCGCTGCAGGAGAAGGAACGGCAGTATGCGGATGTGTTAAGGCTGGGCCGGACGCAGCTTATGGACGCGCTGCCGATCATGGCCGGGCAGAGCTTCGGCGCATATGCCAAAGCGGTGGCCCGTGACCGGTGGCGGCTGTATAAAGCGGAGGAGCGGCTGCGGGAGATCAATATCGGCGGCACGGCTGTTGGCACCGGGATGAACGCGCCGCTTACGTATGCTTATGCCATTACGGAGGAGCTGCGGGAAATGACCGGGCTCGGGTTAAGCCGCAGTGATTTTCCGATGGATGCCACGCAGAATATGGATGTGTTCGTAGAGACTTCGGGCCTGCTCAAAGCGGCGGCAGTGAATCTCCTAAAAATATCGGGCGATTTCCGGCTGCTGAATTCCGGCCCATCCGGCGGTATCGGCGAATATAAGCTGCCGGCTGTGCAAGTCGGCTCTTCCATCATGCCCGGGAAGGTCAATCCGGTCATTGCCGAAATGGCCGGGTCCGTCGCGATGCGGGTGATCGCCAACGATACGGCGGTAACGCTGGCGGCGGCAAGCGGACAGCTGGAGCTTAATGCGTTTACCCCTTTGATTGCCGAATCGCTGCTGGAATCGTTGGAACTGCTAAGCCGTGCAGTGCCGTTATTTAAGGAGCGGTGCGTTCAAGGGGTGACGCTGGATACCGACCAATGCCAGAAGAATCTTGACCGCTCGGGAGTGATGGCTGCGGCGGTAGTGTCTTATCTTGGATATGACACCGCCGCTGAGCTGGCTAAGGCCGTCATGGCTACGGGACAGCCGCTTGAACAACTGCTGCAGGAGCGCGGTCTGATGGCAGCAGAGCAAATTGAGGCGAGTCTTCATCCGCTGGAAGTGACCAAGCCGGGTATTCCCGGAAGCGGCAGAAGGGTCTAAAGAGGTATAGGAAAGTGAAGGAGAACACCTTATGAGCTTGAACGATACACCACGCGGAGAACGATTGCACATTGCCGTCTTCGGGCGGCGCAATGCCGGTAAATCGAGTGTAATTAACGCGCTTGGCGGGCAGGAGACCTCGATAGTTTCCCCGGTGAGCGGTACGACGACCGACCCGGTCTATCAGCCGATGGAGCTGCTTCCGGCCGGCCCGTTGGTGCTTATTGATACGGCCGGACTGGATGACGTTGGCGATTTGGGACAGCTCCGTATCCACAAAACGATGCGCATCCTTAACAAAACCGATGTGGCGCTGCTTGTGGTTGATGCCGCCCATGGCGCTGACGAATTTGAGCAGGAGCTGCTGCGGACGATTGCCGCCAAAGAGATTCCGGTTATTGTGATTTTAAACAAAATCGATCTGCTTGCCGTTGAAGGAAATGAAGGAGAGGCCGGCTTAGGCTTAGCGGCGGCGCGTGCGGAAGCCAAGCTTGGCCGGAGGCCCCTTCCATTAAGTGCCGCCACCGGACGTGGAATCGGCGAATTGAAGACGGCAATTACAGCGGCCTTGCCCAGAGGAGAAGACAAGTTCCGGATCGTCGGCGACCTGTTAAGTCCCGGTGACCTGGCCGTTCTTGTCGTCCCGATCGACAAGGCTGCGCCCAAAGGCCGCCTGATTCTGCCCCAGCAGCAGACTATTCGCGACATCATGGAATGTGATGCGGTAGCTGTGGTGACCAAGGAGCAGGAACTAAGGCATACGCTGTCATCACTGGGGCGCAAGCCGAAAATCGTGATTACCGATTCGCAGGCGTTTCTGAAAGCCCAGGCCGACACGCCGAAGGATGTGCCGTTAACCTCTTTCTCCATCCTGTTCGCCCGCTATAAAGGCGATCTTCCCCAGCTTGTGCGCGGGGTACGGGCGATCAGCCGCCTGCGTGACGGCGACCGGGTGCTAATTGCGGAAGCCTGTACACATCATCGGCAGTCCGATGATATCGCCACTGTCAAGATTCCCCGCTGGCTGCGGGAAAAGACGGGCAGGCAGCTTCAAATCGAGCATGCCGCCGGCAGTGAATTCCCGGAGGGATTGGAACAGTATTCCCTTATTATTCATTGCGGAGCGTGCATTCTGAATCGCAAAGCGATGCTGCATCGATTGGAGGAGGCCGGGGCTACGGGAGTGCCGATTGTCAATTATGGCGTATTTATTGCCTATGTCCATGGCGTATTCCCAAGGGCGATTGAAATGTTTCCGTCCGCGATGCTGGCTTGGGCGGAGGAAGGGAGTTAAAGTTGTGTGTTACAGAAAAGCACCCGGTTCCTTTTTACAAGGTTCCGGGTGCTTTTTTTTGAAATATCAGACTTAATTAGCTGCGCGCCTATCGTTTGGTCTTATATTTTTACGAGAAACGGACCTACCTCTTGTAAAGAGGCCGTCAGGCCGGTTCTTCTTACGATGCTGTTAGAACCGCAGATCTCTTTCGCCCGCATGAATGCGCTTGAGCTGGTCCATCGTTGTTTTCTTGACCGATTCCTTGGGAATGCGCTCCAGATTTTCGCGAATGGTCTGCTCGCCGATAGCACGCATTTCCTCGTCGGCGTAATCCAGCAGGTATTCCTGAAAGGTCATCAAGGAATTCGGCTGGCATACATTATGAATTTGCCCCGACTTGGCCAGCTGCATGAAGCGGTCCCCCGTCCGCCCTTCGCGGTAACAAGCGGTGCAGTAACTGGGAACATAGCCGTCTTGACACAGGTTCTTGATAATTTCCATAGGAGAACGGTGGTCGCCGACCGTGAACTGCGGTTTGTCGTCTTTGCCTTTATTGACGCTGTACGCGCCGACGCCGGTGGCAGAGCCTGCGCTGATCTGCGATATTCCAAGCCGTATGATCTGGTCGCGGAATTCCGGGTCTTCGCGTGTAGACAGAATCATGCCCGTATAAGGGACGGCCATTCTCAGCACGGCAACAATCTTCGCGAAATCGCGGTCGCCTACAAGGTAGGGATAACTGTCCAGATTCACGTTCTCCGCTTCGCGCAGACGAGGGACGGAGATGGTGTGCGGTCCGCAGCCGAATGTCTGCTCCAGATGCTCGGCGTGTTTCAGCATGGCGATAGTCTCGTATTTATAATCATAGAGTCCGTACAGGACGCCGATGCCAACATCGTCTATACCGGCGCGCATCGCCCGGTCCATGGCGGTCGTGTGCCAGTCATAATGCCCTTTGGGCCCTTGCGGATGGTAATTGTGATAGCTGGGTCTGTGGTAAGTCTCCTGGAACAAAATATACGTTCCGATCCCGGCATCGGCCAGTTTGCGGTAATCCTCCTCAGTCGTAGCAGCAATATTGATGTTAATCCGCCGGATACTGCCATTATCGAGCTTGGTCTCGTATATCGTCCGGATACAGTCCAGGATGTAGTCGATGGAACAATGGCGCGGGTCTTCGCCCGCTTCAAGCACAAGCCGTTTATGGCCAAGCGACTGAAGAACCTTGACTTCCTGGGCGATTTCACTTTGTGTGAGACGGCTGCGCGCAAACTCGGAATTGGAGTGCTTGTATCCGCAGTAGACACAGTTATTGACGCAGTAGTTGCTGACATAGAGCGGCGCGAACAGCACGATCCGGTTGCCGTAGATCCGTTCCTTGATTTCCCTGGATACCTGGTACAGCCGTTCCAGCGTATCTTCATCTTCCACATGCAGCAGCACCGCGGCTTCGCGTGAGGTTAATCCTTTGCACTTTCTTGCTTTTTCCAGGATTTCGGTTATGAGCTTGTTGTCGTTAACCGCCGTCTCCCCGTATTGCAGCGCTCCCTTGATTTCCTCGTCTTGAATAAAATCCGCCTGATGGCGCTCATTCACTCGGTTCACGAACATCCACTTCTTTCTGAGTTCATTAATGACCATTGTTTACCGAACAGCCTGCTTCGTCTGAGGGCGCGACAGCCAGTCCAAACTATCTCCGCGGCCCATATCGATATGGAAGCCTGCACCTTCAATCCGCTGCTCCAGACAGAACCGGCACTGCCCCGATTCATCACCCGTACAAATTTTATTGTCATATAATGTATATTTTGGACGTACGGATAGCGGAGACAGATTAGGCATTACTACATTTGCACCCGCTTTTAGCGCGAGCTCCCGCCCGTACGGATGAGCGGTTCCCATGGCTGTGGTAGCCGGAATCAAAGCGCCCGGGACAAACAGCCGCGCGAGTGCAATCATATCTAGTGTGTCCTCCAGAGTTCCGGCTGGCTCGTCCTTTAAAGGGGTGGCTTGATGGGGCAAAAAAGGGCCGATGCCAATCATATCCGGATTCAGCTCCTTCAGGTACAGCAAATCTTTGGCCAAATCTTCATGCGTCTGTCCGGGCAATCCAACCATAAACCCGGCTCCGACCTGATAGCCGATAGCCTTCAAGGAACGCAGGCGGTCCCGCCGGTTCTCAAAAGTCATGGTCGGGTGCAGCGCCTCATACAGGCTGCTGGAAGCCGTCTCATGACGCAGCAAATAACGGTCCGCGCCCGCTTCAAATAACCGGGCATACGTCTCGTCGTCACGCTCGCCGATCGACAGCGTCACCGCAGTATCCGGATAGCGCCGCTTAATATCAGCAATCAGGCCCGCCAGCTTATCCGTTGTATACCAGTCGTCCTCTCCGCTCTGCAGAACGAAGGTGCGATAGCCCAGCTCATATCCTTCCCGGCAGCAGTCCATGATTTCTTCGAGGCTCAGCCGATAGCGGCTGACTGCCTTATTGGCAGAGCGTATTCCGCAGTACATACAGTTTTGTTTGCATATATTGGAGAATTCAATCAGCCCGCGAAGATACACTCCTGTGCCGTAACGGGCCACCCGCTTCTGATGCGCAAAAGCATGCAGCCGCCTCCTTGAAGCCGGGTCCAGATTTTCTAGCAGATTGACAATTTCTTCAGAACTGAGCGATTCCTGAGCATATAAACGTTCCAGTAAATGATCCGTTGAACATCCCTCCCTAAGTTGATCGGATGCATCTTTTTTTGTAATAGACATACATGAAAATAATGTAACAAAAGTAAGAGTTCAGAACTATGAGCTTTCTGCTTGAAATCCCAGGATTGTTCAATTGTTGTTTAAGATCGCACAGTCGCTGATACGCTCCGGGCGTGTATAAACATTGCATGAATCCTGACGGATAAAACCGACTGTCGTGATGCCGAGTTGTTCAGCCAGCTCAAGAGCCAGGGCTGTGGGCGCGGATTTGGATAGAATGATCTCACAGCCGATTTTGGCAACTTTTAATAAGATTTCCGATGAAATCCGGCCGCTGAATGCGATGATTTTGTCATTCAGGTTCATATCGTGCCTTAGACAGTGGCCGTAAATCTTGTCGAGCGCATTATGCCGGCCGATATCGCTGCGGGCGAGCAGCACCCCGCCGGTATCGCAAATCGCAGCGGAGTGGACGCCGCCTGTCCGGTGAAACAGCTCCGCCCCGGCCTGTACGCCCGCCATAAGGCGAAAACAATCGTCAAAGGATAGCGAGACATGAACGCCGTCCATGACCTTGGCCGTTCTTGCATCGTTAACATAAACGAAGCCGTGACGGCCTCCGCCGCAGCAAGAATTGACATAACGTTTGGCGTACAGCTGGCGGTTAAGATCATTCCAGCGATCCGTGGAGATGTGTACATAACCCTTATCTTCCTGAATCCACAGATCCTTGATATCTTGAATTCCCCGGATAATGCCTTCCGAGGCCAGATAGCCGATAGCCATATCCTCAATGTACTCAGGGGTGCATACGAGGGTCACGAATTCCTCACCGTTAATCTTAAGTGTGACCGGATGCTCCGTCACGATGAGATCTTGATCTCTGCTGATTTGTCCTTGCCGGTAACGAATAATGCTTTCTTGCCGTTCAAGTCCCCGCTCCATTTCTATCACCCTTATTATAGTAAATAATAGAAGCCACAAAACAACTTTACTACATCACTTTTTGCCATCACTGTCAATTTTATATTTCACAGCCAGGCATATTTTCTGCATACCGCTCTTCGCTGGAGCGTGCTATGTTAGGTTATGGAACGCTATGGTATAATGGGTCGGAGGTGACTGGCGAGGTATGTTTTTGAAACGGATTGAATTAGCGGGCTTTAAATCATTTGCCGACAAAACAGAGATGGAGTTTGTGCGCGGCATTACGGCTGTCGTGGGTCCCAACGGAAGCGGCAAGAGCAACATTTCCGACGGCATCCGCTGGGTGCTCGGTGAACAAAGCGCCAAATCGCTGCGCGGCGGCAAGATGGAAGATATCATTTTTGCCGGAAGCGATGCCCGCAAGGCGGTCAATTATGGCGAAGTGTCGCTGACGCTGGACAACGAGGATCACGCTCTGCCTCTGGACTTCAGCGAAGTGACGGTAACGCGGCGGGTTCACCGCAGCGGAGACAGCGAATATATGATCAATAAGCAGTCATGCAGACTAAAAGATATTACAGAACTGTTCATGGATACCGGCATCGGCCGCGAGGCTTATTCCATTATCGGACAAGGCCGGATTGAGGAAATTCTCAGCACCCGTTCCGAGGATCGGCGCGGCATATTTGAAGAGGCGTCGGGCATCGTCAAATATAAATCGCGCAAAAAAGATGCGGGACGCAAGCTGGATGAGACGGAGCAGAATCTGCTGCGCATCCACGATCTGATCAGCGAGCTGGAGGACCAGATCGGTCCGCTGAAGGAGCAATCCGAGAAGGCCATCCGCTACAAGGAACTGAAAGAACAGCTGAAAAATCTGGAAATCTCCGTCTATGTACACCAGATTGAGGGTATTCATGAGGCATGGAAGGACGGCAATGCCAAGCTTGAAGTTTTGCGGGACGAGCAGCTTCAATTATCGACGGTCGTCACCGCCCATGACGCCAAGCTGGAGAGCGGAAGAGCCGCGCTTCGCCAATTGGAGGAGCGGATCGAACAGCTGCAGGAGCAGCTGCTGCGGTACAGCGAAGCATTCGAGAAGAGCGAAGGATTCGGCGAACTGCTGAAGGAACGCCGGCGTCATCTGGAGAACAACCGGGAGCAGCTCGTGCAGACCATCGGCTCCGTCGGAGAGCGTTCGGAAGATCGCCAGCGGGAGCTAATGGCGCTGGAAAGCGGCTTGGTGCAGACCCGGACTCGCCTTGCGGAGCTGCGGCAGCAAATCGCAGACGAGGAAGCGAGGCTGACAGGCGTTACGGACGGGCTCAGCCAGAGTAAAGAGGAGAGCTTAAAGAGCGCGCTGCTGGAGCTGATGAATAAAATGGCGCAGGCGCGCAACGAGATACGCTATGCCGACCAGCAGAAAGAAAACCTGGAGCGGCGGATGAACCGCAGCGCGGAAGAGAGCGGGAAGTGGATCTCGCGGCATAAGGAGCTTCAGCAGGAGCAGGCGAAGCTGAAGGGCCAAATCGAGACGCTTGGCAAGGAGCTCGCGAAGCTGCGCAAGGACTACATCTCCGAAAGCGAGCAATCGGTGTCCCGGCAGAAGCTGCTCGATGAAGCCCATTCGGGGCTTCGCAAATGGGAGCAGAAGAGAGAAGCCCAGGTATCCCGGCATGAGACGATGAAGGAAATGCAGGACGACTTCGACGGCTTCATGCTTGGCGTCAAAGAAGTGCTCAAAGGCGCGCGCAAAGGGCAGCTTAGCGGCGTTCACGGCGCTGTGGCCGAGCTGATCTCCGTGCCTGAGAAGCTGGAGATGGCTGTTGAAACGGCGCTGGGCGCGTCTTTGCAGCATATCGTCATGGACAATGAAGCCGTGTCGCGCCAAGCGATTTCGTTTCTGAAGCAGCGACAGCTTGGCCGCGCAACCTTCCTGCCGCTTGATGTTATCCGGCCGCGGCAGATTACCGGCAGCGACCGGGGGATGATCGAGGGAGCGGAGGGATTCGTCGGAATCGGCTCCGAACTGGTCGGCTTTGAAGGCAAATATGCCAGCATTTTCGGCAGTCTTCTGGGAAATGTCGTCATTGCGGAAAGCCTGGAGCAGGCGAACAAGATTGCAGCCAGATGCCAGTACCGCTACCGCGTCGTCACTCTGGAAGGCGATGTCGTCAATGCCGGGGGATCGATGACCGGCGGCAGCCAGCACCGGAAGAATACCAGTCTGCTGGGACGCAAACGCCAACTGGAACAGCTCCAAAGCGAAATCGGCGAAACCGAGCGCCAAATCGACAAGCTAAAGGACAGTATCTCCCGGCTGCGCAAGGAGCAGGAAGATTCGAACGACAAGCTGGAGAAGCTTCGTCACGGCGGCGACGAGAAGCGGCTGGAGGAGCAGCGTCTCGCCAGCGATTTGAGGCAGCTGGAGCAGGAGCTTCGGCATGTGCAGGAGCAGGTGGAAAGCGCTGGCGCGGAGCGCAGCGGGTTCGAAGGCGAAGCGAAGCAGCTGGAACAGGCGAGGGCGCAGGCGGCAGCCGATCTCGCTCGTCTGGAAGAGGAGGAGCAAGCCGCCCATGAAGCGATCCGTCATGCGGAATCGCAGCGCAAGGCGAGCGAGTCCGAGCGGGAAGAGCTTCAGGGCAAGCTGACCGGCATGAAGGTTGCGGAAGGCAAGCTGGATCAGGAGATATTTTCCCAGGAGGAGCAGCTCCGAAGACTGAAGGCCGACGCCGGCTCGCAGGACAAGGAAATGCGTCAGAACCGCAATCTGCTCGATACGATTGAACAGGATTTGAAGACCAATGCCGTGGAAGCCGTCAAGCAGCAGGAAGATCTGAATACCTACCGCCTGAAAAAAGAAGAAGCGGCGGAGAAGCTGGATTACGCCCGCGCGGAACGAACGTCCTTAACCCGAAAGCTGGAGCTGGAGGAAGGCGAGACAAAGGAGCAGCGGCAGGCGCTGAAAGCGGTGGACGACCAGCTGCGTGCGACGGAGGTTTCCGTCGGCAGGCTCGACGTCGAGCTCGATAACATTCTGCGGAAGCTGAGCGACGATTATGAGCTGAGCTACGAGCTGGCGAAGCAGCGTTATCCTGTTCCGGAGGACGTCCCGGCGGCGCAGGCTGAAGTACAGAAGCTCAGACGGAATATTTCCGCGCTCGGCGAGGTGAATCTGGGAGCCGTTGAGGAATACCAGCGGGTGAATGAACGCTATACATTCCTCAGCGAGCAAAAGGATGATCTCGTTGAAGCGAAGACTACGCTGTATCAAGTCATCCGTGAAATGGAGGAGGAGATGTCCAAGCGGTTCAAGCAGACATTCGATGCCATTCGGAGAGAATTCGGCACGGTCTTTACCAAGCTGTTCGGCGGAGGCCGGGCCGATCTGCTGCTGCTGGAGCCGGACAACCTGCTGAATACCGGCATTGATATCGTCGCCCAGCCGCCGGGCAAGAAGCTGCAAAATCTGCAGCTGCTGTCCGGGGGAGAGCGCGCGCTGACCGCGATGGCGCTGCTGTTCGCCATCCTGCAGGTGAAGCCGGTTCCGTTCTGCGTGCTGGATGAAGTGGAGGCGGCGCTCGACGAGGCGAATGTCGTAAGGTTTGCCCAATACCTCCGCGAATTCTCGGAGCAGACCCAGTTCATCGTGGTGACCCACCGCAAAGGGACGATGGAAGAGGCGGATGTGCTCTACGGAGTAACGATGGAAGAAGGCGGGGTCTCCAAGCTGGTGTCCGTGCGTCTGGAAGATGAAGAAGCGGAGATTGCTTAAGTTGGCGGCTTGCCATTAATAACTGAACGGAGGAACAAGAGTGAGCTTTTTCAAGAAATTAAGAGAAAGTATTGCGGGCAAAACGGAGAGCGTAACGAAGCAGTTCCGGGAAGGTCTGGAGAAGACCCGCAAAGGCTTCGCCCAGAAAGTATCCGACCTGATTATCCGCCGCAAAAAAATCGACGAGGAGTTCTACGAGGAGCTGGAGGAAATTCTGATCGGCGCCGACGTTGGCGTGAACACGGTCATGACGCTGGTTGACGAACTCCGCGCCGAGGTGAAGAAGGAGCGCATCGAGGATGCCGCCGAGCTGCAGCCGATTCTCTCCCGCAAGCTGATGGAGCTGCTGCGCAGTGACGATGACAACCGTCTTAATCAGAATCCGGACGGCATTACGGTCATTCTGTTCGTCGGCGTCAACGGCGTTGGCAAGACGACAACGATCGGCAAACTGGCGCACCGTTACAAGCAGGAGGGCAAAAAAGTTCTGCTTGCCGCCGGAGATACGTTCCGAGCGGGCGCCATTGAGCAGCTTGAGGTATGGGGACAGCGGGCCGGTGTGGATGTGATCAAGCAGAGCGCGGGCTCCGATCCCGCTGCGGTGATGTATGATGCGGTTCAGGCCGCCAAGCAGCGCGGCGCCGATGTGCTGATCTGCGACACGGCGGGGCGGCTGCAGAACAAGAGCAATCTAATGGAAGAGCTGAACAAAATATTCCGCGTAATCCAGCGCGAGATTCCGGGCGCGCCGCATGAAGTGCTGATGGTGCTCGATGCGACGACCGGTCAGAACGCGCTTGCGCAGGCCAAGCTGTTCGGCGAGAAGAGTGGCGTGACGGGCCTTGTCCTCACCAAGCTGGACGGAACGGCTAAAGGGGGGATCGTCGTGGCGATCCGCCAGGAGCTGAATATTCCAGTGAAGCTGGTCGGACTTGGCGAGAAAATGGAGGACCTGCAGCCGTTCGATTCCGAACAATTCGTTCATGCGCTGTTCGCCGGAATCATTATCGACGAGAAGGAAGAAGAGACTTCGGGAGATTGAGATAACGTTCTAATAAGAGACACATAGAAGCGCCGGCATCTGCCGGCGCTCTTTTGCTTTTGTCAGAAAGGGAAACACGATAAAGACTAAATGTACGGAAACCTGACATGGTACAGCCGAATAATACCTGCATACGACCTCACGCGACATCCTTTTAACTTAAATGCCGCATAAATTGTCAAAGCACTGTAAGTTCGCCGGAAACTATAATATTTCATCATATGAAAAATTCATAACAGTTATTATTTCAGCCTTTCCTACATCACATTTATCTATGATCCATCCATGTGGATCTCCAGCCCGGAAAAAGAGTGCGGTTTCATCAGACCGGCGAAATAATCGGCTATCAAAAGTCTTGTTATATATATTGACATGAGGATTCGAGTTTACGTATTATGAAATTGTGATTGAATATTTTTATGAATACTGTCTTAATAAAAAGTATGATTTATTGCTAAAAATTACATCTACTGAAAGGAGTCGGGCTCATGTCCAAACTTGATCCACTGCCCGGTTTGTCTCCGTATCCGCTGCACCATTTTTATGATGAAATGTTCGCTAGCGAAGGCAGCGTCCGCCCTCATTACAAGCATGTCAACCACATGTTTGTCAGAATGAGTCCCGAAGAGCTGCAGGCCAAACAACATTTAATGCAGCGGCGCATGATGGAGGAGGGCATTACTTTTACTCTGTACAACCCGGCTCAAGACCAACCTATGGAACGTACGATCCCCTTCGATATGATTCCGCGGATTATCCCCAAGGATGAGTGGGAGAAGCTTGAGGCAGGAATTATTCAGCGCGTGACGGCGCTTAATCTGTTCGTTCATGATATTTACCACGAACAATATATTATTAAGGATGGCATCGTGCCTCGCAAAATGGTTATCTCCAATTGTTATTTCCGTCCGGAAATGGCAGGACTTCGCGTTCCCGGCGGAGCCTACATCACGACTTCGGGAATCGATCTGATCCGGCACCTCGACGGGAATTATTATATTCTGGAGGACAACCTGCGCACACCTTCCGGTTTTTCCTACCTGTTTAAGGGAAGATCGCTGATGAACCAGCTGTTCCCTGAACTCTCTTTTTCCAGCTCCATCCGGGATGTGGAACGCAGCATCAACCGCTTTTTATCTGTCCTTCGCAGCCTTTCACCTTCACGCACGCCAGATCCGGTTATTGCGCTTCTGACCCCGGGCCAGTACAACTCTGCATACTATGAGCACGCCTTCCTAGCCCAGCAAATGGGCGTTCACCTCGTAGAAGGACGGGATTTGGTCATTCAGGATCACAAATTATTTTTACGGGATATGAATGGATTTAAACGGGTGGACGTGCTGTACCGCCGGCTTGATGACGATTTTATCGATCCGCTCGCCTTTGATCCCAATTCACTGCTTGGCGTGCCGGGACTTATGAATGCTTATAGAGCCGGGAATGTGGCCATCGCCAATGCGCCGGGAACCGGAGTCGCCGACGATAAAGCCATGTACGTATATGTGCCTGACATGATCCGCTATTATCTGAATGAAGAACCGATTTTAAATAATGTTCCTACTTATCTGCTTTCGAGACCGGATGACCGGAAGTATGTGCTTGATAACTTGGGTGAAATGGTTGTCAAGGAAACCTCGTTGTCCGGAGGATACGGTATGCTGATCGGAAGCGAGGCAAGTAAGGAAGAGCAGGAGAATTTCCGGCACAAAATTCTTGCCGAACCGGATCGCTACATAGCTCAGCCGATCATGTCTCTGTCAAGAGCACCGATACTGTCAGAAGGTATAATGAGTCCCCGGCATATTGATTTGAGAGCTTTTGTGCTAATGGGTGCAGACCGCAAGCCGCAAGTCATTCCTGGAGGATTGACGCGCGTGGCGATGAGGGAAGGCTCACTGGTAGTAAACTCCTCTCAAGGCGGCGGTGTTAAGGATACCTGGGTAATGTCCTAAAAAATACGTTTTAATAACAAAAGAGAGCAAAAATAGGACGGGGGAGTGACGGTAGATGCTGAATCGAAATGCGGAAGCTTTGTTTTGGATTGGACGTTATATGGAAAGAGCGGAGAATCATGCAAGACTGATCGACGTTCATTATCATATTCAGCAGGAGGAAGACTTTCGGGAAGAAGGGCATAAATGGTCGAGGCTGATTGACGGGATTGGCGTCAGAAATGAATATATGCAGCAATTTGAAAGCTTTTCGGAGCAGGATGTGCTATCCTTTATCACACTGGACCTCGGGAATGCAAATTCCCTGTTCTCATGCGTGCATCAAGCGCGCAATAATTTGCGCACCCTGCGCCAGCAGCTGCCGAGCGAGCTGTGGGATATCGCCAACAGCTTCAACCTGTGGCTCGGCGAACGGTCCGTTGCGGACATTATGAAGAGCCCTCATCAGTTCTACCAGCAGATCAAGGAGCGGACGGCCACGTTCCTGGGCGCCGAACAGTCCGTCATGCTGCGGGGCAACGAGTGGCGGTTTATTGAAAGCGGACGATTCCTGGAAAGAGCGGAGAACACCGTCCGTATTCTGCAGTCGGTAACCTTGTCCTGCCGGGATAAGGATGACACTTCCATTTATACCCAGATGCAGGCTGTATTGAAATCGGTCAGCGGATATCAAGCGTTCCGCAGATATTTTGCGGATGCGGTATCCCCGGAATGCATTCTCGAGTTTTTAATTACGAATATTGCATTTCCGCGTTCTATCCGTTTTGCTTCCCATGAACTCGAATACCATCTGTCGAATATCGAAATTGATTTCGCGGATGGAGGCGAAGGCTACGAACGGGTCATCCGCCAAGCAGGAAAGATTAGAGCCGAGCTTGATTACATGGAGAAGGAAGACATGGCCGGGGATCTGGTGGATCAGGTGCTGGAGTCGCTGAAGTCTTCCTGCCTGAAGCTGGGTAGAACGATGGAAACGGCCTTTTTTCGCCAAGAAGGGATTAGGATATGAAAATTCAAATCAATCATACGACCCGGTATACTTATTCGGAGCCCGTGACGGACAGTGTCAATGAGATCCGGCTGACTCCACGGACCAATTACAGGCAATCCTGCTTCCATCACGAGGTGGAAATCTTCCCGCCGGCCAACCTGCTTACTTACGAGGATTTCTTCGGAAACCGGGTTCATGCGTACTCTGTTAACAAACCGCATACGGAGATGGTCATTCATACCCGTGCAACAGTCGTAACGGTGGACAAGGCTCAAGGGGCAGATCTGCCGAGGCTGCCACTTGCGGAGCAGATCAAACGGATGAAGGACGAGGAATTTCAGAACCGGTATACCGAGTTTATTTTGCCCACACGTTATACGGAGGTTACGCCGGAGCTGATGGAATTTGCCTCCCAGCATCCTTTCGACGAAGCGGAAGATTTATATGAATGGACGCGGAAGCTCTCTTCTACCATATATGAGCAGTTCACTTATGATCCCGGGGCGACCAGCGTCAACACGACGGTCAAAAAAGCGCTGAAACTCAAACGCGGCGTCTGCCAGGACTATGCCCATCTGATGATCGCGGTCTGCCGCAGCGTCGGGCTTCCATCAAGATATGTGAGCGGCTATCATTATGTGAGCGATCTTCAGGGCGGCAACGCCGATTTCGAGCAGGCCTCCCATGCATGGGTGGAGACGCATATTCCGGGTACCGGCTGGCTGGGCTTTGATCCGACCAACAATGTGGAAGTAAATTGGCGTTACGTAAAGCTGGGACATGGACGCGACTATAAAGATATTGTGCCGGTTAAAGGCGTATACCGCGGGGTTGCAGGCGAGTTGGAAGTAACGGTGGATGTGCAATTATTAGATAAATAATAAAGCTGGAGCCGCATGGATTGCGGTGCTTGGCGCCATAATTAAGGCCGCTTTCGGTACATAACCGGGGGCGGTTTTTTTGTAAAGGCATGTGTTCAAGCAGCAAGCTGCGTTAAATGTTCTAGCGGGTAAAGGATTGCAGACCTCATTTTTTGGGGAAAATATAGGGGTACATTTGCTGAATTTGGGTTCGAGAAAGAATCTTTTTTTGCTGAATATAGTTAAAAAGGGAGACCCTTTGGGTAATCTTGAGACAAAGTCACTTATTACGTGAAAACGGAAGGAGAGACTGATTATGGGCCCTAATACTGGAACAAAACAGCGTTTTGCCGGAAGAACAGCGATTATTACCGGAGCGGGCTCGGGAATCGGCAGGGCGACAGCCATTCAGATGGCTAGTGAGGGCGCCAATGTTGCCCTATTCGATCTGGTGAATGACCGCACCTCTGTAGTGGAGAATAAGCTGAACCGTATGCGCGAAGGCTGTGCGCTTGCTGTGGATGTGGATACCTCCGATCCCGTTCGGATGGAAGATGCAGTTCGGAGAACGGTCGAGCATTTCGGCGGGCTGGATATCGTATTCGCCAATGCCGGCATTAACGGGTCCATCGGCCCCATTGAAGAATTGAGCATTGAGGACTGGCAGCGCACGCTGTCGGTGAACCTTACCGGGACGTTCCTTTCCTTGAAATACACCATTCCTCATATGAAGAAAAAAGGAAAAGGGAGCATTATTATCACCAGCTCGATCAATGGCAATAGGCGGTTCGCAAGCTTCGGCTTTTCGCCTTACAGCACGACGAAGGCCGGGCAGGTGGCCTTTGCCAAAATGGCCGCTCTGGAGCTGGCAAAGTTCAAAGTCCGGGTAAACGTTATTTCTCCGGGAGCCATTGCCACCAATATTGATGAAAGCACCGAGCCGAATGAGGAACTGGAATCGATCATTATCCCGATGGAGTTCCCGGAAGGACAGCAGCCCCTGGCCGATGGCCCTGGCAAACCGGAAGATGTGGCAAAGCTGGTCTGCTTTCTGGCGTCGGATGAATCGTCTCATATCACCGGAGCGCAGATTGTCATAGATGGCGCCGAGTCGCTGCTGACTTAGGAAGGCTTATTAAGAGGAAGCGGGACAACTTATATCTATGGTAAAATAAAGCGTGGCGCGTAGAGCGCCAAACCATGATAAAGGAGGCGGCGGAAAATGGCCGTAATGTCTTGGTTGGCTGAGCAGCGGATTGAGGAGGCGATGCGAAAAGGTGAATTCCGGAATTTGCCGGGCCATGGAAAGCCGCTGGAACTGGAAGACTTATCGGGGGTGCCCGAAGAGCTGCGAATGTCGTTCAAAATTATGAAGAATGCCGGACTTCTTCCCGAGGAGCTGCAGCTGCGGGCGGAATGTGCGACCCTTGAAAATCTGCTTGCCGCTTGTCATGATAGCGGAGCAGAGAAGCGCACCCTTAGCCGCAGATTGACGGAAAAGAAACTGCGTCTGGAGGAGCTTCTCCGGCAGCGCGGGCTGGACGGAAGCGCCGCATTCGCGCAGTACGGGGAACAAATCCGGATGAGGCTGGATAAAGAATAAATCCGTATGAACCCGGATGCCTTGCCGAATGCTTTAGCAGCGGCAGGGTATCTTTTTTATGAAAAATTCTTTAATCGCAAGAAAAGCAACCGCAAAAGAAGGATACGGGCAACCGCTTCAAAAAGACTCCGATCGGAGTTTTTCTTATTTCTGCCGCCCCAGTGAGGGATGCAGCCTGCCCAGCATGTCTGGAGTGACGACAATGTCATCCCGGGAGATCCGTTCCAATTGGAAGGAATGGATCAGGTCATATGGCGAGACCTTAAGCGGTTCGGGCAGCAGCCCGGCTGCCCAGGCAAGCCAGCCGGTTACGGACTGAGGCGTCACACCAGCTTCGCGCAGCTCCGCAAGCGTAATTCCCCCATGACGCTTGGCCAGCCTGCGGCCGTCCTGGTCCATGAGGAGCGGGACATGGGCAAACCGCGGCGGCTTCCAGCCCAGCGCTTCGTAGAGCATCAGCTGGCGGGGCGTAGTATCAAGCAGATCGGCCCCCCGAAGTACATCCGTAATCCCCATTAGGGCATCATCTACGACGACAGCAAGCTGATACGAGAAGATGCCGTCGGCTCGCCGCACGATGAAGTCCCCTCCGGCAGCGGCATTGGCCCGGCGGTTTCCGGCCACACCATCGGTAAAAGCAATCTCCCCGGTCGGCACGGCGAAGCGAAGAGATGGCGTCTTGCTTAAGGAGCGCCGTCCGGCTTCATCGGGAGACAGGTGGCGGCAAGTTCCGGGGTACACCGGGCCTTCCGAAGCAAGGCCGTGAGGAGCGGCGGCTGCGGCCAGAATATCATGGCGGCTGCAGTAGCAGGGATACAGTCTTCCATCTGTTCTTAACCGGTTCAGCGCAGCCTCGTACAGCTTCAGCCGTTCGCTTTGGACATAGGGTCCATAAGGACCGCCCGCGTCAGGCCCTTCGTCCCAGTCGAGACCGAGCCAGCGTAGATCTTCAATAATATGCCTGGCGTATTCCGGGCGGCAGCGATCCGTGTCAATATCCTCCATACGGAGCACTAGCTGTCCGTTCCGGCTGCGGATTTGCAGCCAAGCCATCAGAGCGGCCAGGGCGTTGCCGATATGAATGTCGCCGGATGGCGAGGGAGCGAAGCGGCCGCGAACGCTGGCGGTCGGATCAATATCAGTGAACAAGGGAGAACCCTCCTTGTAAAGCGTAAAAATATGACTTGCGAAAGCGGGCGGTTTGTCAGAAGCCGGAGCAGAGGTAAGCGTTATGCACCGCTCTTGAATTTTCCCGGCATTTCGCCCATGATTACAAATAAATGAACATGACTTTCATACTAATATTTCATTGTAATTCACCGGTTGAGCAATTGCCAGCTTAGTGTTGTTAAATAATAACTTAAGTCTTGGCCGCTCAACGGATTGATCGGGGATATTGTTATGCAGAGTGGGGTTATTGTTGGAATTGTTGCCGACCGTCTTTATGGGAGATAGAGGAATCCATTCCCTTCTTAACATCTCTGCTAAAGTTTGTATAACGTCAATCCCTTTGGGCAAATTTAAATATCCTCTACACTGTCTATTCGAATCATTCCGTCTATTTGAACACTCCCCCACTTAGCTAACACTTGAAGTGGGGGATTCTTGGGTAATCCCTTCTACTGAGGGGAATTCATTTCGATATTTTCTCACGAAAAATCGTATACCAAGCGATCCCTGCGGTTCCCGCAGTTTTCCAAGGGAAAATCTGTACCGATCTTCCCGAGTTTTAAGTTATTTGTCTTAACAACATATCTAAAGGAAAGGTGGGGTTGACGTTTAAACAGCAAGGCTTTTGATGTTATGTGCTGCATTTTCATCTCGATCATGATGGGTATGGCACGATGGACATGTCCATTGCCGCACAGACAATTTCTTTACTTCAGGATGGATAGTGCCGCATACATGACACCTTTGGCTCGTTGGAGCGAATGTGTCGGCAAACTTCACCGAGCGTCCATACCATTCCGCTTTATACGAAAGCTGACGGGCAAATTCACCCCAGGACGCATCGGCGATGGATTTGGCCAGCCGGTGATTTTTGAGCATGTTCGCCACGCTCAGATTTTCGATACTGATCGTTTGGTTTTCACGAATCAGCTTCGTGGTGAGTTGATGCAAAACATCATGGCGGCTGCCCACGATCTTCTCATGGATTTGGGCAACCTTCTGTTTGGCTTTTTGCCAATTGGAGCCCCCTTTGTTACGACGGGCCATGCGGCGTTGCCAAAATGCAAGTTTTTGTTCATATTTGCGAAACACTTTGGGATTGGCAACCCGCAACCCATCAGAGCAGACCGCTAATTCCTTGAGTCCAAGGTCAATGCCGATCTCCTTATCGGTCTGCGGCAGAGGATTCATTTCCACTTCGCAGAGGATGGATACAAAATATTTGCCTGCCGCATTTCGCCGCAGGGTAGCCGAAAGAATGCGACCTTCACACGCTCTGGAGTTGGCAAAGCGAAGCCAGCCAAGCTTCGGAAGTTTAAGTCGGTTTCCGTTGATAGCAATGTTATCATTAGTGTATTTGGTGGTGTAGCTTTGCACAGGATGCTTGCGGCTTTTGAAACGTGGAGCCTGATTTTGTTTCTTGAAGAAACGTTCAAAGCTGTCTGCCACGTATCGCACCGCCGATTGCAAAGCAATGCTATCTACCGATTTCAACCATTCAAATTGCTGTTTGAGTGCAGGAAGCTGTGTGGCACAGGTGTTATAGGACAACCCTTTGCCGGTTGCCGCATAGGTTTCGTTCCATTTGATTAAGAAATGATTGAAGACAAAGCGGCAACAGCCAAACATTTGATGGATGAGTTGCCGTTGTTCCGGATTGGGATAGATGCGATATTTATAAGCTTTATGCACCAACATGCCACGGTGCCTCCTTTCGTGTAAGACATTTCTATTACAGCACATATGTTCGCTTTAGGGCGAAAAAACCGCCGATTCATCTCCTCCCTATAGAGGAAGGAGTCTTCTCGGCTTTTAAGATAAATGGGGATGTCACAAAATCACCCCGTAACTCGTTTTATTTTTAAGGCCTATTTTGCAATAGGTTTAATATATGGGGAACCGATCGGAAGTGAAGACATGGAGGAACTGTATCAGAAGTATAAAGGGCTGCTCTTTAAGCTCGCTTACCAACTAACAGGATCTGTTACGGACGCCGAAGATGTTGTACACGATGTTTTTCTGAAAATAGTCGATGTACCGCCGGAGAAGCTAGCAGAACCTAAAGCCTATCTTTGTAAGATGGTAACGAATCGCTGTCGGGATTTGCAAAAATCGGCACGCAGGAAACGGGAGCAATATTATGGGGAATGGCTCCCAGAGCCCCTACATCGCATGAATGATGAAGCGATAGATGCGGTCGTCCGCGACGATCTGCTATCATATGCGTTGCTTGTTCTGCTTGAAAGGCTATCACCAACGGAACGTGTCGTATTTGTGCTTCGAGAGGCGCTTGGCTTTGACTATCATGAAATTGCCGAACTGGTGGAGAAGAGTGAAGTGAACTGTCGTAAACTGTTCAGTCGGGCCAACGCGAAAATGGGGATTACATCTGAACAACTTGTTCATTCTGAGGGAGCTACCCCCGAGCTCGTCCATGGCTTCCTGAGCGCTCTGAAACAGGGCAACCTCAATCAAATCTTATCCATCCTGGATCAAGAAGTTGTCCTTGTCTCCGATGGGGGAGGCAAAGTCTCGGCCGTTGTCGAACCCATCTATACAAGAGAACTTGTTGCGGAGTTCCTGCTTGGTCCATTACGTCGAGCATCAACGATCGATGGAGTTCATATCGAGGTTATTCAGATGAATAGACAGCCTGCATTTATTCTTCGATCTAGCGAAGGGATTCATACCGTCGGGATTGTTCATGTGGAGAACAATCAAATTCGCAACATTTATATTGTCAGAAACCCGGACAAGCTGATGCACGTTGGAAAATGAAACGAAGCACAAAGAACCTTCGCAGGGTTCTTTGTGCTTCTGTTTTTAACAACGATGCTGGTAGAAATCAACCTTGCAACTGGATGAGCCAATCATTGAACCGACGAATTTCATTGAGTCCCAACCGGTCCGATCATGCCACATCAACAATACCGTTTACCGGTGTCCCAACCGTCCGTTTGGCACTTAAATCCGCAATTCGCTTCTTTCATCGGGTTTATCTTATAAAGTCTGCTGCACGGAAGTCGGTGAGATCTCCAATACGCGGGTTAGAAACGGGAATTTTTCTTTCATCATAGCGTATTCCTCGCCCGTTTCAATAAACTTGGCTGTACCCTCAATTAGAAAACCGATACCCATCGCCCAGCGGCCCATAATTTCTTTGGAAGCGACGGTCAATTTGACATGGGGATTTCGCTCGATGTTGGCTTGGGTTCTCCTCATTCCGGCAGCCGGAATAAGCCAACGGCCATCCTCCATAACCTGCACATAAGAATTCCATGTGTTGCTGATATGGCCTTCTCCCTCAGACCATGTCACGATGGACACGGGACCTTCGTTGGTAAGGGTTTCAAGCAGTTTTTCATTCTCCACGATTTGTTAACCTCCTGATTTTGGTAACTTAGACGGTTGCCAGAGTTACAATATTCTTAATAAGAAACGCACTGTTAATCTGCTCTTACAGTCGCTTAGCTCAGGCCAGCTTTAGTCAATCCAAATGCTGCGTCAGCAGAACCCGGTACGGTCTTGAAGGCGACGTTAATACGGTTCCAGGCATTAATCGCCATGATCGAGAAGGTGAGATCTGAAATTTCTTTTTCGGATAATTGCCCGCGAACGCGGTCATAGATGTCATCAGGTACGCCTTGCTCCGGCAGCTTGGTCAGAATCTCGGTCCATGCCAGCGAAGCCCGCTCGCGTGGACTAAATAGCGTTGATTCGCGCCAAGTCGAGATGTGGTAAAGGCGCAGCTCGCTCTCGCCATGGATCTTGGCCTGCTTGACATGCATATCCAGGCAAAATCCACAACCATTCATTTGCGAAGCTCTGATGTGAACGAGATGGAGGATTTTCTCTTCAATCGAACTCTCCTTCTCGGCATTGCTAAGTTCCATCATTTTTTTGAAAAATTCCGGTGATTGTTGCATGTAGTTTATACGTTGTGCCATAACTACTCTACCTCTCTTTTCTACTTTAATGATTATTATTTCATAAACAATGAGGGTGGTACCAAACCGTACGTTATCGTACAATCGTCATACTGCCGAAGTTTAACTAGCCGTGCCTTTTCTTCTGGCTTTAAGCTTCACCCCCCATGTTAATCGCGATCGAAAATATAACGATGATGCGACTCTTTTTGTGACACTCTCGACTTTGAGGCAGCGTAGCGTGATGCCTGTTCTATCAGTTTTGCATTTCATGCATATAACGATGCTGCTTATCAATCCGTGACATAAACGCAATCACAAGCGTACCGGTTTCGGATTTCTTTTATAGCACGGTTGGTCTGACCATAATTTCACTAACCAGGGTGTCATCAGGTTCATTTATGGCAAAAGCAATGGCTTTGGCAATACTGTGAGGAGAAATGCCCATGTCTTTAATTTGACTGGCTATCGCCTGTACTTCTGGGCTCGTTATGTGATCGAGCAATTCGGTTTTTGTCAGCCCTGGAGCAATCAAGGTAGACCGTATGTGCGAAGTCAAGGACTCTTCCAGGCGCAGCCCTTCTGAAATGGCCCTCACAGCGAACTTAGTGGCCGAGTAGACGGCCGATCTCGGGTCCACATGATAACCGGCTGTAGAAGACAGGTTGATGATATGACCAGATTGCTGTTCCCGCATGGCGGGCAATACTGCTGCGATGCCATACAGAACACCTTTGATATTCACATCGATCATTTGATCCCATTCTTCAACTCTTAGTTCATACAGCATAGAATTGGGCATAATGCCTGCATTGTTGATCAATACATCGATTCGGCCGTACGTATTCAAGGTAAACTTGGCTAAATTCTGCATTTCTTCGGCGGAAACGACATCTGCTTTTACAGAAAAGGCGTCACCACCACCCTGTCTTATTTCATCAACTATTGCATGCAGGCGTTCTTCTCTTCTGGCAGCCAATACTACCTTCGCGCCGTTTTGGGCCAGCAACTTCGCAGTTGCTTCTCCTATGCCGCTGGAGGCTCCTGTTATAATGACCACTTTGTTCCGAACATTTTCCATGAGTTACTGCTCCTTTGCTTATAAATTGAGATACTTATATGGGAATGATGAAATTAAACGAACATCCGATATAAAATATATGTTGATTATATGACGTTCGTTGAATAATATTATAGATAGTAGCCCAGAATACTCAATGGTTAATTGATGCGTATTTGTTTGATATACAACAGTACGTTCGGAATTGTTGATAATCTTAAGGAGGTACGAATGCAATGGAACATGCCGTAAAAATCGACCGCCGCATTCTCCGAACAAAACAATCCATTACGAAGTCCTTTTTGGAGCTGTTCTCGGAAAAAAATATTGAAGAAATTACGATTAACGATATCGCGGAGCGCGCCAATGTTAACCGTGGAACCATTTATCTGCATTACATTGACAAATACGATCTCTTGGACAAATGCATTGAAGAGCGCATCAACGAATTAATTTCGCTGTGCAAGAGACGGGAAGTTGATGAAGTTAATCAAGAGCTACTACATGAGCCAAAACCGTTTTTTGATTATTTACAGGACCACTTCCCGTTCTTTTCTTCTATGTTCTCCAATCAAAGGGTCTTTGTATTTCGGGACCGGCTACAGCATTTTATCTCCGTCAGTCTTATGGATAAAATGAATAAGCTGGGTAATAAGTCCGATGTTGAGAGTGAGCTAAACGCTCAATTCATGGCTTCTGCTTTTATCGGGATTGTGGAGTGGTGGATTCGTCATCAAATGCCGCATTCCACGGATTTTATGGCCGATCAGGTCAGGAAATTATTTGAAAAAAATCAGATATATCCAAATATCATGAAGCGTTCATGAACTTAGATAAAAACAGACCTTCAGAAGCCAGCGATAAGGAAATCGCCATTCCGAAGGTCTGCTGTTGTATTCGTAAACTTATCCCTGACAAAATCGGCAATAACAAAAGAGGAACCTTAGCAATCAAGATATTCATAACGAAATGACTTTCTAGAATTCGGTTTAGTTCTTGCAGCAGACATGTTATTGGCGGGTGATAACTTTATTTCTACCCCCGCCCATCACACAGGCTGGGTTTACTGCATTTTACGTGATTATTTTAAACAACTTTATTATCAGGTGACACTTAGGTGAACATTATCCATTCTTATCTTGATATCGGAGCGATCAAATGAGCACACTTCCAATTATGCAGATCATGCCTGAACTTAAAAATAGACTTGCGGGCTCCTCATCCGCCGTCCTTATCGCGGAACCGGGAGCGGGTAAGACAACGATGACGCCGCTCGCGCTGCTGGACGAGCCGTGGATGAAGGGCAAAACCATGCTTATGCTGGAACCCAGGCGGCTTGCCGCCCGAGCGGCGGCCGCCTATATGGCGTCCTGTCTCGGCGAGCAGGCAGGCCAAACCGTGGGCTACCGGATGCGTATGGACAGCAGGACGGGGCCGAACACACGCATAATCGTCGTAACCGAAGGCGTGCTGACCAGGGTGCTTCAGGACGACCCTTCGCTGGGCGATACCGGCCTTATCATCTTCGACGAATTCCACGAGCGCAGCCTGAATGCCGATCTGGGGCTTGCGCTCTCGCTGGAGACGCAGGCTGTACTCCGCGAGGACTTGAAGATCCTCGTGATGTCGGCAACGCTTGACGGAGTGAAGGTCTCCGGGCTGCTTGGCGGTGCTCCGGTTGTCCGGTGTCCCGGCAGAGTATTTCCGGTAGAAACCGTATACGCGCCTCCGGCGGCAGCAACCCCTCTTGAAAAGGCTGTGGCGAATGCGGCCCGGCGCGCGCTGGCCGAGCAGCCCGGCGATATCCTGCTGTTTCTCCCGGGCGCGAGAGAAATTCGACGGACGGAGTCGGAGCTAAGGTCCGGTGCGCTGCCCGGGAACGTGACGCTTCGTCCGCTCTACGGCCAGCTGCCGCAGGCCGAGCAGGACAGCGCCGTTGCGCCGGCTACGGAGGGCCAGCGGAAGGTCGTGCTGGCGACCTCCATCGCCGAGACAAGTCTGACGATCGAGGGAGTGCGGACCGTGATCGATTCCGGGCTGCGGCGGACGCAGCGGTTCTCGCCGAGAACGGGCATGCCGCGCCTGGAGACGCTGCCGATTTCCAAGGCATCGGCGGAGCAACGGCGCGGCCGGGCGGGACGGACGGCCCCCGGCGTCTGCTACCGGCTCTGGAGCCGGGAGGAGCATGACCGCCTGCCGGAATCGGACGCGCCGGAGATTCTGGAGGCCGATCTGGCCGGCCTCGCGCTGGAGCTGGCGCTGTGGGGCGTGCGCGATCCCGCCCAGCTGGCCTGGCTTGACGCGCCGCCCCCCGCGCCGTATACGCAGGCGACCGCGCTGCTGCGCCAGCTCGGCGCCCTGGACGCCGCCGGCGCCATTACCCCGCACGGCCGGCGGCTGGCCGCGCTGGGCGCGCACCCCCGCGCCGCGCATATGCTGCTGCGCGCGGCCGGGCTTGGCGCGGCGCCGCTCGCCTGCCGACTGGCGGCGCTGCTGCAGGAGCGGGACCCGCTGCGCGGTCCCGCCTCGGGCAGCTGCGACCTCACGCTGCGCGTGGAGGTGCTGCTGCGGTACGAAGCCTCCGCCGGGCGCGATGCGGGCGGAGGCGATCCTGCGGCTCTGCGCGCTGCTGCGCGCGCGAGCCGGGGGCTGGAGGCGCAGCTGCGGACGGCGGCGCCAGACCTTTCCGTCGCCGCAGATCCGGCGGATGCTTCCCTCTGCGGCCTGCTGCTGTCGTTCGCCTATCCCGACCGAATCGGGCAGCGCAGAGGCGAGGGAGCTTTTCTGCTCTCCGGCGGACGCGGCGCGGCAATGGGGGAGAGCCAGCACCTTGCCCGCGAGCCTTATATCGTAGCCGTCTCCGTTGATGACAAGGGAACGCAGAGCCGTATTATGCTTGCGGCTGCAGTGGAAGAGAAGGATCTGCTGGAGCATCACGCGGATATCGTGACAGAGCGTTCCGAAGTATACTGGGATGACGAGAGCAAGAGCGTCAAATCCCGCCGCCGCACGATGCTCGGCGAACTCACGCTCAAGGAGTCCGGTCATGAGCGTCCTTCTCCGGAAGAAGCGGCGAGGGTTCTAATGCAGGTGATTTCCGGGGAGGGTCTAAGACTGCTTCCTTGGGACAAGGGAACTCTGCAGCTTAGGGAACGCTTGGCGTTTATGCACTGGCTCGACCCTTCCTGGCCGGATGTGTCCGATGAGGGTCTCTCGGGGAGCATGGAAGAGTGGCTGCTTCCCTTTCTAGATGGCTGCCGCAGTCTGCGTGAGGTCCAGCGTCTGCCACTGCGCGAGGCGCTTGAGAGCATGCTGGACTGGGAACGGAAACGGCGGCTGGATCAGGAGGCTCCAACGCATATCGCGGTTCCCAGTGGATCACGAATTGCCGTTGATTATAGTGATCCGGCCGCGCCGGTGCTGGCGGTGAAGCTGCAAGAGATGTTCGGGCAGCGGGAGACCCCGCGAATTGGAGCGGGAAGAGTACCCGTACTGCTTCATCTGCTGTCTCCCGCGCGGCGGCCGGTTCAGGTGACTGCCGATCTTGCGAGCTTTTGGGCCAGCACATATTTTGATGTCAAGAAAGATTTGAAGGGACGATATCCCAAACATTATTGGCCGGATGATCCGCTTCAAGCCGTACCGACCCATCGGACGCGGCCGATCCAATAAATTGTAGGAAAGCAACTGTTCTCCTGCCTTCATTTACGTCACCTTGAAGCTTTCCTCCCCCTCTTTTTCCATGTTTGGAAAAGTGGAGGAAGGGCAAGATAACTAACGTGCACCTAAGAATAAGGAGGGCTTCAAGTGACAAAGAGAATTGTTGGCACTTTCGATACGGGACCCGAGGCAACCAAGGCGATAAAAGAATTACAAGCCAAAGGTATCCGTAATGATGATATTTCAGTGATTACACGGGATCGCGAAGATCTGCGGATGATTACGGAGGAGACGGATACAATGGCTCCGGAAGGAGTCGCTACAGGAGCGGCAACTGGCGGCGTAGCTGGAGGGATTGCCGGGCTGCTGGCTGGGATCGGCGCGCTGGCTATTCCTGGCATCGGCCCGATTATCGCAGCAGGCCCGATTGCGGGGGCATTGACCGGCGCGGCAATAGGAGCGGGTGCAGGCGGCCTGGTCGGGGGACTTGTCGGCTTGGGCATACCCGAAGAGGAAGCGCGAGAATATGTGGGCTATGTTGAACAAGGCAAGATTCTGGTTCTTGTAGACGACGACGGACTCGATGCCCAAATAGCCAATATATTCCGAAATAAGCCCTCGCTGAAGGCTACTCGGATTGATCGATGAATTCGGATACCGATCCGAAACTCTATAAATAGAACAAGCTATAAGGTTAGCGAATTTCCCAATCGTTTTGAATAAAAAAAGAGGCCGTAATTCCCAAAAAATGCAATCTGGGGAATGCGGCTTTTTTTGTGCGTGAAAAAAACAACTCATCCAAAAGTTAAGGCTCGATCAACTCGATCATACCGATTACCGACAACATTTCACCATATGAAAAATTCATAATAGATAAACACAACAACACTCCCCAGCTCATACCAGCTTAATCATCAACATTACTCGTCCAGCAACAACCCCAATCTGAAAAAGTCCGGGGCAGTTCATCCAAAAGTCGTATTGTGAAATTTGATAAACAGTGATTATATAGAGATATCCAGAATGATCGGAGGAGGTCTTTCATGGCTTTTATGATTGCCCAAAGGGCGTTTATCAAGCTGTATCTCATTACCATGGTCGAACAGCATCACGGCTACGGCTATCAAATGCTCGAGGATTTGCGGAGAGATTTCAAAAGTCATGGCTATAATCCTCCGCAGAGCGAGATCTACCGCGCCCTCCACGAATTGGTACAGCAGGGCATTCTATACCGTACCAAACAGCTCAAGGGAAATGATCCCAAAGTTGATTTTCAGGAAATCGTTCTTTATCATTTCACGACGGACGGGGCCGAGAAAGCGAAGCTGTACAAGAAGCAGGTAAAGACCGATCTTGACCGGTGTCTGGGCATACTAAACAAAGCGGTAGCCGATAATTATTGAAGCCCGGCACGGGACGGTGATATTTCCAGCCAGTTCCCGCCCTGATATAATAAGTAAAGCTAAAAGAGAACCCGTCAATGATGGAGGTAGTTTAAGATGGATGAGCATATGAAGCGAAGACTGGACAAACAGAGAAAGCTGTTCAGCCAGCTTGGGATTGCGCTTGATGCGTTAACCATTCATGAGAAAGAGTTCAGTATGAAATTACGCGGATACGATCCGGAGGAAGTAGATACTTTTTTGGACAGTGTCATTAAGGACTATGAACGGTTCTATGCAACCATCGCTGACTTAATGGACAAATGGCAGGAGCAGCAGATTACCCTGCGCGAAATGAAAGCGGAGAGTAAGCCGGCGCCGCCGCCCGTTATCCGGGGAATCGATCCGAAAGAGATCGAAGAGACGATTCTGAGGCTTGAAGCCGGTGTACGCCAGCTTAAGGAACGCGTTCAGCGCAGTGAGATCATATAGCCTCCGGACTTGAACAAAAATACGGCTCACACTGGTCATCAGGACGGAGGGTATACTTTTTCAATGAATAAAAATGTATTGAATTTCAAAATCCGTGGAAAAATCGCTCTTGGGTACATAATGATTTTACTGCTGCTCGGGCTTTTTCTGCTCATTGTGCAGGGACGGATTTCTGAGCTTGAGAAGGAAACCGTCATGCTGAGCGGTCATGATATGCAGGTGCATGAGCTTACTTTTCAAATTGAAAAAAATATTCTGGACATGGAGACCGGCCAGCGGGGCTATGCGCTTACAGGCAACGACTCTTATCTTGCCCCCTACTACGACGGTCTGGAGAAATGGCAGGTTAATTACTCCGCTTTGAAGGGGCTCATTAAGGGCAGTACCTCTCAGGTTGAAAATCTGGAAAGTATCGGGAAGAATCTTGAAGCCTGGATCGTCAATGCGGGCCAATATGTGGTTGAACTCAAACAAGCGGGACGTGATGATGAGGTGACCGCATTTTTTCATGCCGATCCCGGCAAAGCGATTGCCGGACAAATCCGCAGCGAGTTGCAGCATTTCCGTGAGTTTGAACAAGCCGGCACGGCGAAGCGGATCAGCGATCTCAAGTCACGCAACCACCAGCTGCTTATTACCATGTATATTCTGTGGAGCCTGGTGGCGCTGGTTGCCATTGCCGCTTCCATCCTCATCACGGACAGTATCGTTAAGACACTGAAGAACGTAATTGACGCCATCAACCATATAGCAGACGGAAACAGCAGGGCCAAGCGAATTGAGGTGAAGACGCAGGACGAGATTTCCGATCTTGCTGCAGCGACAAACCGTCTATTGGAGAACACAGAAAGAGAGCAGCGGTTCAGCGACCATCTAACCCAAATGTCGGTAAGGCTCCAGGAAAAAACGGACCCCGCCGCTTTATGCGACACCTTCCTGAGCAAGCTGGCGACAATCCTTGAGATCCAGTACGGCGCGGTGTACATTGCTCAAGACCACTATGGCGATTCTCTGCTGAGAATTAGTTCCTATGCGGGCGGGAACGAAGGTTTGAGCCCAGGCAAAGAAAAAATAAGGCTGGGTGAGGGCCTCGTTGGCCAATGCGCGCTTGATCAGAAAATTCTGAAGCTTGAAGAGCTGCCGGATGGTTATATTCATATCAGTTCCGGGCTCGGAAGAACCCCGCCCCGGCAGGCGGTGATTGCCCCTGTTGTGTTTGAGAACAGGACCGTCGCGGTGGTTGAGATCGCTTCACTCATGAGATGGGTGCCTGATCATTTCAAGCTGCTGGAACAGCTGCTCGACTCGTTCGCCGTATCGGTGAATTCGGTTATGACCCGGATGCATATTCAAAATCTCTATGCCGAAGCCCAGACAATGAATGAGGAGCTGCAGAACCAGTCTGAAGAGCTGCAATCCCAGACTCACGAACTGATCAACGTGAACAGTAAGCTGGAATTCCAAAAGCTGGTTGCGGAGAATTCAGCTGAAGAACTGGAGAAAATGAACGAGGAGCTAGAGAGAAGCTCCCGCTACAAATCCGAATTTTTGGCTAATATGTCGCATGAGCTGCGGACCCCGCTTAACAGCATGCTGCTGCTGTCGCAGATTCTGTCTGAGAACCACAGCAGCAACTTGACAGAGGAACAGGTAGGCTATGCATCGGTCATTCATTCCTCCGGCAGTGATCTGCTGGCGATCATTAACGATATTTTGGATTTATCCAAGGTTGAGGCTGGAAAGATGCTTATTGAAACGAGCGCCGTCAATCTTACCGAGTTCCCGTCCTTGTTCGAAGGGTATTTCGGCAAGACGGCTGAGTCCAAAAATCTCGAGTTCAGCGTCGTTTTGCAAGCTGGAGCACCCGATATCTTCTATACAGATGAATTGCGTCTGCATCAAATCCTCCGCAATCTGCTGTCCAACGCCTTTAAATTTACGGAAGAGGGCGGAGTAAAGCTCGAAATCTCCAAGCTCGACACCTTTGCTTCCAAAGGGTATGCTCCAGCGGGGCCGGTGCTGGCTTTTGCCGTCATCGACAGCGGCATAGGAATATCTCCGGATAAACGTGATCTGATATTTGAAGCGTTCCAGCAGGCGGACGGCTCAACCGCGCGAAAATTCGGCGGAACGGGACTCGGACTGTCCATTTCCCAGCAGCTTTCGAAGCTCCTTGGCGGGCATCTTACACTCGAGAGCAAACCGCAAGAAGGCAGCATCTTCACACTGTATCTTCCTTATCTGGAAGAGGAAAGAGATCCGAAGGATTATATGCTCGATTCCGAGGCGGCGGCAGCGCTTGAACGCGAACCTGATGGCAGCGGCGGTGCTGAGGAGGCGCAGGTGGACGGGAAATACGGCCTGCTGGCGGGTAAAACAGTCCTTCTAGTCGATGATGACCCGCGAAATATCTATGCGCTGACACAGACGCTTGAGAAGTACAGCATGCATGTGGTGACGGCCCAGAACGGATTCGAATGCCTTCAGCGGGTCAGAGAGAATCCCGGGATCGACATCCTGCTTCTGGACATCATGATGCCGGTGTTGGATGGGTATGACACGTTATCCATTTTGCGTGAAGAACTGTTGAAGCACGACCTTCCGATTATTGCGGTATCGGCCAAGACGATGAAGGAAGACCGGGAGAAATGCCTGGCTGCGGGGGCGACCGATTTTATCAAGAAACCCGTTCGTACCAAGGACCTTCTTAGGATTTTGTCCTATCATTTGAGCAGCAAAGCGGCTTAATTGCCTAGATACGGGCGATCCGAAACCTAATGGTGGCGGACGCCTTTTTTCTATATTTTCAGGTCGTTTACTAATTCCGGGAACCAATCGGCGAGAGTTAAAAAAGAGAAGCCAGCCGCCTGCGCTTTCGTTGTGTCCATATACCATGACTGCGGGATGCCAAATGGTGACATATGCTCATCGGCCGTCTTTTCACGGGTCACAGCCTGCTTCCCCCAGCACTAAGATTTTCTTCAATATCTCAACTCCTCGCCAAAACATAATTTCAGTGTACCATAAGGTGACCTGGAAAGACTTCCCTCCGTTTTTTCTGCTATAATTTAGGTTATGACAATACTGGGGAGGAAATTAAGATGGCTGATCCGCATACTGCGCTGATTCTGATTGATGTACAGGAAGCGATGTTTTCATATCCGGGAATGAAGCTGTATGACGAAGAAGGTGTAATGGAACGGATCGTATCGCTGCTGGATCGGGCGCGCCGGAGCGGTACGACGGTGATTTATATTCAACATACCGAAGATGAAGAATACACCAAGGGAACGCCTACATGGCAGATCAGCTCCAAAGTGACTCCGCTGCCTGGGGAAAAGATCATCGAGAAGCCAACCTGGGATGCCTTTCACCTAACCTCACTTCAGGAAGAATTGCAGCAGCAGGGAATTACCCATCTGATTATCGCGGGCATGCAAAGCGAATTTTGTCTCGATTCGACATGCCGCCGGGCATTCAGCCTTGGATATTCCACTATTCTGGTGGAAGACGCCCATAGTACGTTTGATAATGGACGACTCACTGGCGAAGAAATCGTACGTCATCATAACGGGATTCTCGGGGGACGGTTTGTAACCTTGAAACCTGCAAGCGAGGTCATCTTCTAAAATGAGGAAGACCTATTCAGCTGTACGGCCCAAGCAGCGCTCCCGTTTGCGTCTTTTTGCGGGTAAACACTATTTTATCTGGAAAAGATATGTCAAATGGCTTACGGTGAAGGAAAAAGCGGCGAATACTTTCAAGCGGGATGCTCTGCCCTGCAAAGTGTTCGAGCACGCGACCCCGCTGCTGCGCAAGCTTCGGCAAGTGGATATGCGGCTCCGTATGCCCCTTTGTTGAAGGGTGATCCACAGGCTTAAACCGGAATCATTTTTTTAATAAAAAGCTGATTTTTTCCGCTGCATGCGTTAAATTAACAGAAG
Organism: Paenibacillus durus ATCC 35681; assembly: GCF_000993825.1. Taxonomy (NCBI): domain Bacteria; kingdom Bacillati; phylum Bacillota; class Bacilli; order Caryophanales; family Paenibacillaceae; genus Paenibacillus; species Paenibacillus durus. The sequence continues at coordinate 1,998,307 of NZ_CP011114.1, forward strand.
TGCTCTACATCAATTTGACGCGTCGGAAAGGAAAACTCAACATGAATACCAAAAAACCGCCAATCCCCGTCTCGCTGCTCATGCTGATCGGGATTGTAGCCATCTCATTTTCCGCCATTTTTATCAAATGGTCCCAAGCTCCGGCTTCCATTCAGGGAATGTACCGCTTGCTGTTCACTTCGCTCTTAATGTTCCCCTTTGTCCGTCCGTACAGTGGAACGATATCGGCCCTGCGCCTAAAGGACTGGCTGCTGCTGATAGCTTCCGGCTTCATGCTGGCTCTGCATTTTCTGCTATGGATGGGCTCGCTGGAGTATACCTCTGTCGCCAGTTCCACAATGATTATGGCGCTTGAGCCCGTATTCATTATGATTGGGTCCTATATTCTGTACAAGGAGCGCAGCGCGGTTTCCGCAATAGCCGGTCTTGGTGTAGCGATTATAGGCGTCGTCTTTATTGGCTGGGGCGACATTGGCTTGTCCTCGGACAGCCTAAAAGGCGACCTGCTCTCTATATTCGGAACGGTGGCGGTAGCCGCCCATCTGCTCATTGGCAAAAAGCTGGTAGCCCGGATGCCGTCTTACCTTTACAGCCTAATTGTGTTCATCAGCGCCGGAGCTGTGTTCGCTCTGTACAATTGGACTGCGGGCATCGCTTTTTTTGACTATCCGCCAAGAGAATGGGGCATTTTCGTACTGCTCGCGATCGTACCGACTGTATTCGGCCATATCCTGTTCAACTGGCTGCTGCAGTATACATCCGCCACTACGGTGTCCATGAATATTCTTGGAGAACCGGTAGGAGCCTGTATTCTGGCCTATTTGCTGCTCAGAGAGCGATTGTCCGGCCTTCAGTGGTCCGGCGGCCTGCTTGTGCTCGGCGGTCTCGCATGTTATTTGTATATGGGCAGCCGGAAAGAGGCCCGGGAAGCAGAGCGGGGGAATAGACCTTCGCATGAGCTTGAGACATTGCCGGAAAGCGCTTCTTGAACCGGCGGGAGTTCACCGGAACCCAACATAATGAGATTCGAAGCAAAGGAGCTTTTACTTGATGTACGACAGTTACAAGGATGACAATAAATCTGAATCGGCGGTAACCTCCTCCGCCAGCGAAGAGCTGTGGAACGAGGATACATACAGCGCTTGGATAAGCCGGTTTGGAACGCCGGAGGAAGCCGCTACCAAGCTGCGGAATAATCCTTCCGCCAAGCTTCAGCCGCTTCTTGCCTATTTCGGGGATGTAGGCGGCAAGAAAATGATGAACCTGATGGGCTCGAACGGAGTTAAGGCGGTGGCGCTCGGTCTGCTTGGTGCCGAGGTGTCGGTCGCCGACTTCTCGGAAGGCAATGGGCGTTATGCTTCCGAGCTGGCGGAAGCTGCGGGAGTTCGGCTGGACTATATCGTCTCCGACGTGTTAAACCTGCCGGGAACTGTTCCGCGAGGAGCGTTTGATATTGTCTTTGCGGAGCTGGGAATCGTGCACTACTTTACCGATCTCAAGCCATTTATGGACACGGCGTATTCACTGCTTGCTCCGGGAGGGCGGTTCATATTGCGGGATTTTCATCCCGTATCGACCAAGCTGATCTCTTCAAAGGGTTCCACGGCCAAAATCCGCAAGCATAAAGTAACGGGGGATTACTTCGATACGTCGCTTGAAGAGAAACAGGTATCCTATGCCAAATATTCGCCGGAAGGCGAAGAGAGCAGGGACGGTTCGGGTATCGTATTTTGGCGCAAATGGACGCTCGGCGAGATTGTGACTGCGGCCGCGGAAAGCGGCCTCTACATCCGCAAGCTGGTCGAAGAACCGAATCTATCCTCGGACGTATTCGATAAGGGCATTCCGAAGACATTTGTGCTGACGGCGGAGAAGCCGGAATTTTAAGCCGAATAATCAAGCAGTTGCTCAAGGCAGAGGGCCGGGCTGTCATCAGCCTGGCGTTTTTTTGTTAAGGGGCATAAATAATGACGGGTTTAATGCTTTACTTTCGATGACGAAAAAGCTCCATGCTGTACCCCCTTATGGGCCAAGCTGTCCGCAAAGGCCTGCTGAATCTCGGTTAGCGCATAATCCTTACGCCACGCCAGATAAAAGCCGCCTCGCTCCGGCAAGATTCCTGAGAGTGGACGATATCGCAAGCTCCCCGACTCGATCTCCGCCCCAATGCCGATTTTGGAAAAAACGGCGACCGCATTTCCTTGCAAAACCAATTGCTTAACGGCCTCTGGGCTATCTATTTCCATCCTATTCCACAAACGCACACCGTTCAACCCGGCCCAGCGGTCGGCGAATTCGCGCATGCCGCTTCCCAGCGCATGCTGAATCCACGGCTGCCGGGAGATTTCATCCGGGTCGGGGGAATCCTTGCCATCTAATGGGTGTCCTGGAGCAAAGATTAGCACCGTCTCATCATCGGTAATCTTACTCATATATAATGATTCGTCCGCCTGCTCATAGCCATGCAGAACAGCAAGCTGGAGCTTGCGGCTCCTGAGCTGCTCGCGTAAGACGTCAGTTTGCGCCTCGGCGACCGTAATTTCGGTCTCAGGATGCTCTGCCGCTAAGCCGGACAAAGCTGCCGGGAGCAGATACGCCGCCGAAATCGCCGATGCTCCGATAGCCAGCTTTAGCCTGGAGCGGGAGTCGGCCTGCTTTACCGTTCTTTCGGCTTCGGACGCCAGCGCAACAATTCGAACCGCATACTGGTGAAGGGCATGACCGGCTTCGGTCAGCAGCACCCGCCCGCTTCGGCTCTGGAACAGCGGGGTGCCGAGTTCATTCTCCAGCGATTTCATATGAAAAGAAATGGTGGGCTGCTTCAGGCCAAGCTCTGCGGCAACATCCGTCACTTTTTTATATTTTTCAATGAGAACTACAATCTGCAATTTTATTATGTTCATGGGAGTTCCCTCCGATATAACAATTGTATCATCTGCTTTCTCAATAATTATAGATGATTTCTATAGAGTTATACAAATTCTATTGTCTTTTTTATCGTTCATTTTACATAAGTAGGCGGTTTAACTAACGAAGGGATTTTACAATTAACATGTCAGGGCGAACGAGCCTAATTATTAACACAAACTGTAGGAGGAGACAAACAATAATGCGCTCTAAAAAATCCTGGATCATGGCACTTGCTTTAACGAGTGTCCTTGCACTTTCGGCTTGCGGAAATAACGGGGGAAATAACACAGCGGCTAACGAAGGAAATACGGGAGCCAGCAGCGCGCCTACAGAGACAAGCGGCGCAGAAGTCAGCGGTTCGATTCTTGCTTCCGGCTCCACGGCTCTTCAGCCTTTGGTGGAACAGGTAGCTGAGAAATTCATGGAAAAGAATGCCGGCGTAGATATTCAAGTACAAGGCGGCGGCAGCGGTACAGGTCTTACACAGGTAGCTGAGAAACAAGTGGATATCGGCAACTCCGACGTATTCGCGGAAGAGAAGCTGAAAGACGCAGACGCAGAAAAGGCAAAAGCGCTCGTCGACCATCAGGTGGCAGTTGTCGCGATTGCGGCCGTAAGCCATCCGGCTGCCGGAGTTGATACTCTGACTAAGCAGCAGCTGGTTGATATTTTTACCGGCAAAATCACGAACTGGAAAGAAGTAGGCGGCGCGGATCAGAAGATCCAAATCATTAACCGTCCGGCAAGCTCCGGAACACGCGCTACATTTGAGAAATTTGCACTCGGCACGAAGACGGAAGATCTTCCGGGTTCCATCCAAGAGGATTCCTCGGGCACCGTTAAGAAAATAATCGGCGAAACGCCGGGAGCGATCGGGTACCTGGCCCTGTCCTACCTTGACGATTCGGTTAAAACCTTGAACTACGACGGCGTTGAACCTTCCGTGGACAACGTAGTTAGCGGAAAATATCCGGTCTGGGCTTATGAGCATATGTACACGAACGGCGAACCGAATGCGACGGTCAAAGCTTTCCTGGACTACTTCCAGACTGATGAAGTTCAGAACGGCGATGTAACTGAGCTTGGCTACATCCCAGCCTCGAAGATGCAGGTTTCCCGCGATGTCGCCGGCAACGTAACGAACAAGTAATTAGATAATTAAAGCAACAATTTTCATAGAATCGGAGGCGGAATTCTTCTGCCTCTCTTTTCACTTTAATGAGAAGGGACATAAATGCGAGTGCAGAACAACGAAACTATACGAGTGCAGAGCAGCAAATCGCGTGTTGAAAAACATCATATTGAGGACCTTATCGGACGTTCCTACATGTCCCTTTGTGTGCTTCTGTTAATTGTCTCTATAGTATCCATGGTGTATTTTGTGACGTCTAGAGGGGTTTCAACATTTACAATCGATAAGGTAGGCTTTTCAGATTTCTTTTTCGGCACTACTTGGTCTCCTGAAGGGGATCACCCGTCTTTTGGAGCGCTGCCGTTTATCGCGGGGTCTTTTATTACTACTCTCTTGGCCGCCCTAATCGCTAGTCCATTAAGTATTTGCGCCGCGCTGTTCATGACTGAAATTGTACCGGGATGGGGCAAAAAGCTGCTGCAGCCGGTGATTGAACTTCTCTCAGGTATTCCTTCCGTCGTATACGGCTTTGTGGGGCTCAGCGTTATCGTGCCGTTCCTGCGGAATGTCTTTCCTGGACAAGGCATCGGCGTTGCCGCCGGCGCGCTCGTACTGTCGGTCATGATCTTGCCAACGATTACCAGTGTGGCGGTGGATGCGCTGTCTGCGCTTCCGCGGAATCTGAAGGAATCCTCGTTTGCGCTTGGCGCAACCCGCTGGCAGACCATCGCCCGCGTTATAATTCCGACGACGCTTCCCGCCATTATGACCGGCGTAGTGCTGGGCATGGCCCGCGCCTTCGGCGAAGCGCTTGCGGTCCAGATGGTTATCGGGAATGCTCCGTTCATTCCCACATCATTATTTGAATCAGCGTCTACGCTGACCAGCGTCATAACGCTGGGAATGGGTAATACTACAATGGGTTCGCCGCACAATAATGCGCTGTGGAGTATGGCGCTTGTTCTCATGCTGATGACGTTCCTATTCGTGTTCATTGTCCGCATGCTGGAAAAAAGGAGGTCGATCTGATGAAAGCGAAAACAGCCGACAAGATCGCCACCTATGTAATTGTAACTTTGGCTCTGTTGATCGTCGCCGTTTTGGCCGGTCTGCTAGGATATATTTTATTTCGGGGAGTAAGCCACATTAGCTGGGATTTCCTCACATCGGCTCCGCGCAAAATACGCGTGGGCGGCGGTATAGGCCCGCAGCTCTTTAACTCGTTGTTCCTCCTGGTCCTCACGCTGCTGATCACCGTGCCTTTGGGCATTGGAGCAGGTATTTATATGGCGGAGTATGCTCGTCCGGGCAGAATCACCGGCTTTATCCGCCTCGTTGTTGAGGTTCTGTCTTCCTTCCCGTCGATCGTTGTCGGTTTGTTTGGTCTGCTGCTGATCGTTAATATTTTTGGTCTCGGCTTCTCACTGGTTTCGGGGGCGCTAGCCCTTACCGTATTCAACCTCCCGCTGATGGTGCGGATTACCGAGCAGGCGTTCCGCAGTGTACCCTCTCAGCAGAAGGAAGCCGGGTTCGCGCTCGGGCTGTCTAAATGGAAAATCGTCACAACCGTACTGTTCCCTGTGGCTCTGCCCGCAATAATTACGGGAACGATCCTGTCCGCCGGCCGGGTATTCGGTGAAGCCGCTGCCCTGATGTTCACGGCAGGGATGAGCAGCCCTCGTCTGGACTTCGGCAACTGGAATCCGCTAAGTCCGTCCTCGCCGCTGAATCCGTTCCGCCCGGCCGAGACGTTGGCTGTGCATATCTGGAAGATTAACAGCGAAGGGCTCGCACCCGATGCAGTGGAGATTGCCGCCGGAGCGTCGGCCGTTTTGGTTATCACGGTTCTGATCTTTAATCTGGTCGCCCGCTATTTTGGCCGATTGATCTACCGGAAATTGACAGCATCGCGAAGAATGAATTAGTCAGGAGGAGAAAAAATATGGAAGCGACACTTACAGCACCACATATTTTGCAGACAGCGAAGACAGAAAGGGATTTCCGGACTGAAAATTTAAGTATATTTTACGGCACGTATGAAGCGGTAAAAGGCATCAGCCTGCCGTTTCCCGAGAAAACGGTAACGGCATTGATCGGTCCTTCCGGTTGCGGCAAATCGACCTTTTTGCGGTCGCTGAACCGGATGAATGATGAGATTTCCGGATCGACCAGCAAAGGAAGCATCTGGATCGACGGAGTGGATATCAACGCTCCGGGCACGGATGTAATTAAGCTTAGACAAAAAATCGGCATGGTTTGGCAGAAGCCGAATCCTTTCTATAAATCGATCTACGAAAATATTGCTTTTGGTCCGAAGTACCATGGCGTCAAGGGAAAGCGGGCGCTTGATGAAATCGTCGAAAGCAGTCTGCGCCGCGCCGCATTATGGGACGAAGTTAAGGACCGTCTGAAGGATTCCGCCTTGGCGCTCTCCGGCGGCCAGCAGCAGCGGCTCTGCATCGCGCGGGCGCTGTCGGTTAATCCGCAAATTTTGCTGCTTGACGAGCCTGCATCGGCGCTTGACCCGGTTTCTACCGGAAAGGTTGAAGAGCTCATTAAAGAATTGAAAGAGCAGCTGCGCATTGTTATTGTTACCCATAATATGCAGCAGGCGGCGCGGATTTCCGATTTTACGGCTTATTTTTATCTCGGCCAGGTGATTGAATACGGAATGACGGAAAAAGTATTTACAAATCCGGAAAATACGATGACTCAGGAATATATTATGGGCCGTTTCGGCTGATGCGACGAAGAACACTGTCCGGGAGGGCGGTGTTTTTTTCTTTTACGTAGCGAGCCCCACCGGAATTAACCCTTCCTAGAGGCGGTTGATTCCGGTTTTTTATGGAGAAAATTACGGAGCAGGGGGAAATAACAGTTGCTTAACTAATGGTATTAGTTTAAACTATGACTAATGACATTAGTTTTTGGAGGGGATCAAATGAGAGTTACGCGTAACGGCCAATTGCTTCAACTGACTTGGATGCCGCGTCTGTTCCCGGTAAACTGCTATATTGTAGAGGAAGAAAACGACCTGACCCTGATTGATGCAGGTATGCCCTTTAGTCTGGAAGGCATTCTCCGCACCGCCGAATCGCTTCGCAAGCCCCTCGCCCGGATCGTGCTTACCCATGCGCATGACGATCACGTCGGAGCTGTGGATGCTCTGAAGAAGCGGCTCCCGCAGGTGAGCCTGTATATATCAGAGAGGGATGCGGCGCTCTTGCGCGGCGACCGTTCGCTGCGGCCAGGCGAACCGGAAACGCCGATCCGCGGAGGGGTTCCCAAGAACGTAACCAGCATTCCCGATCATTTGATTAGCGATGGCGATGAGATCGGTTCGTTAACGGCGATTTCCACACCCGGTCATACTCCGGGTTCTATGTCCTTCTTCGACCACAGGAATGGGGCCGTTATTGCGGGTGACGCACTGCAGACTTTCCGCAGCGTTGCTGTAGCCGGAGTGGTAGTACCGCTATTCCCTTTTCCGGCAATGGCAACGTGGAATAAAGAAGCCGCACTGGAGAGCGCTGTAAAAATTGAAAAGCTGAACCCCTCGCTTCTGGCGGTGGGGCATGGTAATTTGCTTAAACACCCCGGTGAACGGCTGCGCTCCGCTATTGCCAAAGCTGAACAACAGATTTTATCAGAGAAACGGGGGCTGAATTATGTCGCCAAGAGTGGGCCTGGACCGCGATAAAATTGTAATAGAGGCTGCGCAAATTGCCGACGAGCATGGAATGGAGGGGGTAACACTTGCCGCACTTGCCGCCAAGCTGGGCGTTCGTCCCCCTTCACTGTATAATCATATTAACGGACAAGCGGAACTGCGTTCGCTGCTCGCGGGATACGGCTTGAAGCAGCTCTATGAGGTGATGTCATCAGCATCGCAGGGGTTAAGCGGCAGCGAAGCGGTGCTCGCGATGGGGAAGGGCTACGCCGAATTCGCCAAGCGGCATCCTGGATTATATGAAATGACTCTTGAAGCTCCGGATGCGGATAACGCCGAGCTTAACGAAGAAGGGGGACGCGCGCTGAAGCTGATTACAGGCGTACTTGCACCTTACAAGCTGAGTGAAGAAGGGGAACTGCATGCCGTAAGAGGACTTCGCAGTATTTTGCATGGCTTCGCATCACTGGAGCAAAAGGGAGGCTTCGGCATTCCGCTTGACGTAAGCGTCAGCCTGTCTGCCACCATTCATGCTTTTCTGGCGGGCATTGACCGCTTCAGAGAGTAAACGAAGATAGCATAAGGAGATGGAAATCATGATCCATGAAGCAAAAGCGGCAGTACCTTTTACATTTGACGAAGCCGCTGAACTTATTGCAAACATCGGAATACTGCCGCTTGCGCCGCTTATTCCGGGGCATCCTTCGCTTAAGGAACTGACGAGAGAAGAAGATTGGCATACGGACACAGAGCTTGATCCATGGCAGTGGCGGGTTCGGTTTCCGGGAGAGGGCAAAGCAGCTTACGGCAAGTTCATGAAGAAAAAAGCGGTGCTTGTCGCCAGGGAATGGTTTCCCTATTTTGCCGTCTCCTTGGGAAGTTCCCTTTCGCTGAAAGAACGGTATGACCGCGGCTTGTCAGGCAGAGAAGCGCTAACGGTTCTGGAAATCATTAAGGCAAAAGAGGGCATTGAGACGCGTCAGCTTCGCTCCGAAGCGGACATGAAAGCCAAAGAGAAGAAGACCGCCTTTGACAATGCCTTAAACGAGCTGCAAGGCTCCGTGGATATCGTCATTTCCGTCGTTCGTCCGCGGCTTAATGCCGCTGGGGACCAAAACGGCTGGAACAGCACATCGTTTGAGACGGCCTTGCATTGGATGCGGGAGAGCGGAATGGAACCGTTCGCCGGGGACAAGGAAGAAGCCATGGCTTGGCTGAATGCCCGGATTGAATCGGTCTGGTCGCCGGAAGCGGCAGCATGGATTCAAAAATTATGGGCTAAAACAAAATAAAACGGCTGATTCTCCGCTCCGCAAAGGAGGTCCGGGATTAGCCGTAAGCGGTTTCGAATTGTTTGGTGGAGAGAAGGACAGTCATTCGAACATCGGGAGAATAAAAGCAACCAAAAAGTACAGGAAACCCAGGAACAGCATGACATAAGCGGTGTATTTGACCGCATTGGCGGCTTTAACGCGATTCTCGTAAATGGGCTTAGTATCCTGTTCATCGACGTCAACGTGTTCGACCTCACTTGAATGCGGATCTTTCATCATTGTAACCGCCTCCTTCGGATTATTATTTCCACAGCTCTATTGTGACATCTTTGTGAACTAAAATCAACAATTTTGTGTCTATATGTTGAACAAATTTTGAAATTTAGTTTCTGATTAGGTATGAAATAGGAGAGGGGGAGAGATGAAGGATAAAATTCTTAACGCTTATGCAAGACTGGCCAAAGATTATGAGCGGCATGTAGATGCGTCGAGCGGACATAATGCTTGCTATGAGCGTCCGGCGATGATGAAACTGCTGCCCGGCGAAATGAACGGATGGACTATCCTAGATGCTGGCAGCCCGCTGGCTGGTACACAGCACAAATGATCAGAAGAGGATCCCGGGTTACCTCACTTTTTGATCCTGCAGGCGCGCAAATAGCCCGGTTCCTGCCCTCTTTGGAGGAGGAATCGGGCTATGCCCATTTATGAAGGCATCTAATCCTCGAGGCTGAGATCACAACACATAGTTCTACATTATTTCGGCCAAAATCCGGTTTGCTTCACCCGGATCTTCCGGAAGAGTAATTGTTTCAGCTTTTTCAAAAAGCATACCAAAATCATCGTTTCGCACATAAATCCTCCTAAAGATACTTAATATTAACTTTGTTACTTACCAGGCTTAAAGCATTTCCTGTTTGGAGATACCTTCTTCATATTCTTTAACACGTCGATATCTTCAAGCAATTTTCCCAGGTCGCCCATTTCTTAGCGTATGTTTTCCGCGTTTTGTTGGCGGTACCCCAAATCCGGTTCGGACGATGGGGCCTGAATCGTCCAGGCGTCAAAATCGTATTCGACGCTCTTTCCACCATGCCCAAGCGTCAAGATCGGGCTCCCCACCTCCTGATGCATATACGGATTGTCGATCAGCGGCCAGGAGGTATAATCGACGGGTTCCCCGTTAACGCTCCGTTTGCCGTTAAAGGTTAAGCTTAACGTATCTCCGCCAAGCGACGTATAGACGACGGTAGGATTCGCGTCCTCCAACCCGGTAGCGTCAACCGAAGTGCCGGATTTGATTGCCTCCATGAAGCGGGCCAGCTCGCCTGCCCGGCGCTCATCCGCCGTCTTGCCGACATCCTCCGCTTGCGCGTAGTCCTTCGGATCGGCCGTCTCCACAATCACCGCATGTTTGAGACCATCGCTGCGAATGACGGGAACCACAAGCGGGCCGACGGTCTCTTCAAACCAGCTGTAAGGCTTGATGATTTTGACCCCCAGCAGCACATTTCCTTCATGGGCAAAGATCCAGCCGCTCGAATCCTCCACGGTGTCAATAACGCCGGTCGGTAGCGGGCCCGTGATATAGGGCTTCAGATCGTTCGCCGGAATATTGGTGACGGCCAGTAGCGTCCCCTCATGCTGCAGCACCTGCTCGTAAGGTGTGGCCCCCGACTTCAGGGCGCCGTTCTTCGGATGCGAAACATAGAACGTGCTAAAGGCGTTCTCCGATTGCCATCGGACGAACCAGCGGCGCATCTGATCCGACCAGCCCAGGCTGCCGTAGCCGTCGAACTGGCTCGCCACGCCGTAACGTTCCGCGATATAGCTGGTTTTCCGGTAACCGTACGGCCAGTTCAGCTTGCTCGTAGGATACTGATCATGACTTTCAAGATTCGTGTAAGGGCCGTCACGGTCGGCCACCGCCGATTGAATGGGGTCCGGGATGCGGTAAGATGAAACCGCCGGAACTATGGAGTACATCCCTTCCGGATAATTTAATTCATTTACCAAAAGACGGGGCTGCTCTTCTCCCCCAAAATACAGCCATCCCATGATCGTCCCGGCTGCTCCGAGTTTGGGACTCATCCCCATATAATCGCGATTCGTGGAAGACACCCAGTACCCGTCTACCCACTCGGCAGCCGTATTGGCCAGCAGCCAGTCGAGCGCCATTTTGGCTTTTTGCTTCATTTGCGGATCGTCGGCCAAATCATGCAGCATCAGCAGGCATTCGACATAGAGCGCCCAATACGTGGTAGAGTCATATTCCTTCATGCCATACTTCACGAACCGCTCCAGCATCTCGCTGATGTCCCGTTCGGCGAACGCTTTCGTCGCCTGCGCCTTGCTCCATTCCGGCCACGTCTGCGCAACCAGGTAGCCGGCCGTTCGGAATTTGAGGAAGTGGTTCTCCGTGCTTCCATTATTGGAATAGTCGGCAGCCAGCATATTCGTCTTAACTTTTTCTCTAAGAGATTCGGGGTATAGGTGGCCGTATTTCAAATAGGTGTCGATATTGGCCGTGTAGTAAAACATGGACGCGCCTGCGGGATTATTGTTAATGCTGGCGATGTAGTCCAATGCCGTTTCGACATCCACACCCAGCTCGAACCGCGCTTGCGCGTGATAAACGGCCTCCTTCACCCACAATGTCCGGTTAGTCTGTGTAGGTTCGCTTGACGCCAGAGTTTGCAGGATGTACTCCGCCCGTTCTTCAAAGTCCGTTCGCTCGGAGGCCGGCTTACGGACGGCAAAATAGGTCATCCTTGCATTGTTCTGGCTCTCCGTCTCCTGTACGTCTGCACTGGCCTTGGCTTGCAGGGCATAGGTGCCTATAGAAGCCGTCCAGGAGGCCGTTCCAGTCACGGATACTGTCTCGCCTGGCTCCAGACTCCCTGTATACACCGCTTCGGTTACCGTCGTATCACTGACAGCCGGATTCAATGTGAAATCCATCCGAATGTTCGATTCCGCCAAGGTTCCCGTTCCGTCGTTGCGCACGACCGCACTGAAAGTGACTTCATCCCCCGGCTTAGGCGCAGACGGAGACAGGTGAACCGAGGATACCGAAAGGTCAGGCAGCTCCGGCGGAACATGATTCGGATCTTGGTAAACTTCCAGTTCTGTAAATTGAATGCCGTTCGGATTGGAGTTTGACGTCCCCGTAAATCGAACATACCGCAAGTCAGCGAAGGAGAATTCCAGCTCAACGCGGTGTTTCGGAGCTCTTTGGAACGAATACTTGGCTTCGGGAACGAGCGTTATGTACGTCTTGCCGTCCACGCTCCCTTCGACGGCAATCGATTGCGTTCGCGCCGTCCAGTTCGGATCGAGGCTCATCGCTACGCCCGCGACAGGATAAACCGCTTCGAGATCGATCGTGATCGACGCCGGTTTTGCCGCCGATTCCCACTGTGTGGAAAGATCGCCGTCGTTCGCGTTGGCGGCGACCCGTCCGACGGAAGTAACCTCGGAGGTCGCGGTGATCGGCTTGCCATGGGCCAGTTCCTTGCCCAGCGTCACCAATGCAGCGGATGTCTCCGTTTGTGAATTCCATTGCTCCATGATGTCCGGTTCCGAGCCAATTACGCCTTTCTGATCAGAAACGCCGCCGTTTTTCGGCTCCACCGATTCCTCGGTTTTATTCGCGCTATCGGCAGCATTAAACAAAATCGCTATGACGAGCAGAATAGACCAGCATTTGCTCATTTTCATACTTCTCCTCCTCATCATCCTTAAGTGGCTGCTTCAGACGGAATGGCCGAGGCTACTTCGCCTGCAAAACACGGACGGCGACATAAGCGAGATCGGCGTTGTCAATGCGGCCATTTTTGTCCGCTTCCAGCTTGATCTTCGCGCCGTCCGCCGGCGGCTCATTCCCGCCCTGCGCTTTCACTAGCGTGAAAGCGTCCGAGGCGCCGGGATTTTTGTCGTCCGCCAAGCCGCGCGTCCATTGGATGAAATTGTCGCGGCCCATCTGATAGTCGGCGTCGTTAACAGCTAGCCGAGGACGGAGCCTTCCGTCAGCGTAAGGTGATGAATGATGCTTACCGGCAGCCCGATTTCGTAATAAGTTGTATTAGGGGTTCCGCCAACAAAACGCGGATTTCGTACGTTAAGAGTTCGAAGCCAGTAAATTAGCGGACCTTCCGTACGCTTAGGAATGCAACCCAAAGTCAATTGTGTTGTGTGACGGTGTCATTTACAGACATTTTGATGCCTTAATGCAACACAATTTCTAACGTACGTTTTTCGCGTTCTGCTGACTCTACCTCTAATTGACCTCTAGTTAATTTATGTTTATATTTGCAATAGTATGGATTACAAAATATGCTGATATATTACAACTTTGACACTTAATAACTAATGATTAAATCAATCGTCGTGTGAAGAGATTGGATTTGGAAGAGTACGAAGAAGTCTTTTTTTTGTCAGAAAATGTATTGCGGATCATATGTATGTTCTGGCCGATAACTTATATAAAATATAAGGTATAGTTACTTATCTAAATCAATAGTCTACCAAAAATTAGGGCTTTATACTGAAGCAAGAGAGTATATAGAGAAGTTGCAAACCTGGATTGGTTTGTCGGTCTAGATCAGGAAGGCCAAGAAGAAGTTCAACGGTTTAAAAATTTTGCAAAAGCCAATTCCTACGCCATAGATTTACTGTCGGGTACCTTTATAGAAGAGGATGAAATTGAAGTATGAATTAGGGAAGTAGCCAATATCGTAGGTATGCCGGTTGTTTTCAGCATAGAAAACGTAGGTAGTACTCTGAATAAATATTCTTATACCGATATATAAGAGGAAGTGGCTCTAGAGATCCGATAATGAATCAGATAATCATACGCGGTCATATTGATGGTTCGTTTGAAACTGCGATTGCACTCTGAAACACTTAGATGCGCGGCTGCAGCAATGGCTTGTAGTGTGATGGGATCAGTGTAATTTTGATGGATATAACTAACCATTAATTGCATTCGTTCTTGCTGCTCCTTGATGGATTTCGAGGATTCCTCAATAGCAAGAGGAACGTTGGATATCATTATGAACCAAAGTTGTGTCGTTTTGACGGAGACTTCATATAAAAAGTAAGTAGCTTTTCGGGAAAATTAAACGTTACATAATAACTGTTAGGTGTTAATTGCTCCGCGATATGCAAGGCTCCCTTATTAATAAAGATAGCCTCCCCAGATTCCATTACATGATCTATGCCATTAACCCGCATCCTAATTTTTCTATCTACAAACAATGTAAACTGAAGCTCATCATGCCAATGCAGATCATTAAAGCCTCTTCCTTTGGGGGTAACGTCTTGAGGCGTTATCGTATACATCGCGTATGGAAACGAAGCATCCGGGTAATGAATGTCTTCGTGCAAATGAGTTGTCACTAACTCAACCTCCTTTTGACTAACGATATATCTATATAATTGAGAGATATTTTTACACAAATCATTAAATCATGGTGCTATTATTATATTTCGTCAGCTGCACATCAATTATTTATCTTGGAGGTTTAACATGAAATTCAATAAACCGTATATTTTGCTGTTCGTCAGCATATTAGCTGTTTCCATTTCGTCCATCATGATAAAAACTTCTACAACACCACCCTCGGTTGCCGGAATGTATAGACTATTTATAACTGTATTGATAATGATACCTTTTGTGCCTTGGAAGACGGTGCGATCCTTACAAATGGGCCGTAAAGATTGGAGCATCGTTTTTATAGCTGGAGTATTTCTTGGATTACACTTTTTGTTTTGGATGGAATCCTTATTGTATACCTCGGTTGCCAGTTCTATGGTCATCCTGACCTTGCAACCTTTGTTTGTCATGATAGGCTCTTATTTTCTATTTAGAGAACGGGTTACGATCCTCTCGACACTCTGCATGATTGCAGCGGTTGTGGGATCAATGATTATAGCATGGGGTGACATTGGCGTTTCCAGAGAGGCTTTAATTGGAGATGGGCTGTCATTATTGGGGACCATTTCGATGTCAGTCTACATGCTTGCAGGACAAAAAGTGAGTCATAAAATACCGGCTAATTTCTATAGTGTGATCGTATTTTTTCTTGGTGGGAGCGTCATGCTCGTTTACTCTTTGGTCAACCATTTCTCTCTAACCGATTATCGTCCTGCTGATTGGACATATTTCGTTTTGCTTGCCATCATACCAACGATTTTTGGGCATTTTCTTTTTAACCTTTTGTTAAAGTCCATCGGAGCGACAACGGTTTCTGTTGGCGTCATCGGGGAGCCAGTTCTCGCCATTATTCTGGCTTATCTATTATTGGGAGAATCTATTTCCGACTCTCAATTCCTGGGGGGCATGTTCACCATCGCGGGAATAGCCCTGTATTTCTGGGCAAAGTCGAGAGTTACAAAAAAGTTGGCTAAATTAGAAAAAAGCGTCTTGGACGTACATTAGCAGAAGAGGACTTGAACAGATGCAGCTAACAGGGCACATGTTTCAATAATCCTGCTAGCATAGAAACGGCAGCCGATCGTTAAGAGCGGCTGCCGTTATGTCGTCACATATTGGAACTATTCTGCCCGTTCAATGCAGCGCGGGAGTCTAGTACTTTATTTTCATCAAACAACTGAACTATTTTACGCCCATCCGCCATTCCGGAAGATCGGCTCGGCCGTGCCGTCCTCCGTAATGCCGTCAATGTTCATCTCGGGTGAACCCATCATGAAATCAACGTGAATGAGGCTCTGGTTCATCCCGCGCTCGGCGAGCTGCTCCTTCGAAAGAGCCGTGCCGCCCTCCAGGGTGAAGGCGTACGAGCCTCCGAGCGCCAGATGGCAGGAGGCATTCTCGTCGAACAAGGTCGTATAATATAGAATGCCGCTCTCCGAAATCGGGGAACGGTGGGGGACCAGCGCCACCTCGCCAAGCGACACCGCTCCTTCATCCATAGACAGGAGCGCATCCAGCTTATCCTTCCCGACCTCTGCGGTATAATCCGTCACCTTGCCGTCCTTAAAGGTCAGGGTAAAGCGGTCGATGATGTTTCCCGCATAGCTGAGCGGCTTGGTGCTGCTGACTGTGCCATTCGTCCCATCCCGGTGCGGAACCGAGAATACCTCCTCCGTCGGAATATTCGCCAGAAAAGGAACGCCTTTTGCGTTCACCGCACCCGCCTGGCACCAAATATGGCCCTCAGGCAGCTCGACGGTCAAGTCGGTGCCCGGTGCGGTGTAATGAAGTTTGCGGTACTTGCGCTCATTCAGTTTGTCGCAGCGGCGCTTCAGTCCGTCTAGGTGCAGCTGCCAGGCTTCAAGCGGGTTCTCCACATCCGCGCGGACCGCGCGGAAAATCGCGTCCCATAATAGATTAATCCGCTCTTCCTCCGGAGCATCCGGAAATACTTTCGCCGCCCAGGAGGCCGAAGGATAGGCGACACCGCTCCAGCTTGCATGATTGCTCATCAGCAGCTGACGGTAGCCTCCCATTGCTTCAGCAGACACCTGCTGATATGCCTTGATCCGCCCCGGGTCGACGCCCTTCAGCAGATCAGGATCCGTCGAAATAATGGTCAGGAAGCAAGCGTTGTTCTGTGCAAGATCCTCCATCTCATCCGCGAACCATTTCGGAGGCTCCGAGAAGGATTCCTCAGGAGCCAGGTCGTAGCGCGTTCGCGTCACGACTTCATCCGAATAATTGACCTTGACCAGCTTGGCGCCCGCTTCATAGGCTTTGCGGACAACCAGGCGAACCAGTTCGGCTGATGCAATGTCCGCATTGATAACAAGCGTCTGTCCCGGCTGTATGTTGACGCCGACTTTTACGGCAAGCAGCGCGTAATTCTCCAGCTTTTGCTTAAAATCCAAATTCCGAACCCCCTCGATTAAAACGCCCAATTCCCGTTTACAAATACCGGCTCTTCCGTTCCGTCATTTGTGATGCCGAATATATTCATCTCTGCAGAGCCGATCATAAAGTCGACATGAGTGACACTTGTATTGAGACCACGCTTTTCAAGCTGCTCTTGCGTCATGCTCTTGCCGCCTTCCAGACAGAACGCGTACGCGGTACCGATTGCGAGATGGTTCGAAGCATTTTCGTCAAACAAGGTGTTGTAGTAGAGAATATTCGATTCCGAAATAGGGGAATGATGGGGGACCAGCGCCACTTCGCCCAAATATCTGGCGCCTTCGTCCAAGTTGATCAAATGCTCCAGCGTTTCCTGTCCCTTCTCGGCCGAAACCGAGACAATCTTTCCGTTCTCGAAGGTGAGCGAGAAGCCGTCAATGATATTCCCGCCGTGGCTTAGCGGCTTCGTGCTGCGGACGGTCCCATTGACGCCGGTCTTCAGCGGTGCCGTGAATACTTCTTCTGTAGGCATGTTGGCGACGAAGGTGTGGCCGTTCTCGTTAATGCTATCCCCTTGCGCCCATATATGGCCTTCCGGCAGCTCGATGGTCAGGTCCGTACCCGGAGCGACATAATGAAGCTTCTTGTATTTCTTGGCATTCAGTACGGCCGCTTTCTCTTCCAGCGTGTCCAGATGCTCCTGCCAGGCTGCTACGGGGTCTTCACGGTCCAGACGCACGGTATGGAAAATCGCCTCCCACAGCTTGTTTACCCGTTCTTCGGCAGGTACGTCCGGAAACACTTTGTTGGCCCAGGCCTGGGAAGGAATGGCGACGATGCTCCAGCTTACTTTGTCCGACATGACAAATTCACGGTATTTGGACAGGGCGGCTCCGCGAGTCTTCTGATATTCGGCAATCCGCACCGGGTCGATCCCTTTCAGCGCATCCGGATCTTCGGCGATGACCGACAATACGGCCGCACCATTCTCGGCAAATTCGGTAATCTCACCGGCATACCAGGTCGGTGCTTTGGAGAAGACCTCCGGCGCGGCATGTTCGAATTGCAGACGGGTAATCCGTTCGTCGCTCCAGTTTACTTTGACTTGGCTGGCGCCTGCCTCGTACGCCTTGGCTGCAATCAGACGGACGAACTCCGCCGCGGTTATAGGCGCATTTACGACCAATGCCTGCCCCGGCTGCACGTTTACGCCTATTTTCACGGCTAGGTCGGCGTATTTGGAGAGTTTTGCTTCAAAATCACTCATAACATTTCCTCCATCAATTTCCAAATTAAACTTATAGAGTATTGTACTAAATTATTAACCGCCGGATGAAAAAAGTCAATTAGGGCTATAAAACGGGATTTGGGCGGGTTACAATGATATACTGAAAGAGGATTTCGAAACTCTCGCCAAGAACGGCTTGGGATTTCCCGAACGAATGAAAGGAAGGAAGCTGCATGAGCGTAGTCGTTACGGAAGCGGCCATGCGCCGCGATGAGGAAGGAAATTATGTGGGAAGGACCGTATTCAACCTGGAGGGCCACGCGGCCCGCTATGAAATTACGTTCTTCAGCAAAAAGGGGAAGGAATGGGATTACAGTCTGAGCTTTGCGGACGAGTCCGGCAGCGAGGAGCAGTTCCTGGAGCTGGATGCTAGGCTGGAGGAAGATGACGAGCTGTTCGATCAACTGCTGGATGCGGCTCTGGACGCGGAGGGTTAGGGGACATCGGAGAACAATAAGTGATCCTGTTAAATTAAGCGAGTAAGCAAACAACAAAAAAACGGCGGTTCGCCCGCCGTCGTATTTACTATCCGATCATAATATGTCCTTCGGGATGGCGGTACAGCTCCTTGCCTTTGGTCGGCCTAAGGGCATAAGCCAGTGTCAGCGGTCCGGTCCGTCCCATGAACATAAGAATAATGATGAGAATCTTCCCGAGGGTCGTAAGCTCCGTTGTCAGACCCATGGTAAGCCCAGACGTTCCAAACGCGGACACCGCCTCGAACATGACGGCAAGGAAATCGGCTTTCTCGGTAATGGACAGGAGCATCGTTGCGCTCACCACAAGGAGCAGGGAGAGCAGAGTCATGGTTATGGCCCGGTAGACGTTCTCTTTGGACAGACGATGGCGGAACAGAACAACATCCTCTTTGCCGCGAATACGCGAGTACACAGCGGCGATGAGCAGCGCGAATGTCGTCAGCTTGATCCCCCCGCCGGTTGAGCCCGGGGCCGCGCCGATAAACATCAACAGAATAATCAGGAATTGAGTGGATTCTCTAAGCTTATATATATCAATAGTCGTGACCCCACCGGAACGGGGAGTAAGAGCTTGCAACAAAGAAGCCATAACCTTTCCGCCCGGATGCAGCGGCTTCAGCGTATGATAGATCTCCAGCCAGAAAAATAATGAAGCTCCGGCAGCGATCAGAATAAGCGAGGTCGACAGAACCACTTTGGAGTGCAGGGTAAGCCGTCTCCGTCTGCGGAAATCAATTACGTCGGACAATACAATAAAGCCGATGCCGCCCAGAAAAATAAGCAGGATCGCCGTGATATTAACCACCGGATCTTCCACATACCGCGTCAATCCGCTGAACGGTCCATGCACATCGCCAAAGAGGTCGAAGCCGGCATTGTTAAAAATCGAAATGCTGTGGAATATCCCATAGTATATGGCTTTGCCCGCCGGCATGTCCTTTAGAAACCTGAGCGCCAGCACGGACGCTCCGGCAAGCTGGATCACAAGAGAATAAATCAGAACCCGGCGGATGAGGAGCACGATACCCTGCATAGAGTTCTGATTCATCGACTCCTGCAGCAACAGCCGCTCTTTAAGCGATATCCGCCTATTGAGAACAAGCGTAACCAGCGTCGCCATCGTTACGAAGCCAAGGCCCCCGAACTGAAACAGCACGAGCAGCACAACCTGGCCAAAGGTGGTAAGTCCCGTACCCGTGTCGATAACGGCCAGCCCGGTCACGCATGTAGCGGAAGTAGCCATAAACAGCGCGTCGATCCAGGAGATACGGCCATTCGCCGATGAAATGGGAAGCGACAGCAGTACAGTGCCTGCGCCGATTAGCAGAATAAAGCCGAGTGCAAGAATTTTGGGCGGAGTCAGACGCAGCCCGCCATAGGATAAATTGGCCATAAGACATTCTCCCGGTAACATTGTGGTGGTCCATGCATTGTGACAAATTATATCATAATATGATGAGGTTCCCCTAAGCAATCGGCAGGAAATGACATCAATATATCGAAAGTTACTTTAGGAATATCCAATTCCCATCTTCCAAAGGGGGTAATGACGGTGAACAGTCCCATCCTGAACAAAATCGGTGCTGTTTTTGTCCCGGTCAGCGATATTGAGAGATCAAAAGAATGGTATTGCCGTCTTCTAGGTTTGCCGCTTGATGATGAAATATTGTTCGGACATTTGTTCGTGATCCCGATGGATGGGCCTGCCATTGTGCTTGACAGTAAAATTTTTACGATGGAAAGTGTGCTGAATACGCCACTATTTCACCTGAATACCAACGATATAGACGCCGCTTATGACTTTGTGAAGCAGAGCGGAGCTGAGATACTGACCGATATTGAGCATGATCATTGGTTCAACTTCAGAGACCCGGACGGTAATGTGCTGATGATTTGCCGCAGCTAGGAGGTCTTTTTGTTAATGGAAAAAAGCTTTATCATTAGGGAAGCCGTACCGAAGGACGCCCTCGGGGTTGAGACGCTGTACCGTCTGCTGCTTCCGGATCATCCGGGTGTTGAAGTTCTGCCCGAGCGGTTAAACCAAATCGCAGCGAATCCGGATAGCTTCTTGTTCGTATGCGAGGAAGATAACCGGGTTATTGGTACCGTGCATCTGCATCTCTGTATGGATGCGCTCAGCGGCAACCGCCCTTTTGGTGTTATTGAAAGGGTGATTGTGTCGCCGGATATGCAGGGAAAGGGCTTCGGAGCGGCTTTAATGAGACATGCCGAGCAGACGGCAGTGGAACGCGGCGCGCTCAAAATCATGCTCTCCAGCGCTTCCCGAAGAGGGGAAGCTCATCTCTTTTACGCGGCGCTCGGCTATGATGGGGAAGGAAGCAAGCTTTTTAAGAAATATCTTTAATAACAGATGATTGAACGATGGGAAGTGTACACGGGTGGAAGTGACTTTCAGGGAACTGGTTCCCGGCGATGCCGAGGAGCTTCTTCGTCTGCAGCACAGCCTGGATGAAGAAACAGCCTTTATGCTCTTGGAACCTGGGGAGCGGCAAACCGATGTGCAGCAGGTTCAGGACATGATCGAAGGATTTGTAAGGTCCAAGACATCCAACCTAATCGGAGCGGAGGTGGACGGACAGCTGGCGGGCTATGTTTTAGCCAGAGGTGGCAGCGTAAACCGCAACCGTCACAGCGCTTATCTTGTGATCGGACTGCTGAAGCGCTATCAAGGAATGGGTGTGGGCAGCGGACTGCTGCGGGAGCTTATTGCCTGGGCGGAAGAAAGCGGCCTCGTTCGGCTGGAGCTTACGGTAATGAAGCATAATGAGCGGGCCATTGCCTTGTACACCAAATGCGGCTTTACCGCAGAGGGGACCAAAGTTAAGTCGCTTAAAGTAGACGGCGCTTGGGTAGATGAACTCTATATGAGCAAAATTATCGGCTTCGCTGCACAGGAGAATACATAGGATAGGCGGCTCACCGGCAACCCGGGAGCAGATGGATTGGCTGACCGGACTATCTGATATCGGATGAAAGGACATGCGGGACTAACAAAAAATGCGGCCCCCCTCTAAAGCGAGAACGGGCCGCATTTATCATTGCCTGCTAGAACGCTGATCAGACTTTTACGTGAGAGATTCCTCCATTGTCTCCTCGTGATTTGACCGAACCGCGATCTCCACCTTGCGGATACGGTGACGGTTCATTTCACGGACGATAAGCGTGGTGTCCCCCTCGGTGATTTCTTTGCCGACAGCAGGCTCTTCAAGATGGCTGTACAGCCATCCGCCGATCGTGGTCACTTCGTCATCGTCAAGATCGAGACCTGTCAGCTGACGCACCTCGGGAAGAGACACTTTGCCGTCTACTAAGTAATGGGATTCGCCGAGCTTTTCCACGTTTTTGCGTTCATCAGCGTCAAATTCATCCCGAATCTCGCCGACGATCTCTTCCAGGATGTCCTCGATCGTAATCAGTCCGGAGGTTCCGCCGTATTCGTCAAGCAGGAGAGCGATATGAACTTGTTCCCTCTGCATGCGCGTCAACAGCGTCTTAACAGGCGTAACCTCGGAAACGGTCATGACAGGTTGAATAAGATCTTTGAAATTGAAGCCGGGATTATTGTCATATTTGAGATACAACTGTTTCGTATTGATTATCCCGACAATGTTGTCCTTATTACCATCCGCCACCGGAAAACGGGTATACTGCTCTTTACGGATAATATCCAGATTCTCTTGAAGTGAGTTGTTGGTATAAAGGCAGACCATATCGGTACGCGGAACCATGATTTCACGGGCCAGCATTTCGTCAAAAGCGAAAATGCGGTTGACATAGCCGTATTCGGCTTTATTGATCTTGCCGCTCTCATAGCTCTCGGACAGAATCAGACGGATTTCTTCCTCCGAGTGCGCCTCTTCATGCTCGCTGGCCGGCTTCATCCCGAACAGGCGAACGAGAAGATTGGCGGAACCGTTAAGCAGCCAGATGAAAGGAAACAGGATGCGATAGAACCAGATAATCGGTTTAGCGGTCAGCAGACTGATTTCTTCGGCTTTGTTGATGGCTGCGGTCTTCGGTGCGAGTTCGCCCATAACGACATGCAGAAATGTCGCAATAAAGAAGGCAAGCACGAACGATAGGACATGGCTAAATTCGCTGCCGATGCCGGCCCAGTGGAAGAACGGATAGAGCAGCTGTTCAAAAGCAGGCTCCGCTAGAGCACCAATCCCTAAGGCAGTAATGGTGATGCCAAGCTGGCAGGCGGACAGATATCCGTCCAGATTGGCGGCAACCTTTTGAACAGCAATCGCATTTTTACGTCCTTCCAGCACCATTTGGCTGATCCGGCTTCCCCGCAGTCGCACAACTGCAAATTCCGTAGCTACAAAAAAAGCGGTAAAAACAATCAAAACGGCCACCAACGTCAGACTAAGTCCTATACCCATATAATCGGTACCATCCCTTTCCTTCGTAAAATAGGTTATACTCAAATTATGAGTTCATATGAACTTATTGTACGAACTTTTCGGTTATATTTCAAATCTCCTGCATTAATTATAAAGTCCATGACTAAAGGAGGGCTGACGGCTATGGAATCCTTTACATTAACCCGAGTGGAGATGTCCTCGCTGCTGCTTTCGATTACCGGAACGTCCGGCCACACTCCGCTGCATATTTTGCAGGAAGCGTGGACAAAGCTTCATCAGCGAGAGATGAGGGAAGGGGCACCGCTTAACGCGTTTTTATCCACAAATATTCCTTCTATTTTGCAAAAAATAATCAAAGGCGGGAAGGCCAAAGGTCTGTCCCTTCAGGAAATTGCCGCGCTCGGAGCGCTAATTGAGTATTCCACAATTTCCATTACCACTATGCAAAATTGGGTAAAACGCGATTTCAAAGAATATCTGGGCGCGCCCCTTGAAGGGAAGAAATATTCGATCAACCAGGCGGCCATGCTGTTCATGATTGACGATCTGAAATCTTCGCTCGACTTCCGGAGCATTAGCCAGCTCTTCCGCAAGCTGTTCCTGAAGCCGGAACGGGACGATGACGATCTGCTTGAGCCTGTTCAATTGTATAGCGCTTATGCCTCACTGTTCGAAGAGAACAGAGACAGCGAAGAACATCAACAGGACAAGCCCTGGGGGGGCGAAAGATTAGCCCATGCGGCTGAAACGGCAGTAAAACGGCTGTCTCACCTGAACCGTCCTCAAAGAGAAACCGTACGAAACTCGCTATTAATCGCGGTGATCTCGGTTCAGGCCTGTTATTTTCAGACGCTTGCTAAGCAGTATTTCAATGCCTCTGTGTTTCTGGATTTCTAGTCTGCTATCAAATACGGGTTTCAATCGATACAGGGTAAGATTATATACAATTACGTAGATGGAACATGGGGGGACTATAACGTGGAAGCAAATAGATTGCTAAAAAACCCGAAGCAGCGCAAGCTGCTCTTCAGCGCAGGCCTGAGCTGGATGTTCGACGCGATGGACGTCGGCATGATTTCTTTTGTCGTAGCGGCGCTTGCCAAGGAGTGGGGCCTTAAATCGGAACAAATCGGCCTGCTGACCAGCATCAACTCGCTCGGAATGGCTGCGGGTGCGGCGGCTGCGGGCATAATGGCTGACAGATTCGGACGGAAAAATATTTTGCTCTGGACGCTGGTCATCTTCTCCGCAGCCACCGGGTTGTCGGCTCTGGCCGCAGGTTTTGCCATACTGTGCGTGCTGCGTTTCATTGCAGGCTTCGGACTTGGCGGCGAGCTTCCCGTCGCGTCCACGCTCGTATCCGAGAGCGTCGAGCCTAACGAGAGAGGCCGGGCGGTCGTTCTGCTCGAAAGCTTCTGGGCGCTGGGCTGGATTGCTTCCGCGCTGATCGCTTATTTCGTTATCCCCTCATACGGCTGGCGGCTTGCTCTTATTATCGGAGCGGTTCCGGTCCTGTATGCCCTTTATCTCCGGCGGGCTATCGACGATTCTCCCCGGTTTGCAGGAATCCGCAAGGCGCCCGTTCCATTCAAGACGCGGTTCGCCTCGGTATGGTCGGCAGACTACCGCAAGTCAACCGTTATGCTTTGGATCCTGTGGTTTACGGTCGTCTTTTCTTATTATGGGATGTTTCTATGGCTGCCATCGGTGATGGTACTGAAAGGCTTCAGCCTTGTCCGGAGCTTTGAATACACGCTGATCATGACGCTGGCGCAGCTTCCCGGTTATTTTACGGCCGCTTATTTCATTGAGAAGTTCGGGCGCAAATTTGTGCTTGTCGTCTACTTGTTCTTTACTGCTGTCAGCGCGGCCTGGTTCGGCTTCGCCTCATCCGAGGGGATGCTGATTGCAGCAGGGATCTGCCTGTCGTTCTTCAATCTGGGCGCGTGGGGCGGAATGTATGCCTATACACCGGAGTTGTACCCGACGGCTGTCCGCTCGACGGGAGTCGGAATGGCCGCGTCTTTTGGCCGGATCGGCGGCATTATCGCTCCGCTGCTAGTCGGTGTGCTTGTCGGGCAGTCCGTCGGCATTTCGTCCATTTTCCTGCTGTTCTTCGCCACGATTATCGTAGGCGCCATAGCCGTGCTGTTTCTGGGCAAGGAAACGAAGGGAATGGAGCTGATGTAGTTTATATCAGGGCAGCAAAACCTATATTTTTTTCAAAAATTCATTGAAATATCCATAAAACTCTTCTTTGTTTCCTAAATGCACATTGTGATCGGGATGCGACACTTCATGGGCGAGGCAATTCGGGATTAGAGATTGCATTTTGCCAAAATCCTCGTCGGAGATGGCATCATTGCCCTTTGCTCTGATTAACAACACCGGACACTTGATGCCCGGTAATAGATGGAACCAGCTAACATCATACGCAATACCGGCAGCCATAGCCTGAGAGCTGAACATCATCTGATATCCCTCTACCGTTTCGACTAAACTATTCATGAAATATTGATAGCTCAAATCCGAATCCATGGTTTGCCGAATAAAATCCTGGGCTTCAGTTAAGCTGGAAAATGGTAATGGCCAATCTTTGGTCAAAGGATCAGTGGTTGGGATTCTAATAGCTCAATCATGTCTTCAGCCATTTCTTCAGCCGTATATTTCGAAATAGGTTTACTGCTCAATCCGTGTCCCCTTTGATCCGGTGCGATAATTCTGTATTGCTGCCCATAATGCTCAATAAAATCAACCCAGGTTTCCGCTCTGCCCCATCTTCCATGAAGGCATAGAATCTTGCTGCATAGGTTTCGTTCCATTTGATTAAGAAATGATTGAAGACAAAACGGCAACAGCCAAACATTCGATGGATGAGTTGCCATTGTTCCGGGTTGGGATAGATGCGATATTTGTAAGCTTTATGCACCATCATGCCACAAAGCCTCCTTTCGTACAGGATAGTTTCATAATAGCACATATGTTCGCTTTAAGGCAAAAAAACCGCCGATTCATCTCCTCCCTATAGAGGAAGGAGTCTTCTCGGCTTTTTAGATAAAAGAGATCGATGCTCTTCAGCTTCGCAATGTTTCTGTGGATTTTTGTTTTTTTCATATCCATCATTCCTCGATTGGTCTTAATTTTATTTCTGCTATTCATTATAATCCGAATAAATGTTCCCATGATAGGAAGCATATCATATAATTCATGATATAATGGGAGGAACTAAATGGGCGGTTCTTGGACTGCCGGCAATGGAGCGGGATGGATCGATGAGCTATGACGACAAACCGCATTTCTCGGAGCTAATCTGGGAAGGCGATGAAAAAAATATGGCGGTGCCTTCGCGCGAAGACGTTCGGGCGGAAGAGGCGAAACGTTCAGCCAAGGCGGACAAGAACCGGAGCTTGGCGGAAAAAAGCCGGGGTCTGCCTGAGAGGCCCGAGCAGCTGAAGCTGTGGGATTTGGAGCTTCCCGGGCGCCGCGAAGAGAAGCGAAGCGGGCGTATTGGCGCGGCTGTGCCCCGAAGAGACGAGACTGTACATTCAAAAGAGGGCGATCCCCGGAAACAGGTACAGTCTTATGAGGATCGGTATCATACTGCATCGGCAATCGAATCCCGAAAGGAGGAGTTCCCAGCTGGCTGGGAGATTTCTTCTCAGATAAATCGTTCCGTAACGGAACAGGCGACGCATCCATACGCCGGTCCGGGAAGGGATAACGAGTTAGCTTCCGTCTCCAGGCCGGCCACGACGGAAAGCCAATTCGTAGAGCGCGCAAGAGAGCTGGCCGATTACACCGAGGCATCGGCGGAATTCGTCAAGTTCAAGAGCTATTGGCCAACTTACGGGCACATGACCGGTCCGCAGACGAAATGGTACTTTTATTGGCGGAATGAAGTCCGGCACGGCCGTTATCCCGAAACCGATCTGTCTTATATTTTTCTGCATGTATATGAGCTGATCAATGGCGTCGGCTGGGATACGCCGCAGGACGGCCATGAACAGCTATCTGGGTTATGGGAAGCTTACCGGGGCACCTTCAAACGTCTGGATCACTATCTTGGCGGCTGGATTGCGGATTTCTCCTTTATCCACGAGTTGGATATTCCGCTGAGGGAAATTGTCGTCCGGGCCAAGGGGCTGGGCGGTGACCTCGCGGAGCTGGAGCTGGCGCGCTGCCTTACGTTCGCTCCGGAGCAGCTGACTTTGCCCGCGCTGTCCTTGATGTCGGACTATGACATAACCAAATCGAAGTTCTACACGGGTCCCGGAAGCCAAGCGCTGGAACGTTTTGTTCCGAAAGTAGTGGCCCTAATTGACGCATATGTGAGGCGCAAGCACGGCACCTCGCTGCTTGAAATGTTCCCCCCGGACCCTCCGGTGACAAGGGAGCGCTACTTATTTCGCAGCGCCGTCTATGATATTTCCCTGTACGGCTATTCTGTTCTCGTACCTGTCGCCCGTGTCAGCAAATCGCCGCCGCTGCGCAGCCTGGTTACCCGGCTGTTCCGGCTTACGGAGAATAAGCTCCGCGCGCTGATGGACTTTCGGGGCCGCCTGAAGGGGATTTCTATTGATAAAGAAATCGAGGAACTTGTCGGCAAATTCCTTGAACGGGAATTCCGCAACGCGCAGCTGGAAGAGAAAGGGCCGGACATTGTCATAGATCAGGACAGGCTGGAACAGCTGCGCAGCGACTCGGATGCCGTCCGTCAACTGCTGATGGTGGAAGAGCCTGCTGAGGAGAAGCCTTCCGTTGAACGGCCTGTGACGGACCTGTCAACTGTGGACGGACCTGTCGCATTGGGGCTATATGAGCAGGACGGTGAAGAACAAGAATGGGAGCGGATAAGCGCCGTGCATTCTGCCGATGATGGGGCAAGGGTTCCGGAAAAGCAGGAGCCTGCCGAAGCGCTTGCACCGTTTGGCGGACCGCAGAATACGACCTCAGCAGCTGGAAACGAATGGGAATCATTGGCCGACGCGCTTAGTCCTTTGCAGCGTGAAGCTGTTCTGGCTCTCTCCGGACCGGAAGGTCCGGCTGCGCTGCACAGATTAGCCGCCGCCCACGCGGCGCTGCCTGACCTGCTGATTGACGAAATTAACGAAATCGCAATGGATTTGCTTGGCGACCTGCTAATCGACGGCGAAGAGCTCTCGCCCGAATATGCATCCATGCTGCACTTTTTTAAGAGGTGAGACCTGAAATGAACGAACTTAAAATCCCAAAAAGAATGACAACGGCGCTGGTCAATTCCCTTACGGCAGGCGTTGTGCCGCGAATCGGACTGGAGCATGTCGCCGTCGGCCGCCGCGCAGAGATCGAATCGATTCTGCGAGACCTTGACAACATTGCCGAGGGTGGAGCCGCATTCAAGCTCATTACGGGCAAATACGGCAGCGGCAAAAGCTTTCTGCTGCAAATGATCCGCAACTATGCGATGGACCGCGGCTTCGCGGTTGCCGACGCGGATCTGTCTCCCGAGCGCAGACTCGTCGGCACCAAGGGACAAGGACTGGCTACATATAAGGAGCTGATGAGCCACTTATCGACCCGTACCCGCCCGGACGGCGGAGCGCTGGAAGCCGTGCTCCAGAAATGGATTTCTTCTCTTCAGCAGAAGATTATGCAGGAACAGGGGATGGACCCTGGGAATCCGGCTTTTGCCGCCGAAGTCGAGAAAGAGATTTATGCCGTTGCATCGGCTATGCGCAGCCTTGTGCACGGCTTCGACTTCGCCAAGGTGCTGGCGGCTTACTGGAACGGCCACAAGCTCGGCGACGAAGACGTGAAACAGGAGGCGCTGCGCTGGCTTCGCGGCGAATTCGCCACACGCACGGAATCCCGCAAGGCGCTGGGCGTTGGCGTCATTATCGATGACGACAACTGGTACGACTATATGAAGCTGTGGGCGGAATTTTCCGCAGCCATTGGCTACAAAGGGCTGCTGCTGTTCATCGATGAAGGGGTCAACCTGTACAAGATCACGAACAGCGTATCCAGGCAGAGCAATTATGAGAAGCTGCTCACCATGTTCAATGACACGATGCAGGGCAAGGCGGAGCATCTGGGGATATTTCTTGGCGGAACGCCGCAATTTGTCGAGGATCACCGCCGGGGGCTGTTCAGCTACGAGGCGCTGCGGTCCAGGCTTGTGGCCGGACGGTACGGAGCCGCCGCTCCGAGTAATTTCTCGGGGCCGATCATTCCGCTCGATATGCTGTCTTCCGAGGAGATTCTAGTATTGCTGCAACGACTCCGGGATATTCATGCGCTGCATTATGGCTATGCCCCTGGCTTAACCGACGATCAGCTTGTCCATTTTATGGAAGAAGCCTCGTCGAGGCTCGGAGCGGATGAGCTTCTGACGCCCCGCGAGCTCGTGCGCGATTTTATGGATCTGCTGCATACGCTGCACAGCAATCCGGAAGCCTCTTTTGCGAGCCTAGTCGGAGAACGGACCGGCAAATCCGATGAAGGCAAGGACCCATCGATGGATGACCTGCTGGCGGAGTTTGAGCTATGAGCGATAACCCGTTTTACCGGCTTGCACCGTTTATTAAGGAGTTTATTTACAAAAACCGCTGGGAGACGCTCCGCGAAGCGCAGGTGGATGCCTGCCGGGTGCTGCTGGAATCGCCGGATCATCTGCTGATTGCATCGGGAACCGCATCCGGCAAGACGGAGGCGGCATTTTTCCCTGCACTGACGGAGCTTTACGAGAAGCCCTCTTCTTCGGTAGGGATACTATACATTGCCCCGCTTAAGGCGCTGATCAACGACCAGTTTACCAGGCTGAACGACCTGCTGCTGGAGGGCGGTATTCCTGTCTGGCATTGGCATGGCGATGTGCCGCAGGCCGAGAAGACGAAGCTGATGAAGAACCCCTCCGGTGTGCTTCAGATAACCCCTGAGTCGCTGGAAGGCCTGCTGATGAACCGTCCAAATGCCATTCCGGCGCTGTTTGGCGATCTGCGCTTTGTCATTATTGACGAAGTGCATGCCTTTATGGGCGCGGACCGGGGAATCCAGGTGCTCAGCCTCCTGGCAAGGATCTCCCGTATGGCGGGCTGTTCGCCGCGCCGAATCGGGCTATCCGCTACGCTCAGCGATTATGGCACCGCCACACACTGGCTTGCCGCAGGGACGCGGGAGCAGGTGCAGGTATCCGCGCCGCAGGGCGGGAGGAAGCTTCGGTTGAGTGTTGAGCATTTTTCTTTTCCCGATGCGAGGGACGAGAAGCAGTCCGAAGCGCTGGAGCTTGCCCGCAAGGCGTATTATGACTATATTTACGACCACACCCGGCTCAAAAAAGCGCTCGTCTTCACCAACAGCCGTACCGATGCGGAAACGGCGATCCTTGAAATGAGGCGCATCGCGGCGAAGCGCCAGGAGCCGGACGTGTTCCACGTCCACCACGGCAGCATTTCCGCGATGCTGCGGGAGGAGGCGGAAGCCGCGCTTCGCGAGGGCTCCGGTGCGGCGGTCGCCGCAGCGACGCTCACGCTGGAGCTGGGCATCGATCTTGGCCAGCTGGAGCGGGTCATGCAGCTCGGGGCGCCGTACAGCTGCTCCAGCTTCGTGCAGCGGCTGGGCCGCTCGGGTCGGCGGGGCGACGCCGCCGCGGAGATGATGTTCGTCACGCCGGAGGAAGAGGACGAGGAAGCGCAGCTGCCGGCGCGCATGCCCTGGACACTGCTCCGGGCAATCGCCGTTATCGAGCTGTATGTGCGGGAGAGATGGGTCGAGCCGCTGATGGTCCGGCAAATGCCGGTCGGGCTGCTGTACCACCAGACGATGAGCATCCTGAAGAGCATGGGTGAGGCAGAGCCGGAGGAGCTCCGCGATGCCGTTCTCTCACTGCCTTCTTTTAAAGGGTTCAGCGAAGAGGATTATGATGCCTTTATGGCTTACCAGCTTGGAATGGGGCAGATTGAGCAAATGGACGAAGGCAGTCTGTTGATCGGGCTTGCCGGTGAGAAAATCGTCAACAATTTCCGCTTTCTGGCCGTCTTCAAGGACGATGAGGAGCATGTCGTATATAACGGAACAGAGGAAATCGGCTCGATTACAACTGTACCGCCGCCGGGTTACTGCTTCACGCTGGCTGGCAAGCTGTGGAAGGTGGAAGAGGTCGACAACCGCCACAAGGCGGTATATGTGAAGGCTTCGCGCGGCAAAGTCGATACGCTGTGGCTTGGCGCAGGCGGCGATGTGCATACCCGGATTATGACCAAAATCCGGGACATTCTTGGCGATACGGCGCTGTACCCGTATCTCGCGCCGAGAGCGGCGGCCCGGCTCGAACGGGCAAGGCGGCTGGCGCGGGAGAGTGGGCTGCTTCAGCGCTCCGTGCTTCCGGCGGGCGGCGACTCGTTGTTCATTCTGCCCTGGGCGGGCAGCCGGACCTTCCGCACGCTGGAGCGGCTGCTGAAGCATCAGCTGACGCGTCCGTTGGGGCTGCGCTCGGTAGTGCCGATGGAGCCGTACTACATGGTCGTCGCCGGTAAAGCCGACGCTGACTGGCTGGAGGCTTCCATCATGGAAGCAAGCTCCGGCGGACTCGACCCGCTTGCGCTGCTGTCGCCGGGCGAAGCCCCATACCTCGGAAAATACGACGAGTGGATTCCCCAGGATCTGCTGCGCAAAGCTTTTTCGGTGGACGGTCTGGATGTCCCGGGCTTCCATGAAATGGTTAAACGTTGGCGGATGGACTAATCTCATTCCAAGAGCCATTACCAAAAAACTCCCGATCCGCTGGTATCAGCAGATCGGGAGTTTTTGCTAGGATCGTGTAATATACATGTCATTTGCAGCTTATTCCTTCTGCTCATATCCTCGCACTCAACGTTCACCACTTTTGAGCACCCCGTGAATTTCCCCGTCTTCGAGTACAAGCTCCCGGCTCGTACATGCTTCTGAAACCCTGACAAGCTCTATAGTTATCGAGAGCTATAGGATCAAGTGAGATCAAAGGCCATTCTTTCCTGGTTATACGTAAAAAATGGGTTTTACAAACTTTAACCCCGCCATGACACGGCTTTTGTAAACCCCCGCCATACTGAAAGATACGAAATCACGATTGGGGGAATAGGACGATGCCGCCACTTCAACAGATTCTTCAATCCCTGTCGGGTACCCGACAGAATCTCCATAAAGATTTATCTATACTGAATTCAGGTTCAGCAAGTGGACAATCCCGTCTGCGCTTTGTGTACAGGAGTGGAGGAGGGGACTGCCTTGCTTGACCTTCAAACCGCAGCCCTCGCTCACAATCAGGCGGACCCGAAAAGCTCCGGGGATTCGGTATATGCCCTGCACCAGAGGCACGGCACTTTGCGACATTTTCCGAAAGGCTCCTTTGTCTTTACCAAAGGTTCGGTGCCTGCCGGTTCTTATTTCATCGAATCCGGGCTTCTGAAAGTCTGCCAGTTCACAGATGAAGGCCGCGACGTGACTTTTTTCATACGCAGAACGGGAGATGCGTTCGGCTTGGCGGAAATTATATTGCAGCAAAATCATCCTTGCTACGCCCAATGCCTGCATGACAGCCAGATCTGGGTGCTTGATTCATCGATTATACGCGAACAGATTTTGACGAACCCGGAAGTCACAAGAGATATTTTATATACGCTGACCCACAGGCTCATTCATCATCAAAGCACGGTCGAACTGCTGATCTCCAAACCTGTCGCTTGGCGTCTGGCCTGGCTGCTTCAGCAATTGGGAAACCCTTCTCCGTCCGGGGAAATCCAAGTCGAACTCGACCTGAATCATGAGGAAATCTCCAATATGATCGGCTGTACCCGGCAGACCGTCTCGGAACTGCTGAGCAAGTGGAAGCAACAAGGTTTGATCCGTTACGACCGTAAGCAAATCCTTATTCAGAACCTCAAACCCATCATAGGTGACCCGTACTAAATAGGGGTACCCTAGAGCAACCAGAGAGAAAGTAGTGGATTTATTGTCAAGAATTATTGTGGATACGGACATCGGAACAAACGCAGACGATGCTGTAGCCGTTGCACTGGCTTTAAAATCTCCGGAGATTCAAGTGGAAGGCATTACCACTGTCTACGGAAAGGTTCACACCCGCGCACGAATCGCTCAAGCCATCTTGCAACTGTGCGGGGTGAACCACGTGCCTGTATTTTTAGGTATACCGCTTCCTTTACTCAGAAACCGTCCCTTACTGCGGGCCGGAATCGAAGGAGGAGGCCTGCGGCTGAACGATGACTTGGAGCTTCCCAAGCGGCATGCCGTTGAATTTATCATCCAGACCATCCTGGAGAATCCGGGCGAAATCACGCTGGTCACGATTGGGCCACAAACCAATGTAGCGGCTGCCCTTATTCTTGAGCCCCGCATCGCCAAGCTGGTGAAGCGCATTGTCATGATGGGCGGTGTTACCCGGCTGGCATCTAACGGTGCCGAGCTGGAGCCGGTCGAGCACAATATCCAATGTGATCCGGAAGCCGCCTCAGTCGTGTTTGGCAGCGGCGCACCAATCCTGATGCTCGGGCTCGATGTCACGCGGCAAGCGATCTTTTCAAGAGCCGAAGCCGACCAGATGGCGCAAAGCGGGACTCCGCTGGCCGCCTACCTGGTCCGGATGATGCATACGTTCATGGATTATATGCAGAGAGACTTTTCCTACATGTGTGACCCATTGACGATTGCAACGCTGATTGATCCGACTTTGATTCGGGCCGTGCCTATGGAGGTCAGGGTCGAATATGATCACCGGGCGACTTCGGGACAAACGATTGCTGAGCTTAACCCGGCAAGCCACATCGAAGTGGCTTTGGAGCTCGATAAAGAACGCTTTTTTGAACTGATGTACCGACGGTTATTTTCTTGAAGGCAAGAAGGAAGAAGGCAAACTTTAGCTAAGTATAAAATTTTCCAATGAGAATGAGGTGGCGGTTTCATCATGACAAAAACATCGACAAAAAAATTCGGTGCCTGGCTCACCCTGCTCCTTGTCACAACAACGCTTCTGGCAGGATGCGCCAAAGACAACACAGCTTCTACGCCTGAAACTTCGGAAGCGCCAAACACCTCCGCAGCAAACACATCGGCAACAGAAATTACGTTCGCCGCGTACTCCAATTATGAGAAACCTCTGACGAAAGCCATTGAAGCGTTTGAGCAGCAGAACTCGAACATCAAAGTGAAACTTGACCTGGCTCCTTACGACCAGCTCATGGAGACGATTGAAATCAAGCTCGGCGCCAAGTCCAAAGATGTAGATGCCTTGTTTGTCGATTCGCCGCTTGTGATGAATTATTCGGTCAAAGGCTATCTTGAGCCGCTGGACAACCTGATTGACGCGGATGCGAAAAAAGAATGGACGCCTTCCGCCGTCGAAACCGTCTCGTATCAAAACCAATTGATGGCCGCTCCGATGAACAGCTCCAGCCAGGTGCTCTATTACAACAAAGATTTGTTCCAGCAACAAGGAATCCCTTTCCCTGCTGAAGACAAACGCATGACTTGGGAAGAGGTTGTCGCCTTGGCGAAAAAGCTGACCTCCGACAATGTCTACGGTTTCTCGTTCGAGCAAATCAGCAAAGCTTACCAAATGCTCGCTTTGTCCGACAGCCTGGGCGTTAAAATGATCAGCGACGACGGCTTGACCTCCACCGGGAATTCCAACTCTCCGGGAGCGGTGAAAGCTTTTCAATTCTATTCCGACCTGTTCAACAAAGATAAAGTAAGTCCGAAGATCAAAAAAGAGGAATCGCTCGATTACTTCACCTCCGGCAAAGTGGCGATGTACCTGGCAACCAACCAGAACATGCCCAAAATCCGCGATTCGGGGGTTAACTTCGGCGTCACCCTGCATCCCTATTTCGCCGGACAGAAAATCGCCACGCCAACCGGGGCCTGGAACCTTGGCGTGTCCAAATATTCGGACAAAAAAGAAGCGGCAGCCAAGCTGGTCGAGTTCCTGACGCTTGGCGAAGGCTCCAAAATTATTTTTGAAGAAGGCGGCACGCTGCCTCCGCAGCTTGATCTGCTGAACGCCATCGATTCTGATCCGAAATACGGAGAATTCCCGAACACGGTCATCCGGATCGCGGCCAAAGAATCGCGCGAAACCGCCGTTCCCCGTCCTAAGACGCCAGGTTATCTGGAATGGGAGTCGAATATGAATAAAGCTTTCGATGACATCAAAAATGGCGCCGACCCGCAAAAAGCACTCGATAATGCCGTCTCCGTCATCGACAACCAGTTAAAGAAATACCAGGGTGTAGCCGCTAAGTAAACGCATGAAACCTATGAGGGGGAAGGGGTGGCCTTCTCCCTTCTTTCTTCTTGTGTTTGCCGACCTGGTACTGTTCCTGTTCTATCAAACCAATGGATGATCTGATCTCCAACTTAAAGGTGACCTTTATGCGAAGTGAAAAAAACATAGGTACAATCCTGTTGTTTCTGTTCCCCGCCCTGGCGGGTCTGGTTCTATTTAAGCTGTATCCGATTCTAAGCGGATTTGTGCAAAGCTTGTACACCACAACGTTTATAACCGGCGGCCGCAGCTTCGTCGGATTGCAGAACTATATTTCTTTATTTACCGATCCGGTCTTCTGGAACTCCCTGAAAGTGACGCTGTTGTTCAACGTCATCATAAATCCTTTGCAAATCCTACTGGCCTTCTTCCTGGCGCTGCTCTTAAACGCCAAAATCAAAAGAATTGCCTGGTTCCGCAGCGTTCATTTCGTGCCTGTCGCGATTTCGGTTCCAACGGCCTGCATGTTGTGGAATATTATGCTCAGCCCGGAGCAGGGCGTGGTCAACTCCATTCTCGCTGCGCTTGGCCTGCCTCAGCAGCCTTTCCTTGGCAGCAGCTCCCAGGCCCTGGGCTCCATCATCGCCATCGCCTCCTGGAAAGGCGTAGGCTACTGGGCTTTGTTCCTGCTGGCCGGCCTGCAGGAAGTGCCGACTTCTCTGCTGGAGGCCTCCTCCCTGGACGGCGCCAGCCGCTGGAAGCAGATGATTCATATCGTATACCCGATGTTGAAGCGCCCCTTGACGTTTGTGGTAGTGTCGGTCACAACCGCCAATTTTCTACTCTTCTCGCCGATGTACATCTTGACAAAAGGCGGACCGGAGAACAGTACGGATGTGCTGATGTTCGAAAGCTTCAACAACGCTTTTTTATACTCAGATTTAGGCCGATCTTCTTCCATTGTCGTCACTTTGCTGCTGATCACGCTGACGATCGTCGCTTTTCAGTTCAGGTGGCTCAAGACTTCCCATTAGAAAGGAAATGAACGTGATTCGATTATTCCGCTCTTCCCTTCCGATTTATGTCATTCACCTGGTCCTGGCGTTAATCGTACTGCTTCCGCTCGCTTTTGCGCTTGTGTCCTCGTTTCGGCCTTTGGATGAGATCTACAAATACATGTCGCCTGTCACTTGGAAAACGTTTTGGCCTACCCAGTTCACCCTTGAGGCTTACCGTTCGCTGTTTACGGAGAGAGGGTTCGGCCAGATTTTCCTGAACACCTTTTTTATAGGCATCACTACCGTCCTAGGGGGGCTGCTGCTCGGCTCCATGGCCGCCTTTGCTTTTGTTTATTTGGAATTCCGCGGCAAATCGGCGTTGTTTCTGCTGGTTCTGGTAACGTTTATGATTCCTTTTGAGGTCATTTCCATTCCGCTCTACAGCCTGGTAAAC
Organism: Paenibacillus durus ATCC 35681; assembly: GCF_000993825.1. Taxonomy (NCBI): domain Bacteria; kingdom Bacillati; phylum Bacillota; class Bacilli; order Caryophanales; family Paenibacillaceae; genus Paenibacillus; species Paenibacillus durus. The sequence goes on from NZ_CP011114.1 coordinate 2,034,972, forward strand.
AAGCTGGGATGGATCGATTCCTATGCCGGTATCATTGTGCCTGGCGTGGTCAATGGCTTGGTCATTTTCCTGTTCCGGCAATTTTTCCTGGAGCTTCCTTATTCTCTCGTCGAGTCAGCGCGTATAGATGGCGCTTCATGGCTCCGGGTATACGCCGGTATCGTCATGCCGATGTGCAAGCCGGTGACCGTCAGCGCGAGCTTGCTCATTTTCATTCAGCAGTGGGAGTCCTTTATGTGGCCGCTCATTGCCACCCGCTCCAAGCAATACAAAGTGATTCAAGTCGCATTAAGCGACTTCATCACGGAATACGGCACGTATTGGAACGAAATGTTCGCCGCAGCGATGTTGTCCGTGGTGATTCCGGTGATGCTCCTGATTCCGCTTCAGCGGTATTATGTGCAAGGAATCGCCAACACGGGAAGCAAGGAATAAAGACGCAGCAACGGAGCTGTCATATACTAGCGGCACGGCCACCTTCCTAAAAAAGTGAAGAAGCCAGCAAGTCTTTCGGTTATTGGAGACTCGCTGGCTTTTGCTGTTCTAATTAGGGTAATCGCTCTATCATCAAGGGACGGGTCAGGTTGGTTATGATTTTAGTTCAGCATCATTTGCAAACCAGCTAAAATGCAGCTTTTTTCGAGCAAAAACGTGGTTTCTCAAAGAAAACCTGCAATGACGGCTAGGCCCCTTAAATCCGGAGTCATGCCCTACAATTAACAAGCGTTCGTAAAATAACTCTTTATTTCAAGATATTACATGGCTTTATGAAATGTCGATGAGTCTTCCAGCGTTTTAACCCACTCTGAAAACTTCGCTGGAGGCATTAATTTCAAGCTGCCATGCATCTTGCGGTTGTTGTAGAAGTCCATATATTGATCGAGGGCCTCATAGGCTTCGTCGAAGGTCATGAACTCTCTTTTGCTGAACAGATCGCGTTCCAATAAGCTATGAAAGGATTCAATGTATGCATTCATATTCGGTGTCCGCGGCGGGATGCGTTCGTGAATCATGTCCAGGCTTTCACAGGTATCTCCAAATAACTTGCTGACGAATTGCGGCCCGTTGTCCGTTCGAATCACGGGCATAACTTCTCCGGATTGGAGACGACTCTGTAGCGCCCGCCATAGGGTTTGGACTGCATGTTTGGCCTCACATACGGGTCCTCTGTACTGCCGAACAACCATACGATCAAACACATCAATGATGCTAAGTACAAAAAAGAAACGTTCCTGACCGATGATATAGCCGTACTTGATGTCCATTTGCCACAACTGATTGGACCCGGTGACGACCCGGTTCTTGGGAAGCCGGCGTGGATGTGAGGGGAGGCGCTTACGGGATTGCTGAAGAATCCCTAGCTCTTTACACAAGCGATATCCTTTCTTCTTGTTCAGCTTTACGCTGTACCGGTTACGAATACATTGCGCAAGAAGTTTGTAGCCATAGACATGCTCTTCGCCTTCGAGGAGCTCAAGCAGCCATTCCTTGATTTGTTCGTCGCTGATTTTTTCTCCCGTAACCGTGAAGGAGTAACCCGGCACCGGACGTCCCATCTGGCCTTCTGGTGGGCGTTTTGTTGCCGGACGGGCAGCTCGTTTTTTACGATCATAGTACGTCGATTCAGATAATCCAAGTATTCGCAGAACCCGTGCCACTGGTTCCCCCCGCTTAATAAATAGGTCTGCTACTTCGAATTTTTCGGATAAGCGGGGTTTTTCTTTTTTAGCAGTTCTCGCAGAATCTCGAGCTCCAGTTCTTTTTCCCCGAGCACCTTCATGGCCTTTTCGTAGCGCTGTTCCACATCCTGCAGTCGCTGAAGTTCTTGCAGATGCTCATCTGCAACCGGAATATCTTCGGGTGGAATGGAGTCACGATGATCCCTAATCCACCCGCGTATGGTTTCTGGATGGATGTCATACATGCGGGATAATACCCCCACCTTAACTCCGGCTAACGCTTCCTTAACAACTTTAAGCCGTGCTTCCTCTTTCAGCCTCTTTCCCATTCTCGTCATCTCTCCCTTGTCTCCAGTTTAAATTATTGGGTGGGAGGACTCCAGTTTAATTAGGGGGCCTAGGAGATGATACAGGGAATTGAGGCTGTGCTGACTGAATTGGAGGCGGAGCGGAGAAAAACCTGTATTTCCGTAGGCATGTTATACATCGCTATTCTTAGTCGACCAAAAGATGTACAATTTCAGGTTTTCTGCATTTTCCCCGCTTCCATTCGGGTAGCCCCGCCCATCTACCTAAATCCCACCTGAAAAAACCAGCTAATACTTGTCAAGGATTTTGTATTGGTGATTTGCGTTCTTCTTGGTATACTATTTTTAAAGCATGACAAAGAACCTTCATTGGCGTGAAGGTTATGGATAATTATGGGTATTATGGTTGGAAGGGCTGCTTTTTACGGAGGATGGCGTATACGTGATGGAGTAGCTTGTTGGCGCAGGCGATCACAACCACCTTGTAGGGCTTGCCCTCTTTTCTTTTTTTATCGTAATAGTCTCGGATTCTAGGATTGGTTCTTCCTCGAATCCCGCACTGTACGGCTAAATATAACGCTCGACGAAGTCTCTTGGAGCCACGTTTTGTAATTCGGGAGCTAGTCGCCGTAAATTTGCCGGAGCTGAATATTCCAGGGTCTAAACCTGCAAAAGCCACAAGTTGTTTTGCTTCTTTAAACTGCCGAGCATCACCGATCTCTGCGACAATTGCAGCTGCAAGCTTATCCCCGATTCCCGGTATACTCTTCACTAATTCGACCTCTGGAAGACACGTTGCCAGCTCATCCATCTGCTTTTCTAGTTCGCTCAGTTGGTCTGAAAAAGCAAGGACTAAGTTGACCATACCACGTAAAACGGAGGTTTGAGCACGACTCCTTGACTGTTCTTTCCAGTAAGATAATGCTTCTTTCATTTGCTCCATCTTGGCTTCCGTCCACTTCTGAGAATGTGAACTCCTTGTACATTTTTGGATGACTGCATGAAGATTCTCGATTTGACCTTCCAGACAACAGGCCAATACGTGTAAAGACGTCACGGAGAATAGATTGCGAAAGACCTTCTCGTATGTCGGAAACACCTGATCCAGCAAGGCCCTCATGTTTAACTTCGCTTGCACAAACATCCCCGTCACAAACTCATGTTGTCTGGTTACATGTTGGAGCTCCGTAAACCCCTCATCCCAAGTCCGATGCGGTGTAACATCTCCCCGGTAATACATTTCGGCTAAGTGCCATGCATCTGCAGCATCCGTCTTTACCTTGCGCAACTGTGTGCCTTTCGCTCGTTTTGCTTGTAACGGGTTGACAATGAAGTACGTCCATCCGCTGCGCTCTAGATAGGCGACAAGTCCACGGTGGTAGTGGCCTGTCGCTTCAAGAATAACGACCGGGGGATGCATTGTCTTTGTCTGCAGCTCTGCTAGAATCTCCCCCAATTGCTCAAATCCGCCTTCCTCATGCGAGATGCTCATCGCTTTCCCGCAAGGCTCATTCCGTTTTAGAAATGCTTGTACCACACTGAATCCCTTTGCTACATCCACTCCCACTACGGGTTCCATAACAACCTCCTGATTATTATTTACCGGCAATCCTACGATGGTTCCAACCCCATAGCTTCGCTTGTGATGCGGGGTCCATTGCCCCTACCAGCTCAAACATGGTCATTGGAGGCAGTAGGAGAACAGTTTTTTTGACGGGGTATGCTCCCCAAGGACATCCACGTTCTCCCGGCTACCGCCATCTTAAAACAACTACAAAAATAGGCCAACCAGAAGTTTCTGGCTGACCTAATAATACGAAAGGGCATCCCATTAGCCCTTCTATGGCTTATGGGACATCCCCGTCTTTGCTATATCGTGGTTTGCACCAAGATAATTACACGATCCTAGCAAAAACTCCCAATCTACTGGTAAATAGCAGAAGGGAGTTTTTACTTAAGGATTATTTATCTATAAATCCGAATCCGTTACAGTACGATCGCGCCTACAGCACCTCCGAGAATACCGGCTGCAACGACGGAGAAGAAGACAAACCATACAACCCGGCGCGGAAATGAGCGGTAAACCATAAGCAGCGACGGCAGGCTGATAGCCGGCAGTGTCACGAGCAGCGCTCCGGCAGCGCCCGTGCCGAATCCGAAGGAAAGAAAGGTTCCGATAATCGGAATTTCCGCAGCTGTCGGAATGACAAACAGTGTGCCGGCAATGGCGAAGACCAGAACGGCAAGAATGCCGCTGGCAATTCCGGTTCCAAGCGACGGGAACATCCATGCCCGCGCCGCTCCCAACAGCAGAACCGTAAGGATATAGGCCGGTACAACGGCCAGAAGCATTCTTCCGGCAGCAGCAGCCCAGCGGAGCAGCAGCGGGCCTTGCGGCGCGGGAGCTTCCATCGCAGGTTGGGCCAGCGTATCGGGAACCTCTGTATTCCCGGCGAATTTATTAGCCAAGTAGCTGATGCCAAACGTAAGAATCAGTCCAAATACGATTCGCATCAGGGTAAATTTCCAGGACAGTACAAAGGTCATGAAAATGAGCGTTGCCGGGTTCAAGACGGGATTGCCGATCCAAAACGCCAGCGCGGCGCCAACCGATACGTTTTTCTTGCGCAGGCCGACAGCTATCGGTGCGGCGCAGCACGAGCACATCATGCCGGGCAGAGAAGCAAGTCCCGCGATCGCTGTGCTCTTGAAGTTAGCTTTTCCCAGAACCCGCAGCAGCCACTGGGACGGGATCAGAACCTGTACAAGCGAACCGAGCAGAATACCGAGCACTGCGGCTTTCCATACGGATTTGAAATAGGCTGCGGCATAATCCAAAGCAGCTTGCAGCGAAGGTGCGGGAGCCACGGCTTCTTTGCCGGTCAAAATGGAAGACCCGATAGAATGCTCGGCAGCAGCCTTAAACGCCTTGTGATAGTAGGGCCACCATTTGACATAGGAGAGTCCGGCTACGGCAATGAGCAGAAAGATGACCGTAAATACGATGGCTTTATAGTCCTTTGGTTGATTGGAATACGTTGAGCTGTTTGTTACAGGTGACATAGCAGCGATTAACCCCCATACTTTTATTTCAAATTTCATAATTATAGCATAATAAGGTCGTAAGGGAAGCACTATTTTGCGCAATGTTGTTAGGATCGTGTAATATAGGAGGTGCTATTGTTCTCCATTTCACGAATACTCAAATATAAGGAGTTGGCTCTTCAATGTCTCTTGCCGAACCTATTAAATTAACCTCGTTATCCTCTAAAGGAGGCTGCGGCTGCAAAATCGGTCCCGCCGATCTGATGCAGGTTCTCCGGAATTTGCCGAAATCGGTGCCAAATCCCGATCTGCTCGTCGGACTTGACACAAGCGATGATGCGGGAGTGTATCGTCTAAGCGATGAGCAGGCGCTGGTACAGACGGTCGATTTCTTTACGCCGATTGTTGACGATCCGTATTCCTTCGGTCAAATCGCCGCCGCCAATGCGCTGAGCGATATTTACGCGATGGGCGGTAAGCCGCTGACCGTGCTTAATATCGTCGCATTTCCTATTTCCACACTGGATAAGAGCATTCTGGCCGATATTCTTCGCGGCGCTGCGGATAAGGTGAGCGAAGCGGGCGCTACGCTGGTCGGCGGCCATTCTATTGATGACAAGGAGCCGAAATTCGGCCTTGCCGTCACCGGACTAGTCCATCCAGACAAAGTGCGGACCAATGCCGCCGCGCGTCCGGGGGATAAGCTGGTCCTGACCAAGCCGATCGGGGTCGGCATCCTGACAACTTCGATTAAGAAAAACCAGCTGTCACCTGAAGAAACCGCACGTCTGACAGCGGTTATGTCCACACTGAACAAGACGGCAGCAGAGGTCATGAGCGCGTACGAAGTCCACGCCTGCACCGACGTAACGGGCTTCGGACTGCTCGGACATGCCTCGGAAATGGCCAAGGGAAGCGGCAGCGGACTCATCATCCGCAGGGAGGCCGTACCGGTGCTGCCGAGAGTCCGTGAGCTGGCGGAGCAGGGCTTCGTTCCAGGCGGAACCCGCAACAATTACGCCCATCTGGAAGGTACGATTATTTATCCAGAATCGCTGGATCAGATTGACCGCTATATTTTATGCGATGCCGTCACCTCTGGAGGGCTGCTGATCTCCGTTGCCGGGCATGATAGTGAAGCGTTGCTAAGCGATCTGGCAGCCGCGGGAGTTGAAGCCGCAATGATCGGGGAAGTTACCGCCGAGCACCCTGGACAGATTACAGTCATATAAAGGTCCGGTGCAAGCAATTTAAGCCGAGGGGCAGGAACAACAGAGCCGGATGCCCCTAAGCGGCTTTTGATCGCGTTTACAGCAGGACATAAGAAGGAGAGAGACTATTGTTTCAGGATATTACACTCGAAGAGCTTCGGGCGCTGAAAGATCGCAAACAGATGACGATCATTGACGTCCGTTCCCCTTCTGAATACAGAGACTCCACGATTCCGGGCAGCCTCAACATTCCGCTGTTCGACGATGCGGAAAGGGCGGAGGTCGGCACCCTGTACAAGCAGACGAGCGTTCAGGCGGCAAAGGACCGGGGGCTTGAGCTTGTCTCTGCCAAGCTGCCTGCTTTCATACGGCAATTCGCTGAAATCCCCGGGGACAAGACGGTATTTTGCTGGAGAGGCGGCATGCGGAGCCGGACGACGGCGACCCTGCTCTCCCTGATGGATATTCACGTCAATCGTCTGACCGGCGGCTACAAAGCGTACCGGAAATGGGTGATGGATTCGCTGGAGTTCTATGATTTCAAGCCGCATTCCTACATTATCCACGGGAACACCGGTACCGGAAAAACGGCGCTGCTGCATCGTCTTCAGCGTAACAGCTATCCTGTGATTGATTTGGAAGGCATCGCGGGACACCGGGGGTCGATTTTCGGACAGGTCGGTCTCCAGGCAAATAATCAAAAGACCTTTGACAGTCTGCTGCTGGAGAAGCTGATCACGCTGGAACATTCGCCGTATGTGCTGTTCGAGGCGGAGAGCATGCGGATCGGCAAGGTAGTCATGCCGCAATTCATGAGCCGGCAGAAGGAGACGGGCACCCAACTGTGGATTGAAATGCCGCTTGAATCCAGGGTAGCGCAGATCATGAAGGACTATCGCCCAAAAGAGCATCAGGAGGAGCTCCTGATGGCATTCCGTAGAATTAAATCTCGAATTCACGTGCCGATCGCGGCGGAGATTGAACGGAGTCTCGTAGCAGGAAACTTCGAGAACGCGGTCCTGTTGCTGTTGGAGCATTACTATGATCCGAAATACGATTATACATCCCTATTGTACGGCGAGTCCGAGAAGGTGACGTTCAAAGTCAACCATTTGGACGAAGCGGAAGCGGCGGTAACCGCTTGGCTTAGCGAACGGCACCTCGAGTCCTCAAGTCGGGGCAATTGGAAGGCGCAGGCGTGACCAGGGCTCGCCTTCACCGCGTTTGGCGTATGGCTGGCGCATACCTGGCCAATAAGGCGGCAGCTTAACGCATAAACCCGCTGCGGTATTCGCTTGGAGACTGCCCGCACCAGTTACGGAACTGCTTGGAAAAGTAGAGCGCGTCGTTAAAGCCGACGGACGATGATACTTCATCAATCGTCAAGACTCTGCTTTCCAGCAGTTCTTTTGCTTTGTCCATCCGGATCTTCATCAGATACTGCTTCGGGGACAGCCCGGTCCGTTCCTTGAAAGCTTTGGAGAAATGGGCCCGGTGATACCCCAGAGAGGAAGCCATCTGGCTGATGCCGAGCTGCTGGTGGTACTGAAGCGACATCCAGCGTTTGGCCTGCTCAACCTGACGGTCGATCATCTCCGAATGCTGAGCGGCCGTGTCCCCCAAGTCTCTGCTCACAAGTCCTAGCCGATGGATCAGCAGCCTCAGCCAGCCCGATGCTTCCAGACTTTCCAGTTCGGGAAATGGCGATTGCTTGAAAGAATGCTTGATCCTCCGGTAGAAAGAATGAAGAGCCGAAGGGTCAGCACCTTTTAACACAGGCTTTTCCTGAGAAAATCCTGCTTGCTTTAGCAGCTGTGAAGCACCCTCTCCTTGGACCGCCGCCCACACATACTGCCAAGGCGTCTGCCGGTCCGATTCATAGCTGAACAAGCTGCCCGGCATAATGAGAAACGTATCTCCTGCCTGACATGAAAATTTACGCCCTTCGCTTACAAATATCCCCTCACCCGAAAGCACGGTATGAATTAAATAATAGTCATGGACGGATGGTCCGACCTTGTGACCTGGTTTGGGACTGCCTTCGCCGCTAAAAAGAACGATAAGCTCACCCTCATCAGGATGCAGGTTAATGCCGATTTCAAATTGATAATGATCGGGATTCATAGGTTCCTCCAGAAATGAGAGATAGGTGTTTTTCACTATAACTTTACTATAAAGATACGACAAACCTCCATATGTTCCTTTTATTCCTCCATATAAATTTCATGGGTTGTGCTCTATAGTAAATAGTGAAAAGAGGGACGGTATCAGCGAAAAAAGCTGCATTATCTCCCCAACACAAGGAGGAATAGAGTCGATGTCCAAAATTACATTTATCGGAGCAGGAAGCACAGTTTTTGCTAAAAATGTATTAGGAGACTGCATGGCTACACCGGCACTTCAAGGGTTTGAGCTGGCGCTGTACGATATTGATTCCCGCCGTCTGGCGGATTCCGAGAATATGCTGCTCAACTTAAAGCAAAGCGGCGGCAGCACCTGTGAAATCAAAGCCTATACCGACCGCAAAGAGGCGCTGCGCGGTGCCAAATACGTCATCAACGCGATTCAGGTGGGCGGTTACGACCCCTGCACCATCACCGACTTTGAAATTCCGAAAAAATACGGCCTGCGGCAGACAATTGCCGACACGGTCGGCATCGGCGGCATTTTCCGCAACCTGCGCACGATACCCGTTATGCTCGATTTTGCCGCAGATATCCGTGAAGTGTGTCCGGACGCGTTCTTTATGAACTATACGAACCCGATGGCCGTGCTCACAAATGTGATGAATACGTACGGCGGAGTGCGGACGGTCGGCCTGTGCCACAGCGTGCAAGTATGCGTGCCGCATCTGTTCGAGCATCTGGGTATCGATCAGGAAGGCGTGCAGGCGAAAATCGCCGGGATTAACCATATGGCCTGGCTGCTGGAGGTTACCAAGGACGGCAAGGACCTGTATCCGGAAATTAAAAGACGCGCCACCGAGAAGCAAAAGGAACCGCATAACGACATGGTCCGCTACGAGATTATGCAAAAATTCGGCTATTACAACACGGAATCGTCAGAGCATACGGCGGAGTATCACCCGTACTTCATCAAGCGGAACTATCCCGAGCTGATCGACCGCTTCCAAATTCCGCTGGACGAATATCCGCGCCGCTGTGTGGAGCAGATCGAACGTTGGGAGCATATGCGCGAGGAACTGGTGAACAACCGCAATCTGGAGCATGAGCGCTCGCATGAGTATGCATCGTATATCATCGAAGCCATAGAGACGAATGTTCCGTACAAAATCGGCGGCAACGTCATGAACACTGGCCTCATCACCAACCTGCCGAGGGAGGCTTGCGTGGAGGTGCCATGTCTGGTGGACCGCAGCGGAATCCAGCCGACCTTTATCGGAGATTTACCGCCGCAGCTTGCGGCGCTGAACCGCACGAACATTAATACTCAGCTTCTGACCATCGAAGCGGCAATCACGCGCAAGAAAGAACATATTTATCACGCGGCGATGCTCGACCCGCATACGGCAGCGGAGCTGTCCATGGATGACATCGTCAGTATGTGTGATGATCTAATTGCCGCTCATGGAGATTGGCTCCCGAACTATAATTGATATTTTAAAGTAATGTCATAATGGACCATGCAACCCCATATCCCTAAAGCAGGTGATTTTTTCTGCAAAGGGGGGGATAGGCTTGGATGAATTCGTTGCCCGGTCATTGGATGAAATACGATTTTGGTCCAGGATTATGAAGGAGCATTCATTTTTTCTTGGGTTAGGATTTAGAGCGGAGGATACTGGGCTTAAAAAAGAAGCAGACCGGTTTTATGCGATTTTTGAGGATATTGAGCGAAGATCCCACGAATTTCAGATCGACACAGATCCGAGCATAATCAAAAATTTTAATACAGAAGTGGCTATAGCGGCGACTCATATTTGGGCTTTTAAAAGAATGGTGCTTGGCCTGATCCTGCAATGTAAACTTCCCGGTCAGACAAACTTCCCTTTACTGGTGGATCATATTAGCCGGGAAGCCAATTATTTCAGAAACCGCTTAGAAGAACTCAATACAGGAAGACTCGAACCCTTACCCGATGCGATTATCGACGAAAATGTCTTTTTCTTAAAAATTATGGCCGACCATTCCAAATTCATTAGCCATTTGCTAGATCCGTCTGAACGGAATTTAGTCGAGCAAGCGCGGGAATTTAGTAATGATTTTGATATGCTGGTGTTCCAGGCGATTGATTTAAGCTCGATGCGCCCGCAATCTCAAACCGTACCGCTGCTAAGTCAATTTGTTGATGAGAACAAGGTATCCGTTAAAGCATTGCGTGATTTCAAGAAAACCGCACGCGATTTAATCAATGAATGCCGGATAAAAAGCATTATTCATCCTCTATTGGCGGATCACGTATTTCGTGAAGCTGAGCGGTTCCTGTCCATTCTCGATATGTTCGATCAAGCCTTATCGGGGGCTAAAGTTAATAAGAGGGAAATTCTGCATTGATCTTTTGAATCGAATCATAGAAGATAAAAGGCGCGCTGAAATCAGCTCGTCTTTTTTTGTGCGGGAAATTGCCGGATTTGAATAGTCGCAAATATTTTGCTCATAGGCAAATTTGTTTATTTGCATTTATTTATTAACCTTGATGAAAAAACGTTTCTCTAGACCCACTTATACCCAAACTGATACTATTAGCAGGTATGGAAATGAATTGGAAGGGGCTTTATTTTAGAATGGATCAGCAAAGGTACGATAATTTGAAATTAGGTGAACGTGGAGCAATAGTTAGTATTATTGCTTACATCTTGTTATCCGCTTCAAAATTAATCATTGGTTATGCAGCTAACTCTGAAGCTTTGAAGGCGGATGGTCTGAATAATGCGACGGATATTGTGGCCTCCATTGCCGTATTAATTGGTTTAAGATTAGCACGGAAACCGGCAGACGAAGATCATCCGTACGGACATTGGAAATCCGAAACCGTAGCCTCTTTAATGGCTTCTTTTATCATGATGGCTGTAGGGTTGCAGGTGCTTTACGGAGCTGTTGTTTCCATGTTTCATGGAAGGGAACAGTCTCCTGATCTCATTTCCGCATGGACAGGGATTTTCTGCGCGATCGTAATGTACTGTGTCTATCGATACAACAAAAAATTGGCGCTCAAAATAAACAGTCAAGCCGTAATGGCTGCGGCCAAAGATAATATATCTGATGCATTTGTGAGTATTGGAGCGGTTGTCGGGATCATTGGTTCCCAATTTAAATTGCCTTGGCTTGATCCGCTGACGGCTGTTGCGGTAGGATTCATTATTTGTAAAACGGCTTGGGAAATTTTTTGTGAAGCATCCCATTATTTAACAGACGGTTTTGATGAAAATATGATTCAATCATTCAAAGAAACCATATTGCAAGTAAACGGGGTGGAGGGAGTTAAAGAAATAAGAGCCAGAAATTACGGAAGCAATGCCGTTGTAGACGTTGTATTGCTAGTCGGAGCAAAACTGAAGTTTCAAGAAGCTCATGAAGTCGCAACACGGGTTGAAGATGAATTAAAGCGCAACTCTGATGTGTATGAAGTTCATGTTCATTATGAGCCGGCAAAAATAGCGAAGGCAAAATGAGCTCTACATAAAAATAGAGAAAGCCAGGGGATCGTCTTGAAAATAATGACGCTGAACGTCCACGCATGGATGGAAACGGACCAGCTTCGGAAAATAGAAGACTTGGCCGAGTTTATCAGGGAGCAGCAGTTTGATGTTATCGCTCTGCAGGAGGTCAATCAGTCGAAGGGAGAGGAAGCGTTATCCGCTGCGGCTTTGGACCGTTTTGTCCCGGCTGAACCGGAAACGGTAGTTAGGCAGGATAATTACGCTTACGTTCTGCTGCAAAAGCTCGGTGTCCCTTATTATTGGACTTGGATACCGGTACATACGGGATTTGTTAAATACGACGAGGGTCTGGCGATCTTATCGCGTACACCTATCACCACCGCTTTCAGTGAGTACGTGTCGGTTATAAGAGACTATGAGAATTACCGTACACGGAAGATTGTCGGCGTCAAAGCAGAGATTGGCGCGGAGGAATCCTGGTTTGTAAGCGGTCATTTCGGCTGGTGGAGTGATGAAGAAGAGCCTTTTCGAGGGCAATGGGACGCCGCGCAGACGAAGCTGGATACACTGAAAGAATTGCCGGTGTTTATCATGGGCGACTTCAACAATGTGGCGGAGATTCGGAACGAAGGCTACGATTATGTTATTGAAAAAGGCTGGCATGATCTGTACGCTGCAGCGATCGTGAAAGATGACGGAGCCACAGTAACCAAGGCTATCAAAGGCTGGGACGATAATAAAAGTAAGCTGCGCATTGATTATATTTTCTCCAGCCGTGCGCTGCAGGCCAAGTTCTGCCATGTTGTTATGAACGGCATCCGGGGAGAGGTCGTCTCGGATCATTTTGGGGTAGCCGTGGAGTTGTAAAGTATACATACTGCTCATTCCTCTTGTCCGGCGAATGTTCGCCGGGTAATTTTTGCGTGATCGCGTGCCCAGATAAGCACGCATCTTCTAGCCGGTGAAAGTCCGGTCACGGGAGGGACCAAGCCCCCGTGTAGCTAGGATACCTGCGTATGGCGAAATCTGTGCGTAGAAGCGTATCGACGAAAGTACTTGTCAGAGACAAGGCGAGCAACATACCAGGCCGTAACATAAAGTGAATCCTGCCGCGTCGTCAAAAAGGCCTCGCAAGAGGGACAAGAGGAAGCCGAGTCTCGGATCATTGGACGAAGGCCACGGAAGCTGTCTAGAACTTGGAGCGACAGCGAAGAATCCTCCGGCGTATGGGGAGCGGCATGGTCTGAAAGAGGATGCAGTGAACTGGGGATACCCTCCCCTGCACGGAGTTTTTTTTTTGAAACACCGTAAAGAGACGCTCTATAAGCTCAACAGGTGAAGTGAGTGGTCTGCAGGAAGGGAGTCCGAGGGGCTCATAGTACCGAAGAATCGCAGGACAACACAACCTGCGGGAGGGAAGGAGCCCTGCTTTGTTCAGGTTTCACAAGGAGGTACGAGTCAGTGAATGCCAAACGGCTAACAACACCAAAGGAAAACGTTCAACAACTCCAAATGAAACTAGGTCATGCGGCCAAGGAAAACAAGAAACGCAGATTTCACGCGCTGTATGACAAGGTATACCGGATGGACATCTTGCGGGAAGCATGGCGGAGAGTACGGGTCAACAAGGGAGCGGCAGGCGTGGACGGAGAGACGCTGGCGGACATTGAAATGTACGGCGAGCAGCTATTCCTGCACGAATGTGAGCAGCTTTTGAAAGACGGCAAGTATCATCCTCAGCCAGTGCGGCGGCAGTACATCCCGAAGAAGGATGGCAAAATGAGGCCGCTTGGCATCCCCACTGTCCGGGATCGGGTCATACAAATGGCAGTGAAGCTGGTCATGGAACCCATCTTTGAAGCGGATTTCCAAGAATCCTCTTTTGGATTTCGACCGAAGCGGAGCGCCAAGCAGGCGCTGGAACGCATTCGGAAAGCCTGTAACCGGAAAGGTAATTGGGTGGTCGACGTCGACATCCAAGGCTACTTTGACAACATCAATCAGGAGAAGCTTATGAAGCTGGTAGAAATGCGAATCAGCGACAGACGTGTACTAAAACTGGTGAGGAAGTGGCTGAAGGCTGGGGTTCTGGAAGAAGGAAGCGTCCGGCGCTCAGACCTTGGAACACCGCAAGGCGGAGTCATTTCGCCGCTTCTAGCGAATATCTACCTGAATTACTTCGACAACCTGTGGGAGCGTCACGGCAGCGGGACTGGAGAGCTTACCCGGTATGCGGACGACCTGGTCGTAGTGTGCAAGACGAAGAAGGAAGCGGACCGTGCGTACGCTCTCATTCAAGCGATCATGGAGCGACTGGACCTGACCTTGCACAGGGCGAAGACACGGGTTGTCGGACTATGGACTGGCGAGGAAGGATTCGACTTCCTGGGGCTGCACCACCGAAAGACAAAGGCAGAGACCTCGCAAGGGAAGGTGTACTATACGACCCAGCAGTGGCTAACCCGGAAAGCGGAAGAACGCATACGGGAAGTAGTAAAGGAGCGGTTGGCTCCGCCGGCCATGCGTCATAAGTCGCTTAACGATCATGTGGCATGGCTAAATCCGAAGATACAGGGGTGGCGCAACTACTACTACACGCCTTACAGCCAGCAGAAGCTTGCGAAACTGGATTGGTACATTCTCCAGCGACTTGCCCGGTGGCATGCCAAGAAACGCCAGCGCAACAGGTGGATGAGTTTAGTACGAGAAGTGAACATCTTAGCTCAAACGATGGGACTTAAAACGCTCTTGTGATCTGCATGCCCATGAATGACGAACATCGGAAAGCCGTATGAGGGAAAACCTCACGTACGGTTTGATGAGGAGGGGCTGAAAATTTCTTCAGCCCTTTACTCTAGAATTATTCGACTTTTGTCACAACTTAGTTGACATCACATCTTTACAACAACCCCCAGGGGGGGATAATATGGTGAGAACAGTTCTCAATATTGGTTACATTTGGAGGGGGAAATACTAGGTATGGGACAAGTTATGTTAGCTGAAGAAAAAGAAGACAATAAGCCTTTAAGCACGCTGTGGGAACAGCATGGAGGCTTGATTATCGCGGCGGTCTGCCTGCTGTTTATCGGGCTCGCCTGGGTCATGGGCAGGAATGATCAGGACATGTTGGAAATTACGTTTTTCATTCTTGCCTATCTTGTCGGGGGCTACCGGAAGGCATGGGAAGGTCTGGAAACTCTGTTTAAAGAAAAGGATCTGGATGTAGACCTGCTGATGGTTGTTGCGGCGGCGGGCGCTGCGGCGATTGGTTACTGGCTGGACGGCGCGATGCTGATCTTTATCTTTTGTCTCAGCGGTGCGCTTGAGGATTACACGATGGAGAAGACGAATCAAGATATCGCCTCTATTCTAAAGTACCGTCCGGAAGATGCGGTTCTCCTTAAAGATGGCGGCGAAGTCAAGGTCAGAGCGGCTCAGCTGCAAAAAGGCGACATCGTGCTCGTCAGACCGGGCGAACGCATTCCCTGCGACGGCCACATTCTCGAAGGGCATTCGGCAGTAGATCAATCCTCCATCACAGGTGAATCCATTCCCGTCGATCTTGCTGCCGGCGACAAGGTCTTCGCGGGAACGATTAACGGACAGGGGGCGCTGCGGATCTATACGGATAAGGGCGCGGAAGACACGCTGCTGGCCCGGATTATCCATCTAGTGCAGGAGGCCAAGGATGAGCTGCCTCCGAGTCAACTGTTCGTGGAGCGTTTTGAAGGCATCTACGCCAAAGTTGTGGTCGCGGCTGCCCTGCTGCTCATGGTTGCCCCGCCATTTCTCTTCGGCTGGTCCTGGGAAGCGACCGTCTATCGGGCGATGATCTTCCTTGTTGTCGCTTCGCCGTGCGCGCT
Organism: Paenibacillus durus ATCC 35681; assembly: GCF_000993825.1. NCBI lineage: Bacteria > Bacillati > Bacillota > Bacilli > Caryophanales > Paenibacillaceae > Paenibacillus > Paenibacillus durus. The sequence continues at coordinate 2,050,698 of NZ_CP011114.1, forward strand.
CGTTTCCTCGATCATGCCCGCGATTCTGTCCGGCATCTCTAACGCCGCTAGAAAAGGCGTGCTGTTCAAAGGCGGAATCCATCTGGAGCAGATGGGTGAAGTAAGCGTCGTCGCCTTCGACAAGACGGGTACTTTAACCGAAGGCAAGCCGAAGCTGACCGACGTTCTGCCGTCGGGCGGCAGCAGTGAACAGGAGCTGCTTACGCTCGCCGCTTCGCTGGAATATTTGTCGGAGCATCCGATCGCCAAAGCCATTGTCAATTTCGCCAAAGCCAGTGGTATTCAAATGGAGCCGGCGGCGGACATGCAGGCTGTGCCCGGGATGGGCGTCAGCGGAACCGTAAGCGGCAGGAAATGCCGTATCGGTAAAAAAGAACTGCTGGCGGGCCTGGACATGGAAGATGCCAAGCTGCAGGCGGCGGACATGCTAGAGGCGGAAGGGAAAACGGTGATCTTCGTCGAATCGGAAGGCGTTCTGATCGGCATGCTGGCGGTTCAAGACGTGATGCGCGCCGGCGTGCGGGAAGCCGTAATGAAGCTAAAGAGCATGAATAAAAAGGTTGTCATGCTTACCGGGGACGCTAAACTCACCGCCGAGGCAATCGGCCGCGCGGCCGGCGTCGACGAAGTCTATGCCGAGCTGATGCCCGATCAGAAGCTTGCGTTGATCCGGCAGTTGACCGGGCAGTTCGGCAAGGTTGCCATGGTCGGCGACGGCGTCAATGATGCGCCCGCGCTGGCGGCTTCCGCTGTCGGGATCGCCATGGGCGCCGCCGGGACGGACGTAGCGCTGGAAACAGCGAATGTCGTGCTGATGAACGACGATATTTCCAAAATACCGTTCGCGATCTCACTTGGGCGGCGGACGCGGCGAGTCATCCGGCAGAACATTTCCTTTGCCCTGGCCGTCATCCTCATCCTGGTCGTATCCAACTTCTGGGGCGGAATCAATCTGCCGTCCGGCGTGGTCAGCCACGAAGGAAGCACGCTGGCCGTTATCTTAAGCGGGCTCCGGCTGCTCCGCTGATCTGCCGCACTCTAATTCGTACCTGAACAGAGCGGGAATGACGTTCTACAAGCAGCAGCTTCCGAAGTCCGTCCTCACTGGCAGTCACTCCTGTATTGGCAAAATTGTGCTTGTCCATCATTTCTTGGTATAATAGCGATATGTCAGTCATACTCGGCATATGAATAAGAGAAGGATCAAAAGAGGTGCAATATGGCACAGGAAGCCAGAGTTCACGAAGATAATCACGAGCACAAGTACCGTAAGCAGATCGTCAACCGGCTGGCCCGGATTGAAGGCCACGTTCGTGCCGTCAAGGAGATGACCGCCGAGGACCGGGACTGTTCCGAAGTGCTGCTGCAGATCGCTGCCGTGCAAAAGGCTTTGGACAAGGCTGCCAAGCTTCTGTTAAAAGACCATTTGGAGAACTGCGTGGTCAAAGCCGTCCATCATGGCAACGAGAGCAAAGTTCTTGAAGACCTTAATAAAGCGCTGGATAACTATATCCGTTAAGTTAAGAACTGTCGTTAATTAGACGAAGGGACTTTTCATTTTTCTAACTCTGGCACATTATAATTAGAATCAGGGATAGATCACTAACGGGTATTTAATAATATATAGCGTATGGTTTAATCGTCCTCTTATGTTTAAGTATTACAGTAATATAATAAACTCGTCAAAGGAGACTACCGATGAAACCCGATCCTGTGGTGCTTATTGTATCGTCTGCGTTTGGAGACGGTCACGCCAAGGTGGCTCAGGCCATTGAACAGTCCTTCCGAAATAGAGGGATAAACCGGGTGCATATTGTGGACCTTTTCGGTGAAGTGCATCCTTTACTGAACGGAATCACGCGGACATTTTATTTAAAAAGCGCCTCATATGCTCCGAATCTCTACGGAATCATGTACAATATGACAAGCAAAATGAAGCCGGGCTACCCGCTAGGGCAATTTCTGCACTCCATGGGCAAGCATAAAGTAAGGAAATTCCTGAATGACCTGCGCCCGGATCTAATTATTCATACCTATCCATATTTAGCCGCTTCACAGCTGGGAATTGAGTCGGCGGACAATGTTCCGGTCTTTACGGTTCTGACCGACTATTGCCTGCACGGAAGATGGCTTCATCCCCGCACCATGAAGTATTTTATCGCCAGCGAAAGCATCAAGCAGGAACTGATGAAGGTTGGCGTAGCCGAAGAAAGGATCACGGTCAGCGGTATTCCGATCCGTGCGGCATTTTCCGAGTCGGCCGATCGGGCTGAACTCATACGGAAGCATGGGCTGCGGGAAGACCGGCGCTATATTCTGCTGTCTGCGGGAGCCTACGGTGTGTCGACCAAGGTACGCAAAATATTAAAAAGCGTGCTGGAGCATACCGATTTCGACTCCATTGTCCTCTGCGGAAATAATCAGAAGCTGCGCTTGGCGGTAGAAGCCGGCTACCGGAACAATGAACGCGTTCATATTCTCGGATATACCGATGAAATCCATGAGCTGATGTCCGTGTCCTCCTGTCTGCTAACCAAAGCAGGCGGCGTGACCCTTACCGAAGCTTTTGCGCTATCGCTGCCTGTTATCGTGTATTGTCCTCTTCCCGGACAGGAAGCAGGAAACGCAAAAGCGCTGTCCCGTCAAAAAGCGCTATATACCGCGAGCACCGAAAAAGAGTTGATCGGCCGTCTCCGTCTCCTGGAAATGAAGCCTTACCGCGAGGAAATTAAGCGCCAGATGAATGCCATATCCCGGAAGAACGCAGCCGAGCAGATTGTAAGTGAAGTGCTGGAGAGTCTAGAGCACCGTCCTTCATATCTGGGGCAGCCGGCACATTCACTGCAAGTGGAAGGGAAGGCGAAGACCGCTCATGGATATCGCTAATAAGACGGAGGCGCCTGATGCTGCGCTTCCTCGTCTGGGCCTGGCGCTCTTTTTCATAGAGTGGGTGAGGGGGGCGTTTCTGGTTGCCTTTTTGCCTGTCTATGCCATCGATCATCTTGGGTTGTCCGCAGCCGCGGTCGGGATTGCCGTATCGATTCATTATTTGACCGACAGCCTGATCAAAGGCTTCATTGGCTACCTGCTCGACAGACTGCCTCACCGAACGGTGCTCCATAGCGGATTTGGCATTGCCTTGGCCGGGTTGCTCCTGATGGTGACGACTAACCATGCTGGTCTTCTGATTGCGGCTTCAGCCTTGCTCGGAGCGGGCTTATCACCGATCTGGATCATTTGCATGAGCCACGTCAGGGAGGAGAACCGCGCCCGGCAGATGGGGAGCTTATACGTGTATTGGATGGCGGGTCTGGGCCTTGGAACGGTAATGATTAATGTAATTATGGACTGGGGGTTAACCTTATCTCTCCTTGCAATCGGGCTTTTCTTCGCTGCGGGGTGGGTTGTAGCGGGTCTGGCCCGGTTATCGGAGGCGCCGGCGCCCCAGGCCCAAATAAAGGTGGGAGAACAGTTTGCCGCTCTATGGCATAAGGTGAAAAAGGGCGGGTTTCTGATGCCGGGGATGCTGCTGCAGACCGCAGCCGGGGGAATGATCGTGCCGTTATTAACAACCTTTGCTGTGAACCAACTTGGTCTATCCCACTCCGGGCTTTCGCTGGCGCTTCTGATCGGCGGGGGAGCTGCCGTACTGCTCATGGTGCCTATGGGCAAATTATTCGATATGATCGGCGGCAAATGGTTTCTGGTTCTGGGCTTCGCCGTATTTGCAGTATCGCTGTATTTACTGACCTCCGCAGGTTCATTTGTAAGTGTCGTTGTTCTAGCACTCTTGATGGGCTGTGCCTACGCTACTCTGCTGCCTTCCTGGAACGCGCTGATGGCGCTATATATACCTGAGAGCTCGGTAGGAATGAGTTGGGGCCTGCTGTTCTCGGTTGAAGGTCTTGGGGCCGTGATCGGTCCCTTCATTGGCGGCTGGCTTGCAAGCGGCGGCAATGAAGTCATCCCATTCAAGGTGAGCGCTTGTATATTCGGAGTAATCAGTCTCATTTATCTGCTCTCGCCCTCCGAAAAGTTCGCTCATCCGGAGCGCCAGTCCAAGCTGCAGCAGCAGCAAACAAATTAGCATACGGGCTTGAACGATAAGCCGGGAGAACTTGGCCTTTGCCGAGATTCTCCCGGCTTTTTTAATCAACAACTTCGATTTGTTTACGCCTTGTCATTTCCATGTTATGTTATTTCTATTGATATTTAGACGATTGGCGGGGAGCATATGATTCGTAAGCTGAATGAACAAGACCGGTCGGAATTGCTTGCTTTTTTGGGAAAAGCTCCGGCGCTGAACTTATTTTTAATTGCGGATGTGGAGAACTTTGGGTTTGACCAGGATTTCCAGGAGGTATGGGGTGAATTTGAACCGGAGAATGGGCACATAAAAGCGGTTCTGCTGCGCTACGAGCACAATTACCTGCCCTACGCGGCTGGGCCATTTAATGTACAGGGGTTTGCCGACATCATGAAGCAGGACGAAAAAATGGAAATGCTGTCCGGATCAACCTCCATAGCCGGGCTGTTCAGCCCATACATAAGCTTTCGTAAGGAGAAGAGCATGCATTTTGCCGAACTGAAAGAGCTGGAAGGTGAGCAAAGTGTGCCGGTCTCTGCGGAAATATCCGCTCAGCGGGCGACTCTCCAGCATGTGGAAGCCATTTGTTCGCTTATGGACGGGATTGAGGAGTTCGAAGTGGGCCCGGAAAGCTCGCGTTCAAATATGCGGCGGACTCTGGAGACCGGAACGGGGCGCACTTATTTTGTGGAACGGGATGGACGTACGGCTGCTGCGGCATCAACTACAGCGGAGAGTTCGATGTCTGCAATGGTAGTGAGCGTAGCCACGCATCCGGATTACCGGGGGGAGGGACTGGCAACCTTAGTAGTAACAAAGCTGTGCTCCGATCTGGTGAGTGAAGGGAAGTCGCTGTGCCTGTTCTACGATAATCCGGACGCGGCCTCCATCTACAAACGAATCGGCTTCCGGGACATCGGCGATTGGTCGATGATGTACAGATAGACAGCCTCGAAAGCTGATCTTGGAGAAACTGACTTTGTAATCTTTTTCGGCTGCGTTATACTAAATTTCTGAAGACATCATTGCCGAGAATTTACTTGAAGGAGCGCGATACGCTTGCAGGAAAAACAAGAGAAAACAGGCTACAAATCGATAGCCCTCGACATCGCAGGACGAATCGTAAGCGGCGAATTTCCCGTCAACAGCAAAATCTCGGGGCGTTCGCTTTTGGCCGGTATTTATCATGTGTCCCCGGAGACGATCCGTAAAGCTATCGGCCTGCTAAAGGATGAGAATATTGTATCTGTGTCCCAGGGCAAGGAAATTGTCATTTCCTCCGACCAAAAGGCATTGGAATACACAACCCGAAACAACTACTTGAAATCCGCTTATTCACTAAAACAGGACCTGACCAAATTGCTGGAGGAAAAGCATCAGATGGACCAAAAGTTCGAGGTGCTGTTGACCCAAATCATTGAAGCATCGGACAGGCTCCAGAATTTAAAACCTTATCATCCGGTGGAGATCAAAATAAATGAGAACTCGCATGTGGTCGGGAAAACGATCGGCAATCTGCAGTTTTGGCAAAATACCGGCGCGACGATTATTGCGCTTCGCAGAGGCACCGAGGTAACTATTTCTCCGGGACCGCATGTCATATTGGGAGCGCATGATATGATTATAGCGGTTGGTGACGAGAATATGTATAAAAGAACCGAGCTGTTCATTAACCGGGTGACCGATCAGGATGAACCGGAGTACGAATACTGATTCGCTGACAGGGGGCATTTGCCCTCTTTTTTTTTGACATTTCCCTCCCCAAAAAACTTCTAATCCGATATCCTGATACAAAAAGCAACTGACGGCCGTCTTATATATAGCTGCAGCTAATAAGGAGGCATTACAAAATGGAAATTCCGGAATCCGAACATTTTCGATCGATATTTTATGAACACTACCCTGCTGTCCGGCGCAAATTGATCGCTCTTGTGCGCGATGAGGCGGCAGCCGATGATCTGGCTCAGGATGTATTCTTGCGGTTATACCGCAATCCCCCGGACGACCCGGCAGCGCTGGGCGCTTGGCTCCACCGTGTGCTTACCCGGATCGGCTATGATTATTTAGACAAGAAAGCAAGGGAACGGCGGCTGCAGAGCAAGCAGGAGCTGATGTACGGCACGGAGGCATCGCCGCCATCAGGCGAAGAATTGATGCTGCGCAAGCTGGATCAGGAGGATGTGCGGGAATGGCTGGATGAGCTGCCCGAGCGTGACAGACAGGCGCTTCTCCTCCGATATTCCGGTTACAGTTATGCGGAGATCGCCGGCGAACTTGGGGTCAGGGCTCCGGCTGTAGGCACGCTGCTGCACCGGGCTACGCAAAGGCTGAAAGCCACTGCATCCAAATCGCTGCCGCAAATGGACTGACAGCTTAATCTTAAGGAGGACGTTGATTAATGAATAATCATTCTGCAAATCACGATAAAGAGAAGCAAAGAACGGATGAGGCATGGACAAGACTTCAGGAGACGCTTGCGGGCGAGCCGATGAATCATAAATGGGCGGAATGGGACCAGAAGGCGGAAGCGGCAAAGCTTGAAACACTGAAACAAGATGGATATCTTTCCGGTGCAGATTACCATAAGGCTGAGGAGCTGGGTTATGCAGAGCAGCAAGACCCTGTTACCGGCAGCAGCGGAGATCGAAGCCGTTCACGCCGTCCGAAGATGAACCGCCGCCGGAAATGGGGGATAGCTGCCGCAAGTATTACCATTGTTGCCGCCATCCTCGCCACCCCTGTAGGCAACACGGCGATGGCCGCCATCCTCAATCAGTTCCGTATACAGTCGGTAACGGTTGTCAATGAGGACGATCTGCGGAACATGTTCAATTCGGTTAGCGAGAACGGCGACCTGAAAGAGACTATTAACAAGTTTGGTTCCTTTTCAAGCAGTTCAGGCACAATCAGCGGAAAGATCAAGCCGGAGCAAGTTAAGAACAAGTTAGGGTATGCGCCGTTAAGCACGGCTTTGTCCGATAACGGAACTGAGCTATCAGTATATCCTTCCACTGAAGTTACACTTAATCTTAATGTAAAAGAAGTCAATAAAGCGATGAAACGTTTGGGCGCCGAGCAGCTGCTGCCGGAATCCATTGACGGAAAACCCATTACGCTGCACATACCGGAAACCGTGAACTATAATCTGTCCCCTGACAGCGCGCATTGGGCTAACCTGACACAAATGAATACTCCCGTAATAACCGTAGACCCTTCGATCAAGGTAGAAGAAGCGCTGGAAACCGTTATCAACTTCCCGCTGCTGCCGGATTCTTTGAAATCCAGTCTTAAGCAGAGTAGTATTCTGGCGGGTGAAGTTCCGATACCGCTTATTACTCAAGAACATACAGAGCAAGTCACGGTAGAGGGTACAAAAGTTTTTGTGAGTCGCTATGAATACGGTCAAGATACAGCTTATAATGCTGTCTGGATACACAATGGCCAATTATTTGAGTTATCCAGCGGGAATATTTATACCACCAAAGAGAAGATAACCGCGAAGGTTCAGGAGTTGATCCAATCATGAGTGTACCGGCAATAGAAACATGGTCCCTGACTAAAGAATATGATAACGGACGCGGTTGCCGGGATGTAAGCATTACCGTAGGGAAAGGGGAAGCCTTCGGCTTCCTCGGCCCTAACGGTGCAGGCAAAAGCACCTTGGTCAAAATGCTGGTCGGCCTGATTACACCCTCAAGCGGCAGAGCCGCATTGCTGGGCTACAAGATCGGTTCTCTTGCGGCGAAGTCGCAGATCGGCTATTTACCCGAATTATACCGTTACCAGGAGTGGATGACCGGAGAAGAAGTTGTGGAGCTTCATGCGCGGCTATGCCGTGTTGAGCGTTCGGTGACAGCCAAGCGGGTTCCGGCGCTTCTTGAGGAAGTAGGACTCGGACAGCGGGGAAGAGACAGGGTCAAGCATTACTCCAAAGGGATGCAGCAGCGGCTGGGACTTGCCTGCGCGCTGGTCAATGATCCCGAGATTATTTTTCTAGATGAGCCGTCATCGGCGCTGGACCCCATCGGACGCAGAGAAGTCCGTAATATTCTGGAGAAGCTGAAGGAGCGGGGTAAAACGATCTTTCTCAACTCCCATCTGCTGGAGGAGGTTGAGCTGCTGTGCGACCGGATGGCGCTGCTGAATAACGGTGTTATCCTGCGGCACGGCAGAGTGTCCGAGGTGCTGCGCAAGCAAACGAAGTGGCTTTTTAAAGTGGGCGGATTCACGCCTTTTTTGCGTTCCTGGCTGAATGAACAGACGGGTCTGCACATCAGGCTGTCTTCGCGGCAGGAGCAAACTTTCCAAGGGCTTAATAGAGGAGACCCGCTTCCGTCCGGGCAATCGCAATCGCAGGATGAAAGTGTAGTATGGCTGGAGGCCGAACTGGACAGCGAGGAGCAAGCGGGCTGGATCAATGCGCTCATCGTGGAGCAGGGAATGACGCTTTATGAAGTCACGCGTGAACAAGAACGTCTGGAAGAGTGGTTCGTGAATACCGTATCCGGACTTGACCACAGAGGTGAACGGGAATGAGGATCATTTGGGGCATAACCTGGAAAGAAATGCTGCGCAAGAAAGTGCTGCTGCTTACTCTGCTCATGACTGCAGTATTTCTTATAGGCTTCTGGTTTTTGGCGGGCGCAATCGGAGATCAAGGCGGGCAGCAAGGGCTCGGCGACAGCGGAGAAGCATTGATAAACCGATTTGCAAACGGTGCGGTCATCATGGCGCTTGGTTTTATGTTCGGGTCATTTGTACTCGCGTTTCTGGCGATATTCACTTCTTTCTCGGCAATCGCGGGGGAAGCTGAAGCAGGCGTGCTTCAGGCGCTGCTTGCCCGGCCGCTTCCGCGCTGGAAGTGGTACGTCGGGCGTTGGCTGGGGTATGTAACCGTGGGAATCGCATACGCACTCCTGCTGTTTGTTTCCATTCTGTCCATTACCCGGACGCATGCCGCGATTCCATTAGATCCGGCAGCCTGGATCAAGTCCTTCCTGCTGTTTTCCCTGGCCGTCCCTCTGCTCGTGACCGTGTCCATGCTCGGCTCCGGATTATTCTCTGCCATTGGCAACGGGGTGTTTATGACGATGTTATACGGAGCAAGCTGGCTGGGAGGCATGATTGAACGGATCGGCTCTGGTATCAGCAGGGACCCTGCTGTGACGGATTCACTGAATCGCCTGACCGGAATCATATCGCTCATCATGCCTGCGGACGGTCTGCAGCGCAAAGTGATTGCCGAGTTGTTCAGCTTTGAGGAATTGAGCGGAATGGTTCCTATCGATATGTCTTCACCCGGATTCAACAATTTATCCTCGGTTCCTTCAAATTCCTTTGTTGTATATGCCATCGTGTACATGGCTGCAGCTTTTATTATCGGGATGCTGCGTTTTAAATCCAAGGATCTATAATAGGTTGGGATTCAATGTAACCCCGAATTCTTTGCAACGTATTGTTTCAAAGGAGGCGATGTTAATGAATTTATATTTTCGGGATAATTTTTTTAATGCGGGTGTTACAGAGATTCTGAATGAACAGGAAGAGAACGTGGGTCATATAGATTTGAAAAGTGCTTTTGGTTCTGCAATCGACGTGTATGGGCAGAATGGTCAGCTGCTGTGCAAAGGACATTTTCCATTCTTCTCTAACAAATGGGAGGTTACCGGTCAAGGCGGGGAACTCTTAGGTGCGCTTAGAAGCAGGTTTGCACTGTTCACAAAGAAATTCTCGTATGAAACCGAGGGACGAGGGAGCTACGAGATTACTTCCCCGGCATTTTCAAGAGAATACGAGATATCCGATGAATCCGAAATCATTGCCAGTTTCAGACAAGTTAACGGCTGGTTTTCTTCAGGGGCTTATCTTCTGAACAATCAATGTGATCATTTGGATACTTACGAGCTTGTAGCGGTGATCATGGGAATGCATGCCATTCAGAAAAGACATCGTGACGCGGCAAACAGCACAACCTAATCCATGTTTCTTTAGCAAGAACGTGTTAGTACAAGAAAAAGCAGCGACGATCTAAGACTTTATTTTTGAGTCCTAGACCGCCGCTGTTTCTTTTTTGGGTTGGTGCCGAAGAAAGCACGGAACATGCCAAATTTAAGGATTTGAACAGATTTAGTGTCGCAGTCCCCCACCTCAAAGCCAACAGCGAAGGTGGGGGTTAGACACGTTCGCTTAACAAACATATGTTCTTGTGTTATGCTAGATCCATCAAACTTCGATGGAGGCGCATCTCATGAAGGTGGTCAAAACACTTAAACATCCGATTACGTCTCACCACCGCATGCTGGATGCGACTCTCCATGTGTATCAAGAGGCCTCTCGTTCTTGATTACGGTCATTCAAGAGCAGTTGATCGCCTTGGCATCGCTATCCACCCAAGCGGTGGTGACGGCGGTAGAACGGCTGACTCATTGTACCCGGCACAATCCGAATCCGCTCTACGCCGAGTTTGATCAACGCTTTTATAAGTTTCCTTCGTACTTCCGCAGAAGTGCCATTGCAGAAGCATTTGGTATTGTGAAAAGTCATCATTCCCGTTTTCAGCTTTGGCAAGCCGAGCGGCAACACGCCCAGCAAGAAGGGAAACGCTTTTCGAAGAAACCGCCGACACTCCAAGCTCAGCATCAGGCGTTCCCTTGCTTCTACAAAGGCAATATGTTCATTCGAACCTCCGAAAGGGCAGCCAACATCAAAGTATTTCATCAAGGCGATTGGGTCTGGCTCCCCATCACCTTTAAAGGGCAAGACCTATTTAAACGCAACGTATGGAGCATGAAAGAATGCAACCCCACATTAGTCCGAAAAGGAAAACGCTATGCCCTTCATATCGCCTATGAAGGGGATGTGAAGTTGACTCCGACGGAACGTTCCAAGCAGCGGGTGTGCGCCGTTGATTTAGGATTAACGAATTCCGCAGTTTGTTCCGTGATGGACGCTAACGGCACTGTCTTGGCGAGGAGTTTTATCAACCAAGCCAAAGAAAAAGACCGGATGCGCCAAATCACAGGCAAACTAAAACAAGCTCAGCGACAATCCGGTATAGGGATAAAACCGAATTTCTGGCGGCAGATAAACGGCTTACAGACGCATATCGTCCACGATACCGCACATCAAATCCTCGCCTTTGCCCAAAAGTATAGCGCAGATTTCATTGTCATGGAGTATTTAGGCAAGATGCGTCTCCCTAAAGGAACGTGGGGGGCCAGGCGGCTTCGTGCCAAACTCCAGTTTTGGGCGAAACGGCGCATCCAAACGAAAGTGACCGAAATGGCGCATTTTCTGGGGATACGGGTTTCCATGGTTAACCCTGCGAATACAAGTGCGCTTGCTTTTGATGGCAGTGGATTTGTACAACGCAACAGGAAGCGCGATGTTGCTGTATTCGCAACGGGCAAAACGTATCACGCGGACCTTAATGCCTCGTATAACATCGGCGCACGATACGTGTTACGCAGTATACACAAAGCCACCTCTGAAAAGATGTGGTTGCCCTTGGAGGCAAAAGACCCTTCATTGGCAAAACGAACATATTGGACGTTGGCTTCCCTCATTCGGGTGCAACAGGCATTGAGCCTTCAAACATGAAGCTCGCAGCGTGTGCAACCCTGTATCGATGCCAACAGAAGCCCCCACTTCATGCGTAAGCTAAGTGGGGGAGAGTTCACTGAGCCTTGGATTCGCCGCATTCTCTTAATCGGGATCGGGATCGCAATCGTTCAGCAAATTACCGGGATTAACTCGATTATGTATTACGGTACGGAAATTCTGCGAGATGCCGGATTCAGCACGAAGGCGGCGCTCATCGGCAATATTGTAAACGGGGTGATATCCGTTGCGGCAACGTTTTACGGGATCTGGCTTCTGGGCCGGGTCGGCCGGCGCACGATGATGATTAGAGGCTTGATGGGAACGACATTATCGCTGCTGCTGATCGGCGCTAGTTCTTACCTGCTTGAAGGAACGGCTGTGCTGCCATATGCAGTTCTCAGTCTGACCGTCATCTTTCTTGCCTTCCAGCAGGCTGCCATATCGCCGGTATCCTGGTTGATGCTTTCCGAGATCTTCCCGCAAAAAGTCAGAGGGATGGGGATGGGGGCAACCACCTTTTGCCTCTGGATCGCGAACTTTACAACCGGCTTGGTCTTTCCGACGCTGCTTAGAGGAATCGGCTTATCGATGACATTCTTCTTGTTCTTCGCCTTGGGGCTGGTGGCCATAGTATTCGTAAAGAAATACCTGCCGGAGACCAAAGGAAAATCGCTGGAAGAAGTCGAGCAATATTTCCGCAGCCTGGATAACACACACAAGCCCACGCTGCAAAAAAGCAAAAAGCCAAGCATCAGCTTGAAACAGACGGCATCCCGTTAAATAGAACAGCGAGGGAGGTTCATTTTCACCGATTGCCGGTCAACTATAAACTGAAACACAGGAGACGTCTTTCATGAATCTATGGAATACGTCTCTTTTTTGAGATAAAGTATACAAGAGAAGCCAGGAGAGACAAGGAGAGTGAAAAACAATGGGCTGCAGTATCGCAACACTGGAACATCGGCATGTAGGCGTGATGTGGAAGACGGTTTCGGAGGACTGCAACCTGGCCTGCGATTACTGCTATTACAGCACATGCGGCGGCAAGCCGGGACCGAAGATCAACCGGATTGATTCCGCCATTCTGGAGAAATTCATTAAAGAATATATGGCCCGGTCGCGGGGAGCGGCTTCTTTTGCCTGGCAGGGAGGAGAGCCGCTGCTGGCGGGACTGGAGTTCTTCGAGGAGGCCGTGTCGCTTCAGGCCCGCTATGCTCCGAAGGGGACGAGCATCGGCAATTCCATTCAGACGAACGGGACGTTGATTAACGACCGCTGGGCGGCTTTTTTTAAAAAATACAATTTTCTGGTCGGCGTGAGCCTGGACGGACCAGAGGATATTCATGATGCGCGGCGGGTTGACTCACGCGGGCAGGGCAGCTTTCACCGGGTAATGAAGGGGATCGAGCATCTACGGCGGCATAACGTGGATTTCAACATTTTGTCCGTCATTCACAAAGGCAACGTAGGACAAGCGGCAGAGATTATGGCTTTCTTTGAGGAAGAAGGCTTCAGCTACGTTCAGTTCATTCCGTGCATGGATTTTCGGTCCCAGGAGCCGGACAAGCCGGGCGTTTACGATATTACGCCTGCGGAGTACGGCCAATTTCTACGCGAAGCCTTTGATTATTGGTATAATGGAGGGAGCCCGCGGGTTTCCGTACGTTTTTTTGACAACATGCTGGCCGGTTATACGAACCGGGAGGCAGAGCTGTGCATTCATAGGGCCGAGTGTCCAACAACGATTATTCTCGAGCAAAATGGAGACGCCTATCCATGCGACTTTTTTATTTCTCCGGAATGGAAAATCGGCAACGTGGCGACACATTCCATTGAAGATCTGCTGAAGCATCCGTTGTACACTCGTTTTCTCGGAATGAAGCCTGCGCTGCCGGAGGGATGCCGGAGCTGCGAATGGAAACGTCTCTGTCATGGCGGTTGCCCGCGCAACCGGGAATGGGTAGCGGAGCTTGAGGCCAGAGGCCGAGATTATTTTTGCGCTAGCTATAAGGAGATTTATGGGTATGCGGACGAGCGAATGAAGCAGCTTGGAGACAGCGTCAGAAGCAACCTGTTCCGCCAGAACGTGCAGTACCACCTGAAAGGTAAACTGCCGGGACGCAACGACCCTTGCGCCTGCGGCAGCGGCAAGAAATATAAGCAGTGCTGCTTGGGACTGGTCACAACCTGAACAAAATCTATTGATAATATATTGCAACCAGGTGCCCTTGCGAGATCAAGGGGTAACAGGGAATCGGGTGTAAATCCCGAGCGGTCCCGCCGCTGTAACCGGGGAGCCTCCTTCTATTTATGTCACTCAGCAGCAAGTCTGGGGAAGACTGAAAGCAGGCGATGATACGGAAGCCAGAAGACCTACCTGGATTGCACACCAAAGATGCCTTCGGAGAAAAGGAGTGGTGACGGCGCATGAACTCGCAATTTAGCTCTGCTTAAGTTGACGTTTATTAACGTTTCCATTGGCAAGTCCCGCATCTATAAAGGTTGCCTGGGGCTTTTTTTGCGTGTTAACACAGTTCGTTGATGAATCCCCTTATCTATTTGCAAGGTTTGACGCTTCGCGGCTATTTGAGTACCATCAATATTGAATTTCGATACCGATAATCGATAAAGAATGAGCATAAGGCGAAGGGAGTGCGTAACGATGTTCCGGTTAAAGGGAGTAAAAGCCAAAGGCGTTTTGTCCATCACAGACTTAACAATACCTGCAAAGAGAATAACCTGCATTGTAGGGGAGAGCGGCAGCGGAAAGACAACCCTGCTTCGATTGTTAAATCAGTTGGACAGCCCCGATGAAGGCGAGATTTGGTTCGATCAGCAGCTTTCAAGTGAGATTGATCCTATTGAGTGGAGGCGGGGTACGGTGATGGTGCCGCAAGCCACGGTCACGTTCAAAGGGACGATAAGAGATAACCTGCAGATCGGATTGTCTTTTGCCGGTAAGCCTGAAGCATCTGATGAACGATTGAAGGAGGCGCTTCATCTCGCCTGTCTGGAGAAAGATCTGGAACAAAATGCGGAGGATCTCTCAGGTGGGGAAAAGCAGCGTTTAGCCCTTGCAAGGGCTATTGTGATGAATCCGCTGGCGCTGCTTCTGGATGAACCGACTTCTGCGCTGGATGAAGACACTGCAGATACAGTAATGCAGAGATTGACAGCATTCATGCGTGAAAACGGAAAAACACTCGTCATGATTACGCATTCCCGTCACATTGCCGATACATATGCCGATTTAGTTATTGAAATGAAAGATGGGGCGCCGCGGGAGAACGGGAGGGGTACACAGTGAATGGAACGATTGATTTATTATTTTGGCAGCTGGCCGCAGCCTATTTGTTCGTGATTCTGCTGATTGTAATCGTTAGAATTAAAGGCATCCCGCGTGAAAAGGAAATATTGATCGGGGCGGTTCGTATGACCTTGCAGCTCATTCTCGTCGGGTACTTGCTGGTGTACGTATTTGGGAACGCTCATCCGGCGTATACCTTACTGCTTGTGGCAATTATGCTTGCTTTCTCCATTCGGACGGTTATTAACCGGACAAAAGGAAAACTGTCCAAAGCCATGAAGCGGAGTATTGCCTTGTCGATGACTTTCGGTATTTTGGTCAGCCTTGTCTATTTTATCTTCATTGTCTTGCAGCTCGCTCCTTGGTACGAACCGAGATATGTTATCCCGATAGCGGGGATGATCGTCGGCAATTCGATGACAGGGGTCGCGTTAGGCGTGAATTCCCTGATCGAAGGCATGCACGGTCAAAAAGATAAAGTGGAAGCAGCGCTCATGCTCGGAGCTACACCAAGAATGGCAGCGCGGGAGATTGTCAATCAGTCCTTCGATTCCGCTATGCTGCCCACCATAAATTCGATGGTCGGCATGGGCATCGTGTTCTTGCCTGGAATGATGACAGGACAAATCTTGGCCGGGACATCGCCAATCGTGGCCGTCGAATACCAGATTGCGATTATGCTGGGTATTGTCGGAAGCGTATCGTTATCCGTCATCCTGTTTGTACAGCTCGGGTACCGGACATTTTTTAATCGCCGCAGCCAGCTTGAATTATAAACGTTTAAATATTAAACCTCACTTCACCTGCCCGGTTATTCACCGAAAACGATCGGGTATAAATAGCCGGCAGGTCCCCTATTTTACCGTTTCTTCACATTCCATTTCTCGTAATGATGTTTCCATATAACCCACCCCTTGATGAATTTCTTCTGGTAAAAACACTATAAAAGATGTATATTATACCCAAATCACTGGTTTTATATGGTATAGTAGAACTTGATTACCAGTAATTACAGTTCAACCGTCAACTGAAGAAACTAAAAGGAGGATCGCATGAGCAGTTCAAGAATTTTACCGATGCAATATCCGATCATTACTTCATGGCAATGGGTGGCAAATTCTTTTGCGGTGCTAGGCAATTATCCGGAAACGGAACCCTGGATTATGAATCACTTTATTCAGCTTCAGCTTACCACGAATCCGGGTTGGATCAGCGCGTATGTGGATTTTTTCCGGACCCCCGTATTCGAATACTGCCCATGGCTGTTTCATCAGCATTTGAAGCGGGAAACGGTGCGTTTTATCAATGAGGACATTTGCGCCTTTATTGTGGACTGCATCAATCTGAATAATTACATATACGGCGTGTTCGATCAGGCCTTCTTTATACAGGGACATGACCGGCTGCCGCATGATTTGTTTATTTACGGATATGATCTGGAGCGCCGAGTGTTCCATGCGGCCGATTTCACGTTTACCGGCAAGTATTCTTTCGCAGAGGTTCCGTTCGAGCAATTGGAGAAGGGGTACCACGCCATAGAAGGGGACGAGGATTGGCTCTTTTCCGGCAAAGGCGGCTTGTCGTTAATCAGCTTCGATGACTCCCTGGGCTATGAGTTCAATATCTCGAATGTGGCGGCGCAGCTTGAGGGCTTTTTAACGGGACATAACTGCTTTGAGAAGAGCAGGGAAATGACCCACAAGACAAATCCTTGCGTATACGGACTGGGAGTCTATGACCAATTTATTGAGAATCTCATCAAGATTCAAAATAAAGAGCAGGGAGCTGATTACCGGCCGTTTCATGTGCTCTGTGATCATAAAGCGCTCATGCTGCGCCGGATTCCCTTCCTGGAGCAGCACGGCTATTTGAAGCCGGGTACTAACCTTTTGGAGCGTTACCAAAGCATAGAAAATGATGCCTTCCTATGCCGAAATCTGCTTATTAAGTACATGAAGACGAATCAATCGTCAATTATCGACAAAATTATTACAAATATAAGAAAAATTAGAAAAGAGGAAGAAGAGCAAATTGAAAGCTTGTTATCGAAATTAGTGATAGTCTAACTGCTATATTATGAGGGAAGGAGTGAGAGGCATGAGCAAGCAAGATATTGCCGGGCGAATTATTCAACTGATTGAGCAAAAAGTATCGGCCTCCCCGGGGTCTTCGCCTGAAGATGCGGTCATTACGGCAGACACGCTGCTGCGCGATGTGTGGCTATTACTAGAGTCGATACAAGTCGTTGATTTGATTGTGGAATTGGAAACCTCTTATGAGGCCGAGCTGCCGGATGAGCTCCTGGGCCAGATCGACAGAAGCCCGCTAAAGGTATCTGATCTGGCCGCAATAGTTGCTGGTGAAGCGGTCTAGCGCCTTATGGTCCGCTCTCGCCAAGAGGTATGGAAGCTTGCGCATCCGCCGCGTAAACTCTGAAGAAATAATCGCAGCTTTCAGAGCCTTGCCGCTTTGCTTGGCGAGCCGCTCCTCTTGCATGCTGCGCCATTTGCCTCAGCATACTGAATCTCGTTGTCCAAAGCAGGCTGATTTGCGAACTATATTTCAAAGAAGCATTTAATTTGGCTTTCAGGTTGCTTCGCCGCAGCTTGACGGGTCTTTCGCTTAATCCCGCAGCGAGCTCGGCTTTCCAGGTCAAGTCATTGTTAAAGCATAAGTAAGGCAGGTCTTCGTAATACATCAATTGGGCAGGCCAGCCTGTGCCGTTGCCGGCTTGACACCAGTACCGCTCGGCGGACTTCCGGACGAGGCAGTGATCGATATGCCTTCCGATACCAAGCGGTACGTAGACACCCGCGTAATTTTCAAATTGAATTTGCGAAGACAATACGGAGACGATCTCTTCCATCACCTGATGCTCAGACCCCCATTCCGTATCGAACAGCTCATGCAGCTTGCTGTAGACAGGACTGCCGTCTTTATTTTTACGATAAATGCACTCCAGCAGGTTGAGATGCAGGACGCTTGCTCCGAGCGCCATCGCAGCACGAATATCCTCTTGCCGCCGGACGTCCATCGTATCCAGCCCCAGCCCGAATTTTTTGTGAAGAATTCTGGCGAGCATGGATAAATCTGTTCCCATACCCGTAAAGACGGTGGCAATCGTAACCCGGTAATGGTTATGTATCAACGCATCGATGTAATCGCCGCAGGACAGGATCGCATCGTCCAAATGGGCGGAAATAAACAAAACATGTTGTGACATAAGGTCCCTCCTTTGCATTCTAATTACAATTATATACTAATCTAGTGTTATATGTTATTCCTATATCTTAATTTTAGAAAGGATGAGGAGAAATGTTTGAGAGCATTAAAGAAATTATTATCAAAGTTAAAGAGGATGAAAGCTTACGAAATACTCTTACACCCGAAAGCGATTTGATTAATGATGTCGGCCTGGATTCGCTGCAAATGATTAACTTTATCCTGGAGGTCGAGGACCGGTTTGGGGTGGAGATCGTTTACGAGGATCTCGATTACAACAGTCTGCTGTCTATTGAGCGCTTCATCGATTTCCTGAACGGCATGGAGAAGAAGATTGGCTAGAGAGCTCGTTGCCGGAATCTTTGACGCGGAGTCCCACTGGAGAGATGAGAATCTGGCGCGCTTGCCCGCTATTCGCGATAAAGAAAGAGAACGGATCGTTCTGGCGATGGATGAGCTTATGTTTCCGTTCTGCGGCAGCGGCGATACGCTGTTAACCCGATTTGCCATGGAGGATGCGCATAAGGCATATCTGGCAAGCATCGGTTTCTCCTTCAGGCATTTAGTCTGGAAAGGAGAGGAAGCTTCGGCTAATCTCTTTCAATCCTTGGCAGCTGAACCGGAACATGATGAGCGGTACAGGGCATTTGACACATTATCCCCTTTCGCCGTCGTGCCGTATACCCATGAGGTTATCGCCAAATACGGATACGCCTCCGAGGTGCCGGGGCTCGAAACGGTGAAACGGGTCAATTCCAAAATATACTCTACCTGGTTGACCGGGAATCTGCTTGGCGAGAGCTTCGGTAAGCCGGTGTACTCGGCGGAAGAACTGTCGGTGCTAGGAAATAGCCTGCTGGCGGAGCATGGATCGGTTCTTATTAAAGATCCGTACGGCGTTTCCGGAAAAGGCAATATGCTGCTTCAATCGAAGGCGAGCCTGGAGCGGGTGGCGTCTTATATCCGCAAACAGGAAGGAGAGGGCAAAACTACCGCTTTCGTAATCGAGCCTTTCCTGGATGTGGAATGCGATTTCTCCTGCCAGTTCGATATTATGAGGGACGGTTCGTTCCATCTGATCGGCTTGCAGAAAACACTCAACAGGCAGTTTGCCTATTTGGGCTCCGAATCCATGGATGCCGAAGGACGGGAGACGCTCGAAAGAGCGGGCTACTTCGATGTGCTGATGCAAGCGGCCGATCGCCTGTATAATTCCGGTTACTTTGGACCGGTGTGCATCGACTCTATGATGCTGAAAGACGGAACGCTGGTGCCGATTGTCGAGATTAACGCCCGGAAGTCGATGGGATTCATTAATCACCGTTTGGATCAAGTGCTTGAGACTTACGGAAAAAAAGGCTTCTTCACCTTCCGGTCGGTCGGCTTCAAGGAACGGTTCGATTATGAATGGTGGCTTGACGAGCTGAAGCGGCATGACATTCTGTATCCGAACCGGCAAGGTAACGGCATTCTGCCGCTGTCTTCCGCCACATTGTTCGCTGGCGCAGGCGAAGCCGGAACGGTGCGCCCTGAAGGAGGCGGCTTAGGTAAAGGCAGGCTCTACATGACCGTTATCGCCGATCATTTGCCGGAGCGGGAACGATATTTGGAGCGAATGAGGCTCAGCTTCGAGTCGAAAGGAGGGAAATGGTATAGCTAGCGGGAGAAGACCAATCACCCTGCTTGGGTCCGGCAACTCGTTGGGCGTTTATGTGCCGATCATGCAGCTCGGCCGCCAATTAAGCGGCAGAGGCATCCCGGCGGAAGTGTACGTGCTGGAGGATCTCTACCTGGATCACATTAAGCAGAAAGTGCCGGTGTACAAAAAAGCCTTTCATCAAAGCTTCGCCGTAGCCAAAAAAGGGGCCGAGCTGGCCCGCGATATTTCCAGCTGCCTTGATTCCGTCAAGCTGCGGCAGCTCTTTGAAGTTTGGAGCCGGGAGGGCAGAACCCGATTGATCACCGCAACCGGCTTCTGGCTCCCGATTATAGAGCAGTATCAACGTTATATCGGGAGTACGCGGCTGGAGGTGGATTGTCTCCATCTGGATGCCGTTCACTCCCCTTCTTATCTGGTATATGAGAACATAGGCGTTTCATACAATCATATTTGGTTTTATGACCCAATTGGCAAAAGCATGTCCTACCGGATCGCTATTTCCGATGAGGCTCCCATACCGCTGCGGATGAGGGAAGAACGTTATATTGCGCACGGAGGAGGCTGGGGAATCGGAACTTACCCGTCAGCCGTTCAGGAACTGCTTGAGGCGGGGAAACGCCTTAATGTGCTGGCCTATTACGAAGAAGATATTAAGCCTCATGAGCAAATTCAATATTACATGAATGATCCTGAGTGGAGCCCCTGGATAAAGGACGAATACGGCCGGATGCAGTTTCCGCCGCTTGCGCGGATCGAGCTGGGCCAGGCGCCGGTTTACCGGAATGAGCAGCCATATCCTCCGCTGTTCGAGGTCATCCGGAACTCCGCCGCGATCATCAGCAAGCCGGGCGGTTATTCCTTGATGGAGTCCTTGGCCGCGGCGACGCCTTTCGTTTTTCTGGAGCCGTTCGGCAGGCATGAGGCGGCTAATGCCGCCTACTGGATTAAGCAGGGCTTCGGAATCTGGTATGAGGATTGGAAGGCCCAGCGTTATTCCATGGATACGCTCATTTCCATGCATGAGAATCTGATACGAGCACGAAATCAATCAATGGATTATGGAGGGATTCTTGATGCAGCCCAAAACAACGCGGAAATTCGATGAGCAGGTGTTCAACGATCTGAAACGAACGATTATGAACATGTCGCGGGCAAGCCGCTTGCGAAGAGCGGACAGCCGATATGCGATGGACGTCCCGGAGGATATCGGGATCAAGCTGAATAATGGCTGTAATTTGCGCTGCAAGCATTGCTATGAATGGAATGAAGACGGCTTCCACCGGGAGATGACCAAGGAGGATCAGAAGAAGGAAATTGATATCGCGCTTGTAGAGAAGGTGCTGGCATTTACCCGGGAAAAGAAATCGAAGGTGTACCTGTGGGGCGGCGAGCCGCTCTATTACAGCCAATTTTCGCAGCTGGCCGAGCTGCTCGAACAGGATCAGCGGACTGTTACGGTTTGTACGAACGCGGTCTTGCTGGAGCAGCATCTGGAATCGCTGCTCAAGATGGGCGAAGGGCTGGTCGTTCTGGCCAGCCTGGAAGGCTTCGAAGCGGAGAACGATGCGATCAGGGGCAAAGGGACCTATCAAAAGGTTATCCAGGCGGTAGAGCTGCTACTGGAGCTTCAAAGAAAGGGCATTTTCAAAGGCAAGGTCTCGATCAGCCTGACGGTGAACGATGCCATGATTCCGAAGCTGTTTTCTTTTATGCAGCATTTTCAGGAGATCGGCGTCGACTCCGTCTATTTCGTCTATCCCTGGTATATTTCCGCTGAGTCCGCGGCAGACATGGATGATTTGTACAGAAAGGAGCTCAGCTGGCTGAACCCGGCCGAGCCCGGAAGCTGCAGCTGGCATTCCTTCACCTACCGCATCTCACCGGAGAACGTAGAGCAGCTGAAGGAGGAGGTTCGCCGGATCTCGGAGCATACGTGGAGCAGCCGCATCCGGTTCATGCCTGCGCTGGAGCTTGACGAAATCGGTGATTTCGTGAGCGGGGTCCAGATGACGGGGATGAAGCGGAAAGAGTGCCTGGCCATCTCCACCCGGATGGATGTGCTGCCCAGCGGGAACGTAACGCCGTGCAAATTCTTTCCGGAGCTTGCCGTCGGCAACATCAGCGAAGCATCCGCCGAAGAGGTGTGGCACGGGGAGAATTACGGCAAGCACCGTGAGCTGCTGTCCTGCGGGTTGATGCCGGTCTGTTCCCGCTGCGGCCTGCTGTATCATTACGGACGGTAATTCCAACATATAAGAGCAGGGTGTTGATGCTACTTGGAAGAAGCGATCAAGGTTGAGCAATTAGCCAAGAGCTTTACCTATTATACGAAGGAAGTCGGAGTGATAAACTCCCTCAAAAATCTGATCCACCGCAAAACCTTAACCAAGCAAGCGGTAAAGGACATCACCTTCTCCATCGGCAAGGGCGAAATGGTCGCCTTTCTCGGACCGAACGGTGCGGGCAAAACAACGACGTTAAAGATGCTCTCCGGCATCCTGCATCCGACTGGCGGCAGCCTTTCCGTGCTGGGGTTCAAGCCTTATGAGCGGAAAAAAGAGTTCAAGAAGCGTTTCGCGATCGTCATGGGCCAGAAAAGCCAGCTGTGGCCGGACCTGCCCGCGGCGGAATCGATTCTGCTGAACCGGTACATCTATCAGGTCGAGGAGCAGACCTACAAGCGGACGCTGGATGAGCTGGTCGAACTTCTGGATGTGAAGCATGTGCTGAATGTCCAGGTCCGGCGGCTGTCGCTGGGCGAGCGCATGAAGATGGAGCTGATCGCCGCGCTTATCCATAAGCCCGAGCTGCTATTTCTGGATGAGCCTACCATCGGGCTAGATGTCGTCACACAGAAGAGAGTCAGGGAGTTCTTGGCGCACTACAACGAACATTACAAGACAACGATTATTTTGACGAGCCACTATATGAAGGATGTTGAGGACTTGTGCAAAAGAACGCTGATTATCAACGACGGCCGGCTCGTCTTCGACGGCAGCTTGAATCAGGTGCACAGTACAGTGAATGAAATCAAGATTGTCAAGCTGAAATTCAGCCAATCCGTGGAAGCGTTCAGGCTTGAGCCGTTCGGGGCCGTTCGTCAGACGGACGAATTTGCGGCAACGCTGGAAATCGCCAAGGAACTGATTAACCCGATTTCAAGAGAGCTGCTGAGCCTGTTCCCGATCGAGGATATTACGATTGAAGAGAGGCCCATCGAGGAAGTGATCGTCTCTCTTTATAACAGGACGCAGCCCGTATGAGCATTTATCCGAAGTATATACGCGTCTTTAAGCTGGGCGTTCAGGCTTCGATGGAATATCGTCTTGACTTTGCCCTTTCCCTGATCAGCGCGTTCTTCCCGATCATGATCCAGTACTATATTTGGACGGCCGTCTACGGGCGGTCCGGCTCAGGGCAATTTTTCGGCTATACGTACGGAGAAATGATTCTGTATACCATTGTGGCGGCAATTGTAACCAAAATCGTGACAACCAATATGGATCATGTCATCGCATCGGACATCAAGGACGGGGCCCTGAATAAATATCTGGTGCAGCCGGCCAGCTACTTCGGGCTGAAGCTATTTACTTTGCTTGGGCAAAAGCTGTTCTTTTTCACGGTTATGCTGGCTGTTTTGTTTGTGGTCATCTTTTATTTTGGCGGGCGGTACGGCATCCATATCCCGCTTGTGAACATAGCGTGCTTTGTGGCGGCGATGGCCTTGTCGCTGATTTTGAACTTTCTCATTTCATACACGATTGCGGCAATCGCCTTCTGGCTGTCCGAAATCTCTTATTTCTTCGAAATGACCGGACTGCTTGTCATCATTTTGAGCGGTGGCGTGTTTCCGATTGAGGTGTTCGGCCAGGCGGTGAGTCATCTTCTGAACTATCTTCCGTTTAAGTACACGATTTATTTTCCGTCCAATGTGATCAATGGGAAGCTGATACTGAGTGAGATCACGGAAGGACTGCTGATGCAATTTTTTTGGATCGGCGTCATGTTCCTCGTTTCGAAGCTGGTGTGGCGGATCGGCTTTAAAAAGTATCTCGGTTTAGGGGGCTAACGCTTGAAAACGCGGCTCGGCACGCTCAAAACCTATGGCATCATTTATTTACAGTTCATTAAAAACTGCTTCATCGCGCAAATGGAATACCGCACGAATTTTATACTCGGCATTGCGGTTGAAATCGCCTATCTGCTGTCCAAGCTGCTGTATGTCGTCGTCGTATATAAGAGCGATTTGCATATCGGCGATATACCGCCAGACGGGATTTTGATGTTCGTGGGTACGTATACGATGATGACGGGTCTTTATTCCGGCCTGTTCTTCACCAACTTCGTCCGTATTTCGGATTATGTGAGAACGGGGGAGCTGGATCTGCTCATGGTGAAGCCAATCTCCCTGCAGTTTATGGTCTCGCTCCGTTATATCGATTTGGGCATGCCGATTCCCAATCTCGCCGCAGGCATCACGATGGTTTCCATAGGCTGGAGCGCGCTCGGCATTCCCGTTACCGCGTACCATCTGTTCTTGTTTGCCCTGTATCTTCTGTCCGCTTTGGTCATTACTTACTGCCTGATGATCATTCCGGCCATTCTGTCCTTTTGGTTCGTTAACACCGGGGGGCTTGCGGGCATATTTTATGCGATTTGGGACGCCAACAACATGCCTATGCCGATATACCCGCGGCTGATTCAGAGAATCGGCGTTTACGTGCTGCCTTTTCTGGTGATTACAAATTTTGCTCCGCTTAGCGTCATGGAGAGGCTGGACGGCGGTCTTATGCTGTGGGGCGCGATCGTCCCGATCCTTCTGTTGGTGTGCGTCCGTTTGATTTGGAGAAAGGCGATCAAAAATTATAGCAGCGCAAGCGGCTAAAACGACGAGGAGATGTAAATATGAACACAACTTGGCCATTGTCAGGCATCACCCTGGTATGCACCGAGTGCAAGAATGCTCTGCATGAAGCGGAAGGACGATTGATCTGCAGGACTTGCGGCCTCGAATACGCACAGGAAAATGGAGTAGCGAGCATGTTAATCGACCGCCCCGCTGCGGAAGAGCTTGCGGAGGGCGTGGCGCGGAAGGAAGAGATCATCGGCATGTTCGATTCGATTAACCGGTCGCTTGATGAGAAACGGCTGTCCAGATTTTCCACCTTTATCAACTGGGGGTATGCCGCTGACGAGAACGGACCATCGGGCGGGCCTCTGGGTATTAATCAAAGCAGTATCCGTCTGCTCCGCGAAATCATTGGCGGGCTGGATGTTTCAGGAAGGGATCTTCTCGAAATCGGCTGCGGACGGGGAGGCAATGTGAACGAGCTGTGCAAAAGCTATGGGGCCGGCAGCGTAGTCGGCATTGATCTGACCCCGTCCAATATTTATTTTTGCCAGGGAAACAACCGGTATAAACAAGCCTACTATTGTATCGGCGACGCAGAGCAGCTGCCTGTTCGTACAGAAAGCTGCGACTATGTGCTGAACGTCGAGTCCTCGCATTTGTACCCGCATATCGAGCTGTTTTTTGAAGAGACCTATCGTGTATTAAAGCCCGGCGGGACGTTCATGTATGCGGATATTATGAGCGCTTCCGACCTGCCGCGCTATGAAGCGCAGTGGCAAAGACTTGGCTTCCGCACCGCATTTATCCGGGACATTACCGGCAATGTATTGCAATCGGGAGACGAGTCGCTGGGCAGCCGCCGGCAGGCGCTTGAAGGCTCCTTTGAAGGCGATGAACGGGTTATGGAATGGCTGGAGGCGCCCGGCACGCAAAATCACAAGGATATGGTCACAGGCAGCAGGGTGTTTAAAATCATCCATCTCGTGAAAGATGCTTCCGGCATCGAAGGTGCGGCAAGCCATGCCTAAGGAGGGGGAAGCGGTGAGCAGTGCTCGGCCAATCACTGGCATGAACTGGGCATGTCCGAGGTGCAAGCAAACACTGAAGAAAAGGGAGTCCTCATTCGACTGTACGTCATGCGGGGCAAGCTACCCCGTGCAGGGCGGTTCCATTCCACACCTGCTGCCTGAGAGCAGCGCTCAGGAAACGATGGAGCAAAAGGAGCAGAAGGCGGCGGTTAAGGAGATGTTTACGTCGTTTAACCGGGCCTTGGAGGATAACGGGGTGTCGCGCTTCTCCACATTTATCAATTGGGGGTATGCCGAGCCTGGCGATGAGAACGGCGGGGCAAGCCTGCCGAGAGGAGTCAATCATCAATCGCTGCGGCTTCTGCAGGAGATCCTGAACGGAGTCGATGTGCAGGGGAAGGACGTGCTGGAGATCGCCTGCGGCAGAGGCGGCAACGTACGGGCACTCTGCAAAAGCTATGGGCCGCGCACCGTTGCGGGACTTGATTTAACGGAAGCGAATATCGCTTTCTGTCTGGCAAGCAACCGGTATGAACAGGCTTCGTTCTGCGTCGGCGACGCGGAGGAGCTGCCCATCCCTGATGCGAGCTGCGATATAGTGCTGAATATCGAATCCTCGGATCTTTATCCCCGGATCAACCGTTTCTATGATGAGGTATTCCGCGTGCTGAAGGCGGGAGGCGTATTCGTATATGCGGATGATCTGGATGCGCTAAAGTTCGAGGAAGGCGAACGGTATTTGCTTGAGCTGGGCTTTGAAGTGTCGCTATCCCGCGATATCTCCGAGCAGGTTCTGCTGGCAAGCGATTTGGCCAGAGGCAGCCGTCTCGCGGCGCTAGGCGATACTCTCGGCAAGGAGAACGCCGTATGGGAAACGATGGGCGTTCCCGGAACGCCGATTTACGATGATATGCGTACGGGAAAGCGCAGGTACAAAATTCTGCACCTGGCGAAGAAGGCGTGAAGCGATGACGGCTCCCTATTTGACCATTACGGATACCAGTGTATATATTCCTTCATTCCGGGCTTCTGTCGATCAGGTCATCCAGGAAATAAACGAAGACGGCGTTTCGTTCCGTTTAAGCGCAGCGGAATACAGAGACAGCGGCTTTGAGTATGTCCCCATCGAGCGGAATGAAAGTCTGGAGCAAATGATTTATGAAGCATGCGCTCCGGTTTTAAGCCGGGCAAGGCGGGATGGAATACGGCTTTCGGCTATTTTCTTAGCGTGTGTCACGAGCGCCGGAGTAGAGGCGCAGAGCTTGTTCTCCAGGCTGCTGCGCGAGTTTGACTATGATACAACGCCGGTCATTCAGCTGGAGGAATACGGCTGCTCTACCATTCATTTGTCGCTTTATTTAACGAAGGCTTATTTCGCCGGTGAAGGCCGCAGCGGCGACGCTGTATTGTTTGTTGCGGCGGATAAAGCGAACATTTCGCAGCACCGCAGCGATACCTATATGCTCTATGGGGATGCGGCCAGTGCTGCTCTATACCAAAGGTCTGCGGCCGAAGGCCAGCAGACTCTATCTACCGAGCTCAAAGTAGACGGTTTGGTATATGATGATTGTCCCGAACGAGTTAAAATGTACTTTTCAACCTTTTACTTGGCCGTTCGTCAGGTTGTGAAGCAGGTGCTGCGGGAAGCGGGAATGAGTATGAATGAGATCCGCCTTATTTTTTGCTCGAACCTGGGACTACGCACCTGGAGTACTCTTGCCCGGGCGATCGGCTGTCCATTGGATAAATTTTACGCCTCAACGCTTAAAGATGCGGGGCATCTTCATAATACGGACATTCTGCTCAACGTGAATGATGCGATCAGGAACGGTGCGTTGAACAAAGGCGACTTCTATTTGACGGTGACCGTAGGCTTCGGAGGTTATTACGGCTGTTCCTTGCACAAATATGAGTAACAGAATGAGGGTGGCAATAATTACGGTGAAGACGGAATTAACGTTTAATGTTCTCTATTCAGGCACAAGAGCGGACGGTGAAAATCAGTCATTGATAGACATAGCCATAGCTCAAATGGAAGCGAATCGGCAATGGCTGACGGACATGGATATACTGGTGCTTTGCCATCACGCGAATACCCCCCACGCAGAGCATGTTTGTGCCAAAATAAGAAGAGAGCTTAATCTGCTTGACGTGCTGCCCCTGGCGCTCGGTCATTCCGGAAGCCAGGCCTTCTCCCAAGCGTTGTCGCTGCTGGAATGGCTGATGTCCGGCGGGGAATATCGAAAGGCGGTATGCGTTCTGGCGGATGAACACTTCGACCAGAGCGGCCTATCGCTGCTGGCCCAAGAGAACCCGCTATCCATTATCGAGATTATGCCCCTGTAAAGGGGCGTAATCCGCTAGGACAAAGCTCCATCGATTAGTGAGAATAGACCTAATCATTTAATCCCTTTCCACCCAGAATTTGCTGCATATATTTTTCAACCCTTGACTCTCGAGTTTTGGATTGTTTGGGTTCGGAAAAATAAAGAAGGTATGCTCTTTGCCGTCCGGGCGTCAAGGCTTCAAAAGCAGTTTTCAATGCAGGGATTTCATCGAGTTTATTTTGAAATTCTTCAGGAATTGTGTATTCTGTATTCTTTTTAAAATTTACTTCCAAACCGGCTTTTTCAACTTCAATGGCTTCATCAATATAGGCTTTCAAGATGGGTTCCATTGCAACGATTTCTTGAACACTGGTGAACCGAATCTGCCGCGCCGCCTGTACATTCTCCGTTTGTTGGATAAGAATACCATGGGCATCCTTTAACAAGGCCCCTTTCATAAACAGCAGCGCACAGTATTCTTTAAATCCATGTATCAAAACGATGTTTTTGTTCTGAAACGTGTAACAGGGAACACCCCACTTCAACTCTTCGGTCAGCTGACAGTCAAGAATGATCATTCTCAATTTCTCAAATTCTTCCTGCCACTTTTCGGCTTTACTTAAAAATTCATCAACCTTAGGATTCATTCTGCTATTTGTCATCAAGGAACACCCCTCTTCAGGCTTTTTTCAAAAAAGAATCAATCACGCCAATGGCTTTTTCCGGTCCGCCGGACATATGGAAACTATCATTGATTTGTGATATCGCCTCTTTATACTCGCTATTCGTAAGGACCTCGTTTACGGCTTTTCTTAAAGAGTGCGCGTCAATATTATCTTTTGATAACCTGTAACCCGCTCCAAGCTCAGTCAATCGCTGCGCCACCATGGGTTGGTCCTTGTCATGGGGGATCACAACTAAAGGTACATTGTAATGAATAGCTTCATTAACACTGTTCATTCCACCGTGCGTAACAATAACGTCAGATACGTTTAACACTTCTAATTGAGGCACATATGGAGAAATAATAAAGTTTTCAGGTGCTTGCTTGATTTTAGTAAAATCAGCTTTCTCTCCGGCTGCGATCACAACTTTCCCCTCAAAATCAGAAAAAGCATCAATACAAGTATTGAAGAATTGTTCCACATGATCCAAAACGGTTCCCATAGAAATATAAAGCACTTTTTTATCTTTTAATAAATCAAGAGGGAAGTGATTGATTGTCTTCCTTTGCGGAAAGCTCGGACCAATAAAAATATAATTTTCCCCAAAAAGCTCATTGTCAGGCTGGAAATATCGGCTTGTGTAAACAATATTTAAATCACCCGTGTTATTCATGAATTGAAGCATGTTCTTGGGTAAAACAGCGAATTTTTCCTTCATTTGACCAAGTAATCTTTCCGCATTCTCGTCAGGCTGGAATGAATCAGGGCCGAGAATATTTATGAATTCTTTCTCAGGCATTAAGAATGATGCGGATGAAGAGACACTTGGAATATTTAAAAAATCCCTCACTAACTCCCCTGCACAAAATTTATCATAAAAAACAAAGTCAAAGTTAATGGTTTCCGATAACCGCTTAGTAATTTCAAGTATATCCAATGCTGTTTGAATATGGATATTTATAAATGCGTTCATTCCCGATGAAGTAAAAGGATTTATGGATGCTTTTCTAAGTAGATCAGTATGAAGATGTACGATCGCGCCAACTCCTTCAAGCCGTTCCTTAAATTTTTCAGTGGTAATATAGTGGACGTGATCCCCCCGATCCGCAAATGCTTTTACAATACCCAGAGTAGGGTTTACATGTCCCTCGGCAGGAAAATTAACCATTAAAATGTTCATCATCGGTATTCGCTCCTTAATAATAGAATGATTTCATGATTATTTCAGCATGTTAATTAAATCCAAATTATGGGTTACTTTATTTACCTTACTATATCTCATCATCTTAATAAAGGATTGGGAAAGGATTCCATTAATAACTTAAGCTCTGCCGGAGATATTAAGCAAGGGAAAAACATTTATTGAGGAGGAGTATGACATGAAAAAGGCAGCTGTAATTGCTTTATCCACTTGCTTGTTCCTTACAGCTTCGGCAGCAACGGCATTTGCATCGACCGAACCGGTGGGAACGAAGAAAATTGAGCACAAAATTCATGTAAAAGAACACAAGCTTCATGCTAAAGAACACAAATTGCATGCAAAAGAACACCACAAAATGAAGGCACATAAACTGCACGCAAAAGAGAAAGGCAAAGCACACAAGCTGCACGCTAAAAGCATTAAGCCTAAAGCCTTGCCAAAATCAGGTTATGGCGGAGTAAGCGAGTAAGCATCAAGCTAACGGAAAGAGGAAACCCTGTATTTCCTCTTTCCGATCTAAAAAAGGAAGATGGCTATGAAAAGAATAAAAACCTCTACGCTCTTGCTTCTTGTTCTTGTCTTATTATTGACGTCAGGATGTCAAAGGACAGAAACAATCGAAACGAAGAGTGATCGGCCAGCACCTTCTTCAAAAATAATTTCTTCGAAAACGGAAACGAAACTGGAAAAAAAGCCAATTGCCATCATTCCGAACCGCTTATGGATTCCATCTATTGGGCTAATGGCCCCGGTCAAACCTGTCGGGCTGCTAAAGAATGGGCAGTTGGAAGTTCCTAAGTCCAGTGAAGTGGCAGGGGTATTTATAGAAGGTGTACTGCCTGGACAACCGGGAAACGCGATTATAGCTGGGCATGTGGACAATTATAAAGGGCCGGCTATTTTTTACCCGCTTAAAAAGCTAAAACCCGAAGACCCTGTGCTTCTTTCAGATGAGGTAGGAAATTATCTTGTATTCAGAGTTGTAGCAGTGGAATCCTATCCGACAGCTAAGGCCCCTTTGGAGAAAATCTTCGGGGATACGAATCAAAGCCAATTAAATTTAATTACTTGCACAGGTAAGTACAACCGGAAAAAGAAAGAGCATGAAAAAAGATTAGTCGTTTACACGCGATTGATAAAATAATTGTTACGGTGGGGGGAGACATATGCAAAGAACGCTGCACATGTGCTTAGTTATAGCGATTTTTCTGCTGTTGTTTGGAGCTGAACCTGTATCGGGTGCTGAGAATTCGGAGACAGAGGTAAGGGAATTTCTAACTCAGTTATTTGCTGCCCGATCTGAATTTGTAACGAACATGCCATCCGGGCTTGAGAAGTATTATGATCAGAAATACGGTTCAAGCCGTCATGCTTACCGGGTTGAAGCTAACAGAAATACATATCT
This sequence comes from Paenibacillus durus ATCC 35681, assembly GCF_000993825.1. NCBI lineage: Bacteria > Bacillati > Bacillota > Bacilli > Caryophanales > Paenibacillaceae > Paenibacillus > Paenibacillus durus. The sequence goes on from NZ_CP011114.1 coordinate 2,082,054, forward strand.
TCATGCATGGGGAGAGCATAGAGGCATTCACTTTGTGGATTCCCAAAGCCGAATCCGGATTACACGAATCCGAATCGAAGGGGATACTGCCCAAGTTACGCTCACCCATTCCCAAAAACTAAGTTATATGTACGCAAATAAAATTTTGCCAACGCAATGGTTCGGTCTGGGAACATGGCATACCCTTACTTTGAAAAAAAATAAAGGGGAATGGATCGTTTTAAAAGAGTGGTACTTAGATCCGCTGAACGAAAATCCAAAGCATATACCGGGAACCCCAGAAGAAACGGAGGCTTTTCCTGCCAAGAAAGAGGAAATCCAGGACGGAAAAAAATATAAGCGGCAGAAAGCAGTGGCTTATGCGAATAAATATGCGGGCTCAGCCTGGGGGGCCGGAAATAAAGGGCGTTACAATCCAAAATATTTAAATTATAACGGCAAGGGTGGGGACTGTACGAATTTTGCTTCTCAAGTCGTTGGCGATCAGGAGGAAGGCGGGGCGCTTAAGATGTCAGGCCCTTGGCGGTATTATTATTCATCAGGAGGCAACAGCACTTGGGTACAGACAGATTCATTCAAGAACTTTATTGTTCACTCCGGATACGGCAGGGTTATTGCGCAAGGGGGATTTTCAGATCTTGTAAAGTTTACCCGCCAAAATCCGGATGGTGCTTTTGCCAAACTGTTCCCAGGGGATCTAATTGCCCACGTTATTAATAATGACGTCGATCACTTTTCGATTGTAACGGGGTTTGACGACAATGGCTATCCGCTTGTGAACTCTCATACTGCAGACCGCTTTAGGGCGCCGTTTGATTTGGGTTGGGATAAAAAAACAAAATACATTCTGATCCATATCAACGATTAAAATCTCGGACGCATAAGCCTTGATCATAACATACCGCATCGTCTGCCGTCATAAGATGGTAAGGACGAGTCGTACATGATTGAGGTGAATGAATGAGGTCCTCCCTGTTCATAAAGCAAACGACATTTCGGGTAAGTACTATAGTGATGGTAAAAGCCATCGGTCTAATTGGAAGGATTTCCCTAACAAGGCTCATCGGCGCAGAGGGAATTGGTCTGTATCAGATCGCCTATTCCTATTATGGTTTAGCTTTAATGGTGATTACTGGGGGCTTGCCGACTGCACTGGCCTTATATACGGCGAGGCATCCCCAACATAGCTGGGTTTGGTTTAAAAATATTTCTATTTATTTAGTCCTTATGGGGGGGAGTATTAGCATGCTCTCCTTTTATTTTTCCGGTGGCATATCGCAGCTTTTGGGCAATCCGGAGCTGTATTATTTCATCCGTTGTTTGGCGCCGGCGCTCTTCGCAGTTCCTTTGTTAAGTTTACTCAGGGGCTATTTGCAAGGCATGGAACGCTACAATGTCATCGCCGTCTCTGAACTTATTGAACAGGCGGTTCGAGTTCTGTTCATGCTGGCGCTTGTTTTTCTTCTTTTACCTAATGGCCCGGCTTTTGCGGCGGGAAAAAGTATGTTAGGTACGCTATTCGGCGCATTATCTGCTTTTTTCGTATTGATTCTATATTTTTTTTATTATAGCAATCAGCAGAGTAGTATCTCGAGCACTCAAAAATATACCCTTTTTAGAACAGACCTCAAGTGGTTTTTTCACAGTTCTTTTATTATATCCCTTACACGGCTGCTCACTCCGCTATCGGATGTTCTGGATGCTATTATTATCCCCGGCAGATTGCAGGTTGCGGGATATTCCACTGCGCAGGCGACATCTATGTTTGGCGTCCTAACAGGTATGGCGGTACTTATTGTCTATATGCCAACCATTGCTACTGCGGCCCTGTCTCACACATTAACCATGAAGCTGGTAACAGACTGGCGGGAGCGAAAATATGACCTGTTTAATCGGCGAACCAGACTGGCTTTGGAAGCGGGTTGGGTCTGGGGCTGCTCATCCAGCTTGTTCCTTTTCGTATATAATACGGAAGTTTCTTGCATCCTTTTTGGATCAGCCGAAGCGGCCGAGCCGATTAAATATCTGTCTATCATTCCTCTGCTTGTAGGTTTGCGGGAAATCAGTACGAGCATACTTTGGGCACAGGACCGTAAGACGGCACCGCTCTTTGGCCTTGTTAGCGGGATAGGTATTGCGGTTACACTTCACTATTTTCTCGTAGCGATCCCCGGATTCAATTACTTGGGAGCTTCGGTTGGCATCCTCGTATTAGAGATTATAGCCGTAGGTTGGAATTTAAAGTCGTTATTGCCTGTTCTGAAAAAGATAAACTATTCTAAACTGCTCGCAGATTCAGTTATCGTGATAGGAGCAATGATGATTGTCCTACTGGTCTCAAGCATACATGTACTTCACGGTTTCTCTGAAAATATCCGGGCCCTTATAGGGATGGCTTTATATGGCGGTATGATCATCTCTTATATTTACTTGCGATTTATAGCAAAAGGGGGGGACTCATAAGTCATAGAAATGACCGCTGTGACCAAATAGAATCGACAGCCACACTATCCGGTGATACAATTCCAATAGATTAGGATGCTATTATTTGGAATTCGTTCAAAAGAGAGAGGATGGATAAGGTGGCTAAGTTAAGAGAACCGGAAGAGGTCTCCAAGGATACGCAGGTTCAGCAAATGCTGGCGGTTGCAAGAAGCAGAGGGATCGAAACGGCTTTTGATCGTGCCGATCAGATGGCGGCGAGGTGTCCGTTCGGGTCGGCCGGCCTCTGCTGCCGTTCCTGCTTGGAAGGTCCCTGCCGGATTGTCCCGAACGGAAGCGGGCCGAGGCGCGGAGTTTGCGGTGCGGATGCGGATACATTAGTCGCGCGAAGTCTCCTGAACACGATGATTCAGGGAGCGGCGGGCCATGCCGAGCATGGACGGGAAGTCGCGGAGGCTTTGCTGAAGACGGCGGAAGGGAAGGCTCCATATGTGATTCGGGATGTCGGCAAATTGATGCGGGTCGCGAAAGGCTTGAACCTGGAGACGGAAGGGAAATCCATTAACGAAGTCGCAAAAGCTGTGGCGCTTGCGGCGCTTGAGGATTTTCAAAAGCATGAGGGTGTAATGAACTGGATTACGTATCGGGGTCATCAAAAATCACGCGAAATCTGGGATAAGCTTGGCATCACCCCCGTGAATGCCCACCTTGAAATCGCAAAAGCGGTTACGAGAAACGCCATGGGCGGCGACGCCGATCCGCTCAACCTGCTGTTGGGCTCGGTTACAATGGGGCTGGTCGACGGCTACAGCGGACTGCATTTGTCCTCCGATCTGCAGGATATTCTGTTCGGGACGCCGAAAGCGGTCAAATTCAATTACTCGCTTGCGGTGCTCGATGAGAAGCAGATCAATATCGCGGTGCATGGCCATATTCCGCTGCTGTCGGAGAAAATCGTGGAGTGGGCGCGAATACTTGAGCGTAACGCCCTGACCGTCGGTGCGGAAGGGATCAATATTGTCGGTGTCTGCTGCACGGGCAATGAGCTGTTAATGCGCCAGGGGGTGCATGCCGCTTCCAGTTTCTCTTCTCAGGAGCTGGTTATCGTAACTGGCGCACTCGAGGCGATGGTTGTCGATATCCAGTGTATTATGCCGGGAATCCAGCAGGTGGCGGAATGTTATCATACCGAAATCATCACAACGATTCCGCATGTCAAAATTCCCGGTGCGACGCATGTGAACTTTGAACCGGAATACGCGGATGAGGCGGCCAGGGAGATCGTGGAGCGAGCAATCCGTAATTTTGCAAAACGGGACCGGGCCAAAGTCGTTATCCCGACCGGTGCGGTGGAGGCCCATGCCGGATTTTCCGTTGAACAAATTTGTGAAGTGACCGCAAAAATCAATGCGGACAAGCCTTTACAGCCGCTGATCGACGCGATCAAAGACGGGACTATCCGCGGCGTTGCGGCAGTAATCGGGTGTACCAACCCGCGGGAGCCGCAAGATATAGGCAACGTCACCGTGGCAAGAGAGCTGCTCAAAAACAATGTGCTCGTTGTGACCACTGGCTGCGCCGCGCATTCGCTGGCAAAATACGGGCTGATGAATGAAAGCGGGCTTGAAGCGTGCGGCGACAGCTTGAAGGCTTTACTACGGCAGCTCGGACAGCATGCGGGCTTGACCGCACTGCCGCCGGCTCTTCACATGGGCAGCTGCGTGGATAATTCCAGACCGCTGGATTTGTTGTCGGCGATTGCGGATGAACTGGATGTTCCGGTCTCCAGCCTTCCAGCGGTTGGCAGTTGTCCGGAAACGCATAGCCCAAAGGCGCTTACGATCGGTACTTATTTTATTGCACATGGTGTAGACGTTCATGTCGGCGTAGACCCGCAGGTGTCTGGTTCGAATCTGGTCACCCGGACGCTCACCGGAAGCCGCGAGGATCAAGGCATTACGATGGATGGGCTGTTCGGAGGGAAACTAATCGTCGAAAGTGACCCTGTGAAAGCGGCCGCCATCTTACTTGAACGGATTGATATGAAACGCAAAGCGTTAGGGATTTGAAAGATAAGGGAGGGGAAGGAGAATGACACAGGCCTTAAAAATCGCAATTTCGGGCAAAGGCGGCGTGGGAAAAACTACGGTGGCCGCGATGTTCTCTCATTTGCTTAGGAAAAAAGGGCACCGTGTGCTGGCCATTGACGCGGATCAGGATGCCAATTTGGGGATGGCGTTAGGCTTCAACAGGGAGGAATTATCGGAAATCCGCACCATCGCTGATGACCGGGATTTAATCAAGAAGAAGACCGGAGGCGAGCCGGGCGTTAGCGGCAGCTGGTTCTCGCTGAACCCGAAGGTCGACGATATTCCAGAGGATTATGTAGTGAGCAAAGACGGCATCAGGCTGCTGCAAATGGGCGGAGCATCCAAGGGCGGCGCCGGCTGCGCCTGTCCGCAGAGCACACTGCTGAAAACCCTGCTCAATTACCTGGTGACCGAGGAAAACGATGCGGTAATTATCGATTTTGAAGCGGGACTGGAGCATCTTGGGCGTTCGACCGCCAAAAACGTGGATGCGCTGATCCTCGTAATCGAGCCGGGAAGCCGAAGTCTGGAGACGGCAAAATCCGTCATTCGCTTGGCGAAGGATATTGGCATCGAACAATTTTATTTGATTCAAAATAAATGGATGGAGGGACTAAGCAGCACCGACGTGTCTTTTTCCGAGGATGAACGAGTGACTTTACTTGGCAGCATTCCATATCATCCGGACTTTGTATCCGCTGATCGGGAAGGTACGGCGGTATATAGCGCTTTGGATGATGGGCTTATTTCTTGTTTCGAGCAAATGCTGGACCGGCTGTTGGAAGAGATGAGCGGTTCTCAAAAAAGCGTTCAGATCCGTTAAGTATTTTTCGGGCTGGAATCATGGGGCCGCCTTGTAAGCGTCTGCGGCGGCTACATGATAAGCATAGATTTGATCAAGGAGAATCGTTTATGAAATCATCTGTAAAAATTGGCATGCTATTGATGATTGTTGTTATGATGGCAGTTAGCGGTTTTTCACCGATAATAGCTAGCGCTGTGTCAAATGAAAAAATACAGAAGATCGAACAGTTTGTTGAAGAACAAAGAAGCATGAGTAAAACTCCAGGGATTTCGGTAGTTATTGTAGAGAAAGGGAAAACGGTATACCAGAAAGGTTTTGGTTACGCCGATGTAAAGCTGAAAAAACCGGTGACTGGCAATACTTTATTTGAATTAGGTTCAACAACCAAAGCTTTCACCGCTTTAGCCATTTTGCAATTGGAACAAGAGGGTTTGTTAAAACGTAGCGATGATGTCCAGAAGTATATACCATGGTTGAAATTAACTTATAATGGGGCGCCACAAACGATTACTTTAAATCAGTTGCTTCATCATACTAGCGGAATAGCTTTCAATTCAATAGCGCTTATTCCTGAGAGTAATGCGGATAATGCCCTTGAGCTAACCGTAAAAAGATTACAGAGCCAGCAGCTCAATCGTAAGCCGGGCAGCTCTTTCGAATACGCGACAATCAATTACGACGTATTAGGACTTGTAATCGAGATTGTAACAAAGAAGCCTTATGATGTTTATATGAAGCAGCATATTCTGGAACCGATCGGAATGAAAGGCTCGTTTGTTGGGCTGCATCAAGTACAATCCGTTGAGATGGCTGCCGGATATAAAATAGGATTTATGAAAGCGCAAATGTACACTCCGCCGGTTTATCGGGGGAATATTCCAGCAGGATATATTATCAGCAATACGAATGATATAGCGAAATGGATGAACCTTCAGTTAGGAATCGACCCGAGCCATTCTATTGACAAACAGCTAATATACGAATCACATATCCCTGACGAGACCGTAGAGCCTTTCGATGAAAATACCCGCTACGCGTACGGATGGGAAATCCTTAAAGAAAACGATAAAAAATATATACTTCATGACGGAGAGAACCCGACATTTTCGTCTTATTTCATTATGCAGCCCGATGAACAATTGGGGGTAGTCATTTTGGCCAATATGAAAACGAGCTTTACGACCTCCATAGGCCAAGGAGTGATGGATCTGTGGGAGGGAAAGAACGTATCCAATAACCATATTGATAGCTACCAAAAGTTAGATCAAATCTTGACGATCATATGTATATTCATCGGCTGTGTCGGCGTGTCATTCACGTTGTTATCGCTAAGAGTCATGAGGAAGCTGGCACAAAAACAACGGAATTGGACTTCGTTAAATGGAAAGAGGCTATGGCTGTTCGTATTACATACATTGATCGTTGCAGCAAGTATGACATTTATGATTTTGGCTCCGAAAATTTTTCTTGGTGGATTGCCTTGGGCATTTATAAAAGTATGGGCCCCAGCTACGATCCCATTGACTCTTTATAGTGTCTTTGCCGTAGGTGCCATCTATTTTATTTTTGGATCATTGCTCGTTTTTACCAAGAGACAATAGAATAGGAACTCTGGAATTCCAAAGGAGAGCCATCACTCAAAAAGTGCTGGCTCTTTTTTTCGCTTCTCTGTTGTTAAGAGCGATCCTTGTGGCGTGCTGCTTTCATACGGTTTCCACATATTTTCATAGAGCACCACTTACGTTTTCCTGTAGCATCCATAAACATCCATAAACATTTAGGATTGGAGCATCGATGAAGAGTGGCAAGCTTGCCATTTGCCAGCAGCTCCAGTGCGTCATAAGCGATAAGGGAGAGAAGCGCATTTGCATACGGTCCACAGGGAATGGGTATGAGCTTATTTCCCTTGATCGCAAAGGTAAAAGGAGCGTGATTGATATATCTCTCCAATGAATGAATCCAATGCTCGTCTACTTGCTGCCCATCTACGATGTCCTGAAATCCCTTTCGCAAAAGACCTCTAAGCTCTTTAAGAGCAAATACGGATTCTTGTGAAAAATGGACATGATCGTTTGGTGAGAATTGTTCGGCATGGATGACCTGCTCGGAGAACATGTGTTCAAACCAAGAATAAACTTGCTGGTCGGTCTCAAGCAGATCATGTCTTTTTCCTCTACGATTTTCTTCTGTATTAACCAAATTCAAAGCTAAAGAGTCTGAAAGAAACTGAAATTTTTCTTGAACAGCCATTGAATCGGATCACCTTTCGCTGTGTTTTCTAACTCCATTATACATGCATAAAGGGTTAATTAAAAAGAGGAAAGCTATTAACTAACCCTTTAATATTATATTGACAGGTTAGTTTATTGGAAATTATAATGGGTTACGTTGAACAGGAAAAGCTCAGAAAGTAAGGGGGAATATGGAATGAATAATATCTCAGCTCTGCCTCGTGTCATGTTAGGATCGTGGCCTACTCCCTTACAGCCTGCCGACCAGCTATCTAGGCAATTAGGCTGCCGGTTATTTTTCAAAAGGGAAGACATGACTGGCCTGGGAGGAGGGGGGAATAAAGCAAGAAAGCTTGAATTTCAATTAGGTCAAGCCATCGTGAATGGAGCAACCCACATTATTACGACCGGAGCCGTCCAATCCAATCATGCCCAGCTAACCGCTGCTGCTGCCAGAAAGCTCGGGCTAGAACCTCATTTGGTATTAAGCGGCCAGCCTGACGATCAACGCCGCGGTAATTTGTACTTGGATCACCTGATGGATTCGGAACTTACCTTCGTAAGCCCGCCAGCCGGCCGACCGTCTTTGGAAGTAATTAATGAAACGATGGTGCAAATTGCCAAGACCATAACTAACGAGGGCGGAACCCCGTACCTAATTCCGGAAGGAGGGACGGATGCGCTCGGGACAGTTGGGTATATCTTGGCTGTCAAGGAGTTGGTTCAGCAGATCAGCACTATGCAGATGGATGCCAAACGTATTCTTATTGCAGTCGCGACGGGAACTTGCGGGACACATGCCGGATTAATCGCGGGTTCAAGCATTATTCCGAATAACTTTGAGATTTTGGGTGTAAGTGTAAGCGGGAATACGGATATCAAAAAAGCAAAAACGGCCAGAATTGCTACGGAAACATTGAAACTGGCCGGGTATGAGCAGACGATAGACGAGGGACAAGTGTGGATCGAAGATCGCTTTATCGGATCGAGGTACGCAGATATTACCGAGGCCTGCCGCAGCGCAATCCATCTAACCGCGCGATCAGAAGGGATTTTCCTGGATCCGGTATACACAGGCAAAGCCATGGCGGCTTTGGTTCATATGGGGCAGAACGGACAATTGTCCAGGTATGATGCGGTTATTTTTATTCACACCGGCGGGTTACCTTTACTTTTTAACTATGACTACGCCGTTCAGTAATTCATAATTCATCAATCGAGGAGTGACACGCATATGCCAAATGAAAATGTACAAACAAATATGAGCATTGAAGTGGGGAAAGATTTAAAAGTAATTGCAGAAGGGCTCTTGGATGACGTATTTAAAATTGTTCGAAATCTTCCTCCTGAAGCTCTTAATTGGACACCCCAACAAATGAAAAATAGTCCCTTTGTCTTGACATACCACTTGCTGGGATCGGCCGCTTATTGGATCGGAGATGTCGTAGGGGGAATTCCCACAGATAGAGTTCGCGCTAATGAATTCGGTGTTCAGGGAGATCATAAAGAACTGGAAAAACTGTTGGAAGATACAAAAAACCGCTTGGCAAAAACGTTTGATAGCTTAACTGAAACGAATTTATTGCCTGCACCTATTGATTTAAGCCGGGGTGTCTTATGCTGGGGAGAGGTTCCTCCGGAAGGACGCACTTCCGTCTGGGTATTAGTTCATGACCTTTGCCATATTGCTTACACACTGGGGCAGCTGGAGAGAATTAATCGGATTTGGGAATCTCGTTTAGAGAATTGATATACATATAACGAAAATTTGTCAGAGCAAATCAGTTATGAAAAACGGAATCCAGAGAAATGACAACTGGAATCCGTTTTTTTGTAGATCGGTAATCGGTAACTTGTGGTTTAATTAGGACTTCTTCACAAAACCCGTATTTTGTACATATATCATTAAATCGATTTAATCCCTGGGCTGCCGATCGTCCGCGGCAGCCCTTTGGTGTAGAATGTTAGCGGAACACCTTGTACGGCTATTTCTCCAACTCATAGCGGGCCGCGATAATGCCCGACTTGAACGTTCGGCTGGACAGCAGCTTGAGCCTGATTTTCTCGCCGCCGCCGTCGAATACCGATTTTCCGCCGCCCAGGACGACCGGACAAATTGTAAGCAGGAATTCGTCGATCAGGCCGAGCTTAAGCAGCGTCTTCGCCGCTCCCGGGCTGCCGAAGATAACGAGATTTTTGCCGGGCTGCTCCTTGAGTACTTTGATTTCCTCTGCGATATTGTTCTTGATCAGCATCGTATTGTTCCATTCCACCTTGTCCATCGTGCCGGAAATGACGATCTTCTTAACATCCTGCAGCCATTTGGCATGCTCCATACCATGCCTCGACGCATTCGGATTGTCCAGCACCGTGGGCCAGTAGCTCTCCATCAAGCGATACGTCGTGCGTCCGTAAACGGGAGCTCCGACTTCGGCTACGATCTCCTCGGCGTATTTCTCTAATTCCTCGTTGTACGGAATCCAATCGAGTCCTCCGTTCGAATCCGACGCATACCCGTCCAGCGACACATGCATGAACAATACGAGTTTTCTCATGTCCGTTTCTCCTCCGATTTCGAATTTATTTTGTTCGATTTTTTTGGCCGTCGGCCTGCATTTCATCCTACTGTTACGTTCATTATAAATCATTACGTTACGTAAGGCTCAAGTGGAAATCTGAATTTTTTTGAAGACAACAATGTTGCGCAAAACTGCCATCTGCTATCCACGTCATACTGTACTTCTGGGATAGTGTTTGATTTACAGGATTCCTTAAGCATCTTCAGAATTTCCGCCATAAACTTGAAAGCTTCTTCCGGCATATAATAATTGTCCGGCTCTTCTCTTCCTTTAGGAATTAGTCGGAAAATGTAATTTTTCCTCGGCGGACTAACGCTTTTATCAACCGTCACTACACAGCAGTCCTTATCGCAACTTATCTGCATCAGTTCATTTATCCTGGCACCAGAGGATGTTATAATGTCTAGTGCGAATCTAGTGAACATACATGCCACATAAATTGGTTCGATGTTAATCAGAAGTTTGTTCGTTAGCCTGGCAGTTCGTGTGGTTTCAAACCCCTGAATTAACAGCCCGGGATTTCGAGGCAAAAATGGAGCAGTTGTCTTCCCACCATCTTCTATCTCGTATCCCCAATGATTGAGGTAATTCACTACTTTTTCTTTATGCTCGTCTTCAGACCCGTCCTCTAGCTTTTCTGCTTTGACGAACTTGAGAACACAGTCTTCATCTTTGAACTCTCTGTAACCCTTCTTCTCTCCATGGAACTGCCCAAAACCTTTCAGGTCTCTAAGAATGAAGTGCCAGCGTTCCCCAACATATTCAGATTCATCATATTGAAACTCCATTGGGAGCGGCAATCGATGCTCTCTAACGTCCGCAATCGCCTTACGGAAAGCTTCTCGCAGCCGGCTCACCTGATTCCATCTTAGATGTCCCTCTGCTCTTATTTCAGGTAATATAGGCGTTATAGCTGAAGTGTCTTCCTTCCGCTTGGTTTTCGCATTTGTGATCGCCTTCGTGCGTGCGCTAAAATCTCGATTGTCGTAAGGGAGATTAGGAAGCATATACACGGAAAGTTCAGCTTGCTTTTCATCGCTGAATTTCGTGCCCAACCATTTTTTCAGGTTAAACATAATCTAGCTCAATTGTAACTGGACGTTTTCCTATTCCCCGAAAATTCTGAATGATCAATTGCTTCAGTCTAGGTCGCCCTTGATTCACTGGTTCCTCCAAAAGTTATTGCACAGATTCAAAACCTTGTAATATCAACAATTTATTCATTAATTAAATGAACGAGTGGTTGGAGTCAAAGTCACCATGTAGTTTGAGACGAGCGAATCATAATAACCTATCTCACCTGAAGTCCTAGACATTAATTGGGCACCTTGTACAAAAGCAATTAGTGTCTTCGCTTGCTCTAAGGCACCGTTGGAAAATGTGAGTTCACCTTCTAATTTTCCTTGGTTGAGTACATACTCAATCCAAGTCGTATTGGCATCAAAAAAATTATTTAATTCGTCACGAATTTCGGCTGGAAAAGAATTCAACTCAGCAGCCATCATTGAACATAAACAAAGCTTAGTGTTCTTTTCCAGTGTTTCACGGTAAAGTCCAAAAAAAGATTGTAATTTCTGTCGCCAACTAATAGGCTGTTCATGGATTTGTTGAAGTTTATCCATGAACTCTCTACGGTATCGAATCAGAACAGCCTGCACCAGAGCTTGTTTAGATGGAAAGTGATAATGGATGCTCGCTTTTCGAATTCCTATTGCTTCAGCAATGTCAGCATAACTAAACCCGTTATAACCCCGCTCTTGAACTAGGGTGAGACCTGAATCCATAATTTCTTGTAATGTATTTTTCTTATTTTTCATATTTGAAATCTACCATCCAGCAAGTTTACTATAAAGGTTTCCTCCTTTCCGTCAAATTACAGAAAAGGCTAACCACACAACGTGATTAGCCCCCAAAAGAATTTTTTTTAATTTGAAACCACATAATAACTGGGATAAGCAGTAACGATAAGATTCCACCTGCGTATCCTTTGACCTTTCTGCTTCAGCTATAGCCTTAGATACAAGAAAAGGATATTGTCCCTCGACATCCCAGCCTTTTTTTATAACAAAAAAACCGTTAATCCGGTACTCAGATTAACGGTCTAAAATTCAATTGTTTATTTTATTCCGCCTATAAAATCCCTTATTTTCCCAGAGATTTCTTTTGGATGGGAACGATATAAATAATGTCCCGCGTCCAATAAGACCATTTCTCCATGTACAGACTCCTCTATTTGCTTCTCATGTTCGGGGATCCATCGGTCCGTCACAGGGTGATTCGCTTGGACAAAGAAAAGGACAGGTAAATTGGAAGGAAAAGTCAGCTGTTCTGCTGCTTTAAAGTTGGAATACATGCTCACTGCCTCATTTAATTGAGTATTATTATACATGTTTTTGTGTATCAAAATGTTCAATTGTTCTTTAGTTTGTTCATCATAGGGCAGTCCATCATAAGGGTCAGCACTCAGTTTCAATTGTAAACGGGCGAAGCCCAAGTTGCGGAACCATTTAATCGGTTCTGTCACTGACGAATCAATCTTCTGTTCTCTCAACGAGGGAACACTGCTATCCAGCCCGATAAACGCTCTCACTTCGTTCGGATATTGGTTCACATAATCCAGACTATAGATCCCCGAAATGGAATGAGCCATGAGAATATAACGATCTATATGGAGACTTTGTAACGCTTCATGAATTTCACTTACGATATTTGCTGTACTGCGCTCCTTCTGGGTTTGGTCGCTCAAACCGTAACCAAATGGTTCAATCACGACGACTTTATAATAAGGGATTAACTCTGATATGAGTGGCTTAAAATCAAGTGCAGGTGCCGCTGTTCCATAACCAGGAAGAAGCACTACGGTTTCTTCGCCTTGACCTTGAATGAAAACATTCATCTGTTTTCCATCTACAGACACATGCTGACCGTACTGTTCCATTCTTTTTTGTTCTGAATGACTGCTGATTTTGTTTACGGTATACACGATGGCGATAAAAAGTAGGATGGCTATAACTACTGCGACGATTACTTTTAGTAAAATATGTAGCACTCTCTTTGTTTTTGTACTATTCCTTACTTCCTTTCCCACTGGTTGTGTCAAACTCTTCAGCTCCTCTTGTTATTTGTACAGTGGCCTTGCGGTCCACTAATATGCAAGTATAGCCAACCAAGATGTCCTCTCAATGAATATAATATGAACGGAGCATGAACAAAGTTTTAATGGTTACTCCATTAATAACATGTTCAGAAAACGAGTGTCTGTATATAAACTTAAAATGAGAGTAACTTAGGGCCAAACTGAAGCTCCTGCAAATGCAACCTTGGTACCGAGCGACAGAATCGTTGCCTTCATGCCCTTCCCGCTTACTTGAGAACCAAGCACGGTACCAATGCTTGTTTCCCGAAAATAAGTAAATCATTGGAAATAGTCTAAACAATAAGTCCGGATAATAGTCGCTTCTCGTTGCAACGCATGTTAAGACAACTTCGCCTGATGTATTCGGATAATGAAAAGGCATGCGATGGTACGCAGTTGCATCGCTCATGAGCATATTCAGACAGCACAATTTCACGATGAATTCGGGACTCCCGAGATTCGCCGCCCCGGCTTCCGATGCTTGGGCTGAGGGAATCCGTTACGGTCGAATCGCAAAACAAAGAAACCACGGCACCGAGTTCAGCATCGCAGTTTAATTATCAACCATACTATTGGATTTGCTTCATGTACTCTTTGAATTCCTCGGCGATTTCTTTGAATTTCGTATGATGCAGGTAATGTGAACCTTCCATGGGGATCATTTTGCCCTGTGCGGATTGATTGACTTGCTCCTCATGCAGCGGAACCCACTGCTCATTGTTCTCGTTATTCGATTGAACGAAGAGAAGCAACGGCAAATCATGAGGGTAGGTGAGTTGTTCTCCATTTTTGAAATTGGAACCGAGGTGTCTCAACTCATCCATCATCGTTGGATTGCTCGTGACTTGATTCGAAATCAAACGCATCTGTTCTTTGGTATGCTCATCGAATGCAAGCGACTCATATGGATCTCCGCTCACTTTTTTGAGCAATCTCATCAGACCTGATTCTTGAAGAAACTGCATGGATTTCAAAGGCAATTTGACATCCATGCCGGGTTGATTAGGAACGCTGCTATCGATGCCGACAAAAGCAAGAACTTCATCCGGATAGGTGTTCACATAGGACACTCCGTAAAGTCCCGCGATGGAATGTCCCATCAGAACGTAACGGTCAATACCCAGCTGCTGCACAGCTTTGTGAACTTCGCTGACGATATTCTCTGTTGTTCTTTCTTTCTCGGTTTCGTCGCTCAACCCATAACCGAAAGGCTCGATCGCTACTACTTTGTAATTTGGAGACAATTCATCGATCAACAATTTGAAATCAAGCGCAGGCGACGGGGTTCCTTGTCCCGGAAGGAGGACGACAGTCTGTTCGCCACTGCCTTGAATGAGCACATTCATTTTTTTCCATCCACATTGACATACTGGCCATACGATTCGATTTTCTTTTTCTCGATCCCGTTACTGATTGCATTAAAGACAAATGCGATGCCCATGAACAGCACAAGCGCCCCGAGAATACCTCCAAGTATTTTTAACCATAAGTTCCGTTTCTTGCGGTTTTTGGTCCCAGCTTTTTTTATTTCCACCATTATTGTCACGTTCATCTTCTCCTGTCCTTGTATCTGTAGAGCCACCTTGGCGACATATTTAAAGTGTAATCAAGCAAGATGTTCCCTTCGTGACGGCAATATGAACGGAATATGAACTAGCACAAAAAAGGAGGCGACGGGGTTGGCGCGATCGGTACGCCGGGCGCGTCGGTGGCCAGCTGCGCAACGTAGCTGCAGCTGGCTTGCCAGTCTATCCTGAAAAACTTTTTCAATTCGTCTTCCAAGCGGGTCATACGTGAACATTACTTCCTTGCCATCGGGCCGCACGACCTTGCTCATCATGCCGTTACCGTAGTATTTGTAGCGCCAATGCGTGCCGTCCGGCTCGATTTTCTCAACCAGATTGCCTTCTTCGTCATAGCTGTAGCTGGTTCCTTCGAACTCCAGAAGACGCCCGCCGGGACTGTATGTCCGGTCTTTTTTGTGGCCGCTGCTGTACAAGTTGCCCACATCATCGGCCATGCGGAATATCTTGTCGAAGGGATTCGTTTCCCCGATCAGATTGCCGAAATCATCATAGTTATACTGGGTTTTGTGCCCGGTCAGTTCGTTCACCATCGACTTCAGACGATAGTTGACGTTCCATTCGTACCTTCTCTTTCGGCTTTCTCGTCCGCCTGTCTTGACGCTGTGCTGTTCAGGGCGCCCGGCATCATCATAGTGCCACTCGCTGACCACATCGCCAGGTAGCAGCCGCTCGATTTCCTGTCCCGGCGCATTGTAGGTCATCTGCGCGGCCCATGGTGTGCTATTCGCCGTGGATGCGTCGCTACCTCCGTCCCGCTGGGCCTGCATTCGGCTTACTTGCCCCAATAGATCACGCTCCATGGTGATATGAGCGCCCAGGCTGCTGGTTATTTCCGTCCGGTTGCCAACTTCATCGTATTGGCTGTTTACATAAAGGTCTAAATTAGCATACCGAAGTCGAACATTATAGGGCATCACTAAGTTGTAGAAAAAAAGAACCCCCAAACGCATAGTACTCGTAGGGGGAGCTTTAACGATTTATATCGTTTTATTTCTTTCTTAACGGATCAACTATAAAATTGTATTCATCAATACTCTTCGTAAAAATAAATGTTGGCAACTCCGAACCTCTTTGAAAGTTCAAAATATATCCATAGTCAGCTTCTGCGCCCTTATTAGGCTCACAATAACCTGTAATGCTTACTCCATAATTTCCCATTGGGATTTTTGTATAATCGTTTGAGGTAGATCGTTCGTCAAGATAGTTTTCATAATTCACATAAAATTCCTCTTCCCAATCCATTATAGCTTCAATATCAGATATAATTACTACCTCACTAGATACCCTTAAGGGAAATGTTTGTGTTTCAAACAATTTCCATTCCATTGGGATGGGAACATCACTTTTGTTTTCAAGATTTATAAAAATGTTATAATCCAATTCAGGAATAGGGTACATAGGAATAATAGCTCCTCGTTTAATGACCTCTTCCCCAACTTCTTCATTTTCATTAAAGAATGTTATCAAATCTGAAGTAGCTATTTTTTTTTCATTTAGATAATCAGTCAATGTTACTGGATCAAAAATCACAATTCCCGGAAAATCTAATGTTATTCTAAGCTTACTTCCCATTACATAACTCCCCTAATTTTAGTTTTTGTTTTCTATCCCATTCTATCGATTTGTTTAAAGCTCCTTGAATGGTAACATTTTTGGCTAATATCTCTCCTGTATTTGGAATTTTCATATAGCCTCTTTGTTTAAATGGTGAGTAAGCCTTGTTTAATTTTTCAATAAGTTCTGTTGCAGTTCCTTTGAATGATCCTTTAAATGGAACGCCTTCCTTTCTTACTGCTTCATGAAGTTCTTTATGCAACATATCGGAACCCTCTAATTCATAAGGGTACCATGAAGGGGAATCATGCGTTGTGCCTAAGAGTGGGAAACCGTGTTTATTAGCATGAACCCTCGGCATTGCGTGATGCCCCATTCCTGAAGACTTAAGCAACTTCCAAAAAGGCATCAAACCAAATGGATCAAACAACTTTAACGGATCATGCACATACCCATACAACGTTGGGTTATTCCCGGCTAACCCTATCGGGTCCTGCTGGATATACATCCCTTCATGCGGCGAATAGTACCGGAAACGGTTATAGTACAGCCCTGTTTCTTCATCCTCGTACTGACCCGGATACCGGAACGGACATGCGCCTCGCGTTCCTTGAAGGTCAAAATTCTGAACCTTCCCATAGATGTCCAACTCGCACGCCCACACTCGTTCGCCTGTCTCGTTATACATCTCCACAGGCGTACCGATATGATCCGTAACGATGCTATACTGACCTTCGGCTGTCAGTTTCGCTGCCGGGCTAAACGTTCCGTCTTCAAACACCCATGTAGTGAGTGATTGCGGATCTTCATTCCACTCATGCAGGATCGTATTCCCATCCCACACAAAGCTTGTCTTGACCCCATCATACACTTTTTCGATCCGCCTTCCAAGCGGGTCATAGGTGAACGTCACTTCCTTGTCCTCCGGGCGTACCACTTTGCTCATCATGCCGTTGCCGTAATATTCGTAGCGCCAATGCGTGCCGTCCGGTTCTATTTTCTCAATCAGATTGCCTTCTTCGTCATAGCTGTAATGTGTTCCTTCGAATTCCAGCAGACGCCCGCCGGGACCGTATGTCCGGTCTGTTTTGTGGCCGCTGCTGTACAAGTTGCCCACATCATCGGCCATGCGGAATATCTTGTCGAAGGGATTCGTTGCCCCGATCAGATTGCCGAAATCATCATAGTTGTACTGGATTTTGTGCCCGGTCAGTTCATTCACCATCGACTTCAGACGGTAGTTGGCGTTCCATCCGTACCTTCTCTTTCGGCTTTCCCGTACACCTGTCTTCACGCTATGCTGTTCAGGCCGTCCGGCTTCATCATACCGCCATTCACTGATCACACCGCCAGGCAGCAGCCGTTCGATTTCCTGTCCCAACGTATTGTATGTCATCTGCGCGGCCCAAGGCGCAGCAGTCGCTGGGGATGCGTCGCTGCCGCCGTCCCGCTGGGCCTGCATCCGGCTTACTTGCCCCAATAGATCACGCTCCATGGTGATATGAGCACCCAGGCTGCTGCTTACTACCGTCCGGTTACCCAGCTCATCATACTGGCTGGCTATCCAATACTGATCGCGCCATTCCTTGGTCACACGCCCTACTCGGTCACGCTCGAATTTGAGGGTGGCGTAAGGGTTGGCGGTCTCCATTAGTTCCCCGATGCGGTTATACCCAAACGTCTCCACCAGGCCGTCACTGTATTCCGCTTTGGTCACGCGACCCATGAGGTCATGGCTGAAGTCCGTCCATCTGCCGCCCGGTCGTTCCACCTTCTGCAATAGGCCGCCTGGACTTCGTACATATTGTCTTTGGATTCCGTCGAATCCCGTTTCTCGAACAATGTTTCCATTCGCATCATGCTCCAGCACATAGCGCTCGCCTCGTTCATTGATCACTTCGGTCAGTTCTTCTTCCTTGTTATAGGCAAGCTCGATGCGTTTGCCCTTTTCTTCGCGCCACGTCAATTTCCCAAGCGGAGTATAGCCAAATGCCACGCGGTGCTGGTTGTCTTCCGCCAGAACCACTTCCTCATAGGCAT
Source organism: Paenibacillus durus ATCC 35681 (assembly GCF_000993825.1). Lineage (NCBI taxonomy): Bacteria > Bacillati > Bacillota > Bacilli > Caryophanales > Paenibacillaceae > Paenibacillus > Paenibacillus durus. The sequence continues at coordinate 2,100,517 of NZ_CP011114.1, forward strand.
TGTATTGCAGCCGAAGCACATTGCCGTCCGGCAGTTCGGCGTGCACGACCCGCCCCAGTGAATCGTACACAAACGTCTGCTTCGCTCCGAGCGGATTCATCTCCTGCACACATTCCCCCCGGTGGTTGTACGTCCACTTCCCGCTTGTATCATCCGGCAAGGTCACTTGAACCAGGTTGTCTTGCTCGTCGTAGGCGAGCTTCGTTATCGCGCCCTGCGGGCTTTTCACTTCGCTGATCCGATGACGCTCGTCATAGGCTAGGAGGGTCGCCGTTTGGTCGGCCTCCGTTATTTCCCTAACCCGGCCCTGTTCGTCATATTGCCAGGTTCGGATGCCGCCCTCGGGATCGGTCACTTGCGCCAGCCGGCCGGCTGTGTCATAGGTAAAGCTCCATACGCCTCCATCCGGCTGTATGTCCTCAACCAGCCGTCCGAACTCGTCATGCCCATACCGGGATACCCGGCCTTCCGCATCCGTTTCGCTCACCAGTTCTCCCAGTTCGCTGTACGCATATTCCACGACACCACCCAGCGGATCGACGATCCGGGTACAATAATACTCGGGATTATAATCATAACGCGTCGCATGCCCTTGGCTGTTCGTCGTTTCATTCCATCCGTCATGGTAGGCGATTCGTCCTTCCAAGAGTCCGTCATCCCCATACGTATGAACGCAGCGCGCTCCTGTTGTCGGGCTGTCATAGCGCCAGTGGAAGCTGTACCCGTTGCGGTCTTTCTTCCTTAACATCAGGTGCTGGTCGTAATACATCTCGGTTGTCTGTCCCAGCGCATCCGTCACCGCAACAAGATCGCCGACTTCGTTGTACCGGTACTGCACCAATACCTCGCGCTGTTCACTGGAGGCGTTGTTTGAATGGGGGTGGTACACATAGATGACTTTCGTGATCCGTCCGGCTTCATCGGTCTTGATGTCCAGCACCCGGCCTACGCTGTCGGTCACCTGCTGCAAGTAGCCGCGCGCATCATAGGTCAAGACGATCCGACGGCAAAACTCATCCTCGATGCGAGTCAGACGATACGGCTTGGCTGCTTCCTCCTCCGGTGAAGCCTGATCGGTATTGCCTTCCTGCTGAAGCGGTTTGCTTATGCGATACCCAAGGCCGCGTATCTCCTGCGACTCCTCTGCTGTCCTGCGCTGGACCTCTGCCGTCTTCACCGCTCCCGACGGGCGATTCGCTGTGATCGCAGACTCGAAGACATACGTCAGGCGGCTTTCTTCCTCCACCATCGCATACCCGGTGCCTTCGCGGCGCAAGACGAGCCGTTCTTTCGGGTTCCGCGTTTCCATCAGGCCCCGGTGCAAGCGTTCAAATCCCACTGGTCGCCCATCCGCTAACAGCACGCCGATGCAGTCGTCCAGTACTTCCAGCCGCATATCGAAGCTGTGATGCACGCCATGTCCAAGCCATCCTTGATGGCGGCTGTCACTAATCCAGCGGCGCTCCCAACGGAGCGGCAAGGGACTCGGGAACTCGAAGTCGGTCGCTTCGCTCATCATCCGCCCGGTAATCAGGTCTACCGGCTCGAAGCCCCACTTGCAGAACTTGTCCTTCAGCCCTTTGGTGCATTGGAATTTACTTAATACTTTGTGGTTAAAAGCCGTCAGCGCTTTCTTCGCGCCGGATTTCTCCAATGCCTTGTCGAGTAGCGCCTTGCTCTTCTCCGCGAGCTTCTGCTCCATCGCCGCCAGCTTCTTGGCCAGCAGGTCCTTCAAGGCATCGGCCTGGCCCTTCAGCTTCCGCGCTCCGGTCAGCACTTTGTTCAGTGAGCTTCTGCCGAACTGGACAGCCCTTTTTGCTGCGGCCCGGCCGATTTTCCCGGCCATTTTCCCCGCAAGCTTGCCGCCTGCTTTCACCGCCGCCTTAGCCGCTACCTTCGCCACGCCCTTCGCCGCCAGCTTCGCTGCGCCAAATGCCGCGCCCCCGAAAGGCAGCATCGTGCCGATGGATAACGCCGCGCCGAAAAAGTCGCCCCGGCAGAGGCTCACGACCGCACTTGCGGCTCCCGCGATGACGCCAAGTCCTGGCACCATGCTTAGCACATCCAGCGCGGTGCCCAGCTTCTCCAGGAAGCCGTCCCGCTCCTTGTCGCTTTTGGCTTGCTCCGCCTCCGGATTGCTTAAGGGCTCGAAGGATTGCCGTTCACTTCCGATCATCGTGACCTCCGGCCCGGTCACATCGGTCGTATCGTTGAGGATCAGGCTGCTTTGCCCGCCGGCGATCCACAGCTCTTCTTCCGCTTCCGCCCGAAACCTTTTCAGCTCACTAAAGGCCATCTCCTGTTCCGCCGTCAGCACGATGTCTTTGTCGCTTTGCAGCGTGATGCCGCCTTCTTCCCCGATGGTGACGAATAGTGCACCTTCCTTCGCCGTAAACGAAATATCTGTCGTTCCAAGCTCAAATTCCTTCCCCCCGCCGGTAGCAAACGATTTGACAGTGGAGTCAGCCATTTTCTTGTTTGCTTTCTCCGCCGCCTCCCCTTGCGGGGAGAATGGGGTCCGCACCGACTGGATCAGCATCGCGTCCGCTTCCTCATGGCTCGGGAAATACAGCTTGATCCTGGAGCCAATCGGCGGCATGGCGTGAAAGATGTGGCTCGCTGGGGAGGAATACGGGAACCAGACCGCTTCCTGCTCCGGCTGGGCTTCGTCGATATCCAGATGCACCTTCGCTTTCTTGACTCCGATGGCGAGAATGCGCCCTTCCATGGCCAATCCTGCCAAGTTTTCGTTGTAGCGCTTATTCTGACGAAGTCCTGCGGGCGTCGTACACAAATACGTAAACTCCAACATCCCTTTGTTCAGCTGGCCCAAGGTCCCTGCGACCACAAACCGGCGTCCGGCCGCTTCCACTTCGGACCCAAGCCCGAGCCACTCATCCATTCGCACCATAAAGCGGGTAAAGTCCTGCTCCTGGAAGCCCTCGGCCCCCGTTTGCACAGCGGTCAGGAATGACTCTACGTCATGCTCAATTTGGTACAATCCTTCTTCCAGCTTCACATGCTGCTTTACCGTCGGTGTGCCGATCCATACCCGCGGCTCATGGGTGCTGACATCCGACGTCACCACGGCCCCCGCATGGGAAGCAACCCGCTGAATAAAGTCCCAGTCGGTCTCTTCGTACTGGAGCAGCAGATCGCCAATCGAAGCTCCGTGCCCAAAGGCATCCGTTTCCAGAAAATCACCGCCCGGATACGCATGGATCACTTCTTTCAGCACGTCGGTATACGCCATATCCGCATGCTGGAAGGAACGGCTTATCCGCTTGACATCCATCTGATAGGAATGCGAGATGATGTCCACCCGGACAGTCCATACATCGTGGATGCGATCCGCCTGAATGTCGTGCAGCTGGCCTAAAAACAACGGGTAGTCAGCCTGCCCTTCCCGAACCGCATACAGCCCGGCCTGGTCGCGGCTGCTGCCTTGCCGCACCAGCTCATGGCTGTCCTCCTCGCTCATGACGCCCTGAAGCTGCAAGACTGCATGCATGCCGGGGAATCGCTTCATCTTCACTTCCTCAAGCCGCAGCTTTCCATACGGCCATTTGAGCGCGATGTCCTGCACGGTCAAGCCTGACAGGCGCTCCCATTCATTTCCTAACATGTCTTTTCCCCCTCGGTCGCCGGATGATGCTACGCTTTTTTCTGCCCGTCATCGGCGATGTAGATGACTCCCTCCGCATGCTTCGTGCACATGATATACGAATCGCTGGTTAACACGGCTTTTCCGTCAATGAGCACATCCGCTTTCCCGTTCATCCACTCCATGTTCACTTGCGGCTCGCACGGCTTATCCAGCGCTTCGCACACGCCGAAGGTGTTCGGGATGTTGACGACGGCTTTGCTGTCCGCCACGTTCATCAGCGGCTGCCCCTGAATATAGGCCCCATGACAGGTCGGCAAATTGAGCAGATTGGGATTGCTGCCACACTGGCACTCCAATATCGCTCCCCTCACCACATAGCTGGCTTCCGCTCCCGCCGCCCCCTCCACGCTGGGAGGGCTAGGTTTTCTGAACGCTATAAAGCTTGCCATTTGTTATCCCTCCTTCATGCTTTCTTCGCAAGCGTTGCCGGTTTTTCGTCTTTTGCTTCGCGCTTTGCTCTAGGCAAGCTCTACCGGGGTGAAGTGAAGCCCTGTAAATCCCCGTCTTTGCAAACTTTCCGCTACATCCAGACGGATGATCAGGATGTCTTCCTTCACTCCCGCCACGCGAAAGATGCGCTCCCGCCTCACTTTTGTTTCCGCCAGCACCAGCGGTCTCAAGGCTCCGCTTGCTTCCACTTGCGTTCGTTCGGATAAGCAGTCCGTTTCGTCCGGCTCCATGAACCAGTAGATGTCCTGACGCTGGGTGCTGCGTTCTGTTAGGACGGCGGAATAAAATCGCAGGAAACGATCGTACTTCTCCAGCAAGCCTTTCATCCGATCCGATACGAGCCAACGGGGATGGTCGATGAAGTCGAGATAGACCGGTTGTTCCCCGTCTTCCTTCACAAATACAATATTTCGCTCGTCAATCTCCATGTCCCGGCTGACTTGTTCCAAACGCAAACCATCTAAAAACCGCTTGTCCTGCTGCAATCGAAAGTAATACACCTGCCTGCTCCTTCCCCCTGTACGTGGTCTATGGGCGAACTTCCGCCAATTGCCCCGTCTCATCCTCTTCCATCCAGATGACCTGCCGTTTCTGTTCTTCGCTTAATGCAAATTGCGCGGCATCCTGTAAGATGATCTTGGCTCCCTGCAGATTAGCGCCCTGAAAATCGGCGCCTTCCAGATCCGCAAACAGCAAGTTCGCCCCTTGCAAATTCGCATGCGTAAAATTCACGCCGAAAGTCCCCAGGATTTGCCCTTCCAGGATCAGCGGCTGTCCGCCTGCCGTATGCCAGAAATTCGCTCCTTGCAGGTCGCAATGGCTGAAATTGGCATCATAGAGCACGCTTTGGCTGAGATCGACGCCCTGCATGTTGCTGCGGGAAAAATCGACCCCTGCGCATATGCTTTTGTTGAGGCGGCTTCTCGAAAGATTAGCGTCTGTTACGTGACTATAGCCCAAGTCGGCGCTTTCGTAGTTGCCGCCGCTCAAATCCAGGTCTCGCCAGTCCTGGTAGCGATTTAGCGAACCGTCCCGCTGCTCCAGCCGGGCACGGATGGCCGCAGCGTCTTTGTCTCTCCGTTCTTCAACCCAGACGTCCTCGCTTAGATCCATATATTCGCCTGCGCGAATGCGGAAAATGTCAGCGCGCCGAAGCTGTTGAAACTCCGGAAGTTCCACGATACGCGGAGCCGCCGCACGAACGAGGCTGATCACATAGTGTCCGGCTATGGCCATGTCTTCCCGCCAGACACGATCGGTTTCCAGCGGCAAGATCTCGCTTCCATAGCTTTTGCGCGACGCCTCGATAGCGTTTCGGTAGGTTTCCAGGTGGGCGTACAGCCATGGCGCCTCGTGCAGTTCGATGCAGGCCTCCCGGTCCAGATACCAGCTGTCGTCATACGCTTCCAGGCTGCACATGAGTTTTCCCTGCCCTAGCCAGGAACGCAAATACGACACGTGCATGTAGGCGATGGGCCGCTTATGTCCGGCTTCTTGCATCGCGTGAATGCGAAGACACAACTTCCGAAAGGGTTCGATCCACTCCTTGGTATACGCATGAGCCTGCGCGTGAACCTCTGCGCCGATTTGCCGGATCATCGTTTCCCTCTGCTGCGAGACATCTTGCGTAAGCCATAGTTTCAACGCGTCCTGCTGCAATGGTTTTCTCTCCTTAATTGTTATGGACTTGCGTTCCCTTCACATCGACGCGGTCTTCGAGCACCACGGAGCTGCCCTTGCAAGTCATCTCTAATTTTTCCTGGGCGGTGATCGTGATTTTTTTCGAGGCTAACATCACTTCTTCCGTCGCTTTCACCGTCACGTTTTTGCTGCTGACAATGGAAATGCCGTCTGCATCGCTGAGCATAATGGATACGCCATCGCCCGTGATGAGGATATGATCGGGAGCGAGCACGATCATCTTGCCGTTCTTGGTCTTGATGGTTTTGATGCTCGGATCTTCCATCGGATCGCTTCCGCCGCCGCTTGCTGATGCCGTGCCGCCGCTCGATGCTCCTGCCATGCCGACGCTTTGCCCTCCGCTTGCCGATGGCGGTTCCGCTTTCGGTTTCGGCACGGAGCTGATTGCAATGACATCCTCTTCTTTATGCGTTGGAAAATAGACGCGCACATCGTCGCCGATCTCCGGCATGCAATACCAGCCCGCATTGTCTTCCGAAGCGTAGATGGTCGAGTACGGAAACCAGAACGCTGTGCCCGCGTCTTGCTCGGGATCGATGTTCAGATGCGCTTGAATCCGGTCTTTGGCTACCGCAATCACTTTGCCCTGCAGCGAGACCCCGACGATGGCCATGTTATATTGCTTTCGCCGGCTCAAGCCCAGCCGCGTGCCTAAGAAGTACGTATGCTTTAACAGCCCGTCCTTCATATCCGTTCTGACTTCGCTTACGACAAGCTGCTGGTTGTCGAACGCAACCTCCATGCCGATGTCGAATACTTGATCGGTTTCCACTTCATAGAAGATGCAATCGCTCTCGCTCAATTCCGGCACTTGTCCCTGCACCGACAGCTGATACAGCTCCATCCGTTTATGTATCCGGTAATGGTATGCGTTAACTTCCCCCTTAAAACCAGGCTCCGGAATGCCAAAGTGCACCTTCGGGGAATCAAAGCCGATCGCCGGCACAAGTCCGGTGTTAAAGTGGGATGCCAACCGTTTCAATAGTTCCCAGTCGGTCTCCCGGTACTGTAAAATCATGCGGCCAATAGCCGCGCCATTCGAAGCTTCATCCATAACGTCCGCGCCGTCGTAATCCTGTACGATCTGATCCACCAACTGCGCATACGCAAGTCCCGTATCTTGAAATGTACGTTCCTTTCGCGTCACATCGAACTGATACGATAGCGATACCGCCTCCATTTCGATATGGTATACGTCCCGAACGTGATAGATTTGTATATTCGTGACCATGCCTTGAAACAGGGTTCTCTTCCCGCCTTGTTCCAGCCTTTGCACAACGGCCACATTCATTCGGGCATAATCCATACCGGCATAACCGGCCTTCTGTTCTTCCGGCACGATGCCCTTCAGACGAAGCGTAGCGTGCTCGTTGATTTGCTGTACAATCGTTAGCTCCCGGATCGATTCTAACGCAAACGGCGTGACTTCAATGTCCTGATAAGTCGCATAAGATCGTTCCATTATGCATCCCCCTCTTCCCGTTCCATCGGGTTGATTTGCAGGGAATCCATGATGCCAAGCGCAATCGGACGCCACTGCTCCTGATATCGCTCCATGCAATTGAGACCGAAGAAGAGCCCTTTCCCCTCCAGTTCTATGAAAAATATGCCATTATACATCACACCGTCCAGCACAGGCACGGTAAATTCATAAAAGCCCATCTTGCGGCCTCCGACCTCGCGCACCCCTTCTCCCAACCACTTCGCATTCGGCTGCATCCGTTTGATCAGGAAGCTGAGGTCTTGCACAAACTGCTCCATTTCATTGTTAACCATTCTGTTGTTTGTGGGATTTACGGTTAGATTAATCTCCAGCGTTTCATCGGTGTAGATGATTTTGGGACGCCGTTCGGCGGGATATTTGATCCTGGCATACTCCTCCGGCATAGGCTCGAAGAAATCCGGCACAAACATGAAAACCTGATTCGGCACTACCTCCGTCCTTTGAAACGAAATGATCTCATCGCCCAGTGCAAGTTCCCCTGCTTGAATCGCTTGGCTGACGTTTTCGGGGGATAATGCGGCTTTCAGCACCTCTTGCTTCTCCATCTGTTCCTGCTTGCCAATCAGCTCAAGCCATTGTTCGTCCATATGTTCCATAGGCATCCCTCTTTCGCTTCAGATTGCATTTGTGCAGCTTTTCTTATGTTCATATATGCTTTCGTGATGCATCCGTCATGACGAATGCAGATCCGTCGGGTAGACTCCCGGCCAACAATAACTGCAAAAAAAAAGAGCAATGTCCGGTCTTCGTTGAGGTGGTCTATCTGATTTCTCATAAAAGATAGGAACTTAGAATCAGCTCCAATCAATCGGCAATACCTATATCGACGGAATGTCTTGAGACTTTTAGATATATTTAGAATTTGTTATCATAAATTGTTATATAGTCCTATTTTATGGGTCTTTCTTCCTATTCAACAGAAAAAAGCCCCGGAAACCGGCTTCGGCTTCTGGGGCTCTCCAATATTTCTCTTCATGTGCACACAATCTTCTGCCAATTTGTTAATAAACCTCTCACGGAAGCATTACAGCCCCTTCTGTCAAAAGAAAATAAAGTATTAGACGCGTCGATGAGGTCGTTAATGGGACCGTCAACCGGCTCGAAGGTAACCTCCTTGGTTATACCGGCGGCAGTAATCCGCCCGGCCTTCTGCTGTACCGCGGCTTGGTACCATCGAGAGTTACGCCCATTATATGCTCGCACATAAAGACCATCGCCGATCATCACGGACCAAATCCAGGTCGGGGTCCCGTAGGTCACCCCGTCCTCACGGAACGGTGAGATATGAAGGTCATCGGCCTCGGCGATCTGTCGCAGTTCATCTTTAGACCAATTGCTCATTATCCAGTCCTCCTACAATTTCGAATGTCCTGAATTATTGCCAATCGTTTCAGCTTCGTCAGGATTAGAGCCTCCACTGTTATTTCCACCACAAGCTGCAGAAGTGAAGCCCAATACCAGAGCGAGAACCACAGATAATATTTTTCGCATACCGTTTGTTCCTCCAGCGTTGTCATTTTCTCCCGCAATTTGTGGAGTGAATTTCGTTGAGATCAGCACATCATTACGACTTTTGGTAAAGCTCCCCAGAATCGTTTCTGAAGCGCCCCTCCCATATGCAGCCGCTGTATCCCATAAATTGAATCCGGCATCCATCGCCGCGTCAAATACCGGCTTTAAGTCGGTTTCTGTAAGATAATTCCCGAAAACGGCATCCCCGCCAGCTTCGCCGGTGCCCCATGACCATGTGCCCAGAGTAATCGAAGGGATGTTTTCATTCGTCTTTTTAACAATCTACTTGTTACCGCACGGCAAGTAGCGCAAGTTCAGGGTTCAATGCATAAGTCACGTAATCCTTGGCACTTTGCTCAAGCTCCTCGTCTGACAGGTGTTGCATTACCCCGTTCAATATATATGGTGTCAAATAGCGCGTGCCAATCAAGTTACTGGTTGCCTGAAGAGGTCGCAGTAGCTCTTGGACGGTGTATTTAAAATTGCCGTCTGGCGAATAGTTTTCTTCAGCAGCTCCGGTAGAAACGGCAATCAACAGTTCTTTTCCGTGCAGCTTATCCCCTTTGCTTCCAAAAGCCCAACCATAGGTAAGGACTACATCCTCCCATTTTTTCAACAATGAAGGCGTACTGTACCAGTAGAAAGGGAATTGCAAAATGATGCGGTCGTGCTGCTCCAATAGCCTCTGCTCGGCTGCGACATCGATTTTCTCATCGGAGTAAGCCTCATAGACACGGTGAACGGTGACGCCCACTTGCTTCTCCATTTCTTCCGTCAAGCGTCGATTAATACGGGAAGCCGTTAAATCGGGGTGAAAAACAAGAACGAGTGTTTTCATTGCAAAATCTCTCCTTAAAGAATAATTTTTTCTTCCTTATAAAGCGGCATTACCAAGTTTCACATCCTGCATTTATTAGTCCTCACTTTTCAATGAATGTTGTCATCTCTGTCAGCTAAAAGCTGCCCTGCAACACCTATATTATCTCTTTCATTTTCCTTTACGAAAACAAAGAATGCTTGTTCAGGTATATTCATAATATTTGAAGCTGATGCGGTAAGTTCATTTACTAGCTTTCTTTTTTGTTCTTTAGTTAATTTAGCTGCTTCAATTGTTATCACAGGCATAATTTTGTCCTCCTTGTTTACTTAAAAATGACCAACGATTCGATGCGGTACATACGGTTCTTCCAAGCTACGCAAGTGCGATATGAAAGCGGCGAACGCCGTGGTTCTCTGCAAGATTCGCAACCCGGTTTACCACAGCTGGTCTGCGTCTGCTGTGGCATCATATTTTTGTTTTGCAACTTGATCGGTTCCGGTACGATGCGTTGTTGCCTCCCGAGCCAATCTTCCTCCCACGAGCGGGCTGTAGGCATAACCCCGATTTTTTTCTTCCTTATAAAGCGGCAACACCTCCCTCTCCTCTTCACGGCAAATGAGGTTCAAATGATTTTGCATGGGCTACTCCAAACGAAATAAACATTGATTGCTTAATCAACCCGCGTTTATAATTCTAAGCGGAAACAAAATCCTTGCAATGGGCAGTTCCTCGCGATGTGTGGATTACTCAACAAACCATAAATAATTGCCTATTATTTAAGAAGGGGGACTTTAGAAATGACAAAAGTAGATAGACGGGTACTCAAATCTCAAGAAGCGATAAAGAAAGCAATTCTTGAACTAATGACTGAAAAAAACTTCGATGACATTACAATCCGGGATATTTCCGACAGGGCAAATGTTAATCGAGGCACAATCTATCTCCATTACGCGGATAAATTTGACTTGCTTGATAAGATTATCGAAGAACATATAAGCAATCTCCGTGAACTTTGCCATTCTGCATCTGATATGACTTTCAAAGAAGGAAATTATGTTTGGTTTGAATACTTTGCGAGTAATTATTTATTCTTTTCCACAATGTTGACCACAAAAAGCGCGGCTCATTTTCGTAGTCGGTTCCTTGACTTAGTCGTCCAAGAGTATAGCGTTGAGGTGGATGTAACCGATGGAAAAAATCAAGGATTAAGCGAAGAGGTTATTCTTCAATTCTTTGGGGCAGCTGTCATTGGGGCAGTGGAATGGTGGTTTAAGAATGGAATGCCACTTCCACCTCGTGTTATGGCAGAACAGACAGGGGTATTGTTGGATAGGAATTTTTGATTAATAGGCTGCCGATGTGAAGGGGGGCAGGTTCGCATTTGTTGTTCACTGTGATGAATGCACATTAACTTAAGCGGCGATGGATCAATTCCTTCGCCGCTTGTTGAAGTCCTTTTGTAGGACTATCATACTCGCTTTTTATACGCTCTCATTGCAAAGATATAAGCCATGAGCATAATTCCAACACACCACGCGAGAGCGATCCATATATCGTTGCCGAGCGGCTGACCTGACAGCAATGCGCGGATGGCTTCTACGATCGAGGTCACCGGCTGGTTTTCGGCAAAGACGCGAACGACGGTCGGCATCGACTCGGTTGGCACAAATGCCGAGCTGATAAATGGCAGGAAGATAATCGGGTAGGTAAAGGCGCTCGCGCCATCGACCGTTTTTGCGGACAGTCCGGCAATTGCTGCGACCCAAGTTAAGGCCAGAATAAACAGCGCGAGTATGCCGGCTACGGTAAGCCATGGCAGCACTCCCGCGGACGAACGAAAACCCATAGTCAACGCTACGAGAATGATGACGACCACCGATATGGCGTTGGATACCAGCGAAGTCAGCACATGCCCCCAAAGCAAGGCGGAACGTGAAATCGGCATGGTGTGAAAACGCTCGAATATGCCCCTCTGCACATCGGTAAACAAACGGAAAGCCGTGTAGGATATTCCGCTGGCAATAGCCATAAGGAGTATTCCGGGTAAGAGGTAATTCACATAGTTATCCGTTCCGGTTTGAATTGCGCCGCCGAACACATAGACGAATAGCAACATAAACGCGATCGGCATGAGGGTGACCGTGATGATGGTGTCCATACTGCGGAAAATGTGACGCATGGAACGTCCAAGCATAACGCTAATATCGATGAAGAAATGTTTCTTTGCCGCCTCCATTTACTATCCCTCCTGTTTGCCGACGATTGCGAGGAAGATCTCCTCTAATGTCGGTTGTTTTTCAACATACTCCACCTTTGCGGACGGGAACATCTTTTTTAGCTCTGGGAGCGTGCCGCTCGCGATAATCCTGCCTTCGTGCAAAATGGCAATCCGGTCGGCAAGCTGCTCGGCCTCCTCCAAATACTGTGTGGTGAGAAGTACTGTCGTCCCGCCGTCGGCAAGCTCCTTGACAATCTTCCAAACCTCGATCCGTGCCTCCGGGTCAAGCCCGGTGGTCGGCTCATCTAGAAAAATGATTTGCGGTTTTCCCACAAGGCTCAAGGCGATGTCGAGCCTGCGGCGCATCCCCCCCGAGTAAGTAGACACTCTGCGGTCTGCAGCGTCTGTCAGGCCGAAGCGTATTAACACGTCTTCCGCAACCTGGCGTGGGTTTTTGAGGTATCTCAGCTTGGCAATCATGATCAGATTTTCCCGTCCAGTCAAAATTTCATCCACGGCGGCAAATTGCCCGGTCAGACTGATCGCCTGCCGCACGTGATCGGGTTTAGATGAAACATCGAATCCGTTTATGGCTGCGGTTCCGCCGTCTGGTTTGAGCAGCGTAGTGAGGATTTTGACAACCGTTGTCTTGCCTGCCCCGTTGGAACCAAGGAGAGCGAAAATACTGCCCTTTTCCACCTCGAAATCTACGCCCTTCAGCACTTGATGCTGCTTGTAGGATTTTTGCAGTCCTTTTACTTGAATGGACTTGGTTTGCACGGTTTGCATCGGATTACCTCCCTTAAATGACAGTAACTTTTGACAAATCGGCTTCCATGCCTTTGAGCAGAGCAAAGGTCAGTTTATCCATCGTTGCTCCGTCAAAACAGATGGTTTTGATTGCGCGATAATACTTCTTTGACAAGGTAAACGCAGACTGAAATGATACATTTTTGAGTGTAGCGCCCCTGAACGAAACTTCGTTTAATGCCGCTTTGTCAAACGTAACACCGATAAAAGTTTGCCCGTCGAAACATAGCCCGCGAAGGTCGGAATATTTGAAGTTGACGCCATCAAATAAACAACTTTCGAAAATTGTTTTTCTAAGATCGGTCATCGTTAACGTCACGTCGGTTAGTTTTACGCCTGTGAATTTGGCTCCGTCAAGCCCCGACTTGCTGAAATTGGTTCTTACGAGGATCGTCTTATTGAAGCTTGCATTTGCCAGGTCAAGCGCGGATAGGCTGCAGTCCGTCAGATTCGCGCCGTCAAAATTGGCTTCTCGTACGTCGCTGCTCTTAAACGAACTGCCGGTCAAATCTGCGCCCGAAAAGTCGGAACCGTGCAACGCGCTACCTTTAAACTGTCCTTTATGGGCCGTAACGCCTGCAAAGTCGCTTTTCGCCAGGTTGCTTGCGCTAAAGTTTGTCAGTACTTGCCGTTCCAGCGAGCGGGAGAGGTTAGCGACCTCCAGAATCGTCTGCTCAATGTCACCGATACTCTCAATAGTCATCTTAAACGCTGTTTCATCGTCTTTACCTTCAGCTCTGAGTTCACTATACCGTTCCTGTAAATCGGAGAGCAGGTCGGCCTTTAATTCGGTGACGCTTTTTACCCCGTCGTATGGCGTAAAAACGCCGTTCAAATAGTCCGTCAATCTCTGATTCATCAAATCAAACCTCCTTATAATAAGTTATCTAACACGCGCTTTGCATACTCCCAATTGCTTTTGTTACGGGCGTAAGTCTCCTTGCCCCTTTCGGTAATCCTAAAATACTTGCGCCGTCCGCCCTGTGATTCATCGCCCCAATACCACTCGATGTCGCCGTCTGCTTCAAGCCGCCGGAAGCTGGAGTACATCGTGGCTTCCTTTAATTCATACTCGCCGCCCGAACGCTCGGCAATCAGCTTGACAATCTCGTAACCGTAACGATCAGCTTCGGATAAGAGCCGTAAAATCATCGTATCCGTATGTCCGCGCAACAGGTCGGATGTGATCTTGTTCTCGCTCATTCAATCACCTCCACACCAGCATGATAAGACATATTACTATGTCTGTCAAGGTAATACTTTAATTATAGTACTTTGTCTAAAATAATTCATGCATCCATAATAAAAAACCGCGCAGAGCGCGGTTTTCTTGGGAGTATACTTGCGATGTCATTCAATTTCAAACCACTGATGTTCCACCATATAGGCAACACTTTCTTCCACGGTTTCCAAAAGCGTATGTCTTGGATAATATTCAAGCAGGCGTTTTCCTTTTTCAATACTATAATAACCGCTGCGGACGATATGATAGTATGTCCGATCAATATAATCCTTATCGTTTGTATAGTTACACCATTCGTCCCACGGAAGAAACTTAATTTTTTCCTCCTGCCCGAAATAACGGTACATCGCTTGTGCATAACCCAGCAAAGTAATAGATTCTGCACCTACTGCATGAAAACTCTCGCCTAAGGCTGATTTCCGATGAGTAATTGCATTAAAGAAAACCTGCGCCACATCGTCTGCATGCACATGATGCAATGTTTCCATACCAAAATTCGGAAGTGTAATTTCTTCTCCACGCCGGATTTTGTCAAAAATCCAATAATCATGATTGGCAGTTGGATTCATAATAACCCATCCTGGACCTGAAATCTGTCCTGGCATGATAACAGTCTCTGGAAAACCCTCCTGCCGGTAAAGGTTATGTAGGTACTCCTCGCTTTTCGCTTTCTGTATACCATATTCGTCTAACGGAAATTTAGGCTGGTCTTCAATTACTGGCAAAGCAGTTGACTTACCATGCGCCCAAATAGAGGAGCAGAAAATATAGTGGGAGAGATTTGTATTTTTCAGGGCTTCTGCCATACATTTTGTATCTAACAGCGAAAAGTTGATTAAATCAACAACAACATCTGCATTTATTGCAGCAATTTTTCTTTCAAATTCTCCTTCCGATTCTTTATCTCGGTCAAGAGTCATCTGTTCAACATCTCTCCAAGCAGCATCTTCCTTGTAGGGTTTGCTTTGTCCACGAGTAATGCTAATTACCTTATGTCCTGCTTTGACTAACTTAGGAACGAGATAGGTTCCAATATGACCACTTCCACCAATCACAACAATTTTCATCGTGATCCCTCCTTGCTTTCTAAATTTACTATTTTACTAAGCGCTATGTCTGGTGCTTGGTTGTCTTTACTCCAATGTACCTCTTCTGTTCCTGCCTCCAATGCTGTTTGGTAATACCTGCATTTAAATTCAATACATTCACGGTAGACTTCCAATTCTGCTATTTGCCGGTCAACCTCCTTTTTTCTCTCCTGAAACATATCATAACGTCGCTGGATTGATGCATCCCCTTCCATCGTCCAACCAATAAACGTCCGAATATCCTTGATTGACATTCCTGTTTTCTTTAGACAATGAATGACATGCAAAAATTCCAAATCTGATTCATCAAACATCCGTACTCCATTTGCATTGCGCTTTACAAAGGGCAACAGCCCTTCATTATCATAGTAACGTAGTGTATATGCAGAAATATTCATTTTTTCAGCCAACTGTCCGATTGTGTAATTCATTATTTTCCTCCATTTTCCTGACCGTCTTTGTGGAAGTATAAGCCTTAGAGTCAACTGTAAGTCAAGGTTCTTTTTGAGGGGAGCTCCCTCCAACTTTACAATAAAAAAGGACAATTCCGTTTCTTTAAAACGGATGTCCATATAAGGTGTATAACACTATTTTTCTTTAAGTCGGTATGGAGTGCGGAACCCGAGTTCTTTCGAAATCATTTCGGCATATTTTTTGACATAAAAGCTGTACTTCTCGATATTTTGCGAGGTAAAACGAAACGAGGGGCCTGCACAATTAATGGAACCGATAACCGTATTATCGTAGGAGAAAACCGGCGCTCCGATACCTGTCGTACCATCGGTCGCTTCTCCGGATGTCACGGCAAACCCCTGCTGGCGAATGATCTCAATTTCCTGTTCGATATAGTCCCGCGTCAGCGGCTTCAGCGAAGGAACGGAGCTCCAATCCACGTTCGACAATATTTTCTCCCGTTCCTTTTGGGGCAAATAAGCCAAAATAACGCGGTTGGAAGCTCCAATAAACAGCGGCAGCCTGAGACCGATCGGTTCCGATATTTTAAGGATTTGCGGGGAATCGATGCAATCGATATACACCCCTTCTTCGTTTTCCCTTGTAGCCAAGTAGACGGTCTCATTCGTTTTTTGCGAAAGCTCCTCCATATAAGGCTTGGATACAGAGCGGAGCATAAGACTATCCCACATCAAAAAACCGTATTTCATGACGGATAAACCGAGCTTGTACCTTCTGTTATTACGATTTTGAGCAACAAATCCATACTTCGACAATGAGTTTAAAATCCGATGAACACTTTGGACAGGCATATCCAGTTCCCTGCTGATTTCAGTAACACTCATCTCCTTTTCGCTCCCCTGAGGAACAAGGATATCTAGTATCTGGATCGTCTTTGAAATGACACCGCACATCAAACCCACCTCTTCTCTGTTACTATTTATGACATGATTATAACACAAGTATTTGGCCGCACCTATGCACTTTCCCGAATAACGGGAAAATTCATTAAAAAATTAGATAAAAAACCGGCGCAGTTATAGATTCTACAAAAAGACAACCCATGCTCCAGAAACTGGAAGATGGGTTGTCTGCTACTTAATTATAACGACAGTACGGTATATACTCCCATAGCTAATACACCGATTGAAACCGCGCTGCATAAATAGGTGTGAAACGTGCCGCTTCCCCGCTTTTTCCATGCCAGGGCAAGCTGTCTTACAGCAAAATACATGCTTATTAGATTGATTATAAAGAGTGCTATCATAAGCAGCTGCATCAAACTTGAGCCGCTTCCAGCCATATGATGGTGATCATGCATCTGCAAGTCCGCTGATGCTCCCATCAACATAGTGACTGTCAATCCATGGACAAGATGAAGCGGGAGGACCGACACGAGGAATAACACCGACAAGGCAGAAAATTTACTTTCTTTGCCCATGGACCTGATTTTTTGCAGCATCATCCATCACTCCTTTAGCTCTGGCAGCCGTCCGTTTTGACCGCGCTGCTGCAGTAGTTTTTCTTCGGCATCGGCGGAAGATTGATTGCCGGACTTTGATTGAAGAAACTAACCGGTTTCAGCATGAAGCCAATGTACGCGGTAGGCATAACCGGCCAGTCTTCAGGACGGGGAACATGCGTATGACCCATCGTATACCAGACAACGATGTCCGAATTGGCAACAGGCCGATCCTGTTCCGCCCATGACGACAAGCCTTCTCCGCCAATATGCTGGTTCGGATATTTGCCGCTTGCGTAGATTTCGTCTTCGTTGTACGGCGTGACCCACAAATGATGTTTGATGAAGCCCGCACGCTTTAACAGGCTTGAGTTTTTCGATGCGAACGGGAAACAGTTCTCGCCAGTCACGATTTTGTAGCCAACCGATTGGCCCAGCTCGTTCTTGACGTTATCATTAACAATTTTCCAGTAACGAGCTGTTTCCAGCTTAATGTCCCGAATTGCCTTCTGCTCCGTTTCAAGCAGCGTCGATTTCGCATAAAATGCATTCTCACGGGGGTTTCCTTCTCCAAGCTCCTCCGGGACTACGTCCACTTCGTAAACGGAATTGTCATTGCCATCGATTTGTATGTCCATACGTACATTGAAGAAATGCTGATGATTCGGCGCATACAGGTCTGGTCCTACCAGGTTGCCATATTTCGGCGTTTCACCCGGATGCAAGCCCGCCGTTGACAGAATGCCCGTCAGCTTGACCTCAAATTGAATGTTGCCGTCTTGATAGAAATACCAGAAAAAGCCGTATTCGTAGTTCGCAACCGTAGAGATAGAGGAGACAACCAGCCTGCGCGAACGTCTTACCTCGACATCATTGGTCCGCCAATCCGTATGCTTCCAGAGAATGCCGAAGTCCTCCTCATGCATACAGATCGCATTTTTGATCGTCATCAATTCGCCTTTGCTGTTTGCCATGACGCCATCGAAATATTTGATGTAACCGACGCAATCGCAACCAAGCTCCAAACTGTTGGCGAGCTGACCAATTCCGTATTCCCCGCTGTCAAAGGCGTTTTTGCGGTTTTGGATCGGGCCCGGATCGCCATACGGGACAACCATTTCGGATAAGGAGCCGCGGTACATAACCGGACGCTCGCGGCCCTGATCCTGGTACGTTACCGTATGGATCGTCAATCCTTCTCTGGCGTTGAAGCCGATACGGAATTTCCAGTTTTGCCATTCCACCTCATGACCATCAATCGTAAAGCTCGGCCCTTCCGGCTGCGTAATTTCAACCGGTTTGATGCCGGTGCGCAGCGGACCTACGCGGTCAGGCGTATAATTGAATTCCTGCATCGGGATTTTCGTGTATTCGTATTCCTCCACCCGCAGCACTTCCATTGTATTCAGATCCACGATCGGCACGAGCGGCAGCGGGCGGGCGTAGCCGTTATCCTTCTCGTCGCTGCGCAGAAAACAAAGCGGACGGGCCAGACGCACTGTTGCATCTTCTTCCGTTCCCCAGTTGCCCGGCGACCAAAGATCAACCATCACAAGCTCCGGCGTTTCGATGCCCAGACGTGCCAGCGCATCCTGGAATTCCGGACTGGCTTTGACAGCCTCCTCGCATTCCACTTGCTCATCAAGCATGATCATCGGCTGGACGCCCGGAACGTGCTTCCACGACACGACCTTCATTTGGCTTAAAGAAACAACCGCTTCATAAGTAGCATTGTCTATGCTATTTAGAACAATAATGAAAGCTTCACGGTCAAACGGCTCCGCAGCGGAATAGCCGAGGACCACTTCCTTCCTGGGTTCCTTTAACATTACCGACACGAACCGATCCGCAGCGCTCAATTGTTGTTCTTCTTTCAGAATGGCTACAGCTGCCAAGATTTCTTCCTTGCTAAGCGGCTCCAAGGGGTGTTTTCCAAGTTCTACCGTTAATTGTGTCATCTCGTTAACCTCACTTTTTAATTTATTGATGTCAACTCATGTGACCATCTTATGTAATAAATCATACTCGCTACAGCCCTCTATCCCGCATTATGAGAAACTGCGATTTTTTATTTGGTTTTCTCACAATGTGGGAAAAGGGGCGTTTTCACTAATTTTATTGCCCATATTTACCAAGAGTGGTTATTTAGTTCAGTTTTTATAGTCAGAAAATTTTCTGATTGTCCCGCATGATGAGATAAGCTCATTTTGGAAAAGTACAATATCTTGTAATAATTGAGTCATATAACATAACACATCATTCAGGAGGGAATAAACCATGCTGTTAAAGCAGAAAAAATGGCTCTTGTCCATGGCATCCTTTTTCGTTTTTTGTTTAACCTCATTTCCTATTACCGTGTTCGCTGCTGGTGAAGCGCCGGCCGTCGATACGGGAGATACGACCTGGCTGCTCATTTCTACCGCGATTGTCATGTTTATGTTTATGCCCGGTCTCGCACTATTCTATGGTGGATTAGTAACGCACCGGAATATCGTCTCGACCATCATGTATAGCTTCAGTTCCTTTGTTGTCGTCACGATCGTATGGGTATTGTGGGGGTATAGTTTTGCATTCGGCTCCGGAGTCGGGGGCATCTTCGGCGGATTCGACTATCTGGGGTTCAATCAGGTTGGCCAGGATGCAAAAGAAGGACTGACGATCCCTCATCTTATATTTGCGATCTACCAGGGGATGTTTGCCTCGATCACAGTGGCGATTATATCCGGAGGCGTCGTCGAACGTATCCGTTTCTCGGTTTGGATCTTCTTCTCCGCTCTATGGGTAACGGTCGTTTATGCTCCAATGGCTTATTGGACGTGGGGCGGCGGATGGCTATCCAAGCTGGGCGGGCTCGATTTTGCGGGAGGAACGGTCGTCCATATTCTCTCCGGCGTCAGTGCGCTGACGGCGGCGCTGATCGTCGGAAGACGCCGGGCATACCGTGAACAGGCACCTCCGCCGCATAATCTCGTGTTCTTTCTAATCGGTGGGATGTGCCTGTGGTTTGGGTGGTTCGGGTTTAATGGCGGCAGTGCGCTTGCATCCGGGGGACTTGCTTCGCTCGCTTTTGCTACGACACAAGTTGCGGCTGCTGCCGGCGGTGTCATATGGCTGGTGATGGAGTGGGCACTTCGCAAAAAACCGACGCTTGTCGGAGCCGTTTCAGGTGGTATTGCCGGCCTTGTTGCAATTACGCCCGCTGCCGGTTACGTCTCCATTATGTCTTCGATGATCATTGGCGGCGTGGCGAGCGTTATCTGTTATTGGGCGCTGAATGTGCTAAAAGTGAAACTGAAGTACGATGATTCCTTAGATGTATTCGGCCTTCATGGAATCGGCGGAGCATGGGGAGCAGTCGCAACCGGCATTTTCGCCAGCAAAGATGTAAACCCGGCAGGTGCGAACGGTCTTCTTCACGGAAACCCTATGCAGGTCGTCACGCAAACGATCGATGTCATTGTTGCCGTTCTTTTGGCCGTGATAGGAACATTTATTATCTTAAAGGCAATCTCCCTGTTTACTTCGCTGCGCGTAACCGAAGAAGAAGAATGGACAGGACTGGATACAAGCATACATGGCGAAAATGCTTATAACACATCCGAAGCTTCATCAGCAATTTCGCCTCCGGTCCTCGGATCGATACGAAAGCAAACATAGTAGTAGATTGTAGAAACTTTCCCCACTTAAGTAGCGGAGAGGACGGAACGATTGTGGAAAAGCGGTAGCGGTCGCCTTTGTCTCCGGATTTTTACCGCTGAGGAAAATAAATAAAATCTGGAGACAACAGCGATTGGAACAACGGTCCGTTCGCGCAGCGTCCACCCAAGTGCCTACTCTTATCTTACGCAAAAACAAGGGGTGTCCCAAGCAGCCATTGTGGCTTTTGGGACACCCCCTTCATTTTGCTAGCTTGTTTATCTATCTTCTTGAACCAGCAGCTTTTTGTTGTGTAGAGGGATTAAACATATATTTTCTAAGAAGAATAGATGCCAAACTCATGATCAAGAAAAGAACCCCAGCTATTACGATATATTGGGCACCCATCCCTGAGATAAATAACCCACCTACTGAGGTTCCAATCGTCACCCCCAAGTTACTGCAAGATAGAAACATTCCATTAGCAAAGTCAGGTGCTTCTTGAGCAGACGAGGAGATCCAATATTGACTAACATTATTTCCTATCGCAAATAATATCCCCCAAAACAAAAGGGTTATCAACATGGGTACAACGGACTTCCCTGTAAGGAACGACAACATCAGAAATAGCCCTAATACAATGGGAAAAAATGTTGCCGTTCTCATAGCATTTTTGGTAAGGAATCTTCCTCCCGCAAAATTTCCGACGAGACTTGCTATTCCAAATATAAATAATGCAAAAGTAAGGGTTGTCCCCGATATATGGGTAACTGCACCCAGATATTCCGCAATGAAACTATTTATACTCGAATTCGCCGATCCAATGAATACGACTGTAGCAATAGCTACCCACATGATAGGCTTTTTTAATACGCCGATTTGAGTTCCATAAGTAAGTCTTTCTTTAACAGGCATTGAAGGAATAAAAACCAATGTAGCTATTAGTGCTAGCGCATTTACAATAGCAAAGAATAACATGGCCATTTCTACAGAAGTTACACTGGCTATATAAGTAGTAATTGGCACGCCAAGAATCATACCTGCGTTTACTCCTAATATTACTTTAGAAACAGCTTTTGGAGCTTCTTCTTTGCTAACGGAAGTAGCGGCTACCGTCAAAGCCAAAGCACAATAAATGGGATGAAAAAAGGCCGGAACTATGCGAGCAATAAGCAAAATGGTAAAGCTCGATGTTAGTAAAGAGACAATATTACCGGCAACAAAAATACCAAGTACAAGCAGCATGACCTTCTTGCGATTTATTCCTGAAAACAATAACGGCAGGATGGGACCAGATATTGCAACCGCCAATGCAAAGAGACTAACTAGCAACCCCGCTTCGGTAACACTGATATCAAACCGTTCAGCGACTACAGGTAATATACCTACGATCCCCATTTCAGTAGTTAATATCCCAAAAACCCCTACTGTCAAAATAAGTATAAGCAAATTATTCTGTCTAACCACTACAAGTTATCCTCCAATTCTCATGAGTAAGATTAAATATCAAAATAACTACTCCACATAAATGGATTATTCCCCACATGTGTATTATTATATCTGTATGACCATTTCTGCAATGACCAAATGGATCGCTTTTGCGGAATAAGTAACAGAAACAAATATATTGTGGATTATTTTATTGAAAGTTGGTGTCGCTCGCATGCGTAAAGTGGATCGGCGAATACTCAAAACTCAAGAAGCGATAAAAAAAGCTGTGGTTGAATTGATGACAGAAAAGGACTTCGATCAGATAACTGTCCAGGACATCTCCGACAGAGCAAACGTTGATCGTAAAACGGTCTACCATCACTACAAGGATAAATTTGACTTGTTGGATAAGCTCATTGAAGAGCACATCAATGAACTCCGAGAAATTTGCGAATCTGAATCGACTTCTCCAGAAGGCAATTTCAGTTGGTTCAAATACTTTGAAGAGAAATATTCCTTCTTTTCGGTGATGCTGGCTAGTAAAGGAGCTCCATTTTTTCGCAAAAGATTCCTTGAGTTTGTTATCGAGGATATACGCAATGAATGGGAAATGACCGAAGGGAAAAAGAGCGGATTAAGCGAGGAGGTTATTGTACAATTTTTCGCACCAGCATACGTAGGACTCGTGGAATGGTGGTTTACGAATGGAATGCCCTATCCGCCAGATGCCATGGAAGAACAAGTGGGGATGATGCTAGAGAAGAACCTATCGTAGTTTCTGCAAAAAGAAAAACCAGTCCGTCACTAAGATCAGTGCCAGACTGGTTTTGATTCCGAACCTGTTTCATCTGGTTTGCAGGTTGACCCGGAAAATCAGGTACCCTCCACAACACCCAGCCGATTAAAACAAGAGCCAGAAGAGACATGAGTCCGAATATGGCGCGCCAGCCGATGAAGTCGCCGAGCAAGGTGCCGAACGGTACGCCAAAGGTCAACGCAATTGGTGTTCCTACCATTGCGATGGCCAGAGCACGTCCCTTCAAGGCCTCCGGGACCATACGCCGCGCATAACCGGCGATCTTACCCCACGCCGCACCTGAGGTACCGCACACGCACACCGCTCCCGACTGGAGGTGCGGCTGGTCGCGCGTCGGGCGTCTGGCGTCCCGCGCGGCAGTAATCCGCACACCGCCCGACAGCCAGCAGGGGACCTTCGGACCGTGAAGTTCAGCAGATCACCAGGGCACTGGGCCGTTTTCGTCGAAGAAACCGCCCGTCGGGGCTTCGTCGCCGACGGTGGCCCAGTGCACCGAGGCGCGTGCTCCCTCCTCCGTGGTGAGTACACCACGGAAACCGTTCAGGTCGGTTGCGACGTATCCGGGCGTCACGGCATTGATCTTCACATGCGCCAGCGCAGGGTCGTCGAGGAAGGCGTTTGCGTACTTGACGGTCAACATGTTCAATGCTACTTTCGACGCCGAGTAGGAGAACGATTCGTGGGAGCGGGCGAACATGGACCCCGTCTCGGTGGCCCTGGCGAACATGGCTGAGTCACTGGAGACGTTGACGATCCTTGGCGACTTGGATTCGCGCAGCAGCGGAAGCATCGCGTGGATAACGCGGACCGTACCGAAGACGTTGGTCTCGAACTCCGTATGCATGCCCTCGGCGGTCACCTCGGTCGCCTGCTTGCGTACGATAACGCCCGCATTGTTCACGAGCACGTCCAAGCGCCCGAAAGTGCTGCGGACGTATTCGGCTGCGGTCGTGACTGAGGTATCGTCCGTGATGTCGATCTGGAGGGGTTTCACCGTGAGGCCAGCCTCGGCGAGTTCCTGGGCCGCGTCGGCTCCGAGCTGGGCGTCTCGGCTGCCGAGCAGAACGGTCATGCCTCGCTCGGCCAGCTGGCGCACCGTGGCCAGCCCCACCCCCTTGTTGCCCCCCGTGACCAGGGCGTACTTGGCATCATTCATCTTAGCATCATTCATCTTAGCGTCATTCATGGATGTCACTCCTCGTATTAATAGAATAAGGAACCGTAAGTGTTTTTTTTGGATCTACGTCAACGTTCATGGCGTTGCGCATATCTTGTTATCCTTCCAAATTAGAACTCATTATGGTTTTAGGCTCGAGATATTCTTCGAGGCCAAATATGCCACCCTCACGCCCGATTCCTGATTGTTTAAAGCCACCATAGGGAGCTCTCACCTAATCCATACTCTGTGTCATTTGCAATTTCTACCACTTCTTCCTCTGTTCGATACGTTAAAATAGATAGTACGGGTCCAAATATTTCTTCTCTGGCAATCGTCATATCTCTTTGATGTTCGTGAGAAAGTTTTAAATGCTTCTTTCGCGGCTGCGATCGCTTTTCTTGTATTTGTTTCATTTCCCAACAGCACCTACCCAATTAATTCTTCTGTCGACGGATTGATAATATCCATTCGCTCCGTTCCGTCGGGTTTTACAAATTCTCCATTGATATATACCTTGTCAATAAGTTTCATTACTGCATTCCCATTCATCCATTTACCTCCTATGCGATATTTATGATTGCTTGCTTCGTGAATCACTATACTCAGTTCAAGTAACTTGAAGTCAAATATTATTTTAAAAAATTTTCGTGGAAACTATCTATTTAACTCTAATAAGCATGACTTGTTCTTCTTCCACTCATATGTTAACGTAATTTTTGTACATTCAAGTAACTTGAACTAAGTGATATAGGAGAGAAATATGGAAGAATTTATTTATGGAACCGAACCCAAATACTCAATTAAGGAAGTATCAAAAATAACAAACCTACCCAAACCAACAATCCGCTATTATGAAGATATCGGTTTGCTGCAAGGTGTAGCGCGAGATAAGAATAATATCCGCCTGTTCTCTGATGATCAAATCATGAGATTGAGAATGGTTCAATGTATGAGAAGCACAGGAATGGGAATTGACATGATTCGCCATTATCTCGGCCTCTCAAGGGAAGTTAAAATGGAACTGAAAGAGAAATACTCCATTGTCTTAAACCAAGAAGAAATACTTTTAGCCAAAAAACACGAGATTGAGGCACAACTGGCTCTTATTGAGCACAAAAAAGCTAACTTTAAAAAAGATTTAAATGAAGCATAGAATGCAGTGCCCTCCCTAGTAATGTAACGACTCCTTTGTTCCTTCGACATTGGAAAATAACCGTGTACACTTAAAATAACAGAACCTGCCGTTTTCTGCGGCAGGTTCAAATTTTTAATATTTTTCGAATTGAAAATAAACCATAAGTATGCTTTTTAACCTTTTGTGTTGTGGGAAAAATAGCTGGCCAATACACTCAAACTTTCCTCTCGTAATATGCCCGCTGTAATATCCGGTTTATGGGGAGAATTTTCAAATACAATTTGACTGCAATGACTTCCCTGTTCATCCAGTAGATTACACAGATCTATATCGCTGGCACCATAAACCAATCGCCCAACCTTTGTCCAAACCAATGCGCCGCAACACATAAAACAAGGCTCGCAGCTCGAAAATAAGGTGTACTTACGTAAATCGGTAATATGGGTTTCTGCACAAAATCTCCGCAGCAACCCTGCTTCTGCATGAAACGTTGGATCGGTTGCAGAATAAATTTGGTTTTCATTAGAATATACAATTTCCCGGCTCTTAACCAATATCGCTCCAAAAGGTTCGTTACCGTGCTCAACCGCAAGTTTAGATAGCCTGATTGCTTCTTTCATAAAAAACTCGTCTTGGTTCATACTTATTCTCCTTTTATATAGGAATAATCTGATGTTATCACATTTCAGTTTTTCTCTTTTCTAAACATTATAATTTATTTTACCTGCCCTTTAGCTTAATGCCGCTCCCGGTCTATTACTTTATTTTTCAGTCGCCTTACGCATTACTCCACAAAAATCACCATTGATTGATTAAACAACATTCGTTTATAATAAAAAATTGAAAGATGCTGCTTTCAATCTATAGAAAGTCTGGTGGCCTAACAATGAAAGTTGATCGAAGAGTAGCCAAAAGCCAAGAAGCCATTAAGAAAGCTCTTATTGAACTGATGACTGAAAAAAGTTTTGATACCATTACCATTCAAGATATTTCCGACAGGGCAAATGTGAACCGGGGTACTATTTATCTTCATTACCTGGATAAATTTGACCTGTTAGATAAGATCATGGAAGAACATATATACAATATGAGTGATTTTTGCGAATCGGCAGCTGAAATGGATTTTTTAGAATCGACTGTTCACTGCATGGAATACTTTGAGAATAATTTTTTATTCTTTTCAACGATGTTAGCAAGTGAAGGAGCTTCGTATTTTCGTAGTCGCTTCCTTCAGTTTAATATCGAAGAATTCAGGAAAGATGTGGACATCACACAAGGAAAAAATGCTGGTCAAAATGAAGATGTAGTTGTTGAATTTGTTGCTAATGCATACGTAGGGGTAGTTGAATGGTGGTTAAAGAATGGAATGCCTTATCCGCCTCGTGTCATGGCAGAAAAAGTTGGAGAGTTATTGGAAAGATTAGTATAGATTCAACAAGAGCTTTTAGACGATCTTCACGACGAGCCGCAATGACTAATTTTGCTCCGTCTTGTGCAAGTTTCTTGGTAGTAGCTTCACCAATCCCACTAGACGCACCCATAATAATAACTACTTTTTCTTGAATATTTGACATACTGAATAACACCCTTTCTTATTTTTGTTTTGAAAACATTTCTTTGTATAATGCCCAACATTGACTTCACTTAAAAAAAATAAAGATTGATTGATTATTCAGCAAATAATTAATTATTGTTGATTATCTTTACGGGAGCTTGATGACCGAACCATACCGAAAAGTAGATAGAAGAATTACCACAAATCGTAAGGGCATTACGATGCTGTTTCTTTCGTTAGCATTCTTTTGAATGCATTTATTCTGTGAGGCAATTTTGAAACGTAATAACCAACACAAACAAACAGGCCCATGATTGCAAGATAGTCCGCGAAAAACAGAATCAGCGGCTCATTAAAGTTAAAGAATACAAACTGATTTTGGAGCAGCATATAGGAACCGATTTCCCGATGCATGAAGGCATAAATTCCATATACGGCGATCAAAACAGTCACTACACGCAGAATAACAGTGCGACTCCTGGAAGTCTGCTTGATACCGATGATTTTTCGTGCAACGCCCATCAGCATCCCCCAATGAAGCCCCAGATGTACCGACATCAAAACAAAGCCCCAATAGGAAGCAAGTATGTGCATCATTCTTGCCAGAGTTGCAACGCTGCTGACAGAAAGGAATACAAGCGCATGGCGGGACATCATAATGCCGCTAACCGGGAGACAGAACATGATTATAAAGAGCAGCAAATTGATCACTGTCCCAAGGATACGAATCCCTGAATAGCGGCCTTTCAAAAGGTTTTGATGCCATTTACGATTTAAAATGTTGTGGACGATAAATAATACAAACATTGCAAACCCTACCCATTCATGGGCAGTTTCTCCAACCAGAGCATAAGCCATAAGTACAGGCAGCATAGCGGTCATTGTAATATCCATGATGATTTGAAATGTTCTTCTCGGTGTCATTTCAGAAGCTCCTTTTTATTTCAGAAAATCTTTCAAACGTAGCCGAAAAGCTGCCATCCATAGCCGCAAGTCTATCTATGCCATTTCCGTCCATTTTCCCTATGTGAATGAGATCGGAGCTAGGTTCGCCACCTCCCCTATAAAAAACAGCGATATTCCCCCAAGGGACATACACAGTAATGTCCCCGGTCTCGACGGCGTGTCTATCCGAAACATTCTGCGTCGTGAGGGTTCGCGGCGGATAAGCTATTTTTTCACTGCCCGCAAAGTCCTCAAAGGTCAGCGTAACAGGAAGCATAGAAATGAAATCTCTTGCTGTAGCATTATCAAAAAGCGTTGCTGTCATTTCCTCACCTTCCAGCGTCATTTTGATACTCCTGCTATTTGACTGTTCCTGGGGTACTTCTTCAGTTTCTGTTCTCTCATTGCCCTGTGTGCTGGGCCTGGCGGTATTTTCCGGCATTTCAGAATTCAGTTGTTCGGTTTCAGAGGGAACTGATTGTGTGCATCCAGTCATTCCAAGTATCAGTATAAAAGCCAACCCTATCCCTGTTAATCTCTTCATAATCACCCAACTTTCTATTATCAATTGTCACTGCGAAATATAAAATCACATTTCTGTTTAGATGAATGGTTTATTCAGGCAGCCCCAGCTTAGACAGCCAATCTGTTACCTCGTCCTCCGTGCCGTCAGGAAGAGTTTGACTGATAGTAAGGCCTTCTGAAACAGTGGCTCCAGGCTGCAGCTCGCGTATGGTTTCTATAGTGTGCGAAAAACGACTGCCGCCGCTTGTGTTGAATGGTACGATCGTTTTTCCGGATAGGTCGTATTCTTCCAAGAAACTGTAAAGTGCCATAGGCATATCAAACCACCAGTTAGGATAGCCGAGGTATATAACGTCGTAGGAATCCATATTTTCCACATGGGAAGCCAGTTTCGGTCGGATCTTGGCATCACGTTCCTCCAGACCCTGACGTTCGATGATGCTATACTCAGCAGGGTACTTATCCTCCATTTCTATAAGGAACAGGTCGCCGTTCACAGACTTTTGGATCATTTTCGCAAGTATTTCGGTATTACCCTGCACGCCATTTTCTGTGTTATTCAAGCTTGCTGAGGATATTGTATCCACGTTGTCGGGAAGATTAGCGTTGCCAATACGGGAGAAATAGGCAACCAAGATTTTGGAAGTCCCTGCTTCCGGTACATTTGTCACTTCATCCGTGTTATCATTTTCGTCCGCAACAGTGGACGGTTCCTGAATCTCAGGAGTAGGCTGTTGTGTGCTGCTATTTTGACTGCTGCTTCCGCAGGCCGTAAGGCTGAGAAGAAGCAGGAATGAGAGTGCCAGACAATACCATTTTGTAGTTAAACATTTCATAGAGTCACATCCCTACCAAGATAATTTTTCATAAGTTCTATTCAGAAAAAAGTGTGAATCCCGACAAGATATGCGGGATTCACACAGCGTTTCACTCAAAGTACCATTGGCATGCAAAGCTCTCTGCGATCTTCAATCAAGCCTTATTTTTACTTCAGATTTGCTTTAAAGAAGGACTCGAGCTTTTTGAACGGGATGTACTCCATTTTGTCGTACAGATCCACATGCCCTGCGCCTGGAACAATATAGAGTTCCTTTGGTTCGCCCGCCAGCTTGTATGCGTCTTCGCTGTAGTATCTGGAGTGGGCATTCTCGCCTGCGATGAACAGAATTGGACGCGGAGAAATCGTATCAATATGCTCGAACGGGTAGAAGTTCACGAGCGCCCCTCTGCTGGTAAGGCTGTAAGGCAATGAGCGGGGGTGATATCCCCTAGGCGTACCGTAGTATTCAGAGAACTCTCGGACTGCTGCTTCTGCTGAGGGTTTTAGTTCCACTGCAGTTCCGCCGCCGTATTTTATCTGTCCGCTCTCAAAATCGATCCAGCGCTGTTCAGCGGCTTCTTCAAGAGCTTTGATCTGTTCTTCCTTGGTCATTACATCGTTCGGTGTTACCGCTAACCCCAATCCCTCACGGGTGGCGCGGCCCATGTCGTACATACTAACTGTCGCGATGGCCTTCAGCCGAGGGTCAATCTGCGCAGCGCTGACCGCAAACCCGCCACTGGCACAAACGCCGATGACGCCAATACGGTTACGGTCCACAAACGAGCGTGTGCCTAAAAAGTCCACGGCGGCGCTGAAATCTTCGGCGAACGTGTCCGGAGAAGCAATATTACGCGGTTGCCCGCCGCTTTCTCCAGTGTAGGAGGGGTCAAAGGCCAGGGTTACAAAGCCCCGTGATGCCATCTCCTGGGCATACAAGCCGGCCGTCTGTTCCTTCACGCCAGTGAACGGGGGGCCGACAATGATTGCGGGAGATTTCTTTGCTCCTTTCACGTTTTTAGGACGATACATATCCGCAACGATGTTAATGCCAAGTCTGTTCTTGTATGAGACTTTTTCAACAGTTACCTTGTTGTTTTGAGGAAAGGTCTTGTCCCATACCGGGCTATTTGCTGCGGGTGAACCGGTGGTCGCGGATGAAACAGTGTTCGTGGATACAAGCACGGCCAGTACCATCACTATGAGTAATTGGAGACCTCGCTTGATAATAGGTTTTTTCTTCATTTCAAAATCATCCTTTCTTATTTTTGGTTTGAAAACTTTTTTGTAACGATCTTGCTGTCCTTTGACCCCGACAAAAAAAGGACCGTTGATGATTAATCAACAACTGTATATAATCATAAAAAAGAAACACAATACTCTCAATGGTTAAATGAACGCAATTTGTTGATTACTCCACAAATCAATAGTAATTGTTGATTAAGTTAGATAGAAAAATACATAACAGCAAAAAAGTAAAGGCCAGGTAGCGAAAATACCTGGCCTTTTTGATATATAAATTCTTACCTGGGAAGGCAGCACCAACGGTTGTCCCCAGGTTAGCGGAAGTCAAAAATAATCCATTACCCAAATCAGGAGCTTCTGGAGCTGCGGAAATAATCCAATATTGATTAATATTATCTCCGATACCTGCCAATATACCCCGAAAAAGCCGGTGAACAGTAAATCGGATGAAAAAAGAACAGCTACGCCAAAAATAAGGGGTGTCCCAAGCCATTGCATGGCTTTTGGGACACCCCTTTACAGGTTTAATATATTTCAAGTATTAGATAATTCTAGCTTTTAAAAATTAACGTCTACGCCATAAAATGCGGCTTCATATAATTTCTTCATTTGTGAAGTAGAAGTTTCTCGCGGATTTGTCCCTGTGCATGGATCTTTCATTGCATTTATAGCCATTGTTTCTACATGACTGAGGAATTCAGCTTCTGCAATGCCAAACTCTTGCAATGTACCCGGAATACCCATTTCACGGTTAATATTACGCACCCAGCCAATTAAGGAATCTGTTAATTCCTGCTTCGTCTTCCCTTTCAAATTCAGGCGAGTGGCGAGGTTAGCATAACGCTCTTCTACTACTTTTCTATTAAACTGGATCACATATGGCAAATAGATTGCATTAGCTAATCCATGAGGGATATTAAAGATGGGACCGCTCTTGTGTGCTAAACTGTGCACATTCCCTAAAACAGCATTGGCAAATGACATTCCCGCCATAGCCTGAGCATAGTGAACTTCCTCTCTGGAGACTAGATCCCCTTTGAAAGAAGCGAGCAAGTGATCCTTCAGTTTCTCCGCTGCTTCTATAGCAAGTGCATCGGTAAAAATAGTGCGTGGTTTGGCCACGTAAGCTTCAAAGCTATGCGTTACTGCATCCATGCCGCTGTAAGCGATCATATGTTGAGGCATATCGGTAACCAAAACCGGATCAATTACAGCAATATCTGGAGTAAGCCCGAAATCTGCCAATGGATATTTAATTCCAGTTTGCTCATCCGTAATGACGGAAAGGTTGGAGATCTCCGCAGCTGTGCCGCTGGTTGTTGGAATTCCAATAAATCTGGCCTTGGTCCGAAGTTCCGGTAAAGAAAAAGGAACAGCAGCTTGTTCAAATGTCAGTTCCGGATACTCATAGAATAGCCACATTGCTTTTGCGGCATCCATCGGAGAGCCCCCACCTATACCAATCACCCAATCAGGTTGGAACACTCTCATTTGTGCAGCTCCAGATTGGACCATGGTTACAGTAGGTTCTGTATTTATACCTTCAATGAGAAGAGTTTCCATGCCTGCTTCTTCAAGCAATTGTGTTATTTTATCCAAGTGACCCTGCTTCTTAATGGAACCTCCACCAATGACCAGAGCGGCCTTATGGCCTCTCAAAGTTTTCAATATGTCTAAAGCATTCTCCCCGTAATAAATATCTCGCGGAATTGTAAATCTGTTCATGTTAAGTTCCTCTCCTTGCTTAATGTCTTGATTACATTTCTTATTATAGAAGTCGTGGTTCATTTTAGTAAGTAGGCACTTTATTCACAGATACTTACCAAATAGTTGCATGGTATCCTTGAGTAAACTAATAACTGTCGCACGAATGGTTCATTATGGGAGTCGTGCAGATTTGGATTCTCACAGCCAACTGTAAGGTTCTTTAATTTGATTCCTTAAAATAAAAAGCCGCCATTTAGGCGACTTTCTAAGCGATTTGTTCCTGTCCTCCGACACATTTGGTGTCACACACTATATACGATATGTTTTCCTTGTTGCATTACCTCAAGTATCTTCCCGTGATCGACTGCTCCGCATGGATGATTTGCGCCGGTGTGCCCTCGAACACCACATGGCCGCCTTTGCTGCCTCCGTCCGGTCCCATATCGATGATCCAATCCGCTTGGCTGATCACATCGAGGTTGTGCTCGATGACGATCACCGTATTGCCGGCATCCACGAGGCGGTTCATAATCCGCAGAAGGTGCCCGATATCTGACATATGCAGGCCGGTCGTCGGCTCGTCCATCACGTAGATGCTGCCCTTTTTATGCAGCTCGCTCGCCAGCTTGATGCGTTGGCATTCCCCGCCCGAGAGCGTGCTGAGCGGCTGACCAAGTGTAATATAGTTCAGCCCCACATCACTCATCGCCTGGAGCTTGCGCACAACCTCTTTTAGCTGAAAAAAATCCAATGCCTGCTCCACAGTCATCTCCAGCACTTCTGCAATTGACTTGCCGTTCAGCTTGTACGCGAGTACCTCTTCCTTGAACCGTCTACCTCCGCATACTTCGCATGGCAGCTTCACGCTGTCGAGGAATGCAAGGTCCGTATACACAACACCCAGCCCTTGGCAGTTCTCGCAAGCCCCCTTGGAGTTGAAGCTGAACAAGCCTTGGCTCACCTTGTTCGCGGAAGCGAACGCCTTGCGCACATCATCCATAATGCCCGTGTAGGTCGCGGGATTCGAGCGTGTTGACACGCCTACCGCCGATTGGTCGATGACGATCGCATCCGGATGCTGGCTGAGGAATACTTCGTTAATCAGCGTACTCTTGCCCGAGCCGGCGACACCCGCAACTACTGTCAGCACTCCGGTTGGAATATCTACACTCACGTTTCGCAGGTTGTGAAGTAGGGCATCCTTGATGGACAGCTTGCCGGTTGGCTGCCTG
Organism: Paenibacillus durus ATCC 35681; assembly: GCF_000993825.1. NCBI lineage: Bacteria > Bacillati > Bacillota > Bacilli > Caryophanales > Paenibacillaceae > Paenibacillus > Paenibacillus durus. The sequence continues at coordinate 2,133,652 of NZ_CP011114.1, forward strand.
CAATCGTGCTTCAGCTGGAGCGGCCGCTTCATATGGGTGCCTGTAAGCGTACCTGTCTCCAACAGGCCTTGGAAGCTTCCTTCATACACGATGGTACCGCCGCGGCTGCCGGCGTGAGGCCCGACGTCGACGATATGATCCGCTAACTTGATCACATCGGGATCATGCTCGACGACAATTACGGTATTGCCCTTGTCGCGCAGCTTCTGAAGCAATCCATTTAACCGGTGTACATCACGGGGGTGCAAGCCAATGCTGGGCTCATCGAAGATGTAAGTGACATCCACCAGACTGCCGCTCAGGTGCTTCACCATCTTGACGCGCTGCGACTCGCCGCCGGACAATGTATCCGTCTCACGGTCCAGCGTCAAGTAGTCAAGTCCGATATCCACCAGATGCTGCAGCCGCTCTGTCAGCGACTTGACGACCGGCGCGGCGATCGCGTCGTCAATCTCCCGAATGACGCGGATGAGTTGTCCGACCTCCATGGAGGACATCTCCGCAATGTTGAGTCCATTGATCCTGCAACTGAGCGTAGCCTGACTGAGTCTCGCGCCTCGGCAGCTGGAGCAGGGACCCTCGGAGATGTACGGCGCAACAGCTCGTTGTGTGCGCTCGGACTTCGTCTTCACATCCTGCTTGATGTACTTGTTGGTGAACTTTTCGATGACGCCCTCCACAGTAATATTCACTGCCTTCCCAGCGAAATCCATCTCCACTTTCCTCGCCTTGGCGTACAGCAGCTGCTCCAGTTCTTCATTCGAATAATCGCTCAGCTTCTTGCCTGGATCGAAGGACCCCGACTGCACGATCATGTTCCAATCCCAGCTATCAACCTTATAGTCCGGCAGCATGATTGCCCCTTCATTCAACGACTTTGACATGTCCAGCGCCTTGCTCATGTCGACACCCAGCCTGCGGCCGATCCCGTTGCACTCGGGACACATGCCTTGCGGATCGTTAAACGAGAACATGTGCGCTTGTCCAACATAGGGCTGACCTACTCGGGAGAAAAGAAGACGGAGAATGGGAGAGATATCGGTAATCGTGCCCATCGTGGAATGGGAACCGCCGCCCAGCCGCTTCTGATCCACAATAACAGCCATGCTTAGGTTCTCGATCGCGTCCGTATCCGGCTGAGGAACGCGAGGCAGAAAATTTCGCACGAACATGCTGAAGTTCTCATTCAGCAATCGCGTGGATTCTGCGGCGATCGTATCGAAGACGATCGATGACTTGCCGGAGCCGGATACCCCGGTGAAGATCGTGATCTTCCGCTTGGGAATGCGCAAGGATACGTTCTTGAGATTGTTTTCCCTCGCACCCGAGATTACGATATACTCCTGATTCGATTCGCTCATGCTGACCACCCTTCCGGGTAATGTTAATTTCTACTTCTATTCGCATTGTACCATTCAATTAGAGATGGCTACCCCCTCATCCGATCAAAATCCCGGTAAACCCCGCCCATTTGCGCTGCATGTACTGAATCACCCGTTTTTTCTCATTAAATCGTTTACTGCATTCTTAACTTTCATGATGATCAAATTCATCGTTTGGTCTCCTGATTCATTAAGCAGAAGATGGCAGTTCTCCTCAAACACCATCAGTTCCTTATATGGAGCTTGAATCAGTTGAAATACTTTTCGAGTATAATCAAACGGGAAAAGCGGATCTCCTTTGGAAGCCATGACATAGACTGGACATTTAATACTTCCGTCCTGAATTTGCTTTAAATCTGCACTGAACAGACTTGTTAAAAAATATAGAGGATAGCTCATAAACCCGATTGGATCTAACCTTAACTGATCAAGAATCTGGTCGTTACTTGTAACCCTCTCTAGATCCAAGTAGAAACCAACCGGTATTTTCAGTCTCGGAAACAGCTTGCACCCCAGCTTCATGCCCCCGATAAATGGCTTATAGAAGTACTTCATTACTCGCGGAAATCTTGTAACGTCCACCGAATCCGGCAAGCTGGGTATCAGTATATTATGTGGAAATGCTGCCCTAATCCGATGATCCAACCCGGCTAGAGCAATTGTCAATATCCCCCCCTGGCTTGAACCCATCAGATAAATCTGTTCATTGAAACGTTGAGTCGCATATGTGATGGCATCTCTTCCATTTTGGATCATTTCATCAAAGGTGAACAATTCTTTAACCCTCGGACTTTTGCCGTGACAGACGGGATGAACGCCGATAACGTTAAATCCATGTAACGATAATAATCCCAAAAATTTCTCGTAAAACAAAGGATGTGTCGCGGTTCCAGGAATAAATATGATACATGGATCCAGTTCATTGCTTTTCCATATGGAGAGCACAATCGGAACGGAATTTGATTGAATGGTCACTTCTTCATAATGCAGATTCGTAATTATCTCAAGTCCCTCCCTTTATAGTTACTATCGATAAATCATGAATATTTAAAGTTATTGTATCACCGTTATGTGGGAGAATTTGTTTCAAAAAACATAATGTTGGAACATTTGTGCAATTTTTTATGACAAAATATTACCTACATAAAAACAAAAAAAGCCGTCAGCAATATGGTCTCGCCGTTAATATAATTGGCAATATCCTTAGATTCCGCTATTCTTCCGGCCGGAATTAATTCTTCCGAAGATCTCCGTACCTCAGGTATAGGTAAAACCAGGAACAGCAGAATTCGCGGAATAATGTATGTACTTGGGATGATTTATTGGAAAAACACACAAGTGTCCCTCCACAAAGGAGGTTGAAATTTGCAAGTATTATTTTGATTGGCATGATGATGTTTAACGTCGAAAAATAATAAAAACACATTCCCCTTTAACCTGAGCGGGCAAAGATTGTACCGGAAGTTCGGGTATCGTGAGGTCGGGGTATTCGAGCATCAAGGAATCATGGACGGCAAGCCGATCGACGTTATGATCATGGAGAAATTATTTCATTATAAAAGATGAACTTATGATTTTTTCATCAGATATTAGTCGTAACTACGAGGAATGTTTGGACTTCCGGCCGCTGTTGTCTCCAGATTTCTTGATTATACCGCTCTTCGCGGATGAAATCCGGAGACAAAGGCGATCGCTATCGCTCCTACAGTTCCAAACTTCCCCTTCATTACTCCTTACACTGATATCATTTTTTTCAAGTTCATCTTATATAATATAAAAGAACTTGGATGACTTATTATTCTCACAGTCACCAAGTTCTTTTTTTAAAATGAAGCTATTATTTACCGTATATCGCTCTTAAGGACTCCCATTGTAGCGGCTTCACGGCAATGCTCGGACGGATCGCTTTGGCTTGCTGTTCCGCCTCTTCAAGCGTTTGGGCTAGTCCCAGTTCCCGCAGCGTTCCGACAGCCACCGTTCCGGTGCGTCCTCTCCCTCCGCCGCAGTGAAAGGCTACTTTTTTTCCTTCCCTATAGGTATTTACGACTTCCTGAATGGCCGACCGGAAAAGATCGGCTTCAGGCTCCTCCGCATGATCTCCTAAAGGAATCTTCACCCACTGTACATGTTCCGCCGTACTCGCGCACTTTTCCGCTTCTTCGCGAAGATCGACGACAACCTCTACTCCTTCATCGGTTACCATTTGTTCGACGTCCTGAGCACCGCCAAAAAAGATCCGGTCCGGCACTAATGCCTGATATGGTTTCATCATTGGACTCTCCCTTTTAACTTTGATCAATCCCCTGTTACAAATTCCTTTAATCTAGAGTCAGTATTAAGGGAGTGAAAATCCATTTTCTCCTTGCGAAAATCATTTTATAATAATGTACTTATATAAGCAATGAGTTACCTAGCCATTATCAATTTGCTTGATGACCTTAGCCGGGTTACCGCCTACGACAACGTTATCAGGGACATCCTTCGTAACAACCGCTCCTGAAGCGATAACCGCGTTATTGCCTATCTTTACGCCGGGGTTGATAACCGCCCGTCCGCCAATCCATACGTTGTGGCCGATCGTGACCGGTTTGCCGAATTCCGCTCCGGAGATTCTATCCTGAGCCTCCAAGGGATGAGTCGCGGTATAGATATGAACGCCGGGAGCCAGGAAGCAGTTGTCGCCTATGCGAATTTCACACACGTCGAGAAACACGCAATCGTAGTTCGCATAGAAGTTCTCGCCGACATGGATGTTATAGCCATAATCGCAGCGGAACGACGGCTCGATGTAATAATGATTTCCCGTTGAGCCGAACAACTCCCTTAGGAGCTCTGTTCTATGTTCATCATCCGTTTCAAGTGACTGATTGTACAGTCGTGTCAACCGGCGTGCGTTCAAACGATCCTTCACCAGCTCCGGATCAGCCGCCTGGTAAAGCTCACCGTTTAACATCTTTTCTTTTTCGCTTTTTGTTTGCATAAGGATGTTCCTTTCGGAGAAAAGTTTTTTCTTAATTATTTATCTTTTTTCAATAAGTTGCAGCCGGTAGGTTAAGCTTTCCAAGGTCGCTGTTACCATACCCTTCATGTATTCCCGGTGCGTATCGTTTTGAATGATAAGCTGAGGCATGTGCTCTTCCGGAATGTCCTTCATGCAGCCCAAATAAAGTTCGTTAAGTTGAGTCTCACGGGGAAGCTCACCTGTAATCGCAATAGTTACCGGGTTAATAATGGCAATGATTGAGGTTAGTGTATTCACAGCCAACCGGACAAAGCCATCATCGGTTTGCAGTTGCCGCAGCTGCTCCTCGCGTGTAATTCCAAAGGGTAGAAAAGAAACCTCGCCGCCGAATTTCGTATTCCCGGATAATATCCGCCCATCTACGATAAAACCCGCACCGGGAAAATGGTCTTTAGGAAAGTTAACGACGGCAAGTGTTTTTTCTTCTTCGAAATTTTGCAAATGGTAAAAACCGTAGACCGTCATGTTCATATCGTTTTCAATGGTGACTGACACTTCGTATTTTTCTTCAAAATAAGGTCCTAACGATTTGCCTGCAAGGTCCGGAACATCGCAAACGCCGACTACTCCCTGATGGACAACGCCGGGTATTCCGATGCCAATTGCCTGTACATTACCGTTCTCGCTTACAAGTTGTTCGATCAGCCGATCAATCGCATCAATGTCTATATGTTCCAGTGCTAGAGTTGTCTCTTTGACGGTTTCGCCGACTAGATTCACGATACTGTAACGGATAGAGTGAATGCCTCCTTCCGTCTTTACAAGCAAACAAACGGCGCAGCCAAAGTCGGCGTTATACTTATACTGTTTGGCGGGCCTGCCGCCGTTTGGTCCATCCGGCTCCATCTCGATAACTTCGCCGGCAGCGACAAGTTCGTTTAATATGGTACCGCATGTGGCTACGCTAAGCTTGGTTAGGCTTGCAATCGACGCTTTGGTTCCGATACCCTGCGCTTTTAACGCGTTTTTTACTAGCTCTACGTTCATTTTTTTGACTTGAATCGTATTATGCGTAACAGGCTGCATGTTCTCAGTCCTTTTTTTAATACTTTTAATAACTGATTTAATAATAGAAGTGTATCGTCCCTTGATTCTTAAGTCAATAATACGTTATAAAAAAATAAAGCAGTCGGTCTCAAACCAGCTGCTTTCTTTTGATAATCATCCTTCCCCAAGTAAATTCAGCAAACGCCGATATTTGCTCAACTTGGGCCCGTCCAGAATATGACGACCGGATTCAAAGAACATAATTGTGCCATTCCCTTCTTCGAGACGGTCACCTAGTAATCGCTGCAGTTGTTTTACGGTACCGACGCTTCCGTCAATAAGTTCAGCCTGATTGCCGAAAACTTTACGAAGCGCGGCCCGGAAATATGGAAAATGCGTGCAACCCAACACGACGGTTCCATACTGCTTTACATCAATGTTTTCCAATTGCTCGCGCAAGTACGGCAGCACCACTTCGTCTGTGAACTCAAGCGTTTCCGCCAGCTCCACAAGTCCAGGAAGTGCCAAGCTTTCGACCATATTGCCACTGTCATGACTTCTCACCAGGTTCCTATATTTTTCCTCCTGAAGTGTAAGGCGAGTGGCTAGAACCAAAACCTTCTTTTGCAGCTTCTTACTCTCCAGAATGGCGGGTTTCACGGCAGGTTCAATACCCAATATAGGAAAATTATACTTATGGCGCAGCTCCTCGATCACAATACTGGTTGCAGTATTGCATGCAATAACTATCGCCTTCACGCCTTGTTGAGCAATAAATTCAACGGCTTCGGTTACATATTGTTTGACCTTATCCTTCGGCTTCTCGCCGTATGGAACATGATCCGTATCCGCATAGAAAAGGTAATCCTCTTTCGGCAGCAGCTCAAGAGCTTGATAAAGGACAGTAAGTCCACCTACCCCCGAATCGAAAAATCCAATTTTCACGATGTAAACACCATCCCTCGTTGCCAAACATAATCGAATATACATGTCCCTATGTATTATAGCAAAAGAAGATGTTAGATGCGCAATTGACGAATCCAGCCCCTTCCGGCCGCTGTCTGCGGCTGGAAGGGGCTGGCGCGTTGTTATCTTCGGCGTATGCGGCTCCGGTTAACCTCGCGTGCGGGAGATGACGGACCGGCCCTCCACATAGTCGGCGTAATCCGCGGCATACTTCTCCAGCTGTTCATCGCTCACTTCACGAATTCCGCTCACTACAAAGTGCGGACGGTAGATCATTCCGGTAAGGTTGGCGGACTGCTGGAACGGCCGCAGCAGCTCGCTGAAAGAGTAATTATGAAAGCCTCCGGCTTGGTACATGCTCTCCGCACCTCCCGAAGAGGTGGCAATGAGCAGTTCCTTGCCATTCAGCTTATCGCCGCCTCTGCCGTGCGCGAAGCCGAGCTCGAATACTTCATCCATCCATTTCTTCAGCAAGGAAGGCGAGCTGTACCAGAAAAAGGGGAATTGAAGTACGATACGGTCGTGAGCCAGCAACAGCGCCTGCTCGCGGGCAACGTCGATCTTTTCGTCCGGATAAGTCTCGTACAACTGGTGAACGGTAACATTGCCTCTTCGTTCAATCTCGGCCGTGAGGCGTTTGTTAATCCGGGACGTCTTTAAATCCGGATGCGCAACGATAACGAGCGTTGCGGCGCTGCCGGATGGGTTGGAAGGGTTGGACATGTGGAACAGCTCCTTTTTTAGGGTGAATTTAGGCTTGCACTTTCTGTACGGGTTTTCGCAGATCTGGGTCGATAAATCGAAAAAAATATCACCGCCTTCATTAATACAATTCGGGAAATGTCGATTTGTTTTGTATATAAAAACTGAATTCAATGGTTTGAATCCAGTCTTTATGATTTAAAGGTCTTGCTGAATGTAGGAAGCAATTTGTTTAATTGCCTCTTCATCTCTTCTGTAATATGTCCATTTTCCCAGCCGAGTCGCATGGACGAGCCCCGCTCGCTGCAGGACGGACAAATATTGAGATGTGGTCGATTGGGTCATATTCAGTTTTGTTGTAATCTGGCTGACGCATACCCCAACCTCGATAAGATCAACGCCTCCCTGGGGTCCAAAATGGGCTTTAGGATCTTTTAACCACTCCAAAATCTGAAGACGCGCTTCATTAGACAGTGCCTTAAATACTTCAATGGGGTCAATTGGCTTCATGCAAACTATTATATCGACGTTTCTCGATATGTCAACCCATTAATGTCAGTCCATTTGCTTAACACGTTGCTTACCAGCGATGCCATCAATTGCTGAACAAGCATGGCTAAACAAACGGGGAGCGCCGCCGCTGCCGGCAGGAACGTAGTCGCTATTACCGCTCCTGCGCTTATGTTTCGCATACCAACGGTATAAGTGAGCGCAATCGTGACCCCGGCTTCCTTCCTCCATCCCCATCGGCCTGTCGAATAGCCGAACAGGTAGGCGATGAGTGTCAGCAGAATTACTGTGGCGAGAATCCAGACAAGCTTCCATTCAAAATGAATGAAGAACGGAGCGACAAATGCCCCATTCAGCGCAACTACTCCGCCCAGCGCGATCTTCGACAACGGGGCGAGACGGGGCCTCCATACCTGTTCAGCCTGTCCCTTGGACACATGATTGATGAACATTCCAAGCAGAGATGGGAACACGATCATGAGCAGGAGCTTCCATACCATGCCCAGCGCATCAATATGCACCTCTGAAGCGAACAGAAGAGACAGCATGCCTGGAACGACAAACGGAGCAAGGAGCGTATCCAGCAGGATGACCGCAATCGTCAAAGTTACGTCTCCCCCTTTGTGCGCTACCCAGAATAGGGTTGTTACCCCTGTCGGAATGGCGGTTCCGAGCACCAGACCGGTAATCGTCTCCATATCACCGCCAAAGAGTGTCATCCCTAGCAGCCACGCAACAAGCGGCATAACAAAATGCAGAAGAATCAGAGCGCAAATCATCGGGGCCGGTCTCCGGAACACCCGGACGAAATCTCTGGTGCTCGTCCCTAAACTTCCCGCCAGCGTCATAAAGGCGAACAACCAGGTGGATAAAAAACCGTATGGCTTTAACCATACGGTGAACAGCATGCCGGCTATCAGACTTGTAGGGGTAATCCATGGCATGATTCGGTCAAACATCCGGTTCACGGTGGTCAACATAGGTTCGTTCCTAGAGTATAAAAGAGTCCGGATAACGCCTTGGCTGACGATTTTTCTTGTGCTAATCCGATTTTCAATATTTGTAGCCTCCTACCCTTCCGCGAGCGGATCACCCGGCTTACATTTCTTTACTTATCCTAGTAATACATTCTCTCATAATTGTAATGATATTTTCAATCCGAGATTTGGAAATCATGAGATATTAGATATCCAATTTTATGGAGCTGCGTGTAAACAAAAGAACCTGCAAATCCGGGCTAACAGCGGATACTGCAGGGTCTTCATATATATTCAGGAAAAAAACACCATTATCTAACAACTGGCATCCATAGGCATGGCAACACAGATGTAGGTATACATTTACAACCATACTTTGGATTTGGATGTAAAATAGAGCCCTATTGTTTAGACCCTCATCAATTAGAAATTACTAAGGCATTTCATTGAAGAAAGTTACATCATCGATTGGCAGCCTCACCGTCGGATGACCGGGCATCGCCGCCTTGCCGATGGCAATCAGCATAATCGGAACGTACCGGTCTGATATACCGAAAGCGTTCATGAACTTCTGTTTATCATAACCGGCCATCGGTACCGTATCATAGCCTTTGGCGCGGGCAGCAAGCATGAGTTGCATCGATACCAGCCCGCTGTCGGTATGCACGATTTGTCGGATGGCCTCAGGCGGCATGCTCGAATACATTCCGGTATAGCGTTCGATAAACGATTTTGCTGTATCCGCAGGCATAAGACCCGCATCGACAGCCAGGCCGTAAATCTTCTCGGCCATCCGGATGTTCTCCAGGTCTCCAAGGACGGCGATGACGGCAGAAGCCTCGATCACTTGTTGTTGATTGAATGCGATCGGAAGCAGCTTTTGCTTCAGCTCCGGAGAGTCGATAACGAGAAACCGCCACGGCTGAAGGTTGGCGGCTGAGGGAGCCAGCGTGGCTTGCCGCAATATTTCGGTCAATTCCTCCCGTGAAATCTTAATCTCCGGATCATAGCCACGAACTGACCGGCGTTCTTGAATAACATCGAAAAAAAGTTGTTGCCCCGGTGTTTGCGACGGTTGCGAAACGGACATGGTCTCTCCTCCTCTTGGAACATGGGTATGTCAAATTAAAAGTCAAGTATATGTTATAACAAGCGGTCACAATCATCAATATAATTCTAGGACCTTGAATCGATATCCGTTAAGGATATCGCAGAGAAAGCTACTGTAAATAGAGCGACTTTTATTCGCATTTTACAGATTTAGTTAGAATCAAATATGATTTCTTCTTGTTCTTCAATGTTTTCTCCCTTTTCTAGAAAAACTACTCCTTAATAAAAGTGAAGCCCCCATCAGGAATTCCTTCTTTATTCAGCTTTCTGAATACCAGATACGACTTGATGCTCCCGACATACCGATCACCGTTCAAATCCCCATTACCGACCTGGCGAAGACCCGTGCCATCGGGACGAACGGCGAAGAGACCACCGGTAACGGAATCATGGATGGAATAAGCAGTAAAATACACCCAGCCGTGAACGATATCTACAGGCTCTGCCTCCCACTCTCTTAATTTACGTACAGTGTCCTTGCCTTTATTAAATAAATGAAGATAAGAGGTTTGAGTCTTTTCGTCATGTTCCGCATAAACAAAAGTGTCCGACTCAGCGTCCCCTATATAGTCAGAAAAGTATACCTGGTACGTGGACAGCTTCTCCGCTTCGTCTGCTTCAGTATTTTCATAAGAGTTCTCTTCTGTATTTGTGTACATCTCTCCTGTAGAAGGAAGGGGCTTTCGCTTAAGGACAAAATCGCCGGACTCCTTATCCCACCCAAAAAAATATTGATAGCTTTTATCCTGGGCTTCCAGCACAATCGGACTAACTCTTGTCGCCTTCTTACCATCTAACGACATCCGATATACCTTCGGGTCGACCGTCAGGCTGCTGGTGACATAATAAATACTTTGATTGCTGAGATAGAAATAATCAATATTCCCGATATGGGTCAACCTAGTTAATGCTTTGGAGGGCATGTCCAATCGATAGATATCCCCCTTCTGATTGGCGGATTGTTTCAAGACATAAATGCTTTTATAGTCCTCATACAGGACATTGTCATAACTTCCTTTTAATACCGGATACGTCTTGGTTTTAGAGGGGCCAGCAACTGTTTTGTACAGACCGCCGTCCGACTTGGCCCAGAAAATGACCAGCGATTCAGCCGGCTCAGAGTATTTAATGGTATTTAATGGTTTTTAACTGGATTTTAAATTCCAGTGCCGGATCGGGCGTTGGAGCGGAGGAAGAAAATCCCGTCATTGTCAGCATGGCCAGAATAGCCGTAAACCATAAAAATTTTATTCTTATCCTCATTCTTCTATCCTTTCCCAATGACTAATTTTCTGATTACATCCTTCATTTGGACAACATTCTATACCGATTCGTGGTAGACTAGGAATATTCTCTTTCATAATGAAATACTTTTTCTAAACCGTCTATGACCTATTCACGTTCATCCCCCTCTCGTCCATTATGAGCAGAAATAATTTACATTACAAATTAAATAAGGAGATTTTTTTCTATAACTTCCGATTACCATCTTCTGTTCTCCCATCCCCGCTGGCTCTCTTCTCGAAACCGCTGTACCCACTGCTCCGCAGCATCGTCTGCCAGTTTATCCAAGGCCGGCGGGGCTACGTTAATGTTTTCCGCCTGTACATCCAAAAACTCCAACACCCTCTTAACCGTGCCTTCATAATCCTGAATAAAATCTTCGTAGACAATCGTCAGCGGTACGATACCGGACTCCGAGAAGAAGTCCTCGATTGCCGCTTCGCACATCGTGCTTTGGAGGAGCAGATATTGGATGGCATCGAAGTTATACTTATCCGAAATATCATGTTCCTGAGGCTGTTGTCCAAAGTTTCGATGCCATTCCCCTGTAACGATCGCACGCCACCACGAGACAGCCAATCTGACTTTGTTGCGGCGGGTCATATAAATATGCTTGGAGCAATTGGGGAAGGCGGCGCTCCATACCTCCGCCATTGTTGCATTCTGCGGGAGCTCGAACATCGTGCGGAATGCGTCAATCCATCTCTGTTCAAACCCCGTTTTTAGTCCGAATACGCCATTCGGCGTTGTTCCACTTTTCCATATTTGTTCCAGATCCTCACGCTTGAATGTGGCAGGATTATTGTGCTGAAAATGCAGCCATTCGCGGGGATCGCCCGCCACCCCTGTTGAGGCCAGCGCATGATTAAGCAGTGTACTTCCCGTCCGCTGCGAAAACCAGATTATATAGCTTAGTTTAGGCTGTGTCATCAAGCTTCCTCTCTTTCTGACTTAATATCGAACTTTCGGATAATAAACTCAACGAGTTGCTGCGTGCAGTTCTCGACGGACGAGTGTTCCGTGTCTATAGTCAGCTCTGGCTGTATTGGCGCCTCATAAAGGGCATCAATTCCCGTAAAATGACGGATTTCACCCTTTCTGGCTTTCTGGTAAAGTCCTTTAGGGTCGCGCCTTTCACACACTTCGATAGAACACTTCACATAGACTTCCGCAAAATCCCTGGAATCAAAACGATGCCTAATCTTATCTCTAGCTTCTCTTGAAGGTGAGATCATCGGCACAAGAGCGACAAAACCGGCATTCAAGAACATGGCCGCCACTTCCGCAGCACGCCGCAAATTTTCCTCCCGGTCTTCTTCGGAAAACCCGAGGTCGCGATTTAAACCTGCTCGAAGCTGGTCACCATCCAACACAACGCATTTGAAGCCGCGTTTGAACAAGGCTTCCTCGACATATTGACTTAGCGTCGTTTTACCTGAACCGGACAACCCGGTGAACCATACGACTCCGCCCCGATGTCCGTTCATACGTTCAATAGCTTTTCTGCGAATAGCTGATCCCTCCCCTTTTATGCTTCCGAGGATCATTCTAACAACTGGAAACGCTTGGATATATAGAGCAAACACTTAGGAATTATTCTCTACATAAAAAAGCCACATCAGAAATGAATCCAATGTGACTCGGGGATTAGGTATGAATTATTTTAATTTCGAATAAACAATTTTCTTAATGCTTTCCAGCGAAAGAAAATATTGCTCCGAAAGCTGATCCATCGTCACGCCTTCCGAGAATCTTTGGCGGATTTCAAGATTTCGCTCCTTGATATATTTTCGACTGCCGGATTTTACGCCCCATCCCTCTCGTACACCTTCAGGTTTAGGAACGTAAACCATGGCACCGCAAATGTATTTTTGTACTTCCTTTAGTAATTCCTCCGGTAAAATGTCAGCATTGACATATTTCATGATCACTCTACTCCTTAAAATAAATTTCATTTCAAGGCAGCAAAGTCTCATTATAAACGGATTTCACCATTAAAGGATGTAAGGCGGTCTGCCATTATTCGCTCTATACAAACAACCGCCGTTGTTCATAATGTAGACTTTGCATAGAGCGCATTCTCTACTTGGTCATCATACATGGCTTGTCGTCACCCCCCGACTGTTTTAGTAAACCAACCAAATCCGTCCATTCTCATAGATCTGAACATCCTGAGAAGAATGTATGAAGTCCGATCCGCTCGCATAGCCGGTCTCTTTCATCTTCCGCCTGCCCTCTTCCCAGCCGGGGCGGTCATGGACAATGGTATAACAATATACGATTTGATCGTCGTCTTCGTCTTCTTGCGCTCCCAGGTATACCAAATCTTCACCAAACAGCGATTTCAGATATTCCCTGGCCTCCGCATGCGTGTGAAATCTCGGAAGAGCCTCTTCGAATTGCCGGGACAGCATCTTCCGTTTGCCGGAAAAAGTATAATAGCGGTCCAACTCCTCTTTATTAATCACATCATTCGCCTCCTTTACCAAGTATGGTTTTTAACAAAATATCACTTGGCGCTGCGGCGCGCAATCCATCATCCCAAAATGTCGTTACAGTTCAATTATCTTTGTGGCAATATTGTTGCAAAATTCCCTGTCATGCTCCACAAAAAGAAGGGTTGGCGAATGTTCAAGCAGCAGCTCCTCAATTTGCATGCGGGAGATCACATCAATGAAATTCAGCGGTTCGTCCCAAATATGCAAATGAAAACTTTCAGAAAAGAAGAAGATCGCCCTACCCGGCCACCTTGGCCAGGTAATTGGCGATCTTCTTCACGCTAACGCGGTGAATAGAACGTAGAATCTAATTGAAATCATTTAATTAATATGTTGTACCAGTTCGCTCAAAGCTTTTGTCAACTGATCATTAAGTTGAGCCAAGACCTGTTTATCGATTGGACTCTTTTGCGAACCGGCAACTTCCGGATTCAGACTCTCTTCAATCTCTTCATAAAGCTCGGTACTGTGCGGCGGTACGCCATCTTCAAACGTTTTCCAGGTATCTTCTAATGTTTGGGCAAGTTCTTTCACTTTAGCATCATTGCCTGCCGCTATTTCGTTTTTAATTTGTTCGGTAGTCGTAAGCATTTGGTTTGCACCGGCTTTGACCTCTTCTGCAGGAATCAGCTTGGCGGAAAGTTCAGACAGCGTTTGAATAAGTTGTTCATCAATTTTCAACACCGCCTCTTTATCAATCGTCGCTGCTTTTGTTGCTGCAACAGCCGGGTTTAGACTTTTCTCGATTTGATCATAAAGATCCGGGTATTTCGGTTTTACCCCATCCTCAAATGTGGCCCATACTTCTTCAAGCTCAGGTCCTACTTCTTTTATTTTCGCTTGATCGCCGGTATCAGCAGCCTCTTTCAATTGTTTTGCAGTCGACAGCAGTTTCGCCGTTCCATCTTTCACCGATACCTCTGTTGTTGATTTTTCTTGTGCCGAAGAGGCTTCTTCCACGTTCGATTTTGTGCCGCAGGCGGAGAGAATAGTAGCGCATACAGTTAATACAACAACGGAAAACACAACTTGCTTCTTCATTTTTACGACCCCCAGATATTATTTAAGTATTGGATGTACGAGTGTTAATCTTGCTCCATACAACTACAGAGATGGCCACGACAATGATCAGGATTTGAGGGATTGCGCTCTCCCAGGAAGGGTAGAATGCAAGGAGCTTAATGCTAGGAAGCACCGAACTATTTGTCGTGGGGATCACACCCGCTAGTTGCAGACTATTGACGCCAAGACCGGCAAACTTTATGCAGAGATAAAGAACGATTAAACTTGAAACAAGGAAGAATGGCCGGATTGGAAGCTTTGCACCGATATACAGCATGATAAAGGCGACTACGCCGAGGACACCGAATCCAACTAATATCCCGAGTAAAAGCTGCTGCGCGCTGATTTGATTAGCCATACCAATAATGAATAGAACCGTCTCGGTTCCCTCGCGGAACACCGCTAGAAAGGTCAGGATACCAAGAGATACAACATTACCGGTGCTTAACGCCGTTTGTGTTTTTTCCTGGATATACGAATTCCACTGCTTTAAATTTGATTTGCTATGCAGCCAGTAGCTCATATAAAGCAGCATTACAGCCGCAAACAGACCGGTCCACCCTCCAATCAGGAAGTTGTTATTTCCAAATGCCCCTGAAGAAAATACATATTTCACAATAACGGCAAGCGCCGCACTGACAATAAGCCCAGATATAACGCCAACCCAAATCCATAACTTGCCCTTTTGATCGTTCGATTTTTTTACATAGGCAAGAAGAGCACCGACCACAAGTAGAGCCTCCAGCCCCTCACGGATTGGAATCATTGCCGCATCCCAAAGTGTATACGTTGATTTTTGTGCGAGCGGGGTAAGGTATGTAATCATTCCGGTCAAAAGGCTTGATGCATCATCATACTTATGATCTGTAATCATTGCGTTTGCGATAACCATATCACGCTCTGTATTACTGTAAACCGTTGAAGACTGGGAGACCACGTTCCCCTCCACACTGAGCCAACTCTCCCGTACCTTGCTAATCAAGCTAAGCGATGAAACTTGGTCTTGCTGTTGAACAGCATTTTTAGTTTGCTCCAGCAGGCTTACGAACCCGGAAAGCGTGATATCCGCTTCCTTTACATTTTCCACATTTGCATATTGACCGTTTGTGTACTTGTCGAGCACTTGCTGCAGGCTCACCAGCGCCGTGATGGCTTCATCTTGTTTATTTACCAACAGCGCATATTCAACTTGACCCATTTGAGTCTCAATGTCCTTGTAGGCGGCCAGGGAGTCTGATTTAACACTATCCTCTTCGTCCACCCATTGATCGTGAAATTGCTCGTAGGCTGGCTTCGCTTTGTCTAGATTCTGTTTGGCTAAATCTATCGCTTGAGTAATTTTAATTACGGCTTGCTTCATATTCTCCACACCTTGACTCGCAGCAGCCGCTTGCTTTGGCAGGAATACCAAGACAATTAAAAGCGGAATTAACAACGTTGTTATTCTTAATTTAGGCATAGGTTAGCCTCCTTTCATTAATATTTTCATATTGAGAATGATTATTATTACCAATCTCGCTTTAGTTTACTTGAGAATGTTTCTCAGGTCAATCCCTATTGAGATAAATATTGTCCTCTAGTCTCGTCTCATACGTACATGGTCTCCAAGATAAAAAAGGACAGGAACTACCCGCTTTGGAGTAGCTTCCTGTCCAGCTTCATCTATTATTTGATTTCAACGGTCACGGTTCACCAAATAATCCAGCAAATGCTTCAAAAACGCGGTATTCCGGGGCACCTCTCTCAAAGCCTCAGCGGCCAGGCAGTAGTGCTCCCACATCTCTTTTCTGGCGCCACCCAGTCCAAGGACGGATACAAAAGTCGAACTGTTATTATCCAAATCCTGTCGGGTAGGTTTGCCGAGCACGAGCCGATCGCCTTCCACATCAAGCAAATCATCCTTAATCTGAAAAGCAATGCCCGCATGATACGCGAACTTCTTCAATGCCGCGATCTCATGGTCCTCCACCTGAGCAAGTATGGCCGGCATCACGAGAGAAGCTTCAAAGGCGGCGCCGGTTTTGTAAAAGCACAGTAGGTTCAACTCTGCAAGCGTCAATGCTTTGCCTTTGGATTGCAGGTCCATCGCCTGTCCCTTGCAGATTTCTTCCGCCTTCCCGGCCGAATACTGCATCAAGGCAAGCACGGCTCTCGCGTCGAACCGGTCAAGCGACGCTTGTTCTTTGATCGCCCGCTGGATCAGGAACAGGCCGGTTAATTCCGCTGTTGCGCTGTCATACACCTCATGCAGGGTTGGTCGTCCTCTGCGGGTGGACGCATTATCCTGGGACGGCAGATCGTCGAAGATCAGGGATGCGGTGTGCATGTATTCGAGTGATCTCAGCAGGGGCGCGATGGCCGAAGCGTTCAGTCCATATTCGTTAACACCCATAACCCAGGTCAAAATCGGCCGCAGCCGCTTCCCGTCCCCTTCGAGACTGTAATTTGCGGCATCGGTAAGCGGATCTTCCATCGGCTGAGTCCCGTTATTTTGGGGAATGGGCAGCAGACTGTTGATTTGATCGCGGACTGTCCTAACCGTAGTCTGAAAATCTTCCTTTTCCTGCCGGTCGTTTTTCAAAAAGATATTCATCTGGTCCCGCAGCAGCTTATCGAAGAAATCAACATCCTCCGCTTTTCGGACCATCTTTTGGATGAGACTATTGAGTTCGGGATCGCCGGAGGCAAAAATATTCATAACTTCGTTATACTTATCATCGCCCAAGCGTTCTTTGCAGCGTTTCAGTCCATTGATGGCGCGATCCAGAATCACCTCACGGGTCTTGGTGTCGGAGCGGTAGACGTTATGGATCAGATGGGAGATGACCGTCCAGTATAATTCGTAAGGATTGATGAGATCCGGACGCTGGTTATGGTATTTTAAAAAATACGTATAAGGCGTTACCGAGCCGTCCCCCATATCGTCGAACATATCCGCAAAATCGTCGGCCAACTGGTTGTAGATACCATAATAAAACGTACGATGATCGAAGCCCTCATCCACGGAAGCGTGAATTACGGAACGAACGATCAGCCTGGAGGATGCGGATTTTATAATGACGGGGACATACAGCTCTTCGTTGGTGTAATTGGCGCAGGACAGGTCCTTTTCGCGGTCAATATCCTGGGATTGAAAAAACACATACGACTGCTCGAAAAATGTACTCACCGTCTCCGGACGCTGAAGACCCTTAATATATTCAAAAGCATCCCAGAGCTCGGCGTGTACATACTTTATGAACTCCACATTTTCTCCGGTCCACCCGCCAAGCTCCGGCACAATCCCGGTGAGAAGCGCGGTCCTTATCATACGGGAGTACCGTTCTTTCTCCCCGGCGGTCAAGAGCTGGGAATCGAGCAGATCGTCAATAAAAGGATAGGTCAGTCCGTAGGAAAACCCTAGCCGGATGGCTTCATCCAGTCTCCTTGAACGTTCCGCAGGCGGCGTTTCCTCCCCCATCTCCTCAATCACATGCAGAACAACCCCGAGAATAATTTTGATCAGTTTACGCTGGGCTTGCTCGGCATTCAGCTCTTTCGGAATATGGACGGAGACGTTCTTAAGTTTGTCGATCACCCAAATCGCGGCGGCCTCGACGCCTTCCTTCTGCGCCCATCGGTAAAACCCGGCCAGGCTCATAAACTCGGGCTGGTCTCCCCGGTTCGTTCCGGCCGAATGAAGCAAATGGGTTTTGATGCCGGTAACCACCTGCCGAATCCGGGCCTTCGTGCCGGGAGAATCCAGAGCTTTACCGAGATCTCTCATGTAAATGTAGGAAACGCTGCGATCCAGATAATCGTCCAGTTTGCCCGTATAATTCAGCCATCCGATATATCGGTGATAATCCCGGGTGCCCGGCTTTTGCTTTCCTTGCGAAAAATAAGACCACCAGGAACGATGACGAACATGGTTTCGTGTCCATGCTTCAATATCTTGGGTCAGGACAGGCACATACGTCTTCTCCTTCACCTGCCCGTAAAGGGAGGCAAAATACTGAGCCGCCTTCTGCTCTGCCATCCGGTACCATGTATCGGAAATATCTGAAAATCCCTCATTTATGCGATTCATTGCCATACGATTCATTACCTCTGCTTCTTTTTTAGTTAATCATGTTGTTACTTTATACGGGAAAGAAGCTTGTTGGTTACCAAATCGTTATGAGGGAGTATCTCCGAAACTAAAATCAGTCCGTAAGCAAACTACTTCTCCAAGGTAATGCGGAATACTGTGCCGGGATCGCCTGCAAATACAATCGCTCCATTTTTAGGCAAAACCACTTTATTATTGCGGCTGATTACGGTGTAGCTCACGAATTTTCCCTGGGCGTCATACACTGCAAAAGCGCCTTTCGCTGGTGTTGCGACGGTCATCTTCTTACCGGCTGCGGTGGAGGGAACTCTGTACCATCTGGCGTTGCCATCCGCTTGCACAGTAACCGCTGAATGTTTCCCCGCAAATAGCGGCTTTACGATATCCTCACTGACATACAAGCTTCCAGCGGCTTCAAGGTACTCGATCCCGTCTTTTGTGTAAAAACGGTATTCAGCCGTATCCCGGCTTCCCATGGCAGGAATTTGATGCTGGCTCTCTGCCGTATTTGGGCCGGTTATTTTTTTATCCAAAAAATAACCTTGTAGATCGTCAGCCCGGGTGATTTTGAGGGTCGACATAATCATGTACATGACCGAACTGAACTTCTCGCTCACAGGGTAATAGGTTTTGCCTTCCCGCTTCGCCCATGCCTCTGCTGTCTCTGTGGATATTGGATTAGATTCGAGCTTCTCAGCTAAATAATGAGATAAGGCCAGTTGTCCCAAACCCGGAATGGTCGTATATTCTCCGAGCCAGAGGTAGGTGCGTCCATTTTTTTCCGTTACAAAACGAGCCTTGGCACTGCCTTCCTGGTTAACAAAAGCCCCCTCCGATGTATATACAAACTTCTGCTCCGGATACCCAGGCATGCTCGGCACCGATATGGACAGAACCCCGTCCTTGATATCAATTTTAACCAGTTGGTTGAGGGTACCATAATAGCCTGCGTACTTCATGACGTCGTTTGGCATATCGGCTTTAACCGGCGTACCGAATGATTTCTCGGGTTTAATTTCTTTAATCGTGCCCTTCTCTTTCAATGCTTCAAGAAGCAGCTCACTCGCCAGCAACTCATCTAACGAACTGCTGCCACCCGACGACAGCACTGCCACAGCCATGTTCTGCTCGGGAAGGACAACAAAAGAAGAATGATACAAAATCGTATCTCCGCCTTTGCTTAAACCCTTTATTCCATAATCGTTAAACGGAAACAGCCTTACGCTGTCCCAGCCAAGCCCATAGTCAATCGAGTTGTCGGCTTCTTGGGGCCACAATCCTCTTTTGTATTCCTCCTGCTCCATTGCACGGACCGCCTCGTTCGAGAGAATACCGTCCTTCTGTCCCGTGAATATTTGTGAGAATTGTACCAGATCTTCTGCGGTGGAATATATTCCGCCAGCTCCAATGGCATTGAGCGTTTCATTCGGCAGCTGCTTCTCAAAAGGGGGAAAATAAAGAGCGGCGAACTTGCCTGGTGCCAGTAGATCCTGCGGCGTCTTCGTATGGTTCATTTCTAGCGGTCCGGTAAAATATTGATGGATAAATGCGGTAAAATCCATGCCGCTAACTTTTTCTACAAGAATCTCGGCCAGCGTGAATCCGTCATTGCAATACACGGAAAAGGCGCCCGGGTCCGCTTTTAAGCTCTGGGTAGACAGTTGCTCCAGCAGCGTATCGTGAACATACGTGTCTGGATCATTGAACAGAACAGAATTTCTCAAGCTGCTGCCTTGCAGGCCAGAGGAATGGTTCAGCAGCATGCGCGGGGTAATCTGCTTATAACGTTCATCTTTCATCTTGAAGTCGGTTATGTACTGCACTAAGGGGGTATCCAAGTTGATCTTCCCCTCATCTACCAACTTCATGACGGCGGCGGCCGTAAACATTTTGCTCGTCGATCCAATTCCATACATGGTAGTCTTACTTAGCGGGATTTTCCCTGCCTTATCGTTTACCCCTGTCTGTCCCGACACCTTAATCTCGCCGTTATCAATTAGTGCATACTGGACGCTGACCGTACCGTAATTTTTGGTTAACAGCGCCGCTTTCTCAGAAGCGATCTTCTCTAGTCCCTGATTTGAGACGACTACTTTGCTGCTCGACGCTATCGCCTCAGCGGGGACAAGCGGAGTAAATGCAAGTACGGCCGTCAGCAACCAAATTAACCTTTTCTTCATTGAACTACCTCCTCGTATTAAACTACTGTATAGTACGAATTAGTAGAAGAAATGGTTCAGTTTACCATGAAAAAAGTATATTCCTCCCAAATGCCAAATATCATCTTGCCTTTTTGCGGGAAGTAATCGTATATTATATATGAACAATTGCTCATATGTTTATATTAAGGAGGATTTTTATGGGACAACATCAGCATGCTCACCATCATCATGAACATAACCATGACCACGTAACTAATCATTCTGCTCATGATCATTCCCACGGTCCCGGGCATCATCATGGCCCCAGCAACAAAGCAGGACTAATGATCGCATTTATCATTACGACCGGTATCATGCTGTTAGAGTTTTTTGGAGGATTGATTTCCGGCAGTTTGGCGCTTGTTTCGGATTCGGGCCATATGTTAAGTGATTCGGCTGCGCTGGCGATGAGCCTGTTGGCCATGTGGCTTGCAGCGAAACCCGCCTCTTCCAATAAGTCATACGGTTTTCTTCGTTTAGAGATTTTAGCTGCGCTATTTAACGGCGTGAGCTTGTTTGTCATTTCGGGCTTTATTATTTGGGAAGCATGCCAGCGTTTCTTGGAACCGCCTGTAGTACAGAGCGGATCGATGATGCTCATCGCCTGTATTGGATTGATTGCCAATATGCTTAGCGCCTGGTTCTTAATGCGTAAAGGGGATGTGAAAGATAACATTAACATCCGCAGCGCCTACCTCCATGTACTCAGCGATGCGCTTGGTTCAGTAGGTGCCATAATTGCCGGCCTATTGATGCTGCTGTTTTCCTGGTATGTGGCCGATCCTATCATCAGTGTCATTGTTGCTCTGCTTATTCTCAAAAGCGCCTGGGGCGTCATCCGATGGTCAGTACATATATTGATGGAAGGCACGCCGATCACTATTGATGCGGGCAAAGTGAAACAAATGCTGTTGACAATCCAAGGGGTACGCGATGTGCATGACCTTCACATTTGGACGATAACTTCAGGGCGGGATTCGCTAACCTGCCATTTAATAGTTGATGCGCAAGCTGACAATCAAGAGATCCTGCAGGCGGCTGTCAAGCGCATCGAAGAAACGTTTGGAATTTCGCACACTACGATTCAAATCGAAACATCTGATAGACTAAATGGCTTTTAGGAAAAGCTCCAATTCATTGGCCACGACGAATAAGCTTGCACGGTCTTCAAATTCCTTGCGGGACTGCGGCATGGGAAGAAGCTTGTGATACCGTCTGATTTTGCATAAATCTTCATGCAGGCCCGGACTCCATCCGGACTTGCGGAGACTACTGCTCAGAGTGAGCAGAAATTCGCCGATCCGCTCCCGCTGCTCCATCTGAACGGTAATCCGGGATACGTAAGGCATCATCCGGGCAAGCGCGTCGTACTGCTGTTCCCTCTTCTCAAAATAGGGAGAATACAATTCGTCCTTGCCAAGAATATGGTTTTCGTTATAGAGCAGCACCAGCGACTTGGCCCTCTTGAAGACATCCGAAAGCCGCTGCATGGCTTTGACATCACAAGGCCTGTTCCCATCCTTCAAATAAGCGGCGATTTCCTGCAATTGAGCCTGAAACAGCAGCTCGACCTCTTCCTTGCAGCGATTAAGCTGCCGCTCGATGTTCGGCATATATGCGTTGATGATCAGCGCTGTGCCGAGACCAACCAGAATCACGAGAAACTCGTTGGCAAAAAAAGCAAGCGACGGCTCCTTGTGCATATAGACGTGCATCACGATGACCGAGCTGCTGGCGATCCCCTCCTGAATCCGAAGCCGGACACATAACGGGATAAAGAGCAGCATCAGAATCAGAAAAGAATAGGGAAAATATCCAAAGATGAAAAAGATGCCGCTAGCGAAAAACATGCTGATGATACAAGCGAAAAAACGGCTTACCGCCGCTTGTATGGATTTGCGGCGCGATTTCTGAATACATAAAAGTGTAAGGATGCCGGACGAAGAAAAATACTGCAACTGCAGCAGTTGGGACACCATGACGGACAGGCTGACGCCTACCGCCGTTTTGATTGTCCGCAGCCCGATTTTTAACGTGGGCAGCCTCCATTTTACACGGAGAATTCTGTTCTCTATTTCTATCCTCTCCATTTCGACGCCTTGATTTGTGGAATCCACACGGTTCTCCTTTACCTCCTTCAGTTTAGGCGGCGTCTTGGGCAGCTTGTTTGGACTTCAAATACTTCTTCGCTTTCTCGGCGTCAAATTTGCCTTCCCATTTGGAAATGACCACGGTGGCCAAGCTGTTGCCCAGCACATTTACGACGGTCCGCGCCATATCCATAATCCGGTCGATTCCGGCTATAAAGGCCAGTCCTTCCGGCGGAATCCCGACAGAACCGAGCGTGGCAAGCAGGACTACAAACGAAACGCCCGGTACGCCCGCGATCCCTTTGGAGGTGACCATTAATACGAGCATCAACGTAATTTGAGTGGTCAGAGGCATGTGGATGCCGTACATTTGGGCAATGAACAGCGCCGCAAGCGCCTGATACAACGTAGATCCGTCCAGATTAAATGAATAGCCGGTGGGAACGACGAAAGAGGTAATCGCTTTGGGACAACCGAACTTTTCCATTTTCTCGATGATTTTAGGCATCACGGTCTCGGAGCTTGCGGTCGAATAGGCAAGAATAATCTCATCTTTCAGCATCTTGACGATGGCAAAAATGCTTGTCCCGCACAGTTTGGCGATGAGGCCGAGTACCACGATTACAAAGAACGCCATGGATAAATAGACAACGAACACCAGCTTACCGAGCGGGATGAGTGAAGCGATCCCGAATTTCGAAACGGTTACGCCGATTAGCGCAAAGACGCCAAACGGTGCAAATTTCATAATTTGATTCGTGAGCTGGAACATCGCCTCCATGACCCCGTTGAAAAACTGAAGCACCGGCTTCCCCTTCTCTCCAATGGCAGCAACGCCAAGACCGAACATGACGGAGAAAAAGATGATCGCCAGCATATCCCCTCTCGCCAGGGCATCGACAATATTGCTTGGCACGATGTTGACAAAGGTATCCGCAAAGCCGTGACTACTCACTTGTTCCGCGGAATCCATGTACTTGTGAACATCGGTTTTGGCCAGATGGGACATGTCCACTCCCGATCCCGGCTGCAGCAGGTTGGCTGCGAGCAGTCCGACGGCAATGGCGACGGTCGTCACAATTTCAAAATAGAGGATCGTTTTTCCGCCTAATTTACCGAGCTGCTTGACGCTCCCTGTTCCCGCCACGCCGACAATGAGCGAAGACACGACGATGGGAACGACGATCATTTTAATCAGCCGGATAAAAATATCGCCAATCGGCAGTAGAAACTTTTCAATGGAGGGATTCCCATAAAACAATGCGCCTGCCGTAATCCCTAATACGAGTCCAATCAGTATTTGCCAAGCCAGTCCTATTTTCTTCATTCAATCACTCCTTGAAACGTCAAAATGTTATTATAGGTCACATTACTAATTTCATCCTAAACCGGCATCTACTGAAATCTACAAAAATGGACAACAACAAATTAAATACATGTGATTTAAACTGACATGTTAGAAAATTGCATAAAAGCGTGTCATTTGATGCTACAATATGAACCATCCTATAAATACCATTCTTTTTAGATTTGGAAGTGTTTCGTGTTGAAAACAAATATCGCTGCGTTAGTCCTTATGCTTATTGCGGTTCCTCTGGCCGGCGAGCTAAAATTCTTTCCATTTCAAGATGAATTTCGCGTGAGTATGGCCATACCTGTGTTTTTCTTTTTCCTGTTATGGATTCAAAGAATCCCACCTGCTTTATCCGGACTTCTCGTCGGCATATTCGTTGTGGCCTTCCGCATCGGTTGGGATTCTTTTGTTCAGGCGGATGTTTCCATCGGAGCGCTGTATCTGAAGCATTTTCCGGTGTTCTTTTATTACCTGGCATATGCCGGATTGTTCCAGCTCCTCCGGTTAAACCAGCTCCCGTACCGGCCGGTGCGGGTCGGGGTTCTGAGCATCTTGGTTGAAATTATCGCCAATCTGGTTGAGTTTTCGGTCCGGCACCTCCATTCTATGGGACAGATGAATGTTGAGGTGGTAGGCAAGCTGCTGCTCATCGCGGTCATTCGCAGTTTTTTTGTCCTGGGCTTCTTCAATCTTATTCAATTACGCCAATCCGTCTTGGCCGAAGAGCAGCAGCGCAAAGAGAAGGAACGCATTCTTCTGCTCGTGTCGAATTTATATGAAGAGTCGGTTCAGCTCAAAAAAACGCTGCAGTTCGCGGAAGATATTACGAGAGATTGCTATGAATTGTACCGTCAATTACAGCAAGTTCATTCCCTGGATGAACTGGACCCATTGGCGCGGAAAGCGTTGAGCCTTTCGGGACAGGTTCATGAGATCAAAAAAGACAACCAGCGAATCTATGCCGGACTATCCAAGCTGATCGCCGACGAAGGACCGTCTGACTATATGGACCCACTGGATATCGCGCGGCTCATTGTCCGGACGAATGACAAATACGCCGCAGCTTTAGGCAAAACGATTCAATTCAGCATCCGGGTGAACGGTACGTTTCCTCCCCTGCACGTGTACACCCTGTTATCTTTAATGAACAATCTGGCGGCCAATGCGGTGGAGGCCATTCCCAAGGAAGGGGCCATCGCCATTCGGGTCCGCCGTGCAGACGACAGGATTGATATTCAGGTCAGTGATAACGGGCCCGGCATCCCGGACAGGAAGAAGAAGCTGGTCTTTACACCGGGATACACGTCAAAGTATGATATTTCAGGAAAACCCTCCACAGGAATGGGATTGTATTACATCCGGGAGGTTGTCCAGGAGCTTCAAGGGGATATTGAATTGCAGGATGACCCGGAAACAGGAGAAACGGTATTTACTCTGCTGCTTCCGATCGATCCGTTAACCCAGAAAGGATGACAGCATGCGTTTTTTTATCGTAGATGACGATGAGGGAGTTCGTTCGATGTTGGCTGACATCATTGAAGACTACGGCCTGGGGGAAGTTGTCGGCGAACTGGAAGACGGCTCGAGTCTAAGTCATGATCTACTTGAACTGAAGAAAGTCGATATTCTGATGATTGATTTATTGATGCCAATTCGAGACGGAATTCAGACCGTACGGGCAATAGGCCAGGATTTCAGCGGCAAAATCATTATGCTCTCCCAAATTGAATCGAAGGATATGATTGGCGAGGCCTACTCGCTGGGAGTGCAGTATTATATCACCAAGCCGATTAACCGCCTGGAGATTCTGGAGATTATACGTAAAGTAATGGACCATTTGCGGCTGCAAAAGTCGATGAGCGATATCCAGAAAACGATCCAAGGCTTGCAGTTCGCAAGCTCTCCGAAGAACCAGCGGGCAGCGGATGACGGGAACAAAATTGTGACGTCCGGCCATTTTATGCTGTCAGAACTCGGAATGATCGGGGAAGCGGGAAGCAAAGACGTATTGGACATGCTGGAGGTTCTGCATCAACTGGAATCGGAAGCGGATAAGTCCTCGTTTACGTTCCCTTCACTTAAAGATATTTTTACAAGCATCGCCAAAAAAAGACTTGGACACCGAGCTTCCTCCGCTGAGCTGGGCAAGGAAATCAAAGCCTCGGAGCAGCGGGTGCGCCGGGCCATTTTTCAGACTCTGACTCATGTGGCCTCCCTCGGCTTAACCGATTACTCGCATCCGAAATTCGAGAATTATGCTTCGAAATTTTTCGATTTCACCGAAATCCGCAAACGGATGATGGAGCTGCAAAATGAGGTAGAGCCTTCTCAATCTCAAGTGCGGATCAACACGAAAAAATTTATCCAGGTGCTCTATTTGGAGACGAAACGGTCCATGAGCTAACCCGAAGCTTCGCGCATCCCCTATTAGGGGTCCCGCCAACATTTAAACAAAATATACGCTAAGCCTTCGGATGTGACCGGCTTAGCGTTTTTTCTTACTCTAAGCCCATTAGTCCGGGCATAGCCCGGACCAACCGGTCATTCAACTTCCTGTTGTTTCAACGGTCGTAAGAAATTGAGAGACGTATTCTGCCTAAAATTGAATTTGTATTCGCCTAAGAAATTGATGTGCTCCCATCCGAGCGGAGAAATGTGGTTTAGTAGTTCTTCCTGAAGCTTTCCTTGTTTTTTGCGGTGTTCTGTCGCTTGCTGGAGGTAGACGGTATTCCAAACGCTAATTGCATTGATGATAATGTTCAACGCACTTGCCCGTTGGAGCTGGTCTTGTAGAGCACGTTCTCGCAGTTCTCCATGTTTACCGAAAAAAGATCGCTCTGGCCAATGCACTCATGGCTTCCCCTTTGTTCAATCCTCTATGAATTTTTCGCCGTAGCGCCTCGCTTGAAAGGTAATCCAAGATGAAGATCGTTTTCTCGATATGCCCCATTTCTCGCAGCGCGGTAGCCAAGCTGTTTTGTCTTGCATAGGAACCGATTTTTCCCATAATGAGTGATGCTGAAACGGTGCCTTCTCGGATGGAGTGAGCCAGCCGAAGAACATCATCGTAGTTTTCCTGGATGATCTTTGTATTAATCTGTCCGCGCAGCAGCTTCTCCAATTTAGGAAAATCGGAAGGTTTCCCGATAGCGTAGAGCTTGGAATCAGCCAAGTCGCGCAAGCGCGGCGCAAAGCGAAATCCAAGCAGATGCGTTAAACCAAAGACTTGATCGGTATAACCGGCTGTATCCGTATAACGCTCCTCGATGGCCAAGTCCGTTTCATGGTGGAGCAAACCATCGATGACGTGTACGGCATCCCGAGCGTTTGTATTGATGACTTTCGTGTAGAACGTGGAAAATTGGTCGCTCACGAACCGATAAATCGTAGCTCCTTTTCCGGTTCCGTAGTGGGGATTCGCATCTGCGTGAAGCGCCGAAACTCCGATCTGGACGCGCATTCCATCAGTTGATGAGGTCGTGCCGTTCCCCCAATATGAGGGCAGCGCCAGCTTGTGATGAAAATTAACAAGAACAGCCTGCGCTTTATTCATTGCGTCTTCGTACAGCCGCCATTGCGCTGTATTGGCCATTTGCCGATATGAAATGCTCGGCGTGGCTTCAGCCATCTTTGTAAGCCCAATGTTCGTTCCCATTGCCATAAGCGTAGCCATTAGGATCGTCGTTTCTTCCTCGTTCGGAGCGCGGTTACTGGAAACGTGATAAACTGCTCATGAAAATTCGTCCAGTTGGCTACTTCCATGAGCAGATCCGTTAGCTTGATTCGTGGCAGCAGCTCATAGAGGGAAAGGCTGAAATTCCGGGATTCATCGGGAACATCTTTCTCCAATCGCTCGATGTGCAATTTCCCGTTCTCCACATTAACGCCGTCCAGCTCGTCAATGTGGTCCGAAACCCAGTTTAATCTTTGAAGAAGTGATTTAGTCCGTTCTTCAAGATATTCCTTTGCGGACAAGCTGACGGCAAGCTTTGTAGCGTTAGGATCGATACCATTCCAATCAGCTTTCGGTACAAGGTACTCCTCGAATCCTTATGCTGACGGCTTCCGACAATGGATACGTCCCCGGAACGAACGTAATTCCGCAGCTCTGTCAGGACAG
This sequence comes from Paenibacillus durus ATCC 35681, assembly GCF_000993825.1. Classification (NCBI taxonomy): domain Bacteria; kingdom Bacillati; phylum Bacillota; class Bacilli; order Caryophanales; family Paenibacillaceae; genus Paenibacillus; species Paenibacillus durus. The sequence continues at coordinate 2,162,007 of NZ_CP011114.1, forward strand.
CCATTTCGTAGTAATGCGGATTGATCGTTCCGTCATCGTCATAAACGTGCTTTTGTCAGCGGTTCGAAACGAAGTTCAGCGGTGCGCCCTCCGGAACCTTTCGCTTTCCGGTTTCATTCATATCCCGGATGATATCGACCGCCTTCATTAGCGGCTCTGCCGATTTGGTTGACCGAAACTCCAACGATTTTAGCAGCGTTGGCGTCTATTTTCGGAGCGCATAGAATTTCCTTTCCAACAAGTCCAAATAGTCATAATCAACGGGTCGCGCCAGCCGTTTAGCTTCTTCCACGGATGCGACAAGCTGATCCCATGGCATAACTGCATCAAGCGCAACAAACGGATCAATACCTTCACTTCGGGCCTTAATAAGAGCGGCTCCAAGATCGGCAAAATGAACAACCTTTTCGTTGATCGATTTACCATTTTGTTTTTGAAGTTCCTCTTGGGCGCTTCTCCCTTTGGAAAGCAGTATCAAGATCTGCCGGTCGTGAAACTCGAAAGCCAAGTCTGTCAAATCCTGAATCAATTCCAATAGGTACGCTACTAAAATTGCGTACTTTTTCGGATCATTAAAGCGGCGGAAAGAATGAGGTTCGTAACGCGAACCGATTTTAGAAAGCTGCCGCAGCCGGTTCGGATGGAAGCCTTTCGTATCAACTTGCAGTTGCAAATCCCGTATATATTCAAGCTTTTCAATAACCTTCAAAAAGGAATCCTGAGAGCTGGTACCTGGAATTTCCCTTAACCATGCTAAGTAAGTTTTGCTGCTTTCCGGCATGGTGGTTAAGACGCGATCCAGCTTAGCAATTTGCAATTCTGTCAGTGAACTGCTAAGCAGCTTGAATATTTTTTCTTCTGTCCGTTTGCGAGTTTCCCAAACTGCTCTTTCAATCGTGGCCATTGAGGGTAGAATGATTTTACGTTTACGTAAATCTTCGAGTGCGAGCTGAATCAGGTGTAGGGGATTACCGTTTGCCATGGCATGGTTATAAAGATGCTTGCACAAAGAACGATACTCGCTCAAGTTAAATGTCTGGTAGCCATATTCCTTCCGGATTTCCTCCAGGTGCTCGTATTTCGTTGCTTCCCGTTCGCCGTAAGATGTAAAAGACTCCACATCGGCATTGATTTGCTTTGCAATATAACGAAGAACTTGAACCGGCACTTCCTTTATATCAGAAAGCGTCCAGCCAAGATAACGAAGTACACACAGCTGAACGGCAAAGCCGAGTCGATTATAATCTCTGCGCCGCTGCTGGATGATTTCAAGGTCATGCTGTGTAAATGTGAAATGAGTACTGATCAAACCGTTCCTCTTTCAATGAGTTTAAAGGACTATTTGTTATCCAGCTGCATAGCCGGACCGAAGAATTCATGGTAAATCTGTTCGTTCTTTAAACCTATTTCCAATAATCCCCGAATAATGGATTCCATGAATGGAACCGGTCCGCATACATACACGTCTCCGGAAGTATCGATAAACTCCTCCAGAACTTTGCGCGAGATGTAGCCGTCCGGTTTATCCGAATAGAACGTTTTGTACTTCACATTGCTCATATTTGCTGTATGTTTTTCCACATCGCCTTGAAAAGCGGCAAGCGCTTCATTGCGCGCAGCATGCAGAAAGACGGTTGGACGGTCAGGCGTTATGGTCGATACCGTCTCTAGCATGCCCATCATCGGCGTAATGCCGACACCGCCTGAAATAAAGGCCACAGGCTTTGTTTTCGTCGTGTCTAGCACAAATTCACCGGCAGGGGCGCTCACCTCTATAGTATTCCCTTCATGGACCTGCTCGTGAAGATAAATGGAGACGACGCCATTTGGATCCTTGTCGGCTTCGCGTTTTACAGAGATTCGGAACTCATCCGGTCTTGGCGCCTGTGAGAGGCTGTATTGACGGATCATCATGTATTTCTCACCCGGTATGGAGACACGAATGGAGATGTACTGGCCCGGTTTGTATTCCGGAACATTCGAACCGTCTGCCGGCTTTAGATAGAATGATGTGATGGTGTCGCTTTCTTTTACTTTCCGTGCTACGATAAACGATTTAAAGAAGTTCCAGCCGTTGTCCTGTTCACGCGACTCTTTGTACATATTGGCTTCAACGCTTATAAAGGCATCTGCGATGACACCGTAGGCTTCCGCCCATGCGCCCAGAATGTCATCCGTCGCCGCTTCCCCTAATACTTCCTTGATCGCTTTCAGTAAATGCTCGCCGACGATCGGATAATGCTCCGCCTTGACTCCGAGACTGACGTGCTTATGCGCAATTTGGACAACTGCCGGTAAAATATTCTCCAGGTTGTCAATATGGACAGCCGCCGCATAAACCGTATTCGCAAGCGCTGCCTGTTGGCGGCCTTGAGCCTGGTTGGTATGATTGAAAATATTCAGTAGCTCAGGATGAGCGGCAAACATATTCCGGTAGAACACAGATGTAATTGCAGTGCCGTGCTCTGCCAAGACAGGTGCTGTCGATTTGACGATGTCTCTCGTTCTTTGGGATAATATGATGATTCACTCCTTTTTTCAATATCTATAGCTCAACTATAAACTTAATCTAAAATTAAAGATATATTTTAAATACATCTTTAACAAAATGGACAAAATATTTAGGTTGATATGTAATAATAATCACATACTATCACTCTCAACAGGAGGGTAATAATGAGACTTACGATGTACACTGATTTTTCACTGCGGATTCTTCTGTATCTGGGGACGAAAGAGCGAAGCGAACGGTCAACCATTCAGGAAATATCGGATGCGTATAACATATCCAAAAACCATTTGGTCAAAGTTGCACATGAACTTGGCAAAGCGGGGTATATCGAAACGGTGAGAGGTAGGGGAGGCGGCATCCGGCTGGCGCATGCACCTGAAGAAATCAACATCGGAGAAGTCATACGGAGGATGGAAGACGATTTCCACCTCGTCGAATGCTTCAATCCCGCCGGAAACGGGTGTCCGATCACCCCGGTCTGCGGACTGAAAGGCGTTCTCGGGAAAGCGCTGAATGCTTATCTGCAAGTGCTTGACGAATACACACTCGAGGATTTACTGGTGAATAAAAACGGGCTAAAAGTGATTTTACAGCAGCAGAATGCGTAAAGATCCCGACCAAGACTGACTCTTATATTTTAGGTTTCCACAGCATAGGAGCGGTCTCCCCTGTCAGGTAGATCGCTCCTTGAACGGACTGATTATTGGGCGGCATTCTTAAGGTCGATCCGGATTTCCAGGTCGTCCACAAACTGGCTGTTTTTGATTTCCTTCGGGAAGTCTCCGTCATTGTTCTTGAACGGTTTCAGGATCAAATATTTAGTCCGACTGCTTGCGGAAGCATAATGCCCGGTTATTGTGAATTTGTTGCCTTGAATAACGCCTTGGCCGCCCAGACGGTCCAGCAGATGGCCCTGATCGTCGTAAACTGCCACATTCGTATAAATCAGATCATGCTCATCCTGCTTAGAGAGCGGCGTTTTCGACACTTTTTCCAGAGAGTATTCCAGCCTTGTGGTGATCGGAGTAACATCGACCGCATTTGCGGTAAAGATCAGGTCGCCCGCGGTTTTGACCGCATGCGGTTTGAGACTGATGACATTGTCAGTCTTCTTCGTAAAAGGAACATTGAGCGTAAAGGTATGATCGATACCGGCCAGCTTCACTTCCACCTTCGCGTCAAAAGCGTCCGGGGCCGTAATTTTGTTCTTTCGGGCGAAGGGTTAAGGGTTTGCTCAACAATAATCGTATTCGGATGGTCTTTTCCCGCTCCCCAATACTGGCCTCCTCCGCCTAAAGAGTCAAACTCTCCGCCATTCCCCTTAAAGGTAATAGCGTCAATCGCACTGCTAAGTTTTACGGGACCTTTGTCCGTAACGTACATTCCGTCTTTCAGATTCGGCGCCGCCACAGTCAGCGCGTATACAGCGCGGGTTCCGTCGAACACGGTTTCTGTAACTTCCAGCTTCACATCTTTATAGGACACGTCGCTGTTAACCTGTGAAGTCAAGCCTTCATTGGCCGCGTTTTGCAGTCCAAGATCACGCTCTATAGAGCTGAACAGGCTGCCGATCAACGGAATTTGCCGAATGGAATCAGCCATAGCGGGTGAAGCGAAGCCCGAGGCGAACAAGGTTACACCAAGGATGGCTGCCACGGCGCCGGTTCCAAGAAAACGCCGTTTCCCTGTGCGTTCGGGACGCGCACCGATGTTCATCTTCCCTCCGGAAATTGAGGCATAGGTCTCTTCCAAACGGCCGCGGACGAAATCGGACATTGGCGCCTCGTTATCCTTTTCTGCTTTCAACTGTTTATCCAGATCAAATTGATTCATGGTTCATCTTCCCTTCTTCTGTCGGATGAATTTCTTCCATAGTTCGACCGAAGCCATGTTATCGGAAGAGTCCTGCATTTCCGGAAGTGTCTCCATGGTCACGCTCCGCGAACGCTTTTTTAGAATGGTGCTGCATTCATTAATCAGAATCCGGTAGATCCAGGTTTTGAAAAATCCGGGCTCCCGAAGCGTATCCAGTGATTTATAGGCTTTCAGAATCGTCTCCTGCAGCGCGTCCGCTATGTCCTCGTCCTTTTTAACCATTACGCGTGCGGTATTGTACAGGCCATTTTCAACCTGCCGCGTCAAGCGGATAAATGCTTCACGGTCCCCCTGCTTGGCCAGTTTCACCTCTTGCTCCATACTCATGGTGTCACTCCACCCTCCCTCTGTTTCCTGTGTTGATTTTGTTCTACATGAATTAGACAGTGCAAGTGCCTGAATCGTCACATCACAATCAAAAAAATTTCAAAAAAAAACCACGCTCAGCGTGGTTAGACAAAATTTTAATCAATATGTTGAACCATCTCGCTCAAAGCTTTTATCAACTGATCATTAACTTGAGCCAAGACCTGTTTATCGATTGGGCTCTTTTGCGAACCGGCAACTTCTGGATATCTAATTGAGTTAACTCATTCTTTAGAAAAATTTAATAAATGGGGTTTAGAATATTACATGTTCCAATGTCTATATACGAAAGAGGGGGAAATATGTTCAAACCCAAAATAATGATGGCGTCCATTGCAATATGTGCTCTATGGGCAAATTCTCTGGTGCACCCTGCTGTGAAAAATGTTGCTCTTTCAGCTCCGGCTTCACTGTCCCAGAACAAATCTAGTATTTCCAAACCTGCTTCTGAACATATTGTGATTGTCGTCGAAGAGAACCATTCCTCACAGAGCATCCTAAACAATCCCAAGGCTCCGTATATTAACAGCTTGGCCAAACAGGGGCTTAGTCTTACCAATCATTATGCGATAGAGCATCCGAGCCAGCCGAATTATATTGAATTGTTCTCCGGCTCCAATCAAGGTGTAAATGATGACTTAACTCATAAGCCCACTAACCATGCCAACTTGGCCTCTGAGCTCATTAATCACGGATATACCTTTGGCGGCTATTCCGAAGGTTTACCCAAAGTAGGATACACGGGTCCTTATGATCTGAAAACAAAATATGCAAGAAAGCATAACCCCTGGGTTAATTTCACCAACTTGCCAGCCAGCATCAACATGCCTTTAACCAGCTTCCCCAAGGATTACAATCAACTTCCGACCGTCTCGTTTGTCATTCCTAATCTGAACAATGATATGCATGACGGCAGCATCAAGACAGCGGATCAGTGGCTTAAAAGTCATTTGTCTGCGTATGTCGCCTGGGCTTACAGCCATAATAGTATTCTCATTGTAACCTGGGATGAAGACGATATGAGCAAGCATAACAAAATACCGACAATCATTGTCGGCGCCAATGTCAAGAAAGGCTCTTACACGGTGAAGACGAATCATTACTCGGTACTGCGGACTATTGAAAACATGTACGGTCTGAATGCTCTCGGAAAAAGCCGGAATACTCAGCCTATTGACATCTGGGAGTGAAAATTCCCTTGAAAATAAAACGGCTGATCCTCAGGCAATGTGAGTGATCAGCCGTTATGCTTATCCGCGCAGGCATCAGACGTTGCACTACATTAGAGCTTAATTCATCAACAAGTAGATCAAGAATATAGCGGCGAGTCCAAACCGGTAATAGGCAAATGGTGCGAGCTTTAGCCGATCTAGCAGCTTCAAGAAGGTGATAACAGCCAGAAGCGCAACGATAAAAGATACGAGGAATCCAGTGATGAAGAACCCGGCATCGGCTGTCGTTAATGTATGGTAGCTCTTCAGCAGTTCATAACCGCTCGCGGCAAACATCATCGGGATGGCAATTAGGAAGGAAAAATTGGTTGCTGCTTTGTAGCTTGCTCCAGCCAGCAGCCCTCCCGCAATCGTCGCTCCGGAACGTGAGAATCCCGGCCACAGAGACAAGCATTGGAATAAACCAATGGCGATGGCCTGCTTATAGGATAGCTGATCAATGCTCTTCGCCTGGACCGTGATCTTCTTCTTCTGACCAAACAGCATGAATACTCCCCCCAGCACAAGTCCCGCAAGCACAGTATAAGGAGAAAATAAATACGTTTTGATGAAGGAATGCAGAATGAGCCCGAGCGCCATCGCCGGCAAGCAGGCAAGTATGACATGAATAAGATTCAATTTCTGCTTTCCTGTGGTATCTTCATTGTCTGATTCGAACTTGATTAACCCCAGTAAGCCGAGAATCCGCCGCCAGTAAATGACTGCCACAGCAAGAATGGCTCCCAGCTGAATAATGATTTCGAAGGTGTCGGCTTTTTCACCCTTAAATCCGAGAAGTTCTCCAGTCAAAATGAGATGGCCCGTGGAGGATACCGGCAAAAATTCGGTGATTCCCTCCACAATTCCTTGAATAATAGCAATAATGTAATCGTGCATATTATGGAAGACTCCTCTCTGCTATGATGAATAAGCCATTGACTAATAGAGGGTATGTAACGCTCTCAGTGCTCTGCGGCGGGTTCTGGATCATCCTGCCTTGTAATCTTCATACCCTTTAGGTCCCCGCAAATGCCGTCAGTCCGGTGGCCAACATGATAGTTCCGCTGATGCCAGTTACGCCTCCGGTTAATAACCAGTTTTCTTCAACGTCGATCCTTCCCTTCGTCACAAATTAGCTTGCAATATTTAGCCTAAGCTATAATCCTAAATTCACCGTGAAGAGATTATTAAATAAATCTTAACTCGCAAATAAGTAACCAGCATTCATTGTTATATGCTTGTCTGTTCGGAACGGATATAGATCGCCGTGTTCTTTTTGAGCATATCCGCAGGTCCCAAGGTATGCAGCCGAGCGTTGTGATCATTGTCAATAAGAAACAGATGTGAAAATTCTCATCATACTCTAATAAAAGACAGGAACCTCCTGCCCGGACAGCTATAATCTAGCCCTTGGCAATTTATGTAAAACTCCAATGTGCTAAGGTATGTTCAGGTGATCACCTAGATAACAACAGGAGGTAGCATATGACTACAACTTACAGCAAAAGACGTTTACGCAACTTTGGTATTGGAATCAGCTTGGGAATAGCTCTGCTCTCAGCAGGGACAGGCTTTTTGGATAACACCAATACAGCTTATGCAGCTACAGCTGCGGCTTCTGCTACTGCGGGTCAAGTCATCTCAACCGGCCTGAAATATCAGGGCGTTCCTTATCAATTTGGGGCCAAATCCGGAAGAACCGATGCATTCGACTGCTCCTCTTTTACACAGTTTGTATTTAAAGAGAACGGAGTGTCCATTCCCCGTTCTTCCAGACAGCAGTCCACTGTCGGAACATTCGTCCCAAGGGATCAGCTTCAGCCTGGGGATCTTGTATTCTTCTATTCCCCTATTCACCATGTAGCCATTTACATGGGCGATGGAAAATTGCTGCACACGTTCGGAAAAGGGGGCGTTACCATCACGCCGCTTAATACAGGCTGGTGGAATTCCCACTACACAACCGCGCGCCGGGTCTTGGCGGACGGACAAGCTGCCGTGAATCCGGTACAGGACAGCAGTCAGGCCGCAGCTTCTCCCGCCCCTGCACCATCCGATAATCCTCCTTCGGATCAAGGGGACAGTAATGGCGAGCAAAACGAAAATTAATGGTCCATTGAACAAGCCTAAACAAGCCGTTTCTGATTATCCTCAGGGGCGGCTTGTTTATTTATTCCAGCTGGGATGTAATATCGGCAGTTCCACAATAACCTCAGTTCCTGTACCCTCACGGCTTTTAATCCGAATCCGTCCCTGATGCTCCTCCACAATCGACTTGGCAATGGGCAGGCCAAGGCCTGTTCCCCCAGTCTTTCGGTGACGAGAGCTGTCGACACGGTAAAAACGTTCAAACACATGCTTAACCTCTTCCCGGGGAATTCCGATTCCGTAATCCTTAACGATCAGCTGAATATTATCGTCCTGTTGGGTTATATGTAATTCTATTGGGGCTGTGCTGTATTTCAAAGCATTGTCCAGCAAAATAATCAACAGCTGTTTTATTTTACTGTGATCCGCTTGTATCACCATTTCCTTTTCCTTTGCATGCAGGATTAATTTTCTCGTGCTTAACTGCCTGAAGTGGGTAATTACCTGTTTACAGGTTTGTATGAGGTCGACCGAATCCAACATGAATTGCCTTCCTTGCTGGGAGGAAGCCAGATTCAGCAGCTGCTGGGTCATCACCCTCATTCGTTTGGTTTCCTCGTATATGGACTTCACAGCTTCCTCCTGCACCTTTGTATCATAGGCTCCCCAGCGTCTGAGTATGTTCGAGTACCCCTCTATGATCATCAGTGTCGTATTGAGTTCATGGGAGGCATCGGAGACAAACTGCTGTTGATTCCAAAAGCTCTCCTCCAGTCTGTCCATCATCCGGTTAAACGTCCCGGTCATTTCATATAGCTCATCTGCACTTTTCCCTTTATAGGGGATCTTCTTAAAGGTGAGACTGCGTTCAATCTCCTTCATCGTTCTTATGCTGGTCGAAATCGGCTTAACGACTGTCCGGGACAGCAGGCTTCCGCCCAACATACAAACCATGACGGCTCCGAAAGTGGTGAAAGTCAATATCGTCACAAGAATATGAATGTTGGTCTCCAAATCATCTAATCTCTCAGCGATTTCAAAGCAGGTCATGGTCCCGCCCGCAGTCTTCATCGGAATATAGACCATAAGTATTCGTTCGTCGTCATGTTTTAAAAGTCTGGCGTTTCTAGTTTTGCTAGAAGTAACCGGCACCCCATTCAAATTAAAATCAGCGCCATTCGAGATCATGCGTATGGAATCGGAACCGGGGACGGAAATTCGAATGAGCGTATCTTCTGTTAGTGAATTGTAAAGCAGAGCGTTCCGGGCCTCACTGTTCATGGATTCTACTTGTTGGATAATAGGCTCCCATTTGCTTAGAAGCATTTCACCCGCATTTTGGCCGGCAATCTTAATGAATAACGAATACACTATAATGTCTACACATAATAAAATGACGATCAGCAAAAGAGAGGTCAATAAGGTGATTTTCGTTCCAAGCTTCAATCTTCCTCCTCCTTGATGCTATAGCCGACACCGCGCACCGTTTTGATCAGCTTGTTCTTGAAACCGGAATCAATCTTTTTTCGAACATAAAGAATATATACATCGACTACATTCGTGTCCCCGACAAAATCAAAACCCCAGACGTGATTAATAATTTGTTCCCGGCTGAGTACATGGTTTTTATTCTCTGTCAAAAAAACCAAAAGATCGAACTCTTTAGGGGTAAGTTCAATCTTGTGTCCTTCACGGATCACCTCTCTTGTATATTTATTAATGACCAGATCATCGATTTGGATAAGAGACGGTTCCTGTACTGGATTTGGCCTATTGCCGCGAAGCCTGATATTTGCTCTAATTCTAGCCAGCAGTTCCTCTATTTCAAACGGCTTCGTAATGTAATCGTTTGCCCCTTGATCTAATCCTGCTACGATTTCGGAAGTGGTATTTCGGGCGGTTACCAGAATTACCGGAGTAAATTCATCTACTTTTCTCAGTCTTCGTAAGACTTCCACACCGTTAAGTTCCGGAAGCATGATATCCAAAATGATGAGGTCCCACGTCTGGCCAAGTGCTTTCTCCAACCCCTCCCTGCCAGTTTCGGCAATCTCAACATGGTAGCCCTCATAAGTTAGCTCCAACTCCAGAAGCCGTGAAATTTTGGTTTCATCATCAACAACCAATATGGACTGTTCCACCAACACTTCTCCTTTTCATCACCCTTGGAGTAGTATCCTGTCCGCCTTGATTTATTATTCATTTTCTTTATTTTGGGTGATGCTCCGCGCCGTTGTCCCTATCAAGTTCCAAAATTCGAGAATAATATATTGCGTACCTATATTAAATGGAAAGGGGACGTTGACGATCATGTCATCATTCCGCGAAAAAGCTAGATTACTTCAGGGAAAAAGCGTGCTGGTCAAAACCACCGGCAGTACCTTTACGGGTACTCTCACGTCGGTTGGTACGGATTTTCTTATTCTTAGCAGCATCATTAGAGGGCGCAGAAGAAGACTCATCATTCGGTTGGCAGAGATTATTCTGCTTTCAAGATTGCTCCGCTAAAGCGATCCGAAGACAAAAGCCAGGAGAGAATTCCCCTGGCTTATTTGGTATATCCTTACCTGCTGTAATGTTCTATGCTCTTACTCGCCAGTCGTTCATGCTCGGGTTCCACATGAATTAATACTTGGGCATGATCAAATTTCATTTTGATCGCCTGTTCAATCTCATCGCATAGGTGATGCGCGGTTTCTATCTCCATAATGGAGGGGACCACAAGATGAAAGTCTACATATTCCTCCGGACCTGATCGCCGTGTGCGGAAATCATGAACTTCAATGTATTTTTCTTTATATGAATGGATGACACGCAGAATTTCGTTTTCTTCTTCTTCGGTCAGACTGGCATCGAGCAAAGGAGGGAATGATTCCTTCAGCAGCTTATATGCTTCTCTCATAATATAAAGGGCCAGAATCATTCCGATAATAGGGTCCAGAATGGTCCACCCTGTTACGGTAACCAATAATAAACTGAATGCAACCCCCAAAGATGTGAACACATCAGTAAGCAGATGCAAGGCATTGGATTTCATAGCGACAGAATGAGTTTCTATTGCTGCCTTCTGTACCCTTCTTGAAACCATATAATTAATCCCCGCCCCCGCAACCATTACGATGATGCCCAAAAAAGGAAGTTCAATATCTGTAGGGTTTAATATTTTATGAACACACTCATAAATAATCCATACCCCTGCTGCAAAAATAAGCAAGGTTTCAATGGTTCCTGAAATATTCTCCATTTTTCCATGTCCATAAGGGTGGGTTTTATCTGCGGAGCGGCTAGAAAAACGAACCGAAAAAAAAGCAATCAAAGAAGCAGCCAAATCCAAGGATGAGTGGATAGCTTCAGAAACGACTGCTACAGAGCCCGTTACAATGCCGACAACGAGCTTTAGTACAACGATAAAAGTGTTGCTAAGCACAGATAAAAAAGCAGATTTTGAACCATTCAAACGTAACACAACCTTTTTTAGTATTTAGCGGATTGTACAGATTAGCTTGACCAATCCGTCTGTTTATAAATATTACCAAATGAATACGCAGCAGGTCTAGAGTAAGCATTGTGCCGGCTATCAGTAAATTGTTGCTTCGTTTTTATTTTATGGGTGTCAGCCGTTTCATGGTTCCCGATTCACCATAAACTAATTTCATAACTATACTTCGCACGACGAAAGGAGCCGCAATGAAAATTCCTGTTACTGGATTCGTAGTGGATTCTGGAGATGACGATGATCGACATTCACACAAACTTTATATTACATCTTGGAATGGCTGCCCTGTCCATGTCCATCCCTTTTCTGGTGAAACCTCTATAAATGACGGACATTGCCATGAATATGTCGGCTGTACTGGTCCTGCCCCTACTGGTGTGCCGCATGTACACAAATATCATACCGTTACATCAGTTAATCAAAATCATACCCACCTTATTCATGGAGTAACCGGACCAGCCATTGATCTTCCTGGCGGCGGGCACTACCATAAGTTTGAGGGATGCACGACAATCAACGGCAGACATCCTCATTTGCATGCCTATTGCGGGAAAACAGGTAACGAAGTTGACAGGTAAAATAATGCACACATTAAAGGACGTACTCTGATGCTTGTCAGTACGTCCTTTATCTTCGCCGCATTTATGAATAATTCACCCTGTCCATAAGCACTCTAATAATAAAAAAAGGTGAATCGAATGAGAACAGGCTTGCGAATTATTGCCGCATCACTTGCGCTACTACTATGCTTAACCAATACCGCTTTAGGCCATCCCGCCGTAAGAAAGAACCGCCAGTACTACGAACAACGAGGAGACATGATCTGGGAGGTACATACCAACCAAAAAGTGATCGCATTGACCTTTGATGACGGCCCGGACCCTCTGGAGACGGAGCAAATCCTGGATGTGCTGAACCAGTATGATGCCAAATGCACCTTTTTTGCCATCGGAAAGCGTCTTGCCTCCTACCCAGACGTAGCTAGACGGGTTATTGCTGAGGGGCATGAGCTGGCGAACCATACTTACAATCATGTTTACTTTAAAAAGCCTATTTCCCAGAAGCAGGTTCAGCAGGAACTAGAATTAACGGAAAATGAGATTATCAAAATCACGAGCAGACACAGCAAGCTGTTCCGTCCGCCGGGAGGAATGTACGATGAGACCTTGATAAACATCTCCAACAGCATGGGCCTAAAGCCGATTTTATGGTCCTGGCATCAGGATACGAAAGACTGGAACTGCCCGGGAGTGTACAAGATTGTAAACAAGGTACTACGTAATGCGCATAATGGCGACATCGTGCTCTTTCATGACCATGTCCACGGACGATCACAAACCAGACAAGCTCTCAAGCTTATTTTACCTGAGTTAAAAAAGAGAGGCTACCGTTTTGTTACGGTATCGGAATTGATTCGCTTATCTGATATGCCTCAGATAGGCAAAAATAATCATTGAACCGGAGAGTTCGATTTCCACCCATTATGAAAAATCCGCCAGCTTGCATGCTGGCGGAAGTGTTACGGGAGTAGAGCAATTAGAATATGCAGGCTTTCAAAATAATAACCAACAGGATAAAGAGAACCAAGATAGCATTTGTCGACGTAAAGCCGCCTTTGACTCCATAATCGCTCATAGATTAACCCTCCTTTGCAGTTTATACAATTTTAGGATATGCGAGCTTTTTATGAATTCTTGGGTATTCAGGAATCGAAATTTTGCCCAGCCTTCAGAATTTCTTCTAAACGGTTTAAATCAATCGTCGTCCTGGTACCCTTTGGATGCCAATGCTGGATACAGCCTGAATAATGGAGCAGCACACACTGGGGCTCATATCCCATTTCTTTCGCTTTATATCCTCCTGAGATGAGATTCAGCACGCAAGCAATGCCAATAATTCCCACACTCCCCTCCCGGATGCGCCGATGTCCGAACGCCGTGGAGGCATGCGGGATGATCACCACTTTACAGCCGTACTTTTTAGCCATAGCCGTGATGAGATTAACCTGACACTCCTTGGAACAGCTTCTGCAGAGATACCCCTCTCCTTCTTTTACCGCTTTGCAGGCTTCACTTGTCTTATGCCGCATGCAGACGGGAAGGAACACTCTCTTGTCTTTGGTTGCCAAGAAGCCGCCGCGAAACGCCCGATTCATAATCTCCGCGCCCACCATATTCAAATGATATTCCACCCGTTCACGGCTGCAGAAGATCCGGTTTTCTTTCCATTTCAGCCGCTGACGGTTGTTTTCAATATAAGCATCTACCCCAGACGTGTAGCCTCCCAGCCGCTCCCTGCTTCCCCGTTCAAACCAGAAGCCGAGCCGTTCAGCTCTTGACAGCATGTTCTCGCTCTCACTTGGCAGCTTACTGTTCAAAAACTCCAACCAGACTGCCAAGCGTTTGCTCACCGGCCCAAATTCTCCGCTTGCCCGAAGCCAACCAATCATCCTCCTAAACAGGCTTAAATTAATCGAGACTGCAAGCCTTCTGCTCCTTGCCAAGACGGTTGTTCCGGCAATCCCCTTCAACCGGTCTACCGCGATTTTTGCACCTGCACTTCGGTTTCTCATTCTGTAAAGGGAGGATAGCAGCTTGCCCATACATACACTTCCTGCCGTTGCCCTTCGTCCGTATACTCTCCAGAGCACGCCAATCATAAGGAATTCCAGCGCATACACTGCCGAATCGAATGGGTTCAGATTATTTTCTGCAACGTAACGGCCAAAATCATCAATAGTCTGTTCTTCTACTCGCATCCTTTCTATGACCTCATCGGTAAAAGCGGCCGCATCCGCATAATATTTATCCGTTTCACCGCCGTCACCGCATAAGGAGTAGGTTAAGGTTTCTGGCGCTGTCCTGCTCACCCGGATCACCTCCAGCTTATATATAGTCAGTAATAATGTACGCTGTTCCTACAAGCTAGTACGTGTGATTAAGGAATGCGTTTCCAGATAATTCATGTTAGCTTACATACCGTATGGATTTGAAAAACACAGCAAAACAACATCTAAATTAATTATTTAAAATTTTTATGTTATTATTATTGACATTGCTTCAAAAGCAAATTATATTGGCATTATAAGATTTTTAGGCGGCACAATAGTGTGTCAACTCAGGTGCAGAACAGTCGATCCGCACAATGCTGTGGCCGGATGGATTGTCGTACTGCTATTCTTACAATTTATATGTCAGTCACAATGATGTGGCTGCATTGGCAACGGGGCCGATTAACGAAATCCGCAATTTTGCGGGTTCTGTCAGTCGGCTCTTTTTTGCCATACATGTACTCTTATAAGGGGGCGATGTTAGCAGCAACAGCAGCAAAACTCGAACGATCCGTACCAACCCGCAAGTCCCCAACAAAACAGCGGTTTAACCATTAAAAGGAGGAAGTTACAGATGGAAGCAAAAGGTTTTCGCAAGGCTGGTCATTCCCCGAGTTTATTGTCAGCTTTTTTATATTTTGATGTAAGCTTTATGATTTGGGTGCTGTGCGGAGCTTTATCGCTCTACATAACCAAGGATTTCGGCCTAACGGACACCCAAAAAGCTACGATGGTTGCGATCCCCATTCTGGGCGGTTCGGTGTTCCGGATCCCGATGGGAATATTGGCAGACCGTATTGGCTGTAAAAAAGCAGGCCTTACCGGTATGGGCCTTACCCTTATTCCTCTTCTGTGGGGGTGGCTCGGTGGAACCAGCCTGCAGCAGATTCATATGATCGGCTTCCTGCTCGGTTTCGCGGGCGCAAGCTTTGCCGTATCGCTCTCCCTGGCCAGCCGCTGGTACCCCCCGCAGTATCAGGGACTTGCGATGGGCATTGCCGGAGCGGGCAACAGCGGAACGGCCTTGGCCACCTTTTTCGGGCCGCAGATCGCTCAGGCTTACGGTTGGCACAATGTTTTTGGTCTTGCCATGATCCCGCTCATTCTGGTTATGATCGTGTACGCTATTTTGGTTAAAGACGCTCCAAATGCCCCTGCGCCTAAACCATTGAAGAATTACCTCAGCGTCTTCAAGCATGCGGATACGTGGTGGTTCTCGATGTTCTACGCGATTACTTTCGGCGGATTTGTCGGGTTCGCCAACTATGCGAGCATTTTCTTCTATGATGTGTACGGCGATGGCGCGCATTCCGGCGGTTTAACCAAAGTACAGGTAGGTTACCTGGTTACCATTACCGTCATTGCTGGCAGCTTCTTCCGGCCTCTCGGCGGATGGATCGCGGACAAAATTGGCGGCATGCGTCTCCTCGTGATTTTGTACAGTGTGATTTCCGTATGCGCCTTTGCAATTGCGACCATGCCCTCTTCATTCCTTGTAATGCTTCTTTATACCAGCGTAATGATGGCCTGCCTTGGCATGGGGAACGGATCGGTATTCCAGATCATCCCTCAGCGTTTCTCCAGTGAAATCGGAGTTATTACGGGAATCGTCGGCGCCGCCGGAGGTTTGGGAGGATATTTACTGCCTACGTACATCCTCGGGCCGCTGAAGCAATCTACAGGCTCTCAGGTCACAGGATTTCTCGTTGTAGGTTCCATCGTATTATTGACGACACTTATTTTTTATGCGGTAACACGTTCCTGGAGAAAAACCTGGGCCAAAGCGGAATCCGGGGTCAATTTCTAAAAAATAAAGAGAACTTCGGTGGGGGTGAACGTACATGACAACGAAAAAAGTAAAAAGTGTCTGCCCTTACTGCGGCGTTGGCTGCGGAATCGTACTCGAAGTGTCCGGTAACCGCGTTGTCAAACTCACCGGAGATAAAGAGCATCCTACCAATTTCGGCAGACTGTGCACCAAGGGCAGCACTGCGGCCTTAGCCATCACAGAATCGGGGCGTATGGAATATGCCTACAGCCGCCAGGTTCGAAAGGCCCAGCCCGTCAAAGTCGGTATGAATGAGGCCATTAGCGATACCGCCAAGCGGCTCCGTGCGATTCTTGACGAACACGGCCCGGACGCGCTCTCCTTCTATGTCTCGGGCCAAATGTCGCTGGAGGCCCAATATCTGATCAACAAGCTCGCTAAGGGCTTCATAAGGACGAATAATATCGAATCCAATTCTCGTCTATGTATGGCGAGCGCGGGCAGCGGCTACAAGCTGTCGCTTGGAGCGGATGGGCCTCCGGGTTCTTATCAGGATATGGATACAACCGATTTGTTCTTCGTGATCGGAGCCAATATGGCCGATTGTCATCCGATTCTGTTCCTCCGGTTGATGGACCGGGTTAATGCGGGAGCGAAGCTGATTGTCGTCGACCCCCGCCGCACCGCTACCGCAGAGAAAGCGCATCTGTTTATGCAAATCAGGCCCGGGACGGACCTCGCCCTGCTTAACGGCCTGCTGCATCTGCTTGTAAAGAACGGCCATACGGACCCGGCCTTCATCGCCGAGTTCACATCCGGCTTTGAGAGCATGCCGGAATTTCTGGAAGATTATCCGCCGGACAAGGTGGCTGAAATTACAGGAATCCCCGAGGCGGATATCCGTAAAGCCGCCGAGTGGATTGGCGGGGCGCCGAATTGGATGAGCTGCTGGACTATGGGCCTCAATCAGAGCACGCACGGCACCTGGCATACGAACGCCATCTGCAATCTGCATCTTGCTACAGGAGCGATATGTCGTCCGGGCAGCGGCCCCTTCTCTCTCACCGGCCAGCCGAATGCCATGGGCGGCCGGGAGATGGGTTACATGGGGCCCGGCTTGCCCGGGCAACGTTCCGTCCTGGACGAAGCCGACCGCAGGTTTATCGAAGAGATGTGGAAGGTTCCCAAGGGCACCCTTCGTACCGAAGCAGGCACCGGCACCGTATCCATGTTCGAGAGTATGAAATCCGGCGATATCAAAGCCTGCTGGATTATCTGCACCAATCCGGTGGCCACCGTGCCGAACCGCAAGAACGTGATTGCAGGACTGGAGGCTGCCGAACTGGTTATTACGCAGGATGCCTTCCTGGATACCGAGACGAACCGATTCGCCGATATCCTGCTCCCCGGCGCTTTATGGTCCGAAGCCGAAGGCATAATGATCAATTCCGAGCGCAACCTGACCTTGATGCAGAAGGCGGTCGAGCCGCCAGGGGAAACCCTTCCCGACTGGCAGATTATCGCCCGGGTAGCCTGCGAAATGGGGTATTCCGAGTCTTTTACCTACGGTTCCTCGGCTGAGGTTTACAGGGAAATCCAGCAGGCCTGGAATCCGAAGACCGGCTATGACATTCGCGGCGCAACTTACGAAAGGCTGCGCGAAACGCCGGTTCAGTGGCCCTGTGCTCCGGACAGCGCGAGCGACCGGAACCCGATCCGCTATTTGAGCGATGAAGCTGACAGTACACCTGCGCCGAAAAAGCCTGCAAATGGCGCTCCGCGTATCGTGTTCCCGACGGCAAGCGGAAAAGGAGTATTCTGGGCGCGCCCGTATATGCCGCCTGCGGAAATGCCGGACAACGATTATCCGTTTGTGCTGAACTCCGGACGTTTGCAGCATCAATGGCATACCCTGACCAAGACGGGAAAGATCCCTACGCTGAATAAACTGAACCCGGGTCCCTTTATTGAAATACACCCAGAGGATGCGGCGATGCTTGGAATTACAGATCAGGATTCGGTAGAAATCCGTTCGAGACGGGGGCGGGCCATTCTTCCGGCAGTCATTAATGATCGGGTGCGGCCCGGAAACTGCTTCGCCCCCTTCCACTGGAATGATGTATTCGGGACGAATCTGGCGATAAACGATGTCACCAATGATTCGGTTGATCCCCTGTCCTTTCAGCCTGAATTGAAATTTTGTTCTGTCTCGCTGGTCAAGGCTGTAGGACGCCCATCATTGGAGCCGAATCTGCCGGATAATGCTGGAATTCAAACTCCGCTTCCAACCAGCGCAAACACCGTCAATCCGAAGGAGGAATTGTATTTGGCGCAACTGGATACGCTCGAAAGTCTGTTGGGCCTTCAATCCCCTAAAACCATGACGCTGGATAGTCATGAACAAGCCTATTTATCAGGCTTCATCACAAGTCTGCGCACCGGGGATTCACAAGCGGCGTCCGGCATTCCGGTTCTGCCCCCTACCGCCCCGCTTGAATCATCCAAACGCTATTGGGTAGACGGCCTGTTGGCCGGGATGTTCTCGCGCAGTTCCCTTCAAGGTGCGGAAACGATTTCGAAGCATGAACTGGCTGCGGCAGCAGAGGCTGCGGGCAGATTACCTGTCACCATACTTTGGGCCTCGCAGACCGGTAATGCGGAAGGCGCGGCAATCGGCTGCGCGAAGAAGTTACAGGAATTGGGTTATGATATTAGACTTGTAAATATGAACCAATATTCTGTGCTGGATCTGGCTAAGGAACGCTTTGTCCTGTTCATCGCCAGCACCTTCGGAGCCGGAGATCCTCCGGACAATGGAGAAAGCTTCTTTCATGCTCTGCAAGCGGATGATGCGATCCTTGTGCCAAACCTGCGGTACGCCGTTCTCGCTTTCGGGGATTCAAATTACGATCAGTTTTGCGGATTCGGACGAAATCTGGATGCCCGTTTGGAGGAGCTTGGCGCTCAGCGGCTGCTTGAATGCGCTCCTTGCGATACGGATTATCAGGAACAGGCTGAGACATGGACGAATACCGTCGCAGAATTGTTAAGCGAGCATGCAAGCTCGCCGGGGCAAGCGCTGCCTTCAGAAGCAGTTACCGGCAAATCGGCCCAAGCTTCTGCACCTGATGCGGCGTCACAGAACCTGGAGCAAAGCGGATATAACCGAAACCGCCCGATCCATTCGCGTCTCCTGTTCAACCGGCGCCTGAATCAAGAGAATTCCGAGAAAGAAACCCGTCACTATGCTTTCGACCTTAAGGATACCGGGTTGCAGTATGAAGCTGGCGACGCTCTGGGCGTATGGCCGGCCAATTGTCCCGAGCTTGTTAGTGATATGCTGAGCGCGGTTAAACTGGAACCCTCCGTTAAGGTTATGGTAAAAGGCCAGGGAGAAATGCCGCTTGGCGATGCGCTGCTCCGTCACTTCGAGATTGCCCGTATAGCTCCGGAAATGCTCCGGTTTATCCGGGATCGTTCACAAAATGAACGGTTGTGCGAGCTGCTCAAAAGTGAAAACCAGGCAAACCTGAAGGAATGGCTGTGGGGGCGTCAGCTGATCGATGTGCTGCAGGAGTTTCCAGTACCCATGAGCGCGGCGGAGTTTACTCAGCTGCTCAAGCCTTTGCAGCCCCGCCTGTACTCTATTTCATCCAGCCCGAAAGCGAATCCGGACGAGGTTCATATCACGGTCTCAACCTTGCGTTACGATTACAAGGGCAACTCCCGAAAAGGCGTATGCTCCACATTCCTCGCCGACCTTGCCGCTCCGGATACGGAAATTCCGATTTTTATTCAAAAGAATGCTCATTTCCGTCCGCCGGCCAATCCGGATGCGCCAGTGATCATGGTTGGGCCGGGTACCGGAATCGCTCCATTCCGCAGCTTCCTGCAGGAGCGCCGAGCGACCGGGGCCAGAGGCAAGAACTGGCTGATCTTCGGGGAACAGCGCGAGGATTGTGATTTTTACTTCAGGGATGAACTCGAAGCTTTCCGGAAGGAAGGCTTCCTCCATCTTCTGGATACCGCCTTTTCCCGCGACCAGGCCGACAAAATCTATGTCCAGCACCGCATGATCGAGCACGGCGCGGAGCTATGGGCCTGGCTTCAGGAAGGAGCCCACTTCTATGTATGCGGAGATGCCAATCAAATGGCCAAAGAGGTGGATACCGCGCTCCGAACAGTCATTCGGGAGCATGGCGGGATGACTGCGGATGCAGCGAAGGATTATGTGAAAGAGATGTCTCTGCGCAAGCGGTATTTGCGGGACGTTTATTGATGCTGTCCCATAAGTGGAAAAGCCGGCAGGTCTTTCGGTTATTGAAAGACCCGCCGGCGTATGTTGTTCTATTCGTCGCCCCTCCATGGAATCAGGTTAGGAATCAGGCACTCGCTTAGGGATTGTTCATCGGAACGTTTTCATAGAGTAAGAAAGTGAATTCGGGAGACTCGAAAAAGATTTTTAGGGCGGCCTGGTCTTGCAAAACAGCTAAGACGGCTAGGCCCCTTTAATCCGGAGTCATGCCCTACAATTAACAAGCGTTCGTAAAATAACTCTTTATTTCAAGATATTACATGGCTTTATGAAATGTCGATGAGTCTTCCAGCGTTTTAACCCACTCTGAAAACTTCGCTGGAGGCATTAATTTCAAGCTGCCATGCATCTTGCGGTTGTTGTAGAAGTCCATATATTGATCGAGGGCCTCATAGGCTTCGTCGAAGGTCATGAACTCTCTTTTGCTGAACAGATCGCGTTCCATTAAGCTATGAAAGGATTCAATGTAGGCATTCATATTCGGTGTCCGCGGCGGGATGCGTTCGTGAATCATGTCCAGGCTTTCACAGGTATCTCCAAATAACTTGCTGACGAATTGCGGCCCGTTGTCCGTTCGAATCACGGGCATGACTTCTCCGGATTGGAGACGACTCTGTAGCGCTCGCCATAGGGTTTGGACCGCATGTTTGGCCTCACATACGGGTCCTCTGTACTGCTGGACCACGACACGGTCAAATACATCAATGATACTAAGCACGAAAAAGAAACGTTCCTGGCCGATGATGTAGCCGTACTTGATGTCCATTTGCCACAACTGGTTGGACCCTGTGACGACCCGGTTCTTGGGAAGCCGGCGTGGATGTGAGGGGAGGCGCTTACGGGATTGCTGAAGAATCCCTAGCTCTTTACACAAGCGATATCCTTTCTTCTTGTTCAGCTTTACGCTGTACCGGTTACGAATACATTGCGCAAGAAGTTTGTAGCCATAGACATGCTCTTCGCCTTCGAGGAGCTCAAGCAGCCATTCCTTGATTTGTTCGTCACTGACTTTCTCTCCCGTAACCGTGAAGGAGTAGCCCGGCACCGGACGCCCCATCTGGCCTTCTGGTGGGCGTTTTGTTGCCGGACGGGCAGCTCGTTTTTTACGATCGTAGTACGTCGATTCGGATAATCCAAGGATGCGCAGAACCCATGCCACCGGTTCCCCCCGCTTAATAAATAGGTCTGCTACTTCGAATTTTTCGGATAAGCGGGGTCTTTCTTTTTTAGCAGTTCTCGCAGAATCTCAAGCTCCAGTTCTTTTTCCCCGAGCACCTTCATGGCCTTTTCGTAGCGCTGTTCCACATCCTGTAGTCGCTGAAGTTCTTGAAGATGCTCATCTGCAACCGGAATATCTTCGGGTGGAATGGAGTCACGATGATCCCTAATCCACCCGCGTATGGTTTCTGGATGGATGTCATACATGCGGGATAATACCCCCACCTTAACTCCAGCTAACGCTTCCTTAACAACTTTAAGCCGTTCTTCCTCTTTCAGCCTCTTTCCCATCCTCGTCATCTCCCCCTTAGCTCCAGTTTAAATTATTGGGTGGGAGGACTCCAGTTTAATTAGGGGGCCTAGGAGATCATACAGGAATTTGAGGCTGTGCTGACTGAATTTGAGGCTGAGCGGAGAAAAGCCTGTATTTCTGTAGGCATGTTATACAATGGCTGTTCTCAGGCGACCAAAAGTTGCACAATCTCAGGTTTTTTGCATACTTTGCTTCATCATGCTCCAGGGACTGAAAATACATTTACCCTGTACACCTGCCTAAATTCCCCCTCAAAAAAATCGTCCCAGCAGCCATTTCCATGGCTTATGGGATACCCTCTTTTAATGGAATGGAGTCCTAGCAGGGTTAATTTTCCGGAACGACGCCGATTTGCTGCATGAACGTCAAATTATCTTCCAAGTGCCAATCTTCAACGAGTTTCCCATCCTTGATGCGTAAAATATCGATTGCCATGAAATGAATGGGCTTCCCGGTCGGCTTGTTCCCCATGAACTCGCCAGTGTCCGTACCGGTGAATGAGAGACGGGCTGTTACTTTGTCGCCAACCACCAATAAGTCCTCAATGCTGCACTGCAAATCAGGAACGATTTTACGGAATCTGCTGGAAGCGAATTTCAAGCCTTCCGGGCCTTGAGGTCTCCCCTTCGGCAGCGTATTATCCATGAAGTCCGGTGAAACGGCCTGCGATACAAAATCCTCATTACCCGTGTTCCAGAATGCGTAAAAACGCTGCGCGGTTTGAACCATTACCTCTGCCTCACTTGCATCCAAGCAGGATCTACTGTCATTGATTTGGGCTGTGGAAGCTCCTTCAACAGCTGAATCTCTTTTTTGGCGGGTTCAGCTGTTTTATCAGCCGTAGCCGCATTACTGCATGCTGATACGAATAGCATTGTTCCAAGGATGAGAGCAGCACCAGCGATCGATTGAATTAATTTCTTTTTTGAAATCATTATGTTCCTCCAAGTGTTAGTTAATCCGGCAACCAGCAATCCTCTTTGGTTCACCTCCTCAATTAGGAATAGAATTATCGGATCACTTTGATATTATAAATGCAGTAATTTCACTTTTGGAAGTAGTGATATTTTATTCATATAGTTTCATTAAGTATATTATTGTGATTTATCGGGCTTATTCAAGTCGAAATAAATTCTTGTTTCTACTTTGCTGTAACAAACAAAAGGGAGCCCGAATTTTACTCAAACTCGTCTCCCTTTTGTTTTGTATGATTTTCAAAAATGGCGGTTGAACTGAATTAACGGTCTTGTAAATGGGTCTTGAAGAACGATTTCACCACATCAAGCGTGTGCGGCTGAGTGAAGCCGATATGGCCTCCGCCCGTTATTTTATACAACGTTATATCATTCCCTGCCTGCTTCATCGTCTTGAAAAAATCAAGGCTTTGTTCAAACGGTACTACGTCGTCCCGATCCCCGTGCATCATTAAAATCGGAGGCGCATCAGGGCGCACATACTGACTCGGGCTTGCTTTTCTCGCTTTATCTTTATGCTCCTGAATAGCTCCGCCTACCAGCTTCGATTCCGGTGAATGCGGTGAATCATGGTCAAACACAGACGGATATTGACTCATGGACAGAAAATCCGTCGGACCGAACCAGTCTACAATCGCCTGAACCTTACTGGATTCCTGAAGATATTCCCGGTCTCCGTCAAACTCCTCAATGCCTTCCGTTAATCCAAGCAAAAGCGCCAAGTGCGCGCCCGATGAGTCTCCCCATACCCCTACTCGCTCCGGATCAATATTGTACTGGGATGCGTTGGCTTTTAAGAAACGTACAGCCGCTTTCACATCGTGAAGCTGACCCGGGAACAGCGCTTTTCCGCTTCCTCTGTATTGAACAGTTGCGACGACGTAGCCTTGTTTCGCAAATTCAGCCAACTGGGGGACAAACGCGAAAATGTCCTGCTCCGACCATCCCCACCCGCAACCTTGCAAATAAATAATCAAGGGATACGTTTCTTTATTCCCTTCCCGGTTAAATAACGCATCCATCGGGTCCCGGTACACCAGCAAATTCAATTTCAATGAAGTTCCCTCTATGTTGGAGAACTCAATATTAGGGATCAGTTGTACGTACGAATTCACATTTTGCTCCCACTCAAGCACCTTGATTTCCGTCTCTGCGTTGCTGATATCTGACATTTGATGTTCCTCCTTGAAAATAAATAATATGTAGCCGGTAAAAATGGGCCTGCAATTTCATTGCTACATTGTCCTCACCCCCTTCAAAATTGAATATTTGTTGTAATGATCATCATTACAACGAACTTAAAAAAATTATGCTTCCGCAGAAGCATTAAGCATTCTTTCTTTGAACAATAAGCTCCGTTATTTCTTTTATGGAAATCTCCCGCAGAACTTGTTCCATAGCCGTTTGAGCCTTCAATAAAATAAGCTCCAAAACCTGATTAATATTCGCGCCCACCCAACAGTTCGGGTTCGGATGGTCATGCGTGTGGAACAGCTCCCCTTCCTCCACCACTTCAACGGCTTTATAGACGTCATACAAGGAGATATCGGAGGCATCCTTTAGCAGGAAGGCACCGCCGGAGCCACGTTTCACATCAAGCAGACCGGATTTTTTTAATAACCGGCTGATTTGGCGGATAATCACGGGATTCGTGTTTACACTGTCGGCAATCTGTTCCGAAGTCAGAAGATCCGTCCGGACGTGAATCAGGGATAACATATGGACAGCTATTGAAAACCGGCTGCTGATTCTCACTGCAATCACCCTTTCGTTGTAATAATAATACTTACAACCAAAATTGTTGTCAACCCTCTACCCGCATGTTAATTTCCCTTCATCTTTGGCAGCGATTATTTTTTTATTGACTAAACGATCTGGAAAAGTGTATGATAACATCTAAACGGAGGTGGAATGTATGGCAAGAAGCAAGGAGTTCGATACGACTCTTGTGCTGCATAAGGCTATGGAAGTATTTGGACACTACGGCTTTGAGGGAACCTCGCTCCAAAATTTGCTCGACGGTTTAGGGATTGCCCGCCAAAGTCTATACGATACGTATGGAACCAAAAGAGACCTCTTTATCTCGGCAGTCAAATATTATGTCAATGAGAAATCGGCAGCCGTAATCTCCTATCTGGAGCGCTCGGGTTCGGCGAAGCAAGCCATTGCCGACATTTTTTACGAAATTGTAGCCGTTCTGCAGGATGATCTGCGCCGCAAGGAATGTTTCATTTTGCATAGCGCCATTGATCAAATCCCTCACGACCCGGAAATTGCGGCATTTTTCAAACACGACATGGAACGACTGGAAAAAGCCTTTTATGACGCATTGGTTCGGGCCCGGGAACAAGGCGAACTGAGCGGCCGCCATGATGACCTGCTCGCCCTTGCAAGGTATTTATATCATGCGCGGTATGCATTAACCCAAGCGGCTAAAATGACTGACAACCCGCAGGTCTTGGACCAAATTGCCGCTGTCACCCTCTCGGCGCTTGATAAATAATGAAGCTTCATAATGATGCTTCATTATTATTTTAAATATTTTTGACCATTTGATCTATAAAGGGGAACGGATCTGTGAGGCGGATGCCTTTTTCATACGACCACTGGATAAAATGTTATAGTCAATCCGCCCTTCCCATCTGTCTAGGATAATCGTACATATATAACAAAGACACTGGTTGAGGAGGATGACCTTGAAAAGTGGCAATATTTATACCACAAAAGTGTACAGTGACAAAAGTATTAAAATACGCTTGGTAAGCAAACGGCTGAAACGACTGAAAAGGCTGAAAAAGATCATATTGTTCTTCGACTCAAGCGGAAAATTACGTATTAAGATCCACAAGAAAATAAACTGCGGCACGAGAAGTTTACGAAAAACCCGGCCCTCAAATCGGAAAAAGCGCTCTAGACATTCCAAAAGGAAAAAAGGAGTAATAAGAGCAGGCGCAGTGCGTTCTATAACTATCACAGATATCAAAGAAATAGTCGTTTCCCGCGATCCCCCAGTTTCAAAAGAACCACTTGTGATTAATACCACCCCACAGGTGGCACCCGTCCCAAATGTTACAATCAACCCGCCACATATGATGATCAACCAGCAGGACATGAGTTTACACATTCAGCACAGTCAATCCAGCACAGGGTTGGCAGAGCACCCGAATCAACCAACAAACATACACCTTCCGGGGGAAGACAGCAACGGCCCTAAACAGAATATGCCTGTACAGATTGTCAAGGAGAATACAATTAATACCCCCCCACAGGCGGCGCCCAACCCAAACGTTGCAACCAACCCGCCACATATGATGACGAAAGAGCAGGACGTGAGTTTACACATTCAGCACAGTCAATCCAGCACAGGGTTGGCAGAGCACCCGAATCAACCAACAAACATACACCTTCCGAGGGAAGACAGCAACGGCCCTAAACAGAATATGCCTGTACCGATTATCAAAGAGAATAAAAATACCCAAGCAGTGACGAGTCCCGCAACGGTGATCAGCGAACCTGGTTTAAAGAGTGATCCCGATACAACGTTGGAAAATAGCCAGAAGTCTCAGTTTATGCAAAGCATCCCGCAAAAAGCGCCAGTCGTTAATGATTGTCCGATCACCTGGGGGCGCACTTTCGAAGCGGAAGAAGCCAGCGATACGGCTGCAATAGATTTTTTGCAAAAGAGAAAGGTCCCTTTTCATCAGAGTGATTCTGATACAGAGTCAGCAGATCACTCGCAATTGACAGTCAAGCGGACAGACGGCTTTGAACAGGTCAGGAGCAAAGAAAACAAAATTGTGAAGAAGACATACCAGAAGAAGTACACCAAAGTATCCACTCTAGAGGATGTAAACATAAAAATCACTGGAGAGAACGGTAATGGCTCGATTCGAGGAAGCGGACGTCATAACAGAGGATTATAAATTAGGAGTGATCATGTGATCCAAAATGAAAAAGAAATTACAGATCTCGTTGAACATATAATCACACGTCAAATCAAACAGCTACAGGAAAAATTCTTCGGGAAACTCAATGCTGACCTAAAAAATGAAAACGGAAATGCAAGTGTCAAGCAAAGCGGAAACGGCATAGTATATGTAGATAATACAGGAATCGCTTATGCTATGGTCTTATTCTATTATCATTTCATGGATGAAGAGCATAAAAAAGCCATGAATATCGATGAGATTTTAGGCAGACTCGATGGAATTATTTCTGAGAACCGTAAAACTTTTACGGATGTCATTGAATCATTAAAACCCTCAGAAGAATGAAATGATACCGGACAGCTCAGTGGTAAGATGAACTGTCCGGCCGGCATCTCAACACATGAACTTAAGATCTTTTAGAATTAGTAATCTACGTGTGCGTTACCGTTTTTGACTTGAATAAAAATTCTTTGCTCGGATTCCTGTTCGGACTCCTGCTCAGATTTTTGTTCAGCCTTCTGCTCGGATTCCTGTTTGGCCTCTTGCTCTGCTTTGGCAGAAGCAAAAGCTTGGGCGAATGCTTTGGCAAAAGCTTCACTTATTGCCTTTGCAAGAGCTTCGTTTTCGTTCTTATTTTCGTTCTCATTATTGTTCTCATTTTCATTTTCGTTTTCGTTTTCGTTCTCATTTTCGTTCTTGTTTAAGTTTTTTTGAAGCTGCAAGGCAACTGCGATGGCCAGCGAAAGAAAATCTTCGTAATTTCTCAATGTGCTATCCCCTTATCTGAAGATTATTGGTTTTGAGTTTGGCTGTATTACCATTTTTTTCTTCGTCTTACATGTGCGTTACCGTTCTTAACCTCGATATAAATGTTTTGATCGGAATCCTGATCGGAATCCTGATCGGATTTTTGTCTAGCTTTTTGCTCGGATTCCTGTTTGAGTTCCTGCTCTGCCTCCGCTTTGGCTTTTGCACTTGCAAAAGCTTTAGCGAAAGCTTCAGCCAAAGCTTTTGCCCGTGCCTTGTTTTCGTTTTCGTTGTCATTTTCGTTTTTATTCTCATTGTCGTTGTCATTGTCATTATCGTTGTCATTTTCGTTTTTGTTAAAGCTCAGTTGTGCCTGTAATGCTGCGGCTAGTGCGGCTGCAAGAGCATCTACATCAAATTCTCTATCACTCATGTTCTATCTCCTTTCGGTATGATAATGTATCTTATGTCAGAGAAACCGATTGGATAAGGTGATTGAACTGGATGAAAAATCCATTTTCTCCACATACAATCCCCTGGGTAGGATGAACGAAAAAAAAACTACGACTGCCCGTTTAGCAAACAAACCCGTTGTTCAAGGCGAGCCAAGTACAAATTCGGGTTTCGACGAAAGCGGAGTCGTTGTACACCTTCCAACAGACGGGATTCCCACTGACTCCGTTCTTGGCGGTAGGAGGCATATTCTACATGTCGGAGTCGACTTAAAAGGTCGGCTTGGTCCAGGGCATCATCCACCCAGACAATAAATTCTCCATTGCGCCAAATGTAACGGTTCCAACTACGCAGCCCCGTCATTCGACGGTGACGTGTCTTGGTCTGACGAAAATATCGTTCATGGTCATTGTTGGTTCGGGGCAGATAAGAGGTGTCATAACACGCAAAGAGGCCCTCCCAAAACCCCTCTGTATATCGCCGGAAATTGGTAACCATAATCACATCCTCTTCGCGAGTATACGTATTCTCCAGTTCGTCTCTTAGCCATTGCATCTGCAGACGGACGGAGGCAGCGGTTTGTCCCGGTTTGGGATTTAGAATATGGGCGGCATCCTCGAGAGGACGAAGCCAGCGCTTCACCGCCTCATATTGAGGATGGAAGGTCTCGAGCTTCTCAAAAAGCTTCAGCAGCTTCCCGTTGAATCGGAGCCCCCTTTTTTAGAGCAGCGTTTCAGTGATTTCTGGATCGCCTTTGCCCCTTCGTAAACCCGGATACCGGGAAGATCCAGAGGCGGATTGCCATCTTCCAGCAAAATGGAGCGTACGGCCGCCAGGTATTCCTTGGTAATCTCGGCTTCGTCGGAGGATTCGCACTGCACTTGTTTTTCCAATTCACGGATACCGCGCAAGTTTTTCTTAATGCCTGTCTTGAGTTTTCGGTCAAGCTCCATGACAGGTTTGGCAATGTCCTTTAGGTAGTGGTACTGACAGTACTGGTACGGGATGTCCGGCCACAGCCCGGACATCGCCAGACGGATCGAATGTTGGCCATCGCTGAGGAGTCCAATGACGGGAAAGCCTAACTGTTCCACCGGTTCGAGTAGACGCTTCAATTCTTCCGCGCTGCCGCTTTTCAAGTTTTTAGCTGCCAAAATGCTGCCGCTAAATCCTTCCCGCACCACGTACAGCGTCTCGTTTCCCTTTTCGGGTTGAACTCCATCCATGGAAAGAAGCAGACCGCCATATTCCCGTACGACATCTGCCAACTTCTCGCGAAGATGGTCGGTCACCGAAGCACGGAGCAAGGTGAGATAGCGTTCGTACAGCCGCATACAATTGCGCTCAGAGGTCACGACACCTCGTTGGTTCAATTCCTCGTTTAGTTCCGCAAGGGTGTAGTGGTGCTTGAAGCGAAGCTCGCCAACGAGCGCAAGCACATCGAAGCCATAAGACGTGTGTTTCATAACTAAAGCATCAGCTTGGGCTGAACGATAATACGCTTTAGGGTAGGGGCAGTTAGGCCCCGGGCACGAGTATGCCATGCTCCAAACCTCAATGATTCCGGACAATGTATTTACATTTTTATGCCAAGCGGTATGATGCCGCTTCAGTTTAGTCCCGCAATGGGGACAGTGTCGCAGCTCGCTGTGGAAATATACTTTTTGCTCAGGAACAATTCGGTTTTTGATTGAAGGCATAAGAAGCCCCTCCTTCCTTACCCTTTATTACCCGGTAGGAAGGACTTTACCGTTGATTGGTTAGTGAAACGGGCAGACGTAGAAAAAAAAAGCATCCCTCTCCAAATCCACAAGAGGAATGCTTTTTGAATTAAATACGTCTATTAATATTTATAAATCACATTGCAAGAAGTAATTCCCGCCCCTACCGACCAGAAGACGATGACATCCCCGCGTTTGATTTCGCCCTCTTCAATCGATTTGGCAAAGGCAATAAACGGGCTGCTTGTCCCTGTGTATCCAAACTCATCCCCGATAAACTTGAATTTCACACGGTCTTCGTTAAGCTGATCGCAAATGATATCGATATTTTTCTTGGCAAATTGAGACAGGAAGTATTTTTTGACATCCGACTTGGTCAGTCCGTTCTCCTTGAGCAGTCTTTCGATGGCGTTCTTCGCACTCAAGAATGCTTCATCCGTATCGAACGGCAGCCATTCGATTCGTTTGTCGCTCTCCTCTAAGTCCTCCCTGTAAATATTGGAGAATCCCTTGGCAGGCAGAACAATCGTATTATGCAGCGAAGAATCCGTATAGAATGAAGAATCAATAAATCCGCAATTGCTGTCCTCCACTCGTTCAAGGATAAGGGCGGCAGCGGCATCCCCAAAATTGGAATAAGGAACTTCTTCATTAGTCCTGGAGTATTTGTTCAATTGCTCCGCTCCAACGATCATGGCATATTTCACATTGGGATTCGACAGCATATTGCGGCTGATCTGTTCCAGCGCGACGACCATTCCCACACAGTTGGAGTTGATATCATAGACGATAGCCGAATTCTTGCCGCCGAGTGCATGATGCACCTTAACTGCGTTGGTCGGTTGGACATACTCGGGTGTTCCGGATGAAAAAACGATCATATCTAACTCAGCGCTATCAATACCCGTTTGGTATAGTACTCTTTTGGCCGCTTCAATTCCCATCGTTAATGGGTTTTCATGGGGATCATTTGACAGATACCGAGTCTCACGCCCAGTCACTTCAAGAAGCCCCGTAATATCCTTCCCTTGACGTTCAAAATGCTTCACAAAGTACTCGTTGCCAACTTTATTGTCCGGATGATAAATCGCTACCCCGCAAATTTTTACATTTGCACTCATTATTTTCACACCCTTTTCAATATTCGGCATCGCAAAAGGCAGCACTCCTGGTGGTATCTATCTCGACGTGCTGCCTGGTTTATTATAGCTGAAGCTTTCCAGGGTCATCCACGAACTGGAACTTGTCCCGCATGTTCGTTTCCCGTGCAACCCGCTTAAGCTGCATTTGGCCTATAGGATTTTGAGGATTAATGAAGCCCACCGATTTGAATTCCGCATACGCTTGATACGCATCACGCAAATATGGCAGTAAATCAGGCTTAAAGGTCGAAAGGCCGTGGCAGTCGATTACGATGCTGTATTCATCCTTGTTAAGAGAGTCCGCATTCTTTTCGTACTCTACAAAAAATTGCTCTGCCTCATCCACCCCGAAAAAACCAAAGAGGTCAATGTGAAGCACCTTTGCTTTGGGATCAACCCACATGTGATACCGTCCTAGTTGGTTTGTTAATTCCGCCATCTGTCATTACCGCCTTTCGTCTTAGACACTTTGTTTTGAATAAAATCACCGGGTTTACAATCCTTGGTAGCCTATCTATATGTATCGGATAAAAATCGGAAATCTTTAGTAAAAAAGCACCAATATGCTGATTATTCGGGTCGGTTTACCCTAGAAAGATCTAATACAGCCTGGCGTAAGCATCATACGTCCTTTTTGTATGAGTTCAAACTGCCCGGTATATGTCCAATGGCAAGAATCACACCGCAGATTAATAGATAAGCTGAGTGCAGCACGACCGAGGCAAAAAGGAAATAGAGGACCGGGTTAATCGCTAGAGGTACCGGAATCCCAATCATTGGAGCGAACAATAGGCTAAATTCTCTGCCCCGCCTAAAATAACGTATCCATCCTAAGTAATAAAGCGATAGAGATAGGAACATTCCGATCAGCGAGATTACTTCATATGAATTTTCAATATGTATCGATGAGAAAATAGGAATTATAAATACCCCGATCCGTCCAACCCCTTCTGCCGCCGAGAGAATTGGATTCCCTTTTTCTTCTCCTTGGTTAGGTCCATTCCTTGGCTGGAATCTAAAAAACATAAGATTTGGCAGCAATATCAGAAACGGTATGATAAGACTCATTGGATGAAACAACTGAATCTCCCCCTTTTTATGCATCATGATATAAATCTATTGCTCACTATAATATAATATGGAAACGCTTGAACGACTACTTCCCAGCGTAATCGTGATTCGAATCAGGCTTGTCCGGTCAAACGGTTCATCAGCATCTCCAGAAACCGTTCGCTATCCACTTCGAGACATACCTCCACATTGCCGTCCTCTGCGCGAACAGCGACGGTTTGGCCTGTCTTCGCACGGTGATCGTATTCGACGGTTACATTCATTTTCTCGGTTTGGACAAGCGACCGGTCAATGAGAAGCGAGACGGTGAGCGGGTCATGCATAAACGTCTTCTTCTCTTTAATAAAATCGAACCAGAAATCCATCTGCCGGGCCAATGCGGCATTCAGCGGATCGTTCGTCTCCTGCAGCTGCTTGCGATGTTGATCGGTAATAATAACCTGCAGCGTGACATCCAGTCCGACCATGACGATAGGCGCGCCGCTGCTAAATACGACAGACGCCGCTTCCGGGTCGCTGACTATATTATGCTCGGTCACAGGCAACTCTGCGGCATTGCGGCCAAGCCGGGTAACGCCGCCCATCAAAATAATTTCTTTGACGTTCTCGGCGACCCTCGGCTCGCGGATCAGGCAGGCGGCGATGTTCGTCAGCGGTCCGATCGGGACCAGTGTGATTTCGCCTGGATTCGCCATAATGGTATCGATGATGAAATCGACAGCGTGGCGCTCTTCGTAAGGAAGCGATTCCCCTTCCTCAATAAGCCCCTTCCCTTCGTGGCCGGCCATCCATATTTCACGGTTGCCAAGCAGCGGCCGATCCAGACCGGCGTATACACGCACGTCTTCTCTGCCGCCGTGTTTAAGCATTTTGACGACCATCCGGGCGCGCAAATCGGCATCTCCGTACACAGTTGTAACGCCCTCGAGCATCAGTTCCGGGGACTTCATCGCCAGCGCAAGCGCCATGGCGTCATCAATATCGCTGCCAATATCCGTATCGATAATTAAACGGTTCATATCCAATTCCTCTCTTTGCGGCTTTTTTTGATATGGCTAAAGTCATGCTATGATTTTATCAAATTTTAAATAAAATTTTCATAAAATTTCAACACAAAAAATGCACCCTCTAGAAATTTTCTATGGGGTGCATTTCGCGTGATCGGCAGCGCCTATTTACTTGTTCTTGCTATTTCATTTATACCGGTTACGCGGCTTTTGTCCAGGTCGTGACGATTTCAACATCTGCCGCTTTTATTGTATTAAACAGCGGGCAGCGGCGATCCGTTGTCTCTTGAAGCTGCCGGATACGCTCATCCGTTTCATTCGTCTTCACTTCCGCGGTAATCTCCACTTTTTGAAAATAAGTACGAACCTCTGGATCGCCCATCAACCCGCGAGTATCCAGCTCGCCGCTCCATGAACTGGCGAAGGAAGACATCATCCGGTCCAGCCGAAAGTCCGTTTCGGTTAACTGCGGGCTGGCTGAGGCGTACTCTCGAGCCTTCTCATAAGTACTCCTGTGTCATCAACAGCTGCCGATTAGAGAATCGGGAACCCTTCCTGGATTCCCGGTCTCTCGGTCTTAAACTCTATACAAGTTAAAATTTAATGCAAATCTTGCCAAAATACGAGCCCTCGGCAAAATAATGCAGCGCTTCAACCGCATGATCAAATGGAAACACACGGTCAACGACCGGGCGAAGCCCGTTTTGCCGGATGGCTTGGTTCATTGTTTCAAACATGTCGCGGCTGCCGACGTTAATGGCTTGCAGGCGCGCTCTTCTTAAAATGGCGGGGATAATTGCAAAACCATCCACTTGATACCCCGATAGACCCCCTACCAAGCTGATTTGACCGCCCACCCGCAGCGCCGCAATCGACTTGTTCAGTGTAGCCGATCCGCCGAGATCGACGATATGATCAGCACCGCGGCCACCCGTTAGTTCCAGAACGATTTGATCCCATTCGGGCGTTTGTTTGTAATTGATTCCGAAATCCGCCCCGAGTTCCTTAGCCCGCTGAAGCTTCTCGTCGCTGCTTGACGTCACGATCACCGATGCGCCGTGAAGCTTGGCGAATTGAAGCGCGAACAACGAGACACCTCCTGTGCCTTGCACGACAATGGTATCACCCGCTTTGACCCGGCCTTCTTCCACGATAGCGTGCCACGCCGTCACCCCTGCGCATGGAAGCGCCGCCGCCTCTTCATCCGTCAAATGATCGGGCACTCGAACAAGCCCTTCCTCTGGGAGTACGGCATACTCCGCAAGCATTCCATTCAGCGGACTTCCCAGTGTGCTTACCCAATTATCCCGCGTAGCCTCTCCGGAAATCCAGCTCTGCGCGAAAATCCCGCTCACCCGGTCGCCAGTCTTGAAGCTCGTCGTTCCCTCTCCCAATGCGACAACTTCGGCCACACCATCAGACACCGGAATTAATGGTGCATTCAATTCGGGATTGTAAAACCCATCAATTACACCCAAATCTCTGGAGTTAAGGGAAACCGCCCGCATTTTGATGCAGACTTGGCCTGGACCCGGAACTGGTACCGGACGAACGACTTCCTTCAACTGATCAATTCCAAATGCGCCTTGAATTTCGTATACTTTCATGAGAGCTCTCTCCTTTTTTGGATGGTATAGACATACATTAATACATATACTACACTTTAGTAAGGAGGCACTTTATAGTGTCCAGGGAACCTAAAGGTGCACAGGAGGATGTCAGATGAATTCGTCATATTCACATAAAACGATACAGCCCGATATATCTTTATCCATTTGCGGATACAGCAAGGTACTTGAGATCGTTTCCAACAAATGGACAGCATTGGTCATCTATGCCATGGAAGATGGAGTCATTCGTTACGGCGAGATAAGAAGACGAATCGAAGGCATTTCCAAAAAAATGCTGACCCAAACCCTCCGGCAGTTGGAACGAAACGGATTGGTTAAGCGTGTTATTACACCGTCCGTCCCGCCAATCGTCGAATACTCTCTCACTACGCTGGGAGAATCTTTGCTTGAGCCGATGAGAGCGCTGAATCAGTGGACAAAAGAAAATTACTCGCTAGTTGAACAGGCCAGAGCATCGTATGATCAAGCCTACAACGAGGAATGAAGCCGAGAGAGTCGCATTTTGCGGTAAGCAGCACTCCACCGGGATGATC
This sequence comes from Paenibacillus durus ATCC 35681, assembly GCF_000993825.1. Taxonomy (NCBI): domain Bacteria; kingdom Bacillati; phylum Bacillota; class Bacilli; order Caryophanales; family Paenibacillaceae; genus Paenibacillus; species Paenibacillus durus. The sequence goes on from NZ_CP011114.1 coordinate 2,197,207, forward strand.
ATGTCTGGCGTACTCAAAAAACGACCTCGTCCTCCACTTAACCGTGGATTTCGAGGTCATTTTGAGTTTTTCTAAATTCATTTATTCCTCTTCTTCGGAAGTATAATGTATGGACGCATCATATCATGATCTTCATGCTCCAGCATATGACAATGCCAGACGTAGCGGCCGGTAAAAGGACCGAATCGGGCTATAATCTCAGTTACTTCCCCCGGGTTGGCACGGACTGTATCTTTTAAGCCGCGTTCATTGAGGGCCGGTTTAATCGGAGGAGCTGTATAACGGATCTTTCCTGTTCGATTAAAGAAATTAACATCAAACGGACGACGCTGCAGAATTTGAAAATGGACAAGATGCAGATGGATAGGATGAGTATCCGCTGTCGTATTGATCAACCGCCAAATTTCTTTTGTTCCAACCGTAGGCTTCTCCGTAACCGGATCTTCCCATGATCTTCCCGTTAACAGTTGTAATAAGCGTCCGAAGTTGTCGAATGACTCAACAAGAGGTAAGTTTCTTACTCTTTTGACATTTGTTCTTGTTAACTTAGTAATTCTGGACAAGGTTGCAGGAATTTTGCTATTATCTTTACCCTTCAGAGACAATTTAACCCTAAACTGCATGATCATTCCTGTTGTATTTGGGTTGAGATTACCGGGCTTTCCATCAGGGAAGGGAGCCGGAGCATTATTGGTCAGCGTGATCCTTTTGCCTGCCATTTTTGAAAAATCAACGATGATATCAACACGTTCGGAAGGTGCTATCAGAATTTGCTTTGCTTTTACGGGCTTTTCAAGTAATCCCCCATCTGTGCCGATTTGAAAGAAGGATTGACCGGAATTGAGCTTTAGACGATAAAAGCGGGCGTTGGAAGCATTTAGAATACGGAAACGGTACTTCCTGGGTTCCACATTTAGAAAAGGCCAAACCTTTCCATTGACCAGGATCGTATCACCGAAAAATTCAGGTACAACCGAGGGCTTAGGGATTCGGGCGTTCGGATTTTTTAAACTGCTGCGTTCGGGCCGATTCGGATAAAAGAGCAAGCCGTCGGGTTTGAATGAGCGGTCTGCGATCATCAGCGGTATTTCATAAGGACCTTTAGGCAGCGGAAGAGCGTCCTCCTCCTTATCCCTAATAAAATAAAAGCCTGCTAAACCGGCATAGACATTCAATCTGGTAATCCCCATAGCATGATCATGATACCAAAGAGCCGTTGAACGCTGATTGTTTGTATACGTATAGACTTTATTTTTAAAGACAGGTCCTGTTTTGGCAAACCCGCGTGTAAACCAAGCCTCCGGATAACCATCACTGTCCGGCCGAACCCTTGCTCCATGCAAATGGACTACTGTGCGTACCTGCGGGTCATTCCGTCCGGCCCCGTGAATAGATGTATCGACCGGTAGAATATGTTTTTTAGGAAGCTTATTTTCCCATAAGACCTTTACGGTCTCGCCCTTTCTGACGTTAATGGTCGGACCTGGGAATTGGCTTTCAAAGCCCCACAAAGTCGTCTTCGGTAAGTCACGATGAAGAGAGGCAGTAAATTGCTTCATCCTTACCTTGTAATACGTGATTCCGTTCTTCCTTAAGGCCGGTGTTAAGGTTCTAGGAATCGGTAAGGGATCAACAAATTTGGCTAGTGCCATGTCATCTGTCCTTTCCTTTGATATTCCTCCTTAGCTTATGTGTTTATCCAAATTATGGTGTTTTTTCACATAGCGATCAGCGGATATCAATGCGATGGATCAGCGAAAGGACACTAGCTCACCTCACACCGCAGCCAAACGGGCTCCGAGCTCAAACGCCTTTCTGCAGTCGACGGGAAACTGCTCCTCTCTCACCCTAGCCTTCTGCTCAGCATCGAATCTGGAGGCTTCATACTTGGAATAATCGGCAAATTGATACGTATCGCAGGAGAGCAGAATCTCCGAATCCCCGCCCAGGATGTGCAGAAGATTCTGGTTACTCTGGAATACCGCCTCGTAGTTCATCTCTCTTGCCCGCTCTTCCGTGACATTCATGGTATAGATAAAACCTGAGTTAATCCTGCCCGCAAAAGTGGACCTTTCTCCTTCGTTGTAGGATAGATTTGGGAACAGCAGCCGCTCCAGAAAACTTCGCATTTCCCCGGTAACATTGCCGAAATAGATTGGCGAACCAAGCAGGAGGACGTCGCATGCCAGAATTTCCTGCAGCACTTCCTTCAAATCGTCCTTCATGGCACATAGTCCGCCCAGCCGGCTGTCCTTTCTTTTGCAGGACAAGCAGCTCGCGCATCCCTTGAAATCCATACTGTACAAATGCACCAGCTTCGTTTCCGCTCCCCGGGACTGCGCCCCATGCAGCGCTTCCTGAAGCAGTGTCGCGGTATTGCGGTTTGTTCTCGGACTGCCGTTGACAGCAATGACTTTCATCTTTTCTCACTCCTTAAGTTCATGGTGGATCAGTTCCTTTCCGCAGAGCCTACGATCCCGAACGAAAAAAAGGTTCGAAAATTGCTCCTAAGAACAATTATACGAACCATTGAGCTTATTTTCACATGAAATCATTTAAAACAACGGAATAAATATCTTCAATCAACTGTAATGCTCCGTTATATCCAACGTACGATTTGCTGAGTACCAATTCATTTCCGATCGGCGCGGAAACGGATAACTGATAGGCGTTCAAGTCTCTGGCAACCACCCGTTCCCAAGAGCTGCCTAGAATGAGCGGCCGGCTTCTGATTTTTAATTTTCGGATTTCTTCTTCAACATAACCGCCATCATTGGAAAATACCGTTTCAGGAGCGATATCATTTGTAAATTTCCCAAACTCTGCGATAACATCGCTCTGATAATCTGTCGGTGTATCATCGGTGATGAACTGCTTCTCCGGGATTAATCCCATGTCGTTGGTTAAAAATCTGGCGATTCCCAGCGCATACAGGCTGTCCGCCACCGTAATGAAGCGTCTCGGCAGCAGTCTAGTTTCCAATAAAGTGTCGGCTGCTCTCTCCAAATAGTAGAAATACCGATCCTCCTGCTTGCGGATGACATTTTCCACGACTGAAGGATCAATCCCGGCGAATTCGCCTACCGTTCTCAGGAAATTGGAGGTTTCGGTCGGACCGATCGGAAGCGCGGGATAATGCAGAAATGGTGTACCGAATTTATCTTTCAAATGCTCGGCGGTCCGGAGTCCTACCCATGGAGAGATAACCAGGTTAAACTGCGCCTTAGGTATGTCATTGACGGCATCAACGCTGCTATCCGGTCCGAAGATCACATTCGGTTTCAGCCCGAGCGAAGAAATGAGCAAGTTCAGCTGCTCAATGTCACCCGACCAGAAGGTATTCTGATAAGGCACAGACGACCAGATATTGACCAGTCCCGGTTCTACCTGCTGCGGCTGCAAATACTGGTCGATAATGGCATCCAGAACCAGTTCATGACCGATCAGATTGCTTCCCTTGAACCCGCCGGTTTCCACATATACAATCGGTTTGCCCTGGGCCTGGAATTTTCTCGTAATCTCGCCCACATCATCCCCGATAATATCGGAAGTACAGCCCGTGAGCACAACGAATAAATCGCCGTCGATGACATCAAAGGTATTGGTGATGACTTTGCGCAGCCGGTCCGTGCCGCCAAACACCACTTCTTTTTCCGAGGCATTGGTGCAGGGAATCGCATGTCCCCCGACATAACCCGAACCCTGATGGCCGTTCTGGCTTCCGAGTGTCGTCCACAGCTTGGCCACGCACCCCGGACCGGCATGAACGATGGGCACCGCTCTCTTGATGGCTAGTACCGATTCAAAGGCACCGAGTGTGCACACATGTCTGATTTGCTCAACGCACAGCGACATTTTTCTTGTTCTCACTTTCTTTTCTCTTATTTTTTTGTTTAAGGAATTCGAAGGGGTCCTGCTCCAGCCACCACTCGGTATAAGGCAGATTGATTCGTTTGGACAGATTTACGGCAAGACTATTGTTGGTCAATGCATCGATAATGCGATGGCCGAACTCGATCGTTCCCTGATAACCGAAGGCACTATATTCATCGCTGACCATGATAGCGGGAATTCCCATCTTAGTAGCCCAGACAGACATTCCGGGATGTCTTCCGATGAAAATATCAGGCTTGACCTTGGACAGCACATTGATTACCTCGTGATTCTGCTGATCGCTTACGCTGACCGGAATATCCTTGTCTTTCTTAGTCAGCTCGGTTGTGCAGGATGGGCATCCGCCATGATCATGCTTGGCATCGTAATGCCAGGAGAATCCCCATACCACTTCCATGCCGAGATCCTCCAAGAGCCGGATATAGTTATGCGCGAAGCTCGGCCCCATGCCGACGACAACTTTTTTGCCTTTCAGCTTAAACTTGATCTCTTCCAATTCAGGCGCAGCAAGAATCTTTTGTTCGGCAAGGTACTCTTCCACTTCTTTCTCCTTACCCACTGTCTCTCCAAGCTTTGTGAGCCAGTCGTCAAATCCGGAAATTCCGTGCGGCTGCAGCGCCGTTACATAAGGGACGCCAAAATTCTGCTCCAGGCCATTCCCCATATAACTGCCGAGCGTGCCGCAAATACTGATTGTAGCCGCGGCTTCCGACCATCTGGAGATTTCCTCTATGTTGCTGTAGGGTATTCCGAACTGAGGCACCAGCCCCAAACGCCCGAAAATCTCGGTAATGACAGCCCGTCCACTGCCCGCAAAATTGATGACATTAACCAATTCGGGACGCTTCTTCTCGGCAGGCTTAACAATTCGCGACAATATGGCATGGAATGCCGCATCAAACCCGGAAGCCCAGATCTGTGACCGGAATCCTTCGCAAAAAACGGGAACAACGGGGATGCCAATCTCCGCTTCTACATTTCTGATCGTGCTTTCGATATCGTCTCCGATAATGCCGGAAGCGCAGGATGTGGTCACAAAGATCGCTTTGGGATTAAATCTTTCATAGGCTTTCAGGATGCCTTCTTTCAGGATCTTGTCCCCGCCGAATACGACAGCGTTCTCCGACATATTGGTATTGATGATTCTAACGTTTCTCTGGTTCCAGTCTCTGATTCTCTGTCCCCATTGAAACCCCGCGTTTGCGCCCGCGACGTCACCCGCACAGCCGATCGGCCCATGATTGACGATAGCCGCGTCCGTAATCGAAGATAAATACCCTTGTGCACAGCCCGAGTTGCAATTTGTAGCCTGGCTGAATCCTCTGGATGCATTTTTCAGACATCCGGATTGTGATTGTTCCGCCAAATCTTTGATCGTTCCTTGGTACCCTACGATGGATTTCAGTCTTTTTTCCCTGATGGTTACCTGTGAGAGATTTAAATTAATTGACACTATTAAAACCTCCTTCTAACTTTATTTAGGTTTAACTCACTCCTTAGGCGCACACCATTATTTGGCTGTTGCCAGGTATTGTAACAAGCAAAATCGGATAAGGAATTCGGTTTGGCGAAAATCATGGAGAGCAGTCCGGATCATATGAGGGTTGTCTTACCCGCTGCATTATCCCGGGGAATGGTGATGATATGGGGGATTTTCTAGCGATCAAAAAGGCAGCGAGTTTATTCCGAGTAATCTCATATGCTTAATGTTTTTACTAGTATAGCATTATTTGGGTATATGTCAAGGATCAACATTCCTACCAAACTCTTCGAAAACAAAAAAGCCTGCAAACCAAATTCCCATAACGGGCTTGGTCTGTAGGCTAGGTATTGAATTATAGCTTTGCGATTATTGGACTTCAGTTTTCCCTGTTACTTTACCATCAATTTTGGCGGATGCTTTCACATCTTCGCTTGCAAAGTAAATGTTGCCATCGACGGTTGATGTTTCATGAAGGTTAAATCCTTTGGCTTCTACATAAACGTCGCCTTTAATCGTTCCGCCTTGAACTCTTAAATTTTCACTTTTCACTGTAACTTTCGGTGCAGTAAGCGTGTAATTAGCGGTAACATTGCGATTCGCATCCTGCGCGTAAAGGGCGATTTTCCGGTAAATATTACCGTCTGCCGCACCCTTATCATGGAATTCGCCGTCTACAACCACTTCATTACCAATCGTCAAATCATTAAGAATGGCAATGATCCAGGTTCCTTCCGGGCTAACCGCCTTGTTGAAAGCATCTGCTACGTTTACGATAGACGCCGTAGTTTTAGCATCCGTTTGCTCTGCCGCTGCCGGACTGGCCGATGGAGCCGCTGCTTCTTCCTTGTTTCCCCCACAACCGGACAATACTGCGGCTGCGATTCCTGCAACTAGCAAACCTTTAAATATTTTCACCATAATTCCCCCCAATTGTATTTATAAAAATATTATATATTAAAACAATAAGAAAATAATGTGACAAATTTCACGAAAAAACGACATTTTATTCCCCAAGAAGATCCATCAGACTTAGGGCTTTCTTCAGATTATTCATCGTCAGAAACCGCTCGCTATCCAGTCGTTAATCTCGGAAATAAACGCAGCGCATTTTCACAATAAATGAGCCGGTGCTGTTCTTCCGTTAGCATTTCTGTGATGTCCAAGGCATCTGCTAAAGCCATGCAGGCGAAATCAGGTGTATATGGGTAGTCACTGCCATACACTAAATGGTCTATTCCAACGATTGGCATCAGGTTAGCCAGTTGCCTGGGCAGGCAAGCTCCGGCCAGGTCAAAGTACAGTCCTTGCAAAGCAGCATAGATATCCACTACGTCTGTTCCAATACGTTCATCAAATGATGAAGGCATCATTTGAAGAGCAGGTGCGATCCTATCTGCAAGTACCGGCAGAAACGCTCCTGCATGGGGGATGATGAATTTAATATCGGAGAAACGATTCAGAGTTCCTGTTAATATCATGTTGATGACAGTGCGAGTTGTATCGAAGAAAAATTCCATCATGGGAATAGGCAAGCCTTCCACAACATGCTCTGGGACACGACTAGGTTTATTGGGATGAAGAGTGACAACGGATTTATGCCTGTTTAACTCCTCAAATATCGCATCCAGGCATGAATTTCCCAGATACACTCCCAGTGTATTGGTAGGCAACGTGAAACCATCCACATTCAAAACATCCGTTGCGTATTGAATTTCTGCAATACTGTGCTCAATATCAGGCAATGGCAAAGAGGCAAACAAGCCAAACTTCCCCGGATATTTCCTCACAAGTTCCGCACCGTCTTCGTTGGCTATCCGGGCCAAGGCTTTAGCGGCATTCTTGTCTCCAAAATTAATATGGGGCGATGATAAGGAAAGCATGGAAGTAGTAATGCCCAAATGATCCATGGCCTCCAAATGCATTTCCGGACTCCATGCGGGTGTTGGAAATCCGTCGGGATTGTTCTCACCGCAATTCAGCAATGCCTTCTTGTACGCTTGGGGCAAGTAATGCGCATGAAGATCAATCTTCCGTGCATCCGGGTTCACAATATTGGACATTACTACAGCTCCTTCAGACTTATAGGATACTTAATTAAAAGCTTCTCTTAATTTTGTACATACCAAAGCCAGAGCATCTCGTGCTTCTTCCAATAATTGCTGCATGTTAAAAAAACCGTGTATGACTCCATCGTACCTCTTCAGATATACGTTGACCCCGGCCGCAGACAAACGCTGCGCATACAATTCGCCTTCATCTCTTAACGGATCGTATTCTGAGGTAATGATGCACGCGGCTGGAAGCTCTCCGAAATTTTCTGCCAGCAATGGCGAAGCCAATGGATTGTTCGCCTCGCTTAACTCGTTCAAATACTGGCGGACAAACCATTCGATGCCTTTGGTTGTAATCCTGTAACCTTCAGCGTTTTCCACCTGGGATTTGGGTTTGGTTTCGCCCAGCAAATCTAACATTGCGTTAATGATAACTTGATAAATAATCTTGAATTCCCCTTTATCCCTGGAAAGCTGACTAATTACAGCGGAAAGAGTTCCACCTACGCTGTCGCCTCCAATGGCGATTTTATCGGCCAAAATATTCAGCTCTTCAGCATGGTCAGATACCCATTTTACAGTCTCGTAGCATTCTTCTACAGGCAGGGGAAACTTGTGTTCCGGTGATAATCCGTATTCTATGGATATTACCGTACAGTTTGCATTGTTTACGATCCTGCGGCAGACAGAGTCATACACTTCAATATTTCCAAACACAAACCCGCCGCCATGAATCCAAATAAAAGCAGGATGAGGACCATTTCCTTTGGGATGATAGACTCTAATCAGGGTATCCCTTACGGATGTTTTTACGATGAGATCGTTTACGGAGCCGACTTCCACAATGCTCTCTTTACAATCATCCCAGCTTCTTGCATACCATTCTCTTTGTTGATCAAGCGGCAGAGCATATATTTTCTCGAAGTCGGTTTCAAGTAATTTATTCAGTTTGGGATTTAATGGCATCCTCATTACCTTCTTTCGTATATTCTGATAATTCTATAAGATTTGCGCTTGCAGACTTTTCTGCCATCGCCTGAAGCCCTTTAAAAACCACATCTTTAGTTTCTTCATCCATCCCCTTGGTGGTGTGGTCCTTCCACTTCTCCAAAAGCAAGTAGAAATCAGCTTTATTTTCTCTTGCTTTGTTGGTTAAGAATAGTTTTTTGGCTCTTCTGTCATCCTTCATCATCTCACGCGTTATAAATCCCTTTTGTTCGAGTGATTTTATTGACCTGGCGGTTGCCGCTTTATCAATAAACAACAGGGATGACAGCTCTTCCTGGTTGATTCCTTCGTTGTCATATAGATTCATCAGAAAGATGCATTCTGAGAAACTGATATCCATGCTGCTAAAAGCAGTCGTAATATACGCCTGAGTTTGCCTGTTAAATATTCCAACGTATTTCGCTAAAGTTAAAAGGTCCATTTATACACCTCCGTAGTTGACTGGATCAACTATACAATAATCCTTAAAGTTGATCGTGTCAACTAATTTACAAGCTGCGTCAGGCGGAAATCTCAAATATCGATGTTAAAATTTAATGCAAATCTTTCCAAAATACGAACCCTCCGCCAAGTATTGCAGCGCTTCGACAGCGCGTTCGAATGGAAACATACGGTCAACGACTGGGCGAAGCCCATTGTGTTCGATTGCACGGTTCATCGTTTCAAACATATCGCGCTCCCGACGTTGATGGCTTGCAGGCGCGCTTTCCTTAGAATTGCGGGAATGATTTCGAATCCTTCCACTTGAAAGCCCGAAAGACCGCCTACCATGCTGACCTGACCGCCCACTCGCAGCGCCGAGATTGACTTGTTTGGATAACATCGATAATCTAAGTAAAATTGGAGCGGAGAATGCAAAAATCGGTAGGGGTATACGGGCTCATAATTGTTATAATGCTATAAAAGGAGTGGTTCGGCCATGGAAGCAGAGCAAATTGTAAAAATGCTTGAAACTGTTTTGGATTCGAAACTTAAACCTATCAAGGATGATATAAGCGACATCAAGCAAAGCGTCAGAAATTTAAGTGAAAAGCTAGATTTAGTTAGCCTCCGAGCAACCAAGTGATACGTTAGCCATGCTGAGCTGGAAATCAATCGTTTGAAGACACAGTAAAAAGCCAAAAAGACTCGCTTCTGCGGGTCTTTATTGGCTTTTATCAATCATATTTCTCCGTATCCACTTCTTAGTCTAACGGCGCGGGGCCATTCGAGCTCCGGCTTCACCAGCACTTCCCTATGTTTTTCTCTGAACAAAATCTTCGCCTCCGCCATACACTTCAACCATCATTAATGCGCCCATCCGAAACCCGTGGACAAAAGAGGCAGCGGAATAGATCGAGGTGGATTCGCCCAATAAATCAACCAATTTTTCTAGGGAATCGAATTCATCTGTTGAGAGTTGTTTTTTATATGCCTCCATTGCGCTGGAAATTTTGCGGGTCAGCAAAAGATATTCCGGATTATTCGGATGGATGCATTCGTCAGGACGTAAATTCCCGTAAAACAAGCCTTCTAATATATTGCTCATGGTCTCCCTCCATACTTGGATACTTAATGATACATCATCAGACCATAAAGCATTGAAATTTAGCGATAAAATCGCTAGAAGCTTCGTATCTCTCGTTATGCCAGGATATAACGGAACACAGCCTCTGGTTGCCGGATGTCTGCTTCAGCTACGGCACTTTAAAGGGTAAAGTTACCGGGTGGATTTGAACCACCTAGATGATGCGACTGTGAGGCGCACCAAAAAAACAACCCCGTATTGAACGGAGTTGCTTCTTACAATTACCGTTACCCCACAACATCGTCGGCATCGGTCGAGTAGGCCACTTCTTTCTGGGATTCCATTTTGACCAGTCTTGACAATATAGTATGTCACCGCGCAGTCCGCATCGGATTTCTGCTCTCACAAGGCACCTTGGTCTGGCACAGACCGCATCCGGCTCCCGATTTGGCATCCCCGCCGTTTGCCTCCGCAAAGTCCCGGGAGGCTTGCCCATACACAAATTTCATGCAGGCGATTTTGTCATGCCCCTCTTTGCTGATGGCCTGCACCGGGCAGCGGGTGATGCAGACGCCGCAAATCCCTTTGCTGTGGAGCAGGCAATTCCCCGCATGGCTTGCTGCTGTTCTGGTATCCGGGGTTACCTTGAGGTCGGTCACAACGGAGAATAAGCGGATCGCAATCCCCTTTTCTGAGATGAAGCCGTCATTTATGCTGAAGGTGCCTAGGCCCGCGGCGTAAGCAACATGGCGTTCCGACCAATTGGACACCGGCCCCGAAGCCGTGCCCTGAATGCTGTACCACTCGGTATCCAGCGGGGCGACCGCCCGGTAGCCAAGGCTGCTTAAATAAGCCGGTAAATGTCCGCGAATCGCATTCACAAAATACTCATCCCCGAATGTCCGGAGCAGGGCCCACTCCCGCGAAGGCCCGTCCTTCTGCGCCCGATTGGCGCGGCGAATGACTTCGCTGATGGGCAGCACCACGCTGATCACCGAGCCTCCTTCATAGCTGCCGGGGCCATATGACCGCTCAAAGACTTCCCGTGGCGTAGCATGGTCAGGACCAATAAGCGTCTTATATTCCTCAAACAAGGGATCATCCGCTGATGCGAATTGAATTATCGGCTCCTCGTAGTAAGGGGCCTGCAGTTCTTCGGAAAAGTTCCCCTTGTTCTCACGCACATAAGACTTTAATTCCTCCACGATTAATTGCTTGATACGTCCTTCTGCCTCTTTCGTGTTCATTTCCATGTTCTCTCCTCCCCAGCATATCTAGCTAAAGCATCAGTTCCATTTATTTTCGTGTATATACACGAATAGAGCGCATTAAGATCTAAAAGAAAATACAAATCACTTTAAACAGGCAGCGCCTTACAAACCACCTGAGCGCTTCATGGCACAAGACTCTCCACTTTGGATAACAGAGCCGTTAGCACTGCCAAATCCTCTTTACCCAGCGATTGCTCCACAAAGTTTTGCGCATCTTCCCATAGCTGTCCCGCAGCCGCATGTACCGCTTTCCCGCTCTCCGTCAAAGTCAATTGGCGGTTCCTGCTTCCCTTGGCTGCCGTATCCTGAACATATCCTCGTTGCTCCAGTGCTTTCAGATTGCGCACAAGTGTTGTCCGGTCGAGCCGCATCTTCAGCGCTACATCGCTGACACTTGCCGGTCCCATCCGGTCAATGTGCCGCAGTAGTGAAAATTGACTATTATTCAGCCCGCTTGGTGCAAGATACCGGTCATACAGCTCCGTAATAGCCAGCGAGGCCCGGCGTAAATTGATGCAGTTGCAGACTGATGATGCTTTGTTCTCTGATGACGTGTTGTTCATGATAGTCGAATAGCTCTCCTTTTGCCTCATCGTGTATCTACACTATTCCAAATTTCATGGTTATTGTCCGTGCGCTTTCTCACACACCGCATAGGCACCCGCCGTAAAGCGGACAGCAAAAAGGCCAACCAGTAGTCTCTGGCTGACCTAATATACGGGGAATCATCATTTCTTTAAGTTATGGAAGCCACGTTTAATGAAGCTCGTAAACAGTGCTTTTTCCTCCGGTGTAAAGTCAGCCAATAGCCTTTTGTTGAAGTCTTTAACCGTTTGTATAACTTCTTTCTCCAACTTTTTTGACTTTTCCGTTAGAAATAATTGAATTTCCCGTTTGTCGTCTTTATTCTGACTTCGCAGGATTAAGCCTTTTTTCTCCATCCTTTTTAAGACTCCGGATGCTGTTGAGACCTTTACATCCAATACCTCTTGAATCCTCGATAATGCAATCCCTTCTTCTTCCCACACGATGGACAAAACCGCCCACTGGCTTAACGTAATATCAAATTTACTCAATAGCTCTTTCTCCAACTGGTTCGAACCAATATGTGCGAGTCTATTTAGCAAAAAACCATGACTTTTAAATAAGTTCATCCATTATGCATCCTTATATTTGAGTAGTTGTTCCTCTGTCCAATCAAAAATGACTTGATGTGCATAGGAGTGATTTCCTTCCTGACAATGCTCTTGCGCACCTAATGAAGTATCAAAGATATGAACATCATATGGGCCTGCCAAATTTTCTTGCAAATAAGTTAACTGATGGACTGAAGCAAAATGATCATGTGTTCCCACCAACAATAGAGTTGGGCAATCAATAAGGCCCGCAATACCTTTAACTGTGAATTTTTTTACTTTATCCGGCATTTCCGATAATTCTTTGCCTCCGAAGACCCATAGTCCATTTTGAATCAGCCAGCGCGTATTCGCATCCAGCTTGGAGGTATCAAATGTTATAGCGGCAGGGTTGGATTCTATCTTTTCAATTAGCGGATTTTTTTGAGTAATCGATTCCCACACATCGGTAAATACATCAAAAAGGATGCAGGCATCTATTCTTTTTTCAAACGCAGCAGCTCTGGCCGCATAATAACCGCCTAAACTCATGCCTAATAAAGCCACAAATTTATTGGTGTCTATTTCCGTATGGTCTTCTAAATAATCAAGAGCAGCACTTACCGGTTTCTCAAAATCATATCTGGCAATCGTTTTTTGAATTCGCAAAGCCTCTCCTTGACCGGGACCATCAAAAATCAAAACATTGAATCCTCTCTTCATTGCAGCGGCGCCGCCAGCGAAGTACAGTTCTTCAACGGTGGAGTCATATCCGCCAATAAAGATAAGGGTTGGTGCATCTTTATCGACTGTAAATAAATAGCTGCTTAGATACCCCTCTTCAAAAGGAATATCGATTTGCGCACAATTTTCACTCATGAGCTGTGTTGCTTGTCTAAACGTTTCTACACTTTTTCTATAGCATTCCAACCGGATCGGCTCGTCATTTCTCAAAAAGAACTCGGCTGTACGATAATAATTGCTCGCTCTAAGAAAAGCTTCTTTAGCACTTACCACGTGATTTCCTCTTAATGACTGATTAGCCAATTCTCTGACTTTCTCCGCCATTGCATACCATTCTTTGTACCAGCTCCCAAAGTCTCCTTCAGTAATATTACTTGCAACGACTTGTACCTCTCCAATCTCTGCACCTTGATAATTATAATAGTTCAAACTCCGAATCGTTTCAAACTCAAAAGCTTTGTCTTCAAAGAAAATTCCCATAACCAATCTCCTCCTCATAGGATGATTTAAAATATATAGCATGCTATCTAAAAATAATATAGCGTGCTATATATTTTCTGTCAAATGTGGAATCGCCTTTGTCTGTGAATGGGTCGCAGCTTCTTCGTATTAGATTGACAGTAAGGAGTCCATGTTTTATAATTCAAACAAATAATTAAAACAAATGTTTAAATCAATTGTTTTAAAGGAGTGGAATGCATGATGAACACAGTTAGGGAATTACTGAAAACGAAGACGACGATAATCGGCATTGCTGTTGCGCTGCTCTTTCAGTTGCTCTTCTCCATCATCTGGATGACAGGTTATGAGGGCATGTCGGACCGGGTCAACGAGCTGAGCATCGCGGTCGTAAATGAGGATGCGCAAAGCGGGGCCGTTATTGCGAAGCAGTTGTCGGCGGGGCTGCCCGTCCATGTGGAGACAGCAGCGGATATGGCGTCCGCGCGGGAGCGGCTGGACGATCGCGACATTCAGATGATTGTGCATATACCCGCCGACTTTACCTCGCTTGTGGCAGGACGGGACACTAAGGCATCCATTCAGTATGTCGTGAACGAATCCAATCCTGCGATGATCAAGAGCATCATGACCTCCATCGCCTCGCAAGTGACGGCAGCCGCGAATAAGCAGGCACTCACAGCTGGCGCTAAGGCCGTGCTGTCTCAGGGAATGCCGACGGAGCAAGCCGCAGCCATGTCGGGCCAACTATCCGAGCGGGTCGTATCCGATATTCAGTCGGTGAATATCGTTAATGGGACGAACAATCAGATGGCGCCGATGATGATGGTGACCGCCTCATTTGTCGGTGCAATGATTATGGCCCAGAACCTGGAGGTATCAATGACGGCAATCTCCGCCCGTACGGGACGCTGGCAGCGGCTCGGCGCCCGCATCGCCATTACGATTCCAGCGGCCATCATCGTTTCACTGGTTGGAACGTCCCTCGTTATGCTGCTCGGCGGACAGGTCGAACAGGGATTTTTCGCCTTGTGGGGCTACCAGACATTGTTCGTGCTCACATTCATGATCGTCACGCAGACGCTTATTATGCTGCTCGGTACAGCCGGCATGCTGATCAACACTGCACTGCTGTCTGTACAGCTCGTGTCCTCCGGCGCGATGATGCCGCGTGAGATGCTGTCCGGCTTTTACTTCAATCTCGGCAGCGCACTCCCGGCTACTTACGCGATCGAAGGCTTAATGAATCTGCTGTTCGGCGGCCCCGGGATCGGAGGCGATGCGGCAGCGCTGCTCATCATTGCGGCCGTGATGGCGTTCGTAATGATCGGGACAACCGCTCTGCGCAGGGACCTAGCGTCTAATGCGGCCGCTGAGCCCGCAGGTCAGACTCGCTCCAACACAGTACCCGAATCATAAAGCTGATCAATCCGGCACTTGCCTCTGACCTTACTGGAAAACTCCCGCTTGCCCCGCTTATAATAAGAGCATACAAGGGATGGCTCGTTCTGGAATGAAATTCCAGAGAACGAAGAAACAAAGGGGAAATGGTAAAGCATGGGCTCAGAAGAAAATGACGTTAAGCTGCGCATTTTACAGGCCGCAAAGAAGCTGTTCGCGCAGCAAGGCTTCAACGCAACGACTGTACGGCAAATATGTGAAGAGGCGGGCGCGAACGTATCGCTCGTCTCGTATTATTTTGGCGGCAAGGACAAGGTGTTCGAGGCTCTGTTCAAGGAATATTTTTCGCAGGATATATTAAATGGGGATGAACTGTCACGGATAGATGCGGTCTCCGGTCTCAAACTAATGATACGGGAGATCACCGCTTACTGGCGACGTGAGCCGGAAATGATCAGCCTGCTGCAGCAGGAGATCGTCTTGCAGTCCCCTCGAATGGACTATATCCAGCAGTTGACGCTGCCGATTTGGACATTACTCCGGGATTGGCTGAAGCTGGGCCGGGATCAGGGCGTGTTTCGCTTCCGGTCGCTTGACCACACGTTCATCAGCGTACTTGGCAGCATCCTGTTTCACAACAAAACGTTTTTTTTCAACCAGCTTCTCGACAATAGCGAAGAAAACCCGGATTTATTACTGGAGGATTTGACCCAGTTTATATTTCAGGCGATTGGTTATGAGGAATAAGTGTAGCCTGCGCCAGCCGATTACCCACCTTCAGGTTGTGACGCAATTAAAGCGCCGCTTAAAGGGAACGAGTCCCGGAACTGCCGGGACCGAACCCGAGGCGATTCCGGAATCTCGCCTAAAAGAATTCTTCAATGGATGGACAGCAGATCCCAGTGGAACAAGAACAACGTAAAGCCCAGACCGATTAATGCAACGCAGCATCTGCTGATGGAACCGAGATTGGCTTGAACGGCGGAAAACGCATTTTTAATGAGAACATAAATACTGACTGCTGCCGCCGCAATCGGCAACGAGCAAATTCCCCAAGCATACCACGCAGGATAGCCATAAGTGATGGCCGAAGTGCTGTAGAGCAGATGGATGGCCACAAACACCACAAACAAAGCTGACATAAGGAGAATAGACCCGGATTTTGGTCTCCACTTCATTTTGAATAATGAAATACCATATCGTACAATCTCTATGAACAAAATCAAAAGCCAAAAAATTGCTGTCCCTAAATACATACTGAACCCTATAGCAGGTTTAACCCAAAACGAAGTCACTTTATTCATCGTAATTTCGCCGACCACAGTCAATTTCTCGCCTTCCTCCGAAGTATGGAGCCATATCCTTTCCTTGCCGTCCTTTTGCTGAAATAAATTTTCGGCGATGGGAATATAGGTTTTGCTCTTTGTTATGCCGTTGCCGTCCGGGAATACACCTGTGATAACCAGATTCTCTCCGGCTGCTTGAACGGTAAAGGTTCTTCCCAGCATCCAGAGCCATTTTCCCCAACCGTGCTGTGGAGCTTTGGCAAACAGGTATTCCCCTGCATACTGCCGCAAATCTATGGAACTCGCTTCCCCTCTCTCTTGTTTAATAGCTTTGCCCGGAAGCATATTTCCAATCGCCTTGACAACCTCATCATGGAGCTGGAAATCGCCCTCGGCTGCGTTGCTCACTACAAAAACTCCGATTTTATGGGACGGAATGAGCGTCATCTCGGCTGAAAAACCTTCAACCACTCCCGTATGAGACAAATTGAAAATTCCATTATCCAGCTTGCCTCTGTACAAACCATACCCCAAACCGTCTACAAGAGGATGCTCTGCAAATTGCTTCTGCTCCATTTCCTGAACGGTTTCCGGATTTAGAATGGAGCGACCCTGATACTGTCCCTCATTAAGAAGCATCATCATAAAATGGGCAAACTCATTGGGCACAACACTTAAATCTCCAGCTCCGGGAAGCTTTAAATAGGTATAAGGCAGTTGCTCGAACTTTCCACTCGAATAACGATAGGATTTGGACATTTCCGCATGTTGCTCCTGTACGTGCAATTGAGCGCTTGGCATCTCCAGCGGACTGAACACTTCTTGGCGCATATAATCGTCTAACGTCATCCCGCTAAGCTGCTCAACTAGGTAACCAACCAGTCCCACACCGGCATTGCTATAGTCGTATTGCGTTCCCGGCGGCCTCACGGGCGGTTGAGTTCGAAAATAATTTTTCAAATATTTTCCTGTAGAGTTCGCTCCTTCCGGAGATCGGCTGTTCACCCCGTAAACCGCTTCATCCAGTCCGGCTGTATGGGTCAACAAATGATGGACCGTAATTGCCTGTTGCCGAAATTCCGGAATTTGAAAATCGGTTAAATATTCATTTACATCCTTCTTCAGTTCAAGCTTCCCCCGCTCCACCATTTGCATTGCTGCGGCAGCGGTAACCGACTTGGTAATGGACCCGATTCGGACGATCGTCTTAGCTGGGTCCATGGCCGTGTTCCGCTGAATATCCGCCAGCCCATACCCTTTGCTGAACAGAATCTGTTCTCCGGAAGTCACCACTACCACAGAACCTGGGATATGCAGACGTTCCATATTTTCCTTAACAATAAGGTCCACTTTCTGCCTGACTTGTGAAGCGGTAATTCCTCCTTCGGTAACAGACCCAGCCATTGCCGGCGGGCAGAATGCAGCGATCATGCTAAATATGACCATCATGCTCCAAACTATTCTTTTACCTCTTGTCTTCATAAATGGATTTCACAGTCCCTTCCAAATAGATTAACTGCCGGTCTAAACCGGTCTTGCTCCATTTCAGTATAAGAGACCAATCTTTCACGCTATTATCACCAATCTTAAATTAAACTTAAGAAGAAGGATTCCGAAGCAGGAGTTGAGAAAGTGTACTATACAAGACTGCGCAAATTATTGTATCCACCTTGATGAAGGAGAAGTGCTTGTGAACAGAACGGTACTGCTTGTAGATGATGAACCTGAGATTGTCGATCTGCTGAGATTATTTTTAGAGAAGGAAGGTTTAGAAATTCTTGAAGCTCATGATGGGCATGAGGCATGGAGAATGATCCGTCAGCACAATATAGATCTCGCGGTCCTGGATATTATGATGCCTAAGCTTGACGGAGTGGAACTGCTGAAACGGCTTCGGGCCGAATATAAGCTGCCCATTATACTGTTATCGGCCAAAAACCAGGACAGCGATAAAATTTTGGGGCTTGGGCTTGGCGCGGATGATTTTATTTCCAAACCATTCAATCCTCTGGAGGTCGTCGCCCGGATTCAGGCGGTACTACGCAGAACCTATGAGTTTAACGAACTTCCTAGCGCGCCGGATGAAGTTTTGGAGCAGACCCGGATTGGCAACCTGACGCTAGATCATCGTAATTATGCCATTTATAAAAATGGGAACGAAATCCAACTGACTGCGATTGAGTACAAGCTGCTTCAAACCTTCATGGAATCGCCCGGGCGGATCTTCACCAAGAAGCAATTATTCGAGCATGTGTGGAGCGATTTCTACCATGAAGATGCCAACACGGTTATGGTGCACATTTCCCGTCTGCGCGAGAAATTGGAGGATGAGCCCCGTAATCCCGTTTATATTCGCACAATCCGGGGCATCGGATATAAATTTGCTAAAGAGGATGATTTTTTGTGAAAAAAACCCGGCTTTTCTACACGTTGCTCAAGTCTTATATTATTTTCGCTTTAACGATGGGCATTGTGAATGGGTTTTTCCTGTTCATTTTTATAGAGCCGACCAATATTGAGATTACTCTTGACTGGCTTCTCTTGTTTATATTGTTGTTCGGACTTAATGTGTGGGCATACAGCCTGTGGACAGCGAATCGGATTACGAAACCGCTTGAGAAAATTGCTCAAGCCATTCAGCATATGAAGGAAGGCAGATACCAGCAGCGGCTGGAATTTGAAGCTGGGTATGAATTTTCACTGATCCAGCAACATCTCAACGACATGGCTGCAAATTTGGCTCAAGCCCAAGAGAATAACCGGCGACTGGAAACCGGCAGACAGCGGATGCTTGTCGATATCTCCCACGATTTGAAAACGCCCATTACGACGATACAGGGTTATGCCAAGGCTCTAGAGCTCGGTTATGCCGAAAATGATACTCAGCGGGATAAATATTTGCACCTCATCTATAATAAGGCGACGTTTGTCACGGAGCTGATCGAGGATATTTTCAGTTTGTCGAAGCTGGACAGTCCGGACTACCCCCTCTCCCTCACTCCGGCGGACTTGGCCGAGCTGATCCGGGAGATTTCCGCCGAGTATTATGATCAGTTCGAGGACAAAAAAATAAAGCTGGAGGTTGACGTTCCTTCGGCCGAAGTAATCATACCCTTTGATTCGAAGATCATGCGGCGCGCAATTTCCAATCTCGTAGCTAACGCGATGCTGCACAACCCTCCACAGACCAAAGTGAAGCTCTCCCTCAAGGAGACGAGAGACACGGCAGCGCTCTATATTTCAGACAATGGAAACGACATTCCCAATGAGTTGAAAGACGTCATTTTCGATCCTTTTGTTCGCGGCGATGCTGCCCGGAGGAGCGATGGCGGAACCGGTCTGGGACTTGCGATTGCCAAAAAAGCCGCGGAGCTGCACGGAGGAAAGCTGGAACTTAACAACACTCCCGGACAAAAGACTTTTATTTTAACCTTGTGCAAAAACCGCTAAATGCCAGCAACATTATTCAAGAAATTTCTTTGTTTCCATATTATAATGTCAGCACATTAAACGAATGAAGAAGGTGCAGTCGATGACTCGTGAAGTTCGAACGGTAAGCTTCGATGCGGACTTAAAGGTTGAAGCGTATCGTTTTGAAGGAATTATGCAGAAGTTTCCCAACCATTTTCATGACTATTATGTCATTGGTTTCATTGAACAAGGAAAGCGGCATCTGCTGTGTAAAAATGAGGAGTACATGATTGGCGGCGGCGACGTGCTCATCTTCAACCCGCATGATCCCCACGCCTGTGAACCGATCGATGGAAATACGCTTGACTATCGCTGCATTAACATTCAGCCGGATGTCATGCGCCAATATGTGCTGGAGATTACAGGAACGGAGTATTTGCCTTGTTTCACACCAACTGTTCTCTTCCGCAGTGAACTGGCAATAGTCCTGCATGATCTGCATCTGATGATTTTAGAGGGCCAGCCCGATTTTCAAAAAGAAGAATTGTTTCTGCTGCTCCTGGAGCAGCTGCTGAGGGAATATTCAGACGTAAGTGCTCCCGCTCCCTCTCAGGAACCCGCCTTTGAAATCAAAAGGATATGCGAATACATAGAATCACATTTTGCGCAAAGCATTACGCTGAATGATTTAAGTGCATTGACAGGATTAAGCAAATATCACTTGCTGCGTTCATTTACGAGACAAAAAGGAATCTCACCGTACAGCTATCTGGCAACCATTCGGATTAACCATGCGAAAAGGCTGTTGGAACAAGGAATACCGCCGATCGATGTGGCCTTTCAGACCGGGTTTAGCGATCAGAGCCATTTTACAAATTTCTTTAAAAAACTGATTGGCTTAACCCCCAAGCAATATGCGCGTATATTTCTTCATGAAACGGGATCGAAACGATCTGCGGATATCACGGCATGATGGATCAGCATAAGAACACTACCGGACACCTGTTGGCACTGGTCACGATTTTAATCTGGGGAACCACCTTTATCTCCACAAAAATACTGCTCATTGACTTCACTCCCGTTGAAATCCTATTTTTCCGCTTTCTGATTGGGTACTTTGTTCTGCTTCTTGTCTATTCTCGCCCAATCCGAACTAAGGATTTTAAGGAAGAATTGCTGTTTATCTCGGCAGGCCTTTGCGGGGTCACATTATACTTTTTAATTGAAAATATTGCCCTTATTTATACTCTTGCCTCCCACGTGGGCGTGATTGTGTCGATTGCTCCCTTTTTCACGGCGGTGTTGGCTCACTTCTTCTTGGAGGGCGAAAAATTAAACGCTTCATTTATGGTCGGATTCTCGCTTGCGCTGACAGGCATTGTACTGATCGGGCTTAACGGGAATTTTCTCTTGCAGCTGAACCCGATCGGAGATCTATTGGCATTCTTGGCCCCTGCGGTATGGGCAGTTTATTCTGTCCTAATGCGAAAAATTAGCGGGCTAAACCATCATAACATCGGTTCCACCCGCAAAGTGTTCTTTTATGGACTGCTGTTTATGCTGCCTGTGTTATTTTTTAATCAAATTAATCTTGGCCCGGATCGATTCCATAAAATAGAAAATCTTACAAACCTGCTGTACTTGGGCCTTGGTGCCTCCGCATTATGTTTTGTGACCTGGAACCGGGCGGTGGGAATTCTGGGAGCGGTCAAAACAAGTGTGTACATTTATATCGTGCCTGTAATTTCAGTGGCGGCCTCCGCCCTTATTCTTCATGAACAGATCACCTGGGCAACCCTGGCAGGAACCTTCCTGACCCTAACCGGTTCGTATATTTCAGAGCGGAAACCGAACAGAATTAGAAAAGGAAAAATGAGCTGCGAACAGAGTTAGATGACTGGACATCAATGACAGGTGCGTGTGAATCAACAACTAGCTATACCCAATAGATAGGAAGACGGAATTGTTGTCGCGCTGGGCGATCTCAAACGCTTCTTCTGACCAAGGGAACCAATTTTACCGGATTGTGTGCGTGTTGCAATAAGTAAGGTGATTTTTCCTTGGCTAATCTATTGGGTGCTTTTTAAATTGTCATGAGGTATCACCTCGTTTCGGTTGGATTTGGCTAAAGTATTGCTTAATTACCCAAAGTAGTGGGAAAGACTCAGGGAAATTAAAAAGGTAACTTCAATAAGTTACCTTTAGATTTATATATTTTTATTTATCGAAATCAAACAGACTCAGTTGCTCCGGGTTTTCTTCATTGTTTTGAACAATTATCTGTTTTATATCTTCGTCAGAAAATATATCAAGATAATCCTCTGTCGAAGAAAGAGCCTTCTCAAGAAGATTTAAATTATGTAATGAAACATATAGAGCTGCAGATTTCGCTTGACAATTGATTGACTTTTCAGGATTAAATTCAATATCTGAAAATGAATCATATTCCAATAATTGATTACTTAGTTCATGATTAAGAGCTAGAGCATTAATATAAAGCCAATCATAAAATAAAGTTTTAGGTTCAAGTGGCCATTTCCGATTGAAGTATTGAAAACAAATAAGGCGTCCACTTGTTTTTAATCTTTGATCTTTTTTCGCTTCTCTAGATGTGGCAGCAAGAAGATCTAAATAAGGGCCCCCATTTTCAAAAACTTTACTTGATTGAAAAGCCGTCTCAACACTAAATATCTTATTGTTTTTAGTATGGATCATAAGATTGAATGCACTTAAGGAAACCCCTAGTTCTGTTGGTGACTTGCTTGAAATCTCCAGTATTCTCTTTTTTTCATATTTTTTCTTAAAATTTTCATGAAGAGAGTTAACTGATTTTTGTTTTTGTTTAATCGAAAAACCTGGATACCAGTCAAAAGCTAGGTCAATACTCTCTACAAAACCATCTGAATTACTTGCCATAAAAATAGGTCTATTCGCCATTTTATCTCCTTTTACCAATAATTAAAATCTTTTCTTGCATCAAAAAAGCCTTCAACTATAGCAGTTGGTATATTTGAGGGTATAACTTCAGTAAATCTATCAAGAGTTGTTTTGTTTTGAAAAGCTACTCCTCCGATATATTTTGTTTCTATTGTCCCATTTACCAAGACTTCGGCTTGTGGATTAGTTGGGCATGCATCTGGAATGCCAAGCACACTTCTTGATGGCTTATTTGGATGCTCAGCAAACATTTGAAGCATTGCCTCTCTTCCCATTCTCTCTTGAATAGTCCGAAGTGATACATTGGAGTTTGCAGCATTATCAGGACAAAATATACATTGTTTTTCCCAGAGAATACTAGGTTCTAAGGCTAAAATAACCCAATTAATAGAAGTATCTTTCATTCTAAACTTGTAAAATAGTTTATAGTTAGGAAAGTCAATCGAAATGCTTGTAGCATTTTCACAAAAATCAAGTCTATAACTATCGTTTTTCATAGCCTTTATTCCCTTGTGCTTATGTTCTGATATTGGAATAATACCATGGCGTAAGATGCTTTCCAAATTATCGGCTTGTGTAAAATGAATAAGCATATCAATTTTTCTTTCTTCAACAATTTTCCGCATTACTTTCCACCTCATTTTCTAGATTAACATGCTAATTTCATCATACTCAGGTGTTCCCTGAACTAATCGATTAACAAGTTTCTTTTTATTAATTGATATTAACTTTCCGTCCTTGATATTCAATAAGTCTCTATGTTCTTTCGTTAATAAAGCAGAAACATGCCTAGAAAAGCCCATGTTTTGCAAATATACTGCAACAGTATCCCTTGTACCGTACTCTAAAAAAACATTCCAGTTAGGTCCAGCTTTTTTCTCACCTAAAATAGAAACTAATATAGCATGGTAGTTATTAAAATATTTCTCTAATTTATATCTGACTACATTTTCAATATCTGAAATCAGATTATTTATTACTTTATTAATGTGACGTTTGCTTTTATTGAAAACTTCAAAAACTTGAATATTGTTCTCATAAAACATTAATTTTTTATTATTTTTCTCGTAGAAACGGAGTGCTTCATTGATCATTTCACTCAGGCTTTGTCCATTTACCCACTGATTTACTAAAAGCCCGTAATATCTTAAAGAATTCTTATTGGCAATATCGTTTTTACTTTCGTTCACGTTCCAGTTGTACTTCTCATGCAAAAGTTCCAACGCAGTAACACAGTTGTTGTAATTAATTTCATGTGGAAGTTTAATTATCTCTTCAAATGCTTGATTTTCAAGAATAAATTCAAAAACATTATTTTGTTGTCTAACCATAATAGATTGATTATTATTAAGAACATCTACTGGAATCTTTAAATCTTTTATGTTGTCTTGAGCCTTTAATAGTAAATCTAGTTTTCCATCATTAATTAATTTCTTGATAATAGGGCTCTTGTAATCATTTCCACTGTCTATAGCATCAATACTAATAATATTCGCTATATATTTTAGGACTTCTTTTTCTGCTTCTGAAGATGTAATTTGTTTTGCTTGTAGTAACTGTTCAATATTTTTTTCGTTTTTATCTATTTGATGTGTAGCATTAATTTGTAGTTGTGTGGTTGACTTACCAGTTAGTACAGTTGTATTTTTCCAATCCTTAGTTTCTTCACGGATACAAAATACATTTCCAAACAACTCATAATTCAATCTACCTGCACGACCTGCTAAATTCCAAAAGTCGATCTTTGACATATTTGATTTATGTTTTTTGTTACTTAAAATAAATATATTTTTCGCTGGTAAATTCACACCTTCCAATAAGGTTGATGTACAAAACAAATATTTAATTTTCCCTTCTTTGAAAAGTTTCTCAACTTTATTTCTTATCACTTGAGGTAAACTCCCAAAATGAAAAGCTACTCCGTGAGCTAAACAATCAGCTAAATAGTAATCTCTATGTATCATTTTTTTAGTTTCCAATATTAATTCATCTAGTTCATATTGACTTGGATTAGGTGTTTCCACTAATTTATTGGGTAAAAATTTTAAAAATTCTTTTGCTTTATTTATTGTATTTTCAACTGAATTGCAATATATAACGTTAGAAGAAGATTGCCCAATATTATGTATTAGCTCAAACGATGATGAATACTTACTAATAGAAACATCCTCAAAGTCATATTTACGCCCTTCATTATAGTAACTAACTATCCTACTTATTAAATCTATAAAAAAGACATTTTGTGTAACAGGGGACTCAATAGTAGTAAATGTCTTTGTTGCAGATTTTTGAAATAATTCTAAAAATGTTTCTGGATTTGATACATTAGGAGAAGCAAAATATATTTTTAAGTCAGAGAATTTCTTCATGCTCTTCTCAATGGCTAAGTACATTGTAATGCTTCTATAGTCTTTTTCAGCAGCTAATTTATGTGCCTCATCTACAAATAAATAATGTATTTTCGGATTTTCTTTACTTGAGATGTAGCTCAAAAGTCGTTCTGGAGTTAGAACAAAAATATATTTCTTCTCTGCGTTTTCTTCTTCAATTGTGACTATGGAGTTTGTTGTTACTTTATAATTATTATTGATAATTAGTTCTTTTAGATCCTCTTTAATTTCATAAGAAAATTGATTTATTAATGCTCTCGTTGGAACAATTATCACAAAGTTCCCTGCATCTTTTTTGGAGATTTTATCACGTATGAATGTTTTTATGATAAATGACTTTCCCATTGAAGTGGGTCCAGAAAAACTATAGAAATTTGATTCTTTTATTTTT
Organism: Paenibacillus durus ATCC 35681; assembly: GCF_000993825.1. NCBI lineage: Bacteria > Bacillati > Bacillota > Bacilli > Caryophanales > Paenibacillaceae > Paenibacillus > Paenibacillus durus. Next base: position 2,222,555 of record NZ_CP011114.1, read on the forward strand.
TCAAATAAATCAAACTGTGAATCTGTAAAATATTTGTTCTCAGCTCCTGGTATTTTCTGAATCGCTTTCTTCACAACAGACTCAATCTCTCTTACGAACGGAAGTTCCACATTATGATTTAGATTGTTTATAGCAGGGAAATTCCCTAGTCTACTTAATATTGCCGTAGAATATGTTTTAAAAATAGGATTACCTTTGTATACGGGGCTTAGAAAAGCAACAATTCTATACGCCATATTTCTACAGTCATTTAATGTTGAATTAGATAGAATATCACTAAATCTCAATAAGTGAACCAGTTCCTTTTCGCTAATAGTCACGGGACTATCGACCACTAGTTCTTTAGAAGCGATATTTTTTAACAATCGTTCGTATAGTTGATTAAAATAATCATCTATCATGACATCTCTAGACAGTTTGTCAAAAATCATTAGTGGCCTCCATTAAATTTTTAATAATGCGCTTTCTAGTGTTGCTGATTTCAACAAATGGAAAGGCATAAACATAAAATGTAGTTCCATATAATTTATGCTCATCAATCTTCTTCTGTATATAACTGTATTGACTCTCAACTTCTAATTTAATTTTGGTTCGTATCATCTTCCTGAATTCGGAGTTACTTAGTTTCCGCGAGTCATCATCAACAGTGATTTCAAATCCAGCAAAAATCCCAAAAGCGTTATCTTTAAATATTTCATCTTCTCTGGCACTTGGCATAATTATTTTCTTTAAAACATTATAAAGAGCAGGTGAAATGCTTTCTTTTTCCAAATGAGTATTCAACAATCTTATTTCATCATGAATATTGTTTGTACTTCTATTTATGAAATCATTAATCGAGTTAAAAGCATCATATAAAGATCGTTGAAATGTTTTTTCTAACTTTGATTCTCCAAATATTAGTTGAAAATTATTTTTATCCACCTGTAAAACATGTACCCCATCAGATGCTTTTACGTAATCATTAGGTGAAGTTTTCAGCTCCATTTTTGTAAAAATCTTTGGTGCGCGTAAATGTGACTCTAAAAAGCAATAAAGCAGAACCTCACCTAGTTCTCCGTCGTTATTTTCCCACTTTCGTAATCTCTGAATTGCTTTTACGTATATTCCCTTATTATTTTTATATATTTCAAGTTCCTTTCGGGATAAGCAATAGGTTACAATACAGTCGAAAAGTTTTTCCACTAATTCGGAATATACAAAAATATTATTTTCAATTTTAAGTGTATGGAGATTAATTTTGGTGTTATACCTATCCAATTCAAAACTCTGGATTTCATGATAAAACAAATCCAAAAAATTCTCATCCACATGAGGACTAAATTGATTAAGCAATACATCTACCTCCACAGTACTTCTGTTGGAATTATAATCAGGTCTGCCCAAAACAAACACATATTTACAACATTCGCCAAATGACTCTATATTCCTTCCAAATACCTACTTAAAATAAATTATTTTCGCAACTTTTGGCCCACTTCTCTTTATTTTAAAATTTCATATGTTTAAATATACAAAAGAGCTTCTGGTGGCTATACCCAGAAGCGACTTTTATGGCTGATTTTCAATATATTATTTATAACAAATCGTCAACTCCACCCTATCCCCTTCCCGATCATACACAGTCCGCTCCACCAACTTCTTTAACGCCCGATTCTTCTCTTCACTCGTCATCGAGGCACCCCACAATTCCCTAAACTGCCCCATCCGCTCGTATATCTGCTCAACAGTCGGATAATTCCTCTCATCTACTACAACCTTCCGTATATCCCTCAACTCTTCCTCCAACTTCTGTATCTGCCTTGACCGGATAGCTTTACGCTCCAAAAATACTTGCTTCGTTATCATGTCCTCTTCATACGATTCATGCAGCTTGTCCAGCGCCCGCTTCTGCTTTTTCAATTCCTGCTCTTTGACCTCGATGATCACCTGAGTATCATTAAAACGACTGCCATGCATTTCAATCTCCCGCAGAATGTTTGGGTCTACATGGATAATCCGATCATACAAAGCATTGAAAAAATCAACATCCATTACCTTGCCGCGCTACTCACATTTGCTGCCATCTTTATACTGGTGATAGCACAATGCACTCCAATGCTGCCCTTGCTTCTTATTCTCACCTACTCGGAACCTCATCCGGGAACCACATTTCTCTCAATACAGCAAGCCTGACAAAGGAAAAATGTTACGCCTTGAATTTGGGTTCAACATGCGATTCTTAAGCAGCCGCTCCATAATCGCTTCATGTTCTTCCTGCGTTTTCAGCTTTTCATGTGTTCCCATGACTTTAATCCGTTCTTCTTCGGGTACAAGCTCCACCTGACCACGCTTGGAGCGGGTTTTGCCATAAGTGATGTAACCCATATGGATTTCACTAGCCAGTAAACGTTGCACCGTAATGTTCGACCAGCCCTTGTTCTTTCCATCAGGCTTAATGTTATATGGTGTCGGTATCTTGTTATCCGCCAACCAAATGGCAATATGACCAAGGTTGGTTCCATTAAGATACTTCTCGACAATCGCCCGAAAAATCGAACGCTTCGTTTCATCGACCAGTACCGACCTTGTATTCTTATCATAGTTGTAAGGAAACGGAGGTTTGCCATTCGTCCACATGCCTTTCTTTGCACCAGCCCCTTTTCCCTGCTTCATTCTTCGCTTAATCGTTTTGTATTCCATCCGGGCAAAAATGGACATGAAATCAAATGATACATCGTCATTATCCAATTCCAAATCATAAATCTTGCTCGGTGTGATAATAACCGTCTCGGAGTTCAAAAACGTATCTTTAATGAGTGCCCAATCCTTATTTTCTCCACGCCCTAAACGGTCAATATCCATGACCACTACGCCATCATAGAGCTGGTCTTCAACATGCCGAAGTAACTTGCATTTCTTTCCGGGACTCGATCTTTTCCCCAGAGGCCACTTCTTCATATAGCCTATAGGTCCAATTTCGACTCCACCAAGGCCAGAAGGGTATCCCTGTGCTTCGAGAGAACATCTTCAAATTCACTATCGTCTCGTGATTTTCTTAAATAGACGGCTACGTGCTTAATTGTTTTGCTTTCCATAAGTTCCTCTACTCCAAACGTGTTAATATTTTGCCGCCTTACAAATAGAATGTTGAGCATTTTTGATGACACATTATCGAAAATGACAACTATAGAATTTTGGAGGCGTACCCCAATGAAAAAATGTGAATATGTTATCAAAGAAATCAATCAACCATCTGGCAAAGCGTCGCAGCAGTTTCATGAGCATGTTGCCGAGATATTGAGCCGAACTGTCCAAGCCGAGGCCGAGATAGACATACCTCTCCCCAAACTGCATCATTCTACGCAAGACAAACAGAAAACTTAACAAAATAAAAACAAGCCGGAGCGCAGACCTAACCTCGCTCCGGCTTGTTCTATTTCAGGTTATTTTGAATGAACTCCCGTTCTGACTTTTTCAGATACCTTAGTGAATTCTTGAAGGAATACAGGTACATGGAACGAAGCATTCTCAGCTTCTCGACTGAGCCGTCCGCAATCACTTGCTTAATGGCCGGAATCATTTGGCTGTTCGTAACTCCAAATTTCCCCGACTTTACAATATCTCCAATGTCAAGCGGCCTCTCTTCTTTGCCCTCATTCAGTTCTTGTTGTGACTCTTGTGAATTTGCTTCATTTAATATCGCTTCCGGCTGTGCCGCAACTTTATAAAATGGGATCGAATTACGACAACAAATGTTCTGATTTCAACAGAAAAAAACTCCCACCAACATCGGCGGAAGCTTCTAAAATTGATTCTCACGAACATCCCATCAATGAGAGGTTCGTGTGTGTTACCAACATCAGCTACACCCAACAGGTAAAAAGACGGGCTTGTTATCGCGTTTGGCGCCCTCAAAAGAGGGTGCGGGGCAACATTCAATGCTGTTACCCCGCTCCATTTAGAGTATAAGTTCAGTAGCGTAGTTGCCGGCAGCGTAACACGCAGATCCGACTCGAATTACTGGACAGGAACGTCTGCTATCGTTACAGCCTCGGTGTATTTAGCTGTACCGCTCAATCTCAACCGCATATTGGCTGCGCCGGTTACGCTCGGATTGATGGTTACCGTTAATATCTTGGAGGCGACACCGCTTGAATTGGCCGTCAGCGAGAAGGTTGAGCTGTAGCCATAGGATGACGGCCACGAACCGTCGCTGTTCTTAACCTTCGCGACTTGCGTCCCTGTACTGGTGTATACTCCGAGGCTGTAGCCGGAGGTCGTCGAGTTGGCCGTCAGACCGGTAACAATCACTTCCACCTGGAACTCATAATGGTTCGGGAGCGTCGCTTGATGGTTGAACGCATAAGTTGGCGTCGTAGTGGAGGTCGAGCTAGCACCATAAGAGCCGACCTTGAACGTGGAAGGATCATACCATTTGTACCCGGCAGCCGGCGATGCCCACGGCTCTGTCACCGGCTCCGTGGAGCTGGCGGGCGCTTCCCAGCTGTACAACGGAGTTGCCGTATCCAGTGTAAGCCCAGGTACCGAGGAGAGAGTTGTATAGCTCTCCGGCGTCGCGAGCCAGTTGACCATGTTGATCAAGAGAGTGGCGTCGTTCGCTTCCCCATAGCCGTTGTACGTCGTTTTGGTGCCGCCCGTCTCTTCTTTCTTATACTTAGGTGAAGCGTCTTCGACCGGGGAGGAATCTCCAATAAAGCCCGCTTTGCCGGCGCTAACCTTGGCTACGGCGACAAACGGCCCTTCCGCAACCCCGCCGCCGTTATAAACTCCGGCATCCACTGCGCTCGGCCAGGCGGCAGCCGTCGTCGGAACATAGACGATTCCCTTCGCCTTCGCCGGGTCGGTAATGGCGAGCGTTGAACCGGCGTGGACGGCAACGGTGGATACCCCGCTTGTAATATTGAACGCTTGCGACGGCGTCACGATATTATTGGCTGTCACGTCGCCAAGCGCGTTGTAGCGGAATCGGACACCGAAGTTGGAAGACAGCCAGTCCGCGCTGGCGACCCCGGACATAGCGGACGAAGCGGCTTCCTCCGTACTCATGCCGAGCGCAGGATTCGCCCAGGCTCCCCGCCGATAGCCGTTGAAGACCTCCGATGCGTCCCAACGGTTTTTGTTCCGGTCTGCGTTGTAATGATCGCTGATGAAGAAAATGCTCCCGCCTCCCTGTACATAGTTGAGCAGAGCGGTCTGCTCCGATGTCTTGTAAGGGATATTAGCTTCCGGAATGACGAATACATCGTAGCCGGACAGATCCGACAAGGTGATCGTCGTGCTCTTGCGAAGCTCCTTAACATAATAGCCTTCGGCCGCCAATCCGTTGGCGAAATCCGAGAAGCCGCCGTCGATGACCCAATCCGCCGCGCCTGCGGTCTGCGCATGTGTATTGTCGAACAGAACCTTCTTACCGTTCGCGGCGGCCGGGGTGATGCTGGGCGCCAGATCGGACGGTCCTTCCGCATTGACCTGCTGCGACGGAATCCCTAATGCCGACGCCAGCACAGCGGCAATCGCCAGGCTCGTCCAGGTTTTGCGCAGCCGCAGGAAGCTTTGAAACATATTCATTCCTCCACTCTCTTCATTGGATTTGACCATGAATGGCCGCTATTAGAATAGCATAGGAGATTTTGGAATAGAATATAGATTTGATATATTTTACAATTTTCAAACATTTTTGATGTGTGGACAACAAAACAACCGGATGATTAGATCCGGCACCTGTTATAATAAGAGGCATACACGCTGCTGATTTGGACACGGCTCCGGGATTGGCTGAAGCTATATATAGAGGGGATTTATGATGAACAAAGAACTCGTTTTGGAGAAGACTAAACAATTTGTAAAAGGAAGGCTGGAAGGCGAAGGTTCAGGACATGATTGGTGGCATATTGTCAGAGTCTATAATAATGCTGCTGATATTGCTAAACAAACAAAAGAAGCGGATTGTTTTATTGTTGAATTGGGAGCTTTGCTTCATGATATAGCTGACCATAAATTTGGATACACTGACGATGATCGAAGAAGAATGATTTCAGATTTCTTAGGTGGATTGGAAGTTTCTCAAGAAATTATTGAAGCGGTAGTATACATAGCGAATAACATTTCTTTTAAAGGTGGAGCTAATAAACATAAATTATCTACAATCGAAGCAAAAATTGTTCAAGATGCCGATAGACTTGACGCCATTGGAGCGATGGGTATAGGCAGAGCATTTACTTATGGTGGACATGTCCATAGACCCATGTATAATCCGTCATTGAACAATGATACGATCAGTCATTTCTACGAAAAATTACTATTATTAAAGGATTTGATGAATACAGAAATTGGAGCACAGAAAGCTCAAAGAAGGCATGACATTATGGTAGAGTTCTTAAATCATTTCTATGCAGAATGGAACGGAGAAATTTGACAAAGTTCAACGATAAATGTAGTGCCTTTGCCCGGTTCACTTTCAAAATATACTTTTCCACCCGACATCTCAACGATCTTCTTGACGATAACCAGTCCCAATCCATTCCCGTCCTGCGAGCGTGATTTGTCGCCTTTATAGAACCGTTCAAAAATACGTCCCTTATCCTCTTCCCTAATCCCGATGCCATAATCCGTAATTTCCACATTTACGAGCTCTCCGCTTCTGTACAGACCAATTTTTATCGTACCCTGCTGATGTGAAAATTTAATGGCATTCTGAATCAGGTTTAACCACACCTCCTGAAGCAAATGCTCATCGCCCGCAATCGTCACTTCCTCCAGGTCAATATCGAATTCAATCTCCTTCCTCGACCACGCGGCTTCCAGGATTAATACCGCTTTCCTGATCTGTTCATCGAGCGAAAATACGGTTGCCTGCTCTCGTATCACTTTACTGTCCAGCTCGGAAAGCTTTAATAGATTGGACGAAAGCACCGACAGCCGCTCACTTTCGTTCACGATGATTTCGGTGTATTCCGAGAATTGCTCGTCCGTCAGCTGGTTGTCTCGAATTAGCTTGGCAAAACCTTTTATGGAGGTAATGGGGGTCTTAAACTCATGTGACACGCTGGATACGAAGTCTTTGCGCAGCACGTCGATATTTTTCAGTTCCTTAGTCATTAGGTTAAAATCGGCGGTCAACTGCCCCATTTCATCCCCACTCGTTACTTTTACCTCAATATCGAAGTTGCCCTTGGCCACCTCTTTGGATGCCTTGGATAGCCTCTTGATCGGTTTTACAATGCTTCTTACCGCAAATAAGATGATGATTGTTCCTACTGCGGCGCTTACAAGAAAGACAAGACCGGTAATCGATCGGACTCTTCTAAATTCAGCCATTAACTGGTCCTGGTCCATAGACAATTTATCGAAAAAACTAATGGCAATGACATTAATAGTCACACCAAAAGTCAATGAGTTTAGTATCCACCATATTAGCAAAAAGAGGATTGCGAATTTAGCATAAATGGATGTGAGCAGACGGGGCTTTTTCATATCAGCTTTTCCACCTTGTACCCAAGTCCCCTGACGGTGACGATTTTAAATTCCTCGAATCCATCGAATTTCTCGCGCAAGCGCTTGATATGGACATCAATGGTGCGTTCGTCGGTGTCATGATCCAGCCCCCAAATTTCATTCATCAGATCCTGCCGCGTAAATATTTTTTGCGGATAGCTTAGCAGCTTAAACAGCAGGTAAAACTCTTTTTTGGGCAAAATAAACGTTTCGGCTGGAGTTGTGATCGTTAACGTTTCATAATCAAGGATAACCTCGCCGATCACGATTCGATGCTCATTGGAAATTTTGGCCCGGCGGAGCAATGCATGGACCCGCAGCAGCATTTCATCAAAATCAATCGGCTTTACCATATAGTCATCGGTGCCGACCAGAAAGCCTTTTTTCTTATCTGCAAAGGTTTCCTTTGCCGTAATCATCAATATAGGGAGATCATGCCTTGAGCCTCTTAGTTCTTCGGTTAACGTGTAGCCATCCATGTTCGGCATCATAATATCCGCGATCATTAGATCGATATGCTCCGTATCCAGCACTTCCAATGCTTTCAATCCATCAGAAGCGGCAAAAACATGATATCCATCGCGGATTAAATATGTTGTCATCAGCTTTCGGATACTTTCATTATCATCAACAACCAGAATATTGACCATTTTTGCCGCTTCCTTTAATAGTTAGTATCTGCTTAATTACAAGCTTCTGAGCGCGTCTATCGGATTGAGTCTGCTGGCTTTTCTGGCAGGCATATACCCGAACACAATACCTACTCCGGCAGAGAACCCTATCGCCAGTGCAACGGTAGACATGGAGATGGAGAAGCCCAGTCCAATAAGCGCTGCGGCAACATAGGCAATGAGTGCTCCAAGTATTAATCCGATCAGTCCGCCAATAAGCGAGAGGAAGATCGATTCGATGATAAATTGAAGCTGTATTCGATTCGGAGTCGCTCCCAAAGCTTTGCGAAGACCGATTTCCGTCGTCCGTTCGGTGATGGATACAAGCATCATGTTCATAATACCGATCCCCCCGACAACAAGCGAAATAGCGGCTATTCCCCCAAGAAGCATGGACATCATCGACATCATGGATTGGAAGGAATCGATCATATCCCCCATATTATTAACGGTATATGCGTTATCCTTGTAATTAAACGCCGCATTCAGCACGGCTTTAATATCGGTTACCGAATGATCCGCCAAGCTGGTATCCTTAAGATAAACATCCAAATTCGAGATACTTTTTACGTTCAAATTACGCAGCGCGGTTGTATATGGAATGAGGATCGAATCATTATTTGAGTTGAGCCCAAATCCGCTTGAAGAGGTTAATGTGCCGATTACCGTATAAGTCGTCCCGTTGATCATTAACTCTTTGCCGACAGGGTCAACCCCGTAATAGAATTCATTCACAATATCGCTGCCAAGAACAGCAACTTGATTTTTGCTTTCCAGGTCCAATCGATTGATTGCTCTTCCGGATTTCAACAAGCTTGAATCGGACTTGAAGTAAACGTCATTCTTTCCCTGAACCGATGCGTCTTCTTTAACATGACCATTATACACAATACCCGTCTTCCCTGAAACGGTGGGCGATACGCCGCTGATATTGTCTAATTCCGCAATGCTGTTCATATCATCTTCGTTAAGGCCCTGCTTAAGAGGAGTGCCCATCGCATTAACGATAATCCGGTTGACGCCAAGCGCATTGACTTGATCGCTGATACTGTTCGTCGCGCCTTGAACGATCGTAATTAATGCGATAATCGAGGCTACGCCGATAACGATACCGAGCATGGTTAAGAAGGAACGGAGCTTGTTATGAATAATATTTTCCCAGGACATCTTTATGCTTTCATACAGCATCTACTCCACCTCCTGCCCCGTCTGCTCTGTTAGATAACCGTCTAAAATATGAACGACTCTTTTGGCATGACTTGCGATCTTGATATCATGGGTAATCATCACAATCGTTCTTCCATCTACATTCAGTTCTTCGAACAGTTCCATGACCTGTGCACCTGTCTTTTGATCCAGGGCACCTGTTGGTTCATCCGCTAGCAGGATCGTCGGTTCCGTAACCAATGCGCGGGCAATCGCCACACGCTGCTGCTGTCCGCCGGAGAGCTGGTTGGGCAGATTTTTCATTCTTTCCGCTAATCCTACACGTTCAAGGATTGCCTTTGCGCGCTGCTGGCGTTCCGAAAATGACAAGCCTCGATATATTAATGGAAGCTCCACATTTTGCAGAGCGGTCATCCGGGGTAACAGCTGAAAATTCTGAAAGACAAAGCCTATTTCTTTATTCCGTATTTTAGCAAGCTCAATCTCATCCAGGTCATTAATATCATTGCCGGAGAGCAGATACTTCCCTGACGACGGCACATCCAGACAACCAATGATGTTCATCATGGTAGATTTGCCTGAGCCTGACGGACCCAGTATGGACACAAATTCACCGGAATGGATGGTTAAGTTTACATCATGCAGAATGGGCAGCTCTTCCTCACCCATATAGTAGCTTTTATTTATATTTTGCATGCGAAGAATTTCTGTCATTCGTTACCGCCCCCATTAGAACCATTCGCATTGCCGCCTCCTCTGCCGAATCCTACTTGTGTTGATGCCGCAGCAGCTTTTTTATAGAGAATCGTTTCTCCGTTCGCAACCCCGCTCTTCACTTCAACGCTTGTCCCATCATTGATCCCCGTCGTGATTTCCGTTTTAACCTCCGCCCCATTTTGATCTTTCTTTAGTACATAGGGCTGATTGTTGTCGTCAAACTGTATGGCTGTCATCGGCAATGTAACAACTCCCGCAGCCTTGCTGCTAATAAGCTTTACCTCTGCCGACATGCCGATCTTGAGGTCTTTATCTTTGGCAAGGTCAATCGTCGCTATAAAGAAGGTGATCCCGTTCATAATCTGGCCTTCTTTAGAAATACTGCTGATCTTCCCTGTCATTTCCTTGTTGATTGCCCCAATTTTTACTGCTGCTTCCTTGCCTGCGGCTAGGGCATGAATGTCGTATTCATCCACCTTGACATTAAGCTCCAGGTTATTATAATCCACGATTTCCAGCAGCGCCGTTCCGGCCATGACCTGTGCGTTATCTTCTACATTGATCTTCACAACTTCACCGTTGATTTTCGACTTAATCTCATCTCCGGCTGTTGTCGTAAGCAGCACATCGCCTTCGCTAACCGTATCTCCCTCTTTGACTTTAATATCCGATATTTGTAATATCTTCTCCGCCATAACCGTTTGGCGGTTCTTCGTTTCGACATTTCCTGAAAAAGAATAATAGGTCGTGATATCTCCTGTCTTGGCAATTGCACTTTCATAGGATGCGGCTGCGGGCCGCATTAACAACGTACCGGCAATAACGGCCACGGCAATTACTACTAAACCGATAACCAGCCATTTTCTTGTCTTGGACTTTCTTTTTGTACTCATGAAGAAACCTCCTATGTAATTATTGAAGCAATCATAACCCAGGTATATGAACTGTAGATGAACGGCCGAAAAAAATCTCTGGGAGTGAATGATGGCATCACAAAAAAAGGCGCCCTAAGGCGCCCATTTGCGGTGTTACTGTCTTATGATGAGGATGTCGCGAGGCGGTCTGCCCGTGCTTTGGATTAGGGCAATTTCGACGTTGGTCAGGTTGCGTCCTACCAAAATAAACGAAGATGTGACATTGTTGAAGTTAAAATTACCCAAGTTCGCTACGTTTTGACTTCCACGGAACACACGGAATGATCCCTGAAAGTTAATTCTTGAGAACAGAACAAGCGTTACTTGAGAGCTCTGCACCACATTTCTGAGCCGGAAGCTCGAGAGAACATTGTCGAACCGAAACGCTCCAAGATCACGAACCGCAACTCCTCCCCGTCTGAAAAGAATCCGGCGGCCAGTAAAATTGGTGCCCGACCAAAGAGAAAGACGTACATCTCTGTTTGCCAACTTTATCACTCCTTATCTGAGGATGATATAGTCTATTACAAACTTTCAAGAATGGTAAAAGACAAATATAGCGGTTAAAACGTTTGTTTTTTGCTTAAGGAAGATATGATTGGTTAACAATGGTAAGGGACCCGGCAAGGAGACATCCGCTGAGACCCGCCAATTTAGACAACTTCAGAAGGAGGCATACCGTGACAGAAGAACAGCAGGAATTTAATGAGCAGAGGGAAATGAACCGGACTGCGCTAGATAAGGAAGAGCAGGCTGCCGGTGACAGAGGCTTGGATATGAAATCTGACGGTGAGCTGGAGCAGAAGAAGAAACTGGTTGATGCCATGGATCAGCCCGATAGCTTTGAATATTAAGTAAGAAAAGAAGAAAAACCGGCTAACGCTGCTGAAAAAGTGCTGCGGTAGCCGGTGCTTGGCAAAATATAAGAATCTATATGCTGATTAATTTTTGCCCAAGTGCTTGATCACAACATTTTCAAAGACCGCCTGGCCGCCTTCTGAAAAAAGAGTGATCCCTTTATCCTTCCATCCGGGGAAAATGACATTGGAAAACACGACCGATCCGTCATCAACAAAGACTTCGATGCTTGTTTTGTCGACGAGGATTTTTAAATGAACCTTTTTGTTGCCAGTATCAAACGGCGCCCTGCTCTCCACATAGGTTCCACGCTTGTCGGGCTGCCATGTATTTGCTCTATTGACATAGCTGTAGCCGCCTTCCACAAAAACCCCGACATCGACATGCCGCTTCTTGTCGGGAGATTCACGAAGTCTGAGTCCTGCATTCTTGAGATCCGACCACGATATGTCCGCGTCAAGCTGGTACGTATCTCCGGTTGTATTAAGCGTTTTAGAGCCATTAACCTCGATTCGTTGAAAGGATTCCGTTGATTTCGTCAATTGATCCAATGCCTGAGCAGGCTGTGAAACCAAAAGGTACGTTCCGCCCGCAGACTTAAGCTTGATTTGACGAACGATCGAATTGATTCCGTTATAGTCTTCCTGAAGCGTCGGCGTAGTATTGGGATAATCCCAGTTATTCATCCAGGCCAGCGCATAACGGTGGCTGTCTTTATCGTCGCCCGCTCCCTCTTCAAACGTCACAGCGGCATACCAATCAAAGCCGTAATCAAGCCACTGCGGCTCCTTGCGATCCGGGATAAATTCCTTGCCGTCAAATTTTCCTGTCCAGTAAGCATAGGTATTGGGTTTACCTTCCGCTTTCCCATTTGCGCTGACGCCGAGAATCCAGTGATAGGTCCCGTCATCCGCCCGCATGCTGTAAAGGTCCGGACACTCTACAATACCGATATTTTCCGTAATGAAACCGCTGATATAGCGCCAATCCTTTAAATTCGAGGACTCGTAAAAACCCACTTTTGTTCCTTCCGCCATGGTCATAATCCACTTCCGGGATTCTGGGTCCCAGATAATCTTCGGATCGCGGAAATCATGTGTGCCCGGATTCTTCAGAACGGGAACGTTGCGATATGAGATGAACTTCTTTCCTTTATTCGTGCTGTACCATAAATATTGCTCCTGCTTCCCGCCATCCGCCGAGGGCTGTGTCACAATTGCCACAAGAGCCCCTTTGCCAAAGCCTGCCGTATTCTCTGTATCTACAACGACCGACCCCGTCCAAGGATCGCCGTTTCGGTTCGTATATTTAGGAATGGCTACCCCTTCATCGGTCCAATGCACCAAATCCGTTGATGTCGCATGCCGCCACTCTGTACCATTTCCTTTTGGATAATCGCGGTTGTAGAGATAATAGTAATGATACTTGCCGTCCAAATAAATCGGCCGCTGAGGGTCGTTCATCCATTTATCGGGAGGTGAAAAATGATAGGCTGCCCGATAGGTATAGGTAGGCTTTTTCGGAGAAAGGGGAAGTTTCTCAGTAACAATAGTTTTCTCTTTGATAGTTTTCTCTTTGATCGTTCCCTCTTCTCTATCCTTTGTTGAATAATTAACCGCTAACCCTACCATGATCACAGCAGCTAGACAAATCATCCATATCGTGAATCGTCTTCTAAATGCTTTGTTGCTGTTCAATGAAACACCTCGCTTTAATACAAAAAGAAAATGCCAATGTAACATTGACATTTTCTCTTCTTTAATTATTTATGCAGAAACCCTGTTGTTACTTGATCGTCAATTGTCCTTGTTCAAGGATGCTGTCTTTGACAATCGAAGTTTTGGAGCCTTTAATGTTTACCACAAAGCTTGGCGCAAAGGTGGAACGGTGCTCTGGATAGAGACCTCTGTTCGTCATGTAGCTTGTGATGACCACGTTATCGCTGTCAGCTTGCGGGATAGCAAAGTGGGAGTAAGTCCAAGTAACATCTTTAGGATCAAGATCCATACTCAGGACAAGCCCGCTGCCGTTCAACGGTTTGTAAGGTCCTGTCAAGGAATCCGAGATATAACCCAGCATGTAAACATCTTCCGCGCCGATTCCGTCAATGGTCATTTTGGATCCACGGGAATCCGTGAACAGATACCATTTGCCATTCTTTTGGAATACGTTCGCCCGTTCGATTTCGTCTGTAACAAGATTGGATGCGATTAGCGGCTTCATAACTGTTTTCAGCGAATAATCATCATTCAATTCAATGATACCCAGGGAACCGTTCGCTAAAGTAGCGAGTGATTTTTTAGGACCTGCCAGCAGCTTTTCTCTCTCGTCTTCGAAGAATTTCTTATTTCCGCCATAGAAAGCTTTGTTATTGAAGGCATCTTCACCTTGATAACCCGTTTCAGTACCTGTATTGGATTCAAAGACAAGGTATTTATGGCCATTGTCTTCAACATAGTGAGGGTCTCTCAAGGTATGATTGTCGGAATAGTCTCCGCCGCCGAAAGACTGATCTACATTTTGGTAGATTTTTCCGTCGCCGTCAAAGATCGATTTGAAGTCTTCCACGCCATCCACCTTCAGCGTACTAGCATCAGGCTCGGACAGATTAACTTGAGCCGTTGTTAAGGTTTGTTTACCGAAGAAGCCGTGCGCCGGATCCCAGCCTTGACGGTTGGTGTAGAACAGGCGAACTTTTCCATCGGAAGTCAAGGTTGCGGAACCCGACCATTCTTCAGCTTGCTTGTTCAGAATCGGATCGTTTGGAACATTTTTGTCGCTGTCCTTGAATACTCTGCCGGCACTCTTCCAAGCGTCAATAGAGTTATCGCCGATTTTTTTATAGAACAAGTGAATAAATGTGTCCCAGCCTCTTTTTGGATCTCCCGCTAGAGCAAAAACAACTTCATAGCCTTTATAATTTGCTACGGTGCCATCGGCGTTTTGCAGCGGCCAGCTATCCCATACATCCACATCGATCAGGTTTCCGAATTCATCATAGCCTTTAGCAGATGCGATATTTTTGATCTTCGATGCATCAAATTGCGGCGCTTTAAATCTTTCGTCATTTTGTTGTTCAGGAATTTTCAGCATGTCAGAGCGTGTGATGTGGGAAAAGCCATAGTCCTCATTGTAAGACTGAGTGTCTTTTCCTTTTGCAAAAGCTGATGTACCGCCACCTACCAGTAAAGCTGTTGTAAAAGTTACTGCTGTTGCTTGCTTCACAAACTTTTTGATGTTCATACTTCGTCTCCTTTTCTCCTTCGAATTTTGTTACTCTCAAACAGAAAAAGACCTAAAATCTCCTATGGGGATATCAATAGATAGCGCATTGCTATCCCCAATTGGATACTTTAGGTCTTGCCTGCCTAAACAGTAACAATCCTGTAATATTTTCTTGTCACGGTTATTGTATATGTTTGGTGAACGGTCTGACTATAGACCAAAACTCCCGTTTTGCTTGAGTCTAAAAGGAGGACTCTCCTAATCGGTCTATCCTCATATATACCTAAAGTTTTTGCTAATTATTCACAGTTTCAGCGGATTCAAGATGGTTTATCCTGCGATAACATGAGCTTCCTTTTCTTCAACTCTCCGCCAAAAATTACGATATTAGCAAACCAAAGCGACATAGGCCCATAGACCCATGCCGCCCGGAACGGGTATACTTCGCTTAATGGCTGATGCTTGTTATTAGTTGATCGTCAATTGTCCTTGTTCAAGGATACTGTCTTTGACAACCGAAGTCTTGTTGCCTTTGATGCTCATCAGGAAGCTTGGCGCGAAGGACGCACGATGCTCCGGATAGAAGCCGCGATTGGTTATATAGCTGGTAATAACCACATTTTTACCGTCTGCTTGCGGTACGGCAAAGTGAGAGTAAGTAAAGGTAAGATCCGCAGGATCAAGATCCAATTGCAGCACAAGTCCAGTGTCGTTCAACGGCTTGTAAGGTCCGGTAAGCGACTCGGATACGAAGCCCAGCATATAAATGTCTTTAGCAGTAATTCCGTCAATAGTCATTTTCGATCCTCTGGAGTCGGTGAACAAATACCATTTGCCATTCATTTTAAATACGTTAGCCCGTTCAATTTCATCCGTTACGAGATTGGATGCAATCACCGGTTTCATGACTTTTTTCAACGTATAATCGTCATTTAGTTCAATCATGCCAAGGGTGCCGTTCGCCAAGGTAGCGAGAGGCTTTTGCGGACCTTGAAGCAGATTTTCTCTATCCGCTTCGAAGAACTTTTTATTTCCGCCATAGAACTCTTTGTTATTGAAGGCATCCTCACCCTGGTAACCCGTTTCAGTCCCGGTATTAGCCTCGAATACAAGGTATTTGTGGCCGTTGTCTTCGACATAGTGAGGGTCTCTCAAAGTATGGTTGTCACCTGAAGAATAGGCGCCTTCATCGATAAACTGCTGAACATTTTGATAAGTCGTTCCGTCTCCGTCAAAGATGGACTTATAATCCTCAACGCCGTCCACTTTCAAAGTTTGGGCATCCAGCTCTGACAAGTTGACTTGAGCCGTTGTTATCGTTTGTTTGCCATAACCCGTTCCGCCATCCCACGTCGCACCCGAGAAGTCCGTATAGAACAAACGCACTTTACCCTCAGGGGTCAATGTAGCGGAACCTGACCATTCTTGGGTCTGATATTTAAGGATCGGATCGCCCGAATCGAATTTATCGCTGTTTTTGAAGACTCTGCCGGCATTCTTCCAGCTGTCAATCGAATTGTCTCCAGCTTTGTGATAGAACAGGTAAATCGAAGTGTCATTACCGTCTTTCGGACTTCCGGCCAAGGCAAAAACGAGTTCGTAGCCTTTATAATTCGCTACCGTTCCATCGGCGTTTTGCAGCGGCCAGCTGTCCCATACATCCAGGTCGATCAGATTGCCAAACTTATCATAGCCTTTTGCCGAAGCGATGTTCTTGATGGTGGATGCGTCGAACGCCGGTACTTTGAACTGCTCACTTTGCTGCTGCTCAGGAATTTTCAGCATGTCAAAACGTGTGATGTGGGTAAATCCGTAATCTTCTTTGTAGCTAGTAGTGTCTTGCCCTTGCGCAAAAGCTGAGGTTCCGCCACCTGCCAGTAAAGCTGTTGTAAAAGTTACTGCTGCCGCTTGCTTCGCAAACTTTTTGATATTCATGCCCTGTCTCCTTCTTCGTTTCATATTTTGTTCCTGCCAACAGAAAAAGACCTAAAAATTCCGATGGGGAAATTCCCAAAGAGATTTTTAGGTCTTGCCTGCTTAGCAGTAACAATCCCGACAATGTTTTGTTGTCATGGCTATTCTATATTTTTTAGCACACAATAACTATAGACTAAATTTCCTCTTTTTGGATAAGGTGAAAAGGAGGATTTTTCCGTCAGTCTATCCTCAAAAATCCCTAATTATTCCTGATTAGTTCAAAGCGTTTATAATTTAATGGAGAATAAAGTTGAATGATGTCGGAAGACGGACGGGAATATAGAAAAAAACAGACCCGTTCCACAATGGACGGATCCGTTTCTTTAAAGAGAATACTTTATATATATTATAATGAAGAAACTCAATTCGCCATATCCTTCAACCGGGTATCCATCCGATTGATTTCCATAGCGATCAACACCAGTTGGCTGTCGGCAAACGTATAGCCATAATCCTCTTCCACCTGGCCTGCAATCCATCTGGCCTGTTCGTAAGCCGTGTGATAGCGTTCCTTGGCGATCCTGACAATTTCAGGGTCCAGTTCATTGCACAGCTTTCCGCTGTCATCGGTTCGAAGAATATTTTCGAGTTGATTCACTAGACGCTCATAGGTGGCAGAAGCCCGGTCCAAAATAATACCGGCGGTACGTTCCACTCCTTCGGCAATATCCCGGATTAAGGCCGCTCTGTCCACACCTGCCCCTGAGGCTCCGGCATTGACCCACGCAGTATGGATATGCATGGCGATATAACCTACCTCGTCCTCCGGAATTTCGACCTGCAATTTCTCGCGAATTAGTCTTTTCGCATGCTGCCCGATTTGGAACTCTCTTGGGTAGAGAATCCGGATTTCTTGCAGGAGCGTGTTCTGAATGACCATGCCTTTACTAAGCCGCTTCAAAGCGAATGAAAGATGATCCGTCAGCGCAATATGAATATGCTTTTTGAAGGTTACTGAGAGTTCGTACTCCGCAAATGAAATAATGCTCTCGGACACCGCGATTTCCTCTTCGGGTAATGTCCGCAGTATTTCCTGCAGATGGCTGTATTGATCCGGATCGTCCATTATGAACACTTTCTCGATGCGGTACGGATCGACAATATCGTTTTTTCCTTTTTGAAAAGCAATACCGGAACCCATGACAATCTTTTCTTCTCCCAGGTCGTGTACCACAACCACGTTATTGTTAAGAATTTTTTTGATTTTCATGATATTCTCCTATGCTTTTGCGATTAGTATTATTCCATTCTTCCTGATGATGAGGTTTATCGACTCCGAGAAACCAGGTGACTGCAAAAGCCGTTCCTGTAGCCAAAAGAAGACCTACCATATAATGAATGAAGTTGATGTGTCCGGGCGGGACGATAAAGGCGATCATCGGGATCCCGGTCAATCCGAACGAATTGGCTACCACCTCATGAAAGGCAACATAAGCCCCTCCAACCGCCCCTCCCGCTGCTGCGCCCAGGAAAGGGCGGCCAAGCTTCAGGTTGACGCCGAATGCGATCGGCTCGGTAATACCGAGAAAGGCGGTAATCGAGGCGGGAAGCGCTATTTTTTTCAACTCGGTGTCACGGGTTCTGGCATACACTGCAAGTCCGGCCCCACCCTGAGCGATATTCGCCATCGACCAGATGGGGAGCAGAAAGTTGACCCCGACGTTTGGATTGGAAATAAGCCCGATTTCAATTGCCTGAATGCCGTGGTGCAGCCCGGTCAAGACGATAAGACCATAGACCCCGCCAAGGAGCAGTCCGAATGCCGTACTTCCAAGTTGGTACACTTCTTCCAGCAAGCTGCTAAGAAAGCTGCCCAGATGCGCAGCAAGCGGACCAATGAGCAGGACAGCGAGGCCGCCTCCAATGACAAAGCTGAGAAAGGGAACCAGCAAAATGGTGATCGATGACGGAACAATCCGCCGCAGTCCCTTCTCGATAAGCGTCATCAGCAATACCGCAAGAATAATCGGAATCACGGTACCTTGATAGCCGAACTGTGGGGTGCTCGTCAAATCCCCGGGGCTAAGTATCGCTGTTCCGCCAGTTCCTGCCAGATGCGATAAGTCGAGCCGGGTCATGACAATTCCGATTGCGGCACCGAGCGCAGGGGTGCCCCCAAACCGCTTGGCCGCTTGATAGCCGAACATCACGGCCATGATTTGAAAGGCCGAGCCGGTCAGCAATAATAGCGTCCGAAACCATGTGCTGTCAGGGGACGCCCAACCGAAGGCTTTGATCATGCTGATCAAGCCGAAAAGCAGGCCAACCGCGACGAAGAGCGGGATGATCGGCACCACGATATCGGAAAAAAAGCCGACCGCCCCCATCACCCGGCCAATCGAGCCCCTTTTTGCCGAGTCATTCAGCTCCGGAGATGCCCCCTCTCCTGCCTGATGCGCCCAGACTCTCCGTTTCCATGCTCCCCGCAAGGAAGGAAGCAAGGTATCGGTCGCCCCCGCGATGCGGACAGGGCTCTCCGGTACGCCAGTTCCGTGCTGACGTTCCGCTTCAAGCTGACGTTCCGGCCCAGTGTCAGTGCTCTGAAGAAGACGAACCATTTGACGGTGCAACTTAAAGACTATTGCCGGACCCACAATAATTTGCAGTTGTCCGGCATGAACGAACACATTCTGAACCCCTTCGATTTGCGCAAGACCAGCTTCATCCACGCGGGTACCGTCTCGGAATCGGAGTCGAATTCGGGTTGTACAGTGAGATACTTCCGACACATTGTCCAGACCGCCGGACAGTTCAATGAAGCGCATGGCCAGTTCCTTCGCCGGGTTCTGATTAACCTGGGGACCTCGCCCGTTCTGAATTGGGTGAATATGGCTTTCTGGCATTTTCAGCTCCTCCCCGTTTCTTATGTACAGCGTCTATGGCAGGGTTCAAATTTTATATCGGCGGGGAACATTCTTTTATTGATGCAAAAAAAGACCTATTTTCAAATCAAGCATCATCACCGAATAATGGATTCGGCGGCACTTGATTCTTCTCTGGCCCTAGTGGCCAAAAGGTAACAATTTCGTAATATATAATGGCATTTCTATTGTGACAATAATCGAATATAAAATCAATGGTTAGTAATTACCACCTTTAACTTGTCGAAACAGGCACTCTGCCTTAGTTGGAATCGATGTCCGCTCAGCCGAAGGTTTAGAACTATCGCCCTAATTTTTTCTTGTCATCAATAATTCTTCAATTTCATTTAATGACTCTACTACGTAGTCCGGTTTAACTTCATGCTCCCAAACTCTATTATTTCTATTAATCCAGCAAGTTACGATGCCTTCTCTATTAGCTCCGAGGACATCCGAAGCAGAATCCCCGATATGAAGCACTTGTTTAGGGTGGGTTCGATAGAATTTGAGCAGTTACAAACTTTATGACTCTTTGAAACGCTCTCAAGAAAGCCCGCAGTCTCATCATACAATTGTGATAAAGTATGTTCTTGAAATATAATTCTAACTGCTTCTCCTACATCATATGAAACCGCCTTCTCCTTAAACAGTTGCGTAAAGCTTCGCTCATAAACTTCATTCATCAAATGAAATTGCCCCGTCGTTCTCAGTTCATTCCAGTGTGTAAAAAAATACTTAAGCAAAGTTTGTCCATACTCTTCAGCTAAATGGGCCGTAAATGTGTTTTGTAAAATGGGCCTCCAGATTTGTTTTATTCTAGTGTCTATATTTACTAAGGTTTGAAACATGTCCATACTAATTATTTCAAAATCTTTCAATGAATGATCAACTCCGATAAGTTTAGTGGGATTCCACAATAATATTTTATCATAATTGGAAGTTTTTGAAGAGTAGTTTTTCGCGTTCGGTATCTGTTGGAACAACAAACATCGCAATTATTTCTGCTCAGCCATCCGCAGGATCCAGTTTTTCAAGTCGACGATTCTCGGGTGTTTCGGCTGTGAATCCGTTCCGGCAACAATGAGGGGGACGATGGAATCCGCCTCATGCAGTGATCCGTGTGCTCCTCCTCCGCGATGGGTGGGAGAGCTTTCGCCGGCCAATTCATATCCCGGTTTCACCGTGACGACGACATATCGTCCTTCATGGGAATGGAGCGCGCCATATAATCGGGCCAGCACGTCCGGGTATTTTCCGTATTTGATCTTACGTTCATGGAGGGAAATGTCCGCAAGCCTGGGGTCGCCCGACAGCGACCATTTTTGCCCGTATTCATCCGAATATGGCCCTCCCGGACTATAGGAAAGAACGTTATCTCCTTGTCCTCCACCCGTAAGCCGTACCGATTGATCCTGGTTCACCGCTATGATGTCGAGTTTAGCTTCTTTTTGTAAACTTTTTACAATGTCAGAGAGCTTCAGGCCGGGCGATATAGCGTAAATGTAAGCCATCCGTTCGTTAGCCGCGATGACGATCTGGTCGTCTTCTCCCACGGGCCTGCCCAGCTTGGCGATCCGGTAACCGCTCAGAAGAGGCTGTAAATCCACTTTACATTCGTCCCGATTGTCCATCACATCGCTTTGAGCGCTATCCCCCAGAATAATCCACGTGGTTCTTCTAACCGCCTCCTCCCATGACCCGTATGAATCCAGTACATGCTGAAGCGCCCGGTCGGCCCGCTCAATCCCTTTAAGCGCCATGGAGCCTTTTCGGTGATGAACACTATCGTTTCCTGGAAAATATCCGATCGTCACATCTGGAAGCTCCCCATTTTTCACCAGAAAAGCTATGTCCCGGGCTGCAAATTTATCATTCATACCATATTTTTCCCATAAGGCCGTATGGTTGGCGTTTTGCGGGTTCAAATGGGCGAACGCGGCAAGCGAGAACAACTCCGGCGTGCTAACTTTATAATAATCCGGCAGCCGTGTCGTTTTCGCCATAGTTTGGGGGACACGCAACTCCCTTTCCGTTCTGCCTCTGTAAATAACTGCGTTGATCGAAGCCGAATGTTGGCCTGAGTCGGCCAATTCCTCATGAATGGTCTTCACTTTTTTGCTTAATTGAATCTGGTTCATTTGATAAACGCTGTCCGTCAATACTTGCAGCTGATCAATCTTCAAAGCTTCTCTTGGCCCATTGCCGTAAAAGATCATCCGCTTCTCCCGGTCACTGTACCACACCAGCCCCGGAACATGATGCTTATCCGCGTACACCCCTGTTAATAACGTACTGTCAATCGTTACGGACATGGTCGGAAAAGAACTAACAACATTAGGAAAATACTGCCCGTGATCAATCAGATACTTTAGTGCGGGCGCCTTGCCTTGTTTCAACGCTTCCTGCAGCGGCTTGTCCATCAGGGAATCGATGATAATGGTTACGATGGGCTTTTTGCCCGTTGATGTTGCCTTGAACTCCTGTTGGGAGCGCATTTCAACGTTCATCCCCGATTTCGCTTGGCAGCCTGTAAGAGAGATGATTAAACTTAGGCCGATTGTCAAAATAACGGTTATTCTCATACTGAATTTTCCCCTCTCGGATGGTTATCAAGTTAAAAATAAAAATGCCCAATTGAGGCTATGATTATGTAAAATTTTTATTGAATTTTTCCGGGATAGGAGGGTTAGATTATTGTCGTGACTTCAATCTCAGGAAAGATGGTGGCAGCTTTTGAATACTTCGTCTTCACCCCAGCTTTACCATTGGTTCGTTCGTCCGAAATGGTTTACCAAAAAATATATTCATGATCAAATCCAAACCCGATTCGCGTTTAACGGCAAAGTCGTGCTTGACTTTGGCTCGGGTACAGGGGCTAATTGTGCGATGTTTCAGCCGAACCACTATCTCGGCATCGATCCAGACGCCGGACGGATTCATTATGCGAAACGGCTGTATCCGACTCACAAATTTCTTGTTCTTGAAAACGGCAAGCTTCCGGTTGATGATGAATCTGTCGATTACATACTCATCGTTGCTGTGTTGCACCATATTTCGTCCGAAGAAATTGCAGAGTACATGAAGGAATATAAGCGAGTATTAAAACCGAGCGGAAAAATCATCGTTATGGAACCTTGTCTATGCCGAAACAAACCGTTAAGTAATTGGTTTATGAATCTTTATGACAATGGGGAGTATATCCGGAGAGAAGAAGAATACATCCAATTGTTTCGGGAGAATGAATTTACTTCACAGGTCATCAACCGATTTCGAAAAGGTTTGTTATATAATGAACTGTTTTTCTCGGCAAACCTCACATAATCTCACAATGAGAAGCGCTATCCGAAAAAGACTCTGCTTTGCTGTAAAGCGGGCATGAGTCTTTTTTCCATATATGCCCTTTTAAGGAGGTGAAGTAAACCATTGCTTTGGATCGTTTTGGCTCTCTTGCTGCTTATCATCCAAATCGCTTTCGTTATCATCTTCGAATATCAACGTCCGAGCAAAGCGGTGGTTTGGCTTATTGTTTTGTTTATTTTTCCGGTCATCGGTTTCGTGCTGTATTTATTTGTTGCGAAAGAATACCGTTGCCCCCCTGCTCTTCCACAGACAAATAAAGGGCATTGGGACCCATTAAAGGATGACCTCATTGACCGATGCAGACAGCGGCTACTAAAAAATGTGCATGGGAAGACCATTACTCAAGACGACAATTTACATGCAATTCTCAAAAATATACCGGTCGCCCCCATTACGGCTTGCAATGAAACGATGGTTTTCGCCGAAGGAAAGGAAGCCTTTGCAGCAATGATGGATGCAATTGCCGCTTCCGAGCATCATATTCATGTGGAGTTTTACATTGTTCGTGACGATCATCTCGGTGTCCGGTTTGAGCAATTGTTGATCCGGAAAGCGCAGGAAGGGGTGAAAGTACGCTTTTTATATGACGGGATCGGAAGCCGCCGGTTAGGAAAAGCGTATATAAAACGGCTGCGGGATGCAGGGGTGGAAACAGGGTGTTTTTTTCCTCTGCTAACCTCATTCTTCAATAAACGGCTCAATTACCGAAATCACCGTAAAATCGTGGTGGTGGACGGAAAAATCGGATTTTTCGGCGGCTTGAACATTGGGGATGAATACTTGGGGGAAGATTCGAAATTCGGCTATTGGCGGGACACTCATTTTAGCATTAAAGGCGATGCGGTCTTGTGGGTCCAATATACTTTTTTAACCGATTGGCACTTGGTTACAGGACAAGTTATTACCGATCCCGTCTATTATCCGGTACAGGAAAGCCGCGGGAATGAGCTTGTACAAATCGTAAAGAGCGGTCCGGACGAGACGATCCTGGAGCTTATTTTCTCCCTCATCGTTTCGGCAAAGAAGCGGATTTTTATTGAGACGCCCTATTTCATTCCCGATCCCGGCATCTTATTGGCTCTGAAAACGGCCATCTCAAGAGGAGTCGACGTTCGTATCATTATACCGGCTGTTCCTGATAAAAATATAGTTTATTGCGCTACGTTGTCCTATGTCCAGGAATTGCTGCGGGCGGGAGGACGGATTTATGGCTACCAGAAAGGGTTCATCCATGCCAAACTGATGATTTCCGACGACTTGGCGCTCTCCGGCAGCGCAAATATGGATATACGCAGCTTTTGCAACCAATTTGAGATCAATGCGGTCTTTTTTGACGGGAAGGTCGTTGACCGCCTGGTACAGGATTTTTACCGGGATCTTGGCGTGAGCGAGGAAATTTTACAGTCAAAATTCGAACAGCGAAGCACGTTGCAAAAAATGCAGATTGTTTTCGCCCGGCTGCTGTCGCCGTTATTCTAGGCCTGGGTTCTTCATAAATTCCACATAAATTTTTTATATAATGGGCCAGGTAAGTTAAATCTATCTACTGGGGGAAAATCAAAAAATGAGCATGACGCACTACATGTCCCTGCTTGCGGACAATCAGCCATGGAATTTGATTATATTCATGGCCATTCCCGTGATCTTTGCCGAAACGATCACTGTAACCGAATTCTTTATCCTCTTTGGCAAAAGCACGCGGGGCGGACTGAGAAGCTTTAACCGCATTTGCAGCATTCTGGCAGGACTGTATTTCACAGGAATATTCCTATACTTGTTCCCAACCGCGTTTATTCCTTTAACCGTAAATGGAGAATGGCACACTTGGGTGGACGTTGTCGCTGTAGGATTTTACTTGAGCGGTGTATTCTTCTTACTGCCCCTCGCCCTTCTTGATCTTGGCCTAATCGCCCGCAACCGTTCCGCAGAAGGAAAATTGAAGCTTCATTTTATACTCGTCAGCGGATTTCTCATTGTGGCCCATATCGCTATGATATTCGGAATGGTCAATCCGGAAATCATGGGGGGAATGGCCGGCATGAACCATTAATTAGAGATAAAACAAAGACTTCGGAGCCGAACTCCGAAGTCTTTGTTTTACACCTGCAAAGTACAGAAGGATCAGACGAGCCGCCCCATCTCATGCAGCTTATCAAAAATGATCTGTGTAACGGCCGATACACGGTCCCGGTCATTATAGGTTAACCAGGCCAGTTCCTCGATCTCCGCAGCCGGACATAGGTCACCTTCGAACTCTGCGGTGTAACAGGTCATTTTCACCGGAACCCCGCCAGTCTTGCCGTGAGCCTCCGCTTCAAACGTCCCGAAGTAAGTGGCCGTTTCGGGATTGATCCGAACGGATAGCTCCTCGTCTATTTCCCGCAGCAGCGTATCGGCGTCCGTCTCGCCTGCCTCTCTTTTTCCACCCGGCAAGTAGAAGATATCTTTGCCCCTGGAACGGGCGCATAACAGTTGGCCTTGATTCACGGATATCCAGGCTATTTTATCGATTGCGGTTGTCATCCTAAGCGCCTCTCGCTTCATTCTTTATTTTGGATGGTGAAGTCTCGTTTGTTTCTTCCGAAGCCGCCTGATGCACACGCCCGCCTCCTAATTTGAATACCAAAATTCCGCCGATAATAACCAGCACCCCGAGCAGCTGCTTGAATGTAAATGGAACTTTATTTAAGCCGAGCCAGCCCATCGAATCCCACAAAAGGGCGCTTCCGAGCTGAGAGATTAGAACGACGGAGATGGCATACGTAGGACCAAGCAGCCTGATCCCCAGCGTCAGACAGATAACGACACCCACCCCGATTGCACCGCTGATCCAGTACCAAGGCTTCATATGCTCCAGACTGAACAGCCGGCCCCCTTCAAAGATCAGGCCAAAAGTTAGCGAAGCCGCAAAGCCCATTCCCAGCACCAAAGCCGTTGTAGCCCAGGACCCTGTATGTTCATTGACTTTACTGTTAAACACATTTTGCATACTTACAAGCGAACCCGCGACGAGCGCGAGTAACAGCCCTTGAATCATAAGCAGCATGCCTCCTATTCATAAATATTTTGATTAGCGAGCGCGCTTAAGCCTTCCTTGTCTTTAACCACGATAAATCCTTTGCTGCGCTCAATCAGGCCTTCCGTGCATAATTTTTGAATAATCCGGTTCAGATGCCGGTAGCTGGTTCCAATAAAGTTCGCTACATCAATGAGGCGGAAGCTGTTAAGCTGCCCCGGAATCTCGGAATCGGAATCGTCATAGGAAACGGACAGCAGATAGCTGGCCAGCCGGACCTCCACCGGATGCATCATATTAAAGTTCAAAAAGTTGGACTTCACATAAAACTTCCGAGTAATGACTTCCAGTAAAAAGTTCAACAGCGGCGGGTAGTCTGAGCCATATTTTTCAAGCATGCGATAAGGAACGCCAACCATATAGACCGGGGACACCGCCTCCACCGTATGGATAATCGGGATATGCTGGAAATACTCAATTTCCCCAATCACCTCAATCGGCTTTTTGAACGAAATAATCAGGGTTTTGCCCTCCTCGGAAGTGGTATATACTTTAATCTTGCCTTTTACAAGCACGTACAAAATCTGTGAAGGCTCTCCCTGGGAGCAGATCAGTTCACCCTGATCAAAGCGGTACAGCGACAAATGCGGCAGCAATGCTTCATTAAATATCGTTTCCAACTGATAAGTCTGTAAAAAAGTGTCCAGCTGCTTATGATCCGGTATTTCTTTCATTATCCGCATTCACCTCCAGCCCCTCAAATTGCGGCGTAATCATATTATCAAAATTTAAGTATGATTACACCGGCGATCATCATTCCGAGGCCGACGAACTGCGGCAGCTTCATCTTTTGCTTCACCACGCCGAACCAACCTTTCGAGTCTATTAAAAAGGTCAGGCACAACTGGGCAATCAGCAGCGCGGATATCGTAAAGGTAACCCCGACTTGGTGAATGGCCGTCACTTCGCTGAAAATAATGACAGCCGCAAACGCGCCGCCAATAAGATATAACGGTTTGACTTGCCTAAGCCCCTGCCGTCTTCCGTCCCGGACGAACAGCAAGATCAGCAGGGCCATAATAAATCCGGTTAACTGGGTAACTGTGGCAGCTTGCCAAGTTCCAATATCTTGACTGATCCGGGAATTGGCCACTCCCTGCAGCGTAATACAGGCCCCGCCCAACAACGCAAATAACAGCCCTCTCATTTCTTAACCTCTCCTCTGATGTTAGCTCTGATCTTAATTAAAAGATATCTCCAAATTTTTGGGAAGGACATATGTCCTAAATGCAAAAAGAAACGGCTCCGCCGTCCTCACGGGAGGAAAGCATCCGTTTCTCGTAAAGAAAAAAAGACCGGATATCCGGTCATATCACTGCGTCGAGTTTTTCAAAATGCAGCGTGTTAGATCGAAAAGCTTGTTTTCTTCAGCTCTTCCGTACTGAACAGAATGTCGTATTCCTTGATGCCTTCCTGCTGAACAAAATGTTCCGCAACTTTCCGGACAGACGCCTCATTGAGTCCGTGAATCATGGCGTACAAATTATATGGCCAATCGGGATGCGCCCGGCGTTTGTAGCAGTGGCTGACTTCCGCATACCCGGCCAGCCTTTTCCCTGCCTCAGGTATATGCTCTTCAGGAAGTACGCTAACGAACAGGCCATTGGCCGAAAACCCGGCCTCCCTATGCTTCAGAACGGCTCCGATTCGTTTGAGCGCTCCTCTTGCCTGCAGCGTCTGCAAGCGATGAAACACCTCTTCCAAGCTGCATCCTGTCCTATAGGCAATCTCGGTATACGGTTCGGGTGACAGCGGAAGGTCTCCCTGCAGTTCGCGGATCAGCAGCAAATCCATATTCTCTATTTTGCATAGCTCCTGTTTGAAGCTTGTACCCCAATTCGGGTTCAGACTGGGTCCAATCGTTGATGCGGCCGCCTTTTCTTCCATATTCAGAAAGACCTTCAGCTTGAATATCTGCTCGGAGGGAAACTCATAAAGGCGCGGCCCTCCCGCAGCTTCGCGGATCGTTTCAAGAATGGCTCCCCGCTCTTCCTCAGTTCGGGAACTCAGCGTAAACCACATATTAAGCCGACTGCGCCGGCGGTAGTTATGGGTAACGCCTTTGAAGCTGTTGACGACGGCAGCCGCCTGATAAAAAAGCTCTTCCCTCACTGTCATCGCATACAGACAGCCTCTGAATCCGAGCGCCGCCGGATTAAATACCCCGCCAATCCGCCGGATGAACCCCTCTTCCTTCAACCTTTTCAGCCTAAGCAGCATTTCATCCTGGTGTAATCCCAGTTCTTCCGCAATGGTGCTCCAAGGGTGTCTGACCAGAGGAAGCTCGATCTGCAGCCGATTCAGCAGCTTCCGGTCCAACGCATCCAGTTCCACTGTTTCCCCCTCCCCGGCCTACAGCGCCGCTGATCTTTTGTAACACCACGGCTCTTCAGCCATGAAATTGCCGCCACTGTAATAGTACGATCTCGCCCGGCAGCCGCCGCAAATACCGACGTCCGGACAGGAGCCGCATTCGCCTTCATATTTCTCGAAGTTCCTTAAATCCCGGAATACCGGATTATCTCTCCAGATTTCATCAAAAGGCTGCTCGCGAACATTCCCCACCTTAACCGGCAGGTACGGGCAAATATGCACCTCGCCATTCGGCAGTACGGAGCAATAGGCGACCCCGGCGAGACAGCCCCGCGTGTACCGCATTTCAAGCCCCATGCTCCTCGCAAGCGGCATGAACTGGGGAGCGCAGGTCGGTTTGATTTCGAGGGAGGTTGATTTCTGTTTGGACAGAACGCTGCGGAGAACCGAGTAATAGCGTTCCTGCTTTAGCCCCTCCTCTTCGATGTTGACGGCTCGTCCGGTTGGGACGAGAAAGAACGGGTGCAGAGAGGCAACCTTCAGCTCCTCCGCAAGCTGAGCCACCTGCTCGAAATCATCCATATTGTTCTCGGTCAGGGTCATGTTAATCTGGACTCTCAGCCCGGCTTCACGGGCATAACGGATGCCCTCCAATGCCTGCTGCCAGCCTTCCGGCGCGTTCCTGAACCGGTTATGATACTCCGGCGTGGCGCTGTCTATGCTGATCGCGATGCCTCCTAGCCCCGCTTTCTTAAGCTCCGCTGCTTTGGCGGCAGTCAGAAGCGTACCGTTGCTGCCGAGTGCGGGACGAAGGCCGATGGATGAGGCATATGCGATCAACTCGCAGAGATCTTCACGGATCAAGGGTTCGCCGCCGCTGAAGATGAGAAGCCTGAATCCGGCCTGTTTGATCTGATCAATGAGCCGGGTGCCTTCCTCCGTGGTTAGCTGGTCTTCTACGGGCGATGCCGGCCCGGAGTCGCGATAGCAGTGTTCACAGTATAAGTTGCATTTCTTGGTCACATTCCAGGAAACGAGCATGCGTATTCAGCCTTCCTTTCCCTTGTTATACGATTCCAATTTCACGGTCGCTTAAATAACAGGATGGGTCCTCCGCCCAGAAATCACCGCTTACCGAAGCCCGGGCCCGGAAATTCCCGTTACAGACGTCCAGCCATTTACATTCACTGCAGCGTCCTTTCAGCAGCGGTTTGCGGTCGCGCAGGCCCGCCATTAGCGGATGAGCGGCATCGCGCCAGATCTCGCTGAATTTCTGCTTGCGGATATTGCCGATCTGGACATCTCTGGTGAACTGATCGGGATAGACGTTGCCGTGCCAATCCACACAGCCGATGGCTATTCCGGAACGGTTGCCGCCGTTTCTTCGAAGCAGTTCAAGCAGTTCACCTGCACGCACTGGGTCGTGTTCCATAATCCACTGATATAAATAAACTCCATCCGCATGGTTATCAACGGTAAGCAGCTCAACCTGTTTGCCTTTACCATGCAGGTCTATCGTCTTTGCCATAATCCGGTCCAGCGCATGCCGGGACTGCTCATGGGTAACATCCTCCTGCTGCAGGGCGCTCCCGCGGCCGGAATAGACGAGATGGTAGAAGCAGGCCCGCGGAATATTTTCCCGCTCGATCAAATCAAGGACTCCGTCCAGGTCTTCATATGTATGTCTGCTGATTGTGAACCGGACCCCAACCTTCTGGCCAATGGACAGGCAGTTGCGGATGCCCTGAAGCGCCTGCTCAAAAGAACTCTTTCGTCCGCGAAACTCATCATGGCGCTCCTCCAGCCCATCCAGGCTTACACCGACATATTTAATCCCTGCTTCTTTTAACATTTTCGCCTTATCGGTAGTGATTAGCGTTCCGTTAGTCGATATTACCGGACGCAGCCCTTTGCTTGACGCATAAGAAATCAGCTCAAATATATCTTTGCGAATCAGAGGCTCTCCACCGGAAAAAAGCAAGACCGGCACCTGGAATGCGGCCAGGTCATCAATAAATGCCTTCGCTTCCTCCGTAGACATTTCATCCGGATCATGAGCAGGACAGGCATTTGCATAACAATGTTTGCAGGTTAAGTTGCATGCCCGTGTCGAGTTCCATACGACGACTGGCCCTCTGCCTGCGGAAACGCCATGCGGTTTGTGTCCCGGCTTAATGGTATAACGAAGGTCATCGCCTTCTCCCTTCATACCGGTAAGCAGTTTCGTTACATTAATCATGTCCGCTCCCTCATTTCCCTAAATTTAGATACAATCTTTTTTATCGTACTATAGCTTGGGAGAATAAGGATATGCGCTTTTATCTTGCTATTGTGCCGTATTCATGCTAAAGGAAGAGGCATCGGTCACAACCAATGACTGCAAATGGAGAGGATGGATGATTGCATGCAATATGCAAAGCTCGGAAGGACGGGACTTGAGGTATCCCGGTTCGGAAGCAGGACCTGCATAAATAGAATCGGATGCCAAGCCCGTGTGGGCCGCATCCGTTTTTTTGTAGAATCCCTCTATTGGAATAGCAAATCCTGCGAGTAATTCTCTCCCTCCAGCATGTCGTACTCCACTAAACGGTAATCATCCAGCAGCGCCTGCTGCTCCGCGTTTAATCCGGGAACAATGCCAGACGGCCCGATCAGCACATTTTTGCTCAAGCCTGGAAGCTCCGATTTCACCTTGTCCAACAGCTTGTAATAGCCCGGCAGCTTCTGCCCCGAAAGCTCAAAGACCGTCGGCCCGATAAAAGCGGGGCTGAGCGTGCCCACCGGCTGCTTGCCGATATCGAAATTGGCCATATAGAGCAGCTTCGTCTCATGCTTCAGTCTAGGATTCGTATCCCAGCCCGCCTGCGTGTAGATGTCCCCTGACAGCGCCGGAAGATGGTCGCCCCAGAATACGACAATCGTAGGCCGCTTCATCGACTTCAGCTCCTCGGCAAGATAGGCGAGCGCCTCATCGGTCAGTTTCGTATCCTGGACATACGTCTCGAGCTCGTCCTTCCGGTCGGGCTTAGCGCCGCTAACCGTTACCGTATTCGGCCCGTTATGGCCTTTGACGAACGGAAAATGATTCTGCATCGTAACCAAATGCAGGAACGTCGGCTGATCGGAGCTGTCCAGTTCGCGCACCGCCTCCTTGACGGCGGCCATATCGGAGATATACCCGTCCGGCGTGATGCGCTGCGCATTTGTCATATCATTCTGGCTTGTAAACTTGTCAAAACCAAGAACTGGGTACACTTTGTTCCGGTTATAGAATGTCTCATCGAACGGATGAAGCGCGAGCGCCCGGTATCCCCTGTCTTTAAGGATGCTGACGATCGAGGGCAGCGAGGACATTTTCACGATCCGCTGCTGGTAAGGAATGGAGCCGTCCTTAAGAAAATACATCGACAAGCCCGTTAGGGCTTCAAATTCGATATTGGCCGTATTGCCGCCAAATTCGGGGGACAGCATATAGCCGGACGGCGTATCTTTTTCCTCCTGATGGATGAATTTCAAAGGGTCTTCACTGAAAGTAAATGTAGAAAGACGTGTCGGGTCAAAAAAAGCTTCGTCCATCATGTACAAGATATTGGGAAGCTCGTCCGGCGCAGCGGCAGTCCCGTTGCCTGGAAGCGCGTTGTATTTTTCAGCGATCTTGGTTATGGCTTCCTTGCTGTAATTGTCCGGCTTCTCCATCAGATTCTGCTTCAGATTACCTGTAAAAGCGAATAAAAATCCATTCTGCGTATAATTCACTTTCTGGTCCCAGTAAATATTCTGATAGTGGATGGAGGTTGCAAGCGTCGACTGGCCGCCGACCACCAGAATAAACCCGGCAATCATGGTTGCGGAAATAATCGTAAAACCCGCCCGTAGCGGCAGTCCGATTCTGATCTTGGGAAGCTTGCGCAGCAGATAGATCAGCCCGGCAATGAGCACCACAGCCAGCACAAGCGCGAGCGGCGAAATCATGCCTTTGGTAATCTTGCTCATCTCTCCCGCATTTTTGACCAGCATAAGGTCCCACGGAAACAGCGGTTCCCCCGTCGTTGTCAGCTTTTTATAATCGGCGATGCCAAGAATGACACACGCAACGAAGGCTATTAAGGGACCTATATACAAATTCGGAATAACTGCCGCAAAAGCGAGCAGAACGAAGAAAAAGAACAAGCTGCCGGCCGCATACAGCCAGTAATACCGCGATATCCACGCGAAAACGCTTCCGATATCCATGCCAAACGTAGCGGCCTGCATGATGAAGTTCAATACCAATCCGCCGATCAAAAAAGACAGCAGCATGATTCCCAGCCGTTTGCCGGGTATGTAATGACGCACCCTTACCCTCTCCTCGGTTCATATAAGCAAACATTATACGCCTATTTCCTTAAAAAAAGCTTAAAGTTAACAAAAAAACCACACTCGGATAATATCACCCGAATATGGCTGTGAAATAAACTATTATGTGCCTAATTTTTATACCCACTTGCTTAAAAGATCAAATCCAGCAGCACGTTAGCCGCCTGTTCAATGTCGGCGATGCGGCTATCCTCTTCCGGGCAGTGGCTGTTGCCGATCAACGAGGACGCCTCCTTTTACAACCACCTGCCCTTTCTTAATGACGGTATGAACCAGGTTCATCCCATAATAGTATTGAAGCTGGCGGTAATTGTCGGCATCGAACAGGACTAGATCTCCCTGCTTGCCTATTTCAATACTCCCTATTACTTTCTCTCTGCCAACCGCATAAGCCGCGTTAATCGTGCTGGCCGTCAATACTTCCGCTGGGGTCATCTTCATGGTGAGACAGGCGGTATTCATAATAAAGGGCATTGAGGTAGTTGGCGATGAACCCGGATTGCAGTCGGTGGATAAAGCAACGGCCACTCCCGCTTCAATCATTTTCCGGGCAGCGGGGGCCTGCTCCATCAGGAACATGGCCGTGCCGGGAAGCAGCACCGCAATCGTGCCGCTCTTCGCCAGCGCTTGAATCCCTTCCTCCGAAGCCTTTAGCAAATGCTCGGCTGAAACGGCGCCCAATTCCGCAGCCAGCTCCGCGCCTCCGAAGTTCTCCGCGATTTCATCGGCATGTATTTTCAATTTGAAGCCGTGTCTCCCTGCCGCCTCCAGAATCCTGCGGGATTGGACGGTGCTGAACACGCCTTGTTCACAGAACACATCGCAAAATTCGGCCAATTCCTGCTCGGCGACAGCCTGAAGCATTTCGTTAATAACGAGATCGACATAATCTTCAGGGTTATTGTTGAACTCTTCGGGAACCGCATGAGCTCCCATAAAAGTCGAAACTACATCAATAGAGTGACTGGCGTTAAGCGCCCGCGCGGCGCGCAGCTGTTTCAGTTCATCTGTTAGGGTTAACCCGTAGCCGCTCTTGGCTTCAATCGTGGTCACGCCGTGGAGAAGGAAATGATCCAGCCGGACGCTGGATTGCCGTACCAGCTCTTCTTCCGACGCCTCCCTTGTGCTCCGCGCCGTATGCAGAATGCCTCCGCCCCACTTCAGAATGTCGATATATTTTACACCTTGGAGCCGCAGCTCCAGCTCATTCTCCCGGCTCCCGGCAAATACAATATGAGTATGAGGATCGATAAGTCCCGGTGTAACCACCATACCGCGAGCGTCGATGATTTCAACTTCATCTTGGCATGTACTTAAATAGTGCTCTGCCAGCGTGTCAGAACCGGAAAAGACGATAATACCATCCTCAATAACAACGCTGCCATTCGCGGTGATTCCCAGCATCGACATGCCTCTGCCCGTTCTTGGCCCGAGCCCTCCATCCATGCAAATCAGTTGGGAAGCAGATTTCACATAAGTTAATCTCCCCATACTCCAGCCCCCCTTTAATGCAATCCCGGGATATGAATGCCCTTCTTCTTCGCCGTGTCCACGGCAAGCTCATAACCGGCATCCGCATGACGCGCAATTCCCATGCCGGGGTCCGTGGTCAGCACGCGTTCAAGCCGTTTCCCGGCATCTTCCGTTCCATCCGCTACGACAACCATACCCGCATGCAGCGAGTAGCCCATGCCGACTCCGCCGCCGTGATGAACCGATACCCAGCTCGCTCCCGCAGCAGTATTAACCAGGGCATTCAGGATCGGCCAATCGGCTACGGCGTCGCTGCCGTCCTTCATGCTTTCCGTCTCCCGGTTAGGCGAGGCTACAGACCCGGCATCCAGATGATCGCGGCCGATGACAATGGGCGCCTTAAGCTCACCGGATGCGACCATTTTATTGATGATCTTTCCGAATCGGGCACGCTCACCATAGCCGAGCCAGCAAATGCGGGCGGGAAGACCTTGAAACGCCACCCGTGTCTGTGCCATGCGAATCCATTTGCACAGCCTTTCGTTGCCTGCGAATTCTTGCAGAATCACTTGATCGGTCTTATATATATCCTCCGGATCGCCGGACAACGCCACCCACCGGAACGGCCCTTTTCCCTCGCAAAATTGCGGCCGGATATAAGCCGGGACAAATCCAGGATAAGTAAAGGCTTCCTTTATGCCTTCATCATAAGCGGCCTGGCGGATGTTATTGCCGTAATCGAAGGCGACGGCCCCCTGCCTCTTCATTTCGAGAATGGCGCGCACATGGACCGCTATAGAAGCTTTTGCCTGCTTGATATAAAGTTCCGGCTTAACTCTCCGGAGCGCCTGCCCCTCTGCCAGTGTAAGTCCTGCCGGCAAGTAGCCGTTAAGCGGATCATGGGCCGAGGTCTGGTCGGTAATGATCTCGGGAATAAAACCGCGGCGGATCATTTCCGGCAGCACTTCCGCAGCATTGCCTACAAGTCCGATGGAAAGAGGCTGCTTCTGTGCCTTCGCTTCGGCAGCCATGGCAAGCGCTTCGTCAAGGTCCGGCGCCAACTGGTCGCAGTACAGCGTCCCAATTCGTTTCAGGATGCGTGTGCGGTCTACATCTATAACGATAATAACGCCCTCGTTCATCGTGACTGCCAGCGGCTGTGCCCCGCCCATGCCTCCCATACCCGCCGTTACCGTAATTGTGCCTTTCAATGTGCCTCTGAAATGCTGCTGCGCTATTTCCGCAAATGTCTCATAGGTTCCCTGGACAATTCCCTGTGTGCCGATGTATATCCAGCTTCCGGCGGTCATTTGGCCGTACATCATAAGTCCCTTTTTATCCAGTTCGTGGAAAGTATCCCAGTTCGCCCATGCCGGGACCAGATTGGAGTTGGCAAGAAGGACGCGCGGCGAATCTTTTGTTGTCTGGAACACGGCAACGGGCTTCCCTGACTGAATCAGCAGCGTCTCATCCTCCTCAAGCTCCTTGAGACAACCAACGATACGATCGTAGGCTGCCCAGTTGCGCGCCGCCCGGCCGATGCCGCCGTATACAACGAGCTGATCCGGGTGCTCCGCCACTTCCGGGTCCAGATTGTTCATCAGCATCCGCAGCGCGGCTTCCTGTACCCAGCCTTTCGTATTTAATTTCCGGCCGCGTGGGGCGCGGATTATGCGTTCTGTCATTTGAGATCTCCCTCCGTTGATGACTGTATTTCTTCCAAAAACGAATCCTGCGTCTTCATACAGCGCGCCAGCCGCTCAATATCCCTGCTCAAGGACCGGTCTTCCGTCAGCTGAGGTACGACCGAACGAATCAGGCTCAGCAGCTTCCGGGTTGCCGGAGCGAGCCGCTCAGCCCCCCTTATTTCAGCGGCCTGAGCCGCGCAGATCGCTTCAATCGCCAGCACTTTATAGCCGTTGCCGACAATAGCAGCCGCCTGCCGCGCCGCCGTTGTGCCCATGCTCACATGGTCCTCCTGATTCGCGGATGAGGGGATCGAATCGACGCTTGCGGGATGCGCCAGCGTCTTATTCTCCGAGACAAGGGAAGCTGCGGTATACTGGGTAATCATCATCCCGGACTGCAGCCCCGGGCTCGGGCTTAGAAAGGCCGGCAAATCATTCAGCTGCGGATTAACCAGCCGCTCTATCCGGCGTTCCGAAATACTGGCAATTTCGGCCATGCCGATGCCCAGAAAATCCATCGCGAACGCAATAGGCTGGCCGTGAAAATTGCCCCCGGAAACGACCTGCCCGGAATCCGGGAACACAAGCGGGTTATCCGTGGCTGAATTGATCTCGATTAGCAGCTTCTCTTTTACGTAGGTAAGCACCTGCTGTACAGCGCCATGGACCTGCGGAATACAGCGTAGAGAATAGGCGTCCTGTGTGCGGATTTCACCCTGCACAGTCGTCAGCGAGCTGCCTTTCAGCATGCCTAGAATACGCCCGGCGACCAAATGCTGCTCCGGGTATGGCCGAACCAGATGAGACTCCGGCGCGAACACGTCCGTGATGCCTCTTAAAGCTTCAAGCGTCAGCGCCGCAATGCCATCCGCGAGGAGGGCAAGCCGCTGGGCATCCAGATAAGCCATGACTCCAATCGCCGTCATCGCCTGGGTACCGTTGATTAACGCCAAACCTTCCTTGGCTTTCAGCGTGACAGGCTTCAGGCCGGCGCGGCGCAGCGCTTCTCCCCCCGGTAACCGCTCTCCCTGATAAAGCGCTTCGCCTTCCCCTACAAGCAGGAGAGCCAAGTGCGAGAGCGGCGCCAGATCACCGCTTGCCCCGAGTGACCCTTGGGACGGAATGATCGGGATGATCATCGCGTTCAGCACATCCACCAGCAATTTCAGCACGCTGGCTGTAATGCCGGAATGTCCTTTGGCCAGCGCGTTGGCCCTCAGCAGCAGCATCGTTCTGACCGTATCCGGCGGCAACGGCTCGCCCACCGCGCAGGCATGGCTGCGGATCAGGTTGATCTGCAGCTGCTCGGCGTCTTTAGCCGATATGACGGTGTCGCTGAATTTCCCAAAGCCTGTAGTTACGCCGTAGACTTTTTTCCCCTGCTCCACAATTGAATCGATAACCGCTCTGGAGCGCTTGATCTTGGCCCAGGCCTCATCACGGATTTCCACCTGCTCTTTGGAGTAAATCACCTGTGCGACTTGTTCCAGCGTCAGACTCCCGCCATCGAGACGTATCACCGGAAACCCTCCTTCACGCTCATGAAGTGGAAAGACAAAAGAGGCTGTGCCCGGGAAAGCTTATTTTCCAGGCACAGCCCCCAATCGACTGTCAACTATAGGCATCGCTTCTCGCCGCAGTAATTGCTCATTCCAACCCATGAACCGCGTTTCCCATAACCAGACTATATGAGCTGGCCGCGGCGGTTATTCGGAGGAACGCAAGTTTTTTCACTGAATTTAGCGCAGAACAAAAAGGGCCTTGGCGCACATCACCAAGACCCTGAACACCCCTATGAATCCGGCTAGCCTGCGGACGAACCGCCACGGAGTTGCCGTATTTTTCCCGTGCAAACTATGTCTCCATTCTTCAACCGGCCTTATCTGCCAATATTCCTTCCAGCGCCCGGCAAAGAGCTTCCATTTCTTCATCCGTCCCGATGCTGATTCTCAAATAATTGTCAATTCTGGGCTTGGCGAAATAGCGGACGATAATATCCTGCTGCCTGAGAGCCTCGAACAGTTCCACTGCCGGAATAACGGGATGAGTCACAAAAATAAAATTCGCCCGCGAGTCTACCACTTCGAACCGCAAATCCCGCAGCGTTTTGACCGTATGTTCCCGGGTCTGAATGATCCGGCCCACATTGAGCTCGAACGTTTCCGTGTCGCGCAGAGACTGCTCTCCCCCAACTTGGGCAACAGCATCCAGAGTGTACGAATTAATGCTGTTCTTCACCCTATTCAAGCCTTCAATCAATTCACTCTGCCCCATAGCCAATCCGACACGCAGCCCGGCAAGCGAACGCGACTTGGAAAACGTATGGACCACGAGTAGATTCGGATAATCCGGAATCAGCGGTACGCAGGACTCCCCGCCGAAGTCGATGTACGCCTCGTCAATGATGACGACCTTATCCGGGTTATGTACAAGAATTTGCCGGATGCTGTCTACGGATGTAAATTTGCCGGTAGGCGCGTTCGGATTGGCGAGCAGAATGCCGCCGTTCGGCCCAAAGAAAGGCTCAAGCGGGATATCGAACTGCTCGTCCAGCGGAATTTTTTCGTAGGAGATACCGAACAGTCTGGCATACACTTCATAGAAGCTGTATGTAATGTCGGGGAATAGAATGGTCTCACCGGGGTTGAAAAAAGCCTTGAAGCAAAAAGCCAATATTTCGTCGGAGCCGTTGCCGGCAAAAATATTCTCCAAAGGCAGACCGTAGTAGTCAGAGGCGGCTTTCCTAAGTCCCACACATTCCGGGTCGGGATACAGCTTGAGCCGTCCGGAAACGGCGGCTTTCATCGCACCTAGCACCTGCTCTGACGGCGGGTAGGGGTTCTCGTTCGTGTTCAGCTTGATGACCTTCCTGGCTCCGGGCTGTTCACCGGGTACATAAGGCGTAATTCCCTTTACAGTTTCGCTCCAAAATTTACTCATGCGCTGCCTCCTTTTTTTGCTCCCTTTGCGGTCATTTTGCGGATTCGACAAATTCAAGGATGTCCGTAGGCTTTTCGAATTTGTACTTGGCGTCAATGTTCTCCTGATTAATGCAGCCCCACAGCGCAAGACCAAAGTCGATTCCCGCGTCTCTGGCGCACTTGTAATCATAGATGGTATCGCCGATATAGATCGATTTTTTGGGGTCGGCGCCCGAAATTTCGAGATATTTCAGCAGCGGCTCGGGATTCGGCTTGTGCTTGTTCGTATCGCTAGAGCATACCGTATACGCCATATAATCCGTAAGGCCGAACGGGATAAAATCGTCGATCACTTCCTGCGACGTCTTCGAGGTCACGACCCCGGCCGTCGCCTTTTTTAGCTTCAACCCCTCAAGCAGCTCGGCAACCCCGTCAAACACCTTCGCCGTATAAAAAAATTCTTGGATAAAATGATTCCACCGATCATGCGCCCGCTTCACATCCTCAATGCCCAATTGCGGCAGCGAATCCTTGCCGGGAAGGCCCAGCACGAAGGTAAGCTTCTCCCTCTCCACCACTCTGCCGTAGTCGGTTTCGAGCATAGTTTGCAGCCCTCTAATCACCGCTTCTTCCGTATCAATCAAAGTTCCGTCAATATCAAAAATGATGGAATTGTACATGCTCTTCTCCTCCGTGTCGTTATGTGTTTTTTACCAAAAAAGCCTTATGATATAGATAGATCATATTTTATGCGGTGAATGTGGTCAATGCCAAACTGAAGCCGGGGGCGCTCTTCATGAAGCAGGAGTTTATCACGCTGACGCATTGGAATAACGAGTACTGGAGAATGATCGGGCCGATCTACTGCGAAGCTTTCCCAAGCGGGGCTAAACCCGAGGGGCTGCTGAAAAATATGCTGGAAAAAGGCATCGCTGCCATGCATGTCCTGATGTGCGAGGGGGAGGCGGGGGCGATGGCAGTCACGGGACTGGCCGGGTCTGAACCGGATAAAAAGCTGATCATCGACTATATGGCTGTCCGGGCGGATCTGCGGGGTCAGGGAATCGGAAGAACGCTTCTCGGCAAAATCCGCGATTGGGCGGTCAAGGAGCACGGCATCTCGGCGATTATCATTGAGGTGGAAGCCGGAGATTCGCCCGAGCATGCCGAGCGATTTCATTTCTGGGAGCGCTGCGGCTTCATCAAGACCGCGTACGTCCATCAGTACATTTGGGTTCCCGAGCCGTATACGGCGATGCTGCTTCCGCTGAGCCCAGGTGTAACGGTTACGGATAATGGCCGCTCACTTTTCCGATATATCGAATCCTTTCACAAAAAAGCCTACCGCCAGCGGTAAGATAAAGGGCATTATCCGGACAAAAAGCAAGCCCTGCGGCTGCGCCGCAGAGCATTTAAGGTGAGAAGCGAATGATTTATGCTAATACCCTTTTGCGAGGGTAATTTTCTGAAATCCAGCGACGAAGAATGGATCTTCGTAAAGATCTTCTTCTGCCTTTCAGATAGTACATGGGTGAATCAACTACCTTTCGGAATTACACTAAAATGTTTTTCCAGCCGACAATTGATGCCTTCCACTTCCCACCTGCTTATCATTACCCCAAATATGGCTGATTGAAACCTCCATGCGCGTTCGTCCTGGCTCATAGATAGCCCAGCCTGCAACGATTTGGAAGGTGTGCCCTTCGTCCAATCATCTTAGGAATGGAAATTCCGTCCGTCGGTTACTTCCTGGACATAGCCTGCCCGGATGACGAAGTCGCCGAAATGCTCGCCGCTTTCCCGTTCCTTCGCATAACGGTTAAAGATTGGGCCGAGCGTCTCCAGAATCTCGGTCTCGCCGATGTTCTCCTTGTACATCTTGTTCAACCGGTTGCCGGCAAACCCGCCGCCCAAATACATATTGTATTTGCCCGGGGCCTTGCCGATGAACGAGAGCTCCGCCAGCATTGGGCGGGCGCAGCCGTTCGGGCAGCCGGTCATGCGGATGACGATATCGTCGTCGCGAAGTCCGGCTTCTTCCAGCATCGGCTCCAGCTTGTCCAGCAGCGTAGGCAAATAACGCTCGGATTCAGCCATGGCCAGGCCGCAGGTCGGAAGCGCCACGCAGGCCATCGAATTCCGGCGCAGCGCCGAATAATGAATGCCGTCGGTCAGACCATACTCCTCGATCAAGCTGGTGATTTTCTTCTTCTTGTGGCTGCTGATGCCGCCAATGATCAGGTTCTGGTTCGCGGTCAGACGGAAGTCCCCGGTGTGGACCTTCGCGATTTCCCGCAGGCCCGTCATCAGCGAATAACCTTCTTCATCCTTGATCCGGCCATTCTGGATAAAGAGCGTGAAATGCCACTTGCCGTCGCTTCCCTTAACCCAGCCATAGCGGTCGCCGTTATGGTCGAAATGGTAAGATCTGGCTTCCTGCAGCGCCCAGCCCAGACGCTCGGTCAGCTCGCCTTTGAACCAATCCAGCCCCCGGTCGTCGATCGTATACTTAGAGCGGGCGTGCTTACGGACGGCGCGGTCGCCGTAATCCCGCTGGATGGTCACCGTCTTCTCAGCAACATCAATAAGCTGCTCCGGCGTACAGAAGCCGATCACTTTAGCGACCTGCGGGTACGTCTTCGGATCGCCGTGGGACATGCCCATACCGCCGCCTACGCTTACGTTGAAGCCCGTAAGGCGGTCGTCTTCGATAATCGCGATAAAGCCCAGGTCCTGGGAGAACACATCCACATCATTGGATGGGGGAACGGCTATCCCGATCTTGAATTTGCGCGGCAGATAGACCGGTCCGTAAATTGGCTCCTGCTCGATGCCGTCGTCTTCGCTGCCCGCTACCTTCTCGCCGTCCAGCCAGATTTCATGGTACGCTCTTGTGCGCGGATCGAGATGATCGCTGACCTTGCGCGCCCACTCATAGACCTCGGAGTGGATCTCCGATTGGTACGGATTCGGGTTGCACATGACGTTGCGGTTCACGTCGCCGCAGGCGGCAAGCGTGCTCAGCAGCGACTCGTTCACTTCCTGAATCGTCTTTTTCAAATTCCATTTGATGACGCCATGCAGTTGAAAAGACTGCCGGGTGGTCAGGCGGATGGTACCGTTGCCGTACTTGTGAGAAATCCGGTCCATCATCAGCCACTGGTTCGGTGTGACCACGCCTCCCGCCGCGCGTACGCGCAGCATAAATTGATAGGCCGGCTCAAGCTTCGACTTGGCCCGCTCAGCCCGTAGATCTCGGTCGTCCTGCATATAGCTGCCGTGGTGCTTCATAAGACGGTTATCGTCCTCGGGAATGGAGCCTGTAATCGGATCTGCCAATGTCTCCTCGAGGCTTCCCCGCAAATAATTGCTTCTGCGCTTGATATCCTCCACATCGCTGTGGGGAGCGTCATGGGGCGGGTATTTATCGTTAAGTGCCATGGTGCTTTACTCCTCTCGGCGATTCTTTAGATACAGGGCTTAGTATACATCCCGTTGGTAGCGTTTCTGCTGCTGCATATGAGTCAAATATTCGGCGGCTGCTTCGGAGCTGAGTCCGCCTTCCTGCTCAAGAATCGTGGCAAGCGCGGTATGGACGTCATGCGCCATCCTCTTCTCGTCACCGCAGACATATACCGCCGCGCCCTCCTGCAGCCACTGATACAGTTCACCGGCTCGTTCCAGCATACGGTTCTGGACATAGATCTTCTTGTCGGTATCGCGGGAGAAAGCGACATCCATCCGTGTCAGCACGCCATCCTTGAGCCAGCGCTGCCATTCGACCTGATAAAGGAAATCCGTGGCAAAATACTGGTCGCCGTAGAACAGCCATGTCTTCCCTTCTGCTCCGGTCTCTTCCCGTTCTCCAAGAAAAGCGCGGAAAGGCGCAACGCCCGTT
The DNA here is from genome assembly GCF_000993825.1 of Paenibacillus durus ATCC 35681. Lineage (NCBI taxonomy): Bacteria > Bacillati > Bacillota > Bacilli > Caryophanales > Paenibacillaceae > Paenibacillus > Paenibacillus durus. Next base: position 2,265,527 of record NZ_CP011114.1, read on the forward strand.
CCCGGACCGATCATAATGACCGGCGTTTCCGGATTCTCCGGCAGCTTGAAGTTCGAGTTGCTCTGGATAAAGACGGGCAGCTTGTCCCCCGGCTGTACCCGTTCCGCGAGCCCGACGGAGCACACGCCGTACCGGTCTCTTCCCTGGCTTTCATAGCGGACAGCGCGGACCGTGATATGCACCTCGTCCGGATAGGCTTCCGGGCTGCTGGAAATGGAATACAAGCGCGCGGGAATTTTCCGCAGGATTTTCACGAAATCGCCTGCCGGAATTCCCTTTAAAGCATAATCCTGCGCCAGATCGAGCAGGTCCCGGTCTTCGGCATATGCCCGAAGCTCCTGCTCATGGCCCGGGGCCAGCAGCTCCTTCAGTCCGCTCTCCGGCGCAAGTCCTGCCGCCTGCTCTAAGAGCGGCTTCGTTAGCACCGTGATCTCATAGTGGCGGAGCAGCGCTTCCCGAAGCGGAAGCTGCCCGCCGCTTTTGCCGACGGCTACCGATTCTTCCGGCCGCCAGCCCATGGCCTGAATCAGTTCCTCAACAAGCCTTGGATGATTCTCGGGAAAGATCCCGATACTGTCGCCTGGCTCGTATTTCAGGTTAGATCCCTCAAGAGACAACTCGATGTGGCGGGTTTCCCGCTCCGATCCCCGCCCGTTAAGGTTCAGATTCTCCAGTACCTCGGCGTAGAACGGATTGCTTCTGGAATATTCCGACTCAGCGGCGGTATCCGCAAGCAGCACGGCAGCGGCTCCGGCAGACTGAACAGCGGTTCCTTCACCTAACGCAGACAGGACATCCTTCATCCACTCCGCAGCCGGTTCGTTAAAATCCACGTCACAATCGACGCGCGGCACCAAGCGCTTGCCGCCCAGTTCCTCCAGACGTTTATCGAAATCCTTGCCCGTCTGGCAATAGAATTCATAAGACAAATCGCCCAGCGCAAGCACGGAATAACGCAGCGAAGACAGCTCCGGCGCCCGCTTGCTGTGCAGGAACTCATAGAAAGAAATGGCGTTATCCGGCGGTTCCCCTTCTCCGTGAGTGCTTACCAGGATAAGGAGATTCTCCACCTTTTTAAGACCATTTGGTTTGAAATCGCTCATTGCGGACAGGGTTACCTGGTATCCCGACTCTTCCAGCTTCGTGGCAAATTTCTTCGCCAGGCCGCGGGCATTGTCCGTCTGCGATCCGAAGAGCACGGTTACTTCCTGGGGCGCTGCACTCACCGGTGCAGGAGCCGCCTCTACGGCTGCCGGACCTACAGCAGCACCTGCCACAGGAGCAACAGCCGCCGCTCCGAGAGCCGTCAGATATCCGCTCAGCCATACCCTCTGCGACTCCGTAAGCGTTGGCAAAAGGCGGTTCAGCAGCTCCGCCTGCTCCTGACTAAACGGACTATTCGTAACATGAAGTTCCAACAATATCCACCCGCCTCATCTTTCATCATGTAAATTCCAAGTATCTTTATCTCAATTAATATATCCCTATTTAGAAGCTATCATAGTAGGGAAGAGAGGTCAATTATTATCATTTTATAGCTTTTATCAGTTATAGTTATAAAGGAACGGCTATCGTTCATGCAGAGAATTGGGGGTAATCCTTTTGCCGGCAAAAATAAAATGGTTAAAATCCGCTTACGTCCTGCTCGTTGCAGCGGTAATCCTGGGTCTGTTCCCTAAGTATTCCTATAATGACCCGGACACCTTCTGGCATATCGAGCTTGGGCGGTACATGCTTGAGCATCATACGGTGCTGCATCACGCGATACATACGTTTTACGGAGACAAGCTGCCTTATATCCCGCATGAATTCGGTTTTCAAATCGTCGCTGCCGGATTATACGAAGCATTTGGCTGGCCAGGCGTCTACCTGCTGACCGCGCTCTGTCTGTTCCTTCTGATCTGCGGACTGCTTCAAATGGCCAAAATATCGCGCAGGGAGCTGGGATTTAGGGAGGACCATCCTCTCATCCTGCCGTTTGTGCTGCTGATCTCCGTCTGGATCTACTACAACTATTTCAAGGGCAGACCGCAGATGATCTCCTCCTGGATGATCGTATGGTTCTTTGTCTATTTACGGAGATTCCAGATGCTGCCTGTGAAAAAATCCGCCGCTGCCCTGATCGCCCTTTCCTTCGGAATCGCCAATTTCCATGCGGGCGTCTGGCTCGTCATCGTCGTGTTTACAGGTATGGCCTTGCTCGAAGCCTGGATCGCCGGCAAGCTGGATAAGCGCCGCATTCTCGTCTTTGCCGGGGTCGTGATCGCCGGTCTTCCGAATCCGGGCGGCATCAAGAGCCTGCTGTACATTTTGACGGTAAGCAAGAATGATTTCAACATGCTGATTAACGAATGGCAGCCGATTGCGTTCGGCAAATGGGATACCTCGGCCATAACGCTGCTGCTGCTGTTTTTCGCCCTGACCCTGCCCTTTTCGCTGTACCGGAAACCGTTCCGGTTCTTTCTGATGCTGGGGATACTGTACCTGGGGGTATCGAACTTCAAGCAGAATTTGTTCATGTGGCTGTTCATTCCGTATTTTGCGGGGGCATTCTTTGAAGCCTTTCCCTGGATGCGGAAGATGGATATCCAGCTTAAGCCTCGTACGATTCGCGCTGCCTTGGCGGCGGGGCTGCTGGTCAACTGCATCATTAACTTCGCCGCTCCGCCGGCCGTGAATGCCCGGAGCTACCCTGTCGACGAAATGGCCTATATTCTAAAAAAACATGCGGGAACCGCACGTCCGAAGGTGCTGGCTCCTTACGGCTCGTCCGGTTATGTGATGTACCGCGGCGGCGATGTGCTGTGCGACGGCAGGCAGGACCCCTTTATTACAGATGAATCGCTCGGCGCATACGGCTGGACCGCGTTTGAACGGTCGATGTACGGCTTCTCCGATGTTTTGCCGGACATTGCAGATTACGACAAGCCCGAATACATCATCGTCCGCAGCACCGCCTCCTCCCGGCTGTTTGAAGGCTTCCGAAAGGCTTTTGGCGAGCCGGTCTATAGGGGGCGTTTCGGCAGCGTGTTCGCCTACCATGCTAAAACAAAAGGATGACCGCTCCGCCTTCTTTTTATCGGTCTGAAAAATGGGACGGCCTGGCACTTCTCCGTATGAGATAGCGCCAGGCCGTTTTTTTTGCTCATATACGGTTCGAATAGCTCTCTCTTCGGTGTTAATGGAGAACCGCTGACGTTAGATCAGCGCGATCGCAAGCAGAGTAAACAGGCTGAGGGTGATGATATCGCTACTAGAAAAACCATATCCATATCCATATCCATAAGGATAAGACGATGTTCTCACACAGCCTCTCTCGGGCTCCAGATAAACACAGTGTCTATCCACGTCTTTGATCACGCCTCTATACTCCCTGCCGTCTCTCGTCAGAACGCGAACCTTTCTTCCCTTGCATCTCATACAATTGTAATAGGCTTCCATTAGATCACTCCTCTCTTATACCTGTATAGTATGGCGGGCGAAGCATGCGGGAGACGGCTAACGTACAAGCGCGGCAGCTTTATGAGGAATTTCCGCAAATCTATTGCCTCTCACAAGGTGGAATGGTTTAGAGTTAAGTTACATTCCGGAATGTGAATAACGATACAAAGAGGAGTAATGCTAAAAATCGGCGATTTTTCCAAACTGACAAGGGTGTCCATTCGCATGCTAAGATACTATGACGAGATCGGGCTCCTGCCCCCTAAGGCGATTGACTAGAGCTCGGGATACCGCTATTATTCCGCCGGCCAGATTGAAACGGCCCACCGCATTAAGTCGCTTAGAGAAATGGGCTTCGGCTTTCCGGAAATCGGGGAATGGCTGAAGGAGAGCGGCAACACGCGGCGCTTGCTTGAATTATTGGACATACGGAAGCAGGAGATCGCGGAAACGATTGAACAAGAGAATTACAAACTGCATCGCGTTGGCCGAATGTTTGAACATTTAACCAAGGAGGATTCAACTACGGACTACACTATTGCATTAAAAAGCGTCCCTGCTTACCGGGTGCTCTCTCTCAGAGATATTATTCCGGCATATAACGCAGAAGGTGTTCTCTGGGAGGAAATCTCGCGTTTCGTGGCATTAAGCGGCGTCAAGATGCTCCAGCCCTGCTACGCGATCTACCACGATCAGGGGTATAAAGCGCAGGATGTGGATGTCGAGGTGACGCTGCATTTCGAGGGAGAGGCTCCCGAAACGGACCGCATTCGTGTAAAAGAGCTGGAAGCGGAGCCGCAAATGGCGGTCCTGTTCCACAGCGGCCCTTTTGATGAGATGAGCAAGGCCTATCATGCGCTGGGCGTGTGGATGTCGGAGAACGGTTATGACATGGCGGGCCGACCCTGGCGATCTATCATAAGGGTCCATGGTCGGAGAAGAATCCGGCGGATTATTTGACAGAGATCCAGGTTCCGGTGGCAAAAGGGGATTTGTTGTCGTTCGGCTCTACAGTAGGGTAAGTGAGTTGCCGTTTCCTGCTCTGACTGCGATTTCGAAGCGCGGTCCCCTTTAAGGAATTGGGGCGGCTGCTGAAGAAGCTTGCGGCAGATGTCAATTAAGCGGGACACCCGTTCACATTCAAGGCAAGGCGTTCGGCAGCGGGGATAGTTGGCTGGTGGGTTGGCTGATGGGTTGGCTGATGGGTTGCTGGTGGATTGGCTGGATGGTTGCTGATGGTTGGCTGGTGGATTGGCTGATGGGTTGGCTGGATGGTTGGCTGGATGGTTGGTTGCGGAGAATTCCTGCGTTCATACATCTTTTTCCATGAAAAATCATCCTCCAAAACCCATTCCTGCAATAGCGCAGGCATTTCACCTCCTATCTCCCCGTTGCGGCAACGCATACGCTGAAAGGCTGCACATTAGCAGCCTTTGCTTCTTCCCACGCGAAATTCATCGGAAGAACCTGCAGGTTTGCAGGAAACACCGCTTGTTCCGCCATAAGCAGACTGAAGAGACGAATCTGCCGTCCCTCGCCCCCTGCACGACGATGAATTACAATCATTTTGAGTGGAATACTTACCAACATGTGAATATGATCCGGCATGAAGTGGCCTTCGATAATCTCTACTCCTTTATATCCGCACAGTTGCTTTAGAATATCGCGAATACTTTCCTTGTATTGATTGTAGATTACCTTTCGTTGACTACACCACCCCCATAGCAGGTGGTTTTTTGTTTCGTACGCTTCGCGTACTCAATGGGCTTAAGCCCCAAAACAACGATCCCCGCTTGGCCGTGTGGCTGGGCGGGGATTTTTTGTTTATTGTGCTGCTTTAAAACGTACTCTTACCTTGTTATCGCGTATACACTTACTACAAAGTTGGCTGTTGCGTCATTTGGATTTGCAATATAAAGAGATCTGCTTTCATAAACATCTGTATACTTACCGTTAACTACGCCAGAAAAAATAGTTGGATCGCTGCCGCCGCTTACATCTTTCGCTACTTTGAAACTTATCGAATTTGGATTATCATTTCCAAAAGACGATACTTCCCATTGAAAATTGATTGTGTTGGCAGGAAGAGTTTCCGTTGAAAAGTTTCCGCTGGAACGGCTTGACTGGCCAGGTTGAGGGGTTGGTGATGAAGTAACGCTGGAAATAAGTATTTTGGTTGACATATAATTTCATCCCTTCATTTTTGTGATGTCTTACAAAAACATGTATATGGATAAATTTATAAAATATGACGATAGTTGTTATACTCTAAGAGCCCTGCCGATCCACTGCGCCATTCGGTAAGCGATCCGAAGCGTATCATCGTACCTATTTTGAACTAATGCTTGCCGCCGAAACGTTGTTGGCTGTTGCGCTCTTTGAATCGTTTTTTCCATGAAGCATTGATTTTTATGGTTGATGTGACAGTAAAATAATGAAAAGACCGTTTAAAGCCATTTCACGGGCGTTCGGCAGCGGGGATAGTTGGTTGTGTGGTTGGTTGCAGAGATTCCTTATTCTAACAAAAACAAGCGGATCATACCGGCAGAAACCGGTGTGTCCGCTTGTTGTATTTTTCACCATTTATTTAAAAAAACTAATAGTCATCAAGGCAAGCAATGTCTTAAGCAAACAACGTCTCGGCAATCAGGAACAAATTCAGCGAGACGACAATACCGGCAATAACCCAGCCGAGCACCGAAGTGATCCGGCGGTTGACCAGCCCGCCCATCAGCTTGCGGTCGCTGGTAAAGATAATAAGCGGAATCAGCGCAAACGCGATGCCGAAGGAGAGAATAACCTGGCTCATTACAAGCGCCCGGGTCGCATCGACGCCCGATAAGATAACAGCAAGGGGCGGAATGCTTGTAATCGCCCGGCGGAGATACAGATTGATTCTTTTATTGATGAACCCCTGCATAACGACATCGCCCGCCATAGTGCCGACAGAAGCGCTTGAGAGCCCCGCAATCAGCAGACCCAATCCGAAGGAAATGGCCGTAACCGGACCGACCAACTGGCCGAATTGATGAAAGGCTTCATCCAGGTCCTCAACAGCAAGCCCGTTCTTAAAAAAAGTCGCCGCTGATACGATCACCATAGCCATATTAACTGCGCCCGCAATGAACATGGCAACCAGGATGTCGATGAACTCCAGCTTGAAAATTCTTTTCTTCTCCGCATCGTTTCTGCCGACAATCCGGTTCTGGGTGAGTGAGGAATGCAGATAGATCGCATGCGGCATAACGGTCGCCCCGAGAATACCCGCCGCCAGCAGCACGCTGTCGACGCCTTGGAAGCTTGGCGTTACAATGCCATGAAACACTTCGCCCACAGCCGGTTTAGCCATGATAACCTGAAAAGCGAATGCCAGCACCACGATCAGAATCATGGAGGCGATTCCCGCTTCAAGAGAACGGTATCCCCTCCGCTGCAGCTCAAGTATGGCAAAAGAACCGACCGCCGTGATCAGCGCAGCGGGCAGCATGGGAATGTCGAACAGAAGATAAAGACCGAGCGCCGCTCCTAGAAATTCCGCCAGGTCGGTCGCCATAATGACCAGCTCGCTTTGTATCCATAAGAAGAAAGAGACTCTCTTGGGGAACCGGTCGCGCGCAACTTCCGGTAAATTACGTCCGGTCGCGATCCCAAGCTTCGCGGACAAGGACTGAATCAGAACGGCCATCAAGTTGGAGGCTGCAATAACCCAAAGCAGGAGGTAGCCGTACTTTGAGCCTGCCGTAATATTAGTGGCGAAGTTGCCGGGGTCGAGATACGCGACAGCCGCGATAAAGGCAGGTCCAAGGAATGGCAGAATTCTGCTGAGTCCTCTACCCTTTCCTTGTATAGCGGAACGTGCGGCGAGAAGATGTCTTTCGTTTTGCTGGGCCAAGCCCACAGTCTGAGTGCGTTCCATCATAAATCCTTTCCTCCCCGCCTAAAAAATTAGCCAAGCACATAAAAGTTTACCTTGTGCAACTTTTGGTATGATTATTATATTCTCCATTACTCCAATTGTAAACTTGCCCTCTGCTATTAAATCAAAAAAATACCCAAACTAAGGACCGGCGGGTCTGCCGGACTGTTTGGATATCAAGAGTGGAATGATTAAGAGTATGTTTAGCGTTACAGTATCGTCAGCGCGCTTCGCCTTTCAAATCCCAGACATAGACAGAGGCCGCGAGCAGAAGCCCGATGAAGGAAAACAGCGACCCGAACCAGGGCAGAGCCCCCAACCCAATATGCGTGATAATGAATCCTCCGAAAAAGGCGCCAAAAGCGTTGCCTAAATTCAGCGCGGAATGATTTGTAGTCGAAGCCAGTGCCGGAGCGTCCTTCGCAAGCGTCATAATCCGGATCTGAAGACCGGGCAGGACTCCGAAAGCTCCAACCCCCCACAAAAATATAGTGGCGACCGCGAGCGCCGGAACATGAACCGAATACGCGAAAAATGCCAGAATAGCGGCCAGAAACGTGAAGCTCCCCAGCATTACGGGCATAAGCTTCCAATCGGCGAGCCTGCCTCCTATGATATTCCCCGTCGTTACGCCGAATCCGAACAGCACAAGAATCAAGGCGACGCTGCTCTCCGAGAACCCCGAGATGTCCTCCAGCAGCGGCGTAATATAAGTGAAGACGGTGAACAAACTGCTGCATCCCAGCGCTCCCGTCAGCAGAACCAGCAGCAGCTTCGGCTGAATGAGGGCGCGAAGCTGGCGCGTAAGGCTTGACGTCTCCTCCGCCTTAATTACGGGCACCAGCAGCAGAATGCCGGCAAGCGACAGCACGCCCATCACGGCAACAACTCCGAACGACGCCCGCCAGCCCAGATGTTGGCCGATAAACGTCCCGATTGGGACGCCAATAATATTCGCTACAGTGAGACCGGCCATCATAATCGAGACCGCCGCCGCGCGCCGCCCCGGCTTCACAAGACTTGCCGCAATTACGGAGCCGACGCCGAAAAAAGTGCCGTGAGCCAAAGCGGTAAACAACCTTGCTCCCATCAGCACGTTATAGTTCGGCGCAATCGCCGCAATGCCGTTGCCCAAGGTGAAGAAGATCATCAGCAGACAGAGCAGCTGTTTCTGCGGCAGCCTATGGGTCAGCATCGCCAGAATCGGGGCTCCGATGGCCACGCCCAGCGCATAGCTCGTAATCAGCTGGCCTGCCGAGGAGATCGACACATGAAGATCCTCGGCTACATTAGGCAGGATGCCCATAATTACGAATTCGGTCATTCCAATGGCAAAAGCGCCGAGCGTTAAAGACAACAGTGCCAAAGGAAAGCGCTCCTTGGCTTCGGCTCGGGTATTCGTGGTATATGAAGTTTCCAATGCTTTTATTCTCCTTTGCCCGTTCTGGTATTGCCCGGAAAAATATAAGTTCGGTCGCCGCTTTGTTCCACCGTGACAGGCGCTTCAAAAAACCGGCCGAGCGTCTCTTCGTTCAGCATGTGTGACGTTGTGCCGGAATCGAATACCCGGCCTTTCCTGAAGAGCAGCGTGTGGCTGAAGACGGGCAGAATTTCCTCCGTATGATGAGTGACATAAATGAGCGATGGCGCTTTTTCACTCAAGGTCAGCTCTTCAATGCTCTCCAGCAGCCGTTCCCGGGCGAACAAATCGAGGCCGTTGCACGGCTCGTCCAGGATCAGAATTCTCGGCTCGGCCATCAGGGCGCGGGCGATCAGCACCTTCTGCTTCTCTCCCTGTGAACAAGTACGGTACTCGCGGTCCCACAAATGCCCGCAGCCGAGCTTTTCCATCAATGCCCGGGCCCGCTCGTAATCCTCCTCCGGCGCATTGGCGTACAGTCCGATCGAGGCATGCTTTCCGCTGATCACGACAAGCTGCGTCCGGTCTGATCCGTGCAGCTTCTCTTGAAGGGAAGAGCTGACCCAGCCGATGGACTTGCGGAGCTCCCGCAGATCAATCTCGCCGAACCGCTCGCCGAGCACATAAATTTCCCCTTCGGTCGGCCAGATGTAACCGTTGATCATGTTCAGCAGCGTCGTTTTGCCGGAACCGTTCAGTCCCATCAGCGCCCAATGCTGCCCCTGTTCAATGCTCCAGTTTACCTGGTCCAGCAGCGTCTGCGTCCCCCTTTTCCACGAGACATTGCTTACTTTCAAAATGCTGTCCATTCCCCTTAACCTCTTTTCTATTCCCGAGATGATCACCTCTGCACTAACGTATTGTAAACAATTCGATGTAAAAATGTCATTGTGAAAATTGCTCAATTCATCTGCAAATATTGCGATCATGCTATAATGAGACGGGGAGTGAACGCTAATGAAATTGAAAGTTGTGACGGAGAACATCGAGCTGTGCAGATTGGAAGAGCATTACGAAGAAGCTCCCCATGTTCATCATAACTGGGTACAGCTGACCTTCGCCATCCGCGGCGGCTCCTCCGACATTAGCCGTGGCACATCCGGGTTGATTCCGGAAGGCGAAGGAATCATTCACCAGCCGATGCAGAAGCATCAAATCCGTGTGGATGAAGGAAACCGCGCAATCGTGATCAAAGTACGCCCTTCGCTGTGGGAGACTTTGCAGGTTAAGGAAGCAGACTGCATCGCTGTGGAGCAGGTCATCAATCCCCAGGAATTGAACGCGGAGTTCAACCGTTGGATTTCCCCGTTATTTTTGACTGATGGGGATGACCGGTACTGGCGGAGTCTTACGGAGACCAATGTGCTGCAATATCTTACACGAAATCTGAAAAGAAGGGCCTGTCCGGAAACGAATCCTCCGTGTCTTTCGGAACTTTCCAGTACGGGAGATCCATACATGGATCATGTGTTCGAATACATACGCAGCTCTTATACATCGCCTATTAGCATTGATTTATTGTCGTCTATGGCTCTCCAGAGCCGATATCATTTTATCCGCTCCTTCAAAGCGGCGACCGAATTCACGCCTTATCAGTACATTCTTCGTCTGCGGATCGAGCGCGCCAAGTATGAGCTCGAATATACCGAAGCTACGATTTCCGCCATCAGCGCGGGCCTCGGCTTTGCTTCAGCCAGCCAATTTTATCGCGCATTCGTCAAAATTACCGGGATGGCTCCGGAACAATACCGCCAGGGACGATAGATGGGCTGAATCGGCTGACGGCGGGACTCAGCTTCCAGGCGGCCCCCTTTCACACCCCTTTCACCCCCTCACAAACCCAAAGAGGAGCGGCCCGCAGTCATGAACGGGGGCCGCTCCTCTTGTTTACTGTACATGTAGTTCCCGGATTAACATGATTACCGGTTCAATCGGTAGCCCCCGTGAAACACGGGGCCGACATATTCATTGAAGGCATAGCCTGCGCGGATCGCCGCCGTAACGAAATCCTTCGCCTTGGCGACGGCTTCACGTGTGCTCAGGCCGGTTGCGAGTCCTGCCGTGATAGCGGCGGCGAAGGTGCAGCCCGCACCGTGATTGTGCGCCGGCTCGATTTTATCCGTCTCGAATACCGTATACCCGGCACCGTCATAGTACAGGTCCACTGCCTTGTCTCCGCCAAGCGCCTTTCCGCCCTTGATCACTACCGTCTTCGCCCCCTGGCGCTGAATAATTGCGGCGGCCTCCTTCATTTCGTCCAGCGTTGTAATCTTGCCGATGCCGGACAGCACTCCCGCCTCGAACAGGTTCGGCGTAATGACCGTAGCGAGCGGCAGCAGCAGCTCACGGATCGCCTCGGCGCTCTCGGGATTCAGCACTTCGTCCTCGCCTTTACAGACCATGACGGGATCAATGACCACATTTCCCTGACGGTTGCTCTTTATGGCCTGCTCTGCGACCCGGACAATCTCCGGGCTACCCAGCATACCCGTCTTCAGGGCGTCTACCGGTCCGCCGGCAAAGACCGTCTTGAGTTGCTCCGCGACCAACTCGGCACTGACAGGATACACATGATGATGCCAGCCGTTATCCGGGTCCATCGTCACGATCGTTGTCAGCGCGCTAAACCCATAGGTTCCATATTCCTGAAAGGTCTTCAGATCCGCCTGGATTCCCGCGCCGCCGCTTGAATCGCTCCCGGCAATAGTTAATGTCTTCACTATTTTGCTCAATGCCAACTACCCCTTCTGCTTTTTGGTGTTGTTTTGTTACTCTCCCGAGAAGCTGGTTTCTTTCATAATAACATCATGCGCGCCGCCCTCAACGAGACTGGTTGCGGAGACAAGGGTAATTCTCGCGTTCCGCTGCAATTCATCGATCGATTTCGCGCCGCAGTTGGACATCGTCGACTTGATCTTGCTGATCGTCTTATCCAGATTCTCTTTGAGGCTTCCCGCGTAAGGAACGTAAGAATCGACGCCTTCTTCAAAAACCAGCCCCGACTTTCCGCCCGTGTCATATCTCTGCCAGTTCCGTGCCCGGTTGGAGCCTTCGCCCCAGAACTCTTTGACAAAGTTATTTCCGACTTTCAGCTTCTTCGTCGGGCTCTCGTCGAACCGGGCGAAATACCGGCCCATCATGACAAAATCAGCTCCCATGGCAAGCGCAAGCGTAAGGTGATAATCGTGAACGATTCCTCCGTCCGAACAGATCGGCACGTATATGCCCGTTTCTTGATAATACTGCTCCCTTGCCTCCGCAACCTCGATAAGCGACGACGCCTGTCCTCTGCCGATTCCCTTCTGCTCGCGCGTGATGCATATCGATCCGCCGCCGATCCCCACCTTCACAAAGTCGGCCCCGGATTCAACGAGATACAGGAAGCCTTCCTTGTCTACGACGTTCCCGGCTCCGATCTTGACATTGAAATTCTCTTTGACGTAAGCGATGGTGTCGCGCTGCCATTCCGTATACCCGTCCGACGCGTCGATCACCAAGATGTCGGCGCCCGCTTCTACGAGGAGCGGCACACGCTCTTCATAGTCCTTTGTGTTGATGCCAGCCCCGACGATATAGCTTTTATTGCTGTCCATCAGGGCCAGCGGGTTTTCTTTGTGAGCGTCGTAATCTTTGCGGAATACAAGGCTTTCCAGCCGCTGCTCCCCGTCCACGATCGGCAGACAGTTCAGCTTGTGCTCCCAGATCATGTCATTGGCTTCGGGAAGGTTAATTCCGGACTTTCCAACAATCAGGGAAGAGAACGGCGTCATGAATTCCCTTACCCGTTTGTCCAGCGGATCACGGCTGATTCTGTAATCCCGGCCGGTTACGATTCCCAGCAGCTTGCCTGTCGGCGAACCGTCATCGGTAACGGCGATCGTGGAATGTCCCGTCTCCTCTTTCAGTTCAAGCACATCTTTCAAGGTATGATCCGGGGTCAAATTGGAGCGGCTGATTACAAACCCGGACTTATACTCCTTTACTTTACGGACCATGGCCGCCTGGTCTTCCGGGGATTGAGAACCGAAAATGAACGAAATGCCTCCGCAGCGGGCCAATGCAATCGCCATTTGATCATCGGAGACGGACTGCATAACCGCCGACGAGAACGGAATATTCAAGGTAATGTCCGGCTGCTCGCCCCTTTTAAATTTGGTGATCGGTGTTTTCAGATCCACGTTTGCAGGGGTACAATCCTTTGTCGTCAAGTTTGGGATCAACAGAAATTCGCTGAACGTCCGGGAAGGTTCCGGGTAATAGTAGGCCACCTTTTTTTCCACTCCTTGTCTAAAAATTCCTCACATCATAACGTCAACTAATCCATTTGTCAATGCAAAATGTGTGAGCGTACCCCAGTACGCAAAAAAAGCACGGACTCCCGGATAATCTCTAAGGAGCCGTGCTTGGCAAGATTATGGCCGACATCTTCCATTCGGAATTGCCGGCCTTCCTATCATTTACTCGGCTTATGAGCCGGCAAGCTTGTTGATCGTGCTGGCGCAGTACGCGCCGCCGTAGCCGTTGTCGATGTTGACCACGCTGACTCCGCTGGCGCAGCTGTTCAGCATGGACAGCAGCGCCGACAGCCCGCCGAAATTGGCCCCGTAGCCGATGCTCGTCGGGACGGCGATGACGGGCTTGTCGGTGAGGCCGCCCATGACGCTGGCCAGCGCGCCTTCCATCCCGGCGACAACCACGACGACCTTGGCTCCCCGGATCACGCCCAGCCTGTCGAACAGCCGGTGAATCCCGGCAACCCCCACGTCGGTGATCTTCTCTACACGGTTCCCGAGGATGAGAGCCGTTTCGACGGCTTCCTCAACGACCGGGAGATCGGAGGTTCCCGCCGAGACAATCGCGATGTAACTGTCGGTCAGCTCCACCGGTCTGCGGCGGACGGTGATCGTTCGCCCGATCGGATTGTACTCCGCTTCGGGACAGATGGCCTTTACCGCTTCATACATCTCAGCGCTTGCCCGGGTGCCCAGAATGTTGTTGTCTCTTGTGAGCATGTATTCGACGATTTGCCGCACCTGTTCCACCGTCTTCCCGGCGCAGTAGATGACCTCCGGCGCGCCGGTTCTGACTTCCCGGTGATTATCGATCAGCGCGAAGCCGAGGTCTTTGAAAGGCAGCTCCTTAAGATCTTCCAGGGCTTCTTCCACTTTGGTCTCGCCATTTTGTACGGAGATAAGCAGCTTCCGAAGCGCTTCATTGTCCATGCAGCTTCACCCCGTGATGCCGATTGCGGCGTTCAGGCTGCCCGTCCGGTAACCCGCCAGGTCAAGGGAGACATAGCGGAAGCCGAATTCCTTCAGCTTTTCTGAGATCCGGTCCATAAGCTCCTCGTCGAACAGCCGACTGCGGTCGCTCCGGTCCACTTCGATGCGGGCCAGATCGTCGTGGCAGCGGACCCGGATGGCGCGGAAGCCAAGGTCCATCAAATATTTTTCCGCCCGTTCGATCTTCTCGAAATCCTCTATGCGCAGTTCACTGTCATACGGGATACGCGTTAACAGGCAGGCATACGGCGGCTTGTCCCAAGTGGGCAGCCCCAGCTCCCGGGACAGGCTGCGGATTTCCGCCTTGGTCAGCTTACAGTCGAGCAGCGGGCTCTTGACTCCGAGCTCGGCGAGCGCCTTCAGCCCCGGCCGGTAGTCATGGATGTCGTCAAAGTTAGTGCCGTCGATAACATAGCGGTACCCGCCCTTCCCGGCCAGTTCCTTGATCATGCTGAACACTGCGGTTTTGCACAGGTAGCAGCGGTTATCAGGGTTATATCTGATTTCGTCAATTAAGGGAGCCTCGATAATCTCGTAATCCACGCCGAGCTCCCGTACAAGCTCCTTGGCCTCTTCGATTTCCCATTTGGGAATGTAAGGGGAAAGAATCGTGACGGCCTTCAGCCGGTCGCCTAGCGCTTCCTTGGCCGCCCGCAGCAGGAAGGTGCTGTCCACCCCGCCGGAAAAAGCAAGCACCACCCGGTCAAGCTGCTTCAAATAATCGAGGAGGGCCTCATATTTCGGGTTGTGATTCATTCAATTTCACCTCATAACCAGTATATATTTCACGGTAAATCTTCGAGATCGGGACGCCGTTTGCCAGCGCCAGCCTTTTACAGTCTTCGTATTCCGGCTTGTATTTGACAAGCTTTCCTTCATAATAGGAGTTTTTGATCGTCACCTCGCCGTACCGGGTGCTGTGCTTGACGAAGCTGCGCTCCAGCATGGCTTTGCCAACCGGAAGTTTGCGTACGCCGAGGGAAGTCGTCTCCTTGAAAATAACCTCCAGCACGTCCTTCTCCCGCTTCGCGCCGACGAGCACGCTCAGCTTGACGGCGGGGCGGCCTTTTTTCATAATGATGGGAGTCTTGAACACATCGGAAGCGCCATGGGCAAAAAGCTGCTCCTCCACGTAGCCGTACAACTCGGGGTTCATATCGTCAATGTTCGTTTCCAGCAAAATCGGTCCGGCTGCGGCGCTCTCCTTCTTTTCCTCCATCCGGCCCAGGTAAACCCTTAGCACGTTAGGGATCTCCAGATCCCGGTTGCCGAGTCCATAACCGACCGCTTCCATCACGAAATCGGGCTTGTCGGTAAATTCATCTACGACTGCGGCCAGAATCGCGGCTCCCGTAGGTGTCGTCGTCTCGAACGGGACGAGACCGGCCTTCACCGGAATGCCTTTCAGAATCTCGACGGTCGCTGGCGCAGGCACCGGAATCAGCCCGTGCGCACAGCGGACAAAGCCGCCGCCCACCTGAACCGGAGAAGCCAGGATTTTGTCCACTTGAAGGTAATCGAGGCAGATGGCGGCTCCAACGATATCCACAATGGAGTCCACCGCGCCCACCTCATGAAAATGGACCTCCTCCAGCGGCTTGCCGTGAACCTTTGCTTCCGCGAGGGCAACCTGCATGAAGATTTTCATGCTGAGCTCCTTTACCCGGTCCGGCAGTAAACTGGCCCCGATGATCCGCTCGATATCCCCGATATTGCGGTGATGATGGCCGTGAGGGTGATCGCGGTTACTGTCATGCTTATGGGGATAGCCTTGCTCATGGTGATGATTCTGCCCCTGGATTTGAGTTTGCTCATGGGCGTGATTGTGCGCGTGTACAGGCTCGTGTCCGTGCGCATGGTTATGTTCGTGTCCGTAAACATGTTCATGCTCGTATTCATGGCTATGTTCGTGTTCATGATTATGTTCATGTCCGTGCGTATGTCCAGACCCTTGCTGCGGAACAAGATGATCTCCTGTCAGCCGAACATTTACTTTGATGCCGCTAATTCCCTTTTTGAGCGCTTTGGCGATGGTAACTTCAAACTCCCCGTTCAGGTTCAGCTTGGCGATCTCCCGAAGGAAGTAATCGGCATCTACTCCGGCATCAAGAAGCGCGCCCAGGTTCATATCTCCGCTGATGCCCGCAAAACAATCGTAATAGAGAATGTTCACCGGTTTACTCTCCTTCTGTCTAGGTTATATTGCAAGCAATTTAATTTGGGATATGCATGTCGATGCATTATTGTTCAAGGGCTATGCAAAAACCTCCGCCACATGCTTCAGCTCTTCGATGATAGGCAGGTTCTGCGGGCAATGCTCCTCGCAGGTGCCGCATTCAACACATTGTGATGCCCGTTCTTTCTCGGAAATCCGGGCAGCATAGGTTTCTTTCAGCATCTTCTTCTGGAAGTCGTTATCGAGTAAATAATACTCGTTCACATAGGTGAAATTGCCCGGAATGTTCACTCCAGCCGGACAAGGCATGCAGTAGGCGCAGCCAGTGCAACTGACTCTCGTCTGGCGGAAAACGTTCCGCGCTTCATTCACAACATCCAGTTCCTGCTTGCTTAAAGAACCGGAATACGCTTCGTTTGCAATCTTCAGGTTTTCTTCTACCTGCTCCATGGTACTCATGCCGCTTAAGGTGACCGCCACATCAGGGTTGTTCCACACCCACCGCAGCGCCCATTCGGCAGGCGTCCGCTTGATATCGGCCTTATCGAAGGCGGCCTGCACTCCGTCCGGAATATCGCGAACCAGCCTGCCGCCCCGCAGCGGTTCCATGACGGCGATGCCGATGCCTTTGGCCGCGGCGTATTCCAGACCTTCGATTCCGGCTTGGAAGTATTCGTCCAGATAATTGTACTGCACCTGACAGAAGGTCCAGTCGTAGGCATCGACGATTTCTTTAAACACCGGCAGTTCGTCGTGGAAGGAGAAGCCGGGATAACGGATTCGTCCGTCTTTTACCGCCGAATCGAGAAACTCTCCGATGCCGAGTTCTTTTACAGTCTTCCAGGTTCCTGCGTTGAGCGCATGCACCAAATAGAAGTCGATATGGTCGGTTTCCAGACGCTCCAGTTGTTCGTTCAGATAGCGGTCCATATCCTCCCGTGTCTTGATCAGCCAGCTGGGCAGCTTGGTGGCGATGTTCACTTTATCGCGGTATCCATCCTTAAGCGCCCGGGCAACAAAAGGCTCGCTCTCCCCGGGTCCCCCCATGCCGTCTCCATGATACGGATAAGCGGTGTCCACATAATTGATCCCGTTGTCGATACCGTAACGCAGCATCGCGATCGCTTTGTCATCGTCGATATTGCGGGCGTTGCCGTCAATTACGGGAAGCCGCATGCAGCCGAAGCCCAGAACGGAGACCATCTCGTTTGTCTTGCCATATTTGCGGTACAACATGGATAAATTCCTCCTAATGATGTGATGTGATATTTTTCACATATAATGCCGCGCGATCATACTTTTTCCGCCGCTTGTTCCCTTTCACGGACCAAATTTTCGTACCATAGCGTCTTGTGCGTGATTTTCTCCAAGAACGATTTCATTTCCTCCACCTTCCGCTCCGTCGAGCGCTGGTGGTCTTGCATAATTTGCAGACGTTCCCTCATGGTGTGGTCGCCCTTGAAAGCCAGCTCGGCAAAATGCTTCACCTTAGCCACAGGCATTCCGGTGTCCCGCAAGCAGCGGATAAAATACAGCCAGTCCAGATCCTCCGGCTCAAACAGCCGATTCCCCCGCTCATCCCGTTTAAGCGCCCTCAAGAGTCCTTCCTGTTCATAATACCTCAGGGTATGGACGGTAAGACCCGTCTGTTCGGCAGCTTCTTTGATGGTTAAGGCCATCCGCGTATCCTCCTTTCCGCTTCAGGACTCTATTTCGTTCTCATCATACACCTTCGAGTGCACTTGAAGTCAACACCGGATTTCAAGTCCTGTAAAATGTGTGAGTGTGTTCCATTCCA
This sequence comes from Paenibacillus durus ATCC 35681, assembly GCF_000993825.1. Lineage (NCBI taxonomy): Bacteria > Bacillati > Bacillota > Bacilli > Caryophanales > Paenibacillaceae > Paenibacillus > Paenibacillus durus. The sequence goes on from NZ_CP011114.1 coordinate 2,283,560, forward strand.
TAAAAAAACGGCCTCAACAGACGAAAAACGTCCGTGAAGCCGCCTTACTATCAAAGTTAGACTCCTGTTTTTTCCCGTTCCACAACCTCGATCTTGTCCCTGCCGCCATAGAAATCCCACCAGGGGGTCGCGGCCTTGGACAAAATTTCACCCAGACGGATCATTCGCCGCACACCTTCGTCCTTCAGCCACGCCCGCAGCGCTTCGGCTCCATGCTTCCCATAGATCTCGACGCCATCCTGCCAGGTTGCCCGTCCGCACAGCACGCCGGAAAAAGGAACTTCGGCTTCTCCGGCCAGCTCCAACGTCTCCATGAACGTTTCATTAGTAACGCCCGCACTTAAATAAATGAACGGTACGCTCGTCAGACCCGCCGTAGCCTTGAAATGCGCTATCGCCTCTTCTCGCGAATACACGGCTTCGTCGCCTGCGTTGGCCCGGGTGCCCGCCACGTACTTCAGGTTAATCGGAACCTCCACTTTCAGCACGTCGATTTTGTACTTCGGCTGGGTGAACTCCTGCATATATTTTTTCACCTTTTCCGGCTTGGCTTTGGCAAATTCCGCGCTGGCGGAGTCCTTGAGGGTATCGCTGTAAGTGACGGCCTCGAAGAAAAACGGGATATCGACGGAATCGCATTCCGCACCGACCCGTTCAATAAAGGCATGTTTAATCGTGTTGATCTTCTCGTCGTCGTCCGGGTCGTAATACATCAGAATTTTGACGGCATCGGCGCCTTTTTCCGCGTAACGCCGCACCGACCATTCCGGCAGCAGATCCGGCAGCCGCCCTTTTTCCGTGGCATCATAGCCGGTTTCTTCATAAGCGATCAGCAGGCCGGTATCTTTATGCCGGACCGCCGCCGCATCCCAGCCGTACTCCGGGTCGAGCAGAATGGCGCTGGAGTATGGCGTCAGCTCTTCGGATACCAATCTTTTGAATTCCGCAACATGCCGTGCATCCGCTTCGCCTCCAAGCGCGCTCCCAAGCGATTTTCTAAGTGAACCCCGCTGATCAATCGCCGTCGCCACAAACAGCCCCCGGTCATCGGATAGCTTAAGCAGCCGGTCGTATTTTCCTTTGGATATTCTCACACTCATCTGTCGTTCCTCCTTCATCTCCTAATATGGCCCAACAGTTGCCCCGCTATTTCGTATTTAACCGTCAGGATGGAGATCAACCAGGAAACTACAAATCCCGGGTGGAGAACAGACGTAAAGAAATCAAGTAAGAAGCCGCGATAAATACGATGTAGACGGCGCCTCCGACCAGCCATTTTTCGAGACCCAGAGCCGCGCTCTCCAGAATAAAGGTCTTCAGCCCCGGTATCGCATTAATGATGTCTCCCAAATTGGCTGTGCCGAAGATAACGATCATAAAAAACACGGTATTTACATATTGGGATCCCTTGGGTCCTAGCCAGTAGAAAAGAGGCAGGTAGATCGAGGCGATCAGCGGTACCAGTAAAATAGAGACCCCCATTTCACTCCAGCTTATATTCAGACCTTCATATCCCAGCTGCGGCAACACCTGAGACATTACTAGAGTAAATGCAACGCCAATTAGGGTAAAGGGCAGAACCGATACATATTTGGAGACCACGATCATTCTACGGTGTACCGGAAGACTGAGCGAGAATCTGATATTCACATTTCGGACATCCTGCAGGCAGGTGGTAAGAAGCATCATCATAGCGGGCATTGTTACAAGCAGACTCAACCCGAACGGCGCGCTTCCCGTATTCATAATGGACATAAAAATGAGATAGGCAAACAAGAATAACAGATAATTTCGGGATAGCATAAAATCCTTGCGGATCAAGGAAACGAGATTAGACATGAGCCTTGCCTCCTTTTACAGTGAAATACATAATATCTTCCAGCGTCGGCGCTTCGAGCAGCGCATTTCCCTGAAACGCCCTTTCCGCTTCCCGCCGGTCCGGCGCCAAGGCTTCGAACCCGTGAGCCCCTTCCCTGACCCCGACAAAATACTTCAGTACATCCTTGTCCAGCAGCTCGCGACCGCCCTTGACCAGCACATACCGTTCCAGTATTTTATCTTTATTGTCGTTGAAGACGACTTTCCCCCGGTTCATGAAAACGATATAGTCCGCGATCCGGTCGAGATCCGTCGTATTGTGAGTCGAGAAGACGATCGACTTGTTCTCGTCGAGTATTTGCTCCCCGAGCAAATCCAAGAGTTCCCTGCGGAAGACAGGATCGAGCCCAGCGGTCGGTTCGTCCATAAGCAGCAGGTCCGCATCGTGGGACAGCGCCACCGCCAGCGAGAACTTCATCTTCATCCCTCTCGACAGGTCCTTGACTTTGGACTTTTCGGACAGCTCAAACAGGTCCAGGTACCGGGTAAAGGCTGCATCATCCCAATGTTGATAAAAAGGAGCAATCATTTTTCTCATATTCCGGATCGTCATATTCTCATAGAAATAGTTCTCATCGGAGACGTACCCGATGCGTTCCTTGAGGCCTGGGTTATCCGCAAGCATACTGCCGAAGATTCGTACCTCCCCGCTGCTGGGACGCACCATATCCATCATAATCTTGATCAGCGTACTCTTCCCGGCGCCATTGGGTCCGATCAATCCGGTGATAAACCCTTTTTTCACCTCAAACTGCACCTGATTCAGCGCAAACCGTTCAAAAGACTTCGAAACTCCCCGAATTTCCACCACATTGCTCATTCTTGCTCCTCCTCGCCCAGCGTCTTGAATATGTCTACCATTTCCGCAAACCCGATCCCCAGCAGTCTGCTCTCCTCCAACACTTCTTTCATCTTGTCCTCCAAGAGCCGGTATCGCTGTTCACGGATGTACTGCTGATTCATACCGGACACAAAGGAGCCTTTCCCCACTAGAGAATTGACAAGACCTTCCCGCTCTAATTCCTCGTATGCACGCTTTGTCGTAATGACGCTGATCTGCAAATCCTTAGCCAATTGACGGATCGAAGGCAGGGGGGCCCCTGCGGTAAGCTCGCCCTGTAAAATCAACTGCCGGATCTGGCTTACAATCTGCGCATAAATCGGTTCTCCCGATGAGTTGGATAAAATAATGTTCATCCTTCACCTCATTCCGCTGCAATGTAATTAATGTATATATATTATATATACAATATAACCATTTTTGTCAACGATATTCCCCTCTTTTTCCTGCAATTGGGCTTCAACGAAGTCAAAAAAGCACACCCTGCGCTCTTGGCAGCAGAATGTGCAAAAAAAAGACACCGGATACCGGTGCCATGCAAGCCTTGCTCTATTTGTATTTTGCTCCAGCCTTAATTTTGTTCGCCGTCTAGCCTTATTCGTAGGAGCTTTGCTCATTCTCCTTGTAGCCTTTGTCTCTGCGAAGCATTTCCTTGCGCCGGTCCATCTGCTCTTGCTCCATCTGATTAGCCTCATGGGAGGTCGGCGCCGTCTTCTCCAAATCTTTTACCGTGTTGATCAAATTTTTGTCGGGACTCATGGCAATTCTCTCCTTAACCATTCTTTGATACCTTAAATAGTGTCTCGGTCTGGAAGGAAAAATATGCATGGTTGCCCTAGTACGCTCCATTAATTAGTGTTAAGCGACAGGCCGATGATCTCCGACCGGCTGGCCAGGCGGATCGGCGGACCCCAGGTTCCATATCCGGAAGAAACAATGACATGCAGATTCTCTTTATTCAGATAGCCCCAGTCCAGCTCGAACAGACGTCTTGTAATCCAGTGGATGGGCGCGATTTGTCCCCGGTGCGTGTGCCCGGAGAGAAGCACGTCAACGCCGGCCTTGGCGGCGGCCTCAAATCCTGTCGGCTGGTGATCCATCATGATGACGGGACGCGTCAAATCCAGACCTTCCAGCAGGGAGGCGACACTCTTGCGGCCTTCGCTGTCCATACTCTCCGCCGCTTTGTCCTTCCTGCCTACAATGTATACTCCGGCGGTCTCGGCTACCTCGTCCTGAAGCACGCGTATGCCAACTTCGTTCATTAGATCCGTATATTTCTTGATATCCCCGCCATAATATTCATGATTGCCCAGCACGGCGAACACGCCGTAACGGGCCTTCAGCTTGCCTAGCTGCTCGCTCATCCGGTGGCGGACGAACGGCTCCACGCTGTCATCAAGCACATCCCCCGCAAATAAAACAATATCCGGCTGCATCGCATTCATCCGGTTGACCATTTTCTTCAAATGACGGTTGCCGACAATGTCGCCAAGATGAAGGTCGGATGCGACGGCGATCGTTAGATCTCTCTCAAACTGCTTGGGAAGCCCAAGCGTGTGAACGCGCAGCACCGTGCTCCACGCATTCCGGGAGCCCCACACGATAAATACCGCCAGCAGCGCCACAATTACCGCGCCCGCTTCGGATATATAACCGGAAACATCGGTGCCAGCAAGGGATAAAATCCAGTAGAGCAAATCAGCCACGGGCAATAGAATGATAGCAAACTGCATCAGGGCCAGATAATACGAGCCGATGACCTTAAGAAATCTGGCGAGCGGCTTAAGAACAGGCGGCAGGGGAGTTCTGCAAATAATATATGCTAGAGCGATTACCCAAAAGACCGGCCAGAACACTGTCTGGCTCATCCCGGGAAGCCAATTCCGTACAAGCAGCCACGCATGGTAGCCGATATAGAAATTGACCAGGCCGAGCAGCAGTACGCCTCCAGCAATGGAAAGGATCAATCTTATTCTCTTCATTCCTATGTCTCCTTTGACCATATTTCTCTATGCGGATATATAGAATATCATTCTTTATTATAATACTAAATGCACTTGTGCCCAATATTACGTGTGACTCCACAGTTTGTAAACGTTCAAAAAAAGGAAGCCGTTCCTCTTTCCCGCAGGAGAGAGAGACGGCTTCCATGTTCTTGCTGCCAAAGCAATTATGTTAAAATATGTCCGCCTTCCGTGTGAAGGACGGTTCCGGTCACAAAGCCATTTTGGAGCAGGTAGAGTACGCTTTGTGCGACATCCTCCGCTTTGCCCACCCGCTTAACCGGGAGTTTGCCTGCTACCGCAGTGTAGAAATCATTGCGCGCGTCTTCAGCCATTTTGCTGCGTGAAGGCGTATCGATAATACCCGGCGACACGATATTCACACGGATTGGAGCAAGTTCCAAAGCCAAGGTTTGGCCAAGACTCGACACCGCCGCGTTAACCGCGCCCAATACAGACGATCCAACCATCGATTTATAGGCGACTACGCCAGAGAATAAGGTAATTGAACCGTTCGCTGCAATGTTCGGCGCCCCGTATTTAGCGGCATAGTATTGACCCCAAAATTTGTTCTCGAACAACTGACGGGCTTGCGCCGTATCCGTGTGAAGGAAGGACCCGCCGGATGTTTCCGCCGCGCTAACGACAAGATGATCGAACGTCCCGATTTTTTCAAAAAAAGCTTGTACCTGCTGTTCATCCGTCGTATCCAACGTATAAGCCGCAGCCTTGGCTCCCAGTTGCTCTTTCGCCTTCTGCAGTTTGTCTTCCGAGCGGCTGGCAATGATCACTTCTGCTCCAAGAGCAATTGCTTGTTTAGCGGTTTCCAGGCCAATGCCGGAGCTTCCGCCGATAATTACGATTTTTTGATTTTGCAGCATGAGAATTCCTCCTATTTTATGGGATATATTAGTAATTCAGCACTTCATTTAAATGCGCACCCAGTTCGGATACGAATTTGTCCAGCTTCGGATTTTTGATGACATCGTAGCAAGCGAAGCTCTTCAAAGGCTGCATGCCGAGAAATTCCTGCACACGGTGCAAATGAGCGAGCGCTCCTTCCAAGCTCTCCCCTTTAAAGAACTGCGCCGGATCGTTAAATGCTTTTTCCGGGGCATTCCAGGTTGTCGAGAACATATATTTCTTGCCGGTTAACAGCCCGCCTTTTCCATATTCATCCGCACCCTTGAAAAATACGCCGTATTCATAAACTTCATCCATATACGTCTTGAGCAGCCCGGGAACACTGAACCAGTAGATCGGAGTTTGGTAAATGACTACATCCGCCCAAAGAAATTTCTTATGCTCTTCTAGGATGTTGTATCCGTTTTGAATCGTTGTGGTTTGCACTTGATTCTGTTCACTTAAATAACTCACCATGCTATCCACCAGGGTTTGGTTCAATTTCCCCTCTGCTGAACCATATTTTTGGTGACCGTTAATGATAAGTATATTTTTCATTGTCTCCATCTCCTTATTGGTAGATCTGATCACAACGATATTATATATGCAGTAAATTCATTTATGGAAGTAGTGATATTTAATTCATATAGTTTCCGAAAGGATATTATTGTGGTATGATAAGCTATATCAAGTCAAAAATATTTTTGGGAGGATGCTTCGATGAGTAAAGTCGAACCGATCGTTCTGACCAAAGGAACACCGGGCGAGCCTTGCCCCATTGCCAAAACGCTGGATGTCATTGGGACGAAATGGACCTTTTTAATTATTCGGGATCTGCTTATCGAAGGAACGATGCGTTTCAGCGACCTGCTGAGATCCATGGATGGAATTAGTCCGAAGACACTGTCGCTTCGTCTTAAAGAATTGGAGGACCATGGGGTACTGGAAAGAACGGTATATCCGGAGGTTCCTCCGCGTGTAGAATATACGTTAACGGAGAAAGGGAAACGGCTTGAGGGGATTTTTATTGAATTAAAGAGATTTGGGTTGCATTTGTAAAAAAATAAGCCAACCGGAAGTTTCCGGCTGACCTCAGTATAAGAAAAACGGCAGTTCAGGACGCAATCGCCGCCCCGGCTGCCGCTTTTTTAAAAAACCGCTTGCTATGTTGCTATGTACCAGATACTACGCTTTCGCACGCTGTTCGGCCATGTAATCCCCAATCAGCTTGTCGCATTTGTTAATGTGGGTAATCAGCCAGTCCGTCAAAGTGCGGTTCAGCTTGATGGTAGTCAGAACGGAGACACCTTTGGTCTGGATTGCTTCTTCCAGCTCAAGAACCGTCTTGACGAAATCGGCATGCTCCTTCTGATGCTCAGCTAATTCCGGGAAGTGGATGTCATTCATCAATTCCTCTTCACTGCCGAAATGCTCAATGGTGTAGTCCTTTAAAAACTTGAGTGTCTCTTCGATCTTCTCGCGCCCTTGCTGATTCGAGCAGGCATCAAAGAACTCGTTCAGCTTGACCAGCAGCTGTCTGTGCTGACAATCGATTTTCTCTACTCCAATTTCGTACGATTCCCGCCAGGCTATCATGTCCGTATCGCTTCCTTTTGCCATAAAATTCAATTATTCTTCTCTTCATTCTCTCTCTTTCGACTGGAAAAAACAGTTAACAACATCACACGACAAAAAAAGCCTGATTTCTCAGGCTTCAATGGCAGCAGCTGATTTACGCATATTTATCACTCTAATAGCCAGCAACGAGGCGAACAAGCACAGAAAGCCTGCGGTCACGAAAGGAACCGTGTAACTGCCGAGCCATTGTCTCATCACGCCGGCGCCGTAAGCGGCCGCTGAAGCGCCGAGCTGATGAGCGACCAAAATCCAGCCGAATACCATCCCCGCTTTCTCTCTGCCAAAATGATCAGCGGTTATTTTGACAGTCGGCGGCACGGTTGCGATCCAGTCCAGCCCGTAGAATACGGCAAATACCAGCAGAAGCGTATAACCCCCGTTCAATGCGTAGGGCAGGAAGATAAGCGACAATCCCCGAAGGCCATAATACCAGAACAGCAGCCATCTGCTGTCAAAACGGTCGGACAGCCAGCCCGACAGCGTCGTACCGACCATATCGAACATTCCCATCAGGGCGAGCAGCCCCGCAGCCGTCACAACCGGGATGCCAAAGTCGCCGCAGGCCGGAATCAGATGCGTGCCGATAAGGCCGTTGGTCGAGAATCCGCAGAAGAAAAAAGTGCCTGCCAGCTGCCAAAATGTGCCGCTCTTCACCGCATCCTTCAGCGCAAGCAGCGGAGCAAGAAACAGATTGCCGTAGAGCGGTGCGGGCGGAACGATCTCCGTCTCTCCAAGCGGAGGAACACCGGCATTGTAAGGATGATCTTTCATCCAAACCGCCACAATGGGAATCAGCACGATCAACACCGCGATGGTTGTGTAAATGGAAAAACGCCAGCCGAGCCCAACCGAGATCTTCGCCAGAAGAGGCAGGAACAGCAGCTGCCCCGTCGCCGCGCTGGCCGTAAGAATGCCAACAACAAGCCCTCTGTGCTTCACGAACCAGCGCCCTGCCACCGTAACGCCCAGCACGTTAGCCAATGCCCCTGTGGCCAGGCCTATGACAACACCCCAAAGCGCGATGAACTGCCAGAGCTCCGTCATAAACGATGTTAACGCTAAGCTGCCCGCCAGCAAACCCAGCGTCAGCAGCATGATGCGGCGAACGCCAAAGCGGGTCATCAGCGCAGCGGAGAAAGGTCCCATCAACCCGTACAGAAATATGCGGATCGACAATGCGCCGGACACCGCAGAGCGGCTCCAGCCGAATTCTTTTTCAAACTGCAGCATCAATACGCTAGGAATCGAACTAATGCCCGCCGATACCAGCAATACGAAAAAAACGATCGATACCACAGTCCAGCCATAATACCACCGGGGAGCTTTATTTCTTAGCGGCATCCCTTCACTCCTATCCCTATCCTTATCTTTATCTATCATTGCTTATATATCATATAATCGGGATTGCTACAATTACCAGGGCAGAGGCTGACCCATATAAAAGAACTAAGAATCAGCGAAAAGTGGATGCACGTGCTTAATATCACGGCTTATGTAAACTGGTGCGCCGCCAATATTGCCGGCGCCCTCCTTGGACAGTGGATTGCCAGCCCTGAGCGGCTTGGCCTTGATTATGCGCTGCCGGCCATGTTCATCGGACTGCTGGTCCTGTCATTCTGAGCCGGCGCAAAATTCGCACCGATACGATTGTCGGTCTGACTGCCGCAGCAGTAGCGGTCGGCGTTTCTCTATGGATCTCCCCCACTGCCGGGGTCATTGCGGCAACAGTTATAGCGGCGACTCTTGGAATGGCGGTGGAACAATGGATGTCAGTAACGAAATTCAGAATAGTGACAGTGGGCATTGTGTCGCTGATGCTGCTGCGTCTTGTGCTTTAAGTAGTCAGCAGCGGTTTAAGCTCGTCAATCACTCCCTGAAGCTGGGACGAGCATTGCTCGTACAGCTTTTTGGTGTCCTTATTATTAGCGGACAGTCCGAACAGTTCCAAATCGGCTTCGCATTTTTTCAACAGGGCGTATAGCTCCGGCTTCTCCTGCGGCTGAGGGACTTGAGCATTATCTGCATACAAATCGACAGTCAGATCCCCGTAGGCATCGACTTGGCCCAAGTAAATGTCCTGCAAGTTAAGCTCCTGCTTCTCAAGCTCATCCAGCAGCCACTTTGGAGTCTTCCCCATCATATCAAGCGCTTCAGGCATCAATTTTCCGTCCATAATGACAGCCTGGGTTTCTTTTTCCGGAGCCACCTTAATTCCCAGATGCTTCGCAGTAAGCGGTTGATTCTCGCGAGTCAGCAGCACATTGATCTCTCCGCTTGACTCCATAATTGCAAACTCCACATCGGCCACCTTGAATACGTCCTTTCCCCGCAGCATTTCCAGCAGCTCGTCCGTCGTCAGACGCTCTTTTTTCATATTCTCTTCGAGGATCTTGCCGTCCTTGATCAGCACAGTCGCTTTAAAATCGATAAAGTCTCTGGCTCTCTTGCTCTTGAGCTGCAGAAATTCGATTCCAAAAGAAATAACGGTCCATACCAGAATCGCGATCATACCCAGATGCCAGTGCTTATCCGTATCCATCGAGACGTAAGCTGCCAAACTGCCAAGCGTAATCCCCGTAATATATTCGAAAAAAGAAAGCTGGGATACCTGTCTTTTGCCAAGCATCTTTGTTAACAGAAAAAGTACGACCACCGCGAACATGGTCCGAAAAATAACCTCCAGCCAAGTTGGCATTTGAGCGCCCTCCTCATTGTTTCTTGGTGTTCTTAACAAGTTCATTATTTCTCGGGGCTTGCAAAACTATGCGAAAATGTCCCGTTGCTGTTTCTGTCCTAACAAAACACCGACCGGTGAATAAATGCTGCCTAAAGAGCAAATATTAGTGAACGGCTCATTACATTACGCCAATACATTACGCCAACACAGGAGGAATTAACAATGACTGTAGCTTCCGATGTAAAAACTTGCCTTTCATCACTGAAAAGCGCTCAAGCCAGCCTTGAACAGTTCGCACTGAGCACTCAAAATCAGCAAGCCAAAACACTGTTCACTAGTGCCGCGCAGCAAACTCAGCAAATCGTACAACAAGTGGAAAGCCGGGTTCAGGACCTGGAAAATGAAGAGCCACAATACAAAGGGTTTTAATAAAAAGGCAAAAGGCCTCATTCTCCACCGGTCAGTGGGGAGTGAGGCCTTTCTTTTCGTTAGCTTACGATCCACACCGGTCACCCGGCACATCCTCATTTTCATCCAAACTGCTTAAACTCCTGCAAAAATTTCTCGATATTCCCGTTCCATCTGTTGCCGCTCGCATCCAGAAGCCCCAGCACACTCTTGATCGTCTTCAAAATTCTGCTGTCCCCCGTCCCGTTCTGCACCGCCTTTTCATAGGCTTGTCTTAGCTTGGGATCGATGGTAGTTGGTTGCCCGCTCGTGCCATATTCATAGGCAGGTGTATTGTTGGAGCCGTAAAAGACGAACATCTCCATCAGTTGGAGCTTGTCTTTAACCGCAGCGGTGCGGTTGGACTTCGGGTACTGTTTTACAAAGGATTCCAGGGCAAGCGCCCGATTAATCAGCTCATCCCATGTAATGACAATGGCGGCATCGCTCAGGGCCGGCTTATTGGAATCGGCAGCCATCAGATCAATATAGGCGGCGATATCCTTCCCGATATAAGGCTTAAAGAATTTGAACCCCTCGTAATGCATTACGGGGTAGTACATGCCTTCACTGGTCTCCAGCTTATAGCCGTAACCGTAAGATTCGGTCAATATGGCGCGAACGCCCGGATCTCTAATGGTGTTCAGCAAGCTGCTGTAGGTGAGTCCCGTTTGCAGCCCATTCTTGCGGACAGCAGCGTCAATTGCCTTCTGTACCTTCTCCGGAAAGAACTTCTCGGAAAAAGCGTTCAGTCTCGCCTTTTGCGCATTTTCGAGCTGAAGCACCATGACGGTTGCCCGCCAGGAATCGGCTCTTTTTATATTATTTAGTAAATAATTACGCGCCTGGATTAAGCTTGTTGGCGTCTTTACCGAGTTTTTCAAATATTTCTGGAATTGGTTGTATACGCTTAAGCTTTGTTCGGCGGTTACAGCCGAAGCTGCCGATACGGAAGGGGCCAATGCCGCTGCGCCTACCCCGGAGCCCAAAGCGATCGCCAGACCGAGCAGCGCCCCTCTTTTTATTTTTGCGGATGTTGCAAGTAGAGTCTTCATGTTCATCCTTCTTTCTTAGTTGTTATGCTGTGTATTACCCTCTAGACGCGCACACGCCGCAATTTGTTGCAGCTGAACAGACAAGAAGCTTTCACGTTCGTTCTAGAACAGCTCCCATTTCGGCGAAAAGACCCCCGGCATTCCGCCGAGGGCCTTTAGAACAGTTGGGATTTCGTTTAGTGCATAGAGCCTTCCTGCGGATGGCGGACGACAACACGCTTCAGGAAGAAAGCGATGACGAGACCGATAATGGTCAGTGCCGTAGCGAAGATAAAGGCGTGCTGAACCCCTTGAGTAAAAGCTGGAATCAGATGAACCGGGTCCTGCGGATTCTCCACGCTCTCCAGGTAACTTTTGGAGCCAGCCGTCATGATGCTGATGGCAAGCGCCGTGCCAACAGCTCCGGCAACCTGCTGGAGCGTGTTCATAATGGCTGTGCCATGCGGATACAGCTCAAGCGGGAGCTGGTTAATACCGTTCGTCTGCGCCGGCATGAACACCATCGATACGCCGATCATCAGCGCGCTGTGCAGCACAATCGTGAACGCAACCGAGGAAGCCGGGTTAATGTCCGCAAAGAGCCACAGCGTCGCTGCAACAATAATCAGACCCGGAATAACAAGCCACTTCGGCCCGAATTTATCGAACAGCCTGCCCATTAGCGGCGACATCAAGCCATTGATAAGTCCCCCCGGAAGCAGCATAAGCCCGGCCTTGAACGGACTAAACCCTTGTCCATTCTGAAGATACAGCGGAAGGATCAGCATGGCGGCCAGAATGACCATCATACAGATAAAAATCATCAGCAATCCAACGACAAACATCGGATACTTGAACGCGCGCAAATCCATCAGCGGCTGCTTCATCGTCAACTGGCGCCATACGAACAGCACCAGCGACACAACTCCGACGGCGATGGATATGAGCACTTTGGGATTGTTCCAGCCATCCGCTTCTCCTGCGCTGCTGAAGCCAAATACGACGCCGCCGAAGCCGACGGTGGAGAGCAGAATCGAGAACCAATCGATCGCGGGCTTTGTTACCTCCGTTATATTTTGCATATATATCATGCCAAAAATCAGTGCGATTACGAGAAACGGCAGCGGCAGCCAGAAAATCCAATGCCAGCTCAGGTTCTCAATAAGCAGACCGGCAATGGTCGGGCCGGTGGCAGGTGCCACCATAATGACTAGGCCGATCATGCCCATGGCCGCGCCTCTTTTTTCAGCCGGAATAAGCACCAGAATCGTATTGAACAACAGCGGCAGCAGCAGCGCCGTTCCCATCGCCTGCACCACCCGGGCAATCAGCAAAGAGCCGAAGCTTGGCGATGCGGCAGCCAGAAACGTTCCAATGATGGAGAAAGCCAAAGAGGCAATAAACAATTGTCTCGTCGTGAACCGCTGAAGCAGCAGGCCCGAGATAGGCACAAGAATTCCCAGGGTCAGCAAATAAGCCGTAGTCAGCCACTGGGCCGTGGCCGGCGTAATATTCAGTGCGTCCATCAATACGCTAAGCGCGACGTTAAGCGCCGTTTCACTAAACATGCCGATAAAGCCGCTAAGGAGCAGCGCGATCAGGATCGGCATTTTCCTGATCTTTTCCAGGTCTATAGCTGTAGACTGCATAGTTTCTCCCACTCTTAATTCCTCCTGGTATCTTAATGTATTCTTCTCTCTATGTCTTGTACGCGCTTAAAGTATAACCGAACATAAGTTCTAACACAAGAAGTTTCCAGCAAAAGATTGATCCCCTTACTCAATTCATGATAACAATCAATCTACTCAATAAAATCATAATTTTAAACTAAAAGTCAATGTCTTTCACTTTCATAATAGCCTGGAAGATACTATAATATAATTATTCCAATATTCGAGGTGGGTATTATGGCCGATACGTTAAAGGGGATTCCCAGACCGCTCGTCAGGGTCAATCAATCCGTCATTGTTTTGTCCGTGCTTCTGACCTGGTTAACCGGCTTTTACTGGTTTCTGGCCATTCCGCTGGCCGCCGGGCTGCTCGGCCTTATTTTTCACTTCAATCCTGTGATCCGCCTCTCTGCCCGGTTTCTGAGGAAAGACCGTTCCGCCTATATTCTCGAAGATGAGGATCAGCAAAGCTTCAATCAGACCATCGCCGTACTCTGCCTGGCCGCCGGGCTCATCAGCTATCTTGGCGGCTATTTAATCTCGGCGTATATTTTCACCGCTATTGTAGCTGCCGCGGCTTTCGTTGCCATACTCGGCTTCTGCATTGGCTGTTTCATCCATTATCAATGGAAAATGTACACCTATAGACGGAAACAAGGCAGCCCCCGCTGAGGCTGCCTTGTTTTTTTAGGGAAGCTGCGGGCAGCGACGGCACTGTTATCCGTCTCAAGCCATAGCCTGACGGTCATTACTCCCTGTCGTTCTCTTCGCCAACAACCGACCAGCGATGGCGGAACTTTTCAAGCCGGGGATGTGGAGCGAGCGGCGCTTCCGGCAGGAGCAGGCGCAGCTTCTTAATCCATTCTTCGAAAGAGGAGAATGAGGCGAACAGATTAGCCGTCTCCAGAGTAAGGTACAGAAAATGCGGCGCCGGATAACGCTCGGTTAAGTGACGCAGGGCCGAGTCGATCGGCGTATACTTTTTCCGCTTGCCCTCCAGGTTCTCCACCGTAATGTAGGAAGCGCCCTGCTCCCTTTTCCACTCGTGGAGACGGTCTTCCCTTTTATAATATGAGCTGGCGGGCTCCTTGGACATTCTGCGCACCGTTTCCTCATGCAGCGGATAGAGCACTAGCTTACTGAAGTTTTTGTCCAGCGCCGCCTGGGCCGCCGCTCTAAGCTCCTCATCGGTCGTATGCTCAAAGGAATCGTAATAGATTAGCGTCCCTCTGCGTTTCTCAACCTGCGGCTCATAGCCGTAAGGCACATACTGTACTTCCCGTCCCATTGGTTGACCTCCCGGTGTGTATATTTATGATTGTAGCATTTCCTTCAACGATGCGGGATATCTAGAATTTCTTGCTGAGTGAGGCGGACGAGCCCGGAATAAGATCTTTTCTGCGATATACGCTAAGCAGCAGCCCTAGCGCGCCGTATTCGATCAGCAGATGGCTTCCGCCATAACTGATAAATGGCAGCGGCAAGTCGATGATGAGAGCGTGTCCGCTTAATTTGAGCACCCCGTACACAAGCTGAAAGGCAAGAATCAGCGCAACGCCAGCAATTAAGGTTTTACCGTAGAGGTCATGCACGGAGAACCAAGCTTGTATCGTTCGTATAACAAACCAAAGAATAAGCCCCGCAAGGAAGAAGCCTGCTGCCCAGCCAAAGGTGTAAATCAAATACGGAAAAATCATATCGGAATAAAGGTAAGGCAGCTGTTCATTGGCCGCTCCAAAGCCGTGACCCCACCATCCAGCGGAAGCGATAGCCTCGATCAGCTTGATCTGGGTATATCCTGCGCCGTCGGCGAACATTGTCGGATTTAGCGCAGCGGAGATCCTATCGAAATAATAATCCGTATTAAATGCAGCCAGTAAACCCGCCGCGGTCGCTAACGCAGCCAAGAGAACAACTCTTAACCATTTGCCGGATAACCAGGCGAACAGAATAAGGGACACTCCTGCAAAAAGAAGCATCTCTGGCAGGACAGGCCCCTGCAAATAAATCAGACAAGGTACTCCAATCAGCGGAATCGCCCGCCACCCATTGATTGGGAGCTTTCCGCCTGTCTTTTGAATTCCGCTGCCCACCCAGATACCTGCCAGAGCGATGATGAGCAGATAAGGATTCCAGCCCATCACATCGATAGCGAAATGTAAGGGGAGAACTAACCATCGGTTAATCCCGTTTACCATATTCCCGCTGAATTGGACAGCCAGCATACCCGCCAATGTCAGGAAGTAAAGCGGCCAAGACAGGCTTCTCAGCTTACGATAGTCCACTAGTGACAGGATCAACATCAGGATCACCGCCATGCATACATATCCAAGATGCTTTTCCCCAAACTGGGGAAGGGCCGTATTCATTTGGGTACCCGCGTATGAGGAACCGCTCAAAGAGAACATCCCAATAATTCCGCTGCCCGCAAACAACAGAGCTCCCGCCAGCAATCCCCAATTGATTCTCGGTCTATGTATACGATTAAGGCTCTTTCCAACGGTTTCGGGATCGCCCATCTGCTGCATCGCCCACTGGACGGCTTCCTCACGTTCCCAGCCTTGACTCTCCCTTTCATTCGCCAGGTCAATCAGATGGCTCCCAAGTTCCCTCCGCAGTTCCAGGTGTATGGCTCGCGCTCTTACCTGTGCGCACACTCGTTTAAGATAAGGACTCATCTCATTATAATCCTTCATTCATACTCCTCCTTCCCCAATCACGGAATCGACGGCATTACGGAACAAGGCCCACTCTGTTTTCTTCTGGTTTAATATCCTGCTTCCTTTGTCCGTTATCCGGTAATACTTCCGGTTCCGGCCGTTTACGGCTTCCCAATAGGCTTCGACCCAGCCTTCGGCTTCCATGCTGTGCAGAATGGGATAGAGCGTTCCTTCCTTGAGGGAAAATACCCCTTCGGATCGGCGTTCCAGTTCCCTAAGCATCTCATAGCCATACAGCGGCCGACGGCTCAGCAGCGTAAGCAGCATAGTGCCGGTGCTGCCTTTCATGAGTTCCTTGTTCAGTTTAATCGCCCTCTCCTCCTTTCATCATCAAATGGACAACTTTACCAATCATTATACCTATTATTACTATGCATAGCAATACTATGTATTATACCAAGAATTGAATAGGGTTTAGCGCGATGTTTCAGAATGTTATTTTTAATTAATCAGATTAATGAAATTCCTCATTTCCCGTCAATTATCGACACTCTAACCCCTTTTCTATCTGACGAATGCCAGATTAATTAATGAGATTAATCTTATTTATTAATGTCATTAATCAACTTCCTCAATCCTATTCCTCGCAGCCCATACGCCGGGCCTAACCCCTTTCTCCCTCGCGTATTATCACCACTGTCCTGCTTCAATCACAATAGCCTAACAAAGAATAGATGGCATTCACGATAAGCTGAGTACAGCCTTCTTAATATTCAACCCTTTGCATTTTATCTATTAAAATTGAATATAATTCCATTGACATATTGAAGAATCCTCATACAATAAAAGCTATTCCTATTTATCCGATTGGTTTATCGGAATAAATAAATCATAAAATTTAGGAGGTATACGATGAATCAAAAAACACTAGTCATTACGCTTGGGGCGCTGGCCGTCGCCATTAATGTGGTTGCAGGCACAGTCGTAAGCAATCTGAAAATTCCTTTCCTGTTTCTGGACACAGTAGGCACCATCTTCATCGCAGCTGTATTCGGACCTCTCTGGGGCGCTTTGGTCGGCCTCCTGACGAATCTGGTGCTCGGTGTTACATCCGGTTACACCGCCATTCCCTTCGCCCTTGTTAATGTGATCGTCGGTTTGGTCGTCGGTTATTCGGCCCGTAAGAACGGTTACCGCTTCTCTTCCGCTCTAATCTCCGGCATTGTGCTTGGTATCCTGTGCCCGATCGTCGGCACCATTATTGCGGTCGGCTTGTTCGGCGGCTTTACCGGAGGCGTTCAAGACGTGGCTGTACTCTGGCTGAAGCAGGCCGGGACGAGCCTATTTGCCGCTGCATTCCTTCCCCGCCTTGGAGAAAATCTTATTGACAAAATCCTGTCGGCCCTTCTGGTCTACTATATTGTGAAAAACTTGCCGCAATCCTTAATAAACCATCGCAGCTACAAGAAACGGAATACCCATGTTGCGTAGCAAACGATTAATTGTTGCCTCCCATTGCGTCATTAACCAAAATGCCGTTGTGAAAGGCGAAGCTCGTAGTCCCGGCATAATGAAAGCGGCAGTCGATTGGACCTACGAGCAGGGATATGGCATCTTTCAGCTGCCTTGTCCCGAATTCACCTTTCTCGGTCCGGAGCGGCCTCCGATGACCGTGGAAGAATACGATACCCCGGAGTTTCACGCCCACAACCGCCGAATTTTACAGCCAGCAGTTGAGCAGCTGAAAGTGTATCAGGATCATGGTTACACTATCGTCGGAGGCCTCGGCATTTCCGGCAGCCCCTCCTGCGATCCCGGAAAAGGCGTGTTCATGCGTGACTTTCTGGAGCTCGCGGCGGAAACCGGCGTAAACATCGATTTTTTCTGGCAAATTCCTAATACGGCGGACGGAATCTTTGATCCGGATCATGATAACAGCGTATTCGGTCCGGTCGCAGCAGGACAGCGGGAACCTCTACATAAGAACTCCGCTGGCATAAAGGGAAAACAAGGCGGCAATCAGACATGATCGACATTCGAGGCGTTACTTTTTATTATTATGAGCCAGCCGAATCTGAAGCAGACGCCAGCCATAGACCGGCATTATCCAACATCTCCCTTGCTATTGAGCCCGGGGAATTTGTAGCTTTCCTGGGACGCAACGGGTCCGGTAAATCGTCGTTGTCCCGTCTGCTTAACGGTATTGAGCTTCCAACCCAGGGAACCGTTCTTGCCCTAGGCCGCATGACTACAAACCGGAACGATCTTCAGAACATTCGCCGGGCCGTGCAAATTGTATTCCAGAATCCCGAGAATCAGCAGGTTGGAATTACCGTGGGTGAAGATATTGCGTTCGGTCTGTCCAATATCGGCTGGCCGCAGGAGGATATCGCCCGGCGGATCGCCTGGGCCATAGAGCTAGTGGGACTGGATGCCGATGAAGACCGTCCCGTAACCCATCTGTCGGGAGGAGAAAAGCAGAAGCTGGCCCTGGCTGCGGTTCTGGCGCTCTCCCCCCGCTGTCTCATTCTCGATGAGGCCACTTCCATGCTTGATCCCGTGGCACGGCGTCAGTTCTTCGAGACGCTGAACAAGGTCCGGAAGGAATATCCTGTAACCTTAATTTACATTACTCATCATCTAGAAGAAGTGATGGAAGCGGATCGCTGGTTTCTTTTTCAAGACGGTAAGATCGCGGCTGCCGGGACTCCGGCCCAACTGGAACTGGATTCTGCTCTCCTCAAAAAATGCGGTTTGGAGCTGCCGTATTACAGGCAATTGGCGATAAAGCTTCGGGGTTACGGCATTCCCGCATCCGCGAAGCTGAACGGGGAAGAATTGCGAGGTTTATTATGCAAATCCGATTAAACAATGTTAGTTTCACCTATGTGAAGGGGCGCAGAAACAAGACCCCTATCGGTCCATGGGTACTTCAAGATCTTAGCCTGACTGTGGAAAGCGGAGAAATGCTGGCCATTGCCGGAAAGTCCGGATCGGGCAAATCAACGTTCCTGCAGCTGCTGAAAGGCTTTATCGCCCCTTCGGCTGGAGCGATTCTGCTTGACGGCACCGATCCTCATCTCAATCGTCGGCCGGAGCTGTTCGACCGGATCGGCTTTATTTTTCAATACCCGGAGCATCAGTTGTTCGCGGCTACAGTCTTTGATGATATTGCGTTCGGGCTGCGTCACCGAAAGCTTCCTCCTGAAGTTCAGGTGGAAAAAGTACGCAAAGCTATGGCAGCGGTTGAACTGGATTACGAAGCATTCAAGGACCGTAGTCCTTTCGAGCTCAGCGGCGGTGAGAAACGGCGAGTGGCAATAGCTGGAGTCGTTGTGCTAGAGCCGGAAGTGCTGATTCTGGATGAGCCGACAGCCGGTCTGGATTTGCAGTCGCGGTCGTCCCTCTTTAGCCTCCTGCATTCGCTGAACAGGGACGAGGGCATTACTGTCATATGGGTCAGCCACCAACTGGAGGAAATCCTGGACCACGCCTCCCGCCTGCTGACGCTAAAAGAAGGAGCCTTCCTTGCCGACGGCCCACCTTCCCGGCTGCTGTCTGACTCACAGGTATTAAACGCCTTCGGATGGGAAGAACCTCCGATTCTGACTGTCTCGCGTCTACTTCGTGAGATCGGCGCAGTTCACGAGGGGACACTCCTCTCACCATCTCAAGCGGCCGAAGCCGTGAGCGGCTTCCTGAAGAGCCGCGAAAATTTGTCGTATAGAAATTGAGGGAATCCTTCATGTCCGTTAATGGCTTCTTGTTGTATCAGAAGAAAAATTCCTGGCTGGAGCGCTGGGACCCGCGTATGAAAATCGTAGCCGTTTTATTATTCGGAGCCGCCCTGCTGCTGACGCATCATATCGCGCTGAAAACAGCCCAACTGGCGCTGCTGATCGCAATGTGGGGCATTGCACGGCTGTCGTGGAAGGTGCTGGCCGTCACGCTGCTCTCTTTGTCGATATTTTTTCTCTCGACGATGATTTACCAGGCTGTACTCACTCCGGGTCCGGGTGACATTATGATAGAGTGGGGCTGGCTGCGCTATTCCTCTGAAGGAGCGCTGAGAGGAGTGATGATGTGCGAGCAGATTGCCGGCATTGTTCTTCTGCTGTCGCTGCTCGTTCGGACGACCTCTCCTATTACATTGGCGGAAGGCTTGGAAATTCTGCTAAAGCCGCTGAAAAAATGGCGCGTGCCGGTTCATGAAGCCGTCATGATGTTCTCCATCGCGCTGCGGTTTCTTCCGATTCTCATTGAGGAGTTTGATAAAATCCGCAAAGCGCAGCTTGCCCGGGGAGGCGGCTTTCATCGCGGCGGAATCGCCTCCCGCTTCGGCGGGGTCCTCCCGATGCTGATGCCGCTGTTCGTGATGTCCATTCTGCGCGCCAAGGATCTGGCGGTAGCGATGGAATCCCGCTGCTATCAAGGCGATGAGGGAAGAACACCGATCCGTATTTACCGGTTCAGGTTCAGTGACTATGCGGTACTTGTCTTTGCCATATGCAACTTGCTGCTTGTATTTATGGCATAACTGGAAGAAGCTCCCGGCATTCGCCGGAAGCTTCTTCCAGTAACAGGCAGCGGTGTTCAAGACCCCGCTCCTTTATATTTCCGCACTCCCCGGCTCCAGACGAACAAGCCAAGGCTGACGAAGATTGCCCCCATGACCGGGGTCAGCAGCGCCATCCGGGTCATCTCTTCACGCTGGAGGAACAATCCCGCCGGATAGACGCCGACAAAGGCGAACGGCAGAATCCAGGTCAGCAGCACCTGAATCGCCCGGTTGTAAATCGTCACCGGATAGCGGCCGTAAGACTGGATATTGTACATCAGCGGAATGATGCCGGTAGGCGCGTCCGAGAAGAAAGACAGCGCCGTCAGCGTTGTATAGATTCCCATATAAATGGCCGTAGCGCTGATGGTCAGCACAATTAACGCCGGAATCGTCCACCACTCGAACGGCAGCCCCAGATTCATGCCGCTGACCGCCATAATAAGCAGTCCGATCAGCGAGCCGATTAACGAGGGAGGGTCCACATTTTCCAGAAAAATCTGAAACAGATTATGGGCGGGACGCGTCAAAATGCGATCCATTTCCCCTTTAACGATATAGCGCTCGCTGAAATTCCACATATTTACAAAACAAGCAAACACGCCCCAAGGCACCATAAAGAAGCCGTAAACAAAGACTACCTCGTTCTGGCTCCAGCCGGCAAGGCTGGTCGTATGCATAAAGATAACGAATATAAAGATCAGATTCGTGACCTGGAACAGAAGATCCGAGAGAACCTCTACCCAAAAATCCGCGCGGTACGTAAGCCGGGTCTTCATGTAATTTTTCAAATATTCGGACAGCAGTCCCAAATGATACATCACTTCCTCAGCCTCCCTGCACGAACAGACGCTGCCGCGCCGCGCGGTATAACCAGAACAGCGGAATCAGCAGAATCACAAACCAAATGATTTGAATGCCAAACACGTTCCAAATCCCTACGCCCTGCACCCGCCCGGTAAAGACAGAGCCCGGCAGATAGGTAATCGCCTGAAACGGCAGCAGCTTTAAGATGGAGGACAGCCAGCCCGGAAACAGACTGATTGGAATGATCAGGCCGGAGAACAGATCGACAACGACGCGCTTCATCCGCATCAGTCCCTCGTTATTCTCCACGAAAAAGGCCAGCAGCCCCGTAATGATGTTAATCTGCGAATTGATCAGGAAGCTGAAGAACAGCATGACCAAAAAGCCGGCCCACGCCGCCGGATCATGCGGAAGCTGCACCGGGAACAGCAGCATGGCAAGAGCCATGCCGGGGATCATGAAGAGCAGGAAACGGAACATTCCTTCTCCAAAACCCTGCATCATTTTGGCAAATACATAGTTATACGGCCTGATAAACTGGATCGCAATGCTTCCGTCACGGATATCCGTCGAGATTTCCCTATCGAGATTATTGAAGTAGAACGCCCTGGCCATCCATGATACGGCCACATAAGTCGTCATCTGCGCTGCCGTAAAGCCGCCCAGCGACTCTCCCTGCCCGTATATCGCTTTCCAGGTAAAATAATTGACGCCGATATTGAGGGAGTAGATTAAGATTCCCGTATAATAATTCAGCCGGTACGCCAGCATGGTCAAAAAGCGGATGCGGATGAAATCGAAGTATGCCTCAAGCAGCAGTCTGCGCTGCCCGCGTTCAGCCCCCTCGTCCCCCCGGTATCCGCCTCCCGGCGAAGCCGCCGCAACGGATGTACGATTAGACATGTCCGGCTCCTTCCCCAGATAGCGCCAGCTTCGCCTCTTCCGTCTTATTCGCCGATCCGGATTGATAAATACTACGGACGATCTCATCCGTGTTAGTCTCGATAATCTTAATGTCGGTGATATCGGCTTGTCCAACCACCCGCCCAAGCACATCCGACACGTTCAGCTCCAGCGGAATCCACACCGTAGCGGCCAGGTTGTTCTCGGCTGTCCATTTGACGGGCATCCCTGAGGTCAGCTGTTCCAGACGGTCAAGCTTCGTGGCGATTCCGAACTGGAAGGCCACCTCGCGGCCGGTGCCCCAGCGCTCCTTCAGTTCATCCAGCCCGCCGTCATAAATAATCCTTCCGTCATCGAGCATGATGACCCGCGAACAGAGCGCCTCAATGTCCTGCAAGTCATGGGTTGTAAGCAGAATGGTCGTGCCATGCTCACGGTTCATATCCTTGAGAAAAGACCGGATTTCCGACTTGACGACAATATCAAGCCCAATCGTCGGCTCGTCAAGGAATACGATGGACGGATTATGCAGCAGGGCCGCTACCAGTTCGCAGCGCATCCGCTGCCCAAGACTGAGCTTGCGGACAGGACGGTTCAGCAGCTCCTGAAGCTCAAGTCTCTCTACAAGCTCGTCCAATCTTTTCTTATAATCAGCCTCTCCGACACGGTACACCTTGCGAAGCAGCTCGAACGATTCGATCACGCCGATATCCCACCAGAGCTGGCTGCGCTGGCCGAACACGACGCCAATGTTGCGAACAAATTTCTCCCGCTCTTCATACGGCACATAGCCGCCGACAGTCAGCCGCCCGGAAGTCGGGACGAGAATACCGGTCAGCATTTTGATCGTGGTCGATTTCCCCGCTCCGTTCTCGCCGATATATCCGCAAATTTCACCCTCCGGGATTTGAAACGAGATATCCTTGACTGCGGTCACTTCGCTGTATTCCCGCTTAAACAAATCAACGAAGGCCCCTTTGAGGCCTCCGCGGTTTTTTTGCACTTTAAAAGTTTTTCGCAAATCCTGCACATCAATCGCTGCCATATTATACCTCGCTAAACATTTAAGTTTACTCAAGAGCATTATAAAGGAACGGGCTGAAAAGCACCACCCTTTACGCCGTTTTCCTTGTTACCTCGCCATAATTCCCGGCAGTGTTTCCCCGTCCTGCGCTCCGAGATGGCCAGACCGGGTTACTTTCGTACGCAAATACTTCTCATTGAAGACGGAGACATCGCCCCATAGCGGCACACGCTTCACCGCATTCATACCGGCAGCTTTCAGCGCCAGCAGCTTCTTCGGATTGTTCGTGATCAGTGTGACCGGCTTGCTGCGAAGGCGCTGAAGCACACTGATGGCGTCCGCATAGCTTCTGGAATCATCCTCAAAGCCCATCTCCAAGTTCGCTTCCACGGTATCGTAGCCTTCTTCCTGCAGAAGGTAAGCCATAGCCTTGCTGAACAGCCCGATGCCTCGTCCCTCATGATTGGCCAGATAAAATAGAGCGCCGGAGCCGTTCTCCACGATCATCTTCATCGATTGGTGAAGCTGGAAGCCGCAGTCGCAGCGTTTGCTGCCAAAAATATCGCCCGTATGGCAGATGCTGTGCATCCGAATCAGCGCCGTATCGTCATTTTCAAAATCCCCGTACACCAGGACGCTGGACTGCTGGCTGTCGGCGAGCTTCATTCCGGCCAGGCGGCCGATCAGCTTCTCCGTCATCTCTTCCCCCATGAGCTCGGTCCGTTCTTCATCGGTAACATGGAGCCAGCTGTACCACTTAAACGTAACGGTTTCCCCATTTAAATTAACCGGCAGCGTGATCGGCCCAACCAGAATATTGGCGGAGTCGCTTCGTTCAATGATTTGAATTTTATTTTTCAGTATGGAAACAACCTCGGGCTTGATCATGAGCGCACCATCCTTAATTTCGTATTTCATCCCAATCGCCGTTCACAGCAGAGTAGTCGGGTTAATAAATGTTAAGTAACTATTTGTAAGTAAGTTTATCATTGTAATATATATTCGTCAAGTTATAATATATAAATAAATATTTATAATTACTATTTGTAAGTTTATGTTATAATGAATGTGAGGTGATGCAATTGAAGGATTTTGTTATGTGTCCCCGCTTTGAAAAAGCGGTCGATCTGCTCAGCAAGCGTTGGGTCGCACTAATCGTATTTGTATTGATCTCCGGTCCGCGCCG
Organism: Paenibacillus durus ATCC 35681; assembly: GCF_000993825.1. Lineage (NCBI taxonomy): Bacteria > Bacillati > Bacillota > Bacilli > Caryophanales > Paenibacillaceae > Paenibacillus > Paenibacillus durus. The sequence continues at coordinate 2,307,792 of NZ_CP011114.1, forward strand.
GTTTGGTGAAATTGAAAGCTGCCTGTCCAATCTCAGCGGTAAGGTGCTCTCCGACCGGTTGAAGGAAATGGAGAACGCGGGCATTATCCAAAGGACGGTATACCCCGACATTCCGGTACGGATCGAGTATTCGCTGACTGCGAAAGGCAAGGCATTGGCACCTATTTTAAAAGAGATCGGCAGTTGGTCCACGGAATGGGTCGAGCTTGAGTCCACCATGTGAACTGCCCGACTTCTAAGCGCTTTATCCGTTCCCTTTCAGGGAAATGAATAAGGCGCTTTTTTCATGCAAAATCATTCCATCTACGCAAAAATACAGCCCTTTCTTGCTCGAAAGGACTGTCGAAGTATTCGGATTAATGACATGTAAATGGTAGGAATATACATAAGTATGACATATTATAGATTAAATTTATGGCGATACCCCTGCTATTCCATTGAAAAAGCAAAAAAAATATAGTATTTTTAAAGAGTCAATAACACTATTTTAATAGAGAGGCGGAATTATTATGGAAAGCATGTGTATGGAAATGATGATGACGATGTGTATGGAAGACATGATGGCCAAGATGAACAGCATGAAAATGTGCATGGAAAAAATGTCTGGTATGGATATGGAGTCCATGGACATGGAAATGATGATGAAGAAAATGCAAGACTGTGATGAAATGATGACAATGTGCATGACGATGATGCGTGAATGCATGCCAATGTCCAAGTAATTGTTCAAAATTAAATCCGGTCTTGGCAGAGCAGACAACTGCATGCCATTTTTTATGCCCTTTTTAGGCTTTATCTATGGTTTAGTGACGCAAATGGATGTACTTGTCCTGAAGTTCTTTTGCCAAAGAGATTCTCTCCAGCTTCAGCTCCCAGACCCGCTCTCTCCAGGCTCTTGCCTGATTATCGTCCCCGCCGGTCCGCAGCTTGTCGAACAATTCCAGCAAATTCGCGTTAATATTGTCAAAACGGGTCCACATCTCTCTAACCCTCTGTTCACGGATTTCCGCTTCTGTCATGCTCTTGTAATTCTTCAAGGAAGTCAGCAAATCGGCCTGCCACTGGGCATCGCCTAATTGCTTAGCATAATTATACAGGTCCAGATAATCATCGACAGACATTTCTATCTCTCCTCGCTTTCTTTATACCAAGTATTATACTCGGTATTATAGAAATTGCAATACCCTTTTTCTAACAAAAAGATAAACCGCCCTCATGTAGAGGACGGCGGAGACGGTTTAACTTCATCTTTTTAACGTAAAATCTAATCAATTGCCCTCAAGTTATCTATACTCGACATTCGATTTACTTTTCTTAAAGGCAACGAGGTAGAGACTAAGCAGATGGCAATAGCACCAATAAAGGACCAAACGATTTCAACCAACGGCAACCGCCAAGAAGCCAAATCGCCATTTATTGAGTGTAAGAAGTATGAGATTCCACTGCCGGCGACTACTCCGATTAGTGCCGCCACCAATCCATATAGCAATCCTTCCCATATAATCATACTGAACAATTGCCTTTTCTCCATTCCAATCGCCTGCATGGTTCCAAATTCCACGGTACGGGTATGAATATTGGTGTAATTTGTATTAAAAATATTCAATGCTCCGATGAGTCCGACAAAACCGATAAATTCCCAGGCAAGGATATTCATTTGACGTTTGGTATTTGCAACCTGAACCTGAGCCTCTTCATGGGAAACCAATGTAGAGGATGGGACTTTATCTTTGATCGTACCTAGTACGGTCTCAATCGAATGACGATCTGCTTGAGGATCGACAAAAAGTTGAACCGCTTGAACATCGGATCGGCCGTAAAGCTCCCGGTAAACAGCCGAAGGCATGATAACATCATATCCTAACAAATCATAAGTTCTCTGATAAGCATGCTGTGCTGCCACTCCAACTACCGTCACTTCTTTTCCATGTACGGATATTTTATCACCCACTTTAAGTGATGGTAGTTGCATTTCTTCGATACTACTAATAGGATTAATCGCAATAACCCCTGTTCCCTGTTTTAATGCTGCTTCATCAAATGGACCTTGCAACGTGAATTCCTTTAATTTACTCAGCATTGACAGATTGTAACCAAATACTTCATTCGTCGATAATACCGGTGCCCCTTTTATCTGCACATCGCCTTTTTCGGCTCTCTGGTACTGCGCTGTTCGCACCTCCTTGATCCCAGAAAGATCCTCAATAGACGTGATATCTTGTTCAGAGAATCCTGCTTGTTTATTATCCTGATTAACAAACAGGTCGTAATCTCCCTCAAGCAGCTGATCGGCCTTAGCAGTGCCGCTTAGCGACATGGAAAAAGAATGGATGGATACAAAAACGACAATACCCATAAATAAAGACAGCATGGTTGTAAAGGTCCGGCCCGGATTTCGCTTAAGATTCAGCCGTGCCATATAGCTGACGAAATGGCGAATTCGTGCAACATTATGGGCAGTTCTCTTGCGGCGAACAGGAATTGAAACGGCGGCACGACCGGTTATGGCTACCGTAGGCGACACACGGGAAGCCCTGCGTGACGGAACGAGTACGGAGAGCAATGTGGCTGTCAGACTGATACAGCCAGCTAGTACAAACGGCCAATAGGAAAGGGAATGATAATTTCTTATCACCTCTTGGGCTTCTTTGGCGGAGGAAACCCCCAGCATATCCGGATTAAACAAACCGGCAATCATTTGCGATAGCCACTCGGCAAACCCGGCGCCTGCAAGCATTCCGAGCGGAATAGCAATGATACACAGAAGAAACGCTTCTCCTAGTACAAGGGAACGTATTTGCCTCGGTTCGGCTCCAATCGCCCGCAGCATGCCAAACTGGGGAATTCGGCGTAACATGGAAATGTGAAATACATTATAGATGACCAGACATGCGGCCAGCAGCACTAATCCGCCGGTCAATATCCAGCCAAGGCTGGAATCGCGGATCGAACCACCATTATAGCCTTGCGCAGCCATCAACATGTCATTGTAAAGAATTTGGTTCTTACTAATTTCATACTTTCGGGCAATGTCCGAAATGACTTGTTCGGGATTATGGCCATCGGCAACTCTGATAAATATGGAATATTTTTGATAGTCTGCCGGCAACAATTTCACTGCCGCATCCGGACTAGCGAGTCCTAAACCAATATTACTTGCATTTGTACCTATAGAATTCTTCAAAATTCCCGAGAGCGTAAACGTAATTGTCTGTCTCAACTCCGGGCCAGGGGTACCTTTGATGGAGCTGATATCTAGCGTTATCTTCTGCCCAATCTCTCCGGTAATTCCCATCTGCTTAAGAACGGCCTGCTCAAGCGCAATTTCATTCTCTTTTGTCGGGAACCTCCCTTCTAGCAGCTGCACATTTTGCATACTACGAACTTCGGAATCAAAACCTTCAATGGTTACATTTATTCCCCCGCCAGGAAGCTTGAACGCTCCTAAAGTAAGACTTAAACCAGCATTGTTGACTAGTGGCTCATGCCGTATTTGTTCGGCGGTCGAACGACCCAGATTAGTAATCACTGCATGATCGTGTCCTCCTACTTCTTGAGCTTGCTGAATCATAGCGTCCTTCATAAGGGAGTAAGACAAACCCAACGCCGTAAGAAGTGTAGTTGCCAGAATTATACTTACACCCGCCAGAATAGCCATCATCTTTTGCCGGGACAAGCTTTTCGTAACAAATTGCAGGTAAGAGTTCATTGTCTTGCCCCTTCCATAATGCGGCCGTCCACTATATTTAATACAGATGAAGCGCGCTCAGCTACCTTGGGGTCATGTGTGATTACGATTAGCGTCTTGCCGAATTCCCGCACCGATTCAATCAGCAGATCAAGTACTTCTTCTCCGGTACGGGTATCCAGATTACCTGTGGGCTCATCCGCAAAGACAATCTTCGGTTTCCCGGAAAGTGCACGGGCAATTGCAACCCGCTGCTGCTGCCCCCCTGATAACTGCCCCGGCAGATGGTGCAATCGTTCTTCAATGCCCAGTTTACGTGAAAGGTCGCGCAGGTATGACATATCCGGCTTTTTCCCATCCAGCAACAAGGGCATAGTAATATTCTCTTCGGCTGTTAAGATCGGAATCAAATTAAACGACTGAAAGATAAATCCAAAGTTTCTTCTGCGAAAAATCGACCGTTCCCTCTCATTCATTGCATATAAATCTTGTCCCTCAATAGTTACCTTGCCGGAACTAGGAGTGTCCAAGCCCCCAAGCAACTGTAAAAGAGTGCTTTTCCCGCTCCCGCTCGGTCCCACAATAGCTAAAAATTCATTCTCGTTAATCGTAAGATCAAGCGGATATAGAGCCTGCACCGTCGTTTCATCCTGACCATATTTCTTGGCCAATTGCTTCGTTTCGATTAATGGCATCTCAATAGCACTCCTTTTTACTTTATAGGGAAAATTATACACTTAAACATCAAAGAAGTTCAACTTTCACTCAAGCTCAGGGTTTGATGAATTTGCTTCATCTCAACATTTGTACTGTATAAGTTATAATAATATTCTCCTGAATGCAGTAATTCGGCATGTGTACCACACTCTATTACCCGGCCTTCTCTCATAACAAAAATCTGATCCGCATTCTCCACGGTGGATAGACGGTGAGCGATGATAATTACGGTTTTATTCGAAAGAAATAATCTTAAATTCTCATTGATTAAGGATTCTGTGATGTTATCCAAAGCAGAAGTGGCTTCATCTAAAATAAGGATAGGTGAATCTTGAAGAATAGCCCGGGCAAGCGCGATCCTTTGTTTCTGTCCCCCTGATAGTTTTACTCCGCGATCACCTATTACCGTATGAAAACCGTCGGGTAAGAGATTAATATAATCATATATATCAGCAGCCTTCGCAGCCTGTATTAACTGTTGTTCCGTAACCCCAGTCTTATCCAGGAGAATATTGTTATAGATTGTATCATTAAATAGAAACACATCTTGCGAAACTACCGTTATTGATTTTCTTAGATAAGCTAAATTGAATTCTTTAATGTTGACACCATCCAACAATATTTCTCCTTCATCTGTTTCCCAGAACCTCATTAACAAATTAATCAGGGTGCTTTTTCCTGAACCGCTTTCTCCGACAAGCGCATTTATACTGCCTTTGCCGCATACTAAATTTAACCCGTTAAGTACGGACTTATTTCCATCATAGGAGAAGCTGACATCTCTAAATTCAATATCACCCTTGATATCGGCGCTATAGCCTCTATTATCTTGAGAAATATCAATCGGTTCATCCAATAAATTAAATATCCGGTCAACTGAAACTACCGATTGTTGATATTTCATATTGATTTGCACCATTTGTATAATAGGACCTAATAATTTTTGGGAATACTGTAGAAAAGCAATTAGCCCACCGATTGTAAGTGCTCCATCAATAACTTTAAATCCTCCATAACCCAAAATAAGGACAGTAGTAAGAGAACTGATAAGACTTGTTACGACCATATTCGCAGAAAATAAAACCTCAAGTTTAGTGCCCTTTCTAAGTATATTTTTTCCGGTTTGGATAAAACGAGTTAAAAAGTATTTACGCCCTTTTAGAATTGCAATGGGGATTATGGAAGGAATTAATTCCTGAATATGAACAATAAACTGCCCAAAGAGATCACGGTATTCATTGTTCATGCTCACGATCTTCTTGTTAAACCAGTGCTGTGAAACAAACAGAATGGGTTGAAGTAAGATTGTAAACAGCAAGAGATCCGGTTGCATATATAATAAATAGATAAAAACTCCGATAGCCGTACAAATTTCAGAAACTGTCGAAAAAATCATGGAGGTAGATAAATTTTCAACCATCGAAGTATCGTTGTTAATAACAGCAATGATCTCACCGGCTTTAGCGTTCGCATGAAATTTCCCAGTGAGCTTTTGTAAATGTTTCACAATCTTCAACCGTAAATCGAAGACAATCTTCTTGCCAATAATCGAATAGGTATAATCAGACATTAGCTTGCATCCGCCTTGCACAATACTGATTGATAAATATAGGATAATATATTGAACCAATTGATCCACATTGTGTTCTTGAATAGCTGAATCTATAATTCTCATTGTTAAAAAGGGCAAAACAAGCAAAGAAACTGAATTCCCAATCATAAACAAAGAGGCAATAAAATGAAGTCTTTTATAACTGAAAATAACTTTAAGCAGTCTCAACATGTTAGTTCTGCTGGAATTTCTATTCATTTTCATTCAACTCCCATAAACAAAGTCTAGTAGAGAGTAAATGGATTGAAAATTGTAATAGGTCATTTCTTCATAACAAAGATGAACACCAAATTGTGCTTCAATTTCTTTTAAAATCAATAGACATTTCTGCGGTGTTAATTCAAAGTCAGGATGAAACAATTTATATTGATACAAAAGTGGCTTTAACTCTTCGCTTAACTCCAACGTCTCTGCTAAAATGTTTTTCATTCTTTCGGTTACATTATCTGGATATGTAAAATGAGGCGAGATTAGATCTCTTTCTTTAAAGTCCATGAGATTCTTGTCACTCTCTTCTTCCCAAGCTGATCTCATAGCCGATCCTTCAAGCCGATTAAACAATTGATCATTCTGGAGATATGGTTCGAGAGCAAGCTTCTTTAGTACTACTCCGCTAAATACTGCAGTAGCTTTACTATTCCCGCCAAACATCTCCCACTTTCCATTTAACCCTTGTACAAGAATGGGGGTTGCGTTAGCAATACAGTTAATCCTATATTTGAAATTCAACCAATAATCATCAGGAGCTTCAAAGGCTGCGCCTCTTACACCGATTACCGTATCGAAATCGGCAGGAAAGCTGGACATTCTCCTATTCTGCAAAGAACAAATCAATATTTTCCCCTGATCCTGGAGTAGTTTACATATTTCGCGGAGTTCATCCACATATTTTATATTTGTGGTTGCGATACTCAAATTAATCACTCGCACATTTTGAGTTAACAAGTGCCGTAATGCTTTGATCAATATTTTTGAATGGGTCGCTGCATTCTCATTTAAAATCTTCACAACATAGATCTTAGCATCAGGCACTATGCGTTTAATTACAGATGCACATAAAGTGCCATGTCCGTTCCTATCCGTATAACATTCATCCGACTCACTATCGGTGTTAAAGTTTATTCCCCCAATAATATTAGAAGCAAAAGCTTCATTAGACGTGCAAATTCCGCTATCTACTATAGCTACAACTGAATTGGTTTTATTACTAAATTTACTATTATTCATATCTACACCTGATTTTTAAATTTTTAGAAAAATACCGGCTTTCGCAAGCCGGTATTTTGAATATATATGGAGAGTTAAAGACCAAATATTTTATAAACTTATAAATTTAAATAATTTTTTACCAAGCAGGTGTGAGATAAGCATCAATTACAGCAGTACAACCGGCGGTAAGACTGCCATATCCATAATATCTTACACAATCATTACCGCAACCTTGTCCATTTACGTCCAATTCTTCCGTCTTATCCGTGATTTTTTCGATTTTCAACATTCATACCACTCCTCAATTTTAGATTTACTTTCCTTTAATAAATTCAATAAATTTTTACCAAAAATTTGTCACATAAGCATCGTAATAAGCTTGACAACCTCCGGATGAACTGCTATAACCGGAATAATGTAAACAATCGTCAAGGCAACCTTGTCCATTTACATCCAATTCTTCCGTCTTATCTGTGATTTTTTCGATCTTCAACATTGTTATCACCTCCTTTTTTTGATTTAGTTTTGGTCTTCAATATTTGGTCTTCACTCTAACCACCTAATTTACAGTTGAATAGTAGCAGCGATTAATTTTATGCTGTACATTTTCTATCACACATAGTACAGCAGAAGGTACGAAGTAATCTCCAGTCAGCTGCTTATTAATAGCTTTACATCGTCCTCCCATACACCCTTTATAGTGAGTACAACCAGAGCAAACTTCATTGTCTATGCTGGAAGGAACATGAAATTCTCTTAGCTTTCCATCATCTATGCCCAATCTCACATCGCCGATTATATAATCTGGCTGTCCTACGAGATAAGTACAGGGAAACAAGTTCCCGGAAGGATCAATGTTGATAGTCGTTTTTCCTCCATCGCACTCGCCCATTTCTTTACGCTGATATCCATCCACCATTCCAATAAGCACACTTTCATTTTTTTGTTTGGCTTTCCTATACAGCGCTGCTGTAAGATCTAACTGTTCATATAGGACCTGCATATGCTCCTTGTCCCAGTTTGAATCAAAATAGTCCGGAATAGGAACAATTGTGTTGAAACCCAATTCCATAACATGTTTTATATTCTCATACAATTTATTAACGGATTTAGAATTAAACGTCATCCTTGCTCGAAGATCGGGTCTTTTTTTAATAAATATTGGAATTACATCTATTATTTCACTGTAAGTTCCACGGCCACCTAACATCTTTCGATTTTCATCATGTGTTTCAGGAGTACCATCAATACTTACCGAAATTGAATAGTTGAAGTGTTCGCTTAGATAATCCATTTTTTCCTCATCCAGCAAAGTCGCGTTCGTAGTGGTGCCAAAACTAACTTTGCAATTGCTGTTCCTAAAATGATTCTTGAATTCCTCTGTAAACCAGCGAATGGTTTCAAATTCTAACAGCGGTTCTCCTCCATGATAATTAATTACTAAGTTGTTATCCGCATCCTGCAACCCAGAAAAATGATGGATTACATATTGAATCGTTTCTTCTGCAATTTGTTTATTCATCCGATGGTTAGCCTTATTATTACCTTCATAACAATAAGTACAAGCAAGATTACAACTGCTGGTAACCCAAATATTTGCAAGCAATTATACATTCACCTCTTCTATGTCCCAGATGATTCGATTAAGAAATTTCTTCTGAACCACACACCGCTCTTCGAACAACTCATCATTTGCTGCATACATTTCAGTCTCTTGAAGACAATGCCAGCAAAAAAGATTAACCGAACAGTCCTTGCACTTATGATAATAATCAGGCTGAAGATTGATTAATGACTGAAATCCTGTGTTTGTTTCTCTTGTTGCATCCTCATGCAAACGATTCAAATGATCTAATTCCTTAATTTGCGCAAGTTTATGTTCACTTGATATTAGAAGTCCACAAGGATAAATAGAACCGTCATAATCTACTAGCAATGTTTTTCCTCCAGCGCCACAGGTACACATTTTCAGTTGGTCAGCAATTTGTTTTACCTTTTCGTTGGAAAGTTGCCTTTCAATGGTTTTTTCTTTATGTACTGAGTTCTTAATGAGATTCTTCCCTCTTCCAATTGGATTAAATTGTCTAACTACCACTCGTGTACCCAGCTTTTTATTTAAATCCCTGAATTCTCCTTCTAAGTGCTTATTTTTATCTGTAATAACCATAGACAGTGATATCTTTTCTATACCTTGCTCTTGTAAAAGTGCAATGCTGTTCAATACTTTTCCATAAACACCACGTCCACGAAGCTGGGAGCATGACTCTTCATCTACTCCATCAAGACTTATATCAAAACTGCCCACGTATTTAACTAGATCCTCAACATTGTTCTGGTTTATGAAAGTAGCATTCGTAGCAAGATTGATTTTCCCTTTAAAGTTTTGTGATGTATATTTTAAAATTTCAAAAAAATCATCTCTTAACATTGGTTCGCCGCCAGAAAAAGTTATTACTTCCGGTTTTGAAGCAAGGATTTTATCTATGATCTGAATAACTTCTATTGTAGTGAGGGTTTCTTTAGGCGAAAGTGTAGAGGTGAATTCCGCATTGTAACAACAGTGGGCACAATGTAAGTTGCACTTATTTGTAAGGGCAAAATAAATATGACTAAACGATTGGTCTGCATTAGAAGATTCGTTATTTTCTTTAATAAGATCTATAGAATGTAGCTTTTCAAATAGCTCTCCAAAATATAGCTTATCTTCCTCATCCTCTAAACAATCTATAAGTTGAGCTGGACTTAAGGAATTCTCAATTCCCAGATTTAAGATGTTGAAACACTGTTCCGATATTTTTATCCATTCTCCGGTTTTGTTATTACCAAGTACTGTTCGATTTTCATTATGCATTACTTTACAGTGACGAGGCAAAGTATAGGGTTCAGTTAGCATTTCGAATCTCCTTTTTGAATGTTTATAGAAATGCAGATTTTTAATTATGTAAAATCTTTTAGGGATGTTTGTTCACTCGGGCTCATCAATTACATATATAAGAGTACCAGTGATATATTATTATGTAAATAATGCTAATGTTTTATATTTTTTTCATAAAAATACCTTATTTTTTACTTATAGAGGTAGAAAATAACTAGTTTATCCATGGATTATATTGTTATATTTTAAATAAATTCGCTTTTTGTCGTCACCATCGTCTGATTGTCTCATGACAAAAAACGGCTTCACCTTCCCTTAGCAGGAGGGTGAAGCCGTTTCTATCTTAGGACTTTTTAGCTGCTGAACTGCGTAGTGACGATATCATCAAGCTTGACTTGGTCTTTCTTCAGCGTGCCGGACTGTACCAGATCATCAATCCACGGCTGGAGTAGGTCGGTTGGAAGACCTTTGTCGGTAAAGTAATAGTGGGTGGCATTTACCGGTTGTCCGATATATTCGGCAGTCAGCTTGACGGACTCGTCCGTATTGTGATTAATCCAGTCTTGAGCTTTCTTAATGGCATTTACGAAGCGTTGAACAGCCTCCGGGTTCTCCTGGATGAATTTGTCGGTAAAGTAATAAACGGAAGCGCCGGATGCAGCACCCAGCCCTGTATCTTGGGAGTCGGCGAGCAGGGTAAGCTTGGAATCATTGGCCAGCTTGTAGAAAGGCGGATGAATGCCAGCGATATCCAGATTGCCCTGCTGAACGGCTTGAATCGCAGCCGTATCCGACTCAAAGGCGACATATTGAATTTGACTAGGGTCCAAGCCCGCATTTCTAAAAATCTCATTAAAAATAAAGGTGCTGCAATTCGGAGCCGTACCGCTGACCGTGATTTTGGCTCCCTTCTTCGATTCAACGTACTCTTTCAATGTTTTTCCGGCAAATTTCTCACTCGTTACATACCGCATATGACGGAATTTAGGATCTACGCTATCCGGCGGGTCCACCTCGCCCAGAGTAACGGCCTTGACCTTGGCTCCGCCCGCCACATAAGTAGCTAATGCATTAGGCAATGTCCCGCCGATATCATTGGTTCCGTTCAGAATGGCCGGAAGCTTCTGCTCCGTTTTCAACTCACCTGTATATTTGATTTCAAGACCTTCCTCAGCGAAAAATCCTTTTTTCTCGGCGATGACCCAAGGTGTTGAGGAGCAATTCAATTTGGTATCGGTCTTAAGGGTGATTACCTTTTTGCCGGAGGAGGCCGCATTATAATTTGCATCCTTGAGATTGTTTAAGCCAGCGGCACCTTGAATCGAGTCCGATGTTCTTCCATAATAGCTTGCAATTCCGATCCCGGCGGCAACAACCACCGCCAAAGAACCGATAATAATGAAATTTTGCTTCTTCTTGTTTGCCATTACTTTTAACCCCCTGAAAATATTTTTAATGTTGAACCTCTAATGAATTTGAACAGCTTCCTTCCATACCAGAAAGTGCTTCTTCAACCTTCCAAATGCAAGATTGATAAGGATGGACAACACCGTAATATAAAGAATGATGCCGTACATCAGCGGAAGCTGATACTTGGTTGTGGCGCTGATATAATACCAGCCCAGTCCCGTGCTGGCCCCAATGACTTCCGAGGCGATAATCATGAAGAAGGATAATTGGGCCGCAATTTCAATGCCGATAAAGATATTGGGCAGCGCATACGGCAGGATGACCTTGAGAAAAAGCTCCCGTCTCGTCGCACCCATCGATCTCGCCGCACGTATAAGCGAATAGTCAACGGCTCTGGCGCCGGCCATCGTATTGAACAGCAGCGGCCACAGGGTCGCCCAGAAGACCACCGCCACTTTCTCGGCTGTGCCAATTCCGAAAAAAATCATAAATATAGGAATGATGGCAAATGGGTTCAATTTCTCGCACATCCGAAAGAAGGGCAGCAGTAGCTTCTCGGCAGATTGGAAGAATGTTCCGAGCAGAAAGCCTAACGGAAGGGCAACGATAATTGAAAGTGCGAAGCCCATACCCACTCTTCCCAGGCTAACTGCGGTCTGTTTGAACAAAACATCCGAAGTTGCCGCAGTCCATAGACCCTTAATAACCTCTGAAGGCGGGGAAATTACGCCCTTGGGCACCCATCCTGCTCCGATCTCCCAGAAAATGAAGAACAAGATAATCGGAATGCTTCCATAAGCAAATTTTCTTACATCTGACCAGAACGAGCTCATGTGTAAGCTACCTCACTGTCTATTAAGTCTTTTGATGCTAAACGGTCTGTTCCTCCGCTACCTCTTTCCAGTCCACGATGCTCTCTTCCAGAAAATCCAGAACGAAATTCAGCAGCGCTCCGACCGCAGCCACGATCAAGGCCCCGAGATAAATCCGTTCGATGAATCCCATACTTTGCGCATTGTGAATAAGCCAGCCCAGCCCTTTATCCGCCCCCATGCTCTCCGCGCCGATCAGCATAAAGAAGCTCATCGTGAGGCCTGTCCGCATACCGGTCATGATCGCCGGAAAAGCCGCCGGAAGCACCACCTTGAAAAAAATCTGAATGCGGCTGGCATTCATAGCTTTGGCTGCGCGGACAAGAAGCGGATCAACCTGGCTTATCCCGGCAATGGAAGTGAACAGAATCGGCCAAAAGGATGACCAGAAGATAACCGTATAGATTCCCCCTTCGCCTATGCCGATAATAATGACGAATACCGGAAAGAGAATATAAGGCGGAATCTGGGAAAGAAACAGGGTGAACGGTCTAATGAACCGGGCCAGCCATGGAAGCGCGCCAGCCAGGATAAATCCGAGAGGCAGAGCCAACAAGGTCGACATAAAGAACCCTACGAACACCCTTTTTAGACTTATTGCGATATACAGCAGAATATTTCCGATTCCCAAATCCGCGCCTACTTTTAGAACTCTGGAAAAGGGAGGGACGAAGACAGCGCTGACCCATCCAAGCCTGGGAGCAATCTCCCAAATGATGATGAGTAAAAAAAACAGATAGTAGCTTGTCAGCGCTTGATGAATCGACTTCAAAGTCTTAAGCATGTGATGATCAGTCCATTCTGATGGTAATAATTGATGTTCAAGTAAAATCCAACCCCCTGCTGCTTCCCCTCCTTCATCCGGTTAAGCCGACCTCTTTAAAAAGCAAAAGGCCGGCCCCACAACCTGTGTACAGGTCTGGGGTCCGGCCTCTGGCGATCCAGTCAGCTTCGACAAAATCCATACTTTCTTTATCGGAATTATTTAATTTACATCCTAATGGATTGCCTGCTGAACTGTCAATCATTCATCTTACACTGTCAACAAGCTGTAATAAATAAGATGCTTTTTCAGAAAAAAGAAACATTTTTCACAGACAAATGAAGCCGACTGTATGAATAACCGCTGCACCGCGTGCAGCTCCCAGCGCGCGGCGGGGCGATACGTGGTGGCAGTCAACCACACGCCTAAATCATTTCCCCCGCTTGTTGTGCCAGATCAATGCATGCAGCTGAGGGAGAACACGGGCGGCGTTCATCTCAGGATCGGCTATCACTTTCTCAAACAGCCACTCCAGCTTGTTCAGCAGACGCGCTGATATGTCGCCTTCTTCCGTAACGTTGTCATTCCCCGGCTGGAGAAAGAACGGAACATCGGGATAGCGGTGATGAACCTTGGCCGCATACTTGTAGTCTTCGTCATCAAAGACGACGACCTTCAAGCTGTGAGCGCCCTTCCCGCTTGTGCGAACACGCTCCATAATGCTGTCCAGCACCTCCCAATCGGTCGGCATCCCCGAACTTGGCGGCTTCGGACTGATCGTAAGCGCGTCCACCTTCAGGAACCAGTCCTGCCAGCGGCTTCCCTGGGTTTCAATCGCCGCCTTGATGCCGCGTTCATGAAGCAAGTCGATCAGCTCGGACAGCCCTTCGCCGATCAGCGCCGGATTGCCGCCGGAAATCGTCACACAGTCGAAACGGTCGCCTCCAAGCTCCGTCAGTCCGGACATAATCTCTTCCGCGTCCATCATGACCCGCTTGTCTTTCCCGCTGCCGTCCCAGGTAAAGGAGGAATCGCACCAGGAACAGTGGTAGTCGCAGCCATAGGTGCGGACGAACATCGTCTTGACGCCGATGACCGCCCCTTCTCCCTGTATCGTCGGTCCGAACATTTCGATTACCGGTATTTTCGCGCTCATAGGTCGCAGCCTCCATATAGCCGGTACGATGGGCCTTCTTCGGGGATATCTGCGGCTAAGACCTCAGCCCAAGCGGTCGGCGTCTCCCACAGTTTGATGGAATGTACGGGCAGGCCACTCATCTTCAGCGTATAGGCGATGTAGCTGGCCAGATTCTCGGCCGTCGTGCGGAAAGACAGCTCCGCCGTCTTCGAGCCGCTCACCTTAAGGCTCTCCAGAACGGGCTCGTCACCTTTAGCGAGAAAGGCATGGTCCAGCTTATCGACCACATGCTCCTTCACCAGCGCTTTAATGTCGCCGAAGTCGGTGACAAAGCCTTCGTCGGAACGTCCTTCCTCCGCGACCGGCTTGCCCTTCAGCACAACCTCCAGCTTATAGGTGTGTCCGTGGACGTTGGCGCATTTCCCTTTGTGCCCGACCAGTTGATGCGCCGCGTCGAACGAAAAGATTTTGCATACCGTAACTTCGCCCAGCATCAGCGGCCCACCGTCTTTCTAACCTCTTCATACTGCTTAAGGCCGCGGTTCCGCAGCTGGCAGGCCGGACATTCGCCGCAGCCGCTCCCTTTGATTCCGTTATAGCAGGTCAGCGTATGCTCGCGGATATATTCGAACTGACCGAGTTCGTCGGCGAGCTGCCAGGTTTCTTTTTTGTCCAGCCACATTAGCGGGGTGTGAATCACGAATTCGTAATCCATCGAGAGGTTGAGCGTAACATTCAAAGACTTCACAAACACGTCCCGGCAGTCCGGGTAACCGCTGAAATCCGTTTGGCATACGCCGGTAACGATATGATTATAGGATAACTGCTTTGCCAGAATCGCCGCGAATGACAGGAACAATAAATTCCGCCCGTCGACAAATGTGCTAGGAAGCTCCCCGTCCTCTCCCGCCGAAATCTCGATATCCCCGCGGGTTAGCGCATTCGGCGCAAGCTGGTTCAGTAGGCCGAGATCCAGAATATGCTGCTTCACATTGAAATGGGCGGCGATTTCCTTGGCGACTTCAATTTCCGCCGCATGCCGCTGATTATAGTTAAAAGTAACAACCTGAACTTCTTCAAACTGCTTCAGAGCCCATGCCAGGCACGTTGTGCTGTCTTGTCCGCCGCTGAAGACGACCAGCGCTTTTTTGTTCATGTTCGAATCTCTCCTTATCGGTTGTCGATTGTCTCCGGGTACAAATCATGATTCAGCAGCCGGTGCTCGGCCATTGCCTCATATTTGGTTCCCGGACGGCCATAGTTGCAGTAAGGATCGATGGAAATGCCGCCGCGCGGGGTGAACTTGCCCCATACCTCGATGTAGCGCGGGTCCATCAGCTTGATCAGATCGTTCATGATGATGTTGACGCAGTCTTCATGAAAATCGCCGTGATTACGGAAGCTGAACAGATACAGCTTGAGCGATTTGGACTCGACCATCTTGATCTCGGGAATATACGAAATATACAGGGTGGCAAAATCGGGCTGCCCGGTCACAGGACACAGGCTCGTAAATTCCGGACAGTTGAACTTTACAAAATAATCCCTGCCGGGATGCTTGTTATCGAACGTCTCCAGCACTTCGGGAGCATAGCCGAACTTGTACTGCGTCCCCTGGTTGCCCAGCAGCGTAACATCCGGCATTTCTTCTTTCAATCTTCCTTCGGACATAAAAAAATCCCTCTCTTTTCCTTCGGCATCCAAAGCCGGTATTCGGAAAGAAGAACGAGATTTCATCAAACCTGATCCATGTTAGACTAAGAACGTGAAAAATGGACATACCCATCTTCGGGCATATCGGATCTTAGTTTTTTATAGAGGGAGTTTGCGAACCTCTCCTGCGGTATTGCCGCAGATTTTCTTCTTCAATTATTATTCATGTGTTTAGAACTATATCACAGGAACTTCAGTTAGACAAGACATACGGTCCGCCGAGCAAAGGAATAACACCCCGCCAGACACCGGAAAATTGGAACACCTGTCCAAACCCGCCCGCGAGTCCACCAAAAATCGTATAGGAAACATTATGACATTCGATTGACAGACGGCCGCATGACGATATAATAGTTCTATGACTATTGAACAACTTGCCGCTTCTGACGAACAACGTGTGCGCATCTTCAAGGCTCTGGCCGATCCTACCCGTCTGCAGATCATTCGCACCCTAAAGGGCAGCCGTACTGAACTGAACTGCGGAGAGATCGGGGAACGCTGTGAAGCTTCCAAATCGAACGCCTCTTACCATTTCCGTACCCTGAGGGAGGCAGGGCTGATTCTTGTCCGAAAGGAAGCTCAGACCAAATACATACAGCTTCATTATGAGACATTCGACACTTATTTGCCCGGATTCCTGGATTCCCTGTGATCCGGTTTTTTATAGCTATGTTGTTCAATAGTTCTTTAACTAATGAAATAGGAGGCGTATTATGCAAAAATCAAGTTTGGCACTCTTCTTTCTGGTCATGTTCGCCATAGGCACGGATACCTTTCTGATCAGTCCTCTTCTTCCCATCCTTAGGCATGAGTTTCATGTATCTACGGCAAGCTCGGGCTGGATGGTCAGCGCTTATGCTTTAGGCTATGCCTTATTCGCCCTGGTGGCGGGACCGGTATCCGATCGGCTCAACCGTAAGCATGTGATGGTGTTCGGGATGGCCGCATTCTCTATTTCCACCGGCTTATGCGCCGCCGCTACTGGCTTCTGGAGCATGGTTCTATTCCGGTTTCTGGCCGGGGTCAGCGCTGCTGTTATATCCCCGCAAATCTGGGCGTCCATTCCAATCCTGCTTTCCAAGGACAAAATCTTGCAGGGAATGGGCATCGCGACCGCCGGTCTCTCCATTGCCCAAATGGTGGGTCTGCCGCTTGGCAGCTTTTTCGCGGCCCGTAATTGGTCTCTTCCTTTTATCATCCTCGGTTTGTTTTCTCTCCTGCTGACCTTGCTTCTCTTGTTCCTGCTGCCATCTCTTCCGCCGCGCAGCCCATCGGGAAACCGCCTTTCTCTCTTGAAGCCATACTTCGGGCTGCTCTCTTCCCGCATTGCGGTTACGGCCTTTGCCGCCTATTTTATTTTCCAGATCGGCAATTTTGCAGCCTTCTCCTTTCTCGGCTCCTGGCTCTCCGGCGCGTTTGGAATGAATGTGGCTCAAATCGGCCAAGTCATGCTGTATCTTGGTGTCGGCAACCTGCTTGGCAGCCTGTTCGGCAGCCGTCTTAGTACGCGATTTGGCCGCACAGCAACGCTGCTGCTGGGTATTGCGGTGAATAGTGTCATGTACCCGGTGCTCTCCCTGACACATAATCTTGCGGGCATCAAGGCGGAACTGCTTGTTATCTTCGGCATTACCGGAATTCTGTTCCCTATTATGATAAGCATCCTTCAATCGTTGACAGACACTGCACGCGGAACAGTCTCGGCCCTGACGAACGCCCTGATGTATCTCGGAACTACAATTGGAGCCGCCGCAGCCGGGGGAATTTATCAGACTTCAGGCGTCTTTATCGGTGTGACTCTGCTGACTTCCCTTTGTTTTATCATCTCCATCTTCCTGTTCCGAAAAAACGATGCTTACGGCAGTGTAGACAGATCTAACTTTTCAACTTCAACCATTGAGAATAAGCAATAACGAACCAAGGGCAAGGGCTCTCTGATGTTCGAATGAGCGTAAGACGGAAAAAAGCTACCGGGATCACAAATCCCTGCAGCTTTTTGCGGTATAGCCGGCTTTTCATGTCACGGGTGTTCTTCTGCTCGCGGCTCTTCCCCGATGATCTTGACTTCCGTTTCCAGTTCAATGCCGAATTTATCCTTTACTGTCTCTCTTACATGCTGAATTAGTCCGATATAATCGCTTGCCGTCGCGTTATCCGCATTAATGATGAACCCCGCATGCTTCTTCGATACTTCGGCTCCACCGATTCTTGTTCCCTGAAGTCCGCTTTCCTGAATCAGTTGACCCGCATATCGTCCCGGAGGACGTTTAAAGACACTGCCGCAAGAAGGGTATTCCAAAGGCTGCTTGGATTCCCGCATTTCGGTCAGCTTATCCATCGAAGCCTTGATTTCATCGTAGTTTCCGGGTTTTAAGGCGAACCGCGCTTCCAAAATAAGATACTCTCCGCTTGAGAAAACGCTGCTCCGGTACCCCCATTTCAGCGCATCGCCTTCCAGCCTCACTATCGCCCCGTTCTTGTCAACGACAAGCGCGCTTTGCAGCACATCCGCTACTTCCCCGCCGTATGCGCCGGCATTCATATAAAGGGCGCCTCCGACCGTGCCGGGAATGCCGCAGGCAAATTCCAGACCTGCCAGCTTGTGCTCTAAGGCAAAACGGGACGTCTCGATAATCTGCGCGCCGCACTGGGCGATGATCACATTATCCTCCACGCTGATCCCGCTTAATCTGGACGTGTGCAGGACGATACCGCGAACCCCTCCGTCTCTGATAATCACATTCGATCCATTTCCTAATATGGTAAGCGCAATGCCTTTTTCGGCAGCATATGTAACGATCGCTTGAATTTCTTCGTAAGTCGAGGGGGATGCCAAAATGTCGGCCCCGCCGCCCATTTGAGTGAAGACATGCGGTTTGAGCGATTCATGGCTTTTAATGATCCCATTTGGAACAAGCCTCTCCAGTTCTTCTTGAATTTTCCCGATATCCATGGGTCTGCTCCTTTATCTGTTTTGCATATGTCAGGCATCCCCAACTTTAACAACGAACAGGCTCCCTTGTCAATGACGGGAGCCCTATACACTTATTTAAGTTTGCGGGACGGAAAGACTCCTGCCCAATCAGGCCCCCGTCCCGCAGCAATTTTCCTTTACTCGCACGATCCGCCGGGGTTATTTGTTCAGATGATACGGCACCGTTGCAACGACGATATCCTTATTGTTCATCAGATAAGTCCGGATAAAGACGCTCGTCTGATTATGCAGGATGGCCTGCCACCAGTGCTTGGTGATAAATTGCGGGATCAGAACGGTAATATGGTCCGTCTCAGCGGTCTTCCATTCTACCGTATCGATAAATTTGACCAGCGGGCGTAAGACACTGCGGTACCGTGAACGAAGCACGATAAGACGCACTCCGGGGTCCCATTCCTCCCATTTCTGTTCCATCTTGCGAATCTCTTCCTCGTCAAAGCCGATGTATACGGCAACCACATTGTCCGTTAGCGATTTCGCATAGCTGATTGAATTAAGCACCGCCCGGGTTACAGCGGATACCGGAATAACGATCGTACTTCCCTTGATCACCGGCTTATCCTTATCGAGCTGAATCCGAAGCTCATCGGCCGTATTCATAAAATGTCGGTGAATGCGTAAGAAGATGAGCATCACGATCGGAAGGAAAATAAAGGCTACCCATACGTTCGCGAATTTGGTGATGATAAAAATGAGCGTAATGGTAAGAGTTGTAAGCATACCAACCGTATTTACGGCAAATTTGCCTTGCCAGCCGGCCGGCTTCAGCTTAAACCAGCGCACCATCATACCGAGCTGGGACAGAGTGAAAGGGATAAATACGCCGACGGCATAAAGCGGAATCAGATTTCCGGTTTCACCGTGAAATGCCGCCACAAGCAGCGACGAAGCCACTCCGAGGAAAATGATACCGTTCGAGAAGCCGAGACGGTCGCCCCGGACCATAAAAGCATGCGGCAAATATTTATCTTTCGCCAGCATGAACGACAGCAGCGGGAAGGCCGAGTAAGCCGTATTGGCGGCCAGGAACAGGATTACCGCCGTTATCGCTTGAATGCCGTAATAGAGAAATCCCCGCCCGAATGTCGATTCGGCAATTTGCGAAACTACCGTTTCTTTTGTACTCGGGGTAATCCCGTACCAGTATGCCAGCAGCGTAATGCCGGTGAACATGAATCCTAGAATGAGTCCCATCATCATCAGTGTCTTGGCGGCATTCTTCTCCGCAGGAGCCTTAAAGTTCGGGATCGCATTGGATACAGCCTCGACCCCGGTCAGGGCCGAACAGCCGGAGCTGAAAGCCTTAAGAAGCAGAAATAGACTGACATTGGATACGGCGGAGCCGATTTCAGGAACAGCGGCATGACCGCCGCCGATCGCGTATTTGATCAGTCCGGAAACGATCAGAACCACAATGGACAAGACGAACAAATAGACCGGGATGGCAATGAAGGATGCCGATTCGGTAACGCCGCGGAGGTTAATTATGGTCAGTATGATAATTACCGTAACCGCAATTGCCACTGAATGTTCGTGAAGACTTGGAAATGCCGAGGTGATCGCATCCGTTCCGGCCGAAGCGCTTACGGCAACCGTTAGAATGTAGTCCACAAGCAGGGAACCGCCGGCCAACAGTCCTGTGGAAACGCCGAGATTATCCTTGGCAACAATATAGGCGCCTCCTCCATGAGGATAAGAAAATATCGTCTGCCGGTAAGATAAAATCAGAATCGCCAGCAATCCCAATACAGCGAGTGCAATTGGCAAAGAGTACCAGATGGCTGTGAAACCGGCAGCTACCAGCACGATCAAAATCTGCTCTGTTCCGTAAGCGACGGACGAAAGGGCATCTGACGATAGAACGGCAAGTGCCTTCAGCTTGGATAGCTTTTCCTGGTCGAGTTCGGTTGATTTTCTGGGACGACCGATTAATAGTCGTTTTACTCTGCTTACCATTTTGGATACATTTCCTCTCTTTGGTGAGTTGAAACGGTAGTACCGCGCGCCGTTTTCAGTCGTGGATTTTCAAAAAAAAGGGCACAAAAATAAGCATGCGGAAATGACCGCATGCTTATGCATGATCATTATCCCACTGTAGCTTACGAGGTTAGCTGGCGGATTCGGACTGTGGAAGCCCTACGGGCCGCATTGACTTAACCGGCACCGATTCACCCCGTCGACCATAGCGGTCAGGTTGGTTCCCCCGTTTTTCCTAACTGGAAAATTCAGCGCATATTCAACTTCTCACAAGGTCTAATATTAGTCCATAAAGCGAGAGCCGTAAACAGTGAAAATAATGAAAAAGGAATGAAAAATCGACTAATTCACGCAAATTTCAATCATGATAGGTTCATGTCGTTTATTCTCTTGTATTATCCCTTCAGCGCGGGTTTTTATGCCAATTATATGAATAAACTTCTATTCTAATCAATGAAACCGTCGCCTGATTCTTCGGAATTCTCCTCTGCGCTCTCTCTGCCGTTCCACAGCAATACAAAAATAAGAACAAAAGCCGTTAGCGCCAGCAGCGGAATGGTGATGAAACCGAAAAAATTCAAATAATCCTTCGTGCAAGGAACACCGATGGTACAAGGAACCACTGTCCCCAGCGCCGGAATTTTCTGTTCCGCATAATGATACAATGAGATGCTTCCGCCTATCACGCAAAGCGGTAGCACATACGGAATGATCCGCTTATCATTTCGATAGGTAGCGATGCCCAGAAGAAAAACTTGAGGGTACATAAAAATCCGCTGGAACCAGCACAGCTTGCAGGGTTCGTATTTTAACACTTCGCTCAGGTAAAGGCTGCCTGCTACGGCAATCAAAGATACAAACCAGGCCAGATAGAGACAATGCCGCCTTAAAAAAATGGAAAATGCGCTCATTCCGCCTCAGCCGCCTTAGCTGCTTTTGCCGCTGACTCAATTTCTGCCGAAATCGCTGAAATGTTGAGAGGATCACTCGCCTTAATCCCGTTAATAAACAGCGACGGTGTGCTTTTCACATTATTGGTTTTTGCAATTGCATTATCCCTTTCTAACTCGCCTGAATACGTGCGATTTTGAATATCTTTGCGCAGCAGATTGTAATCAATCGGGAGCTTTTCATTTTGCGCTAGCCTTACCAGGAAATCCTCAGTTGCCCACTCGGCATTCTCATCACCCTGGTTCGCATAGAGGGCATCGTAATAGGTCCAGAACGCTTCGCTATTCTGATGATAAACAGACAGCGCGGCAAGTGAAGCCGTCTCGGAATCAGGCCCGATGAAGGACATATTGACAAAATAAAGCGCCACCTTGCCAGTCTCGATATACTCTTGCACAAGCAGCGGTTTGATGCCGACGGAGAACCGGGCACAGGCCGGACATTTGAAATCGCCGAACTCTACCAGCTTAATCGGCGCATCCGCCTTGCCAAGTCTGGGAAGTTCATCGTAATTAAAGGATGCCGGACTGCCGGAGTCTCCCGGATTGCCCGTATTTTTGTAAGCCATTACGAACAGGCCGGCAAAAATAACAACCGTGAGCAGGATCGTTCCGATTAATAAAATACGCGTCTTCTTCTTCTGCCGCTCCAGCTCGGCCTGGCGTCTTTCCTGTTTGTTCTGGATTGAGGAGCTTGTCCCGTTTTTCTTCGATTTGCTCAAGGGTGGAATTTCCTTTCTGTCCTAATGGACCCGAAAAATGAAATGATTGTAAGTTTAAAAGAGGGTACCCCTATAGCCAACGCTTTAGAGAGGTACCCTTGATATGATTCAAGAACTATGAATCTTGCTTTCAGGCTCCCGCTTCTTCCGCCAGCGGCTCCATTTTCAGAAGCTTAATGCGGGAGATGCGCTTGTTATCCGTCTCCTCGATGATGAACAGATGGCTTCCGTACTCGACGAATTGCCCTTTATGCGGGGGACTGGCCTCCAGTCTGGAATACAACCAGCCGCCAATCGTGTCGTAATCTTCCGTTTCCAACTGCATTTTGAATCGACTGTTCACCTCTTCAATAAGCAGCAGGCCGTCGAGAGAGTATTCCTCCTCGCCATTCTTCTCGATTTCCGGGCGCTCCTGATCGAATTCGTCCTGGATTTCCCCGACGATCTCTTCCATAATGTCCTCAAGGGTGACGAGGCCTGAAGTTCCTCCGTATTCATCAATCAGAATCGCGATTTGCGTCTTCGCTTTTTGCATCGTTTTCAGCAAGGCGCTAATTTGAATCGACTCGGGCACCGTAAGAATCGGCCGGATCAGTTCGTGAAGGTCCACCGTATTTTCCCGGATCAAATCCTTCATATGAATGAATCCGATAATATGGTCCTTATCGCTCTCGCATACCGGATAACGTGTCCGCATGCCTTCAAAAGCGATTTGTAAATTTTCCTGGACGGATGATTGAATGTTGAGACAGATCATTTCCGTCCGTGGAATCATGATTTCCCTGGCCGTGGTGTCCGCAAATCCGAAAATATTGTCCACCAGGGCCATTTCGGTATTATCGATCAGTCCGCTCTTGTTACTCTCCTGCATAATAATCCGGATCTCTTCCTCTGTATGCGCAGTCCCCATCTCGGAAACAGGCGCAAGCTTGAATATTCGCAATATTCCCTGCGCAAGCCCATTCACCGCCCAAATAATGGGATACATCAGCTTGTAAAAGGCGCCGATCAGTCCCGCCGTCATCAGCAGCACCGTCTCGGCCTTGTTAACCGCGATCGACTTCGGAGCCAGTTCGCCAAGCACAATGTGAAGCACGGTGATAAATAAAAAGGCAAGGATAACAGAACATACATGCACCGCCGCACTGCCCAGTCCGATTCCGGACAAAAGCGGTGACAGCAGCGCCGCGATGACAGGCTCTCCGAGCCAGCCCAGAGCCAGCGAAGCCAGGGTGATGCCAAGCTGGCAAGCCGAGAGGTATGCGTCCATATTACGGATGACGCCCTGCGCCGATAGCGCTCTTTTGCTGCCTTCCTCAGCCAGGGAATCGACCCGCCCTCCGCGCGCTTTCACCATCGCGTACTCCACAGAGACGAAAAATCCGTTTAACAGCACCAAAAGAATAATCAGACCAACTCTCAATAAACCGGGTAAAGGGTCGCTCAAATTTTACTCCTACCCGTCGTTTTTGTCAGGCCGGCGGGTAGGCCCACCTCCTTCGTTTTATCCAAATATTGACGTCCAACTTGGCAGCCATTCCTTTCGCTACATATTTCCCAATAGACTCAGCTCCTTGCTTATTCCGGGTATAAAGATATTCATTATTATATAAATATATCCGGCATTCCCGCAAGCATGCGTCTTCCTTTCAAAAACAGGCGGATTAAAGCCCTGTCCGGTTTGCCTAGGGGTTTCTCGCGGAATAAAAAAAGTCCCGCGCCGTTAGGCCGGGACCGGATTAGCTCTATTAACGGGTAACCGGGGGAGCGCCGATGACGCCCGGGTACTGGTACACAAGGGGCTGGTCAAAGGTTGCATAATCCAGATTGACCATTAGCAGGATCGTGCGTTGGCCGGTGGTCGGATCACTGATGATGATGTGGTCGCGTCCAGCAGCCTCCAGTACGCCTTTGAAGACTTTGGCGTTCCATTCGCTGTTATTCTCGTAGGTCATATAGAACGTGCCGACCTTGCCGAGGTTAAGCCGCAGGATATTCTCGATGTAGGATTGCTCGAAAGCGGGCAGCGCCCCCGAGACAACAGCACCTGTGGGCGTCATCGCACCTCCGCTTGCTACCTGCGGGGGGACGCTTCCGGTTGTCGGCATTCCGGAAGAAGACATGCTTCCGTATGTGTAAGTAACGGGACGATAGGGCTGCATAATCATGACATAACCTCCTTATAATAGATGAATCTTCTTTAGTAAACGGCTGGACAATCCCCTTGGGTGGGCCGAAAAAAGCAATGAGCTTTGAAACGGCCGGTATTCTCTTGATTAAACCAGGTGGCCGGGCATTCGCCGACGGGACGGAAAAACCAGAGGGCGTTGGAGGCCGGGCGAGTTCTTTCACCTCCGATGGCGCGTCTGGCAAGGCGAATATCCCTTTCCCTCGCACGCTGGTAGAAATAGCCTTTGGTCGGTGCTTCAAACCCGCCCGGACTCTGAAATACCATATCGTCGATCGACCGGATGTTTCTAAAATCCAGACAGTTCCCCAGTATCCGGTTGACTCCGACATTACCCACCATCAGCATGCCGAGATCTCCGTCCTCCTCCGCTTCCGCCCGCATTAACCGGGCCAGAACTTTCTCGTCTTCCGAATTTGCCTTGATGACGGCCACGCGCTTTCCTCCTTCAATTGCCACTTGAGAGGCAGTCGTTCTTTATTGCACGATGTATTGTATGTGCGAACGCCCAAGTGGTGACTTTACCCTGCCATTTTTTTGGAGGAACTTGTGCTCTGGCCGTATTCAAGGCTCGTAAACCATCTTCCGGGTCATTCCTCCGTCAACGACGAGCTGCGCGCCGGTAACGAACCGGTTGTCCGGGGAAGTCAGATACAGACAGGCCTTGGCAATATCCCCGGGAACTCCCACACGGCCCGCCGGATGCTGGGAATGATCAATCTCCCTAAGAATGCTGTAATCTCCCGTCTCGATCCATCCAGGCAGGATGCTGTTAACGGTAATGCCGTCCTTGCCGAGTGTAATGGCCATCGCATGCGTAAGTGAAGATATAGCTCCTTTAGAAGCGGCATAGGCTTCGGTATCGGGTTCCGACATCAGAGCGCGGGTAGAGGATACATTTACAACCGCACCCCCATTCGGATTGTTCCGCATGATTTTGGCCGCTTCGCGCGTCATCAGAAAGCAGCCGCGGGCATTCGTATTCATCACTTTATCCCATTCCGCAGCGGACAGCTCGTAAAATTTCGCCGAATGAGCGTTGGCTATAACCTGCATTATTAATTAAAATATCGATCGTTCCAAAGGCTTGTACCGTCTGATCGGCCAGTGAGATAATGTCCTCCTCCCGGCTTACATCGCAGTAAATGAAGAGAGCCTTTCCCCCTTCCCGCCGAATGTCCTCCGCCGTTCTCTCACCCTGCTCTTTGTCAAGCTCCGCAATGATTACCTGCGCTCCTTCAGCGGCATATGCTCTAGCAATCTCCTTGCCGATTCCCCGGCCTGCTCCGGTTACAATAACGGTCAAATTTTCAAAATTCATAATTGCCCACTCCATTCTTCATTTATGCCTATAAATGTAATATATCCCCTGTATCCGCATAAGGGAAACAGAGGATATTGAGAATAAACCTGCTCTGCTTAAAAATGTTTGAACCTAACGTTCTTCCATAAAGGAATAATGGGGTTCCCGCTTGAAACCATGATACCTGGTGCCTTGAAAGGTTAGGCGCCCCCGGTCCCGCTCGGCGCTGACGCCGTATTCGTTCCCGTTAACCTTGAACTCCACCCGCTCTCCGTCTGCCAGCTCAAAGGTCAAATAGTGGATCATCACCGCACGGGCGATGTTACCGTCATCCTGAGGCTTTTGTCTGATCTCGCTGCGCTTAGCCACTATGCGGGCAGGAACGGTAAGCACAGGCAGACGGCTGTTCCTGAACCATCCAAGCAGTCCTTTCCCGGCTGACAAGGCGATTATGCCTGCCATCACGACGACAAAGATCGGCAATACCGTGCCCGCAAAATCAAACATCCAGGATGGGTCCGGTCCCAAATTCATAGCGATTCCTCCTCGCCTCCCGTATTTCGCCCGCAAGTCAACCGGCCAACCCGGGCATCCCTACATTATATGCTTTTACTTTTGCGGCATACTTACTGCTTAAGACATATACGCATACAACGAGGATTTTAATCCAAACTAAAAAGACCGCACGCTCTCCCGGATTTCAGGAAAACTTGCGGTCTTAAACCTTGGGTCCAATGATTAGATTATGCATGCACCAGGTTCAAGAAGTTTTTGGTTTCATCTTCTTGCTCCGGAATCATGCCGTTCTCAGCCCAACAGGCTCTGCATTGTTCTTCAGTCTGGCATTGGTGGGCATCTTCACAGGTGTAGCACAGCTGCAGCAGGTTTTTGGTTACAAAATCCGTTTCAAATGTTTTCATTATAATCTCTCCTGTCGATTGTTTAGTTTGTGAAAAAAAGAACTTGTTCTCTATGTGTTAAATATATCACAGGGGATTTGATGATAATGTGATTTTTTTCACATTTAAAAGAAAATTTTAAATAATTTTTGTATTGTTTATTTTAGACTATTTAAAAAGCGCGCGAACCCCTATCTTTTCAGATTTGGAACGCACGCCTTCTTTACTGAACGCGCCAATTGACACCGCCATTCGTTGTTTGCAAAAGAATCGACCGCTTGTTATCGCTCTTTTCAATCAGCAGCCAACCGACCTCTTTCGAGATAAATTGAAGCTTGACGATCTCCGGATACTCGGTAAGCATGGATTGAAGCACATCGCTGGACGGGAGTACTTTCCAGTCTTTTCCCTGGTTGGTCGTGTGATAAACAAGATTCCCATTCAGCATCCAGCCAAGGTCCGCATCCAGAAAGGTCGGGGGCACATCTTCATTCATTCCCGTCCGGACGCCGAGATGAAGCGGAGAATACATCCATTTTTCTCCTCCATCCGTTGTAAACAAGCCATCGTAGAATGTCCCTTCGACGCCTTTCTTGCTGCCGGCTACCGATATCCATCCGCTAGTAGTACCGAAAAATTCAGGTTGTCCCAGCTTAACCGTATCATAATTCTTGAAAGCGTCAGCGGAAGCAAAGGTGTTATCTTCCTGCCAGCTGGCTCCGCCGTCCACGGTGTGGTACAGCTTTGGAGTCTTGGATTTATTCAGTGTGACCAGGCCATGCTCGCGATCCCGAAATACCATACCACCGGTAACGCCAACCACCGGAATCGCCGGATGGAGGGATTTCGGAGAATATTGATCATTTTGCATAACCGTCTTCCAGGTAGCTCCTCCATCTTCGGTCATATATAGCGCCTTGCTCTCCCCGCTCCCCTCGGAGTCCCAGGTGGCCAACAGCCAGCCCTTTAACGGAGAAGCGAAATATGCGGATGAAATCCTGCCTCCTTGATTGAGAGAAGAAATTTTCCAGCTCTTTCCTCCATCCTTGGTCCGCAGCACAGTAGTTTCCATCATTCCGAAAGCCTGCCGTATAATCCACCCGTTCCCGGGATCTGTGAAAAAGATGTCCTGCCCGTAGACGGGATTGGATGAGAACTGGACGGCCGAAGCGGGAGAAATATTGGTCCATGTCTTTCCGCTGTCCCGGGTTAAATACAAACGCAATGCATTTTTGGTTACGCCCCAAGCCAGTCCCTCCGACTCGCCGAGCAGTTGAAAGTCAGTAAGCCTTGTCTGAATTTGGTATTTCGATTTTTTTGCAGAGTAAATGTTGCCGGCATCCGGTGTAATCAGGGTAATCGTCTGCCCTTCCTCAGGCGGCTCCGTCGGCTTCAGCTGCGGCTTCGTTTCCGGCGGGGGAGACGAACACGATGCCACGGTCAGCGCAGCCAGCAGAACGACCAGCAGAACGATGAGTAACTTCCTATAATGTTTCAGGCGTACAGCCGGAAAAGGCAATGCTCTCTCTCCTTTCGGCGTTGATAGAAGTATCCTCGTCTGATTATACGCTTCCCGTAACACCAACGGCAAATATGCTTTGATGCCCTAAAGCGGCCCGGAAAAGTCCAACTACCCGCTGCGGTTCTCTCTAACACTTCCACCCATTTCATGACAAGTGTCGACATACATAAACAAAAAAATCGAGCTGTTTCCCCAATTTTCGTTGTCAGTCTCGGTTATTATTGGGTAATGGATTAAAAAGAACGATCTTGAAAAGACTAACGAATGAAGATATGATGGTTAAGATTGGACACAAAAATTTCACACCATTCGAAGGAGATGGAACTATGGCCCCCCCTTTCAAACCAAATCGAGTTGTCGTTATCGGTACCGGAGCAGTCGGTACAACGACAGCCTACACCCTGCTGCTGCGCCGCCGCATGCCTGAACTTGTACTCATTGATGTTAATCACCAAAAGGCGCTTGGCGAAGCGCTCGATATGAACCACGGCATGCCTTTTGCGGGTGGTGTAAAATTGTGGGCCGGAACCTACGAAGACTGCCGGGATGCGGATATTATTATCGTCACCGCAGGCGCTTCACAGAAGCCTGGCGAAACACGCATTGATCTTCTGCGCAAGAACATTTCAATCTTCCGGGATATTATCCAAAAGATTACGAAATATAATTCGCACGCCATTTTACTAATTGCAACTAATCCGGTCGATATTCTCGCTTACGCCACGCTGGAAATCAGCGGCTTCGACCGCAGACGCGTTATCGGTTCCGGGACTGTGCTGGACAGCGCCCGTTTCCGTTACCTGATCGGGAAGCATAAAGAGATCGACCCGCGTAGCATTCACGGTTCCATCATCGGCGAGCACGGCGACTCCGAGGTTCCCGTATGGAGCCTTGCCAACATCAGCGGCGGCATCGAGCTCGGCTTTAACGATGAAGCCCGGGAAGAAATTTACCAAAATACGAAAAACGCCGCTTATGAAATTATTAACGCCAAAGGAGCAACGTCTTACGCCATCGCGCTCGCGCTGGACCGGATCGTAGAAGCCATCCTCAGCAACGAAGGAGCCGTGCTGAACGTTTCTACACTCCTGAACAACTATAACGGCGTGTCAGATGTATTCCTCGGTGCTCCATGCATTGTGGACCGTTCCGGGGTTCGCGAAGTGCTGAAGATGCCGCTGAGCGAAGAAGAGCAAGCGCTGTTCCAGCAATCTGCCGAGAAGCTTAAGGCCGAAATCGCGAAGCTGGAGCTGTAAGTCAAACGGCGCTGCACCAAGCAGCATAAATAGAAGAAGCCGCCAAGCGTATAACTGCAAGGGGCTTCTTTTTTAACGTTCAATATAACAGATGATTGCCTATTCCTCGGTGGGTCCTTCTTCATCCCCTGCCCATTTTTTATCCAGAAGCCTGTCCGCCAACTGTGCAAAGGGCTCCGGCTGCAGCAGCTCCACAGGCGAAAATCCTTTGTCAAAAGTAAAAGAAGAGCCCTCAATCACAAGCGCATAGCGGTCGCCGAACGTGGCAATATGGACCTTGTCCCCATAATCCGCCAGGAACCCTTTGACATAGGTGTCGCCAATTTTGAATTTCAGTTCGATTTCCGGCTTGATATCAATAATCCGCGAAGCCGCCTCGATCACTTCCTCAGGCTCCCACTTATGCTGAATGTCGCGCTTCTCGCTTGCGGCCCAAAGCTCCAGATCACGCTCGGTCTGCTGTCGCTCTTCATGGGTCTCGTCCGGCCATTTGGTCTCCACGTAGCTCTGTACATACCCCATAACCTGGTCGTTCACAATTTCGGGAATCGACTGCTCATAGGTAACGAACTTCAGAAAATCCTCAAAGTAACGGGCATGCGAAGACTGGTGGATTTTTAGTTCCCATTCCTCGAACATGCCTTCCTCCAGCATATAAGGATATTGAATCGACTTCATGTTGCGGGCGCTGATCGCCATTTCTACCTCGCTAATCAGACTGCGCTCATCGGAAATACGGGCAATTTTGGACTCGAAATCGCATTTCATAATGAACACGAACGGGTCATCGCCATGGGTGCGCAGCACGGCTTGGGAAAGAATAAGCGCCCCTCCGCGAACGGCGCTCGTATCCAGATAACTTCGGACCAGATCGTCACCGAATTGATGGAAGGATTCCACATCTTCCGCCGCGCGCAGCCGCGTAAGCTGATTGAAGTTTGGATTACTGTCAAGGTCATATCCTGGCTCCACCAGAAAGCGTCCGATCTTGGTCGGCGCCTGCTCCGAGTTCGGATTTTTCTCCACCTTGCGCTTGACTATCCGTGAAAACTCCCCATCCAGAAACTTCTTGATGTCGCTATGCTCATACTCTTCCTCATCCAAAGTCTGGTAATGCTTGTACGATTTCGCGCCTTGCCCCTCATTTCCTTCCACTTGAATCACATAAAAGGACAGAAATTGGACATTGAATTTCATCTTCTGCAACCTCTTTCCTGTTCACCGTTCGTCGGCATGCTGTCATGTTATCTATTATAGCTGGAGCTGCAGGCGGGACATGGCCTCTTCTTTTTCCCTGTCCGTGATATGGGTGTACACCGTTGTCGTCTGTATGGAGGAATGTCCGAGCAGCTCCTGCACGGTCCGCAAATCCGCGCCCTTCCGCAGCAGCATCGTGGCAAAGGAGTGCCGCAATTTATGGCTGGAAAAAGAACGCCGGCGGGCAGCCGGAATTCCGCTCTGGAAGCGCTGAAAGGTCTCGGAAGCAATGCCCTGAATGGCCCGGATCGAGAGCCTGCGCCCTTTTTGCGAAATGAACATCGCCTCTTCCCTGCTTCCGCGCCACGGCGTCAGCCGTTCTGCAAGAGCAATGTCCAGGTAGGGAGCGACATCCCCGGGTACGGGAACATTCCGCCATTTCCGGCCTTTGCCGAACACGCGGAGCATGCGCCGCTCCGGATGATAGTCTCCCAGATTCAATGTATGTACCTCCCCGACGCGCAGACCCATATAAGCCATCAGCAAAAAAACGGCCAGATTCCGCTCTTTATATTTGCCGTCCACTTTTGCGAGAAACCGCCGAATGTCGTCCTCGTCCAGATAGACCGGCTCCCGGTTCTTCTCGGTCTTGGACTTTTTGATGCCCGCTGCGGGATTGCCGGTCAGCAGTTCAAGCTCAATCAGTGATTTGAAAAAGCAGCTAACGGAAGCGTGCTTGCGGTTCCTTGTCGTATCGCTGACTCCACGTTCGCGCATGGAGGTAAGGAAGGAGATTACGTGCAGCTTTTTGACGGTGTTCAGCGTTTTCCCGTTCAGACTGTTCAAGAACTGCCGCACATCGGCAAGATACGATTTCTGGGTATAGGCCGTGTAGCCCGCGTCCTTCATCCAGACGATAAAGGCTTCGAGTTCTTCTTCATATCCCAGTAGAGCTTCGTCCATCCAAGCTGCCTCCTCCCTTGTTTCGACCCCTTATTATAGCAGATCCTAGCTTAACCGTGAACGCCTTGCCGCTGCCACCCTAAGGCATGCTGCCGCACCGTTTCCATAAACGCATCTAGCGCAGGAGATTTCCATTTCTTCCGGTGATAGGCAACCTGAGTCGCCACCCGCTGGGATTCGTCATCCCAGTTGAGCCGCGCCATAGTGCCTTCTGCAAGCTCTTTCTGTACCGTTACGAGCGGCAAAAAAGAAATACCCAGACCGGCCATGACGCACTGCTTGATCGCTTCGATGCTCCAGAACTCCAGCTTCGGGTCCGGGTACACTCCATGCGCATTCAAATGCTGCTCGAACAGCAGCCGGTACGAACAGCCCGTCTCGGTATGCAGAATCGTCTCCTCTTTAAGATCGGACGGCTGGGCCTTGGAACGATGGGCCAAGCGGTGATTCACCGGAGCGACCAGCGCCATTTCCTCGTGTACCAGCGTCTCGATATGAAGATCCTTGTCTTCCCGCTCGGGCTCCAGCAGAAATGCCAGATCCAGCTCGCCCGACCGGATCATCTCCAGCAGCTCCCAGCAGTAACCGGGCTTCAGAATCATTTCCACCTGAGGGAACCTCCCTCTAAATTCGCGGATAATACCGGGGAGCCGAAAAGCCGCCAGGGATTCGGGCGCGCCGATCTTGAGCGATCCGCCGATGCCGCTTTGCGAGCGCAGCGCGTTCTCGGCCATCGCATGCATTTTGGAAATCTCCTGGGCATATGGCAGCAGGCGGCGTCCGGCGTCGGTTAAAGTGATTTTCTTGCCGATCCGGTCAAACAGCGGCTGGCCCAGTTCATTCTCGAGCGTCTGGATTTGTGCCGTAATGCTGGACTGGGCGTAATCAAGCTTCTGAGCCGCCCGCGTGAAGCTGCCTGCTTCCACCACGACCAGAAAAGTAAAAAGATGCCGGGATTCCATCGGCATGCTCCCTTCCATCGGAATTTTGAATGGATGGTATCTAAACATTCCGTTTTTCCAATAGAACCATTATCTGATACTCTGAAATAAAAGACAAGAAAGGCTGGATGAAATTTAATGAATGAGTCCAATTCCCTGCAAAATCATATCGGGATGCCGCAGGCGATCGCCCTTTATATCGGTGCGGTGCTGGGATCGGGGGTTCTGATCGTTCCCGGACTGGCGGCGGAAATGGCAGGGCCCGCTTCGCTGCTCGCATGGGGATTCATGACGCTGCTGATTCTGCCGATGGCGCTCTCGATGGGCCTGCTCTCCGCTAAATTTCCAAACGCCGGGGGCGTATCCCATTTTGTAACGCTCGCTTTTGGAGAACGCGCCGGCACGCTGGTCGGCTGGTTCTTCCTGATGTCCGTCCCGATCGGGGCTCCCGTAGCCGCTCTGACCGGAGCGGGCTATATGTCCGCCGCCATGGGCTGGGGAGAACCGGCGCGAATCGTGCTGGCCGCCGCAATGGTCATTGCCGGCCTCGCAATGAACTGGGTCGGCATGCAGCTCGCCGGCAAAGTGCAAATCGCCGTCGTGCTCGCCATCGTTGTCGTGCTCGTCTTCGCTTTTGCTGCGGCGCTGCCCCGGATGGACAGCACCGCCTTTACGCCATTTGTCCCGCACGGCTGGATGAATGTCGGCAAGGCGACGGCGATTCTGTTCTGGTGCTTTATCGGCTGGGAAGCGGTGTCCCATCTGTCCGAGGAATTTAAGGACCCGCAGCGGGCAGCGGTCAAGGGCGTGACCATTGCCGCCATTATTGTCGGCGTACTCTATTTCCTGACAGCGCTGGCCGTCGTCGGTACGCAAAGTTATCTTAGAGGAAGCTCCTCCTCGCTGGTCTGGATGATCAGCCGTCCGCTTGGGCAATGGGGCGGAATGGTCGCCGGTCTTACGGGACTGTTCATCTGCACCGCCACGATTATCGCTTATGTCGGCGCCGCTTCAAGGGTGGCCTATGCAATGGCCCGCCAGGGGCACGCCCCTCAGTGGATGAGCCGAATGTCCGGCCGGTTTCATACGCCGATCGGCGCGCTGGGCTTTCTCCTGCTGTGCTTTACAACAGTGATGACGCTGTACGGCAGCGGACTTGTATCGCTTACCACCCTGATCACCTTCCCGAACGCTACCTTTATCCTGACTTATATCGGCGGCTGCGCTGCGGGAATCCGGCTGCTCAAAGGCAGCCGGTCCGGGGTAATCATCAGCTGGATTTCCTTTGCCGCGACGGCGGCGGTCTTCCCGTTTACAGGCATGGCCATTGCTTATCCATGCATCGTCATTGCTTTTTATTTGGGTTTTACTTTCTACAAGAAACGTAAGAACCCGCTTAAACTTCAAGCGGTCCCGGCAAATCGTTCGGATCAACGGACCGAAGTTTCCTGAAATAAGGCTATTACAAAAGCCAACGGCAGAGCATCGTATGAAGCTCTGCCGTTGGCTTTTTTTATTGGGGTGCCATAACCCAGTTTACTTATCCCAATTTACCAGTTTAACGGGATTTTGACCCGCAGCGGTTCGGCATCCTTGCCAGCCGGATGGTTAACCTCATTCATTAGTTAACATAATAATTATTATGTTAACTAATTTCACCTTGTGGTTTTATTTCCCATATATAGAAACTTTACTTGCGTCTCAGGAGTCAAATACATAAAAGAATAACAAGGAGATGAAATTATTGAAAAAAACAGCTTATATTCTGAACACATTGCTCGCCGCAGCCCTGTTTACCACCGGTGACGGTCTTTACGGACACATCGCCGCGGCAGATACCGCACATGGAAATAACTCTTCTGTTTCCGCCGCAGCCGACTCCGCAACTCCTACGCTTAAGCCCCTTTGGCATGCACAAACGAACGAAAGCGGACTTTATGATAAGCATGCCCCCGTGTCAAACAGCCTTGTATATTATGCCGCAAGCGGCAAGCTCATAGCGGCAGATCTCGCGACAGGCAAGGTGAAATGGTCCATTCCGGGAGGGCAGTATCCCGAAGTAATAACCAACAACTCCGTCTTATACATTACAAGCGGCGGCAATCTGGTGTGTGCGGATGCCCGAAACGGGAAGATAACCTGGAAAGCAAAAGGGATCAACCCCTTTTCAGAGGTCGGAGCGCATGCCGAACTTGTAAGTGGGACCTTGATTTATTTTAACGAGAACGGTGGACTCGCTGCCTATAATCCTTCTAACGGCAAGAAAAAATGGGAGAACAAAGCATTGCCTATGTACGCAAGCTCCCTGATCGGCCAATATGACGGTGTACTCATAGTATCCAGTACGGTCGATAATTACCGGACCCAATTTTTCGGCCTTGATCCCGCTACCGGCAAAAAACTTTGGAGAACCGAGGGCATTTACTCCTTCCTCGCCTACCGGAACGGACAGCTTATGATGCGCCGGCTGCCAAACCTTTCAACGGTTAGCGGAGGAGTCGCTGCTCCCGGTTATTTGGTCACTTTCGTTCAACTGAATCCCCGAACTGGAAAGGTGACCGGAACGGAGAACTACACTCCGCTTCATGATATAAGCCGACTCGGCAACAGCTATACCGCCATTGTGGGCCCCTATCTCTATACCGCCGACGGCAATCTCGACAAGAACGAAACCATCCTTCGCCGCTATACTTTAGGCCAAGACAGCAATGCCAAACCTGTCAGCTATGAACAGAATGGAAAATGGTTGTCCGGTCCGGAAAACGGCATGGCCTTCTTTTCACAGGGAACTGAATTGACCGGTGTCAAACTTAGTAAGCATAGTATAAGATCCTACGGCCGCTTTCCTAGTCCCGTTACCCGTGTTCAAGCCATAGGTAAGGGCGTGTTCGCTAGTTTGGACAACGGAGACATTTACTTGATCGAGGCTGCGACGGGCAAAAGTCTCGGACGTATCGCAACGAACGCCACCGAGATCGGCAATGCATATGTGGTGAACGATGTACTACTCATTCAGACGAACAAGGGATTATTCGCCGCCACCCTTCCGAAACCGTTATAATATCCATAAAATGGGGTAAATCCGCCCGTCCACTTCATCATCCACAAGAATAAAAATCGCTCAAATCAAAAACAGCGTATAATTTATGTTATACGCTGTTTTTTCGCGGCATAAATGACCGTTTTTTTGATCATTTTACGGCCTTGATTCATTAACACAAACATATCCACAAATCTTTTTAGCTATAGGGATCATTCTAGGGATTTCAGGACAAATGCGTGTTAAAATGTCTGAAAGGATTCAAAGTAAGAATACCGCGTGGCTCCTTTTTCATGAAAGCAGATACATACTTTGGGGAGGAATATGATATGGAGAGACCTATGATAGGGATTTTACCTTTGTATGATAAGGACAAAGAAAGCTACTGGATGCTGCCAGGTTATATGAAAGGGATTGAAGATGCTGGTGGAATTCCGTTCATGTTGCCATTAACCTCGGATATAGAGATCATTACAAAAATAGCAAATAGGTTTGATGGCTTTCTCTTTACAGGTGGACATGACGTTAATCCCGAAATTTACGGTGAGAACGTAGAAGAGGTTTGCGGGGAAATGTGTAAAGAGCGGGATGATATGGAGACAGCTCTATTTAAACAAGTAGTAGATTTGGATAAACCCGCATTTGGGATCTGCCGTGGGATACAGTTGTTTAACGCCTTGCTTGGCGGAACTCTATATCAGGATATTCCAACTCAGCTAAGATCTGAAGTTGAACACAAACAAGTACCTCCATATACTAAGCCAGTTCACAATGTTTACATAGAAAAGGGAAACCCACTTTACCATATTATTCAAACCGAATCTTTAAAAGTAAATAGCTACCATCATCAGGGGATTAAGCAGCTATCTGAGCAATTACTTTCCGTTGCGGAAGCTGAAGATGGACTAATAGAAGCTGTTATTATGCCGCAAAAAAAGTTTATCTTCGCTGTTCAGTGGCATCCGGAATTTAACTACAAATTGGATGATTATAACT
This sequence comes from Paenibacillus durus ATCC 35681, assembly GCF_000993825.1. Classification (NCBI taxonomy): domain Bacteria; kingdom Bacillati; phylum Bacillota; class Bacilli; order Caryophanales; family Paenibacillaceae; genus Paenibacillus; species Paenibacillus durus. The sequence continues at coordinate 2,344,738 of NZ_CP011114.1, forward strand.
TTAGATTATTTGAGGAATTTGTAAGATCATGTGAGAATTAAGGAGTTAAACTTGTTTCCGCTCGTCCCAAACAAACAGGTACCGACCTTTTCATAGAAGAAATCCGTACCTGTTTGTTTCATCTTTTGCAATTCTTTAGGAATTCAGAGTTTGTGGCTGTACCGTAGCTTGTTCATCTAATTTCAGCTGTAGTAGCTGCCCGGCATGGGTCAATCCGGCACCAAAACCATACATAAGAATCCAATCCCCATTTTTCACTTTTCCATCGCGAATGCCAAGGTCAAAAGATAAAGGAATGGTCGCAGCCGAGGTATTCCCGAAGTTGACCAAGCTGTACAGCGTCTTTTCCATCGGGTGGCCTATTTTTTCACAGATCGGCTCGATGATCCGCAAATTGGCGCTATGAGGGATAAACCAGTCCACTTTATCTATAGTCATTTCCGTTTTATTCAAAATTTCTTTAATACCACCAGGAATATTTCTAACCACCCATCGAAAAACTTCTCGGCCATTTTGGACAATGCACCCTGTATCTACCAATTCAATACCATTGACCTTATTCGCCAAACCGGTACGATACACATGATGCGCCCCGCTCCCGTCACTTCCCATATGATATCCAATGAAGCTATTAAAATGGTCATCTCTTTCAACTAGTACGGCGCCGGCTCCATCACCAAATAAAATGCAGGTGGTTCGATCGGTGTAATCCGTTATTTTGGACATGGTATCCGCGCCGATGACCAGAATTTTGCCGTGAAGCCCAGATGAAATCATACTGTGTGCCGTATGCAAAGCATATACAAATCCGGAGCATGCCGCACTTATATCTATTGCTCCCGTCTGAGCGATATGTAATCGATTCTGCACAAGGCTGGCAACCGATGGAAACGAAAAATCCGGCGTACTGGTTGCTACAATCACCATATCCACATCTTCAACCGTTTTATTGAATCGCTGAATCAAATTTTTTACGGCAGCCACACATAAATCACTGGTAAATTCATCAGGATGGCTAATTCTGCGTTCTTCAATACCCGTTCTTTGAATGATCCATTCATTATTCGTATCAACCCTACGCTCCAAATCAAAATTGGTTAGTCTCTTTTCGGGCACATAAGTCCCAATAGCGGTTATTCTCGCCCCTGCCATATTTTCACCTCACATTAATTGATAACATGATACTAGTACCTGGTGCTAATTATAGTGTAAGATGTTGGAAAAAACAATATAATTTTATATCCTGAATCTTAAATGAACCCAGAAAAAAATAGTAATTTATTTCGAATGACTAGAAGGAATTTTGATATTTGTATTTAATTAATATAAATAGAGTTTTATGTAAGAAACTAATAGTAGAGGTGGTTTAGTAAATGAAGAAAATTTTTTTGTTGGCAGCTATCTTGGTCCTTATTCTCACAGCAGCTTTCAATTCAGTAAATGCCGCATCTGCTCAAGCCGAGGAAAGAGTAATCGTCTTGTTCAAAGACAAAATTGACAAGGATTTGATTGCAAACAATGGAGGGAAAATTAACAGAGAACTAAGAAACTTACCAGCCATATCCATCAGTGTCCCTTCAGTCGCTTTACAAGGGCTTTCCAGAAATCCGAATATTGAACTTATTGAGAAAGATTCAATAGTGAAGGTAGAAGGGCAAGTTTCGGATTGGGGAATTGATGATGTAAAAGCACCCGTTGCATGGAATTCCGGTTACACTGGAACGGGGGTGAAAATCGCTGTAGTTGATACAGGAATATCACTTAGCCATTCGGATCTTTCAGTAGCAGGTGGAGCTTCTTTTGTGGCCTATACAAATTCCTATAATGATGACAATGGTCACGGTACCCATGTATCTGGAATCATTGGCGCCCGAAATAATGATATTGGAACCATTGGCGTAGCCCCTGATTCTGATCTGTACGCAGTGAAAGTGCTTGATTCCAGTGGAAGCGGCTATCTCTCGGATGTAATCGCGGGGATTGACTGGGCCATCACCAACCAAATGGATATTATTAATTTAAGCTTAGGAAGTACAACCGATTCTCCTACATTGCACCAGGCAGTAGATAAGGCTTATAACAACGGTACCTTGGTTGTTGCTGCAGCCGGAAACAGCGGCTTGATTAACGGTAACGGCGATACGGTTGAATATCCCGCAAAATACGATTCCGCTATTGCAGTAGCCGCAGTAGATTCATCTAATAATCGTGCCAGCTTTTCGTCGACGGGTCCAAAAGTTGAAGTGTCAGCACCGGGTGTTTCCATCTACTCTACGTATTTGAATAATGGTTATACAAAGCTGTCAGGTACATCAATGGCCACTCCTTATACTACTGGTATACTTGCCCTTCTAAAACAGCAGAATCCTGCTCTGACCAATATTGAACTTCGGGATAAGCTTGATCAAAACGTAGTGGATCTCGGGGCTACGGGGCGTGATACTCTTACAGGATACGGATTAATTCAGGCCCAAGCTCAGCCTCTCGAGTCTAACAAGACAGTCTTGAGTGTTACTACAGATAAAGATGCTTACTTGAAAGGAGAAACCGTTACTGTAGAAGCTACAGTTAAGGACTCCAATTTAAATGCTTTGAACGGGGCAACTGTAAACTTAACGATTACCTCTCCAAACGGAAGCCAAACTAATACAGTTCAGACCACCGATTCTAGCGGGGCAGTTGTATTCAATATAGCTACGAATAAAAAAACTAAGACAGGAACCTACAAAATTAATGTTCAATCATCCTTATCCGGTTACTCAAGCAGTAATGCAACCATGGAGTATACTATAAACTAGTAACCAAATTGATGCAAAAAGGCAGTGGAATTTTCCATTGCTTTTTTGTTTTGAATGAAGGCAATCTCCACCATTTCTATCCCCCACCCTGCTGAACCGGTTGCCGCCAGGCCGCATAGAATACTGGGAAATGAAGCAATATGCGCAAAGGTGGAATCTATGATATGTCCAAGAACAAGCGCGGCAAAGCGCTCTGGCGCATGCCTTCCCGCGGGAGGGGAACCTGCCCCCTGTGCGGCAGCACACGGATCAAACTATTATATACTGCCAAAGGACTTCAAGGCGAAAAACTGACGGTGTGCAAAAAATGTCAAGGCAAACAGGCGGGGTAGCATTCACAGAGAGCCATATCGGCATTAAGTTTATCTAGTCTCGTTGTGCAACAACCTCACGATGCGGTTGACTCGCGGGTTATCCACTTTTTATAAGAGACGGGTAACCCGTGTACTCCTTGTCCCGAAAGCTGTATCCCCTTTTTCAATCCGCATAAAAGGGATAGTACCAGCGTAGCTGTCACCAAGGGCAAAGTAGATGTAAATTAAATGGGGAATTTATTTATAACTTCGTTATATTCTTGCTGGGCATCGGTGATTGCAAGCTTCGAATAGATTTCCAATGACTTCCGGCTTTCATGGCCGGAATACGGCTGTATGAGTGCGTCATCGATGCCCTGTTTTTTGAGCCAGGTCAACAGAAAATGACGCAGCTTGTGTGGCGACAGGTCTTGAGCAAGTTCAGCTTCTTCCGAATATTTAGCCAAAATCTTTCGTATTCCCCGATCCGTATACTTTTTCTTCCACGATGATTCAAATAAATAGACCGCATGTTTTTTCTTCATCGCGTCAGCGTGCATCGCCAGCAGTTCTTTAAATGACTGAGGGAACGGAACGATGCGATCCTTGCCGCCCTTTCCATTATTAATGCGAACTTGGCAGTAATGAAAATCAATATCCGTCAGCCGAATATTGATGAGTTCGCTAACGCGGATACCGGTATACATGAGTGTCTTGACAATCATCATGTCTTGGAAATTTTTTGACTTCCAGACTACTTCGTAATAACGCTTAAGTTCTTCCTCTGTTGGCACGTATGGCAGCTTCTTGGATGTCTTTGGAACCTCGATTTCGAGCTCCGTTCTTAAGTGCTGAAACAAGCTTTTCAGGTAGGCGTAGTCTGGCCGCTCGCCGCGCAAATACTTTGCCAATTCCCGAGCCTTCTTTTTGGATGATGTACGTTTTTCCGTCACGCTAGTTCCCCTTCCAAGGATAATCGTTCGCTCATGTTGAGGCGGAATGTGCCATAAGGGTTTACGTGTGTGTAAACGAGCGGCGTAAGCGCCCGTAAATCCTCCAGAGCTATTGTATCAAACCATCTTTTATCCGAGAGAATATTTTGCAACATCAGGGTGTTGACGTAGACGAGACAATTCTGCAGGAGATGCAAGGACAAGACAGCCATTTCCTGATCCTCCATTCGATTTGTCGCGATTTCGCCGCCCTTGCCGTAAAAGATGAAGCTGTTGGCCGAGTTCCAATTTTCTACTACATTCAGTCCTTCGTTAATCTCGCGGCGCAGCTCTTCGGAGTTCAAATAGTCGCATAGAAAGACCGTCTTGACGGCTTTACCGAGTTCCCCCAAGGCTTGATAAGTAAGGATGCTTCAAATTGTTTCGCGTAAACCGTTTCAAGATCGCTTCCGTCTCGGCGGTGCCGAGACGCAACGCAGTAGCGTACCTCATCATTTGATCGTACTGCTGGCGGATCAACTCCCAGTTGATCGGCCTCGTGAGAACCAGTTGCAGGTTGGAATAAGCATCGGCCATGCCGGGTTCGGGCCGGTACAGTTTCTGTGAATAGATCGCCTTAAGACGCGGCATGAGCTGGTAGCCTAGCAAATAGCAGAAGGCAAACGCGACTTCGCTCTGTCCATGTGAATCGACATAGTTCTTCTCGACTTCCATATCAGTACAGTGACGAAGCAATCCCTCCATCATGGCGGCGACTTCCGACGAGGAACATGATTTGAGTTGCGAGTAAATGCACGTTGAATTTTTCTCGACATGCCAGTAAATCATCACGCCGCGGCCTCGGTACCGGATGTGCCATTCCGTCATAAGGTTCTGATCCCATGCGCCGAATTTCTTGGAGTCTGACGCGCAGGATGTGGTACCTTCACCCCAAACCTCCTGCATCCGCACCTTGAAAATATGGTTAACGACATCGGCTATGGCATTTCGCAAATTGTCTTTATGGATGAACTTCCTTCGCACATAGAGCAAGTCCTTGTATGACTCGCCATGATCCCCGGCGCTCACACGTTTCAAACCCGTGTTGGTTCCAAGTCCGTAGAGTGAAAGAATCAGTCTTTTTTGCAGCGTGTCCCGATCTAGGATTTCTCGATTGGCAACCGTCTTAAATTTCTCCGTGAAGCCATTCGAAGATCCGCTTCTTTCATGATGTCGAGTAGGCTCGTCATCGGCCAGCGCCGCAGCATTTCACCTTTCAATCGAGATAGGTTCATCGGCTCCGCTTGCGGCTCCAGTGGGGAGACGGCAATCCAACCGCCGCTTTTTCCGTTATGCGAACCTTTGGATTCTTTGGCATCCCGGCGTTTAGCTTCTCCAGTCCCTCGCTCATTGCTTGTTTCAAAGTAGCAATAAAGGCTTCCGCATCGAGCGGTTGCTTCAAGGCTTTGTAATTTTCTTCTCTGCGTTCTTCAAAATCGGCGGGCAGGTCCTCGTCCGGATTACGATATCGATTCGCACGAACCACCCAAATTTCTTTTCAACGTAGTTTATCGCGGAGAGCTTGCAATGCGCTAATCTCGTAGTTAATCCGATTGATGCGTTCCTGCCCTTTATCGTCTTTCTCGACTACGATATCTCGATTCACGCTGCGAATGACGCCTTCAATCGGAGTGTCCTCGGAGACGGGGAAATAATGCAGCCCCGAGTCCGCATATCTTTGGATCAACTCTAAAGCGCGGATCACCGGCTGGTGAACTTCGTTGTTGGATCGAAAATGGAGGATACTTAAAATTTCCGGAACCATACGACGGTAGTGGCTGCCATAAGAAGCGCGAATGACGGTATGAATTTTTTCGCGGTATGCTGGGCCGGTATGTTTAAACTCCTTGATTAAATCCTTCAAGGTCTGCTCACTAACAACCGGAAAAATGACATCGCGGATAATACCTTCCGGATTATCAACGGCTTTTTGGGCCAGGTTGAATAGAATGCCGTATTTGTTGCTTACCCGCCTGAGATCATTCAATATTTCCTTCTCTACCTTCCGTTCGGCGCGAACGCTGATCCGATGAATGATCTGCACTAGCAAGTCCATGAGGTTATTTGTAATCTCCTGACTGCGGAGGTAGAAGAACGCGCATAACAGCGCATAGCGAATCGGATCGGGATGGCGGCGCAGTTCCCGGATATCCTCTGTCGAGACACGCTGCCGGTATTTTTTCAATACCTTGTGTGGGGTATCCCGGAAGAGGTCATCCGGAAGTTCCAAGTGTCAAAGCGCACGTAATTTATGAACTTCCTTCATTACGCTTTCTAAACCCGGCCTTCCGGGATCGGCCTTCAGCTCGTGAAACGTGACTTGGCCGTTGTCATCGATGGGCAAATCTTCACCAGTATCATCGAGCATAGCGATGCTCTCAATGAGGGCATCCAATTTTGCTGGTGTTGATGGAGGCAGCTTGAGAAACGTCGCTTGGAAAAACTTCTCTTCGTGGGTATGAATGGCGGAACGGATGAGACGTTCAACACGTTCAGGTGACGGTGGTTCTACATTCAGTTCCCGGAACCGACCGTAAATCGCCTCCTTTACATGCTCCCACTCCTGACTATGATGTAGGACATGCTGGCATAGCCATTCCGACATCTCTTGTGCATCTTGAACGGTATTTTCATGAAGTTCTATTTCCTTTTTGTTTATCGGAACTTTATTTTTAGTATTTACCTATACACACAGAAGACGAATGAGAACAAACGCCAATAACACAGTAGTTCAACTTCAAATTCTACAAGGGGCAACCGTCATTTTCAACATTAATGATGAAAGGGCCGGGAATAACGCATTTGGTGCGACAAGCGTCGACCATGCTTTTTGGTATTATATAGGAGAAAGGGGGGGACATGGAGCTATAAGGGCTGATCTGGAGGAGCCGAGTTTGTCGTAAAATGTATTATACGGGAATCCACCGTCCCGAATATCGACAAAAAACTTTGAGCAGTGGGAACCATATCCAATTAAATCCAAATCTATTATACTTTATACAGATGTTCCAACTATAATACAAAATTGAAATGGGAACATCAAACCAATATAATAGAAAAGAGGTTTTTGAACAAATGAAACTGCTCAAAGTGGTATCTGGTGCCGCATTATCCTCTGCAATGTTGTTGACTATCGCTTCTGGTGCATTTGCTCAAGCATCGAGCCCAGTAGCAAAGGAAGCTTCCGATGTTTCTGTGACATTGGACGGAAAGACAACTACATTCTCCAGCGCGGAGATTGATAGACTGGCGGCACAAAACAATGTCGATGCTAATGCATTGCGGAAAGCGATTGAAAGCGGCCCGGATGAAGAAAGAAGATTTTCTCCGTTTTCGAAGCTCCCTCAACTCAAAAATAAAGGAATTACGACGCAAGAGCAGTTGGATCAGGCCAATGCGCAAAGACTCTCCTCTACGGGAGAGCCTCTCGTTAAGTCTAAAGCTGCCTCAAAGTCTTCCTCTTTTAGCGCTCTGAGTACTATCAGCAAAACAAACCAAGACTCCACTGCATATAACTGGACAGGAAACCAAACAGCGAATGGCAACTGGCCAGCGCTGGGGATTTGCGCTGTCCATAGACAAATAGATATCGGCGGCAGCACGTACGCTCCCGTCATTCCTTTTGGAAAACTTTTAAGTACAAACAAGGATATTTGGCTGCCTGATGGCGTCGGCTACAAAAGCGATTTTACAGTAGATGATACAGGCTCTGGTCCGAATAGAACAGCTTATTGGATTGATATCTACTATCACAATGATACTCAATCTGCAATTAATTATGGCGTAATCAAGCTTGATTATACTTATACGTCTTAAAATAACTCAACAACCTTAGGAGAATACACTTGTTAAAAAAGAGGTACGTCGGCATAGGCTTTATTATATTGATTGCGAGTGCAGTCTTTCTATTGTACGCACTAAAGATCGGCCCATTCGGCGGTTCTGCCCACAAACCTGTGGAACAGGCTACTACGTCAATAAGCAACGAGAAGGCCGACGAGAAGAAAAAATTAACCATGATGGAAGCTTTGCGCCTTGGATATGAAGAGACAAAGAAGCACACAGAAGAAGAACCCCTGCTTATTAGTTTGACAAGTACTGATGATACTACTGTGCCGCAAGGAAAAACCGATGGTGCGGATGGAAAAAGGAATGCTTGGAATCTTCAGTTTGGTAACAAGAAGGGCAATATTAATGTTACCATATCGTTCAAAGATGGGAAAGTCGATTCTGAGGTGAAAAAGGACGACAACAATTCACTTCAGAAAGGGCAGTATGCAATTTCTAATATTAAAATTGATTCTCCCGAGGCAGTTAAAAAGGCGATTGAAGTACTAGGTATGCGGCCAGGGAATCCCGAAATTGAGGATGACTGGATCAAGGGGTATCATTTTAGTATCATGGGATTTATTACTGATCCAAACTCTTCCGAAAGTCGTTATCTTCTTAGAGTCATGGGAATCTCACCCAATTCCCCTAACAGTGAGAATGACAGCTTGAGGATGACCGTATTCTTCGATGTCAAAACCGGCGAAATATTGAACGCTTCCGAAATGACTGGTTATGACAAGGATGGTCGTACGAACTGGAAGGATGTTCAGCTTAAAAAGGCAGGCAATAAGTAAGAAAAAAGCAGTCCTCTTAGCGGAGGTACTGCTTTTTTCTTGGGCTTACTTCTTCAAAAAAAATCGGATTTTGTACATATGTCCATAGGAAGCGTTTACATCCTTTCAGGACAAGGCTTAAAGGTCACAGTAAATTCCCAGGTTAATCCAGATGTTTGTCCCTGGTGACAGCTACGCTGGTACTACCCATAAAGAGTACGAAGCTCATCCAGCTTACCTTTGATAAAATCTCTAAGCTCCTCCGGCAAAATGACCTCGGCGCAGCCGATCAGTTCCATGACGTCACGGCAGGCGGCTTCGTAACCATACATATTCACCGTAAGCAGAGCGACATTCTGCTCCCAGGCAGTATGCAGAATCTCCAGCTTGTTCCGCAAATTCACGTTTGGCTCTTTCACCCTAAGAATTACCGGATAATACTCCCTCTCTTGCCGCGACCGCCTAAAAGACTTATCGCTCCCTTTCCAATAATGTTCCAATGCGAAATCTGCCGGAATTTTAAACTTTTCCTCTAATGGTTCTGCCGCTGAAATTCGCTCGCATTTAAACGTCCGAACTTCCTCCGCCTCTTCGCAGTAGGCAGCCAGATACCATTCCCCCTGCTTCACCACCAGCCCGTAGGGCCGCACTTTCCGAATGGACAACTCCCCTCCCGGTTTGCGGTAATGGATCGTCAGCTTATGCGATTTCCACAGCGCGGCACGAACCGTTTCCAGGCAGGGAGCATCGGGGCGCTCGCGCCACCATGGCGTATCGTCAAAATAAAACCGGGACTTAGCCTTAAGCAAATCCGGTTTGTACTCATCCGGCAGCGTTTTTTCCAGCTTCAGCAGCGCACTTTGGAGCTTATGTCCGGATTCGGTTCCCGCGCCGGAATAAATGCCGAGTCCCGTCAGATACAGGTGAACTATGTCATCATTATGTAAACTTTTTAGATCAACTGTATACCCTTCCATCAGCGAAAGACCGCCGGACGGCCCCGGAGCACTTGTAATCGGAACACCGGCTTCGGCCAGCGTATCCACATCACGGTAAATCGAACGGACGGAGGTTTCCAGCGCATCCGCCAGCTCTTTTGCTTTCAGCTTCCCCCTTGATTCCAGCAGCAATAATATCGCAACCAGCCGATGCAGCCTCATAACGCCCCTCCTTTTATCAGCGGACAGAAAATTTCACAGACAACTCAAATCGTTGCCATTCTGCTGTCAACAATACAAGTATATCATAGAGCCAGAACAATTGAAGGAGTTGGAACTAATGAATGTAGCTGTACTCGGAACAGGATTTGGAGCGTATCATGCCAAGCTGCTGAAATCAATGGATGTGTGTGGACGGGTGGTCGTGTTCGGCAGGAACGATGCTAAGCTGGCGCAATTGGAGAAGGAGCTAAATGTAGAGATTGCCCGGGATATGGATGGAATTTTGCGCGATCCGGACATTGATGTCATCGACCTGTGCCTTCCGACCTCTCTTCACTGCGAGGTTGCGGTCAAGGCGCTTGAGCATGGAAAGCATGTGTTCTGCGAAACGCCCGTATGCTGCTCTGTGGAAGAGGCTGCGGCCATGCTGGATGCGGAAAGAAGCTCCGGCAAAAGAGTCCTCGTTAACCGGTTTATCCATTTTGACCCGGCTTACGCCTATTTGCGCGAATCCTGCCTGAAGGGTACATACGGCAAGCTGCTGTCTCTCACTTTAAAAAGGGAAACGCCGCCGCTCTGGGGCGATCTCGGCTTGGAATCTCTCCCCGTCAATCTGATGATTCACGAGTTGGATTTTATTAACGGAATTATGGATTGTCCGGAGCTTATCTCCGCCTGGGGAGCGGAATACAGGGATAAGCGGCAGGCAAACGTACGGGCGTTCTTCCGGGAGGGAAGTACTTTTGCAGAAATTATTTCTTCCTCTGGGATGCCTAACGGATATCCCTTTACGGTAGGTTATGAAGCGTATTTCGAGTCCGCCAAGCTGGTCTTTCATGAGAGCGACCGGGACGGTGCAGCAGAGCCGGTCCTGATTAAACATTCCGCTTCCGGTGGACAGCGCCTTGTTCTGGAAGAGGTCAACCCTTACGCCAAAAGCCTTGAGCACGCGCTGCAAAGCTTCGGGCAGAAGCCCGATTCGCTCCTTTCCTTGGAGAAGGCCGCCAAGTCTCTGGCAACCGCGCTGGAAATCCGGCGGAAAATAAAACAAAAGTAGCTTGTGCTTTTCCAGCGATTAGGATATTCTGTTAGAGACAACATCATAGACACGGGAGCTCGGAAACAGCCGGGCTGAGAGGATGGCCCTATGCCATCGACCGTAATACCTGATCTGGGTAATGCCAGCGGAGGAATCGTCACAGGCTTTGTATGTTCAAAGACCGCTTCTTTCGGATGCGGTCTTTTTTGCGTACCTGGTCTCCTCTGACGGTTCATACTAATTGGAGGAGGAAATGAAATGACAAGTCAAAGTCAAAAAGTGTATGTAGAGGGTTCGCGGGAGGATATTCGGGTACCCATGCGCGAGATTACGCTGAGCGATACTGCCGGGGTTGACGGCGTATCGGAAAATGCCCCCGTGCGGGTATACGACGCAAGCGGCCCCTACACCGATTGCCAAGTCGTTGCGGATATTCGCGAAGGGCTGCCCCCGCTCCGCCGGAACTGGATTTTGGAACGAGGGGATATCGAGGAATACGAGGGCCGGAACGTAAAGCCGGAGGATAATGGATTAAGAAGCGAGGAACAGGATGCTTCCACAGAGATTTTTCCAGGATTGAGACGGAAGCCGCTGCGAGCCAAGAGTGGAGCCAATGTTACGCAGATGCACTATGCCCGCAAAGGCATCATTACACCGGAGATGGAGTTCATTGCCATCCGTGAAAATGTCGATCCAGCGTTTGTCCGGGATGAAGTCGCCAGCGGCAGAGCCATTATTCCTTGTAATATCAATCATCCGGAAAGCGAGCCGATGATCATCGGGCGGAACTTCCTGGTCAAGATTAACGCCAATATCGGAAACTCCGCAGTCTCCTCCTCAATCGAAGAAGAAGTGGAGAAAATGCGCTGGGCGACCCATTGGGGCTCGGATACGATTATGGATCTTTCGACAGGCCGCCATATTCACACAACCCGGGAATGGATTATCCGCAACTCCCCGGTTCCGGTCGGTACAGTACCGCTGTATCAAGCGCTGGAAAAGGTCGACGGCAAGGCGCATGAGCTGAGCTGGGAAATTTTTCGCGATACGCTGATTGAACAGGCCGAGCAAGGCGTCGACTATTTCACGATCCATGCGGGCGTGCTGCTGCGCTATGTCCCTTTGACCGCAAAAAGGGTTACCGGCATTGTGTCCCGGGGCGGCTCGATCATGGCGGCCTGGTGCCTCGCCCATCATCAGGAGAACTTCCTGTATACCCATTTTGAAGAAATCTGTGAAATCATGAAGACGTACGACATCGCATTCTCTCTTGGAGACGGTCTGCGGCCGGGTTCCATCGCCGATGCCAATGACGAAGCGCAGTTCGCCGAGCTGGACACCCTGGGCGAGCTGACCGAAATTGCCTGGAAGCATGATGTCCAGGTTATGATTGAAGGCCCGGGCCATGTTCCGATGCACAAAATCAAAGAAAATGTCGACCGCCAAATGGAAGTGTGCAAGGAAGCTCCTTTTTACACGTTGGGGCCGCTCACGACAGATATTGCGCCGGGCTACGACCACATTACTTCCGCCATCGGCGCGGCAATGATCGGCTGGTTCGGCACCGCCATGCTCTGCTACGTGACGCCCAAAGAGCATCTGGGCCTCCCGAACAAGGACGATGTCCGTGAAGGCGTCATCGCCTACAAGATCGCAGCGCACGCGGCCGATCTCGCCAAAGGGCATCCCGGAGCCCAGATGCGGGACGACGCGCTGTCCAAAGCCCGGTTCGAATTCCGCTGGAAGGACCAATTCCAGCTGTCGCTCGATCCCGAGCGGGCGATTGAGTATCACGACGAGACTTTGCCCGCGGAGGGCGCCAAGACCGCGCATTTCTGTTCCATGTGCGGACCGAAATTTTGCAGCATGAGAATCACGCAGGATATCCGGGAGTATGCCAAGCAGCATAATCTGGAGGACAGCGAAGCGATTGAGCGTGGAATGAAAGAGAAATCGCAGCAGTTTGCGGAGGCGGAGCACGGGTTGTATCGGTAATATGTAAGTGAATCGGTTGTAATGAAGCGGCAGTCTGAAGCCAAAAGCTTTGGACTGCCGCTGTTTTTTGCGGAATCGCACTTCGATCAAAATCTAAATTGATTCCTATCAGTATTGGCCGTTAATTTTGAACGACGTTGGATACTCGTTATCGATATCATTTCCTCCGGAGATCAGGAAGTCGGCTTGGTATCCGCGTCTCCGAAATCAATCAGATATTCCCCTCAAAATGATGGATCTAAACTACTGGCAAAAGGTGCTATGGAACTTAAGTTTAAGAAAAAAACTCAAGGGGCAGAGGATTTTGCGAGAATAGATTCATATGAAGATATTGAATGTCTAGAGCATTGTTTAGATCGTAATTATGAAACTGCATATTTTTGTATGATAGCCGATAACAATATTTACTCTAGAGAGTCAAAACTAGGAACAACAGGGGATATTTTTTTCAATGCGAAATGGATATACACCACCCGTTAATATTCCAATTTCAAACCCTAATTGTAAAGGAAGACAAGATATAATTGTAACTCTAAGAAAAGATCATGTTTTTAATTGGGATTCTGACGGAAAATACATATATTTATGCATGCCAATTCATCGTAGCTTCAGATAACAATATATTATGCGAACCATTTTTCGCCCTTATAGAAATGCCGAAACCCTATGCCCCGCAAGGCATTCCCCGTTTTGCTCATGGGATACAGTCGGCCGGTTTGGGACCCAGAGTGCTTGTCCTCCAAAAAAGTAACGGCCTGTGACCTGCAGTTCCCGTATGGAACACACAGATTCACAGGCCAAGTTCATTTTCATTCATGGTGGTGGCCGCTAGGCCATGGTAGTTTGGGACAGCCTCGGTTAACCGTCAAGCTTAATATGAGACTATACTTGGATTTACACTCTACTAGTTCTTCTCTTAAGAATAATAAAAGCCCCAATTGCAACCACCACGATAGCTACACCAATAAGGATGTATGAGGTGTTAGTGTTATAAGTTGTTTCTGACAGTTGACCGCCTCTTTGCTGTTCTGCAGCAGAAGTGTTCTGGTTCTTAAAAAAGTTAATTATATCATCTGTTGATTTGTAATTGTCATTACCTAATGCATTCAATGATTTGGCCTGCTGTTGTGGAACTGAAGAAAGTATTACGTCCTTCCCATTGCTTTCAGCCGCAAAATAGTAGGCTAATCCTCCTTGAAATACTCTGGCTGTCCCATATTCTTTTTCAATCTTGGCTCTAGCTGCACCAAAATTTGATGCGTTACCTCCCACCTGAACCACTTTAAACTGTCCGTTTTCTTGTCCGATTGTCAAGAAATTTTTCGGAGAACCATTAAGGTCAATGGTAAAGATCCAAGTGTTTGTATCGGTTGAATAATCGGTGAGTTTTTTACTTGCATTGCCAAATAATCCTTTATCAATTGCATAAAGTTTGGCACCCTTACCAAGTTGGACTTTGCTAACTTCATCTGCGTTTGAATATCCATAATCCGTAGGTGTCATTGAAGCCTCAGCAATGAAAGACTTCAATCCTTGATCTGCTGCCTGTTGGACTTCGGCGGGAATAACCTCATTGTCCCCCGATGACGCAAAAGCACTGGTGCTGAATATGCAAAATAGGCAAAGAGCTAAACAAAGGATTTTTTTCATAGTTGAGGCCTCCTTAATTATGAATATTATAAAGCGTGCCGTCCCAAACGTGACCAGTTCCATTTACAACCCAACTATAGCTTGCCTTATTTAAGGAACCGTCAGCAGGGTCCAGGTAATACACCCAGTCTGTACTATCGGTTAAGTGAGAATTGTCTATACCTTTTATCAATAAAGCATGTCCGCCGCCAGAGGTCCATGACCAGCCTGCATAAATCGGGTGCTTATTGTCTGCAATTTCAGCAACAACATTGGTATAGGATAATGCCCAAGTTATTTGGGTGCTACTTATGCCATAACTACTTAGCCCAGATTTTACCTCTGCATCCGATGCAGGATTATTTACAGCAGCACCCTTTACCTTTTTTACGAAGTCGGTCTGAGTTACAGACTTCCCGTAATAATTTAGAATTCCTTGCGATACTGCTGCCCAGCACCAATTAGTTTGTTCTTGTTTTTGAATACCGGCCCCAATTGCCGCGAGTCCTGAAAAGGCAAAGGACGTTTGGACAACCAACAAAGATATAACTAAGAAGGAACCAAAAATCGCCAGTACTTTCCGTCTTGTTTTCATTTTTTCTCCTCCAAACGTGTTTTTAGCTTTTACTTGGGTTAACTTTGTTTTAAATAAGGAATAAATACCTCCCATCATAGTTTTTATCTTTAAACTTCATGTATCAACTAAATTGTAGCATATAAAGCTTGTCGAATTATTCTCATCTTATTGATTTTTTCGACAATATTTACTTTTTCTGTTATATGAAGATTTTCAAGTGACAGCTCACTTCTAAAGACGATTTAGACCTTCCGTGATTAATAAGTAGCCAACGCCTTTAACCACGAGTATAAAATTTTGAATATCCAACTTAGTGTCAAATTTCTTTCTTAAGCGACTCACGTAAACATGAAGCTCATGACGAGTCAAGTGTGGCTGGTATGTCTGCAGTTCATTTAATAATCGGTTGTAAGTAACGATATGTCCGGGATTAGTCGCAAGTGTTTGAAGCAGCCTGGTTTCAGTGGGGGTCAAAGAACAAGGCAGACCATCCTTGACTAAAATTGCTCTATCTAGATCAATATAACAATCGTTACGCAAGTGTATTAACTTAGACATTGGCTTCTCCCCTAGATATTTACTCAAATTAATACCATTTTAAGGTTTTTAAGGTTAAGGAATACATATATATTAACGTAATGGACAGCAAATATGTTTCGTTAATTAATTTTAAAGAAAGATGATCGCCTGTTTTGGACTAGCTTTTAATCTAACTGTTCTTCACATCTATTCTTCTAGCGAGAATTGAGGTCTGTCCCAATTGAAGGCAGGCCCGCCATTAGGAGGCAATGACTTCGCAGAACGCTGACCTCACCCCTTAGCGTCCCGGCTCTGGCGTTTTCGTTGGCAGAGAGGGGCCTGGAAGACTGCTGCCGATGGCTGTTCCGTCTAGCGCTCGGGACGAGCGTAACAGTACAATTAAGTTGTAGTCCCCGACAAGGAGAAACCATCGTAAATAATAACGATGCTCCGCTGTTTGCAGGTAAAAACCGTACACATCCTTACTCCATCCGCCGGGGATGCGGGCTTCCGGGTGCTGACTACAAAAGTGGAGAATACGTCTTCGGCTTTGCAGCACACCCCGATCTCCCCCAGCTCCGCCTCGAAAGCTGGAGTTTACAGGGGGGACGCTGTGTAAACCAATTCACCCAAAATTCCTCGCCCGAGCGGCTGAAATCGGAATGATAAAACACAACATCGTCGTCCAGTAGCGCGTTTTTGTATTGCAGGTGCGGTTGGCTGATGTCTTTATTGCGAATGGTTTCGATATTGAAATTGACCACGATATACCCATCTCTTAGAAAAACAGGCGTATTGTCGTCCAGCCGATGAGTGTGTCCATATTCGGCCAGATTGAAGCCTGCTGGCACGACGTAAAGCGCAGCCGGAAGACTGTATTCGCTGTACCACCGCTGCACGAAAGCATTAACCCGAGCCGTGTCGATGCCGGACGGCACCTGCATGCTCCCGATAAATGTCCGAAGTTGAGGGGCAACTTCAATCCGTCATTGCCGCCCACATAGATTTGCTTCTGCTTAGCCTCCTTCAAAAACTGCTGGATGAACGACGCTTGATTGCCCGAGGAACCGTTCAGGCTCCACAAGGAACCGGCTGTGTTCATCAGCTCCTGCTGCGATACATTGCGCAGCGGGTATCCAGCGTAACCAGCCGTTACTCGGTAACCTCCGCAGAGCCAATACGAATAAACCACTTATTATAGGGAGTTAACACTCTAGGGTTGTCTGCTGAATCCGCTTCTCCGAAATGCCTCTTGCAGACCAAGGGCCGTATGGCCGCAGCGCAAATACGGTGTTATCCGAAGTATACTTGATTCAACTTGCAAATAAAAAACTCTTCAATACTTTGAAGCATATGAACATGTTTTCTTTGTCCAATATATGCCTTACCTGTCCAATTACTTAGTTCTGCTGTTTTTAAATTTTTATACTTTTCTCGCATAATATATAACTTGATTGATTTACCTCTCATTAAGTAACAAAATAATACGTTTTTGAAGGATTCACGAATATGGAACTATCCAGTTTGTCACACCCCTCATGCTTATATTTAACCCTGCACATCTTTCTCCCTCCCACTCTTGACCCACAGCTTGGAAATATCCAGAAACCCGAATGAGCCTGTATGCAGGCCGAGCAGGCTCTGGCTGAGCTTCGCTCTTTTGTTGAGATGGCAGCCGTGGAGCATCCAGAAATTGTCCCGGGCAAGCTGTTCCGCTTGAAGCAGGCTGGCGGCGCGTTTCTGCGGGGGAAGCTGAAAGACATTTTCCAGTTCGCGGTCCAATAAATCGGTATCCCTACAGTTTAACATTAGGTGAAGGTAGTTCTGTTCATTTTTGTAAAAATTCATCATCCCCCATTCCCAGTCATCCTCCAGCACCTCTTCCGCAAGGAGTAAATCGGCTTCCTGCAGAACATGCTCATGATCCCTGCTGTCAAGCGGGTGCAGCATAAGGTTTAATCCGACTGCGCGGCATCTTTTTTGCAGCCATTCGGCTTCCTGGCTTTCCTCCTTCTTGGGCGGATAGGCCAGTCTTAACGGCTCATCTGCATATCCCGCACGGCGCAGCAGCTCCGCGGCTTCGGCTAGATTTCTCTCCTCCACCCACCGCTCTTTGCTGACCCAAGGCAGGAAGCTGTCTGCAGGTATGTAGCGGCTTCTCCCGAGTTCACGAATCAGCGCGACCCGGTCATATGCGATGCGCAGAGCCTCGCGGATCTCCTTCCGGTGATGCACCCCTTCCCGTCGCAAATTGAACACGATATACCGGCAGCCGAGCGCCGGGTAGTCGATGCTGCTGTTATATTGGTTCCAAGGCATAAGGTCGTCGCTATCCGCGCCGGAAAGCTCGTACTGCCGGTCATTGCCTGTCTTCTCGGGAAAAAACCAGATTTCCACCTTATCCAGCAGCGGCCGGATGGCGTAATAGTCATCAAATGCGGTAAGCGTGAGCACATCTTCATTCAGATTGGCCACACGGAAAGGGCCGGTACCGACTGGGATACCCGAGAAGCTGACGTCGCCCGGTAGAATGGACATGTACAAACTTCCGGCTACATGTAAAAAGAACAGGTTCGGACGGCTTAGGCAAAAGCAAATCGTATAATCGCCTTCCGTTCTCACCTCTTCTATGTCCCGGTACTGCCACAGCGACGGGCTGTCCACTTGAAACAGCCTTTCCAATGTATATTTAACATCGCCGGCAGTTAATGTCCGTCCATGATGAAAACGAACCCCTTTTCGCAGATAAAACGTCCAGCGGGTATAATCTTCACTGTGCTCCCACGTATGGGCAAGCCCCGGAAGGAAGCTGCCGCTTGCGGCTTCATAGCTCACCAGCGTATTGCAGACTTGTCCGATGATGTATGCTTCAAATGCCGTAAACACAAAAGCCGGGTCCAGCCTCTCCAAATGGCGGTTCCGCATCATACGCAGCACATCCTGCCCCGAAGAAGCTTCCGGTTCGCTGTGAAAGCCCATTTGCCGGTTTAGCTCCGTCCACAGCCTTTCTCTTAGGAGACTGCTCACCTCGGGCGCTCCGATCAGCTCAATCGCTTCCTTCATTTTTCCTTTTGCGAGCAGCTCCTGAAAAGTCTCTTCCCATATTTCTTCCGTACTCCGCAAAAAAGTTAACAACGAAGTATGCCCTCTTCCCCTGCCAGCCTTCCACGAGATCAGCTCCTTCTCCTCCAGCCGCCGTAGAATAAACTTGACGTTGCGGGGAGTGCAGGACAGCAGTTCGGACAATTGCTCAATCGTCACGCGAACCGGCTCCTCCGGTCTTCCGGGAGATTGCAGAGCAGTTGCCAACCGCATAAAATGGGCGTCACTCAGTTCCACCTACCTCACTCCTTTAAAGGTGAAATCATTCCATGTAAGATTTCACTTTTCCTTCCCCTTTTTTGTATTACAATTATACCCATGTCCCCAGTCGGATGACAAGATACAACTTTGAAGGAGAAGCATCATGAAGCAAACATTACGCCATGTCCATCCCCTCGCATGGACCATCATTATCGGGACGATGTTCGGAAGGCTGGTCACCTCGATGAGCATCCCCTTTCTTTCCATTTATTTGACCAAAGTACTGGGCGCATCGCCGACGCAGACTGGGTTGACCATAGCGGTCAGCTCGCTGGCCGGAGTCTCGATATCTTTCTATGGCGGCTACATCTCGGATATTATCGGGCGCAAAAAGGTGATGCTGGTGTCGATTTTCAGCTGGGCCTTAGTGTTCGTCGGCTTTGCTGTGGCTGGACATCTGTGGGTGTTTCTGATTGTCAATACGCTTAACGGATTATGCCGCGCCGTCTTCGAGCCAACCTCAAGGGTGCTGCTGTCGGATATTACCCCCGCAGAGCATAAGCTGCTGGTCTTTAATCTGCGCTATGCTGCGGTCAATCTGGGTGTCGTCTTCGGTCCGATCATCGGCCTGCAGCTTGGTTCGGCAAAATCGACTTTTCCGTTCCTGATCGCCGCCATCATCTATATCGCCTACGGACTCGTGCTTGTTCTGCAGTTTGCCCTTCATGGCAAGAATTTGCCGGCTCGTTCCGTATCCAAGGCCCCTCGGCTGCGCGAAGCGCTCGCCGTAACAAGCCGTGACCGCGTGTTTCTGCCGATCCTACTAGGTACAATCTTTTGTGTACTGGGGTACGGCCACTTCGACTCGACACTGGCGCAGTATTTGGCGCTCAACACCCATTTCGCAGATGGGGGAAAAGCCTTCTCCTACATGCTGTCGCTAAATGCGATTACGGTACTCGTCGTCCAATATCCCGTTGTGCGGACAGCCCGCCATTTTCCGCCGGTCGTCCCGCTGATCCTCGGCAATATATGCGTCGTGGCCGCTTTGATTCTGTTCGGTCTGGCCGGCGGCCTGCCTCTGCTTATGTTCAGCGTCGTGTTGTTCACGATTGGCGAAGTGCTGCTATTCACGATGATGGACATGCTGATTGACCGGGTCGCGAAGCCGGAATGGAAAGGGACTTACTTCGGAACCATCGGTTTCAACGGTATAGGCAGCGTTATGGCGCCGATACTTGGCGGCCTGCTGCTTGACCATTTGGGCCCGGAACATGGACTCGCTATATTCATCCCACTGGCTCTCATGACTGCGCTTGGTCTGCCCTTTCTCTTGACTGCGCACCGTCGCCTGACAGCACGGGAGAGATCCATCAACCTCCAGTATGTTTTAGACCGGAAGTGTTGAAGGCTCGCAGATTTTCGAATAGTAATATCTGAAACGGGAGGGGAGACTATCATCAAGAATAAAATAGGCTGCCTTTTAAGGGCAGCCGTTTTCTAGTTATATCTTTATTTGCGAACGGAGAGAATGAACTTCTCCAGTGATCCTGTATCGGTAATACTCTGATTACATACTTGATTATCCATGCATACGTATTGACCAATGGCAGCATAATTATCCGGCGAAGGGATCGCAGGCTTGGTCTTGACCAAGAAGAATGCAAGCTCATGATGCCGATTACAGAACAGGCAATACCCTTTCTTGTTTGTCGGCGTAATTTTCCCCTCGATACCGATGAACTGTCCTTCGAACGGATATACAATGAATAATCTGTTCGCGGCAATATCCACCCAACTGAGGTACGTCACAAATCGAAAGTCGATTGAACCCAGATCAGGTACTTTCAGTTTCTTATTCTTAGAGAACAGCTTCTGAATCTGTTGTAGCGTAATCGGTGGATATGACTCCAGGTATGGTTCTAATTCGGTAAGATATCTTTGGAAATCGTATGCCGTCTCGAAGGTCGATATTTGTTCCAGCATCTTCTGCTGATTCTCTGTTAGGTAAGGAAATGCTTCAATAATGTTCGTCACGGAGCGATACCTTACGGTTTCCAGGACACTCCGATCCGCTACATTTCGCAATGTATTCTGAATGAATTCCGCTTGTTTCTTAATGACATTATATTGATGGTTTCTAATAAATGGTTTACTCATAGCTCTTCAGCCCCTTATTTTTCATAAAAGATCATAAGGTGCAAAGCCCGCTATAAGAAACGATAAAATTCAGTTTGGGCGATAAAATCTAGCATTCATCCTACCGCACCCCACGCAAAGTATCGCCCTAAATCAGGCTTTGCATGAGGACTTCCTAGTTAATGAGCAATTCAGCATTGCCACAGTAAAACCCCCAATCACAAATTATGAGAAAAGTATAACAAAAATCCCCAATATGAACAATCTATCTCTTTGGGTGAATCGGCATCTCTCTATTTGAAAATGCTATAACTCTGCTTTTCAAAATTCATAATTGTCCGTTTATTTTCTCGAAGCATCAAGCAATAGAATCGGTTATGAGGGGTGCTTCGGCAGCCTTTTTCCTTTCTGAATTGTATTGCGGGAGAGGTAAATGGTTTGATTGGGGCTGTGCTGCAAGGGAGAGAACGGATTCATGTTTTCCTAGTATGAATTTTTCACATATTGAAATATAGGAATTAGAGTGATGACCGGAGCGAACATTGGTTCACCATGTTTTCAGTATTAGTTTACATAATATTTATTATGTAAACTATATAGCAATTCCTGCTTGTCTCCCTCAGGCTTAACTCATAGAGATTTGTTGTGAATTTTTCATATAATTAAATGTTGGAAAAAGAGAAAGCCGCCCTTATGGACGGCAGCTACACGGCTCTGAACGCAGCGCCTCCCTCTCCTGCTAACAACTTTACATTAAGCTGAAGAATGGTCAGGATTGGGTTACGCCTGCTTTTTTATAGGATGATGGCTTGCGAAACAGACACGGATCAGCCGATCGGCTGGTGGTCCTTCACCATACTGTTCTTGTTCAAAATATTATCTTCCAGCACAGCGAATTTGTCGCCGTATTCTTTGATGATATGTCTCTCCCCCCATGCACAGAGCGAATCCAGAATCGATTTCAGGCTCCAACCGTACTCGCTCAGCTCATATTCCACCTTGGGCGGAACCTGATTGTAGCAGATTCGGTTGACGACGCCGTTCTCTTCCAATTCTCTAAGCTGTTGGGTCAGCATTTTTTGCGTGATTGCCGGCATAAGACGCTTCAGGTCACTCGTCCGTTTCTTGCCGTGCGTAAGATGGCACAGAATGACACATTTCCACTTCCCGCCGATGATTTCAAGAGTCGCTTCTACCGGAATATTATATTTCTTTTGAGTCATTGTTCACTGCCTCCATAAAGAAATTGTCTTGAATAGGAACTAAAAAGTACCTATAGTACTTAAAAGTACGTACTGTTCAATAATAATCGTTGGATACATAATAACACTATCGGCCGGTAATTACCACACTGAAATGGACAGAATGTAAAAGAAATCCAACAAAAAAGGCAGGAAAACTCCGCGCCTGGTGCTGGAAATAAATGGGCATCGCCTCTCGAAACAGAAACTGTTCTTCAAAAAAACATATAATCACTGGAGGATTTCAAGAATGATAGAAAACCTGCAAAGCAAGGCAACACTTCAAGGCGGGGTTCAAATGCCCTGGTTCGGGCTTGGCGTATTTCAAGTGGAGGAAGGCTCAGAGCTGGTTGAAGCGGTAAAATCGGCAATAAAGCACGGGTATCGCAGCATTGATACAGCCGCCATTTACGGCAATGAGAGCGGCGTCGGCCAAGGCATTCGCGAGGCTCTTTCCGAGAACAATCTTTCCAGAGAAGATCTGTTCATAACTTCCAAGGTCTGGAATTCCGATCTGGGATATGCCGAAACGCTGGCCGCTTATGAGACGAGCCTGAGCAAGCTGGGTCTTGATTATCTCGATCTTTATCTCATTCACTGGCCGGTAGCGGGCAAATATAAAGAAGCTTGGAGAGCGCTGGAGACTTTGTACAAAGAAGGCCGCGTTAAAGCGATCGGAGTGAGCAATTTCCAAATCCATCATCTGGAGGACCTGTTTGCGGACGCCGAAATTAAGCCTATGGTGAACCAGGTGGAGTTCCATCCTTATCTTTCACAAAAAGAGCTGCTTCAATTCTCCCGCGAAAATGGTATTCAGCTGGAAGCGTGGGCGCCGTTAATGCAGGGCGGGCTGCTCTCTCAACCGCTTCTGCAAGCAATAGCCGCAAAATACGGTAAATCGGTCCCTCAAATCATTTTACGCTGGGATTTGCAGCACGGAGTCATTACCATCCCAAAGTCAACCAAAGAACATCGCATTATTGAAAATGCTTCGGTCTTCGACTTTGAACTGACTCAGGATGAGATGAACCAAATCGATGCCCTGAACCAAAACCGCCGCGTCGGCCCTGACCCGGATAACTTTGATTTCTGATTCCTTAGCTGCACCCCCGCTTTTAGCATTTGAAAAGGCGGGGGTTTTTTAATATTCCGCATGAATTCTATTCCGAATTTTTCATATGATGAATTTTGAAACATATCAAGCGAAGCATCCTAGACTTACATTTTCTGTAGCAGAACTTTTATTGAATCTTAGATCGTTCCATTTAGTTTACATAATATTTATTATGTAATCTGTCAGATTACTTCGCCTGCCGCTGCCCTTCCACCTTTGCCCGAGAGCCAACCCGGAAGAACAGTTTCAACAAGGGAGGAACGGCGAAGAAGATAAAAAAAGTCCGGAATAGCTGGTATCCGGCCACCATCGGCAGATCCGCATTCACTTCGTGGGCGATGAGACTCATTTGATCCATGCCGCCGGGGGCCATGCTCAACAGCGCTGTCGCCGGGGAGGCGTCATTATTCACTCTTAGAAGCATGCTTAAGAACCAGGCTCCTGTAATCAGCAGCACACTGCTTCCTATAGCCAGCAGAAGAGTTCGCAGCATATTCTTCAGATTCGCCGGCTTCAGGAGTAGTCCGACATAAACGCCGATCATCAGCTGCGCGGCAGCCAAGAGAACGGCCGGAAGCGATGGTCCGGATAGTCCGCAAATCTGTAGGACTGCTGTACCAATGGCGGGCCCAAGCAGATATGGAGTCGGAAATTTAACCCTGCTGCCTGCTAGTGCGCAAACGACGCACACAAGAGCAAAAGGAATGATATCGGGGAACAAGCTGCTCCAGGTCGCATGAGCTGAGGCTAGAGCCGGGATGACATCCGATTCACCGCGGTTCAAACCGCTTAACGGGCCGAATACGAGCAAAGGTACGGATACAATAATCATCATTAGACGAATGACCTGGATAACTGTCACGACCGTGATATCGATTCCTCTGGTCTCTTCCGCCAAAATAATCATCTGAGTTAGGCCGCCGGGAATGCTTCCGAGCAGCACCGTTTTGTAGTCGATACCGGACAGCTTAGCTACGGCGGCGGCAATCCCGGCGCACAATATGATTAACGCCGAGGTCATCATGAGCATGCTGGGCAGTTCAATGGAGATCTCTTTGAGTGCCGTCGCGGTCATCGCGAGTCCTATGGTATAGCCGACGATAATCATCCCTGTATTTCTCGCCGCAGGGGGCCAGACAAAATAACCTTTTGTCAAATTGGAACCGATCAGCGCCGCCAGCATAGGTCCGAGCAGCCAAGGAATAGGCAGATGCAGCAGCTTGAATAAGACTCCTCCGATAGCCCCGGTCAGCAGAGTAACAGCGAATCTGACATTCGAATTATTTCGCAATCGTTTTTGCATTTCTAATTCTCTACTCCTATCGCAATCTCATTCATCGCAGCAGCTTGGAAACGAAATGATCGATCCGGTTCGTATATAATCTGCCTCTATCGCCGCTTTTGCCTGTCACCGCCCGGTAGACCAGCCTTTCCGCAAGCGACAGCTTGCTAAATTTCACTTCGCTGCCCAGCACTTCCGCAGCCTTGGCTTTCAAATACAGACTCTCCGGAAAAGAACGCAGCAGCTCCAGCCCGGCTTTATCCTCCGATTCGCCCGCACAAATAAACAAGCCGATTCGCTTGTCTGCCAGAGCCGTTATCTCCCGGTCTACGAACTCGGACATTTGTTTCTGGATTTTCCCGTAATAGATGGACCCGCCCATAATCACGGTATCAAATCCGGCTAAGGAAGGTGGAGGAGTATGCATTAAATTGACGGCTTCCGTCCCTTCTCCCATCCGCGATTGCAAAGCTAGAGCCGCTTGTTCGGCACAGCCATGCCGTGAAGTATAGAGAATAATGGCTTTCATGGGCTATCTTCCTCTCTGCGAACATTTTTCAACAAGACGGTCATGCAGCAGATCATACCGATATTAAAAGCCGGAAACAGAATCATCTCCACCGGAGATACATATACCCCCGCCCAAACCATTGCCGCCAGCATAGCCGAAATGGAAGTCAGCAATGTCAAAGCCTTCACGATGACGACCGACGCGAGCAAATAGCCGA
Organism: Paenibacillus durus ATCC 35681; assembly: GCF_000993825.1. Lineage (NCBI taxonomy): Bacteria > Bacillati > Bacillota > Bacilli > Caryophanales > Paenibacillaceae > Paenibacillus > Paenibacillus durus. Next base: position 2,370,151 of record NZ_CP011114.1, read on the forward strand.
AGGATTTCCTACGAATGAGCATCACTCCGGCCAGAACGGAGCTTGGAACGAGAATACCCAGATCCATAGCCTGAATGACCAAGGTGCTGTAATGCTCCAAGCCCTGCGGCGGCGAACCCGAAGTAAGCGAACCCGCTATTTTGCCCAGCCAGAGCATCGCCACAGCAAAAGCTATCAACAGCAGGTAAGCTCCGATTACTCTAACGGGAAGACCTGGCCCAAAATGCCCGGAAATCCGGTTGTAGTCGAAAGACGCCATCGTTAATATGAATGCATAAAGACTTAGCGACATTAAAGCCACATAGATGAGAAATAAGGCATTGTAAGACAGAAAGGAGTAGGACATATACGTGTATAAAAAGTAGCCAAGCGTCCCGATCAACAGCAGTCTTCCCCTAAAGCTTCCCCTCACCGACAGCGTCACAGAAACCGCTAGCAGTGGTATGCCCACAAACAGGGTGACGGCGTCCTGACCTCTTGCCTGAGCGGCCATGGATACCGAGTCGTTTTGATACACACCACGGCCATCGAGCACCACCTGTTCTCCCCTTACGGAAGTAAACATATGCCTGCCCGTTCCTCCGCCGGAAAATAGACCATATCCCACCGCAACCGCTGCCAGCACGATAATCAGTACGGACAAAAATGATACGATCTTTCCATTTTTCATCAGCTTCCCTAACGCCTCCGCCCGTTTCTTATAAATGGCCGACCATAATCAGCGTCGTCTCCAGATAATGCTGGATTAACCGCTCTTTCTGTTCCACAGGAAGATCCTTCTCCATCGTCAGACGCAGAATTAGCCCGAACGCCCCGCTCCAGATCACCTGAGCCGTACGCTCCAGATCATCTTCATCCTTCTCTTTCAGATGCTCGAAGCTGCGGAGCAGCCGGAAGAGCAAGTTTAGCGCCTCTCGCTGCGACGAAGCCCCGCGAAACAGCACTGCCGTATGGGACAGAACGGAAGGAGATTCGTTAAGCATAATGTCCCGGTAACGGACGCCGTCCGCAAGTGAAGTCTCTATATAACGCCGCATCGTCTGCGCGAATACAAGCTCCGGTCGTGTCTCCTTAGCACTAACAGTATTCAGGTCCGACACCATCTTCAGATAGCCGTGCTCCAGGAGCTGTTCAATAATGGCTTCCTTGCCTGCAAAATAGTGATAAATAATGCCCGGCGAATATTCGATGTGCTTCGCAATCTTCCGGATGGACAAGCCTTCCAGCCCTTCCTCCGCCGCGATGAGGCCTGCCGCATCCAAAATCGCCTGCCGCATCTCATCCCGTTCACGCTCCTGCCGCTCCTGGCGTTTCGTCATGGTTCGAGCCTCCTTTCAATTGTCGTTAAATAGTGTTTAGTACGTTGAACACCGTTCAGTATAGTGTTTGCCCGGATTGCTGTCAATGAGCTTTTTCCCCATCGCATTTGCATGTGTAAGCTTGTTGAATAAAAAAAAGGCAACCCGGTTGAATACCAGATTGCCGTACCTGCTCCTGTCTGTTTATTTATTGACCCTGCCGACGTTCAGGGTGCTGAAATATTGGCTCGGGTTGCCCTGACGCGAATTGAATTTTTCCAGGAAAGCTCCGTTCGTATAATCGCCGATCACCCTGTGCCAGAAGGTGCGGGCAGGCGAGTTGGCGCGAATCTGGGATACCTTCCAATCTCCCGGGAACATATCGAACAGCAGATGCGCCGCCCATGTTCCGACGCCGGAACGGCGGTATTTGGGCATCACAAAAAACTCCGTCATATAAAACTGTCCTTCGCTGCTTCGCAGCAGCCGGTCAACGAGCGCAAAGCCTGCCGGACGATTATCGCATGTAATAAGATAAGCATATTTGTTATGGCCGCTGCTCCAGTAAGCTTCCAGGCCCGGATATGCAGGGTATTCCCCATCGGGGTTCACATCCAGGTCCAGGTATCGTGTGAAGTCGTACAGATAGAACTGCATCAGTCTGCTGATAATCTGCTTCCGTTCGGCAGGAACGAGTTCGAGTCCAAGTTCCAAGGGATTCACCTCTGTATGTCCTTTTTTGCTATTATTTCACATGATATAACTTTGCACCCTCCGGAGCAAGGCGGGAAGCTAAAAGAAAATCCAATCGGAACATGATAAAATAATAGGCAGAACGAAGAATCTGTGAGAAAAGGTGACCTCATGAGCATTCAAAAACAGAGCGACCGCAAACATCTGGAGCTAAAGCTGCCATCGATGCCTTGGTTCGTACAGCAATTTATCGATTACAAGCTGCCGGACCTCTCTCCTTCTACCCTGCTGGAATACGTGCGGGATTATGAATCCTTTTTCGGTTGGCTGCGCACGGAAGGATTGTCGGAGGCCGCAAGCAATGCGGAAATTACACTGCTGGACCTGGAGACGCTCCATATGGACAGCATTGTCGGCTACCGGCTGCACCTGACCACCCGAACGGAAGGGACGAATTCAAAAATTACCGTTTCAAGAAAGCTGTCCTCCCTCCGCTCCCTGTTTCATTACCTCAGCCAGATCGCCGAAGACGAGAACTTCTATCCCTTGCTCAAGCGCAACATCATGGCCAAGGTTGAGATCAAGCGCATTCACAAGCCGAAGGATACCGCGGCCAGGCTGAAAGGAAAAATACTGGAGGAGGATGAGCTGCTCGAATTTGTCGGCTACATCCTTGAAGGCTATGGACATGATGTGGAAGACAATAAGCAGGCGTATTACGCTTTCCAATTGAACCGCGAGCGGGATGCCTGCATTGCAGGCCTTATCCTCAACTCGGGGCTGCGCGTATCGGAAATCGTCAATATGAATACGGACGACCTGGATCTGGGCAACAAGCTGCTGTATGTGTTCCGCAAAGGCCATAATGACGAGACCTTTAAGACGCCTGTGTACTTCCGCGAGCAGGCCAAGGATGATCTGCAGCTGTATTTGAGCCTCCGGCAGTCCCGCTACAACACGCCCAAGAAGGAAAAAGCGCTGTTCGTGACGAAGCCCAACGGCAGCCAGGAAGGCAAGCGGATGACCAAACGCGCCATTCAAGCCATGATCATCAAGTACGCCAAGCGGTTCGGCAAGCCCTACTTAACCGTTCACAAGCTGCGGCACTCTTTCGCTACCGACTATTATTTGCAAAATGATATTTATAAAACAAAGGAGCAGCTCGGGCATGCTTCCACCGAGACGACCGAGGTATATGCCCACTTGACCGACAAGACGATGTCCGAAGCCATTGAGCGGCGGATCGAGTCCTAATCCAATCGGCGGCTTCGCCGTATCCATCCGGGGATGCGCGAAAAGCCGCCTTTTTCCGCTTGATGAACGGTTGCAGGCGGCCTGAGCAGGTGCAGCTTTTGGCGATATGTAGGATTATGCGGATATGACGGATTATGCGATTCCTATTGTTGTGAATTTTTCATATATTGAAATTTTGAAAAAAGATTCGTTCCCGCCATAAATATTCGGCGATTGCGGACGTATCGTTGATTCCAAACCACCGCTGCCCGGGCGGAAGATCTTCCGCGATGGACCCAGGAAGTTCTCCCCAGATTGCCGACGCCGCTACTCCATGCAGCCGTGAAGCCAGTTCCAAATCCGCTTCATTCCGTAACAGCACGATCTTGGGATAGGGTTCCTCCTTGAAGCCTTCCACAAGCACATAATCGTAATGCATAAAAGCCTGTATCAATTCCGCCAGCTCTCTGCTCCTGGATTCATAAATAAAGGACTGGTCTTTCCCCGTGATGGCAACCGCCCCGGCGCCCGCTTCACGCTGCTTCCACGTATCCGTTCCCGGACGGTCGGTCTCAAAGCCGTGGACATCATGTTTAATAACGGCAACGCTGCACCCCTTCGCTTTAAGCAGCGGGATCAATTCGCAAATAAGCGTTGTTTTACCGCTGTTTTTGTAGCCGACAACCTGGCAGACCGCTGGCCGGAAGGATGATGTCCCGCTCTTCCCACTCCTGTCCGCATGACCGCTTCGGGCGTCCGCATGAGCGCCGGAAGCCGGCAAAGGTACGGATGCGGGCACTCTCCTCATCCGCCCCGCCCGCCGCCCCCCCTGCCAGAGACCATTCCTCTGCTACCCAGAAGCCTCCTCATGGCAGCTTAATCACCTGGACCTTCGTCCCGGCGGCCAATCCGCGTTCTTCGGGAGGCACGATGATCAGACAATCGCTGTCCTTGATCGTGACCATGACAGACGATGCATCAAGTGCGGCCGGATAAGCATAGACGCTCCCGTCCCGAACCTCCAGACGCCCTCTCACAAAGCGGGTATAATTGTTGACCTTGGAATACTCGGCGCCAAGGATCACAGTCCATTCCGGAAGGAACGGTTCCGCTGCCCCCTGCATGGAAGCAATGGCCGGACGGGCGAACAGCTGGAAGGCGATATAGCTGGCGCCGGGATTGCCGGAGAGTGCAAGCAGCACCTTGCCGCCCCGTACTGCGGCTGTAGTGACGCTGCCGGGCCGCATGGCGATTTTGTTGAACAGCATGTCCCCCGTTTCTTCGCGCACCAGGTCGCCCATTATATCATAATCGCCGACTGACACTCCTCCGGTCGTAATCACAAGGTCGTACGTTTCCAGGGCCATTTGCACCTTGCTCCGGGCAAGATCGAGATCGTCGGCAATGGCGCCAAGCATTACCGGCTCGCCCCCCGCTTCTCTTACCAGCGCCTCCAACATCGGGGAATTGCTGTTGCGGATTTTGCCAGGCTGAAGCGGCTCCTTCACATCCAGCAGTTCACTGCCTGTAGCGAATACGCCGACCTTGGGCCTGCGGATAACCGGCACACCGGATATGCCGAACGTCGCCAGCACGGCGATGTCTCCTGCCGCAATCTTACGGCCAGCCGATAGTACGGTCTCGCCCTCGCTTATCTCCAGACCCCGAGGTGTCACATTGCGGCCGCTTACAATCGGCTTGCGGATACCGACATGAGATATGCCGTCAAGCTCGCGTGTTTCCGTCGCCTCCAGCATGACGACGGCGTCGGCGCCCTCCGGCACCTGCGCCCCGGTCATAATCCGCGCCGCCGTTCCAGGGATAATCGCTCCGGACGGCACCGAGCCGCAGGGGATATTGTCGACTACTTTCAACCATACTGTCTCGCCTTCGCGGCAGTTCTCCGTATCCGCAGCGACTACAGCATAGCCGTCCATTCCCGAACGATTGAACGCGGGGAAAGGATGCGGAGCCGCTATATTTTCCGCCAAATATCGCCCCTGGGCCTCTTCAAGCGGAACGGTCTCGCTCGCAAGCCGTGCGGCGTAAGCCAGTATTCTCTTCTGAGCATCCTGCACCTGGAGCGCCTTTCTCCCAAACTTATTGTCCACTGATTCCCGGTTTACCATTAGTGGTTCCTCCCGATTCTGTTCTTTATCATGTAACCGCTAAATATTGCCAAACACAGAATTCTCGCTCTATTGTATCACACTGAATGTGATGTTCCGAGCCCAGTAAATGGCGCATAGGCAGTTCATGACATAGAAAAAGCAGGAATACGCAAAGGCATCCTGCTTATCGTTGTGTCCAACTTTCAATTTTTGATTCCGGCGCTTACGCGCCCCGGATTACTCTCACGTCGCCGGGAATGATTTTTTCTCCTTCGTACAGCATAAAGCGCCCGTTCTGCCATTCGATCCGGAGCAATTGCCCCTCGTCAGACTGGTACTGCCATACATGCTGGTCGCCCGCGTTCATAAAAGAGGTCTGTCCCGAAACGGACACATGTCCCTCATACTCTTCCTCCAGATAATATACAATATCATCCAAGTTCATCGTTGCGGGAACCTCCGTTAGACTATCCAGACGGCCGTCAATAGCCTTATACAGCGCATATCGCAGCTCTTCCCTCTGCTCAATATGCAAATAGGCGATTGCCGTGCCATCTCGCAGCGTCAACAGTGCGGCATTCCGGCTGAAATTGCTTACACGCCCCGTCACCTCGTAGGTGACGAGCGAGACTTCGCAAATATCACCGGGCGCCAGCTGCAGCATGCTCTTTTCCCGCAGCGGCGGTTCATCCTTCGCGAATAAATTGCCAATACGCTTCCATATACTCATCAAGGTATCCTCCCTCTCATGAACACGTCATTGCACACAAAAGGAGAAACGGCGCCGCCGTCTCTCCTCCGCCTGCATACCCGGACCGCTAACCTTCGCGGGAGTTCCCGTTATTGTTTCTCGTATTGCTTCATCAAGGCGGCGAGTTCGTCTTCCACTCCCTGATCCTTGTTCAGCTTCTCGAACTCTTCATCCAGCGATTTGTCCCGAGCGCTCATCTCGTTGCTCGCTTCCGCCTGCGCTTCGGCCTGAAGCATCTTCTCTTCCATCCGCTTCAGTCCGGCAGTGGCGGAATCGGAGCTGAACCCGCTCATCGCTTTATTGATTTCGGTCTGTGCCTTTGCAGCGTTATAGCGGGCGACCAGCGTCTCGCGCTTGCTCTTCATTTGATTAAGCTGCTTGCGCATTTCTTCCAGCTTCGCCCGCAAATTGTCCGCGGAAGCCTTGTTCTGGTCGTAGCTGGTCTTGTATTCCGTCAGCTTGCCTTCGGCGATCTTCTTCTCTTCCAGAGCCCGGCGGGCGAGGTCGACGTTGCCTGCCTGCGCAGCGGTATGCGCCTGCTGGGTGCGCTTATTCACCAGCGCTTCCTGCTCTTCGTAAAGCTGCTTGAATTTCTTCTCGATAGCGATTTGGGCGGCTACCGCTTTCTCCGCATCCTCCAGATCCTCTGTCATATCACGGATATATTGGTCGGTCATCTTGATCGGATCTTCAGCTTTGTCAATAATTGCATTGATATTGGATAAGGTCAAATCGCGCAATCTTTTAAAAATCGACATGGTTCATTCCTCCAAAAGATGGTTTATAAATGCTCGTTGATATGTTGTACGCAAGAAAAAGCGGGCGCGTTTCATTTTTTAAAGCTTGTCCGCCAAATATTTTTCCACCTTGCGCTCTACAATCTCTACCACCTGTGCGATTTGTTCTTTGGACAGATCGTCGTAATGAATTCCCATGACAACCGTTACCGTTCTGTTCAGCGCTTCGGCAACCCTGATGGCGACCGATTCGCTGATAGTATGCTCCTTATGCCCCGGCACGGCCGAAGTCGCCGCCGAAATGCCGTTCCCGCCCGGATAAGCGGTGCTGGCAGCGCCGATATGCCGGACTCCGCCTGTAATCAGCAGCAAAATATCTTGTCCCACCGCCGTTTCGGACAACAGGATATCTCCCGGATCAAAGGCTCCCGAAGACACGGGCATTCCCTCCCCTATTTTATTAACCGTTTGCTTAGATAATACCCCGTATTTCATCCAGAGAAGCTATATTTTCTTCGAGCATAAACTGACGGAGGTCTCTAAGCAAGTCCTGGCCTGCCCGCATATTCATAAAGTTATAGGTACCCACCTGAATCACGGCTGCGCCCGCCATAATGAATTCAATGATATCCGTCGCGGAGGAAATTCCGCCCATGCCGATGACCGGTATTTCCACTCTTTGGGCCACTTGGTGCACCATTCGCAGCGCAATCGGCTTGATAGCCGGACCGGACAGCCCTGCGTACAGATTGTTGAACACGCTGCGCCGGCGCCGCACATCGATTTTCATTCCGGAGATTGTATTGATAAGCGATACGGCGTCCGCTCCTTCTTCCTGGCACATGAGCGCCATATCGGCGATATCCTCCGCATTCGGCGACAGCTTGACTGACAGAGGCAGGCTTGTTGCCTGCCGGACGGCCCGTACCAGCTCGCGTGCGTCACAGGTTCGGATGCCGAAGGCGATTCCGCCTTCTTTTACATTCGGGCAGGAAATGTTCAGTTCGATCATGTCAACCGCTTTACGGCCGCGCGTATCGGCATCCTTCTGAATCAGCTCCGCTCCCGCAACGTAATCCTCGAAGGTATTTCCCCCAAGGTTCACGATTCGCACGGTGTCCAGCGTCTCCCAGTACGCACATTCTTTGTCTAAAAAAGCGGCAACTCCCGGGTTCTCCAGCCCGACGCTGTTCAGCATCCCTGATGCCGTCTCATACACACGGGTTCCCTGATTTCCCGCCTTTGGCTGAAGCGTCAGCCCCTTGCCGGAAATGCCGCCGAGCTCGTTCACGTCATAAAATTTCGCATATTCCTTGCCGAAGCCGAAGGTTCCTGAAGCCATGACGATCGGATTCTTGAACGTGACGCCGGCAATGCGGGCGCTCAAATCGAGTTCCGTATTTCTAGATGAAGAATCTCCAGTTTTAATCATGGAATACGACCTCCTCCGCCAAAAATACCGGCCCGTCCGCACAGGCTTTCCGCTGCCCGTCCTTACAGGACACGCTGCAGACGAGGCACGCCCCGATTCCGCAGGCCATGCGGTTCTCCAGCGACAAATACACGTTCACCGGACTGCCCGATGTAGCCGCGGCGATCCCTTTAAGCTGTGCCGCTTTAAGCATCGGATGCGGTCCGCATACGAAAATATGGTCATACTCCGCAAAATCGACATTGTCCAAAATAAGACCGCCGACATCGACCGTTAATTTTGCCGCATAGGGACGGAACTCCTCCGTCCGAAATGGCTCGCGGCTGAAGCCAAGGTATACGTCGCAGCCGGGAATCTCCCGGGCGCAATACAGCAGCGGCGCGATGCCGATGCCCCCGCCGACCAGCGCAACTCGTCCTGTAACAGCGGGAAAGCCGCTGCCGAAAGGTCCTTCCAGATTAATGTCGTCGCCGGGAGTCAGCTGGGCGAACAGCTCGGTGCCTTCCCCTACGACATGATACAAAAACTCAATGCCATTGTCTTCCACCTGATGTATGCTCAGCGGTCTGGACAGGACAGGATAGGCTCCCCATGCCCGCAGCATGTAGAATTGGCCCATCTCACCGCCGTAATCTCCGCTCACCCGGAGATGGTAAACATTATCCGCCAGCCGCTCGTTACTTATAACCGTCCCCACTGTATCAAGCTCCTTAAAATTTTATCTTATTAAAGATGCCTGAGAAGCACAGTAAAATCTGTGATCTTCTTCACAATTATTAATCTTATTTTCGAGAACTGCAAGCATCCGTTGTTAACAGTATACACGGATTGGCAGCTTCAAGAAATGATGAATACGGGTGCCTGAGTTTGTATGTTTTGCTCCCCATTGTGGAATAACAAACGTACTAATGTCTGGATTGGAAAGGAGCGCAAGATGATGATTAATGCCCGCTTTGCCAGAATGATCATTTTGGGCCTTATTTGTGCGTTCATCAGCTGCCTCGCCGGCTGCTCGCCTGATTCGGATACGCGAACAGCAGCAGCGGCTTCAGAAAGCGAAACCGGCGGAAGCCAGATCGCGTGCCGCGCCTCCGGGACGGCCGGAAATTCTCTGGAATGCCCTGCCGAGGCGAATGGAAGGAACTTCGACCGGAACAGGGACCGGGAACCGGCCAGCAGACCTGCGTCCGCACCGCTGACTCTCGGGCAGCTCATCCGCAAGTACCCGAATGCCATCAAGACGAACGGCCCCCGAACGAAAGAGATCGCGCTCACCTTTGACGACGTTCCGGACCCCAGGTTTACGCCGCAGATATTGAATGTCCTCCGGAGGTATCGGGTGAAAGCCACTTTTTTTATAGTAGGAAGACGGGCCGCCAAGCATCCCGCGCTTGTTAGACGCATTGTGAGAGAAGGGCACAGCATTGGCAACCATTCCTACAACCATCCCCAGTTCACCAAACTAAGCTTGCGTCAATTTCGTTCCCAAATCTTACGCGCGGAAAATATCATCAATAAAATAGCCGGATTCCGACCTCGGCTGATCCGCCCCCCTTACGGCGAAATAACCGAACAGCAGCTCAAATGGAGCGCAGCCCAAGGTTATAAGCTGGTTAACTGGAATGTCGACTCTCTGGATTGGAAAGGATTGTCCCGCGAGCAGGTCAAGCGCAATATTTTGTCGCATGCCGGTAAAGGGTCGATCATCCTTCAGCACGCCGGAGGCGGTACAGGCAGCAATCTGAAAGGCACCATTGAGGCGCTGCCCGATGTCATTGAAACGCTCCGTCGCCGAGGATACACCTTTGTCACCGTACCCGAGATGCTGAATGTGCCGGTAGAGAGATAGAACGAGCTGTAGCTCGATTAACAAAAAAAGAAACAAAGCGGGCCTACCAGCCTGACTTTGTTTCTTAACAAGACGCTATTTAATCAGATACAATTGCACATATTGGTAGCCGAAATCAGAGACGAAGCTTTGGCTTCCGGGTATGAAAATGTCGATACGGTTGCCTTGTATGGCGCTTCCTTTATCAGACGCGGTTGCTACAAAAGCCTCCTTCGGCAGGCCGGGATGGGAATACCCTGTCACCAGCACCTTCGTTCCCAGCGGAATGACATCCGGATCGACGGCGATCGTTCCCAGCTTCAGCGGATTGCCAAAGTAATCAACGGCTCCCCACTGGCCGTTCTCGCTAGCGGCTGAGGAATAGGCGGTCGCTTTAACCTGAAGCGTTTTGTCATAGTTAAAGGTTTTCCCCCACGCCTCTACCGTCTTCGAATCCGTCTCTGCGGCCAGCGGTACCGCCCGGGCTTTGCTCATCGCCTGCAGTCCGGCGGCAGCCGGGGATGCGCCCGAATCCGGATCGGGAATCACCAGTCTGAGGCCGGGATGCAAATTAAGCGGATCAATGTCCGGATTCGCTTTCATTAAGGTACTTACATCCACGCCGTATTTTTTGGATACCGTATAAAATGTCGTCTGTTTCCCTGCAACATGTACCCTGTCCGCATACGCCGGCGAAGCGATCAACAGCGCTCCAAGGCCCAAAATGGCGGCGGAGGATCTTATCGATGATTTTCCGAACTTCATAACTTCCTCCTCTATTTCCTTCACGAAAAAGCTTTTATGTATTTCCCGCAATCGTCGGCCATTGTTCTATTGCTGCATTCGGCAGCTCCGACATTTTTTAATATATCACAATTTTGTAACCATTTCAGTTGTAATTGTTGCCATTTTGAAACATTTTATTGAAATGCGCATAAAACCTATTGAATAAAGCTGTGATTTTTAGTGGACACATCCTAAATATTTTACACTGCGTTAACAATCAAAGCTGTCACAAAAGGTAAAATAAAGATGCATCGGCCTTGGTATCCATCAAAAAAGGAGATTAATACATTGTTTTCACCGTATGTTAAAATAAGAGGATATCACCAGAATCGACCTACTTGGTTATGAATTTGGAGGAGTCATGAGCGAAGAAGAGAAAAACAACATTCACAGCAGTCCGTCCGCCGCTTATCTGAACCGGGATCTGAGCTGGATTGAGTTCAACCGCCGCGTTCTGAGGGAAGCTCAGGACCCGAGTACCCCCTTGATGGAGCGGGCCAAATTTCTGGGCATCGTCTCAAGCAATCTGGATGAATTCATCAGTGTGCGGGTTGCGGGCATTCAGGATCAAATCCGTGCGGGCTATACGAAAAAAGACTTTACTGGCTATACTCCTTCAGGCCTCCACCAACGCCTGTACAAGCGTGTCGGAAAAATTGTCGCTGATCAATACCGGGCCTTCCGGGATATTTCCCGGAGTCTTCACAAGGAAGGCATCATTCTTGTCAATTACGAGGATCTGACTAACGCCCAGGAAACCGCAATCGAGCAGTATTACCGGGATATCATTTTCCCCGTATTGACGCCGATGGCAGTGGATCAGAGCCGGCCTTTCCCGCTTGTTCACAGTTTATTTATTTATCTCGCCGTCGTCCTGACGAAAAAACATAAAGAGCATGAAGAGTTCTTTTTCGCCATTTTGCAAATCCCGTCCAATCTGCCGCGCTGCATCCCTCTCCCGCATCGCGCCAACAGCAAGCGGAGGCAGTTCGTCTATATTGAGGATGTCATCCGCGCCCATATCGGAACGCTCTTCAGCGGCTATCATCCGGTCGCCGTCAATGAGTTCCGGCTTACGCGAAATTCCGATCTCAGCATTGACGAAGAAGGCGCCGAGGATTTGCTGGAGGAGATTGAAAAGGAACTGCGGAAGCGCCGGCGCGGCGCGCCGGTCAGACTGGAAGTCCAAAAAGGCATTCATCCGTACGCTCTGGAGCAGCTGCAGGCCGAATTTGAAGCCGAGCATTTTGTGTATGAGATTGACGGTCCGCTCGATCTTGGATTCTTGCGCCAATTTACCGGAGACTTTAAGGGGCTGAGCTCTCTGAACTATCCTCCGGTCGAGCCCGCCTATCCGGCTGAGTTCGAGGAAACCGAGGATTTCTTCGAGGTGCTGCGGGAACGTGACGTGCTGGTCTATCATCCCTACGAATCATTCGAGTCCTTTATCGATTTTATTACCCAGGCGTCCGAGGACGATCAGGTTATGGCGATCAAAATGACCCTTTACAGGGTCAGCGGCAATTCGCCGCTCATTACCGCGCTCGCGCGCGCGGCGGGATCGGGCAAGCAGGTAACCGTAGTGGTGGAACTGAAAGCGAGGTTCGACGAAGAGCGCAATATTGCGTGGGCCCGGAAGCTGGAGCAGGCGGGCTGCCATGTGGTGTATGGATTAGTCGGCCTGAAGACCCATGCCAAGATTACCCTGATTGTGCGCCAGGAAGGCAATGAGCTGCGCCGTTATGTGCATATCGGGACGGGAAATTATAATGAGAATACCGCCAAATTGTATACCGATATCAGTCTGTTCACCGCAGATTACGAGATCGGGCTGGACGCTTCCGAGCTGTTCAATCAGATCACGGGATATTCTGCCAATTGCGAGTGGAACTCCTTCTTTGTCGCTCCGGTCAGCTTGAGCAATTCGCTCAAGAAGCTGATTCAGCGGGAGAGCGAACATGCCGCGAACGGCCGCCCGGCCCGTATTATCGCGAAAATGAACTCTCTCTCCAACCAGCAGGTGATCGATGACTTGTACGAAGCGGATAAATCCGGCGTTTCGATCGACCTGATCGTTCGGGGAGTCTGCTGCCTTCGTCCCGGAGTCCCGGGCCTAAGCGAACGGATAACGGTACGCAGCATCGTCGACCGCTTCCTGGAGCATTCCCGGATATACTATTTCGAGAACGGCGGAAACCCTGAGGTGTATTTGTCGAGCGCGGATTGGATGACCCGCAACCTGACCCGCCGGGTTGAGTTAATGTGTCCTGTCCGGGATAAAACAGCCCGTGAACAGGTGTTTCAGATTTTGGAGATGTCACTTAAGGACAATCAGAAATCAAGCTTCCTGCTGCCAAACGGCAACTATGAGCGGCCAAACGACAAAAAGGCCCCTTTCCGGAGCCAGTTCGCCGCTATGAATGTTGAGAGCTGGAAATATGCTCAAGCTTTACCTTCAGACCCCATGAATTCCTGAATACCTTGAGGGCTTCGTCGATCTCCTCCAGCTTTAAGAGAGACCGCTGATTGCCCAGAATTTCGATATCAAGACTTCCCCCTTTCAAGCGGGGGTTAATCTGCTGCCGTATTCCGGTCTCGTTGTTATCCAGGGCTGCGCTCAGTTGAACGAGCGAACCAAGCTTATGTATCCACTCTTCGTCGGAAGCCAGAAGAATGTCCTTATGCTCTGTGGACAGCTTCTGCTTCCGGCTTTTTGTGCTGTATGAGGCGATCAGGCTGCACAGAACGAGCTGGCGATGCGTAAGTCCCCGGATCGGCGAGTTCATCAGCCAATAGCGGGTATGCCGCTTGGACTGGTAATAATTAATATTGGCGCCGAGGCGGTAAAGCATGACCGATACATAGATGAGCATTTCCTGCTCCTTCGCATCCCCATCGACTTTGAGTGCCCTATATAAGCTCTGCGCGATTTTATGAACATCATTTAAAAAATCGGCCGAAGCCTCGTTGTTCAAACGCCGCAGTGTTCCGAGACTGTACTCCAGCGCGCTTGCGCGTACCGGGTGAGCCGGTTCCAGCAGATCATGCAGCATCCCCTCACGCAGCCCTTCTCCGCTAATGACTGTTTGTCCGGCTCCGATATACTGATACACGGTGTGGAAAATAACCAGGCCCGATACGATAATATCAGCCCGGCTCTTCGATAGGCCGTCGAGATTCTTTCGCTTGTCGTATGACATTGCGGGGAGCGTCTCCATGAATTCTCTTATCGTGTCACTGTACATTATGTATCCATGAGAATTAGGAAGGGAATATTTGCGCCCCTTCTGGTCTATCTTGCCAAGCGTCCGCAGCGTCCCTCCCAGACCGTATAATGGCAGCCCCTTTCCGGTATGAAGCCATTCGCAGTCTTCAAGATGCTCGCGGACAAAGGCTTCCAGCTTGCGCACCTGCTCCCCGCTCCAATTGCCTCCATTGCCGAATGTCACATTGGTGTTGACCGCTCCGAATGGAAAGGAAATGCTGTGCCGGTAGCTCCGATTTTGAAATAGCGTAATTTCCGTACTTCCGCCGCCAATATCAATGACGAAGCCGTCATCGACATCAAAGGCGTTGATGACGCCGAGAAAGCCGAAATAGGCCTCCTGCTGCCCGCTGATGATCTCGATCTCCATCCCCGCTGCATCGGAGAGAAACGCGGTAATCTCTTCGGAGTTGGCCGCATTCCGGATCGCAGCGGTTGCGCCTACGCGGATCCGCGTCACGCTGTAAACCCGGCAAACCATTTTAAATTGCAGGAGGACCGGAACAATCGTTTCCAGCGACTCGCGTTCCAGTCGGCCCTCCTTGGTGATCTTCTCGCTCAGACGGGCGGAATATTTGGATTCCTTGATAATCCGGTACCCGCCTTCAGGCGTTGTTTCATAGATGACGAGTCTGATGGAGTTCGAACCAATATCGATAATACCGATTCGGCTTAGTTCGTTATTCATAGCATGTTCCCCTTTATTTATCACTAAGCATAATTATACATCTTCCGGGTACATATTTACATTTTAAACGTTTAACATTTTTCTAAACGAATCAAATTTTTAATTGTTGGCAATCGTAACGCTTCCCAGCGGGAAACGCCCGTCCGGCCGGCGGCCGCTGATGGCAAAGTCAACGCCCGGCAGCCCGCTGTCCGGGTCGAGAATAGCGGCCAATACCGTGTAGCGCCCTCCCGGAAGCCCTGCCGGCAAATTCAGGTGGACGACGGCTGTGCTTGCGCCCGGCACCCAGGTTCGGACATCTGTGGAACTGCGGACGGAAACTTTGACGTTCCCTTCTTCGTCCGCCACTGAAATCTCCAGCGGCCATTTGAAGTAAAAGGGCGCCGTTCCGCGGTTGGCGACGATCAGCTTGACATGCAGCGTCTCACCCGGCTTTCTTTTTTCTTCATAGACCGCCTTCTGGATGACGAAGCGGTAGCCGATGGTGCGGAGAAAGCGGTCGATATTCGCCTGCAGCGGGCCCCCGGGCTCCTCATCCCAAGGCGCGGAGGGACCAAGCCAGGATACATGGGTCAGCCGGGCCTGCCGGATCGTTTCTTCCAGATTCCCGTCCGAAAAAAAGACACGCGGATCTCCCGAGAATTCGCCTCCACTGGGTGATTTCACCCAGAAATCCCGCATGGCCGGCTCTCTGTCCTTCGTCAGCCAAGAGGTGTAGCCGCTTGTGTACCAGCTCAGGAATTCGTCGATGGTCGCGTCATGCTTGCCGAAAGCGTCATTATACAGTCCCATTCCATAACGCGCCGCGGCCTCTGTCGGCCGGCGCATCAGCAGCGGCTTGGCGCTGAAAAAGCGGACATACGGCTCTATATACTTGTCGGTGATGCTTCGGGGAGGAAAAGGGATGCGGCCCGGTTCGGAGTCCATCGTATGCCACTCCCCCCAGTGGCCGACGCTGCCAAGCTGAATAAAGGCAACGGCAGGATCATGATTGTAGCGCTGGGCAAGAGCTTCAATCAGCTTCCGGTGCGCATTGATCAGCTGAGGACTGGAGTAGTCAGGACTGAAGCCTTTTCCGTAGGGCAGATCGTACCAGGTTCCCTTCTCTCCGGTTTCCTTATACAGCCAATCCGGAATGTCGAGATGACGGTCCTCCCTTGGATAATCCAGCACCACCCGAAGCACAAACCGGACACCTCGCTCTCTCCAGTACTGAAAGTGAAAGGTCTCTTCTATGCCGTCGAAATTATATTTCCCCGGTTCCGGCTCCAGTTCTTTCCAGGCGAGGTTGGCATGCACAAGCGTAACCGGTTGAAGCACCCCCTCCGGGTCGCGCGCGTCCGCTGTAAATCCTGTATACGGATTATGCAGCACGGTTCCGGTTTCCACCGGATAACGGACCGCCATGGCGGGCTGCCGGCTGCCGGTCATCGCTCCGCCGCACAGCAGCAGCAACATGGCCGATGTCACAATCAGACTTGCTGCCGTGAAGAGTTGTTTCTTTTTTTTCATGCAATTATTCCTCACTTTGATTATAATGAACAATGGTGCGCAAAATTTCGTCTCTACTTCAACTCTATCATACTAAAGAACTAGTCAAAATAGTTCTATAGGACGTATAATATGGGTAACAAAAACGAGCATAAAGTCTATTATTTTTTTGATAGAACGGAGAAACAGTATGAAAGTGTTAGTCACAGGCGGCTACGGCTTTATCGGATCTCATGTATCCGACCGCTTTCACAAAGAAGGCTATGATGTCTACATTATTGATGATGTGTCATCGGGAAGCAAACGCAATATCCAATTTTCACACAAAGGATATGTTCTTTCTATTAATGATCCCAAATGCGAGGAAGTATTCCGCAGCAACAAGTTCGATGCAGTAATCCACCTGGCCGCGCAAACCGGCGACGCCGCAGCAATGGAATCTCCTCCTCAGGATACAGAGTCCAATGTTCTCGGGTTATCCAACATGCTGACGCTGGCAAGCCGGTATGGCGTCCGGAAATTTATTTTTGCGTCCTCGGCAGCAGTCTATGGAATCAGCGAAGATGCTCCTTTACTTGAAACTGCCCCCCTCTCCCCCCGCTCTCTTTACGGGATCAATAAAATGATAGGGGAAACTTACTGCGCCAAGTGGAAGGAAATATACGGACTGGATACCGTCTGCTTCCGGATGTCCAATGTTTACGGGCCGCGTCAGGGGAACAAGGGCCAGGGCGGTGTGGTTTCCATTTTTATGAACCAGTTGATGAAAGGAAACGGCATCACAGTCTACGGCGACGGTAATCAGACCCGGGACTTCATCTACGTCGAGGATGTCGCTGACGCTATATTCAGGGCATCCTACTCCCCGATCAGCGGCGTCTACAATTTATCGGCAGGCAAAGAGAGCTCGATTAATGGACTAATTGATGAGCTTCAGATTCTGCAAGGCGGCGCTGTGAGTATCAACTACGCTTCGGCCCGTGAAGGCGATGCTTACCGCCTAGTGCTGGATAACAGCCGTATTATGCATGATCTGGATTGGGCTCCCAAATACTCTCTGCAGGAAGGACTACATAGAACTTGCAACTGGAAATCCGACAAGCAAGGCGAGCAATCCGAACAACCCTCTGTATCAAGAAAAAACTCGCCTCTGCGCAAGAAGCTGAACCGTCTGCTGCCTTACGCGGAGAATCTTATTGCATTTGCTGCGCTCGCCTTGATTGACAGCCCTCTGGAAAGCACAGAATTTGCCGGACTTGATTTAAAGCTAATCTATATTATCGTTATGGGCATTCTGTATGGCAGCCGCCAGTCCATGCTTGCCGTAATGCTGTCTGTTCTTCTGTTCATTCAGGAGAAGCTGGATAACGGCCGCGACCTGCTTTCCTTGCTTTATGATACGACCTTGTTCTTCCAGATGGCTCTGTATCTGTTCATCGGTCTTGTCGTCGGTTACAGCGTCGAGCACCGCATCAATAAGCTTAACCGCGCCGAGCGGCAGCTGGCTCAGGCCGGTGAAAAATACACATTTCTGTATGAGGTGTATGAAGATACCCGCTCAGTCAAAGACGAGCTTCAAGAGCAAATCAGGACAACCGAGGACAGCTTTGGCAAAATTAATGCGGTGACCAGGGAACTGGAAAGCCTGGAGCCGGAGAAAATCTTCCTGGAGGCAGTCGGGGTAGTCGAGAAAATCATGAGGACTGATCAGGTCAGCATTTACACCGTCAACAAATCCAAGCAATATTTGCGTCTGGCCGCCCATTCCTCCGGCGCTTTCCTGGCGGCTGCCCGCTCCCTGAAAGTGGATGAGCATCCGCATATTAAGTCCCTGCTGGAAGGCAAACGTCTATATGTCAATAAGGAGCTGGTGCCCGGACTCCCTCTGCTTGCCGCTCCGGTCCTCAGCGGCGAAGAAGTCGTTGCCGTCGTATCCGTTCATACCGTCGAGTTCAGCCGTTTCACCCAGTATTACCAGAACCTGTTTAAGACGGTGGTGGATCTCATATCCTCCTCGCTGTCGCGCGCTCATGCCTACGTTGAAGCCGCAGGTGACCGCAGGTATATAGACGGGGCGGATGGCCGGATTTTGCGGAGAGAGGCATTCAAAAGCATCCTGGATAGCAAGCAGGCGGCTAGCGAGCGGTTCGGCGTTGATTATGTGCTGCTCTCCACCGGAATGCGGAACGCGTCCGCCGAGTTGGCCGAGATTATCCATACTTCCCTGCGCGAGACCGATTATCTGGGTCTTGGGGAAGATGGAGAGCTGTTGATCCTGCTTAGCAACTCCAACCAGAAAGATGCCCAATTTGTAATGGACCGTTTGTCGGAAAAAGGCGTGCATCTGCATGAAGGGGTGGAATCCTTCTATGTATAGGCTACTTTTTCTAATGTATGTAGCGGCATGCGCTTGTTATTTCTTCCTGCGGTTTCGGCGATCCATGCCTGAAGCGGCCGTAAGGCTGGCCTTTGCGGCCGCTTTCCCGCTCATCAGCTTTCTGCTTCCTTTGTTTTGGCGGCAGCAGCGGCCGTCCGATGAATCGCAGCGTATCCAAACGCTGGAAACGTACCTCCGCCAGGATGAGCAACCCGATCCTCTCAAGGTTTCACATTTGTCCGAGGACGAGAAGGAACTGAATCTTGTGCCGCTCGAAGAAGCGCTGCTGGTTAACGATTTAACCTCGCGCCGCCGGACAATGATTGATCTGCTCAAGCAGGATGCGACCGAATATCTGGAAGTGCTGCGCATGGCTGTCGGCAATGAGGATACCGAAACCTCCCATTATGCTGTTAGCGCGGTCGTGGAGATTAAGCGCAGGCTAAATCATTCCTTGCAGGAATTTGCCGTCCGCTACGAGACAAGCCGGGATGATGCCCATTTCCTGGCCTCCTATGCCGAGGTGCTGCAGAATTACATGCGAAGCGGATTTCTGGATGGAAGCACCCTGATGCAGCTTAAAGCTTCTCTTGCCGAAGTGCTGCAGCACTGGATGGAGGCAGATCCTGAAGCATTCGAAGCTCATGAGCAGAAAATGCGAATTGAGCTGGAGCTAGGGAATTACCTGTCCGCTGAGCGGGCGGCAGTCTTAATGATGGAGCGGTTTCCGGATCGCGAGGAATCCTATCTTGCACAGATGAATCTCTTTTTTACCCTAAGATCGCCGCAACGGTTCAACCAGGCTCTCCAGGCGCTGAAGGAATCACCCGTTCGTCTGTCGAACGACGCTCTGAAATTAGTCCGGTTCTGGTTGGAAGGAGCCTAATGAAAATATAATGAAGCAGCCTATGAAACTGAATACCCGCATTTACAGCATCATCATTTTTATCATCCTGTTGGCATTGGTCATGTACATAACGCAAACCCAGTATTTCCAGCAGTTCAGCCACAGCCGGCATAACGAGAATTTGACCGAGAGCTGGAAGGCCGAAGCGGCCTCAGCCTCCTCTCTTTCCCCGCAGTCCGGCCCCCCATATTGCCTTGCCTATGACAGCAGGGACGAATTCAGCGCTAAAGTCAATATGCAGGCAAGCCGCACGCTGGGATATATGAAGAAGGAAGCAGTTACAACGGATCTGAGCAAAAAGAAGCTGAATCCTTCAGGCTGCGCCGCAGTCCTATTGACGGTCAGGGACCTTTCTTCTATTGCCAGTCCGGATGTCTTGGCCAGCTATGCGGAGCAGGGAGGCCATGTTCTCTTAACCTCCATGCCGGAACAAAACGATGCGTTTTACCGATTGTATCGAAAGCTGGGCATCCTGAACGCCGGAAATTATAAGGATGAGGCCGGGGTGCAGCTGGAGGGTGAGGTACTGATTGGAGAATCCGGGCTGCACATTGATGATAGCTTTATCATGAATACGGTGATGCAGGTGGAGCTGGATTCTTCGGTCACTGTGCATGCTGCAACTTCGGCGGGAACGCCGCTATTGTGGAGTGTGCCAAGCGGGAAAGGGTCTTTCATGGTGTTTAACGGCACGATGCTTCAGGAGAAGATTAACCGCGGACTGATTGCCGGGGCGATCTCTATGATGGTGCCGGACTTCATCTACCCTGTCTTCAACTCAAAGCTGGTTTATATCGATGACTGGCCGGCCCCGTATGGCAGCTCGATTGATGATGCGATCTACAAGACGTACAAGTTGAACCGGCATGGCTTCATTAAGGAAATATGGTGGCCGGATATGCTTGGAGTTGCCAAACGAAATGATATAAAATACACCGCGGTGCTGATTGAGTCTTACCAGAATCGCGTGACTCCGCCCTTTGGTTCTCCATCCGATGCCGACCCTAACGGACTGATCAGCTACGGCAGGGAAATTATTAAAAGCGGCGGTGAAATCGGCCTGCACGGCTACAACCATCAGTCGCTTACGATGGACCAAGATACCAGCGCGGCGTTCGATTACCGGCCCTGGAACAGCACCAGCGACATGACGCAGTCGATTCAGGAGGCTGTAAGCTACGCCAAACAAGGTTTTCCCGAATATACCATGTTCACGTACGTGCCTCCGTCCAACGTGCTTAGCCCGGAAGGACGCGAAGCGATCAAAGCAGGCTGGAAGAGTTTATCTGTGATCTCCTCTCTTTTTCCGGAGGATGCAGCCGGAATATCGTATGTGCAGGAGTTTGAGCTGGCGAAGGACGGTGTTATGGAGATGCCGCGGGTCACATCCGGTTATAAATCTACCCCGTTTGAACAGTGGGCGGCGGCAAGCGTGCTGACAGCTAACGGGATTTTCTCCCATTTCATCCATCCCGACGATGTTCTTGACGCCGAGCGGAATAAGAACATGAACTGGGAGAGCATGTACAAGAACTTCTCTGAGATGATGTCCGGATTGAACGAGCGTTACCCGTGGCTGCGCCCCCAGACTTCGATGGAAGCGGCCGTCGATATGAAGAATACGCTGACAAGCAGGGTGGATTTACAGCAGGATGACGGCTCCATTAAAGGTTCGGTGAAGCCTTTTGAGAATGAGTCTTACTTTATCTTGCGGACCCGTAAAAAAGTCGGGAGCCTGTCAGGCTGTTCTGCGGATAAAATCGGCGACGGCATCTTTTTGATTACCGTCCGAAAAGCCGACTTCACTATTCATTTAAGCGAGGCATGAGTTCATGAAAATATGTATAATTGCGGAGGGCTCCTATCCCTATATTACCGGGGGCGTCTCCAGTTGGATTCATTCTCTGGTTACCAACCTGACTGAGCATGAGTTTATTATTCTGGCTATTGGAGCCGAAGAGAAGCAGCGGGGGGCTTTCAAGTACCAGCTTCCTTCAAATATCGTTGAAGTGAAAGAAATCTTCCTGAACAGCTATCTGAATGAGGTAAAACCGCGCAGGGACCGCCTCCGGCTCACTCCCTCTGAGCATGAAGCGCTGGGCTCCCTGCTGGGCGGCGGCACTGCGGTAGATTGGGCCGGTCTGTTCGATTTGCTGCGCTCAGGGCGGGTTACCTCTGCCGTTCAGTTTCTGATGAGCCGGGAATTTTTCCGAATCTTGTCCAAACGCTGCCAGGAAGATTATGAACATGTGCCGTTTACCGAGATGTACTGGACCGTCCGGTCCATGATGCTGCCGCTGCTGCTTACGATCCGTGAGGATATTCCAAGAGCCGATCTGTACCACAGCGTGTCAACCGGTTACGCCGGAGTCATCGGCGCCCTCGCCAAGCATCTCTACGGCAAGCCCTATCTGCTCACCGAACACGGCATTTATTCCCGCGAGAGAGAGGAAGAGATTATCAAGGCTGACTGGGTGCAGGGCTATTTCAAGGATTTGTGGATTCAATACTTTTACCGGCTGTCCGAGGCTGCTTATACCATGAGCGATCAGGTCATTACACTCTTTGGCCGCAACCGTGACATTGAAATTGAGATCGGCTGCGACGAGCGGAAAATCAGTATTATCCCGAACGGAGTCAATGTCGCCGACTATGCGGAAGTCGCGGGACCTCCCCCGGAAGGCGGCCCCCTCCGGCTCGGCGCCATCGTCCGCATCGTACCGATCAAGGATATCAAAACCATGATTCAAAGCTTTGCGTTGGTGAAACGGGAACTGCCCGAAGCGGAGCTGCACATTCTGGGCCCCTGGGAGGAGAACGAAGATTATTACCGCGAATGTCTTGAGCTGGCGGCAACGCTGCAGGTGCAGGATATCATTTTCACAGGCGAGGTTAATGTTCGCCAATATTTGAAACAGCTCGACATCATCCTGCTCTCCAGCATCAGCGAGGGCATGCCGCTGGCCATCCTTGAAGCGATGGCTGCGGGCAAGCCGTGCGTCACAACCAATGTCGGCAGCTGCCGCGAGCTTCTACTCGGCAGCGGCGATAACTACGGACCCGCCGGCATTGTAGTTCCCGTCATGCATTACGATCAGATGGCATCCGCCATCATTCGGCTTGGCAGGAGCCGAGAGCTGCGGGAGCAGATGGGCCTCAGCGGTCTTAAACGGGCGGAGGCGCACTATACCAGAGAACAGTTCATCGAGGGCTACCGCGAATTTTATCAGATCTATGAGGAGGGGCGGTCATGGCCGGCATCGGCTTCGAGCTAAGAAAACTACATAACCAGCAGGGGCTGCTTCGTCAGATTCGGGCATACGCCTACTCGTCCATGTCGACGGTCGGACCGATGATCCTGTGTATGGCGATGGTGGCCGGCATTCAGCGTCTAATGTCGGTTTCCGGCGCGGCCTTTTTGGAGCGGGAACTGTTCTTGACCACCATTGTGTATGCCTTCATCTTCTCTGTGCTGGTCACCGGCGGCGTCTCAATGGTGCTGACCCGGTTCCTGTCGGATATGCTGTTCCAGAAGCAATACAAGCACGCCCTTTCCTCCTTCTACGGCGCAGCAGCCGTATGTCTGCCTGCGGGTGCGGTGGCGGCGCTGGTGTTCCTAAAAGGCGTTGAAGCCGGATTCGCGTATAAGGCTGCCGCGTTTCTCCTGTTTATGGAGCTGATCCTCATCTGGCTGCAGTCCGTTCACCTTACGGCGCTCAAGGATTATAAACGTATCTTCCGCGGCTTTCTGCTCGGAGCCTGTACCGCAGCACTGGGAGCCTGGGTCGTCTGCGAATATACACCCTATCCCACAGCCGCGGGAATGCTTGCCGCAGTGGATGCGGGTTTTTTCCTTGTGCTGCTGCTGACCAACCGGCACTTCGAGCAGGTATTTCCTCCTCGGGATTCCCGCTTGTATTTTCACTTTCTGTCCTATTTCCGCAAATATCCAGCCTTGTTCGGGATTGGCACATTCCTTTATGCGGGCGTATATACGCACAGCTTCGTGTACTGGTTCGGCCCGCAGAACAAAGAGGTGGCCGGCCGCTATCTCGTCTCTCCTTTTTATGATACGCCGGTCTTCTATGCCTACTTAAGCGTCATGCCGGCACTCATTCTTTTCACAGTTGCCGTCGAGACCAACTTCTATGAGAAATTCAGAGGTTACTACGATCTGATTCGGCAGCGGGGAACATTTAAGGAAATATCGGAGGCCCGGCGGGAGATGCAGCGGACGCTGATCCGTGAACTAACGTTTCTCATGGAAACCCAGCTCATGTTTACGGTTATCAGTCTTGCGCTCGGCATCAAGCTTCTGCCCATGATCGGTTTCAGCATGAATCAGCTTGATATCTATATCATTCTCTTGCTAGGCTACTATTTCTTCATCATTACATTTGTCATCTTGCTGCTTCTGCTCTATTACGATGACCGGAAAGGTGTTGTTATGATCAGCGGTCTCTTTCTCATTCTGAATACCGGCTTAAGCACCCTCTCTATGCTGGGCGGCTATGACGGTTACGGTATGTTTGTCGCTTCCTTTATTGCCGTACTGCTCGCACTGGGACGGTTAATCGTTTATGTCCGGAGCATTGACTACCATACTTTCTGCGCCCAGCCCGTTAATCCGGTCAAGCGGGAACGCAAGCGTCTGTTCCGTCCCGGGCTAACTTCCGTTACGCTGGCCGCGCTCGTCATTCTGTTGACGGGCTGCACGGAAAGCAGCTTGGGCGAGAAGAGCGCCCCGAAGGCGACGGATTCACCAATCTCCGAGTCACTTACTCAGGATAAGCTGGCTGAGGACAAGCGTATCTATGAAAGGGACAATGATACCTCCGTGGATACCTTGTATTTGACCGTGCTTGAGGATGACAAAAAAGAAGACTCAGCCCCCCTAACCTGGTATGAGCTGAACCGGATTCGCAGCCGGATGGACGAAGGCTCGCTGAACGCCATTCTTCAGGAAGGCGCAACCGATGGCAGCGGGCCGACCCCCGGCTCCTTTGGCTACTCATCCCTGGATGCCAACGCCCATGTTTCCCTTCGCGGGAATACGGCGCGGTATGCTTCCCAGCGGTCTTACAAGATCAAACTGAACGATCAGGCGGAACTATGGAATGATCAACGCACGATTAACTTGAATAAGCACGCCTATGACCCTTCGCGCCTGCGCAATAAACTAAGCTTCGATCTGTTCGAGACGATTCCGAATATGACAAGTCTGCGCACCCGCTTCGTGCATCTGTACGTGAAGGATTTGAGCGAAGGCGGCTCAGCCGGCTCCAAGCCGTACATCGATTATGGACTGTACACACAGGTCGAGCAGCCCAACAAGCAATTTCTGAAGAATCACTGGCTTGACCCGTACGGACAGTTGTACAAAGCTACAATGTTCGAATTTTTCGAGTATCAAGGTGAGCTTCGGCTGCAGGATGACCCGCTGTATGACAAGGCCAAGTTTGAAACCCGCCTGCAGATCAACGGGCGTGAAGATCACCGGAAGCTGCTGGATATGCTCCAGGATGTGAACAATCTGTCCATTCCGATCAATGACGTTATCAGCAAGCATTTCGACCTTGATAACTACCTGACCTGGCTAGCCTGCAACATTTTGATGGACAACATGGATACGGATGCCCAAAATTTCCTGCTTTATTCCCCACTCAACTCCGAAAAATGGTACTTCCTTCCATGGGACTATGACGGAGGCTGGGAGCTGCAAAGGAATTTAAAGAGCATTAGCCCCTATAACAGCGGCATCAGCAATTATTGGGGCTCCAAGCTGCATAACCGGTTCTTCCGCAGTACCGAAAATGTGAAGCTGCTTAAGGATAAAATCGACGAGCTGTACCGGGACTACATCAACAAGGATATCATTGCTAAAAAAATCGGCCTGTACAGCCCCATCACCCAACTGTATATGGGCAGGCAGCCGGATAAAGGCTTCCTCCCGGAGCTCGTTTCCGATATTCCCAAGGATCTGGCGGCGATCAGCACTGTTCCGGAGCGCTCCATGAAGCGGTTTATTGAGGATATCCAGAAGCCCAAGCCCTTTTTTCTGGACGATCTGCACCAGGAGGGGACAACTTCCGTATTTCAGTGGGATGCCTCGTTCGATCTCCAAGGAGACACCCTGAAGTATGAATTTACTCTGGCACGGGACCCGCTGTTTACAAAGGTGGTCAAGCGGTTAAGCACACCGGGTACTTCCGTGCGGCTCAGCGGCCTTTCGCCAGGAACGTACTACTGGAAGGTGACGGCGGACGACGGCAAGGGACATTCGCAAATCGCATTTGATATTTATTTCGACGATGAAGGCACTCCCTACTACGGCGTCAGAGAGGTTAAGGTGAACTGACATGGAATTTATGGGACGGCCGCTCAGGCATGAATTCAAATACTATCTGCATCCCCATGAATATCTATCCATGCGTCAGCGGGTAGCGTCACTGCTTCCGCTTGATCCGCACTCGCAGAGCGAGGACGGATACGGCATTCGGAGTCTCTATTTCGACAGTCCAGTCGATCATGCGCTGTATGACAAGACTAACGGAATTTTCGGACGCGAGAAGTTTCGAATTCGGATATACAATGCAAGCGACAGCTCGATCAAACTGGAGCGCAAGAGTAAATACGGAGATTATGTAAGTAAAGAGAGCGCCCCGCTAACCCGCTCCGAGTATGAAAATATTGTGCACGGGGACGCCTCGTCGATTGCGGATTCACCGCATCCTCTTGTTCGGGATTTATACAGGGCGCTTACTTTCAAGGGCTTCCGTCCAGCGGCAATCGTCGATTACGTGCGCGAAGCCTATGTATACGACTACGGGGATGTCCGGATTACGTTCGACAAGAAGCTGTCCTCCGGCATTGGCAGTCTGGATCTGTTTGACCCCGGACTGGCTTTTCGGGAGGCTCTGGATGATTCCACACGAACCATTCTGGAAATTAAATTCAACCGCTTCCTGCCCGAACCCGTGCGTCTCGTCGCCACCCCGGCTGCGAGCGTCCGGTCCACGATATCCAAATATGTGATATGCAGGGAAGCCGCCAAACTTCATTTCAAACGATAAGGGGATAAGCCTCACAATGAATGATACTATAAATTTCCAGGATTTATTTAAAAAAAGTGCGCTTCATCTTGATGCCTTCCGCACCGTTTCGTACATTGACGTCCTGCTCGGTCTCATCGCTTCGTTAGGTGTCGGTCTGTTCATCTTTTACATTTACCGAAAAACTTTTCGGGGAGTCGTATACAGCTACAACTATAATGCCGCCTTTGTGCTCATGTGCATGATTACAAGCATGATTATTATGACCATCAGCTCCAATATCGTGCTCTCTCTCGGTATGGTTGGTGCGCTCAGTATCGTACGTTTCCGTACCGCCGTCAAAGATCCGCTGGACATTGTATACATGTTCTGGTCGATCGCAGGAGGCATTGCAGCAGGAGCCAAGCTCTATCCTGTCGCGCTCATCGGCTCCCTCGCCATTGGACTCGTGCTGCTGTGGCTGTCCCGCCGCAAGGTCCGGGAACAGCCTTACCTGCTGATTATCCGCCACTCGGAAGACGCCACCACGGAGCTTCGGATGCGGATGCGGAAAATTGAATATACGCTGAGATCCAAGACGATCCGCAAGGACTTTGTAGAGCTTACGGTCGAACTTAGGATGCGGGACAACAACACCTCGTTCGTTCATGACCTGTCCGGTATACAAGGCGTTATGGATATTTCGCTGATTAACTACACCGGAGATTACGCCCAATAACATTTAATCCGCATCATGAATCAGCATAGGGGTGTCCCAAAAGCCATGCAATGGCTGCTTGGGACACCCCTTGTTTTAGAGTAGTATCAACTTGAGTACTCGGTATGGACGCTACGCGAACGGATCGTTGTTCCAATCGCTGTTGTGTCCGGATTTTTCGAATCTCTCTTTGCAGTTAAAATCCGGACACAAAGGCGACCGCTGCCGCTTTTCCACAATCGCTCCGTCCTCTCCGCTGCTCGTAACGAAATCTTCTACGATATCAAACGCAAATTTATTTTTGATTATGAGCAAGAGGAACTGTAAAATAAAATGTTGTTCCAACATCGAGCATGCTTTCTGCCCATATCTTGCCGCCATGATTTTCGATTACTTTTTTACAAATGGCAAGACCAAGCCCTGTGCCGCCAAAATGTCTTGATCGAGATTTTTCGGAACGGTAGAAATGGTCAAACACATAAGGCAAATCCTCTTGTGATATGCCTATCCCATTATCTTTAACAGAAATCTTTAGGTAATCACCATCGACACTTGCCTGAATCGTTATCGTTCCATTTTCATCTACATACCTTTTTGCATTGCTGATTAAATTATCAAACACCTGCGCAATACCATTTTCATTGGCATAAATGCGTACCGAAGGAAACGGTTTTATAGCTTCCAGTTGCACTGGTAGATCGGCAAATTCAATTTCAATGGGATTTATCACAGTTTCAAGCAGCTCTTTGGAATCGCGGACACAGAACGCCTCTTTTTGGTCATTTATGTCCAGTTGAGAATACTGAAAAAGGCTCTCTATCAAATTATCAAGGCTTTCTGTTTTGTTTTTTATGACAGTGATGTACCTGTTAAATTTCCCTCTGTCATGGATGATACCGTCCTGTAAACCTTCCACATAACCTTTGATGGAAGACATAGGAGTACGCAAGTCATGTGAAATACTGGCAATCAGTTCTTTACGGGAATATTCAAGAGCTGCCTGTTTTTCCAGTGACATTTTTAATTGTTTTCTCATCAAATCAAAAGCAACACATAAATCGCCCATTTCATCGTTATTTTTATAATTAAATGGAAATTCAAAATTTCCGTCCTTTATTTTTTTTGTCGCTAAATTTAATTCTTGTAGCGGCTTTAAAATGCTTGAGGATATAATCCAGCCTAAAATAAGAGCGCAAATGCAAAATGGAATTAACAGAGCCAATATGATTTGGACAACAGTCAAAACGGCAGGGGTGTTTTGTGTATTAAATCCAGTAACCAATACGGCAAACATAGGGAGAATCAGCATGGAGAAGAAGGATATAATCAGCTTTTTCCGAATTCCAATTCTCATTTTCCGCTACCTCCAAATTTATAGCCAACCCCCCAAACGGTTTTAATAAATTGCGGTGCAGAAATATCGTCTTCTATTTTTTCCCGGATTTTCTTGATGTGGATTGTTACGGTGTTTAAATCTCCATACTCATTAATCCCCCAAACATTTTCATAGATTTGCTGGCGGGTTAAAACTTGGTTAGCATGTAAGGCTAAGAACCGTAATACTTCAAATTCTTTCGTTGTAAAATCCACATATTTATCGTTCAATTCTACAGTATAGGCTTGCAAGTTGATTTTTAAATTTTGGAATGACAGCACATCACTCTTATCGGCAGGTACAGAAAGTTGATTATATCTTCTTAGTTGAGCCTTTACCCTTGCTACAACCTCTCCCGGACTGAAAGGCTTAACCACATAATCATCGGCGCCCACCCAAACCTAAAATTTTGTCAACCTCTGTTTTCTTTGCACTAAGCATGATAATAGGGATGGATGATTCAGCCCGTATGGTTCTGCATACTTCCATTCCGTCTAAGCCCGGAAGCATAATATCCAAAACAATAAGTTGTGGCTGGTATTCTCGGAAAAGATTAATGCACTCTTTCCCATCGGTGCTGATGATTACATCATATTGTTCCTCTTCAAGGTAATCTTTTATGAGTTCGGCGATTTCCAACTCGTCATCTACAACCATAATTCTGGTATTCTGCATAACACTTCCTCCTTATATTATTTATTATAGCAACACATCCTTTCTTTTCATGAAAATTGCGCTGCCAACGTAAAACAATGCGATATATGCTGCGATTACTCCAGTCTTAGCAAATATTTGAACCAGCGTGGCGCTGTTTATAAACATTTCATGAAAGGTATTCATCAAATAGATGATGGAATATTTGCTTATGTTTCCATACCTCTCAAGTAGAGGCGATATAAAAAATAATGCCAACGCTGAGCCAATGGTTATACCTATATTTCCGGTTATCAAAGCGATAAATATGACCAACATACCAAATCCAGCACTTGGCAGTATGGAAGCAAATGCCGATTTTAGCGTTATAGCAAAACTATTCCCGGCAATCGGAACACCTTGAAACAGAAGATGATTACCCCAGTCAAATGCGATTGCCCCAATAATATATGAGGTTATTACCGTAAAGCAGACAATAGCCGTTATGGAAACGGTTAGTGCGACACATTTGGCACCAATAAACTGAATACGATTGACTGGACGTAACAGCACCAATTTGAAAGTACCATTTCTATATTCATCCGCAATCATGTCCGCCGCAAGTACAGCGATAAACATCACCATGATAATAGAATGATTTCCAATCATTTCTAGTGGAAATGATTGGCCGTTGAGCGAAAAGGCAATTTTCCCTTGTGGCAAAAATTTATATTGGAAAATTTCTACCGCTTGAAGTGCTAAAATAACTCCCATGAAAAGGTAGAATTTTTTTAAGCGGAAAACTTTATATATTTCATTCTTTACCAAGCTTAACATTCAGCCGCCTCCTAAAACTTTTTTGCAATGTTAATACAAAATCTCTTTTTTCTTAAATTTATAGAATGAAAATAAAGAGAATGCAGCCAGATAGATTGCGATAATTCCGGTGCTTTGAAGTGCGAGCCTCCAGTCCAGAGTATGGACGAAATTTTCGTGGAAGTACGCAATATGATAAGCAAGGGAATAGGGAGCGATTGCTTCAAAAACATTTAAATTTAGCCCGATAGTCATAATTACCAGGGAACTTATAACTGTTAAGCTCATATTACTGGATAATACTGCAATAAAAGTCACGAACAGTCCGTATGCCATAAAGGGAAGAATTAATAAAGCATTGGCCCCTAAGGTGAGCAATAAACCCTCTATGGGCGTGTATAATTGTCCGGCATATTCTGTTCCACTACCCCATCCTAAAAAATAGGTTCCTATTGCATAAGATGCGATGATGAAGAAAAGTACCATAATAGATATAAATACAAATAGCGAAGCGACTTTTGCTCTCAACAATTGGCTTCTAGTGATAGGTCGCAGCAAAGATAGCTTTAATGTTCCCTGCCTATATTCATTGGAAATACTATCACCAATGATTATAGGAATGAAAATAACCATAAACTGCGAAAGTATATTGATTAGGACCAGCGGGGCAGATTGCCCGTAGGTAAATGTCCAGATTGTCCTTTCTGAGCCGGGCTGGTAGTTATGCAAATTCAGTAAGAGTACAGCTAAAATGATCGCCGCAAAAACATACAGTTTTTTCGTTCTAAAGAGCTTATAAAGCTCATTTTTTAATAGCTTCATCCTCATTAACACCTCACTCTCTGGTAGCTTCAAAATAGAGCTTTTCCAACGAATTTTCTGTTGAATTACCGACCAATTCATTTACATTACCTTCAACAAGGAGTTTCCCATCATTGATAATGCCTATACGATTGCAAAGCTGTTGCATTTCGTGGAGCAAATGACTGGATATGAAAAAGGTGATGTTCTTTTCAGAAGAAAGTTGAACAATCATATCTTTAATCTCTTTCATACCTTGCGGATCAAGCCCGTTGGTTGGTTCATCAAGAATGATTAGTTGGGGATTATTCAAAAGTGCGTTGGCTATCCCCAAGCGCTGCTTCATACCTAAAGAATAGGTTTTGACCTTATCTTTCGCGCGGCTGTTTAGTCTGACGATTTCCAGCACCTCATCAATTCTGCTTTTGTTAAGGCCGGGTACAAGGTTTGCCATCAATGAGAGATTTTCATATCCCGAAAGATAGTCATAAAAAGTTGGTGATTCCACGATAGCACCAATTTGTGAAATGGCGCGTTTGAAGTCCGTTTTTAAGTTGTGCCCATTAATCATTACATCCCCGGAATCAGGGAAAATGAGGCCGGTCATCATGCGTATTGTGGTAGTCTTTCCCTGTCCATTACGTCCAAGAAAACCGTACACATCGCCTTTCATAACTTTTAGATTTAGATTGTCAACAATTTTTCTACCGCGAAACGATTTTGTGAGATTGCGTGTTTCCAATAACGTATTTGAAATCATAAGGTATTTTCCTTTCTCTTACTTATAATCAGTTTGTTGTCTTTTTTTTATTATCCATCTAAAAAATAAAATACCACATTTGAAAAAATAAACGGGTGATAGGAATTTTATTAAAAATTCATAAACTTTCTTTCTGATGTGAAGTTAGAAAACCGCGTCTGTTCGTTAATTGGGCAGGAATAGAAAAAAAGCGGTCCGGGAGAAAATATTTTCTCCCGGACCGCTTTTATTTTAAGACGTTACAAAACCTTGCTCAGGAAATCCTTCGTTCTGGCGTGCTTCGGGCTGCCGAACACCTCGGCAGGCGTTCCCTGCTCGACGATAAACCCGCCGTCCATGAACAGAATCCGGTCCCCTACCTCGCGGGCAAAGCCCATTTCATGGGTAACGATGACCATAGTCATGCCCTGCTCGGCCAGCTTCTTCATGACCTCAAGCACCTCGCCCACCATCTCGGGGTCAAGCGCCGAGGTCGGCTCGTCGAACAGCATGACATGCGGCTGCATGGCAAGCGCGCGGGCGATGGCGATCCGCTGCTTCTGCCCGCCCGAGAGCTGCGACGGATAGGCATCCTTTTTATCTTCGAGACCGACGGTGCGCAGCAGGTCCATCGCTATTTTGTCCGCCTCCGCAGAAGACTGCTTCTTGACCTTGAGCGGAGCCAGCGTAATGTTTTGCAGCACGGTCTTGTGCGGGAACAGATTGAACTGCTGGAAGACCATGCCCATTTTTTCGCGAGTGGCATTGATATCATGCTTCCGGTCCGTAATGGACTGTCCTTCAAAGGTAATTTCCCCGCCTGTCGGCTGCTCCAGCAGATTCAGACAGCGCAAAAAGGTGCTTTTTCCCGAGCCGCTGGGACCGATGACGACAATCACTTCGCCTTTTTCTATCGCAAGATCGATGCCTTTCAGAATTTCCAGCTTGCCAAATGCCTTTTGCAAGTTCTTAACGGTGATCACCGGCGCTCCATCTCCTTTCCAGTCTGCCAAGCACCTTGGATAATGTAAATGTCAGAATAAAATACATCAGAGCGATAACCAGCAGCGGCGTCAGCCCGTCATAGGTAATCGTGGTAATGGTTCTGGCTTGAAACAGCAGATCCATCGCTCCGATCATACCGACAATGGACGATTCTTTGATAATGGTAATGAACTCGTTGCCTATCGCCGGGAGCACATTCTTCAGCGCCTGCGGGAGAATAATATAGCGCATGGTCATCGCCTGCGTCATCCCGAGTGAACGCGACGCTTCCGACTGTCCGCGGTCCACGCCCTGAATGCCTGCCCGGAATATTTCGGCAAGATAGGCTGAGCTGTTAATTGTAAGAGTTATCGCCCCCGACTCGATCGCGGTAAACTCAAGACCGATTGAAGGAAGACCGTAGTGAATAATAAACAATTGCACAAGCATCGGCGTTCCGCGCAGAAATTCCACCCAGGCGGCGGCGATCCAGCGAAGCACTCTGAAGCTTGACATCCGCAGCAGGGCAACAACGATCCCGAGCACGAAGCCGCAGATGACTCCGATTACCGCGAGAAGCAGCGTGTATTGCAGTCCGGTCAGAAAAAAGCCGCGGTATTCATAGGCCATATTCAGTAAATTCATCCTACCCGCAAACCTCCTATCAATAAAAAAATAGAAAACGGCGGGTCACCGCCATTTTCTTCGTTTGATTGAAAAACAGCTTTCCAGCGTATCTTTAAAGCTTACTTGCTCTCGGCCAGCTCGGCCGCCTTCGTTACATACTCTTCGATCTTTCCAGCAGAGTTCAGCTCGCCCAGAGTCTTGTTGATCTGTGTCAGCAGCTCTGAGTTGCCCTTCTTGACCCCGATGACGTAACCGTCATCTTCGACTTCCGGCTTCGCGTCGGTAATGGTCAGACCCTTCACATTTTTTACAAAAGATTTGGCTACCGGCCCTTCCATAATGGAAGCATCGACACGGTTCGATTGCAGCTGGAGCACGATATCGGAAATTTTAGCGAGCGAAGTCAGCTGCGCCCCCTCAATTCCTTTGGCGATATCTTCCTGAATGGAACCGGTCTGAATGCCGATCTTAGCGCCCTTCAGGGATTCCATCGTGCTGAATTTATCCTTGT
The DNA here is from genome assembly GCF_000993825.1 of Paenibacillus durus ATCC 35681. Lineage (NCBI taxonomy): Bacteria > Bacillati > Bacillota > Bacilli > Caryophanales > Paenibacillaceae > Paenibacillus > Paenibacillus durus. The sequence continues at coordinate 2,403,983 of NZ_CP011114.1, forward strand.
CGGCTTCGCGAACCACAACGGCCTGCTCGGCTTTATAATAAATGTCGGACAGATCGATTTGTTTGGCTCTTTCCGGAGTCGGACTGAGACCCGAAATGACCATATCCACTCTACCGCTGGACAGCTCGTTCAGCAGCGAGTCAAACGGCAGGTCCTTAATGACCAGCTCCGCGCCCATATCCGATGCGATCTCCTTGGCAATATCAATGTCAAAACCGACGATCGTATCTTTACCCTCTACCACCTTGTGGAATTCGTATGGCGGAAAGTCGGCGCTTGTTCCAAGTGTCAACGTTTTCTTCGCCGCCGTGCCTGTATTGCCTCCGTTAGCTTCAGTTCCGGTATTGGCCTTGTCCTGGCCGCAACCCGAAAGAAGGCTTACCGCGAGCAGCATCCCCATAGACATTTTGATCCATTTGTTCATGTTCTGTTTCTCTCCCTTGTTCTCTCGTCGGGCGATTTGAAGCCCATCTTTAAATATGTCATTTGTGTTCTTGTCCCGGACCGACTTATTATAATTCAACTCGTATGAATATGCAAAGATTATTTTGTTGACAAAATGCCAAAATTATAGAAGAGTGCTCGCGGCTTTTTTCCGGAAGCAGGTCTCTACAACGACGAGCCTTTCTTTCTGAAAACATTCAGAAAAATAGTTTATTATTATGTATTTAAGGGTATTAAACTAAGTACCCACTCGAAAGAGGCGCAGTTGCGCTTCAATCATTTTAGGAGGGGAGACCATGCTGCTGGAAGCTTTGTACCACGTTCCACGCGATAAATGGGCATACGCCTATGATAAGGAATCCGTACATCTGCGAATGCGGACCAAACGGGATGACGCTGATGCTGTATATGTCTTGACAGGTGACAAATACGCTTGGGATCGGACCTTCGAGGAAATCGCGATGGAAAAATCCGCTTCCGACGAACTGTTCGATTATTGGGAAGCCTGCGCGCGGCCTAAACATAAACGGTTGTCCTATCTCTTTCGGATCGAATCAGGCGGCGACACGGCTTATATGTCCAGCAAAGGGATTATGCATGAGACACCGCAGCCACCGGGTAACAACTTCGAATTCCCGTATATTCATGAAGTTGATTTGTTCAGGGTTCCGGAATGGGCCAAAGAAGCGGTCTTCTATCAAATTATGCCGGACCGTTTCGCCAACGGAGACACGGCCAATGACCCGGAAGGAACGGAAGCCTGGGGCGGTGAACCGAAGGTCGACAACTTTTTCGGGGGCGATATCCAGGGCGTAATCGATCATCTCGACTACCTGCTGGATCTCGGGGTTAATGCGATTTATTTCACGCCGCTGTTCGTATCCCCGTCCAATCATAAATACGACATCATTGATTACAAAAAGGTTGATCCCCAATTCGGCGATAATGAGCTGCTCAAGACTTTGGTCGATCTCTGCCATGAGAAAGGCATACGCGTCATGCTTGATGCGGTGTTCAACCACTGCAGCAAAGAATTTCCTCCCTTTCAGGATGTCATGGAAAAAGGGGACGATTCCAAATATGCCGATTGGTTCCACATTAATTCCTTCCCCGTAGAGGTTGTAGACGGCATACCGAGCTACGATACATTTGGATTTTTTGAGGCCATGCCCAAATTTAATACGGCCAATCCGGAAGTCAAATCGTATTTGCTGGACGTGGCGGAATACTGGATCAAGGAAGTCAAGCTGGACGGGTGGCGCCTCGACGTGGCTGACGAAATCGATCATCACTTCTGGCATGATTTCCGCAAGGTTGTGAAAAAAGCCAATCCGGACGCTTACATCGTAGGCGAGGTATGGAGCGATTCTCTAGCTTGGCTGCTCGGTGATCAGTTCGATTCCGTCATGAATTATCCGTTCTCGGGAACTGTACTGGAGTTCTTCAACGGAGGAATGGACAGTTACACCTTCTCGAATAAAGTAGGCGGTCTGCTCATGCGCTACCCCAAGCAGGCCAATGAGGTCGCCTTCAACCTGCTGTGCAGTCATGACACCCCTCGTCTGCTTAACGCTATGGGGGAAGACAAGCGGAAAATGAAGCTCGCGGTTGCCTTCTTATTCACCTTCATTGGTACGCCATGTATATACTACGGCGATGAAATCGGGCTATCCGGTGAAGGCGATCCCGGTTGCCGCAAATGTATGGAATGGGACCCGGACAAACAGGACCTTGAGCTTCGCGATTTCTATAAAATGATGATTTCACTGCGCAAGGAGAACCCCGCGCTGCGAGGCGGAAGTTACCGGATTCTAGGGGCCTGCAAGGATGATCCCTGCATTATTTATGAGCGGATGGACAGCGAGACCCATTTTACCATCTGGATGAACAATTCACCCGAACCCCGCAGCTTAAGCCATGCGCTAGAAGCCGAAGATTGGACCGATGCGCTCACAGGCGACGCGGTAAGGCCCGATGAAGGGATCATGCACATTTCCCTCGATCCATATGGATTTCGCATCTTATCCCGCCGTCTTGACCGGAAGACGCCTCCGCTCGTCCATAACACGTCTGGCAAAGCGTCAACGGAGCACTCTCCCGCACACCGGTAACCGTTCAAGCTGGCAGCTGCAAAGTTAGGGCCGACCCAAGTACCGGTTTCTTCTATAAAAAAGGCAGCTTCTCCAGCACTTAAGCTCAGGAGAAAGCTGCCTTTTCTTTATTTAATGAATATTATCCCTGCCCGGTAATCTTCTGATAGATATCGATGTACTCCTCCGCCGATACATCCCAGCTGTAATCCCCCTTAAAAGCGTTGCGGGTCAAGCGTTTCCAATGCTCGGGCTTGTTATAGAAGGATATCCCCCGGCGCAGGGTGTTCATCATATCATGAGCGTTATAATTGGTAAAGGTGAAGCCGTTCCCTTCCCCCGTTTCCTCGTTGTAGGAGTGAACGGTATCGTTCAGCCCCCCCGTTTCCCTGACAACCGGAATGCTACCATACCGCAGGGCGAGCAATTGGCTGATTCCGCACGGTTCGAACTTTGACGGCATCAGGAACAAATCGCTTGCGGCATAGATTTTGCGCGACAGCTCATCGCTGAACCGGATCTGCGCAGACAGCTTGGTCGGATAACGCCATGCGGCTTCGCGGAACCAGCGCTCGTATGCTTCATCCCCCGTTCCAAGGACGACAAACTGGACGGTGTCGAAATACAGCATTTCATCCAGCACCCGGGTCACCAGGTCAAGGCCCTTCGAATCGACTAAGCGAGTGACCATGCCTACAAGCGGGATATGCGGCGCTACTGGGAGACCGAGTTCCTGCTGCAAGCCGATTTTGTTCTCGGTCTTCTTGTTCAGATTATTCTTGTATTTCGTGAAGATCTTCGAGTCGATTGCCGGATCATAGGCCTTCGTATCAATGCCATTGACAATACCGCTCAAGTGATCGGCGCGGGCATTCAGCAGGCCGTCCAGACCGTAACCAAAGTGAGGCGTTCTGATCTCCTCCGCATAGGTCGGACTGACCGTCGTCACATGATCGCTATATACGATGCCGCCTTTAAGGAAATTAACATTGCCGTAGTATTCAACCCCGGGAAAATAGCTGCCGTTCAGGCCGAGCAGATCGCCCAGAACCTCATAGGGAAACACGCCCTGGTACAGCAGATTATGTATGGTGAATACGGTACGGATGTTGCTGTAGAACGGATTGCTGCGGTAATGCCCTTCAAGAAGCATAGGAATGATGGCGGCGTGCCAATCATGGCAGTGCAGCACATCCGGCTGGAAATCAATCGACGGGAGCACTTCCAGAACGGCCCTGTTGTAAAAAGCGAACCGCTCCGCGTCGTCCAGATATCCGTATATGCCGTCGCGGCCGAAGTAGTATTCATTGTCTATAAAATAGACAGGCACACCTTCATAAATGAGCTGCTCAATTCCGCAGTATTGATTCCGCCAGCCTACTGGCACCTCGATTACCTTGACAGGCTCCATTTGCGAGCGGTATTTCTCGGGAATCCCCCGGTACTTCGGCATAATGACTCTTACGTCCACTCCGGCTTCCTTCAGCGCTTTCGGCAGCGCCCCGATTACGTCGGCAAGGCCTCCCGTTTTGATAAACGGATGGCCTTCCGCAGCAGCAAACAGCACTTTCATTCCCTTTTCCTCCTCTTGTGTAACGGACTGTTAAATAGAGTGATTGGTTTCCTACGGGATATCGTCGCTTTTCGTTTTGCGTTTGCGCGGAGCTGCTTTTTTGGCCGGCGTTTCGGACTCTAGAGGCTTGTCTGCCGGTTTATCCTCACTCTTGGCTTTGGCGCGCGTCGTTCTAGCTTTTCCTTTTGGAGCTTCCTCTAGTACGGCTGGCTCATCCCCCTTCACCTTTCGTCCGCTCTTTTTTAGGACCACCATGCTGAGCGGAGCGAGGGTTAATTCAAGGCATTGGTGCTGATTATGCATCTCTTGTTTCTGTGTCTTCAAAGCGCCTGACGACGCTCCGGAGCCGCCGAACTCGGGTCTTTCCGTACTGAACACCTCTTCATAGGTTCCCGCTTTCGGAACGCCAATACGGTAATTCGGCCGCTCTACCGGCTGGAAATTGATGACGATAATCAGCTGGTCGCCGGCTTTTTTCCCTTTGCGAATATAAGAAATGACGCTTTGCCAGTTGTCGTCCGCACTGATCCATTCATATCCTTCAAAGCTGTGATCAAGCTCCCAAAGCGCTTTCTCCTCAAGGTAGAACTTGTTGAGCGCAGCCGTGTAGGCCAGCATTTTCCGGTGGCTCTCGTAATCGAGCAGCAGCCAGTCAAGCTCCTCCTGATCTTTCCATTCAATGAACTGGCCGAATTCGCCGCCCATGAACAGCAGCTTTTTGCCGGGGCTTGTCATCTGATAAGCCAGCAGCAGCCGAAGGCCCGCGAACTTCTGCTCATAGGAACCGGGCATTTTGTTTAGCAGCGACCTCTTGCCATGCACCACCTCGTCATGGGAAAGCGGCAGCGTATAATTCTCCGAATAAGCGTAGACAATCGGGAATGTCAGCAAATTATGATGATAGGGGCGGGCATCAAACTCCTTCTCCACGTATGCAAGCGTATCGTTCATCCAGCCCATATTCCATTTGTAATTGAAACCAAGCCCGCCGTCATGTACGGGAGCGGTTACGAGCGGCCAGGCGCTGGATTCCTCCGCCATCATCAACGCATGCGGATAGTGCTCAAACACGAGGCTGTTCAATTTTTGCAAAAAAGCGATGGCCTCAAGATTCTCAAACCCGCCGTTGACATTCCGTCTAAACTGATGCTCCTGCTTCTCAAAATCAAGGCGCAGCATACTAGTAACCGCATCCACACGCATGCCGTCGATATGGTACACGTCATACCAGAACAAGGCGTTGGAAGTAAGGAACGAAAGGACCTCCGGTCTGCCGAAGTCAAAAGAAAGCGTTCCCCACCCCGGCTTCTCCGCCAGCATCGGATCGCTGTACTCGTAGCATGGCGAGCCGTCAAACAAGCGCAGGCCCGGATCGTCCTTGGCAAAATGGGCAGGCACCCAATCGAGAATAACGCCGATGTTCGCCTGATGCAGGCGGTCGATCAGGTACATCAGCTCCTTCGGCTCTCCGTACCGGCTTGTTGCGGCAAAATAGCCCGTTCCCTGGTACCCCCAGGAAAGATCGTATGGATGCTCCGCCAGCGGCATGAACTCCACATGCGTATAGCTGAGTTCCTGCAAATAGGGAATCAGCAGGTCAGCCATTTCCGTGTAGCTGTACAGCTCTCCGCCTTCCTTGTTATGAATATTCTCCTTCTGTCTCCATGTGCCCATGTGCATTTCGTAAATATTGAGGGGCTTATTGTAAGAACCTTTATTCTTGCGCCGCCAGGCCGCGTCTCCCCAGCGGTAGCCTTCAATATCGGCCACAACCGACGCGGTATCCGGACGAACTTCGGCCTGGAACCCATAAGGGTCCGCTTTCAAAAAGCTCGAGCCGTCCTGGCCGATAATTCTGTATTTGTAAAATGTTCCCTGGGCAATTTCCGGGAAAAAGTGAGTCCAAATCCCCGAATCGGGTATCTTATATAACGAGTCTTCCTCACGGCTTCCATCCCAGCCGTTTCGATCGCAAGCCAATCCTACATATGTTGCATGGGGCGCCCATACGGAAAAACGCACTCCGGGAACTCCTTCTTCCACGGAGAGATGCGCTCCGAGCATGCGATAACTGCGGTAATGGGTACCTTCGTGAAACAAGTAAATATCCTCCGGTGACGGCATGTTTACTGCTGTTGGTCGCTCAGCCAATTGAATACCACCTTTTGTAAGAATGATTTAAGGTTTCCGGGGTCCCTGCAAAGTACCTGAATATACTCCGAAGCAAAACCGCACTTTGTAGGAATAGTTATATATACAGGATGCACCTAATACATTACCCCAATTTCATCCGTTTGAAAATAATTGGTGCAGGTAAGAAATGAAAAACAAATGAAGATGTCAGCCATTTTTGTGTAATTTTCCTAAAGACTTTGTAATATATTTCACTTAGCTTCATTGTTCACGTTTCAGACGTCAGCCGGTCAGGTTATATAACATGTATTGTTTTGACAAAACACATTTTTGGAGGGGTAACGAATGGGTAAAAAAGATTGCATCGCCATGCTATTAGCAGGCGGGGAAGGGCGGAGGCTAGCTCCACTTACATCCAGTATGGCCAAACCGGCCGTCCCTTTCGGAGGACATTTCAGAATTATTGACTTTCCCCTCAGCAATTGTGTGAACTCGGGTATTGATACGATCGGCGTACTGACGCAATATGAAGCCGGTTCCCTTCACAGCCATATCGGTACGGGCGAGCCTTGGGGGCTCCGCACAGAACAACGTAAAGGCGTAACACTGCTGCCCTCCGGCAGTGAAGGAAGAGACAGCTATACGGGTACGGCAGATGCTATTTATAAAAATATTCCATACATCGACAATCTTAATGTAGAAAATGTGCTTATTTTGTCCGGAGACCATATTTATCATATGGATTACCGCCAAATGCTTGATTATCATCTTGCAAAAAACGCTGAAACGACTATTTCCGTCATGGAAGTTCCATGGGATGAAGCCAGCCGCTTTGGTGTCATGAATGTTGACGATGATCTGAAAATCACGAGTTTTGTCGAGAAGCCCAAACAACCGGAAAGCAATCTGGCTTCAATGGGTATTTATATCTTCCGCTGGGACTATCTTAAGGCTCACCTGCTTAAAGACGCGGCGAACAAGAATTCCAGCCATGACTTCGGCAAGGATGTAATTCCCGCCATGCTTCGAAGCGAAGATCCCCTATTCGCATTCCGTTTTAAAGGCTACTGGCGTGACGTGGGCACGGTGGAAAGCCTGTGGGAAGCTCATATGGATCTCCTGCAACGAGACAAGGGCTGGAAATTTAACAATGCGAATTGGCCTATGTACAGCCGCTCTCAAATATCCAGACCATCGGTCGTCCGGGCCAAAGGTCCATCCGCAGATGCGGAATGCCTGGTTAGCGAGCATGCCTCCGTGGAAGGCAGCATCCAATGTTCGGTTATTTTCGACAATGTTGAAATCGGTAAAACCGCCGTTGTTAAGAACAGCGTAATTATGCCCGGCGCCCGCATCGGCAAAAATGTATACATCGAAAATGCGATTATTGGGGAAGATGCCCTAATCAAAGATGGGGCTGTTGTCAAGGGAAGCATCGATCGCATCGCGGTGGCCGGACCGCGCGAGACGATTGCCCCCAAACCGCTTATCCTTACCCAGCCTTCCCGGCTGCTGCAGGATGTATACGAGAAGGCCGGTACCGGAAGACTTCGGGCCGGAGGTCTGCTCTCGTAAGAACCAGCATCAAAAAAGGGTTGTTTCTACAGGTTAATGCCTGTGAAACAACCCTTGTTTGAATTTATCAGAAAACGTTGCAAGAAAAGCTGCCGCTACTGAAGGAACCGGGGCCATCGTTCGAAACCCGGGGCTTATGTACATTACATAATGTTGTGTTTTATTTCGTTCCACTCTCTGTCCAGCATAGCCATCTCGATTAAATTCGCGTAGCGGTCACTGAAACGGGCCGCTTCAAGATGCTCGCCTTCCCGGCGGAATCCGAGAGCTTCATAAGCACGAATCGCGGAGGTATTGAAATCAAAGACGCCGAGCGCCAGCCTGTGCAGCTCCAATGATTCAAAGCCGATGCGCATGGCTTCAGCCATCATCCGGCGTACAAAGCCCTTGCCCCGGTATTCCGGATCAAGTATGACCCTAGTAATTCGGGCCGAACCGTTATCCCGGTCAATGCGGGCCAAACTGAGATGCCCGATTATGGTATCCGTTGCCATATGCACGGCGCTATAGACCATCGCCTCAGACTCAGCGGGATGGTTGGTGCCGTCGAGATATTTTCTCAGCTCATCATCCTGAACCGGAAAATGGAGCGAAGGCCCCGCCCACTGCTTGAGGAAATCCGCCGAGACGCTCCAGCGTTTCAGATATTCGAAGTCCGCTGCATCAAAATACTGCAACCGAATAGCATCCTGATCGCCTGAAGTCTCTATTTCCTCGTACAGATTGACAAGCCTTCCCCCGCCTACATCATTGGTGCCCATATAGCGGAACCCCTGGCTTTGGTAATACCGGTTCAGCTTCACATTATCGGCGATTGTGTCGAGACGAAGCCCGCTGCGTCCGGATGCTTTGGCCGTATCGGCGGCGAATTTCAGCAGCTTGCCGCCCAGCCCCGCCCCGCGGAAAGGCATCGCCACTGCCAACCTGTGCAGATAGGCATAGGACTCGTCATTTCGCCGTCCCCAATACTGGGGGTCTCCAAACTGCAGGGTGAACATACCGGCAGCCACGCCGTCTTGCATAGCGATATAGACCTCACGCTCGTCAAAGTAATTCAGGATTTCCTCTTCCTTGAACTGCTCCGGTTTCCACTGTGTCAGGCCGTTATCGCGCATCCACTGCGCCGCTTCCCGCAGCAGCTTCAGGACCTCTCCGGCCATGCCGGAGTCTGCGCGAACCACGGTCAGTCTGCCCAGGGAAGTGTGGATATCTCCAGTAATCGGCAAACTCATGCCTTGCCCTCCTCCTGATCATGATTTTCCTCCGGCATGGGCAGGCTTTCCTGCCCTACCGTCTCCACTGCCGGAGACGGCTCCGCAAGCTGCAGGTGTACCGTAACCCGAGTGCCTTTGCCAAGCTCGCTGTTAATTTCCATCGTTCCGCCATGAAGCTCCACCAGCTGCTGTGAAATAGCTAGACCAAGACCGGTGCCGCCATTAAGCGAATCCACCTGGAAGAAGCGGTCCTTTACCCGGTTTAAGTGATCCTGGCTGATGCCGATCCCGCTGTCCTGAACCACAATTTCGGCCTCTTCATCGTCAGCACGGCACGCAGAAAGCATAATACTAGAGCCTTCATGCGAGAATTTTACCGCATTGTCCGTCAAATTCAGGAACACCTGCTTCAGCCGGTTGGCGTCGCCTCTGACATAAATGCCTTCTTCAGCTTCCAGTACAAGCCTAATGCTCTTTTTCTCGGCTTTGGCCCACAGATTTAGAATAATTTCCTGCAACAGCTCTTTTACACCTACGGTGCCGATGGAAAGCTTCATTTCATTCTGATGCAGCTTGGAGAAGTCGAGAATCTCCTCGACGAGTCCGATCAGCCGATCGCTCTCCTTGGAAATAATGCTCATGCCAAGCTTTGTTTCCTCCGGATCATAGCCGCCGGAGATCAGCGTTTCACTCCAGCCCTTGATGCTGGTCAGCGGCGTCCTAAGTTCATGCGAAATGGAAGAGATAAAATCATCCTTGATCTGGTTGCTCCGCACAATCTCCTCGGCCAAGTAATTCAGGGTAGAGGCAAGCTCCCCGATCTCGTAAAGATAATCTCCCTTGATGCGCACATTGAATTTGCCTCTGGCCATTTGCGCGGATACCGCCGTAATATTGTTCAGCGGCTTGATAATCGAGTTGGCCAATCCGAAGCTGAAGGCGGCGACGACCGCAAGGACGGCCATGCCAACGCCAACCGAGATAAGAGTGACGTTAAATAAATCAGCGTTCACTCCTTCTACAGAGGTCACATAGCGCAGCACATAAGCGTCGCGGCCGTGGATTTGCAGCACTTTGGAGACGGCCATAACGTTTTCGTTGGTTCCCGGCTGTCTGCCGACCCACCGTCCGATTCCGCCGCCGACCGCTTCCGGCACATCGCTCGTCGTAATCGTCCGGTCAGGCTGAAAGCCCGTCGAGCTTGTGATCATATCGCCTTTCAGCGTAAGCACTTGAAGCTCCGTGTCCTTTAGTTCGAAGCTGCGCAGCAGCTCCTGCAGGGAAATCGGGGAGTCCCTAATAGTGACCCGATAAAAATATTCCGCCTGGCTGATTTGTGTCGTAATCCGGGTATAGATGCTGTCATAGTAATACGTCCGAATTACGATCAGAAAGATGACTTCCACGAGGAGAAGCGCCAAAAAAACTACAAGAATGTAGTGTAAAACAATCTGTCTGCGCATCCCCTTCTTGATCATTGTCCTTGACCTTTCCACTTATAACCGTGCCCCCATACCGTCTGCAAATATTCGGGCTCCGATGGGTTGTTTTCGATTTTTTGACGCAGCCGGCGGATGTTGACGTCTACGATCTTCGGGTCGCCCATGTACTCCTTGCCCCACACATGATCGAGCAGAAGATCCCGGCTCAGCGGTGTATTCTCTTTTTCAAGGAAAAACTGCACCAGCGAAAATTCGGTCGGCGTAAGTTCAATAGGGTCCCCGCTGCGCTTGAATTGCTTGGAGATGAGATCGAGTGTAAACGGCCCGGAGTGAAAAGACACCTTCGCGGACTGCTCCCGGTGCACATTCACTCTCCGCAGAAGCGACTGAATGCGGGCGATCAGCTCTGTTGGGCTAAAAGGCTTGCTGACATGATCATCGGCGCCCACGGACAGCGCATATACCTTATCCTGCTCCTGCACCTTGGCCGTCAGAAAAATGATGCCGATCCGTTCATTCGTCTCGCGGATTCGTCTGCACACTTCGAAACCGTCAATGCCCGGCACCATCACGTCAAGCAGCGCGATATCAATATCGGGTACCGCATTCAGCTTGGCGAGAGCTTCATTGCCGTCGCCCGCTTCCAGCACTTCAAACCCGTTGCGTTTCAAGTTGATGACAATAAAACTGCGGATGGATTCTTCATCCTCAAGTATAAGCACCTTACTCAATTGATTCCCTTCCTCTCTGCGGGAAGCGTAGTGTTCCCTTTCTTTATTCCGTCTGCATTCTGCTCTAGCTTACCCCGATATCCGATGATTGTGTCCGCATCCTGGCCCCAAAGCTCCCAGCCGTCGCCTTTTACCCGATTCCACTCCTCCGTGGAGAAAAAGGAAATTTCGGCAACCGTCTCGCCAGTGTCAGACATGATGAATTTGAGATATCGGTTTTGCACGGATTTCGTGTCAACCGTAACCTTGCCATGCCATGCCGGAGGAAAATTCAGTGTAAACCGGTCCGATGGATCACGATACTGCTGCAGCGCGAAGACCAGCCCTTCCTTTCCATCCCATTTATAGTAAGAGTAGAACCAGGGGACTGCATCTGCCTCAAAATTCTCCCAGCCGGACGGTCTTTCCATCAGGCCGATTTCGATGATGCCGTCTCCGTCGATGTCCCCGCTTGAAATCCGGCGGTCCTTAAATGTACTGTCGTCTCCAGAAAGAACGACGCGGAAACGGTCATTCTCCATAACGACCATATAGCTGTAGGCGGAATGCGAGTTGACGGCAGCGTCAAGAACGATGCCCTCTTTGCCTTTCGCCACCTTACCGACTGCAACGTTGTAGTAGTTATTAATGTAAGGATCGAGATTTTCCAACCGGTCAAGCTCCTTGAACCCGCCGTTGTACTGATAGGTCGTCAACGTGGAGGACTCGTTCCGCTTGAGCGAAACAACCGTTATGTCGTCCATCCCGTCTCCGTTCAAATCGTCAATTACATATTTGGTGTAGGGGAGCGTCAACATCTCTTCCAGTGAAGTACCCGAATACCTGTAGACGACCAGACCTTTCTGCAGCCCTTCGTCTCCCCGTGAATAGCCGGCAATAATCTCCGGTATGCCGTCACCCGTCAAGTCCCTGATTTCGACCGACTCAAGCACGGTGCCCGCGCCGTCGAAGGTCAGCTTCTTGACCCAGGAGTCGCCCTGCTTCTCCAGAATCAGACCGTGAATCTCCACCGTCTCGCCCGGCGTTTCATAGAAGACCAGTGTTTCCGGAACTCCGTCCCCGTTGAGATCCTCTGTGCGGATGGAGCTGTCGTCGTCGTTGTTCGGACGAATCAGCTTCAGTGTGCTTATAGCGGCCATCAGCGTCGCCTTATCCTCTGAGAGCCTTGGCGACTTCATCCTGGATACGGGGTCGCTGATAAAGCTGCACCCCGATAGCAGCGAGAGTGCCAAGATCCCGGCGCCAATCTGCCGTAAAGCCGGAATGGCGAAGGTGCGGCGCAAGTCCGAAACACCGGCGGAGGAACACCGCGAACGGGAACGAGGGCGCCGCAGACTTTGTATTATCAACTGGATCACTCTCATTTCATTGATCAGAATTCTGTCTATAACAATCCGGCACGCTCCTGTGAGGTAAGACGGCGGCCGGTAACATCATGCTTGATAATTCCGTTGTCCAGCACCCAAAGGCGCGTAGCGTAGCGCTCGGCAAGCTCAAGCGGCATGACGGCGATAACCGTAAGGCCGTTCTCCTTGCACAGTTCCCGCAACGTCTCCATAATGTTCTGCGCCGATTTCGGGTCAAGCCCCGTCACCGGCTCATCGGCCAGAATGACCTTGGCTCCGTGGACGAGCGCCCGGGCGATGGCAACGCGCTGGCGCTCGCCGCCGCTGAGCTGGCCTGTCTGCATCTTGGCCTTGTCCAGCAGGCCGATCCGCTCCAGTTCATCCATCGCTCCCATGTAATCGTCGGAGCGGACCATTCCCGACAACCTCCGCCATAGAGGGGTCTGGGCTGATTGGCCAATCAGCACGTTCTTTAAAGCGGTGCGGGTCGGATTCAGCTGGGCGTTCTGCTCCAGGAATGCCCATTCGCGGCGGATTTTCGTCCTCCCGCCAAGGCCGCCCTTAAGAATATCGGTGCCGTCCACCCGGAAATTTCCTTTATCCCACTTGTCGCGCAGCGCCAAGCACCGCAGCAGCGTCGTTTTGCCGCTCCCGCTTGCGCCGAGCAGTCCGATCAGTTCTCCGGATTCCATTCGAAAGCCTATGTCTCTTAGTACCGGAGTCTGTTCCGGTCCGAGCGTCTTGGCTAAATGCTCCACGATAATCATGAATCAGTCTCTCCTGTCCGCCAGTTCTACTTCATATATAGTGTACTTGAAAAGCAAGAACAAATTCCATGCGATCACTCGTTCCCTTATCTTAACTCAAAAATCGCATTTTGGCGAGAATAATCACCCCGGGAAGACGAACAGGATATAAAGGAATCCCAATAATCCGGCGGCGCCCGGCATTCTCTTGGCAGCAAGCATCAAAGCAAAGAAACCGATATGCCGATATATTGTACAGCTTCATTAATGCCGTTCAGCAAAGAAACGCTGCAAATGTACGGATGATATGTTCCTAATATTTCTAGTATAATAAGAAACAACATTATAGTGGACAACCCCAAACCAAACAAGAGATAATCAGAAGTGAGTGATTTTCTGGGAGGACTGCATGTTTCATGGACTATGAATTGAAAATTGACGTGTCGCCCGTATATGAACTGGTGGACAGTTTCATGCTATATGTAACGCGAAAATGGATTTCCAATCTGGATATCGGACCCGAGTGGGTGCGCGACATCGACGGGCGGATTCCCCCTCAAAAAGTGTCAGCGCTGCTGCAGGCCGCCGAATGGCCGTTCGAGGACTACGACGTTCTTTACTGCTGGGCTTACACCCACGGACCGTCTGCCAAAGTGCAGCTTTTCCTTGAAGATATGGAGTCCGCTACCGTGGAGGAGTGGTTTGAACTCGCGGCCCCCTACGTTCCCGGGTTCACGCTTGAAGAGTGCCGCCGAATCAAAGATGGCTACGGACCGCTGCTGCGGCTCTGGCATGAGCAGTACTTCCGGCATGTTGAGCCCAAGATGCTTCCTCTGCTTATAGAAGATGCTTCCGAGAAAAAGCTGCTGCAGAGCAAGATGGAACCCGGAGCGCTGATCGAGTATGCCTCGGGCGGAATTGTGATCGAGGATATCCCCGAGCTGGAGACGATCGTGCTTCTGCCGACGGTGCATCACCGGCCGATCAACACGTACTGTTTTTATAAAAAGCTAATGCTTGTACAGTATCCCGTTGACGTCCCGGTAGACAATGAAGATGAGCCGCCCACCCTGCTCCTGCGGATGACCAAAGCGTTGTCTGATCCGGTGCGGCTTCGCCTGCTCCGCTATCTCGCCAACGAGCCGAAGTCGCTATGGGAAATGCAATCCGACCTCGGCCAGTCGGGCGATATTCTGATGCATCATCTGATGATGCTGCGGGTGGCCGGACTTCTGCGCGTCCATCTGCGGGAGGAGCAGAACGAACGGTTCAGCATCCGTCTCGACGGCGCGTCGGAACTTCAGATGTTCCTTGAATCGTATATTCGAGTATAATACTTTTACAATCATACAGAACTGGCTTGAATCGGGCTTTTTTAGGCCTGGGAACCGTTTAAGCCGAACAAAGGAGTGAGAGACATGAAATATTTGACTCAACAGGTAATCTTCGACCTGGACGATACTTTGGTCCACTGCAACAAATATTTTGACCTCATTCTGGGGCAGTATTTCGAGATGATGAGTGACTGGTTCGGGGATGAAGGGGTTACAATCGAAGAGCTCCGCCGCAAGCAGGTGGAGATTGACGTCGAGACGGTCAATATGAAAGGACTCGCAAGTGATAACTTTCCGAAGTCGCTGATCGCCACCTACCGCTATTTTTGCGCAAAATATAACCGGCCGGCCGATCGTTTCCAGGAAGAACAGCTGATGAAGCTCGGTCTCAGCGTATACGACCAGGAGATCGAAGCCTATCCCGGCATGGTTGAAACACTCGACAACCTGAAGCATGACGGCCATCAATTGCACTTGTATACGGGAGGAGACCATTCGGTACAACGGCGCAAGATCGAACAGATGAAGCTGGACCTCTACTTTGAAGACCGCATTTATATCCGTCAGCATAAAAATGTGGAATCGCTGGAAACAATTTTGCGCAGCCGTCCCTTTAACCGGAAACGTACCTGGATGATTGGCAATTCTCTTCGCACCGATGTGCTCCCGGCGATTACCGCCGGTGTCAAGAGCGTCTATCTGAAGCAGCAGAACGAATGGCTGTACAATATGATCGAGCTGCAGCATGAGATGCAGCAGTCGCTAATTACGATTTCTTCCATCCATGAAGTGGTGCCTGTCATCCGCGGAGCCGCTGTACGCCGGAACACAAGCCACGGCTGATCGCCCGCATGGACTAAGCTGTTACAAATAGCATATAAAACCCTACGTCGAAATGATTATACTATTTTAGTAAATTTCAGCATTCGGCGGGAGGATATGCATGCAGAACAGCCAGAATAAGAAGAAAAAGTCAGGGAACCTTTATGCGCTGCCCATGGTGCTGGCAGGACTGGTCGTTATCCTTGCGGTCGCGCTCGGACTCGTTCTGACCAGAGGAAAAGCAGGAGAAGCTGCGGATTTGAGCAATCTGCCCAACTACACGGATGTGAAAGGGACGATCGTGGTTAACGGTCTCAAATACGAGAAGCAGCCCCGGCTCGGAAATCCGGACGCCAAGGTTAAGGTGATTGAGTTTGCCGATTTTAAATGTCCCGCCTGCAAGAAGTGGACGCAAACCTACATGGAGCGGTTCATCAAGGATTATGTGGATTCCGGCAAGGTCGAATACTACTTCATGAACTTTGCCTTTATCGACCGCGACTCCTATCTGGCCGCCAGCGCCGGCGAAGCGATCTATCATCAGAGCAACGAGAAGTTCTGGGAATATGTGACCAAGCTGTACGATCATCAGGGGGACGAGAGCAAGATTTGGGCAACCGAGAAGTTCATCCTGAAATTCGTGAAGGACAATATTGGCGGCATCGATTACGCCCAGTTCGAGAAAGATCTCAAGAACCAGACCTATATGCTGGATGTAAAAGAGGACTTCAAAATCGCCGGCTCCTACGGCGTGAACGGCACTCCCAAGTTTATGGTGAACGGTGCGCTTCTGAAGGATTCCTCCTATGACAGTTTGAAGGCCGCCATCGATAAGCAGCTGGCGGAGAACAGCAACTAACCGCAAGTAAAAACGGCAGGCAGCGTGTGAACACCATACGCTGCCTGCCGTTTGTTTATACGATTTCCACTGTCAGTTCGCCCGTCTCCGGGCTTCTGAGCACCAGCTTGCCTTCCACTGCCGAACCGTCCGACAGCACCAGCTTCAGCTTGGCGGTGCGGCCTTTTTCGATCAGCGCCTTAATCTGGATGTCGGTAAGCTGTCTGCCGTAGCTTTCCTTCCAGATGACAAAACCGCAGCCTTCCTTGTAATGAGAGCAGCCATACCCCTTGCGTCCCATAAAGATTTGGCCTCCGCAGCCGGGACGCGGGCAGGCTCCGATGAACTTGGGCGCGGCAGGCCGGGCAGCAGCCGCTTCCTTGGCATCGGAACCGGACTTCGCGCTCCGCCGTCCTGGAGAAGCGTTGTCGCGCGGGGTATCGCCGCCCGTCTTCGTGCCGCGTGGCGCCGGAGAAGCGGCAGCTGTTGCGGCGGACCGGCCAGCAGCCCCGCCTTTGTCGAGTCCGCCAGCCTCGCCTCCCGCTTTCCCGGAAGCGTCGCTCTGCCGATTGCCGCCACCGGAGCCGTCCCTCCCGCCGCCTGAACGCCGGGTGCCGCTCTTTCCTTTCCCTCTTGTGCCGGAAGATGGGTCGGCGATTTCAAAGGACATTTTGTCCGCCCGGGATTGCGCCCGCACCTTATCCACGATCATCGCCGCGAACTTTTTTACATTCTCCATAAATTGCAGATCCGACGCCGCTCCGCGCGAGATTTCATTCAGGCGGCGCTCCCATTGGCCCGTCATTTCCGGAGAAGTCAGCAGCTCGACGCCTGCCCCGCGGATCAATTCAATCGCCGTCCGTCCCTTTTGCGTAATCCCAATCTTTTTTCCCTGCATCTCAATGTAGCCGACCTTTTTCAGCCGCTCGATCGTGGCCGCTCTCGTTGCCGGGGTTCCCAGCCCCGAATCCTTCATGGCGTCGCGCAGCTCCCCGTCCTCGATCTGCTTGCCCGCGCTTTCCATGGCTTTTAACAAAGTGCCTTCCGTAAAAGCCTTCGGCGGTTGGGTTTCCTTCTCCTTTACGATAGCGTCACTACAATGCACACCTTCGCTGGGAACAACGGAGAACGGCTCGCTGACCTCCGTCTCTTCTTCCTCTTCTTCTTCCTTGCCCTTTGCTTTGCTTCCCTTCGGCTTGTCCTTCTTCTGATCGCTGTAAATGACCTTCCAGCCGAGGCTCAGAAGCTCTTTGACCGTCGTCTTGAATTTTTCCGCTTCCACTTCAGTGATGACAGTGTGCATCTTGTATTCGGCTGCGGGATAGAACTGCGAGAGAAAGCGCCGGACAATAAGATCGTACAGCTTCTGCTCGTCGGGACCGAGCCCCGCCGCTTTGCGCCCCGTCGGCAGAATGGCATGGTGATCCTCAACCTTCGCCGGATTGCAGACAAACTTATTGCCTTTGTGCACGAGGCTCCGGTTCGCACCTTGGACCCATTCATCGTAAGCCGTTCCCGTAAGCGAGGACAGCGTCTTGTGCATCTCGGGGATATTCTGCTCGGTGACGTAGTTGGAATTCGTCCGTGGATACGAAATCACCTTATGCTTCTCGTACAGCGCTTGGGCGGTGTCGAGCGTTTTTTTGGCCGAAAAACCGAATTTGCCGTTCGCTTCACGCTGCAATAGCGTCAGATCATATAGTCTGTTCGGATATTCTTTCGTATCCTTGACCTCGTATGAGGCAATGCGCCCCGGCTTTCCTTTGACCTTGGCCGCGAGCGCCTCCGCTTTGTCCTTTTCGGTCAGGCGGTCGCCCTGCCACAAGCCCTTGTAAGACGTATCTCCCTGAGAAAAGTGGCCCTCCACCTGATAAAATTTCAGCGACGAAAAAGCTTCGATCGTCTTCTGCCGTTCATAAATCAGGGCAAGAACCGGCGTCTGCACCCGGCCAACCGATAGAAGCACATTATGCCTTGTGGTGAAGGCCCGCGAGCCGTTCATTCCGATCAGCCAGTCGGCTTCGCTGCGGGCTTTGGCTGCTTTGGTCAAGTTGTCATACTCCGCCCCGTCCTTCAGCTCCTGGAAGCCTTTGCGGATCGTCTCGGGTGTAAGGTCGGAAATCCACAGCCGCTTGACCGGCTGCTTCAGCTTCAAATGCCGCTGGATCAGTGAAAAAATATGCTGCCCCTCCCGCCCGGCGTCGCAGGAGTTAATCAGCAAGCTGCTGCGCTTCGCCAGTTCCCCGATCACTTTAAGCTGATCAATGGTCTTCCGGTTCGGCACGAGCTTGAACTGCTCGGGAATGATCGGCAGGTCGCCAATATTCCACCGCTTATATTTCGGATCGTATGCCTCGGGCTCCGCCAGTTCGATCAGATGCCCGATGGCCCAGGTAATAATATACTGCTCCCCTTCGAGGTAGGAACGGTGATTTTTGGCTTTCGGGTCAATTGCGGCGGCGATGTTCCGTCCCATATCCGGTTTTTCCGCAATGATCAGTGTCTTCAAAAACAATCGCTCCCCGTCTATCAATCTCTGCTGTATAAACTGAACTTAAGATTTTCCCATTTGGGTATAGTTCGTAACTACGGAATGTTTGGACTTTCGGCCGCTGTTGTCTCCAGATTTCTTGATGCATATCGCTCTTCGCGGTTGAAATCCGGAGACAAAGGCGAACGCTATCGCTCCTACAGTTCCAAACCTCCCTTCGTTACTTCTTACCCTGAGGATATTTTTCAAGTTCATTTTATATAGTAAAAAGGTCCAGTAGTCTATTATACATCAAATCCGATTGTTTTTAACGCAACTTTTGCAGCCCTATTTTTGTTGATGAAAATTTTACAATTGCCCTTGCAACACCGGATACCTAAACATATACATGAAAAAACGGAAGAAAGCGTGATGCAATTGTCCCTGTACAAAGTAAAAGGAAAGATGATTAAGCACCAGATCCTGCTAAACCAACCGGAAATTCGTCCCTATTTGCCCGAAACCCATTGGTTCTCGGCAGACAGAGCCGTGCAAATGTTGAAGAAGTACCCGACCATCTTTATCAAACCCAACGGCGGCAGCGGCGGGGCAGGTATTATCCGTGTCCGGAAAACCGTTAACGGGTATGAAACGGCTCACGACCGAAGCCGCCAAAGGCTCGGCTCCCCTTCATTGCACAGGACTCTCCGCTCTTACGAGCGGTCGCCGAAACAATACATTGTGCAGAGGGGCCTTGACCTCGCCTCCTATAAGGGCAAGTTGTTCGATCTCCGCATCTATCTGCAGAAGCCGGCAGGCCAGTGGATGGTTTCCGGCACTGTGGCTAGGGTCGCTGCTCCGCACCGCTTTGTGACAAATCACACAAGAGGAGGTCATGCCGCATCGCTTCCCAGGGTTCTTTTGCCCATCTACGGAAACAATCGAAGTAAAGTGCGCCATAGCATGAATACGATCAAGAAGCTTTCTCTTATCATAGCCAAGACGCTGAATAAGTCGTTCTCGGACCTTCGCGAATTGGGGATTGATTTTGGAATCGACAAAAAAGGCCGAATCTGGTTTATCGAAGCCAACTCCCGACCTGCCCACCATTTATTTACCCAGCTCCCCGACAAGACCATGCTGCGGCGGATTCGCAGAAACAAACGCCTGATTTTTGTCGAATAAGAAGAACGTTTCCCTAGCAAGTCCTCTTATATCGTCTTCATCAGGTCTAAAGAAAGGAAGCGTGCAATGAACAAATCCACCCGATTGAAGCAGTTGATCAATTCACCAAAAACGGAGTACTTAATGGAAGCCCATAACGGTTTGTCGGCAAAGATTGTGGAAGAAGCCGGCTTTCAAGGAATCTGGGCGAGCGGCCTCACCATCTCAGCGGCCATGGGTGTCCGTGACAACAACGAAGCTTCCTGGACGCAGGTGCTGGATGTGCTGGAATTTATGAGCGACGCGACGTCCATTCCCATCCTGCTCGATGGAGACACAGGCTACGGAAACTTCAATAATGCCCGGCGTCTTGTTAAAAAATTGGAGCAGCGCCAGATCGCGGGCGTATGCATCGAAGATAAGCTGTTTCCGAAAACGAACTCTTTTATCAACAGCGAGACTCAGCCGCTTGCAGACATCGACGAGTTTTGCGGCAAGATCAAAGCCATGAAGGATACGCAGCAGGATGAGGATTTTACGGTGGTCGCGAGAGTGGAAGCCTTCATCGCCGGCTGGGGTCTGAAGGAAGCCCTGAAACGGGCCGAAGCATACCGGCAAGCAGGCGCCGACGCCATCCTGATGCACAGCAAAAAGGCGGATATCTCGGAGATCGAGGCTTTCATGAAAGCCTGGAACGGCAGACATCCGGTGGTCGTGGTGCCCACTAAGTATTATGCCACGCCAACGGAACGCTTTCAGGAGCTTGGGATCAGCACCGTCATCTGGGCCAACCACAACTTGCGCGCCTCGGTTGAGGCCATGCAGGGAATCACGCATAAGATCTTCCGCGAAGAAAGCATCATGGATGTGGAAAACCGCGTAGCAGGCGTTAACGAGATTTTCCGGCTGCAGCGAGCCGATGAGCTTCAGGCGGCCGAAGGCAAATACCTCCCTTCCCCGGGCAAGCCGGAGGGTGATCGGCCATGATCCCTACCGGACAATTCGGAGCGGAATTGCACCGGCTTGGATTTCACTTTTATACCGGGGTGCCGTGTTCCTACTTGAAGAATTTGATCAACTATGCCATCAACGACTGCGAATATATCGGGGCGGCCAATGAGGGAGACGCGGTGGCCATTGCGGCCGGCGCTTACCTGGGCGGGAAAAAGCCCGTTGTCCTCATGCAAAACTCGGGGCTCGGCAACGCCGTTTCGCCTTTGACGTCCCTCCTGTACCCGTTTCGCATCCCCCTCCTCGGTTTTGTCAGCCTGCGGGGCGAACCCGGCGTTCCCGACGAACCCCAGCATGAGCTGATGGGACAGATTACGCCGCAGATGCTGGAGCTGATGCAGGTGGAATGGCAATACCTGTCTTCAGAGATGGCTGAAGCCAAGCAACAACTGCTGCAAGCTGTTCGGGTCACGGAACAGAACCGGCCTTTTTTCTTTGTCGTTCGCAAGGGAACGTTTGAACCGGAAGAGCTGCGCAGCCAGACTCCGCTCCTGGCGGCGAATCAAACCGTTCGAGTCAAGCACAAGAGAGACCAGCTTCCCACCCGGTACGAAGCGCTGTCTCTCCTCCATGCCCAAAGAGACAGCCATACTGTCTATCTTGCCACAACCGGCAAGACGGGCAGAGAGCTGTACGATATCGCGGACCATGCCGGCAATTTTTACATGGTAGGCTCCATGGGATGCATCAGTTCGTTCGGGCTCGGGTTGGCCTTGACCCAAACCAAGAAAGACATTGTCGCCATCGACGGAGACGGCTCCTTGCTCATGCGCATGGGCGCTCTGTCAACAATCGGCTGCTACGGTCCTTCCAATTTGCTGCACATTCTGCTGGACAACAACGCTCATGATTCAACCGGAGGTCAGAAAACCGTTTCGCATAATCTTGATTTCGTGAAAATCGCAGCCGCCAGCGGCTATGCCCACTCCATTTATGTCCACCAGTTGAGCGAGCTGGAGGCCGTTTTGAGCGAATGGAAGGAAGCGAAAAAGCTGACCTTCCTCCATATGAGAATCGCCGCCGGCTCCAAGGAGCCGCTCGGCCGGCCCCACATCCGGCCCTTTGAAGTGAAAGAGCGGTTAGTGGAATTTCTAGGAAAATAGCGAAAAAAAGGAGGGTCATGTTATGGGGACCGTAAAAAGAACGATTTTGCTCAACCCCGGTCCTGCAACGACGACAGACACCGTGAAATATGCCCAGATCGTACCGGATATTTGTCCCCGTGAGCAAGAATTTGGAAGATTGATGGAAGACATTTCTGTGGAGTTGACCCGCCTGGTTGCCGATGACGCCCGTTACGCCACCGTTCTGTTTGGCGGTTCGGGAACTGCCGCGGTGGAATCGATCCTGTCTTCCGTCGCCTCGGACGATGCGGTGGTCATCATCAATAACGGCGCTTACGGCAGGCGGATGTGCGAGATCTCGGCTGCTTACGGATTGAATTACCTGGAATTCAAAAGCTCTCCCGAGCAAGCGGTCGATGTGCCTGCGCTTGAAGCTGCGATCCGCAATTCCCGGCAGCCCGTATCTCACGTCGCCGTCGTTCACAATGAAACGACAACCGGCCTGTTAACCGACATCGAGGCGATAGGAAAGCTATGCGCGAAATACCGGCTGGACCTGATCGTGGACGCGATGAGTTCCTTCGGAGCCATCCCCATCCAAATGGAATCGATGAATATCCGTTATTTGGCGGCCAGCTCCAACAAAAATCTTCAGGGTATGCCGGGAATCTCTTTTGTCGTGGCGGATAAAAGCAAGCTGGAATCCCTGAAATCCGCGAAGCCGCGGAACTATTACCTGAATTTGCCTGCGCAATACGAGCATTTTGTGAAAACCCGGCAAATGCGATTTACCCCGCCGGTGCAAACCCTGTACGCCCTCAAACAGGCCATCGAAGAATTGAAGGGGGAAGGTTTGGCCGAAAGGTACGCAAGGTACGCAAAATCCTGGGAAACGCTGATTCATGGCATGTCCCTGCGGGGACTGAAACATCTGGTTGCGGAAAAGGATCATTCCCGAACCGTGACTTCCTTCCTTGAGCCGGACTGCGAAGGCTTTGATTTTCAAGCGATGCATGATTTTTTTTACGCCCGGGGCTTTACCATCTATCCCGGCAAAATCGAGGATTTACGCACTTTTCGCATCGCGAATATCGGAGACATCAGCTTCAAGGATATCGAAGCCTTTTTGACGCTGCTGGATGAGTACCTGTTAAGCATCGGTTATTCTATGCGAAAGGCAGTTGACTAATCATGCCATTACCGAACAGCAAGAACAAGTTTCTGAAATACCGGTTTATGAATAGCTCCCCGTATTTACGGCCTTATATGCCGGAGACGAGATGGATGACGGCTTTATCGTTTCAGCAGATGTTAACCAAATACAAGAAAGTGATTGTGAAACCCGTAGGCGGCAGCCGGGGACAGGGGGTCTTCCAGGTTTCGGCGCTTGGAAACCATCTGTACGAAGTACACATCGAGAACAGAAAATACAAAGTGCGAGGAAAGCGGCAAGCTTTTGCATTGATAAAAAGGCAGGTCGGAGCCCGCGGCTATATGGTTCAACGCTGCATCTCCCGAGCGGACATCAACGGGCGTCCATTTGATATGCGGGTTATCGTTCAGCGCAAAACAAATTCCCCGGATTGGGTCGTTACCGCGAAAGTGGCAAAAGTGGCAGGCAGCGGTTATATCGTCTCCAATATCGAGCGAAGCAAGGGGACGATTCTGCCGGTCGGAACCGCCCTCCGGCATTCTTCCTTGAAAGGGCACTCCCCACACCTCCTGCAAAAGAATCTGGACCGGGTTGCCCTGCGGTCTACCTTCAAGTTAAAGGAATTATTCCCGGAGCATCGGATATACGGCTTTGATCTGGCGCTGGATCGCCATGGCCGCGTCTGGATCATTGAAGGGAACCTCTTCCCGTCAAGGTCCCATTTCCGGAAGCTGGAGGATAAAACGATGCTTCGCCGGATCAATGCGTATAAATTGGGATAGAGAGATTGAAAAAGCCGCCGTTTGGATCGCGAATCGTGACCAAAGGCGGCTTGAATTTTGAGCAGTTCAGAATGTCTAAACCAAGCACCCAGATTGGAGTTACGATAATTTTTTAGTCTGCGAAAGTTGAGGTTTTAACATGTTCCGTGATTCGTAAAACGGCCTCTTCGAACCCGAGTGTCTCTTTAACTCCGCTTACACGGTTCTCATACTCCACTCTCTCAATCGCCGCCTCCCTGCCGATGACCACAACCTGCGGCGTGCCGATCAGGCCGGAGTCTTTAAATTTAACGCCTGGGCGCTCATCCCGGTCATCCAGCAGCACCTCAAGACCAAGCTTTTTCAGCGTGCCATACAGCTTCTCCGCCAGCGCGGCCTGCGCTTCGTCCTTGATCGAGACGATAATGACCTGCACCTCAAAAGGCGCCAGCGCATCAGGCCAGGCAATTCCCCCTTCTCCGGCGTTCTGCTCGGCAACCGCCGCCAGCAGCCGGGATATGCCTACACCGTAGCAGCCCATGATCATGCTCCGTTCCCTGCCGGAAGCATCCAGAAACGCGGCCGAAAGCTTATCGCTGTACCGGGTTCCCAGCTTGAACACATGACCGATTTCGATTCCCCGGTGCAGCGTCAAATGCCCTTCACGGCAGCGCGGACACTGGTCCCCCTCTGCGGCATTGCGAAAATCGCCGATATGAGCAAGCGGAAAATCGCGGCCGGGCCGGACTCCCCGGAGATGATAGTCCCGTTCCCCGGCGCCAGTGGTGCCCTCCGTCATTGCCGCAACGGCATAATCGGCAAGCACCGGCAGCTTAAGTCCGGCCGGGCCGACATAACCGCTGATCACGCCCGCCGCCGCAGCTACCGTACTGTCATCCGCAAGCGCGATGTCCTCCGCTCCCAAATATTTGCCCAACTTGATTTCATTGACCTCATGATCCCCCCGCACAAGCACCGCAACGATATCGCCGCCCGCCTTGTAAATCAGCGTCTTGATGATTTGCTCCGGCTTCAAGCCGAATGCCGCTGTAAGCTGGTCAATGGTGCGGATGTCCGGCGTATGAAATTTTTCCAGCGGTGGTATGTCATCATTAGCAGCCCCGTCTTGATCCGCCTGTGGCGTGTCCAAACCGATCTCTTTAGCGCCGGAACCGATACTTTCTCCGTTCCGGGCAGCCGTCTCAGCCTGTTCCAAATTTGCCGCGTAATCGCAATGCCCGCAGACGGCGACCGTGTCCTCGCCAATTGAAGAAAGGGCAATAAACTCGTGACTGCCGCCGTCTCCGCCGATCGTTCCCGCATCCGCCTCCACCGCCCGAAAGCGAAGCCCGCAGCGGGCGAAGATCCGGTTGTACGCCCCGAACATAGTCCGGTAGGACAAGTCCAGCCCCTCCTCGGAGATGTCGAAAGAGTAGGCGTCCTTCATAATGAATTCGCGCCCCCGCAGAAGCCCGAAGCGCGGCCGCTTCTCGTCGCGGAATTTGGTTCCGATCTGGTAGACCTTCACCGGCAGCTTCCGGTAGGAACTCACTTCGTTCTTCATCAGGGAAGTGACGGCCTCTTCATGCGTCGGTCCAAGAATAAATTCCCGTCCGTGACGGTCGTTTACCGTCATCAGATTGTTGCCGTACGTTCCGTAGCGCCCCGATTCCATCCACAGCTCCGCCGGCTGCATCGAGGGCAGCATCACCTCCTGGACGCCGGCGCGTTCCATTTCCTCCCGGACAATCCCCTCAATTTTGCACAGAACGCGGCGGCCCAGGGGAAGATAGCTGTAAATGCCGGCGGCAAGCTGCCGGATGTAGCCACCGCGCAGCAGCAGCCCGTGTCCTTCCGTGTCCGCTTCCGAAGGCCGCTCCCGTAAAGTGTTGAGTAATAACTGACTTTGTCGCATCCTTAATTCCCCCTTGAAAAAAATAAAGACACATCCGTCAGGGACGAATGTGTCGTGATACCACCCTAATTCAATCGCTGCGCCGGTATGGCGAACGATCCTCAAAGCGGATAACGGCCGCAGACCGGCAGCGTTTCACGCCTAATGCGCTCAATCTGGATTCGGCAGGTACTGCCGTCTATCCGCATGAGAACTTTTTGGCCTATGTTCCATACCCCGCAGGGATGAATCCATATGGTCTCGGGGGCGCTTCTTCGCTGCAGCTACCGGGCGGGGGGCAGGCTGACGTTTCGGGGAACCTCTCAGCCGGTGAGTTCCCTTTCTGTACCAACGGGGGTAATGCAACTGCCTTCCTCGGTCATTGCTGCTGAATGATCAATTGTAATTTCAATTAACTTACATAATTTCGGCAGCTTAGTCAAGAGGCAAGCTTACGGTAGAATGCTCGAGCCCATCAAATATTGATCCACCTCGCGGGCGGCAGCGCGCCCTTCGTTGATCGCCCACACAACCAGGCTTTGTCCGCGGCGCATGTCTCCGGCGGCAAATACTTTTTCAACATTGGTGTTAAATTTACCGTAGGCCGCTTTTACGTTCGTGCGACGGTCGGTATCCAGCTGCAGCTCCTGAATCAATCCCTGCTCCGGTCCGTCGAAACCGATGGCAATCAGCGCCAGCTGCGCCGGATAGACCGCTTCGGTACCGGGGATTGGCTGATAAATTTTACGGCCTGTCTCATCAACCGTCCGGTGAATGTTCACCGTATGCAGTTCTTTAAGGTTGCCGTTCTCGTCGCCGACGAATTTCGTCGTCATAATCGAGAATTCACGCGGGTCATCGCCGAATACCGCCTTCGCTTCCTGCTGGGCGTAGTCCAGCGTATATACATTCGGGAACTGCGGCCAAGGGTTCGCAATCGGATCGCGCTCGAGCGGCGCCTTGTCATGCGTACCGAACTGAGTAATGCTCTTGCAGCCGTGACGGAGCGCCGTAGCTACACAGTCGGAGCCGGTATCGCCGCCGCCAAGCACGATAACATCTTTGCCTTCCGCAGACAGGAAGTTGCCGTCCGTAAGCCCCGAATTCAGGTAGCTCTTGATCGTGCCGTTCAAGTAATCCATAGCGTACATCACGCCGTTCAGATCACTGCCTTCCGCAGTGAACTTACGCGCCTGGGTCGCACCGCCGCACAGTACGACAGCATCGTACTCGTCAACAAGCTGCTGTGCCGGAATGTCCTTGCCGATCTCCGTGTTCACGACAAAAGTGACGCCTTCAGCTGCCAGCAGGTCAACCCGCCGCTGCACGACACGCTTATCGAGCTTCATCGTCGGGATGCCGTAGGTCAGGAGTCCGCCGACCCGGTCGCTGCGCTCGTAGACGGTAACCAAATGGCCCGCTTTGTTAAGCTGCGCCGCCGCCGCGAGCCCGGCAGGTCCGGAGCCGACAATCGCGACTTTTTTGCCCGTGCGCTTCTCCGGAGGCTCCGGAACGACCCAGCCCTCTTCAAAACCTTTATCGATAATGGCCAGCTCGATCGTCTTGATCGTGACCGGCTGTCCGATCAGGCCGACCGTACAAGAGCCCTCGCATGGAGCCGGACAGATGCTGCCGGTAAATTCAGGGAAATTGTTGGTCTTGTGCAGACGCTCCAGTGCTTCCTTCCACAATCCTCGGTATACAAGGTTGTTCCATTCGGGTATAAGATTATGCACCGGACAGCCCGAAGTGCCTCCGGCCATGTCGATTCCGGTATGGCAGTACGGCGTTCCGCAGTCCATGCAGCGTGCCCCCTGCGTCTTAAGCTCATCTTCGGACAGATGGTCGTGGAACTCTTCCCAGTCCTTAACCCGCTGTTCGGGATCGCGGTCGCCCGGAAGCTGTCTTTTATATTCCATAAATCCAGTTGGTGTAGACATATTTTCGATTCCCCCATCCGTTCTATTCTTGTTGGTTGCAGTACACTTGAACATATTGCGGCATTCAGGTGGGATTCACTTTAGCGCACAGAGGTTCTTGTACAATAATTAATGGGCCTAAAACTTCTAATTTTAATTATATTAGCATCCTTAACTTTCGCACGTTAATGGACTAATTTGCTGATTGTTTGTACTTTTTTCACATGTTATGTCAGATAAGCAGGCTGCTAAGCCTCCGAGTGAAGAGATTAGGACCGCCGATTATTCCGAACGTTCGTACACGACAAACCGGTAATCATACGGATTCTTCTCATCACGGATTCCCTGCGTATGGGATACTTCCCGCCACTTGCTCCAGTCCGTTTCAGGAAAAAACGTGTCTCCTTCAAAAGACTCGTCAATCCGGGTAACGATCAGCTTGTCGGCAAAAGGCAGCGTCATCCGGTATACTTCCGCTCCGCCGATCACCATCAGCTCATCCTGCCCGCGGCCAAGCTCAAGCGCCTCTTCCAAGCTGTGAACCGTTTCCGCCCCTTCGGGAGCGAAGCTTTCGTCCCGGGTCAGGATAACGCTTGTTCTTCCCGGAAGCGCTTTTCCTCCCAAGGAATCCCAGGTTTTTCGGCCCATCAGCATCGTCTTGCCCATCGTCTGCGCCTTGAAGAACGCAAAATCCCGGGGAAGGTGCCATGGCATGGCGCCATCTTTTCCTATGACTCCATCCTCGCCCATAGCCCAAATTAAGCTAATGCTCATCTTTATGCTTCCCTCCTCGCATGCAGTAATGAGAACTGATCGTGGTATGTCTGCTATACGGCGATAGGCGCTTTGATGCCCGGATGGTAGCGGTATCCTTCAAACTCAAAATCCTCGAAAGTATAGTCGAAGATGCTATCCGGTTTTCGGCGGATAACAAGCTTGGGCAGCTCGTAAGGCTCCCTCGACAGCTGAGTCGCCACCTGCTCCAGATGATTTGTATAAATGTGCACATCCCCGCCGGACCAAATAAACTCTCCCGGCTCTAGCCCTGTCTGCTGGGCAACCATATGCGTCAGCAAAGCGTAGCTGGCAATATTGAACGGCAGTCCGAGAAATGTATCCACCGACCGCATCGTCAGCATGCAGGACAGCTTGCCGTCCGCTACATAAAACTGAAAGACGAAGTGGCAGGGCGGCAGCTTCATTTGGTCAATCTCGCCCACATTCCAGGCGCTTACGATATGCCTGCGTGAATCCGGGTTGTTCTTGATCGATTCGATCACGCTTGAAATCTGGTCGATCTGGCGTCCATCCGCGCTTTCCCATGCACGCCACTGTGAGCCGTATACCGGTCCCAGTTCTCCGTTCTCATCCGCCCATTCGTCCCATATGGTAACGCCATTTTCTTTCAAATAAGCGATATTCGTTTCGCCTTTCAGAAACCAAAGAAGCTCGTGCACCACCGATTTCAGATGAATCCGTTTGGTTGTCATCAGCGGAAATCCTTCCGATAGATCGAACCGCAACTGACGGCCGAATACGGATATCGTCCCCGTTCCCGTACGGTCGCTCTTGCGGGTGCCATGATCCAATACATCCTGCAGCAGATCTAAATATTTACGCAAGCCTTCAACGCTCCTCCATTCATATTCTCTTCTAATTCTACCATGACTTACGTCCCCATGTAACATACCAAACTATAGAAAAGGACATCATCCGCCGTGTATAAGCGGCAACAGCTTCTCCATTCTTCCAGAGCGGCGACCGTTTCACGCAGAAATAGAAAGCAGACAGCAGGCGCTATTCAGAAAAAACGCCTGACGTCGTCTTTTTAAGACGCGGGTACGTTTCTCGTAAAAATATAAGACCAAACGATAGGTGCGCAGCTTATAAAGTCTTATATTTCTAGAAAAAAGGACGAAAACGCTTATGCGTCTTCGCCCTGTTCTGCAAGCTTGCTTATGCAAGCTTTCTCGTTCGTATAATTAGCGGGTCAGCACGTGAATCGGGTGTCCTTCGACCAGTTCCGCCGCTTCCATTACGACTTCGCCCAGTGTCGGGTGGCCGTGAATGGTCAGCGAGATATCTTCAAGCGTAGCGCCCATTTCGATAGCCAGACCAAGCTCGGCGATCAGGTTGGAAGCTTCGATGCCGACGATTTGCGCGCCCAGCACGATGTTGTTCTCTTCGTTGGCGACAATCTTGATGAAGCCGTCCGGATTGTTCAGGGACAGGGCGCGGCCGTTGCCCGCAAACGGGAATTTGCCGGATTTGACTTTGAAGCCTTTGTCCTTCGCTTCTTTCTCCGTCAGGCCGACGCTGGAGCATTCCGGATCGGTGAACACGACGGCCGGAATCACTTTGTAGTCGACAGCGGATTTATGTCCCGCAATCGCTTCAGCGGCAATTTTGCCCTCGTAGGAAGCTTTGTGGGCCAGTGCAAGTCCAGGAACGACATCGCCGATGGCGAAGATGTTCGGAATGTTGGTGCGGCCCTGATGGTCAACCTTGATCAGCCCGCGCTCATCCAGCTCGACGCCGATCAGGTCAAGTCCCAGCTCTCCATCCGTGTTCGGACGGCGGCCTACGGTTACGAGCAGGTATTCAGCCGTTACTTCCTTGGACTCGCCGCCAACGGAGTATTTCACGGTAACGTCCTTGTCAGTCTGCACCGCGCTTTCCGCTTTGGCATTCGTCACGATCTCAATGCCGGTCTTCGCCATGCTCTTGGCTACAAGACGGGTCATGTCTTTATCGAAGCCAGGCAGTACGGTATCCATACCTTCGATAATCGTAACTTTGGTGCCGAACTTGGAGTACATTTGACCGAGCTCCGCGCCGATGTAGCCGCCGCCGATGACGATCAGGCTCTTCGGAATTTCCGGCAGCTCCAGCGCCTCGGTGGAGGACAGAATGCGTCCGCCGAACGGGAAAGGCTTAAGCTCGATCGGACGGGAGCCGGTCGCGATAATGCAGTTCTTGAAGCGGTAGCGCGGGGATTCATGGTCGTTGAATACGCGCGCTTCCGTTGTGCTGATGAACATGCATTCACCGTTGAAGATTTCAACCTTGTTGCCCTTCAGCAGACTGGCGACGCCGCCGGTCAGCTTCTTGACGACGCTGGTCTTAAACTCCTGCGTCTTGGTGAAATCCACCTTCACGTTCTCGGCGCTAATGCCGAACGCTTCGCCGTGCTTGGCGGATTCATACTGGTGAGCCGCCGAAATCAGTGCTTTGGACGGGATACACCCACGATTCAGACATACGCCGCCGACTTCGGATTTATCCACGATGAGAACTTTTTGTCCAAGCTGGGCAGCCCGGATGGCTGCCACATATCCGCCCGGACCTGCACCAATAACCAATGTATCAATATCGAGTGAAGCGTCTCCCACTACCATATATTACACCTCCATAACCAGCAGCTCCGGATTTGCGAGCAGCGATTTAATGTAGTTCATAAAGTTCTGCGCGGTTGCGCCGTCGATAATGCGATGGTCGAAGCTTAAGGACAGAGCCATAACCGGAGCGGCTACGATCTCTCCGTTCTTCACCACCGGCTTCTCGCTGATGCGGCCCGTTCCGAGAATAGCCACTTCAGGGAAGTTGATGATCGGCGTAAAGAACATACCGCCGGCGGAGCCGATGTTCGTGATGGAAATCGTGCTGCCCTTCATTTCGTTCGGGCTCAGCTTGCCTTCACGGCCGCGTGCAGCCAGGTCGCTGATCGCCGAGGCGATCATCCAGATGCTCTTGCGGTCGGCATCCTTGATGACCGGAACGATCAGGCCGTTCTCCGTATCGGTTGCAATACCAATGTTGTAGTATTTCTTGTACACAATTTCATTCGCTTCTTCGTCAATGGTGGCATTAAGCGCCGGGAACTGACGGGAAGCCGCTACAAGCGCTTTGACGATGAACGGAAGGTAGGTTACCTTCACACCCTTCTTCTCGGCGAGAGGCTTCATGCGTGTGCGGAAAGCAACCAGCTCGGTTACATCCACTTCGTCCATAATCGTTACGTGCGGAGCGGTATAAGCCGATTTAACCATGGCGTTCGCAATCGCTTTGCGGATACCCTTGAACGGTACGCGCTCTTCCTCAAGGCTCACATTGCCGGCAGCTGCTGCCGCCGGAGCCGCCGCCTTCTCTGCTGGCGCCGCTTCGGAGGCCGCTTCCACTGCTGCCGGAGCTGCTGCTTGACCGCCGCTCAGGAACGCTTCGACGTCCTCGCGGGTGATTTTACCGTTTTTGCCGCTGCCATTCACTTTAGAAATGTCCACGCTGTTGTCACGGGCGAATTTGCGCACGCTCGGCGTAGCCAGAACGTCGCGGTCCGGCGCCGGAACGGCTTCCGCGCCGCCGGCTTCGCCTGCTTTTGCGTCCGCTGGACTGGCTGCAGCCGGAGACGAAGCGGTGTCCGCACTGCCTTTGGCCGAATCGGCTTCCTGCGCGCTCTGCTCCTCGGCATGTCCGCCTTCCTGCTCCGGAATGTCGCCTTCGGCGTCGATAACGGCAACAGTCTGGCCTACGCGGAACACGTCGCCGTCCTTGGCCAACACTTCCAGAACGGTTCCGTTAACGGGACACGGAACTTCGACGACCGCCTTGTCGTTCTGCACTTCCATAATAATGTCTTCGTCGGTTACTTTATCCCCGGCCTTGATGTGCATCTTGATGATTTCGCCTTCGTGCAGGCCTTCGCCCAGCTCGGGGAACGGGTAATTGAATTTTGTCACGATCGAAAACCTCCTCTATGAGAAATAACGATTAAAATTCCAGAACTTTCTTCACGCCGGCAATGATGCGGGCGGGATTTGGCAGCCAGGTGTCTTCGATTTGGGCGAACGGATATACCGTGTCCGGTCCTGCGATCCGCAGAACGGGGGCTTCGAGATGGAGAATCGCCTTTTCGTTGATCTGCGCAATGACTTCGGCGGCGACACCGGCGCTCTTTTGCGCTTCCTGCACCACAATGGCGCGGTTCGTCTTCTTCACGGATTCCACAATCGTATCGATGTCGATCGGGCTGACGGTGCGCAGGTCAATGATTTCAGCTTTGATGCCGCTCTTCTCAAGTTCATCTGCAGCCTTGGTGGCCGTATGTACCATCAAGCCGTAAGCGATAATCGTAACATCGGAGCCTTCGCGGACGACGTTGGCCTTGCCGATTTCAACCGTATAGTCGCCTTCCGGAACCTCTGTGCGGAAAGCATGGTACAGGTTCAAATGCTCCATGAAAAATACCGGGTCATTGTCGCGGATAGCCGCGATCAGCAGTCCCTTCGCGTCATAAGGGTTGGAAGGAACGACAACCTTGATGCCGGGGCTCTGAGCGATCAGGCCTTCCAGGGAGTCGGTGTGCAGCTCAGCCGCCTTGACGCCGCCGCCAAACGGGGTGCGGAAGACGATTGGAGCGTTGTATTTGCCGCCGGTGCGGTAGCGCAGACGGGCCGCCTGTATAACCATTTGGTCCAGCGCTTCAAAAATAAAGCCGACGAACTGGATCTCGGCAATCGGCCGGAAACCTTGTACGCCAAGGCCCACAGCAAGACCGCCGATAGCGGATTCAGCCAGCGGCGTATCGAATACGCGCTCCTCGCCGAACTCGCCCTGCAATCCTTCTGTCGCCCGGAATACGCCGCCTACATGGCCGACGTCTTCGCCGAAGATCAGGACGTTCGGATCACGTTTTAATTCGACGCGCATCGCGTCGCGAATCGCTTCTTTCATATTCATTTGTGCCATAGCCAGTATCCTCCTTATTCAAAATCGGCTTTTTGCTCTTCAAGATCTTTCGGCGTCGTTTCGAACATACTGTCGATCAGGCCGGAGATCGTCATTTTTTCGGTTTTTTCCGCAAGCTTGATTTCTTCGTTCACTTTCGCCTTCGCTTCGTCCTTCACGCGCTGCGTATCTTCGTCGCTCCACAGGCCTTTGGACTCCAAATATTTAACCACACGGGCGATCGGGTCTTTCTCGTTCCACTCGCCTTCTTCTTCTTTGGTGCGATATTTGCTCGCGTCGTCGGACAGGGAGTGCGGACGGAAACGGTACGTAACGGCTTCGATCAGGGTAGGCCCTTCTCCATTCCGGGCGCGTTCGGCGGCTTCTCTAACCGCTTGAATGACCGCAAAAATATCCATTCCGTCCACTTTCACGCCGGTAATGCCGGCAGCAACCGCTTTATGGGCGATCGACTTGGAAGCGGTTTGCTTGGCGAACGGCGTTGTGATGGCGTAGCCGTTATTTTGCACAAAGAAAATGACCGGCAGCTTGAAGCGTCCCGCAAAGTTAAGACCTTCGTAGAAATCGCCTTCAGAGGAGCCTCCGTCCCCGGTGTAGGTAATAGCGACATTCTTCTGATTCTTCAATTTAAAGCCCATGGCAATGCCTGTGGCATGCAGAATTTGAGCGCCAATGATGATCTGCGGAGGCAGCACGCTGACATCCTCAGGGATTTCACCGCCGTGCTGATGGCCGCGGGAGTACAGGAACGCCTGATGAAGAGGCAGACCATGCCAGACAAGCTGCGGAATATCGCGGTAGCCCGGGCAGATGAAGTCCTCCTTCTCAAGAGCGAATTCACTGCCGACCATTGTCGCTTCCTGTCCGGAAGTCGGGGCGTAGAAGCCGAGGCGGCCTTGGCGGCCCAGGTTAACGGCACGATCATCCCAAGTACGGGTGAAAATCATGCGGTAAGCTATTTCTTTTAATTGATCATCGGTAAGAGCGGGCATTTTATCTTTATTGATCACTTCTCCAGCCGGAGAAAGGACCGTAAGAGCCTCTACGTCCTCTGTATATACCTCGTAAGGAACTTTACTCATTATCTTCACCTCAGCAAAAAAATTTGAATAACAATTTGAATATTATCTGCCTCTGTTATAGAATTATTATACACCTGTTTCGTTAATTTCGTCAAAGAATTACGCATAAAATTTATACTCACGTAAACTTTGTATGTATAACAGGACTGTATTTTTAATATAACAGAAATGCAGTTTTTCAATGTGTAAATGATTTTTGCCACAAAGTTGATATTAACTCATTACCGCAAGCATTGCAAAATCCGACAGGAAAGGTGCCTGATGAAACATGGATGATTCTGTTTTTCTGAAACGTACAATTGTAAAACATACCCTTTGGAGTGAAAGCCTGCAAGAGGAACGCAAGCTGCGCATATATCTTCCTCCAGGCTATAACGAGCTGCTCAGCTATCCCGTAGTCTACTGCCAGGACGGGGAGGAGTTTTTTAACTTCGGCCGAATCGCCACCATAGCGGGCAAGCTGATTCTCGAAGAAGGCGCAGAGCCTTTCATCATTGTCGGGGTCGAAGTGAACGTTGCCGTCAGAACCCAGGAATATGCGCCTTTTGGCACCCGGTTCGACCAGTACCTTGCCTGCTTTGCCGAAGAAATTATCCCCTATGTTGAGCAAAATTATCCGGTCCGCCGCTCGCCGAACGAACGGATCGTTGCCGGAGACTCGCTTGGGGGAAGCGTCTCGCTCCACCTCGCCCTCCGTTACCCTGAGCTGTTCACCCGCATTCTCAGCCTTTCAGGCGCGTTCTATCCTCTCACACTGGAATGGATTGAGGACGAAACCGATCTTTCGTGGCTTGAGATCAACATGGTCGTGGGCCTCCAGGAAAGAGATTATGAGACCGACACGGGCGTCTATGATTTTGTGCAGCTCAACCGGGATGCGAAGAAGCTGCTTGAAGAACGCGGCGCCAAGGTGGATTACCGGGAGAAGGACGGACGCCATTTGTGGGGCTTTTGGCAGAAGGAGCTGCCGGAATCGCTATTGTATTTTTTAACCATCTGAACAGGACTTGAATGCCCAAAATAGTGAACAAATTCTAACAATTTATTCTACCGGCCCGATGATTGCGCTTTCATAAGAGGGCAAAGGAAGAGAACCATAGCCCTCTTCTCTACTTTAATGACAGATCTTGTTTCAGCTTGTCCAGCAAAACCCCGCAGCCCGCATCGACCAGTTCATACACCTCTTCAAAGTTGCCTGTAAAATAGGGGTCCGGCACTTCCTTATGCTCATTGTCCGGCAGTAATTCCATAAAGTACATGAGCTTCGCATCCTGTCCTCCGGGCAGTTTGCGAACGTTGGCCCCGTTCGAGTTGTCCATGCAGATGATATAGTCGAATTTGCCGAAGTCTTCGCTGCTCACTCTTCTCGCGGCCATTCCTTCATAGCTGATGCCATTCAGGTCCAGCATCCGTCTTGTCCCCTCATGCGGCGGTTTTCCGATATGCCAGTCGCCGGTACCGGCGGAATCCACGGATATCTTTTGCCCCAAGCCTTCCTTCACGATCTTGTTCCTTAGAACTGCTTCCGCCATTGGAGAACGGCAAATATTCCCCAGGCAGACAAACAGCACATGCAGCATCGTTCCTACCCCCTGATTATTACAGCTTTTTCGGGCCTCTTTCGTAACCTTCACCTGTTGAACCTAAAGAGGTACCTTACCCATTTTATCTTCGCCACCGGCAATTGTACAACCGTTCATTGTGCTTTATACTAGGTCAGGATTACAAAAATTTTGCATCAAAGCGGAAGGAGGTTTGTGATGCCAGCGCGCAGAACCGTTATTTTTGCCGGCGGAGAGCTGTCCGAGCAGTTTTTGCGGGAACTGGACAAAGAAGATTTCATTATCGGCGCTGATCGCGGTGCGCTCTTTCTTGTCAGTCACGGCGTTATTCCCGATATTGCCGTAGGCGATTTCGACTCCATCACTCTGGAAGAGTTCAAGCGGATTGAAGAACAAGTCCCAAGAGTGATTGCCTGCGACCCCGTTGATAAAGATTTAACCGACAGCGAGCTTGCCCTGGATCTTGCTCTTGAACAGCAGCCGGAGGACATTTTGCTCTTCGGTGTTACCGGCACACGGCTTGACCATACCCTGGCCAGCATCCAGATGATGACTCGGGTGCTTCAGCGCCAAATCCGCTGCTCGGCCATGGATCTCAACAATTATGTCACCATTACCGGCTCCCAGGCCACTATACAGGATCGGGGCTATACTTATGTTTCCCTGCTGCCCGTGACTCCAGAAGTCACCGGGATTACACTGGAGGGCTTTCAGTATCCATTAACCGACGCTACGCTTAAGCTTGGCCAATCTCTGGGGATAAGCAACCGGCTGGTCTCACCCACAGGGACCGTTACGATCCTGAGCGGACTTCTGCTTATTATTCAGAGTAACGACTAAGTTGAAGTATGTAAAATTTAAGTCATTTTTGTAACTTTAATCTTCATTCTCGAATGGCGGATTCCCTTTATCCACAAGGGTTTATCCGCCTTTTTCTATGGATAGGAATTTGTAAAGATTAATTTTCTGTAACTTTTAATGCAATTTTAATATAACGCTTACACTTTCGGCCCTCTATGACTTTGAGACCATCCATCCAAATTTTAGGCGGTTTCAAAGCTGTTATACTACGAACTAGCCAAGACATCAACTTGGACAAACATCTTTGGAGGTACGATTACATGAATAAAGCAACACTTATACAAAAAGCACTAGTTGTCGGGGTATGTACAGCCATCGGATTTGGCGGAGTCATGGCTAGCGGAGAAGCAACACCGAC
The DNA here is from genome assembly GCF_000993825.1 of Paenibacillus durus ATCC 35681. Lineage (NCBI taxonomy): Bacteria > Bacillati > Bacillota > Bacilli > Caryophanales > Paenibacillaceae > Paenibacillus > Paenibacillus durus. Next base: position 2,441,315 of record NZ_CP011114.1, read on the forward strand.
CGCGCAAGCCGCATCGGTGTCGGCAAAAGGTGATCAAATTGTCAACTTAGGCAAACAATATATGGGAACCCCTTATAAATTCGGTGTTACCACAAAGACGACCAAATACTTCGACTGCTCGTCCTTTACCAAATATATTTTCGGCAAATACGGCATCGACCTGCCCCGCACTTCGGTAAAACAATCCAAAGTGGGCCGAGCCGTCTCCAAATCCGATCTCCGCGTAGGCGATCTCGTGTTCTTCTCCAGCGGCAGCCGTGCTAACGGCAGTAACGTTACTCACGTAGCGGTTTACGCTGGGGGCGGAAAAATTCTGCACACCTACGGCTCACCGGGTGTCACGATTTCCGACCTGAACTCCGGCAACTGGAAAAGAACGTATCTGAAAGCACGCCGCGTTCTGTAATTGATCGCTACCTGCTATCTAACCGTATAAGCTTACGTATATGGCGCCATTTCCGGCGCCTTTACTACATAACCGGCGCCGCGCACCGTATGAATCAGCTTCTGGCGGTAGCCCTTGTCCACCTTTAACCTGAGATGGCGGATATATACGTCCGTCACATTGGTGTCGGTGTGAAAATGGTATCCCCATACGTGGCGCAAAATATTTTCCCGGGAGCAAATCTCGCCGCTGTTGGCGACCAGGTAATAGAGGAGCGCGAATTCTTTGGCGGTCAGCTTCAAATCCTTGCCGTCGCGGACGGCCCGCCGCCGGGACGGCTCAAGCGTCAGACCGTCAAGTTTAAGCGTGCCGCTCGCTCGCCTCCTGCTCGTCAGCGTCAATAGATTCTCGATTCGGCACCGAAGCTCGCCCGGATGCAGCGGATAAGCCATATAATCGTTGGCTCCCGACTTGAATGCGGCTTCGGCGGCATCTCCGCCCTGCTGGCCGGAAATGACCAGTACAGGGAGATATTTGCCGTTCTCCCGGAGGCTTGCTACCGTATTCCAGCCTTCCCATCGCCCGGCATCCCGGATTTCCGCTATGAGCAACGCGGCGTCCTGCTGCCCAAGGCGGTCTTTAAGGCTCTCCGCATCCGAAGTTTCCACTACGGTTAGTCCCGTATCATGGAGCGCGCGTTCGATTACCACCCGTTCGCTAACCCGTTCCTGCGTTGTGTCTAGAAAATTGCTTCCCTCCTTCCCTACAGGGAAGAACCAAATCATCATCTCATCCACGGAAATCCCCCATATCCGCCGGCGGCTATGCCTGCACAGAAATCCGGCGCTGCATAGGTCTAGATTTCCCTAAAATAAAACGGCCATTCCTTAGCGGATGGCCGTGTTTGCTTATTATCCAAAGTACCGGTGATAGACGCTCCTCGCCGCCGATATATCATTCGTTCCGTGAACAAGCGCTCTCCCGTCTCCAAATACGACGACCCGGTAATCTCCGTCATTGAAGGAGACGAGATACGGATTGATGTCCACCTTGCCCAGTCCCAGCCTGGACAATCTGTTCGCGGTGTCGGGAAGCGAGATCGAGCTTCGGACCGCAGGACGAATCTGCACCGTATTCCGCCCGCAGAGCACGTCGCTGCGCTCCGTATTCGCCGCAGACAGATACGGATATACCGGATCTTTGCCGCATGAAGGGCAATGCTCCTTGCGGGCCGCTCCGACGCCGATTTCCTGGTACTCATTTCGCCAGATGTCAAATGTCATCAGCTTCCGGCGGAGCTGCTCCTTGCGCCCGCCCAGCAGCTTAAGCGCCTCGGCGGTCGCGTTCGACGTAACCATCTGTACGGCCTGCGGCAGAATACCCGCCGTATCGCAGGTGTCTCCGCCAAGCGGAACGGTGCCAAGCAGGCAGTTAAGGCAGGGTGTCTCGCCGGGAATAAAGGTATAAGTAACGCCGTAGCTAGCCACACATGCGCCGTAAATCCATGGAATGCCATGCTTCTGCGCTATGTCGTTGAGAATGAGCCGGGTATCGAAATTATCCGTACCGTCCATAATGAGATCGATTCCCGGTACGAGAGCCTCCAGCTCCTCCGCGCGAACGTCCATAATATGACTCTCCACCGTCACTTCGGAGTTAATCGCCGACAGCCTTGCTTTGGCCGCCGCCGCTTTCGGTATATGGCGCTCGGCGTCTTCTTCCGTGTACAATTGCTGGCGCTGCAGATTGCTCCATTCCACATAATCCCGGTCGGCAATGACAACTCGTCCGACTCCGCAGCGGACCAGCGTCTCGGCAATGCCCGTTCCGAGCGCTCCCGCTCCAACGACGAGCACGCTCGATTCCGCCAGCTTCCGCTGGCCTTCCGCGCCGAACGGCGCAAACCGCACCTGGCGGGAGTATCGCCCTTCTCTGCCGGCGGCTGAGGAAGCCGTATTTTCTTTATCTTGATCTTTCTCCATCCCGGTATGTCCCCTTCCTATATTCAAAAGTCCGGGAAACACGGCGCCCTGTCGCCGTCTCCCGGACTTAAAGTTTAAATTCTGGGCAAAAGCTTTAGCGAGTGCTAGACGGATTGTGTGGACCACTGCTCCACGTTCCACGTCTTGGTTACCCAATCTTCGTAGAAATCGGGTTCGTGGGAAACGAGCAGAACGGTGCCTTTATACTCCTTGAGCGCCCGCTTCAGCTCATCCTTCGCCACAACGTCCAGGTGATTCGTCGGTTCGTCGAACAGAACCCAGTTGCTCTCGCGCATCAGCAGTTTGCACAGCCGGACCTTTGCCTGCTCTCCGCCGCTCAGCATGTTCAGCGGACGGGTAATATGCTCGTTCTTCAGGCCGCAGCGCGCCAGATGCGCCCGTACTTCATGCTGATTCAGACTCGAGAACTCATTCCAGACATCGTCGATCGGCGTAATGTTGCCAGCCTTAACCTCCTGCTGGAAATAAGCGGGATGCAGGAAGTCGCCCCGGTAGGTCTTCCCGCTCAGCGGCGGAATAACGCCCAAAATCGTCTTCAGCAGCGTCGATTTGCCGACTCCGTTGCAGCCGACGATAGCGATCTTGTCGCCGCGTTCAATCGTCATGTTCAGCTTGGGCAGCAGCGGGCGGTCATAACCGATTTCGAAGTCGATGCCTTCAAATACCGTCTTGCCGCTTGCCCGGCTTTCCTTGAACTGGAACGTAGGCTTGACGGCTTCTTCCGGCTTGTCGATCCGCTCCAGACGATCAAGCTGCTTCTCCCGGCTCTTCGCCCGTCCCGACGTCGAGTACCGCGCCTTGTTCCGTTGGATGAAATCCTCTTGCTTTTTGATAAATTCCTGCTGCTTCTCATACGCTTCGATGTGCTGCGTCTTATTGATGTACGCCATATCCAGGAACTTCTCATAATTGGCCGTATAGCGGGTCAGCTTCGCAAATTCCAGATGATAGACGACATCGACAACCTTGCTCATGAACTCCGTATCATGTGAAATCAGCATGAATGCATACGGATATTGCTTCAAATAATTGGTCAGCCATTCGATATGCTCCACGTCGAGATAGTTGGTCGGCTCGTCAAGCAGCAGCACGTTCGGCTTCTCCAGCAGCAGCTTGGCCAGCAGCACTTTCGTCCGTTGTCCGCCGCTAAGGCTCGCCACGTCCCGATCCAGTCCGATCGCGGACAGTCCGAGACCGTTGCCCATCTCCTCCACCTTAACGTCGATCAAGTAGAAATCGCCAATATCAAGCTGCTCCTGAATTTCGCCCATCTGCTCAAGCAAGAGCTCCAGCTCTTCAGGCGAGGCGTCAGCCATTTTCTCGGTAATGCCCATCATTTCCTGTTCCAATTCAAGCAGCGGCAGGAACGCGTCCTTCAGCACATCGCGGATCGTCTTGCCCGGCGTCAGAACGGTGTGCTGATCAAGGTAGCCATAGCGGACCTTCGGGGTCCATTCCACCTTGCCGCTGTCCTTCAGCAGCTTGCCCGTCAATATATTCATCAGCGTCGATTTGCCGACGCCATTCGCTCCAACTAGACCGACATGCTCTCCTGCGAGCAGCCGGAACGATACATTCTTGAACAGCTGACGGTCCCCAAAATTGTGGGCAACGTCTTCTACAGTAAGTAAACTCATAAATTCACGCAAGCTCCTATCTATATTTAAAATCATGAATATTCCGCAGGGCATACAACGATTAATTTTAGCATAAAAATCCCGTTTTCCGAAATATAAATGTTTACATTTCTTTTCATTTGCGCTGAAAAAAGCGCCCTTTTTTCCATCCTCCACCTTTTTCCAATAGGCCGGCGAGCAGCTTCCGAAGCTCGGCTTCCATGCTTCCGCCGCTTGCAAGGGGATCGGGCTGAAATGGCAGCGCGTACACTTCCCGGACCCCCAGCGTCCGCTTTAGCAGTTCGGCGGCATGGACTTCCGCCAGCGGAAGACCGATCTTCCAGCGGCTATCCTGCCGCCAGCCGCTGCGGCGGAGCCAATGCAGCGTCTCCTCCATTCGCCAATCCGCCCCCGAAGCAAGCAGCAGGGGAATGTCGCCGCTGGCGAATTCAGCTTCCGCTCCCTCATACCCCCCGCTGCCCATATCAAGGACAACGTATCGGTAGCGGGCTGCAAGCTCTTTCAGCCTGCCATCCTCCGGACGTCGCCAGCAATGAATGCCGTTTACCTCTAGAGGGCCTTGCTTCTCTTCGGATGGGATAGACCTGCCGGAAGCTGCGGCTAATGACCTTATCCGCCCGTAGACAGGCGAATCGGGAGCATAATCGACCCAAGCTGCCGGACCGCAACGGCTCAGTAGACGTGCAGCCGCCAGCGACGTGTGTGTGACGCCGATGCCGGAAGCCGTTCCCATCAGCGTTACGATATGCGCCTTGCTCTTGGCAGGCAGCGTTGTTCGCGTCAACACTTGCTGCCGCAACCCGGCGGATAAGCCCGCTTTGACATCTTCAAGCACCCGAAGCACCTCTTCCGCGCTGCCATAGCGATCCTCCGGCCTTGGCCGGAGCAGCCGCCGCAGCACGGGGATCAGAATTTCCGGTGCGCGGCCGTCAAGCCTGCGTTCCATTCCAGCGGCCCACTCGCTGTATTTGCCTCCGGTAGCCAAGTACAGCAGCAGCGCCCCCAATCCGTACAGATCGGAGCGGTGATCGCTCTGGCCACTCCCGTACTGCTCCGGCGCGGCAAAACCGACCGTGCCTAGCTTAACCGTATCTTCTCCCACTCCGCCCCTGTGCCTGCGGGCGATCCCGAAATCGATCAGCATCAGCCCTTTCTCCGGAGCCAGCATAATGTTCGATGGCTTCAGGTCGCGGTAGACGATAGGCGGACGATGCTCATGAAGGTATTGCAGCACCTCCAGCAGCTGCTTGGCGAACAGGAGCAAAGTCTCCCTCGGAATAGTTCCGCCCAAGGAATCCATATAACGGTTCAGCGTCACGCCTTCGATGTAGTCCATTACAAGATAAGCGTATCCGTCTTCATCCGGCGGAAAAAAATCGACGACTCTGGGAAGTCTTCTATGATCCAGGCTGATCAGCAGCTCCGCTTCGGCTTGTACATTTCCATAATCTTGATTTTCCGCTACACATTCTTTAACCGCCCAGCGCTTGCCGGGCAGACGCAAATCCTCGCTCAAATGCACATGGCTGCTTCCTCCCGAGCCGATGATACCCGCAATCACGTATCGGCCGCCCAAGATCTGCCCAGGCTTCAGCTTTGATTTATAGCGCATTTTCTTTCCCTCCAACTTCATATTTAGTAAAAAACATCCCGCTGCTGTAAGCCGCATTTTAGCGGTTCACTTCAGCGGGATGCTTTCCCGGAAAAATCTATAGGTCATGCCATTAATATTTAATCATATAAAGCGTTATTTCGTCCCGGTTATGGAACAGCTGCTTGGCCCGCTGAATCTGCATTCGCTCGGCTTCAAACATGGCCATAATCTCTTTGATCAGCGCCAGCGGCTTCTTATACATCAGCTTCACGGTGACGACTGCGGTTCCTCCGGGCGCCAGGCTGTACAGCAGTCCCGTTACAAGCTTGGCCATCAGCTTCGGACTCCAGCTCATATCGCAGACGAGCAGATCGAATTCATTTTCCTTGAATTTGACCTCCCCGGCGTTTTTGCGCAGCACCTTAAGGGCAGGATGATCTTGTAGCGATTCATGCATTCTCGCCGGATCAACCGCTGTCACCTGAAGGCCCCGTTCTAGCAGAAACGACGTCCAGCCGCCGGGCGCCGCCCCGATATCGAGCGCTCGCCGGAAACTGCTGAACGGAATGCCGAATTCCTTCTCCGCTTCCATCAGCTTGAACTTTGCCCGCGAAATTTGGCCGTCCTCGCGGCGGAAGCGGATCGCTCCGCCGTTCCAATCGCTTAAATTGTCCTCGGGACGGGAAACCCCGGCGTACAGCGCGTTCGAGGCCGCATAGACCGAGACGATCCAAGCCGGGCTCTGCACGGTAAATTCGGCTGCGGCGCCTTCAAGCTTGGCCTGAAGCCATTCCCGCAGTTCTCCCGGGCTGTCGCTCCAGAACGAATCCTCAGTCTTGCGCACCTGAACGGCGATCCGCTCCCCTTGAAGCTCGCTCCGGCGGCTTAAATAGACCGCCAGCCGCTCCAGCGCTTCGCTTCCGCCTTCATCCTGCAGCTGAACCGGCTGAATATGGCGCAGAAATATCGGCGGGTTCTCCGATAGTCGCCGCGCGACCTCTTCCGGCTCCGCGTGAAGCGTAGCCAAGAAGACTTCTCCCGGCAGCAGCAGTGTACTCCTGACCGAGCCGAACTGGCGCCGCAGTTCCTCCTGGGCATAGGGGGCAAAGCCGTGATTGGCGGTACAAATGTATCTTGAAACCGTCTCGCTTACCGAAGGAGACGGATTTTGTTCTAAGCTGGGCTTAAGCTCGTTCAAATGGATGAACCGTTGCCAAGAGATTGTACAAGTCTACACAACTCTTGTTTGCTTCCTGCTTCAACGTGCCCGCTTTTGCCGAAGCTACTTACGTTTGGTATAACACTCTACAGGCGTAAATTCGGATGCAACGAATCCTACACATTGGCGTAAGCTTTAAGATGCTACACGGCCAATTGGGCTAGGTTGATTGCCGCGTTCAAGTCACGATCAATCTTTAATCCGCAATCACATTCATAGATGCGGTCAGATAACTTTAAATGGGTCTTGACCTGTCCGCAACCTGAACAACATTTTGACGACGGGAACCATCGATCCGCTTGCATAAACGTTGCACCCCTCTTTTCGCACTTATATTTCATTTGGCGAATGAACTCATTTAGCTTTTGGTTAGCAATCGCTTGACTCAAGTGACGGTTCTTCATCATCCCGCTTACATTCAAAGTTTCCATCACTACGGCGCGTGGCTTGGTTTTCGCGACTGCACTTGTAGCTTGGTGAATGTGATTGGTACGGATATTCGTTAATCTCCGATGAAGCAAACGAATGGACTTTTCGACTTTTACAATGTTGCTTGTCTTGACAAAACGGCTTCCCTCCTTGTTCATCTCATATTTGCGGGAAACTTTACGTTGCAACCTACGCAAACGTTTCTCCGTCTTTCTTACGGCAGCAGACTTGTTGATGTTCTTAAACACCATACCGTTACTACACACTGCCAATTCTTTTACACCTACATCAATGCCTACGACTTCGTCTGTTAATTTTTGTTGCACCTGTTCCTGGTTGATCCCGACAGACAGGTACCAGTACTTACCATCAAAAGTAACACGTGGGTTGCTATAAGAAACACCTATCGGAAGTTGCTCCACTGTTTTCATCCAGCCCACTTTTTCTAACAGGACAACTTGATCTTTAACCTTAAGTTTAGCTGTGTCATTGTAAAAAGATGGCCTTGATTTCTTTCTGGACTTGAACTTTGGTTTCTTTGCAAGTCCCTTAAACATCTTCTTATACGCATCACAGGCATCTTTCACGGCTTGCTTTGCTACGTTATTAGAAACATTGCACAGCCAAGCATACTCTTCGGTATGTTTTAGCTGAGTTAGCTCTTTCCGAAGGTCTCCATCCGACAAGAACTTGCCACCATGCTTGTGGTTTTCTTCTTGTCTGGATAGTGTCCAGTTGTATACCCATCTTGCAGTACCTACAGAACGCCATAATTGCTGTTCTTGCTCAAGTGCCGGTCTGATTCTGACTTTCTTCGTTAGAATCATTTTCGACCAAATCCTTTATTTCCTTGTTCCTGCGTGTAGTATCTATACCCGCTGTCACTGATAGAGTACGGTACTAATTTTCCTGTTTTGTTCCACTCTCTCAGCGTTTTTGGAGTTACTCTTATCATCTTGGATACTTTTCCTATAGGAAGAAGTTTCATTATATCACCTCATAAACATGATAACGCAATGTTTGAGATGTATAAAGAAGTTAAACATCGTTTAGGCAGATATCTCACCTCCACGTTTTATTTTTATCCAGGGACGCTCTTCCTCCCATTCGATCTCCACGGGAAGCTCATAGGCGGCAAGCATCATCTCACCGGTCAGCACTTCTTTCTTCGGTCCCGCCCCGGCCAGTCTGCCTTCACGGGTCAGCGCAACATGGGTAAACAAGGGCACAATCTCCTCCACATGATGCGTGACATACACGACGGTTACCTCCCGGCGGTTCAGCTTGTCCACCTCGGCCAGCATTTTCTCCCGCTCATAAAGATCCAGTCCCGCGCAGGGCTCATCCATAATGAGCAGCTTCGGGTCCACCATCAGGCAGCGTGCCAGCATCGCCTTCTTGCGTTCTCCCTGCGACAGCGTGCCGAAGGTATGATAAGCCAGACGCCCCATATTCATGTCTTCCAGCAGCGCAATCGCCTTGGCCTTAATTTCACCGGGAATCTGCTGATAAAAGCGTAAGTAAGCGTATGCTCCGGTGGCCACCACCTCCCAGACGGGATCGCGAAGCGTCAATTTCTCCATAAGCGACGGCCCGATGTAGCCGATCTCCTTGCGCACTTCGCGCAAATCAACCTGGCCGTAGGTATGGCCGAGCACCTTGACCGTGCCGCTGCTTGGGAACAGATAGCCGGTCATCATTTCCAATAAAGTCGTCTTGCCCGATCCGTTGCGGCCGAGGATCACCCAATTCTCGCCTTCTTTAATATCCAGCGATACATCATCCAGGATCAGGTTCTCCTCCCTGCGCAGGGTAATATGCTGTAAAGAAATCATTATAAATTCACGCTCCTTATGTACTCCAGCACACGCTCCACCGAATCTAACGCATAATGGACGCGCGGCGGACGGTCACGGTCTGCGTCAAATATAAGCAGCGCCGGAACACTGGCAATACGGTACTGCCTTACGATGCTTGGGAGAAGATTAACGTTGCCCGATACCAGCGCATAATCCCGGGGAAGCAGATGTTCAGCGACATCCATCATTCGGCGGGCCACTTTGCATGTACCGCACAGCGGTGTCTCCAGAAACACGGCAAGGCAAGCCCCGCTGCGGCCAATCGCCTCCAGCAGTTCGTGTTCTTTCATTTCCTTCATGATCCAGAGGCCCCCGAAGCGATCTCGCGCAGCTTCTCCTCCGGCATCGGCCCGTTATGGACTGCCGTTTCTTCCGGCCTTGCCGGATACAGCAGCTCGAACATTTCTTTTCTGCCCGGCGCACTCGAGGTATGCAGATAAACCTCCCTCGGGAACAGCGCTTCAAGAACGATGGTTTTGGCTACGTATCCCCCGGTTTCGTCGTCGGGCCCCATATCATAGTCGAGAGAGAGGACGCCGACCTCGCATTCGCGAAGCAGCAGCAGACATTCCTCCGTCGTCCGGGCAAGCGTAAAGCCTGGGGGAACCCGCCTGTAATCGTCCATATATACATGGATCATTCGTTCATCGCCCCTTTTTTTACGCTTCAAACCATGACAGCACCGCCGCAATTTCATCTCTGTGCGTGCCGTCCGCTCCTTTTTCAGTCTCCAAAATGGCCGGTTTGCCAAGCAGCGGCTCCGATGTAAGCAGCTCCTTCAGTCCTTTTTCACCAATTAGGCCCTTGCCCACCCCGGCATGCCTGTCCCGCTTGGAGGAGTAAGGATACCGGGAATCGTTGAGATGAATGGCAGCCAGATGCGGCCAGTAATCCAGCCTTAAGCCCGACTCCAGCAGCTCGCCGCTGCGCTCCGGATTCCATATGCCTGCCGCAAAAGCGTGGCATGTATCGAAACAAAAACCGATTTTTTCAGGATAGCGGCTCAGTTCACGAATCTTGACCAGTTCCTCCAGTGTCGTTCCCTCGAAACCGCCGTTTCCCGCCTGGTTCTCAATCAGCAGCTTGGCCGTCCCTGTCCAGGACTGAAGCGTTTCATTTATACATTGTATAATATTTTGATAGCCTTGTAACGGCGGCAGCTTCTGAAAATGCCCGAAATGCGCAATGACCCCCAGCGATCCGCACGCTTCGGCGATCTCCAAATCGTTAAGCAGCGACCGAACCATCACTTCCCTGGTTGGCGAGTCCGTCTCGCCTGCGGCGAGATTTGTGGGATAGGGCGTATGGGCGACGGACAGCAGTCCTTTTTCCCGGCAATAAGACGCGCAAGCTCCCGCATCTCTTGTATCCACGGCCTTAAGCTGCAAGCTCCGGGGATTTTTCGGAAAATATTGAAATGAGCCCGCGCCGCTCTTCCATGCCGCTCTTGCAGCCTGAGCATAGCCGCCACGGATGCTGACATGCGCACCGATCCTCGGCTTAGCGCTCATTCTGGCAATCCGGGCAGTAGAACACCTTGCGGCTCGATAATTCCGACTTGACGATCGTTCCTCCGCAGCGTTCACAGGTTTCGTCTTCGCGGTCATATACCTTGCATCTGTCATTATAGCTTCCCGTGACCGTATCTCCTGTCATAAAAGGCAGCTCCATGTAGCCCCCGATGTCTGCCGCCTCGCTCAGCACCTTACGGACTGCGGCGTACAAGCGGGTTATCGAATCGGGCGTTAGCCCCTGAACGGGAGCGGACGGCAGCAGCGCCGCTTCATAGGCGATTTCGTCGGCATAGCAGTTGCCGATTCCGGCAAACACCTGCTGGTTCACCAGGAGGCTTTTGAGCGCACCGCGCCTGCCCTTCAGCAGATCAGCGAACCGCTCTTCGTTCATCCGCCGGTCCAGCAGCTCGGGACCCAGCTTGGCGAGGGCCGCCTCAGTCTCCTTAACGGATAACAGATGCAGATAGCCAAGGCGAAGCCCCATAAAATACAATATCCGGTCGCCGAAGGCGATCTCCACCTGCGTGCTATGGTCAGGACGTTCTTCCTCCGTTCCGTAGAACAGCAGCCCTCCAAGCATCAGATGCAGCAGCAGCCGGCGGCCGTCATGCAGATGGAACACCAGATGCTTTCCTCTCCGTTCCACAAAAACGATGCGTGCGCCGACAAGTCTCTCCACAAATACTTCCGGCTCCACATTTATCGATTTCTCCCTGTTAACCGTCACCCCAGTGATCGGTAAATTAACGATATGCTTCGAAAGCAGTCTGCGGTAGTTCTCCATTTCCGGAAATTCCGGCATGATTCATCGTCCTCTCCTATTGTGAAATGCAGCTCTGCCATTATACCCCAAGCAGGGCGCGCAGTTCAGCTAGATTACTGCAAATAAAATCCGGAGATACCCCGATCCATTCCTTGGACTGCTCCAGATTGTCTTTCGTCGTCACACCGGTCAGTGTAAGCACCGTCCGGCAGCCCGCATTCGCTCCGGCAGCTATGTCCGTTCTCATGTTGTCGCCGACTACGATGGCGTCTTTGAGATCAATACCCAGCCGCGATGTGGCGTAATTCATTAGATGGCGGTGCGGCTTGCCGATGATCACCGGCTTTACACCGCTGGCAGCTTCGATCGCCGCCCCCAGTGTGCCCGCCCCAGGCATCATGCCGTCGTCGGAGGGCAGCATCAGGTCCGGATTGGTTAGCACAAAGGCCGCTCCCCCTGTGATCCAGCGCGCCGCGCGGGTCAGCGAATCATATGTAAAAGAACGGTCAATGCCTTGGACGACGTACTGCGGCGAATCGGTTACGATTTGAAGCCCCTCTTCCTCGCAAGCGCGGTGCAGCCCTTCTTCCCCAAGTATCGCCACGGCCGCCCCGGGAGATTCTTCAGCGATATATCTTGCCGCCGCCAGCGAAGAAGTGCAGACTTCATGCTCATGGGCTTCAATCCCCATCGCGGTGAGATGAGCGGCGACATTTGCCGGCGTGCGTGACGAGTTGTTGGTTACGAACAGAAACGGGATTCCTTTCGATCTAAGTCCGGCAATCAGTTTATCCGCTCCCGGAATCATGATGCCCCCATGAAACAGTGTACCATCCAGATCCAGAAGCAGGCCTTGTATATTATCGATCATTTCTCCTCATTTCCTCCCCGCCTTATCCTTGATAATACATCAAATTTGAGACATTATTCTCCATGCTTTTCTCGCTGTGAAACAACTAAAAGTCGAACGGCATCGAACTAGCGGCGGCTTCAGCACTTAATGGCGGTTCTGTGTCGCTTCCTGCGCTTTCCCGGAAAATAATTTAATTTCCCTTCTTTCGCTCCACCGGAAACAGCCGAAATTCCTCAGCAAGCTGCGTGTCCGGAAAAATAGCGCGCGCCTCTTCCAGCAGTGGTCCAAGCTCTTCGGGTGAGCTGTATCTTGAGCTGAAATGCGTAAGAATCAGTTTACGGGCGTTTGCCTCCTTCGCGATTTCAGCCGCCTGAACCGTCGTGCTGTGATGGTATTCCCGGGCCATCTTGGCCAGCTCATGGGCAAAGGTTGCCTCATGAATCAGCACATCGGCTTCTCTCGCGAGCGGAATGGAATTTCCGCAGGGCCTCGTATCTCCGAGAACGGTGACGATTCGGCCGCGTTTGGGTTCGCTGAGGACGTCAGCGGCGGCAATCGTGATTCCCTGTTCCGTGGTCACATCCCGGCCGCTCTTCAGCACACCGTATAATGGCCCCGGCTTAAGACCGTAGCCTTTGAGAAGCTCGATGTTGAGACTGCCGGGAAGGTCCTTTTCCGTGACACGGTAGCCGTAGCTGTCAATCCTGTGCTCCAGCAGAGCCGACTCCACCTTGAAATGCTCATCCTCAAAAAGAAGCCCCCCATCATGCTCGGCCACTTCAAGCTTGTAGGGAATCCGGGATTGGCTGACGGACAGCGAAATATCCAGAAAAGCCTTGAGCCCCGGCGGACCGTATACAGTCAGCGGGGCGGTTCCTCCCTGATAGCCCCGGCTGCTCAGCAGCCCGGGGAGTCCAAAGAGATGATCGCCATGAAGATGGGTAATGAACAACTTCTCCAGCTTGCCTAGCCGCAGCGGCGAACGGAGAATCTGATGCTGTGTTCCCTCGCCGCAGTCGAACATCCAGAAGCTTCGGCGCTCCTCAAGCAGCCGCAGAACAACTGAGGTTACATTTCGCTGAACGGTGGGAATGCCCGCGTTCGTACCCAAGAAATAAATCTCCATCTCTCTCCTCCTTCCCTCTATATAATCTTGTTCTTCCAAATGAGCCCTGGCGGTCTTCCAGCAAAAAGCCTCCCGTAACCGGGAGGCTGGTATAACGGGAAGTTCCCTTAACTGCTATTCTGTCCAAAAGCTCAGGCTTTCTCAACATTAAAATACTGCGCTTCAGGATGGGCGAAGACCATCGCGGACACGGACGCCTCAGGCTCCATCATAAAACCATCCGTCAAGTGGACTCCAATATCCTCGGGCGACATCAGCTTAAACAGCGGCCCTTGATCCTCCAAATCCGGGCAGGCCGGATAGCCAAAGGAGACGCGGATGCCCTGATAGCGGGCGCCATGTCTTTGCTTCATCGTCATATCCGCCGGGTCCGGGAAGCCCCAGGTATCCCGCATCATGTGATGGACACGTTCGGCCAACCCTTCCGCAACCTCAAGCGCCAACGCCTGCAGCGCATGGGAGCGAAGATAGTCGCCCTTATTCTTCAGTTCCTCGGACTGTTCACGAATTCCTTGTCCGGCTGTGACGACCAGGAAACCGACATAATCCATAATTCCGCTGTCTACGGACTTCAAGAAGTCAGCCAGGCAGAGATAAGGCTCAACCTGCTGGCGCGGGAAGGTAAAGGTGTGAAGTACCTTTCCCGTGTCCTCCGGATCGTAGATCAGGATATCGTTCCCTCTGGATTGGGCCGGGAAGAACCGGTACATCGCATGCGGCCGCATCGTTCCGTTAACCGTCGCTTCAAGCAGCAGCCCGTCCACCGTCTCCTTCAATTCGACTGCCCGGGGCTCGCCTGCGGCCAGCTGTGCTTCGACCGATCCTCTAAGCCCCAAATGATGCCCAAGCAGCATCTGCATGTTCACATAAGGGATGATGTGTCCGAGCGGGTAATTGCGCAGGACATGCCGCTCCAGGTCCGGCGGAATGTAGACCGGTGCATCCTGCGAAATTTTCGAGCGTAACGCTCTCGTAAGCTGGGGAAGCTCCGGTTTCTGAGGAGCGGCCGCTCCGGCCTCGTTCTCCTCACGCATCTCCTCGGCCAGCTTGGCCCGTTCCTGCGGATTCATCAGCTTGTTGGCAAGATCAAGGCCATCCATGGCATCCTTGGCGTACAGCACAAGTCCGTCGTATTCCGGACGGATGCGTGTCTTGGTGAATTTGCGGGTCAGAGCCGCGCCGCCGACCATAATCGGCACGTCGATTCCCGCCGTTCGTAAATCCTGCGCCGTCAGGACCATCTGCTGCGCCGATTTAACGAGCAGCCCGGACAGGCCGATGGCATCGGCTTTTTCCCGGCGGTACGCTTCGATGATCGTCTCCGGCGGTACTTTTATACCCAGGTTGATAATTTGGTAGCCGTTGTTTGAAAGGATGATCTCGACCAGATTTTTGCCGATATCATGCACATCACCCTTGACGGTGGCGAGCAAAATCTTGCCCTTGACCGAGGTTTCATTCTTCTCCATGAACTGCTCCAGATGGGCCACCGATGCCTTCATTACTTCAGCGCTTTGCAGCACCTCCGCCACGATGAGCTCATTATTGTTGAACAGCCGTCCGACCTCGGACATTCCGGCCATGAGCGGTCCGTTAATAATCTCTAGCGATCCGTATTTTTTCAGCGCCTCGTCAAGATCGGGAATTAGCCCTTCTTTACTGCCCTCGACCACATAGGAAGCAAGGCGCTCTTCCAGCGTCAGATTGGAAATCTTCTCTTTCTTCTCGACCTTCTTGCCCCGGAAAGCGGCGACAAAGTCGGCAAGCGTCTCATCGTTGGTGTTGTAAATCAGTTCTTCGGCCAAGCGGCGCTCTTCCTCAGGAATCGAGGCGTAACGCTCCACCTTCTCCGTATTGACGATCGCGTAATCCAGCCCAGCTTTCGTGCATTCGTAGAGGAAGACCGAATTCAGCACCTCCCGGCCCGCTTCCGGCAGACCGAACGACACGTTGCTGATTCCAAGCACGGTATGAACGCCTGGCAGTGCTTCCTTGATCAAGCGGATACCATCAATCGTCTCCTTGGCGGAGCCGATATACTGTTCGTCCCCGGTTCCGACAGGAAATACCAGCGTATCGAATATCAAATCCTCCGGCGCCAAGCCGTATTTGTTTACAAGAAGATCGTAGGAGCGTCTGGCAACGGCGAGCTTGTCCTCCGCCTTGATCGCCTGGCCGCTCTCGTCAATGGTTCCGACGACGACCGCCGCGCCGTACTTGTGAATCAGCGGCGTGACATGCTCGAATTTTTCTTCACCATCTTCAAGATTAATGGAGTTAATAATCGCTTTTCCCTGACAGTACTGCAGAGCCAGATCAATAACCTTTGGATCAGTCGTATCGATCATCAACGGCACCTTGACCTTTTTCACGACCAGCTCCAGGAATTGTTTCATATCTTCCGCTTCATCACGGTCGGGGTCCTGTACGCAAACATCGACGACCTGCGCTCCGCTCTTCACCTGGGCGCGCGCAATCTCCGAGGCCTCCTCATACTTGCCTTCGACGATAAGCCGCTTGAATTTACGTGAGCCAAGCACGTTGGTCCGCTCGCCAATCATATACGGCCGGTTATCCTGCTCAATGTACACCGGCTCGATGCCCGACAATGCCGGGGAATGGCTTCCGCGCAGAGGACGCGGCTGGTATTCCGCCAGCGAATCAGCCATCGCGCGGATATGCTCCGGCGTTGTGCCGCAGCAGCCTCCGGCAATATTGAGCCAGCCTTTCTCGGCGAAAGCTGCAACCTTGCGGGCCAGCGACTCCGGCGACTCATGATAGTTGCCGTTCTCATCCGGCAGACCGGCATTCGGATAGCAGCTGACCGCCGCCTTGGCCATCTCGGATAACGAACGGATATGGTCGCGCATGAATTCCGGCCCGGTCGCGCAGTTAAGTCCGACGGAGATCGGCTTCAAATGCTCCAATGAAATATAAAAGGCCTCAATATTCTGACCGGCCAGCGTCGTGCCCATCGGCTCAATCGTGCCTGATATCATAATTGGAAGTGTGACTCCGGTCTTCTCAAAAGCATTTCGGATACCGATGCTGCCGGCCTTTACATTCAAGGTATCCTGCGAAGTCTCGAGCAGCAGGGCATCCACGCCGCCTTCGATCAGCGCAACCGCTTGTTCCTCATAGCTTTCCGTCAGTTCGCTGAATGTCAATCCGCCGGTAACGGACAGCGTCTTGGTAGTTGGCCCCATTGCGCCCACAACATAACGCGGACGGTCCGGGGAATCGTACTTATCGACAGCTTCCCTGGCGATCGCCGCTGCGGCGAGGTTGATTTCGCGCGCTCTTTGCGGAATATCGTACTCCGCAAGGACAACCGAGGTTGCCCCGAACGTGTTCGTCTCAATCAGATCGGCGCCGGCTTCCAGGTAAGTTTCATGAATATTTCGAATAACCTCGGGTCTGGTCAGCACGAGCATCTCGTTGCAGCCATCCAGCTCGTCTCCGCCAAAATCCTCCCCGGTCAGCGGAACCTGTTGTATCATGGTGCCCATGGCACCGTCTAAAATCAGAATACGCTGCTCCAGCGCTTCTGCAAGTGTAGGTTTAGCCACTTTCCAATCCCTCCAGTAAAACATTAGAGTAAGTTTAGCAGAATAAAGGGAATTCGGAAAGTCTCCCCCATCGATTATCGCTTAACGGTCAAGGATTTGACCGGCATGGAATGCTGCGTTCGGGCAGTTACATGCGAGGTCACGCTGTAACTGCCCGCCTCTATCAGCATTCCTTCAGCCGTATAATACCCTTCGCCTACTGACTTACCGGCCAGCTAAAGCTTTTTTGACTCATCAGCGGTATTTATAATTTCAAACCGTACTTCCTTGGCATCATCCACTGGCCCACCGCCTTGAGTCACTCTTGCTTCAAAGGTGATTTCTTGATTAACCGCCACCTCTGGCGGACTCCAGGAGAGCTCGACCTTGACCGGCTCCATTGACATCTCGGACATATTCATGCCGGAATGATTATTTCTCCCGGATGAACAGCCTGCGAGTGCTCCCGCAATCACCAGGAACATTAGAACCCATTTTGCCAATGGTCTTAGCATATGCATCCTTATCCCTCCCGAATAGCCTCTGTATCGTACGGGATGTCGATTACATCTTGCGTTATGCTTACGTTAAGTCTGCCTCTCTCATTATACATGGATTGACCGTCTTTGGTAGACAATGACTTGCTGTTTTCTCATAGAAATGAGATATTTGTCACACATCCGGTTTTGCACTCCATATAAAAGACCGATACCCTGTCATGCAGGATACCGGCCACGAAAAGAACGAGATTACGATTAAAGGTTAGAGACTTTGAGCTAAAGGAAGCAGTTCCGATAAATGCTTGATCTCATAATGAGGGATAATTTCCGGGTCGGATGGTTTGCCGGTGCGATTGATCCATACCGTTGTAAGTCCTGCAGCCAAACCGCCGCGAATGTCAGTCGTAAGCTTGTCCCCGACCATAATTCCCTGCTCCGGTGCGATATCCAGCAGCTTCAGCGCATGCTCGAAAATGGCCACGTCCGGCTTCCCCTTCCCAAATGTTCCGGAAATGACAATATGATCAAAGAAAGGAATCAGTTCGGGTACGCCATCCAGCTTCTCCTGCTGAAGAGCCGGGCAGCCGTTGGTCAGCAGCAGCAGCTTTACTTTCCCGCGAAGCGCAGCCAGAATCTCCAAGGTCTCTTCATACATGTAGGGACGGCTCCGGCGTTCCGCAGCAAAACGCGCAGCAAGTGTCTCCGCCAGGCTCTCATCGTCTATTCCCACGGCCGCAAGTCCGCGGCGCCAGGATTCCTTCCGGTAATTTGGAGCAAGCTGCTCCAGCTTCCGGAACTGCTCCTGTTCTCCGGCTGTAAAATTCGCCCACAGCGCTTCAAATGGATTAATCCCGATCATCTGCGTAAAAGGAAAGGTCTCATAAGACTCGTAAAGACTTCTCGCTTCCCGTCTAACCGCGGCTTCCAGTTCCTTCGGGTCAACGGCTGTGCCCGCCGCTTTGCAGGCGTATTCAAAAGCTTCCTCAATACTTCGCTCATCCCATAAAAGAGTATCATCCAAATCAAACAGTACGGCCGCAATCGGCATTCCACTACTCCCTCTCTATAATAAACTTTGCAATTGTTGCTCTATACTATTTGTGCTCTACAGGAATATGGTTTAGCTGACCAAAACGCTCCATCCGCTCGCCCATGACAGCCGTGTCATAACGGTTGATCAACCGCGAGAAAATCCATTGCCCCCGTTTGGCTTTGGGCTTAATGTTAACGGAGCCGCGGGATATGATGATTTTCTCGATGTCAGCTGCCTCAAGGAACCTTTGGCGGTTAAATTTGAAAGTAGAGACCCGTGCCCGTTCAACTTTCAAATAAGGGCGCCGAAAGAAAATCATTGCAGCCAGTGCAAAATAGAGCACGACGCCGATCCAATTCATTACCAGGCTGTTTTGGTTGGCTGAAGACGTATCGAACTGGCCTATGGTCCAGTACAAAGCCCCCAGTGCCGCAAGCAGTACAGGAAAAACAATATTGCGTCCCTTGTATACGTCGGTTGGACCGGCCTTGGATGAAGAATTGATGGAATCCTTACCCTCTTTTTTTCTTCTCTTGTTAACCTGATGCGTGTTGCGTTGAACCATTCTTTCCCAAGAACGGGCCATTTCATTTCCCCCTAGTCTTCCTGAAATATCTATGATAAGGCGGCTTCGGCTTGATTAATGAAGGTTTCTTCCACCGTCTCGTTCATTTCCATTGTCATCCACAATTTCAATCGACTCCAATTGAGCACGGAAATTGCGGCGGACATTGCCAAGGTATATCTCCCGAAGCTTGGCGCGTTCAGCCAATTCCTCTTCGTTAAGTCCGACGCTCTTATGTTTGCGTGCCAGCTCATTAATGCGATTAACCAGTTCATCTATATTCAAAATGTTCCCTCCTAATTAATGCATGATCGTTCATACCAGCGTCACTGTAATTTGATGAAACCGGTAGAACAGCTTTAAATTCATTCTAACTTTGCCATGAGAAAAAGAGCTTGTCAAGGCGGCTCCCCTGAAAGCTCAGTTGTACTGCAATAGACCTAATATCCTTCTGCCTGTTATTTCAGTACTTTGCAAAATTTGCTCTAAGGCGCTAAACGGAATTATGCCAATGCTCATTTGTATACGGGAATGGACAATATATCTCCAGCCTGAATATCGGAACCGCTCAAATGATTATGTCGTTTAATAGCATCAATATATACGACAGTTCTCATATCGGAAGATTTATTCTTAAGAGCGATACTCCAGAGTGTATCGCCGGGCTCCACTACAATCCGCTTCTCCTGCTGCGGCGAAGATGCCGAACTGGCAAATACCTGGCTTACCACGGTAAATCCCGAAATAATTAGAAGAAGCACAATCATCAGCTTAAAAACATCCTGCTGTTTCAATACGATACGGGCTTTCTTGATGATCGCTTTAATGTTCTTTACGGATGGGTTTGTATGGTCAGAAACCGAGCTCCGGCGCGTTGAGACGGCCTCCGGTGTCTCATTATAAATGCTGCGGTATGTACTATATTTCAACATCTATCATCAGCCTCCAAACACTTGTTCTTACTCGCAAAATTAATATAGCACGAACATGTGTTTCGATCAAGAGGTTTTTCGAACGATTGTTCCCTTTTATTTTCTTAGAACTTATGTTTGTGCGAACGGAAGTTCTATGTTATAATTTTCCCAAACATTACTAGATGGGGTGTATTCCGATGTCAAAGATTTCGAGTCGCCAGCTGGCGATCCTGGAATTTATACGTAACGAAGTTCGCAGCAAAGGGTATCCGCCTTCCGTCCGGGAAATTGGAGAAGCGGTCGGCCTGGCATCCAGTTCTACCGTACACGGGCACCTTGACCGGTTGGAGAAGAAAGGACTTATCCGCCGCGATCCCACGAAACCGCGCGCCATTGAGCTGCTGGGTCAGGAAGACTCTGAAAATGTCCATCAATTCGTGCAGACCGTTGCCCGAGTTCCGGTTGTCGGCAAGGTGACTGCGGGTGTGCCTATTACAGCAACAGAGAATATTGAAGATTATTTCCCCCTTCCCACCCATTACGTTGGAGATAACAAGGTCTTTATGCTATCCGTTATGGGAGACAGCATGATCGAAGCCGGTATTATGAACGGAGATTATGTCATCGTCCGCCAGCAGCAGACCGCCGATAACGGCGATATTGTGGTCGCTATGACCGAAGATGACGAAGCTACCGTCAAGACCTTCTATAAGGAACGCGATCATATTCGCCTGCAGCCTGAGAATCCGGACTATGAGCCGCTCCGGCTTAACCGGGTGAGTATTTTGGGTAAGGTGATTGGATTGTTCAGAGATATCCAGTAGCTGTACACATTTGAAAGGCGGCCAGTTAAATGAGGCCGCCTATTTTCGTATATATTTTTTACGGCTAAGCTTATTTCGCCGCACTACGCTATTCAAGGAAATTCGAACGGCATATGCACTCCCTGCATATTTTGTATCGTAAAGGAGTGCTAATCATATGCCAAATTATCGGATCATTGTCGATTTATCCGAGCGCACGCTGTATCTTCTGGATAACGATACAGTCATTCGTGGCTTCCCTGTAGGAATCGGCAAAATGCTGACCCAGACACCCCAGGGAGAATATACTATCGTTAATAAGCAAGCCAATCCAGGCGGACCGTTCGGCGCATTCTGGATGGGGCTTTCCAAGCCCCATTACGGCATTCACGGAACCAATAATCCCGCGTCTATCGGCCATGAAGTCTCACACGGTTGTATCCGAATGTACAACGCCGACGTTCTTGAGCTGGCCCGGATGGTTCCGCTGGGTACAAGGGTTACGATTCGCCAATAGTGAGGATTCTTATAGTTTCCTGCGTTATAGTCTGACCTACCCAATAACTATAAAGTCCTCTTCTGGGGCATTTTCTATAAAAATGGCTCGACAGACATGAGGATACAGCCGATTAACTCCACTGTCCATGTCTCCGCTCGCGAACTTCAAGCTTGCTATATTCAATCTGACCGTCCAGTATATGACACTCTCAACCATAAGCGTAAGCCATGTGAAGTTCATCGTCTATCAACCTTTGGAGTTTCCACCACATTGCATATCTTTCCTCCAAAAATAGAGAACCCCTCGGCGCTCACAGCACCGAGGGGTTCGTCTTTTAATAAAGCGTAAGGTATTGGTTTCTTTCCCAATCGTGTACTTGGGTACGGTAGATATCCCATTCTATTTCCTTTAGCTCATAGAAGTGCGCCAGGGCATGCTCGCCAAGAGCGTCGGTGACTACGGAGTTACGGATCAGTTCACCCAGTGCTTCCTTAAGATCCGCCGGCAGACTCGGGATGCCCTCCTCGATCCGCTCTTCTTCGGACATAATGTAGATGTTGCGGTCAATAGGAGCAGGAAGATCAAGCTGCCGCTTAATGCCGTCCAGACCCGCCTTCAGCATAACCGCCAACGCGAGGTAAGGGTTGGCCGCCGGGTCCGGGTTCCGGACTTCAATGCGTGTGCTGAGTCCTCTGGAAGCCGGGATACGGATCATCGGGCTGCGGTTGCTTGCTGACCAGGCAACATAGCAAGGGGCTTCATATCCGGGAACCAGGCGCTTGTACGAGTTCACCGTAGGGTTCGTGATTGCCGCAAGCGCCCGCGCATGCTTCAGCAAGCCTGCCATGTAGCTGCGCGCAGTATCGCTGAGACCAAGCTCATCTTTTTCATCATAGAAGGTATTCTCGCTGCCTTTGAACAGCGATTGGTGGCAGTGCATACCCGAGCCGTTCATACCGAACATAGGCTTAGGCATAAATGTGGCATGCAGCCCATGCTGGCGGGCAACCGTCTTCACTACCAGCTTGAACGTCTGGATTTGGTCGGCCGCCTTGATCGCATCGGCATACTTAAAGTCGATCTCATGCTGTCCATACGCGACCTCATGGTGTGAAGCTTCGATTTCGAAGCCCATTTCTTCCAGCGTCAATACGATTTCGCGGCGGCAGTTCTCTCCGAGGTCCATTGGGGCAAGGTCGAAATAGCCGCCTTGATCGTTGAGCTCTGTCGTCGGATTGCCCTTTTCATCGGTCTGGAACAGGAAAAATTCCGGTTCCGGTCCAACGTTCATGGAAGTAAAGCCCATTTCTTTCGCTTCTTTAAGGCAGCGTTTCAAAATACCGCGGGGATCTCCGGCAAACGGAGTTCCGTCCGGCATATAGACATCACAAATAAGACGGGCAACGCGGTCTTCGGCCACCCATGGAAAGATTACCCAAGTGTCGAGATCAGGATATAAATACATATCGGATTCTTCGATGCGGACATAGCCTTCGATGGAAGAGCCATCAAACATCATTTTGTTGTCCAACGCCTTCTCCAATTGGCTGACGGGAATTTCCACATTCTTAACCGTACCAAGCAAATCGGTAAACTGGAGACGAATGAACCGGACATTCTCTTCCTTGGCAATGCGCAAAATATCTTCTTTAGTAAAGCTCACTATACCCTCTCCCTTTCGCGCTTCTGTATGTGTTATTTATTGAAAAACCGGGATAACTCACCTTGAATGAGAGATACTTGTCCCGGTCTTTTCCCGGAAACCAACTCCTGCTTAAGCAGCCGGTGGAGTTGGGAATCGGACAGCTCGCGCCGCCGGACTTCCGTGTCGGGGGTAATGACGGTAGCTTCTTCGGATTCCTTCGATACCGGGTTCATCACCTGCTTGATACCGGCAATATTAACTCCTTTTTCAATCAAAGCCTTAATTTCCAACAAACGCTCTACATCGTTAAAAGAGAATAATCGCTGGTTGCCCGAGGTGCGCGCCGGAACAATCAAACTATGCTGTTCATAATAGCGGATTTGCCGTGCGGACAAATCGGTAAGTTTCATTACAATTCCAATAGGAAATAACGCCATATTTCTGCGGATTTCATCACCCATGACTCATCCAACCTTCCAATGATCTTTTTCTCATCTCATTGTACATTTTCGGCTATGACGTGTCAATGACATGTGAGATATACTCACAACATTTTTGGCTTCTTCTTACAGTAAATTGCGATCCCGCATACTCTGCAGCGCCATCAGCACACCATATTTGACATGCGAATAGGTCAATCCTCCCTGCATGTATCCGATGTATGGAGCCCGAATTGGAGCGTCTGCAGACAACTCCAGGCTGCCTCCCTGAATAAAAGTTCCCGCCGCCATAATGACCGGATGCTCGTAGCCAGGCATGTCCCAAGGCTCAGGAACAGCATGGCTGTCTACGGCAGCGGCCCGCTGAATTCCCTGGACGAAGGCGATCAAATGCTCGGGTCCGTCAAAAGAAATAGCCTGTATAAGATCGGTCCGCTGCTCCTGCCATGCAGGCTTGGTGCGAAACCCGCAGCGTTCAAACACGGCGGCAGCGAAAATGCTTCCTTTTAAGGCTTGTCCGACCGTATGAGGAGCCATGAACAGCCCCTGATAAAGCCCCCGTGTCGTCCCCAGCATCGCCCCGACTTCCCCGCCGATGCCCGGCGCCGTAAGCCGGTAAGCCGCCAGTTCCACCAGATCTCTTCTGCCGCATATATACCCTCCGGTCTCGGCGATCCCGCCTCCGGGGTTTTTGATTAGGGAGCCTGCCATCAGATCGACGCCGACCTGGGATGGCTCCATTTCCTCGGTAAATTCCCCGTAGCAGTTATCAACGAAGACGACAGCGCCCGGCGCCATTTCTTTAACCTTGGCCGTCATCTCCCCGATCTGTTGCACCGTAAAAGAAGAGCGCCAGTCATAGCCACGGGACCGCTGGATCCCGATTACCTTCGTCGCGGGCGTCAAAGCACGTTCAACCTCCGCCCAGTCAACTTCTCCCTCTTCGGTGAGCGCCGCTTCCCGGTAGGTTATGCCGAAATCCGCCAAAGAGCCTGTCCCGTCGCCCGGCTTGCCGATCACCTTATGCAAAGTATCGTAAGGCCGCCCGGTAATGTACAGCAGTTCGTCCCCCGGCCGGAGCACGCCGAACAGCGCTGTGGAGATCGTATGCGTTCCCGAAGCGAAATGAGGCCGCACAAGCGCCGCTTCCGCACCGAATACATCCGCATATACCAGATCCAGCACCTCCCGGCCTCTGTCATTATAGGCGTAGCCCGTTGAGCCGGCAAAGTGGAAGTCGCTGACTTGGTGCCTTTGAAAAGCTTCGATTACTTTCCACTGGTTAAGATCCACAATCCGGTCAAGAGTTCTGACCGCTTCCTGAATCTCTGCTTCCGCTGCTTCCGCCGCTTGTAAAATATCTTCTGCAAATACTGCCATTTGCGTCTGTCTCTCCTTACATACACTTCCCATAATCATAACAGTAAACGGCAGAAGGCTGTCGCTTATATCTGTAAAATAGGATGCCATTTTGAATTAAATAATAATATCCCTGGAGATTTACTGAGTTATAGCGCTGTTCAAATTTGCTGCTATTAATCTCGGCCTGCCTGATCCACGAAATCGGTCAGCAAATATCCCCATTTTTCATAATCGTCCTTGTTCACCCGCACGCAGTATAGGATATCGTTCTCCTCGAAAGACTGATCCAACACATCCCCCACTCTATACAGGAGGGAAGTCAAATCGCCCCGGCTGGACGGAATCCGGAAACTGAGCGTATCTCCGGCCAGCTCATTCTGAATGGTGTCTGCAATCCGGGCTAGATCCTCCGGATTAAAGGCACTGACCTTCATAAAGCCCGGGCCTCCTGGCAGCATCTCAAGTTGTTCGGGCCGACAAAGATCGCTCTTGTTGAACAGAACAATCTTCGGCTTCTCAGCCGCTCCAAGGTCCTCCAAAATGGACTCCACAACCTCCATCTGATCTTCCCGCATCGGGGAAGAGGCATCGACTACGTGCAGCACCAAATTGGCCTCGTTAACCTCTTCAAGCGTCGCCCGGAACGAGGCAACGAGATCATGCGGAAGATTCTGGATAAAACCAACAGTGTCTGTCAGCACGACACTCTTGCCGCCAGGAAGTTCAAGCAGCCTGGATGTCGGGTCCAGCGTAGCGAACAGCTGGTTCTCGATGTAAACGTCCGCATCGGTCAGCTGCTTAAGCAGTGTGGACTTGCCGGCATTCGTATAGCCAACAAGAGCCACCTGCACCACTCCGCTCTTGCGCCGCCGCTCGCGGTGAAGACTCCGCGTCTTCACCACTTCATCAAGCTGGCGCTTAAGCTCGCCGATCCGGTCCCGGATATGCCGGCGGTCCGTCTCCAGCTTGCTCTCCCCGGGTCCTCTTGTGCCGATGCCGCCGCCCAGCCGGGACAGATTCTTGCCATGCCCCGACAGGCGCGGCAGCAGGTAAGACAGCTGGGCCAGTTCCACTTGGATAATCCCCTCCCGGGTCTTCGCCCGGCCGGCAAAGATGTCCAGAATGAGCTGCGTGCGGTCAATGATCTTCAGGTCTAGAGCTTCCTCCAAATTACGTACCTGAGCGCCCGACAGCTCCTGATCGAAAATCGCCGTATTGGCGCCTAGCCCATCCGCAGCCATCCGAAGCTCCTCGACCTTGCCTTTGCCGATGAACCATTTTGAATCCGGCGTTTCCTTATTCTGGCGCAGCACTTCAAGCACTTCAACCCCGGCGGTTTCCGCCAGCTGAACCAGCTCCTGAAGTGAATATTCGGGATCAATTCCGGTCCGTTTGACCTCATCGGTCACAAGGCTTACCAGAATCGCCCGGTCCTGTATTTCTGTATTTGTCTCATGCGTCATAATCGCCATATGCATCTCCTTTTGCGGAATATAAGAACTTATGTGCCTAAGCGTATCTCTACCAAAGTCCTTATATTTTTACGAGAAACGGCTGCCCTTATAACGATACTAGTATCGCGCACTTAGAAAGCGCACAATTCCCTTTTAGGACGGCGCAGCCGTTTCTTCTTAGCTGATTCGTTTCCTACGGCCCGATTTACAGTTTGAAATCCTCGGTTCGCAGGGTCATCAGCTCCTGCTTGCCCGGACTATTATGTTCATACTGATTGAGCAGCCTTACGGCCTGACTGCGTACCGCTTTTTCGATCGCGTTGCGCACATAGCGCGCATTGCTGAAGGCATGCGGGCTATCCTCTTTCTCCACCATCAAATGCTGCTTTAACTTGAGTATCGCCTGCGGCATCAAAATGTAATCACGCTCCTTCGCCATCAGCTCGGCGATTTGCAGAAGCTGGTCGATCGTATAATCCGGGAACTCGACCTGGATCGGAAAGCGCGAAGGCAGCCCCGGATTGCTCATGAGAAAATAATCGATCTCGCTGGAATATCCCGCCAGAATAAGCACGAACTGACTGCGGTGATCTTCCATCGATTTGACAAGCGTATCGATCGCTTCCTTGCCGAAATCCTTGTCGCCGCCGCGAGCCAGGCTGTACGCCTCGTCGATGAACAGAATGCCGCCAAGCGCTTTTTTGACGAGATCCCGGGTCTTCTGCGCGGTATGCCCGATATACTCGCCTACAAGATCGGCCCGCTCCACCTCGATAAGATGTCCTTTGGTCAACACACCCATACGCTGAAACAATTTCGCGACTATACGCGCCACCGTCGTCTTGCCGGTACCCGGGTTCCCTTTAAACACCATGTGATAAGCCTGGCCGCCGCTTGCCAGACCCACTTCACTGCGCATTTGCGCAACCTGAAGCAGTGCGTATATCTCGAATACAAGCTCCTTAATATTGTCCAGACCTACCAGCGCGTCCAATTCTCCCCCGATCTCCTGGAAAAGACCGATTTGGGCATTGCTTTTGGGAGACGCCGATTCGCTGATCGCCGATGTTCCGCTCACAGCCGGTGTTTCGTGATTACGCAATACGATGTTGATTTGCCGCGATGGTCTGCCTTCATCCCGCCCGCTTGAAGCAGCGCTGCGTATGTTCATGGGTTCACCTCATTACTTAGGGCTGAGTGTTCTACTCAAGTCTATTCCCAAGGTTCAGGCGTTATTAGCAGATTCGGCATTTTCCCTTAAACAAGCTCAAAACATCTGTAGAAGCTTCCATTTCGTGTAGGCCAATATCTCCCTCGTCTTATACTTAGCCATCGACATCGTCTCCGAATCGGTAAGTCCGAGCTCAGGCCTCAAATACCCAAGCGATTCTGCAACCTCAAGCGCTCTGCGGCCATGAAAGGTATGGGTGATAACCACTGCCGTTGACCAATTCTCCCGCTGCATGATTTCCTGGCTGAACAGGAGGTTCTCGTAGGTTGACGTCGCTTTGTTCTCCACGGCAATCGCGCTGTCCGGTACGCCCCCGGCAATCAAATAATTGCGCATTCCCTGGCCTTCCGTATATCGATATCCTGGTTTATCAAGCCCGCCGCTAACAATAAAACGAGAAAAAAAGCCCTGTCTATACAGCTTCAACCCGTAGTCAAGCCGCTCCTTAAGCCCGGGACTGGGCTCATCGCCCCACATTGCCATACCGAGAATAATGCCAACATCCGCCTTCTTCATTGGGGAGGTCGTCTCCGCCTGATTGATGATGATCAACACATAAGTACTCCATAATATACCGGCGATCAGCAGAACGGCAGCTGTAAACACCATGATCCGCTTAAATCGCCATTTCCGTCCGCCCGCCGCACTGCTGCGAATCGGCAACGAGTCTAGAGCATACCTTTGCATCTAAAATTTCCTCCTGAATTCCCCATGATGAAACAATTCGGAGCGATGCTTTAGAGACAGAGTGAAAAAAGGAAAGGCGTGCGCGTCAATACTTTTCAGTATCCTTCTGGCGGTATTCCAGGCTAAATTGTAATCGCTGTCTGAAATATCTCCCCGTTCAAGCGCCTCTTCAAGCTCATCCTCATCGAGCAAGAACACTTCTCCGTTCCACAGCACCACTACATCCAGGTACAGATCGTCAAACCAGGGCACCCCCTGATCCGTTACCCCCTGAACCTTGCAGGTGTCTATATACCACTGGATAATATTTTGCCTTTCATCGAACATCGCCGTAACAATATAATGACTGTCTTTTGGAAAATACTGCAGCCACGAATAGCCCTTGTCCGCAATGCGGTATGTATGCCGGCCATAGCTTTTCCAGAGCGGCTCCTTCAATCCGTAAATCGTGTAAAGGGTGATGTATCCGCTGAATTCCCGGCTTTCCACATAGCGGCAGGCAAACCCGCGGCGCGTAATCCGGCGCCAGTTGGCCCGGTCTCCGAATTTACGTTTCATATAATAACCCTCTCCATTATGGTGTCTTCAGCTTACCACATTTAGGAGTCGCACTCAAAACCTTAGGCTGTAAAAAAGAAAAGCTCAGACAGACCGGACCAACCGTCACTAACAGAGGGTCCAGACTGCCTGAGCGGCGTTATTAAAGCAAAATCCCTGCTATTGCGCCGGAACTCCTTGGTTCACCGATCCGTCTACTGGGCCCGCAGCCGGATCGCTGCCATCTCCAGGTACGGCTGCGTCCGCAGGACTTGCAGGCGGAGCAAGAGATGGTGACGGCGAAGGGCTCGGCTGCACCGGAGCGTCCGAGTTACCGCCGTTATTGCCATTCCCGTTGCCATTTCCATTTCCGTTACCATTACCGTTGCCGTTTCCGTTACCATTGCCATTCCCGCCAGTTCCGTTATCCGGACTCGGTTCGGCCGGACTGGCGCCGGTACCGTTGTCGCCGCCACCCTCAGGCGTAGCCGTTGGCAGCTCAGGAATAACCGATGGCGACGGTTCGACCGACGGTGATGGTTCAGCCCCCTCTATTAGCACCGATGCGATATTGGAAGGACCGCTCTCTACTCCCTGATCCGGATAATATACCCTCACATAGTACTCATAGGTAAGACCGGCCATGGCGCTTAGATCAGCAGCATTAGGCGTCAGCGTATTGATCAGTGGACTGAAATCTGCTTCCGAAGTCTCTTTACGGTAGACACGGTATTGCGCACCCGGAGTATCGACAGGCGTCCATGCCAGATTGACGGTTCCCGTCGAGGAATCATATTGGGCGGTTAACCCGCTGGCCGGTCCATTTTGAACCACCGGCGCTTCTGAAGGTTTGGGAATATCGACATTATCCGGTTTCGGGAATGATTTTTCCGGATAATTCTTCACGACCTCCTGCATTACCTTGCCCCAGAATGCGGCGGCCAGCGGACTGCTGTTCTTAAGCAGATGCTGACGGTCGGGATTGTCATATCCCATCCAGACCGCTGCCGTAAGCTCCGGTGTGTAGCCGACGAACCAGACGTCGCGGTTGGAACTGACGCCTCTGTAACCGCTCTGGCTCGTTCCGGTTTTGCCCGCGACCGGACGGTCGATTCTCGCTTTTCTACCGGTACCGCTCTGAACAACCTCCTGCATCATCTCGGTCATCTGATAAGCGGTGCTCTCCTTCATGACGCGCTCGGCGTTCGTGTTCGCCTTATAGACGGTTTCTCCTGTGCTGTCCTTAATGGATTTGATCGCATAGGCCTGCCTCAATTCACCGCCGTTGGCGAACGCGGTATAGGCCTGGGCCATCTCCAGCGTATTTGTGCCTTTGGACATGCCGCCCAGCGCGAGCGACAGGTTTTTGTCGTCATCTTGCAGGCCGATGCCCATTTTTTTGGCAAAATTGAAGCCGGTTTTCACCCCGATCTCGTTAAGCAGCCATACGGCGGGGATATTCTCCGATTTCGTCAGCGCTTCGGTCATGCTGATGGATGACGAATAACCATGCAGATTGGTCGGACAATAATCGCCAAAGCACTGCTTTGCGTTGCTGATCTGCGAGTTCATCGAGAATTGGCCCGATTCGATCGCCGGAGCATAAGATACGATCGGCTTAATCGAAGAGCCCGGAGACCGCCGGCTGTTTGTAATGCGGCTGTACCCCTTTTTCTCGTAATTGCGTCCCCCGAGAAGAGCGACAATACTGCCGTTCTCCTGGTTGATAATGACCATTGAGCCTTGGACCGGCTCGCTGTCGACGCTTTTTTCAAAATTATCGCCGTCGGCAAAAGCATTCTCGACCGTCTGCTGCGCATCTTTGTCCATGGTCGTGTAGATTTTGTAACCGCCAATATTGAGATCGTCTTCGGAAAGACCAAATTTGTCCTGAGCCTCGTCGATCGCATAATCGATAAAAGCCTGATATTTCTGCTGCTTCGCCGGCGGTTTATAGTTGTAATTAATATCCTTCGCCTGGTTCATTTCCTCTTGGGTAATATACCCCTGTTCATTCATCAGTTGAAGCACTACCGCTCTGCGTTCCTTGGAAAGCTCAGGGTTGCGAAGAGGGTTGTAGCGGGAAGGACCCTTCGGCATCGCCGCCAGCGTCGCGATCTGCCACAGCTTCAGCTTGCTCAGGTCGCTTTGCCCGAAATAGTGCTCGGACGCAGCCTTGATGCCGTAGATGGTGCCGCCGAAGTTGATCCGGTTCAGATACATCGTAATGATATCATCCTTTGACCTATGACGCTCCAGTGCCATCGCGATGGACATCTCCGTTGCTTTGCGGAAGAACGTTTTGTCCCGGGTCAAAAAGATGTTCTTGGCCAGCTGCTGCGTAATCGTACTACCGCCTTCCACCATGCTGCGGGCCACAACGTCCTTAACGGCCGCCCGTCCGATCGACCACAGATCGACCCCGCTGTGCTCATAAAACCGTCTGTCCTCCGTCGCGACAAATGCTTCCTTGATAATCTTTGGAATTTGGTCACTATTGACGGGTTCGCTCTTTTCCAATGACAGTTCACCCATCAGATTCGCGTTCCGGTCGTAAATCTTGGTTGTTGGATTGACCGTCAGCTTGCCCTGGTTCTCATTAAGCAGCTTCTCTCCGTTGATCGTGATGAACAGATAACCGCCAAGCGCGCAAAAGATGGCTAAAGCCGTTGTAAAAAACAGAGTCCAAAAGACTCGCTTACGGGACAGCCTTTTCTTCTTTTTCGGCTTGGGCGGTTGTCCGCCTCCCCCTTTTCTGTGACGGTTCGATCGAAGTATTTCGTCGTTCGACATGTTGCCTCCTACTCCCCTAAAAAAGGTCATAAGTTTTATTTGTCTCGGAATGAAAAGAACAACCTTATTCAGGTTGCTCTCTCACCCTCTATTCAAACGAATCATAAGCAAAAAGGTTTCGCTTCGAACACATTCTGGCGTATTGGCATAAGCCCTCGGCTGCGGAAATTATTCTTCGGTAGCGTTGTCCTGCATCAAGGATACGCTTCGCTGCGGAGTAAATGTTGAGATCGCATGCTTGTACACCATTTGCTGGCGTCCGTCGCTGTCGATCACGATCGTGAAATTGTCAAAGGCTTTAATGATTCCCCGGATTTGAAAGCCGTTGGTTAAATATACTGTAGCAGGGATATTTTCTTTGCGAAGTTGGTTCAAGAACGTATCTTGGATGTTAATGGACTTGTTCATATGCCGTACCCCCAATGGCTCAATTAGATTGTTCAGAAGTATATTCAAGACCTGAAAGAAACTTTCCTGCTATTATAGCATGTATTTTCGAGAAATTCTCAGAAAAGTTTCCGCTGCTCGTAACATCGATCCACTGAATATCCTTCATATGGCGAAACCATGACAGTTGTCTTTTGGCGAAACGGCGCGTATCCCGCTTAAGAAGCACCACCGATTCTTCCAGTGTCATCTCTCCCTCAAGATAAGCGGCGATCTCCTTGTAGCCGAGCCCTTGCATGGAAATGAGGTTCCTGCCGCAGCCCCGACCCATCAGACCCCTAACCTCTTCGACCAGCCCTTCCGCCAGCATTTCGTCGATTCGCTCTTCAATACGTTTATATAGTATTTGCCTGTCCATTGTCAAACCGATGAGGCAAAGGTCATACGGTGACTCCGGTTTCTTGGCCGCCGAAGACTCGGATAGAGGCGTATCGGTCTGCCGGTAAATCTCGAGCGCGCGGATAATTCTCCGCCGGTCATTCGGATGCAGCCGGGCGGCGCTGGCCGGGTCCACTTCGGCTAATTTCGCGTGGAGGGCCAGCGCGCCATGCTCCTCCGCAAACCAGTCCATTTCCGCGCGGAAGACCTCGTCAGCGACCGCCTCAGAGAAGCGAAAGCCGTAGCAGAGAGATTCAATATAAAGGCCCGTGCCCCCCACAATGAACGGCAGCTTGCCCTTGGCGGAAATCTCGCGGATCAGCCTGCGGCCCTCATTCTGAAATTCAGCGACCGAGTAAGGCTCGAGCGGATCGTGAATATCGATCAGATGATGGGGAATGCCCTCCATTTCAGACGACTTGATCTTGGCCGTTCCGATATCCATGCTGCGGTATACCTGCATCGAATCGCCGGATATAATTTCCGCGTTGAATGCTTTGGCGATCGTAAGGCTGAGTCGTGTCTTGCCGACAGCGGTGGGTCCAAGCAGCACCAGCACCTTCGGTTTAGCTTCTTTGGTCAATTCGGATCACCCCGTACGATGTTTTGGCCCCCGGGCGAAGCAATTCTTCGAACCCGAGCCGGCTGAACTCGCCGCTGCCTCTTTTCTCTTTCAGCACCACGGCTTTGCGTGCGACCCGAACCGCTGCAAGCACGCTTTCCCGGGACAGCGAAGCGCTGTTGGCGTATGCGCGAAGCGGAGAAATTGCCGCCGAATCCTCAAGAGGCTCACGGAACATCGGATCGAAATAGACGATGTCCACGCTGCCGTCCGGGAGGCTCGCCAGGTAGCTCTGATGGTCGCTGTGAACAACATTGATCCGGCGCAGCGCAGCGTCCACTTCCTCTATTCCGGAAGTGTAATTAGCCATCCCTTCCGCCAGCAGAGCGTAGAGCGGCAGGGAACTCTCCAGCGCGGTAACGCGAGACCGTTCTCCTCCGCGCACCGCGAACAGCAGAGCGTCGGAGCCCAGTCCCGCCGTGCAGTCCAGCACACTGTCGCCCGGAGCCATTCCCGCCGATTCCAGCATCGGGTCGCCTTCACCCTTCAATACCCGCTTGGCGCGTACAAATCCCATGCTGGGATGAAACTGAAGCTGCGGACGGTCCGGCCGCAGCAGTCTTACTCCCTCCAGCAGCACAACGAGAACCTCGTCTCCGCCATAATGCGAGAAAAGTTTATTCATGGATAGGCTGCCGCGCTGTACATAGGGAACACCGAGGCGTTCCGCCAGCCTCTCGGCACGCGCGGCAACCTCGGTTAGCGGGCGATCGCCCGTAGTTATAATCATGGTGCCTCCGTATACTTAATCTTCGTAATAATATTTAATGTCATTCACTATTTATCACATTAC
Organism: Paenibacillus durus ATCC 35681; assembly: GCF_000993825.1. Taxonomy (NCBI): domain Bacteria; kingdom Bacillati; phylum Bacillota; class Bacilli; order Caryophanales; family Paenibacillaceae; genus Paenibacillus; species Paenibacillus durus. The sequence continues at coordinate 2,474,948 of NZ_CP011114.1, forward strand.
TCTTTTGAAAAGCTTCTCCAGATCATATGCCGAAAAAGAAATAACAATCGGTCTTCCATGCGGGCAGGTATAAGGCTGCCGGCAGGCCGACAATCGGGAAAGCAGGCTCTCCACTTCCTGCTCCGTCAGCTTCTGATTCGCCTTGATCGATGCTTTGCAGGAGCATAGAATGGATGATGCTTCCCGCAGCTTGGCGAGGTCGATGCTCTTTTCGCCCAGCACCCATTCCGCCATTTCCTCAATAATCTCTTTCTCATCCCCTTTCGGGAACCAGTAGGGATGCGAACGCACCAGAAACGTCTGGCCGCCGAAAGGCTCCAAGTAGACGCCGGCCTGCTCGAACCACTGCAGGCGCTCGGCAAGCAGCTTGCTCTCCGCCGGAGTAAACTCCAGCGTAATCGGCAGCAGCAGCTCCTGTGAAGCTTCCGCCGGGCGGCCGAACTTCTCGTAATAGAATTCGTAATTGATGCGCTCGTGAGCCGCGTGCTGGTCGATCAAATACAGCCCTTCATCGTTCTGGGCGATAATGTAAGTGCCGTGATGCTGACCGATATAAGTCAGCTCGGGAAATGGCGGCAGGCCTGTATTCCCGCTCCCGGCAGGAGCCCACAGCTCTTCGGTTCCAGGCAAAGCCTGAGCCGGGCGTGAAGCTGTCCTGGAATCGGAGCGGTATCCTCCACCGTATGGGGCTCCGTCGCGCAGCTGGGACGGGGAAGCCGGACGGTCCGGATAAACGGCATCCCGGGCTCCCCCGCGCGTCATGGAGGAAGCGTCAGCTTCATAGGGAGCAGACGGGAAGGAGGCCGCATCAGCCGCGCCTGCCGAAAGGCCGGAATTTGGACTTTGGCCGCGCGAGGCGCCCCCTTGTCCCTGACCGCTTTCAGGAACCATCTGGCCTTCCCGGATACCCGGTGTTTCGCCCGCTCCCGATTTTGCTGTAAACCCAAGTTGTTCCGGGCTTGTCTTCGGCACTCCGCCCGCAGCCGCTGAATTCGGCGCAGCCTTCGGAAAGGCAAATTGCCCCTGAATGAATGAAGTGCTGCCCTTAGGTCCAATTGGTTCTCTGCCGGGGCGCGGAATTAAATTCTCACCGAGCAGAACCTTGCGGATTTCCTGCTCCACGAACTGATACAGCTCGGTCTCCTTGCTGAACCGCACCTCCAATTTCGCCGGGTGCACGTTAACGTCCACCAGCGAAGGATGCATATCCAGCTTTAGTACAAGCAGCGGATAGCGGTTAATCGGCAGCAGCGTGTGATACGCGCGCATAATGGCCGCATTCAGGCCGCTACTGCGAATATAACGGCCGCCCACAATCGTTGTGACCGCGTTACGGTTGGACCGCGTCCATTCCGGGCGGCTGACAAGCCCTGAAATCCGGTAGTCCGGATCTTCCGCCTGTACGGGCAGCATGGCTTTCGCTGCCGAAGTGCCGTAAACGGCGGCAATGACTTGAAGCAGATCGCCGTTCCCCAGCGTATGCAGCAGTTGGTTGCCGTTATGATGCAGTGTAAATGAAATCCCTGGATGGGCGAGCGCCATCCTGTACATGGCGTCGGAGATGTGGCCCAGTTCGGTCTGGATGCTCTTCATGTATTTCAGCCTTGCCGGGGTGTTGTAGAATAGCTCCCTGACATTCATCTCTGTCCCCCGGCTGCGGGCGGCATCTTCATTCACCGTCAGTTTGCCGCCCTCGATCTCAAGCAGCCGCCCCCTGCCGTCGTCAGAGCTCGCAGTCAGCAAGGAAACTTTAGCCACGGCGGCGATACTGGGCAGCGCCTCGCCCCGGAAACCGAGACTGGTAATCTGAAACAAATCCCGGCCGTTCGCAATTTTGCTCGTTGCATGGCGGTAAAAGGCGGTCTCGCAATCCTCCGCTTCAATACCCGATCCGTTATCCTTGACCCGGATGCTCTGCAGCCCGCCTTCCTCCACAGCGACTTCGATCCGGGTGCTGCCCGCGTCAATGGCGTTCTCCACAAGCTCTTTCACCACTGAAGCCGGCCGCTCCACGACCTCCCCGGCGGCAATCTGGTTGGCGATATGCTCGTCCAGCACATGGATTTTGGCCATTTACGTTCACCTCCGATTCGGTTTCCCTCTATTTCTTTTTGAGCTTCATTTTCAAATCGTTCAGCAATTGCATGGCCTGGAGTGGCGTCATATTCATCAGATCCGCTCCGCTGACCGCAGCTATAATATCGTCGGCTACCAAATGGCCTTGCTGGCTTGCTGCCGCCTTGGGGCCGCGCCGAGGCTCGTCATCGCCGAAGATGGAGAGCTGCACTACGCCGCCTTCTTCTTCCACGCGGTCCGCTAAATGCACCGCCGTCTCCCGGCGGGCGGCCTCGGAAGCGCCCAGGCTTCCTTCCGCATGGGATGAAATGTTAGTAGCGGAGCCGGCTGCGGGGTATGTACTGGATTCGGCAGCCGTTTCAAGGACGGTCTCAAGTGCAGCTTCGGCCGTACTAACATTTTTGCTGTTGCCTGTGAGATTGGAACCCGCAGATGCCAGACCGCCGCCGTGATCCCCGGACAGTGATACAGATTCCGCAGGAGCATTAGCTGAAGAAGAATGCTCGATATGCTGCAGCAGTCCGTAAGCGCGGTCGATGATGCTGCCGGGCAGCCCGGCAAGACGCGCGCAGTAGATGCCGTAGCTGCTGTCCGCAGCGCCAGCAATCAGCTTGCGCAGGAAAGTCACTTTATCTCCGCTCTCCTGCACCGCCATGGAATAATTGCGAAGACCGTTCAGGCTGTCCTCCAGATGCGCCAGCTCGTGAAAATGCGTCGATACCAGCGCCTTGCAGCCGATATGGTGATGCACATATTCGATAACCGCCTGGGCTATGGCCATTCCCTCGCTTGTCGAGGTCCCCCGGCCCAGCTCATCAATAATAATCAGGCTGCGCGGCGTCGCTTTGTCGGTCATGAGCTGGATATCAGCCATCTCGACCATAAAGGTGCTTTGACCGCCAATGAGATCATCGGCCGCTCCAATTCGTGTGAAAATCCGGTCGATGACCGGGATTTCCGCCCTATCTGCCGGAACGAAGCATCCCACCTGCGCCATAATGCAGATCAGAGCCACCTGGCGCATATAGGTGCTTTTTCCCGCCATATTCGGACCCGTAATCAGCAAAATTCTGCCCTCGTCCTGCGTGAGACTGCTGCCGTTGGCGATAAAAGAAGCATCCTTCAGCACCGCTTCAACGACAGGATGGCGGCCGCCTTCAATCTTCAAATCATAACCTTCGGTCAGCGTCGGCTTGACGAAACGCTGCTCCGCGCTGACCGCTGCAAGACCTTGGTACACGTCGATTTCGGCCACTTTCTCCGCCAAACTTTGCAGTCTGGGAATCTGCGAGCTTAACCGTTCGCGCAGTTCGCTGAATAAGCTGTACTCAAGATCGGTCATTTTGTCCTGCGCTTCCAGAATCAGGGCTTCCTTCTCTTTCAATTCGGGAGTTACGAAGCGCTCCGCATTGGCGAGCGTCTGCTTGCGCTCATACCGTCCCTCCGGCAGGGACGCCAGATTGGAACGGGTAATTTCTATATAATAGCCGAACACCTTGTTGAATCCGATCTTCAGCGACTTGATTCCCGTTGCCAGGCGCTCCTTCGCCTCAAGCTCGGCTATCCAGCGCTTGCCGCTGCTGCTTGCCTCTCTAAGCTCGTCCAGCCGGGCATGGTAGCCGGGCCGAATCAGCCCGCCGTCGCGTACGGATACCGGTGGATCGTCGACTATAGCCCGTGCAATGTCCTCGCGAAGATCGGCGCACTCGTCAATCCCTTCACCGATTTCCCGCAGCGTGGACGAGCCCGAAGCGAGGCATAGCTCCTTAAGCTCGGGAATCTGCGCCAGCGACAGCTTCAGGGCGTTCAGATCACGGCCGTTGGCGCTGCCGTACGCGACCCGTCCGGTAAGACGCTCCAGATCGTAAATTTCTTTTAGGGCCAGGCGAAAATCCTCGCGGACAATGTACTGGTTGTACAAATAGTCGACAGCCTCCAGACGCCGCTCGACCTTGGAGCGCTGCAGCAGCGGCTTGTCGATCCGCCGCCGCAGCAGCCGGGCGCCCATAGAGGTCTCTGTACGGTCGAGCAGCCAGAGCAGAGAGCCTTTCTTGGAGCGTTCCCGCACGGTCTCGGTCAGCTCCAGATTACGCCGCGTGAAGGGGTCCAAAATCATATAATTCCCCGGCTCATAGGAGGAAATCTGGCTTAGCTGTCCCAAGGATCGCCGCTGCGTCTCGCTGAGATAAGAAATCAGCAGCGCGAGGCACTCCGCCCGCTCGGACTCCAGCCGCGCCCAGGCCGCCTCACCGAACTGGTTCCGCGCCAGCTCTTCATTCTTCTTCTCCCAGGGTGTATAGACAACCGGCTTGTCTCCCGGAATCGTACCTGCCCGGACACTGTCCAGCAGCGTCTCGTCCCCGATAATTTCCGCCGGCTCATACAGGCCGATCTCACCGCGCAGCGTGTCCGCCCCCGCAGGCGAAGAGGTTACATACAGCTCTCCTGTCGTCAGATCGCAGGCGGCCAGCGCCGTCATTCCTGCGCACTCGGTGACGCAGACCAAATAATTGTTGCTCTTATCGGCGAGCACTTTACCTTCCATAACCGTACCAGGGGTGACAACCCGTACAATATCCCGGCGGACCATTCCCTTGGTTGTCGCGGGGTCGTCAAGCTGCTCGCAGATCGCGACTTTGTATCCTTTTTCAATAAGACGCTGAATATAGCCCTCTGCGGAATGGTAGGGAACCCCGCACATCGGAATGCGCTCATCGCCCCCGCCTTCCCGGCCGGTCAGCGTAATATCCAGTTCCTTGGAAGCCAGCAGGGCATCGTCAAAAAACATTTCGTAAAAATCGCCCAGCCGGAAAAAAAGGAAGGCATCCTTTGCCCCTTCCTTCACTTTCAAATACTGCTCGATCATCGGTGTATATTTTGCCATCGTAAACCTCCAGGCCTTATCATGCTTATCCTCTATTATACCAGAAACCGTTCCGCCAAGCGTAAGCGGGTAGACAGTCTGAGCGGGGTGTAACGGTAGTCAGTTCTTACAGTTTTAGTCATGCCGCCTACCGAAGCGAAATTTCGGCGTGCAAAGTATCTTATCATAATCCCAAGCGTTCGCCTAGAGGTTGATACACCGCATATCCGGACTCCACAGCCGCTTAATGGCATAGAAACATGGTTATTGGAAGCAGTGGGAGAACAACTTCTATGACGGGGTATCTTCCCCAACAAAAAAAGCCCTCGATCTCCCAGCTGCCGCCATCTTAAAACACCCATGTAAAAAGGCCAACCGGAAGTTTCCGGCTGTCCCTAATCATACGAACAAGCGCCTTCTCAGGGCGCTTGTTCTCCGCACCATAACCTGCGGACATTGCGGGTTTCGTCCCAGCTTCGGCCGGCGTCGATGTGGCGCAGCAGCGGCTCGACGGCATCCGCCGCCGCAGCGTAGCCGGCCAGTGCCCGGAGCTGCGCCGTCAGCGGCGCGAACGCGGCGCGCAGCGGCGGCTTGTCGCCGCTGTAATACGCAGCGTGAAGGTCCTCGCGGTCAAGCGGGCGCAGCGGCAGTTCCTCGTAATGGCTCACGATTAGGTGAGCCAGCGTGACCGCGCCCCGGGCGACGACCGGGGATACGAGGAAGCTCGGCAGGGTCCGGTACTCGAAGCCGCCATGCGGCTGGAGCCGGAAATCGCCGAGCACGCCGTAGCGGGGGCGCCGGCCTCCGGCCCGGGCGTCCTCCAGCAGTGCGATGGGCAGCGCGAGATAGTTGTCGAGCGCGCGCAGCAGCGGCGCCGTCAGCGTGACGCCGCTGAAGTGCAAATGCCCGCCGAGGGCCCAGCCCCTCAGCGGCATGCCGCCCGCCCGCCAGCTTATGCTGCGGTCGGCAATGAGCCGGTCCGCCTCCATCGCGGCGGACCTCAGCTGCGCCAGCAGCGCGCGCGGCTCCCCGCGCGGCCGGGGGCGCAGCTCCGCCACCGGGAACGCGCCGCGCGTTCCCGGCGGTCCGGCGTCGCAGCCGGCGACGCCGTCCGTAGGCAGGTACCGCGACGCGGGCACGACGCGGCCGGTGGACTCCCGGAGCAGGAGGAACTCCGGGTCCATGCCCATGACGAGGTCAGGCCGCCCGGGCCGTTCCCTCTGTAGTGCCCGCTGCAGCGCGGCAGCCGCCGAGCGGTAAGGCTCGGGCATCACGCCGCCGGCAGAAAGCGCCAGCGGTGTGATGCCCTCTACCGTATACCGCCGCTCTCCCTGGGCCGCAAGCAGCACTTCTCCGCTGTCAAGCCCCAGACAGTACAGCGTTTTGGCCGCAAGGCTGCCCAGCCGCTTCGGCAGGCTTCCGCGCTCTAGAAAGGGAAGCGCGGCGTATCCAGCCGGGTCTTCTGCACGCACGCGGCCTGCAGAGGAGCGCCGGCGCGGCCGGGCCGTAAGCGCCGCCGCCGCGGGCTTCATTCCCAGCCCCGCGCCCAAAGGCGTGATTTCCAGCGGGGTCAGATTGTAGACCTTGACCCGGTAGCGCTGGCGGTAATGCTCCTTCGCAGAAGCCCCCGCCCTGCCGAAGCCCCGATCCCTGCCGCCTGTCTCCGCAGACTGGCTGCCGGCTTCGGGCGACCGGGTTCCGCCTCCGATGACAAGGGAAGCTGAAATCCCGCTGCGCCGAAGCCGCCGCTCTCTGCCTTCGGGCGTCAAAGCATGATATATCTCGGACCCGTCCTTCATAGTTAAGCCCTCCCGAAGCGCAAGGTTCATATCCATCACTTTCCGGCGGGCTGCGGCAGACCATACGGAAGGCGCCTCCTCTACCTGCCTAAAAAAAAGCAAAAAAAGGAGGGCATCCGCCCTCTACGCCGCCGCCCCCGGTACATATAATGGAACATATCCGCTTTTGGTTGTGGCCCGCCGTTCTCGCGGTCCGGTGAAGCCACCTTTATACCCTGACGGCGGCGTACCGTCCTTACAGTTCATCATCCAGCGAGTCGGGATCGAGGTCTTCGTAATCGAAGCCCTCGGTTTCGAAGTCGTAATCCTTGTCTTCGGGGTCGCCCTCCTGGTCGCTGACATACACGCGGAGCTTGGTTTCAGCCACCAGCTCGGCCTCGAATTCGCGTTCGACCCGGATCGTTACGCTGCCCCCGCCCGAAGATACACCCGCTTCCACACAGTTCGGCTCCTGCGTCGCCTCCGCGGAAACCTCTATGGTGGAAGCCCGGTGCTTCGGGTCGAGGTACGAGAGCGAGATCGGCTCCACATAGGAAACCGTTTCTTTCGCCACCTCGGTCTGCTTATTCTTGTCGTACGAGTACCAGATGTTGATATCGTAAGTACCGATTACCTCAATTCCGTTTCCGGCGGCAACCGCTTCGTATTGGTGGTTGATGATCCAAGCCCCCAAAATACTAGTCGGATGATGTGGCGGAGTCACGGTATGGGTTACGGTGGAGAACTTACGACCCTTGCCGCAAATTGCCTTCGTAATGATCTCCCTTGTTTGGCGTTTATGGCCTAATGACATCTTTGAACCTCCTCCATACAATCATTCACTATCAAGTGTATGCAGGGCATTGGCCCAGGGTGACAACTATTTTTGGATAAGTTGATGATTTTGATAAACGAGCGTATACTCCCGTTTTCGGCGTTTTTCTCATGTTTTAGACGAAAAAGAGAGACGGCTGCCTCCCATGCGGGAAAGCAAAGCCGTCTCTTTCGTTTTTTCAGATTGCTATCTTCTTCCGGCTGTCGAGGCTTGCCGAGGCATCTGCTGCCCTAGGGCGATTGGCGCTTTGTACTGCTTGGCAATCTTCAGATACAGCGCCAGCTCCCGGCAGAGCTGGAGAATGGCCGAGCGGACCTCGAATTCCGCACGCGTCGACGGCAGCTTCATTCCCCGAAACTCCTGCTCCAGCGAGTTCAGCAGCTTCTCCGTTCTTCCCGTGTACCCTTCATCCAGCACGTCCTTGCTCAATTGCTCGAACAGTTCGGCGACCATTTCACCATGCGGCACATGCTCGTACACCTGGGAGAGAAGCTGAATCATATTTTGAATCGATTCCAGCTGCTCCTTGCGCATGTAAAAATAGACGTTCCACGCTTCGTCCGGATGAATGACGCTGTTCTCCATCTCCATTGCCGCGGCCGTCAGGCCGCGCTGAACCGCGCTGCCCGCCTGGATCAGCTCCTTGCCGTCCCATACGTACTGCGGATCATGCAGCGTGTTGGAAACTTGCTTGAAAATAATGGAGAAAAGCCCGTCCACCTCTCGGCGTATCCCATACATCATTTGACCGCTTTTTGGCATGTAGATCAGGTTGACCAATCCGGCAGACCCGAGTCCGATCGCAAGTAATTCCACCTGCTGGATCAGTACTTCCAGGCTTAGATGGGCCTCTCCGAACACACGGAATACGATAACCGAGCTAGTGACAATCCCTTCCCTAAAGCCTGCGCGGACGATCAGCGGGAAGCTGCATAGAACGAAGAGCCCCAGCACCCAGTAATGAAAGCCGAGCCGCCAAAACAGGACCCAGCCAACCAATAGACCGACCAGTGAGGCGAAAAAGCGCGCCGTGATCGTCTTTACGCTTCTTTTCCGGGTGACCTCTACCCCCAGAATGGCCAGCAGCCCGGCGCCCTGAGCATTCGGAATGCCTACCGCCGCAGCCAGCAAAACAGACAGCAGCGTCGCCGCCGCTGTCTTCACAACGCGAAACCCCATGAAATTACCCCGCTTTATTTGATGCAAAACCTGCTCCGAAGCTCAGGCGTTAGCGCCGCTGAGACGCACCTGGCTCGAACGCTTAAGTCTGCTGATAAATTTCATGGTACTTGATTTTCTGTAAACGCACAATACTTTCAAGGGCGCGTCACCGCCGGGACAGAAGCGCCTTCTCCATGTACACGACCAGCTGATACATGGCGGTGGCGACAAAGGCGATAATGATCAGGCTGGACATTACGAGCGTGAAATTGAAGACCTGAAACCCGTATATAATGAGATAACCGAGTCCCGATTTCGCGACAAGAAACTCGCCGACGATGACACCCACCCACGACATGCCGACATTCACCTTGAGCGTAGAGACGATGGCCGGGAACGAGGACGGCAGGATGACCTTGAAAAAAACTTGCGTCCGGTTCGCTCCGAACGACCTTGCAACCTTTACCAGATTGGGGTCTACCCCGCAAAAGCTGTTGTATACGACCAGCGTCGTGACAATAATCGTAATGGACAGCGTCGTTACCACGATAGCGGTGAAGCCGGCGCCGAACATGACAATAAAGATCGGGCCGAGCGCCACCTTCGGCATACTGTTGAACACAACCATATAAGGATCAAGCACAGCGGACAAAAAGGGGGACCACCAGATCGCAACGGCCAGCAGCGTGCCGAGAAGCGTGCCAAGCACAAACCCGACAGCGGTCTCCCCTACGGTGACCCCCAAATGATGCCACAGACTGCCGTCAACCATATTGGCATAGATTTGCCAAAACACTTTGGACGGACTGCTGAACAGCAGCCGGTCGACCCAGCCCAATCTGGCTGCTGTCTCCCACAGCGCGAACAACAGCAAGAGAAATATACCCTGGACGGCGAGTACGGCCCTTTTCCGTAGCCGATTCGCCCGCTTGAACTCATCATGGCGGCTACGCAGCCATTCCGAACGGGAAGCCGCGATCCCTGTATGTTCCGCTCCCGTCGCCTTCACAAGCATTCCCTCCTTTAATCTCTAGCCTTCCGTCTTCCTTGCCCCGTCAGCAGCGGTCCCCGCAAGCTCCATTTCCTTCCATAACTCATGGAACAGCTCGGCGAATCCCGGTTGATCACGGGCATACAAGGGCGGCGTATCCGCGATTTGCGCCGGAATAGCGAACACGCGGCGGATTCTGCCCGGATTCCGCGACAGGAGAATGACCCGGGTGCTGACCGCAATTGCTTCCGACAAGTCATGGGTAACCAGGACCGCCGTCTTTTCGCGCTGCCGCAGCGTCTCCGACACCAAATCCTCCAACTGGAGTTTGATCTGATAATCCAGGGCCGAGAACGGTTCATCCAGCAAGAGCAGGCCCGGATCGGTCGCCAGCGTCCGCACGAGCGCGACCCGCTGACGCATTCCGCCCGAGAGCTGGCTCGGATAAGAATGCTCCGTCCCTTTCAGCCCCATATCCGCAAGGAGCTCGGCCGTCTTCCGCCGTCCCGCTTCGTCCAGACGTCCGGTCAGCTCCAGACCCAGAAGCGCATTGTCCAGAATGCTGCGCCATGGAAACAGATAGTCCTGCTGCAGCATATAGCCAACCTCCGGAGAAGGGCCGCTCACGGCGCGTCCGTTCACAAGCACTTCGCCGCGCGAGGGCTGCAGCAGTCCGGCTATAATCGACAGCAGCGTCGTTTTCCCGCAGCCGCTCGGTCCGACCAGGCTGACGAACTCGCCTTGTTCTATCTCAAGATTCAGATCCTCAACCGCAAGGGAAGCTTCCCTTTCGCCCAGGTAAGCGTGCGTAACCGACTTTAATTCCACAACCGGCGGCATGCATAATCCCTCCTTTACGCCTGGCCTCCCGAAATGGCGAAGAGCGGGCTTACTTGTTGCTCTGGGCCGCAGACTGCGCCTTTTCAGCGAATGTGTTATTAACGATCTTCCCTGCCGGAACCCGCTCTTTCAGCTCTCCCGCATTGTCCATCACATCAAGCAAGTTATTCCATTCCTTGTCATCGATGACCGGATTCTGTGCGTAAGTATCCTGATCCTTATAGCGCTTGATCGCCGAAACAACGATATCGCGGTCCGTATTCTGGAAGTAAGGCGATATCGTATCGGCGATTTCTCCGGGACTGTGCTTTTTCACCCACAGCTGGGCTTTTTGCAGCGCATTGGTGAATTTTTGCACGGTGTCGCTGTTTTTTCCGATATAGCTCTTCTTGGACATAAACACCGTGTACGGCAGATAACCGCTCTCAACCCCGAAGGAAGCGATAACCTTGCCCCGCCCTTCGCGTTCAAAGATCGAAGCCTGCGGCTCGAACAGCTGCACGTAGTCCCCGGTTCCCGAAGCAAACGCGCTGGCGATATTCGCAAACTCAATATTTTGGATCAGCTTAAGATCGGCAGCCGTATCAATCCCCTTTTTCTTAAGCGTGAACGCTCCGGCCATCTGCGGCATGCCGCCTTTTCTTTGTCCGAGAAATGTCGAACCTTTGAGTTCGCTCCAATTGAAATTCGGATGGTCTTTGCGGGCGAACAGGAAGGTGCCGTCCCTTTGCGTCAACTGGGCAAAATTGATCACCGGATCATCCGACCCCTGCTGGTATACGTAGATCGACGTTTCGGAGCCGACCAGCGCAACGTCAATCGCTCCCGAAAGTAGCGCCGTCATCGTCTTGTCTCCGCCCGGAATGGTCTGAAGCTCGACATCCAGCCCCTCCTGCTTGAATAATCCCAGCGACAGCGCCACATATTCCGGAGCGTAAAAGACGGAGCGGGTCACTTCGCCCACCCTTACCTTGACTGTCTCCGATTTGCCGCCGCAGCCGGCAAGCAGCGAGACGGAAAGGCCGAACACCAGCAGCAGCGCCGCCAGTCTTGTTGTTCTGCTCATCACTTATGAATCTCTCCTTTCTCCCCAAGGGTCCTGCCCTTCCTAACCTGAACCGCTTCGAAGCTAATGCCCCGCCCAGCGGGATTATTAAAATATATGCGGATGCCTAGGGTTTGGTTAAAGAGGCCAGCGGAAAAGGATAAGATTCGCGAAATAATGCAATTGCGGGCATTAGATCAGCCGGAAGCGGGACATCCATGGCAATCCCTAACGGGATACCATGGCGAACCTTTTTTATAAGGAGAAGGGGGGGACGAACAGAAAGAAACTCGTTTCGAGGAAAACGTGGTAAGAAGGAGGAGGGAAAGCAATATTGCCGTCATGCGGAAGAGACTGGTGATTCTACGGAGCAATCGGCTTTAAGTGCAGGAGCCACTCCAGAAAGGCAGCGCAGAATTGCTTCTTGCCGACGGGTGTCGCCGACAGCCAATCCTCATCTCCGCAGCTCATGCGCAGCAGCCATCCGCAGGAATGGTCGGCGAAAAAGGAGGCGTACTGCAAGGACCAGCCTTGGCTGCTTCTGGAGCAAATGCGCAGTTCTCCTGCCGTGTGCCGGCATTTTACGCTTTTCGCGAATCTAGCGGACAGCCGGGAATCGCCCGTAGCAAGTTCAATATACCAGCGCAGTTCTTGCAAGGAGCAGGAGTCCGACATTCTCCTGATTTCATCATATTCATCTCTCGACATCAGAAGGGCAGGGCTCTCTCCGCTGATTTGTTCGGGGAGTGAAATGCCTTCTAGAAAAAAGGCGCACATCCCCTTCTTGCCTTCGCAATCCTTCAGATCATAACTGAATGACTTCGATGTTTCCGGGCATACAGCGACTATTTTATCCATATGTACATATATGAGCAGATCATTCTCCGTATCCCCGCTTGTATAATGCAGACGGCAGATCCGATCCGTATCTTCCGGCAGCTCCAGCAGTTCTTGTTCTAGATGCTGCTCCAAGTCTTCCGGCATTAGAAAGCGGGATAATTGCTTCGACTCATCAACTTTCACTGTAATCGTTTCCTTCCGGTTGCCGGACTCGGGACGTTAAACCTCTCGTTTCCGGGGAATATCTAGCAATCTTTATGTTATCATAAGCTAATTTTAAGGTAAAATTAAGAAATAACGGGTAGTATTCATATTATGAAATAACTGTAACGAGGTGATTTCTAATGAAAATGATGATTACATTCCAGAACAAGCTCGTACCCGTGTATTTTACAACGGAAAATAAGCAGCCGACTCAAAAAGTGCTCAGAATTCTGACAAGCACGCTGGAGCACAAAATCAATAAAGGCAAAAATGCCCTCAAAAAATGTCTAAGCACTTTGATTAGTATCGAAATTAAAGGCTCTGAGGCCATTTTGCACAGTTTCAGCGAGAACGATACTCTGGCACTATCTCTCTATTAATGCTGGCGGAGGGCACTCCTCCGCGTCAGCAAAAGAGCATCTCCCGATAGGAAGATGCTTTTATTTTGGGCTTTTTAGCTGAATCATCCGGTCTTCTTGCCGTCGTACTCCGCCTTTTCCGCCTTTTGAATTCGAAGCTGAAACAGCTTGACCAAATTGATTCTCGTCTGCTCGTGACAGTTGTCCAATTTTTTTATGATAAAACGGTCAATGGACATGTCAATCGCTCCTTTATTTCGCCTTGTATCCCCTATATAACCCGGCTATTTACTTTTCAAACGGGCTGTTTCGCGTGTCTAACCCCTTTGGAAATTCCATTTTTTGTATAAAAATAACCGGCGCATCCAGCCTATGTCCTATATATTGATGAACACCCGGCTAAAACAATGCTCCCCTTCAAATATGTAGAGGGAGACAAACTCCAGACTTTAAAATACGTTCCACAAAAAAATTTGAACATAATGCGACATATTTTTTTATCCATCGTTTTATCCCCTAAATGTACCAAACAAATTGACCTTAATCCTCCAGATCCCGCCGCCAGCCGTATTTCCTGGAGCGTGAGGACGCCGCCTTCTGCCCGGAGCCAGCTCCGCCTTTCCGTTTGGATTTGGCCTCCTTGGCGGCTTGATATACAAGCTCCCGCTGAGTTTTATGGTAGCTCTGAAGCCGCTTCTCCTCAAGCTCGCCGCTGTCTACAGCCTCGAGAACGGCACAGCCCTCCTCCCGCTCATGCCGGCAGTCCGCATACCGGCAGCGCACCGCGAGCTGCGTAATATCGGCGAATGCGAGATCCAGCCCGCCTTCGTCTTCCCACAGCTGAAGCTCCCGCATTCCGGGAGTGTCGATGATCACGCCGCCGTCAGGCAGCAGAAACAATTCACGGCGTGTTGTCGTGTGCCTTCCCCTGCTGTCATCCTCCCTCACTTCCTGGGTCAGCTGAAGATCGGCGCCGCAGAGCCAGTTGACCATTGTCGACTTGCCGCAGCCCGAGGACCCGGTCAGGGCGATTGTCCGTCCTTCGCCGATATAAGGCAGCAAAGCATCGCGTCCGGAGTCCGTAAGCGCGCTGACCGCATGCACGGGAACTCCCGGGGCTGCCATTTCCATCTCTGCGATATTAGCTCCCGGATCATCGCATAAATCCGCTTTGGTCAGCAGAATAACCGGTGACGCGCCGCTATTCCAGGCCATAATGAGATATCTTTCCATCCGCCGGAGATTATAATCATCATTGAGCGCGCTGACCAGAAACAGGGTGTCCACATTGGCGGCTACAATTTGCTCTTTCGGCTGCGTTCCAGCCGCCTTTCGAGATATCATGCTGCGGCGGGGAAGCACGCCATGGATGATTACCTGCCCGCCCTCCGCTATCTTGACCGCGGTCCAGTCGCCGATCGCGGGGTAATCGCCGGAAGCCTCCAGCGAGTGCCGCAGCCTGCCCGATAGCTCTCCCCAACGTTCTCCATCTTCCGTCAATATCCGGTACTTGCTTCCGAAATCCCCGACAACCCGCCCGGGAGTAAGAGACTCTCCGGCCGCTTCTTGCCCTGCCATGCCGCCCCATTGATTGATCCAATATTCATTCCATCCGTATTGCCGTATCGTCATGCGATACCTCCACTCATTTATTTTTCTTCTTGCAGATTCCTTCATTTCTCTGCCGGGAACCGCGCCGCATGCCTTGAACATAGTGCGTTTTGGACGCAAAAAAGCCCGCCGGAGCAAGTACGTTCCGGCGGGCGGTGACAGGCAAGCAGTCTCTTTGCAACAGAGACAGCTTGCCCTGCCTAACCTGGCGTGCGCTGCGGCGGTGCCCTCTGGACGCCTGGTCGCTTGCGCGCGCGCATATGCGGACAGACTTCTGGAGTCTGCCGCTATACGCAAAAAAGCCGCCGGAACCGATACGGTCCCCGGCGGCGCTAATGGCATACGAAATATGCGCGCTTATGCTGCGGCGTCTATTCCACGCTCACAGCCTGTTCCCGGAAGACACGTATCCTGAGCAGTAACAACCGACAAGACCCAAGCCGTATAAACTGTCATAATACATCCTCTCCTTCCGGTAATTTATGGTGCAATCATAAACAAGAAGACAGCCCTCTGTCAACCCTAAATCCATCCAACTATAAAATGCTCCGCAGCTCGTGAAGCTCATCGATCGTCTTCCAGGGCTGCACATCCAGCTTGTCGTCCCACGGATGGTTGCGGCGCAGCCAAACGCCCCTCATACCGGCGCGTCCCGCCCCCCATATATCGTTCACGGGATGATCCCCAATGAACACGGTCTCTTGCGAATCGTATCCCAGCCTGTCCAGCGCCAGCCGGTAGATGGCAGGGTCCGGCTTGCTGATTCCGGCTTCACCGGAAATGACAATGCTCTTGAAATGGCCGCGCAGCCCGAGCAAATCGATTTTTGCGTGCTGGATCTCGCTTTTTCCGTTCGTTAACAGCCCCATCGCATAACCCCGCTCCTGAAGATAGCCGAGCGACTCCACCGCATGCTTCATCAGTGCGCCGTGTCTGGAATAATTCAAATCGTAGAAAGCGCGGATATCTTCAGCCGATACGGCTTCCCGCCAAGGCAGAACCTCGCTCAGCTCTCGAAAGAAGCCGTCCTTGTCCCGATACCCGTCGGCGTCCCTGATAATGATATCTTCCACAATTTCCAGCTGCCGGTCCGGGCCCAAATGGCCCAGAAAATGGGCGACGAACTGCGTGCTAAAGCTTCGAAAGGTGTAATCCCTGTCCATGAGCGTATTATCCAGATCAAACAGCAAAGCCTGTACCGTTTCCATACCCTGATTCCCCTTGTTATTCTGTATACGTCTTTGCCCGTAAGCGGGCTGTCAGGAATCATTGTACTATGGCGCTTTACTCTATGAAAAGGCCGTTTCGCAAAAAGGAGAAATCCGGAGCATTCTCATATTTTCCGAAGAGAATCATTGGCATGTAACGGGACGCGCCGGCGATGTCTCAAACTTGCAAGAAAATAAACAACCGGGAAGACCAGCAGCAAGCATCCGGCAGCAATCATTCCGCTTACCTGCCCGTAATGATAGGCCGCGGTCCCGAACCATGACCCGAAGGAGCCTCCGAGATAATATCCGACCATATAGAGCGAATTCAGTCGGCTGTGATGCCCTGGATTCAGGCGGCTGATGCGTCCTTGGTTCAAAGTCATGTTCATGCGGGAGCCTACATCTAGCACAAAAGTAACGGCTACGAGCACTGACAGATGATACCAGCCCATGCCTAACAATGCAAAGGAGAACATCATCGTCAGCAGCGCAGCCACATTCCATCCGCGTGCATGAATGCCGTCCGACAGCCGTCCCGCGAAGCCCGCCGCCAAGGCGCCGGCGATCCCGATGACCCCGAAGGTTCCGGCGACCCCGTTCCCGAAATGATAAGGTGCGCCATCCAGAATAAATGACAGGGGAACCCAAAAGACATTAAAGGCGGCAAAAGCGGCCGCGCCGAAAAAAACCGTCTCTCTTAATACCGGCTCCTCCCTTAGCAGGGGAATCATCGACCGCATAATTTTGCTGTAAGATTCTTGCTTCTTGGCCGAATCCTCCGGCAGTTTCACGAACACATAACCGGCAAACAGCAATAAAATACCTGCCGCAAGCCAGTGCACAGTCCGCCAATCGAATATCTGTCCGATCCACCCGCCGGCAACACGGCCTACGAGCACACCGAGAAAGACGCCGGTCAACAGTCTGCCTGTGACCATCCCCTTTTTTTCCGAATCCATGTTGGAAGAAACGTACGGGATAATGAGCTGCGCCGCAACTGTGCTGAGTCCAAGACCCAAACCGGCAGCAAGCAGAAGGCTGAACGAAGGCGCGATTGTCATAACGGCAAGCCAAAAAGCCGACAAAAGCAGACTGGCAACAATCAGCTTGCGTCTGTCAAACCGGTCTCCAAGCGGAACGATAAATAATAAGCCGAGCGTGTAGCCTACCTGCATCATTGTAAACAGCAAGCCGGATGCATTTTGAGGCACATGATAACTCTTGGCGATATCCGATAGCAGAACCTGATCATAATACAGATTGGCAACAGCCAGCGCGCACACTACGGTAAGCAGCCATTGCAGAGTGACGGGGAAAACTTTAAGCTTAGCAGCGGATTCCATGACGAATCATCCTCTCTTCTTAATACGATACAGTGTATAATCATCGCTGTAAGGCATGAAGAGACGCATGATCCTAGGATTAAGAATCCTATGCAAGAGAAAGGGGCTGGCTTCGCCGTCGTGACTCAAGACAAGCATCTGGAACTGGGACTTTTTTTAAGAAAAAAACGCGCTTCGCTTACCCCGGAGGAGGTTGGTCTGCCCCCTGGAAGCAGGCGGCGGGTAGAGGGGTTACGGCGGGAGGAAGTTGCGGAATTGGCCGGTCTAAGCAATGATTGGTACGTTCGTTTGGAGCAGGGCAGGCCCGTGCGCCCTTCCGCCGAGGTATTACTTGCATTAAGCAATGCGCTTCAGCTCAATCGAAAGGAACGGGAATATTTGTATACACTGGGGGCGCAGCGGCTGCCTGATGAAACGCCCGATTCTTTTAAGGTCAGCACCGGGATGCAGCAGTTTCTCGATTTGCAAAATCCTTATCCCGCTTATATTTCCGACCACGAGTGGAATATTATCGCCTGGAATCGGGCCGCTCAGTCGGTATTCGGAGATTACTCCGCAATGTCCAAGCTGCAGCGCAATTCAATCTGGCGCGCGTTCATGGACCCGTATATGCAAAAGCTGCTGGACAACTGGGAAGGACATGCCAAACTGCGTGTGAGCCAATTGAGAATGGCCCATAGCCAGCTGCCTGAGAATCCGGAACGGACGGAATTAATTAATAAATTGCATACGCATAGCGAAAAATTTGCGAACTGGTGGAATGAACAGACGATTGCAGGAACGCCGGAGGGCAAAAAGCTGATCCACCATCCCGTCGCCGGCGATATTCGCCTAAGTTATCTTTCCTTTCAATCCGAGGAACTGCCGAATGCGACGATTACCGTTCATCTGGCAAGCGATAAGGAATCGAAACAGCGGCTGGAGCGGCTGCAGGATCAAAGGTTAACATGACCGTCAAAGCCCTGCAAGAAGATGACTTGAATTCCTTAAACATTCAAGCTCACACAAAGCGCGCGGAACCGCTTACCCGAAATGCTCAGGACGGTGGGTCAGCATTAATTCCTCTTCGGTAATATACAGCGGAAAAGGCGGCATTTCCTTCAAATACCTCTGGCTTGCCAGCAAATGATAGTGAACTTCAGGAAGGTCCGATTCTTCAAGCAGAGGCAGCTTGCCCGTATCGCTGATATAATTGTCAACCGCCGACTGCACCATATCAAGAAAATAGGGAATCTCTTTATCCTTTTCTTCAAAGATCTCAAACGTTTCTCTCGACAAATAGAACTTCTGCTCGGACCTTCCACCCAAATAACGGGCCAGCCGGGACAAATCGATGCTTTTGTCTTCCCGCATCAACACAGTCCGATTGATATCGCCGGGCATATCCTTTTCGAATTGACGCACAGCCTGTTTGACTTGTTGTAGAGTTACGGTAACTTGGCGGGGGGCGGCTTCTTTCTTAAACTTTTTAAAAAGCATATCGAAAGACTCCTTTCTGGCTTTTCATAGATAGCGCTTACAATTCCATTTTATTCGATTCTGCAAATTTTAATCAATTCAAAATTGAACCGTCACAGAAATGTAAGATTAATAAGAACTTTATTTGACAGATTCCCATTTCGTCCACATTTCCCGGGGATTCAATTCATATTTGTCATTTTCCCTGTACATGAACTGATGCATGATGAACTCGCGGCGAATCGTGGCGCAATCGTCATGATACTGCTTGATGAAAGTGTTGATTTCTTTTTCACTGTAGACAACGCCTGGCTTCAACTGTTCGACAATATGCTGCAGGGCAATCAGCTTCTTCTTGTACTGCGCCGGAATTTGCCGCAAACGGCCGTCCTTGGCGAAGAAATTGCGGAGCACCGACTCCTTCAGCTTCTGTTCCTTGCTCTCCTCTTCCATTTCATCCGCCCCTTTATCAAAAATAAACTGCAGCGACGCCTCCCCGCCCTTCCGGATAAATTCCGGATTCAGCGTGAAATAGACGGTATTCTTCTCGCGGCGTTCCTTAATGAGCGCTGCCGCGCGCAGCTTGGCCGCATGATGCGTCACCGTCGGCTGCGACAGGTTCAGCTTCTCCGCCAGCGCCTGGCCATGCATTTCCCCATTCGACAGGAGCAGGAGCATGCGAAGGCGTGTGGGATCGGCGAGGGCTTTGTGATATCCTACGATTTTGTCCAGTTGCATCAAAGACACTCTCCTCTTAACAAAAACACATTAGATATATATCTAATTATATAGTGGACGATACTGTTAATGCAAACGGAAAATTCGTCGGCGCGCCCTGCCCTGGAAAAACCGTGCAAATTGCGGTAGGATGTAGTTTGCACGTTCCAAACGGACGAAGAATATACGAGAAAAAATAAACAGGAGGGAATCCGCTGTATGCATGATGTCATTATCATTGGCGCCGGGCCCTGCGGCCTGTCCACTGCCATTGAATGCCGCAGGCAGGGCCTGTCAACGATCATTGTGGAGAAGAACTTTATTGTCCACTCCATCTTTCTGTATCCGACCCATATGCAATTTTTCAGCACTCCGGAGCTGCTGGAAATCGGCGATGTTCCCTTTACGACGCCGAACGAGAAGCCGTTCCGCCACGAGGCGCTCGTCTACTACCGCAAGGCTGCCGAGCTATATGGACTGGAAATTGCCGCCTATGAGGAAGCGACGGGGATTGAGCGGCTGGAGGACGGAACCTTCGGCGTCGCCACAGTGAACAAGCGCGGTGAACGGAAGACACGGCGGGCGGGCTCTGTCGTCATCTCCACCGGATACTTCGACCAGCCGAACTGGATCGGCATTCCCGGCGAGGATTTGCCGAAGGTGACCCACTACTTCAGGGAGGCGCACCCATACACCGGCATGAGGGTTGCGATTATCGGCGGCAGCAATTCGGCCGTGGACGCGGCTCTTGAGCTGATTCGGGCCGGGGCCGAGGTCGATATGATCTACCGCGGAGACAGCATCTCCGGCAATATCAAGCCTTGGGTGCGCCCAATCTTTGAAAGCATGGTGCAAAAGGAAAAGATCCGGCTTCATCTTTCGTCCAGAGTTACCGAAATTAAACCGGACACGGTTGTCGTATCCTCCGGTTCCCGGGGCGAAGCTTACGCGCTGGACAATGATTTCGTTCTGGCGATGACCGGCTTCAGACCGGACCGTGCACTGATGTCCTCCATCGGCGTCTTGATGGACGACGATATGGATAAGCCCGTATTTGATCCGGCAACGATGGAGACGAACATTCCGGGCGTCTATGTGGCAGGCGTTATCGCCTCCGGCCGCAACGCCAACGAGATTTTCATAGAGACGGGACGACGGCACGGGGCGCTGATCGCGGTGCATGCGGCAGCGAAACGCCTGAATGAAGACAAGGAGCGGAACTGAAGATGGACTACACTTCCCTGCTTCTCCTGGGGCTGGCCGGACTCGGCGTCATCAGCAGCAACTCAACCGTGACTATCGCTATGGTGGCGCTGCTTCTGGTACGGCTGCTTGGCCTCCATCAAGCTTTTCCGTGGCTTGAAAAGTATGGACTGACGGTCGGTATCATCATCCTCCTGATCGGCGTTATGACCCCGCTGGCAAGCGGACGAATCTCGCTGCAAACCGTGGGGCAGGCATTTCTCCACTGGAAATCGCTGACGGCCATCGCTATAGGCATACTTGTCGCTTATCTTGGCGGCCGGGGAGCGGTCCTGATCGGCAGCCAGCCGACGATTGTCGCCGGTCTCTTGATCGGAACCGTTATCGGAGTCGCCCTCTTCAAAGGCGTTCCGGTCGGCCCGCTCATCGCCGCAGGCATCCTGTCGCTCATCATCGGAAGAATTTGAGCATGCATGCGCACAGAGGATAGATACCAGCTTGGTCAAGCGGATTCTACCTCTGTTGTCTATTCTTGGCAGTCCGTACGCAGTTCTCCCGGTAGTGCGCTTATTGACTTTTGTTCCGTACAGTGTTTTGATATTTTTAAATCCTTTCCAAGGATTATAGCAGTACCCGAACTTCAGGAGGATAATGATGTCAAGACAATTTGTGACTGAAGCCGTTATGATGGCCATTTACGGCCAACTGCTGGTACCGAACAGACCGGTAGAATATATCGTTCCGTATACTACGATACTCGAACTGTACGAGCTCCGGGATAGCGACGAGCCGCTGATGAACATTCCCGATGACGATCAGCACGTCAAGGCTAAGATCGGTGAACTAATCGCCTATTTCGAGCAGCCGCTTAACCAGAAAAAGATCCGCCGCTGTCTGAACGTTCCATGGGCTAAGAGTCCGGCCATCCTGCTCGGCGAGCGGGCACAAATAACCGTCATCAACAGTGTGGACAATGCCAGTTACGGCGAAACCTACGACCCGATCGAGACCGAGCTTTTGCTGACCTCACAGCGTGCGAAGATTCCGATCTTAACCGACCAGGTCGAGCTGATCCATCGGATTATCGACGGAGGCATCCCCGTAATGGTATACGATATCGACGATTTTGAATTCGCCATGGAAGAAGAAACCTTCCGCCGGTCCCATTGACCGCCCTCCCTCACAGCAGTCGTTAACCGCAAAAATGGAGCCCTTACCGATGGCAAGGGCTCCATTTGTTTATCACTTATTTGCGCCGGCGGCGGCTTCCGGCACTTTCTCACCGCTAGCCTCAGGGTCATACCAGTACTCGATATCATCTTCTTCCGGCGAGTGGATGATCGACAGTACGTACCCTTCCATATACCATAAATCCTGCTCCTCCATGTAAAAAACGATGCCCTCCCGGGAAGCTTGAAGTCCCGGACGTCCCGGCGGCTCCACGGCAATGCCGAGCGAAAATCCGGGATGAAGCCCGCCGCCGGAGCTGTATCTTGGGAACAGGCGGACACAGTCGCCGTCCGTTAAACCAAGCTCCCGCTTGAACCAGGAGGCGGCTTCAGGACTGACAGTAATGCTCATAAAGCTCTCAACTCCTTTGTCTATTACATTTATCATACCCTAATCCCAGGCTCTATTCCAACCACAAGCGGAATGCCGCAATCCAAACGAAAATAATTTTAATCAAAAACCTGTTTGACAATTTTGCAGGACCGGTGATAAACTCGACATGAGCGAAACGTCTTCTAATCATTACCAAATTTTTAACGAAAGGGTGATCTCGGTGTTTACATTCATGGATATTCATTACACTATTGTCGGCAGCCTTATCCAACAGAATACCGAAGCAGCCCTGCAGGTGAATCTTTCCCGGAAGCGCGCGTTCTAGCCGCTTTACTTTTCGGGAAGCCGAACATTTTACTGGCCGGTGCTGTCATGCACCGTGCGCATGATACGTTTGAGAAACCAGGCATATCGTCCGTTAACGGATGGTATGCCTTTTTTGCTCTTCACCGAACGTTAATCCCGCTTAACCTTGGGTCTTAATGCCGACACCACACCTAATCGAAAGGAAGGGATTTCATGTTTTCCGTATTAAAAGATCTCGGCTGGTTCTTCCGCCGGGAGAAAAGACGCTATACGATCGGCTTGTTCGTGCTGATCATTGCCGGCGTCATTGAACTTCTGCCTCCGCGTCTCCTGGGTAACGCCATTGACGAAATCGTACACGGTTCTATTACGGCAGGTTCGCTCATTAAGTACATTGTAATGATTCTTGCTCTGCTCCTGATCATCTACTGGATTACTTACATATGGATGCGCAGCCTGTTCGGAGGATCGAATCTGGTTGAACGCCTGCTGCGTTCCCGGTTTATGACCCATCTGCTTACGATGACGCCCTCTTTCTTCGAGCGAAACCGCACCGGAGACCTGATGGCCCGAGCCACCAATGACATCCGGGCGGTATCCGTAACCGCAGGCTTTGGGATGCTGACACTGGTCGACTCCACCGTTTTTTTCTCCGTCGTACTCCTTGCCATGGGCTTTCTGGTGAGCTGGAAGCTGACGCTGGCCGCCGTGCTGCCCCTCCCGCTGATTGCGGTGGCAATGGTGATCTACGGCAAAGCCATCCATGACCGCTATAGTCTGGCGCAGGACGCCTTCGGCGATATGAACGATCAGGTGCTGGAATCCGTATCCGGCGTGCGCGTGATCCGCGCCTATGTGCAGGAACGGTTGGATGAGAAGCGATTCGGGGAAATCACGGATGATGTATACCGTAAAAATATGGCTGTTGCGCGGGTGGACTCCTTTTTTGAACCGACCATCCGGTTCTGCGTGGGCCTGAGTTATATCATCGGTCTGACGTTTGGAATCTACCTCGTCTTCCGAAATGAGATCACGCTGGGCGACCTCGTATCGTTCAATATGTATCTTGGCATGATGGTCTGGCCGATGTTCGCCATCGGCGAGCTGATCAATATTATGCAGCGCGGCGGCGCTTCGCTCGAACGAATCGATGAGACGCTGAATTCCGTCCCGGATGTACAGGACCCGGCTCATCCGGCCAGAGTATCCGGGCCAGATGGAATTGAATTTAACAATGTGACGTTTCGCTACCCTGCGTCACCCATTGATAATTTGAGCGGTATCAATCTGTCGCTGGCCAAAGGCGAGACGCTCGGCGTTGTCGGCCGCACCGGCAGCGGCAAATCGACGCTGCTCAAGCAGCTGCTGCATGAATATCCTACCGGAACCGGCAGCATCCGCATTTCGGGTGTTCCGATTGAGGACATTGCGCTAGATCGTTTGCACAGCTGGATGGGCTATGTGCCGCAGGAACAAATTCTGTTCTCCAAAACCGTGCGCGAGAACATCCAGTTCGGACTCGAGCGCGCAAGCGACGACAAAATTCTGGAGGCGGTCTCCACCGCCGCCTTCCTCAGCGATCTGGATACGCTGGAAAGCGGACTGGATACGCTTGTCGGAGAACGCGGCGTCTCTCTTTCCGGAGGTCAGAAGCAGCGGGTATCACTCTCCCGCGCTTTTATCGCCGAGCCGGAAATCCTGATCCTCGACGACGCGCTGTCGGCGGTGGACGCCCGGACCGAAGCCCGGATTGTCGACAACATCCGGTCCCGAAGAGCCGGAAAGACGACCTTGATCTCCACCCACCGCCTGTCCGCCGTCGAGCATGCCGACCAGATCGTTGTTCTGGATGGCGGAGTGATTACCGAGCGCGGAACGCACAAGGAATTGCTGGAACTGGGCGGCTGGTACCGGGAACAATACGAACGCCAGCAGGTGGAGAATAATCTGAACTAAACCATTCACCAGGGAGGTGCCATCCATTTTGAAACAAAGTACGGGCAGACGCCTGCTGCAGTATGCGCTGCATGCGAAGACAACCTTCATCGCGGCGCTCCTCCTGCTCTCCATCGGAGTCGCAGCGGAGCTGGCGGGCCCTTTTATAGCCAGAAGCATGATTGATAACCATATGCTTGCCATTGAGAGACCTTATTTTGCAACCCATTCGCCTGGCAACGCCGTCCGGTACAATAATGAATATTTCAAGCGCGGCGACCGGTTTGAACCGGGGGAGTCCAAGGGCCGCGAGGTTCGCCTGCTCCAGATTGGACGAAGCTTCTATTTCATCAGCCAGCCCGTTGAAGCGATTAACGGGAAGCGCAGCTATGAAGACGGTCAAGTCATAATCGACCGCGGCGGCGAGAGAGTCAGCTATCCGGCCGTACAGCTTGCCACCCAAGATGTATTCGCTTTTTACAACCCGGAACTTCCCGGCATTTATAAGCTCGTCGCATTGTTCGGGCTGTTTCTGGTGATCTCGATCTTCGCCGAATTCGGCAAGACCTACTGGCTGCAATCGTCGGCCAACCAGGTCGTCCGCAAGCTGAGAACAGATGTATATGCGCATATCCAGCGGCTGCCGGTCTACTTCTTCGATAACCTGCCTGCGGGCAAGGTAGTATCCCGGGTAACCAACGATACCGAAGCAATCAAGGAGCTGTTCATTGCCGTCTTGTCGAACTTCGCCACCGGGATCATCAATATTATCGGCGTGTATACCGCCTTGTTCCTGCTGGATGTCCGGCTCGGGCTGGCCAGCCTGTTCATCGTCCCGGTCATCGTGATCTGGGTCATCCTGTACCGCAAAATCGCAACCAAATACAACACAATCATCCGCTCGCGCCTTAGCGAGATTAACGCCATTATCAACGAATCGATTCAGGGGATGCCCATTATCCGCATCTTTCGCCGCCAGAAGCAGCGGCTGGACGAATTCGAAGCGCTCAACGAAGACTACTTGAAGTACCAGAACAAAATGCTTAATCTCAATTCGCTGACCTCGCATAATCTGGTCGGTGCGCTGCGCAGTCTTTCCTTTGCGCTCGTGCTCTGGTATTTCGGCTTTGGCAGCCTTGGCGGCGGGACGATCATCTCGCTCGGCGTGCTCTACGCTTTCGTCGACGTGCTGGGACGGATGTTCCAGCCCATTATCGGAATGGTCAATCAGCTTGCAAATCTCGATACCTCAATGGTGTCGGCAGGCCGCGTCTTCAAGCTTATGGATGAGCTCGGGGAAGACGTGACTGACGGAGAAATGCCCCGGTACAAAGGGAATGTGGTGTTCGAGGATGTCTCCTTTGCCTATAAAAAAGACTTCGTCCTGCGCGACATTTCGCTCACGGCACGCTCCGGCGAGACGGTCGCCCTTGTGGGCCATACCGGCTCAGGCAAAAGCTCGATCATCAACCTGCTGTTCCGTTTCTACGATCCGCAGCGCGGCTCCATCTCCATTGACGGTCAAAAAACGACGGATATTCCGAAGCAGTGGCTGCGGAAGCATATGGGCATCGTCCTTCAGGACCCTTATCTGTTCACCGGGACGATCGCTTCCAACGTCAGCCTAGGAGATAAGAGCATTAAGAGGGAAAAAGTCGAATGGGCGCTTAGAGAAGTCGGCGCGGACCGGCTGCTGGCCCATCTGCCGCAAGGTTTCGACGAACCGGTAGTGGAAAAAGGCAGCACGCTATCGGCCGGACAGCGTCAGCTAATCTCGTTCGCCCGCGCGCTTGCCTTCGATCCGGCGATCCTGATTCTTGATGAGGCCACTTCCAATATCGATACGGAGACGGAGAGCCTTATCCAGCAGGCTCTGGAGGTTCTTAAAAAGGGCCGGACCACATTTATCATCGCCCACCGCCTGTCGACCATCCGCAGCGCAGACCAGATTCTCGTCCTGCACCGGGGCGAAATCGTCGAGCGGGGCAGCCACGATGAGCTGATGGCGCTTGGCGGCCGCTACTACCGCATGTATCAGCTTCAGGTCGGCTCCGCCGCCCAGAGTACGGATACTGCCCAAGCATCCAAGCCTGATCCGGCTGTAAAGGTTCCGGCCGCAATGCAGTCGGCGCATTCGCAAAGTTAGGATCTTTGGCTTCGCTGCCGGAAGGGGCTGTCCCAAAGCAGGATTTTAAAGCTTGGGGGACAACCAAATGTTGAAAAAACAGCAAACCGGCCGGTCAAGGGGTTCATCCTTGGCCGGCCGGTTTGGCATTTTGGTCCACCGCATATTTCTTCATCAGATTGTGGGCGAGCGAAAGCCACCCGACCTCTAGGCTTACTTTCCCAAGCCCTCGAAGCAGGAACCGCCGGAATCCCCGGTTGTTCTTCAATTGCCCAAATACACTTTCCACTTCCGCCATTCGCCGGGCGGAAAGAGTCCGGCCTTCCTCACTCCGCAGTTTCTCCCGCGCCTGCTCCTTGTACCGCAGGTACGTCATGCTTACTCGAATTTCCCGGTTGCCTTTCGCCTTGGTACAGCCACTCTTTAGGGGGCAATCTTCACAGTTTTCACTCCGGTACACTCGCAGCTTCACTTCATAACCGCTGTCTAATTGGCTCCGGCTTTCCCGCACAAAACCCAGCTTTCGCCCATTTCGGCAAATCCACTGGTCGTTCTCTTCGTCATATGTCCAGTTTTCCAGCTTCCCGGGATCGGTTTTCCAGGACTTGCTTGTTTCCCGGTGGAACGTATTGTATTTTACTAGCGCTTCGCAGTTTTCCTTTTCGAGATAGGCGTAATTCTCCTCTCCGCCGTAGCCCGCATCAGCAACGACGGTTTTTGGCAGTTGGCCCAGCCTCCTCTGCAGTTGCTTCAAGTGGGGAATCAGGCAGCGAGTATCGGTCGGCCGTTGGTGCACGCTGTAGCCTACAATGAACTGGTTTTCCGTTCCCGCCTGCACATTGTATCCCGGCTTCAGCTGGCCGTTCTTCATGTGGTCTTCCTTCATCCGCATAAACGTGGCGTCCGGGTCGGTTTTGCTGTAGCTATTTCGCTCTCCGCAAGTTTCTTCCTGCCGCTCGTAGCGCTGCATGCGCGGCAGGTAATCTTTCTTCAGCAAGCGGACCGCTTTCTTTAGCGGCTTATCTTTCGGCTGCTCGTTCAGCTGGGTTTCCAGCTTCCGTAAGGTCTGTTCCATCGCTTCGCTGCTTAGTGAAGCGGATTCCCCAAGCTCCGCCAAATCTGCATCTTCATGGGCCAGATTCTCTTGCTGTTCCTGCACTTCAATCGTCTGGAACAGTACCCGCACCTTCTCCTGCAGCTTCATTTTGTACCGAACCACCGCTTTGCGCCAGACAAACGTATACCGGTTCGCATTCGCCTCAATCTTGGTGCCGTCCACAAAATAGTGATCCAGTTTGACATAGCCGCCCTGGGTTAAGAGTTCCAGCAGGGCGGTAAACAGGGATTCCAGTACGTCTTTCATTCGCTCGCTGCGGAACCGGTTAATGGTGCGGAAGTCCGGGCGCTGGCGTCCGGCCAGCCACATGAACGGAATGGTTTCCCGTACGGCCTTGGCGATTTGACGGGAAGAGTAGATCCGCTGGGTGTAGGCGTAGAGGATGATTTTGGTGAGCATTTTGGGGTGGTAGCTATGGCGGCCTCCACCCGGGTAAGCGGCTGCAAAGATCTTGTCGTTGATGCGGTTCACCATGTCGTTGACGACACGAACGAGGTGGTTTTGGGGAATGTCCTCCTCTAGGTCCATTGGCAGATAAAGTTGATCCATGGTATATTGAATGTACAAAAGAAGCCCTCCTTGTAATGGTTGCTCGTCACTTCCATTTTACCAAGGAAAGGCTTCTTTTGTGTTTGATATCGTAGAAGATTTCGTTACGAGCAGCGGAGAGGACGGAGCGATTGTGGAAAAGCGGCAGCGGTCGCCTTTGTGTCCGGATTTTAACTGCAAAGAGAGATTCAAAAAATCCGGACACAACAGCGATTGGAACAACGATCCGTTCGCGCAGCGTCCATACCGAGTGCTCAAGTTGATACTACTCCAAAACAAGGGGTGTCCCAAGCAGCCATTGCATGGCTTTTGAACTGCACCCCGTCAAGTAGACAGTACAAATAATAAAAGTGTATTAAGCGGCCTTGGTCCTGAATTCCATAGGACTGAGGCCGTTTAATTTTGCCTGTAACCGCTCGTTATTGTAAAAGTGAATGTAGTCATCAATGTCCTTTCGGAGTTCTTCAAAGGTTCGGTAGGTATGCAGATAGTACTTCTCGCATTTCAATGTCCCCCAGAAGGATTCCATCGGTCCGTTATCGATACAGCAGCCCACTCGGGACATACTTTGTTTCATTTCCGCTTTGTCTAGCATCTTCTTAAAGTCCAAAGAGGTATACTGAAACCCACGGTCGCTGTGGAGTAGTGGATGGCTCTCTGGCGTGGCCTGTAAGGCAGACTCCAACGTCTCAAAGACCAGCGGATTATTATTGGAATGGCCCAGCACGTAGGAAACAATCGACTTATCGTGCAGGTCTAATATGGCGCTTAAATACGCCTTTTTCCCGTTCCCGTATTTGAATTCTGTGACATCCGTGACCCATTTTTGGTTTGGAGCGTCTGCCTTGAAGTTACGGTTCAGCACATTCTCTGCGACCTGCTGAGGTGTGGAGTTTGCATACTTCTTTCTCTTTCTGCGGATGACGGACTGGATGCCTTGGAGTCTCATGAGACGGTACACTCGCTTTGCGTTAAGCGGTTTGTCCATCTGTCTTCGCAAATGCAGGGTTAATTGACGGTACCCAAAAGTCCGTTCTACCTTCTCGTACAAGTGGAGCATGGACTGTGTGAGTTTCTCATTTTCAGCCTCTCGGCCACTGGGTTTGCGATTCAGCCATTTGTAGTAACTGGACCGTGCTATCCCTGCGATGGCACATAAAAGCCGGATGGAGCAGGATTCCTCTTGCTGTACAGCCTGAATGGCCAGGTAGAGGTTCTCCTGACGAACGGAACTTAATGTCCCCTCCTTTCGAGTTCCTCTAACTTTTTTAGGAAAGCATTCTCCGCACGAAGCCGTTCATTTTCATATTCTAGCTTCTTCATGGCGAGTTTGTAGCGATCGGCATCTGTGAGCTCTTCCGGCGCCTTGGTGCGTCCTCTGCCGTCCCGCAGGGCTTCCTCTCCACCGACTTGGTACTTCTTTACCCAACCGTATACTTGCTGGTAAGACACCTGGAAATGGCTTGCCGCCTTCGTGTAATCTTGTCCGTTTGCAAGGCAGTACAGCACAATGTCGATCCTCTCCTGCCATGTTGTTGCACGTCCTTTGGTCATAGCCTTAGTTCCTCCTGAGTCAGCTGTAAAGCTGTTGCTATGACCATTATACTTCTTAATCCAGTTCGCGAGTTGGGTGCAGCTCGCAATCCGGTACTTCTCAATAATTTGATATTGCGACAATGCCCCTTCCAAATAATCTTTCACCGCTTGAAGTTTAAGCTCAGCGGAATACGTTCGGTTGTGGGTCCGGACTTCCAGACCCTCGTAACCGTACAACTCATACCTTCGCCGCCATTTCACGATAGAGTTCTTGGTGACTCCAAACTTCCGAGCAGCAGCCTTCACTCCAAGGAATCCCTGTTTAATTTCTTGGAGGATCGTCAATTTATCGAATGCCGTAAACTTCTTTTGTTCCATAAAAATACTCCCCATACAGTAACAGGTTTTATTATTTCACCTGTCTACTATATGGGGAGCATATCATTTTGGGACACCCTCTTTTTTCTTTCATTGCAAACGGAACGCTTGTTCGTTATAATGGGATAATCACCCAATGAACGGAGTGAACTCGCTCTTGATAAGCTATGACGTATCCAAGCGCCAGGCTGCGCATTTTCTTCTAAAGCATCAACGGCTCGGCCCATACCGCCTGCCAGGCGGGAAAGCAAGCGTGTACCAGTACATCCGACATGTCAACTGTATCCAGTACGACCCCCTGAATATAACCGGCCATAATCACGAGCTTGTGCTACAAGCTCGCATCCCCGGCTTTACGCCAGGGTTGGCACAAGAGCTGCTATATAAGGACAGGCTGCTCCTCGACGGCTGGGACAAGAACATGTCGATCTTTTGCACGGAAGATTGGCCATATTTTCGCAGACTAAGGGAACGCGCAGCCCAGCGGCACGGCTCCAATGAAGCCGTGATGGCGCTTGTCCACAAGGTTCGCGCGGAGATTGCGGCGCGCGGTCCGCTCTCCTCGCTCGATTTGGACTTTAAAGACAAAGTGGACTGGGCCTGGGCTCCCGCCAGGCTGTCCCGCGCGGCGCTGGAGAGCATGTATTATTGGGGAGAGCTGTCCATCCATCACCGGGTTCACACCCGCCGCTATTATGATTTTACGGCAAAGCTGCTGCCGGAAGATCTTCTTGCCGAACCGGAGCCTAACAGGGCGGAAGAATCGTACCATGACTGGTATGTGCTGCGGAGAATTGGAGCAATCGGCCTGCTGTGGAACAGGTCCGGCGATGGCTGGCTGGGAATAAGCGGTCTCAAGAGCGGGGAGCGCGCCGCCGCAATCCGGCGGCTGCTGCTTGCCGATTCCATCAGGGAAGTGAGGGTGGAAGGCATCAAGCCGCCGCTTTATGTTCGAACCTCCGACGCCTCTGATCTGGAAACGATTCTGAACGGCAGGCCCGGCGATAATCCATTCGAAACCGGACATTATGCCACGGCTTTGGCCCCTCTCGACAATTTAATCTGGGACAGAGAGCTTATTCGTCAGCTGTTCGGCTTTCAGTACCGGTGGGAGGTGTACAAGCCCGCTGAGGAACGCACTTATGGTTACTACGTGCTGCCGCTGCTCTATAATGACCGTTTTGCCGCCAGATTCGAGCCGGTTCTGGACAGAACGTCCGGTGATCTTATCATCCGGAACTGGTGGTGGGAAGCCGAAGAGGGTCCTCATATATCCGGCTTGCTGGAGGCAGCGAAATCCGCGGTTTCCTCGCTTGCCCTCTCCTTAGGTGCAATCAGAATAACGGCGGCGCCCCCTGTGGCGGCCCAGAGCGGCATTGAAGAATGGAATGAATAAAGCCTCTGCCGGCATTCCTGCCAGTCAGAGGCTCAATGTCCAGTTAATATTCACTGGCTTTAGCGATTGGGCCGCTTCAATTCGGCGGAAGAATCGCCGCCAATTAAATCTTCGTCATCCAGTTTGCCTTCCAGCCCCAGCTTTATGTACAGCTCCGAACAATAACCCTGCAGCTTCAGCTCCAAGGCGCTGGCTTTATTCTTGAACCGCTTCAGTTCCCTGATTATGCGGGTCCTGCCGGCAGGAGTAAACGTGTCCTGGATTCGTTCCTTGAAATAATCGTGAACAATATAATTTCTCTGCTTCCAGACATGATGCAGCTGCGTCGTCTCTTCCTCCGAGAAAGGAAAATGATGCTGTATCTCTTTAATGAGCTGACCAAGTGAATTGCCGAGTTTACGTTGATATAAATCCGTAAGCTCCGCCTCGGACGGTAAGGTCCCCTGGGAAAGCTTCGTCAGCAGGAGCAGGTTGGTAAGTTGCTGCTCCAATGCCTGGCAGTAATAGACGGCCAGTCCAAAATAGGCGAACAGCTCTTTGGAATGTTCACTTTGCGGTAATTGTGTGTCCTCCTTCATCTGCCCTCCGTCATTATGTAGCGTTGTTGTTAAATAATTATCTGACGTCTATGTATGGATGTAAACCTCTGCTTTCTACATTCTAACAATTCGCCGGGCTCTTGTTAATACCCTCTTCCTTCTACGCTTCCTTTTAAGATATTCTTATGGCTCATGACATATAAAAGCCAGCTTTCCGCAAAAGCTGGCCCGTTACTCTACTGCGTTGTGATTGCTTACGAACATTTTCAAGCCAATACAGCAACAGCTTCGCTTATTTGGCTGCAGGGACGAATCGGCAAATGCCATCCTCCGCCCCCTTCACGCTGCTTCCCGGCTTGGCATACAGTCCCAGATTCCCTGAAGCTACAAGCCCCGTTTTATGGTCCCTGGCAGGGTAAATCCCCGTCCTTCCAGCTTCAGCAGTTTCTTCCGCAGATCCCCTGACGAGAAGTGCTCCCCGATAAATACAGCCACGTCCGTGACCTCTCCCTGCGGGTTAATCTTTAGAAAGTCCGACTCCCGGTACGCGTACTGGAACAGAAAGCGCCCCGAAGTATCATTAAAGGTAAGCACACCCTTCGCCCTGTATACGTCCCCGGGCAGTTCTTTGATAAAGGCTTCAAATTCCACACTGTTAATCGGATTCTTAAAAAAGTGCGTATATGCCATCACATGATCATGTGCAGCCCGTTTGGGATCAACGGCATTCTTCTCCCCTGCCTCCGTCAAGCCCTCGCCTGAAATCGAAGCCAAGGAATCCGTTTCCGGCGCATGCTCCGAGATTTCCGTAAAAGCTGTGTTATCCGTGCGGTCGATCAGACTTTCCGGTTCCACCTCGCATCGTACCGCCGGAATAATCTCCGCGAACGCATTCCATTTGCGCAGAACCCCGTTTACTTCCTCCGCTTCTTCCGGGGACACGCGGTCCGTTTTGTTCAGAATCAGCACGGAAGCGCTGCGGATTTGCTCCTGCATCAGCCGGTATGAGGCCCCTTTCTGCTCTCTGTGCAGCTGAAGCAGATGGGCGGCGTCAACTACGGTGATCAGGCCCTTTAATTCGACGTTGCTATAGAGCGAGGTTTCCGTCACATTATCAATGATATCTAGAGGATTGGCCGCTCCCGTCGCTTCAATGACGATGACATCCGGCGACTCTTTTTTCACCAGGGTATTAAGCTCCATACTGAGATCCGCGCTTGCGGAGCAGCAGATGCAGCCACCGAGCAGTTCCGCCATCGGCACCGATTTATCGACCATCATGCCGTCGAAGTTGACCTCTCCGAGCTCGTTCATGACAACGGCCGGACGCAGGTCTTGATCTTTCCAATACTCCAGCAATCGGTACAGCAGAGTTGTTTTGCCGCTGCCAAGAAAGCCTGACAGTATATATACAGGAATGGTTCTATCCATATCTCATTCTCTCCCAATGTATCTGTTCTGTAAGCGAGTGTACTACATTCCTTACCGGCGAAGCAACCTCAGCAAAATAATGTATACGCTTTCCAAGTAAACGCTCACAGCTTCCCACTTTCTCTTTTCTTGCAAGCTGGCATCTCTTTCCCCTATGATAGTGGCGTATGCGAATCATGTAAATTTGCGGCAAGGAGTGAAGAAGACCTATGAATTCAGTCGAACAGCACCGCAAGGAAGCCCCGGATTCGGTCAATTGCTATATTATTACGGTTTCCGACACCCGGACGATGGATACGGATAAAGGCGGCAGCCTTATTGAGACGCTGCTGGAAGAATCTGGCTATAAGATTGCCGGGCGGATCATTGTCAAGGATGATTATGACGATATCCGCGAACTTATTCACGAATGTGCAGGAGATAGCGGCATCGAGGCCGTGCTGCTTACGGGCGGCACCGGCATTGCTCCCCGCGACACCACCTACGAGGCGGTCAAGTCGCTGCTGGACAAAGAAATGCCCGGATTCGGGGAAATATTCCGTTATTTGAGCTTTGCCGAGGATATCGGAACCGCAGCGATCCTGAGCCGCGCGGTAGCCGGTACAATCGGCAGCACCGCCGTGTTCTCCATGCCCGGGTCCGTTGGAGCGGTTAAGCTTGCAATGACTCGGCTAATTATTCCTGAGCTGCGCCATGTGATGCGGGAGATTTATAAATCCTCCTGAAATCTCTCTCCAGCATCTGTAACCGGACCCTGAATGGGGTCTGGTTTTTTTGCATTGACACGGTCCATTTTCCCCGATATAATGTTGAACACTTTTCGCGAAAGTGGTTTTTGATTAACCATCCGGTTAATCGGAAAGGAACTTAATGAGCTCATTACCATTATTGCACCGTAAAATCAAAACCGTTGTCAGTCCCTTCCATGAAATGCTATGCAGCCTGCATGTGCTGTACCAGCCGGAGCATCATCCAAGGCGGCTAGAGTGGTCTCAGGAGCTGCTGAAAAAAATGCCGCCCCAGCTTCGGGATGGCATCCGTCAAGTTGGCGGATGGACCGACTGCTGGACCGCATTAGTTGACCTGGCAGACCATGCCGGACAGCCTATGACCTGCCGGAAAGGCATTGATGCGCTGAGCACCCAACCGGACGCCGAGCTGATCCACTTGGCATTGAACAATAGAGTGCCAATTGGAAGCATCATCCAATGGATGAACGGCACAAGAGGGCTGGAAGATCAGGAACTAGAGGAGGCCGGGCTGACGCTGCTTGACTCGCTGGAGGAATTCCGCAAGCTGCTTACAGGCACGCTTGCCGAGTACGAGGAATCTTTTTTTCGCCGGGAATGGCAGGATGTCGAGCCATGGCTGCAGACGGCCGCCGCCGCCTTTCAGCAGGAGGCCGAAAAGTCCGTAGAAAAAGCCCTTGCTTCCCTGCATCCGCGCTTGTTTGCGGAGAATGGGGAGATTACCGCACAGAAAGCGAATACCTACCATTTTTCCTATGACAGCCTGGAGCATATTTATGTGTTTCCCAGCACCTTTATATTTCCCCATCTCTTAATCGGCTGGTACGGAAAAGATCTCTATTTGCCGCTTGCCGTCGACATTCCTGAGCTGCCGTACAGCGAAGCTCCGCCGGCCGACCTGCTCCTGCGTTTCAAGGCGCTTGGCGACGAGACCCGGCTCAAGATCGTGAAGCTGCTGTGGAAAGGACCGCACTGCACAAAGCAGCTTGCTCCCGTCCTTGGGATATCCGAAGCGGCTGTGTCCAAGCATCTGAAGCTTCTGACCGAAGCCGGTCTGATCAGGGCCAAACGCCGGGGGAACTATCAGTTTTACTCCGCCGACAAGGAGGAATTTGAGATGACGCTTGTGCTGCAAAGACAGTTTCTGGAGCAGTAACTTTAACAAGAGCCGTATAAAGGAGCGCTGATTCATGTGGCATACCGCCCTCGCAACTTTGGTCAGGAACCAAAGGTCCAATCTTAGAGCTTATCCCTGGACGTTTACGTTCGGCCACATCATTGATGGAACGTATCTCGTCCTTGTCACCTATTTTTCCTATGTATATCTGATTAGTGGCGATGTTGAGACCCGGTTTGCCGCGTATGCGGGCACCTCCGATTATTTAACGTATGTCATGATCGGCGGGGCGCTGAGTCTGTTCTCGGTAAGCATGATTATGAATGTTTCGAGGGCACTGATTACGGAGTGGCGGGAAGGCACATTGGAAGCGCTGCTGCTCTCTCCTTCCAGCCGTTTCGGTTATTTTGCGGGGACTGCCGTTCAGCAGCTTATGCGTAGTCTGTTCGAGCTTGCGGTCGTGCTGATTTTCGGAATTGCGGCGGGTTTGAAGCTGCCTGATTTCGATGCATTGTCCGTACTGTTCGGCGTTTTCGCCTACCTGCTGTCCTGTTTCTCCATGGGACTTCTGCTGGGATGCGTTATGCTGCATACGCGGGATACTTTTTTTGTGCAAAATACGCTGTTCGCGTTTACCGCCCTGTTATGTGGATTTCAGTTCCCCCGGGAGTATCTGCCCGAAGCTCTGCGGCTAACGGGGAATCTGTTTCCCTTGACCGATGCGCTGGCGCTGCTGCGGGGAAGCTTGCTGACGGGCGGGGTCATCCGGTTTGGCGATATTGTTCCTGTCCTGCTGCTCTGCGCCGTCTATATCGCGCTAGCTCTCTGGAGCGGCAGAAGGATCGAGCGGCGAATGTTCGAGCGGTATTGAAAGGAGATTTTGTGCAGAACGGTAGGCACTACATAAGAAGAAAGGCTGTGAACAGGATGATCGTAATGAACGAAGTTACCAAAATATACGAAACTAAGAACAGGCTTGGCTGGTTGCGCGCCGAACGTGTGAAGACTGAAGCGGTAAAATCGCTGTCGCTCACTCTTGAGCCTGGACAAATCACGGGTCTGCTAGGACTTAACGGAGCCGGCAAAACGACGACCATCCGCATGCTGTCCACCCTGCTTGATCCGACGGAAGGCAGCATTGAGGTCGACGGACTCGACATGAACCGCAGCCGCAGCGCCATTCAGCAAAAAGTGAATATGATCGCAGGCGGCGAACGGATGCTGTATTGGCGGCTTACGGGACGAGAGAACCTCCACTATTTCGGTTCTTTGTACGGTCTGGACTCCGCCCGTCTCCGGCTGGAAAGCGACCGGCTGCTAAGCGAGGTAGGTCTTGCTGATGCGGCGGACCGTCCGGTAGAGCAGTATTCCAAAGGCATGAAGCAGCGCTTGCAAATCGCCAGGGGCCTCATCAACGACCCGAAATATTTGTTTCTGGATGAGCCGACGCTCGGGCTGGACGCACCGATAGCCAGGCAGCTGCGCAGTATGGTCCGCAATCTTGCGAAAGAACGGGAGAAAGGCATTCTGCTCACCAGCCACTATCTGCAAGAGGTGGAAGAGCTGTGCGACAACGTAAACGTGCTGAACCGCGGGGAGCTGCTGATGTGCGACACTCCGGACCGCATTGTGGCAAGGGTGGCGGGCATGCAGACGGCTCATTTTGAGCTAATGGGCTGGAGGGATGAGCTGAATCCGCTGCTGCTGGAGTATCTTCATACGGAAATCGGACTGAACAGGAAGGAATTGACGGAGCTTCATACGCCCTCTGCCGAATCTGGCTCATCCCCCGAGGAACCGGTCCGATTGACGGTAAAAAGCCGTTCGGCCGACAAGCTCATTACCAAGCTTCTGCCCTGGACTTCCGAGAATGGACTGAAGGTCATCTCCTTTTCTGCCGAGAAGCCTAATCTGGAAGATGCCATCATCCTGCTGTCAGAAGGCAAAGTATCATGAAGCAGCGCGGATGGATGATCTCGCTCCTGGCGGAAATGTTGAAACAGCACAGAAGCCGCACCAGAGGAAAAGCCGTATTTTTCTCCATGCTGCTCTGGCCCGCGCTTGCCTTTCTGACCTCTTACTATGCGATGCAGCCCTATCGGACCGGTGAAGGCTCGGCCTTGTCCAGAGTGATCCCTTCCGGCGGAATACCGCTGTTCCTGCTTAGCGGTTATCTCGTATTTCAGCTGTTCTGGACTACGGTACATTCGGCATGGCTGTTCGAAATGGAACGCAAACAAAGCACACTGGAAATCATCTTCTTGACGCCTTCCTCCAAAATGGCCTTTTTATACGGCAGATCACTGTACTCCCTGTTTAACGGAATCTGGATGTTCGCGGCATTCTCCTTCCTGACGTTCTGGTTTATCGCCGATCCCGGGGAGGTGAAATGGGCCGTACTGCTGCCGGTGCTGGCACTTATCGTATGTTCTGCGGTCATCTGGGGAGCGATGCTCAGCGCCGTCTCCCTATTCTCACGGGACTCCGGCCTGCTGTACTACATTTTCCAGGCTCCGATGGAGTTGTTCGGGGGTGTGCGCATCCCTCCTTCCGTCTTCCCGGTGTGGGCAAAAGGACTGTCCCTGCTCTTTCCCGTTACCTACAGCCTGATCCTCGTTCGCGGGGCGCTGTACGGGAATACCGGCGGACAATGGATGTGGGCGCTAGTCGTATTGGTCGCTGCCGATGCGGCGCTTGTCTGGTTCACCCGGTATCTGCTCTCCTTGGCCGAGAGACATGCCAGATTTACGGGGAATTGGAGTTTGTTCTGAATTAGTTTCATAATTTATATTGGAGAAACTCCCTGAAGTGAGGATGTAACATTAATAATATTATTGACTAAACAGTCCGAAAAGGATAAACTGATATTGAAAGGAGGTTCTATGAAATTCTGATGATCATATCGAGTATTTAAAAAGTAAGAACAGAGGTGCTTTTATGAATAATGATAAAATTCGGTATCCAGATGGAGTTGACCATACCCATTCTCACCATTCCCACCACTCTCATCTTATTAACGCTATCGATAATGATTACAAACATGGGCAGTTGGCTGAAAAAGACGCTCATTCAGGGCATCATCGAAGTACAAATGAACATAGTGGTCACGTACATTCCGTCGACAAGCATGCCGGTCATGAAGTTGGACAATTCAAAAGACGTTTTTACATTTCCCTGGCTGTTACCGTCCCGATACTCATGTTGTCTCCGATGATTCAAATGTTCATTGGCGTAGACTGGCGTTTTCCATTCGACACATATCTCCTTTTTTTGCTTTCTTCCTTTGTGTTTTTTTATGGAGGTTCTCCGTTTTTAACGGGGGCTTACCACGAGCTGAGACAGAAGGCACCTGGAATGATGACATTAATTTCGCTTTCAATCGTCTTCGCGTACGGATATAGCTCACTGGTAGTAGCCGGACTAACCGACACCGATTTTTTCTGGGAACTTGTAACGCTGATTGACATTATGCTGCTCGGCCACTGGCTGGAGATGAAGTCCATTCTTGGCGCATCCCAGGCTTTAGAAGAGTTAGTGAAGTTAATTCCTTCCGAGGCTCATCTTGTTACAACTGACGGAGCGATCAGAGTAGTTGCAGTCTCTGAATTATTAACCGGGCAAACGATTTTAATTAAACCAGGTGAAAGAGTTCCGGTTGACGGCCTGATTGTAAAAGGACAATCAACCGTTGATGAATCGATGCTCACAGGAGAGTCCATTCCAGTTGTAAAGGTGCCGGGCAATCGTGTCATTGGCGGTTCCGTTAACCAAGAAGGCGCATTAACGGTAACTGTAGAAAAGACGGGTGAGGAAGGTTATCTTTCGCAGGTTGTTTCTCTTATCAGGGAGGCGCAGGAATCGAAATCCAAGACGCAAAATTTATCTGATCGCGCCGCCAAGTGGCTGTTTTATATCGCATTAATTGCCGGGATTGCGACTTTGTTCATCTGGTTATCTTTAGGATACAGCTTTGACTTTTCTATTCAGAGGATGGTTGCCGTCATGATCATCGCCTGTCCTCATGCTCTTGGTCTTGCTGTACCACTTGTCGTGTCCGCTTCCACTTCGATATCAGCAAGAAAAGGTCTGCTAATCCGGAATAGAACCGCATTTGAAGAAGCAAGAAATATGAATGCGATTGTATTTGATAAGACGGGAACGTTAACGCAGGGCGAATTCGGCATTACGGATATTATAACGCAGCCGGGTTACGAAGAAACCAAAATCCTTATGTTGGTTGGAGCACTGGAAAGCCAATCCGAGCATCCAATCTCAAAAGGCATTGTCGCGGCAATCAAAAAGAAAGGGATACAGCCATCTTCACCGGATTCTTTTGAGGCATTGGTCGGACAAGGGCTTAAAGGACAAGTGGATGATCATGAGGTGATGGTAGTAAGCCCCGGCTACATGCAGCAGAAGGGGATGATTTATCCGCTTGATCAATATCGTCGGCTGTCTTCGGAAGGTAAAACCGTTGTCTTTGTTCTGATTGATGGAGTCTTGGCCGGAATCATCGCATTGGCGGATCAGGTGAGAGACAGCGCCAAACAGGCGATTGATAGGTTAAAAGAACTTGGGGTTCGAGTGACAATGCTTACCGGCGACAACAAACAAGTTGCGGAAAGGGTCGGTAAAATCCTTGAATTGGATGAAGTTTACGCTGAAGTGCTGCCGCATGAGAAAGCCAACAAAATCGCCGAAATCAAAAGCGGCGGATTACACGTGGCAATGACCGGGGACGGAGTAAATGATGCACCTGCTTTGGCAAAAGCGGATCTCGGCATCGCAGTGGGGGCAGGAACCGATGTGGCAATCGAAACCGCTGACATTATCTTGGTAAGGAGCGATCCGAGCGACGTCGTTTCCATTATTGAACTATCGCGGAAGACATACCGTAAAATGGTGCAAAATCTGTGGTGGGCGACAGGGTATAATATTGTGGCAATCCCTCTAGCCGCTGGTGCTCTTTATGGGGCTGGAATATTATTAAGTCCGGCTGTCGGGGCAGTACTTATGTCTTTAAGTACCATTATTGTCGCCATTAACGCTAAACTGTTGAAGGTGAACTAAGATTCTGATTCCCGCTGTACGGGTTACACAACAAAATCAATCATTGGCCAACTTAGAGACGAAATAAACTGCCGTTCAAACGAAAGTTTAATTGAGCGGCAGCTTTTTTACCTCGTTGATCTTTCAGTACCGGGCGCTCTCTAACATTTCAATAAAATACTTGAATGATTAACGGTACGTGCCCAATACACGGTCATAGATATCCTCGATCAGCCGCAAACCGCCGTTATAACCTGCATAGCCGCAGTTCAATACCAGCCGGTAGGTGATCGGAACGCTGACTGGAAGCAGATCGGCACCGATATCGACAGCCAGGTCGCGCTCCCAGCCGCTTCCGAGAATCAACGCACGCTGCTTCGGATTTGTCTTCCTGATATTCTCCTGAATCTCCCCGCCGTCCACCGAGAATTCCACATTCGCCGACCTCCTGTCGGAGATGCGCCGGAACTGCTCGCGGATTCCTTCGCGGTACTGTTCGGGAGTATCGTCAATAATGTATTGAACCTCCGCCGGAATAATGCCCAGCTCATTTAGCAAATATTTGGAGAAGCCTACGGCATAAGTCGCATCAAGGATCGTGTAGAATACGCGCGGGATGCCGTAACGGAACTCTAGCATGAAATCGGCTGTACGCTCGATATGCGTATAGAATTTACGCTCTTCGTCCGTGATGAATTTCTCGGCCTTTTCACGGTCAATGCTGGCGCCGAATGCCGCAACCTCCCGCAAAAAGCGGCTGGTCTCCACTCCTCCCACCGGCAAATAGGGAAAATGGTAAAACGGCGTACCATATTTCCGCTTGAGCAGCTTGGCGCTTTTCAGTCCCGGCCAGGCGGATACGACAATATTGAATTCGGCCTGCGGAACAGTCAGCCATTCGGATACGCCGCCCGATTCGGGCCCGAAGAGAATATTCGGCGTAAGACCGATGCCTGTCAGCAGCCGCTTAATTTCTTGCAGGTTGCCGATCCAGTAAGGGTCCTGATATGGAACGGAGGCAAAAACATTAACCAGTCCGGGTATCACTTCACCTTTAGCGGGCGCATACCGGTCGACATATTGGTCGACAATCGCCTTGATAATGAGGTCATGGCTGACATAGTTATTGCTCTTGAAGCCCCCGGTCTCCGCGAACACAATCGGCTTGCCGAGATTTTGAAATTCACGGGTCACCTGGCCGACATCGTCACCGACAATATCGGAGGTGCAGCCGGTGAGCACGACGTAAAGGTCTGCGTCGATGACTTTGAACGCACCGTCAATGACACCCTTCAGCTTTTTTTCGCCGCCAAATACGACTTCGGATTCGCTCGAATTGGTGCAGGGGATCGTGCTTCCTCCCGCATAGCCCTCCCCTTGACCGAGCAGGCCGTGAATTTTGGTGCTGCAGCCCGGTCCTGCATGGACGATCGGCACAGCCCGCTGGATTGCGATGACCGTCTGCTGAACGCCCAGCGCACAGGAATACCTTGGCTGTTCAATAAGCTTCGACATGAGTATTGCCTCCCAAAAAAGTGTATGGATCTTGCTCCAGCCACCATTTGGTGTAAGGCATGGAACTATGTTTTGCCAAGTTGGTCACAAACTCCCGGTTATCAAGCGTCTCCAGGATGCGTTCCGCATAATTAAGCAACCCCTGGTATCCCCAGCTAAAATGTTCGTCCCCGATCAGCAGAGTGGGAATGCCAAGCTTGGCGCCCCAGAGAGTCATTCCTCCATGACGGGCGATCATCAAGTCCGGACGGACGCGGTTCAGAATATTGACCAGTTCGTAGGCTTGCTTGTTGCAGACGTTATATCCCTTAATGTCTCCATAGGTCTTGACCGTGTGATCCAGCATATCCGCCGCGGTGCTTTCATTGTCGTAAATGGGGTCATGATGGAAAATAGCCGCGCCCTGCACTTCGATTCCCAGTTCACGCAGCAGAGCGATCAGGGCATGGCCGTGGGCTGAGCCCGCAGTCAAATAGCACGTAGTGCCTGTAAGCTTAGCCCGGTACTCCTCCAGCTTCGGCAGGACAGCCGCTCTCTCCTCGCGGATAATTTCCTCAATCTCGTCTTCACGGTCCAGAACGCGTCCCAGCTCGCGCATCCAGGCATCCGTTCCTGCTATACCGTAAGCCATTGGAGCCTTGATCTCCGGCACTCCGTACACTTGTTCCAGCGCGGCTCCCATATACGTTCCCAGCGTCGGGCAAATCTGAATCGTGGCCGCAGCCTCGGAAATGGTTTCCAGCTGGCTTACGGTAGAGAAGGGAACAACATAGTTCGCTTCGTAGCCCAGACGGTTCAGCAGCTTCGAGAAGACATCACTGCCCCAGAAATTGATGATATTCACTTTGTTCGTCCGCTTCTGCGGAGGCTTCACAATTTTGCGCACAATCGAGTGATAGGCGGCGTCGAAGCCGGAGGTCCAAATTTTGGATCTGAAGCCCTCGCAGACGCAGTTTACGACGGGTATCCCAAGTTCATTCGTCATTCGGTCCGTGACGCTTTCCACATCTTCACCTATGATCCCCGAGGCGCAGGATGTGGTAACGAAGATGGCATTCGGCTTTACTCTGTCATACGCGAGGCGGATCGTCTTCTCCAGCTTGGATAAAGCGCCGAAGACCGTATCCATCTCCTCGATATTGGTATTAAAATATCTGCCGATGGCCGGCGGAAGATCTCGCTCCATTTGGCCGACGCGATACACGAAATTAAAGCCGAAGAAATCCCCGGCGCAGCCGACAGGCGCATGGTTGACCATCGCTGCATCCCGAATCATGGATAATTGGCAAAAAGCATTTCCTGAACTGCAGCCCATGCATTGGCTGAAAGAACGGGTGCCGTCCTTCAGGCAGCCGCTGTTGGAGCAGTTGACCAGGTCTCCCGCTGTTCCGGCAAAACCCGTAATCGAACCCAAACGTTTCTCGCGGATCGGGACCTCGGTCAGATTCAAATTCACTTTTGGCATGTCCTTCTCCCCTTTTACGTTTATAAAATAATATGGATGAATCGGATAGAATCCGGACTGATTCTACTGTGGGGACGCTCCACGTCCACGCTGATAACCTCTATGATCGACGCTACACCAATGTCTCAACAAAAGCCTGCTCGAACGCCTGCTCCAGATCTGCGATTAAATCCTCGGCATCTTCGAGACCAATGGACAGGCGGACCGTTTCAGGCTTGATGCCGGCAAACGCCTGTTCTTCGGGGTTAAGCTCGCCATGCGTCGTTTTCGGCGAATTGATAATGAGCGAGCGGGCGTCACCCACATTTGCATGATAGCTGAACAGCTTCACCGAATTCAGAAAAGTCTTGAGCTGCTCCTCATTTCCCTTAAAGCCAAAGGAGAAAATAGAACTGGCGCCTTTTGGAAAATAT
The DNA here is from genome assembly GCF_000993825.1 of Paenibacillus durus ATCC 35681. Taxonomy (NCBI): domain Bacteria; kingdom Bacillati; phylum Bacillota; class Bacilli; order Caryophanales; family Paenibacillaceae; genus Paenibacillus; species Paenibacillus durus. Next base: position 2,518,666 of record NZ_CP011114.1, read on the forward strand.
TTGTCAGCCAAGGCTTTGTATGCATTGCCTTCTGCGGCGGGATGGCTGACCCAGCTTACTCTGTCGTTGCTTTGCAGATACTGCACGATTTTCAGCGCGTTGGAAATCTGCTTGTCAATCCGCTCAGATAATGTTACAAGTCCCTGAATCAGCAGGAAGGCATCGAACGGGCTGAGAGACGCCCCAAAATAAGCGAGGTAGCTAAGCCGTACTCTTGTCGTAAACGGCGCATTCGGGAAGACCTCAAGAATGCTGCGCTCGCGTCCTGTCGCCTGATCCCGCAGCAGATACTGCGGCTCTTCAAAATGCGGGAATTTGCCATTACTCCAGTTAAACTTACCGTTCTCCACAATGACTCCGCCAAGCGTTGTGCCATGCCCGCCGATCGCCTTGGTCGCCGAGTAAATGATGATGTCCGCTCCATGGGCGAAGGAATCGAACAGATACGGGGTTCCAAAAGTATTGTCAATAACTAACGGAATCCCGTTGTCATGCGCAATTTCGGCAATGGCTTCTACATCCAGGATGGTTGCGTTCGGGTTGCTGATACTCTCGATCAGTATCGCTTTGGTATCCGGCCCTATGGCCCGCCGGAAGGTTTCCGGATCATCCGAGTTCTCCACAAAATCGACATGCACATTGAATTTAGGGAACAGATGCTTGATAGCGTCGAAAGTTCCCCCGTACAGTCTAGGTGTTGTTAATATTCTTCCGCCGCCCTCAGCCAGGTTGAGCAGAGTATAAGCGACAGCGGCCATTCCGGAAGCGACGGCAACAGCGCCGGTTCCTTTATCCAGAGCGGTCAACCGCTCCTCAAGCACGGCTACGGTCGGATTACCGATCCGGGTATACAGGAAGCCCGCTTCCTCCAGGCCGAACAATTTTTCCGCTCGTTCCACGCCGCCTAAATCGTAAGAAGCCGTCTGATAAATCGGCACGGCCACCGAATAATTATGCTCGCTGGACTCATAGCCGGCTCTTACCTTCAATGTATCAAAGCCCAATTGTTTCTCACTCATACAGATCCCTCTTTTCAGATGATTATTATTTGATCAAGCCTTACTGTAAAATAGCTCCACGGCCTGAATGAAGAAAGGAAATCAGCCGGGTCAATGCCTTTTCAATGGGGGCTTCGACTGCCAGAGCCGTAATTCCCACATTGTGAAGCACCGCCGTGGCACCACGACCAATCTGGCTAACAAGTACATACGAACAATCCGTTAGCGCTTCGGCTACTGCCTCCAGACGGCTTTGCTCATGTCCTTGACTGCTTGCAGGATTGCCAATTTCCCTGATTCCGGTCTGTGAATAGAATCCTTCGTCATCCACTTCGTAAATTAAAAACCGGTCGCTCCGGCCAAAATGCTGGTTTACGTTAACACCATCCGAACTACCGACAGCCACTTTCATTTCATCCCTTCTCCTTCCGAAAAACTGCGACAAGAGCGCTGCTCCGCCAGGTATACCCCGTTTATTTCCTTCTACTTCAAGAAGGCATGCTCTACGCAAGTACGGCTCTAATAATTTATGAGCGGGGTGTGACTTATTTCACAATGATGACCAACAGAAAAGGCCGGACCTATCCTGTTATCAGGAAGTATCCGGCCTGCGGTTAACCGCTCAGCTCAATCTCTTAAATACCAATTGTTTTACTATGTTTTAATATACCGATTAGTGCTGAAAAATTCAATCCCTGAAACGTGAATATAGTGTGATCATTTCGGAGAAAAAACAAAGCAGCAAGCCTCCAACAATGGAGACTTGCTGCTATTTTCAAGCGATCCAGCGGATCTTACAGCTCCGGATGCTCGTGCTTAGCTTTCAGGCGGGTCCAGCGGCGCTCTACTTCTTCCTTGAAGCCGTTCAGCGCAGCTTCGTTCTCTTCCTTGAGCAGATGCTTGGTTTTACCCATGCCTTTGAGCCATTCGGTAACGTCTACGCGTTTTTCCTTTTCTTCCGGATTGTACGTAATCGTGGTAACGCCTTGCTCCACTTCATACAGCGGGAAGAAGCAGGAATCGACTGCGAGGGATACCAGCTTGGTGCCTACATTGTCTTCGGTCATCCAGTTCAGTGGGCAGGCAGACAAGATTTTGCCGTATACAAGCCCTTCGTTCTGAGCGTACCATTGGGCTTTGGCGGCTTTCTTCACCAAATCCTGCGGGAACGCTTCGCAGCCGGTGAACACATAAGGAATATTGGTGGCAGCCATAATTTGCGGAGTATCTTTATGCTGCGTCACCTTACCATTTTGCGTCTTGCCGATGCTGGATGTCGATGTGCGGTGACCGATCGGCGTCGAGTACGATTGCTGTGCACCCGTATTCATGTAGCCTTCATTGTCATATTCCAGAACGATCATCTTATGTCCGCGAAGCGCAGCGCCGATTGCCGGCCCCATACCGATGTCCATGCCGCCGTCGCCGGTAACCATGACAAAGGTGAAGTCGTCTTTCAGGTTCAGATGATCAAGCTCGCCGCGGCGTTTGCGTTCCCAGAACATTTCAACCACACCGGACATGGTTGCGGCACCACTTTGGAACAGGTTGTGGATGAACGTCGATTTATGCGACGAATAAGGATAGCCGGTCGTTGTAACAAAGGCGCAGCCTGTGTGGTACAGAGCGACGATATCTCCTTCGATGCCTTTGAAGAACAGTTCCAGACCGGAGAAAATACCGCAGCCTGGGCAAGTGCCGTGACCTGGGGACAGGCGCTTCGGTTTAACGGTCAAGCTGCGCATTGGCGGAATCTTAACCTTAAGTTTGCCTGTTTCCTCATCCTTGTCCACAGTAATCAAGCCTGTCTTGAGAGACTCGAATTTAAGCGGATTGAGCACACGCTTCGGCGCGCTTTCGGCAACGCCCGGATTGTGGCCGTAATAGTCGAAAGGTACTTTCACTTCACCGGTTTCCGCTGCTTCAATAGCCAGCTCGAACAGGCTGTGGCCGTCTTCAGCGAAGAAGTCCTTGCCGCCGACACCGTAAATCCGGCTGATTACTTTCGTTGTTGTATTGCCGTAAGTGAACAGAGCCGCCTTGATTTCGTTAACCATGTTGCCGCCATGCGCTCCGAAAGAATCCGCGCGGTCGCCGACGGTGATGGCTTTAACGTTCTTCAGCGCTTCGGCAATTTGCTTCTGCGGGAACGGACGGATCATGTTCGGCGAAATGGCGCCGGCTTTAATGCCTTTCTCACGAAGCTGATCGACAACATCCTTGATGATCTCGGAAGCCGAGTTCATCAGGAATACCGCAACCTCGGCATCTTCCATCCGGTACTGCGACAGGATCGGGTAATGGCGGCCTGTCAGATCGCCATATTCTTTGGCGATTTCTTCGAATACTTCCGCAGCATTGTACATCGCCACGGATTGTTGGTATTTGTTGTTGATATAGTCCGGTTCGTTCATATAAGGGCCAACGGAAATCGGGTTCTCGCGGTCCAGCGTATCGTCATAACCCTTCGGTTGAGGTCCGATAAAGCTTTGGACATCTTCACGGTTCGCAATCGCTTGGACGCGGCGCTTCTGGTGAGAAGTGAAGTATCCGTCCATGGCTACCAGCACGGGCAGGCGAACCTTGGCATGCTCGGCCAACTTGATTGCCATGATGTTCATATCGTATACGGACTGTGGGTCCGGACACATCAGGATCGGCCAGCCGGTGTTCAGCGCATAATACAGGTCGGAGTGATCTCCATGAATGTTCAGCGGTCCGGAAACGGAACGGCAGATCAGGTTCATGACCATCGGCATCCGCGTACCGGATTGAACCGGAAGCTGCTCCAGCATGTACAAGTAGCCTTGGGCGCTTGTCGCATTGAATACGCGGCCGCCCGCGGTGGATGCGCCGTAACAGATGCCCGCAGAGCTGTGCTCGCCGTCGGAAGGCACCAGCATAATGTCATGCTGCCCGCTGGCTTTCATGGAATCGAGGAATTGGGCAACCTCCGTGGACGGGGAGATCGGGAAATAGCCCATCACATGATAGTTGATTTGATGCGCAGCGTAAGCCGCCATTTCATTGCCGGATTCATATAAAAACTTCTGCTCCACCTTGGCGGAGCCGACTTCTTTTTCGTAATCGATAGCCATTAGTGTTCCACCTTTCTCTCGGGATTTAGATCTGGTTTACAAGATCAAAAGTGTGCCGGACCGTATTGGCTTCCGCGAAGCCTTCCTTCTCACGCGAACGGGAGAGTGCGGAGGTCGGGCAGGCTTCTACGCATTTGAGACAGCCTTTACAGTATTGATAATCGATCCCTTTCAGGAACATCATCGATTTGCCTTTTTTATTGACCTTTTCTTCCCAAACGAAGCACATATCCGGACAAACCGTGTCGCACTCCGCGCAGTTGATGCAGGACTCGTTGTCATATACCGGCACAAGCCCGGAACGGGAAATGCTGAGATCTTTCAGGAAGCTTGTTCCCGGATTGATGATGGTGCCGCCAATCGGCTGGGTTTCATATCCGAGCGGCGAAATGTCGGACCGTACAAACTCCGGCATGCTCTCGCCTTCCGGCAGTTCAAACGTTTGGAACTTCACTTCATTGTAGCCACGGTCGAAAGTCGTGATGGCCGACTGAACCGCTTGAGGATATTTCTTGCCGAGCGACTTCTCGATAACGTTCTTCATTGTATTAGGATCAAGGAACGGACAGAGACGGAACAGACCGCCCAGCATCGCCATGTTCACGCGGTTCTTCTCTTCCAGCGCGATAATGGTCGCATCGACAACAGCGATTGTGCCCGCAGTTACACCAAGAATTTCCTTCAGCTCTTCAGGAGATTTCGCTGAGTTGATCAGCACTGTGCTTTCTGCGGTAATGCCGCTTGTCACATTAACAATCTTGCCCATGGCTTCGTGGAACACGGCAACGACATGCGGCCGTTCAACCGGCGATGTATCGCGGATCGGCGTATTCAAATCGCAGAAACGGATATGCGCTTTAACCGGCGAACCTTTCTTCTCCGAACCATAAGACGAGAAGCTGACGCCATTCAAATTCGCGCCTACTACCCCTGCTTCAGCCAGCATTTTACCAGCAAGGTTCGCGCCGAGACCTCCTATGGATTCGAGACGGATCTCGAAAAACCCAAGTTCGTTCACTTTCGGTAATTGTACCACCGACATAACCCCTTTCCTCTGTGTCAGCTAGAATAACATTCTCATTGACTTTTTCAAAATTGTACCCTGATTCTACATCAAGCGAAGTGATAAATCTTGCACAAAATGACTTAAGAGAATCACAAAAATTTATACATCACGATTGATTCTCTTATATGCGACAGGGTTGCGTAACAGAAAGAGGAAGAAAGCTTCCATAGAAATCGTTAAATGTGTACAAAAAGTGTCTTTCGGTTACCTGTGACATTTGTTACCTTTAATCTAGCAAAATAACCTAAAATTTTATGTTAAATTCATCACATACATAATGACCAAAATCACATTATATGAAAGAAAAAAATAGTGACATGAAAAATTCCTGGATTTCACAAAAAAAACTCTCCCCGAGGCGGCAAAAGCCATCGAAGAAAGTCCAATTCTCACCGTTTTTCTGTAGTCTTCGAAAATGAATGTAATGCAAAATGATTTTCACAAAAATATCAAATATTTAAAGCCGAATTTTGCTGCCTTATTCCCGGTCTGCCGGCATATGTTCCTTAATTAGCTCCTGCTTCCGGTTCCAAACCCTCTCGCTCAGGTTGACCCGGTACACCTCCGGGTTTAATTTGCGCAAGTATTCCGGCCAGAACAAGCTCAGCTGCTCCTTATGGTAGCGGCGAATCTCGTCCAGCCCCGGAAGAGTGTATACTTGAAAGCCGTTCACAAAGATCGGCTCCAGCATCGGCAGCGCCTCATAGCGGTCAACTTTCTTCTGCAAATAGGGATGCAGCGGATTGAACAGCTTCAGCGGGCGGCCGCTTTGCAGGGCATCCTCGCCTGGAAAACAGATATAATCAGCCAAAGCCCTTCCGCTCGTTCCGATAATGCGGTATACATCCTTTTTACCGGGCGTGGACACCTTCTCAGGGTTGGAGGATATCTTAATGGTCGGCACCATCTCCCCTTCCTTAGATTCAATCTCCACCAGCTTGTACACGCCCCCGAGAGAAGGCTGGTCGGATGCGGTAATCAACTGTGTGCCGACACCCCAAGTGTCAATGGCCGCTCCCTGCAGCTTCAGATTGGAGATCGTGTTCTCATCCAGATCGTTGCTTGCGACGATTTTGACGTACTGAAGTCCCGCTTCATCCAGCATCTTCCGCGCCTGAATAGACAGATAGGCCAAATCTCCGCTGTCCAGCCGGATCGCATTCATGCGCTTGCCTGCGGCTTCCAGCTTCTTGGCTGTCGCAATCGCATTCGGCACGCCGCTGCGCAGTGTATCGAACGTATCGACAAGCAGCGTGACTCCATCAGGCAGTACCTTAGCGTACGTATCGAAGGCTTCCTGCTCGCTTCCGAAGCTCTGTACCCAGGAGTGCGCGTGAGTTCCCTTGGCAGGAATGCCGAACATCCGGCTTGCCAGCATATTGGACGTCGCGTCAAAGCCGCTGATAAACGCCGCCCGGGTGCCCCAGATCGCCGCATCGGCCTCCTGAGCTCTCCTTGTGCCGAACTCAAGCAAAATATCGTCCCCAGCCACCTGCTTGATCCGTGCCGCCTTCGTTGCGATCAGCGTCTGGAAATTCATGAAATTCAGAATGGCCGTCTCCACAAGCTGGGCTTCCATAATCGTGCCCTCCACCCTGATCAGAGGCTCTTCCGGAAACACCAAAGCGCCTTCCTTCATGGAATGGATCGTGCCTTGGAAATGGAACTGCAGGAGATCTTCCAGAAAGGCCGGCGCATAATTCTCTTCCTGCTCAGACAGATAGCGGATATCTTCCTCTGAAAACCGGAGGTTTCTGACATAACCAACGATCCGTTCAAGGCCGGCAAATACGGCAAAACCGTTGCCGAAAGGCAGCTTGCGGAAATAAGCTTCAAACACAGCGCGGCGCTTATGGGTGCCGTTCACCCAATGGGCGTACATCATATTGATCTGATATTTATCCGTATGCAAAGCAAGCTCTCTGTTCAACTCGTCATCTCCTGTCGTTACCGCACTTTCATGTATAGGCGGGAAAAGCGGCTGTTCGCCGCTCCTCATCTCATCAAGATATATTGTTATAATGACTTTGCGTCTTTGACCACTTTGGCGCCCAGACTTCCGGCAAAATGCCCCAGCGCCCAGGATTGTCCCTCCGGATTGAAGCTGGCTACGGCATCCTGATGTACAACAATCGAAAAGCCTTTATTATAAGCATCTACCGCTGTATGTAATACGCATATATCCGTACATACGCCAATCAGGTGCAGCTCTGTAATCCCCCGCTCGCGAAGCTTCTGTTCCAGGTTCGTGCCGCAAAAAGCGCTGTAGCGGGTCTTGTCCATCCAGTAGATGTCATCCCGGCGGACTTCATATACATCCTTCAGCCTTCCGTACAGCTCCCTTCCTTCGCTTCCCCGAAGATTATGGGGCGGAAACAGCCTGCTCTCCGGGTGATAGGCATCATCCTGCTCATGCAAGTCCACAGCCATCACCACAAAATCGCCGTTCTCTGCAAATTCCTCCGTCAAACGGCAGATCCTTTCCTCGATATCGATCCCCGTCTGTCCCACCGGCAGGCTGCCGTCGACAAAATCCTTCGTATAATCGATTACGATCAGCGCTCTCATGCAAGCATGCCTCCTCCTGATTCATCTCAGCTTCTCCCCAAGGCCAAACCAAGCTCAAGCTTACGTATAAATGGACAGCAGCGGCTGATGATCGGTAAACATATACAGCTGCGCCGGACGCTGGGAATATTGGTTGGAGCTCAGCGGATTGCCGTCCTCGTCCCGCACTTCCTGCAAAATGCCCTGGCGGCTCCGTGTGGAAGTAATTTTACGGATAAAGTTCGGCTCCTTGAATTCCGGCACCACGGTCTGAATGACCTGATACAGCTCGCTTAGCGTAAAATGACGCGGCAGGAACTGCTTCGCAATCGTGGTCTGCAGCATCTGCTGCTGAATGCGCAGGTAAGCTTCCGAAATGATGGCATGATGGTCAAAAGCCAGCTCCAGCTCTTCCAGCGCCTCCTGCAGCGTAAACAGGCCAACCTCTCCCGCATCATCCGAAGCCCGTCTTTGCTCAAGCATCCATTCCTCAACCAGCGCAAAGAAAGCATGGCTGATAATCCACCCGCGCGGGTCCCGTCCCGGCGTACTGTACACCCCCAAGTATTCCAGGTGGCCGCCATCGACCCCCGTCTCTTCTTTTAATTCCCGCTTAGCCGCATCATATATCGACTCGTCCTCCTGGCAAAATCCGCCCGGAAGCGCCCACATTCCCTCGCAAGGCCACTTCTTCCGCTTAATCAGCATGACTCTCAGTTCACGGATCGGAAGCGTCTTGGTGACGGTCTTTCGCTCGCGTTTCGTTAAGGTAAACATGACGATATCGGCCGGAACACCATCCGGAGTGCGGTATTTTTTGGCGTTGTAGCGTTGTTCCCCGTTCTGGCTCACCATAAATCCATCCTTTGCCGCAGCTAATTTAGTTGATCGTATCCTTAGATGTTACCAAACCTAAACTTCGAAAATCAACAGCCTTGTATCATAAAGTTACATATTCCATTCCAATGGCGCCTTAGATGGCTTTTGCAGCCGGATGGTTTGGAACTGCTAATGGCCAAAGTAAGCGAAAAAAAGAGAGAAAAGCTCTCAAAATACCGTTAAGGTTTCTCTCCGGAAGCACGAGGAAATATAAAAAGCCATTGCTCTCTGAGTACAAAGAACAATGGCTTGCGTAATATCGCTGGGCTCGTTAAGGGTGAGACTACTCCAGGATCTCCAGGAAAGCGTCAATTCTGTTCTTCACATGATTGAATGCATAGTTGTTCCGGTCCATAAAATCCACATTAATGGTTAAGTATTTGATCTTCTTTTCCCCGCATACTTCCCGCATCATCGGGCTTAGCGCCAGCATATTCCGGCAGCCCCACGCATTGGAAATGACGATGCCGTCAATCCCATAAGAGTCGCATACCTCGGCCAAATTGACCTCAAACCTCTCCATATGCCAATGATATTCGATGGCCCTTTGGGCAATGCTGCGGTAAGGATCGTCCGGGTTCAATTTCATCATATTGCTGTTCCAGAGCGGAGCCCAAAAAATGACCTCAACCTCTTTCTCCACATACTGCATGATTTCATGTGAACCGTCCGGGGCTTGTCCCGCCCACAGCACCCGCTTCCCGCTTCTTTTGTTCTCCGGCTTTTTGCTCATATCCGACGCTTCCTGGTACAACGTCTTGCATAATTGCACATTTTCCTGCATTCCGAAAGCGTTCATCCCGAAGATCTCCAGCAGCTCTCTTGAAACACCCGGCAGCCGGTAGTCCCGTAATAATTCCGCCGTCTGGCAAAAGTACTCTCTGGCTTCGTTGGAATGCTGAACCGTTCGGTCAAGATCCGCTTCGTTAAACTCCATATTCAGCGCCGCCGCCATGTCCTTCATCAGCCTTCTCTGCTGCCCGGCAAGATAATCCAGCGTATCTTCGTTCAATTCCGTCGGCGTTGAAATGGACAAGAACGGACTGCGGTAATTTTTGCTGGTGATATTGGCCAGTTTGCTCAAGCAATCACAAGGCTGGTCATTGGCAAGCACGATATCCGGATTCGGATAGCAGTTAGCCATAATAACGCCCAACGATCCGCGCAGAAAGGAACAAATATCCCGGGAAACGTTATTCTGCTGCGTCAGATTGATGAACGAATCCGCACACCCATGCTGGGCTAAAAGAATAGCCATCGATTCGATATTCCACGGAATCATCCCCAGCGCGTACACCAACTCGTTCGGAAACTGCTCGACAACATAGGCAACCTTCGAATCCGGCTCATAAGCTTTGGTGAGACGGTAAGCATTAAGCAGCGACCGAATCCGGCTTGCCTTCAAGTTCGTGCTGCTGGACAAATCCTGGATACGGCAGGCCTCCAGCACCTCCGACATATTTCGGTACTGCGACTTGCGGTCGCTGTCCGCAACTTCAAATAGATTCATCGGCGTCTCCTTTCAGAACATCCGGGTTTCAAGAAAGGTCTGAACCCGCGTCTTAATGCTTTGAATATTGGACATTTGCTGCTCGCCTTCAATAAACAAGACGGAAATACCCTGCTGCTGCAGACGGCTCATCACGTAGGGATAGTCCATCAGGTAAATATCACAAAATTTCAATGTGAAATAGATCACGGAATCGGCCTTGTAAGTCTTGATAAGGTCCAGCAAATGGTTCAGGCGGATATCCGAGTCGTACATTCTCGCGCAGGTCGCTTTTTCCAGATAGTAATCGGCGATTGCCGTAAGAGGGTCTTCGTTCTCCTCAATGCGGCCCTCCGCATATTTGATGCCGAAGCTCGTATCTTCGCAGACAATCTGCGCTCCGGTCCGTTCGATGATTTCCACCAATTCGGGCTGGTCAAAATAGCTGCCGCACACTAAGACGCGATGCGGCTTCGTCTGCGGTTCATTGCGCGCTTCTAGATCATCCAGAAATCTTGCCAGTTCCCGGTTAAATTCTTCCTTGCGGCCTGCGGTTGCGGCCTTCATGATTTGCAGCGCCTCCATGCCCGTCACCGGACTACTCTCCGACTGTCTAAGCTTGTACAACCGCTGGAGCAGTGTCCGCGTTTCGTTGTGAAGCGAAATGGAACGGCGCAGCGCTTCGTCCGTAATCTGGATCTGATAATGCGATTCCAACGCCGCAACCCACTTCTTAAGCTGGAGTCTGAAATAGGCTTTGGATTCCGGCGTAATCACCTTTGGAAGCTCCAAAAAATAGGTGAACGGCGGATTTAATTGTTTTTTCCATGCCTCGTACAGTCTTTTGCGCCAATCGCATTCATCGACAATGACAATTCCGTCGGCAAAATCGTAAATCCCTTCAATGCCCTCGCTAAGGGAATGAAGCAAGTACGAGCAAAAATTGCTGCAAAGCATCGAGCCGGCTTCCGAAGTGTTCTGCGCAAACTCTCCTGTAATGCGGAAAGGAACCAGACCCGCCGCATCCAAAATTTCTTCGGGCGTATAGATCGACAGCCAGCCAATGGCAGGTCTGCCAGATGATTTAACGAATTCGGTTCGGTTCCGGTTCATCAAAGCAAAGATTTCCGCTTGCTCTATCATATCGCTCCTCCTGTTTCGCAATATTGGCAGTTCAGCTATGCATCCGCAGCTTGCGAATGGATAACGTGAATCCTCTTCCATCTGCCGTTCCTGAACCGGACAGTGACGAGACCCAGCATCAAGAATGTATAGATCAGCAAATCCCACCATATCCAAATTATCGGGCGGCCATGGACAACACAAATCCAGTAAGGGAAAACAAGGTAAAAAATTGCCGGCAGCGTCAAATAAACCACCATAATGAAAAAGGTGTCGCCGATCGACTTCAGCACATTGGTAAGGAGAATGACCATCGTATCGAACGCAATCCATACGGATGTGATCCGGACGAGCGGAAGGGCCGCCTGCTTGATTTGCTCGAACATCCCCCGGTTATCGTGATCCTGGAAGATCGAGATAAGGGCGACGGGCAGCACGTTGAACAAAGCAATAATCAAGGCGCTGAAGACCAGGCTCAGCATGATTCCTTTCCTTACCACAGTTGGAATCCGCTCCGCCCGCCCGCCCCCTCTCTCCTGAGCCGCGATAATGCCAACGGCTGTGCCAAGCCCCAATACGGGAAAGATGGACAGACCTTCAATGGTAAAAACAATGTTGGCGGCAGCCAGGGACACTTCGCCAATCCCTCCGATAATAATCAGCAGCAAGCTATAATAGCCTGTCTGAACAAAAGCCTGAATTCCTGCGGGAAAACCAAAACGGATCACTTTCAAAATAGCTTCCTTATCCGGCCTGAAATTCCGGAGACTGCCGAAGCTGTCCTTGTATTTAGGCAGAAATAGCATAGCCAGATAAATAATGAAGGTGAACAGGCAGCTCACGATTGTAGCTGTACCCGCTCCGTTGACGCCGCCCATTTCGGGAAAACCGAGATTGCCGAAAATCAGCAGCCAATCGAGTGCAATATTACACAGGTTACCGGCGATTGCCGCAATCATAATAATTTTGGTGTCGCCTACTCCCCGAAACAGTCCTGAGACGGAGGTTGAGAACAATTGCACGCAGCTTGACAGAAGGATCAGCTGAAAGAATCTTTTTTCATAGACAAGCAGCTCGCCTGTATGTCCCATCATGTCGAACAATAACGAAGTCCACGGCGAGAGCAGCAGCAGCACGGCCGAAAATAGGATACTCAGATAAACCCCTTGCCACATGGAGGATGCGCATCGTTCGTACTTACCCGCTCCGTAATACTGGGAAATGAGCGTAGAGACAAAGGCGATCATTCCGATGAACAAATTGGCGATAGCCGTTGCGGTGTTTCCTGCGGGAAGCGTGGCCGCAAACTCGACCAGATCATACCTCGCCACAAAAGCCCGGTCGACAAACACCATAATGTTCATGGAGAACATCGACAGGATGATCGGATAAGTAATGCCGATAATCGAACGATACGTGATATCAGGTGCTAAAGATTTCAAAGTTTACTCCTCCATTTGCTTGCCAAATCAGGCGATAAAAGCGGCCCCGATCGCGCCCGTAACCTGCGGATAACTGGTCACGTTTACCGGTTGTTTCAGAATCTCTTCAAGCGCGCTGATCACGCCGACATTTTTGGCAACGCCTCCGCTCATCCCCAGCGGCCCCTGGATACCGACGGATTTGAGCAAAGCGACGGCTCTTGTGGCGATAGAATCATGCACGCCCCGAATGATATTGGGAGCCGGTGTTCCGACCGCGACAAGAGAGACCACTTCCGTCTCCGCAAATACCGTACACATGCTGCTGATTCGCGCCGAAGTCTCCGCTTCGCGGGAAAGTTCGCCCAGGTCCTCCAGCTTGACACTCAGCGCCCGGGCGATAATATCGAGAAATCTTCCGCAGCCGGCCGCGCATTTGTCATTCATCATGAAATTGACGACACCGCCGTTTTCGTCGATCTGAATGGCTTTGCTATCCTGTCCGCCGATATCGAGTATGGTCCGGATTTCGGGATTCAGAAAATGCATGCCTTTGGCATGGCAGATAATTTCCGAAGCGTTCTTATTGGAAAAAGGCACATTTTCCCGTCCATATCCTGTCGTCACTACGACGTCGACGTCTTGCTCCGACAATCCCGCCTTTTCGAGCACATTGCGGTAAGTGATTTCTGCGGAGGCTCTGTTGTTACCCCCTGTATAAACGACATCATAGGCTATGACATCCTGCTTGTCTTTTAGAATCGCCGACTTCGTGGACAGCGATCCGATATCGATTCCCACTGATATCATGGAAGACATCCCCTTTGCTTCATATTATTTTGCTCTTTCGTCCATTCGCCCGCGCGGACTGTCCGGCATTACTCTGGCAGCGCAGCGTTTAACTGAACGGCTGAAGATTCCACATGCTCATGATCAAAGATTGAATAATGGTCCCCCTGTAAAGGATACATCTTTAGCGTCTTGCAATAACGGCCCCATTCCGGAAGCTCCGGAATCGGCGAGCCGGTGGCGGCGAACAGATGAACAGGTGACGCCAGATAACGGTCAGGCTCATACTCCGTTCTGGCCGCATGCAGACTCCGAATCGTATTGAAGGAGCATAACCATTCGCGAAACGGGGCTTTGGAAGCAATCAGCATCGGAACCTGCCACTGATCCGCTACCGTCCGCCGAAAGAGGCCGGAGTCGATGCCGCCTTCCTCTTCCCGACCTACGAATGTGCGCCATAATTCGTCCAGGCTGCGGCACTGCGCCAGCCGGTTCTTGTCCTCCTGGGACACGGCATACTTCGACAGCCATTCCAGCTCTGCTTGCAAGGTAACGCTACCCAGCGATTCGGCCGGGTAATATCCCGGCGGAGGCGGATCAAACAGCCCGCAAAAGGCGACTTCGTGACCGCCTGCCTCCAGCTGGCTCGCCATCTCAAACGTAATAGTTCCTCCTATTGACCAGCCGGCTAAATAGTAGGGCCCCGATGGCTGTATTTCCGCTATCCTGCCAATATAATCCCTGGACAATTGCGGAATAGACAATGTCTGAGGAACACCATCGTTAAATTCATTGCACAGGATTCCGTATACGGAGAAGTCGGACCGAATTCGGGCGCACAGCTTGAAATAGCCTTCGATTCCTCCGGTTCCGTCATGGATGAGAAACAACGTTCTCTTGGGACTCACTCCCCGTCCGAGCAAAATCGGCCGGGCTCTGGCCGGGTAAGGCCAGGAGGAGTACACGCTGCCGTTAGTGGGCGCGTTCATGCAGCATTCCCTCCTTGTATCAAACTCGGTTACCTGTTCAAGAGCAGATCGTCTCCCAGCAGCTGCTCCACCTTCGCTGAAAGCTCGCCCACCGTAGCGGATTCCATAACATCCATAATGGAAAGCTCGACATGAAACAATTTTTCGACTTCCAGCGCCACATTGATGAACAGCAGAGAGTTTCCGCCTAGAAGATATAGATCATCGTTCATATCCACTTCTTCACGATGGAACATTTTTTTAATCAGCTCCGCCATTTTCCGTTCCGTATCCGACCGGGGCGCTTGCTTCTCCGCGTGAAGCAACACCGGAACTTCTTCCGGATCGGGCAGCGCCGCCAAGTCAACCTTGCCGTTTGCCTTCAAGACCAGGGAGTCAAGCGGAATGAACAAGGAGGGAATCATGTAAGACGGCAAATGCCCCTCCAGAAAAGTACGCCACGTCTGGGCGCTGCCTTTTCCCTCCTCTTGCAAAACAAGGTAAGCGACGATACGTTTCTCGCCTTCTCGCGTCTCATTGACAACGACCACCGCTTCCCGGATATCGGGATGGCTGATCAATACCCGCTCGATTTCCCCAGGCTCGATCCGGTAGCCGCGTATTTTCACCTGCTGGTCGATCCTGCCTAAGAACTCAATGCTCCCATCCGGCAGCCATCTTGCCAGGTCTCCCGATCGGTATAAACGTTCGTTCGGAAGAAACGAAGCGGATCTAAATTTCTCCGCATTCAGATCGGGCCGGTTCATATATCCGCGGGCCAGACCGTCGCCGCCTATGCACAGCTCGCCCGCAACGCCCGGCGGCAGCAGATTCCCGTAACCATCCATAATGTATACCGTCGTGTTCGCAATCGGTTTGCCGATCGGAACCCGGCTTCCCGTCTCCTCGCCGACCCTGTGGAAGGTAGTAAACGTTGTATTTTCCGTAGGCCCGTACATATTAAGCAGAGTTAATCCCGGACAGGCTTCCCGAACCCGCTCCGCAGGCTTCGCCGGCAGTACATCACCGCCTACCAGTAGGGCAGTCAGGGGCGTGAACAGATCCGGCTTTTGTTCCGACAACTGGTGGAATAAGGGAGTCGTCAGCCACAGCAGATCAATTTGATACTCCGCGATAAAAGCCCCCAGCTTATCGGCTCTCAGCAAAACATCTTCCTCCGCTACATACAGCGTTAGACCATTCAATAAGGCGCCCCATATTTCGAAAGTGGTCGCATCAAACGATGGCGAGCCGGTCAGCAGGATTCTCATCCCTGCATGAAGCTCTATATAGCCCCCGTTCTTCACCAGCCGGACGACATTTCGATGTTCCACCATCACCCCCTTCGGATGTCCGGTTGAACCGGAGGTGTACATGATGTACGCCAGAGTGCTTGGCTCGCTGGTGTTCACCAGGTTAGCGTTATCGGACGCACCGCCTAGAGCCGCTCCATCCTGCTGCACTTCGACTTTGACAACTTCAACACCCGCATACCCAGCTTCTATCCAAGCATTACCTTGTCCCGGTATTCCTGCCTGGACAAGCACAAGCGCCGCTCCGCTGTCCCGCAGCATAAATTCGATACGCTCCGGCGGATAAGAAGGGTCGATGGGCAAA
Source organism: Paenibacillus durus ATCC 35681 (assembly GCF_000993825.1). Classification (NCBI taxonomy): domain Bacteria; kingdom Bacillati; phylum Bacillota; class Bacilli; order Caryophanales; family Paenibacillaceae; genus Paenibacillus; species Paenibacillus durus. Next base: position 2,534,660 of record NZ_CP011114.1, read on the forward strand.
TAAGCGCCGCCTGCCTTCAGAATGGCAAGTATGCCGAGTATCATTTGGGGAGAACGCCCCGCGAGAATGGCTACGACGGACTCGGGGCCGATTCCCCGGTCTTGCAGCACCCGGGCCAGCCGGTTGGACCTCGCATTCAGTTCGGCGTAGGTCCAAGCTGTGCCTGCTCCACTTAGCGCGATCGCGTCCGGGGTGCGGCTTGCCTGTTCCTCGAACAGCTCATGGATGCATTTATCCGACGGATAGGCGGCGCGGGTATCGTTGAATTCCTTAACCAGCTTCTCCCGCTCGGCCGCGTCCGTCAGCCGCAGCTCCTTCACCCGCGCATCCGGTCTATCCGCAATATCCTCCAGCAGATGGCCGTACATCTTCAGCAGCCGGCGCACCGTCTCCGGCCGGAACAGGTCGCTGTTGTACTCCGCCCATACCGCCGTCTCTCCTTCCCGCTGCCGGATATCAAACAGCAGGTCCGCCTGCGTCGCGTCGCTTTCCGCTTCCAGCCACGTCTCCTTCAGGTCCGCAAATCCGCCTTCTTCTTTCGCTTCCGTTACCATGTTGAACATCACCCGGAAGAGCGGATTCCGGCTGTGCTGCCGGTCCGGGTTCAGCTTGCGCACCAGTCGCTCGAACGGATAATCCTGCATATAATACGCCTCGTCCACTTTTGCGTGTACGGTCTTCATCAGGTCCTCCCAGGCCAATTCCCCGTCGACCTCGGCCCGGATCGCCACCGTGTTCACGAAGAAGCCTGCCGCCCGGCTCAGCTCCTGGCTGTAATGCCGGCCGGCGAACACCGTCCCGACGACCACATCGTCCTGGCGGCTGCATTTGTGCAGCAGCACATAATAAGCCGACAGCAGCGCCGAGAACAAGATGACCCGCTTGTTCAGGCACTGGAACTTCAGACGGCCGATCAATTCGTCTGACAGCTCCAGCTTCTCGAGCCCGCCCCGAAAGCTGATTCCCGGCGGCGGCGGAAAGTCGGCCGGCAGGTCCAGCACGGGCAGTTCGCCCTTGAACTGCTCAAGCCAGTACGCTTCCTGCTCCACTGTCGCCTCTTCCCCGAACGTCTCCTTTTGCCACAGCGCATAGTCGCCATAGGCGATGCCAGGCTGGGGCAGCTCACCCGCCTCCGCGCCGATCCGGCGGTTATACAGCGTCTTCAGGTCCCGCCACAGAAGCTGGAACGTCGTCGCATCGGAGACGATATGATGCAGCTTCAGGACCAGGAGGGCCTCATCCGCTCCGTACTGCACCAGAATCGCCTGAAAGAGCGGGTCGCCTTCCCGGATAGCGATCGGCTCCCGGCATTCCTTGGAGAACCATTCCGCCAAAGCCTGCTCCCGGCTGCCTGGGTCCCCTTGGGACAGGTCGACCAGCCTGAACTGCTCCGGCGAGAAGGGGCCGAACGATTGGACGGGGGGCTGGGCCAGTTCAATTGTCGTCCGAAGCGCGGCATGGCGTCCGGCCAGTTCCTCCACGGCCCCCCGCATCGCTTCCGCGTTCAGCCTGCCCGTCAGCCGCTTGGCTGAAATCAAGTTCCACAGGGCACCACCCGGCGCCAACTGGTCCAGATACAGAACGCGTTCCTGCTGATAGGACAGCGGGTAATCCCGCCGTTCTTCCCTGTGCTCAATCGCCGGATATCTCCTTATCGAAGTTGTCAATGATTTCACTCCCCGTTATTTGAATAAGGTGAAGAGCTTGCCGAGCGCCTCTTACGGATCAAGAAGCGCCGACGGGCAGCAGGGATTCAACCGTTTTTGCCAATTTCGCCAGGACGGGCAGATCGATGAAATCCATGAGCGACAGACTGATGCCGAATGTCTGCTCAATTTCTGTAATAAAACGGATCGTTAACAACGAATTGCCGCCTAAATCGAAGAAATTGTCATTCGGATTAATGCCGGAAATGTTGAGAATGGATTCGGTTATTCCAATTAGCTTCCGTTCCACTTCGCTTATCGGCTGGTCAGATTCATTCTTCGAATCATGATTAAGGCCGGGAGCTGGCAATGCGGAGCGGTCCACCTTCCCGCTCTTGTTCAGAGGCATAGTCTCCAGCTGGATAAAGGCGGAAGGTATCATATAGGAAGGCAGCCACTCGGCCAGATGCCGTTTCCATTCCTCGTCCGGTATCTCGGTGTCCGGATGCACGACACAGTAAGCGACCAGCATCTGACGGCCAGGCTCATCCTCTCTGGCGATGACAGCCGCCGACAAGATCGACGGATGCGAAGCCAGCGTTTCTTCGATCTCGCCAGGCTCAATCCGGAATCCGCGAATTTTGACTTGCTGATCAATCCGGCCAATATAGTCCAGTGTGCCGTTATCCCGTCTGCGGACCAAATCTCCGGTGCGGTACAATCTTTCTCCCGGGCGGTAAGGGTTCGGAGCGAACTTCTCGGCTGTAAGTTCGGGAAGATTCGCATATCCGCGCGCGAGGCTCGGTCCCGAAAGGCATAGTTCCCCGATCAAGCCTATCGGCAAAAGCTGGCTGTAACGGTCCAGAACATACGCCTGCACATTCGCCAGCGGAGCTCCGATCGGAACCTGCTCTTCCGGCGTGTCCTGCCGGAGCCGGTGGCAAGTTGCATAAATGGCCGTTTCCGTCGGACCGTACACGTTGACCAATTCCGTGCCGCTTACTTGTTCATGGAAGGATCTGACGACATGGGGCTTAAGCGCTTCTCCGGCGGCAAACGCATACCGCAAGCTGGCAAGCTCCCGGATTCCTCTCGCCTTAAGATCTTCCAAGAATGCTTGAAGGAATGACGGCGAGAAATTGGCATGGGTAACCCCGTGCTCCGTGATCGCCTTCACGATTTTGACCGGTTCCTTTTCCGCTCCCGGTTCCAAGATTACCAGCTTGCCGCCCTCAAAGAACCAGCCGAACAGCTCGGAGACGGAAACGTCGAAAGCAAAGTGAGTCTTGAGCAGATGGGCGTCGTTTGAATGAACCGGGAAGGTCTGCTGCATATAAAACAATGTATTCAGCACGGAGCCGTGTTCGACCATAACGCCTTTCGGTTTGCCCGTTGAGCCCGAGGTGTACATGATATATATCAGATCTTCCGTATGGCTGACGGGCTCCAGATGATCTGCCGAACTGGCGGAAGCCAGCGCTTCCTGAATGCTGACTACTGGAACCGGGCCGCTATCCGCTCCGTCCGGTGCAGGATGGACGAGCAGCAAGCGGGCATTGCTGTCCTCCAGCATATAGCGTCTCCGCTCCGCGGAAATCTGCGGGTCGACGGGCACATAGGCGGCTCCCGCTTTGAGAACGGCCAGAATGGAAATCACCATCTCGAAGGAGCGCTCGCTCATAATGCCGACGACGCTTCCCGCCGCAATATCCTTGTCACGGAGATAGCGGGCCAGCCGGTTGGCTTGGCGGTTCAGCTCCTCATAGGTCATCGTATCCTCCAAGAAGACGAGAGCCGTCCGGTCCGGGGTGCGGCTTGCCTGTTCCTCAAACAGCTCATGGATGCATTTGTTGGGCGGATAGGCGGCGCGGGTATCGTTGAATTCCTTAACCAGCTTCTCCCGCTCGGCCGCGTCGGTCGGCCGCAGCTCCTTCACCCGCGCGTCCGGTCTTTCAGCGATGTCCTCCAGCAGATTAGCGTACATCTTCAGCAGCCGGCGCACCGTCTCCGGCCGGAACCGGTCGCTGTTGTACTCCGCCCATACCGCCGTCTCTCCTTCCCGCTGCCGGATATCAAACAGCAGGTCCGCCTGCGTCGCGTCGGATTCTGCCTCCTGCCACGTCTCCTTCAGGTCGGCAAATCCGCCTTCTTCTTTCGCTTCCGTTACCATGTTGAACATCGCCCGGAAGAGCGGATTCCGGTTGTGCTGCCGGTCCGGATTCAGCTTGCGCACCAGCCGCTCGAACGGGTAATCCTGCATATAGTACGCCTCGTCCACTTTCCCGTGGACCGTCTTCACCAGGTCCTCCCAGGCCAATTCCCCGTCTACCTCGGCCCGGATCGCCACCGTGTTCACGAAGAAGCCTGCCGCCCGGCTCAGCTCCTGGCTGTAATGCCGGCCGGCGAACACCGTCCCGACGACCACATCGTCCTGGCGGCTGCATTTGTGCAGCAGCACGTAATAAGCCGACAGCAGCGCCGAGAACAAGATAACCCGCTTGTTCAGGCATTGCGCCTTCAGGCGGCCGATTAATTCGTCCGGCAGCTCCAGCTTCTCAAACCCGCCCCGAAAGCTGATTCCCGGCGGCGGCGAAAAGTCGGCCGGCAGGTCCAGCACGGGCAGCTCGCCCTTGAACTGCTCCAGCCAGTACGCTTCCTGCTCCAAGGTCCGCTCTTCCTCAAACGTCTCTTTTTGCCACAGGGCATAATCGCCGTAGGCGATGCCGAGCTGGGGCAGCTCACCCGCCTCCGCGCCAGTCCGGCGGTTATACAGCGTCTTCAGATCCCGCCACAGAAGCTGGAACGTCGTCGCATCGGAGACGATATGATGCAGCTTCAGGACCAGGAGGGCCTCATCCGCTCCGTACTGCACCAGAATCGCCTGAAAGAGCGGGTCGCCTTCCCGGATGGCGATCGGCTCCCGGCACTCCTTGGAGAACCATTCCGCCAAAGCCTGCTCCCGGCTGCCTGGGTCCCCTTGCGACAGGTCGACCAGCCTGAACTGCTCCGGCGAGAAGGGGCCGAACGATTGGACGGGGGGCTGGGCCAGTTCAATTGTCGTCCGAAGCGCGGCGTGACGCCCGGCCAATTCCTCCACGGCCGCCCGCATCGCTTCCGCGTTCAGCCTGCCCGTCAGCCGCTTGGCCGATACTTTGTTCCACAGGGCGCCATCCGGCGTCAGCTGGTCCAGATACAGAATGCGTTCCTGCTGATAGGACAGCGGGTAATCCCGCCGTTCCTCCCTGTGTTCAATCGCTGGATACTTTCTTTTACCTTGTCTCATAGCTTCTGCCCTCCTACCGGATTAAATGAAGACTTTGCTCTGCGCTTGATCAGCTCATCGGCAATGATTAGCCGCTGAATTTCCGAAGTCCCGTCACCGATTTCCGTCAGCTTGGCGTCCCGAAACAACCGTTCCAGAGGCAATTCACGCGAATAGCCGTAACCCCCGAAAATCTGAACGGCATCCTTAGTGATTCGCGTCGCGGTTTCCGAAGCGAACAGCTTAGCCTCCGACGCTTCCTTGGCGAAGGGCTTGCCGCTATCCTTCAGGTGCACGGCTCTTTCCAGCAGCAGCCGGGACGCGTTCAGATTCACTTCCATATCCGCAAGCATATTTTTAATCGTCTGAAACTGGTATAGGTATTGATCGAACTGCTTGCGCTGCTTCACATATTGCAGACAATGCCGCTGCGCTTCCTCGGCGATTCCGACGGCGATTGCAGCCATGCCCATGCGGGCGCTTGCCAGCGTTTCATGCAGAACTTCCAAGCCAAAGTTCTTGCGTCCAACGACATTTTCCTTCGGAACGATCACATCCTGGAAGATGAGTTCACCCATATCGGCGCCTCTCATCCCGAGCTTGCGTTCCTTCTTGGAGGAAGTTGAGATGCCTTCCATACCTTTTTCCAGAATAAAAACGGTAAGACCGAGCATTTTTTTATCCGGTGCCGTGCTCGCCGCCACAAGATAAATATCCGCTACATTCGCATTGGTGATAAAGGTCTTAGACCCGTTCAACACGTAATGGTCGTCGTGCTCCACGGCCCTTGTCCGCATGGAAGCCATATCCGAGCCGCTGTCCGGTTCGGTCAGTGCAAAAGCGCCGATCGCTTCTCCCGTAGCCAGCCGGCTGAGGTGTGCGGCCTTTTGCAAGGGGGACCCGAAGGCATGAATCGGATGGCCGGTCAGGCAGGTATGGGCCACAACCGTCATCGCCGTTGACGCGCAAGCGGCGGCAAGCTGACGGACGAAGGAGATGTAAGAGGCAAAACTCTGGTCCAATCCTTCGTATTCTTCGGGATAAGGTATCCCAAGCAGGCCGAGCCTTCCCATTTCTTTCATATTGCTCATTGGAAACGTCTCCTGCTCGTCGATCTCCCCCGCCGCCGGCTCCACATAGGTCTTGATAAAGTTCGACGCCGTTTCTTCCATAATCTGCTGCATTTCGTTAACCGTCATTGCTTTCACACTCCAAACGTTTTATGCCATAATTCGAGAGCGATCAAGGCATGCGATGTGCGGAAGACGGCCAAATTGTCCAGCCCCGCGTAATCGCCCCGTTTATTCAAAAAATCGATCGTTTTTCTCTTATCGAAATAGGCTGAAATTTTGGAATTGCCGGAACGGATCAGGTCGGAGGCCAGCTGCCTCTGAGCGATAACCGATTTGGGATCAACCGGGAAGGGAAAAGGCTTCTTCTTCCGGTCGGTTATGGCGCTGGGAAGAATAGACTTTCCGATTTCTTTCAGAAACCATTTTTCGCTGCCATCCTTCAACTTGTATTGCGACGGAAGGTTTATCACGCGCTCCACGATACGGTAATCCAGAAAAGGCACCCGAACTTCCACACCCGAGGCCATGCTCGTCTTGTCCTGCCGTTCCAGCATCTCAAGCAAATAATATTTCATGAATAAATATAAAATACGGTTGAGCGGGTCCCGGGACGGAAACTGTCTTAACGAATCCCGGAGCGATGACTCCACCTTGTCCCGGAATCCGGTCCGCTCCCCTACGGCCTGGTCAAGCAGTCCGGATACTTCCCGGTAATAGGGAGCCCACGGGAACTGGGAGACCTGCCCGGAAGGATCGCCGTTCAGGAAGAAGAAGTATCCGCCGAACAGTTCGTCGGCCCCTTCACCCGAAATGACGACCGACACCTCTTTTTTAATTTCCCGATACAGCAAATACAAGGACGGCGTCGTCAATTCAACGGGCTTTTCCATATGCCAGGTGACCTTCTCCATCATGTCCCTGTAATCTTCCGTCCGGAAGATAAATTCCCTATGATCCGTCCCAAGGTGCTCTGCCATGAGTCTCGCATAGGCCGTGTCGGAATTAGAGGCGCTCACGTCTCGGTTGTCCCCGTATTCCATCGAGAACGTGCGCAATCGGGAATCAGACCCGCCGCTTACCGCGAGCGCCGTCAGCAGACTTGAATCCAGCCCCCCGCTGAGCAGAGAGCCGAACGGAATATCGCTCATGCGTCTTTTCCACACGGAGTCGGTGAGCAGCGACAGCGTCTCATCCTTCCAGGCATCAAGCGACCTTTCTCCCCCTGCGTCCGCCTTCATACTCCAGTACCGGGCCGCTGTCAGCTTCGTTCCCTGCACGCTGAGCGTATAACCCGGGGGCAGAGAGTGAATATTTTTGAACATGGTTTGCCCTTCGAGCAGAACGGTGCAGAACAAGTACTCGGGAACCGCGCCTTCCCGCACCTCCGCCGTAACCGAGGGATGGGACAGAATCGCCTTGATTTCGGAAGCGAAAATAAAACTATGTCCGACCATCGTATAATACAATGGCTTTACTCCAAGCCGGTCCCTTGCCATGAACAGCGTTTCGTTTCGTTCGTCCCACAGCGCAAAGGAGAACATGCCGTTAAATTTAAGCACGCAGTCCGGGCCGTATTCCTCATAGGCGTGAACAACAACCTCCGTATCGCAGTTGGTGCGAAAGGTATGGCCTTGCTGGATCAGCTCGCGCCGCAGCTCCGGAAAATTAAATATCTCGCCGTTATAGGTCAGCCAGATGCTCCCGTCTTCATTCGTCATCGGCTGCCCGCCGTGCGCCAGGTCGATAATCGACAGCCGCGTATGGCCGAGACCGATTCGATTGCCGATATGCACCCCTTCCCCATCCGGTCCCCGGTGGCGAAGCAGACCAATCATGTTCCGCAGCTCCGCTTCGAGGACTTGGTGTTCCGCGTCCGTGTTAACAATGCCGCATATTCCGCACATACTTCCTCCCCGCGCCTCGACAGGCGATTAGAAATAATACCAGATGGTCTTGTAATCCCGGATATCCTCGCCCAGCGCTTCAAGCTTTGCCAAATAATTGCCGATAGGCTCATCCTTGAACAAAAAGGTGTTAACCGGAGCCATGTACTTCTCCCATGGATAAAATTCATAGATTCGGCTCCCGTCCTTGTGGATCATAACGATATCGTGATCCTGCCAGGCGTTCAGATCGTTTTTGCCCAGTGTAGGCACGTTGAATACCGGCTTGTCCGTCCTTACCGTCCCAGGGAGCAGGCGCGCCTCTTCCTTCTGCTCTTGAAGCAGCCGGGCAACGGGAACTTTAAAATTCGCCGTCTCTTCCTTGCCTTTCAGGTTAAATAAGTAATAGGGAGTGACGCCGATAGACCGAAGCTGCTCCCTTAGAAAGCTCGTCTCAAACTTCCGGCTGTTGTAAAGCGTGAATACCTGCTGATTGTAGATGTCGATTCCGGCTCTCTTCAGTTTAAGCGCGGCCTCCGCCGTTTCTTCGGATATCTCGTAGGCATGCTGAAAATGAGTCATCATCGTTATCGTTTTAAAGGGCGGCTTATGATAGGCGCATAGAATGCGCAGCAGCTCCTCGTCAAATCGCATGGGCATCGTCACCAGCGTTCGGGTCCCGATCCGGATTCGCCGGATATGCTCGATCTCGTACAAATTTCGGATGACATATTCCAGCATTTCGTTGTTAACGGTAAGCGGGTCGCCGCCCGTAATCAGCACTTCGCTGATCGAGGGATTGGACCGGAACCAGTCGAATGCTTTCTCCAAGTCCTGAAAAGCAGGCTGCGCCTCGTCTTCTTCCTCACCCTCAAGCTCCCAATTCCGCTGACAGTACACGCAGATTTGGGGACACCACAAATAGGGCTTGACGATCGCGATCATCGCGTACCTTCGGGTTACGGATTGTTCAGGAGACGTATCCCGCTCATGCATGAAATCCAGCGATTCCCTTCCGCCGGAACAAGCCTTGAGATAAGCATCAAGGTAAATCCGGTTCGGTATGACTTGCGCCCGCAAGCTGCGGTCCCGGCCGGACAAGGACGATTCCATGTCCATCAAGGACAAATAATAGGGCGTTATCCCGAACGGCAGCCGGTGCTGCGTTGTTACCCGAATCATCTCCTGCTCTTCATCCGTCAAGGAGATAATTTCGGCAATATCCTCCAAGCGTTGAAACCGGTGCCGCAGATGCCACTTGTAATCGGACCAATCGCTTTCTTCCGCACCCAAATACCGCAGAATTCGCGCGCGCATCGCGTCTCTGCCCTGTTTCACCGCCGGGTGCAGCCCTGTCATATATTCGTTTTTGCGGATAAACTCCTCATATTGATTCGCCTTCCCGTCCAGATGGACCGACCTCGCCTCCGCCGCTTCCCGGCCTTCCAGATGGACGAATTCGGGCACCTCCCGCTTACAGATTCCCGACTTGGAGTAAATGCCCGACAGGCCGATCACACCTTTGAACAGATGAGTCATTTCCGCCAGAAACGCGTCGCTGACATCCGGCCAGTCCTCCTGCTTCCAATGCTCCGTCGCCATTTCCCAAATGACAGCAAGACAACTATGCCCCGTCTTCCGTTCATTTCCTTCGGAGATCAGATTGCGGAATACCGCGATACAGCTTCTTACATTCTTTTGTTCAAGCGGATGCAGCGGACAATCGCTCTTGAGAACGTTCTGTTCGCATTGGTTCAAATAATCAAACAGCCGCCCCCGAGCTTCCGCCACAGTCTCGCTCATCACCAAGAGCCGCAAAATGTCTGGATTGGCATCCAGCCATTCGGTTAATTTTTCACGGGAAGCCATGCTACCACCACACGCTTTCGGCCCTGTATTCATGAAGACATCAGGCTCTTCTCCACTTCTTCCGACAGGGTTAATGTCGTCTCCGCTGGATCTTCAACTCGTCTCAAAGCTTCTTCTCTGGTAATTATCCCCTGCTGCACCAATAAACTCATTTCATAATCATAGGGGTGGAAGCCGTAGTGCTCCAAATGCTTCACAATTCCCAGCGAATTCAAGCGGCAGTTCGATGAATTGGGGTCTACATCCTCCGGTCTGACCCATCCGAGCGAGGAAATCGTGTCGTAAATGTTACGCTCGTCGTAGCCGATTAGCGGAAATGCGTTGACGGTGTACGGAAACGGACGGGTTCGATATTCCTCTTTGTTCAGCATGACATAGTCATAAACGTCTTCGCCCAGACGATCCGCAAGCGGCCGGAACAGATTTTTCCTTAATTCGTAAGGTATTTTATTGTCCTGAAAAATGATCTCGTTCTCCGACTGGATCAATTGGCCGGGACTGTTGCCCAGCATGACGAGCGGTATCCCTTTCTCTATGGCGACCCTCAGCGACATGGTAGTCACCATACGGATGCATGAGATGCAAATTCCGCTGCCGAAACCGGTCAGATGGGGCGGATAGATGCCAGGCTCCGAGCTGCCGAGAAAAATTTTGTTCATGATATCCGCCCGCGGCTTTACGATCAGATGGTCCACATCCATCGCATTCAGCACCGTCCGCATATTGCGGAAAGAGGCTTCGGACATATAGCCGTTATCAAAAGTACAGGCCAGCAGCGATAAGCCGTACTTCTCCTTCAAGGTATGAATCAGGAATGTGCTGTCCTTCCCACCGCTGAATGCCACCAACGCATCGTATCTGCGCTTGACGGACTTGCAGTCCTCCAGCAGTTCCGATAGCCTGCCGCGTAATTTGTCATAAGAAGGCAGGGCGGATCTGTTCTCCGCTTGCCTGCACAGGGAGCACACTCCATCCGAATCGAACGTAATTCCGGGATAGGTCTCGGGCAGAACGCAACGTGTACAACGCTTCACAACGACATTCCTCCTGCCGGCTCCCTCAACAGGGACCGATTGATTTTTAATGTGGCCGTCTTGGGCAAACTGCCGCAAAATTCAACCTCATATGGAATCATGTAATGCGGCAAATTCCGTTTGCAGTGCAAGATGACATCCTGCGCCTCAAGAGACGCGCCCTCCTCCCGGACAATGACCGCTTTGATGCGGACGTTGCCGTTGACGTCCGTTATGCCAACCGCGGCGGCTTCCCGTATCCCGGGCATCCGGCAAAGGCCATCCTCGATTTCTTCAGGACTGACGCGGATTCCCATCAATTTGAGCATCATGTCCTTACGGCCCTCAATGTAAAGAAAGCCCTCTTCATCCAGCCGCCCCAAATCGCCCGTATACAGCCTTCCGTTCCTGAATGTCTCCGCCGTCAGCTTGGGAAGATTCCAGTAACCGGGTGAAACGAAGGCCCCCTGATGGGTAATTTCCCCGATCTCTCCGGGCCGGCAGGGCTCGCCTTCCGGATTGACGATTTCGATTTCCACTCCCGGCAGCGGCTTGCCCGCCGAGGGGAATTTCCGGTCAAAGTCTTCCGGCAAGAGACAGGTGGAGCGGAACGCCTCGGTTGTACCGTACATCATGTAGAACCGGGTCTCGGGTAGCACAGACCTAAGCTTCTTTATTTCGTTTGGGGGAAAAGCTTCCCCGATAATAGATATATATCTGAGATTCGGATAATGGTGCCCGGCAAAAGGAGAATGTCTTTGCAGCAGCATCCTCCAAAAAGAAGGAACGGCATGGAATCCGGTGATTCGTTCTGTCAACAAGGTATCGACAATATCTTTGGGGAAGACAGAATCTTGCAAGATCAGTGTTGCTCCGGCAAATACGGAAGTGAACAACTGGCTTAAAGCTCCGTCAAACGAAAATGGGGTAACGCTGATAATCCGGTCGCTGGCATGGTTCCCCAGCAGACCTGCCGACACGACTGTCGATTCATACAAAATACGATGGGTAACGACGATGCCTTTCGGTCTCCCGGTGGAACCTGAGGTATACAAAATGGCAGCGGGATCATCTTCCAGGGCCGGGACAGGCTCAATCTTCCCCGGATTACCGCCGGTACTATACTCCGCCAGCGGCAGCGAAATCACATTCGGAACGGTTCCGGCAAGCTCCGCATTAAGGAACGTTCCAGTTTTGCCTTCATGCAAAAACAGCAGCTTGATTCCGCAATCGGCCGCAATATGACGCAGCTGCTCTTCTTTAAAGTAGGGATTGATATGGACAAAGACGGCGCCAATTCTCATAATGGCGAATAAAGCGATGATTTCATCCAAGCATTTAGAAGAAAAAATGCCGACACGATCACCCTTTCCAATCCCCTTGGATACAAGCAAGCCCATGACAGCGTCAACCGCCGCTTCCGCTTCCATGTAGGTAAGCCCCTGGCCCTTGCAGCGAAAGGCCTCCTTGTCCGGCTGCTCAATTGCCGCTTTGGACAGCAATTCATGAATGAACATCATTGGCGCACTCCAAGGTTCCGCTTCCTTTCCACGAGTCCCACCAAGCCGTCGATCGTACCGAAGCTCTCCATATCCACGTCTTCTTCGGATATCTCAAGCCCAAAGGTATTCTCCAGGAACGCCAGCAAGTCAAGTACATCCAGTGAGGTTAAGATTCCTTGCTCAAATAAGTTGCTTGCATGATCGGACACCGGTTCATTGATCAAATCCTGTATAAAACCCGCAATAAGTTCTCTTTCGTTCATGATAAATGCCTCCTCTAGTCTTAAATAAGATCCTTATCACTGCCCGTTAGCAACAGTTCTGAACGTTCCCGACTCTATGCAATGGATAAATTCCGGTATGACCCGGAACAAATCTCCGACAATACCATAGTCGGCATATTGAAATATTGGCGCGCCGGCATCGGAATTTATCGCAATAATCATCTCCGACTTATCCATGCCGACCGTATGCTGGAGCGCGCCCGAAATGCCGCATGCGATATAAAGACTCGGCTTTACGATAACGCCCGTTTGACCGATTTGTCTTGCAGCTTCCAGCCATCCTTCATCTACCAGCGGACGGGTAGCGCCAATCTCGGCCCCAATCGTCCCTGCCAGCTTGTGAATCAGCGGCAGATTCGCAGCCGCACCGATCCCCCGGCCGACTGCGACGATTGAATCAGCCTGTCCGAGCTCGAAACCCTTTCCATCCCGCAATATCCTCTTCCCCAGCGTATATACAGACTGCATCACAGGATATTCATCACTGAAATCGAGAATCATTCCTGGGGGATGCCCGGAATGATCCGCTCTCTGGAAGGCGCGTTCTTTCAGCGTCGCCATCTGGGGAGAATGATGCGGAATGACGATCCGGGCCAGAACGCCGCCGCCAAGCGCAGGACGGGTAATAATCAACCGGCGGGTCTCCGGCTCCAAGCTTAGATCGGTGCAATCCGCGCACAATCCGGTGTCCAGCTTTGCTGCGATTCGCGGAAACAGGGAACGGCCGTGTTCCGTTGCTCCGCCGAGGAATATATCCGGCTGTCTTCTCGCCAGCACATCGGCGGTTATGCGGGTAAGAACATCTTCCGCATAGGAAGGAAGCCAGTCCAAGTCAAGCAGCCATACCTCGTGGGCACCGCAGCGCATCACTTCCCCGGCAAGCTGACGGCTGCCGTTTCCGGCTATGATCGCCGCTATTTTGAAGGAATCCGACTCTCCGGTGAGCGACCTGGCGGCCCCGATTGCCTCATAGGACGATTCGTCGATAACTCCGCCGGTGTGTTCGATATAAACACATATCACAGTGGGCTGACGTTCGCTGACCTCATCTGCCGCTGCGGGGTTATTCGCCGCTGTCTCCTTGTCCTCTTCCGGCCACTCGGCCGAATCCTGGCGTATCGCCTTGTTTGGACATAATGATGCGCAAAATCCGCACTCCATGCATCGCTCATCGTCGATGACTGCTACGGTTCCGTTAACGGATATGGCCTCGACCGGGCACATGCTCCTGCATATTCCGCACCCGCTGCAGTCGGTCTCGTGAATGATCAAGCTCTATCCTCCTCCCTCCTGACCTTTGGCTCGGGTTAACCCGAGCCGGGATACCAACCGGGAAACGCAGGCCGTATCCTCTTCAAAAATGCTGAGTTCAGCCTCTTGGCGTTCGCCGGCTTTCACCAATCGGGTCATCTCCAGCACTCGCGTCGGCGATCCCTTTAATCCCATTCTTCCCGGGTCAGCGGCCAAGTGTTCCTCCGTCCAGATCGTTATCGTCTCCCTTCTCGCCCGGAGCGTCCCCCGTATCGTCGGCAGCCTTGGACGGTTGCTATGCTTGCGCACACTGAACAAAGCGGGGAGCGGCAGAACATACTCAAGCTCACAGTCGCCGCTTTCCTTGATAGCGGATATCTCCGGACTCCCGTCCTCATACCGGACATCGATCACTCTCGTCAAATGGGGAATGCCTAAATACTCGGCTACTTCGGGACCGACTTGTCCCGTCTCCCCGTCCGATGATTGCTCTCCCGTAAAAATCAAGTCATACGGAGAAAGCTTCCGAATCGATGCAGCCAAAGTATAGGAAGTCGCCAGCGTGTCCGCTCCCGCAAAGACCGGCGAGGACAGGAGTATGGCCCTGTCGGCTCCCAAACCTAAAGCTTCCTTCAACGGTCCGGCGCATTGAGCCGGTCCCATTGAAATGCAGGTCACCCTTCCCCCGCAGGCCTCTTTGAGTTTAAGTGCCGCTTCCAAGGCAAACATATCGTTCAGGTTATTGCGCAATTCGAACTGATCCCTGCCTGCCAAGTTGTCGGAAGTATTTTCCATAACCGGAATCTGCTTGAGGCATACAACAATCTCCAATCATTTCACCTCACTTTGGCTTGGTTTGCAGTCGAAAATTCACGCTTTCAAAACAATGGCTTTTTCGTCTTTTAATTTAAATTTATGGAATTTAACAACATTTTTTCCAACGATATTAGGATAATCCGAATACATGTTATGCCCTATGAAAAATGTCACCTTTTTATATTTTTGTATATTTATTGGATATTATAGAGGATTTAGATTATTTGCGATGCAAAGAAAGCCAAATAAGCTGCACCGGTACATAAGTACGGAAGCAGCTCATTTGGCTTTTTGTCAGTAGCTATAATCAGTAGCTATAAAATGTTGTCATTGTCATTTGCCATACCGTCAGGGGCAGACAGGTCCTATCTTATTCGCCGCATCTCGAAGGCGGAGCTTCGCTGCCGGCCTCGACATTGATTTTTTCCGAAACGGTGTCCCGGATGACGGAAACGACCAGCTGCAGCAGGTAATTGATATCGGTCTGGCTCTGCTGGAATTCGGTGACCAGCGGGATGCTGTCGATCTCGTCCTGAAGCTCATTAATTTCGCCCTCGATCTTGGCCACCATCTCTTTATTTCCGAAGCTTTCGAAGGCGACAATCTCCTTCTGCTTCTTCTTCATCTGGGCAATCAATCCCTGAACACGTTCATGATTCCGGATTTTCTCCTCCGCCTGCTGAAACAGCTTAACCTCTTCACTGGTCGAAATCAGCGACGCGAGCTCCTTAGCCTTGGCCATAATGTCGTCACGTACGATGAGATCGCGGGTATCGTAGGACATCATCCCGTAATTATTCACACGGCCTTTCTCCTCTGTCATACAGGGTCGCTCACTTTCGTTATGGAGTTAATGGACGCCGGCGGCGGCGGCCACGTAATCGCCTTTGATATACCAGGTCTTCGTATCGGTGATCCGCACCTTGATAAAGCTGCCGATAAGCTCCTTCGGTCCTTCAAAATGAACCAGCTTGTTGCTGCGGGTCCGTCCGGACAGGACGGCGGCGTTATTTTTGCTCTCTCCTTCGACCAGCACCTCAACCGTCTGTCCAAGCATCCGGTCATTGCCGATCCGGCTCTGATCGCTGATCAGCTCGTTCAAGCGCCGCAGCCGGTCGCTCTTGACCTCTGCCGGCACATTGTCCTCCATAGCGGCCGCCGGAGTTCCTTCACGAGGCGAATAAATGAACGTGTAGGCCATGTCGAAGCCAACCTCGCGCACGAGCGCCAGCGTTTCCTCGAACTGCTCCTCCGTCTCGCCGGGGAAACCGACGATAATATCCGTGGTCAGCACAAGGTCCTTGACCGATGCTTTCAGCTTGCCGACGAGTTTCAGGAAGGTCTCCCGGCTGTACTTGCGGCTCATTTTCTTCAGAATGGCATTGCTGCCGGACTGAACGGGCAGATGGATGCTCTCCATCAGATTGCCGCCCTTCCCCAGCACTTCCACAAGCTTATCGTCAAAATCGCGCGGGTGGGAAGTCATGAACCGGATACGCGGGATGTCGATCTTCCGCAGGTCATCCATCAAATCGCCAAACGTGTAATCGATATTGCCAAAATCCTTGCCGTAAGCGTTCACGTTCTGCCCGAGCAGCGTCACTTCCTTGAAGCCCTGGCGGGCCAGTTCGCGAAGCTCCGCAATCACGTCCTCGGGACGGCGGCTTCGTTCCTTGCCCCGGGTGTATGGGACGATGCAGTAGGTACAGAATTTGTCGCAGCCGTACATGATGTTGACCCAGGCGCGCATACCCTCCCTTTTTTTCGGCAGGTTCTCGATAATGTCGCCTTCCTTGGACCAGACCTCCACGACCAGTTCCTTGCTGAACATCGCTTCCTTAATCAATGCAGGCAGGCGGTGGATATTATGCGTTCCGAATATCATATCAACAAATCCGTGCTTCGACATGATCCGGCTTACGACGCCCTCTTCCTGGGACATGCAGCCGCAGACGCCGAGCAAGAGACCCGGTTTTTCCGTCTTCAGATGCTTGAGGTGGCCGAGCTCCCCGAATACCTTATCCTCGGCGTTCTCCCGGATGGCGCAAGTATTGAGCAGAATAATATCTGCCTGGGTCCGGTCCTCCGTGCTCCGGTAGCCCATCTGCTCCAGCAGACCTTTCATTGTCTCGGTATCATGCTCATTCATTTGGCAGCCGTAGGTCGTGATGGAATACAATTTGCCTTCGCCAAAAGCTTTCATGTCCTCGGGAATGGCAAAATCGTAGTGGACCTGAATGTCTTCCTTGCCGCGCCGCTTGCCTTCCTTATAGTCGGGCTGGCTGTTCACCTGAATCGTTCTTCCCTTGATGCGGTATGTGGTCTTGCCCTCTTCCTCGCTGATTACCTTCGCTCCGCTAAAATCGAAGTATTTGGAGTAATCCTTGGCACCCTTGCCGGATTTTAAGTCCGGTGAGCTGTTCTCCTTGTTCATGCTGTCACATCCTCTATTCGAAAACGATGAATTTTGGTTTCGCTTGCAGTTAAAAATTATAACATAGTGCCATGGAATATATCCATATGCTCAAATTTTAGGTGTTCTGCGAGGGCGGGGGCCATCGGATTATTTAACCAGCTCCGTAAACGTCGCGGATACCGCTTCGGCCAGCCTGCCGGGAGGGAGTTCCATCTGCATGCCTATTTTGCCGGCGCTCACCGCTATTTTTTCCAGCATTTCGGCGCTTTGGTCGATGAATGTGGGGTAATGTTTTTTCATACCGACCGGTGAGCACCCGCCCCGGATATATCCGGTCCATTGTTGCAGATCCTTCACGGGCAGCATTTCAATCTTCTTCACTCCAGCGGCCTTGGCCGCTTTTTTCAGATCAAGCTCTTCCGCAACCGGGATGACAAAGACATACAGATTGCTGCCGCTGTGCGAGACCAGTGTCTTAAACACGCTCTCCGGCGGTCTTCCGACCTTCTCCGCAACGGCCGTTCCGTGAATTTGGCCATCCTCATTGTCATAGGAAAGGATTTCATAGGGTATTTTATGGGCATCCAAGATCCTCAGTGCATTCGTTTTGCCAACCTGCATAGCTGCTCATTGACCTCCGTTCGCTAAATCTCATATTTTTATTATACTTTTTAGCATAGGGAATTCCCAGACCTACGGGGAGCGGCTCAGACTTCGGCAAAATTGACATTCGCACTGATTTATAAGGCAGCTTATTAACACGTGTCTAATGATCCGGATATATACTAATGTCAGAAAGCAGTTGAAAGGAGCGAGACCCTTGCCTAACCTTTGGATGCATATCGAATACGGACGGCAGCTCAAAAATGATTTGCAATCATTCTTCCCCTTCGGGGGCGGTTCTTCCGAGCATGCTCTCCTCTACCAACTGGGCTGCCAGGGTCCGGATTTACTGTACTACCACAGCTTTCTTCCCTGGAGCCGTGATATTGGCGCGGCCCGGCTCAGTGACCTGCTGCACAGCCAGAGCTGCGGCGGAGTGTTGATGGCGTTCTGGAATAAGATTCTCCGGCTTCCGCTTCAGGAACGGGGACCGGCGGCGGCTTATTTTACGGGCTTCCTGACTCATCATCTGCTGGACCGGGGCCTCCATCCTTATATTAATTGGAAATCAGGTTACAAGCACAGGGATCATCAACGGTTCGAGGTGGCTCTGGATACGGTGTTCATCAAACATCTGAACGGCCGGAACACATGGAAAATCCCCGGATGGAAAGAGATCGATGCCGGACCGGCTCTCCCCGCCAGCATTGTAGATATTTTGCATGAAACGGCTTGTACATTTTATCCTGAAGCGGCGAATTTCCCGAAATCAGGCTGGCAGCAGGCGTACCGTGATATGGTCAAAGCCCAAAAACTCCTCTACGACCCGCATGGTTGGAAGAAAAAATTGATCTACGGGCCAAACTCCGCTCTGTTCTACCGCAAGCTAACGGCAGCCGAGGAAAAGTTGGATTTCCTGAATGAGCGAAATGCCCCATGGAGGCACTCAGCGCTGTATTCGGAGGTCAGAACGGACAGTGTACCGCAGCTGTGGGAGCAGGCGCTGGTGGAGGGACGAACGGTAATAAAGGCCTTGGCAGCCTGGATGCTGGCGGATTCCCGCAAAGAAGCGGAAGTCATGCGCGAACGGTTCCGGCTTACTCTCGGTGACCGGTCCTACGACACGGGAAAGGATTGCGGTTCCAATCTGGTCAACCAGTATGCTGAACCGATCTGGGAAACAGCCGCCGTTAACTGATAGGGGATAATATACAAAATATAGGCAAACAGCGAAGCTGCGGTCCTGTGAGGACGAGCTTCGCTGTTTTTACTAGTAGAGAGTCTATTTGTACACATCGTTCGGCTAGGGTTAAGTAACAAGGCGTTCCGTTTCAGTGGAAAGCGGCTCTCCGTTGTCTGTAAATCTGCCCTGCAGGCTGTCGTTCTTCCCGCGCTCCACATCCACCTTCAACAACATCGCTATGCCCAGTCCGAAGAACAGCAGCAGAGAGAGTATCCCCATCCGGGAGCTGCCGGTAAGCTGGCCGACCAGACCGAAGAAGAAGGGCCCGAAAATCGAAGAAAATTTGCTCGTAATGTTGACAAAGCCGAACAGCTCGCCTGTACGCCCCATGGGCATCAAATCGCTCAGCAATGATCGCGAAATGGATTGGCTTCCGCCTTGGACAAGGCCGACCATGACTGCAAGCAAATAAAAATGCAAAGCTTGGGTCATCCAGTAGCCAAGGGCCACAATGAGCACATACATGAACAACGAAGCCAACAGCGTACGTTTCGGGCCGAACCGTACCGCCGCTTTTCCGAGCAGAAGGGTGCTGGGGAAGCCGACAAACTGTGTAATGAGAAGGGCCAGTATGAGATGGCTCGTCCCGATGCCAATCGTCGTTCCATAGATGGTCGCCATCAATATGATGGTATTGATCCCGTCATTGTAGAACCAAAAGGCTGCAATCAGCTTAAATAGCTGAGGGTAGCGCCGGATATCCCGGTAAGCCCCCGTAATGCGCTTAAAGCCGGAGCGGACATATCCGCCCGCGGTTAGCCCCGAAGTCTGGCGCTCCAAATTCGGCACCCGGCGCATGACCGGCAGCGCAAACAGCAGCCACCACACCCCCACAGTGACAAAAGACCAGCGCGTACCCGCCAGCCCGTCGCTTATTCCGAACAGCGAAGGCTTCTGAATCATAAGCAAATTCAGCGCAAGCAGAATGCCGCCGCCCACATAACCGGCTGCATATCCTTTGGACGAGATTTCGTCCCTTCGTCCGGGGGGAACGAGATCGGGCAGCATGGAGTCGTAAAAAGCATTGCCCCCTGAAAATCCGAGCGTTGACAATACAAGGAAAGCCGAAGCCATCAGCCAATCTCCTCTTTCCACCAAAGCGAAGCAAGAAGTTGACACGATGCCAAGCAGTGTAAAGTATGTTAAGAAGGTTGTCTTCCGGCCTGAAAGATCCGAAATTGCGCCAAGCAGCGGCGACAATATGGCAACCAGCGCCATTCCGATGGCATGAGTATACGCCAAATAGGACGCCGCCGTTGTCTTATCCAATCCGTCAGCCGCAACCGAACTGTAAAATACAGGCAGAACAGCCGCCAACACTGTTGTCGCATAAGCGGAATTGGCCCAGTCATACATAATCCACGCCCGAACAGCAGATTTATTCACGTCTTCACCTTTCCTCTCCAAAGCCCCCTGCCCTGTCAATCAAGCGGCTAGGAGCCGGCATCTTTGCTTCTATTATACCGAATATTTGGAGAAGGAATGTTCAGTAAATGTTCACGGAGTATAAAATGATAAAAAGCGGAGGATTCCTCCCCCGCTTTTTATCATTCATTATATGGATAATAGCCTGCTCAGGCTTAGCTTAGTCAACGATTTCAGCCGTGTCGCCGTTGCTTGCTCCTGCAGCGTTCGCTTCGTCCGTATCGATATGCATATCGAGCGCAAAATTTTCAGACACGCGGGCAATGACGTTCTCCAGAACGAGGCCGCGTTCTCCGCCAAGGCGGACTTTGAGCAGCTGCTTGTCGGCAATGCCCCATTTCGCGGCATCGGAGGTATGGAAATGAATGTGACGGGCCGCCACAATAACACCCTTCTCCAGTACAACTTCGCCTGCCGGTCCTTTCAGCGTAAGGCCAGGCGTTCCTTCAATGCTGCCGGATTCGCGTACAGGCGCCTTTACGCCAATTGCGAAAGCATCCGTACGGGAAATTTCAACCTGCGAGGCCGGACGTACCGGTCCCAAAATTCTGACTTTATCGAATTTGCCTTTGCTGCCGATTACCGCAACGGTTTCGTTCGCAGCGAATTGTCCAGGTTGGGAGAGCGGTTTGAATTCAGTCAGCTGGTAGCCGGGTCCGAACAGCGCCTCCACATGTTCTTGCGTTAGGTGAATATGTCTAGCCGACACACCTACAGGTACTGTCTTACTCATTACTTCAGTCACTCCTTGTAGTTTTCTCTATTATCTGTACAAGCCAAGGAACATTATACAACTATTTAACCAAAAATAAAAAGGAACCTGCTCATCTTCAGGCTCCTTTTTGGGAATCGTTCGCATTTTCGTCAATTCATTTTGAGACGGATGTCTCCTTATTCAGCCTTCGGCGCAGAGGGCAGGTTGCTCGCCAGATAACTTACGGCATTCCCGTATAGCCATCCCTTAACCGATTCTTCGGAGTAATGACGCAGCAGCAGCTCCGCTAGAGCCGGATAGCGGCCCGGATGCTCCAAACCTTTAATCCAGGAGTCGATGCCGTCAAAATCGGAGCCGAACATCAGATGCTTTTCTCCTCCAAGAGTACAAATATGCTCGATATGTCTTAGCAGATCATCCGGCACAGCCTCCCCGCTATCCGTCACGAACCACGGCACAAAAGTAAGCCCCATACGCCCTTCCACGCTGATAACTGCCCTAATCTGCTCATCGGTTAAATTGCGCGGATGGGCGCAGATCGCCTTTGCATTAGAGTGGGACGCAATAAATGGCCGTTGAGAAAGCTCCGCCAGCTCCCAGAATCCGGCCTCCGACAGATGCGAGACGTCTAGCAGCATGCCACTTCCGTTGCACCACTCGACAAGCTCCCGGCCTTTTTCCGTAAAACCTCCGTTTCGCTTCTCAAGCACACCATCCGCCGCCCAGTTGGCGTAATTCCAAGTTAGTCCCAAAAAGCGTACGCCAAGCTCAAAGATCAGCTCCGCATAGAACAGATTTCCCTCCAAGCCGTCAGCTCCTTCAAGCGACAACATTCCCCAACAGGGACCTCCCCCCAAAGGATCAGCTAAACCGGCAGCCTCCTCCTTCCAGTGCAGCGGCCGAAGCCCTCCCCTGTCCACCACTTTGCTCCGGTAAAGTTCAATTTGCTTCAGCACATGCTCAAACCGGGGTTTCCCCCACTTCTGTGACAAATAAATGGCAAAGCACTGCATCCGCAAACCGCCGACCCGCAGTCTCTCTCCGGTCACATCCAGCCGTCCATCAGCCATAAAATCAATGGAGGGATTCTCCAGCATCTTGCTCAGCGCATCACAATGAAAATCCACTACCGGGAAATGAACTTTTCCCTGTCCCTGCGGTTCTACTGGATTCATCGGTCTGTCCTCCTTTTTTACCCAAAGCAAAAAACCTGTTTACTGGCGTAAACAGGCAACATTTGTGCTTCTATTTATTATCTGGGCTCAACAATTAATTTAATGGCAGTGCGGTCTTCCCCATCAATGACAATATCGGTAAAGGCTGGGATGCAAATCAGGTCGACGCCGCTGGGAGCGACAAATCCCCGGGCAATAGCAACAGCTTTAATCGCTTGATTCAGAGCTCCTGCTCCAATGGCCTGAAGTTCGGCCGCCCCACGTTCGCGAAGAACACCTGCTAATGCGCCGGCAACGGAATTCGGATTGGATTTAGCTGATACTTTTAATACATCCATAGTAAGTACCTCCCCTGGGATAAATAATGGTGTTCTTCCACTACTTTGATGTTATTCGCGTGCAAAAGAAAAATTCCTTCTTTTTGCGAACCCCTTTGCAGAAATTGGTACAAAAGATGCTGTTAAGCGATATAAAAAAGATCACACTTTTTCCCTAGCCGAAAAAACCTGTCCGAAATACCTACATTCCATCCTTTCGTCCTAATCCATTACCCACTCGTCTTCGCGCATTCGAATCTTTTCCAGACGCTTCGCTTTGCCGGAGTCCTCGTCCAGCTCCACAAACAATCCGTGAAGCATCCATTTTCCCTCATCCACCACAAAACGGGACGGAAGCTGGGTTGTGAATTTATAGAGTACCGCATCTTTTTCCATACCCAAAATTCCTTCTCTTGAACCAACCATGCCCGCATCGGTCAAATAAGCCGTCCCTCCAGGCAAAATAATGTCATCATTGCTCTGAACATGGGTATGAGTACCTACGACAATAGATGCACGTCCATCCATGAACCAGCCCATTGCTATTTTCTCGGATGTGGCTTCCGCGTGAAAATCGACCAAAATGCACTTGTGCTGTCTCCGCAGTTCTTCCACAATTTCTTCACCGATCCGGAAAGGACAATCGATTGCCGGCAAAAAGGTACGCCCCTGCAAATTGACGATTGCCAGCTGCTTACCGTTTCCTTTGACCACTGTATAACCTAGGCCGGGTGTACCCGGAGGAAAATTGGCCGGACGCACCATACGCGGCTCATCATCGATAAATTCAAAGATGTTCTTGTTATCCCATGTGTGATTGCCCATCGTGATCCCATGAACGCCCCAATTGAAAAATTCATTCGCAATGGCTGATGTGATACCTCTTCCGGCTGCGGCATTTTCGCCATTGACGATAATAATATGCGGCTGGTATTTGCTCTTCAGGGAAGGAAGCATTTCCCGCAGCGCTTTGCGACCGGTATTGCCTACAATGTCGCCGATAAATAAAACTTTAATGTCGATCTCCTCCTACTGTAAAAAACACCGGTTTCTCGCAGAAATATAAGACAAAATGATAAGCGCTCAGCTTACAAATTCTTATATTTTAAAGAAAAGTGGCGCCTTAAAGGCGCCACTTCTCTGATTATGCCTATTTAGCGTACTCAACCGCCCGTGTCTCGCGAATAACAGTGACCTTGATATGACCCGGGTAGTCCAGTTCATTTTCAATCGTCTTCGTAATATCACGCGCCAGCCGGAAAGCTTCGGCATCGTCGATCTTGTCAGGCTGCACCATTACGCGGACCTCACGGCCGGCTTGAATCGCATATGACTTCTCGACGCCTTCGAAAGATTCGGAAATCTCCTCCAGCTTCTCCAGACGCTTGATATACGTTTCCAGCGTTTCCCGGCGTGCTCCCGGTCTTGCCGCCGACAATGCGTCAGCCGCACCAACCAGCATAGCGATAACCGAGGTCGCTTCTGCATCGCCGTGATGGGAAGCAATGCTATTAATGACAACAGGATGTTCTTTATATTTCTTAGCAAGCTCCACGCCAATCTCGACGTGTGAGCCTTCCACCTCATGATCCAGCGCTTTGCCGATATCATGAAGCAGTCCCGCGCGTTTGGCTAGCACGATGTCTTCCCCAAGCTCACCGGCCATCAGCCCGGTCAAATAAGCAACCTCCATGGAGTGCTTCAATACGTTCTGACCATAGCTTGTACGGAATTTCAGTCGACCGAGAATTTTGATCAAATCCGGGTGCAGACCATGAACGCCAACCTCGAAGGTGGCTTGCTCGCCATATTCTCGAATCCGTTCATCCACTTCCTTACGCGATTTCTCGACCATTTCTTCGATACGCGCCGGATGAATACGTCCGTCTGCCACTAGCTTCTCCAGTGCCGTACGGGCCACTTCCCGGCGAATCGGATCAAATCCTGACAAAATAACCGCTTCTGGCGTGTCGTCGATGATGAGGTCAATCCCGGTGAGGGTTTCCAGAGCCCGGATATTCCGGCCTTCGCGCCCGATTATCCGTCCCTTCATTTCCTCATTCGGAAGTGTAACGACGGATACCGTTGTTTCCGCCACATGATCGGCGGCGCAGCGTTGAATAGCTAGGGTAATGATCTCGCGGGATTTCTTGTCCGCTTCTTCCTTCGCCTGCTGCTCAATATCCTTGATCATCTGTGCGGTTTCATGCCGAACTTCCTGTTCCACATTGGAAAGAATAATACTTCTGGCGTCTTCCATGCTCAAATTGGAGATACGCTCCAATTCAGCAACCTGATTTTTGTAAATTACATCGATTTGCTGCTGGGTTTCGTCAATTCGTTTCTCTTTGTTAGCCACTTGTTCTTCTTTTCGTTCAAGCGATTCCATTTTTTTATCCAGCGATTCTTCCTTTTGCAGCAACCGTCTTTCCTGACGTTGGATTTCATTCCGACGCTCACGAGTTTCCTTCTCAGCCTCGGTACGGATTCTGTGGACTTCGTCCTTGGCTTCCAATACCGTTTCCTTCTTCAGCGCCTCCGCTTCCTTCTTCGCGTTCTCCACGATTACGGCAGCGGCCTGTTCCGCGCTGGAAATCTTAGCTTCTGCAAGGGATTTCCGAATAAAATAACCGAACCCAAAGAATAATGTCGCTACAACGAGAACGATGATGACCCAGATCCAGGTGTCCATCTGTTTCACCTCCTCGTTGGTTCCTCCAAGGCATTCCTTGGGATTGTGCAGTTGTCAAACTATCCGTTCATCACCATACAAAAAAAACGGTAAATTCACCGATTGCCGAACTGCACATGATTCACATGCACACTGCCCGCCGCATCCGGCGATTACATTTCATATGAGTTGATACGCGAATCGTTTAGAAAAAGATGGCCTTTTTGGGAAGGAAAAAGGATTCTTATTTTATGCCGATTCATGTTATATTTTATTATTTATAAAAAGACATTGTCAAGAGAGCCAATCCCGGGCGCAAAGTCAAGGGAGTCAGTCAAACTCGCAAAACTCATCCTCCGCTCCGTCCATGTCCTGCCACAGTGAATGAAGGACACTTCGGACAATTTCGCCCGAAAATCCGCGTCTCATCAAAAAAGCGCCTGTCTTCCTTCTCTTGTCAGCGGCCTCGCCCTTGATCGAATTCCACTTCTTGCGCCCCAGCTCCAGTGCGCTTTGCCGCTCCTGCTCAGCGCTGATTCCATCCAGTGCCTCGGCAATGACCGACTTATCAATGCCTTTCCCTCGCAGCTCGTGACGAACCCATAAGCGACCCTTGCGATGCCCGGTGATCCGCTGCTCCGCCCACTGCCTCGCATACTGGGTATCGTCAATCAACCGTTCACGCCCCAGCCGCTCCAGCACTTCGGCAATTATAGCTTCCCCGATTTCCTTCTGCCGCAAACGTCTTGCCATTTCCATCCCCGTCCGCGGCTTGCGTTCCAAATAACGCAAGCCTTCAACATAGGCCCGCTGCCGCTCATCAGCCAATACGATCTGCTGAAGGTCTTCCTTCGTGAACGCATTTCCGGAAATCATCCGGTACTTGATCATAATATCCTCGTGGACGCTCAGACTGAATGTCCCAAAATGAATAATATAGCGGTGATCGGATTTTTGCCCACGTTCCACCCTGGTTATCGCCAGCGGCTCATCGTCAGGGAACTGTGAGAGCGCATCTTCCTCCGGCTGCTCGCCTTCATAATCAAGCTGTATTGTCATATGTGTGCATCCTCCCTTCTACTCGTATAACCGCCTTGATGCAGCGAAGGGAGCATGATTCCCATATACTTCCTTTCCCGTATAAAAAAGACGCCCTATACGGTTATAAAGGGCGCCTCACTTTCAATAGATTATTCGATTTCGAGCAGTGCCTGTTCTTCCTGCTTCTCTGCTTCGATCTCCGCTTCCGTTGGAGGGGCGACGATTGTAGACAGATTGCTCGCTTCACGAATCTTATTCTCAATGACAAGCGCCAAATCCTGATGTTCCTTCAGGAACTGCTTCGCATTCTCGCGGCCTTGACCCAGCCGTTCACCTTCATAGGAGTACCATGCGCCGCTCTTGTTGACGATATCCATTTCCGTGCCAATATCGACGAGACTTCCTTCTCTGGAAATGCCTTCACCGTACATAATATCGATATCCGCCTGTTTGAACGGAGGCGCCACCTTGTTCTTTACAACCTTGATTCGCGTGCGGTTACCCACGATATCATTGCCCATCTTAATACTCTCTACGCGGCGCACATCAAGGCGAACCGTAGAGTAGAATTTCAATGCGCGGCCGCCGGGAGTCGTCTCGGGATTACCGAACATAACGCCGATCTTCTCACGAAGCTGGTTGATAAAGATAGCAATCGTCTTCGATTTGTTAATGGAGCCGGACAGCTTACGCAGGGCCTGGGACATCAGCCGTGCTTGCAAGCCGACATGGGAATCGCCCATCTCGCCTTCGATTTCAGCTTTCGGAACCAGCGCAGCCACGGAGTCTACCACAATAATATCTACCGCGCCGCTGCGGACAAGCGCTTCCGCAATCTCCAGCGCCTGCTCGCCGGTGTCCGGCTGGGACAGCAGCAGTTCGTCAATGTTAACGCCCAGTTTGCTTGCATAGCTCGGGTCCAGCGCATGCTCCGCATCAATGAAGGCGGCTTGTCCTCCGAGCTTCTGAACCTCCGCAATCGCATGTAGGGCAACTGTTGTCTTACCGGAGGATTCCGGTCCATATACTTCTATAATCCGGCCTTTGGGAAGTCCGCCAATCCCAAGGGCAATATCTAAAGCCAGCGATCCGCTGGGTACGATCTCAACTTGCATATGAGTCGATTCTCCCAGTTTCATGACGGAACCTTTACCGAATTGTTTCTCTATTTGACGAAGCGCCATTTCAAGCGCTGCACGACGATCTGACAATCAGATCACATCCTTTTCACTGTTATAATATCAGAAAGGTAAACCTTGTATTAATATTGTATCTTGTTTTGAAGTGTTTGCCAAGCATTTTTTCGAACATACATTCGTTTTTTTCAGCCTCCAGTTCGCATCTCCCTTTTATTGTAAGTTAAAAAACAAAAACCGCGGCAAAGAAATACAATGCCACGGTTCTTCCGTATGCTTCCATTATATAAGAGAAGAGCTGATCATTTCAAGCCTGAACCTTCGAGTGGCGTATCCGCCTTGCGTTCCGCCAGTCTGCGCCACAGCCGATACAAAATGGCCTTGACGGAGCGAATGCGGATATTGTCGCGGTTGCCTGACAGCCTAAGCTCGAATACTTCTGTCTTGCCGTCTTTCTCGGCGATGCCGATATAAACCAGACCGACAGGCTTGCGCTCAGAGGAGCCCGGACCCGCCACACCGGTAATCGACAGACCATAATCCGTACCGGTGGTAATTCTGACCTGCTCCGCCAGAACCTCAGCTACTTCGCGGCTAACCGCGCCGAAAGAGTCCGGTCCTTCCAAGTAATTCTTAGGCACATTCAGCAGCTTCTGCTTCATTTCATTGGAATAGCAAACAATGCCTCCCATAAACATGGATGAGCTGCCGGGAATGCTCGTAATGCTCTCCATCAGCAGTCCGCCCGTACAGCTCTCGGCGCAGCTCACGGTAAGTCCTTCATTCGTCATCCAATCCACGATTACCTTTTCCATCGGAACATCGGTAGAGGCGTACAAGTTCTCAGGAAGAATAGCTCTTATTTGTTCCTCCAGCGCATCCAGCTTCTCCATCGCTTCGCTGCGAGTAGGCGCCTTGGTGGAAATGCGCACCGTCACCTCGCCTTCTTTGGCATAAGGAGCGATCGTCGGATCGTTTTGGCCGTGAATAAGATTAATCAGCTTGTCTTCAAGCAGAGATTCCCCGATGCCGGCAAATTTAAGCATTTTGGAATAAAGGGGCATCTCATTCGTCAACGCATGCTGCTGAAGCCAGGGCTTGGCTTGCTCTGTAAACATCGGCTTCATTTCCCTTGGCGGTCCGGGAAGAACGATATAGTAGTTGCTCTCATGACGGATTGCAAGGCCCACAGCCAGTCCCGTCTCATTCGGAAGAGGCGTCGAATCGTCGATCACAAGCGCCTGCCGGCGATTGTTCTCAGTCATTGGTACCCCCCGGCCTTTGAAGAATCGGTCCACATGCTCCATCGCCATCTGATCGATGTGGAGTCCACGGCCCAGCGAAGCCGCCAAAGCATCCTTCGTCAGATCGTCCTCCGTCGGTCCGATCCCTCCTGTAAATAAGATGAGATCGGCGCGCCCCTTCGCGATTTCAATAGCCTCCTGCAGCCGGACACTGTTATCGCCTACCACAGTCTGAAAATAGACGTCAATGCCAAGAGCGGCAAGCTCGACGGACAGAAACTGGGCGTTGCTGTTCACGATTTGGCCGAGCAGCAGTTCCGTACCAACTGCAATAATCTCTGCTTTCATATCATCATTCCTCCCATGAGTTATCATCAGCCGTTACACGGATAGAAACGGGGCAATAGGTCTATTGTCTACTGCCCCGCTGCGGATCACGGCAAGCCGGCCCGATATTAAGCGTTATTCAGTTGAAGCAGCTCCTTATTTTTCACGAAATAATCGATGCCAGAGTAAATCGTAATCAAAGCGGCCGCCCAAATGGCAATCCTGTCAAAAGGGATACCGACGAACTGAAACGGAAAATTGTTAAGCAGCAGCAAGGAAATCGCAATAATCTGCACGATCGTCTTAATTTTGCCCCATCTGCTGGCCGCAACGACCTTACCATCCAGCAGCGCCACTTGACGCAGACCGGTAACGGCAAATTCGCGGCTGATAATGACGATGGCAATCCAGGAATCGCATCTGCCCAGCTCGACCAGCGAAATCAGCACCGCTGACACGAGCAGCTTATCGGCCAAGGGATCGAGCAGCTTGCCTAGATTGGTTACCATATTATACTTGCGGGCAATGTAGCCGTCGATACCATCCGTGCTTGCCGCCAGCAAGAAAATAATTGCGGCGATAAGGTGGTTGAACGAGAGCTGAAAGGAGCCCCAATGCAGCGGATTCGGGTAGAAGCTGAAATCGATCAGCAGGAAGAACATCATGATCGGAATCAGACATATTCGGGCAATGGTTATGCGGTTAGGCAAATTCACTGAAGCACTTCCTCCCCTGACAAATCATATTCGAAAGCATGGGTTATGCGGACCTTCGTAATCTCCCCGATGCCAATGCTGCTGCCCTTAACAAATACTTCTCCGTCAATCTCCGGCGCGTCATACTGCGAGCGTCCGATATAGACATCGCTGCGGCCGTCGTAGCGTTCTACTAGCACATCCAGAACTTGGCCCACAAACCGGCTGCCCCGATCCTGGGTAACCTTGCGCTGAAGCTCCATCAGCGTGTTGGCGCGCCATTCCTTCACTTCATCCGGCACCTGGTCCGGCAGGCGCGAAGCCGGAGTTCCCTCTTCGTTGGAATAAGTAAATACCCCCAGCCGATCAAAACCGACTTCGCTTACAAACTCACACAAGCGCTGAAAATCCTCTTCAGTCTCGCCGGGGAAACCGACAATGAGCGAAGTGCGCAGCGACACGCCGGGGATCATCTCCCGAATCCGGGCGATCAGTTCGCGGATATCCCGCTGGCGGCCGG
The DNA here is from genome assembly GCF_000993825.1 of Paenibacillus durus ATCC 35681. Lineage (NCBI taxonomy): Bacteria > Bacillati > Bacillota > Bacilli > Caryophanales > Paenibacillaceae > Paenibacillus > Paenibacillus durus. The sequence continues at coordinate 2,564,787 of NZ_CP011114.1, forward strand.
GTCTGCGCATGCGTTTGAGAATCGAGTCTTCACTATGCTGAAGCGGTATATCCACGTATTTGCAGATCTTCGGATTATTCGCCATCGTCTGAATCAGCTCTTCGGTGAAAAATCCGGGATAAGCATAATGCAATCTGACCCATTCGATCCCTTCCACTTCGCTTACGCGATCAAGCAGCTCGGGCAGCTTGAACTCCTCGTACAGATCGGTTCCGTAATTGGTCGAGTCCTGAGCGATCAGGCTGATCTCCTTTACCCCTTGCACTGCGAGTGTTCTGACCTCGGCCAGAATCGACTCTATGGAACGGCTGCGGAACGCTCCGCGCATAATCGGGATGCTGCAGAACGTGCAATTGTTGTCGCAGCCTTCCGCAATTTTGACATAGGTAGTATAACGCGGCGTCGATACCTTGCGGGGCAGCGCCTCCTCATAATTAAAGACCGGATTGCCAACCCATACCGGCCTGCTTCCTCTCACGGCTTCATCAACAATCTGAACGATGTTGTGAAAATCTCCCGTTCCGACGATTCCGTCGATCTCGGGCATTTCCTCCATCAGCTCCGTCTTGTAGCGCTGGGTTAAGCAGCCCGATACGATCAGCGCCTTGAGATTGCCGCTCTCTTTTAGCTCCGCAAGCTCAAGAATCGTGTTGACGGATTGCTCTTTGGCTTCATCGATAAATCCGCACGTATTTACAATAATGACGGTAGCTTCTTCCTTACGGTCCACAAGCGCATATCCACGTTCATGAACCAGGCCGGACATAATCTCCGAGTCTACCAAATTTTTTTCGCAGCCGAGTGTAACAATGTTAATCTTTTCTGTCATTAGTCATCCTCCAAATAATACAAAACACGTATCCACATTTTCTTAAGCAAGTATAATATAGCCGGAATTCGGCTGTCAAAAACACAAAGCACCCCGCAGATCTTCGCTTTGTGAGCGCGCTGCGGGGCACGGAATCATTATTTCAGGTTAGTGTACTGCAAATCAAGCGGCAAGTCAGCCTTGTTAAGAAGCTGGATAATTTGCTGCAGATCGTCTCTGCTCTTACCGGTGACGCGAATCTGATCGCCCTGAATTTGGCTCTTAACCTTCAGCTTGGAATCACGGATCAGCACATTGATCTTCTTGGCGTTATCCTGATCGATCCCCTGTTTAAGTCCGAGCCGCTGGCGAACCGTCCCCAAGGAGGCAGGCTCGATTTTGCCAAAGTCAAGATTCTTGAGCGTAATGCCCCTCTTAACCATCTTCGACTGCAAAATATCAATGACAGCGTTCAGCTTATACTCGTCGTCCGATACAATGATCAGCGCGTCTTTTTCCAGCTTAAGGCTGCTCTTGCTCCCCTTGAAATCGAAGCGGTTTTGAATCTCTTTTTCCGTCTGATGAATCGCATTGGTCAATTCCTGAATATCCATTTTGGACACAATATCGAATGAACTTTCCGAAGCCATATTTCCACGTCCTTTTATGTGCGTTATTTCAGCTACTATTATATGAAAAAGACAAGGCCAAGTCTAACTGCGGGTAGTATTTAGCCCGAACATACAATCCTTATATTTCAAAAAAACGCCTCCTTACAAAGGGCAATTCCCCTTTTGCTGGAGGCGCCCTGCGGCATGCCTGTTATCTGCTTTGAATCGGACTTCTGAACATATCCAAGATCCCCAGCACGATATGCGCAAGACCGAAACCCAGGATTCCGTAACCCCAGGCTCCGGGTGTTAAGTAGTAACCAAGCAGGCTCACAATTATGCCCAAGATGATTACAATCCAGCTGACCGTCATCGATGCCACACCTCGCTTTGATGGATGAACTGTTAACTATTTCTTAGGTTATCCATAGCAGCAGAGTCTATGCGCATCAATTAGCTTATTGGGCGGTGCTTCCATCAGCGGGTACACCGCTGTCAGTCGTTTGCCCGTTCGTACTGTCCGCCGGCGTTTCGGTTGCATTCGCTGATCCCGCGCCGCTGTCGAGCTCGAGCAAAATACGAGAGGTAGTTTTTCCGTCCGTGACGACCTGCCCGTTCACCGTAATCTGCGTAGCGGGAGAGTTGCCGGATTTAATATAAATGCCTTCGCTGCCCAGCGTAAAGGTCTTGGTATCTCCAGAGGCCGTGTTGCCAAAAGAAAGCTTCTCGCCTCTCGAATTGGTTCCTTTATATACCTCAAGCCAGCTAACGCCTGTCGCTGTAATGACAACTTGCGGATTGGTACCCGTCACCTTAAAGACGGTTGTCTTGCCTGATTTCCGGTCCTGAACTACCGTGCCGTCTTCCGCAGCCGGTGAAGGTGAAGGTGACAGCGACGGCGAAGGAGATGGGGACGGCGAAGCGGTGGCCTCGCTTCCTGCTCCTGCTGACGCGGACGGCGTCGGTGCCGCAGCTTCTGCGGAAGCAGGGCCAGCGGACGGTGCCGCCGCAGGACTCTGTGTCTGTGTGCTCGTAGTAATCGGATTAGGGTCGGTCTGCTGGTTATCCGATTTGCCCCAGTTCGAAGCATACATATAAATAACCACTATAATCAATACCGGAAAAATCCACATTAAGAGTGTCGGAACCCATTTGGCATTCCGCTCGGTCTCGGGTCTGCGGCTGCGCTTTTGGAGCACCGTTTCCATAGTGGAAGGCTCCTCTTTGGGCACAGGAACACTTCCGGGCTCTTGTATAAGCTCATCGGGATTAACCCCAACCGCCTCCGCATAGGTCTTGATAAAAGCCCGCACGTAAAAACTGCCGGGAAGCACCTTATAGTCTCCCGTCTCAATAGCTTCCAAATATTTCTTGCGAATTTTCGTTACTTCCTGCACATCGTCAAGACTCATTCCCTTTTGCAGACGAGCCTCCTTCAATTGCCGGCCCAGTTCCGACATGCCTTTGCCTCCTCCTCGTGTTCCCTCTATTTATAAATCGTCGCTGTAGCTGGATGTGATTGTATCGTAAAGGATTTCTTCCCCAGGATTATTGCGCAGCTCGACCAGAATGTCAAAATCGTCATATGTGTATTCTGATTCGCGGACAAAAATGTCCGGGTGCTCAATAACCTTCGTACTCGGCATAGACATGATATCTTTTAGCAGATTGTAATGCTTCTCATTGGAGCGAATCGTGCTGACAATACCATCGATAATAAAAATATTATTCGGATTCATCTCATCCTCGGCAAGCTGGCTGCGGACGGTCTGCCGGAGCATCGTCGAGGAAACGAAGGTCCAACGCTTCATTGCGCATACACTGCCGGCGATAATCGATTCCGTCTTGCCTACCCGTGGCATTCCCCGAAGGCCAATGACCTGATTGCCGTCACGTTTGAACAGCTCTCCGAGGAAATCAACCAGCAGGCCCAGCTCATCCCGGGTAAACCGGAACGTCTTCCGGTCATCTGAATCCCGGTCGATATATCTTCCGTGCCGTACGGCCAGTTTGTCAACCAAGCGCGGTGAACGCAGAGCGGTTACCGTTATATTTTCAACCTTTTTGAGCATTTCGCCCATCAGCCGGATCTTCTCATCATCGTTCGTTTCAAGCAGCATGCCCCGCGTCTTATCCTCCACTCCGTTGATGGTCAGTATATTGACCTCCATCATACCGAGCATCGAAGCGATATCGCCGAGCAAACCGGGTCTATTCTTATGTATCTTGTATTCCATGTACCATTCTTTGTATTCCAATTTGTACACCTCGTAATGTAAATTCCCTGTCCCGAGCCTTGATTCGCCAGAAAACGCCAAGAAGCGACACACCACAGGTTCACGGGTCATGTTAATGATATATAAAATGAAATTGAAAGGCAAGGTCGAATGGTCTGACAATTGCAGAAAAGCTCCCTCGAGGGGGAGCTTGTTCCGCCGGGCTATGCGTTCTGCTTCGCCAGCTTGACCATGAGGGAGGCAATCGTATGCCGCTGGCTTTCGTCGCCCACATCCCACAGCTCTTTGATCGCCCGGTTGGAGGCGTTTTGCGGGTCTACCTTCTTGTCGAGGAATTCCCCGATTTCATAAGCGAGCTCGGCAATAGTGCTTTCGCTCATGCCTACTTTCTCGGCCTGCACAACCCGTTCACCCAGAAAATTCTTCCAGGTATCATAGTTCCTGATTACGGTCGATTCTGTTGACATATTAAATCCTCCTTCGTGTTGATGACCTTGCTTACCCTTAGGCCGCAGGCCATTTGCGCTTAAGATTTAAAAGCAACAGTCATAATATGCCCTCGAAGAAAACTTGTTATGCTTAGGTCTTTCCCCAACGTCAGGTAACCCAGCCCCCATTTGGGCTAATAATTTGTCCATTGATATATCCCGATTCCGGCAGAGCCAAAAAATACACAAGCGAAGCGACTTCTTCCGGCGAGGCAAGCCTGCCTGCGGGAATTTCTTCTTCCAGCATGCGAACCTCATCCTCCGATAAATTATCCAGCATCGCTGTGCGCACCGCGCCCGGAGCCACCGCGTTCACCGTTACGCCTGAAGGCGCCAATTCCTTGGCCAGCGCCTTAGTAAAGGCGTTAACGCCGCCCTTGCTCGCAGAGTAGGCCACTTCGCAAGATGCGCCCGAAATCCCCCATACGGAAGAAACGTTGATAATCCGTCCATACCGCTGCGAAACCATATAAGGCATAAAAATCTGGCTGCAAAGAAACGTCCCTTTCAGATTAACGGCCAAACAATCGTCCCATTCCTCTTCGGTAAGATCGGCAAGCATGCCGTAATGGGCTCTGCCGGCATTGTTGACCAATATGTCCGGCTGCATACCGCTGGCCGTAATCCGTTCAGCCATGCGCTGGAGCTGGCTGCGGTCTCTTAAATCGGCGGCCACGGTCATGACCTGTGAACCGGCGTTCATACAGCGCCGCGCCACCTCGTTGGCCGCTTCATGGGAATTCATATAGTGAATCACAATATTCATCCGTGCCGAAGCAAAGCGCTCGGCAATAGCGCCGCCAATCCCTCCGCTGCCGCCGGTAATAAGCACCGTCGTTTGTCCGAGCGGCTTGCCGCTCGCTCCCACAATATTCACTACGGGTTCACCACCACGGATACGGCAAGCTGATCCCAGTCGATGTGCTCGCGCAGCCGGTCATTTACTTCATCCAATGTGATCGATTCGTATTCCGGGACGACGCCGAAGAAGTCGCCGCCGCGGAACTGATAACGCGTAAATTCATGGGCAATGCTCTCCGGAGAGTTCAGCATGCGCAAATGTCCGCCGATTTTCTTGTTGCGGGCCCGGATAAAATCGCGTTCAGAGAAGCCCGCCCTAAGAACAGCGTCAATCTCTTCCCTGATCCGTTTGAGCAGCAGATTGGGGTCCTTCGTATCGCCGCCGATCGCGGAGAAGGCGTACTGCGGCGAGCTGTTGAATTCATGTCCGAAGCTGTCGGAAATGAGTTCTTCGTCGTACAGCTTCTGGTACAGAGCGGTACTGCTGCCAAGCAGGAGGTCAAGCATTAGCTTGGTCGTCAAATCGCGCCGCACCGCGGCTTTGCCTGTCAGCCCGGTCTCTTTTTCCTTGAAACCGAACAGACACTTAGGCATGGACACCGCCAGCTTGTTCTCCAGCCGCTGCTGGCCAACTTGTTCCGGCTCCCGTTCAAAAATCCGTTCGATCTCGCCCTGCGATTCGTAAACTTTCCGGCTTTGATTGTCGCGCACCAGCTTAAAGACAGCTTCCGGATCTACGCCGCCGACGATAAAGAGCAGCATGTTGCTCGGATGGTAAAAAGCATTGTAGCAGGTATAGAGAGTTTCTTTGGTAATTGACGAGATGGATTCCACTGTGCCGGCGATATCGATCCGTACCGGATTTTTCTGATACATTGCTTCGATCAGCCCGAAATAGACGCGCCAGTCCGGATTGTCGGCATACATGTTGATTTCCTGGCCTATGATGCCCTTTTCCTTCTCCACATTCTGGTCTGTAAAATAGGGACGCTGCACAAAATCGATCAATGTTTCGATATTCGTCTCTATTTTTTCTGTGGCGGAGAACAGGTAAACCGTCTGCTCAAAGCTCGTAAAAGCGTTGGCTGACGCTCCGTTTGATGCAAAAGTGGCGAAGATGTCGCCCTCCGGCTCCTCGAACATTTTATGCTCCAAAAAGTGGGCGATGCCATCCGGCACCGATGTTTCCTCGCCTCCGGCCACACGGAAGTGATTATCCACCGAACCGTATTTAGTCGCAAACGTGGCGTATGTTTTTCTGAAACCCGGCTTTGGAAGAACGTATACACTCAGCCCGTTATCCAAAACTTCGTAATATAGCGTTTCCTGAAGCCTGTCATAATGGATCTGCTCCACAACTACTCCTCCTTCTGTCCTGTCAGGAAATAGATCGTATCCAGCTGGACGGTGTCGGCAGCCCGTTTCACGTCCTCCGCGCCGGAAGCTTCCACCTGGCTCATCAGTTCTTCCGCAGAACGGTCTTTGCCGGACAGCTGGCGGTTGAAGTCGAATGCAATCATTTCAAAGGCGGAGTCCTGGATTTCCAAGAGCAGGTTGCGTATCATCGCCTTAGTCTGGTTCAGCTCCAGATCGCTGATATTTCCTTTTTTCATTTCATCTAGCTGCTTGCGGATAATGTCCACGGCTTTGCCGTAGTTCTCGATTTCAATACCCGACTGAATCGTGGCAATTCCTTTATGTCCGTCGTAGCGGGAAGACGCATAGTAAGCCAGACTCTCCTTCTCCCGGACATTGACGAACAGCTTGGAATGCGGATAGCCGCCCAAAATACCGTTGTACATTAAAGCGTGCGCATAGGCGTCGTCCCTGTAAGTAATGGAAGTCCGCAAACCCATGTTCAGCTTGCCTTGACCGACATCCATCCGTTCTTCCACCGTGCGAACGTCCGTAACGGTCTTAGGGGAGAATCGGGATTGATACTGGGAGGATGCTGTTCGGCCGCCAAAGCCAAAATGCCGCTCTACCAGCTTCTCAACTTCTTCAGGCGTCGTGTCGCCAACGACATACAGATCGAGAATCGCTCCTTCCAGCCAAGAAAGATAGGACTGATACAGCGAGTCCGGGGTAATAGCGTCCAGATCCGCCCTTTGTCCGAGCGGATGCAGCCGATACGGCTCTTCCCGGCACATTTCCTCGATGCAGCGCTCGGCCGCGTAACGGATTTTGTCATTGACGATAGCCTCCAGCTTCTTGCGGACAGTCTCGCGCTCCGTTCCCACATAAGAAGCCCTGAAGCTGCTGCCTTCCAGTACAGGCTGTGTAAGCACTTCTCCCAAAAAAGCGAAGGATTCGCCTAGCAGACTCTCCTTGCTCTGCACAAATGAATCATTGATCGTGTCCATCCGGAATTGGATGATCTGGTAATCGCCGCGCTTATACACGTCGAATCCGAATCCCGCTCCATACAGTTCTTCCAGCCGTTCGCGGAACTGGGTTGTCTCCGGATAAGATGCCGTACCCCGGCGTAGAACGAACGGAATCAGCGCGGTGGGGGTCACGGTCTCTTCGGCCAAGGGAAGGCCGGCATACAGCGATATCGCATAAGTCTTAAACGTCTTCGTCGGCAGCACATGAATCCGGATGCCTCCTACGTTGCCATGCTGGAATACGTGATTTGTCAAGTTGAAAACTCCTTTACTGCCTGGATAGATGCTTTTAAACCATATTTATGAAGTAATATTTATTCTAAACCATTCCAAAGTAAGGAAGCAACCGAAAGACAAGTCTTCCGATTGCTCCTGGGGGTTCGATTACATACAGAAAATATGCTCGCCGATCGTCTTCACCTGCGGTCTTGTCCAGATCCATTTGGAGGTTGCGGTCTTCGGATTGAAGTAATACAGACAGCCTCCCGTCGGGTCCCAGCCGTTGAGCGCCTGCTGAACCGCTTTGCGCGCCTGCTCATTGGGCGTCAGATAAATCTGTCCGTCGGCGACGGCGGTAAATGCTCCGGGCTGGAAAATAACGCCTGAAGGCGTGTTCGGAAAACTTGGGGATTTTGTCCGGTTCAGAATAACTGCGGCGACGGCCACCTGTCCTTCAAACGGTTCCCCCCGAGACTCCCCGTAGACGGCATTTGCCATGATCCTCAAATCGTTCTCCGACAAGCCCATTGTATTTCCGGACGCCAATTCATCGGTAGTGTTTGCCTCGTTTGTTGTTCTCTTGGCGGTCTTCGGTTCCGTAGGACGCCAGTTCTTAGTTGCATTGTACAACCTCAGCTTCGTCTTTGCTCCGACGACACCGTCTGCCACCATGCCAAATTTCCACTGAAACCATTTGACGGAGTTTAATGTTTCGCTGCCGAATTGGCTGTCTATTGTGCCCGAGTAATATCCAAGGTGCTTCAAGCGTCCCTGAAGCTCGTATACATCTTGCCCGGAGGCGCCGTATTTAATGGGCACAGTGCTAAAAGCAGGCATCGCTTCATCGTAGGTCCCAGCCTCGGACGAAGAATTCGCAGCAGTCTGCGGAACTTTCGATGACGCCTTTCCTCCGGAGAAATGTTCAATCAGCGGAGCTGACGCAAGCGTAAGGGCTAGCACGGCAATAATCCATAGCTTCTGATTCTTCATTTGGCTTCGCTCTACCTTTCTCTTTTAAGTTCTGCATGGATGGCTAACGTTATTATGACGACAGCGCAAGAATCCTATGCACCGAAAGGAACGAAAAGAAAGGAGGATAAAATAATAAAAAGCGTTCCTTTTCCGTAGAAAAAGAACGCTTGGCTTAAACTGCTGCCATGCAGAATCAGGAACTGATCCGGCTTTGCTGGTACTGCTCCAGCGAGATCAGCACCTCCCGAGGCTTGCTGCCTTCGTACGGACCTATAACACCCCTGGCCTCCATGGAATCGATCAGTCTGGCGGCCCGGGTGTAACCGACGCGCATCCTGCGCTGCAGCAGCGATACCGAAGCTTGCTTGGCTTCAAGCACGATCTGCACCGCCTGCTCGTACAGTTCATCCTGCGGCTCCTCGGTTTCCGGAGCCGCATCATCCACTTCCGGAACGATAGACTCGTCATACTCCGCTTCGCCTTGGCTGCTGACATAATGGACGATCGCTTCCACCTCGGCATCGCTCATGAAAGCTCCTTGAACCCGAACCGGCTTGGAGGAGCCCATCGGCATGAACAGCATATCGCCGCGGCCTAGCAGCTTCTCTGCTCCCGCCATGTCCAGAATGGTGCGCGAATCAACCTGCGAGGAGACGCCAAAGGCGATCCGCGAAGGGATATTGGCCTTGATGACACCGGTGATGACATCCACCGAAGGGCGCTGGGTCGCAATAATCAAATGAATTCCCGCCGCTCGCGCCATCTGTGCCAGACGGCAAATGGCGTCTTCCACATCGTTCGCGGCAACCATCATCAAGTCGGCAAGCTCGTCCACAATTACGACGATATACGGCAGAACCGCCTCCGGGTTATCCTTCATCAGATTGTTATAGCCTTCCACATTCCGTGTTCCGGATTTGGAGAACAGCTCATATCTTTTCTCCATCTCAACCACAATTTTCTTGAGCGCCAGGCTGGCGCGTTTCGGGTCGGTAACGACAGGAGCCATTAAATGGGGAATCCCATTGTATACATTCAGTTCGACCATCTTCGGATCGACCATAAGAAACTTGACTTCATCCGGCTTGGCCTTGTACAGAATGCTGGTGATAATTCCGTTGATGCAGACCGATTTGCCGGAGCCGGTTGCCCCGGCGACAAGCAGATGGGGCATTTTGGCAAGATTTCCGATGATCGTCTGACCGGAAATGTCCCTGCCGAAAGCAATCGTCAGCCTAGCTTCGGCTTCCTGGAAAATCTGGGTTTCCATGACTTCTCTCATGGTAACCAACGATACCTCCGGATTCGGCACCTCGATTCCGATTGCCGATTTGCCGGGAATCGGCGCCTCCATCCGGATATCTTTAGCGGCGAGCGCCAAAGCGATATCATCGGTCAGATTGACGATCCGGCTGACCTTCACACCGATGTCAGGCTGAATCTCGTACCGGGTAACCGCCGGCCCCCGGACAACCTCCAGCACCTTAGCCCGGACGCCAAAGCTTTCCAGCGTCGCCTCAAGCTTGCGGGCCGTCTGCATGTAATCGTTCTGGTCGCCGGCTTTGCCGCCGTTACTCGGCTTCGACAGCAGCCGGAATGGCGGCAGCTTGTAAGGCTTAGGCGGAGGCGCCGGCTTGGGAGCCGGAGGTATATCTCCTTCAGCCTCTCCTTCCTTGCCGGTGCTTGCCTCAACAATAACGCCGTCTTCCCCGGAGACAGACCCTTCCGCCGCTTCCGCGAGGCTCAGGGCATCGGCAGGCTTCGCACTGCCCCGCGCAGCCGGCGAGAACTCGCTCCATTCCTCACGGTCCTCGTCGCTCAGTCCTTCCGCACGGATATGCTCGAAGAAATCGCGAATGATAGGAGCTGCAGATTCCAGTTCCTCGTTCTCAAAATCATAATCTTCATCCGGACCGGACCAATCCGATTGGGAAGGAATACCTGAAATGATCGGAATATTCCTATGCTCCTCGTCCCAATCATCCTCCCCGGACTCCGGCAAAGCTTCGCCTTCGGAGCGAGGAGTCTTGCGCCGCAGAAGTTTGTCGAAGAACTGCGGCGCTTTGCGGCTCGGAAGACCCGCTTCCAGCTCCTCCTCTTCCTCTTCTTCCTCCGGTTCCTCCTGCACCTTCTTTGGCCTTCCCCGGCCCGATACCGGTACCACCTGTGGGCGGTTAGCGGCTCTAAGCCGAATGCCTTCCGCAAGCTTGACCGCCCGGATTCTCAGTATTCCGAACAGCTCGATATAGGAGAGATTCGTAACCAGCATAAAGCTGATCGCGAGCATAACGATCATAAGCAGCTTGGCGCCGAGTGTCCCGAACAACCACAGCAGCACAGCGAATTCCAATCCGCCGAGATAGCCGCCGCTTATATCTTTGCCCAGCATATAGATGCTGCCGTCATTCACGGCTGGAGTCAACGCCCCGGCCAGATCCTTCTGGGTCTGTGACAGCACGTTGCCCGGATGAAGCATGGATACCGGCCCAAGCTTCTGCTCCATAGCCGAAATGCTGCTCATCAGGCACATTGAGCATACCAGCAGCAGAACACCGCTGTGCCGGCTGCTCCAATTCGAAGGCCATTTCCGGTAGATCATGACCATTAATCCGTAATACATGCCGATGAGCGGCAATACGAAATAAAACCGGCCAAGAAGGTAAGCCGCCAAGCTTGATAATGAACGTCCCACCGCCGCCTCGCCGGATAAAGCTATAACCGAGAAGGTAATCAGAAGAATGCCATAAATCTCATATTTTAAAACACTGCCGAGCAGCGCTTTCTTTTTTTTCCGTTTTCTCCGTTTAGCCACGCCAGCCACCCCCGAATCAGTATTATACCATATAATGGCGTGGCGTACCTATGTTCTGTTTTGTCGGAAAATGCTGCTCTTGAATCAGAAGCCGCCTGATCCCCCGGACGAATATGAAATGATCTGTCCCGGCGCAAGACCCGGTTCCAGATAGCGGTGGAGCGGGCATTGCAGAAGTCTTACGATTCTGGCCCTGCCCTCGTCCAGCGGCTCAACCTGCATGACAATCCCTTGTACAGTAACTTCACGGAATGGGGGCGAAGCCTTAATGGCCCCTTCCCATACCTGATCGGCGGATATCACCGAATAAAGGATCATTGGGTCAACCCTCCCGTCTCGGCAGGGGCTCCTCTAAGAGCAATTAGTTCATTCAGTTTCGCCATTGCCGTGCCGATCCCGCCTATTTCGTCCATAAGTCCAAATGCAACGGCATCATGGCCTCCGACAGCCGTACCAATGTCTCTATTAAGCTCTCCCGTCTTAAACATCAGATCCTTGAAGCATTCTACGGAAATCCGCGAATGGGACGTGACGAACCGGACGACGCGCTCCTGCATTTTCTCCATGTACTCAAAAGTCTGCGGAACGCCGATGACGAGGCCGTTCATGCGGATGGGATGAATCGTCATCGTGGCGCTTTCCGCTATGATTGAATAGCTTGAGGATACCGCGATGGGAACCCCGATGCTGTGGCCTCCCCCAACAACGACGGTAACCGTCGGCTTGGACAGCGAAGCAATCATTTCCGCAATGGCAAGACCGGCTTCCACATCGCCGCCCACCGTATTCAGAATGATTAGCACCCCCTTAACTGTTTTACTCTGCTCAGCTGCGACCAGTTGGGGGATGATATGTTCATATTTGGTCGTCTTGTTATGCGGGGGCATGACGATATGTCCTTCGATCTGACCAATGATCGTGATGCAATAAATCTCCGGCTCGGTGGGTGGAACCGCCACTTGACCGAATTCTTTCACCGTGCTGATCGTGCCTCCGGCATCCTGAGTTCCTTCACCGCCCTGGTCTTCTCTCTCCGGAGGCGTTACCGGTTCCTCATTTCGGTAAGCTGTTTCGAAAGGTGTATTGCCATCCATACTCAGCGCTCCCTTGTTCGCTTGCACCAAAGCTCTTCAGCAAGCGTATGGTAATGAATCTCCCGTTAGTATGACTAATCGCACCCTGACATTATGCAGAGGTATAAATGAACGCATAAAAGCCCCTCTCCGCTAAGAAACCGTCCAATATTTCCAGCGGGAGAGAGGCTTTATGATTTTAGTATAAATTACACTTCCATGATGATCGGAAGGATCATCGGTCTGCGGCGGGTCTGCTCATAAAGGAATCGGCCAAGCGCATCCTTTACGCTTGTCTTGAGCGAAGCCCACTCATTGACCTTCTCGCTCATCAGACGCTGCAGCGTGCTGGAAACAATCCGGTTCGCTTCGTCAAGCAGCCCTTCCGATTCGCGTACATACACGAAGCCGCGTGAAATAATGTCAGGCCCTGAAACAATTGCCCCATTCTGTTTGCTCAGCGTAACGACGACAACTAGAATACCGTCCTGTGACAGCAGCTTCCGGTCACGCAGGACAATATTGCCTACATCGCCAACACCGAGACCGTCAATCAGAACATTGCCGGACGTAACCTTGCCGGCTTTGCGGGCGGAGCCGCCTTGAATCTCCACCACTTCACCAAGCTCGGTGATGAAGATGTTGTCCGGGTCGACGCCCACGGACTTCGCAAGAAGCGCGTGTCTGCGCTGCATGCGGTACTCGCCATGAATCGGAATGAAGAATTTCGGCTTCATCAGGTTAAGCATCAGCTTCAGTTCTTCCTGGCTGCCGTGACCCGACACGTGTACGCCGGAATTCGAGCCGCTGTAGATCACGTCTGCGCCCAGGCGGAACAGCTCGTCGATCGTACGGCCGATGTATTTCTCGTTGCCGGGTACCGGTGTTGCCGCAATAATAACGGTGTCGCCAGGCAGAATGTCCACCTTACGGTGGCTGGAACGCGCCATGCGCGTCAAAGCCGACATCGGTTCGCCTTGGCTGCCTGTGCAGAGAACGACCACCCGATTGGCAGCCATCCGGTTCATTTCCTCCGGTTCGATCAGCATGCCGTCAGGCATGTGCAGATAGCCGAGTTCAGAAGCGATGGAGACGACGTTAACCATACTGCGTCCGATGACGGTGATTTTGCGGCCGGTCTGTACAGCGGCGTCTACGACCTGTTGAATCCGGTGAACGTTGGATGCGAATGTCGCGACCACAACACGCTGTTCAGCTTTCCGGAAAATATCTTCCAGCACGATCCCGACATTTTTCTCCGAAGGGGTGAATCCCGGCTTCTCGGCGTTGGTGCTGTCGGAAAGAAGCGCGAGTACGCCCCGCTGTCCGATTTCGGCCATCCGGTGCAAGTTCGCGAATTGACCATTGACTGGGGTATGGTCAAACTTGAAGTCGCCCGTATGAACCACGTTGCCTTCCGGAGTCTCGATGCACACGCCGACTGAGTCAGGAATACTGTGGTTCGTTCTGAAGAAAGTAACAACCAGCGAACTTCCCAGCTTGATCTCCGAATCCTCATTGATCAGAATGCGTTTCGTTTCGCCAAGCAAATTCGCTTCCTTCAGCTTGTTCTCAACAAGCCCTAATGTCAGCTTCGTTCCGTAGACCGGAACATTCAAATGCTTAAGGACGTACGGCAGACCTCCGATATGGTCCTCATGACCATGCGTAAGCACAATGCCTTTTACCTTGTCACGATTCTCCGTCAAATAAGAAATATCAGGAATAACGATGTCGATACCGAGCATATCCTCTTCAGGGAACTTCAGTCCCGAGTCAACGACCACAATGTCGCTGCCGTATTGTACCACATACATATTCTTCCCGATTTCTCCCACTCCGCCGAGTGCGAAGATCATCAGTTTATCATTGTTGTTTTTTTTGGACAAATGAATCTAACCCTCCTAATATGTTGGACGTCATATGTTATTTTAATCAAGAACTTCAATTGTTTAGCGGTACTGAACACATTCAATAACGCAGAAATCCTTGTCGATGTGAAGACAAAAGGTCATCAAGGCGCAAAAAAATAAACCTTAATTAAAGCTTCCCTACCGGGGGGAGCATACATTTGCGTTAGCGAGCCTATGCCATAAACCATTTGGCCGCGCCCCATGCGCGAAGCACCTTTGCCGTACAAAGCAGATCCAGGGCTGGAAAAATGTCCCTTTTAAAACAAACAGACCTGCAGCGCCGCACATGACATAAGAGTTACCGCATATTTAATTTTAACCGCACCCAGTCACTTAACCACATTATACATGATATTTTTGCCAAAATAAAGTCGCGGGATCTAGTTACCCGTATTCTTCCCGTAAAAGCGGAGCATTATTTCACTGCGCACAAAAAACTAGAGTAAAGGGCTGAAGAAATTTTCAGCCCCTCCTCATCAAACCGTACGTGAGGTTTTCCCTCATACGGCTTTCCGATGTTCGTCATTCATGGGCATGCAGATCACAAGAGCGTTTTAAGTCCCATCGTTTGAGCTAAGATGTTCACTTCTCGTACTAAACTCATCCACCTGTTGCGCTGGCGTTTCTTGGCATGCCACCGGGCAAGTCGCTGGAGAATGTACCAATCCAGTTTCGCAAGCTTCTGCTGGCTGTAAGGCGTGTAGTAGTAGTTGCGCCACCCCTGTATCTTCGGATTTAGCCATGCCACATGATCGTTAAGCGACTTATGACGCATGGCCGGCGGAGCCAACCGCTCCTTTACTACTTCCCGTATGCGTTCTTCCGCTTTCCGGGTTAGCCACTGCTGGGTCGTATAGTACACCTTCCCTTGCGAGGTCTCTGCCTTTGTCTTTCGGTGGTGCAGCCCCAGGAAGTCGAATCCTTCCTCGCCAGTCCATAGTCCGACAACCCGTGTCTTCGCCCTGTGCAAGGTCAGGTCCAGTCGCTCCATGATCGCTTGAATGAGAGCGTACGCACGGTCCGCTTCCTTCTTCGTCTTGCACACTACGACCAGGTCGTCCGCATACCGGGTAAGCTCTCCAGTCCCGCTGCCGTGACGCTCCCACAGGTTGTCGAAGTAATTCAGGTAGATATTCGCTAGAAGCGGCGAAATGACTCCGCCTTGCGGTGTTCCAAGGTCTGAGCGCCGGACGCTTCCTTCTTCCAGAACCCCAGCCTTCAGCCACTTCCTCACCAGTTTTAGTACACGTCTGTCGCTGATTCGCATTTCTACCAGCTTCATAAGCTTCTCCTGATTGATGTTGTCAAAGTAGCCTTGGATGTCGACGTCGACCACCCAATTACCTTTCCGGTTACAGGCTTTCCGAATGCGTTCCAGCGCCTGCTTGGCGCTCCGCTTCGGTCGAAATCCAAAAGAGGATTCTTGGAAATCCGCTTCAAAGATGGGTTCCATGACCAGCTTCACTGCCATTTGTATGACCCGATCCCGGACAGTGGGGATGCCAAGCGGCCTCATTTTGCCATCCTTCTTCGGGATGTACTGCCGCCGCACTGGCTGAGGATGATACTTGCCGTCTTTCAAAAGCTGCTCACATTCGTGCAGGAATAGCTGCTCGCCGTACATTTCAATGTCCGCCAGCGTCTCTCCGTCCACGCCTGCCGCTCCCTTGTTGACCCGTACTCTCCGCCATGCTTCCCGCAAGATGTCCATCCGGTATACCTTGTCATACAGCGCGTGAAATCTGCGTTTCTTGTTTTCCTTGGCCGCATGACCTAGTTTCATTTGGAGTTGTTGAACGTTTTCCTTTGGTGTTGTTAGCCGTTTGGCATTCACTGACTCGTACCTCCTTGTGAAACCTGAACAAAGCAGGGCTCCTTCCCTCCCGCAGGTTGTGTTGTCCTGCGATTCTTCGGTACTATGAGCCCCTCGGACTCCCTTCCTGCAGACCACTCACTTCACCTGTTGAGCTTATAGAGCGTCTCTTTACGGTGTTTCAAAAAAAAAACTCCGTGCAGGGGAGGGTATCCCCAGTTCACTGCATCCTCTTTCAGACCATGCCGCTCCCCATACGCCGGAGGATTCTTCGCTGTCGCTCCAAGTTCTAGACAGCTTCCGTGGCCTTCGTCCAATGATCCGAGACTCGGCTTCCTCTTGTCCCTCTTGCGAGGCCTTTTTGACGACGCGGCAGGATTCACTTTATGTTACGGCCTGGTATGTTGCTCGCCTTGTCTCTGACAAGTACTTTCGTCGATACGCTTCTACGCACAGATTTCGCCATACGCAGGTATCCTAGCTACACGGGGGCTTGGTCCCTCCCGTGACCGGACTTTCACCGGCTAGAAGATGCGTGCTTATCTGGGCACGCAACCATACAAAAAACCGGCCCTCTTAAGCGAGAACCGGTTCATAAAATATAAATACCAGGGCCCAATTTCTATAGTACCAGCTTTCTGATAAATTCCGCCTCGGCCTCATTCGGCGGGGTCAAAGGAAGACGGACCGAACCCACCTTGATTCCCCGAAGCTCAAGCGCATACTTGACGGCGGACGGGCTCGGCAGCGGCTGCGGACATTCGAACAACCCTTTAAACACCGGAAACAGTTCCCGGTGAAGCTGCCCGGCAAGCTGTACGTTGCCCGAGAAATAAGCGGAGATCATGGCGGTCATTCTTACGCCCTCGATATGGCTTGCCACGCTGATAATCCCGTGTCCTCCGACAGCCATTGCCGGCAATGCCGAAGAATCGTCTCCAGAGTACACGTGAAAATCCTGCGGAGTGCCGGACACAATCAAGGCGACGTGATCAAGGGACGCACATTCTTTGGTCGCGACGATGTTCGGAATTTGCGCCAGACGAATCGTCGTATCCGCGCTCATGCAGATTCCCGTCCGTCCGGGGACGTTATACAGAATGAGCGGGAGCTTGGTCTCGGCAGCAATCGCTGCAAAATGGCGGTAAAGGCCCTCTTGGTTCGGCTTGTTATAATAAGGCACGACCAGAAGGGCGGCGTCGACGCCGATTTTCTCCGCTTTCTGGGTCAATTCGATCGTGTGCTTGGTGTTAAAGGACCCTGTGCCCGCAATGACCTTGCAGCGCCCTGCAGCTTTCTCCAGTACAAAGGAAAACATTTGCAGCTTTTCTTCATCGCTCAGCGTTGGCGACTCGCCCGTTGTCCCGCAGACGACGAGCCCCTCCGACTTCTGTTCTTCAATCAGGTAGTCAACCAGACTCGATACCGCGTCCCAGTCGATCTCCCCCTCCTTGTCAAAAGGAGTTACCATAGCTGTTATTAGTCTTCCAAAATCCACTAAGAATTCCTCCTGTTAACGGTGTAATTCAAACTTGGAATGCAGCGCGCGCAGCGATTGCACCATATCTTCCTTCTTGACCAGCACCCAGATCGTCGTATTGGAATCTGCGGATTGCAGAATTTGAATGTGGTGCTCGCTGAGCGCTTCCACGATACGCGCCATGATCCCCGGAACGCCGTTGATACCGCCACCGATAACGGATACCTTGACGCAGCCCGACAGGCTCTTCGGACGAAGTCCAATTTCCTGAAGCGCCGCGATCGCTTTTTCCGAATGATTATCAAAAACGGTGTATACGGCGCTGGTCGGCGTAACATTAATAAAGTCAACGCTTATGCCGCTATCCGCCATGCTCTTGAATATTTGCAGCTGAACTCCGGTTCCGTTCCCTTCCGGGCAGTCCAAGGAAATCTGCGTAATGTTGCTAACATAGGCGATGCCGGTAACGAAGCGGTCGACAATCCCCGGCTGGGACTCCTGAAAGCCTTCGGGATGCGTGACGAGAGTGCCTTCATTCTCTGAAAAAGTGGAGCGGACGCGGACCGGAATGTGCGCCTGCATAGCAATCTCCACGGCCCGGGGATGTATCACCTTGGCGCCCTGATAAGCCATATTGCAAATCTCGGTATAGCTTACATAGGACAGCGGCTTCGCATCCTCGACGATACGCGGATCGGCGGTCAGAATACCATTGACATCCGTGTAGATATCGACCATTTCCGCACGCAGCGCGGCGCCGAGCGCCGTTGCCGATGTATCGCTTCCCCCGCGTCCTAGCGTGGTAAAATCCCCGTCTTCCGTCTGGCCCTGAAAGCCGGTTACAATGACGACCTTCTGGGCGCGCAGCTCCCGCAAAATCCGTTCCGGACGGACATCGAGAATCCGCGCGTTCCCGTAGCCGTTATCCGTCAGGAAACCGGCTTGGGCTCCGGTAAGCACTGTCGAGGGAATCCCTTCCTTTTCCAGCAGGCTGCACAGTGTGGTCGCGGAAATGATCTCACCGCAGCATAGCAGTAAATCCCTTTCGCGCTGAGGGAGAGCATCGCCATTCTGGGAGACCCAGTCCAGCAGTGTATCGGTCGCATAAGGCTCGCCCTTGCGGCCCATTGCGGACACTACGATGACAAGGCTGTATCCATGCCCCAGCTCCCGTTTCACGTGGCGGATCACATGATCCCTGGCCTGCGGGGTGGAAAGCGAGGTCCCGCCAAACTTCTGTACCAAAATGCCCATTAATAATTCCTCCATTAGTTAACGACAGGCTGCACTATTTCTCAGGATGAATCCCGTAAATCCCAGGACTTCGTCTCTAAATCTAAAGGAATAAACACGATTGTACCGCCCTCATGCGGAGGACGGCAGCGGTTAGTCGATCAATATTCGAAGTCTCGTACTTATCAGCAAGTCGCCCTTCACCCTGCTAATATCTGTTGCTTATGCTGAATGAAACCGTTCGATGATCATCGGCTGCAGCTGGGAGCCATGAAGCGCCGCATAGCAGGCCTCTGGAATCAATTCCATGCGAGCTACCAATGAGTTCGGCTTCTGCTCGGGATTATCCTGTCCGAATGGGACAAAATAAATATTTTTGGTTACCAAAAGTTTCGCAATATTCGCCGCGTTCAGACCGAGTCCGTCATTGGTCGATATGGCCAGAACAATCGGCCGCCCGTTACGCATTTGGCATTTGGCCGCCATCAGCACCGGTCCGTCCGTCATGGCATTAGCCAATTTGCTCGTGGTATTTCCTGTGCAGGGTGCAATCGTGAGTACATCCAGTCTCTTGGATGGACCCAGCGGTTCCGCTTCAACAATTGTAGAAATGATATCATTCCCCGTTATATCTTTCAACTGTTTTAGCCAATTTTCCGATGTGCCGAACCTTGTGTCCGTTCCGAGAACCGAGGCCGATACAATAGGCACGACATTCGCGCCTTCGTCGACAAAACGCTTAATTTGGGGTATCACCTCTGCAAAAGTGCAGTGGGAACCGGTGATTGCATAGCCTACCGTCTTACCGTGCCAGTTCATTATTAATCCCCCTTTGTCAACATCCGCTTCGAAATCGACTGAACAAGCGCGCCTGCCATAATGAGTCCCGCGCTTTTGGGCGCCACGATTCCCGGCAGGCCCGGCGCCAGCAGAGCCTTGATGCCCCGTTTTTCCGCATATCGGAAGTCCACTCCCCCGGGCGCGGAAGCGAGATCGATAATGCAGGTATGCCGGGGCACCTGCGACAGCACTTTGGCGTTTAGAATGAGGCTCGGTATCGTATTAAAAATATAATCAACGTCCGTTACATACTCCTCCAGCCGATCAGTCATAAACGGTTTCCAGCCCATGACCTCCGCCTTGGCAAAATCCTCCTGCTTCCTGACGCCTGCTGTGACTTTAGCGCCGAGTCCCTGAAGGCTTTTGGCCATTGTAAAGCCGGTTCTGCCGATTCCAAGCACCATCGCTTCAGAGCCGTGAATGGTAAAATCCGTATTCTGGATCGCCATGACAAGCGCGCCTTCGGCAGTTGGAATCGAATTGTAGATCGCAACGTCGTCACGTTCAAGCAGCTCTACCAGTTCCCGCCCCCCGAGGGCGCACAGCCGTCTCAAATATTCTTTTGCCATGCCCGTGTAAATGGTACAGTGCTTAGGCAAAGCCTCGATATGCTCCTCCAGCAGCTGCATCGGCTTCGAAGAGTACTTTGCGCTGATATGGCCTTCGTCGTCGCAGCCGACGGTCGGCAGCACCAGAACGTCTGCGCCGCTAAGCAGTTCAGCGTCCATTGTCTCCAGGTTAACCCCGTCACAGGGGGTACTCCATTTATCAAAGCCGGCAACGCTTACCGCCGCATCCATCTCCACACATTTTCGAATCACTTCAATTTGTCTTGCGTCCCCGCCCAGGAACACGATCCTGACGCCAGTCAGCATAGGGATGACGCTCCTTTCAACTTTACACTGTAAGGCCATAGAGCATCTTATGCGGGTAAACGCGGATGGGTGAAAGCCACAAAAAAGAGCCTGTGTTCAGCCGAAACGGCCGTCCCACAAGCTCTACATTCATGAATTCATATAAGTATAAATCTATTTGCCGGTATGGCCGAAGCCTCCCGCCCCCCGCTCGGTATCACTCAGTTCTTCCACTTCCACCATCGTTACGGATGGCACCGCTTGAAAGACCATTTGGGCAATCCGCTCATTCCGGGCGATCGTAAAAGGCTCCTGGCCCAGATTGATGAGCAGCACCTTGATCTCGCCCCGGTAATCGGCGTCGATCGTGCCTGGCGTGTTAAGGCAGGTGATGCCGTGCTTCAGCGCCAGTCCGCTGCGCGGACGAATCTGCGCTTCCAGTCCACCCGGCATGGCGAGCGCGATTCCCGTCGGAACGAGCGCCCGCACCCCGGGCTCAAGCGTCAATTCGCTGCTGACGGCGGCGAAGAGGTCGTAGCCTGAAGCCTGCTCCGACATTTTACGGGGAGGATTCACATCCTCATTGCCCGGAAGCTTTAGAATTTGTACGTAGTAAGACAAGATCATCTCTCCTAACATTGGCAATCGCTTTATCGGAAGACCCGACCATCGCCGCCGCAAGCGGCTCGGCGAACATCCGGTCAAGCACCTTATTTACATCATCCATCGTAACTTTCTGAATCTTGGCAATCATTTCGTCCAGCGTGATGTGCCGGCCAAGCATTAATTCATTCTTCCCAAGCCGGTTCATCCGGCTGCTAGTGCTCTCCAGGCTTAGGATCAGACTGCCCTTGAGCTGTTCCTTGCCCTTGCGGATCTCTTCTTCGTCCATTCCCTTGACGGCAAGCTCATACAGCATTTCTTTGGTCAGTTCCATAACGTCTTTGGTCTGCTTAGGAGCCGTTCCGGCGTACACGGTAAAGAGGCCGCTGTCGGCTTGGGAACTATGATAAGAATATACCGAGTAGGCCAACCCGCGCTTCTCGCGGATTTCCTGGAACAGCCGGGAGCTCATGCCGCCGCCGACGGCGTTATTGATCAGCACCATCGCATACTGCAGCGGATCATCGTTGGCACAGCCGGGCAGTGACAGGCAAATGTGGTTCTGTTCCGTTTTTTTACGGCGGAACAATAAATCCCCGTGGAAATCCGGCGGGGTCAGCCGTTCTTGTATTCCGTGATTGTTAAACGTGCCGAAATACCTTTCCAGCAGTTCGCCCACACTGTCGTCAAAATTACCGGCAATGCTGATCACCGTATTCTCGATGGTATACTGCTTCTGCATATAAGCCCGAAGATCATCCGGCGTCATGGCCTCCAGCCGTTCCTTGAGTCCAAGAATAGAGTAAGCAAGCGGATGGCTGCCGTAGGCGGCCATTGACATCAGATCATGCACAAGATCGTCCGGCGTATCTTCGTACATGGAAATTTCCTCAAGGATAACGTTCTTTTCTTTCGCCAATTCCTCCGCATCCATCTGCGAACGGAAGAACATGTCGGCCAGCACATCAACGGCGACGGGCAGATGCTCATCCAGCACTTTGGCGTAATAGCAAGTGTATTCCTTAGAGGTAAAAGCATTGACATTTCCGCCGATGGAATCGAACCGCTCCGCGATCGCCTTTGCGTCGAACCGGTCCGTACCTTTGAACAGCATATGTTCGATAAAATGGGAAATTCCGTTGTTTTCCGGCGTTTCGTTCCTGGAGCCCGTCTTTACCCAGATTCCAAAGGAAACGGAGCGACCGGTCGGGATTTTCTCCATGACTACTCGTAATCCGTTTGATAATACCATTTTTTCCACGTAAAAAGTCCTCCTGCCGTAGCCCTTCGTTCGCCTTACCATTTAGCCGGGCGCCTTATATCCTACCAGAAACGGCGGATTCACTCAACACTGCCTGGCAGCACCCGCTCCGGCGACAGCGTCTGGCTGACCGTTCCGAGCATCAGCTTCTTGGCTTTGATGCCGCGGATCATCCCGCGCAGCGCCTGCGATGACGAAGAGGTGGGATGCATCAGCACGAGCGTGCCTGGCTCCGCATTCGCGGTAATTTTGGCGACTACCGATTCCGGCGAAGGGTGGCGCCAATCCACTGTATCGACCGTCCACAGTACCGTCTTCAGCCCCAGCTCGCGGGCAATCTCCACGGTCTCCTCGTCGAAGTCGCCCGATGGGGGAGCGAACCAGCGGTTATCGACTCCAAGGCTCGATTTCAGCAGCTTCTTGGTCTTGTCGATTTCCAATACCGCGCGCACCCGGCTGAGTGTGCTCATATTAGGATGCGAGTAGGCGTGATTCTCAAGCTCATGCCCGCGCTTTTGAATCTCCATGGCAAGCTCGCGGTTCTTGCTCAGCCAGCTGCCGTCCAGAAAAAACGTCGCCTTGACATGCTCCTCATCCAATATGTTCAGCATAGGCACAATATACTCATTTCCCCAAGCGACGTTAATCATTAGCGATACCATCGGCTTGGCGGGATTCCCCCGGTAGATCGGCTGCACCCCGAGATCATCCAGCGAGACAGCAGGCGCGGTCTGCCTGTAGACGTATTTGATCGCTCCACCCTGAGGAAGCAGCAGAGCTTCTCTGTAAGTCGCATCCACATCAACACTCAGTCCGTTATAGCCGGGAATGGCTTTCCACACCCGATCCACTCTTGCGTCCACCGGCGGGCTGTTAACCTGCGCGGCTTTGGCTTCAATCTCGCTGCGCAGGTCGCTTTTCTTATCGCCGAACTGCTTCAGCACAGCCAGTCCGCCGGAGGAGCGAAGCTGCCCCAGCATGCTTTTTACCGGCTGAAAGCTGCTGCCGATTCCGATCACTATGGCCATGCAAGCCAGCACTACGGCCGCTTTTTCCAGTCTCATTGCGACTTCCTCCCGTACGGTTCGCCGTCATTCAAATTCGCTTAACGTGCACCTTCCGCCTATTCCATAGGCTCGGCAGACGCTGTACAGCGCTCTGTCCCAGCTTATGAGACAAGATGGCGTAATATACCTTCAAGCGGCTGAAGACGGACTGAACGGCGCGTCAGAACGCGGTAGGATCACGTATGAGACTCTGTAAGCACATGAGCTGCACTAAATGGAACCGCAACTCAAAAAAGAGCCAGAATGTAAGCTTCTGCCTCTTTTCGTCCAACCAATCGAATACATGTAAACAAGCGTTGCTTCACTTCTTCGTCAAACCAAGACTGTTAAGCCTTGGCTTCTGCGGTCAGCACTGCCTTGCGCGACAGATTCACGCGACCCTGCTGGTCGATTTCGGTCACTTTTACAGTGACGGTATCGCCGATGGCAACCACGTCTTCCACCTTGCCTACGCGCTCCGTGGACAGCTGTGAGATATGCACCAGACCGTCTTTACCCGGCAGAATTTCTACAAAAGCGCCGAATTTCTCAATCCGCTTGACGGTGCCGACATAAATTTCGCCGACTTCGACCTCGCGTACAATGCCTTCGATGATAGAACGCGCTTTTTGGTTCATCTCTTCATTCGAGGATGCGATGAACACGCGGCCGTCCTGCTCGATGTCGATTTTCACGCCGGTTTCTTCGATGATTTTGTTGATGATTTTGCCGCCTGCGCCGATAACGTCACGGATTTTGTCCGGATTAATCTGCAGGATGATAATTTTAGGTGCGTATTGGGAAAGGCTCTCTCTTGGTTTGGAGATAGCTTCCATCATTTTGCTCAAAATAAACATCCGGCCTTCTTTAGCCTGCTCAAGAGCTTCTTGAAGGATTTTGCGGTCGATGCCGTCGATCTTGATGTCCATCTGAATCGCGGTTACGCCTTCCGCCGTACCTGCCACTTTGAAGTCCATATCGCCGAGATGATCTTCCATCCCTTGGATATCGGTCAAGATGGAGACATGCTCGCCGTCTTTAATCAGACCCATCGCCACGCCCGCAACCGGCGCTTTGATCGGAACGCCCGCATCCATCATCGCCAGGGTGCTTGCGCAAATACTTGCCTGGGAAGTCGAACCGTTCGATTCCAGCACCTCGGATACGAGGCGGATCGTGTACGGGAATTCGGTTTCGTTCGGAATAACCTTGGACAAGGCGCGTTCGCCCAGTGCTCCATGACCGATTTCACGCCGACCCGGCGCTCTCAGCGGACGGGCTTCCCCTACGCTGAACGGCGGGAAATTATAGTGATGCATGAACCGCTTCGTTTCGGTTAAGTCGATACCGTCGAGAATTTGCACATCTCCAAGCGCGCCAAGTGTGCATACGCTGAGCGCCTGCGTCTGGCCGCGGGTGAACAGCCCCGAACCATGCGTGCGCGGCAGCAGCGACGTATCGCATTCGATCGGACGAATCTCGTCTAGCTTCCGGCCGTCCGGACGCACTTTATCATGAGTGATCAGACGTCTGACTTCTTCCTTGACGATATCATGCAGCACTTCCTTCACATCGCCAATCAGCTCAGGCGTTTCGATATATTTCTCCGTGAAATATTCCACTGTCTCATTGTTGACCGCGTCGATCGCATCTTGACGGGCATGCTTCTCGGCAATCTTAACCGCCTCCACCAGCCGCTCCTGAGCGTATGCGCGAACCTCAGCGTTCACTTCGGCGTTTACGGCGTGCAGCTTCACGGTCATTTTTTCCTTGCCGGCAATCTGTACCAACTCTTCGATCTTCGCAACAATGCTGCGGATTTCTTCATGTCCGAACATGATCGCTTCGAGCATGATTTCTTCCGGCACTTCATTCGCTTCCGCTTCAACCATCATGATGGCGTCTTTCGTTCCGGCCACCACCAGAAAAATGTCGCTTACTTCCTGCTGGGCGATTGTCGGGTTGACAATAAACTGCCCGTCAATGCGTCCCACCACTACACCGCCGATTGGGCCGCTGAACGGCACATCGGAAATGCTCAGCGCCGCCGACGTTCCGATCATAGCCGCGATTTCCGGCGAGCAGTCCTGATCGACGCTCATTACCAGATTCAGCACCTGTACGTCGTTACGGAAGCCTTCGGGGAACAGCGGACGAATCGGGCGGTCCGTCAGGCGGCTGGACAGAATCGCTTTTTCGCTCGGTCTGCCTTCCCGCTTAATAAAGCCTCCCGGAATTTTGCCGACCGCGTACAAGCGTTCTTCATAGTTTACCGTCAGCGGAAAAAAATCCAAGTCCTTCGGTTCGCTTGAAGCCGTTACCGTACACAGCACCGACGTATCACCGTAACGGACCATAACAGCAGCGTTGGCCTGCTTGGCAAGCCGCCCCGTTTCCAGCACCAGGGTTCTGCCCCCGAGCTGCATTTCTACACGTTTTTCCATAAAGTCCCTCCTTGGATGACAGCAGACCCGCTCAACTTTGTGGGCAGGTTCATCTGAACGTTGTCAAAATTAAAACGCCGTATCCCTATAATAAGGCTTACGCACGTTCTCTATGCAATACAAGCAAAAACGGCTTGGCCTTTTTTTGAAAAAGGAGCCGTTTTTGACGTTCATATATTCTGGCAGTTGCCAAAATTTACCCAAATTTTCAAAAAGCAACCCAGCTGTTCCGCTGACGCTTCTCGGAAGCACATACGGTAAACAACCAGGCTGCTTTAAGGGTAAACATATGGGTTATTAACGACGCAATCCCAGTTTCTCGATCAATGCGCTGTAACGCTGCACGTCTTTGTTCTTCAAATACGCGAGCAGTTTACGGCGTTGACCTACCATCTTCAGCAATCCGCGGCGGGAATGATGATCCTTCTTGTGCGTACGCAAGTGGTCGGTCAGATTAACGATATTCTCCGTGAGGATAGCAATTTGCACCTCTGGAGATCCGGTATCGGATTCATGAGTCTTGTGCTCGTCGATCAGTTGATGCTTACGTTCTTGAGTCAATGCCATCCTGTTCACCTCCTTCAATATAATCGCCAATGGCCTCGTCACCGTCGGTGACACTCGAATGACCAAGCCAAGGTTATGGATGCCAGCAATCTAGCAACGTTAACCAGTATAGCACTATATAATGCAAAAGTAAACGTTACTTATGGAAAGTCACCAGCAGAAAGATAAGGGCAATAAAATTACGAATTCAGCAGAATTCTCTCTGCTGTCTTCGCATCTTCGCGAATTTGCGAAATAAGCGATTCGACCGAATCGAATCTGCGCTCCGGCCGGATGAAGGCGACGAGGTCTACCCTCATCTCCTGTCCATACAAATCTCCGGCAAAATCCAGCAAATGGACCTCAAAACTCGGCGCGGTAACTCCTTCGTGAAAGGTCGGCTTCACGCCGACATTCATGACTCCCGGCAGGGTCTTTCCATCATGAACGGCACGAACGGCGTATACGCCTTTCGCGGGAATAACATACCGGTCCTCAAGCTCCAGATTCGCGGTTGGAAATCCAATGGTGCGCCCGCGTTTTTCGCCATGCGAGACCGTTCCCCGCAGATGGTAGCAGCGGCCGAACCAGGAGTTGGCCAGCTCCATATCGCCGGTCTGAAGGCCTTTGCGGATACCGGAACTGCTTACCTTGACACCATCCAGCAAAAAAGGCGGCACGGTTTCCACCTTCATGGAGCCGCCTCCAAGCCGCCGCAGCATTTCAGCATCGCCTTCCCCCATGTATCCAAAGCGGAAGTCGAAACCGACAATCGCCGTAGTGATTCGCAGAGGCAGCAGCATGACGGACACAAAATCCTCCGGACTCACCCGGGAGAGCTGTTCGTTGAATTCGATGACGTAGAGAATATCCACGCCCATTTCGGCAAGCAGCTCCTGCTTGTCCCGGGGCGGCGTCAAATATCCATCGTAATCGCCTTTACCCATAACATCTTTCGGATGAGGGTAGAATGTTATGACAGCCGCAGGCACTTCTTCTCTGCGAGCCAAGGCTACGGCAGAGGAGATTACACTGGCATGCCCGCGGTGCAGTCCATCGAATTGCCCCAGGGCGGCAATCTGAGGCTGTGCCCATTCCGCTGCCGCCTGAGGCTGCATCGGATAGGTTAACGTTACGGTTCTCACGCTGTTTCTCACCTGCACTTCACTTAATTAAGCTTGTACTCTTATATTCAAAAATAACATGCGGCAATAATTGCCGCCAGGCAATCCAGCGCCCGGCTGTCAGCCTTGAGCAAATACTTTCACAGGAGCGATCGAACCGGTGTCCTCACGCTTGTAAATGCCAAGAAAACCGCCTTGAAGGTCGTAAAGACGAATGGGACCATCCACTAGAACTTCAGGCGCCACGAACCGGGCGGCCAGCCGCTGGCCCTGAAGGGCAGCCGTCTTCTTCTCATCCGCCACCTTATGCACTGGCAGATGATAAATCGCCTCATCGGCAGGGATCAGAAACTCCGGAAGGCTTCCGTCCGCCTTGCGCTCGGCGATTTCCTCAAGGGAAAGGCACCGATCCGCCCGAATGCCCGCCGACATTGTACGCTCCAGCTTAACCATCACGCCAGGCAGCGACAATGCGCGCCCGATATCGACGCAGAGCGTGCGGATATAAGTGCCTTTGGAGCATAAGACCCTGAAGGTGATATCCGGGAACTTGCCGTTCCAGACCATCTCCAGCATCTCGATCTCGTAAATCTCAACCTCACGGCTTTTGCGTTCCACGGTCTTACCCTCGCGGGCCAGTTCATAAAGACGTTTGCCGCCTACTTTAACGGCAGAATACATGGGTGGCGTCTGGGAAATAACTCCCCGGAACGAATCCAGCGTCCGCTTTACCTCTTCCTCGGTTACCCTAATGTCATCCGCCGTTTCCGTCACGGTGCCGGTTAAGTCTTCCGTGTCGCTGGACATGCCAAGCCGCAGTGTGGCGATATATTCTTTGGGAAGCTCTTGAATGTACTCTACGATTCGCGTGGCCCGTCCGAGGCAAAGCGGCAGAACGCCCGTAACCTGGGGGTCCAGTGTGCCCGCGTGCCCGATTCTTTTCATCCCAAGCATGCGCCGCGTCTTGGCCACAACGTCATGCGAGGTAAAGCCGGCCGGCTTGTACACAGCCAGAACGCCTTCAAGCTCACTCATAGCACCCGGTTGACCTCCTTAAGCACAAGCGCAACCGCTTGTTCCAGAGGCACATCCAACTTGGCTCCGGCTGCACGGGTGTGCCCTCCGCCGCCAAAAATTTGTGCCAAAGCAGCTACATCCACCTTGCCGGCGGAACGGAAGCTGACCTTAACCGACTGGTCGTCAATGACCTTGAACAGCATGCCGACCTCAACGCCCTGGATATTGCGGGGATAATTGACGATCCCCTCCAAATCCTCATTGGCCGCGCCGCAGTCAATCATATCCTGAGGCGTAACATATACCCAAGCAATGTCGCCCTTAGGTGATAATTGCAGCGTGTTTAGCGCCTTGCTAAGTACTTTCACTTGAGGGAGAGTCATTTCTTCAAGCAGTGTTTCCGCAAGTTCCGGTCCATTTACTCCAAACGACAACAGCTCAGAGGAAGCTTCCATTACTTTGGGAGAAGTATTGGCATAACGGAAACCGCCCGTATCGGTTAAAAGGCCGGTATAAATAGCTGTCGCAATATCGGTATCCCATGTGATGTTAAACTCTTTCAGCAAATCAAATAAAATTTCAGCCGTTGCTGCGGCATCTGGTTTAATCAGTTGAACCGCGCCGTAGCCGTTATTCGTCGGATGATGATCAATGTTCACAATAGCAGCATTCGGTTCAAAAAATCTCTGTGTCTGGCCGACACGCTGAAAGTCGGCGCAGTCGACACAAATGATATTGCTGAACATACGTTCCGGAGGATTTACCGACATATCGGCAATTCCCTCTGCCCTCCACAGGTATTTCATTCGGGTCGGGATCGGCCCTTCGTTAAGCATCGTGTATTTCTTACCCAGACATGAGAGAAGCCAGCCCACCGCTAGGGTGGAGCTGACTGCATCTCCGTCCGGCTGAATATGCGACACTACAAGATAATCGTCGTGGTCCAGCAGAAACTGACGTGTCTGCCGGAGACTTTGTTCATAGCTTTGCATTCGCCGTCTCCTTTGGTTATTCCTGGCTCTCGTCCTGCTTGCCGATTTCGCCAAGCAGCTTCTCGATCCGGCTGCCGTAGGCGACGGATTCGTCGAACTTGAAGATCAGTTCCGGTGTATGCCGAAGGCGTATCGCCTTGCCAAGCTCGGAGCGCAGAAAGCCGTTGGCCTTCTCAATCGCCTTAAGCGAAGCATTCTTCTGCTCATCGTCTCCGAATACGCTGAGGTAAACCTTGGCCTGGGAAAGGTCGCTCGTAACATCAACGCCGGTAACGGTGACAAAGCCAACCCGCGGGTCTTTAAGCTCACCTTGAATCAGACGGCTGAGTTCTTTCTTGATCTGTTCGCCTACGCGTCCGGCTCTTATTTTAGACATATTCATTCACCTCTTTAGGTCAGCGCTCCACGGATTCCATGACAAACGCTTCGATGATGTCGCCTTCCTTGAGATCATTGTAATTCTCCAAAGTAATACCGCACTCATACCCTTGCGCTACTTCCTTGGCGTCGTCTTTGAAGCGTTTCAGGGAGTCGATCTTGCCTTCGAACACGACGATGCCGTCGCGGATCAGGCGAGTCTCCGCATTGCGTGCGATTTTGCCGTCGATAACCATACAGCCGGCAACAGCGCCCACTTTGCTGATTTTGAAGACGTTGCGAACTTCAGCATGGCCGATAACGTTCTCCTTGAATACCGGATCGAGCATACCTTTCATTGCCTGCTCGATTTCTTCAATCACGTTGTAGATAATATTGTGCAGACGCACATCGACTTTCTCCTGCTCGGCGGCAGCCTTCGTCTGGGCATCCGGACGAACGTTAAAGCCGATAACAATCGCATTGGAAGCTGCTGCCAGTGTGATGTCGGATTCCGTGATTGCGCCTGCGCCGCTGTGGATAATCTTAACGCGCACGCCTTCCACTTCGATTTTGGACAGGGAGCCCTTCAGCGCTTCGACCGAGCCTTGAACGTCGGCTTTGATAATGACGTTGAGATCCTTGATCTCGCCGTCCTTGATGTGCTTGAACAAATCGTCCAGCGTTACGCGGCTGTTTGTGCTCAGCTCGGATTGGCGCTGGGTAATCGCCCGTTTGTCGGCGATTTGCCGCGCTTTCCGCTCGTCCTCGAACACCATGAACGGGTCCCCTGCCTGAGGCACTTCCGTCAGACCGGTAATTTCAATTGGTGTGGAAGGTCCAGCTTCCTTCAGCCGGCGACCCTTGTCATTCACCATAACCCGTACACGACCGAAGCAGTTGCCCGCTACAAAGGCGTCGCCCACTTTCAGCGTTCCGTTCTGAACGAGAATGCGAGCTACCGGACCGCGGCTCTTATCCAGTTCAGCTTCGATTACGGTAGCGCGAGCCCGTTTATCCGGGTTCGCCTTGTATTCATTTACTTCGGCAACGAGCAGAATCATCTCAAGCAGATCCTCAAGACCGATGCGCTGTTTAGCCGAGACATTGACGAAAATGGTATCGCCGCCCCACTCTTCGGGAACAAGCTCGTAATTGGTAAGTTCCTGCTTTACTCTGTCCGGATCAGCGCCCGGCTTGTCAATTTTATTGACAGCGACGATGATCGGCAGTCCAGCCGCTTTGGCGTGGTTGATGGCTTCCACGGTCTGAGGCATAACGCCGTCGTCAGCCGCTACGACGATAATCGTAATATCCGTAACCTGTGCACCGCGGGCGCGCATCGCTGTAAACGCCTCGTGACCCG
Source organism: Paenibacillus durus ATCC 35681 (assembly GCF_000993825.1). Classification (NCBI taxonomy): domain Bacteria; kingdom Bacillati; phylum Bacillota; class Bacilli; order Caryophanales; family Paenibacillaceae; genus Paenibacillus; species Paenibacillus durus. The sequence continues at coordinate 2,596,084 of NZ_CP011114.1, forward strand.
GGGTATCGAGGAATGTAATTTTCTTATGGTTGATTTCAACCTGGTAAGCGCCGATATGCTGCGTAATTCCGCCGGCTTCGCCGCCGGTCACATTCGTGGAACGAATGGCGTCAAGCAGCGTCGTCTTGCCGTGGTCAACGTGACCCATAATCGTCACGACCGGAGGGCGGGACTGCAGATGTTCAGGAGCATCGTTCTCTTCCACGGTCTCGAAACGGTCTTCCTCAACCGGAATCTTCACTTCAACTTCAACACCGAATTCACCGGCAAGCAGCTGGATGGTATCGATATCCAGCTCCTGGTTGATCGTTGCCATAACGCCCATCAGAATGAGCTTCTTGATGACTTCCGAAGCATCTTTATGCAGCAGCTTTGCCGTTTCGCCGACTGTCATGTTGCCGCGAACGATAATTTTCTTCGGCGTATTGTCGATTTTCTCCCGGCGCTCAACCTGCTGCTGGTTTCTGCCGCCACGCTGATTTTTGCCGCCGCGTCCATTGTTCCGGAAATTACCGCCTCTTCCGTCCTCGAACCGCTTATTGGTGCCTCCTGACCCAGGCCGGTTTTTGGAATTCCGGTCTCCGCCGCGAGAGAAATCGCCGCCCTGGCCTTGCGGACGGGAATCGCCTTGACGCTGGCCTCCGCCCTGGCTCTGCGGACGGTTGCCGCCGCCGAATCCGCCTTGACGCTGGCCTCCGCCGCCTTGGCCCTGTGGACGGGGAGCCCCGCCTTGGCCCTGTGGACGGGGAGCCCCGCCTTGGCCTTGCGGACGGGAATCGCCTTGGCGCTGGCCTCCACCTTGGCCTTGCGGACGAGGAGTCCCTCCCTGGCCCTGCGGACGGGCTTCGCCTTGACGAGGTGCTCCGCCTTGCCCCTGCGGACGTCCTCCTTGACGAGATGCTCCGCCTTGCCCTTGCGGGCGCGGTCCGGAGCCGGTCTGGTTTCTGCGGGAATCCTGCCCGCTTTGAGGTCTTGACGACGTTGTCGATGAGTTATTGTTTGGTCTGTTCATACCTACCTGCTTTTCTAATTGATTTTGGTTAACATTTTTCACTTCGACTGTAGCCGTTGCTGTAGAAGCGGGGCGGCCCCCGCCTCCGCTCTCCCGTTTGGCCGCAGCATTCGACTTAATATCCTTAAAGAACTGTTCCACCTTCGACACGGCGTCATTTTCCATAACGCTCATGTGGTTGTTCACCGGAACATTCAGACGTTTCAAGATGGTGATAATCTCTTTACTGCTCATGTTAAGCGATTTGGCGTACTCGTAAACCCGCAGTTTGTCTTTGCTGTCTTGTTTAGTCAATGATTCCACCTCCGACATTATCTCCGAGCTGCTTGGAGATCATTTCCGCGAATCCCTTGTCCGTGACAGCCAGCACGACGCGGCTATCCTTGCCGATAGAAGCGCCCAGGATGTCGCGGCTGAATCCGATCACCAGCGGAATATTATAGGTCCCGCATTTGTCGCGGAACTTCTTCTGCGTATTATCCGAAGCGTCCCCCGCCAAGAGAACCAGCTTCGCTTGCGCCGAACGGACCGCTTTCAGCACAATCTCTTCGCCGGTGACAATTTTTCCCGCCCGCATGGCGAGCCCTAAATTAGAGAGAGCCCTACTCATCTTCAGCGGCTTCCTTAGCCGCAAGGAACTGCTCCTCCACGGATACGAAATCCCTGGCGAGCTGTTCGTATATTTCCGGGCTAACCGGGACCTTGAGCGCACGGTCCAGCGCCTTAGTCTTCTGAGCCAGCTTGAAGCATTCCAGCTTGCCGCAAATATACGCTCCCCGGCCCGACTTCTTCCCGGTAAGATCGATCATGACTTCGCCATTCGGCGTTCTCACGATACGGATGAGCTCTTTCTTCGGCATCATTTCCTGACTGGCGACGCATTTGCGCAGCGGCACTTTTTTCTGTTTCATCTTAAGCCACCCGCCTCTCGTTATTAATCTATGGAGACGGAATCCTGATGCATTTCGTCGCTGGACGTTTTAGGTCTGCCGAATTCCTGCTCCGCCTGGCTTTCGCTCTTGATATCGATCTTCCATCCCGTCAGCTTGGCTGCCAAACGGGCGTTCTGCCCTTTGATTCCGATGGCCAGAGACAGTTGATAGTCCGGAACGATAACGCGCGCCATTTTTTCCGCCTCAAACACCTGAACCTCAAGCACCTTGGAAGGACTGAGCGCATTGGCCACATATTCTTCCACCGATTCGGAATACCGCACGATGTCGATTTTCTCGCCGCGCAACTCGTTGACGATCGTCTGCACGCGCATCCCTCTTGGGCCTACGCAGGAACCGACGGGATCGACTTCCGGATTGCGCGAAAATACCGCGATTTTGGAACGGAAGCCCGCTTCACGGGCTACGGAGCGAATCTCCACGACACCGTCGAAGATTTCGGGAACTTCAAGCTCGAACAGGCGCTTTAACAGGCCGGGATGACTCCGGGAGAGCAAAATTTGCGGCCCCTTGGTCGTATTCTCGACTTTGGTAATATAAGCCTTGATACGCTCGCCGTGCTTGAATTTCTCACCGGGCATCAATTCGTTCAGCGGCAGCACCGCTTCGATTTTGCCAAGGTCGATGTATACGTTGCGCAGATCCTGGCGCTGCACGATTCCGGTGACGATATCCTCTTCCTTATCGATAAAAGCGTTGTAAATCAGTCCCCGCTCCGCTTCGCGGATGCGCTGAGTAACGACCTGCTTAGCCGTCTGGGCGGCGATACGGCCGAAATCCCGAGGCGTTACCTCCTGCTCGGCGACATCATCCAGCTGAAAATGCGGATTGAGTTCCCGGGCCGCAGGCAGCGAAATTTCGGTGCGCGGGTCAAGCACTTCTTCAACGATCAGCTTGCGGGCATATACTTTTATTACGCCGGTGTTACGGTTCATATCGACCCGAACATTTTGCGCGGCGTTGAAATTTCGTTTATAACTGGAGATCAGCGCGGCCTCGATGGCCTCGAACAGCACATCCTTGCTGATGCCTTTCTCTCTCTCCAGTTCATTCATAGCTTCAATAAAATCCATACTCATGAAAAATCCGGTCCCCCTTTCAAAAGCTAAAAAATAATGGCCAGTCTCGCGCTGGCAACTTTGGCATACGGAACAACATGCTGTTTTTTGCCCGCAGAGATGAGCATTTCCCCGCCCTCGAACGAGAGCAGCCGGCCTTCGAATTCCTTCAGCCCGTCGATCGGCTCGTAGGTCGTCACAAATACGTCCTTGCCGACCGCCTTCGCCACATCGTCGGCTTTTTTAAGCGGCCGCTCCGCCCCCGGAGAAGATACCTCCAGAAAATAAGCGCCTGGAATAGGATCGTTCTCGTCCAGCTTGGCGCTTAAGAATTCGCTGATGCTGCCGCAATCATCGATGTCGATTCCGCCTTCCTTGTCCACGAATACGCGCAGAAAGTAGTTGGAGCCTTCCTTTACATATTCTACGTCCACCAGTTCGAATCCATTGTCGTCAAGGTAAGGTTTCAGCATTTCTTCAACCGTACCTTTAATTTTGGGTGTGCTCAAATGAAACTAACCTCCACGAACTTGTCTTTTGCTGTATACCAAAGATAAAGAGTGGGTTTCCCCACTCTTTACACAACGGACTTATCTCATTATTACCAAAAAAAATTATACCATAGCATGGCAATACTGACAAGTGTCGGCCCTTGACTGCTGCTGCTCAGGAAGGAGGTCATGGAAAAGCGTTCTTTTTACGGTATTCATCAGGTGTCAGACCGTATTTCGCTTTAAACACACGGTAAAAATATTTCTCATCCTTAAATCCCGCTTTGCCGGCTATCTCATATACCTTCATGTCGCTGGCTCCCAGCAGTTGAACCGCCTTTTCCAGCCGAATATCCGACAAATATCTCGTAAAGGAGACGCCGAGATAGCTCTTGAAGATCGTACTTAAGTAATTGGGGCTGAAAAACAGCAGGTTCGCCACATGCTCAAGAGAAATGTCCAGGGTAAAGTGCGCTTCAATATAACTGACGCATTTCTCAATGACCTCGGCATGCTTCTTTCCCCGGTTGGCTTGGACAATCGTCATGAACCCTCTTAGAATTTCCAGAAACTGCTCCCTGCAATCCTTAAAGCTGGCGCAGGCCGTCAGGCTGCTCTCTGCTTCCTGCAAGACGCACCGGTAAGCCTCTTCACTGAGGAATCCCTTGATCCCCGGAGCGATATGAAGCACAAGTTGAACTATGGATTTAAGCCATTGCTCCCGGTAAGGCAGCCCGTTCTCCAGGAACCGGCGGAACAAGTCATCCGTATGCTTGAGCAATAAGTCAGCCTTGTCCGTTCTGATGTATTCCTTGAACAATTCCTCATCTTTATGGAAGTCGTAATGCATGGGGTTAATCCGGCCGGAAATAGCGGCATATTGAACAACCCGGCCCCCGCCCAAAAAGTAACGGAAACCGGCAGCTTCCTCCGCTTCTTTATATGAATCGACGGCTTCGCGGCAGAGATCGGCGCGCACATTGCCTACGCCTACCGCAAACGGCAGCTGGTACATGCCGGACAGCCGCTGTCCATATTCCTCCAGGGCCGTGAGCACGGCATCGGTGATTACTTCATCAGGACGCTTGGCCGTGATCACCGAGATCACCGAGATCATGGCCAGTTTACGGTGTGAGGCAAAAAAGGAAACAACCCGGGCCGTGGAACTCAAGCGGCTCGCGAGCATCCCGGGCATCGTCCCCCGGATATCTTCCAGCCCTTCAGGATAGAGGTCTCCAGGAGTATTGTCCTCTATGCGCGTTATGATAACCGCCCCGCTGGGCTCCAGAGCATACTGCTGCTGAAGCTCGCGGAATTGGGCCGAGGAGACCCCATTCTGTACCCATTCTCCCAGCAAATGTCCGTAGTACGCATTCATGCTGATGTGAAATTGCTCCCTGCTGATCTCTTCGGGCGAAATCCTTTTTTCTTTTTCAATACTTTCCCGAACCTTGTCAAGCAGTAGGCCGATGCTCTCCTCCTTCACCGGCTTGAGCACGTAATCGAAAGCGCCTAACCGAAGGGCCCGCTGGGCATATTCAAAATAACGGTAGCTGCTTAAGATGATAATCCGGGTAGCGGAGGAAAGCTTATTCATATGCTCAATGAAATCGAAGCCATCCATGATTGGCATTTTGATATCCGTAATCACGACATCAAAGGAAGCGGTTTGGACAATGTCCAGCGCGGTCTTTCCGTTGCCGGCCTCGATAACCTCGCACCCAGGGAGATATTCCCGGATCATTTTGCCGAGCACCCTTCTCTGAATCGCTTCATCATCGACAACCATAATTCTGTTCATGACCGCGTTCACCTACTGTATGGAATTTAATCTGTACACTTTGAGTGACCGGAGTTGTACCTCCCCTTCATATGCAAACATCTCCAGACCATCATCTTCCGGCTCGGGAAAAATCAAATCGGTAATTGCGCACTCCCCGCCGCCCGCGAAGACTTCAACTGATGATCTGTCCACCCATAGCTGCAAAGATACGCGCTCTCCGCAGGGCGCAAGCGCCGCGCCGTGTCTGCCGGCAAAATGCTCGTGAAACCCCACTACTCCGGAAGATGTCCGGTCCACGAACAGCTCTCCGCTTCGGGAGTCATACCCTACTATTGTAGCACGGCTCCCATCCTCTGCGGCTCTTACTCTGAACCCGAACGAAGACGCGGTGCCAAGCTCGAATTCGGCGTCAATCCGCAAGGCGTCTCCCTTGATCCCCGAGAAAGGCACAATTCCTTCAATGGTCAGGTTCTTAAGGTGCAGCGTCTCTCCTGCAAGCCGCGAAAGCTCCGCTACAGGATGCTGAATCAGTCTGATTTCACCGCCAGAGTCTCTCAAGGAAAGCTCTCTGGGGAGCGTCATCGCGCCTCTCCAGCCTTCGGTTGGCGTAACTTTTGCATATTTCCAGTTGCTCATCCATCCCATATAGATTCTTCGCCCGTCCAGGTCCGGTATATCCGAGAAGCTGACTCCTGCATAATTATCCCTGCCATGGTCAAGCCAGCGCACGGCTTCAGGATCATGATCATTCACAAACAGCCTTCCGTTGAAGTGGCCGATAAAATACTGCGTCCGGGAGCCCTCGGGAATGTGGGGAGCGTCTCCTATGCTGACCAGCAGGACCCATTTGGTTCGCTGAGGATTCCCTTCTACAGCCAGCTCGAACAGATCCGGACATTCCCAGACGCCGTCATGGGAGCCGTGCCCCTCGCCAAATTCGCTGGAAAAGGTCCATTCCTTCAAATTTGGCGAGGTGTAAATGCAGATACTCTGGCCAGTTGCAAGAACCATGATCCATCGTCCCGAAGCTTTATGCCAGAACACTTTGGGGTCCCGGTAGTCGGGGTAGCGGGGGTCCTCCAGCACGGGATTCCCGCTGTATTTTATCCATGTGCGTCCGCCATCTCGGCTGTAGGCCAGACTTTGCCGTTCCCGCGGGCTTGCGGTATCCGGGTGTTCATCATGATGGGTGAAGATGGCCACAAGACCGGGCTTCCCGCCAAAAAAACCGGATGTGTTGTTCCAATCCACAACCGCGCTGCCGGAGAAAATTTGTCCATGCTCATCAGGCTCCAGCGCAATCATCAGATGCTGCCAGTGCACCATGTCGAGGCTTACCGCATGCCCCCAATGCATAGGTCCCCAGCTCATACCGAAGGGATGATATTGATAGAACAGATGATATTCTCCATTAAAGTACACCATGCCGTTCGGATCGTTCATCCAATGGGTGCGGGGAGTAAAGTGATAACGCGAACGGTATTTTTCCTTATCCATTCATCAGCCAATCCTCCATGACCAATTTGATTTCATTATCTCTACGAAAATTGTCCGGTCCGGTCAACCTTTGATTCCTGCGCTGGTAATTCCTTGTACATAATATTTTTGCAGCAGCAGGAACAGAACAATGATCGGAACGGTCGTAAAGGTCAGCGTCGCCATAATTTGCCCGTAATAGATCGGAGGCAGCGTGAAGAAGGTCTGGATGCCAAGCTGAATGTTACGCAGCGATTCCCCTGTCGTCACCAGGATTGGCCACATGAAATCTCCCCAATGACTGATGAAATCAAGGATGAATACGGTTGCAAAAACCGGCCCCGAGAGCGGAACAACGATGGATGCAAAGGTCTTCAGCGGACCCGATCCGTCGATGGAAGCGGATTCCAGTATTTCATTGGGAATGTCCATAAAAAACTGGCGGAACATAAAAATGCTGAAACAGTTCGCGATAAACGGGACGATCAAGGCAAACCAGGTATTGACCCAATGCAAGGCGTTAACGACCAGGTACAGCGGCATCAAAATGCTCTCGAACGGAACGATCATCAAGGCGATAATGCACACAAGAATGAATTCACTGCCCCTGAACCGCAGCTTGGCCAGCGCGTAACCGCAAATTGAATTTACCCCAAGGCCGCTGATGCAAATCACGGACACGTAAAAAAGGCTGTTGAACAGAAACTTCATCAGTGGAATCCGCTCAAACGCCATTCTGTAATTGTCCAAGGTGATATGAAGCGGCAGCAAAGATTTCAGCGAGCTCAAATCGGCAAAAATCTGATTCTCCGGCTTGAGCGAGGAGACCACCATCCACAGCAGCGGGATAATGAACAGCAGCGACATGATGATGTTAAGAGCATACAGCAGCACCTTTGTCCGGGTATTTCTCATGTCCTGATCCCCCCTTCCGTTATTTATCTCTGAGAAATTTTTTCATCGAAAATGAGATCAAGACGACAATTAGGAAGAAGATGACGGAAATGGCGGAAGCGTATCCCGCATTTCGGAACTGAAAGCCTTGCTGGTAGATCAGCAGAGCCAGCGTTCGGGTCGAGTTCTCCGGACCGCCATTCGTCATGATGTAAGGCTGAACGAACAGCTTCACAGCCTGAATCGTCGTAATCGTCAGCACGAACACCGTCACATTGTACAGGCTCGGTATCGTAATGTAGCGGAGCTGCTGAAGCTTGCTTGCCCCGTCGATCGAGGAGGCTTCGTACAGATCTTTGGAGATGCCCTGAAGACCGGCCAGAAAAATCATCATCTGGTAGCCGGCGGCCTGCCAAACGGACATGAAGATAATCGAATTCATCGCCTGGGAGGAGCTGCGCAGAAACGGCTGGTTCGAAATGCCGAAGAAATGAAGCGCCGAGTTAATCAAGCCTTCATTCGGGTTATAGAGGGAGATCCAGAGAATCGCGATAACGGTCATGGAGGTGACGACCGGACTGAAGTAGGCAATCCGGAACACGTTCCGCAGCTTGAGGCTGTTGTTAACGAGCAGGGCCAGCATCAAGGCTACGCCCGATTGAACCGGTACGACGATCACCGTGAAATACAAAGTGTTCCAGAGCGATTTATAGAACAGGCCGTCGGTAAAGAGCAGCTTGTAATTGTCCAGACCGGTAAAATGAATTTTGTCCGGACGCAGCAGATTGAACTTCGTAAATCCGAAGACCACGGCAAGCAGAAAAGGTAGCACCAGAAAAAAGATCAGCAGGAGAACCGCCGGTGTGACAAATGAATAACCTACAAGGGTTTCACGTCTTTTCTGCCGGCTAAATGTCGATATATGCTCGCGTTTATGCGCATGGAGTGCCGTTTGCATCATCCATCCTTCCTTTCGCTTAGCTGATAAAAAGCTTGCGGCAAAGACGCTGCCGGGCGCCCTTGCCGCAGGTAAAATTTCACCGCCTGCTACTCGGCAAAATTGCGCTTGTACTCTTCATCATAAGTGGACGCCACGTTGTCCAGAGACTTTTTGACATCCGCGCCGACCATAATATCCGTCAACGCCTCGGCGAATTTCTGCGTCAGCACCGGATACGCCGGAGTGACCGGTCTGGCATGCGACACGCCAGTTACCTGCTCCTTGATGATGCGAAGCGGAAGCTCGTTGTATTCCGTCAAGCTCTCGAACGCCGATTTGCGGCTGGCCGGCATGCTGATCGCCCGTGCCAATTGGGTCGAGCTGTCTTTGTTCGTAATCCATTTAATGACCTCTGCCGCTTCTTTCGGATGCTTGGAGTCGGCCGATACCCCTACCGCCCAGCTGCCCGAAGGAGCGGTTTGAACGCCGCCCGGTTTTTTGGGGAAATAAGTAATGCCCCACTCCAGGTCTGGATAGTTCTTAAAGCCCGGAATGTTCCAGGGACCTCCCAGCTTGGTCGCCGCTTTCCCTTCCTCAAACTCCGTCGGCTTCGGATCGATATTGAACAGCTTATCGTTCGCCAGCTTTTGCAGGAACTCGGCCGCCTCCACGCCCTGCGGGCTGTTGACGAATCCTTCGGCGGTCGTCCCTTCCTTATTGACAATGTCCGTGCCCCCGGAAATCCATAATTGCTCGAAGGCGTAGGTCATCCATTCCCCTTTGTCGTTGATCATGTTCGTGCCGAACACGCCGTCCTTGGACGTCTTCTTCATCACGTCGTACCAGTCGTCCCAGGTCCAGGCATTTTCAATTTTGTCCGGAGGCGTTATTCCGTGCTCGGCCATAATTTTTTTATTATAAAAAAGCACGACGGAGGACTCGTTCAAGCCTGGCGCGTAAAATTTGCCCTGGTACGAGCCTTGCTGAAGGATCGAAGGGACGAAATCGTCCAGATCCTCCTTGGAGAAATACTCGTCCAGTGGGATAATAATCTCCGAGGCCGCATAGTTGGCGATATTCGGTCCGTCCATGGCCAGTACATCCGGCAGGGTGTGGGAAGCGACGGCGGCATTGATTTTGTCTTCATAGGCAAAAGAGTTGCCCCGGGTAATAACCTCCATCTTGACATGGATCTTCCCTTTATTGGCCTGATTAAACTCTTCAATCCGCTTCACATACACATTGTCCTCGACCTCGCTGGCCTGCGGACGCCAGAAGGTAAGCTCAACGGCCGATCCCTCTCCCTGACCGCCGCTGCCTGAATTGGCGTTTTGGGTCCCGCCGCCGGAGCAGCCAGCGAGCAAGGATAAGGCCAGAAGTGACAGTAGAATCCCCTTTTTCATATGACACCGTCCTATCAAATAAAGTTTTTGATTACGCTTTCATCATAAAAGGAAATGCGTGCTCCTCCTACTCTAAAAAAGGGGGAATGGTGGACTTTTCTACTGAAAGCGTTTTAGTTGTGATGAAAACAAACAAAATCCGGCTTGGGACACTACTCCAAGTGCCTTAAGCCGGACTCTGCCTTATCCAGGGGAAGCCGCAAAATGACCGTTGTCCCCGCATTCAGCTCCGAGCGGATATCCACGCCAAAAGCCTGACCATACAGCAGCTTGATCCGATGGTTGACATTCTGGATTCCAATGGAAGCCGCTGCGCCCGAATCCTCACGGATTTCCAGCACCCGGGCTATCGTCTCGGGCGGCATCCCTTTCCCGTTATCGGTCACAGTGAATATTCTGCCGGTACCGTCAATCTGCCCCGTCACATGTATAAGCCCTCCCTGCTCCCTATCCTCAAGAGCGTGAACCAGGGCGTTCTCAATGAACGGCTGCAGAAAAAATTTGGGTACCCAGTGGCCTTCCAGCTTCGGATCAATCTCATAAGTTACCGCGAATTTGCCCTCAAAACGGCGGCTCATAATGAACACGTAATTCTTCAGATAGTTCAGATCCTCGGAGAAAATAACCTTCCCCGGGCTTTTGGCCGTATATTCCAGCATTTCCGACAGCTCAACCAGCATTTTGCTGATCAGGGACTGTTTATTTTCAATTGCCAGATAGTTGATGATATTCAGGGTGTTGTACAAAAAATGCGGATTGAACTGGAAATTAAGAGCTTTTAGCTCCGCCTCCAGCTCTTTCATCTTTGCCTTATAGTTTTCTTCAATCAGCGTGTGGATGCTTTCATTCATCTGGTTGAACTTGTGAATGATAATGTTAAGCTCCTTGGTGCCCGCCGATTCGATATAGGTATTAAAGTGGCCGTCCCCGCTTCGGTTAATGCCGCGCAGCAGCTTGATCAGCGGCAGGGTGATGCGGCCGGACAGCAGCGCCGCGACCGCCACCGATATCAAGGTGATGATCACCATGGAGTACAGGGTGTAATCGAACATGTCGGGCAGTGTCCGCTGCAAATTTTTATACGGAATAAACACCGCCGACAGCCAGCCTGTCGTCTTCATCGTATCGAAGCAGACGACCAGCTTCTGCCCGCCAAGGGTGATGTACTCCGTACCGCTCTTCTTGCTGATGGCGCGGGCAATCCACTCCCGGCTAATCTCGGCCGGATCGCCGGCCAGCTCCGAGCTGGACAGGACAGCCCCTTCCGGAGTGAACATATGGTAATAGGAGCCTTCTACGTTCAGGCTTTCCTCAAGAGCATGCCGAAACATAGATTCCTGAAAGTTCACAACCAGAATTGGCCGCTCCATACTCTTTTTCATCTGGATCAGGATGTTGTTGCGGACCATCGCAAAGTTCATTAACCGCGTCCCCGTAAAGACATATTGATCTTTCTCCGACGGGGCGGCCCAGTAAAACTGCTCCAGCAAATTATAAGTGGGAATCCAGGTTGTGCTGCTGCGCGATTCGGTTCCTATCTTATATATGTTGGAGAGGGAGTAATCCTTCTTCGGTATCCAAAAGGACGGGGTTTCTCCGAAGGTGTACTCCCGGGTGACCAAATTAACCGAGAACATATCCTCCGAGCTTGGAAAGTACTTTTGCAATATCCGCGTAATTTTGCGGTCCGAGTCATCGGTGATGTCCCTTAGCCGCAAGTTTTCCGTATTGAAAAATTGAAACAGGTCCTCGTCCAGATGCATGTTGATCGCGCTCTGCTCGATCCCTGCCAAGCTGCTGTCCAGCGATTGATTGCCCATCCGCACAAGTCCCAGCGAGGTTTCACTGGCATTCTTGAGAATCACATCGGAGCTCTTGACGGTATATCCTACAGCCATGACGGTCAGCGACAAGACAGTTACCGCGATGAACGAAAGCGTCAGCTTGGTCCGCAGGCTCATGTGAAACAGAAATGCTTGGAATTTCCGCACAGGTACCGACCTCCGAAATCATCTCGCCTTCAGGCAGCGGGACTGCTCAAGTCTTTAGAACAGGGAAAGCTGGTTGCTCTCCGGCAATCCACGGAAGCAGCCCATGCTGGTGAGCAGCTCGACAATCGTCTTACTGGCCTTGGATTTCTGCTGAAAGTCCTCAATCGATAGAAACTCTCCGGCATCTTTAGCCGCAGCAATATTCTTCGCCGCATTATCGCCGATACCAGCCAGCGCAGAAAATGGAGGAATAAGGCTGTCTCCATCAACCGTGAACTTGGTCGCGTCCGAGCGGTACAGGTCGATGCTCTTGAACGTAAAACCGCGGGCCGTCATTTCCAGCGCCATTTCGAGGATCGGCAGCATCGCTTTTTCCTTTGGCAAAGCTTGAAAGCCCTTCGCTTCAATTTCGACGATCTGCCGATGAATAGCGTCATAGCCCTGGCAGCACAGCTCAATGTCGAAATCCTCCGCGCGAACCGAGAAATATGTCGCGTAATAATGTATCGGATAATACAGTTTAAAGTATGCGGTCCGCACGGCGGAGATGACATAAGCGGCGGCGTGCGCTTTCGGGAACATGTATTGGATTTTGAGACAGGAATCAATGTACCACAGCGGCACCTTGCACCTCTTCATTTCCTCAATCCATTCGGGCGTTAGTCCCTTGCCTTTCCGCACACTTTCCGTGATCTTGAACGCCAGTCCGGCGTCCATGCCGGCTTTGTAAATCAGATAGAGCATAATGTCATCGCGGCAGCCGATAACCGTCTTGATGTTACAGGTGTTGTTCTTGATTAGCTCCTGCGCATTGCCAAGCCAAACCCCCGTTCCGTGGGACAGGCCTGAAATCTGCAAAAGGTCGGCAAAGCTCGACGGCTTCGATTCGACAAGCATCTGGCGGACAAACTTCGTCCCCATCTCCGGCACCCCGTAGGTGGCGACGGGTGTCCGGATCTGCTCCGGCGTCACGCCAAGCGCTTCCGTCGAGTTGAACATGCTCATGACCTTCTGGTCGTTCATTGGAATCGTCGTCGGGTCGACGCCTGTCAAATCCTGCAGCATCCGCATCATCGTCGGATCGTCATGGCCCAGAATATCGAGCTTGAGCAGGTTGGCGTCAAAGGCGTGATAGTCGAAATGCGTCGTCTTCCATTCCGAGTTTACATCATCGGCAGGAAACTGTACCGGTGTAATATCTTCCACCTCAATGTAGTCCGGCACGACGACGATGCCGCCGGGATGCTGGCCTGTGTTGCGTTTAACGCCTGTACAGCCCGCCGCCAGACGGCTGAGCTCGGCGCCGCGCCAGCGCTTATGATGATCTTCCTCGTACTTCTTGGCGAAACCGAACGCGGTCTTCTCGGCGACGGTACCGATCGTACCGGCCCGGAAGACGCTTTTTTCACTGAACAGTACCTTTGTATAATTATGCGCATGCGGCTGGTAATCCCCAGAGAAATTAAGATCGATATCGGGAACCTTGTCGCCCTTGAAGCCAAGGAATGTCTCGAACGGTATATCCTGCCCTTCGCCTTTCAGCATTTCGCCGCATTTCGGGCACGCCTTGTCGGGCAGGTCGAAACCGCTGGGCACGCTGCCGTCGAGGAACCACTCGCTGTGCCGGCATTCGGGACTACGGCAAACGTAATGCGCCGGGAGCGGATTGACCTCGGAAATGCCGAGGAAGGTTGCGACGACGGAGGAGCCGACCGAACCCCGGGAGCCGACGAGGTACCCGTCCTGGTTCGATTTTTTAACCAGCCGCTCGGAAATGAGATAGTTGGCGGAGAAGCCGTACTTGATGATCGGCTCCAGCTCTTTTTCCAGACGGGCGGTGACCACCTCGGGCAGCTCCTCGCCATAAATGGATCTTGCGGTCCGGTAGCAGGTTTCGCGGATTTCCTCATCCGCCCCTTCAATAATCGGCGTAAACAGCTTGTCGGGGAACAGCTCGATGGGCTCGAAGCGCTCCGCCAGTTCCACCGTATTGGTCACGACAACTTCAAGCGCCTTATCCTCACCCAGAAAATCAAATTCCTGAAGCATTTCCTCGGTTGTCCGAAAGTGAGCATCCGGCTTGCGCTGATCCTTTAGCGGACTGAATCCGGTAATGCCGTGAATCGTGATGTCGCGGAACAGCTTGTCGCGCGGCTCCAAATAGTGCACGTTGCCGGTCGCGATGACCGGCTTGTTCATTTTTTCCCCGATTTCGCAAATCCGGCGGACGACGCCGCGCAGCTCCTCGGGGCTTGCCACAAAGCCTTTATCCACCAAATGCATATACATGGTCAGCGGCTGGATTTCTAGCACATCGTAGAACTGGGCGACCTCCATCGCTTCCTCGACCGTTTTGTTCAAGACGGCTTCGAAGAATTCGCCCCGCTCGCAGCCGGAAATGATCAGCAGGCCGTCCCGCATTTCCTCCAGCTTCGACTTTGGAATACACGGCACGCGCATAAAATAATCGGTATGAGATGATGATACCAGCTTGTACAGATTCTTCTTGCCCGTCATATTCAGGGCGTAAATGCAGCAGTGGAACGGACGGGTGTTGGAGAGATTCTTGCCGACCTCGTCGTTCAGACGGTCCAGCATCGTCAGCCCTTTCAGCTTCTCGGCGTCAACCAACAGTCCGTTCAGGATTCCGCCCAGCGCCACCGTATCGTCGACCGCGCGGTGATGGCTTTCCAGCAATACTTTATATTTGTCGGCCAGCGTGTTGAGCCGGTGATTTTTCATATTCGGATGCAGCAGCCGCGCTAGTTCCAGTGTATCGAGCGAAGGATTGGGCAGAGCCGGCAGCCCCAGCTTGGCAAGCGACGCCTGAATGAACCCCATATCGAAACGGGCGTTATGCGCCACAAGTACGGCATCCCCAATAAACTGCACGAAATCATGCAGCACCGGCTCCAAATCAGGCGCATCCTTGACCATATCGTCTGTAATATTTGTTAACTGCTGGATATGATAAGGGATTTTCTCATGTGGATTGACAAAGGTTGTGTATCGGTCGATTTCCTGTCCGCCCTGCATTTTGACGGCGGCAAGCTCAGTGATATTGTTGCGCGTAATGGACAGGCCGGTGGTCTCGATATCGAAGACGACATAGGTGGCGGTTTTGAGCTCGAGCGGCTGCGGATTCTCCACCACATTCACCGCATCGTTGACCACATTCGCTTCCACGCCATACAGCATTTTGATGCCGTTCTTCTTCGCTGCCTTGCCGGCTTCGGGATAGCACTGCACCCCGCCATGATCGGTAACTGCTATTGCCGGATGCCCCCATTTGGCTGCGGTTTTGATATAGGCGTCGATTGGAGCCACTGCATCCATAGTGCTCATGGCGCTGTGAAGATGAAACTCCACCCGCTTCTGCGGGGCATTGTCCTTGCGGGCAGGCGGAGCAGACACTTCGGACAAATCCGACGGAATCATCACCAGTTCCGGAGTTTGCATGAAACGGTCGTACTCCACCCTTCCGCGCGCTTTTACCCATTTCCCGTTTGCCAGCTGGCTCATCACTTTCAGGTCATCTTTGGTTTTAGCGAACATCTTCATTTGCAGGGAATCGGAAAAATCAGTTAAATTAAAGGTGAACAACGTGCTGCCATTGCGCAGCTCTTTGCGGTCAAGGCCGAAAATCGTTCCCTGAATCGCGATTTTTTTCTCCTCGTCCTGAATTTCCATAATTGGAACGGGCTGGTCTTTGATATCGTAACCGACCTGAAGCGGAACGACCTCTTCGCCGTCTTCATTTTCTGAGGAACTTTCCGTCTCGATGGCCGTCATCATCTGCTCAATAATTTCCCGCTGCTCCTGCTGGAGCTTCTGCTGGAATTCCTCGAATTCCTCCGCGCCGTTTCCTTTTTCCGCAAGCTGCACTTTTACACGCAGGGAAAGTCCAAAGTACGTATCGTAAAAACGGACAATCGCGCCGTCGATGCCTTTTTTCCGCGCCAGCTCCAATGACATCTGATCGCTCATGTTCAGCAGCAGCGTGTCGCCCTGAAGCTCCTGTCCCGAACGCGTCAGCCAGCCATTGACGGAGGGAATCTCACGGTGAACCCATTCGAGGAACAGTCCCCAATACTCGTGAAAAATGTCAGCCTGGCTCACCTGCTCCTCGTACTTGAACAAGAACCCGACTTTTGCGATATGCTGCATCCGCTCTCGTACTCTCAAGCAAAACGTCCGATATGCCTGTGCCGGAACGAGAGTCTGCTTCACTACAACGACGCGCCAATCCCGATTGCCTCGGCTGATCTCCACCCTGTCAATATAACCGTCCAGAAAATAAGGATCGATGAGTGCCGGAGGGACATCACCCTGCTTCATCAGCAGCTCGAACCGCTTTCTTCTCTCCTCGCTGTATTCCATGCTTCCCCCACCTTTACATTCCCCGATAAAGCGAGGTCTTTGCTGTCACTCTAACATATAAAATCTTATAATTTAAAAAGGCTTCCGGAGAAGAAGACCGGCTTCCGTCTCTCGTAGACATATAGGCAGGGCAAGCGTTCGGCTTATCCCTGCCTATATGTTTAAAAAGCACCCGGGCTGTCCGCCCGCCGTCCTCTGTTCGCCAGAAGCTTGCAATCCTGCCCGAAAAGAGGGCTGTAAACTTTTAGTAGGCTTTGGCAAATACAACCGTATGCTCTGCCGGTTTGCCGCAGCAGATACAAGTCTTCTTCGTTTCGCCCGGTTCAAAAGGAATGTTGCGGCTCGTTGCTCCGGTTTCTTCCTTCACCTGTGCTTCGCAGGCATCGTCACCGCACCAGCCGGCCAGCGCAAAGCCGCGTTTCTCTTCCATTGCCGCTTTCATCTCATCCAGCGTCTCGACGGAATAGAAATGTTCCTCCCGGAACTTAAGCGCCCGCTCGAACATTTCGTTATGAACCTGCTCCAGCATAGCTTGGACTTCTTCCACTAGACGGTCCTGCTGAACGATTTTCTTCTCGCCGCTGATCCGTGAGACCAGCACGCAGACGCCGTTCTCCATGTCGCGGGGCCCGAGCTCCAGTCTGACCGGCACACCGCGCATTTCATATTCGTTGAATTTCCAGCCGGGCGTTACATCGGAACGGTCGTCAACGCGTACACGGATGCCCGCCGATTTAAGCTCCTTGAACAGCTCATCCGTCCGGGCAATGACCGCTTCCCGTGTCTTCGGAGGGCCGATCGGAATCATGATAACCTGGGTCGGCGCCACTTTAGGCGGCAGGGCCAGACCACGGTCGTCCCCGTGCACCATAATCATCGAACCGATCATGCGAGTGCTTGTCCCCCAGGAAGTCGTATGCACATATTCCAGATTGTTATCGCGGCTGAGGTACTGAATGTCGAAGGCAACAGCAAACTTGGTGCCCAGATAGTGGGAGGTTCCCGCCTGAACAGCCCGTCCGTCCTTCATCATCGCCTCGATCGAGTACGTGTCCACCGCTCCGGCAAAACGCTCGGAAGGCGTCTTCTGCCCGGTAATGACCGGAATCGCCAGATAGCCTTCGACGAAATCGCGGTAAACTTCCAGCATCTGCATCGTTTCCTGGCGCGCTTCGGCCTCATTCTCATGCGCCGTATGGCCTTCCTGCCACAGAAACTCGCTTGTGCGCAGGAAAGGAAGCGTGCGCTTTTCCCAGCGGACAACGTTCGCCCACTGATTGATCAGCACCGGCAGATCCCGGTACGACTGAATCCATTTGGAATACATATGTCCGATCATCGTTTCGGAGGTCGGCCGGATCGCCAGACGTTCTTCCAGCTTCTCGCCGCCGGCTTCCGTTACCCATGGCAGCTCCGGATTGAAGCCTTCGACATGCTCTTTCTCCTTTTGAAAAAAGCTTTCCGGAATAAACAGCGGAAAATAAGCATTGCGGTGTCCCGTTTCCTTGAAACGCCGATTCATCTCTTCTTGGATATGCTCCCAGATTTCATAGCCGTCCGGCTTGAACACGATACAGCCGCGCACCGGAGAATAATCCATCAGGTCAGCTTTCTTGATTACATCGATGTACCAGCGCGAGAAGTCTTCGCCCTGCGGCGTTATTTCCGTAACAAACTGCTTTTCTTTTGACATAGAATGGAATTCCCCCCGTTAATAAGCCCGGGCAGCAGATGGCTGCAGCTTAGGCCGAAACAAAATTAACCGCTGATAAGGCGTAAAATATCATTATAAGTAACGGCGATCATCAGCAGAAACAGCATCGCGAAGCCGACAAAATGGACCATGCCCTCACGGCTGGGATCAACCGGTTTGCCGCGCAGCGCCTCCACACCGAGGAATACGAGCCGGCTTCCGTCAAGCGCCGGAATCGGCAGTAAGTTAAAGATGCCAAGGTACAAGCTGAGTATGGCCGTCCAGTGGATCAGATACACGATCCCCTGCTGGGCGATTTGGCCGGTCAGCTCGAAAGTACGCACCGGTCCGCCGATATCATCCATATTAAACTGATTAATCAACTGCTTGAAACCGAGAAAAATCGCTTTAGTGGTATCGGCCATAGCATGACTTGCTCCGCTGAATGTTTCGCCAATTGTCGCATTTCGGGTCGGAAGCTCAGGCGTTATACCGACTTTTCCGCCTTCCTGCCCTTCCATATGGCGAGGGGTCATCGTTACCGTGATCATTTGATCTCCGCGCTTGATCGTCCAATTCATTGCTTTTCCTTCAGATGCGGAAGTCAGGTTAATCATCTTCTTGTAGTCCGGGCCAATGGTTTCCCCGTTGATCGAATAGACAATATCGCCCTTCTGAAGTCCGGCCTGCTGAGCGGGCATCCCCTCGGAGACGTCGCCGATCAATACATAGGTTGGATTCTCTACCGGAACGCCGGCCATTTGAATGTAAACGCCAAAAAGAATAAAAGCGAGCAAAAAGTTCATTACCGGACCGGCTGCAATGGCAAGCGCCCGCTGTCCGACGGTTTTACTGCCGAATTGCCGATCCTTCGGAGCGATCTGGATTTGCTGGTTTCCTTTAACCAGCATAGCTTTCGGATGCAGGGAATAGGTCGTAACCTCCCCGTCAACATCCAGCCTGATGCTCAAATCCTTCTCCAAATCGGCATACTGCGCTTCCCCGCGGATAACATTTCTGCGCGTATCCAACTGGTCGAGATATACGGCCTTTACGATATTGCCTTCGCCTAG
Organism: Paenibacillus durus ATCC 35681; assembly: GCF_000993825.1. Taxonomy (NCBI): domain Bacteria; kingdom Bacillati; phylum Bacillota; class Bacilli; order Caryophanales; family Paenibacillaceae; genus Paenibacillus; species Paenibacillus durus. The sequence continues at coordinate 2,615,231 of NZ_CP011114.1, forward strand.
CCGCACCGCTATCGTCTGCCCGGGAGAGATCTCGATCACCTCTGGGTCCTCACCAGCCATCCGCGCGTAACCGCCAAACGGCAGCAAACGTAGCGTGAACTGCGTTTCATTACGTTTATAAGAAAACAGTTTCGGACCGAAACCGATAGCGAACTCTCTTACAAGAATACCGGCGCGTTTAGCAAAATAATAATGTCCCCATTCATGAACCGTCACCAGGACGAAGAACATGAGCACCGTCAAAAAAACGACTTGAACCATTTCCAAGTTAGGCAGCCCCCTTTAGGTGAAAGACCGAAGTATGTCCTCTTAATTTATCATTATTCTCCGATCCGGCACAAGAGAATCAACCGTTTAAACCAATTTTTCCGGTTCTTGGTGCCAACTTCCATTGGTTTCACGCAGATTACAGACTTTGTGCCAGCGCGCGCACCGTGCGGTCACATTCCTCGATTTGCTCCAGACTCGGATGACTCTGTACTGGATGGCGCCCTAGAACCTCTTCCAATATCTCTTCAATTCGCAAAAAAGAAATCTCGCGCCGCAAGAACCTTGCAACGGCAACCTCGTTCGCGGCATTGAAGGCGGTTGTCGCGGTTCCGCCGGTCTTTCCGCACTCGATAGCAAGCTTTAGCGCCGGATAACGCGCAAAGTCCATCTCCCGGAATGTCAGCCGTCCAGCCTGCGCCAGCGACAACCGCTGGGCCGGCGAATGCCATCTCCCGGGATAGGTAAGCGCGTATTGGATCGGTACACGCATATCGGGATTGCCGAGCTGGGCGATGATGCTGCTGTCACGGAACTCCACAAAAGAGTGAATGATGCTCTCCGGGTGAAGCAGCACCTCTATTTGTTCGTAAGGCAGCTCAAACAGCCAGTGGGCCTCAATGACTTCCAGCCCTTTATTGACCATAGTAGCGGAGTCAATCGTAATCTTGGCGCCCATTGCCCAATTGGGATGGCGAAGCGCATCTTCGACCGTAACATCGCGGAGCTGCTCCCTGGAGAGATCCCGGAAGGAGCCCCCTGAAGCGGTCAGCGTAATGGAAGCAATATCTCCCTTGCTTTCTCCATTCAGACATTGAAAAATCGCCGAATGCTCGCTGTCGATGGGGAGCAGCTTTACCCCTTTGCGCCGGATCTGCTCTGTGACAAGATGTCCCGCCGTCACCAGCGTTTCCTTGTTCGCGAGACCAATATCCCTGCCCGCCTCGATGGCGGCAAGTGTTGAGCGCAGTCCGACGCTGCCCATGACTGCGGTCACTACATACTCGGCATCTCCGCCTGCTGCGATTTGCACCAGTCCCTCATCGCCGCTGTACAGCTCGACTCCTGCCGGAAGCTGTGTCCGAATGTCGTCGGCAAGCTCTTTGCTGGCGACGGATACTCTCTTCGGCTTAAAGCGGCGGACCTGCTCCAGCAGAAGCGCCGTATTGCTTCCGGCAGCCAGGCCGTCCACTTCAAAGCTATCTGGATGCATGGCCACAACATCGAGCGTTTGCGTTCCGATTGAACCGGTTGAGCCGAGAATGCTGATCTTTTTCAAGCGTCACGTACCTTCTTTCTAGTTAGTAATAAGGCATCAGCATCATGATATGTACGAACGGAAACACAATAATCCAGCTGTCACAGCGGTCGAGAATACCTCCATGTCCGGGCAGCAGCGTTCCCGAGTCCTTAATGCCGTATGCCCTTTTATAAGCTGACTGAACAAGATCCCCTAGCTGTCCGACCACGGCGCTGGCAAGACCGATAACTAGCGCACGCCCGAAGGACAGCAAATCTGGAGATATTAAGGCAAAGATCAAAGCAATGACCATCGCGATAACGATTCCGCCTACTGCTCCTTCGACGGTCTTATTGGGGCTGATTGCAGGCCAAAGCTTTGTTCTTCCTATCGCTCTGCCGACAAAATAGGCTCCCGCATCACTGCTCCAAATGCAGCAGAGAAGCAGAAGAGTCCAGAACAGTCCATTACCGTCTGGTGCAGAACGGGAAACCGCCATATAGGAAAAGCCTGTTCCTATGTATAAAGCGCCGATGAACAGCAGCGCGGTTATGCGAATATCCACTTTATTCTTGGTAAACACTGTCATGACAAGGAATAAAAGCATCAAGAGCCATACTCCCTGCATCCAAGATAAAGGCGCTGAAAAGCCGATCAAATCCCAAGGCATCATAAAACCCAGCACAGAAGCATAGCCAGCCACCGCACTGCCGCCCATAGGTGAACAGCCGATCATTTTGACGAATTCATAGTAGCCAATCCAAGCCATGGCGATCAGCAGAAGATGAAACCACCAACCGCCAAGCAGGCATAGACCCAAAAACAATGCTCCGGCCCCCACCCCGGTTATCACTCGCTGCTTCAAACGTTCTCAACTCCTATCGGCTACTTCAGGCCGCCATAACGGCGGGTTCGCCGCTGGTACTCGGCCACGGCTTGAAGCAAATGCTCCTTGCCGAATTCCGGCCAGTAAATATCGGTAAACCACAATTCGCTATAGGCCAGCTGCCAGAGCATAAAGTTGCTGAGACGCATCTCACCGCTAGTCCGGATAAGAAGGTCGGGATCGGGAAGCCCTCCGGAGAGCAGCCGGCTATCAATCAATTCCGCCGTTATCTGCTCCGGCGATAATTGTCCCGCAGCAATATCTTTCCCTAAACTGCGCATGCAGTCCTCAATTTCCTTACGCCCTCCGTAATTTAACGCAAAATTCAAAATCAGTCCGGTGTTATGCTGTGTGCGAAGCACCGCTTCGTCCATCGCTTTACGGGTATACGAAGGCAGCTCCTCACTGTCGCCCATGACCCGTACCCGGACGTTCTTCTCTATCAGTTCGTCCAGTTCGATAGCCAAAAACTCTTCCGGCAGACGCATCAGAAAATCGACTTCCTCTTTAGGCCGTTTCCAATTTTCCGTTGAGAACGCGTACATCGTCAAGAATTCAATACCCAGCTCGTCAGCGGCAATCGCGGCGCGCTTTACCGCCTTCATGCCGGTCTGATGGCCGACAATGCGCGGCAATCCAAGGCGTTTGGCCCAGCGTCCGTTGCCGTCCATAATGATGGCCACATGCCGGGGAATATTATCCGGTGAAATATCGACCGGCTGCTGCCGCTCTTCCCGGCCCAGCCAAGATTGAACCCGTTTGATCATTAACGTTTCCTCCATGTTTCATGCGAGAAAGAGACAAACCCCACCAAATTGAGGAGGGGCCTTAATCTCTGCGCTATCTTTATACTTCCATGATCTCTTTTTCTTTAGCCAGGAGCACTTTGTCGACCTCGGCAATGAACTTATCCGTCGTCTTCTGGATATTCTCCTGATGTCCGTGGGATTCGTCCTCCGAAATGCCGTTCTTCTCCATCTTCTTGATATCGTCATTTGCATCGCGGCGGATGTTGCGGATCGCCACCTTTGCTTCTTCGCCGAATTTTTTTGTCAGCTTAACAAGCTCCCCGCGGCGTTCTTCCGTAAGCGCAGGAATGGACAGACGGATTGTGCTGCCGTCGTTAGCAGGTGTAAGACCAAGATCGGATTTCATAATCGCCCGTTCGATATCGGCTAGCGAAGATTTATCCCACGGCTGAATAAGCAGTGTGCGGGAATCCGGGGTGTTAATGTTGGCAAGCTGATTGACCGGAGTCGGCGAACCGTAATATTCCACCTGAATGCGGTCTAGCAGCGAAGGGGTTGCACGTCCGGCACGAAGCGTCGACAAATCGCGTTTGAGCGACAAAATCGCTTTCTCCATGCGCTCTTCGGCATTTTTTTTAACCGATTGTGGCATTATTCTACACTCCCTTTAACAATTGTTCCGATGCGTTCTCCCAGAACAACACGCTTGATGTTGCCCTGTTGTGTGATGGCAAACACAATAAGCGGTATATCGTTATCCATACAGAGAGAGGATGCGGTGGAGTCCATGACGCCCAGATTCTTATTGAGCACGTCCAAATAAGTAAGCTGTTCATACTTTTGGGCGGTGCTATCTTTGAACGGATCAGCGGAATAGACGCCATCAACTTTATTCTTAGCCATCAGAATGACTTCGGCTTCGATTTCAGCCGCACGCAGCGCCGCAGTCGTATCGGTTGAGAAGAACGGATTGCCTGTACCGGCCGCAAAAATAACGACCCGCCCTTTCTCCAGATGGCGTATGGCCCGGCGCCGGATATAAGGCTCTGCGATCTGCTGCATCGAGATCGAGGTCTGCACTCTGGTCGGCACACCGATCTGTTCCAAAGAGTCCTGCAAAGCCAGCGAATTCATAACCGTAGCCAACATGCCCATATAATCAGCGGTCGCACGGTCTATGCCGCTTGCGCTCCCAGCGATGCCGCGCCAAATGTTGCCCCCGCCACAGACGATGGCGACCTGGACTCCAAGCTCCACTACTTCCTTCACCTGCTCGGCAATAGAGCTAATCGTATCCGCATCGATACCGTAACCGTTATGCCCTGCCAGCGATTCGCCGCTGACCTTCAGGACTACCCTTTTAAATACCGGCTGTTCCAAATTGTATACCCTCACTTTGCAATGGTGCCTTACAGGCCCCAGGTTATTCGTACATCCCTGCCGCATGCGCGGCGAGGGTGAATCGGCGGCCAAGCTGTCTCATTCCGGTCCGGCTTCCCCATCTGGAGAGCAGATCCGTATACTTCCGCTTGCAAAAGACGGAACACCATGTACCCGTGTTCCGCTCTCGAAAGTGCCTGCTATATGTTCATTTCGGCGGCGCTGGCCGCGAATACTTATTATTGTTTCACTTGCGCCATTACTTCTTCTACGAAGTTGTCGACTTTCTTCTCAAGCCCTTCGCCCAGTTCGTAACGGACAAAGCGACGAATGGAGATGTTCTCGCCGATTGTGCTGACTTTTTCGTTGAGCAGGTTGGAAATGGTCTTGTCAGGGTCTTTGATAAAGGCTTGCTCAAGCAGTACATGCTCTTCATAGTACTTATTGATACGTCCTTCGACCATTTTGTCAACGATTTTCTCCGGTTTGCCTTCGTTCAGCGCTTGCGCTCTCAGAATTTCCTTTTCCTTCTCGAGTTCTTCCGCAGGAACTTCTTCGCGGCGAACGAAACGCGGAGCGGCCGCGGCGATTTGCATCGCGATATCGCGCGCGAAGTCCTTGAATTGGTCGGTCTTGCCGACAAAGTCGGTTTCGCAGTTGATTTCTACCAGAACGCCGATGCGGCCGCCTGCATGAATGTAAGATTCAACAACGCCTTCAGTCGCTGCGCGTCCTGCTTTGTTTGCTGCTGCGGAAAGGCCCTTTTCGCGGAGAATTTCAACCGCTTTGTTCAGATCGCCGCCAGCTTCTTCCAGCGCCTTTTTACAATCCAGCATGCCGGCGCCGGTTCTTTCGCGGAGCTCTTTTACGGATTTTGCGTCTACTGCCATTGTTTAATCCCTCCAGATAATTTGTTTGCCTTCTAAATTCAAAACGCCCCCACAAAGAACAGCCTTGGCTATGGAACCTTAGTTGGTGCTTTGCGGGGACCCCGGAAGCTTAAAAGCTATTCATTCGGTAAAAAAAGGGCAGTGAGAGGTTATCCACCTGCCGACCACCCTTTTCATTTAATTTCATATTCGATATGCAACCAGCAGGATTTAAGCTGAAGTTGTGTCTTCGCCTTGATGAGCTTCCACTACAGCGTCTGCCATTTTACCCGTCAGCAGCTTAACGGCGCGGATTGCGTCGTCATTGCCCGGAATAACGTAGTCGATCTCGTCCGGATCGCAGTTCGTATCGACGATAGCAACAATCGGAATACCCAATTTGCGCGCTTCGGCAACGGCGATGCGCTCTTTGCGCGGATCAATAATGAACAGTGCGCTTGGGAGACCTTTCATGTTCTTGATACCGCCAAGGAATTTCTCAAGACGTTCTTTCTCTTTGCGGAGAAGGATGACTTCTTTCTTAGGCAGAACGGAGAATGTGCCGTCCTCTTCCCAAGCTTCCAGCTTTTTCAGACGGTCGATACGCTTTTGAATCGTTTGGAAGTTCGTCAGCGTGCCGCCGAGCCAGCGTTGATTGATGTAGTACATGCCCGAACGTTCGGCTTCTTCTTTTACAGAGTCTTGAGCTTGTTTCTTTGTTCCGACGAACAGGATCGTACCATTGTCGCCTGCTACGCTTTTAACAAAGTTGTAAGCCTCTTCTACTTTCTTGACCGTCTTTTGCAGGTCGATAATGTAGATTCCGTTTCTTTCAGTGAAGATATAACGATCCATTTTCGGGTTCCAACGACGAGTCTGATGACCGAAGTGTACCCCAGCTTCGAGAAGCTGCTTCATGGAGATTACTGCCATCTTCACACACCTCCTAAGTTTGGTTTTATTGTGTGTCCCTCCGCCAGGTATCATCTTGCAGCAAGACTTTCTTCGGAAGAAAGCACCGCTTGCTGTAATCAACCGACGTGTGTTTTAACACCGTCATTTAATATATCACAAGACTACATGGGATGCAACGTCTTACACACGATTTTTGTCATAAAACGCGATACTTGGGAATACGGGTCCACACTCACTTGAAAAAACGTCTATTTTCAATAGCGGCGCTCACTTTTTCACCCTAACCAGTTCGTCAATGATCGATTCGACGCTCTGTCCGGCCTCAAAACTGTACTGCCCATATTGAATCCGTGTATTTGCCTTGCGGCTGCGGGCGGCATTCATAAATGCTTCCTTGTCTTGGATTACTCCCGCACCCGCCAGCAAATCCGAGACTTTGGTTAGATTGGCTCCCCTTGGAATACGCAGAGCAATGCTGGAAACAACCGGTTTGACGGTATGTGTATCGGACGATGGTGAAACCGAAGCGGACGGCTTAGCGGGCGAAGCCGGTGCCGTAGGAGAAGCCGCCTTGCTGGGCGGTGATACTGGCTCGCTCTTTGCAGCAGGAGATTTCGGGGCCGCAGGCTGCGATGTGCCTCCAGTATTGACTTTACCCGCTGCGCCTTGCCCTTTTGAAGCTTCCTCTTGCTGCGCCAACGCACGCCACTCTTCAGCTGTCAGCAGATTCGATCCCGCATCGGTAACCTTCATGTTCAGCTTCGAAGCTTCTTTGGCAATCTGCGCCTTCGTTGGTGTAGCCATACCCGCCGAAATCATAAGCTGAAGAAGAAGCGCTCCAGCCACGAGCCCGCAGCCGAGCCCGATGATAAAGGAACGATTCCTGATCACGCTGATTCCTCCTGTTTTGCGAGCTGCAAGATCAATTGAATTTCTCCTGATTGCATTCCTGTTTTTTTGGCGATGGCATCGATGGATTTCCCTTCGTTGTGGAGTTCGAATAGCTGCGGATAACGAAGCTTAATCGTGCTGACCGGTTTCGCCTTAACATCAGCTGCAGGCCCGTCAATCGCTTCTGCTTGAGCTTCCGGTTGCTGCGCATTTGTCTCTTTTCCGCCGGATAACGCCAACTGAAGGAGCCCGTTCTCATTTGCGGCCATACGCGTCTCCAACTGCGATGTTCTATGCTGCATCGCGTCCAGCCGCCCATTCAGTTCGCTAAGCTGCTCTTGAAGCGCGGCCTGACTGCTGTGGGACTGGGTCTTGATTGAATCAAGCAACTCCAGCAGCTCACGGTTTTCGCGTTCGACATCCGCCATATATAATTCCAGCGCCGCTTCAACTTCTTTCAGGCTCTGCTTGTCTGCGCCGCTGTCCTTGTTACGGGTGCGCGACGGCAGAAACAGCGCATAAGCCAGAGCAAATCCGCCAAGCATAACAATGTACGCCCATGGTTGCAAGTGTCCGCTCTCCTTTAGTGAATAGAATAAATATTCCGCTTCTTTATAGGGCTTCTAGTTACAAAACTTCTAAATCTAGAGCTTGATATCGAAATGGTGCCCTTTATAAGGATGTTCCGCGTTTCGTTCTTCGTCTTTCTTTTGTTCCCGGGAAGTACCGTTTCCGGCGGAGCCGCCACGGCGTCCGTCATCCCTTACGGCGGATTCCGAAGACTCGCTGACCTCCGTGCTGCGAAGGGCCAGTTCACGCGATTCCTTTATGTTCTGCCCCGCCAACCCCTGCTGCTCAAGCTCGGGCCGATGCTGAAGTTCTTGCTGGAGCTTGCTCGCCTCAGTTGTCCGTGGCACCGCAATTTGCAATTCAATTGGCCTTAAGTTCACAGCAATCGCCTGCCCTTCCCCGTAAGAATCTATATCACCCTCATCAGAAGAATTAGACGTTAGGCACCATATTAATGTCGCCCTCGGAGTAGTAGAACGTAACTCGCTCAGCGGTGTCCTTAATAAATCTGGTATATCTGCCGATTACGATTTTCGAGCCGCCGTAAATGGTTTTGACGACCTCAACCTTGGCTCTGTCCGTATCCTCAAGCATTCTTTCGATCTCCAGAATCCGTTCTTTAATATGGGCTTCCTCTCTTTGCTGGGATTGTTGAGTCGCATTAAGCTTGATCCGTAAGGCCACCTTGTCCGGAGGCAGGGAACCACTTATCGCCAACTGATTTAGCAGATAGAGCGCCTTCTTCGTCTTATCGGCGTTATCAAGGAGCAGGCGAAGCTGCTGACGAAGGTCATTGATTTCATTTCTAAGTTCGGGCAGCACTCCAACTTCGATTGCCGTTGCCGTCGACATCGTGTTACCAACCGTGCGCGCTACAACCTTTTCCCCGGCCTGCACCGTTCCACCTACGATAAGTCCCTTAGCTCCATTGCACAGCACGTTCCTGCCGGCGCGGATATTTGAATGCATGATGCTCTGGGAGACAATGATATCCTCAGCCGCCGTCACATTTCCGTCCTGAATAAAAGACACTTTCACATTGGATCCGGCGCTGACCAGTCCCTTGTGATACCCGATGATGCCGCCGCCAATTTCGATTGAGCCTTTTGCGATTAGTTCAGCACCTTCCACGCCGCCGCTTACCCGAATGTCCCCCTCCGATTTCACCGTAAACCCGGACAGTACATTGCCTCGAATGACGACGGTACCGACAAAATCAATATTCCCCGTGTTGTAATCTACATCGCCCTGCACTTCGTATACGGGAAAAACATTGATTTTTCCTTTATCGGTATAGGATATCAGTCCGTCAATTGCCGCGTACATTAAGGTGGCATCCTCATTAAGCAGGACGTTCTTGCCGACCTTGAAATGGGCAGCTTTCCCTGCCTTGCAGGGAATCGGATCGCCGGTAACCGCCATTCCGGGCTGCCCCGGTTCAGGGGGAACAAGCGTGGCAATTAGCTGTCCCTTGCGGACGTTGCTCAGCCGGATCAGTTCCTTAAAGTCCACCTTGCCGTCTTCCTTTTCCATCGGGCGGCGGTCATTATCATCCATTGTAATACTTAATAGTACTTGTCCGTCTGTACCGTTTACGGGTGCCTTGCCCATAGCAATCGGCACCTTCCCGGATATGTACTCTTCCGGATGATCTGCAAAACGCTGAACGATATCCCACTGTACGCCATAGAGAACCTTATTTCGCTGCAAAAAAACGCCCAGTTCTTCAACCGAGCAGGCGAATCCTTCATCCCGTTGATAAAACTCAAGATAAGCAATTTCCTTGTCCTCCGAAAAGCTGATGCCCAAATATTCGCTCAAAGCAGAATGGACAACCATTTTCCGCCTCCTTGCCGCCATTCCTGGCTAATCATTTTGCATTAAGAGATCCCGATTCTTCTCAAGCGTTCCCCGCAGCCGCAGTATCGCCTTGGAATGCAGCTGCGATATCCGGGAAGGAGACAAGGACATGACCTCTGCAATTTCGCTCAAAGAAAGGTCTTCATAATATAAAAGGGACACGACGGTCCGTTCTTTCACAGTTAGTTTCTCGATGCCTTTGGTAAGTGTTTCACGAAGATAGAACTCATTTACTTTATGATCAGGGTTCTTGGCTTTATCGTCCACCAATACCGACATACGGGTCTCTGATTCTTCTTCCCGAATTGGGTCCTCTAAAGAACACAGCGTCATCACCGCCACATCCTGAAGCATGCTTTGAAACTCTTGTTCGGTTACATCCAAATAGCGGCTCATTTCTTCATCGCTGACTGATCTTAAATATTTCTGTTCCAACTGCTGGTATGCATCCTCAATTTTTTTCGCCTTTTCCCGGACCGAGCGCGGAACCCAGTCGCCTTGACGCAGAGAATCCAGGATTGCTCCGCGGACACGCCAGGAGGCATAAGTTTGAAATTGCAGTCCCCTTTTGTAATCAAACTTTTCAATCGCATCAATCAGTCCCATAACGCCATTGCTTGCCAGGTCGTCTTTTGACACGTTTTTTGGCAGGCCTACGGCCAAACGCCCGGCGACATAATCCACTATGGGCAGATATTTCTCGATCAGCTTTTTTTTGGCTTCCGGGTTCCCTTCTTCTTTCCACTGTTCCCAGAGGGCCTGGTGTTCCAAATGAGAAGCTTTATGCTCGTTCAACGGCTTTCACCCTTCCCACAGTGTAGTCGGCGAGTCCGCGGGCCAGGGTTCATTAAAATCCACAATATGTCTCCCACTACGCTCGCTCATTCATTTTTTAAGTGACGAACGGCCTTGGCCAATTCTTCAGGATCCTTCATCGAGACCAGTTTGGGAGGCTGAAGCGGCTTAAACTCACCGTTTTGTTTCTCTTGTTCAGGCTTTGGTTTGAGCAAATCCTTTAATTCCTCATTCTCGTCCGGAGTCAAAATATCCACTTGAGCGCCCAAAGTCTCCTGAACACCGTTAGAAGAGGAGGACGGATTGTCCGAATTTGCCGTTTGCTTAGCAATAAGCCCCAAAACCCATTGCAGGGCAAAGGCAAGCAAAAACCAGAGAATAAATCCCGCTAATCCCCGAAACAAACTGGTCATTGGCAAATTGTTCCGCAGCGAAAACATAAAGGTAAAAATAAAACCGACCAGCCCACAGATCAAGTTAATCAAAATAGTTCTAGTCATCATATTATAATTCCTTAACGCCTTTTTGCACACTGCGGATATACAATAATCCGGTACTGCAGGCGATCTCGATCGTTCGCCCGTAGCTGCCGCCCGTATCTTCGGCTAATAACGGAATATTCAATTCCTCCAATGCTCGCTTGCAGGATTCTACATTGCGCGGGCCGATTCTCATTGTGTCGTTTCCTCCGGCAAAAGCGAACATTTGGGAGCCGCCGGCCATCTTGGCGACAATCCGGTTGCGGATCGCACCGAGATTCAACAAACGGGATAGAAGCTCGGGGATTGCCGTATCTGCGAATTTGGCAATGTTAAGCTTACCTTCACGGGCGATCTCCGATGATGGCAGCATGACATGAGCCATTCCGCCCAATTTTTTCTCGGGATCGTAAAGCGTAAGTCCGACGCATGAGCCAAGACCAGTGGTGCGGATTACTTTTTCTTGACTACCTACGTTCAGATCTGCCATTCCCACCTTAATAACGCTCTGCTCCTCAATCATTCAAACGGCACTCCCAGAGATTTAAAAATTTTAGGAAACGATTCAGGATCCGGGATAAGAAAGAACTGGCCTTCAATCTCATCCTGCCCTTCCAAAAATGTTGTATCGATCAGGAGTGCGTCGTCTCCCATCTGTCCGAACTGCAGTAGACCGTAGCTCAAAATCGCTCCCGCCATATCCATCGCCAAAGCCGGTACCGTCGGATACATGGAAAGGGAAGTAAAGTCGGCCAGCGACGAGAGGTAGGACCCCGCCAATATATTACCGATTTCATTGAGTGCGGAGAGTTCCATTTCACTCAGCTCTTCGCCCGACACCTCAGAGATGCCCGCAACACGGCTCAGCAAACTGCGTGCAGCATCCGGTGAAAGTATAAAGAACAGATTCCCCGGCGCCTCGCCTTCGACTCGCAGAAACACCGCAAAGACAAGCTCTTCGGCACCGCCCACTTTTTCAGCGATCTCCTCGAATCCAAGCAATTGAACTTTAGGAACCGCCATATCGATCGGTTTGTTCAGCAATTGGGACAACGCGGTGGCGGCGTTCCCAGCTCCGATATTCCCGACTTCCTTGAGCACATCCATCTTTAAATCTTTCTGATATTTGAATAATTCCACGGCATCAGCCCTCGAAACTTTCCAATTGCACGATTTCACTCTTGTTGAGGACTTCCGACAGATTAAGCATAATGAGCAGACGTTCCTCTCCTATTTTGGCCACACCATCCAAGTACTTGGCTTTAATGCCCCCTACCACTTCCGGAGGCGTATCAATGGATTCCCTGTTCAAATCAATCACATCATTGGCTGAATCTACGACGAAGCCGACCTCCATCTCGTTGACAACAACGATAATAATGCGGGTCTGATCCGTATGCTCTGCCTCATCCAGACCGAATCTTCCTCGAAGATCGATTACGGGGATAACGACGCCGCGCAGATTGATGACGCCTTTGATAAAGTTGTACGTCTTCGGCACCCGAGTAATCGGCATGAGACGCTCGATTGTTTGAACTTTATCCACTTCGATGCCATATTCCTCGGTAGCTAATTTAAAGACAATGACTTTAATATCTTCTGCCATGGAAAGTACCTCCATTAATAATTTCTTTTATTTGATAAAAGCGTTGGCATCGATAATTAGCGCAACCTGTCCGTCGCCAAGAATTGTGCCTCCCGATATTCCCTGGGTACTCGGCAAGTACTTGCCTAAATTCTTAATGACAATTTCGTTCTGGCCAATGAAATCCTGCACCGTGAGCGCAACGAGTTTGTCCCCTTTGCGGATGACAACAATTTCCGTCTCTTCTTCGCTGCTCTCGTCATAGTCAGGCACATTAAAGATGGCGCTTAGCGACACGATCGGGATATGGGCTCCCCGGAATTCCACCATCTTCGAACTATGGACGCTGCGGATTTGCGAACGCTTCACGATGCCTGTCTCTACAATGGAAGAGAGCGGGATCGCATATTTCTCCGAGCCGAGCCGGACCAGCATGGCGGCGATTATGGACAGCGTCAGCGGAAGCTGAACAGAGAATGTGGTGCCTTTGCCCGGAGTGGAGTAAATGGTGACGTTGCCGCCAAGGGAAGAAATCTTAGCTTTCACGACATCCAATCCGACCCCGCGGCCCGAAATATCGGAAATAACCTCGGCTGTACTGAATCCTGCGGCGAACAACAGCTGATGGGCCTCATTGTCGGTCATTGCCGCCGCTTGCTCCGCAGTGACGATTCCCTTATTCATCGCGGATTTCAGCACCTTCTCACGGGAGATGCCGGCGCCGTCATCCTGAATTTCTATAAAGACGTGGTTGCCGCTGTGAAACGCCCGCAACTGGATGGAGCCGGTCTCCGGTTTGCCGGCGGCGATCCGGTCAGTTACCGATTCGACCCCATGGTCAAGCGCGTTGCGCAAGAGGTGAACGAGCGGATCGCCGATTTCGTCGACGACGGTCCGGTCGAGCTCGGTTTCGGCGCCCGTAATGATGAGGTCCACCTTTTTGTCGAGCGACTTGGCAAGATCGCGAACCATGCGGGGAAAACGATTGAACACCGTATCTACCGGTACCATCCGCAGCTTCATGACTATGTTCTGCAGATCGCCACTCACACGGCTCATATGCTCAACCGTCTCGGTCAGTTCTCCGCTCTGAATATCCGAAGCATGCTGCTCCAGCCGAACCCGGTCGATCAGAAGCTCGCTGAGCAAGTTCATAAGAACATCCAGACGGTCGATATCGACACGGATGGTACGGGAAGGAGTACCTGCGCTTTTGGCGGGAGCCGCCTTCTTGGCTTCTTCTCTTTTGGGGGCAGCTGCGGGCGTTTGGGTAGCCGGAGGGTTGTTCTCCCGCGCGGGAGCCGGGGGGGCCTCCTCAACAGCGGCGGCGACTTCCGCCCTTGCGAGCTGGCTCAGCGTCTCCACATCAAGCGCCACCGAAGTTACACTATCGATCTCGGATACTCCCATGATCAAAGTTTGCATTTCCTCGGCTGTCTTCTGTGAAATATAATAGAGCGAAAAGCTGTAATCAAACTTTTCCTGCTCGATATCCTGAACCGAAGGGAAAGATTTCACGACTTCACCGAAACGCTCCAACAGTTCAAAGACCATATAAGCCCTTACCGCGCGGAGTTGACAGTCTTTGCGAATCGTTACTTCAATGAACAGTACCTGAAGTCCTTCCTGAATCGATTGTTCAAGAACCGATAGTTGGAATTCATCAAGAAGGGCAGGGGCTTCCGTCTCCTTGGATGCAGCGGCTGCCGGCGCGGCGCTTCCTCCCTGGGCAGACGGCACTTCGCCGCGCACAATTGCTTGAAGAGAGGCCACAATGGAAGATACGTCGGCCTTACCCTCTCCGCCTCCAGTAATATCCTGAACCATGGCTTCAAGCGCATCAAGACTCTTGAATAAAGTGTCAAAAATAAAATCCTGCATAACCAGCTTACCGTTTCGCACCAGGTCCAGCACATTCTCCATCTGGTGGGTTAGCGAAGCCAGATCTTCAAATCCCATTGTCGCCGCCATGCCTTTTAAGGTATGTGCGGAGCGGAAGATCACCTGCACAATGCTGAGATCGTCGGGATTAGCCTCCAGGCCCATCATATTTTCGTTCAAAGACTGCAGATGATCATTCGACTCATCAATAAACATGGATAAATACTGATTCATGTCCATGTCCTGACACCTACCCTTCACGTTCACTTTGCGTTATTTAACGACTTGGACCAGTCTTGGAGCAATGTCTTGCAACGGCAAAATATAAGTGACACACTGGAGTTCAACCGCGGAACGCGGCATCCCGTAAACGACGCAGGTTTCTTCGCTCTCAGCAAAGGTAGAGGTGATACCCGCGTCATATAGCGACTTCATCATCTTGGCGCCATCGCTTCCCATTCCGGTCATAATAACCGCATGGCGCTCCAAATCTTTTAGTGGAAGCAGTGACTCAAACAGCGTATCCACCGAGGGACGATGACCGTTACGTGCTTCCTCCTTCGATAGAGCCACTGCGTACTGCCCTCCCGCAGTTTCCGTGACCTTTATGTGATATCCCCCCGGAGCAATATAAGCCGCTCCCTTTCGCAGGATCATCCCCTGCTCCGCCTCCATGACATCCAGAGGACTAAAGGTATTCAGCCGCTGGGCAAGCGACTTTGTAAAATTGGGGGGCATATGCTGCACGATAACAATTGGTGCTGGAAAATCGGCCGGAATATTCTCAAGCAAAGCTTTCAGCGCGCGCGGTCCGCCTGTTGAACAACCGACCGCCACAAGCTTCGTCAGCCCCTTCACCCCAAATTTGCGGTCCTTGCCTTTCGCTGCAGGAGTATCTGGTTCCGCTCCGGCTGCCGGCGGCTTCGGCGGTGCTAGATCGGCCGGGACGTCCGATTTCTGCTGGGACAAAATCTTAATTTGTCGGGCTTCCGGCTTCGCTCTAGGAGGGACGCTTTTGGTTCGCTCTGAGCGAGGAACCGGCGGCTTGTCTGCACGCTTGCGTTCGAAGAGTTTCCCGGTCACCGGCGAGGAAGGCCGTGTGATCGGCGCTTTACTGTCCTTGATTTCCCGGTTAGGGATATGTTCCGCCGCGCCTCCGTCCGGCTTATCCGCCAGCTTGACAGGCGGCGGGGGGGAAGCAGATTCGGGCGGCTGCAATGCGGGTGAACCGTCAGAGCCTTGAGGCTCTGACACTGACCGCGCTTCCCGGCGTTCGCGAGCAAGCATGGCTTCCTTTATCTGCTCCCTCAGAGCTTCCCCGACACTGTTGATGTCATGGGAGCTAGAAACCGATGGCTTGCGAATGAAGTCGAAGGCCCCGCCTTCCAGTGCCAGGATTGTCTCCTTCATTCCTTCTTCATTAATACCGGACAACATGATGACAGGAAGCGGATGGTCAAGCATGATCAGCTTCAACGCTTCTAGGCCGTTCATTTCCGGCATTTCCACGTCCATGGTGACAAGATCCGGCTGCAGTTCCTTCACCTTCTCAACCGCTTGTCGTCCGTTGACCGCCGTTGCCGTTACTTGGAAGTCGGCGTCCTTTTCAATTAAATCGGAAATGATTTTGCGCATAAAGGCTGAATCATCCACAACAAGAACTTTATATGGCTTCATATCATTTCCACCTCTGTCCTTAAATTCAGAACATTTCTTATATACGGCGAAGCCACTTGCTGATAAACCCTTTAATCCCTTGCAATTCAGCCGAGGATGAAGAACGGTCGGATGACAAATATCGCAGCGTCAGTCTGTGAAGATCCTTCGCAGCGGCACTGTTGGGATAGGCCAATGAGAATGGAATCTGGCGCTTGACTGCTTGTACCACATGGTTGTCGCTGCTAATAAAACCGAGAAACGGGATATCCACCTGCAGAAAGCGGCGGGCGGTCAGCCGGATTTTGTCGCTCGTTGCAGTCGCTTCCTTCATACTGGATACCTGATTAACAATCAGTTTGAACGCGATGTTCGGATGACTAGTGTGAACCACTTTCATCAATGCGTAAGCATCGGTAATCGCCGTAGGCTCTGGGGTCGTAACAACGAGACAATCGTCTGTTGAAGCGATGAAATTCATCGTTTCCTTGGAAAGTCCGGCACCCGTATCAAATAGAATATAGTCCATCTCATCGGCCATTGTGGCAATTTGGGATGTGAAGTAATTCAAATCGCTTTCCGATAGAGAGAAAAGCTCTTTCATGCCCGACCCTCCGGCAATGAAAGGCAGGTTGTTTGGCCCCGATTGAATAATCTGCTCAATGCCGGCTTCTCTGCCAAGCAAATGATAAAGATTGTATTTCGCTGAGACACCCATCAGAATATCCAGGTTGGCCATGCCGATATCGGCGTCGAACAGAAGTACTCTTTTTCCCATACTCTTGAGTGCAAGCGCAAAGTTAAGCGTGAAATTCGATTTACCGACTCCGCCTTTACCGCTGCATACAGTGATTATTCGCGCGGTGTCTGTTCCTCTATCGCTAAGTTTTTTGTTTTGTCCAGCAACAAGCTGTCTCAACGATTGAGCCTGATCCATCACTGTTCACCCGTACCAAGCAGCAGATTGCACACCAGTTCTCCGGATGGTATAAGAAGATCATCAGGTACGGTCTGACCATTTGTCATGTATGACAGCATGAGCGGGTAATCGTTAAGCAGGTTGAACAATGGTCCGTAGCTGCCCGTTTCGTCCAGTTTCGTCAGAATGACTTTATCCAGCCTGTATTTGCTGAAATGCTCGGTAATCAGCTTCATATCCCTGCTCTTCGAAGTCATGCTGAGCACCAGGTAGGTCTCGCTCTTCATTGCCGGAGAAAGCAGGCTCTGCAGTTCGGCAACGAGCAGCTCATTGCGGTAGTTTCTTCCAGCCGTGTCCATTAATACCAGATCACAACTCTCCAGCCTGGATAAGGCCCGCTGCATATCGCCCGGCGATTGAATAACCTCAAGAGGCACATTCAAAATGGATGCGTAAGTCCGAAGTTGTTCCACCGCAGATATACGGTATGTATCGGCTGTGATCATCCCGACCTTTCGGCCATGTCTGAAGAGCTGATCAGCCGCAAGCTTGGCCAAAGTCGTCGTCTTCCCTACCCCTGTAGGACCTGCGACATATAAGAGCTGTGTATCCGGAGCAATGCCTCCTCCTATTCTATCGGCAAGAAACCCCTCAACCTGTACTCTTAGAACTTCCTCAAACTTTTCTTCCGGCCACAGTCTTCCGTCATTATTCCAGGCATCCAGCACATCACTGATCCATTCTTCTACCAATGCGTCGTCCATTTCCTGCTCAATCAGCCGCAGGCGGAGCAGCTCCAGCCCTTCCGGAAGTTCTCTCGAGTCAGCGGACTGCCGGGCGATTCGCTCAATCCAATGCTTCATCTCTCTAATCTCATCAAGAACGCTGTCATTAGACGGACGTTCCTTTCGGTCAGAAGGGAGCTTCGGAGCCGAAGGAGGCTGCACAACGGGATCGGTCGCCTCCAGACGTGAACTCGCTGAAGCTTCCTTAGGAATTTCCGGCACCGCTTTCTCTTCCAGCACGGCGACAGCCCCTTGCTTCTTGGCGGCGCCTTCAAGCGACGCGGCAATCTCGGCAAAACTCCGCGAAGGCTCCGATCCGCTTGCGGTAACATTGCCCGAAGCAGAGGCATAGGCCTCCCGGTAGGCCTTGGGAACAACTGCACGGGGGACGGACTGCGGCGCTACCTCCCTTTTTTCGGAAGCTGCTTGCTTCTGTTCATTCTCTACCGCGGCGACCACTTCGATTTTCTTTTTTCTGAACATTCCCATAAAGCCACCGGTTCTGATTTCCTTCGTGCTCAGAATAACGGCGTCACTTCCAAGCTCGCTGCGAATGGAATGCATGGCGTCCGGCATCGTATCGACAACGTAACGCTTCACTCTCATAGATTCACCACTCCAACGCTTTGAATTTCAATATTAGGCTCTAATTCGCTGTAAGACAGCACTGGAATATCCTGCATCGTCCGCTCTATGACCTGCCGCAGATACATACGGATGGTTGGCGAAGTCAATACAATGGGCTGCTGTCCCGATTGCAATAGACGGTTAATTTGCTCCATTAGGCGCTGATATACCGTCTGGGTTGATACAGGATCGAGCGCAAGGTAGCTGCCATGCTCCGATTGCTGAACGCTTTCGGCTATTTTTTTCTCAAGCGTTGGTCCTACCGTAATTACCTTAAGAGTTTCTCCGGACTGGGAGAATTGCTGAGTAATCTGCCGTGACAGCGATTGTCTCACATATTCCGTCAGTACATCTGGATCTTTAGTATAGGTGCCGTAGTCTGCCAGCGTTTCAAAAATAGTAACCAAGTCCCGGATCGATATCTTCTCGCGCAGCAGCTTAGCCAACACTTTCTGCAGATCCCCAACGGTGAGTACAGACGGGATCAATTCATCGACCAGCACAGGATAACTTTCGCGAATATTGTCGACCAGCATTTTCGTTTCCTGACGTCCAATCAGCTCATGCCCATGCCGTTTGATCAGTTCGGTAAGATGGGTGGCGACTACGGACGGCGGATCGACCACCGTATAACCAGCTAGCTCGGCACGCTCCTTGACCGATTCATTGATCCATAACGCAGGTAATCCGAATGACGGTTCAATCGTCTCGATCCCGGTTATCGATTCGTCATCATACCCTGGACTCATTGCCAAATAGTGATTAAGTAGTAATTCACCGCCGCCGACCTGATTTCCTTTAATTTTGATGACATATTCATTCGGTTTTAGTTGAATATTGTCGCGTATTCGGATAACAGGGACAACAAGTCCCATTTCAAGCGCGCACTGCCTCCGAATCATGATGATCCGATCGAGCAAGTCGCCCCCTTGCTGGGTATCCGCCAGCGGAATTAAGCCATAGCCGAACTCGAATTCGATTGGATCGACATTCAGCAGGCTGATCACGCTCTCCGGACTGCGTACCTCCTCGATCTGCTGTTCTTCGACGAGCTGCTCTTCTTCGATGGCCTTACGGCTCAAGTTCTGCGTCATCCGGTAGGCCGAATAGGCCATAAGACCTGCTAACGGCAGGGTTGTTATCGCATGAATTGGTGTAAATAAGCCTAAAAAAGCGACCGTAACCGCAACGATGTACAGAAGCTTCGGATAAGACAGCAACTGCCCTGTCAGATCTTCCGCTAGATTGCCATCCGAAGAAGCCCGGGTAACGATTAGGCCGGCTGCGGTAGAAATGAGCAGAGCAGGTATTTGGCTAACCAGACCATCCCCGATCGTCAGAACGGAGTAGGTCGAGAGCGCGTCTTGGAACGGCATCCCATGAACAGCAATCCCGATGATGAAGCCGCCGATCAAATTGATCAGCAGGATAATAATGCTGGCTATCGCATCCCCTTTTACGAATTTACTCGCCCCGTCCATCGCGCCGTAGAAGTCTGCTTCACGCTCAATATTACGCCGGCGCTCCCGGGCTTGCTGCTCGTTGATCATGCCTGCATTCAAATCGGCATCAATACTCATCTGCTTACCCGGCATGGCATCGAGTGTAAATCTTGCCCCTACCTCGGCTACGCGTTCAGAGCCTTTGGTGATAACGATAAACTGCACAACAACCAGAATCAGGAACACGATAAATCCGATCGCAACCTGTCCGCGCGCAATCCAGCCGCCAAACGTCGCCACAACCGAACCGGCTTCACCCTCGGATAAAATCAGCTTCGTTGTTGAGATGTTCAGCGCCAGGCGGAACAAGGTTGTAATTAGCAACAGCGATGGAAAGATGGAGAACTGAAGGGGTTCCTTTGTATTCATTGCCACTAGGATAATCGTCAACGCGATCGAAATATTAATGACCAGCAGAAGGTCGAGCAGCCCAGAGGGAATAGGCAGAATCATCATTAGCACGATTCCGATTATACCGATTAATACCGTTAAATCCCTAGCTTTCAATGTTTCTTACCTCCCTGAAATTATCTGGTTCTGCCCTTCAACTTATATACATAAGCGAGCACTTCGGCTACCGCCTGGAACAGATCGGCAGGGACCGAATCCCCGATTTCCGCCCTTTGGAAGAGCGCCCGTGCAAGCGGCTTGTTTTCCATTGTCATGACGCCATGTTCTTTGGCAATCGACCTAATTCGAAGAGCGACATAATCCTGGCCTTTGGCCACGATCTGCGGCGCCTCCATCTTAGATCCGTCATATTTCAGCGCTACCGCAAAGTGGGTCGGGTTCGTAATGATGACATCAGCATTGGGGACTTCTTGCATCATCCGCTGCATCGCCATCCGGCGCTGCCGCTCTCTAATTTTCCCTTTAATGAGCGGATCGCCTTCCGTTTTTTTGAATTCATCTTTAATTTCCTGTTTGGACATCCTCAGACTCTTTTCATGCTCGTACCGCTGATACATATAATCGAGCACAGCCATAATAAGCAGAGCCGCCCCGATTTTGATACCGAGATTCAGAGTCATCTTCGCAGTAAAGCGAAAAACATCTTCCGCACTAACCTGCGCCAGGGACGAAAAAACGCCTTTTTGCCCCCACAATGTACTAAAAACCAGATACGCGATTACCAGCAGCTTAAAGATTGATTTCAGCATTTCAACTAGCGACCGCATAGAAAAAATATTCCTAAAGCCTTTAATCGGATTGATCTTACTGAACTTCGGAGTGATTCCCTCTCCGGTAACCATAAAGCCCACCTGGGCCACACTGGAGATCAATGCCAGAATGAAGGTTATGCCCAGCATCGGTCCCAGCAGAATCAGAATCTGTACTCCATATTCGTTCATCAGCTGCAGCACATTTTCTTTAGTGACCTCCATCATGAGGCGGTTCATAAAAACGTCAGTATACAGCGCGGTAAACCGTACCTTCATAAATCCGCCGAATACCATCAGACTCAGCACCCCGGACAACAGTACCAGTGCGCCTGAAAGTTCAGCGCTTTTGGCAACTTGGCCTTTTCTCCGGGCGTCCTGCCGCTTCCTTGGAGTCGCCTTTTCCGTCTTTTCTCCGCCGAAGAGCTGGAGGTCGAGTTTATATCGATATGCCATGTCTGGGCCCTCCTACTGTCATCTTACGGACTGTTCCCCATTGTGCTCAGCAAATTGCGCATAGATTCGAACATGATATTGAACAGGCTTTGAAAAAGTACGGCTAAAGCAGGCATCAGAATAAACAGCAGCACTAGGCCGACAATAATTTTCAGCGGCACTCCGATAACGAACACATTATACGACGGCGCAGTTCTTGCCAAAAAAGCTAGCCCGACATCCGTCAGAAACAACGCGGTCACCAGCGGAGCAGACATTTGAAAAGCAAGCATAAACGACTGAGCGAATGAACGGAGAAGAAACTCCGCCAGACTTCCGTCCATCATTTTAAGCAGGAGATCATTATCTAAAGGAACCCAGTTATAACTGTTCACTATAGCATCAAGCAAATAATGATGACCATTCATCCCTAAAAACAACAACAGGGCAATCATATATTTTAAGTTGCCAAGTATGGGTGAAGACGCCCCGGTCATCGGGTCGATCACATTCGCTATTCCGAAGCCAATCTGGATGTCGATGAACGAGCCCGCTGTCTGAATGGTCATAAACATCAGATAGCCTATGAACCCGAGCAGCAGCCCGATCAGAGATTCTCTAATGATCAGCAGAATTATACCGAGATCTTCCGGAACAGTTACACCGCTTCCTTTAGCGCTGAACACGACAAGTGATAGAAAGAAGGAAATTCCGATTTTGAAAGTTCTCGGCACGCTTCGGGAAGAAAAGACAGGCACGATAACAAAAAAGGCCGTAATTCGACAAAAAATAAGCAAAAAAACTGGAAAGCTGCGCAAAATGGAATCTATCATATCATTCATCCGATATACATATGGAGATTACCCAAAATTTGGGTGGTAAAGTCAACAAGCTTTGTTATGATCCACGGGCCGAACAGAAGCAGGGCCAGCAGCACAGCGACGATTTTGGGGACAAAGGCCAGCGTCTGTTCCTGAATCTGAGTCGTCGCTTGAAAAATACTGATAATCAGCCCGACGACCAAACCTAGAATCAGCATAGGCGCGCTTATCTCAAGTACGAGATACACGGCTTGACCTGCGAGACCGATAATAAACTCCGTATTGATACCCTTCGCCTCCTCTTCCCCGTCACGTGCCGTAGCTGAGCAGCAGCGATTTGACTACTAGATACCAACCGTCCACCAGCACAAACAGCATGATTTTAAAAGGCAGCGAGATCATTACGGGCGGCAGCATCATCATCCCCATCGCCATGAGCGTGCTGGCAACCACCATATCGATAATTAAAAAAGGAATAAAAATCATGAAGCCCATTTGGAAGGCCGTTTTCAATTCACTCATCGCAAAGGAAGGCACGAGCACGGTCAGCGGAATATCAGTGTATGTCGCCGGCTTGTTATTGCCAGTGTAGCCGTTATATTTCATAAACAGCAGCAAATCCTTCTCATGCGTATACTTGAACATGAATTGTTTCATCGGAACGGCAGCCTTGTTCATCGCTTCGGTCTGCGTGATTTGTCCTTTGATGTATGGCTGCAGCGCCGTCTGATTCACTGTCGACAAAGTTGGTGACATAATGAACAGCGTCAGAAAAAGAGCGAGTCCCACCAGCACCTGGTTCGGCGGCATCTGCTGCGTTCCGAGCGAAGTGCGGATAAATCCGAGCACAATAACGATCCGGGTAAAGCTGGTCATTAGAACCAAAAAAGCCGGAGCCACGCTCAGAACCGTAATGAGCAGTAAGATGGAAATGGAACTGGTGCCGGTTTGACCGCCGTCTCCTCCTACCTGAATGTCTATGTTCGGAATAGGATCGGCGGCATAGATCGGACGCAGAGCCAGAAAACTGACAAGACCAATCAGCAGGAAGGCAAACCATATTTTTTTCTTCATAAATCCTCCTGCCTGCCCTTTTGATCTTCGCCGCCAAGCCGTTCCTCCATCTTCTTCTCTCGGTCCGAAGCGGAGCGCAGCTTGGTCTGCAGCATTTCATAGAAAGATGAAGTTTCGTTCAGATCGATTTCCTGAGACGGCACTTCCCCGCGCAGCCTTTCTCTCACCCTGGCAATCAGCGGAATAAAGAACTTGCCCCCCGGCACAGACTGCTCCTCGAATCCCGATACGATCAACGCGACTTCTTCGGGATCGGTGATTTTATCCAAAATCGTTACGTTCTCGCCAACCCCGATCAAATAGAGACTGCGCCCAATTTCTATCACCTGCATCGACTTGTTAGGGCCGAGTCCCACCGCACCTAAGGTGCGCATGGAACGGCCTTTCATCCAAGCTTGGTTGCGGCGTCCCAAAAACCGGATCAGAAAAATAATAATAACGATAATGACCGCGAGCACAAAGATAACATTGAGCAAATTCAGCAGGTTATTGCCTGTGCCGAGCGGCTCGGTGTTGAGCGGCATGAACAGATCCTACACGCCTAGCGTCTTGCTGATGGCTTCGATAACGCGGTCCGCCTGGAATGGCTTAACGATAAAATCTTTGGCTCCAGCTTGGATTGCGTCGATAACCATAGCCTGCTGACCCATGGCGGAACACATAATGACTTTGGCGTTGGCATCCACTTTTTTAATTTCTTTCAGTGCCGCAATTCCGTCCATTTCAGGCATGGTAATATCCATGGTAATCAGGTCGGGACGCAGTTCCTTGAATTTTTCAATCGCCTGGGCACCGTCCTGGGCTTCACCCACCACTTCAAAACCGTTTTTCGATAAAATATCGCGAATCATCATTCTCATAAATGCAGCATCGTCCACGATCAAAATTCGGTTAGCCATCTTAAAATAAATCCTCCCTAAGTTATGCTTATTGTAATTTTTGAACCCGGTCCCATTGGCTTACGATATCCGTTACACGAACCCCAAAATTTTCATCGATTACCACTACTTCTCCCTTGGCAATCAGCTTGTTGTTCACTAAAATATCAACAGGCTCGCCTGCAAGCTTGTCCAGCTCAATGATCGATCCCTGCGACATCTCAAGAATGTCTTTAATTTGCTTCTGGGTCCTTCCTAATTCTACGGTCACTCTTAGGGGTATGTCCATCAATAAGTTCAAATTATTTTCGTCAACATTCCCAAATGTGTTACCGCTAAGATTGGCAAACTGGACCGGCTGTACGTTGACATTCCGGTTCGGCTGGGATGCTGAGGGCGGGGACTGCGGGTAAGGCATTCCCTGTTGTCCAGGCATCCCCTGAGGGGGCATACCATAAGGAGGCATTCCGTATGGCGGATAATAATATCCTCCTTCGGGCATTCCCGGATATGGCTGTTGTCCTGGCGGTATTTGCTGTGCTGCCGGCTGCTCAGGAGCCGACTGAGGCTGCTGAGCAGCCGTTGCGGATTGGGGCTGAGATGCTTCCGGTCTAGCAGGGGCCGGCGCTTCAACAGCGGCAGCAGGCGCTTCAGTCGACTCAGAGGCGTCTCCAACCAGCATCATCACCATATCCTTAGCAAAAGAAACGGGCAGAAGCTGCATGAGGGTCGAGTCGATCAGTTCACCGATTTTGAGACGGAACGAGATGCGAATCAGTGTCTCGTCTTCGGGTAGACTTCTCACTCCCTCGCCACTCGACATATTGAGAATATCAATACCTGGCGGCGAAATGTTAACGAACCGGTTGAAAATGGTTGACATCGATGTGGCGGAGGAGCCCATCATTTGATTCATGGCCTCCTGAACGGCGCTGACATGTATCTCGTTCAGTTCTTCGTCATTAGGTTCTCCGTTACCACCCAGCATCAGATCGGCAATCACCTGGGCGTCACGGACTTTGATCACGAGCGAGTTAATGCCCTGAAAGCCATCAACATACTCTACATGCACTGCAACGTGAGGTTTAGGGAAAACTTCCTCAAACTCACTGCGCGTAATAATGGAGACTTGCGGGGTCGTGATGTCCACTTTTTTACCGAGCAGGGTCGAAAGTGCCGTTGCGGCGCTGCCGAAAGTAATATTACCAATCTCTCCTAAGGCATCCTGCTCAAACGGGGTCAGATAATCATCCACCGTCTTGTTGGAAGATGCGCTTCCCGCGCTCTCCGTCGATTGTCTTAAAAGTGCGTCGATTTCTTCCTGGGATAAATAATCTTTACTCGTCAAGTCCTTCAACTCCTTCACTGACAATCTCATCAATTTGCACGGCTACCCGGTCTTTGAGCATTCCCGGACTTCCAATAAACTTCAGCTTGTTGCCCACTTTGATCGATAGTCCGGCTTCAACGGTCCTGTTAAGTGATATTACATCACCTACATTAAGACCGAGGAACTCGGCAATCGAAATCCTGGATTCTCCCAATTCTGCGACAATCGGAAGCTGAGCCTTGTTGACGCTGGCTCTAATCGCTTCCACTTCCTGCTCATCCCGAGCCTTTTTCTCAGATACGAACCATTGATGCACGGACAGCCTGGACATGATTGGCTCCAGCACAACGTGCGGGATACATAAATTGATCATGCCCGTCGTGTCCCCGATCTTGGTGCTGAGCGATATAAGCGCAATTGTTTCATTAGGGGATACGATCTGCATAAACTGCGGATTCGTTTCCAGCGCTTCCATTACCGGCTCAATATCCAGTACCGTCTTCCAGGCTTCCTGCAGGCTCTCAAAGCATCTGCTGAAAATACGCTCCATTATAGTTGTTTCAATCTCAGTCAAAGTAGCAATTTTCGAGGGAGCTGTCCCTATTCCTCCAAGCAGCCGGTCAAGCATGGCGAAGGCAATATTCGGATGCACTTCCATGACCATTCTTCCTTGCAGTGGCTCAGCTTCAAAAATATTCAAAATAGTCATTTTGGGTATTGAACGGATGAATTCATCATAAGGCAGCTGCTCTACCTGAACGACATTGATCTGTACAAAAGTTCGTAATTGCGCCGAGAAATAAGTCGTCAGATATCGGGCAAAGTTATCATGAATTCGGGTCAGGCTTCGAATATGATCCTTTGAGAAACGAACAGCCCGTTTAAAGTCATATGAACGTATTTTGCGCTGAGTTTCCTCTTTTTTTAGTTCGTCGGCGTCCATCTCACCGGATGATAGAGCGGCAAGCAGGGCATCAATTTCGTTTTGCGAAAGTACATCAACCATTCATTCACCCCCCGTAAGTTAACTTGAAATTTGGCAGTCTTAAATGGGTGCCAGAATATAAGAAGTAATTTCCACCTGGGTAAGCTTTCCTTCGGGCAACGTATCGTTAATCAGATTGACAAGCTTACTGCACAGTTGGTCCTTGCCGCTTGCTCCGCTCAATTCCTGGGGTTTCGCATCGGCCAGTGTTTTAATAATGAGCGGCTTGACCTTTATTTCTTTAATTTTTTCAAAGTCTTCCTTAGTTGCTTCAGAATTCAATTGAAAAGCGAAGTTTATAGAAACGACGTAATCGGGATCAGCAAGATTGGTTTTTATTTCTTTAATTTCCGAAGTCATGGTCGCGATTTCGTCTGCGGTCAGACTCTTGGTCGCCACAGTGTTTACTGTGTCGTTAACCGCGTTGCCGCTGCTGTCGGAAAACCATTTGTTCATTAGTAAAAAAGCGGCTAGCACGATTAAAGTAATCGCCAATAAAATCGTGATGAGCCAAGGCAGCATCTTTTTCATGAAAGCTCCTCCAGTGTTTGGACTTTAATGGTGGCTGAATACGCGCCGATTTCCTTATTGTAATCACGGATTTTGGCAACAACTTCATCGGCCTTTTCAAGAACGATCAGCTTCTTTCCCGTTACAAGGGTGATGTAAGTGTCCGGGCTTTCTTCCACCATTTCCACCAGAAGGGCATTCAGCCACATTGGCGATCCGTTTAAACGTGTTACCGAGATCATAAGAGGCCTCCTAACTATAAATTGGGAGAGGAGAACCTCCCCCAGCTTGAAACCAATATCATGAACTATGAAAAAACAATATATAACTATTATTCTGTAAGCCCGGCATCCGGAAAGTACTAAATCAGAGAACTTCTAGGATGACCTGAAATTAACGTTTCAGATTAACGACTTCCTGAAGCACTTCATCCGATGTGGTAATAATCCGGGAATTCGCCTGGAACCCGCGCTGAGCGACGATCATTTCCGTAAATTCATTCGTCAGATCGACATTGGACATTTCCAATTGTCCCGCTACAATTGCTCCGGTGCCAGCTTCCCCATTGTTGGCGGTTGTAGGTTCCAGAGCGCCTTCCGCGTTGGCATTCAAAGTCATGCGATACAGATTGCCCCCAATTTTCTCAAGGCCCTGTGGGTTACTGACTTTGGCGACGCCGATTTGAACGCCTGCTTGGGTTGTTCCGTCGGCCATCGACTGTACAATGGTTCCGTCATTGGAAATCGAGAAAGCCGTGACGTCCTCACCAATGACTATCGGCTCTCCGGCTGAATCAAGCACATGAAGGCCATCCGAAGTAACCAAATTACGGCTGGCATCAACATGGAAATCGCCGGCCCGGGTTAGAAAAGGAGTTTCTTGGTCGCCAGTCAACTTAACGAGGAAAAAACCATCTCCGTCGATACGAAGGTCGGTCGGATTATTGGTTGTCTGGGCACTGCCCGCCAGATGCATCGTGTCAATGGAACCAATGCTGACGCCAAGTCCGATTTGCTTGGCGTTGATACCGCCTTGTCCGTCATCGTTGGGTGCGGTAACGCCGGAAATCGTCTGGCTCATGATATCTTTGAACATGACACGTCCCGATTTAAAACCGATCGTATTTACATTCGCGATATTGTTGCCGATAACATCCAGCTTGGTTTGGAAACCGCGCATGCCTGAAACACCGGAGTACATAGATCTTAACATTATTTTACCCTCCCAGAAATAGAGCTTGGGGGCTCCTTTAATTTGGATAATAATTATAGGTAGGACCGCGTCAGTCGATCGGCGGTCCTCCGGCTTTCCGTTAGGACCAGCCGGTTCAAGAGATGATTACTGCACTATCTATTTGGGTGAATACATTGTCCTTCATCGAGCTTCCATCCATTGCCGTCACCACGGTACGATTCGCAATACTGACAATGAGCGCCAAATCTTTCATCAGAATGAGCGATTCCTTGCTGCCTTTGGCCGCCGCTTGTTCTACGGCCGAAGAGATCTGGTCAAGCTGCTTAGTTCCAAGCTGAATCCCTCGCTGCTCCAGCCGCTTCGCGGCATGATTGCTGAATTTCAGCATATTCCGCTGAAGTACGGTTTCGAAAGAGGTGCTTCCGGAAGAAGATCCATTGTTATTAACGGTGTTGGAACGCTGCAGCATGCCTGGGTGCCGGACACCGGTAAACATCTGTCCGACCGTCATTTTATCGTTCATGATGCCGTCCCGCCTCCGCTGCCGGCGTCCCCCGCCGCCGAGGTGCTGTCGCTATTTTTAATCTGCGTGATGTCCTTGAGCGCTATCTTCTCTTTGCCCACAAGAGCGTACTGCACTCCGTCGCTAACGACAATGGAATCCACCGTTCCCGATTTCTGCTCTGAAGTAGAGCTGTCAAGCCAGCTGACATTTTTCCCAATTAGACCTGAAACCGTGCCAAGCGACTGATTGAGCGCCGTTAATTGACCGGAGATGTTCATAAGCTGCTCAACAGACGTAAATTGAGCCATTTGAGCAATAAACTCCTTATCTTGTAAAGGCTGCATCGGATCCTGATTCTGCAACTGCGTAACCAATATTTTAAGAAATTGGTCTTTCCCGAGCGTTTGGTTGCCCTTACTGCTGTCCGAGACGTTACCTGCCGAATAGTTCGGCCATACATTATTTGTGGATATCATATTATCCGAGGTTGCCATGGTCTTTCACCCCTCTTTCCGTCACCCCTAAGCCTCGGCTGAGAACTGGCCTGTCAGGCTGCGGATACTTTGTCTTTCACTATTCAGCCATTCTTTCCATTCCCCATCGAGTTCGGCGGTAAGAATAGCATCATCTGAAGCTTCCTTCCGCTCTTTGGAGCGTTTGTCGGAACCCTGACCGCCTGCTCCCGAATGGCGTCCCTCTTGAAAAAGCTGCGACTGCTGGGAAGTGTTGTTCTGTGAAACTTCCAGTTTTTCTACCTGCAGTCCCTGGGATTGAAGCGCAGCGCGCAGTTGGGACATCTGATTCTCCAGCAAATCTTTGGCTCCAGCATGCTCAGTCGTGAAATGCGCGACCAACTGACCGTTCTGCATCGTGATCTTGACATCTACTTGTCCCAGATTTTCCGGAAACAGAGATATTGTCGCTTCGGCAATTCCGCCCTTATTGACAATCTCCAGCTTGCCTGTAATAAAACCTGTCATTTCCTGCGCAAATCTATGAACCGGAACTTGCGGAGTCTCTGTCTTCAGAGGAGCCGTAATTCCGTCCCTAAGCATGAGCTGGCCTGCGGTAATGACTTTGCTATCTCCTGTGGTAGAATCCTGGTCAGCAACTATTTCGGATAGTATATCCGCACTTGCCTTGGGATTCTCCTTACCTTCTGCGGATGTCGAAGTCACTTTAAAGTTCATCAAATCACCTGCTGCCGCCTTGACATCGCCAGAGCTCGCGGGAGCTTTTCCGGATCCGGAAGCGTCCGACTTGTTCGCAATCAAGTCTCCGACCTTGGAAGGACCGGTTCCTTCGGAATTATTGCCGACGTTCTCCTTTTGGCGTTCTTGAAGCTTTCCAACAACGGCAGCTTGAGGGGCAGCAGACTGTACAGAAGTTTCATTGGAAGCCGATCCAGTTCCAGTATACGGTTCAAGGATTGCCGCAAAGCTATTCAGCAGCTTCAGCGCTGTGCCTGCTGCCGCTTCATCGCCGCTTTCTGCAGCTTGCTGAAATCTGGCCGCGAGGTTGTTCAGTTCATCCTGAACAGCAAACCTTGCGGTAGCAGGGTTCTGCGCAAGTGCCGTAAGCGCGTTCTCAGCTTGACCTTCCTTTGCATCAGCACCCGACAAAAGAGCGGAGACCTGAATCAGCCAGCCCTGAAGCGCCGCCAGCAGTTCGGGATTCAATTCGATCTGTTCATCCAGTTTCGTAAGCTCGGGAAGAAGTTGACCCAGCAGCTCTTGGCCGGTCGCGCTCGACATTTCGCCATCCTTATCTGTTGTGCCGGATACTGTCGTCTTCAGAAGGTTCTGTAAAGTTACTGCTGCCGTATCGCCTTTTGAAGCTGCTGTCATCCCAGAAGCTGCGCCTGCCATCGATTGCAACAGAGTCTGGGAGAACATCCCGTTTCCCGCAGTGCCGATAACTCCTTCTATCCCGGAAGACCCGGTAGAAGCAGCTGCTTTGGCATTAAGACCTTTCCCTGAAGAAATCATTTGAAATACAAGACTCATCATTTTTCACCTCCTTTCATGTGCAGTTCTTATTTACCGCCCATCAGACGGTTTACGATTTTGGCAGTTACTCCATTCGTATCATTCTTGGTCATCTCGGATAATATGGAAGACCGCACACTGTCGTTCACGGTACTTAGAATCGTGATCACCTTATCTGGACTGATGCCGTACATATCACTGAGCAGCTTTGCCGCTTCGGCGGCGGGCATAGTGGAGAAGGTCTGGCTCAACTTTTCCTTGTCAAGATTAGAACCGCTGCCGGCCTGGCTAGTTGCCGCCGCTTGTTGATTTAGTCTGGATTGAAGGGCTGCAATAGCCATATCGGAAGAATTGGCCGATTCCTTTAGCTTTATAGACACGTCTGCGGCTACTTTCGGGTCCATCTTTTCCAAAATGGCTGTCTTGCTGTCATTATTCATTCCGCTAAGCAGCTGAACTACTTCCTCGGTCGTCATATTTTGCATAATTGTCGCCGCTTTGGATGCTTTCATTCCCGCATAAAGCTTGGTCATAGCGGCTATCTTTTTCTCGTGCTCATCCTGTTCTTTTGCCTGTTCTTGGCTGCTGGCAGTCTGCTGCATTTCGTCAACCTGCGTCTTTAGATCCTGAACCTCCTGATCTTGCGAGGTTTTTTGCTCATTCAGCTGTTTTACCGTCTCTTCCTGTTTGGCCAGCTGGTCCTTTAGCTCTTTAATGGTTGCTTCCGAGCTCGCCTCTTGCTTCTCCTGTTGCTGGCTACCGGCAGTATCCTCTTTTGGATCAGGCACCCATTTATTCACGAGCGGAATTTTGTTCGCTATTTGCAGCATGTCGTTTCTGTAATCCATATTGAAAAGCGTCAGCAAAACCCCAATTAAGACAAGTGTAAAAATAATCGGAATCATCAGAAACAGAAACCGCTCAAACTTGCTTGCCGATTCTTCGTTTTCAAGCTCCATATCGTTCGTTGCCACTGGTGAATAACCTCCAGACGTCAGAGGGGCTTCATCGCGAAGCGGACGGTAGCCATCTCATCCAGTTCGTTTTGTTCCCGCAAATTCATATTTTGTTTAAAAATACCCAGCGCTTTTTCTCTTGCTTTCAACCAAATTTTCTCATCCAGAGCCTTTGAGTTAAGATTATCCTGTTTTCTTGAAACTTCTTGATGCGCTTGGCTGATCTCGCCTTGTTTGCGGGTAATACAGTTGTCTAAATAGTCCACGTAATCCTGCATTTCCCGGATCATCGCCATCGGTGTTCTACGTTCTGCCGCTGCCTGAAGCGAGAGTAAAATTTCATTTCGCTGTTCCATAAGTTCAACCAAACTTTTCTCCTGTGCCTGGAGTTCCCCAATCGCGTTCGAGAGCAACCATTCCGCCTGCGTTTTTTCATTGCCCTTCAAATCGACGACTTTCTGGAAACTGTAGTGAAATCTCATTAATCAAATCAACTCCTCGAAAAATGGGAAATTAAGATTTGTTGAACTTCGGCCAGCGTTGTCTTCTCGTCTACCTTCTGCTTTGTAAAATCCCAAATACTATCAATATAATGCAGCGACTCATCAATCTGGGCATTGGAACCTCTCTGGTAAGCGCCAATATTAATTAAATCTTCGGATTCCTTGTAAACCGACATCAACCGTTTCACATTCTCAGCCGCTTCAATCTGATCCGCGGGCGCGATGTCCTTCATCACCCGGCTGATGCTCGCGAGCACGTCGATCGCCGGAAAATGCCCTTTATTTGCAATACTCCGGTTAAGCACAATATGTCCATCCAATATTCCGCGAACGGCATCGGCAATCGGTTCGTTCATATCGTCTCCATCGACCAGTACGGTATAAAAAGCGGTAATCGATCCGGTTGGCCCTGTTCCCGCGCGTTCAAGCAGTTTCGGCAGACTGGCAAATACCGACGGTGTATATCCTCGCATCGCCGGCGGCTCTCCGACAGCAAGACCTACCTCGCGTTGTGCCATCGCATACCGTGTAACCGAATCCATCATCAGCATGACATTGAGTCCGCGATCACGAAAATACTCGGCGATCGTCGTAGCAATCAACGCCCCTTTAATCCTAATCAGCGCCGGTTGGTCCGAGGTAGCTACAATTACAACCGATCGCTGCAGCCCCTCCGGACCAAGGTCGCGTTCGATGAAATCGAGAACTTCTCTCCCGCGCTCTCCAATCAGTGCGATCACATTAACATCCGCGGAAGTCCCCCGGGCGATCATACCCATCAGCGTACTTTTCCCTACCCCCGAGCCTGCAAAAATCCCGACCCGCTGGCCCTTGCCAATCGTTAGTAGTCCGTCGATCGCCCGCACTCCGATGCTGATCGGTTCCTGTACTCTGGGCCTGTTAAGCGGATTAGTTGGGATATTGAAAGTTGAACTGAACGGCATGCGAGCCGGTATAAGCGTACCGTCAAGCGGCTGTCCGAGACCGTCGAGCACCTTGCCGAGCAGTTCGGAACCCACCTGCACGTTGAGCGGTTTACCCGTGCCTACCACATCACAACCGGGTCCGATTGCCTGCAGCTCACCCAGCGGCATAAGCAGCACCTTGTTATCGCGAAAGCCGACGACCTCCGCCTTGAGCGGTCTGCTGCCCTTGGCAGGATAGATATAGCAGACGTCTCCTATGCTGGCATCCGGCCCTTCCGATTCAACCATCAGCCCGATAACCTGGGTTACCTTGCCGTTAATTCTGACGGGATCGATACTGCGTAGCTGTTCTTTGTATTTCTGGGTGTCAAGCATTACCTTCCCCATTTCTCTGCCCGTCATTATCCAGCGCCACCCGAATCAGTTCCTTTTTGATCTCCTCGAGCTGGGTGTCGATCCTTGCGTCTACGCTTCCAAGGGAAGAACGGATTACGCATCCATGGTCCTTCACCGTCGAGTCGGGCAAAATCTGAAGTTCCGCCTGCGAATCAATGGCTAATGTAAGTTCCTCTCGAGCCGCATTAACAAAAGAGAACTGTTTAGGATTTACGCACAGAGAGATGGTACCCTGCTCCCTCTTACGGGCCAGGTTTCTCTTGATGAGATCAATTGTAAACGCCGGTTCCACCGTCAACTGCTTCTCCACGATTTTCTCGGCGATGTCGCAGCTTAGTTCAACGAGAAAAGGCTCGGCTTCCTGAATGATCACGTCGCGCGCTTTATAGGCTTCTAATAAAACGGCTTGAGCCTCTTCCATTACCTTTGCGAGCTTTGCCTTCATTTCTTCCTCAGCCTGCAGCAGACCCTCATTATATCCTTCACTATAGGCTTCTGCCTTGACCGCTTCGGTTAGGTGTTCATCCTGCTCCCTGCGGCTGCGCCACCATTCTTCGGCTTCACTATGCGCTCTCTCGATGATTTGTTCAGCCTCAAGCGAGGCGCTCCGCACCTGTTCTTCGGCAAACTCCTTTGCGTCGCGCAGCATTTGTTTGCATGTCTGCTCAGTTGCCTCGTGAGCGGGATCGTCATGCTGCGTTTCGCTACTTTCCCCTGATTGGATTTCTTCTTCGGCTAGACCGGCATGCTGCCGGGCCAACTCCAATCTCTTGAGCGCTTCAACAGGAACATATTGGGAGTGTTTGATCAACCTAGACAATAATGTCATCTCCTCCACCGCGGGCTATGATGATTTCACCTGACTCTTCCAGCCTTCGAATGGTACTCACAATACGGGTTTGGGCTTCCTCTACATCACGAAGCCGCACCGGGCCCATGTATTCCATTTCTTCCCGGAATGTTTCCGCCATGCGTTTGGACATATTTCGGAAAATGACATCACGGACCTCTTCGCTCGCAACCTTAAGCGCAAGCTGCAAATCCGCATTCTCGATATCGCGGATAATTCGCTGGATGGAACGGTTGTCCACATTGACGATATCCTCGAATACGAACATCCGCTTCTTGATTTCTTCCGCCAGTTCAGGATCCTGAATTTCAAGCGAATCCAGAATCGTTCGCTCTGTCCCACGGTCGACGCCATTGAGTATCTGTACGATCGACTCGATGCCGCCTGCATTCGTATAATCCTGAGTAACGGTTGCGGACAGCTTTTGCTCCAGAACTTTCTCAATCTGGGAAATAACCTCCGGTGAGGTGCTGTCCATAACAGCAATTCTTCTAGCCACCTCAGCCTGCTTCTCTTGCGGCAAAGAAGAAAGAATTGCAGCCGCCTGTTCAAAATGAAGGTACGAAAGCACAAGGGCGATAGTCTGCACATTTTCATTTTGAATAAAGTTCAAAATTTGATTAGGGTCCGCCTTCCGGGCAAAATCAAATGGTCTGACCTGAAGCGTCGCCGTAAGACGGTTGATAACTTCCAGCGCCTTTTGCTGCCCGAGCGCCTTCTCTAAGATTTCCTTGGCATAGTTGATGCCGCCTTGCGAAATATATTCCTGGGCCAGACAGATTTGATGAAACTCCGACAAGATTAATTCCTTCTCGCCGCTGTCAACCTTGCGGACGTTAGCGATCTCCAGCGTAAGCTGCTCAATCTCCTCGTCTCTTAAATGCTTGAAAATTTGCGCCGAAACTTCAGGCCCTAATGTGATGAGCAGGATTGCGGCCTTCTGACGGCCGCTAAGCCCCTGCTGTGCCGCCTTTGCCATTCGTTCACCTCTGTTCGTCTGCTAGCCAGGTGCGCAGCAGGTTTACGAACTCTTCTGGCTTTTTCTTAGCCAGGCTT
Organism: Paenibacillus durus ATCC 35681; assembly: GCF_000993825.1. Taxonomy (NCBI): domain Bacteria; kingdom Bacillati; phylum Bacillota; class Bacilli; order Caryophanales; family Paenibacillaceae; genus Paenibacillus; species Paenibacillus durus. The sequence continues at coordinate 2,650,654 of NZ_CP011114.1, forward strand.
TCCAGCTGCTTACGCACTTGACTCTCGTTCGTTACGCTGTCCAGGTTAATGGACGGGAATTCTGTCGGCATCTGAAGCGGAATCTCTTCCTCTTCTTCTTCCGCATTATTGCGGCGGCGTCGATAGATGATATATCCCACGCCCGCTCCAACCAGCAGTGCCGCCGCGGCGATCGCCCATATCATCCAGGTTGCTAAGCCGCCAGATGCTTGGGCTGCCGATTGTGCACCAAAAGATTGAGAATAGACCGAAACTTTTTTACCCAAATCAGCGTCAGTATAGGTAACCCCTGAATCGGCAAGGGAAGCTCTGACAATATTGATCAGTATAAGCCGAATGGCATTCGAAACGGCCGGATTCAAAGTTGGTTGTCCATCGGGTGGTTCAACCGCAACATTAATGGTTAAATCTTTTACAGTGTATGGACTTGCGATGATATCTCTCGTAATTCGGTTCACTTCAAAATTTTTGGTCTCAGACGACTCCTCAGATGAAGTGTTTCCGGAATTCGCACTGCTTGGGTATCCTTGTACATCACCAGCCCCGGTTCCCGCTACTCCACCGTCCGCACTGCCTTGTCCAGAGTACGTATTACTAATAATTTGGGAACTGATTACGATCCCTTGCATGTTTTCAGGGTCTACAGGCTCAACCCGGTTTTCCTTCCGGGTCTCTTTGTCGAAGTTCAGCTTGGAAAAGACAAGCACATCGACTTTATCGGGCCCAGTTAGCGTACTGAGAAACGCCTTGACATTCTTTTTCACATCATCTTCAAATTTTCTCTGAAGGGCGAAGTTTTCTTCAACCTGGCTGGAAACACCGGCTTGCCCTCCCTTTGCCGTCGGCATAAGCTCGGTTTCATTATTCGTAATTGTAATATTGTTAATAGGCAAATTCGGAACGGCCGTCTTAACCAGATTGAAATAGCCGTCGATGTTGTCTTGAGAGGGTCTGAAGCCCGGTTTAAAGCTCAATACCACGGATGCCGAAGCCTTCTCCTGATCATCCTGGGTAGCGAACACGGTCTCCTTTGGCAGATTGACAAGAACTTTGGCGTCCTTAACCCCCTGCATCTTGCGAAGAAGCTGCTCAACTTCCCCGTTAAGAGCGTTATTGTACTTTACATTAAACTCGTTATCTGTCGTTCCGATCATAGATGAGCTTTGGTCAAAAATCTTATAACCAATTGAGCCATCCTGAACGATCCCTTGCGATCCGATATCTACTTTAGCGCGGGCGGCGTCCGAACTGGGAACGGAAATGCTTTTGCCGTCTGGACTTAACCTATAACTGATTCCCGCTGATTCCAGATAGTTTATTACTCCGGCGGCGTCCGTACTGTCCAAATCCTGAAAAGCAACCTCATACTCGGTCTTGGTAAGCTGCATCGTCGCAGCGACCATGATGATTATAATGATCAATAGCGTAGAAAAGAAAAGTATTTTCTGCCTGACGCTGAATCTGTTCCAATACTGGGCAAGCTTTTCCCTGTACTGGGCGAATCTTTCATTCACAGTGTCACCCCATCCGAAACTATGCTAGGATTGTTTAGACCTTATTAGATCTGAGTTCTCATAATTTCCTGGTAAGCTTCAATAGCTCTATTTCGGACTTGGGCTGTCAGCTGCAAGCTCAGCAGAGCCTGCTGTGAAGAGATCATCGCTTCATCCACATTCACTTCCCCCAGGACAAACTTGTTATTCATATCTTTCGCAGTTTGCTCCTGCGCAGCAACTTGATTCAGAGCATCCTCAAGATAAGATCCGAAGCTTTTTGTAGTGTCCGAAAGACCGGCCGCTGATTGCGTCTCTGTCTTCTTCATTGCAAGAGGCTGGATGCTTTGTGTACCGATTGTCAAATTCTGTATCAAGGTTTCTCCTCCTAGAAATCAAACACTAAAGTGTACCGATCCCTACAGCCACTTTAGAAGATTTGTACTGAATATTTACTTTCCGATTTCAAGTGCTTTGGAAACCATCGCCTTGCTAGCATTGAGCATGGTAACATTCGCTTCATAGGAACGGGATGCGGAGATCATATCCACCATCTCTTTCGTTACATCCACATTGGGCATGTATACATACCCGTTCTCATCAGCGTCGGGATGAGTCGGATTATATACCGGTTTGAGCGGCGAGGAATCCTCTGTAATGGACTTGACACTCACGCCGTCCGTTCCGCCATTCATCTTAGAATGCAGAATATTAGAAAAACTATCGTTCTGTTTCGACTCCAGCACCACCAGCTTGCGACGGTAAGGCACCGCTTTGCCGTCAACCACCGACGCTCTTGTCGTTTCCGCATTGGCTATATTGGACGAAATCACGTCCATTCTCAGCCGTTGTGCGGTTAAGGCAGAGGCGCTGATTCCAAAACTGCTGCCGAAATTCATCCCTCATTATCTCCCTTCAGTTGCCGTTCGCATCATTGAAATTTGACTGTTCAAAAGTTGAACGTAAGAACTGTACCGGAGCTGGTTCTCGGCACTTAGCGCCATTTCTCGGTCAATGTCAACATTATTGCCGTTATTGTTCATAGACGTCCTCTTGTCATTCTGGATGACCGGTGAGGGAACATTGCCTGTCATTCCGAATTGAATATGGCGGGAATCCGTCACTTTGGCACTAAGTGAAGATTGAAGTCCTCTTTCCTGCTCCCGCAGAAAGCTCTCAAAAGAGACATCGGAGCGCTTGAAATTGGGTGTATCGACATTTGCCACGTTATTAGCCAGTGCGTTTTGTCGCATGTTGGCGGCATCAATGCCCTTTTGCAACCGTCGGAAACTTAAAGTATTAAGCAATCCCATAATTATCCCCCTTCCAAAGCTATCATAGTGAAAAGAATTCCACAACTCTTTCCGAAAATCCTTCCTGTTCGACAAAATTTGATTGAAAGATGCTCAATCTTTTACAAAAAAACCAAGGAAAATGCTCGACATGATAAGACATAAATGAGGTTTTTTTTGCATATATTGATTCTCGTAGAATTTGTATAATATTACAATAAGAAAATAGCCCTATCTTTTAAAAAGAGATAGGGCTTGAATCATTTTTTATCCATCTTATTCCATTTATTGTCCATAATATCCTTAGAACACCCATATATTCCTTTAAAATTACTTATTTTGGGTTTTAATTATTTTTTGACTGATACTTCTTTCCTAGAATCCTTCCATTGATGGGCAGTTACAAAATATACTGGCTTAAGTCCCGGTCTTGGGCGATACTTGCGAGCTTCTCACGGACGTATTCGGGTGTGATTACCATTTTTTCGAGCGTAAGCTCGGGAGCCTCGAACGAGAGGTCTTCCAGAAGCTTTTCCAAAATGGTGTGAAGACGCCTAGCTCCGATATTTTCCATATTTTGATTGACTGTCGCCGCAATTTTCGCAATCTCGTAAATGGCGTCGCTCTGAAACTCCACTTCGATATTTTCCGTAGCGAGTAAATTGGAATATTGCTTTGTCAGCGCATTTTTCGGCTCGGTGAGTATGGATACGAAATCTTCAAGGGAAAGGCTGCTGAGTTCAACGCGAATGGGAAAGCGTCCCTGGAGTTCAGGAATCAGATCGGACGGTTTGGCGACATGAAAAGCTCCCGCTGCCACGAACAGGACATAATCAGTCTTTACAGGGCCGTATTTCGTCATCACGGTTGATCCCTCGACGATCGGTAAAATATCCCTTTGCACGCCCTCGCGGGAAACATCGGGACCTCCCCCTTTGCCCTGACTGGCCACCTTGTCAATCTCATCGATGAAAATAATGCCCGATTGCTCCGCGCGAGCTACGGATTCCTGGATAACGTCATCCATATCAATCAGCTTGTTCGCTTCATCCTGAATGAGTACTTTACGCGCCTCGCGGATAGGCAGCTTACGCTTCTTGGTCCGTTTCGGCAGCAGATTTCCGAACATCTCCTGCATATTCATCCCCATCTGGTCGTTGCCCTGACCGGCGAACATATCCAGCATGGTAGGTGCAGTGTCTTCGACATCGATTTCAATGATATCATCTTCAAGCTGTCCGGCGAGCAGTTTAAACCGGATTCCCCGGCGGCTCTCATTCAAGGCAGCATCGCCTTCCGAATCATCGGCTTTTGCTTCCTCCTGGCCGCCATTCCCGCCAAACAGCATCTCAAACGGGTTGCGCTGGGCCTTATTCTTAGAGGCGGAAGGGGCGAGAATACGCACGATGCGTTCATTGGCCAGTTCTTCCGCACGGTCCTTTACCTTTTCGGTACGCTCAAGCTTGACCATTCGGATCGCGGTCTCCACGAGATCGCGAACCATGGACTCCACATCGCGTCCTACATAGCCGACTTCAGTAAATTTCGTAGCTTCCACTTTGACGAACGGAGCATTCACCAGCTTGGCAAGACGTCTGGCAATCTCGGTCTTGCCTACACCCGTAGGACCGATCATCAAGATATTCTTCGGTACGATTTCGTCACGCAGTTCTTCAGACAGCTGGCTGCGCCGATAGCGGTTGCGCAAAGCGACAGCCATCGATTTCTTGGCCTGCTTTTGGCCGACAATATACTTATCCAGCTCGGCTACGATTTGCCGGGGCGTAAGCGATTGATTCGCCATCTTAATTCCTCCACCTCTCTGGCGGGCTATTCAAGCCTGCAATTGTTCGACGATAATATTTGAATTCGTATAAACGCAAATTTCGGATGCAATTTTAAGCGCTTCCTTAGCGATATCAGCTGCGCTGAGATCCTTCGCATGCCGCTTCAAAGCCCGGGCGGATGCCAGGGCAAAGTTGCCGCCAGAGCCAATCGCCAGCACATCGTCGTCCGGCTCGATAATTTCGCCTCCGCCGGAAATCAGCAGCATTCCATTCTTGTCCATTACGATCATCAGCGCCTCAAGCTTGCGCAGTACACGGTCCTGACGCCAATCCTTGGCCAGTTCTACCGCGGCACGCTGCAAATTACCGTGATGCTCTTCCAGCTTGCCTTCAAATTTCTCAAAGAGGGTGATTGCGTCGGCAACCGATCCGGCGAATCCGGCGATAACCTGCCCTCTATACAGCCTCCGCACTTTTTTGGCGGTCGTCTTCATTATGACATTTTCTCCAAAGGTAACCTGCCCGTCGCCTGCGATTGCCGCTTCACCATTATGCCGTACGGCGCAAATGGTCGTTGCGTGAAAGCTGGGAATCATGCTCTTGCCTCCTTCGATTATGCTCCGAAAATGCTTTAGGTTCTTTGCAGGGGCTCCGTACCGATGTGATGTGGCAAACCCGTACGATCTGCGAACCCCGTAAGACTATCCAATGCGCGATGCGCAAGAAGCTCATTCTTCTCCTTTTTGTTGCGGATCTTCCGTTCAGGCTTCGGCAGAAGGCCGAAATTAGCGTTCATCGGCTGAAAATGCTTGGAATCGGCAGTCGTAATATAGGCCGGCATGCTTCCAAGGACGGTATCCTCCGGGAATACAAGCAGTTCCTCACCAAGAGCATATCTAGCGGCATTAATGCCGGCTATCATACCCGAGGCCGCGGATTCAACATAGCCTTCCACACCCGTCATCTGTCCGGCAAAAAACAGCCGTTCTTTTCCTTTCATCTGATAGGTCGGATGGAGCAGCTTCGGCGAATTAATGAACGTATTGCGGTGCATAACACCGTAGCGAACATATTCCGCATTCTCAAGACCCGGGATCAGCGAAAAGACCCGCTTTTGCTCGCCCCATTTCAGATGGGTTTGAAACCCTACAAGGTTATACAGCGTTCCGGCAGCATTATCCTGCCGCAGCTGAACAACGGCAAAGGGCAGCTTCCCCGTATGGGGATTGACGAGCCCCACCGGCTTCATCGGCCCGAACAGCGCCGTCTGCTTGCCGCGTTTCATCATAATCTCGATCGGCATGCAGCCTTCAAAGTAAATTTCCTTCTCAAAATCCTTAAGCGCCGCCGTTTCCGCGGAAATAAGCGCGTCGTAAAATATGTTGAATTCCTCTTCTGTCATCGGACAGTTGAGATAAGCCGCTTCGCCTTTATCATACCGGGAAGCCAAATAGACCTTGCTCATATCAATCGAATCCTTCTCGACAATCGGAGCCGCCGCATCGTAGAAGTAAAAATACTCCTCGCCCAGCAGCGCCTTGATGTCGGAAGAGAGCGCCGGTGACGTCAGCGGTCCGCTCGCGATTACGACAATCCCTTCCTCCGGTATATGCGTCAATTCCTCGTTTATAACTTCGACAAGCGGGTGCTCGTGCAGCGCCGCCGTTATTTCGCCCGAAAATCCGTCCCGGTCGACGGCCAGAGCGCCTCCCGCCGGTACGGCATGCTTGTCGGCAGAGCCCAGCACCAGAGAGCCAAGCCGTCGCATCTCCTCTTTCAGTACGCCAACCGCGTTGCCAAGCCCGTTGGCGCGAAGCGAGTTGCTGCATACAAGCTCCGCGAATTTATCCGTATGATGAGCCAGTGTCTTTACGACAGGCCGCATTTCATATAATTTAACCGGCACTCCCCGCGATGCGAGCTGCCAGGCCGCTTCACTTCCGGCAAGCCCCGCGCCGATTACCGTAACCGGAGCGGGGCTTGCCGCTGTTTGCTTAGGTGTTTCCGTCAACTTTACACAACCTCCATAAGTCTTTCTTGCTGAATTTGTAAGTGTAAGAACTGTTTACTCCGCCGTTTCCTCTTCGCTTTCCTCCAGACTCTCGGTATGGTCGCATGACGTACACTGCAGCCGGGTTCCTTGTTTGTTCCGTTTCTCTACCATCCATGAGCCGCACTCCGGACACGGTTTGGAAGACGGTTTATCCCAGGAAACAAAGTCGCACTCAGGATACCGGTCGCAGCCATAGAAGACGCGTCCCTTCTTACTGCGCCGCTCCACAACCTTTCCTTCGTGGCATTTCGGGCAGCCGACCCCGATATCCTTGATAATCGGCTTGGTATTCCGGCAGTCCGGGAAGCCTGAACAGGCTAAAAATTTGCCGAAGCGCCCCAGCTTGTAAACTAGCGGCTTACCGCATTTCTCGCAAATTTCGTCGGAAACCTCATCCACGATCTCAATCTCTTTCATTTCCTCTTCGGCCACTTCAAGACGCTTCTCGAAGGAATTGTAAAATTCGGCAAGCACTTTTACCCAATCCTCTGCGCCTTCTTCCACATGGTCAAGATCGCCTTCCATATGAGCCGTAAATTCCACATCAAGGATTTCCGGGAAGAACTGCTCCATTTGTTCGATAACCAGTTCCCCAAGCTCAGTAGGCATGAACTTTTTTTCTTCTATGGCAACATAGCCGCGCTTCTGGATCGTTTCGAGCGTCGGCGCATAGGTGCTTGGGCGTCCGATCCCCAGCTCCTCCAGCGTCTTAACGAGACGCGCTTCCGTATAGCGCGGGGGCGGCTGCGTAAAATGCTGTTTCGGCTCGACTGCCTGCGAAATCAGCTTATCTCCGGCCTGCAACTGCGGCAGGTATTTCTCCTCTTCCGTTGTGCCGTCATCGTTGCCTTCCACATACACCTTCATAAAGCCGGGAAAGGACACCTTGGAACCGACGGCGCGAAACACAACTTCGCCAGCCTTAATATCGACTGACAGCGTATCCAGCCGGGCAGAAGCCATCTGACTGGACACAAAGCGTTCCCATATCAGCTTGTAAAGGCGGAACTGGTCGCGGCTGGTGAATTCCTTCACAGTGTCTGGATCGCGCAGCGCCGAGGTTGGGCGGATCGCTTCATGCGCGTCCTGTGCTCCGGCCGCCTTCTTGGAGTATTGACGCGGCGATTCCGGCAGAAAATCCTCCCCGTATTTGCTGGAGATCAATTCTTTTGCTTCTTCCTGCGCCGTCGCGGAAATCCGCGTGGAATCTGTACGCATGTATGTGATCAGACCAACTGTGCCTTCTTTACCGAGCTCCACACCTTCATACAGCTGCTGGGCGACAGACATCGTCTTGGCGGCCCGGAATCCGAGCTTGCGAGCGGCTTCCTGCTGGAGGGAACTCGTTGTGAATGGAGCCGACGGATGGCGCTGTCTTTCCTTTTCCTTCACTTCGCTGACGATGAAATCGGCGCCTTCAATCGCCTTCATTACTTCCTGTACGTCGCTCTCCCGCTCCAGTTCCTTTTTCTCGCCATTTAATTTATAAAATCTGGCATCGAATACGGAATCACGGATACCAAGCTTGGCGGTAATCGTCCAATATTCCTCCGGCACGAATGCCGAGATCTCATTCTCCCGGTCCATAATGATTTTGACGGCTACCGATTGTACACGGCCGGCGGACAGCCCCTTTTTGACTTTCTTCCATAATAAAGGGCTGATTTTATAACCAACGAGCCGGTCAAGGATGCGCCGCGCCTGCTGTGCGTTCACCAGATCCATATTTATTTTGCGCGGAGTCTTAAAAGCATCCTTCACGGCCTGCTTCGTAATTTCGTTGAACACAACGCGGCAGTCCTGCGTATTATCAAGTTCCAGCGCATGCGCCAGATGCCAGGCAATCGCCTCTCCTTCACGGTCCGGGTCAGCCGCCAGATAGACTTTTTTCACTTTTTTGCTTGCGTCCTTCAGCTCTTTGAGTACCGAGCCTTTGCCGCGAATTGTAATATATTTGGGATTAAAGTCATTCTCGACTTCTACGCCAATCTGGCTTTTGGGCAAGTCGCGAACATGTCCCATTGATGCCTTTACGATATATTTGCTGCCCAAATATTTGCCGATGGTCTTCGCCTTGGCAGGCGACTCGACAATGACCAAAGAATCAGCCACACAATCGTCCTCCTATAAGTTTGTCAGCATAAACTTCGTTGAATTTCTTCGCAGTTCACTTCGGAAGAATACGCCACAACCTCAAACTTCTATTATATAACCTTATATACTGCGCCTGGTAAGGATGTTACCGCTTTTTTTATGATTAAAGATAACAGAACGGAATGCAAATGTCCAAAATCCAGACCGCTTTTTTCCAACAGCTCATCCAGAGAACATGGTCCCTGATGCAGTATATGGTATAGGCGGGACTCGTCACTTGTCAAATTGTTTTCGCTGCATAGCATCCCAAACCCATCGTTCCCGGCCTCCCGATCCTGTGTAAAATCTGAGGGTTCTGGCAGCAGAGAGACGTACTCCGCCAGGATGTCGGCTGCGCCGGACACAAGCGCCGCTCCCTGTTTGATCAGCTCAAGCGCCCCCCTGCTTTTGGGGGAAGTAATCGGTCCGGGAACGGCAAATACATCCCTTCCCGCTTCAAGGGCCGCATCCGCTGTGATCAGGGAACCGCTGCGGCTGTCAGCTTCCACGACGACGGTTCCAAGAGTAAGCCCGGCAATAATCCGGTTGCGCTGCGGAAATAGGCCAGGGTGGCTTTTGGTGCCAATCGGATATTCGGTGATCACCAGACCTTCGCATGAAATCCGCTCCAGCAACTCTCGATTCTCCGGAGGGTATATTTTGTCCATCCCGGTAGCCATGACGGCCACGGTTCCCCCTCGCTGCCCCAGCGCGGCTTCATGACAGATACTATCGATTCCGCGGGCCAACCCGCTGACAACGGCAAGGCCGCCAGCGGCCAATTCCTCGGCGAGAACGGCTCCAACCTTGCGGCCGTAAGCCGTTGGAACACGCGTGCCAACCAGCGCAATGCCGGGTCTATGCAGCAGCTCAGCCCGTCCCCGGTAGTATAGTACCCAAGGGGGCTGGGATATTTCCTTCAGCAGCTGAGGATATCCATCATCGTATAGCGTAACCATCGATACATTGGCCGATTCCATGAGAGAACGGCGCTCTTCAACCCAATCCGGGGTTAGAATTTTCGGCAGCTTTGCAGACATTCCCGGCGTTAGGCCAACTCTCTCCCAGTCCTCCGCAGTACAGTCAAACGCCTTCTCTGATAAAAATCCCGCTTTGCGGATTTTGTCAATGCTCCTCCAGCCGATGCCCTCCACTTCATGCAAACCGAATAATATATCCCGATTGTTCATACTTAGACTCTCCCTTTGTATAGAAGGCGCATGCCCTTCCTATTTTGTGTTACTCGCAGCGCAAACGCAAAAAAGCAACCTTCTATTCCCCTAAAGAGAATAAAAGGTTGCTTACCTTTGTTATTATTATACACCATTGAACCGTTACCGGAAGTACCGTTTTTGTCAGGGAACAGCGGCCCGGGAATACGGCGGCGCTTCACAAAGAACTTAATGCGTCGTGCAAGCGTTTAAAATCCCTTTTTCTTCCAGTACGCTTACCAGCGTGGAACCCATTTCAGCGGGTGTTGGAGCAACTCTGATGCCGCAGGCTTCAAGGACAGCGATTTTCTCGCTCGCCGTACCCTTTCCGCCCGAAATAATCGCGCCGGCATGACCCATGCGCTTGCCTGGAGGGGCTGTCTTTCCCCCAATGAAGCCGACTACCGGCTTGGTCATATGGTCACGAATCCACACGGCGGCTTCCTCCTCTGCCGTTCCGCCGATCTCACCGATCATAATGACCGCCTTCGTACTGGGATCATCGTTAAATCTTTTTAAAATATCGATAAATTCCGATCCCTTGACCGGATCGCCTCCGATGCCGACCGCCGACGACTGGCCGATCCCCCGGGTTGTCAATTGATGAACCGCTTCATAGGTAAGCGTTCCGCTGCGGGAAACGACGCCGACATACCCCGGCATGTGGATATAGCCCGGCATGATGCCGATTTTACATTCCCCAGGCGTAATGATGCCCGGACAGTTCGGACCGATCAGCACGGTTGAGCGGCCTTCCAGATAACGCTTCACCTTCACCATATCAAGCACCGGAATTCCCTCTGTAATGCAAATTACAAGATCGAGCTCGGCGTCCACTGCTTCCATAATCGAGTCGGCTGCATAAGCCGGAGGCACATAAATCACGCTGGCGGTTGCGCCCGTCGCCTTCTTGGCATCGATCACCGTATTGAAGATAGGCATACTTACAATTTGGCCGTCATTCAGCGTGATGTCAAATGAGGTGCCTCCTTTTCCCGGGGTAACGCCGCCCACCATCTTCGTGCCGTACTCCAGCGCACCTTTCGTATGGAACAAGCCCGTCGAGCCGGTAACCCCCTGCGTGATGACTTTCGTATTTTTATCGACAAGAATGCTCATCCATATTCACATCCTATTCCTTTTTGTAAAGTACAGGAAATCGCGGCAAATCTGTCGTTACTGCACCAGTGAGACAATTTTCTGAGCTCCGTCAGCCATGGAATCCGCCGAAACGATATTCAGTCCCGAACCGGACAAAATCTGCTTGCCCAGCTCCACGTTAGTGCCTTCAAGATGGACAACGAGCGGTTTGGTCAGACCCAGCTGCCCGGCCGCCTCCACCACTCCGCTGGCAATCACGTCGCAGCGCATAATCCCGCCGAATATGTTAATGAAAATCCCTCTCACTTTAGAGTCGGACAAAATAATCTTGAACGCCTCGGTTACTTTCTCCACGGTTGCGCCGCCGCCCACATCAAGGAAGTTGGCCGGTTCGCCTCCGTAATATTTGATGATGTCCATCGTCGCCATCGCCAATCCTGCACCGTTGACCATACAGCCGATATTGCCATCCAGCGCAATATAGCTCAGATCATACTTAGAGGCTTCGATTTCCTTCTCGTCTTCCTCGTCCAGATCGCGTAAATCCTGAATATCCTTATGGCGAAACAGCGCATTGGAGTCAAAATTCAGCTTGGCGTCCAGCGCCAGAACGCTGCCGTCCTTCGTGATAACCAGCGGATTAATCTCGGCAATCGAGCAGTCTTTATCCACAAAAGCGGAATAGAGCGCTTGCATAAACTTGACCGCCTTGCCAATGAGATCATTCGGGATGGAAATATTGTAGGCCAGCCTGCGTGCCTGAAACACCTGCAGTCCCACCGCCGGATCAATGGTTTCTTTAAAAATCTTCTCCGGGCGTAGGGCCGCCACCTCTTCGATTTCAGTTCCGCCCTCTTCGGAACCCATCAGCACGATGCGCCCCGTTCCCCGGTCGACCACAAGCCCAATATAATACTCCTTGAGGATTTGGCAGCCCTCTTCGATGAGCAGCCGTTTTACGACTTTGCCTTCCGGACCCGTCTGGTGTGTCACCAATGTCTTGCCAAGAATTTCTCCGGCATATGAGCGGACTTCATCCAAATTCTTTGCGACCTTGACGCCCCCGGCCTTTCCTCTGCCCCCCGCATGGATCTGCGCTTTCACAACGGCGATGGGACTGTTCAGCTCCTGAGCCGCGGCCACCGCTTCCTCCACGGTAAAAGCCACTTTCCCATTCGGTACGGTGACGCCGTAACTTTTCAGCACTTCTTTTCCCTGATACTCGTGGATATTCATTCCGGAAGCCTCCTAAAATGTAGTGGAACCCGCAGGCAGCCTGCAGACTTTCCGCTTTCCGTATTGATTACCGCTAATTTGGAAACCCAGAATATTGTATCATGTTTTTAAAACGCTTACCTCATAAATCTTTCATGGTTTATACATACATTTTCGCATGGTTTCATACCATAATGCGAACGATATCATTGACAAGCTTCCCGTTCATTGATTTCAATTGCGAGAATTTGCTTGATGCACCCTGTTCAATAAACTGCGGAACTGCAGAAGGAGATCTCCGAATTCCTCTTTGGACATTTTCATTCCTTCAATCATTACACCCGGGATTTCCTTGGCTTTATCCTGAAGCGCCCAGCCTTCCTCCGTTGGAGAAATCAGCACTTTGCGCTCATCTTCCTGCGAACGCTCGCGAATAATCAGTCCAGCGGCCTGCAGCCGCTTCAGCAGCGGGGTCAGCGTGCCGGAATCAAGGTACAAGGCGGCGCCAATCTCCTTGACCGTACATTGCTCTTTCTCCCAAAGAACAAGCATAACTAGATATTGTGAATACGTAACGCCCAGCGCATCGAGAAATGGCTGATACAGCTTCGTGATCTCACGCGAACAGGCATAGATTGTAAAACAAAGCTGGTTATCGAGCAGCAGTTCTGGAGTGATCGTTGATTTTTGTGTCATAGATAATATTCACCTGCTTTCTTTCCTTAATTTTATCATATTTTGCTGTTTGAATGTTAATTGCGAAAAATCGTTTGACTTTAATTTAATTAGTGTTAAATTATTTTGTATAAAATATTAATTTATCGCGTTGCAGCTTGACGGTGCAGAAGCAGCTTCGGTTGGCATTGGGTATTGATTTGTACCTTGAATGATTTATATAATGGATGCAGAGCAATATTTTCGGAAAATGAGGAAGCACCTCTTTACTGAAGCTTTGCGCACATGATGTGCCGACTTTAGGAGTGAGGTGTTTTGTTATGTATGGAAAAATGCACAGTGCGTGCCTGTATGGAATTGAGGGCGTAATGATCGGGGTAGAGGTGGACCTCGCAAACGGCTTGCCGCAGACCCATATTATCGGGCTTCCCGACTCTGCCATACGCGAGGCGGCTCTTCGCGTCCGCTCCGCCGTAAGGAATTGCGGCTTCCGCTATCCGCAGCAGCGGGTTACCATTAATCTGGCCCCGGCCGATCTTCGTAAGGAAGGCTCAGCTTTCGATCTGGCGATCGCTGTCGGCATTCTGACGACAAGCGGCCAGCTTGTGCTGCCGTCCGCAAGAAAGATGCTTATGATCGGCGAGCTTGCGCTTGACGGCAGCCTCCGTCCGGTAACCGGTGTGCTGCCGATGATCGAAGCCGCCCGAAAGGCCGGTTTCGGGGCCGTGCTGCTGCCGCGCGGCAACGCGGCGGAAGCGGCTTTAATCGGCGGCATGCTGGTCTATGCTCTTGATCATCTGCGGGATCTGCGGGGATCAGAGCCGCCCTGCGCACTCAACATAAGCGAGCCGGAAGAACAGAATGACTCCTGTGAGGACGCCAAGGCAGCAGGTTCAGTCGATATCCATGCAGCGGATGGGCTGAACGACGAAGTTAACAGCCTGCCGTTTCCGGTAACGATGAGCAGCGGGCCAAGCCCATCTCAGCCCGTGATGGCGCTGTCGCTGGAGCATCTTCGTTATATTGCCCCTGTTGGCTTCTCAACCATCTCTGAACCGGCGGAAGCGATGCAGGAAGACTACAGCGATGTGCTGGGCCAGCATCACGTCAAACGGGCGCTCACCATTGCCGCCGCCGGAATGCATAATCTTCTTCTTATTGGCCCGCCCGGCACGGGCAAGACGATGATGATTAAGCGCCTGCCCGGGATTCTGCCTGCCCTGACCGACAGCGAAGCGCTAGAGGTCACCCAAATATTCAGCGCCGCTGGCAAGCTGAAGGACCCTCACCAGGGACTGATTCGGGAAAGACCCTTCCGCTCGCCCCATCACACCATTTCCGGGGCGGGTTTGATCGGCGGCGGCAGCGTTCCGAAGCCGGGCGAGGTCAGTCTCGCGCATCGGGGCATTCTGTTCCTCGACGAGATGCCTGAATTCTCGCGCAGCGTGCTGGAAGTGCTGCGACAGCCGCTGGAGGACCATGTCGTAACGATCAGCAGGGCAAGGGCCGCTTTTACCTTTCCGGCTCGATTTATGCTCGCTGGTTCAATGAATCCGTGCCACTGCGGTTTCCTCGGAAGCGGGCATCCCCAGCAGCGCTGCACATGCAGCCCGGCGCGCATCGTGCAGTACCGCGGGCGAATCTCGGGGCCGCTCCTGGACCGCATCGACCTCCAGGTGGATGTGCCAAGGCCCAGAGAATGGGATGTCAACGGAAGAAGCGCTGGAATGTCGACGGCGGAAATGCGCTCCCAAGTGGAAGCGGCTCAAGCCATTCAGGCTGAGCGCTACCGGGGCCTGCCCATCTCCTGGAACAGCGAGCTATACGGCACATCCCTGCGCCGCTACGCCGACCCCGGTCCCGAGGGCGCCCGCATGCTGCACTCGCTGCTCGAGAACCTGGGACTCAGTATGCGGTCTTATGACCGCATACTGAAGCTGTCCCGTACCATCGCCGACCTGGACGGGGCGGACCGGATTTCTTCCGCGCACATCGCGGAGGCGCTGCAGTACCGCAACCTGGACAAGCAACCTTCGGAAGAGGAATAGAATCCGAGCGTTCTTTTCACTTAATATTATAGAAGAAAAAAATTGACGAAATGTGGGAATCGCCGCAAAAAGTATGTTTGGGCGAAGAGTCATCACTGTATTCGGATAACAATCCGGCTCGTTCTATTAACATCTGCTGCAGATGCACCAGCCGGTTAAACGCAAGATAGGCTAAGTTAATCAACTTTCGGCCGGGGACTCCCACTCGATTCCTGTTGTGAGGCCAAGACTTCCATGATGGCTTCAAATGATACCGGCTTATAATTCCAGTGCTCCACGCTGACATTGAAATGGTTGATCCCTTCGTATTTTTGCCCATGGATATGTCCGTGGATATTTACGTACGGCATATGCCGATTCATGTACAAAGGCTCATGGGTAAGCAGAAAAAAATCCTTATAAATAATGCCGTTCCCGCTCACTTCCTGAAATCCGGCATCCAGCCACCAACTGCGGGAACGGTCGCGGTCATGATTGCCCAGAATCAGCGTCTTATAACCGTTCAGCCGGGACAATATTTGGCTTGTCTCCTCTTTCCCCAAATAAGAAAAATCCCCCAGATGAAATACCTGGTCCTCTTGCCCAACCGTATCGTTCCAGCTCGCAATCATCGATTCATTCATCTGCTCCGTATTCTCGAACGGCCGGGATTCATAATCAATAATGGCTTTATGCCCAAAATGATGATCCGATGTGAAATAGACTTTTGCCATCTAGCCCTCTCCTCCTCTGTATACGATTGTATATGTATAAAGACAGCCTTATATAAAGAAATGCTTACTTAGTGCTTTTTCCATGCATGGCAAACAGGCCCCGCACGCGACTCTTGCCAGTTCCGCCCGAAGCCCGGATGCAATCCCGCTTACCTTTGTGCCTGCTGTGCAAGCTCGAAACTTCCGCTTTTCACCGTTTCATAAATTTCGTTTATGGAGCCGCGGATTGTCAGATGAGTGCATCAACTCGGCAAGAATCGGCGTACCCTCATTCTCAATCAGCCATTGCCGCATTATTTTAATGGCCTCAACCTGCCCGGCTCCGTCATCCCGCCAGGTCAATAGTTCAATTACTTTGATAATCAGCATCATCAAGCTTGTATTGCTGCTCTGTGACTTATCTGCGCGTATTTTTTGGAACAGCGCTTCATTTTCCCAATCCATTAATATTTCTTCCGCGATCGCCGGCCTCATGACAGTAAAAGTCTGACGGCAAGAGCCGCAGCTAATGGTCGTAACCGGCTCTGTATTAAATACAACTCCAATTTCCTGCCCGCAATGTTGGCACACAAATTTAACATGTACATCATAAGGTTGTTGGTTCACTCGGACAGCCTCCTCTTGGATGTAATAAACGGTTACACTAATGTATACCCATTTTCATTTGGGACTGACCCATAGCGCCGCCAATTTGAATCTCTCATCCCATAGCCAACGAGCCTTGATTACTCAAAAGTAAATATTTCCCATCCGGCAGGCATTTGCACTTTTGCGTATAAATCCCTCCGTTATTAGAACGCCTCGCAAATATGATTGAGCGAAACGATACTTAAATCCCGGTTTAACCTTACGGTAATGACATCAAAAGACACGAGGCGTTCGCCTTGATGATTGGCATGCATGTACACCCCCGCTGTCCGCCGCACCTGGTCTATCTTGCGGGCATCTACCGATTCCTCCGGGGTTCCCTGCGTCAGGTTCCCGCTTCGGCTGCGTACTTCGACAAAAACGAGGCGGCCGCCCTGCTCGGCAATAATGTCGATCTCTCCCGTCCGGCAGCGCCAGTTGCGCTCCACAATGGCATAGCCTTTGGCCGAGAGGTAAAGCACGGCCGCTTCTTCGGCCGCTCTGCCTTTTTGCTTGCGGTTATAACAAGCTTCATCACTCTTGGCGTAATTCCCAGCCTTCCCGCTGAGCTCATTCAATTCGTTCATCCCATTCCCTGGTTCCGGCAGCGGCATCACTGCGGTAGACATAACTTAATATTTCAGCTACAAGGTGATATAATTCGGGCGGTATTTGCTGGTCGAGATCAAGCTTGGAGAGCACCTCGACTAACGCGGCATCCTCCTGGACGGGAACCCCGTTTTCTTTTGCCTTCTCCAAGATCGCTTCGGCAATGTTTCCCCGTCCCTTGGCGACAACGACCGGAGCTTCGGTCTTCCCCGGCACGTATTTGAGCGCCACCGCTTTTTTCATGCTGTATAGGAGTTCATCGGGAGAATCTTTCATATGCGGTAATCCACTCCTCTGTAAGAATCGGGAACGTAATCGTCCGGGATGCCCGGTCCCTTGCCCTGCTTTTCGGTATTTTGAACAGGGAACGGCTCTGCCTTAAAGGAGGAAAGCTGATAGCCAATCGTCTCGATCGCGGACTTGATCTCATCCTTTGATGATTCCAGCAGCTCCTGCGCCCATGACTCGTTATTGTGCAGCTTCAGGCTGACAATCCGGTCAACGACCTGCACATCGACGAGCGTCTGACCGAGAGCCTTCATATCCAAATCGAACCACAGCCGGCAATTTGCCGCATCCAGCTCCCCCTTCGGCCCCCGGCGGGACTGTATATGGACGGATGCAGTCTCCTCCCCGTCCGGTCCTTTTAGCGGCAGGAACAGCGTAACCTGCGCAAACGGCGCCGTCCGGTCCGTATTCAGCAGCAGCTGTTGGCCGGTCAGATGCTGCACCAGCTGCCCCGCGGCTTCTTTCAGCGCCGCGGGAACATCGCTGCTGCCCATTGCCTGCAGCAGCACGCCCTTGACCGTGTCGCCGGTCCGCTCCCCGGCGACCGCTCCCGGCGCGCCCTGCGGATGCGCCGGGCCCAGCTCCGCAGCGGCGGCGAATAGCCCCCGCCGCCGCTGCGGAGCGCCTGCTGCTCGTGCTCCGCACCGAGCAGCTTGAGCACCCGCGCCACCCAGGCTCCGCCTTGGGTGGCGTCAGGCTGCGGCGCAGCCGCAGCCAGGGCCGGCCCGCGCGCGGCATCCGCGCGGGAGGGCTCTCCCGCCGCGTCCGACGGCGGGAGAGCGGCGAGCTGCGGCAGCGTGTCACGCAACTCGCCGAGCACGCCCTGCAGCTTCGCGAGCAGGGCGCCAGCCCGCGGCTGCGCCTCTGCTGCAGCCAGCCCTTTTACGGCCCGCGCTTCATCAGCGGCCGATCCATCAGCCCGCACTCCCCCGGTCCGCGTCTCATCCGCCGCCGACTCATCGGCGCGTACGCCTCCGGCACCCGCATCATCAGGTGCCGATCCACCAGCCTTCACTTCGCCTGCGGCCACACCGCTATTCTGCACCCTGCTGGCCCGGGTCTCATCAGCCGTCGCTCCTCCCGCCCGCGCTTCTCCGGTCCGCGCCTGCGTTTCAGCTGCGGTCACCCCCCGGCCTGACTGCACATTTTCAGCCCCGGCTTCACTAGCAGCTTGTCCGCCTTCCGATATGCTTGCGCCATTAACCGCTGCTTCGCTGCTTCCTGTCAGGCCTTTGCCGGTGACTCCGCCGGGGGCTTGCGCTTCGCTTCCATCCGCTTCCATCCCCCGCCCAGGCTGTGTCTTTCCGTTAATACCTTCAACCGTATCCGGATCTCCTTGTGTCCCGGCTGCCGACAGAGTTGCCGCGCTTCTGTCTGCCGATTCCCCGGCGGCTTCCGTCTTCGCCGCTTCGCTCCCCGCTCCGGCACTAGCACGACCAACCGTATTAGAATCCGTTCCGGGAGTCGGCAGCTTTTCGCCCGAAGGCTCCGCATTTCCCGCCTGCGCTCCAGTGTCTAAAGTTTTCGCCGCTCCGGCAGATCCCACTGCTTGATTGGCGGGATTTCCGGTGATACCCTCATCCGCTTCAGACGAAGCGCCAGTACCGGCGCCTAGCTGTGCAGCCAATCCTTCGCCGCCGCCCTTCTGCTGCTCCATCCACAGGTTCAACTGATCCTCCAGCGCGGACAGCAGCTGGTGAAGCTGCGGCCCGAACACCGCCTGTTGGAGTCCTCTGACACTTTCAGGAGTTACCGGAAGACCTCTTTTTTCCGCAATGACAGCCGCTTCCAGCCACTCCTGCACAGGCACATTCGCCGGCTTGGCGCCCATAATCAGATTCAGCTTGGCGGCCGTTTCCTTGGTCAGCGGCAGCTCACCGGCCTGCATAGCCTGGATGATTTCGCGCCCTGCCTTTGAATCGGTCAGACCAAGCGCACTCAGCGCCTCCCCCATCGTCTGCGGGGAAGCGCTGCTGCCCGCCGGAGCGGGCTTCAATACAGGCATCCCCCGATCCCCCGGAGGTCCCACCTGCAGATTTAGTGATTGCCCCGGTTGCAGCGGCGTCTCCAGCTCTGCACGCACAGGCGTACCGTGAATTTGCACCAGCGCTTCTTTTCCCGACTCCGATACACCCAGAACAACGCCGCGGACGATCTGTCCTTCTTTCAATTCCAGTGTTTTCGCTTCTCCAGGCTTGCTGTCTCCCAGCAGTCCGCGAATCAAAGACCCAATGTTCACGCCGCTTCCTCCTGTCTTCTTATCTTCTTGCTTTTATATCGGCATCCGCCGCCATTTTTGCAAGTGAAGCGGTTTGCACTCCATTTTTATCTTGTAAAAAAATAGCCCGGCGTAATAACGTCACCGGACTGCCCTGCATCTATATTTCTCATTTTTAAAAATCTGCTAAAATAATGCAGGCTGCTCCACCAGGATTCTCCCCAAAAAGCTGCGCCGATGCATCGGCGTCGGCCCCAGCGTTACAATCCGCTCGCGGTGAAGCTTTGTCGCATAACCTTTATGTATCGCAATCCCGTAATCCGGATACAAGTCCTCCCATGATCCTTCGCACAGCCTGTCGCGGGTCACTTTAGCTACGATGGACGCCGCCGCGATCGATTGACTGTTGGCATCCCCTTTGATAATTGCCCGCTGCGGCAGAGGGAGATCGATCTTTTCCGCGTCAATCAGCATATAATCGGGCAGGATGCCCAGACCTTCAACCGCTTTTTTCATAGCCAGCCTTGAAGCCTGCTTGATATTGATTTCATCAATCATGGAAGAGTCCACATGCCCCACACTGACAGCCAGCGCCTGCTCCATAATTAAATCGTACAGCGCTTCGCGTTTTTTGGCCGTCAGCTTTTTGGAGTCGTCTACTCCCTCGATAATCAGACCCTCCGGCAAAATGACCGCAGCCGCAACCACGTCGCCGAACAGACAGCCTCTGCCTACCTCGTCCACCCCGGCAATGCGGCAGTAGGACTGCTCCCAGCCCTCTTTTTCATAGAATAGCATATCGATATCCATCCGTTTACCCACCTGCCAAAATTGTAATTTCCGCTGCTTATCGCCTGCTTCTTATTCAAGCTTACCACAGGCCGGCGGGCAAGGTCACTCCACTATTTACACGGGTTCTTTTTCCATAGCCGCTCAGTTAACACTGCCATTGCTTATACCTTCTAATTATTGAAACGCAAGGTTACGCAAAAAGTTTCTCCGCTTAAGCTACGCTCTTCCCCTTCAACGCAAAAAAAGAGCCGCCAAAATGGCGAACTCTTCATCTGCAGCGTGCTGCTATTCAATTGCTGGTTATGCATAAACTGTATTGCCCCCGGAAGACCTTCTTTCGTTCCGGCCTGCCATGATCAAGTACACAACCCGCGCTGTTAGCCTTTGGTGTCCGGAGCCTCCAGCGTGAACCGACCCAGCTTGCCGGCACGCAGCTCATGCAGCAGAGTACGGGAAGCCTTCTCAAGATCCACTCTACCTCCGCTGACAAGGCAGCCGCGCTTACGGCCCACCGCTTCCATGACCGCCACAATTTCGTCCGGGTTCTCCAGATCCTCTGGAAGCTTGTCAATCCCGTAGCGCTCCCGGAATCTGTCACCGTAGTCCCGCAGCAAATATTTGACCGCATAGAACGCGATGTCTTCCACATTGAGAATCTCCTCGCGAATCGCTCCGGTAATCGCCAGCCGGTAACCGACCTGCTGATCCTCGAACTTCGGCCATAATATCCCCGGGGTATCGAGAAGCTCAAGGTTGCCTCCCGTCTTGATCCACTGCTGTCCCTTCGTTACGCCCGGACGGTCGCCCGTAGCTGCGATGTTGCGGCCGGCCATCCGGTTGATCAGCGTAGATTTGCCCACATTGGGAATGCCGACGATGAGCGCCCGCATTGCCCGCGGATTCATCCCTTTGGCGATCTGCTTGTCGATCTTTTCTTTGAGCAGAAGCTTGACCTGATCCGGAATTTCCTTGACTCCGTTACCGGTCGAGGCGTCGACGAGATGCGCGGCATGCCCCTCTCTCTTGAAAAAAGCAAGCCACTGCCGGTTCATCTCGGGGTCGGCCAGATCGCTTTTGTTCAAAATAATAAGCCGCGGCTTATCCCGCAAAATATCGTCAATCATCGGATTGCGGCTGGACAGCGGAAGACGGGCATCGAGCAGTTCTATAGCAACGTCAATGAGCTTCAATTTATCCTCGATTTGCCGTCTGGCCTTCGTCATATGACCCGGAAACCATTGTATGGTCACTGCCCATCGCCTCCTTTGAGTAAGTTATGCTAATGCTTAATCCATTCCATATCCGACACCGGCCAGAAAATTACATCGGCCCGGCCGACGATATCGCCGAGCGGAATATAGCCGATCATCCGGCTGTCCGTGCTGTCGGAACGGTTGTCCCCCATAGCGAATATATGGCCTTCAGGCACGACTCCGTCCTTAATTTCCTCGTTAGGGAAGTTCTTGTTGTTGTATAGCTGGTTGTTCTTATGCGCTTGGTCGATTGCTCCCTGTATGTAGGGCTCGTCTACCTTTTTGCCGTTTACAGTTACTACGTCGCCTTCAACTTTTACGGTATCCCCGGCTACGGCGATAACCCGCTTGATGAAATCCCTGCCTTCGGAAGGCACGTGAAATACAATAACTTCGCCCCGCTGCGGGGACCGGAAGTCATACAGAATTTCATTGACGATTACCCGCTCGCCGGTATGGAAGTTCGGCTTCATGGAGGGTCCGTCCACAATAAACGGTTTGAATAACAGCCAACGAATCAGAAAAACCAGTATTAAAGCGATCGCGATCGCTTTTACCCATTCCAACGCTTCATTCTTTTGCTTAGGCGGAACCTGCGAAGCCTGATTCTCACCCTCGTCTTGTCCCTGCTGTAAATCCTGCTGCATAGTTCACCGTCCTCTTCTTAACCTTGCCTAGCCAAGGATTTTTTATGAACCGTCTCCAAACAAGTCAAAAAAACTTCAACCCAAAAAACCTCTGCAATAATTTCGTCAGAAGGCTTTTTCGAAAGAAGCCCGTCCCCAGCTTTATCTATCTGTAAGTATGTCATAATCTTAATAAACGAAAAGGGCTTGAAATCAAGCCCCTTTCCTTTGCCGCTTGGATTAGCGACGAATCTCTTTAATTCTTGCGGCTTTACCACGCAGTTCACGCAGGTAGTACAGCTTAGCGCGGCGAACTTTACCATGGCGAGTTACTTCGATTTTGTCAATCTTAGGCGAGTTGATTGGGAATGTTCTTTCCACACCAACGCCGTAAGAAATTTTACGAACCGTAAAAGTCTCGCTGATTCCGCCACCGCGGCGTTTGATTACAACGCCTTCGAACAGCTGAATACGTTCGCGGCTTCCCTCGATGACCTTAACGTGCACTTTCAAAGTGTCGCCAGGGCGAAAGCTCGGGATATCTTTGCGGAGCTGTTCTTGTGTAATTTCTTGCAAAATATTCATTAAGGACTTCCTCCTTCCGTACAAGTGTTCATGCCTCTTCCGGAGAAATCTTCGTTCTCCTTCATCATCTGCAGCGGACCACCGTATTCCACACAACAGAAATAATGATACCATATCAGGCCAATGAATACAACCTATTTATGAAATTATAGGGGAAGCATATCCCGCTTTTTGGCCTTTGCTTGACAGTCCTTGCATAAACCGACAACCGAGCCGTCATCCTGTGCATAAAAAATAAGCTTACCGTTTTTCTTTTTGCAGCTGGAGCAGGGCTGTTCATCCGTACTTTTCCGCGATTTGCGGTGCACATCCAGCGGAATCACATTATTCTTTGGAACATTTCCCTTTTTCGTCTTCCTTGTGTTCAGAACCCGTGTTACAGCATAAATGACAGCTACCGCCAACAAAATCATGAGGAATACAATGTATCGCATCAGCAAGTATCCTTTCTTTTGGGGGCTTTATTTATTATTATACGGGAAGTCTTTTTTCTGAAACAACTTTTTAGGCCGATGCCGAATTCTTGTAGGATGTTTGCCAGTGCAGCAGCCCCTTTTCTCTAACTTCCCCAACTTTGGTCTAGTTTAGCGCCAGTCTCCAGCCTCTTTTTCAATAAATTCCCATAAGATATAATGCGGTTAGTACATATTTCAGGCAACAATTTTTGGAAGAAAAAGGGGAAATCGACTTGAGAAAAAGTATGAAGAAAGTGACAATGGCTGCCCTACTTGCGGCGCTGCTTCTGGCAGGCTGTACACCGCTTCCAGGGAAGTCGGCGGACAGCGCGAGCAACGAGATGGAGACCTCCATGCAGGACATCGGGGAGGCAGCGAAGACATTCGGCGAGACCGTTCAGCAAAACGCCGGGGAGATAGCGGGTAGCGCCGCGCAAACGATTGAAGACACTGCGGATCATGTATCGGATCAGCTCAAGTTTGGAAGAATCACCAAAGAACTCTCCACCCAGAGTCCAGTCGGTTCGGCATCGGCGCTTGTGCTGGATAATTCGGTAGGCGATATTGAAGTCAAGCCAGGCCGTGGAGCCGACTTAAAAGTCACCGCAACGATCATTTCTTACAATACGCTTGGCAAAAAAGACGACAGTCAGCACATTTTAGACAACGCCGAAGTATCCATTCGGGAGAGTAACGGCGCACTGAAAGTGAACACTCATCCCCAAGATAAGCCTGACACCGATTTTTGGTCATGGGCAAGCAGAACGTACGGCACCTCGGATTTCAGCATCTCATACATTATTGAAATTCCCGCAAGCATTAACCGGTATGACATTAAGGGCGATGTCGGAAAAATCAAGCTTCATGAATTAACGGGCACCTATCACATCTCCAGCGATGTCGGAAGTGTAAGTGTTGAAGACGCACATATTACGGGGAAATCCAGCATAAGCACCGACACCGGCAGCATTTCACTTGGTATTGCCGAAATGGATCGCAGCTCCTCCCTCACAGCCAACACTGATGTAGGCAGCATAAGCGCAGCCTTGAAGCAATCGGTGAGCTGCACCCTTGATGCGGATACCGATCTCGGCCGCGTCTCAGGAGTGCCCTCTGGCAAAAGCGATATCAATGGAGGCGGGCCGCTCCTCTCCCTCTCCTCATCCGTTGGTGCGATCAACGTAACGAAATAGTGGTTATGACATACAATAAAAATAGCAGCAAAAAACCGCAGCCTGCCAATCTCGAATTGGTTAGGTTGCGGTTTTTAAGTTCAAGAAAATCGGAGTAGCGGGATTCGAACCCACGGCCTCACCCACCCCAAGGGAACTTGTACTTTGTTATTAAGTAGAATTCCCATAGACACCATGTAAATCAAACGTCCTATGACACAAACAGGATTACTGACTACGCCCTGATTGCTTCCGTTGTTTTGATTATAGGATGTAATCATTAATCTGTAAAGGTTTCTGAATAACAAATTTAGGATGTGGTCTATAATAGCGGTCTCATCCGAATTCTAATCCATGCTAGAACCGTGTTATCGCTAGCTAAAATCGCCTTTAATTGTACATATCCACTCGATGCACCATTATTCTTCACCTTGCATATTCTTGCATCTTGGCTCGTGATAATCGCCAGTGTTGTTGTACTCACTTGGTCATCAGCATATAGACTCCATGTTACAGTTTCGAATTCATCCAATGTTGCCCCACGATATACTACAGCGTTGTAAGTCTTGGTCATATTGGTTTTAATCTCATTTGGCGTTGACGTATCATTTGTAATGGTTATCGTAAAGGAATCCGGTGGCGCTACTACATCAATGGCAATGGCATCGCTAATTCGGTCATTTGTCGCATTATAAACGGTAATCGTAGCTGAACCTTCATTAATACCCGTTACAAGCCCTGTAGCATCAACCACAGCAATTCCTTCGTCTGAGCTTGTAAACGTCACAGGAGCGCCCTTAGTGCTTGTGTAGGCCAACTGTGTTGAAGCTCCCACGAATAATTCTGCTGATTCGCTCACAATGTCTACAGGGCAGGCTAATCCTCCAGCAATTCCATTAACCAAGTCATCGCTCACCGTGTTGATGGAATCCTTTTCACAACTAAGAATAAGCATTCCAGGCATGCTGAAGCGGTCTATTCCTGTCACCTTGAACGCCTGACCATATAGTAGGAATCTGGCATCTATTTTAAGCTCCAAATCCCTACAATAATCTGTACAAAAAACAGTTATATTCCCATCCGGGATAGATAGTACCTGTCCAGCAGCAATGCTTAAATTCCCTACAGTTATATAACAATTCAGAGTGGAAAAACGGCATTCGGAATTGACGACAATGGTATGTGGTAGCCAGCGCATGATTCCTTTAAATTTGTTGTAACGCTGTCCGTTGATTTCAGATATAATCATGTACTTTTTATCTCCAAACAAAACAATATCGCCCCGGTTAAGAGGCGAAAGAGAAGAAATCTTTTTATCATCATAATTTTGTTCAAGATTCGTATTCGTGATTAGAGCTTTTACAGGCTGTGCTGACTCGTTGACATAAACATCCGTTCCCACGTGGTTAAGTAGGAATTCATAGTCGTTTGTATCATTATTATCGAATAAATTAATCAATTTGAACTCTCCTTTTATATGCCTTTGAACAGCATAAATGTGCTGCTACTGGCTTGAGTGTCGTTTACAGCCATCATGCGGATTTTTCGTTCCAGTTGATCAATGCGATTCTGAATTGAGTCGGCAAAATCTGAGACAGTGATATCATCCGATTTATAGGATTTCATTAAAGTGGGATTGTTAGCCACGCCGTTGAGAATGGAAAGGGCTGCTGCATAAATTTTTCGTTTTTCTGTGGATGAAGAGGGGGAATATTCGGATTCTGGGTCAGTGATTCCTTCTTCTTCGAGATAAATGGATAGTTCATCCGGTGAGTGAGTAATACCTTGTGTTTCTAATTGTAAACGTTCTATGTACTTCATTTTGATTTGCTCCTTTGTATAAGTTTTTTGGGTAAAGAAAAACACCTACTCTAACTAAGCAGGTGTCAAATGTTGTTATTCTTGTATACCATACAGAATTGAAACTTTGTATTTTGGTTTATTTACGGAACCTGCGTTTTTCATTTGAACGGAAATTGATATATCACGATATTCATAATTTTTTATTAATACTAAATCCTTATATAGTAGTGCTGTTCCTATCTTAGTATCATAATCAAAGCCATACATATCATCATAAATCTCTTCTGTGTACTCATTTTTCCATAGCATATTATCATCTTCGCTAGTTGGTTTGTATGTACTATCCATGTCAGATATTAATTGATTAAAGAGTCTGTATTGATCACCAGGGTATTCATCTCCTTCAGTGAAATAATACATATCTCTTAACTTTCCAGTTAAATCAAACTGGTACCATAATTGTGCAGGTAACATATCATTACCAAGATAAACTCTATACATTAATGTTTTTGCACTATTTGCACCAGTAAAAGAATGGAGAAGAGTTTTGTTTTCTGCTTTTTTTACGTCTGCAATGGTTCTACCCCATTCGATTTCTTTATAGGGATCTTTGGTACTAAAATCAAATGGTCCAATGTATATCCTACTGGAATTGTTATCAAGGACGAAACTATGATTACTTGCTGTTGCTATGAATTTTAGTGGAACAAATGTATAACCTTCAATAATTTTTGGTGCAATATTTAGGGCTGTTTTTTTCCCATTTACCCATGCTGTCTTGCTACCAATGGTAAATGTAAATGATGTATTAGTAGAAGTGTTAGAGACAGTCGTGGTTTTTGTGCTTTTTTCGTAAGAAGCAGATAAACCGAATGCTTTTATAATTGGTCCTACCTGAACTAACATAGTTCCATTGTAATAAATTGGATCTTTGTCGAAAACTATTCTTTTAGCATCATAAAATACTAAAGTCCTGCTTGAGTCTGCTGATACTACACTTCCGAGTGAACTAAAAACCACAGTTAGAGTAAGTAAAATAGCTAACCATCTAAATCTCTTCATCCAAAATCCCCCCAAACTATTATTTTCCATTATATTATCATTATCGACTAGATAGGTCTATGGATTTAGAAATATATGTAGGTTGTGGTCTAAAAGACATAGTTTTTACAAATGAGTGATTCAAATTTTGGGGGTACAGTCCCTAAACCTCGATTTTTTCGGGCGTGCGTAAATCATCCTGCTACAGGTCGATTATTCAAAATTGGGGTATCGCTACCCCTTTACAACCCGCAGCAGGACGGTTAAATCATACAAATAGTACAAATCATAACCTTTCCCCTTAAAATCGCCTCTAAAATGGGCAAAATTAGACTACAAACTACGGTAGGTAGTGGTCTAACGGATAGAGAATTAGAAAAATAACAGAAAATGGAATACAAAACTTAAAATTTTAGGAAATTTCTCATTTAAAAAATTCGCGCACCTACTATTATTATATAAATGGCTGGCTAATGAATATCGTATACACGTTAATGTGTGCGCGAAATTGCGCATTCCTTTTATTTCAATGTTTATATGTATTAACCTTTGTTCAATAATTAATATTTATACAATATTATGTATATTTATACTTATCTATTCTCACTCTGAATCCTTGTCAACTCGCCTTGAACGTCTGTCACATAAGGATTTCTCTCCACAATGCTTTCCAGACTCATACCATCAATCTCTTTCAACACCTTCAGATTATCCACTATTTCCTTATCGTTCGATGGTCTAGCAAATTGGAATACAATACCCAATGTATCATATTCGTCGTCGGAAAATGCAAGTCCCTTACCCCTCAATAACTCTCTAATCTTCTCAAACCGTTGTTCCATGCCTTCACGTAAAAATTTGCTATTCAAAGCGCCTTTCGTATCCGCTAACGAGAACAGGAGACGAATAGAGACCTCGCTCAAGTTGCTGACATCTGTTTTGCTCATGCTGATTGCTGGCACATGGGCAATATCAAGCAATGAGCTTGTCAATGTCTTATACAACGTCTCAAATGCTTGATGGTCAAATTCATTATTGGCGAAGAAGAAATCTGCATTATCATCAAGCACAATACCACCACCAATAATATCCTTTGGTAATCCGTCACCTTTAAGCTGCTGGCCTTTGAGGACTGGGATACCTGAGATATGGTGATAGTAGCCATCTACAGCTTTACTAAGCAAGTCTTCCATATTGTCCAAGATGGGGAGAATGTCCAACAAATCAGAGCGCCCAAGGTTCCCAATCTCACATTGATTATGGTATAGGATAGGCAATCCAGCAGGATTGTTGGAACTCCCCGTCATCCGTAAATTGCCGCCCTTATCGTTCCATTCCTCAACCCTATCTGGCAAATACAAATTATAATAACTCACGTTATCTACACAATAATGTTCAATCAATGCTGTATACTCATTGTGATGGTCAAACACAGGGAAGCAATCGGCAGGATCAAGGAGTTTAGATTTGATTTCTTGCTTGTCATCCAGATAGACATATTCCGCGACATATCCATATTTGGTCATCTTATCAAGCACATCATAATCAATCTGATTGTATTTGCCACGTTTATAGACACATTTGAATGCGTCTGTAACAGCTTTATCACCTGTAAGTGTCACAGGATTACTCATCACATATCCTACGCTAAAGTTAAGAATTGTCTTGGCGTATTGGAGTACAATTTTACGGGGTTCGTATACCTGACCATTATAATTGTAACTCGGCTTCTGTAAAATTTCATGTTTTCCACTCAGGTACTCTTTGATATCAAGAATCTCATTAATCCTCTGCTGATTTGAAACTCTGTTTACTTCCTCTACAAACCATTTATCTTTATTATCGTACAATTAAGCCACCTCAACGTAATATTTATTTGCTTTTATTCCTTGAATCGAAAGCATAAACGATATAACCAAATCATCATGATTAGATCGGGATTTGTTCTCCATTTTGTTGTCCTTTTCAATAAAGGTTTGCATCTGCTTCAGCGTTTCCTTACATTCAATTTTTATTAATTGACATTCAAACATTTCCTTTGCATCCGTCACAGCTTTATTTTTCGTAACAGTGTTGCTACTCCAGCCTAATTGCAGCCTTGTCTTACCTTTGTCGAAATGACGATGCTTGAACAGATTTAGATATGGCATTTCACCTTCACGCAATCGCTCAAGCACTGATGTTCCAAAACCGTTCCTTTCAATGACAATAAAGGCGTAATTAAAAAACAGCCCAATCTCTCGGACTATTTCAGCGAATTTATAAACTGGAATATCATTTCGATAAAATGAAGCATACTGCTGCCCATCTGCACCGAATACACTCATTGTTGAGTAGTCATTACCGCTGCCAGATGCAACGTCTACTCCTGCGAACATTCTCTGTTTTTGCTTCGGTAAACGAAAAATTTCTAAACCTTTTCCTATGTATTGCTTCAGTAGATCTGGAATATGTCCAAGTTCATCCTTGGGCAAAGGAGGGAGTATGTAATTAATCTGTTCTGCTATCTTCGTTTGATCGAATACAGATTGTCCAGTGTTAATAAACGCTTGTATATCAGTAGCAGGATACTCTTGATAAAATTGGTTTTTGTCTTTGTCCTGTAGTATGTAGTCACGCCACATCAACATATTCAGGCTACATCCAGCAGCATGTAACTGTTTTTGTTCAGTACTCAAATCTTTGGCGCTCATGCGCTGCCCTTTATTATTGGCCCTGTACCATTTCACGGCTTCTTGAATATCATAAGCGAATTGTTTTTCATAAGCGGAAGCATAAAAGGGGAAGAAGAATGCTTTATATTTACTCAATTCCTTATTTGCCCGATCATATAGCTTTTGAAAGTCATTAAATCCGTTGGCTGTAGACTCAAGTACAATCTTACTTCGCTCTGTCTTTTGCAATGCTGGTTCCAATGATAATAGAATGCCGTTCAAATCGTCGTAAAAAGCCGCTTCAGACAATAGAACGTACATTAGGTTCATGCCTCGACCTAAATCCTTATTTCCCGTTGTCGTACTCCTGATAGTGCTGCCGTTGTCAAAAACCAGTTCATCTCTATTGTCACGTACAACGGAAGGGAAAGCATCGTATTTTGAACGGGGCAAATGATCATTCATCCGCTTAAGCTTGGCAAACAAATCCTTTGCAGAGTCACCTTTATAGCTCACGATTAATTAATTGGTATTGGGATTGTTAACGGCCATCCACAAACAGTAGGCGAGGGAAGCTGTAGTAAAACCTAACTGGCGTGGCTTTAGAATTAGATTATATTTTCCAGATTTATCAATAAAACACTGCTGCTGGTCATTCAGCAAAAATGGAACAAGCTCACCATCATTATTTACAATTTTAATAAAATTTTTACAGAATAGATCAAACGAGTTCATTACTTTATTGATTTTCTGCGACTTCGTTAATGCTACCATTTACATTATCCTTTCATGAAAATAAAAAAGAGTGACATTACGTCACCCGATATCTAAATCATCATCTTCTTCAACTTCATCGTTTTTATTTAGCGTTTTGGCTGCATCTTTGGCATAGCTCTTAATGTCCTTGCCAATCTGAAGGAGCAGCTTGATTGACTTTTCGTCACCATTTTTTGCTTTATCAGCAAGGGAATCATAAATCTGCTCTAGATCACTATCAAAGCGAGTGTTGAGAAGGATAGCCAGCAACGCACGATACTCCTCGCTACGTTCCCACCTTACAAAGCTAGATAAGCTTTTTAAATCAACAGTTTTTAAAAACTCTGCTTCTGTCTTCGGCGGTTTCGTTTGATCAAATCCAATGTAGTGTTTCCAAATAAAGTATAATTTCTTCTTATTGGGGATTGTCTTTAACGCTTCATGAATATTCATTGTCCATACACCACATTCCATTGTTTAATTTTGTTTTGCATTAGCTCCATCTCCTCCGGGCTGAAACAACATTCGTATTTACATAGCCCCGTTGTGTAGTTGATAAAAACATATTCGTCTGTTAACGACGAAAAACGTTTGATTTCCCATTCGTTCATTTCTATATGTAGTCTCCTTAAATTTTTAGTTGCATCGTAAAATCAAAATCCATATCGTAAAACAATCGTAGTTTTATCGTAGAATCAAAAACCCAAAACTCCTTGATAGATAAGGATTTTTGAAGAAATATCGTAAAATCGTAAAAACTTTTCACTTACTTGTATACTTTGTACAGTAATACATCTGAAAATTTTTCTGAAAAAGTCATTTCATTTTACGATTTTACGATATAGACGCTAAAACCCTTGATACATAAGGTTTTTTTGAAAATCCATTTTACGATATTTTTACGATCATTCTACGATTTTCGAACCCATTCTACGATATTATTACTGAAAGGGATCGGTGAAATCTTCTTTCACTTTAATTCCCATCCAACAGCGAATACCTCTTTTATTAATCAATTTGTCTTTGCATTCCAAGTTGAAGCGGTCAGTCAAGCGTTGATTAAAGTTCTTTTTACCCAAAGCGTTCCTGATACCCCATTCATCACAGAAATTCCGGTAATGCTGATACAGACTTGAGGTTGATATGTAATAGTCTTCAGCCAACTCGCATTGTTCATCAACAAATTGAAGTAGTGTATCGCAATGTTTCCGGTATTGCTCAATAGCATTCGTCAAGCTTTCACCCATTGTAAATTGCTTGTTTTTATGTAGTCTATGTATTCCTTGGATAGCATAGTTCAATAGTGTTGAAAGAGCGCTATCGGTTGTTAATTTATGTATCAAATTAACATCTCTATTAGCATTGGTAAACTTGTTTTTAAACTCGAATATCAACCAACGGCGAAAATAACCATCTGACATATCTGGAGTCACTACCATGTGGTTGGCGGAGAATAATAATTTCGTGGAAGGTTGGAACGATTTAGGGTCTTTATTTTTGCGTTCAATTGTAATCGCTTCATTAGAGACAATTGCTTTAAAATTTCCTGTATCCTCAATTGGTTTCTGCGGCAAGTCAGAAAATGCGTTTAAAAGCTTACCTTCAAGCCCTGCCACCCTGAACCTGTGATCTAAGTCCTGAAGGGATATGTTACTAACATTTTCTTTACCTAATAAAGCGGTAATCATGTCTATTGCAACAGATTTACCATTACTACCGACTCCAGTGAACAAACACGCCTTCTCCATATGTAAATTATTAGTCAATATGTAACCAACCAACTCGTAGAATGCTTCATGTGAATCTTCAGGTAAAACACTCGAAACAAAATTATGTATAACAGGGTCATTTGCGTTTGAATCAAACTTCACGGGCAATTGATATGTACACAAATATTGCGGAGAATGGGGAAGCAACTGTCCCGTGAAAGGATCAAGCATTCCATTCTTAACATTGAGTAAATTGGAAGGAGGGTTCATACTCTGACCCTCTAAGAGTTGTCTTTCGTTTTGAGCATAGTAGAGTGATTCACTGATATGTGTCCGTCTACTACTCTCACCGATTAGTTCCTGTCCGATTGCCCTATAATAAGGTTCACCGTCATTTTTATAGTAACCGTCATGGTGATAACGCCAAAGGATTTGACTGTCATAGACAAAACTAAAACGTTGGATCATGTCCTCAGCATGTTTGGCATGCTGAAATTTTTTATCAATAAAGTAAGGTGATATTACCTTCGTTACAGGTTTGGTCTCGTTATTCGTTGATGCGTTTGTAGTACTTTTCAGCATGTTTAGTTTATTTTGCAAGTCTGTGATGCTTTTACTCAAATTTAGCACCACCAATTAAGCGGAATAGTTCATCCTGGCACTTTTGGATTTCAGTTTCAGCCGTATCTCGAATCTTAGAATACTCCCGGATTTCATTCATTAATTGTTGATGTCGAGGGAGTGTTTCGAAGAAAGGGTTGTCAGGGCCTATATCTTGATTCTGGTTATTGGCCCAGTATTCAAATGGATTATCTGAGGAAGGTTCTTTATAATCATTCTTATTCCACATGAAATCGTCAATCCATCGTTCACCGTCCCAATACTCTTTTTTACCTTTACTATTTTTTCGAAAGTCTCCAACTTTATATTCGTTTCCGTATCCATCATAGGTCAGTTGTCCAAGCTCATATCTCATTCTTATTCATATCTCCCCTTAGTGTTCTCTATTTATTTAAGCTGCCATCTATCAAGGCGGTATTTATTATTTCGTTGTTCGTCTTGCCAGTGCGAAATAATTTTGTTTAGTTTATTGTAAACCTCTACCAATTGCTGTCTTAATTTCGAATCAAAATCACCCTTAAGCTGTTCACTCGATAATTTTGTTTGATATTTCCAATACATAAAGTTGTTATTACTACTATCCCCGGATTCAACAGGCTCTAAGCCGTTTTGTTTAAGTAGATCCTTTAATTCCGCATTGGTTACCCAGCAGAAACCTTTGTCATCGTATTCAGCATCAATCATTGAATGAAAATTCCTGTCCGTTGAAGAAAATGCGCCCTTGAGCTTTCAACTCGATATCTCCATTAGACTTTAGTTTGATAAAGGAACCCACATCATGCCCCAAAATCAAATCTCCACTCTCAACACTAAGCTCGATTCCTTCATCTTTTAAAAGGAGTCTTCGCTCATGTGCATAATTAGAGCTTCGATAAATAATTTGGTACGAACCACTAGGTTTCAACATCTCCGCGACACCGCTAATATTTTTGCCAGCGGCACTAACTACAACACCGTCACCTTCACCCATACTGACAAAAGGAATCGCACTATCTCCATGACCGTAGAATCCGTAATGTCTTTTTAATCTTTGAATATCCAACTTATTAATCGTATCAGGTTCATTAAGTTTGATTTTTTCAGTCATGCCCCATTTAGTACGAGTTAAATGATAAACTATAACCTCACCGCCCACGGCTTCATCAGCAAGAGCCTCGTAAATTGGAATAAAATACTCGGGAGTGATGTGTACAGTCTTCAGATCAAGTAGTTCACTAGCCTTTTTCATATTTTTCCCATATGTAACAAATGAGTTGTTTTTATGTCCATAGTATCGATCTGTTGGCTTAAAATTTAGATGATTATTCGTAAACTGACAATACGCTAATCCTTTTTTATCAAATCCGTATTTGCTAAAGGCTAATTCGTCGTCATCCTCAGAGTATTGATCAAATAATTGGATCGCAAGTTGTGTGAGCTTTTCAAAACTTCTGTCGGTTTGTTTTTTAAATCGTTCCTGTAAATTTGTTACCAGTTCCAGATCGCCCGAGAAAAAGTATGCCTCATTGTCAATGATAATAATTTTTTTGTCTGAACCTTTTACATCACGGTATACAATACCGTTAAAAGTGAAACTAATTGCCGTATCGACACATAAATAATGTTCATAAGGCTTTGAAGCGCTAATGCATAGACTCATTAATTCATTCTCCCTTTAATTTGATTTGTTTTAATTTTCATTTATAAAATTTTTATACTTCCTAACCAATACCGCATCCCAATCGTAGCTTCCCGTCTCAAATCGGCTTATGTATGCGGGGCTTACGCCCATTCCTTTAGCTACTTCTTTTGACTTTAACCCTTTGGATATTCTAAGTAGCTTCCACTGCATGCGTTCTTCCGAATTCATTTTTGATTCTCCTTTCTGTTATTATGCCTTTATGTTTATGATAGAGAAGGGGAGAGTTTCCCCTTCGATATGTATTGGTTAGGCGATTTCAAAGCTTGCTGCCGCTTTACGGTTAAGCAATTTAACTCCACCTTGCCATTCAAGGTAAACTGATTGCTTAGATCCACTAACAGGTTCGACCTGTCCGTGAAACGAAATTAATTCTCCTAACTCAAGATAGTCGGGATTTACAATAAACAATTTGTTTTGGATTTTTTCCGTGAGGGCGAATCGAACAGAACCAAAAGGACTAATAAATATGTCCACATCAACCCCCGCAACCTTGTCTTTTGCGAAGAATTGGAAGTCTGTAAACTGGGCTAAACTTAACTTCATTCTCGCTGGGAGAAAACAAATTAGATTGTCACTTGCTCCAGCATCATAAATCTTCTCAATAGTTTCTAAAAATTTGTCATTAGTAAAAGTTGTATCTGTAAGTTTATGATCTGTATGTATTTGCTCTAAAATTCCAGCCGTTTTATATATTTTTGTTGCTGCCGTATATCCTTTAATTCCATTGATTAGACGATTTTCAATTCCCATCTTAATTGCTTTAGTTTTACTGTCAATTTCTCGCGCTAACAAATCGGAAATACCAACAGCGTTAGCGGCTTGTGCGGTATTACTGATAGTAGCGGTTGCTCCCACCAATTCTGTGAAGTTGCTAATCGGCTCTAACGTATCGTCTACAGATGCTGGTGCATCTGATCCTTCTGCAAGCGTCTCCGCAGCCGCTTCGTTAATGCTGGTTTCAATCCAGTTCATCGTTGGGGCTTCTGCCTTTACCGTTTTAGTGAGGAGCAGATTAGTAAACGGAGCTTTAAATGGAGTGGTATTAATTAGAAGTTCCTTTAGATCATAGTTTTGTCCTTGTACAAATTTGTCTGATGTAAACAATAAAATTTCTCCTTTAATTTTTTTAATTCAAACCAAAAATACTTTTAATCATGTTACGAGTATCGCCTTGTGCTTTTGCTTGGCTGTACTTATCCGTTTGTTTGTGGCCCTTGGGCTGGAAACTATTGTTTAGCTTTCGCGCGTCAAGGATCTTAGTTAACTGTGTAACTTTTGTCTTTAACTCTTCAGTATTTGATACGTTGAGTAAGTCAGAGAAATCATTGAGATTATTTGCCTTTAACTCGATGTCAATTTCCTTTTTAAACAGTTCAGCTTCACGTTGTTCGAGCGCCTTCTCAGCATCCGACTTCTCTGCTGGTTTGAATTGAAGCAATTCGTCACGTTCAGCAGTGATAGGGGCCAGCACTTCTGTTTCCCAAGTTGTTTTTAACTGGTCAATATAGGCTTGCTGTTCTTCTGTAAACTCCATCTTCATTTTCTCCTTTCTGATTTAATTTCTTTAAGTTTCCCTAAAAATAGGTCGGCGCGTGAACACCGACGAGGAAGGGATAATAATGAATAAAACGATGATAATAAACTTGGAAGTTTTACCTTCCATATAGTATGGTGATCAAATGTTAAAAGCCGACATGTTTTGAAAAATACTTTGCAACCTTTTTTGAAATGCTGCTCTTCAATGTTCGATTCATCTTTTCTGTGCTGATTTTCAATTTTTTACTATTTACTTTAGCAGTCGAAGAACTATATAAAAAAGCGTCCAGAATGTCTTTATGTAGAGGATCTCGAAATTCAATCTTCTGAGAATTTTGCTCAAATTCTCGAAGAATTGTATATAGCGGGGAGTCTACTTGGTATTGATACTTACACCAAAGCGTATGATAATTTAAAATTAAAGCATGAATATGTAAGGGATTAGTATAATCGACGATATCTAATATAGTGTCAATGCAGACATCCAGCGTTTCATCATCATTTGCTCTGTTTTTATTCGGACTGTGGTTGACAGTTCTAGGCTCATACATTAATGTATATTTGTATTGCAATTCGTTCGCTATTTTGTAGACTTCCCGCTGCTGTTTGCTTCCTCTCGGCAACGATCCAGCAATAGAACGAATCTGTTGCGTCTCATCATACAGTTCCCGCTGTTCGATGAGCATTTCTACGTAAGGTGTTTTTTCTCCGTTTATTTCTTCCCACGATGGAGCTAAAGGATAACGTTTGCTCTTTTTTTCTTCAATGTGGCAATAATCCACTCTTTGAAACCCGGTTTCAGATTTGGGTTTAATGTAATCATCAATAGACCAATCAGGACTATCTAAGTCTGATTTTCCTATGATTTCATCATAGGATGAAACTAATTTATTGTATTGTTTACAACCGTATTCCGTTTCGTCTTCTTTACCCACGGTCTTTATTAGATATGTAGCAATTTCGTGTAAGGCGTATGTATAACCGTTTTGCTTGTGACCCCATAAATTAAGGCCTTCACTTTGAGAGGGAATTTTACCGTTCCCTTTTGCTAAAAACTGATACAGGTAATTCGTTATGTAGTCCACAAAAAATTCATCAACAAAGTAATCATCGTATGTAGTACTGATTTTGCTATTAGCTGGTTTAAGGCTCCCGAATGCTGTATGTTTATCGAAAATGCTTTCGACAATTTGCAAACGTTCTTCCTTCGTCTTTAAGTTCCTCTGAGCCTCGTGCTGCAAAAATCCTCTAATCACCTGATGGACATAGTAGAGAGGAACAGGTTTGCTATGAGGTTCTTGCTCTTTTGCTGAACATTTGTCTGCAATCTTCTTTCCAGTGTTCCAATCAAGCTTTGGCTTGTGCGTATATCGATCAATCAGTGTCTGGAATTTTTGTTTAACATCGTCAGGAACCAAGTCAGATGAAACATTCTTCCATTGACGTTCGCGGTTTTGCTCAATAGTGAGTTTACGAGAGGGGATGAAATTAGGATCTAGCTGCTGCCACTGCTTTGACACGGTATTCCATCTGTACTTTTTTGTTTGGTTCAATATAGTGATAGTCTCCTTTAGATTTCAAGTATTTTTGTTTTTTGATTTTCGTCATTTTGATTACCACCTTATCTGCGCATTTTGCGCTTCTCTTTTGGGGTTTTGGTTCACCCTTGAGGTAATAATAGAAGAGGGGATAGTTATCTCCCCTCAAAAATAAGTAGATTAGAAACCAGTTAAATTTATGTAATTTCCGCAGGTAGAACATGTAAATCTAAGCTCATTAAGTGATTTGTCCGTGCTCACCATATCAATAATTTGGTCTTCAAGAATTTCAGCAATTGTGCCGTTATCTTCTGTAAGTGCCAAGTTACTAACCACCGAATCATCAAGGTAAACTGTTTGATCAATTTCAATGTCAGCTTCAGCTCTAAACTTTCCTTGAGATTGAGTTGTAAAATATGCGTGGTTTCCAACTGTTGTTGGTTTTAGCTCCAATTGGTTTCTGCATTGCTCACAAATAATCTGTAACTTCAAAATCATTTCCCCTTTACTTATTGTTATTCTAATTTCTTACTCTGCATATCCATTCAGCTAGAAGATACAGAAGTGATGCTAGATACCATATAACTATACTTATCAGGTATTTAGAACTTGCAAACATACATCCGTCATGATATTATTATGTACGTGGTAAAGCTAAATGGTACAGAAGTAAAGTTCCATGCCATCTAGTGAATATTCCACAAGCGATTTAACCACCTCCTTTCATATTATTTCCATAACGATAGAGTCTCAGTGAATGGGTAGACTATATCATTCTTAAATATATCACGCTGACCAGTTAAGGTCAAGCGATTTTTTGCGTTTAATATTTTTCTACTCTCTTTGTATATTCTAATTCAAAGGGAGCAGAAACGTAAAGATGACAAGTAAACTATTTCGCTGCTTTAAAAAGAGTGGTTTTACAAGTGTTGAACACTCCAAATAATTCTTTTCCCTCATCGTCAATAATGTAAGCTTCGCCGTTTACAAAACCTGCTGGATTATCAGGGTAGTACATTCTTTTTACCTCGTATACCTTTCCTTCTGTTACATTCCCTTTCTCAAATCGTTTTTTGATGATTTTGACAAATTCTGCTTCTTCTTCATTTTGAACTTCAATTAAATTCATTTTTTGCCTCCATTATTTTTGACTTTCCTTGACCTTATTTACTTTACCACTAATAGCCAGATAAGATCAATTGCGGAGATCCGCGACACTCCTCCGTAGATGAAGGAATGTTTCGGCCCACTCCGCAAAAATGGGCCATCATCAGGCAGTTTTAGTGAATCACAACAACATCCCCGTTACTATTTTGAAGCGTAGCTTTGAATACCTCAGCATCTTCCACAATCCCTAACAATTCAGACCCCTTATTCCAAAACAGGTGATACTCTACAGCCTCACTAAACGCCACCGGAGCGCCGACAGCTCGATACATGCAATCATTTAGAATCTGCTCACCACTCCAATCCTCTTCGTAAATTTCAGTCCAGATAAACTTGCCTTGTGGAGTAACAATAACTTTATCCTTGAAATGGTGGCCGCAATCCGCAAGCATATTGATAATATCCCAAGTAGCAATTTCATAGTCGTTGCCGGAATCAATTGCTTCTTGCTTGCTTTCGAAAAGGTAATTGTTGTAAATGATGTTACCCTTTTCGCTGATTTGGTTAGTTGGTACGGCAGCATAAAACAAAGTTACTTCCGGTAATTGATTCATTTTAAAACACTCCTTCAATAAATTTGTAGTATTATCATAACACAAACGTATGTTCCTATAAATATAAATATTGGATTATTTTAAGTTAGATTTGTGAATTAGTAATTTTGTTGATCAATCATTTTATGCATCAAATCTTTATATAGCCGTAAGCGTTCGAAACGATTGGAACAAGGCTCTTTATCACTACGGCGAAGCAGATAATCAAAACGGGCTTTACTGTATTTGTTCAGTTGTTTCGTGAAGTAATTTAAACGGTTAATGACAGTTTTATTAGGATTGGTGTAGGTCATGTTATCACCGCCCTATATATCCAAGTTGTTGAGAGGGTTATGCCGCTCATTTATTTCAGGCAACACATGTCCAAATGCTGATAAATATTTCCTTGTAATTTCCATATTCTGATGTCGCAAGAGACGCTGAAGTGAAACTATATCTCCACCATCCCGAAGAAATCGGTACGCAAGGCTATGTCTGAACGTATGAGCACTTAATCGCA
The DNA here is from genome assembly GCF_000993825.1 of Paenibacillus durus ATCC 35681. Taxonomy (NCBI): domain Bacteria; kingdom Bacillati; phylum Bacillota; class Bacilli; order Caryophanales; family Paenibacillaceae; genus Paenibacillus; species Paenibacillus durus. The sequence goes on from NZ_CP011114.1 coordinate 2,690,559, forward strand.
CATCTTTAAAGTTCATTTTTGCCTGTAACCGTTTGAAAATCAATTTGATGCCGTTAGGACTCAACTGCTTGTTATCGTCGGTACTGAATACATAAATCGGCTTTTGCCCCAATTTCCGTTCCTGAAACAATCTCCATTCGGCAAGCTCCGCTAATAGTTTGTCTACAAGAGGTACGCTTTGTTGCCTACGTAATTTACCGAAAAATATTGCCGCCTTATTTTCAAAGTCAATATGATCCCATCTGATATTGCTGGCTTCTCCAACACGAGCGCCTGTGGACAGCAAGAAGAGGATTAAGGCATAATCTCGATAAGCATAATATGATTTGTCCTTTTGTTTCAGATTACGGTAGTAACTCAACATCTGTTTGATATGGTAATCTTGAAATACAGGGATAATGATATCTTCTTTTCCGTAGTTCACTTTTTTGGCCGGATTTTGCTTTTCGGTAATATATTCATTCGTGACCATATCATTAAACAGAGTTTTGATAACTCTCAATTTGGAGTTTTTTGTAACAACCCCATTACCTTTGGCCTCTTGGCAATGAAGCAAGTATTTTTTTACTGTTGGAGTCATTACCTCTTCAACGTTAACAATTTCCTCGGATACACAGAAAGCGTGGAACTCATCGAGAGTACGAGTATATCTGTCCAATGTGTGCGGAGAGACATTATTCAATTTTCTTTCGTCCAAAAAACTTTTGATTGCAAATTTTAACAACAAAAAAGACCACTCCTTTCAGGATGCGAAATCCATCAAGTGTAGTCTTTTTTGTAAAAACTGTTTCTGTCACTGACCACTACTTTGTCTTATAAACAAGGTAGGACTTAAAACGTTGACGTTACGCGGGTTTTCCGTAAAAATCGGAGTAGCGGGATTCGAACCCACGGCCTCACCCACCCCAAGGGTGCGCGCTACCAGGCTGCGCTATACCCCGATATATGTAAGCCGCTAGTGTGCTTACCCTGCTAATATTACGGGTGCCCCTTACGCATTTATATGCGAAATGTCAGCGACGAATACTATTATACGACTTTTCCACCCACTCTTGCAAGTTAATTATCCAGTCCACCTATTAAAAAATATCTTAAAAACACCTTGAATTTTATAGATATTTTTTATGCGCTGTGCTATACTGTCCCTACAAGGAAAGGAGGTGCGTTCACATTAGTAATGACATGTTGAACGTATCCCTTACCCGGACCATTGGCTAATGAATCGGCTTTTGGTGGCGCGGGATACGGATCATGAAAGTTAAGCGCCTCGGGTAGAGAGACCGTCTTCGGACGGTCTTTTTTCATTGCTCACCATTTTGCAAAATGCTCTGTATTTCTGCCCATTTATCTATTTGGCTAATAACGCAGAGAACCACTCAATCCGTGAGCCGAAGCTTACAGATCAAGTGGTTCTCTTGGAAAATATCTCTCTGCATGGATGGCGATAGACACCTAGCAGGTTGATTGGATAGGTTTTGCTCCCGCCCTTCAAGGGATGGGGAACTTCATGATTTTCGGTTCTTGTAGAAGTCGATAATATCGCTGACCGTGCGGAGCGGCTCCGCCTCTTTGCGGATCGGGTTCGTATCCGGCTTGAAATCTTCATGTGACTTCGTTGTCATTTCAAAGTTCATCCTTTCGCTGGTTAAGCCTTTTCTATATTTTACGGCGTCTTACTTTATTACCCAAAAATTCAGGTGATGACACCTTAATAATATATGGCCCTATCGAACTTTTTATGACGGCTAATTGCATTTCATATCAACGAAAAAGACGTCTTTTAACTTATTCGTTAAAAAGACGCCTTCTCTTCTTCACTACGGCTGCCGATGCAAGTCTCATTTAATTCAGCTTTTAATCGTTCCAGCAGCTTATGGTCTTTCGGTGTAAGCTCTGCCTGCTCCAGCAGCTCGGGTCTGCGCTCCAGCGTCCGCTTCAGCGACTGCTCCCTCCGCCATGCTTCGATATTGGCATGATGGCCGCTCAGCAGCATATCCGGCACCTTCCAGCCGCGAAACTCAGCCGGACGCGTGTAATGCGGATACTCCAGCAGCCCCGTACTGAACGAATCGGTCACCGCAGAGGACTCATTTCCAAGCGCTCCCGGCTGCAGGCGGACTACCGCATCGATAACCGTAAGGGCGGGCAGTTCTCCGCCTGTCAGTACATAGTCGCCGATAGACAGCTCATCCGTAACCAAATGCTCGCGGATACGCTCGTCATAGCCCTCGTAATGGCCGCAAATAAAAATGAGATGCTTCTCCTTGGCCAACTCCTCGGCGATTCGCTGATCGAAAGTACGGCCTTGCGGACACATAAGAATAATACGCGGGTTAGCGCTCTTCTCTTGAGCTGTATCCGGCGCTTGATCCGCTGAATCTGACCGCCCCCCCAGATTGTCCAGAAGATGCTCCACCGCAGCAAAGATCGGCTCGGGCTTGAGCACCATGCCGCCTCCCCCGCCATATGGAGTGTCGTCGACGCTGCCGTGCTTATTGTTCGCATAGTCGCGGAAATTCACCGCATTCAGCAGGGCGATGCCTTTTTCCCGCGCCTTGCCCAAAATGCTCGTCCCGAATACGCCTTCACACATTTCCGGAAAAAGCGTCAGCACATCGATTCGGATCATGACAGCAGTCCTTCCATCAGCTGAATCTTCACCCGCTTGTTCGGCACATCGACATCAAGAACTACGTCGTCAATAACGGGAATCAGAATATCCTGGCCTTTGGGACGTCTGACCACCCATACATCATTGGCTCCCGGTGTCAAAATCTCGGAAATCACACCAAGCGGCGCGCCTTCCGCTTCAGTCGTATAGACCTCACAGCCGATAATATCGTGAAAATAGTACTCGTTCTCCGGCAGTTCCACCCGGTCTCCCTCTGTGACTTTGATCAGGCTGCCTTTATATTTTTCCACCTGGTTGATGTCGTTATAGCCCTTCAGCTTCACGATATACATTCCCTTATGCTCGCGTGCCGCCTCCACGGTGACCTCAAGCTGTCCTTTTCCATCTTCCGGAATAATCAGCAGCTTACTCCCCGGAGCAAACCTCACCTCGGGAAAATCGGTCCGGGACAATATTTTGATTTCACCGCGAATCCCGTGGGTATTGACCAGCTTACCTACCGTTAACAGCGATTCCGTCATGCCATTCACTCCCTTAACGCTTCAGCTTTATATGATTAACGTTCCCCGGCGTAACAAGCCTATGCTCGGCAGGGGCGCATTTTATCTCTCTTAATTAGACAAAAGGAGCCGGAATCCAGCGATCCCCAGCCCCTCTTTGAATGGTCACCGATCAGGATAAAATATCCACGGTGACGCGCTTATCGCTCTTGACTGCTGCCGATGTAACGACTGTCCGGAGCGCTTTGGCGATCCGCCCCTGCTTGCCGATGACCTTGCCCACATCATTGGGATGAACGGACAATTCATATACAATCAGATGATCCTTCTCCACGGTCCGCACCGTCACATCTTCCGGATGATCCACTAAAGCCTTAGCAATAACTGCAACTAATTCTTCCATAGAGGACCCTCGCAATCATCAGTCATTATTTCGCTTGCTTCGACTCATGGAACTTCTTCAACACACCCGCTTTGCTCAGCAAGTTGCGAACCGTGTCGGATGCTTGCGCACCGGTTTGAAGCCACTTGAGCGCTTTTTCCTCATCGATGTTCACTACTGCCGGTTGAGCAACCGGGTTATAGTAACCAATTTCCTCGATAAAACGACCGTCACGAGGAGACCGGGAATCGGAAACCACTACACGATAGAAAGGCGCTTTATGAGCACCCATACGTTTCAGACGAATACGTACTGCCACGAAATTCACCTCCTTCAAAGAGTTTCGATCCCTCCCAAACCCTCCCTTCCAAGGGAGGGCCCCAAGGGCTGCCGCCCTCTGGACACCCGCTAATGGCAATTAGCGTTGGCGTTGGGATTGGCGGGACCTTGGATGGTTGGGGTAATGATCGCTTTTCGTCCCTGACGGGACACGCTTGACTGTTGATCTATCTAGTCACGGGTTGAACCCCATAAGCTAACTGCCAAAGATTAAAGAGAGTTGATCAACCTATGTTATACAATGGTTAATCACAGTAAAAGATTAAACATTAAAGGCCTGATCAACCTATGTTGTACAATGGTTGATCCAAACAAATCGATTTAGCGGAAAGGGAACTTCATGCCTTTGCCGCCGAGCGCTTTGAGCTGCTTCATGGCATTCTTCTTGGAGGCTTTGCCTCCGCCCATTCCGCCCATCATGCCGGAGAACTGCTTCATCATCCGGCGCATCTCATCGAACTGCTTGATGAGCCGGTTCACCTCGGCGAGCGAGGTGCCGCTGCCGGCGGCGATGCGCTTGCGGCGGTTGTGGTTGATGATCTCGGGCTGGCTCTTCTCCTGCTTCGTCATCGAATGCACGATCGCTTCGACGCGGCCCATCTGCTTGTCGTCAACCTTCAAATCCTTCATGCCCTTGGCTTTATTCATGCCCGGGAGCATGTCGAGGATCTGGTCAATCGGGCCGAGCTTCTTGACCTGATCCATTTGCTCCAGGAAATCGTCGAACGTAAACTCCGCATTGCGCATCTTACGTTCCATTTCCTTTGCCTTGTCGGCGTCGATGTTGGCCTGCGCCTTCTCGATCAGCGACAGCATGTCGCCCATGCCGAGAATCCGCGAAGCCATCCGCTCCGGATGGAACGGCTCCAGCGCGTCAATCTTCTCGCCGAGAGCGGCGAACTTGATCGGGCAGCCGGTTACAGCCTTAACGGACAAGGCGGCGCCGCCGCGGGTATCGCCGTCAAGCTTCGTTAACACGACGCCGGTCAGCTCAAGCTGCTTATTAAAGCTATCGGCCACGTTCACGGCGTCCTGACCGGTCATGGCGTCGACCACGAGCAGCACTTCATCCGGATTCACGGCCGCATGAATCTGCTTCAGCTCTTCCATGAGGTCTTCATCAATATGCAGGCGGCCGGCGGTATCAATAATGACATAATCGAGATTATTGTCCTTGGCATGCTGCAGGCCCTGCTTGGCGATCTCCACCGGGCTCGTCTTGTCGCCCAGTGTGAACACCGGCGCCTTGATCTGCTCTCCGAGCACCTGAAGCTGCTTGATCGCAGCGGGACGGTAGATGTCGCCGGCCACGAGCAGCGGACGATGATTTCCTTTTTGCAGCAGCTTAGCCAGCTTGCCGGAGGTCGTCGTCTTACCGGCGCCCTGAAGACCCGCCATCATAATGACAGTCGGAGGCTTATTCGCCTTGGCCAGCTTCGCCTGGCTTCCGCCCATCAGCTCCGTCAATTCCTTGTTCACGATGTCGATGATCACCATGCCCGGTGTGAAGCTCGACATCACTTCTGTACCGATGGCCTTCTCCTTCACCTTCGCTACAAAGTCCTTAACGACCTTAAAGTTAACATCCGCTTCGAGCAGCGCAAGGCGCACCTCGCGCATAGCCTCGTTCACATCATCCTCGGACACCTTGCCTTTGCCGCGCAGCTTGCTGAACACGCTCTGCAGTCTTCCGGTTAATCCTTCAAATGCCATAGGCTGCTTCTCCCTTCAGCTACTCCAGCTTCTCCAAAGAATCCACAATATCCACAAACCGCCGTTTGTACGGCTCAAGCAGCGCTCCATCCTGCGGCAGTCTGCGCAATTCTTCAAAATACCGGGTACGGCTCTCATGCTTCGCCAATAACCCCAGCTTATTCTCATAGTTCTCCAGCACCTGCTCGGCGCGCTTGATATGCTCGTAAACGGCCTGGCGGCTGATCTCGAATTCCGCGGCGATTTCTCCAAGCGAGAAGTCGTCATGGAAATAATATTTCAAAAACGTCTGCTGCTTATCGGTAAGCAGCGGCTCGTAAAATGCGAACAATAAGTTAATTCGGTTGGTTTTCTCTAGCCGGTTACCCTCACTCATCAAGGGCACTCCCTTCGTCAAGGAAAAACACTTTACACCATTTCAACGTTCCTTATAATACCGAAAACAAAGAAAGATGTCAAGCACTTTTGCTTGTCATCTTTTTCTTTGTTTTTATCCGAACAAATGTGCCAAAACACCGGACGTCAGCGGATCGGCAGCAGATACAGCAGAACCGCGAAGAAATGCGTCACGCTGCCCAGCAGCACGAATACATGCCAGACGGCATGGTGGTAAGGAAAGGCCCGCCATACATAGAAAATGGTGCCAAGGGTGTACAGAATGCCTCCCGCCATCAGCAGAGCCATTCCGCCCTCTGCCACGGCAGCCGTAAGCGGCGCCCAGGCAATTACGATCAGCCAGCCCATAGCGATATAGAAAATCGTCGACATGAACAAAAACTTTTTCGTAAAAAAGGCTTTGAACAGAACCCCGAAGAAGGCGATGCCCCAAATAACGCCGAACAAGCTCCAGCCCAGCGTACCGCGAATGGCAACCAGCAAGAAAGGCGTATACGTCCCTGCAATAAACAAATAAATAGAGGAGTGGTCGAAGAACTCAAACAGATCCTTTAGCTTGCCTTCCTTTAGGCTATGTACGATCGTCGAGTTTAAATACAGCAGCAGCATTGTGGTTCCATAGATGGAGAAGCTGACGACATGCCAGGCCGTTCCCCACATACTCGAAAATACAATGAGCAGGACAAGCGCGGCCACGCTGAGTACGGCTCCAATGCCATGCGTTATCGCGTTCGCGACTTCTTCCCTGCGACTGTAAGTGTAGGTATTTGCCATATCCCGTCTCCTTCCGTTCGCGTTTTTCTTCTATTATATTCCTTTGGCAAATGATAATCCACTATACGTCCGGGCTATTCAGGCTGTTCCAAACGATAGATTTCACGATATTTTGCTTCCAGGTAATCCGCGAGATAATCGGGATTCAGCGGTTCGCCGGTAACCCGTTCGATAATTTGCGATGGTGTCTGGCTCATGCCGTAGCGGTAAATTTTGTCCGTGAGCCATTCCTTGATCGGCAGCAGATTTCCCGAAGACACCAGGGAGTCGAACTCCGGCAGCTCTTTACGGATCGTATGCAGAAATTGCGCCGCATACATATTGCCCAGCGAATATGAAGCGAAATAACCGAAGTCCCCGCCCGACCAATGTACGTCCTGCAGTACGCCCAAGCTGTCGCTCGGCGGCGTGATGCCAAGATACTCCCGGTACTTCGTATTCCATACCTCCGGCAGCTCCTTGACGGTGAGCCCTTCATTAAAAATAAGCTTCTCGATCTCATAGCGGATAATGATATGCAGATTATAGGTCAGCTCGTCAGCCTCAATGCGGATCAGCGAATTCTCCACCCGGTTAATCGCCCGGTAGAAGTCCTCCGCCTTCACATCCTTGAAGGTTCCCGGAAAATACTGCTGCAAATCTCCGTAATACCGTTCCCAGAACGCACGGCTGCGGCCGATCATGTTTTCCCATAGTCTTGATTGGGATTCGTGAATGCCCATCGATGCGCCCTGCGCAAGCGGCGTGCCGACAAGGGCCTTGTCAATATTTTGCTCATACAGCGCATGTCCGCCTTCGTGCAGAGAACTGAAAATGGAGCTGGTCACGTTATCCTGCAAGTAATTCGTCGTAATACGGACATCCCCCGGATTCAGTCCCGTGGCGAAAGGATGCACACTCTCGTCCAACCGTCCCGCTTCAAAGTCATAGCCCATCTGCTGCAAAATAAAGAGTCCGAACTTTTCTTGCTCTTCTTTGCCGAAAGTTCCTTTTAGAAAGTCCGCATCAGGCTTGAATGGCGAAGCCGCGATTTGCTCGGCCAATGGCACAAGGCGGCTGCGCAGGCGGTTAAAGATCCCGTCGAGCTTCTCTACCGTCAGGTCAGGCTCATACATATCCAGCAGCGTGTCATAACGCGTACCTTTCACGCCCCAATAATCGATGAATTCTTGTTTGAAGGCGACGATCCGGCTGAGCATAGGTTCAAAGGAAGCAAAGTCGTTATTTTCCTTGGCTGATTCCCACATCGTCTCCGACTGGGCGGCCAGCACGGCGTATTCCTCGTATTTTTCCGGGGGAATGCTCTTGCTGCGCTCGTACTCCTTCCGGCAATCCTTGACGATTTTCTTTTGCACGTCAGTTAGCTGGCTCACCACCTCCGGTCTGCTAAAATATTCCGTGAACCGCCCCATCTCTGGCGAAGTTTCCAGCTTGAACAGCTCTCCGCTCAGCATGCCGATCGTCTTCGACCGGACTTCCACTCCCTTGCGGGGCGCACCCGTCCGCAGATCCCAATGCAGCAGACCGATTGCCTCTCGGTACCCGCTGATTTTAGCTAATAAAATGCTGAAGGCATTCCATTCCGCCTGTAATTGTTGTTCCATTCATGTCACCGGCTTTCCGTAATTTCGAAGCTACTCTTGATGATACTTTTTTAAGTGCGTATAATCAACTTCGAAGCGGATTATCTGAGATTTGAAGAATCGTTCCACCGCTTACGTTGTGATACAGTAAAAAGGAGCGTGAACTATAATGAAAATTCATGTGACGCCGCTTGCTCTACAGAGACTGAAGGAACGCCTGGGCAGCCAGCCGGGAACATTCAAGCTCTTTTACGATACGGTTGACTGCGGATGCGACGGCATCAATGTGCTGCTGATCTTGGACAAGCCGGATACCGGGGACTTGCCTGTCGAAGCGGACGGTCTGCCTGTAGTCGTCGGAAACCAGCATGAGATTTTTTATGAGGAACAATTGAAGCTGGACGCCGATGAGAACACATCTTCCTTTAAACTTAGCAGCGATTCACAGCTTTATGGACAAAATATTTTGGTACGCGATATGCGGGGCCTAGAGGGGACTCGGCCTGAACCGGCTTCCGTCTGCGAAGTTCCTTCCCGTTCATAAATAACCTTAGGAGGTTCCGCCCATTATGAGTCAAGTCTCCGATATTTTGAAATTCAACGAAAAATTTGTGGAAAATAAAGAATACGAAACCTATCTGACAAGCCGGTTTCCCAATAAAAAGCTGCTCATCATCACCTGCATGGACACGCGGCTTGTGGAGCTGCTGCCGAAAGCGATGAATTTCAAGAACGGTGACATCAAAATCATTAAAAATGCCGGAGCCGTCATTTCCCAGCCCTTCGGAAGCGTCATGCGCAGTGTGATGGTTGCCCTGTATGAGCTCAGCGCAGATGAGGTCATCGTCGTCGGCCATCACGGCTGCGGTATGGCGTCGCTGAACGCCGAACATATGATTCAATCGATCAAAGAGCGCGGGATTTCGGATGAGGTTCTGTCTACTTTGGAAAATGCGGGAATTAAGCTTAACAAGTGGCTTAAAGGGTTTGACAGCATTGAGGAAGGGGTAATTCAAACTGTGGAGCTGATTAAGCATCACCCGCTGCTCCCCCCGGGTGTTCCCGTTCACGGCATGATTATGGATCCGGCTACCGGTGCACTGGAGCTTGTCTCGGATGGGTACACCAGTATTTGACATCTCTCAAAACTGCTTTTGCGCGGGTACAGTACCCGCGCCTTTTTCTTTCTGCCGGAGTCTGCCGTCCCCAATTATAAATGCTCGAACAGCATCCGGTAATATTCATCCGTGTTCGGTGTAAAATCCCCCAGACTCACCACCCTTTGCTCCGGTCTCGCAAGCTGCGCCTGCTCATCCCAGACAATCCCCTCGATCTGAAGAGCTTCTATTTCTCCTCCAACCAGCTGCCGGAATTTCGGAATGTCTACGAAGAACAGCCCGGAAATTTCATCCCGCTGGAAGCAGTATCGCTCCAATTCCTGATCGCAAGTATAAAGAAACACATGGCTAAACTCCCTGTCGATCAGTCCGTCTGATGGAATACTCTCCTCAGCAACCGTTCCGCAATAGACCAGCTCTTCGAACGGTACATTCAGCCCGAGTTCCTCCCGCAGTTCCCGGACTCCGTCTTCCACCGTTTCTCCGGCCTGAAGATGTCCCGCGCATGAAGTATCCAGCAGTCCCGGAAACGTATCCTTGTTCCTGTGCCGCAGCTGAAACAGGAGACTTCCGCCTTCATTCTTCGAGGGATGGACGACCCAGCAATGGAACGTTTGATGCCACAGCCCTTTGGCATGCGCATTTTCCCGGCTGTCGCTTCCGATCCGGATCATCTTTTCGTCGAAAATATCAAACATTTCAGATGGCGGCATTTCTTTACCTCCCTGGAAGGATAGATGATGAGATTCCTTTTTTTGAATATTTTTTATTTAAAAAATAAGAATAGAAAAATGGAACCATTAGAAGAAGTCTCCGTATTACCGGGTAGGCACACAAAACTTAGCGTTTGCTTTCGAAGCAAGTTTTGCGAAGTCGTTCAGGAAGCTTATGCTATCAAAACTTTTAGGAGGTCTGTTTTATTCATGAAATTTTTAAAAAGCGCAATGATGATTGTTATGGCCTTTACCCTCTTCTTCGCGGCTACAGCTCCGGATTATGCGGATGCGCGGCGCGGAGGCGGCGGTTTCAAATCGGGTCAGCGGAGTTACACGACAACGCCGAATAAATCGACTCAAAGCAATGTAAATAAAAGCGACAGCACCAAGGGAACAACAGCCGGAATGACGGCAGGCACGGCTAAACGCGGATTTTTCAGCGGCGGCAGCTTTATGAAAGGGATGATGATCGGCGGTCTGGCGGGTCTGCTGTTCGGCGGCTTGTTCGGCGGCATGGGCGCTTTTGGTAACATCCTCGGCTTTGCGGTTAATATGCTGGCGATCTATCTGATCGTTATGCTCGTCCTTTCCTTCTTCCGCCGCAGACAAGAGCGCCGCAAGTTTGACGAACGGGGTGGACGTTACTAATGTCCATTACCGTCCTCAGCATGGATGAAATTATCAACGCTATCTGCCTCCACCTGGCCGAGCGCAAGAGCGTTAAGGTAACGGATGTGCAGGTGGAACTCAGTTGGGACGAAGAGACCGGCTATACCGCCGAAGTGTGGATACAGGGCCGAAGCCAGTATCTCGTCGAAAGCAATATGATTGAAGCGATTCTGCGCTATCTTCATTCCGAGTACAATATCCGCGCTTACCGCGAGGATGTAAGACTGGAACTGGACGAAGAGATTACGGCCGTCGTCAATGTTTAAGTAAGTATAGATAGGTTGAAAGGCAGATAGGGAATTTTCCTGCGTCTGTCTTTTTTTGGTTATCCTCGTAAAAAAGAGCGTTCGACAGCCCTTCCGGCTGCCGGGCGCTCTTTTTGTGTTATGCAATTTAGAGCAGCGAAATAGCCAGCAAATTGTACAGCACCAGCGGCAAAATGGCGCTCCCGACCGGACTGACCGCGTAAGGAAAAGGCGGAAAAAACGGATTGAAAAATCCTCGCATCGTGGGGCCAGACGCCGGTACAGTTAGATAGAGATGACCCTCATCGATACCCGAGATCATCCCCTCGTGGGTCACCCCGTCGATGGTATGAACTCTTACTCTCTTGTTAATGTGAGGCTTTAAAGCGCCATGCATCGATTCACGCACTTTTTTGACATGGTGGAGCGAGGTGGGATCAGCTTGATAAACCAGGGTTTGCGGTCCGGAATAGGTTGACATAATCTCATACCTTTCGTCAGTTGGATTTTGCTTTAGTGTATGCATTCGCCTATCCCGGGGTGCTGCCCCTATTTGATAACCCCTCTGCTTATAAATTCTTATATTTTGAAAAAAGGGAGCCGCAGCTCCCTTTCCGCTTTTACATTCCGGTTATTTCTTCTCCGTCTCTTCCTTCAGCAAAAGCTTACGCACCGCCTCCAGGCTCGTAATCGGCTCTTGGCAGGCAAAATCACGGCAGACATACGCGGTCGCGTTCCCGCCAATTGCCGGCTTGTCCTTCAGATGCGGCAGCAGAGCAGCCAACTCGTCCACCGTATCTTCCCAGTGAATGAGCAGTGAAGCATCCGGCATGTAGGCACGCTGCGCAAGGGAAATCATCTCGTTCAGGGCAGGGTCTTCTTTTTTACCGGACAATACCCATTCCTTGCCGCCTGACATGGTTAACAGCCCCTGCAGGAACATGGCGTAGCTGGCGGGATATTTCATCGCGGCCTTGCCCAGTACCGCCGCCGTCCGCTCGGCAACGCCCTTGAGCTTAACATCCTGGGTAATTACGGCGAGCTTCCACAGTACCTTCACCGCCACGGAATTGCCGGACGGCATCGCGCCGTCATACAGCTCCTTCGAGCGAATCGGAAGCTGCTCCGCATCCTTGCCCGTAAAGTAAAATCCGCCTTCCTCTTCGTCTTGGAACAGATCCAGCAGCCCGTTTTTAAGCTGAAGCGCCCGTTCCAGATAAACCGCTGATCCCGTAGCCTCATACAGCTCGGTCAGCCCCCACATCAGAAAAGCATAATCGTCCACATATCCGAGATGAGCGGCTTCGCCGTCGCGGTATCTTGCCAGCAGCCGGCCATCCTCGCGGCGCAGATAGTTCCAGAGGAAATTCGCCGCCGCTTCGGCAGCCTTGGCGTATTTGGGCTTTTGGAACGCTTTGGCCCCCTTCGCCAGTGCCGTAATCATCAGGCTGTTCCACGAGGTCAACACCTTGTCGTCCTTGGAAGGACGCACGCGCTTCTCTCTGTAGGCGAACATCTTTTCCCGCCATTCCTCTATCCGGGTGCGTAGAGCCTGAGGGGTCGTGCTCAGCTTTTCCGCGATGTCTTCCGGCAGTCCGTCTAGTAGATTCGGGATGCTGTATCCACGGGAAATACCCTCCTCCGTTATTCCGTAGAGGCTACAATAGGACTGCATATCTTCAGGCCCCAGCGCTTCCTCGACCTCTTCCGTGCTGAAAATATAGAAAGCGCCCTCCTCGCCATCCGAATCAGCATCTTCCGCCGAATAGAACGCGCCCTCAGGTGAGGTCAATTCACGTAATACGTATGCGAATATGCTCTCCGCAACCTCCGCATACAGCGGCTTCTCCGTAATTTGGTATGCTTCCACATAAGCGGAGGCGAGCAGCGCGTTATCGAAGAGCATTTTCTCAAAATGCGGCACCAGCCACTGCTCATCGGTGGAGTAGCGCGCAAATCCAAATCCGATATGGTCGTAAATACCGCCCTTGTACATCGATTCCAGCGTCTTCTCGACCATGCGCAGCGCCTCTGCATTGTCATACTTCTGGCTGTATGCAAGCAGAAAGGACAAATTATGCGGCGTCGGGAATTTGGGAGCTTGTCCAAAACCCCCGTTCACATCATCAAATATCGCGGTGTACAACCGGAAGGCATGATGCAGCAGATCTTCCGACAATTCAACATCTTGTTCGACGCTGTTCTTGGCAGCTGCGGCCTGAAGCTCGGAGAGCAGTTCGTCGCCAAGCTGGTGGAGCTTCGCACTGTCCGTTTCCCATTTGGCCCGGACCTGCTCCAGAACCTCCATGAGTCCGACCTGCCCCATCATCCGCCGCTTCGGAAAATACGTTCCGGCATAAAACGGCTTTTTCTCCGGCGTCAGCAGCACATTCAGAGGCCAGCCTCCCCCGCCAGTCATTGCCTGACAGACCGACATATACAGGGCGTCGATGTCCGGCCGTTCCTCGCGATCCACCTTGATCGCCACGTAATTACCGTTAAGAAGCTCTGCAACCTCTTCATCGTCAAAAGATTCTTCTTCCATCACATGACACCAGTGACAGGTCGAATAGCCGATGGATACGAATACGGGCTTGTTCTCCGCTTTGGCCTTCTCGAAAGCTTCCTCGCCCCAAGGCATCCAATCCACCGGATTGTGCGCGTGCTGGAGCAGATAAGGACTCTTCTCATGGATTAGCCGGTTGGTGTATTTTGGAGATGCGGTTTCTTCGTTCATGGGAACAGCCCCCTTTGGTTTTTTTTGATAATTATAATATACAAGCCGAACGTGCCGCCGAAGGAAATGTGAAGATTGTGTTTAGAAATCTGGCTTTAAATGCTACATAAGTTTCCATCAAAATATAAGGAATACCGTCTAAGCGGTTTCAAAATCTTTATAGTAGCTTACAGGTGACGCTCTCTTTTCCAAATGCAAAATCAGGAAGCTCTATTGAAGCAAGTTGGTATAGTACTTTTCATTCTACACCTTTAATATAGCGCAACAACTTTCTTTATAGCTATGCCAGATTCATGTGGTATAAAATGGAGAGGCGTTTCCCTACATACACTTTTTAACATTGATTTTTCACATTTATCTGGAGGACAGGCATTTGCTTACGAAAAATCTGCTTCAATATTATTTGGAATGTCTCAAATACGAAAGCTACTATTCAACCGAGTTAAGCCAAGACATGTTAGCTCGCTGCCTAATTAACCCGATCGAGCCCGAAAAAATCGCTGAACGTTATCAAGCAATGAGCATTCGGTTGAAAAAAAATCATACAATCTTATTTGGTTATCCTCTCCTGAAAAAAAGAAAAAAACATGGAACTATATACTTGCCGCTTTTTTTGTGGGGGAATTCAAACTTTCTGTCAGATCGGAATATATTTAAAGCGGATCAATTCGGATTTCACCAAGAATTGTTCACCTCTTTGTCCGACCAGATCTTTCTTGAAGAGATAAACAAGCTAAAGGAGCAATTTTCCGCGTCGCCCTTAACCTTTGTGTCGAATGAAGAGAACTTGGACAATCTTTTAGCCCACACTGACTACGAAATGAAAGATTTAATCAGAAGCTATGTTATCGTACAAGCAGAAAATACTACTAACAGCAATTATCTTATTGTTAAAGAGATAGAGGACCTTTTGAAACACAAAGTTCAACCAAGTGCAGTGCTAACCAGCTTCCTTACTAATAGCTTCGCCTTGCCCTCTCAGGACATTCATCCAGAACCGCTGCATATCGTTCCCAGCAATTATCCTCAAAACATTGCCATTTCAGATATTCAAAATACAATTAATATAATCAAAGGTCCGCCGGGTACAGGCAAGACTCAAACGATTTTGAATTTGATAGCCAATCAAATTTATCGTTTGGAGACATGTGTCGTGGCAAGCACAAATAATCAGGCGGTTGACAATATTGTTGAGAAAATAGAAGAGAAAGGCATAAGCCGGCAATTTTTCGGATTTATCCGTTTAGGAAGTAGTTCTCTCAACAAATCTGAAATATCCAAGATACGAAATGCGATTGCACAAATGAAGCAAGAACTTCCAAACCTACTCCCCGAAAAATCCTTTGATGCGTATATCGTAAGAAGTCGCCAAATCATGGAGCAAATTCATGCAGCCGAAAGCATAGAGCAACAAATTATTGACTTGAGAAATACAATAGGCCAGCTTCAAAACCTGATTGACATTTTAAACGACCGATTGCGATTGAATCATCTAACCTACCTTAAAAACAACTTTATAGAACTTTCTATAGCCGATGAACGAGTTGAACAACGGCTTCGCGAGATTGTAGACAAGCCAATTCAGTTATTCGGTAACGATATTTTCCGTAAATTCCGAATGTTTATTGCCGGGAAGGTCAAGGCTTATAGGAAAAGGTGCATTCAAAAGTACCTTACGTCCATGGAAGCCTCAGGTTTATGGGAGTTTATTGATACCGCGACACCTACAGAGTCTCTTGCTCTTTGCGAGGAGATTGTAAAAGTCATAAATCTTGAGAATCGTCTTGAGCAGTACAAAACCACGCTGTCGCAATTGCTACATAAGCAAAAAGAACAACCTTACTCCTTAAAAGTCTTGTATGATGAGAAAAACAAAATCGATCTGATGATCGTTCGCACACGATGGTTACATAATGCCAAGCCTGTTTTAGAAAACGCAAAAGAAATGAATAATATAAAAAGACTTCTCACTGAGCTCGAAAATGACGGGAGAATTCGCCAATCGGCCTCGGCCTTTGCTTCTTTTGTCAAACTTTTTCCCGTTCTTCTGGTCAGCAGTTTATCCGCTCGCAGATGTATTCCTCAGGGAACAGCAGTAGACCTGGCTATAATCGATGAATCATCTCAATGCTCCATACCAAGCGTATTTTCCCTATTACAATCTTCAAGGAGAGCTTGCTTTTTTGGTGATATTCATCAACTGAGTCACATCGTTTCGTTGGAAGATTCGCTTAGCGATGCTTTATTCGGCAGATTCGCCAACGGTATTGAGCGATCGCTCTACTGCTTTCGTAACGTTTCCGCTTTTGAAAGAGCCGAGCATGCATGCCAGTATACCGACCATGGTATACATTTGTTAAGTTATCATTATCGTTGCATTCCGTCCATTGCCTCATTTAGCAACCGGCATTTTTATCGGGGACGCTTAAGGATAATGCGCCAAGAACCTGAACGTATGCCTTATCACACCGGAATTTTCTCGAAAAATGTGTATGGAACTGCTTATGGAAAGTTTAATGAACAGGAATTAAACGAAGTCATATCCATTGTATCCAAGCTTGAAAGCAATGGTATTACCCAAATCGGTATTGTTACACCATTTGACGCACAAAAGAAGAAACTGATTGAAGTCTTCCGAAATAATCCCAATATTAAGGTGGGCTCGGTCCATACGTTTCAAGGCGGAGAATGTCGAGCCATTGTATTCACTACCGTCATTTCTAACGGCTCTACTGCATTTCAGATTGATTTTGTGCAAAAGAGCTACCGGTTAATCAATGTTGCCCTGACCCGGGCGCTGGATTATTTTATTCTCGTGGGTAATTTAGCGGAGATAGACAACGGTCAAGGCTATCTGACCCAATTAAGTCATTACATCAACACCATAGAAGCCAAAAATTTTCATAATCCCGCAATTGAATTGTCCATAGAGTTCAACCGAATCATTCAACAAGAGAGCCGCAAAGCACTTATGCATCAGGGAGAACGGATGATCTTTAATAAACTACAAATTTTCCTTGGCGGCATGCCGTTACTTGTCTTTCCAAAAGTACCTATCAAGGATGTATTATCCATCAATTTCGAGCTGGACAGTACACTAAAATCATATTACTTCACCAGCCACATGGACTTTGTCATATATGAAAAAGAATCACTTCAGCCGATATGTTCCATTGAATATGATGGCGAGTACCATAGGCGGGATGCTAAGACAATCGAAAATGATAAGAAAAAAGACAGATTATGTAGCTACGCGGAATTTCATCTATTTCGAATAGCTTCCAATGATGAAACCGAAGGATGGGAAAGATTGAGGGCGTATTTGAACTCTTTTTCATGAGAGATTTATTCTTCTGCTCAGTGTTGTCATAAGTTTCCTCCAATCAATAAACCTCTACAGCCTCCCTGCGGAAGCTTTAATAACAATTGATTCACAAGAACATCCCATCCATAGCATGTTTTTGTGAATCAACAACTAGATGTATGTAGTAGATACAAAAACAGTTTTATGTTTTATCTCCGTTTAGTTTGAATTGGATCGCTTCGAGGAAGTCTGGGGTGGCATGTATCCGCTCATTATCCGGTCCTGGCGGAACAACTGGGAAGAGCTATCAACCTTTTTCAAGTACCCGCCAGAGATCCGCTAACTCATCTACACCACGAATATGATTGAGAGTTACCATCGGCAACTTCGGAAAGTGACCAAGGGCAAAAGCATCTTTCCGACCGATGAAGTGCTGCTCAAAATGCTGTATCTGGCGACGATGGATGTCACCCGTAAATGGACGGGGCCTGTGCAGAACTGGGGACAAATTCTCCTCCAGCTTTCCGTATTCTTTCCAGAACTTGTTGGTAACCACTTACGCTAGAATCGCCGAATCCCCCCGAGGGGATTGCTTGAAATGAGTTTACACAAAAATCTTGACAGACCCTCTTAGCTTCTGCAGATCAAGGGACCAATCGATTCTTCAGCATGAATACAATGTTATTCAGAAGTTATTTTGCCATCCTTGTTATGCTTTTAGTAAGTATTAAGATCTGTTAAATATTGTTTTAAAGCATTATCAAATTGTGTATTCTTTTTAAGACCTATTAAGCGTAGAAAATCAATTGTACTTTGTCCGTTTGTATCAAGTAATGAGTGATATATTCTGGTACGGTTAAGTTTCTGTACGTGAACCTTAGTAGAAATTTTATTGCTATTTTCAATTCTATTATTTAAAATATTTAACATTTTATTTATCGTGATATTGTTAGCTTCTTTCCCTTCAATTATTAGTAATTTATCACTTTTTATCTGCATAGTATTTCTATAATCAATATACTCTGATAGTATTTCCTTGCTCTTTTCTTCTAAGGTCATCCACTTTAATATTAGGCTATCATTATCTGATCTTAGATTTCTTATTTCTCCTGTAATTAAATTCAGATCTGTTGTCTTTAATTTAAGAATATGATTTTGTTCAAAAACTTGATGATATGCCAATGACCAAATAACAGGAGCAACAAGTTTAGCTTCTTTATCTCTCTCCATAAATCTGTATTCAACAGCACTACTGAAAATAAAATTTATGTCTAAGTTAGTGAGGAAATCCACTTCTTCATTTGTTTCTTTGCCATACTTACTTAGTTCCTTTTTAATACTCAGATTTTGACCGGAAGTCAATTTAAGGTTACTATAAAAAAAATCAACCATATTCACTATAGTTGCTCTAGCAGTTGAACTTTTACGTCTGCTAAAGTAATGCCTTAGCTTCAAATCATTAAATATATTGAAATAATCATCAATCATAACTTTATCTAAAATGTAGTAGTTCATGTAAAAATCAAAATCGCTTAGATATCTTTTTTTTGTCTGTTCATTGATTGCCCTCTCTTTCATTCTTAAAAATTCTTGAAACTCTAATCTCACTTTGTAAATAAAAGAACTATTAAAATTTCTATTCATGTGCCGCCCTATTTTTTCATGAAATATATATTTCATGAATTATTTGATTGCATATTTCATCCTTGTTTCCTTCATATTACAAGAAAAATATACTTATTGCAAATAATTATTAAATAGCAGAATATAACGGTTTCTAATTCCATTCTTATTTATAAAAAAATCCTCGAACAATCCTAATATCAGAAACATATTAATTATTATTTTTACGAGCACCTCACCAGTGACAGGTGGAATAGCCGATCGATACGAATACGAGCTTGTTCTCCGTTTTGGCCTTCTCGAAAGCTTCCTTGCCCCAAGGTATCCAATCCACCGGATTGTGCGTGTGCTGGAGCAGATAAGGGCTCTTCTCATGGATTAGCAGGTTGGTGTATTTTGGAGATGCGGTTTCTTCATTCATGGGAACAGCCCCCTTTGATTTTTTTTGATAATTATAATATACAAGCCGGACTTGCCGCCGAAGGAAATGTGGAGATTTGTGTTCAATATGATGAGCTGCGGATAGTAGAAGGATTTCCATTTTCCTAAATAACCCATATATTCCATAAAATTATGGGTGTGTTCGCAAAACCCTCGAATGCGGCATTAACCACTTCGATCAGTTCCATTCGTTAAGACTGTCCGAGCCGGATGTGGCGTGAAAGGAGCTTTGGGTCTCACCGGGACACAGAGCCAGAACCTGTACTCCATTGCCGTGATTTTCCTCCCATAACGCTTCGGTAAAAGACAGCACATAAGCCTTCGCCGCTCTATAGACAGCCATGAAAGGTACCGGTTGAAAGGCGGTCATGGAAGCGACATTGATAATCAGCCCGCTTTTCCGCCGGAGCATAGGACCCATGAACCGATGTATCAGGTCTGTCAGAGCGGTGGCATTAAGCTAGATTTCCTGGGGGATACGCGACACTGTAATCTGATCAAACGTTCCCAACGTTCCCGAGCCGGCATTATTAAATGAGGATAACTACGGTTAAGCCGAGACTTGCCGCCGTTTCCGCCAGTTTTCGGGGAGCCAAGACTTGAGTCAAATCGGCCGGGATGGACACAGCCCTGATGAAATAGGCAATTTGTAATTCAAGCGATTTCACTGTGATTCTCCACTCCTGCGGACAACGCGAATAGCAGGACTCACGAAAGAGCCCTGCTGTCTGGTATGCATCAAACGAATTAGGATTGCTACTGTGCCTTCTCTAAAGCATCATTTATTCTGGTAACTACTTCCTCCATTTTCTCATAAGTAATCGTTCCCCCCGAATTCATATCCATAAATGTCTGAATGCCCCAGAACGACCATTTTAACAATTCATCCAGATTTTCATTTGCCTGCTCTTGATTAATCAAGCCGTTTTCTATCAAAAACTGATAAAAGATTTGTTTGGCCGTCGCATTCTCTAGCAGTTCTGTAAATCCGCTGTCCGTCCTGATCTTTGAGACATATTGCCGGGAATTTTCCACCTGAACCGCCTTCGTAAGGCGGATGTCTCGGCTGGAGGCGCCGATCCGGACGATGAATTCCGCAGTGTCTGCAACCCATTGGCCGAACTCCGGGTTATAGTAAGAGAAGTCACGTTCTTCTAACACAAATTCAACTGTTTTCGTCTCTCCGGAATGGAGCGCCACTTTCGCGAAGCCCTTTAATTCTTGAACCGGACGAGGGAGCTTTGATTTCGGCTGTGAAAGATACAATTGTATAATTTCTTTCCCGTAGACATCACCAGTATTTGTAATATCTACAGTTACTTTTAAAGTTTCGGGCAGCTTAACCGATGATGACGATACGGTAAGCTTGCTATACGTGAATTGCGTATATGAAAGGCCGTGCCCAAACGGAAACCGCGGAGCGATTTCTTTTTTGTCGTAATAGCGGTAACCCACATAGATTCCTTCACTGTAGTACAGATCCTTTTCATTGCCGGGGAAGCTCAGATACGCAGGGGTATTGTTTAATTTCTCCGGAATGGTGGCAGACAGTTTGCCGGAAGGATTCACCAAGCCGAAGAGGATATTGGCAAGTGCCGCTCCCATGCCTTCCCCGCCAAACCAGGTCTCCAGCACAACGCTAGCCTGATCGGTCCAAGGCATCGAAACCGACTCTCCGTTAGCCAGAATCAGAACCGAGTTTCGATTTACGGCACAGACCGTTTCAATCAATTGTTCATGACCCGATTCGATATTCATATCCTTCCGGTTGTAATCATCACTTTCTTCGGGCATAAAGGCTCCGGCGAAAATCAAAACAACATCCGCTTCGCGGGCCAGAAGCCCGGCCTCCTGCAACAAAGCCTGATTTGTAGAGCCGTCGCTGTTATATCCGGGAGCATAAGCAACCTCGATTGTACCTTGGCACAGGCTGCGTATGCTATCCAGCGGTATATCCACCAGCTGCGCATTCACGACGGCGCAACCTGTTCCTTGATATATCGGTTCAACCGCCAATTTGCCGACGACCGCAATTTTCTTGATTTTCTCAGAGGATAGTGGCAGTAATTGCCGCCCGTTTTTCAATAAAACAATGGATTCCTCTGCGGCTCGCTGTGCGATCCGGTGATGCTGAACAAAATCGAACTCGGCCTTTGGTTCCGCTTTTTCCGTCAGACTGAATACAAGCTGTAGAATATGCTTCACCCGGCGGTTAAGCCACTCTTCGGCGATGTCGCCTTTTTGAACGGCCTCTTCCAAAAATCTTGACGAGCTTAAGGAAAGCGGCATTTGCAAATCAAGCCCCGCCAAGGTGGCTTCCACCACATTTTTGACCGCCCCCCAGTCACTGATCACCGCTCCGGCGAACCCCCATTCCTCACGCAAAATCTGATTGAGCAGCAAGGGATCTTCGCTGGCTTGAACCCCGTTAATTTTGTTGTACGCACTCATGACGGTAGTGGGCTTGGCCTGATTAACGACCCGTTCAAAGGCCGCTAAATAGATCTCCCGCAGAGCTCTTTCCTCTACAATAGCATCCACCCGTGTTCGTTTGGTATCCGAATTATGGCAGGCAAAATGCTTGAGAGAAGTGCCGACCCCTTGACTCTGCACACCCATAACCATGGCTGCGGCCATGTCCCCTGTTAAGTAGGGGTCTTCCGAATAGTATTCAAAGTTGCGGGCCGTTAAAGGATGCCGGCGAATGTTCATTCCAGGGCCCAACAGTAGATGGATTCCCAGGCGACGGCACTCCTTGGCAATCGCTTGGCCGATCTCATAGATCAGCTCTTTATTCCATGAGCAGGCAACCGTTGATGCCGAGGGAAAGCAGGTAGCCTTGTGGGTATTACTGATCGCCTCTTCACTATCAAATCGGCTGCTAATGGACTCATAAAAGGGTTGCGATCGGGTGATTTCGGAATCCTTCTGAAATCGGACGCCGCTTGAACCGTCACTCATAAGAATGGAAGGAATGCCCAGGTGTTTAAAAGCTTTGGTCTTCCATGAATTTTCACCGGTACATAACGCCACTTTCTCGTGTAAGGTCATATCACTTATAAGCCTGTCCAAATCTTTGTGCATAGTTAACCCCATTTCCAGCATTTTTGGTCTTTATTCAGTCAGACGATCCCATTCGTTTTGTAATTCCTGTAGGAAACCGTCCTTATCTACTTGACCGGCTACAAATCTCTGTACGGCTTCCCCAAAAGCCTGATCAGCACCATCCGGGTAGTAGGAATTGTACGATCCATATACCTTTCCTTCCTTTAAGTAGCGGGAAAGGTCTGCTCCCAAATCACCAATCGCTTCATTATCCGCTGAAAAGGAAGAGAATCCCGGTATAATCTGCATGTCCTTGGTCATATGGATTTGTCCTTCCGGCGTAGTGACAAGCCAGTTAAAGAAGTCCTTTACTTCTTCTTTCACATCAGAATCCTTATTGATGGCCCAATAACCACTAACGCCCGCATACAGTTTGTCATTCTCTTCCGGATTGTCGTTCACCGGGAGAGGCATTAACCCTGTTTCGAGGCTCGCATTTCCATTATCGATAGTCGGCTGGAGCCAGTTTCCTCCGAGCGTCATAGCTATCTCGCCATTCACCAATTGGGTAGTCTGATTATTAAAGCTGGTGCTCAGCCCGTTCTTTCCGTTGGCAAAATCATATTGAATAAAATCCGCCACTTCCTTAAAAATTTCATTTCCAACAAATGTAGCGGTTCCGTCATATAACCCTTTAATAAAAGCCAGCGGATCCTTCTGACGGGCAATCCCCATATTAACCAGGAAATTACCAGCCTGATACCAATCCATATATGCCCCTACTAAGGGTTGTATTCCGGCTGATTTCAGCGATTCGACATCCTGTTTCAATTCGGTTAATGTTACGGGAACCTTGGATATCCCCGCTTGCTGAAAGAGCTTTTTGTTATAGACATATCCATATCCTTCCACAGACACCGGCAGGCCGTATACTTTTCCATCATCTCCGGTAATGCCTTCCTTCGCCAGGGGAATCATATCTTTAGTCCAGGGCTGATCCGTCAAGTCCTCCAGTTGGGACTGCCAGAGTTTCAAAACCTGATTCCCATTTACTGTAAAGACATCGGGCAGTTCTCCGGAAGCCAACTTGGTCTTGAGACCCGTGCTGAAATTGTCGCTAACAGACTCAATCGAAAATTGAATGTCCGGGTGAAGGGCAGTGTACGCTTCTGCTGTCTTTTTCAATGCCTTGTCAATCTCAATTTTGTTCTGATAAATGTATATCGTCTTGGTTTTAGCGCTTTCCGAAGAACCCGTTTGCGAATTTTGTCCTTCGCCCGCTTGTCCGCCGCATGCCGTCAAAGCCAGCACTCCTGCTAACGACACGCACAACATTGTGACTCTCCCTTTTGTTCTCTTCATCCTATCTCCTCCTAAATTTTTTTTAGCTCAACCTTTTACAGCGCCCGCCATTACGCCTCCGACAATTTTCTTTTGCAGAAGGATAAAAATAACAATTATAGGAAGCATGCTCATGGTTAGAGCAGGCAAAGCTATGTCCCAACGGCTGTTATACATGCCGAACAAGCGGTTAATCGCCAGTTGAACGGTACTAAGTTTCTGATTGTTCAGCAGAATCAGTGGAATGATAAAATCATTCCAAACCCAGAACATATCCATCACAAATACACTGAATACGACCGGTGAAAGTAGAGGAAACACAATTCTTACAAATACCTGAATCACACCGCATCCATCAATCCGGGCAGCCTCCTCCAATTCATAAGGAAGAGTCTTGACTCCACTGCGGATCATAAAAAAAGCGAAAGCGAGTCCAATCCCCCAATAGGCCAGCACTGCTCCCGGAATTGTATTGTTTAAATGCAAGAACTTCATGACTTGGACAAGAGGAATCATAATTGTCGCGAAGGGAATCAACATGGATAGCAGGATGGCACTGCTAAAGATTCGGGAATAGACAGTCGGATACCGCTCCGCCCAGTAAGCCGTCATCGTTGCCAGAATAATGACACCACATACAGCGGAAAAGGACACTATGGCTGTGTTCTTCATAATGTTAGGGATGTTCACTTCTTCCCAAGCCTTTGCATAATTATCGAAGCTCCACTCGTCTGGAAACCGAAGCGGAAAGGCGATAATTTCGTTAAGCGGCTTAAAGGAGTTCATGACCATGATCCATAAAGGGGCCACAAAGATGAGCACCCCCGCGAGCACAACCATAAACGTGATCAACATGGAAACGGGGTTCTTTTTCATAAGATTTGACTCTCCTTCCTTTTGCTCATGTACAATTGAACCGAGGTGATCGCTAAAATAATGACAAAGAACACTAGCGCCTCCGCGGTGGCTAATCCGTACTTATTGTTGGCAAAGGCATCATTATAGATATTTAAGGCCATAGATGTAGTTGAGCCGTAGGGCCCTCCTTTTGTCAGAGAAACATTAGTCTCAAACATCTTGAGCGCACTTGAAATCGTCCAGAACAGGGAGACTGTAATGTACGGAACACACAAGGGCAGTTTGATCCGGAGAAACGTATTTAGGGGTCTGGAACCGTCAACCTTCGCGGATTCAATCAGCTCCGAAGAAATTCCGCTCAAAGCGGCGATCATGATGACCATCACATAACCCGCATTTTGCCAAACATTGACAATGACTAACGCGGCGAATGCCGTCTTCTCTGTTCCGAGCCATTGCTGGGTAAAGAAGCCCAAATTCAGCTTGTCACCGATCGCCGGAAAACCGGCAATAAAAATAAACTGCCAAATAAAACCAAGGATTAATCCTCCCATCGTTTGCGGCAAATAAAAGGCGGCCCGGAATGGGTTCCGAAGAGGCAGCCTGGCTGTCAATGCTACAGCCAAAAGTATGCCGAGCAGATTGATGAGCAGTACACTGACCGCAGTAATACGGAGAGTGAACCAGAAAGCATCCAAAAACTTCGCTTTCCCCGAGAATATATTGTTGAAATTGTTGAGTCCCACAAACTTAATTTCATTGGAAATTCCATTCCAATTGGAGAACGAGTAAATAATACTTATAGCAAATGGAATAACAACGACGGCAAGAAAAACTAACGTGGAAGGTCCCAGAAACAGAAGATTACCCCATAACATGTTATATTTCTTTTTTTTCTTCAAATTCTTGTCCCCCAATTTTCGAATTCCTTATTTATAATGTCAGAATTTATAACACATTCTTTACTTGTTACTTTAAATTATATAAAATTAAAAATAAATTTCTTCGCTTTTTTTGACTGATTTATAGCGAAAAATTGATATTTGTGTCAGGGGGATGATCAATTTATGAATTATAGCCACGAAAGTATTATGGTTCCCGAAGGATTTTTGGCATGGATATACTTGCATTCGGAAAACCAAGTCACCTTGGTGGAAGATCATTGGCACCGCAGTCTGGAGTTAACTTTAATGCTTGAAGGCGAGAGCTTATATAACATAAATGGAAACGAAATCCTTGTTCGCGAGAATGAATTAGTTTTGATTAACAGCGGAGAAATTCACAGTTGTCAAATTGATTGGTCCAAGCCCTATGAGGCTTTAACGATTATTTTTCCTTTTGATCTGCTGAAACAATCCAATCCAAGCGTTGAAAAATTT
Source organism: Paenibacillus durus ATCC 35681 (assembly GCF_000993825.1). Taxonomy (NCBI): domain Bacteria; kingdom Bacillati; phylum Bacillota; class Bacilli; order Caryophanales; family Paenibacillaceae; genus Paenibacillus; species Paenibacillus durus. Next base: position 2,716,354 of record NZ_CP011114.1, read on the forward strand.
TTCTTCACCTTGGACAATGATTCGCCCAACTATACACAATTGGTCTCAATATTTAGAGAAACCTACCACCTTTTCAAAAAACGAGCCTCCAATCCGCATTACCAACTAAAATTAAATAGTGCGTTTTATGATATTTTGTATCTTCTCATGACCAGCTTCATTACTGAAAAAAAACTGTCCTTGTCTGTAAAATCCCAAAAGTACTGGAATAGATGCCAAATGATTATCGAATATGTAGACGAACATTATAAAGAGCAGCTTACCTTAACCTCATTGTCCAGGGAGTTTGGGATATCCAAAGAGCATCTGGCAAGAACATTTAAAGAATATATGGGAACAACTTTTAAAAAGCATCTCACCCGTATCCGTCTGTTTTACGCTTATCAGTTACTTATCTATACCGATTACTCCCTCCTGGAAATCGCTATGAAAGAAGGCTTTACCGACAGCCGCTCCTTTATCAATAGTTTCAAAGAAATATATGGGATCACTCCGCAAAAATACAGAAAAACACTGGTAAATCATCACATCATCCGGCATAAAAAATACGATTTGACGTAAGTTGTCCGTGACTGCAAATTCGTTCTCTCGCGTTTTGAAAAACAAATAGAAGCCCCCGCCATAAACAGGAGCTTCAAGTTCGGCCAATCCGGGGAAAGATGAATTTACAGATATAATCATGCTCCTCTTGTGTAGAGGCATTGGCAACCCCAAGGTGCTTGATATATAGCGGCAATACCGGAGCAATCTGACTCATGCCCACACCTGTCACAAACATCCCGAATCAGCATACGATTAAATTTTTTTCCAAACCGGCATAAAAATAAGCCTTCCTTCCGCTAAGCTTAGGCTGCTGTCATGAATGATCAGCAATAATAGCTTAACTTGCAGGATGGCTTTGCACCATGCATGAATTTAAATTCCATGGACATTTTTGCTGTAAAATTCTAGATTTGTTTACTTATAAATCTTTTGGCTACTTCTCCTGCTGTAATCGGAAGTTGCATCCAGACATAGGCATGGATAGAGTTTTCTATACACTCAATTTCGTATACATCTAATAGACTAGTGAATGTATGAAGACTACTTCTAATTTTCTCATCCGCCCACTCTTCTTTGCTGGGAAGAAATAAAACAGGACATTGTATCTTCTTGTAGTATTGCTCAAACTTCACATCCCAGTATTTTTGAACATACTCTGTTCTAACACGGTTTAAATAACAATATGTAAAATTACCATTTTGCATCTGTTGTAGATTGTTTTCAAGGAAGGCTAAGAAATATTCATTCCATAATCCTTGCTCTGTTAATTTTGCTCGTTCTTCCTCGGTATACTCTTCTTTCGTTTTAAATATGCGTTCCTTCCTTTCAGTTAGTTGAACCCTAAGGTCTTCTTTTCTCCGTTCAATTTCTTCCTCAGTACCATTAAATAACCCGTGTTCTCCAAACTCATTATATAAAGCACCCTCACATATAAGGGATAGGACGAGCTCCGGATGTGACGCAGCTAAACTCAGACCAACCTCAGCCCCCATTGAACTACCTACGATGTGGCATTGATCTACGTTTAGTCGCTGCAGCAATAAATAAATATCATTCGCCATATCATCAATGTGATATCCTGTTTCGGGCTTGTCTGATTGGCCATGTCCTCGAAAATCAGGAGCAATGATGCCGTATTCCTTTTCAAATTGCGGTATGATTCCTTCCCACATGTTCAAATTCCCGCCACTAAAGTGAAGAAATAAAACAACTGCCTTATAATCTAGCGAATACCTTACATTAATCCCTATATGATCTAGTTCTATCATTTCTTCTACCATTTTCTTTGCCTCCAGTGATATTGTACATTCCCTATTCATTTTATAACATTTTGCGATAGAGACTAAGAAGATAAATTCCTAAAATTGGATGATTCGTTTCATCTGTAAGCACCGATTTTGTGTTCTTATCATAAATAAGGAGGAAAGAAGGGCGGGATGCAGATGGCTAATAATAACGATTATGAACAGCGGGCGATCTTTCTGTCTGCAATCTGCGGACAGACCTATGCCCAATTTACAAATACGGACGGCTCGTTTGTCATTCCCTTGAATTATTCGGTTAGTCATACCATCCAAGCGAAATCCATTAACAATGTATGGGAGCGCTTTGGGTTTATTATCGAATCTCCGCAAGAGATTATTGTCGCCTTTCGGGGAACGAGCCAGGCGTCCGATTGGCTCTCTGACATCATCGCCTCGCAAAAGAGGTTCAAATATGTTAAGGAGGACTGCCTTACCCATCGTGGTTTCACAGACATCTATTCCTCAGCCCGTGGTGGCATTATTTCCGCACTTACCCGGTTGTCGCCTGACAAAACGTTATACATTACCGGACACAGCCTCGGTGCGGCGCTCGCGACATTATGTGCGATGGATATTGCCGTCAACACGGCTCATTCCTCACCCAACCTGTATACCTTCGGCTCTCCCCGTGTAGGTGATCCGGCATTTGCGAAAGCTTTTACAAAGTATGTAAGGAACAGCTACCGTATTGCCAATCTCTTTGACGTCGTAACCTATGCACCACCATCCGTCTACAAGCTGCCCAAGCAGGAAAAAAAGTACTACTACAGTCATGTCCAGACCTTCCGATCGCTATCTTTCCAGAATGGAGGCATTGGCCTCAATCACATCATCGGCAGCTATTTCGCAGAGCTCTCCCGGCTTCAGCCGCAATTCACCCAATTGTTATGTGTAACGAACCCAGGGTTCTGTCCAGTTGCGGAAGTGAAACCACAAAAACCAACAAAGACTGTTTAGGAAAAAATCGATAAATAGACTATAGGCCCATTCATATGCTTCTCTCATCGTATCGAATTGCATCGTTTCGGTGTACCATTTCATAGCTTGATCGTTCCCATCAAAGGTCTTAGTTTTTAGATAATTATATGCCCGCTCGGGATGCCGCCGAAAAAATATGGAGATTTCCGCTCAATCGTTCATTCCAGGCGATGGAATACATTAACATTTGATAAACACTGCGAAAACATTCTCCTAATTTATCTGCTCTACGATAAGATTGAAAAGTTTATATTAGGAGGAGAATTATGAAATCACGGAAAAAGTACGGATTTAAAACTATCATTGCCGGAACTGCGGCAACCGCCCTATTGCTTTCGGGTGCCTACGCTGTACAAGCTCCTAAACAGGCAGATGCCGCTTCCTCACGAACGAAAAATGTCATTCTGTTTGTTGGTGATGGAATGGGAACAGCCCAACGTGATGCGATCCGGCTTGCGACTGTAGGCGAAAAAGGCAAGCTGGCCATGGATTCCATGCCATACGTAGGATTAATTCATACAAGCTCCACCACCCCGGTAACGGATTCGGCCGCTTCGGCCACGGCATATGCCATCGGAGAAAAGACTTATAATGGCGCAATCGGAATGAATGCCGACAAAAAATCGGTACAAACGATTATGGAATACGCCAAAGGCGCCGGAAAATCCACCGGAGTGGTTACAACCAGCCAAGTTACGGACGCTACTGGCGCTGCCTTCGGCGCACACGTAGAAAACCGTTCCAAACAGAGCGACATCGCCTTGCAGTTTTTGACCCAAAGTAAAGTTGATGTCATTCTCGGCGGCGGCGAGGATTTCTGGTATCCGGCAGGAAATCCCGGCAAATTCAAAGATGAGCCCGCCGAAGATCCTTCGGAGAAAAGCAAAGGGACTCAAGGCAACCTTGTCGATAAAGCCAAACAATTAGGCTACACCTATGTATCGAACAAAGCCGATCTGCAAAAAGCAAAAAGCGGTAAACTTCTCGGACTGTTCGCAAATGAGGAAATGTTCCAGCAAAAGCCTGAAGGCGAAGGGGATATTTATAACCCGGTAGTCTCTCTGCCAGAGATGACTAAAAAAGCGATAGATACACTCGCTGCCAATAAAAAAGGCTTTTTCCTGATGGTGGAAGAAGAAGGTACGGACGAATTTGCCCACGAAAACAATGCGAAAATGACAATTAAAGCAGGCCAGGAGCTGGATAAATCCGTTCAAGTGGCCAAAGATTTTGCCAAGAAAAACCCGGATACGCTTGTCCTTGTGCTTGCCGACCATGAAACGGGCGGGTTCTCCATTGAAGAAGTTGACGCCAAGGACGAGTCGGGCGACGGCATTTCCAAAGAAGATGGTCCTTTCGCCATTGCGAACTCCAAGCTTAACTTCGTAGTTGACTGGACCACCTCAGGTCATACGGCAGTTGACGTTCCCGTAACTGCAATGGGCCGGAACGCTGAACTGTTCACTGGAGTCTATGAAAATACCGAAATATACCACAAGCTCATGCAGTCCTTGGGACTTAAAGAAAAAAAGTAATGCAATTAGGATGAAGCCTATCCCCTTGCGGTGGAGAATGAAACAAATTGCCGCAAGGATGGGCTTAGGCATTGTGTGAGGGGATGCATTACGGGCAGTCAGAATATCTGGCTGCCTTTTTTAATTGAGGTGATTTTTCACTGGTTCACGGGAGTGTCTTATGAGTAATAGGTACGTGAATCATTAAAACGCCAGCTATACCCAATAGATGAGAAAATAGGCTTATTTCTCATCTCGTAGACCAAATGTTTCGTTGCCAGTACCTTGGTTGGCTCGCCCTCCTATTTTCTCCTATATAGATAGGATAAGATAGAATACTATGATATTATGGGTCAAGGTACTAAGAACGATGGGCAATACGAACTGAACTCTTTTTCGAATAGCAAAGGGTGTCCCTAGCCATTAATGGCTTATGGGCAGCCCTCTTCATGTCCTACTCTTTCAAGTTATCCTTCTGAATCCCGACTAGACTCGGACGATTTTAAAATGTTAACAATAATGAATGGATATTCGCCATTACTAATCTTTCTTTTCCACTCCTCTATTATCTCTTCCTTGGTTGGTGGCTTTTCATTTACAATAGCTCCTGTTGTGACCTTAATCGCTCTCACTCTTCTTTCTAAATCATTTATTGTTTGGCGGAAGCTATTAGTGCATATTTATACTGGCACCGCTTAGCTTAATATTTCCATCCATCTCTAGCACACTTGTCTTGCATTTGAGACCTATGGCGTTTTTAGCCGTGATCTGTACCGTATTTCCTGCTCTAAGATCAAGATTTCCGTCTGCTTTAACTCGGATATCTTTTTTGCTTCGCAGCTCAATTCCATGGTCGTCCAGCAATCGAATGACCACTTCATCGTCGTTACCGGTAATAAGGATTTCGTTCTTTTCAAAGATTACAGCTTTACGGTATTTGGTCATGAAGATTTTTACAGAAGGATCTTTAATCAGATCGCCTCCCTTCGATCTTCTCCGAATAGAATGGGTTACGATAGCGTCCTTTTCCTCATGGGTTGGAAAATAGATGTCTACAAAGTCAAATAACTCCGGCATACAGTACCAGCCTGTATTGCCCTCTGAAGTATAGAATGTAGCATATGGAAAGGCACAAGTATCAGGAACAGCAGGCTTAACCTTATCCATTTCATAAAAGAATACCTTCACATGGTCTTGTTCAAGACCGATTACTTTGGACTTTAAGGTCATCCCCCGAATTTGTTCATTTAATATTAAATCCTGTTTCATTCCGTCATCAGTTGCAAGAAGGTATTCATGCCACAAAGAGCCATGACGAATGGCGGCAACACTTTGAAGAACTTTTAGCAAGAGCCCATTGAACTTAACCTCGTCTCCAATATTCAGCGCGGCTTCATTCGTTCCTGTTGTTTGTACTTTATAGAACAAGATGGAAGCGTTAGATCGATTGGTAGTACGGGTCATGGAATAATTAAACTCCTGTAGTTCCCCTCTTTGAGCGCCGTCTGGCAGGCCAAAATAAAATTGAACATGATCCCCAACCGGATTAGGTGCTAATCCCCAACCAAAACGGGATGCCATGCGTTTGAGAAATTCCCAATCTGTCTCTTTATATTGCACCGTAAACGAACCAAGAGTCTGTTCCTTTAATTGACTTATTAAATCTGACTGGGGATACTGCTCCATAATTAGCTTAAGAATAGTTTGGTATTTCATTTTAGTATTTTGAAAGGAACGACTGTGAGGGGTTTGATCCATTTTGCTTGTAAAGGATTTAGCTTCAGCAAACAAATGGGCTACGTTCGCCACATATCTAATTCGGATGTTAGAAACTAAGCCTTTGAACAAAATCACCTTTTGACCATTATCATTTTGAAAAGAAACCGTTAGTTTGGCATTAACATTCATTTGATTGATATACTTCTCATCTGTATCACCAGATAATATACCAGTAATACGTAATTTCGCATGGTCATTCAACTTCTGTATGATTTTGATTTTGGGATTTATAATTTGAAGATTTGTATTATTGTAACTTATTATTGGATAGCCCATATTTCCAATCCTCTCCTGCGCTTTGATTTAGGTAAAATCGAACTATTCTAGCCCATCAGACTCCTCATTCAAATCCGGCTGGTTACGGTATATGATCAAAATATTAAATATCCTGTCTTTTCCATCATCCAACATAATTTTGAGCTTTAATTTATCTTTCGAGTAGATCAGAATATTATCTTTCATACTGTCTGGTTTTCCATATAACTGTAATACTTTTTCAAGGGTATCGCCGACTTTTATACCACGTTGAGTTCTAAACTTGGGTGACTGTAGACTAACCGCCTCTAAGAAACTTGCTCCATCAACCAACTCCTGATCTTCCATCTCAATCTTTGATAAAATAATAAATCGAATTTCTGGATCATCGTAATCCGGGTAACTCAAATTCCATCTCCTAAAATATCCATTTCCGCTGATATATCCTTTATTGCTATCTTCATAACCTTTGCCATATCCTAATTTTGAAATCATATTTTTAACGTCGGTTTCTTGGTTAATGAGCATGGATCTGTACGATATTGAGAAGTCATTCTCCTGAAAGGGTTCTGGCGCTTTTGGCGTATTTATGTTCTCCTTATAATCCCTTTGACTTTTCATAGAAGAATCAGAACTTCCGCCATGGTCTTGGCTGAGTTTACTTAACGTTAGTTTCTGGTTATCAGTATTGCTAGCGTTAAGATTGGTGCAAGCAGTCTGAGTTGATAAAAGTAACAAACTAAAGATTAGTACTAGCCTATACAAAAGCTTCACCTTCTTCATTAAAAATAGGATTATTCACAGATCACCAACAACTGTCCATTTGTCATTTTCATCCCCATTAGAATCTTGTCCATTTTGTGATGCCTTAAATGTCGCAGACTTAAGTTTAATGCCTTCTGATTGTGCAATCTCTATAACCGTACTTTTACTAACCCCCTTTAAGTACTGCTCGTAGCTATCAGAAGATCCATTACTAATCCGATCATAAATATTTTTCACACTAGAATACCAAGTACCATCACCAGCATACACATTACTATCTATTTTTTTTGAATTCATGCGAATAATGGGTGTTTTCCAATTAGTGTATTTATATATGTCTCCTTCTCCACTAATCCCCTCCAGATTGTTATTTTTACTTACAGCAAGTCTGAACTCTTGACCATAATATATATAACCTAATATTTTTCCAAATATTAGATTGTTAGCCTTCATTAAATCTTTGGCATAGTCTGTTTCAACACCATTTTGGCCATCTGCTGCTTTATTTGTACTACTTGTGTTGAAACTCCCAGTACCTTCATGAATGATTACGGCTAGTAGAAACCTTGGATCAATTTGAATACCATAGGCTTTGTCTATTGCTTTCGTCGCTTCCCAAAGCTCATGGACCTTTTTTTGATCCCATTTGACTCTTGTGAATCGACTCAATCTCTTATTTAAATATTTTTCTACCTCAGTATTCCCATTGAGGTTATACTCAGGGGGAATCCACTTACCGCTCTGTGGGTTTACATTTGGTTTAGCCGGCTCAGGAGTTGGAACAGTGAACTTGGGCTTGTCAGATACCTTAGCGGTTTTTTGCTTACTTCTTATCTCCTCCGCTTCCTGACTGTATTTCTTCATCGCAGCTTTTACTGCCTCAGGATTGTTGCGCATGTCCTTACCGTCTACGATTCCATGATCATGAGCAGCATACCATTTTGCCGTTAAATCATTCAGCTTTTCGGCATCAGAAGGAGAGGTCTTGGCTATATTCTGAATTTGAGCCAACTTGTCTCGAATCGCTTTACCTGCTTCCTCAGCTGCCTTTTTTTGTTTGATATTGCCGCTTGCATTGGCCTCCATCCATCGTACCGTTTGTTTTTGCATTTGCTCCTGAGCCCACTTTGGCATGGTTGCCATTTCCCGCAATTTGCTTCGAAGCCCTTCCGCCAGTTTCTGTGCTTGTCGCATTCCAACTTGATCCCCGTTTGCATTGGCAATATACCAGGCTTCCTTATACTTGCGGAACCACTCTTGAGCCCAGGCGGGGTAATTCAATTTTATTTGTTTTTGCTCTTTAACTAAATCAAAGGCACGTGCTTTTCTACGTGCATTTGCTGCAGTCAGAGCCTTCATCATAGGAGTAGCCCCAAATGTGGGTTCTTTCCAGTTCATATTATTGCTCCTTCTTAAAACGCACTCATTTTCCGACTTTCTATTGAAGACTCTCCTTCCCTATCTAAGTTTGGTTACAGAGCCTTCAACTCAGATACACAAGTATTCTGATATTTTGTTCCGGATTCAACCTCAAGTATTTTGATTTTGATAAAAGAGGTTTCAACAGGTTCATCAAAAATCGTCCGGGAATCATTGTATTCCAGCTCCATCGTACTGCCGTCCGAAAATTCCAACTCCATTCCCGGAACTCCAAAGTAGAAGAAGTATTAATATCTTTTACTTTTTACGATTACTATATTTCATGTAATCTAGACCTGTGTCTAACCATTGTAAAGGTGTGATCCAACTGCCCGTACCTTCTAAGGTTCGGGATATATCTCTTTTCTCCCCACTTTTTGTATCAATCATGTAAGTTTTTATTTCATCAGAATCGCCATAGATCAATTTGGTGTGGTCTGGAGATAGCACAGAAGAATATAAGTATGTACCTAACCATTTATTGTCCTCATTAACTATTTTGAGTGAGTACATGTCTCCCTGATATTTTTTACTATTTTTAGCAACTGTATAAATCAATTGATTTTCTTGATCCCATGTATTCACAAATGCTATTTTTGTGTCGGTAAGTAAACGTTTCTTCTCCTGTTTAAAAAGGTCAATCAATATAATTCCTTTCTGATCATCCGTAAAGGTGAACTTTGAGCCATCCGGGGAAAATTGCCCCGAATAGAGGCCTTCAATAGTAATATTATTCTCTTCTATCGTTTGATCATTTGACAAATCGTATAGATAAATATGTTTGTTCAATTCATATAAATACTTATTTAGATCTGGTGAAACCAACGGGTAATAAGCATCCTTTGGCAACTCAAATTCATTTTCTTTTTCACCTGAGTCTAAATTATAAATTTGAATAACCGACTGGTGATCTTCATGACTATCTCTAAGAATCGCTATTCTACTACCATCTTCTGTTATTTTTCTTACATCTATTTGTGAATCCCTATATTTAATCCGCTCTTCCTTAGTTTGCATTGCATCAATCATGTCATCGACTCGGATGAAGGTTTTTCCCGACGGGTCGTCTAAATTAACTAAAAACTGTACATACTCATCTAAACCTTCTTCTCCAGCCAGAAGCCAGCTATGTTGTTTTTGTTCACTAATAGATTTTTCTTCATTTTCCTTTTTTGTTTGAAGTGGGGTTTCTTCTACATGTCTGGTTTGCTGGGGAGAGCGAGCGGTTGACTGCCCAATACTGGAATTACAAGCTGATAAACCTATTATTAAAATAGTTAGTAGTACTGGTTTCAGAAATTTCATCATCATAAGGCTCCTCTATTTATTCTTTATTGAACCGTCATCCTGAATTATTCGTCTAACCGCGCTAACAAAATGATACATAGGCTTACCGTTCACCCATGTTGCAGACAACGGATTAACTCGCACGTTATGCTTCATATCTTTTTTATTTATATTATCAGGATTCTGGTTATTCCCGGATTCATGGATAACCTCTCCATTACCTATATAGATTCCAACGTGATCGGGTAAACCATCATCATTTTTATTGTCTGCTCCCCAGTTGAATAATATTAAGTCACCGGGCTTTAATGTGCTATAATCTCCACCAGATCTCAAACTGTTATATTCAATTCCCTCTCCTCGGTAAATTTGAACTTTCGTAGTTTGCCCTATATTTATGTCAAGCACTGTTAAGTAAACAGAAGAAGTAAAATCAGAACAGTCCATATATTTAGGCGGGTTATTCACATCCAACTTCATCGTTGTAACACGCGTATCCATGCAATACGGTATTCTCCCTTCAAATTTTTTAGCCAATTCCACTATGGCATTTCGTTTCTCCGTAGCAGAGCTGCTGGAAGGAGCAGGCGCCGGTTGTTCTTGAACAGGGCTATTACTCTTGGAAGGACTTGTATCCTGCTTAGGCGGAACTGCTGTCGGTTTTTCTGAATTCTTCGGCCATGGCAAGACGCCATTGGCTACTTGATGAAGATAGACCTCAAGCACATCCCGGCTATAGCCTTTGTTTGTTAATCCGTATTTACTAGAAAAGTCATATAGTGCTTTATTGAGAGCCGCATCCCAATCACCCGATGCAAGAAGCTTGTACGAAAAGCTGTCCGGGTATTTTTTAGCCAGTTTATTCAGGTTTTCTCTAGCCAACTGGTTATTCACACCATATTTACTTCGTATAGCTGCTGCTTCCTCCACCATGGAACTGAGATCGGCCACCGTTAGCTTATGAACTGCATCAGCATATTGCTGAGATAGTTCCTCAAGCCGGTTAGCATCCTGATAAGACGTTGACGAGTACTCTCGAATTAATTCGTTAATCTTCAGGTTATTTCTCAGTTTGTTCGCCAAACCATGAATTTTATCTTGCTGAGCTTTATTATTGGCTGCATGCGCCTCCCACCATGCTGCAGTGTACTCATGCATCTGTGCCCGAGCCCAAGAAGGCATTGCATCAATTTCAGCTAATTGTCCTCGCAGCTGCTTGGATTTAGCCGCAGCTTCTTTACATCCCTGTGTATCTCCTGCTGCCTTTGCCTTATAGTATTGAGTCTTATATTCAAGCAGCAAATTCTGTGCCCATTGCGGATAGTTTTTCCCATTCAATTCCTTTACCAAGGAGTCATACGCTTTGAGTTCAGCATCCGGAACTTGATCCGACATCAGATTTGAGGACTTAATGTGTAACGAACCATTTGCTCTTATGTAGCTTGTCTTGCTAGCAAGATTTAGTTCACTAGCCGCTGAAAGTTGTACTTTATTACCATGCAGCACTAAATCCTCTTCGGCGTGAATGGTCATGTCGTGATGGCTATACACGTGAATCCCGGTCGACGGATTCAAGCGAATTATAAGTTTATCTTCTTGAGTAGATATGGCCGCTTCATGGTCATTAAATCTCGCAATCTTCCCTGACTTAGTGTGAAATAGCTTCCGGTCCGGCTTGCTGATCTCGTCTCCCTTATGGTCTCCCTTTCGAAGGGATTGGATTACATAAGCTTCTTGCTCTTCAAAAGAAGGAAAATACAAATGTACTGTATCGCTCAGTTCAGGCATACAGTGCCATCCGATCTCATGGCCGGTATACAGTGTTGGATATGGGAACCAGCAATTATTCTCTGAGGGGCGAATTTGATCAATCTTTAAATGCAGCCTTACAGATTCACCTTGCACATCGATGATCTTTCCTTCAATGGAGACCCCCGATAGATGATTGTTATAGATTGTTGGACGGGGAATGCCTGTTTCCGCAACAAGGATATAGTCAAACTTTAATATCCCCTCTTTTATCCGAGCCGTAATTTGTTCAATGGACCAATGATTATCTTGAAAGACCACGATATCACCAAGACTAAAACGTTGAGTATCCTCCACTTCGATGTATGTATGCTTCGGTGCAGCACTGGATTTTTGTATAGAGTAGTTAATGCTGTTCAATTCTCCCATAACTTGATCCTTTGAAGTGCCTAACCACAACCTTGGGTACCCGGAATGAACTTCTGCAATTAACCCGCTCTGAAAACGGGAAGCCATCCTAACAAGAAACTCCCAGTCACTCTCTTGGTACTGAAGGGTGAATTCGCCGAGGGTTTTGTCAGCATCAATCAAATTAATAAAATCTCCGCTTGAATAAGCATCAATAACTTCGCGGAACAAATTGTAATACGTCAAGTTCTTATTTGAAAATGAGCGGCTTTTTAGTTTTTGGTCCATCAAACATGTAAGCGAAGACGCTTCTACCTTCATATAGTAGACGCTATTTTTACATTGAATTTTTATGCTGGTAACTATCCCCTTGAAGAGTGCTTGATGTTCGGTTATCTCATATACTTCAATGAGATCATTATCATAAACCAGTCCATTGTATTTATCTTGGGCCTCATCTGGGATGATTGCGGTTAAATAGACCTTACCGTGACTATTTATCCTCTGCTCCATTCTAAAATGCAGAAGCTTTACAATCTCAAATGGAGCATTTATTTTGATATTGCCATATGTTAAAGATGCCGGAGACAATAGCCCCATCAAGTTCCCCTCCTACTCTAGGTATGTTATCTCTATTCTTGTCCATCCGCTGTGAATGATATGTTTCCATGCCACATACAAATATTCGTTGAGCAGATCAAGAGGGCGGGTGACTGATTGACGTAGACATCGTTTTTACCATTCATCCAAGGTAGTGTAATTGACGGCTGACAGGGTTGAGGAATAAGCTGTTGATGGTTTCCTTTGTTCGCCTCAATCACGATCGGATTATATTTACTGCTACACATACCAAAAGAAGAAATATTTATATGTGCCTCAAAATCTCGTATATTCCCTTGCGCCTTCTGATTAATACGGATGTTCCTGCCGGCAGCCGTCTTAAATTCTCCGGGTTGGCTTCCATAACTGCATTGCATTACAGCTCCATCTACAACATAACTATGAGTCATTGTGAAATCTTTCCCTCTCTTTTATCATCATTCAATACCTCATCTGGACTGTTCTGTTTCAACTTGCTGCAGCCTAAACCCGCTCATGTTAAACTTCAACAAGCATTCAGCAACATCCAAATCCACAATCGTCTCTTGAGCCAGAGAACCTCTAACGTTACAAATCTTATAGGTTCGAATAGCTTCTCTATCAATTACCATCTTCTTCAAGATTCCATTCTTGTGCCACTCACTTTGTTGTGACAAACAATCCACTTGGTTAAGTTTTGGAACCCAATATAACTTCTGAGTCAACTGCCGTACATTGGCTAGAACGACCAACTTCCAGTTGATATTTGGTTGATAGATTTCAAAAATGTTCTTCAATTCATCTGAGACCATTGGAATTGGTCGGTCCATCCAATCCTTATATTCACAATCTCCGTCAACATATAAGGAAAATATACTCTCCTTTGGATTTTCAGACGCTTTAGCCCACTTTCTCAACTCATCGTGATTTAAAGTTTGTTTATCAAATGACTTCATTCGCTCATCTTGCGTTAATATGTAATACTCCATGATTTCCTCCAGCTGTTTTCTGGGTTTATATGACCAAATCTTGTATATCTCTATACTGGAGTTTGTCTTTTTTTCCAGGTTGTTCTTGATAAACAAGTTCGCTAATCCCTTTATATTCTCCGACCCTTATTTCAAATTTCTCAGCTCGCTGCAATGTTTTGAATTCCGGAAGTTCAAGTACATTAGGGATAGCATGTTTTGCAAGCTTTACAATATAATCATGAAACACGTCTGTACAACCCATTAGATAGTATTCAACATCCGGTTGAGTTATCAGATTCATATATGGTTTACGCTGTAATTCCAATGCTTGACCCAGCTCAGCCCAATAAGAAAAAGCCCACTCCACATTGTAATGGAACCGGCATGGATGAAGATCAAAAAACCAGTCTCGATCAAAGAGTTCAACAACGTAGTTATAATTTCGATCGAGTAAATATGTACGCCTCATCGAGTACGTTATGTAGCCGATTCTTTCCTTTCTCCGATCTAATGCCTGCTGACATATCTGGCGAAAGGAATCAATAAAAAGAAGTGAAAGTTCGTTCTTATGCTCCTCGTATAGAGCTTTCAGCCTATCACAATATGACCTAACTACGCCTGGAGAACGGGTTTTTAAAAAAAGATCCAAGGCTTCTGTTCTATTCATGAAATCCCTTCATTTCCAGTATATATTAAATGCTCTAAATTCTATTGATTTCATACTCCCATTTTGAAATACCTTATTTTACATAAATAGGAGCAGAAAGTTACTCAAGTCTTATTATTAGTTTTCATCAACACGAATATTTAGAGTCTCGTTTGAATTAAAAAAAGCGTCTAACCGAGACATTTCGGTTTAGACGCTTCATCTTTTTAGTTTCTTTAATCCTTCGGTGTAAAAAAACCTCCCACAGCAACAAAGCCGCAGGAGCTTCTATGAATCATAACTCTCTCCGGGAACCTCCCCTCACCACTGCCCGTCAGCATCATGAATAGTAAATAATATCCGTAAACTCAAGGAGAGTTTCTTGATTATTGGAAAAAGAGTGCGGGGAAGTACAGTCAAAGTAAATCGAATCGCCTTCTTTTAGCACATATTCTTGAGCGTTTACTCTCAGCGTCAATTCTCCCCGCAGCACCAAAATATACTCTTGTGTTTTGGGTGAATGGCCATCCGATTCTTTTGAAGCATGCGGCTCCATCTCCACTTTAAACAATTCAAAATCCCGAATCGGATTATTCGCATAGTAGCAATAGGAACGAAAGGAGTCATTATTCTCAGACTGCATTTTCGTATCGGATTTATGGATTACAACGGCGTGGTCAATGGCTTCATCGATCAATTTGGTATAGGGCACTTTCAATCCGCTGGCTATTTTCCAAATGGTATTGATGGTGGGACTTGACTCGCCTTTTTCTATTTGAGACAGCATCACTTTGCTTACACCGGATAATTCAGACAATTGACCCAGGCTTAGATTGCGTTCGAGTCTCAGATTTTTTAGATTCATGGAAATAACTTCATTCAAATTCATAATAACTCCTTCATGGTTTGACAGTTATAACTAACGATTGTACAATATATTTTACGAAACGGATACTAATTAAAGCAAGGGTTGCCCTATGCATCCAATCTTATACCGGGACGCTTCATTCTACGCAGAAAATATTGATTTTTTTAAGAGAGGATCACTATTTATGAGTCAAGCTAAAATCAGTTTCATCATTTCCATGCTGATATTCGGCAGTATAGGTTTGTTTGTGCGGAATATCCCATTTACCGCCAGTCAAATTGCGCTAGTGAGAGGTTTAGTCGGAAGTCTCTTGTTATTCGCTGCCAGCTTCGTCTTTACACAAAGGCTTTCATGGAAAAGAATCCGCCCTAATCTATGGCTATTAGTTGCATCCGGAATCGCACTCGGAATGAACTGGATTTTCTTATTTCAAGCCTACCATTACACGACGATTTCAAATGCGACGATATGCTATTATTTTGCGCCAATCTTTGTGATGTTCTTATCTCCGCTGATCCTTAAAGAACGCTTAAAGATGATCAATGTCCTGTGCATCCTGTCTGCAATGGCAGGGATGTTGTGTATCGCTGGAATCGGCGGCGGCGCGGCTGGCACAAATAATATTCTGGGAATCGGGTACGGTTTAACGGCAGCGGGTTTTTACGCTATTGTTGTTATGATCAATAAATTTTTAAAAAACATCTCTGGAATCGAGAGCTCCTTTATGCAGCTGTTAATTTCGGCCTTTTCTTTGTTTCCATATGTTCTGCTCAATGATGGATTTCAAATATCCACAGCTTCCGGCTCATCCATAGGACTGCTTATTGTTGTAGGGGTTATACATACGGGCGTTGCATACCTCATTTATTTTTCAGCTTTGCGAAAATTGAGCAGTCAAACCATTGCCGCTTTCAGTTATATCGACCCGATTTCAGCCATCCTAATGTCAAGTATTTTCCTGCATGAGAAAATGACTCTTTTGCAAATATTCGGAGGAATATTGATTTTGGGAGCTGCGTTTCTAAATGAAATGGCTGGGACAAAAAAAGAGCTTGAGCCGGTAAAAGAAAGTGTTTAATATTTCTTGGAGTTCTGCTGCTTATTGGAGTTAATTAGCATGTCAAGACGCGCGATGATCCTCTCGTCATTTTCCAGTCTTTTATTTAGTTTATAGTTGATCCCGCTGAACCCCGCGATTAGGATGATTAGTCCAATTATTGTGGATAGGATGAAAAAATTTTCGTTTGTCATGACAGCACCTCCGTCTTTCTCGTTTGAAGTTACTATATCTACTGTATTACGATTATACTGACGCCGGAAATCTTTTTGATAAATTTTATATCCTTAAAAAGGTGGTGTAATTCCAGATGACGGATCATGCCAAGCAAGCAGCGCAGTCTGCGGGAACCTGTCCTTTGTGCGGAAAAGCCAACGGCTGCGCGGGCGCGGCGGGCCGCTCCCATGAAGAGTGCTGGTGCATGAATGAGATTTTTCCACAGGAGATATTGAAGCGGATTCCAAAAGAGTATCTTGGCAAAGCTTGCATTTGCAAGGAGTGCCTGGAGGCGTTTAAGCGAGACGGCGGATAACGTACATCTGTACGGAGATGCTTGCAGTTGCGCTGAAAAAGAGGCGTGAATCGCCGGTAGCATTTCTGCCTATGATAAGTCCTGCGCCGCTTGTCCGCTTTCTCTCAATACTGACCCCTGGCATACCCGAGAATCGCCGCCGCCGCTCTTTCCCGCCGTTCCGGGTCTTCACTGTGAATATATCAATGTGGCCTCGGATATTATGAAAGAATCAAGCCTTTTGCGCGCAGTATTTCTTGCTTATGCTCCGGAATGCCCTGCAAATGCTCGCCCTGGGCAAAATCAACCTCTTCCCAATCAACAAAAATGACAAAATCATCGGTGACCGGTAAATATTCGGACCAATCCGATTCATTCAAGGAGTAGGCTACCTCTTGCCAGAATTTCATTCTTTCGGTATAACAATCCTCCCGGAGGCTCCAATGGACATAAAGCATATGAAGCTTAGTACGCAATTCTTCATTCTTAATGCCTGTCTGATAGTACATCGGATGTTCTCCGGCACTCCACAGAAAGTATTGGTTTTCGTTCTGTTCAAGTTGCACAACCCTCACCCGTTCAAAACCAGGCTGATAAATCGGATCGAGTGGGTTGTCTAAAGGATCACCATCCAAATAAATTGAAAAAAAACAGACCTGCTCTCCATTGATTTCTTCTGCGGTTGCTTTGAAAATGTTCTCTGTCTCCCTAATGACCTCCGCTTTTAATGTTTCACGAAGCGCTAATGCTGCTTGATTTGTCATATTGTTATAAACAAGCTGCTGTACGCCATTAAAAACTTGATGAAGCTCTCCATTTTCATCGTAATCCAAATATGTATTTTCCAAATGCTTGTATAGTTCTTTCCCAACATATTTAGGGTTATGGACTTGAATCAGTCGGTCGTCCTCATAGATATATTCCTCTACGTCATACCATGATTTCTCCAGCTCCAATCCGTGCCGCACAATGTATTCCACACAACGCTCGAATTTGCCCTGCTGTCCTGTAAATACCTTGATAGAATCTAAAATTCCGTTCACATATAGCCGCGTAATGATATGATCCTCGCCATAAGATGTGTACCCGTACCCATCAATCAGGTCATCACAAGCAGTTACACGCAGTTTATTATCCTGATCAAATCCGTAATAGATCCCTGTGTCCTCGTTAGTGACCTTCCCGCGTTGTTGAGTTTTACGCTCAAACCAGTAAGGAGACAGGTCATAACGTTTTTCTTCGACGAATTCAGTTCTAACCACGTTTTCTTCCGCATCTTTCTTATACCGCTCATAATTTTGCTGTGAATCCACACATAAATCCATGTAGTAATTTGAATCAATCAAGTTCCCAACCCTCTCTTCATATCATTTCTATTAATCAATAAACACAATAAGCAATATTATACTATAATGCGGAGAATTTTGAATAATTAAACAATCATCAAAAGACCGAACCCCGGCGGTATGCCGGAACTCGGTCTTTTGTGTGCGATTACTCGAATGGATATTTAATGCCCCATTGGTTACGGACATTGGTCATAAGAGCCATTACATCGTTGGACAGATGCAGCGTTGCAGTATTCTTTTTGTTTTGAATAAAATTCTGCATATCTTCGACTTCGTATTCCAGTGCTTTGGCCGTCTCCCCGGCTTCAATATGCTCCACTCTGCCGTCCGTATAGGTAATGGTGGCTTTATCCGCTCTTGGGAAGTTGTCCACCGTGATGAACCCAAGCTCTCCCGCGACGACACCGCGCTTCGGCATTTTGGCCCGCATGGTCAGTGAGATGACCGCCATCTCGTCCGCATCATTTTTCAGGATAATTCCAGACTGCTCATCCACCCCGGTTTCGAATGTTTTCACCGTCGTCAGAACTTCATGCGGCTGCTGGGACAGGAAGAAGCGGGTAAAGGACAGCGCATAGGTTCCGATATCGAGGAGCGCGCCCCCGGCCAGATCTTTGCTGAAAAAGCGGTTCTTCACATCGTATTCCTTGCAGCTTCCGAAGGATACCTGAATCATTTTCAGCTTGCCCAGCTGTCCCGAGTCCAGGATCTCCCGCAGTTTTTTGTATAAAGGCATATAATACAGCGTCATTGCTTCGGCAACGACCAGGTTCTTCTCCTCGGCCAATGCGATAATTTCGGTTAATTGCTCGCTGTTCACTGTAATCGCCTTTTCGCTGATCACATGCTTTCCATGCTTTAGGCTCTCCATAATAAACTTGTGGTGCAGATTGTGAGGGGTAGAGATGTAAACCACGTCGATCGCATCGTCTTTTAACATTTCCGAATAATCGCCGAAGGCTTTCTCGACTTGATTCTTATCGGCAAAAGCTTGCGCCTCTTCCTGGGATATTCCTGCTACGGCGTAGACACTTCCATTTACCGTTTTGATCGCTTTTACAAAATCCGATGCTGCCCAGCCCGGGCCGATGATGGCCCAATTCAACTTACTCATAATTTCAATTCCCCCTGAACGTTTTCGTATTGTACTTTTGAACCGCTAGTCTCACTTACATTCTTCTTGACAAAAGAAAGGATGCCCGCCGTAACGACTGTGCCTGCCAAAATGGCAATGATATAGGGCACCAGTTGGGTAACGACATTCGGAATCAACAGCACCCATACGCCGCCGTGCGGAACGGCAAGTCCGGCTCCAAACACCATCGACAGGCCGCCGGCTACTGCGGAACCGGCCATGATCGACGGGATGACCCGGAGAGGATCGGTCGCCGCAAACGGGATGGCGCCCTCGGTAATGAAGGATGCGCCCAAGGCCCAGCAGGCTTTCCCCGCTTCTTTTTCAGCAGCAGTATACTTTCTCTTCGCAAGCACGGTGGACAGCGCAATTCCAAGCGGCGGAACCATACCGGCTGCCATAACAGCCGCCATAATCGGCGAAGCGTGACCCGGTACGAGCGTGGAAGTGGCGAACGCATAGGCCGCCTTGTTGACCGGACCTCCCATGTCGAAGGCTTGCATCAATCCAAGAATAATTCCAAGTATTGCCGCATTTGTACCATTAAGCGAATTCAACCAATCGGCCAGTGCCTTGTTGACGAAGGCGACCGGCTCTCCAACAACGTAAACCATGAGCAGTCCCATAATGCCCGCAGACAGTAAAGGAATGATGAGGATGGGCATCAGGCCCTGCATCGTTTTGGGCAGCTTCAGATACTTCTTGATCGCGAGCACCAGATAACCTGCGGCAAAGCCGGCAAGCAGAGCGCCAAGGAAGCCCGACCCGTTCGTGCTGGCAAAATATCCGCCGATCATCCCGGGTACTAGAGCGGGCCTGTCGGCAATCGAGTAAGCGATATATGCGCCCAAGATCGGAATCATCAAGGCGAATGCCGATTTACCGGTTGTGAACAACGTCTCGCCGAATGAACCCGGATGATCGAAGACATAAATACCGCCGATGGCGAAGCCCAGTGCAATCAGCAGGCCGCCTGCCACCACAAAGGGAATCATGAAGGAAACGCCGGTCATCAGATGCTTGTAGATGCCGCTTCTTGATTCTTTTTCTTCCGCCTTGATTTGATTTACCTGCTCGGTCAGATCCACCTTGGCGGGAGCCTCCTCCGGCTTGGCGCTTAAAGCCCTGTTAATCAGCTCTTTAGGATCTCTAATGGCTTCCTTAACCGGAACTTCGATGATCGCCCTTCCGGCAAAACGGCTCTTATCCACCTTGGTATCGGCGGCAATGATGATTCCGTCCGCTTCCCGGAGATCCTGTTCCGTAATCACGTTCTCGGCGCCAACGGAGCCTTGGGTCTCTACTTTGATGTTATGACCCATTGCTTTGGCCGCCACTTGCAGTGCTTCCGCCGCCATATAGGTATGAGCTATACCGGTCGGACATGACGTAATGGCTACAAGCTTCATTATTGATCGTCCCCTTGCACTTTAATTAAGCGCTTACAAACTGATTATTAAATCATTCTTTTCCTGACTCCCCATCCCCGGCTAACCTACCACCACCTAATGATTCTGCACATTTGTGCATTGTATAATAATTTGTGCTTGCTTTCACAGTTTCAGTATAGCACCCGCTTTGGGTTTGTCAACATAAAATTTCGGCTGCATTTTGGCGGTCTATTCTAACGAAAAACGGCTCCACCATCCCATTCACAGGATAGTGAAGCCGCAGCAAAACTCCAATAAACCGCACCGTCGTATGCTGAAGGCTCCAGCGTCACGCGACCCGATTTATTGGACTTTTTTTAACGGATAAGATGATAAAGCAGGGCTTAATTCTTCGCTGCCGACACCAGACGGACGTCGGATTCACCGGCAATCAGCGCTTTCGTAGCCACATTGACAAATAAGGACGTATCAACCACCCCGCGAATTTGCTGCAGCTCGCTTTCAAGCTTGGCGATATCCCCCACCTGTTCAAAATGCACGTCCAGCAGCAGATTTCCGTTCTCCGTCACGGTAAACCCGTCCTTGGCGGCACTCGTCCGAATGGACGGCTTGCCCCCAAGCTCCGTAACTTTACGCTGCACGTAGGCCAAAGAATCCTCAAGGATCTCCAGAACGACGGGATGCTTAAAGGTCAGGCGATTCACAAACTTCGTATCGTCGACAAGCAGTATGTAGTCCTCCGCCATGGAAGCGATTAGCTTTTCTTTCGTATGGATGCCGCCGCCGCTCTTCAGCGCGTTCAAGCTTTCATCCACCTCGTCGCAGCCGTCAAAAGCTACAGATATTTGCTCCACCGCAGACGTATACAGCACCTCCAGCCCGTTCTGGATGCAGAGCAGTCTCGTCTTGACGGATGGCGTAACCACTTTGACCTCAAGATTGGCATCCTCTTTGATATATTGAATCAAGTAGGATATGGTGCTTCCTCCGCCCAAGCCGATAATCGTACCGCTCTTAATCAATTTGAGGGCTTCCCTAGCGCAGACTTTCTTGATATCGTCAGACATTGTTCTCCTCCTTAGACTGTACGTTCCAAAATAATCCGGGCCGTTTCTTCAGTAGTTACCAGAACGTTAACATATTTTCCGCGCAAAGCGCCAATAATGGCGTCCGCCTTCTCCTCCGACTCCGCGACTCCAATGGAATACTTCGTCTTGTGCAAATGGTCCAGCCCAATCGCAATTCTCCGCTCGGAGATGCTTGTAGATACAAGGTTTCCATCGATATCAAAAAATTGGGAACAAATATCCCCGACAATTTGGCCTCGTTCCAGCTCTTCAAACAGCTCGTTCCCGTAAAAAGAATTCCAAGTCGCGCTGCCCTTTATCTGTATGGAACCGATGCCAAAAATCGCAATGGTAACCTTCTCCCAAAGTTCCGAAATGTTCTGGAAATATTGCGACTCCACGATCTGATCCCGCGTTTCCTTAAGCTCCAGGATGGCAGGAACATCAATCAGGTAAGACGTTCCTTTGAACTTCTGCGCGGCTGCGTACACAAGGGTATTCACATGATATTGACTCTCCAGCTTGCCGGATGGTCCGCCAACCATGGGCACGAACACGGCGCCGGATTCGCGGGGCTCTTCCAGTTCATTAATGACCTCGGCCAGCGAGCTTCCCCAGGCTAATCCGACCACATCTTCATCACCGACAATCCGGCTGACCAGCTGTGCGCAAGCCTGGCCCATGACTTTCAGCTTGGACTTCGTATCGTCGCCTGTCACCGGAACTACGATTGCTTCCTTCAGACCGAAGCGCTCCACTAGCTGCCGCTCGATGCTGAAGGTTTCGCTGAGGCTATAGTTAATCGTGATCTTCACGATGCCTTTCTCGCGGATTTTCTTCAGCATGCGGCTTATGGTCGTCCGGTAAATCCCAAGCTCCTTGGAAATTTCGCTCTGCGTCATGTCGTTGTCATAATACATTTGGGCAACCTTCAGCATTAACCTGATCTCTTCATTATTATCCATGTAAACACCTCGTAGCTTTTGCACATTTGTTCATGTTGATATAAAATGTGCTAATGTGCAATTTGAGTATATGCTTTTTTCAAGTGGGAGTCAATGCGTTATTCAGATAAGTATGCAGTGCTTCGTCAATGTCCGGGTGGTCCCCGAATTCAAGCCATTCCTCCGGAATAAAGAGATATTGGCAGGTGCTGCCCTGGAGATAGCTGTAAATAATCTGGGCTTCATCAATTTCTTCACGGCTAATTTTGCTGGATTGAAGAGCGGAGTCGGTCCTGAAGCTGTTCATAATTAAGGATTTTATCCTGGCGTGCAGCGGCTCCATTCCAGACGGCCCGATTGTAAGCTTCTCCCTGTGAAGAATGACATTCCGCTTGACAAGAAAAAGCTTGATCGTATCCTCGCTTAAATATTCAAAGATGACGATATTCCGGTTCTCTTCGGTGAATCCGATCACTTTTTCCTTATTTAGAATGAAGTCTACGGACTCCATATAGTCCCTGTATTTCGCCGCCGTCTCAAAATCGTACTGCCCCGCCGCCTCCTGCATTCTTTGCTGCATTTCCTCGTACAGCCCCCGGTCACTGCCGCCCAGAAGAGCGATAAAGCGGTCTAAGATCCGGTTATATTCGTTAACAGCTTCCCCGCCCAGACACATGCCCAGACACAGCCCGAGAGAATGATTCAAGCAGGCGGAGCCGCTGAAGCGGGAATGCGTGCAGGCGATTTTATAGCATTCCTGAATCCCTTGTACCGCACGTTCCACCGAATTCCTGTTGGCTGTATAAGGTCCGAATACCACATGATCATCGTTTGCGTCAGGATTGTTGGTGATCTCTATTCGGCGCAGCCCGGCGCTGCTCTTTATAACAATATAGGTGTAGGCGAGCGGATTTTTCATCTTTTTATTGTACATGGGCTTCAATTCCTGAATTAACCTGCACTCCAGCATAAAAGCCTCGAATTCGGTATCTGTCACTCTGTGCTCCAGGTCCTTTATGTGGCCGACCAGCTGCTTTACCTTTTTGGGATGGGACCTCAAGTTATAGAAGTAGGATTGCACTCTTTTTTTGAGATTCTTGGATTTACCGACATAAATGATCCCGCCAAGCGAATCTTTCATCAGATAGACTCCCGGCGATGTGGGAAGGCTTGCAATTTTGTCCTTCATTTATGGAAAAAGCCTCCTTCCGCCGCTAGGTTCCTCGGCCATTCTACAAGACATAGACCCATTATAGCATGGCACAACGTTCCTAAATTCGTCCCAAAGAAAATCGAATCGGTTTTAGTTTAAATAGGGAGGAATCCAGATATTGACAGATCAAGAGGGTGTGATACGATATATTAGACCGATCAGTTTATTTTATAGCAATTATCCAAATATGAAGGAGTGAATCATGTGGGATTAATTACAGTAGATCAAGAAGAGTGCATACAATGTGAGATATGTGTGAAAGAATGTCCAACCCGTGCTTTAACTATGGGAGAGTATGGTCCCGAAGCCACTGCGCCGAAAGACTGTATTGCCTGCGGACATTGTGTCGCCGTATGCCCAAACGAAGCGATTGATCATTCATTAACGCCGCTGGCCGGACAGCTTCCAATCTCAGAGTTCAGCAAGTTTAGTGCAGAAGAAGCTGAGCGCTTCTTACGATCCCGCCGTTCTATACGCAGCTACAAGAAGACGGCCGTTCCACGGGAAAAGCTGCTGCAGCTTGTAGAGATTGCCCGCTTCGCGCCTACCGGCGGTAACACGCAGGGGATCTCCTATGTCATTGTTGAGGATAAAGAGACTTTGCGCAAAGCTTCGGAAATGACGATCCAAAAGCTGGAAAATGACCCCGTATTAGGCACGCGATATTCTTCCATCGTTAACGCATACCGTAACCAAGGAACGGATGTGATTCTGCGCGACGCTCCAAGCCTTATCCTCACAACCGCTGCTAAAGATTTCAAGAACGGCCGGGAAAATTCCATCTTCTCACTGACTTACCTCGAATTATTTGCCCCTTCTCTCGGCTTAGGCTCTTGTTGGGCGGGGGGACTCGAATTTTGCGCGCTTGCGGAAGATTCACCCATGCTAGAGTTGTTCCATATCCCCGAGGATAAAGTCATTACCGGAGCCGTGATGGTCGGGTATCCTATGTATCAATACAAAAGATTAGTGGACCGGAATCCGCTGGATGTTGCTTTTTTTAGTCCCGGGAAGGTAACGGTATAAAAAAATATGAGTGTTCAGGTTTGGTGGTGGAAAGGGATTATTATTCAACAAACGCCCCCGTATGTGTATGTGAATTTGGTGATGGATCGGCGTTTGTAGAAGCTGATTCGTTGTGTTCTTTCCTTGCGATTTCAGTCACAACTCAACTAATCACGGTACCGTAGCACGTATCTTTTATACAACTCGTCATGGTAAAGAAGATCTTGGCCATGAGAGGAACTGATGATTCTCGGTTTGATTTCATCTATAATAGCCCCGCTATCTATGTTCTCGTTCATATTTACAGTGAATTTTCTGATAGGTGGGTGTAACTCATCCGCACTCGTGATAGAGAGGTCTCCTGATAAAAGCACATTGCCTATTTCATGATGGTATACGACATGTCCAGGCGAGTGTCCAGGAGTCAGATAATATTGAATAGGCAGATGATTAAGTGTTTGCTCCGTTAACGGCTGCACAATGTTCTCTACACCTGTTTCTTCAAGAATGTCCTTGTTCGGATAGGGTGCTTCGCCATTAATATAAATGAGTTCTCTGCGATGTGCATAGATAGGAATGTTGAAGTGCTCTAGCCACTTTGCAGCACCTTGAATGTGATCACCATGACCATGGGTGAGCAAAATTGCTTTGGGGGTACCAATGGTTGTTGCGGTCTCCATTTGATTATGAACCAATTTCTCTACACCAGTATCGATGATATAAACGTCATTATTGTGTCTAATTAGGGCCTGTACGCAAACCTATTTGAGCCATAAACGAATAGAAAGCAGCGTCAAAAAAGCCATGAACATATTCGATGTTTTTTCATAGCGAGTGGCCAGGCGTCGATAGTTTTTGACTTTGTTGAAAAAGCATTCGATTAAGTGTCTCTCTTTATACGTTTCAGAATCTAACGAACGCTTTACCCGCCGATTACGTTTACTTGGGATCACCGGAGTGATCGCTCGGCTTTGTAAAAGCCCCAGAATGGCATTGGTATCGTAGGCGCGATCCGCTAACACTTCGCCCGGGCAGACGTCCAGTTCATGAAGAAGGCGATAGCCGGTGACCGAATCATGGTCTTGTCCTGGCGTCAATTCGAAACGCAGCGGATAGCCGAGCGCGTCCACCACTGCATGAATTTTGGTGGTTAATCCTCCGCGCGAACGTCCGATGGCTTGCTGGTCCTGCCCCCTTTTGCGCCCGCTCCATGTTGATGGACGCGGACGATGGTGGCATCTACCATGACTTGCTCCCAATCCGGTTCGATGGCGACATGCTTCAGTATTTCATCCCAAAGGTTTGCTTTTTGTAACCGCCAGAAAAAGCTGTAGGCTGAAGACCAAGGGCCATAGTAACTCGGTAAATCTCGCCATGGCGCTCCCGTTCGAGCCACCCATAGCACAGCATTAAGCATCTGGCGCCGATCCTTCGGCGGACGTCCTCCTTGTTTTTTTCGAGCCGGGGGCAACAAGGGTTCAAGTATATTCCATTCTTCATCTGTTAACTCGTATCTTCGTCTCATGTTCCTTATTTTACTGGATTTTTACGGGATGTACAGTTTGCGTACAGGCCCTAGCCAAATATTAACGGGCGCATTGACCTTGCGATAAAGTGTCATATTACTTTTAGCTCTGCTCACCCAATGAAAGCCAAGGCCTTCTATACCCAGATACAGATCCTTGGCCAAATACCAGCTGTCCATGGCTACCCAGCACTTTGCGGTACCGAGAAGATTGTCCTTCACTTGCTGTAGCAGATTGAGAGCTAAATGTAGTTTGGATGAAGGCTCTGATTCTCCGTTATCCTGTTTCCAAATGGCGTAAAGAAGCGGATACTGAAACCCATTGGCCTTGACCACATGGAGTACGACCCTATTCATGGCGTTTACATACACTTTGCTGCAATGATCCCACAAGCGGTAGATAAACGGCATGTTCTTGGCGTGATTATGTTCGACCAAGGTGTCCAAGGCAATGACATCATCATCCTTCAGCATCGTCTCCTCCTGCTCCTGCAGTTTGGCGACACGTTTAAGGTTAAACGCTTGCCATGCATAAGACGAGACCATAAAACGGCTGAAAACAGACTGTGTGATATTCTGTCCGCCAAACATCCGCTCGAGGAGGGAGTCTTTTTCATAAAACTGAATCATTTGCAAGCAAGCGGTGCAGCGGCTCAAAAGTCCGACGACAAACAGAAAAGCAAGTTTTCAGGTAGGGCATCCTCGAGTTTTCATAATTCCGCATTGTGTAAGAAGTAAAGAAAAGTCAAAACGATTCCACAAGGAAAGTAAGAGTGGTGCGCCTCCAAAAGCGCTGTAGGAAAGCTTCTTGTACTTAGGTTGATGAAGATCTGATATTTCGACCACCCGTTATATGGAAGATAGGTATAAAAGATAATACCTCCTTCGCGATTATTGGGGCATTCCAGAAAAGTCAAGGGATTTTTAGAGTTTTTCGGCACATTTCTGTTACGATTGTTAATTTACAACTTTTTACTCCAAGTGGGTAAGTCCAGTTTGTATATGATATGCGAACATTAGTTCTTTATTCAAGGCGGAGCGACACACATTTATTTCCTTTTTTCACATAATTCTCATCACAATGGCAACATTCGACATTTTTTTCTATATAAATATATAAAGAATGCTTATACAATATTTAGTAGATACTCCATAGCTGGCCAGCAAACGTATCAATTTATTTAAGAATGGGGAACTATAATTGAAAAAGTTTAAAATTCTTCCATTAGTGATATCATTATTGGTTATGCTACCTTCTCTTGCTTTTGCTCAAGAGAGTGCCATAACTGGATCAAACAAACAACTAAACCAACAAGAAATTAATGACTTGAGAAATGATGTTGGGTTTACTCAAGAAGATTTCGACAACGTGCCACCAGAAATAGCTAGAGAACTATTAAAACAAGGTGCTAAGAAACTCACTAATGGTAAAGTTGAAAAACATACTTTTAACGAAGGTGTTACTACTTCTAAGTTAGCTACTACTGAATCACTTAGTCCTTCGGATATTGCCCTTTACGGTAGTGCTTATTCTGTAACTAGTGATAAACCTGGTTACAAAAAAGTCTATTTATATGGTAGTTTTCAATGGGATAATGCTCCTTTTTGGATTCTTGTCGATAAAGTAAGCATTGGTTACCCAAGTACTAACAAATTCTTTTATGCTACAAAAAACGGACAAATTTTAGGTCATTATAACGAATTATGGTATAAAGATGCAAACACGGGGAATACCGTTTTCAATAACTCCACAACTCCGAGTGACGCAGATCCTGCTACAGGTGTAGCAGCTTCGTTCGATCTTGTGAATTCACAGCATCAAGGAGGCCACTTAAGTCAATATGTATATGTTAGTAGTAGCGAAACAGGAACCAGTAATTTATTAATAAGATATGGTCATAAAACTATTAGTGGTTCCCCATCGGTCGACATCTACCCAACATTTGGTTTAAGTGTTAGCCCTACAACAACAACAGAAACCGCTGACTATTGGCTTACTATTAATTGGTAACTTAAAAACTAATAATATGAAGTAAGTGTACACAAACGCACTTACTTCATAATTTATATGGGTGATAATGTGATAAAGAAAAAATACACTTTTATTATTATTTTAATCTTAGTATTATCAGTATCTGTAATTTCATTTAACTACTTTACACCATTAAATAAAACTATTAAGTCTGCAATTGAAAGGGACTCTAAATTCACAATAACTGACTATGTTAGTATCCCGTTGAAAAATAGAAATTTATATATCATTTTCAATACAGGGAATACACTATCTTCAGCAGAAGTTAAAAAGACACATTTTGGATACAAGTTGATAAAATTAAACGAAAGGACTTTAGAAGTTCCCACTACAAATAACCCTGACATAAATAGTAAAAAGTTTTATATTGATGTAACATCGAATATAGTTTATGGTTTGGAAGAGCAAAACGAAACAGTTACAATTAACAACATACCTACTTCTGAGGTACCGATAGAGAATAATTATAAATTTTTTCAATCATCTACTATGAAATTATGGTATATAATACCAATAAATACATTAACATCAATTAATGTGCACTTTAAGAACAATTAGGGATAAAAATTTTTAGTATATGAATCCTATCATCATTTTATTCTATTCTCATAGAATATTTCGCTTTGGTATTGTGTAAAAAATTTAAGTCTAATTTGGGAGAAATTTAATAAGAAAATACACGCCTGGACTAATACCTACGGGTTACTGTCTGCTTTGCAGAACCGAATTAAAAACTTCAAGGGCGACTAAAAATAAAAACATGCATAATGATCCAAGCGATAGTTCTTAAAACACCTTCGGATGTGGAGGCCACTGAGAAACTACCTGATTTAAAAAAAATCCAACAATTTAGGGGTCAACTATGATTCCCTGAACGCGAAACGAGCCTTAGGAGCGATTCTAGAGGCTCGTTTTTTTGAAGCTTTTTATAAAAGAGACCTTTTCAGTGGCCTCCGGATGTAAGGCTGGGGGGCTTGGGTTATTTGCGGCGCTTCCGGCATTGGCGAGGTCACGGCAGCGGTTCTTCCGCCTCTGCTCTTCTCATTTCTTCGTCTTCTGATCGGTCAGTTCTTCAGACATCTCCGCGTTGGCATAACCGGGAGACACAGGTCTGACGGGTGGCAGCTGGCGGGTCGGCTTCCGGAATTGAACCGGAGATGTTCGGCGAAGGCGGCCGACCGCATACAAGCCTGCAAACAACAGCACGAACATCATTCCAGCCGCAAGACCTCCCCCCTGGCCCGGGATCAGCGGCATGCTAACGATAATTGCGATCAGGCCCCCGATGGAGAGCCATGATGTATAGGGAAAGCCTCTCATACCATGCCCCTGTGTAAACGGACTGCCATGCCGCCTGCGGAGCCGGTAATGGCTGGCCATAATGACGACATAGACGAACAGCAGGGAGAAGCCGCCCGAGCTGACCAGAAATAAATAGATGCCATGCGGCAGCATCAATCCGAGACCGAGAGCGCCCAGCATGGCGCCTCCCGATACGAGAATACCGCGATACGGAATGTCCGAGCGGTCCCGCATCCAGATTGGCGTATGTCCTTCCTCGGCCAGTGAACGGAGCATACGGCCCAAGCCGAATACGGATGCAAGCATCGTGGATAAAATCGCCGTCACCAGCACGATGTTCATTACAGTTCCCGTCCACCCCAAACCATGCAGGGTAAGCGCCGATACGAACGGGCTGACCTCTTCGGACACAAGGGAACGGGGAATCAGCAGGAACAGAGCCGTTATGGCGGCTAAATAAAGACCCACCAGCAGGACAATTGTGAGCCGGATAGCCTTCGGTATCGTCACCGCCGGATTGCCCGTTTCGGACGCGGCGAGCCCGAGCACTTCAAATCCCGCATAGGTAAACATAACCATCAGCATGCTCCCTGCAATGCCACCGACCCCTCCCGGCATCCAGGGCTCGCCGTGCAGAACGCTGTATCCCGCTGCCGCTGCGCCGCCCTGCCCGGCTGCCGTACCGAACAGAGCGGTTCCGATTCCGGCAGCCAAGCCTACCGCAATTACGACAAAAGCAGCAATGGCCAGCAGCTTTATCACGGCAAGCCCGCTTTCGAGCTTGCTTAACCGTTCTGCTCCCAGTAAATTAAGCAGCGTAACAATAATAATAATAACCACCCCGAGAACAGGGAGTGAAAGCATGGGGAACCAATTCCGAAGCAATATCGAAGCCGCCGTCGCTTCGCTTGACATAGCCAGCACAAGCCCGGTCCAGTATACCCAGCCTATCGTAAAGCCGGTTCCCCGGCCAAAGGCTTGTTCAGCATAAGTGCGGAATGATCCGGACGCCGGATTCGCAACCGTCATTTCCGACAGCGCCGTTAAAATGAAATAGACCAGAATCCCGCCAATGACATAAGACACCAGCACAGAAGGTCCCGCCGCGCGGATCGCCACCGAGGAGCCCAGGAAAAACGAGCCGCCCACAACGGTTCCAAGCGCAAGCATGGTAAGCTGCCATACGGATAACCCCTTCTCTTCACGCTTCATAAGACGCCCTCCAACGATTGGTTTGACATCAGTATCTGCAAATATCGGAGAAATTACCCATGACAGTGCAGAACCTTCATCACATTTTGAATTTCGTCGGCGCATCGTCCGCTCCCATAAACAAAGCAAAAGAGATGCCCCGCAAGCGATTGTTTCGCTCACGGAGCATCCCTTAAGCAGCCTCACTGTATCCGGCTTCCGCCGGTTATGTCCCCTAGCCTGTTATCAATGGCCGGGCAAGAGCGCGGCATCTTCTTGCTGCACTTCGCCCTCATTGGATGAGCCCGTTTTAGGCTTGCGCAGAATCAGACTGATCACAACTCCAGCAGCGGCGATGCAGGCTGACAGGAAGAAGACATCGTCAAAGCCCATAACTGCCGCAACCAGCGGATTGCCGCCTTTGCCGGCTGCTGCCATATGCTCATTAACCTGAGTAGTCAAATATCCGGTCATTCCGGCAACAGCGAAAGATACGACAACCTGCTGCGCAGCCGTTGTCAATGGTGTAACGCGTCCTACGAGATGACGCGGCGCGGCGTTAAGCACATGCGTATTCACCGGCATCATCGTAAGACCCATACCAAGGCCCATGAGTCCAAGACAGACCATAATGCTCGGCAGACTTGTTTCGATTGTAATCTTCGAAAGCAGGAACAGCGCGGTCGAGATGATCGACAGCCCGACGAACGCCAGCGGTCTTGCGCCGATCTTATCGAACAGCCGACCGCCCAGCGGCATGCCGATTGCGGAGGCCAGCGCCTGCGGCAGAAGAATCAGACCGGTCTCAAGCGGGGTGAACGCACGCACATTCTGCAAATACAGCGGCACAAACAGCATGGAGCCGAACAAAGCCGCCTGGGTTACCCAGGACAGGAAGATGCCGCGGGTAAAGTCGGATGAGCCAAAGACACGCAGCTCAAGCAGCGGATTCTTTTGCCGCAGCTCCACAATAATGAACAAGAGCAGCGCGGCGGCGCCAACGGTAAGGCCGGTAATCGCCGGTGTCGTTGACCAGCCGGTTCCTCCGCCTTCATTGACACCATAAGCCAGCATCGAGAAGCCAATCGGAGCGAGAATGATGCCGAGCAGATCAAGATGCGGCGTCTCATGCCGCTCGGTATTCGGCAAATATTTGGCGCCCAGGATAACGGCAACGATGCCTATCGGCAGGTTGATCAGAAAGATCCAGTGCCAGCTCACATACTCAATGAGCCAACCGGAAAGGATCGGTCCCAGCGCCGGGGCAAGCAGCATCGGAATACCGAGCATGCCCATAATGGAACCTCTGCGCTCCGGAGGAGCCAGGCGGAACACCATAGCCATCCCGATCGGAGCGACCATCCCGCCGCCCAGGCCCTGAATGACCCGATAAATAATAAGCTGTAGGGGCGTCTGGGCTATTGAACACAGCACCGACCCAATAACGAACATGACAACCGTCCATACGAATATCCGCTTGGAGCCGAACCGATCGGTCATCCATCCGGCGAGCGGAATAACGGCAGACAAGGCAAGCGTATATCCCGTAATGGTCCATTGAATGGTCTTGAGATCCGCATTGAAATAGTCGGTAAGGTTCGGAATGGCGACATTGACCACCGTGCTGTCCAAAATAACCATAATCATGCCAACGATAATCGCCAGCAGAGGCGGAAGGATCGCTTTTAGCGAAAAAGAATCCGTTTCCGCTGCGGACGAAGCCGCCTGTTTCGTATGTTCCATGAATCTCCACTCTTTCTATATAAGTTTTCGGTTAAATCTGATACTTGTGAAAATAATGGTCGATCAAATGATCAACCTGAATTTCCACCGAGGGCAGATGCACGCCGGGCAAGCTCTCGTCATGGTCTTCCGGTTCCGCGCATGTGTACGCGACAATCGGCATTAATACTGCTCCGAACAGCTGAACCATCATCATCCTCAGCCGGTCTTCATCCTGCTCGCCTGTTGTCTCCCGCAAAACGGACAGCATTTTTTGCTGCTTCATTGTTTTGCTGTACTGGGAATATTTATGAAGTGAGCCCATGATGCTCGGGGTTTTATTCATCATGTGCTTGGCCAGTCCTGGATATTGCAGAAGATGGCTGGCATACTGCCCAAAGAACAGCTTCAGCCGTTCTTTGGGCGGCAGAGCGTCATCCTCAAGCGCATTGAACGCGGCATCAAAACGGGAAATCAGCGTACGGATCGCCTCAATCAGCAGATTGTCCTTGGACCGGTAATAGTAATTTACAAGCGCCAAATTCACCTCGGCCTTTGCGGCTATTCGGCGCAAGGTTACACATTCTACTCCTCCCTCGCATATCAAATCTACTGTGGCGTCAAGAATTTGCTGCTTCGTATCTTTATCTCCGAAAACCTCAGGATCTTGTTCCAGGGTCATGTAGAGCCATTTCTCCTTCCTGCGCCTATTTTACACAGCGATTTAAACGTTGTTTAATACATGGTTTAATATACCCTACACCAAAAGCGGCTGTCAATAGCGCCGCCCTTTCCGCCCGGGAACGACAAAGAAGCCAAAATCGGCGGCATAATGATGCGCCCCGGCTTCTTTCACTTTGTATCTCATCCGTGTTCTGCCTTATGCTCAAGCATGGTAACCCGGTTTCGGCCGTCGGCCTTGGACTGGTAAAGCGCGTCATCTGCCAGCTTGTAAATATCTTTCTCCGTCAGACCGTCTACCCTTACCGCCGCAACCCCCACCGACACGGTTAAGTAACCGAAGCCCGGGCTCATTTCATGCGGTATGTTTAATTCTTCAACGCTTCTCCTGATTTCTTCAGCATACTCGAAGGACTGCTCGGGAGTCAGTCCGGTAACGATAATCCCGAATTCCTCTCCTCCCAGCCGGAATACGAAATCACTGGCCTTGGCGGCCTGCTCTTTGATCGTTCCTCCAAGCCTGCGCAATACGTTATCGCCTTCATAGTGGCCGTACCTGTCGTTATACTTTTTGTAATAGTCAATATCAAGCATGATATAAGCCAGATACCCTTTTTCAACACCGGCTCTGCCCACTTCTCTATAAAAAATCGTATTGAAGTGCCGCCTATTATACAAGCCGGTCAATTCATCGGTAATGGATATCTTCTCGATCAACAGGATGTTCTTGTTCAATTCCTCGTTGTTCTGCTTCAGCTCTTTGGTTCTCTCGATTACCAGTTCTTCCAGATGCTCCTTATGCTTTCTCAGCTCTTCTTCCGCTTTTTTTCTCTCCGTAATATCCTTAACCGTTCCTTGAACCGCCGGCTTGTTCAAATAGTTAATGAAGATGGCTTTAAGAATCACATCAATCTCTTGTTTACCGTCCTTATGTACCAGTCTGCTTTCATACTCGCCCGGAGTATCTATCCCGTTAATTCTTTTCCCGTGCAAAGCCAATACCTCTTCCCTCTGCGCCGGAGCAATAAATTTATCAAAAGGCTGCTCAATCATCTCATCCATTTCATAACCAATCATTTGCGCCAAAGCCGTGTTAACAAATTTGCACTGCATGTCCTGAATAATGAATATTCCGTCCAGCATGTTGTTGACAAGCTCGCGGTACTTCTCCTCCGAGCGCTCCAGATCCGAATAAAGGCTGGCGTTCTCCAGCGAGAACACCATTTCTCTCGACAGCAGATTGATAATTCTCATTCGTTCTTTCGTGAACACGCCTGTTACCAGATTGTTCTCCAGATAAATGATGGCAATCGTCTTGTTATGATTGATCAGCGGCATGCACACGAGAGATTTAGGCTGGTGCTTAATAATATAGGGATCATTCATAAGCCCGGCTTCGGAAAAAGCATCCTGATAAATCAGCGTCTCCTTGCTTTCCTCCACATCATGGATAATGGAATATGGCAGATTGTAATCCTCTGAATGGTAATGCACCACAACGGTTATTTTGTCGTCTTCGGGCCTGTATTCTCCTTCTACCAGCAGATTCGCATTGGATCTCAATAGGATACAGCCTCTCTGGGCTCCTGCATTTTTAATGACAATTTCCATCAGCGCTTCCAGCAGATTATTCAGTTCGATTTCCTTGGAAATCGCCTGGGATGCAAGAAGAATGGAATTGAGGTCGATGCTCTCTGTGGAATCCGTGACCGATCTTCCCGCCAAGTATTCCCTTTTATATTTCACAATATCCTGATATTGCTCATTTATATGCTTGACCTTGGCTTTGGCTCCCCATACGGAATAGTAATATAAAGATTGTCTGAATAGATACGAGGCAAACTCTGTGAAATGTCTGCTGTTATAGAATTTGGCGGCCAGCTCATAGACAAGCGCTTTATATCTGACAACATTCCCTTTTTCACAGGCTGCTATGGCTAGATCGTAATATTTACCGGCCAGTTCGTTCTTGCCCGAGATTCTTGCCCATTCGGCCTTCATCAATCTCTCATGCAGCAGAAAATTCTCCGGACAATGGGCCGCCCACTTCTTCACCCTGCCGTACTCTTTGCGCATTCTTGCTCTTGCCTTTACCTTTCCGTAAGCGTTTAAGTCTTTATAGCAATAGGCCAGATTCAGGAATGTATACAAGGAGAACTCTTCCATGAAAGCGGAGCCGGCAAGGGTGCCAATAATACCGTACGCCTTGTCAATGTATGTAAGTGAGTCGCCATAGCTCTCAAAGGTGAACAGCAGCTTCATCTTGTAGATATAGTAGATAGCGATTCCGGAATAATACTTGGCTTCTTCAAGCTGCCGCACATAAGCCTCTTCGCTGAAGGTCTCGCTGTCTAACGAAAGAGGATTACTCCCTTCTCCCGCAAGATTAAGAAATTGCTGTCTCGCCAGCTTCGCCGTCGCCAGCGCTTCCTTATATTTCGTGTTCTCAATCATCGCGATATATCTTTTGCTTTCGTGAAGATTGGTGGCGATGTCCATCGTCGGGTTCCAAAGATTCACATAGAAGCATGCATGGGCTAGATACAGCAAATCCCCTGTTTTCAGGCTCGATTCAATCGATTTGCTGAACCAGTCATGCAGCGTATCCCAAGGCTCATTCCATGCGTGGCAAAAAAGCGTGTATAATACATGCGACGCGCCTCTCCACTTCAGATCATTGAACTTGTCATTGATTCTTATGCCCAGTCTGCCGAAATCGAAAGCCCCTTTGAGATCACCAAATCCGGACAGCAATATGGAATACCCGATAAACGCAATGGCCGATTCGGGACAATTTCCATATTTCAAGGTCAGCTCTGCTTTTTTCAGTACAATTAAGGCGAACAAATTGGCCTCTCCCGAGATAAACGCCGGGGGGAAGATATTGATCAATAGTCTCATGATGAGCTTAATCTTGTCATCCTTCATTTCGGGCTTGCCGAAAATCTCTTCGATCGTTAAGCCTCTGAGGCTTGCTTTGAGCTTTAGAAATTCCTTCAGCACCGACGCCAATCCGGGCTTGTCCGGTATTTTGATCCCTAATGCTCTGAGACCGCGCTTCCCGGATGCTATGGATTCCTTCATCATCCCGAGATAAGTGTAATGATTCGCCTGCATTTCATAGACCTGGGCAATGGCAAAGCTGTCGTTCGTCTGTTTCAGAAGAAATGCGCATGCCTTGTCAGCTTCTTCGGTACGATGGGTCAGATAACCGCATTCGGCATATAATCTATAAATTTCCGAGGTCTGCCGCTCATCGTTCTTCCAAGGGCTCTGCTGCAAAAGGGTAAAGGCTGCTTCGAGGAACGAAAATGCGGCGTCATAGCCAAAGGCCGCCTTCGCTTTTTTTGCGGCTTTCCGATTGAGCTGAATAACTTGATTGATTTCATCCTCTTCGCTGATAAATTCAATCCCTCTATTGATATGCGTTACAATATCTACGAGTGTTTCTTCCATTTCTCCTGAAGTAAGCTGCTGGAGCAGCAATCTTCCTATTTTCAGATGCAGCTTCTTGCTTGTTTCAACATCGATCATTTGGTAAAAAGACTGCTGAAGCCGGTCATGCTGAAATCTGAAATAGATGTCAATATCCCGGGCGGCGTCCCCCTTCTCCTCAAGGAGACTGGGCAGCATGGAATAATTCGTATCGGCCGGAATGATGATATCCTCATCCACGGCTGTGATCAGAGCCTTGACAATAACCTGCGCCTCGTCATCTGAGATCAGGGACAGCATTTTATAATCGAACTGATTCCCTATGGATGCGCATAGTCTCAGAACTCTCTGATCTTCCTCCGGCAGGACCTGCAGCTTCTTCATTAAGAACTCGACGACATTGTCGTTAATATTCAAATCGGAGATTTGGGCAAGCACCCACTTCCATACGCCTTCCACATCATCAAAAAAAATGAAGCCGTTCTTATACAGCTCATTTAAAACTTCGTTTAAAAAAAAGGAGTTTCCTTTTGTTCTCAAATAAATAATTTCCGCAAGTTCCTTTACCCTGCCAGGTTCGGTATTAAGCGTATCGGCAATAAAGCTCTCCACATCGCTTTGCGACAAGGAGCCTAAGGCGATTTTCCCCACTTCCCTGCTTTTTTCAATTTCAGCGATAGACGCAAACAGGGGATGGTTCTCCGGCGCCGCATGCGATCGGTACGAGCACACGATGAACAGTTTCCGCAAATGATTACTGAGCACCAGCTTCTCCATAAGCTGCAGGTTCGACAAATCCGCCCATTGAACATCATCCAGAAATAAGACCAAAGGTCTGTCATTATTGGTAATCCCCACGATAAAGTTAATGAAGGTCTGAAAGAACCGGTTGATTTCCTCGGCAGGATTCAAAGGCTCAATTTCCGGCTGAACGCCGATCAGCTTCTCAAGTCCCGGTATGATATTCGTGATCAGAATTCCATTGCCGCCTAGAGCAGTTCCAAGAGACTTCTTCAGGTTCTTCTTATATTCTTCATCAGGGCTGTCAAGCAGTTGATTGATCAATTTCCCAAAAGCCTGGATCATCGCACTGTATGGGATATTTTGGTTGTACTGATCGAACTTTCCTGACACAAACCATCCTTTTTCCTGGCTAATATATTGGTGAAGCTCATTTACCAGAGCGGTCTTGCCTACGCCTGCATCCCCAGTGATCAGCATGATTTGCGGGCTGCCTTTCAGGCTTGTTCTAAAAGCTTCTACCAGGCGACCCAGTTCCTCTTCCCTGCCGTAGATTTTCTGCGAAATCCGGAAGATGTTCCGTTTATCTTCTTGTGCCAGCTCAAAATCACCGGAACCTGCCAGACATTTCTGCAAATCGGCTTTAATGCCATAGGCGCTTCTGTACCTATCTTCCGGCGATTTCTCCAACAGCTTCATGATGACGGCGGATAGCGCCCGGGATACCCTGCCCCCGGTTAGCTGATAGGGCGAGACCGCTTCTTTCGCAATAATGGAGTAAATTTGATCCAATATGTCGGCTGACTCGAAGGGTCTAATGCCTGTAACCAGTTCATACAGCACAACGCCCAGTGAGTAGAAATCCGTCCGGTAATCAATGTTCCGGTTCATCCGGCCAGTCTGTTCCGGAGAGACATACAGCAGGCTTCCTTCCAGCACGCCGCTGTTTTGGAATTCCCGCTTTTCTTTCGGCAGCTTAACCGCCAGATCGAAATCGATGACCTGTACGACGTCTTTTTCCCGGTCCCATATAATATTGGAAGGTTTGATATCTTTGTGAATGACGTTGTGTTCATGGATGGCGCCAATGATGTCGACGATCTTGATAACTAGCCGCACAAGAGTGTCCTGATCCGGCTTGTCATCCTCCAAAATCTGTTTCAGCGAACGTCCCTGTATATCTTCCAGAACCATGATGAAAAAGCCGCTTTGCTCTTCCAGCTTAAGGGGTTTGATTACGCCTTCGACACATCCGCTCAATTCCCGGAGCATCTTGTATTCCTGCTTGAATCGCATGACCTCTTCATGCCCGGTAAATTCGGATTTCAGAACCTTTAAAATAACCGTACCCTGGGAGACAGTATCTCTGCATCTGTACACCGATTTTCTATCATTATCGGAGATCGTTTCTTGTATTAGATAATTCTCTATCACTGTCATGCCCAGTCCACCTTTTAAGCGTTATCCCCTACACTTCGAAATCGGCATCAAAGTCAAAAATATACGCTGCAATAAGCCATATTATCCAGCAGTTTACGCCAAAGAACAAATATCCGAAATACCCCAGGATGGGCATCTCCGAAAAAATATGTATTTTGTCAAGATAGGGAATGGAGTACTTCCAATAATTCGGATTGGTAGGCAAAGAATCATGAAACCATTCGCTTCCAAAATTCCAAAATTCCCAAAAGAAGCCATTAAACAGGGTAGCCAGGGCGATTAGGATGAGCGAAGACCAATTGCCATTTTTTATTGGAGTAAAAGGAGTCCAGTACCCTGTTAAAGCCATAGCCGCGGAAAGAAGAGGAACAAGTGCGACCCAAAGGACCCAGAACAGCACATAAGGATAGTACCCCATGCCAAAAGCCAACCCCAAGCCGAGAATATAGTATACGAGAAGAAATGTCCGGTTCACCGAAAATTTAGGGCCGCTCCGGTACCGGTTTCTGAACCCTTTGATCGTCTTCAGCAGCAAATACCATTCAAAAATGGCGGGCAGAACGGTAGTGTAAGATAAAGAAAACCAAAAGACGTTCCCGAAATTCGTAAAGACTTCATTGTTCGGATAATACCAGTTCTCGATGACAAAGAAATTTAGAAACTCAAAGGCAAACCAGCTGAAACAGGAGACGACGGCAAGCAGTTGCATGGTGTGCGGTTTCTTGGAGATGATGGAATTCCCGTTATTCCGCTTATACACGATGCCGTCCAGAATCAAAATAAAGGCCCACCATAACGGAACGAATGTATAGTATTCAAAGGAAATAAAGTAGTGAACGCGTCCCCACATGAACAACCAGCTTATTCCAAGCACAGGCAGGCTCCACCAGAACCATACGGGAAAAGGCGTCTTCTTATCGGGTCCGGGCCGACCATCCTCAGTCTTCTTGAAGCCGAATAGTCCAGGGAAGATCAGGAACAGAGCGATGAATATCGCTACCAATGAAGCCAAGGTAAAATACAGCAGATTGAAGCCCGGGTCCGCCTCAACTTTCTGAGCGGGAAAATCGCCATACCCTGGCGGAAGCCCCTTCCATTTCACCACACTTCCTATGTACGGCAAGATAAAAATCAAGCTGAAAGTAACTATAAGTATAAGCTTTTTTTGCCACTTTTTCACCAACATCACCTTTCTTATCGTACAGATGGCGAATACCTGTTGTCTTTATTAACGGCTTAACCGGGAGTGCTGTGAAGAGACTTAATAATTTTCATATAAGAATAAGAAATTCTTTATTTTTTATTGTTTTATGTAAAATCATTTACGATATTTAACGTCTCTCTTACAATCATCTTATATTAATGATGAGATGAGGATGACCATGGACGAGATCGACCGCAGTATTCTGGAAGCGCTGAAGGAGAACAGCCGGACGACCGTTTCCGATATCAGCAAAAGAGTGAAGCTCTCGATTCCCGCCGTTACGGAGAGAATCCGCAAAATGGACGAGTCCGGAATGATCGAAGAATACACCGTCAAGATCAACCGGGCCAAGGCAGGCTACAAGCTGCTGGCGTTCGTGCTGGTCGTCATCGACCGGACGGAGCAAATTCCCGCCTTCCGCGCATTTATATCAGACTGTGACGAGGTGCTGGAGTGCCACCATCTTGCAGGCGAATTTGACTACTTGCTGAAGGTGCTTGTGGAGGACACCGGAGAGCTGGAGAAATTTTTATCCGATAGGCTGAAGCGTGTGCCGGGAGTCATTAGAAGCAATACCATGATTTCCTTGTCTTCACTTAAAGAGAAGTGGAACAGATGAACGGGGGGAGCACATGATATTCAAGGGATTAAAATTGGGCCTTCTGCTTCAGCTTGCCGTGGGCCCGATTTGTTTGTTTATTTTTCAAGCCGCCTCGCTGCGCGGCTTCGCCGCCGCCGAAGCGGGAGTCGCCGGCGTAACGCTGGCTGACGCTCTGTTCATTCTCGCCGCGCTGCGGGGGGTTACCCTGCTTGTCGCCAAGCGGAAGCCCGGCAGCATTCTTTATATGCTCGGAGCGGGTACGCTTATGGTGTTCGGCCTTAATATGATCGCGGGAATATTCGGGTACAGCCTGCTCCCAGTCCTCCCAATTGCGGATGGCTCAGGCCAAGACGGCATGTTTGTCCGCGCT
Source organism: Paenibacillus durus ATCC 35681 (assembly GCF_000993825.1). Taxonomy (NCBI): domain Bacteria; kingdom Bacillati; phylum Bacillota; class Bacilli; order Caryophanales; family Paenibacillaceae; genus Paenibacillus; species Paenibacillus durus. The sequence goes on from NZ_CP011114.1 coordinate 2,757,335, forward strand.
TTTCTGCTGACCGCATCCAATCCGCTGACCCTTCTCTTCTGGACCGGAATCTTTTCGGCAAAGATGGCTGAGCTAAAGCTGCGGAGCAGCGAGCTGACTTGGTACGGGCTGGGCTGCCTGCTGGCGACCGTTCTGTTTCTGACGGCGGTTGCGCTGCTGGGGCAACTGGCTCACCCTCTCGTTACGCCTGCGTTCGCTAAATGGCTGAACTTTCTGACCGGCATCCTGTTTCTCTTCTTCGCTCTCCGGCTCATCGTCAAATGGATCTTCAGGTCCGAGGCGCCCACAGCATGATGCTGACACCGGCCATACAGACCGCTGCGCCGATCCAATCGTACAGGTCGGGTGTCTTTTTGTCGACAAGCCATCCCCATAACACAGCCAGCACAATAAAGACACCGCCATAGGCCGCATACACGCGTCCAAAGCCGGGGAAGCGCTGGAAGGTTGGAATGATGCCGTACACGATAAGGATCAGCGCCCCGGCAATACCGAACCAGAGCGGCCTGGATTCCCGCAGCCACAGCCACACCAGGTAACCGCCGCCGATTTCCGCCAGTCCCGCCAAAATAAACAACAGTATAGATATTATCATTTGATCGCCCCTTCTTCCGGAGTTTGGAAATTCCGCAATTCAGTTTCCGCCGATTCCGGAACTCTTTCCTATTTTCTCTTTCTGAAATTTTGGTAATAGTATTCGAGTTATGTTCAGAAAATCCTCCATAATGTCACAATTGACGAGATATTGTCGGTTTTACTTCCCGGTTGCTGCAATCTGACATAAAACATTTGGTTGAAGCTTGCACCGCCTTTTGACATAATGAGTGAAATAAACAATTTACGCTCGTAATAGGGCGGATAGCTATGGAGACAAGGGGGAAGCAGCATTGAAAGGAATCATTACTGTACTCGGAAAAGACAAGGTGGGCATTATTGCCAAGGTATGCACGTATCTGGCGGAGAGAAATGTGAACATTCTGGATATTTCCCAGACGATAGTCCAAGATTACTTCAACATGATGATGATTGTCGATATTTCGCAAGCGGCGAAATCCACCGAGGTTCTGGTAGAAGAGCTGCAGCAGATCGGCGAGGAGATTGGCGTGGAAATCAAGCTGCAGCATGAGGATATTTTCAATATTATGCACCGTATTTAAGGCGCTATAGCCGATTCATACAGACTTTTTAATGATAAACGCAAGCGGGAGGGTTACCATGATTTCATTGGTGGAAGTACAAGAAACGAATAAAATGATCCGCGAAATGAACCTGGACGTGCGGACCATTACCATGGGCATCAGCCTGATGGATTGCGCGCATACGGATTTGAAAGTGTTTAACCAGAAGATCTATGACAAGATCACCAAATCCGCAGAGAAGCTGGTAAAGACCGGTGAAGATCTGGAAAAACAGTTCGGCGTTCCTATTGTCAATAAACGGATTTCGGTTACGCCTATCTCCATTGCGGCGGGCTCTCTGAATACGGACAGCTATGTTCCGGTTGCGGAAGCTTTGGACAAGGCGGCCAAGGAAGTTGGCGTCAACTTCATCGGCGGATTCTCCGCGCTTGTGCAGAAGGGCTGCACGACGGGCGACCGCAAGCTGATCGAGAGCATTCCCGAAGCGCTCGCCGTAACGGAAAGAGTATGCTCCTCCGTCAATGTCGGCTCGTCGCGCAGCGGCATCAACATGGACGCTGTCAAGCTGATGGGTGATATTATCCGTCAGACCGCAGAGCGTACGGCGGACCGCGACTCTATCGGCTGCGCGAAGCTGGTTGTATTCTGCAACGCCGTTGAGGACAACCCTTTCATGGCCGGCGCTTTCCACGGTGTAGGCGAACGGGAATGTGTCATTAACGTAGGCGTCAGCGGCCCCGGAGTTGTCAAACGGGCCTTGGAGGAAGTGAAAGGAAAGGATTTCGAGACGTTGTGCGAGACAATCAAGCGGACCGCTTTCAAGGTGACCCGTGTCGGTCAGCTCGTAGCCCAGGAAGCATCGAAGCGTCTCGGCGTGCCATTCGGCATTATCGACCTGTCGCTGGCGCCGACGCCGCTGATCGGGGATTCCATCGCGGAAATCTTCCAGGTAATGGGCCTTGAAGAGGCGGGAGCGCCCGGAACGACGGCGGCCCTCGCCATCCTCAACGACAATGTTAAGAAAGGCGGCGTCATGGCTTCCTCCTATGTTGGCGGACTTAGCGGCGCATTCATTCCCGTCAGCGAAGACCATGGCATGATTCAAGCCGTTCAGCGCGGAGCGCTGACGCTGGAGAAGCTTGAAGCGATGACCTGCGTCTGCTCGGTGGGACTTGATATGATCGCCATTCCGGGCGACACGTCCAAGGAGACAATCTCCGGCATCATCGCCGACGAAGCCGCGATCGGCATGGTCAACAACAAGACAACAGCCGTTCGTATCATCCCCGTGATTGGCAAGAGTGTCGGCGAAATGGTCGAATTCGGCGGTCTGCTCGGCTATGCTCCGATCATGCCTGTCAACTCCTTTAACTGCGCGGGCTTTATCGACCGGGGCGGCCGGATTCCCGCCCCGATCCACAGCTTCAAGAACTAAAGCCGGACCGCGAACCTGGCCCGGCTCAGGCGCTGCCGGCCGCTTGAGCGCCGCGCCGGAAGGCCACAAAGCCTCCGATCCATCGCTGATTGCTGCGATGGATCAGAGGCTTTTTTCGATTGGAGCGGGCTGACCTGGATGGCCCCCCTCCCTGATGCCAATTACCGGTTCCCGGCCTGACCGGAACGACATGACCAGCGATTGTTCGATGACTGGAACAGCCCGCTGCCGGTTAATCCACGAAGCCCGCTTTATATTCCTGGACCGTCACAGCTGCTGCGCAGCGGACGGGTAAACTCCAGGCGGGGAGCAGGAGATGGAGGTGAAGAAGCGGTGATATTTGGCGCACTGCTCCAGCAGCTTGCCGATCTCTCCCTTTCGCGCCAGCGTTGTCAGACCGGCGCGGGCCAGCCGCTCGGCCGGTCCGGGACCGATCGCGGCGCAGAGAACGATGGAGCAATCCTGCAGCAGCGCCACCGTCTCATCCAGAATCGCCTCCTTGTCAGATTCCCCGCATTCGGCCTTGCCGTTGCAATAAGCCTGAATCCGCCGAACCCCCAGCAGCTTCTGCTCTTGCCCGGACACCTCGTAGACAAGAAACTCGCGTGCATGTCCAAAATGTACATTCACCTGGCCCCCGCCGCGCGTCGCCACGGCGATGCGCATACTACCGCGCCCTACTTGCTCTTCCGCATTGGCTTCTCGCTGCTTGCGCTCCTCTGCCGTCCGGTCCAGCCGGATAAGCAGCTCCTCGCGTGCTGCCAGGTCGTATTCCCGGGCCTGCGTGTTCTCGGTCTTGACGCCAAGATCATCGCCAATCAGCCCTACCGAGTCGATATTGCATTTCGGCGCTACCGCCACATGCATGCGGGCAAAATAATGATGCGCCATCTCGTCGTAACAAGGATGCCGTGATTCGTTCGCCAACACGAAGACCACCTTTCAGTTAATTTGTCCAGCCTCGCCCGGATGACGATGCGGTAATTGCACCAAGCATTATTCTCTTAAAATAGACTTGAAACGAGCGGCAGTGCGTTCACCTCAAGCCTCCGGTAAAACCGGTTGGCTCTGGAATCCGCTAACCCGCTAAAGCGACAAAAGCCGGACAACTGCCGCTGCAGTCATCCGGCTTCCTTACATTCGGTCGGCCGTGTTCTTTATCCTATAATCCACATATGCTTAAGGTATTATAGAACGAGCCCCAGTTTCTGTCAACGGCGAAAGTAACAAATCCATGGAAAAGCAGCGGCGAGCGGCAGTGACTGATGAATGTTCTTGATTCCGTCAAATTCGGATTCTTATCCAGCCAGTAACTCTATTGACAAAAAATCGATGACAAATCTAAACTGTACAAAACTTATGAGAAAAATAGGATTTACTGAACGAACAGGGGGTTATACTTTCATGGCAACCAGGAGTATCCCGGTTTTGCTGCTCGTCTGCTTGCGTTTATCCGGCATCGCCCTGCTCTGTATTCTGTGGGAGGTTTTGCCGAGAAGCGGGCTGGTGAATCCGACTTTCTTCCCGCCGTTGTCCGCGGTGCTGCAGGAGATTGCGGCTCTTCTGCGGGACCAGCATCTCCTGGGCCATACGATAGCCACACTGTGGCGGGTGGTTGCAGGCATTGTGCTGGCAGCACTGGTAGCCGTGCCGGCAGGTGCGATTCTCGGGTACTGGCTACCCGGTCTGGCTGTAGGACTGAACCCGCTGTTCCGCATTCTGGCCCAGGTCAATCCCTTTTCGCTCATGACGGTATTTCTGCTGTTCTTCGGGATCGGGGAAAAGGCGAAGCTGATCATCGTCGCCTGGGTGGCGTTCTGGCCTCTGCTTCACCATGTCATTGGCGGTGTGCAAAATATAGATGCGGACCTGCTGAAAGCGGCGCGCAGTATGGGAACCTCTCCCTCACGACTATTCCTGCGGATCATATTGCCGGGGGCAGCTCCCTCTATTTTGCTGGGGGTCCGTACATCGATTATATTACTGTTGGCTATTCTGGTGGCCGGAGAAATGCTGGGAGGCTTGGCCGGTCTCGGCTGGCTGCTTCATTGGTCCAGCAATTATTACTCGTCTCCGTATGCCACGACGCCAATCTTTGCCGTTGGGCTATGTATTTCCCTGATTGGCGTCGCTCTGAGCGCCGTATTGCGCAAGCTGGAACGCGATCTGTTCTTCTGGAAGCCTCTTGAATCCGCATGGAGTGCAGCGCCCGCCCCCCGGACGCTGCGAAGCAGGCCAAACCGTATTTTTGCGGTTACCGTATTGTCCGCTATGCTGCTGCTTCTCGTGGCTGGCGGCGCGTCAACAAGCCGGCTGAGCAAAACTAACGGCAGCTTCTCGGGAGAGGGTGATGTGCCTCAGCCCTCCGCCAGCGGGCACAGCGGGCACATGTCTCATGAGCATTCGTCGCCTGCCGCCGGACATTCCGGTCATTCAGGCCATACTGCGCCATCCGCTTCACCGGTACAGTCCGGACATCCTTGACAGATCTGGCGATAATAAATTGTGTCGGGAGGAACGTAAGTGAATGTGTTAACCAAGCTTAGCAAGCGTTATACTGCCGTCATCGCCTTCCTCGTCCTGTGGGAAGCCAGTGTAAGGTTCGAATGGGTAGACCCCCAATTCATTCCTCCTCTCACTCAGGTGCTTCAGTTCATCGGCGAACAGGCGGTAACGGGAGCGCTGGCGCACCATTTGCTGATCAGCCTGGGGCGCGCCGCCGGAGGACTGGCCATCGCCCTGATTGCAGGTGTGCCGCTCGGAATAGCCCTGGCCGGCTGGCCCTACATGGTCCGTATAGCTATCGAACCGGTACTGGAGTGGCTCTCTCACATCAATCCGTTTGTTGTGTTTCACATCATCATCGTATTCATGGGAGCCGGAGAGCCCACGAAAGTCTCGATTATCACCTGGGCTTGCATTTGGCCGATTATGTTCAGCACATTGTCCGGGATGATCCATGCCGACGCAGACATTGTCAAAGCAGCGCGTTCATTTGGGCTAAACCGCCTTCGGCTAACGACGAAGGTCCTGCTTCCCTTGGCCTTCCCCTCCATCTTGACCGGGACACGTCTAGCTGCAGGCTATGCGCTGCTGTTTCTGATCGCGGCTGAAATGATGGGATCCACCTCCGGCCTGGGCTTCATGATTTATACGGCGCAAGCCAATTATCAGATTGTGCAGATGTTCGCCGGCGTTTTGATTATTGCGGTCCTGGCTATCGTGCTGGACGGAATCATGTCAGCGGCAGGCAAATGGCTGGGCCATCCCGCTATAAAATGACAATTCATATAAAGTGTTACAAATTTTCGAACTGGACGTTTTATGTAAATTCATGCGTTGACAATCATGAAAGTCATAGAATAAGCTTTAATCCATAAATCTCATATGATTTATCGGATTAAAGAGAGTTGACCAGTTAGCTGGAGACTAACGTTCTTCCCCTCGGGAAGTTCGCTTAGTCTCTTTTTTTATATTATACCAAGGCAGGTGATGAAGGGCTGAATAGTTGCATCTTTACATGTTAAAATTTAACTTAAATTAAAATTTTTAGGAGTGTGAGAAAAATGGCAGCTGGTAAAAAGAAATGGATTATTATATCCGTAGTCGCCGCTTTGGCGGTAGGAGGAATCGGCGTGGGCAGCTACTTGGGACAGACGAAGAAAGGAATCGGCATCCAAGGCGCCGCAGGGTTATCGACCTTAAAGAACACAGGGTTTGACCCGGCCAAATCCGGCAAAAAAGTGTACACCATCAAAACCGACACCAAGGTCAATTGCTCCTCCACACCATGGGTGATTGCCGAGAAAAAAGGCTTTTTCGCCGAGGAAGGGATCAATGTGGAATATACCGGCGAATTGACTCAAGCTCAAGTGCTTCCCTCCATCTTGAACGGAACGAATGATGTCTCCACCGCCCATGTTAACAATGTCGCCACTTATATCGCCGGCGGCGCCAAAATCAAGGGTGTTGCGATCGGCGGGGTCGAACCGACACCGGAGGTGGATGAAAAATACCATCACATGAAATTCTATGTCAGCCCCAAGCAGGGCGTTTCTTCCCTGGAAGAGCTAATCAAGAAGAAAAAAGGGGAGAAAATTACGATCAACGGCACCGTACCGAGCTGCACAACCTTCATCGCCACCAACGCATTCGACCATCTGGGCTTCAAACGTGATCAAATCAAATTTGTCACTTTCGAAAGCGACACGGCGGCCTTGCAGGCCAACCAGCAGGGCAATATTGACATCGTCGGCGTCCATCCACCCTTTTACAAGCTGGCAAAGGACTCCGGTCTGATCGAAATTTTCGACACGGCGGATACCGGACTCGGGGAAGCGGCAGGCACAACCTTCTACTACTTCACGGAACAATTTATCAAGGATAATCCCGAAGCAATCCAAGGCTTTGTCAAAGCGATGAAGAAAGCGCAGGCCTGGATCGTCAACCCGGCGCATGAGGAAGAAGCGATCAAGCTGACCGGCGACTATATCGGCCAACCGGTAAACGCCGTACACTACTACTACACTGGAAAAGGATTCCAGGACAAGCTGATCCAGCCTTGGATTGATGACCTTGTCGTATCCGGAGCCTTGAAGAAGAATCAGCTGCAGATCGACGACCTGATCACCACCCAGTTTGACCCTAGCTGAAATGCCATCAACGCAAAGGAATGAGGGAGAACCCGATTATGACTAAAAAACTGAGACAAAGACGGCTCTGCAGACGCAAGCCCTGAAGTAAGGAGGATGGAAACGCGATGAAATGGATCATTTCGGTTCATCGGAAATTGTTAAGCTTTTATCTTTTTTTCCTGGTGCTGATCGTTTGGGAGCTTGCGCCGAGGCTGGGACTCGTTAGCAACGTGTTTGTCCCGCCCTTCTCGCGGATCGTGGAGACCGGAATCGAACTGGGACTGACGAACATTTTTCTCTATGTTTCCATCAGCCTGAAAAGAGTGTTTGTCGGCTTTGTCCTGGCTACCGTTTTGGCCCTGCCGCTTGGCTTTATTCTGGCCGGAGCCATGCCGAAGCTGGCCGCATTCCTCCACCCTCTGACCAAATTTCTCTCCAGCATCCCGCCGTTTATTCTATTTCCGGTCTTCGTTATCATTATCGGAATCGGCGAGGGAGGCATCTATACGGTCATCTTCTGGTCGTCGTTCTGGCCGATATTGTTCACAACCATAGCCGGTATTCAGAATGTCGATCCGCTGCTGATCCGGTCGGCCAAATCCATGAATGCGGGCAAGCTGGTGATCTTCACAAAGGTGATCCTGCCCGGCGCTTCGCCGACATTGATCACCGGACTCCGTACCGGACTGACCATGAGCTTCTTCATGCTGATCGGTTCGGAGAGCATGGGCGCCGATTCCGGGATGGGCTGGATGATCCACAATGCCCAAAGCATGGGGTTTGTCGAGCGCATTTACCTTGGAGCCATTATGGTTGCAGGCGTCGGTCTGGCGCTCAATTATGTGCTTGAATACCTGGAGAGTGCAGTGCTGCATTGGCGGCAGGCTCCCGATTCAAGCAATAAAGCCGCAGCCTAGCCGGATCTTATCTTAAGCAAAGGAGGACGAGACGGGTTCCATGAATTCCACCGCAGTCAAGCTTAAAAAAATCGGCATCGGCAGCATCCCGATCCTGTTGTTCTTCATCTTCTGGGAGGGTGGCGCCCGAATCATTCCGAAGGGCGTCATCTCGCCTCCCAGCGATGCGATCGTCGCCATCATCCGCTCGGCATTCTCTGACGTGCTTCTGGAGCAGACGCTGATCAGCCTGTACCGAGTGCTGCTCGGGTTCTTGCTCTCGCTGATTATCGGTATTCCGCTCGGATTTTTGCTCGGTACCTTTTTTAGCTCGGCGGAAAAAGCGTTGCTGCCTTTCTTGCGCACCTGCGAGAAGCTGAACCCTTTCGCGATCATTCCGATTTTCATGATTTTCTTCGGAATCGGAACTTCGGAAAAGGTGGTCGTCATCTTCTGGTCGGCGCTCTGGCCCGTACTGTTTAATACGATGGCCGGAGCCAAGGATATCGATTACAACCTGCTGCGGGCGGCACGGTCCATGGGAGCTACGCGCAGAGAGCTGTTTGCCAAGGTCGTCCTGCCGTACACCGCACCCAATATTTTTATCGGTATTGAATTTGCCGCCCAGCTATCGTTCTTCATGATTATCGCATCTGAAGTAATCGGTGCCAGCACGGGACTCGGATGGTATTACATCAACTCTACCGCCCGCTATGATCTGCCGCTCATGTATGGTATCGTCCTATTCATCACCGTGCTGGGGATTATCATCAACCTGTTGTTCGCCAGACTGAAAAAGCGCTTTCTGGTATGGAAAGAAGCGTCACAGCTTCACTAAAGATCGGAGCTTTGTTTGATGAGGCCGCCGAGCATTTGCAAAGAGAAGTTCACAAGCCCGGAGTCCTCGGCTCCACCGGTCCTCATCCGTCAGTTCCCTCTATAAATGAACATAAAAAGAACAGACCGCTCCTTGCAGCAAGGGACGGTCTGTTCTTTTACTGTTAGCCATTATAGAACTCAAACCAAATGGCAAGCCACATAATGTCCCGCACCGGTGTCGCGGAAGAGCGGAATTTCCGCCTTACAGCGCTCCACGGCAAACGGGCAGCGGGTATGAAATTTACAGCCGGAGGGCGGATTGGCCGGGCTCGGAATATCGCCTTTCAGCACGATCCGCTCCCGCTTCAGCTTCGGGATCGGCACCGGCACAGCCGAGAGCAGCGCCTTGGTGTAGGGATGCAGCGGATGCGCAAACAGCTCGTCCCGCGCAGCGGTTTCCACCATCGAGCCCAAATACATCACGCCGATGCTGGAGCACAAATGCTCCACCACACTGAGGTCATGGGAGATGAACAGGTAGGCGAGGCCTTTGCTGCGCTGCAGCTTGCTGAACAGATTGATGATCTGGGCCTGAATGGAGACATCAAGCGCGGAAACCGGCTCGTCGGCGATAATCAGATCGGGATTCAGGATCAAGGCGCGGGCAATGCCGATCCGCTGCCGCTGTCCGCCGGAGAATTCATGCGGAAAGCGGTCGATATGATAAGCGGAGAGGCCGCAGGCTTCCAGCGTCTCCAGCACCCGTTCGCGCGCCTCCGCCTTTGTCGCCAGGCCGTGGTCCAGCAGCGCTTCGCCGATGGCGTCGCCGACCCGGACCCGGGGATTCAGCGCGCTGTACGGGTCCTGAAATATCAACTGCATCTTGGGCCGCAGCCGGCGCAGCTCCGCAAGGCCAAGGCTGTGCAGATCGATCCCCTTGAACTTCACTTCGCCGGCCGTTTTGCCCGTAAGGCTCAGAATCGTCCGGCCGACGGTGCTTTTGCCGCTCCCCGATTCGCCCACAAGACCGAAGGTTTCTCCGGGTTGAAGCGTAAAGCTGATATCATCCACGGCTTTTACCTGCCCCACCGAACGGCCAAACAGACCTTGGTTCACCGGAAAATATTTTTTCAGATGGCTTACTTCCAGCAGCGCTTCAGACATGGACTTCCGCCTCCTCATACAGCCAGCAAGCCGCCTTTTGCCCGCTGTCCACCGTCTTCAGAAGCGGCTCACGGCTGGCGCAGACCGGCATGCAGTGCGCGCAGCGGTCATGGAAGTAACAGGAATCCGTCAGGCCCAGCGGATTCGGCACCTGCCCGGGAATGGAATACAATTCTTCGGTCCGCTGGCCCATGACCGGCTTGGACTTCAGCAGTCCCTGGGTATACGGATGCTTGGGATTCATGAACAGCTCCATCACCTCTCCCTCTTCGACGACCTTCCCGGAATACATGACAATCACATAATCGGCCATTTCGGCCACGACGCCGAGATCATGTGTGATCAGCAGCAGCGACATTCCGGACTTGTCCTTGAACTCGCGCAGCATGTCGAGAATTTGCGCCTGGATGGTCACATCAAGCGCCGTCGTCGGCTCATCGGCAATGAGCAGCTTCGGTCCGCAGGAGATCGCGATGGCGATCATGATGCGCTGCAGCATACCTCCGCTGAGTTCGTGGGGATAGCTGTTAAAAATCTGCTCCGGCCGGGAAATGCCCACCTGCCGGATCAGTTCGATCGCCCGGGCCGCGGCTTCCTTCTTTTTCAATTTCAGATGGAGGGTCAGCGGCTCTACGATCTGCTCGCCGATCTTCAGCACCGGGTTCAGCGAAGACATTGGCTCTTGAAAGATCATGGCGATTTCATTTCCGCGAATGCTCCGTAGGGCATGTTTACTAAGCTGCAGCAAATCTTCGCCCAGAAAATCGATGCTGCCGCCTGCAACCTTTCCGCCGGGCTCCTCCACCAGTCCCATAACGGACATCGCGGTTACGCTTTTGCCGCAGCCGGATTCCCCGACGATACAAACGGTCTCGCCTTCGCGCACCCGGATGCTTACCCCGTCAACGGCTTTGACCGTCCCTTCTTCCGTATGGAACTCGGTACGGAGATTCTTGATATCTAGCAAAGGCTTCATCGGATGATAGCCACCTACCTCTTCTGTTTAGGATCGAGCACGTCCCGCAGGCCGTCGCCGAATATATTGATGGCAATGACCGTGGCAAAAATCGACACTCCCGGCGGGATCCACAACCACGGATGGCTCTGGAAATCAATCATATTGTTCGCCGCGTCGATCATATTCCCCCAGGTCGGCGTAGGCGGCATGACGCCCAGACCGAAAAAGCTGAGCACCGACTCGCTGAGGATCGACCCACCGATATTGAGCGTCGCCATGACGATCAGGAGCGGAACAATGTTCGGCAGCAGATGGCCTGCCAGTTTCCGGCGGTCGCGAAGTCCCAGCACCTCCGCTGCCTGCATGAATTCGCGCTCCCGCAGGCTGAGCATCTGTCCGCGTACCATCCGCGCCATACCCGGCCAGTTCACCGCGCTCAGCATCAGCATGACGAGGTACATCCGGTAATCCGTCGGCACCTTCCACTCCGACAGCAGGGCGCCAAAAATGAACAGGAGCGGAAGACTCGGTACCGTCATCAAGAGATCGGCGAGCCGCATAATGAGCTGGTCCGCAATCCCTCGGTAATAGCCCGAGACCGCCCCGAGCAATGCCCCGAGAACAACGGACAGCAGCATGGAAGCCAGCCCGACGGTCAGCGAGATGCGCCCGGCTTGCATCACGCGTGTCAGAATATCGCGGCCGAGCCCATCCGTACCCAGCCAATGCTTGAGACTCGGCGCTTTGTTCATCAGAGTCATATGGATTTTGTTGTCCGTATACGGCGAGAACATCGGTCCGATAAAGCAGAGTACAAACATAAAGACGACTACGGCAAAACCCGCCACCGCCAGCTTGTTATGCAGCAATCTGCGCAAGGACTGCCCAAGCAGAGAAGATTTACGCTCCCGAACGCGCGGACGTGTGACTTCCGTCAAACGGCTGTTGGCTGTCACAAATCTCCCTCCCTACAACCGGACCCGCGGATCGGCTACCCGGTAGAGCAGGTCCGAGAGCAACGTTCCGATCACGGTCAAAATGGCAAGCAGCATAGTAAAGCCCATCAGCAGCGGGTAATCCCGAAGCCCGAAGGACTTCATGTAGAGCTGGCCGACGCCGGGCCAGTTGAATATTTGCTCGATGATGATCGACCCACCGAACAGGGAAGGCAGCTCAAAGCCGACCAGTGTGATGGCGGGCAGGAGTGCGTTCTTCAAAGCGTGCTTGAACAGCACCCTCCGCTCATTCAGTCCCTTGGCCCGGGCTGTCCGGATATAATCCTGTCTCAGAACGTCGATCATATTGCTGCGGAAATAACGGGTTAACGAGCCCAGCCCCAGGAGAGTCATCACGATAACGGGCAGGGTCATATGTCTCAGCACTTCCTTGAAATAGACGATGCCGGTTGCATTGCTGCCGGTCGTAATCATCCCGCCTGGCGGCAGCCACTTCAAGTCGACGGCCAGAATCTTGATCAGAAACAGGCCGATAAAAAAGGACGGCAGTGACATCGCGGCGAAAATGGCGACCATCACCAGCGTATCAAACCAGGAATACTGCCGGTAGGCGGACACCACGCCGATGATCACGGCGATCAGCCAGGTCAGGAAAGTGGAGACGGCGGCCAGCAAAAAAGAATTCCAGATATAATCGTTAAACAGCTGCAGCACCGGCTTCTGCTGGGCCAGCGAATAGCCCAAATCCCCGTGCAGCGCATTCCCGAGCCAAATGCCGTAACGTTCGAGCACCGGCTTGTTGAGGCCGTATATCTCGCGCAGCTCCGCCTTGCGCTCCGCCGTCAGCTTGATGTTGCCGGTGATGAAATCGCCGGGCGTGTTGGCGTAGAGAATGAAGATCAGCAGCGAAGCGGTGAACAGGATAAGGATCATATACAGCAGTCTTTTGGTCAGATACGTACTCATGATCGGCTCCCTTTATGAATGTCCGTCCCCTGCCCTCCGGCGAACGAAAGACAAGGGACGGATTATGGATTATTTCAGCGTCCATTCGGGCAGACTGCCCGCAAGCCCTATGAAGGGGCTGACCGAAAGATTCTGGATGCGTCCGTTATAGGCGTATACCGTCTTTTTATAGTTGGTGAAGATGATCGGAAGCTCGTCGTTAAACAGTTGATACAGTTCCTTGTATACCGCCTTGCGCTGTTCGATATCGGTTGTGGCTAGGGCCTTATTGTACAGCTCCAGGAATTTCGGATTGTCATAGCCGGTGATTTCTCCGTCAAAGAACTGCATGAACCCGTCGGCAGGATCGGTCAGCATCGATGTGGAGAAGCTTGCCAGATCATAGTCTCCGCCCTCCACTTTCGAAACCAGCGCATTGAAATCGGCGAAAATTTCCGGTTGGAAATCAATGCCTATCGCCACAAAATTCTCTTTGGCCACCGGGATAAAAATGTCTGTGGTCTTGCTCTTGAAGCCTAGATAATGGATGCTGAGCTTCTTGCCGTCCTTTTCGCGGATTCCGTCCGCGCCAACCGTCCAGCCCGCTTCATCGAGCAGCTGCTTCGCTTTGTCCGGATCGAATTTATAAGAATTAATGCCTTCCTCCGTATACGCCCAGGAGATAGGCGAAGCCGGAATGTTGGCGACAGAGCCTGCGCCTTCCGCGGCATCCACATAGATGCTCTGGCGATCCAGCCCGTAGGCAATCGCTTGTCTGACCCGCTTGTCTTGAAGCTGCTCATGCTTCAGGTTCACCTGGATATAGCCGTACGTGCTTGGCGTGTAGGGAATAATGTTGACGAAGCCCAGCGCCTTCAGCTTCTCAATGTTCTCGTTTGTTGCGGGGAAGGAAGTATAGTCTACTTCTCCGGTCTCCAGAAACTGCCACGCGTCGCCTTGGGAGGTTTTGTAAATGAAATGCTCCGTCTTTGGCTTGCCTTTAAAATAGTTCTCGTTCGCGACGAGTCTTACTTCCTGACCCGGAATGAATTTCTCCAGCTTGTAAGGTCCGTCTCCCAGCGGCTTCTCGTGCAGCTTCTTGATGTATTCGAGATGGCCGAAGGTGTAGTCCTTGCCATAATAGGCCTTGGACAGCACATTGGAGCCGAGCGTGACCAGCGCCGTCGCATTCGGCTGCTCCAGCGTTACCGAAATGGTCTGGGGATCGATGACTTTGATGCCTTCGATTGTCTTGGTCTTGCCCTCCTTGTAAGCCTGCCCGCCCTTTACCTTCAGCGAAGGCAGCGGGGAGCCGCCGTCATAGCTCTTGTCATACTGGATCGTCCAGGTAAAGGCCACGTCGCCTGCGGTCAGCGGCGAACCGTCGCTGAATTTCAAGTCCTTCCGCAAGTGGAAGGTGTATGTAAGCTGATCCTGCGATACCTCCCAGCTCTCGGTGAGCTCCGGAACGGGCACCCCTTTGCCGTCTACCGTCACAAGCGACGCATACAGCAAGGAGGAGACATTGCCGTCATAACCGCTCTCCTGAAAATAAGGCGTAAATGCGCCGCTGGGATCGGTAAGTCCCACAATAATCGTATCGGTGCGGCTTTGAGCGGCTGCAGGCAGCTTGGACAGATCGGTTGCCGTATACGGCGCACTGAGCGCTCCCGCCAGAACAGGCACCGCCGAAGCGGTCGTTTCCGTGGCGGATGGAGCATCTGCGGACGCGGTCGCTGCTGTATTATTGCTGCCGGCGGCCGAATTCGTGCTGCCGTTTCCGCAAGCCGAGAGGAGCAATGAACCGACAATCAGTAATGAGGATAATAACAGCGTGCTTTTTCTCAAGAATATCATCTCTTTTCTCCACAAATTATTTTCTACAATTCCTACCCGCTAAGTATGATTAATAGCCGATAGTTCACATTATAGAAAGAGTTTTATGTTCTGTAAATAGAGAACACCAAAAAAATTCTCCATCAACGGAAACACAAATGTTTCCAAACACAAATAAAGCCAAAGCTCACAGAATGAAGTGGCCTTGGCTTTTTCCGCAAAATAACGGTTTCAACTTAAAAATTGCAGCAATTGCGTATTCATTTGACGAACGCCTTCCAGTCTCAGGCTGTATGAAGTGACATTCTCCCCTTCGATATAGGCGTGCAGCAGGCCGGCGCAGCGGAGGCTAAAAATATGGTCATGGACAATGCCTTTGGATATTCCCGCACTTCTGGCAATTTCCGAGAACGTTTTGCGCTCCGGTCCCAGCGACTTCAGTATTTTCAGCCGGCTTTTTTCGCTGAGACTTCGAAGTGCCTTGTACATGGATGGCGAGATGTCTTCGTCGTCAACCGCGATTCTTGCCGCATAGTGGCAAAGGGTCAGCGGACCGAAATTATAAATAATATTGACCGGCTGAAAATGAAACTGCGGAATCAGCACCAGCTTGCGCAGACTCTCACCCGGCATAAACACAAATCCGTTCGTTGTCTCATCCACAAAGTCCTTAATATCGGCTCCCGGGAGCTTCCGAATCCGTTCAGCTGCATGCTCCTTAAGCCTGGGGAGGATTAGCGGATTGCTGGTACTGAAATACTGCCGGTTCCATTCCGTGAGCACAAACAGCATCCTGCCGCGGAAAGTCTCCATCTGCGCTGGAAATACGCTGACATAACCGGAAAGGGTCTCGTACATTTCGCCGACCGATAAGCCTTCGAGCCATTCCAGTATGCCTTCGACGGTTGCTTTGTCCGGACAAAGATAGAGGAGCAGGTTCAACAGCTTCCAGTCATTGTCCAGCTCCACTTGTTCAAGAGCGGACAGCAGCTGAGGATTTAATCCGGCGGTGACTTCCGCGGTCCAGACGCTGCCCAGATCGATTTTCTTATTGGATTTCCTGCAAATAAACGTATGTATGCTGGCAATTAATTCATAGATCGGCTGAAACTCAACCCCAACTTCATAATCCACGGATATTCCTCCTGATGCGGCTTCTATTCATTGCAGCGTTAGTGTCTTAATCTTAGGGCATTTGTCGCATCCTGCGCAAGTTATTCGATATTCCCTCACTTTAAATGTCATTTGAATGTCAGGTGTTTGCAGTTAATCCGTCGCCCTCGCTTATAAAGCCTTATATTTGAACAAACGCCTCCATTCCATTCGCGATCAGCGATGGAACGGAGGCGTTCTTTTTTCCTAAACATACTGTATCTGTGCTCTGTGGATGCCTATTACCTGGGCTCCGTGCTTGACAGCATTAAGCCCATGACCGGATTCCCTCACCTTGGGCCCTTTAGGGTCATCCTCTGCCCTCTCCCGGTCTATGCCGCCTTACCTCTACACGAACCCGCCCTGGTGTGGACGAACCGCCAGCCCGTCAGCAGAGCCGCCGCCAGACTGATTGCCGCCGAAGTGGTAAACACGACATGCATTCCCGCCAGAAAAATATCCGGCCGGTCCGGGATCAAACCGGTGACCCGATAACCGGCTTTGCCGCTCATTACATTGAACAAGGTCGTGGTGGCGATGGTAATGCCGACAACCATACCGATATTGCGCACCAGCGAATTCACGCTGCCGGCCGAACCGAGCTGGGTGCGGGGCACCGTTGACATGACCAGGGAGTTATTCGGGGACTGAAACAGTCCGCTGCCGACCCCGAGCATCGCGATCCATACACCAACGAGCCAGACCGGACTCCCGTCATGAAGCTGAGCCAGTCCGAATTGGGCGATAACCATGACGACCAGTCCGGCAAACGTAAGAAATTCCGAGCCAATCTTGTCCGACAAAGCACCGCTGAGCGGAGCGATGACAACCATGCTTATCGGAAACAGCATCAGCAGAAAGCCCGCCGAAGACGGAGACAGGCCAAGCATGTTCTGCGTGTAGAACGGCGAAATAATGTTAAAGCAGAAGTTCGCGGCGAATACGAGAAACCCGCAAAGAATGCTGAGCGAGAACAGCGGATTCTTGAAAAGATTAAGCTGCAGCAGCGGCTCGGGCCTCCGCAGCTCCACTCGGAGAAAAGCGATAAAGGCAAGCGCTGCGGCAATTAACGTAAATATTATGCCGATACTCCCGTATCCATGCTGCTGTCCGAGCAGAAGGCCCGCAAACAGAGCAATAATGAAGCAGGCGAATAGCAGGCTTCCGGGAATGTCGACTCTGGCCTTTACCCGGATCAGATCTTTCGGGAGCACCTTCCAGCCAAGACCGATTGCAATCAAGCCGATCGGAACATTCACCCAGAAGATATACTCCCAGCCGAGATTGGCAACAATCATGCCGCCAAGGCTCGGACCGGCGATACTTCCGAGAGAAACAAAGGTGCCGATGAGCCCAAGCGCCTTCCCCCGCTCCGTTGCCGGAAAAATATCCGTCACAATGCCCTGGCTATTCGCCATGGTCATTGATGCGCCCATCGCCTGAATAACCCTTGCCGCCACCAGCACCGGCAGCGAGCCGCTCAGCCCGCACAGTAGGGAACCCAGGATGAAGACGACCGTGCCGATCTTGAATAATCTAATCTTGCCGGCGATATCTCCAAGTCTTCCAAAGAACAGAATCGCTGCGCAAATCGCCATCAGATAACCGGTGGTCACCCATTCGATCTGTGCGATCGGCAGATTCAGCTTCTCCGATAACACCGGCAGAGCGATATTCACAATGCTCCCGTCCAGGGTGGACATGAAAACAAACAGATTTAATACAATTAAAATCAGCCAGCGGCGGCCCTGTACGCCGGCATCCTCTTGATAAGTTCCCCGATTCATTGTGCTCATAAGCCACCTCTTTTTCGCATGCGCCGATTTAGTTGCGTACGCAACTATTCACAATTCAAAGTGTACTGCAACTTTGTTGCGCATGCAACTATTTTACGGTAAACTTTTTTATCATGATGAAAGCATACGAATATGAGCCCGCCAGTCCCGAAAGGAGTCCTTATGAAAGAACCCGCCCCCATAAAAAAAGAGCCGATCGGAAAGCTGATCTCCTATATTTACCGAACCCAACTGAAACGCATGTCCCGCTCGCTCGGTGAGTACGGAATCGGCGGCGGCGGGCAGTACAGCTTCCTTAAAGCGATTCTCATGTCTCCGGGAACAACGCAGGATCAGCTGACCGTAGACCTCAAATTCGACAAAGCGACCACCGCCCGCTCGGTCAAACAATTGGAAGCCGCTGGCTATATCGAACGCAAGGCAGACCCGGAGGACCGCCGGTCGCACCGGCTCTACCCTACTCAAAAAGCAGTGGAATTCCTGCCAGTGCTTCAGAGCCTTTTGGATGAATCCAACGCCAAGCTGACGCGCGATTTGACGAATGAAGAAGAGGATCAGCTGATCGCCCTGCTGCAAAAGCTAAATCTGGAAGAATAACAAAACGACGCTTCTTCGCATGAAGAGCGCCGTTTTGCCGATATGTGAAGCAAAAGTCCTTTGTCACCAGCCGAATTAACCGCTAAAATGAGTAAATATCGCAAAATCTTTATTTTTATGAGGAAAGGAACCCTTTATCATGTCTATCGAAAGTGTAAAAGCGCATTTCCGCGCCGTCGGAAGAGAGCAGCATATCATGGAATTTGAATCCTCCAGCGCTACTGTAGAGACAGCCGCAGAGACGATCGGCGTCATCCCCGCCCGTATAGCCAAAACGCTGTCCTTTTACAGCGAAAGCGAAGCCGCAATCCTGGTCGTGGCCGCCGGCGATACTAAGGTCGACAACAAAAAATTCCGGAGCCAGTTCGGATTCAAGCCGAAAATGCTGTCTCCGGAGGAAGTGCTGGAGCAGACCGGACATGCCGTCGGCGGCGTGTGCCCATTCGGACTGGCCAATGACCTCGAGGTCTATCTCGATATCTCCATGAAGCGCTTTGATACCCTCTTCCCCGCCTGCGGCAGCTCAAACTCCGCAATTGAATTAAACTGTACCGAGCTTGAGCAATACTCGGGCGGCAAGGCATGGGTCGATGTCTGCAAGAACTGGGAATAAGGGCTTGCCGGGTTAATGCCCGGCGGCCTTTTGTTCTTCTGCCGTGCCGACCATTTTGCTGCTCCCCATGAACAGCGAGGAGAGCAGAGCCAGCACCGCCGGGATAATAGCCCAGGCAAAGGTATCCGTGATGGAGGACGACAGCCCCGCCGTGATCTTATCCAAAATTTCCGGCGGAATCTTCGCTCGCGTATCCGGGGATAACAGCGTATGGGGGTCCGACATATTAAACGCCCCGCCCCCGCCCTGGGCGGCTCCCGAAGCGCCAAACAAATAGCTAAGCCGGTTCGCCAAATAATGGCTCTGGATGATGCCGAAGGTGGTAATGCCCACCGTCATGCCCAATGACCGGAGGAAATTAAGGGTTGCGCTTGCCGATCCGCGCTGCCGGGCGGACAGGCCGTCTATAGCTGCGTTGCTCAGAACCGAGAAAGACGCGCCGACCCCAAGGCCGATAAGGATCATATACAAAGTGACGATCAGCCGCGTCGAGTCCGGCGAGAGTGTGGAAGCAAGCCAGGTTCCGAGAGCCAGCAGCAGCAGGGTTGGAATCATGAGGCTGCGGTAGCTGAATTTAGTCATCAGGAAGCCTCCTGAGGTCGCCGTGATTACCGAACCCACCATCATCGGCAGAAGCACCAGGCCGGAATTGGTGGCCGAGCCTCCGAGCACGCCTTGGATAAAGATCGGGATATAGACCGACGCGACGATAAACGCCGCTCCGCTGAACAGGGCGGTCAGAATACTGAAGGCATACAACTGCCGGCGGAACAGCTTGAAAGAGATAATCGGCTCCTCCGCCTTCGTCTCCGCATAGAGAAATACTACCGCGAGCACCGCCGCCGCGCCGAACAAGCCGAGAATCAACGTAGAATTCCAGGCATATTCTTTACCGCCAAGCTCCAGCGCGAACATCAGGCAGATTACCGCGCCAAGCAGCGTACCCGCGCCAAGCCAGTCAATCGGCTGCTTGGAGTGCTCATGCGATTCCTTGTAAAAGAACGCAACCAGCACAAAAGCAACGACTCCGAGCGGCAGGTTGATGTAAAATATCCACTGCCAGGCGATATGGTCCGTGATGTATGCGCCGAGCAGCGGACCGAATATGCTGGACAGTCCGAATACAGCGCCAAATGCGCCGCCTAGCTTGCCCCGGGTTTCCAGCGGCACTGCGTCGAACATAATCGTGAAGGCAATCGGCACCAGCGCTCCGCCGCCAATCCCTTGCACTGCCCGGTAAATGGCCAGCTGCGTAATGCTGTCCGCCGTTCCGCACAGCGCGGACCCAGCCATAAACACCAAAAGGCCGAACACGAAAAATTTCTTGCGGCCGTACATATCCGACAATTTGCCGAAGATCGGCATGCCCGCCATCTCGGCGACGAGATAGGCTGAGGTGACCCAGACAAATTTGTCCATCCCGCCCAATTCCCCAACGATGTTCCCCATGGCCGTCGCCACAATCGTACTGTCCATGGATGCCATCAGAATGCCCAGTAAAAGCCCGGCAATGACCAGGCCCAGACGGTTATTTTTATGATCGCTCATTTAAGTCTCCACTTCCGTTTCTCTACTTGGTTATCCAGCTTACAATTTTACAATTTAACAATATTACAATTTAACCTGGCGCTGCACTTTCGCGTTAGGGTGTATCTCCAGAGATTCCCTGTACTCTACCGTTTTAATCTCGCAGCCAGGTCCGATAATGACGCTTCCGCCTCTTACGGTTTCGGCCGCCACATACTCAAGCTCCACGAAGTCCCCTTCAATCGTTCTCCCCTCGAAGCAGGCTTCCTGGTTCGGCTTGACCATCTTCATCAACAAAAAACCCTTGCTGCGCTTGATTCTGATCTTGCCTCCTCCGACATCTCCCGCCCGGCTCTTCCCGATCAGGCCGATATCCAACTGGTCCCCGCTCAGCAATCCGCCGATCTCCACCACGCCGGTAAGCCGGAATTCTCCCGCCTCGCAATCGTCCCTCACGCTGACGTGCCCTTCAAACGCAAACCGCTCCGCTCTGATTCCGGAATCCGCCGTCAGTTCTCCGCGCCCTTTTACGGACATGGCATCGATACGCCCCCGCACACCGCATTCGCCGGTCAGCTTGATTTCTTCCGCCTTCAGGCTGCCGTCAATTTCCGAATTCCCGGTCAAGCCGAACTTAACACAATCGACATCTCCCGAAAACCTGCACTCACCCGTAATACCCACATTTTGGAACGAACCTCCTGCGGATGACGTTGTGCCCATGATTTTGAGATTGCCGCGAGCCGTATCAGTCACCGGTCTTCACTTCCTTTCCAACGTGGGCTCCAGGGTGGACCGTTAATCCGGTTCGGTATTCCACCAGCCCGGCGGAACAGCCCTCGCCGATAATAACATGATTTCCTCTGATCACATCCGCATTTGTATATTCCAAGTCCAGATTATCTCCCTCGATGACCTTAGCGGAAAGCACCGGTTTCAGTTTCGGAATGATTCCGCCGAGCAGCCGGTTCCATAGACTCTGATCCCCCTGACGGACCTTCAGCGTCTCCACTCCGATCTCATGAGCCTGCCCTGCTCCTGCCAGCCGGACATCCATTCGCCCCGCGTTCAGCAGCCCCTCAATTGTGAATCCGCCCACACCTCTGAATTCCTCCAGCTCACAATCCCCTTTTGCGGTCATCAGTCCGTTCAGCACACAGCTCTCTCCTGCGATGCCGCCATCGACATGGAGGATGCCGTCCAATTTCATGGTATTCATCCGCAGAGGACCTTCAAGGTTCATTATACCATTGACTTCTATTTCTATGGTCTCCAGCTCGCCTTTCACCCGAATCTGACCGTTCGCCTTGAATAACCTCGCACTTAGCGAATCCATTACTTTCCCCACTCCGTCTATAAGGACTTTGTCGTAAGCTCCTCCCGCAGCGCTGCCGACTCCATTAAGGATAAGATCAGGCCGCTGTCCTATCCCCTTATCTTCCTCTGTCACCCTACGATAACCTCCCTTTCAACTGTTCAACCAAATCTCCGAGCGCCACTTTCGCAACGAGCCGGACGCCCTCATCGAAGAAGAGTTCCGCCGGCGACGGCGCAAGCAGAAATAAGGCAACGCCCATTTTCCGGACAAAATAAAGCTCGCAAGGCTTACCCGTCAGCGCGCCGGCATGCTTTTCCAGCGTTCGCAGCAGCAGCTTTCCTTCATCCAGACTCATGTCCCCTTTGGCAAGCAAAGTGTCCGCCGCATACAAATGCAGAAGCTGCCCGAAGGAATACAAGCCCTCCTTGCTCTGAACCGCCGCTCCATATGCAGACATCGCAATATCCGTAACAATGTTTCGTTCTATTATAGCCTCTTTGCTCAAGCGGATCTCGCTGTACCCTTCCGTGTCGGACAGTCTGCTGGCCAGTTCGTCAAGCGAAAGATCATCCTTCATATTTAGGATATTTCGAATCCGGGCTTGAATCAGCATTCTTGGAAAAAAGGTCTCCTGTCCAGTAAACGTGGATTTGCGGATAAACCATTCTTCCGGAATGAGCTGCTTACGCTTCCAGCGGTAAAGCTGGCCGTATGAAATTCCGGTAAGGTCCAGGAGCTCTTTTTTTGAGATTAAATCATCCTTCATTTTCTTCACCTCATAAACACACTGTAACATAACAATGTTACGATGTAAACGGACGATGGCTGTGAGCTCGTTATATATGGTTAACTATTGGTGTTTTGTTGGTATAATGTACTTAAAGGTAAAGGGCAGTAACATTAATCGAATACTAAGGATGGATCGACATGTTAAAGACCAAACGCATTAAGCAAATTCAGGATTATATCATTGAACACAACACTGTATCGCTCGACGAACTTGTTACTGTATTCGATGTTTCCAAAAATACAATTAGGCGGGATATCCAGGAACTGGTTGAAGGCGGGGAAGTTAAGAAGGTGTATGGCGGTGTATCCGCGGTAAATCCGCCTCTCATTTCCTTTAACGACAGAAAGTCGCGAAACCACAGCGAAAAACAGAGAATTGCCAAAACCGCAGCCGAGTATGTAACTGACGGGGATATTATCTACATTGATTCCGGAACAACCACTCTTGAGATGATTGAATATATTAAACATTTGAACCTGACCGTTATTACGAGCAATCTTGATGTCATCCTTGGTTCTCTGCCTTACGGCAATTTGAATGTCATTTCGACGGGCGGTGTTCTGGAGCGCAAGACAAAATCATTTGCCAGCATCAAAAATATGGACCTGCTGAAAGCGTACAATATAAATAAAGCCTTTATGGCTTCAACCGGCATCTCGCTTTCGAGCGGCGTAACCAATTCATCCCCGCTCGAAAGCGAAATCAAGCAGATCGTAGTCGAACGCAGCCAGGAAGTGTTCTTGCTTGTAGACCACAACAAATTTGGTAAGTATGCGCTCATGACCTACTGCAAACTGGAAGATATCGATTATTTGATTACCGACAGCCTGCCGGGGAGCGACTACCAGCAGTTTGCCCAGGAGAACAATATCAAGCTTGTTGCAGCTGATGAATAACAGACGGCAAGCCAAATATAAGCGCCTGATCACGCAAGAGCGCGTTCCCTCCAAAGCCGGAGAGGACGCGCTCTAATTGTTTATTTTTCAATTGCAAGCAGGCAATCAAGCTTTCGCTCCTTCGGCAGCCTCTTCCGCCGCCGGTTCCGCAGCCCCTTCTTCGGCCGCAGGCTCTGCCTGGACGGCTGGCGGCGCGATCTTAACGACCAGCGTTTCGGGGTCTGTCAGCACTTCCCATCCCGCATTCTTCGGCAGGTCTGAAACAAGCAGATGATCGCCGATTTCCAGATTGCTGACGTCCACTTCGAATACGGATTCCAGCTTGTCCGGCAGTGTGCGGATTTCCAGCTCATGCAGCTCGACCGTCTGCACTCCTCCGGCCTTAACCCCTTCAGGCGTTCCGGTAAAATGCAGGGCTACCTTGGTGTCCAGCTCGGCTTTCAAATCAATGACATGGAAGTCGATATGCAGCAGCTTTTTGGTCAAAGGCTCGCGCTGCACGCCCTGAATAATCACATCTTTGGTGCCGGATGCCGGCAGCTCCGCCTTCAAAATCGCACGCGGATTTTTGCTCAGAATACTGTCTATCGTTTTTGCATCCGCGCTAAGGGAAAGGGATTCAGAACCCGCACCGTAGATGACAACAGGCACCAGGCCCTGTCTCCGCTGCGCGGCAGGCTTCCCGGTTCTTTCCGTCAAACGTACTGCTTCACTCATTACCAATTCCTCCTAAGTATGGATTTAAAAACATAAGACCGATTAGATCTATACTCTAATCAGTCTCTTATTAACCCTATTGCTGTGTTGTGGAACCAGTATAGCACTCCAGAAAGCGGGAGTCAAAATTGCCTTTTTACCCAAAATAATCCAAATTTCGCGATTTTCTGCCTTTGGTCAATATTATTCGATACTAACTCGCTTTTTGTCCGGAGAGAGAGTAAAATAACGGTAATCCATGTAACAGGAGTGATGAATATGCGGCAAATTTCTTCAGAAGAAGGACGGTTTTACATCGCCGGAGATGGTGAAGACCTTGCTGAAATTACATACAAGCTGGACAATTCCAAGACAATGATCGTCGATCATACGTATGTATCGGAACAACTGCGGGGTCAGGGAGCAGGCGAACAGCTGGTCAAGGCGGTTGTAGAAAAAGCAAGAAATGAGGGACTATCTGTCCTCCCTCAATGCTCCTACGCCGCGCATCAATTCAAGAAGCATCCCGAGTACGGGGACGTGCTGAATGAGAACGGAAGCGGTCTGTCTTAAACAAACTGCCCGTTATTCGCAGCAAAATGTCCGCCCGGGCTGCGATTCCAATGATTAGGAGGAAACGGGTTTGGCGACACAGGAAATTTTACACGAAATAGAGGAATTACAGCGCCGCTGCGAAGAGTATGACGGCATATCGCTGAAGCTCAACTGGGACTCGCTGCGAAGCGAGCCGGGGGCCGGAGGCGCTCAGTGGCTCTACACTTACGAGGAGGGACTGCTGGCGGGATTTATCGGACTGTACAGCTTCGGCAGCGAAGTTGAAGTTTGCGGAATGGTGCGGCCCGGCTACCGCCGGCGCGGCATCTTCACCACCCTGTGGCAGCAGGCTTATAAACAGATCGTCCGCAAGAAGGCGAAGAGCATACTGCTCAACGCGCCTGCAGCTTCCAAATCCGCCGCAGGCTTTCTGAAGACCCTGCCGATCGAGTTCAATCATGCGGAATACCAGATGAAATGGGACTATGACAAGGCAGAGGAACGTTCGGCTTTCGAGAACAAGATTTTGCCTGATGACATGGTGATCCTTCGTCCCGCCCGCGCCGATGAGAAGAGACTGCTCGCCGTTCTCGACAGCATGGGCTTCAACACGACGCTGGAAGAAGCGGTAGAAATGTATGAAGAGCTGGATGGAGAAAGCAGCAATGAGCATATCATTATTGAGCTTGACGGGCAGCCCGTAGGCAAAATGCGGCTGTGGACAGAACATCACGAAACGTGGATCTACGCCTTCACCGTAGATGAGAAAATGCGGGGCCGGGGCATCGGGCGCAGCGCCCTTATTCAGACGATTCAACGGGAAAGACGCCTCGGCAACGGTATTTATCTGGAAGTCGCACTGGACAATCCGAATGCGCTCGGATTGTATGAGAGCTGCGGATTCGTCATAACCAATAAGCAGGATTACTATCGTTATATCGGCTAGACAAGTTAGATGACCACTAAGCGTGAAAGATCCGCCGGGAAACCGGCAGCATGAAGACCCTATGGTCCGGATACGGTCCATAGGGTCCTTGTGTGTCACAGCGCGGCAGCATGGGTCACATCAGGAGATGCCTTGACAAGCTGTTCTCAGCGGCTCTGCTTCGGCTTTCACCCTTTGACGCGCAGTCTGCGCATCCGCTGCTTCGCTCGCCATTCCATACGGCCAGCAGCCTTAAGTAATCGAGCGAGGCTTCCAGTGTATAGGCATTTCCGTCGTAGCGGCGCATCTCCCCCTCCATCAAATAATGGAGCTCCACACTCTCGGGCGGCGCGCCGAAAGTCTTGCGGCAGAACACGTTGGCCATATGTATAAATCCCCGGGCAACCTCCTCATTTCCGCATACCATGAACTTTTGCACATTCAGTCCGCCTCCTCTGCTGCGGGAGTGCCAGACCAATTGAAAGATGATGGACAGGTTCATTTGGAGTTCAGGTACAGGAACATACCACTGTTCATACAGCATGAACGGAACCTCTCCGGCATGGCAGCTGCTCACTAGACGGACCAGCGCATCGGATATCGTATTTTTAACCTCCCAGTAGTGCAACAGTGAAAGGAAGGACCGGGACTGCGGAGGCCATCTCCGCTCCAGAAGAAACTGAATAGGCGTCTGACTGCGAACCTCGGGCGTTAAGCTGTAATAGTCATTTAACGTATGACCGACCGCATACTGCACCTGCTGCCGCCACAAAGGCAGTTCTTTTCCGCCTCCGCTTG
Organism: Paenibacillus durus ATCC 35681; assembly: GCF_000993825.1. NCBI lineage: Bacteria > Bacillati > Bacillota > Bacilli > Caryophanales > Paenibacillaceae > Paenibacillus > Paenibacillus durus. The sequence continues at coordinate 2,783,780 of NZ_CP011114.1, forward strand.
CCTCCGCCATATCCAGCAACGCACGCTCTGCGACATAATCGTGTAATTTACGAAGACGGGGGACCGGATTAGCGGCTGCGCCGCATGCCGCGCTCATCTTAAGATACCCCTACGCAGGCCATGGCAAAACGCTGTCCGAATTTGCGGCAATCCTCTTTCTCCATAGCAGTCGGCCCATATTCTATTTTCAGACTCGTCTGTACAACGACGGCGCCTCTTTCCTTCAGCTTTTCTTCAATCAGGTCAACCGCACCGCAATAGACGTCATACCCGGAGTCGCCGCTTCCGAATACGGCGGCCTTTCTGCCTGCTAAGTCTATTTCATCCAGCTCCTCATAGAAATCGAGGAATTCATCCGGCACTTCTCCGTCTCCCCAGGTGTAGGCTCCCAAGACCGCACCATCATAGGATGCGATATCGAAGGCGCTGCAGTCGGTGACCGATTTCATGATCGTCTCCCCTCCCGATTGGCGGATTCCCTCCGCGATCAGTTCCGCTATTTCCTCTGTATTGCCCGTCAGGCTGGCATATACCACTAATATTTTAGTCATGTTCCATATCCTCCCCTAAATGACAGAAAGCCGTTATTGAAAACACTGAAAGTATCCCTTCTCCAGCAGCGGTGCGGGATATAGACCTATTCTATTGATAATGATTATCAATGTCAATAAGGTTTTGCAGCTGAATGCTTGCCTGCGTTTTTCACAGCCCGGCAGAACGGCTTTCTTTATCATGACTTTTATAGAATCGATACAGCCGATGCATCTAAAAAGCAGTGTTTACGCGATTGTCTTCAGCAGCCCGGCCGTTTGTTATAAACCGGCAAAATGATGTACAATATAGGCTAAATGAATTTTTGAAGGATGGATTAACATGTACATGGCTCGGGACTGGAAGGATTATGAGATCATCGATACTGGAGGCGGAGAAAAGCTGGAGCGCTGGGGGGATATCATTCTTCGGCGGCCCGACCCGCAAATTATATGGCCGCTTCCAAAGGAAACGCCGCAGTGGAAGGATGTCCACGGACATTATCATCGCAGTTCATCAGGCGGCGGCCACTGGGAAATGAAGAAGAGCATACCTGACAGCTGGAGCATCAGCTACGGCAAGCTTAGATTCCATCTTCGTCCAACCAACTTCAAGCATACGGGATTATTCCCGGAGCAGGCGGCCAACTGGAGCTGGATGATGGACAAGATTGCGGGCGCGGGACGCAAAATACAAGTGCTTAACCTGTTCGCATACACCGGCGGCGCAACCGTCGCGGCGGCCAGCGCAGGCGCTTCGGTCGTGCATGTCGACGCGGCCAAAGGCATGGTACAGTGGGCAAAAGAAAACCTGCAGCTGTCCGGCCTCGGAGAGCGTCCGGTCCGGTTCATCACCGACGACGTCTTCAAATTTGTCCAGCGTGAACAGCGCCGTGGCAACAAATATGACGCGATTATTATGGACCCTCCCTCCTACGGCAGAGGCCCCGGCGGCGAGATGTGGAAGCTGGAGCAGAACTTGTATCCGTTTCTGGAAAGCTGCATGAGCATAATGAGCGACAACCCGCTCTTCCTGCTCATCAATTCCTATACGACCGGCATCTCCCCTACCGTTCTGGAGAACATGCTGGCCATGACGATGAAAGCTCGTTATGGAGGCATGCTCAGCTCCGGAGAGATCGGGCTGCCGATCACTTCCTCCGGGCTGAATCTGCCTTGCGGCATTCTCGGCCGCTGGGAGTCCTAGAGCCATGGTGCAGAGCGTGAATGGCGGACGGGAAGACGGACTGATGCCGGATTCCTTTCAGATTTTGTATGAAGATAACCATCTTCTTGGGATCGTTAAGCCGGTTAACATTCCCGTACAGGAGGATGCCACGGGAGATGCCGATCTGCTCACCCTGCTGAAAGAGGACGTCAAGCGGCGTTATGATAAGCCCGGCAATGTCTATATGGGCCTCGTTCATCGGTTGGACCGTCCCGTCGGCGGAGCCATGGTGTTCGCCAAGACCTCCAAAGCGGCTTCGCGGTTATCGGAAAGTGTCCGCAGCCGGAACTTCCGTAAAGGCTATTTGACCGTCGTACACGGACGACTGCCTGCTCAGAACGGCAGATTGAGAAATATCCTGCTTAAAAACGCCAAGACGAACACGGTCACCGTTGTCCGGGAAGGCACACCGGGCGGCAAGGAAGCCATTTTGGATTATACCGTGCTGGGCTTCACCGAAGGCTTCAGTCTTGTAAAGGTTGACCTGCTTACCGGACGGTCTCATCAAATTCGCGTTCAGCTCGCCCATGCCGGCTGTCCGCTGTACGGAGACCAAAAATACGGAGCGTCCGTCAATAAGCCCGGGCAGCAAATCGCGCTGTGGTCCTCGCTCGTCGGATTCCCGCATCCCGTTACTAAGCAGGAAGTCGAACTGATCTCACTGCCTCCGCGTCAATATCCTTGGGACCTGTGGAACGCAGAGCTTCAGGAGCGGGCCCTACGGTAGAAGCAGCGTCGCTGGTCATGCTTGCCGGGTGTTCCCACAATAAGTCCATGTCAGCAAATTGCTGACCATTGCAAGAAGCAGGCTATTCCTCTGTGGGATAGGCCTGCTTTTGTTATTTCTGCCCCGCCTAAGTCCCGGTTATCTGGTCATTTCCAGAGGGGTGGGTTCGTTTCCCGGAGCCACGAGTTTCCCCATCAAATACAGTAGAAGCTGCTGGTTATGGGCCGAAATATGGTCCAGCACTTCCGCGAAAAAATCGCTGCGGATCTTAAGGCCGCGCGCGGTTTCCTTCCTGCCGAGATCGGTTATGCTGACCCAGACGATCCGGCGGTCGGAAGCATCCCTGTCTCTGATAATCAGTCCGCCGCGCTCCATCCGGTCGAGCAGCATGGTCACCGCAGCAGGACTGGTAGCCAGATGCGGAGCCAAATCGGAAGGCTTGGCGGCTCCCTTTTCCTGAACTAGTTCAAGCACCGTAAGCTGGGCGTCGGTAAGCGTGGGAGCAAGCTTTGTATCCATATGAACCTTATAATCTTTAAGAATTTTATGCCATATTTTACTGAATTCAAAGGAGTTCACAGTTGTTCCTTCCTTTCTTGGCGAAAGATCCGTTATTAAGATATGTTCGCGGAAGAGTTTCCTTTTCCTGCAAGTGGAAAAAAATAAATAACTCCGTGAACTTTTACCCACAGAATAGACGTATTAATCAGTTTTCTTCCCATAAAAAAGGCATCCGCGCCTCTGTCGAAAAGAAGCGGCGGATACCTTTTGCGGTTTCTGCCGATATCGATAAATTCCGCTTTAATTCACGGAAATTTGCACGCTGATGATCTCGTCTTTCTTCTCCAGCGGAACAAGAAGCTTGCCAGTCGAACGCCGGTCGGCGATTGGCGCGGCTTCCGAAGAGAAAGGGTGCAGCGCCCCTTCGCGTGTAATGGCAGTCAGTTCGAACGGTTCTCTGCAGTAAAATGCACCGATAATGCGGCTGCCGTTCGGACGGACGCGCTTGCCTTCCTTGAATTCAAATGTCGGCAATCCCTTGCCGCCCCGGCTCTGCGGCATATAATCCAGCAGCAGGCTTCGCTTACCGTAGCCCAGCTCAGTCACAACCAGAACCTCTCCCTCGTCATCCGAGACGCGGAAGCAGGACACCACCTCATCGCCTTCGCGAAGCTGAATCCCTTTTACGCCGGCGGCCACGCGGCCCATCGGGTTGACTTCGCTCTCGCGGAAGCGGATGCTCATGCCTTCCTTGGTGACTAGCATTAGATCTTTGTCTCCACTGCTCAGCATAACGGTCAGTACCTCGTCCTCCGCACCCACCTTGCATGCGGCGACGGGGCCGCTGCGGCTGGTGGAGTATTCCTTAAGCTCAGTCCGTTTCACCTGTCCCTTGCGGGTAACAAAGAACAGGCTTTGGCCAGCCTCTTCGAAATTGCTTACAGGTATCATTCCGGCTATGCTGTCTCCCTTGCCCAGACTGATCACGTTTACGATCGCGGTGCCCGGATCCTTCCATTTGAACTCCGGAATCTGATGGACCGGCAGCAGGAAATATTGCCCTTTGCGCGTAAATACCAGCAGACTGTCCCGAGTATTGACGTCGAGCAGGTTAGCGATGTAGTCGCCCTCCTTGACGCCGGAAGCATTCCGTTCGCCGCCGGAGCGGGTGAAGGATAGCATAGTTGTCCGCTTGATATAGCCGTCCCCCGACAGCGCAACAAGCACATCCTCCGCGTTGACCAGCGCCTCAATGCTGACCTTGAGTTCCTCCACTTCCTCCTGAATGGCGGACCGGCGGTCGATCCCGTATTTATCGCGGATCTCCATCAGTTCCTTACGGATGACGCCGATCAGCTTCTTGTCGCTCTCCAGAATGCTGCGCAACGCAGCAATTTTCTTCTGCGTCTCCTCCAGTTCCTTCTCCAGCGTCTTGATCTCCAGATTCGTCAGGCGGTACAGCTGGAGAGTCAGGATCGAATCGGCTTGTCTTTCGCTGAAGCCGAACATCCAGACCAGATTGTTCTGGGCGTCCTGACGATTCTTGGACGCTTTGATGGCGGCGATTACTTCATCCAGAATATTGAGGGCCTTGACCAGTCCTTCCAGTACATGTGCCCGATCCTCCGCCCGCTCCAGATCGAACTGGGTACGATGCGTAACGACTTCACGCTGATGGGCAATGTAAGCTTCAAGGATAGCCTTAAGGCCAAGCTGCTGCGGCGCTTTATTGACAATAGCGACCATGTTGAAATTATAAGTAATTTGCAGGTCGGTCTTCTTGAGCAAGTAGGCCAGAATTCCCTGCGCGTCGGCGTCCTTCTTCAGCTCCACAACGATGCGTAGACCTTCGCGGCCGCTTTCGTCGCGTACTTCCGCGATGCCTTCAACTTTTTTCTCAAGGCGGATATTCTCCATAGCGGTAACGAGACGCGATTTGACGACCTGAAACGGAATTTCGGTAATGACGATTTGCTGCTTGCCGCCGCGCAGATTCTCGATCTCCGTCTTGGAGCGCAGATAGATACGCCCTTTGCCTGTCCGGTAAGCGTCCATAATTCCGTCGCCGCCCATAATAAGCCCGCCTGTCGGAAAATCCGGCCCTTTCATGAAGGTCATGATTTCTTCAAGCTCGATCTCCGGCTTCTGCATAACCGCAATGCTGGCGTCGATCGTCTCGCGCAAATTATGCGGCGGGATCTCCGTGGCGAAGCCGGCAGAGATCCCGCTCGTGCCATTTACGAGCAGATTCGGATAACGCGAAGGAAGGACGACCGGCTCTTTTGCCGTATTGTCGAAGTTATCCTTAAACAGCACGGTACGCTTCTCGATGTCGCGCAGCATTTCCATGGCAATCGGTGACAGCCGGGCCTCCGTATAACGCATGGCTGCCGCAGGATCATCATCCATCGAGCCCCAGTTGCCGTGTCCGTCAACGAGCACATGCCCCATTTTCCAAGGCTGCGCCATCCGTACCATGCCCTCATAGATCGACGAGTCGCCGTGCGGATGATAGTTACCCATTACATCACCGACTGTCTTGGCCGACTTGCGGTACGGCTTGTCCGGTGTATTGCCCGAATCGTACATCGCGTACAGTATTCGGCGCTGGACGGGCTTCAGCCCGTCGCGGACGTCGGGAATGGCCCGGTCCTGAATGATATATTTGGAATACCGGCCGAATCGGTCGCCGACGACCTCTTCCAGAAATGCCGGCAAAAATTGTTCGGATAAACTGCTCATGTATTCACCTTCTGTTCCTCAAACTGTCGCCTGACTAAAAAGTGTGATGATTGATATGTGCCGCTGCGCGACGGTTTGGACTTCCGGTCGCTGTTGTCTCCAAATTCCTGATTTAACTTTCAGAGGTTGGAATTCGGAGACAAAGGCGAACGCTATCGCTCCTTCAGTTCCAAACCTTACGCTTCGCTCTTATCAATCGTCAAGTTTTTAAAACCTCGAAATTCTCGTCACTACTCTACGATCTCGGTAAAATCGACATTCTCGACAATCCAGCGCTTGCGCGGGTCAACCTTGTCGCCCATCAGCGTGGACACGCGGCGCTCCGCCTTGGCGGCATCCTCGATCTGCACCTGAAGCATGTTCCGCGACTCGGGATTCATCGTCGTCTCCCACAGCTGGTCGGGGTTCATTTCGCCGAGCCCTTTGTAGCGCTGGAGCTCGAAGTTTTTGCCGAACTCTTTCAAATAGTTCTGAAGCTGCTCATCCGTCCAGGCATATCTGACCGTTTCCAGCTTGCCCGATTTGCGGGTCAGCTTATACAGCGGAGGCTGAGCGATATATACCTTGCCTGCATCGATCAGCGGCTTCATGTACCGGTAGAAGAACGTCAGCAGCAGCACCTGAATATGCGCGCCGTCCGTATCCGCGTCGGTCATGATGATGATTTTGGAATAATTGCAGTCTTCGACTGTGAAATCCGAGCCGATTCCTGCGCCAATGGCATTAATGATGGCCCGGTATTCGTCGTTCTTCAGTATTTCCGGCAATTTAGCCTTCTCGGGATTCATCGGCTTGCCCTTGAGGGGCAGAATCGCCTGAATCTTGGAATCGCGCCCTTGCTTCGCTGAGCCGCCTGCGGAATCGCCTTCCACAATGAACAGCTCGGTGCGGGAAAAGTCTTTGGATTGCGCAGGCGTCAGCTTGCCGCCCAGATTGGAACCTTCGCTGCGCTTCTTGCCGCTGCGTATTTCATCCCGCGCTTTGCGGGCTGCTTCACGCGCTTTGGCCGCCTGGATGGATTTCCTCAGCAGACTCTGCGCCACCTGCGGATTTTCTTCAAGAAAGCGCTGCATATTCTCGGAGACGATAAAATCAACCGTGCTTCTCGCCGAGGCGCTGCCGAGCTGGTCCTTGGTCTGGCCGACGAATTCGACCTCGGACATTTTGATGCTGATGACCGCCATCATGCCCTCGCGCAGGTCGCTGCCATCCAGGTTCTTATCTTTCTCTTTCAGCAGCCCCGTGCGCCGGGCGTAATCATTCATGACGCGCGTATACGCCGTCTTGAATCCGGTCTCGTGTGTACCGCCGCTGCGGGTCGGAATCGAGTTCACGAACGATGCGATCGTTTCGGTAAAGCCGCCATTGTACTGAATCGCGACCTCTACCTCGATCTCGTCCTTCTCGGCGCTGAAATGGATGACGTCATGCAGCACATCCTTGCCATCGTTCAGATAGCGCACAAATTCGCTGGCTCCGCCCTCATAATAATACTCGTCCTGGCGTCCGCCCCGCTCGTCCGTCAGGGTGATGCGCAGTCCGGAGTTGAGGAATGCGATCTCCTGAAGCCGTTCAGCAAGCGTATCATAGTTCAGGGAGATGCCTCCCTGGAACACGCGAATATCCGGCTTGAATGAGATCTTCGAGCCGGTCTTGTTCGTATTGCCCAATATCTCAAGACCTGTAACGGGTTCTCCGACATGTTCTTTACCGTCTTTACCGACCCAATATTCAAAGCGCTGGCGGTGTATTTTACCTTCCCGGTAAATCTCAACCTCAAGCCATTCCGACAGAGCGTTCGTCACCGAAGCGCCGACGCCGTGCAGACCGCCCGATTTCTTGTATCCCGAGCCTCCGAACTTTCCGCCGGCATGCAGGATGGTGAATACGACCTGCGGCGTCGGAACACCCGTCTTGTGCATACCTGTCGGAATTCCCCGGCCGTTGTCGGTGACAGTCACCGAGCCATCTTTACGCAGCACGATATCGATTTTTGTGCAATACTTCGCCAGATGCTCATCCACTGCATTATCTACGATTTCCCATACCAAATGGTGCAGTCCCGAGGAACTCGTACTGCCGATATACATGCCGGGCCGTTTGCGAACCGCAACCAGACCTTCAAGCACCTGAATGTCGTCAGCATCGTATCCAGTCCGGTCTGCTGCGCCGTTCTTTGAGATTTCAGCGAACATATCGACCTGTTCGGACATTCATGTTCCCCCTTCTCTTCTCTAATCCCAAAATGCAAACAAATGTTTTGGTTACTTTGTACATTCTAATTCAAAATATCCCTTTTCGTAAAGACGGCGAATGAAATGATTACAGACACGATCCCCCAAATGCTTAGAACCGCAATAGAAAAAGGCAGTGACATCCCTTCAATCGGCGCCGGAGAACCGGACAAATAATTGGTTAGGCCCAGGTTAACCATGAACAGGTACTTGGCCGAAGTCCAAGCCGATGCCATGTTGGTAAGGATTGTGCCGGCGATCAGCGCGGCCATCATGACGACGATGCTCGCCGCCGTACTGCGGAACAGCACCGAAACCATAAAGGCCAAGAGGGCGACAACTACGCTGACAAACCAAATGAGACCGGTCTGCATCAGCATATATTCCCACTGCGGCACCGAATGAACCGCGGACATATCGACCGAGTCGCCGCTTAGCTGAAAGCCGGTGAAGACCGGCGCGTTAAAGCCGCTGTACCCGAAGGCCAGTCCAGATATAAGGTAGCTTACCAGAAAGGCTGATACAATAATCAGAGACACAAACATCAGCAGCGCGATCAATTTGCTCATGAGCACCTTCCAGCGCTTAACGGGCCGGGTCAGCAGCATTTTAATAGTTCCCGTCGTGCGTTCTCCGGATACAATATCGGAAGCGACCGCCATGATCATGAGCGGGATGAACAATGAAATCGAGTTGTCCAAAAATTCACGGGTAAAGGTCACGCCGCTGGGCTCGTTCGGATTCACATTATGATCGAGATAATACTGCATTTGCTGGATAAAAACTCGCCGGTACGTCTTCCACTCCTCCGGAATCCGGCTGCTGCTGAGCGAATTTTCGTTATCGGTAATCTGCTGCTGCAATTCCAGCCGCCAATCGGAACTGAACTTCGCCCTGTTTCGTTCCGCGGAACGCATCTGGGCATAGGTGAACATCGGAACAAGCACGGCCAGAATAAGCAAAATGACGTAAAAGCGTTTCTTCTTGATTATTTTCATGCACTCATTGCGGATGAGCGGCAGCAGGCTATTCAATTGTCTCACCCTCCGTCAGTTTCAAGAATAGCTGTTCCAGTGTCGGGTTGATTTTATGCACGGCTCTGACCTCGACTCCCGAGGCGACGAGCGCCGCGACAGTATCCGGGACGGCATCGTCATCCATAATTGTTACTGCGGACCCGGTTCGCATATTCGCCATCAGCGTGTCGTCCAGTTCAAGTTCGGCAGGATCGACAAGCCGGATTCCCGCTCTTAATTCCAGCAGGGCGATGCCCTGTTCGTAAGGCTCCAGTTCCCACAGCACATAAGGCGAATTGCGGGCGACAAGTTCATTCACGCCGCCAACGGCCAGTACGCGCCCTCTGCTGATGATAGCGACGCGGTCGCAGAGCAGTTGAATTTCGCTCAGCAGATGGCTGGATACGAACACCGCCATTCCCTCATCAGCGAGTCTGCGGATGAATTCGCGCATTTCCTTGATGCCCTTGGGATCGAGACCATTCGTCGGCTCGTCCAGAATGAGCAGCCGGGGGCGTCCGAGCAGCGCCTGTGCGATCCCTAGACGCTGGCGCATACCAAGCGAGTATGTTCTCACCTTATCATGTATACGCTGGTCAAGCCGGACGGTTCGGGCAACTTCGGCGATCCGCGCCTCGTCCACTCCCGGCTGCATGCGGGCGAAATGCTGCAAATTCTCCCAGCCGGTCAAATATGAATAGACTTCAGGATTTTCGACGATGGAGCCGACATACTGCAGCGCCTTTTCGGGCTGTTTGTTAACATTATAGCCGCATACGGTAATGGAACCTTCGCTTGGCCGTATCAAATCGACAAGCATGCGGATTGTCGTCGTCTTGCCCGCTCCGTTAGGGCCGAGAAAGCCGAAAATCTCCCCTTCCCGGACGTCAAAGGTAACGTTGTCGATGATCCATTTTCTTCCTATTCTTTTGCGGACGCCGTCAACGGATAAGACGACGGCTCCGGCACTGCTTTCGTTGTCATGCGTGATCATGCATTCCACCTCTTTCCTCTACCTTACCGCCTGAACAATCCGGTCCGCCATCCGCTGATACCCACCGCTATTCGGATGAAAATGGTCGCTGGACAAATATTTACCGAGATGGCCGTTAAACAAATCAAGAGTCGGGACAAGTGTCATGCCGGTATTGCGGTTAATGATATCCATTGCCGCATTATTCCAAGACGTTACCGCCTGATTACCCGGAATAAGCATCTCTCGAAGATCCCCGAAAGGATTATACAGCCCGATATAGTAAATTCGCGCCTGCGGATTAATCTCGGATATCGTGCTTAGAATTTCCTCCAGCCGTTTCGAGGCGCCGGGAAGACTCCTGAGCAGCTGCTCAGGAGTCAAGTCCGTTAACGCAGCGTTCTCCGAGGAACCGCTGCCGGGAACCGCAGCGCTTCCCGCAGCGGCACCCTTGCTCCCGCCGGAACCCGCTTGAACTTCTGCTGACCCTGACGCGGCTTTCCTGCTCGCATCCGTTCTTCCCTCTGTTTCGTTCAGCATGCGCTGCGCTCCCTGAAACAGATCATTGCCGCCAATCGAAACAAAAATAATATTGGCCTGGCGGAGGACATACTGTACGCCTTCTTCCTTCAGCTTGTCCCGCAGCCCGGTTGTTGTCAGGCCGTTAATGCCGAGGTTCCCGATGAGCTCGGTCTTCGTTCCGTCCGCAGACAAGCCTGCCACGGCCCGCCGCACAAAGCCCTCGCCCGTATTATCTCCTGTACCCTTGGCCAGCGAATCACCAACAGCCGCGACCTTAAGGATGCCTGATTCTTCGGCAGGAGCCGCCGTATTCTGAGGAGCTTCAACGGAGTAGCTGGTTCCCCGGGGAGACATAATATCTCTAGCCGCATAAATGAAACCGATGACCAGCAGCAGCGTGGCCGCAATGGACACAAAGCTCAGACCCCGCCAGGTCCATTTGAAATCGTTCAAACCTATCCCTCCCACCCGTTCGATAACATGTGCTGTATTTAAACATAATTCTTCTATCCTTATTTTGCAAATGTACTGAATTTTAGAGAATTATGAGAGAATAAAATTAGTGTAAAAAAAATATTAAAAAAAAAGCTTGCATAACTCTATGATCAGAGTTATAATATTTTTCGTTGATCCATATTCACGGGTTATTAGCTTAGCTGGTAGAGCAGCCGACTCTTAATCGGCAGGTCGCAGGTTCGACCCCTGCATAACCCATATTAAAGAAGCACGGGAATCTCCCGTGCTTCTTTTCATTTTTCAAACAAAGAAAGACCGCCCTTCTTCTTAAGTGGAAGAAAGGCGGTCTCTCGTTGTAATGCGGTAACCCGAATGTATTATTTTCCGATAAACTCCTGAGCCCAATAGTAATTGTCAAAGCCCACTCCGATATAGTTGAAATTTTTGTTCAGAATGTTGGCTTTGTGTCCCGGGCTGTTCATCCAGGCGTTCATGACTTCTTCCGGCGTACGCTGGCCTTTTGCGATATTCTCGCCGGCATAGTTATAAGTAACGCCAAAAGAGGACATCATATCAAACGGCGAGCCGTACGTAGGGGACGTATGATCGAAATAATTGTTGCTGCGCATATCCGTCGCTTTGGCCGCCGCGACCTTGTTCAGGCTGTCAAGAGCTTTCAGCGGCGCAAGACCGGCTTTGGCGCGTTCCTGGTTCACCAAGTCCACTACTTGATTGACAAATGAGGATTTGTCAGTCTGGGCAGCCTCAGGAGCTTTTTGCGCCGGTGGCGCAGGCTTGGGCGCTGGGGCTGGCGGTGCTGCCGGTTTTGTTACGGCCGGCTTTTCCGCCGGGGCTGCTACCGGCTTAGTCTCGACCGGCTTTGCCTCTGGCGCTGGTGCCGGCTTAGCCTCAGCAGAATTGGGACAATTACCGCCTGTTGTACCTGTCAGATCAGACGGGATTGATTTACCATAACTTTGCTGTAAATATTGCATCAGCTGTTCAAAGCTGATTCCATTCTGGTCTGTCACCTGCGCCGAAGCCGCATGTGCTTGCGATGGTATGGATATGCCAAGCGCCATTACCGCCGCTACGCTTCCGCTTAATAGTGCTTTTACGATGTTGCTCTTCATTCCGCCATCTCCTTTTCTTGTTGTGTGTCTATGCCGTATTAAGAGAATAGCGGCAAAGATTACAAAGTTGTAATATGTTCCTTGGACATTGTAACATACTACTTCCCCGTTTTGTGACGTTAATTTCTGCCAACTTCGGTATCTTTGTAATCTTCCTATCGGCGTCGTGAACCTTTATCTTTGTCGTGAACCTTTATCTTTAATGAAAAGACCGCCAGAACGCCCCCTCGGTGTTGATCAGGCCCATAATCTCCGCAAAGGGAATACGGAAGGTTGGGAAGCCTGCGGCGTAAGGAGCAATCTCGTAAGGAGCGAAGTAAAGATAGAGCGCCTCACCATCGACGTAGAACGGCTGATCGGGAGCAATGCCCTTGAAGGCGCCTGGAAATACATACGAATATTGGGGATCATGTTCGATCTGCCGGGCTACAATTTCGCTGAGCCTATCCGTGTAGTTGATCGCTGGCTTGAACAAATCTTTTAGCTCATAGAATTTGCCGGACCGCAAATCGATGGGCGTAAAAATACGGGTAGGCATTCCATGAGCGGCCCCATAGGGGAAGCGGTAACCGTCTAGCTCCAGCTGCAGCAGATTTTTACGAAAAAAGGAGACTGAAAAATCACCGGTGTAGCTGTAATCCCGCTGGTCTTCAGGAATAACCTCATTGACAAGCGAAAGCTCTTTCAGTCTGTCATTGACCCGGGCGGACACGCGGGGATCGGAAAATCCCAGTACATACGGGTAGTAAACGAGATAATTGATGTCCGGTTTAAACTTCCGCTCTTCCACGCCGTAAGGAGGCCTGAGGGGTATGAGCGTATTTTCCTTCCACACCTGTTTTCCGTTCCGGTCATAATAACTAGTGCGCTGGTCCACATCCGCCCTGATCAGTCTTCCGCTGAATGAAAGGGTGCCCGAGCCCGGGACGACCGGCGGCTGTGCTGCCCGGTTTCCGCTTCGGTCGATGAAATAAGTCTCATGTTCATCATATACGGAGGCGAGTCCCTCACTGTAATTGTTCACTCCGCGCAGCGGATGGGTGGCAAGTATCCGGCCGGTTACAGCATCGGCTATGGTATACGAGGAGCCCCGGAACGGTTCAGCCGGCTTCAGAGGTGTCCCGAGCGCGACGCGGTTCTCCCCGAGCTGCTGGATGTACTCGTAACTAGGCTGAATGACAAACGTCCCGTGCTTATCGATCAAGCCATAGGCGTTCTTATAGTTCTCCGCTATGTTAACGACTGCTCTGCCTTCCGAAAAAGGCAGAGCAGTCGTAAACTGCGGCTTAATGACCGGCTTTCCTTCCTCATCGATGTATCCGTACCTGCCGTTCTCCTCCGCCTGATAGGCAAGCAGGCCGTCTCCCGGATTACCTACAAAAGGGTAATGGTACGTGTGCAGGACTTCGCCTTTTTTCCCGATTAATGCAAATTCTCCCGCCTGGACCTTAACCAGCGCCCTTCCATCCTTAAAGTCTGACGCATCCTCGTATTGGGCGGGAATGGCTTCCCGGGCGTCACGGTCCAAATAGCCGTATTTGGATTTGCCTTCCGTCTGGTTGTAAAACAGCGCACGCCCTTCGTGCAGGGAGTTCAGATAGTCGTATCTGCGTCCCGTTAACGGCTTTCCTTTTTCATCAATGAGAAAATAACCCCTGGTGTCGCTCGCAACCGCGCGTCCTTCTTCAAAAGGGCCGATAAACGCGTACACAGGCTTAACCACTTCTTTGCCCGCTGTATTGATTAAGCCGCTGTGACCCTCGGTTTGAATGACGGCAAGCCCGTTCTCCTGAAATTCTTCGGCATAGTCGAAGCGGGGTTCAATCACCGTACGGCCGTTGTCGCCGATATATCCCCAGAGCACCCCTTCTTTAAGCCTGAACGGCGCCGGGTGAAGGGAAATGGCCCGCAATTCGGCTTCGGCTTGAAATTCATCCCCCCCGGTCACATCAGCCTCACCGCTATGGATATCGATCCGGTACCAGCCAGGTTCAGACGGCACAACCGCATAGGCAATCTCCGGGTTCCGGGTATCCTGCGCCGGCTGGGAAATACGCTCATTCCATCCGCTGCCGTCCCATTTCCAAACTTCCGCCGTCCTCCATGTATTCTTCTTTGCTTCTCCCGTACCGCTTAGATCGATTTTCAACATATTCCGCTCCCCCTGACATAAGGCGTTTGCCTATAGAATATGGGATATCCGCCCATTTTGTGAGGACTGACGACGAAAAGCCGCCCCCAGGGCGGCGAAAAAAATTCCGACGGTCCAAGGAAGCGGCTTGGCTAACGTGGTATTGAACGATTTGTTAATCAACTGCCTGTTAATGGACCGCCCGCTTATTTCTTCGCGGAGTATTTCCGCATGTCGAAGGCAACCGCGGCCACGATGATAAGGCCCTTGATAATGAGCTGCCAGTAAGGGCTGACGCCGATAAAGGTCAGGCCGTAGTTGATCAGGGTGAAAATGACGACGCCGACCAACACACCGGGCACCGTGCCGATGCCGCCTGTGGTGGATACGCCGCCGACGACGCAGGCCGCGATGGCGTCAAGTTCGTACATATTGCCGTAGTTGTTCGTCGCGCCGCCCGTTCTGGCGGCTTCCAGCACACCGGCAAGACCGTACAGGGCGCCGGCGATAGCGTAAAGATACATCAGGTTCTTGGCAACATTGATGCCGGATACTTTGGCCGCCTGCATATTGCCGCCGATGGCGTACATGTTCTTGCCGAGCTTCGTTTTGTTGAAGACGACCCAGACAATGACCGCTACGATGAGGGCGATAATGACGATATATGGAATGGAATACTGTCCATTGCCGATAAAGCCGGAGCCTATATTGGTGAAATCGGGACGCAGGCCGCCGATCGGCTGGGATTGGTTCGGTTTCATATCAAAATACAAGGAGTTGATACCGTATACCATAACCATCGTGCCGAGCGTCGCGATAAAAGGCGGAACATTGAGCCTGGAGACGATCAAGCCGTTGATCAGACCGCATAACAGACCGGCCAGAATGGCGACGATAATCGGAACGATGAGCCACATTTGCGGCAGATCCGGGAAGAAACGGCGCGAATAATCCGGGATTTGCAGCATTGAGGCGGAAATAACCGCAGTCAGGCCCACGACACGCCCTGCGGACAAGTCCGTTCCGGCCGTGATCAGAATAAAGGCGACGCCCAGGGCGATAATGACCCGTGTGGACGATTGAATCAGAATATCGCGGAGCGTATTGACCGACATGAAGCTCGGCTCGTACACGGCGATACCGAGAATCAGGACAACGAGTACGAGATAGATGGCATTTTGGGTAATAAAGCTTTGCGCTTTTTTGGCGTTCATTCGATTTTCCTCCTCATAGATGGTCCTGAATCAATGCTGGGCGGCCAGGCGCATCACATCGGTTTCCGTCGCGGAGGCGCCGTCCAGGATGCCGGTCAGTCTGCCCTCCGACATCACCATGACACGGTCCGACATTCCTAGCAGCTCGGGCATTTCGGAGGAAATCATAATGATGCTCTTTCCCTGCTTCGCCAGATCGGCGATGATCGTATATATTTCGAATTTGGCCCCGACGTCGATCCCGCGCGTCGGTTCGTCCAGCAGCAGGATCTCCGGCTCGGTAAGCAGCCATCTGGCCAGCAGCACTTTTTGCTGATTGCCCCCTGACAGATTCATAATCTGCGTTTTTGTGGTCGGTGTCTTCGTGCGGAGCTTTTCGATCATCTTGTCCACTTCCGTTTTCTTCTTCTTCCCGTTCAGCAGAAAGTACAGTTTCTGATAGCGGTCCAAGTTGGCGATAGCGCCGTTCTCATGCACGGACAGCACCGGGAAAATGCCGGTAACGCGCCGTTCCTCCGTCAGCAGGGCTAGACCGTATTTTTTCGCATCCTGGGGAGAATGGATCTTGACCGGTCTGCCTCCAATGGAGATCGTTCCGGACTTCAGCGCCCGCAGGCCGAACAGTGCTTCGATCACCTCCGTCCGCTGCGCTCCCACCAAACCGCCGACGCCGAGAATTTCCCCTCTCTTAAGCTCGAAGGAGACATCCTTGAACGATCTCGGGTCCGTGGAAGTAAGTCCTTCAACCTTCAAAAATACTTCGCCCGGCACATTGAAGCGCCCGGGGAATCGGTTGGACAGATCGCGCCCGACCATGCGGGAGATAATCAGATCGGTCGTCATTTCCGCCGCCGGCCAGGTGCCGATTTTTTTGCCGTCGCGCATGATCGTAACCTCGTCGGAGATTTCCAGAATCTCTTCCATTTTGTGGGATATATAAATAATGGCAACGCCTCTTTTTCGAAGATCCCGGATAATCCGGAACAAATGCTGCACTTCCACACTCGTCAGGGAAGACGTCGGTTCGTCCATGACAATGACGCGGGAGTTGAAAGAGACGGCCTTCGCGATTTCGATCGATTGGATTTTCGATACGGACAGCTTGCCCACAAGGGTTTCCGGATGCAGATCGATGTCCAGGTCCTTGAACAGCTTTTCTGTATCCGCAACCATTTTTTTGTGGTCAATGAATTGAAGCGGGCCCAGCCCTTTGGTCGGGAAGCGTCCCAGCCAAATATTTTCCATAACGCTGCGGTGCGGCACCGGATGCAGCTCCTGATGGATCATCGAAATACCGTTGTTAAGCGCATCATTTGAATTTTGGATAACCGTCTTCTGACCGTCCAGAACAATCTCGCCGCTATCCGGCGAATAAATGCCGAACAGGCATTTCATAAGTGTGGATTTGCCGGCCCCGTTCTCGCCCATCAGGGCATGAACACTGCCGGGTCTGACCTTCAGAGTCACGCCGTCCAGCGCCTTGACGCCCGGAAATTCTTTGGTGATATGGTTCATTTCCAGCAAAAACTCGCTTTGAGCCATCGTGTTACGCCCCCTACGCTTTTTTTCTGTTCCAAGAGAGGCACAGCGGTTCCAACTTTGTCTCCTGCATTAAAAGGAACACCGGAGAGCGGCGGACCGCTCCCCGAGTTGCAATCTGCCTATACCCTGGCCGCAAAAAGCTTATTTCACCTCGGATGCGTTGTCTTTCGTGATCTTTTTGTAGGAGATCCATACATACTGGTTGTCGGAAATGTCGAAGCCCACATTGTCCTTCGTCGGCGCTTCGCCATTAGCCAGCAGAGCGGCCAGCGTAATCGCAGCCTTGCCTTGGCTCTTCGCATCGTTAAGCACGGTTCCGAGCATCGTTCCTTCTTCCAGCGCCTGCACGGCTGGAGCGGTCGCGTCAACACCTACAACCGGCATGAATTTGCCGCCGCTGAAGTAGCCCGCTGCTTTCAATGCTTCGATCGCGCCGAGCGCCATATCGTCGTTGTTCGCCAGTACGGCTTCAATCTTGTCGCCATGCGAGCCGAGGAATGCGGCCATTTTCTCTTGGCCTTTTACACGGTCCCACATAGCGGTATCTTCGGCCAGCTTCTCCACCTTGATACCGGCGTCTTCAATCGCTTGAATTGAATACTTCGTGCGCAGTTCTGCGTCCTGGTGTCCCGGTTCGCCTTTGAGCATCACATACTGCAGTACACCGTCTTTGTTCTTGTCGGCTTCTGGATGAGCCTTCCAGTAATCGACGATAAGCTGGCCTTCCAGTGTGCCGGACTCCTCCGCTTTGGCGCCTACATAGTAGACTTTATCCCACTTCTTCATATCTTCAGGAAGCGGTTCACGGTTCAGGAACACGACCGGAGTGTTGGCCGCTTTTGCTTTATCGATGATAACGCCCGCCGCCGTCCGGTCGACCGGGTTGATCAGCATGCCGTTGTATTTCTTGGTGAGGAACAGATCCACTTTATCGTTCTGTGTAGGCTGGGAGTTCTGGCTGTCCACGATGTCCACCTCGGCGATGCCCTTGGCGGATTCCTCAATCGCGTTGCGGACACCCGTCATAAAGGTATCGTCGAATTTATAAATGGCTACGCCGACTTTAGGGGTTTTGGCCGAATCGCCGCTATTTGCAGAAGTGCCGGAATTCGTTGCCGCCGCGCTGCCGGAGTTTCCCGAATTATTATTGCCGCCGCAGCCTGCCAGAGCAGCACCGAGTAATGCGCTTGCGAGTAATACGGAAGTAATTTTTTTCATGGAAATTTGACCTCCTGGTTTATTTTCTTTTTGTTCTTTGCCCCGCCGCTTCCGGGCACATTCTTATTATGCAGGAAATGTAAGCGCTTGCGAATATAAAATACTCCTCTGTTTTAGCAAAATTCTCATATCAAATTTCTCAGCTTGTCCTCCTTACGCAGACAAAAAACGGCTTTTTACCGGGTAATTGTACGGGTGAAGCGGACTTTACGCAAAAAAAAGGTTTGAGCAGACTCTTCCGTCCGCCCAAACCTTTCTTTGCTCCGCCGCCCTGTACGGCTGCGGCCGCCTAATGTTATTCCGCCTGCTCACGGTCCAGAAACGACCGGTTCTTCCGTTTGTTCTCGAACGCAATCAGCTTGCCGACCGCGTCCTCGACTGTCCCTCTGCTGGAATACACTGTAATTCCGAGCTGCTTCAGCCGCTGCTGCGCTCCCGGCCCGATCTGAAGCACCAGCACCTTGCTACAGTCCTTCAGCATATCGACCGTCCGGCTGAGTTCATCTGTATGATGCTCTCCCTCCGCCCGTGTCGTTACGTTGTCGCGGACTTCCAGCAGCGTCCATGCTCCCTCATCACTGACTTCATAAATATAAAACCGCTCGCTTCTTCCAAAATGCTGATCGACTATCTCCCCGTCGCTGCTTCCTACCGCCAGTTTGTAAGACATTGTGTATTCTCCTTCCTAAATTGCCGTCTGCAAGCCTTCCACCTGAAACTCCGCACGGCATACAGCCGCCTTGACACGGCACTACGTAGCGAAATTCTAGCATGAAAGCTGCAAATCTATCAATGAAATTTACCGCACGAACGGAAACAGCAGCTTCTGATTTTCCGGCCACAGCATATTATTCAGATCAATCAGCTTCGTCCCCGTATCGACCCGCTCCGGCACCTTGACGCCCTGAAGGATTTCCACGGCATTCTTGACCGCCAGATAACCGTTGCTGAACGGGTTCTGGATAACGGCAGCCTGCACAATACCTTCCTGAATCTGCTCCATCATGGCAGGGGAGCTGTCGAAAGCGACCATCTTGATGCTGCGGAGACCGCGCTCCTGAAGCACAGCCGCGGCTCCCTGCGACGCCGTCTCGTTCAATGCCGCGATGCCGCGCAGGTGCGGATGCCTCAGCAGCATCAGCCGTGTAAGCTCTTCGGCTTCCGCCGTGACGGAGGGCGTATAGAAAATGTCCACCACATGCACGGACGGGTAACGAGCGACGTAATCCAGAAATCCCTTTTCCCGTTCATCGGCGTCACGCGCACCGTAATCGATATCGCTCTCCGATCCGCTCTCCTGCTTATCCGAAGTGTTCGTAAAGTTCAAAATGCCGATTTCGCCGGAGCCGTTCAGCAGCTGAACAAGCCGTTCTGCGGATTTCTGCCCCGCTTTATAGCTGCTGGAGCCGATGTAAGTCGTCACTCTGGCCGATCCGACCTCGGCATCGACGGAAATGACCGGAATCCGGTAATAGGCCGCTTTGTCGACAACCTGGGCCAGACCCATATAGCTGCTCGCCGCCAGGATGACCACGTCCGCCTGCTCCTTGATGGAATCTTCGACCATGGCGATCTGCTCCTTCACATCGCTCTCCGAATCGGGGGCCTTGAAGGTCAGCTTCACGTTGAATTCCTTGGCGGCGGCCTCCGCACCCATTTTTACCGTGTTCCAGTAATCACCCCTGTTCATTTTCACGATCATGTGGATGTTGCGGGTCTTGTCTACCGTAAGCCTCTGCGTGGACGATCCCGAGCAGGAGGTCAGCGCCGCCGCCGCAAGGATGCAGAGAAACAGAGTCAGCCATCCCCGTATCCTTTTCATAGGGATTTCGCCCCTTCCTTCACCGTTTCGCCGTCGTCTCCATAATGAGCCGGAAAAGTAACCGTAACCGTGGTGCCTTCTTCAAGCTCGCTCTCAAAAGATAGGCCGTATTCCCGCCCATAGTACAAGCGGATTCGCTCATGCACGTTGCGTACGCCGACGCCGGACCCGCCTCTGCTTTTTACAGCGCCCTTTAAAATATTTTTCAGCGCGTCCCCGCTCATTCCGAGACCGTTGTCGCTGACCGTAATCACGACCAGACCGCTCCGCAGCTCCGCCGCTATATGAATGACCCCCTCATCGGGCATCATTTCGATGCCGTGATACAGCGCATTCTCGACAATCGGCTGAAGAATCAGCTTGACCGTCAGGCAATTCAGCACTTCCGGCTGCGCCTTGATCTCGTAGCGGAATTTATTTTTGAACCGGAAGCTTTGGATGACCAGATAATGGCGGATATGATCAAGCTCCTCCCGGAGCGTAATAATATTCTTGCCCTTGCTCAGACTGATGCGAAAAAACTTGGAGAGCGACTGGATCATCGTCACAACCTCCTCATTCTTGCCGCGTTCGGCCAGCCGGATGACGGAATTGAGCGTATTGTACAAAAAATGCGGATTGATCTGGGATTGCAGCACTTCCAGCTCGCCCTTGCGCTTCGTTTCCTGCTCATAAATAATCTGGTCCATCAATTTACGGATGCGCTGGAGCATCAGATTGAACCGTTTGGACAGCTGCTCCACCTCGTAAGGGCCGCAGACGTAGATCGAGGTATTCAAATCCCCCTCCACCACCTGCTGAACGGTACGCTCCAGCCTGGAGATCGGGCGGGCAATTTTGGCGGACAGCAGCACGGATACCACGATAACGCACAGGATGGACAGCGGGAGGAACAGCCTCATGAATTGATTGAGATCCCGTTTGGTCGTCACAATCTCATCGTAATAGGCGACGCCGACGATTTTCCAGCCGGTCTGATTCAGCGTGCGCACGGTGATAAACCGCTTCTCTCCCATGGATTCGTCCAGATAGCTGCGGTAGGCGTATTCCAGCACCGGCTCTACATTCTCATATTTCAGCCCGGCGTAAATAAGCTGCTGCTGCGGATGGTAGACGATATTCCCAAGCGAGTCCAAAATATAGGCATAGCCTCTTTTTCCCAGCTTGACCTGCTTGCTCAGCTCGTCAATGGTGCGAAAATTGAAGTCGACCAGCAAAATCCCTCTCTTGCTTGTTCCGTGATCCGTATAAGAGATCATTTTGCTCATGGACACGACCCAGACGTAACGTTTCTTGAATAAATTCTGGACATGCGGCTGGGAAAAAGAAATAGCTCTCGTCTTCTTGGGAGCATTGAACCAGCTTTGTTCCTCCATTCGGGTGTTGCGCCTCATCGGCGCGGACGGAACGTCCAGCACAAGGCTGCCGCCCGGCGTGAAGACGGCAAAGGATACCAAATCCTCCCGCGATTCAAGTAAAGTGGACAGGCTCTCATGCAGCACCCGGGAATCAATGGACGCATTCTGCTCAATCTGCTGCTCCGCTTTCTCGTAAATATTACGCATACCGTTCACATACAGCCCCAGGTTGTAATTGACCTGCTCAATAATCTGCTGCATATTCAGGCTCGCATTCTCCTCCGCCGTCTTCGCGAACTTGTTGTACAGCGCAAAGCTGACGATAACCGTTACCAGCACAGCGATCGAAGTCAGGGTTACCGTCAAAATCACTTGAATGCTGGCCAGCTTGGAGGTGAATTTGCCCCTGCGTGCGGCGCGCGTCTGCGGACGAAGCGGAAAGCGATTAGCCGGCTTTTTGGGCATGGGTTAGCCCCCTCTGGCGCCGTTCTTGTATTCTTTGGGCGACTGGCCGAATTTCTTCCGGAAGCAGAAGCTGAAATAGTTCGGATCGGCAAAGCCGATTTTTTCCGCGATTTCAAAAGCCTTTAGCTCCGTCGTGCGCAGCAGCTCCTTGGCCGCTTCAAGCCGGATTTGCAGGAGATAGTTCACGAACGTCATTTTGGTTTCTTTTTTAAAAATGCTGCTGAAATACCCGGTGCTGATATGCAAATGCTGGCACACCTTGCCGATCGAAATATCGGTTTCCTGGTAGTGGCTCTTGATAAAATCTTTCGCCTGCTCGACCAGTTGCTTGTAGCTGGACTGCCGCTCCAGGGCGATATGGTTCATCAGCCGGGTGCAGATATCGATAATCCACTGCTTCGCATCCTCCATATTGTTGAATTTGTTCATATCCGTCAGGGACATGATGCCAGAGCCGAACAACTCGTTCGTCTCGCCTCCAGACTCTTTGGCCATCCGCAAAATGGAGGTGATAATCTCCAGCAGAAAAATGCGGTATTCGTTCGCGGTCACCTGACTTCCGTCAAGCGTTCCGAACAATTCATTGATGATCTCCGCCAGCTCCTGTGCGGTACCCAGCTTGACTGTCCGGATAAGCGACTGCTCGGTCAATTCGTCATAGACGGGCAGGCGGCTGGTCCGTGACTCGACGTCTTCAATCCAGATCACCCGGTTGTTGCCGAGGATAAGCCGGTAATCCAGCGCCTGAAGCGCATCCGCGAACGAGTGGAACAGCAGCTCCGGCGTCCGGCAGACCGTTCCCGCGCCGATGGTGACGGTCAGCTTAAGAAATCGCTGCACGTTCTGGCGGATTTCCTCCAGAATGGCCAGAGTCCTGCCGGTAATCTCGCTTTCATCCGTTCCCGAGCGGGAAGACAGCATGACCAGATCGTCGCGGTGGATAAACACTCTGCCGACGCCGTGCTTTCCGCAAATTTCATCGGCAATGTTAAGTACGGCGAACAGCTGAAGATTGCGGTCGCCGGTATCGCGCAGGGAGACCGGATGATCCGGGCCCAAAGCTTCCGGTTCGCGAATATAGTCCAGACTGATAACAGAGGGCTGAAACCAGTCTCCGGAGAGAGAAATGCCGTACTCTCTGCTCTTCACCGCAATCTCTTCCGGCCGCAGTCTGCGCGACACGAGCGAGGAAAGAAACTGTTCACGCAGTACCGGCAGACTTTTGCGGTAATGTTCCCTGAGCACATGAATGTTTTCCTTTTCGGCGATTTCCGAATCAAGGGCTCCCTTGACCTTCAGCAGCACATCGACCAGTTCCTGAGAAGAGAACGGTTTCAAAATATATTCATCAATTTGCAGCTTGATGGCGCGCTGCGCATACTCGAATTCGTCATAGCCCGTCAAAATAATGATTTTGGTGCCCGGGTAACGGCTGCGGATATATTCAGCGAGCTGCAATCCGTTCATAAACGGCATCTGAATATCGGTAACGACGACGTCGGGCAGCAGCCGGTCAACGAGCTCCGCCGCTTCTTTGCCGTTCTCCGCCTGGTCCACTACCTCAAAGCCGTAGCGTTCCCAGTCGATCTGCCCAATAATCCCCTCTCTGACATCCGCTTCATCTTCAGCCAAAATCAATTTGTACAACACCTGATCCTCCTCACAAACGATAAAGTATGCGCTTTCATTTTTATTGTAAGGCTGACGGGCTCATAATACAAACAAGAAGAAACCGAAAAATGCACCACGGCCGCATTGGACGGAAAATCTTTTAGCCCTTCCTTTCAAAAAAAAACCACCCCTGCTGAATGCGGGATGGGGATGGATGCTTGGTAAAGTATACGTTCTGATACAAACGATTTATAACAGCGATTTGCAAAAGCGGTAACCGTTCTGCTCAAATCCGAGATGGCGGTAAAAAGCGCGTGCCGGCGCGCGTTCGGCGCGATTGCCGCTGCAAAGGAAAATCTGCTTGAGCTGACGGCTGCGCGCCCAATCTTCTCCGGCGGCTATCAGCCGTTTGCCAAGCCCGTTTCTTCTGAGCGATTCCTCGACAATAATAGCTGTAAGCTCGGCGACAGATTCCTGCCCCTTGCAATAGGAGATCACCTGCCGGAGTTCAATCATTCCAACCGTTTGGCCGTCCATTTCAGCGACAAGCGAGCAGCAGGCCGGGTCATTCTGTACGGCCTCCAGTCTCTCTTTCATCACGTTAAGGGTTGTCGGATAGCCGAATCCTCTCAGCAGTGCCGTAATTGTCTCCAGATCGTTCATATCGATGTTGCGAATCTGCAGTACCGGTGCCTGAGTACTACTGTCCATTCTTGCATACCTCCACTTTTAGCAGTGACGCCGCCTCTTTGGCTGTCGCCCGCGCTTTCTCCACATTATCGGCCGCACTTAGCGCGACCGCCATCCGCCGTCCCGGGCGGACCTCCGGTTTGCCGAATACACGGACCTGCGTGCGGGGAAGCCGCAGCGCTTCATTCAGTCCGGTAACAGCATAAGCCTGTCCGACAACATCTTTCCCGGCCTTAAGCGTCGCCGACGCTCCCGGTGACAACAATTCAACCGGCTCAAGCGGGAAACCGAGAACTGCTCTGACGTGCAAAGCAAACTCCGACAAATCCTGAGTAACCATCGTCACCATTCCGGTGTCATGCGGTCTAGGGCTTACTTCACTAAACAGAACGCCTTCCCGCGTCAGGAACAGCTCAACGCCAAAGATGCCGTAACCGCCAAGCTCGTCCGTTACGTTACGCGCGATTCTCTGCGCCTGGGCAAGCTGTTCTTCCGTCATTTCATGCGGCTGCCAGGATTCCACATAGTCCCCATCCTTCTGGATATGCCCGATCGGCGGACAGAACACCGTCCCGGAGGAAGAGCGAACGGTCAACAGCGTAATCTCGCTCTCGAAGACGACGAAAGATTCCACAATGACCCGTGTTCCTTTGGCTCTGGCTCCCTCCAGGGCCGTGTTCCAGCAGCTGTCCGCATCCCCTTGTTTCCGGCAGACACTCTGTCCTTTGCCGGAGGAGCTCATAATCGGCTTGATCACGCACGGCGTTCCCAGCTCCTGCACCGCCTGCCGAAGCTCTTCAAGACTGTCCGCGAACCGGTAATCCGCCGTAGGAAAACCAAGTTTCTCAGCAGCGAGCCGGCGGATGCCTTCCCGGTCCATAGTCAGCTTGGCTGCGCGCGCGGTCGGTACGACATGAAATCCTTCTTCTTCCAATTCCAAAAGAGCGTCCGTGGCAATAGCTTCAATCTCCGGAACGATAACATCGGGCTTCTCGGTGCGGATCAGCTCCTTAAGCGCTTCTCCATCCAGCATATCAAGCACATAGGAACGGTGGGCAACCCCCATTGCGGGAGCGCCGTCGTAACGGTCTACGGCTACCGTCTCTACGCCCAATCGCTGGGCTTCAATGATCACTTCCTTGCCCAATTCTCCGCTGCCCAGCAGCAGCAGCTTGCGGCTGCAAGCAGAATAGGGAGATCCCCACATGCGGTATTCAACCTCTTTCGGCAAAATCCGCTCCTTCCTGCAATTTCCATGCAAAAAGCAGCAGTTTCTCTGCAAATTTTCAGGCTTCTTTATTTTCTTCCAAGACGCGGCAGATTGCAAGTATTCTTCGACATTTTCCTGCAAACTTCACACTTTAATTTTTATGAGGCCGCCAAAAGCGGTTTCATGGTCACGCAGCATGCGGACGAGTTGGTTCCAGCTCCCAGCCGAATCACCCCCTTTCCGCATTGCGGACATCGCCAATTCCCGCTCTTCCAGCATCTCCCTCAGCGCTTCGGATGCTCTAGCGAGCGCCTGTACTGTAAGTGACTCGTAATGATCCAGCAGAAGCTTCTCCCGCTTCGTTCCAGCCGAGACAAGCGCCTCCTTGAGCAGCGATTCCACCGCACTCCTTAACGCGTCGCGCCCGCCGCCTTCAAAGAAGTGCTTCGGCGATTTGAACAGTCCCCGCAATCTTCCCCAATCCGCAGCGGGCAGATCGCCTTCAAGACCTTCCGGCGGCGGCCAGGCGGTATCGTCATCCTCCCTGAAAGCCGGCAGTTCCGGGGGCAGGCCAAGCTCAAGGGCCGCAGCCGCCGCAGCCTCGCGGACCAGCCTGCGGCCTGCAGCCGTGAGCCGCAGCGTCGTCGCCCACAGCTCAGCCTCCAGCTCCCGGCCTGCAGTGCGCCACAATTCACGTCCGCAGGCGGCGAAGATCTCCTTCAGCCCGCCGCCATCGTCCCGCAGCAGCGACGGGTGAAAGGATTCCTGGAACATCCGGCCGAACGAGAACCCGAGCCGCTGATGTACATGGTACAGCAGTTCTCCTCCCTCGCGCCGCAGTTCACGCGCCGGGCGCTCTTCAGCTTCCAGTTGTGCAAGCCTAATATCCGCTGCCCGGCGGCGCTCTTCCATGCGGCGGATCTCATCCTCCCGCTCCGAATCGGCCCTAAGCGCCATACCCAGCCATTCCTCTGCCTGGCGGCGGACGGATGCCAGACTGTCCATGGCCGCCCTCAGCGACAAAGCAGGCAGTTCTTCCCCGGCGAATTGCCACAGCGCCGTCTCAAAGGCGGCAAACCGGGAGGCTTCGTAAACCGGAAGCTCTCCCCCAGTCTTGCCCTGCAGCGCCTGAAGGCTGGAAACCGCGTAAATACGCGGATTTGTCAGCCCCGCAGAGCGCAGGCTGCCGGAGACATGCTCCTTCACTTCCGCCAGCTCAGCCTCATCCGCCGCAAGGTCGGAGGCGTTGACAATGACGAACATTTTGTCCAGCGCGCCGCTCTCCCTGACCCGCCCAAGCTGCGACAGCAGCTGGCGGTCGGCCTTCGAGAAAGCGTGATTGTAGTAGGTAACGAAACAAATCGCGTCCGCTTCCTTCATGTAGGCGAAGGTGACGCCGGTATGCCGGGCGTGCACGGAATCGGCCCCCGGCGTATCAACCAGCACAATTCCGCTGTCTGTCAGCGGGCAGGCGTAGTACAGGTCGATACTCCGCACAAAGCAGGCCCGGCTCTCCTCGGCGACGAGCTTGCGGTACTCGCCAAGCTCTACCGTCCGCACTGTTCCGAGAAGGGGTTCCGCCGCGTTCCAGCCTTTTGCCGCCGCCCGCAGGAATCCGGCATGCGGCAGCGCCGACGGGTGCAAGCCCCGTGCGGGCAGCTCAGACACCGCCTCCGCCCAAGTCCCAGGCGACGGTTCTCCCAGCTCAAGCACGCCAAACGAATAGCGGATATCCTCCCATATCTCTTCCCGGTTCTTCATCGCCACTTCGGCCGTAGCATGCCGGAACGGTCCCTCCGGCGCCAGGATACGGTTCACCGCCGCCGTGGCGGGATGGGGAGACACGGGCAGCACCTCTTCGCCAAGCAGCGCATTGGCGAAGGAGGATTTACCGGCGCTAAATGCTCCGAATAGCGCCAGTGTGAACCGGCCGCCGGTGAGATCCGCCGCGCGCGCCGCCAGGCTGCGCGCCGATGACCCCATCGCCGGCTCGCCGCTCAGCAGCGCAGCCGCGCCCGCCAGCAGCTGCGCGGCTTCGCCCAGCCGCCGGCGTCCCTCCGCCGGCGCGGGTCCGGCCGCGGCGCCCTGCGCGGCCGGTCCTGCGTCCGCCAAGCGAAGCGGCGGACGCTCCTGCGCGGCGGCCCCGGCACGGGCCGCCGGCGGGAGGGCGCTCACCTCCGGCAGCAGGCCGGGGGTGAGCGTAAGTCGCGGCGGCAGCAGCGCCGCGAGTTCGGCCGCGCGGGCTTCGTACGCGCAGGCGCATGCCGCCAGCGCGGCGGCGGCATGCGCCTGCCGGGCGCGGGCGGCCCCCCGGCGCGCTAGCTGCGCGCGCCGCGCTTCGAGGAGCGGCGGCAGCTTCGCCAGCAGCCCGTCGGCTGTGCCGAGGGCGGCGCGGCGGTAACCGCTCCGGATCTCCGCCGCCAGGCCGCGGCAGAATTGAAGCAGCGCCTCGCCCTCCACAGGCGTTTCCGGCTTCACCGCTTCCGCCAGCCACTGCGCTCCCGGCTGCGGAAAGGCGTTCCTCAGCTCCAGCTCATCGGCATCGCTCCACAGCTCCAATTCCATGCCCCATGTGCGCAGAAGCGACAGCACATGGCCCTCAAGCTGCGCCGATACCTGCCGCTCCAGTGCTTCGGCGAGCAGCGTAAGCCGGCTTGCCCGCTCTCTCTCCCGCTTGGCCGCCGTAGTCAGCAGCCCTGTCCGGAAGCCGGGCTTAAGGCTATCGGCGTAGCGGCTTACCGCTTCCCGGATATCGGCGGGCATCAGGTTGGCGTTGCCGAGGAGAGCGTCCAGACTGCCGCGAAGCTTATGCCGTGCGTGTTCAGGCAGCGTCTTCAGCTCCTTCTCCTCTTTTTCCAACTCGGCCAGCTCACGTTCCAGGCTATCGGGTTCTTCACCGTCAAGTTCTTCCAGCAGCGCTTCCCTTTCCTCCCGCTGCCCTTCGCGGAACGCGGACAAATAAGCCTCGGCCGTATGCTCAATCGAGCGGGACAGACTGTATGCCAGAAGCTCCTTCCGCCGTTCCAGCAATTCTGTAATCAGGCGGGGAAGGCTTTCCAGTCGGCTCAGCGGATGTGCTTGCTCTTTCAGCGAAGTGAACAGCAGACCGGTAAACTTGACGCCCCAATCATGGAAAGCGCTTTCTACTTGCTTCCGGTAATCCTCTATGCCTATCTCCTGTTCCCGATGCTTGTCGATCTGGTTGATAATCAAATACAGCGGCTTGCCCCAATCGCTCAAGGTTTTGGCGAACGCGAGATTGTTCTCGGACTGCACATGATTGTAATCCATAATGTAGAATACGATATCCGCCAGATGCAGCGCCGAACGGGTTGCGCTTTGATGGCCTTCCTCCGTGGAATCCACCCCAGGGGTATCCATGAGCACGCCATGCGGCCCCAGGAGCGGCACATCCTCCCACACCTCGATTGCAGTGTAATCTTCTCCAAGGCGGCAGTAATCCTGGAGCTGCTTCGCTGGCGCTTCAATAGGTTCTCCCCAGCCGGTTCCGCCATTCCCTCTATAGATCAGCGTTCGCGGGGTTCCGCGGCGAATCGAGACGACATTTGCGCTCGTAGGGAGCGGTCCCGAAGGAAGAATTTTTTTGCCGCACAGAGCATTGATCAGACTTGATTTCCCTGCCGAAAAATGACCGCAAAAGGCGAAGACAAGCTCCCCGGACTTTTCTTTTTCGAGCAGATCCGCAAAAATACGACCTGTATCCCTGTCACCTTGCAGCTCCGCCCACTCGGAGAGCTTGGCCAGATTCCATTTTGAAGCTCTATTCACATCGCTTTGTGTTCTCTCCCGCTCCGCACCCATATGTTATCCACCTCTGCCGCCATGTAATGGTCATCCGCCAGGCTAGTCGGTATCCGGTAATTATTTTTACAAAAATAGAATAATTCCATTTTATCACCGGATGGGCACAAATCAAATATGCAGGGAGAAGAAAAATAGCCCAAAATGAGCTTCCGATGGCGCATAACTGCACAGCGATGACGCCGAACAGGAAGACCGCCATGACAACGGCCCGAATCACCGGTAGCCGTATTGGCGTCTACCGTTTTCAGGCCGATTTTGCCGAAAATATTAAAGCGAGGCTATTCCCATTTACCGAAAAGCGGCAAAATAGGGACAGCCTCATCGAAATTACAGCTTGAATCGGTCAACCAGCCTGTGCATTTCCTCCGCCATTCTGGATAGATCCGCCGATGACGACGATATTTCTTCCATAGAGGCCAGCTGCTCCTGGGCGGCGGCAGAAATATTCTCCGTTTCGGTCGCATTGGACCGGGCAACGTGCGCGATGGAATCAATGGTTTCGTTCATTTCCGACGCCCCACCCGAAATTTGCTTAACTGCCGATGAGACGCCGCCGATTTGATCATTCACCTCATCCACAAACCGCTCGATCTGCGAGAACAGACTTCCTGCGGTTCCCACCGTAAGCATGCCTCCCTTAACTTCTTGTGTGGAAGCATCCATAGAAGCCTGAACGTTGCCAATCTCTTCTTGGATATTGCGGACCAGCAAGGAGATTTCTTGCGCAGACCGCGCCGACTGGTCGGACAGCTTCTTCACTTCACTGGCCACCACCGCAAACCCCCGTCCATGCTCTCCCGCTCTGGCCGCTTCGATGGAAGCATTCAGCGAGAGCATGCCCGTTTGTCCGGAAAATTGGGTAATGGCCTTCGTCACTTCACCGATCTTTTGCGAAGTATGGGACAATACTTGAATAAGCCGCGCTAAGTTTTCGACTGAACTGTCGATGGAATCCATCTGCTCTGCGGCGCTTCCGATGGCTTGAGTGCCTTCCGCTGACAACGTCGCCGTTTTGTTCGAGGTATCCGTGACCAACTGGGCGGCGGCGGCAATTTCCTGGATGCGGGCAGTTATTTCATAAACGGTCTTAACCCCTTGATCTACCGTTCCAACCTGTTTTTCCGCCCCATCCGACATTTTTTCCGTCGCTCCCGCAATATGCTCGGTCGCCTTGACGGTCTGCTCCGAACTCACCGCGAGCTGCTCCGCCGAAGCGGCCAACTGATCGGACAATTCGCTTACTTCAATAAGTACTCCCCTCAGCGAATCAATCATCAGGTTGAAGGTTGATCCAAGCTGCCCCAGCTCATCCTTCGATTTCACCTCCACGTGAGCCGACAAATCTCCCTCAGCGAGCTTCTCGGAAGCTTCCTTAAGTAAACGCAGCGGAGAAGTGATCGAACGGATAATAAACAAAATCAAGGCCAAACCCGCTGCCATAGCTGCGATTAGAACAATAAGCGTCGTCTGGAAAATCGGGGCAGCCTCTCGCTTCACTTCATCTATGTACCATGTGCCTGCTATTTTCCATCCGGTGAGAGCATTGGTGGCAAATATCAATTTCTTAGTCTTTCCGTCCCTCTCATTTACATAATCCAGTTCGTCCGAACCGGATTTGAACATACGATCGATCACCTCTAATTTAGCCGTATCGCCAACCTTCACACCCGGGGACACCAGATATTTCCTCTGATTATCGATCAAAATGACATAGCCCTGTGAGCCGATTTTCACTCCCGCCACCATTTTACTTAACTCGGCCAGGCTGAAATTCGCCCCCACGATCCCGTGCCCATCCTTCGTCGCCTTCGCTATGGTAACGACCGTACTATTCGTTGAAGCGGATATATATGTATCTGTGATAATGGCCTTGTCTTTATTCTGCATTGCCTTGATATATTGAGGTCTTGTCCTTGGGTCGAAGCCTTTGGGCAGATTCAATTTAGTCGCGCTAAGTATAGCCCCTTGGTCATTTGAAGCAAACACCGTTTCCAAATCCGGATGCAGCGCTTTGAAGCTGACAAGCAGCGCTTTGATTTCAGGATTTTCAGCACCCGATCCGGAAATGATGTTATTGACCTCCACCTGCTGGGATAAGAAATCAATGGCTTTCATTTTTTCATGAATGTTCTTCTCGATCATTTGATTCAGCAGATTTACATTGGAAGATGCCGAATGCCTTAAGTCATCATTGACTTTGTTACGTGCGGTAAAATAAGAAGCGCCGCCGATCGCCAGACTGGGCAAAAGCAAAATGCACAAAAAAGACAATATCAGCTTGCTTTTGACCGAATGAAAATTCCACTTTATGCCATGCTTTGTTTTCAACGAAACCCATCCTCTCTCTTCTGCAAAAAGAAAAAATCCCCTTTTTCGGTTTGATTTTCTACAAACGCTATGGTATTTATCGGCAAAATCATTCATGAAAACAATACTTGGAAAAAACAATTCATATTTCAAAATCCCCAACTTCACAAAACTGAAAAAAAGGCTTGCTGAACTGCTGTTTCAAGCAGTCCAACAAGCCCATTGCCAAAGCATACCTGGCAGCCATTAACGAATATATTTAATAGTCTCCCACGCAAAATAGCCCCACAAAGTGAGGCCTATGCTTCGATGCTTATTCCAAATTCTTTGCGGGGACCCCGAAAACTAATAAATTCTTTAATGGCAAAAAAGCGGAGTCCCCTCATCGGGAACTCCGCCGTTTAGCCGCTTAGGCCGTCTCGAGCACCGGCAGCAGAATTTCAAATACCTTGCCATGCTGAAGGATTGTCAGCCCGCGGGATTTGTCTTTCATCACCACGACCTCAGGCTTCTGCGCCATGCGCTCCAGGTAATGTTCAGGCACGTCGCCGGAATGGCTGATCGTTACGCCCTCTACCTCCTGCTCCTCGTTCTCTTCCATCGAACTGTCCACTACACGGTCGAAAATATCCGAGAACAGCTCAAAATTATCTGTGTATACGGAAATGCATTTCATTCTAATCCCATCCTCTTCTTCATATCTGTCTTAAAGCGGCCGCGCTTCACTATTTCTTAGCTTTGCTTACCTGCAAGGTTTTCATACGTTTCTTCCCTTCGCGGCATACATCCAGAAGCGGGCATACCTGGCATTTCGGATTCTGCGCCTTGCAGTGATATCTTCCGAAAAAAATCAGCCGGTGATGCGTCAGCGTCCATTCATTCTTCGGGACCGCCTTCATCAGCTTCTTCTCAACCTCCAGCACTGAATCCTTCCATCCCGCGAGCCCCAGACGCTTCGATACCCTCTCAACATGCGTATCCACGGCAATCGCAGGCACGCCGAAGGCGTTGGATACGACCACATTGGCTGTCTTTCGTCCCACCCCCGGAAGGGTAACCAACTGATCGTGGGCCTGCGGCACTTTCCCGCCATACTGATCGATCAGAATTGAGCACAAATTCTGAATATGCTTTGCCTTATTACGGTAAAGGCCGATCCGCCGTATGTCTTGCTCCAGTTCCTCCAGCGGGACGGAAACATAATCCAGCGGTGTCTTATACTTTCGGAACAAGTCTGCGGTGACTTTGTTTACGGTTGCGTCCGTGCATTGGGCCGACAGCAGCACGGCAATCGTCAGCTCGAACGCATTGCTGTGGTTAAGCTCACAGTCCGCATCCGGAAACATCTCGCCAATTGTATCCAGAATGTGGCGGACATCTGAAATCTTCATATGGTGTACCTCACATGTCAGGTATATCGCTCTGCTAGTATAAATGGTTGCATCAATATATTCAAGGAAGTTCAATGAAGTATGTATTATAGCCGGGTGGTCCCATACATGACAAGATTGTATCTCCTCTTCCTAGAAAAAAACGTCCCGACGCAGGGAAGCCATGCGTCAGGACGGTATCTCTCGCGGAAAAAGCCGCCATTCCTTACTGCTTCACAATTTCAACCACGACATTGTTATTGAAATATACTGTGATTTTATCATTTTCTTTGAGAGATTGCACGGATAAAGTCGTGTCTCCTTGGTGAATGTATACGTTAGGCGACAGGATAAACCGGTAATTTTCGTCATTTACGTTATCCCGCTTGACAACAATGCGGCTTGCAGCTGCATCATAGCTCGAAAAGTTGCGGGTCTGAACGGGCAGTACGCGCACAATCGTCGTTCCGTCGGCATCCTTGCGGACCTCCGCTCTTTCGGATAACGAAAGGGAACTTAGCGCTGTGGAAGTGCCATTGTCACGGACAATTTTGACGCTTCCTCCCGTTCCGAAGGCTTGGACAGTACCCGCATAGTCTTTAACGCTCAGCGTCCCGGCTGCGGCGTCAATGGCTGTTATCTGACCTGTCGTTGTCTTTACGGATTGAATCGACAATGGGGAGCTTCCAAGCGCGCTGACATTGACATAATCTCCAGCCTTGAGGTCGCTCAGTTTGATCGTCTGTCCAGTCTCGTCGGTCAGCGGAATGGCGAGCGTGTAAATATCGATGTTCCCTCCGGATGTCTTGACACCCAATTTGTTGTTCGCTGCATCGACATACGCGAGCCCCAGCTGCTGAGATGTCTTAACCTTCAATATAGTCAAAACATCCTGGCTTGTCGGAACGTAGCCGATTACGCTGCTGCCAACGGATACATCGGTAATGGAAAGGCCCGTCCGTCCAAATATCTCGACAATCGGCGGATAAGGGAAAGTCATGGAATGGCCGTCGGCCGTCTTCAGCACAATTGACTTTGACGCAGTATTGACCGAAGTAAGGACGCCTTCATACTTGCTGACAATCTCTAGGGAAAGCGTCCGCTGGCCGAGAGCATTGATATTCACCTTCCGGTTCTCTGTCAGCATCGGACCAATAGTGGTCAATGTAGGAATTATTCCGTTATCGTTAATATATTTTGTATTATCATCCAGTTCGTATACATGCGGTTTATTTCCGTTGTCGGTAACCGTCAGCAGCTTGGTCTTGGAATTGTAGCTGGTAACCGACGCTCCAAACTGCTGATCGAGCTTGCGGCTGATTACAGATATTTTAGTAACCTGATCGCTGCCGTTTAGGGTCAATTCCACAGTATCGCCGTAGGTCGCATCGGCAATGAGATCCGCTGCGACCGGTTTGATATAGCCCGGGATGATGATGGCGGGGCTTGCCGCAAGCAGTTGGACGCCGCGTGTGCCATCGGCTTTCTTGTAAACTACGGAGGAACTGTTCAGGTCAGTGAGCATTCCCTGTACTGTCCGTTCTACAGCCTGCGTCACCTCAACGGAAACGATCAGATTATTCACAATCTTATAATTTACCGTTGAGCCAGCCTTCAATTCAGAAGGCAGCAGAATAGCCTTTTGATAGCTGAACAGGGCGCTGTCCGCCCATTTGAATGTTTCGTCCGTTCCGGAAGCATTCGTGAAGGTTATCGTCTTGGCGGTAAGGTCGATGCTTTTGAGCGTTCCGGATGCTGTCTTATTGACAACTCCGGAAGTGACCTGAACTTTAAGAATCTTGTTCTGTCCTGTAAATGTCTCTCGTGTAATTGCCACGATACTATCCTCCGAAATCGAGGAAGCTGCAATGGTGCTGCCCCCCGCATCCACAAAGGAAGTTGCGTTGTCGAACGCATACTCTGGATAACCGTCGGCATTTTTCAGCCAGAGTTTATTGCCGCTCACGGACAATCTCGCGAATGTGCCTTGGATCGTCTCCACCTGCGGTTTCGGATCAGTCAGTTCTACATAGGCAGCCGCCCCGTTCTTGCCAATGACCGTGACTTTAGTATAAGGCTGGATATTGTTCAGCGAGATCGCCGTTTCGGCGGCGCTGCTGAAATAAGCCGTTCCGGAGTTCAAGGAGTATACGGAGTTGGATACACCACTATATAGTGTCATTTTGCCTTCTTTTACTTCGGTTACGATACCGCTTGACGTATTATTGTATGCCGCCGCCGAATAAGCTTCCGCCCGGCTCAAGAAGGTGGCGAGCTGTGCCCGCGTAACTTCTCCCGTTGGATTGAAAATATTCCCGCTCAATCCGTTCGTCAGTCCAAGGTTGATGGCAGCGTTGATATATCCGCGTTTCCCTGCGGAAATCTTCGCGTCATCCGCAAATCCCGAAGGCTCGCTGGCGACTGCCTGCGCATCGGATGTCTTGCCAAGAGCGCGGATCAACAGCTCGGCGATCCACTCGCGGGTAGCCTTGTGGGTACCCCAGGACGTCTTCAGATTGTCGGCGGCCATTTCCGCCGTTTTATCCAGCACATTCCGCTGGAACGCCAGCACGACATAAGGCTTGTAATAATTGGAGACGTCAAAGCCCTCCGGAAGCGCTGTTGCCGTTCCGCCCGAAGCCTGGTCATCCAGCTTCATGAAACGCAAAGCCATCAGAACTGCTTCCTGTTGGGTAACAGGGTCCGCCGGACGAAACTTTCCGTTGTTGCCTATAATGATTTCCTGTGCGGCTAGCTTGTAGATATGCTTCTCGGCCCAAAAGCCGGAGGTTACATCGGAGAAAGCTCCAGTCCCCGCTGCACTCGGCGAAGATACGCCCCCAACTCTGTTCCCGGCGGGTGCACTTTCCGCCAATACCGTTCCCGCTCCGCCAAACGCAACCACCCCGGCGAGCAGGACGGATATAGCTTTCTTAGTATATCCCTTAGAGTAATAGTTGTACTTATTAAGTTCAGACAATTTGAAATGTTCCCCTCTCTGCATATGGATAAACAGTCTCTGTCATTAGCGGAATTAGATATGCCGACGCTCTTCCTGAACGGCTTACTGACTGTTCTCCCTGGTCATCGGATGCAGCAGGTCCGCATGGCCCATCAGGCTCTCAACCTGCTCCCCATCAACCAGCAGTTCAATGCTCTGAACTTCCGAAAATTGGAACAGCGTCTTAGTCAGCGCGCTAAGCGCAAAGGATTCGCCTCCGGATCCTAGCTGAGCCTCTGCCGGTTTGTGAATATCCATCACGATTTGCCCGTTCTCGAACTTCAGAGACTTCAGCTCCATTTTTCCCCATAGAGGGATCAGGTCCGCGTTATCGCTTTTTTGCAGCGCTTTGAAAGCATTGGTGTATTTTTCAGTGTCGTCCTTATAAGCAATGTCCGCCTTTGCCGGCTTCAGATCCATTATTTGAGAATCCGTGTAATAGACATCAATCGTTTGACTCTGTTTCTCCTCGGGCGGCGCAGCGCTCGGTGACGGCTCAGTTGAAGGAGGACTCTCATTTACTGCCGATGGCTGCGCCGTAGTATCTGGCACGGCACTTTCCACAGGCTGCTCCGAAGGCTCGACATTCCCTTCAGCACCGCTAACGACAGCCGGTGAAGCGATGCCTCCCTCATTTGCAGGCGCTGTAGACGGTTTGTCGCCGCATCCTGCCAGCACAAGCAGAAGAACCGACGCTATACCGATGATCCCCATTTTTTTATTCCACAATTTCAACGCCTCCTTAGTAAGATGATGCAGTGTGCAAATCTAGTAATGTATAAGTAGGGCAGACCCTCCCGCAGAGCATCATCTATCCCTTAATGGGCAGAAGCTTGACTCTGCGGCGTCAGTCTGCCGCGAGGCTGTTAGCTGATACCCAGATACTCCTTGATTCCGCTCACAATCGCTGCGGCCACCTTGTTTTGAAAAGCTTCCGTAAATAGGAGAGCTTCGTCTTTTTTATTGCTGAGATAGCCGCTCTCCAATAGAATTGCCGGCATTTTCGTTTCACGAATAACATGAAAATTGCCGTACTGCACGCCCCGGTCACTGAGTCCAGTTGCCTGCACCAAATATTTATGCATAACAGCGGCAAATGCCTTGCTCTCATCCCGCTTATAATACGTCTCGGTGCCGCTGGCAGCTGTAGTGGGGCTGCTGTTGGCATGCACCGAAACGAACAGGTCTGCGTTCAAGTTATTGGCGATAGCCGCTCGTTCTTTGAGCTCAAGGAAAGTATCATCGCTGCGCGTCAGCACAACCTCGATATTCGTCTCCTGCTTCAGCAGCGCCTCTGCTTTGAGGACTACCGCCAAATTAAAGTTCTTCTCATATTTCCCCGTGACCCCGACCGCGCCGGAATCCTTGGCACCGTGCCCGGCATCCAGTACAACGAGCTTCTTGCCGCCTCTGTCAGGAGGACCCGTAGTTGCATCCGTCCCTGTTCCGCCAGCGGCAGCAGCAGCCACCAATCCTCCAGTGCCATTCAGATCAATGATGGCCAGCTTGGACGACGAATCGGTTGCGGATAAGCTGTAACCGAAATCTTTTGACTCATTCAGTTCGATAACGAACCTCACCATATGAGGATTACTGCTGTATAAAGAATAGCGGATTTCCTTGACATCCGGGTAGCCTGTCGCATCAAGCGTATTCATCTGACCGGACGGCAGGTTCTGTCCAGACCCGAACGAATCGGAGAAGGTAGTATTTGGAATATCAACCACGATTCGAGCGGGACCATCCAGAACGGAAAGCTTAGGCGCCGAATCACCGGATAACGCGATAAGAAGCTGGTTATTGCTAAAGCTAACGCCGTTAACCTTCGTTAAATTGCTTGCGGAGCCGGACGGCGGCACTCCCGCGTTAGTCCCATCTCCCGATGAACTGCCTCCTGTGGATGGAGTGTTGTTTGCAGGCGAGCTGCCGTCAGCGGAAGTTGGCGGCGATGTAATCGTTACCGTCTTCTCCTTGTTATCCCATTCCACCTTTAACCCGAACTGCTCGGAAATGAAACGGATGGGCACAAGCGAGGTATCCGTCCTCAAGACGGGGGCCTCATTAAGAGTTACCTCAATGCCGTCGACTGTCGCTTTTTTTTGGCCGACCGCAAGCGAGACCACTTTACCCTGCTGGTTGATCGTCACCGTCTTGGCGTTCTGGTCCCAGTCCACTTTGTATCCCAAGTTTTGGACAATCATCCGCAGCGGCACCATAACGGTACCGTTCACATTCTCGACCGGGACGCTTTGTCCAGCGGTCAATTCCTTGCCGTCGAGGAAAATCTTGTTGTTTCCAGCAGCGGCATGTCCATTTTCCGGCATTACGAGTACGAACAATAGCACGAGCAGCACAAAACTTAATTTCTTCATTCTTCACCTCTAGGAATCTAGTATTCCGCCCCGGAACGGCGTTCTATGGTGGCATCCGCCCGACAACCTTTGACACTAATTAGACGCCGGACTCTATGAAAAGTTGCGAAAGATTTCCAGCCTATCCGGCGTCTAAGTAGATCGCTGCTCCTTACTAGAAATGAGCCTAAATTCCTAAATATTCAATAATGCCTGCCGCAATTTCCCGAGCCAGTGAATCCTGAAGATCATTGGAAAAAAGCTTCGATTCATCTGACGTATTTGTCAGATAGCCTGACTCCAGCAGCACTGCCGGCATTGAGGTTTCCCTGGTCACATGATAGCTCCTCGTCCTAACCCCGTTGTCCTTGAAGCCGGTTGCCTTCACCAGATGCTTATGCATAACACTGGCTAACGGAAGACTGTCACTGCGGGTGTAATAGGTTTCGCTGCCGTTAACCTTGTACCAATTGGGGGCTGTCCTATCTATCGCATTCGCATGCAGCGATACGAAGAGATTCGCTCCAGCCGCTTCCGCGATATCAACACGATCCTGCAGACCAAGCGTAATATCCTCTGTCCGCGTGTACACAACCGTCACGCGCCCATCGCTCTGCAGCAGAGCTCCAGCCTTTTGAATGACCGCCAGATTGAAGTCTTTCTCCTTCCGTCCTGCCGGGCTAACCGCACCTGAAGCCGAACCGCCATGTCCGGCGTCCAGCACAACCATGGGGTTGCCGCTGCCGCCGCTAGTGGCGCCTCCAGTATCACTTGCATTCAAATCAACGGTGATAAGACCTGTGCTGTCATCAACGCTTAGCCGATAAGGCAATTTTTCCGTCGTCTGAATTTCAAACCGGACGGTGGAAGGAGCGGTACCTGACAACGAATATCCGATAGCGGCTATCAGCGGATATCCCGAAACATCAAGCGTACCTTGGGCAGCTCCTGAGACCGGTCCTCCCCCCGCGAAATCGGACGCCAGCGAAGTGCCCGGCAGCTCCACGATAATTCGGCTCGGATTATCCAGCGTCGTAATATTCGGCTTGACTTTACCGCTAACGGCAATAACCAGTTGATTCGCGCTAAAATCCGCCCCTTTTACCTGTACCGGCGCGCCTGCTGCATTTCCGGCAGAAGACTGAGTAGGCCCGGGCGGTGATGAAGCTGCCCCTGCTACCGTGCCGGTAGTCTGCGACGGCACAGGTGTAGGCGCCGGCGAACTGACGGCCGGACTTGCGGGCGGAGAAGGCACAGCAGCCGGAGAGGTTTCAGGCCCAGCCGGGCTAGGATCTGAAGAATTCCCGGACAGATAGACGATTTTCTCCTTATTGTCCCAGCCGACTCCAAGCCCGAACTGTTCGCCAACGAACCGAATCGGGACGAGAACCGTCCCTCCGGTCTGTTTAGGCGCAGCGTTAAGGCTGAGCGGAACACCGTCCGCATCGGCGTTTTTACTGCCGACAAACAGCTTAATCTCTTTAAAATCCTGACGGATCGTCACTTTACGAATCTTTTGATCCCATAATACTTCATATCCCAGATTCTCCGTTACGACACGGATCGGGATCATGACACTTCCGTTGATGTTCTCGAGCTTAATACCTTGCGGCAGCGCCAGCTCCTGGTTATCCAGCACTATTTTCCCTCGACCTGCCGCCTCCGCGTCTTGCCCGGACCAGACAATCAACACCAGCAGGGGCAACAGCAGCGCGAACATTTTCAGACAAGCCTTCGTCATTCTCTTCTCCCCTTACTCCCTAATTGCAGAATCACTGCGATAAACTCCTGACGCGGGTATTTGCCAAAAGTTACACATCAAACAGCAATTCTAGCCGTGATGTTTATACATTCTGCTATTATAACAA
The DNA here is from genome assembly GCF_000993825.1 of Paenibacillus durus ATCC 35681. NCBI lineage: Bacteria > Bacillati > Bacillota > Bacilli > Caryophanales > Paenibacillaceae > Paenibacillus > Paenibacillus durus. The sequence goes on from NZ_CP011114.1 coordinate 2,823,825, forward strand.
AAAAACTTCCATTTCCGGTGCAGGAAATGGAAGTTTTGTGTAAAAATTTATGAAATTCGTGTGTTTGTTACGCCCAAGCCACTATTAAGCAAAAAGCTTAGCTGCATGCTTCTGCTCATAGGCAGTAATTGCGTCCTCATGCTGCAGCGTCAGACCGATGTCGTCAAGACCTTGCAGCAGGAACTGGCGGCGGTGCTCGTCAATATCGAAGTTGATACTCAGACCATGAGCGTCGCTGATATTGTTGTTCTCGAGATCGACAGTCAGCTCATAGCCTTCATGGGCTGCAGTCCGCTGGAACAGATCTTCCACCTGCTCTTCAGAGAGCTTGATCGGAAGAATGCCGTTCTTGAAGCAGTTGTTGTAAAAAATATCGGCATATGACGATGCGATAATTACCTTAAACCCGTAGTCCAAGATCGCCCACGGAGCATGCTCTCTGGAGGAACCGCAGCCGAAGTTGGCTCTGGAGATCAGGATGGACGCGCCTTTGTAGCGGTCCTGGTTCAGCGCAAATGCCGGATTGTCGTTGCCCGCTTCATCAAAACGCCATTCAAAGAACAGAAATTGTCCGAAACCTGTCCGTTCAATCCGTTTGAGGAACTGCTTCGGAATAATGGCATCCGTATCGACATTGACCCGGTCGACAGGTCCGACAATCCCGGTTAATTTCTTAAAAGCTTCCATCTATATTACCCTCCCGATTATCTCGAATTCTTATGAGCTGACGGCTTCCGTCTTGTAGTTCCAATCCCGCACATCCGTGAAGCGGCCTTTGATCGCAGCTGCGGCAGCCATTGCAGGCGAGACAAGATGTGTGCGTCCCCCGCGTCCTTGGCGGCCTTCAAAGTTCCGGTTGGAGGTCGACGCGCAGCGCTCTCCCGGCTGCAGAATGTCAGGGTTCATCGCCAGACACATGCTGCATCCCGCTTCGCGCCATTCAAAACCGGCTTCCGTGAAAATTTTGTCCAGACCTTCCTTCTCGGCCAGAGCTTTTACTCTTCCCGAACCCGGTACGACAATAGCCGTTACGTTCTCCGATACCTTGTGGCCCTTGGCAACCTCAGCCGCCGCGCGCAAATCCTCGATCCGGCCATTGGTACAGGAACCGATGAAGACATAATCGATGGCAATTTCGGAAATTGGTGTTCCAGGCTTCAAATCCATGTATTCCAGCGCCTTTTCAGCCGCTTTGCGTTCATTCTCGGTAGCAAAATCAGCCGGATTCGGCACCGTAGACGTAATGTCGGTACCCATACCCGGGCTTGTGCCCCAAGTTACTTGCGGAATCAGCGAGTCCACTGCAAACTCGACAACCGTGTCGAACTCCGCACCTTCGTCAGTAACCAGCTCTTTCCAAGCAGCAACAGCCTCGTCAAAAGCGGCGCCTTGCGGAACATATTGACGGCCGCGCAGATATTCGAATGTCTTCTCGTCAGGAGCGATCATGCCAGCTCTGGCTCCGGCTTCGATCGACATGTTGCAGACGGTCATCCGCTCTTCCATCGACAGCTCGCTGATGGATTCACCGGTGTATTCAATGACATAACCCGTTGCAAAATCCGTGCCGTATTTGGCAATAAGTCCGAGGATCATGTCTTTCGCCGTTACGCCCGGGTTGCGTTTGCCGACAAAGCGGACTTCCATCGTCTTCGCTTTGGCCTGCTGCAAACACTGGGTCGCCATAACATGCTCCACTTCGCTTGTGCCGATACCGAAAGCAAGGGCTCCGAAAGCGCCGTGGGTCGAAGTATGGCTGTCTCCGCAGACGATCGTTTTGCCGGGATGTGTAAGTCCCAGTTCCGGCCCCATGACGTGCACGACCCCATTGTCAATATCGTCAAGACCGAACAGCTTCACTCCGAAATCGGCGCAGTTCTTCGTGAGTGTATCGATCTGCTGCTTGGAAATCGGGTCCGTAATGTTGAAACGGTCTGTAGTAGGAACGTTGTGGTCCATCGTTGCAAAAGTCAGTTCCGGGCGGCGAATCTTGCGTCCGCTCAGACGAAGCCCTTCAAAAGCCTGGGGCGATGTTACCTCGTGCACCAGTTGCAAGTCGATATATAGAATGCTAGGTTTCCCTTCCTCTTGATAGATAACGTGATTGTCCCAGATTTTCTCGAACATTGTTTTCTTGCCCATGATTTCACCTCGTCATAGATTCGTTCATCTGTAAGGAAAAATAGATTTCCCCTTGGAATGATCTAAATATAACATGAGGTTGTTTATTACGCCAAGATATAATATCTATAATTCTTATAGGTAAATATTATAAGGATTCTTTCCACTCTACTCCCCTTAACGAATAAAATTAGTAAATATTTTTTCTTCTCTTTCAGGCTTCTTTACATTTCCTTCACCGTTTTCTATCAACTTCATAAGCCATGCCATATTTTTACCAAGTATCCTCATGATTTGAATCCCTTCTTGATCCTGCATTACCTCCCCTGGAGCTGTTCCGTTAATAACATTCCAATAATTTGAAGTAGGCATAAGCATTTCCGAATGATTGATGTAGTTGTTTAACTGGTCGAACGTTGGAATTCCGCCTGCACGTCTTACTGCCACAACTGATACACCAACTTTATGTCTTAACATGCTGTCATTGGCTTCTGTAACACGAAAAGCTCTATCCAAAAATGATTTCATTGTTCCAGCAATGGCGGAATAGTGAACGGGTGACCCTAAAATTATTCCATCAGCTTCTTTCATCTTTTCAATCCATTCATTAACTGGATCAGTCGTGATAATACACTTTTCATTTTTATTTTTTATGCATTTTTTACAAGCAATACATCCTCTAACAGGTTTATTCCCAACGTGAACTATTTCTGTTTCTATGCCTTCTTTTTCAAGTTCATCAGTAACTATTTTTATTCCATGATAAGTATTTCCTGCTTTGGTAGGACTTCCGTTAAAAGCTACAACTTTCATTAAAAATTCCTCCCTTAGATAACCTTAATTTTTTCACACCATAATAATTACAATTTTCCACAAACAAATACTGAACGTTTAGTTTACATACTATATAATATACTGAACGTATAGTATTGTAAAGTGTATTTTTTTAATATATATTCGGCCTGTTTTATAGGTTATGCTTATAAGAGGATGAATTTTAGAAGGAGACCGCGAGTATGGAACTCAGACAACTGCTTTATGTGCTGCAAATCGCCAATGAACGGAATTTCTCAAGGGCTGCGGAGAAACTCCATATCGCCCAGCCCTCGCTGAGCCAGCAGCTTTCCAAGCTTGAGAAGGAGCTCGGCGTAATGCTGTTCCAGCGGAACACGAGCACCGTTGAGCTTACCCATGCGGGAAGGAAATTTGTGGATCAGGCGCAAATCATTATCGATGCGGTTGAGCTGCTTCGCCAGGAAATGAATGATATATCGGAGCTTCGCACTGGACGTGTTGTTGTCGGCAGCATGCCGATTACGGGAGCCCACCTGCTGCCTTATGTGCTGCCGGTATTTAAGCGGAAATACCCGGAGATAGATATTACGCTGCTGGAGGATTCCTCGATGAATCTGGAAAAGCTGACCGCAAGCGGCCAGACCGATCTCAGCCTGCTATCTCTGCCGCTGGAGATTCCCGCGCTGGCCTATGAAATTCTTGGCGAGGAGCGCATTGATCTCGCGGTTCCGCCGGAGCATCCTTTGGCGGCGCGCCTGTCCACCGGCAGGAGAACGTCAATGGAGGAACTAAAAGGGGAATCGTTCATTGTTCTGAAAGAAGGCCAAGGCTTTCGTAAAATGACAATGGACCTGTGCCGGGAGGCCGGATTCGATCCATCCATTGTTTTCGAGAGCAATAATATGGAAACCATCCAATCGCTCGTGGCGGCAGGCATGGGCGTGACGCTGGTTCCCCGCTTTATTTCCCGCGCTCCGCGCAGCGAGTTTGTACCCGTCTATTTGCCTTTAGCCGAGCCAGTGCCCAGCCGAACTTTGGTCGTCGCCTACCGCAGGGGGCGCTATCTGTCCAAAGCAGCCGAAGCTTTTATCCACACGTTCCAAACAACCGTAGCCGAGCTTGCGCAGGAATGACATCAGAGAGGCTTCAAAACAGCTTGCTGAGGCTGCGGCAAAAAGCCGCCCATCACTTAGCAAGCGATGAGCGGCTTTGATTATTTTACAGTTGACCTTAGTTCTGGTATTTACGGAAATTCCGCTCGGAAATGAAATGGTTCTGAGTATCAGGCACATGCGAGGTATCTTCGTCAACCGGTCCTCTTGAATGGGGGCTGCCGGTCTCTTCCTCGATAAATTCGCGCATAGTCTGCCGCTGCTCCTCCAGCGTCTCTTTTCTTTCTTCAAGCTTCCGCAGGTTATCTTTATTCAATGGTTCCACCTCCTGATCACGGAATAGATCTATTTTGCCCGCTCGCCGGAAGGTTAAACATTTTCGGGTGCCGGTCTTTTCGAAGGTAATAGCTTGAACTCTCTTGGCAAACTTGGCTCCTCATGGTATTCTAGTTGTCAAATAGGCAAACGTGCAGACGGGACCAGTACGAACGAGTCTACCGCGCCAGAGAGTAAATTCCGATAGGCTGAAAGAATTTACCGCGGCTAACGTTCCGAATCCTACCCCCGAACGGCCTGCTCCGCAGGACGGATTCCTCCCGTTACGAGGCTAAAGTCGGATGATCCCTCATCAATGAAGGTGGTACCGCGGAAGTGAACCCAGCTTTCGTCCTTTGCTCAGTCTAAGGATGGGGGCTTTTTTGTTGTTCAATATGGATAATAGGAAGTGAAAGGCAATGTCTACACGATTAGTGGTCAAAATCGGCAGCAGCTCGCTGACCGCAGCCGAGGGCGGGCTTAACCGCGACGCGGTCGCCTTTTTCGCATCCGAAATCGCGGATTTAAGGCGCAGCGGCTGCGAAGTGCTGCTGGTAACCTCCGGGGCGGTTGCCGCTGGCTTCCGCAGCATCGGTTATCCTGCGCGTCCCAAACTGCTCCATGAGAAGCAGGCCGCCGCAGCCGTGGGCCAGGCGCTATTGATGCAGGCCTACCAGGAAGCATTCTCCGCGCACGGTCTGACCGCTGCTCAAATTCTGCTGACCCGCACGGATTTCCGCAGCCGGCGCGCGATGAACAACGCCTCAATGACCGTCGAAGAGCTGCTGAGGCAGGGCGTCGTTCCGATATTCAATGAGAATGACACGGTATCCGTCGACGAACTGAAATTCGGCGATAACGATATGCTCTCCGCTCTGGTCGCCAACCTACTCAAAGCCTCGCGCCTGCTGATGCTTACGGATATCGACGGTTTGTATAGCAGTGATCCGCGCAGCAATCCGGATGCCGTGCGCTACCGGCTTATCGAGCAGATTACGCCGGAAATCTATTCGATTGCCGGAGGAGCCGGGTCGTCTGTTGGCACAGGCGGCATGCGCTCCAAGATCGACGCCGCCAAAATCGCCACCCGAGGAGGCGTGCCCGTCTTTGTGGGACGCGTCACCGAACCCGGTGATCTGCGGCAGGCGGTCAAGGACGAAGGCAAGGGCACGTACTTTGCCACAACGCTGTCTTCCCTCCCCGTCAAGAAGCAATGGCTCGGCTTCATGTCCACTCCGCTTGGCTCGCTGATTGTCGACGCCGGAGCGGAGGAAGCGCTGGTTCACGGCGGGCACAGCCTGCTGCCGGTAGGTGTTAGGGAGGTTCAGGGCAGCTTTCATGCCGGAGATGTCGTTGAAGTGCTCGGTCCCGATTCCAAGCTGCTCGGCCGCGGTATCGTGAATTACGACGACGCTCAGCTGCGCATCATCCGGGGACTGCCCAGCGGAGAGGTCATTCGCCAGCTTGGAGAAGAAGTTCACCGGCTTGAGGTCATTCACAGGGATGAATGGATCACGTTGAAATAAACAATTTCCGCTGTGAAACCTTTTTGCTTGAAATGTTATGATCCAATTTGTATAAGGGGGAAAGATGATGAGTGAAGTTGCAAGCAAAGCGGCCTTTGCAAAACGTGCGGCAGGGGCGCTCGGCAGACTGACTACCGGGCAGAAGAACGAAGCGCTGCTCGTAATGGCAGACGCGCTGCGGCGGGAAGCTGCCGCAATTATCGAGGCTAACGCCGAGGATCTGGAACGGGGTAGACAAAGCGGCACGCCGCAATCCATGCTGGACCGGCTGTCGCTGGATACCGAGCGGATCGACGCAATCGCCGAGGGACTTCAGCAAATCGCCGTTCTTCCCGATCCGGTCGGGGATACTCTTGAATCGCTGGAGCGCCCGAACGGTCTGATCATTGAGAAAATCCGTGTTCCGCTCGGAGTTATCGGCATTATTTATGAAGCCCGCCCGAACGTTACGGTTGATGCCGCCGGTCTATGCCTGAAGACGGGTAATGCCGTCGTGCTGCGGGGCGGCTCAGCCGCTCTCTCATCCAACCGCAAAATCGTCGAGGTGCTGCATGCCGCTCTGGCTGGGACGAACATCCCTCCTAACGCGCTGCAGCTTATTGAGGACCCGAACCGTTCGTCCGTTGACGAAATGCTCAAGCTGAACGGTCTGCTTGACGTAATTATCCCGCGCGGCGGCAGCTCGCTTATTCAGAATGTTGTCAAGAACGCCACGGTTCCCGTCATTGAGACGGGCGCAGGCATCTGTCATACGTATCTGGATGCCAGCGCCGTGCCCGCAATGGCTGAATCCATCAGCCTGAACGCCAAAGTGCAGCGTCCCTCCGTCTGTAATTCGATGGAGACTCTGCTCGTTCACCGGAGCTTCGCGGCAGAGCATCTGACCGCGCTTGGAGAAGCTTTCCGAAGCGCCAAGGTGGAGCTTCGGGGATGCTCCCGGACACGGACGCTCATTCCATGGGCGCTCCCGGTTACCGAGGAGAATTTTGCAACTGAATATAACGATTATATCCTCAACATTAAAGTAGTAGACGGAATTGATGAAGCGCTGGAACATATCGCCCGGTATGGCACGAAGCATTCCGAGTGCATTGTGACAGAGGATGAAGAGAGCGCCGAAAGGTTCCAAGATGAAGTCGATGCTGCCGCAGTCTACCATAATGCGTCTACCCGCTTCACCGACGGCTTCGAATTCGGATACGGCGCTGAGATTGGGATCAGCACCCAGAAGCTGCATGCCCGCGGACCGATGGGTCTGCCTGCGCTGACTTCTACCAAATACAAAATTTACGGCAACGGACAAATCCGGAGCTAGCCCTTATCCGCCAAGGAGGAACTTAAGACGATGTGTCAACAAACCGCTAAGCCTTTAATTGATCATAAGGTCGTTTTTCACGGAGCCGGCTCCATGGCAGAAGCGATCGTCCGCGGTCTGATCGCCCGCTCCGTCATCTATGCCGATAATATCATTATGCTTAACCGCAGCAGCAGCGAACGTCTGGCTGAACTGCGTTCCCGCTACGGCGTCAACGGGAGCAACAACCCCGAACATAAAAACGAATATTTGCGTACATCCCCGGTGATTGTGCTTGCTATGAAGCCCAAGGATGCGGCGGCGGCGATTCGGGACCTCGCACCGCTGCTCACGGACGGGCAGTTAATCGTTTCCGTCATTGCAGGCCTGTCCATCCGCACGATTCAGGGACTGCTCGGCAAGAAACAGCCTGTTGTCCGCACCATGCCGAACACCTCCAGCTCAATCGGTCTTGGCGCAACAGGCATTGCCTTCTCCAAGGAAGTGTCTGAAGAACAACGGAAGCTTGCACTTAATATCTTCGAGGCGGTCGGGCTTACGACCGTGATCGATGAAGAGCGCATGGAAACGCTGACCGGCATCTCCGGCAGCGGTCCCGCTTACATCTATTACATGATGGAAGCGATGATTGCCGCCGGCATCCGCGGCGGCCTGTCCAAGGAACAGAGCGCCGAATTGACCGTTCAGACGGTGCTCGGCGCGGCCCGCATGGTGCAGCAGACAGGGGAAGAACCCGCAGCCCTCCGTAAGAAGGTCACTTCTCCAGGCGGCTCCACCCAGGCGGCGCTGGAAGTGCTCGACAAGGGTGATTTTTTTGAAACGGTGATTGCGGCGGTCAGTCGCTGCGCAGAACGTTCGCGTGAGATGGGAGCCGCGCTGGAAGCGGAGTTGGCTGCAGAAGGCGAGCGCAACTAGGAGGATATACCAACAGCAGTAACAGAGGACAATAAGAACCGCTATAAGGCCTTCGAAGGAGACCTTATAGCGGTTCTTTCAGCTTTTTGTCATACATTTCCGGGTAGCAAGGCTCAGCTTCACTCTAGCGCTCCAAGATATTTCCTCTGCTGTCTCTTACTATAACCTTAATTCCCGCCGGAGCCGCTATTGTAACGTCTAGCCCGGACCTGGAACGGTCCAGGGCATGGCTCGGTGTGTCTCCTAGCAGAAGGTAAACCGTGTCCCCAGTCCTTTCGCTCCGCACAAGATTCTTCTCAAGCTCTGAATCCAGGCGTTCGCTACCCGACCAGTACGAACCAAATGTAAACCATTCTTTACCAGTTGTCTGATCTACCTTAACTTTGTATGGATTATCGCCCTGCACAATAATTTTGCCGATTCCATTAGCAGAACTTCGCGTCTCCGGCAACGAATACTGGTACTCGTGTGAACTCACAGCGCTGCGGATTTCCCCAGTAAGCCCCAGAGAGCCGAGTCCAGCGAACACCAGGCAGCAGATCGAAAGAATACCGACAAAAAAAATGCTAAGCACATCGTAATGAACTTTTCCTTTTCCCCGAAACCATAAAGTGTAGAGAACGATCTCCAAACCAAGCAAAATGAAAACTATCGGATACCAGGCCAGCGCGGTCTCGAATACGTCCACTCCTTTCCACTGCGAGATCATGATGAGGACGCCAAGAAACAATAAATTGAGCCCCATGGACAGCGATCCGACACGCCAATATCGAACCCTGATTTCCTTCGCCTCGGGGATAATCCCTTTGGCTTCAGTCCGTTCTTCCGCTACACTATTCATGAAGGACCTCCTTTTCTTTTAACCACGCCGCCTTTTCTGCTGCCCGCGAGCAGCTTGAGTCCCCCGCCGATCAACAGAACGGAGACAAGGACTGTCTTAAGGTAAGCATTGACCCGGTACTGTAAATGCCACTCGGGAAACCTTGCATCAAGCGCGGGGATCGCCAAATTGGCCAAGATATAATACATGCCCAGGGCCAGCAGCCCCGCACCAAGCCAGCCTTGATGGTTCAGGAAGCCTTCAATGACAGGCCGGTCCTCTAACGGCTCGCGCCCGTAGCTGCTGACAAGCTGCAGTCCGTCAAAAAGGCTGTAGAACCAGATGATGGGGATCAGGAAGAACAGTAAGGTTAGGCGCAGCAGATCCAGGATATATATGCTCCCCAGGAACAGCAGCATCAGTTGAAGTCCCCTTTTTTGCATTCCAAGATACATTTGTCCGGCTCCGGGGAAAGCAGACAGCAGCGTAGCCAGTACTCTGCTGCGTTTCCCGTCTTCGCGGCCCGCTTCCAAATCTTCAAAGAGTGATCGATCCCGCAGTTCCTCCCCCGCTAGCTTGCGATGGATATGCTGGACCGCGTCGAACATGCAATACAGCCAAATCACCGGGAGAACGCCAAACAGCAGCAGAAAGGCCGAGCTGGAAGTTACACCTGTCAGAAATAGCATGACCGTCATATAGCCGAAAAAGGAGATAAGAAATGACAATCCCCGCTGCATCAGTCCCATATGGAAGTGACCGAGTCCGGGAATAAAGGACAGCAGGATAATCTGAAATCGTTCATTCTCTCCGCGTATCTCCTTTATCTCGTATGGAACTTGAGGGTCAACAAAATCCATTGGATTAGCGGGCCGGGAAGGGTTCTTTAACAGCCCAATGAGCAGATCGAGCATGCTCACAATCCACAGCAGCACAAAAGCGGCTAAGCCGAGACCCATTAATTCATCCTCTCCCATTACGCCCCCTAGAAGAAAGGAAATGAACAACTCTCCGAATGAGATGAGAAAATAAAGGGCGCCCCGAATATAATTTCCGTTATAGAAATGTCCCGCCCCGGGCAAAAAATTCAGAAAAAAAGCCCGCAATTTGTTGCGTTCTCTATGCATAAACTAACTCCTTTCATTGACGTCCGGCAGCCATAAGGCGTTCAAGCCAACCGGTTGTTTTTTGAATTATTTGTTCGCTGTTGAAAGCTGAGCCGTCACCATTCTTCACCACAACGTCCAATTCGCCGGTCATAAGCCGATCAAAGACGCCGGAAGACAAAAATAACAGAGTAAGCGAAGCTGCGACCAGATAATGAATGATCGTCCGGTTATACCAGCGGCTGTGACAGAATTGCAGGCGGTTGCCGTGTTCATGGTCCGGTTCAGATTGATCCGAAAGTGGCGGCAGCCGGTTCATAATGTTCCGGGAGAAAGAAGCCGTATCGTCCAGCGTGGGCAGTTCATCTCCATGCCGATTCAATATGTCCAGATAGGCCGATAAAGCTTCATCTTCCCCTAGCAGTTGCTCCTCCATGGCTTCGCGTTCATCGCGGGTGCCTTGTCCGAATATGTAAGCTAAAGCGGAATGGCGGAGGATTGCCTCTTTTTCGTGTTCACTCATATCCACTCCTCCTTCTTCCAATGGTTCCGGATCCAGTGTCTGGCCCTGTACAATCTTGATTCCACCGACTTAAGCGTGATCCCGAACTCGGCAGCGATTTGCTCGTAATTCTTATGCTCCAGATAATACGCGGTAACCACTTCACGATACCCCTCCGGCAGCCGCTTAATTTCGCTTCGGAGTCGATCATTTCGGTCACGCCGGATCACTGCGGACGGTATATCCTCACTGCCGGAAGGCGCAAATTCAAGCTCAGATTCATCCGCGCATAACCGCTGCTTCATCCGGTCCCGCCTGCGCTTTTCATCTATCGCCTTGTGCAGGGCTATGCGGGTAATCCATGTCTTCAGGCCTTCAAAACGGTAGTTGGGGAGAGATTTGTATATCTGGAGAAAAGCCTCCTGCGCAGTGTCTTCGGCAGCCTTGGCATCCCGCAGCACGGAGTAGGCAACCTTGTATATGTGCTGGCTGTGCGTATCCACAAATTCTCGAAAAGCGCTACCGTCTCCTCGGCAGATTCTCTCAATCAAAAACTCCTCTTCAATGGCTCCCCCCTCCTTCCTCAGCAATTGACGAAGAAACCGGGAACTCCCCCTGCACAATGTACTCAAATTTTTTAGTTGAGCGTATTTCACACGAAAAAGAACCGCAGCGCAAGACTTGTTCAGCCGCGGTTCTTCACTACTCTTGGATCACCAACGAAATGCATACTTTCAGGCCCTACTATCTTCCCCCGCGAAACCGCTGGGAATATGCCTTAACGTCCTGGGCGTTCTTCACCCGGTTCCGGCTCCATTCGAGCAGAATCCTGTCGATATAACGAAAATGTACCTTTCCGGCGAATACGGATTCCTTCAGAGCGAGCAGAATCAGCTCCTCGGGATACCGGTCTTGGTCGAGCCATCCGGAGATCGTCTCGCATTCCATCGGAGAAAGCGGACGGCCAAACTCCTTCTCGAACACAACGAAAAGACTGCGGCTTTCATCTTCTCCAATCGTATCACCGGGTAGAATACTGTCTGTTCCGAGCGGGCCGCCGCTTCGAATTGAACCACGGTTTCCATCAGCTGCTGAAGAATCATTCTGGGACGCGAGATAATAACCCAGCTTATCATACAGTCCTGAGAAGTCATAGCGTTCGTAATGGATACCCTGCCGCTCGTCGCTGCCCGCCACAATCTTTAAGAATCCTTCTTTGATTAGCTTCTGCAGTTCACTGGCAATAACCGAACCGCTGCGTCCGGTAACGGCTTGCAGCTCCTCCAGTGAAGGAAAGTCCTTTCCTTCAATCTGGCGGAAAGAGAGCAGATGTATGAGCAGCAGCGTCTCGCTGCCGGTCAACCCCAGCTTTCGGTAAGCGGTCAGAAGCGTATATGGAATGACAGCCATCCCGCTCTGCAGTCCAAAGGATGCACCACCGCTCCAGCTGTTTCCTTCTTTGCCGTCCATATGCCCCTCCCCTCTCTTAAGGGTAGAGACGGTACAGCATCCGCGGGAACGGAATGGTCTCGCGCACATGATCCAATCCGCAAATCCAGGCTACCGTCCGTTCCAGGCCAAGCCCGAAACCGGAATGAGGAACAGAGCCATACGTCCGAAGATCCATGTACCATTTGTACGTATCCAGTGACAGCTCATGCTCCTTAAAGCGTTCCTCCAGCAGCTTGGGATCGTCGATACGCTGTGATCCGCCGATAATTTCCCCGTAACCTTCCGGAGCAATCATATCCGCGCACAGTACAACATCAGGACGATTCGGATCGGGCTTCATATAGAAAGCCTTAATTCCGGCCGGATAATGTGTAATGAATACCGGCTTATCGTATTCTTCCGCGATTGCCGTTTCATGCGGTGCGCCGAAGTCCTCTCCCCAAGGGATATCGAAGCCTTTATCATTCAGGAATTTGATCGCGTCGTCATATGTGATGCGCGGGAATGGAGCCTTAATATTTTCCAGCTTGGAAATATCGCGGCCCACCGCCTCAAGCTCCTGACGGCAGTTCTTTAGGACAGACTGCACGACATGACTGATGAACTCTTCCTGAATGCGCAGGCTTTCTTCATGCTCCGTAAAAGCCATCTCCGGCTCGATCATCCAGAACTCGATCAAGTGACGGCGGGTTTTCGATTTCTCCGCGCGGAAGGTCGGTCCGAACGAGTATACGCGGCCAAGCGCCATCGCCGCCGCTTCCATATAGAGCTGTCCGCTCTGCGTCAAATAGGCGTCTTCCTCAAAGTACTTGGTGTGGAACAGATTAGTCGTTCCCTCCGCCGATGTCGGGGTCAGGATCGGAGGATCGACAAGGGTAAAGCCGTTAATGTCGAAATACTCCTGAACCGCCCGGATAATTTCCGCCCGGATTACAAGTATCGCTCGCTGCTTCGAGGAGCGGAGCCACAGATGCCGGTGATCCATTAGGAAGTCGACGCCATGCTCCTTCGGTGTAATCGGATAATTCTCGGTCAGGTGCAGAATCTCGATTCCAGTCACCGTCATCTCAAATCCCGACTGGCTGCGGGGTTCTTCGCGGATAGTCCCTGTGACGTACAGGGAGCTTTCCTGGGTCAGACTTTTAGCGGCGGTCCAGACCTCCTCCGGTACCTCTGATTTTACGACGACGCCCTGAATATAACCGGTTCCGTCTCGAAGCTGCAGGAACTGGATTTTGCCGCTGGAACGTTTGTTATTTACCCAGCAGCCAATGACGACGCTTTCTCCAACATGATCCTTCACGCCCCGGATAACAGTTTTGCTAGCCATGCCATCAATCTCTCCTCTATAGAAGTGCAGTAGGGTAAAGGGTCCGACAGCCAAAGACCGCTAATGGGCCTTTGGCTGTGGAATCCTCTTGCTATTTACTATTGTAACTCTTTACGCTTGTTCTTGCACGATGCGAAGCGTATCGCGGGCGATAACGAGCTCTTCGTTGGTCGGAACGACAAGCACTTCCACCTTGGAGCCGCTAGCGGAAATGCGGCGAGGATCGCCGGAGCGGACCTTGTTCGCTTCTTTGTCAAGTTCGATTCCAAGGAAAGTCAGGTTGCTCAGAACCTTCTCGCGAAGCAATGACGCATTCTCGCCTACGCCAGCCGTGAAGACGATGACGTCAACGCCGTCCATCGCAGCCGCATAGGCGCCGATGTATTTGCGCAGACGGTATTCATACATTTCAAAGGCCAATGTGGTATTCGGTTCGCCTTTCTCGTAGCCATCAATGATATCGCGCATGTCGCTGCTTGTTCCGGAAATGGCAAGCAAGCCGCTGTGCTTATTGAGCATGGAGCTGGCTTCGCCGGAAGTAAGCTCTTCCTTGTTCATGACATAAGGAACGATCGCCGGGTCGATATCGCCGCTGCGCGTGCCCATCATGAGACCTTCCAGCGGGGTCATGCCCATCGAAGTATCAACAGAAATCCCGCCTTGAACGGCGGTAACGCTGGCACCGTTGCCGATGTGGCAGGTGATAATTTTGAGGTCTTCCAGCGGACGCCCAAGGTACTCGGCCGCAGCCTTGCTTACAAAATCATGGGACGTACCGTGCGCGCCATAACGGCGAACTTTGTACTTGTTGTACAGCACTCTCGGAATGGCGTACATATAAGCTTTTTCCGGCATAGTCTGATGGAACGCGGTGTCGAATACGACAACCTGAGGAACACCCGGCATATTGACTTCCGAAGCGGTAATCCCCATAACGGCCGCCGGGTTATGTAGCGGCGCAAGGTCGAACAGCCGGCGGATTTCCGATTTGGCCGCCCCGTCTACCAGTGCCGACGCCTTAAAAGTCTCACCGCCGTGAACGACGCGGTGACCGACGGCATTGATCTCTTGGATGGAGTCGATCACGCCATGCTCCTTGTCGGTCAGATTGGCCAATACTTTACGGATTGCCGTCGTATGTTCCAGAATCTCGCTTACTTCGGTAACTTCCTGTTTGCCTGTCGGCTTATGGGTCAGGATCGAGGAATCCATGCCAATGCGCTCAACCAATCCTTTGGCCAGCACGGATTCATCCGTCATGTCATAAAGCTGATATTTCAAAGAAGAAGAACCTGCGTTAATTACTAGTACCTTCATATACGGTCACCATCCTTGTCATACTTGAAGAAGCCTTCGCCCGATTTCATGCCCAGTTGTCCCGCACGCACCATCTTTTTCAGAATAGTCGAAGGGCGGTATTTCAGTTCGCCGTACTCGCGGAACATGCGCTCCAGAGCGGCAAGCACCGAATCAAGGCCAAAGCGGTCAGCCATTTCAAGCGGGCCGTATTGGAACTGGTAGCCGATACGCATAGCATCGTCGATATCTTCCGGGGAAGCGACGCCCTCTTGCAGAACATGCATAGCTTCATTAATGAACAGACAAATGAGGCGTGAAGTTACAAATCCCGGGGATTCGTAGATCATTACGCCTTTCTTCTCAACAACATCGTCAACAAAAGCTTTAGTATTCTCAAATGTCGAATCGGACGTCTTAAGACCGCGTACGATTTCTACGACGTCCACCTTGGCGACCGGGTAAATGAAGTGCATGCCGATGACACGTTCAGGGTACATCGTGGAGCTTGCAAGCTCCGTCAAGCTGAGCGTGGACGTGTTGCTGGCAAGAATAATATTGTTCGGACATACCTGGTCGAGCTGATTAAATACTTTTTTCTTCTCTTCCAGATCCTCAATTATAGTTTCGATGACCATATCGCAGGAGCTGAGTTCCGCGAAATGTGTTACTTTTTGGATACGGCCAAGGATAAGCTTCTTCTCCGCCTGGGTGATTGCCCATTTCTCCAGTTGTTTATCGAGACTCGTCTCAATCATGCTGTAAGAATAGTCCAATTTTTCCGGCGTTTTCTCTACCAGCAGGACATCCAGACCCTTGGCTGCCAACATTTCGGCAATCCCTTGTCCCATCGTGCCTCCGCCGATGACACCGATTTTCTTAAAATTCATAAAAAGCCTCCATCCTTTCAGGTATCTCTACATTTTTGCAGGACCTATTTGTCTGTCGAAAAAACAGCATACTCCGACATTTATAATATCTTAGCATGCATTAAAAGTAAAAAAAAATAACCGGCATCAATAATTATGCCGGTAAAAGGACACTGTCACGAAATTGACAACGAAATTGTTCTCCGGAGAGCACTTCTTCCTTCATCAGGATATCCAGGGAATAATCAAAAAGATTTCGTTTATTTTCCAGATGCGAATGGGTTCGCTCCATCAGTTCGTCCAATATTTTACTATTCTCTTTCATTAATTCTTCCGTTGTGACCATTTCCAGCTTGGCGATTCCAAGGGAGGTCAGGCCGGATTTCATCATCATTTCCACAATACCGAGCGCCTGATCGAAATCGCCGCGGGAGCCTGTGCTCCGTCCGCCGTAATACATTTCTTCGGCTGCCGCTCCGCCGAGCGCAATCATAATCTGCTCCTCAAGATAGTCTTTCGTGTACAGATACTGCTCCTGCTGCGGGTTATGCCGCACATAGCCGAGCGCCTGACCGCGCGGAGTGAGTGTTACCTGACTGACGCTGCCCGGACGCAGAAGCTCGGCCATAATGGCATGGCCCAACTCATGGATCGCTACCCGCTTCTTCTCTTCCTGGTTCGTCTCTCGGTCCGTCTTCTCGCCCATCATGACCTTGTCGATCGCCATTGCTAAATGGCGATCCTCCACTTGGGTCAAACTATCGCGCATCATATAGATCGCGGCTTCGTTCATAACGCTTTCGAGCTGGGCTCCGGAGAAGCCGTAAGCTTCCTCCGCAACTTTTTCCAAATTGACATCGGGATGAAGCGGCTTGTTCTTGGCGTGCAGCTCTAGTATCGACTTGCGGCCCTTTTTGTCGGGCATGTCCACTTGAATATGACGGTCAAAGCGCCCGGGACGCAGCAGCGCCGGATCAAGCATCTCCTTACGGTTCGTAGCGGCGATCAGCAGAATGCGCGGAGTTTCCGAATTATAAATGCCGTCCATCTCGGTTAGCAGCTGGTTAAGCGTCTGATCATACTCCCGCTGCTGCCCGCCTTCCCGCTTGCCGCCGATGACGTCGATCTCGTCGATGAAAATAATGGCGCTCTCCCGATTCTCCTTAACGGCACGGGTGCGGGCATCCTTGAACAGATCGCGGATACGCCCTGCGCCGACGCCGACATACATTTCTACAAACTCACTGCCGGAAGCCGCCACGAATACCGAGTTCGTGTAATGGGCCGCAGCCTTCGCCATCAGCGTCTTGCCCGTCCCGGGAGGCCCGGTAAGAAGAATCCCTTTGAGCGGACGAATCCCGAACTTGCTGATTTCTTCATGCCGGATTAGAAAATCGAGCGCCTCGCGCAGCTCCTGCTTCGCGCTATCCTGGCCGCCGATTTCTTCAAACGTCAGCTTGGCCGGACCGTTCTTCTTACGTTTCTTCTCCGCACCAGCGTTTACGGCAATGCCGCCGCGCATATGGGTGATGACGAGCAGAGCGCCGACCATGGCAGCCGCAACGATAATAGGTACGATATTAATCCCCTGAAAAGCCAGAAAAATCAGCAGTACCGGCACAAATCCGATCAATACTTCTTTGCTCCATTTAGGCATTATTCCATACCCCCATCGTTTCAGGCTCGCGCGGCAAAATAATAAATTTGCTCTCTTTGCCGTCCGATAAACTCACATAGACATTCTTGTCGTCTATTTCTGTTGTAACGGTAACATTCTTATATTGGGCGGACAGCTGTTTCAGCGTCTCCGGAATAACCGTATATTTGCGGCTCTCCATTGCCTCAGCGACGGAGAACAGCGCTTTATCCCAATAATCGTCCAGCACCTGGCTCGAATGCTCCTCCATATCAAGCTTAACCGTCCGGTCTCCGATTATGGACTTGCCTTCGGTATTTATATATTGAACCAGTTCACGAAGCTTCGTGCCCGGCTGTAAATCAAGTTTCAAAGTTACTTCATTGCGGTTAATGGTAATATGGGATTGCTTCACACCCTCATAACTGCTGACCATCTTTTCAAGCGGTTCCTGAACGGCAAATTCACGGTACAAAAACCACCCGCCGAATAGAAGCGCAGCAGACAGGAGTGCAGTCAACAATACTGGCATTAGACGAAGTTTCAAACAACGTCCTCCTCTCTAATGATGTCAAACTTTATTGCTGTACAAGCAGCGCACCTAGCGTCATCCGGGACCGGCATGCATCTTGGCATGCCCCGATACAACTAGTAGTATATCATAGGTGTATATACTAGAACGAATCAAATGTGAATAATATTTAAAATTTTACTTTCTATTTTTTGCCTATCATCCTATAAAAATAAAGAACCAGCCATCCTGTTAAGGTTGTAGCTGGTTCTTCGTATTACGCCCCGTCAACGATTGGGCAGGCTGTAGCCGTCGCCGATCTGCTCGCCGTCCGAGAAGCGGTAGAACCGGTAATAATAGCGGTCCCCGTCTTGATAAAAAAGCTGCCAGGCGTACTCGCCGTTATAAGCGCCGGGAAGTAAACGCTTGATCTTGATCCCGGGAATCTGGGCTGCGATCATCTGCCGCATTTTTTCCTCGGAGACTCCCTGAGACAGCTCCTGCGCATGCACGGCGTTCTCTCCTTGGGCCGGCTTGCCGTCAGCAGTGAAACGCACCCAAACCATCATGCCTGCGCCGGTCTTATTTTTGCCGGTAATCACCCAATAAATGGAGTTCTCATCCCATACCGATTTCTCCGCTTTATCAATCTTAGTTAGGCCCGCCCCGCTAATCGCCGCGGCTTCGGCTGCGCTGCGCTCGCTCCATTGATCCTTCAGCACGTAGGCAAAAAATTGATATAATCCGAACAGAAGGAGCAGGGCCAGAAACACCCCGTAAAAGATCCATTTTCTCCTTTTTCTCAACGTGCAGCTCTCCTTCTAGGAAGAAACAATACCCCCGCCCAAAAAAACAAGGCTCTCGTTTCCTTTGTTCCAGTAGTCGTACAGGCTGTCAGCGGAAGCTCCATGAGTTTACCGATTCAGCAGTCCCTCGAAAGCTTCCTGCGCCTTGCGGCGGATCGCCTCTTCGTCCAATGTTAGACATTCCCCGTGCTTAATGATCTGTTTGCCGTCAACCCATACATGCTCTACGTCCTTGGCGCTCGCCGAGTAGACGGTATGGGATATCAGATCCGTATGCGGCAGCAGATGCGGCTGGTCAATATTGATGGCGATAAAATCGGCTTTCATTCCAGGCGTTAGCCTGCCCACTTGATTAAGGAATACAGATTTTGCGCCATACTCCGTAGCAATACGCAGGGCCTCGGCTGCGGGAACCGCCGTTGGATCGCCGGATACTCCTTTATGAATCAGCGCAGCCAGGCGCATTTCCTCGAACATATCCAGGTTGTTGTTGCTTGCCGCGCCATCCGTTCCGAGCGATACCGTAACACCGGCCTTCAGCAGCTCGGGAACGCGAGCCACGCCGCTTGCCAGCTTCAGATTGCTCCCCGGATTATGCGAGACACCAACCTGATTGCGTGCAAGAATTTCGATTTCCTCATCGTTCAGATGGACGGCGTGCGCCACTAATGACGGCCGGGTGAACACCCCGAGCTTCTCCAGATGGGCAACGGGCCGGAGGCCATAATCCGTTTCATTTTGTTCCACTTCCCGCCGCGTTTCCGACATATGCGTATGAATAGGCAGGTCGAGGTCATGCGCAGCCTGGACAAATTTCTCGATATAATCCGGAGGACAAGTGTACGGCGAATGAGGCGATATCATGGCGGTAATCCGCCCGTTTGCCGCGTTATGCCATTTTTTTGCAAAAGCAACCGCTTCCGCAAGCTTCTGATTCTGCACCTCGTCCGGGCACAGCCCGATAACGCCGCGCATCAGAACGGCGCGTATTCCGGATGCTTCCGCCACCTCAGCCACCCGGTCCATATGATCATACATATCGAGAAACGTCGTTGTTCCGCCCTTGAGCATTTCCAGAACCGAAAGTGCGGTTCCCCAGTAAACGTCGTCTCCGGTGAATTTCCCTTCCATTGGCCACATTTTTTCCTGAAGCCATACTTGAAGGGCCAGATCGTCTCCATAGCCGCGCAGCAGCGACATCGCCGCATGCCCATGCGTATTGACAAGCCCGGGCAGGAACAGCAGGCGGTTGCCTTCAAAGACAGGCACGTCTTCTTCAAGAACCGGCGGTTCTTCCCCTATGTACGTAATCAAATCGTTATCGATTACCATATATCCTTCAAGAACAGGCTTATCCGCGCCAGGCACGGCAAATTTGCCATTTCGGATCATCCATTTAGTACCCATGCTCTTATTCGTCCTTTCCTTCATGCAGATAGTAAGCCAGACTTTGCAGGTCGGTCGTAAAGTCCGCCGCATGCACGCGAATCTCAGGCGGTGTCTTCAGAATAACCGGAGCGAAATTCAGGATCGCTTCAATGCCGGCTCCGATAAGAATATCTGCTACTTTTTGCGCCTCCTGCTCGGGTACGGTAATAATGCCTATGCGAATACCCTGCTCGCGCACGGTACTTGCAAGTTCCTCCATAGATTGAACGGTCAGCGTATTGATCTTGGTCCCGATCTTCGGCGGGTAGGAATCAAAGACGGCCGTGATTTTCATTGTGTCTTTCAGATAAATATTGTAATTGGACAGCGCCTGACCCAGATTTCCGGCTCCTACCAGAACAACATTAATCTGCTGGTCCAGCTTCAGAATATGACGGATTTTTTCGATCAGGTAGGGTACATCATAGCCAATGCCCTTCCTGCCGAAGTCGCCAAAATAGGCCAAATCCTTGCGGATTTGCGCCGGATTTAAATCCAGTCGCTGTCCAAGTTCTTGAGAAGAAACAGTGGCGATTTCGCGATTTTGCAGGTCGTTCAAAAAACGCAGATACACTGGCAATCTGCGGACGACGGCCTCTGATATTTTGTCCGATTTCATGTGTTCTCCTCCTACATTTTAAATAGGACCCTCCCAAACCCTCCCTAAAAGGGAGGGCCCCAAGGGCTGCCGCCCTCTGGACACCCGCTAACGGCAAATTGGCGTCCGGCAAAAGTTGGGCGGGGACCTTGATCAAGTGGATGAAGGATCGCTTTTCGTCCCTGACGGGACACGCTTGACAATTGGCGGTATCTACTTACAGTATGACCCATGTGAAGATTAAAATCGGCAGATTGGCCTATGTTGTACAATGGCCGATCGAAGTGCTGAAAGGCAAAAGCGTGATTGGCCGATGTTAGACAATGGCCAATCGAAGTGCTGAAAGGCAAAAGCGTGATTAGCCGATGTTGTACAATGGCCAATCGAAGCTTCCTTTTAGGATGCGCCGTCTTGCTGTAGCCATTCGGCGATGCGGGGGACCATTTGTTCCGTCGACATATGCTCCATTTTAGGTCCTGGCAAGGAATACAGGAAATACTTTCCGTAATAAGATTCGATGACTCTGGTATCATATACAATAACAATGCCGCGATCCTGCGCGGTCCGTACAAGGCGGCCGAAGCCCTGCTTGAAACGGATAACGGCCTGAGGCACGGACAGCTTCATGAACGGATTCTTCTTCTGCGCCTGCAACAGCTCGGCTTTAGCCTCCGCGAGCGGATGGTTAGGCGGCTGAAAAGGCAGTCTGACGATTGCGAGACAGGTTAGCGCGTCACCGGGAATATCGACGCCTTCCCAGAAGCTGCTCGTTCCCAGCAGGACGGACGCGGAATTCTCCTGGAACCGGCGGAGCAGCTTGCTCCGGCTTCCTCCTTCAACGCCTTGGCCCAGCACGGCGATCTCCTCGGACGCGAGCGCCTCCTTAAGAGGATCATATACCTGCCGAAGCATCTTATATGACGTGAACAGCACAAGCATACGCCCGCGAGTCGTCACTGCGGCTTCAGCGAGGGAACGAACGAGCATATCGACAAACCGGGCGTCGCCGACGGTGCCCTTCACGCTTGGAAAATCCCGCGGAATGACCAGCAGCGCCTGATCCCGGTACTTAAAGGGAGAAGGAAGCTGCACGGTCGATAACTTTCCTTCCTCCTGGGCTTCGTTCAAACCAAGGTTGTCGATCATATACTGGAACGATTTATCGACGGACAAGGTTGCCGAGGTCAGAACGGCGCTTTTTTTCTTATCAAAGAATAGCTCCTTGAGCTGCGAGCTGACATCGACCGGCACGGCATACAGCTGCAGTGATTTGCTGCGGTAATTTCCATTTGCCTCCAGCCAATATACAACATTTTCGTCATTCATGCCCATAAAAAAACGCACCTGCTCGCGGATATCGGCCAAATCCTTGAACAGACCTCCGATATCGGTTACAAGGCTGTCGGCGGACGACTGACTTTCCTGGTCGCGCATTTCGGCAAGCATTTTGTCCCCTTTGCGGATAATATCGCTTAAAGACAAATTTAGTGTGCTCTCCAGTGAAGCAAGCTCTTCCCAGCCTTTCGGCTTCTTGGCAGGCAACAGGCGGTGAACCAGCTGCCCCGCTTCTCCCGCCGAGTCAGCCCGTTCCGGTATCAATGCGTACAGCTTATCGCTGAGCAGATCCCATGCCTCTTTTACGGTAAGAAGGTCGGGGTACAGACGGTCAATGATCCCGCTCCACTCAGCCGCCTGCTCGCTGCCCGAGCTTTGGAGAATCTGCCGGAGTGCAGGCAATTGGCCGGTGCGGCTGTCTTTGTACAAGCGGTTCAGCGTATGGGAGACGGTAAAATGCTTCATATGCATGCCCAGGTGCTTGCCGGCCACTTCCTCCAGTTGATGCGCCTCGTCGATCACAAGGTACTCGTAGGAAGGAAGCAGCTGATGGCCCGCTTTCATGTCGGCAAACAGCTTCGAGTGGTTCGTAATGACCACGTCGGCGTTGCCCGCCTCCTGCTTGGCGCGATGGTAATAGCATTTGCGGAACCACGGGCAAGACCTTCCCAGGCAGGAGTCCGTATCGCTCGCCACCGTTTCCCAGAAATCGCCGCCCCGGCCGCTTAAATTCAGCTCTTCGTCGTCGCCCGATTCGGTCTGGGTGAGCCATACAATCATTTGCGCCGAGGTTAGAGTATCCTCTCTCGGTGAAGCGTAATCCTTCTTATTTATTTTATGTTCAAACTTGCGCAGACACAAATAGTGTCCCCTTCCCTTAAAGACGGCAGCCTTAAACGGAAACGGAACGGCTTCGGTCAAGAGTGGTATATCGCGCTCGCGGAGCTGATCCTGAAGATTGATCGTATGGGTGCTGACCATTACCTTTTGCCCCGTACGGACGCTCTGGTAAATAGCCGGAAGCAAATAGCCGAGCGATTTACCGGTCCCTGTACCCGCCTCGATTAGCAGATGCCTCTCTTCTTCGAGAGCCTTGATCACTTCGCCGAACATAATTTCCTGAGCCTGACGGCTTTCGTACTGGGGCAGAATGCTCCGCAGCCGTTCGGTAACCTCGTTCAAGTAAGCCTCAAACGACATCTGCTCCAATGGATTGTCGCCGTCCTCGCGCGGTGGAGCCAGCTCCGTCCAATCCCCCACTGCTAACGCAAACTGGCGGTAGAACTGAAGATCACCTTCGGGCTGGAACGTTTCCAACTCGCGCTCGCTCAGCAGGCCCTCAAAAAACCAGCTCAGATCGCTGTCCTCACCGGCAAACAGCTCGGTCAGCCGCTGCACCGTAAGCAGAGGCAGGCTGTACAGCTCATCCAGACATCTCAGCAGTACGAGCGCTGTCGCCAGCGCGTCGCTGTCCGCCTGATGCGGACGTTCATGCTGAAGCCCAAAATGGGAGCTGACGTTTCCAAGCTGGTAGGAGGTGAGCGATGGAAAGCAGATTTTTAAAAAATCGATCGTATCGAGAATGCGGCCCTGAAACGGCAAATAACCGCACCGGTCCAGAGCGCTCTGAAGAAAATGAAAATCGAAAGCGACGTTATGACCGACAAGCACGACATCATCCAGGAGAGGCACCAGCTCCATCATCATCTCTTCCAGTTCGGGCGCATCCTGCACATCGCTGTCTGTAATGCCGGTTAAGCCGGTAATAAAAGGGGGGATCGGTCCTTCGGGCTTGACGTAGGAGCCGTACACACGCGAAATGGACCGGTCTTCTTCTATAATGGCAAGTCCGACCTGGATAATTTCACCTACGGACTGGGTTCCCGTCGTTTCAAAATCAAGCACCGCAAATTTCATGATGTATTCTAAACCCTTTCATTTGAGACTCTTAATCAGCATAACAGAAGTTGCGAAAAAAGGCGATGCACACCGCCGGAAAGCAGCAGCTGCATCGCACCAAATTTAACGCCTGATTATTATAATAGCGAAACCAGCTGAGAACCGAACTGAAGCTCGCCGCTGCCGCGCCTGCAGACCTCCAGATTGGCGTCCGGCTCAGGCAGCGCCGGATCGTACTTTAGCGCCAGCCCGAACAGCTCCTTCGCTTCGTCGAACCGACGGCCTGACGCGGCAATGCAGCCCACGGCATTATACAGATGCGCCTTCAGCTTGCGGCTCTTAACTAGGGGCAGCATATGTTCCAAGTGAACCCGCGCCGCGAGGACTTCGCCCTGATGAAGATGGGACATGGCCAGGTACAGGCGTGCCGCCAGATTGTCGGGATAATGGGAAATGACGGCGCTGAACTGCTCAATGCAATTCGGAAACATCAGCAGCTTGTAATACCCTTGACCGCGCGCAAAATTCTCCATCTCAACTCCAGAGGCTTCCCCGCTGAGCGGCGTCCCCGGTTCCGGCTCCTCAGTAAGCTCCATTTTCTGGCGAAACAGACTGAGTGCTTCCGCAAAGGCCAGCCATTCATCCAGCGCCTCGTCGCTAAGCTTGCGGAGCATACGGTATTTGCCTAAAAGCTCATGCCGCTTTACTCCCTGAGCCTCCGGCAGCTGTCTGGCGATATCGGAGAGCATTTCGTTCATTTCGGCAAACATCTGTTGAAACATAGGAGCCATCCCTCCTTGCGAAAATGAGATCAGTGCAGCTTGCCTGACTTCATTGTTCGCCCGGAGCCCACCTTTCATGCGTGGCAGTCATTGCAAGGTCCCGCGCCCGGCAGCCAAATCAAGCAATCGTCGCGTGAAGCTCCTTATTGTCAAGCTTAACGGGACGGTTGTTCTCGTCCACAAACACCACCGTGGGCTTATGCTCTTCAAGCTCTTCCCGGGACAGCATCGCATAGGAAATAATAATGACCGTATCGCCAGGCTGCACAAGCCGCGCCGCCGCGCCGTTCAGACAAATGACGCCGCTGCCGCGCGGACCCGGTATGACGTAGGTTTCCAGACGCGAACCGTTGTTATTATCCACAACCTGCACCTTCTCGTTCACCAGCAGGTCTGCGGCTTCCATCAGATCCTCGTCGATCGTGATGCTGCCGACATAATTCAGGTTGGCTTCGGTAACCGTCGCCCGGTGGATTTTCGATTTCATCATATGTCTATACAAGCGCTGCGACCTCCTTCGGCGTAAAGATAATATTGTCGATCAGGCGCGTACGGCCGAACCGGACGGCCAGCGCCATAATAATCTCCCCTTCGGCTCTATTAAGCGGGAGGTTTCCTTCAAGTGGTTCAAGCGCCGGAAATGTCAGGATTTCCGCGTAATCAATGTCGGCAAGCGGCGAGCTGGAAATGATTGATGTCAGCAGCTCCCGGACTTCATCGGTCGTAGCCGCGCGTCCTTCCTCCACGGCTTTACGGGCCTCCTGAAGCGAGCGGGACAGCACCAGCGCCTGACGGCGCTCTTCAGCCGATAAATAGACGTTGCGGGAGCTGAGCGCCAGCCCGTCTCTTTCACGCACGATGGGGCAAGGGATGATCTCCACATTCATGTTCAGGTCATCCACCATTTGCCGAAGCACCGCCACCTGCTGCGCGTCCTTCAGTCCGAAAAAAGCATATTCAGGCTGCACCATATTAAACAGCTTGGCGACCACGGTCGTCACTCCGTCAAAATGGCCCGGGCGCGAAGCCCCGCATAATCTTGTCGTCAGTGAGGACACCGCAATTTTAGTTCGGATGGGTCGAGGATACATAACCTCAACCGACGGAATAAACACAATATCCGCGCCCTCGCGTTCCGCAAGCTCCAAATCCCGCCGCTCGTCGCGCGGATAAGCTTCATAATCCTCATTCGGTCCGAATTGAATCGGATTGACAAAAATGCTCAGGACAACCGTACCGCACATTTCTCCTGCCCGCCGAAGCAGGCTTGCGTGTCCGTCATGCAAATAACCCATTGTCGGAACCAGCCCGACAGCCCCCTGTCCGGTATGGCGCATAAACGAGATGGCTTCCCGAAGCTGTTCTACCGTTCTAACGACTCTCATTATGATCTCGCTCCTTTTCCGGCCGCGCCGTACAATGATTCCAGCACACTCTCATCCGCGCCGAACGCATGGCCTGCTTCCGGAAAGGCGCGCTGTTTGACTTCCTGCACATATTGGCTGAGCGCGTCGCGGATCATACCGCCCACGTCGGCATATGTCTTCACAAAGCGCTTCTCCCTGTAAGGCGAAGCATACCGCAGCACATCGTGGAACACGAGCACCTGCCCGGCGCAATAGCGTCCCGCGCCGATTCCAATGGTCGGAATGGTAAGCTCCTTCGTGATCGCCTCAGCTACTTCCTCGGTTACCAGTTCCAGCACGATCCCAAAGGCGCCCGCCTTCTCCAGCGCCTTGGCTTCTTCCATGAGCCGCTGCGCATCCTGAGGATCTTTGCCCTGCACCCGGTATCCGCCGATGGTGTTTACCGACTGCGGCGTGAGCCCGATGTGGCCCATTACCGGCACTCCCGCAGAGACGATGGAAGACACGGTAGCGCATATTTCGAGCCCGCCCTCCATCTTAACCGCATGGGCATGTCCCTCCTGCATGAGCCTGCGCACATTCTTCAGAGTTTCGTCGATGCCGCCGTGATACGTCATAAACGGCATATCCGCCACAATGAACGTATGCTCCGCTCCCCTGGCAGCCGCCCGCGTATGATAGACTATATCGTCGATCGTTACAGGCAGTGTCGAATCGTAACCCAGAACAACGTTGCCAAGCGAATCGCCGACGAGGATCACGTCGACACCGGCTTCTTCAGCCAGACGGGCCGAAGGATAGTCATACGCCGTCAGCATGCTTAGCGGCTCGCCTTCCGCCTTCATTTTTTTCATTTTCACAATGTTCAGTGCTTGTTTGTTAGCCATTCCCTTTTCCCCTTTTGCGAGTCCCCGCGCTTACTTTAGCGCAAACAAAAAAACCTTTTAGCGATATCCGCTAAAAAGGTCCGAAGGGCAAAAAAGAGTCACTCGCGATCGTCCCTTCTGTCTCGGTCCTTGCGGCTCAGAGCAGAATCCAACGTAACCGTTCATTACAGTTATGAAGGTTAAACAAAAGCAGCTTGCTATGCTAAGAGTGCAGTTCTTTTCAGCAGATACCGCCTCTTGCGATCAGTATAACAAATCTGCCGGACAATTACACGATATAAATGTGACAAGGTCTGGTATTTTATTTGGTATCATATTAGCGTGATTTCGCCCGAACTTACACTCGTCACCGACCCATTGTCCTCCCGAAGCAGCAGTCCGCCGTCCTCGCCGAGTCCTACAGCCGTCCCTTCCAGCCAGCCCTGGGGCGTCCTCAGCCCAATCCTTCTGCCAAGGGTAACCGACTGCTCCTCCCACAATCTGGCGATCGGTTTCAGGCCTTGCTCTATGTATAGTCTATAATGGTATTCCAGCTCCCGCAGCACCTCTGCAGCCAATTGCTCGCGGTCAACAGGCATGCCGCCCTCAATCAGCAGCGATGTCGCAATATCGTGAAGCTCAACCGGATAGTCTTCCTCCGACAGATTGGCGCTGATGCCGATCCCGGCGATTGCATACTGCAGACCTCCCGGTCCGGCGTTCGATTCTATCAAAATGCCGCACAGCTTTCTGCCCCGGGCCAGAAGATCGTTCGGCCATTTGATGCCTGCTTCGATACCGGTATACTTACGGATGGCGGAGCAGACAGCTACGCCTGCAAGTAGTGTCAGTTGGGGCGTCGATTGCAGGGGTATCTCCGGGCGCAAAACAACGCTCATCCAGACGCCCTTGCCCTTCGGGGAATGCCATCTCCGGCCCCTTGTTCCCCGTCCGCCTGTCTGTTCCTCGGCCATGACGGCAGTCCCTTCCGGAGCGCCTTTCTCCGCAAGCAGCTTGGCCTCCTCCTGGGTAGATACGACGGAATCCAGGCGCCGCAACCTTCCGGCCCATTTCGTATCCCGAAGTAATTCCGCTCCGGCAGCGGCGGCCGTTAGTTTATCATTGCTCATGGCAATTCATCCTTTTCGCTTTGTTAATTAAGGCTGTCCTGTCATTAGGCACGACGCCGGACGCCGCTTCCAGCAGCAGAGCCTGAAGCAGCTCTCCCAGCCAAGGCCCCGGGCGGCGGTCCAGGGCGGACGCTAAATCGCCGCCTGTCACCGCCAGCCCGGCCAGCCCGCGCACGGGCATTTCGTCCAGCCACCGCCGGGCGGACGGTACAAGCCCGGCGCACGGGCCACCGCACGGCATGGCGGCCAGCAGCGCCAGCCACCCTTCGGCGGCTTCCGCGCCGAAGGCCAGCACGGCGGCGATGAACCGCCGCCGGAAGTCTGCGGGGCCGCCTCCTGGCCCCGCCTCCGCCGCCGCTGCGGTCCACGCCTCGCGGACCCGCAGCACCTGGGCGACGCCGCGCCGCGTCGCCCCCGGGAACGTCCATGCCCGCATCAAGCCGTCGGCCATATCGGCCGTCACCCCCAGGGCATGGAGCAGTAGCGCCCACCGCAGGCGGGCGCTCTCCAGTTCCCCGATGCCGGTAAGACCTGCGGCCGCGGCCGCCAGGTCTTCTCCGGTCCAGGGGAACGGGGCCTTGCCGCGCGCGAGCAGCCCGCTGCGCGCCAGCATCGCAAGGCCCGTCAGGGGCCGGGGGCCTTCCACGATGCGCGTCAGCTCCGCATAGACGCGCTCCACGGCGATATGCGCCAGGCCGTCCCGGCGGCGCAGCAAGCCGCGCCACGTGTTCTTCGCGATGCGAAAGGCCAGAGTGGACGCGAAGCGCACGCAGCGGAGCATGCGAAGCGCGTCCTCGTCAAAGCGGTCCTCCGCCTTGCCGACGCAGCGGATCAGCTGGCGGCGCAGGTCCTCCGCACCGCCGAACGGATCGATCAATCTTCCGTCAAGACCAAGACAGATCGCATTGATCGTAAAGTCCCGGCGGCGAAGATCCTCCTTGACATCCATGACAAAAGTAACCGTCTCCGGCCGCCGGTGATCAGCATAGCCGCTCTCGGTCCGGTAGGTTGTCACTTCAAACGGGAAATCGTCCTCCAGCACCGTAACCGTTCCATGCTGCAAGCCTGTAGGCACGCATCTTGGAAAGAGCGACATGACACTCTCTGGCCTCGCGGAGGTGGTGATATCCATATCGTGAACGGGCCGTCCGAGCAGCTCGTCCCGAATACAGCCGCCTACCCAATAGGCTTCATGCCCGGCATCGTTCAGACGAATAATGATTCGTCCGGCGGCTTCGGCCATCACGGGATCGGCCATTTTCCAATTCATAATGACTCGGCTCCATTCTTATCGGACCGCGTTCGTAACCTTGCGGTCCAGCACGCGGTAATAGATACTTTCGTATTGATCGGTAATGGCATCCTTACAGAAATCCTCTCTTGCACGCCCCAGGCAGGCCTTGCGGAACCTGCGCGCAAGTTCCTCGTCCGTCAATAGCTGGACAGCGTATTCCGCCATGGCTGCCGTATCGCCGATCGGGGCCAGAAATCCGGTCTCGCCATGCAGCACCAGTTCGGGTATTCCCCCCGCCTGCGAGCCGATCGTCGGCACGCCGCAGGCCATCGCTTCCAGGGCTACAAGCCCGAAGCTCTCTTTCTCCGAAGGAAGCAGCAGCACATCCGCAAGCGAAATCACCTGGGCGATTTCATCCTGCTTGCCGAGAAACCGCACCTTGTCCTCTATACCCATTTCAGCGACCTTGGCTTGGATCTTTGGAAGCTCCGGCCCCTCTCCGACAAGCAGAAGACGGGCAGGAATTTCCTTGGCGACTCTATCAAAAATATCCACCACATCCCCAACTCGCTTGACCGGCCTGAAATTGGAAATATGCATTAAAATTTTTTCATTTGGAGACGCATAATCTCCTCTCAGGTCGGAAACGTCTCTCGGGTAATAGACCCGCATGTCCACAAAATTGTAGGTCAGATCGATCTCGTTCGTAATATCAAGCGCTCGGCGAGTCTCATTGATAAGGTCCTGGGACACCGCCGTTACCGCGTCGCTTTCATTGATGCCAAGCCGGATTAGATCCTTCAGCGATTCGTCCTGGCCCAGCACCGTTATATCCGTCCCGTGAAGCGTCGTTACCACTTTGACCTGCCCGCCCACCATTTGCTTGGCCAAAAAGGCGCAGACGGCATGCGGAACCGCATAATGGACATGAAGCAGATCCAGCTTCTGCATCTTGGCTACCTGGGCCATTTTTGTCGCCAGGGCCAGATCATAGGGCGGATACCGGAACACGTAGTAGTCGTTAACTTCGACCTCGTGATAGAATATATTTTTCTGAAACGTCCCCAGACGGAACGGAATGCTGTGAGTAATAAAATGAACCTCATGGCCCTTTTCAGCCAGCAGCTTCCCAAGTTCCGTGGCTACCACACCGGAACCGCCGAGAGACGGATAACAGGTAATGCCTATTTTCAACAACCGGTCCATACGTCCGTCTCCTTTATTTATTTGCTGAATGATGCGCGCGCATCCGCTTGTAGCGGACGCCCGCAACAATTCCTTCTTATCCCTTGAACAAATCAATGGCATACGGAACTTTCGAAGCAAAGCCCTCGGCATAAGCAAATCCCCTGCGCTGCCCGACCAGCATATCTCTGGAACGGACCCGCTCGATATAGCCGTCATTCAGCGGTGTCGTTACAATATCTTCGCCCGGCATCTTCTGAAATTGGGAAATATAGCAGGACAAGGCGGATTCCTTAACTCCGTAATGATCCGTCACGTCAATAACAAGATCTGTACGCCCCAAATCGTTGATGAAGTAAAAATAAAGCTGCGGCGCCTTCACCGCCGGAAGCGACGGCATATACCGGCGAAGCTTTGCATTAAAAACCGCCTCCTCCACGAGCCTGCTACAGGCTACATGGTCGGGATGGCGGTCTTCCCAGTAGGGAGCGAACACGATATCCGGCGAGCAGCGGCGAATCTCCGCCGTTACCGCCGCAATTTGATCCTCCGTCAATCGCAGTCCCCGGTCGGGCAGCCCCAAATTGGAGCGCGCCGAAGCGCCGAGCACGCCTGCGGCCCGGGCGGCTTCCTGTTTGCGGCTCTCCGCCGTGCCGTTGGAGGACATTTCCGCTGCAGTTAGATCGCAGAGCCCCACCTTGAGACCGGCTGCCGTATGCTTGGCAATCGTTCCGGCCATGCCGATCTCCGCATCGTCGGCATGGGCTCCAAATATAAGAATATCGAGCTTCATTCTTCAATACCCGGCTTGTACTTCTGCACCAGGTCCCGCCAGGCGAAATCGCCGTGATTAATCGCCTTGACCAAAATTTCCGCAGTCGCGATATTAGTCGCCACCGGAATTCCGTATACGTCACATAACCGCAGCAGAGCCGATATATCCGGTTCATGCGGCTGCGCCATCAGCGGATCGCGCAGAAAAATAATCAGATCGAGCTCGTCCTGCGCCACAAGAGCGCCAATCTGCTGGTCGCCCCCGAGAGGCCCCGACATGAAGCGGTGAATGTTTAAGCTTGTTGCTTCCATAATGCGCAGACCGGTCGTACCGGTCGAGTACATTTCATGCCCCTCAAACACATGCTCATAAGCGGTTACAAAATTAACCATTTCATCTTTCTTGCGGTCATGCGCAATAAATGCAATCTTCATCGGTTTCTCCCCCGTTTATTCGATAAAGTGATCAAACCCGTATATCATTCCGGTATATCCCATGACTTTTTGGATCCCCAGCTTAACTCCAGGCATGTACCCCGAACGCTCATAGGAATCGTGGCGGATCTTCAGCGTCTGTCCGAAGCTGCCGAAGACAACCTCCTGCTGCGCAAATACACCCGGGAGCCGCACGCTGTGAATCCGAAACCCGTTATAGTAGCCGCCACGAGCGCCTTCGATCGTTTCCTCCTCCTGCGGATTGCCCTGACGCAGCTCTTCGCGCGCCTCGGCAATCAGCTCAGCCGTCTTGATGGCTGTGCCAGAGGGCGCATCCAGCTTCTGGTCTCCATGATACTCAATAATCTCAAGATTGGGAAAGTATTTTGCCGCCTGCGCCGCAAACTTCATCATCAGGATCGCTCCAATCGAAAAATTCGGGGCGATCAATCCGCCTATTCCCTGTTCCCGGCACTGCTTGTCCAATTCTTCAATCTGCTCCGGGGTAAAGCCGGTCGTGCCGATAACCGGCCTTACACCATACTTGATGGCCGCAGCCGTATTGGAATAAGCGGACTGCGGAATCGTGAAATCGACCAGCACATCCGCGCCGCCGGCAGACAGCGCGGCTTCAAGATCTGTTGTTACCGTCACTCCCGCTTCCGGAAGGCCCACCAACAGGCCTGCATCAATATCATGCAGCGAATGGTCCACTGCGGCGGCAAGCGTCAGCTCTTCATCCTGCAGAACCAGCTTAACGACTTCCCGGCCCATCCGGCCGCCGGCTCCTGAAACTACGACTCTGATTTTATTTTTCATATTAGATATGGCCCCCGCTTTCATTCATCTGATGATTACTGCACGTACTTCTGCAGTGATTTCTGCAAGTCTTTCATTAATTCCTTCAAGCCTTCATCGTCCGGATGCAGCATAATGACTTCTTTCATGGCCGCAATCGCCGCCAAAGGATCATTCACCCGGCTGTAAGCAATGGCCAGCCATACATAAGCATCCCCGTAAAGCGGGTCAAGCTTCACAGCCTCCTTCAGCAAGGTGATCGGCCGGTAGGGATTGCTCCTGTGGCCGATTGCCTCCTCCAAGAGCCGTTTGGCTTCCTGCACATGCAGCATGGCTTGCAGGTGCTGCAAATGCAGACGGTAATCCGGCTTCGCGCCGTCAAGCTTCACCGCGGCTCTGGCATGTTCGGCCGCCTTTTCCAGCTTCCCGCTGCGTGCGTAAGTGATTGAGCAGCGATACCGGACCTCCGGATCGTTCGGATCGGCCGCAATCGCGGCTTCGAAGCATACGATCGCCTCCTCAAAATCGCTTCGCAGAATACAGCGGTACGCCTCTTTGACATAATCGCCGGGATTCATGCCTACCACCCCCCGTCATATGCTTCATCATATGCGTATGGGCCTAATCGGTGTTTTTTTTCGTCCAGCGGTCCGCGTCCCGGGTATTAAATTTATGCATGACTTTGTTCATGGCTTCCGTTAAATCGATGCCAAGGGAATTGGCAAAGCAAACGGTGATAAACAGAATATCACCCAGTTCCAGTTCGATGGAATTTTCCGGCTCGTCCGCCTTTTTCGGCTTCTCCCCGAAGGAATGATTGACTTCCCGCGCCAGCTCTCCCACTTCCTCGGACATGCGCGCAAGCATAGAGAGCGGACTGAAATAACCCTCTTTGAACTGCCCGATATATGCGTCCACTTCCCGCTGTATTTCGGCGAGACTTTTCTCCATTTCCTGAAGGCGCTCCTTTCGATCTGCCGCATATTGCCTTTTCGTTTGCCCCTATGTTATCGTAAAGACGTTTTGAAGACAAATCTTTTTTGATGATCTCACACTCTGATAATAGGTATACTTTCCCGCAAAGGAAGAAAAACTGCCGTAATAAACGGCATTACGGAGGAATCCATGAACACTTTGAAACTGACTTCAATCATCAAGACGGTGGCTCCGATCATGCTGGGAACCGCCGTTTACGCCTTCGGACTGCTTTATTTCATTATTCCCAATCATCTTATGGAAGGAGGAGTCACCGGGATTACCATTTTGCTGAATTACGGCTTCGATATTCCGGTGTTCCTTACGACCCTGCTGCTTAACCTTCCGCTGTTTCTCCTCGGCTGGAAAGAACTTGGCGCAAAGCAAATCGCCTACACCGGCGTCGGCATCGGCTCGCTGTCCTTCTTTCTGTGGCTCTTTGAGCGGATGATTGCGCTTGGATGGTTCGATCCCTTTCAGACAGAGCATGACTTTATTCTGGCCTCTCTATACGCGGGAGTAACCCTTGGACTTGGACTTGGAATCGTCTTCCGTTTCGGCGGTACGACCGGCGGCGTTGACATTGTGGCCCGCATATGCGGCCGCCGTTTCGGCTGGAGCATGGGACAGGTCATACTGGTCACTGATGTTGTTATAATCGGATTATCCCTTATTTACATCCCGAGAGAGAAAATTTTGTACACGCTGGTCGCTGTATTTATCGCTTCCCGCGTAATCGATTTTATCCAGGAAGGCGCGTACGCCGCCAAAGCCTTTACGATTATTAGCGACTTCGGACAGGAAATCGCTGACCTGATTACGAATGAAATGGATCGGGGCGTTACCCTCATTCCTTCAATCGGCGCTTATTCCAAGCAGGCGAAGCATATGGTATATTGCATTGTTTCCCGCCAGGAAATCCGGCAATTAAGCCGGCTGGTCAAGTCCGTCGATCCGCGGGCATTTGTCATTATAAGCGATGTTCACGACGTTCAGGGAGAGGGCTTCCGGGAGATCTGAACCATGCAGCGGCATCCGTTATAACAAGCGCAAAGAGCGGCCAAATGGCCGCTCTTATATATTATGCATTCTTTTAGAAATCCATTTTCAGAACAGCTGCCACCGGCTCTTCTCGCCTCTATATTTCCTATAGGCGGTATAGAAAAGCGCAGCCAGGATAAATCCGGCACCGAGCCATCCTGCCAAGCCGTATTCCCGGGGAGCAAGCGGAAGAGACAGCGCCGGTTCATCCTTTTCCTTGCCAAACATGACTCTGGCGGCCTCCCTGCCGTGAGAGACGGCATTCATGAGCTCTTCCCGTTCAGGCGGACGGCTCCCTGACACAAGCCCGGCGGCATAGGACAGCCATGCGTCGAACCGGTTCACTTCTTCCGGTTTGCGGGCGATAATGACAGCCGGGCGGATCGTATCATAACGCTCCTGAATACGGGCAACCGCCGTTCTCCAGCCTGTCATATCACTCTTCGCCGCGCTTTGTTCCATATCGTTCAGATCCTCGCGGATCAGCTTGTAATATTGAAGCCACATCGGCTGACGGGGATGAGCCAAACTGTTGGCGGCAAGACGGAGCCTAGCGGCGGACGCCTCCCAACGCTCCTGCTGCATGCTTACTTCCGCCACGACGGCTTTCATATCAATAATCGCCCCCGAGAGCGCATTGACTCCTTCCACGGATGTAAGCCCATCGAAAGAAGACTGCACGAACAATCTGGAAATCGCATCCATCGTTACCCTGGCCTTATTGATGTTCCCTTCCGTGACGAAACCGTACAGCGTCTCCGCCTGCTGCTCCAGCTTTAGAGCGTTCGCTTCGGCGGTAACCGGCGGCTGCGCCCTCTCCGCCGGCGATTGAGCCCGGCTTGAATCCGCCTGACCGATAGCGAACCCGCTGTAACCCGACACGCTTGACGTATCCCATCCAGCCGTGCAGACCAATGCGACCAGCGTTATGATTATCCAATTCCTCCCGCGCAGCATGGGACATCCCTCCCTCCTGCCTTATGTGTATGGCTTAGGGACAAGGATTAGAACATCATAACCTCTTTATTGAGGCACGTCTTGGGTATACCCCCTTTGACGCTAGCCAAGCGGCCGCGGTGCTGACGAGGGTCAGCAGAAAGGTAAAGGTCCCGACCTGCGGAACATCATCCGTAAGGGCGCTGGGAAGCCAAGGATAAACGCCGTAGGAATAATCGACCGTATCGTTAAGAAGAGTCCACAGCAAAGCCAGCGGAATCATCTTCCGGCAAATAAAAAACCGGGCATACAGCAGCGCCTCCACAGCCATTCCTGTGTGCGAAATCATCAGCATCCAATCCTGCCAAACGACCGGTCCTCCCTGATAGCCTCCCGCCGCAATTATGGATACCGCCCATATGCCGTACTTAACGGAAGTTACAACTGCGAGCGCCTCGATCAAGGCTCTGAGCGTAATTCCTGCCGCCGTCTTCGGCGGATAGAGCAGCAAAATAAGCGCCAGCGTGAAGAACAAGCTTGCCGTAGGGCTGTCAGGCACAAAAGGCAAAAGCCAGCTTGGGTAATGGGCGGCCGTATAGGCCAATTGATTGCCGTACCATATGTATCCGTAAATCGTTCCCGGGATATTGACGGCCAGCAGCAGCCAGATGATAGCCCGGTGCTTTAGCAATTTGTCCAGCTTCATTCCAACAATCGACACGTTAGGTCTCCCCCAAAGCATACAAAAACCTGACCGCAGCTATTCGATCAGGTTATGCGATAATACCTTTATTCTACTGTCCGGATTTTTGTTTCGCAAGCCACTCCGCCAAATGGTTGATATCCTGATCGGTTAACCCTGCGTTAATAGCTGTATCATACATGGGCGGCATCTTATTATTGGAACCTTCTTTAATAATGGTCAGTATCGCTTCCTTATCAAGAGTATCGCCGACACCGCGAAGAGACGGTCCGGCCCCGCCCTTCAAATCAGCAGCGTGGCAGGCTACACATCCGGCCTTCTGAAAGGCTGCCATAGCCGGATCATTTTTGTCTACGATGGCAATTTCTTTTGCCTGCGTAACGCTGCCTGTCGGAAGCCCCTTTGCCCGGTTCTCGGCCGCTTTTTCCTCACGCTGCACATCTTCAGGTACCTGCCCGGTAGCCGCCATTTCACGCTTATGCTCCGTCCAGGCGGTGTTCGTCAGGTAGAAAATCGCCGCAAGCGACAGAAACATCAGCGAGGAAGCGATCGGTCTGCGATAGAATCTGCGTTCTCTGCCTGTATCCAAAAAAGGAGCCAGCAGCAGGGAACCGAAAGCCACGCCCGTTACCCCAAGCGTCCCGAGTACGATATAGTCTCCGGAAGCATACGGAAGCTTCAGATATTGGTACAAGAACAGGAAGTACCAGTCGGGAACCGGGATGACCGTCGCGGCGGCGTTGGCGGGAAAGCCAAGCGGCGCAGGCTCCGAGATCGTCAGCACCAGAATGCCTACGAGCACCACGACGCCGACCATCCATTCCTTGAGGAGGAAGTTCGGGATGAACGCCTCCGATTTCCCAGGATAGGCCGTGTAGTCGGTTGGAGGGATAAAACCGTCTCCCCGCCTGACGCGCGAATCGCCGACATAGACTATTTTTTCCTTGGAGTTGTCTTCATGAGCCACCTAAATGCCCTCCTCTCTTCGGATGCTGCCCTTTACAGCGGGCCGGAAATGCCTTGTCTGCGAATCATGATGAAGTGTCCAACGAGCAGTATAAGCAGCAGCGCCGGGAGGAAGAATACATGGAGAGCGAAGAATCTCGTCAGCGTCTCCGCGCCGACAATGTCGCCGCCCTGCATCAGTTCCTTGAGAACCGGACCCAATACGGGCGTGGAATTGGCGATCTCCAGCGTGACTTTTGTGGCGAAGTAGGCCTTGTTATCCCAGGGCAGCAAGTATCCGGTAAGCCCTAGACCCAGCATCACGAAAAAAATAAGCATCCCGACCACCCAGTTCATCTCGCGCGGCGCCTTGTACGAACCGGTGAAAAATACCCGCATCGTATGCAGGAACATCATGACAATAACAAGGCTGGCCCCCCAATGGTGCATACCGCGGACAATTTGCCCGAAAGCGACTTTGGTCTGCAAGTATTCGACGCTGGCGTATGCGTTGATAATGTCGGGAACGTAGTACATCGTCAGGAACATGCCGGACAGAATTTGAATCACGGTTATGAAAAAGGTCAATCCGCCAAAGCAGTACACGAATGCGGAAAAATGATGCGCGGGGTTTACATGCTCAGGAACCTCGTGATCGGCCACATCTCTCCAAATCGGCGTAATATCCAGACGTTCATCAATCCAGTTGTAGATATTTTTAAACATCGGCGGTTACACCTCCTTGGCGGCCTCGGTATTCGGTACGATATCGCCGAGGTATACCCAGCCATTTTCGATTTTCGTCTTGTACTGATCGAGCGGCTTCGGCGCAACGGCTAAATTCTTGCCCGCTTTGGTATAACGCGCGCCGTGGCAGGGACAGTGAAATTCATCTGGGGTAGCCTTGTTGTTATTCCATCCGACCGTACAGCCCAGATGCTTGCAGATCGGTGAAAGCGCATAAATTTCTCCCTGTTCGTTTTTGCGGATCCATGCGGTCAGCGTCGCTGTGCTGGCGTACCATCCGTCCTGCTGCTTCAGCTCAAACGTGAATTCCTGGGGCTGATCCGTTATTTTGGATTCTTCCGCCACCTTGATGAAATCTCCCGCGCCTTTCTTATGTAGTATCGGGTCGACGGCGAAACGGATCATGGGAAGAAGTGCGCCCGCTCCCATAAAAGCAGTGGCTCCTCCGAGCGTATAGGTCAGAAATTGTCTGCGGGACATCTCTTTACGGCTGGACGGTTTCAAGGCCGGTTTTTCCTGCTCGTTATGGCTGCTCATGTTTGCGTTTACCCCCTGTGTCGGATTTGGGAAAGCGCTGGAGGAAGCAATCAAGCGTTTACAATGACTTATATCACATTTATATCCATTCAGCTTAATCATAGCTTAGCATCCAAAACCCGTCAATGGATCTAACTTCATAATAAATTGTCCATTTTCAGTCACATTTTGAGTTCATATCTTTTTGCCACATTCGCTGTATTTCTTGCGTTGCAAGCCCGATCCCCCTAACCCCATTATCGTCGAAAAACCCTTTGATAGCAATGGGTAAATCGCTTTCATAAACATCTTGAGCAATCAGCGTTCCCCCGGCATCCAGCACTATGGCATATCTGAAATTACTGGACTTGACATTATGACATATTTCATTTATTAATTGCTCTTTGTTATCAATATCGTACTGCACCGCCGGGTATACTACGATCCGTCCCCTGAACGGACGCTCAATCCTATCGATATAATCGCGCAGCTTCTCCAATCTCTCTACCGTCTGGGGCGGCGATTCCTGTCCTGTCAATCCTGTGAACGGAATGAGACAAGTATCATAATAATGGCCATTCTCTTCCCAACTGACGCTGTTGAAATCGCTGAATTTCATGCCAGCTCCCCTTCTTTCGGATAATCTGAAAGCGAGAATCTTTTCATAAAAAAAGATGCGCCGCCGGGCGCACCTCATTTATGCTAAACTTTTCAGTTCGTCTGTAAGGTTTCGGAATGCTTCTTCGTCGCCGATTGCCAGCGCCGTGTCAATCTCACGGTACAAGATGTCGCACCGGCGCTTGCGGAGCGCTTCGTCCCACACCATTTCTGCCGCGAGCCCTAACATCACCTCATAGGTTGACTTCATTTTGTCCATTCGAATACACCTCCGCTGTTTATGCTAATCCGTATTCTTTCCCTTTCTCCACATAACTGGCAGACATTCGCGCCATCCGGAGCAGATCCTGGTCCGTCAATTCCCGTACTACCTTGGCCGGAGATCCCAGGGAAAGGGTGTAAGGGGGAATTTTAATGTTTTCGGTTTCAATAGAACCGGCTCCTACTAAAGCATATTCACCAATCTCTGCTCCGTTCAATACAATGGCGCCCATTCCTATTAATGTTCCCTTGCCTATCCTGCAGCCTAAAGGAGAAGGTGCTGCGATTGACTTCTTTCCATACCCCATGTGGTCATTTTGATTACCGGGCCTTCAGCAGCTTCTCCCGCTCTCAGCATTCCCAGATGCAGCATCATACGCAAAATGCGTTTTTCCAAAATCGAATCGGCATCGTCGTAATAAAACGGCTTAATGAGCCAGCCCAGCGCACCCTTTAAAGATTCTACTGTCACCCAGTCGTAAGCGCTGACACTGATCCAATGTACGAGTGATGGAAGATTTGGAATTGCACCTTTATAAAGTCTTAACCAAAAGGAGAAAATCTGCAACAGGGATTCGTATTTTGCTTCCTCCAAAACCGCCGCGCCCATGCTCGTCAGCTTAAGCCTCTGCCCTTCTTCCGCAATCCATCGCCGGTAGCGCGCATAATCGTACAGGAGAGCCAGCCTTGGCGGGTAATGCTCGCAGGCTCTGCCGTAGCCGAACCTCCAGCCCCCTTTGGTCAGCAGCGGTTCGGAAATATGCAGGCTGTTCATCAGCTGCTGCTGGCATCTTCTGTACATAGCGCCTTCCAGATTCAATTCCGGCTCGTTCTCCAAGACAAAACGCAGAAGGGTCAGCAAATCGGCAGCGGCTAGCTCACCTTCCTCCCTGTATACACCCGGTTCCCCGCTTATTTCCAGCCCTTCCTTAATCCTTACCGCCATCCGGTCACGGAAGCGTTCCTTAAGATCTTTGGGAACTTGAAACAAGTATTTGGTGTGCTGAGATGCACCGTTAAAGAGCCACCCCCCGTTTTTGAACCGGGTTACCATCTCACGAAAGCCTCCGTTAGTTCCAGGCTGGGTCTCGAATGACGACGCTCTCGCTGCGGCAAGCAAATCCTCAAGTGTAAGATAGCTTCTTTCATCAAACAGCAGGGTATTCAGAAACCGCAAATCGTCTTGTGTGCATTCCCTCACTTGCGCTTCCATAAAGTCTTTGCTTCCAAGCGTTATGAGCAGGGTCTGAATAAGGTCATGCTTGGAATTTTGCTTACATTCGCACCGGTAACGGCCTGCTATGGCCGTCAACTGACTCATGTCCGCAAAGCTGAGCATATCCGCCAGATTCATCTTCATCGCCTCGCCGTTTTAATACCATTATGGGATGAATGGCTTTTTTTATTCCATTTTTCGTAAAAAAAATAACCCGAAGGCTATCGGGTTAACGCTGGTTTTGCAGGATATGCCGGCTACAGTTATACAGGAGCGGGTTCCATTCCTTGTCTTTCTTCTCCAGAATCGTAAGGGAAAGATTGCCGATCCGCTGGGTGTATTTGTCCTTATAAAGCGCGATATAGAGTTGGGCGAGAAATCCTCCATGCGACACAACGAGCACATTCCGGTCCGAATGCTTCGCCGATAAGTCCTCCATAAAAGCAAGCCCCCGCGCCTGAAGCTGTTCATCCTTCTCTTGGCCGAATTCCTGCTGGTTCCAGTTCTTTCCCCATCTTGCTTCACGCTCAGCGGCTGTAAGCCCCTCTACCTGTCCGTATGCGCGTTCTCTGATACGCTCGTCTGCCTCAAGGAGCGGAAGTCCGAGTCTTCCGGCAATAATTCTCCCCGTTTCTTCCGCACGGGAAAGGTTGCTAGTAATGCAGTAATCCCAGCGGTATGGCTCGCGCAGAAGCCGCTCCGCGAGCAGCTCCGCCTGTCTGCGGCCCTCGCCGTTAAGCGGGATATCGCTTTGCCCTTGAATCCTGCCAACAGCGTTCCAATCCGTCTGGCCATGGCGTATCAAGCC
This sequence comes from Paenibacillus durus ATCC 35681, assembly GCF_000993825.1. NCBI lineage: Bacteria > Bacillati > Bacillota > Bacilli > Caryophanales > Paenibacillaceae > Paenibacillus > Paenibacillus durus. Next base: position 2,864,849 of record NZ_CP011114.1, read on the forward strand.
CATCAACATAAGTAAACTCCCATCCTTTTCCGTATATTTTTTCTTACTGTAACATGGATGAGCTTAAATGTCTCCAAGTTTGGGCGTATTAATGCAGCAAAAGAGCCCTCTTGACTGTCTAAGAGAGCTCTTTCAATGCCTGCGGTACCGGTTCAGCCGGGTAAGCGAAAAGATGGACAAGCCTACTCCCAGCATCGACAGCATCATCCAGTATTCCGGATGGGTTGGCCCCATGGTGACGACAAGAGGCTCGATAATCTGGCTGCCGCTGGAAGCGACCGGATAAACGGATTGCCAATCATTGGACGAACCGGCAATCCCGGTTGGCATAATGCCGCTCTGCGCCATGGTGGTGTTACCCGGCGTCTGCACCATTGTATAGTAGATGAAGCTGCACAGAAACACCGCCAGAAAACAGGCGATCCACAGGCTGATCCGCCGCCGGAAGATACCGGTTTTGCCAGCCGACTTGCCGTCCCCCGGCATCAGCCAGGGGCTTTCCAAATAAATCCGTTCCATCACCCGGGCGTTAATGGCCTCGGCGCGTTCCTCGCTCACCTCAGACTTCATGTCTTTGATCAGCCAGCGGCTTTCTTCCCACATCTCCCATTCGGCTGCGCAGTAGGAACAGCCGGAGATGTGCTGCATTAGACTTATTCGCTCCGGTTTATCGGGAGGAGCATCCCAAAGAAGCGGAATCAGATTCTGCGCTTCTCTGCAGTTCATTGGCTTTTCATCCTCTCAAGCTGTTGTTCATAAGCGGGTTCGTAAAAATAGGATTCAAGCTGAAGCTTAACGCTGCTTCTCGCACGGAACAGCAGCGATTTGACCGAGCTGACGCTCTGATCAAGAATATTTGCGATTTCCTGGTAGTCCATTTGGTCGTACTCCCGCAGAATCAGCGCGGACCGCTGTTTTTCCGGGAGATTGTTGATGGCTTTACGCACAAGGTTCATTCGTTCATTGCGCAGCACGGCCTGCTCTGGAGCCACTTCCAGCGGTGCGACCGGCGTATAGCCGCTTTCTTCAAGCGATACATTCCCCCCGCGGTTCTTGCGAAGCTCGCTAAGCACGGTATTGCGCGCGATGGTGTACAGCCATGTGGAAAAGGACGCGTCTACCTCACGAAAGGAATGAAGGCTGCGGAAGGCCTTGTAGAACGTTTCCGAACAGAGATCTTCGGCGATAAGCTCCATTTGGGAATTTTTCAACATATGATAGACAAATGCCAGTATTTTGCGTTGATAGCGTCGCATGAGTTCTGAATAAAGTTCTGTATTTCCTTGCTTGATTTGTTGGATTAACTGGGAATCCGTCATGGTGGGCGTTTCCTCCTCGCCATAGCGCGTTATATCCCGTTCGTATGTACCCATTATTACCGAACAGGACCCAAAAAGTTGCGGTCATTTCTGAAAAAAATCTGATTTTCATACAGTTTCTATGTATATTCATTAAGACCAACGATAAGCTGCGGAATTTCGGACATTTTGGTTACAGCTGGCAACTCTATAAAAATACTTTTCCTATTGTACCACAATTCGGTTTCCAATGACATTAATAGACTTATGACTCTAGTCCTGATTTACCTCACGAGCTTCCTCTTCGACAAGAGGCGAATCATCGGTTATTCTGCTCCCTAGATTTATCGGCTGTATCCAGACAGAAGTGAAGCATTGCGAATATCGAACAAAAACTTTTTTGAAAGCGTTGACAAAATGAAAACGGATACATATAATAAAAGTACAGTATGGTTTCTCTCCACTCCTATCCAAAACTGTACAGTTCCAATATAGTGAACTGTGGCCGCTTATTTAATAAGCGGTCTTTTTTTGCCCTATTTTATAGAGCGCTGGCTTAACAGCTGAGCTTTGCATGAATCTGCGGCATCGGTTCACGCTAGCCGTGGCCAGCAGGGCGACATCTTTTTCAGGCTGATTTAGACAAGAAGAAACGGCTGAGCCGTCCTTTTAGGGACGGTACCGTTTCTCGTAGAAATATAAGACAAATGGATAAACGCTCAGCTTATAAATTCTTATATTTCAAAAAAGCCGGGCGCTTGCCCGGCCTTGCTTTAAGCGTTATACGTATACTGTGTAATCATGCCGCTGCAGCAGCACTTTGGCGCGTTCCATATCGCTCTCCTGGCGGAAAGACAGGCGCATAATGCCCGGAACGTCCTCCCGGCTCTCAATAATCTGCACATTGCTCAGGTTGATGCCCTGATCACCCAGCTCCGTTGCGATTCGTCCGATAATGCCGGGATGATCGGGAACGTCGATATGCAGATCGAACAGCGGGGTAATCATGCCCTTGCGCCGGTCAGGGAGCTTGCTGCGGAATCCGCCCGCTTCCTGGAACGCTTGCTCGATCCCTGCTCCGTCTTCGTTCTCCAGCAACTCCACAAAAGCGGAAATCTCTTCGTTCCAGTCCTTCAGCAGCTCCAGCATAACCGAGCGGTTATTCAGCAAAATATCCCGCCAAATAACGGGTTCGCTCGACGCAATCCGCGTAATATCACGGAATCCTCCCGCAGCCAGCGTGCTGTACAGTGAATCGGAAGAGTCGTACCCGTGAACCTGATTCACGAGCGCTACGGCGATAATATGAGGCAAATGGCTGATCGCTCCGACAATCTCATCATGCCGCTGGGGCTCCAGCCGAACAATCTGCGCTCTCGTATGTACCAGCAGCGTCTTAAGGGCCTCGTACGCCTCTTCCGGGATATCCGGGGGCGGAGTAAGCACATAATAGGCATTCTCGAAGAGCAGCGATGAGGCTGCCTCCACACCGGAGCGCTCCGAGCCAGCCATCGGATGACCGCCGATAAAATAGACGTCAGGCAGGTCAATCGAAGCCGCGCAGGCGGCAATGCTCGCTTTGGTGCTGCCCACATCCGTAATAATGCAGCCCTTCTTAAGCGGCAATTTGCTCAGCCTGAGCAGATAATCTTCCAGCATCCCAACCGGGACGCACAAAAATATAAAATCCGCGTCCAGCGCCGCCACTTCAAATGACAGCGTCGCGCTGTCGACAACGCCTCTGCTTACATATTTGGCAGCCGACTCCGGGCGATGGGCGTGCCCCACCACGTGCAGCCCTTCTCTGCCCTTAAAGCACAGAGCCAGGGAACCGCCGATCAGCCCGACGCCGAATATTGCAATCTTAGTCGTCATGTCTTTAAACAACTCGCCTTCTGTAAATTCCTTATGCAGTCCGTGCTATACCAGAACTCCCTGCTCTTTAAGCGCGGCTTCCAATACCTCGATAAAGACCTGGTTCTGCTCCTGCGAGCCGATGGTAGCCCGGATGTAGGTAGGATAAAGGCGGTGTCCGGCTCTCACGATAACGCCTTTGCGGAGCAGCAGCTCGAAAATGTCAAACGCAGACACACGGACATCAACCATAATGAAGTTCCCGTGCGCCGGGAAGTATTCCAGCCCAAGACGCCCAAATTCACCCTCAAGCTGAACCCGTCCGGCGCTGTTTAAGCGGCGGCATTCATCCACATAATCCTGGTCTCCCAGAGCGGCAATCGCGGCAGCCTGCGCAAGACGGGAAGTGTTGAAAGGTTCGCGCACCTGATTAATGAGCGTAATAATTTCGGGTCTGGCAACCCCGTATCCGATCCGCAGCGCCGCTAGCCCGTATATCTTGGAGAAGGTGCGCAGCACGACAAGGTTGGGATAGCGGTCCAGCAGCTTGATACCGTCGGAGTAGGACGGGTCGGTCACATACTCAAAATAGGCTTCGTCGAGCACAACCATTACATGGTCCGGGACCGCATCCAGGAAGGCCGTCAGCGCCGATCCGGATACGATCGTACCCGTTGGATTATTCGGGTTGCAGACCCAGATCACTTTGGTCTTGCCCGTAATTCGGGCGAGCATTCCATCCAAATCGTGAGTGCCTTGAACCAGCGGCACTTCGATGCTCACCGCGCCTTCGATATCCGCGTTGCTCTTATAGACGGAGAAGGTCTGGTCGGCCATAATCGTCTCGTCGCCAGGCAGGAAGAAGGCGCGGGCGATAAGCGCAATAATCTCGTCCGAGCCGCAGCCGAAAATGATATTGTCGCTGCTTACCCCCAAATGAGCGGCGAGGGAGGCGGTTAATTCGGCGGCGGAGCCGTCGGGATACAGGCTGAGATTGTCCAGTTCCGCCTGAATGGCGGCTTTTGTGCTTGGTGAAGAGCCATACGGATTCTCATTGGAGGCCAGCTTAATAACCTCATCAAGACCGTACTCCTTCTTCACTTCTTCTATAGGCTTGCCGGGCTTGTAGACCGGAAGGCCAACGATATGGGGTTTCGGCTTCATGAACGATCCTCTCTCTCGGTAATAATCTGTCGGTGCAAGAAGAAACGGCTTCACCGTCCTCGCAGGAGGAGGGCATCCGTTTCTCGTAGAAATATAAGACCAAACGATAGGCGCGAAGCTTATAAAGTCTTATATTTTTTAAAAAACTATGGTCTTAATTGTGCCACAAAATCACGGATTTGCAACAGGCCATCAGCGCGCTTCGCCGGATCTTCGAGAAGAATAATCACTTCCTCAATCTTGCGTACGATCGCGCTCCCGACCACTACGCCGTCGCAGATTTTGGCGAATCTGGCAACCTGCTCGGGAGTCGAGATGCCGAATCCGACGGCTACCGGAAGATCGGTCGCCTGACGGACGGATTCAATGAACCGGTCCACGTCTTCATGGAAAGATGAACGTTCCCCTGTCACTCCAAGCGAGGATACGCAGTATACGAATCCGCTCGCGCCGGAAACGATCTTCGCGATGCGCTCGCTGGAGGTCGGCGCGACAAGAGGAACCAGGTTAATGCCCGCATCACGGCTGCGGGAGCGCATTTCCTCCCCCTCCTCGACCGGCAAATCCGGAATGATCAACCCGCTGATCTCATGCCGGTTCAATTCAGCAAAAAACGTATCAAGTCCCATTTGTAGCACGGGATTATAGTAAGTAAAGAGAATAAACGGCAGCTTGCTTCCGGCTTCACGCGCCTTGAGCGCCGCTTCCATGCAGGTCCGCAGGTGTATATTCCCTCGCAGCGCCCGCGATGATGCGCGCTGGATCACCGGGCCGTCCGCCAAAGGATCGGAGTAAGGAACGCCAAGCTCAACAATGTCCGCTCCGGCCGCTTCCAGTTCGGCAATAATGGCCAGGCTCGTCTCCAGATCGGGATCGCCTATGGTCAGAAACGGAATCAGCGCTGCCCGTCCCTGCTCCTTTAGCCGCCGGAAAGTTACATCCATGCGGTTCGTCGTTTCGGTCGTCATTTCAGCCCTTCTCCTTCCGTATAAGCCATAATCGATTCCACATCTTTGTCGCCCCGGCCTGATAGACAGATGACAATGATATCGTCCTTGGAGAGAGTTGGCGCAATCTTCGCAACCTGTGCCACGGCATGAGCCGATTCCAGGGCGGGAATAATGCCTTCGGTCACGCACAGCAGCTTAAGAGCATCGAGCGCTTCCTGATCCGTAATGGGGACATATTTAACGCGCTCGATATCTTTCAGATAGGAATGCTCCGGTCCGACTCCGGGATAATCGAGCCCTGCCGAGATGGAATGGGCCTCAATAACCTGGCCGTATTGATCCTGAAGCAGATAGCTCATCGAGCCCTGGAACACGCCGTGGCTTCCTTTGCTCATCGTTGCCGCATGATAAGGCGTGTCGACCCCTTTGCCTGCGGCTTCAACGCCGACCATATCCACGGTCTCGTCTTCAAGGAAAGGATAGAACATGCCGATGGCATTGCTGCCGCCGCCGACTGCGGCCACCAGCAGATCCGGTAGTCTTCCTTCGGCCTCCAGTATTTGCCGCCGCGTCTCGTCTCCGATCACCCGCTGGAAATTGCGGACCATCATCGGGTACGGATGCGGACCGACCGCAGAGCCGAGAACGTAGAAAGTATCGTTTACGTTGCTGACCCAGTAGCGCAGCGCCTCGTTGCCGGCGTCCTTAAGCGTCCGTGATCCGGATGTAACGGGAATAACCTCGGCGCCCAACAGCTTCATCCGAAATACGTTAAGCTGCTGGCGGCGGGTATCCTCCTCGCCCATGAATACCTTGCATTCCATCCCCAGCAGCGCGGCGACCGTTGCGGTTGCGACGCCGTGCTGGCCTGCCCCCGTCTCGGCAATGACCTTCTTCTTGCCCATCATTTTCGCGAGAATGGCCTGGCCGATCGCGTTATTGATCTTATGGGCTCCGGTATGGTTCAGGTCCTCGCGCTTCAGATATATTTTCGCCCCGCCCAGCTGCGCGCTGAGCCGTTCGGCGTAGTACAGCGGTGTCTCGCGTCCGGAATACTGCTTAAGCAAATAATCGACCTGCTCCTGAAACTTCGGATCGGCCGAGAACTTATTATAAGCCTCCTCCAGCTCGATCAATGCATTCATTAAGGTTTCGGGTACGAAGCGTCCCCCGAAAGCTCCGAAACGTCCATGCCGGTCCGGCACCTGTATCATGATTGCTTCACCCTTTCCACAAAAGCTGTGATTTTGGCTATATCTTTCACTCCGTCACTTTCCACGCCGCTTGATACGTCGACCCCATCCGACTCGTAAGCCGTCAGCAGCTCGCCGACATTGTCCGGTGTAAGTCCCCCTGCCACATACAGCGATACACCAATCGCTCTCGCCCGCTCGCGGTAATCCGGGATTTGTTCCCAGGCGAAGGTCCGTCCTGATCCGCCGCGCTGCGCGGGGTCATACGTATCGAGCAGAACCGCGTCAATCGTTCCGGCGTAGCTTTCAAGCGCAAGTTCATCGTCCACCTCGCTGCCTTGAGCCCCCACAGATAGAGCCTTCCATACCTGAACGCCCGGAAAGGCTTCTTTGACCTCCCGGCAAAATGCCGGACTTTCGGTTCCGTGAAGTTGGATAACGCCGAGCGGCGCGGCGGAAAGAATTTTATATAATTCATCCATACCCGGGTCGACAAAAACCCCGGCGGCAATAGGAGCTTGGCCCGTTCTCCAATCAGCCAGAACGGATATCAGACGCGAAGCCTGCTCCGGCGGCACCTTCCTGCGGCTCGGAGCAAAGACAAGGCCGATATAATCAACCGGCAAGTGTACCATAGATTTTAGCACTTCAACGTCCTGAAGTCCACAGATTTTTACTTTTGCCTCAGCCATTGCGCACATGATCCTTGCCCCGCAGAACAGGGCCGAGCAGCTTGCCGACGGCCTTCTCCACATCCTGCTGTCTCATAAAATATTCTCCAACCAGCACTCCTTCAGCCCCGGTCGTCTGCAGGTAAGCGATATCCTCCGGCCCTGCGATTCCGCTCTCGCTGATCAGGGGAACCCCTTTCGGAGCGAGCGCCGCAAGCTCGGCTGTCGTAGCCAGCGCGGTCTCGAATGTGCGCAGGTTGCGGTTATTGATGCCAAGCAGCACATGGGGAAGCTCAGCTCTGCCCGTATCCAGCACGGCCTCCAATTCGCCGCGGTCATGGACCTCAATCAGTACGTCAAGTCCGAGTCCGGCTGCCGTGTCCGAGAGAGAGGAAAGCGCCGCCGGCGTCAGAATGGCCGCGATCAGCAGCACAGCGTCTGCGCCTAGCAGCCGCGCTTCATAGATTTGCTTCTCGTCGATGATAAAGTCCTTGCGCAGGAGCGGCAGAGCCACCGCTTCACGGACTTGCCGCAAATATTCGCCGCTGCCCTGAAAATACTGGCTGTCGGTCAGAACGGAGAGGCAGTCCGCTCCGCCAGCCTCATAAGCCTTGGCAATCTGCACCGGATCGAAATCCGCGCGGATCAGCCCCTTGGAGGGGGATGCCTTCTTCACCTCGGCGATCAGCCCCATATCACGCTTCCGCCCGAGTGTAAGCGCCTTGCGGAAACCGCGCGTCTCCGGCAGGCTTGAGATTTGCGCTTCCGCTTCAGAGAGGGAAAAGGACCTAGCGAGCAGTTCAACCTCTTTTATCTTCGTGGCTACGATTTTATCTAGATACATGTTTTAGCTCCTCCGTTATGGCGATAAGCTGCTCCAGCTTGCGGGCCGCTGCGCCCGAATCAATCGTTTCCGCCGCCTTCCGTACACCTTCGGCAAGCGTATCGGCGAGACCGGCGACATAGATGCAGGCTCCCGAATTGGCAAGCACGATATCCCGGTACGCCGTCTTCGCGCCGTCCAGCACCTCGTGGATAATGGCCGCATTCTCTGCGGGGCCACCGCCTAGAATGGCTTCTAGTGGGTGGCGGGAAAGCCCCAGCTCTTCCGGGGTAATGTCATAGGTCGTAACCTCGCCATCCCGCAGCTCCGCAACGGCGGTCGGTCCCGAAATACTGATCTCGTCAAGACCTTCGTAACTGCTGACCACAAGTGCGCGCTTCAGACCCAGCTCCTTCAGGACCGTAGCGAGCGTCTCCGTCTTCTCCTTGTCGTATACCCCTAGAAGCTGCCGGTCCGCTCTGGCCGGGTTCGTCAGCGGGCCAAGCACGTTGAACACCGTCCGCACGCCCAGTTCCTTGCGAGGACCTGCCGCATGCTTCATGGACGGATGGTAGAGCTGCGCGAAGAGGAAGCAGATGCCGAGTTCGTCCAGACAACGCTTGGCCTGCTCCGCATCCAGATGAATGTTAACGCCGAGAGCTTCCAGTACATCGGCGCTGCCCGTTCTGCCGGAAGCGGAGCGATTGCCGTGTTTGGCGACGCGCACCGAAGCGGCGGCGGCAATAATGGCGGAAGTGGTGGAGATATTGGTCTTGTGGATACCCGATCCGCCCGTTCCGCAGGTGTCCAACAGCCGCGAGTTTTCCGTCGCAACCGTGGTGCCGTAGCCCTTCATCGCTTCCGCGAAGCCGGTTATTTCCTCCACCGTTTCCCCCTTTATCCGCAGAGCGGTAAGCAGGGAGCCGATTTGGGCTTGCGTTGCCGCTCCTTCCATAATCGCGCCCATGATATCCCGCGCTTGCTCCCGGGTTAAATTGTTGCCTTCGATCAATCCGGCGATTCCGGACTGAATCAAAAGATTGGCATTGCTGTTCATCCTTTTTTCTCCTCCCGCTTATATTGGATTATTGCCCGCTCCAAGCGCTTCCCTCGCTCTTTGCGTCAAGGAGTGTACTCATACATATAATCCTGATTGATGCTGCCGCCGGTTGTCGCTTTTGCCGGGAACATCGCCTCTGCCATCCGAATCGCTTTCAGCATGCCCTTCGCCTTGTTTACGGTCTCCTCATATTCCTTCTCCGGCACCGAATCCCATACAATACCCGCCCCTGCCTGGACATAAGCCCGGCCTTTGCGGAAAATAATCGTCCGAATCGTAATGCAGGAATCCATATTTCCGGAGAAGCCAAGATAACCGATTGCTCCCGCATACGCTCCCCTTGCCTCACGCTCAAGCTCGGCGATAATCTCCATCGCCCGCAGCTTCGGCGCTCCGGATACAGTACCCGCCGGCAGGCAGGAGAGGAATGCGTCGAAAAAGTCTTTATCCTCGCGAAGCGAGCCCGATACATTCGACACCATATGCATAACATGGGAGTATTTCTCGATTTCCATGAAAGAATCGCATTTGACGGTTCCGAACCTCGACACCCGGCCAAGATCGTTGCGGCCAAGATCGACGAGCATCAGGTGCTCGGCTCTCTCTTTTTCATCCTCCAGCAGTTCTGCCGCCAGCGCGCGGTCCCGCGCCTCGTTCTCGCCTCTGGGTCTTGTTCCGGCAATCGGGCGGGTCTCCACATGATCACCGTCCACCTTCACCAGCGCCTCCGGCGATGTTCCGACGATGATCTCCTCATCCATTTTGAGATAATACATGTACGGGGACGGGTTCAATGTGCGCAGCAGCCGGTACACATGGAGCGGAGACACCTCGGTATTGATATGAAACCGCTGGGACAGCACCACCTGAAAAATATCGCCTGCCCGAATGTACTCCTTGGCCTGCTCCACATTATCGATAAACTGTTCCTTCGTCAGGTTGGAGTGAATGTCTCCAAGCTCGATATCCTGCGGGATGCTCCGACGGTTCATGTTTTCCTTCGGGGATTCTTTGTACAGCTCCTCCGCCATTTCTTCCAGCTTGCTGTTCAGCTTCTCGTAGTTCGCCCGGATATCGGAATCCGTATCGCCGTCCTTGACATGCAGGTTGCCGACCAGCAGAATCTGCTGTTTGACATGGTCGAACACGATAATCCGGTCGCAGAACATGAAGCGGATATCATCCATATTCAAATCGTCGTTGGCATGAGCCGGCAGCTTCTCGTAATACTGAAGCAGATCATACCCGAAGAATCCGATCGCCCCGCCGGTAAACGGCGGCATTTCCGCAAGCTTAGGGCTGCGGTACGAACGCAGAAGGGCCTTCAGCTCTTCGATCGGCTTGCCTTTCAGTTGTCTGTTCTCGCCGCCGATTTCCACGTTGATCGCGCCCTTTTTGCCGGAGATAAGCAGAAACGGATCGCTGCCGATGAACGAATACCGGGCCCATTGGATGCCGCCCTCCACGCTTTCCAGCAGAAAGGCATTCTTCCGTCCGGCGAACCGCTGGAATATCCGGATCGGGGTTTCCATATCGGCCAGCAGCCGCTTGACTACGGGAATCAGATTATACTGCCGCGAGAGCGACACCACTTGTTCTACATTGGGACTAGTCATTTGTCGTTCCTCCTTGGACTTAGAAAGGGTTAGCACATCATACGTCACCCGGGTCTTTAGCTTCGAAAACAGGGCCTAAAATGCAGAAAAACCTCCACCGAAGTAGAGGTTATATTAAACAAGCGTATATAAGAGCGGGATTCCGGCTTCCAGGAAATGCAATGGCTCCACGGCGGATCATTCATGAAGAAAACTCCGCACATCAGAACAACGCAAATGCGATTTCGGAAAAAGACGCTACCCACATATAAGGGCGATAAAGTTCGGAATATACATAAGCGGGCGACAATCCATCATCAGATATCCATGCACGTGTAAGCCTGCTAATCCGCAGTCCCTGTACCTGCATATCTCGCGCCTTGTATGTACCCTAAAAATCCCTTACACTCTGCTCTTCTCAGCTCATCTAAACTCAGTCTTGGCTCTGCTTCACTCGTCTGTTTACACTATACATGATACCAACGCTTATTGACAACCCCTGGACAACTTTATGATGTGGGAGACTTGCATCACTGTTTAAAGCGTTCCCTTGGCAAGGACTTGGTAAACTGTCATTTACCTTCCAGATAATCGCGCTATTTGCTTTCGGATAAATCGGGACGAAGCTTCTGCGCCTCGTTCAGGTATACATGGCGGATTTCACGCTGACTCTTGTCCGTGTTGACCTGCACCATCAGGCGAATGCATTTCGGCAGGCTGCCCTTAACCGGAATTTCAGTCGCGCACATAAGGGGCACCAGTTCCCAGCCCTCGATTTCCCGAATAGCGCGAGCCGGAAAAGTCGCATCCAGATCGGTCGTCATCGTGATCCACACACTGCAAATATCTTCGGCAATAATGTCATTGCGCTCAACCATTTCCCGCAGCAGCAGGACGGTTTCCCGCAGTATTTCCGCTTCGTCGTTGCGAGTGACGGTTGTCGCTCCGCGAATGCCACGGTTTACCATGGGCTTCCCTCCTTCTTTAGCTGCCTGATAACCTCGCGTACCGCGGACTCCTCGATACCGTCAACAATGCTGACGGCTCCAATTTCGTCGGGAACGATGAACGTTATCCGGCCTTCCTTGAATTTCTTGTCATGCATCATCGCTTCGATGATGTCTTCCTCGCCGTATTCCGCCGGCAATCTGGTCGGAAGCTCCAGGGCAGCAAGCAAGGAAACCGTCTCTTCGTAAAGAGAACGGGAACGCCCCAGCTTAGCGGCCAGAAGCGCCGAGCCCACCATTCCGATGGAGATGGCTTCGCCGTGCAGGAAGGTTCCATAACCGCCCACCGCTTCTACGGCATGTCCAATCGTATGGCCCAGGTTCAGGATGGCACGCAGCCCATGCTCTCTTTCATCCTCACCCACGACGTCCGCCTTGATCGCGCAGCCGCGCTCCAGCGCATAGCCCAGCGCCTCCGGCTCCAGAGCGAGCAGTTCGGACGCATGGTCCCGGCACCAGTAGGCGAACTCGCGGTCCAAGATAAGACCGTGCTTGACGACTTCAGCCAGACCGGATCGCACCTGGCGCGAAGGAAGCGACGTCAGCGTATTCAGGTCGTACACGACCATTTTCGGCTGATAGAAGGCGCCGATCATATTCTTCGCCAGCGGGTGGTTCACCGCCACCTTGCCGCCGACGCTGCTGTCATGTGCCAGTATCGTCGTCGGAATTTGCATAAAGCCGATGCCGCGCATGTAGGTCGCGGCGACAAAGCCAGCTAAATCGCCGACAACCCCGCCTCCGAGCGCCAGCACGGCGGAACTGCGGTCTAGCCCGGCAGAGATCGCCGTTGTCATCACTTCCTCGTACACAGTCAGGGACTTCGACGCTTCTCCCGACGGAATGACATGGCTGACCACTGTATAGCCCCCGGCCTTTAGCCGCGATTCTAGATCAGCCAGATATAGAGGGGCTACTGCGCTGTCGCTGACGATCAGCAGCGGGCTGCGCACCGGAAATCCGGCTTCCGCGCATAGTCCGGCAATGCCCTCCAATATTCCGCTGCCGATCACGATCGGATAGGAGCGTTGACCCAACTCTACTTGAATCCGCCGCATATCAGTAGCTCTCCAATTGGGCGAGATAGTTATTATAATTGGCTCTGATTTCTTCCAAGGAATCGCCGCCGAATTTATCCAGGAATGCCTTGGCGATTTCCCAGGCAACCACATTCTCCATGACAACGCATGCCGCAGGCACCGCGCAGGCATCGGAGCGCTCCACCTGTGCGGTAAACGGCTCCTTGGTATCGATATCCACGCTCTGCAAAGGCTTGTAAAGCGTCGGAATCGGCTTCATTACACCGCGAACCACCACTTGCATGCCGTTCGTCATTCCGCCTTCAAAGCCGCCAAGCCGGTTGCTTGCCCGGTGGTATCCTCGGGCCGGATCGTACAGAATCTCGTCATGAACCTTCGAGCCGCGCAGCTTGCCCGCTTCAAAGCCAATCCCGATCTCCACGCCTTTGAAGGCGTTGATGGACACAACCGCTCCGGCGATGGCTCCGTCCAGCTTGCGGTCGGCTTGTACATGCGTGCCAAGGCCGACCGGAAGTCCTTCAACGATACATTCCACGATTCCGCCGATGGAGTCGCCTTCTTCCTTGATCTGGTCTATGTAGGCTTCCATCTTCTTCTCGGTTTCTTTATCCACTACTCTGACCGAGGATTCTTCGGTGCGGGTAATCAGTTCGTCAATCGGCAGGTCATTAGCAGGAGCTTCGATTTCACCGATCCGGATGACCTGTCCGGCAATCTTCACTCCGAATGCTTCGAGAAGTTGACGCGCCACCGCGCCGCAGGCTACCCGCGCCGCTGTCTCCCTGGCGCTGGAGCGCTCCAGGACATTGCGCAAATCCGTCAGATTGTATTTAAGCCCCCCGTTCAGGTCCGCATGCCCCGGACGTGGACGGTTCACCCGCCGCTTATCCTCGTCTGCGCCCGGAATCGGCTCAACATTCATGATGTTCTTCCAGTGAGTCCAGTCGTTATTCTCTACAACCAGCGCAATTGGAGCTCCGGTCGTGACTCCGTGGCGCACTCCGCCGACAATCTGGGCGGTATCTTTCTCAATTTGCATGCGGCGGCCGCGGCCGTAACCTTTTTGACGTCGCTGCAGTTGAAAATTAAGCTGTTCAAAATCCAGCGTAAGATTGCTGGGCATACCCTCTATAATCGCAGTAAGCTGGGGACCGTGCGTCTCCCCGGCCGTTAAATAACGTAAACTCATGCTGCGTTCCCCCTTCGCGCTTTCAAACTGTAAACTGCTAAAATCCGTTATGACCTTTGCTCATTATAGTATAGGGAAATCACTTTTGACAAGAATGTTACATAAAGACAGCAGCATAAAGTGAGGTCCTGGTTGAGCGTACAAGAAGAAACGGCTACACCGTCCTGTTAGGGACGGTACCGTTTCTCGTAGAAATATAAGACAAAATGATAAGCGCTCAGCTTATAAATCTTGTATTTTAACAATAAAGCGCCGCCCGGGCTCCATTTTATAGGAGCGGGCGGCGCCTTCGTATGGCTGCACTTGAACGGGACTTTAACCGCCGACGCGCCGGCTCTGCCGCAGGCAGGACGTTTTGCCCGGCTCCTGCCGAAGCAGAAGCTGAAGCTGAACATCCTCCATACCGAGAATTTGTCCGCATTCCCTTATCGTAATGAACCCCCGGCGGTATGCGTCGATTACCTTGCTTTTATCCATTTCTTTACGACCTTTCGCTTGGCATACTGACTCTATTATTCAGTATCTCTGCAAGCACCCGAAAGTATACCTCGAACTGGAAGACAATGGAGAAGCGTCATTATTTTTTGCGGTAAAAGAACGTTTCCGTAGATTCGAACCCGTACTTGGAAGGTGTAAAAATCTGCTCCGTGCTTCCTACGAACAAATAGCCGCCGGGGCGGAGACTGGCCGAAAACTCGCGATACAGCTTATCCTTGGCTTCCTCCGTAAAATAGATCATTACGTTCCGGCAAACGATAAGATCGAACCCGGTATCAAATTTGTCCAGCAGCAGATTCTGCTTGCGGAAGTCGATATTTTTCTTCAATTCATCGCTGACCTTGTACATTAGCCCTTCAGGCGAGAAGTACCGGTCGGCCACGTCCTTTGGCACATCTTTAAGCGAACGCTCGAGATATATTCCCTTGTTGGCCTTGGCTAATGCGCCTTCATCAATATCGGTCGCCAGAATGCTGGTCTCGCGCAGAATTTTTTTATCGGAAAGAATCATGGCAAGTGTGTAAGGCTCTTCCCCGGTGGAACAAGCGGCGCTCCACAGCTTCAGCCCTTTGCCGCTTCCCTGGAGCTCAGGCAAAATAACATCGCGAAGCACTTCCCAGCGATTCGGATTGCGCCAAAATTCGGAAACGTTAATCGTCATCCGGTCCAGGAACTCGTAAAACAGACCCTTGTCAGCCATCATTGCCGCAAAAAAGTCAGTGAAAGTATGGTATCCGTTCTTCGTGCGGAGTGTCGTCAAACGCCGTTTCATCTGGGCTTCCTTGTACTGTGACAGATCGATGCCCGTGCTTTTGTTGACATTTTGAATAAACCCTGTGTAATCGGGATCCGCTGCCGCCGCTTCGCGTTCAGGCATCATTGTCATCTACCCCTGTCCTTTTGCCCGGATCAGATCCAGGCCGCAATATCTTTGTTATACTTGTTCAGTTCCTCGGGAGCAAAAAAGTTGGCGATTTCTCTTGCTGCGCTCTCGGGAGAGTCGGAACCGTGAATCAGATTGAGAGGGGTGTGGCTGGCGAAATCCCCGCGGATAGTTCCAGGAAGCGCTTCGCTCACCTTCGTCTTCCCGATCAGCAGTCTGGACAGAGCGATCACGTCATCGCCCTCCCAGATCATTGCAAAGACGGGACCGGAAGTGATAAACGCGATGAGCTCCGGAAAAAAATCTTTGCCCTCATGCTCCGCATAATGACGCTTGGCCTGCTCCTCCGTTACCGTGATGAGCTTGGCGGCGACCAGCTTAAAACCTTTGTCCTCAAAACGGGCTACTATGCGGCCAATCAGACCGCGCTGCACACCGTCAGGCTTGATCATCAAATACGTTCTCTCCATAGGGTTCACTCTCCATTCTCCCTTATAGATGATGGTCTATTAAGCTATCTTACCAAAATCGCCGCTGTCTGTTAATTTGTTAAATCAGACCGCACAGCATTATTAGTATGCCCTGCCGGTTACAAAATAGGCAATTTCGCGCAAATTGCCTTTTGTGCGGTTGTTCGGCAGCTTATCGAGCGCGGCCAGCGCCTTGTCGATGTAACGCGTGGCCAATTCCTCCGCACGGGAGATGCCATCCCCGGATAGAATCAGATCGATGGCGCGGCCAGCTCCCGTGCGGCCTTCGCGGATCTGCTCCAATTCATCCAGAAGGGCGCCGCGAAGCCGGTCGTCCTCCAGGGTGTAGATGACCGGCAGCGTAATATTCCCCTGCCGCATGTCGCTGCCCGGCGGTTTGCCGAGCTGCTTCTCCGTTCCGGACAGATCAAGCAGATCGTCGCGGATTTGGAAGGCCATCCCTACATTGTAGCCATACTTGTAGAGCAGCCCGGCTTTCTCTGGCTCGGCATCGGCGGCGAGCGCCCCGAGCTGGCAGCTGATGGCAATGAGCAGCGCGGTTTTACGCCGGATGCGCCGCAAATAATGGCGCACGCTCTGTCCGCTGTTGAAGAAATCGCGGATCTGCTCCATCTCGCCAATCGTCATCTCCACCATCGCCTTGGATAGAATCTGATGGATGCGCGGGTTCGGCAGCTCCGCCGTTATGGCCAAAGCCTTAGCATAGATAAAATCGCCCGTGTACATTGCGATTTTATCGCCCCATTTGGCCTTGACGGTCGGCTCCCCGCGCCGCGTATCGGCATCGTCAATGACATCGTCGTGGACAAGGGAAGCGCTGTGAATCAGCTCCAGAGGAACGGCAACCCGCTTCAGCTTATCCAGATCGTATGTGCCGAATTTACCGCCCATGAGCACAAATACCGGGCGCAGCCGCTTGCCGCCGGCCTTCAGCAGATGGAGTGACGTTTCCGTAAGCAGAGGATCATCCCCCTGGACGCTGCGGTACAGTTCCTTCTCAAGAGTATCCATATCTTTAGTTAGCAGGCCGAACATTTGCAGTCGTTTCATTCTTTCACCCGTGTCAGCAGATTATCGCTCCAAAACTCCATCTTCACCTTCTGCGGCAGCAGCCCCATTTCATTGGCATAGCGGAAATAGAGATTTAATCCTTTCTGCTGCCTTTCTCCAAAATCATAACACAAATTCTGGAAATAACCAGACCAGTATCCGGGGTCCCCGCCAATTCGATCACAGGCCTCCGAGACAATCGGCGCCAGATTCCGCAGTCCCCGCCGCTTGCTCTCGATTAAGGCTTGGCAGATCTCAGCGACAGCCTCCGGTTTATCCAGCGCCGATTTCCGGCTTACGGCCCAGACCGCAAAGGTCATCCCAAGTCCCGTCCACCGTTTCCACATCTCGCCCAGGTCGGTAACTCTATACTTCTTATTTTGCCACATTGCCCGGATCGCATGATCGCCAATCAGCAGACAGGCATCCGCCTGTTCCATCATCTTTTCCAGATTCGGCTCAGCGCTTATGTATTCCGGATTTCCGCCCACAGCCTTCTCCAGCAAAATTTTCAGCAGGTTCACCGACGTAGCCGACGTGTTCGTCACGGCGATCGTTCCATTCGCCGCTTCTTCCACCGTTCCCTTCGAGAACAACAGAATCGACCTCACAGGACCGTCCGAGCTGACGGAAAGCCCAGGAAGCACCAGCAGCCTGTCGCTCGCTTCGGCAAATGCAAAAGAAGACAGCGCTCCAACATCAATATCGCCGAGGGCCATGCCGCGATTCAGTACGGAAGGCACCTCGCTAACCACCCGGGCCGGAAAAGATAGAGCAGAAGGATCAAAGTTAAAAAAAACGGGCCATGAATTGGTATAGCTGATTTTGCCGATTACGGCAGGACCGTTCTTCATCTTAATCCCCCCATCTGCGAAATAAAGCGTGATCAATTCCGAAGCTGTCCAGCACCTTCCCGACCATAAAGTTGACCAAATCATCCAGGCTTTGCGGCCCGAAATAAAAAGCCGGCATGGCCGGAATCATTCGAACGCCGAGCCGGGACAGCTTCAGCATATTTTCCAAATGTATCGCATGCAGCGGGGTCTCCCTGGGAACGAGCACCAGCGGACGTCCCTCCTTCAGCATCACATCTGCGGCGCGGGTCATCAGATTGTCGGAGGAGCCGTTCGCCACGGCCGACAGCGTTCCCATGGAACAGGGCATGATGATCATCCCCTCTGTCCGGAAGGAGCCGCTCGCGATGGAAGCTCCGATATCCGCGACGGGGTGATAGAGCAGAGAACCGGGACGGCCGCTGAAATGTTCATTCAGAACGCCCTCCCGGTCCGAGACGTTCCAGCCCAGCTCTTCTTTCAGAACCCGCCAGCCCGCATTGCTAATAACAAGATGTACCGCAAGTCCCAGGGACAGTAGCGTTTCCGTTAAGCGAACACCGTATATCGCGCCGCTGGCTCCCGTAATGCCGACTATAAAGCCCTTCGATCTTGAGTTACTCATTTGTTGGTCTGCACCACCAGGTCAATCAAGGTAAAAGAGAATACGACGATGCTGAGCACCCCGTTCATCGTGAAAAACGCCGTTTGCAGACGGCTCAGATCGTTCGGGGAAACGATATGATGCTCATAGAACAAAATAGCGTAAGCAATCAGCATGCCTGCGATGTACCACCAGCTCAGATGGGCCATGAACAGCAAGGAAATGAAGCCTATGCCGGTCAATACATGAAATACCTTGGCAATCTTAAGCGCTCCCGCAACACCAAAGCGGACCGGAATGGAGTGCAGCCCTTCCTTCTTGTCGAACTCCACATCCTGGCAGGAATAAATAACGTCAAACCCGGCCGTCCAGAACATGATGGTAAAATAAAACACCATGGCGGTCCAGTCCACCTTGCCGGTAACCGCGACCCATCCCCCAAGCGGAGCTAGCGCGATCGTGAGGCCCAGAATCAGGTGGCAGGCCCAAGTAAAACGCTTCGTAAAGGAATAAAACACAAGCAGGAACACCGCAATCGGCAGCAGCTTCGCGGACAGCGGGTTCAGCTTGAACGCGGCCCAGAACAACAGGAAGAAGGAAAAGGCGACAAAGACAATCACTTCTCCCGCCTTCAACAATCCCGCTGGAATCGCTCTACCTGCCGTCCGCGGATTCTTGGCGTCGCTTACGCGGTCAATTAAGCGGTTCAGTCCCATCGCGGCGCTGCGGGCGCCGAACATGGCAATAACAATCCATCCGATATCCCGCCAGGAAGGCAGTGAACCGGACATCACCATCGAACCGAGCAAGGCGCCCATAAATGCGAACGGAAGGGCGAATAGCGTGTGTTCAAACTTAATCATTTGCATAAAAATACCAATTTTCTTAAACATCCACATTCTCCTTGAGCCCAATGTGTAATGCCGCGATGCCTCCAGTCAAGGGGAAGGATTTCACGCGTTCCAGACCGGTTTCACGGAAGATCTGCTCCAGCTGCCTTCGGTCCGGAAACATGGCAAGCGATTCGGGAAGCCATCTGTACTGCTCGTAGCTCTTCGCGAACAGCTTGCCGAGCAGCGGCAGCATCCGTGTGAGGTAGAAATAATAAATGCCTTTGAAAGGCTGGACCGTAGGTTTGGACAATTCCAGGCAGACAACCATTCCGCCGGGTTTCACCACGCGCTTCATTTCACTAAGCACTTGGATTGGATCAGGCACATTGCGCAGACCGAAGCCGATCGTAGCATAATCGAAGGAGCAGTCGCCGAACGGAAGGTTCATCGCGTTGCCCTGTACCAGCGAGATCCGGTCGGCAAGCCCCCGCTCTTCCACCTTGCGGCGGCCGACGGCGAGCATACCCTCGCTGAAATCGAGTCCCATGACGCATCCGGTCTCGCTGCTCTCAGCCATCGCGATGCTCCAGTCGCAGGTGCCGCAGCACAGATCGACGGCGGTATCCCCGCGGCGCATCGCCATCTTGTCCATGGCAAACCGCCTCCAGGCCTTATGACGCCGGAAGCTGAGTATATCGTTCATTGTATCGTACTTTCCGGCGATTTTCTCGAATACGGAATGGACAAACTGTTCCTTCGGCTTGATCCCGTTATCGCCGGCCGCTGTTGACTTATTCATGTAAGATCCTATGCCTCCCCCGATGCTTGTCCCGACATTTTCAACTGCAGATGGAAACGGTCAAGCGTTCCCCGCAGCTCACGGGCGAGGCTTTCGTCTCTGAGATCCTGAAAGATCTTCTGAATGGAATCCATCGCCTGATGCAGCTTGTCCGTCAGCAGGGATTCGCATTTATACTTCATTTTCAGCTTCTTCCAATCCTTAGGCCCGAGCTTCCGTTCCCGGAGTTGCCGTCTCTCTTCATCATTCGCCGACTCCAGCAGATGCCAGAAGCAGTAGCCATTCAGCGCTTCGGCAGTCGAAGCTCCCCGCTTCAACTCCAGCGCTATCGTCTCGCAACGGCTGAATTCATACAGCAGATTTGGCCACGCCTCGGCAAGAGAACGGTCGATCAACGGGGTAAAAGACAGGAACAGCCGCATGTTCAGCTGCACTGCGGCCTGCAAGTAAGCTTCGGCCGAAAGAATCATCTCTTTCGCCTTGATATAGAGCTGCGCCTTTAGCACATTAAAATCGGCGATTGCCGCGCTTAAAGAACCGACGATCCCTATTTCCCCGCTCTTAGCCAATATATGATAAAACCAGCTGCTGAAATAATCTCCCGCCAGGACCTTCAACTGCCGTGAACGCATAGCATCCTCCCCGGCAGGGTCTGCCGGAATATCGATCGACTCATGGGTATCCAGTCCAAGCTGCACGAGCGCAGTAACGAGCGAGCACAGCTCCGCATCGGGTCTCCTCGCGGCGCCATGATTCAAAAATGCATATAACAATGATACCCGGGCATCCGGAAATGGCGGCAGATCCGTATGCCGCTGAATCATGTCGTAATCCGTATAAGTTTTAGCCATTTGCGGTATGCGGTACGGTTTCATTTCAGCCTCCGAGCCAATAAAAATTATGACCGATCGTTTGTTCACAATCTTGTCTCAATCTTGTCTATTATATCACATGTTTTTGGGTCGCGCACAACCGGGCTGCCAGCTGTTCCTCGTCTTCTTAGTTAATTTTACCCGGATGAGGCAGGAATGAATTGATTTTTCCAGAGGCTCGTTTCACTGATTCGAAAAGCAGCCTTAAGACGGCCAGGAAGCGGCAGATTGCCGGCCGTTTGCAGCTCCCTCAGCAGTTCGCCGGACAGCTCCTGGCGCCTGGCGTCCGCTGCCAGCAGCAGACGGGCTGTACCCAGCCATTTGTCCTCCGCAATGATTCTTAGCATAACCTGATCGATATTTTCCGTATCCCGAAAAGCGAAGAGGAAAGCCTTGGCCATATCGGCGTATACCTCACTAGGCTGAAGCCTGCTGTCCGTAATCTTCAAATCCAGCGACAGCACTCCATCCTCTAAGCCGACGCTGCCGATGGACATGGAGAAAGGGAGGCTGCCGACCGAATCCACCAAATTGGCGTCCCCTAGAATAATTCCGTCCTTTGCTGACGAAAGGGTCTCCACCGTCCTATGTTCGCCCAGCATGGAAGAATGAAGGCTCTCCATCCTTGGAAGCAAAGCGGCGGAAACCGCCGTAACCAGCAGCGCCGCTCCAATCCACCATGTCCGGTTCATCGTTCATCCCCCTTTACGCCTAAGCAGCAATGTACGCGCACAGATGACCTGGAACAAGCGTGAAACCCATACTTTTTTATATGCAAAAAAAAGCAGGCTATGCCTGCTGCTTTAGATGCCGCTCTCCAATTGTCCGTGCTTGGTCATGATCTCCGCCTTGCCGCGAATTTTCATCGCCGAGGTATGATCGGTAAACTGCGCAATCAGCACCTCTCCCTTGTCGAGCTTCTCGGTATGATGAAAGCGGGTATCCAGACCTCTCGTCAGCCCGATCACCTGCACGCCGTTCTCTTTGGCCTTGACGACGATATAGTCGCTCTCCGCCGCATCCGGGGCGCCTTCGTTCTTGCTCTCGCTCATCGCTAGTCCTCCCTTCGGAAATATCGCTTTGCCGCACTTAAAAATAAATGCCGCCTGAAAGGGCGGCATGGTTGATGCGAATCTTAGTCATAATCGGCTATGTAGAAATCATTATTTAATTCCGTCTTTAAGCGCCTTGCCCGGTTTGAATGCCGGAACTTTGCTCGAAGGAATTTCGATTTCTTCACCGGTTTGCGGATTGCGGCCTTTGCGTGCGGAACGTTCGCGGACTTCAAAGTTTCCAAATCCGACCAGCTGCACTTTGTCACCGCCCTGCAAAGCTTCTGTAATCGCCTCGAATACAGCGTCTACTGCTTTGGTAACATCTTTCTTGGGAAGTTCGGTTGCTTCCGTCACTTGGTTGATCAAATCAGATTTATTCATTTCTTCTCACCTCCCTGGCAAGTTCTCCGTTATTGTTCACTGTTTCCGTTTCAACGTAAAATATACATGATTATTTCGTAAAGTGAAACATTGCCGGCATCTTTCCCCGGATGCGCAACAAATTTATAGTAATACAGGCCATCCATAATTTCAAGGCGTTCCGAAAAAAACAAGCTGAAATGATTTCCTGCATCTCCAAAACGGCATAAAAAGAGCGGAACCTTAGCGTCCCGCTCTTATTTCTTCGCTATTTTTTTTACCTTTAGAGAGGCTTACAGAATAATAGCAATCAATCCGCCGGACCCTTCGTTGATAATGCGGCCCAGCGTTTCCTGCAGCTTGTAGCGGGCGTTGTCCGGCATCATGGCGATTTTGCCCTGAATGCCTTCCCGGACGATGCTGTGCAGCGACCGGCCGAATATATCCGACTCCCAGATCTTGATCGGGTCTTTCTCAAAATCCTGCATCAGATAGCGTACAAGCTCTTCGCTCTGCTTCTCCGTACCGATAATTGGCGAGAATTCTGATTCGACATCAACACGGATCATATGGATAGACGGAGCCGTCGCTTTCAGCCGCACCCCAAAACGAGTACCCTGGCGGATCAGCTCCGGCTCGTCGAGCGCCATTTCGGCCAGTGAAGGCGCGGCGATGCCGTAGCCTGTCGTCTTGACCATTTCGAGCGCTTCCGCGAACCGGTCGTATTCCCGCTTGGCATGGGAGAATTCCTGCATGAGCTGCAGCAGATGATCCTTGCCGCGGATTTCGACGCCGACGACTTCCATCAGCACCTGGTCGTACAGCTCTTCAGGCGCGTACAGGTCGATCTCGGCGACGCCCTGGCCCATATTCATGCCGCTAAGTCCGGCTCTGTCGATAAAGTCATACTCCGTGAACTGGGAGACCAGCCGGTCTACATCGCGCAGGCGGCGGATATCCTTAACCGTGTCGCGCACGGAATTCTCGTAATTGCTGCGCAGCCAGTGATTCTCGGGCAGCACCATCACCCAGCTCGGCAGATTGACATTCACTTCATGCACGGGGAATTCATATAATACTTCACGCAGCACGCCGGTGACGTCATCCTCGGACATCGTAGCGGCGCTAAGCGACATGACCGGAATATCGTATTTAGCGGCCAGCTCGCTGCGGAGCTGCTGGGTTTCCTCGCTTCTCGGCCGGGTGGAGTTAATGACAACTACGAACGGCTTGCCGACCTCCTTAAGTTCCGCAATAACGCGTTCTTCCGAATCTACGTACGAGCTGCGCGGAATTTCCGCTACGGTGCCGTCCGTGGTGACGACGACGCCAAGCGTCGAATGCTCTTGGATTACTTTCCGGGTGCCGATTTCCGCCGCCTCCTGAAACGGAATCGGCTCTTCGAACCAGGGTGTGGAGATCATCCGAGGGCCGTTCTCGTCCTCGTAGCCTTTGGCCCCGTCGACCGCATAGCCGACACAATCCACGAGTCTGACGTTAACCTCAAGCCCCTCGGTAACCTTGATTTGTACCGCGTTGTTCGGAACGAACTTGGGTTCGGTCGTCATAATCGTCTTGCCTGCGGCGCTCTGCGGCAGCTCATCCACAGCACGCGCGCGGTCCGCCTCGCTCGTTATGTTAGGCAGTACGATCGTTTCCATAAAGCGCTTAATAAATGTTGACTTCCCCGTGCGGACCGCGCCGACGACTCCCAGATAGATGTCCCCGCCGGTGCGTTCGGCAATGTCCTTGAAAATATCCACTTTTTCCAAAAGAGATCCCCTCCTCATATACTTCCGAAGAAAAAATGCCTGAAGAGCATCGACTTCGCGCTTGCCGCCGGTGTTCATCGCCTTCACGGCATGAACCGGACTCTGAACTCACAGCCCGGCTGAAGCTTGGTCCGTAAGATCCGTAAGCTTTGCCCCGCGGTAAACCCCGAACGCTCGGACATGCATTTGGACTAGTATCATCATATGTATCCGCTGCGGATTTATGACCTGCTTCCACGCAATTTAAAGGTTGTTTCTTAGATTTAAGAGTACGACAGGCGTTACTGCAGCCCGGAAGCTTTCTCATCATGCATATGAACATCCCGCCGGAAATAGAACACCCTTCAGAAACATAGACCGGACAAAACTACTAATCTTTCATCGCACGCAAAAAGACAGTCATCCCACGGACAACTGCCCTTTCATAGCAGATACATGTATTTTTGTTACTCCGCTCCTTGCCCATTGGATGGTGTGCGGGGAACAGGCTGGCCTCCCGCCCAGTAATAGGGGAGCGATTTGACAGGGACAAACCAGGAACTTCCCAGCAGCAGCGGGCGCAGATCCTCGCCTGCGGCCGGCTGCACTCCCGTCTTGTCTATCACAGCCATAATGTCGAATGCGTAATCGGCGTATACACCACCGGACTTATCCATAATAAAATCCATCTCCTGGCCGGAGTACACGCTTGCTAGCTTTATCCATTCCGTTCCTGCCTTCTTGCCGTCGATCTTGTACAGACCTGGATACATTTCTCCGGCGGCGGGCAGCTCTCCGTTATGGGCCGAGCGGTACAGATTCACCTTCCGCTGGACATCGTTCACTGCCTGAACCGTAACCAGATCCATCACCTTAACCGTCGGATCTCTCTCCTCATCCAGCAGCAAAAAATAGGCGCTGCCTCCCTTTTCGAAGGCCGCTGCCGGAATATCGTCCAAATAACCCTTTTTGTTCAGCTTGTCCAGATCTATCCGAAATTTCTCGAACCTTGGGGTGGCCCCGTCCGCGTTCAAGATTGGAAGCACGCCCTCCTCCTTGTAGAAATCGTCGACAGCCGACTGAACCCGGCTCACACTTTCACGGTAGCTGACGGCGGTCTTTCCTTCCTCCCTGCCGGTATACAGGCAGCCGGACAGGAAGAGAGTAAGGACTATCGTTCCCAGCACGCCCGCAGAACGTAATGGCGGCAGAATGACTCCTCGAATGACTCCTGCCCGGCTTGACGGCCTCTCCTTCGGCATACTTACCACAATTCATCCTCGCGGCCGCGCCGCGCCTCTTCCAGCCTGCGCCTCACGGCAGCTTTCAAAGGGTCTTCGGGAATGGTCACACGAATGTCTCCCTGCACAATCGCCTGACAGGCGAGACGGACGCCATCGCTAAGCTGGCTGCCCAGTTTGCGCCGTTCGATATCTCCAGGAGGCTTAACCCCGCCCGCAGTCTCATCCTCAACCTTGACCTTGCACATGAGGCAGCCGGCTTTCCCGTCGCAGCGGGAAGCTATTTTAACGCCCGCCTTGCGCGCTGCTGTGAGCAGCGATGCGCCCCCGGCAATTTCGGTCTGCCGCCCCTCCGGCAAGAAAACAACCTTATATCCTCTATGCGTCTTCATCGATGTCAGTATCCTCCTCTTAGCGCTCCAAGTACGAACAGCAATATTATGAACAGAGCGCGGTTACCCCCAGCAGCTCCCCAAGCAGCCCAATATGGGTAAGCTCCAGCGAATTGCGCCGGATCAGCGTTTGAACCAGCGGCAGGTGAGCAGGTAAATTTCTCCTCATGACAGAGGCGATCGCCTCATAACGGTCTCTCCGTCCGCGTAGCACATTGAATACAAATTCATGGGCCAAAGGCATAAGCCGCAGCCTTCCGATGCCGGGATAATCCTTGGCGGGCGCTCCCGCCTGCAGAAGGCAGGTCTCCACATTGTACTTCGATGGACCGCTGCATACTTTAAACCCGCATACGAGTTCCAAATGATAATCATCCAGCCGGTAATGACCAATTAGCGAAAAGCATCCGCAGCTCGAGTCTTCGGCCGGTTTCCCGCAAGCATATCGTCCAAGAGCGGAATGGAGCCTGTCCACAGCCTCCAGGTCCGCGTACAGATCGATATCGCGAGGAGGCGCCGCAAGCGGCACATCGTGCAGAAGCAGCCCGCAGCTTCCTCCCAGGAGACATAACGGCGGGTCTTTCTCTTCCCGAAAGCATAATGCATCAGCAACCTGTACAAGAGCCTTGCGCAGCCCCTGAGGCATAGTATCACCGGCTAACATTCCTTCACGCCCCATTCCTTCAAAAATCGTGCTACGATTCAATCAGAAATATGTTCAGTTCGACGTTGAGAGGTTACCTGTTACTTCCAGTATGGCCTGGCAGACCAGCGCTGCAGCCTTTGTTCAATTATGCGGACCGTTCCTTCCGTCTTACCGCAGCAGTTATATGTAACGGCTTACATAATTGAGGCCATGCCGCCAAGCAATCCGATTAGCATGATGACAAAAGCGATGACGGACAACACTCCGCGGAGCATGCCTTTCGTCCTGCTACGGGCAAACGTAATCAGAAATACGGACAGACCCATTATCAAAATGGAAATCAGGGACATCCACATTTTGGTCATCGGGTCCATTCGCAGGCCTCCTTTCAACTGGATATTATAGGCATATTATAACACGATTACAAAAAAAAGAGCATCGGAACCGCGTTGGTTCTTTTGCTCTTTTCGGGAAGAATACTCCTATTTTTTTAGCATCATTTTCATTAAGGTTTCAATGCTGCTCGGATTCGCTCCGGTCTTCTTCACAGCACTGATAATTTCCTTAATCGTAGCTTCGCTGACCGGCACATTGGCCATCGCTGATACCTGCTTGATCAATTGGCGGAGCTGGGCTTCACTTTGCAGCGTCCCCGGCTTTACCGTACCGGCCAGCCTTTTAACGGCGCCTTCCGAGATGTTTTTGCCCGCCTTTTTATTGATGGCGTTCAAGGCGTCCTTGGAAAAATTTCGGCTCATTTGTCATCCCTCCTCCGTCAATCCCCGATACAGCATATGAGGAAATCCGGTAAAAGGTGAGGGCTCTCCAAGGTTACTTCATGTATGCCATTGCTCCCATGTTTCCTGGGAGATGGACTCGAGTTCGGCTTTCGGATCGCGTCCCATAAGCGCTTCGACCGCTTCCCGCGGACTCCGGCCAAGGAACAGCACATGATAAATCTGGTCCGTAATCGGCATTTGTACGCCCAATTTGGCGGAGATTGCGTAGGCTGCCTGGGTTGTGCGTATGCCTTCTACCACCATGCCCATCGAACCCAGCACCTCATCCAGCGGCTTGCCCTGTCCGAGCAGCGAGCCTGCCCGCCAGTTGCGGCTGTGCTTGCTTGTCGCCGTTACGACCAGGTCGCCGATTCCGGCGAGACCGGCGAATGTCAGAGGGTTCGCCCCAAGCTCTACACCTACGCGGGAGATTTCCGCGATGCCCCGGGTAATCAGCGCCGCCTTGGCGTTATCGCCGTAACCGAGGCCGTCGGACATTCCCGCGCCGAGTGCAATGATGTTCTTGAGCGCTCCAGCCAACTCCACGCCAAGCATATCGCGATTTGTGTATACACGGAAGTCATTGTTCATGAACAAATCCTGAGCCCGTATCGCGGCTTTCTCATCCAGCGATGCGACGACGACCGTTGTCGGACAATGGCGGACGACCTCCTCCGCATGGCTCGGGCCGGAGAGGACAACGATACGGTCTTCATTACAGCCAAGCTCCTCGGATATAACCGTGGACATCCGTTTCATGCTCTCTGTCTCAAAGCCTTTGGTCGCATGGACGCAGAGCATCTCTTCCTTCCAGTGAGTCTTCAAACTGCGGGCGACCTGACGCATGCCCGATGAAGGAGCCACGATGACGACCGCTTTGGCGTCCGTCACAGCCTCTGCCATATCGGTTGTCGCGGTAATGTTCTCGGGAAGAACCGCTCCCGGCAAATAACGCTCGTTCGTATGCCTGGCGTTGATCTCCTCCGACTGGGATGCGTTCCGCGTCCATAGATAGACCTTTGGATGGTTCGCCGCCAGAACGCTTGCCAGCGCTGTTCCCCAACTGCCCGCGACGAGTACGGCGACTTTGTCAGACAACGCGCTTCCCTCCTTTGGACTTGGAGCCGATTTTATTCTCGCGCCGCTGCGCAATTTTAATTATATTCGTCCGGTGCCGCCAGAATGCAAAGACAGCGATGATCAGGCTGGTCCACAGAACCGGATATGTAAACCCGGTGAACAGCAGGAACACCGGCGTCAATGCAACGAACAGAAGGGACCCGAGCGAGACGTAACGGGTGACAACGATGGACAGAATAGCGATAATTCCTGCGTAAAGCGCGGGAAAAAAGGCTACTGTCGCCATGACACCAATCGTCGTCGCGATGCCTTTCCCGCCTTTGAAATGAAAGTAAAGCGGCCAGTTGTGCCCGATAATCGCCGCAATACCGCATGCGACGGAGACCCAGCCTCCCCATCCGCCTGCCCATACCCCGAGCCAAACGGCGGCAATGCCTTTAAGCACGTCCAGAGCAAGCACCAGTATGGCAGGTCCTGTTCCAAGAACCCGCAGTGTGTTGGTTGCTCCCGCGTTACCGCTGCCGTAATGGCGGATATCAATGCCCTTAATCAGCCTTGCCAGCAGCACGCTAAAGCTGACGGAGCCAAGCAGATAACTAACAACAATTACTACGATTTCAAACGCCACGCTTCTTCTCCCCTATTCATCGTCGGATTTGCGCCGTGTAAAGATTCGGATCGGCGTCCCCTCAAAATCAAACGCACCGCGGATTTTATTCTCCAGGTAACGTTCATAGGAGAAGTGCATCAGCGAAGGATCGTTGACGAACACCACAATCGTCGGCGGCTTCACGGCCACCTGAGTCACATAATTGATACGCAGACGGCGTCCCTTATCGGTCGGCGGCGGATTGATCGCGACGGCATCCGAGACAACATCGTTGAGAAGATGTGTCGCGATGCGCAGGGAATGCTGCTGCGCGACATGCTGCACAATAGGCAACAGCTTATGCAGGCGCTGTTTCGTCAGCGCGGACAGGAAGACAACCGGCGCATAAGTCATGAACAAGAAATGGTCGCGGATCTTGTTCTCGAATTGCTGCATCGTCTTATCGTCCTTCTCGACAACATCCCACTTATTGACCACGAACATCGATGCCTTGCCGGCGTCATGCGCGTAACCGGCGATATGCTTATCCTGATCGATGATGCCCTCTTCACCGTTAATAACGACGAGCACGACATCCGCTCGTTCAATGGCCCGCATGGCGCGCATAACGCTGTATTTCTCCGTCGTTTCATACACTTTGCCGCGCTTGCGCATCCCGGCGGTATCGATCAGCACATAGCGTTGTCCGTCACGTTCAAACGGCGTATCGATTGCATCGCGGGTCGTTCCCGCAACATCGCTGACAATAACGCGTTCCTCGCCGAGAATCGCATTAACCAAGGACGATTTGCCCACATTTGGGCGGCCGATCAACGCAACGCGGATCACATCCTCGTCGTATTCCTCGTCCTGCGGCTCCGGAAGCCGCTCCGTAACCTCATCCAGCAAATCGCCGATTCCCGTGCCGTGGCTGCCGGAGATGCCGATCGGATCTCCGAAACCTAGGCTGTAGAATTCATAGATATCCTCAGCCCGCTTCATATTGTCCACTTTGTTGATTGCGAGTACGACCGGCTTGCCTGACCGGAACAGCAGCTGAGCCACTTCTTCATCCGCATTGGTCAGTCCGCTCTTCGCTTCACACATAAATACGATAAGATCCGCTTCTTCGATCGCCAGCTCCGCCTGAATACGGATGGATTTCAGAATCATATCCTCACCATCGATCTCGATGCCACCCGTATCAATTACGCTGAACGCCTTGCCGTTCCATTCCGATACCCCATATATCCGGTCGCGGGTGATTCCGGGTTTATCCTCTACAATAGCCAGCCGGTCACCGATTAGCCGGTTAAAAATCGTTGATTTCCCTACATTGGGCCTTCCTACGATGGCCACAACGGGTCTTGCCATATTTCATTCCTCCTGTCTGCCTTACGTTTCCCATCATAGCAAAAAAGCCTTCACTTGGCTAACGCCTAAAAACACAATCGGCGAACCCTCTTATAAAAGGGTTCGCCGATTAGTATACCCATTATGTCAGACAAAAAAAGGAATTATTTCCCCTTGAATTTGTCCAGCTTGTCGCCGAAACGTTCGGCCAGCGTAAAGCTGAGTCCTTGGTTGCTAAGCGAAACATTGGGGTTGTCGAGCACTTCTTTAGGAGCACGGTCTCTGCTTCTTTCCGGCTTGGCAGCAGGCGCCGGAGCTTCTTCCGTTTCCTTAATGCTTAAGGAGACGCGCTTCTCGGACGGATTGAAATCCAGTACCTTCACTTGAACTTCCTGTCCTTCCTTAAGCACTTCATGCGGTGTGCCGATATGCTTATGGGAAATTTGCGAGATATGCACAAGACCCTCTACGCCAGGGAAGAGTTCAACGAACGCGCCGAAGTTGACAAGACGTTTTACTTCGCCGGTTACCACATCGCCGATATGGATTTTGTCGGAAGCCGTGTCCCAAGGACCAGGCGTTGCCGCTTTGATACTCAGGCTGATTTTGCCTTTTTCCGGATCGACTTTCAGCACTTTTACACGAACCTTGTCGCCTTCGGAAATCACATCGGAAGGTTTGTCGACATGGCTCCAAGCGATTTCGGAGACGTGAACGAGTCCATCAACGCCGCCCACATCGACAAACGCGCCGAATTGAGTCAGACGCTGTACCGTACCTTCGATGATTTCGCCTTCGGTGAGCTCAGCCATAATTCTTTGCTTGTTAGCTTCGAATTCCTCTTCGAGCACTTCCTTCGCGGAGAGAATAACCTTTCCGTTCTCACGGTCAAGCTCTTTCACTTTTACGCGAAGCGTACGTCCTTTGTAATCGCTGAAATCTTCAACGAAATGACGCTCAACCATGGAAGCAGGGATAAATCCGCGGGCGCCCACGTCGGCAACCAGACCGCCTTTGACAACGTCGGCCACGGTGACTTCGAAAGACTCTTGAGAATTGTAGTATTTCTCCAGGTCGTCCCAGGATTTCTCGCTGTCCACTGCGCGTTTGGAAAGAACAAGGCTTTCCTTGTTGTCGTTGATGCTGACAACCTTGCACTCCACTTCTTGTCCGACTTCAACAGCCGAAGCGGCATTGTCGAGTTGAACGGAAGACAATTCGCGAATCGGAATGACGCCGTCATATTTATATCCAATGCTCACATAAGCTTGGTTATCTTCGATTTTGACGATCGTTCCTTTCACGGTGTCGCCTTTTTTCAAGGAAATGATTTGCTCCAGCGCATCCTGGCTTGCGATTTCCTCTTGATTGCTAGCAGCGGAATCTACCGCCTCTACGGATTCGTTGTTCTCCGCAGCTTCCTGATTTCTTATTTCTTCAGACATGTGATTACCCTCCTCGATTCAAAACCCCATTTATTTAAACCCGCACTAGAGCAGGGTTCAAAACATACATCTTTAACAAATGCCCCGCTATAGATGTTACTTATCCTATTATGTTCCAAATAATAACGGCTATGCCGCTTTATTTCCCGCTTGGCTTGCCGGTTTCCAGCATCTCGCGAATCCGGGCCATGATAAGATCGGTAACCGCTTCAGCCGAATCGCTGCCGCCTGCGGCATATTCGCTCAGATCAATCGGAGCGCCGTAAACGACGACCATCCGGCGAAATGGCTTGTAATGGCCGGTTATCGCCGCTGGAACAACTGCCGCGCCGCTGCGGAGGGCAAAGGTTGCCGCTCCCTTTTTGGCAATTCCAGCATCGCTGTTCCGCGTCCCTTCCGGGAAAATACCCATTACCTGACCACTGCGGAGTAAATTAAGCGCCGTTTTAATGGATTCCTTGCTTACGCCGCCGCGTTTAACCGGAAAAGCGCCAAGCTGTCTGACCAGCCAGCCGAGAACCGGAACGTTGAACAGCTCCGCCTTGGCCATGTAGTTCACTTTGCGCTCCAGCTTAATACCCATTGTCATGGGATCAAGGTTGCTGATGTGGTTGCCGCAGAGCAGCACTCCGCCCTCTTTCGGAATATTCTCCATTCCCACCGTCTTTAGCGGAAACAGAACGGAATAAATCAAGCGAAGCAATCCTCGGCAAATGACATAAATCATTAATGATTTCTCTCCCCGCGGGCATAAGATCTGCAGTGGGACACGATTGTCTCCACAACCTGTTCGATATCCATCGACGTCGTATCGAGCAAAATGCTGTCATCCGCGCGCCGAAGCGGCGAAATTTCCCGATTCTGATCAAGAAGGTCGCGCTGCGCAATATCGTTCTCAAGCTGCTCCAGAGTCACCTGTTCCGCATCCTTCAGCTCCTTGTAGCGGCGGAGCGCCCGCTCCTCCACGCTTGCCGTCATGAAAACTTTCACTTCGGCATCCGGCAGTACGGTTGTGCCGATATCGCGGCCGTCCATTACGACCCCTTTGCCAATCGCCATCTCGCGCTGCAGCTGGCTCAGCCTTGTTCGGATGGACTCAATCTTGGCATACTGCGATACCATGCCGCTGACCTGCAGACTGCGGATATGGGGAGTCGCGTCTTCCCCGTTGATTATCACTTTCTGCACATCTTCTCCGGGTATTAATTCAATCACCATATTTCGTACTGTTTGAAGCACGTTATCATGATCATCCGGCATAATGTCTTTGCGGATCATATACCAGGTCACCGCCCGGTACATGGCTCCCGTATCGACATAAATGTAAGAAAGCTTCTGTGCTACCATTCGGGCTACTGTACTCTTGCCCGCCCCGGCAGGTCCGTCGATAGCGACGTTAATTTTGTCAGCGATATGTGTCCCCTGCCTAACCAAAGGGGCATTCCTCCTCAGGCATAATGCCAAGACCGCGCTTGGCGGTTGATCCACTTGACACACCGGAAAGCACGAACATAAATTCATACTTTCTGATATCTTCAAGAAAAAAGCAGGCATTGCCTGCGACTTATAAAATTATACCACAGTTTGTACAGCAGTGCAAAATCGCATAGACTCAAAATACAGCGCACAAATCGGGGAATGGCAGCAAAATTCAGTGTATTTTAGAGCTCTTTGCACGAATCCCGCGTGAAACTAATGGCAGACTCGCTTTAACGGTTGCGGAAATCAAACTGCCGCTCGAAGCAGAAGCGGATAATTTTCTGACGTTCGCCATCCAAGATGTTAACGAACTTGAGCATGGCCACACTCCGACCGTTATCGAGCTCTTTCATCCGCACCACCTCGGCTTCGAAGTAAGCATGTTCGTTCGATCCGTTACGGTAAGGGATAAGAAGCCAGCACTCCAGCCGATCCCCCACTTCAAGCGGAACGCTTACATCCGTCCAAAATGAAGTTCCGCCGCCGCCGATATCTTCGGTCCGAACGAGAAAGCGAATGCCCGCCGCTGTTCTGACAGCCAGCTCCAGCTCTGCGCTGACACGCAGGAAGCTTCGTCTTTGTATTTTCAGAACCTCATCCTTCGCCGGCTTGTGCACCCGCACCATTCGGATGACGTCTTCCTTGAAACCGAGCACATGCGTATAAAAATAATTCTTGATTCCGCCCTCGCTCATAAAATAAACCGACAGCTCATCCCCGATATACAGTTTCTTAAGGCGTCCGCTGCTTTCCTGCATCGGAATTTCTATCAGAAATGCTTCATCCTCCAGTTCAGTTATTCTGGACCGGTATTCGATTTCCGATTCGAAGGCGTCGCTGGATGCTACCTGGATGAACAGTTGGTCGTTAATTTTGGGATACAAACATGTCACCGCCATTGAAATTAGTAAGATATTCTACTGGCGATTATACCATGTGATGCGGCGGCTGGGTGAGAAAATATTACGGGGACGCTTCAGTGTCAATCCATTCAGGGATACCGGGGTCCATATCCATTATCACATGAAAAAGGCCATCCGCAAGCGGACAGCCTTCATTTTGCATCTAATTAAAACTCTTCAAAGTTGTTATTTCTTCTGGGCGCCGGAAGGGGTCCGGATCTCTTCAACCGATTCTTCGATACCGGTGTCTGCATTCAGATATAGGCGATACTTGGAACCGTTAATCCGGCCGCCAAATTCGTAAGTGAGCACTTCCTGACCCTCGTCATTCTCAATCAAGGCGAGGCGGTTATAGGTCTCCCGGAGATCCGGGTTAAGCTTTTTCCGCACTTCGGCAAGACTCATTCGGGGCTTCGTAATTTTGCGGTTCTTCTCCTGATGCTCATTGACATAATCGCTGGACTGAAAACCGGTGGCATGGCCGTTGTCGAGTCCGACGCGCACCGTTATTTTTTCAGGATAGATCAGCACGCCGTTCTGCTTCGTCACAAAAGTGAAATTGCCCATATTTCCGTAACGGTCGGCGCTGACGGGCGTCATGTTCGAGTACCCTTTGCGTTTCAGGAATTCTCCGGCTTTCACAACGGCATCATCCATGGATACCTTCGGGGCGCCAACCTCGCGGTCATTGTGATAAGAAATCAGCAGCCCGCCTTTTTTTGTGAAATCCATGCTCACTATTTCATTTGCTCCGCTTACCGTCGCCGTATACGATTCCCATTCCGTGCCTTTTCCGTTCTCGGTAACGTGTACTTTGGCTCCGCTGCCGAGATCCGCATACTTCAGCGCCTTGCGGCGGATATCTTCAGGGGAGACGGGAGGACCGTTCAGCTTTTTGACGGCACGTTTATTGTAAACGCTGGCCACGGATGGCCCCCAATTCAGCTCCGGATAGGCGCTCACCCTTTTATCCACTGTTTTGAAACCGTCGATGATCGTGTTGTCCTCGGCTTTTTTCTCCGTTGCCAGCGCCGACTCAACATCCATCCACCGCAGGTGATTCGTAATGACCTTGTGTTGTACCTCCTGAAGATTCTTCGAAATTTCGCCGGAGTTTTTATACAAAGCCTTCAGATTTTTCATTTCCCCATCGGATATAGGCTTAGTTTTGTAGTCGCGCACTGCCGCCTTGTACGAGAAGTTGGAGATCTTGGAGAGGAATTCCTCCGTCTTGCTGAAAGGCAGCAGGGTCAGCGGGAGCTGGTTGATCTCGCTCTGCGCCTGGCTGGTTATCCGCCACACATTCGTTAGAGACTTGCGGTGCATTCCATCGGAGGTCGAGCTGACGGCAAGCACGTTGCCCAATTCGCCATGCAGCCGCTCCATATGATAAGACAGATCATGGAAGGACCGCTGGTATTGATTTTCCGCTTTCAGCAAAACCGCGTTCTTCTCTTGATTCTCCTGATAGCCCCACACAAGCGCCCCGATGAGCAGAATCAAAGTTAACGGAAACAATACGGCACTCATTCTTTTGTACATATGCCTTGAAGACTCCCTTCTGGTAGCTTATTGCCGTTAGTTTGACTAAAGTAAAGAAGTCTTATGCACCAGCCGCAAAGAGAATCGGTATGGGAAGTGTACATGAGAGCAAAAAAGAGCAGCGCCTTATTAGACCTGCTCTTCAATCAGAAATCCTTCGGTGCAGTTGCATAGACATTGCTTGAAGCCCGTCTGGATAATCCCATGATATTTTATGCCGCGCAGAATATAGCTTTCCCCGCACTGCTTGCACACGATTCGCACCTTTACACGCAAAAAAAGACACCTCGCTTTACAGTCTAATCTTCCCTGTGGAAGATCTGCCCGTAACAGTGTCTCCATCTGCACTATAGATTAACCTCTTCCTCCCGTTTCAGCAGGCGAAAAGGCGAAAGGCTGTTGGCGCGCGCCACTTTAATCATGCCTCCATACCATAAGAAGGCCATTAACGGCACGATATACCAAATCCAATAGTTTGCCATCGTGTTCAAAATAAAATCGTAAATTCCGTGCCAAATCCAAGGAAGAAGCAGCGATACGATAAGGATGCCGCGCCTTCTGCCCCCCTTCGAGAATTTGGCTCTGCCAAGGTGATACCCCATCACAACACCGAACATGGCATGCCCCGATACCGGAAGAAGCGCTCGAAGAAACATGGAGCCAAGCGAAGCATGGCTGTACCAGGCGTACATCACATTCTCAATCGTCGCAAAACCAAGCGAAATCGCCACGGCATAGAGTATGCCGTCATACGGTTCGTCGAACTCGGTATGATTGTAGATGATGTGATACATCACAAACCATTTCAAGCACTCTTCCACTCCGGCGGAGATTAGAAATGATTCCGTGTAAGGACCCGTATCCAGCCCCAGCGTCAGTCCTCTCTGAATAATCATGACCGGAAAGACGATCAGCAGGCCCAGCAAAAAAACTTTAAGCACCATATGGAGCGGCTCCTGGTCATACTTGTCCTTCAGGTAAAAATAAATCAGCAGAGCAAGCCCCGGTGCCACTGCCGACGAAACCACCGATAACAAAAGCACCGAACGTACCTCCCCGCTTGTCAAAATAAAAGAATAGCCGGCCTATCCCCTATGAAAAAGGCAGGACCAGCCGGCGTCGTCGTAACAACAGGTAAAGGGTCTCCAAAGTTCCACCCCTTCCTTATTATTCCTGGCGTTTGAAAAAGGCGCAAAGCTGCTGAACGGCGTTCTCCGCCATAACCGTCTTGCCATATTCGTTCAGTACCGCCTCGGTCACCGGAGATGAATCGCCGAATTCCGCGAGTACGGCGACAAGCGCTGACAGTGCGGGTTCCTCAAATTCTTTCGGATCGAAATAGAGGTACCATTTATCCTGATAAGAGTACAGCTTGCCTGCGGAAGTAATATTGCCGATGAGCACATGAGCCGCTTCAACCACAACTTCAAAATCGCGGAAAGCGTAGACAATGGAGTCCGCCTGTTCAAGGGTGACTTCCATTTCGTAAATCTCATCCGGCAATTCTTCTTCACCTGACGAACCGTACTGATGATCGTATTTGCCCCGGGTGACGATGACGACCATGCCTTGTGCAGGCAGAGCGAACACTTCCACGGCAAGAGGACCGGTTGCGTCAAATCCGAGTTCATTATATGCCTGGTCCATCATTTCCGTAAAAAGGTCATGAACTTTGGGGACTTCCTGCCACATATCTTCCTTCTGGATTCCCCGCTCGCTCAGATCGTCAAAAGTGAGGAAAATCCGTATCTTATCTTGACTTAAACGCTCTATTCTCATGACAGGATCCTCCTTTTGAAAGCTCACATTTATTATAGTGTATGATGAGTCCCGAGTAATGAGCCAAAAATGGTTATTATGGTGATTGATATGTATGTATGTTACCATTTTGGCGGGATAAATGCACGTAAATATATTATAAGCGGGAAAAGCAACATTTTCAAAAGTAGGGGAGCGCTTCTTCCTAACTAAAAAAGAATCATCCTGGAGAAAAGGGAGCTCCAAAATGATTCTTTTGGCCTTTGCTGCGGTTACAAGCCCGGTACGGCTGTATGGGTTTCTTTGAGGATTTTTTCCACGTCGTGTTTGACATCGGGATTGCTGCGGATAAAATCCTTAAGCATGCTCAGGCTGGCTTCTTTGGAACGGATAGGCGAAGCGGTCTTATTTCCATCCGATCCGGAGCTTTCCGTTTTGGCCGGCTGCTGATTTGCGGAAGTACTCCCGAAGCCTGTTGTCGCCATGTTAATAATTTTATTTTTGGCTTTTTCGGCGGCCCCGGATTGACCGAGCATCGGCATCAACATGTTCCGGTTCTTGGACATAAGCATACTGGCGGCGGCGCCCAGCATTACCCCGAAAAAAAATGACGAAGTCTTCACATTTATTACCTCCTTGTATGATAAAATCATCTCTAGTGTTCGCAGAAGATTTCCGCCTCATACAGCTTAATCACACGAAAGCGAGTTGAAATAAGTGGGTAAACAGACAGCTGCGCTGCTGCTTGCCGCCTTTCTGCTGACATCGTGCAGCAGTACGGAGAACACGGCTCCGGATGGCGGAAAGACGGCTGCGCCAAGCTCAAATGCTTCATCTTCAGCGGCCCTGCCCGGAACGTCTACAGCAAGTCCCTCCATACAGCCTTCTGCTGCCGTCGGCAGTAAGGGTCCTGCTGCATCGCCGGAAGCTTCCGCCTCGCAGGCTGCCGGATCGGTTAACGGCGGCGCAAATCAGGAGGAACAGGCCGGAAGCGGAACGGAAGCTCAAGTACCGCTGCTGTACCACATGAACAAGAATTACGATATTAAGCCCAATGAAGAGAGCACGAACAAAAAGGTCGTACTGCTGACGTTCGACGACGGACCTAAGGAAGCAAAGCTGATCAATTTAATCTTCGACACGCTGGATAAACATAAAGCCAAAGCGATCTTCTTCGTCAACGGGTACCGCATCAAGGAGCACCCGGAGCTGCTGAAGCTGATTCAGGAACGCGGCGGAATCATCGGCAATCATAGCTGGGATCATATCGTTCTCAAAGATAAGCCGTACACCGCCGTCAAGAAACAAATTGAAGATGTGCAAAGAATTGTAAAGGAAGTCACTGGAGAAACGCCGGTATTCTTCCGGCCTCCCCATGGGGCGGGCGGAGATGTCGGCAGAAAGATCGCTGCGGAGAACGGAATGCTGTACATGACCTGGTCGAACGGCTCCCTTGATTGGACGATGAAGGAAAAGGACACAGGCAAGACGGAAAAGCTGATCAAGAACGTTACCGATCAGCTCCATCCCGGCAGCAATATCCTGATGCACGAACTGCCGTGGACGGCCGAGGCGCTGGATAAACTGCTGACGACGCTTACGAGCAAGGGCTACGGCTTCGCCGATCCGCGCAGTATCGAGCTGAAAATGCGGTAAGCCGGAATTAACGGAATAAAGGCCCCGACCCATCCCGCGAGGGATGAGCGGGGCCTTTTACCTGATTATCGTATGCTGAAGCAGACCGGCCAAGCCCGCTACCACAGCGTCCTAAGCGGCGGTGCTCCCTTTATCCCCCACCAGACCAGAAAGATCAGCAGCAGCATAAACAGAACATTCAGTGAATTCACGAACAGCTTGCTGAGCCTGATCCGTTCCGAACGATAGGTCGCGGAACGGGATGGAGGGGATTGCTCCTCTTCTTCTCCTGGTTTGGGCCGATCCGCTCTTCTCCCGCCCCGTGCGGTTCCGGCCTTCTGCCTTACCGCTGGGGACTTTCCGCCCTCCGTATTGTTTTTTCGCGACCGGGACAGGGCTTGTGAGGGTGATTCTTTTTTCCTTGGAGAAGAAGCTTCCGCTTTGCGCGGCTTGCTTGTTTTGACACCGGACATGTCCCCGCGGTTTCTCTTGTTCTGGCGGGACTTCACCCGGCTGAGCTCCTCACTCATGACTCCCTCCTGTAGCGGATCACCAGTCCTGAGAACAGGTCGATGATGAAATGACATAAAATAGGCGCCCAGATCGTACCGGAATAGATGTAGATAAGCCCGAGGCCGTAACTGCTGGCAAATACCCAGCCTGTTGGAATCCAGTGCCTTAAGTAACGCACATGGATTATTGCAAACAGTATGCTTGTCCAATACGGCCCAAAAGCAAACTGTATGGCGCCCCGGAACAGCAGCTCTTCGCAAATGGACACGATGGCGGCGATCAGCACGATATGCCAAAGCGGCCGTTTGCGGAACAACAGCTCGTTGATCCCTCCATCATTCATGGTTTGTTCAGGGACAATATAGGTTAACACAAAGTCCACGATCAGCATAATGACCGCGAGACCTAGTCCCCAGGCGGCAAAATTGATGCTTTCGGGAAAATTTAGCACGTGAAAAGGATTTCTTTTCTGAAATAATACCCAGATCAAACCGATAATAAGAGTAAGGCCCTGTGTAACATAAAGATTAATTAAAAGCAGCCGGTCGGTTAACTGCTCCGGTGATGCTTTTTGTACTTTTATGTCGCTGAATTTAAATTTTTTCATTCATTACCTACCTGTTCTTAAAATATTTCAAATCCTAGCATTCATATCCAATTCAATCCTCATAGAAAAAGGAGCCGTTTTTATGAATCACCGTTCATCCAGCAAGCCGATGCTGTACACCCTTGGATTCTTGTTCTGCCTGATCTCTGCCTTTGCTGTCTTTTTCACCGGAGTGAAGGTTGGCGCCGACAAGGTTGAGGCCAAATATGAGAAACTGAACGCCGATGGACAATCCTCGGAATCCTTCGCTTATTACCGCCAAACGGATCTCGTTACGTTCTATCATAACGTATTTTCGCCATATCGGGAATTCAAGCGCAATTGGAACGAGCAGGTTGACCTTTTGGTACGCGGAAGCGGCGCTGATCGTACGGAAATACTCAAAAATCTCCGCAATTCCGCAAATAGCGCTTACTCGCAAGTGACACAGGACTCCATCTTCGACGAATCTCCGCTGCTGAAGCAGGGCCAGCTTAATATCCTGAAAAGCCTTCGTCTCTTCTCCGAAGCTGCGGGCAAGGCATCCTCGTCCTCCGGGAAAGAACAGGCGGTTAAGGCGCTGAAAAACGGGGAGTTGGCGGCTGGCGCAGTCAGATACGGACTTTTGGCCCAGAGCAATTATTATGCCTCAATGCTTAAATGGGGTTCCCAGAAGAATTCTGCCATTCCTTCCGAGACGGGCGATCTGAAAATTATCCCGCTGGCAAAATGGAACAAAATGCCGCTGCTGCTCAAAAATGCCGCTATCGCGGAAATCATGCGGAACCGAGGCATTTTTGAGAACTATGAACCGCAGGATGTAACGGCCAAGATCGACAATTTGATCCGTTCCGGCAAGGCCGCATCCTTGAAACTTAAGGATATCCAAAGCATAACTTCCCTGCTTGTATCCACCGGAGCCCTTAGGGAAAATGATTTCTCCAGATGGCGCCAGCAGTATTATAGCAAGGAAACGCTGCCGCAGCTTTCTTTCTTTTACGACTGATATCGGCAAATGCATCATACCACATTAATCCGGCAAAATACTATTGACACATGTAGCACAGCCATGTTACATTATGAAAAAATTGATCAAACAAAACCGATGATGGAACAAAGTTACTGAAGGTCTTCAGAGAGCCGGCGGATGGTGCAAGCCGGTGGCGGACAGTGTACTTTAGCGCTCCTGAGATATTGTGTTGAACTAATAGTAGGCACAATCGGATCACCTCCGTTACCAGTGTTCCTGTTTTCAGGAAATGAGGCTGTGTCTGTAAAGGATGCGGTGAATTAGGGTGGTACCACGACAACTCTCGTCCCTTACTGCGGAAGCGGTATGGATTCGGGAGTTTTTTTGTTGACCGCCTGCTTCTTTGTGCCCACCCGAATGAATCTCTCATTCGGTAGGCCCTGCTTTAGACCTATTCTCTGCTGCGACACCGCGTTGACGCTTGCCTGAAAATGCGGTATGATCACCTTCTTCTGTGGAAAAGCTGTTTCAGGTAATTCGGAGAGCCTTAAAGGGCCTCCTCAAAAATAATAATGTTCACACATTTAAGGAGGAAAAAGAAATCATGTTTAAAATTTTGGTATCGGACCCGATCAGCGATCTGGGCATTCAGCAGCTGACGGAAGCAAGCGACGTAACGGTAGATAAAAAAACAGGACTCAGCGAGGATGAACTCATTGCGATTATCGGCGAATACGACGGCCTGCTCGTACGCTCCCAAACGACTGTCACCGAGAAAATTATCGAAGCGGGGTCCAACCTGAAAGTAATCGGACGTGCTGGCGTCGGCGTTGACAATATCAATCTGGAAGCCGCCACGAAGCGCGGGGTTGTCGTGATTAACGCGCCGGACGGCAATACCATTACGACCTGTGAGCATGCCTTTGCGATGATGATGGCTCTGGCCCGCCATATTCCCCAAGCCTATGCGAAGACCATTAACGGCGTCTGGGACAAAAAATCGTTCCTCGGCGTTGAGCTCCGCGGCAAAACGCTTGGCGTTCTCGGCATGGGCCGGATCGGCAGCGAAGTAGCCAAACGCGCCAAAGCATTCGGCATGAACATCCTGGCCTTTGACCCGTTTCTAACGGCTGACCGGGCGGAGAAGCTGGAAGTTACACTGGCGTCCGTCGATGACATCGTAAAAGGCGCGGACTTCATTACGGTTCACACTCCGCTGACTCCGCAAACGCGCCATATGATTTCCCGCCCTCAGTTCGAGGTAATGAAAAAAGGTATGCGCATCGTCAACTGCGCACGCGGCGGCGTTATTGACGAAATGGCTCTGGTGGAAGCTATTGATGCAGGGATCGTGGCCGGAGCGGCTTTCGACGTATTCGAGAAAGAACCGCCGCAAGCGGATCATCCTTTCCTGTCGCATCCGAAGATTATCGTTACTCCGCACCTTGGCGCATCGACAGTGGAAGCGCAGGAGAATGTGGCGATCGACGTATCCGAGCAGGTGCTGCATATTTTGCGGAACGAGCCGTTCATCAACGCGGTTAACATTCCTCCGGTGGCTCCAAGCGTTATGAACAAGCTGCAGCCTTACTTCACTCTCGGTGAGAAGCTTGGCAGCTTCGCTTCGCAGATTACGAACGGCGCCATCAACGAAATTCATGTAGAGTTTGCCGGTGATCTCTCGGACGTCGACACCCAGCCGCTGAACCGGTACATTGTCAAAGGCGTACTGTCCCGCCACTTCGGCGGCGACGTCAACATCGTCAACTCCATGCATCTCGCCAAGACTCGTGAAGTGAATGTAGTCGTGACGAAAGCTTCGAAGACCAAAGGCTTCACCAACCTGATTACAGTGAAGATTATTGCCGAGGGAGGCGAAGAGCGCCTCGTGGCTGGTACACTTCTGCAAGGATACGGAGAGCGGATCGTACAGCTCGGTAAATTCCCGGTTGATATCGCTCCGGAAGGCAACCAAATCTTGATCTCCCATAACGATAAACCCGGCATTATCGGCAACGTGGGTACGCTGCTCGGCCAGAACGACGTCAACATCGCGTCGATGCAGGTGGGACGTACCGTTATCGGCGGTGAAGCCATCATGCTGCTGACCGTCGATAAAGAAGTTCCGGATGATGTGCTGGTGAAGCTCGCCGCCCTGGCCGAGATCAATACAGCCAAAGAAGTCGTGCTGCAGTAAACTTTAATATTCCTTAAATTGCACGGCATAAATAAAGCGCCGGCTGCCATTGAAATGGGCAGTCGGCGTTTTATTTATTCAGATATTAGGAATGGCGGCATTACCCGACCGTCAATATCGGTAAAACCGTATTGTTCCGCCAAGCGCCCCACCTGCTGGGGCACACCCGACCTTTCCATAATCTTCGGATCGGCGGCCAAGGCGCATACAGCCCGCCCGATATAACGTGTCGATTCGGTTGCTTTCAGTTCCTCCACTTCCTGCCAATGTGCCTCATCGGTATGAAAGGCGTCCAGAACAAGCTCTGTCCGCATCCAGCCCGGAGACAGCGGAATAACGGCGATTCCGTCAGCCGCAAGTTCCTTGGATA
Organism: Paenibacillus durus ATCC 35681; assembly: GCF_000993825.1. Classification (NCBI taxonomy): domain Bacteria; kingdom Bacillati; phylum Bacillota; class Bacilli; order Caryophanales; family Paenibacillaceae; genus Paenibacillus; species Paenibacillus durus. The sequence continues at coordinate 2,908,199 of NZ_CP011114.1, forward strand.
ATCCGCAGGCCATACGCACCAGTGCGTTCTTGGACAGGTCATAGTAGAAGTTGTTGATATGCCTATACCGGTCCCTCCCTCTAACGGACACCGGAAAGCGGACCGCAACTTCCTTAAAGGATCGCGATCCGCCTCTTCTTGTCATCACCCTATTCTATTTTAAGGGCCAACGGGGGCCAATGTTACTCTCACGGGCGCTCATGCTTATCCCACCCCATCGTCCGTGAGACGGCATCCTGCCAAATATGGTAACGGCCCTCCCGTTCCTCCTGCGGCATGGCGGGCGTAAATGTCTTCTCCGCCTTGTTGAAATTCCGCAGCTCTTCACGGTTCCAGAAGCCCGCGATAAGACCCGCCAATAGAGCCGCACCCAGCGCCGTTGTCTCCGCGTATGTCGTACGCGTTACTTCTCTGCCCAGAATATCTGCCTGGAACTGCATCAGCAGATCATTGCGCACCGCTCCCCCGTCCACCCGCAGGTCGGAAAGCGGCATACCGGCGTCCTTCTCCATTGCCCCGATCACATCCCTTGATTGGAATGCAAGTGATTCCAGTGTGGCGCGTACGAGGTGGGCGGAGGTCGTTCCCCGCGTTAAGCCGAATACCGCTCCACGGGCATACATATCCCAATACGGCGCGCCCAGTCCGGTAAAAGCAGGCACGACGACAACACCCCCGCTGTCTTCAACCTCCCGTGCCTTTTCCTCAGATTGCCCCGGATTTTCAATCAGGCCGAGACCTTCCTCCAGCCACTGCACCGCCGCGCCCGCGACGAATACACTGCCCTCAAGCGCATAATACAGCTCACCCTCTATTCCCCAAGCCACTGTCGTTAGGAGTCCGTGCCGCGAGGCAACCGCTTCACTGCCCGTATTCATCAGAATAAAGCAGCCGGTGCCGTACGTATTCTTGGCGCTCCCGGCTTCCAGACAGGTATGCCCAAAGAGCGCCGCCTGCTGGTCCCCCAGCACGGAAGCAATAGGGATTTCCGCTCCGAACCACTGCTTAAGCGCCGTTCCGAAGGACCCGCCAGACATCCGCACCTCGGGCAGCATGCTCGCCGGGATGTTCAGCTCGGCCATCAGCTTATCGTCCCAGACTCTCCGGTGCAGATCGAACAGCATCGTCCGCGACGCATTGGTGACGTCCGTGGCGTGTACAGCGCCGCCGGTGAGCTTCCAGATCAGCCAGGTGTCCACCGTCCCGGCGAGCAGTTCGCCACGCTCCGCCCTTTCCCGAGCGCCTTCCACATGATCCAGTATCCAGGCGATCTTCGTCGCCGAGAAATAGGCGTCGGCGACGAGGCCGGTCTTCTCCCCGATCTCCCGCTCCAGTCCCCTGCGCTTAAGTTCCTCGCACATCTCAGCGGTTCGCCGGTCCTGCCATACGATGGCCGGGTATACCGGTCTGCCGGTCGCCTTCTCCCAGATCAGCGCTGTCTCACGCTGGTTCGTAATGCCGATCACGGCGATTTGCGAGGGATCGATCTCGCTCTTTACGACAGCCTCTCTTGCCGACCTGAGCTGTATATTCCAGATCTGCTCCGGATCATGCTCTACCCAGCCTGGACGGGGGAAATACTGGGTTAGCTCATACTGAGCCTGGCTGACCATTTTGGCTTCTTCATCGAACAGAATCGCCCGCGAACTGGTCGTGCCCTGGTCCAGAGACAAAATATAGCGGCTCATCGTGCGGCTCCGTCCAGAAGCATGTCTGGAAACAGGATAATTGCCGAAAAATCAATAAAGCGCTTAACAAATGTTATTTTTCTCATTGAAAATCCTCCTGTTAGCTTGTTCCACGGAGAACAAGATTTATCGGCTCCATTCAACAAAAAGCACCTCTGAGACAAGAGGTGCGATCAAAAATGTTTAAAATTTATTGTTTTTCGACAGGCAGACGAAGCGTAAAGCAGGTTCCTTCGCCTAATTTGCTGGCAGCCGAGATATGTCCGCCGTGGGATTCGACGATATTCTTGACGATAGCCAGGCCGAGACCGGTTCCTCCGGATTCCCCGCGAACCCGGGCTTTATCCGCTTTGTAGAATCGTTCAAAAATAAAGGGAAGATCCTCGGATGGAATGCCCACCCCTTCATCCCGAACCTCGACCTCGATTTCCGACCGATTCGCATAAATAATCCAGTCCGCCACGATATCGATCTTTTTCCCTGCGGGGGTATGCCGGAACGCATTATCCAGCAGATTCGTCAGCACCTGCTCCAGCTTATCTTCGTCCGCGTCATGGAGCCATAGCTCATTGCTCTTTTTAATGCAGCGCAATTCAATGTCCCGCTCCTTCGCGCGCACGGAGAATTTGCGGTATATCCGTTCCAGCAGCTCGGTCATGTTGACCGGAGCCTTATGCAGATCAGTGTGTCCGGCATCCATCCGGGCCAAATCAAGCAGATCCTTCACCAGCCGGCCCATCCGCAGCGCCTCATCATGAATCACCTGAACAAGCTCGCTGCTCTCCTCCGGCGAAGAAGCCATGCCGTCCAGCAGCGCCTCGCTGTAGCCCTGCATCATCGACAGCGGAGTGCGGATTTCATGGGATACATTGGCTAGAAAGTCGCGGCGCATTTTCTCAAGCCGGACTTCTTCGGTCACATCCCGCAGCACGGCTACAGTGCCCTGAATTTGATTGTCCGAATAGAGCGGCGCCATATGCACCGACCATACATCCTGGCGCACATGCACATTGGAGTTGTGGTCGCCGCCATCCTGAAGCGTACGCCGAAACAGCAGGCGCAGCGGACGCGGTACACCCAGAGCCTCTCCGCTTACATACTCGAAATCGTCTTCGCCTTCCTGCTCCCATTTCAAATCATTCCAGCTTTCCAGCAGGGACTGACCGTGCGGATTGGTGAGCACGATCTTGCCTTCGTTATCAAAAGTGATCACGGGATCGCTCATGCTGCGCAGCACGCTGGACAGAAGCCCTTTTTCATGATTCAGACTTCTTATGGTACCCTCCAGTTCGGCGGCCATATGATTAAAGGATGTCGCCAGCTCGCCGATTTCATCGCTTGTGACAAGCTTTAGCCTCTTGCCGTACTCCCCCCGGCGGATTGCATCCGCCGCTGCGATAACCTGATGCATCGGTTGCGTAATCTTGGTGAACAGAAACAATGCGAAGAAGGTCGTCATGGAAAACCCGATCAAGGCCGTATACATGAATAGCCGTTTGATTGCGCCGGAATTAGCGAAGTTGCTGTCAATGTATGGCAGCAGGAACAGCCCCAGTGTCATAAGCACGACCGCAACGAGACAGATGATCGTCACCCACAGCTTGCCGACAAGGCTTCTCCAGAAGTTCACTTATTTCGGGACCTCAAGCTTGTAGCCTACGCCCCACACCGTCGTGATCATCGCTGCAGATTCCGGCGACACCTTATTCAGCTTCTCGCGGAGGCGCTTCACATGGGTATCCACTGTACGCAAATCGCCGAAAAACTCGTAATTCCACACATCCTTCAGCAGTTCCTCACGTGAAAACACTTTGTCCGGCGACACCGCCAAATAATGCAGCAGTTCGTACTCCTTCGGCGTCAAGCTGACCTCTTGCCCCCCGGCCGTAACGCGGTGCGCGTCATGCTCGATCACCAGATGCGTAAATACGATATTATTGCTGGAATTCGTCTCCTTCGACAGAAAGGCGGTCGCCGAGGAACGGCGCATAATCGCCTTCACCCGGTAGATGACCTCACGTGGGCTGAACGGTTTCACAACATAATCGTCGGCTCCCATTTCAAAGCCCTGCACACGGTTGATCTCCTCGCCCTTGGCGGTCAGCATGAGTACCGGAGTGGACTTTACGTCTCTGAGCCGGGTCAGCACCTCAATACCGTCAATCCCAGGCAGCATGACATCCAGCAGAATCAATCCGTAATCAGCGGCGGTTGCTTTGCGAAGCGCAATTTCCCCGTCCTCTGCTTCGTCGATTTCATAGCCTTCCTTCTCAAGATACATTTTCAGAAGACGGCGGATACGTTCCTCATCGTCTACCACCAAAATTCTATTCAGATGCTCTGCCATTTCACAACAACCCCTTCATCGATACAGTAGAAGATACCCAGAGATTGACGCTCCCTGTATCCCGGTAGACAACTTAGTCTGTTCCGGCATACGAATGGAGTCCGGCGATCACCAGATTGACGCCAACCAGAGTAAACATGACAACCAGAAAACCAAGTACGGCCAGCCATGCGGATTTGCGGCCCTGCCATCCGCGCGCCAGCCGAAGATGGAGATAGGCGCTGTAAAACAGCCAAGTCACAAGAGCCCATACTTCCTTCGGATCCCAGCCCCAAAATCTTCCCCATGCCACCTGGGCCCATATCATGGCAAAAATCAAAGCCCCCAGTGTAAAAATAGGGAAACCGATGGCGATTGCCCGGTATGTAATCTCATCGAGATCGCCCTCGTCGATTCCATCCAATACGGGTTGAAGCGCTCTGCCAAGCGGCTTGCGGACAATGAGGCGCAATGCGCCGTAAATCACGGCTCCGGTCAACAGCGACCAGATCACCGTATTGAATTTCCTTCCGGCATTGACACCCTTCATCCAGGACGGCGCTTCGGTTAGCGGTTTTTTGATGCCAAGAATCGACTGGAAGCTCTCAATTTCGCTATGGTAAGGTGCCACAATGGGCGGCATTCTATAACTGACTTTCTCTATTTTACTATCATTCTGCCCGGGATTGTCAACGGTAACGTTGCTTCTGGTAAAAACCGTCTCGTACCCTGCCGCCCGAAATCCGAATACCGATACCAGAAATCCGATAATAACGATGATGGTGAACAGCGTAAACTCGACTCCTCGCTGCTGGCGTTTGTCGTCTTTTGACGAGCTATTAAAGTTGACCGTCCGCAGCAGATACATCAGGCCCGCAGCAAATCCCACCGCAAAGAAGGATTCGCCAAGAGCAGCCAGCGTCACATGGATATTCAAATAGACCGATCTTAAAGACGGAATCAGCGGCTGGACTTCCTGCGGGAACACGGCGGCATACGCCATAACGATGATAGATACCGGAACGGAGAAAAGACCGAGCAGGATTTTGCGGTAAATGGAGAAGATGACGGTAAACGCGACCATCACCATCATGGATAAGAAGGTCATGAACTCATACATGTTGCTGACGGGAATATGCCCCCCGCCCGCCCAGCGGGTGAAGAAATACGCAAGATGGCACAAGAGCCCGAGGGATGAGGCGATAAAGGCGATTTGGCCCCAGCGCGCAGTATGCTCCTTCGGACTCCGGCCGGACCACCTGCGCCCCATGATGGCGATGGTAAACAATATGAACGCTCCGCTGTACAGGAAAAAGGCTGCGATAAAGGCATCATTGCTGAAATCGAGCAGACTCATGCTTGACCTCCCCCATTTTCCAATGATTTTTCATCCACGGAAATATTCATTTTCTCCAGGAAAGCTTTCACTTCCCGCCGAAGCCCGAACCAGTTCTTGTTCGTATGCGCCCCAAGCGTAAGTTCGCCTCCGTCCACAGTCAGCCAGATCCGTCTATGCTGCCAGTAAAAGCCAAGCACCAGGCCGAGCATGACAATTCCGGCGCCGGTCCAGACAAACGGCATCGCACGGTCCACGCGGAGGTTGAGATAACTGGTTGATTCCGAGAAATCGACGCCGCTCATATCGCCCACCTCAAGCTCCAGAAAGCGGCCCGCTCCCCCGAGCTTGTCATTAATCGCGTCCTGCTGGAATTCGGCCTTGTCATTCTGCTTCGGAAAATAGAAGTACTGCTCGCCGCCTGGCGGCAAATTCGGGCCCTTGATCAGAAAAAGAAAGGCGGGCGCATTCGGATACGGTGATTTGGAGATCGGCTGCCCTTCCTCGTTCAGTCCGAATTCCATATACTTCTCCTTCAGCTCCAGCGTGTAGGGACCGGCGGCAAAGCGGCGCTGCGAATTCTTCATCTCCAGCTTGAACGAACCGTACGATTCTCCTGTCGCAGAATTGACCAGCTTCGGCGTTACCGAACGCAGCACAGGAGTCAGGTCGTAGTCGAACTGATACGCTTTCATTCCTTTGTAGCTCAAAGGATCGTTAACCTGGATCGCATGTAAAGCCACTTTCGTTAGCTTCGGCTCTTTGGATGGGTCGCCGCAGTCCGCCGTACATTCGTACAGCACCGCCTTCGTTTCGTACAGCTTAGGCAGCACTTTTTTGCCGCGGAATTCTTCAGGCATTTCTTCGTCCTTGTAGAACTCTACGGTGAATTTCTCATTCTCCAAATAATAGGAGGTATCCGGAATATGGATGATGTCTCCCTGCGGAAAAGCAAGATGCTGATCCATATTAAGCCCTGGCAGCCCTCTGGCCAGCACGGCAAGCAGAAAGATAATGAGGCCGATATGGATAATGTAAGGCCCCCAGCGGCTGAACCGGTGCTTTTCCGCGAGCAGTGCGCTGCCGTCCGTCATAACCCGGTAACCCTGTTTCTTCAAAGGCTGAACGGCTCCTGCAACCCAGGCATCCGAATCCTCCGCGATCTTTCTTACCAGAACGACCTTCTGCCTTGTCAGAAACCGGCGGTGCTTGCGGATGTTTTGCCGCTTAAGGGCTTTGTACAGAGGGAGCACACGGTCAAGGCTGCAGATGACGAGTGAGGCTCCGATCATGACCAGGAGAGTGATGAACCACCAGGATTCATACGTATGGGATAGACCGAGTCTGTAATAGATTTCGCCGGCTGTGCCGTAACGCTGCTTGTAATAGGTGGAAGGATCGATATTGAGAAAGGTGCTTTCCTGCGGAAAGATCGTTCCCAGCGTGGAGCCGAGAAGCATCAGCACGATCAGGTAGATCGCGATTTTGACCGAGGAAAAAAAGTTCCATACCCGGTCGACGACGCCCGGATTGGCCTTTTGGGAACGGCGGGCCATGCCGTCATAGCGCATTTCAAGGGGATCACCCGAGTCCGTGTTATCAAGCAGCGGCTTGCCGCATGCTTCACACAGCACCGTAGCGGCGGGATTCTGGTGTCCGCATTCGCATTTCGTATTGACGAAAAGAGGGGTGCGGCCGCTCATCGGTTCACCAGCTTTCCGATTTGCGCATCGAGCGTGCTCAGATCAAGCTGCCCGATATGGATTGTATCGATTTTTCCTTTGGCGTTGATAAAAAAGGTCGTCGGCAGAGGAGAGATCCCGTAGCTGCGCACCGCCTCCCTCTCCGGGTCCATCAGAATCAGGAAGTTGACGCCGGTACCGTTTACAAAATTCTGGACCGTCATTTGATCCTCGCCGACATTGATGCCGACGACAACGACTCCCTGGGCCTTCCACTTCTCCCACTGTGCCTCCAGCGCAGGCATTTCCTTCACGCATGGGGCGCACCAGGAGCCCCAGAAATTCAGGACAATCGGCTTACCTTTATATTCGTCCAGCTTATGGGTCTTGCCGTCCAGCCCAAGCAGCTCAAAGGACGGAGCACGGCTGCCCTCTTCCGGCTTGCCGTCTCCTCCAAACGCCGAGGTTCCGATCGCATACCCTCCAAGCAGAACGATCAGAACCAAAATGATGATTTGTACTGGTTTTCTCGCATTGCCCACACAGATTGCCCCCTTCAATGATACCGTTCATATCGTTAACAAGAAGTGTGAACATCCTATGAACATTATAACGAATACGGTTCCATTTTTCCGGAGAGTCTTGGGGGCACTTGTGAACATTATGTGTCTTTGCGGGTGTTATTTCCTTTGGCCAGTCCGGCCATGGCGAGCTGCTTCAGCCCGTTGATCTCGTCCTTGGTCAGATGGCGGTACGAACCGCGCTTCAGATTCTGCAGCAAAATATCGCCGAACGAAATCCGCTTCAGCCGGATAACGGGATGGGAGATCGCCTCGAACATGCGGCGCACCTGGCGGTTGCGGCCCTCGTGGATCGTGATGCTGATAACCGACTCCTTGCTGTCCTCGTCAATATCCTTGTACTCCACTTCGGCAGGAGCGGTCATGCCGTCCTCCAGCTTGATGCCCTCCTTCAGCTTGTCCAGCGCCGTGCCGTGCGGAATACCTTTGACCGTAGCCAGATAAGTCTTGGGCACATGATGCTTCGGATGGGTAAGCAGATTGGCAAATTCTCCGTCGTTGGTCAGCAGAAGCAGACCTTCCGTATCGTAATCGAGCCTTCCGATCGGATACACCCGTTCCTTGATGCCCTTCATGTAATCTGTCACGATTTTGCGGCCCTTCGGATCGGAAGCGCTTGTAATAACGCCTTTCGGCTTGTTGAACATAATATAGATTTTATTCTCGCCTGAAATCCTTTTGCCCGACACCTTGATGATATCCGTATCCGGATCGGCTTTCGTTCCGAGTGTCGTCACGACCTCTCCGTTCACTTCCACTTTGCCGGCCAGAATCAGCTCTTCGCATTTTCGTCTGGACGCCACTCCGGCCTGTGCCAGTATTTTCTGTAATCTTTCCATTGTCGATTGGTCACCTCAGACTAATGATAACCATCGCCGGGATAAAGCACAAGTTCATTCCAGGGAAAATAGGGACCGGGGCACGAATCGTTGTGGGGCTTGACAATCGCCGGAGATATGCTGTACAGCGCGGCCAAATCCAGAATGAGCCGGCATGCGGCAAAAATCTGCTCCTTGGTCTCGGCTTGCGGCGCAGCGGTCAAAGGCTTCCCGAAATCGCCCTCCAGACAGAGGTGGATATATTCGGGGTCGGTCAGAAGCGGCGCCGCATAGGTTGTGCCCGAAGCATCGATCCAGAAATCAAAACCTTTGCCGTTGATAGACGGACAGACAGAAGTGTGAATGATGAACCCTTGGTACGGCATCCGCGTTTCCTCCCTTTTCCATTGCTTCAATAGCATATGAAAAAGAGGAGGCCGGCGTTACGCCTTGCCGAAAAGCCGCCTTGGCGGCGGCGTCAGAGGCGGGCGAGCCATGCAGGCAAGCAGGGAATGGCGTCAGCCGAACACCAGCAGGCAGACCGCGATAGCGGCGACAAAGCCTACAAGGTCCGAGAAGAGTCCCACCTTGAGCGCATAGCGTCCGTTGCGGATGCCGACGGCGCCGAAGTAGACGGTCAGCACATACAAGGTAGTGTCCGTGCTGCCTTGGATCGTGGAGGCGATCCGGCCGATCAGCGAATCGGGGCCGTGAACACGAATCAGTTCGGTAGCGTAGGCCAGCGAGCCCGTGCCGGTAAGAGGGCGCAGCAATCCGAGGGGCATCACCTCCGGCGGAACTCCAAGGCTTCTTAGCAGCGGAGAAATATATCCCATAAGAAAATCAAGCGCTCCGGATGCGCGAAACACGCTGATCGCCACCATCATGCCGACCAGATGGGGAATGATCCCGATTGCCGTTCCGAAGCCCTCCTTGGCTCCGTCGACAAACGATTCATAGACGGGAACCTTCCGGGCATAGGCGTATAATGGAATGAAAGCGATCATGACGGGTATGGCCCAGGTTGAAATCAGGCTGATGATCTGGTACAAGGGCGGTCACCCTTTCACTTGATAATGTGGTGGAGCCGATCCGCCCCTGGCGGGGGATCGGTTCTCCGCAGGCGGCCCTGGCGGCCTGCGCAGCAGCAGCATCCGGCGGCACAGCCGGTCTGCGAAGATGGCGGCGAGCGTTGCGACGAAGGTCGCCGCGAGCGTCGTCCCGACGATGTCCGCCGGATCGGCGGAGCCGTAGTTCAGGCGGATCGCGATCAGCGTCGCCGGAATGAGCGTGATGCTGGCGGTGTTGAGCGCAAGCAAGGTGCACATCGCGGGGGTAGCCGTATCTTTCTCAGGATTCAAAGTCTGCAATTCCTGCATCGCCTTGATGCCCATCGGCGTCGCCGCATTGCCCAGGCCAAGCAAATTCGCGCTCATATTGGATAATATATAGCCAATCGCCGGATGCCCTTTCGGCACATCCGGGAACAGGAAGCGGACAACCGGACCTAGCAGTTTGGCGATGACGCGCAGCAGTCCGGCATCTTCCGCAACCTTCATGACGCCAAGCCAGAAAACGAGGACGCTTATGAGTCCGAAGCTGACTGTGACGCCATTCTTTGCGCCGTCGAATACGGCTGCCGTAAAAGCGTCCATCCGGCCGTTCACGGCGGCGAACACAAAGCCAATGACGATCATGCCCAGCCATATGACGTTAATCATGAGAGACGCCCCCTTCCGCCCCGAAACGGAACAGGGCGCGAAGCGCGCTAGAGGCCGCCTGAAGCCATGTGTCCGCCGGATAGGCCGAGGTGGAAGCGTATTTTTCCATATATGGAGATGTTTCCGGCGGCAGGCGTCCAGGCTCATAGACAGGCACCTTGCCGATAGGCGCATTGCCCAGCTTCAGCACGAGCGTTCCCCGCAGCCCGAAGTTCTTGTCTGCACGTTTTTTGGCCCCCCGCTTCGAATTCAGAACCAGCTCCGTGACGATCCGCTCCTGTTCTCCCTGCTTGAGCGGATAGGAGAAATTCAGGCCCGCCGCGAGCTCATAGCCCTTCAGCTTCTCCCCGCGTTCGATAATCGTTTTTAGGGGGAACCGGTTAAAGCCGAAGTTGAGCAGCGTGGCATGGTCGTTCCAATCATTGCCGTCATTAAGCGTTACCGCGACCAGTTGCTGTCCTCCCCGGCTCGCGGAGCTGACGAGACAGCGGAGCGCTTTTTTCGTATAGCCCGTCTTCACGCCGTCCGCTCCATCATAGAGCCGCAGCATCTTATTTTTGTTGCTCCATTTGTAGTCCCATTTATCGTACGGATTATCCGCCGTCTTCATCTGCGTCTTCACAATATCCTTGAATACGGGATTATGCAGCGCATAGGCTGTCAGCTCGGCAAGATCATTGGCGGTGGAGTAATGTTCTTTGGCGTCAAGACCGTGGGGATTGGCAAAATGGGTATGGCCGAGTCCCAGCGCCTCCGCCTTGGCATTCATAAGATAGACAAAACCTTCCTCAGAGCCGCCGACATGCTCCGCGATGGCCGTCGCCGCATCATTGCCCGAACGCAGCATCAGACCGTACAGCATGTTCTCGAGCGTCATCTCTTCGCCCTGTCTAAGGAACAGGGACGATCCTTCCTTGGCAAAAGCGTTCTTGCCGACCTTGACCTTGCTGCTTAAATCACCGTTCTCAATGGCGACGATAGCGGTCATGATCTTGGTCAGGCTGGCGATCAGCATCGGCTCATCGGCGTGGCTGCTGTAGAGTATCCGCCCGGACTCCACATCAATCAGCGCGGCCGCCTTGGCATGGGTAGATACGCTCTCTTGCTCCGTTTCCGTTTCAGCAGCCGCAATCGGAGTGAAGAGCAGGAGCAGGCTGATGCAGACCAGAGCTAGAGAAGTTCCGAAATTTACTCTCTTCATATTCATCCTCCGGGTTCCTATCGGCATTTTGTACAAGTGTATGCTTGTTTCGGGAACGGTATGTCCGTTCCTTTCACGATGCGCAAAAAAGGATACCGCAGCTAGCGATATCCTTATGTTTGCGGCAGGCCGCTGCGGTCTTAACGGCATACCCCTGCATGAAGCGAGTTCGCGGAGACGAGTCTGCCTAACTTCCTTTCGGTTACTGCGTTACGGTTACCGGTTGTGCGGGCTGCTGTGTATTTTGCTGTGCAGTCGCGTTTCCGCCTTGGCCGCCTTGGCCGCCTTGTCCCCCTTGAGCGGGGAACATCGACTGGATTTTGTCGATCAGCCCTGGGGTGGCATCGATAATTTTCTCAAAAATATGAGTTTGGTTGTCCAGCGGCACGATATGCACGCCTTGCTGGCTGACGACAAGAAAAGCGATTGGCCGGATGGAAACTCCGCCCCCGCTGCCGCCTCCGAACGGAAGCAGCTTCACGCCGTTCTGTCCAGCCGCCTGCTTGTTATCATCTTCCACACTGAAGTCACTGCCCCCTGCGGCAAATCCGAATGCAACTTTACTAATGGGCAAAATAGTGCTGCCGTCCGACGTCTGAACCGGCTCGCCGACGATGGTGTTGACGTCGACCATGCCTTTAATGTTTTCCATCGCGGTCTGCATCAGACCTTGAATGGGGTGGTCACTCATATTGGTATCCTCCTTCGGCTTCTAGGGAATAGAATTCCTTCACAACGTATATTCCCCCGAAAGAAGCATTACTATGTAACCCGTCAGGGTCATGCGGCTCTTTTTTCCCGTTTCTGTGACTGGATCTCGCGGATAAGCTCCTTCCACTGTCTGATGCCTTCATCCGCCTGCATGGCCCGAATCAGCAGCCTGAATCCCGCATACAGCGCGTAGCCCGCAGATATTCTTCCGGCGCAATCGACCTCTGTGGAGAATTTCACGTCATCATCGAACACCGGAACCACGAACAGGCGCGGACGGCGCATCAGCTTCACCCACTGCGAGACCCAGCCGACCAAGCTCCACTTCAGCCCCCAGAGCGCTCCGGCCGCCGTGGCCGTTCCCGCCGCGTCACCGAGTGAAAAATTCGTGGACCAATCCAGCTTCGTAATCTGCAGATGGGACAGCGTATCGGCGGTCCAGCGTTTCAGCCCTTGCGTGGCGCGCAGCGCTTTTTTTCCATATTCCATCCATTCGATGACGTCATCCTTGCTGATATCCTCCTCTTCCTTATTCGACGATTTCACCGGCGCGATCCCGCTCTCTTCGAGCTTGACATACAGCCCGCGCTTAAATCCTTCAAATGCGAGCACCGGAAGCGAGTAATGACGCTTAACCAGTCCGAAAAGGGCGGTGATATCAATCACGATCCGGTCATTCTGGCCTGTTCGGTTCAGACTGAAATGAATATGAATACGGGAAGAGAGCAGCAAGATCAAGGCAGCCAGCAGCAGCAGGACGCCAATTAACAGCCATAGCTTCACGTGTCAACCTCCAAGCAACCTTTGATAGGAATCCTTGGATTAGTATGGCATTTTTAGACTGGAAAAATTCACATAAAAAAATCATAGACCAATTTGCGTCTATGACTCTAACTCCATTTTAGGACTGCTCCACTTCATCAATGGTCAGCTGGCGGGTATCGAGCTTGTCGAACAATAGCTGCGTTTCTTCCTCCAGATTATCTCCGCTTTCGAGTGCGGCGGGCTCCGGCAGTTCCTTCAGGCTGGCGAGCCCAAAGGTCTCCAGGAAAGACTTTGTCGTTCCGTACAGGATTGGACGCCCCACAGCTTCCGCCCTGCCAACCTCTTGAATAAGGTCCTTATTGGTCAGCGTATGAATCGCCCGCTCGGATTTCACCCCGCGGATCTCCTCAATCTCCACCCGCGTAATCGGCTGCCTGTATGCGACGATAGACAACGTCTCCAGCGCCGCCTGCGACAAAGACGCCCTTGAAGGCGAGTACGCCAGCCGCTCAAAATACGGCGCATGCTCCGGCAGCGTCGCAAGCCGGTAGTTGCCGGCAATCTGCACGACCTGAAGGCCGCGTCCCTGCGAGGCCAACTCCTCGCGCAGCTCCTCCATTGCCCCTCCGACCAGTTCCGTCCGCTGCTCCGTTATCTCGGCAATTTGCCGCGCGGACAGCCCGTCCTCTCCGGCCAGAAACAGTAATCCCTCAATAATCGATTTCAGACTCTTGTAATCCATTGAAGTCTTCTGCTCCTCTCCATTCCATCACAATGTCGTCGAACAAGTTCTCCTGATAGCAAAAGATTGCCTTCATCTTCATCAGCTCCAGAATAGCCAGAAAGGTCACAACGATTTCATGCCTCTCCATACTTTCATGCAGCAGCGACGAGAAGCGCAGCCGTCCTCCCTTGCCGGTCCGGCGGAGCGCCTCCGATACATCGCGGATGCGGTCTTTGACCGAAATTTCATCTCTCGTAATCCGCGCATAGGAGGACCGTCTGGCCGCCTTGCCGAGCGCCTTGCGAAAGGCGGCGATCAAATCGGCCGTATGAAGACCTTTCAGGGTGTTGTCGACCTGGGATGGCACAAAGGGAGCCAAATCCTCCGGCTCCTTCGTAAATATAAGGCTGCGTTCGCTCTCCATGTCCATCAGTTGGGTGGCTATGCTCTTGATTTTGCGGTATTCAATGAGACGCTGAACCAGTTCCGCCCGCGGATCGAAATCATCCTCCTCGTAATATTCGAATTCATCGATCTCGATTACTGGCGGCTTGGGCAGCAGTATCTTGCTCTTAATCGATAGCAAAGTCGCGGCCATCACCAGGAACTCGCTTGTAATTTCCAGCTCAAGCTCCTGCATATTCCGCAAATATTCCATGTACTGCTCGGTGATCTCGCTGACCGGAATGTCCTGGATGTCGATTTCCGCTTTGTCGATCAAATGCAGCAATAAATCAAGCGGGCCCTCAAACGTCTCCAGCTTGTACAATACAGTCACGAGCCAACCTCCCGCAAAAAAGTAAAGTGCAGCGCCCGGGGTAAGGGCGCTACACAAGTCGAAAACTCTAAAATTTAGATTAGATCGCTTTCTTCCTTATACATATAAATAAGCACGTTTTGGACGGATTCGTCAATAGCGGCCTAGCGGAATTTCCATTTCCTCAAGAAGAAACGCCTTCTCCATCCGTTTAGGACGGCACCGTTTCTCGTAGAAATATAAGGCAAATTGATAAGCCCTCAGCTTATAAATTCTTATATTTTTAAATAAGCTTGGAAAGATTCGCCATCTCAATGGCGGACACCGCCGCGTCCCAGCCCTTGTTGCCCGCTTTCGTGCCGGCGCGCTCGACGGCCTGCTCAATGTTCTCGGTCGTCAGCACGCCGAAGATTGTCGGAACGCCCGTCTTGAGATTAATGGCGGCCACTCCTTTGGATACCTCGTTGCACACGTAATCGTAATGGGTCGTGGAACCGCGGATTACAGTGCCCAGCGTAACGACTGCGTCGTATTTGCCGCTTTCGGCCATTTTTTGCGCAATCAGCGGAATTTCGAACACTCCCGGCACCCAGGCTACGGAGATTTCATCATCCTTAACACCGTGACGCTTGAATGCGTCGAGCGCCCCGGACAGCAGCTTACTCGTAATAAACTCATTGAAACGTCCCACTACAATCCCGTACTTTAAACCTTCGGAAACTAAATGTCCTTCAAAAATCTGCGGCATACTCATCAACAACCCTTCCATATATTAGTCAGCTTATGTTAAAAATTTTGCTTGCCTGAATTTGAATATCGGCTTTACGCCTTGGAGCTTTCGTTCTGCTCAATATCGTCGAAATTCAACAGGTGGCCGAGCTTCGACTGCTTCGTGTGCAAATAATTCGTATTGTCTTCGTTCTCCGGCATCTGGATCGGCACGCGCTCCACAACTTCAAGGCCGTAACCTTCCAGACCTTTGATTTTGCGCGGGTTATTCGTCATCAGCTTGATCCGGCGAACGCCCAAATCCTTTAGGATCTGCGCGCCGATTCCGTAATCACGCAAATCCGCCGGGAAACCAAGCTCCAGATTCGCATCAACCGTGTCGAGACCCTGTTCCTGAAGCTTATACGCCCGCAGCTTGTTGATCAAGCCGATGCCCCGGCCTTCCTGGCGCATGTAGAGCAGAACGCCTTTGCCTGCGGCTTCGATCTGGCGCAGCGCCGCTTCGAACTGCGGACCGCAATCGCAGCGGTGGGAATGGAAGACATCGCCGGTAAGGCATTCCGAATGCACGCGGACCAGCACCGGCTCGTCTCCGGAAATATCCCCTTTAACGAGAGCGACATGCTCTTTATCATCCACCTCGTTCGTATAGGCAATGGTCTGGAATTCACCGAAATCGGTGGGCAGACGTATCGACACTTCACGGGTGACCAGCTTCTCCTTCTCATTGCGGTAATGGATCAGGTCCGCGATGCTGATAAGCTTCAGATCATGCTTCCTGGCAATTTCATGCAGATCGGGGAGACGGGCCATCGTGCCGTCTTCCTTGACGACCTCGCAAATCACCGCTGCGGGATAGGCGCCGCACATACGGGCCAGATCCACGGCGGCCTCGGTATGGCCGCTTCGGCGCAGCACGCCGCCCTTTTTGGCGATCAGCGGGAACATATGCCCAGGTCTGCGGAAATCCGCCGGACCGGCTTTCGGGTCCATAATCGCCTTGGCGGTCAGCGACCGCTCATAGGCCGAGATGCCGGTCGTCGTATCCTTATGGTCGATCGATACGGTGAAGGCCGTCCCGTGAAAATCGGTATTTTGGCTGACCATCGGCTTCAGATCCAGTTCCGCCGCCCGCTCCGCCGTAATCGGCAGGCAGACAAGCCCGCGTCCTTCGGTAATCATGAAGTTGATCACTTCCGGCGTCGCCCGTTCCGCCAATGCGATAAAGTCACCTTCATTCTCGCGGTCTTCGTCATCGACAACGATAACAACCTTGCCGCGCATCAAATCGTAGATGGCTTCTTCAATCGGGTCCAGGCGAATATATTCATTATTATATTGGCTCATTTCCTTGACCTCCTGGTTCGCTGTATACTTTCGGAATCTTATAAAAAACCGTTCGCCGCCAAAAATTCGCTGCTGATACGGGAGCTCTGTGCCTCTTCCTCATCCTCTTCATTCTGCGGGGAGGAGCCGTAGCGGAGCAGATGATCCACATACTTACCCAGCACGTCGCATTCGATGTTGACATGATCTCCGGCCCTCTTGTCGGCAAGCACGGTTTCGCCGAGTGTATGCGGGATAATGGACACGGTGAACGATGAAGCCGCCGTACCCGCCACCGTCAGGCTGATGCCGTCAATCGTGATTGAGCCTTTTGGAATAATGAATTTGAACAGCGACGCGCGGCCCGGCGCAATCTCGAATACAACGGCGTTCTGATCGCGCTTTACGCCTCGGATCGTTCCCGTTCCGTCGACATGGCCCTGCACGATATGCCCGCCGAAGCGCCCGCCGGCCGACATCGCCCGCTCGAGATTGATCCGGCTGCCGGTCCGCAGTTCCTTAAGCGTGCTGTTGCGGTAGGTCTGGGGCATGACATCGGCGGAAAAGCCGTGATCGCTTATCGAGGTCGCCGTCAGACAGACCCCGTTGACCGACACGCTGTCGCCGATTTTGAGATCGTCCATGATGACGGAAGCATTAATATGCAGCACCATCACCTCGCCGCCTGAGGAAACACCGCGCAGCACGCCGACTTCTTCGATCAATCCTGTAAACATCCTGCTTCCCCCTCCTTCTATGCTGGCTCGGGTGTGCCGCTGATGCACACATTATCTCCGAGAACCTCGACTTCCACTCCCCGCAGCGTAATGGCATTTCTCATCAGCTCCACCCCGTCAAAAGAAAACGCGGCCGGCGCCTTGGAGCCGCCTCCGACAATCTTCGGAGCGAAAAAGAGCACCACACGGTCTACAAGCCCCTGCTCCAGCATCGCCCCGTTCAACTGACCTCCGCCTTCCAGCAGGATGGAACCGATCTCCAGTTCGCCGAGCCTGGACATGGCGGCATTCAGGTCCACTTGCGGTCCTGCGCCGCAGCGCAGCACCTGCACCCCGGCCGCCGTCAGCGCTTCTTCCCTCCCGGCATCGGCGGTTTCCGCCGCAACAATAATCGTCTGCGCCTGCTTGTCAGTCACAACCGACGATTCAAGCGGCGTGCGGAGATTCGAATCGATAATGATCCGCACTGGATTGATGCCCGGAACCTCGGTCCGGGTTGTGAGCGAGGGGTTGTCGGCAATGACCGTACCTACGCCAACCATGATGCCCTGATGACGATGCCTCATCGTATGTACGATGCCCCGCGCCGCCTCGTTCGAAATCCACTTGCTGTCGCCGGTCCGCGTGGCAATTTTGCCGTCCAGCGTACTGGCGCTTTTCAATGTGACAAAAGGCCGCTTCGTCAAAATATATTTGATGAACTTCTCATTGAGCCGCAGGGCGCGTTCGCGCAGCAGCCCGACCTCCACTTCGATCCCCGCCTCCCGGAGCATCGCAATTCCGCGTCCGGCGACCTGCGGATTCGGGTCCTCGCAAGCAATGACGACCCTTGCCACGCCTTCGGCAATCAGCCGCTCGCTGCACGGGGGCGTCTTGCCGTAATGACTGCAGGGCTCCAGCGTTACATAAGCGGTGCTTCCCGCCGCCTGTCCGGCCGCCATATTCAGCGCATGCACCTCCGCATGGCCCGTTCCCCGCTTGAGATGGGTTCCCAGGCCGATTACCGCCCCGTCTTTAACGACGACGCAGCCGACAACCGGATTAATTCCCGTCTGCCCCTGAGCCCGTTCAGCCATGTCGAGCGCAAGCGACATATAGAACTCGTCATTCATTACATTCATGTCTAACCTCCGATCCCCTGCACATCGTCAATTGTCATAAATCTAAAAAACCCATCCAATACTCCTTCGAGGAGCCTTGAATGGGCAGTTTGAGAGTGTGAAAGCATCCACAATAATATACGAACAAGTCCCCGAACATCAAGTTCTTGTGAATTATCGCACATAATAGCGGAAACCATTTCATTGGGCCTGCCTTGTTAGACAAGAGCAAGCGGCGTTCTCTCCTTCTTCCATCCAGACTATACTGTCGGTCCCGGAATCTCACCGGGTCCACCGTCCGCGCAGCAAGCGCGTTCCGGGTAGCGGACTTGTCTTTCGCATGCCGCTTACGCGTCATCCGAATCATCACCGCCGGTAGGGAATTTCACCCTGCCCTGAAGGATATACAACTATTTTATTAGATTCCTATGGTGACCTGTCAACCCCTATGAATGCTTAAAGTCTTGCTGCACTTGACCATTTAAATAAGGGTCCAACTTAACGGTAATATTACCACCACTGTTTTAAAAACACAAGTGCTACATCTGTTATTACTGTACTAAGAATTGTCATACTATTATTCACCCTCAAGCCATCGAAAAAAAGCATCCCTCGATACTTTAATTACTTTCCTCCCTCCCAGACGCTGAACTGGGAAAGGCGGGTCCTTCAGAAGCTCATAGGTCTGTCTTCTTCCAATACCCAAAATTTCTTGAACGTCAGTTGATTCCAGTACAAGAGGTGTCTTGTGTTCATTTTAAAAATTCGTACCAGATTAATCGCTCCAAAGTTGAATCTTCACCTTCGTTCCACCCTGGAGAGCTGCCTGGGCGACTTTTAATCCATCGTTCTTTCGCCGTTCTTATCGTTATAACATCATCCCGTGTTATTGCCACTTGCCCTGGTATGTCATTTATATCAATACTGGACATTCAAAGGTTCTCCAGTTTTAATAAAAGCATTAAAAACCACCCATATTAGACGTTTATTAATGCTTTTATTTTTTTGCTATTTAATCACCTCAAGATCGTACGAACCGAACGAAAATACTCCGTCCATCATCCCGCAATTCTTTTAGCGAGATGATGGTTCTTGAACATGAATACTTACCGTTTTTCTTGGTGATCGTACAAGTCTTAATCTTCTCTTTAAAGCAGCCAATGCTCCTAAGTTCGCTTTCAGTTAATCGTATCTGCTAGTTCCCAACCGCAATTGCTTCAATCTCAATCAATATGTCCTCTTGGATGAGCTTTCTAACTTCAACTACAGAACTCGCTGGCGGATTCACTGTATTAATGTACTGATCTCGAATTACCCGTACCGTCTGCATCTGAACTATATCGGTCAAGAAAAAGGTCAATTTCACCACATCATCAAAGCTGACCTCAGCAGCGTTCAATGCGGATTTGATATTTTCGAAGACCTGTCGAGTTTGTGCGTTCAGATCCCCCGCCCCTACCAATAGGCCTTCCTTATTCAGAGGCACCTGTCCAGATATATAGATGGTCCGAGCGTTTCTAGCTTCCACTACGTGGGTGTAGCCAAACGTCGGGGGCATGGTCTCAGGGTTTTTAAATTTGATTCGTTCATTGGTCGACATGAGCTTTGCTCCTTTCGAATTTTCTTAATCGCAGACGTCTCTGTTGAAGCTCATACAAGCCGGATGCTACCACAAGAGGGACGAGCAACATTCCGGTCAAGAGATAGCTGCGAGAAATACCGACTGCCGTGGTCAGCGGCTCTGTGATCACCGGGGAGAAAAACTGTCCCATGAAAGAAAAGAGCATCATCGTCCCGATCGCACGCCCTTTGAGCGCAGCTGGCACAAAGGATAGCAACCAAGCATTCAAATTCGGTAGAATTGTGCCAAGTCCCACTCCGATCATCATGAGCGCCACGATCATGACATAGTAACCAGTCGCAATCGACAACAGCACATAAGCGGCGACAACCAGCGAGAGTGCGAGCATAGTGATTCGCTGAAACGTGAGTCTATTTTTAAGACGATGATATTGAGAGGACACGATCCCCCAACTCAACCCCACAACAGCCAACAGCCCTCCAGCTTTCATGCTGTTACCATCAGAAAACGACTGCACGTAGAACGGAAGGTACACTGGAACCATGAAGTAAACGACCATATTGACGAACGTGATGATACAGACAAACGCTGTCCGAGCTTTTGGCATCTGCACATTCGTCTCAACTTGCGAAGTTCCCCCATCCCCAGATCGAGTCGTGCGCGTCTCGGTGATGAGCCAGATCGCGGTCGGCAGGATCAGGAATGAAACGGCGTAGATTAAGAATGGCCACCGCCAGTTGAAGTCTGCAAGCACTCCGCTCAGAGAGACAAAGAGCACGTTGCCAAAAGCCATGAACAGCGACTGCCGACCCATGGAGGTAGCCAACTTGGAATCATGTGCGTAGTCGCCGATGAGCGCGGTCGCACTCGTAGTGAGAGCCACTACCGAGATTCCCAAGATAAAGCGGGTGATCAGGATCAACGAGAGGGACGTCAGGAAAAATCCTGAAATCCCTGAGATCCCATACAAAACCAACGCTGCGACAAAGACCCTCTTTCGGCCCCAACGGTCTACCACGAATCCCGTCAACGGGCCAAACATTCCCGCCGAAAGCGCAGGAATCGACAGCGTAATCCGGACCAGAAAGTCGCCATTCGGGTTATCCCCGAAATAGTCGGCCATCTGCGGAAGGCTCGGTGCGATCGCCGTTGTACCAATGATCGTGATCATGCTGGCCAGCATGAGCGTCAGATCACGCAGTGCAATCCGAAAACTCGCCGTCATCGCCGGACACTCGTAACGAAGCTCGTGACGATCTCTGCCAGCTTCTCAGGCTCGTCGAACTGCACCGCGTGACCTGTCTCCAACGTTTCCATCTGGATGACCGGCGATTTCACACGCTCTTGCACCATTTGCTTCACACAGTCGTTATCTACCAAGCGCTCTTTGCTCCCAAAGACCGCAAGCACCGGCAGTTTGCTGATCTCAGACAACGCGAGAAGCGACCAGTCTGCCAGTTCGGACCAGACCTTATACGTACTCTCCGTGACCTTCCACAGACGAAGGTCGTCTTTCACGACAAAGTCATGCCAATCTACTTGGTCCGTAAAGTCAGTCGGCTGAAGCGGGACCGGCATGAACGCATGAGTCGGTACCGGGTTCAAATCAAATTCTTTGAGAACCTCGGTCATCGCATACTTCGTCAATCTCAAAACGTCACTGTAGCGCTCTTGGAATGCAAAGCCCGGAGCGATCATCAGGAAGGACGATAAGATGCCTTCCGCCTCCAGAACCGATGCGACGATTGTAGCTACTTGAGCGCCGAAACACCAGCCTGCCAAGTGGATGCGGGTATAGGAACCCTGAAGCGAGCGAATAAACGAAACCATATCCTCAATCTCTCGCTCTTTGGACGGCAGGTGACCGCGGTTCACCAAGTTAAGGCCGGAACCACGGCGATCGACCGCGATGAAAGAGATCTCCGATTTCGAGACTATCCCCTCGCCGAGGGGTGCCTGCCACGCAGAGTGACTGATACCGCCGTGCAAAAGAACAATCACGTCGCCTCCTTTCGATTGACCCCAAAGCCGGTAATGAGTCTGATAGCCGTCCGACTGTATATGCGTCTGGATCACGGCTTCTTGAAATTTAATCATTTTTATCATCTCCTTATATCATCATTGAGTATAAGACCCGACCAATCTCTTGCATATTCAGTTCAACACGAGCCTCCGCATCTTCGATCATCCTGGTATAGACCGCTTCATACATCTGTCCAATGATTTCCACTTGCTGCTTCGACAGCACACGGCCATCAGCATTCAGCGTTAGGACGAGCCTGTTTTGCAGATCGTGGCCCATGTTGGTCAGCAGATTGAAGTCAGTGTGTTCAAACCATTGGATGCCCTTCAATGTGAGATCCGAGTAATGCTTGAAATGCGTATAGTTAAATACTGTCTCAAATAGTCGCTCTTGCCCAAAGTCGCTTTGGATGCTGGCAAGCGGATACCGTCTATACCGAAGGCACCGACGTTCCGTTTCGAACGTCTCCTGAATAAGGTCTCCCCACGTCTGTCCGCTGATCTCTTGCCGGAACGGCAAAAAGTTCAGGAACATTCCTAGGACGTTTTCCCCTTCCTCTTCTTCCAGTCTCCCATTTGTGAACACGCCCGTCAGCACATCCTTCTCTCTGCACAACTGGCTTATGACCGCCAGATGCCCAGCTAGCAGTACGTCCTTCATCGGAACACCGAGACGTTTCGACAGACTACCAAGGTTTTCATGCATCTTGGAATCAAAGCAGACCTGAGTCTCGCTCCATCTTGCCCCTTGTTCGTCTCGTTGCGGCCGAAGCAACGAATTGTACCGGAAACTGAGCAACTCCTTCGACCAGAAAGCGCGCAATTCCTCCGAAGTCTGGCTCTCTTGCTCAATCTTCACATAGTCCCGATATTTTAGCTTCGGGATCTGAGGCAGTTTTACTTCGCCGGATGAGATCGCCTCACTGTACATCTGAACCAGTTGCTGCATGAAGATGGACAGGCTCCAACCATCGATAACGGCATGATGGAAGCTCAACGTCAACTTGAAATCTTCCGGACCGCAACGGTGCGCAAAAAATTTGACCAATTCCGCTTTGGAGAGGTCAAATCCGCTCCCCTTCTCCATGTCGAACCATATGCGGAAGGACTTTGCTTGTTCTTCTTCAGACAAGAAACTGATGTCGGTGACATCGAGATGCAGCTGAACCGAACGGTAGACCAGTTGCATCGGGATCGAGTACCCCTCGAACGCAAAGGCCGTACGGAATATCTCGTGTTCCTGCAAGAGCTGCTCCAAGCAATCGCGAAGCAAGGCTTCATGAAGAGGCAATCCGAGATGATATGCAAACACATCTTGATAGACAGACTGTTCAAGGTCGATCTGGTTTTTGTTAATCATGTACAGTTGCATAGCAGTGGCCGGATACGCATCCACCATATCAGGCAGGAACACCCTCTCCTGCTCAGGCACCAGTTCAAACGGTGTCATTTGAGTGCTCTTCGTCCCAGACCCATACATGGATTCGCCAAGTTCAGCTAGTTGTTGGATGGTCGTTTTTTCAAATACGTCCTGAATACTTAAATTAATGCCTAACCGTTTGAACTTGGCGACCACACGAATGGCGATGATCGAATCCATTCCGAGCCTCATGAAGTCGTCATAAATCGAGATGTCATTCATACCCAGCGCCGTTGAGACGATTTCAGCGACCTGTCCTTCGAGGACGGTTCGCGGTGCGACGCGGGCCTGACGCCCTTGCATTATCTCAGTACCCCCGTCTTGCTCGTGGTGTGCTCCCGCTCTACGGCGGCTCACTTCGGCCAGCCCGGAGACTTCCTTGTCAGACATCGCATGGGCTGCGATATCTAGGAAAAGTTTCAAGTATTGACGCACGAGGTCTTGATCCACACGAGAGACATCATAGTTCACCGTCAAGCGAAGTTGATCGGAGAAATGATCTCGATGCGCGTGCACAACGACCGGAAGATTGGTCTGCTCAAAGTAGCGGACATTCAAGATTTTAACAGAGCTGTGTTCTTTCTCCCCATACACGTGAAAATCCGTATAGTTGAAGGCGACGTCGAACAACTCTTTTTGGCCGCTCCGCTTGAGGATCTCAGCCAGCGGGTATCGGCGGTATTGCATCGCCTCTTGCTCCAGTTCAAAGACGCTCTGAAAGACCGATGGCCAAGCGTCAGACGATAACTCCGTCATCAGCGGGATCGTATTGAGGAAGAGACCCGCTACATCTTCTGCGCCCTGCATTTCGGGACGGCCGTTCACCACGAGGCCGGTTATGACATCGCGAGTCCCCGCCAAGCGACTCAGGACATGGAGATGCATGGCAAGGAGCACGCTCTTGATCGGCAAGTTGAGTTCATGGGCGGCAGTCTGAAACTCCGCCCTCAGTTTTTCCGGGATCACCTGCTCAAGCGATGCTACAACCCCAGGTTTCCGTTTCACGTGGTTTTCTGCTTCTATAAATAGCAGCGTCGGCGAAACACCGGAGACCTTCTTCATCCAGAAGTTACAATGCGCCGGATCACGCAGCGACTGTTGCTCAAGGGCAACGTAGTTGCTGTACAGCAACTGCTCCTGCTTCAGCATAAGGTTCGCTCCCTTCACTTCGCTCAAGAGGTATGCGTAAGCTATTAGGAAATCGCTGAGGACTAAGGCCACACTCCATCCGTCCAGAATCGCATGATGGAAGGAGAAGCCGAGATTGAAGATGCGCTCCGACCGGATGTGGATCTGAACCCGGAAAAGCGGTGCTTGCGCAAAAATAAACTCACGTCTCTTCTCGCCTTCGATCCAACGGTCGATGGCTTCATCTTGCTCAGACACAGCCAGATGACGAATGTCAGCCATTTCCACCGGTGGTTCCAACTCGGAGTAGATGAGTTGAAGCGGCTCGCTGAATGCTTCGAGATCAAAGGCCGATCGCAACTGCGGACGGTTGGCCACGACTGCTCGGAGAGCCTTGATCATCAGCTCAACATGCATTGGCGCTTCGATATCATAGGCAAAAATGTCATGATAGACAGGAGACTCCTCATGGAGCATCGAGTGATAGATCATCCCTGACTGAAGCGTTGCGAGAGGCCATGCATCTTCGATCTCAGTACCGACCTGTTTCCGGTCGGCTTCGTCGACGAGTTGGAAAGGCGCAATGACTTCTTCCGCCATCTGCTCCGCCAATGTCAACTTTTTCGCAAGCTGACGAATGGTAGGATTCGCAAAGATCTCATGGACCTCAACCTGATAGCCCATTTCCCGCAACTTCGCAGCTACTCGTATGCTCAGAATCGAATCGCCACCCAGACGGAAGAAGTTCGTTTCGACACCGATCTGCTGGTGCCTCAGCACGTCTTGCCAGATCTGAAGCAACAAACGTTCCTGCTCTGTGGAAGGCTGGACGACCGCCTCGGTCAGATCGAGGCCTGCAAACGGATCTGGTAAACACTTCCGATCCAGTTTCCCGTTCGCCGTCGTCACCAGTTGCGGGACATGGACGAAGACCCGTGGCACCATAAATTCCGGTAGCTGATCGGCGACCCACTCCTTGGACTTTTGCGAATCGAATTCATCGGCAACCACATACGCGCACAGCATCTTTGTCCCTTTTGCTTCATGTACTACGACAGCCGCGTCCCTCACCCCCGGCATGCAGCGTACGACAGCCTCAATCTCGCCGAGTTCGATGCGGAACCCTCTCAGCTTAACTTGGTTGTCGATGCGGGTCAGGTACTGTATCTGACCGTCCGGGAGATAGCAAGCGAGATCACCCGTCTTGTAGAGCCTAGCTCCAAGTTCTGTCGAGAATGGGTCAGGAACGAACGCTTTCTCTGTCAGGTCATCCCGATTGTGGTAGCCTCTCGCTAAGGCAACTCCGCCGATGTACAGTTCTCCCGGAGCTTTGATCGGCTGAATCTGCATGTGCGAGTCCAACACATAAAGCTGAACGTTGTCGATCGGCTTCCCGATCGGCACCACATTACCCGGATAATCGAGGGTGCAGGCCCAATAGGAGACATCGATGGCAGCCTCGGTCGGACCATAAAGGTTGTGTAGTTCGCAAGTCAGGGTCTCGTAGAACTTCTCGACCGCCGTGTACGACAAGGCCTCCCCGCTGCAGAAGACGAGACGAAGCGAGACGCAGTAGTCTGCTAGGTTGTCTTCTTCAAGGAAGACATTCAGCATCGACGGGACGAAGTGCATGACGCTGACCTGCTTCTCTTGGATGACTCGTTTCAGATAATCCGGATCACGATGCCCACCAGGTTCTGCCATCACGATGCGCGCGCCGAACATCAGCGGCCAGAAGAACTCCCAAACAGATACGTCGAAACTGAATGGCGTCTTCTGCAAAATGTGATCTTTGCCGGTCAACCGATACGCACTCTGCATCCAATACAGCCGGTTAAACAGCGCCTCGTGCCGGTTGACGACCCCCTTCGGACGGCCTGTCGATCCCGATGTGTAGATCATGTAGCAGGACGAATCCGGTCCCAAATTGCGCTCCACATTAGACTCATCGAAAGCGAACAACTCCAAATCGGCGAGCACAACGGCCTCCGTATTGAATTCCGCCAGCGCCTCTAGGTGCCATTCCTGCGTGAGAATGAGCGGAACATCAGAGTCTTCGATCATATAGCGGATGCGATCGGCCGGATACTCTGAATCGATCGGGACATACGCGAGACCCGCCTTCATGATAGAGACCAGGGCGACGACCATCTCGATGGATCGATCCATGTACACGCCAACAAACTCCCCCTTTGTCCCCCGCTTGCTCAGAAGGAATCGAGCCACCCGATTAGTTAGGCTGTTCAACTCGCTGTATGTCAACGAGCGATCCTTGAACTCGACAGCAACCGCCTCAGGCGTCTGTACCACTTGCGCCTCGATCATCTCGATAACGTTAGTCTTCGGGTACTCAACCTGAGTGTCGTTCCACACATCAAGGATCAGACGCTTCTCGTCATTGGGTACGACCGATACGCGAGAGATTTTCACATCAAGGTCCAAAGCCAATTGATCCAGCAAGTGTGAGTAATGATTCATCATACGTTCAATTGAGTTGGCATCGAAGAGGTAGGTATTATATTCAACCTCAAACTCGAAGTATTCCCCCACATCACTGACATAGAGAAGCAGGTCGAATTTAGCACCCGTGCGCTTGAATGACACAGGTTGGCAGAGGATCTCGGTACCGAGTTTCAACTGCGGCTTCTTCCCAAGCAACGTCATCATCGTCTGGAACACCGGGTTGTAGCTCGGGTCCCGCTCGATGTTGAGGCTTTCCAGTACCTTAGGATACGGCGCATCTTGGTGTTGCAACATCTCGAGCGCCCGTTCGGACGCTTGCATAACCAACTCCCGGAACGTCATTTCCCCGT
The DNA here is from genome assembly GCF_000993825.1 of Paenibacillus durus ATCC 35681. Lineage (NCBI taxonomy): Bacteria > Bacillati > Bacillota > Bacilli > Caryophanales > Paenibacillaceae > Paenibacillus > Paenibacillus durus. The sequence goes on from NZ_CP011114.1 coordinate 2,935,366, forward strand.
CCAACATCAAAGTGAGAGCCGCCGTGTTGACGAAACAGCCGACCGTGCCAAAGTGGTCGTAGTCATCGCGATTGAGAACGGTCGTGCCGATGGTGATCGCATTCTGGCTGCTGTAGCGATTCAATAGAATGGCGTATGCGGACAACATTGCGCCAAACTCTGTCGTGCCAGCTGCTTGGAAGGACTTGTCCATCAAGCCCGAGACTTTGCTTTTGGGAAGGTTGACCGTGTACGTAGAGCCCCTAAACGTCTGCTGGGCAGGACGAATCCGGTCGACCGGGAGATTCAGCAAGTCTGTTCTGCCTTGCAGCGTACTCTTCCAGTACTCGATCTTCTCATGGAACGCCCCCTCATCATACTCCTGACGCAAACGTGATACATAGTCGTGGTACGAGGCTACGGGCTGCTGAGCGGCTAGCTGTCCGGACTGGCACTGGGCGATGTAGTTCCGACCAATTTCGTCTAAAATGACTCCCATGCTCCACCCGTCTGTCACGATATGGTGGACCGTGATTCCGAGGACGTATTCTTCCTCCGTTATCCGTATAATGACCCAACGAATCAACGGACCGGAGGCGAGATCGAACGGCCGGCTATACGCATCGGCGATCCTCTCATCGGCCTGCTCCCGGGCTTCCTCAGCGCTCAGGTGGTGCAGATCGACGACTTTTACAAACTCGGGCACGCTGTCGTGAACGATGGCTCTCAATCCATCCACCGTTTCCACGAACGTCGTGCGCAGTGACTCATGACGTTCGACCAAGCGATGTAAAGATCGAACTAACCACTCCACTTCGAGATAACCTTTCATCTGGAAAACAAGCGGCTCATTATATGCAGGGCCGCTTTCCCTGCACATGCGTTCAAGCAACCAAAGGGTCTCTTGCGTGTAGGACACCTTCAAGCCGTATTCTTTGACGTCACGCGAAACAACCATCAATTCGATCCTCCAATCGGTAGTCTGCAGCTTTTCTGTTGATCTCTAGCGTTAGTCCGCTCCTCAATGGCCACTGCGATCTCCTCGATCCGCCGCAGCTTGAACATATCCTGCGGTGTCAAAAAAATCCCCTCACGTTTACAGAGTGCTACGATCTTCAGGGCAGCAAGGGAATCGCCGCCCAGTTCAAAGAAGTCATTTTGGACGCCCACTTCAGAGCGGTCCAGGATCTCGGACCAGATGCCTGCGATCAATTCCTCCATCAAGTTGCGCGGTGCGACGTAGTCAGTCCCGTATCCTTTGGCATAGAGATCCGGCTGTGGGTATTGCCTGCGGTCCACTTTTCCGTTTGGCATCAACGGCAACGCGTTAAGGTAGACATAGAAGGACGGAATCATGTACTCCGGCAGCTGTCCGTTCAGGAACAAGCGCAGATCTTGGACCTGAGGATGCTCTCCCTTGCAGACGATGTAGGCGACAAGTAACTGATGACCTGGCTTGTCTTCGCGCAGGAGGACAACCGCTTGTTGCACGGATTCATGACGCTGTAGTACCGCCTCAATCTCTCCCAATTCAATGCGTAACCCGCGAAGTTTGACTTGATCGTCGATGCGGCCCAAGAATTCAAGTACACCACCTGGCAGAGTGCGTACGAGGTCACCCGTTTTGTAGAGCCGCTCCCCTTCTGCAAACGGATGAACGACAAATCGTTCCGCCGTCAGCTGCGGACGATGAAGATAACCGATCGCAATACCTGCACCCCCGATATACAATTCACCAGCAACCCCTTGCGGCACGGGTAGCTGATACTCATCCAACACGTAGACTTGCGCATTGGCAATCGGACGGCCGATCGGTACCATATTTCCGCTACCGCCGCGCTCGGCCACCCAATAAGTAGAGTTGATGCAGCACTCTGTCGGGCCATAGAGATTGATCAGATCTACGTTCGGCAACATTCCGAATAGTCGTTCTTGCAACTTGCGCGTCAGCTGCTCGCCCCCGGCAAACACGCGCGTTAGTGACGTACAATTGGCAAAGTCTTCTTGCTCCAAAAGCATGCTCAAAATTGTTGGCACCACTTGCAAAGTCGTCACACGATATTCTTGAATCTCCTGCAGCAGAGTCGCCGGGTCCAACTGAGTTTCGGGTTTGGCAAACACTAGTTGAGCACCTGTGAGCAGCGGGGCGTAAAACTCCCAAACCGAGGCATCGAAGGAAAAGGCTGTTTTTTGCAGGACACGGTCTGAAGCACTAAGGGGAAATTCCGCTTGCATCCACTGCATGTGATTACAAATAGCCCCATGCCCCACCACAATGCCCTTTGGCTGACCTGTCGAACCGGACGTGTAGATGACGTAAGCAGGGTGTTCGTCGGTCATATGCAAATCGAGGTTATCCCACTTTTGCGTTGCAGAGTTTGCCCTTGCCAGATCGTCGAGCAAGATTACTTTCACCGATTGATCCTCAAAACGCTCCGCTAAATCTTGCTGTGTCAACAACATCTCCGTTCGTGAATCCTGCAACATATACGCAATACGTTCCATCGGGTAGTCGATATCGAGCGGCAGGTAAGCCCCTCCTGCTTTGAGTACGGCGAGCATCCCAATGATCATGTCCAAGGAACGTTGGCAAGCTATCGCTACGATTTTTCCCGCCACCACACCATTGGTTTGCAGATCACGCGCCAAACGGTTGGCCCTGTTGTTCAACTCCTCGTAGGACAGCGTCCGTTCTCCAAACAGGACGGCGATTTGATCCGGAGTCTTTGCGACTTGATCTTCAAACAGTCGGTGCAGAGCCTGATGATGCGAAAATTGCACACCAGTCTGATTCCAAGTGACCAGCAACTGCTCCTGCTCCTCCTCACTGATAATCTGAGTACGGCCAATCGGAGACTCAGGTTCGTTCATCACTTGTGTGATCAATCGTTCGAAGTACCTGCACAAGCGCTCCAGATCCGCACCACACAACACATTCTCATTGTAATGGTAGTCTATCACCAATCTACCATCTGCTTGCTTTACCCCCGACAAGCGCAAGTCGAAGAGATCAAAGCAAACCGATTGCCGTAAAACGGTGAACGTCAAATCACCGGCCGTATGACGTGCCTGCAGGTCTGTAAAGTCATACCCAAACGGGAGATACGGCACACCCGAATCTGCTTGTATCGCTTCCCAAGAGAAACTTTCTTGCCACTTCCGGCTCTCTTCGGCAGACAGTTTCACAAGACCAAGCACCGAACGGAAGGAATCCCCTCGATCAAATCCGCCTGCCAACGGCACATACCGTGCCAACGGCCCGATTACAGCCAGCAATTCCTCATCGCCACGCCCGTCATAAGCGACGCCGACCATCGTCGGTCCTCTCGTCAAAAGAACCAATAATGCTTGCCATGCAGCCAAAAGAACAATAGAAACTTCTGTCCCTTCCGCCACTGCCAATTTGGCCATGCTATCCGCTGTTTCCGTCGGTACCTCCCAAGTCAACATGCGTGGTGAAAAAGTAATACCCTTTTGTGTCGATTTTGCGAATGGCAAATGAATATCAAGAGCCGATGTAAACTCTTGAGTAGCCCAGTAATCGCGTCTTTCTTTGCCATCCTCTGCTTCGAGCAATTCGTTATATCTATCGCTCAGCACCGCATACGAAATGCCCTCTTCTTCACCACCATCGGTAGTATAGCCTGCAAGCTTCCCATACGACCGGGTCAACTCGTTGACGAACGGCTGGATGGCATTGTCGATCAACATCGTCGGCAGAGCGATCAGCAACAAATGCTTGTCCGGTGCGAACGTGACCATTTCAACTTGAAACAAAGGTCCTTTTTCCAAGTTGAAGAAATGTCCGGGGAATTTGGCGAACAGATGATCTAAGTACACTTGCTGTTCATTCGGAGACTGAAACTGCGAATCAAACTCCCACTCGTCCCACTGCACTTGAAACTCTTCCCCCAACACCTGCACCGGGAGCATCGTGCCCGGCAACACATGGAACGTCGTGCGTAGGACTTCATGCCGTGCTGCCATCTTCTGCAACGAAGCTTTAAGCAACGTCCGATCCACATTTCCTTCGAGTAACATCATCGCGCGTGCGAGAAACGCTTCGTGCTGGCCGTCCTGTCCCAACTCCCAGATCCGTCTTTGTTGCGGAGAAAGCCGATACTCTTCAATCTTTCTCAACATCCGTTCTACCTCCATTTCTGCGTCGAGTTTCGAAACCCGTTGAGTCTCCTTATTCTAACCTCTGCATCATCTCCAAAAATTCATTCGGACCCTAATTTAGTTACTAGAAATTTATTAAAATTTGTATTTTTAAATCTAAATTAACTAATGAAATAATAGATGAACTATTTTCTAATCATATACATTTGTGTTCTTTATTTACTGTATCATAGCCACTATGTCGAAGTAAGTGGATTTCTGTCACTAAAACTGTATAAAATAATCTTTTTTTAAAATTTCTGCATCGATTCCATGTGCAGCAGTCTGCTCATACTCTTCTGGTGTGATGTAGTAATATAAGGCTTAACAAGTTACTCCTCCCTTTTACGTATTGTTCCTCGAAGTATTGTTTTACGATGTAGCAAAGCTCCAGCCGAATTGACTGGAGCCTGTTACAATATGATGATGTCTTATATCAATGGGTTTTGATAGTGCTTTAGCAAATCTCTATCACATTTTCAAATTATGTGAAAGAAGAACTGATGCGGCATAAAACCATGATCCTTCAAGAATGTGAGCAGCCCAACAGAGAATTTAAAGAGGAGGATTTTGTCGTTTGTAACCCGGATGGCAGACCCGTTAGCATCGGTAATTTCCATAAATTCTGGACAAGAATTCAGACCAAGACCAACATGCGTAAAATTCGCTTTCATGATCTACGCCATACGTGCGCCTCACTTCTTCTAGCGTTAGGGACTCATCCAAAGGTTGTCCAGGAATTATTAGGTCATTCATCAATCAAGATTACTTTAGATATGTACTCTCATTTAATGCCTAACATGCATAGTGACGCAGTCAACAAAATGGACGACCTTTTACGTTAAAGTCCTATAGCTTCCTCTTGTTGACTTTCATTATCTTTGATTTCCTACCAATTGCCCTACCAAAGTCCATCTCCCTGCACAAAAAAACCGCCAAGAACCCTTGATATGACTGGGTTTTTGGCGGTTTCACTGTATGAGGGACACTCTTCCTGCCCTGAAGGATTGTCATATTCATTTGAGCCGATATAAATACCGACGTGTATGACGGTATCTTATCATTATATCGCGCAAAAATCAATCATTACTAAATCACATAATTAAATTTACTTTATAATTGTAAGTTAAGTGCCGCATCCCTTATTTTTTCAGCACCGGAATCCATATTTCACTTCTAAATGTCGACGAGGCCACATCTTTACTCTCATTCCATAGAATTTCCGGACCTTCCATTTGCTCATAGTTCGCGGACGGGAACCATTCCGAATAGATGCGCCCCCATATATTCTGTAGTGTACCGGGGAAAGGTCCGATGGCTTCGAATACCGCCCAAGTTAAAGCGGGAACTTCAAGCTGCGCCAAGCTGGCCGGACACTCTTCTGTCGTTGCCGCGCCAATGTAGTGATCCAGCTCCCCTTTTTCTTCCATTCTGCCTTCGGAAAAGTTCGCGGATGCGCTGATCAGCCCCCTAGGCTCCACATTGGAAAGTCCCTTAAGCCTGCAGATTGTTTCGCTATCCAAGCTTTCCCACATCGCCGCAATCTCCGGGTTAACCCCTTCGAACTGGATCGGGACTCTTTTCTTAATCCCCACAATGCGAAAGGCTTCTTTCTCTTCGATCCGATAGTTCATTTCACTTCCTCCTTTAATGGTTAACTGGAAGGTCATCGGTGGAAAAGCTTTAAGCAAATAGCCGTTATTTCTCGCTTCTGATGGTGTAACACCATGCAGCTTCTGAAAAGCTCTCGCGAAAGCGTCCGACGAGTCATAGCCGTATTTGACCGCGATATCAATGATCTTTACGCTGCTCCCTTGAAGCTCAAATGCCGCCAGAGTAAGACGTCTGCGCCGAATATATTCAGATAGCGTGATACCTGCGAGGAAGGAAAACATTCTTCTAAAATGAAAATCGGAGCAGTGGGCCGTTTTGGCCGCTTCTTTAATGTCGATGTCGCCTGCGATATTTTCCTCGATATATTTCAACGCACTATTCATACTTTTGAGCAGATCCATGAATCTAACCTCCTTTTCATCATTAAAATAACAGAAAATGAAAACGTTCATCCGACAATTCGTGCCTGATTATGCAGGCAAGACAGCCCCATTGCGGATTCTCACCGTAGGGATCTTATGCTGTGGGCGTACACTAATAAAGGCAGATGGCGAACTCCGCCATCCGCCTTTATATTTGGCGCCGTATACGATTGAATCAGGCTCCCGACACGGACAACGAGCTGACCTTGAGCGATGGAGAGGTGCAGCTGCCGATAAACCGCAGATCATTTCCAATCTCCTCAATCCCATTAAGCAGCTCAAAAAAATTGCCCGATACCGTAATCTGGTTCACCGGTCTTACGATTTCACCGTGCTCGATCAAATAGCCTATCGCCGCCAAGGAAAAGCTGCCCGAAGTCGCATTCGTCCCCGCATGCAAACCCTGAAGCTCCACGATCAGAATTCCCCGGTCCGTTTTACGGATGATTTCCGCAAGGCTAGCTGCTCCGGGTGCGATATACAGGTTATGATGCGAAACTTCGACCAGGCCTTTGTATCCGCCCTTTGCGGCATTAGCCGTGTTTGCAGCTCCAGCCTTTCGGGCCGTTTTACGGTTGTGCAAAAAGGTAAGCAGTCTGCCGTCCTTAATCAGCTCATGCCGCGCGGTGGCGCTGCCTTCCGCATCGAACGCCTTGCTTGACGGCACATTAACCATCAGCGGGTCATCGATGATCGATATATTACTCCCCGCCACCTGCTCGCCCAGTTTGCCTTTTAGGCGGGAAAATCCTTTGTCCACCGACTCGGCAGAGAACACCGAAGCGAAGCTTGACAGCAGTGAGGTCGCAGCGTCATTTCTAAAAATAATGGGATAATTGTCCGACTGCACCGTCGACGCTCCCAGCTTGGAAACAGCCTCCCGGACGCCTGTCAGCGCCACGGCTTCCAGATCAATATCATCAAAGCTGCGCAGAGAGAAATCGAACCAGCCCCCGGTCACGGTCTCCTTCGCATCCTTGGATTCTTTAGCCAGCACATAAATGCTCGCAGAGGCCGAGCTGTGCTGTCTGTGGCAGTTGAGCCCTTTCGTATTGCTGATCAGTACTTCGCTTTCGCTGACCGAGGCGGCGGAGCGCCTAACCATATCAATGCGGTGGTCGGCGTTCAGGGCAATGCGTTCCATCGCAAGGGCGGCTTCGATCAATTGATCGGGGGGAGTCTTAATCAGAGAAGCCGAATAGGTATTCACGGAATGGTAGTGTTCGGAACCGGCAAACAATTCTTCCGGCTCCTCGTTCTCCAGCACCTCGGCATTGCTTCCCGCTTCGTCAAGCAAATAAGCAATGGATTCATTATCCAGCCTCTCGGTGGATGAGTAGCCCATTTTGCCGCCGATAAGGCCGCGAAAAGACAGGCCGCCGCTCTCGACGATGTTGTACGCATCAATTTCACCTTTAAGCACCGAGACCGAGGTGGACCGGCCGTTCGCATAGTAGATTTCCATTTCGGTGAAGCCCGCTTCCCGGCCTTTGGCAAAAAGAACTTCCTGAAACTCTTCAATATTCAACGTTACTCCCCCTTTCTTCCCCCGACCGTCATTTCCGACACCCGGATGGTGGGCTGACCGCAGTTAACCGGCAGGCTGCCGCTGACGGACCCGCACATACCCTGTCCGTGTTCGAGGTTATTGCCGACCATGTCGATTTTGCTTAAGCAATCGATCCCCTTGCCGATCAGGGTCGCGCCCTTGACCGGTTCGGCGATTTTACCATTGCGTATGATATAGGCTTCCTGAACGGCAAAATTGAAATCGCTCGTAGCCGTGTTAACCGAGCCGCCGCCCATGGACTTGGCGTAAATGCCGTATTCGGTATTGGCGATAATCTCCTCGCGGGTCGAAGTTCCATTGCTGATGAACGTATTGTTCATCCGCGACGCCGGAGCGAATTTATAGGATTGCCGGCGGCCGGAGCCCGTGGAAGGCATGCCCATTCTGCGGGAGCCCATCCGGTCAATCAAATAGCCCTTCAGTATGCCGTTCTCAATCAGGACGTTGCGCTGCGTCTTGGCGCCCTCGTCGTCGATATTCAGCGAGCCCCAAGCATTGGCAATCGTGCCATCGTCGACTGCGGTTACTAGAGGCGAAGCGACCCGCTCGCCGATTTTACCCGCGAAGACTGACGATCCTGGAGCGACGGCGGTCGACTCCAGCCCATGGCCGCAGGCTTCATGGAACAAGACGCCGCCAAACCCGTTGTCGATAATGACGGGAAGCCTTCCGCTGGGAGCATTGCCCGCTTTGACCATCGTGACCGCAATCCGGGAAGCCTTGCGGGCATGCTCTTCGATGTCCAGACTCTCCAGAAACTCGTGACCGGCATAGGCGCCCGGCCCGCTGAAGCCGGACTGTTTCTGGTCGCCATCCTCCGCCACCGCGCTGATTCCCAGTCTCGTATAGACCCGTATGTCCTGAACCAATAAGCCCTCGGTATTGGCGATCAATATATTTTGTAATTGATTCATCGCGTGAATTTTCGTCTGGGCGATGCTTGGATCATATGCTGTCGCCGTGCTGTGGGCGCGCCGCATCAGTTCAATATTGCGCTTTTTCTGCGAGCTGTCCGGCATAATTCCGATGTAATGGCGATTATCGGTGACTGTCCGCCGAAGATCCATTACCCGGCTGCCGGCTGCGCCACCGCGAATAGCTGCCGCCGCCGAACGGGCCGTGTCGATCAGATTCTCCTCGCTGCTGTCGTTCGTGTACGCATAGACGGAAAAGTTACCCTGCAAAACCCGGATGCCTACTCCGTAATCTCGGCCGGACAGGGAGCTTTCCAGCATTCCTCCCACCATCTCGAGCCGTCCGCTTGTCTTATCCTCGGCGAAGATTTCCGCAAAATCAGCGCCGGTTTCAAGCGCGGCGGTAAGTACTCTATATATCACTTGTTCCTGCAGCATACTCTTCCTCCCCGCTCTCTGGATTCTCTTGCACTTCTTTACCAGTATAGCTTATCATGAACGCTCAATGCCCTCAAAAAATCAGGAAATCCGTGTAATCCCGTCCTTGCATGGTTGTTTAGCAAAAAGCGCCCGGGTTGGCTCCCGGGCGCTTACCGACTCAGCCGGCTTGAATGAATGTTAGGCCGGCCGTTATTTCGTTTTCTTGTTATGGGTCAACCAACGGTTGAGGATGAGTCCGACCAGGATAAGGCCCAGGCCGCCCATGTATATCGGAAGCGAGCTTCCTTCACCGGTCTTCGGCAGGTTGCCGGAGGCGGGACTTGGCGACGGATCGGAAGGACCGCCTTTGGGAACGTCATCCTCGTCAATATCGACCCCGCCAAGCGGAACCTCTCCATCCGCAGGCACTTCCGTCGGCGTTACACTTGGCACCGGTGAAGGCTGCGGCTCACTTGAGTTCGCCGGACCTGCCGGAATTTGCTCATCCGGGATAATGACGGTCGAAGCCGTAGGTGTAGCTGATGGAGCCGGTGTAATTGGCGGCGTCACGGATGGCGATTCAGATGGTGCAGCTGACGGGTTCGCGATCGGCGGCTCAGACGGCGTAGCCGACGGCGGCTCAGACGGCGCAGCCGACGGTGTCGCAGTCGGCGGCTCAGATGGTGCCTCAGACGGCGGCACCGATGGCGCAACCGACGGGGTCACGGACGGCGGCACCGATGGTACGGCCGACGGCGTCACAGACGGTGTAGCGGACGGCGTTGGCGACGGTGTTACGGATGGTGTCGGCGAAGGGAGCTTATGATTGGTTATTGGCAGTACAATATTTGCCCCTGCACCAACGGTCACCGGACGCTCGGCCGCATCGAGAACATAGCCTTCGGGAGCCTTCGTCTCGACCAATACATAACTGCCGGACAAAATACCGTTAAATAAAACCGTGCCGTCCGCCCCTGTCGTCTTCGTTCCGATTAACAAGCGTTCGCTTCCGTTCAGACGATACAAATCAAATGTCGCTCCAACTAGCAGCTTCAGGTGATCGCCCTCGTCCAGCTTCTTGATCGTCAGCAAGCTTCTTGAACCGCTGCCTGTTCCAGAGCCGCTGGATACGCCGACGATAATCTCCGTCGAAGTTTCCTTCGTCACTTCCACCACATTGTTGCCGCTGAGCGTTACGGCATTCGTCACGGTTTCTCCGCTGCGGGCCGCAATCAGCGACTGGTACTCCAGGATATACGCCGATTTAATGTCCTTCAAGAAGCTTAAGACGAATGTCTGCCGGCCTTCGTTCGTTGTGGTGATATCGAGCGTATAATCCGTTCCCTTAACAAGCTCCGGTACGGCTTTGGATAGCGTTCCGTCCTGAGCAACCGTCGTAGGATAGAGATGGAACGAATCGGTCAGCAGCATTTGATTCGCGCTTCCGACATCCGTAATCTTCGCATCCTTTATGAAAGATTGGCCCCTGTTGATAGGAATGGTCCAGTTAATCTTGTCGCCAGCCTGTGCTCCGCTCTTGACGACATATTCTCCGCCATATGGAATGGTCACAACGCCAGTCAGATCTCCCGATACCTTCTTATTTCCGTCATAAATGCTTGCCGTATTATAGACCTTGCTGCTGTTAATCAGCTGTCCTTCGAGAGTCGTTTTGAACTCAACATAGAAAGGATAGTTGACCGGTTCATCAAATTTCACTCTCAGCACATTGTCGTTGCCCAATGTAACCGTATACTTCACGTTCAGATCGGACATTTTCCAGGTCAGGCCGTTCGGCCATAAATATAACTGTTTGATCTTCACCGATCCGGGTACCAGTTGCTGCGGCGCCTCAATGGCGTCAACAATCTCCGCATTTTGCAGCGGCTTGCCGTTGTAGTTGGCTCCGATCGACCATGTTATTTCCTTGGACGCCGCATTGTACTGCCCATATTTGAATCCGTTGTTCTTGACCTCGATCCGGGGATTGAATACAGCCTTTGCCGAAGCGGTTCCGCCCTCCCAGGCAACGGTTGCCGTATTATAGAATTTATCCCCGCCGTCCTTGATGCCGTAATAGTCAAAGCGCAGCTTATAGCTGATCGTATATTTTCCGGTAATCGGCTTTTTGAAAGCTACGGTGAATCCTTCCCCTTGCACAATCGGCTGGGCATACTCCAATGTATATTCCGAAGCAGGCACCACGGTTCCCGCAGCGCTCTTGACGACCAACGACTCCGGAATAAAAGTAAGGCCGCCGGAAGGGAAGGTATCCTTGACGACAACGTTACTCATCGGATAGTTGTCTTCGTTGAGCGTAATTTTCCAATCTACGGTTTTGTTGCGGTAATCGGCTCCGGCGGCATCGACCGTTTTATAAATAATGACGGGGTGAATATCCTGATTGTATTCCGCTTTATAAGTGCCTGAGGTTACCGTGTTGTATATTCTTTTGGAGTCAAATAGACGCCCTTTGTTCTTGGTCTTGTATTCAATAAAATAAGGCGTGTTCACATCCCGCAAAAACTGAAGCTTAAACCCGGTTTTTCCAGCTGCGGATGCCGGTGTAACCGTATAATCCGTTCCTTCCGCCAGCTGCGAGCCTACCGTCGCTTTTCCATCGGAATCCACGCTCACATTATAGACTTTAACGGAATCCGCAACCAATTCCTGACTGTCATTGAATAAATCCTTGAGCACCGCATCTGTCTGCGGAATCATGCCATAGTTATAATTGTAATTGATCCCCCAGGTGACAGTCTGAGTTGAGGGTTCATATCCAATTGGATATTTCTGCAGGCTTGGCGCGCGTTGAACCGCAACTGTTGCCGAGGCGGTCACCGGAGACAAATTGTCGCCAGAGAAGGATGCCGTATTTGTAAATTTTGTTTTGGTCAGATCGGTAATCGCTGTGGAAAACACAATACGGTATGCGCCCGTGATCGGCGAATCGGCAAACTTCAACTTAAGCGTGCCATTTTTAACATCAAAGGTGTATTTGGCTGAATCAACGAGAGGGCCTTGACTCACCGTCCCATCCAGCTGAACATCAAGCTGATAGACGGCGGCAGTCACCGTGTCAACGGTCAATCCCGCCGGAATGGGATCGCTCATCTCCGCGCCATAGACGGATTCCAGCGTCTTGTTCACATCCACCGACCACTGAATGCTCTCCGCATTGTACCCCTCGGGCGTTCCTTTTTTCTCAATGGTGGACGCGACATTCGGCTTGAAGCGCAGGGTGACCACTTGGGTATCCCCGTTGACCGGGAACAGGATCTGTTGAACCGTACTTCCTTTGATTACCTCTTTATCGAACTTGGTGCGGAAACTCAGCGTTCCATGCACATTGTCATGGTTCTCAATAAAGCTGTTGAAGGTCATGACAACAAGATGGTTATCCTTGTTCACAGTGAAGCTGCCCACGTCGCCTTCATCGGAAGCCAGCGGACCGCTGATATCGTTGAAGAGCTTGAACTGGTCCGGCAGATGGAAAGTAAACGCGTCCCCGGCCTTATAACTATGCCCATCCTGCAAAGCCCAGGTATAATTCAACGTGACCTCCGAGCCCTGCTCGTAGACATCGCCCGTAACTGTCTCTCCTCCGGGACCATAGACCGCCATTGAAACACTGGTGATAATATTTGTGTCGTTCTCGATAGCTCCCGCCTTGACTTCAGTCGTGAACCCGAGGCCATAGCTGTATTGGGCAACCAGCATCAGGATCACGAGCCACATAGCGATTCTTTTCTTCATCAATTTCCGCAACGTCATCCCTTTCTTCCCCTCTCCCATGTCAATTGACGGTAAAGTACCGTGTTCAAATATATAAATTGGATTGCTCGCTAAACAGGGGAATTGTCCGTTACAATTAATACAGCAGAACTGACGATAAAAGAACCATTTTTCTTGTTTGCGCACTTATGTATAGCTCATCACGCATTAATCATCACACTCCTTCATGTTCTTGGCCGGTAAGTCAGGAGCGGCGACAGCACCGTGTATCCCTAATTTGTATTACCCACTTTTTCACTTTCGATCTTGGTTTTTTTGTTTTCTAAAGGAGGAATTATTTGGGGGTCTGTCTTCCGTATCGCAGCAGCCTATACCTGTTCTTAATAAGGAATAATTACAGTCTACTATAAAGAACATGGTCTGCACAAGAAGCCGCGGGATGGAAAATGGTGGGGAGCTGGAAGATAGAGCGTTTAACCGTCTAAAAAAGCCCGGCTGCATTCCGAATAACTCGGAGCATGCGGCCGGGCTTATGTTTTCTGATTGAGCTTGGACTGAGAATGTACTTACGCTTCGTACACTTCCACGGAAGTCATTTTGTCGCGGCCTTGGAAGGCGTCGACGTATTCCATGCCTTTTACTACTTTGCCGAATACGGTATGCTGGCCGTCAAGATGCGGCTGCGGAGCATAGCAGATGTAGAACTGGCTGCCGCCCGTGTTGCGTCCGGCATGCGCCATGGCCAGCGTTCCGCGCTCGTGCTTGTTCGGGTTGATCTCGCAGTTGATCGTGTACCCTGGGCCGCCGGTGCCGGTTCCGTTCGGACAGCCGCCTTGGGCCACGAAGCCCGGAATAACACGGTGGAACACCAGACCGTTATAGAAACCGTCATTCGCCAGCTTTTCAAAGTTAGCTACGGTATTGGGAGCATCCTGATCGAACAGATCGAGCAGGACTTCGCCGCCGTTTTCGAGAGTGATTTTCGCTTGTTTTGCCATATATAAATACCCCTTTCACGTTGGACAAAATGTGCAATACTTTTACAGTTTACTATGAAAGTCTTCCCAAAGCAAAGCATGCAAAGCCGCCTCTGATGCCTGCATTGTCTTCCCCGGCCGGACAGGAGGCACAGCAGCAGTGAACGGCAATGCGCAACTAAAGCCGGGAATTTTGGGGCAGTTATCGCCCGGCGCCCGGCACGGCAAAAAAGCCATCACGGCACAGGATGTGCATGATGACCTTTAAGCCCGCGCTACACGCTTTATTTCGTTACCGGCAGTTTCGCGATACGCTCAGGAATAATATCATTGGCAATCAGATCGCTATGGCTTTCGCGCTTGACCACAAGATCGCTTTGTCCGTTCTGCACGAATACAACGGCCGGACGGGCGATACGGTTGTAGTTACTCGCCATGGAATAGTTATAGGCGCCTGTGCAAGCTACGGCGAGCAGATCGCCGCTCTTCGCCTCCGGCAGCTCCACATCCCAAATCAGCATATCGCCGCTTTCACAGCATTTGCCCGCAATGGAAACCGTCTCTACGGCTGGGTCATTTGCGCGGTTCGCCAGCAGCGCTTCATATTTCGATTCGTAGAGCGCTGGACGCGGATTGTCGCCCATTCCTCCGTCAACGGCAACGTACTTGCGTACGCCCGGGATCGTCTTGTTCGTGCCGATCGTATAAAGGGTCGTTCCCGCGTCACCGACAATGCTGCGTCCCGGCTCCACCCAAATTTCAGGCAGCTTGGCGCCGATTCCGGCAAAATACTTCTTCACCGCGCCCGTGATGGCAGCGACATATTCGGATACCTGCAGCGGCGTGTCGCCTTCGGTATAACGGATACCGAAGCCTCCGCCAAGGTTGACCACGCTGAACTCGGTGTTCAGTTCTTCCTTCACGCGGCGGGCAAAGTCGGCTACACGCTCAACCGCCATTTCAAAGCCATCCGTCTCAAAAATTTGGGAGCCGATATGCGAATGTACGCCCAGCAGCGTCAGATTGTCCTTGGCGGATGCCTGTTTGACCGCTTCAAAGGCCGAGCCGTTGCCAATATCGAAACCGAACTTCGAATCGGTCTGGCCGGTAGCGGCATAGGCGTGATGCGCATGCGCCTCGACGCCTGGCGTCACGCGCAGCAGAACATTGACGTTTGCATTCTTACTCGCCGCGATGGCTTGCAGAAGCTCCAGCTCGACGAAGTTGTCGACGACGAAGCAGCCAATTCCCGCGTCCAGTGCCATCTCGATTTCAAACGGCGTCTTGTTGTTGCCATGAAAGTGAATCCGCTCCGCCGGAAATCCGGCCTGCAAAGCTGTGTAAAGCTCACCGTCGGAGACAACATCAAGGGAAAGCCCCTCTTCATCCGCGATCCGGCACATCGCCATGACCGAGAACGCCTTGCTGGCATAGGCTACTTGAAAACCAAGCCCGCTGGCGGCAAAAGCGTCCATATATTCGCGGCAGCGGCGGCGGATCAACTGTTCGTCCATGATATATAGCGGAGTACCGTATTCGGCTTTGAGTTCCGTAACGTCGCACCCGCCGATTTCCAAATGACCGGCATCGTTAATCCGGCTCGTCCCGTGTAAAAACATATTCGCAATCCTCCGATTTCTGTGAGAATATCCATCCCAGTTTTTTATGGTATTCAGTATACCAGAGGAAGGGAACGCCATAGAATGGACAAATATGCAGTTGATTTGTATTATCCTACGATTTGTCCTTATTACCGTCGGACAAAGGCATGCGCGTATTATCCCTCGTTTTATCAAAAGACGGCCTTGTTTTGGCAGAAAGCACCGGCACGCGGAACAGAATCGCCCCCATCGCCTTTGCATTAAATGGTATGAATGGCCACAAATACGATGAGTTGTAGGAACGGTTGACCGTCAGCAAAATGATGAACAGGGTCGAGGCGATCACAAGTCCGGCAACGCCGAAGAAGCCTGTGGCCAGAAGCAGGAGCAGCCGGACAATCCGGTTGGCCAGACCAAGCTCATAGCTAGGCGTGGCAAACATGCCGATAGCGGCCACGGCCATATATAAGACAACCTCATTGACGAACAGCCCTGTTTTTACGGCAATGTCTCCGATCAGAATCGCGGCGATCAGGCCCATGGCCGAACCTAGCGGTGTCGGCGTATGCACTGCGGCCATGCGCAGCAAATCCACCCCGAACTCGATAATCAGAAACTGGGCGAGCAGCGGAAGCTTGGCATTTTTCTGCGGACCGATAAATTCGAGCATCGGGGGCTTTAGCTCGGGATGGATAACTAGCAGCATCCAGAGCGGCAGCAGGAAGATCGAAGCGAAGATTCCGGCGAGCCGCACCCATCGCAAATAAGAACCCATGAGCGGGGTCTGGCGGTTCTCTTCCGCATGCTGGCATAAATCGAAAAACGTTGTCGGGATAACCATCACGCTCGGGGACGTATCTACGAATAGGACTACCCTGCCTTCAAGCAGATGGGAAGCCACAACGTCCGGCCGTTCGGAGTAACGGACCATAGGATAGGGATTCCAGTTTTCCCCTATAATTGCTTCCTCCAACTGCTTGTCGGCCAGCGGAATGCCTTCGATGTTTATACTCTTCATTTTGTCTACGACCGCTTTGACCTGCGTTTTATCCACAATATCGTCGATATAGGCGATGGACACATCCGTTTGCGTTCTCCGGCCTACCTTGTGCAGTTCGAATTTCAGTCCCGGATCGCGCAGCCTGCGTCGTACAAGGGCGATATTGCTCAGCAGCGTCTCCGTGAACCCGTCGCGCGCGCCCCGCACCACCCGCTCGATGGATGGCTCCTCAGGTCCGCGAACCGGATAAAGCCGTGTATCCATGATAATGACCCGGGATTCACCCTCGATAAACAGAACGCTCATCCCCGCCAACGCCTGGTTGATCGCCACGCTTAGCTCTTCTGCCTTTTCAACTTGGATATGAGGGATGTACTCATGCATAAATGCGGCTAAGGCGTCGGAAGACATGTCGTTAGGGGTTAAGTAGGTAAGCCTTTTTAGAATCTCATCCAGAACGACGTCTTTGGCAAAGCCGCTGATTAATAAAAGACCTGTTTTTCTTCCTCCTAAGAACATTTCCCGGAACACTACGTCGAAAGATGCTCCAAGGCCCATCACTTCGGTCAGAACCTCTTTCGTCTGATCAAGCGTTTCCGGAATCTTGTCCTCGCCATGCCAGTATATAATCGATTCTTTTACCGAATTCGACAGTTCCTTATCCCTTTTCTCCTGCTTGGGATCTTTAGGCTGACCCGAACCTGCCTGAGCCTGCTCCGAAGAAGATTCGTCACTGGTATCTTCACCAGGCAAAATACTCTTGATAAAGCCGGACAATCCTCCTTCGGAGCTCTCATCCGGAGCTTCCAGCTCCCGGGATGCTTCCATGTCGCCTGATTCGGCGCTGTGCTTCACCACGAACCCTGTCGCCAAGTCAACCGCTTCAGCGCTTACACCTTCACTGGCACCCATCGCCGCTCCGCTCTCCACAGCTTCCCGCTGCTTGTTGGCGTCTGCCATTGCGCCGCTTGCCACGGCGCCCTGCTCAGCGTCGGTGCCAGCCGCCGCACCGGTTTCTCCGGCGCCCAAGTCCTCGCCTGAACCTGCCGCCAAGTTGCCAGCTCCAGCGCTCTGCTCCTCCCCGGCGCTTGCCGCGCCATCTTCCACGGCTCCTTGCTCCGCCCCGGCATCTGCCGCCGCGCCGCTCTCCTCGGCGCTCTGCTCCACAACTGGATCAGATACCCCGCCGATGTCCCCAGCGTTCTCCGCATCCGAAAGCGGCTGCTCCGGCCCTTCGCTGTCCAAGTAATCACCGCTATGAATGTATTTGCTCATCTCTAGCCCTCCCTTTACTGTCGATACACAAACCAATCAAATAAGGAACCCGCCACTTTGCCAAACACCATCGCCATCAGCAGACCGAACAGATGTGAAGTCATATGAAGGCGTTTAGCCAAAATTGGCAGCACGTTGAGAACTTCCGTCAAGGCAGCGGCAAGCATGCCGACAAAGATGCCCCCGAACAGGCCGACCGCCGCTTCAACCGCCGGGCCTGCCGCAATCTTCCAGTTCCAAAAATCGCTCACCGTGCCAACCAGCGACCCGCTGACCATCGCGCCCTCATACCAGTGAACCTTATCGTAAGATTTCGTCAGCTGCGCCAACCGCGGAATCATGTCGAGCACGACGAACAGAGCGATCACCCCGCCGCCGACGGCGATGCCTCCCGCAATGCCAAGGATCAAATTCAGGCCCACCTCAATCGGAGCCGTCATTTACACTTCCTCCCTTTCGCTTGCTCCGCCTTCATCCCGCTTCATTTTCCGGTATTCCTCATGAACAACGTACTGGTCGATATTTTTCTGATACAGGAACATTTCCACCTCAAGCGGGGTCGGCTCCTCATTCCATTTTTTCTTAAACAGATGATTGAAAAAGATGACCATACCGAATCCGATACCGATGGAATAAGCCAGTTGGAACAGATAAGGATGCTCGTCCCTACGGCCGGTCAGCATCTCTACAATCCGGATTTGAACCTCCTGCATGCTCACGTCCGCATGAAAATTCATAATGGTCAGCGCCGCGCCAAAGAACAGCAGCAGCCAGACAAGCGCAAACATGGCAGGTGACGGCTTCCGCTCACCCTTGGATTCGATGATCTGGACAATCGTCCTGCCTTCTCCAATCGGCTCGATATCGGCATCCGGCACCAGCTTCTTTACCAGAGGAATGACCTTCAGCAAATCGATGAGGATCAGGTTTCCGTCACTGTACTCCGGCTGGACCAGAAGCAGCGATTTCAGCCGCTCCTCCCACTCCGGGGGGGCGATCAGGTAAGCGACGTCGCCAAGCTTCACACCTTTACCTTGAGGAAGCATCACCCGATTCTTCAGTTGTATGTAGATGGCCGAACCAGAGTCGGTCTTCATCATCCGCTTGTCCTCCTAAATCAAGCAATCTCATACAGGGCCGCCCGTCCCGGACGGGAATGATCTTACTTAAGGCTCTAAACTGAACGCCAGTGTGCCAGAATAACGGTAGTATGGATGAAAAGGGTTATTTTTACTCTAGTCCAGCGGCATCCCGAAACTTTTCGCGGTTGAATGAGTCTATACTTCAATAGCAAAAGAAGGAGGAACAACCAAAAAAATGAAGTTATTATCGCAAGTCTTTATCCGAACAATTCTGGCGGCTGCGGTGCTGCTGGCCCTTAGTGTACAAGTCCTGTCTCCCGTACATGCCAAATCCGAAAACAGCGTGCAGGATTACGCGGTGGATGCCTCAAAAGGAGTCGAGATATACTCGGTCAGCTACGTGGTTGACGGAAAGTACCAAAATGCGGTGGTATATAAGCAGCAGGACGGCACTTTTGCGAAATGGCAGGAACCGTTCCATTTTTTCAGAACAGCAGAGGATGGCTCACTGATAATCGGCGGGTCGGATGATCCCGAAGGCGGCTATGTATACGATCCGGATCGCCAAGCCATTGTCCATAAAAATATCTATTCGCTGTCACCGGACGGGAAATGGGGAATTCTGGAGCGTTCCCGTTATCTTTATGTAAAGAATCTATCGCCATACAGCGACTATATTGCCAAGCTTAACGACTATTATTTGAAAAATATGAAGACCGGCGATGTTTCTTTGTACAAAACTATGCGGACAAGCTTTCGTACGGGTTGGTACGATCAACACACGCTGCTGGAGTCCGGTTATGACAGCCAGACGAAACAAAATTTGATTACGGCCTACAATCCAGAGACGGGAACAAGAACCACTGTCCTTGCAGGCTCGATGTATGCCTTCAACAATTCCATCTCCAAGCTGGTGTATGTGGAGAATGAGTCGCACCGTCTGCTGCGGGTGTACGATCTGAAGACGTCCGCCTCCCATCTTCTCACGAGTGAAGCAAAGCGGTCGGCCATCTATCCTTCCGCCCTTTCCAGACCGGCATCGGCCCTTCCTGTTGGAATTAACCCTGCCGAACTACCCGTCGTCCCGGTTCCCGTTATTGAAGAATATGAGTATACGGCGGAAATCAACGGCCTCAGCATCCCGGTAAGCACGGTGTTTGAGGCGAACGGCAAACGCTGGATTCCTGTGCGGCCGCTCGCGAAAGCCTTGGGCTGGAAGGTGGAACTCATGGATCAGCCGGGAACCTCCTATAAAGCCTTGAACTATCAATATACAATCTCGAAGGGAGCGGCAAAAATCACTCTCACACCTGCCAACAGCTTTAGTACCGGCGGCAGGCTGTTCATGAATCCTGGTCAGCTGGCATCGCTTGGCTGCGGAGACGTTAAGCTGGTTCCCCGTATCAACTGACTGTTCTCATAAAAAAACGTCCAAGCCTGCAGCGATAACTGGTCATACCCCTGTCAAGTAGACAATGAAAAAAGGCTAAGCAGCCAGCGCGTGCCGGTACTCAATCGGTGCGCGCTGTTTGAGTTTGGCCTGAAATCGCTGGTAATTGTAAAAATAGATATACTCCTCCACTGCTTGATGTATCTCGGTTTCTGACTTACACTGGTGGAGGTACAACTTCTCCGTCTTGAGATGCGAAAAGAAGGATTCGATGCAGGCGTTATCCAGGCAGGTTGCTTTGCGAGAGTGGCTGCCCTTGACGCCGAATTCCTCGAGTCGCGTGTTGTACGCCGCAGACGTGTACTGGAAGCCCTGATCCGAGTGGAGCACGGCCCCGGACACGTCTCTTTTTCGTGTCCATTGTTCGACCGTATCCAGGACGAGCTTGACGTCATTTCGCTCTGAGATCTGCCAAGCCACAATCTCATTGTTAAACAGGTCCTGAATGGCGGACAAGTAATAAAAGCGCGCACCGTCTGAGATATACGTAATGTCAGTCACCAGCTTCTGCTGTGGCCCTGCCGCATGAAACTGACGCCTCAGCCGGTTCGGGTAGACCACAGAAGGCGTGTAGCTCGAGTACTTTCGTTTCTTCCGGATCACCGAGGGAATCGACAACTCCTTCATTAGTCGCCATACTTTCTTGTGATTGACGAGATAACCCGCCTCCCGTAAAGCGGTTTTCATCCGGGGATATCCGAAGTAGGGATGAATCAAGTGAATCGCTAGCATATGCTCTTTGATTTCATGATCCCGCGAATGAGTTTCTTTACGCTTTGACCCGCTTGCTCGCCACTTGTAGTAGCTGGCTCTAGGGATTCCGGCAATGGCTAACAGACGTGTCACGCCGTGCCGGTCGCGTAACTCCTCTACGATTTGGTAGTTGTCCTGCGGACGGGGGCGACCTCCCTGACCAGATTTGGGTACCGCTTTTTTAGATAATCTACCTGCGCTTTCAGATAATCCCGTTCTTCCTCGACGCTAGCAAATTTCGTGCGTTGCCGCCCTTTAAGAGGGTTGGTTAATCCCTTGCGGGTGTCATACGCTTCCCCCGTTTTGTACTTCTTCACCCACTCCTGAAGTTGGGTCTTACTCCGGATTCCCAGTCGGGCTGAAACCGTCGTGTAACTGCCCGTCCCCTCCAAATAGGCCTGAACCGCCGCCGTCTTAAACTCTTCTCCATAGGTTTGAAATTTCTGTCCCTTTTTGGCCATACAAATATCCCCTCCAAGTTCACTCTATCCTCATGATACCATGAGGACTTTTTTGAGTGTCTACCTGAAGGGGATAATATCAAACCGGCTTGGACGTTTCTATATTCGAGCATTTGCCCTGGGGCTGTCCCCTCAGGCGTTCCATGGCATTTTATTTAATTCGGCTGGCTCGCCGCCTCAAGCGGTTCCCTTTGCTGGCTGGAGATAAAGAACAGCGCGGTCCAGATCATCGCAAAGCCCAGAACCTGCGGCCAGGTGACAAGCTGGTGGTAGACGATCCAGTTCAGTACTAAGCTGGTCATCGGGAAGCTTAGCTCTGCAAATGTGGCAAAGGAGGCTTTGGTTGTACTCAGCCCTTTGTAGTACAGCAGCATGCTGAGCAGCCCGGGAAGAAGCGCCTGCAGCAGCAGATTGACCGCCACGGCTGCGGAGGAACCGAGTCCGCCATGCAGCTGCCAAGGCGCTCCCTCCACCGACGTAAGGACAAATAGGAACGGCAGCGCCAGAACAAAGCGCAGTGAAGTAACAGTCTCGTACTTCATTGTCCCAAGCAGATAACGGCCCATGACGGTCGAGCCGCCCCACAGCGCAGCTGCTCCAAGTGCCATTATGCTGCCGATTCCGATGAAGCTGGCGGCCTCTCCGAATGGCATGCTCCAGCCAAAGGTCAGCAAATAAGTGCCAAGGAGCGCAACCAGAAAGAGCGGAGCGAAATAGCGGGGCAGCCGTTCCTTCAGCAGCAGAGCAGCAAGGCCGACTGCGAACAGCGGCTGCAGCTTCTGAAGCAGCACCACGGCATTAATGTCGCCGCTTGAGAGCGCCTTGGTGAACAGGATGGTCGCCACGGCCGATCCGCCCCAGGATACGAAGATCAGGGCGGCCGCATGCCGGAGCCGGATTCGCTTCAGCTCGGCACGGTGGCGCCACAGCACGGGAGCGGCAGCCAGAAAGAGCACCACATGCTCCAGCAATACAATTTGCGACGAAGTCAGGGACTTCAGCAGCAGGATGCGGAACAGCGGATCGACGCCCCACAGGGCCGCCCCCAGAGCCACCAGCCAGAATCCGCCGTGCAGCGGTGTTGTCCGCACCGTTTGAGTTTGCGAAGATGCCGTTACATTACTCATGATCATTTCTCCTTGTCGATACAAAACCTCGTTCCAGACCAAAAACCCCCGGACTGCCAAATTGAGCAATCTCGGGGGTTATACCGATAAAAACGTCCATAAGAAAAGCACCGATTGGTGCCCTTTCGAAGATGCCGCCGAATCCTTCATTCGCGGTAGCTTTTCTTGCGATTAAAGAATTGTTCAGCTCCGCTGAAAACTTATAAATTCTTTAATCTTAGCAAAAAGCCGTTCCTATCCTTTGATCCTCTCTCCTCCGGACTTTACCGTCGGCTCTGGATTTCCACCAGATCAGTCCCTCCTTTCCAGCTTGGAAAAAAGAGAGTCGCGGGCTGCGGTCCGCCTTCGCGAACCTCACCGCCGGTCAGGAATTTCACCTTACCCCGAGAATCTTGTATTCCGTAATTTTTTTCACAAACCTAGCATATTCCTTTTTTCCTGATTCGTAAAGAGTTTTGTGCAAACGGTTGGCTATTACGAAATATATTTGAACACCAGCCGGCGTTTCTCCGGGTCAGGGTCCTTCACCACACATGCGGTTTCATCAAAAATAAGGGTGGCGCGCTCCGTAAGCCCGTACTCCGGCCACGGAAGCTTTCCGGTATCCGGACTTCCCTGGTGGGCAAACGAGGTCCAAGCACTCTGCATCGCACTCGAAAGCGACTTCATCGCCGGGCTGATTGCCAGTCCCAAGCGCCGCAAGTGCGACATATTTCCAAACACATAGGGGATCTCTGCGGTATGTACCGCTCTGGTGAGCAGCGGATGCTCCTCCACTCCCCAATCGAAGCGGTACATATAGACCGATCCGTGCTCCAATTGGCTCTCCACAAACGCAATTGCGCCGCCCCAGAAGAACAGATCGGTCAAGATTCCCGCTGGCCCCTCCCAGTTCGCGGGATAATGTGCGGCAAGCCCTGACAGATCCGGTGTACCCAGCGCTTGCTGAAGCGCCTTTAGCGATTCTTCGATTGCCGGTACCTGCGTGTCTTCACGGAAAAAATAGTGGCCTTCGTGGCGGTTCGTTCCGATCAGCAGCGGAATGCCAGCCGCCGAACCGTTCGCAACGGCCCGAATCGGCTCTTCCGGCAGCGTCAGGGGATCGATCACCGGCTGAAAGATCATGGCGGGCGAACCGCCGGTCAGCCGCTGTACTAGCCTTCCAGCGGCTTCCATAATAGCTTCGGCCGGAAGCTCCAGCAGCTTCCCTGCGTTCGCCCGGTCTATGCCCAGCTCGGCGAGCAGCGCTAAGGCAACTGCCTCCCCCTGCTCGGGACGAAACGCCTGGGATGGGCCGCTCTGCATAATCGCTCCGGTAAGCAGGCCGCGCGCAGCCGGCATCGCCAGCAGCGCGGCGATGCTCATGCTTCCCGCCGACTCGCCGAATACCGTTACCCGCTGCGGGTCGCCGCCAAAACCGGCAATATTGCCGCGAATCCATTCCAGCGCGGCGATCTGATCCAGCAGTCCCACATTGGATGAATAACCATTACCCAGGGGGGCCAGGTGAAGAAATCCGAACGGCCCCAGACGGTAATTGACCGATACGACAACCACATTTCCGCTGAGGGCAAGAGCGGCTCCGTCGAACAGCGGCTGGCTGCCCGCTCCGGTCAGGAACGTCCCGCCGTGAATCCATACCATAACAGGCAGAGACTCCGCCCCGGCGGGGGCCCATACATTCAGGTATAGGCAGTCCTCATCGTAGACCGGCGCTTCTTCGGGAAAGCGGGTGCCTTTCCGGTCAGGCGGCTGGTGGCATACCGGGCCATAGGCGAAGCAGTCCCGCACCCCGTCCCAGCTCGCCGGAGGCTCAGGCGCTCTGAAACGCCGTTCGCCGGCGGGAGGAGCGGCGAACGGAATACCGCGCCAGATGTTAATGCCATGGTCTTGTATGCCGCGTACTTTTCCGTATATCGTTGCAGCTTCAGGCTCTCTCACAAGCGATCATCCTTTCGTCAGTTTGTCTTATGGCTGTTCTTTGCCATCCTGGGACGAGTCGTACAGTCCGGAACGGAAACGGAACCACTGAAAAATATGCGTGACCACTACCTTCAGCACGGCGTACCCGGGCACGGCCAGAATAATGCCGACCACACCGAACATTTTGCCGGCAAAAACAATCACGAAAATGATCGTAATCGGATGAATCTTCAGCGTCTTGCCCATGATCTGCGGAGAGATGAACTTTCCTTCAATCAGCTGAACGGCTGTCCAGACCATAATCATTTTCAGCAGCATGAATGGCGAGGTGACCAGTGCCACGACAAGCGCGGGCGTAATTGCGATGGCCGGACCCAGATAAGGCACAACGGCCGTACAAGCGGCAACAATGGCGAGCACAAGCGAATATTTCAGGCCGATGATCAGATAGCCGATGTAGAGCAGCGCTCCGATACAGCAGCTAACGATGATCTGCCCGCGGATATAGGAAGAAATCTGCTGGTTCATCTCGGACATGACCATCCGGGTCTGCGGCTTTAGCGCGGTAGGAACCATATGCAGAATATAATCGGGGAAACGTTTGCCGTCCCTGAGCATGTAAAAAAGGATAAACGGGGTCGTTACAATTCCCAGTATGATCTCGGTAAGCGTTCCGACCAAGCTGCCCACACCCGTTAGAGCGTTGCGTAGAAATGTAGTCAGCCATTCGGACACTCTCGTTGTCAGCGAGCTGACGTCTGCTCCCATGCTCTGCTGCAGCTGATCGAATAGCCGGCTGCCCGTTAAATCACTGATTTCCTCCTGGATTTGGGCGCTGTAACGGGGGAAATTGTCAATTAGATCCATGAGCTGACCCTTGATAATCGGAATGACCGTCAGCAGAATAACAGTTATGACACCGATTATAAGAAGGTACAAAATCACGATCCCATAGGCGCGCTTAACCTTGCTCTTACGCTCCAACCGGTCCACCAGCGGATTAAGTAGGTAATAAGCGACCCCCGACAAAATAACAGGCAGCGCCACCGTATGGAGCAGCACCGACAACGGAATGAAGATGAACGGTATCCTCGCGAATACAAGCACATTGAGTCCGATCAGCAGCAGCACAAGCAGGAAAACGACGAATTTATTGTTCAGAAAAAATTTACGGAATCTCTCCGGCCAGATTTGCATTCTTTGCATCCACAAGCCTCCCAATGCGGCGATTAATCAAGCGTACGTCGGCTTTTTTAATAGCATAGTCAACTTGCGGAGGGCAAGTCAAATCGGGCGGCCTTATTGGCGAAACTTTATATCCGCGATCCTCCCTGCGGCGACAAAGCCGATCGACTGATACACTTTATTGGAGTCCGGATTTTTGGCGTCCGCATACAGCATCGGCGTTAACCCGTCCCGTATGCAGGAACCGCTAACGGCAGCCACAATCGCGCTGGCATATCCTTTCTTCCGCTCGCCTGGCGGCGTGTACACATCGTTAATCCGGGCATGCCGGGCCGTCCGGTGAGCGATTCTCGCCATAGAGACCGGTGCGCCGCCTACATTCCACAGGTATAACCCTCCCGTCCCGATAGCCGCCGTGGCCGCTTTATAGACCTCGTCGGGCATGGGCGTGACACCGAATACTTCCTTTGAAAAAGCGGACATATTAGCCGCAACCCTTTCCGTATGCCGCGCATTCGCCCGTTCGATATATCCATTCACGTCTGCCGGAGGTCTAACCCCGGGACATATGTACGCTTCCAGCAACATATACGGCTGAGCCTTAAGCCCGCAGCCTTCCGCATAATAACGTGCAAAAGACTCTGCGGTCCCGGGATCGGAGGATATCCCAGGAAATGCTTGGGACCGCACATGCTCCGCCAGCTTCCGGAGCATTTCATCCTTTCGCTCTTCCGTTAGCTCATGGGAGAGCCACAACCAGGGATTGAAGCCCGGAGTCTGGGCGAATATCAGATCTTCACTCTTGGTCTTGATCCGCAGCGCTTCCGGACTCCCGCAAATCAGATGCAGCAGGTTATAACGGATCTCGTCATTCAAGAACATTTTTCCATTTAGGATGGGATCACGGTCGGCAAGCTTTACGAACATCCGGCTGGTTCACCTCTCTTCTTTCTTTTTATCCAACAACTCGATGATAATGCCCCGCACCGCAAAAAGAAATAACCCGCAGACGGCTATTTTGCCGACTGCGGGTAAGGCGGAAGACCTGCGATGCTCTATTTTTTCCCCTTTTTCTTTCCCTTCATTCCTTCTTTGGCTGAAGCTGTCATGCCATTCTTCCCGAATGTGTACAGGATATTTTTTTTGAACCGCTTTCCCACCAGCGATTTTCTGACAAGCAGCTTGACCCGCTTTGGCGACATATCCCCGTACCAGACCCCTTCGGGATAGGAAATAACGACCGGCGAATTTCCGCACCGTCCGGCGCAGGAGGTAAACGTTGTATGAATCAGAGCCTCCCCGCCCTGCTTCTCAATTTCTTTCTTGATCGCCTGGGCGATCTCCCCGCTCTTGCGCTTCTTGCAGCTGCTCCCCCCGCAAACAAGCAAATGGCATGCCGTACCCTGCAAATTCCATGTCGTCATAACCTTCACTCCTCTCTATATCTATTAATACCCCTCAATAACCTTGATGCCCCCTAGACGAGGGTAAAAGCACATACTATGCTATACTTTTTTATTATAAAGGGAAAATCGAATGAGCAGCAATGGCAAGCTTACTTGGAGGGACCTATGGCTGAATCGGGAATAGAAACAAAGTTTGAGCAAGTGGTGCACCGGATCGATACCGAAGGCAAACTGCTTGGCATAATGGAGATGGAAGGCGGCGTATCCGCCCAGGTAACAGCGCTTAACATTTTACGGAGCGATGGTGAAGTTGCAGCAATGATTCTTCGCCGGCACGGCGAGGCTGATCTTAGGCGAAATCCGCAGATTGCGGCTGCCGAATACAAACTTTTACAACTGCTGAAATCCAAGGGGGTTCTCGTACCGGCGCCTCACTTTCTCGACCTATCCTGCGAGATTTTCCCGACGCCGGATTTCAATCCTTCCTGCTTAAATCACTATCTGTTCCAATTATCTGCCCATCTCGCCTATATCCACAGCGTGGACTGCTCAAAGCTTCACTTGGAGTTTCTGCCTAAACAAGAAGAAATAATCGCAGAAATACTGGATATTCATTCTGTAAAAATGGATAAATCGCTGAATGAGGGCATGATCCGGGATACGTTGAGGTCAGTCTGGCCCTTACCTCAGATTAATCAAAATGTCATTCTGCATGGAGATTATTGGCCGGGAAATATTTTGTGGAAGGACGGCAGGCTTGCCGCCATTATCGACTGGGAGGACGCGGCTGTGGGCGATCCTTTGGCGGACCTTGCCAATGGCCGGCTTGAAGTTCTGTTTCATTTTGGAATAGACGCCATGAATGCATTCACCCGGCAATATCAATCGATGATGACGGTCCTTGATTTCACAAACCTCCCTTATTGGGATTTATTTGCGGCATTACGTCTTTCCAAATTTCCAGATTGGGGACTGGAGCAAGTCACCGAGAACACTATGCGTAAAAAACACAAATGGTTCGTCAACCAAACCCTTCATGCAATTGGCATCTAAAGATCCGTCATAATCCTAACACATTATGAAATAAATATGCCGCTTGGATGCATTCTCATATTGAACGTTCTCTGCATATCCTTTATAATTCAGTACATTATATGCGGCTATTTTACGGCCTTCGAAAGGAACTGAAAAACGTTATGACACAAAAGCTTAGAGCCGGTATTGTCGGCGGAACCGGCATGGTCGGCCAACGCTTCATTGCTCTTTTAGAAAATCATCCGTGGTTTCAGGTAACCGCAATCGCTGCCAGCGCGAACTCTGCGGGCAAAACGTACGAGGAATCCGTAAAGGGCAGATGGAAGCTCTCCACCCCAATGCCTGACAACGTTAAGAATATTCCCGTTCAGAAC
This sequence comes from Paenibacillus durus ATCC 35681, assembly GCF_000993825.1. Lineage (NCBI taxonomy): Bacteria > Bacillati > Bacillota > Bacilli > Caryophanales > Paenibacillaceae > Paenibacillus > Paenibacillus durus. The sequence goes on from NZ_CP011114.1 coordinate 2,963,830, forward strand.
GCTTCGCATATTGAGGAAGTTGCCTCCGGGGTCGATCTGATTTTTTGCGCTGTCGATATGAAGAAAAATGAAATCCAGGCCCTCGAAGAAGCCTACGCCAAAGCGGGCGTTCCCGTGATTTCGAATAACTCGGCCCACCGCTGGACGCCGGACGTCCCGATGGTCGTTCCGGAGATCAATCCCGAGCATTTGGAGGTTATCGCCGCCCAGCGCAAGCGTCTTGGAACTGAAACCGGGTTTATCGCTGTCAAGCCCAACTGCTCCATTCAGAGCTATGTGCCGATGCTGACCGCCCTGCGCGGCTTCCAACCGACACAGGTGGTTGCCAGCACCTACCAGGCGATTTCCGGAGCTGGCAAGACATTTACCGACTGGCCGGAAATGCTGGACAACGTCATTCCTTACATTGGCGGAGAAGAAGAGAAGAGCGAGCAGGAGCCGCTCCGCATCTGGGGAACTGTTGAGGACGGAGCGATTGTAAAAGCATCCGGCCCTCAAATCACCACCCAATGTATCCGCGTTCCGGTTACGGACGGCCATCTGGCTACCGTATTCGTCTCTTTCGAGAACAAGCCTTCCAAGGAAGAGATTCTCGAAAGCTGGAAGAACTACAAAGGCCGCCCGCAGGAGCTGGAGCTGCCGAGCGCGCCGAAGCAGTTTATTACGTACTTTGAAGAAGACAACCGGCCGCAGACGAACCTGGACCGCGACCTCGAGAACGGCATGGGCATTTCCGCCGGCCGCCTGCGCGAAGATTCACTGTACGACTTCAAATTCGTCGGCCTGTCCCACAATACGCTTAGAGGCGCCGCCGGCGGCGCCGTGCTGATCGCCGAGCTGCTGAAAGCGGAAGGCTATATTACGGCCCGCTAAAACAATGGCTAACGCTTAAGCCCATATAAATGCCCATCTCCTTGTTATCGGAGACGGGCATTTTGGGTTGGTGGTAAATACAGCCGTGTTCATCGCTCAGACACTCGCAAAGCCGTCCTCAGAAAACAGCCCCAAGCGGACGCTTCTATTCGATCATAGCATAAGACGGATTTTGTGCAACACCAAAAACCCGAGCACTCGGGCTCGGGCTTGATTGATTTAAGTATGTACCCCTCAGATGCTGGGCCGCCGGATTTACTCGGCCGGAGGAGTGAATGTGCGGGCAGCAAACTCCGCGTCCATCATATAGAAAGCGTTACTGTCGTTCTCGATCCGCTTCAGCTTTTGAATAATGCTGCTGAACAGCGCTTCTTCCTCGACCTGCTCGTCAATGAACCATTTCAAGAAATAGATCGTGGCATGCTCACGCGCGTCAAGCGCCAGATCGGCCAGATGATAGAATTTGCTGGTGTTCTTCTGCTCATGAGCGTAGCTTACCTCAAAAGCTTCCAGAACGGAAGCATAATCATTCTTCGGCTCCGGCAGTGCCGCTAGGGTAGCCCGCTGATCCCGGTCATTCAGGAATTTGTAGATCTTCATTGCATGGAAACGTTCTTCTTCCGCCTGAATCAGAAAAAAGTTCGCGAACCCGTCCAGACTTTCGCCCGAACAATACGCCGCCATCGCCAAGTACACATGCGCCGAATAAAACTCAAAATTCATTTGCTCATTTAACGCTGTTGCCAATTCCTCTTGCATGCAGCCACACTCCATCCTTTTTTATATTTTCCCCTCTATCATAACATGAAGTCTATTTTCAATGCCTGACATGGGAGAGGAAAACATGACGAATACGAGAAAAATATTCAGACCGTACGCCCCCCGGAAGAATTGAGAGATTTAGCTGATAGAACCTGATTAATAACCTTTGTCACATCTTCCGGATATTCAGTAATGAAGAAGTGCCCTCCGTTCATTTCGTAAATATGAGAGGAACAATCTGAGAGCTTTTTCCATAAAAGTAAATCCTCAAATCTGATATTATTATCGCTTCTGCCCGTTAGTATCGTCATGTCACAGGCGATAGACTCATCTTTCTCTACAAATTTATAGTTCTCGATCATTTGAAAATCGTTTTTTAATATTGGCAGAATTACATCAAGAATATAAGGGTTATCAAGAATTTCATCAGGTGTTCCCCCAAAAGCCCTGAGGACATTAATAAAGTCACTGTCAGCCATACCTGAATAATTCGTATCCGATTCTAATTGGGGCGCTTGCCTGCCTGACACAAAGAGGTGCAGCGGTTGGTTTCCTCCTGCGCGCCGAATTGCGTAATAAACTTCATAGGCCAGCCAACTGCCCATACTATGTCCAAATAATGCATAGCAGCCATCCTCTATGTAACCCTTGATTTGCTGGTAAACATCCTGAACCGCCTCGTTGAAAGTTTCATAGAACGGTTCCTTGAATCTTCTTCCCCTTCCCGCCAACTCAATTGGAATCAATTCGATGGAAGGATCAATAAATGGGCGCCATTTGTTAAACAATGAGGCTGAGCCTCCGGCATAAGGAACACACAACAGTTTAACGCGCTGCATAGTTTCCTCCCGAGACCTCAACAAATTCCCTGAACAGTTCGAGACAATCAATCCTCTGTATGTCTTCGGGATGATTCGGGTTTTCAGAGCATAATGTAACCTTATATTCGGGGAAAAGATGGAATGCTTTGAAATAGCAATCCGGTTCTTGCACCGGACAGCCGTCTTTCTCCGACAGCTCAACACCGTTCTCGTCAATCCGGACAGAGAAAGAATTGAGCGGCATGGACAGTCCTTTACCTCTAAACTTGATATAGCTCTCCTTCGCGGTCCACAATTGATAGAAATAAGCGATGCGCCTATCTTCGGATATTTCCTTTATCGCCTTATTCTCCCTGCCGGAAAAGAAGCGGTCGGCTATAGCTAGGTCTATAGGCTTGATCTCTTCTACATCGATTCCTATGGGATGCTGGTCAATGGCGCAAAGAACATAGTCTCCCGAATGCGATAGATTATAATGATAATCCGGATAGGCGGCAAGAAAAGGCTTGCCGTATCGGTTAACCGTGAACCGAAGAGATTCGTTGTCAACTTTATGTTCCCGAAGGAACAAAGTTCGAATCAAGGCTTCCGCTATTACGCTTCGGATACGGTCATCCTTTCTGGAAAAACGGAGTGTGCGGTTTCTCCTCTCTTCCGACAGACGATTCAGTACCTCATGATAATCTGTTCCTGGTGACTTGGGGATTTTCACGCCATAAATACCGACCAACACCCTCATCTCCTTAAAAATATTAATAAAATTTTTTATAATTTATCCTATATTTTCAAATATGCACCCATTGTAAATTATGTTTTTGGAACTGTCTACTACTATATTCGGCAAAAAACGGCAATTAAACGGCAATAAAATGAATACTATGCCAAAGCGGACACAACAAAACCCGTAAAAAGCAGCCTTCGCCAAGGCTTCTTCTTACGGGTCGTCCGTTCGGCAGCCATTCACTGCGCAATCTGGTCCTTGATGCTCTGCAAAATCTTCTTCTCCAGCCGCGACACCTGAACCTGGGAAATGCCAAGGCGGCTTGCGACCTCGGACTGGGTCTGGTCACGGTAGTAGCGCAGGTAGACGATCAGCCGTTCACGCTCGGTCAGAGAACCGATGGCTTCATTCAGCGCAAGCTTATCGAACCACTTCTCCTGAGACTCGTCCGCAATCTGGTCGATCAGGGTAATCGGGTCGCCGTCATTCTCGAACACGGTCTCGTGGATCGAGGTCGGCGGCTTGTTCGCCTCCTGGGCGAAGACGATTTCTTCGGGCGTGACGCCCAGCGCCTCAGCCACCTCGCCGATTGTCGGCAGACGGCCATTCGTTTTGGACATCTCGTCCTTCATTTTGCGTACCTTGTTGGCCATTTCCTTTAGCGACCGGCTGACCTTGAGCGTGCCGTCATCGCGCAGAAACCGCTGGATCTCGCCGATAATCATCGGCACGGCGTATGTTGAGAACTTGACGTCATAGCTGAGATCGAACTTGTCCACGGACTTCAGCAGACCGATACAGCCGATCTGGAACAGGTCGTCAGGCTCATACCCCCGGTTCATAAACCGCTGCACCACCGACCAGACAAGCCGGATATTGCAGCCTACCAGCGTGTCGCGGGCAGTCGTGTCCCCGGCCTGGCTGAGCGCGATCAGCCGTTTGACCTCCGCATCGTCCAAATAGGTCTGCGGAGCTTTTTTTGATTCTGCATCCATGGCTCCATCCCCTAATTATACAAAGCTTTTTTTGAGACGATCGTCTTCTTCATCCGGATCGAGGTCCCCTGCCCGGGTTCGCTGGTGACTTCAAATTCGTCCATGAAGTTCTCCATGATGGTAAAGCCCATACCCGAACGCTCCAGCTCCGGCTTGGATGTGTACAGCGGCTGCTGCGCCAGCTCCAGATCGTCGATGCCCTTGCCCTTGTCCTCGATCACAAGATGCACCGTCTCCCCTCTGATAACCGCTGAGATGTACACAATCCCCGTTGGATCGCTGTCATAGCCGTGAATAATGCAGTTGGTGACCGCCTCCGACACAACCGTCTTCAGATCGTTCAGCTCATCCAGAGTCGGGTCGAGCCTGGAGACGAAAGCCGCGACGACTACGCGCGCGAACGACTCATTTTCCGACAATGCCGCAAACTGGACGCTCATGTAATTTTCCGCTTGTGCTTGTGTCATAACGCGACCTCCAAATCCGAAAGCGCTGCAGTCTCATCCTGATACAGCGGCATGATTTTCAGCAGACCCGACATTTCCAGAAGCCGCTTGACCGGCGGGTTAGCGTCGCAGATGACCATTTTTCCGCCTTTGCCGCGAATCAGCTTGTACCGTCCCAGAATAACGCCCAGCCCCGAGCTGTCCATGAACTGAAGATCCTTCAAGTTCAGCACAAGATGCTCCACCTGCTTCCGCAAAATCGCTTCATCCAAGTCCATTCTCACAAAATCGGCAGCGTGATGGTCCAGTTCCCCGGTCAGACGAACAACCAGCACACCCCTGTGATGCTCCAACTGCACATGAGAATTCATATTCGCCACTCTCCTCTTCGTTGCTTTGAAACGGCCTTTAGCAGCTTACAACGTCTTCAAGGACAACGATTTCTACGCGGCAAAGAGCGAATCCTGCCTCACGACAAAACTAGAAGAAAACTCTCATCGTTCTACAAAAGGATCGGGACAACCCGGCAAAAACCGCCTAATGTCCATTTAAGCAAGGGAAGACGTGTTCCGCGTGTACGCGCTGCCCGTCCGTCAGTTCACCTTGAACATCGAGCCCGCCGTCCGCTTGAACAGCTTCCACCAGCCGGCCTTGGCAATATCTTCGGGCGCCTTCAGCTCATACTTCTTCACTACCGTGTTACCCTGATAAACAACCAGCTTGCCGATGGTCTGCCCTTTGGATATTGGAGCCTTGACTTTATCCAGAATGACGGTTTCATGACGGATGCCTTCCTGGGTAATTCCTTTTTTCAGCAAAATGGTGTAGTCCTCTTGCGCCTTGATCGGCAGCTCGGCTTTGACGCCCTTCCCGATCTTGAGCGTGCCCAGCGTCTCGCCGGCCTTATGAATCGTATGGACTTTGTACAGCGAGAACAGGAAGTCGAACATGCCCGAGACCTCGCTGTTGCGCGTCTTCGTATTGGGCTCTCCGAGCACAACGGCGACCGCCCGCAGCCCGTCTCTTGACGCGGTTGCCGACAGACAGAACTTGGCCTCCGAGGTATAGCCGGTCTTCAGCCCGTCCGCCCCGGTATAGAAGCGCACCAGCTTGTTCGTATTCACGAGCCAGAACGGCTTCTTCGAGTCCTTGCGCAGATAATCCTGATAGGAGCCGGTGTATTTGATAATCTGGTTATGCTTCAGCAGCTCGCGGCTCATGACCGCGATGTCATGCGCAGAGGAGTAGTGGTTCTCGGCAGGAAGCCCATTGCAGTTGGCAAAATGCGTATCCTTCATGCCGAGCTCCTCCGCCCGCTTGTTCATCAGGTCGACAAAAGCGCTCTCCGAACCGGCGAGCTTCTCCGCCACCGCCACGGAGGCGTCGTTGCCGGAAGCCATCGCGATGCCCTTCAGCATCTCGTCGACGGTCATCTCTTCACCCGGCTCCAGAAAAATCTGCGAGCCCCCCATTGACGCGGCGTACTCGCTGGTCCGGACCCTGTCGGTCAGCTTCAGGCGTCCGTCATCCAGCGCTTCAACGGTGAGCAGCATCGTCATGATCTTCGTGATGCTTGCCGGAGGCAGCTTATCATGGCTGTTCTTCTCGTAAATGACGGTTCCGGTCCCGGCATCCATCAGAATGGCCGAGCGCGCCTGCGGCGCCAGATCAACCGCCTTGGCGGCACCGCCGGACTTCTGCCCCTTTTCCTCCGCGAACGCCGAGGCCGCCGGGCTCACAGCGCTAAATACGATGCACAGCGCCAGCAAACATAAGCGAAATCTTGTCATCAAAGTTCCCCTCCTGAACGTTAACCTTCTTATCGCAGGTACTGTGTTCCAGTTTCGTCAGAAAAGGGTGGAAATATTCCATAATTTTGCTTGCAAGCAGGATTATTTGCGGCACAGCCAGAATTTTTTAATGGACTAGCTCGAGCCTGGTTCATACACTGCATGAGAAACCACAGATGGAGGAAGAATGTTGAGAACTCACAATTTAACGGACACACTGAACAAGACAGCCGGAGAAATCGGTTTTTCGGGGACTATTGCGCTTAAAATGCCCGGGAACGACCCGCTTGTACTTCCATATGGTTTCGCACAAAGAGAGAACGGCATTCCCAATACAGCCTATACTTCGTTTGGAACCGCTTCCGGCGGCAAGCTGTTTACAGCGCTCTCGATTTGTCAGCTTGCAGAACAAGGCGTATTGAAGCTTGACGGACGGATCGGGGACTACCTCAATCTAAAGGAATATTTCCCCTATTTCAGCACGGAGATAACGATCCACCATCTGCTCACCCACTCCTCCGGGATCAGCGATTATTTCGATGAAGAAGTGATGGACGATTTCGAGCAGTTGTGGGAGCTGCACCCAATGTATAGGCTTAGGACCCCCGGGGATTTTATACCGCTAATCCGGGATCTGCCGATGAAATTCACTCCGGGCGGACGGTTTCACTATAACAATGCGGGGTACATTGTACTTGGGCTTGTCATTGAGCAGGCGGCGGGTATGCCATTTGCCGATTATGTGGAAAGCCGGATTTTCCAGCCTTGCGGGATGACAAGATCAGGCTACTTTTCACTAGACAGGCTGCCGGCGGATACGGCAACAGGCTATATTGATGAGGAGGACGGTACCTGGAGAAGCAATATCTACTCTATTCCCGTCAAAGGGGGCGCGGATGGCGGCGTATTTTTGGCAGCGCCGGATATGCTTAAATTCTGGGATGCTTTGATGAACGGCGGCCTGTTGGGAGCGGATCTGCTCGCACGCCTGCTGTCCCCGCAGATCGCCGATAAAGAATGTGAATATTACGGCTATGGCATCTGGATTACGAAACGGGACAACAAGTCGGTGAAATACCATATTATGGGTTCTGATCCCGGCGTCTCCTTCCGCTCTGCCTTCTATCCCGGGTCCGAGCTCGCATTGGCAGTGACATGCAATAAAAGCATGGGAGCGTACCGTATGATGCGGATGATTGAAGAGGAACTGCTAACAGAGGGGCTGGCTTGGAAGGTATTTTGAACTCCTCAGACGGATTAATGAAAAGCAGGGGTGTCCATAAGCCATAGAAATGGCTGCTGGGACACCCCCGTTCTCGCCGGGTCAGAATTCTATTCGTCAACCGAATTTATTCCTTAATCCGAACCTGCGTAATCTCTCCGACATACAGGCGATGATAATCTTTATTAGGGTACATCTGATGAATGCTTTCATCCAGAAACTTAGCCGGGTCCAAGTCTTGATAGTAGAGCTTGCGGCATTCAAGCACAAGTCTGGCTTCCTGGAAATATACGATTCCCGGCGTGTCCTCCACCGGAGTGATATCCGCAGCCGCCGCTTTATCCGTGTCTCTTCCCGATGCGCTGCCGCAGATTTCCAGCGCACTCCGGTAATCCTCCGTAAAAAACGACAGGGAGAACGTGTCGGCGGCTTCCATGAATTCGTAAGTATAGCGGGTTGGCCTTACCACGCAAAAAGCGATGTTTTTATGCCAGAGGATGCCGAGTCCGCCCCAGCTGGCTGTCATCGTGTTATAACGTTCCGCTCCTCCAGCCGTAATCAGCATCCAGTCTTCCCCAACCAATTTAAATACATTATCCGTCAGTTCTTGCGGATCCAACAATTTAAACGCTTCGCTCATTCCTTCTCCTCCACCACATGAATTACAATCAATCCCAGTATACTCCATTAATACCGGGTTACGCCATCCTTTGTAACGATGGCATAGACGAGTGGCGGAGGGGTTACCGGCTGAGCGGTAATGCGGTAGGCTTCCAGCACCTTGTCTTCGGCTTCCTTCACCTTGCTGCCCGAAGCGTCGTTGATATGCAGGACGGCCAATGTGTCACCGGCGGAGACGGCGTCTCCGACCTTCTTCGACAACACGATGCCGACGGCCAGGTCGATAACGGACTCCTTCGTCTCCCGTCCCGCACCGAGCAGCATGGCGGCGATGCCGATTTCTTCGGCCTGGATCGCCTCGATATGGCCATCCGCTGCTGCTTTAACCTCAACCTGCCTGCGGGCGGCGGGCAGCAGCGAAGGCGATTCAATCTGGGCCACATCCCCGCCCTGGGCCGCGACGATTACTTTCAGCTTCTCAAACGCGCTGCCGTCCGCGATGTGCTCCTGAAGGATCCTGCGGGCTTCCTCCGTATCCTTCGCCTTGCCGCCGAGAACCAACATCTGGCTGCCAAGGATCAGGCATACCTCCGTGAGATCCTTCGGACCATGGCCGCGCAGCGTTTCGATGCCTTCTTTTATCTCCAGCGCGTTGCCGATGCCGTACCCGAGCGGCTGGTCCATGTCGCTGATGACGGCGACCGTGTTCCGGCCAAGCTGGGTGCCGATATCGACCATCGCCTGCGCCAGCGCGATGGAATCATCCAGCGTCTTCATGAACGCGCCGCTGCCGGTCTTGACGTCCAGCACGATGGCGTCCGCGCCGGCGGCGATTTTCTTGCTCATGACGGAGCTGGCGATGAGCGGAATGGATTCCACGGTCGCGGTCACGTCACGCAGGGCGTAGAGCTTTTTGTCGGCTGGGGTAATATTGCCAGACTGCCCGATAACCGCCGCGCCAATTTCGCCGACCTGGGCGAAGAAGCGCTCGCGGTCCATCTCAACGGAGAAGCCGGAGATGGACTCCAGCTTGTCCAGCGTGCCGCCGGTGTGACCGAGGCCGCGCCCGGACATTTTGGCGACCGGTACGCCAGCCGATGCCACCAGGGGGGCGAGAACAACAGTCGTCTTATCACCTACGCCGCCGGTAGAGTGCTTGTCCACCTTGATGCCCGCGATCGGGCTAAGGTCGACCTGGTCGCCGGACTTGGCCATTTCCAGGGTTAAATCGCCGGTTTCACGGGCGTTCATGCCCCGGAAATAGACGGCCATCGCCCAGGCGGACATTTGATAATCAGGTATTTCCCCGCGGCTGTACCCCTGGATGAGGAAAGAGATTTCCTCGCGGCTCAGCTCGCCTCCGTCTCTTTTCTTATGGATAATGTCGATGGCCCGCATATTAGATTTGTACCTCGCGCACGAAAGCGCGGACAAGGCCGATAAACTTCGGTTTAGTCAGATTCGCAACCTTGACTACCTGCTCATGCGTCAAGGGCTCCAGTTCGTCGCCGATCGCCATGTCAGTGATACAGGTAATGCCGAGCACTTTCAGTCTGCTGTGGCTCGCGGCGATCACTTCGGGAACGGTCGACATGCCGACGGCGTCGCCGCCGAGAAACGCGAGCATATTCAGCTCGGACGGAGTCTCGTAGGTCGGGCCGCTGATGCCTGCGTATACCCCTTCCTGAAGCTTCAGGCTTTCTCCGTCCGCCCCCTTGATTTCCGGCGCCAGCTTCTTGGCAAGCGCGATATATTCCGGGTCGTAGGCGCGGGACATGTCCGGGAACCGCACGCCAAGCTCCGGATCATTCGGTCCGATCAGCGGGTTATCGCCTGTCATGTTCAGATGGTCGGTGATCAGCATCAGGTCGCCGGCTTTGAACGCCCGGTTCATGCCGCCGCCCGCATTGGTGATAACGAGCGTGCCGATGCCAAGCTTGGCCAGAACGTAAACGGGCAGCACAACCTTGCGCATCGCGTAGCCTTCGTAATAGTGGAAACGTCCCTGCATGATGATGACATCCTTGCCTTCCAGCTTGCCGATAACGAACCGTCCGGCATGTCCTTCCACCGTCGAGCGCGGAAAATGAGGAATCTCTTCGTAAGGCAAATATACGGCATCCTCAATCTGGTCACCCAGATCGCCAAGGCCGGAGCCGAGGATCAAGCCGATGACCGGCTCATAAGTGCCCAGCTTGGATTCTACATAGGCGGCGGCTTCCTTCACTTGTAAGCCGTAAGCTGCGGCCTCCGGTGCATTGATTGCGGATTGTGTCATTGTGGATTCCTCCTCTACATATTCGGAATAAGAGCAAGCACAAGGCTCAAGAAGCGTTCGCGCACCCGCTCCGCTGTCTCCATGACCTCGTCATGGGACAGGGGCTGGTCGAGAATGCCCGCAGCCATGTTCGTAATACAGGAGATGCCGAGCACTTCGATACCAGCATGGCGGGCGACGATGGTCTCGGATACAGTGGACATGCCGACCGCATCGGCGCCCAGGCGGCGCAGCATGACAATCTCAGCCGGCGTCTCATAGCACGGTCCGAGCAGGCCCGCGTAGACGCCTTCCTTGAACGTAAAATTCTGGGCCTTCGCCGTTTCGCGCGCGGCCGCGATCAGCCGGCGGCTGTACGGCTCGGACATATCAGGGAAGCGCACGCCGAGCGCGGAATCATTCGGTCCGATCAGCGGATTGCGGCCCGTAAGGTTAAGATGGTCGGTAAGGAGCATCAAATCCCCCGCCGAGAAATCCGTATTCACTCCGCCCGCGGCGTTGGTCACGAGCAGGCTGGTTACGCCGAGCTCCTTCATCACGCGGACAGGAAACGCCGTCGTCTCCGGTCCGTAGCCCTCGTACATATGAAAGCGGCCTTTCATCATCACGACCTTACGGCCTTCGATCGTGCCGATCAGCAGCTCTCCTTCATGTCCTTCAACAGTGGACACCGGAAAATGGGGGATGTCCTGATAAGGAATACTGATTCCGTCTTGGATCAAATCGGCCAAAATACCGAGGCCGGAGCCGAGAATCAGCCCGATTTCCGGCGCTTCCGCCCCTTTGCTCTTGATGTACCCTGCCGCTTCCTGAATCGCGCTGAGGCTTACTGTGTTCGTCATGAATGCTCCTCCTTAAATGTAGGCGTGTGCGTAATAATGATGCTGATTCCGAAAAATCCCATGCCGCCGTCCGGCGGGTTACTTCAGCTCACCAAGGAAGCTTGTCCCGTACTGCGGCTCCGCCGCTGCGAAATTTTCGGCGATTGTCGCCGCCACATCGGAAAAGGTCTTGCGAACGCCAAGACTGCTTGGAGTCTTAAGCTTCGGACCATATACAAGCAGAGGCACGTATTCGCGGGTATGGTCGGTTCCGCTGTGTACGGGATCATTGCCGTGGTCGGCGGACACAATCAGCAGATCGTCCTCGCCCAAGGCGGACATCATATCCGGCAGCGCCTTGTCGAACACCTCAAGGGCACGGCCGTAGCCTTCCGGATCACGCCGGTGTCCATAGAGGGAATCGAAATCGACCAGATTCGTGAACAGCAGCCCCTCAAACGGCTTGCGAAGCTGTTCAATCGTTACTTCGATACCATGTTCATTGCTCTTGGTCGGGTAAGAAGCCGTCACACCCTCGCCCGTAAAAATATCATTGATCTTGCCTACGGCGATCACATCTTGGCCGATGTCGGCCAGCGCGTTCATCACCGTTGGCTGCGGCGGCTTCACCGCATAATCATGCCGGTTCGGCGTCCGGGTAAAGCTTCCGGGCTTGCCGATGTAGGGCCGGGCAATGACACGCCCCACCGAGAATTCCGGAGCCATCGTCAGCTCCCGGGCGATATGGCAGGCGCGGTACAGCTCGTCCAGCGGGATGATCTCCTCATGTGCAGCCAGCTGAAAAACGCTGTCCGCCGACGTGTAGACGATCCATGCTCCCGTCTTCATCTGCTCTTCTCCGTATTCATCAAGAATTTCGGTGCCGGAGGCCGGTTTGTTGCCAAGCACCTTGCGGCCTGTGGCAGCCTCGAACTTCTGTATAAGCTCCGCCGGGAATCCGTCCGGATACGTATTAAACGGCGTCTCGATCTTCAGGCCCATCAGTTCCCAGTGGCCGGTCATCGTGTCTTTGCCAACGGAAACCTCCTGCATTTTTCCATAATAGGCTTCCGGCGCAGAAGCCGGCTCAAGCGGCGGCAGCGGGGCGATATTCGCCAGGCCCAAACGCTGCATATTCGGCAGCTTCAGCCCAGGGTTCCGCTCCAGAATATGGCCAAGCGTATGTGCGCCCGCATCGCCGAAACTGGCGGCGTCAGGAGCCTCTCCGATGCCGACGCTGTCAAGTACGATAAAGCAAATCCGTTTAAAAGAGGACACTTCCGTCCACACTCCCTTTAGCGTAAGTAATGGTTACAATGATAGGTTTCCCCGGAAAAAGACGTTAGCGCGCCCGGGGATGATGTTTTTCATAAACTTCTTTCATATTTGCGCGGGCGATGCCGCTGTACATCTGCGTCGTGGAAATATCGGCATGTCCGAGCATCTGCTGCACGGAGCGCAGATCGGCCCCTCTTTCCAGCAGATGGGCGGCGAACGAATGCCGCAGCGTGTGCGGCGTAATATCCTGCCGGATATTCGTCTCCTTCGCATATTTTTTGATTATTTTCCAGAACCCCTGCCGGGTAAGCCTGCCGCCGAGACTGTTCAGGAACAGCGCCGGTTCGTTCTTGTCTTCGCGCAGCAGCTTGTCCCGGCTGTCCCTGGTATAAGCCTCCACGCATTCCGACGCGATGACCCCAATCGGAACCACCCGTTCCTTGCCGCCAAAGCCGGAGCACCGCGCAAATCCCAGGCTGGGCTGCACATCGCCAACATCAAGCATAATCAGCTCGGACACCCGGATTCCGGCCGCATACAGCAGTTCGAGCATCGCCTTGTCCCGCAGTCCGTGCAGAGTCGTGAGATCGGGTGCTGCCAGCAGCCGCTCCACCTCTTCAACGCTCAGCACCATCGGAGCCTTCTTCTCGGACCTCACCGCTTCCATTTCTAGCGTCGGATCGGCGGCGATCAGCCTTTCTTTTAGCAGAAATTGAAAAAAGGCGCGGATCGAGACCTGGTTCCGGTTAATGGTCGCCGCCGCCCGGCCCGCCGCTTTAAGCCCGCCGAGATAGAGCGTAATCAGCGGCTTGCGGATATCGTCCACGGTTAGGACGCCCCGCCCTGCGGCATAGTCCAGAAACTGTGAGACATCGCGTCCGTAGGATTCCAGGGTGCTGGGCGACACGTTTTTTTCACGGGAAAGATACTGCAAAAAGGCCTGCAAGTGTGACTTCATTGGTCTACTCTCCCACCCTAGCGCGCCGCAGATGCGGTTAAGAATTCGGCGCAAAAGGCGCCACGCCGCGCAAAACTTACAGTCCCCGGAAGAACCTCCGTTTCTAAACGTTTCATTCGACAACTTACGCAATTATTCCTGCCCGGAGCAGATTTACTCCCCGTACCAATAGTACAGGCGAAGCCTTTCTCCCGGATTCATTGCCTCTCCCCCGGACTGAATCTCGTGAAACGCCCGAACCGCCGAGCCTTCCGGTATATCCGGATCGGGTACCGGATTGATCCAGCTGTGAAACAGGTCCATTATATTATAGAACAGGCAGCTCAATGCGACAAATATCACAATGTAACAGAGCCGTCGAAGCGCTTTAGGTACGGAAATGATCATTTTGCATTCCTCCCGCGAAGAACTTTTGACCCCTGCAAAAAGCCGGGTGCCCTTATCGCTTTGCCGCTGATACGGACAATCCCTTCCCCTCACTTTATGCAGCTTCCGGCCCGCTTATGTATATTCCGGCGTTATAAGAAGGCTTGCTGACGCCACCAAAAAGCTCTCTCCGGCAGAGTGCCGGGGAGAGCTACTGGGTGTATCTTTATTAACTTTATGCTAATAACTTAATAGGTCTATGAATTTACTCAGAACGTTTGCCTTCCGAATTGTTCTTCTCCCTACAGCGGTAGCAGATTCCGTGAAAATCAAGCCGGTGATCGATGACCGAGAAATTGAATTCCTTAAACAGCTTCTCTTCCAATGGCGCAAGCCAGTCTTCACGGACCTCATCCATGCTGCCGCATTGCACACATATCATATGATGATGATGATGCTTGGAAGTATCCGTCCGCAGATCATATCTGGCGACGCCGTCGCCGAAGTTGATCTTCTCTACGATATGAAGCTCGCTGAGGAGTTCAAGGGTACGATATACGGTGGCGAGACCAATCTCCGGAGCCTTCTCCTTTACGAGCATGAACACGTCTTCGGCGCTGAGATGATCATCCTCATTCTCGAGCAGTACGCGTACCGTCGCTTCCCGTTGGGGTGTAAGCTTGTATCCTTGGGATTGCAGTTGCTGCTTAATTTTATCGATCTTGTCTTCCATAATCATTCTCCCTCCCCCCAGGAAAATAGCGCTGCGTTCTCTAAAAGTCACTTCTTTCATTATAGGGGGAGTAATCTTGAGAAGTCAAACGCTTTTACTGTCCGCTGTATTCGGACGCCGCCTGCACCAAAGAGGGGGTTATCCAGCGCATCATTTAAATGAAATTGGAGGTTTACAATTTCGATGGTTTGACCAACATTCATCTTCACATTGTCCGCCTACAAAATAGGTCCGTTTGTTTGTGTATAATGAGTTTACTTGCTGTGAAGTCAGTATATCGCATGCCTGGCTCTTCGACCCCGGGAGAGCTCAATCCCACTCGCCTTGTAACGCAAGATTGAATATGATCTTCCGTACTTTCGACAACGTCGACCTCTCCAGTTTACTCTTTTCGAGGCTCAATCACTTTCAGGCCTACGATCTAGCTGTCTACGCCTAACGTCTGAAATTACTTCCAGCCGTCTAAGACTCGCTATTGGTGGCTTGGCTCTAGCCTTTCCAAGCAGGATTTCCACCTGCTAAACTTCACAACCTAGGCTTGGTCGCACCGAAAGTTGAGTTATTAAATTTCTTTTCTATATCTTTAGCAAATTTCCCGCCCTCATCGGCTAAATGTTTTCTCATAAAGAATCCACCAAAACCATTTATCCATGCTGCAAAAGCCAGTAGCCGAGATGGAAAGTCCGCTCCAATCGTACAACTAAATTCGCAAACGTTGTTATCAATAGGCGTGACCTTCATTTCCCATGGAACTCCAACAATGGCTGGTATCCATCGCCATATATATGCTTCTGTCCTGTCAGAGTAGAAACGCAAATGATCCTCTGTGTGCTCTTTTAATTGATAGTGCTGAACAATCATCTCATTCCCCATATTTTCTACATTAATCATATAGAATTCACCATCTTCAAAATAACTGCCCATTGCCTTGTGGGCTTTTGAGAATGATTCATATTCAGCTGGAGTCATCTCAGTTACCCATTTGTACAAATCCACATTTTTAGCTGCAACCTGCAATTTAAATTTCTTTGTTATTCTCATATTCATTATCCTTCTTTCCTGTAATTTTTCTTGTGAGTCGATCGTGCCAATTCATAATCATTTCAAAATATTCTTTGCCAAACATCAACGTCGCGTGCCCATATACATCCATCTCATGAACGTGTTTCTCTTCTATCAAGGCAAGCTTGTTAAATTCAGTGGCGACAGTGGTTTGAAAGCTGGCAATCAATTGAACAACCTCAAGATCGTCAAGATATCTATAGAAGAAAAGCTTATTCAAATACTCATAATTAAAAGGTGAAAAAGTACATGGTGTTTTTAACCATTCTATAAATTTACTCTTCCCTTTTTCCGTGATACCATATGATTTTTTGAATCTGCCTTCCTCTACTACTTCTTCATACTTGATAAGCTCCTCCTTTTCCATTTTTTTCAGCATAGGATATATGCTTCCGAAGCTGGCATCTATAAAGTTGGAGGTACTTAACGTCATCTTCTGCTTGATTTCATATCCTGTCATATCCTTTTCGCAGAGGAACCCAAGTATTACATAAATCAACATAAAATCTATCCCTTCTTTCCTGGCGTAGTGAATTATCTTTCTGAAATCAAAGGAACTTATCTCTGTTTATATATAGCTAAGTTATATATATACAATCGAAATATATCGTTTCGATACATAAAACATATAGGTTGACGATCGATTTGTCAATAGTATTTGCTAAAATTTTATTTAGAAAGATTATTTAAGCTACGCTGGACTAGAATCAAAGAATGGCAGTATTGCGCTTTCAATATAAACAAAAAAATCCAAAAGGATGTTATCCCTTTAGATTTCTCAAAGTAAACTGTAATTTCCAAAAAGTCAACTCCAGCACTGGATACCGCTTTACCCAGTTACATCTAGGCTTACTTGCCAATTTCAAGCTGCGAAAGTTGAGTTTGTAACTCTCCACATTAAAAAAACCTATTAATACCAATACTTATAAGCCTTTTTAAACAAGCATAGGGGTTATCCAGCGCATCATTGTCGGCGTAACCCATGTCTCGAAGGAGGATACGCCGAGAATTAAGACGGCCATAACAAAGGACAGCAGCGTATACATGGCAAAAGGACGCCCGACACGAAGCGGACGGCGAGCGGTCACCCTGCTACGGATCATAAGCAGCGAGAATGCGATGGCTGCCGCACTGCATACGAGAAGCGCCGGGATCACCACCAGGTTATGCGGAGCGACGGACACTAGCGCGAACAGCAGGCCATGCCATGAATATTGGCTTACCAGGCAGCCGACTGTGAAGCCGATGAGCACACCCTTGAGAAAATCCAGGATAAGTATGCCTGGGAGGCCGATTACCGACAGGCCGAGAATCCAGATGAGGCCGATCCATTTCAGATGAAGGCCCGCGATGCTCCAGAACGATTCCGGCGCGGCGGGTAGCCCGTGCTGATCCACGGTCATAAAGAAATTGCCCAGATAGTCGCTGAGCTCCTGCTGCTGGTCCATCGTCAGTGCGCTGACGATCAGGGCGCCGAAGACGACCCCCACCAAGAATAATACGGCGACAAAAATATAAAGCGGCGTCTGCTCCTTAATCATATGGCGGAAGTTCCGCATCGGGACGTTCTCCTCTCATGGTCACATGTTACACCATATGAAGAAACGCCCCGCTCTATGACTTGTCCTTGGGCGTAAGGGCTACTCTGCCGTACGTTCCGCCCCCGCCGGCGGTAAGCTCCAGACTGCCGGAGCGGGCGGCGGCGATCTTCGCAGCCAGCTCCAGACCGGCCACGGCAGCCAGTTCCTCCTCGCCGGCTTCATGCAGGATATTCATCTCGGTGCCGAAGGCCTCCAGCAGAAGATTCATCTTCGCCTTCCCAAGACCCGGAATAAACTCCAGCGGAACCTGATAACGGTAAGGCGGGCGATGCTCCGGAACGACCGGCTTCTCCCGGTCCGCAATGTTCAGAATCCGGTCCAGCACGCCCTGCACCAGCTTTACGCTCCCGCAGTACGGACAACGCTGCGAGGTCGCATAAGCTTCGTCGATAATGCTGCCGCAGCCCGCGCAGTACGTCCGATGATACTTGCCAAGCCGGGGGTTCAGCCCGTAGTTGGCCGTAACCCTACGGCCTTCGCGGCCTTCGAGCGCGAGCCGCAGCTCCGCAAACGAAGGGGCGGCGAGCTCCATTTCATTGTATTCGCGTCCGATCTTGCCCAGCGAATGAGCGTCCGAATTCGTCAGAAACGTGTACGGATCGAGTTCCGAAATATAGCCGGCCATTTCCGAATCCGCGCTGAGGCCGAGTTCAACTGCGGCGATCCGCCGGAGGTCGAAAAGCTCGGCCATCCGCTCGGCGGCGCAGCCATACAAGCCTTTATGCGGCGTGAAGATGTGGGCGGGGATCAATATCCCGCCGCGCCCGTATATTTCGTCCTGAAGCTCCCGGGAGGGGACATAGATACGCTGGGAGCTTAAGTTAACGTTCCGCATATGGCGCCCCATCCAGCGGCTGAATTCGGTCATCGTCTTAAGATCGGGCATGTAGGCCAGCACATGGTATTCTTTGCGCCCGGGCTCGCGGATTTCAATCTCTGTCCCGAGTACGATTGCCGTTCCACGGTACAAGATGCCGCCGCCCTCGGCCTCCGTCATCTCTCCATCATGGAGACAATCCAGAATATCCCGCTGAACGGCGGGCGAGTGGCTGTCGATAATGCCGATCAAGCCGATGCCCTTGCGCTCCGCCGCTTCCCTGGCGATCCCCGCAAAGGTTAGATCGCGGCTGCCGCTGATCTTCACCGGCTGTCCCTCGGAGGTTCTGCCGATGTGGACATGCAGGTCGCAGTAGCAGCGGACAAGCTCCGGCGCGGAAGAAGATGCGGCCGAGGCCCCCTTCCGCTTCTGCTTCTCCTCCATGAATCCCCGATTCAGATCATGCATCCCTTGTCCGGAAGCCGGTTCGGCGGGATTCCGCCCGGCCCCCTTTCCGCGTTCCAGTCCCGTTAAATTCAAGCCTTGCCGCGCTCCTTTATGCCCTAGTTCCATTTCCCGGTCAGTGTATACAGATGCCAGGCGTAGACCGCCATCATCGTCTTCGCATCGGCGATCCGCCCGTCGGCAATGTATTCGTACGCTTCTTCCAGCGTCAGCTCGAACACTTCCAGGAATTCGTCCTCGTCAAGAGCCATCGCCCCGCTCTGCGCATTTTCCGTCACATACAGATGAATAATCTCGTTAGCGAAGCCCGGAGAGGTGTAGAACGATTTCAGCAGGAACAGATCGCCGCCGTGAAAGCCCGTCTCTTCCTGCAATTCCCGCCCAGCGGCTTCCAGCGGATCTTCGCCGGGGTCCAGCTTGCCCGCCGGAATCTCCACTTCCGTGCGTCCCATCGGCTGGCGGAACTGCTCGACAACGAGCATTTTTCCATTATTCAGGGCCAGAACCGCCACCGCTCCCGGATGCTTAACCACTTCCCGGGTTGCGGTATTGCCGTCCGGCAGGGTTACCGTGTCCACCTGAAGCGTAATAATTTTGCCTTCAAAAATGGGCTGGGTGGATACCGTAGTCTCGTCCAGCGCCGGATTGGCCGGCCATACTTTTTTCAATTCAGTTCCTTGATTTTCCATATTTATCAGGTCTCCTTTATCTCTGGTCTGCATACGGTGTATTATAGCAAACTTCAAGAGAAAGAAGGAAATCGTCATGGATAACAGGGTAGGCCGTACGCGCCGTACAGGCTTGTTACTCTCGGGAAAACCGGAGCAAATCCGCAAGCAGCTGCTCGCTTTACAGCAGCGGTTCGGGCCGGATATGCCGCTGGCTTATGTGTTGTCACTGCACAACCGGGAATATATCGACCTCCACTCGGAGAACCGCCTGCAAGAAGATGTAGCACCCCAGGCCATGTAAAAATTAGGATGCCCTCTCGGGCTGATCCGGCCGCCCTCTACCTTAGCCGATCGGCACCACAGGCTCCGGCAGTCGGCCTTCCCTCGTGATCTTCCCTTCTTCCGAAACACTAAAAGAAGCTGCTCCATTGGCTGGCATTCCGGCCCATGGAGCAGCTTCTCGCCGCATTACCGCCGCCAGCAGCTTCTTCCCATTACGGAAATTTGGCCGGACGGCTGTCTGCCGCTATTTTTTTGCGCTTTCTTTGACAAGCGCCACTACCAGCTCAGCCGCCTTGACAATGTCAGCCGCCTTGATCCGCTCTTTGGTCGTATGGATATTCTCATATCCAATGGACAGGTTAAGCGTCGGCACGTTCAGTCCGTTGAACACGTTGGCGTCACTGCCGCCGCCCGACGAGAACCGTCTTGGTGTCAGCCCAACCGAGGCGATAGCCCGCTCAGCCAGCTGCACAATAGGGTCATGCTCGTTAAAGCTGAAGGCCGGGTAAATGATTTCGCTGCGGAATTCACATTTCGCCCCGTACTCGCGCACCGTCGTTTCCAGCGCCTCGCGCATCTGAGCCAGCTGCAGATCGACCTTGTCCTGGACAATGCTTCGCGCTTCGGCCTCCAGCTGCACATAATCGCAGACGACATTCGTCGGGCCGCCGCCGGCAAATTTGCCGATATTGGCGGTCGTCTCATTGTCGATGCGGCCAAGCTTCATGGCAGCGATCGCTTTGCCTGCCACCTGGATGGCGCTGATACCATCTTCGGGATTAACGCCGGCATGGGCGGATTTGCCGAAGATCTCCATCTTGATCTTGGCCTGCGTCGGAGCAGCTACCGCGATGGCGCCGATTTCGCCGTTGGAATCAAGCGCAAAGCCGAAATCCGCGTTCAAATATTTCGGGTCCAGCGAACGCGAGCCAACCAGCCCGGACTCCTCGCCCGCCGTGATGACGAACTGAATTTGCCCATGCGGAAGGTTCTGCTCCTTGATTACGCGAATCCCTTCAAAGAGCGCGGCCAGACCCGCTTTGTCGTCCGCCCCAAGAATGGTCGTGCCGTCGCTCGTAATCCAGCCGTCTTCGCCGAGCGCCGGTTTGATTCCCTGACCCGGAACGACCGTATCCATATGGCAGGTGAACAGCAGCTTGGGAGCGCCCGCTTCCACATTCTCCGCAGGCCATGTGACAATCAGATTGCCCGCGCCGTGCCCGGTTCTTTCCTGTGAATCATCTTCTACCGCTTCCAGCCCGAGCTCCTTGAATTTGGCGATCAGATGATCAGCGATGTTCCGTTCATGCTTCGTCTCGCTGTCGATCTGGACAAGTTCCATAAATTCCTGAATCAATCGGTCTTGTTCTATCACTGGACTTTCCTCGCTTTCAAGTATACGTTACAATAAGTTGTAGCCGGTTCGCCGGCAAAGCGCTGTATGCCCTAATTTTAAACCAATTCCAAAGGAGTCACACATGCAACGTCAAAAATGGTTCCGTGTCTTTATCTATGTAATGCTGATCGCGATGGTCGCTTCCACGCTTATGATTGTTATCGAGCCTTTTCTCGCTGGATGACGAAGCTTCGCGGCTTCCCCCGCTAATTACACAGCGGTCCGGATTCTCCGGGCCGCTGTTTGCTCTCTTCTTCGTTCATTGTCCGGCCGTGGCCTTCGCCCAATCCGACTCAATCCCGTCATAAGGGAACCGGTTAAGAAAATGGGGCACGAGCGCCGCCGCGACTTCTTCGATCTCGAACCGGCGGCCTGTGCATTCTTCCAGCGAGGTCACGCCGTACTGTGAAATCCCGCAGGGGATGATTCCCCGGAACCCTTCCTCAGCAATGCCCTCCCGAATGTTAAAAGCGAAGCCGTGGCTGGTCAAGAAGCCTTTGCGCGTGCGGCTCTTATTGAATTTCACGCCGATGGCGCAAATCTTCACATTGCCTACCCATACTCCGGTATACTCCGGCTTTCTGCCGCCCTCGATGCCAAAGGTGGCAAGGTAATCGATAATCACCTGTTCCAGCGACCGCAGATAGCCGTGGAGGTCTACTCTGCCCTGCTCGCCGATCCGCAGCAGCGGATAGCCGACCAGTTGCCCCGGCCCGTGATAGGTAATGTCCCCGCCGCGGTCGATTTCAAACAAGGAGATCCCTTCCTCCCGCAGCTGATCGGCGTTAAGCAGAAGATGCTCGGGATGATTCTGCGACCCGATCGTATAGGTTGGCGGGTGCTGCAAAAGAATCAGCCGCTCAAGGCGCTCGCCGGCGTCAATGGCGCGAACCGACTCTTTTTGCATATGCCAGGCTTGGCTGTATTCGATCATGGGAAAATAGGATATTTCCAGCTTCCGAGGTTCTATGCTGTCCATGCTTCAACATCTCCTTTGCCCTTGATTCTTTGCGAAGCCTTAAAAGCCGGCCTACCCTTTGTCCCGGGATTCCCCAGAACCTGGCAAGGCCGACTTTCGTATCGCGCCAGTGCTTAATAGACGTTCGTATCCATGCTGTAGCTCTCGATATTATCCTTCACCCGCTGCAGAAAGCGGCCGCAGATGACGCCGTCGAGAATCCGATGGTCCAGCGACAGGCAAATGTTGGCCATCGAACGGACAGCGATCATATCGTTGATGACGACAGGCTTTTTCACAATCGATTCAAAAGTCAAAATAGCCGCCTGCGGATAGTTAATGATCGGATAAGACAGAATCGAGCCGAACGAGCCGGTGTTGTTAACGGTAAAGGTTCCGCCCTGCATATCCTCTACGCGCAGCTTGCCTTCACGAGTCTTGACTGCCAGTTCTTCAATTTCCCGGGCAAGGCCCGCCACGTTCTTCTGGTCTGCCTTCTTGATAACCGGGGTCCAGACCGAATCCTCGGTGCCAACCGCCAGCGATATATTAATGTCCCGCTTGACTATGATTTTGTCAACCGCCCAGACGGAGTTCATAATCGGGTAATCCTTGATCGCGCTGACGACGGCCTTCATCAAGAAAGCAAGATACGTCAGGTTGATCCCTTCTCTGCGCTTGAATTCATCCTTCAGCTTGTTGCGCAGCAGCACAAGGTTCGTCACGTCCACCTCGATCATCGTCCAGGCATGCGGAATTTCCGAGACGCTCTGACGCATCCGTGAAGCGATCGTATTCCGGATCGGCGTCACGTCGATCAAATACTCGGAACGGCCGCTCTCCACCTCGATTTCAGGGATGCGCGGCAGCTCCGACAGATGCAGCCCGGAATGCCGGACGGGCGGCAGCGTCTCCAGCGGCGCAGGCGCGCTTGCCGCCTGCCCAGCGGCAGCCGCGCCCTGCGGCTGCGCGGCTGCGCCGTACGCGCCGCCCGCCGCAGGCTGCGGCGCGGGGCTGCTCTGCGGCGCAGTCACCGCCGCCGCAGCAGGTCCGTTCGCAAGGAACGCCAGCACGTCCTTGCGCGTGACGCGTCCGCCGAGGCCGGTGCCCGGCACGGCGGACAGATCAATGCTGTGCTGCGCCGCGAGGCTCTGCACAGCGGGGGAATAACGCGCCCGCATCGGCGCGTTAGGGTCGTGCGCGGCATAGGCTGCGCCGTATGCCGCAGGCTGCGCCGCCGCTGTATGCGCGGCGGCGACGGCCGCGCGCTGCGGCTCTTCGGCGCGCGCGGGAGCGACGGCTTCGGCAGGGGCCGAAGCCGGGGCCGCCGGAGCGGATACCGCGATCCGGCAGATCACTTCGCCGACCGCGACCGTCTGCCCTTCCTCCGCCAGAATATCGCCCATGACGCCGTCCACCGTGGACGGCAGTTCGGCGTTGACCTTATCCGTAATCACTTCGCACAGCGGCTCATACTGTTCCACCGGATCACCCGGCTTCTTCAGCCATTTGCCGATTGTCGCCGATACCAGCGACTCCGCAAGCTGCGGCATCGTAACATCCGTCAACTTCTTGTTGTCGGTCATACTTTCACTCCTTAAACATGCTGTTCTCGCAAGATGGTTACTTGATACCCACCATTTCCTGGTCCTAATACTGCGCCAGACGCAGCATTTCCGCTTTCACTTTGTCCTTGCTGAGCATGAAAAATTTCTCCATCGGCGGGCTGATCGGCATCGCCGGAACATCCGGCCCGCACAGGCGGAAGATCGGCGCGTCAAGCTCGAACAGGCACTCCTCGGCGATGATCGCCGCTACCTCGGCGCCTACGCCGCCCGTCTTGTTATCCTCATGCACGATCAGCACTTTGCCCGTCCGCCGCACAGCTGCCTTGATGGCCTCGCGGTCCAGCGGCTGCAGCGTGCGCAGATCGAGAATATGAGCCGTAATGCCCTGCTCATTCTCCAATTCCTCCGCCGCCTGCATCGCAAAATGCAGTGGTAGGCTGTAGCTGATGACCGTGATATCATCACCCTCCCGGAGCAGGTTCGCTTCGCCGATCGGAACGGTATAATCGCTCTCTGGAATGTCTCCCTTGATTAGTTTATAGCATTTCTTATGCTCGAAGAACAGCACCGGGTCCGGGTCGCGGACGGCCGCTTTCAGCAGCCCTTTCGCGTCATATGCCGAATACGGCGCGACGATCTTAAGACCGGGTGTGCCGAAGAAGATCGATTCAGTACACTGTGAATGGTACAGGCCGCCGAAGATGCCGCCGCCGATCGGCGCGCGGATCACAACCGGACAGCTCCAGTCATTGTTGGAGCGGTAGCGGATTTTGGCCGCTTCGCTGATAATCTGGTTGGTCGCCGGCAGCATGAAATCGGAGTACTGCATTTCCGCAATCGGCTTCATGCCGTACATCGCCGCACCGATCGCCACGCCCGCAATCGCCGATTCAGCTAACGGCGTATCCAGCACGCGCTCTGCGCCGAATTGCTCTTGCAGCCCCTTGGTTGTCGTGAACACGCCGCCCTTAACGCCAACGTCCTCCCCAAGGACGAAGACGGAGTCGTCGCGTTCCATTTCTTCCTTCATCGCCAGCCGGATGGCGTCGATATATTCCATCATTGCCATGAGCTACACCCCTCCCTCGGTTTCGCTGTACACATGCAGCAGCGTATCTTCCGGTTTCGGGAACGGCGCATTGTCGGCGTATTCGATTGCTTCTTTGAGATCCAAATTGCACTGAGCAGCCAGATCGCGTTCTTGCTCCTCGCTCCACAGGCCAAGCTCCGTCAAATACTCCCGGAAGCGGGCTACGCCGTCTTTTTTCCAGTTCTCCTCGACCTCTTCTTTGGTACGGTATGCCAGGTCGTTATCGGAGGTGGAATGCGGGGACAGGCGGTACATCATCGCTTCGATCAGCGTCGGGCCTTCACCCGCTATCGCCCGTTCACGGGCTTCCTTGACGGCGCGGTACACTTCCAGCGGAT
This sequence comes from Paenibacillus durus ATCC 35681, assembly GCF_000993825.1. Lineage (NCBI taxonomy): Bacteria > Bacillati > Bacillota > Bacilli > Caryophanales > Paenibacillaceae > Paenibacillus > Paenibacillus durus. The sequence continues at coordinate 2,988,763 of NZ_CP011114.1, forward strand.
CGTTGCCGTCCACGCGAATGCCCGGAAAGCCATAGCCAAGCGCACGGTCGCTAACCTTCCCGCCAAGCTGGCGGTGAGCCGGAACCGAGATCGCGTACTGGTTGTTCTCGCACATAATAATAACCGGCAGCTTATTCACCCCGGCAAAGTTGCACGCTTCATGAAAATCCCCCTGATTACTTGAACCTTCACCGAACGTGACGAAAGAAACAAACTTCTTCTTCTGCATCTTGGCTGCCAGCGCAAAGCCGACCGCATGGGGAACCTGTGTCGTAACAGGGCTTGAGCCGGTAACGATACGCAGCCGCTTGCTGCCGAAATGGCCGGGCATCTGCCGTCCGCCGCTGCTGGGGTCCTCCGCCTTGGCGAATACCGACAGCATCAGCTCGCGGGTCGTCATGCCGACAGACAGTACGAATGCATAATCCCGGTAGTAGGGTAAAAAGTAATCGTTCTCCCGGTCGAGCGCGAAGGCGGCCGCCACCTGCGCCGCTTCCTGGCCGATGCCCGAGACGTGAAAGTTAATCTTCCCGGCCCGCTGAAGCAGCAGGCTGCGCTCGTCGTATTTGCGCGCAAGCAGCATATATCGGTACATGTCGATCACTTGGCCGTCGGTCAGTCCAAGCGGTTCATGCCTGTTCACTTTATTTGCAGTACCTTGCGTATCCATAGTAGAGGTACCTCCTTAGTTCTGACCCCGATCCCGCCGTAGGAAGACCATTTGTTGATCTGATCTTAAAACCTGGTACTAATCGGGTGTGAGTCTATTATATAGCGTTTGACTTCAAAAAGAAAAGCCGATCAGCGCCCGTTTGCGCGTGTATGACTCGGGGCCGGATGCATGAGTCCCCGCTTCGGCCCATTTGCGGGCGCTGCAGAACTTTTCCGTGAGTTGCCTTCGCTGCCTATCAAATGCCGATGGCCTTACCGTCAACAGCAAGCATCGCTTCGCCGACAATTTCGGAGAGTGTGGGATGCGCATGGATCGCCTCTCCGACTTCCCAAGGCGTCGCATCCAGCAGTTGGGCTAATGCGGCCTCGCCGATCAGATCGGTCACATGAGGCCCGATCATTTGCACACCGAGAATGTCTCCGCTTGTCTTATCGGCGACTACCTTCACGAAGCCGTCCTTCGAACCGTACACAAGCGCTTTGCCAATCGCCGAGAACGGAAATTTGCCGGTTGCGACATCGTGGCCCAGCGCTTTGGCCTCCTTCTCCGTATACCCTACACTCGCCACCTCCGGCCGCGTATATACGCAGCGCGGGACAAGGTGGGTATGGTAGGGATGCAGCCGCTCTCCGGCCAAATGATTGACCGCCATAATGCCTTCATGGCTGGCAGCATGAGCCAATTGCGGCCCCCCAATGCAGTCTCCAATCGCATAAATATGCGGCTCGTTCGTCTGCATGCTGGCGTTCACTTCAATGACACCTTTATCAAAGCGGATATCCGTGTTCTCCAGGCCGATATTATGGATATTGGCCTCTCTTCCCACCGATACCAGCAGCTTGCCGGCGGTCAATACCTCGGTTTTGCCGCCCTTGGTCACTTCCACGCTGACGCCTTCTCCGGTTAATTGGCATGTTCCAGCGTTCACCGTTACGCCCGTCATTACGGTTACTCCGCGTTTTTTCAGCAGGCGCTGCAGTTCCCGCGCCACCTCGGCGTCTTCATGGGAAAGCAGCTGCTCCGCCGCTTCCACGACGGTGACCCGCACGCCAAAGTCAGCCAGCATCGACGCCCATTCCACACCGATCACCCCGCCGCCGACAATCAGCATCGAGGCCGGCAGCTCCTCCATCCGAAGCGCTTCTTCGCTGCTCAGAATATACTGCCCATCCGGCTCAAGTCCCGGAATGATCCGGGGGCGCGACCCGGTAGCGATGATCAGATTGACCGGAACTACCGTCTCCATCTCGCCGTCCTCAAGCTCTACCGCGACCGCCCCGCTGCGCGGAGAAAAAATCGAAGGGCCGATCACCCGCCCCTTACCTTTAAGCACCTGAATTTTATTTTTACGCATCAAATACTGGACGCCCTGATGCAGCTGCTCCACAACCGCTTCCTTGCGGCGCTGCACTTTGCCGAATGCCAGCTTGATGCCGGAAACTTCAATCCCGTATTCCTCGCTTTCCGCAATATCCGCGTAGACCTCCGCGCTGCGCAGCAGAGCCTTGCTTGGAATGCAGCCGCGATGCAGGCACGTCCCGCCCAGTTTATCCTGTTCGATGACAACAACCGACTTGCCGAGCTGAGCGGCCCGGATCGCCGCCACATAGCCTCCGGTTCCTCCCCCGAGCACCGCTACGTCACATGAAATGGTCATAAAAATATATCCCCCAGTTCTTTACGCATCATTCGCATAATCCACTCTATTGTACTCCCTTTTGCCCATATCACAAAATGCCTTTGCGCCATGGACATTTAAAATTCGAAGCGTTATCATAAATATGAGTAATTTGCAAAATGCTGTTAATCAATGTTCCGTTTATTCCCAGATATAGGTTATAGAGAGGACGGAAACGGTCATGAAACTGCTGCTCTCCCGCTTTATTGCCATCCTTATTCTGGTGCTGCCCGGTCTGCTGGCCATGAAGGGCTTCCTCATGATGAAAGACGATCTGTTCGACTACCTTGCGATGCACGGCGACGAGACGGCCGCGCCTGTGTTCGCCTGGCTTCATTTTACAGGAGGACTTGTCATGTTCGCGGCGGGCATGAGCTTTCTGGGCGGCTGGATTCTGACCCGGGACCGCAAGCGGAATTATGTCGGACCCCGCTTCAAGGAGAAGCATAGATCCGGAAAGAGGCGGTCTTCCAAACCCGCTTCCTGATCCTAATTTCAATAATGAATCTTGCGGAGGTGCTGGGTTGACAAGATACCATCAGCTGGACTCTTTAAGAGGTCTGGCGGCGCTGACTGTTGTCGTCCATCATTTTGCATTTATCTTCACAGGATTGCTGTGGCTGGATGCGTTAAATTACACACCTTTGCGAGTCTTCAAAGCGGGACATGAGGCGGTCATCTTTTTCTTTGTCTTAAGCGGATTTGTCCTGTCGCTGCCCTTTTATTCCCATGGAAAAAAAGTGAATATCCCGCATTTTTTCATCAAGCGGCTGTGCAGAATCTATATTCCTTACATCGTGGCCGTCGGGTGCTCGATTCTGGCTTACCTGGCCTTTTATCGTCCGGGGCTGGAGTCCGGATTCAGCTCTTTTTTTCATGATGTATGGAGTACGCCTTTGTCCTTTTGGCTGATTGTGGATCATATCATTCTGGTCGGCAGCTTTAAGGATTACGCATTGGACCCCGTCCTGTGGTCATTGTCCGTCGAACTGCGAGTCTCCCTCGTCTTCCCCTTCATCATGCTCTTTATCAAAAGATTCGGCTGGAAGTCAAATGTCGCTCTGGGCATACTCTTGTCAGGTACGGCGCTTCTGCTCAACAATCTGGCGCATCCGGCAAATTCGCACCCCATCTCTTCCAATCTCTACTTTACCCTCCACTACATTTCGTTCTTTATCCTGGGTGCCCTGCTTGCCAAATACCGGGTAAGTCTCGTTTCAAAAGTGCTGCGTTTAAGTGTTAAAATGAAATATGCTCTATTGTTGTCCGGTCTGACCGTGTATACCTACGCCGGTATCGGCGATGCTGTACTCAAACGGTTGTTCTCCGTAAGCGGGGTTTGGCTGTCTCTGGCGGCTGATTGGGGAATCGCGGCTGGCGTGTGTATTCTGATTACGGCGGCCTTGTCTTCACCCAGGATTTCAAATATTCTCGAGAAAAAACCGGTCAAATTTGCGGGTGCGATCTCTTACAGCCTGTATCTCTACCATTCGGTGGTGCTGTTCTCCTGCATTTACGCTTTCCATAATCTGCTGCCCATGTGGGCGACGCTCTCCATCGCTCTCGTCCTGTCGCTGCTGGCTTCCAGCCTGTCGTACTATTATATTGAGAAGCCTTCAATTGAGCTGGGAAAAAAATGGACAAGCGGCCCCCTCCGCAAGCTGAAGGAAGCGAAAGAAGCCGTTTAATCTATACTGCCGGTTCCAGTCCCGAATGCGAAAGGAGTTTCTGCTATGTATGAATTGAAGACAAAAGAAAATGACAGCAGTGTCATCGAGTTTATAGAAAGTGTGGAGCATCCCCAAAAGCGTGAAGACGCTTATAAGCTGCTCGATATTTTTACGGAAACGACCGGATTCCCGGCAAAAATGTGGGGAACGAGCATTATCGGATTCGGGTCCTATCACTACAAATACGCCACGGGCCACGAGGGCGATGCGCCGCTCGCCGGTTTTTCGCCAAGGAAGGCCAAGATCAGCCTGTATTTGGCGGCCTATAATCCGGAGCGTGAAGCTGTGCTCGCGGATCTCGGAAAATATACAGCGGGAAAAGGCTGCGTCTATATCAATAAAATCGCGGATATTAAGGTTGACGTGTTAGAAGCGCTGATCAAGCAATCAGTGTCTTTTCTGAGGAAGACTTATCCGGGCGAGTGAAATCTATATAAGATGAACTCAAGATTTTCCCATCAGATGTCAGTCGTAACTACGAGGAGTGTTTGGACAGAAAAGGCAAAATCATGGACATCCGCGTTCCTCCACAATCTCTTCTTCCTATTCGTACAGCGCGTCGCGCAGACGGCTGGACATCGTCTGTCCTCCGGCTGCCTTCACCGCCGCCTTCCGCAGCGCCCTGTTGCTCCGTTCCAGCTCCGCAAGGCACGCCGTCAATTCTTCCAGCAGCGCTTCCGCCTCAGCCGTCAGCTTGCCGTCCTCTTTCAGCCTCGCAATCCGCTCCTGATATGAATCAAGCTTCTCCGCCATTCTCATCCGCTCCTTTCTCTATAGTTTCCACAATCATCCGGTTCATTTCGCGCAAAATAACCCGCACTGTCAAAGACCGGCAGGTTCCCATACAGATATATTAACAGATAGCGTGAACAAATAACCAGTTGCTAATATCTATAACGGGGCTTTTTTCGGCTGGCCTCGGCGGCTGGGAGTATGCTAATCTATTAAGGTCGCATTTTCGGATATTGGATATTAGGTCTTCTTTAAGAAAGGACAGATGGACGGTGGCACAGTTATTTTTCAAATACGGGTCAATGAACAGCGGAAAATCGATCGAGATTCTTAAAGTTGCTCATAATTATGAAGAACAAGGCAAGTCGGTGCAGATCTTCACCTCGGCTATCGACAACCGGGATGAAGTCGGCTATGTCTCCTCGCGGATCGGACTCCGCAGACAGGCTATCGCCATTGACGATGATACGGATATTTTCGGAATTGTGAGCGCAGGCCGGCCGAAGCCCCACTGTGTGCTGATCGATGAATGCCAATTTTTGAATAAAGAAAGTATTCTGCAACTTGTTCGCATCGTTGACGAGCTGGACATTCCGGTGATGGCCTTCGGCCTCAAGAATGATTTCCAGAACAATCTATTCGAGGGCAGCAAGTATATGCTGATTTATGCCGATAAAATCGAGGAAATGAAGACGATTTGCTGGTTCTGCGAACGCAAGGCAACGATGACGCTAAGGGTCGAGAACGGGAAGCCTGTCTACAGCGGCAAGCAAATCCAGATCGGCGGGAACGAAGCTTATTATCCGGTATGCCGCAAATGCCATAAGAATCCGCCGCTGTGAGCGGACAAACCAAAAGATGCGCTAAAGTATAGCCTCCGGCGCGATTTCATTTCAAAGGACAGCAGTGCGGAAGGGGCTGGATGAAAAACTTAAAAAGGCCGTGACTTTCTACTTTCGTAGAGAATCACGGCCTTCATACCCGTTACAGCTTCATATTGCTGCTGTGGCCGGGTGACAGCTTGGCGTTCGGGTCGATATACACCTTGGCGTTGTTGACAGCGGTTGGAGCTTCGCCGAATCCGACGGCAATCAGCTTGATTTTACCGGGATAGGTCGTCACGTCGCCCGCGGCAAAGATGCCCGGGATACTCGTCTCCATCCGGGAGTCGACAACAATGGAGCCGTTCACGATGTTCAGCCCCCACTCGCTGATCGGTCCCAGCGAAGAGATGAATCCGAAGTTGACAATGACGGCGTCGACGTCAAGATTCATGCTTTCTTTCGTTTTTACGTTGCGGAGGGTCACTTTCTCGATTACATCTTCCCCCTCAAGCGCTGTGATTTCCGTCGGAACCAGTACATTCACGCTCGATTTCATCAGTCTTTCCACACTGTGTTCATGTGCCCGGAATTTATCCCGGCGGTGAATAAGCGTTACGCTTTCCGCAATCGGCTCCAGCATGAGCGCCCAATCGACCGCGGAATCGCCGCCGCCGCTGATCAGCACCTTTTGCCCTTTGAACTGATGCAGATCACTGATAAAATAGTGCAGATTTTTCTTTTCGTATTTTGCCGCTTCCGGCAGCTCCAGACGGCGGGGCTCAAACGCGCCGACGCCGGCGGTAATGAGAACTGAGCGCGCAAAGTGTACCGCCTTGTTCGTACGGATCTCGAACAGCCGCTCCTCCAGCTTGATCAATTCGACCACTTTCTCCTCTAGGCAAACTTCCGGCGAGAAGTGATCCAGCTGCCGCTGCAGCGAATTGACGAGCTCTTGAGCCGTTACCTTAGGAAATCCGGCCACATCGTATATATATTTTTCCGGATAAAGGGCGGCAAGCTGTCCCCCCAGCTGGGGCATGCTCTCGATTATTTTGACGGAGGCTTGACGGATTCCGCCGTAAAAGGCGGCAAACATTCCGGCCGGACCGCCGCCGATAATGACGATATCCACCGGTTCAACAGATAATTGATCTTGGCTCACAATGTAACATCCTCCTGTTATAAAATCTGACTAGTCTTGTGAAATTATACGCCTACCGTTTCTTGACGCCTGTAACATCGCTGCCGTAGGTTACACCAAGCTCACCCAGCCATCTGCGGTAAGCGATGCTGACTCTGTCAGCTTTCAGGTGAAGTTCCGCTTGTAAGTCAAGAGGAAGCTCCTCTGGCTTCTGGCTTTCCACAATCCCGGCGTCCTGCTCGATAACCCGCTTCTGGAAATCCCGGAAATATTCATCCGGTTGATCCAGCGCATAATTTCGGGTGACCAGCGCGAAGACCGTGGTTTTTCTTTCGTCATGCGGAAGCACTGTGAACAACATGGAAAGAATCTGATTATTGGAATAATTCACTTTTTTCAGTCTTGCCGTCATGGGGCGCAAAATTTCAAAGGTATAATAAATCGTTGCATAATTACCCGAACCGTCCGCGTCGGCATACACGGGAATCTCACCCGAAACATAGCGGTTCTCCTTCCAGTTCACACCGTAATCAGGGATTTCCGGAAAGGCGGAGTCACCCAATAATCCGTCGTGGACGAATGCCAAATGGCTCGCATCCAGAAAATTTTCAACGACTCTCGGCGCAGCCGCGTACAGGATATATGGTTCCGCATGAACCGTCCGGAAGGCCGGGTCCTCATACTCCTCATAAAAAGGAACCGGAGTCTCGTTCTCCGAAGCGCCCTCTTCAAGCTTCACCCAGACCACGCCGTATCTTTCCACACATGGGTAAACGATCGCTTTGGCCTTTGGCGGAATCGTCTGCTCGGCGGGCTGCTGGGGGATTCTGACGCATTTCCCTTCCGTGTCATATTTCCAGCCATGATAAGGACATACAATACAATCGTCCACCACTTTACCCAGCGACAGCGCCGCGCCCCGGTGAATGCATAAGTCCTTAAACGCCTGTACCCCTTCCCGTGTTCTGAACAGGACGATCCTCTCTTCCAGGACAGTAACAGGGACCGGTTCAGTTCCGATATCCTGCGAATAAGCTACAGATATCCAATCTTTTGCCAATACTTGATCCTTTATCATTTGGGTCCCTCGCTTTTATTCGTGTTATTTATGGAAACGCGAATAACCACAGGAACAAAGAGGAGCAGAAGGAATGCTTGCACCGGGAGCAAACATGCTGAACCCGAAAAGCAAATATTCTGGATCTGCTTCCTCTTGTAGCCTGTGGCAATTACGGTTGCCTGTAGAAACGCCCATACCCGATTAATGAGCTTATACAAGATTTGCAATGACATTTATCATAACATCTATTTTTTAAGTATCCTAACATCACACAAAAACAGTGTCAACAAAAAGTTTCAGCCATTCAAATTTTCTCGTCGAAAAGAGGGCATTTATCCGTTGTTCTCAGGCAGACATAAGATCGGCCGGGGTTAAATTATCCTTTCTCCGCGCCCGCTGTCAAGCCTTCGGTCAAGAGACGCTGCAGCAGGATGAACAAGAACGTAATCGGAACCGCGATGAGCACGCATCCGGCCGCAAAGCTGGTAAAGTCCGTAGCCTGCCGTGAACTGATCATATCGAACAGCCCGACGGCCAGCGTCTTCGTCTCCGGCGTCCGCAGCACGAGCTTCGCAAAGAGGAAATCGGTGAACGAGCCGGCAAAAATACTCAGCGCCGTATACACAATCAGCGGCGTGGACAGCGGCATGACAATCCGGAAGAAAATGCTTAAATGGCCCGCCCCGTCCATACGCGCCGCTTCCACCAAGCTTTTGGGAATGGTGTCGAAGTAGCTCTTGGCAAAGAGAAAGAACAATGGCGCTCCTGCTGCATAGACGAGAATGACCGCTAGATGCGTGTTAAGCAGATTCAGCAGATTCAGCAGAATGAATACGGCGATCATACTCATAAATCCGGGGAACAAGCCCAGCACCATCAATGTGCTCATCATCGTTTTCCGTCCGGTAAACCGGAAGATCGAGAACGCATAGCCGGGAAGCAGCGTCAGAACAGTGCCGATCACAGTGGTAGTCAGCGCAATCTTCAAGGTATTGGTATACCACCGGGCAAAATCATATTTGCTAAACAGATTCGCATAGTGCTCTAGCGTAAAGGCTGTCGGAATCAGCGTTTCGCTGAATAACGAGTTGCCTGTCCGGAAGGAAGACATAACAACCCAAAGGGCGGGATATACGGAGAAGACACCGATAACAGCAAGCAGCACATAACTGATTGACAGCCAGACCGATCCTCTTAGTTTACGGCTCATGATGAGGTGTCCTCCTTAAATGCCTTGGTCCGGCGAACATTCCAAATCGCGAACACGGACAGAATAATAAAAATAATAATGCCGATGACGGACGAGTAACTGTACTGTCCATATTCCATGGAAAGCTTGAAGAGCCAAGTGATCAGAATATCGGTATCCCCAGCAAACTGCAGGTCGCTATTGACCGGATTGCCGTTCGTTAGCAGGAAAATCACATTGAAATTGTTCATATTGCCCACGAAAGACATGATAAGCAGCGGCGCCATCGAATACATAACGCTAGGAAAGGTAATGAGCCGGGTCTTCTGAAAAGAACTCGCGCCGTCAATATCGGCCGCTTCATACATATCTTTAGGGATCGTTGACATAATTCCGATAATCATGAGCATGGATACCGGAAAGGATACCCAGAAATTCGCAATAACGAGCGTGACCTTGGCCCAAGTCGGGTCGGATAGCCACGGAATTCGGTTGAAGCCTAGAAGTTCGAGGTATTGGTTAACCGGGCCGAACTGGCCGTTAAACATATTTTGTAGAATCAGCATCGAGACAAACATCGGAATGGCGTATGGAAGAATAAACAGCGTGCGCCAGAACGATTTAAACCGAATCCGTTTTTGCTGTACGAGCAGCGCAACCCCAAATCCGCCGAAATAACCGGTGAGCGTCGCCAGAATCGCCCATAGGAAGGTCCAGAGCGTAACTTTGTAAAAGGTGGTGTTCCAACCTTTCATCTGGAAGATGTCCCTGAAGGCATCAAAGCCCGCCCAATTCAGCAGATGCGCCGGAGGCATATTCTTGGATGTGTAGTCGGTAAAGGCAATCAAAATCATGAATACGATCGGCATAATCGTAAAGAAGAAGACGCCCGCCAGCGGAAGCGCAAGGATCAGATAAGGGAAACGGTAGGACAGCACAAAGCTGACCGTCTGTCTGAAGGTATTGGGAACCCCTCCTTGTTCCCGCAATTTGCCGGTCCGGTAGGAATCCTTGATACTCAGCACGTAAATCCATAGCAGAATGATTACGGCAAATATCGTCACCAGACCTTCAATCATCAGGAACACGGAATGGTCCCCCATGACTTGCTGATAAAGTCTGCCCACTTTTTTTAGCTGTGTCTGGGTCTCGCCAAGGGTTGTAAGTCCCCATACCGCATGAGGCAGCTTAAAAATAACGGTATACAACGTAATCGCATGAACAGCCAGCAGAATAATGCCCTTCATAAACTGGCGATTATACAGTTGTCCCAATCCCATGGCCAGCACCGATAAGATCGTAGCGATTGTGCTGTAAGGTTTACCTGCCCCGGATTTGCTCTGCTTCGCTATGAGCTCCTGCATCACCCTTTAACCTCCTTTATTAAACTGCGGCCACCCTTAACCAAACGGGTGACCGCCAGCCCTTTCCAACATCCAACTTTATTTCTGATTAGCAATATTGGTCTTTAATTTCTCTGCGGCCTTGTCCAGAGCAGCCTTGGGGTCCCCGCCATTCCACACTTCGGCCACAGCTGCATCCAGCGCCGGCCATACATATTGGGTTTCAAACAGGCCCGGGAATCTGTGGCTGCTTGCAATCTGCTTCAGGAAGCCCTGCGTCAATTCATCATTACGTATGCCCTGTTCGGTTCCGGTGATATTCGCGGCAGGAAGAGCGCCGGTCAGCTCATTATTTTTAATCTGCATTTCCTTCGTTGTAATGAAGTTCGCGAAAATTTTCGCTGCGTTCGGATATTTGGAATAGGAGCTTACATAGTATCCGGTGCTTCCCGCAAGCGGCATCGCATTCTCTCCACCCGGCAGCTTCGGCATTGGAAGCACACCTACAGGAAACGGCTGCTTGTTATGCTCGCCGATTGCCCAGCTTCCGTCCATATTAATTGCGAGCTTGCCTTGTCCCCACAAGCCTTCCTTCAGGTTGTTCGTGGCATCGGCCAATGCAAGCGGCATAATCTCGCGAAGCGATTGAATGAACTTCAACCCTTTGACGGAGCCCTCGTTATTGATTCCGATGTCATTGACATCCGTTTCGTTGTTGCCGAAGATATATCCGCCGTAACCTGTCATGAAGGCAACGTCAAACGCAGAGGTTTTAGGCTCGTACAAGAAACCGTACTTGTTGTTCTTCACATCATTGAATTTCTTGGAGAAAGCGATGATATCATCCCATGTCTCAAGCTTCGCATCTTTGACGAGATCTTTATTGTAATAAAGGCTGAACGTGTACACATTCCAGGGATAACCGTACAGAATGCCGTCATGGGTAGCAGCGGCGATCGTGTCCGGCTTGTTGATGCTTTTCGTCTCTTCTTCAAAATAATCATTCGGCAGGACGAGGCCGGATTGGACCGCATTCGCCACATCGGGGGTTTGAAGCCCGAACACGTCGGCGCCTACACCGGCAGGTCCGTCTGTCGACAACCGCTTGATGCTGTCCCAGTAACCGACGTCTTCAACCGTGACTTTAATGTTATACTTTTGCTCAAACTCTTTAATTGCATAGTCTGTAAAAGGCTTCAGGTCCGTAGTGAATGTCCAGAATCTTAATTCTGCCCCTGGTTCGGGCTTCAGCTCATCATTAGCTGCTGGCTCAGCAGTATTTGCAGGCGTGCCTTCCGCATTACTGGTTGGATTGGCCGAATTCGTGCCTGCATTTCCGCCGCAAGCAGCCAGCGTGAACATCATTAGTGTAGAAAGCAATAGAGCGCCCAGCTTCTTTTTCATGGATAATCTACCCCTCTGTATAAAATAATCAGTCGTTGTAAAACCTGCGATGCAGATGAAGCGTATGTGTACGTATCCTATCCAGACGCAATTAGTCTACTCAGCTTCAGCCATTCACTGTCATGCAACTCCCCCTTACGATAATTTCATGGGACAGAATCCTCGTTTCCTTGACATAATCTTCTTTGTGCTTGATTTGCTTAAGCAGCATTTCTGCCGCCTGAACGCTGAGCTCATAAATCGGCTGCCGGATTGTCGTAATACCGGGACGGTAAGCTTTCGCCAAACGGATATCATCGAAGCCCATAATCGAAATATCTTCGGGAACCCTGATCCCGCTCACTTCCGCCGCCTTAATGGCGCCGACAGCGACCATATCGCTCACACAGCAGACGGCTGTCGGCCTGTCCGCTCTTTGGAACAACTGGATGCCGTTCTCAAAGCCGTGTTCGATATCATAATCATTTGCAAAAACAAGCGATTCTTCGTACTTGACTCCGTAGTCAGCCAGCGCTTGCTTGTAACCGGACAACCTCTCAACCGCTTGACGATAGATCAGAGGGCCGCCAAAAAAAGCGATTCTTCGATGACCGTTCTCTAGCAAATACAGGGTCGCATCATACATAGCCTGATAATTATCAATATTAACGGAGGAGAATTGCTTGCTCTTGTCGGTATGCCCGGCAAATACCACAGGAATATCTACCTGTTCGAAAAACTCAATTTGATGCGGCTTGGGATGAGAGGTCATCAGCACCACTCCATCCACGTACTTGTCTTTCAAGAGCCTCAAATAATCCTTCTCAACATCATCATCGCATCTTGTATTGCAGAGCAGCGTCGTATAATTGTGCTTAAAGAACTCCTCTTCTATGATGTTTACAAACTTTGAAAGAAATACGCTATCAATGCTTGGAATAACGACACCGATCAGCCTGCTTTCCTTCATGGCCAGACTGCGTGCAACCGAATTGGGATTGAAATTAAGTTCTTCCACAACCCTCATGACCTTCTCCCGTACCGCTTTGCTGACTGGTTTGCTTTGATTGAGAACCCGTGATACGGTGGCCGGCGACACATTAGCTCTCATGGCTACATCTCTTATCGTGATATTCATGACTCCCTCCAACTTCGCAGCAAAGAAGCGACTAGCCGAATTAGCGACGAACTTTCCACATCCAGGAAACCGGTTTCCCATCATGCATTGATGAAAATAAGTTGCCGGTACCCTCAGGAAATCGATTTCCTGTACATGCTTTGACACTGAATTCGATGTAAAGTGTGATAAATATCACTTCGTTTGTGTAAGCAAAATGTACATGAAGCCAAGAAATAGGTCAACTAACATTACATTTAATTGTACAATTCGACAATTTTCTTCGTTTTGATTATGCAGGGCGCACTATTTTTAGAGCAGTTGTAGAAATGAAGCCGGTTTCTTCAGTTATTATGATGTTATGTATATGTCATGTTTATAGGGATAAAAAAAGAAACGGATTGTCTCCGTTTCCAATATCTCCATAGGCACTACTCCAGCCTTTACCGAATCCAGACATTCAGACGGTCATAGTGTATGATCATCTCGGCCCTGCTAACGCAGCGCCTTGAGCGCATGGGCCTCATCTTCTTTACGCACAAAAATTTCGTATTGGACGGGTATTTTGCCTCCAATCTTCACCCGCCGATCCGCTGCGCCAGTTGATCCGGATATCCGTGAACGGTGACGGATTCCCTCAGCGTCAAGGATGCTTTTGGCTCTGAAATATGATGTCTGATTAAAAGTGTTACACACCAGCGTCCGCTCACCATCTGCAAACAGCCTCAGTATTCTTTTGAAGAAGCTCATACACTTCTCCCCCAAACTTTGATTAATACAAGTAACGTTCCTTAATTATATTCAAATGATGAAGCTCATGACCGATCAATAAGCAGGCCTGCGCCCTAGCCGTAATAGGATGGCCGTTCGAGGAGCCTTTACGGGTCCACGCTTCATCCGGAATGGCCGCAAACAACGACAGAGTCGATTGGCGCGAGGCTTTATATTGCCCGATCAGCTCCTCCAGGGAATAGGAATCGAACCCGGCTGCATTCACGAAATCATTCTCATCATACCCGGGAAGCGGCGTCTGATCTCCTCTTGATATCCGCAGCACGCGATAGGCGAAAATCCGGTCACTGTCGGTCAAATGACCGAGCAGCTGCTTGACGCTCCATTTTTCCGGGGCATACCGATAATTCCCCTGCTCCTCGGTCAATCCTTCAAACAAGGTGAACGCAGTCTTCGATTGCTCCTGCAGCACATCGGTAAGCTCTCCTTTTTCCGTCACCAATTTAAGGTATTTTTCGTAATTTTCTACATATTCTCCTTTTAACAGACGTTGATTCATAACGTATCTCCTCTCAAATTGAGAATAAAAAGAAATATTTGGTGGAAAGTGTAATTATCTGTTGTTGAATTGTATATTATTCGCTATACTAATTTCAAGAATCAGGAAATGAGAGTTTGCACACTTGGAGAGTGTCTGAATTGGTTAATTTTATATTTTACGTGTTTTTTTCGGTTTTAGATACTGCTTCACTCTTTTATATTGCTTTGAAGCTTTTTAAGATTGATCTTTATTTAAAAGAAATCATCTTCGCAAGCTTGATCATGACTTTCTTCTCATACGTAATTAGAGTAGAGCATAGTTACGCGTTTCTTGATGTTTTCTTACAATATGTTCTGTTTGTCTGTTTTTTATGGATGCTGTTTCGGATACATATCTTTTATGCCATTATTGTAGCTGGCACAGCTCTTCAGGCATTTATGTTTATACAATCCCTAATCTATATTGTCATAAATATCACGGGGATTTATCAACTGAACTTCCCCATCGTCTCAACTGGAATATTTCTGATGCAATTAATAACAGACTCTGTTGTTATATTTATAGGTTATTATATTCGCAAAAAGAGAAAAGGCTTCGATTTTATACCCGATAAACCAGATGGCAAAATCATACTTAGCAAGCGGGACATTGTATTATTTATCTTATCTGTTCCGTCTTTTCTAGCCTTTTACTTAAATATTTACTTCACTAGATATTTAAATCAGTATTCATTTCTGATTCCTTTGTTCTATGCTACGGTATTAATAGGTTATTTATATTTCTCTACCAAAAAAGATCGTGGTGATATATTCTGAATACCTTAGCCAACAAAATCGCTGTCGCTATTAAACGCGCGAATCCGGAAGAGACCAGTTCCGCTGAAGTGATGGCCTACTCCCTGGGCATCATTATGAACACCCTTCTCACTTTTGCTGCATCTTCATTAATTAGCTGGTTATTAGGAAATTTTGAAGCGACACTAACCTTTATGCTATGTTTTAGTCTATTGCGAGTATGTTCGGGAGGCTTTCATCTAAAGACGGCTACCGCCTGTAATATAGCCTCTACCTTCATCTATTCCTTCATTCCTTATTTTTTTGCGGTTAGCGGGACTATGCTTTGGACCATGAACGCCGTATCTCTGATTATGATGATTCTTTTTGCTCCCAATCCGGATAAAAATGCTCAAATTCCAGTAAAATGGTTCCCTTACCTTAAATGCGCTTCGATTTTGCTGGTCTGCTTCAACTTCTGGATTGGGTCTTCTAATATGGCGCTAGCATTTTTCATCCAATCTTTAACGATTATACCCTGGGAAAGGAGGTTGCGATCATGAAAAAAACTGTTGCCAAACATGCCTCTTCTGCTCTTTCCGCTTCTGCGCGCTTCTTTGCTTCCGTAATGAAAATTGGCATGAACAGCCCTGAAATCCCGCAAGAACTGCGCAAGTAATCAATTAAGGATGGGGAAAACATGCGTGTTCTACTAAAAGACGGTTCCTCCCTGGAAGTTAAAGAGGAAGAAATATTGTATTTCTCCAATTACAAGAATACAATATACGTCCATACGAAAGAAGGCGAGTTTGTTCTCCCCACAACTTTGTCTGACCTGTTTGCCGCCTATGGAAGCCGGGGATTTGAGCGTCTTGACCGAAGCAATGTCGTCAATATGAATAATATTAACGACTACGATGCTAGTCGCAAGATTGTGCACTTCCAATCGGGAGAACAATTCGCAACAGTTTCGGAGGCAAACGAAAGACGCGTCCAAAGATTTCTAGGTGCGGTAGACAAAAAAACGTAAGTATAACTGCTTCACTCCATTAAAAAGCAGCGCGACAAATTGCTGGTCAATTTATCGTACTGCTTTTTTAAATATATAGCTGCTTTAAGAAGAACAATTATTATGCCATATTATCCATCATTTGTAAAGAGAAATTGAGAGGGAGAATCAGGGGAGACAAGGAGAGGGATAGATGGTACCATTTGGAAAGGATGTATTTTCAAGAAACTAATTAACTTATGGAGGAATCTAATGGACTATCATTTTACTCCTTCTCCGCGCCCCTCCTCACTTGAATTATTAACCGATGAACAGCTATTTAACATCTATGAGTTGGCGGTAGAGGCGAAGGCAGCTCCCGAATTTATAGAAATTATCGAAGACGTTCTGATGAAAAGAAGACCGGAGCACTGTGAAAGCTACTAGCATGCGCCTTAAATAAAGAAGAATACCAGATAGAAGCCGCTTCCTCTATACAAGAGGCAGTCGCTTCCAATTCTGGTGGGTTATTTTACGTTCTTCGCCTGAATCTTATCCTCTTATCTAAAGAGCTCCACCTATATTTATCCCCGCTACTTCAAGACAATGTGGTAATCTTTTTTCAGATAGCTGTGAATTCTGTGGAAATCCGATTCGGTCAATTCATTAAGCGGTTTGTTTCGTTCCTTTAGGCGAGGTGACAACATGAAAGCAGTACCAAATTACATATCGTCCAGCAGAATTATTTTTTCGCTAATTTTGATTTTTGTTGCCCCATTAAGCACAGCTTTTTACGCAATATACAGTATTTGTGGATTCACTGATATTATGGATGGATTTATTGCCAGAAGCACAGGGACAACCAGCAGACTTGGCGAGAAGCTCGACTCTATCGCAGACTTAATAATGACTGGTGTATTAATAGTCGTTCTCTATCCAATCGTAAATCCTGCAACAGAAACCGTCATTTGGATAATTTCAATTGGCATAATCAGACTGGTATCGATGATTGCAGCCTTCAAAAAGTATAAAACCTTTGCAATTCTTCACACTTACGGAAATAAATTTACCGGCCTCGCATTATTCATATTTCCATTCATGCTTCCCTATTTTCACCCAACTGTGTTGATGGATATCATTTGTGTTGCAGCCAGTCTATCCGCGCTTGAGGAATTGATTATTCAACTGACATCAAGGGAACTGCAAGTCAATAGAGTAAGTATTTTTATCAAATGAGCAGCCTATTGAATCTCTTAAAATCTGTCACAACAAATACCGCTATTTATTGGATTTATGGCAAACCCAGTAAATAGCGGTATCCATTCGTTCGATACTTACTTTCGGCTCACTGATCCTTACCCTTTCAAGATACCTTATGCTCGATCCGCAGCTTGTCTGCCACCATCGCGATGAATTCACTATTGGTTGGTTTGGATTTCGAGATGTTGATCGTGTAGCCGAACAGGTGGCTGATGGAGTCGATGTTGCCGCGCGTCCAGGCTACCTCGATGGCGTGGCGAATCGCCCGCTCTACGCGTGACGGCGTTGTCTTGAATTTTTCGGCGATGGCTGGATAGAGCGTCTTCGTGATGGCACCGAGAATTTCAATGTTGTTATATACCATCGTAATGGCCTCACGCAAATACTGATATCCCTTAATATGCGCAGGAACACCGATTTCATGTATGATCGACGTGATATTGGCATCCAAATTTTTTCCTTTGGACAGCGGAACGACATTGGATTTGACCGACGAGAAGATTTGAGAACCGGAAGGAGAACTGGCCGTGACATTGCCAATCTGGGTTCCAACAAGCTGCCGCACACGGTTCGCGAGCACTTCCATATCAAACGGTTTCAAAATATAATATGATGCTCCGAGTTGCACTGCTCTTTGTGTGATATTCTCCTGACCGAATGCCGTCAGCATAATGATCTTAGGTTGGGGATTCAAGTCCAGCTCCCGCAGGCGTTCGAGAACACCCAGTCCGTCAAGATGCGGCATAATGATATCAAGGATGAGAACGTCGGGAATCTTGCGGGCTTGGCTTAATAATTGAACCACTTCTTCACCATTGTACGCAATTCCAGTAACCGTCATATCTTCCTGCTCGGAAATATACTCGGCAAGCAAATTAGTGAATTCCCGATTATCATCAGCCAACAATACTTCAATATTTTGCACTGGTTGTTTCCTCCTTATGAATATCTGCTTTTATCAAACAGCGTTTTATGTTCTCTGCATAATGATTTCGACATGTGGAATGAATTTCCTTCTGTCGAAAATTATTTTTCTTTATTTTTTTTTAGCCATGATTTATAATTAATAATTTTATTACACTATTCGATTATCTTCATGAACGTTCGACAAAAAAATCTTAAGGCTAAACCGCCTTAAGATTTGGTTGAAAACTATGCTGCTGAGCCGCGCCCGAATCTTTGAGCATCCATTCGATGAAACAACCGTAGCCGGATTTAGGATCATTGACGAAGACATGCGTCACTGCACCGACCAGCTTACCTTGCTGAAGAATAGGGCTGCCGCTCATGCCCTGCACAATACCCCCGGTCTTATCGATCAGCCTGGAATCGGTGATCCGCAGGACCATCCCTTTCGTAGCCGGCTCCTGCTGACGGGATACATGGATAATTTCAACATTGAACCGCTCGACCCGCTGGCCTTCAACTACAGTAAGAATTTGCGCTGGACCTTCCTTAACCTCACTGCTCATAGCCACAGGAATGGGTTCACGATACAAGCTGTGACCCGGATTACGCCCCATTTTACCGAAAATTCCGAAATCGGTGTTGCTTTCAACGTTGCCGAGCACTTGACCTTCCTTCATGAAAACCGCACGTTTCTCTCCAGGATCGCCGTCTTGGCTTTTGGAGATGGAGGTTACGTTTGATTCGACGATATGACCGCTCCCCACAACAATCGGAGTACCGGTATTCATATCGGTAATAACATGTCCCAGCGCTCCATAAACGCCCTCGTGGGGAGCATAAAAAGTCAGTGTTCCGACGCCCGCAGCGGAATCCCTGATATACAAGCCGAGCCGCCATACCTTGTCATTTCGATCGTAAGCCGGTTTCAGTCTGGCTGTTCGTTCCTTACCTTCACGAATATAACGGATGTTGAGTTCTCTGCCGGTATCTCCTGCCTGCTTTACCAGATCCGACACCCTGCTTATCTCGTTCAGCTTGACGCCGTCAATGGATACCATAAGATCGCCCGGCAGCAGTCCGCTCGTCTCGCCTGGTGATATTTTGGTTTGCCCCGACACATCGACAAGATGATGTCCCACAACCAGCACGCCTGCTGACTTCACTTTAACGCCGATTGTCTGTCCGCCGGGAAACACCCTGATATCCTGCCCCGCTTCGTGTTGGGCCGCGGCCCGCCCATGAATGATTTCGGCATTCGAGGCATAGCCGGAACTCGGAACGGTCAATCCTGAAACGCTAAGAAAGAACGCAAATAAAAGACCTGGCATTAACTTCCTGAGGTTGGGCTTCAAAGGCTGTCACGCTCCCTTTTGCTTCTTTCGCTTGACGAAAAAAGTGGTCGCCAATTGCGTACCTATAAGATAACCCTGCCCCCAGGCTTTTATTACTGTCAATACTTAACCGGTTGGGCCTCTCCAGCCTTGCTGGCCTCCGCCAGATTAAGCATTTCCTGCGCATGATGCAGCGTTTTTTCGGTAATCTCCACACCGCCCAGCATTCTGGCCAGTTCCTTGACCCGTCCTTCTTCGGACAGAGCCTCCACCTCAGTCATTGTACGGCCTTCCTGCACCTTTTTGCGGATAAGATACTGATGGTCCGCCATGCAGGCCACCTGCGGCAGGTGAGTAATGGAGAAGACCTGGCATGTTGAGGACAGCCGGTAGAGCTTATCGGCGATGGATTGAGCCGCACGTCCGCTAACCCCAGTATCCACTTCGTCGAATATCAGAACGGGGATATCCTCATGCCTTGCGAAGATGCTCTTCATTGCCAGCATGATACGCGACAGCTCGCCGCCCGAAGCGATTTTGCTCAACGGACGCAGCGGCTCGCCGGGATTGGGTGAAATCATAAACTCCGCACTGTCGATACCCTGCCGGGTTAACCGGATGCGGCGTCCTTCGTATTCTACTCCCCGTGGATCATCAAGCGTATCTATCTTAACTTCAAGGGAAGTTCGCTCCATTTGCAGGTCCTTCAGTTCACCTTCGACCTGTGACGCCAGATCCGCCGCACACTGACGCCGGGCTTCGCTAAGCTGCACCGCTGTCTCCATCAGCTCGCCAAGCAGAGCGTCCCGTTTAACCGTAAGTTTATCCAAATATTCGTCCTTATTCTCAAGCAAATCGGTTTCGCGGGAAATCTGCTCGTAATACTCCAGAATTTGCTCCACGCTGTCGCCGTATTTACGCCGCAGGCCGGAGATGAGATCAAGCCGGTTCTCCACTTCTTCCAGCCTTGCCGGGTTGAATTCAATGTCTTCGCGGTAGTCGCGCAGCTGAAAAGAGGCGTCCTCCAATTGATAAAAAGACGATTGAAGCTGTTCCAGAACAGGCTTCAGCGCTTTTTCGTCATAACGGGCAACTTCCTCCAGCGTGGAAATAACATTGCTGATCGCTTCAAGCCCCTGGCGGCCATTCAGCAGCTCGTAAGCGCCGGAGATGGAATCCATCATTTTCTCGCTATAGGATAGTTTGACCCGTTCCTCGGAAAGTAATTCATCTTCTCCCGGCTTTAAGGCAGCAGAAGAGATCTCCTCCAATTGAAACCGGTACAGGTCAAGCATCTGGTAGC
Source organism: Paenibacillus durus ATCC 35681 (assembly GCF_000993825.1). Classification (NCBI taxonomy): domain Bacteria; kingdom Bacillati; phylum Bacillota; class Bacilli; order Caryophanales; family Paenibacillaceae; genus Paenibacillus; species Paenibacillus durus. The sequence continues at coordinate 3,009,470 of NZ_CP011114.1, forward strand.
TTTTTTGGCTCGAATCCTGCAGCTCGCGCAGTTCTTTCTCCACTTGGGCAAACTTTGAATATTTCTCCTGATATTCCGCCTTCAGCGGCCCGATCACAGATTCTCCATACGTATCCAGCAGCCCCAGATGCCGCTCTGGTCTCAGCAGATTCTGATGCTCATGCTGGCCGTGGATATTGACAAGCTGCTCGCCAATTTCCCGCAGCATCGTCAGATTTACCATTTGGCCATTAACTCTTGAAGTACTCTTTCCCTGGGAGTTCAGCTCCCGGCGTATAATTAAATGCTCCTCTTTCTGCGCCCTGATTCCAAGCTTCTCCAGTGTGCTCCAGACCGAATGTCCGCTTGGCAGGCTGAACAGGGCTTCCATCTCCGCCTTCTCGCAGCCGTAGCGAATGGATTCCGCCGAGCCTCTGGCCCCGGCAATTAATCCAAGCGCATCGATGATAATTGATTTGCCCGCGCCCGTCTCGCCGGTAAGCACGTGAAAGCCCGGATAAAAGTAGACATCTACCGACTCGACAACCGCCAGGTTGCGAATAGATAATGTTTCAAGCACAATTATTGCACCTCCGACGCATAAATAACATGCCCTTTGAGCTCTCCATAGACTAATGCTTAGCGAAAGGATGGCTCTTGGGTAACCCATCTACCCGAAAAAACGTTAGCCCAGCTAACCTTGTCTTTCCGGCAATTCATTTAAGATTTACACCGTCAGCATTTTATTGCCGTCGGCCCGGATGTTCGGATTGGCTTCTAAATATCGGTTAAGGCCTGTCCCGTGAGCGAGACCATAAACAAAGTATGACCGAACATAAGTTCGGAGTCAAGAGCTTTAAGTAAAAAAGTTACTGTCAGGCGGGAGGGAATGAAATTAAAGCGTTGAATGTGAAAGAAAGCAGCCAAAGGGGTTGCAAGAATGGCTAAGGAATAGATCGAACAAGGTGGTTGAAGATCGGGGACAATGAAGAGGGCAAAGACCCTCCCTTGTCCGGAGCCGATTCATCCCATGCGCATAGGGAAAGGGGTTGTCGATCGCTGACAATAAATTAAATGTAACCCATAATTTGCGATACTACTTGTTTGCTGTCCTCCGTCTCCCGGCAGATAATCAAAATCGTATCATCACCGGAGATTGTTCCCATGATTTGCGGCCACTCGATACTATCAATCAGCGCGGCGACGGAGTTAGCCGTTCCAGGCAGACATTTCATGACAACAAGATTGCCCGAATAGTCGATATGCACAAAATTGTCCACGAGCACCCGTCTCAGCTTCTGTGTCGGGTTGTAACGCTGATCGGTAGGCAGCGAATATTTATATCTCCCGTCATCCATTGGAACCTTGATCAGCAGCAGTTCCTTGATATCCCTGGATACGGTCGCCTGAGTAACCTGGAAACCCGCGCTTCGAAGCGCTTCAACCAGTTCATCCTGAGTTTCAATATCCCTATGGGTAATGATTTCTCGTATTTTGATATGTCTTTGACCTTTCATGAAAAGCCTCCCGTGTAATAAAAAATGCTAGTCATTCTCTCCATCATCCCTGCCAAATGTGATCACATTGACCGTGGCGGCCGGAGCGTTCACATAGAGCAGTCCCCCAACCCCCGGATAAATCAGGAGATAAGGAAGCAGCATGTCCCGCACCCCGCTTCCGGTCCACTCCAGCGAACGCCGCGGACGGGCAAGCACGACAAGATACTGTGTGCCATCCTCCGAGGCAGCGACGTAATCGACAAACAGCCGGCTGTACAGCGGAGCGCCGTCAATATTAAAGGACAGCGGAATTTTCAGCTTGCCGCCAACAACTTCATAACCTGCATCTTCCAGCAGACTTACGGCAGGGTGGGGGTAATCTCTTCATTCAGCGGAATATGATCCTGCAAAAAGGAACGCGGCGAGCTCTGGAGCCATACATAAATGCGGTAGACGACCCATACTGCCAGTCCAACGCCGATCAGCGCCATAACCGCCTTGTCCGGGCTACCCGTCATCGGAAATCACCTCGGTGATCTATTCGAGCAGATAGGGCTAAATCCCTCCAAATAGCCAAAAGAAACTCATCGTCTCGATGAGTTTCCATGAGTGGAAGCCTGACCGCCGAACGTGCCTGCGGCTTCCGCCACCACGTCTTTCGCAATTGCGGCAAAATCGCCGTTAGACTCAGAGGAAGCCTGATCGGGGGAAACTTCCCCCTGGTCAGCGGCTCCGCCGCTATTTTGTACACCCTCCGGTTCAAGACGCCAGTGGGCCAGAAATTCGATGTTGCCCTCGCCGCCCGTTATCGGCGAAAAGGTCAGCCCCTTGAGCATAAAACCAAGATCACGCGCCATTGTCAGCACATTCTCCAGCACTTCCCGATGAACCGCCGGATCGCGTACAACGCCGGATTTGCCGACCTTTTCCCGTCCGGCCTCGAATTGAGGCTTGATCAGCGCTACAATGTCAGCCGGGCGGTCCAGCAGCGCCATGAGCGGAGGAAGAATTATCTTTAGGGAGATGAAAGAAACATCGATACTAGCGAAATCCGGAACGGGACCTTTAAGATCGGGCGGCGTCATATACCGGAAATTCGTCCGCTCCATGACGCATACCCGTTCATCTTCCCGCAGCGACCAATCCAGCTGGTTATAGCCTACGTCGATGGCATAAACATAGCTTGCTCCGTTCTGAAGAGCGCAATCGGTGAACCCTCCGGTGGAAGCTCCGATATCCAGCATTGTTCGGCTTGCTACGTTGATGCCAAAAAGGCGCAGCGCCTTTTCCAGCTTAAGCCCTCCCCTGCTGACGTAAGGGTGTACAGCGCCTTTCACCTTGAGGACAGCACTTCGCGGCACCTTCATACCGGCCTTCTCGATGCGTTCTTCATTGGCAAGCACTAGGCCGGCCATTATGGCTGCTTTGGCCTTCTCTCGGCTTTCATAGAAGCCCTGCTCGACAAGCAGAACGTCGATTCTTTCCTTAGGACTCCGTTCTTTTTCTTTACCGTGCTCCATAGTCATCTCCAACTTCTATTCTCGCATGTTCATAAGCTTACGAAGATGTAGTCGTCTTGCCGTAAGGATAAGAGCTTGCCGCCCTCATCGATTTGATCCGTCCGCACAGCGCTTCAACGGTAAGTCCCGTTAGCTGACGCTGCTCCTTAATCGAGCCGTGCTCGACAAATATATCCGGCACGCCCATCAGTTCTACGCTGACAGCATGCAGCCCATGCTCGGCATAATACTCGAGCACAGCGCTGCCCAGACTCCCCGCCTGGCTCGCTTCCTCAAGCACGATCATCTTCGTTCCGGCCCGGGCAAGACCCTGCAGCATGGAGCCGTCCAGCGGCTTCAGGAACCGGGCATTGATGACGCCAACCTGGACTCCTTCCCGTTTGAGCTGGTCAGCCGCCTCTTCGGCCAACTGCACCATCGGTCCGCAAGTGATAACGGCAATGTCATCGCCCGGACGAAGCCGTTCCCACGAACCGATCGGCAGGCAGCGAAGCTCCGGATCAAGCGCCACTCCGGTGCCGTTCACACGGGGATAACGGTATGCAATCGGGCCTTCATCATATTCCAGCGCCGTCTTCATCATATGGCGCAGCTCGTTCTCATCCTTGGGCATCATCAAGACGATATTCGGGATATGCCGCATAAAAGCGATATCGTATACCCCCTGATGCGTCTCTCCGTCTGCTCCGACAAATCCCGCCCGGTCGATGGCGAACATCACGTTCGCGTTATGCCGGCAGATGTCGTGTACAATCTGGTCATAAGCGCGCTGCATGAAGGTGGAATAGACCGCAAATACCGGCTTCATTCCCTCCATCGCCAGCGCGGCGCACAGCGTCGCCGCATGCTGCTCCGCGATGCCTACGTCAATCATCCGGCCGGGAAATTCCTTCGAGAACGGAAACAGGCCGGAGCCTCCCGGCATAGCTGGAGTTACGGCGATCAGCCGCTCATCCTGGCGCCCAAGCTCAATCAAGGTCTCGCCGAATACTTCCGTATACATCGGATTGCCGACAGCCTTCAGCACCTGGCCGGATTCAATCTTGTACGGCGTGATGCCGTGCCATTTATAGGAATCGGCTTCCGCCGGCTTATAGCCTTTGCCCTTCGTGGTGAGCACGTGCACCAGTACGGGACCCGCCACATTGTCGGCCTGATGGAACGTATCGATCATGGTCGCAAGATCGTGTCCATCCACAGGTCCAAGATATGTAAAGCCCAGTTCCTCGAACAGAACGCCGGGAACCATCATATATTTGAGGCGGTCTTTCACCCGTTCCGCAGTCTTCGCCAGCCGGCCGCCGATCGCCGGAATCTTCCTAAGAAGCCCTTCCACCTCGTCCTTGGCCCGCAAATAATGGCGGTCCGAGCGAATCCGGCTTAAATAGTTATGCATAGCTCCGACATTGGGTGCGATGGACATTTCATTATCATTAAGAATAACCATCAGCTTGCGGCGCTCATGTCCGATATGGTTCAGCGCCTCGAACGCCATGCCCCCGGTAAGTGCCCCATCGCCGATCACCGCGATAACCTTGTTGTCCTCTCCCTTGAAATCCCGGGCCATCGCCATGCCCATCGCGGCGGAGAGAGAAGTGCTACTGTGACCGGCCTCCCATACGTCATGCTCACTTTCGGCCCGTTTGACAAAGCCGCAGAGCCCGTTCTGCTTGCGCAGCGAATCGAACCGGTCCTTGCGGCCGGTCAATATTTTGTGGACATACGCCTGGTGTCCGACATCGAAAATAAATTTATCCCGAGGACTATTGTAGCAGTAATGCAGGGCCAGCGTGAGTTCCACCACTCCCAGATTGGAGGCGAGATGTCCGCCGGTCACAGACAGCTTCTCAATCAAAAACCCGCGGATTTCCTCCGCCAGAGTATTCAATTTTTCGATCGATAGCGACTTCAGTTGCTTAGGATCATTCAGTTGTGGAAGCAGCACGTGATCTCCCCGCTTTCCTGATGTTGTAAAGTATAGCCTTCATTATAACATATATGAAACAGCTATCGAAATCAGCCCGATGCCGTAAACCTTAGTGATCTCTGGACATTAAGTAATCGGCAATTTCGAGCAGCCGCGACCCGTCCGCAAATCCGCCCGCCCGAACGGCGGTCTTGGCTTCTTCCGTCAGCCGTTCCACTTCCCGGCGGGAGGCCTCCAGCCCGATGAAATAGGGGTAGGTCACCTTCTGCTGCTTGACATCGCTGCCTGTCTTCTTGCCCAGCTTGCTTTCGTCGCCGACGAGGTCGAGGATATCGTCCTGCACCTGAAACGCGAGCCCGATGCTGACCCCGAACCGGCGCAAGGCGTCAAGCTGCTCCTCCGAAGCTCCACCTATCCGCCCGCCAGCGAGCAGCGAGAAGACGATCAGATCGCCCGTCTTATGCAGATGAATGTAGCGCAGGCTCTCAAGATCGGTCAGTCCCTGCTCACCTTCCATGTCGGCCGCCTGCCCGCCGACCATACCCCGCGGACCGGCCATTTCCGCCAGATCCTCCACAATGGACAGAACGCTCTCCGCAGGCGCCCCGTGCCGGCGGGAAGCCTGTACGACGCTGTAAAAAGCATGCGTCAGCAGGGCGTCTCCCGCCAATATGGCTACCGCTTCGCCGTACACTTTATGGTTCGTCAGCCTTCCCCGCCGGTAATCGTCATCGTCCATCGCGGGCAGATCATCATGAATCAATGAATACGTATGCACCATTTCAATCGCCGCGGCCACGGGAAGCGCCGCTTCCCGATTTCCTCCGATCGCTTCGCATGCTGCGATAACGAGCAGAGGGCGAAGGCGCTTGCCGCCGGCGAGAAGCGAATAGTTCATCGCCTCCGCCAGCTTGGCGGGAACCTCCCAATGCGGCGGGAACAACGCCCTGAATTCACCCGTGACAAGATCGCTCACGCCGGCGATATATTCATTTAAAGGCTCGCGATTAGCGGACTCAGCACGCTGAGCTTCTGCCGGTTCATTCTCGGGAAGACCGTTATTAAAAGGAGTCATCGCCGTCCCCTTCCAGCGAGGAGCCAAACGGCTTCTTACGAAGCTCTCCGTCTTCTTCCACAATCATTTCGATCTTGCGCTCCACCTGCTCAAGCTTGGCCCCGCACAGCTGCGAGAGCTTCATTCCCTGCTGAAACAAATCGATCGCCTTCTCCAGCGGAACGTCGCCCTGCTCCAGTTCACGCACGATCAGCTCCAGCTGGTCCATTGCCTCCTCAAACCCCAGTTCCGCTTCTTCCTTCGCCATGATCCTTCGCATCCTCCTTCATACCCCATACCTGGCAATCCAGCTGACCGTCAGCCAGCTTGACGACCACCAGGTCGCCGAGCTGGACCTCGTTCAGCGATTTGATCAAATGCCGTTCCTTCTCATCATAGACAAGGCTGTACCCCCGCGCCATGACCTTCAGCGGGCTGAGCGCGTCCAGCGCCTTAAGCTCCGCCGCAAAGCGGGAGCGCTTGTCCGCAAGACGCGCTCTCATAGCGGCGGCAAGCTCGCGCCTTGCCGCGTCGCTCCGGCGCCGCGCGGCGGTGACGCCTTCGCGCGGGCTATACCGCTCCAGGCGGTGATGCAGCACCGCCTGCCGCTCGCGGGCCCGCGCCTGCCGCGCCTCGGCGGCGCGGCCGAGCCGCTGGCGCAGCATGTCCAGCCGCTGCGCATGCTGGAGCAGGTGCCGGCGCGGGCTGGCCAGCACCGGCGAGCGCTGCAGCGCCGCGAGCCGCTCGCGCCCGCGCTGCGCGCGCCGCTGCAGCCCCTGGCGCAGCATGCGCTGCAGCTGGCGGAGCTGCGCAGCCAGCTCTGCGGCATGCGGCACGGCCAGCTCCGCAGCGGCCGTGGGCGTCGCGGCGCGAAGATCGGCCGCGAAATCGGCGATTGTAAAGTCGGTCTCATGGCCGACGGCCGAGATGACCGGAATATCCGACGCGGCAATCGCCCTCGCTACCGCTTCTTCGTTGAAGGCCCACAGCTCCTCCAGCGAGCCGCCGCCGCGGCCCACGATGAGCACATCCGCTTCGCCCATGGCGTTCAGATCGCGGATGGCCTTCACGATGGAAGGCGCCGCGCCCTTGCCCTGCACAAGCACAGGATAGAGCACAATGGCCACCTGCGGAAACCGTCTGCGCAGCGTAATCAGAATATCCCGAACCGCCGCGCCCGTCGGCGACGTGACGACGCCGATGCAGCGCGGATAACGAGGCAGCGGACGCTTCAGTTCCGCCGCGAACAGTCCCTCCTGCTCCAGCTTCTTCTTCAGCTGCTCATAGGCCAGGTACAAGCTGCCAATGCCGTCGGGCTGCATATGTGTAGCGTAGAATTGGTACTGTCCGTCCCTTTCGTACACGGTCACATTGCCCCTGGCAATGACCCGCGAACCTTCCTTCGGCACAAAAGGCAGCCGCTGGTTATGTGAAGCAAACATAATTGCCTTGATGCGGCTGCTCTCATCCTTCAGCGTAAAATACATATGTCCGCTGCCATGATGCGTAAAATTGGAGATCTCCCCGCGTATCCACACGTCGGAGAGCAGATGATCCGAGTCCAGCTTCATGCGGATGTAACGGTTAAGATCTTTAATGGAATATACCTTCCGCTCCGCCATGATGCCTGTCCTATTCCAAACCGTAGCGGCGCTTCGCCGCGGTCAGCGTGTTGACCATCAGCATCGTAATGGTCATCGGCCCTACGCCGCCCGGTACCGGCGTAATGTAGCCTGCAACATCCTTCGCGCTGTCGTAGTCAACATCTCCGGCCAGCTTGCCGTTATCAAGCCGGTTCATGCCCACATCGATAACGACCGCCCCCGGCTTCACATAGGAAGCGTCGATAAAGTTGGCGCGGCCGATCGCCACGACCAGTACATCAGCCATCCGGCACAGCTCGGCCATATTGCTAGTGCGGGAATGGCACATCGTGACCGTAGCGTTCTCGCGCTGCAGCAGCAGGGACACCGGCTTGCCGACAATATTGCTGCGGCCGATAACGACGGCATGCTTGCCGGATAGGTCGATGCCTGTACGCTTGATCAATTCAATTACACCGGCAGGCGTGCAGGGCAGCAGGCTGTCGTCCCCGATGACCAGATTGCCCACATTAACCGGATGGAAGCCGTCGACATCCTTCTCTACCGAAATGGCGTCGATTACAGCTTTTTCATTGATGTGCTTCGGCAGCGGAAGCTGCACCAGAATGCCGTCAATCTCGTCCGCATGGTTCAGCTCATCAACGAGCGCGAGCAATTCTTCCTGGGAAGTCGATGCGGGCAGCCGGTGAACTACCGAATGGAAGCCAAGGCTGATACAGGTTTTTTCCTTGCTGTTCACATATACCTGCGAACCCGGGTCCTCACCTACAAGCACCACAGCCAAACCAGGCTTGACCCCGCGCGCCGCAAGCGCCTCTACCTCCCGGGCAATATCCACACGAATCTCTTCGGAAACCAGTTTACCGCTGATGATTGCTGCTGACATGACACTTATCTCCCCTTTGTTGAACTTTGATAGTTGTTAGGCTGTCTTCTCGTGAAAAAAGGGCGCACCAGGCGCATCGTAGCATCTTTTGCTGAACCAGCTTCATTTACTAGGAACGGTTTGTCTTCAGTTCTTCCAGATCCTGAATCATTTTTCCGAGCACACCGTTGACGAATTTGCCGGAATCCTCAGTGCCGAAATGCTTGGCAAGCTCAATCGCCTCATTGACGGCAACCTTTGCCGGAACGTCATTCCGGTAAATCATTTCATAGGCGGCAAGCCTTAAAATCTGGCGGTCAACGCGGGACAGCCGGCTCATCTGCCAACCCTTCAAGTAATGTTCCAGCATATCGTCAATCGCAGGTTTAGCTTCCCAGATGCCGTTCACATGGTCCAGCACATAATCCTTTAGCTGAAGCTCGTCGGAAATGACGCGCTCCGTCTCATTTTCCTCCGACGCCTCTTCCAGCAGCATTTCCACCGCCTCGCCGCTTTCCACCTCGTTCATTTCCATCTGATACAGGCTCTGTACGATAATTTCTCTCGCAATTCGTCTTTTCATTTGTTCCTCCTTTAAATTAATCCAATCTCCATTTGACCGATGCGGACCTGCCGGTCCGGCGGGATGTGTCCCTCACTGTATCGCAAATAGTCGCTCATGTAGCAAGGTTAGGCGCAAGTACCCCCGTTCAATTATGTCACTCCGGCATATATGAATTAGGCAAGTGGAAAAACTCCCTATAATTTCAGCATAATTCCCCGTTCCCGTCCGAAATACTCAAATTAGATGGAGATTTTCCAGTCCGCTCTAGCGCCGAGCGCAGGCTGCAGCTTATTTAACCTGTACGGTAAAGCAGAACCCTTAGACGCAAAAAAACCGCGCCGCCCTTCTTTCGGGCACAGAAACGCAAATGACCAGTTCGCTCCGAAAGAAAGGCTTTAGCGCGGTTCACTTGAAGGGACGCCAGCGGCCCGACAGCTGCTCCAGCAGCTCCCGCCATGGGAGCAATGGAGCCTGCGCGTCTTTTCTGCCGCCAAGCGTATACCCGATGAACACAACCAGTGCAAAGAACAGCATATCCCAGAAACCGCTGATTAAATAAATGATGCCGAGAATTAAGCCAAAGGCTACTCCGGCGATTCTACCCCCGTGACTTTCCCATATTTCTCTCCAAGGCATAAGGGAAACTCACCTCTATTCCACTCGACTTTTGAAGCTGGGCGACTGGGCAAGATTGGCAATATAGACGGACACGTCGGCAACCGGAACTCCCGTCGTATCCTGCACATATTCATGCACCTGCCGCTGTACTTCCGAGGTCAGAAGCGGCAGCGATTGCTCGCCGTCCACTACGCCGCGAATCATAATTTCTAGTCCTGCCTGGGAGACGCGAATGCGCGATCTCAGGTCGCGGATGCCTTTGACCCTTCCGGCAGCCTTCAGGCTGAGATTCTCAATGGTTTCCATGGAAATCTGAATATCTCCGTACTCCGTCCGCTGATCAACCGACAGACTGGATGTCCGTTCCCGGCGAATGGAGATGTAGAAGAACCGGATACTCAGCAGGAATAAAATCACCGCAGCAACAATCACGGCGATATAAGCGGATTCCCAATCCCGGATTTCCAAATTCCTCGGAAGAATGCCGCTTAACAGGAGGATGGCGATAACAGATAATGTTCCAATGCTCAAGCTGTAAATAAACAGCAAAAGTCTGTCTAAAATTTTGGCCACGAGCCTCGTAACCTCCTCAAAGTAGACTAAACCCTCGACTTGACCGTCGGGGGTTTAATGAAAGACCGGAAGTCCTTATTTCACACGAAGGGCAACATCGGTATCGTCGGCAGCTGTGTTCTTATCCGCACTCTTAAACTGGACGTCGTGAATATGCACATTCACTTCTACTACCGTCAGACCTGTCATCGTTTCGATGGACCGTTTGACGTTTCGCTGAATTTCCGCCGCCACATCCGGGAGACGGGTTCCATATTCGATAATTACGGAGACGTCCACCGCAGCCTCGCGCTGTCCGACTTCCACCTTAACGCCTTTTGAAAGGTTCTTGCGTCCAAGCAGCTCGACAATGCCTCCGGCAAATCCGCCGCTCATGCCCGCTACGCCTTTAACTTCAACGGTCGCAAGGCCCGCGATCACCTCAATCACTTCTGGAGCGATCTGGATTTCACCGATTTCCGTACGTTCAAATTCTGTCGGCAGTGTACTCATTTTGTCTCTCACACCTTTCACATTTGTTCATGATGGCAAGCTTAAAGCACGTCTCTCCATTAAACATACTATATCATTTGGCGAAGTTTATGACAAACGATGCGGCTTTGCCCTAAATTTCATTTTCTTCAAGGAACTTGATATCGAAATGGCCGTCCAGGAATACGGGATGCTCCAGCAATTTTTGATGAAAAGAGATTGTCGTATGTATTCCTTCTATGGCGAATTCGCCCAGAGCCCGTTTCATCTTGAGAATCGCCTCCTGACGCGTAGGCGCCCAGACGATGAGCTTCGCAATCATGGAATCATAAAAAGGCGATATCGTTCCGCCGGGATACGCGGCGCTATCCACACGGACGCCAAGTCCGCCCGGAGGCAGGTAAAAGCCGATCTTGCCCGGAGAAGGCATGAAATTCTTGGTCGGATCTTCCGCATTGATGCGGCACTCGATCGACCAGCCGTTAATGACGATATCCTCCTGGGTGAATGAAAGGGGGTTGCCCTCGGCCACCGAAATCATTTCCTTAATCAGATCCACCCCCGTTACCATTTCGGTAACCGGATGCTCAACCTGAATACGGGTGTTCATTTCCATAAAGTAAAACTGCCCGTCTGCGCCAAGCAGAAATTCAAGCGTTCCCGCACCGGAATAATTTACGGCCAGCGCGGCGCGGACAGCCGCGTCTCCCATCGCCTCACGGATATCCGGCGTCAGCACGGAGCAAGGCGCCTCTTCCACCAGCTTCTGGCGGCGGCGCTGCACGGAACAGTCCCGTTCGCCCAGATGGACCACGTTGCCGTGGTTATCGGCAATAATCTGAATTTCGACATGCTTCATGCCGGTCAGATATTTCTCCATATAGACTCCGGCGTTGCCGAACGCCTTCTGCGCTTCCTGCTGGGCGGCTGTAATCTGCTTGATCAGCGATTCCTCGTCTTCGGCAATGCGGATGCCTTTGCCTCCGCCTCCGGCGGTAGCCTTGATGATAACGGGATAGCCAATCTCCCTCCCAAGCAGCACCGCTTCCTCCACATCTTCCACAAGACCGTCGGAACCGGGGATAACCGGAACGCCGGCCTGCTTCATCGTATCTTTCGCCACAGCCTTGTCTCCCATCCGGGTGATGGCTTCAGGAGACGGACCGATAAATATGATATTGCAGGAACCGCAAATCTCAGCGAAATCGGCATTCTCGGCAAGGAAGCCGTAGCCTGGATGAATGGCGTCGCATTCAGTCAGGGTCGCAACGCTCATAATATTCGTAAAATTCAAATAGCTGTCCTTGGAAGCTGTCGGTCCGATGCAGTACGCTTCATCGGCCAGCCGGACATGCAGCGAATCGCGGTCGGGTTCCGAATAGACTGCAACGGTGGAGATGCCCAATTCGCGGCAGGCGCGAATAATCCGAACGGCAATTTCCCCCCGGTTGGCGATCAACACTTTTTGTATATTCATTACTTTCCTCCCGATTCTAAGATTCCGGCTTCACCAGGAACAAGGGCTGGCCGTACTCAACAAGCTGGCCGTTCTCCACAAGTACGGACACAATTTCCCCGCGGACTTCGGCTTCCAGTTCGTTCATCAGCTTCATCGCTTCGATAATGCAGACTGTCGACTTCTCGGTCACCCGGTCGCCAACGCTTACGAACGAAGGCAAATCAGGCGAAGCTGCGGTGTAGAACGTCCCCACCATCGGAGAAACGATTTTATGTAAGGTTCCCTCTGCGGGAGCAGAGACCGTCTCTTGCTGTGGAGCGGCGGGACTGGGGGGAGCTTGCCCGACAATCTGCTGCGGTGCGGGCGGCTGTGGAGCAGGCGTAAAGGGGTAAGGAAAAGGCGCTGCCGGAACTACATGCGCTTCCGCAGCCTCGGAACGGTCCGGTTTGCGGATAGCCAGTTTCATTCCTTCGCTTTCAATCTCCAGCTCATGCACGGAAGAGGTCTGGTCCAGCAATTCGATCAATTCCTTAATTTCACTTAATTTGAACATTTCGATCAATTCACTCCTTCAGCTTTCTCTCGAACCCGCCACTCGGCGGATAAGATGAACCGGCTTCGGCGCCCTTTCGGGAACGTCAACCGTCACTCGTACAACATAGCGCAAATGACCAGCTGCAATGCTAATCCACCTATTTTCCATGATAACTTTATGTATTATAACACAAACGCAGGAAATGGAAAGAGCCCGGGATGACCCGAGCTTTTTTGCCAATTCCTGGCGTGATTTGTATTCGTATTACTTATCCGATACATGCTGTACGCTTACTTTATCCTGTGAAACGCTCAGCTCTTTCATGACCAGATCGATGATCGAGGCCGCCTGTTTCACATCCAGCTTGTCGCTGAGCACAACCACCTTATAGGAATCATTGTTCTCTTCCTTGACGATGGCTTCGCTGTACTGTTGTTGAAGCTTTTCTTCGATTCCGTTGATTTTGGATTCCTTCTCTTCGAGCTGATGCAGCTGCTCTTGCGCGGCCGCGCTGTCCGCCGGCGATTTGTCCATATCGTTGATCGCAGCCATCAGATCCTGCTGCTCTTTCAGGTTCTTCTGCTCTCGTTCGTACAGGTAGTTGGTGAACTGACTGGAAGCAGAAGTGCTTTGCGATGCGACTTCATTCAGAACAGCCGCGTCGTCCTTCGATACGCCGCTGTCTGCCGAAGCGGCATCCTTACCGCTATCCAATGAAGCCGTTCCCGGCTTCGCTGATGCGGCGGGAGCCGATGGAGCGGGAGCCGATGAAGCTGGAGCGGATGAAGCGGGGGCCGAAGCCGATGCCTGATCCTTGGCGCCTTCCGCCGCCTGATCTGCCTCCGATTTACCGTCATCCGTTCCCGCCGAAGCAGAGCTGGAATCGCCTTCCGTTGAGCTTGCCGCGGCGTTCGGGTCGGCCAAGGCGTTCGGGTCGGCGGCCGCAGCCGAATCGGAGGCTGCGTTCGGATCAGCGGCCGAATCGCCGCCTTGCGGAGTCACTTCGCTTGCCGTCGCGCCGCTGTCAGCCGCCGACGGAAGCGCGGCGCCCGAATCCTTAACGGTATCCACTTGAATCGTTCCGGCTGTATCCTTGGGCGAAGAAGAGCCCGAGTCCTCCGTGAACAAATAGTAAGCGGAGAGAACCACCATCAAGCTGAGCATAGACACCAACCAGATTGTTTGTCTTTTGCCATTCATTACTTTTCCTCCTTTTTGCTCTTCCTTCAGATTCGTCTGCCGAATCCATACCCTTTCGCGCTTCTTATTCCTGCTTGCGCGGCACAACGGAAATGCGGTAGCTTGGGACGTTCAGCGCTTTTTCCACCGCCTGCATGATCAGCCCTTTCACCACCTTGTTCTCGGCTCCCTTGGCGACAATGAGCACGCCGCGAACCTGGGGCTTGATTCTTTTGGTAATGATCGGCGTCTGGTCTCCGGACTGGCTGTAAGTGACGATTTCGCCGTTTCTCGTGTACGTGGTTGTGTGGCGCTTGCCGCCGTTCGCGTCGGTCTCGTCACTGAGCTGCTGCGAATCATTCACATTGCGCTGCACGATGACCTCCTCGGTGGAATCCACGGTCACCATAATATCCACCGTGCCGACCCCGACGATCTGCTCCAGTATGCCTTTCATCTGGTTCTCCATTTCCCGCTCGATGCCGTCAAATGAACTGGCGCTTTCACCTGTCTCCTGCTGCATGGCCGCCTGCGAGTTCTGGGTTTGTGGCGGTTCTCTCTCCGTATTCTCACTGTCGAGCTTCTTCACATTGACAAAGGAATTGAACAGCATAATCGCCACGCCCAACAGACCCAGGATGATCAGCCAGCGGAACGTGTGGTTTCGCTTCGGATTATCGGACCCGCCGCCGACCAGTTGCTCCAGCTTCTTCAGCCAATTGCCCATTATCGTTTACCCTCCTTCCTCCAGTCAGATGAACCCTGCCTTTACCATTTGTCTGTGCCGCTGTCCACTACTTTTATCTTGCCGGGATCAAGGCTCCAGTTCTTCTCCAGCAGGGCCGTTACCGCTTCAGCGTCCGCACCGCCAGTTCCGCTTCCTTGATTCGTCCCGGCCGCCGCCGGAGCGTCCCCGCCTCCGCTTGCGCCCTGTTCCTTCAGCCCTGTCTCTCCCCCGCCAAGTTCAACTTTGATATCCTCCACGGGTTGAACCATGATCGGAGTGCTTCCGCCGCTGCCGGAACCGCCGGGCGCATTGCCTTGGGCGGCGCCGGCTTCACCGGGAAGCGTGACAACGACCTGAGTTATGGCCGGAGTCCAGGCGCCGTCCGCCTCATTCGTCAAAGCTAGCGTTACGTTCACATTCGCTCCGCGCTTCCCCGTCTCTGCGGCAATCTGCTCTTTCATCTGTCCGGCAATTTGCTGCGCGGCCAGCTTCAGGCTTTGGTCCCTGCCCCCCGCAGCAAGCTTTCGCCCGTCCGCCAATATTTTTTGAAGCTCAGCGTCTGCCGTTCCGGTCTGCCCGGACCTCCCGCCGTCCGCCCGGTTGAAAGCCAGGCTGAGCTCGGACGCCGCGTTGCCTTTCAGCAGCGAGACAATGGGGCTGAGCAGCGTCAGCAGAATCAGCAGGCTGAGCACAAGCCTGGCATAGCGCTCCATCGACTTGCTCGGGAGCAGAAGCTCAACAAACGTCGCCAGCAGCACGATTAAAATGATCTCCCGCAGCCATCCTCCCAGCCAGCTCATGAGCTACCTCCTTTGTACCCCGTCATCTCATCATGACCGTGACATTTCCCGCCGTCAGCATGATGGTGACCGCCAGAAAGAACATGAGCGAAACGGCGGCCAGGGCGGCGAACACATAGACCATGCTCTTTCCGATGGTCTGCAGGCAGGATACGATCGGTGTGTCGCCGAGCGGCTGCATCACGGCTCCGGCTACGTTGTAAATGATAGCCAGCACAAGGATTTTGATCGCCGGGAACGCGCATAGGAACAGGATGATGATCACCCCTGACAGCCCAATCGCATTCTTCACCAGCAGTGAGGCGGTTATGACGGTGTCGGTTGCGTCCGCGAACATTTTGCCGATAACGGGTACGAAATTACCGGTGATGTACTTTGCCGCCTTTAACGTTACTCCGTCCGTAACCGAACTCGTAATGCCCCTGACGGAAATGACGCCCAAAAAGACGGTCAGCAGTACCCCAAGCACCGCCATGCCGATATTACGCAGCAAATTCGCAAGGTGGGTTAGCGTATATTTGTCAGAGATGGAGCTTACCAGATGCAGAACCGCCGAGAAGAACAGCAGCGGAAACACCATGGTATGGATCAAAGTGCCGACCGTATGGATCATGAACACGATCAGGGGATGGGTCACCGAGACGGTTACGATATTGCCCATCGAAGCAAGCAGAGCGAACAGCAGCGGAATCATCGCCATCATGAAGTCGATCATCCGGTCGATGGCGTCCTTGGCATAGCCGATGGCCACATTAAAGCTGTTAACCGCGATAACCAGCACCACCATGAAGCAGATCGTATACGCCACCTTACTCACCATCTTGCGCTCAAACGCCGTCTGCAGTGTCTCCAGAATCATGCTCATCACGCTGATCATCACGATCGTGACGAGCAGCTTGCCGTTGTAGAGCACTTCATGCCACATGTAAGATAAGAGTCCTAGTACCACATTTTGCAGGCTAAGCCCTTTCCCGCCCGGCAGCAGCATATCCATGAGCGAAGGAGTGGCCCCATCAGGAAAAAAGCCGCCGTAATCCTTCATCAACTGGTCCCAGTACCTCTCGACCTCGTCTTTGGGCAGTTCGTCCACCTGGCTCTTTACCCATTGGTCTATCGGCGTTCCGGTCTGACCGGTTTGCGCCCCGCTTGACGCCGCTGAAGTCACGGCCTGCTCCGCCGCTGCTCGAGCTTGATTCGCTGAATTTCCGGATTCGACCGGACTAGTCCCGGTTTGGTTCGTATATGCCTCCGCTTGACCCGGGTTATTGCCGAATTGGCCTGCGGCCATTCCCGGTTCGCCCACAGGCGACGCGTTGGCAGCCCGGCTCCATCCGATCAACACGAGACAGAGAAGCAGCAGCGCGGCACTAAGTTTGGGAGGACGGAATATGCCGCGCTTTTTCATTGCCGTTGCTCCTTTCGATTGCAGATAAGCCTGGCTGGCCTTATAGCGCCTTACGCCGGCAGCAGCTTCATGACCGTCTCAATAATGATGCCGATGATCGGCACAGCCAGCGTCATAATCAGCACTTTGCCGGCCAGTTCGATTTTGGAAGCGATCGATTCCTGACCCGCGTCGCGTACGATCTGGGCTCCGAACTCCGCGATATAGGCGATGCCAATAATTTTGAACACGGTCTTGAGATATACGGTCTCCATGCCCGAAGACTCCGCGAGCCGCTGAAGCGTGGATATGACGCCGCCGATTTTGCCGATCAGAAACAGGAAGATGAGTATGCCCGTAGCCGCGGCCAGCAAAAAAGCGAAGATTGGTTTTTGTTCTTTCAGCACAAGAATGAGAACGGTCGACATCAGCCCGATTCCTACGATTTGAATGATTTCCATGGCGCGGCCTATTGAAAAAGAAAGATCGTCTTGATTTCCTGCAGCAGTCCGTCCAGCATCCGGATGACCATGAACAGCACGACGACGAAGCCGATGACGGTCACCCAATGGGCTATATCCTCTTTGCCCATCTGCTTGAGGACGGTATGAATCATGGCGATAATGATGCCGATGCCGGCAATTTGAAAGATCGCATTGACTTCAATATTCATTCCTGGCACCTCGCTAAAAGATCAAAATGACGATGAGCGCCCCCAGCAGCAGTCCCAGGCTTTTGCTTACTTTCTCGTACTTGGCCTGGTCCTCGCGGGCCGAAATCTCCTCCTGCTTCAGCTGCTGCAGCGCCAGCGTAATATGGTTCACTTGATTGCCTCGGTCGCTGGTGCCCAGGGTGCAGCTTAGCTGCCGGAGAACTTCCTGCTCCGGCGCCTTCATCGCGGTCGCCTTCCAGTGCGTTTCCATCGCCCGGCCCACCGCTTCCTGCGCGCTTTCGTTACGCGGCGCGCACATGCCTTCTGCGGCTGCGGCGAAGAAGCCCTTGAGCGGCTCCCTCGACTGGACGGCGATCCGCTTCATCGCCTCCGGCAGCGGCGTATAGCCGTACATGATCTCGGTCTCCAGCCGCTGAAGCGCGGCGATCAGACCGCGGATGTGCCGGGGCCGGTCCGCATACTGGCCGGCCCGCCTGAAGCCCGCCAGCGTGGCCGCGAGCAGAATCATCGCGGCGCCGAGAAGCTTAAGCATGGCGTTCGCCTCCTCTGTCTTCTCCGGAGTATACCGGGAGCGAGCGTTTGCGGCCGTCCAGCACGCGGAAGGAGAGTTCTCCCGCCGACCGGCGGAGGATGACATACCTTTCGAACATCCCCAGCTCGATCAGCCTGCCCAGGCCGGGCCTTAAGGCCAGCTCGGACACTTCCCGGCCGTGCGCGGCCGCCAGAACCGTAATTCCGGCGTGCAGCGCCTCGGTTACCGCCTCTGCATCCTCCGGCCGGCCGATTTCGTCCGCAATCAGTACATCCGGCGAAAGGGAGCGAATCATCATCATCATGCCCTCGGCTTTGGGACAGCCGTCCAGCACATCTGTACGCGGGCCAATATCGAAGGCGGGAATTCCTCTTCGGCTTCCGGCGATCTCGGAACGCTCGTCCACGATGCCTACCTTGAGGCCGGGCCTCCGCCCTTCCCTTCCTCCCTTGCTCCCGGCGGAAATCTGCCGGGCGAGATCACGGAGCAGCGTTGTCTTCCCGTGCTGGGGCGGGGACAAAATGAGCGTGTGCATGACCCGCTGGCGGCTCCCGTCCAGAAGATGCGGCAGAAGCCGGTCGGCGACTCCGGGAATCTCTCTTGCGATCCGGACGTTGAATCCGCCGATGTCCCGCAGATGGCCTACGCTGCCTCCGCTCAGAACCGTCCGCCCGGCAAGTCCGATGCGGTGTCCTCCCGGGATAGTGATGAATCCCTTACGAAGCTCTTCTTCCATTGTGTACAGGGAATGGTTGCTGATCAGATCAAGCATCCGGTGGCTGTCCTCGCGGTCCGGTCTATATGCCTCCTCCGATTCCAGGGTCAGCCGCCCGGCCGCGTCTACAAAATGGTATTTGCCTGCATAATTGATTTCCAGCGGACGTCCTTCCCTGATGCGGATTTCTTCCACCGTCTCCAGCAGCGTAACCGGCAGCCGGGACAGCGCGGCTTTCACTTTTTCGGGAAATAATTGAAGCCAGTCGTTGGCCATAAACCGTACCCCCAAGTTGTCCTCTATAGAATGCTTTATTCCATATCTATGCTTGTACGTTCGCAATATGACTACCAATCTATCATTTTTTGAAAATGCCGATTAAGAGACACGCCACGCCTATACCCACCCAGGCCAGCTTGCCTGGAGAGAGATCCTTCGCCATGCCGGTTAGTCCGATAGCCGTCGTCAGAATCAGCACGGTCGGACCGACCAGCGCAAGCCCCGAGTTAACCGCAAGCGCCTTGTCCACCTGGTTTAACCGCAGCATGATCAGCGCAGCAGTGATTTCCGCGCTGCCCGACAGCATCCGCAGAATAGCCATCCAGCTCACATACTTGTCCACCTTCGTTATAGCCCCCTCTGCCCGAAATTTCGGCGCGTCTTCCGAAAGCCGCCGGTTCCCGACTGTTATATTCATAGATATGCGGGATTGTCCCGCTTTAGACAACAAGAATCCGGGCATAAAATCGGGTACAGCAATCCAATATATATGGAAAAGAAACCATTGCGAAAAAAAGTGATAGAAAAATCTCATCAGTGTGATAAAATATTTTTGGCAAATAGGATAACCAAGTCATGATACAGAAAGGAATGCTTCCATGCACATGCGTCATCAAGCAGTAGTCAACACTTTTGAAAGTCTTGCCAAAACGGCCAGAGAAGCAGCCATTGTCGTACTTTCCGCCCTCCTGGTAGCCGCCGGTCTCAAACTGTTCCTCATCCCGCATCAGCTGCTCAGCGGAGGAGTGGCCGGAACGGCGTCCGTCATCGGTTACTTGACCAATCCCAAGTATATTTCGCTCATCTATTTCGGCATCAATCTGCCGATTCTGCTCTGGGGCTTCGTTGCCGTAGGGAAAAAATACATCTTCCTCAGCATGCTCTGCGTCGCCAGCACGACCTGGTTTCTGACGATTATTCCCCAGGTGCAGGTGACCAAAGATCCGATTCTCGCCAGCATCTTCGGCGGGGTTATTATTGCGGGAGGCGTCGGTTTCTCATTGCGTGCGGGCGGATCATCGGGAGGGTTCGATATTCTGGGCTCTATCATTACCCGCAAGCGGGATGTGCCGATGGGAACGGTGCTGTTCATTTTGGACGGGGTAATTATTTTGACCCTCGGATTTATGAAAAGCTGGGATTCCGCGCTGTACGCCATGCTATGTACCTTTGTGAAGAGCAAGGTGGTTGACATCATCCATATCCGGCATGTCAAACTGACCTGCTTCATCGTTACGAAACGGAAGGATGAGATGGTCGCGCAGCTGAACCGGCTTCCTCATGGCGTTACCGTGGTTAATACGGAAGGGGGCTACAGTCACGAAGGTAATACGATGCTGATGACGGTCACCACGCGGTACGAGCTTGCGGAACTGCGCAAGACGGTTATCGAGGTCGATCCATCCGCGTTCGTCAATGTGCTGGAGACAGTGGAAATTCTGGGGAGGTTCAAACGGCTGGCATAAGGGCAGCTTACACATTCTTATCCATTAAAAAAAGGGACTGCCGAAAGCCTTCTCAGGCTCGCGGGGCAGTCCCTTGTTGCTGCTTGCTGTATAGAAAATTTGTGGATTATTCAGCTTGAAACTTTTTCAAGCTGTGATGATAGTCTACCGGCGTTCCTGCGGACCGCCTACAAACACCTGCTGGTCGGTATCCAGACCGTACGCCGTATGCAGCGCCTGGATAATCTCTAGAAGCTTGCCGGACTCCACAACGCAGGACACCTTGATCTCGGAGGTGCTGACCATCTTGATGCTGATTCCAAGACTTGAAATCACGTCGAACATCTGCGCCGCCACACCGGGATGGCTGACCATCCCCGCGCCAACGATGGAGATCTTGACCAGATTATCTTCCGAGGTTACTTCGCGGTATGGCAATTCTTGTCTGATTTGCCGGATAACCTCCTTGGCCTTTTCCATTTCGTCCAGCGAGACGGTGAAGGAGAAATCCGCTTCCCCGTTCTGTACGCCGCTCTGCACGATGATGTCGACGTTGATGCCTTCATCTGCCAGCTTTCCGAACACTTGAGCCAGTACGCCGGGAACATCGGCCACTCCCGAGATGCTGATCCGAGCCACACTTTTGTCGTATGCGATGCCGCTTACCGCCACTCCCTGCTCCATGCTTGCTTCCTCCTTCACCACAGTACCTTCGTTATAATTAAAGCTCGACCGCACAACCAGCTTCACCTGGTAGCGCTTTGCGTATTCCACCGCGCGCGGATGCAGCACGGCGGCGCCCAGATTGGCGAGCTCCAGCATTTCGTCATATGAGATTTCCTTAAGCTTGCGCGCGTTCTTCACGATGCGCGGGTCGGTGGAATATACACCATCAACGTCGGTATAGATCTCGCACACATCCGCCTTGATCGCCGCAGCCAGCGCAACCGCCGTCGTATCGGAGCCGCCGCGTCCGAGCGTCGTAATCTCGCCGTCCATCGTCATCCCTTGAAAGCCGGCAACGATTACAATCTTGTCTTTCTCCAGCGCTTCCAGCACTCGGCGGGGCACAATCTCGTTAATCCGCGCCCGTCCATGTGTCTCATCCGTGCGGAAGCCGGCCTGCCAGCCGGTATAGGAAACAGCTTCCCGTCCAATGCCGGATAGAGCGATGGTTAGCAGCGCAATGGAGATCTGCTCCCCTGTCGTCATCAGCATGTCCATCTCGCGCGCAGGCAGCTCGCTGCTGAGCAGCTTGGCCTGATCGATCAGATCGTCGGTCGTGTCCCCCATGGCGGAGACGACCACGACACAGCGATGGCCCTCATCCTGCTTGTCTGCGATGCGTTTGGCAACCCGCTTCATGCGCTCGGTGTCGCCTACGGAGCTGCCTCCGAATTTCATGACATAAAGTGACAAAGCCTCATTCACTCCCTACTTCAAATTCTATGTAGCAGTTAATACATTCGGTTTCCCGCTTTTACACAGTATAATACGAAAGTGACCGGTTGCGTTAATTATTTTTGCAAAAAAATAGCGACATATCTCAAGCTCATGAACGAGCCCGTGAACGCCAAAACCTCCCCGCATCCATGCGGGGAGGGCGGTATCACGGCGTAACTAAACGGAGCAGTCTTACGCGCGGGAAATATACTTGCCTTCGCGTGTATCGACCAAGAGAACGTCATCCTCGTTAATAAAGAGCGGCACCTGTACGGTATGTCCGGTCTCCAGCTTGGCCGCCTTCGTCGCGCCTTGTGCTGTATTGCCTTTCACGCCCGGCTCGGTTTCCACGACCTTGAGCTCAACGCTGGTCGGCAGATTGATGCCAAGAAGCTCGCCCTGGTAGCTGACGATGTTAACCGTCATGTTCTCTTTAAGGAAATTCAGTTCCCACTCGAGCTGATCAGCATCAAGGCTGAACTGATCATAGGTTTGGTTGTCCATGAACACATGCTCGGAAGCGCTCGCATACAGATATTGCACGGCACGGTTCTCGATGATGGCGCGGCCGATCGTCTCGCCCGCACGGAAAGTGCGTTCAACGGTGTTGCCGTTGCGCAGGTTCTTCAGCTTGGAGCGGACGAACGCCGCGCCCTTGCCCGGTTTAACATGCTGGAAGTCCAACACGGTAAAAATGTCGCCGTCCACCTCAACGGTCAGGCCTGTTTTAAAATCGTTTACGGAAATCACTAATAAACCCCTCCTGAATTCGAAAATAACTTGTCCTTATGAGAACAATTAAACTATTTCGGCCGTAACCTAGCAGGGCGGTTCTACCGAAATTTAGAGAACGGTGTAATCCTTGGATGAATGGGTCAATCTCTCGACGCCGGTCTCCGTTACGACTACATCATCCTCAATGCGGACGCCTCCGAGTCCCGGCACATAGATGCCCGGCTCAACGGTGACAACCATACCCGGCTGAAGCACATCGTCGCTGAGCTTCGACAGCCGCGGCCACTCATGAACTTCCATGCCAAGGCCGTGGCCAAGACTATGCCCGAACTGCTCTCCGTAGCCATAGCGGGTGATAATATCCCGTGACAAAGCGTCGCATTCCTTGCCGGTCATGCCCGGCTTAATATGCTCCAGCGCGTACAGCTGAGCCTCAAGCACGATGTCGTAAATCTCTTTAAGTTTAGGGTCAGGGCTGCCCAGCGCGATCGTCCGCGTGATATCGGAGCAGTAGCCGTCCAGCAGCGCGCCAAAGTCAAACGTCACGAATTCATTGTTCTGAATGACCTTCTGACTCGCAACGCCATGGGGCATGGAGGAGCGTTCTCCGGAAGCCACGATCGTATCGAAGGACGAGGCGGTCGCCCCGTGGCTCCGCATGTAGAATTCCATTTCCAGATCGACGTCCCGCTCGGTCATGCCCGGCTTAATCACATTCAGAATGTGCCGGAACGTGTCGTCGGCAAGATCCGCAGCTCTTCTCATCACGGCGAGCTCATCTTCATCCTTGAACATGCGAAGCTTCTCCACCGCTTGAGATACCGGAACGAGTTCGGCCGGCTTCAGCGCTTCCGCGTATGACGTATAGGCGCCATAGGACACGTCGTCCTGCTCAAAGCCAAGGCGTACCTGCCCGCCCTTCGGCAGCAGTTCGCGAACCGTATCGATAAACTTTGGCCCATGCTGCACGACCTTAAGTCCCTTCGCCTGTTCCGAAGCCTGGGTCATGTAACGGAAGTCGGTCAGCAAATAGCTCTCGTCGCCCGTAATCAGCACATAGCCGGATGAACCGGTAAATCCGCTCAAATAGCGGCGGTTAATGCTGCTCGTGATTAACATCGCATCCAGACCGCGATCCTGTACTACCTTCCGCAGTTTGGAGACCCGGTTGTTGCCCATGATCATTCTCCTCTCGAAAATAGCCACATTGTATTGTAACATAGGGCCATGCCAACTGAGAAGTTTTTTTGATCGTCAGGCCATTCCCTTACTGCTGTCCCTCTTGCGCTCATCCGTGTATTCGGTCGCGGCCGTATAGCCAATGAACAGTCCCCATAGGAGGAA
This sequence comes from Paenibacillus durus ATCC 35681, assembly GCF_000993825.1. Taxonomy (NCBI): domain Bacteria; kingdom Bacillati; phylum Bacillota; class Bacilli; order Caryophanales; family Paenibacillaceae; genus Paenibacillus; species Paenibacillus durus. Next base: position 3,033,395 of record NZ_CP011114.1, read on the forward strand.
CAGGCAAAATTCACTGATTAATGAATTCCAGGGAAGCCGAAAAGGCGGCTGCATCAGGAGGGACCAGGAGCAGGCCAGAATGAGCACTGACCACCATACGATTCCATAGATCATACCTGCCCAAGGCCCCTTTATTTTGCGGAAAACCAGAACATACAAGATGGAACAAAGAACCGAGAAGCCGATGAACAGCAGATACCCTGTTAGCTGACCGGCGGCCGATATCAGAAATTTATGCCGAAAGACCGGCTCGCCCAGAAAGCCCGGAATTACCTTCGTAAATCGAAGCGCATAGAATATCCAGTGCAATCCGCCCCAGATAAGGCCCGCAAAAAAACCCGTCTCAATCGCAAAAAACAACGGATTCGTCTTCTGCCGCTGCTGACTCGCCGCATTTCCCATTAAGCCGCACTCTCCTCTTTCTACTATAGATATAGGCCTTATAATTAGCCGCCGATCCTGCTTACAGACTAGTATGCACAGGAAAGATCGTTCCAAGTAGAAATGCAAACAAAAATTAGTTACAATGAAGAATATAGAGCAGCAGTACACTACATTTTACAGGAAGGTGAATTGGTTGTCTCAGGAAACTCCAAGTTACGGCGGTCAGGCCGTCATCGAAGGCGTTATGTTTGGCGGCAAGCATGTCAATGTGACAGCCGTGCGGCGGAAAAATCAAGAAATCACTTTTTTGGAGGTGCCGAGAAGCGAGAAGAGCTGGGTTGTAAAACTGCGCAAGATTCCGCTGCTTCGCGGCCTTGTCAGTATTATAGATGCCAGCGCCAAAGGCTCCAAGCATTTGAATTATTCCGCCGAGGCTTATGCGGAAGACGAGACGGAGCCGGAGGAACCCGCCAAGCAGAAGAAGCACAAGGAGAAAGAAGAAGGCTGGGGGCTTGGAATGATACTTGGCGTAGCCGTCATGGGGATTTTGTCCTTCCTTGTCGGCAAAATTATTTTCACCCTCGTTCCCGTGTTCGTAGAAGATTTTTTGTTCGGTAATGCATTCAAGAACTACGTTCTGCACAACCTCATTGAAGGGGCCATTAAGCTGGTTCTGCTGCTGGTCTATCTGTGGGTCATCTCCCAGACCCCTGTGATCAAAAGATTGTTCCAGTATCACGGCGCAGAGCATAAGGTCATTAGCGCATTCGAAGCCGGCGACGAATTGACGGTAGAGAATGTGCAGAAGCACAGCCGCCTGCATTACCGGTGCGGAAGCAGCTTCATGATGCTGACGATTGTGCTGGGCGTTATCATTTACTCCATTGTGCCATGGGATACCCTGGTGGAGAGAATTGTACAGCGGCTTATCCTGCTCCCGCTCGTCATCGGTGTCTCCTTCGAAGTGCTGAAGGGCACCAACGCCGTACGCGAACTTCCGGTGCTGCGCTATCTCGGCTATCCCGGACTATGGCTGCAGTTGCTTACAACGAAAGAACCGAAGGACGATCAGGTGGAAGTATCGATCGCCTCCTTCAACCGCATGCGCGAATTGGATGCGGCAATCGAAGCAAAAGGATATCAACAATCAAGTGTAACCGGAGGCATATTGGACCCTGCGAAAGGATGAGTGGCCTATGAAACGGCATGCTTTGATTTTTTGGAGCGCAGTACTGCTAGCGGTTTTCGGTCTCGTATCGGGTTTGGCGGCAGATGGCCTCAGTTCGCTGAAAGGCTTTGTCATTCCCGTCGCTTTGTTCCTTGTTTTGTACCTGCTCTACAAGTTCCCGCCCCGCCGGTATGCCGGAAGCGGCAGCCGCAGACAGCCTAAAATCAAGGTGAAGCCTTCCCAGAAGACATTGGCGAAGGTCGCAGGCATGCGAAAGAGCCAGCCGCCGGCCGGCAAACGCAAGACCTATCCTTTTCGAGTCATTGAAGGCAGCAAAGGGAAGAACGAAGATGAACAGTTGCCCAGATATCACTAATTTAAGCACGGTATCCGGCGTTCACGCATTCCATCAAGAGTGCGGGGACGCTTTTTTATTTACAATCAGCAGCTTCTCCAGCCGTCCCGGACGCCATTTCCGGAAAAACTCTTTTCCCGCATGGTATCCTGAATTGTACAGGGCCGTGCTCTCTTCAGGAGTCAGCTCAAATTGGACCGTACCGATGCCGAGTGTGGGAATTTTGACCGTGCGGACGAACTTCTCCTGCTCGATGTAGCGCTCGTCATGCGCCGACAGCATCGTTCCGACCAGTGCCTGAAGCATACTGAACGGTCCTGTGATCCGGTGAGCCTGAGGTGCTGTGCGCCCGACCATCTGATAGCCGACGACCGGAATCTTAACCGGCCCCAGCCCGCCGGGCTCTTTTTCCTCAAACAGCCACATCGGAAAATTGCTCAGCAATCCTCCGTCCACCATGTAGACAAACTGTTCGGCAAAAGACCTTCCTTCCGCCGCTTTCCCGCTTCTGCGCAGCATCACGGGATCGAAGAAGTACGGAATGCTGCAGCTCATGCGCACCGCCTTGGCCACTTCAAAATAATCGGGGCTGATCCCGTACTCCTCAAGTCCTTCAGGCAGGACAACCAGCCGGCCATCTGTTATGTCGGAAGCGATGATCGACAGCTTGCCCGGAGGAAGATCGCGAAAAGAAATAATTCCCTTCTGCCGTAAAATGCCGCGTATCCACGATTCCAGCGCCTCTCCCGAGTAGAGCCCCTTTTTCAGCATCACCCGCAGAGCGGGACCGATTAGCTTGGTATTGAAGAACGGCGAGCGTTTCAAAAAAGAACGGAATGAGGTGCCCCGAATAATTCTGCTCATTTCCTCCCCGCTGTACCCGGCCGCAAGCAGTGAGGCGACAATGGAGCCTGAGGAGGTGCCTGCTACTCTTTTGAATGTAACGCCCGCCTCCTCTGACGCCTGAACCGCTCCCGCAAGCGAAATGCCCTTTACGCCGCCGCCTTCGAAGACCGCATTGATTTCCATAAACGGCAATCCCCCGTTCCCATAGACTTATACTGCTTATCTATGAGCACGGGGGATATTTAATGCCTGGGAAGCCGGTTTAAGACTTAAAATAAAAGGTCAGTAAACTGCTTAAATCCGATGGATTGCGCACCACAATATCATTGGCCCGGAACATGATGCTGCCCTGCACTTCGGCATATTTTTCGTTGAATTTCAACTGGTTGATAATCTGCTCGCCGCTCTGCCATTCGGCGCTTTGGTCCGCTGCGCCTACCTTGTAGGCCGCCTGGCCGATATACAGCTTCACGCCCGTATTCCGAACCTCGTTCGCCCACCAATCCACCAGCTTGTCGTACCTGGCTGCATCAAAGGATAGGCTCCAATAAATTTGCGGAGCGATATAATCGACCCAATCCTGCTTGATCCAGGTCCGAACGTCGGCGTATATATCGTCATATGCGGACACGCCTGCCGTCGTATCCGAACCGGTGCTGTCCATCTTGCTATTGCGCCAGACGCCAAAGGGGCTGATACCGTAAGAAACGTTAGGCTTTAGCGCATGAATCTGCTTCCCGAGCTCGCGAACGAAGTCGTTGATATTATCACGCCGCCAGTCGGCTTTGCTTGCGATATTTTTAGCGTTATAGGTATTGAAGGTGCTGTCATCATCAAAAGAGGAAGACGGATAGAAATAGTCGTCCAAATGAACGCCGTCGATCGAGTAGCCTTTCACGACTTCAAGCACCGTATCGATGATGCTCTGACGCGCCTCCGGAATTCCCGGATTAATATAAAGCTTCCCGTACGCCTTAACGATCCACTCCGGATGCGCCTTGGCGACATGATTGGCGGCAAGGGTGGCAAAGGATTTGTCAGAGTCGTCTGTTGTCGCCCGGAACGGATTGAACCAGGCATGGAACTGCATTCCCCGTGCATGCGCCGCGTCGATCATGAACTCCAGCGGATCATAGCCCGGGTCCTTGCCCTGGGTACCGGTCAGCACCTTGGACCAGGGAACAAGCGAAGACGCATACAGGCTGTCGCCGCTTGGGCGCACCTGCACGAATACGGCATTGAAGCCGATGGCCTTCAGCTTGTCGAGCAAGCTGATGAACTCTTTTTGCTGCTGATCAATCTTCCCTATCGAAGACGCAGAAGGCCAGTCCAGGTTGTACACGCTGGAGATCCAAATCCCTTTCATTGCCTTGGAGCCAGCTCCAGGAATACTGGGAACGGTTGGCTTTGGAATAACAGGCACGTCCGGTACGGATGGCGTCTGCGGATTTACCGGATCGCTTGCCTGCGGAGGCTCGTCGCCTGTATAGAGCGATATCTGCTTGGCGGCTTTATTCCATACAACCTGAAGGCCGAGATTCTCCGCCACGAACCGTATCGGCACCATAATCCGCCCCTGCCTGATCACGACCGAATTATCCAGAGAAACGGAGGTTCCGTTCACCATTGCCGTTTTTTTACCATTCGTGAGCTTCAGTTCATTACCGGCCTTGACGATCGTAACGGTCTTGCTGCTCTGATTCCACCCTGTCTGCGCGCCAAGACCTTGGCTGATCACCCCGAGCGGCACCATGGTGACATTTCTTGAAGTAATATACGGCGGCACGTCGCTCGCAAGCGGGATTCCGTCAAGTTCAATGGTAATTACGGCTGATGCCGCCCGAGCGGCGCCGGAAGACAGCAGCGGTATACAGAGCACAATAAGTAGCAATCCGATGATCCAATTCTTCAGTTTCATAATTCCTCCCCAAACCTCCGGTTATGTAACATGCTACAAATTTGGACGAGGAAAAATGGAAAAGGTTGCGCAAAAAGCAAAAGAAACGGATCTACCGTCCATTTTCAGGACAATATCCGTTTCTTGTTTGTGCTCATGATTCGCTGTATAATTCCTGATGAATCTGATTTAACATCTGAATTCTGCTCTCATCCCGGCGGAAAAATTCCACAAGCGACTCTATGCATGTAATGGAATCCCAGCTTAAATGATGCTCAATTCCCTCGACATCCCGGTATATATTCTGCTCCTGGACGCCAATAATCGTGAGAAACTCTTCCAGTAGCTTGTGGCGGTCCACTAGACGTTTCCCTACTTTTTTTCCTTTAGTGGTCAGGACGAGTCCGCGATATTTCTCGTAGATGAGATAGTCGTCCTTATCCAGTTTTTGGATCATTTTGGTAACGGAAGAGGGATGAACCTCCAGACCCTCGGCAATATCCGATACCCGCGCATAGCCTTTCTCATCGATCAGCTTGTATATGCGCTCCAAATAATCCTCCATGCTGGGTGTTGGCATGCAATTACCTCTTTTCTATATTGACCATGGTCCTAAGACCAAACCTTGTTCTAACAATGATACATGTTTCTCCCCAAGCTTGGCAAGTCGAAAGCACACATGTACTGCGCCTAATATTCTACAGCTTTGTGAGGATTTTTGGACAATTAAATTCGATAAAATAAATACGTGTATCCCCACCAACAGCAAAACGCCCTGCGCCCCTTCTAGAATTTAAGCCAACCCGGAGTAATGCCTTGCAGCCAAATGGTAATACGGAACATCTGATCCGTAAACAGCAAAATGCCCATAAAGACCATCAGCGCTCCGCCGATTTTCATCAGAGGACCCGAATATTTCAGCAGCCGCCGCGCCCCGCCAACGAAGAAGGCCAGCACGAAAAAAGGCAGCGCGAACCCGATGCTGTACGCCGTAATCAGCTTCAGCCAGGTTCCCGGTTCGCTCGCCGACAGGGCGATAATCGCCGTCAGGATCGGACCGATGCAGGGCGACCAGCCGGCGGAGAAGCCGATCCCGAAAATAAAGGAACCGGCGTAGCCCGCCGGTTTCCGGCTGAACTCCAGCTTACGCTCGCGCATAAGGAAGCGGGGCTGAAAAATTCCCAGCAGAAATAGTCCCATCACTATGATCAGGATAGCGGACAATCGGCGGATCAGCTCTCGCTGTTCAATGAAGAACTGCCCGAATACTCCGGCGCCGAAGCCGAGCGTATAAAAGACCGCCGAAAACCCCAGAATGAACGCCAGTGTATGGCTGAGCGTGCGAAGACGGGCTTCCCTTCTCTGTTCTCCCGTTCTTAGCTGCTGGACCGACAGCCCGGTTATGTATGATAAATAAGAAGGATACAGCGGCAGACAGCAGGGGGAAATGAACGAAGCCAGACCGGCGGCCAAAGCGATTCCCGCGTTAATGTTGGACACAGCGGCATCTCTCCTTCAGTCACATTGCCGGGAGCCTTCGGGCTTCCGGTTTTGCTGCTGCTTTCTCATCCTTTCCGGTTGATTCTACAGGCGAACTCCCTTTTTACCGGCCAGTGTCAGCGCAAGAAGAGCAATCAGCAGTAGAACAATGGTCGCGCCCGGTGCCAGGTTCCAGACCCCTGCAATGACCAGCCCGCCGACAACGGCGATTTCCGCTATAACAACCGATAAAATAACGGCGATTCTAAAGCTGCGCGATAGCAGCAGGCTGATCGCCACCGGCACTGTCAGAAGTGCGGATACGAGCAGAGAGCCGACGATTTTGATCGCGGTGCTGATAACGAGGGCCGTCAGAATGGTGATCAGCACATTAAGCATCTTAACAGGCAGTCCGCTTACGCTGGCAGCATCCTCCTCGAAGCTGAGTAGAAAGAACTCCTTGAAAAACACCGACATCACGACTACCACTACAAGGGTCACGATGCCGACGACCAGTAGATCGGTATTGTCTAGCGTATAAATGCTGCCGAACAGATAGCTGATGACATCGGCATTATACCCTTTCCCCAAGGTGAAAAATAGTGAGGCCAGCGCTACGCCGCCCGACATAATAATAGCGATCGACAGCTCGGCGTAGGTTTTATAGGCTTTGCGGAGCTTCTCTATCCCGAAGGAAGCCGCGACAGCAAAGATCAGTCCCGCCCCCAGCGGGTAAAATCCGGTCAAAAATCCGAGCGCCACTCCGGCGATCGTGACATGGGCCAGCGAGTCCCCAATCATTGACAGCCTTCTAAGCACAAGAAAAACGCCTATAAGCGGCGCCGTAATCCCAATCAACAGGCCGCCCGCGAGCGCCCGTTGAAAAAAATCGCTGAATAGAATATCCAATGTGAAGTTTCCCCTCCCAAACCCTCCCCACCGGGGAGGGCCCCAAGGGCCGCGCCCTCTGGACACCCGCAATTTTTGGTGAAGGTGTTCAGGGGGCGCTCCCTGGGTCTGTTTGACTCAATGAGCGCTTACGTCCCAAAAGGCGGGACACGCTTGACTTTGTGCGTACCTAGATTAAAAGCTTAAAGGTCAAAGGCTTGATCGGCTAATGTTGTACAATGGCCGATCGTATTAAAACCTTAAGATCAAAGGCCTGATCATCTAATGTTGTACAATGGCTGATCGTATTAAAACCTTAAGATCAAGGGCCTGATCATCTAATGTTGTACAATGGCTGATCGTATTAAAACCTTAAGATCAAAGGCTTGATCGACTAATGTTGTACAATGGCCGATCTTTATTATGTGAGCGTATGCTGCAGGTCTTTGGCGGCGCAGTTCTGAAGCTCATGCGAATGGCGGGAATAGAAATTGATTTTACCGTTGCACTGCAAAGGGTCCTTGCCGAGATAATTTTGGATCATATCAATGTCATGCGAAACCATCAGGAATGTCATATGATGATGGGCATGCATATGCGTAATCAGGTCGAAGAACGCTGCTTGCGTCTCGATGTCGATGCCGACCGTTGGTTCGTCCAGAATGAGCAAATCCGGATGGTTAATCAGCGCCCGTGCCAGAAAGACGCGCTGCTGTTGGCCGCCGGACAGCATGCCCACCCGTTTGTTCTGAATGCCCTCAATACGCATAACTTCCATTGCGTCATCGCACTTGCACTGCTCAGCGCGGGAGATGCGGCGAAATACATTTTTGTTGTTGTAGAGTCCGGACATGACCACTTCCCGTACCGTGGCCGGAAACAGCGGGTTGAACGCATTTTTTTGCGGCACATAACCGATTCGTTCCCAATCCTTGAACTTGCGGACCGGCTGGCCGAACAGGCGGATCTCGCCTTCGGCTGCTGGAAGCAGGCCAACGATCATTTTAAGCAGCGTAGTCTTGCCGGCTCCATTCGAGCCGATAATGCCGACAAAATCACGTTCTCTCACCGTAAAATTCAAATCAGAAATGACCTTCTGTTGCCCATAGGAAAACGAGAGGTTCTGTATATCGATCATATGCTGGTGGCAGTCCAGGGATACCGGTTGCATGGCAATCCCCCCTTTCACGTAGGCTTTCTCCCTTATTTTAAGGCCAGAATTAAATTTTGCAAATTTTTCTCCATAAGGGTGAAATAATTTTCATTGTTTTGCTGATCCCGCTCCGTAAGCCCCTCTACCGGATTAAGCACCATTGTGGACACGCCCGCTTCGGCGGCTAACGTCTTGGCCAATTTGTCCGAAACCAATTCCTCGAAAAAAATATAACGGATGCCCTCTTTTTTCACCAGTTCCGCCAGCTTCACCAAATCCTGCCCACGCGGCTCGGCGTCCGGAGACAAGCCCATAATCGCGTGCTGGGTAAGGCCATAATCACGGCACAGATAAGCAAACGCCTGATGGGACACCACGATCTCTTTATTCGGGACCTTTGCCAGCTCCGCTGCAAACTTGGCGTCCAGCGCCTTCAGACGCTCCGCAACCTGGCTGTAACGCTCTTCATATCCGTCTTTATGGACGGGATCAACCTGCACCAGGCTGTTTTTAATATTTTCAGCCATCAGTAGAGCCGATTTCGGGCTGACCCAGGTATGCGGATCGGTATGCAGCGAGTCCCCGGATGCTTCCTCTCCGTGCTCTCCGCCATGATCATGCTCATCTTCTTCATTCGTCATGATATAATTGATGCCTTTGCTTACTTCGACCGCCTGCACCTTACTGCCGCTGTCAAGACTTTTCAGAAAATTCGGCACCCAGCCCTCCAGCCCGGCACCATTGTACAGAAACAGCTGCGCTTTGGAGGTATTCACGATATCTTGACTGCGCGGCGTCCAGTCATGCGGCTCCACGCCGACCGGCAGCAGATTGATGGCATTGACGTCTTCCCCGCCGATTTCCTTAGCAAACTCATAAATGGGGTAAAAAGTGGTAACTACGTTCACCTTGTCCTCCACGATCGCACCGCTGCTCTTCGGGCCACAGCCGGATAGCAGAAGCGCCAGCAGCATAAGGGGAAGCGCCAGTCCCTTGATTCCTTTGAATAACATGTTGTATGTTTCTCCTCCTGATCGTAAACTTTACTATTAGATTATAGTCGTAATCGTTACGATAAGTCAATCGCCTAATAATCATTCTTTCGGTAATAGAGAGATTTATACGATTCTTTATTATTTTTAATAGAAAAAAAGCAGCCCGGTCCAATGACCGTGCCGCTTCGAAACGAAACTTTTAATCAAGCCTCATGCTTCTTCAATCTATTTTACAATAGCGCCGTTCGGCATCGAATCGGGTACTGTCGCAATCGTAAGCTGGTCACCCTTTGAAGCCGCCAAAATCATACCCTGCGACAGCTCGCCGCGCAGCTTCACCGGCTTCAGGTTCACGATGCAGATCACCTTGCGTCCGACAAGCTCCTCCGGCGTATAGAACTTGGCGATGCCGGACACGACCTGGCGCTGCTCATAGCCGAGATCGAGCTGCAGCTTCAGCAGCTTGTCGGCCTTCTTCACCGGCTCGGCGGCAAGCACCTGCGCCACCCGCAGCTCGGATTTGGCGAAATCGTCGATGCCGATTTCTTCCTTGTGCTCTTCTTCCGGCTCGGCGGCAGCTGCCGGTTGTGCGCTAGCGGCTTCGGCGGTGGTTTCCGCACCAGCCTCGGCCGTCTTCTTGCCTCCGCCCATCGCCGATGAGATGTAGGCGACCTCCTGCTCTACGTCAAGCCGCGGGAAGATCGGCGCTCCCTTCACAAGCTTCGTGCCGGCTGGGATAACGCCGAACGTCTTACCGCTGTCCCAGGCGGTCAATTCGCCCTGGGTTATGCCGAGCTGCTCCCAGATTTTCGCCGGGGCCTGGGTCAGGAACGGCTGAAGCAGAATCGAAGCCGTCCGCAGCCCTTCAGCCAGATGTCTCATCACGGAAGCCAGTTCCGGCGTCTTGCTCTCATCCTTGGCCAGCACCCACGGCTGCGTCTCATCAATATATTTGTTCGTCCGGCTAACGAGTGCTCCGATTGCGGCCAGCGCGACAGAGAACTCCATTTTCTCCATTGCTTCTTCCACTTTAGCGTAGGTTTGGGCAACCGCTGCTTCCAGTTCCCCGTCAAAAGCGGTTACCTGGCCCTCATAAGCCGGAAGCTCGCCGCCGAAATACTTGTCGATCATCGCGACGGTGCGGTTCAGCAGATTCCCGAGGTCGTTGGCGAGGTCGTAGTTGATCCGGTCTACAAAGCTTTCGGGCGTGAACGTGCCGTCGGAGCCAAACGGAACCTCGCGCAGCAGGTAATAGCGAAGAGCGTCAAGGCCGTAGCGGTCGATCAGCGTTACCGGGTCCACGACGTTGCCCTTCGATTTGGACATTTTGCCTTCCTTCATCAGCAGCCAGCCGTGCGCGAATACCTTCTTCGGCAGCGGCTCGCCCAGCGCCATCAAAATGATCGGCCAGTAAATCGTATGGAAACGGACAATTTCCTTACCCACAATATGTACATCGGCAGGCCAGAATTTGTCATACAAACTGCGGTCCTCAGAGCCGTAACCGAGAGCGGTAATATAGTTAGTCAGCGCATCGATCCAGACATAGACCACATGCTTATCGTCGCCTTTGACCTTAACACCCCAATCAAACGTAGTGCGGGATACCGCCAGATCTTCAAGGCCAGGCTTAATGAAATTGTTAATCATTTCATTTTTACGGGATTCCGGCAGGATAAACTCCGGGTTCTCCTCATAATATTTTAACAGCCGGTCCGCGTATTTGCTCATTCTAAAGAAATAGCTTTCTTCCTTCACCAGTTCCACGGGATGGCCGCTTTCCGGGCTTTTGCCGCCGATAATATTGCCGTCCGCGTCACGGACGATATCCACAAGCTGCGTTTCCGTATAGTAGGTTTCATCTGAAATGCTGTACCAGCCTTCGTACTCGCCTTTATAAATATCTCCCTGCTGCAGCAGCCGATCAAAAATATCCTGAACGACCTTTTTATGCCGCTCTTCCGTCGTGCGAATGAAATCGTCGTTGGAGATGTCGAGCTTGTGCCATAATTCCTTGATCCCGGCTACAATGTCGTCTACAAACTTCTGAGGTGTCTTGCCCGCTTCTGCAGCCTTGCGCTCGATCTTCTGGCCGTGCTCGTCCGTTCCCGTCAGATAGCGGACCTCATACCCGCGAAGCCGCTTGTAGCGAGCCATTGCATCGCCCGCAACCGTCGAATAAGCGTGGCCGATATGCAGCTTGTCACTCGGGTAATAGATTGGCGTTGTTAAATAAAAAGTTTTCTCCTGACTCATTTCCGTCATCCTTTCTTTTGTTGCAGCCATTAGCCGCACTGCCGTTGTACCGGCCGGGACGTTTCTCCATGACACTCTGTCATCTATTTCAAGCACCTGTGGAGCGCCGCACCTGTTCATCAATGTTTTTGCCCGCAAAAAAACTCCCGCCCCCATATGGGACGAGAGTTGCCTCACGCGTTACCACCCAAAATTCCCCGGCTCCTCACGGAACACGGACTCACCCAGTTCCCGCAGCGGGAACTGCCCATTAACGCTGGTCACGCCGCAGGCTTACGCAGAGGCCCAATACAGCCTCAAATCGCTCGCAAGCGGTTCCTCCCGGACCATCTTCCATCTGACGTTCCAGACCGGCTTGCACCTGCCCCGGCTCTCTGCACTGGCGTCCCGATGTACTCATCCATTCGTCGGAAATACTTTTATTATTGAAAATATAACCAATATAGCTTACCTATGTCAAGTAGGACCTGCAGCTTCCTGGCTGGAAATCTGCTCTTTCGCCGGAGGTACCGGATCGAGGCCGCCCGGATGAAAAGGATGGCACCGGGCAATCCGCTTGGCGGCAAGCCAGGAGCCCTTAAGAGGGCCGTGCACTTCCACCGCTTCGAGCGCATACGCCGAACAGGTCGGATAGAACCGGCAGGTGGCCGGCTTTAATGGAGAGATGTACTTGCGGTAAATCTTGATCGGCGCTTGGACCGCAGTTCGGCCGATTCCCATAACTATTTCCCCTCTTCTCCGCGAGCCGCTTTATCCTCCGCGCCGGCCTCCTCACATTCCCTACAGTACCCGAACACTTCGAATTTATGCTTCACAACCCGGAATTGATCGGGCGTATCGGTCATATTCATCGGGCAGAAGGAAATGGGATACGTCTTCTGGCACTGCAAACAAATCATATGATGATGGTGATGGTCCTGACTGCAGTTGGCTTTGAATTTAATGCCGTCCTCAAAGACGATCTGCTCCAGTACGCCCATCTCTTCCATCACCCGCAGGTTGCGGTAGACCGTATCAAAGCTGAGCCCGCTGTACTTGCGTTCCATATGTTTATATACATCCTTGGCGGACAAATATCCTGTACTCTCGCCAAACAATTTGGCAAGCGTCTTGCGCTGGTCGGTGATTCGCAGTCCCTGCTCCGACATGGCTTCTAGTATTTCTTCTGTCGACAGCATAAGCTCATCTCCCCAAAAGTAAAGGTTCAAGGTAAATAACCCCTCTTTTTATAATGCCCCAAAAATATGACGCCGTCAATGAAGCTCAGCTCACCACCGGATTAAGGGACGTCTATTAAAAAAAATTCCCGGCAAGCCGTTTGAACACACGCTTTACCGGGAAGATTGATATAACGCCAAGTAGTTTTCTGGTTATTGTGCCTTCTGAGCCGGAAGCGGCATAAACAGCAGATTAATTGGCAGATTGCTTCCGGAAGCTGCGGTGAACATGATTTCTATCGTCTGCTCAACATTACCGGTGCGGTACAGCACGCTGTTCTGGTTCGGGGCATCAACGGCGCTCGAGTTCGGAGCCTGAATGATATTACCGTTCACCAGAAGCGGTCCCTGATATTTTCCGCCGCGCGGATTGAGTGTAATCAGCGTATTGGGAGCGACCCGGGTCAGCGTAATTTTGTAGACAACGCCGAAGTTGCCCGCATTGGAAGCTTCCGTACCCGAAAGCGCGTCCGTTCCCGGAAGATTGGGGTCGCTGTTGTTATCCCCGATGACCAATCTTGAAGGCGTCGCGCCCACCGGATCGGTTACCGTGATAATACGGTTCGCGTCCGCATATGTCCCGCGGTTATGCACACCGTCGCGATCCAGATAACTAAGAGTTGGCAGCGTAAGCAGCGGGTCCTTGGTTGCATCAATCATAATCACGGAATATTTCACCGGGTAATCACTGAATACATCGGACATGAGTGAAATAATCTGGCCAGGCTTCATCGTCACATTACTGAGCGTGGTAAGAACCACTTTGTTTTCTCCAGGCTGTAGGGTTACATTGCTATAAGCACTGCCTGTCTGGATGGACTGATAATATGTTTCGATAGACTTTTTGCCTGTTGCCGTAGGGATATCAAGCGGACCGCCAAAGCCGGAGCGCTGCGTCGTAATGGTAGTAGGATAAAGGTTGTTGTTCGTTGCAATGACATACATCTTCATGTTCGTCGACATCGAATTCTTATGGTGAACCATCAACCGGGTATCCCCCATCGCTGTCTCCTGGTAGACAATGCCTTCCGAATATACGGTTTCCGGGCTGTTGCTGCGGATCAGCGTCACGGGCTCAGAACTCGCAGTATAAGAGATCTTGTTCCAGCTTGGTATCTCGCTTCCGTTGATCGTATAAATGTCGCCCAGCGGCACGAAGAGCTTGTTGAAGTCCTCCTGGCTGTACAGCACTTCGTTGGTAATATTGATCGTCTTCTCGAAAGTGCTGCTGAGACCATGGGTGTCGGTGACCGTCAGTTGAATCGAGACGGGACCGGGATTAAAGAAAGCCAGAGCCCGATTGGACCATGATTCCGTCAACTGATCGCCGTCCGGGTCGGAACTGATATTCGTGATCGTGATTGGCTCACCCATCTTGTATTCGTCTTTGTCCGTTGTAAACTGCGCCACCGGCGGCTGATTCGGCTTGAGGACATTAATGGTTACCGAATACGGGTCGCTCCACTGGCCGTTGGAATCCATAACCGAATAATTAACTGTATAATATCCTGGCTGTTCAAAAATGTCCTGCCGTCCTTCCCAGCGCTCGTCCACAATCGTTGCACCGTTCGAGGCTGTACTGCTGGTTACATAATTAACGGTCGTTTCTCCCGCGAAAATCTCGGCTGGCTGGACCGTAAAGGAAGCTTTAGGCTTCGTTTGCAAGGTCAGAATGACACGCTTCTGCACATTATCCACCGTATATGGGATGCCAAGCGCCTGGGTAATCGAGGTCAACGGGACCATAAAGGTGTTTTTGTATTGGTAGGCTGGACCTTTCATCGTTGTCGCCTTGCCGTTCACCGTATAAATCTTGCTGTTCGTCTTGAAACGGAGCTCATTGCCATTCTTCATGATGATCGTTTCTTTAGTTGCTCCATTGTAGGTCAATTTCAGACCCACACGCTCCACCATGGCCCGGATGGCCACATTAGAAACGCCATTCTTCACAGCCATTGGCTGGCCCGCTAAATATTGGACGCCATTCAAATACATCTTATTGCTGTTCATCATCAGCACAAGCTGACCCGCGCCGGCGGCGCTGGCAGGATTCGGCGTCGGAGTGACAGTTGGCTGTATAGTAGCTAACGGTGACTCGGAAGCTGACGGTGCCGGAGTCATGACAGGCTGCTCTACCGCCTGCGATCCTTCCGTGGTTGATGAAGGCATGGCCGAAGCGGCGGGCGATGCTGTTGGGGCCGGTGACGCTATTGGAGCCGGAGACACCGTTCCCGTAATCGCTGTAGCCGCTGCGGTTTCAGTCGGCGTAGCGGAAGATGCAGTGTTTACGGCTGCGGCCTTGACCGCCGTCCCTGCCGGTACCTGTGTTGCGGATTCAGCAAATGCTGGAATTGCCGAGGCGGCTTGCGCCACCGTAAGTACAGCTATTAGTGCCAGTTTTCTAACGTTCATTAGTATGACTCCTTCTGCTCCCTTTATTGTTGAAAATAAGAACTAAAATGGCGTAAACTCCGCCCACTACTGATATTCCCGGCAAAAACACAGCCGCCCACAGGCGGCTAGCGCTTTTGTCATGGCTTCCCCAAACAAAACATATTATTAGACGCAAGCCCAGGCAAAAAGTTTCATTAAAATGGAGAAAATTTGCAAAAAACATAAACTTCTCCCTAAAAGAATGCAATATCGCTCAAAATTCTTTCCTTAATTTGGAAATTCCGAAGACAACTGCTTTATCTATGTATATAGCCGCCAAATTTTTAGTTAGCCGCTCGTTTTTCTTTACTCTGTCACATCTACTGACGGATTAAGACGGAAACACCTAAATCCTTAGTACGCTATCCAAGACTCCTCAAAATAAAGGAGCTTTAGATTCCATTGCCCCAGCCTTGTCGCTTCTTCCGCTCCAACCAAAATCATCGTGTCCGGTCAAAAGCAGTAACTCATTCCAATTTCCCAGGAAATCAATCATAAAGGCTCATATGACGATATCCATAGCATTCTCAAATCATGAAAAAAGCTGCTCTATGCTCCGAAGATATCGGACGGTGAGAGCAGCTTCTATAGTTACACGGAAGAGTGACTCTCGTCCGTTATTAAAAATCGGAACCTCACTCCGGAACTCCCGATTTATATTCAGCGTCGAAATAATATTATACAAGAGCCGTCTGCTTGCGACCTTCGTCGATAAGCCGATATGCACGCTGCACTTCTTCGTCCGTAGGACTTGGCACACCTTCCAGTTCGTAGGGCTTGCCAAGCATTTCCCACTTGTAGACCCCCATCTGATGGTATGGTAAAATTTCGAACTTCTCTACACCTTTCAAGGTCCCGATAAACCGGCCCAGATTGAGCAGATCTTCTTCCTTGTCATGAATTCCAGGTACATAGACAAGACGAATCCACATCTTACGTCCGTGATCGGACAGCCAGCGAGCCAGCTTGAGTGTACGTTCATTCGACTTTCCAGTCAGCTTGAGATGAGCCTCGTCATCGATGTGCTTGAGATCCAGAAGCACAAGATCGGTTACATTCAGGAGGTCCGTAATTTTATCTCCTTCATTATATCCATTGGAATCCAGCGTCGTATGCAGATCCCAACGTTTCTTCACCTCAGTGAACAGCTGCTCCACAAACTTTGCTTGAAGCGTCGGTTCTCCGCCGGATACGGTAAGTCCGCCACCGGAAGTACGGTAATAATTCAGGTAAGGTTCGATTTCCTTAAGAATCTCATCTACAGTGACTTCTCTGCCTTCGTCTAAAGCCCATGTATCCGGGTTGTGACAGTATTGACATTTCATTAAGCATCCTTGCATAAATAAAATGAAACGGATACCAGGCCCGTCTACGGTTCCGAAGGTTTCCAGAGAGTGAATACGGCCTTTAATCATAGGTGGTCATCCTTTCTCACGACTGGCTATCTATCGAAAAAAACTTAAAATTTTAACAATATCAATACAAGATTTTACCGCCCTTGATTCAAGGGCGGTATCACCTTGCTTGTTACAGCATATTTAAAAGTTTAATTCACGTTAGAGACAACTTACATCGAACCGTGGAAAGTACGGTTAATAACATCAAGTTGTTGTTCACGAGTCAGCTTGATGAAGTTAACGGCATAACCGGATACACGGATGGTGAGTTGTGGGTAGTTCTCAGGATGTTCCATAGCGTCCATCAGTTGTTCGCGGTTAAATACGTTAACGTTCAGGTGATGACCTTTGCTGTGGAAATATCCGTCCATCATGGATACCAGGTTCGATTTACGTCCTTCTTCATCTTTACCCAGTGCCTTAGGAACGATCGAGAAGGTATTGGAAATACCGTCAAGGCTGTCTTCATAAGGCAGTTTAGCTACGGAACTCAAGGAAGCAAGAGCGCCCTTCTTGTCGCGTCCGTGCATTGGGTTAGCACCAGGTGCGAACGGCTCGCCTTTTTTACGTCCGTCAGGCGTAGTACCCGTTTTCTTGCCGTATACAACGTTCGAAGTAATTGTCAGAATCGATTGAGTCGGCAGGGAATCGCGGTAAGTTTGGTGTTTGCGAATCATGTTCATGAAGGATTCAACCAGTTCAACTGCGATGCTGTCAACAGCATCGTCGTTGTTGCCGTAGCAAGGGAATTCACCTTCGATTTCGAAGTCTACTGCGATGCCTTGTTCGTTGCGGATCGGTTTAACTTTAGCGTATTTGATCGCGCTCAGGGAGTCGGCAGCAACCGACAGACCAGCGATACCGCAAGCCATCGTACGCAGAATGTCACGGTCATGCAGTGCCATTTCAATGCGTTCGTAGGAATATTTATCATGCATGTAGTGGATAACGTTAAGGGTATTGATGTAAGTCTTAGCAAGCCATTCCATCATCGGTTTGAAGCGGCTGATTACTTCGTTGTAATCAAGCACTTCGGAAGTAATGCGCGGATATTCTGGGCCGACTTGAGCGCCGGATTTCTCATCCACGCCACCGTTGATGGCGTACAGCAGAGCTTTAGCCAAGTTGGCGCGTGCGCCGAAGAATTGCATTTGTTTACCGATGCGCATTGCGGATACGCAGCATGCAATACCGTAGTCATCGCCATAGATCGGACGCATCAGATCGTCATTTTCATATTGGATCGAGCTGGTCTCGATGGATACTTTGGCGCAATATTTCTTAAATCCTTCAGGAAGCTTCTCGGACCACAGAACAGTCAGGTTAGGTTCCGGAGCCGGTCCCAGGTTGTACAGAGTGTGCAGGAAACGGAAGCTGTTCTTCGTAACGCGAGTTCTTCCGTCTACGGACATACCACCGATGGATTCTGTTACCCAAGTCGGGTCACCAGAGAACAGGTCGTTGTACTCAGGAGTACGAAGGAATTTCACGATACGCAGTTTCATAACGAAATGGTCAACAAGCTCTTGTGCTTGTTCTTCAGTCAGTGTGCCCTCTTCAACGTCACGTTGAACGTAGATATCCAGGAAGGAAGATACCCGTCCGAGGGACATTGCGGCGCCGTTTTGTTCCTTGATGGCAGCCAGGTAACCGAAATATACCCATTGGAAAGCTTCTTTAGCAGTGTTTGCAGGTTTGGAAATATCAAATCCGTGCGCGGCAGCCATTTCTTTCAGCTCACTCAGAGCGCGGATTTGCTCCGACAGCTCTTCGCGGAGACGAATGACACTTTCGCTCATGGAATCTACTTCAAGGTTAAGTTGATCTTGTTTCTTTTCCTTGATCAGGAAGTCAATACCGTACAGAGCAACGCGGCGGTAATCACCAATGATACGGCCACGACCGTAAGCATCCGGAAGACCCGTGATGATACCTGCTTTACGCACAGCTCTCATATCAGATGTATATGCATCAAATACGCCTTGGTTATGCGTTTTGCGAATATTCGTAAACATGTCAACAATGCTGCTCGGAAGCTCGAAGCCATAAGCTTTACAAGCGTCGATCATCATTTTGATGCCGCCGAACGGTTGAATGGAACGTCTGAAAGGAGCATCCGTTTGAACACCAACGATTTGTTCCTTTTCTTTATCAATATAACCTGGTTTGTGGGATACGATTGTAGAAACCGTGTTAAGGTCTACATCCCATACGCCGCCTTTTTCTCTTTCTTCTTTGCTCAGTTGGGAAATAATTTTCCACAATTCGTTAGTGTTGCTGGTTGGACCTACGAGGAAATCTTCGTTTCCTTCATACGGCTTGATGTTCTTCTCGATGAAATCATTAACGTTAACATGCTTAGTCCATTTTCCGCTAACAAATCCACGCCATCCCGACTTGACTTCTTGTACTTCTCTTTCAATCACCGACATGCTAATCCCTCCATATATTTATATGATTTGTAGAGATCGCGGGCTTGAAGGTTAATCCCGTGTCTCGTGATCCCATGCTGTGCTTGTAACAAAATTCACAATTGAAGTTCAATAACTGGGATCTTATATAAACATCTTAGTTTACTTTCCCTAAGAAAACTGTGACAAATATCACCATCTAGCATCTTTTTGGTGATATTTGTCACTCCAATCTCAATCCCAGCTTGAACTGTCAAAAACCTATTTCTATATGTGCATTAAGCCTGATGCAGACTAAAAATTAGTTGTCAAATCTGCCGTAGAAGGCATTACGGTATACGTCGGCAAGTTCGCTTACCAGCGGCAGCTTCGGATTGGCAGTTGTGCATTGGTCTTCGAAGGCTTTATCGGCCAGGTAGTCTACATTGGCTTCAAAATCCTTCGGATCGATGCCCAGTTGCTGGAAGGAATCTTCGATACCCAGTTTTTTGTTCAACTCGCGAATGGCGCTGATCAGACTGTTGATACCTTCTTCAGTCGTACGAGCCGGCAGTCCCAGAATACGGGCGATTTCAGCGTAGCGCTCGTCAGCCACAAAGTGCGAATATTTCGGGAACGAAGCGAACTTCGACGGTTTCGCTGCATTGTAGCGGATAACGTGCGGCAACAGGATCGCGTTGGTGCGTCCATGAGGTGTATGGTATTGACCGCCCCATTTGTGCGCCAAGCTGTGGTTGATGCCCAGGAATGCGTTGGCAAAGGCCATACCGGCCAGCGTCGATGCATTGTGCATTTTCTCGCGGGCAAGCTTGTCGGCTTGCAATGCGGATTTCTCCAGGTATTGGAATACCAGTTGAATAGCTTTGATAGCCAGACCATCGGTGTAGTCGCTTGCCAGGATGGACACATAGGCTTCGATTGCATGTGTCAGCACGTCCATACCCGTATCGGCAACAGCTGTTCTAGGCAAGCTGTATACGAATTCCGGATCGATAATGGCTACGTCAGGAGTAAGCTCATAATCAGCCAGCGGATACTTAACATTTGGAGTAGTTGTTTTGTCGGTAATAACCGCGAAGGAGGTTACTTCCGAACCAGTACCCGAAGTTGTAGGGATTGCAACAAATTTCGCCTTAATGCCCAGTTTCGGGAATTTGTAGACCCGTTTACGGATATCCATGAATTTTTGCTTCAGACCATCAAAGTCAGCATCCGGATGTTCGTAGAACAGCCACATTCCTTTTGCAGCATCCATAGAAGAACCGCCGCCAAGGGCGATGATGCAGTCCGGCTGGAATCTGTTCATCATGGCAGTACCTTTTTCAACTGTAGTTGTCGATGGATCCGGTTCAACTTCCGAGAACACTTCGATTGCTACAGGAGTTTGGCGTTGACGCAGGTAGTGCTCAACTCTTTCCACATAGCCCAGTTTTACCATCATCGGGTCGGTGACGATTGCTACACGAGTGATGTCAGGCATTTTGGCCAGGTATTGGGTTGCGCCTTTTTCAAAGTAGATCTTCTCTGGCAGCTTAAACCATTGCATATTCACGATACGACGATTCACCCTTTTCACGTTGATCAAGTTAATGGCGGTAACGTTCTGCGATACCGAGTTACGGCCGTAGGATCCGCAGCCCAGAGTCAGCGAAGGGATGTTCGTGTTGTAGATGTCGCCGATGGCACCATGGGTGGAAGGCGAATTTACGAGAATACGTCCGGTTTGCAGACGGTTCGAGAATTTCATGATTACTTCTTCGTTGTTGGAGTGGATGGCCGAGCTGTGACCCATACCGCCAAACTCAACAACTTGCGCCGCACGCTCGATGCCTTGGTCCGCATTCTTAACTTTGTAGCAAGCCAGAACCGGGCTCAGTTTTTCAGCGGAAAGCGGGTATTTCGTACCCACGCCTTCGAGTTCGGCGATCAGGATTTTGGTGCCTGCAGGTACTTGAATTCCGCACATTTCAGCGATTTTCACAGCGGATTGACCGACGATTGCCGGGTTAACCGCGCATTTTTCTACGTTCATCGCGCCGTTGGTCAGCTTAGCAGCTTCTTCTTTATTGACAAAGTAGCAGCCGTTAGCGATCAATTTCTTCTTCACTTGGTCGAAGATCGGCTCTTCGATGATGATGGCTTGCTCGGATGCGCAGATCATGCCGTTGTCGAATGTTTTCGAAAGAATAATGTCATTTACCGCTTGGTCAATATCAGCGCTCTTTTCAATGAAGGCAGGCACGTTACCAGGGCCTACGCCAAGAGCCGGTTTGCCGCAGCTGTATGCCGCTTTAACCATTGCAGATCCGCCTGTCGCCAGGATCAGAGCCACACCATCATTGTTCATCAGCGCGTTAGTTTTATCCATTGTCGGCTGCTCGATCCATTGGATGAGGTTCTCCGGTGCGCCGGCTTTGACAGCAGCATCATGCAGAATTTTTGCGGCAGCGGCACTACACTCTTGCGCCGATGGATGGAAACCGAATATAATAGGATTACGTGTCTTAGCGGCGATCAATGCTTTAAACATCGTGGTGGATGTTGGGTTGGTTACCGGTGTGATGCCCATAACGATTCCGACCGGTTCGGCAATTTTTTGGAAGCTATCGTAAGGGTTATCTTCAATAACACCTACAGTTTTGTCATATTTAATCCCATGGTAAATATATTCTGTAGCAAAGATGTTCTTGGTGATCTTGTCCTCATAAACACCGCGGCCAGTTTCTTCAACTGCCAGTTTCGCCAGGTACATATGCTTGTCAAGTCCGGCCAGCGCCATCGCATGAACGATACTGTCTACTTGCTCTTGATCAAGGGCCATAAAAGCTTCTTGAGCTTTCTTTGCTTTGTCTACCAGTGTCTGAATATACTCTTCTGCGGTAGGTTGTTTCACTTGGGCGGCCACTTCATTCTTTACTGCCATTTCCCTCGTCCTCCTGTCAATTTGTGTTTGTTCCTCTCTACAAAACCGATAATATCACATCAAATGCGACTTGTATAGTGAAATCTTTCACAAAGTATAAAAAATTTTTTTCTTTCATTATTAAATCGCTTACAATAAAGATTCTTTTAAGGCCATCTTACCTATATCCTTCTCTTCCATGCTTATTAAGCTTAAATTAATAGTAGATTACATTGAAGAATTCAATGCCTTTATTTGGAAAAACACATAGGTTGTCGCTTGTTAGCCGAACTATCCATGCTATTATTCCTAATTTCAATTATAAATGAGGGATATTTCCTACAAGAAGCCTTCATGCTCCGTGAGCGCCGCCGATCTCGTGACGCTTTAAAGGGTATACGCCGCCACAATAACTTCTTATATTATGATCAATCTCCGCAAAAAAATCGGAAAGCCGCGCAACAGTCCATCAGACGCTAACCGAATCTGCAAACATCCGAATTATTCAGCTGTTTAGCCGAAATACACCGCATCCTCTCGAAATGCCATTTCTTCGGGAAGGGCAAAGCGGAAACGCATTTGACCCCGATTGTATCCAAACTCGTACAGCAGCATCACCAAGATCGGAATAAGCGTTTATGTTCATGTTCTGACCCGCCTATGTCAGCTCATAAAAAGTTGTGTCTTAAATCACATTCTACTTGCCTAAGGCTTAACCTTGTTTTATATTAAAAAAAGCTGTTTATTTGGTGTCGATTAACGAATTACAGCGCTTGTCGGAAAAACCTATTAGAAATCACACTAAAAATCACGCTTTTGAAGTGAAAATAATCACAATGTTGAAAATTAGACACTTTTTCCGTGATTTTTCCACCCACAATTAAAAAATTCATTGTATAATTAATTTAAAATTTATTGAAAAACTGAGGGAATAAAGGGGGATGTCGATTATGAAAGAACATACGAATGTTATCGAAGCCCACGGAAACACTAACTGTTTCTCCGAACAAAACTTTAACAGACTGCTAGTGACGATGAAAGAACGGTTAGTTCCGGAAGGTTCTCATTTATTCTGGGAAGGCGACTACTCGGATAAGCTGTTTTATCTCAAGCGGGGACGCGTCAAGCTGACCAAATCTACGGATGAAGGCAAGGAACTCATACTTTATATGTATCAAGCCGGCGACATGGTCGGCCAAGCTGATCCTTTCTTCAGCACAAAGCACAGCTTCACTGCCGAAGTGATCGAGGAAAGCGAGGTCGGCGTAATCGAACACAAAGATCTCGAGATTCTGATCTGCCAACACTGTGATTTTGCCATCGACTTTATGAAATGGATGGGCATTCATCACCGCCTGACGCAAACCAAGTTCCGCGACCTGATGATGTACGGCAAACCGGGTGCGCTCTGCTCTACATTGATCCGTCTGAGCAATACCTACGGTGAGAAGAACGGCGAGGCCATTCTGATTAACAAAAAAATTACGCACACCGACTTGTCCAACATGATCGGCGCGACTCGCGAGAGTGTTAACCGCATGCTTAGCGATCTTCGCAAAAAAGACGCCGTGGAATACGAGAACGGCATGATCGTGATTAAAAATATCGAGATGCTGCAGGACATTTGCCACTGTGAACTATGTCCTAACGAGATTTGCCGAATCTAACATCCCAACTATTTTACCCTATTCTTTCCTCAGTGAAACATAAATTGTCCGTGATTTTGACCCATTGGTTTTCGTGGTCAAGCGCCCATTTCGGGCGCTTTTTTTCTTTTATTTCAGTAAAAAACGGCAAGCCTCCAACCAACCGGAGACTTGCCGTTTATTCTTATAATCCTTAATCCTATCGCTTGCTGCGGATGGAACGGACGGGTGAAATGGCCCAATAAGCCATGCCGACGAATACGCCGCCGCCGATTATGTTGCCCAGCGTAACCGGAATCATGTTATGCAGCCAACCGGCCCAGTTGACGGTCTCCGGATGGTTCGGCAGCAGCAGCGCCACGCTCATCAGCGTCATGTTCGCTACACTATGCTCGTAGCCGCTGGCGATGAAGGCAAGCAGACACCACCAGATCAGCACCAGCTTGGCGCCTTCGCTCTTCGCCCGGGACGACATCCAGATCGCCAGACAGACCAGCCAGTTGCACAGAATGCCGCGGAAGAACAATTCGGAGTACGGCAGGCTCATCTTTTTGGCCGCTGCGGTGAAGATTAAATGCTCAGGGGCTGCGGCCTTGAACAGTCCTGTTCCTTGCACCAGCCAAGCCAGCAGCAGCGCGCCGGCAAGGTTGCCGAGAAAGACGATAATCCAGTTCTTGATCGTATCCCAGACGCTTGTTCTGCCTGCGAGGGTGCTGGCGGCAAAGAACATGTTATTCCCCGTAAACAGCTCCGAACCGGCAAAGATGACCAGCGTCAGCGCGATGCCGAAGGTTGCTCCCATTACGAGCGGCTGGAAGGGCGACTTGGCCGCTGCCAGAGGCGCCCCTAAAGTAAATATCAGGATGATGCCGATACCAACATAAGCGCCGGCCAGCAGCGCCGCCAAAGCATAACGCGGCAGGCTTTCATTCATTTTGTCGCGTTTGGCAACCGCCGCTTCAATAATATTTTCCACACTTTGCGTAAACATGCCCCTAACACCCCATTTTTTTCTCTGAAATAACCTTAAATTCCGATAACAACGGTATCTCCGTCAACACGAACCGGATAAGCCGCCGCCTGCCCCTTATCGGGCGCTTGAACCTCACCGGTGCGAAGATCGATCTTCCAATCGTACAGCGGGTCGTACAGGTAATGCCCGGATACGATTCCCTCGGCTAGAGGGCCGCCTTTGGGATGCGGATTGCGGTTCTCCAGAGCGTAGAACTCGTCCTCCGACGTGCGGAATACGGCCAGCTCTTTGCCTTCAATGTTGATCACCCGGCCGATTTGCTGCAGATAGTCCTCCACCTTGCCTGCGGCATGGGTTTGTCTTGCTGTTCCCGTCGCTTCAAACAGCGCAGAGCGTGTCGCGCCGTCGTTCAGCATTTTTTTCCATGGATCTTTGACCTGGGTCAAGGCGAAGTCAATCCGCTGCGCAAGCGCCTTGCGTTCCTCTTCGTTGTCCAGAATGACTGTCTTGATATGGTCCAGCCCCATTCGTTCCACCCATTCCGATGTTCTTTCCAGGTAATTGCCGGTTTCACGGTAGTACTGCATAACGGCGGAGCAGATCTCCACCAATTCATCGTCCGTCTTTACTTTGCAGAAGGAATCCGCAATCCGTGGCTTAATGCCGCCGTTGCCGCCGATGAACACTTCCCAGCCTCCGTCGTTGCCGACAATGCCGATGTCCTTCGTGCAGGATTCCGCGCAGTTCCGCGGGCAGCCGTTCACGGCCATTTTAAATTTGGCGGGGAAGTCAAGCCGCTCATACTTCCGCTCCAGCAGCGCTCCCATACTCATTGAATCCTGAGTGCCGAACCGGCAGAACTGAGAACCGACACAGGTCTTGACTGTCCGCAGCGATTTAGCGTACGCATACCCGGAAGGCATATCTAGCTCTTCCCATACTTTAGGCACATCCTCTTTCTTGACGCCGATCAGATCCAGACGCTGCCCGCCGGTCACTTTGACAACCTTAACATCATACTTGATGGAGACGTCGGCAATTTTCTTCAGATCTTCGGGAGTTGTCACGCCGCCGTACATCCGCGGAACAACAGTGAAAGTGCCGTCTTTCTGAATGTTGGCGCTCATCCGTTCGTTGACGAAGCGCGATTCCTTCTCGTCTTTATGCGTATCCGGATAGATCATGCCGAGATAATAGTTGACCGCCGGACGGCATTTCGAGCAGCCTTCTTCCTGTTTCCAGCCAAGGACGTTCATGACCTCTTTAGTCGTTGTCAGTCCTTTGGCCCGGATTTCGGCCACAATTTCATCCCGGCTGAGCGTCGTACAGCCGCAAATTCCGGTCTTCGCGCTCTGCTCGAAGCCGTCGCCAAGCACGTATTGCAGAATCTGTTCCACGACCGGCTTACAGCCTCCACAGGATCGGGTAGCGCCGGTGCTGGCCTTGATTTCGTCTACGGTCGTAAAGCCGTTCTCGGTGATGGCGTCCACAATCGCCTTCTTGGTCACGCCGTTGCAGCCGCAGACAATTTCCTCGTCAGACATGCTTTCGACAGACGCCGTCTTCTTGGCCCCGCCTCCGCCGCAGCCGCCGGTGCCCATAACGTCCGCATAGATGTCGTCGGTCATCTCCGCTCCCTGCTTCACCAGCTTCTGCAGGCTGGCCGATTCCGTCACATCGCCGAACAGAACGGCCCCGACGATAATGTTGTCTCTAAGTAAAATTTTCTTGTAGGTTCTCTTCCAATCATCCTTGGCGGAAATCACCGTATGCTCCGGCGTATCGATGAATTCTCCGGCCGAGAAGACGTCCACGCCGGAAATCTTCAGCTTGGTTGAGACGACCGAACCCTCATAAGTCTTGGTTTCCACGCCGCATAAATGCTTTGCAAGCACGCTTCCCTGTTCGAACAGCGGGGCTACCAGACCGTAGCAGACGCCGCGATGCTCGGTGCATTCGCCGACGGAATACACATCCGCAAGAGATGTCTGCAAATAGTCGTTAACCACGATGCCCCGGTTCACCTCAATGCCGCTGTCCTTCGCTACAGCCACATTCGGCTTGATGCCGACAGCCATAACCACGAACTGCGCCTCCAGCTCCGTACCGTCGCTGAAGCGCAGACCGCTAACCCGCTCATCGCCGGTCAACTCCACCGTCTGCTTGCCCATGGCGAACTTGACGCCCTGGCGCTCCAGTTCCGCTTTCAGCATCGAAGCGGCGGTATGGTCCAGCTGGCGCTCCATCAGGTCTTCCATCAGATGGACGACCGTAACGTCCATGCCAAGGTTAACGAGTCCCTTCGCCGCTT
Source organism: Paenibacillus durus ATCC 35681 (assembly GCF_000993825.1). Lineage (NCBI taxonomy): Bacteria > Bacillati > Bacillota > Bacilli > Caryophanales > Paenibacillaceae > Paenibacillus > Paenibacillus durus. The sequence goes on from NZ_CP011114.1 coordinate 3,060,106, forward strand.
CCAGCCCAAGCAATCCGCCGCCGATGACAGCCGCTTTGCTATATTGCTTCGCGGCTTCCAGCATAGCTTCGCAGTCGGCGATGTCGCGGAAGCCGACGACGCCTTCCTTGCCGCTTCCCGGGATCGGCAGAATGAATGAATTCGACCCGGTGGCGATAATGACTTTATCGTAATCGACGGTCAATCCATTCGATGCGATTACCTGCCGCTTGTCTCCGTCTATGCGGGTTACCGTAGTTCCCGTATGCAGAGTAATGCCGTTATCCTTGTACCAGTTCCAGTCGTTCAGGATAATATCGTCCACTGTTTTGCTTCCTTCAAGGACGTAGGACAGCATAATGCGGTTGTAGTTCGGGTGAGGCTCGCTGCCGAAGACTGTGATGTCATATGCGCCGCCAAGCTTCAAAATCTGTTCGATGGTACCGACACCTGCCATGCCGTTGCCGATCAGTACTAATTTTTCTCGATTCGATGTCATTGTCAGGTCCTCCCTCAAAAGCTTCCTTAATCAACTCTCATGCTTAATAACGGAATTATACTGTTTAAATTTTAACTAGATGGGTGACCACAGTCACTCCAATAGTGAATATTTTCACATCAATCTGTAACAAATATTGTTATTTACCCTCTTGACATACGAGAAATAGCCGATTTCCCAAGGACAATCCAGGAAAATCGGCGTTAATTAAAGCTGAAACTAGGCTTGATATCTCGGGAACAGGATGTTGTTCTCCAGATGAACATGCTCGAAGGTCATACCTTCCAATTCTTCCAGCCGCGTATAGGTCAGACGATAGGTTGTGCAGGCATGCTCAGGTGGGGTGTAGTCGCCGGTAACTTCGCGAAGCTGTCTCAAGATGTTCCCCGCGGCATTATGCTCCTCTTCCAAATGGTGAAGAGCCTCCCGCAGCGCAGCTAAAGATTGTTCGTCCCCTTTTTGCTCGTAGGCAAGAATACTCGGAAAATCCTGCGCTTCTTCCTTCGCCGTATGCTCCAGCAATTCGTCCTTCAACTGGTTGAATAGGTGGTATACCTCGGCCAAATGCGGAGCGCCTTCGCCGTGCGCATGAAATACCTTGGCAACATTCTGTCCGATCAGCGGCAGCTCTTCACGCAGATAGCTGTGATGCTTGCTCACAATATGGCCGATCAGCGCTTCGGACGACGCCCCGTTCCACACGGTTTCTTCTTCCAGAACAGGGTGCTCCTCCACCAGCTTGTACAAATCGCCGATGACAGCGCCTGCATCTAAACCGCGCTCGTCCGCCGCCGCCCGAAGCGGCTTGGCGCCGCCGCAGCAGAAATCGATTTTGTTCGCTTTGAAGTAGTCCGATGCTTTGGGGAACTGCAGCACAATATCTCTTACCATCGTATCACTATTGAATAAAGGTTGTTTGATACTCATTATGGCTCCTCCTTAGGGGTGCTGGTTTATCTTCTACTCCACCTTAACCCCTAAAAGAGAGCTTACGTGTGATTGGAATCACGGTAAATCCATCAACATATTGAACAGATATTATTGCACAAAGGCTTCCATGTACGTGCGCTTGCCCGCAGCGTCCTTCAAGTAAGGCCCGAGTCCGGCAAATTTGGCCTGATTGACATACACGCCGGTCATCCATCTTCCTTCCGTCAAACCGCCATCCCATTGAAGCACAAGGTCCGGAGCCGCAACCCATTCCTGAAAGACGCGAATACCCGTGTCCGTGTAGGCTTTGCATGGCTTATTAAGCTCCCGAAAACGGACGTCATTGACATAGGTGGGCACAAAATAGGCCGATATGGTCTCCAAATCATCACCATCCAGAAAGGTCTCGGCACCAAGAAACGGATGAAGCATCAGCGTTTTTTCAAACAGCGACCAGATTACCGCCTGAAGTATCAGACTCTGTCTTCTGCCGTTATGAAACGTGTAGGTACGCCGCTGATCCGATATGCCTCTGTTACGTTCCGGTTTACCTTGTTCCTGCTCCAGACAGTGTCGCTCACAGCCGATGCATTTCCAACCCAAGGGCCCTTGAATCCATTTCTGAAATACCGTACCGGCTTCACCGTTACCTTTGTACAGAGAAGAGATAATGCTGTAGGGCACTCCAATCGTAGCGTTCCATAAAGAGGCGGGAATATGGCTGTGCAGCATGAACAGCGTCTTATCATAAATGAGCTGCACCTTAACAGATGCCGTTTCCAGCTCGGCGACATCCTCTTTTCCATAACCTACCTCACGTGAGAGCAGGGTGGTCTTCATCTTAGCTCGCCTCCCTCAATTTCCCGCAGGGCGGGGGAATTTATTTAGTAAGCGCTTCCAACGAGCGAGGAACAGTCGTTTTTTCTATTATATTACTTCTTTATGTCCAATGTGCAAATTTTTTCTCGAAAAAGAAACGGTAAAAAATAACATACCCGTCATTCCTGGAATGGCGGGCGGTTTGCTCCTATTGACCCCGGCACTTCGCCTGGGGGATACCAAGTCGCTTTTTAAATGCTTGGGTTTATTCCAAACTCTCCAATTGATCCGCATAGCTATATAAAATATCAGGCACATAAATACCTTGTTCAATAAATGACTTTCCAAATTCACTCATGATTTGTCTCAACTCTTCAAAAGATAACGGCATATCGTTCTTAAGCCAGTCCACTATGATCGTAAAACCTCCGGCAATTTGATACTTTATTGAATATTTAAAATGTAATTCATTTAATTTGTCTGCAGCCCCCGTATCTTCTTTGTTATACAGATGTACTAAAAATTTTATAAATTCCTCAATTCGTTCAAATAGTAAATAATCAGGTACAGCTTTGATGATTTTTAGTATAGGGTCACGATGCTTCTTTAAATGCGCAAACAGGAGATTCGTTAGAACCTCATTCTGATTATTGCCCTGCCATTTTTTTATTATAGTTAAACGCTCCTTAAATATATCATTTAGATATTGGATAATGATGTCATCTTTACTTTTATAATTCCTGTAGAAAGTCTGTCTGGCGACTCCTGCTTTTTTGGTTATGCTGGTAATTTTAATCTGATCATACGGTGTGGTCTCCAATAATATCAGCATCGCTTCAAAAATCCACTCTCTTGTTTGATGCAACACTTTCACCTCTTTTGTCTATTTTCGCGGATAAAGTCTCTAGTGAAATTGCACTCCATTTTTACATATACTATAATTAATACCATCACTTGGTACAATTCTAATACAAATGGAGGCTGATTGAAGTGAAAAAAACTCATATTGCTATGATTAATATTCCTGCTTACGGGCATATCAATCCCACACTTGCCGTTGTATCGGAGCTCGTCCAAAGAGGCTATAAAGTGACTTATCCGGCAACAGAAAAGTTTATACCGGATATTGAGCAAACGGGGGTTTCGGTTATTCCCTATCATTCGGCCTCAATGGATATTTTAGATCAAATAAGTCATGTTAAACAAATCACTGAAGCCATAAGCAGCAATGCGGAAAATCTCCCCATGAAATTCATTGAAGAAGCGATATCCACATATTATGAATTAGAGCAGATATATGCGGATGATCTTCCGGATTTAATTCTGTTTGATTTTATAGCGTTAGCCGGAAAATTGTTTGCCGCAAAGCACGGCATAGAAGCGGTACGGCTGTTTTCTTCCTATGCGGAGAATGAGCATGTATCGGCGTTACCTGAGGTTTCGGACGAGATCAAGAATGAATTGGCGGCAAAGCTCAAGGATTTTGCGGAGAAGGAAGGGATTCCGGTTGCATCCTTTATGGATTTATTCATTCCGGAGAAATTAAATATTGCCTTTATGCCTCGGGCTTTTCAGGTTAAAGGCGATCAGTTTGACGAACACTTCCTTTTTGTTGGACCGTCTATTGGCAAACGCAGCTACGATGAGAGCTTGCCGATTGATGAAAATAATGAGCGCCCCGTCATGCTGATATCGCTGGGTACGATTTTCAATCCATGGCCGGAATTCTATAACATGTGCATCGAAGCATTTGGCGGCTCCAATTGGCAGGTCGTCATGTCCACAGGATCTAAGATCATTCCGGAAAGTTTGGGGGACATTCCAGATAACTTTATTGTGCGCCAGCAGGTCCCGCAGCTTGAAATTCTTCCTCATACCCGGTTGTTTATCACCCATGGCGGCATGAACAGCACAATGGAAGCGTTAAGTAACGGCGTGCCCTTGGTCGTCTTACCGCAGATGCATGAGCAGGAAATTACCGCCCGCCGCGTAACGGAATTGGGACTGGGGCAGCATTTTCTGCCGGATGAAGTAACCGTTCAAGTGTTACAGACAGCGGTTCAAGAAGTTTCCGAGGACGAGCAGTTGCAACAGCGTGTGTATGACATGCAGAAGAATATTCAAGAAGCCGGCGGAGCTCAAAAAGCCGCTGAAGCCATTGAAAAGCTGTTACACAGCCAAAAAAATACACAAGTTACACACTAAAGATTTTTTTGCAAAAACATAGAGGAGGATGTGAAAAGATGTCAAAAGTGCTTTTTTTAAGCGTCCCTGCTCACGGTCATGTCAATCCTACACTGGGATTAGTCAATGAATTAGTAAATCAAGGCGAGGAAGTTACTTATTTTTGTGCAGCGGAATTTAAAGAGAAGATCGAAAAGACAGGCGCTGAATTTAAAAGCTATCAAGTAGAGTCGCCCCTGTTCAACGGTAGACACAACACGCCGCAAAACATGGGGTTAGAGAAGTTGTTTGACTCTATTAATGAAATGCTCAAGTCAAGCGATAAGATGATAGAAGATGTTTTAGATCAAATTAAGGATAGAAAGTTCGATTATATTATGTATACGGCGATGTATCCTTTTGGAAATGTGATGGCTCAAATCTTGAACCTTCCTTCGGTGTCTTCTTTTGCCGTGTTTGCTACTCCGAAGGAACTTATGGCCCAGCACAAAGAATTCGCCAATGAAGAGCTTATAAGAAATCATCCCGTTATGGAAACTTACAAAACAGTTGCAAAACGATTAAAGGAAGTCTATAACGTGGAACTGGCCGATAACCCGATGGGTTTATTTTTCAATAAAGGTGACATCAATATTGTCTATACTTCCAAATATTTCGTTTCCCATCCTGAATATTATGACGACAGCTTTAAATTTATCGGCCCTCCAATCTATGATCGGCAGGAAAATTTGGATTTCCCATTTGAACAATTAGAAGGTAAAAAAGTCATCTACATCTCATTAGGCACAGTGTTTAATAAAGACAGCAAGCTGTATGAAATTTTCTTTAAAACTTTTGCCGACACCGATGCTGTTGTGGTTATGACGGCATACAATGTGGATTTATCCGAATTTGAAATACCTGACAACTTTATTGTAAGAAATTTTGTGCCTCAATCGGAGATTTTAAAATATACCGATGTGGCGATCACTCATGCGGGGATGAACAGTACCAGTGACTTACTCTATCATGAAGTGCCTTTTGTGGCGATACCTATAGGCGCGGACCAGCCTTATATGGCGGGAAGATCTGCGGAACTCGGAGCGGCCATTTCTCTCGATAAGGATACACTTACTCCGGAACGATTAAAGGATTCGGTGGAAAAAGTGTTAAACGATCCAAGCTATGCTGAAAATATCAAGAAAATAAGTGATTCTTTTAAACAGGCCGGCGGTTATAAAAAAGCGGTTGAAGAGATTTTAAAATTAAAAAGCGAACGAGGTATTCTCGTATAAAACACGATGTCTAGTGCTAGATTGAATCGCTACTCAAAAAAAACTGGCGCCGATTGATTCGACGTCAGTTTTCTGCTTGTTTTGCGGCCGGCCCCGCCTTTATTTTACCCACTGTTCCGCCCATTTCTGAATCTGCTCCATGACAGGTTCCAGCGCGCGGCCTTTGTCCGTCAGCTCGTATTCGATCCGCACAGGCGTCTCCGGATAGACATGCCGCTCCAGAATGCCTTCGCTCTCCAGATCCTTCATCCGTTCCGACAGCATTTTATCGCTCATCAAGGGAATAAGGCCGGATATGTCCTTAAAGCGTTTCGGTCCGCTCATCAATGTCTTAATAATGAGGCCGTTCCACCGTTTGCCCAGAAAAGAAAATGCCGTCTCGAAGCGGGGACATAACGCCAACTGATGCTCTTCCATTGTTCTCACCTCTCGCTAAAAAACTTACATTTAGTTAGTACATATAATTTTACCATATTACGTTCCTGCTGAACATTGTTTTCCAAAAAAAGTTTGTTCGCATCCATCAAAAGCCGCCGCTACCGGCCGCGTTCCCCCTGCGCTCTTGCCGCTATCGCCTCCGTGATAACAAAAGCCAGGTCGTCGTTTCCATATAACGAAAGCACTCCGAGCACCGTATCATCTGATATAAAACCGGACTCGTCCGCCGGCACAGTCAGCGCAAGTGCTCTGGCAAGCTGTTCATTGCCCTGCTGCTGCGGGTAAGCCTGCAAATAGAGGACTTCCGGATCAAGACCGTTATTTACGCACCATTGGGCGAATACGAGGATCATCATTTCTTCATCGCGCCTATAGCTTTCCACAATTTGGTCTTCCACCGATTTACGGTAATCGTCCATTCTCTCTCCCCCTTTCTAGCTGTTCTGTACAAGTTTCTCCCCTTGCAGAAGCTGCCGCTTCATATCTAATGAACTATTATACCCTGCGGAGTCAATCCGACAAATGAGTTTTCTTCTATTCTTCAATTTTTTTCAGTATGATGGGTGAAGATGAATCGGAAAGGACATATTACAATGAGAAAATGGCTGCTGGCGCTGTGTTATGTTTCGGGCTTGGGCGCCGCGTTTATCTACAGATATACCATTCTGGCCTGGCTGGGCCAGGACGGGCATGCTCTGCTCTCGATCCTGGCAGCGGCCGCGCTGGCTATGTTCCCGGTCGTGCCGTACAAAGCCGTTATCGGACTGTTCGGATATGTTTACGGAAGTCTAGCGGGCGGAGTGATGTGCTGGCTGGCGACAACGGCGGCCGCAGCGCTGATGTTCGGCGGCGTCAAATGGCTGTTTCCGGAAAAAGGACGCGCTTATTTGTCTTCGATCCCGGCGCTGGACAAATTCACGGCTGCCGTTCAGCGGCGGCCCTTCGCTTCGGTAGTTGCAGCCCGCCTGCTGCCGATTATCCCGCAATCGGCGGTCAATGTGTATGCCGCCGCAGCCGGGCTGCCCTTCTGGAGCTTTATCCTTGCTTCAGGTCTGGGCAAAATCCCGGGCATCGCGCTCTTTGCCTTTCTCGGCGGCAGCGCCCGGGAGCATCCCGCAGCCGCCGGAATAGCCGCCGCGCTGTACATTGCGGCGCTTCTATTGTTCGGCCTTCTACTAAAAGGCGGCAGACACCGGAACAAACGTTCAGCCTGAAGCTTTACGGCTTGTTGGCACAACGCACTTAGATGGTTTATAATTAAATTGTGGTCTATTTAATTGCTTCATTTGACAGGAGGGACAACTATGACTGACAATCCGACTAACCGAGCAGGCTCCCGCACCGAAAAAGCGACATTCGCTGGCGGCTGCTTCTGGTGTATGGTCTCCCCGTTCGAGGAGCTGCCCGGCATTATCGACGTCGTCTCCGGCTATACCGGAGGGCATACGGTCAATCCGACTTACGAAGAAGTCTGCTCCGAAACGACGGGCCATGCGGAAGCCGTGCAAATTACATTCGATCCCGATATTTTTCCATACAGTAAGCTGCTTGAGCTGTTCTGGCAGCAGATTGATCCGACGGATGAAGGCGGCCAGTTCCATGACCGAGGCTCCTCCTACCGGACGGCGATCTTCTATCACAATGAGGAGCAGCGCAAGGAAGCCGAGGCATCCAAGCTCGCAACCCAGCACAGCGGCCGCTTCTCGGGTCCGATTGTGACGCCTATTGTTCCGGCCGGGGTCTTCTATCCTGCGGAAGAATATCATCAGGGCTATCACCGCAAAAATCCGGGCCACTATAAACGCTACCGAAAAGCCTCCGGCCGGGAAGCCTTTATTGAGAGCCATTGGCCGCATAAAGAGGACAAGCAAAGTCTGAAGCAGCGGCTTACGCCACTGCAATACGAGGTCACACAGAATAATGCCACGGAATCCCCGTTTCAAAATGAATTTTGGGATCATCACGGAGAAGGCATTTATGTGGACATCGTGTCCGGAGAGCCGCTTTTTAGTTCCAGGGATAAATATGATTCCGGCTGCGGCTGGCCCAGCTTCACCCGCCCGCTCCGCGACTATTCAGTGAAAGAAAAGACCGATCTCAGCCACTTGATGATCCGCACGGAAGTACGCAGCAGAGAAGCGGATTCACATCTCGGCCATGTTTTTAATGACGGACCGGGCCCGGATGGTCTTCGCTACTGCATCAATTCCGCCGCGCTGCGCTTCGTTCCGAAGGAGAATCTTGAACAGGAAGGTTATGGCGAATACCGCGTCTTATTTCAATAGAACGCTTTCCCTATAAAGCGGGAATGTAACAAAAGCCTCTGAACGGGTTTCTCGCCCGCCCCAGAGGCTTGTTCTCTTACTTGTCTTCCGGCGGTTCCAGCGCCTGCGGCACATCTCCGGGCTCATCTTCCCCGTCCTTCCGGCTTTGTCCGGCCGTTCCTCCGTATGCCCCCTCTTCTTTACGCCGATTGGCTTCCCGAATCAGCTGCGAAGCCTCTTCGCGGCGGCGATGGCGTCTTGAGCGGCGGACCCAGAGCAGCGCGGCCAGAATGAGACCGGCTCCGATCAGTACCGGCAACGCCCCGGCCAGGAAGATAAAGATCCCCTCTAATCCCTTGGCGATGGCATTTAGGGTTCCGCGCAGCGCGTCAGAGGCTCTGCCAAATAGCGATTGCGGCTCTTCCTTACGCATATTTAAGGTACTCTCGTCCGGCTGATACAGTCGCAGCTCCACCGTCGAGTACAGTACATTTTGATCGATATAGCGCATTCTTCCCTTGATCTGCTCAATCTCCTCCTGAACCTTGCCAAGCTCGTTGGCAAACGACACAAGATCCGTGGCTTTGGTCGCCTGTTTCATAAATTCGACATACTGGGATTCCAGCAGCTGCTTCGCCTTCAGGCGCGCTTCAAGGTCGACATACTCTTCAGAAACGTCCTGACCCTCGATGCTGCGCTGGAGCGATTCATGCTTGACTTTCTCCAGACTATCCAGAAAAGAAGAGAAGCCGGAAGCAGGCACCTTCACGACAAACGTGCCGCCATGCTCGGAACCAGTCATCGTTTCCGTGAATCCGAGAATGTAGCCCCGGGCGAGATTGATCATATTTCGCACTTCCGTCTGCGCTTTCTCGTAATTTTCCACTTCCATGTTGAGATTGGCATGGTAGATCAGTTTCTTGTTCAGCCCAGCGGCTACATCGCCGGACGCGAAACCGCCGGAGCTGCTGACGGTTTGTTCTGCGGGGGAGTCGCTTGCAAGCTCTTTACCGCTCCCCGATCCGCTGTCTTGCGCGGTTTTGGCTGAATCTGCAAGACCGGCGGCGATGGGAGCCCCCTCGCTGACCGCGTTCGAATCAAATGAGACGCTTTTGTTCATCATGGAATTTGCAGCCTTATCCGCGCTCCCGGCGCTGCCGCCCGAACTGCAGCCAACCAGCATGAAAGACAACAGCAACAGCACCGTTACCATGTAATACAGACTTCGCTTCAACATCCGAATCCCCCCAATTTATCTGCTGTCTGATATTTAATCTCCAGACGTTTCCAGACCCTGAAAGGTTGCGGAGTACGAATCTTTCTTTAGCGGCTTCAACGGAAGGGTTCAATGGGGGCCTGCCAGATCACTGGAATGATCGCTTGGTATAAATCAAGAGGTATGAGGAAAACCTACTAACGTTAGGAGGTGAATACTTTATGGCAAAAGATGTGCTTTGCGAAGTGAACACCTGTACTTATTGGGCCAATGAAAACAAGTGTAATGCCGAGTCAATCTTCATTGCTTTCAACAATGTGAGACAAGCTTCCCGCTCCGAAGAAACAGATTGCGACACGTTTAAAAAGAAATAGGGTATGGATATAAAAAGCAATAAACCGGGATCGGATTCCCGGTTTATTCTTTATAAGCCGATCTTTCGCAAGTTACGGCTGAGTCGCCCGAGCTTTCTTTCTGGCATCCTCAGCAGCCGCCACCATATTTCGCAGCGATGCCTCCGTCTCGTTCCAGCCCCGCGTCTTCAGTCCGCAGTCCGGATTGATCCAGAACTGCTCCGGATGCAGCACCCGCAGCGCCCGGTCGATGCCGGTCTTCATTTCTTCCACCGCCGGAACCCGCGGGCTATGGATGTCATATACTCCAAGGCCGATCCCTTTGTCGTATTCCATTTTCTCAAAGCTTGCAATTAGCTCGCCATGGCTGCGCGAAGTCTCAATCGAAATAACATCCGCATCCATATCGGAAATGGAATCGATCATATCGCCAAATTCGCAATAGCACATATGGGTATGGATTTGCGTCGTGTCCCGGACGAGATTCGTGGAAATCCGGAAAGCTTTTACAGCCCAGTCCAGATAATGCCTGCGGTCCTTCTCCTTGAGTGAAAGTCCTTCGCGCACCGCCGGCTCGTCCACCTGGATCATCTCCACCCCGGCGCTTTCGAGCGCCAGCACCTCCTGCCGCAGCGCGAGCGCAATCTGGTTCGCTACCCGCTCCCGGCTTAGATCGTCGCGCACGAAGGACCAGTTCAGAATCGTGACCGGCCCGGTCAGCATGCCCTTTACCGGAAGCTTCGTCAAAGACTGCGCATAGACGCTTTCCTTGACGGTCATCGGTTCGGTGAAAGCGACATCGGCGTAGATCACCGGCGGCTTGACGCAGCGGGAACCGTAGGATTGCACCCAGCCATTCTGCGTGAACAGAAATCCATCCAGCTTCTCCCCGAAGAACTCCACCATATCGGTTCGTTCAAATTCGCCGTGCACCAGAACATCCAGACCAATCTTCTCCTGAAGAGCGATGGCGTCCGCAATTTGCCGGCGGATAAAATCATCATAGACTTCCTGGCTCAGCTCGCCCTTGCGCCATTTGAGCCGCGCCTGCCGGACCTCCGGCGTCTGCGGAAAGCTGCCGATTGTCGTTGTCGGCAGCAGCGGCAGGCGCCACTTATCCTGCTGGCGCTTCGCCCGCTCGGCATAGGCCGGGCTTCGCCGATCGGGCAGCTCCGCCAGGCCGCGTTCAAGCTCCGCCACATCCGCGCGGCTGCGCTCGGGCAGCTTGCGGAAGGCGGCCAGCGCAGCCTGCGCCTCGGCTAACGAAGCCCCGGCGGCGACGCGCCCCTCAAGCAGCGCCCGTTTCAGCAGCGCAAGCTCTGCCAGCTTCTCATCGGCGAAGGCCAGCGCGCTGCGCACCTCCGGCCTCAACTTCTCCTCGCTGCGCACCGTCACAGGCACATGCAGCAGGCTGCTGGACGGCTGCAAAATCAGCTTGCCCGCCGGGACGAGGGCAGCGAGCCGCTGAGCCAGCGCCAGCTTGTCATCCGGGTCGCAGCGCCAAATCCCGCGCCCGTCAATCACTCCGGCTCCAAGCGTCTTGTCCTCCGGCCAGCCCAGACGCTCGATCGCTTCCAGATTGCCCCCGCCGTCGTGTACAAAATCGAGTCCGATGCCCTGCACTGGCAGCTTCAGCAGCGCTTCAAGCGGCTCGGCAGACTCGAAATACGTCTGCAGCATAATGGAGAGTCCCGGAACAGCGGAATGAAGCGCGCCGTAAATCTCGCTTAGAAGCTCAATATCCTCTTCCTGAAGCCCGGTCACTACCGCAGGCTCGTCTATTTGAACCCAAGCCGCCCCCTCCCGCTCCAGCTCCTGCAGCAGCTGCACATAGACCGGCAGAAAGCGCTGCGCCACACTGCGGATTTCCGAAAGGGCAAAGCCCTTGGACAGCTTCAGGAACGTATAGAGTCCAATGACCACGGGCTTGCCGTCAATGCCCGCCTGCGATTTGGCGAACCGGTACGCGGCAAGCGGTTTGTTCTCCGTTAGAACAGGCTTAAGATCCCCGATCTCCGGCACGATGTAGTGGTAATTCGTATTGAACCATTTCGTCATCTCGCATGCCGCCGCCCGGGAATTGCCGCGGGCCAAGGCAAAATACAAATCCAGTCCGGCAGGCCCTCCCTCATACCGGTACCTGGGAGGCACAATACCGAACATGACGGCCGTATCCAGCACATGATCGTAATACGTGAAATCTCCCACGGGAATCAGATCGATGCCCGCCTCCTGCTGCTTACGCAGATTTCCCAGCTGAATGCGATCCATTTCCGCATGCAGCTGTTCCTCGCTAATCCGTCCCGCCCAGTAAGACTCCAGCGCTTTTTTCCATTCCCGGTTCACGCCGATTCTTGGATATCCGAGATTGCTTGTTCTTGCCTGAGTTGTCATTTCCATGTTCCTCCTATTCGACTTGTCCTGCCGTAATCTTTCAAAAAAACATCATATACCGTTGTTTAAGGAAGTGAAATCTTATCCCCTTGGAAGGCCCGCTTCCTATTTCGCATAAACGATCCAACAAAAAGGCGTCCTTCCTTAAAAGCCCAAGAGGAAAGACGCCTACGTTAATCTCACGTTTGCGATCTAACACCTCCCTATCTCCCGTAGGTACAGCAGTGCGTCGAAACAGGCAGGTCTCCTGGCTGCGGCGTCATCGTCATCAGCGGCCTTCCCGTCAGCGCCGGGCTGACAGTGGCATAAGATGGCTGAAGAACTCTTCCGTTACAGTGGCGGGACCGCGTCGGCTTTGCACCGAGCTTCCCTTTTAAGCTCCGGAATTCTCTATTCCGGCAAGCACCTGTTTCCGTTATTTTGTGAATGTTGGATTGGTTAATGAGTACAACATTTATGTTACGGCAAGACCCTGCGGCCCGCAATAGGAGATAGGGATTCTGGTTATATCGAAACCTGATAACCGGTTAAAAGAAAATAATATAAACGACGGCGGCCAGCACAATGCGGTAGATGGCGAATGGCAGCAGCTTGATCCGGTTGATCAGCTTCAGAAAGAACCGCATCGACAGCAGCGCGAACACGAAAGCGCTGATAAACCCGGCGATAAAGAACGGCAGCGCATCCAGCGTAAAATACTGCCAGTTCTTGTAAAGCGAGATCAGGCTTGCGCCGGCCATGATCGGCACAGCCATAATAAAGGTGAAGTCGGCGGCGGCCCGGTGGCTCAGGCCAAGCAGGACGCCTCCCGAAATCGTCGAGCCGGAGCGGGAGAAGCCGGGCCAGAGCGAGACACACTGGATTAGCCCCACCGCAAGCGCTTGCCCATATGTAATCTGGTCAACACTTTGCGTCCTGGCGCGCTTCGGAGCAAATAAATCCGCGCAAATCATAAATAGGGCGCCAATTACCAGACCGATCAGCACGGTTGATGTCGAGAACAGATATTCATCAATATAATCTTCGAATAACATTCCGAGCAGACCGGCAGGAATGAGACCCGCAATAACTTGCCCAAGCTTCAGACGGCCCCCGGTCTCTACCTGCGGCTGGTCGTCCGGGACCGGTTCAAGCGATCCCTTGCTAAAGCGTTTCAGTCCGAGCAAATCAATAAAACGATTCCTGAAAATGACGACAACCGCAAGAATTGAACCAAGCTGAATCACGACTTTAAATGTATTAGCCGTGTATTTTCCGAGAAACTCCTGCGATTTCAACCACATATCATCGACAATAATCATGTGCCCTGTAGAAGATACCGGAGCGAATTCGGTCAGGCCTTCGACCAGACCAAGTACGATGGCTTTAATAATGGCTAGCAGATCCAAGCTTACGCCTCCTCAATGATTAGATTTGTACTATTTTTTCTTTATACTGTAGCTTAAACACTGTATGTTATTTCTGAAACTTGCAGCCCTATTTTTCAGGGTCAGAAGCTCTAACAGCACCCTCTTCCATTTGACTTCCAGACTTGCGAACGCCCCGGGTACATATGCAATAATGAAGGAATAGATTTCACATGACGGAATAATGTTGGGAGGATGTCCATTGCTTGCACGCCTGCGCGCATTCATATCCGCCTGGAAGGATTATCCCAGGGAGCAAGGGGAGCTGATCGGGCAGCGTTACGAGGTGCTCTCCCGGATCGGCATGGGAAGCTACGGACTGGCTTACCGCTGCCTGGATAAGCGGGAGGGACGCCAAGTGGCCGTCAAACAGGCCAAACCGAGCAAACGGGATGCTGGAAAGCAGATGCTGAAGCGGGAACGGGATATCCTTAAGCAGCTGGATCATCCCTATATCCCGGCCTGCAGAGATTATTTTGAGGAGAACGGCTCTGCTTGGCTGGTTACTGATTATATTGAGGGTTACACATTGGAACAGCTGATTTTCGAGCAGGGATGCATATTTCGGGAACAAGACACCCTTCGCTTCGTCTTGAGCTTGATGGAACGGGTGAACCATGTGCATGAACGCGGCTTCGTGCACCTTGATCTCCGCATTCCCAACATCATTCTCCGGGGAAATGATATTTACTTAATCGATTTCGGTCTGGCCCGGCGGATTGAAGACGACTCCCTATGTAATAATGGAGAAGCGGAGCGGGACAAGGACGGACTGCCAAAGCGCATGCCCGCGTCTATACAATCGGATTTGCATGACATCGGACATCTTATGCTGTTTATGCTGTATTCCGGCTATACTCCCACGCCTGGCGGCGCCGAGCGAAGCTGGTCCGAAGAGTTGGAGCTTACGGCGGGCGTGCAGCGCATACTGCTGAGACTGCTTGACGAGGAATCGAATCCATACGCAAAGACGCGGGAGTTCATTCGGGATGCCCGGCAGGCATTATCCGTACTGGACTCCTAGCCGACCTGAATGAATAACAAGAAACGGATGCCTCCCTAAATTAGGGTTAGCATCCGTTTCTTATTTACTACATTTTAAGAAGCGAAATTTCAGCTTGAACTTCCATATCTGTTCTTGTAATAACCGTGGCCGTGACCGCTCCCGTAACCGGGTCTGCGGCTTGAGGAATTTCCGTAATGCATCGGTCTCCGGTAAGCATCGGAAGAAGCTCCGTGTCTTTCGTGTTTCGAGTGTCCGACGGAGTGAATGAGTTTGTCGATCAGTCTCCTAAGCATGCTGTTTCCTCCTTTTATTCGGATACTGTATAGCTACAGGATTGGCATCCTTACAACTTCTATACGTAGAGAAAGCCAGCCGGTTTCGGCTGACTTCAATTGATTCTTATAATTTTCCCGTGGCAGCGGCTTCTTTACGGCCCACAAGCGCAGGCTGAACCTGCAGCTTGTTCTTTCCGCGTTTCGGCTTGCCAAGCGAAGTTGTCAACGTGATAACCTGCCCGGCCACGATCACCGCCATCGCCGTATACATCGTTTCTCTGAGCGGCATATAGAAGAGTGACAGCAGCAGCACGAAAATGTCCATAATAATGAACACAGTGCCGACCTTGATCCCCTTCCATTCGCTGATCAGCAGCGATAAGATGTCGTCTCCGCCGCTAGCGCCTCCGCATCGCAGCACCAGTCCCGCGCCAATCCCCGTCAGCAGTCCGGATAGCAGCGCTGCCAGCGCCAGATTGTCATGGAAATTAAGCACCAGTCCGGAATAGCGCTCCATTAGTCCGTAGAACACAGTGAACGAGCCTATGGAAATGAATGTGTTGCAGACAAATCCCTTTCCTTTGAGCACCAAGGCTGCGAGCAAAACCGGAAGATCAAGCAGCAGCACGGTGACGGAAGGCGACAGTCCCAGAACATACTTGCCGAGCAGCGACAGCCCTACGAACCCGCCCTCGGTCAGATGATTCTGATAATTGATGTGATAGTAAGTAAAGCTAAGCAGCAACGTTCCGAGCAAATTAATCGTTAATTGTAGCGGCAGACGAACACCGCTGTTATGGTTCCTCATACAGGCTCCCCTTATCGTAAATGGCGGCTAGACGTCCCACCAACCTCTACGACGGGGTGAACCGGTTGTCTTTCTCCTTCGCATACCTATTCCCTTCCTTCGTAGAGGCGGCTGGTTGTCAACTGACTGTGCACACACCTTCTACAAGGAAGCTAAGTATAAGATAGATCATAACGTTTCCAAATCGTCCTTTGGGGAATCGTCCTTCGGGGACACATGGTATCCTGATCCTTTCGATTTTGTTTTGAATACTGATTCCAGTATACCACAGAATAAGCCATTTCCAAACAAGAAGACAAGTTTTTCCAGAAAAAAGTACAAGCTCAGCTGCGCAGCAGCCTGTTCACCGTCTCCCTGCGGACGCCGATCAGCTGTCCGATCTCTTCCTGGGTCAGCAGGTCGGTCAATGGGACCCCATGCGAATAATCGCGCAGCCATCCGATCAGCAGCTCCAGCCTCTCGGCAGGCGCCCCGACCGTAAGATGATCCAGCCGGGTCTGCATGAACCTTACCTTCTCCTGCAGCAGAAGGGCCACCTCCATCGCTTTACCGGGCTCCTCGCGAAGCTGGCGGTACCATTCCGGCGCCGGGATATACTCTACTTCACTGCTCATCAGCGCAGTGGCCGTCCCATGAGCCTCTTTAGGTGAGATAAGCGAATGATGAGGCACCGTCTCGCCGGGATAAAGAATGTTGAACAGCACGATATTCCCATTCTCGTGAAGCCTTGTCACTTTGAATAGACCGCTCTTGATATGGTACAGCGTATCACAGCCATCTCCCTGCCTGAATAAAATCTCCCCTTTATGCAGTATCATCCCATAATTCTCCTTTAGCCAGTGATTGTTCGATTAATCAAGTATAATCAATATGCACCTTCCTGCTCAAGAAGCCTGGAAAATACATCCCTCCCCGCCTATTCCGTCTTTGCTCTTTGCAGCATACTTTGTAGCATACGACCAGATGAAGCGGGTGAGAGAAGATGGCAAATAATAAAAACATCCAACGCCTCCCCCAGGAAGAGGAACTGTCCGCAGAAGATTACGCCATCATCGCTGCGGCGCTGAGCGCTTTGGGCGATTTCTTCTTTTTCTTGTCCCTCGTAAAAGGAAAGGAAACGACTCAGGCTGAAAAAAAGAGGAAAACAAAATAAAGATGAAAGCAAGGCTGTCCTCCAGTTCGATTCATTCGGGGAGACAGCTTGTTTGGCATGTCCGCCATTCCTTTCCTGAATTGTACCCGGCGGTTACAAACCTGGAATCGGGTTTAACTATTAAGTAGAGTCGGCATAGTAGTGAAGCCGCCATACATACTATTCGGTACAAATTAGGAGGTGCGGCCATTGCTGCTGCAGAACAAGTTTTTTCGTACCACGCTTGGAATCATATTTCTTCTGCTTATCCTTTATCTCGGCTCCAAGGTTATCGTTCTATTCTCGCCTATTGGAACCATCATTAATCTTCTGCTCGTGCCGATGATGCTCTCGGGGTTCATGTATTATTTGCTTCGCCCGCTGGTCAATTATCTGGAAAAAAGAAAGCTCAAGCGCCCGATCGCCATTTTGCTCATCTATGCCGTATTTATTGCTCTGTTCGCTATTTTCTGGGTCGCCGTCTGGCCGACGCTGCAGGAACAAATCCAGAATTTTATCCGAAATGCCCCGTATCTTGTCCAGGATATCCAGACCCAGTTTGACCGTCTGCGTGAGGACCCTTTATTTGCGCGGTTCTTCCGCGGAGAATCGGATCTGACCGTCCGGCTGACCGAATACCTGCAAAACGCGGTAACCTGGGTGTCGAACTCCATCAGCAATCTGATTACTGTCATCTCCAATATTGTCGTCGTTGTGGCCACACTGCCGATTATTTTGTACTATATGCTGAAAGACAGCCATAAGCTGCCCCCTATTCTGCTCGGCCTGGTCCCGCGAAAATACCGCAGTGAAGGTCAGGAGACACTGGAGCAAGTCGATTCGGCGCTCAGCAGCTTCATCGTTACGCGGGTAATTCTGAATCTGATTCTGGGCCTCACCCTGTTCATTGGATTTCTTGTGATCGGTTTGCCGTATGCCCTGCTGCTTGCCCTCGTATCGGTTCCGCTGAACTTTATTCCCTATGTCGGCGCCATCCTTGCCTCGATTCCCGTCGTCATTGTCAGTTTTATTGAATCACCCATGACCGCCTTGTGGTCTCTGGTCGTTATCGTCGTCTCGCAGCAAATTCAGGATAACCTGCTCACGCCGATCATTTATGGCAAATCTCTGGATATCCATCCGCTGACTACGGTAATCCTTGTACTTATCGGCGGAGAATTCTACGGTATTATCGGTGTGCTGATCGCGCTGCCGGTCTATATGACCGTCAAAATTATTTTTCTGCGGGTATACGAAATTATCGTTGCGGAGCGGACGAACGAAACGTAATGGAGGCCTGTTCCAATACTGTAAAAAGAGCCCTGCCTGCATGATTCGCAGACAAGGCTCTTTGAGGTTGCCGGCTTAAGCCGCGCTCTAGCCTCTTAGCGAGCGGACGACAAACAGATGCGTCCCTTTCATCAGCGTTCTTCCGTCCTCTAAAGTAACCGATCCCTTCGTATGGGAACCAAGGGTGGTATTAAGCGCAATCAGCCGATCACCCTTCCAGACCGTGACCGCCGACTTGAAATAGACGGCATTATCGAACTGCAGCCGGTCTTTCAAAATATAGCCGACGGAATGAAGGACCGGGGGGAGCGCTCTTTCTTTGGGAGCGAGCGCCTTGATAATCGCAATATCCCGGATAGGGATTCCGGCTTCATGATGCCCGATCACAACGCGCCCCGCAGCGCTGTCCCATTTGCGGAGCACACCTCTCAGCGTGATGTAAGGAGGCTTTCCTAGATACGCAATAACCGGCTTGCCTACCCAATGTCTCATTCCAACGCCTCCTTCTGCCTTACCCGTCCTATTAATTCGGTATGGTCCAATGGATAGGTTCCAGACCATGTGCATTCAAAAATTGATTGGTCTGCGAGAACGGCTTGCTGCCGAGAAATCCCCGGTGAGCCGAGAACGGACTCGGGTGCGCCGACCGGATTACTTTATGACGGCTCTGGTCGATGTAAGCGCCCTTCTGCTGGGCATGGCTGCCCCATAATATAAAGACCAGCGGCGTTTCCCTTTCGTTCAGTTTCTCCATAATAGCGTCCGTAAAACGTTCCCAGCCCATTCCTTTATGCGAACCCGGCTGGCCCTCGCGCACGGTCAGAACCGCATTGAGCAGCAGCACCCCCTGCTCCGACCAATGCAGCAGAGACCCGTGATTCGGACTAACGGAACCGACATCATCGGCCAGCTCTGCATAAATATTGCGCAGGGACGGCGGAATCCTCACACCGGGCTTCACCGAAAAGCTAAGCCCATGGGCTTGTCCCGCGCCGTGATAAGGATCTTGCCCCAGAATGACGACCCTCGTCCCGCTGTAGGCCGTTAGCTTCAGTGCAGAGAACAGCAGTTCCTTCGGCGGATACACCGTATACTGCTTGTACTCCCTCGCCAGTGTATAGCGCAGCTCCTGAAAATACGGCTTCTGCGTCTCTTCATGCAATACCTCGTCCCAATCATTGCTAAATATCATACGGTTCCCCTCCCATATCTCCCCAAGTAATGGATTCGTTCCCTACTGGGATGCAGGGAGCGCTTCTCTCTTATTTTCTTCCGTAGTCCGCTTTGATCTCTCCCCACAGCCGGGTCTGCCACTTCAGCACCTTGTTATCGTATGTATGCGTCTGAAGCCAGTTCTCCGCCCGGTCGATGAGTCCCCAGATCTCCTCCGTCGTATGGTCCCGGGGAAGGGTGGTTGAAACCTTTTTCTCTCTGACCCATTTCATTGCGTTGACCGAATCACTGTATACCGTCTTGCCGCTGCCTTCTTTCTGCAGAAACGCAAGGGCATGCACAATAGCCAGAAATTCTCCGAGATTATTCGTGCCCTTGCTAATCGGACCGCAGGAGAAGATGACCTCCCCTGTCCGTGTGTCTACCCCTTTATATTCGATAGGACCGGGGTTTCCCCTAGTTCCCACATCAACCGAGATGCTGTCATAATCGATGGGTTCCGCCGCTGTCCGCGCGCCCGTCCGCTTGGAAGTATAGCTTTCCTGAGATCCGCCGGCTGCGCGTCCTTTTTCAGACCCCGTGTTCCCCCAGTTGCCTTTCCAGCCTGCCCGGAACGCTTCCTCAGCCGCAGCCTTCGACTCATAGGATTTGTATTTTGCTCCCGTAAATTGGTCCGTCTGCCGCTTGCATTCCGCCCAAGTTGCGTACACTCCCGGCTTCCGTCCCTCCCATACCACATAATATTTCTGCTTAGCCACGATGCCGGCTCCTTCCTGCAGCATTATTGAATTAATATTAAATTACAAATGAGCAAGACACAACAGGAAATGCAGCCGGTAAACCAAGAGCGGCCTGCCGGATGTTTCGACAAAGGTTCTCCTGTTTAATAACGTAAGTAAGCAATTTGTCGACATACAGTATGATATACAAATTTGATATCTAAAATCTCAAGTAAATTCAAGGTTGTAAACGTTTTACATGAAGATAAATACGAAGCGGTTTAGGACCATGCGGCTATTTTGGGGATTCGAATGATTACGACAAAAACATCTCTTCACTCCTGCCGCAAGTTCCAGTATCATACTATATATACATTACAAAACATACACTTTTGAAGTCAGTAATGTACAATCGCTGGTCGACAAGGTTATGCTGCTAAACTACTATTAGGAGGGGCAATTATGGTTCTCTTATTTCACAATGCTACTGCAGAAAGACTCGAACGTTTATCACGGGATGTTCAGGCAATTAGTGATGAGGCGCGCCAAGCTTCTTACGAAATGTCCGTGGTAAGGAAAACTTCCGGCTCCGGCTATGAATGGGAGGTTACGGTTTACGGAAGGAAGGTAACCGTAACATCGGAAGACATTCTCAAAATCCAAAGTAAGCGCTTAGACTTGAGTATTAAAGACATTTTCAAAGAGGTTGTCGCCTGGAAATTGAAAGCGTTGTCCACATTTCAATCCTAGCTTCCTGCGGCAGCAACATGTGCTCTAGCATTTAGGTAATTGCTCCATCCTAATACGGCAGCCCTCCCCCTTCTGCGGGGGAGGGCTGCGCGCGTTTCCCGGCTTCCCGTCAACTTTTGGTTATACATATTATATACATTTTCCGGATGAGAATGCGCCCAAAGATGAAGCCGTAGGCGCGCTGCAGCGCCTGAAGGAAGCGGGCAAAATCCGGGCGATCGGCGTCTCCAACTTCAATATCGACCAGCTCCGAGTAATCGCCAAGTCGAAGGATACGGAGATCGCTAATCTGGTCCTCGCCTGGTATTTGACCCGGGACGAAATCGATTCGCTTAATCCGGGCGCCAAGAAGCCGGCGCAAATTCTCGCCAACCTCACAACGCTGGATGTCAAGCTGAACGCGGATGAAATCGCGAAGATCGATAGCATTTTCCGCGATTGTTTCAAGGCATTTCAGCCGCTCTCATCCTAAATTTGCCGTCTGCACTGCATGTCAACGTTGATCGGGAAATGAGAGGGGGGCGAACGGATGAAACGGAATTCCTCCCTCTTATTTATCTGAAAACGGCTTAAACAGAGCTTGGAAGGGAATTTCTCCGCTTTATTCAGGTGATTTTGCCGAAGCCATAAGAAATTGGAGAATTAAACCGGAGCTTTTCCCGCTTATCATTCCAGAACGGCCTTTTTTTCGAAAATAAAAGGGACATTTTCCCGTTCGTGCCTGTATCTCCTTAAGATCAAGTGTCTATCTCAGGATTCTCCCTTGTGCCGAAAATCGTTCAATGAAGTCGTGCTCAATTTCCCTGATCCGGTTTACTCAGTACATAGAAAGACCGGTATTGCATAACCTAATCAGCGGACCTGTGCAGAAAGGAATGAGATACCATGGAGGATGTGAGCAGGCTGACAGACCCCAAGGGAAGCGGCGTGGAGCCGATTCCCGATCCCGACAGCCCTCAGTCGAACAGGGAAGGGTCGACCGGCAAGGTGGAAGATATCGTCAGGGGCATTATGGACAATGTAGAGGAAAGTCTGACCGGGAACCGTGATTCACGCCCAGGCGGTAGCGGCAAAGCATAAAGCAGCCGTGTATGAAAAAGCAGCGGATCGAACGTCATTCTGGCGCCGGCCGCTGCTTTATTTTTCTTCCCTTTTTTTCATAAATGTGACCATACTGAAAACCTATTGAAACTTGCGAAACACCGATGTATAATTTAGCAAATTAACGCGCTCCCATATGCTAGTCCAAGAAATCCAGGAGGGAAAGTCATGCCATATACGATTATGAAAAACGCTGAATTTTTCACCGCCGCGCTGGCGCAAAAATACGTGTTCGCTCTGCAGATCGGTCCTGACGGCATGTATTCCCGCGTAGGCGCAGGTCTTGTTCAAATGTTCTCCGATGAGTGTGTCCGTCTTAAAAATTTTGACGGGTCGGTTGTCTTATACTCCAGATCGGACACCAAGTTTCAGCACTAGGTACTTCAATTCGCATTGAAGTACCTATATGGAAAATGGCTTGGCGCATCATCGTTCACTACAGATCAACCATGGCCTCATACCGGTCTTTTGAAAATGGCCACAACATCCCGGGTCTGACCCTGACTGATGCTGGTATCAAAGCAGGAAACAAGCTCCCAGCCGTCATTTCCATAGCTGTTCAACAGATTCTCAAAGTCCTCCTCATCCAGCTTGCCACCCAGAAAGCCGCCCGTCTTGTATTTTACCGTCCGATATTCCCAACGATTCATATTTTTCGCTCCTTATCTAGATAAATGATTCCAGTATCCCTTTTCTCCAGACTCGTAATCACAAAGTATCCGAACAGCACACCGGAGATTACATTGATCTGAGCGGAAGTCAGCAGCAAATAAACTGCGCCCTTCGGCAGCCACTCCATTTTCCACGGCATATACGGATAAACACAGAACAACAGGGCAGGTAAAGCAAGAAAAATCAGCCGATACCCGTTAAAGGTCCAGCGGCCTTTACGGCTGTGTTCTCGAAGTAAAGTCTCAACTCCGATAGCTAAACCGGAAAGGGAGGGAATTAGGGGGTAAAGAAAAACAAGCTGATCGGGGAATGGGAACTTGTAATATTGACTTCGGTATTCGGTAATCTTGCTGACAGCAAACCCCACAAGCAGCAATACAACGACCAGAACTGCCATCTTTAACAGATGAACCAGTACTTTTTTCAAGCGTTCCACCCACTTCGCATATAAAATCATTTTCTAAAATCAAACATCGCTGCCTCACTCTTTTGCCGAGTAAATATCTCACTTGGATAAGGGATTGCGATTTCAGGAATCTGATCCTCTTTATAAAATTGAAATTCCGCAACTTCCCCATCGGTCTCGCCGCGAAGCCCCTCTGTTATACGACACTCAAAGACAATAGCCAGATATTCAACTTTATGGCCATTACTATATTCGTACCTATACTTGTTTCCTCCGAAAACTCCAGCAATCTTGTCAGGAACAACAATGAGTCCTGTTTCCTCACACACTTCCCTGATTACCGCTTCAGCAGGCGCTTCGCCTATTTCGATTGCACCGGCAGGCAGTCCCCAAATGCTTTCGCCCTTTTTGCGTATAAATAAGATTTCATTAAGATCATTTCTAATAATTGCTGCGACCGAAGGCATGAACAGTAAATCCTTGCCCACTTTATTCCTCAGGTTTTGATAATATTCCGACATTGGCATACGGTTTACCCCGCAGTTTTTTTGTTAAAACTCCACATAATCTCCCACTCTTGACTCCAAAATATCTATCAAATCGCTGTCCATGAATCTGTAGTCGTCCGCGATATCCAGACAAATGACCCGTTTATACGCGATTTCGGCTTGAAACTTGGCGCTCAGTCTTCGGAGATGCTTTTTTTCCATGACAAAAATAAGATCCGCCCAGCCGATATGTCCTGCGGTTACCTTTATCCTCGCGTTCTCTTCCGTCCCCGCCGATCTGATTTCATGACCGCCGCGTCCATCAAATAACTTCTCCGCCGTCAGGCTTCTCCATTTGTTCCGACTGCATATAAAAAGAATTTGAATAAGGTTGACCTCCTAAAATGCTATACGCTGTCTCTGCTGACCCATCTCATCCCCGGCGCCGCCTCCGGGCGTTCCTCAAACCCAAACTTTTTGTAAAATCCGGACTTATGCGCCGCCGCAAACAATTGAACCATCAGGATATCCTGTTCTTTGCATTTTTTCAGCAATCTGCTTAGAATACCTGTACCAATGCCCTTACTCTGGTCGTCCGGTAATATAATCAAATCACAGATGAACGCTTGAAAAATGCCATCCGAAATCACCCGGCCCATTCCAACCAGCCGATCCTCCTTAAATGCCGAAACAACGAGCCAACTCTGGCGCAGAGCCGCTTCCAGCTGACCGCTTCCCTTCTTCGTTATCCCCTGCCAGCCAGCGCTTTCCACTAACCGGATAAATTCTTCCCCTGTCGGTATGTACTCGCGGTATATAACAGGCTGCAAATCCTTGGACATGATCATATTCACCTCCGGCCGTTCTTATTATTTCTCCGCGATCCACACCGTCCATCGATCCTGTTCTTGTATCGGTTGGCCGCTTGCCAGACGCTGCCGGGTGAAGGATTGATTATTGTAGTCGTGAAAGTCGATCGGCATTTCTTTACCGCCCTTCCTTAATATCTGGGGCTCATTTCCTTCTCCAAAACATAACTTGCTTCCTTGGCATCCCAGGCGTTCTCGATTCGGACGATTTTAAATCCGCATTTATTAACATAAAAATGATGATTACGCCTTGAAAAGCCTGGAGTTTCCGTTGTCCACTTTTTCGTGTCCGGGTATTTCCTCTCTATTGCTTCCCAAATGCTCAAGCCGACGCCATGACTTTGCAAAGCCGGGTCCACAAATAAATTGCCCAGGAAATTTTCGTTATTCTCATGAATGAAGATAATGACAGCGCCCACTATTCTCTCATCCAGCAGCACTTTAAAAGATTCGGAAGGCGATTCCAGCGCCCAACGTCTTATAAATTCTTCTGTGTCATAGCCTTCCGGACCGCCTTTTTCTTCACCGAGCGAAACCAAAGCGTCATTATCAAAAGACCGGGTCATGATCTCCGTCAACGCTGCAACATCGCTATCCTCAATCGGTTCAAGCTCTAACTTCCAATTCCCCTCCATTTTCCACTGCTCCTTTAAAAATGCTTGCGAAACCCCACCGCATTCTCTTCCTTATAGCCTAACTCTTCGTAGAACTTATGCGCTTCCGTCCGCTGCCCGCCTGATACAAAAATGATATAAGTGCAATCTCTTTCCCTGGCCGCCCGCTCGATTTCCTGCATTAATATTCTACCGACACCTTGTCTTCTGAAACGGCTCGAAACAACGACGTTCTCAATGACCATAAAAGACTTGCATTCTCCCACAAAATCCTGGCAGATGATCCCCATCAGCGAACCAGCCAGCATATCGTCTTGAAAAGCGCCCAGCAGTATGTAGTTGTTATTATTTTGATGCGATTCGAACACGCTGGCCAGCTTGGCCTCATTGCTCTTGTGCCCAGTCAGTTCCTCATACAAGCCGTTTAGCCCGGGTAAATCTTCTTTGCCGATCTTTCTAATGGAAATCATAATAAGCCTGACCCCTTCCCTGCTAAGGCAAACGCTTCGTATAGTTCCTGCACAGTACGTATGCAATACGTCGGCCCAATAGCCTCCATCTCAGCTTCGCTGCCGTACCCGTACAAGATGCCAATCGACGATATTCCGTTGGTATGCGCTCCGATAATGTCATGCTTCCGGTCACCGATCATGACGGTGCTGGCTGTGTTCAGGTTCTCTTTTTCAATGATATGCCGAATGATCTCACTCTTATCCGACAGCGTTCCGTCCAGGTTGCTCCCGACCACCGCATGAAAAAAGTGCTCCAGCTTAAAATGCTTCAATATCCTCTCAGCGAACACAAGCGGCTTCGAAGTCGCTACGATCAGAACGGCCTGCCGCTGAGTGAGCATGCTCAATAGCTCGGGAATGCCAGCGTACAGCTCATTTTCGAAAATGCCCTTGTCCGCAAAATACTCCCGGTAATACTGCACGGCATGCCAGGCATCCTCCTCTGAAAAATCGTAAAACTCCTGAAACGAATAAGCCAGCGGCGGCCCGATGAACGGCTCCAAACGATCCAAATTGTCTTCGATAATCCCAAACTTGGCAAGCGCGTACTGCACGGACTTGGTTATGCCAATCTTCGGGTCCGTCAGCGTTCCGTCCAGATCAAACAAAATATGCGAAAAATTCAAATGATCACCTTCCCGTTCGGCGAATTTAGTCAATCTTACAGTCTCTTCTCAAAACACAGGCTGGACGGGCAATCCGCGTATTCTCCGAACCGGTCAATCTCGCCGTAGCCGTTCTTCTTATAGAAACCGATGGCCTCCGTCTGCTGATCCCCCGTTTCCAGCTTGATTCCCTGATATCCCTGCCTGGCCGCCTCTTCTTCCAGTCGTTCCACAATCCTCCAGGCGATTCCCTTGTTCCGGTACTCCGGCTCCACGAAGAACCGCTTCAGCTCCACGTACTCCTCGTCCAGCTTCTTAATCGCTCCGCATCCGACAGGACGGGAGTCCAGGTAAGCAACAATGAAATAAATTTCATTTACGTAAGGATCTTCGAAATCAACGAGATAAACTTCCTCCGGCGGGTAGAGCTCAAACAGATAGCGGTCAAGCTGTGCAATCAGCAGGGCCAGGTCCGGATGCTCCGGCGCCACCTGCACCAGTTCGGTATTTTCCATGTACAATCTCTCTCCTTGTTATCCGTTCTACATCCAATTTTCCAGCAGAAAAGCATGAATCAATTGTAACGCGCGTTATATTTTTTCTTTGATCACAGCAGCCAATAATCCGAGATATTCCTTCAGCGCCGTTCCAACCGTTCCAATTGAACCAGGGCTAGGCGCCAGCATGCCCGCATACCAAGCCGTTGTGGCGCCGCCGCTTATATGGTAATCGGTCGGATACGGCTGAACCTCCATACCGGTTCGCCGGAACTCCGTAACTGCCCGCGGCATATGAAATGCCGAAGTGACCAGCACCGGGCGGCTCAGCCCGTGCTCCTTCATGAGCGCAGCCGTAAATTCGGCATTCTGCTCCGTGTTCAGCGAACGGTTCTCGATAAGAATACTCCGTTCATCCACTCCCAGTCCGATCAGCTGCCTGCGGGCGATATCGCCTTCGTTGCCGCTATCGGCAAAAACCTGCCCGCCGCTGAACAGCACCGGCAATCCCGTCAGGCGATGCAGCCGAACCGCAGTAACCAGCCGATTGGCCGCCGATCCGCCCAAGCTGCCTTCGCCATCAATGTCGGGCGTTCCTGTCGTTGCTCCGCCTCCGAGCACCACCAGACAATCGCCCTGAAACTGCTCCAGCTCCGGCTGGGCATACCGCGATTCCAGACTACGCATCAGCGGGTTCGCGATCAGCGGCACCGACGTCAAATACAGCAGCAGCGTTACGGAGAGCAGGACCACTGCCGGGCCGCGCTGTTTTTTCCATAACAACCATAATGCCAGCAGCGCCAGCAGCACAACAAATATTCCCGGAGGCAGCACAAAGCTGTAGATAAATTTGATTACATAAATCAATCTTAGGCATCTCCTTTCGATCCAATGAAGCTTATACCAATGTTTTTAACCTGGCTCTGATGATAGATAACAGCTCGTCTTTCTCATCCTGCGGAATCCGTTCGGCCAATCTGGCCGCCGCTGCCGGTAAAATCCACGCATCAATGGTTGAATAACCATACCCGGTTACCCGAAGATATTCTTTAATGTAGGCTGCCTTTATCATGCGAATATTCGAATATATCGGCGGTTCTGCCTTGCCCAATCCGCTTTAAATCGGTCACCTGCATAAACCTCCTAAATTTGCTTCTTGCAACGATATTAGCGAATAGATTCAGAAATGATTAGATCTATCCTTCCTTCATCCGCTTTAAGCTTCGCCTGCCCGCCTATAGGAAACGTCAGCATCGGTGTTGTGTGGCCAAAGTCCACATCCGCAATGACCGGAATAGAGACCAGCTCTTTTTTCGTTTTTATTATTTTTGTTAATAGATCTCTGGTCATTTGCGATGCCTGTTGAAATCTCCCAATAACTAGTCCTTTCACTTTGTTAAAATCAGCCTGGTGAATAAGCGACTGCAGGTCTCTATCGAACGTAGCCGGTGAGGATTCATAATCATCTTCTACAAAAAGAATCGCCCCCGCCAAATCAGGCATAAACATGGTTCCCTGCAGCAGATTGAGCGTACACAAATTTCCGCCGATGATGACGCCGCTCGTATCTCCTTCGTTAATTATATAGGGTCCCTCATTAGGAAAAAACGTACGTCTCTCCTGATCCGCATACCAAGCATCATCACTCCAATAATCGGAGGGCCTGATCTGAATGGATTCATGTCCGGTCATAAGTCGGTTGAAACAGTCAACCGTGTACTCATTCCCCTGTAGCATGCCAAATGTAGAGAAATGCGGTCCAGAATAGGTGATCAAGCCGGTCTGGCTGTAAATCGCGCTGCTTATCGCTGTAATATCCGAATACCCGCATAGACGCTTGGGATTGGACTTTATCAGAGAATAATCTATGTATGGAAGCAGTTGGTTACTATTGAAGCCGCCGATAGCCGTCAGAATCCCTTTTACTTTCGGATCTCTAAATGCGTCATGCAAATCTTCAATTCTTGCTTCTACAGAGGAAGAATCGAATTCATCGCTGTCCATGGAGTATTTGGAGAACGTAACCCGATAACCCAACTGCTCTAATTTCTTTTTTGCCAATTCCCTCTGCTCCACCCGGATCAGACTGAGGCTTCTAGATGGTGCAATAACCCGTATCTCATCGCCTTGTTTTAATTTATCTGCTTGCATACTAAGCCTCCTTTATTCTAACCAAGCCGAATCAGCGTTAAGATAGGAACGCCAAGAATACATACAGCTGAAGCAGCCACTAGAAATATTGTGGTATTTCTTTTTAACTTTACATTGAGGGCCGACTTATACCATCCTCTGAACTGAAAGTAGTTGCGGTATAGAACAAACAGCAGGATGAAATTACCTAGCGTTGTATACCAGCCGTCAATCTCCAGATTGAAAAAAGTGGTAAATACAATCCGCTCCATTCCATAGGCGATGGTCGTGCCCAAAATAAACAGGAGACACATGCGGAGCAACTCCAGCAGAAAGGTTGTCAACTTCATCATAAACCAATCTCACTCCATTTCTGATTATCCCTTTTCATGCTTTCCTCCCGATTCCATTATCCACCTTTATTAACAATTAGGACAGAGGGTGAGGATGCGATTTTCATGAATATGATTAAGGTCTTGACAAGTCGCCGATACTTATTAATAATGATCCGTAAAGAACGTATGTTCGTTTCTGAGTTTGTTTTTTTATTTCGATAAAGGGGCGATAGGTATGGAAAATCAAAAGATTTCGACGTTTCTAATGTTTTCCGGACAAGCCGAGGAAGCCATGAACTTCTACATTTCTTTGTTCGAGCAGTCGGAAATTCTGCATATTCAGCGCTACGGACCTGGCGAGGCAGGAGCGGAAGGAAGCGTGGTGCACGCCATCTTCTCCCTGAATGGCCAGCAGTTTATGTGCATTGACAGCAATACGCCGCATGACTTTACTTTTACACCCGCCATTTCACTCTATGTCAATTGCGAGACCGAGGAAGAGATCGATAATCTGTTTGGAAAGCTGTCCGAGGGGGGCCAGGTGCTTATGCCTCTGGATAAATATCCTTTCAGCGATAAATTCGCCTGGGTCGGCGATAAATTCGGGGTGACTTGGCAACTGAATCTGCTGGGGAAACAGCAATAGATCGAAAATAAGCCACAACTATCTGCTGCAACAAAAAAAGAAGCACAATCATCCTGAAAACTGGTGACGGTGCTTCCCCTTTAACCTATTATTTTTCCTTAAAAAATCTTGCCCGTATTCAAAATGTGGCGGTCATCAAGCGCATTCTTGATCTGCTTCATGGCGGCGATCACCGCCGGGTCCGTCGCTTTCTGGAAATAAGGCTTCTTGCTCAGCCCGATTCCATGCTCGCCCGACGTTAACCCGCCAAGCTCATGGCTTTTTCCGTAGATGCGGCTCATGACGGCTTTTAAATCGTTCCGCCAAGCCTCTGCATCCCGCTCCCCGCGAACGACGCATAAATGCACATTCCCGTCTCCGGCATGGCCGAAGCTGATCAGCTGCACGCCGCTTTCCTGCTCCACTTCATTGGCGTAAGCGATAAAATCCGCCGTCTTGTTGATCGGCACGACGATATCTACCGGCTCCTGCTCGGACACCGCTTCTACCGCCTTGACGAGCGCTCCGCGAACCTTCCAGACCTCGTCAAGGATCGCTTTATCCTCCAGCAGCAGAAAATCGAGCGCTCCATTCCGAACGGCAGTCTGACGCGCGCGCTCCGCATTGGAGCGGACCTCGCTTTCGCTGTTGCCGTCGAAGGACAGCAGAATATACGCCGACGCCTCCGGATATGGAAAAGTGACTCCCATAAACCGCTCGCCCAAGGCAACCACCTTGCGTTCCATGAACTCGATAGCGGTTGGCCCCACGTTCTCGTGAATGAGCCGGATCACGGCGTCAATCCCCGTCTTCAAGCTGTCAAAAGGCACAAGCGCCCCCATTACGAACGCAGGCTTCGGAATAAGCTTCAATACGCATTCGGTGATGATGCCAAGCGTGCCTTCCGAACCGATAAGCAGATGTTTGAGCGACAGCCCCGAGCTGTCCTTCACCACCTTGCCACCGGTGTAAATCACCTCGCCGCTTGGCAGAACCGCTGTCAGCCCGCGCACATAATCCCGCGTCACGCCATACTTGACGGCTCGCATCCCGCCAGCGTTGGTGCTGATGTTGCCGCCGATCGTCGCCTGCTTCTCCCCGGGATCGGGCGGATAGAACAGCCCTCGGGCCTCCACATAGGCTTGCAGATCGGCAAGCAGGACACCCGGCTGGGCCGTAACCGTCAGCGTGTCTTCGTCCAGTTCCACAATCCGGTTCATCAGGGACAGGTCTAGCACGATCCCCCCATGCTCAGGAACGGTAGAACCAACGAGATTCGTCCCCGCCCCGCGCGGCGTCACTTGAACAGAGTTCGCATACGCCCATTTCATCACTTCGCTGACCTCTTCAGTACTGACCGGAAACACCAGAGCGTCGCAGGTTCCCTGCAGGCGTCCCAGATTATCCGTAACGTACTTTTCCGCGATTCCTTCCGTCTTGATCCGTCCCGGATCGGAAATAATGCTGTACAGTTCCTGCAAGAAACCCACCTCTACTTTCTGGTAAATACCCGGGCGCACCAATCGCCGACGAATTGCGCTCCCTGGACAATGACAATCAGCAGAAGGACTGTTGCGATCATCACGCCCGTCTCATAGCGGTAATATCCATACTGGATCGCCAAATCGCCGATCCCGCCGCCGCCGACGAGGCCAGCCATCGCGGAATAACCGATCAGACTGATGACCGTCACGGTCGTTGCCCGGATCAGGCCGGGCATCGCCTCCACAAACAGCACCTTCCGCAAAATCAGACCTAAGCCCGCTCCGGTGGCAATAGCCGCTTCGAGCACGCCTTTATCCACTTCACTGAACGCCCCTTCCACCAGCCGGGCGAAGAACGCGACGGAAGCAAAAGCGAGCGGAACCGAAGCGGCCACCGGCCCGATGGTCGTGTTGACGATCAACTTGGTCAATGGAATGAGAAGAACGAGCAAAATGACGAAAGGGACGGAGCGGATTACATTCACCAGCACGCCCATCACCGCATTAAGCGTCCGTTTGGGAAAGAACAGAGGGCTGGCAGACAAATACAGAATGAGACCGATTAGCAATCCGAACACAAGTGAAGCGGCTAAGGAAATGCCAATCATAATCAGCGTTTCCCAAATCGCGGAGGGCAGCTCTAATTGCAAAATATCCCAGGTGCTATCCATTCAGCTCTCCCCCTTCTTTTGCGGCGGAAATCCGTTCAATTTTAAACACCTGTCCGGAGATATAATCCCGGGCCCTGGCAATTTCCGCTGCGTCCCCGCTCAGCTTGATAAGCAGAATACCTAGCGGTTTGCCTTGAATATATTCGATCTTGCCGTGGAGAATATCGACCAGCACGTCAAATTCCTTCGACACCTTACTGATAAGCGGTTCATAAGCCCGCTCGCCGGTGTAGGTGATCTTCAGCATTTCCTCTTGACCCTTTAGTTCCAAATGCTCCGGCACTTCAATATTCAGCACCCGGGAAACCAAAGACTGGGTCATAGGATGCTGAGGTTCCGTGAAGATTTGGTACGTATCGCCGACCTCTACGATTTCACCTTCCGCCATCACCGCAATGCGGTCAAATAGCTTCCGGGCCACGTCCATCTCATGCGTAATAAACACAATCGTAATCGGATTGTCCCGGTTGATGCGCCGTAAAATCCGGATGATCTCTTCCGTATTCTCCAGGTCGAGCGCCGAGGTCGCCTCGTCGCACAGCAGAATTTCCGGATCGTTCGCGAGCGCACGGGCAATCGCCACCCGCTGCTTCTGCCCGCCGCTCAAATTGGCCGGATACACCTGGGCCTTGTCCGACAGATTGACCTGCTCAAGCAGTTCAAGCACCCGGGCGCGAATCTTCTCCTTGGGATAATTGTTCGCTTTGAGCGCGAACGCAATGTTGTCGTACACCGTCGCTCCGCTGATCAAGTTGAAGTGTTGAAAGATCATGCCTATTTTCAATCTAACATTGCGCAGCGCGGCGCCTTTGAACCGGGTAATATCCTGACCGCCTACAATGACTTGGCCGGAAGCGGGCGGCTGCAGGAGATTGATTACCCTAACCAAAGTGCTCTTCCCGGCTCCGCTCGGCCCGACAATCCCGAAGATTTCGCCTTTGCCTACGGTTATGGACGCTTCTTTGACCGCGTGCATTCTCCGGCCCTTTTGCTTAAAGATCACGTTCACTTTATCTAGAACAATCACTACGAGCACCCTTTCCTGCAATCAACACCGTTCATGCCATGCTGTCCAGCTGATTGATTACTTGCTGTATTTAGTTGTATACCATTCCGGTTTGTCAAAAGCTTTGAAAATTCCGTCCGCATCTTCAATCGCTTGATGGAACTCTTCCGACTCGACCGCCGCTTTCAGATCCTTGCCCAGCTGGCCGTCAATATCCGGAGTCCGCACCGCAACGACGTTCTTGTAATCCTCCGTCAGCTTCTCGACAGCGAGCGCGCTTGCGAGGTCAAGCTTTGCCGCAATGGCAAAGTTTCCGGGAATCAGACCGATAGCCACGCTGTCCAGGCTGCGCGAGATTTGGGCTGCATCCATCGTTACAAACTCCAGGTTATGCGGATTTTCCGATACGTCATGCACAGTGGCTTTGGTCGGGTCCACGTCGGCTTTCAGGTCAATCAAACCGAGCGCCTTTAGGAAGCGCAGCGAGCGCGCCAGATTGGAAGCGTCGACGGCAATCGCTACCTTGGCACCGTGCGGAAGGTCCGCCATATTTTTTACCGAGTTGGAGTATACGCCCATGCCCGCTGTCGGAACCGAGATCACCTTGCCGATGTCCAGCTTGTTGTCCGCAGCGAATTTCGTCAGATATACCGTGTGCTGCATCAGATTGGCGTCGATTTCTCCGCTGCCCAGCGCTTGGTCCGGCTGCACATAGTCCGAAAATTGAACGACTTCAATCTTGTAGCCCTGCTTTTCCATATAAGGAGCAATCGCTTTGGTGATCATATCGCCATAAGGGCCGGGAGACACGCCAATCTTGATGTCCTTCTTCGTCTCCGCCGATGCGCCCCCATCCGCAGCTTTCTCATTGCCGCCGCAAGCGGCGAGCAGAAGTCCCATCAGGGAAACAACCAGTGTAATGACCAACCCTTTTTTTATCTTGTTCATTTGTCTGTTCCTCTCGTTCTCATTTATTTTAAATTCGTTATTTCCGTGCCCCGGTAAGCCTCAAGCTTTTCCAGCCGTTTGAGCGCCTCGACCAGCGTCTCTTCCTTCTTGGCAAAATGAAACCGGATATACTGGCGCACGTCCTCCCGGAAAAAGCTTGAACCCGGAACAGCGGCCACTCCAATCTCTTTTGCCAGCCACTCGCAGAACTTGTAATCATCCGGCTCGCCGAACTCGCTGATATCCACCAGTACATAATACGCCCCTTGGGGCTTGTAATACTTGAGACCGATCCGGTCCAGCCCGTCCAGGAACAGCGTCCGCTTCCGCTCATAAACTTTAGTAAGCTCTTCATAATATGCGTCGTCCATTTCGAGCCCCTTCACCGCCGCTTTCTGCAAGGGAGCAGCTGCTCCGACAGTGAGGAAATCATGCACCTTGCGGCAGACCTCAATAACATGAGCCGGACCGATAATGTACCCCAGTCTCCAGCCGGTGATCGAATACGTCTTGGACAGCGAGCTGCAGGACAGCGTACGCTCAAACATGCCGGGCAGAGAGGCCATGTACGTATGCACATGCGGCTCGTACACAATATGCTCGTAGACTTCATCCGTAATCACGAACGTGTCAAATTCTACCGCGAGCCGGGCAATCTCCTCCAGTTCCTCACGCGTGAACACTTTTCCTGTCGGGTTGGACGGATTACACAAGACAATCGCCTTAACTCCCTGTTCAAAAGCGTTCCGCAATTTTGCAGAGTCAAACTGGAATTCCGGCGGGGCGAGCGGCACATAAATGGGGGTTACACCGGTCAAAATCGCATCCGCCGTATAATTTTCATAGAACGGAGAGAACACGATAACCTTGTCGCCCGGGTTGCACACCGTCATCATTGCCGCCATCATCGCTTCGGTGCTGCCGCAGGTCACGACAATATTCGTTGCCGGATCTACAGGAATACCCATCAGCTTTGTCTGCTTGAGCGCAAGCTTCTCCCGGAACAACTCGGAACCCCACGTAATCTCATACTGATGGGGGCCGTCGTCCGCGACTTTCCGCAGCTCCTCCGTCAGTTCGCGGGGCGGATCGAAATCCGGGAAGCCCTGGGATAAATTAATGGCATCATACTCTCTGGCTACACGGGTCATTTTGCGAATAATCGATTCGGTAAATCCGTCCAGCCTATTGCTTAATTCCGGCATCACCTTGGCTCCTTTTCTCTAAACATCCCGTCCAATGGTACAAATTTACACTTTTTATTTAAACATACCATTTTTGTCGGATTAACGACTTAAAGTATAGAATCCCCGCTGTGTCTTGTCAATGCTTTTTCCCCAACTTCATACCTTAACCGGATCATATCCCGGCACTGTATGCCGTTCTCATAGATGGCTTCCGTATAGTTTCGGATAAAAAAATCGCGGTCAACGCCAATGATCCGAAATCCGCATTTTTGATAAAGCGCCAGTTGTTGAAGACTGGAGTTCCCCGTGCCAATCTCGATGTTCCGGGCTCCAGGCGCTTTCGCTATTTCAATTGCAGCTTGCAGCAATCTTGTCCCAATCCCCTTGTCCTGAGCGTCTTCCCTTACGGCGATATTCATAATCTCAACGGTCTCCGCATCCCTCAGCAGCAGCACGAAGACGCCAACCGGCTTCTGCGGCAATGCCTCTTCGGGCAGCACGGCAATGTAACAGGTTCCCTGCTTCAGATAGCGGTCGACCATCTCACGGGACGGGTCGGCGAGCAGCAGCAGTTCATAAGGCGGCGTTTCGTCAGAGTCCAACAACCGAATGTAAAAATCTCGTTCCGGAGCAAGTTCCCCCATCATTAACACATCACCTTCGCATTATTCGCCCTCCGGCTTCTCCTATATATTTATCTCTTCCATAAGCTGCTGGGATATCTCGTCTGTTTAATGAGAACCTCCATAAGAAACGTAAGCCACGTTTTAATTCAAGTGCCTTCAACAAAGCTATATTATACGATACTTTCAATTGGCATGAAGTAACAGACCACGTCATAACAGGCAACTTTGGTGTCGATTTTTCCACACTTATTAAGAAATTGGAGAAGGGTGAATACAATGAAGAAACCCATGGAGAGAATGAATTTTTCTCCGTGGGTTTTTATATTGGGTGAACACTTGAATCCGCTGGCTTCTCCCGTTCAAAGGTGTATAATAAAGTGGAATATTCATTCCGATTCATTAATACCTCTGAATATGAAGGAGAACGAGCATGGATAACTTGACAAGCGCCGACTTTTCGGCGCCGAGCAACCGCAAAGATGCAAATAAAAATACACAGCGAGTGCTGTCTGCCGCCCATAAGTTGTTTGCCGATAAAGGAATCGAGGCTACAATGGAGGAGATTGCCTCCGAAGCAGGCGTTGGCGTAGGGACTGTACAAAGACGTTTTTCAAGCAAAACGAGGCTTGCCGCGGCTGTTGTGACCGATGTGTTCCTGAAAGTGAAAGAGAAACAGCTTGAAGTAGTACAGATGGCGGTTCCGGCCGACCGTAAAATGCGGCTGCTGTTCGAAATTTTCTCCGCTTCCCACCGGCAGTATGGGAAAATCCACAGCTTAGGGCTTCACTTGGCAACTGCCGGAGAATTGGGCGATGATATGAAAACCTCTTTAATGTCGGGACTTGAAGGGGGCGTGTGGAAGGTTATTATACAGGGCCAAGACGAGGGCCTGTTTAGAGAAGGAGATCCGGTATTAATGGAACTGCTTATTATCAACATGATCAACCCGGACCTTATTCTCAAATTGAACGAACGGATTCCGGCAGATGAGATCCCAAAGTGTGTTACGGACATGATTCTTCTAGGTCTAACCCGTAGGTAAACGCTTGAAAACACAACAAAAGGCTCCTTTCTCGAAAGTGAGCCTTTTTAGTCAATCATTTATATCCCTCATTATCACTTCGCAACTACACCCATCGAAATCGAAATGCGGTTCCAGCTATTCATCTGGTTGATCAGCATAATGAGATCCACATATTCTCTCTCACTGTAGTGCTCGCGCACACGATGATACAGCTCTTCCGGAACACGCTTCGCCTGGACCAGAGTAACATGCTCGGCGAGCTCCAGGGCAGCCTTCTCGGCATCGGAGTAGAAGGCGCATTCTCCCCACGCGCTGACGCAGAATATGCGCTGCTCCGTCTCTCCTATCTTCCGTGCATCGGCACTGTGCATATTTAGGCAGAAAGCACAGCCGTTAATTTGAGAGACGCGGATCTTGATAAGCTCACGAAGCCTCGGGTCGAGTTCAATAGCCGCAATATATTTCTCCATTTCCATCATAATCTTAAACGCTTCAGGAGCTATTTTGTAATAATTCATCCGTTGTTCCATGATTAAACCCTCCATTCAAATTTGGTTGCTGATTTAAAACGGAATTAATAATCCGTTTCTTGAATACATTATAACTCCCTTATCGAAAAGCGTCAATAAAACGGAATATAAATTCCATTTTTCACACTCTCTCGTTTACATATCCCCCCCGGGGGGATAAAATAAAGCTAATATCCATCCCCATCAACTAATAACGGAGGAAATACCGTGTCATCGAACTTGCTGGAGACCGCGCATGAAACCCGAGGGCAGAAAGCCAAAATCATACTGGCATTAGCTATCCCGGCTATGATTGAGAATTTTTTTCAAACGGTCGTTGGATTTGTCGATACATTGTTTGTATCTAAGCTTGGATTGACAGAGGTTGCAGCCGTCGGTGTGACCAATGCGATCTTAGCGGTTTACATAGCTGTGTTTATGGCGCTTGGTGTAGGCACCTCTTCCATGATCGCAAAAAGTGTGGGAGCAGGGGATTTTGACAAAGCTAAAGCCATTGCCAAACAGTCAACATGGGCAGGCTTGGCGGCGGGATTATTTTTTGGAATAGTTACGTTCTTCTTTGCTGAATCCTTATTGCGTGTCATGGGAGCGGAGCCGAATGTAGTAGCTGAAGGGGTAAAGTATTTCCGTATTGTTGCGGTACCCTCAATTCTGATTTCGTTAATGACGGTATTTGGCAGCATATTAAGGGCGGCGGGCAATACCAAGACCCCTATGAAGATCGGACTGTGGATTAACGTCTTTCATATTCCTCTGGATTATGTACTCATTTTCGGGATTCCCGGATTCGACGGTCTTGGCATTACAGGTGCGGCGTGGGCGACTACGATGGTGCGGATTGCGGGTACGGTTCTTCTGTATCTTCACATTCGGAAGACGAGGTTATCTTTCCCGATTACCCAGGGGTTCATTTTTAATCGTGAATTTGCTTTACCTTTATTGAAATTGTCCACACCTGCTGCTATTGAACGGCTTATCATGCGTTTCGGCCAGGTGCTGTACTTCGGCTTAATTGTCCGGATCAGCACCGAGACCTATGCCGCTCACACCATAGCAGGCAATATCGAGGTGTTCTCTTATATGCCCGGGTATGGCTTAGCGGTAGCGGCAGCTACGCTTGTAGGGCAGAGCTTAGGGGCGAAACGTCAAGATGACGCCTACCAATTTGGAAAAATAGCCGCCGTGATCGCTGTCCTGTTCATGTCCTTCGTGGGTGTTCTGTTATTCTTCCTATCCCCTGCCGCCGCAGCATGGTTTACAGACGAGATGGAGGTTCGCGGTATGGTCATTACAGCCCTGCGTATTGATGCATTCGCCCAGCCCTTCCTGGCGATCGGATTAGTGTTAGCAGGAGCATTGCAGGGCGCGGGAGACACCAAAAGTCCACTATATAGCACAACTATAGGCATGTGGCTCATTCGGGTTATAGGCGTTTATGTTCTGGGGATTTCGATGGGGCTTGGAATCGCGGGAGTATGGCTGTCTATTGCAATAGACTTGGTTGTGAGGGCTTTGTTCTTAATGTATCGTTTCAACAAGAAACTTGCCTGACTCCCGCGCTTCATTAATTCTGAACTACATTAGACGAAACCATTTCTTCGTATCCGGGAGTGCTGCTTTTCAAAAATTGTTCATGTTCCTTCATGAAAAGCCTTCCCTTTCTGCAGTAAAATACCTCTGTACATACCGCCAAGCATAACTCCTTCATCGATTTGGATAGTAAAGTGATTCTGGTACGGGGAGGAAATTTGTTCAAAACTCCGTCCAATGTCTGTACCCATAACCGCAATAATAGGTCGGAGAAAAACCATTGGTTTCGGCAGTTTCCCACTACGGGATGCAAATTTATCCATTATAATGATTTGCCCTCCGTGCTTTGTTACGCGAACCATTTCGCTGAAGCATTTACCGGCATCAGGAACAACCGATAAAATTAAGTTTGCAATAACGGCATCGAAATGACCTTCTGGAAATGAAAGTCGTTGTGCGTCCATCTCAAGAAAGTCAACTTCATTCGAAGGATCCTTTTTTCGAGCCTGGGCAAGCATTTCCTTAGAAAGGTCGACAGCTGAAATCTTTATATTTAGGCCCAAAAGGTACGAAAGGTCAGCACCAGTACCAACACCCACAAGCAGAACCCTGCTTCCTTTCTTAATTTTTGCCTTTTGGAAAATTCTCTTTCGTGCAGATCGGAATGGCGGCGAGTTGAAAAAAATATCGTAGACGGGCGACCAAGCCTTATAAACCAACCTGTTCCATTGATTGTTCATTCGATTTGCTACCTTTCTTACTCTCTATTTTGTCTGCGGATGAACAAGTTAATGTTTCTACCGTCTCACAATATGAAACTAAGGACTTTACGGGTTGTAAAGCTATATCGAACATGCGGAGAAGGCTAATGATATCTGGGGAGGCCCCGATCTCTTCGATGAGCTGTGATACTGTCTTCCCCTCTTGTTTTAACATTCGCTAATATTTTAGTCAATTTGAATAACCGAAACAGGGTGATATCGTTGAAATTTCGTGAATCCGGAATGCCTTCCGAAGCATTATGGGATACATTTTTTGACCCTTCGGAGACACTCCGCTTAATGGATTTACCGCAAGATGCTCGGATATGGATTGATATTGGTTGCGGTTACGGTACTTTCTTAGTCCCTGGAAGTGCCATGATTAGCGGGAGAGCAATCTTCATTGTGAAAATCCAAACGAATTATTGGACTTAGCTTTCCGTCTGTTGAGAGCTGGGGGCAACTTAGGTGTAATCCACTGGAAGCGGGAACCTGCACCTAGAGGTCCATCTTTGGAGATACGGCCTGATCCGAAAGTTATCATCTCGTGGGCTAAAGATCATTGATAAGTTTTTTGTTAAACGAAGAACAATAGCAACATGACGAGTAGGCTGCCGGCATCGGCAGTCTGCTCGTCTATCTGGCATTATAATGCAACTTTGTATATGATGGAATCGTCATTTATCAGAAGAGATAAGCGATAACCGAAGAATACGGAAAGGAGTAAAGCAATGGAGAAATATTGGAATCACAATACTGCATTTCACGAAGAGTTAGTAGCAGATGCAAAGGAACGAGGTGGACGGGTCCTTGACATCGGCTGTGGTGACGGTTTATTGCTCCAACGCCTAGCTCCTTTCGCTCAACAGGTTGTCGGAATTGACCCTGATACGCAAACTATTGCGCGCGCGCAGACTCGTCTAGCTTCGATCTCAAATGTGTCGCTCATAAACGGCGACTTCCTTGCAATGCCAGCCCCTTCTCAGAAGGAACTATATTCTACGGTCATTTGCGTAGCAACTTTGCATCATATGGATTTGAGAACTGCACTGTCAAAAATGCGCCAAGTTCTCGCACCAGGTGGGAGACTCCTTATAGTTGGATTAGCAGCCGACAAATCGTTCATAGATTTTATCATCTCTGGACTTCTTGTTCTCCCAATCCGTTTCATGGATCGACTTCATGGCGGAATGCAAGACGTAGGTGTTCGGATTGCAGATCCTAAAGAGTCTTTAAGCGAGATTCGCCAAGCGGCACATGAGGTACTGCCTGGGGCAAATATCCGACGCCGCTTCTATTACCGATATCTAATGTCATGGAACAAACCTATATTAGAACATTAACTAGCAACGCAACGCATCGTATCGAATGTAAAGATAGATTAAGCTAACGGATACGATAGTTAAAATATTACAGCGGCAACTTAAGACTATTTTTTCTAGTCTAAGTGTGCAGCTGCGTCTCTATTCCCTTTGGGAAACACGTCAAAAATCAGTCTGAGTGAGTTTTTGGTAAAGTAGCAAATTTCCCTGCTCAAGTGCGTCCCGTTGCTCTTTAAGTCTCTGTATCTCTGTCCGAACACGCTCAATGGTTGCTTCCATTTCATCAATGCCGTCACGTTATTGCCCTTTGAGACGCCCGACTCTTTTGATCACGCTATTAAAATTGTTGCCCTTGCTGGCTCGTATAAGGCGTTTAATCGCCTGGTCTACCTTTTCCAAGGTAAACCGAAAATGATGTTTCCTTCTTGTTACCTCAATGGAAAGTCCTTACATGGGCTTCCTCCGTGATATACCGTCCGATGTAATTGCTGCTGGAAATCCGTGCCGGGTTATTCGGAAGAATACAGATGAGGATGCAAGTAAATATTAGAAAAAATAGGTGCAACCTCTTCCTACTGGTATGTTGAAAAAAAATGTAGGTATGCTAAAATAGCTGTAACATAAATGAAAGGTGTTGGGGAAAGTATGTAATATTTCTTGCGTATTTTAGAGAAAATAAAACAACTGCTGTTTTATTTCTTTAAGCAAGAAAGTTACTTATTCTTCCCACTCAATACGTGTATACATTACCACTCCATTTATCATAATGTTTTATTGGAAGGTTTGTATCTGTTTGGGCTACAAGAAAGGTAACTTTCTTGTAGCCCTTATTTGTTTTGATGGAGGAATTCGCCTGAACAGCTTTATCTGGAATGTAACTTTATTTTAGGAGGTTGAAATAAATGTTTGAAATTGTGAATGTTTATGTGAATCGTTCATTGTCCGTTGGTACGGTTCACGATCAATTTAAACGGATGCCGGGGCATTATCCATCTATCGATAGATGCACGTAGCGACTCTAGCTGCAAGCTCGTGAATTAAATCTAAGTTGGTTAATGCATATGCTAGAGGACCCTAAAAGGTGCTTTTGGCATTTTCTCCGGCTCAAGAGGAGAACAAACATGAAATCAACTTCGAAATACGAAAGAATTCAACACTTATTGTCGGATTTAAAACAACCTGCATATCGTTTCCAACAAATCGCGGACGCGATCTTCAAGCAAAGAATTGGTGAATATGACCAAATGACTATAATTCCTAAAGCTATAAGAAACGAGCTAATACAAAACTTTGGCGAAAATGTTTTGAACTTAACTCCAGTTATGCAAAAAACATCTAATCAAGTTAATAAAGTGCTTTTTGCTATTGAAGGTAACGAACATGTAGAAGCAGTTCAACTAAGCTACGAACGCGGCTGGAAGTCATACTGCATTTCAAGCCAATGCGGATGTGGATACGGTTGTCGTTTCTGTGCTACAGGAACAATTGGACTAAAACGGAACCTAACAGCAGATGAAATTACCGATCAACTGTTGTACTTTCATTTTAACGGACAGGCTTTAGATAGTGTTTCATTTATGGGGATGGGGGAGGCTTTAGCCAATCCTTATATTTTCGATACGCTCAAAATTCTAACAGATTCACGAACCTTTGGCTTAGGGCATCGCAGAATTACAGTTTCCACCATTGGGATTATACCGGGGATAGATCGGTTAACAAAAGAATTTCCACAAGTTAACCTTACCTTTTCACTTCACTCCCCTTTTGATGAACAACGGAGTGAGCTTATGCCGATTAATAATCGTTTTCCGCTTAATGACGTGTTAAATAAGTTAGATCAGCATATTAGTGATACAGGTAGAAAAGTTTACATTGCGTATATATTACTTCGGGGAGAAAACGATTCAAATGAGCACGCAGAAGCTATCGCTGCTTTATTAAAAAACCGAGGTCCTTGGGAACATTTATATCACGTCAATCTGATACCTTACAACTCAACCGACGCAACACCTGATAGTTTTCATCAATCTGACAAAGAACAAGTTCAAAGGTTTGCTCATATTTTAAAGTCAAAGGGAATCAAAGTCACTGTGAGGACTCAATTTGGAACGGACATTGATGCAGCATGCGGTCAACTTTACGGGCACAATAACTGAAAATAAAGGAGAGAACACACCATGGCGAATAAGAATTTTACAGTAACACATGTTCAATTCCATGCAAAGACAGACATTTGGTGATATTTGCATGGAATAACATGATCACCATTCATGCTGGCTTTGCTACTTGAGACAATACTTTTATTCAAGGGGTGAGCTACATGAGATATATTAACGCGAATGAAATTCTTCCAAAAGAGTTGGTGGAAAAGTTACAAGATTTCATACAAGGTGAATACATCTATATTCCCGCAATAAAAGATCATCATAAAAGTTGGGGAGAAGTCTCCGGTTTTCGAAAAGAGATTGATAGGAGAAATAATGAAATAATAAATGCCTATTCATCTGGTTCTTCAATACAAGAACTGGCGGAATATTACTGTCTTTCTGTTTATGCTATAAGAAAAATAATATACAGCAAATGAAACAGAAGCTTCATATTTATATTGGACTACCTTAGCAGCTTTAATTAAAGCGAACACCTTCAAATATCTCAATGGAAGAACCCTAGAGATTAATTTGAGGGTTTTTTCATTTGCAGTAAAAGTTGTCTCCCAAATCTTAAAGCATGTTAGTGATAAGCCCTGTTACTTCCAAAAGCGAGTATACAAAATGCTACAGAACCATTTGGTGTATAGTTTAAGTGATTCCCATCTGTTACCCTTATGAGTATGAATTTCTTCTAAAAGTAAAGGTAAACGGAGGTTTTAATTATGGATATTACTGTAGATATTATGCGGTTTAATTAACAAAATCTCTAATACAACTAGATCTTACTTTAACTTAATTAATATATGTAATACGTCTTGAAATCTATCATATTTTTATATTATCGTGTAGCTTTTTAAATATGGAGGAAGAGTAATGTTGAATGTAACTATTTATAATATGGAAGGTAACCGTGTTGGTGAAATGGAACTGAATGAGTCCATTTTTGGTATTGTCTCCAATGAATCAGTTATGCATGATGCAGTTGTGAATTATCTTGCAAATAAACGTAGCGGAACACAATCTGCATTAACGCGTGGGGAGGTTAGAGGTGGCGGTAGAAAACCCTATAAGCAGAATAAAATCGATAAATCTAGAGCAGGTTCGATCCGAATGCCACATTGGCGTGGCGGTGGAGTTGTCTTTGCTCCTAAGCCCCGTGACTATAGCTACAAGCTTAATAAAAAAGTTAAGCGGCTCGCTATACAATCTGCATTATCAAGCAAAGTTAGGAGTAAAGAATTTATCGTTGTTGATGAAATTAAATTAGAAATTTACAGAACAAAGTCTATAGTGGCCATGCTTAATGCTCTTGGCGCAGAAAAAAAGACACTAATTGTTACACCTTCGATAGATAACTATGTTTTTAAAAGTGCTAATAATATACCTGGTGTAGAAACCGCTGTAGCTGACTCACTTAATGTATACAATATTTTGAATTGTGATAAATTAATAATTGCTAAAGAAGCTGTCACAATAATTACAGAAATACACTCCCAATAAATTGACCGGCTAGTAAAAGTATATTGCTTAATAAATCTACTATTGTCATATCTTTAGAAAACAAGGCCCCGAAAATTGTGCCCGCATTGTGGAGGCGCTGAAATAAGCAAAAATCGGCGATTCATTAGACAGTTGTTTAAAAATAACGGATAAAGATGATTTCACAAAATTAGCAATTTCACTAAAGTCCTTCTAGAGAGGCTTAAGAGTACACAGGCAAGCACTGCAATACGCGCTCAGACAAAAGAGACCACAAATATGCGGTCTCTTTTGTCTTGCGATATCCCCAAACCTTGCAGCAAGCCGCAATTACGGGTTGTCGGATACCGCCGAAGGGTTTAAGGAATCAGCAATCGCCTTAAAGTTCAAGCCGGCCTTG
Source organism: Paenibacillus durus ATCC 35681 (assembly GCF_000993825.1). NCBI lineage: Bacteria > Bacillati > Bacillota > Bacilli > Caryophanales > Paenibacillaceae > Paenibacillus > Paenibacillus durus. The sequence continues at coordinate 3,104,987 of NZ_CP011114.1, forward strand.
TGCTGGTATTTTACACAGGTGTTGAAATACTCCTCTACAATGCGGCTGTGCAGCGGATGTTCGGCCGGAATGCCCAATTCATCGGACACGACCTTTTCAATACCCGAACTCCGAATAGCCATTTGAAGACTTACCGCCTCCGGATCATCATTATTCTCATAGAGCAGCGCGGAGGCAATAGCCGAGACCAGATGAGAAGTTTCGAATCCAAGCTCATGCGCCTTCATCGCAGGCCGTACAAGCCGTTCATTCGGGGAAAGCTTGCGGAGCGGAGATCGGGCCACTCGCGAGACCTTATCATTGAAATTACGGTTTGCGAAGCGGTCCATCATTTTCTTAATGTACTTCTCGTGCTGCGCCGGGTCGAATCCGTATAAGTGTACCAGCATCGCCCCCGTTTCTTGCAGAACGCCGTATACCCGGGAACGGATACCAGGATCGGACATCGCATCCTGAAGTGAAGTATAGCCCTCAAGATATCCGAAATAAGCGGCGCTGCAATGACCTGTGTTAACGGTAAACAGCTTCCGTTCCAGATACGGTTCGAGTTTATCGACGTAACGTACCCCTTCGATCTCGTTATAATCGCCGATCATCCCGCTTCGCGGGACAATCCACTCGCTGAAAGGTTCAACCACGACTGCCAGCGGATCGGCATGCTTTTGGACGGGCACAATGCGGTCGACCATCGTATTCGGAAACGCCACAATGCGTTCGGCGCGCTTGATCACGTCCGGCCGCAAATGCCGATATACGGATTTTCTTAACCGCTGGCTTCCCCCGATTCCATTCTCGCAGGCGATAATATGCAAGGGCTGGGGTGTGCTTTGGCTCAGCCGCAGCTCGATGCCGCGGGCTATCGTTCCCGCAATATCCTTCAGCGCAGAGACTCCGACGGCGGTCGTTACAAGTTCAGCGTCGGCGATCGCCTCCGCCACCTTCTCGGTATCATTCAAATTAATGGCTGTTACATTATCCACAATAAATTTATCCCGGTTCTCGTTGGCCAGGGTGACCGGATATTGTCCCCTCTTTTGCAGTTCGGCAATCTTTCTCTTATTGCGTCCGACGAAACAAACGTTATAACCGGAGCGAGACAAGACGGGGCCGATAAACCCTCTGCCAATATTGCCTGCTCCAAAATGTACGGCTTTCACAATGGCGTCCCCCTTAGTCAATTTAATATACTGCTGCGAGGAACAGGAACTATGAAAGTCTGAAATTTAGGATGTTCCACCTGCTCCTCTCTGAACATTGGTCAGTCGGAATGAAGTGAACGTCAGCGGGCTTAAACCTGGAGATTCATATCTTGGAAACAGCGGCGGGTAAACACATGGTCGAAATCGAGGTGTGATAAACTCTCTATTTTGTGATGCGGAGCTTCAAATTTAAGATAACTTGTGATTTCGTTCGGAATCACGACACAATCAAGGCCGGCCGCAGCAGCAGCTTTGGAGCCGTTCGGCGAATCCTCGATAGCCACAGCCTCTTCAGGCTTCAACCCGAGGCAGGATAGTGCCTTCTGATACAATTCCGGATCGGGTTTTACATTCTCGACATCGTCCGCAGTACAGATGCAGTCGAAATATTCGCGGATGCCGAGCTGATCCATATATTTGTCAATCCAATTTCTATCCGAGCTGGTGGCAAGCCCAATTTTCAGTCCGGCCGCTTTGGCCGAATCCAAATAATACTGAATGCCCGGACGTACCGCTTGAAGTTCCATCAGCTCGCTGTGCCTTTGCCGGACAGCCTTTCTGAATTCATCTTTGTCAATGTCAAGCTTCAAATCCGTCATCAGGTATTCGTAAGGATTAAAACTGTTCAGGCTTGTTCCGATGCAAGTTGAATACTGTTCAAGCGTCAAATCGACATCATGTTCCTTATAGGCTTCCTGAAATGCGGTGTACCAAGCCGTCTCCGTATCGATAATCGTTCCGTCAAAATCAAAAATCAGTCCTTTGATCAAGATCAACCATCTCCTCTTTGTCAGTTTAGTCAACATCCCTCGCATCGTTAAGCAAATATTTCGCAAAAAATGCTGTTCAGCGGTCATTGGCTTGTAAAAACCGTAACAAACATACGTATATGCGTCAAGCTAGGCATTATAAATTCCAGTAAATGAATCCGCTTACTCGCGCCGCTTTCAAGCCCATTTTTTAGTAAAAAACAACCCGGAATGAAAACGATTAAATTTTACGTTTCTAAAGCGGCCCGTGCATGGATTTTCCGCATAAGATCAAGGGTTTGCGCCTGCTGCGCCACCAAATGACCGGCCGGGCCGATTTCCCGGAGCAAATAGAGGAGAAATTCAGTTAATTTTAAATGGAAGAAATTTTTTTTATAAAAGATGTCTTTTGGCCTCTCATGTGAGGTTTTTAGATAATAAAAAATCGCAGAGCCGCTCATTTTCACGAGAGCAATGCGATCTCAATCCGAAGCTTTCCTGTTCACATTCCGTCAAGCGGCCTGTCTGCGTCTCATCCCTTTCCAAATGATCATCGAGACGATCCAGCTCAATATCAGAAATCCGGTCAAAGCATAGCCAAGGTGAGCGATATCGAGGCTGTTGATCCACTGGAGATGCTGCGGCCATTTTGCTTCAATTAAGTGAACAAGCTGAACGGCGCCGATAAAAAACGCGGATATAACCGAGACACCGGTAATGATCAGGTTATAGGCTGTTTTTTTCTTATAGGAAATGAATGCCCAGCGGTAGGCCCTGGTCATAATTGCGCCGTCGATCGTGTCCATCAAGCTCATTCCGGCTGCAAACAGCAGCGGCAGGGACAGAATGCCGATAATGGAGAACGATTTATTCGCGGTACTGGCCGTTATCGCCAGCAGACTCACTTCCGTCGCCGTATCAAAGCCAAGCCCGAACAGAAATCCGAGCGGATACATATGCCAGCTTTTGTTGATCATTCGAAAGGCAGGCGTCAACAATCGGGTCAATATCCCCTTGGGTCCATGCGTATGGCTCAATCCAGAATCCCCGTCTGTTCCATTCGCCGCCCCCCGGGCTCCGCGCCATAGCTTCACAAGCGTGAACACATTAATCAGTCCGATGAAGATCAGGAAGAAACCGGATACGAACGTGCCGATCAGCCCGCCGGCTTCACGCAGCGCCTGATTGTCGAGCACAAGTCTGTTCATCGAGAGCGCGATCACAAGCACCATGAGAAAGACAACCGTCGAGTGCCCGAGGGAAAAATACATGCCTACCCCTAAGGGGTTCCTTTTTCGTTCGATCAGCTTCCGGATCGTATTGTCAATGGCCGAAATATGATCGGCATCAAAAGCGTGGCGAAGACCGAGCGTATAAGCCAAAAGGCCAAGCCCCCACAGCTCCGGCTGACGGGCCGCAGCCGTGAGAAATCCGGCTCCTCCCAACACATGCAGCGCCAATACAACAAGAAAGTAGACATAGCCGTTACTGGCGGAAATTCTCCTCATTCATTTCACCTTCTCCTGGTAGAAGCGCCTCGCGCTTGATTTTTACAGATACTTCTAAGCCCTTTTAAGATAGGGGCATCCCACCGTTTAACAAATCCGGGGCAGTTGGTCGCCTACCAGCATATCGATGATGCGGTGCCCTCCGGCCAGCGTGCGCATATACACCTTTCCCGGATGGTCTGCGACAACTTCGCCGATTATGGCAGCGTCCTGTCCGTTGGGGTGACTGCGCAGCAGTTCTATTACTCGGTCCGCCTGGGTCCCGTCGACTATCAGAAGGGCTTTGCCCTCATTAGCTATGTACAGCGGGTCCATTCCCAGCATGCCGCATAGACCACTCACTTCGCCTTTGACGGGAAGCGCATTTTCCTCAAGCCGAATGCCAAAGTCCTGCCCCTCCGTAAATTCATTCAGTGTTGTGGCTACGCCGCCGCGGGTCGGGTCCCGCATAAGTCTTACGGCACCGCCCAATGAAGCCGTTACCCGCTCCAGCATTCCGTTCAGCGGCGCACAGTCGCTGGCAAGTCCGGTTTCCACCTGCAGCTGTTCCCGTTCAATCAGAATCGCCGTTCCGTGATCCCCGATCGTACCGGTGACGATCACTTGGTCCCCCGGCCGGATCAAGGCGGGAGACAGCCGGAGACCTTCAGGAATAAAGCCCACTCCGGAGGTGTTAAGGAACAGCTTGTCCGCACAGCCTCTCGGAACGATCTTGGTATCGCCGGTTACGATAAATACGCCGGCTTCCCTGGCGGTTGCCGCCATGGATTCCGCAATCTCCTCCAGTTCCTCCAGAGGAAACCCTTCTTCGATGATCCAGCCGCAGCTCATATACTTGGGAATCGCACCGCAGACCGCCAGATCGTTAACAGTCCCGCAGACCGCCAGCTTTCCGATGTTCCCTCCCCTGAAAAAAAGCGGATGAATGACATAGGAATCCGTGGTGAACGCCATTTGTCCCGGGAGAGTTTCCAGCACGGCCGAATCGCCGCCCTCAAGCAGCCAATCGTTCCGGAAGTGCTTCTGAAATATCCCTTGGATCAGTTGATGGGTCAGCTTCCCTCCGCTGCCGTGGGCTAAAGTAATAATTTCGCTCATTTGGTCTCCCTCCCCCTATTGATACCGGTAATATGCCGCGCAAGTCCCCTCGCTCGACACCATACAGGAACCGACCGGGGTTTCGGGCGTGCATGCTTTTCCAAACAACTTGCAATCGGATGGGAGGCATTTTCCTTTCAAAATATCGCCGCAGCGGCAGCCGCGCGCTTCCTCGTCCCGCTCCTCCACGGAGCCGTTTATTAGGCTCCACGCATCAAAGGATCTGTATTTCTCGCGCAGCCGCAAGCCTGAGCCCGGAATCTGACCGAGTCCCCGCCATACGGCATCTGAAGCCTCGAATACCTCATCTATTTTTCCCCGGGCAATTGGATTGCCACCCGGCTGAACAACCATGGAATACAAGTTGGCTACAGTGGCCTTGTTGTCCTGGATTTGCTCAAGCACGTATAGGATCGAGCCCAAAATATCCGCCGGGTCGAACCCGGTGACGGCTCCCGGAATCCCATACGCCTTGGCCAGTTCCTCGTAGAGGCCGGAGCCGATCACCGCGCTGACATGGCCGGGATACAGGAACCCGTCAACCGCGACTTCAGGGTCCGAAGACAGTAGGTGCATTGCCGCCGGAATCGTTTTATTCGCCGACAGGATCATGAAATTGTCAAGCCCCTGCTGCGCAGCTTCCAGAACCGCGATGGCCGTGACCGGAACCGTCGTCTCAAATCCTACAGACAGAAAGATGACGGTCTTGTCCGGATGCTGCCGGGCGATATCCAGACTGTCCAGCGGGGAATAGACCATACGGATATCCCTGCCCAGCGCCTTCTCGGTCAGCAAGCTGGCGCCCTTATACGGAATCCGCATCATGTCGCCGAAAGTCGCCACGATAGTGTTCTCTCTCCTGCAGAGCTCCAAAGCCGATTTCAGGTAAAAGCTCGGGGTTACGCAGACCGGACAGCCCGGTCCTGAAATGAGCCTGACGTTCGGCGGCAGCAATTCCCGAATCCCATAACGGGAGATCGCCATCGTATGGGTGCCGCATACCTCCATAATCGAAACGGGCCTGCCGTCATAGCGCCGGATGGCCTTCACCAGACCTTCCGCCAACGTTTCATTTCTGAATTGTTCCAATTCACTAATCATGGATATCCCCCGCTAGCTGACGGAGCAGCTCCAGCGTCTCCATGGCTTCCTGTTTATCGATGATCGCAATCGCGCAGCCTGCATGAACGAGCAGATAATCTCCCACGTTCACCCGGTCGACCAGGGCAATGGACACTTCCCTCCGAATACCGGTAATATCGACCACCGCCCTGTCGCCGCTTACGCTTGCTACTTCTCCGGGTATTGCCAAACACATGATTCCCGCATCCCTTCCCATGTGAGATATTTACCCAGCGCGATTGCCGCCTGGCCTAGTGAAAGTCCCCCATCATTGGCAGGCACCTTGCTGTGGAGCCATACGCGAAACCCGCTGCGTTCCAATTCATCGACCGTAAGGGCGAGCAGCAAGCGGTTTTGAAACACACCGCCGCTGAGCGCCACCTCATTCAGACCTCGTTCGGATCGAATCCGTCCGCAGATATCCCCTACAATTGCAGCCAATGTCCGGTGAAACGCTCCGGAAATTCCGGAAACGCTCATGCCGTCACGAATTTCACGAACCAGTTCCCGGATCAGAGGCGCAGTGCCGATCTCAAGCATGCCTTGCACAGTCTTCACTTCGTAAGGATAAATCCGTGCCGTCTCCGGGTCCGCCGCGCTTTCCAAACGGATGGCCGCCTGGCCTTCGTACTCGGCATAATGGCATACGCCGGTCAGTGATGACACGGCGTCAAACAGCCTGCCGACGCTGCTCGTGAGCGGCGTGTTGATGCGCTGCAGGATTTGGCGTGTGACGATATCCCTTTTGTACGGCTCGATTGAATTCAGCCACTCGGACGGCAGCTCTGATGCTTCGTCATTCAGAAGATAGCTCAAAGCCATCCGCCAAGGCTCCTTGACACCCGCATCCCCGCCAGGGAGCGGCACATACCCGAACCGGGCCATGCGCTCAAATCCGCCGTAATCCCCGGCGAAAAATTCACCGCCCCAAATATGCCCGTCTTCGCCCAGTCCCGTGCCGTCGAAGGCGACTCCGATCACCGGACCGGAAACGCCGTTCTCCGCCATGCAGGAAGCGATATGGGCGTGATGATGCTGAACGGGAATCTTGACGGTGTTCTTTTGTTCAGATGCATATTGGGAGGAGCGGTACCCAGGGTGCAAATCGTAGGCCACAACCCCGGCCTCGGCTGCGAAAATACGTCCAAAATGCTCCGCTCCGCCAATCAGGGAATCCAGCGTTTCCAGATTATCCAGATCGCCGATATGATGGCTGACAAAGGCTTTGCGGTCCTTGACCAGACAAAACGTATTCTTTAACTCTCCCCCCACAGCCAAAATGGGAGGATTGCCGGACTTGTGCGACTGCCCTTCCGCCGATTGAATGACGGCAGTCAAGTCGACAGGATAAGGAACGTATCCCCGTGACCGTCGAATGATGTACTCCCGTTCCCGAAACACACTGGTTACCGTATCGTCCGTCCGCATATGAATAGGCAGCTCTCCCACCAGGTAATAGTCGGCGATTTCTTGAAGAGCGGGTACCGCCTCCTCGTCGCGGTATACAATAGGCTCACCGGAACGGTTGCCGCTCGTCATGACCATCAGCTCCAAACCTTCCTGAAACAACAGATGCTGCAGCGGCGTATACGGCAGCATCACGCCCAGCATGTTATTATCAGGGGAGAGAGAATCCGCCGCCGGAAGAAGCTTACGCGCTTCATTCTTCAACGGAAGCAGAACGATCGGCCGCCGGGGGCTTGTGAGAAGCTCCCGCTCCTTCTCCGTGACGTCACAGATGCGGAGAACCGTCTCCAGCGTATCCGCCATAACGGCAAACGGCTTGCCGTCCCTGTGCTTACGTGCCCGCAGCTCCCGCACCGCAGACTCCTGCGCAGCGTCGCAAGCCAGGTGATAGCCGCCGAGGCCCTTGACCGCCAGAATGGCGCCCGACTTCAACCGTTCGGTTGCCTGAGCGACCGGATCAGCCGTATCCACTCTTTTGCCGGAAGCATCCAGCAGATATACCTTTGGTCCGCACTTTGGACATGACACCGGCTGGGCATGAAATCGCCGATCCATCGGGTCATGGTATTCCTTCGCACAATCCTCGCACAGCTCGAAATCCCGGATCGTCGTCGTTTTTCGGTCATATGGAACCTGAACCGTAATGGTAAACCGGGGCCCGCAGTTGGTGCAGTTGATGTACGGATAGCGGTACCTCCGGTTGCCGGGGTCCTTCAACTCCGCAAGACAATCTTCACAAACGCAAATATCCGGCGAGAGGTTCACCTCGTGAGAGGCCGCGCCAACGCTCTCTTTTATGCGGAATTCCGTGTATCCGATTGGGGAGTGCAGTTCCCAGGTCAGTTCCTCGATATGAGAGAGCGGCGGGGCGGACGTTCGCAAGGAAGCCAAAAAAGCATCGACGTCCGGCCTGCGGCCCTCCGCCTCCAGTCTGACGCCGCTTGCGTCATTCGTGACCCACCCTCCCAGATCATGCTGATGCGCAAGCCGGTAGACAAAAGGGCGAAATCCCACTCCCTGCACAATGCCCTTCACCTGGACACCCACCCGGATGACCTCACTCAACATAGCTTTTCGCCCTCATTCCATTCCTGGATCATATGAACTTGAGATTTTCTCATTTGGGTATCGGTCGTAACTACGAGGAATGTTTGGACTTCCGGCCGCTGTTGTCTCCAGATTTCTTGATTTAAACCGCTTATCGCGGATGAAATCAGGAGACAGCCTATGCTTTCGAAGCGAGCTTTCCTCCGGAAAGCTTTCGGGCGATCGCTATCGCTCCTACAGTTCCAAACTTCCCCTTCGTTACTCCCTTACTCTTATGTCATTTTTCAAGTTCATCTTATATGGATGTTATTCTGAAGCTGCCTCCCTGCGTTTTTCCATCCGTATGACGACTCTCAGGCTGATCTCGTAAATAAGAATCAAAGGAACGGCCAGCAGGATCACCGAAGTAATGTCAGGCGCGAGCAAGCCTTCCCCGATCAATATGGAGAACACAATGGAGAACCGCGCTTTTTTCATCCAGGAGGAACGCAGGATCCCCAGCCTCCCGAGCGCGATCAGCGGAAAAGGAAGCATGAAGACCAGCCCGAAAACGACGCACAGCATCGCAATGAAGCTGAGGTATTCCTCACCCGACAAGGCCGCCTTCATATAAGAGTTTCCGTATGTGAGAAGTGCGCGCAAAACGGAAGGAACGACCACCGCATAGCTGAGAACAACGCCCAAAATGAAACTGGGAACCATATAAAACACCGCCGAAAGCAGCACTTTTCGTTCTTTGGCGGTGAGACCGGGACCGATAAAAGCAAACAGCTGGTAACCGATGAACGGGGACAGCACGACGAGGGACGCAATAGAAGCCAGCTTTACCCTGAGAACAAAAGCTCCGGTTAACGAAAAAAAAGCCAGATCCAGCCCCTCGTTCCCAACGGATCTTTTTAGAATCTCTACAATCAGGAACGCTTTCGTATAAATGACGGCAGTCAGAACGATGAGGGAAGCCACTGTCACAATCAATCTTCTGCGCAGCTCCGCTAAATGCTCCAGCACCGGTTGATCCGTATCTTGCCGCACACGGTTCTGATTAATCATGGGTAGTCACACGCTTCGTCCCTGGCATACCCTTTCGCTCCAGAAGATAAATCACCCAAATGCTGATTTCGTACAGTGCCGCCACCGGTATCGATTCCGCCAGCAGCGAGAACGCATCGGGGGTTGGAGACAATATCGCCAGGATGATCACAATTCCCAGCACGGCGAATTTCCGTTTTTTCATCAGCATCTTGGAATGAACCAGCCCAATTCTCGACAGCACGACCATCACGATCGGCAGTTCAAAAACCAGGGCCACCGAGATCAAAAAGAATGCCATAAACGATACATAAGCACTCCCGGAAATCATCGGCCTCAGTACCCCTTGTCCGCTCTGGATCAGAAAGTCGACGGTGTTTGGCAAAATAAACTCGTAGGCAAATGCGATCCCCCCCGCAAACAGAACGACAGCGAACGGAATGGCTAAAAAATAAATTTTGAGACGAATGCCGCGTCCCAGCAGGGGGGCGAACATGGATACGAGCAGGCAGGCCAGAACGGGAAAAGAAGCTGCAATCCCTCCGAACATCGCCACCTTCAGCTTCGTCATCACACCGTCTACAGGCGTCATAAAGAACAGCGGCTGATCCTGAAGCGGCTGGCATAACAGCTTCAGAAGCGGGTCCGACACCGCATATACGGCCGTCGCCGCGACGATGACAATGAGCACTCCGGCTATGATGCGGACGCGGAATTTCCCCAGCCAGCGGACGGCGCTAACGATATTTTCGCTCTCCCACATCAGCATTCACCGATGAGAAGATTACAACTTGACTTCATTGGTTTCTTGAGAAACAGCTGCTTGAACCGGAACAGAGGCAGCTTGAACCGGAACAGGCTCGTTAACAGCGGTGGAATTGGCACCCTCGCCGGTTAACTCCTTGGACGCTTTCCGGAATTCAGAGAAGGCTTTACCGATGGCCCCGCCCACGGATGGAAGCTTGCCTGGACCGAACACAATTAACGCGATGACCAAAATAACAATAAGTTCGCCAAAACCAATATGAGGCATAGGTAACACTCCTTTTTTAAACTGGATTTGAGATCGAGATCTTTTCCTTCAGCAACGAGCAAAGCTCATCAATTCCCTGGCCGGTCACGCACGAAGTTTCAATAATCTTCGCTTTCGGATTGATTTCCTGTATATCCTTGTGGAATTCATCCTTGTTAAAGTTCGTATAGGGCACCAAATCGACTTTGTTCAAAATGACAATGCCGGACTTTTCGAACATGCGCGGATATTTCTGCGGCTTGTCGTTTCCTTCGGTCGTGCTTAATACGGTGATGATCAGATCCTCCCCCAGCTCGAAGGACGCCGGACAAATCAGGTTCCCGACATTCTCGATGATCAGCAGGTTCGTCCCGTCCAAGTTCAAATGGCTTAAGGCGTTCCGGATCATCTGTCCGTCCAGGTGACACCCGCCTTCGGTGTTGATTTGCACGACCTGCACGCCGTGGGCTTCGATTCTTTCGGCATCCTTTGTCGTATAGAGGTCACCCTCGATCACCGCAATCTTCACTTCATCCTTAAGCTTCGCGATCACTTTCTCCAGAATGGAAGTTTTGCCCGATCCGGGCGAGCTCATCAAATTGATGACATACAGGCCCTTCTCGTTCATCAGCTTCTTGTTCTGCTGCGTCAGCTCGTCATTCACCTTCAGGATGTTGGTAACCACTTTAATGCTGCTCATTCAATCACCCTCCATCGTATCGATATACAGCTCATAACCTGTAAGCACCTGATTGTCCAGCCCACCGCACGAAGGACACACGGGATGGTAAAAACGGATGGGAAACGTAATGTCACAGCTTCCGCATGAGGCTGTTGCTTCCACCTGTTCGATGATAAAATCCGACCCTTCGGCAATCGTACCCTGCGATGCGTTCTGAAAAACGAATTGCATGGCATCAGGAAGGGCTCCCGACAGTTCTCCCACCTTGGCCGTGATGCGTTTGATTTTTGTTAAATGATGCTCTTCGGCTTTCGCGAGGATCAATTCCAAGGCGCTTTCTACAATAGCCGCTTCATGCAAAGTTCGTCTCCTCCTGACTTGCGAAGCCCAACTCTTGCTTAAGAAGCTCAATAATGTCAGGAATTTTGCTTCTCATGAGAGCCGACATTTCGAGTTCATAACCGATCTCCTGCGGCTCAATGCCGAATATGATCACGTCCGGAGCGGCGCCGAGCATGCGGGCCATTCGGACCACATCTAAAATCTGAACATCGTGAATGGATAAATTCCCCTTCTCGTAGCCCGCAAGCTCCTCCGGCCTGATCCGGTATATCGTTCCGGGCTCCAAGCCGGCCCTGAGCGCATCGATAACGATAATTTTCCGGTACTCCAGAAAATAGCTCAGCATGGCAAGGGTGGAAGTCCCCCCATCCACCAGTTCAACGGTAGACGGGAGGTCTTCTTTCTCCAATTCGCGGATCGTATGGACGCCGATGCCGTCATCCTTCAAGAGTATGTTGCCGATTCCAATGACCGCTGTGTTCTTCATTGTTATTTGCCAAGAGGCTGGACAACAAATTTGGACATTTCCACGCCTTCCGGTGACATGACATGCACGGAACAACCGGTGCAGGGGTCAAAGGAATGCACAATGCGGAGCAGCTCCACAGGCTGCGTCGGGTCTGCCACATGGGTACCAATCAGAGCTTTTTCCACAGGACCCGGGTTGCCGGAATCGTCCATCGGGGAAGCGTTCCAGCAGGTTGGGGTAATAATTTGGTATTTGGAAATTTTGGAGCTGGATACCGATAGCCAATGTCCGATCGCGCCCCGGGGAGCTTCCGTTAATCCGGAGGCGCTGCCCGATACCGGATCGCCGATATTCGTAAATCCGCTGGCCCCTGGTGTCAATTGATCCAGCCAAGTCTGCATATTGCTTACGAGTTTGGCCATTTCCACGTAGCGCGCCATATGCCGGTCCATAACGGATACGCCTCTGCGATAGTCGCCGCTTACCCATGCTCTGGCCAGCGGTCCCGCTTCAAAAGCAGTATTGTTGTACCGTGGAGATTTCAACCAGGTGTAAGCTCCGCTCTTTCCGTAGCTCGCCGTTGTGGTGCCGCTTGCCGGGGCTTGTCCGCTTGGAGAAGAGAAGTAAGAATATTTATTGTATTCCTTAATATTCGCTTCGTTGAATGCGCCGACGGTTCCGCCTGTGACAGTGCCGGCTGGGAATAACAAGCCTCCGGAAGTATTCGTGTCAAATGCGCCGAAGGTAATCAGGTTGCCGTATCCTGTACCCACGCTGTAGTAATCGTTGTAAGCCGAAGCCAGCATGTTAACGTCCGATTGATAAGTACTTGAAATGAAGGACTGAATATCGTTCAAATAGTTTCTGAAGTTGGTGATTTCCGTTGCCGAAGGCAAGGCGGTTACGCCGCCCGGAACAATATTCGCAGCATGGGGAAGCTTACCGCTGAAGATGGCCGCCATTTCGTTGGCTTTTCTGCGGATTTGCAGCGCCGAAATATAGTGATCCGTCAGTGTTTGGGTATCGGCGGCACTGAATCTTAGATCCTGCGTGTAGCCTCCCGTCCATGGGCTCATCTGCGGACCTTGAATATAGTCCAGTAACGATAAATGGTAAAAATGCGTGATGCCGCTGTCTAGGAAATTCGCTCCTTGAATCAGATTCCGGAGCATCAGCCCCTGGAGATTAGGTTTAAAGCCCAGTATCTTCTCAACCGCCTTTGCGGAAGCAACGGCCTGGGGAACCGGGCATACCCCGCAAATTCGCTGAGTCAGGAAAGAAGCATCCCGTGGAGGCCGATTCAGCAGCATGTTCTCGAAATCCCGGAACAGCATTCCGGCGACTTGGGCTGAAGCAACCGTATTATCGGCGCCCAGCGTGACTTCAACCTTCAAATGTCCTTCCAAACGAGTTACCGGATCCAGCTTGATCGTGCTCATTCGTTATTCACCCTTTCTTAGCTACCGCTTTGCACGGAAATGATGGGATTTAGAGGAAATGCAGGTGCTGTACAACCGATGCACGGGTAATCCGATTGGATGCACCAGCCTTGTTTGTTGTTCCACTTTAGCGAAGGACATGGCGATTGGTTTCCAGGGCCTTTGCAGCCGACATTCTTATAGCAGCCGTAAATTCCGGGCTGTGTAACCTGGGTTTGCCCTTTTCTCGGACACACACTATGGATGGTTGTGCCGAAATATTTGCTCGGGCGGCTGTTAGCGTCGAGAGAAGGTACACCTGTCAAGATTAAATCAAGCAGCGTCTGCACCATTACCGTCGCATTCACAGGACATCCCGCCAAATTGACGATCGGGTTCGCGGTTTGGCTGCCCAGCAGCGACTTCACGGATACGCAGCCTGTGCTGTTGGGTGCTGCGGCCGCCACACCGCCAAAGGAGGCGCAAGTGCCTGCCGCCACGACATATTTAGCTTTCGGTCCATATTTGAGCACTGCATCATACATCGTGAGCGGAACCCCGTTCTGCTCGCCGATTATACAGTAGTTCTTGGAGGCTCCCCCTGGAATGGCACCCTCGATTACGAGAATGAATTGTCCGTTATACTGGTTCGCCGCATTTTCGAGCGCCTGCATCGCACTTTCACCTGAGGCCGCCATAAGCGTGCTGTCATACTTCATGCTGATTTTGTTCTGAAGCACATCTTCGATCGTGGTTGGGTTCGTTACGTTCAGCGTGGATATGCTACAGCCCGAACAACCCGATCCCAGCAGCCAAATGACCGGCGGATCCGTGTCCGCTGCCATCACCGTGTTCAGCTTGTCCATATCCATCTCCAATTTCAGCGCTGCCACTGCTGCCACCGACCACTTGAGAAAATCTCTCCTGTTGATTCTCATCAAATCTCTCCTTTTCGTCGATTGGGAGTCTCCTATCCATAGAACTACTTACTTCCTATGGCAAATCCACACAGATTATAAGGGGGTAGGGAAACAAAGACAATGAACAAAATGAAAACTTTTTGGATAAAATTCCCTAAAATTTGACCCTTTTTCTCATCATTCGCAGTGAACTCAGTAGAAGGTTGGTGTGGAAGTTAAAGTATAGTGATTGGAAAACGTTTATAATTTAAAAGTTAATGGGGTGAAATTGGGAAGGTTAACAGCAAAAGAAAAACCGCTCCAAAAGAAGCGGTAGACTGCTATCAATGTATCTGCCTGTGTAACTGTTCAAGTTGCCTTTCATTTCTCCCCTTGTGCTCGGGGATATCCAGCGTTTTTTAGACCTGTAGCAGGAAATCCCCTCCTCTTGAGCTTCAGTTAACATTATCAATTCTCTCGCTCTGCTATAGCCACTTTTGGTCAGTTTATCAACACTTACTCAAAATAAAATGACCATGCGTTTTCGCACAGTCATTCTGAAATAATTTTAATGGTCGCTCATTCTTTTTCAATCTCATTTTCAACGAGTTTCACCAACTCTGAAGCCTTCATGCTTAAAGCGCTGGCGATAGCAAGCAAAGAATTTAATGTTGGTTGATGAACGCCACGCTCCAACATAGATATGTATGTCCGATCAATGAAGAAGAGTGTCAATAATATCATTATTGATGTAACCTTTTATTACCCCTTTTAGGGCTACCTCAATTCTTCTTTTCGCATTCATTTTATTAAATAAATTATTGACATAATAAGAAACGGTTCTCTCACAGGCATGGAGCTTCGCAGCGATTTCTTTGTTGGTATACCCGAGCGTTATGAGTTCAAGAACCCTTTGTTCCTGAGGAGACAAGTCATCTTGTCCAATCCTTTTGCACTGCGAAATCGTGAACTGGTCATGCACCATCAGAATGGTACAATAAACTTCAAGCAATGAAATATCTCTTGTAATATAGGCATTGGCGCCGGATGAAATTGTACGCTCTTCAAGAAAAGAGCTTTTGTACGAGGAATAGATGATGATTTTTAGATTGTGAAACAGTTCTCTTATATGTTCAATAAAAACGAAAATATTAGGGTGGTCAATACTCAAACCAAGGATAATCACATCGGGTTGAATCAGCTGAATTTCTTCAAAGGCTCCTTGTTCTGATTTATATTTCCTGCTAACAACATGCATTCCATCCTTTTTAGTAAGGTAGGATTCAAGTCCAAACATAACAATCTCCTGCTTTCCGATTAACAAAATGGATACTTCTTTCATCTCCATGAATTTGTTCTCCTTTTTTGTTTGGCTAGCACCGATTTCTTGTACTTGGCCGATACAATTGGCGGCTGACCCTACTGTTTCTCAGTTCAGGTCCAACCCGGAATGCATTGTTTTTAACAGGTAAAATGAGAACGATGTTTTTTCATAAGGGACACTCCGAACAAAAATTTCGCCGCCCTGTTTTTCAACCAGTTTCTTGGTGATGCTTAGCCCGAGGCCGCTTCCGTGAGAGGTCATATGGCGAGACGCTTCCCCCATATAGAGCCGGTCGAAAATAAAAGAAAGGTCTTCAGGATCAATGCCTTTTCCACAATCCCAAACTTCAATCCACACCTTCTCCTGTTCCTCCCACACTTTGATGCCGTGTATTCCTCCATCATGCCCGTATCGAATGGAGTTGGTAATGAGATTACCCAATATACGCTCCATGCCGGCTGGATCAGCCCATGCAAACACCGAATAAGCAGGAAAATCAAGAACAGGAGAAACGCCTATTTTTTCAAAATCTTGAAAATAGGTTGCAACTACCTCCTGTAATGTGATGGTTATATTCAACTTTTGAAGATTCGGAGCAACGTCGTCGGCTTCTAATTTTGCCCAATCAAAAAAATTTCGAATTAATGCCTCCAGCATTTGTGATTTCGTAAAAATAATATCAATGTACTTTTCGGTTATCACTTCGTCTCGATCGGGATCGGTTTTTAACAGCTCGGCATAACCGGATAACGAAGTAAGCGGGGTACGCAGGTCATGGGCAATATTCGTCATGATTTGCCTTTGCGCTCTTTCCAGGCGCTCTGTTCGATTCGTTATGTTCCGAAGATAGCCGCTGAGAAGATTAAGCTCTTCCGCCAATTCATTTATTGAAGCGTTGCTAGTCCTAATTAAGAAATAACCGTTTCCGTGACCGGACCGGAGCTCCTTCATTCTGCGGCTGATGCGGCGGAGATGTCTCAAGCATTGAATGTACTTGCCGAATACAACGGCGGACAGTCCCCCCAGGATCACCAGAAGCGCCAGTATGAATGTCATACTTGCTCCTTCCCGCTTAACCGGTAACCGATTCCCCACACGGTTTGGATATAGTCCGGATTTGAGGGGTCTGCTTCAATTTTGGTACGTAATCTTCGAATATGAACCATAACCGTGTTATCGTCCACTTCAAGGGAGTACGACTCATCCCAGACATGTTCAAAGATTTGCGATTTGGTAAACACGCGTTGAGGCTCAGACATCAGCAATTTCAAGATGGAGAACTCCTTGGACGTCAGCGGTATGGATTGACCGTGAACGTTCACCTCAAAAGTGTTGCAATCTAACTTCAGACCGTTATAGGTCAACACCGAAGAAGCCTTATCCCCCTCCTTTGGCTGAAAATACAGATAGCGGCGCAAGTTCGCTTTCACACGCGCCAAAAGTTCCCCCACCAAAAACGGTTTCGTAAGATAATCATCAGCCCCCAAGCCGAGGCCAAGTATTTTGTCAACTTCCGTGTCCTTCGCCGATAAAATAAGGACTGGGACTTGGTATTCTTCGCGAATCCTGCGCAATACCTCCAGGCCATCCATCCCAGGCAGCATAATATCCAAAACGATTAAATCATATGACCCATGCTTAAACCGGTGAAAGGTATCGGCTCCATTATGTACTGTATCAACCCGGTATCCTTCCTTAACAAGCGCATGGGCTACCAACTGGCAAATTTCCAAATCATCTTCAACGACTAAAATTTGGATTTCATTCATAGATAAGATCCTTCTTAGTATAGATATATAATCCGAGACCCATGGACAAGACAAGCAAGATTCCTGAAACCAAAAGCCCCGGCTCCCAAACGGGGTAATCCGGAATATTAAGCGGATAGTAGGAAAATAGATATGGGATTAGCCAAGGGCTCAAAGTTATATACTTGGACGATACTACCCCTAAGGGCATACTCATTATCCCGCCTCCCGCACTGGCAATTGCACATAGTATCGATTTTTTTACCAGAATTGCGATAAAAGCAGCCAATGGAGTCAAAGCGATATACAATAGCCATGTTTGAACAAGAAAAGCCAATTGGTACCCCAAATTTGCAAATGTCAGCGGTTCAGACAACAGAAGAAGTCCGATTATCAATTCAAAGGCAAAGGAAACCAGCAAAAGAAAGGCGATAACGACGGCAGCCGCCGTCAATTTGGCAAAATACCATTGACTGCGGCGGTATGGATAGGTAAAGAGGGCGCTTAACGTTCGCTGCTCTTCATCTCTGGTAAACAAATAACCTGACAGAAAGCAGAAAAAAACAGGACGAATCCAAAGATTCATATAACTTGCTCTTAAAAATTCTTCCCAACTCAAGTCTTTAACTTGGCTTTGCAAATAACTTGAGAAGCAATCCAGCACAATGAGCAAAACGATAATCCATAAGACTTTGGAACGCTTGAACTTGAACATCTCCGTCATGATTTGTGTGAGCATTAGCGCCTCCCCTCTTGTATACTATCAGATGGATAATACTCATTATACCATATTATACATTTTTTCTCATTATTTCAATCATATAGTTTTTTTGCTGCTGGATAATCTACTTCACTTCCCTGCCATGAAACCATTTTATACTTATTAACGCGAGTATCATACTTAACCCGATGGAAACCGCGAAGACAGGCCAAAACGTTACAAAAAAAAGAGGATCTGCCGGTGCTTCAATATACTTCGTAAAGATGCCGACACCGAGCCTTGGCAAACCGATTAGTGACGCAATTAGGATTCCAATGATCCCAAACCCGGCGGCAATGGTCCAGCCCAATCCTTCAGCAAGCCAGAGCGAACCAATCAGCAATGGAAGCGAAGCGATCCAACCTGCGACAAATGAGGCTATAAACCCCTGCCATGGCGCTGCTGAGGGGATGGCAATCATTTTTCCAGCGGCTACGGTTAAAATAGCCAACCACAGCGTACTTAACAATGTTTGAATGACGAGGACTGCTATTTTGGAGCCGTACAGTATAGCAGGGGAAACGTTTCTGATCCGTAAAGCCTTCCATCCCCCTGAAGCGGATTCGAGATGAGCGGAGAAGCCGGACAGGAGTCCCCACGCCAGCGGAAACCAAACAGCAAACCAGAGCTGGTTAATAATGCCGAACACTTGCGTCCAGGCATCCTTCTCAAGATGATGCGGGTGAACATCAAGAGCGGTAAAGCCTGTTACAGCAATCGGCGCTAACAATAATAACCAGGGAATCGCTGTACGGCGGCTTTTGATCCATTCTGAACGAATACTCTTAAGCATCAGCTAACATCCCTCCCGACTGTTGAACCGGCAAACCACATTATATATTTTCTCTCATCAGTTCTATCATATAGTCGTCTATTAACCCTTGATTGAAGCTTGCTTCGATCACATCTACGTCATGTTCGATCAGCAAGCGGGTGATCGCCGAGGAACGTTCCAATTGCTCGTAGACCAAGACCAACCCCGGCTCCGAAATTTTATAATCGTGGATCCCCATGTTCTGTTCCAGTAAAACGGCAGCCTTCTTTTCATCGCTTACCCTAAACTTCATGTATCGCCGGGATTTTTGCAGCAAGGTTTCATGATCCAGCTCTGCCGCCAGTGTTGCGCCCTGAAGAATACCGATCCGATTCGCGATTGGCTGAATTCCGTTAATCAGACGGCTTGAAATCACGATGGTCATCTGCCGGGTTTGTGATAACCGGCTGAGCAGCCGGCTGATTTCCTTGATCTCTTGCGAGTCAAGACCGCTCCACGGTTCGTCTAGCAGCAGCAGTTCCGGCTTATGCATAAGGGCTCTGGCAATCCCGAGCCGCTGCCTCATACTCAAGGTAAGTCCGTAGCAACGGACGTTTTGGATGCCGGACAAGCCCACTATTTTCAGCGAATCGGCAATACATTCCTTACCCGGAACACCCATCAGCCTGCGATGAATCTCCAGAATTTCTGCGGCCGTCAGATTGTCGGCAAATCCAAAGGTTTCGCTCATGCATCCAATTCGTTCGAGTAGGCGCCGCTTTGCCCGATGTGAAGTCTCTCCAAACAGTTCCACTTCTCCCGACGTAGGTGCAATCAGTCCCATCATCATTCGCAGCAACGTGGTTTTTCCGGCCCCGCCCTTCGCCAGAATTCCATAAATATCGCCGCGTCTAATGTTTAGATTCATATGGTCAATAACAGTCCGGTTCTTGTATTTTTTCGTTAATGCTATCGTTCGAAGGACACATGTCACAGTTCTCACTCCACAGCCAGTCTACTTTACTTCCCTGCCATGAAACCATTTTATACTAAAATACGCAAATATAGCACTTAATCCGATGGACGAGGCAAAGACAGACCAAAAAACAACAAGAACAACAGGCGTCATCTCCATTTCAATGGACTTCGTGATAAATGCGTAAACGAAGTAGGTCAGGCGTATTGGCCAGGACCATGGAATAAATTGCCAAATGCCGACACCGAGCCTTGTCGCTCCGATCAATGACGCAATCAGAATCCCCAGGGTTCCAAACCCGACGGCAATCGCCCAGCCCAACCCTTCAGCGAGCCACAGCGAAACGATCAGCAAGGGAAGCGAAGCGATCCAGCCCGTACCAAAGGAAGCTATAAATCCTAGCCATGGCGCTTCAAAAGGGATGGCAACCATTTTCCCGGCGATCATGGTCAAAATAGCCAGCCAGAGTGTACTTAACAATGTCTGAATGACGAGAACCGCTATTTTGGAGCCGTACAGTGTGGCGGGGGACACATTTCTGATCCGTAAGGCCCGCCACCCCCCGGAAGCGGATTCGAGATGGGTGGATAGGCCGGACAGGAGTCCCCATGCCAGCGGAAACCAGACGGCGAACCAGAGCTGGTTAATAAGGTCAAGCATTCGCGTCCAGGCGTCCTTTTCGAGATGATGCGGATAAACATAAAGAGCGGCAATGCCTGTCACGGCAATCGGCGCCAGGAATAATAACCAGGGGATTGCTGTCCGGCGGCTTTTGATCCATTCTGAATGAATACTTTTAAGCATCAACTAACGGACCTCCCTCCTGTTGAACCAGAGCGTACCCAAGACAGCAAATACAACGGCCGTTATAATTCCAAGCGCAATTGCTATAGAAATATAAATGGGGTTCAGCAAAGGACTGCCCGGCTCCAATAACATACCATTGGCATGAAATCCGAATATAGGTTCCAACGCCCGAATGGGCCAAGACCAGGGATTGATTATCCAAGACGATCGTTCAGCCATAAGAATTCCGGAAACAAGTCCAATAAATCCAACAGTGATGGTAAGTCCGAAACCAAAGACATGCGCCAGCCACATCATGATCGCCATCTGTCCGAGTCCCGCAAGCCAGGCAACCAAAAATCCGGAAATCAATTTTCCCCAGGGAATTGGCCCTAATGCCACCCAAACATTTAATATAAATACAAATATCGCAAACAGAGCGCCGGCCAACAGAATGTGAATCACCAAGGTCGTCAATTTGGCAACATACAATTTTCCCGGTTTATGCGGATACGTGTTAAGCACCTTCCATGCTCCAGAACGCCTTTCGTAAGAGACGGCGAGAGCAACCAAGAGGATGATACCAAAGGGAAGGGCAACAGTAGACCACCAGTTATGGACATTTAACAGGATATAGACCCATTTAACGCCTTCAGGAATCATAAAATTAAAAATCATCTCGGCCAAGGCTATAATCAAGGGACCACAAACAATCAACCAAGGCGTCACCGTTCTGCGGTATTTCATCCATTCTGAAGAAACATAGGCTTTCATCGGTACATCCCTTCTTTCCCGCTTTCCACATACCGCATAAAAATAGCCTCAAGATCTTCTCCCTCGCTCTGATTAAGCAAATTTTCGAGCGCACCCTGATATTGAATACGGCCTTGGCTGATTATTCCTACTTCTTGCACGATTTGCGCGACTTCGCTGAGAATGTGACTGGAAAGGATGACCGTAATGCCGTGTTCCGTAAATGAATGAATCATAGCGCGCATTTCGCGGATTCCGAGCGGATCAAGCCCATTGGTCGGTTCATCCAGAATCAAGAGCTTCGGATAATTAAGCAGGGCGATAGCGATGCCGAGACGCTGCTTCATCCCGAGGGAATAAGCGGCGCTTTTCTTTCTGCGGTCAACCCCCGCAAGTCCGACAATGTTAAGAACCTCGTCAATCCGCTGTTCCGGCAGGCCAAGCAGACGCTGGTGGACCTGAAGATTTTCCTTACCCGACAGATGACCATATAGAGCCGGCGTCTCGATCAACGCGCCTACGAAGGCAAGATTTTTCCTTGTCCAAGGTTCGCCGAACATCTCGATACTCCCCGACGTCGGATGCAGCAAACCAACAAGCATTTTAAGAATGGTCGTCTTCCCTGCGCCGTTTGGGCCGAGCAGTCCATAGACGCATCCCTTTGATATTTTCAAGTTGACATCCTTTACGGCATCTTGTTTTCCAAACTGTTTGGTCAGAGCCTTTGTTTCAACAATCGACTGCACCGATTGCATTGCTGCATCTCCCCTTTTCTCTTGATTGTGCCTTCCATATCCTCACTATACGATCCAGTTCTTACACCCCTTTGAAGAAATACTTACAAAAGTCTTACATTTTTGCTCAAAATAAATGCTCCTAACTTTGTAGGAATGGTGCAGTGCATCACCTCCAAAGTAAGGAGCATTTAACAAGCAAAATATAAGTCCTGGTCCGTCAGGCAATTAAAAACGGGTAATCCCATATCGGCTCTGTGGTTGAGCTTAAGGATAATAAGAGCAGGGCGATTCCCGCCGTTCCATCCAACAGACCGGCTTTATCAATGCCGTTCATGATTTCCAGGTCGCGGAAGCCCAAGGGTGATTCCGGCTCATAATACCGCATTATTGAATGTAAAAGTCGCTCAATATAACCTAGGAAACGTTCCTCATCCACATCCTGAGCCATTCTGACTGTCAACTGCAGCAATCCGGATAAGCCGTGGCAAAACGTCGGACCATCCAAATTCCATTGCTCTTCAGTACGTGAAAAGATGGAGTCAAACCCCCGGATTCCCCACTGACAGAGTGAATCGTCTTGAAGGGATTTTCCGGCCAGAAATAAAGAACGGGCCACGCCGGCAGTTCCGTAGCACCACGCGTCTCTCGTCTGCTCGGACACTCCATCATGTACCGTTTCCTGCTCAAAGGAAACAGCGCTGGGCCAGAAAAGTCCATGCTCTCCCATCTCCGCATATTCAATTAACCAATTGGATGCCCTCCGTATTGCATCTCTTTGCCCCTTCACTTCCACACCTTTCTGAAGCGCAAGGCTCATAAGAGCGAGAGGGCCGGGAATACCGTGGGATAAGCCGCAATTAAAAGAACCATGGGGATATTTCCTTTTACTTTCTTCTGTAAACTGATGCTTTTGCGGAACATACCATCCCGGAACGGTATATCCTTCAACCTCAATGGGATATGTTAATTGGACGAGATATTCTAATATTCCGGTCAATGATAAAGCTGCCTTGTCACTATGTTTTATCTCAAGCAAGTAGCGGCCTGTTCCCGTAAGCCCCATGACCACGTCATAATCCGTGGGGGAGACACCTTCCCCTTCCGTTTCAGTATGTTTGATTTCATTTAATGCGGTCCAAACTCCATCGGCAATCCGTTCATTCAGTTCCGTTAAAAATCCGGTATACCGAGTTCCATTACGCGATGCGGACATGACGGCAAAAGCTGCGCCTGCCAATCCGCAAAACATGGACATGTTATAATAGCCGCCTGTTCTCAAACCTTCCTGCAGGGCAAGAAGATGAGAATGAGCAACTAAATCCCACCCCTCATCGGGGCATTGACGGTCCCATTCCGCAAAAAGAAGAATGATACCCGGATATCCGGCGGCCAACGCAGCATCATCCCATGGATGGCCCCCTAATATGGAAAGGTTGCCTGGAGCCGTCACAATCTGTTTTACCCGCTGCGGATCTTTCAATCGATTCGTTAATTCCAGACTTAAATTTCGAGCCTCTTCAGCCTTTGTCGTGAAACCGCCCCAATTTCTGTTCTGCACTTCCATTCGTTTTCTCCCCCTTATATGATGTTGGAATACCTCTCATTTCTTAATGCCTGCCTGATATAAGAATCAGCTTGCAAATGATACAACTTGGAGTATTCCCCACTATTATCCATAAGCTCCTCATGGGTTCCCATCTCAACGATCCGGCCTTGCTGTAGAACGGCAATTTTATCGGCGAAGGTTACAGACGACAATCGGTGAGAGATAAAAATTCCAATGCGGTCTTTAACCAGTTCATGAAACCTTTCAAATACTTCGCGTTCGGCTTCCGGATCGAGGAACGAGCTTGGTTCATCCAGAATGTAAACGTCCGCGTCTCTCATAAACGCTCTTGCGATGGCCACACGCTGCCATTGTCCGCCCGACAGTTGGTAGCCGTCCTCGAACCAACGGCCAAGCTGGGTATCAAACTTTTTGGGCAGGTTATCGACGAAAGCATCCATTCCCGCATCTGTAACTGCCTGCCATAATTTTTGCTCGTTGTCGATTTCACCAATGTTTCCATATCCGACATTGTGGCGCAACGGCATCTCATATTGGACAAAATCTTGAAAGACAGCCCCAATTCGAAGCCGGTACGCGGAGAGGTTGTAATTCTGCACCGGTTGGCCGTTAATCAAGATTTGACCGTTATTTTCCGAGTACAACTGCATCAATAACTTAACGAGGGTCGATTTCCCCGATCCATTGTGGCCAACAATAGCCAGGGTTTCACCCCGGACCAGGGAGAAGTTGATTTGCTCAAGGGAAAACCGATCATTCCCCTCATAACCAAAAGAAACATCGCGAAATTCTATGCTTTCAATTTTGGAAAGAGTTTGTCGTTTATCTTCTTCAGGTTCATCTCGCTCAGCGTCATTCATATAATCCGAATCCGCATGAATATCGAGAAACGAAAATAACTGCTCAATATAAAGATTGCTTTGACAGAGACCCAGTACTTGTTGAACAATATTTTGCGATTTGCTTTGAAGCTGCGCAATGGCCTGAATAATCCCTACAACATTTCCAACAGGAATCTGCCGCTTATAAGCGGAGCGAAAGGCCAACAGAATGGTCCCTGAAGATGCGAACAGATCAATGAACTGGAAAAAGACCGAGAGCCGCGCCTGTTTGCGAGCCAATTGTTTGTCTTCCCGAAAAAAATCTTCAACGATTCCTTTGTATTTCGCTACAAAATAAGAGCCCAGGTTATACAGCTTAACTTCCTTAAAGGAGCTGTCCCTCGTAAGCAGATAGCTCAAATACCAGGATGTTCTGGACCGGTCTGCCCGCTTCCACATTGTCAAAAATTCCTGTTGGCCAAATCTCAAAAAGGAGAAAAACGAAGTGGCGGGAATGAGAATAAGCAGCAGGGCCACCCACCATTTCCAGGCGATTAAAAAAGCAGAAACCGATATTAAAGAAACTATACCGCTTATAATCCCGAAAATCTGTTTGGCAATCTGAAAGGGGCGGTACCCTGAATCGTTTTGTACTCTCTTTAATTGATCCTGAACTTTCGCATTCTCAAAATCGGTCAGAGTCAAGCGTGCTGCCTGTTCCATTACCATGACATTAATCGAGTTGGAAAGCTTGGCTCTAAACAGTGTTTCCGCATAATCTTGCAAAGCGGAAGCCAGGAGCGTGAACAGGCTCACGCCTATAAAAAAGATGAAGCCAGCCACTACCTCTTGCCAGCTTGCGGAAATGCTATTAATTAATTGCTGTGTTGCCCGGATCGACAAGACAGGCAGCAGCCCCTGTATAAGATTGATCGCTGTAATGACGAGCAGATTTAACGGAGAAGCCCTCCAAAGCAATTGAAACACCCGCGGCCAATAGCGGAACGAGCGGATTACATTTGGAACGCTGATCATATCCGTATTTTGTTCGAGAGGCATTCCAGGCACCCCTTTTCATTTCCTATGTTTCCAATATTGAAGCAAACCGTCCAATGTATGAGCTGCAAAAGCCAACGATTTTTTCTCCAATTCCTGATTAATTCCCAGTAGACGATTAAAATGCAAATGCATCATACTGGAAATGATGTTGGGGGTATTATTCCATAAACGCTGATTGAGATGCTCATCCTGCATACGTATAGCATATTTTCGCAAGGCATCGGAACGTTGTGCGAATGATTGCAGAATCACCTCGCCTTCAGGCCGGTTTCTCAACTCATTCCAGTGCTCTGAACCAAGGATGTTCATTAATTCACGGCGCCAGGTCCGATAATCTTTACGGTATTCATTTTTATCAATCATTCCATTAAGCAGATCCAGCTGCTCAGAGTAGGTCAAGCCGAATTGATTCATAATATCGATCGCACTAATGGAGGCGATTATATAATTAGGCCAGTCTGTTCCTCCATAGCGAAGCAATCGGATCAACGGTACAGAGGCACAGCTGTCCGCAAAAAACACCTGCTCGGCATCGGAAATCAAAGCCGGTCCGCCGTAACGTCCCACCTCCCGCTCATAGGTGTCCAATAGCAACTTTTGAATCAATCCCTCCCGGACACAAAGCTTTGACCAATCATGAAGAGCCGGCATCAGCTTTTCAACCAATGTTTCCGGTTCTCCCTTGAATCTGAGGCGTATGTGGGGCGCCGGGTCTTGATATCTCATGAAAAACCATTGGTTTGCATACTTTTTTTGTATCATCGTTTCCGCAAACTCATAGATCGCGTTAACGATAAATTCATCCTGGCGATCTTCGCCTCCGTACAGCTTCGCGAAAATCCAATTGCTTCCCGGCAGCTTCATCTGCTCTTCCTTGGGACATGTTTTGACTAGCGGGGATACCGGCTGGTAACGAATTGCTCTCTCTTTTTTCTCAAGCTGAAACACACATTCCATGTTGTAATTGCCCGCCGCTCCGCTCACCTGTCTATCCTCGAAGGAGAGTACCATTTCATGAAGAACGACTTGTTTATTCGCCAGCAATTCTTTCCTCACTTCATCGACGAATTCCGCATTGTCCAAATCCAGCAAGATACGATGATCTGTGAATACCATATACACATAACGGGGAACCGACCATTCTCGCTTCCATATTTCAAATCGCTTATACCATTCTTTGTCATCTCGAACCTGTTTAGGGGAAGAGAAGGTGGACAGATACAAGTTCCATTTAGCCGGCGAAAGGATCGTCCGGCCGTAGCGTAAACGAGGCAAAAACACCGATTGCTCCAGAGGGCCCCACTCAAATGGCTGCCAGAAACGGACCCCTTCAAAGGAAAGCTCCCGCATAAACCGGTAGATATGAGGAGCTTGCTGGAAATTTAACATATGCCCGGCCGTAACGACTATTTTCTTTCCCAAAGAACGCGATTTCAAATAAAGCCGATCATGTGTGGCACAGACAAGGATGTCATCCACAGTTAACGGGATTTTCCCTACAGCGCTGTTCGTGCCTATGGAAATTTCATATTCCCTAAGACAGGAAGTAAGCATCACATTGGCGATTCTTCCGTTTTTCGGTATGAAAGCAGCCTCAGCAAATATCGTTTCAGGCTGATATTGTTGTTGACGATTTTGGATGTCCTTGATCGATTCGTGGATCTCCTCATCAAACATATCAAGAAAACGTCCAAAGGTAGCCCCTGCTTCAAGAGAACCCGGATTGGGACCAACAACTAACAGATAATCTCCGCGATCAAGAGCCTCCGGTGATGACGCCAGTACCTCCATATAAATCTCAATTGATTCCGGAGCCTCGTTGACGTCCTTGTCCCTATCAATAAGCTGGTCTATGAGCTCATCCGTCAATTCCAATTCCATTTGCCGATGCAGCAAAGCGCCTGCCACTTTTTCCATGATCAGACGCTGCCGTTCGAGAGCTTTTCTTGGCTTTGTAGTCTTTTCTTCATGGCTAGTCATTTGAGGAGTCAGGTAGACAGGCGGAACGCCGAGTCCCGTCTCTTCATTCAGCAATTCCAGAATAGGCACATCACAGCAATCGCCGTATTTCTCCAGAAAGCGGTCATGGTATTCTTTGATATGCGCAAATCCTGCTTCAGACTCGGAAAGCAACCATAAGATCTCGCCAACTTTTGCCGCTTCTTCGCCGATGGATTCATGGAGTTCAATGTTTTGCCTGGAAAGAGCCAAATCCACTTGTACGGCAGATTTAGTCTCTCCGTATTGCTTCATATATTCCGTCATTTCCTGGTAGATCTCCAAACCTTCTCCCAGGGAACAATCATCATATTGCCGGATCAAGGACTGAACCTGTGTCAGCATCCGCTTTTCTTCATCGACACCTTCCAGAGGCTCGAGTCGCTCCAAAAGATATTCCAAAGGAGAGGGAACAGTTAAAGGCGGACGAAGTTCGCTGATGAGAAACTCCTTTGAAAACAATGTCCATACAAAATTCGTGATGACTTGTTCGGCTGCTTCCTGTCCTTCTTGATACAGGCTGGTTAGTTTATGTACTAAATCCGCAAATAAAATAGGCTGTGCCGCAAATTCCAGCGCAGTCATAGCGGGAGGGGTAGCCCGAACCGATATTTTGTCATCCTGACTGTTTTCAACATTTTGAGCTTGCCCGGTGAGTGTTGGATACAGGAATTCAATCCGGCTGCCGGTACACTGAACAGCATGGTTTCGCGTCACCCGAAGCTGCCTGACCACATCCAACCGCTCTTCCAAACGGTGTACTACAAATAATAGCCATTCCATATCTGGACGTGTGCGCTTTGTATAATATTCGGGAGGATTCAAACGAACATCGGTTTTTTCAGCCAAATGACCGGCGGTCACACCTGCAAACAAGCCAAATGGAGTAGGACGAGTCGACATACGGGAAAGATACTTTAACACACTCGAAGCCACCTGCTTTGTTTTCCGCTCATCCGATCGGTTTACCAAATGAGGCAAAGCTTCATATAACCTCGGACTTGCTACTGCGATAGCTTCCTTTACATAGCTGTTATCAAGCAGTTCACGTAAAGACTCTATATAATAGTCTCCTCCTTGAATCTCGCGGAACGAATTGAGCGGTAATAATGGCATACGCATCATGAAAAAAGGAAGGGGAGCAAATAACGAGCTTGTTGCAGTGACCGGTTTATCGCTAATTATATGAGCCATTTTAACTCCATCCTTTGTCAAATGATAGATTATGATAAAGGAAGAGGAGAGAGAACCATAGCCCCTCTTCATCGGTCTTACAGGTTAATGAATTAGGCAATTACCAGCACAAGTAACAGCTGTTACATAGGGTAGCTGTTGGACAGCCTTGTGTACAATAAACTGTATCCGTTCGGGGTTCAACTTTGCTGCTGCTTTTTAAAACTTGAATGTCCAACTCAAAGATATTTTTGTCTGCCATTGCCTCTATCTCCTTTAACAAGCTTGAAGTCACAATAACAGCATATGCAGCATGAAAGAGGGGAAAGAAGAGAGATAACGGATTATCTCTCTTCTTCGGTCTTATCAATTCATTAACATGGCGATTTGTAAGTACAATTAAATGCGCAGCTGGTACACAGGGTAGCTGTAGGATTACAGCCTGGTGTACACGCAAATGCACTTGTGACTTGGGGTTCAACTTTGCTGGCGCTCTTTAAAACTTGAACGTCCAATTCAAAAATCTTTTTGTCTGCCATTGTTGTTGCCTCCTAATAATATTTATTTTTAAAATACGTGCTCTGAAGGAACATCGTATCTTAAATCATGTGGAACCTACCCTGCTGCTTATTACTTGTACCGTTAACTACAATGAAATAGTATCATGTCCGAAATTGAAAAATAACGTAATATCAGGCAAAATAAGGTTGCTTATTTACGCAATTTTACATATTAATAGAATATTTCATCATTACGACTTTCGTTGCATCATTGTAGATTTCATAGCGCGCAGATGAACATCCACTTCCATCAAACTAATGGTTTCTTGGCCGGATTCCGCAATCCGGAAGCATCAAGAACAACGACGGTTACGCGTGAAGTCATAAAAAAATCCTCCTTTGCCTCTACCTGTTTTTGCAAAACAGATAGTTCAAAAGAGGATCTCTCGCAGGAAATCCTATGCGAAAAATGCATAAAAATCAACATCCGAGTTTCGTATAAACTAAGATAGGTTTGGGTGATGAATATGTATAAAAAGATTCGGGATTTACGGGAAGACAAAGATTTGACCCAGCAAGAGCTGGCAAATATGCTTCACATCACGCAAGCTACCTATTCCCGTTTTAAAAGCCGAAAGTTGGATATATCGACCGCGGCCCTCAATTCAACAGATTTTTGCAGAAAGGGTGAGGATAAAGTGAGAAGCCTTTTGGAGGAATTGTATCATGGCAATCTGTGTCCCGATGAAAAAGTAATCTCCAACGACCCGAATTATCGGCAGATCAGCCGAAAGACATCCGAGGCGATAGAAGCTTGGAAAAAGCGGTATTCCGAGGAGGAATTTGAGGAGCTTGAGGCTCTGCTGGACTTGTATGCTCAAACGCATGGAATGGAGTTGGCCTCTTCTTTTACATACGGCTTCCGGCTTGGAGCAGGAATGATGGTTGAGATATTAACCGGGAAGGACTAGCTTGCTCGCAAGCTGAGTACCTTTCCTGATGCTCCGATACTAAGGAATATAATTCCACTTCGGCTAATAGCATGAGCGAATGCCTGAATGTTTTGGACACGAAAAAAATCGCACGGATACCCGTTTAAAACGGGGCCATGCGATTATTTCCAATATCCTTTAATTTCTTCAAATCATCAGTTGGGGCTTTCAATGACTGTGAGATCCCACCAGTTCCCAGAGACCGTGATCATGCAAAGCAATCTGATGCTGTTGCCGTAGTAAGTATTATTAGATGTAGGAGAACTCATAGTGCTTTTCCATAGTGCATTCAGCCATTTTTGATTACTTGGGTCTACCATAGCACTAGCTACAAAAGGCGCAGAGAAAGCAATAGCGGAATCGGTATCGTTCAACGACTCTCCGTTTAGTTTATACCCTGCTATAATCTTCCTCGGATTGTCAGTTGTTTTTTGTTGTATCCACGCATTCATTTTTCTTATCTGGCCCAGTGCCCGTGTATCTCCTGTCAGCAAGTAATCAATGGGAACTCTCCATGGGACCCGTGCTGCGTTCCAACTGAAGCATCCATCCCGATCTGTTTCCAGAAAATAGGCAGGCGCTGGTGCATAAGCACTGCGATTCCATACGACAAAATCCGGAAGTAAACAGGTAGTTGGGCTATATTTTCTTGAAATAGAGTTGATCATTTTGTGTGTATCATTTACACTTTTCCCCAGTTTTTATCACCTTTGTCCAGTCTAAATTTTCTTTGATAATGAGAAGGGTAGTAAAAACAATAGAACTACTAAAATTGTTGGGTCGGTATCAAAAATTTAAATCCATTCGTTTTTTGAGCTTACAATGTCTTATTTTTTTTAACAAAATTAAAAAGTACCTTTATTGCTTTGACATAATTTCCATCTGAAACTTTTAAACCAAGTACTTTTATATTTTTATTATTTAAGTTTCTTATTTCCTCATATTCAGGATTAAAAAGAACAATATAATGGACAGTATCCAAGATTTTAACTAATTTGTTGTACATATCAACAAAAAATTTATCCTTAAATGAGAAACCAATAAACAATAGTGGTCTACTTCCAAGGATTGCAGCCAACTGAACTAATGTGCCTCTCTTAGAGTACAACTTATCATAATCCTTCTTAGTGACAATCATTGAAGGTTTCCGATTAATGTGACCATGCAAGTGAATGATACTATTTCCGGTTGTAGACATATTTCTTAAATTTCCAATCTCATCCATGCAAACAGGAGTATTATAGCAACTCACTTTTGTCATAAAGTGTTCCATTGCTAAGTCATAATTCGTTGTAACGTAGTAATCGGATTTTAGATCAATAATGTCATCAAAATTATGTTCTTCATCATCAATTTTCACATCAGCATGCGACATTATATTTATAATTTCATCCTTTAATCTATCTTCATTTGTTATATAGTATGAATTATCGATTAAATACTCTAGTCCACCGAAAAAGTTACCTTTATTGATAAAATCTTTATAAGCTTCTCTCTGAAAATTTTGAGGAAGGTGCTCTTCAAATCTTTTAAGCAACCCCTCCCAATTTGGTAACTTAAGAGGTGTTGATACTCCTGCACCAAGAAAAGGAATTACTTCATCAATTTCTTTAGCTAAACTCTCAAAATTCTTAATTAATTCCTGCATTAAGTATTTTTCTTCATCTTTACTTGCTAGATATTGTAGTATTTCTTCATAACTTTTCCTAGTAAAATGGTACACTCGATTTACTTCATGATTTTCCAATCCTTCATGAAGTATAACATTACAGTAGCGACACCTTGTTGATAAATTGTCTGTCTCTTCATCTTCATCATTATCATGACAAAAATATTTAAAATTAATATCTAACAGACCTTCATTGTGTAGTTTTTCGCAGATTAAAACTCTTAATGGAGAAACAATTTGAGTTATATCATCATCATTAAACAAGTTAGTACCATATTCATTTACAAGCTCGTTAATGCATTCTTTAATCTCATCATCTGTATGAAAAGATTCATGTTTGACGGTATTTATTAATGTTTCCAATGACATGGTGAATAATCTCCTTATTATGATGTCTGCCTGCAATTAATGTAATTTTCAAATACTCCTTCTTAGATTCTATTGTTGTTTGAATAACATCATCATCTTCGTCATCTTTAAGATCAAAGAACCAGGACATTGACCATTTATCTAATTTTTCTGTGTTTTCGAAGTCTGTTAATAAACTATATAAAGTATCTGAACTAGCGATAGGTCTTTTAGCTGTAGATGTGCCTGTAGAACTTCTATTAGTTCTTGAATTTTTATAATCTATTTTTGTTGGGTAACCTATCAATGACAGTTCTCTAGCTTTAGTTCTTAAATCACTTGCGTCCATGTTTGTGCTTATGTACACTCCTAGTAAAAGAGCTTGTAACTTTTTTTCTAAATTTTCTGTTTCATTT
Source organism: Paenibacillus durus ATCC 35681 (assembly GCF_000993825.1). NCBI lineage: Bacteria > Bacillati > Bacillota > Bacilli > Caryophanales > Paenibacillaceae > Paenibacillus > Paenibacillus durus. Next base: position 3,137,409 of record NZ_CP011114.1, read on the forward strand.
CTAGTGGGCTTATTTCCAAGTTCACTAATTTTCCGAATAAGTTGCTTCACTTTCTTTTGTACTAAGTCATTTGTGTTTTCAAAAACCATCTTTCGAGGCTCTTCTACCAATCGATCAAATAAATCTGCACACAATTTATACATCCCTTTTTGATCATCAATAGTTGAAGGTTTTATTATTTTTATACCTAGCAATGAAGAAACCTTTTCTTTTAGGTATGAGTGATACTTATAAACAGAGTATTCCTCTTTACCTTCATTTTCTTTCTCTGATATATTCTTCTCTCTGGGTGCTAAACCAGCTGGATTTCTCGTATAAATAGTGAAGGTTTGCTTATTGAAATCTATTTCCACAGCTCCAAGCAAATACTCATTTTTCACTTGGTCATTTTGCTGTCTTCTATATACATTCCTTCCAAACAAAAGCCTAGCTGAAGAAATTTCACCATCATTTTCTACACAATCATAACCAGCAATAAAGTTAGCTCCTTCTTTACTAACATTAATCGTATCCATTAAATAGAATCCTTTATTTGATAAGTAAGGATATAAGGAACTTGATAAATTCACTTTAAATTCATCAATTAGGCTAGATACCCTTTTAAAAAATATCTCTTTTGATATCTTTTTTGTTTCTATATTAAATAAGTAAATATTTGTAAGCCTTCCATAAATAATATGCTCGAAAAATAATTCATTAATCACTCTCATTTTTTCTCTGTTTTCACCAAAAACTTCAACGAGCTTTGTATAATATCCCCTAAAGTCACCTTCATTCCCAAAATAGTCAAGCTTGTTTTCTATTTCTAATTTGAATGTTTTTAGTTTTGTATATTCAAGAAATTTTACGCCAGCAAATGCATACGAACTTGGATTCACTTCCATAAAACACCTCAAATTTAAATTAATTGTAATTAAGTATGCTTTCATTATTCAACAAATAAATCATTATTCCTTTTTTATACGTCATCTTTCAACAAATCCTGCTATAAAAGAGAACCCTCCACTACTCCTCAACTTCTACAAATGTGATTAAATCTATTCCATTTATCTACAAAGATAGTTACAATGACCTATACATATATTACCATAACTTAAATGAATAGGAGCTAAGAAATTTGGCTAGAAGACGAAAATGCAATTGATTATGAATTTGTCTTAGTTTATGTCTTCATCTGGCCTTCATTAAATAGTGGAGTATTGCTGGGAGAGGCATTGCTAAAACCTACTAATTATCGTCGTTGCATTTTTTACAATAACGATTTGCCTAAGTATAGAGCTCGCCTTATCTTGTCACCAGCACTAAAGAAGATCGTTATACAAGCCAAGCGATGGAATATGAAGCGATTCAGCAGACTCATACTAAGAATGTAAATAGCTGTGCCGACTCGGGGGTCATATCCATCAGCGGGTTTACAGACCTTTATCATCTCCTTTGATTGGTATTTTTTATCTTTGGAGCTATAGATGTACCCAGCCCTAATCCTACAAGTCATTTTGAAAAAAAGGTAGAAACCACCCCCTACCCCTCACCGGTTTCACTTTATCAGGATTTATCCCCTCCCTTTTATGATGTGCATCATCAATCTTGATCGCATTTTCTGGCATCCTTCAATTCCTGAAACTCCATTTCTAAGTTTTTTTGTCCAGTATGCCAATTCTCCCACTCCCTTTTTTCATTTTCGTAGTCTTCACTATTTACAATGCGTGGGCGAATTTCGCTAGTTTCTTTAGTCGGATTAGTAGCAAATATATAGCGATGAGCATTTTCTGCAATAAATCGATTCAGCATCGTAGAAAGTTCTTTTGAAATATTATTCAACGTTACTCTTTCACCAACTTTAGCATACAACAACAGACTTGGAGATAATGGAAATATGATTTCTGTTCCTTCATTTCCCCACCCACCTTTAAAATCATATGATCCTGCATTGTAGTAATTTAACTTAACTACTGGATTGTCACTTGTTAACCACTCTACCCCTTCAGGTGCAAGGAGGATACTCCAAGTATGCTTATTCAATACTTTGTAAGTACTTGAAAGGGTATGTCGAATAGAAAACAACCATAACCCTCGCCCTAATAGCACCTCTGCCTTTAAATACCCCCGTTCAGAGTTATTATCAATCTCTTTAGACACTCTCATAGGGATAATCCCAAAATCTGTATAATTCTTATGAGTTGGAATGCTTCCTATGTTCTCGTCTGCTTCCAATCTGTTAACAGAGGATTGTAACACTTCCTCAATGACGGTTGGCATCTCTGAGTTCCAACGATTCATACTATTTATATAATTTGCAGGAGAACGGATATCATGGAGAGCAACAAAACGTAATAAACATTCCCAATCGTGAGTGTTTAATGGCTCGTTAGAACGCACTTTTGATAATGCTATTTGAGCAGGAGTCTCAATTTCCTGATCCATCCATATTTCGAATTCGTCAGAATCTCTTCCTACAATACTCCGTGTAAATAGATGCTGATGATTAGCTATACTCTTGATTGACGATTGTGACCAAATTGGGACCGAATTATGTGAAACCAAAATCCGGTAGTTCCATACTCTATTATGGTTATTGCCCCATGCTTTTAGGTATGACTGCGAGACATAGTGGTGATTCTTTCGAACATTTGTCATTTGTTGTTCACTCCCCTCTTAGAACCGATAAGAACAAATTAAAGATTTATCACCACCCGAACCAAACCGGCAAGATGACCACATAGCCAAAGACAATCAAATCAAGCTTTGCAATAGGTCCATTAACAACCGAAATTATCGTAGGTATTGGTTCCCCTGCACTTCGTCCAAAATCTGTCACAGTGCCTTTCCCAAAGATGAAAAAGTACCTTCACTATTTTTTTGAAAATTCAACCTTCACTTTATGGATTTGTTATTCCTTTATCTTGTATCCACCAAATAACTTCGGAGAAGCCACCTCTTTACCAAATTCGTCTACAAAGTAGACCTTAACATCATCTTTGCCTGTAATATACATGTACTTCAACACAGTCTGAGAAATTAGAGTGCCATAGGTATCTACGAACCGCTCTTTCTGAAACTCTTGAGAGAGATACCAGGAGTCTGAAACGGTGACATTTATCCCGTCCCAATACTCGTCACGCGGTTTAAGCCTACGTATCACTCCATCCGATTGCTTACAAATCCTCTTTAGTTCCGCCGCCATTTTCTCGGAATTTTGCCTAAGTAGATCAAAAGTAAAAATAAGCTGATTGTGACGATCGACTACTTTATATATAAAATAATTTGTTCGCCCATCTTTGTAAGTCAACCCAGCTACTGCACTTGAAATGGATTTTGCCTTTACTACAGAAATATCCTTTTTCGCTTTGTTTAAGATTATCTTTATAGTTCTGTCCTCATTAGATATCATGTAATAATTGATGAGCGGAAACCAAGTCGTTTCTTTAAAGTTAAATTCCATCTCATTACTTAGAACCTCTTTCGTAAAAAGAGGTGTGCCATTCTTACTGGCCATTTGGGAAGTAATGGTCACTTCTGAAGTTGATGACTTAATGCCATGTGTACCAATAATAACACCAAGAACTACTACGACAATAACACCCACTAAAGAAATACCCTTACTTTTATTACTGTTCACACGCTCACTCCTAAGAAACTATCTAATATAGCGGGACTATAGGATCAACAACATATAACCTAATTCTCCCTAACCAGATTCACTTCCTTCATTTGGATAAAAAGAACTTAAGATAGCTCTTTTATTATCCATGCCCTCTCACTGCACCATTTGAAGAAGGTTCGCAGTTACAAGTTGATTATCATGGGCGACTGGGCTTAATACCTGCTTGGCTCAAATCCATAGCCCCTTCCATTATCTCCTTAATTTTAGTTACACATGAAGCCATAAAAAAAATCCTCCTTTGCCTCTACCTGTTTTTTGAAGAACAGATAGCCCAAAAGAGGATCTCACGCATGAAGTCCTGTGTGTCTAGTTGTGCCCATTTTAAGCACACAGGATTCACTTTTTTCTGGTTTAACAAACATAACCCCAAGGGCTAAAACCCTTGGGGTTACTAAGATGCCGAGGACCGGGATCGAACCGGTACGGTAGTCACCTACCGCAGGATTTTAAGTCCTGTTCCGACAGCACAGCGCTAAAACCCGCATTCCTACGCTATTTATCACGTTTACTGTCCGCCAGCTACCCGAGGACCTGTCCGTTCATTTATTCGTTATGCCCTGCGCAGAGTCCGAAATACTGTGCGCTTGGCTGATATCAGTTTAGCGTAATTTGCTGGCTGGCGCAACAGTATAGCGCTCATCTTACATAAACGAAAAAAAGCGCAGTCCTCAACGGAACCTTATCCGCTAAGACTGCGCTACAATCTAGGAATACGTAATCGTGTGGTTCATCACAACATAAAAAGCCTCGTCACAAGGACGAGACTTTCATGGCTAAGAGTAGGTTGAGGGAGAGTGCCACTTCTCCATCTCTTTAAAGACCATAAAGGCGTGTCGGCTGGCTGTTCCGACCTCAGCAACCTCACTCTTAACTTATCGTATCCATATTATAATCCATTTATGAGTCTTCGTCAACCCTTTTTACGGACCCTGATGCAATATAGGTATCAAAAGTTTCTTGCGAGATTGGGTATGAAGACCGGAAAGCCCAGTTTTTATTGTTACTTATTCGTACCGCTACTAGCATTAATTCATCAATTCTCTTTATGTACTGTATACTATCCCCCTTAGGGTGAAGGCCTACATAGTCAGGCTTTTCAATTATTTGGGGAATCAATTTTATGTGTTTTTCAAAGGCCTCATCTGAGGAAAAATCGGCTCGATGTTTATCCAGATACTTAATTCGGTCCTTCCATAAGACAATCTCCTTCTCTCCATAGCTCAAACTAAGCATCGAGAGAACCTCTTCTGTCACTCTTCCAATTATGACTCTATCGCTCGTCATATTCAAGTCTAGCTGTTCCACCTTACCAAATCCCCCTTTGTCTTAATCTTCGACAAAAGGAGCGGTAATTCCTTCCAATGCGCCAATCTCTCGAAAATAAATCCGCAGACCTACGGTATCCATACCGCAAGCCTGCGTACCTTAACGTTTATTCCTCCGCTCCGTCCTCGTTATTCTCTGCGCCTGCACCGTCCGCAAACCCCTTCGCCAGCATATACGCCACGCACGCGCCTACTGCGCTGATTACGCCGGTTACGTGTCGGACTCTTCCGCGCCAATCGGACCGCAATTAACCCCCGGAGATAATTTCGCTACGCGGATTTTACGGGGGCCTGACGTAGCCTTTTTGTCCGGGGGCCTTGGGGTAACTTCATCGCGGTGGAGCGTTAAATAATCGTAATGTATACGTTATACATTCGTTGCCGCACAGGACTCGGAATCCTGCGCGTATGTGTATCGTGTGAAAACGTAGGCGTGACTCGGCTTTGCGCCCTCCGCTGCATAAACGCACGATATTCATTGCATATACATTTCCAGCGCATAATCCAGCGATCCTTACAGCCGCGCGGATTAACGTTAATCTCCGCTGGTAAATTATACATGCGTAATGATTACGCTTATACAGCGAATATGCAGCGCCGGAAAGCGGTCGACCCCCGAGTTTTCAGGCGTGCGCCCGCCGGGAGCCGCGTGCAGGTGAAACGCGCTTTTAGTCCGAAATAGTCGGACCCTTACGCGCTGTCGCTACCGTTAATCATCGCATCCAATTCGCTAATCTCTGCGCGAATCTCGTCGTCTGATTTACGTCTGTCCTCGACGGTCTGACGCGTATCCTCGACGATTGTTCTATCCGTTAGCAGTCCGTATCTGCGCATATACAGGTCGAGCGCCTTAACGGAAGGGACTCCGTTTGCTCCGCCTCTAATCGCCTTCATTAACTGAACGTTTACCTCTGAGCGCATTGCGCTAAGCTGCAGGTCCGTAAGGTAGTTAACGTATGCACCAAATACCTCCTGCGCCTTCCACTCAAAGTACGTACTACGCGCGATCCCGATCTCATCTGCCAGTTCTTGCGCTGTCTTCTTCTTGCCGTCTTCGTTCAGCAACTCCGCCCATTCGTTATTAACGGTAAGTTGCGCGGCCTTCCGTTGCTGCGGTGTAAGCTGCGCCTCCAATACCTTCCGTTGTCTCGCGTTACTCATATAAATCGTCCTCCTCTTTCGTAGGTAATTGCGTTAGTGCTTCGCTATACGCGGCCTGGAACGCTTCGTCGTCCGCGATAAGGCGTTTCATCTCCGCCTCTGCTGCCTTGCGCTCCTCCGTATAGCTTCCGCCGTATTTATCGTACATACCCCACTGGCTAATTGAGCGGTCTTCCATTAACGCGCTTATGTCGAAGTGAAGACGCCGCATAGCGCTGTTTACATCGAAGTCAGCCGTTTGCCCCTCGTCAATAGCTGCGTTAATACGCTCAAGCTCGCAGAATACCGAATGAACCCCGGATGCGTAAAACGGAGCAAACATACCGTATGAGTAGTTGAGCATGCGCCCATACTCGCGGTACTTTTCGAGCTTGCTAACGTCAATGCGCGGAAGTTGTCCCTGCGCCAGAATAGCCGCAAGCTTAACCGCAATCGCTTTAAACGGGGCGAGGCGGTGTACGATCGCGGCAGCTACCTGCGGCTCAACGACCTCCGGACGCGGCAACGGATCGGTCGGCAGTCCTTGCTCAATACGGATTTGGCGTATGCGCTCCGTCAGTTCAGCGATGTCGGACCGTAATTCTTCGTTAGTTTGTCGTGTCATTTCGTTTCCCCTTCCGTTACGCCGGTATATTTACCGTAGCCAACAACGCACCCGTCCGGCTATACATTTTAAGGTTTCGCGTTGTCAGGTCAAATGCTAGATTATAGCCGCTCTCTGAACGCTCTGCCTTACCGCTGATTGACGACGACAGCGTAGACACTTCGGACTGCAGCGAGTCAAGCGCGGATAGGTTGACGACCTGCACTCCGTTAAAATCGAATGTGCTAACGTCTGACCCGACCGCGATTGTGTGCGTAATTGGGAAATCCTCGACGTTAGCCTCACCGCCCAGCACGACCGTCGGACCCGCAAGCACAAGGAGCCCGGACGATGCCGCTACGTTCAGGCGTCCGTCACTTCCGCTAACCACGCCGCTTTTGCCGCCGGTCGCTCCGTAGAATCTAAGTTCTTGCGTGCCGAAGCCGTCGTTTGTGTCGATTGAAATGCGCCGCGTTCCGTTTCCGTCAAACGAGCGTAGGCCGTTCGGGTCGAGTATAATGCGGCGCGTCGATGTCGCGGTCTGAATCGTCGAGCCGGTTACCGTAGATGCCGTTATCGAACCGCTAAACTCTCCGCTCGTTGTACGCATATGGCCGGTGCTTCCGTCGACGGTAAATGTACCGTTACCGACGTTGATGTGTGAACCCGTTATGATTGCACTAAGCATGAGCGTCCGGACACGTTCGTCTAACTCCTTCGAAAACACCGTATACTCCGGGCCTACACGGTTAAGCGGCGGTTCGGCAATCGTTTGGCTATGAATAATCCGGATGCCGTTACGGTCCATCAAGTAAACGTCCGCATTGCCGCCAATCTGCTCACCGGCCAATCTATCGAATACATATCCGTAGGCTTGAACCGCTCCGACGCCGCGAGCGTACGCCTCTTTTAGAAACGCGCCCGCAACCTCGTCGTTTATTCCGGCAGCTACCGTAACGGAATCATTTTCCGGGGCCTGGCAGCGTTCAATCTCGAAGTTCTTTGCGGAATCAATTAGGTATCCGACTGGCTTACCGCCCTCCATTGCGCACAGAAATGCGAGCAGACCGATACAATCATCGCGCTCCGCAAATCCCGGCCGGATTCTGCAGTATTTATCGTACTCCTGGCGCATGAGCCTGCGGAGTTCTTTCGGTCCCTTAGCCTCTGACTGCTTATACTTTTGAATCGTCCACTCGGACAGGTTAACGTCACCCGAGAGAAAAACGAGGTCATCGCCTACAACGTGTAGCTTCCTGTAATCGTCGGCCGCACGATACCATTTTCCGTCAATCATCGTTGATATAGCCGTATCCGCAGCCAAGACCGCCAAGTCCTCGCCTAAACTCGCCAATAATAATGTCATCCGTTCAACCTCCGTATATTAAATTTAGAGCGCCCGAAATTCGAGCGCCCTTGTTCGTACGTCACTCTTTCACCCCCATCGCTTGCAGCCGGGACAGTGCGCGCGTCCGTTCGTCATAAAACGTAGTAATGTCCGCCTTGTCCGTGAGCGTTACTTCATCTACGCCCAGGTCGATATGCTGCGTAATGTACGTCGGAGCGGCCGGCTCTTTCGAGGCTAAACGAGGAGTGGATACGGCGAGCATATCGAACAAGGCGGCTTGCTGCCGGTAGTTCAACACAACCTCCTGCCCGTGTGCGACGATTGGGACTGGTTGGCCTTGTAATCCTTGAACGATACCTCCATCTTTGAAGTGCTGTAGCTTTTGGCCGTTATCGTTGGGAACTCCGTACTTGTCACGAATCGCCTGGTTCTCCGCCTGTAGGCGCGCCATTTCCGCCGTATTACCTACCGATTTAGCTTGCGCCCAGGAATCCTTATTAGCGTTATAGCGGGCAAGGTCTAACGCTTCCTGCGCTTCAGCTCGCGCTGCGGTAACTGACGCCATCTTTGCGTTATACTGCGAAACGAAATCGTCAAGCCCCGCGAGTATAGAGGCGTTCGCTCCGGCTGCGGAGGATACGCGGAACGACGCAATCGCGGCCTCAATCGTTTGAATATCGCCTGAATACGATTCGAATGCGGCGAGCAGCGCATCATACTGCGCCTCGGCATCCGCCTTCTCGCGTTCGTACGATTGCTCGCGCGCGGTGATTTCGGCCTCGTACGCCTTGGCTTGCGTATCCTTTTCGTCTTGGAGCGCTCCCTTTTGCGATTCGAGCTCACGTTTGCGGAGTTCGCGTTCATGTTCGAGTACCATCCGGTCGCGTTCTTCGATCGTCCGTTCTCGTTCCACTATTCCTTCCGGACCGACTGCTGATGATAATTCCGCAATGCGTGCGTTCTTCTGCGCGAGCTGCGTTTCGTAGTCGGCGTCCGTATTGAGTTCGGCCTCTTTCGCGAGGAGGTCGTCTATGGCGGCAATCTTAGCGTCCTGAGCGCTGATGTACTCGTCTTTACGCTTTTTAATCGCCTCAACGTCCGCATCTTTTGCCGCCTCGATCGCGTCAAGTTCGGCCTTCTTTGCGGATTCGACCGCTTTCTTTTCTGCGTCTACGAGGTCCTTCGCGAGCTCGACCGTTTTAGTCGTCAAGTCCTTGCGTGCGTTGTATAGTTCCTCGTCAGCCTGCGCGTAAAATTCCGTATTGGACTTGTACTTGTCGCGAAGCTCCTGCCATTTGCGGACTCTAAACGCGGCAATCTCTGCGTCAGATTTTCCGGCGTCCTCCATCTGGCGGATTTCCTTTTCGATAAGCTCCGCGCGTTTATCGTACGTGTCGCGTTCCTCCTGCGCCGAGGCTTGCGCTAGGTCTTTCCGGGCTTGGCGCACCTCTTCGTCGGCCTTCTTGTACTGGTCGGAGTCAGCGGCGTACTTCTTCCTAACGTTCGTCCACAAATACAAGCGTTGGTTCGCCATATCTTTCTCCGACTTTCCCGCATCCTCCATACGCTTCATTTCCTGGTCGATGGTAGTCTCGGAGAACTCGAAACGGGACTGTACGGAATCTTCACCGAGACGTTTAAGTTGTAGGGAGAGCGTGCGGGCGTCGTCTACACTCTCTTTGAGGAATTGCGCGTGCTTCTTCTTGAGAGCTTCGTATTTCTCGATTTGTTTTTCTGCCGTGAGGTTGTAGAAATCAGATTGGAACTGCACGGTTTTAAGGTCGGCATCGTACAGTTTTTTGCGGAGTTCGGCGGCAATTTCGGCAGGGGACTTACCGGGCTTTTCCGTTTTGGGTTTCGGTTTCGACGTTCGCTGCTTCTTAGGCTTCGATAGGTCAACGCCGGGACCGGTTGTTCTGCCGGAGTATGCGTCCAAGTTTCCGCTTGTTAGCGCGGATTTTTGCGCTTCGAGTTCGTTTAGCGCCGACTGTACTTGGTTCTGCTCCGGATATAAGGCATCTAGGCGCTTCTGCCCGTGGACGTAGACTTTCTCGGCCGCAAGGGTATCCGGATCGTTTAGCGCTGAACTTCCGGATGCGCTAATGACAGCGTTCATCGTCTTGAGGAGCGCTTGGTAGTTCGCGATTTGCGCCTCGATCGCGGCTTTTTGCGCTTTCGTCGTCCGCTCCATTTGTTCGATGCGGGCTTTTTCGACCTTTAGCGTACCATCGAGCAGGCTGCGTTCGGCTGACGCTTGAGACTCCGCGAGGTTTATGTTCGTAATGCGGAGATTCCCTTCCTTATCCATTTCCGTATGCAAACCAGGATACTGCTTAACTAGCGCAGCCGTCGCCGACCGCAATTGCTCTTTCTGACCGGCGTCAAGTCTCTGCGCGCTGGACAGCTTTTTATACGAAGCTATACTCGACTCAATCGCCGTCAGACGGTCGTTACTTGCAGCCGCCGCCTGTAGATTAGCGCGCTCCTCCTGCAGCAGCGCCGGTACCGAATCGTTAATCGCTTTGTTCATCTTCGCAATTCCGCCCGCCGCATCCTCACTACTTGCGTACCCTAAATCGCGCAGTCTCTTGTCCGCCGCTTCGAGTTCATCGTTCAGCTTGCGTAACTCTGTCGCACCTGCACGCCAGTCCATCCGGGTGTTACCGCTCTTCAAGTCCGCAATCCTGCGCTCGATCGCTTCACGGTCACGAAGTGCCTGCGTAGTTTCTTCGATTCTACCGCGCAAGTCTTCGAGGTCGCCGGTTGTGCGCGTTAATGGCGATTTACTGAGTGCGTCGTTAAGAGACGTTTGAGCCGCCGCAAAGTCTTCCGCAGCTTTTTTCGTCTCTGCGTACTTGCCGGCTAACGCTGCTGCACCCGCTGCTAATGCGGAAATGGCGAGTGAGATTGCGCCGATAATCGGAAGACTCGCGGTAAAAGCGGTCATACCTGCAGCAGCCACCGTAGAAGTAGCGGCAACCTCTTTTAATACGGCAACAAGCGAAACTCCGACCGCTATCAACCCGCCAACAATCGGTCCTGCTGTAGCAAACGCAATAATTGCGCCCTGTACAGGCGGGCTCAAATTTGTAAACCCATTGATGAGGCCCGTAATCTGCTCCGTGACTATTCGGACGGCTGGCGCGAACTTATCGCCTACCGAAATTCCAGCCGATTCAAGCGCGGACTGCATCTCGTTTATCGAACCTTTGAGCGTGTCCATTTGCGTCCCTGCAACTTGCTCGGCCGTTCCTCCTGCGTTTTGAAGCGACGCGGTGTACGATTCGAGCGTTGACTGTCCATTCGAGATGAGCGTTAGAAATCCGCTTGCTGCCTCTTGGCCTACGAGCGTTGCGGCTACGTCGGCCTGCTGCGCTTGTGTCAGGCGGGAAAAAGCGCCTTGCATCTGTCCGATGATTTGCGCGAACGGGAGGACGTTGCCAGTGCTGTCCTGGATTGATACGCCGAGCTTCTGCATGTAGAACGCGGCTTCCTGCGACGGTGACGCGAGCTGCAGGAGGATAGCGCGAAGGGACGTGCCTGCGTTTTCACCACGAATACCGGCGTTAGACAGCGCTTCGACCGCTGCCGTCGCTTCTTCTACGGACAGGCCCATGTTCGCCGCAACCGGAGCAATGTATTTCATACTTAGACCCAGGTCCGAAATATCCGCGTTCGAGTCGATAGACGCTTTTGCTAGTACGTCCACTACGCGGCCTGTTTCTTCCGTTTCAAGGCGGAAACCGTTCAGTACGCTTGCCGCGATGCTGGCCGTATTCGCTAAGTCCATTTGTCCAGCGGCGGCAAGCGATAAAACGCCGGGCATGGCGGTCATAACGTCCTTCGTTTTAAACCCGGCTTGTGCGAGGAGGGCTTGCGCATCCGCCGCTTGCGAAGCGCTGAACACCGTCTGAGCCCCAAGCTGTATCGCCTGCTCACGCAACTTTTCGAACTCGGCTCCGGTCGCCTGCGTAATCGCCTTAACCTTCGCCATCGCTTGCTCGAATGATGCTGCCGTCTGAACGGACTTCGTAATAATCGCCGCCATCGCAACGGCAAGTCCGATATAGGCCGCGCCTAGCGCCTTGACTTCGTTCGCTGTCCGGTTCGTAGCAAGCGCGTTCTTTTCGATCTCCTTCGCGACTTTATCGATCTCGGCCGCGCTCGCGCCAAGCTTACGCATCTCGTCCGTAACGGCTGCGATCTGTTTACGGAGTAATTCCGGATTCGCCTTCCGGAGCGCATCGTTAATCCGCGTGATCTGAGCGGAGGACGCGCCCACGTCCTTGAGCGCCATGTTCAACCCCATGAACGACGCTTGCGCCTGGTGTGCGGAGTGGCCGAGTTCTGCCGATTTCTGCTTTGCTTTATCCATGCCCGCAGTATAATTGCTTATATCAACTGTGAGCTTCGCTTTTATGGCGCCTACCTCTACGGCATCCACTACGCCAACACCTCGGCAATCTTCGCAACGAGTAACGTCGCTTGTTCCCGTTCTTCCGGCGTCATGTCCGGCACTAACCCCGCAGTTTCAAGGCCATACAAAATTGCAGCCGCAGCCGCTGCGTTTGCTGCCTGTTTCTCTTCCTCCGTACCTTCCGCTTTCTTGATATCCGAGAAGTGACCTAACTGCTTCGTGATTAAATCTATTGTTAACGCTAAAATCTCATAGTTCATTCGTGATTACCTCCGTTCAAAATAAAAAGAACCGACGCTTTTGCGCCGGGTCCCGTTATGTTTCTGTTTATCCGATTAACTTCGCTTTGAGTTTTAAGTATCTAGCGGCATCCGTTGCCGTCTGCGAAAATAACGCCTCGTTAAACAATCGACCGAGCGCGTCTAAGTCCGGCCGTATTCCGCTAATATCTACCGTACTTGGATCAACGTTCTGCCCTAGCAGTATCACCGTATGATCTCCGGTCACACTGTACTGACCATTGTCGTGCTTTGTAATGCGCAATTCGTCGCCCGTCCCTACCGGGATAAAATCGAGACATTCCATCCGCCAGAAATGCGGGAACGGTTCGGTTTTGACGGTAATAGACGTTAATCCCTCGGGAAGCGGTAGTACGCCGTTAAATCCGGCCATCTCGCAGGGAGCGCCGCCTTTGACGTAGCTAATTCGGGGCCAGCCATGAGTCAGCTTGACGTGCTTATATCCAGTGACGTCAACCGTTTGGTCACTTGTGCCTGTTACTCCGCATTACCTTCGTTAGTTCGTTTAAACTGGCTATATACCTGCCGCGCGATTCGTTGAATGTCGTTAAGCGTGCTTTCCGGCTTAAGTAACCGAAAGAACTGCTCCGCAATCGCGACCATTCCCGTTGTAAAAATGACCTTATCCCCGATGCAGCGCGCTTTCGGATAAGTGTCCGTTACCAAGTAATTGACCCCTCTGCTGTTCGCTGAGATACGACCGTCTGCGAATACATAAATCTGACCTTTTGTATAAATAGATACACATAAGCTCAATTGCTCATCCCCCTTTTATTTGAAAAGAGCCGGCGTTTAAATGCGCCAGCCCTTCCGTGATTATTCGTATCGTGATTAATTACTCTCATCTGCGGTTCCCCTTTCGTATTCGCGTTTTGCAAGCGCCCATCGCGCAATTACTGCCGGCGTTGGATTGCGCTGAGCTGCTACCCGCGCTGCTTCTACGTCCTCAGCGGTAACCTTCGGCGGTTCCGGCGCAGGAGCCGGCCGTTCCGATGGGTTTTCGTAATCGCGTTTGATTTGCGAGTACAGGGCAAGGTTGGTTGGTGAAGGGTAGCGTTCAGCATATATTCGCGCTTCCTGGACGTCATCAGCCGTCAAGGTATCGCCGTTCTGTAATTTGCCGCGTAAACCTGTCGCTACTTTATGCATTACTTGTCACCTCGCTTCACGTGCAGAACACTTTGGACGGTACGTCCGTTATCTAAATCGTATAGGTCAGCGCCAGTAATCCGGTGTGTGTCGCCCTCATTGACATTAGCAAATCCGACTTCGCGCATCTCGTAACGATGAGGCTGCGGCCATCTTCCGGGGTACATCGTATTAAGTACCGCGTCCTTCTCATCGTCAAACTCTCGCACAGCCTTGCGGTACGCCGTGTATGCGTCGATATAAGCCAGCTTTGCGGAGAGGAGCTCGTCTCGCGCGGGTTGAATGAGCTCCGCAAAATAACGAGGTTGGAAATCAGCATTCCAAGCCGTGACTACATCCTCCGGCGTTGTTTTTGCGGAAAAGGCAGTTTGCGCTATTCTTGATTCCGTATCCTTGCGGAGAAATACTCGCTCCGCTTCTACGATCTTGTCAGAGACTGCGTCGAGTTTAGAACTAACGTCTTCTCCTGAGTAAAGAGACTCTCGAATAATTGCCTCATACTCCGCTTTCAGAGCTTGGGTAGTTTCGAGGGCGCTGTCCCGTTCGAGCTGGGCTGCCGCTTGCTTATCGCAAATTTCTTGTCGATCTCTCACGTAATTATCAATCATTTCAAATCTCATACTTACCATTCCCCTCGATTATTTTTAGTAAGGCCCGAACATGCCGTCCAATCATCACACGCCAGCGTGGTAACGGAGGCAACGGAATAGGCGGTGCTGTCGGCTTGATCCCGTAAAGCTCTATCAGAATATCGCGATTATCCTCGACAGCGCGGCGGGCGGACATTGTATCTGACGGGTGTTTGATCGCTGCAGCCACGCCAGCCACCGCCAGGCAAGCCGCATAGATTTCGGTATTTGCCGTCCAGAGGTCGAACGTCTCGAACTGGTGTGCTTCCGCTAGTTCCCGCGCCGCCTCAACTGCGATTGAAGCGTCTGTACCGTACGGCCACGGCCAGGTAACGGAATCCAGCAAATGGCCGTCCTCACCGTAAAGCTGCGCGGAAAGGAACGTCATAGTTTCGAAGGCCGCCGTTTCGACAATTATCAGCGGACGCATGTCTAGCTCACTCCGCTAATCTGACATATGTCGCGCATACCCGGCCCCGCTTATCCTCTCCGCGTTCAAAGACCACGCGCTCACCCGGAAAGAAGTTCGCTGTATCCGAGTCGCCGGCGGCGGAAATGTGGAAGAAGACGTCTCTTCCGCCTTTCACTCCGATAAATCCAAAGCTCTTTTCTGTGTCAAACCGCTTCACTATGCCACGAAGCCGCTGCGGACCTGCTTTCACGCGTTCTTTCTTCGGTGCGCGTGGGCTTAGCGCGATTGACGGGATAATACCCGGGATTTCATCTCCTGTCCCTGTACCTCCCGCCCATGTGTTTGCTTTTGGGTAAAGTGTCATTGTACATTTCTCCTCATTGTTTGATTGGCTTTGCTGACCTCCACAATCGCGGAGCCATGAACCGTATCCAACGCTCGGTGACGGAATCGCCGTATGTAAGTTCGCGCTGTCTGCCGTTCCTAACGTCAATCATGCGGACAATCCGGTTGTGTCCGGACGGTGTTATCGAAATTACATAGACGTCGTTTTTCACCGCTTACCCCTCCGTGCAACGTTGAATTTTAGGTGCCGGCACTCGACCGACTCTTCGCCGCGCCAAACCTTGCAGCGCGTGTCCGTCCTTCCCATTGCGGCCAGTAGCGCGCAGGTCATATCGGAGTGCCGAAAGTATCCGCAGTAATGCTTTGCGTCAAACTTCCGCTCGTTCATCTTCGCGCCCACTCCTCGGCGAACAGTTCGGCTGCACCCGGAATATTTGACCGAAAAGTGATAGCGGCTTTCTTGTCGATATTTTGCGCTACCCCTGCGCCGATGGCGAGCGATTCAACCGCACAGAGTACCGGATCGCGCAGCAACTCAATTCCGTAAGACCTCGGCAATGTCTCGCGCGGCTTCATCGAGGCCGCCGTATCGTAAATACTGACGGATTCAAGGACCTTTTCGTCTTCGATTCGCAATTCGTGAACAACGTGCATCTTACGTCTCTCCTTTTTCGTGTATATATTGACGTTCAAGCGTGCTTTATCCGTGAAATAAGGCACGCCAAATAGCCCGGCGATAGATTACCGCCCGGAATTATTGCGCGTCTTATTTGCGCTGATTTTACGTAATTTGGACACCGAACATGCGCCGGACTGTGCGGCTATATTCGGCAGGTACGAGGTACTGAAGCGCGCTGACTTCGCCTTTCTCGTAGTAAGTGGCCGCGACCTTGAATCCGTAGCTGCGGCGGATTTTCGCATGAATCGCGCGGTCTTCCGTGTACGCTTGGATATTGCCTGCGGCGTCGCGCCAGAGTGCGTTGGACATTCCGTTTCTTCCATTCGTCGGTCAGCAGTTACCGTAAATTTGTGCCTGCGTAATTCCCTGGCGTTTAACGTCCGCCTGTACGACATCAAAAACGCTAAAATATACTTATGTCGAAATCTGGTTCGTCCTCCGCATCTGCCGTAAGCACCTGGTCTACCTGGTCGCGTGTGGGAACGCCGAATGTCGGAGCGCTTTGCGGAGTGTTTACCGGAATACGCGGCCCGTCGTGCGTTACCAGCTTCGTTCGCTGGGAGCGCTTCGGGCGGCTGGCGCGTTGCAATGCCTTTGTACGGCGGGCTTCCCCTTCGGCGCGAGCTTCGGGAAACCTACGGTAAAAAGCGGAATCGTCTTCGATTGGCTTTTTTAAGTTGTACGTCTTATTATCACCTTTTGCGTGTGATAGGACTTCTACTAATCCCCAAGTAACTAAATCGCCGATTAATTTGCGTACGTGTGTCTCACCGTAGCCTGTTTCAAGTTGAATTGTATAGGACGGCGGGAATGCGTAGCCGTAATCAACGTTCCAATAATGGTATATCGTGTCATACACCGCAATGTGATCGCTCTTGAATCCAGGAATATTCATATACAGCGTCCGGAGCGCTCTTGCTGACGGAACAAATACATTTGACTGGAAAGGTTTTTGACTGGACATAACTGGCCCCCTTTAGTTCGTTTGACTTTTTGCCGCGAGAATTTTGCGGAGCGTAGCTGAATCCTCGAATATAAATACATTCAAGGCGGCATTTCTTCTATGTGGCTCCGTGCGGACCAACTTTAGGCCTTGCGCCATCAATTCCCCAGCAATGCGCTGTGTGAAAATAGGATATTCTCTCATCGTTCTCCCCCTTTGTCTGGTAACCCCCACGCGTTGTGTGGTGGTCGGTAAATCTTTGTGTTGACTTTGTCTTTTTTCTTTGCGCACTCAATATATGTGTACCTATCACTAATGAAATACGTCCGTGTCTAAATAGTGACTTTCTATTTGGGCGCGGTAATATAATTCTTATTACATAATTCTTAGTAATAATTATTAATACACCACACGTGGCGCGGTGGTTACCCACATGACGTGTGGCGGTTACCCACATGACGTGTGGCGGTTAGCGCTAATTGCGTTTCATCATAGATCGCGAGAAGTCTTTCAAGCTTTCCGGCGCTCAATTCAAACTCTTCAATACAGTTACGGCGCATTGTATCGTTAATAGCGCGTTCTCCTTTCTCCACCCGCCAGAGATGCGATTCAGATACGCCAAGCAGCACCGCCATTTCCGCAAGGGAGAGTCGGTATACCGCCCGCAACCTTCTAACGGTGGTGTGGTCGATGTTCATAGCGTTAGCCTCCTTTATTGCGCAAGATTTCTTGCGTAGTGAATAAATAAAAAGACCGCCATCATACCGCCGGGCAGACGATACAAAGACGATTAAAGTTCCCTTCGTTGTATAAGGTCATGAAAACAGCAAAAATATAAGTAAACGCGCAAACAAAAAAGAGCCTAATCCGGCCCTCTCACCTATGTATTTTGTCGCCAGCTAAAAATCAGTAGTCTACCCGGCGAATTGGCTTCTTCCGCCCGCCGCCCATCAAGCGCGCCCGCTCTCTGGCCGCATATATCTGCGCCAGCTTGTCTGGATCGTACGGTTTCTCGTAATTCCACAGCCGCCGCATATACGCCTCGGTATCGTATCGGCGCGGCTTATTCGGTTTGTCTGTGTCCTGTCTCGCGCGCTGGTCTGCCCGCTGCTCCGTCTTCCGTACGGTCTTACACGACGGACCGCACACTTTCGCGTTGCCCGGCCGAGTCCTATCGCGGAAGTAGTAGCTGCAGACTGCGCAGCGCTTTATTTTCGGGCCCGCCGGCGGATGTTTAAGCAGATCGCGGATAACGAGCCGCGCCTCACTTGGCGTAAGCCCTTCCGTTAGCTCGCGTGCGTATTCGACCGCTCCTTCTCCCGGTTCCATTGCGCCCCTCCTTTCGTAAATTTAAGATAACCCGATAAGCGCAATTCGTAAATCTAACTTTCAAAAAATTGGAACCTACGTTCGCCTAGCCCGTATTACTACCATAAAGAAAAACGGACGACCCGTTGCCCGATTCCCGGATTCGCTCCGGCCGAAGTCGTCCGCAGTGCCAGGCGGTTGCCAGCCGCTATATGTTAACGCAGCCTGCGCGCGGCCAAGCGTACAGGTGCAGGAATTAGCGTAATTGAATCCGGCCAATAGTTGGCGCTAGAGGCCGGAATAGTGTTCCGCAGACTGTTGGCGCCGTCTACGTTGTTACCCGAAGCATGGCGGTCCGTGTTAGCGCACGGGCGGTCATCATCGAAGGTTTAGGCCGGTACTGCGCTAACACAGGCGGCGGCCTCCGTTTCTGCTGGCGGGAGAATGAACCCAAGGTCAACGGCTTGGCTGACGGTGATGTCGATTACATTAGCGACCGATCTACGGTCTACGGTTGGCAGTGCGTGGAAAAATGCGCCAGGGAGTACGATGATTTGTTGACGGCGGTGCTTGCTGTTTGCGTGGAAGGTGGAATTGAGTTTAGTGACGATAAAGTTTCCGGTTCTGCAATCGCGCGCGTATCCAATCTCAATCGTTTTTGCCATGAATGACCTCCGCGTTTAAAGCCCGCCGGCTATTATATGAGTGCGGATTTCCGCGACCGGGAAGTTCCCGGTTTCGAGCGCCCCGCAGCGCATCTCATCAGGCGGAGACGTTACGACGGACCAACGCGGCCAGTAGTTCGACCGCAGACATTTCCGTTATACGGTCAAAGAACGCGACATCATCGACGACGAGGTCGAAGCCGACCGAACCGGGACCGCCAGTTGTCCGGTACTCACCGTTGACACGGTCGATGCGCTCAAGGATAACCGTTTTGTACTCGGTATCTATGTAGAACGCGTGTCTTGCGTCAACCAGGACGCCCGGGTACTCGCTGCGTACGGTGCCTTCTTCGATATCATGAATCTCCGTGATAACTACGATCTTATTCATAGGAACACCTCCCGGACGAATACGCCGAGAAGGATGGCGGAAGCTTTAGCGAGAGTCCAGATAGCGGATTTAATCAAGGCGCGGCGGTTACGAACGGAAGCGCGGGTGCATGCGCGGGACGGTGATGGGGAGACTTCGACAGCAGTCAGAATTGAAATAAGATTTGGCATTGCGGAATCCTCCTTTATAATGGTGAAACGTTATGGTACAATCTTCGTATTAAACATTGTAACAAGATATCATGTAAACTAGATTACTTGTTGTCTTGATTACAAGATACCATCAACCTGTAATGATGTCAACTAGATTACAATTATTTATTTGGAGGAATATTTGTGATTAGATTTTCGCTTGATAAGCTGATGAAAGCGCGGGGATTAGAACAGAAGGATATTGTGGAGATTACCGAAATCAATCGGAACACAGTCAAGGCGCTCGCTAACAACGCGAATAATCGTATAGACTTTCCAACGCTTGACAAGCTGTGCCGTAAGCTCGGGGTAAAGCCGGGCGACTTGATCGAATACATAGAAGACGAAGAAGACCGCGCCGAATAACGGTAGCGGTCTTTTTCATGTATGAAATGTCCTATAATAGGTAATTTTATGACTTTGAGAAATACACGCTTACAAAAGAATAGCGGGAGAAGCGATATTCGAGATTGGTTATCGACTAAAACGTGTACGTGATGCAAAGTCCAATAGCCTCGATCCAGAGGAGCGTCTCATCTCACAGCAGCGAGAAGATGTTGGCGGCTGGATTCGGTGGCTTGAGGATCACGTTGATTTCAAACGAACTCAAGCGCATATGTTCATCACGGTATTTGATGACGCCGGGTCTACTGATGTTTGCACGTTCAAACATCGCGGACTGCGCGCCCTTTACGAAATCGCAACGCTACCGCCCGAAGACCGGACGCGCGGCCATACGCTGAAATCCGGAGAAACAAAGACGCCCGACGAAATGACCGTACGCGAGTTGCGCGAAGTCAAGGCGGCACTCAAAGCGGAGCGTGAGGCGCGGGCCAGCGTATGCTTGCGGTTTGCAGCGGTGATAAGAAGGTTCAACCTTGTCACAAAATGTTACGACCAGCAGCGCGAACTCCTCGAAGACCTACCGGTATCCTTAACGTACGAAATCGCAGCTCCATCCGCTGAGTCAACGGAACCTAAACGCCAGGCGGCTTTTTAGCGCCTTCTCGCGCTTCCCCTACCGAATACCCTCCCGACGGATTACGCAGGCTAATACACGCTGATTTACGGTGAAATGGCGACGAAAAAGCGCCAGCCCTAACGGATTGATTCCGCTAAGACTGGCGCCTTTTATTTACGTTTCTTTATAATCGTGTTCCTCTTCGTGACAGCCGCCAGTTTATTTAGCGGACTTGCCTTCGCGTGCTCCACTTTTAAATCCTCGTTAGCCAGCGCTACATATCTGCGCGTCATCTCCATACCGCCATGACCGAGCATCTTCTGCAATCCGAACGCCCCCGCCCCGCTGCGTATATATTCCAAGCTGAACGCGTGCCGAAGGTCGTACGGACGTATACGGAAGCCGAGCTGTTCGCTATACAGTTCCAGCCGATCGCCCCACGTATGGCGGTTCATCTGTCGGCCTTCATACGTACAGAATATCGGCGTGTCCGGCCCCCATTCGTCAGGCCTTGCGAGCAGCAGCTTACGGATCGCGCGTACGGTCATACCCGATAGCGGCAGCGTCCGGCTTTTGCGCGCCTTGGCGATCTTCGCAGGTATACATATTTCGGCCGCTTTTTCCCTGAAATCTACTGGCAGCAAACGGAAAGCTTCTGACGGTCTGATGCCGCAATCCAGCGTTATAAGGATGAGACAATAATCACGGAGTCCTGTGTACTTATCTTGATCCGGCAGCTTTAAAAGCTCGCGCAATATCTTTTCGTCGATATTTACAATGCGCGGATCAGCCTTCCGCTTCTTAATGTTCGCGATCGGATTTGAACCGATAATGCCGCGCTCCACACACCAATTAAAGAACGTCCGCAGATAGACTAGACGGTTATTATACGTAGACGGAGCGATATCTTCCGCTAGGTATTCGAACGCTGCCTCCGCTAACCTGTCCGATGTTGACCAGGCATTAGGGTAGCGCTTCATAAACCGGCTGACATGCTGCGTATAGTCGTTCTGTGTCTGCTCCGCTAAGCTTTCCGCGCGCTTGTATTCGAGGAACCGCCCTAACGCTGATTCCCACGAATGATCCGCCTTAACCGCTTTAATTCTCGCCAAAACAAAAACGCCTCCCATTCGTAATGAACGGAGAGGCGATCGAGTCCTGTGCGTCTGCTTAACGTGCCTGCGCAAGTACACAGGATTAGCGTGTACCTGACGCTCATTTAACGTTGATGCAACCGTGATTTATTGCGGGATGCCGAGGACCGGGATCGAACCGGTACGGTAGTCACCTACCGCAGGATTTTAAGTCCTGTGCGTCTGCCAATTCCGCCACCCCGGCAGGGGTAAAATAAACTTACGCGCGTGACGCGACAAGATATATAATATCATGATTCTGGAGTTGACGCAATCATTATTTTTCTTATCATCATTATTTTTCTATACATCCGCTCTTCTGCCGCTTAGACAAAGGCATGGCCCGCACCGGCGCTTCACCGGATACGGGCCATTGTCCCTACTCCAAATTAACGGCGTTCGCCGCTTCTGTTTCTCATGCCGACCAGACCGAACAAACCGATCAGACCGAGCCATCCCCAATTGGAATAGTTCGTGCGGGGTGCCACGCTTGTAGCGCGGTATGTGCCGGTACGCGTAGTGCCCAGCGGAGTAACGGCTGTGCCGGTACGGCCCGGTGCGGTCATCGTATTGTCGTTGGTGTACGTGGTACCGGTATGATAGGTTACCTGGTCGCCGCGATACATGTTGGCGGTCATTCCGCTATTGGTTTCAACAGCGTTACTGGTCACGCTTCCCACCTCGGCTACAGATGTACTCTCTGCATAACCGACACCCATCAGACTCATCGATAAAACAGTGCTGCACGCAAGGCCAGCCATCAGCTTCTTTTTCAAAGGTGTGTCCCTCCTTTTATGTTAGTCGCTGTTAGCTTCTCCCCATACGCCCCACTCTATGCAGGGCATTCCGCATTATTCAACCGCCGCCGGGAACACTAACTTACAGAAAGGTGGGATCAACCATGGATATATATTTCGACAGCTACAAAATTGCGGCTCTGGAGAAGCAGGACGACGCCGTCGAGATCATTCGGAGCGCCGAAGCCAACATCGCGCGATTGACGGGGAATCCCGTTACGCTGATCGCCTTTGAGAAAAGCGAAGGGACGGACCGTTAACCCTAAATCCGAACCGCACAGATTAGCGCAAGCATTCTTGTACTAAAAAGAACAGACGGGCGCGGACTGTCATCCGGGCCGTTCGTTAGCCCGCCCATTTCATCCAGGGTACACGTCGATAATGCAGTCCAGCCCGATCCATCTCCATTCGTCCGCCCATTGCAGCTTGATTTCACGCGAGTGGGCATGGATGGAGGTGACAAACCCGCTCAGCCGCACATCCTCAAAAGAATCGAACAAAATAACCGTTATCCGGACATGCTCCCGCAGCGACAGCGTCAGCGTCCTTTCCATCTCTTCCCGCTTCTGCTCATCGAGCACGGGCGGTTCCCGGCGGAGTGTCTCCCGCTGTTCCTCCAGAATCCGCTGCTTGTGCTCAGGCAGCATCATGCGGCTGCTTTCCCAAAGTCCGTTTCCCTCCAGTTTCTTACCCAAAGGGAGTCGCCTCCTTTTTTCAACAAATATTCTCCGCTCTCCAACATAGGAACGTATGTTTGTATTATATCCACTATTCCGCTCTTGAATCAACAAGGAAAAAATGACAGCGAAAAAGGCGCTGACAGCTGCTGCCGCTGCGCGCCTTCTTACCCGGGACGGTTTGATCCGGTCTATTCGCTTTTCTTCGTATCCATCAACCCGGTTGCTTCTCTCGCTTGATTAAGCTTGGAAATGCCGTACAGCATAACGATGTCCGCATTTTTATTCATTTGATCGAACTGTTCGGCGGTTACATCGGGAGAAACGGCGCTTTCCGAGGCTTCTTTTTTGATCTCATAGGCTTTTTGAAAAGAGTCCTTGGCTTCTGCCAGAAGCTTCTCGACATTATCCGGAAGTCCAGATGGAATCTTGGCGTCATCAGCCTGGTCCGATAAATCGGATGCCGTATCCTGAAATTTCTTGATGGCCTTGTCCAGCTCATCAGCCGTTAACGTGCCTCCCGAGTAGGAAGCAATCGCTTCGTTAAAATCATCCAGGGACGATTTCGCACTCTGATCAAGTGTCGACATCTCGTCGTAAAATTGCTGAACGCTCTTCTGCACATCTTCATGGGACAATGCAGCTGGCGCTCCTCCGCCGCAGGCGCTAAGCAGTGCAAGTAGTATTACCGCGCCTGCTAGTAAGGCTGTTCTCATGTATCTATCCCTCCTGTTAAAAGGATAGAAAAAATTGTCGAAATGCGCAACTGAAAAAAGTAGGAATCCTCTGTGACAGACCTCCCGAATGGATTATAATGAAATGTACCTGCCGTAAGTAGAAAGGAGATTAAAGTGCGTAGACGAAAGCCAAAGACCTATCTTCTCATCATCATTCTGCTGCTTCTGGTGCTGTCTTACCTCGCCGAAAGAAACGGCTGGAACTTCGAGAATCCTCCTGCTTCCGATTCGGAGGTGGTGCAGTTGATCTTCCCGGCGGATGAATACCCGGAGACGGCAGAGCATATTGAGGAGGCCATTGATAAAGGTGAATCCAGAATATGTACGATTGACCGTGGCGGAGCCGAGGAGAACCGCAAAGAATCGCTAAAAGGCGTCCCTACCAAAAAGAGCTACGACCGCGATGAATGGCCTATGGCTATGTGCCAAGAAGGCGGAACGGGCGCGGATATCGCATACATATCACCGGCTGACAACCGCGGGGCGGGCAGTTGGATTGGGAATCAGCTGGAGCAATACCCGGATGGAACACGGATCGAACTCACTATCAAATGACAACCCCTCCAAGCCAAGCTTGAAGGGGCTGCACCGGTTTTCGCTGCTAGAGCCAACAGGATTTAAGAATAATAACAAGCAGGATGAAGAGAACCAGAATTGCTCCCGTCGAATTACAAGGATACATCATTGGTCCATAATTTGCTCCACCAACACCGCCACAATCAGCACCCATGATCGAAAACCTCCTCTATAATTAAATACAACACAGAATATGTCAAAGGAAAGTATAACGCATGGGCCAATTGGAAATGATCTCCTGACGGATGTCCTATTTGTTTTTGGCGTACAGCCAGTTGTAATAACTTGCATGTTTAATCTCGTCCGTCATAATCTCGAATATCCAATCTCTGTACTGGGGATTGATATGCAGATAGATCGTACGGTATTTTTCAAAAGCTTTTAACTCGCCTAACAATGCTTTTTCAATCCCCTCCAAATAACTGGCGGGCAGTTGTTCAGGAGCTCCGTCCGCCACGGCAGGAGCCTTGCCCGTCAATTGTGTATATAAAGTTCTGAACATCGTCCTATGCTTTCTCTCATCATCGCGAATGCCTGTAATGACCTCTTTCTGCTGCTGGGTAGGCGCAAGCTTGATGAGAAAATCATAGAACAATTCATCGTTGCGTTCCCCTTGAATGGATTGCTGGATAAGCCCAATCACCATATCGCTGCTGCGATGGTAGGGCCAGTTGGCTAACGCAGGCTGGGGAATAATATAAGGTTGATAATACATAGCTGGATGACACCGCCTTAACTGAGGTTTGAACCACTTGTTTACAGGGTATTCACCCATAGACCTGAGAGTGCCTAATGGCCGCCCAGAAATATAGCCAGTAAAAAAGGCCAACCAGAAATCCCTGATTGACCTAATCATACGAAGGGTCAAGCCGTAGGCGTTAGACAAGAGGTGACTCAATCAATGTTGCGAATTTGAATGGGTGTGTATGACCATCGACTAATGTGGTTCGGCCGGTTACAAAATGTACGTGCTTCCCATTTCCAACCGGAATAGCCGGTCCCGTTCTAATTCTTCTCAGATTATGAAAATGGTCCAGGAAATCCGTTCTTTCGAAATCAATTTCATGAACATGAGTCTTTCCTACCCGAATTGCTTGCCCTGTAACGCCTGCAAAGCGATGGTTATGCCGGTCTGCGCCTGTTTCAGCCAGTTGAGTGCTGCCTTCAAATTCATGGACATGTCTCTGTGCCCGTTTAGGAGATGTGGCTGTCTTCTTTACTGTGGGCCGTTTCTTTGGCATCCGTTGTACTCCTCCTTAAGGTTATGCAACTTCACCACATCCTATTAAGGCAGCCATGGATAAGTGCTGGGCTGAATCCAAACTATTTTGGGCATCCATGCCGTTTATCGTCTTCGGTAGCCATCCCCCCGCGCAATCGCGAAAAAAATAAGCAGCGCCACTATTGCGCCGACAATCGACGGTACGACATAAAATCCTCCTACTACCGGTCCACGATTCCCAAGCAATTCTGTACCCAACCAAGATCCAACGAATCCAGCTACGATATTACCAGCTAAGCCTCCCGGCACGTCTCTGCCAATCAGATTGCCGCTTAACCATCCAATCAATCCGCCAATAATTAATACCCAGAGCAGATCCATTCCGTCGCCTCCTTTCAATGTTCAAGGTATGTTTGGGGCTGGAATGGGTGATCTCTTTTTCGCTTGAGGCCAGCCCGATGAGTGAGTATTGGTTTGATGTCTCACAGCTTTTTTGGAGCGCCGCTTAATAACATCACAAATTATCGGATTAAGCTCCATCGTCCGGCATCCGGCCAAGCTGTTCGCAGGTCATCAGCGTGAAGCCGCTGCCGCCGAAGAAATCGACGGCTACATCCCTGCTTTGGCTGCTGTTCCGGATTTGGATGGCCAGTAACTGCAAAACGCTATTTGACATTTTCTTATTTGGAGAAAATGCATCAAAAGGGCTCTTAGGAGTCCCTTTTTGGATTAGTTTTCATCTTCGAGTTGGCGAAAACAAGTCGGCACTTGGTCGGCTACCGAGGCGGGTCTTTAAACCGCTGCTGCTTCCTCTTCACATTAATTCCTCCAAATAAATAAGCCGCCCAAAATGAGCGACTTCCGACTGAATATGTACGCATTTCAGCGATAAAATGACAATTAATGAAAAAATTCACACGCTCTTTAAAGAATGGCGTTGGCCTATCGTCCGCAACAAAACGCTGCTTTTTATTTAAGATATTTACGGATTTTTGTTACAAAGGAGAACAAAACCATTTTACCGAGTTTCCGAAATTGTAGTCAAAATACTTTTTTCAAACCGCTTGTAAAATGACTCGTTTCCCTTCACATTCGTCAATTGGCGAAAGCCAGGGAGTATAGATTGGCATGATTTCTGCAGCCCTTCCTCAGAGTGATGAATGCAGCGAAAAGTTGTCAAAGATAATGTAAAGTAATTCGGTGTTATATAAGCGTTTCCAAATTATGTTTGAAGTCACTTTATTGTTTCCCTGTCTTCCTGTTAAACTACTTTTCCGGTTTGTAATTCAGCGTTCCAAAGAGCTTTACTCCTTAATGTTTTCCATATTTTTGTATACTGGTGTCCATGTGAAAATCAGTTGGACTATAGGGATTATTATTCACTAAATACTACACGAACTCAACTTTCTACTTATATCGACATTAAGTTACAAAATAAGCTCGTTTACAATAAGTGAAATTTCGTGATATGATTTCCAAGTCGAATTAGTTTATGAAATTATTTGAATGAATGCATGATATTTGAAAAAAATCGTTTATCAGCAACTTTGGACGGTCCGATGATAAACGATTTTAGCTTCTTTACTATGTAAAGAAGTAGTCTATTTTTATATATCATTCATTACAAGTGTTTTGCAAATCATGTTTCACTAGCTGATCGACTAACATAATTATTATTTGAGGAGTGAATGATTTGAAGAATGTAGTAAAAAAAGCTTTAATGTGTGTAGTAATGTTTGCAATGATAGGCTCAGTTTCTACTTCTTTAGTACATGCAAGTAGTATTGAACAAACTGAAAACGAACAATTACAAACAGTTTCCGACAAAGCAAATGAAAAAATTAACAAATTGGATGCAGAAATTAATGCTTTAGAACAAAAAGAAATGGAAAAAGCAAGAAAAGAAACTGAAGGGAAATCTGCTGAAGAAATCGAGCAAATTATCAATACATTTAAAGCAGAGATTGAAGAAAAAACCATTAAAATTCAATCTAAGTATGGTTTTGAACCAGTCCCAAATTCTGCTCCAGATTTTACACCAATGGTAGGGTCCGATAATATTTCCTTAAGTGATGGACTTACCTACGACTCTTCTACTGGTGTATATTGCTTTACGGGGAGTTGGAATTGGGTTGATAATCAATATGACTTAACTGTTGATTTGGAAGATTTAGCTGCAGTTCGAATGACTAATCCTACCGGTTACCTCATTACAAAAAGTTACGCAAAAACTTTTGATCAATTAGGACAACAAACTGGATATGTTGATTATAATGGACAACAAACTACAGACTCTAGAATCACAAAAAGATTTGAAGACTCAGCCGGTGTGGTTTTTAATGTTCGGGATGGTTACTATGTAACACAATTTCCAATTTATTACACCGATAATGGTAAAATAACCATGTATTTCAAAAAATCTTCAAGTACAGCAGGCTCAAACAAAGTACTTCTTGATTTTCACCATAATTGGAAACAGTATGATTGGTCTGCGTCTGCATCTTTTAATAACATAGGTCTAACTGGTGCTGGATATTCGCTGAATGTTTCTTATACTAAAGCCAATTATAATTGGCAAAGAGTTAGTGGGGGCAGAGTACTCTAATTTTATTACCAACAGGATGTGACTGAACTTGTACTTAAAAATTATCAGTATTTTGATTGGTGGGTCAATTATTTTCTTGATTATCGCCTCTATTTTTGAAACAGATCAGCCTGTTACAGATATTCTGCTTTCGTTAATATTATCTATTTTAGCTTACAATACATTTATTGAGCCAAAACGTTAATTATTAGTAATTCAAATTTCTGCTGTCGAGAAGATCTCGGCAGCTTTTTTAGTGCGCCTCACAGTCGCACCATCTAGGTGGTTCAAATCCACCCGGTAACTTTACCCTTTAAAGTGCCGTAGCCGAAGCAGACATCCGGCAAAGAGATTGTCGGATGGGCAGGGTGTCTTCCGTGAGGAAGAATCCGAAGGGCCTGCAGGCAAAGTCCAGCCCGGAATGCAGTGAACCAGAGCTGGCGGCGATGCGGGGTGACTCGCCTAGAAAACGGGGAAACCTATACAATGGTGTATATTTTGCAGGAAAACAAACAAAGGGAGATGACATGCAAATTGGTCCACAAGGAATTTTGGCGGAGATCAATCGCTACTTCATTAGTGAACCCTGTTCGCTTGCAGAAATCCCCGGCACTTGGTCTTCGGCCTCCGAGCCGCAGCAGGGACTGTTGCTGTCCTCCTCTGCTGATGACAAAATTGAAGTGGACGGTAAAATAGTGGACGGCACCATGCTGGTGACCCTAATGTCCGCTATTCGTTATATCCATCGGATCACAGCTACAGTCATTTCGCCGGACGGAATCAATTACGGCATTCGTATTTGGGATTCAGACTCTGATGCAATCCGGAACTTTGACGGCATCTCCTCCTATCCCTATAACCCGGAATGGGTTGTGAAAGCGGCGTACTTGTCTCCCGGTAAACACAGAACTGTATCCTTCGAGCTGTTTAATCAAGCAGGGCTTAACTCAAGATTTGCTCTCCCCAGGGGATATCAGATTTCAAATAAACGGGAAGCTATGAACTTGTTACGTATGCATTTTTCAATCAAATCGTTCTGACGTTCAAGGATTTGACGAATGGCCGTCAAACCTATGAGGCATTGCGTTTTCTGTTTATCCAACCCGAAGCAGATGGAACAGTCGTTCTAGAATTCAATTACGCCTTTCTGCCCCCCTGCGCCTTCAATCAGTCTCTGTTATTTCCTTGCCCGCTTCCTCCGGCTCAAAATCGACTTCAATTCCCGATTGAAGCCGGCGAGCAGAAGCCTTTATTAAAAGATAACCAAAAAGCCTGAATATACGGTTGTCATCATCCCTAAGTTTACCGCATTAACCTTACTCTTTCCTGATCGCCCTATTCACAAAAAGCTTTGAGCAAGCATAAACTGTGGTACAGAAGATGCGTCAGTTTATCCTTTTTCAAGATAAAGCTTAGGGAGGAAGGGAGAATCATGGCTCCTCTCGGAAAACGCAAAAATTCAAGCTCCAAAAAGAAAACTACAGGTTCCGCACTTAAGGAAAGTAGAGGGCTTGAATTAACCGTGGCTGCGCTTTTGTTGACCGGAAAACTTAGAGTGGATTCCGTACAAATGTACACCGACGCTTCTCTTTTCGTCAGCCTGGTAGGCAGATACAAAAAATTAAGCGATTTAAGCGACAGCAATGTCGAAAAGCTGGTTAACTTTATGAATGATAACGGCAGCCTAACATTGAACGATCTTATGGAAGCATTAAAAAAGAAAACCGGGAACAGCAAATAATCTCACGAAAAAGGTGGGGAATCTAATGAGCGGCTTCGATGGAGAAAGTTTTGCCGGAAACATTCTTCTCATTATTGTTATTGCTTTGCTAATTTTCGGATCAACGGATATCGAGGATTTAACCGGCGCTCCGACTTCAACCTGAATAGATAGCGGAATCCTTCCGTACAACCGGTACGGCTGAAGTTCACAATACCCCGGCAGGCATAATGCCTGAACGGGGTTGCTGTCTTGTCTAGGCATCCATCCCCTACAAAAAGAATCCCGGGACAGCAAAAAACCCTTGCGCAGCAAGGGTTTTATTGTAGTGGGCCCTGAGGGACTCGAACCCCCGACCAATCGGTTATGAGCCGACCGCTCTAACCAACTGAGCTAAGGGCCCTGATCAAAATATCCGAAATAATAGCTGATGAACTCTTATGAAAATTGGTTGCGGGGGCAGGATTTGAACCTGCGGCCTTCGGGTTATGAGCCCGACGAGCTACCGGGCTGCTCCACCCCGCGTCAGTAATCATATTCAAACAGCAACAGTAAATATTATACGCTATACTATGGTGTAAGTCAAGAAGCTCCAGCTAATCTTTTTCAAGGAAGAAACCGAACCCCATATTTCCCTTTGCGTGAACGATAAATTTCTACCAACTGCGGATCATGATAGCCGTAAATCCAACCGTCCTGTTCGAGCCGTTTAGCCAGACAGCCTGCTTGAAATTTGGTTCTGAACAGCCTCGCAAAATATACCCAGTTCATGCGCATTCTTCTCCCTGTTATAAAATGATCAAGCCCGCTTTCTCCGTTAGCTTGCCCATATTTACAAAAAACTTGCGGCATCCAGATCATTGATCCGACGCCATAAAAACAAAAACCGCCCTGCAATCGGACGGTTTCTTCAAAATCAATCAGTTTCCAAAAGAGGATGGGTCACGTCTCCACGACTGAAGCAGCTCGACATCGCCAGCCACGATTTTGCCTTGACCCAGTGCAACGTCGATCAGCGTGCTGTAATTGGAGAGGCTTTGCAGCGGGATGCCCGCTTCCTTGAATGCATCTGTTGCACGATCCAGTTCATAGCTGAAAATTGCCAGCACCGCAAGCGGCTCTCCTCCCGCTTCCTTCACGGCCTGCGCAGCCTTAATCGAGCTGCCTCCGGTCGAAATCAGGTCTTCAATGACGATGACCTTTTGGCCGGGTGCAATGATGCCTTCGATTTGGTTCTGTTTGCCGTGTCCCTTCGCTTTGTCGCGGATGTAGGCCATCGGCAAATTCAGCTTGTCCGCGACCCAGGCCGCATGCGGAATGCCGGCGGTTGCCGTTCCGGCGATGACTTCCGTGCCGGGATATTCGGCCGCAATCAGTTCCGCGAACGCGTCGGCAATATAACTGCGGATTTCCGGATACGATAAGGTAAGACGGTTATCGCAGTAGATCGGGGACTTAATGCCCGAAGTCCAGGTGAACGGTTCCTGCGGACGCAGCGCGACGGCTTCGATCTTTAACAGATAAGATGCAATTTGTTCACTTCTATTCAGCAATGGGCTCACGCTTGAATCATCTCCTTAATAATATGCTCAGCAGCCTGACGGGGGTCAGAAGCGGCTGTTATAGGCCGTCCTACGACCAGGAAGTGGCTGCCCTGCCGGATCGCCTGTCCCGGCGTCATGACGCGGCTCTGGTCGTCCAGCGAAGAGCCGGATGGCCGGATGCCCGGTGTCACGGTGCGGAAGGCTGGGCCGCAGGCTGCCGATATGACTGCGGCTTCCTGAGGCGACGCCACGACACCGTCCAGCCCGGCGGCTGCGGCGAGCTTCGCGTACCGGACAACCGTATCCGGCACCTCGCCGGGAATGCCGATCTCACCGTTCATAACGGCCTGGCTGGTGCTGGTAAGCTGGGTCACGGCAATAACCAGCGGACGGGCAAGCGCGGGATTCTTGCGCAGGGCCGCATCGACGCCCTCTCTTGCGGCAGCCATCATGGCTGAGCCGCCGGATGCATGTACGTTGAACATGTCGACTCCAAGGGCGGTCACGCTCTCGGCTCCGCCTTTTACCGTGTTCGGGATATCATGCATCTTCACATCAAGAAACACGGAGTAGCCGAGAGACTTCAGCTCTCTGACAAAATCTGGTCCGGCGGCGTAGAACAGCTGCATCCCGACCTTCATGTAGCACGGGATGCCTTCCAGCTTGCCGATCAGCTCTTTCGCCTGCCCGGCATCCGGGTAATCAAGCGGGATCATCAGCCGATTGGCCATGCTCTCCCATTGCTTGTCCCGTGTAACGGTATTATCCTGCGCCGCAGCTCCCTGCAGTGGCTGCCTTTCTCCGGTCATAACGACACTCCTTCGCTGAAATATGAAAGCTTCCGCTTCCGAATCGATAGCATATAAATGCCCGGGCACAGCGGAACGGTCTGCGAGTTGACGCAAACCGTTCCTGTAATTCCCTGTGCCATACGCACCATTCTTATTGTCCGATAAAAGCCGGCATCGACTGCGAGGAGAAATTAATCGTCTCCAGCATGCGCAGCAGCGCCGTTACGGTATCAAGCGAGGTCATGCAGACGATGCCGTTCTCGACCGCTTCGCGGCGGATAAGGAAGCCGTCGCGCTCCGGCGTCTTGCCCTTCGTGAGCGTGTTGAACACGAAGTTCGCCTGGCCGCTGCGAATAATGTCGATAATGGTAGGCTCGCCTTCGCCGAGCTTGTTGACGTTCATGACGTTGAGGCCCGCATTTTCCAGCGCTGATGCAGTGCCGCCCGTAGCGATGATCTTGTAGCCAAGACTGTGGAAGCCCTTCATCAGCTCGACCGCTTCCGCTTTATCCTTGTCGGCCACGGTTACGATAATCGAGCCGGTGGTCGGGATTTTCATGCCCGCGCCGATCAGGCCTTTATACAGTGCCTTAGCATACAGTCTGTCGCGGCCCATTACTTCGCCGGTGGACTTCATTTCCGGACCGAGCGTCGGCTCTACTCTGCGCAGCTTGGCGAACGAGAAGACCGGCACTTTGACGGAGACATAATCGCTCTCCGGCCATAGCCCTTCGCTGTAGCCTTCGTCCTTCAGCTTGCCGCCGAGAATAACCTTCGTGGCCAGATGGGCCATCGGGATGCCAGTCACCTTGCTGAGGAACGGAACAGTACGCGACGAGCGCGGATTTACTTCGATGACGTAAACCTCGCCACGGTAGATGACAAACTGGATATTGACCAGTCCGACTGTCTTCAGTTCTTTAGCGATCTTGATCGTAATATCAGTGATTTTCTGTTTCAGGCTGTCTTCCAGATGCTGCGGAGGGTAGACCGCGATGGAGTCGCCGGAATGGACACCCGCGCGTTCCACATGCTCCATAATGCCGGGAATAACCACCGTTTCACCGTCGCAAATGGCGTCGACTTCAACCTCTTTGCCCAGCATGTAACGGTCGATCAGCACCGGATGATCCGGATTGACCTTAACCGCTTCTTTCATGTAGCTGAGAAGTTCGTTATCGGAGTAGACGATCTCCATCGCCCGTCCACCAAGCACATAAGAAGGACGCACCAGAACGGGATAGCCGAGCGCTTGAGCCGTGCCCACAGCTTCTTCCACCGTTGTTACGGTGCTGCCTTTCGGCTGCGCGATATTCAGACGCGACAGCAGCGCTTCGAACCGTTTGCGGTCTTCCGCTTCGTCGATACTTTCGAGGCTTGTGCCAAGAATGTTGACGCCTGCCGCACTAAGCGGAGCGGCCAGGTTGATCGCCGTCTGTCCGCCGAACTGCACGATAACGCCAATCGGTTTCTCCTGCTCGATCACATTCATGACATCCTCGAAGAACAGCGGCTCGAAATAGAGCCGGTCGGAGGTGTTAAAGTCGGTAGACACAGTCTCCGGGTTATTGTTGATAATAACTGCCTCGTATCCGGCCTTCTGGATCGCCCAGACGGCATGCACCGTAGAGTAGTCGAACTCGATGCCTTGGCCGATGCGGATCGGTCCGGAGCCGAGCACAACCACTTTTTGCTTATCGGACGGAATGACTTCATTCTCGGTTTCATAGGTTGAGTAATAGTAAGGGGTGATCGCCTCGAATTCGGCCGCACAGGTGTCGACCATCTTGTACACAGGCTTCAGCCCCTGCTCCAGACGCTTCGTCCGGACTTCGGCTTCTTTTGTCTGCTTGCCCCCCGGCTGACCTTCCGAGCGCAGCTCGGCAATGGCGCGGTCGGTAAAGCCCAGACGCTTCGCCTGGTACAGCGTTTCAGCCGTCAGGCTCTCTTCTTCGCGGATACGGTCCTCAAAGCCGATCAAGCCTTCGATTTTGTCCAGGAACCACCAGTCAACCTGAGTAATATCCTGAATTTCCTGAAGCTGATAACCACGGCGGAATGCCTCGGCAATCAGGAAGATGCGCTCGTCGTCCGGCTTCGCCAGGCGGGCCTTCAGCACTTCATCCTCAAGCAGCTCCGCTCCCGGAAGCTTGAACCGGTGAACCCCAATCTCCAGCGAACGGATCGCCTTGTGAATCGACTCTTCGAAGGTGCGGCCGATTGCCATCACTTCGCCGGTCGCCTTCATCTGCGTGCCGAGCTTGCGGTTCGCATAGATAAACTTGTCGAACGGCCAGCGCGGGATTTTGCTGACGATATAATCGAGCGTCGGCTCGAAGCAGGCATAAGTCTGCCCCGTAACCGGGTTGATGATTTCATCAAGCGTGTAGCCGAGGGCGATTTTGGCCGCCATCTTGGCGATCGGATAACCAGTAGCCTTCGACGCCAGCGCAGATGAACGGCTGACGCGCGGATTCACTTCGATGACATAGTATTGATAGCTCTGCGGATCAAGCGCAAACTGCACGTTACAGCCGCCTTCGATGTTCAGCGCGCGGATAATCTTCAGTGAGGCGCTGCGAAGCATCTGGTACTCGCGGTCGGACAGCGTTTGGCTAGGCGCCACGACGATACTGTCGCCGGTATGCACACCGACCGGGTCAAAGTTCTCCATGTTGCAGACCACGATACAGTTGTCATTCGCATCGCGCATCACTTCATATTCGACTTCCTTCATGCCCGCGATGCTCTTCTCGATCAAGCATTGGCTGATCGGGCTGTAGCGGATGCCGGCTTTTACCGTCTCGCGCAGCTCTTCTTCATTCGCGCAAATGCCGCCGCCGGTACCTCCCAGTGTGTAAGCCGGACGGACAATCAACGGATAGCCGATTTCCGTGGCAAATTCCAGCGCTTCCTCCAGTGTGGTAACAATCGTGCTCTCCGGCACGGGCTGTTCCAGTTCACGCATCAGATCACGGAACAAGTCGCGGTCTTCCGCTTTCTCGATGGAATGCAGCTGGGTTCCGAGCAGCTTAACGTTCTCTTGCTCCAGTACGCCAGCGCGGGCCAGCTCGACGGCCATGTTCAAGCCGGTCTGCCCGCCGAGCGTCGGCAGCAGTCCGTCCGGACGCTCCTGGCGGATGATGCCGGTCACGAAATCAAGTGTAATCGGTTCGATATATACTTTATCCGCCATATTTGTATCGGTCATGATGGTGGCGGGGTTACTGTTAATAAGGATAACCTCGACGCCCTCTTCCTTGAGCGCCTGGCAGGCCTGGGTTCCCGCGTAGTCGAATTCGGCTGCCTGGCCGATAACGATCGGTCCGGAACCGATCACGAGTATTTTCTTAAGCTTATCGTTCTTAGGCATTCTCTTAGTAAGCTCCTTTCACGGCTTCAAGCTGCTGTTTCGGGGTAGGAGCCACGATCCGCGCGTTCGCCGCAAATTGCGCCTGGCGGGAAACGGCGGGAGTACCCTGCTTATGCTCCGCAATCATGTCCAGGAAGCGGTCGAATAAATAACTGCTGTCATGCGGTCCCGGGGCCGCTTCCGGATGGTATTGCACCGAAAAAGCGGGATAGCGGGTATGCTTCAGCCCTTCGATCGTCTTGTCGTTGTTGTTGATATGCGTAACTTCAAGCTCCGTACCTTTTACCGAGTCTTCGTTTACGGTGTAACCGTGGTTCTGGGACGTAATGTAGCAGCGTCCGCTTTCCAGTTCCTTGACCGGATGGTTGCCGCCGCGATGTCCGAATTTAAGCTTCTCGGTGTCTGCTCCGCAGGCCAGTGCAAACAACTGGTGGCCCAGGCAGATGCCGAAGATCGGGTATTCACCGAGCAGCTCGGAAATCGTCTTAACGGCATATGGAACGTCTTTGGGGTCCCCGGGACCGTTGGACAACTGGATGCCGTCGGGGTTAAGGCGGCGGATCTCGTCAGCCGTAACATTATGAGGTACGACAATGACATCGCAGCCGCGATTGTTCAGTTCGCGCAGAATCCCCGTTTTGGCGCCGTAATCCACAAGCACGATCTTCTCCTTCGTTCCGGGGCTGCTGTATGCGCTGGCAGTGGAAGTGCGGGCCACCTGGTTGCGCAGCTCGGCGATCGATGTATCATTCATCATTTCCATCAGTTCTTCCACCGGCTTGGTCGAAGTGGTCAGGATGGCCTTCATCGTGCCATAGTGGCGGATGATGCGCGTCAGCATACGGGTATCGATATCGCTGATGCCGGGAATCCCGTACTCTTTCAGCAGGTCGTCGACGCTGTATTCGGCGCGCCAGTTGCTCGGCACCGTCTCATGCCGGCGCACGACGAAGCCATGCACGAAGGGCCGCACGGACTCGAAATCATCACGAGTGATGCCATAATTCCCGATCAGCGGATACGTCATGGTCACGATTTGTCCGCAGTACGAAGGATCGGACAGTACCTCCTGATATCCTGTAATCCCCGTATTAAATACAACCTCTCCAGTCTTCTCGCCCTCTGCGCCGAATGCGGTGCCGGTAAACAGCGTTCCGTCCTGTAGCAGCAATCTTGCCTGCATTCCTGTCCACTCCTCTTCATTCTGTATTCTCAAAACTGTATGTGTTCTTAACCTCCGGAGTGTCTGCTTCGGGTTCCTTCGACTCTTAGGCCTAAGAACCCCGCTTCGTTCTTTCGGTTCGCTTCTTATTCTTCACTCCATACAATACGGCCGTCCGTGAGGGTCATCACCGGCCAGCCTTTAAGCTTCCAGCCTGTAAACGGCGTATTGCGTCCCTTGCTGGCAAAGTTATTCGGATCGACTTCCTTCTCCGTCTCCAGATCAATCAGCGTCAGGTCAGCCGGGGCTCCCGGCTCCAGAACGCCGGTGCTTAGACCGAACACGCGGGCCGGATCGGAGGTCATTCTCTTGACCAGCAGGGAAAGGTCCATCTTGCCGGCGGCGACAAACTTTGTATACATCAGCGGAAAAGCCGTCTCGAATCCGACAATCCCGAACGGCGCAAGCTGCATGCCTTTGGCTTTCTCCTCCGCGCTGTGCGGCGCGTGGTCCGTCACGATGATGTCGATGGTTCCGTCAAGCAAAGCTTCGATGCAAGCATCCACATCGCGGCGTGAGCGCAGCGGCGGATTCATTTTCCAGTTGGCATCAAGGCCGGGGATATCTTCCTCAGACAGCAGCAGATGATGGGGGCATACTTCGGCGGTCACGCGGATGCCGATTTCCTTCGCCTGACGGATCAGCCGAACCGACTGTTCGGTGCTAACATGGCACACATGGTAATGCACGCCTGTCGCTTCTGCCAGCAAAATATCCCGTCCGACATGGATCGCTTCCGACTCGTTCGGAATGCCCTTAAGCCCATGCTTGCGGGCAAAGCTTCCTTCGGCCACCGGAGCCCCAACGACCAGGGAATTATCCTCGCAGTGCGCGATTACCGGCATATCCATGGAAGCCGCGATACTCATCGCATCCTTCATCATTTGAGCCGTCTGCACGCCTACGCCGTCATCCGTAAAGCCGATCGCTCCGGCTTCCTTGAGAGCGGCAAAATCGGTGAGCTCTTGTCCCTGCTGTCCTTTCGTAATCGCGGCATACGGCAGCACTTTGACCAGTCCGGCCTCGCGAGCCTTGTCCTTAACAAGCTGTACGATTTCCGGGCTGTCCGTAACCGGCTTGGTGTTCGGCATGCAGGCAATCGTCGTAAATCCGCCTTTGGCCGCCGAGCGGCTGCCGGTTTCGATCGTCTCCTTATGTTCAAAGCCCGGTTCGCGCAAATGCACATGCATGTCGATGAATCCCGGAACAAGCAGCTTTCCGGCCGCATCGATCGTCTCGGGACCTTCCGCGAAACTTTCGTTGTCGTTCAGGACAGCCGAGATGACGCCATTCTCAATCTTGATATGCTTGCGTTCCAGACCACCGTCGGCATTCAAAACATTGGCATTTTTGATGATCACGTTCATGCTGTCTCCTTTTGCCCGCGACAGATCCATCCGGGCTCTTATGTTATTATATAATAAAAATTCATTCTTGTGTATATTTATTAACCCGGCCTTTTCGATCTTAGCGGATTGCTCTCTCGATGACAGCCATCCGCACTGGAACACCGTTGGACATTTGAGGAAAAATGAGCGATTTGGTGCTTTCCACCACCGCATCGTCAATCTCGACATTCCGGTTAACCGGCGCCGGATGCATAATGACCGTATTCGGACTTAATCTTGAGGCGCGCTCTTCCGTCAAGCCGAACTGCCGCCGGTATTCCTCGGCCGACTGCAGCATCCCGGTCGCGTGACGTTCAAGCTGAACACGGAGCATCATGACCACATCCGCTTTCAGCGCTTCATCTATCGTGACATAAGGCGCATGCTCCATAAGTTCAGGGGCTTTCATATTATCAGGTGCGCAGAACTGCACCTTGGCCCCCATCTTGGTCAGCCCCCACAGATTGGAGCGGGCTACCCGGCTGTGCATAATATCGCCGATGATCGATACGGTCAAGCCTTTGATTTCACCGAAAGTCTTGATCATGGTATACATGTCCAGCAGCGCCTGCGTCGGATGCTCGTTGTTGCCGTCGCCGGCATTGATCAGCGGAATCGATACCTTCTCCGACAGTTGGGCCAGCACACCGGTCGGCTTCAGCCGCACGACGCCCGCGTCGATGCCCATGGACTCCAGGGTGCGCACGGTGTCGTAAATCGACTCGCCTTTTTCCACGCTGGAAGCGGCGGCTGTGAAGTTCAGCACCTGGGCGCCAAGACGCTTCTCCGCCATTTCAAATGAGAACCGGGTTCTCGTGCTGTTCTCAAAAAACATGTTCGAGACGAACCGGGAAGCGAGCACAGAGCTTACTTTTTCAGTCTGCTTATCCCAATATGCCGCTCTATCCATTATTGCGGCAATTTCCGTTTGGTCTAACCCTTTCAGTCCCAGCAGACTGCGTTCTTTCACTCTGGTAGCTGTCATCATTTATTTTGCCTCCCAGTTCGATAGTATGTGCACTTCGTCCATTCCGTCGACTTCCTTCAGCGCCACTTCAATCGACTCATGCCTTGAGGTCGGCACGTTCTTTCCTACATAATCCGGGCGGATGGGCACTTCCCGGTGACCCCGGTCAGCCAGAACCGCGAGTTGAATCATTCTCGGCCGTCCGCAGTCCATGAGCGCATCCATCGCCGCGCGAATCGTGCGTCCGGTGTAGAGAACATCATCGAACAGGATGATCTTTTTGTCCCGAATGCCGGAACCGCCGCCGGGAATGATCAGCGTCCCTTTTTCGTTACAATCTCCGTCGCTGGCATTATTATTCTTCCCGGGCTCCAAGTCATCGCGGTAAGGGGTGACATCAAGCTCGCCGTATGCAACATCTGCGCCTTCGATTTCCTTAATCCGCTCCGCGATCCGGCGTGCCAGATACACACCTCGGGTGCGGATGCCGATCAGCATGCAATCTTCGATGCCTTTGTTCTTCTCGAGGATCTCATGGGCAATGCGCGAAAGCGCCCGGCGAATCGCCGTCTCGTCCATAATGACGTTTTTTTCGATAATCATTAATCATGCCCTCCAGGTCATGCGCCCTGTGCCCGATCTGCCGCCAAACCAAAAAACTCCTTGCCTGAAGCAGGCAAGGAGTGAAATCCGCAGATTGAAGAAGAATGATGGGCGCGCAGCAAAAGAGCTCCGTATAGACAGACGGATTCCCTACAAAAAGCCGCGAACCTCGATTCACGTTACCTTGCCAGCCTCACGGGACTGAATTAAAGGCGCTATTCATTTATCATATGAATTATGACAGAATGGACAGCCTGTGTCAACATATCCAAGAAAAAAGCCCCCGCACCATAACCGGAACGAGAGCTCTGCTTTCAATTAAATTAAAATTCAAATTCGACGTCGCTCAAGCGGCGTTTGATTTCCGAAATCACGCGCAGCTCTTCCTCTTCACCTTTGGCAATAAAAGTGACGGAGAATCGCACGAACGCGCCCGCATCATCCCAAGGCACGGTGGAGATCAGCTTCTCGCGAATCAGATATTGGGAGAAATCCTCGCCCGACTCGAAGCGGCGTCCGTCCTTGATGCCTTTCGGAGCTTCCACGTACATGAAGAAGGAGCCCTTCGGTTTCGTCGCCTTGAAGCCAAGGCTGTTCAGCGCATCCACCAGCAGGTTATGGCGGCGGGAATATTTGGCCGCGATCGCTTCTGTGATCTCTGGATGGGCAAGACCGTAGGCCGCCGCTTTCTGAATCGCGATAAACTGGCCGGAGTCGTTATTGTCCTTAACGTCGCCAAACGCCTTAACGATCAGCGGATTGCCAGCTACGAACCCGATTCTCCAGCCGGTCATATTGTAAGATTTGGAGAGGGAATGCAGCTCTACGCCAACGTCCTTGGCGCCGCGAACGGACAGGAAGCTCAGCGGCTTCAGACCATCATACGTCAGCGCTGCATATGGGGCGTCGTGAATGACGACAACATTGTATTTCTTCGCCCAGGCCACAACTTCGGCAAAAAATTGCGGAGTCGCGCTTGCGCCCGTTGGGTTGTTCGGATAGTTCAGGTAGAGCAGCTTCGCCTTGTACGCGATGTCTTCCGGAATGGAGCTCAGGTCAGGAAGGAAGTTGTTCTCCTTCTTAAGCTCGACATTGTAGACTTGCCCGCCCAAATATTTCGTGTGGGTGCCCAGCACCGGATAGCCCGGAATGGTCATGATCGTAATATCGCCCGGGTTGATAAAAGCGGAAGGCAGCATCGCGAGCGCCGGTTTCGAGCCGATGGAATGCAGAACTTCAGTAACCGGATCAATACCGTCTACATTAAATACGTCTTTCAGATATTTGGCCGCAGCTTCTTTGAATTCGGCAATTCCGTTATCAGCATAGCCGCGGTTATCTTCCTTGGCCGCTTCCTCAGCCAGCTTGGCGACGATGCCCGCATCCGCCATCTCATCCGGTTCGCCGACGCCCATATCGATCAGCTCAATATCGGGGAAGTCTTTTTTGGCCGAGGCCTTGGCGCGCTTAATCTTCTCAAATTTATAAATATTGGTGTCCTTGCCGTAGTTCGCTCCGCCGATGCGATCTGCGAAATTGTTCTGGATATACGTATTCTGATAGTGTTCAACGCTCATAAAAGTGATCTCACTCCTGCTTCTAGAATATAAGACAATGAACAGGCGCCCAGCCTATCCATTCTATACTGTTAAATATGACGTAACAGCGGCTTCAAAACAATGGACAAATCAGCAGTTGATTTGTACTTATCTGCTCCGCAGGCGGGCGAGCAGTTCTTCCATATCCTCAGGCAGCGGCGCCGAAAACTCCAGATATTCCTCCGTGGAAGGATGGACGAATCCGAGTATGGCCGCGTGCAGAGCTTGCCCGCCTTCCATAAAGATTCCTTTACTCCGGCCGTATACGGGATCGCCGACGAGCGGATGCCCGATAAATTTCATGTGTACCCGAATCTGGTGCGTTCGTCCGGTTTCCAATTGAAGCTGCAGCAGAGTACAATCGCCGAACCGCTCCAGCACGGTAAAATGGGTGATCGCCGTCTTGCTGTTCTTCTCCGTTACCGTATAGAGCTTGCGGTCATGCGGGTCTCTGCCGATCGGAGCATCCACCGTTCCCTGATCATGGGCCACATTGCCTTGGACGACTGCCAAATAGCGCCGGGTCACGCTGTGCGCTTTGAGCTGCGCGGCAAGCGAATTGTGGCTGGCGTCGTTCTTAGCGGCCATAATGAGGCCCGATGTGTCCTTGTCAATCCGGTGTACGATGCCGGGGCGAATCTCGCCGTTAATACCCGATAGGTCCTTGCAGTGATACATCAAAGCGTTGACCAGCGTACCGGAGGGATGACCCGCCGCCGGATGCACGACCATGCCGCGCGGCTTGTTGACGACAATCACGTCGGCGTCCTCGTAAGCGATGTTCAGCGGGATATTCTCCGGCGTCAGCTCCGAGGTTTCCGGCTCAGGAACCGTCACGCTGATTGAATCCCCTGTAGAGAGCTTGTAATTCGCTTTTACCGTCCTGCCGTTTACCGTAACATGTCCTGCCTCGATCCACTGCTGCACCTGAGAGCGGGAAATTTCCTCTTCCCAAGCTTCGGTTACATATTTATCAATGCGTTCTCGGGCGTATTCCTCCTGAACGGTCCAGACGACGATATCGTTATCCACGGCTTCGCCTTCTGCCCCTTCATTACGGGCGTCCATACTCAATTCTGTTCATTCCTTTCCTCTGACTCGCTTGTTTCCTTCACTTCAATCACTTCAGTTGAGCCGCCCCTCATATCCATAATGGAATCGAGTATAATGAGCGCCACCCCGACGACAATACAGGAGTCCGCCACGTTAAAGATCGGAAACGTATAGCTGCCGAAATTAAACCGCAGAAAATCGACAACTTCGCCTGTTAGCGCCCGGTCGAGAAAGTTGCCGACTGCACCGCCAAGCACGAGCGACAGCGCGAAGGGCAGCAAACGCCGCGTCCTTTTTACTTTATTCAGATACCAGACGATCCCAATCAGGACGACAACCGTCACCAGTATGAGAAACCAGCGCTGGTCCTCCAGAATGCTGAAAGCGGCGCCGCGGTTGCGATGCGATGTGATAACAAAAAAGTTTCCGATCACCGGAATTTGTTCGTCGATTTCAAGACGCGTGGAGATCAGATATTTCGTTCCCTGGTCAAGCAAAAATACGATTAGCGCGATCAGATAGTACACCACTTCAGCTTGTCACTCCGTTCTTATTTTTCCCGCCCGAAAGCGGTCCAAACGTGTATAAAAGACTTGTATATTGTAGCACAGGCCTTAAGAACCCGTCCATTGCGGCACACCCCGCGCCTTAACTTTCAAAAGCATCATTTTCCAGCGGTAAAA
The DNA here is from genome assembly GCF_000993825.1 of Paenibacillus durus ATCC 35681. Taxonomy (NCBI): domain Bacteria; kingdom Bacillati; phylum Bacillota; class Bacilli; order Caryophanales; family Paenibacillaceae; genus Paenibacillus; species Paenibacillus durus. The sequence continues at coordinate 3,180,547 of NZ_CP011114.1, forward strand.
ACCCAGCCAATCGGCCAACCTAACAAGGAAAACGGCATATGGAAAGGAGCCGAGGCTAATGAATCACCTGTCTTCGGAACAGCTTGCCCACCTGCGCGGCCTTCTTATCCGCCAGCGGGACGATATCCGGCACAGGCTTAAAGAGAACGAAGATCACGGTCTTGAAGATTCCATGCGGGATATGTCGGGCGAATTGACCGAAATTGACAACCATCCCGGCGATGTCGCAACCGACCTGTATCATCGTTCCATGGATATCTCGCTTCAAGAGCTCGAGGAACTGGAACTGAAGGATATAGAAGACGCGCTTCAGGCGATGGACACAGGCAAATACGGCATTTGCGCGGCAAGCGGACAGCCGATTCCATATGAGCGCCTGGCCGTTCTTCCCGCCACACGCTACTCCAAGGAATACAGCCCCCGCCAGGAAAAGCCGCATACGCGCCCGGTTGAAGAGCAATTTCTTACTCCTCCTTTCGGGCGAAGCAGTCTCGACGAGCATGAATATAACGGTTTTGACGGCGAGGACGCCTGGCAGATCGTTGAAAGCTTCGGCACCTCTAACACGCCGGCGATGGCAGAGGGAAATAATATCGATTCTTACAATGATATGGAAATCGAAGCTGATGATCCGGACGGCTTCGTCGAGCCCTGGGAAAATTTCATCGCCACGGACATAACGGGCAATCATGTGACCGTCGTAAAAGGACATCAATACCAGAGTTATATGGACAGCGGAGAAGGCGATTACCTGCTTGATCCCAACGCTAAAATTGAGAAGGAGTAGCCGCAACGGCTGCTTCTTTTTTTACAATGCGTCTTTATGCTCAATTTAGGACTTTTATCCTTCTTTCTTTCTAGATAAAATCTATTAGCAGATAGAAAATCAATCTATTCGTCAAATTTCGAGCCTATCTATATAAATATGTTGACAAAAGCAGGGCTAGGAATATATTGTAAGGGAAAATTATTCTTTTTATAATAAACTCAATATGGGCAAAGTTCTCCGAAAGGGAATGACGCAAAGCCATGGATCTACAGTCTCATTCCTCCTTTTGAGACCATGACAGCCAGGTTGCTGAAGAACCGGGATGACTGTACATCAAGCGTCCTAGATGGTAATTTTGTCAACCGACCTGTACTCTGTTTTGAGTACAGGTTTTGTTATTTGTTATTCTGATCTGCCGGATTTACTTCGAAGGATCGATAACATGGCAAACAATATTTAATTTGTGAGGTGGATCTTTTGAAGACAGTCGCAGATTATATGGCGGAAGCACTACACAATCTCGGAGTAACGCATTCTTTTGGCATTATCGGTAAATCCATTTGCCCGATAGTTCTTAAAATGGTGGACTATGGTATTGAGTTTATTCCCGGAAGACATGAATCCAGCTCCGGATTCGAAGCTTCCGGCTATGCCTTGAAAACCGGAAACCTCGGCGTCGCTTTCGGCACCTCCGGTCCGGGGGGGACGAACCTCCTCACAGCGGCGGCACATGCCAAAGCCAATAACCTCCCTGTGCTGTTTATCACGGGACATCAATCCATTCAGGAGCTCGGAATTCCCCAATGCCAGGATTCCTCTTCGTATCTTGCAGATTTGGCGGACATGTTCAGACCCGCTACGCTGTTCAGCAAGCTAATCGAACGAGGCGACCATTTCAGCACGATTTTTAATCATGCCATTTCTATTGCGCTAAGCGGCAAACGCGGACCTGTTCATCTGTGCATTCCGTTTGATGTCCAGACCGAACCGCTTAAAGAATGCCGAATTGTTATCCCTGAACGGGAAACACTTGTCAATTACGCTAATTTTGATCGTGTTATTGATGCCATTAACCATTCCAGCAGACCGCTGATCATAGCCGGTAAAGGCGTCAACCGCTCCGGCGCGCATACGGAATTGGTCCAATTGGCGGAGACCTTTAATATTCCTGTCGTGACAACTCCCGGCGGCAAAGGCGCTATTGCCTGGGATCATCCGCTGTACCACGGTCCGGTCGGTGTGGGCGGATGCAAGCATGGCGACGATTTATTAAACCGCAGTGATTTGTTTATCGTGCTTGGGTCCCGGCTCAGTGATATGACCATTTGCAACCTCAAGGCGGAGAACCATCCAAAGACCTTGATTCAGTTTGATGTAGACCCTACCTTTGTAGGAAAAATATTGAATTCCCAGACGATAGCTGTCGGTGGAGATTTGCGTGATAATTTGTCGCTGTATCTCAAGAATGTTGATACTGCCGCTATTAACAAACGCGAAGCGGAGACCGCTGTTCATTATGCGGAAGAACTGCCAGATCTGCCTAAACTTTCACTGGCGTCGGTAATGAGCACGATGAGCGACCTGATCCCTTATAACAATACCGTATTTGTGGATGACGGCAGCCACGGCTTCAATGCCGTGAAGTGGTACAACGTGAAGAAACCGGGCAGTTTTGTCTTCGACGCCTACTTTGCCTGCATGGGTAACGCCATTGGCATGGCGATCGGTGCAAAGGCTGCTTCCCCTGAGGAAACGATATTTTGCATTACCGGCGACGGCTGCTTCATGATGCTTGGTACTGAAATAAATACTGCCGTTTGCAAGAATATCCCGGTCATTTTTATCGTTGTGAATAATATGCAGCTGGATATGGCGTTAAAAGGAATGGAAAAAACTACAGGCAGAATCGACGGAACTCTATTTGAAGTCCCTATGGATGCCGTAAAATTTGCCGAATCGCTGGGAGCTGTCGGCTTTAGATGCGAGACCGCAGAGCAATTTGCTGCCGCCATCAGCGAAGCTGTGGCTTTAAACCGCGTTGCCGTCATCGAGCTGCTGACTGACCGTGACGAAGTGCCTCCTACCGCACACCGCACACTAAATCTCAATTAATAGTTACACAGACAATAGCAGCATACGCTAGCAAAAATTTAGGAGGCATCTCTATGAAAGAGAACATAAACAGCGGTTTTAAGCATTTCTCCAATCTTTCCGGCGATTATGGAGCCAAGGCGATGGCTCCGGTCAAAGAGCATTTTCCAGAATTGGCTGAATTTATTATGGGCAATGCTTATGGCGACATTTTTCAGCGAACCACTATTGGCGCGGATTGGAAAGAGATTGCCGTTATTTCCTCTTTAATTACGATGGGTCAATTCGAGCAGCTCGGCGTCCATTATGTGATGGCGCTCCGTGTAGGCATGACCGTTGATCAGATCAAAGGCATTTTACTGCATCTGGTACCCTGTGTTGGCGCTCCAAGGATTATTTCCGCTTTTAATGTTCTGCTCTCTACCCTGGATGAGATCCAATAACTGATCTGTCGACAAAATAATGCATCATTCGACTTTTTTATTGCATATCTGAGAAATTTATGTATACAATAAAGAAAAATATCCCAACGCTAAGGTTGCAATGTCGAATGTTGGCGTTAGCAGATAGTTTTTAAGGATATATGCACGAAGACTGACTGCGGAGACTCAGTTGGGCTGAATGCTAAACTCATCAAATTCCGGGAGAGATGAAGACATGGGAAAATTTATTTTGAAGAAAGACACCGCTAAAAAGGTAATTAATATTGAACTAGAAGGAACTTTTTCAGAAGAAGACGGCCTTAAATCGATTCAAGCCTATAAAGAAACGATCAGTGGTATTACTCCTGTAGACTATCAGCTGAAGATTGATTGCAGAAAGCTGAATGTAACCGCACCTGAAATTGTGCCGCTCCTCGAAGGCTGCTTCATCATGTTCAAGGGCGACGGATTTGAAAAAGTAAATCTTACCCTTGAAAATAATCCTGTCCTCAAAATGCAGCTGTCTCGTCTGGGCCGCAAAGCAGGACTGGAAAACCTGGAAATTATTTCAGTCTAGTTATACCAACGGAGTGAACGCTCACGCAACTTAGTGCTCAGTGGATGCTTTCGATGCGAGTTTTGTACGAAGCTGGACAATGAAGTAACGCTCACAAAACTTTTAGGAGGATACATATGGCTGGGATTCGTATAAAGGACATTGATATCTATCATCCAAGCAAAAAGATTGGCAACGACTTTTTCATTGAGCATTTTGACGAAAAGGGCATTGATATCCGTGGACTTCTCGCCGCTCTGGGCCGTGAAAACCGCTACAGCATCGATAATCAGGATGAGAATTCCCTGACGATGGCCTTCGAGGCAGCGAGCAATGTTCTGGAAAAGACCGGTCTTACCGGTGCCGATATCGATCTCATTGCTTATGCGACCCAGACTCCTGAGTATATTTTTCCTACGAACTCCTTGATGATTCACCGGCTGATAAACGGAGCATCCCATACAATCTGCATCGACAGCAATGCGAACTGCGCGGGAATGACAGCTTCGGTTGAACAGGTTAGCCGGCAAATGATGGCCAATCCAAGAATCCGCCGCGCTCTGGTCATCGGCTCAGATCATGTTGCGCCGCATGCCGACAAGAATGATCCTGTGTATTATGCCAACTTCGGTGATGCTGCCGCCGCTGTCATTTTGGAGCGTGATGAGAATTCCGTAGGCTTCATAGATTCCATCTATCAGACAGACACTTGTGTTTACGGCAACTCGATGTTTCCGTCAGAAGGCTTGGCCAAGGTGGGCCGCACCGGCGTTGGTGCCGGGGAGTTCAATGTTAGATTCATTCCTTTTGACGATTCGATCTGCGTTGACGCCGCCTCTGAATCTATCAACACCTTGCTTAGTGAAAATGAGATCGCCCCTGAATCGATTAAAGCGGCTTGCTTCTCTCAATTGTCACTTCCCAATATTCGCGCGGTTTCCGAGAAGACGGGCATCGGCAGCGACGCAGCCGTCTACATCGGCGATGAATTCGGCTATACCTCGACGAGCAGCCCTTTCATCGCTCTGCACAAAGCTGTAACCACTGGCAAAATCGAACGCGGAGACAAGCTTCTGTTCTGGACGGTTGGCGCCGGCTGGCAAAACGTAGCTTTTGTCATGGAGTATTAAGCCTTAATCTAGAAAAACGGCTCACACGCAGATGTTCTGCATGCGGGCCGTTTTTCTAGCCGGAACTAAAACGTATGGAGTTCGAGCTGATGTTGGACGATGCGGACGATATCGGCGATGTAATCCCCGATAATCGGCAGATTAAGAGCCCCCAGCACCTGAAGCACGTAAATGATCGTTGCGGCAAAAAAGGTAAACCCAATGGCGATTCCGACGCCGCGCGCGGTACCCGACAGCACGTTCAGCCATATCAGCCGCCAAGGAGAATGCAGCAGCTCCAAATACTCGGAAATCCGCGACTTTTCCATTCTTTGCGCCCATTCAGTAACCACCCGGTAAACAGCGTCGAGCTTGTCCCTGTCAGGAGGTTCTGACGGGCCTTCCCCGCTACGCACTAGCTGCTTCCAATGCATCGGATCTGATCGAAGGTCCGCCCCTCCGTCTATGTCCTCCTTCATCTTGCGCCCCCTCCGTTTTACGCCGAAACCTAAACGAGCCCGGCGAATAGAGACTGTCTGTCTATTCTTTCGCACGGGACTCGCCTATTAGCGCCGAAATATTCAAGCCGGGAATACTTCTCGCATTAACACCTGCGGTCATACTTCTGACGCTAGTATATGCACTTTACGGATGGGACATGCGCCAATTCAGCTGATGAACGGTAGCTTAGCCGATAAGAATGCCGATCGTTTTACCGCCGATATCCACCGTTTCAAAAGAATCGCCGCTGCCGAAATCAACTGTCGTCACGAGGACATTTTCCCGCAGGACATTCTCGAACGCGGTAACGGCAGCTTTCAGCTCGTCATCGACATCGAGAGTGAGCGCGACACGCTTATCGATCGCCAGATCAAGCCGTTTGCGGTAATCCTGAACCGCGCGTACGATTTCACGCACCCAGCCCTCTTGTTCCAGCTCGGGCGTGATTTCCGTGTTCAGGGCGACCGTAATTCCATAACCGGATGCGGACGCGAAGCCCGGTTTGGCCTGCTTGTCGATCAGCAGCTCTTCTGCGGTGATTTGCAGCTCTTCGCCTTCCAGCGAGGTAACGGCGACCCGCCCGTTTTGTACTGCGCTGCGCGTGGCGTCGCTGTCCATCGATTTCAGGAACCCTTGGATGAAGCCGACGTTTTTGCCGTATTTTTTGCCCGCGACCTTCAGGTTCAGCTTCAAAGTGAAATCAACAAATCCGCTGTCGCTCGTCTCCAGCACGATGGACTTGACGTTGATCTCGTCCTTGATGATCTCCTCGTAATCCGCGACATTAAAGCTGTGGCTGATGGAAACAATTAGCTCGGAAAGCGGCTGACGGGTCTTGATTCCGGTCTCGTTGCGGACGTTGCGTGCCAGCTCGACGATGTTACGGGCGCTCTCCATATCCTGCTCAAGCGTGGTATCGATCAGGCTCTCGTCGGCTGCCGGGTAATCGGCCAAATGTACGCTTTCTCCGCCGCCCAGGTTGACGAAAATATCCTCAGCCAGCATCGGCATGAATGGAGCGACAATCTTCGCCGTCGTCAGCAGCACATGCGTCAGCGTACGGTAAGCGTCCAGCTTCTCTTCTCCAAGCCCGCTGCCCCAGAAACGGTCGCGCGAACGGCGGATGTACCAGTTGCTCAGCTCGTCGATAAAGTTCTCAATCGCTTTGGACGAGTTGACGAAATCATTGACCGCAAGCCCTTTATCCACAACGAGGATCAGGCTGTTCAGCCGGGACAGAATCCAGCGGTCCAGCTTGTGATTCGACAGCTTAAACGGATGCTCGGCCGGATCGTATCCGTCGATGCCCGCGTACAGCGTCAGGAACGCATGAGTGTTCACCAGCGTATCGACGACCTTGGATTTGCTCTCGCCCACAAGCCCGCGGGAGAAGCGCTTGTTGTTCCACGGCGCGCTGTCGGCCAGAATCGCCCAGCGGAACGCGTCGGTGCCGTATTCGTTCATGATATCCCAAGGGTTAATGACATTGCCTTTGGATTTGGACATCTTCTGGCCGTTCTCGTCGAGAATATGGCCTGTCGCGATAACCGCCTTATAAGGCGCCTTACCCTTGAACAGCGTCGATACCGCAAGCAAGCTATAGAACCAGCCGCGCGTCTGGTCGATGCCTTCGCAGATCATATCGGCCGGATATTGGTCGTCCAGCTTATCCGCGTTCTCGAACGGATAATGGCTCTGAGCAAACGGCATTGAGCCGCTGTCGAACCATACGTCGATGACTTCGGAGGTCCGCACCATTTCCGCACCTTCCTTGAACGGGCTGCGCAGACGGATGTTATCCACATACGGCTTATGCAGCTCGATGTCTTCCGGCACATCAGAGGTGGCCATTTCTCTCAGCTCGGCGATGCTATGCGGCGCGAACTCCTTGCCCGTCTCCTGGCAGACCCATACGTTCAGCGGCGTGCCCCAGTAGCGGTTGCGGCTGATGTTCCAGTCCACCAGTTCATCAAGGAACTTGCCGAACCGTCCTTCGCGGACATGCCCCGGATACCAGTCAACGCCATTATTATTAGCAATCAGTTGATCCTTGATGGCCGTTGTGTTGATGAACCAGCTGTCTGTCGCATAGTACAGAAGCGGCGTGTCGCAGCGCCAGCAGAACGGATAGCTGTGCTCGTACTTTTCCTTACCGTACAGCAGTCCCTTCTCCGACAGCATTTTGACGATATCGAGGTCGCAGTCTTTCACAAAGCGTCCGGCAAAATCGGTTACGGTATCGGTGTATTTACCCGACGTATCCACCACATTCACGAAGGTGATGCCGTTCTCGCGGCAGGTTTTGTAATCGTCCTCGCCATGCGCCGGAGCCATATGGACAATCCCTGTACCGCTGGCATCCGTAACGAAGGAAGCGCCGACGATGACATTGCTTCTTTCCGCCTGGATGTAGCTGAACGGTGGCTGGTACGTCTTGCCGACCAGATCGGAGCCTTTTAATTCGGACAGCACCGTATGCTCGCCCTTGGCCACTTCTTCCACCAGATTTTTGGCCATGATATAGACGCCGTCCTCCTGCTGCACCCGGACATAATCCATATCCGGATTGACCGCCAGCGCCATATGCGCCGGAAGCGTCCAAGGCGTCGTCGTCCAGGCCAGCACATATTCGCCGCTGTCGTCCAGCTTGAATTTGGCCGTGGCGCTCAGGTCTTTAACCGTCTTGTAGCCTTGAGCCACTTCATGTGAGCTGAGCGTCGTCTGGCAGCTTGGACAGTACGGGCTGACACGGTGTCCACGGTACAGCAGCCCTTTCTCATGAACCGTTGCCAGAATGTTCCATACGCTCTCGATGTATGTGTTGTTCAGGGTAACGTAAGGATTGTCGAGATCGGTCCAGTATCCGATCGCTTCCGTAAATTCGCGCCACTGCTTCTCGTAGCCGAAGACGCTGTCTTTACACTTTTTGATGAACTTCTCGACACCGTAGGCTTCGATTTCCTGCTTGCCGGAGATGCCGAGCTGCTTCTCAACGCCAAGCTCAACCGGCAGACCGTGGGTATCCCAGCCGGCCTTGCGCACGACGCGGTAGCCCTTCATCGTCTGGTAGCGGCCGATAAAGTCCTTGATCACGCGCCCAAGCACGTGCCCGATATGCGGCGCGCCGTTCGCGGTCGGCGGACCTTCATAGAATACATAGTTCGGCTTGCCTTCGCGGTACTCGATCGATTTGCGGAACGTATTCTCCTCGTTCCATTTCTTTAAGATGCGGACGTCTCTGTCCCGCGCTTTTTCTTTGATGTCTACTTTATGCATGATGGTCAACTCCTTTAAAAATTTCGATCCCCCTAAATCCCCCTTAGCCAAGGGGGACCCCAAGGGCTCCGCCCTCTGGACACCCGGAAGTTTGTCAGGGTCCGGGGCGGCGGCGTTCTATTAAGTTACTGTTGGCGTAATGCTCGCTTGCCGCAAGCGGCCGCTCTACGGCGGCGCAAAGCGTAGGCCCAGCCGCCGCATATAGGCGGCTGGCTTGGGCACCCGAGCCGCGAACCCGTCAGGGCAGCATTTGCGAGGGGCCACTAGCGGGCGGCGCGGAGCCGCTCGCACCTGGGTTGGCCCTTGGCACCCGAGCCGCGAAACCCGTCAGGGCAGCACTCGCGAGGGGCCACTAGCGGGCGGCGCGGAGCCGCTCGCACCAGGGTTGGCCCTTGGCACCCGAGCCGCGAACCCGCCAGGGCAGCCTTCGCGAGGGGCCACACGCGGGCGGCGCGGAGCCGCTTGCACCTGGGTTGGCCCTTGGCACCCGAGCTGCGATCCCGTTAGGGCAGCACTCGCGAGGGGCCACTAGGCGGGCGGGGCACGAGCCGCTCGCACCTGCTTGGCCCTTGGCACCCGAGCCGCGAACCCGCCAGGGCAGCACTTGCGAGGGGCCTCACGCGGGCGGCGCAGAGCCGCTCGCACCCGCTTGGCCCTTGGCACCCGAGCCGCGATCCCGTCAGGGCAGCCTTCGCGAGGGGCCTCACGCGGGCGGCGCGGAGCCGCTCGCGTCCAACCGGCACTGCGAAGGCCCCGAGCGGCGTCCCCGACAGGGGATGCCGCGAGAAGGGCCGCTCCACCGCCAACCTCCGCTCCCCAACCGGCGAGCCCCGCGCTCCTCTCCAACCCTTGCGGGTGTCCAGAGGGTGCAACCCTTGGGGTCCCCCTTGAGGAAGGGGGATTTAGGGGGATCGCCCTCCAAACAAATAAACGCCCCGCCCCCAAAGGGGCGAGGCGACGCTCGCGATACCACCCTAATTCCGCGCAGACTCCTTCCGTGTTAACGGTCAAGGTACAACGCGATCTCAGCTCCCGCGCAAGAACGCGGGTCCGGTGTAACGTCCGGGAAACGGCTCACCTTACACACGACATAACGCTTCGTTTCAGGTTCGCTTCTTGGGGAGGATATTCCGGCACGGTCTGAACATCGGCTTGCAGCAGGGCGCCGACTCTCTGGGGATCATTACCATGACGTACTAGTCCCGTCATCGAATACATATAAAATGTTGCAGATATGTTCTAGTTATAGCCTCTTTGACGACAAAAGTCAACAGGCCAAGGCAAGTGCCTTAAAATACTTCTTCACGAACCTCGCGGCTTTCCAGCGCGTCCCAATCGTCTTGGGACAACAGCTCCAGCTGCGCTTCCACCAGCGTCCGGAACCGTGTACGGTAAATCGAAGCCTGCTTGCGCAGCTCTTCGGTCTCAATCGCGATTTTGCGGGACTTGGATAAGGCTTCGTTGATAATCCGGTCGGCGTTCTTCTCGGCTTCCTTGATGATCAGTTGGCTTTCCTTCTTCGCGTTGTTCTTCACTTCATCGGCAGTTTCCTGGGCTACAATGATGGTCTTCGACAAGGTCTCTTCGATGTTCGTAAAATGGTCCAGGCGCTCCTGCAGAGTCATAAGCTGATTACTAAGCTCCTTGTTCTCACGGATGACGCTTTCGTAATCCTTGATGACCTGATCCAAAAACTCATTGACCTCGTCTTCATCATAACCTCGGAGCCGCCGGGTAAACTCCTTGTTATGTATATCGAGCGGCGTTAATGGCATGCTGTGCACCTCCTAGAAATTTCGGGCCTCGCCCAAACGTCCGTTCATCTCCGCGGACGAAGAAGAAAGTCAAAAAAACAAGTTAGGAAAGGGCGATCGACCCATTCTTCCCGTGAATGCCTTAGAACTCGCCTCTGCTACAATTATCGGCGTCCAGCTCCACAAATGTTAGCTGCCCTCATGAGTTATTCAATTTCGACAGGCGTACCGAAATTCCTGCAAGAAAATTATACAAATTTACCGACCCGGACACGGTATCGGCCTCTTTTGGTCAGTCCGCCAATCTCCAGCACTTTAAACCGTCCAAAGCCTTGAATGGAGACCACATCGCCTTCTTTAAGTTGGAAAGAAGGGTCCTCTTCCACCTTCCAGTTTACCCGGACGCGGCCCGCTTTAACGGGAACGAGAATTTTACTCCGGCTTAACCGGCACACATCCGCAGCGACTCCGTCCAGCCTCAGGGAAGAGACAGTAATCTCCATGGGCTCCAGCCTGACTTCGGATCTGCGAAGCTCCGAAACCGGCAGCACTTCCACGCTGACTGGAGCGCGGCCTACGCTGCTCATATTCAGCGCCAAATAATCAGCGATATCCGACGTCACGACGGCATGGCAGCCGTTCTCCAGGACGTGGATATCGCCAATTTTACTTCGCTTGACTCCCAGACCAAGCAGGGAACCCATATAATCTCCATGCTCCAGTTCCGAAAGTTTCTGCTCAGCAGGTGTTATGCTCAGCACTTTCAGCGCCATATCTTCGTCTTCCAAATCACGGTAATCGGGAGCGATCAGCGCTCTCCGCCGCTCCGCTTCTTCATGCCCGCCATCCCATCTGACCTTCACATCGGGATGACGGTTAACCAAAGATTGCAGGATGTATCCCTGCCGCGGATCAAGGAAATCCGTCAGCTTCACTTCGTGATAACGGGCCGCATTTTCCACCCATTCATAGGCCCGGTCCACAAACTGCCGCTCATCAGGATGAAAATGACCGTAAATTTCGTTCTTCATCCCTTATCCTATCAAATAAATCAGCACGGACCGCAATCCGTTCATCGCTAGCTCCAGCACGAGCAGAGCTACAACCGGCGAAAAGTCAATCGTTCCGAACAAGGGCGGAATAATCTTGCGGAACGGCGTTAAATATGGCTCCACCAACTTTCCGAGCAATTCACCGATGAAGTTGTCACGGACATTCGGCAGCCAGGACATCAGCACGTAGAAAATAATCATGTAGAAATAGATGTTGAACAGGATTTCGATAATGGAATAGATTTGGGGCAAAGCCCATTCACCTCATTCTGTTATAGTCTTGGTCGTCTGCAAGCATTTCCGAAATGGAGCCTTGTATTTCAACGGTATCCGGCGAGCAGAGGAAGATATTCCCCCCGATTTTGGAAATGCCGCCGCTCAAAGCATACACCGTTCCGCTTAAGAAATCGATAATCCGCATCGCCTGGTCATTGCGGACCCGCTGCAGATTGACGACAACAGTACGATGCGAGCGAATGTGGTCGGCGATTTCTTGAGCTTCGTCATAGGACCGCGGCTCGTACAGCACAACCTTTACATTTTTTTGCGAATGGATGCTGACGACGTTCCCTGCCCGCTGGTTTTTGCGCGTTTCTACAGGATTCGGCGCATAATCTTCCTCATCATGCTGGTTAAGCGGTTCACGTTCAACGATCTCCTCTTCTTCCTGTAAACCCAAAAAGCTCATAAACCGGTTCATGACGCCCATTACGATCCCTCCTCATGGCCTACCAATACCGTACCCAGGCGCACCCAGGTGGCCCCTTCTTCAATCGCAACTTCAAAGTCATTCGACATGCCCATCGACAGCTCTGTTATCGGCTCCGGAGTCAGCCCCATACCGTTAAGCTTGTCCCGCAGTTCGCGCAGGCCGCGAAATACCGGACGCGTAAGCTCCGGATCTTCCTCATGCGGCGCCATGGTCATCAGTCCGATGATTTTGACGCGGTTAAGACGTGAGATCTCCTGCAAAAAATCGGGAACCTTGTCCGGACTCAGGCCGTATTTCGACTCTTCTCCGGAGACGTTCACCTGAAGAAAAACGTTCACATAAAGCCCTTCCGCTTCCGCCTTGCGCTGCAGCTCCTTGGCCAGCGACATCCGGTCCAGTGAGTGAATATATTGAAATTTGCCGATAACATCTTTCACCTTATTGGTCTGCAAATGCCCGATAAAATGCCATGTTCCTTGATGTCCCAGCGCTTCCCACTTGCTCTCTGCAACCTGCCAGCGGTTCTCGCCAATATTTACAAGGCCGGAAGCCAGCACGGCGGATGTCGCTTCCAGCGATACATATTTCGTTACAGCGATGATATGAACATCACGGCTGTTCCGTCCGCTTCTTGCGCACGCTCGCTCAATCCGCCGGCTGACTTCGGCTATTCTTTCCTGCAATGTCGAGGACAACGGTCAACTCTCCTTTATTCCGATCCAGCTCGCCATTCTTCCCGTAACACCGTTTTCCTTGCGGTAAGAGAAGAATAAATCATGATTACAGCTTGTACACCAAGATGTACATTCGATATGAGTCGGCAATATTCCTGCTTTTATCATAATGCGTCGGTTCAATTCTTTCAAGTTGAGCATCATTTTGCCATTATGCGCGGTCGATGGCCGGTAAAGACTGTCTGCGGATTCCTCTGCCAGAGCCAGACTACCCTCCAGCTTTCGGACGCGGTCCATTACGAAATCATCCACTTCATAACAGCACCCGCCGATGCTCGGTCCGATAGCAGCCCGGATATCTTCTTTACGGCTGCTGTAGACCATTTCCATTCTCTGAACCATAGCCGAAGCGATTTCCGCAACCGTCCCTTTCCAGCCCGCATGGGCCAATCCGACAACACCTGACACCGGGTCATGGAAAAAGAGGGGTACACAATCCGCATAAAAAGAAGTCAGCAGCACGCCGGGCACATTGGTCAGAAGTCCATCCGTGTCCGCAAACGCCGAAGTCCGGTCCAGGCTGCCGCGCCCCTTGTCGCCAGCAATTACAACAGCAATTTCCGCCCCGTGCACTTGTTCCCCGCATGTCCAGTCTTCGAGCGCAAAGCCGAGGCTTTCAGCGATGGTCTTACGGTTCTTAATAACATCCTCCGGAATGTCGCCCACATGAAGAGCGCAGTTCAGGCTCTCGTAAGGCGCGCGTCCGGCTCCCCCGGTCCGTCCTGTAAACCCGGCTGTTATTTCCGAAAAACGGTCAGTCCACGGCCTCAGGCTGAATAATGCCGGACTGGCGCTATTTTGTACAAACGGTTCCATTCTCTCACCTCGTCTTTAAGTGTACCATAAGATAAACTCCTATAATCTCAAAAAAGACAGCGCAGCGTTCAATACGCGCGCCGTTCATTCCGTTCTTCCCGCTGGATCACCAGCATCTCCCGTTCTTCCGCTTCTGACGAAGGGCGGGGTTCCTCCATTTTGACGAGCACGACATCCGAACCGATCTTCACAATGTTCCGCCACGGAATGACGAGATCGGCGCCCCCGCCGAACAATCCCAAAAACCTTGTATATCCCGGAACGATAATCGCGTCAATGACTCCCCGCCGCAGATCCAGTTCCAAATCGCTGATTTGTCCAAGTCGTCTCCCGTCGATAATATTGATAACGTCTTTGGCCTGAAAATCGGAAATTTTCATTTTTTTGCCCGAAGCCAGAGCTTCCTGATTCATGTCCGCCACCTCTGTTAGTTCAAACGTATACTTTAAGTATATGTAGCGGCGGCTTGGTCAAATGCTCTTTATTTAGGATTGTCAAAAAAATAACCCACCGTCAGGCGGACCCTCGGGTGGGATGGTTGTCCTCATTTGGGTTATGACTTCACATGCTTTTGCATCTGCTGGATGGCCGACTTCTCAAGCCGGGAGACCTGGGCCTGGGAAATACCGATTTCATCGGCGACCTCCATTTGCGTCTTGCCCTCGAAAAACCGCATCGACAGGATGCGTTTTTCCCGCTGTCCAAGCCTCTGCAGCGCCTCCCGCAGCGCAATTTCCTCAATCCAGGAGACATCTTTGTTCTTGTCGTCGCTAATCTGGTCCATGACGTAAATCGGATCACCGCCATCGTGATAGATCGGCTCGAACAAGGATACGGGGTCTTGAATGGCATCAAGTGCGAATACGACATCCTCTTTCGGCACGCCCAGTGCCTCGGAAATCTCAAAAATCGTGGGCTCCCGCGAGTTCTGGTTCGTCAGGCTGTCGCGCACCTGCAGCGCCTTGTAGGCAATGTCCCTGAGAGACCGGGAGACGCGGATCGGATTGTTGTCCCGCAAGTAGCGGCGAATTTCGCCGATAATCATCGGCACCGCATAGGTGGAAAATTTAACGTTCTGCGACAGATCGAAGTTATCGATGGCTTTCATCAGCCCGATGCAGCCCACCTGAAACAAATCGTCCACGAATTCCCCGCGGTTGTTGAACCGCTGAATCACGCTCAGCACCAGTCTCAGATTGCCGTTTACCAATTTCTCTCTGGCGGATGTTTCGCCATGCTGCTGCAGCGAAGTGAACAGCTCCCGCATCTCCGCGTTCGTCAGAACGGGCAGCTTGGCGGTATCCACACCGCATATCTCGACTTTATTTCGGGTCATGATGATTAACCTCCCAAGGAGAAACATTACTGTACATTATCTCCCCGGTCGGCCATTTTATTCCTTGGCAAATCCTCCCGGAAGGTTCCCTTCAGGGCAGGCTAGACCATCTTATTGAACTCTTTGCGGAGCCGTTTGATTATTCTTTTTTCCAGACGGGAAATATAGGATTGGGAGATGCCGAGCAGATCGGCGACGTCCTTCTGCGTCTTCTCCTCGCCGCCGCGCAGCCCGAACCGCAGCTCCATAATGAGCCGCTCCCGCTCGCTTAGCTTCTCCAGCGCCTTCTGCAGCAGTTTGCGGTCGACCTGCTCCTCGATGTTCCGGTAGATGGTATCATTTTCCGTGCCCAGCACGTCCGACAGCAGCAGTTCATTTCCGTCCCAGTCGATATTAAGCGGCTCATCAAAGGATACCTCGCTGCGCGTCTTGTTGTTGCGGCGCAAATACATCAGGATTTCATTCTCAATGCAGCGCGACGCATACGTGGCCAGCTTGATTTTTTTCTCGGGATCGAATGTGTTGACCGCCTTGATTAAACCAATCGCGCCGATGGATACCAGGTCCTCGATATTAATGCCGGTATTTTCAAATTTGCGCGCTATGTACACGACAAGGCGCAGATTGCGCTCGATTAGTACCGCGCGTACAGCCGCGTCGCCCGAAGGGAGCCGCTGAAGCAGATAATCCTCTTCCTCCCGCGTCAGCGGCGGGGGAAGCGCCTCGCTGCCGCCAATGTAGTAAATTTCCTGGCTTTTCAGCCCCAGCAGAAACAGCACCCGGTAATATTGGAGCTGCAGGGTCAGTTTCCATTTGATCATCGTTGTTCCTCCTTCCAGAAGTGCGCGCCAGGAAGCTGCCGTACACGCTCTCCCGCCCGTTTGCGCAGGCCGGTATTTCCGGTATGAAATTCGGGCTTCGCTTTCTATTATTTTTAGTCCCATCAAGCGACTCCTCCCGGCTCAGCGGCAGCTTCTCCCTGTGCCAGATCCGGATGGATGATCGCCCGGTAGGCTCCGTCTCCTGACAGCGTCCCGCCGTCAAGGCCGATCAGCACCTTGCGGTGCAGGGCAATCTCTCCGCCGAGCGTTACGGCAACATGGTCAGGCTTTAGCGCGAGCATAAATGACGCTCCCCTGTTCACTCCGCGGTAGGGGACCAGTCTTAGCCGGTCCTGCCATATAAAGGACTGCCCGTCCGTCTCTAAAAGCAGCTGATCCGCCCCCTCCTGGGATAGACGTCCTTTCCATTCCTGCGGCAAATACTCCTCCCATAGCGATGCCTCCATCACCATAACGGGGGTTTTTGTCAGAGGATCATACAGCCTATTTCCGGTATCAAGCAGTCCGGTGCAGGTAACCGTCACGCCATCGATCTCCACCTGCACCATGCCGATATAAGCTTCAAGCTTCTCTCTTCGCGCGCGGGAGGAATGAACGGCTTTGTAACAGCACAGGACCAGCAGCAGGATCAATAGCACAAACCAAAACCCGATTTTCAGCCGGTATGCATATCCTCCCGTCGCCGTATACAAGATTCCGTTCCAGATATCACCAGAACTTTGGAGCAGGTAATGTACGCCAAGAATGCCGCCCGCCGCCGCAAAGTTAATCACATAAAAGGCCCCCATGCTCCGGAAGAAGCCTTGCAGGCTGGGATAACCGAAAGCGGCCAAGAGCATAACGACCGACAAGCCGAACTTGATCAAAAAGGTATACATGAAGGAAAGCTCCGGCACAAACATCATAACGACATAGAGCGCACCAACTAGAGCGGATAACCACAGCCGCCACCACTTGATCCTTACCTTGACCATCCAGCCGGTCAGCCAGAGCAGCGCCGCGTCGATCAGCAGATTGGCGGCAAAGATCAAGTCGATATAAACTACCATTCACTCACCTGCTTAAGGCTGCATATTCACGGCAACAAGAATGCTTGGCTTCGGGTCTTTTTGCTGCGATAGGAATAGTATAGAAAGTCTCAAGTCCAAAGTCTGTCTAAACCTGGGGGGCGTTAGCGGGCTTTTTTTGTCGAGATTTCTATGTATCCGTCAGGAACAGCTTATGCCTGTATGCCGATCATCAGTACTTTCTGAATGTAAAAAAAGAAGCTGCTCCTTCTGTAGAGCGGCTTCCCTTGTGTTGCTGCCATGTAAAAAAAAGGGTTCCTTCGCCTTGCGGCCAAGAAACCCGGTTATTCTTCTTTCCGAGGGAAAGACTTGCTTGCAGATCAGTCGTTATTACCCCGCGAACGGTTGCGCAGGAAGGTCGGAATGTCCAACTGGTCGGAGCTCGTTTGGTTGCCGAAAGGACGAAGATTATTCGTCTTGTCCGCTGCCGGCTCGGTCTGATTCGAAGCCGGACGGCGTCCCGGCGCGGCAGGAGCGGCCTTGGTTTCGAAGCCGGTAGCAATAACCGTAACCTTGATCTCATCCTTCATGCTCTCTTCGATTATCGCACCAAAGATCATGTTAACATCAGGGTCGGAAGCAGAGGTGACGATCTCCGCCGCTTCGTTGACTTCATACAGCGACAGGTTGGAGCCGCCGGTAATATTCATGATGACACCGCGCGCGCCTTCAATCGAAGTCTCAAGCAGCGGGCTCATAATCGCCTTGCGAGCCGCTTCGGAAGCGCGATTCTCGCCGGTTGCGATGCCGATGCCCATCAGCGCCGAGCCGCGTTCCGTCATGATCGTCTTCACGTCGGCAAAGTCAAGATTGATCAGACCAGGAACAGCGATCAGGTCGGATATGCCCTGTACCGCCTGTCTCAGCACGTTATCCGCTTCGCGGAACGCCTCCAGCATCGGAGTCTTCTTATCAACGATTTCGAGGAGACGGTCATTGGGAATGACGATAAGCGTGTCGACTTTTTCCTTCAGCGCCTCGATGCCAAGCTCAGCCTGTGTGGAACGCTTGCGGCCTTCAAAGGTAAAAGGACGGGTAACTACGCCAACTGTGAGCGCTCCGCATTCCTTGGCGATTTCGGCAATCACCGGCGCTGCTCCTGTGCCGGTTCCACCGCCCATGCCTGCGGTAACGAACACCATGTCGGCTCCCTTTAAAGTATTCGAAATCAGATCGCGGGATTCTTCGGCCGCTTTCTTCCCGACCTCCGGATTGGCGCCTGCGCCCAAACCGCGGGTCAGTTTGTCCCCGATTTGCAGTTTATGTTCCGATTTGGCCATATGCAGCGCCTGGGCGTCCGTATTAACCGTGATGAACTCTACGCCCTGAACGCCGTTTTCAATCATCCGGTTGACTGCATTGCTGCCGCCGCCGCCAACGCCGATGACCTTAATTTGCGCCAGGCTCTCCATTTCAAAATCAAATTCCAACATATTGTTCCCTCTCCCCCTCAATGTGCTTGGATGGCCGGTCCAAGTGTATCTGGACGTTCACTATATGAAATCGCTGAAAATATTTTTTAGACGCTCCACAAATCCCTGCTTCGGAGCGGTCTCCTGGCTTGGTGCGGCGCTTGGTTTGCTGCGGCCCGCCGTCTTCTTGTTCGCGCTCGCTACCGCGCCGCTACCGCGTCCCCGAAAACTGCGGACGACATGGTGCAATATGCCGACGCCGCTCGTAAATCCGGGATCTCTTACCCCGATGTAGTCGGGAACGGCAACCCGGACGGATGCGGATAATTCCGCTTGAGCAGCCTTTAATACGCCCGGCATCGATACAGTTCCGCCCGTTAGTATATAACCTCCGGGGAGATCGCTGTAACCTAGTCTTTTCACTTCCTGACGAATCAGGTGGAAAATTTCCTGGACGCGCGGCTCAATAATCGCAGCCAAATCCTCCTGGTTGAATTCCTTCTCCACATTGCTGCCGATTCTCAGCACCTTGAAGACGACTTCGGTTGCAGCATCGTCAATCCAGGCGCATCCGTATTTGAGCTTGACTTTCTCCGCCTGATCGGTCAGCGTGCGCAGTCCGTAGGCGATATCATTCGTTACAAATTCTCCGCCGATCGGTATTGTTGAGGTTGCAATAAGGGAACCTTCTTCATATACGGCTATCGTCGTTGCGCCGGCTCCGATATCCACCAGCACCGCCCCCCTGGACTTCTCGTCCTTGGAAAGCGCTAACCCGCCGGATCCGAGAGACATCAGCACAAGGTCTTTAACTTTCAGTCCTGATTTCTCCACACAACGCAGCAGGTTATGTATTGGCGTCTTGGCTCCGGTAACGATGGTGGCCTCCACTTCGAGACGGACGCCTATCATTCCGCGCGGGTCCTGAATGCCTTCAAGACCGTCGACGATATATTGCTT
The DNA here is from genome assembly GCF_000993825.1 of Paenibacillus durus ATCC 35681. NCBI lineage: Bacteria > Bacillati > Bacillota > Bacilli > Caryophanales > Paenibacillaceae > Paenibacillus > Paenibacillus durus. The sequence goes on from NZ_CP011114.1 coordinate 3,199,956, forward strand.
GGCAACGACGTCGATCACCTCACGCTCCGGCGGCAGCGCAATCACTTCCGCAGCTTTGAGAACGCGCAGGATATCCTCTTCGCCGATTTCGCGATCTTCGTTCTGGACGGCTACTACGCCGTGGCTGGATTGCAGACCGATATGATTGCCGGAAATGCCGACATACACTTCGGATATTTGAATGCCCACCATCTGTTCCGCGTGTTCGACAGCGCTCTTGATGGACTGGACTGTCTGGTCGATATCTACAATCGCACCCTTGCGTATACCCTCCGAGTCGGCAGATCCGACACCGATAATATTCAAGGTTCCATTGGTAACTTCCCCTATAATTGCCCGAACTTTGGATGTACCGATGTCCAAACTAACAATGATGTCATTGTTGCTCAAGTCCTATGGCACCTCCTGATTAATCATAATGGTATCCCGCCGCCAAAATAGAGACGGAAACGTCTATCTACCTTATTCCACATGCCCATTCCTTTCCCTCTTTTTTCTCCAAATTTTTTGAGCGGGAAGGAGAGTCCTTCGCCTGGAAATAGGAGCGGGAGCAGGATGTTGAAAGTATTGCTTAAATATAAAAAATCCTAAGAAAAAAGAGGGATGAAAATTTATTGCCCATAAAACCGATTGTAGCATTTTTTATCCCCTATGAGTAGGGGCTATTTATTCTGCTGCGTCTTCTTGCGCCCCGCTCCCGGCAAAGGGCACATAGGAATCCGCTTCAAGCATCGTAATCATGCCCGGCTCTTTCGTTTCGATGACCTGATTCAAGTATTCCACCTTGTCTTTCAGCAGCGAGACGGCCGTAGTCACTTCAAAGTGCGAACGGGTATACAGCTTGATCCGGTCCGGAAAAGACAGCGTCGGCGAAGGAACGATCTCGGATATATCGCTGGTCAGTTCGTTCGGTATTTCCGCCAGCACCCCGCACAGCCTAGCCTTATAAGGATCGGAAGCCTTCCAGCCCGTCAGAATGGGCTTCTCTACGGCAATCCCGCTCTCATCGATGGAAACCGACGCGCCGCTGGAGAGGATCGCCTTCAGGCTCCCGCTTGGATCAATCTCGTAGGCAACAGCGGGAAACTCCTTAATCTGTACGATAACGACGCCGGGGAAATGCTTGTCCACCGTCACCTGCTGCACCGTATTCAGCTCAAGCAGCGATTTCTCCACTTCACCCTTGGATACGGCAAAAAACTGCCCGCCCTTCTTGAGGCCGCTTTGCCGAAGCAGCTCTTCCGGGGTAGAGTATTTGCTGCCAAGGAAATCGATCTCCGTAATTCGGCTAGCCTGTGATCGGAAAAAGATAACGCCAAGCAGCGCGATAAACAGCAGCAGCAGGATCGCCGTAACCTTACGGCTTCTTTTTTTCTTGGGCTTGTCCTCTTGCAGAACAGGCAGTCGGGTATTTGACATTCTTTAATCTCCGTAGTAAGGCCTGCCTCCCCCATCGTTCAACTGGAGGAGACAGGGAAGTTTAATTTGCAAGATCAATCGGCCCCCGCACTGGCGTCTTGCGGCTGATCCGGGCGCCAAGTTTCTGAAACAGCAGTTCAATGCCATCGTAACCTCTATCAATATGATGGGCCTGCTCGACGATAGTCGTGCCTTGAGCGGCCAGTCCAGCAATGACAAGCGCCGCCCCGGCCCGCAGATCGGTCGCTTCCACTGTGGCGCCATAGAGCCGTTTGACGCCGCGGATAAATGCACGGTTCATATCGGTCGAAATATCGGCGCCCATCCGTACCATTTCCTCCACATGCTTGAATCTGCCTTCAAACACGGTCTCCTTGATGATGCTAAAACCGTCCGCCAGTGCGAGCAGCACCATGATCTGGGACTGAAGATCCGTCGGAAAAGACGGATAGGGCGAAGTCACAATGCGTTCTACCGAGCGGGGGCGCCCCATACAACTAATACTGATTATATCATTGCACACCGTAATTTGAACACCGGCGCGCTTCAGGACATGAATCAGCGAATTCAGATGACCTGCGTTGGCGTGCGTAAGCGTGACGTCTCCCCGGGTTGCCGCCGCGGCGATCATGACCGTTCCAGCGACAATCCGGTCGGGAATAACTTCATAGCTGCAGGACTGCAGCTTGTGTACACCCTGAATGGTAATCGTATCGGTGCCCGCTCCGATAATCGAGGCGCCCATTTGGTTCAAGAAGTTCTGCAGATCCTGTATCTCCGGCTCCCGGGCCGCTCCGGAAATCGTCGTTGTTCCCTCTGCGGTCGCAGCGGCCATCATAATATTCTCCGTCGCCCCTACGCTCGGATAGTCCATATGAATGTCGCAGCCCTTAAGCCGGTCTGCCCGGCAGGAGATTTTTCCGTTCGCTTCCTCGATCTCCGCCCCAAGAGACTGCAGTCCTCGCAGATGCAGATCGATCTTGCGTTCGCCGATAGCACATCCTCCCGGCTGATAGATCGTTACTTCACCGAACCTTGCCAGAAGCGGTCCCATCAGGAAGATGGATGATCTCATTTGCTTCATCAAATCTTCCGGAACATGCGATGAACAGGCAGACGATGTGTCCACCGTTACCGTATCCCCTTCATGTCCGGCCTTGCAGCCGAGCCGCTCCATAATCGCAAGCATCGTTTCGATGTCCAGCAGCTTTGGCACATTATGCAGCGAGTGAACGCCTTCGGCCAGCAGGCTTGCCGCCAGTATGGGCAGCGCCGCGTTTTTTGCTCCATGGATACGTATGGTGCCTGACAGGGGAATTCCACCCTCAATCACCAATTTGTCCAATGTATCACCTCCGAGATTACCGCTCACCCTCCCGCTAGGGCGCCGCCGGCGCTTTAGGTTAAAAGCACGCTTAAACCGGCAAAGGCAGCCGCTTTTCGGATACTTCAGGCAGTCGCAAGATCACTCTTCAACGGAGGAAACCGCGCCGTCAGCCCTTTCCGGAAGCAGCCTTAGGTGATTGTCACGATTTATAGGATATCGTATGTAGATCTCCTCAGGTGTGTGACAGGAGGGAGCCAGGAAACGAAGGATAGGCTGCCGCTACAGGACCGTACCTGCGAAAGACCGGTTCACTTCCGGCGCGAGCCGGCAAGCCGCCTTAGCTCCTGAACGACCAGAGCCGCGGAATCGCGCTTGCCCAGCGCCAGCGAAGCCTCTGACATTTGCTTCCGGACGGCCGGGTCGTCCGTGATGGAGCGGACTGCCTTGTAGAGCGACTGTCCCGTTAATTCCTTCTCCAGGATCACGATCGCCGCTCCCGCGCGTTCCAGTTGCCGTGCATTCGCTTCCTGATGATTGTTCGTGACGTTGGGAGACGGAATAAGGACGGAAGGAATGCCCAGCGCCGTAATTTCGGCGATAAACGATGCGCCCGCACGGTTCACAATCAGGGATGTGCAGGCAAGCACTTCCGGCATATTATGAATATAGGGAAGCACATGCAGCCAGCTTGGAAAACTTCCAAGCTTCTGACGCAAGCTTTTACGCGTCTCCTCGTAATAGGGCTCGCCCGTGACATACACGTAATGAACCCCGGATTCCCTAACGGCAAGCGAGGCCATTTCGATCATCGCCTCGTTAATCGCTTTGGCCCCCCGGCTGCCGCCGACCACCAGCACGACCGTGCTGCCTTCGGGTATGCCCAAGGTTGCGTAGCCCCGCTTCGGATTCGCCTTGCTTACCGTTGTCGCGCGCGGATTCCCGGTATAGATGACGCGCTTGCTTCCGGGAAAAGCCGATTCGGTCCCTTCAAAGCTGACCGCCACCGTGCTCGCGTACCGGCTTAAAAAGCGGTTGGTCAGCCCCGGAATCGCATTCTGCTCGTGAATCAGGGTAGGAATGCCGAGCCTTGAGGCCGCATATACCACCGGTCCGCAGACATAGCCGCCCGTTCCGACGACGACATCGGGCTTAAATTCCTTCAGCATCCGTCTGGACTCCCTCACGCCCTTCAGGAAACGCATGACCGTCTTCACGTTGTCCAGGGACAGCTTTCGCCGGAAGCCGGTAATATCGATCGAGCGGAACGGAAGATTCTCCTTCGGAACCAGCGTGCTCTCAAGCCCGCGCGTTCCGCCGATATATAAAAATGCGGAAGATTCATCCTCCCCTTCCAGCTGCCTTGCCACAGCGACGGCGGGATAAATATGTCCTCCCGTGCCGCCGCCGCTTAATACGATACGCATTGCCTTCACCTCACATAACGGGATAAATTAAGTAAAATGCCGAGCGCCGTAAGCATCAGCGTCAGCGAAGATCCGCCGTAGCTAATCAGCGGCAGCGTAATGCCTGTAACGGGCATCATGCCGATGACCACGCCGATATTAATGACAACCTGCACCGCCACCATGCTGACGATGCCTACTGCCAGGTAGCTGCCGAATCGGTCCGGCAGGCTCATCGCCACTCTCATTCCCCGCCAGATCAGGATAAGGAATAAGATTAACACCGCAAGTCCGCCGATAAAGCCCAGCTCTTCAGCCAGGATGGAAAAGATAAAGTCCGTCTGCGGCTCGGGCACATAGCTGTATTTCTGGCGGCTCATCCCGAGCCCCAGCCCCCCAAGTCCGCCGGGGCCGATCGCATACAGCGACTGGATGATCTGATAGCCCTTGCCGAGCGGGTCCGACCAGGGGTCGAGAAATGCGGTAATCCGCTGAAGCCGGTATGGCGCGGCTGCGACCAGCGCGGCGAATCCGGCGACGCCCGCCGCGCCAAGGCCCAGCAAATGGCTCATTCTCGCCCCGGCGGTAAAAATCATCATCAGAGCCGCCCCCATCATCACCGTCCCTGTACCGAGATCGGGCTGAAGCATGATCAGTCCGAAAGCTGTCCCGATCAAGGCCAGCGGCGGCAGAAGCCCGCGCGTGAACGAAGAGATGTCATAATCCTCGCGGCTCAGCCAGTTCGCCAGAAAGAGGATCATCCCCATCTTCATGAACTCGGAGGGCTGGATGCCGAAGGAACTGATGCCGAGCCAGCTGCGCGCGCCGCCGCGTACAACGCCGATTCCCGGAATCAAGACAATCACAAGCAGGATGAAGCAGATGATAAGCACCGGTCTGGACAGCTTTTTCAAAACACGGTAATCCAAGTTGGCCGTAAAGAACATAGCGGCTAGACCCAGCCCGGCAAAGAGCAGCTGTCTTTTGACAAAATAAAAGGAATCGCCATAATTGCGAAAGCCCAGCACAGAGCCCGCACTGTACACCATAATCATGCCTATGGCCAGGAGCGCCAGAATCGGAATGAGCAGCCAGATATCCGGCGCAGGACGAGTCTTATTCATGGGGTGCACACCTCTTGCATCGTAGTGGAGGCTTATCCAATTCCTCCCTACTTACAGATTATGCACCGCCTCTTTAAAAATACGCCCCCGCACTTCATAGGATGTGAACATGTCCCAACTGGCGCATGCGGGCGACAGCAGAACAACATCCCCCTCTTCAGCGAGAGCGGCAGCTTCCTGCACGGCCCTTTGCAGCACCGAGGCGGCGCTGTCTTCATTATCGACAGTGACAACCGTCTTTAATCCGGCGAGCTTCGCAACATGCGCGAGCTTGTCCTTCGTCTGTCCAAGCGCCACCAGCGCTTTGACGCGTCCTTGAAGGACCGGGAGCAGTTCCATGTAATCGGAGCCGCGGTCAAGCCCTCCGGCAATGAGCACGATCGGCTGGCGGAACGAGGTAAGCGCCATCGACGTTGCCTTGGCGTTCGTCGCTTTGGAGTTGTTGTAGTAAGCCGCGCCGCTCTTTTCCGCGACATATTCCAGCCGGTGCTCCACACCGCGGAAGGAAGCCAGTGGCTCGGCGAGCCCGGCAGGGTCCGCTCCGGCGGCAATGGCGATAGCGCAGGCCGCCAGCGCGTTCTCCACATTAAAGCGCCCGGGAAGACCGATGGAAGCCACCTCCGCGATCACGGTCTCGCTCTCGGTATAGTCGCGATAGACAATGACGCGTTTCAGGTCATCCTCGGTGTCAGGCACGAAAGAAGGACGGACAAATACCCCTTGCACCAGTTCTTCACTCATAGAAAACGGCAGGATACCCGCCTTGATACCAGGCACAAGCCCTCTGCAGTAGGGATCGTCCCAGTTCAGCACAGCCGTATCGCTCACTCCCTGATTGGCAAAAAGCTTCGCTTTGGAATCCACATAATCGCGCATATCGCCGTGATAGTCAAGATGGGTCTCGGCCACATTCAGCAGACAGCCTACTTTGGGCCGGAAGTCTTCTGTCCCTTTTAGCTGAAAGCTGCTCAGCTCCACCACCATCCAGTTGTCCGCAGAAGCTTCCTGCGCCGCCTGAGTGAGCGGAGTTCCGATATTTCCGGCTACAATCGGATTCATACCGGCGGCCTCCAGCATTTTTCCTACCCAGGTCGTTGTGGTCGTCTTGCCGTTGGAACCCGTAATACCGATGATCGGCGCCTCGCACAGATGATAGGCCACCTCGACCTCTGTCACCACCTCGATGCCCAGCTCCAGCGCTTTCTGAACCGGCGGAACGTTGTACGGGATTCCGGGATTTTTAACGACGAGCTTTACGCCTTCGTGGACGAGTCCATCCGGATGACCTCCACATATAACAGAAATTCCCAAAGATTCCAGTTCGGAAGCTTCGGGACATTGTTCTCTCTCTTTTTTGTCGTTAACCGTGACGACGGCGCCGTGCTCATGCAGCACCTTGGCCACCTGCACGCCGCTCTTCGCAAGCCCCAGCACGACGATCTCTTCATCGCGGTACATATCCGGATGTTTCATTATCTACAACCCCTTGCTCATATAAAGTCCCAGGCCAGCCAAGATGATGCTTACCGCCCAGAAGGTAATGACGACCCGCCATTCCGACCAGCCGCCAAGCTCGAAGTGATGGTGGATCGGGCTCATTCTGAAAATACGCTTGCCGCGTGTCTTGAAGGACGCGACCTGCAAAACGACGGACAGCATCTCAATAACAAAGACGCCGCCGATCACGACAAACAGCAGCTCGCTCTTCGTGACAATGGCGATTGCCCCGATAGCCCCGCCAATGCCTAGCGATCCGGTGTCGCCCATAAATACTTTGGCGGGATGAGCGTTGAAGACGAGAAATCCGAGCACCGCGCCGATCATTGCCGCAGCGCATACGCCGGCCGCAATCGAAGTCGCCTGCATCGCAACCACCGCATAAGCGGCCAGCGCGATTGCGGCTGTCCCGGAGAGCAGACCGTCCACGCCGTCTGTGAAATTGACCGCATTGGTGATCGCCATCATCATGATCACGATGAACGGATAATAGAACCAGCCGGTCCAGTCGAAGCTGACCGCGGTTCCGGGAATGCTGATGGCTGTGCTGTGTCCCGCGAAAATCAGCAGGCCGCACATCGCCGCACCGACAATCAGCTGACCCAGCAGCTTCTGGCGGGGCGTCAGGCCGAGCGAGCGTTTGAACACGATTTTGATATAATCATCCAAAAAGCCGATTAAGCCATATCCAAGCGTAGCTACCAGAAGAACATAAAAGTCCGTATTCACGACAGAAAATTTCAGGTAGGACAATGTAAACGCCACGATGATGATGACGCCGCCCATAGTGGGCGTGCCCGCTTTTTTGAGATGGCTTTGCGGCCCGTCGTCGCGAACCTGCTGTCCGAATTTCATTCTGCGCAGCAGCGGAATAAGCAGCGGAGCGGCAATGACCGCAAGGATAAAAGATACAGCGATAGTCAGAAGCAGCAGTTGATAATCCACGGGTTCACCCTCTCCAAATCTTTAACTTTGATTAAAATGGTCATATAGGCGCTGAAGCGCTTCTTCCAGCCTCATGCCTCTGGACGCCTTGAACAATACGATATCTTTCTTATCGGTCTTCTTAATGAGGAGTTCGGTCAGCTCAGACTTGTCGGTAAAAGCATATACCCGGTCCGGACCGAACCGAAGTACGGCGGCCTTCGCCAAATGTTCGGACAGCGGTCCGTACGCAAAGACAAAGTCAACTTTCTCCGGGTCCAGATAAGACCCGATTTCCCCATGAAAGGCGGCTTCGTCCGGCCCAAGCTCAAGCATGTCCCCTAACACCGCAATTTTGGCACCCGTGCCCTTCATGGACTGAAGCACATCGATGGCGGCCTTCATTGACGTAGGGCTGGCATTATAGGCGTCATTCAGCAGCGTAAGACCGGAGGACGTCCGGATGATCTCAATCCGCATTCCGGTCAGCTTGAGTCTGCTAAGTCCGGCTGCCATCTCTGCCTCGCTCACTCCGTAGTGGCTTGCCACCGCCAGCGCGGCCAGGCTGTTCACGACATTATGCGTGCCGGGCAGCGGAAGCGTAAAGGCTTGCTCACCGTAGCGGCTGGAAGTGAACGTCGTTCCGCCTTGATGCGTCATGATTCCTGTCGGATAATCGTCATTCCCAGACCCAAGCCCGAAGCGGAACGTCCTGAGACCCTCGGGCGCCGTGAATTCCGGCTCGCCCATCACCTCGGCAAGCAGCGGCTCGTCGCCGTTATAGATCAGCAGGCCGCCCGGTTTAAGCCCTTCGGTGATTTCCAGCTTTGCCCGGGCGATTTCCTTGCGCGAGCCAAGCTGGAGAAGATGCGATTCGCCCACATTGGTAATGACGGCCGTGTCCGGCTGCGCCAGTGACGAGAGCAGCGAGATTTCTCCGCGCGAGCTCATGCCCATTTCCAGTACGGCGATATCCGTGTCCGGCGACATGGAGAGGACGGTGAGCGGCAAGCCGATATGATTATTAAAATTCCCCTGCGTCTTGTGCACCTTGAAGCGTGTCTCCAGCAGGGCGGTAATGATATCCTTGGTCGTCGTCTTCCCATTGCTGCCGGTGACGGCGACTACGCGCGGTGCCACTTCCTTAAGATAAGCGGATGCCAGACGCTGAAGCGCGGCCAGCGTGTCATCCACCAGAACCGCATTTCCCTGCGGAGCGGCGCCCTTATCCCGCATCCACAGCGTAGCGGCTGCGCCGGCTTCCAGCGCTGATCTGCTGTAATCATGCCCGTCAAAGCTGTCGCCAACCAGCGGTACGAACAGGCAGCCGAGTGTAATTTTGCGCGAGTCTGTGACAACTCCTGTAATTTCTGTACCGGAGGCGCTGCCCTGGGACAACTCGCCCCCGCACATGGCGGCTATGCTTTGCAGTGTTCTTGTAATCACTAGCTTCGACCCCTTATAGCTTCTTGCGCGACGATGCGGTCATCGAAATCGAGAACAGCGCCGCCAATGAGTTGGTAGGTCTCATGACCTTTCCCCGCAATCAATACTACATCGCCGGGGCTTGCCATTTCAATAGCTTTCACGATTGCTTCGCGCCGGTCGACAATCAGCTCATACCGGCTGCGGTCCACGCTGTCTTCAATCAGCCCGGCCTCTATGTCCTTCAGAATCGCTGCCGGATCTTCAGTTCGCGGGTTATCGGAAGTGACCAGAATAACATCGCTGTACCTTGCCGAAATTTTTCCCATAAGCGGACGTTTCGTCCGGTCACGGTCGCCGCCGCAGCCGAAGACGGTCAGAACTTTACCCTCCGCGAACTCCCGGACCGTACGAAGCACATTTTCCAATCCGTCCGGAGTATGCGCATAATCCACAACGACCGCGTAAGGTTGGCCTTCGTCAACCGACTCCACGCGCCCGCTTACCCCCGGCACCGATTCAAGGCTGGCCTTGATATCCGCAAGCGGAACTTCCTCAAGCAGAGCAGCGCTTATGGCCGCAAGCGCGTTGTACACATTGAATTTGCCTACCATCTTGAGTGAAATATCGGCTTCACCCTTAAAGGTGTCCACGTGAAACGAGGTGCCTTTGGCCGTGATGGAGATTTGCGAAGCTCGGACGTTGGCCTCGTTGTCAATACCGTATGTAATGACTTCGGCTGCCGTCTGGGCCGCAAAATAGGAGCTTGCCGTATCGTCCGCGTTCAGGACGGCGTATTTCCGTTCTTCTTTCCAGGGAGAAATCACATTTCCAAGTCTGGAGAAGAACAGCCCCTTCGCCGCGCGGTACTCTTCCATCGTATGATGATAATCCAAATGATCTTGTGTCAGATTGGTGAAAATGGCGGTGCGAAAGTCCGTTCCTTTTACCCGCCCCTGCTCGAGCGCATGCGAGGAAACCTCCATCACGCAGCACTGCACGCCACTAGACGCCATATCGTTCAGAGAACGCTGAAGCTCAAGGGACTCCGGCGTCGTCCGGGGCATCGGATAGCTGACCCCGCCATAGCGCATTTGTATCGTTCCGATAAGCCCCGTCTTGACACCATGATCCTCCATGATGCGTTCGATCAGATACGTTGTCGTCGTCTTTCCGTTCGTACCGGTAACACCGATCATCTTCATCCGGCTGCTGGGAGACTTGAAAAATGCATTCGACAGGACGGACATCGCGAACCGGCTGTCATCGACTACAATCTGCGGCAGATCGATTTCAAGCTTTCGCTCGACTACAAGCGCCGCCGCCCCGCTTGATGCGGCTTGAGGAGCAAAATCATGTCCGTCCACGGTAAATCCGGGCAGGCAGATGAACAGATCTCCCGGCTTTACACGGCGGGAATCCGCCTGCAAATCGGTAATCTCTATCCCGCCGTTCCTATATAAACGCGCAGCCGCCAGACAAGATGATAATTCTTCAAGTTTCATTTTAATCCCTCGCTCTATTGTATCGAATAATCTCTCTTTATCATTATGGACTGGAAGAACCCATATAAATCCGGATCGTCGATCCCCGTTCCACTCTTGTTCCCGCCTTGGGCGCCTGATTGATAACCATGTCTCCGGTGCCGGAACGGACAAGATTGAAATTCATATTCATATCCTCGTAAATGTCCTGAACCGTTGCTCCAACCAAATCCGGCACTACATCAATGGGCGTTTCCCCGAGTTTGTAAACTTTGGCAAGCTGGTCTTTACGCTGAGGCACCTTCAAATAGTGCAGGGAATCTTCCAGAATGTTCTGCACGATCGGCGCAGCCACAACGCCCCCGAACTGGATGCCTTGTGGATTGTCTACAGCAGTGTATACGACAATTTGCGGATCATCCGCAGGCGCGAAGCCGATAAAAGAAACGATATGCTCGGACGCGGAATAGCGTCCGTTAATGACTTTTTGCGCAGTACCGGTCTTGCCGCCGACCCGGTAGCCGTCAATAAATGCCGGCCGGCCCGTTCCTTTGGCGACGACGCTCTCCAGCGCTTCGCGAACTTTCTTTGACGTTTCCTCCGAGATAACCTGACGAACCATCTCCGGCTTCACTTCGGATACGGTCTGCCCGGTATCCGGATTGATCCACGCTTTGGCAACATGCGGCTTGTAAAGCTTCCCGCCGTTAACCGCCGCCGACACCGCCGCAATCTGCTGAATCGGCGTCACGGATACCCCTTGACCGAAGGCTGTAGTCGCCAGTTCTACCGGCCCTACCCGCGACGGCTTGAACAGGATACCGTTCTCCTCGCCGTTCAGATCAATTCCCGTTTTACTGCCAAAGCCGAAGTTGCGGATATATTGGAACAGCGCGTCTTTTCCGAGCCGCTGCCCCAGAGCAACAAAGCCAGGATTGCAGGAATTCTCCACCACCTGCAGGAATGTCTCACTGCCGTGACCGCCTTTTTTCCAGCAGCGCAGCCTGGCCCCGCCCACTTCAATATAGCCGGGATCGTAAAAGTGTTCATGCTGTAAATCCACCTTGCTCTCGTTCAGCGCCGCCGCCAGCGTAATGATCTTGAAAGTCGAACCGGGTTCGTAGGTCATCCAGATCGGCAGATTCCGGTTATAGACTGCGGAGTCATACTCCTTATATTGGCCGGGCTCGTAGCCAGGGCGGCTGGCCATCGCCAGAATCTCCCCGTTCTTCGGATTCATGGCAATCGCCCAGCTAGCGTTGGCCTGATATTTGACCATGGCCTGATCCAGCTCCCGTTCCATAATGGACTGAATCTGCTTGTCGATGGTCAGTTCCAGTTTCAGGCCATCCTGAGGCTGCGCATACCTTTCCGAAGAGCCGGGCATCAGCCGCCCTCCAGCATCGGACAAATACGAAATATTCCCGCCTATGCCTTTCAGAAGCTTGTCATAGACATTTTCGATGCCTGTAATCCCCTGATTGTCTATGCCGGTGAAGCCGAGTATATGCGCCGCCAAATCTCCATACGGGTAAAACCGCTTGCTGTCCTCGGCCACAACGATGCCCGGCAGCTGCAAATCACGAATGTTCCCGGCGAGTTCCATCGTAATTTTGCGTCCGCCGGGCTGCAGTCTCACCGTGGATTCACGTTTTGATAACAGGGTCATCAGCTTCTCCTGTGTCATTCCCAGAAGCGGCGCCAGCTTCACCGCAGTCCCTTCTTTGTCCTTGATCTGAACCGGAATGGCATACACGGTCGGCGAACTGATGTTATAAGCCAGCGCAGTCCCTTCGCGATCCAGAATTTCGCCGCGTTTGGCTGTGAACGGAATGTTACGTCGCCATGAATTCTCCGCCTTCGCCGACAGTTCTTCTCCCTTGGACAGCTGCACATAGGCAAGACGCAGGACCAGAGCTATAAATAATACGGCAAGCCCCAGCAAAGTCCACAGCATCCGCCGCCGCGATACAACGTTCGAAACCTTCATCTCCGTCATCCCCGCTTTCCAAAGCATAGACATGCGCTCTTTCTTCATGACTATTCAGGACAAACAGGGCTTAGAACAAGCCTAGTTCGAGGATGCGGCGTTCTGTTCGGAGTTACTATCCGGTTTTGATGAGGTAGCCGATTTGGTATTCGGATCAGCCGCTTCCGCCAAGGCTACCTCGGTGTCTTTTGCATCTTGCTCGCTAGGCTTCAGGGTCAGCGCAACTTGCTTTTTGCCGTTATTCACGGATTCCTTCTGTTCCGTGACATATCCTTCTCCGCTGACCTGGATGCCTACCTTCAACAGGCTGAGCACCTCAAGCGCATCCCGAAGCGATTCGCCGCGAAGATCGGGGATGGTCGGCTTATCGCCCTGCTCGCTGAGTAGGTATACCTTCTGCCCGGAAGCAAGCGCCGTACCCGCAGACGGATACTGGCTGGCCACCGAAGCGCCGTCTCCGACAGTTTCAAAATCATAGCCTTGGTTCATCAGCTGTTCTCTCGCAGACTTCATCGTTTGACCGACCATGTTCGGAGCAGTGCGCGCCGACACCGGATCATTCCCGGATTTCTTTCCGTTCTTGTCATTTGCGTACACTTTGGGGACGCCCATATACTCCAAAGACTGGGAAACGATCTTCTTGAAGATCGGGGCGGCCACCGCGCCACCGCCGCCATCCGTCTTGGGTTCATCGACGATGACAATCACGGCAATCTTCGGATCGTTGACCGGTGCGTAGCCGATAAAAGAAACCACGTTCTTAGTGTAATCGTACTCCCCGTTGACCACCTTAACAGCCGTACCAGTCTTGCCGGCCACACGGTATCCTTCGATGTAAGCATGCTTTCCGGTGCCTTTATCCTGATCGGCAACCACCTGTTCGAGATATAGGCCGGTCTGCTTGGCGCTCTCCGCCGAAATGACCTGACGCACCATTTCCGGCTTCTTAACTGTCTTTTTGCCGGTGTTCGGGTCTTCGATTTCCTTGACCACATAAGGCTTCATTAACTTGCCGCCGTTGGCAACCGCCGATACCGCCGCGAGCTGCTGGATCGGGGTGACCTGCACCTTCCCGTGTCCGTAAGCCAGAGTGGCGAATTCCACTTCCCAATGCGGCGTAATCGATCCCTTGGCTTCGCCGGGGAGATCAATGCCCGTCTTTTGGCCGAAGCCGAAATTATCAATATACTGTTTCAGCCGGTCTTTTCCCAGCATTTCATAGCCCAACTTGACAAAGCCTACATTACTGGAATGCTTCACGCCGTCTAGATAGGTAATTCTTCCCCAACCCCCGTGCATATCACGAAGAGACCTTCTGTAACCTTTAATTCGAATCTGTCCGGATTCAAACTTTGCGTTCGGATCGAACAGCTTCTCCTGTACCGTCCCGGCCAGCGTTACAATTTTAAAAGTCGATCCCGGCTCATAAATAGACTTGATCGCATGATTGTAGAAATCCCCTTGATCCTGAGTCTTCCAATATTCATTGGGATTAAAGGTAGGCATATTCGCCATGCCCAGAATCTCCATCGTGTTCGGGTCGGCGGCAATGACCGTCATGCTCTTTGGCTGATATTCCGCGTAGGCCTCTTTCATTGCATCTTGAATATAGTATTGGATGGTGCTGTCTATGGTAAGCTTGAGGTTATCGCCATTGACGACCGGCTTAAATGTCTCTGCCGCATCGGGCAGCTTGACGCCCTTGCCATCGCTCTGGTAATCAAGCTTTCCATCTGCTCCCTTCAACTGCTTGTCGTAGAAATATTCCAGCCCGGCCACGGCGTTGCCTTCACGGTCCGTATACCCGAGAACATGAGCGGCCAGCGAATCTTTGGGATAATAGCGTTTCTGGTCCTTGACAAAGCCGATGCCAGTTTCGCGGATATCATGCTCCTCTTCCAGCTTTTTCGCGAACTCGGTAATCTTGTCGGCCACTTCCTGATCGACCTTCCAGCCTTCGTTGCGTACCTCGCGGTTCTTTAATAAATTGCCGTTCTTGTCCTTCGCATCGATCAGTTCTTCGAGTTCCGAAACCGGCTTGTTCAAAATCTCATGCAGCCCCTGAATGACTTCGTCGCGAAGGCCCCGCTCATGAATAACGTCCGGTTCCACGACTACCGTAAAAGCGGGCACGTCGCTGGCAAGGACACTTCCGTTGCGATCTGTAATTTCTCCGCGCAGGGCTTTGATAATGGTTGTATGCGCCCAAGTCTTCGCGGCCTCTTTTTGCCAATAATCCCCTTGAAGCACCTGAATATAGAATACCCGTCCGACCAGAACAAGAAAAAAGAGGGTAATACATCCCCCTATGAACAGCATGCGAAGCTTTATTCTTTTTATCATACGCAGACCTCACAACTTTTTTTCGCGTTCTTACCAATCCCTATGACTATTTATCATTAGTATAAGCAACATCCCGAGGAACAAAAATCGTCTCTTCGTCGTCAGGAGAGCTCCAGCCCCAGGAACGGGCCTTAGCTGGAATCTGCTGCTCCAGGTCCTGCTTCTCTTTCTGGTAGACGGCAATTTTTTTCTTCGCCTCTGAAATTTTCGTATCAAGAGTCTGCGCCTGCTTGTTCAAATCGTAAATGTGGGCATAGCGCCATACCAAGACGCTGGACACAAGGACGAATAAGGCTAGAGTCAGGAGATATAGAAGCTTCTCTTGCACGGGGAGCGCCGTTCGCCTTGTGATAACCTTTGTCTTTTCGCGGTAGCGTGGATTAACTTTCGGTTCCCTTTGTTGCTGCACAGCCAAATTGCCGCGGGTATAGGCCATCTCTGACTCTCCTTTTATCGTCTTTTTTACAATTTCTCCGCAATGCGCAGCTTGGCCGAGCGGGCGCGAGGATTCAAGGTTAGCTCCTCTTCGCCGGGCGTAAGCGGCTTGCGATTAATCAGTTTCATCTGGCCTTCGCCTCCGCATACACATAGCGGAAAATCCGGCGGGCACGTACAGCGGCCGACATAGCTGTTCAAGATTTGCTTGCAAATCCGGTCCTCCAGGGAATGGAACGTAATCACGGAAACTCTCCCTCCAGGAGCCAGACAACGCACAGCCGCATGAAGGGCCTCTTCAAAAGCGCCCAATTCATCGTTTACGGCAATGCGCAGCCCCTGAAAGCTTCGTTTGGCGGGATGTCCGCCCGTCCTGCGCGTCGCTGCCGGAATTGCCTCCTTAATTATATCGGCTAGTTCCTTCGTACTATGAATAGGATGAACCGCTCTCCGCTCAACAATTTTTCCCGCAATTCGCCTGGAGAACTTCTCCTCTCCATACTGGAACAGCACGCGGGCGATTTCCTGTTCGGGCCAGGTGTTTACGATCTCAGCAGCGGTCAATTCGGCACTCCGGTCCATCCGCATATCGAGCGGAGCGTCATGGTTATAACTGAAACCGCGCTCTCCTTCGTCAAACTGCGGGGAGGAGACGCCTAGATCGAACAGGATGCCGTCCACCTGGGGAATGCCGTCTCTCTGCGGCACCATAGGCAGCGCTCTCAGCACTTCCTCCAAATCCCGAAAATTTGTCTTGACCAGGATAACTTTGTCTCCGAAGGATGCGAGCTTTTCCTTGGCGTTGTCCAAGGCCCAGTCGTCCTGATCGAGCGCGATCAACCGGCCCTGACTGCCCAAGCGGGAAGCGATTAGGGCACTGTGCCCCGCTCCTCCGAGCGTACAATCCACATAGATGCCGTCTTCTCTGACATGTAAGCCCTCCGTCGCTTCTTCTTTCAGAACCGTGATGTGATGAAACAAGACTTATCCCTCCAAGACAGTATTCGGTAAACAAATTATAAATCAAAGTTGAAATCCACCAGCTTCTCGGCGATCTCGTTGAACGATTCCTCCGACTGCCCGAAGTACTGTTCCCAAAGCTCCTTCTTCCAGATTTCCACCCGGTTCGATACGCCCAGAATAACACAGTCCTTGTTCAGCTTTGCATACTCACGCAGATTGGCGGGAAGGGTCACCCTCCCCTGCTTGTCCCACTGGCATTCTGTCGCTCCCGAGAAAAAGAAACGGCTGAACGCGCGTGCATCGCTCTTCATGAGCGGCAGACTTTTCAGCTTTTGTTCCATGATTGCCCATTCTTCCATGGGATAAACGAACAGGCAGGAATCGAGTCCGCGGGTGGCCACAAAAGAGGCGCCGAGCAGCTCACGAAACTTAGCCGGAATAATAATACGGCCTTTATCGTCAATGCTATGCTGGTATTCCCCCATAAACATTGGCTGCCCACTCCTTAATCCCTCTGGTCCCCACTTTACCCCACTTTTCACCACTTAAGCATAATAGATTCGTCACTAAAAATCAAAAACCTTCTTCCGTTTAAAGGAAATTTATTCCTGCCTTTATCGTCCTTGCATCCTTAACAAAATCGCGTGGTACTATTCAGGAGTCCGTCGCAATGCGACATTAAACAGCGCGGATCAATACGAACCGTCTGAAAGACTATTGACGAAAAAGACATACGCCAGCCATGCCGGAGGTAAAATCATCAGCAAATTTATCGAAGCGGATGACGGGTTCGTGCTTTGTGTCGAAGACAAATTTCCCGGCGGTCCTGAGCTAATCCGCGTTTCGACCTTGTTCATCCCTTCATTTTCGAAAAATTCCTTCTATTAAATAGGCCAAAATTTCATAGCGGACTTTATGAAAGCACAAATAAAAAAGGCAGCTTACCAATTCAATATTGGCTAAGCTGCCTGCTGCCTTTTTCAAAATATCAGAATTTATAAGCTGAGCGCTTATCATTTTGCCTTATATTTCTGCGAGAAACGGTACCGCGATTAATCAGTTCAGCTTCCAGCTGTCCAAATACGCAACCTGCTCAGGTGTCAAGCTGTCAATGCTGAGCCCCATGCTTTCCAGCTTGTAGCGGGCAACCTGCTCGTCCAGCTCATAAGGGACATTCTCGACCTTGACGCCGATTTTTTCATAGTTGTCATTTACGTATTTCAGCGAGAGCGCCTGCAGCGCAAACGTCATGTCCATAATCTCCGCCGGATGACCGTCCGCCGCGCCTAAGTTGACCAGCCGTCCCTCAGCCAACAGGTACAGCTTGCGACCGTCCTTAAGCTGGTATTCCTCGATATTTTTACGGACAACGCGCTGCGTCACCGCTCTCTCTGCAAGCTCCGGCTTGTTGACCTCCACATCAAAATGACCGGCGTTGCACATAATGGCCCCGTCCTTCATCACATCGTAATGCTGGCCCCGGATGACGTAACGGTTGCCGGTTACGGTAACAAAGAAATCGCCCAGCTTGGCCGCTTCCAGCATCGGCAGGACATGGAAACCGTCCATATGCGCTTCAACCGCCTTAATTGCATCAACTTCTGTAACAATAACGTTCGCCCCAAGTCCCTTGGCCCGCATGGCGACGCCTTTACCGCACCAGCCGTAACCGACAACCACGACTGTCTTGCCCGCTACCATCAGATTAGTCGTACGGATAATGCCGTCCCAAGCGGACTGGCCGGTTCCGTAGCGGTTATCGAACAGATGCTTGCAGTATGCATCATTGACGGCAACCATCGGGAATTTCAGCACACCCTGCTTCTGCAGAGCTTTCAGCCGGATAATACCGGTCGTTGTCTCCTCCGCGCCGCCGCGGATGTTCACCATCAGGTCAGGCCGCTCGGAATGCAGCAGCGTCGCAAAATCGCCGCCGTCGTCAATAATCAGGTCGGGCTTGCTTTCCAGCGCCTTGATGTTGAGCGCCTTGAACTCCTCGGGTGTCGGATTGTATTTGGCAAATACGGTAATGCCGTCTTCAACCAGAGCGGCACAGACGTCGTCCTGCGTGGACAGCGGGTTCGAGCCGGTAATCGTTACCTCGGCACCGCCGGCCTGCACAACCTTGGCCAAGTAAGCCGTTTTGGCTTCCAAATGCAGCGTTATGGATACTTTCAGCCCTTTGAACGGCTGTTCCGCTTCGAACTGCTCTCGGATACGGTTTAACACGGGCATATGCTGGCGGACCCAGTCAATTTTGAGATGTCCGTCTGGAGCGAGTGACATATCGGCTACAATACTATTTTGCTTGGATAGGGAACTCATTAGATAACCTCCTGATCGCTATTTATGATATTAACTTCTTACATATAGATAATCCGGTGCGTCCCGCTGTAATCTGTGGGGAGCTCCATCAGCCCGTCAAGCCAGGATCGGCCGTATCGGTTCAAATAATAGATGATATTGTAAACTCGTTCCTGCAGTCTGCCCAGCGGCATAAGCGAACGTTCAATCCGCTCCCACTGCCGCAGCGCGGCTTCATTCTGTTTTGCCATTGCGTCCTGCACTTTATTTTGCAAGAAGGAAATTTGATCCAGTATTTTCTCCTTGTTGCTGCCCCCAAGCTTGACAAGTCCGGCCTGGACCGTGCCGATTTGTTCGATAAGAGGGTCGTACATCGCGGAAAAAGCGGCTTTCGCCTCCTCGAACCTTCTGCCAAGCTCCAGCTCGTCCTGCGCTTCAAGCCACCGCCGCTTCTTGTCCTCCAGTCTACCTTGGACATCGGCGAAAGTCAGTCCGTATTTCTCTAAATGCTTATGCAGCGTGCCTTCCACGATAGTAAAAGACATGCGGGGAATAATCAGCGGCATCCGCAGCCCCATATGTGCAAACGCCCGGCCGGTAATCCCCCAGTATGAGATCTCGCCTTGTCCAAGCACCGTTGCCAACACTGGCAGAAGATAATCCTGCATCAGCGGCCGTGTCAACACATTGTTGCTGAAACGATCGGGGTGCCGGTCCAGAAGATCCAGCAGCTCCTCGCGGGAAAAAGAAACAGTGCCTTTACGGTCGGTGAATAATCCGTCCTTCTTGATCAGCAGCAGCCGCGCTCCTTCATGAATATAAAAAAGATTCGCTCCGCCAGCCGTCACATCGGCCTGAAGCTGAAACCCTCCCTCCTTAATGTCGGCAGCCGTCTTATGGTAGGAGGCTTCAAGCATATCATTGTTCTCGATCAGCGAGCGGAAGAACGGCTGCTCCAGCCGCCGCAGCGCCGGGTCCGCCGAATCCAGCAGCACCAGGCCGTATTTGCCGAACAGCGAACCCATAATTTCCGCAAAAGCGCAGCTCATGCTGCCGCCTGAGGCAGCGCCCCGCATTAGTTCCATCATTTCCGCCTTAAATTCACTCTCCTGAAGTAGTTCTTCCAGCTGTTCTAGCGGGCGGCGCCAATGGTCCTCTTCCAATTCAATATGGCTGACCGGGGAATGCCCCGCATCCGGATGCTCGATTCTCAATTTCGTTACTTCCCCCGACCGGTTCAGCACATATGTATGATTAACCTCATCCCAATCGTGGTCCTCGCCAGCAATCCAGAAAAGGGGGACGACCGGCCGGTCCAGCTCCCGGCTCGCTTCTCGCGCGGCAAGAATAGCCGTGACCGCTTTATAGATAACAAGGAGCGGGCCTGTAAACAGGCCGCTTTGCTGTCCGCCGGCAACGACAAGCGTCTCCGGCTGTTCCAGCAGATCGAGCGATATTCTTACCTTCTCATGGTTATTATACCTTGAGTTATAGGCCCGCAGCACTTCCGCAAGTTGGCTGCGGTCAGCCCGGAGGCTCTCGCTTTGATCCAGCCAAACGGCGCGCTGCTTCTTGTTCTCAAGCGTAAAATTGCCGCCGTATAAATGAGCGACCGTTTCATAGCTGTGCATGAACCCTCGGGCGAGCGCCGATCCGCCCGGCAGCGGCTCCGGTACAACATTCATCTTAAGCTGCCCCCTGTTCTCAAACTTCTTAACTGATTGTATCCAATGGAGAACGCCGCGTCAAAGATCATTCTCAAAATTCATCATTAATTGACAAGAAGAAACGGCTGCGCCGTCCTGTTAGGGACGGTATCGTTTCTCGTAGAAATATAAGGCAAATGATAAGCGCGAAGCTTATACGTTCTTATATTTTGAAAAAACGGGATTTCCGGCGCTCCTTCAAGAGCTGCCGGAAACCCCGGAACTTTCAAGTATTTTCCCATCGGACAAGAGAGTTCAGGCTCTGCCCGAAACTTAGGCGTATGCCTTGGCTACCCAGTGGCCTTTCGAAACCTCAACCAGCTTCGTTTCTTCTTCGCTGGTCTTCGCGTCAGCCGAGAAAATCGGGCTGGCCAGCTCATCATGCATATGCAGGCGTTTCTTGTTGACCTCAATTTCCGGATCGGGAATCGGAATAGCTGACAAGAGCGTTTTGGTATAAGGATGAATCGGGTTGGCGTACAGTTCTTCACTCTCGGCCAGCTCAACCATCTTACCCAGATACATGACCGCCACGCGGTCGCTGATATGCTTAACCATGGACAAATCATGCGCAATGAACAGATAGGTCAGACCCAGACGGCCCTGAAGCTCTTTCAGCAGGTTGACGACCTGAGCCTGAATCGACACGTCAAGCGCTGAAATCGGTTCGTCGCAGACGATGAATTTTGGATTTACCGCAAGCGCGCGGGCAATCCCGATCCGCTGGCGCTGGCCGCCGGAGAATTCATGCGGATACCGCGTTGCATGGTCATGGTTAAGACCAACCATATCGAGCAGTTCCTCGATCCGTTTCTTCCGCTCAGCGCGGCTGCCGGCCATTTTATGGATATCCAGCGCTTCGCCGATAATATCCGAAACCGTAAATCGCGGGTTAAGCGACGCGTAAGGGTCCTGGAAGATCATCTGCATGTCGCGGCGCATAGCTTTCATTTTCCCTGGAGACAGTTTGTAAATGTCCGTACCGTTAAACTTAACGCTGCCGGCGGTCGGTTCGTACAGACGCAGGACCGTACGGCCCGCTGTCGTTTTTCCGCAGCCTGACTCGCCTACCATTCCGAGCGTCTCACCTTCGCGGATCGAGAAGTTGATATTATCGACCGCTCTGAGCACCTTGCCTTGGCCTACATTAAAATATTTCTTGAGGCCTTCCACCTCAATCAGTTGCTTGCTCAAGATTGTTGCACCTCCTTGGCCATCGGGTGCAGATTCCAGCAGCGCGCCGTATGCGTATCGCTGAATTCCGTAGTGCCCGGATCGATTCTTTCGCAGATTGCCATCGCTTCACTGCAGCGCGCGGTGAATGGGCAGCCGATCGGCGGTTTGATCAGATCGGGCGGCGTGCCGACGATCGGGATCAAAGGCTCGCCTTTCTTCTGGTCCAGACGCGGCATCGAACGAAGCAGCCCCTTCGTGTACGGGTGCTGCGGATTTTTGAAAATTTCCCATCTTGTTCCTGTTTCCACCACTTCACCCGCGTACATGACGATAACCCGGTCGCACATGCCGGCGACAACGCCAAGGTCATGCGTAATCAGAATGATGGAGGTGCCGAGCTTTTGCTGCATATCCTTCATAACGTCCATGATCTGCGCCTGGATCGTTACGTCGAGCGCCGTTGTCGGCTCGTCCGCAATAAGCAGCGCCGGACGGCAAGCCAGAGCAATCGCGATCATCACCCGCTGCCGCATACCGCCGGAAAATTCATGGGGATATTGATTAAAGCGGGCCTCGGCATTCTTGATGCCGACAAGCTTCAACATTTCAATGCCTTGCTTGGTCGCATCGGCCGCTGACATTTTCTGATGTTTGATCAATACTTCCGTGATTTGCTTGCCCACTTTGATCGTGGGGTTAAGAGAGGTCATCGGGTCTTGAAATATCATGCCAATGTCTTTGCCGCGAATAGCTTCCATTTCTTTGATGCTTTTCTTGAGAATATCCTGTCCCTGAAAAATGATTTCGCCCTTCTTGACTTTCGATGGCGGCGATGGGATCAGCCGCATAATCGATTGAGCGGTAACGCTCTTTCCGCTGCCGGACTCGCCGACGATCGCTACCGTTTCCCCTTTGCCGATCTCGAAGTTCATACCACGGACGGCCTGTACTTCACCGCCCTTTACAAAAAACGAAACATGCAAATCTTTTATCTGTAAAATTGGGTCCATTATCGTTCACCTCCTATTTCTTCAGTTTAGGGTCAAGCGCGTCGCGAAGGCCGTCACCAAAAATGTTAAACGCCAGCATGGTCACACTGATCAAAATTGCCGGGAACAGCATACGCCATGGGAATGCCAGCCAGCCGGTCAGCGCGTCACTGATCATGGAACCGAGCGAGGCTCTAGGTGCTTGTACGCCGAGTCCAAGGAAGCTCAAGAATGCTTCGGCAAAGATTGCATTTGGAACGGACAGCGTAACCGTTACGATAATCGGTCCAATAGCGTTCGGAAGCAGATGCTTGAACAGCAGGCGTGCGGAACCTGCACCCATTGATCGCGACGCCAGCACATACTCGCGGTTCTTGAGCTGCATAATCTCGCCGCGTACAATCCACGACATGTTAATCCAGCCCGTAATCGTCAGCGCCAGGATGATCGTCCACAAGCTTGGCTCCAGCACGACCAGAAGCAAAATAACGACCAGAAGATATGGAATGGAGTACAAAACCTCAGAAATTTTGTTCATGATGCTGTCCGTACGTCCACCGAAGAATCCCATGATCCCGCCGTATACTACACCGATGAGAAGGTCAATCAGAGCTGCGGCCAGACCTACGATCAGGGAAATTCGCGCACCGTGCCAGGTGCGGACGAACACGTCGCGGCCCAGTTCGTCGGTGCCGAACCAGTGTTCAGCGTTCGGGGGTACGTTCGTATTCAAATAGTCATTGGAGTAATAATCAAACTTCGTAATATGCGGACCGATAATAGCACCGATAATAATCAATACGAGCAGGCCCAGCGAGACCATGGCCATTTTGTTCTGGCGCAGCCGCTGCCAAGCGTCCTGCCACGCCGACAGACTTTCGCGTTCAATGACTTCCGCCTGCTTCTCATCCACGCCAATCTTGCGGAAATCTTCGGGCTTCAGGTTAACGCCCGATGGATCCATATTTTGTTCAGATGCCACTCTTTAGCCCTCCTTTCCCCCGGTCAATTTGATACGCGGATCCACAAATACATAAGCAATGTCTGTAATAAAGCGAGTTACCATTAACAGAATACCGTAGAAGATCGTAATTCCCATAATGATCGGATAGTCGCGTGTACTTATCGCTTCGACGAACTGCTTGCCGATGCCGCCAATGCCGAAGATCTGCTCGATTACGACGGAGCCGGTAACGATGTTAGCCGTCATTGGTCCCAGATAAGTCACGACCGGTAAAATGCCGTTACGCAGCACGTGGCGGAAGAGGATAACGATCCAGCTAAGACCTTTGGCCTTCGCCGTCTTGATATAATCCGCATGCAGCACTTCAAGCATGCTGGATCGGGTCAGCCTGGCGATAAAAGCAATCGGCTGCGCCGACAATGCAGCGACTGGAAGCACATAGTCTAAAGGATCATTAAAGCCCATGACATCAACCCAACCCAGCTTTGAAGCAAAAACATACTGCAGCACCGTGGCAAGCACAAAGCTTGGTACCGCTATTCCAAGAACCGCCAGTACCATCGCCGCGGTGTCGATAAATTTGCGGTGGTAGAGCGCCGCCAGCATCCCCAGAAAAATACCGACAATAATCGACACGATAATAGCGACAAGCCCCAACTTCAGTGAAGCGGAGAACGTCTGTCCAATAATATGTGATACGTCCTGATTCAAGCGTTTCATGGAAACTCCAAAATCACCTTGCACAATGTTACCCAAATATTTAAGATACTGCTGGGAGACGGGCTTGTCCAGACCGTACTGTTCATACAGCCGCTGGCGGATTTCGTCCGGTATTTTCTTCTCGGATGTGAACGGATCACCCGGAATAGCCTTCATCAGAAAAAACGTTGCTGAGATCAGCACAAACAGGGAAACCAGCATATAAAAAAACTTATTCGCAATATAGCGTACCATGCCCGTCAACACCTCCTTCGACATTTTTTTCACAACATAATATGATTTTATGCAATTATTGACCAGTTGTCCACGATTCTATATTTTGTAATTTATATATAATTTTTACAAGTGATAAACATGTAAGAAGAAACGACTGTACCGTCCTGATAGGGGACGTCATCCGTTTCTCGAAAAATATAAGGCAAAGGATAAGCGCGCAGTTTGTAAGTTTATATTTCAAAAAAAACTACGACTGCCCGTTTAGCAAACAAACCCGTTGTTCAAGGCGAGCCAAGTACAAATTCGGGTTTCGACGAAAGCGGAGTCGTTGTACACCTTCCAACAGACGGGATTCCCACTGACTCCGTTCTTGGCGGTAGGAGGCATATTCTACATGTCGGAGTCGACTTAAAAGGTCGGCTTGGTCCAGGGCATCATCCACCCAGACAATAAATTCTCCATTGCGCCAAATGTAACGGTTCCAACTACGCAGCCCCGTCATTCGACGGTGACGTGTCTTGGTCTGACGAAAATATCGTTCATGGTCATTGTTGGTTCGGGGCAGATAAGAGGTGTCATAACACGCAAAGAGGCCCTCCCAAAACCCCTCTGTATATCGCCGGAAATTGGTAACCATAATCACATCCTCTTCGCGAGTATACGTATTCTCCAGTTCGTCTCTTAGCCATTGCATCTGCAGACGGACGGAGGCAGCGGTTTGTCCCGGTTTGGGATTTAGAATATGGGCGGCATCCTCGAGAGGACGAAGCCAGCGCTTCACCGCCTCATATTGAGGATGGAAGGTCTCGAGCTTCTCAAAAAGCTTCAGCAGCTTCCCGTTGAATCGGAGCCCCCTTTTTTAGAGCAGCGTTTCAGTGATTTCTGGATCGCCTTTGCCCCTTCGTAAACCCGGATACCGGGAAGATCCAGAGGCGGATTGCCATCTTCCAGCAAAATGGAGCGTACGGCCGCCAGGTATTCCTTGGTAATCTCGGCTTCGTCGGAGGATTCGCACTGCACTTGTTTTTCCAATTCACGGATACCGCGCAAGTTTTTCTTAATGCCTGTCTTGAGTTTTCGGTCAAGCTCCATGACAGGTTTGGCAATGTCCTTTAGGTAGTGGTACTGACAGTACTGGTACGGGATGTCCGGCCACAGCCCGGACATCGCCAGACGGATCGAATGTTGGCCATCGCTGAGGAGTCCAATGACGGGAAAGCCTAACTGTTCCACCGGTTCGAGTAGACGCTTCAATTCTTCCGCGCTGCCGCTTTTCAAGTTTTTAGCTGCCAAAATGCTGCCGCTAAATCCTTCCCGCACCACGTACAGCGTCTCGTTTCCCTTTTCGGGTTGAACTCCATCCATGGAAAGAAGCAGACCGCCATATTCCCGTACGACATCTGCCAACTTCTCGCGAAGATGGTCGGTCACCGAAGCACGGAGCAAGGTGAGATAGCGTTCGTACAGCCGCATACAATTGCGCTCAGAGGTCACGACACCTCGTTGGTTCAATTCCTCGTTTAGTTCCGCAAGGGTGTAGTGGTGCTTGAAGCGAAGCTCGCCAACGAGCGCAAGCACATCGAAGCCATAAGACGTGTGTTTCATAACTAAAGCATCAGCTTGGGCTGAACGATAATACGCTTTAGGGTAGGGGCAGTTAGGCCCCGGGCACGAGTATGCCATGCTCCAAACCTCAATGATTCCGGACAATGTATTTACATTTTTATGCCAAGCGGTATGATGCCGCTTCAGTTTAGTCCCGCAATGGGGACAGTGTCGCAGCTCGCTGTGGAAATATACTTTTTGCTCAGGAACAATTCGGTTTTTGATTGAAGGCATAAGAAGCCCCTCCTTCCTTACCCTTTATTACCCGGTAGGAAGGACTTTACCGTTGATTGGTTAGTGAAACGGGCAGACGTAGAAAAAAAAGGGATATATATGGAATTCCACATATATATCCCGAAGTGCAAGATCTACTTCAGATATTTAATCATTTCAATTCAATTAAATATACTTACTGAAGCTTAAAGCAATTTCTTCAATCTTAGTGCTCGAGCAGGTAAGCGCGAGTCAGGTCAATAGCGCCGCTGAAATCAAGCGTAACGCCTTTCAGGTAAGGCTTAGTCAGCGAGTTGTTGGTATAGTAGTAAATCGGCATCAGGATCATATCGTCCTGAATGATCATTTTCTCAGCTGCTGCAAATTTCTCTTGACGAACCGCAGCATCACCCGTCGCCTTCGCTTCGGCGATCAGCTTATCATATGCAGGGTTGGCATAACCGGTATCGTTGTTACCGCCTTTGGTTACCCACATGTCAAGGAAGGTCATCGGATCGTTGTAATCCGCTGTCCAGCCTGCGCGGGCAACTTGGAAGTTCTGATGTTGACGGTTTTCGATAAATACGGCCCATTCTTGATTTTCCAGCTTCACGTCAATGCCCAGAGCTTTCTTCCACATGTCAGCGACTGCCAGGGCAATCTTCTTATGGCCTTCACTCGTGTTGTACGACAGGGTGAAGGTAGGCAGTTTAGTCAGGCCTTCTTCTTGCAGACCTTCAGCCAGCAGAGTCTTGGCTTGTGCTACATCTTCAGTAAAGTAGTTGTCTTTAATAGCCGTGCGGTATTCACCGTTAGCGCCGGCAACGCCCGGAGGAACATAGCCGAATGCCGGCAGTTGTCCGCCCAGCGTAACCTTGTCAATCAGCGTTTGACGGTCGATCGCCATCGCAAGAGCCTTACGAATCTTAACGTTGCTGAAAGGTTTCTCAGTCACGTTGAACTCGTAGTAGTACACACTTGCAATACCTTTTCTTTGGAACTCATCCGGATATTTTTGTTGAACGATCGGAAGCTGCTCCGTCGGAATTTCGCCGTTTGGAGCGCCTGAATAGTCCAATTGGCCACTTTCGTATGCTTGGAGTTCGGTAGCGCTGCTGTTCACGAGCGAGAAGTCGATTTTGCTAAGTTTAATGGAATCTTTATCCCAGTAGTTGTCGTTCTTGGATACTTGCAGCGATTGTCCAGTCGTCCATTCGGTCAGTGTGAAAGGACCGTCAACGATCATAGTGTCTTTGCTTGTTGCCCATTTCGCATTGCCTTCAACGGATTTATGAACCGGATAGTAAGTATAGAAGGACAGAAGACCCAGGAAATATGGAGTTGGCGCTTTCAGCGTCACTTCCAGCGTCTTGTCGTCAACCGCTTTAACGCCTACTTGGTTGAAGTCGGTAATTTTCTTTTCGTTGTACTCTTGAGCGTTCTTCAGGTAATACAATTGGTAAGAGTAAGGGGCAGGCTCAGCAGCGGCAGGATCAAGGACCCGCTTCCAAGCGCGAACGAAGTCGGCGGAAGTTACAGGGTCTCCATTACTCCACTTGGCGTCGCGCAGGTGGAACGTATATACTAAACCGTCAGCGGAAACATCCCATTTCTCGGCGATGCCCGGCTCGGCTTGTCCAGTTTCATCATTCATGCGGGTCAAACCTTCGTACATGGTCTTCAGGACCGTGTTAGCCTGGCTGTCTTGCGCAAGAGCCGGATCGAATGTCGGAGGCTCGGAGCTCAGGTTAATTTTAAGCGTTTGATCAGCGGCGAGCTTCTCTCCCGATGCGCTTCCATCAGAAGCGGCTGGTGTGTTGCCAGTGTTCGTGGCAGCATTATTGCCACCGCCGCATCCTGCAAGCACGGTTCCAATGACAAGAACGAGTGCGAACAGGAGTAAAAGACTTTTACTCTTCTTCATCTAGCAGTTCCCCCTAAATAGAATGTGGTATATGGTTTATGATTATACAACCAGTGGTCAAAAAAATCCAGAGGAATGTACTCGTAAATAAAGTTTTTTAATTTTTTTAAAAATTATGTGACAACCTTATTCTATTCATGTTAGATTTCATGACATTACCTTTAGGATATACTTAATCATTCCGACAACCATGAATACCACATAACCTGTCCCCATGAACAAAAAGCCAAGCCTCCAGACCGCCCTCAGCAATCTTTTCCCGTCTACCTTTCCCTTCAGGCGATTCTGAGCGCCGCCGATCAATCCCGCCGCAATCAGCACAAGCAGGAGAATCAGATAGAATCCGAAGCCCGAATGAAAAATGATATTGAACAGCGCCGATACGGAGAACAGCAGAAAAACAGTCGTCACATCCATAGCCAGCTGTAGAGCCGGCTTCTTGTCCCGCCCCATAGCAACAGAGATAAAATAGACGAGCAAAAAAGGCAGTACAGGCGTTATGCTTAATACGATCAGCGAATTGCGGAGCCATTCCAAGCGGCTTCACCTCTCCTTTACAATCATGCCCTCCACCATCCTGATTATCAATCGGTGCGCGGGCACATCTACGCCCGACTGGTTCGCCAATTCAACCAGACTGCCGTTAATCCAGCCGATTTCCGTCTCCCTGAAGGCCAGAACGTCAGCCAGCATGGAGGACAGATTTCCGGATGTCGCGCGGCATACTTCAAGTATGTCATCCCATAGGCTGAATTCGTAGGCAATACCGCAGGCGTCATAGACGGAAACCGCTTCCTCGTAAAGCTCCCTCATCATGCTTAGGCGCAGATCTGAGGCCAGCAGTTCACCGTTCGGAATACGCCATACAGCAGTCAGCGGATTAATTACGGCATTAATCAGAAGCTTCCGGAAAATTGCAATATCCACTTCATTCGACAACGTTACGGGAAATCCTGCTAACACCAGCGCCTCGGCCAATGAAGCTGCCGTAATATTCTCCACGGTCCCGTTCTCCCCCCACAAACCGATGACCGTCCGTCCCGTCCCAGCGTGAACGACACGGACTGGAGACTCCCGCTTGGCTCCTTCCGTCGTTACGGCGGCATACAGATGGGCCGCAGGCAGCAGTTCCTGAAGCAGTTCCAAATGTCCCCAGCCGTTCTGAAGACATAGAAGATTCAGTTCGCTTTGCCGAAGCGGAGCAAGGAGTTCCGGCAGCATGCTGCGAAGCGGCCCTTGTTTGACTGCTAGCACTAGCCAGTCTCCGGGCTGCTCCGGATAGAGCCGGGAGAACTCGCTCATGGGCAGTGCTTCAACCTCGCTGCCTGGAACCAGGATCGGCTGCCGTCCGTCCTCATAGCTTATCGTAATGCCGTCTTCCGAAAGCGCCGCGCGCTGCTCTTCGCTTCTGCACCATAGCCTCACTCTGTTTCCGGCAAAGATCAGCTTCCCCGCC
The DNA here is from genome assembly GCF_000993825.1 of Paenibacillus durus ATCC 35681. Lineage (NCBI taxonomy): Bacteria > Bacillati > Bacillota > Bacilli > Caryophanales > Paenibacillaceae > Paenibacillus > Paenibacillus durus. The sequence goes on from NZ_CP011114.1 coordinate 3,229,563, forward strand.
AGCAGAAGTCCGAGCGAGCCTGCACCAATAATATCGATTCTCAAAGCTCTATCCACCGTCCATCCATCATATAATTAGCAGTTCCGTGGTTTTCGCAAAAGCAACTGAGCACGCTTTGAAGCCACGATCCCATTTTACGGGGTTACTTGTCTAGTATATCGGGCGGTGGACAAAAGGAAAATCCCGCCTGCGCGGCATCTATTCATGCCGCAGGCGGGATTTTGTAAATATTGCTCTCCTTCATTCGATTCTTTCCAGATTTCCGTTGGCGTCCATCTTGAAGCGGTTCTTGATTTCCTCTTCCTCTTCGCTTAAGAATGCGAGCCTGCGGGCGCGGTCCATGATCTGAATAAGCGCCTTGTAGTCATCGTTAACCACGCGATAATCGCTTTGGGCCGTATTCACTTCTTTGGACAATCTCTCATTCTCGGCTCGGAGTTCGGACAGCTCCTCCTCCTTATCGCGAAGATCCCTTTCCAGCATTTTTAGCTGACGGCCCGCCTCCTGATAAGTACCCTTCCACTGTCTCAGAAACCGGATAACGGCATCGATGGACAAGGAGTTCTCGGCTCCTTCATTCCCGTAAATCTCATCACCGTCACCGATAATGAAGCCGGCTACCTGCGCGCCTCTGGACGAGGTTTGTTTTTTCAGATAGCTCCTTTTCTGACGCTGGCCTTTCGCAATAGTTATCGCTTCCTCGTAGCTTTTGCGAACACTGCTGTTCCAGCGAAATCCGCAGGCCGCCGATGTCCTGCCGATTCTTTCGCCCACTTCTTCAAACGCGGCGAGCTGTGTACTGCCTTCCCGGATATGGCGCAGTGTAACCTCGGCCAAAATGAGATCGTCTTCCTCGCTCCAGGCATCCTGTCTAATGGCTGTCATAAAGCCAAACCTCCTAGTAACATCTTGAAATAACCATTTTCATAACCGGCGATCCCGCCAGCAAGTGAATGGGGATAAAAGCTGCTTACTCCATTCCTATGCCTCTCATAGAGTTCATAGAATCTATTTGATACTCATTTGTATTTCCATTTTGGCTTCGGCTCATACGCAGTCGTGGGAAAATAGCGCTTTTAGCATCTTCCCCCGCCGTCAATCATATAGATCACATTCCCTGGGAAATCGCCCTCTTTTTCCATTGTATTCGTTTACACTGTTTTGCTCGCCGGGTATAATAAATATAAGGTTTATCCATTCGTTTAAGCCTAAGGAGGGGGATGGTAAAGTGGCTCGGATGTTTCGTGTACTGGGATTTTTCACGCTGACAACCGGTCTGATGGCGTTTGCTGGCGGTATGATCGAAATGGCCCTGTTGTTCTTTTTACAGACCGCATTTTTCGTGATCATGGGGTATATGAAGTTTACCGAAAAAACCTATATCCTGCTGTTCTGGGGCTATATGATTGTCACATTTACAGGCTTCAGCTACTGGACGATCTTTGAGATGGGCCTTCCCCTGTGAGCATCAGCTAAAAGCACCTGAGCAAACAACGGAATCAAAGCCCCACGCTGTGGGGTTATTTTGTGTGACTTGATATAGGCTGCCGGCCTGAAAAGCGGTATGATATTTTTACAGGATCGAACATATCATACCTAGCATAAGCTAAGTTCTTCCAAGGAGGTGAGTGCGGTGCTCTTCCGCAAACGTCTGGCTTTCTTTCCGCTTATACTGCTCTGCTGCTCGCTGCTGCTGATTCCTCAGGCGCCGTATTCGTCTGCCGATCCGGAGCAAAGCGCACCGGCCGCCGCTCCTTCCGCTTCCCCTTCTTCTATGCCGTCTTTTCCGGATAATGAAGAAGCCCGCAGGCTGATGCAGCAGACACTGTCCGCAACTGAAATCGAGAAGGAAATTGAACGCATCGGCGCCGAGCAGCACACACTTGAACAAAAGACAGCCGAATTGAGCAGCCAAGCCGCCAAGAAAAAGTCCGATATCGCGGAAAAAGAAAAACGGGCTGGCGCCATTGTACGCGCCTACTATACAGGAGACAGGGACCCTTTGCTGACCGCCATGCTATCTGCAAAGACTCTCAGCAAATGGTTCATTCTGCTCGATTACTATGAAATGATTATGGGTCATGACCAAGAAATACTGGCGGAGTATGAGAAGGAGTATAAAGATCTGCGGACCACGCTGGCGGCGGCGGAACGCACTTCGCAAGAGTTGGCGGAACTGAGAAGCGCCTTAGAGGAACAGAAGCTGCGAGTTGAGGCTTTACACAAGGATATTGACGGCACCATTCAGAGCAGCGGGAATCCGGAGAGCATGGCAGCCCTTCTGGAGGAATTTACAGCTTACTGGCAAAATATCGGGATTCATGAAGTCAAGACTTATTTTAAAGCGCTGTCCGCGGCGATGAATCATCTCCCGCAGTTCGTAGAGAGCCGTGACGGCGTTCTGACGCGCCGGGGGATGACTTACGAATTGAATTTGAAGGAAGCGGACTTGAATGAATTTTTGCATTCCGAGAACAAGCTGTTCGACAATTTCGCTTTTACGTTCGAGAGCGGTTCGGTTATCGCCACTGGCAAGAGCGGGGACTTGTCGCTTCGCCTTCAGGGACATTACACCATACAGGAAGAGCCAATGAACGGGCTGATGTTCCATGTGGACAGCATCATCTTCAATGGCCTTGAATTACCCGATACGACGCGCAAATCACTGGAAGAGGAGTTTGATCTGGGCTTCTATCCGTCTAAGATCGTCTCTTTCCTTCGCGCCTCTGAAGTGGACAGCAAGGATCGCGTGCTTCATGTGAAGCTTACCCTGTCGTTCTGAGGTTAATCCGCCATCCGCTCGTTCAGAGCCCATGATCCTCTCCCTCAGGTGAATACGAGAGCGCTTTGATAAATCCCGCCGCATCCAGTTTGCCGGTCAGCAGCAAACCCGCCGCTGACGTTATTTCGCTCCAATCGGCCTGAGGCTCTCCGGTCTGGTCGGCTCCACCCGTAAGCAAGCTGCCAACGTCAAATGGAAGACTGTCTCCGCCCGGAAGCCCGCCCCGGTACGGTTCTTCCGCCGCAGGCAGCCGCCCGGTGCCGGCCAGCCAATCCAGCTGTGACCTCGCTGATGTTATGTACGACAGCCAGTCGGCCGCCGCCTCCGGACTTCGGGTCTGCGCGGAGAGGGCGAAGCTGCGGCTGTACAGCGTCTCATCTCCGGCAGCATCTCCCCTCCACGGCGCCTCCGCAACCAGATCCCCGCCTCCGCTCTTCTGCCACTCGGATAGCGGGAGCACGGCTGCGGCGATCTTACCCTCCCGAAGCATATTCCAGACTCCTTTGTCCTGCTTGTCCGCCAAATAGATGGAGCTGCGCGCCCGCCCGATCCAGTCAAGCGCCTCTCGGTTCCCCCGAAACAGGGAACTGCTTACACTTTCCAGCAAGGCGGACACACCGTAAGCGCTGCCCGCATCCATCGCCAGCACGTATGTACCCGGCTTCGCGAGGCTGTGTTCCAGCAGCCGGTTCCACTGGTCAACCGTTCTCGGCAGCGCCTCCGCTCCGAGCTCTTCCATCACCTTTGGCGAATAGACAAAGACATACGGATCAATATCCAGCGGCATGCCCCAGACATAACCGTTCCATTGCAGCAGCGGCAGCAGCGGGGTTAGCGGCGTACCCCCGGGCGAGCTCCGGTATACGTCAACCGGCAGCAAATACCCCTGCTGCGCCAGTTCCCTGATATGATGCGTTTCTGTCATCACAATATCGGGCCTGTTCCCGATCGTCAGCTCATTCATCAAAGCATCGTCTCCGGCTGCTTCTCCTAGATTGTTCAGCTCTACCGTCACTCCGCTGGATAATGCGTAATGGCCGCTAATTTTTTGCAGTTCGCGGAACTCCTTGTAGCTTAGCGACACCGATATCCGCAGATGGGCCGGCTCGCCCTTTTTCCGGGGGGAGGAGCTTTGCGATTGCGATTGATATTCGTTCAAGGCAGGAGAATCATCCGTTTGATTCAGGTCCATACTGGGAGATAAGCTCGTCAGCGACAGCAGCAAAATTGCAAACAGCAGCCAGTAATTTTTGCGTTTCAGCATATTCTCCTCCTTGTCCGTTTCGGGGCCCATCTCCCTATTTTACCAGTCCGCGGCGCATTTGTCTGCCCATTTGATGTTAGCGCTTTCACATCATTCTACATAAAGCAGGGGCCGAAAGCTTCCTCCCGGCCCCTGCTTTTAATGTTAATAGGAACGGTTCTACAACAAATCCGCAGCCAGTTGAGCCAAGCGGGATCGTTCCCCTTTTTCCAGTGTAATATGACCGCTTATGCCCTGCTGCTTGAACTTTTCCACAATATAGCTGAGCCCATTGCTTGCGGCATCGAGATAAGGATGGTCGATCTGCTCAGGGTCGCCCATCAGAATAACCTTGCTGCCCTCGCCCGCTCTGGAGACAATCGTCTTGACTTCGTGGCGTGACAGATTTTGCGCTTCATCGATGATGATGAATTGTCCCGGAATGGAGCGGCCGCGGATATAGGTCAGCGCCTCAACCTGAATGCTGCCGAGACCCATCAGAATTTTGTCGATGTCGCCGGCTTTCTTCGTGTCGAACAGGAACTCCAGATTATCGTATATCGGCTGCATCCACGGCCGGAGCTTTTCGTCTTTTTCACCAGGCAGATAGCCGATGTCCTTGCCCATCGGAACGACAGGCCGGGCAATCAGCAGCTTCTTGTATTTATGCTCATCCTCAACCTTGAACAGTCCGGCGGCAAGCGCCAGGAGCGTCTTGCCCGTTCCTGCTTTGCCGGTGATGGTGACAAGCGGAATTTCCTCATTAAGCAAGAGTTCGAGCGCCATCCGCTGCTGCGCATTACGGGCGCTGATTCCCCATACGGGATCGTTGCCGAGATAGAGCGGCTCCAGACGGCTGCCGTCGCTGCTTACCTTGAGCAGCGCCGATTTGCCGCTGCCGATCTCATCCTTCAGGATAATAAATTCATGGGGATACAGCGGATAGGTCAACTGCAGCTGCTTGACGGAAAGGGAACGGTTGCTGTAATACTCGTCGATCAGCGCCGGGTGAACAGGCAGTGTCTGGTACCCGGCGTACAGTTCATCCAAGTCGCCTGTGCGGTCGGATAAATAATCCTCCGGCGTAATGCCGAGCACATCGGCCTTAATACGGACCAGAACATCCTTGCTTACGAGCACGACTGGCCGGGGATCGGCCTTCTCGCTCTCCTCTTGCAAATAATTAAGCGCCACAGCCAAAATCCGATTGTCAGTGGATACCTCGCCGAACATCTCCTGCACCTTGATGAAGCTGCGATGATTCAGTTCGACCTTCAACTTGCCCCCGTGCTCAAGCTCCACACCGCTGTGCAGATGACCCCGCTCGCGAAGTCCGTCGAGCAGGCGGGACACCGTACGGGCATTGCGTCCGATTTCATCGGCGTTCCGTTTTTTATTATCGATCTCTTCCAGCACCACAGCGGGAATGATGACTTCATTCTCTTTAAACGAAAAAATCGAATTGGGGTCGTGAAGCAGTACATTGGTATCCAGTACAAAGATCTTTTTCATGTTATCCCCTCCACAGCGCCTGGTTTGTCTTAAAGATACATAACTCTTTTCGCCGCTGGCAAAGATAAAATCAGAATTCATCTTGGACGAAAGGAGTAAGCATCTATGAGAAAATCAATTTGTCTGTTGCTGGTCCTTCTACTGCTGCTGACAAGCTGCGGTATGGCTAAAAAAGGATCATCACCCTCTCCTCAGGATAAACAATCGGCAGGGCATGGCGTGAATTACGGGGAACGCGGGGTAAGACCGCTAGCCGACGATGGAACGGCCGTTGTCTCCCCAAGAGACGCCGAGCTTAAATATCATCTGGAACAGCTGGCCAAAAGAGTGCCTGGCGTCAAGGGAGCACACTGCGTCGTAATGGGCAACACCGCGGTTGTCGGTATCGACGTGGACGGGTCGCTCAGCCGCTCCAGAGTGGGAACAGTGAAATACTCGGTCGCCGAGGCTTTTCGCAAAGACCACAGAGGCATTAACGCGCTTGTGACCGCGGATGTCGACATGGCATCACGAATTGCCGAGCTGAGCCGCCACTTCCGTCAAGGCCGCCCTGTCTCCGGCTTTGCCGCCGAGATGGCCGATATCATCGGCCGGATCATTCCTCAGGCTCCCGAAGATACAACCCCCCGGGGTCAGCATTAACCTTTTTATCGGCAATTCTGCCCACAGATTCAATGGTCCAAAGGTCAAAAAAAGCCCAGTGAACCTCTCACTAGGCTTTTTGCATTGCGGCAAATACTTGTCCATCCAGCTTCTCCGCCGCACGCTGATCATATGCCTTGGCATATTTGGGAGCGGATTCTAACTGCGCGCCATAAAAAAGCGCATTTCGCACCGCCGAAATTTGCACATCGAAGCAGCACAGCTCGAACGGAACATCCGGAAGCGGATCGATCTTAACGACCGCGCTGCCATTAATGGCATGAACCGTTTCTTCCCCAAAGACAGTCAAAGTTACCAGGGGATTCTCCTTTATGTTTCTGACCAGCCTGGAACGGTGATCAATCGCCAGTCTGAGCGTGGAAGAATCCACTGCATAGACCCACGAAATAACCGTAGACGTAGGGCCGCCGCTTTCCGCATCAACGGTATTAAGCAGCACAAATGTTTCGTTCTGCAGCAACTTCAGCAGGGATTCGGTAAGCTGGGCAGCGGATTCGGACATGTTGACAGGCCCCCTTGTGCAGCATGTTAGAACTTAGTTAATTATATTATAACATAGGCCCAAACTTGCATTCAATTTGGGAAAGTCAGGGGGTGCTCGAGCCGCCGCGCATCTACTGAGCTGCGGACGCCGCCGGAGCTACTCCAGCCTGCCGGTCCCTCAGACTCTGCTTCGCGGCATCAAGAGACTTTTCGTTAATATATACATAAGGGCTGTGCCAGGTGCCGGTCACGGGCTTAAATTCCACGTTATCCTTGGACATTTTCCAATAAGCTGCGATCATGTTCTTGATCTGATCCTTCTCGATGTCAGTCTGCATGTTATCGTTGATCGCATCCAGCACCCCGCCGATTTTTACAGCTCCCCCCAGCGATTGCATCTGGTCCATGAGCGAATGCAATACCTCGCTTTGGCGCCGGTTGCGGTCGAGATCGTCAGAGGGTTTCGTTTCCGGTTTACAGTTGGATTTGCGGTAACGGACATAATCGAGCGCGTCGTCGCCTTTTAGCTCGGCCGGACCCTTTTTCAGATTGATGTCGGTGCCGTCCACGCTGTCCGTATAGCACATATCCTCGCTGATGTTGACTTTCACCCCGCCAAGCTCGTCGACCGCCTCCCGGAAGCCCTGAAAATTAATCACGGTTACGTAGTCGATCCTGACTCCCAGATATTTACCCATCATCGTCTTCATTTCGTCCTCAGCGGAGATGCCGGAGGTCTCTTCCTTGACTTTGAAACGCGGATAAAACGCATTGATCTTCGTTCTCTTGTACCCATCCAGCTCCATATACGTATCACGGGGAAGCGAAACGATGGTTGCCGATTCCGTCTGCGGATTGAGCGAGGCCACCATGATGACATCCGTCAGATACGATTCATGCTTCGGCCGGTAATCCGTACCGAGCAGCAGCAGCGTCAGAGGCTTGACTTTGGCTGAGTTTCCGGCGGACACCGGTTTATCGACACCCGTATTCAGCACACCGCTGTCCAGCTTGTAGTACAAATACAAGAAGTAGCCGACCACGACGAGCGCCGACAGCAATACGAGAATCAACAGCATTCTTCCAAGCCTGGCCCAAAAGCCAGGTTTTTGTTTGCGGACCGCCTTCTTGGAAGACGGCCCTGCGGGCTTCCTGCCACCGCTGCTCTGTCCTCTGGATCTCGGAGGCAAACTGTTATTTCTAGTACTCATAATAAAATTAAGTCCTTTTCATTTTTGGGAATTAGTAAAATCTACTAAAGCAATAGACGTAATTATCGCCAAAAGGTTGCGGTTTATCGCCTCTTTGCCGAATCAGCCGCTGCCCTGCGCTTCTGCCTTGCCTCTAGAAAATAGCGAACCCGGACGAGCAGCATCAGACCGACGGCGACGAGCAGGCACTGAATGATCGGCAGCTTATCATGCTGAAAAATAAGCAGAATGCCCGAACCAAGGGCCATCAGCGCATAGAGCATAACTTCCTTCAGCAGAGACAGCTTCTGATTTACCCGAAATACCCGGTTGTACACATAAGTAAGCAGAATAAAGATAACGACATAGGCAATCAAGGGGTGCGCGGCAAACCAACTTTGCAAGGGTTGTCACTCCTTCCGGTTATGGATGCTATATCCATTATATCACCGAAAAAGGCTGAGACGCCTCAAAACATTCCGGTTCGCTGCCTGCTTTCTTCTATGTGATTTTTATCGGCAAAATGCTAATCCGCCTTTATCGCATAAGTCCCGTAAAAGCGAATCAGCCGCCGGAATGAGATTCCGGCGGCTGATTCTTTTAAAATATAAGTATTTGTAAGCTGAGCGCTTATCATTTTAACTTATATTTCTACGAGAAACGGGTGTCCTCCTTCCGCGAGGACGGCGAAGTCGTTTCTTCTTGTCTGAGAGTGCCTTTGATTACATATTGGCTTCGGCCATTTTACGATGCTTCTCCGCACGCTCGCGTTCGCTCTTGTTCAGAATTTTCTTGCGCAGGCGAACGGATTTCGGCGTGATTTCACAATATTCGTCATCGTTCAGGTATTCCAGCGCTTGCTCCAGCGAGAACAGGCGAGGCGTTTTCAGCTTGACGGTATCGTCCTTTGTAGCGGAACGGACGTTGGTCAATGCTTTTTCCTTACAGATGTTTACAACGATGTCATTATCGCGCGTATGCTCGCCCACGATCATGCCTTCGTAAATATCGGTACCCGGCTCCAGGAACATGATGCCCCGATCTTCCACGCCCATCAAGCCGTAGAAGGTGGAAGTTCCGGTCTCGGTCGAGACGAGCACGCCCTGATGGCGTCCGCCCACCTGACCGCCGATCAGCGGAGCGTAGCTGTCGAACGCATGGTTCATGACGCCATAGCCGCGTGTCAGCGTCAAGAAATGCGTGTTGTAGCCGATCAGGCCGCGCGCCGGAATCAGGAACTCCAGACGTACCTGGCCGTTGCCGGTGTTGATCATGTTGACCATTTCGGCCTTACGGGTCCCCAGGCTCTCCATAACGGCGCCCATGCTGTCTTCCGGCACATCGATAAGCAGTCGCTCGAGCGGCTCCATCTTAGCGCCGTCGATTTCCTTGACGATAACCTCAGGCTTGGAAACCTGCAGCTCGTATCCTTCGCGGCGCATGTTCTCGATCAGAATACCGAGATGCAGCTCACCGCGGCCTGAGACGATAAAGGCGTCGGGACTGTCGGTTTCATCTACGCGCAGGGAAACGTCGGTCTCAAGCTCTTTGAACAGACGCTCGCGCAGCTTGCGGGAGGTTATCCACTTGCCTTCCTTACCGGCGAACGGGGAATTATTGACCAGGAAGGTCATTTGCATCGTAGGCTCGTCAATTTTCAGGACAGGCAGAGCCTCAGGGTTCGCAGGGTCAGCGATGGTCTCGCCGATGTTGATGTCCTTGATCCCGGCGATCGCCACGATATCACCCGCGCCGGCTTCCTCCGTCTCTACGCGCTTCAGCCCTTGGAACCCGAACAGCTTCTCGATGCGCGCCGACTTGTGCTTGCCATCGCGCTGAATGACTGTAACTGCCTGGCCTTGGCGGATAACACCGCGGTTGACGCGGCCGATGGCAATACGGCCCAGATACTCGTTATAGTCCATCAAGGTTACAAGGAACTGCATCGATTCTTCCACGCTCTCCGTCGGAGACGGAATGTGCTCGATGATTGTTTCATACAGGGCAAGCATGTTGTCATCCTGTTTCTCCGGATCAAGGCTGGATGTACCGTTCAGCGCGGAGGCGTAGACGACCGGGAATTCAAGTTGCTCATCGTTAGCTTCAAGCTCGATGAACAGGTCCAGCACTTCGTCGATCACTTCGCTCGGACGGGCGGCCGGACGGTCGATTTTGTTGACGACGACAATCGGCGTCAGATTTTGTTCGAGCGCTTTGCGCAGCACGAATTTCGTCTGCGGCATACAGCCCTCATACGCATCAACGACAAGCAGCACGCCGTCAACCATCTTCATAATCCGTTCCACTTCTCCGCCGAAGTCTGCGTGTCCGGGCGTATCCACAATATTGATCAGGAAATCTTTATAAGTAATGGCTGTGTTCTTTGCCAGAATCGTAATGCCGCGTTCCCGTTCCAGATCGTTGGAATCCATGGCGCGCTCCTGTACCGTCTCGTGCTCGCGGAAAATCCCCGATTGCTGCAGCAATTGGTCGACGAGTGTCGTTTTGCCATGGTCAACGTGGGCGATAATCGCAATGTTGCGAATTTGTTCTCTTGAATGCATGATTTGTATCCAAATCCTTTCATTTATCAAATAAAATCAATTGAAATTTGCAGCAGAATTGGAGGCTTCATAAAAGAAGCGCCGGACGCAAAACCCGACGCTTCAACATTATTTTTAATTGTAGCGTGAAAGCACTGTGAAAAGCAAGTATTTTCATGAAAAAACAATATTGAGACTCAGTTAGCTTACCAGCCCCGGTTCCACTTATTCCGCCCGCTGCTGCGTCCCGCAATCAGCCAAATTCCCGCCAGAACGAGAACAATTCCGATAATGTACATAATGCCCGAGCCCAAGATGCTTAGGAACATCAGCGCCACACTGAGAACGCCGAGTACGATGGCGCCTATGGTTAATCCGCCGCTTCGCGGAGATACGAAAAGCGAATACTCGTAAAGGCCAACCGCCACGCCCAGCGGCAGTACAGGCCAGAGATAAGCCATCAGTCCCCAGCTCCACGTGTTGCACAGGCCAAACAGCAAGCCGTATACGGTGAGAATACCGGCGGGTATAAGCGCGGCAGACGTAATCCGCCGGCCGAAGACGAGAACATGCAGGAATATTCCAGGCAGCAGCAGAAGCAACGGCCACAGCGCCCGTCCTAAAAAACCGAATACCCCTAATTTTCCCAGTAAAATAACAAGCCCAGCGCATACGACGAACAGACCCAGCTTTATATCGTTTTTGGAGGACATCATACCACCCATCCCTTCAACTCGCATCTCTTCCGCTCCGCATCGGCTGTCCGACGCTTCAGGATTCTTCTTTATTTTATCCGAATCCCGCAAAAAACACCATCATTCGCCACTGAAAGCCAAAAGAAAAGACCCCACGGAATGGAGCCTTTTCCTTTGAATTCTGAACAGAAACTCTACGCGGGCAACTTTATTTCTCCTTTTCTACCCCGCTCTTGGGGTATGCCGCTTGATCCCGCCAGCCGCCACGACGGCAACGCCCAGCGCAACCGGCAGTAAAGAATGAAGAGTGGGCAGCAGGAAAGACAGCATCGCGCCCAGCTTGGCGTCCTGAAGGAGCATCTCCCCGGAGGTGTAGGCCAGAATATAAGCGCCTAGATAAATAAGGAACGGAAAGCGGTGCAGCCACCCGGTGATAATGCCGCTGCCCCATACAACGACCGGAATGCTGAGCGCAATCCCGATGACAATTAGAGCCAAATCGCCCTTCGCCAGTCCCGCAATGGCAAGGACATTGTCGAGACTCATAATAAAATCCGCCGCCAAAATGGTCCGGATTGCCTTCCATACCGTCGAGCCTTCGCTCACGCGGATATGATCTTCCTCCTCCAGCAGCAGCTTGAATGCTATCCAGAGCAGCATGAGGCCGCCGCCAGCCTGAATATAAGGGATTTTCAGCAGCAGCACCGCCGCCAGCGTCAGGATGCAGCGCAGAAGCACAGCCCCTGCCGCTCCCCACCATACGGCCTTTTTCCGGTGCCTGTCCGGCAGGTTTTTGCTCGCCATCGCGATCACTACGGCATTGTCTCCGCTGAGCACTAAATTCACCATTAAGATTTCCCCAAGCAGCCATATCGATTCCATCGAACATTCCTCCCGAACCGGCTATGTAACTACTTGTATGCTCAGCCAAGGCAAGCTATGCTTCCTGTCCCATTTCCCCCTCTTTCTTGTTAGAACCATTCTTCGTTGACGGTTGCGATCAAATCGGCCTCATCGGCAGGGCGTTCATCTCCATGCGGAGTGACTTCCACCGTAATTACCGCTGCAGCCGCCTCGGCAAGCCGATCCGCATAACCGGGCAGCGTCGCTTCGATCTTCTCAACGATTTGCAGATTCGGATTGGTTGTCGGCGACTTCGGCAGGAACAGTGTGCAGCAGTCCTCATAAGGAAGAATCGATAAATCATAGGTGCCGATTTGCTTCGCAAGATCCACAATTTCGGCTTTGTCCATCATAACGAGCGGCCGCAGCAGCGGCAGCTCGGTCGCGCGCCCAATGACATTCATGCTGGGCAGCGTCTGGCTGGCCACCTGGCCCAAACTTTCACCGGTGATTAGCGCCAGCGCACCCTCGCGTTCCGCGAGCGCTGTCGCGATCCTCAGCATCGCCCTTCGCATCAGTGTAACCATTAGATTGTCCTGACCGATTCCGGCAAACGAAGTCTGCACCTCCGTAAACGGGACCAGATGCAGCCGAATTTTTCCCGCATACCGCGACAATACCCTGGCCAAATCGACAACCTTCTGCCGGGCTTCCCGGCTTGTATACGGATAGCTGAAGAAATGAACGCATTCCACCTCCAGCCCCCGCCGCATGGAAGACCATGCCGCCACCGGACTGTCAATCCCGCCTGACAGAAGCAGCATGGCCTTGCCGTTGGTGCCGAGCGGAAAGCCGCCCACTGCGGGAATACTCTCGCAGAAAATATAAGCTTGCTGTTCACGAACCTCCACCCTCAGCTCGAGCTCCGGCGTTCTGACGTCGACGGAAAGCGCCTGGAAGGCTTTAAGCAGCGGAGCGGAGACGAGACGGTTCATCTCCTGCGAGCCATATGGGAAATCCTTCCATACCCGCCGGGCATTCACTTTGAAGGTTGTTCCAGGTTCGGGATTGAGCATTTCAATAAATCGAAGACTTGCCTCCACGATTTCCTCAAGCGCCGGCCTAACTGCTTTTACCGGACTTATGGATGAAATGCCGAATACTTTGACCAGCGCTTCCAGCAGCTCCTGCGCGGGTTCTCCGTTCAGCTCCACATATATCCGTCCATATTCTTTAAGCAGCCTCGCCCTGGAATAAGGCTTGACGATTTCCCTTACATGCCGCAGCATCGTCTTCTCGAAACGGGTGCGGTTCTTGCCCTTAAGCGTAAACTCTCCGAAACGCAGCAGCAGCATGTCGGCGTATTCTATGCTTGTTCCCGCCAAACGCGCGGGTTCTATCGGTTTCATGTTACCGCATGCCTCCTTCAGCAATCTTCAAAGCTTTAATTGCGCCAAGCAGCGCCTGTTCCAAAGCGGCAACATCGCCTGCGGTATGCTCATCCCCGAAGCTGATGCGAATGCCGCCAAGCGCCGCACTTTCATCCCTGCCGATCGCGAGCAGTACACGGCTCGGTTCGGCCAGCCGCGATGAACACGCGGAGCGGGTGGATACCAGCATGCCGAGCTGCTCAAGCTGTCGCGCCATAACCTCGCCTTTCATGCCGGGATAAGAAAAATGCACGATATGAGGCGCTCCCTTTTCGCTGCTATTCACGATGAATTCGGGTATTTCCCGCAAAAATGCCAGCAGCCTGTTCCGGAGCGGCAGTATGCGGGAGACGAATTCTCCCCGCCACTCGGAGGCCATCCGCACCGCTTTGGCTCCGGCGACGATCGCCGGGAGATTTTCCGTTCCGGCACGTAGGCCGCCCTCATGGGAGCCGCCGCTCAGCAGCGGGAACAATTGAACCCCTTCTTTGACATACAGCAGGCCGCTTCCGCGGGGACCACGGATTTTATGCGGAGACAAGCTGTACAAGTCCGCTCCGAAATCCCGGGGATCTCCGGGGAGCTTGCCGAACCCCTGAACGCCGTCCACATGGAACAGCGTCCGGGGGTTAGCCGATTTGACGGCGCGGCTGATCTCCGCCAGCGGCTGCACCGAGCCGATTTCGTTATTGACGTGCATTACGCTTACAAGGACCGTATCGCGCCGTACTGCCCCGGCAACCTCTGAAGGGTTCACCGTACCATTTGCATCAGGCCGGATGAAGGTGACTTCCCAGCCCATTTGTTGCAGCTGCAGGCAGCTCTCATAGACGGAAGGATGCTCGATCTCCGTCGTTATGATATGGCGGCCTCTTCCCGTATACTGCAAAGCGGCGCCTTTAATGGCCAGGTTGTTGCTTTCCGTTGCCCCGGAGGTGAATCTGATCTCCCCGGGGAGAACGCCAAGCGCAGCGGCACTTACTTCCCGGGCCCGTTCAATCAGAGCGGCAGCCTCGGCTCCGGCCCGGTGCAGCGAAGAGGGATTCGCATAATGCAGCCTCATTAGCTGCTCCACCGTGCGCGCGACCTCATCATAGGGCGGCGCGGCGGCGGCATAATCCCAATAAATCATATATGCCAAAACTCCTTTGCTGTCAATAAAGTGAAAGGATCAAACGGGGACCCGGCGGCCGGAGCACGGCGCGAACGGTTTGTCCCGTTTGACCCTTTCTATTATACCGCTATACTGCATATTTGGCGCGGGCGCGTTCGATTTTGGCAATATAGGCCTGCGTCTCTTCCGGCAGCTTGTCCAATTGCTGCATCAGTTCTTCGTCCGTGCTAACCCCGAGCTTGATCACGCGGGCCGGACCAGCGTTATAGGCAGCAAGCGCCATTTTCTCCTGTCCGTTAAACCGATTCAGCTGATACGACAAGTAGCGGACGCCTCCGTCAATGCTTTGCGCCGGATCGAACGGATCGGATACCCCGAGCCCTTCGGCGGTGCCATCCATTAGCTGCATCAGTCCCTTGGCTCCCGCTGAGGAAACAACATTCGGATTGAAAGAGGATTCCGTATCAATGACCGCTTTAATCAGATCGGTAGGCACTCCGTATTTGGACGACGCCGCCTGAATAAGATTTTCATAGCTGGTCGGTTTTGCCGCTGCATCCGCAGCTCCATTAACATCCGCTCCCGCTATTTCCCCGGAAATACCGCCTGCCCCCACGGCCCCGACTTTCTGCCATAGCAGCCCGTCTTCGGGCGCAGCAGTTCGGGCCTTCACCTCACCGGAAGATGATGATTGATCCGCAAGAACAGCCTCGAATCGAGATGCTCCCGATGTGGAGCTTTTATTATTTTTTGCCGAAACGCCTGCATCAGCTGAGCTTCTTAGGTTAATCCAATTCAATTGGCCAGTCTCGCTGGCGACGGCGGGATTAATATTCATGCTGCCGCATTCCCTCTTCCCTTAATCTAGTACTTTAATAATTATATCGGTTTTTGGAGGGAATTTGTTAAATATAGTTTTATTTTATGCTGCCTGCGGGTTTTAAAAAAGGCTCTCAGCCCCTTTTCCAAGGTCCGAAAGCCTTCTTTGCCAACTGTTCCCTGTTAAAACCTAACGAGCGAAAGGAATCATAACGAAATAACTTAGCGTTGCGACAATACCAAGACCGATCGCCCAGCCTCCGGCTGTTTTACGGCCCTTATTATAAGCATAATAGCCCAATACTGCCGCCGACGGTCCCAAAATAACCGGCCAAATGAACAGAGAAGCAATGCCTAAGACCAGTCCGGCATAACCGGCAGTCTTATCCGCATCCCCCTCCCTGTCAGCAGTTCGCTCCTTCGAACCGTCTGGAGAGTCAGAACGGACTGGAAGCGGACTGATCTCGGATGCATATTCCTCGCGATGCTCGGGCGATTTCCGGGGGTAATCGACTCTGCGCGGACGCAGCTTGATTTTTTTGCGTTTGGAGCCGTTTAATCCTGAATCCTTGTGTCCACTGTCCATAGGGAACCCTCCTACGCTTTCGGCTTAAAGGTAAGACAACAGGTTGCAGAGGAATTAGCCGCAACATCATGATGATTCGCGTAGGTCATTTCTTCGGCTAATTCTTCTTTCATCCGGCTTCCCGAGTGCTTGTCGATTTCAATAATGATTTCCTCGGCGCGGCAGATGTTGCTCTCACCCCAATAATTACAGTTACTGACACTGCAGTTGACTATGGTTTTTGCGGCATTTGCCATTGGATATCACCTCGGCTTCATTATGTCCTTTCGGCAGAGCTATTATGCAGCGCGGAGAGTTCTTGAATAAAAAAAGCCTCCCGCACATTCGGGAGACTTTTGGAAATTACAATTGATTTTGCATACGCCGCTCAGTCAAATAATCGTTCTCGTAGTAGGTGAGATCATCGCGCAGTTCCTCATACACCTTGGTAATGTCCAAAATGATATCGCGGACGGGACGAACCGGCTTTTTGCGGAAACGGATGGCATCCTGCCCCGTGTAGGCGTAACGTCCATCTTCCGAGTAGCTTTCATTTTTCGGATAGAAGAAGTTATTGACGCCATAGTGGTAAACATTATAAAGCGCTTTTTGCGCAAACTCCTCATTAAATGTGGCGCGGCGGAGCGCAACTCCCAGCTTCTCGTACGACATCTCGGAGAATACCAGCAAGTGACGGAGGTCAGACAGAAATCCTTGATAAAAATGCGTCGTTTCCTCGTCCGGTTCGGGCGCAAGCTGCGGCAGCGCGTAGTGATTTAGGAATGCCTCCATTTTCTCAATGGCATATTTAAGCTTTTCTCTCGTCGTTTCGCACAAATTCTGAATATTGGCTGACATGGCGGTTGCTCCCCCTTATTGTCTTCGGCTATAAATTTAACTTGCCTGCTGTTACATAATTCCTTGCATTTCAATCGTTTTCATGTCTATCCTAACATAAAAATAGGTTCGGCGGTATCCCTTTTACACATGTATAAATCAGGCTGTGTCCTCCCATTCTAACCTTATTACAATGTCAGGGAGGAGCGGGAAATATGTCTCGCAAAAATATTGCCATCGCCGGTCTGCTCACAGCGGTCTGCGCTTCCGTACTGGTGTTTATCATAGCTACGCATCCTGGAACGGGGAACATCGGGGGGCAGCCGGGATATGTGCCTCCAACTCAGGAGAAGCCTCTGAAAAAAATGGCGCTGATCCAGGATGTTGCCGCCACGGATAAGCTGAACCGCGTTGATGCGGGCCGGGATTTGCGCGCAATGCTTACGGCAACCGAAGGCAAGCCGCCGCGTGATGTTGCATTGTATGCGCAGCAGTTGGAACAGAGTCACGGGCATATTGCCATGCTTATGTGGATCGATTTCTCGAGAGAGCAGATTCGGACATTCAAATCCGTTCCGCCCGAAGGCACCCGCGAGCAGCAGCAGCGTCTTCGTCAGTATTTGAATGCCGCCAAATCGGCGGTTAAAAAGCATCAATCCTACGAATCGCCTTCATTTGCCGTCGGAACCCGCAAGTACTTTATTATGGGTCAGCGGAGCCGGGATGGTCAAGTCGGCGTACTCGCCCTAATCGACCAGACCATACTCAGCCGGGTGGCTGAGCACCAGCGAAAAAACTTGCGGCTCATCCCCTACCCCAAAGAAGGCAAATTTCGCGTCGAGTCCGTGCATACCGACACACTGCGGGACATAACCGTCAAGACCGGGCATGACAATGAGAACGCGAGCCATTTTTACGAGAACGAAATCGTTGTCCGGTTCAGGGAAGGCCATCCGGGATCAGACCAGCTTAGAATAATAACCGCCGACATCCGCTGCGGAGCTCCCCGCAAGCTGGGTTACGCCTACATCTTCCGTTCTGCCAATATGAGTTATTCTCAGCTCAAGACATACTTCGCTAATAAGTGGCACCCACTTTACACCGAGCCTCACTATCTGTACTTAACCAATGATTCTACAGATGAAAATACAGCCTCGGTAATAACTCCGAATGATCTGCTGTTCCCCGACTATCAATGGAATCTGCCGGCGATCGAAACCGGCCGGGGGTGGAATTTGTCCAAGGGCAGCGACAAGGTTACCGTCGCCGTTGTCGATACCGGTGTTCAGGCCGATCATCCCGATCTTCGCGGACAGCTGCTCTCCGGCTACAACGCTATCACCAGCGGAGCCAAACCCGCCGATGATGTAGGCCACGGCACCCATGTCTGCGGCATTATCGGGGCACTGGTAAATAATTCCGAGGGAGTGGCTGGCATCAGCTGGTACAACAAAATCCTGCCGGTCAAAGTGCTGGATAAAACCGGAGCCGGCACTACCTATTCTGTTGCCGAAGGCATTATTTGGGCGGCGGACAACGGGGCCAAGGTCATCAATCTCAGCCTTGGCAACTATGCCGATTCGCAATTCCTGCATGATGCCGTCAAGTACGCTTACGACAGGGACGTGGTCCTGGTATCCGCCGCCGGAAACGACAACACGGAACGCCCGGGTTATCCCGCAGCCTATCCCGAGGTGCTGGCTGTCGCTGCGACGAACGCTTCTGGCGACAAAGCATCCTTTTCCAACTATGGCGATTATGTCGATGTCGCAGCGCCCGGTGAAAGTATCGCCAGCACGTATCCGGGCAGCCAGTACGCCGCGCTGTCGGGAACTTCCATGGCCAGCCCGCATGCCGCCGCCCTCGCCGGTCTGGTACGCTCGCTGAATCCGGATTTGACGAACCAAGAGGTCATGGATCTCATGACCAAGAATACCGTCGATCTCGGCAGCCCGGGTCATGATAAATATTTTGGCTGGGGCCAGGTGGATATCTACAAAACGCTGCAGGCAGCCTCCGGCGGCGAGGTTCCGCTTGAGCTGTGGCCGCAGCATGTCAGGAAGAAAATTAATCTGCTGGAACGCAGACTGAAGATTAAATAAGAGCGCCGGTCAAATGATCATATTATTCTGCCGTTTATAGCTTCCTTGAGCAGCGGCATCAGGAGCAGCAGACCGCGCTCCATTTGCGCTTCCTCCATTTGGGCATAGCAGAGCCGGATATGGCTGGACGACGGCTCGCCGGCATAGCATACATGCCCTGCCAGAAAAGAAATGCCCTGCCGCGACGCACTCCTGTACAGCTCTCCGATGTTGACAGAAGCAGGAAGCTCAAGCCACAAATTAAGTCCGCCCCCGGGGAGACTCCACTTCACTCCTTGCGGAGCGTGACGTTTCAGCAGCCTGGCCGCTTTTTCCATACGGGAACGCAGCGCGGTCCGCAGCTCCTGCGTATAAGCGTCATATTTGCCCGCGATGAACGGGAGCACCGCGAGCTGATTCAGCAGCGGGCTGCCCAGGTCGCTCGCTGCCTTCGCGGCGATCAGCCGTTCAAGGATATCGCCTTCAGCGGCTACGCAGGCAATCCGGCAGCCCGGAGCAAGCACTTTGCTGAAGCTTTTCATATAGATGACATGCCCGTCCTTATCCATGCTTTTGATCGAGGAAGGAGGGGGAGAATAGAAATATAAATCGGAGAAAGGATCATCCTCCACTATGAGACAGCGGTAGCTTCGGGCAAGCTCGAGAAGCCGTTGTCTTCTTTCCATGCTCATCGTAACTCCGCTCGGATTCTGAAACGTGGGCACGGTATAAATCAGCTTGGGCGGACGCCGGTCGCACAGCTTCGTCAGCAGGTCGATGCGCATGCCGTCCTGATCCATGGGAACGGATATCATCTCCGCTCCCCTTCCCGCAAAAACGTCGATAGCTCCCGTATAGCTGGGCGCCTCCAGATACACCGCATCGCCGGGGCCGACAAAGGTCCGCGCCACCAAATCGATTCCCTGCTGGGTCCCGCTCGTAATCATCAAACTTACGGCGGACAGGGGGATGCCGCGTGCCCGCAGATGTGCTGTCATCACTTCCCGCAGCCCGAGATCCCCCTGAAAATTACCGTAGACCGACATCAGCTCCGGCCGTTTCGCCACCAGCAGCGTCATCGCCTCGCCGATCTCTTTCAAGGGAAGCAGTCCGGAATGAATGGCTGCCAGATGGAAGGAATATTCCGCCTCGGAGTAATCAAAATTCCGCCACAGCTGCGCTCGCGGCAAATAATCGCCGTAGTCCTCCTGCCAGGCGAATTTCCTCTGCGCCGAAGCTGCCTTCTGTAATGCGTTCCGGCCTGGACTCCGGCTTCCGCCGCCTTTCTCCTCCCATTGATTCTCATTCTTATTTCTATCCCCGGTTCTTCGGTCTTCGGGCCGCCCGGCGCTTCCGCCGCGGTACTCCCCGGCTTCCAGTTTCCCGTCTTTCAGCGGGGCGACAAAGCAGCCGAGGCCTTGGCGGCGCACAATCCGTCCGCGTCTTTCGAGGTCGGCGTACGCCTTGCTGATCGTCACCTGGCTGACGCCGAGCGAGACCGCCAGCTTCCTTACGGAAGGCAGCTTCGCCCCCTTCTGCAGCAGTCCGGAGGATATGCGCTGCCCGAGCGCCTCGCTAATTTGCAGCGGAAGCGGTTTGCCGCCGGCGCGGTTCAATTCGATACGCATTGCTTTAGCTCACCCCCACTGTTATATTTGAAGCTTTACTGTTATACACCTCTGCCGCTATGATACCATCAAATCAGAAGGTAAGGAGCATAAGTGCATGAATATTGTTTATTCCACCATGGCGCGTCATCTGGGCTCATCGGCCGTACGCGATATTCTGAAGCTGACTCAAGGGGGCAATATCATTTCTTTGGCGGGCGGACTGCCGGCAGAAGACCTGTTTCCCTTGGAAGCGGTTCGCGAAGCTTATAACCGGGCGCTGTCCGGCAACACTTCCGTGCTGCAGTACGGCATAACCGAAGGCTATACCCCGCTCCGTGAAAAAGTTGCCGCAAGGCTGTCCCGGCAGGGAATCGCGGTATCTCCGGCAGAGGTGGTGCTGACGACCGGCTCGCAGCAGTCCATCGACCTGCTCTGCCGGGTGCTGCTTGATCCCGGTGACACGGTGTTCGTCGAATCGCCCACCTATCTGGCCGCTCTTCAGGCGCTGGGGTCTTACCGCGCCAACATCGTCCCGGTTGCCAGCGATGCGGACGGCATGCTGCCAGGCGATCTGGAGCAGAAGCTCCAACTCCACAAGCCTAAGCTGCTGTATGCCGTTCCGACCTTCGGCAACCCTACGGGAGCGACCTGGAGCGAAGAACGCAGACGCAGCGTCGTAGAGCTGTGCCGCCGCAGCGGCACGCTTATTCTGGAGGATAATCCTTACGGAGAAATTGCGTTTGCCGGGGGAGAGAAGGCAGAACTCCCAGCGCTTGCGGCTATCGACCAAGGTATGGGCGGCGGCGCTGTCGTCTACACCGGCACCTTCTCCAAAATCGTCGCCCCCGCTTTGCGAACAGGCTGGATCGCGGGCAGCAGGGAGCTTGTCTCCACAGTGGCGAGAGCCAAGCAGGCGGCCGATCTGCATTCCAGCGCCGTCGACCAGCGCGCCTTGGATGAGCTGCTGTCGGGCTTTGACCTTGAAGGGCATATTTCCACCATTTCGCATGAGTACGAGGCGCGGATGAAGGCCCTCTCGTCCGAGCTGCGGTCCCGGAATTGGGCGGGCGCCCATTGGGAGGAGCCGCAAGGAGGCATGTTCCTATGGCTGACGCTGGACAAGTCCATCAACACTACGGAGCTTCTGCCGCTGGCCATCGCCCGGGGCGTCGCCTTCGTCCCGGGCGAAGTATTCTATCCAGGGGAGCCGGACCGCAGCACAATGCGGCTGAACTTCACCCACACGCCGCCGCAGCTGCTGCCGCTGGCCGTGAAGCGGCTAGAGGAAGCACTGGAAGAATGGAGCGGCAAAGGGCTGGAAACCTTGCATCCGGGAAGCCTCTAAATTAAATATATATATATTCAAAAAGCGGCGGCGCTTCCGGGTTTCCCGGTTGCGCCGCCGCTTATAAATTTGTCCAAATATAAGTGTTGCCAGTTTAGGAAAGTTTGCCGTAAGCCGGGTTCTGTGCTCTTTGTGGTTCTGACGGGAACTACCCTCCCACTGTGAGCGACAATCATCTATCTAGGCTGTACATTGCTGCACAGCTCCAGCGACCAACCCGAACGCGCCTCAGGCGAAGGCTGCCTCTTCCTACCCGGAATCGGCTGCGTTCCATTAGGTCTTGCTCCAGGTGGGGTTTACCAGGAACGAAGTCACCAGCGTTCCTCGGGGTCTCTTACACCTCGGTTCCACCCTTGCCTGTGCCGCTTGCAAGCGGCCATCGGCGGTCCATTTCTGTGGCACTATCCTTCGGCTCGCGCCGACTGGACGTTATCCAGCACCCTGCCTTATGGAGCCCGGACTTTCCTCCCGCGGCTCATGCCGCCGGCGATTGTCTGTCAAACTTTCCGAACAACATTATATATTATACAGATTGCGCTGCCCCGAAACAAGTGTAATTATTCCCTTTTTTCGGTGGAAATCCCTGTTATCCGGCAACTCCTTTATGTCAACCAACCGTGTTCCAGTCCGCCTTATCCGGCGGCCTCCCTCCTGGTAAACTGTCTCACCGCGAGCAAGTAGGCGGCAATGCACATCAACAGGACAGCCGCCGCGAGCAGCGGCAGCGCCGGAACGGGCCTTCCGAACCAATTGAAGTCAGAGTAAAAGACAATAACCTGGTAAGCCTTAGCCATACGCCCCGCGCTTAGCTCCACGAGCGGCCGCAGCCATTCCTTTTTATCGGTAAGCATTCCGATGATACTCGGATATAAGGCGAATAGCAATCCTCCAAAAAAGGCGTACAGCGCATGCGCCGTCCGCGAGGACAGATAAAGCGTGAACAGTCCGATCGCCAAGTATCCGAATAGCTGCATGCCAAGCTGAAGCACATAAAACTGCAGATTGTTCAGCGCAAACGGCGTAAAAACAAACGACCAATTCGTATTCAGCGGCTTATCCCAGCCCCGGGCGGTTCCCGCGCCGATAAAGGCCACCAGCTGCAACCCGTTATAAATCAGAACGACTGTGACGATATAAATGGTGGCGGCCAGCATTTTTCCGCGTCCCAGCTTTTTTCGCCCATGCCTGCTGCTGAAGATAACCGAGTCCATGCCGCTCGCATATTCCCGGGAGAACACAGAAGCGAGAGCTAAGGGAACGAGGACGGCCAGAAATGAATAGCTTCCGCCACCGTTGAGGTAGGAAAACAAGCCCCACCAGTCGTAGTTGTAATAAAAGCCCGGCTTCCCGACGGCCGCCATTCGAGCCTGCTGGTTCACCAGCGAGCGGTATTTGTAGGTGTCCTGTTGTCCCTTTTCGGCAAGAGACTGCATTTTGACCTGAATGCCCCGCAGGCTTCGCGGATGCTTCGGGTCCTCTGCCAGGTGGGTATCCTTCGAGGATCTGCCTAAAGTGTACAAGTTGAAATAAATAGCGGTGTAATTATAGCGGTAATAGAAATTTTGTTTAGCAGGATCGACACCATCCGCGAAGTTCGGGTCTTCATCCATTCGATCAATCATCACCTTCGCTTCAGCCGCTGCAGCTTCGTTAATGGCGCCCTCGTAAGGCCGGTAAATCTCGAACAGCCGCGCTTCGCCGCCAACTTTCTTGTACAAATCAAGCGTTGAATTCAAATTTATGACAAACGTTACAGCAAATAAGATTCCGATCGCCACGAGATTAACGCGATTAAGGAACAGCTTTTTAAGTTCAAATTTCAATATATCCATTCGTTAATCTCCCCTTCTCCCTTCGTACTTCGACTTAAAGCAATGAAGATAAAGGTCCTCCAGTCCCGGCTCATCCGGCCGGGCGCCAGGAAGTGGCTGTTCCTCCGCCAAAATACGGGCTTCGATTCCGCTTCCTTTTCGCGTTACGTTCACGATTCGAGCCGATGGATGCGCTGATGCATTGGTATTTAAAAGCGCGGACTCAAAAGCTCCGTATTCCTCTTCCGTCACTTTTGCGGTCCACACCTGCCCCCTCAGCTCCTCAAGCAGTTCTTCCGGCGTTCCTGACCCGATCAGCCTGCCATTCTCGATGAGAATTAGTTCACCCGCGATCATTTCGATGTCGGATACGATATGGGTAGAGAGCAGTACGATTTTTTGCCCGGAAATGTCCGAAAGCAGTTTGCGGAATCGCATCCGTTCCTCCGGATCAAGTCCTGCGGTTGGCTCATCCAGAATGAGCAGCTTCGGATCGTTAAGCAAAGCCTGCGCAATGCCCAGCCGCCGCTTCATGCCGCCCGAGAGCTTGCCGCAGGATTTTTTCTCCATTCCTTCAAGTCCCACCTGTTCCAGAAGCATATGGGACCGTTCCACAGCTGAGCGGCGGTCGATTCCTTTTAAAGCGGCAATGTACAGCATAAAATCGATGACCGTAAATTCCTTGTAAAGCCCAAATTCCTGCGGCAAATAACCAATAACTTCCCGATACTGTCCGCCAAGCCGGTCTTTATCCACGCCGTCCAAGCGGACTTCACCCGAAGTTGGCCGCAGGACATCCGCTACGATACGGAGTAATGTTGTCTTTCCCGATCCGTTCGGACCGAGCAGCCCGTAGAGTCCTTCCTCCAGTTCCAGCGATACCGAATCCAGCGCCGTGGCGCGGCGGTATCTTTTGACTATACTGTCAATGCTGAGATTCAACCATAATCCTTCCTTTCCTGCCAAATGCGGCTGCGCTGAGACCGATCATAACCAAGAATAATCCGGCTGCCGTCAGCCCGTAAACCCGCGTTCCCAGTTCAAGCACCCGTTCAGCCATGTCAGGCGTGTAGACAATCCACAACATAGCGCCGGCCCAAGCTCCGCATAACGCATAGTAGCTGTATACGCCTTTTGAATAGACAGCCACAGCGAGTCCCCCGGCCGATGAGAATAGAAAAGGGACGCACCAATACAGAAACATCCTTTGCAGCGACAATTCCGATTCAGCTCGAAACAGCATCAGGGCAAACCCTGCATTAAGGACGAAATTGAATACACTGTACAAAAATAGCTTGACCGCCCGCATCTGCGGAAGGCTGATTTTGCAGCTAAGCTCCAGCTCCTCAAGCCCGTTCAGGCGGCTGCGGACAAACCCCCGGATACCGAGCAGTGTCGGAACAGGCGATAGCGCAAATAACAGTATGTATGTCGGAATAGTGGCAGCGCCAAGGGATACGGCAAAGTAAGCCGCTGCGTAGATCATTAGACTGTACACCATCGTGGTCCAATCCGCATAGCGAAAGGATACTCGGAGCAGTTCGGCCGTCTGGGTCCAAAAGGTCTCTCTGGCCTGTACTGCCGCGTCTCGCTTTCTTACGGCAAGCATTGCTTCTTCCACAGCTTTCCCGATATCCCGTTCGACTGGCGTAGGAATCTGATGTCCTTGGAGGCGGGCCATGACACCATAGAATGAGGCATCGTTTTCCTCCGGCACAAGGTCCTCTCCCACAGGGGCCTCAGGATCGTCATTTTCAACCCAGCCGCCGTCCGCTGTCCCGCTCCTATGCAAAATGATTGTTTTCCCTTTCTCCATGTTGCTCTTGCGCTTCATCCCATTCACTCCTCTCCAGTGTTTTTTTCAATTTGGACAGCCCTTGGCGATACCGTGACTTGACCGTGGATTCACCGCTTCCTGTCACTTCGGCGATTTCTTTAAAGGCCAGCTCGTGATAGATCCGCAAAATAATCACTTCCCTCTGAAGGGCAGGAAGCTCCTGCAGGGCATTCCGGATAAGCGCCTGCTCCTCTTTTCGTTCAAGTAGTGAAACGACGTTGAATTCCGCGCTTACGGTCTCATCCAGGGCAACCTGCCGCCTCGTTGTCCGAAAGGCGCTGCTGCGAAAATAATTCCGGCACGTATTAACCGCGATCGTTAACAGCCAGGACAAGAACGCTCCCCGCTCGCTCCGGTAGCCGCCTAGCCCCGTCACCGCCCGCTCGAACACAGTCTGCGATAGATCGCAGGCGGTATGGTAATCCCAGGTGCTGCGGTAGATATAGGCGAACACTTTGTCGTAATGGCGTTTAATCAACAGTTCAATGGCCGATTCGCTCCCTTTTCGAAATTCCTCGATTAACTGCTTGTCATCCAGCAATCTCCTCTCCCTCCTTTTTTCTGACAACAATATATACACCGCAGGGTATGAAAAAGATTTAAATAGCGCTCACCGAATTCCAAATTTTTTCATCGCTATTAGAAGAACATTAAAAAAGCCGTGCATTTCTACTGATGTAGAGATCCACGGCCTTTTGAGTTCATCACATGAACCGGAACGGCTCCGTATTCACTTCGGAAGCGTAAACCGGCGTTTCATATTTATGCTCCGTCAGCTTATCCTTGATCCACTCGGCAACCTTTTCTTTCATAATCTTCTCGGCATTATGCCCGGGATCGATCAGCGCGACGCCGGCCATCAGCGCATCCTGAGCCGTATGGTAGTCGATATCGCCCGTGACGAGCACATCGGCGCCGCGGAAGATCGCGCTGCCAAGGAATTTCCCGCCCGATCCGCCAAGCACGGCGGCTTTGCGTACAGGCCGGTCCAGGTCCCCTACCACGCGTACTTTCTCCACATTCAGGCCGGTCTTCACGGTTTCCACGAATTGTTCCAGCGTTGTCGGCTCTTTCAGCTTGCCTACCCGCCCCAGTCCGAAGCTGCGGCCCTTGAGATCCATGGAATAGAGGTCATAGGCGACCTCCTCGTATGGATGGGCTTTAAGCATCGCCTGAATAACCTTGCCCCGGATGCCAAGCGGGACAATCGTCTCGATGCGGATTTCCTCTGTCCGCTCCATTTTACCCTGCTCGCCAATGTACGGGTCGGTGCCTTCGCGGGGCATAAACGTGCCGTAGCCCTCGATATTGAAGCTGCAGTGGCTGTAATTGCCGATCCAGCCCGCCCCGGCGTTCAGGACAGCATCCAGCACCTTCTGGTGATGATCCTTTGGTACGAAGACAACAAGCTTGGACAGCTGTTCCGTATGACTATCCTTGAGCGGAGCGGCATTCTCGATGCCGAGCGCCTCGGCCATCCAGTCGTTCATGCCGCCCTCGGTTATATCCAGGTTCGTATGGCTGATGTAGACGGCGATATCGTTCTTGATCAGCTTCTCGTAGAGCCGTCCCATGGGCGTGTCGGTCTGCAGCTGCTGGATCGGCCGGAAAATAATCGCGTGATGGGCAATAATCAGATTGCAGCCGCGGGATATCGCCTCGTCCACCACCTCGTCGTTCACATCGAGCGCAACCAGAACGCCTGTAATTTCTTTTTGCAGGCTGCCGAGCTGCAGGCCGATCTTGTCGCCTTCCTCCGCCACATGCTTTGGAGCAAGCTGCTCCATATATTGAATTACGGTTTGTCCTTTGGCAAGCATGCCAGCACCTCCGTGATCTCTCTGATTCGCGCTGTTATCTCCGTCCGTTTGCTTTCGGCAGATTCAAGCTCTGACCGCGAGAGCGACTCCAAAATGCGCTCCAGCTTGGATATTTCATCCTGCCACTTGGCAACGAAGACCGGGCCTTTCTGCCGGATCAGCCAAGGGCCCATATGCAGCAGCGTCTCCATGCTGTACGGACGCTCTCCGCCCGCCCGCGCCGCATCCGCATACAGGCCTTCATTAGTTAACCCCGTTGCCGTATCTTCCAGCACGGCCGTGAGAACTTCATACCGTTTGCCGTCTTCTTCAAGAAGAGCTTCTGCCGTCAGCACCCAGCCGTTATCCAGCAGCCAGCGGCGAAGAATATCCTCTCCGACATTGGGCTGCAGCACCAGAGTGCGGACAGCCGCCAGTTTACCTTCCATATTGCCCCTGTTCAGAATCGAGGCAATCAAAGCGCCGCCCATGCCCGCAATCGTAATGCAGTCGGCCTCTTCCGGCTGAAGCACCTCCAGCCCGTCCCCTCGGCGGACGGAGATGCGATCATTCAGTCCTGCGTCCTGAACAGCCTTTTCGGCTGCACGGTGCGGGCCTGGGTTCACTTCCCCGGCAACAGCCGACACAGCGCGTCCGGTCTGGACGGCAGCCAGCGGCAGCAGCGCATGGTCCGAGCCGATATCGGCCAATTTCGAGCCGTGCGGAATTTGTTCAAGCAGCAGCCCGAGTCTTTGCGATAATTTTACGTTGTTCATGTAGCCACCCACGCAATCCATTTTTTTCGAAAGAGAAACAGCATTGCCAGCTCGGCCGCAATTTTTCCAATCAGCAAGAGGGAGATCCACTGCGGGTAATTATGGCGCAGCAGCAGGCTGTCTATTTCAGGCATAAGCCATAGAGCAACTCCTACCGCAAAATAGACGCCGGAAACACCTTTCACCCTATGGTACAGCAGCCAACTCAGCCAGATCATCAGCACGCACAGCGGAAGCCAGAGCAGCTGCAGCTCCCACAGGCCCGCCTCTGGACGAAGCCTGCCTGCGAACCCGGCATACAGCAGGCTTAGCGCCCCGTAACCGCTGAACTGAAGCAGACCGATCCGAAGCTTAAATCCAAGCATGATCCAGACCAGCCCGCAGGCTCCCACAAGGATCGGAATCCAAACTTGCGGACTCAGACTATGCAGCGAAATCATCCATAAGCCGAAGCCAAGCATCAGCAAACTGCCAATTCCCGCTAGCGACAGACCGATTGCCGGCATTCTGTCCCTCCATAGGCTGGCATACCCGTAACAAATAATAAGTACCGAGAGTGCTGTTGCAAGTTGCAAACCCCAGGGAAAAACGCTAAAATAAAAACCAATTAACAAAATCAAGGAAATAATTCCAAAAGCAAACAGCCATATTTTAATATTTCCCTGCTGCAAGTTCTGCAGCGTTATCGGATTTTCACTTTTTACTTTGCCTTCATCCTCATATAAATTGGTCAGAAAATCGCAATACTGCTCGGGAAGCAGCTTGGTGCGGCGCCAATACTGGATTTCTCTCAAAATAATATCACGCTTTTCCATATTCAACGGCTATCCCTCTTTTCTAGCGCGGCTATGGTCCAAAATAAAAGGACCTCCTGCCGCATGCAGCAGAAGGTCCGTAAAAAGCGGTTATTCCAGAAAATCTTTAAGCCGTTTGCTCCGGCTCGGATGACGAAGCTTGCGTAAAGCTTTGGCTTCGATCTGGCGAATCCGTTCCCGGGTAACGCCAAACACCTTGCCGACTTCCTCCAGCGTTCTCGTCCGGCCATCGTCGAGCCCGAAGCGCAGGCGAAGCACATTCTCCTCACGCTCGGTCAGCGTATCAAGCACATCCTCCAGCTGCTCCTTAAGCAGCTCGTAAGCCGCCGCATCCGCAGGGGCGAGCGCCTCCTGGTCCTCGATAAAATCGCCCAAGTGGGAATCGTCCTCTTCCCCGATCGGAGTTTCCAGCGATACCGGCTCCTGGGCAATCTTCATGATCTCCCGAACCTTTTCGACGCTAAGCTCCATTTCAGCCGCAATTTCTTCCGGCGTGGGTTCGCGCCCCAACTCCTGCAGCAGCTGGCGGGATACGCGAATCAGCTTGTTAATGGTTTCCACCATATGAACGGGAATCCGGATTGTACGCGCTTGGTCGGCAATGGCGCGGGTAATGGCCTGCCGAATCCACCAGGTTGCATACGTACTGAATTTGAACCCTTTGTTGTGGTCGAATTTCTCCACCGCTTTGATCAGACCCATATTGCCTTCCTGGATAAGATCAAGGAACAGCATGCCCCGGCCTACATAACGCTTCGCGATGCTGACTACCAGCCGCAAATTCGCCTCAGCCAGACGGCGCTTCGCTTCTTCGTCGCCGTTCTTGATCCGCATGGCCAATTCAACCTCGTCATCGGCGGACAGAAGCGGCACACGGCCAATTTCTTTCAGATACATACGAACCGGGTCGTTAATCTTGATTCCGGGCGGAAGCGACAGATCATCGTCAAAGCTGAAATCATCGCCGTCTCCATTCTCGTTGTCCTCATTCGGACGAAGCGTCACTTCCTCGTCGTTGTCGTTAACGACTTCAATCCCTAAATCGCTAAGCTGCTCATAAAATTCATCCATTTGTTCGGGGTCCTGATCAAATGGCGACAGTTTCTCCATGATATCTTTAATATTCAGTGATGATCTTTTCTTGCCAGACTCAATAAGCTGATCTTTGACCTGGTCGAGCGTAAATTCCGCCTCCAGTTCGGTATGCTGATCGTTCGCCATTATTCGACTCCCTCCTCCCTAGATACATCCTGTCAACGTTCACTGTCTCTCTAGGGCTATAATCTCACTTGCAATTTGTGCCGCACGCAGAAAATCACCGGCTTTTTCCGCCTGAATCATCTCTTCCCGTTTCTTCTCCATCATTCGCTGCACGGGATATTTCCGCACCTCGCGGATATAATCATCCAGTACCTGCGTGCTCCAGTCCGGCGGCGACTCCATCATGGAAATCGAGGCTGCGACCTTTTCCAGCCGGTCGTCCTGGAGCGAGGACAGAAACCGGCTGATTTCCGGCTGCTTGCCCCCCGCGTAATAGGCGTATAGATAAGCGGCAATAGCCGCATGATCATCGATGTTGAAATCTTCTCCCAGATGTTCATTTACATACGCGGCGGCGTCACTATCCTGAAACATCAGGGACAGCAGACTCCGTTCCGCGGCATGGTAAGCCGGAAGCAAGGCCCTTGCTTGAACCTGCCCTTTTTTATGCCTACCATTATTCCACCTTTTGACGTTATTATCCCCTTCGGGCATGTTTTTTTGCATCGAAGCCCTGAGCAAATTGCAATCCTGCTTCAAGCTGTCGTAACTCAGATCCAGCTCGGAGGCAATTTCCTTCAGATACACTTCTCTTTCCGTAGAGGAATGCAGGGAAGCAATAATTTGCAGCGCCTCCTTGACATAAGCGATTTTGCCGTCTTCCTCTAGGAGTATATGGTTTTTTTTCAGATATATAAGCTTAAATTTTATAGTTGAAACCGCGGATTCAATGATTTGTTCCCGGAAGCGTTCTCCCCCATACTGTGCCACAAATTCATCAGGATCCATTCCCCCAGGCAGTACCGCCACCTTGACGCGCAGCCCGGTCGCTTCGAGCATCGAAAGAGCCTTCATCGCCGCGGCTTGTCCCGCCCGGTCTCCGTCATAAGCGATGACGGCCTCATCCGCCAAAGCTTTCATCATCGACGCGTGATTCTCCGTTAGCGAAGTGCCCATGGTCGCCACACCGTTGTGCACACCCGATTCCCAGGCCGAAATGACATCTCCGTATCCTTCAAAAAGAACGATTTGCCGCGTTTTGCGGATAGATGCTTTGGACTGGTGCAGATTGTACAAAATCCGGCTTTTGTTGAACAGCTTGCTCTCCGGAGAATTCAAATATTTCGGCTGGCCCTCCCCGAGAATTCTTCCGGCGAAAGCCACCACTTTACCGGAACGGTTCGCAATCGGAAAAATAATCCGCCCGCGAAAACGGTCGATATAGCCTTTGCCTTCGCTTCTTGAAGACAGCAGGCCGCCTTTTTCCATTTCAGCAAGGTCGAAATTCCGTCTTTCCAGAAACTGCAGCAGCGTATCCCAGCGATCTGGCGCATATCCGATCTGAAACTGATCAATCATATGGTCGCTGAATTTCCGGGATCTTAAATAATCCATTGCGGCTTTGCCGTGTTCCGTATTCTTCAGCAAGTAATGATAGAACTTCGCAGACCATTCATACGCTTGAAGCAGCCGGTCAAGTTCCGGGTTATGCGCAGACTGCACGCCTCCGACGCCTTCCGGTACCGGAATGTCGCTCTCTTCGGCCATAATTTTGACGGCTTCGGGAAAGGATAACCCTTCGATTTCCATCCTGAATTTGATGGCATTTCCGCCCATGCCGCAGCCGAAACAATGAAACACTCCACGATCCGGAGTAACTGTGAAGGAAGGGGTGCTTTCCGAATGGAATGGGCAGAGGCCCCATAAATATTTCCCCCGCTTGGTCAGATGGACAACTTTCCCTACGGTATCAACAATATCATGCCGCGCCAATACGCTTTCGATAACTTCCTCGGGAATATTGCCGTGTCCGCTTGCCACTAACAACCACCTTCATCCCTTGACAAATAAATAGTATTCGCTACGGCTGAACATTCTCCTGCAATAATTCCAAAAGTTTTGTCAGTTTATGTTGAAAAGTATGTCGATCCTCTGCGGTGAACGGCTTAGGCCCTTTGGCGTAACGGCCTCTCCGGCGCTCTTTCGCCCTGGCATGCCTGCCTTCCAGCATCATATCCATATTGGTCTCATCGTATGTCTGCCCCCTGAAAGAAAGGGCATGGCATCCCTTCGCAAGCGCCAGAGCAGCAAGGCCATAGTCGCCGGTCAGTACGACATCCCCGGATTTGATGTGATTGGCAATGTAGAGGTCGGCGCTCTGATCGCTGTTGTCAACATGCACGACTGCGACGCCTTCGCCGCCCCGGAGTTCGTGAGCGTAGGATGATACCATGATGACCGGAACCCCAAAAGCGCGGGCGGTGTCCGCCGTTTCCTTCTTGACCGGACAGGCATCCGCATCGACCACGATAGTTATTTCCCGAGCGTCTGAGCTTCCCATAGTCTGTCACCGTTTCCCGTGTAATATATATACGCGACGATCCCAAAAAATCCTGCCGGCTCATCCAATGTTTAAAAAGCGTAAAATACGGAACGATAGCCATAAGCTGTACTTTGGCACCGTTCCGTATATTTATACCCTAAACCCGTGTTCTATACCGCCAGACCGACCTTTTTCTTCACAAAACGCAACATATGCAGACTTAAGTCAGAAGCTACCAGACCAGTTTGCCAAAATCGGCGAAGCTCTTCAAATCGGCATCAATCCCCGCCAGCAGCGCAAGCCGGTTCGCCCGCACCCGCTCGTCCTCGGCCATGACCATGACGGAGTCAAAAAAGACGGTTATGGCATCGCTGAGTCCGGCGAGCAGGTCAAGCGCCCCAGCCGTATCATCCGCTTCCAGCGCTTTTTGGTAAGGCAGATGAATCGACTGCCAAGTTTGATACAGGGCGCTTTCGGCCGCTTCGCCAAGAAGCGCGGAATCCAGAGCGGCTCCGGTGGCTTTGGCTGCCAGATTGCTGACCCGGTTGAAGGAATCCACCGTATTCTTAAAATTCTCCTTGGAGTCCACGGCATCCGCCAGCGCCTGACTTCTGGCGACAACGGCGACAATATCGTCGTAGCCTGCGGCCATAACCGCGTCGACTACATCGTAACGCACATTGTCCGACAGAAGGCGCTTTACACGCAGGCCGAAGAACTCATACAGGTTAGTACGCAGTTCATCCACGGAAGGTTTCAAATTTCGAGTATTTTCATGAACCTGAACGGCAATTTCGAAAATATCGTTCAGACCGACCGGCAGCTTCCGCTCCAGCACGATCTGTACAATGCCCGCCGTCTGGCGGCGCAGCGCGTAAGGGTCCTGGGAGCCGGTAGGAATAATACCGATCGAGAAGCAGCCGACGATCGTGTCGATTTTGTCGGCAATGCTGACGATCGCCCCGGCTTCCGTGGACGGAATGGCGTCTCCGGCAAAACGCGGCTGGTAGTGCTCGAAGATCGCCTTGGCCACTTGCTCGTCCTCGCCCGCTTTGCGCGCATAATCCTCGCCCATCGTTCCCTGAAGCTCCGGAAATTCGTATACCATCTGGGTTACGAGATCAAATTTGCAAATATCCGCGGCACGGCTTACTTTCGCCGCCACTTCCGGCGCTGTCTGCAGCTTGCCTGCCAGACTGTCCGCGATCTGACGGATGCGGTGGACTTTGTCGGCAACGCTGCCGAGCTCTTCATGATAAACGATGTTTTCGAGCTTGGCGAGGGCATCCTCAATCTTCAGCTTCTGATCTTCTTCATAGAAGAACTTCGCATCGGACAGACGGGCGCGCAGCACCTTCTCGTTCCCTTTGGCGATCGTCTCGAGATGATCGGCATTGCCGTTGCGGACGGTTACGAAATATGGAAGCAGCTTGCCTTCGGCATCCAGCACAGGGAAATAGCGCTGGTGCTCGCGCATCGATGTAATCAGCACATCCTGCGGAATATTCAGGTAAGCCGGATCGAACGTGCCGAACAGTACTGTCGGCGTTTCCACCAGGAACAGCACTTCTTCCAGCAGGTCTTCCTTGATTGCGATCTTCCAGTTTTTATCCACAGCCAGCTTGTTGATTTGCTCGAGAATCAGAGTCTCTCGTTCCTTCACATCGGCAATAACGTGCTGGGTGCGCAGGCTTTCCGCATAATCGGCCGCCTGGCCGATAACTGCTTCCTGTCCAAGGAACCGATGGCCGCGGCTGACATTGCCTGTTCTGACGCCCGTAATCTCAAAATCGACAATGTCGCTGCCGTACAGCGCGACCAGCCAGCGGATCGGACGAACGAACTTGAAATCGTACGCTCCCCAGCGCATATTTTTTGGGAACGTCATGGCGCTTACGATTCCGGTCAAGCCTTCCGCGAGCAGGGAATACGTGTCCACGCCTTCGCTGCTCTTGGTGGCGTATATATATTCGACCCCGCCCACTTCCTTAAAAGTGAACTGTTCGGGAGATACGCCCTGGCTGCGGGCAAATCCAAGCGCCGCTTTGCTCCACTCGCCGGCCGCGTCCAGTGCGATTTTGCGGGAAGGGCCTTTGACTTCTTCACTGACGTCCGCCTGTTTCTCGGCTACATCCTTCACAAGAACGGCCAGACGGCGCGGCGTTGCGAACGACTGCACTTCTCCGTGCTTCAGGCGGGATACGTCCAGCCATTTGGTCATTCTGTCCTGAAGCTGCTCCATCGCCGCCCGGATAAAGCGTGCCGGAACTTCCTCCAGCCCGATTTCAAACAGCAGATCCTTAGCCAAGCTGAACACCTTCTTTCTTCAGCAGCGGGAAGCCGAGCTTCTCGCGCTCCTCTACAAAAGTTGCCGCCACTTGGCGGGCCAGATTGCGCACTCTTGTAATGAAGCCCGTACGCTCCGTTACGCTGATTGCACCCCGCGCATCCAGCAGGTTGAACGTATGCGAGCATTTCAGCACATAGTCATAAGCCGGGAAGACGAGATGGCGGTCCATCGCCCGCCGCGCTTCCTCTTCATAGGTGTTGAAGAGGTTAAACAGCATTTTGACATCCGACACTTCGAAGGTATATGTGGAATGCTCCACCTCCGGCTGATGGAACACGTCGCCGTAGGTCAAGCCGTCGACCCATTCCAGATCGAACACGTTCTCCTTTTCCTGGATATAGGAAGCGAGACGCTCCATGCCGTAAGTGATTTCAACTGAAACCGGGCTGGTCTCAATGCCGCCCACCTGCTGGAAATAGGTGAACTGCGTAATTTCCATTCCGTCCAGCCATACCTCCCAGCCGAGTCCCGCGCAGCCGAGCGACGGATTCTCCCAGTTATCCTCAACGAACCGGATATCGTGCTGCAGCGGATCAATCCCCAGCGCTTTCAGGCTGTCCAGATAAATTTCCTGAATATTATCCGGGGACGGCTTGATAATAACCTGGTATTGATGATGCTGATACAGACGGTTCGGGTTCTCTCCATAGCGTCCGTCCGAGGGACGGCGTGACGGCTCGACATAAGCGACCTTCCACGGCTCGGGTCCGAGGGAGCGCAGGAATGTCATCGGGTTCATCGTGCCCGCGCCTTTTTCCGTGTCATACGGCTGAACGATAATGCAGTTCTGCTTCGACCAGAACTCATTCAGCGTCAAAATCATCTGCTGAAAATTCATGCTACCGACTCCTTCGCGTTAATTTTGAGAGCTGCCGGATTTGCGGTCCCTGAAGACCAACCGATACAATGCCCGGCATAACGTCCTGCGATGGAGGCGGCGCTCCTCTATTCCGGAAGGAAGATAAGATATTCTCCGTTCCAGACCAAAAAGCTCCCGCCCCCATGCCTGAAATTCAGACATAGGGACGAGAGCTGTTCATGTACTCCCGCGGTTCCACCCTACTTGATTCCGCTCTTCACTGACTGATGCCGGTGATGACGAAATCCACTTTTCATGCTGCCGCCTCCGCACTCCCGGGTGCCGTTTCATGAGCGCTGCCGCACCGGGCTCCCACCGTCCCCGGCTCGCTATTTCAAGCAATCGTTCACTACTTTCCCGTTCAACATGCCTGCCGGCTTCAGCCAGCGGCGGCCTTCTCGTTATTTGCCTTGATAAGGCATATTCCAACAAGAAGAGACTGTTCCTATATTAACGGAAAATCCGGCTTTCGTCAAATATTGTATTTATCCAGCTGATCCAGGAAATTTTGCGACTTTAACCGGAGCCCCAGTTGGGTATCCATGAACGCCCGCATGATTTTCTTCAATTCTTCCCGCGTACTCTCCTTGACGTCCACATTGCCCAGACGGGTCAGATCAAGCGCGGCGAACAGCCGCAGCAGCTTCAGCGCGCGGGGCGACACTTCCAATGCCGGCGGGTCATTATGACGGCAGCTGCGGCACAGAGCGCCGCCCAGCCGCGGGCTGAGCAGCAGTTCTTCGTCCGCCTTCTCGCGCCCGCAGGCGATGCAGGAATCCAGTTGCGGACCGTAGCCGGCCGCTTGAAGTATTTTCATCTCAAACAGATTAATAATGACTCCCGGTTCCTTGCCTTCCTCCAGCGCATTCAGGCAGGCCGACAGCTGCCGGAACCAAAAGCTGCCCGTCTCCTCGTCATGCAGCACCCGGTCCAAAAGCTCACAGGCATAAGAGCCGTAGGCGGCTGTAACCAGATCCTCCCTGATCGAATGATGGGAGCTGATTATCTCGCCGGAATTCAGCGTACCCAGTCCTCCGTTATTTCGGAAAAAAACATATTGCCCGAGCGTAAACGGCTGGATCAGAGCAGCATGGCGGCTTTTTACCTTTTTGGCTCCACGGACCAGCACTCCTATCTTGCCCGCGTTCTCGGTGCAAAGCGTAATGATTGCATTCCCCTCGCCGTAGTCCATACTGCGGATGACGATCCCTTCCACCCTGTGTAGCATGCCTCTTCCCCCAACCACTCGGCAAGCAACCAGTTCTTACTTTGCTTCTTCGTCATAGACCTGCTCTTCTTCCGCCGCTGTCTCGGCCGCCGGACTCAGCGGTTCTCCCGCTGCCCGGTACAGCAGATAGGCATCGACATCACCAGTCATTGCAAAATACTTCCACGAAAAATCTCGCATTCGTATTTATCCCCCTTCGCAAAACACGATGTCTTCCTAAAGTAGGATGTGCGATGAGACGGGTTCTATCCTTGCAATTACTGGCAGTCATTTGCGGTGAAGATCACTGATCCTTATGGAAGCCCAAATCGCGCAGCACGCGCTCCTGATTGCGCCAGTCTTTTTTCACCTTTACCCAAAGCTCCAGAAACGTCTTGGACCCCAGCAGGTTCTCAATATCGGTACGGGCTCTTCTGCCGACTTCCTTCAGCATAGCGCCCTGTTTGCCGATGATAATGCCTTTTTGCGAATCCCTCTCAACAAAAATAACCGCGGAGATATGCACCACTCCGTTCGGCTCCGCCCGCATATCCTCAATAGCGACCGCAATGGAGTGCGGCACCTCCTCGCGGGTCAGATGCAGGATCTTCTCGCGGATCAGCTCGGCGATAACAAATTGCTCCGGATGGTCGGTCACCTGATCCTCCGGATAATACTGCGGACCCTCCGGCAGGTATTTCTGCAGCTGCTCCAGCAGTGTATTTACATTGCTGCCTACCTTAGCTGAAATGGGAACGATCTCGGCAAAATCATGCAGCTTGCTGTATTCCGTAATCAGCGGCAGCAGCGCTTCAGGTTCCAGCTTGTCGATCTTGTTCATCACCAGAATGACCGGCGTCTTCAGACCTTGAAGCTGCTCGGCGATAAAACGGTCGCCTCCGCCAAGACCCTCTGCGGCGTCAATCAGAAACAGCACCGCCTCCACTTCTCCGAGCGTGCTCATCGCCGTCTGGTTCATGTAATCGCCCAGCTTGGATTGGCGTTTATGGATGCCGGGCGTATCGAG
This sequence comes from Paenibacillus durus ATCC 35681, assembly GCF_000993825.1. Classification (NCBI taxonomy): domain Bacteria; kingdom Bacillati; phylum Bacillota; class Bacilli; order Caryophanales; family Paenibacillaceae; genus Paenibacillus; species Paenibacillus durus. The sequence goes on from NZ_CP011114.1 coordinate 3,267,382, forward strand.
GAAGACGATTTGCGAATCGTTCGTCGTGTATACGCCGTGAATCTTGTTACGTGTCGTCTGCGGCTTGTCCGACATAATGGCGATTTTCTGCCCGATGACCTGATTCATCAGGGTTGATTTGCCTACGTTGGGCCTGCCGATGATGGCGACAAAGCCTGATCTGAATTTCATATGTGAGTTCTCCTTTTTAAAAATTTCGATCCAAACTTTCGATCCCCCTAAATCCAACCTTTCGATCCCCCTAAATCCCCCTTAGCCAAGGGGGACCCCAAGGGCCCCGCCCTCTGGACACCCGGAACTGGGCGTGCCTGCCACGGTTGGAGCGTTAAAAGGGGGGTGCAGCGATGACACGCTTACGTTCCCTGCGGTCACCCGCTTAGGTTGGCGCGGGAAGAGCGGATCGTAGAGTGATGTGCGTGCGTGTGCTAAGAGACTGCGTGCAGACAACCGCTGGCGGCTCGCCGCTTCGCTTACACTTGCGCGAACACGTGCGTGCTTCGGCGGCGGGAGCCCTTCTACTGCGTGCGGACAACCGCTGGCAGCTTCGCCGCTACGCTTACGCTTGCGCGAACACGTGCACCTTCTGCGGCGGGGGCCCTGCTACTGCGTACGGACAACCGCTGGCGGCTTCGCCGCTTCGCTTACGCTTGCGCGAACACGTGCACCTTCTGCGGCGGGGGCCCTGCTACTGCGTGCAGACAACCGCTGGCGGCTCGCCGCTTCGCTTACGCACTTACGCTGGGGGCCTGTCCCTGCTTTAATTCATCTGGGCCGAAAGCGCCGGGAAGCAGCTCGCGTACGGTTGTTTCGCGAATGTCCCCTTTTATATTGCCCAGGATGATTTTCATGTCGGGATCGCATAACTCAACGATGACTTGCCGGCATGCGCCGCAAGGCGTAATCGGCAGGTCGGTATCGCCTACAACGGCAAGCGCTTTAAAGCTGCCTCGTTTATGGCCCTGGGCCATAGCGCTGAAGAGAGCGGTGCGCTCGGCGCAATTGGTTACACTGTAAGCGGCGTTCTCGATATTGCAGCCATGATGAACCTGACCGTCCTGATCCAGCAGAGCGGCTCCTACGCCGAAGCGGGAGTATGGGATATATGCTTTGGAGCGGGCTTTGATCGCCTCTTGCAGCAGCGTATTGGAATCCATAATTGGGTCCTCCTGTAAGTTCATCTTTGGTATATTATCCGGGAATATGCTCGCTAATACGGTTAAAAAAGCGGAACAAAGACAAAGATGGCGGAACCGCCCAACGGCTTATCCGCCTTTTCCATCTATAAGTTGTATTCCGATTATGACATAAGTGCTGTAATCCAGTCTATCACCGGATGATAAAAAACATAGATGCCTGCAATGACGGCAAACACGGCCGCCAGAAACACAGCTCCGGCAGCGGTATCCTTCGCCGCTTTAGCCAGGGGGTGAACTTCCGGCGACACAAGGTCGACGACCGACTCAATCGCCGTATTGATCAGCTCGGCTGCCAGCACGAGCGTGATCGCGAGCAGAAGCAGCATCCAATCTCCAGGCGGTACACGCAGCAGTGTGGCGAACAGCAGTACGACGACGGCAAAGCAGGTATGCACCTTCATGTTCATTTCGGTCCGGAAGGCCTGTCTAAGCCCCTGGGCCGCATACCAGAACGACTTCCAGAAACGTTTGGGGCCTACCGCCGTATTTTTGGGCATCAGCGGGTCAACCCTACCTGCGACAGCACCTGCTCCTGCTTGCCCATCATTTCCGCCTCGGAAGCCTCATCCTGATGATCGTATCCGAGCAGATGCAGAAATCCGTGCACGAACAAAAATCCCAGCTCCCGCTCCAGCGAATGTCCATAATCGTTTGCCTGCTCCTTGGCCCGGGTAACGGATATAATAATATCGCCAAGCATGTCGGGAAGCTCCTCCGCTTCATCCTCGCTAACTTCATAGACGATTTCGAGTTCATCCTCGGCGGATTCGTTCAGCGCGAAGGACAGCACATCGGTGGGCCGGTCGATGCCGCGATACTCCTTATTAAGCTCATGAATCCGCTCATTGTCGACAAAGGTCAGATCCACCTCGCCGGTGTCGATCCCTTCCAGCTTACCCGCTTTTTCCAGGATGCTTTCTAGCAGCGAGATCAGCCGATCGTCGATTTCCATTTCTTCTTGCTCATTACTCCAAACCAGCTGCAGGCTCATGCTATTCAACGGCCCCTTCCTCTTTTTTCGGCTTTTTCGCTTCCTCCGGATATTCAATTCGCGAGTGGAAAATGCCCATCACTGTTTCTTTCAGCGTCCGGGCGACAATGTCCAGCTCTTTCAGCGTCAGATCGCATTCATCGAATTGATGATCGTCCAGCCGGCTCTTGATGATCTTCTCGATCATCGTCTCCACCTGGTTTACTGTGGGGCTGCGAAGGGAACGAACGGCCGCCTCCACGCTGTCGGCAATACCGATTACCGCAGACTCTTTGGACTGGGCCTTCGGACCGGGGTAACGGAAATCATCTTCGGTGAAATCGGGCTCTACCCCTTTTTCCTCCGCCAGCCGCAGCGCTTTATGATAAAAATAATGCAAAAAAGTCGTTCCATGATGCTGCTCCGCGATATCTCTGATCGGCTTGGGAAGCTTGTACTCCTTCAGCATTTCCACCCCGTCGCGCGCATGCGCGATAATAATCGACTTGCTCAGCTTGGGATCGATGGAATCATGCGGATTCTCCATATTGTTCTGATTCTCGATAAAATAGAACGGGCGCTTCGTCTTGCCGATATCATGATAATACGAGCCGACCCGGCAGAGCAGGCCGTCCGCTCCGATCGCCTCTGCCGCCGCCTCCGACAAGTTGCCGACCATTACGCTGTGATGATAAGTCCCCGGCGTTTCCGTCAGCAGTTTCCGCAGCAGCGGATGGTTCGGATTGGACAGCTCGACCAGCTTGAGCGCAGACAGAATACCGAATGTCGACTCAAAAAAAGGCATAAGGCCGATAACCAGCACAACGGTCACCAATCCGCCGGCAAAAGCGAAACCGATGGCATACAGCGTATGAATCTGCTGCCATGCGCCGTTCCCCAGCAGGTTCGTCATAAAGACGGTCAGCGAGCCGAATAGACAGACCATGATGCCGCCTTTCAGCAGCGTCGTGCGCTGTCCCGCCCGATGGGTGGCAAATAAGGCTACATACGAAACGACCAGCGTAAAGAAACCATAGTTGAAATCAAAAATCGTATTCTGCTGCACATTCAGAATAACGCTTGCCAATAGGGCGAACAAAATGGAGCAGAAATAGGCAAGCATCATATCGAGCAGCAGCGCGACCAGCAGCGCCCCGATGGCGACCGGCGCCAAAAAGCCTATAAATGGCCGCATATCGCTCTGCAGAAAGGCAGTCAGCCGCAAGGATATAATCGTGATTAGAAAGACGAGCACCAGCATCAGAAGCTGTGAATTATTGTACTTAAATCCAGAAGAGCCGGATGGGCCGGACAGCCGGATAAACATCAGCAGACCGATTGAAAAAAACGCCGCAAGGATGAGCAGTCCAAGCTGAGGCCAATAATCGACATTGCTGCGCAGCAGCCCGTTCTCATCTAGCAGCTGATACAATTCAGGCGTAATGGGCTCGCCTTTCTTGACAAGCACCTCGCCCTGCTCGATATAGACGGGCGGCGTATTTTCCCGGGCCTGCACTTCCGCTTCTTTGGTGGCGTCCTCATCATAGAATTTATTGGCCGTGATCGCCAGACGGGCGAGCTCCTGCACCACCTCGCGTGCCGTTCGCTGAGAGAGCGAACTGATGCTAACCTGCTCCGCCACCTTGGCGCGCGCAGCGTCGGCATCGGCAATCTGGTCATTCATCAGCCTGCTGACAATATCCCTCGCCACGGGCTTCATCTCGATGATGTCCTGCGAGGTCAGCCGCGGTATTTTGATAAACGTTTCTTCCGGTATGGAATAGACCTGCTCCTTAATCTTCGACTGCATTTCATTCAAAAGATTATCCGAATAGGTTCCGCTGCTCCGGCTGGACGCAACAAAACTCAATATGAAATCATTGGCCCGCTGCGGAATCTCCTCCCGGTAAATGGAGGTCTTGTCGCTTTGGGAAATGGTGTCGTCCTGATTGAGACGGTCGATCCGGTCCAGCAGAGAGGTTACGAGATTCTCCGCCCGGATCGGAATAATCTGATATTTCTTCGGCACATTCTCAGCCGCTTGTTCCTGTGCCTTCAACGTTGCCTTAGTGTCTTTAATCTGCTTAGGCGCCGTTATCTCCTTGGCGCTGAGCGTGTTTTCCTTGATGTCGTACCGTTTAGGCAGCAGGTCCGGCGCCAGACTGAAATAAATTAGGATACCGAGAAGCAGAAATAGAGCATAGCGAGTCGCTCTGCTATACTTCCATCCGCTCACATTGTATGTGAATCCGCTGAATTTGGACGGTTGCTTTGAAGCCATGGTGACAGTCCCCTTTATTCAAGGTTTTCGGCTGAGCGATCATAGGCAACGATGATTTTCTGCACCAGGGAATGCCGAACTACATCCTGCTCCGCAAAATAGACAAACCCGATCTCCTCAATCGAGGATAAGACCGTATTGGCCTCAATAAGACCCGATTTCTTTCCCCGAGGCAGATCGATTTGGGTTACGTCGCCCGTAATAACCATCTTCGAGCCAAAGCCGAGCCGGGTCAGGAACATCTTCATCTGCTCCGGCGTCGTATTTTGCGCCTCATCGAGAATAATAAACGAATCGTCAAGCGTGCGCCCGCGCATGTAAGCCAGAGGCGCAATTTCGATCAACCCGCGCTCCAGAGCTTTGGCAACCTGATCAGGTCCCATTACGTCGTATAGAGCGTCATACAGCGGCCGGAGATACGGGTCTACCTTCTCCTGCAAATCTCCAGGCAAAAAGCCCAGGCTCTCGCCGGCTTCCACCGCCGGACGGGTCAGAATAATGCGTTTGACCGATCCTTCCTTCAAAGCGGCAACAGCAAGCACAACGGCAAGATACGTCTTTCCGGTTCCCGCCGGACCGATGCCGAATACGATATCCCGTTTCTTGATTGTCGTTACATAATGCTTCTGTCCAATCGTCTTGACCCGGATCGGTTTGCCGCGGAAGGTCGTGGTAATTTCGCCTTTGAACAGATCCAGCAGCTGATCGGCGCGAAAATCCTTCGCCAGCTCCACTGCATATTGCACGTCTCGCTCGCTTAGAATATAACCGCTTCGAACAAGGGAGAGCAGCGACTGGAACAGCTGTGCCAGCATGTCCACTTCCCTTTCGCCGCCATGTACCGTAAGTTCCGCCTCACGCGAGTCGATACGGGCGGGGATTTCTCTCTCAATCAGCTTTAAAAAGCTGTCCTGCGGGCCGAAAAGCGCCAGCGCTTCTCCCGCATTTTGTAAAGATATCTGTATGTTTGCAGTCTTATCTGACAAATAGCCTCATTCTCCTTGGTTGTATACTATCGGAAGCTCCTCCGTAATTCTCTCTTCCACTTCAAAAAGCACTTTCATATAAACTTTACCATTCTCTTTCTTCTCATGCAAAATTTTTTGGCTTTTGATGACGCTATCGCTGCCATAGCGGGCCGCAATATCAGCCTCCGCCAGAGTCAGACCCGCCTGCTTCGCTACCTCCGGCGTCAGCGTTTCCCGAGTCTCCTTGACTTCCATTTCTTTCTCTGTCATCCAGCCGATCGGCAGCCGGATATTACGCCAGGTCAGCGGATCAAGCTCGGTCAGCGTGCGCGACTCTTCAAAAGGCGATTTGCCGTAACCCCATAGCTGAACCGCCCATTTGCCAAGAACAAAATAGCTTTTATCCTTCCGCTCCCCGGTATAAGCGGTATTCTTTTTTTGCAGCGGAACCTTTATATCATACTCATGCCACACCAGCCCCTTAACTTCTCCTTTGGCAACAACCGCCTGTCTATTGGCCTCATCGCCTAGAACTCCGGAAATAAGGATTTCGCCCTTTTTCACTCTCGCGTTGCGCTGAACGACGGGCCTGCCCTGCTCGGCGTAGATATCGGTGATAACCGCATCGGTTCGGCTGATGAGATGACGGGGACTGTTAATCGGCTTTTTTTCCGGCAGCGCGGCTTCAACGATTTGAATGTTCACCGCTGTTCCGTTACGCTCAATCCCAACCCAGGATACGCCCGGGAGCCGCGCCGCCAGGTGCTTGGAGAGCTTGTCCGGAGAACCCATACGCCATATCCACTGGAAAGGGTAAATCCCTTCCTGCCGCGCGGCATCCAGCACATCCTCCGAAGCCAGCCGCTTATTCCCCTCCACCCGAACACTCCAGACGAGAGAACACAGCAGCACCAGAATAATGCCGAACAGCACCAGACCTGCGGCAAAAAACTTCCGCTTCCACAACCTGGCCGCCACGAACGGCAGTCCGATCCGTCCCGTAATATGCATTCTGCAGCCTGTCTGCTTCAAAAGTGGCCGGAGAGCATAGAAATCGTCCAGCAGCAGCCGCAGATTTACCCCGCTTCCGGTCGCTTTTACATTCCATATGACAATTCCGGCCTCGGTAACGGCGTTAATCAGCCCTTCCACCCGTTTCCCGGAAATATGCAGCACAACAGTCCCCCGCAGCCATGACAGTGGCGGTTCCTTCATCGCTTCTCCCCGCTTTCCTTATATCTGATTTCCCCGATCACGCCCTCCACCGTCAGTTCCCTTCCCAGAATGGAAGTGATGACAAGGCCTTCTCCGGCAATTTCCAGCGATCCTTTCGAAAGCGCGAGCGTCAGCTGTCCGGGGGAAAAATTCTGCACGCCTCTATGGTTCTCAATGACCATTTCCTTGTTGCCGATAAGGGTGATCCGGGGCAGGTCGCTTAGCAGATCCTGCGGCAAATCCAGCATCCCGTTTGTCCATCCCCGCAGACTGCGGCCAATCCGGGTCATAAGTAGACGCTCCCCCTTCCTTTACTGTACACCTTATGCGGTAAGACGCTTATTTATGAGAGCGGGCGGTTTGAATTCAATGGAAAGGAGTCTGCCAAAAAAGGAAAAACGGGAGACCGCCGCAATAGAAGTTCGCCATTCCTAAAATAGGCTGACGAGCTCTTCATTTTGCGAACGATACACCCGTTAGGATACATCTTCGTTCATTACTTACAAATGGCCGTTACGCCGGGAGCTCATGGGCCTGCGGGCGCGCGGAGGGCCGAGAATTTCCGCCCAGATGAGTCCGCTGCGAAGATCGCTGCCTGCGCTAAGAGAAGGCGATCTCTGCATGGACGGCGCTGACGAACGGGATTTCGGCCCGGCTCCGCCGTCTCCTCCCATATCGTCCGAGATCCGGTCCAGAGCGCGGTGTACACGTTCCAGCTCCAGCCGCATACGTTCCTGCCGGACCTCGACTCCGTCCGCTTCTTCGGGCTGCTCCATCGACATCCCTTCCCCTGACATGTAATCGGGAGTCGGGAACAGAGCAGGCTCTGGAAACGCAGGCGCCATACCCGGTTCACGGCTCTCGTCCATCTGCGGTTCCGGCTGCCGGGAGGATGAAGCGGGAACCGGGAAGCCGCTGTTACGTGGCTCGGCCGCTCTTCCGGAATCCGGATGGCCGGATCTTGGTCGGCGCAGGGGCCCCTCGCCCGGACCGCTGCCAAAGGGCGGCATTCCGCCTCGAGGGGATCTTCTGTTTTTGTTATTATTTTTGTTCGCCTTGTTTACTTGGGACACAATCGCGAAAATAATAACCGCAATGACATAAATCCAGCTCATGGGGTCTCATCTCCCCTACTCGTTGTGTTCATTATTTATTCTTGGAACCGTCGTTATCCTGATCGCCCATCTTGCCGAGCGAACCGCGCATCTGGGTATCGGCTTCGATATTTTTCAGATTCATATAATCCATCACGCCGATTTGACCTCCGCGAAGCGCCTCGGCCATAGCCAGCGGCACCTGGGATTCGGATTCGACGACCAAGGCTTTCATTTCGACGACGCGGGCCTTCATTTCCTGCTCCTGCGCAACGGCCATCGCTCTGCGTTCCTCGGCCTTCGCCTGGGCGATCCGCTTGTCGGCTTCAGCCTGTTCCGTCTGCAGGTAGGCGCCGATGTTCTTGCCTACATCCACATCCGCAATGTCGATCGAGAGAATTTCAAAAGCCGTTCCGGCGTCGAGCCCTTTCTGAAGCACGGTGCGGGAGATCGAGTCCGGATTCTCCAGAACATCCTTATGCGAATTGCTTGAACCTACCGTCGTTACGATACCCTCGCCGACACGGGCGATGATCGTCTCCTCACCGGCGCCGCCGACGAGCCGGTCGATATTGGCGCGAACGGTAACGCGCGCCTTGACCTTGACTTCGATCCCATCGCGGGCAACGGCAGCCACGGTAGGCGTCTCGATTACGCGCGGGTTAACGCTCATCTGTACCGCTTGCAGCACATCGCGTCCGGCCAGATCAATCGCAGCCGCCCGGGTGAATTCCAGCGGAATATCGGCCCGCTGCGCGGCGATCAGCGCATTGACGACACGATCGACATTGCCCCCCGCCAGATAGTGGCTTTCCAGTTGGTTGATGTTAAGACCGAGGCCCGCCTTGGTCGCTTTAATCAAAGGATTAACGATCCGGCTTGGCGTTACACGGCGCAGCCGCATGGCGACCAGTGTAATAATGCTGATTCTAACACCGGACGCCAGAGCGGAAATCCACAGCATAACCGGAAAGAAGCTTAGAAAGATGCTCAGAGCAATGATCACGACCACAGCGATCAGCAGGATGGTTATTAAGGATGCTTCCATTGTTATATCTACCCTTTCTGCCTATAAATATTGAAAATACACTAACACTTCCATGAGTTTACCTTATTCCCGGATTTCCTTCACCACAATTCTGCCGCCTTCCACTTTGACAACGGAAATGGGAGTATTCACACCGATGAATCCGCCTTCCGTGACCACATCAAGACGTTCGTCTGCGATTAGCGCCGTGCCTGCCGGACGAAGCGGTGTGATGCTTACTCCTCTCTGGCCTACGAGATCCAGTTTCTCGGGGGTAGGAATGAAACCCTGCTCCTTGCTCAAGCTTTCGCTGAGAATAAACCGATTCCAGATGCCCCGGTCCCTGAAGGCTACCGCAACAATGATAATGACCACCACGGCGGCAGCAAAAGCAATGCCCAAGCTGAACAGCGCATGCGTAAAGCTGTAGGCGGCTCTAACAACGCCCGCAATCAGACTGATAGAGCCCAGAACCCCCAAAATACCGAAGCTCGGAACGAACAGCTCAAGCACCATCAGAGCGAGGCCAATGATGAACAGTAGCCAAGTCTCCGCACCGGCAAATCCCGCCACATAGTTGCCGAAGAAATACAGGACGAAGGCTAGTGTTCCCAGGATGCCCGGAATCCCGAATCCGGGTACAAGCAGCTCGATGACCACTCCGGCGATCCCAATAAACAGCAGAACGGTCATGACGGCGGGGTGGGTCAGAAAATGCGACAGCTTTTCCGCACCGGTATGCTGCACTCGGAAAATGTCATCGGTTGAATAACCCATCCATGCTGCCGCTTCCTCCGGCGAATCCTTGACAGCGTCGGCGTAGCCCGCTTTCAGCGCCTGATCGCTGGTCAGAGCGATAATCTCTCCCTTGCTCTTATGGACGCCCAGTTCAGGCTTGTCGACGACCATATTGATATCCGTCATTCCGGCCGCGATATCCGGATCGCGTCCATTCAGCGCCGCCGCTCCCGCCATTTTCGACTTCCAGAACGAGACCAGCTTGGCATTATCCACGCTTCGACCGCTCCCGTCCACAAGTGAAGCCGACCCGATCATGCTGCCGGGCTTCATTACGATTTTTTTGGCATTCAGCGCAATATAGCTGCCGGCCGATGCTGCATCACCTTCAATGAAAGCAAGGGTAGGAATTTCGCTCTCCCGGACCATTGCCCCTATTTGTTCCGCGCTGTTCACCAGTCCGCCGGGCGTATCGATTTCCAGCACAATCAGCTTGGCACCGTATTTGCCCGCTTCCTGGAATCCCCGCTTCAGGAAGCTCTCCAGTCCCCGCTCGATCTCCTGATCCACGGGCAGAATAAATACCGGGCCTTGGTTTAATTCGCTGCCAGCAGCCGCTGAGGCTGAAGCGCCGGCGGCCTGGACCGTTACAAGCGGAACGAACAGCAGCAGGAACAGAGCGAAGGCGGCCAGAGCGATTTTTCGCAAACCCGTCACAACATATCCCTCCGATCTACATAAGCTAGTTTCGATCATTTTTCCGGATAATATAAAATACGGATATACAATGTTACTACGGGATTGAAGGGTTATGCGTTTCAAGGACTTTGCGTCCAGCTTGCCGCCAAACCCGAACTTATGCAAAAAAAGAAAAACACCCCTTCTGTAGGGGTGTTCAACTTATGTTATTGCAGAAATTGCAGAACCGCCTGGTTCACGAGTTTACCGTCAGCGCGGCCTTTGACTTTCGGCATCAGCGCGCTCATCACCTTGCCCATATCATTTTTCGAAGAAGCACCGGTTTCCTGGATGGTCTGCTGTACAATTACCTTAATTTCTTCTTCGGAAAGCTGTTCGGGAAGATATTGTGCTATAATCTCGATTTCTGCTTTATTGCTTGCAGCAAGCTCGTCACGACCCGCTTTTTCAAATTCTTGGAGGGCATCTTTGCGCTGTTTGATTTCACGACTAAGGATATCAAGCACTTCGTTGTCGTCTAATGTTCTTTTCAAATCTATTTCAAGATTCTTTATCGTCGAACGAACCATTCGAATCGTGGAGAGTCTGAACTTGTCCTTACTCTTCATCGCCTGCTTCATATCTTCGTTCAATCGTTCGCTAAGATTCATGCTTGGGTAATCCTCCTAAAACTTTCTCTTACGAGCAGCCTCGGACTTTTTCTTGCGCTTAACGCTTGGCTTTTCATAATGCTTGCGTTTCTTCACCTCAGCCAAGACGCCATCTTTAGCGATGGAACGTTTAAAGCGACGAAGTGCAGCATCAATTGTCTCGTTTTTGCGAACTTTCGTTTCAGACACCAGTTTTCCCTCCCTCCGACCAGACCGTCCAAGAGCATAACACGGTTCATCAAATTTCATTATAGGTCAAACCGAAATAGAGTGTCAACCTTAATCCCATTCTTTTTTCGCAAATGAGCGTATATTTCTTGTTCACTCTCTTAAGCGTGGGATGTAGAATTGCCGATCAGCGCGCCCAGCTTCGCTCCCCCAATAAGATGATAATGCAGATGTGGAACCGCCTGACCGCTGTCCGGTCCGCAGTTATTAATCAGACGATACCCGGTTTCCGCAATGCCCAGTTCCTTGGCGATTTGCTGTGCCACACTGTGCATTTCTCCGATCAACGGCAAGTCCTCGGGAGCCACCTCGTTCATCGACGGAATCGGTTTCTTGGGAATAATCAGCACATGCACCGGCGCGGCAGGCGCGATATCGTAAAATGCCAGTATACGTTCATTCTCAAACACCTTGTTGCAGGGAATGCTCCCCTCGATAATTTTGCTAAAAATGGTTTCCATACAGCAGCTTCCTCCTAAAGGATATTTGAAGCACCCTTTCCCGTATGTGGTCTCGGGCGGTCTCTGACGATAATCGTACTATCGGCCCATTGGCAAAACAACCGCAGCCAAGACCGTCGTCGCTTTCCATTTATCATACAGGAATTTGCTCTTTTTCGAAAGCAACGTCTCAGGGTCCTGGAAAAATACGGATCATGGTATGGGAAAATTCCCGATGCTAAAGCTGTATCAGATACAGCGAAAACAAAGTTCCATTCACTTAGCAAAAAGGCAAAAAAAAAGAAACACCCTTCACAGCTGATAAAGCTGATTCGGCGGCGGACGTATGAAAAGGAGTAATTTCCCTGCCATACGTCCGCCGAGGTGTTTCAAATGATGTCGGCTTAGCTGTATTATAACAGGGGGGTGATACTGTCTCTGTGACAGTTATCACAAACCCCATCCATTTTAATTTTTTTCCAAAATGATGCTTGAACCCGCTCCGCCCAGTGAAGCAGGGACCACAACCAGCTTCCGGGCAAGCCTTACCCGGAGCTCCGGGACGTGACTGATAATACCAACCGACAACTGGTCGTTATGCAGCCGTTCAAGCGATGTAATCACGGTATCGAGCAGTTCGGGGTCCAGCGTACCGAAGCCTTCGTCCAGGAAGAAAAATTGCAGCGGATACTGCCCGCGAAGCTGAATCTGCGCAGACAGCGCCAGCGCAAGCGACAGCGAGGTCAGGAACGTCTCTCCCCCCGACAAAGTGGATACCGGCCGCTTGACTCCGCCGTTTCCGTCATCGCGGATGACAAAGCCGCCGCCGGAGTCGACCTCCAGCGCATAGCGCTGTCTGCTCAGGAAGCGCAGACGTTGAGAAGCAGCCTGACATACCTGCATCAATTGCTCCTCCGCGATATATTCAACGAAGGCGTTGCCCCGCAGGCAGGACTGCAGCTTGGACAGCCGGCTTTGCAGGCTCTCATGCCCGGCGCGCAGGCTTTCCAGCTCACTCCAGCGGATATGTCTCTGCCGCAGATCCTCCAGATCACGCTCTCCGCGCGCTTTGGCCTGAAGCGCCGCTTCATCGTCCTCCTTGCTCTGCCGGAGCTCATGCTCACAGTCCCGCCACTCGTCTTCGGTCACCGCGTCGCCGCCGAGCCTCTCTTCGATGTGGCGAAGCTGCGCGCTGACCTCAGCCTCGCCGTCACGGTGCGCCCGCACACGCCTGGAAGCCGCCTCGCGTTCTCCGGCATCCAGCACCGCTTCTTCGGTTTCAGCGGCTGAAGCGAACGATGAAGAAGCAAGGCTTTCTTCCCAGTTCGCAGCCGCAGCGGCGCAGTGCTCGCGGGCGGAATCCGCCGCCTGGCGCGCAATCGCCGCCTCTCTGGCATCCTGCTGCGCCCTGTCCGCTGCAGCGCGGTTACGGCGCTTGCCTTCCTCTGCGGCTGTCTGCAGCTCCTGCAGCCGCCGCTCGCATTCCGCCAGTAGAGAACCGGCGGAATGCCCTTCCGTCCATTGCAGCAGCCGCTGCTCTTTCTCGCGCAGCAGCTCCTCTTTGCCCGCATGCTGCGCCGTCCAACCGGCCAGCTCCTTATCCAGCTCAGCGATCCTGGTCTGCAGCAGCTGAACGGAACCACTCTTCTCGTCCAGAAATTTCACGCTGATGTCCAGCCTGCCCCTGATTTCCTCGGCTTCTTCATCCTTGCGCCGCAGCTCCCGGTAGGCGTGCTCCGCTTCGCCCGGCGCAAGCTGCGGAAACCGCCGCTCCCACTCCTGACGGAGGAACGTAAGCTGCCGCTGCTGTTCCTCCGCCTTGGCGGCCGTTTGCGCCTCCCAGCTTCGCGCGGCTTCGGTGTCGGCAGCTTCCTTGAGCAGACGCTGCTGCGCCTGCCGGTCTTCCTCCTGCCACTGTACCGCCCGGCGCCGCAATTCCCGCGAGCGGCTCTGCAATGCGGCAAGCTGTTCTTCAAGCTCTGCCACGGCAGCTTCTTCGGGCCATGCGGAAGAAGCTGCGTCTTCGGCGGTTAATGACCCTATAACCGCTGCTTGGCCCGAGGCCGCTGCAATTTCGGTTAAGCCGGGGATCGCTTGCCCGATTTCGGCCAGCGAAGCGGCCGCAGCGGCGGGAGTGCCGGAGAGGGAGGCGGATTCGCCGTACACTTGCTCCAGCCAGGCGCGGTCCTGCTCCCGCAGGCTCCGCAGCATGCCCCGCGCCTCAAGCGCACGCGCCGTCAGCATTTTCACGTCCTGAAGCTTCCGCTCCTCCGCCTGATCTTCTTCGCCGCCCTTAAGCGATGCCGGCGCCGGATGATGCTCGCTGCCGCACACGGGGCACGGAGCCCCGTCCCGCAGCTCGCGGGACAGCGCCAGCGACAGCCGGTGCAGCTCCCGCTCCCGGAGCGCGGCTTCCAGCGCCGCGCCTGCCTGCTCCAGCCGCCCGGCGACGGCGGCTGCGGCCTCTTCCGCGGACGCCGCCCGCTCCAGATGCAGGGCGGCGTCCCGCGCGGAGGCCGAGCGCGCTTCGGCCAGCCGCGCAGCTGCCGTCTCGGCCTCCGCGAGACGGCCTTGAACCGCGCCGAGCGCAGCGGCGCGCTCGCGCTTCTCCCGCTCCGCCTGCTCCCGCAGGGACTCGGCGGAGCGCAGCCCTTGCAGGCTCTGCATCGCTTCCTGCAGAGCCTGCCGCTCCTGGGAGCGGACCTCGAGCGGCTGCAGGCTGCGCTGCAGCTCCTGCTGCCGCTTTTGGCCCTTGGCCAAAAGCTCCCGCTCCCGGGCCAGCGTCTCCCGCGAGGCTTCCAGCCCGCGGGAGGTTACATTCCGGCGCTCGGCCAACTCCGCGAGCGTCTGGCGCAGTCCGGCGAGCTCGGCTTCCAGCTCGAGCGCCTGGCGCAGCCGGCCCTCCCGCTCACGCAGGGCCGGCTCTTCCGCAGCAAGCGCCTCCTGCGCTTGCTGCTCGGCCTCGGCGGCGCGGTCGGCCTCCTGCTCGGACACCGCAAGCTGCGCCTCCAGCCGCTCCGCTGACGCGGCGCGGGTGCGCCAGGCCTCTTCCGCGCTGCGCCATGCCTGAAGCGCAGGCGCAATCTTGGCGGCTTCGTCGCTCTTAAGCAGCCGCAGCTCCAACGAGGCAATTTGCGCCTCCTGCGCCCGGAACTCCAGGAGTTTCATCTCCCGGCGGGATCGCTCCTCCTGCAGCTCACGGATTTTGCCGAAACGCTCGGCCTGCCGAGTCGCCGCCTCCAAGCGCTCGCGGCACTTCGCAGCATGGCGTACAGCCTCTGCAAGACGCTCCTCCGCCGCTTGCACATCCTCCGCTCTGGCGCTGCCCAGCCCCTGCTGTTCGGCCTCCAGCGCGCGCAGCGCCGCCTCATTCTCTTTAACCCGGCGGCTGAGCTTCAGCGCCAGTTGGTCCCCGTACTGTTCCAAGTGGAACAGACGCTGCAGCATCTGTCTGCGGTCCACGCCGCGAAGGGACAGAAATTCAGCGAACTTGCCCTGAGGCAGAACGACCGCCCGGGTAAAATCGTCCATTTTAAGCCCAATCTTGTCCTCGACGCAGCGCGTCACCTCCGCAAGCTTGTCAGCCAGCACGGTTTCTCCATCCGGTCCTATCTCAATGAAACGGCTCACCGTATTGCTGACAGACTGCTCGCCCGTCCGTTTGAATCTCCGCTCCACCCGGTAGCGGCGCGGCCCGTGGGATGTGCTCAGCTCGAAGGTGAACGCCACGGCAAGAGTATCCTCGGAATGGTTCATGATCCCCTGCGTCCCGTTCACGGCACGTTCCACCTTGCCGTACATCGCCAGGGTAATGGCATCGAGCAGGCTCGATTTTCCGCTGCCCGTTGGTCCGAAAATGCCAAACAGCCCCGTCTCGCATAAGCTGAGGAAATCGATCTCCTGACTTTCGCGGTAGCTCTGCAGCCCGCTCACCTTTAACAGTATCGGCTTCATTGGGTCTCCTCCGCTTCCTGTCCGTCGCGATCTTCCTCCGCCAGCTCCAAAAACAGCTCCACAAGGCTGTCTTCCGGCTCCGCTCCTCCGGTCTGCCGCTGGTAGAACCTTCTGAACAGCTCCTGTACCGGCATCCGGGAGCGGAGGGACGCTTCCAATTCCTGCTCCATCTCCGGGTAGACCGGGCGGATATGTACAATGCCATCCCGTGCTTTACGCAGCCGCTGGATGTCTCCCATTGACAGCGCTTCGCTCAGGCGGATTTTCAGATCAATGAACGCGTTGGCGTCTCTGCCCTCGTCAAGCCACTTGTACACTTCATCCAGCCCCCCCGTGCAGTCCCACTCCACCAGGGGACGGCCACAGCGCAGCAGAATTTCTTCTGGCTTCGCCTCCGCTCCCGGCGAAAGTCCCAGCATCGTCACGGACTTGGCCTGGCCCGCCTCCGAAAAGCTGTACGCCAGCGGAGAACCGCTGTAGCGGATGACCCCTTCTCCCTTGACCTTCTGCGGACGGTGAAGATGGCCAAGCGCCGTATACTGCGCACCGCATGCCAGCGCCGAAGGATCGACCGTATACGCCCCGCCAACCTGGATCGGGCGCTCGGAGTCGCTCTCCACGCCGCCCAGCACATAAATATGGCTCATCGCCAAATTGACCGTACCTGTCGTGAATTCCCGGGACAACAGCTTCATCAGGCGGCCTACGCGCGCGCTGTAAGCGAGCCGCAGACCGGCTTCGTCGCTGTCTTCGGCCAGCAGTTCGCCAAGACGGGCTTCAGAAGGGTACGGAAGAGCCGCAATACGCGCGGTTTCCCCGGTCCGGGCGATCTGGACCGTCACCGGATCGGCTGCGGGCAGACCGACCAGGGTAATGCCGTGTCCGAAGACAAGCGGGGATACGGAGGATACGCGCTCTGGCTGGTCATGATTGCCTGCGATAACGACCAGATGCCTTCCGCCCGACGCAAGTCTTGAGGCCGCTTCATAGAATAACTGCTCAGCTGCAGCCGGAGGATTGACGGAGTCATAGACGTCGCCCGCCATCATAATAAGGTCAGCACGTTCCTCCTCGGCAATGGCGACCAGTTCGTCAACGAACGCCTCCTGCTCCTTCTGCCTGCTTCTTCCTTCCAGCGTACGGCCCAAATGCCAGTCGCCCGTATGCAAAATCCGCATCTTCCGCCTCTTTCCCGCCCCTACCCGGGCGAATGTAAATATCACAACACCATATTTTGATTTTGCAAATCATCATTAAAAAGCCGATCTCCCCCAGCCGCCGGGCCTTATTAATCGTCCACTCGGTCAGAGTGAAAGGACCGTCAACGATCATGGAGAGTTTAATTGGGATAAGTCCGCCGCATGACCGGCGCAAGTCTGGATGTCACACAAATTGACGGCAGCACAAATGCTTATACGCGGACAGCGTGACCGCCGTCAAAGAAATACAGCCACGCCTCAGCAACCTCTTCGCCTAAAATATCGCCAAGCGCCTGCGAGTACAGGCTAAGCTGGTAACGGTATTTCTCCTTCAGGGCTTCCAGCCCGCCCCGATGCTCCAGAACCGCATCACTCTTGTAATCCAGCAGGATCAACCGCCCTTCCTCCCGGAAAAGACAGTCGATCACCCCTTGGATAAGAACGGAGGAAACCGCGCCACTCTGCCCAGACAGCTCCGCAGACGCTCTGCCCAGAGCCTCTAGGCTATGGTAAGCTTCAGATGCGGGCACTAAATAGCTGAAAGGCATTTCCCTTCTCTTCCATGGCGAAGCCAGCAGCCTGCGGCCGAGCGGATGCTCATAAAAAGCCGCCGCTTTCTCCGGCTCGATCGCCGCCGCCTGCTCTTCCGTCAAAATACGGAGCTGCTGCAGTCTTTCCAGCGTCTCTTTCACTTCCTCAAGCCCGGCCTCTCCGTCCAGCGGGATATGCTGCATGAGGGTATGATACACCGTACCGCGTTCCGCCGGCGTAATGCCGCGCTGCTCCATGAACTTCGGACGCCGCAAATGCAGGCTGTCGGCAGCGGCGGCGCTGCGCTCCTTCGCCAAGGGGAACCCCTCTTCCAGAAGATCGTACGAGGGCCGTTCCTGCAAAGACAGAAGGGACTTAAGCTCCGTAACGGAGGTTTTGGCCGGAATGCCGGCAGCCGCCTCATAAGGATAACGCCATGACAGGCGCTCGGCCGCCGAATCGTCTGTCCCGGAGTAAGCCGTAACCGACATCCCCCGGCTCAGTTCGTGAAGCGTCTTAATTCTCGTTTCTTCCCCGTCCTCTCCATCATCCTTGACTGAATGAAGGCCTGTCTCAAGCTCCAAGGATGGCAGAACGCTTACGCTCCAGTTGGACAGATCGCCGCGCAGGGTAACCGGTGCCGCTCCTTCCTTACCGGCTATTTTCCGCAAAATCGCCGCGCCGGGGTGGCGGATCAATGCCGGTCCTATCCAATCCAGATAGCTGCGCCCCCGGGCAAGCAGATGATCGGGAAGCAGCGTCTCATCTCCGCCGCTGGACGACATCCAGCTCGCCGCTTTGCCCTCCAGATCGCGAACGGTGCCGACAAGAATCATCTTGTCGCGGGGGCGTGTCAGCCCCACATACAGCACCCGCATTTCCTCCGCCAGCAGTTCCAGCCGCGAACGCCGTCCAATGGCGAGGTAGGGCAGCGTCGGATAACTGACCCGAGTCTCACGCTCCAGAAAGCGCGGGCCGAAGCCGAGCTCCTTGTGCATTAGAAACGGAGCGTACAGATCCTGACGGTTGAAGCCTTTGGACATTCCAGCCAGAAAAACGACCGGAAACTCAAGCCCCTTGCTCTTATGAATAGTCATGATCCGGATGCCTTCGCCCTGCTCGCCGCTGCCCCCGGCCGCTCCCAAATCGCCGCCGTTCTCGCGAAGCCGGGATATAAACACCAGGAAGCGGAATAGACCGCGGGCCGAGGTATCGTTCTCGAATTGAACCGCCCGGTCGTACAATGCTTTAAGATTGCTCTGCCGCTGGGCGCCTCCCGGCAGCCCGCCGACCCAATCCAAGTATCCGCTCTCCCCGTATATACGCCAGATCAATCCGCTCACGTCACCTTGGCGCGCCTCGTCTCTCCAGCGCTTGAGCTGCACCAAAAACCGGTTCAGCTTATCCCGGAGCCTTCCGGAAATCGCCGGTGTAGCGTACACCGTTTCACCGGACACCGCGATTCCGGCGTTTGCCGACTCACCGGCTGCGGCTGACTCCGCCGCATTTTCGGCACCGCCCCGGAGTTCGTATGCTCCGCCGCTTTCATATCCGCTGACGCTTCCGGAGCCAGCTTTATCCGAGTCTGCCTCAGCGCCTGAGATTCTGGCCTCATCACCGGCGCTTCCAGCGCTACCCGATGCCATTCCTTCCGAGGCAGCCGCAATAACCGCATCATAGAACGAGCCTTCGCTGCAAAGGCGTACCTTCGCCATTTCTTCCTCGGTCAATCCGACGACAGGCGAGCGCAGTGTTCCGGCCAGCGGAATATCCTGCTGCGGGTTGTCCACGACTTTCAGCAGAGAAAGGATAACCTCGACTTCGGTCGCCTGAAAATAGCCCCTGTTCTGGTCCCCGTAAGCCGGAATGCCCTCCAGCCGAAGCTCTTCCAGCATCAGCGGAGCCCACAGGCTCGCGGACCGCAGCAAAATCACGATGTCGCCGTATGCAACCGGGCGCATGGCCCGAAGGCCCTTGTCATAGATCTGCAGCGGCTCGCCGCCGTTCATGCCTGTCATCCGGGCGATCCGCCGGGCGATGGCCCGGGCCTCAAGCTGCGCGGTCTCGCTTTCGATCAATTCGCTTTCCACCGGCCCCGCTTCACTGTCTTCGGCTCTTTCTTCCGGCGTTCCTTTGGAGCTTCCCTTGTCGATCAGCAGCAGCTCGGGAGCAAAATACGTATCCGGCCCCTTGTCCGCAGCAAAGGGGAAATTTGCGCCGTATACAAGTTCCGCCCGCTCGTCATAGGCGATTTCAGCTACCGTCTCGTTCATGATCTGGCGAAACAGCATATTGACGGCGTTCACAACCTCCATCCGGCTGCGGAAATTGCGCGCCAAATCGATGACGATTCCTTGCGGCCTTCCGGTTTCAGTCACGTTCGTCTCAATGCCGCCGGATTCGTTCGTTTCAGGGCCGTTCTGGCCGCGTCCGTCTGCGGAACGGCTGCTGCCGTAGCTGCGGTACTTGTCCAGAAACAATCCCGGCTCCGCGAGGCGAAAGCGGTAGATGCTCTGCTTCATATCGCCGACCATGAACCGATTGCCCGGCTCTTCCCTCGATATCAGCCGCACAATCTCTTCCTGAACGCTGTTCGTATCCTGATATTCGTCAAGCAGCACCTCGTCGAACTGCGCCCGGTATTCCAGCGCGGCGTCCGAAGGCATAGAATTCCCTATTGTAGAATCGGGGTGGCGCAGAATGTCCAGGCAGTAATGCTCCAGATCACTGAAATCGACCAGCCCTTTGCTCGCTTTCTCCGCCAGGTAGCGCTCACCGAACTGAATCACCGTTTCCGCCAATTCCTTCATCAGCGGAGCCGCTTCGTGAAGCTCGCGAAGAAAGACGTCCGCCGGGCGCCCGAACAGCGAGTTCTGAAGCTCGCCGACCAGGCTCTTCACTTCATCGCGCAAGCCTTTTACAGCCTCCTGAAGAGCGGGATCGGTCGCATCCTTCTTGCAGGGCTTCAGCTTGCCAAAGGAGACGCCGCGGAACAAGTCGTACAGCTCAGCCCAGGGCTTCTCTTCCACAGCCCGCAGCAGCCCTTCAACCATATCCAGGTCCGCTGTGAGGTTATCGGCGTAAGGCGCAGGGCCGCCGGGCTGAAGGGCAATCTGCCGTCCTCGCTCCAGTTGGCTGGCGGCTGCGGCCAGTGCCAGCCTTGCCTCATCGAGTATGCTGCGAACCCAGGACGTGCCCGACAGGGTTTCGGTATCCGGCAACGAGAAGCCCGCCGCCGTCTCCCTCAGCCACTCCTTAGGCCAGGGATGACTGCGCGCAAAATCATGCAGACGCTGAACGAGCGCATGCACGGCGTCATCGGTACGTTCTCCGCTGAACCAGTCGGCGAGCTGTACGAACACGCCGTCCTCGCCGGCTTCTTCATATTTTTCCTCGAACAGTTCCTCTAGGATTTCCTGGCGCATGATCTCCGCTTCATGTTCATTCAGAATGCGGAAGCCGGGATCAAGCGGGATCAACTGATAGTAACGGCGTATAACCTCAAGACAGAAGGAGTGCAGCGTCGTGATGGAGGCTTTGCCGAGCAGCGCCAGCTGGCGCCGCAAATGGGCGTTGTCCGGATCACTTTCAAGCTCGCGGTCCAGCGCCTCGCGGATGCGCTGCCGCATTTCGGATGCGGCCGCTTTTGTGAATGTCGCCACCAGCAGGCGGTCCACGCTGAAGCCGCTGCCCTCGTCGCTGATTTTACGGATGATCCGCTCGACGAGCACCGCGGTTTTGCCGGAGCCGGCAGCCGCCGCCACAAGAATGTCGTCCCCGCTCTCCGCGATGGCTCGCCATTGATCGTCGCTCCATATGCTTCCTTCCGGTTTGGCCGGCATGGTCACGGTCTGTTTCCTCCTTCGTCTTTGCGGGAAAGCATCTCCCAGATTGCGTCTTTGCCCGGCTTGCCTAAATGCTTGTATCCGTTGCCTTCCACGGCCTCGTCGAACTGGCACACCGCTCTGTAGGAACAGAACGTGCATGCCGTCTCCTGCTGAATCCGGTAAGGTGTGATGGCCACGTCCCCTTCCGTGATGCGGGTTCCAATCTCCGTGATCGTCCCTCTTACGGAAGACAGCAGACGGTCCCACTGCTCGGGCGTGGCGACAGAAGCGCTGCTATAAAAGCTTCCGTCGCTCTTCAACGCAACCGGCACGATGCTCGAATGCCCCTTGTCCAGGCTCGTATCCATGAGGGAAATGACTTCGCGGTCCGCCATAAGCAGCCCCTTCATCTTGAACCGCTTCAGCAGTTCCTGCTGCGCCTGCTCCCGGCTCATGCCGTTTGGTGATGAGAGCAGCGGATCATGGACGTGAAAGTACAGCGTTCCCGCCGGAAACGCACGCTCCCCCAGCCATTCCTCGGCATAGGTCAGCAGCACATCCAGGTAGGTCAGCATCTGCAGCGATAATCCGTAATACACTTCATGCAGCTTAAGATCCTTGCGGCTTGATTTATAGTCAATGACCCTCAGCAGGATTCCGTTCTCGCCTTCTGCGGTATCGACGCGGTCGATCCTTCCTACGACCTCCATCAAGCAGCCATTCGGGAGCGGGATGCGCAGCGGCGGCAGCGGCTTGCCTGGACCGAAATCCAGCTCAAGAAAAGCGGTGTCGAAGCTGCCCCTCCTTGCATGTTCTCCCAGAATGACCGAAGCCCGTCCGACAATATTCTTCAGCTTGCGGGCAATATAGCCATAACGCTTCGAGCTCTTCAGAATCTCTCCCTGAAGCATCGGCGCCAGCATATCCACCGTCTTTACGGCTTCATTGCGGCATTCGTCGGGCGTCAGAGCACCCCAGCTTCGTCCCTCGCTCTGCAGCTTCGACGCCATGGTGCTCAGCGCGGCGTGGAACAGCTGCCCAATATCCGGAGCCTGAAGCTTGTACAGCTGGCGCTCCTTGAGCCGCAAGCCGTATGAGGCGAAATGGGAGAACGGGCAGGAGACGAACTTCTCCATGCGCGAGACGCTTCCGCGCAGCGTGGAGCCGCCGTACAGCCTGAAGCTTGTTGCTCTCTGGAGCGGCATGCCGGGATTGCGGTAAAACAGCGAGCTTATTAAAATCCGCAGCCGCGGACGCCATACCGTACTCTCCGCAAACCAATTATAGACCTCCCACCAGATTTGCGGGATACTCTGTCCCTGCTTCCACTGGCGCAGCTGTACGATCAGCATACGCAGAGTCTGCTCCGGATGGCCGATAAAATCGCGTTGCTCCTCGGGCGGAGCCGATATCGGAAGACTCTGCAAAGGATGCTCGGCTAGAGACGGATACATCCGGCGCAAATGGCGGATCATTTCCGAAGGAAGCAAGCCTTTGCCTTCGTCATCGGCGCAGGCATAGCTAATCCACAGCTTGCGGGAAGCCGAAGTCAGCGCTTCATAGATCAGAAAGCGTTCATCCAGCATTTGGCGGGAAGACCCGGGCGCAAGCTCCATTCCCGCTCCTTCCAGAAGGGAACGCTCCGCCTCAGACAGCACGCCGTCTTCCTGAAACAGCGCCGGTACGACCCCTTCGTTGAAGCCGAGTAAAAAAGCGTACTTGACTCCCGAGACCCGCGTCCGGTCCATCGTTCCGACAAGCACCTGGTCAAGCGCCGGAGGAACAAAGCCCATCCGCAGCTCGGCAAGCCCCGTCTCCAAAATTCCAGCGAACATGTCGAAGCTCAAAGTCTCCTCGCCCATCATCTCCACGATCTGGTCCAGCAGATCAAGGACGGCGCCCCACAGCTGCCGGTGCTCCCGGGCCTCCTGCGGTCTTCCTTCTTCCAGCGCTGCGGCGCTCATGTATTCCAGCCTCCGCGCGGCGCCGCTGTCATCCAGCAGCCCGAATACCGACTTGCACAGCTCCAATCCATTACGGCTCTTATTAATTCGCTGCTCAAAAGCTTTCAGCGGCGCGGTTACCGCCTCCCGGCATCTTTCCATCAGCGGCACCAGCCGGGCGTCGGTCTTCCCTCCGCCTTCCAGCGAAAGGCTTGGGATCGCCTTCCACTTGTACTTCTCATCAGTCCAGCGGTAGCCCTGAATGCCGCAGGCAAGGATGTAGTTCTCCAGAGTGTCCATATCATCCCTGGTCAAGCTGCCGTCCAGAGGTAGCAGAAAGCCCGTCTTTACGCAGCGGAACACATCCTCATACCGCCAGCGGCGGCGGACGATGTCCAGCGCCGAACGGATAAACTCCACCAGCGGATGGTGAAGCTCTCCCGCCTTGCGGTCAAGGAAGAACGGTACGCCGTAATCCCGGAAAAGGGCCGGCACAAGATAATCGTAATCCTCCAGTTTGCGGACGAATACAGCCATTTCGCCATAGTTCGCCCCTTCTTCGCGCGCCAGTCTCCGCATCTCCCGCAGCGCGCCTTCCATTTCCGCGCGCTTGTTCACGGCCGCCCGGATTGTTATCTCATCTTCCGCAGGCTTCGGTTCCTGGTACTCCAGCCTGCGGTCAAAGCCGCGCTCCAAATGCGCCAAAGCGGGAGCATCTGCAAAACGCGGCAACACCGGAGGCGCCATCACTTCGTCCCTGACATCAACACCGAGCTCTTCAGCCATCCCCCTCAGCTTGAGGTAAGCGGAGGCCGAAGGATGAAACAGTTCCAGCTCATGCGGCCGGTGTCCGCTAAGAAAGGGACGATTGAGCGTCAACGCGATCGTCATGTCGGCGGCATGCAGCATCAGCTGCCGCAGCACTGTAAACTCTCGGGCCGTAAACCCCCGGAAGCCGTCCACGAAAATAGAGGAACCGCACACGAAAGAGGAGGAGGGGATCAGCTCCGAAAGCTCGGCCAGACGGTCTTCCTCGTCAATATACAGATCGGATATGGCCTGCTCCAGATCGGTGAATACGATATTCAAGTCTTCCAGCTTGCCGGTAAGGATCGAACTGCCGCCCGCTGACTCCCGCATCCGGGACAACTGTTCCTCCAGATCAGAGGGCCCGAGGCAGCATCGCTTCAACTCCGAATGCAGCCGGCTCAACCGGTCTACAAAGCCGGGACGGTCCGACGAAGCGCCGAACAATTTCAATTCTTCCTTGCGCCGGCTCAAAATTTTGTAAAGAAGCATCTTCTTGCCTTCATCGCCGATCGGCACGCCGCCTCTTCCGCCGGTCTCCTGCTTCACCCGGTAGGAGAGACGCGGAAAGCTAAGCGTCTGCGCGCGCAGACTGCCCCGGTTGTCGCAGGCGCCAAGCAGACCCTGCTCGGCGCTAAAGGAGCCCTGCTCCGGCACGAGCTGAATGATCGGGACGCCTAGCGGGTCCTCGCGCAGTGCCGTACAGATCGAATTCCATATTTTCGTCGTCTTACCGCTGCCCGAACGGCCGATCAAAAACGTCACCGGCATGCTTCATAGACTCCTTCCGCGAATAAAAATGAAATTTATGCGTTCTATATAGCAGCTTCTGCACCCATCGGTGAACAGAAAAGCTGTTATCCGTCCTATCATTATATCATACAAACGCAAAATAGAACATACGTTTGGTATTTTCCCGACATCTAGCGTGGAATCCCCCTGTAAAGAGGAGATGACTACTAGACATATCAAGGCCCATGCAAAAAGGCTGTCCTTAAGGTCCTTGTTGGTCAGACCCTTAAGAACAGCCCGGTAACGCCTTCACACTGACTCATAAATGATACCCGCAGGGCGGCTGAACATCACGCTGCCTTTGATTGACGAAACGGCGAATACATGATGGATTCGCAATTATTTCGAGGTGACCTCAAAAATAGCAAACTTCAAGTAATGCCCCTCGTCCACGCCGAGAATTTGCGGATGATCCTTACCGGCCGCGCGCCACTCGATAAGGCGCAGCACTTTGCCCGCATCCTCGGCGGCTTCGGTGATCGTCTGCAGGAACAGCTCCGGCCGCATATGATAGGAACAGCTCGCAGTAACAAGATAACCGCCTTCGTTCACGAGCTTCATGCCATGCAGGTTGATGTCCTTGTAGCCGCGGCATGCCCCTTTAACCGCGCTCTTCGTCTTGGCGAAGGCAGGCGGATCTAGGATGACAACATCCCAGGTCCGTCCTCCTCCGGCTGTCATCGGTTTGGATGTATCCGGCTTGAAGGCGGATTTGCCTCCTCCCGTTTTAGCTACGGATTCCTTCGGTGCAGCCGCTCCTTCGTTCACGGCGGCACGTTCCGCCCGTTCCTCCAGCCCTTTCACCTGACTGCGCAAATATTGAAAAGCATCGTCCACGACGAACTCCACCCGGTCGCTGAAGCCGTTCAGCTCCACGTTCGCCTTGGCGCTCTCAATCGCATGGGCGGAAACGTCGAGACAGGTCACCTTTTTCGCTCCGTATTTGCAGGCGTTCAGCGTGAAGCTGCCCGTGTGGGAGAAGCATTCGAGCACGGTCGCGCCGTCCCAGTAAGGAAAGGTGACCTCCTTGCCGCTCCTGTTGACGGGAACCTTCCGGGTCAAGCTGTCTTCGCCCGCAACCTCTTGAAGCGCAATACCGCTGCGCGCCCCCCAACCGGTCATCAGCGGAGCGATGGATGCGCGGTTCTCCCGCTGATCGAAGAAATAGCCGGTCTTCTGGCCCTGCTCAATGTCGACAATCAGCTTTAGTCCGTTCTCGGTCACGGTGACGTGGCGCGGACATTCACCGTACAGAACTCCCGTCTTCTGCTCCAGCCCCTCAAGCTCGCGCACGCCGACGTCGCTGCGTTCATAGATGCCTTTCGGCTTCAGCACTTGCACCAGCGCTTCGACGATTTCGGCGCGGCGCTTGTCCATTCCGAGCGTCAGCAGCTGCACAACAAGCACGTCGCCGAAGCGGTCGACAATCAGCCCCGGCAGAAAATCGGCCTCTCCATACACCAAACGGTAGGCGTTCTCCCCGGCAAGAAACCGCTCGCGGTGACGCAGACAGCGGGTAAAACGGTCCGCGAAAAAGGCCGTGTCCATCTCCGCAAGCGGGCTGTGCGACACGACTCTGATTCGGATCTGCGAAGCCGGATTATAATATCCGGTCGCTAAGTATTTTCTTTGATGGCTGAGGACGTCCACCAGCCCTCCCTGGGCGGGATTTCCTTCCACCGTCTCCACTTCGTTTCCATAGATCCACGGATGCCCCGCTTCCAGCCTTTTTTTGCGGCTGCGCTGTAAAATGACCGATGCCATTAGCCTCAACTCCCTGTTGTTTGTTAAATATATGTCCTATGCTCATGCATGTCCCGGTCACCGCAATCATATATTGGTGTACAACCCTGGTGAAAAAAGGAGAACCGCTGCCATGATGCGCGATGTGCTGTTCCCCATATTATACGGCATTATTATCTTTCTTGCCGGAATGAAGCTGATGGAGACCGCGCTGTCCAAGCTGGCCGGTCCGCTGCTGACCGGCGTCCTGAACAAAGCGACGGCCACGCCGCTCATGGGCATGGTCTCCAGCAGCCTGCTCACCGCCGTTCTTCAGAGCAGCACCGCCGTAACGGTGCTGTCGATCGGCATGGTCAACGCCGGGCTGCTAACCTACGCCCGGACACTTGGCATTATTCTCGGCAGCAATATCGGTACCTGCCTGACGACGGAACTGATCGGCCTGCAGATCGGCAGGTTCGCCGCTCCGCTGCTGGCGGCCTCGCTCGCCTTATGGGCCGCGGCCGTCACGCTCGGCGAGCTTCAGCCGTACCGCTCGCGGCTTGCGGAAGCCGGACGCAGAATCGCCGAGCCGCTCCAGTTCGCGAGCTTGGCGGTCGCCGGATTCGCCCTTGTGCTGTGGGGCATCTCCGTCATGCAGTCCATCGGCCCCGCGCTCCAGAAGAGCGGCCTCTTCAGCTGGTTCCTGAACCGGGCGGCGGAGAACGCCCTGTGGGGCTTTGCCGCTGGAGCCTGCCTGACAGCGCTGGTGCACAGCAGCAGCGCCGTCATCGGCATGGCGATAGGCGTCGCCGCTTCCGGAGCGCTGCCGCCGGAGCTCGGCATCGCTATTGTGCTTGGCGCCAATGTCGGCACCTGCGTCACCGCAGTCATCGCCTCCATCGGCGGCAGCCCGTCCGGCGTCTTCGTCGCCTGGTCGCATGTTGCGCTCAATGTCGGCGGCGCGGTTCTGTTCCTGCCCCTGACCGGTCTGATCCAGGAGACCGCCGCCTGGATCGGCGGAGGCCCCGCCTCGCAGATCGCCCACGCGCAGACACTGTTTAACGTCGCCTGCTCACTGCTGGCGCTGCCTTTCTGTTACCTGCCTGTCTGGTCAAGGCTGGAAAGGCGGCTGCAGTAAGCAGGCCGCCTTCGTTCATACCGTTTATTCTATTTGACCGTTACAGTTACCGATACCGTCTTGCCTCCGAATTTGCCTTTGAGGAGCGCTGTTCCTTTGGAACTGGCAGCAATGCCGCCGCTCTGGGAAATCGACGCCACGGACGGCTTGGAGCTTGTCCACACGACGCTGCCCGTTACGTTCACCGTCTTCCCGGTATCATATTCGGCTGTAACGGAAACCGAAGCCGCGCCCCCAGGAGACAGCTTGAACCGGTTCTCGCTCACTTTCAGCTTGGTCAGTTTCGGAACAACGGATACTTTAACCGTCACCGAAATGCCCTGGTAAGATCCGGACAAAGAAGCCGTTCCTTCAGCGAGC
Organism: Paenibacillus durus ATCC 35681; assembly: GCF_000993825.1. Taxonomy (NCBI): domain Bacteria; kingdom Bacillati; phylum Bacillota; class Bacilli; order Caryophanales; family Paenibacillaceae; genus Paenibacillus; species Paenibacillus durus. The sequence continues at coordinate 3,295,164 of NZ_CP011114.1, forward strand.
GCCTTCACGCTGGCTCCTTTGACGGAAGCCACGGTCGTATCAGATGATGTCCAGCTGATCCCCAAGGACAGATTCACAGTCTTGCCTGCCGCCGTATATCCGGTGACCTTAATGGATTTAGTATTCTTAATGTTCATTTCTAGAACGGAAGGGTCCACCGTGATTTTTACAATTTTCTGTTCAATCTTGACCGGTATGGAAATGCTCTTGTTGGAGTAGGTGCCTTTCAGCGTCGCAGAGCCTTTGACAAGTCCCTTGATAACCTTGCCGGAGCTTGTCTGCTTGATGACGGCATTGCTGCCCGAAAGCGTCCACGCGATCTCGTCCGTTACATCTTTCTCCTCGCCGTTCTCCATAACGGCATTTACTTCGGGGAGTTTTGCTTCTTCACCGGTCACAAGACCGAGACTGTCCTCGGGGCCGATTAACACAAGCACCTTGTCTTTGACCGTCAGCACGACATCCACGCTTTTGCCGCGAATATCCGCTTTGGAAGACACCGTTTGGGCCTCTTTCCATTCCCCCGTAAGATGAACCGTTCCTGCGGAAACCGCCGAGATTTTGCCGTCCTTGATCATAGCAATATCTTCATTTGCTGAAGTCCAATCTATTTCCTGGCTGATATCCACGGCGGATTCGTCCAGTTTGGTTCCGCTGACCTTCGGAAGTCCAGCGGTATCCCCGGTATAGAGCTCAAGCTTCGTGCTGTCCGCTTTCATGGCGCTCAGTGTCGGATATACTGTAAGTTTGAAGCTTTTGGAGCTTCCCTTGTATTCCGCCTTAACCGCCGAAGTTCCGGCTGCCTTGGCGGTAATGACGGTCTCGGCGCCCGTACTAAGCGCCGCAATAAGCTTGTTGTCCAGGCTGAAATTCGCATTGTTTGTTACATCGATGGTTGAATTCGCGGCATTGCGCACCTCGGCCTTCATCTTCAATGTCTCGCCGATAAACAGCGTCTGATCGCCGGACGGCGTAAGCAGCAGCGCTTCGTAAGGAGCGCGAACATAGATGTCGATCGACTGTGAAACTCCCAGATAATCCGCCTTAATCGTCGCTTTCCCGATGCCAATAGCCTTAATTACGCCATTCTCCATCGTCACGGCGGATGTGTTGGAGGAAGTCCATTTCGCGTCCGCGGTTACATTCTTCACATCGCTCTGATCGGACGCCTTGGTAAAGGCGCTTAAGGAGACGGCATCGTCTCCGATCAGCATTTCCAACTCGTTCACGGCTGCCCCGCCGCTTCTAATCTCCAGCCCGGAATACGGCAGCGTCACGGTCGCCTTGAAGGAAGCGGTAAGCCCTTTGTATTTGGCCGTGACGGTAGCCGAGCCTTCACCGACCAGCGTAAGCAAGCCATCCGATACGGTTAATACATTTCCATTGGAGCTGCTCCACTCGGCATCTTCGGTCACGTCGTTTACAGCCGTTTCCGAAGCGCCGCCGGTAACGGTCGCCGTGACCTGCAACAGGCTGCCGCTATCGCCCACCTTGTAGCTGCCGGAGCCCTCGTGCTCCAGCTTCATATTCTTATAGGGATAAGATACGGCAACCTCTAAGGTTGCCACCGAATTATTATACGTCGCCTTAATGATCGCGCTGCCGCTGCTTTTGGGCGTCAGCAGGCCGCTGGAGACGGTCACCACGCCGGTATCGGACGATGTCCAGACGGCGGCGGCCGTAATATCCTTCTTGGAGGAGCTTCCTTCCACCGTAGCGAGTACCTTTAGCTGCTTTGGCGTTTGGCCGACTGTCAGTTCAACTTTGGATGCGCTGTCGAATTCGATGGTATTAACATCGCCGGCAGCAGCCCCAGCGCCCGCCGGGAACAGGATTGAAACGAAAAGGGTGACAAGCAGAACCCAATGAGTCATTTTCTTGTTCGATAACATGGTAGGTCTCCTTTGGTTATGAATAGTTGCACGGGCTTATCCAAACCCTTCCAAGTATATCGACAATCCTGTCCGAAAACATTACCCTATTGGAAAAAAATTCATCAAAAAAAGCAAGGGTCCCATCCTTAGCAGAATGAAACCCTTGAGCAGGCAGCAGGGGCTTAACTAAGCTGCGTTAAGGCTTCCCCGGCTACGCCGACCAGTTCGCCCCTGCATTCATTCACACCGGCTTCGGTTATCTTTACCTGGCAGAGCTGGCCCTGCAGCTGATCGCTGCCTTCAAAGAGCACCTGCAGGTAGTTGTCGCTGAAGCCGTGCTGGACATCCCGTCCAGGCGCGCCTTTCGCCGATCTCTCCGGAATGACGCCGATCGTGCGCCCGACGAATCTGCGGGCATACGCCAGCTGCATTTCCTCGGACAAGTCGATCAACTGCTGTACGCGGACGTTCTTGATCTCCTCGTCCACCTGATCCTCCATGCGGGCCGCTGGCGTGCCCGTACGTTTGGAATAAGGAAACACATGCATTTCCGAATAATCGACCGCCTTCATAAAATCATACCCCGCGCGGAACATCTCGTCCGTCTCTCCCGGGAAGCCCACGATAACGTCGGTGGTGATGGCAACGTCGGGCATAGCCTGGCGGATCAGCTGCATTTTGGCAAAATACTCTTCGGTCGTATATTTCCGGCGCATCCGTTTCAGCACTTCGTTGTGTCCGGCCTGCAGCGGGATGTGGAGATGACGGCACATTTTGGACGAACGGTTCAGTACATCCAGCAGCTTATCGTCAATCTGGCTCGCTTCAATCGAGCTGATGCGCACGCGTTCCAGACCGTCCACCTTGTCCAGCTCCCAGAGCAGGTCGGCGAGACGGTAATCCTCCAAATCGTCGCCGTAGCCGCCGGTATGAATGCCGGTCAGCACGATTTCCTTGTACCCGGCCCCCACCAGCTGATGCGCCTGCTTCACGATTGCTTTCGGATCGCGGCTGCGGGACAGCCCCCGCGACCATGGAATGATGCAGAAGGTGCAAAAGTTGTTGCAGCCGTCCTGAATCTTGAGAAACGCGCGCGTCCGCTCCGCAAAGCCAGGCACGTCCAGTTCCTCGAACTCACGCGTCTTCATAATGTTCCGGACAGCGTTAACGGGCTGCCGCGATTCCCGGATGCTGTTTACATGCCGGATGATCTGATCCCTATCTTGATTACCGATGACAAGATCGACGCCGGGAATGTCCAGAATCTCGCCCGGAGAGGTCTGCGCGTAGCAGCCGGTAACGGCCACAATCGCATCCGGATTGCGCCGGACGGCGCGGCGGATCATCTGCCGGCTTTTTTTATCTCCCGTGTTGGTAACCGTGCAGGTATTAATCAGATATACATCCGCCTGTCCCTCGAAGTCCACTTGCTCGTAGCCTTCCTGTTTGAACAGCTGCCAGATGCCTTCGGTATCGTAAAAGTTGACTTTGCAGCCTAAAGTATAAAATGCAACGGATGGCATTTTTCAAGCTTCCCCCATTTCTCCAGTTTCGTATAAAATGCAGGCGGCGGCCACCATGCCTGCCGTCTCGCAGCGCAGAATGCGCTTGCCCAGGCCAACGGACACCGCGCCCGCCTCTTCGGCCTCTCGGCATTCGTTCTCGCTAAAGCCCCCCTCGGGTCCGACAATCACGAGCGCAGAAACTTCAGCCGCTTCTCCAAGCTGCGCCGCCCACGGCGCAACCGCAGAGCGCAGCTGGAGCCCTTCTTCTTTCTCGTAGCAAAAATAGACCGCATCATAGCGATAAACTGAATTCAGCAACTGCTTCCAGGTCAGCGGGGCGGCTATCTCCGGAACGATGTTCCGATGCGCCTGCTCTGCGGCTTCCTTGGCGATTTTGCGCCAGCGCTCCAGCCGCTTGCTCTCCTTGCGTTCGTCGTACTGCACAATGGTACGCCCGGACAAAAACGGCAGGAAAGCCGCCGCGCCGATCTCGGTGCATTTTTGAATGACGATTTCCATCTTGTCGCCCTTGGGCAGACTCTGGGCCACCGTGATTTTAACACGCGGCTCCTGCGTCATCGGCAAGTTCTCTATGATGGAGACGGTAACGACGCCTTCGGCGATCGATGCGATTTCGGCCAGCGCTTCGCGGGACACGCCGTCGCTTACAATCACCTTGTCCCCCGCCTTGCCGCGCATCACTCTGGCGATATGACGGGCATCCTCGCCGCCGATCAGTACGGTGCCTTCTCCGAAATTTTCGGGAGATACGAAATATCGCTGCATGCTTATCAACATCCTGTTCTGTATTTAGAGCTTATACATTCTATTTCAGGCGAATTCAGGCGAAAACGGCGGCGTCCCTCGCCTACCGGGCCCTGCCGCCGTCTCTATTCAATCACGTTCCATCATACAACGTTTGCTTCATGATGAACAGTCCTGCAGATTCATTTACGTAAAAAGTTGATAGAAAAAATTAAAAGTATCCATACTCATCGAACCGGCCCACATGGTTAATGGCGTAATCGTGTAGTTGCGAAGCGCGGGAATGAATACGATCAGTACGAACAAGAACATCGCCCACTGCTCGAACTGCTGCAATCTTCCCAGAATGGAACGCGGCGCGAGATCCTCGATAACCCGGTAGCCGTCCAGCGGCGGCAGCGGGATTAAATTAAACAGAAACAGGAAGAAATTCCAGAAAGTAAATAAGCTTAAAAATAATTGTGCAGCTTCCTGCCCCTTACCCGCCGGAATGGCGTCAATGACGCCTGTCGCGATCAGCACCCCATAGATCAGGCAGCCAATAATCGCCAGCAGCAGATTACTGACCGGCCCGGCGAGAGACACGATGATGCCCATCAGACGCGGACGGCTGAAGTTATCACGGTTGACCGGCACCGGCCGCGCCCAGCCAAAGCCCGCGATCAGCAGGAGAATAATCCCGAAAAAATCGAAATGCACTGCCGGATTCAGCGTCATGCGGCCCAGGAGACGGGCTGTCGGGTCGCCGAACTTGTTGGCAAAATAAGCATGGCTAAACTCATGCACTGTAAAGGCAATCAGAATCGTTACCAAAAAAAACGGCAGCTGATCCAGCGGCATACGAATAATATTTTGCAAAAAATCCATCTTTACCTCTTTCCGGCTGTAAACGCCACCCAATCTTCTTCCTTCGCCACTTCCTTGATTTCAAACCCGGAAGCTACCAGAGCCTTCCTTACCAGTTCTTCCTTATCCTTATAAATGCCGGATGTGATATAGATTCCGCCAGGCTGAAGAGCCCGGTACACATCATCCGTGAACAGCACGATAATTTCCGCCAAAATATTGGCTACCACAATCTTGACCGGCAGCTTCACGCCAAGTCCATCCTGCGGTGAACCGGCACCGGCTGCCTGGCCGGCGTCTTCAGCACGGCTTCCGCTGTCCGCGCCGCCGAATATCAGCGCATCCTCCTCTGCCCCGGCGTCCGCTTTCTGTGTCTGCGCTGGTCTGGCCGAGGGCCACATCGCTCCGGCCGGCGTTTCCGCCGCGCCTTCACCGCCGAGCAGGGACAAGAGGTCGCTCTCTTTTACGGTTATGGCGCCCGAGAGGCCGTTCAGCTCCACGTTCTCCGCAGCGCTCTGAACAGCGACAGGGTCAAGATCCAATGCAAGCACGGACCGAGCGCCAAGCAGCATCGCGCCGACGGCAAGAATGCCCGAGCCTGTGCCGACGTCGATTACTTCTTCCCCGCCGGAGATCGCTTTCTCCAGCGCCCGCAGACAGAGGGCGGTCGTCGGATGGGTTCCTGTGCCGAAAGCCATCCCCGGGTCCAGCTCGATGATTTTCTCCTCCGGACTAGCGGGAATGTACTCCTCCCACACAGGCTTGATCGTCAGCCGTTCACTGACCCGAAGCGGCTTGAAATACTGCTTCCAGGCATGCGCCCAGTCATCCTCGTCAACCGTCTTCCAGCTGATGTCGGCCTTGCCGGGATCAATGCCGAATTCCCGCAGCTCCATGACGCGGGGCGCAAGCTCCGCGCAGATGCTGTCCATCGGCGATCCTTCGGTGAAATAGCCCTTGATCACCGCTTCCCCTTCGGGAATATCATTCAGCGGCTCGTCGTAAAGCTCCCCGTAACGCGTGTCGCGCGTCTTGCTCAGCGTGCCGGATTCCTCAATCGAAACTCCGCCCGCCCCCGCTTCCTGGAGCAGCGCGGATATCATCTCCTGCGCTTCCTCGGTTGTATGTATCGTCAATTCATGCCATAGCATTGCGGTCCTGAAGCCTCCTAAAAGTTTTGATAGCATATGCTTCTTTGATGTTCTGCGCAAACCTCCCTTCGGAAGCATGGGATTACCCCTCATTTTCCAAACGGAAGTCGTAGTTATTATACCTTACTGCCGTGCCATGCGCCAAACCCGCAGCTGAACGCGCCGATCTGAGGGCGGCAGCATCATCTGGCCCAGAGATAAGTGAACCCTTTGCGGATGTCAGGCTATAGGCGGGAGCGCGGGAGGCGTAAGGGGAACCTCAAACGGCTATATTACGGTCACATTCGACTCATTTCTGCTGCCCGCTTTTGGTTTTCTTATCCCGGTACTGAGTAGGTGCGACACCAAGACGTTTCTTGAATGCTTTCGAGAAGGAGAAGATATCGGGGTAGCCGACAGAGTGGGCAATTTCGGCCAAGGTATAGGACGTCTGCTCCAGCAATGAGCGGGCTTCCTTCATTTTCAACTCCTGGATAAACTGAATGGGGGTGATTCCGTAAGCCTTTCGGTACTGTTTGGTAAAATGGGTGCGATCTATACCGACATACTCAGATACTTTTTCGACTGTAATGCCTTCCGCATAGTGAATCTCCATATATTCATGCCCTTTTTGCAGCCACGAGACATCCCGCCGGTCATTACGGGCAGAACCGTCAACCACAGCAGAGAGCTGGTCGAAGATACGGTGGAATAAGATAAGCCGTCCCAGATCCGTGTCATTATCCGAATTCACCAATTTGAAGAAGTCCCACATCAGTTGAATCACTTCGGGTGTTAAAATACCCGCTGCATGAGGGCTGTGCATAGTCAGCCCGATCCTCTCAAGCAGACTTAGAGCCTGTCTTCCGTCGAAGGCAAGAAATACTTTGCGGAGCGGGTCGTCCGGCTGCGTGTAATATTCATGAATGACCTGTGGAAACAAGCAGAAAATATCATTTTGGCGAAGCTGAAAGGTTTGTTTATTTTGATGAAACGTCCCTTGTCCTTCCAGCACAAAAATCAAATAATAATACGGCGTCGTCCGGGGGCCAATATGATAATTCGGTTTGGCAATATTGTGTCCAAGGCGAATCGGCCAAGCGGCTCCGGACTTTTCGTATACGGAAGGGGTAAAGAGGCGCAGTTCCAAAAACTCATGATTATCCTCTATCATCTTGTCTTTCATATAACTGACCTCTTTTTACAATGCGTCTCATTTTTATAAATAATATATAATTTCCACAAGGTTCACAACGCCTTTCTTTCACTCTTTTATTCGGCAGCAATCCTTCGCCATGACTTAAATTGACATGCACGAACAACTCAAAATGACATTTACTTGTGATTATCCGGGTTGATAATATATAAAACATAGTAAACCAAGTTAATTTATTGGACATTGACTAGACCACTAGAGAAGCTAATAATAACATACTGTTTGCTACTAATAACCCTTTTGAGGAGTGTACGTACGTTGAAGAAGAGAACCCTGTGGCTTACGCTGCCTGCGATCCTACTAGTCATTTCCGTGCTGTTAAGCGCGTGCGGAGAAAGCGCGAACAGCGGCGAAGCATCCGAAATCGAAATCAAATTCCCCAGCATATGGGTAGCAAAAGATTCCAAAGCCGCCACATTCGCTCAAATTGTCAAAGATTTCAATGAACAGAATCAAGGCAAAATCATAGTCGTCGTTGAAGAGATCCCCGATTACGGCGCTTACAAGGATAAGATCCGCACCAATATTACGACGGGGACAACACCGGATATTTTTTCTTTCGATAATCCGGCGGACGGGGAGCTCTATTACAAATCGGGAAACTTGGCCGACCTTACACCTTATCTGGACGAGCAGTGGAAAAGCACGTTCCTGGATCATGCGTTTGACAATGCCGCATATGACGGCAAAGTATACTCCATTCCGTTCGAGTTCGGCGTAACGCCGGTGTTATACAATACCAAGCTGTTCAAACAAGCGGGCATAACCGGATTCCCCAAGACGTATACCGAGCTGTTCGCCGCTTTTGACAAATTGAAAGCCGCAGGCATCGCTCCCGCCACGCAAATGACCGGAGGCGACGGCTGGGTCTCCATGCTGTGGTACTCGCAGCTTGTGTCCGCAATTGGAGGTCCGGATGTGTACAAACACGGATTGGACGATCCCGCTTTTGTACAAGCCGCCGAGGTATTGAAAAAGCTCTTTGACTACACGACGGGAGATGCGGTCGGACTGGACAATGCGGGAGCGCATTTTCTAAACCAGCAAACGGCTGTGCTGCTCAACGGCCCATGGTTTATTGGCCGGATTAAGAAAGAAGGCATCGACAATTTGTATGATTCCGTCGAGGTGGCGCCTGCCCCTGTTTACGAAGGCGGCAAAGGACAAGCGGGGCAGTATATCGGCTTTACCCAAGCAAGTCTGGCCGTAGGTAAACAAAAGGATAAAAAGAAAGAAGAAGCCATTGTGAAGTTTCTGAAATACTTGACCTCTCCTGACAATGTGAAGAAACTATCGCTCGATTCCGGATCATTGTTCGTCATTAAATACGAGGTTACAAAAGACGATAAAGTGGAACGCCTGCAAACCGAGATGAAAAAAGGAATGGAGGCTGCGCCGTACATCACCCCCCATTTTCGGGCAAGCGTAAGCCCCGCCGTCGGCGCGGAATTCCCGCAAGCGTTAAGCGGCCTGGTGCTTGGAAAATATACGCCGGAACAATTCGTGCAGCAGCTTAAACAAGCCGATTCCAAATAAATCCAGCACACGGAAAGCTATGAGTAAAGGAGGGCGGAACATGCAGCGAACCACCCATTTTCGTACAGGCGCTATCCTTTTTCTACTGCCGGCCCTACTGCTCTTTACCGCCTTTTTTCTATATCCTGTCGGATATGTCGTTGTTGTTAGCTTCATGAAGTGGGATGGGATGAGCAGTCCCGGGTTTGTCGGCCTCCGAAATTACAGCGCCTTGTTTCATGATGAAGTATTTCGGATCTCCATTCGCAACAATTTGATCTGGGCCTGCGCGGAGGCGATGATTCAGGTGCCGCTTGCCATCTTGGTCGCCCTGCTGCTGGCCCGAAAGCCGAAAGGCTGGAAGCTGCTGCGAACGATTTACTTTTTTCCCCATGTCATCTCGGGTATCGCAATTACGATGTTGTGGGGAGCCATCTATAACAATGAACGGGGATTACTTAACGGCTTTCTCCGTTTGATCGGATTGTCCGAATGGGAGCACAACTGGCTCGGAGGACTGGGCAGCGCGTTCCCTTCCGTACTCGTGTACGGACTGCTGTATATCGGCTATTTTATGGTCATTATTTTGGCGGATATCTCCTCGGTTTCACAGTCCTACTATGAGGCGGCAAGCATTGATGGAGCGACACGCACGCAGCAGGATTGGCACATCACGCTGCCGCTGATTAGAGGAACCATAGCTACTTGCGTAACGCTTGCGATGGTTAACGGGCTTCGGCAATTTGAGCAGGTTCTGCTGCTGACGGGTGGCGGTCCGGCCAACAACACCTCGGTCCTTGTACTTTATTTATATAAAGAATTGCAGAACTTCCATTACGGGACGGCCAATGCTTTGGGCACGGTGCTGATTGTTCTCGGCGGCCTGGTCATTCTAACGGTACGCAAATTATTTAACGCCGCCAAATATGACATGTAATTCAGGAGAAGTCTTATGAAAATAAATGCGCTGCTTGAAAAGTTATTATCCTGGGCCATTTTAACCTTGTTTCTTGTTTACACGCTCTTCCCCATGCTCTGGCTCGTCATGGCTTCGCTCAAAACGAATGTCGAACTGCTTGGAGATCCTTTCCGGTTCCCCGCCCCGCCGCAGTTCGGCAATTATGTGAATGCGTTCAAGTCGGCGCATTTGACTCTGTTATTTTCAAATTCGGTTCTCATCAGCTTGTCGGCAACAGCCCTGAACGCCCTGGTTACATCCATGGCCGCCTATGTGCTCTCAAGGTATAAGTTCAAGTTCGGACCGGTTATATTTTCAACCCTGATCACGGGGATACTGGTGCCGGTCAGCGCGCTGATGGTTCCGTATTTCACTTTAATTCGGACGCTCGGCCTCTATGACACAAAGCTGGCGCTGATTTTAACGTATACGGCGGTCTCGCTTCCGCTGTCTGTCTTTATCATCAAAGGCTTTATGGATTCGATTCCCGGGGAGCTGGAGGAGGCCGCGCTGCTGGACGGGTGCGATTTCTATCAAAAGTTCTTTAGGGTGATTGTGCCGATTTCCCGCACAGGCATCGTGACCGCGGCGACGTTTCAATTCTTAAGCAGCTGGAACGAGTTCCTGTATGCGATGCTCTTGACTTCCTCCGAACAGGTGCGGACTCTGCAAATGGGCATTCGCTATTTTGCCAGCCAGTTTACAACTGATTTCACCTCGATGTTCGCAGCGATTGTCATCAGCATTATTCCAAGCGTTGCGATGTACAGCGTTTTTCAAAACCAGATCATTTCCGGACTCACACAAGGCTCCGTTAAGGGCTGAGCGGATTGGCCGGTTCTACAAACAAAGGGTACTCCAGAGTCATTTCAATTCATGGCTTTTGGAGCACTCTTTTTGCCAAGTCCATACTTGAATACATATCCATCCTCTCCATTGAAAAATATATATTTTCTTCTAATCCAATCTGTTCATCATCTAAAAAAAAGACGTAAATTGACAAATCGAAGTTAACGCGAATTGACATTCCCGATACCTGAAGCGCTTGTTACAATCAGAATATAAATTTATCCTATAAGTTTTATATGAATTCGACCGGTTCACCGGAGAAATTAACCAGCAATGTTGTCATCAAGATACGACATAAGGAGGCTGTCATGAGCTTGTATGCAGAAGAGATTCGATTTGGCTGGTTTTTGCCGACATCCGGCGACGGCCGCTATGTGGGGGCTGCTCCGGAGAGAGAACCCTCGCTTGATTATTTAATTGAAGTAGGGCAGATGGCGGAACGCTCCGGCTTTGAGTTCGTTCTGATTCCGACAGGAGGAGCTTGCCTTGATTCATGGGTAGTCGGATCAGCAGTGATGAGCCACACGACGCGGCTTAACGCCCTCGTAGCGGTCAGGCCCGGATTGATTGCCCCGGTGCTCGCGGCCCGCATGGCCGCTTCTCTTGATCAATTGTCAGGAGGACGGGCCATGATCAATGTCGTTACCGGGAGTTCGGTTCAGGATCTGGAGCAGCTCGGCGATCCGCTCGCCCATGCCCATGATGAGCGATACGAACGGGCGATGGAGTACATGCAGGTGATGAAGCTTGCCTGGACCGGATCGGCCGGATCAGCGTTATCTGAATTCTCAGGACAAGCTGAACCTGGATCTGTCGCAGCCGCAGATTTTTTTGAAGGAAAGTATTTTCAGTTTCACGGCCCGGTTCACACGCCGATTGCGGTACAGCGCCCGCATCCCCCGCTTTATCTGGGAGGAAGCTCGCCGATCGCCAAGCAAGCTGCGGCCCAGCACGCGGACACCTATCTGATGTGGGGTGAGCCGCATGAATGGATTGCCGGGCAGATTGCCGAGATGGAGGATATTCGAAAGGAGGTTCTCCGAATTACAGGAATTGACCGCAAACCGAGGTACGGGTTAAGGGCGCAGGTGCTTATACGCGACACCGAGGAAGAAGCCTGGGCGGCTGCGTGGAGTTTGATCAGCCGTGCCTCATCGGACACGCTGGAGCAAGCACAGCAATCTTTTGCCAAGACGGACGCTGCCAACCAGAGCAGACAGAACGAGCTTAGGGAACAGTCCGCAGCGAGCGACTTCGTCATAGGTCCTAACCTGTGGAGCGGCTTATCTCTCGTTCGCTCGGGAGGGGCGATGCTGATTGTCGGTACAGCGGAGCAGGTTACGGATGTGCTGATCCGCTATGCGGAAATCGGTATAAGCACCTTTATTCTTTCCGGTTACCCCCATTTGGAGGAAGCGGAGAATTTTGGACAAAAGGTACTCCCGTTGTTTCGCAAACAGTGGAGTCAAAAAAATGAAAGCCGGGGTGAATGCGGATGTGTGCAGTTACGACTCACGCTTCTGGACAAAGAGAATTAACATTACGGGAAGTTATGGATAAATACAAGGATGTATCCCCTTTTGTCATTATCAAATCGGATGTTACCCGCAGGTCGTTTACCTATACGGACCGGGCGCTGGGAGCGCTGGACAAAAGCAAGCATCAATATCAGCAGCGAGTGCTGATCGGCTCCAACGGAGGTGAGAACGCCGCCGTTCCGGTCTCGCTCCTGCTTAGAGACGGAACCTCGATCATTTCGACGCCTTCCAAGACAGCCAAGAACCCTTACGTGGTAGATCAGATCGACGGCAAGCTGTATTTGACCGATCAGGGCGAAATCGTGGAAGAAGTACATTATTGGTACAAGCCGGATTATTATGACAAGTTCACCAGCTCTGGTACCCCGATGTGGCAGGTGGCCTCTGCCAGACCGCAAAGGCTCGACATCGACCCCAACAGCCACTGCCACTTCTGGAACAAAGGGAACGGCTGCAAATTTTGCAATATCAACGCCAACTCCACGCAAAGCGAGAAAGAATGCAATATGTCGAAGCAGCTAACAGCGCAGGATGTATACGAGACGGTGAAAGAGGCTTTGAAGCAGCCAGGCGCTTTTACCAATCTCAAGATGAGTTCCGGCTCCATTCTCAGCGGCGCGGAAATCTTCGACGACGAAGTGGACATGTACATTGAAATGCTGCAGGCCGCCGGAGACAATTTCAAAGAAAAGAAATTCCCCAGCACCATCGTCGCCTCGGCTTTCAGCGAGAAGCAGCTTGCCAGACTGTACGAGAATACCGGACTGATGACCTACACCTCGGATATTGAAATCCCGAATGAGGCATTGTTCGCCTGGATTTGCAAAGGCAAGCATAAAGAAGTCGGATATGCCGAGTGGAAGCGGAGAATTATCCGGGCTGTCGATATTTTTGGGGCCGGAAATGTTAGCAGCGGAATCGTCGGCGGATGCGAGATGGCGCAGCCCCATGGATTTACCAGTGAGGATGACGCGCTGAAGGCTGTGCTTGAAGAGGCGGAGGATTTTGCGAGCCAGGGGGTTAGCATCGTTCATTGTGTGTGGGTACCCATGCATGGTTCGGCTTTCCATAACCAACAGAACCCTTCACTTGAATACTACGTGCGATTGGCCAAGGGCTTAAGCGACCTGAGAAAAAAATACCTTTTGAATGTCGATATGGACAACTACAGAAAGTGCGGCAATCATCCGGATACGGATCTGGATAGAGGAAATTACCTTTAAAAAGGAGGCAAGATGAAACCCATGTCTATTTTAAATGAAAGAATTCAGGCGCTTCTTCAAAATTCCGGGGCGGCGAAAGTTCTGGCAACGGCCGATAAACAAGGCATCCCTCATATCGTATCGGACCCTACCATTTCAGTTAACAACGAAGGAAAGATCATTTATCTTGAGCTGATCGAAACGTCCCAGAGCAATGTGAATCTCGTGAACAGCATCTGGTTCAAGCGCAAGGTCGCCATCCATCTCTCCAAGGGAGAAGAAAGCTATCAGATAAAAGGCTATCCGGCCTACTCGGTGATTTCCGGCCCGGTGTTTGAGCATTATTACAAGCTCTCCCTAGAAAGAAATCCGGAGTTTGATTTATCGACAGTCTGGATTATTGAGCCCGATGAGATTACGGATGATACTTACGCTGCCCGCAAAAAGAAAGAACGCGAGGGACATCCGCTTATTACGCATCTGGATCGGCTGGCGAAATAATTTCGGCGGTAGTAAACAATCTATCAGTTGGAGGCAGAGCTTATGTCTGTAAAAGGAAGCTATCTCTTTACATCCGAATCTGTAACGGAGGGTCATCCGGATAAAATATGCGACCAGATTTCCGACGCTGTCCTGGACGCATTTCTGGAGAATGATCCCCATGCCCGCGTTGCCTGCGAGGTCTCCGTGGCTACCGGTCTTGTGCTGGTCATTGGAGAAATCAGCTCGAGGTCCGGATATGTGGATATCCAGTCTATTGTCCGCAATACGATTAGGGACATCGGCTATGAGCGGGCCCAGGATGGTTTTAATGCCAATAACTGCGCAGTGCTGGTGTCGCTGAACGAACAATCCGCGGATATCGCGCAGGGCGTAAACGCGGCGCTTGAGCACCGCGATCCGGCGCAGGTCGCCGAAGAAACCGCGAATATCGGAGCGGGCGACCAAGGATTGATGTTCGGATTCGCCACCAATGAGACACCGGAACTGATGCCGCTGCCTATCGCTCTATCTCACAGGATCGCGCGCCGTTTGTCTGAAGTCCGCAAGAACGGATTGCTGGACTATCTGCGTCCCGACGGAAAAACTCAGGTAACGGTTGAATATCAGGATGGCAAGCCTAAACGTATCGACACTATCGTCGTATCCGTCCAGCATGCCGAAGAGATCTCCCTGGAACAGATTCAGGCCGATATGAAAGAGCATGTCATTCTGCAGGTTGTACCGCGTGAGCTGCTTGATCAAGAGACGAAATATTTCATCAACCCGACCGGGCGGTTCGTCATCGGCGGACCTCAAGGGGATGCCGGTCTGACCGGACGCAAAATTATCGTGGATACCTACGGCGGTTATGCCCGCCACGGCGGCGGAGCCTTCTCCGGCAAGGACCCGACGAAAGTGGACCGTTCCGGAGCTTATGCCGCCCGTTATGTCGCCAAAAATATTGTAGCCGCCGGCCTCGCCGATACCTGCGAAATTCAGCTGGCTTATGCCATCGGGGTAGCCAATCCTGTATCAATTCATGTGGATACCTACGGGACGGGCCGAATTGGCGAAGAGAGGCTGGTGGAGCTGATCCGCGACAACTTCGATCTGCGTCCTGCAGGCATTATTGCGATGCTGGATCTGCGCAAGCCGATTTACAAGCAAACCGCAGCTTATGGTCATTTTGGCCGGGAGGACCTGGATCTCCCTTGGGAAAGAATGGATAAATCCGAGCTTCTGAAATCGCAGGCAGGCCTGGAAGTATTTCATAAGTAAAAATAGAATGGTTCAGCGTGGAAAAAAGACACCCGCATATCAGCCGGACACCGCATTCAGGTGTACGAAGGAAAGCGGGTGTTTTGTTATCTCCTGCTTGTCTTCCTGCAGATGCAGTCCCGTACATGGTCGTTCACCATCCCGGATGCCTGCATGAACGCATAGCAGATTGTACTGCCAACGAACTTCATGCCTTTCTTTTTCAGCGCTTTGCTCATGGCATCCGACTGCGGCGTCGACGCGGGAACATCCTTTAGGCTCTCCCGGTCAGGCAAGACCGGCTCACCGCCGACAAAGCTCCACAAATAACGGCTGAAGCCTGCTTCATCCCTGGAAATTTCGCCGTATATGCGCGCGTTATTAATAATGGCCTTGATTTTGAGACGGTTGCGTATGATCCCCGCATTATTCATCAGCTCTTCAACTTTTGCGTCGTCATACCGGATAATTTTCTCCGGGTCGAACCCGTCGAAGGCCGCGCGGTAGTTCTCCCTTTTTTTCAAAATCGTGTACCAGCTCAGGCCCGCCTGCATCCCTTCCAGCATCAGCAACTCGAACAGCTTGAGGTCGTCGTACACAGGTCTGCCCCATTCTTCGTCATGGTAAGCTATATAAAGCGGATCGCTGTTTACCCACCCGCATCTTGTCTCATTCATCTTATTCATCCCTTCCCGCAGAGTCCCGTAAACTATAAGATTAATGACAAGCTCTGCGCTTGTCAATTCGCACTGGTGAACATATTACAAAGCCATGCTCTGGACGGGTAGTCCCATGATGACGCGGGCCCGGCAGTTTTGACCCGGTTGATGCGGCTGAGTACCCCCTCCGGCATTAAAAAACGGGCCTGCCAAGGGATGCCTTGACCTGCCCGTTCATTAATTTATTGTTCCGGACTGCCGCTGTGCGTCGGCCCGGGCCGCAGCGTGACCCTTGTTTCTTTTTCCGGATCGTCGATGGTGTAAAAAAACATATGGATTTCCGCTTCCGTCCCCTTGAAATTCTTGTAAACGTCGATGGCCTTGTTATTACCGTCCCCGGTAAAGTTGGCCGTGAGCTGTTCCCCGAGCAATCTTTCTTTACCTTGCATAATATAGGTCTGGTTAATGCCGCCGAACCGGGCATCTTTGCTTCCGGTTTCCACGTACAGGTCGGCACCCTGCTTGTAATAGGTCCACGTTACCGGATAACCGCCGATCGTTGTTTCCAGCGTCCGCTTTTTACCCGATATCCCCGTCAATTGAAACGATTTTTGCTTGTCTTCATGATCGGTTACTTTGTACTTGCCCACAAAAACAATCGGTGTATCTTTGGTCACCTTCAGGTCGAGCGGCCGCTCGATACGCAGGCTGATCCGATAGGGGTCCTCTATGGAATAATATCTCGGACCTTCTAGCGTTTTCCCGTCGACTTCCAAACTATATCTTTTATAAGGAATTTCCTGATGTTTCTCCTGAGTTCTGATCACGAGCCGAATCTGCGTCGGTGTAATCACCATCTTCTCCAGCATGCTGGCGCTGTCCCCGGCTTCAAGCGGCAAGTTAAGCGCCGTCTCTATCGTTCCGCTTTCCATTTGTTTTTTGCTGAGCTGAAGATCGAATGTCCACGGTCCGTCCACCGTGTGGTCTACCCGCCTATACTGGAGCTTGAACACCGTCTTCCCAGCCGTAACGGCCTTTGGGTCAAAATACTGCTGCGAGCTATAATTTCCGCTTCCATCCGGTTTGCCAAAGGTCCCTCCGGGCAGCGGCCTCACTTCCGCTCCGTCCCGGTAAGCGACAATCTGCGGAAAGGTCCACGACTTGACTTCCGGACGATCGAACGTAACTGTAGAGGCGAACATCATTTTATCCGTCCCTTGCGTAAACGGCTGAATCTTTATTTTTTGCATTCCATCCCTTCCGATAGTGAAGCTTTGGGGCTCCTTGGAAGCTGGATCCAGATTGATTTCCTGCTCCTGGTAGCTGTATTTCCGCAGTTCCTCCGCAACCAACTGGACTCGGGTGTTATCCTGCGAAGGCGTCCAATCGGTCTCGAGAATACCATAGTATCTCTTATTGTTTAAATCCCACCTCAGTAAGTCGGACACTTCCGCCTCGATTGGATTTCCTTCGGCGTCCCTCAGTGAGAAGCCCTTGAAATTCCAAAACTCCTCCGGCGGGCGGAACCCCGCATCCAGCGTGTACAAAATGACGGTTCGGTTATCATCAACTATTGCCGTGCGTAAGGTCATGGTAATGCCTTCCCAAGTGACGGACTGCTCCAACGTTTGACCCATATTTTGCTCAAGCGCCGCCTGAATGCCGCTTTTCCCGTTTAGCAGATAGCCCAGGTCATAATGAATGGCCGCATAGACGGGGGCCGCGACAAGCACCGCTCCAAGGGTTGCGACAGCCGCGATTCTCTTCACCTTCCGCTTCCGGACGAACGCGCCGGCAAAGTTCCCCCCTACTTCCGGTCGGGCCGGGACGGTCTGCTCTATCCGCTCCCACATGGCGCCAAAGTCGGGATAAGGCACTTGTTCATCGTCATTTAACCGAAGCTTGAGTTCGTCTTCCAGTCTCTTCATAGTTTCCCTCCCTGTCTGCCTGTCCTTCCTTTTCCAGTAACTTTCGCATCAGTCTCAGCCCTTTATGCAGCCGTGATTTAGTTGTTCCCAGCGGAACGGACAGCATCTCTGAAATGTCGGACAGGCTGAAATCATGCATATACCTCAGCGTAACGGCCGCCCTGATCTTGCCGGGCAGACGTTCCAGATAACCGGCCCATTCCCCCGCCGTCTCCCGGTCCTCCACAATCCGGTCCACCGGTTTGTCCGCTTCTCCGGCCAGAAGATGCCGATTGTCTTCAACCTTCAGCTTCAGCTTGCGTCCGCGGCTCAGATGATTCAGGCAATGATTGACGGCGATTTTCAAAATCCATGCCTTTGGGTTCCCGATCTCTTCACGGCGGCTGCGGAACGCGGCAATGAATACGTCCTGGCATAAATCTTCGGCGTCCGCCGCGTTATGCACCATATAATAGCAGGTCCTGTACACATCCCGGTTGTAAGTCTCGAACAGCTCACGGTCATCCAATACGAGGGTCACTCCCTTCTGTCGGTTTCGTCTATATAACAATCGGCGAGGCAAAAAGGTTCATTTTGGGGCAATGCGAAAAAAAGAGGCCGGCTCCTGGCCGCCCCCTAAATCTGTATTTTCATTTCTTATTGAAACCATTTCAACAGGCCGTGCGGCAAATAGTTGCCGATCCCAACCCTCCCGCTCGGGCTGACCTTAACCCCTATTCCTCCTGCGAATTTAGTGTTATCTGCTTCCAGCTTGCCAGCCTGAATCTTATCTTTGGTAAAGCGGACTTCCAGTTCACTTCCATCCTCCAGGATCAAGGCCGCTCTGGCCTCGGCGCCGATTTGCAGCTGGTAGATAGGCCGGCCGCTATTCTCTCTAACCGCCAACACACCGGGAACGGAATTAATGATATTCGAATACGGACTGCCGATGGGTTCATTTTTCAAAATTTCGAACACCGGATTTTCCTCCTGATGATGCAGAACGCTGACCTTGAGACCATCCGGGGCCGATTCCAGAATAAAATAGCGGTTCGCAAACGACAGCGGTATTGAATACTCTTCAAATTGATAGCCTAAAATGAATGTCATCCTAATGTATCCCTCCTAAACATTCACAATTCGACGCAGAAAGGCGGAACCCTTCTTCACATAGGCTATAAAAAATACGGCCTGCGGCCTGCGGCTCCATTCGGAACTGCCGGCCGCAGGCCGTGATTACACTGCGTAAGGCCAATTAGAGAATTTGCCGCCGTAGCCTTTGGGGATGCCGTGATCGGCCACCCACTGAACGGGGGCAAATACCATTCGCCAGGTTTGATTTCATCAGAGGATGATGTGATGCTATTCCTCTACCTCTATGATCTCGTGAAGTTGTCTGCGGTCCGCTTCCTGCGCCCGGTCAAGAGCCTTTATGTCGTCCCGGTCCGCTTCCGCAGCGGAAAATTCGACATCCTCATTCTTGGCTTCGAACAGTTTCTTCAGCTTCTCATTCTTGGACAGCACTTTTGAGTTTCTGACCATACCGTACAACCTCCCCTTTCCTATTTCATAGCAGATCTTCAAAGTTGAAACATTTTCCGGCAATATCAATCAGATCATACCCCCGGCTTCCTCAATAATGGATAGAGCCTGATGGAAGGAGCCCTCATCAACCACTAAGGTCAGCAGAACATCCCGCCCTGTCGGCCCTCCCGACCCTCCATGGCTCATCCCGCTCGCGCTCGGATCGGCGGCGGCCATTACGCCCGCGTCAGGATATCCGGCAGCAGCGGTTCCCAGGCTTGAGATTAAACCATTGGCCGGACTAGCCTGGGAAGTGAATCCGCCTCCGTAACGGCTGAAACGGTCGATAGATATATCAACGACCCGCAGCGACTGAAGCTTGCGCGAAGCGCCTTCCGCATCCTCCGGACTTTTGAAATAGGCGAGTATATTTTTTTCAGACATAATCTCGTCGCACGCTCCTCTTTGGGTACGGGTGATCACCCGCCGTGATTTCAGGCTTAGAGTGCGCAGGTAAGCAACAATTTATCCCTTTAGCGGCCGTCCCAAAAGAAAAGGACAGCGCATTCAATCGCGCCATCCTCTTTTAAGGCAAACAATATTAATCCTCAAAGAATACATGAACCTCATGCTTTATTCCCGTTTCAGGCATGATTGGCAACCGCATAGTTCACTTTCATAATCCGGTCGGCGGCTGCGCTTACATTTCCGGATGCAGTGACGCTAAAATCAAGCACGCCTTCAATTCCGTTAGGAATAATCACAGGAGTAACAGTGGACAGTCCCGCTTTGCGGATCGTTTCCGGGTCGAATTCGACCAGCAGCTGTCCCGCCTTCACCTGATCGCCGGTGTGAACGTTCAGCACAAATCCTTGGCCTTTTAAAGATACGGTGTCGATTCCAATATGAATCAGTACCTGCACCCCGCTGGCATGCTCCAGAATCACCGCATGTTTGCTCTTCTCCATAACATGTGCCACGACGGCGTCGAAAGGTGCATACACCTTTCCTTCATCCGGCTGAATCGCAATGCCATCTCCCATCTGTTTCTCGGCAAAGGCCGGGTCGGGCACCTGTCCCAGATCCACCAGTGTTCCGCTTATAGGAGACAGCAAGGTGAGTATTCCGGGAGCATCTGCCGTGGCAACGCGGTCTTTGGCAAACACCGGAACCTTTGTTGGTTCCGCAGCCTGACCAGCGGTGTTCCCGGAGGCTTGAGCCGCCGAACCCGCGCCGGGCGCACGACCCGTTTCTGCCGCTGGCAGCTCCTCAGTGCCTTCCGACGCGGCATCACGGTATCCAAACATCCAGGTGAGAACGAAGGATACAGCCATGGCGGTAAGATTGGTCAGAATGTAGAGCGGAAGCTGACCGTTCATATAGAGCAGAGTGCCGGGAATAACCGTGATTGCCATGCCTGTAGCGGACAGATGAACCAGGGAAGCCAGAAAGCCCCCGGCGGCACCGCCGATAAGCCCCATGATGAAAGGCTTCATGAAGCGCAGGTTCACCCCGAAAATGGCAGGCTCGGTAATCCCGAGAAAGGCCGACAGCGAGGATGGCAGCGCCAAAGCCTTCAATTTGAGATTCTTCGTCTTCAGCCCAACGGCGAGGCATGCCGCGCCTTGAGCAGCCATTGCGCATGTAATGATGGCGTTGAACGGATTGGAGCCCGTCTTCTCTAGAAGCTGAATTTCCAGAAAATTAAAGATATGATGCACGCCTGTAACAACAACAATCTGTTGAAAGAAACCGATCAGCAGACCGGCAATGCCAAACGGCAGTCCAAGCACATAGGTGGTTCCATTTAGGACAACGGTTTCAAGAGAGTGAAACACAGGTCCGATTGCGAATAATCCAAGCGTGATCATAATCAGCAGCGTAAGGAAAGGCGTCAGAATTAAATCAAGCGCTTCCGGAATGCGCTTACGTAAACGCTTCTCTAATTTAGCCCCAAGTAAGCCGATGAAAAAGGCAGGCAAAACGGAGCCCTGGTAACCTACGACGGGAATGAATCCGAGAAACTTGAGAGGCTCGGCGCTTCCTCCTGCAACGGCGTAGGCATTAGGCAGCGCCGGATTAACCAGCATCAGCCCAAGCACGATCCCAAGCACCGGACTGCCCCCGAATACCCGAAATGCCGACCAGGCAACAAGAGCGGGCAGGAACGCAAAGGCGGTGTCGGTCAACACTTGCGTGAACAGCAGAAAGTTAGGCGAGATATCTTCCGGAACGGCTCCGAACAGGGAAAGAATCTGCGGCTGAGTCAGCAATCCGCGCAGACCCATGAACAGGCCGGTCGCCACGAGGACGGGAATAATGGGGACAAATACGTCCCCAAAGGTGCGAATGGCCCGCTGAAGGGTATTCCCCGCTTTTTTCCCCTCTTGCTTAAGATTCTCCTTGGACGTGCTCTGAATACCCAGCTTTTCCACTTCCTCGAAGATCCGGTTGACGGTACCCGTACCAAATATAATCTGATATTGCCCCGAGTTGAAAAAAGCTCCCTTAACCTTATCAATGCTCTCCGTACGTTTCTGGTCAATTAATTCTTTGTCGCGTACCATAATGCGCAGACGGGTGGCGCAGTGCGCAAAAGAAACGATATTTTCTCTTCCTCCAACAGCCTCTACAACCTGCTCGGCGATTTTTTGATTTTCGGACATGGTGATCTTGGCCTCCCCTAATTATTGAGTATCCCATTTTATCGCGTCAAATGCTACCCTTCCGCCTTCTGCGAAGAAGTTGACTCCCGTGCTTTCCCGTTCCGGAAAAATTCTCGCCGTGAAGGTTTCCTCCCCATCATTCACAAAAATTTCCACAGAAGAAATGTCCACAAACAAATGCAGCGTCAGCGTCCCGTCCCGAAGCTCAAGCGGGCATTTTCGTTCCGTTCCGTATTCCAAGGCGAAGCTCTGCCCGGAAAGGGAACGGTCCAGCACCAATTTCCCCTCTGTGCGGTCGTAATAGATTACCGTTCTCTCATGCCGGCCTGCACGGAATTCGATGCCGAAGCGGTTCGCTCCGCCGTCCCGGACATCAACCAGCAGCTCATAAGCAGTGCCTGCAAGCTCCGCAATGGACAGCGATTCGTCATTCACAACCGTTCGCACTTCGGTCTTGCTGCCTCTAAGCTTTACCAATTCCCGAACCGGACGCTGAATCAATCTGCCGTTCTTCAGGGTTAATTCCCGGGGAAGCGTCAGGCAGTGCGCCCAGCCATGATCATCTGTAGGATAATCAATTTCAGGAAGCCCCATCCATGCCGTCAGCAGACGTCTGCCATCAGGAGCCTGCGTTGTCTGCGGAGCGTAGAAATCGAAGCCGCTGTCAAGCTCCCGGAACTCGCCATGGTGAAATTCCCGGTCAGCCAGGTTAAAGGGCCTTCCAGTCAAATAACCTGCCTGATAGATGTTGCGGAATCGATCACCCTGCGGAGATATTCCCTGCGGAGAGAACAGCAGGATTCCCGTTCCATCCAGTTCAAAATAATCCGGGCATTCCCACATGAAGCCAAATGATTTCAAGCGGGTGCCGATCTCCCCTTCAAAATGCCACTGGATCAGGTCCGGCGAGCGATACAGCACCACACTCCCCGTATTATCGAGACGCTGCGCGCCAATTATACAGTAGTAGCTTCCGCCTTCCATCCACACCTTCGGGTCTCTAAAATGATCGGTAAAGCCGCGGGGAACTTTAAGGATGACCGGCTGCTCCAGCTTGGTTATAACCCCATCCGGCTCCATAACGGCCATACACTGGAAGGGATGTCTGATCCAATCTGGACTGCGGGTATTGCCTGTATACATCAGGTACAGCTTCCCGTCTTTCTCAATCGCGCTTCCCGAAAAAGCTCCATGCGAATCAAAGGGACCGCCTGGGGCGATGCCTATCCCGCGGTTCTTCCAATGAACAAGGTCGGAAGAAGAAGTGTGATACCAATACTTCATGCCATGCCCTGTTCCCAGCGGAAACCATTGATAGAACAAATGATATTCTCCTGCAAAAAAGGCAAAGCCGTTAGGGTCGTTAAGCAGCCCCGCTACGGGTTGGATATGAAACTTCTGTCTCCAGGGACTCCGCTCCGCCAGCTGTTTCAGCGCTTCCCACTCCCCCTTCTCCGCCTGATCGATTCGCCGGTATAATTGGGCTCTGCTCATTTTCATAATTTGCTCTCCTTAATCGGAACCGGTTCCAAGTATTTTAAAAAAATAAGAAACCGGTTCCAACCAATTTAACAAGAAAAACGGCTTCACCATCCTTTTAGGGACGGTACCGTTTCTCGTAGAAATATAAGAATCTCGGAACCGGTTCCAAAGCTATTATATGATGCGTCCCTGCAAATTGTCAACGCTTTCTCTACCGATAATCTCACAATTCAACACCGTTACCATTTCTATAGGCTCCCGGTTTACTAGAGAAATGATATTTTCGGCGGCAAGCTTGCCCGCCCGCTTATAATGATATTTTACAGTCGTTAAAGCCGGATGTATGATTTCGGTGACATCGTACCCCCCGAACCCCGTTACGGAAAGGCCGGACGGAATGGGAATCTGCTTCAAAAAGGCGGCCTTCATCACGCCCAGCGCGATATTGTCGGTTGCGCAAACGATGATCGTAGGCATCCAATCTTCCAGCAAACGTTCTGCGGCGGTTACCGCCTCATTCATTCTGAAGCTGGACTCGTAATATCGGACCTCGCAGTCTTTATACTCGTCCAGCGCTTTTCTAAAGCCTTCCTTGCGCATTACCCCTACCGCAATATCCTGTTCGGTAACCCCCAGATAAGCGATGCGGCGGTGGCCTCTATTCAGGATATGCCGGCCCATCATATAGCCCGCATGAAAATCGTCATGGACTACACTGTGAAGCAATGAATGCTGCTGACCGATCATGACAACCGGAATTCTGCACTCCCGGATCGCTTGCAAATGCTGCTCCGTAATTTGCGCCGCCAGCAGCAGCAGGCCGGAAATTTTCTGCCGGGCCAGATCGTAAATCTCTTCAATCTCCCGATTCATATCCTGATTGGCACTGGAAATAAGCAATCGATACTGCCGTTTCCGGAGTTCTTCGTCGATTCCCATCAAAGTCTGCGAAACCGCAAACGAATCGAGCCGGGGAACGATGGTTCCGATAATGCTGGTCTTCTTCGCTTTCAGGCTCTGGGCAAACGTATTGGGCACATAATTATGCTGCTTGATAATATGCTCGATCTTTTCCCTTGTCTCTTCACTGACTGATCCGCCGTTAAGGTAGCGGGAGACCGTACTCTTGGCCACACCCGCAGCCCGGGCAATATCGATTATGGTCTTCATCCTTAAGCTCCTTGCTGCATTTTATCGGCGTTCGCCGCACACTTGTACTCCATTATACAACAAACGGCAGCCGCTCCGGTAAAGGAAGGACTGCCGTTTATTATTTTTTTCCAAATCCGTTCAAGAGCAGCTGGTACTAATCCCCGCGAAAAGCGCGCTTCATGCGGTCAAAGAAGGACTGCCCCTGTTCATGCGTATTCTCGCCGTCGAAGGATGCGAACTGGCGGAGCAGATCCTTCTGCTCATCGCTCAGTTTGCTTGGCGTCACTACAATGACCCGGACATGCTGGTCGCCGGTACCATTTCCGCGAAGCCGGGGAACGCCTTTACCTTTGAGGCGGAAGAACGTGCCGGTCTGGGTCCCGGCCGGAATCTTGAGCTTAACCTTCTCGGTTAGAGTCGGAATCTCAATCTCATCCCCAAGCGCCGCCTGGGCGAACGTCAGCGGAACCTCGCACAGAATGTCGTCGTTCTCGCGAACGAAGAAATCATGCGGCTTAACCCGGATGACAATATAGAGATCGCCCGCAGGGCCGCCGCGCAGGCCGCCTTCGCCTTCGCCGGTCATGCGCAGCTGCGCGCCGTCGTCCACGCCCGCAGGAATCCGGACATGGATTTTACGCTGCTTCTTCACACGGCCGCCCCCGCCGCATGTCGAGCATTTTTCCTTGATGATCTTGCCCGTGCCTCCGCAGTTCGAACACGGTCTGCGGTTGACCATCCGGCCAAGCGGTGTGTTCTGCACAACCTCCTGCTGGCCGCTGCCATGGCAGACGGAACAGGTTTGCGGCTTCGTGCCGGGCTTCGCTCCGGAACCGAAGCAGGTATCGCAGGTTTCCGTCCGAGGAATCGTAATATCGGTCTCTTTACCGAACACGGCTTCCTTGAATTCAATGGTCATCGTATACTGCAAGTCATTGCCGCGCTGGGGCGCATTCGGATCGCGCCGTCCTCCGCCGCCGAAGAACATATCGAAAATGTCGCCCAAACCGCCGCCAAAATCCCCACCGCCAAAGCCGCCGCCCATTCCCTGGTTAGGATCGATATGTCCGTATTGGTCATATCTGGCCCGTCCTTGCGGATCGCTCAGAACATCGTAGGCTTCCTTCATTTCCTTGAATTTAGCCTCGGCGTCGCTGGCCTTGTTCACGTCCGGATGATACTGACGGGCCAGCTTGCGGTACGCTTTTTTAATTTCATCTTCCGAAGCGTTCTTGCTTACGCCAAGCACCTCGTAATAATCGCGCTTATCTGCCACAGCCTTCACCTCCGTACAGGAACGTATCCCTAATACATATTAAAAGGAAAGCCAAAACACGGGATGCCCCGGTTTTGACCTTCCCCTAACTTGCGCTATCGTTTAACTTTATCCTTGATTCTTCTCGTCGTCAACCACTTCATAATCCGCGTCGACTACGTTGTCTCTCTTTGCGCCCTCGCCTGCGTCAGCCGCGCCTTCAGCGCCTTGCTGAGCTTGCGCCGCTTGTTCATACAGCTTCACGGACAATTGCTGTACGACTTCGTTCAGCGTATCGGTAGCCGCCTTGATCTCTTCCAGATTGTCGGTTTCCAGCGCGGATTTCAGTTTGTCCTTAGCCTGGTTCGCCTTTTCAATCTCGGATGCGTCTACTTTATCGCCAAGGTCCTTGATAACCTTATCCGTGGAATACACGAGCTGGTCGGCGTTGTTCTTCGCTTCCACCAGTTCCTTACGGATACGGTCCTCTTCAGCATGAAGCTCGGCGTCCTTCATCATTTGCTCGATATCGGCATCGCTCAGACCGCCGGAGGAAGTAATCGTAATCTTCTGGCTCTTGTTCGTGCCTTTATCCGTAGCGGACACGTTTACGATACCGTTGGCGTCGATGTCGAAGGTAACTTCGATTTGCGGAACACCGCGAGGTGCCGGTGGAATTTCACTCAGCATGAAGCGTCCCAGCGTTTTGTTGCCGTTCGCCATTTGGCGTTCGCCCTGCAGGACATGAATCTCAACGCTCGGCTGATTATCAGCAAAGGTCGAGAAGATTTGCGATTTACTGGTCGGGATCGTCGTGTTGCGGTCGATCATCTTCGTGAATACGCCGCCTGCGGTTTCAATACCAAGGGACAGCGGAGTTACGTCCAGCAGAACCACGTCTTTTACGTCGCCGGTCAATACGCCTGCTTGAACCGCGGCGCCAAGGGCAACAACTTCGTCCGGGTTAACGCCTTTATGCGGCTCTTTGCCGGTCAGCTTCTTGATGGCTTCCTGTACGGCAGGAATCCGGGTGGAACCGCCGACAAGCACGATTTTGTCCAGATCGGCCGGAGTCATGCCAGCGTCGCTCAGCGCTTGGCGAGTCGGTCCGAGCGTGCGTTCAACGAGATCCGCTGTCAGTTCGTCGAATTTGGCGCGGGTCAGGTTAACCTCCAAGTGCTGCGGCACGCCGTCAACAACGGTGATGAACGGCAGGGACACTGTAGTGGTCAGTACGCCGGACAGCTCTTTCTTGGCCTTTTCAGCCGCATCTTTCAAACGTTGAACAGCTGCTTTGTCCTTGCTCAGGTCGATGCCTTGCTCTTTTTTGAACTCGGCTACGAGGAAGTCGATGACTTTTTGGTCAAAGTCGTCGCCGCCGAGACGGTTGTCGCCGCTCGTCGCTTTTACTTCGAAGAAGCCGTCGCCCAGTTCCAGGATGGAAACGTCGAACGTACCGCCGCCAAGGTCATAGACAAGGATCGTTTGGTCTTCGGATTTCTCCAGACCATATGCGAGGGCTGCCGCCGTTGGCTCGTTCACGATACGCAAAACTTCAAGACCGGCGATTTTGCCCGCATCCTTGGTCGCCTGGCGCTGGCTGTCGTTAAAATAGGCAGGAACCGTAATAACCGCCTGTGTAACCGGTTGGCCGAGGTAAGCTTCGGCGTCGGATTTCAACTTTTGCAGAATCATTGCGGAAATTTCTTGCGGCGAAAAATCTTTGCCGTCGATCGTTTCTTTATGGTTTGTCCCCATATGGCGTTTGATCGAGATGATTGTGCGGTCCGGATTCGTGATCGCTTGACGCTTTGCCGTTTCACCGACGATGCGCTCCCCGTCTTTCTTGAAACCTACAACCGAAGGGGTAGTGCGCGCGCCTTCCGGGTTAGGGATAACGACGGCCTCGCCGCCTTCCATTACGGCCACGCATGAGTTCGTGGTTCCAAGGTCGATACCGATAACTTTACTCACAGTAATTTGCCTCCTTAAAAGTTTTACGATTGAGTTACTGCCATGAAAAAAACTTCAGTAAAACTCGCTTCGTAAGCATTCTCCAAGTTTTTGCGATTGAATTTGCCATCATTAATTTACTCCAGCAAAAAACTCGCTTCGCAAGCTTTCGCTTAAGTTTTGCGATTGGGATACTGCACCCGCAGCCTTATGCGGCGGCTGGACGCGGCAATACCGCCGGAATTTGCTCCGGCGATTCATGCGTCCATATAGACAGACTACATGCTGACTTTGACCATGGCGGGACGAAGCACCTTGTTCTTCAAAAGATAGCCCTTCTGGACTTCCTCCGTAACAATGCCCTCTTCATACTCCTCGCTCTCCACCTGCATGATAGCCTGATGGAATTCCGGATTGAACGGTTGTCCTACCGTTTCCATGGGCGTAAGTCCCTCGGACTTCAATACCCCCTCCAACTGGCGAAAAATCATATTTACGCCTTTGGCGAAAGCGTCGCCGTCCGATCCGGCCGGCGCCGTAGCCAGCGCGCGCTCGAAATTGTCCACTACCGGCAGCAATTCCGTAACCAGCTTAGAGGTGGCGTATTGAGCCAATTCCTCTTTCTCCTTCAGCGTGCGGCGGCGGAAATTGTCATAATCGGCCTGAACGCGAAGGACACGTCCCTGATACTCATCCGCAAGCTCCTGCAGACGCTTGATTTCATCGCTGTCTCCGGAAGCCGCCTGAACCGCTTCACCAGCGGCTTCTGTATCGTTATTCGAGACCGCCTCGGCCTGATCGGCCGCGCTTTCCTCGTTAATGGCGTTATCTTCGGCCACACCCGAATCTTGAACCTGTTCCTCTTTCAAGTATGTTCACCCCCTTAAAATACTAACGGCAATCTTTATGCACTAAAATCACTTATACCAGTGACCCAGCATCGCTGTCAAATCTCGGGACAAAACGCCCAAAATGCCCAATACTTTCGCATATTCCATCCGGGTCGGCCCCAGGATGCCTATGCTTCCCACCGCCTCACCGTCAATCGAATACGTAGCGGTAATCAGGCTGCAGTCGGCAAAAGCTTCGTGCTTGTTCTCGGTGCCGATGCGTACCCGTATGCCGGTGCCGCCAGCGGCGGGCGCCAGCATTTTGAGCAGCGTCGGCGTCTCTTCCAGCAGATCGAGGATGTCCTTTACCTTATCGACATCGCGGAATTCGGGCTGGGTCAGCATGTTCGTCGCGCCGCTGAGGTAAACCCGCTGCTCCGAATCGCTTTCGAGCGCCTTGTCAAGCATTTGCATCAGTTCCTCGTAATGGGAGATATGACGCTGCATTTCCTGACCAAGCTCGGAATACAGCCTGCTCTTCAGCTTGTATAGCGGCACATTAACCAGCTTGCTGTTCAGCAGATTGACAACCTTCTCCATTTCGGAGACCGAAATCTCCGGTGGGATGCTCACTTTCCGGTTCTCTACCTGTCCCGTGCTGGTGACGATGATCGCC
Organism: Paenibacillus durus ATCC 35681; assembly: GCF_000993825.1. Classification (NCBI taxonomy): domain Bacteria; kingdom Bacillati; phylum Bacillota; class Bacilli; order Caryophanales; family Paenibacillaceae; genus Paenibacillus; species Paenibacillus durus. The sequence goes on from NZ_CP011114.1 coordinate 3,324,406, forward strand.
ACAGCAGTTCTATCATCAAGAGGCAGCAGCTGAAAATGACGCAGAGAAGTATGAAAAACCTCCGGTCCCAAAAGGATGGAAGTGTAATTCGTCATATTGGATAAAATCATAGCCGCATGCTGGATCAACTGCTCCATCGCATTCAGCTTTTCGGTAAAAAAGGCGCGGATTGTTTCCGTTTCGGTCGATCCTTCAGGGTTCCAGGGGACAAGATGGTCCACATAGTAGCGGTAGCCTTTATGGGACGGAATCCGCCCTGCCGACGTATGCGGCTGTTCCAGGAAACCAAGCTCCTCCAGGTCGGCCATTTCATTGCGTATCGTCGCGGGACTGTACTTGACATCGCCCCGTTTGGATATGCTGCGCGATCCTACCGGCTCGGCCGAACGGATATAGTCATCCACAATGGCATTTAAGATCATTCTTTGGCGTTCGGTTAACATATCATTCCCTCCTGACCGCCCTGTGGATTTTTTCGTTAGCACTCGACCTAGATGAGTGCTAACCGCTATTACAAAAATACCAAAATGACATTAACATTGTCAAGTCGGTCGGCAGGGCAGAACAGGCGATTTTATGAACAACAGCGCCTGCGGACAACATGATCCTGGCATCCGTAACATGCAGCCGCCGCTCCGGAACAGCGAAGAGGCCCCGGACTTCACCAGGAGTATGCCTTCGCTGCCGGATCACGGCGCTGCTGTAAGAAATCCGATAATAGTATGATACCGAATTATATTCCGTTTACGGCTTGGCCCTCGCCCATCAGGATGCGGTTTTGGCGCCGGATAAACCGTTTCTCACCAGTTTGAAGACTTCCATTAGAATCACGGCGGCCAATGCTAGTCCGGCGGCGGTCAGCCACTGCTCCAGCCCGAAATGAGCCGGGATAGAGAAGAACTGCCGGACACCGGGCAGAACCGTGAACCCATACAGGCAAAGGCACAGCAGGACAGCTCCGAGAACGTACTTATTGCTGAAGAATCCGGCCTGGAAAGCCGTCTGTGTATTGGAACGGGCGGCAAAGGTCTGCAGCGTACGGGCCAAAATAAGAGTCGTGAAGGCCATCGCGACGCTGATTTCCTGTGAATGCCGCATTCCGATGTACTGGGAGGCAATGACCGCCGCGCCGATTAGCAGGCCGCGTGTAATAACGACCTGAAGGGTCCCTCCGGCGAAGATTCCTTCTTTAATATTTCTTGGTTTGCGCTTCATGACGTCGGGCTCCGCCTTCTCCATACCGAGCGCGATGGCGGGCAGCGAGTCATTGACCAGATTAATGAACAGCAGTTGGATGGCTGTAAACGGATTGATCCAATTGAAGATCAAGGCGAACAGAATCGCGATAATGGCGCCCAGATTACCGGCGAACAAATAAGCGATCGCCTTCTTGATATTGTCGAACACCGTCCGGCCGACGCTGACCGCCTTGACAATGGAGACGAAGTTATCGTCGGTCAGGATCATGGCGGCCGAATCCTTCGCGACATCGGTGCCGCTGCCCATCGCCACGCCGATATCGGCCTGCTTCAGCGCCGGAGCGTCGTTGACGCCGTCCCCCGTCATCGCCGTAATTTTTCCTTTCTTTTGCCAAGCCCTGACAATTCGTATCTTGTTCTCGGGCGAGACACGGGCATAGACGCCGATGGATTCCAGCCTCCGGTCAAGCTCTTCGTCGGACATCGCATCCAGCTCCTGTCCGGTGACAGCAATTTCATCTCCCGACATGAGGCCGATATCCCGCCCGATGGCCTGCGCAGTCGTCTTGTGGTCGCCGGTAATCATGATGGTCCGGATGCCGGCTTTGTTCGATTCCGCAATCGAATCATACACCTCTTCGCGCGGGGGATCGATCATGGCCGTCAGGCCGACCAGAACCAGCCGATGCTCATCCTCCAGGCCGACATCCACGGAATCTCCGTCAATAGATTTGTAAGCGTAGGCGAGCACACGAAGCGCCCGGCTGGAAAATTCTTCGTTGGCCTGTATGAATTTCGAGCGCATCTCATCGGTGAACGGAGCCTCCACCCCGTTCAGCAGCACCCGGTCGCAGCGGCTGAACAGCACATCCGGGCCGCCCTTGGTAAGAATCGTCTTGCGTCCATTGAAGCTATGGACCGTTGTCATCAGCTTCCGGTCCGAATCAAAGGGGATCTCCGCTTCTCTTGGAAATCTACCTCGAATTTCCATGTAGTCTTTATTTTTGCTGCGGCTAAACGCAATCAGCGCCACCTCAGTCGGATCGCCCAATTCTTTTCCCTCTTCATTAATATGAGAATCATTGCATAAGACCGCGATATGCAGCAGTCTTCTTTCCCCTTCCGACCATTCCTCGTAGTCGTCCTGAAACAGCTTTTTCCCGGCGCCAGGCAGGTAGTAATCGACAACCGTCATTTTATTCTGGGTAAGGGTGCCTGTCTTGTCGGTACAGATAACGCTGGCCGAACCGAGTGACTCCACCGCAGGCAGTCTCCGGATAATCGCGTGCTGCTTGGCCATCTTGCTCGTTCCGACCGACAGAACAATAGTGACAATCGAGGACAGAGCTTCGGGGATGGCTGCTACGGCTACCGCAACCGCGAACATAAGCGCATCGATAATGGCATTGCTCATTTCGGAACCGTCACTGGATACCCAAGCCCGCAGCGCCTGTATGCCGAAGATCAAAATGCATAGCAGCAAAATGACAACGCCGAGCCTCTTGCCGAAGCTTTCCAGCTTCCGCTGCAGCGGCGTGCTCTTCGCCTCCGCGCTCTCGATAAGCCCCGCGATTTTGCCGATTTCGGTATCGGCGGCAGTACCGGTAACAATGAAGCTGCCGCGCCCGTATACGATTAAAGATCCGCTGTATACCATATTGCGCCGGTCGCCCAAAGGCGCCTCCGCAGCGATCACATCCCCATGCTTCTCTACGGCTTCCGATTCTCCGGTCAGCATCCCTTCCTCAACCTTCAAGCTCTCACTTTTCAAAATACGTCCGTCCGCAGGCACATAATCGCCGGCCTCCAGCAGCACAATATCGCCTCTGACCAATTCTCGCGCCGGGATTCTCCTCGTCTCGCCGCTGCGGATGGCCTTGGCTTCCGGCGCCGCCAGCTTACGCAGTGCATCGAGCGAGCTTTCCGCTTTAAGGGTCTGAGTCACGCTGATCACCGCGTTGAGCAGGAGCACGAAGAAGATAATCAGCGTTTCAACAACATGACCAAGCGCTGCCTGAATCCCTGCGGCAACCAGCAGCACCACAACTAGCGGGTCTTTAAAATTGTCCAAAAAAAGCTTCCAGACCGGAACCCTTTCTCTTCCTTTCAACTCGTTGTACCCGTCCGATTCCAGCCTCTTCTGTGCTTCCTCCGCTGTAAGGCCGGCATCGGTGCCGTTTACCTCCTTCAGCGTTGCAGGCACAGTGCTGCGATAGAACTCCATTCATACCGCTCCTCCCCGATAGGTATCCTAAACTTTAGACATATTCTCTATTTTGTCCATCCAGGTTCTAATAGACCCGTACGAAAGGGAGCAGATAAACGTTTCATAATAATTTGTGACAAAGCAAACAACCACTCCCCCATCAGACGGGCGAGCGTCCGGCGGGAAAGTGGTTACTTAGATAGCAATAGGAATTAGTCCAGTATTTTGAGAACGGCAATTTCGTCGCAGGCGTCCTGCTTGGAGCAGTTGACACAGTCGGTCCATACCTTTTCGGGAAAAATCTCCTTGTTCACGACATGAAATCCGTTCTTCAAAAAGAAATTAACGGCATATGTCAGCGCCATAATCTTTGGAATCTTCTGGCGTCTCGCTTCTTTGGTCAGTTCTTCTACAATCATGGAACCGATGCCTTGGCCCTTGCACTCGTCGCGAAGGCCGAGCGAGCGTACTTCTACAAGATCGTTTCCAAGCCTGCACAGTGAACCGCAGCCTACAACCCTACCGTCTATTTCAGCTACAACGAACTGATCGATCTGCCGCTCCAATACCTTCCGGGAACGAGGCAGCATGATCCCGCGCTGCGCATACTCTTCTATCATTAAATACAACGGCTCAACGTCTTCCAATGTAGCGCTTCTGCAAATGGCTGCAGATGTTGGTTCCGGCGCTGCGGGTTCAGGTTTCGGCTTGGCTAGCACTATGCTTCACTCCTCCATCAAATAACTATGAATAAATATACAACACAGTGAATGAGGATTCAATACTTATTTTAAAAATTATATATCTGTCAACACTCCGACAAATTCTCCGAACACATCGTTGCCGAACAGGAGACCCTGACGGCTTAACCGGTAGTTTCCGCCTTCCTGCTCAAGCAGGCCGGCATTCAGCATTTTGCGCAGCGGTCCCCCGAACACCTCCTCCAGCGGCCGGGCAAACTGCTCGCGGAAAGCGTCGTCGCTGATTCCATCGCGCATCCTCAGACCAACCATCATGAAATCCTCCATGGCCTCTTCACGTGATACCAAATGGGAGTTCAGCTGGGGCAGTCCGTTCTTCGTCGCTTCAATGTACGGCCCCACGCCCTTGACGTTCATATGCCGCATACGCTGCACGTAACCATGCGCTCCGGCACCGAGTCCGTAATAATCCTGATTGCGCCAGTACGTGATATTGTGGCGGCTCTCCATGCCGGGCTTGGCGAAATTGCTGATCTCATACTGCCTGTATCCCGCCTCTTCCATGGAAGACATCAGCAGCAGATACATGGACAGCTCGTCCTCCTCGCTTGGAAGCGGCAGCTGATTCTTGTTAAAAAGCGTATGGAACAGCGTGTTCTCCTCTACCTTAAGGCTGTAAATCGAATAATGCGGCAGGCCGAGGTCAAGCGCCCGCTTGATGCTTTCGCCCAGCATATCGACCGTCTGGTTGGGAAGGCCGAACATCAGGTCGATCGACAGATTGGTCAGCCCGGCGGCGCGGGCATTGTCAAGGCTGCGGTATACATCATCGGTGTTGTGTATGCGGCCGATCCCACTCAGCAGGTCGTTCTGAAATGCCTGTACGCCAAAGCTTACGCGGTTAACGCCGCCCGCCTTCATGACCGCCAGCTTGTCAGGATCGGTCGTGCCGGGATTCGCTTCCATCGAGAATTCGATGTCCTCGGCCCAGTCCGGGAAGCAGCCCCGCACCGTCTTCAGAAAATACTCCATTTCATCCGGCTTCAGCACGGTGGGAGTGCCGCCGCCGACAAATATGCTCTTGATAACGCCCGGCGGTCTTTCTTGAACGGTCAGCTCCATTTCCCGCTTCAGCGCCCGCAGATAGTCCATGACAGGCTGATCCTTCAGCACATAGGAGTTGAAATCGCAGTAAAAGCACTTGTTCGTGCAAAAAGGAATATGAATATATACCGCCTCGGGCGGACGGCTGCCAGGTATGCCGGAATGGTTAGTCATAAGCTGTCCTCCTTAGAATGAAAAGGGAAGCCGGACGGCTCCCCTAAAATAAGCGGCGATATTTGCCTCAAATATTACTCGTCGATCTTCAGCACCGCCATGAACGCTTCCTGCGGCACTTCGACGCTGCCGACCTGTTTCATGCGCTTCTTGCCTTCCTTCTGCTTCTCCAGCAGCTTCCGCTTCCGCGAAATGTCGCCGCCGTAGCATTTGGCAAGAACGTTCTTGCGCATCGCCTTTACCGTCTCGCGCGCGACGATCTTGGTTCCGATAGAAGCTTGAATCGGCACCTCGAACATCTGGCGCGGAATAAGGCCGCGCAGCTTCTCGCAGATGATGCGGCCCCGGTTATAGGCCCGGTCGCGGTGCACGATGAACGACAGGGCGTCCACCTGTTCGCCGTTAAGCAGAATGTCCATCTTCACCAGGTTCGATTGGCGGTAACCGGACAATTCATAATCGAAGGACGCATAGCCCTTCGTTCCGGATTTCAGCTGATCGAAGAAATCGTAGACGATTTCCGACAGCGGAATTTGATAGGTGAGGGTTACCCGGTTCGCATCCAGGTACTCCATATTCACGAATTCCCCGCGCTTGTTCTGGCACAGCTCCATGACCGTGCCGACGAAATCGTTAGGCACAATGACGGCCGCCTTGACGTAGGGCTCCTCCACATAATCGATCTTGCCGACTTCCGGATAGTTGGACGGATTGTCGATCTCGATCATTTCGCCGTTCGTCAGCTTGATCCGGTAAATAACGCTCGGCGCTGTCGTAATGAGCGGAAGATTGAACTCCCGTTCGATCCGCTCCTGGATAATTTCCATATGCAGCAGGCCAAGGAATCCGCAGCGGAAGCCGAAGCCAAGCGCGCTGGATGTCTCGGGCTCGAAGCTCAGCGAAGCGTCGTTAAGCTGCAGCTTCTCCAGCGCCTCGCGCAGATCATTATAATCCGATGTCTCGATTGGATACAGGCCGCAGTATACCATCGGATTGATCTTCCGGTAGCCAGGCAGCGGCTCGGGCGTCGGCCGCTTGGCGTCCGTCACGGTATCGCCGACACGGGTATCGCCCACATGTTTGATGCCTGCCACGATAAAGCCTACATCGCCTACATTCAGTTCGCTCACAATGCTCATGCGCGGCATAAATGCGCCGACTTCAATGACCTCAAAAGTCTTATCGGTCGCCATCATCTTAATCTTCGATCCGGCGCGGATGCTGCCGTCAACGACTCGGACATATACAATGACGCCCTTATAAGGGTCGTAATGGGAGTCGAAAATCAGTGCCTTCAGCGGCTGATCGGGATCTCCTGTAGGCGCTGGAACCTGCTTGACTACCTGTTCCAGAATCTCTTTGATGCCGATGCCCGCCTTGGCGGAAGCAAGCACCGCCTCGCTGGCATCCAGGCCGATAACGTCCTCGATCTCCTGCTTGACCCGCTCCGGGTCGGCGCTCGGCAGGTCGATCTTGTTGACGACCGGCAGAATTTCCAGGTTGTTGTCCAGCGCCAGATAGACGTTAGCCAGCGTCTGGGCTTCGATTCCCTGAGCCGCGTCCACGACGAGCAGCGCGCCTTCGCAGGCCGCGAGACTGCGCGAAACTTCATAAGTGAAGTCGACATGCCCCGGGGTATCGATCAGATTAAGCAAATATTCCTCACCATTATCAGCGCGATACGTGAGGCGAACGGCCTGCAGCTTGATCGTAATGCCGCGCTCGCGCTCAAGATCCATCTGGTCGAGCACCTGCTCCTGCATTTCGCGTGACGTGAGCGCTCCAGTGTATTCCAGAATCCGGTCGGCCAGCGTCGACTTTCCGTGGTCTATATGTGCAATTATCGAGAAATTGCGGATTTGTTCTTGTCTTTTCTTAACGTCAGTCATTCCTTACCCCCACAGACAGCCTGTTGTTAATCATCTTATTATAGCAGTACAAGTTCCCCCCAGCAATCAGGGTTCTATAAAGATAAGCAGTATATTTAAAAATAGAAATATATGGCTTTCGGAAACAGAAACCGTCCCTTGGAGGAGGGGGCAGCCATTCCTTCAAAGGGCAGGAGCAAGATATCGCGCTTATTTGGTGGAATCAAACAAAGAGACAACCCAGCGGATTCCTTTCTGGGACGCGTTCTGCAGCATACCCGCCGTCTTGTCCGCGAGTGTGTCCACCGTGGATTTATGCTCATCGGGGACGAGTATCTGTCCCGGCGTGAGCGTACTGTAGTTTCCGGCCGGCAGCTGCGGAAGGCTTGGCGGAGACGATGCGGTTCCGGCGGCAGGCTGTCCCGCAGCCGGGGTCTGGACTTGCGGGACGGCCGCGGGAGCAAGGGTTACGGGGACATAAATGTATCCCCCTTTCCCGTCACTCTGCACCTGAAGCCCGGTTACCGTCCCGGCCTGAGGCTGGGATACAGGCGCTGTGTTCTGAACGCCGCCGGAGATTACGCTCCAGCCGGGAACGGGGGAGGAGGAAGTCCCTCCGCTCCCGCCGAACTGCATGCCCACAAGCACGCCGATACCAGCCCAAATACCGACCGCCACCATTTTTTTGCCGAAACGAGACATCGCTTTCCACCCTTTCCGTTCATCCTTATCGCATCCCCAGCCGGAGAATGGTCTTCCCTTCTTGCATTAAGAGGACGGCTTCACCTATTCATTGCGCGGCCGGTTCGCTGCCCGTTCCGCTCTTGGAAGGCACCGCCGGCTGCCCTTCCGCGTTCGCTTTTTCCGCTTGATGGCTGCTCCAATACAGATCGGCGATGGCGTCCGCCAGCACTTCGGAGGTAGCCTTCAGTTCGGCTTCGGTGCTGTCTATACCGCCTACCTCGATCAGGACGCTGTTCGGCGACATCGACTGGTTGTACTCCCCGTTGTTGCCCTTGCCCGACGACTTGCCCCAGATGCCGCGGGAAAGCCCGGGATATTTTTTCTCCAGCCGCTGGTGAATCTTATTGGCGAACTCCTCATTCTTCTTCCAGTTCTTGTTCGAACGGCCCAGAATAAAATACACCTGCGCGTAGCTCTTTCCGTCAATGACCGCAGTAGTCTTGTCATGCCGCTGCGAATCCCGGTGGATATCGATCAGCTCGGTCATCCCCGCATTCTCAGCCATGGCCGCCTTAACCGTCACCCGGGAATATTTATAGGAAAAATTCCAGTTGTAGTCAGCAACCTGGGTAGCATAATCTTCCTCCGAATGGAGAGTGCCGATGCCCCGTTTCTCCAGCCTATGGGTGATAAAAGAGCCTACCAGCATTATATTTTTGGCAGGATTGGCGGAGTTAGGACTGTCACTCTTCGTGGAGACCAGCGGGTTATACGCTTCCCGAGGATGGGAATGGTAGATCAAAATCCGCTTTACGCCCGTGTCCGAAGCTTCCGGACCATCTGCGGGAGACGGCTCCGGGGCATCGCTGTTCTCCGGCGGCTGCGTCTCCTGTGCACCGGCTCCCTCACCTGGAGACGGCGTCGCTTCGGGGCCCGGCGCATCTGTCGCCAGCCCGTCCGTTCCCGGATGGTAGTCGGCCGGAGCACCCTCTGGCCCGCCGGAGCCTTTGCGCAGCAGCACGGCGTCGTCAGCGGACATGCCCGGCACCTCGCGGGACAGCAGGCTTTTCGGATCGCCCGGGTTCACGCTCGTCAGCAGCTGAAAGACGAAGCTTGTAACCTTCCCGCCTGACAGCGCGGACGGCTCCTTGGTATCCGGCAGATGCGGAACTTCCATCCCGAGCAGTTCCTTGAATATTCCGCCGGAGAGGGAAGCCGCGAGCCCCTTCATCGAAGGTAGCGGCGAATTATCCAGCTTCTCTCCGGCCATTCCTCCGGCTCCTAGCAGAATGAAGAAGACCAGGGAACCGCAGGCGAGCAGCAGCATCGTTCTTCCGAGCGCCAACGCATCGAGCACTTTTGACCGCAAGCGGCCGATGTTCCACAGATGAAACCATTTTCTGTTCATTATTGTTATGTCCTCCTCAAGCTCGCTGTAATCTCTCATACTTCAAATCTATGAGTGAGAGAGAGACGATAGAACGAAAGGAAGAACAAAATAACCCCGCAAAGAATACAGAGTCTTAGCTGTAGAAGCATTCTCAGATTCATTGCGGGAGAAAGGAGACTTCTATAATTAATGCAAACCAGAATTAATGCAAACCGGCAAGAGGAAAATCGGGGCCTCCTCCCGGCTTGCGCCTAGTCAGTTCATCGTCTGCGCTTCCAAATATGGTACGTGTCAGTGCGTATAAGCGCCAATATTGCCTGGATCGACGGCATCATGAAGCGCCGCATTCAGTCCGCTGGCCACGACGTTCGCGATATCTTCGATGAATTCGTCAATTTCCTTCGGTGTTACAATCAGGTCATGACCGAGCGGCTCCAGCACCTCCTTAACCAAAGCCAACCGTTCCTGTTCGGTAATACTGTCCAGCAGCCCCATAATTTCTTTGCTGCGTCCGCCTTCCCCGCCGAAGTGGCTTCTCATCATCTCCAACACATTGCCGACAATTGTGGAGGCATAACATACCGTTGGAACGCCGATGGCGATACAGGGAACACCCAGAACCTCCCGCGTCAGCCCGCGCCGCTTGTTTCCGATGCCTGAGCCCGGATGAATGCCGATGTCGGCAATCTGAATCGTCGTGTTGACCCGTTCCAGCGAGCGGGAAGCGAGCGCATCGATGGCGATAATGGCATCCGGCTTCGTGCGGTCGACAATCCCCTGGACAATCTCGCTGGATTCGATTCCGGTCACCCCCAGCACACCGGGAGCGACAGCGCTGACATTGCGGTATCCCGGGGATACCTGATCCGGCATCAGTTCGTAAAATTGCCGGGTAACCAGAGCATTCTCCACCACAAGCGGTCCCAGCGAATCCGGGGTCACATTCCAGTTGCCCAGCCCGACAATGAGCACAGAGGCGTTCCGGCCAATTCCGACCCGTCTCATAAAGCCTTCGAACTCACGGGCAAAAGCTTCGGACACTTTCTGCTGAAGCCCTGTGTCTCCGCCCCGCAATCCAGGGACTTCGAGGGTGACATAATTGCCGATTGCCCGCCCGATTCTTTTAGAAGCTTCATCGCTGCTGACGGCAAGCCGCGTAATTTTGATGCCGCCAAGCTCCTCCACTTCCTCATTCACCCCGGGAATCGGCATGTTGTTCATGCCCTGGGCCATTTCCTTGGCTTCCAACGCCAAGTCGGTGCGCACCGAGTAAAGCTGCAGATCCAGTTCCATACGTGATGAGCCTCCTATCCTTTTTATCATAGTGTGCGGGAGGACGGGCGCGATTATACAATAATGAAGGGAGAAATCGCCATGTTTGGTTATTGCATTTTGCTATCACACATGCTAAACTATTTTAAGTTGTGAATCATTTGATGATTTCCGAATGCCTTACAGGAGGTGAATGCAATGCCAAACATTAAATCCGCGGTAAAACGCGTTAAGACAACGGAAAAACGCCGTGCGCTGAACGCTTCCCAAAAGTCCGCCCTTCGTACAGCTGTCAAAGCTGCTGACCTCGCGGTGGAAGGTACGGAAGTAGAAACTGCCAAAGCTGTTATTCAAGCTGCTTCCAAGAAGCTGGACAAGGCCGTAACTAAAGGTCTGGTTCATAAAAATGCGGCTGCCCGCAAGAAATCCCGCTTGGCGAAGAAATTGAACGCTCTTTCCGCTCAGGTCTAAGAGCTTCTATATCGAGCAATTGAAGAACCTGACCGCTCCCGATGACGCGGTTCAGGTTTTTTTGTTGTTCGTTTTCCTCTCTCTTCTCTCCTTCCACTCCTTCCATTCACAAATCCTTCACTGGACATAACCCTATGGAAAATATATCCTCTAAACATACCGAACGTTCGGTATCTTGATAAAAGGAGAAAGGAGGCCTTCCGAATTTGACTGAAAAGCAGCGGGCCTATGATTCGGCTCAGACCAGAGAAAGAATACTCTCACACGCCAAAGCCCTTTTTTCACAAAAAGGATATAAAGGGGTTTCCATCAACGATATTTGCGCGGCAACGGGTCTTAGCAAAGGAAGCATCTATCATCACTTCAAGAATAAAGAGGATCTTTTTGTCCATCTGGCCGAAGCTGCCTTCGTCGATTCCTGGAAAGACTGGGATACCCGCTCCGCAAGTTTCTCTTCGGCGGTTGACAAGCTGTATGCTTACAGCGAGCTTTTTGCCGACAACGTGGATCTTTCGCTTACCAAAGCGGGCGAGGATTTTATCGCAACCACCGGGGCGGATTCTGAAGCAGTCCAGAAATTCGGAGCGATGATTACAGGCTATGTGCAGCGTTTCGAAGAGATTGTCCGGGAAGGAATCGAGCGCGGGGAATTCAAGCAGCAGGAGCCCGGAGAAATGGCTTTTGCCCTGCTGAGCTCTTATTCGGGATTGGCGAACAACACGCGCATTCTGGATAAGGAAAATGTGAAACGGATGTACCGTAAAATGACGGATATGCTGCTGGACGGCATCCGAAAATAGGAGATGATTCATTATGGACAGCCAAATGTTTGCAGGACCGGAAGAAACGGAAGAGATTCTCTTCTCCGTCCTGATTCCCGCGCACAACGAAGAAAAGTATATCCCGAAATGCCTGGACTCCATTGCTGCCGCCTCGCAGAACTGCCCCGGCCGGGTTGAGGTCATCGTTGTTTTGAACCGCTGTACCGACAAGACGGAAGAAATCGCCCGCTCGTATAATTGCGTTATTGTCCACGACGACCGCAAAAATTTATCGCAAATCCGAAACAGCGGCGCAGCGGCAGCCAGGGGAGAAATCATCGTGACGATCGACGCCGACAGCCGGATGACGGCTAACATGTTCTCCGAAATCGAGCGGCATTTGTCCGGGGGAAAATATATCGGCGGCGGCACCAGCGGAAGATTCGAGCGGATGAGCCTGGGCATCGCCGTATCCGCACTGGCGCTCCTCGTACCGATGGCGATCAAATACGGAGCGATCTCGGTCGGTATTTTCTGGTGCCGCAAGAGCGACTTCGACGCCATTGGGGGCTTTAATGAAGAGATGCTGATGTCCGAGGATGCCGATTTTGCCTGGCGGCTCAAAGCTCACGGAAAGCGCTCCGGGAAAAAATACGGCATGCTGACCAAAGCCTATATGATTACCTCCTGCCGAAAGTTCGACCAAGAAGGAGACTGGTATCTCATCAAGCATCCGGGGCTGATTCTCGCCTACTTGAAGGGAACCGACCACCGGCATGCTGACAAAGCCTATTACGAGAATCAAGGAAGATAGTTTACATAGATAGAATTCCTACGCCGGCCTTACTGCACCAAGCCGCAGCATGAACAGCTCCAGCCCCAGCACCTTGTCAATTCTTCCTGTCTTCATCTGGTAATCCAAATCGGCCAGGCTGCTCAAAATCTCTCTCAGCTGCGCTCCGCCGAACTTGCGGGCCTGCTCTCCTGCCAGCTTAACGGCATAGGGATGAAGCCCAAGCTGGGAGGCAATCTGACCTTGGGAATAGCTTTGAGCCGACAAATCCTTGACCTGCAAAATAATCCGGAACTGCCGCGTGATCAGCGCGGCGATCTTGATCGGCTCCTCCCGCTGCTTGAGCAGCTCATGCAGCATTCCCACCGCCTTATCCAGACGCAGATTCGCGAGTTCCTCTACCAGCGTGAAGACGTTCTGCTCCGTCCCGCGCGGCACGAGACTCTCCACAGCCGCTGTATCTACCGTTCCGCCGCTTCCGGCGAACAGACACAGCTTGTCCATCTCGGCTGTCAGCCCTTGCAGCCCCGTGCCGGCACAGGCGATAAGCGCCTCTGCCGCCCCCGGCGCGGCGGTACAGCCGCGATCCCGGATGCCTTTTTCCACCCAGCGGAGAAGCTCCTCCGCGCCGAGCGGATTAAACGGCAGCACGGTGCCGGCCGATTTCAGCGTTTTAACGATTTTTTTGCGCTCATCCAGCTTGTCGCTGTTGACCAGAAAGACGATTACGCTGAATTCAGCGGGACGCGTCAAATATTCTTGTAGGAGATCAACGCGGTGCTCCAGCTTGGCGTTATCCTTGCCTGCCGTGAACAGCGAAGCATCCCTTACAATCAGCAGCTTGCGGGGCACCATGAACGGCACGGTCTCCGCTTCTTCCACCACCGCCTGGACCGGCGTTTCGGAAAGGTCGAAAGGAATCACCGCAAAATCACGGTCCTCCTTCGCAATCAGCTCGCTCTCCAAAAAAGCCGCAAATTCGTTCATTCGGAACTTTTCGCTTCCATATAAACAATAAACCGGGGAGAACTTCCCCTGCTTGATTTCCTTGGCCGCTGTCTTGGCATCCACCTTCGCGCCACTTCCTTTTTCAAGTCTGCTCGTTCATGACGTTGTACGTTACAATAGTTTAGCAAAAAATGTTCCTGCGCGTAAATGGCCCCGGAAAGCAAAAGCGGAGAAGCTTCGGCATATGCAGCCAAAACCTCTCCGCCCTTACGCGGCTCATCTATATAAACGACGGTTCGGGAAGCTCTAGAAACTTCCTTAGCCGTCGGTCATACCGATGTTTGTGCAGGGGAATGCCGTCCCAATGCAATTCCTGTCCTCATACTATATTGTATTCGGCAGCTCCGCAAAACGTGCCAACTTTTCACTATTTTGTTGAAGCTCCCGGTGACGGCGGCGAGGACGCCGGCGCTGCCGAAGCCGATGGGGCAGCGGCAGGGTCTGCCGTCTCCTGCGGTACGGTATACGCGCCGCTAACCTCATTTCCGTCCGTTTTCGTCACATACGTAAACTGCCGGCTGTCCTCCGACCATTTTCCCGACACCCAGGTTCCTTCAATTGCAACCGTATCGACAGCCTGTCTTCCCTCTGAATCAGCTGCTGCATCGCGGTAGATTACCAGTTGCTTGCCTTCCACTACCGCCGTATATCGACTGTCGGGCGACGTCCATGACAGGGAATCCGGCGACGGTTCCGCAGGAGCCATATCCATAATTCCCATATCTGCGCCACTTGATTGCGGCGCCTGCAGCGTGTTATCCGACATTATGGAATCGCTCCGTTCGCCGGCCTTATCATCTGTACTGGCTTCCGGCGACGCTGACGCATTGGCGGATGGCTGGGGAGTTGCCATCTGCTTGTTAGAGACTCGTCTATCCTTGCCCGGGTCTGCGCTTGCAGCCGGCCCTTCCGTACGATTACTGCGTGCTTTCTTCGTAGGTTCGGCTGTATTTGGCTTCACGCCGCCGCCCTCTGCGGGTTGTCCGCCACTCGTCGGCGAGGGGCTCTCCGGTGCAGCCAATGTTGACGTTCCGGCATCGGCTGGAGCGCTGTTCTCTCCGCTTCCCCCAAAGGTTACGCCCGCCCCGCCGGAAGATTCCTCCGGGCCCGTATCCGCTCCACCGGCATTCGCCGCCGAACTTGCATTCCCCTTAAAGTCGTTATACTCAGCGGTACTCTTCATCATATTGTCCACCTGCGCGCCCGGCAGCTTCTCCGGCATATTGAATATGGCAATGCCAAATATTACTGCGGCCGCGGCAGCCCCAATTCCGAAGCGGCCTGCCAGTGAGGAGCTCTGGCGGGCCTTGGCCCGTGACGCCTTGCGGCTCATCTGCAGAGAGTCCGTCTCTGCCGTAGATGGAGCCGCCGCCGCGGCCCTCTCCCGGTCGATGGCCTCAAGCTTCGGCATAATCGAATCCACCAGACTGAAAGGGGGGCTGACGTCGGGGAGCTGCTCCAGCTCGCTGGACAGCGCGTTCAGCCGTTCGAACAATTCCGCGCAGGAAGGGCAACCATCGATATGGCGGAACATTTCCAGACTTTCGTCCCGGCTCAAATCATGATCCAGATAACGATGCATCCATTCCATCACCTCCGCGCAGTTCATCCCGATACACCACCTTTCTGGTACTCCTGTAGTCTGTTTTGCAGCTGCTGCCTTGCCCGGAACAGGTAAGATTTCACCGTATTAAGCGGAAGGTCCAGACTTTCTGCAATCTCGTTGTAAGAAAAATCCTGCAAATAACGCAGTACAATAACCGTTCGATGATGCTCCGGCAGTTGGTCAATAGCCTCGCGGATGTCCTCCGCCAAATACCCCGAGAGAACTTCGCGTTCCACATTTTGCTTATCCTTGAATACCATCTCATGCTCGTCGATCGAAACAGTCGGCTTCGTCTTCCTGAATTTATCTATACATATATTGGTCACGATCCGCTGAACCCATGTCTTGAATTGGGCCTTCTCTTCATAGGAGCCGATTTTGGTATAGATCCGGATCAAAGCCTCCTGCGAGGCGTCCAGCGCATCCTGTTCGTTATGCAAAATGTAAAAGGCCGTCTTATACACCTGGCCTTCAATTTCTCGCAATAGGGTGATTAGAGCGTCGCGATCGCCCGATTGAGCGGCTCTGACGAGTCCCTGCTCCACCACGAAGGTTCCCCCTCTCTATGCAATCTTACTGACGCGCAAGACCGCAGAATTGTTGCAATCTGTAATAATATTTTTGTCGTCTTTTAATGAAGCTTCTTTTCTCGGCACACACTTTTCTAAGCATACAGGGAAAGTTTACGGCAATCAAACGTTCCCCAGCCTAATTTTATTACAAATTTGACACATTGGGATATTTAAGCAAGAAAAAAAGCCAACCTCCAATTTCTGGTTGACTTCATCTATGAACAGCTGTCTCCCAGCCATTTGACATGGTCAGAAGACAGCCCGTTTTTTGCGGTTGTTACTTAACGGAGCCCTGCATAACGCCCTGAATGATATATTTTTGCGCGAACAAGTAAATGATGACTACCGGGAAGATGCTGAGTACCAAGCTGGCCATCAGCGGGCCGTAATCCACGGTGTAGGTGCCATAGAAATTGAAGGTGGACAGTGGAAGCGTACGCTGAAGCGGATCGACGAGAACGAGTGACGGCAGCAGAAAGTCGTTCCAGATCCACAGCACGTTCAAGATGGTTATCGTCGCCGTCGTCGGCATCAGCACCGGGAACACGATGCGGAAAAAGGTCTGGGTAGGCGTACAGCCGTCAATCATCGCCGCCTCCTCCAGTTCCTTCGGTATACTCTTCACGAATCCGTGGTAAATGAAGATCGCAAGCGAGCAGCCGAATCCGATATACATAAAAATCAGCGCCCATTTGTTGTTCAGCATGTTGAGTGATCCGTAAATTTTGACAAGCGGAATCATGATCGCCTGGAACGGAATAATCATAGAAGCCACCATCAGCAAAAAGGTGTATTGATTGAATTTCGTATCGTACCGGACAAAATAATGCGCGGTCATTGCCGCAAACAAAGAGATAAACAGTACGCTAAACAGCGTGATAATGACCGAGTTGGCAAATGCGTGGAAGTAATTCATTTTGTCCAGCGCAATGCTGTAATTCGAGAACACGAAGCTTGTCGGCAGAGTAAGCGGGCTTGAGGTAATGTCCTTGTTCGCTTTCACCGAATTGAACAGCAGCAGCACGAACGGAACGATAAAGACGAACAGGATGACCGAAAGACCGATTACCGTCAGCCAGGAGGTTTGCTTTTTGAATCGCTGCATTAAGCCTCCACCTCCATCTTCTTGCTGAAGTATACTTGAAGCAGGGTAATAACCGCCACAATCAGGAACAGCACCAGCGCTTCGGCTTGGCCCACCCCATAATCCCGGGACAGAAACGCCTTCTGATATACATGCATCGAGACCAGCTCGGTGCTCTTGAACGGCCCGCCTTTCGTCAACGCAAGGTTGACATCATAGACCATAAATCCGCGCTGCAAGGAAAGGAAAATACACACGATAAACGAAGGAACCATGAGCGGAATGGTCATACGCGTCATTTTCAGCCATCCATTCGCCCCGTCGATGCTTGCTGCTTCGAGGATATCCCCGGGTACTCCCGTCAGACCGGCTACGTAGATAACCATCATATAGCCTGCATACTGCCATACCGCAACAATGACGAGCGTCCAGAAGGCGCGGTTCGGATCGGAAAGCCAGGAGGTGCTGAACAGGCCGATGCCCATTTTTTGACCCAAGAATACAAGCACGTTGTTAAAAATGAACTGCCAGATAAAGCCGAGGACGATGCCGCCCAGAAGGTTGGGAAGGAAGAAACCGGCCCGGAAAAAGCTCTGCCCCTTCAGGCCCTTCGTCAGCAGATAAGCCAACAAAAAGGCAAGCATATTGATGAACACGACCGTGAACAGCACATACTTGAGCGTCAGGCCGAACGACTTCCAGAACTCCGCGTCTTTAAAGACCGCCCCATAGTTTTGAAAACCCACCAAGGATTGTGTCGTGGATATTCCGTCCCAATTCGTAAACGTCAAGTAGATGCCGTACAGGAACGGAACAATCATTACTGCGACAAACGCGAACAACGTCGGACCCGTGAACAGCAGTCTGAGCCGCAGGCGGCTCCACACCCCTTTATCCGTAACCATGTATATCCCTCTTCCTCTTCCTATAAGATTGGCTTGGTAACGGCGGATAAGGGATGGTCCCTTACCCACCGCCCTAGGCAAGCCCGTTATTCTTTTACGTTAGTCCAGTACTGCTCGATTTCTTTGGCAAGTGCCGCGCGGTCGCTTTGCTTGGCAAGATATTTTTGCATCGAAGCGCCCACATTCGCCCAGTGGTCAGCCGGAAGATCGCTCATCGACTGCTCGGATTTGCCTCTGGAGATGTAATCCTGAATCGACTTGCCGAGCGGGTCGGCGGCCGGAAGCGTAATATTTTTAAACGCCGGAATAATATTGGCCTTGTTCACCAGGAAATCCTGGCCTTGCTGCTCATACACGATCCAGTCAAGGAATTTCTTCGCCGCATCCTGCTGCTCCGGTGTGGATTTCTCTTTGTCGATTACAATCCGTTTGGAGACGGCCGAGGAGATTTCCTGGTTCCCATAGTCGCCAGCGTTATTGCTGATTGGCACCGGCAGGAAGCCGTACTCTTTGTTAGCGGTATCAAAACTGCTGATTTGCGGCCAAGCCCAGTTGCCCATGAACCAGATGCCTACTTCGCCTTTGCCGAGCAGTTCGGGACCGCGTTCATAGGTTCCCGCCAGCGGGGAAGCTTGATCGATATTGTACTTCGCCATGACGTCAAATGTATCCATCAGACCGTTGAATACCTTATTGCTTGCAAGATCGACTTTGCCTGCCCGCAGATTATCGATAAAAGCGTTGACCTTGGTCATATCTTTATCCTGACCGGCATAGGCCAAGGAAAAATAGTGGGCGCCGAGCGACCAATCCATCGGAGAAACGACCAGTGCTTTTTTTCCACTCGCTTCGATTTGTTTAAACAGATTTTCCAGCGACGCTGTGGTGTTGATTGTGGACGGATCAAAGCTTCCGCCTACCGCCTTGTCCACGACCGCTTTGTTATAAATAAAGCCGTAGCCTTCAATAGCCAGAGGGAATGCATAATTTTTACCGTCGATTGTAGTCAGGTCAAGGGCATGTTCCACAGCGTCCGCATTCCATTTCTCGCCGCTCAGGTCAAGAATGCGGTCTTTGAATTTGGCTACGTCCCCTGTATCCAGCATGATCATGGTTGGAGGATTGCCGGAAGCATACAGAGTGGAAGCGCGTTCAAAAGGAGAGCCGCCATTAGGAACAGGCTGAATTTCCAAAGAGATCGTCGGGTTTGCTTCATGGAAAGCCTTTGCGGCCTCCTCAAGCTGTGGCTGAATCTCGCTCTTGGAGTTAAGCAGCGTTATTTTAATGCCGCCGCCTGCACTGCCGTTCTGCCCGCCGTTTGCGGACTGTGTATCGCCTCCCGAGCTGCTGCAAGCTGAGAGAATCAAAATTAGCGTCAGCGAGAGAATAAACCACTTCATCTTCTTTACATGTTTCATGGAAAAAGCCCCCTAATTCCAATTTATAAACCGCTTACATTTCGGATTATATGATAACCGATTAACATATGTCAACCGGTTATCATTGGTTAAATGCAATTTTTTAAGCGTTATCATTGATAAACTATAAGGAGTAAATGCTGATTTATTAGTTGAAATGCTAAAAACATCGTTCACTTTGGAAAACTGGGACGATATCATCATAATTGCTGATAGGCTATACTCCGAAATTGAAAGCATTTACAATGTAAATCAACGGGAGAGAGCTACCGCTGAAGGCAACATCAGTGTTTTAGATATTAAAAGATGATACGGGGTTCAAGAAGTCAGTAGCACTTTTTGAATCGCTCCGAGATCAATCAACCTCCTATCAGCTAACAGAGTACAAGCGGATTATGGAAAAAATTCTTGATTAGAGGGAGGAATTCAAATGAAAAAGGTGTTAATAATCATGGTCTTAATTGCTTTAGTAGGTGTCAACGCCACCGTTGCCAGTGCCGAGGATGTTGCTAATACTGTTGTGCCGCTCAGTCATGGAGTAGACCACTAGCATAACGAAACCTCTACAATCGAGTAGAGGTTTTCTTTATGACTGGTACCCCACTATAAAAGCCCTCTTTGTCCGGGCCATCAAATTGCCGCCGATCCTACCACGATACAGCCGCCCGGAATCCATTTCTCCATATTATCCAGGCCGACGGAGCCGTTAGGCTTTCATAGTATATTTTTGATAAATTATTTTATTAATATTTAGTAACAAATGGATTGATCATATCATTAAATTGATAAAGACCCGTTAATTTCAGGCTCAATGTCGTTGTACAAAACCGGTTTATCTGCTATCTTCAAACATAGCTTAACAATACAAGGACAATCCCTTTTTCTTAGGAGGAATCACCGTGAGCAAACATTTGGACGTAGTCACTTTCGGAGAGCCGATGGCTATGCTTTACGCCAATGAGGAAGGACCGCTGGATGAAGTGATGTCATTTTCCAAAGCTTTGGCCGGAGCGGAGAGCAATGTGGCTACAGGCTTAGCGCGTCTGGAGCATACGGTCGGCTATGTAACCAAGCTTGGCGAGGACAGCTTCGGATCTTTCATTTTCAAAGCGCTGAACCAAGAAGGCATCGATACCTCAAGCATCTCCTTCTCCAGCGAATTTCCGACCGGAATGTTAATCAAATCGAAGGTTGTTACCGGCGATCCCAAGGTGGAATATTATCGCAAACGTTCAGCTGCCTCTAAGCTGGGACTTGCCGATTTCGATGCATCCTACTTCGCCTCGGCGGGACATCTTCACGTAACCGGCATCTCCTCGGCAATCTCTCCTGAATGCCACGAGTTCTCCGTTCACGCCATGGAATTC
The DNA here is from genome assembly GCF_000993825.1 of Paenibacillus durus ATCC 35681. Lineage (NCBI taxonomy): Bacteria > Bacillati > Bacillota > Bacilli > Caryophanales > Paenibacillaceae > Paenibacillus > Paenibacillus durus. The sequence continues at coordinate 3,344,989 of NZ_CP011114.1, forward strand.
ATGAAGCAAAGCGGTAAGACCGTCTCATTCGATCCCAACCTTCGCCCGGCCCTCTGGCCCGGCGCCAAGACGATGGCAGACAAGATTAATGACCTCGCCGTCCGCTGCGATTGGTTCGTCCCGGGTCTTGGCGAAGGCCAGATTCTGACAGGGCTGAAGGCGCCGGAGGAAATCGCGTCCTACTATTTGAATTTGGGCGTATCCCTGGTCGTTATCAAGCTGGGTCCGGAAGGCGCATACTACAAATCTTCCGATTCGGAGGGCTATGTGCAAGGTTTAAAGGTCGATCAGGTCGTGGATACGGTAGGCGCAGGCGACGGCTTTGCCGTCGGGGTGATCAGCGCCCTGCTGGAGAAGCTTACGCTCGAAGAAGCGGTGCGGCGCGGCAACGCCATCGGCGCTTTGGCGGTCATGTCTCCCGGCGATAGGGACGGACTGCCGACCCGCGAACAGCTTGAACGGTTTATCAGCCAAGGCACGAACTGACAAAAGTACAGAACAGAAGGGTCCAGAGGACATCGCCTAGCAAAAATGGCCGGGTGATGTCCCGATAGCAAACCGTTTTATTTAGAAATTGGCGCTTGTTGGACCGAGTCCCCCGGTTGAAGAGACGGAGTAAATCGGTAAGTAATCGGCACGGTGGAGCCCGTGTCTTCTATGCCGGAGAGGATGATTTTGGAGGCCTCCATTCCCATTTCATACGCGGGTTGGCGGATCGTCGTAATCGCGGGATTATAGATCGTTGCGAACTCCGCATCGTCGATGCCGATAACCGATAAATCACGCGGGATGGATAAGGAATGCGTATTCGCAAATTTTAGCATTTCGGCGAGTGCAATATCGTTGGCCGCAAGCAGCGCGGTCGGAGGCTGAGGCAGAGACAGCAGCTGCTCAAGCGCCCCCGCCATGTTTTCCCTGGATGCGCTGCACACATAATCCTCCCGCCACTCTTGCCCCGCTTCCTCGACCGCCTTTTTGTAGCTGCTAATCCGTTCCTTCCGCGGTGTAATCGCGTAGCGGCCGGCCGGCAGCGTCAGCAGCGCGATCCGCTCATGCCCATGCCGGATAAATTCTTTATATGCCGTCTTGACCGCCATTTCATTGTCGAGCAGCAGGCTCTGGGTCGCAATGCCCTCGACAAGCCGGTCCAGGAATACCAGCGGATAATTTTTTTCGAGCAGACGATGGTAGAGGGAGGGATCATCACCGGTAGGAAAAACAACCAAACCGTCAACCTGCCGGGCCATCAGCGTTTCGATATACTTCGCTTCCTTCTCCGGATTCTCGTCCGCGTTGCAGATAATCAACTGATTGCCGCTGAGCTGAAGCTCGTTCTCAATCGCCCGGATACATTGAATGGACAAAGAATAATTAATATCCCCAACGATGACGCCAACCGTGTTCGTCCGGTTCCGCTTCAGGCTGCGGGCCAGGCCGTTCGGCTGATAATTCAGTTCGTCGATCACCTCGGCGATCCGCTTTCTCGTCGCGTCGCTCATATATTTATAGCGCTTGTTCAAAAACTGCGAGACCGTGCTTTTCGACACGCCCGCCTTTTGCGCCACATCTTCGATTGTCAGTTTTTTCATTTTTTTCGCTCCATGCTTCTACTAAATCAATCGCTCATTATTAAAAAGTATAGCTGTATTTTAGTAAATTTACTATAATGCCATTCTCCTATACAACCTGTGCTAACCTGAGACGATTCGACGGTTACCGGTGCCCCGGCTCGCTACCAGGTTAAAGTTTGAACCTAACTTGAATTCCGCAGCCAAGCTGCTCCGTTCGAGGTTTTGCTCCCGTGGCGGGGGGCTTTTAGCACATCAACGGCGGATGCGCCGCCGTAACTTAACTCATAAGTTTGCCGCTTTGGCAAGCTTATGCTTCCAATTTACCGTGGAAAAATTATGCTTCCATTGGAAATATTGACGTGGCGAGAGCGACGGAAACTGAAGAAAGCCGAAAAGCCCCCGTTGTTCGACAAGCTCACGCAAAAGCTCTGGAACACATCGAGAACTTCAACATTAACGACATCAAGCCTATTGACCCGCTCGCTGAGATAAACAGGCAGATAAATGAAAATCACAACAATTTGCTCAGAGGCTTGAAGATAAAGCAATAACAGAAATACACCGCTCGGGCTATTCCGCAGCGGTGTGTTACATCTTAATCCATTCTTTAAGATTTTCAAATGTTGTCAATATACAGTGAAAATAAAGTATTAGACTCACCCCAGAAAATTGAAACAGCGACCTCTATGGACGAAAAAAGTCCTAGACTGTCGTTGTTTTTATTAAACTAACGTTCTTCGTTAGCGTAACTGTTGAATTTTCTGGGACGTATCACTCCTCCGCCTTGCCCCGCGTATGATCATCGAGCCGGCTTCACAAAAACTAGTCTCGAAGATCTTGACAACACAAGTGGATGGCGTCACACAACTTCTCTTGGAATTCTTGCCGCGATGATAAACGATGCTTCCAAGTCAATGCACATGTACATAGCATGTCGGCAATGGTCGCAGCGCGAGTCTTAACGTCTTTTGTATTTTTCCCAGATGACGCTAGAATGACTTGTTCGAGTTTCTTTTGAAACGATGAACTGCTGTTTTCAACAGCGTCGCCGAGAACGCGCTCACATTGGACCACAAGATCAGACGCTTCAGGATGAAGGAATCCTACGTGACGGCCAAACCACTCGTCTAAAGCTTGAAACAGTTTTTCTTCCAGCGTTAAGCGGTCATCCTCAAGTATCTGATCGGCGGATTGCAAACCGTCGTCCAACGCTTTTTGAATGGAAGCGCTAAAGATCTCATCTTTATTTTTAAAATGAAGATAAATCCCCTGACGTGTGATGCCCGAGGCTTTCGAGATATCCTCAATGGATGTTTTTTTATAGCCGTACCGAACAAAAATATTCAGAGCTGTCTCAAGAACGTACGCCAGTCTTGCCGATTCTTTTTTATCCATATATTCAGGTTAACGAATAGATCAACAAATGTCAAGTTTGTTCAATTTCATACTTGACATTCAATACTCAATATGTCAACATCGTAAATGTAAGTTCGAAAACAAAATAAAATTTTGGAGGGATAATGCATGAAATACTATACTAAGACGGACGTCACCTTCGACAGTGCCGGCGTGAAGATCGCCGGCCACCTCTACACACCCGACGGAGAGGTCAGCGGGCCGCGCCCTGCGATCGTCGTCGGCCATCCCGGCACCGGCGTCAAGGAGCAGGCTGCGGGCCTCTACGCAAAGCGCCTGGCCGAGCGGGGTTTCGTCACTCTTACCTTCGACGCCGCCTATCAGGGCGAAAGCGGAGGCGAGCCGCGCGGATTGGAGGACCCAGCCCACCGCGTCGAGGACTTCAAGGCTGCCGTCTCGTTCCTCAGTGTGCTGAGCGAGGTCGACCCGGACCGCATCGGCGTACTGGGCATCTGTGCCTCTGGCGGCTATGTGATCCCCGCCACTGTGACAGACCACCGCATCAAGGCCGTCGCCACCGTCAGCGCCGTCGACATCAGCCTTCAATTTCGTAACGGCAGCGATGGCAAGCAGGACCCCGCCATCATCCATGGCATGCTCGCCGCCGCAGCGGCGGCCCGCACCTCCGAAGCCCACGGCGAAGGCGTCGGCACATTCCCGATTTTCCCGGAGACCGAGGACCAGGCCCGCGCCTTCGGCCAGCACGCCTTCGAGGGCTGGGAATATTACTGCACCGACCGCGCGCAGCACCCGCGTTCGGCTAAGGTCTTTACCTGGAACAGTATAGACCGCATCGCATATTTCGACGCGTTCCGGTTCATCGACCTGGTGGCGCCTCGCCCGCTGCTCATGATCGTTGGAACTCAAGCCGTCACGTCATGGATGACGACCGAAGCGTTTGCGAACGCGCAAGAACCCAAGGAACTGTTTTGGATTGACGGTGCCACCCACGTCGACCTTTACGACAAGGACGAGTACGTGGCGCCTGCGGTTTCGAAGCTCGCGGAGTTCTTCCTTACGAATCTGACCGCCCCTGGCTCGGCTTGAGGCGCCATCGGCTGGCTCGATTGCTAGATCTCCAGGCCTCGCTTCCAGCCGAAGCTCCATTCAATGCCGCCACCATCCTTGGCAACGCCAGTACAATCTCGCCAGCCCCGTATTACGGGTAACCGAAATAAGCGGAGCCACGAAAGTTCATTCATCTGCGAGCGGTGCAGCTAGAAGAACTCGTAGTAAACCTTCTCTACTGTGGCCGTCAGCACCTCGGGGTGAACATAAAATCCATTAGAATAATTTAAAAACTAGCGAGGTGGATCAACATGATTAAAGTAATGGCCTTTCTTACCAAAAAGGATGGAATGAATACACGAGATCTTATCGAATACTATGAGAATCAACATGTACCACTGATTACTAGATTGGCACCAATCCCTAGCGTTTACAAACGCAACTACATTCTACGAAAGGACGACTCTAGTACAAAAGATGACTTCGATATCGTGACAGAACTCGTATTTCCTGACCGTGGTGCTTATGAAGCTTGGGTAGCTAAGATGTATGCTCCACACTCTGGAGTTGCAGAGGACGAGCTCAATTTTCTTGATCGTTCGCGAACTAGATCTTATGTCGTCGAAGAACACGTGACTTCCGAGTAAGGGTCAAATTTTAATGTATTAATAGAAGAAACATTTACAGTTAGATATCAAGTAAGAAGACCGTATCGCTTGAAATGTCGCCACTCTCTTCCGTTGTCGGAAGCAGGACGGCGATTTTTCATATACGATGACGGAGACGCGGGGATATAATTGACGGTGGTAGTGTTCGTAATCTCCGACAATCATAAGGAGCAGGCGTATCGCTGGATATAAATAAGAACAGGGAGATGTAAATGTTTAGCCGCCTCATCTCCCTGTTCCCCACGGCTTCGCCACATCTATCGTATTGAATTCACATACAGATATAAAGTCATATTCTACGGAATCATCGGGGAAACAGTCCTTATTTCGTAAACCCGAAATAAAAGAACTTTGGAGAGAAACTCTAAAATCACTTGGATACTAAATAATACAGCAGCAAATTCAACCCCAAAGAAATGCTTCAAATCACAATAAAAAAGGGTCGCAGGCAGCTCCCGCATTCAATTCATTCGACTCCCTCGGTGCGCAATGAAGCATCAGGCTCAAAAATCATTTGACAATAGCGTTTAGGTACTATACACTTTGTTCTATGATGAATAATGATGAACTTTCAAAAGAGAAAATTAGCAACAGCCTCTTGGATGTGTTCAAAACTTTCGCCAAACTGGATAGGAAAAATAGAGATTATGGTGTAGGCGAGCCTTTATTTCATTCCGAGATCTATACGCTAAATGAAATAAGAGAGCATAGAGGCATCCATATTACGGCGTTGGCTGAATGTTGTGGAGTTACGAAAGGCGCAATATCCCAAGTACTGAAAAAACTTGAACAGAAAGGGTTAATCACAAAAGAAAAGGATGCCCGCAACCAATCAAGGTTAATTCTACAGGTAACCCCTAAAGGTGAAATTGCATACGCACACCACTTAGATTATCAGAACCAATTCAAAAAAATGGTTGAAGAAGTATTAGGAGACGCTCCCGTCGATAAGGTTCAATTTATTAAAGATTTTTTAATGAAGCTAGAGAAACAACTTGGCAAATGATGCATCTTTTTTTTGGAAAATGTGTTTAGTTGCTATACACACTAAAACTAATTTTGTGGAGGGATTTTTATGGAACCGCTTATTGTGCTCGTTGTCGTCACGCTTGTCATTCTCATTGCAGGAGTTGCTGGGGTAAGCCGTTTGCGCCCATGGCCCGTTGCGCTTCGAGGCGGTCTTGCAGCGATGTTCATTTTAACCGGCTCAGTTCATTTCTTTTATATGCGGACAGAGATTATTAAAATGGTTCCTCCTATCTTGCCGTATCCCGACCTGATTGTAACGCTCACCGGTGTACTGGAATTGGCCGGGGCAATAGGTTTACTATGGCGTCCCACTGTTACATGGGCAGCCGGCGGGCTCTCACTTCTACTGCTTGTCATGTTCCCTGCCAATCTTTATATAGCTATTAATGGCCTTGCGACAAGTCCGGAGGATAAATTGATTCCCCGCACCCTAATGCAAATTCTCTTCCTTTCCGTAAGCCTTGCAATATGGATGTTTTACCGCCGTCATCGATCTGTTAGGAAACACGGTAATGATTTCGGACTGTCCAAATGATTCAAATTACAGCCGCTGTAATTAGGGGAGGTCTATGGTGTAATCCTCCCCTGTTATACCTTCAAAGAGGATGTACTGAAAGCTCTCTAACTCCGTTCTTTTCCAAGTGCGTGTAATGACTTCATCTTTCTTCACCTCAGGATTGGCTTTCTTTCTATCATAGGAAAAAGCTCCTGAAGAATATAAATAGAGTGGATGCAAATACTCATCTCCAGCAGGAATATCTTTTCCTGAGATGTTTTTTGCTGTAACTGTCAAACTCATGCTATATGTGTTTTTTTCTTTCTTGCTTTCAAAGGTATAAGACAGCGGAAAAAAGGCCTCTTGGTCATAAACCGCAGTCCTGTCAAATTCTTCAATATTAATAAAAGTAGGGGTCTTTTTTAGGCTTTCGTCTGTGACTATCAACATTTGACGCTTCTGGTCCCAGGTTCCGTTCACTTTAAGTCCATCAACTAAATCACGAAAGGGAACAAACAGACTTTGCTGGTTGAACTGTAGGTTTAACATCTGTTTGGATTTCTGCACTGTCATAGAACGTCTGATTGGTCATCATATTGATTTCTAGAACGTGGTTGTTTAACTGGATTTTGACCCACTTTCTTTTCCCATCATAATCTACCTTAGCTCCTAGCAACTGACTTACTGAACGCAGGGGCAGATACAAACGACCATTTAACAGGTAAGGTTCTTTATTTGGATTTGCTATTCGTTAGACGATAAACCCACATTGAAAGTTGCAAATGCAAGCAAAAAATTCTGTTATGCTATTTTATAATGATCATTTTTATCTCTTTTCTTTTAAGTTATAGCCAACCAACAAACCTGTTCCAATCAGCATGATAGCAATATACAGAAGTAGTTGGATAGTTGAAGCATTTATAATAGTTGAAAAAGTATTCCAGAATATCGGTGCAATGAATTGACTACCAATAATCATCAACGAAAACAAAGAATTGATTTTCGCAATTTCATGATTGGGTGTAAAGGTATTTAGTTGTAAAATGATATATGGTCCTGTAAAGGAATAAATAAAATTAAACAGAATCGCACTGATCATACTAAGAATAACATTTGAGGATAGCGCTAGTACTAATACCATTATACCTGCGCCAATATAACCGAAAGCAAACAAACGATAGTGGAATCTTTTTAAAAGAAAACCAAATAATACGCCAGCAAATAATCCCATTAAGTTCATTAAGCTTAGGGTTAAACCACCTAATGACGTGTTGCCATTTTCTAGACCAGAAAGTAATGTTGGTACTTTCAATTGAACCCCAAATATAATAATAAATGTCCACAAACAAAGCGATAGGTATATCACTGCCTGTTTTGAAATAGCAAAACGATTTCCTGTTTTTTCATGTGTTACTTGTGTAGGTACTTCTGGAACAAATTTAAAAATCAAAAAGAAAATAGGGATCAAAATTAAATGTAAAAGATAAATCGATTGCCAATGGTAATGAATCACTATAGCAGCTAACAATAAAAAGATAGAATTTCCTAAAGCAGATATCCCCACTTGCATTCCTAATAAAGTAGCTTTCTTCTGTCCTTCATAGAAAATAGAAATCAGTGAAATCGCATGTGGTGAAAATAATCCTATTCCTAGTCCTAAAACAAACCGTAACAAAAACACAACGACAAAATTAGACATGAAAAATGGAAGTACTCCTGAAATTGTAACAAGAAAAATACCTAATAATACTGTTTTTTTCATTCCCATCTTTTTTACAAAGAACGAATTAAAAATAATTGTAAAAATAGACCCTAAACTAGGAACTGTCACCAGACTTTCGATACTTCCTAAATGATAATTCGAATAATATTCAACTAAAGAAGGAATTGAAGCCGATAACAAGGTGGCAACTCCAGTAATTAACGAAAGAGAAAGAATACTTATATCCTGTGCTTTTTTCATTTCATCATCTAGTCAATCATTTCTTGTTCGTACTCTTCTTTTAATTTCGTCCAATAAGCTTTATCTTCGTCTGTTACTTCTCGCAATACTCTGCAAGGATTACCAGCAGCTACGACATTATCCGGAATGTCTTTGGTAACAACTGAACCCGAACCAATGACCACATTATTCCCAATCGTCACTCCTGGATTAATTACTGTGTCGCCGCCTACCCAAACATTATCACCAATTGTGATTGGTGTCCCAAATTCAAGTCCAGAGATTCTTACTTCGGCATCAATTGGATGACCTGCAGTGTAGACTCCCACTCTAGGACCAAATAAGACATTATCACCAATGGTAATTGGTGCAACATCTAGCATAATACAGTCGAAATTGGCATAAAAATTCTCACCTAAATAAATATGATCACCATAGTCACATCTAAAAGGGGATTCAAAGTAAACATTCTCACCAGTTTTTCCTAATAACTCTTTTAATAACTCTACTCGTTTAGCTGATTCATCAACTGTGGTTGAATTATACATATGGAGAATGCGACGATTTCTCTTATTCATTTTTCGCAATTCACTATCTCCTTTGTACAATTTTCCAGCCATCATTCGTTCTCTTTCTGTGCGCATACAAAAAAACCTTCAAGTTTATTAGTTTTCTTTATTAAGTTTGCTTCATTTTATCCTAAAAAAATAAAAACAACAAGGTCATAACAAAATTTTCTGTTATACATCGCTTTATTTAAAATGGATGCTCCAGAATAATCTTTAATCCTAGTTCATTAAGTCCGATTAAATACGATTCAGATAAATCATGATAAATCTTAAAATTTGCCATATAGCCATATGGAAAGACTTGATTTATTTTTTCAGATATTTTCCCCCATATTTCTTCTGTAATCAATTGATTTGTGTCAAAAATAACTACTTCATGCGGATCATACATACTAATGATTGGTCGAAGTGATTGTTCCACAAGTGCTGCTACTTCTGAGCGATTTACTACAGGAAATTGTAAATTTTCATAATAGGAAAGGTGCTTCAATTCACCGCTCAAACCATTTGCACCGCGAAAAATGCGATCATGAACAACTAATGCCGAACCTGGAGGATAGTTTTCTAGATAGTACACTCCTGCTACAATCTCTTTTGTACTTTTTTTCTTCGCAAATCCATAGGTAGCCGCATTAATGTCATTTTCTATAATAACAGGTAAATCTGTAATTCTTTTTAATTGTGTTCGAAGATTAATATTTTTCATTGAAGAAAAATCCATGATTTTAAACTCGCCATCAATTTCCACTCCTGGAATACCAATGACAATAACGGATATGTTCGAATAGTCATTCAGAAGTGTTATTATTTCGTGCCAAACACAATCAATATTATTTTCTGACAAGTGAAGAATTTTGGTTGTGATACATTCATGATATAAATTAGATACTGTTAGCAATGCCGTATGTTTTTTATCATTTTCATAAAAACGAATAGTCAAAATATATTTATACTCTTTGTTTAATTGATAGATCATTGCTTTTCTACCACCTGTAAAAACAGACTGTTGAAGAGCAAGCAGCTCGCCAGCATCAATCATTTCACTAATTAATTTATTGGTCGTTACCACACTTAAAGAAGTTCTACGAGCAATTTCGGTTTTCGTTAGATAGTGTTGTTGTTCAATAAATAGTTTGCGAATAGCTTGGATGTTATGTTGTTTTAAATCATTAGGTTTTTGAGATTTCATCCTAGTCTCCTTTACAGTAAATACGAATTCATTACGGTTGAAATCCGGTCTTATCTTTCTCAGTAATTTCTCGAATAACTTTACATGGAACACCCGCAGCGATTACATTAGCTGGAATGTCTTTATTTACAACACTTCCCGAACCAATAATGGAGTTGTCACCGATCGTTACGCCTTGATTGATATGGACGCCAGCGCCAACCCAGACATTATTTCCAATGGTTACTTTTTTCGCATAACATCCTCCCGCTACACGTTCTGTCGCATCAATCGCATGATTCGATGTGTAGATTCCCACTCTCGGTCCAAACAGCACATTGTCTCCAATTTCAATTCCACCACCATCTAACATGACACAATCAAAATTGGCATAGAAATTATTCCCAACAGAAATATTGAAACCAAATTCGCATCTAAAATTTGGTTCAAAATGAGCTCTTTTTCCTGTAAATTTCAATAGTTGTTTTAAGATTGTTTCTCGAACTTCTGAAGACTGACCAAAGCTTGCATTGTATTGATTAGTAAGCAATACTGCTTTTTCTCTAGCTTCTATTAGTTCTTTTGTTAAATCATTGTACATGGCGCCACTTAGTATTCGTTGTCTTTGTTCTTCTAAATTCATGATTAGCAACTCATTTCACGTTAGTTTGTTGAGCTAAAACACTCCGATAAAATCCCCGCTAAATATTTCTGCTTCCAATTCCCTTCTTGCCTTCAGAACCTGCAGGGTTCCTTCTAGCCCTTTATTACCCTGCTTTTTTCCATACCCTTGGTTTGTATAATATTCAATAAATCCCTCCGACCATTCTTTAGGTCTTTCCTTAACAGCCTTTCTGAAAGAATGATCAAGATCGTTCTGCTCTACGTAAATCAACAATGGATTCAGTCGCTCCACAATCGTTGCCAGTTCTATAACATAACTTATAACGTCTTCCTTTTTTGCACCGTATTTAATCATTCATCTGGAAAGCTTGACCCGTATTCATTTTTAATTTTTCGATATTCCAGGAAGTAATTGTCACCTTGCTTAATCATACGATGACTCAACAAATCTTTAAACTTTTCATGGGTACTCAATAATTCATCGAATTCATTTTTCTTAAAACGGGCGACTCCATCATAATCAGCAGGATGCTCCAAATTCCCTTCTAAAAACAGCTGAGATTTAAGGTTCATTTCCGTTAGAATTTCATGAACTAGTTGAGCAGTTGTTGTTTTCCCGAATCCCGGTAATCCTTCAATCAAGACTAACTTCGATTTCATAATAAAATTCCTCCATTCGTTATTAGGAGGATATGTAGGTTAGGATCAATAGAGATGCGGCTTCCCACGAAAATAAAAGCGGATGCCATCAGGTATCCGCAGAATGGGTTTATGATACACCTTTCCCTGCATACCCTGTAAGATTAAAGAAAAGCATGCCAATAAAATAGTGTGGTCACTATTACAGGCATCCTTTTGAATTGTTAATCTTTACAGAGTAATCCACATGATTAGGTTTATGCTCCTTTGTATGCATCTCTATTATTTAAATTAACATTGAGCAAAGATAAATACAATATTCTTGAAGCGGCCTAATAATTGGCCTCTGGCCACAGAATCTTCCCTGTTTTATCGATCAGCAAAGAGGTATGCGTGTTGTCTTGATTAAAGATATGGGTCCTGGCTGCCCCCCCGCGAAAACCCTCTACCCAAGCGAATTGAGGTTTGATGATAACGTCCCCGGCCAGATTTTTGTATCCGTAAAGATTATTGGCCTCATAAGGTACCAATCCTTCGCTATAGGTGCCAATATGATCAGCGCCGGGGACAGCCGTTAGCTTCCCCTTTGTATCCATCAGCCACTGTTTATAACTGTTTCCGCTCCTCCGGACAAAGAGGATATACCCGTTCTCGAAGATCCCGCCAAAGCCGGCGTCTTTACCGTACTGGGGCTTCACAATCCATTTGCCGGTTTTGTCGATTAGCCCGCTTTTTCCGTTCATGCTGGCTACTGCAATACCGTCCGAGAAGGGGCCTGCCCAATCAAAAACGGGTTTCAGCGCCCACTGCCCTTTGGTGTTGATAAACCCGGTTTTGGTTGTAATCTTGCCACCAGTCTTGACCAGTACGCTGACCGCTGCTTTTCCTTCGGAAAAGGAATCGGAGCTCTGGATACCTGAAATTACGGGAATGGCTGTTTTTCCGTTATGGTCAATATAATAGGTTTTATCGCCTCTAACGACCTTGGCCAGCCCATCCGAGAAATTATAGGCTCGCTCATATACCGCCGGAATTACGATCCGCCCGGTACGGTTCAGATAGCCCATCCGTGCTTGGATACCACCGCCTTTCATCGTCACCAGATCCTTAAAAGTGGCCAGCCCTTCATTAAACTGCCCCAGTTGATAGTGAGAAGCGGCGAAGGCCAGCTCCCCGGCCCGGTTCATGTAACCGGCGCTGATCCCGTTCTTTTTTACCGGAATCAGCTCTTCATAGCCAAAATCCAGGTTTTCCGTATAGGAAGTGCTGAGCATTTCTTGGCCCAGACTATTCACAGCAACCGTACCTTCAGTTGTTCTGAAACTGTACCAATACTGGCTGTTCAGCTTCTCCCCGGCATCTCCCTCTACAGGACGGAGCTGGATGAGGTTCGTGTCGGACACTATTGAATAGCCGCTGCCACTTAATTCTCCAGCTAGGGACAAGGGGATGAATAGATTTCCGTTAATATAACGCGGCTTTTGTTCCAAAGTCTTAACTTTCCCGTTGAAAACGGCCTTATCAGCTCCCGGTTTAACGGACAGGCTGGACCCCTTGCCATTCTTCAGGATAACCTCTGAGGCGGTCACCGAAGTGAATCCATACCCGAACCTTTCCACAATAGGACGGACCGGCACCATTACCGCACCGTCCTGCACGATTGGGCCTTCGGGGAGCAGCAGGTGCTCGCCCTGATCGAACAGCTCCCAATTATCGGCATAGGCCGTCCGGTTTCCGAATCCAAGCAGCGCGGATAGGGTAAGCAGGCCGATGGTTACCGTAGTTATCATATTCTTTTTACCAGTAAACAGGTTTCGGTAGGCACGCATAAGAAATAATCTCCTTCTATATGGTTTTTTTTGGAATTGGAATATTCAATTAGACGCCACCGAAAGTAAATAGTTGCTAGTTCCTTTCTACATTTCAACGAACCGTTCATGGAATTGTATATCAAGGTTTCTGTTAATTGTAAAATCAACATATTAATGGACATAAAAATGCACGATTTTTTTGAGTAATTTATCTTGAAGTTTTAACTGTTAGTTCTGGAAAGAACTTTGGGTTCCCACAATAACGAAAAATAAACTCTCTTCGTTCTAATAAATGCATAAAAAGTATATATGCAGTTTTAAAACAAAACTATGTTCTAGCAACAATAAAATTATAAAGGAGCGTTAGAATTCGAATCAGATATCGGTTAAGGTAATATTGAAGTTATCCAACAGAAGAGGCTGAATTCAGAGCATTTATACAGCAATTTGTGATCGTAAATCGAATTATATCTTAGTCATAACCTCCGGTCTCTCTTTCAACGTTAAAAGTATCTACAAGCAAATCTACGCAGATTTGCGGAGGCACCCGACTTTCGGACCGCGCTGACGGTCCATAAGGTAATTGATGCGGTGCAAAGGCCAGCAGATACGAGGACAAGGATAATACTCCAGAAAATAACGAAATACCACAACATTCCTGCGAAACATTGTCCTGGAAGGTGTGCTGAATCTTTTCCACGATTTTTAAACTAAACTGCCCGAGGGAGTTCAACTACCTTATTCGACGCTCCCGCGGCAACGTGCTGTGGTCTTAGTTCGACTAAAGCTAAGTACCAGCAGGGGCAATTCTTGCATCCAGCTTTATCCCCCTAACATGAACCTTATTGGAAATGGAACTATATTATTGTCACTCATCGGGAATGAAATAGAATGAAATCAGTTTTGTCATCGACAAAGTGACAAGAACTTGATCCTATGAATGAGAAAAGCCGCCATTTCAGCGACTTTTAATGGGAAATGTTCTTTCATCCGACAGTATGTTTTTTATTGAGCTATTTTATTTTTCGGTATTCACTTTATCCATGCAAAGGTCAATCAAGGCAATCATACGGTAAAACAAGTAATCAATCTGTTTCATTGATGTTATTTTTATTTTTCCTGTTTCAAAGTGCCTAATCTGATAATTGTTTCCGATTGATGTAAGCGCAATAAATTCGCTATCAAGAAGCGTTTCAAATTGCTGGGTGTTACCTGCTACATTTGTTACTAATGTAGTCGCAGAAGCTTTCTTGTTGCTTGGATTATAAAACGTCTTTATGCGTTCAAAAGCATCCCAAATTTTCTCAAGTGCAATTTGTCGGTCAAACTCCTTCGGCTTGCGAATATTCTCAACAGCAGCATTAACTAATTCGTTGAGGTCATTGTCCTTTGATTTTATGTTAAGGTTCTGGAGAACTGCGTCCAACTGCGTTGGTAATTGGCGTTTTATTATACCGTCGGTATCGAGATAAAAAACAATACCGTTCCGCGCAAGAATCTGATTAACTTCGGTACGAAATCTTTCTCGCTCACTTTTCGTTTTCGGGAACCAAATGTGATAATGCCGGAAATAGCTATGATAGTCATCCTCTTTTATATCGACAATGTAAGAATAGCAAAATTCAATGAAGTCCAATAATGCATACTTATCCATGTCGTCTCTATCGTCCCATTTAACGTCAACAGGCATTTCCATCTCAGGAATTTGCGCTTTAATGGCAGCATTAAGTAGCCGATGATCTGTACCACAAACCATTCCGTTGTCGGACAGGTATCGGAAAACTCTTGCGAGAAGTTCTTCTCAAATTTCTTAAAAACGCAAACTATTCCGTTATAAACGGATAGTGTTATTTCCTCTGATTTTAATTCCTTTTTTCCAAGTCCCCTATCGCTAAAATAATCGGGTGCCATGCCTGTTACCCTTTTCTGTCTTTGTAATCCAATTCCTATTTGTTTTCTACATTGATGACAACAATCCCTGTTTCCTGAAAACTTTACAAACTTTAAGTGGCTTAGCAAGGAAACTAACCTGTTTGTCCGTATAAGGTTATAAATATATTCTTGTCCCCCGACTTAAGGCCGGGTATGAGAACCAGTGCCATCCCGACTCGTTACCACATTACTTTGCGGCCCAGGTATTGATCAACCTGTCCATCTCTCTCCACAGGTTGTTATACTTTTCGTATTCTCCCAGAACAAGGCGAGCCACCCCGTTTTCCGGGTCATGTTCGGAACGCGGTAATTTGATGATTTGATACTGTATAATGGAATGTTTGGGATACCCCTTGGGACAAGCAGTTTCGTCAAACCAGTTCCCGGTTGGTGGTTTTAACGCCTCGTTCACCATCGGTACGATATGTCGAGCTAGGTTGTCCAAATCAATTTCTTGTTCTTTTGGGGGGACATACAGGATGGTCAGCTTTATGTTAATTAAAAGAGGTACTAGTACTTCATCAGTCTAAAAGCAGTTAAATCATGGAATCTATGATATAGTCAAAGTAGTTGTGTGGACTGTTGTTGCTTTTCAGTTCTATTTTATGCACTATATAACCACTGCCAATTCTACTTTGAACGTATCCTTCTGAACAAAGTTGCTGATATGCACTTTCAACAGTATTTCTGCCAACCAGCATTGTTTTTGCAAGTGTCCTGGTGGAAGGCAACTTCTTCTAATTCTCAAGAAGTTATTTTATCTCTCAATTGGCTGTATATCTGCATATACAATGGTGTTTTGGAATTCTTATCTAATATCAGCATGGGGCACCTCTTTTTCGAACTGTATCCATCGTTATTTAATAAATCGGCTCTTCAGGCAATGACGATTATATTATATATTAAATTTTTAAAGCTTCAATAACTACTATACGAGGAGGAATACGATGCATGTGTTTGAAATACCAAAAAAATAATGCGAAAAGCTCAATATTCCTAATTTAAAAAGCTGGGGGATTGATAAGAAATTTTTGAAGAATCTCTTGATTAAAATGGAAATTGATGCGATTAACAGCGGCAGCCCTGGGAATAATTCCAGAATACCAACATATGAGGAGATCATTGAGCTTTACCGTATTTGTTATGACTACAAATTGCACCAGTAAATAGCTGATTTTCGCCTGACAAAGATACGCAGAGGTTTTGAATAAGACGAAATATAGTACTCTATCGACCATTGATACATTATTAAAACAATGTGGAAGGGGATATAAGCAGATGAACAAAGACATACAAGTGGACGAGGCGGTTATTCATTCTTTTCATCAAATGTGGGATGGATTTCCAGGAATTGCACGCCTGATAAATAAAAAACACGTTGTTCTTGCATCCAATAAGACAGCGGAGCAAAAAGGATTTACAGAAGGTATCGTATGTGCAAGAGTAGGAGCTCCGGAATCGCATAAAGGTTGTATGGCGAATGTTATGCTGAAAACACAGACGGCCCAACTTGACCGAACAGCAGAAGATAAAGTCCGGGGCTGGATACCGGTAGAGGGATATGAAGAATTATTTGTTCACTTCACATTGGCAATTCCAGAAAAGAAGTGATTTTAGAAAAAGATTTGGAAAGGAGTGAGTGATTTATTATGTATAGGGAAATGAGGAGAAAGGACAAGTTGCTTTCAGATGAGGAAATGATTCAAATTCTGAATGCCGCTCCTTATGGTGTGTTATCCACTATAGGTGAGGATGGGATTCCCTATGGTGTGCCAATAAGTTTCGTTTATTCAGACAACAACATCTATTTTCATTCAGCTCTCACAGGACATAAATTGGACAATATAAAGCATAACAATCATGTGTCTTTTTGCGTCGTAACTGATGTGGAAGCAATTCCAGATAAATTTACAACAAAATTTAAAAGTGTAATCATTTTTGGTACTGTTAAGGAAGTTTATGAAGACGGAAAAGTGGAAATTTTCAAGCTGCTCTTGGAGAAATTTTCAAGTGATTTTATGGAATCTGGAATGGAAAATATAAGAAAAGCAGGCAGCAGTACCAGGGTTTTTCAAATTGACATCAATCATATTTCAGCGAAAGGAAAGAAATAATTAAAATAATTTTGAAGACTGGATGTGCGAAATGGATACGATCAATAATGTTCTTAGTTCAATGATTTCTTATTGTGCAGGGGATGCAAAGCGAATTAATCACTTTTTGAAGGTATATGGCTTTGCAAAAGTAATTGGCGCAATGGAAGGGTTAAACGATACTACACAAGAGGTTCTAGAAATTGCTGCATTAACCCATGTCGGTTGACAAGAACATTATCTCATTGATTGCCGCAAAGATCGCGGCTTTTTTATTTTATGAGATAATGTCAAATTTGAATGACAAGAACTTTATCCCATTTCCGATTTTGACAAGAATATTATCTCATTCCCGACAAACTAAGTATGGTAAAAATGCGGTGCTTATCACCCAATAACGGAAAAGGTCCGCTTGCAGCGTTGCAGGACGGGCCTTTTTTTATAGCTGACCAATGACTTCGATTGTCGTGAATATATGGTTTATGTACGGCAACTAAAGCGGTGGCCATGTTCGGCGGATTCGCCCCCAACAGCGATTCGGCGTAGATTTTATCGAAAGCCATGGGGAGCCAGACCGTCATGAGCGGTTCGGTCAGCCGGAGCAAAAATGATCCGTCGCAGAGTCTGCTGATGATCGAGCGTCCCCTGATGACCCCCGACGAATAAAATCCATGCCCAAAGGTCGCTTTATCGTCACCAAGACCGGTGCTATCCGATGCGCACCCGGCTGAAGCTGTTCACGGAATGGGCATTTCCTTCGGTAGCCGTATGAGATCGCCGAGCAATCGGCCAGAGAGGTGGAGTATGCCGACAGGCGCAAGGTGGAGGAAGCCGAAACAGAAACAACTGCGTCGGGCGGACCGGTGCTACGCCCGCGCACGCAATCACCTTTGAACAGTTCGTGCAAAAGCGGGAACCGGAAAGGAGATGAAGCTGTGGGCTACTTTACATCCGTTTATACCTCGGAACTGCCCCACCGGGCGAGGACTGTCTATATGTACCTGCATGACCGCACCGACAAAGACGGCAAATGCTATCCGGCAAATGGTACCATCGCCAGAGAGCTCAAGCTATCCCGCAGCACGGTCAAGCGCGCCATAGCCGACCTTGAAAAGAGCGGACGTTTGCGCAAGGAGCAGCGGTGGCGTGAAAACGGCGGCAAGAGCAGCAATCTGTATTACATTCAGTAGCCGGATTCAAGCTCTAGAGTAAAGGGCTGAAGAAATTTTCAGCCCCTCCTCATCAAACCGTACATGAGGTTTTCCCTCATACGGCTTTCCGATGTTCGTCATTCATGGGCATGCAGATCACAAGAGCGTTTTAAGTCCCATCGTTTGAGCTAAGATGTTCACTTCTCGTACTAAACTCATCCACCTGTTGCGCTGGCGTTTCTTGGCATACCACCGGGCAAGTCGCTGGAGAATGTACCAATCCAGTTTCGCAAGCTTCTGCTGGCTGTAAGGCGTGTAGTAGTAGTTGCGCCACCCCTGTATCTTCGGATTTAGCCATGCCACATGATCGTTAAGCGACTTATGACGCATGGCCGGCGGAGCCAACCGCTCCTTTACTACTTCCCGTATGCGTTCTTCCGCTTTCCGGGTTAGCCACTGCTGGGTCGTATAGTACACCTTCCCTTGCGAGGTCTCTGCCTTTGTCTTTCGGTGGTGCAGCCCCAGGAAGTCGAATCCTTCCTCGCCAGTCCATAGTCCGACAACCCGTGTCTTCGCCCTGTGCAAGGTCAGGTCCAGTCGCTCCATGATCGCTTGAATGAGAGCGTACGCACGGTCCGCTTCCTTCTTCGTCTTGCACACTACGACCAGGTCGTCCGCATACCGGGTAAGTTCTCCAATCCCGCTGCCGTGACGCTCCCACAGGTTGTCGAAGTAATTCAGGTAGATATTCGCTAGAAGCGGCGAAATGACTCCGCCTTGCGGTGTTCCAAGGTCTGAGCGCCGGACGCTTCCTTCTTCCAGAACCCCAGCCTTCAGCCACTTCCTCACCAGTTTTAGTACACGTCTGTCGCTGATTCGCATTTCTACCAGCTTCATAAGCTTCTCCTGATTGATGTTGTCAAAGTAGCCTTGGATGTCGACGTCGACCACCCAATTGCCTTTCCGGTTACAGGCTTTCCGAATGCGTTCCAGCGCCTGCTTGGCGCTCCGCTTCGGTCGAAATCCAAAAGAGGAGTCTTGAAAATCCGCTTCAAAGATGGGTTCCATGACCAGCTTCACTGCCATTTGTATGACCCGATCCCGGACAGTGGGGATGCCAAGCGGCCTCATTTTGCCATCCTTCTTCGGGATGTACTGCCGCCGCACTGGTTGAGGATGATACTTGCCGTCTTTCAAAAGCTGCTCACACTCGTGCAGGAATAGCTGCTCACCGTACATTTCAATGTCCGCCAGCGTCTCTCCGTCCACGCCTGCCGCTCCCTTGTTGACCCGTACTCTCCGCCATGCTTCCCGCAAGATGTCCATCCGGTATACCTTGTCATACAGCGCGTGAAATCTGCGTTTCTTGTTTTCCTTGGCCGCATGACCTAGTTTCATTTGGAGTTGTTGAACGTTTTCCTTTGGTGTTGTTAGCCGTTTGGCATTCACTGACTCGTACCTCCTTGTGAAACCTGAACAAAGCAGGGCGCCTTCCCTCCCGCAGGTTGTGTTGTCCTGCGATTCTTCGGTACTATGAACCCCTCGGACTCCCTTCCTGCAGACCACTCACTTCACCTGTTGAGCTTATAGAGCGTCTCTTTACGGTGTTTCAAAAAAAAAACTCTGTGCAGGGGAGGGTATCCCCAGTTCACTGCATCCTCTTTCAGACCATGCCGCTCCCCATACGCCGGAGGATTCTTCGCTGTCGCTCCAAGTTCTAAACAGCTTCCGTGGCCTTCGTCCAATGATCCGAGACTCGGCTTCCTCTTGTCCCTCTTGCGAGGCCTTTTTGACGACGCGGCAGGATTCACTTTATGTTACGGCCTGGTATGTTGCTCGCCTTGTCTCTGACAAGTACTTTCGTCGATACGCTTCTACGCACAGATTTCGCCATACGCAGGTATCCTAGCTACACGGGGGCTTGGTCCCTCCCGTGACCGGACTTTCACCGGCTAGAAGATGCGTGCTTATCTGGGCACGCGATCACATTAAAAATGACCTTCCTCCTCAAAGGGGAAGGTCTCTCCTTTTCATGGACCATGGAAGGGTTCATGGTGAACCGTCAAGGCGAATTTCCAACACTAAAAATATTAAAAACAGAGAAAGAATAATAATTTACCCAGCTGTTAATCTTCCAGAAATTATAATAGAGAGGGGATTTGATATCGTCAACATAAATAACACTCCAACTGTATCTGAGAGAAATTCAAAAATTGCTCTTAAAAATTGAGCCAGTTTTTATTATGCCATGAAGGTAAAGAGAAAAAGTTTACATTGCAGAAGAGTTTGTATGCATCAAGCAGAAAGAAGGAAAATTCATGTTACGATACGGGGAACAAAGAAAATTTTTGAAATCCAATTTTTCTGAGCTTAAAATGTTCTGGAGCGGCCTTTCCATTTTATCCATAAGATTGACTGAGATAAAATTTAGCAATCGTTCCCGAAATAGAAAGGCTCTTTGATTGGAAAACATAGCAGAGAAAAACGGGAAATTGTCACGTAAATAATCAAAAACCGGTTTGGGCTCCTGTACCATTCCTTGGCTACCCGGATTGGCCTCCCGTTTCTTGCACAATGAGATCAATTCGTTGATGTGATCTTCAATGCATTTGTCCAAAAGGTCGTATTTGTCACTGTAATGCAGGTAAACGGTGCCGCGGTTAACATTGGCACGCTCCGCTATCTCGTTAATCGTGATTTGTTCAAACTCTTTTTCCGAAAAAAGCTCCAGAAACGACTTCGTTATGGACTGCTTGGTTCGGAGAATGCGCCGGTCGATTTTAACAGCGTTTTCCATTTCATTCGTTACCTCCTTCAGCTAATCAACAATTCTGAGTGTGTTGTTTTATATAAAACAAATACGCATCAATTAACCATTGAGTAATCGGTGCTTCTGTCTATAATATTAATCAACGGCCGTTAAATATTCAACACACGTTTCAAAGAAAAATTTTAGGTCAAGGAGCATCTAACAATGGAAAATATACGAGATAATGTCGTGATTATAACGGGAGCCTCTAGCGGAATAGGAGAAGCTACAGCGAAGTTGTTGGCACAAAATGGCGCAAAGGTGGTATTGGCTGCCAGAAGAGAGGAACGTCTGCATGCGATTGCTAATGAAATTAAACAGGGTGGCGGCGAGGCCGTTTCTGTAAAAGCAGACGTCGTTTCTGCCGAAGATATGCAGAATTTGGCCAAGTTTACCTTAAGTGTGTATGGCCGGATTGATGTATTGGTGAACAATGCAGGGGTCATGCCGAGTTCCAGGCTGAATGAATTAAGAGTAGAAGAATGGGATCAAATGATCGATGTGAACATCAAAGGCGTTTTATATGGTATCGCTGCGGTATTGCCTACCATGCGGGAGCAGCAGTCCGGTCATATCATCAACCTATCCTCTACCTCCGGTTATGATGTGTCCCCGACATCAGCCGTATATGCGGCCACAAAGTTCGCAGTTAGAGCTATTTCGGAAGGACTGCGCTTGGAAGAGTCTTCGGCTTCGCGTATTAGATCTACCGTGATTGCACCAGGTCTGACGAATACCGAACTTTTTGATAGCATTACTAGCCCGGAAGTGCAGACGATAGCCAATCAACTAAGCGGCAAAGGGATTTCTCCTTACAGTATTGCTAGAGCCATCGCGTTTGCCATTAATGAACCTGATGACACCCTAATCAGCGAAATTATGGTTAGGCCGACCAAGTTGTCTTGAACATTTCCGAACAAGATGATCGGGAATTATCCTTATGGCTGCGGCGATGCCGCAGAAATTTTCAATCGTTTGCTGCGACTTTTGAAGGGATAATAAGGAGTGAATTGGAAAAGTAATTTTTCTGTAAGCTGATAACGGAAAGATGAATTTACTTTATGTATAACAAGAGCTATCAATGTTACATTGTTTTTTGAACTAACTGAGAACGTTAGTTCAATCAGAATTACCGCCTAACCCAAAGGCGGTTTTCTTTTGCTCAAAAATCAACAGAGCCAAAAAAATAAAAACCGATAAATCAAAGGGAATACCACAGCCGCCATCCATAAAGCCGCATGATCCTAATGCAGATACTATTATCACACTCCCCGAAATTAATGGTGATATTTTAGAAAATAATAATATCTATGAATGTATTAAACAGAGGCGAAACGAGGTTCTACTTCAGAGGAATCAATGTGTCTTGAAGAATTATCATACTTGTTATGGGCAACTCAAGGTGTTTCCGGCACAAATAAATCCGGGCTTAAATTGATAACTGTCCCGTGCAGCGGAGCAACATATACCTTCGAAACCTATTTATTATGAGAGTGAAGGGATTATGCAGTGGCATTTACAGATACCTCCCGATAGAACACAAATTGGTTTTTTTATTTGAACTAGGGCCTGTACGCAAACTGTACAACTCGTAGAAATCTAGTAAAATAAGGAACATGAGACGAAGATACGAGTTAACGGATGAAGAATGGAATATACTTGAACCCCTGTTGCCCCCGGCCCGAAAAAAACAAGGAGGACGTCCGCCTAAGGATCGGCGCCAGATGCTCAATGCGGTGCTCTGGGTAGCTCGAACGGGAGCGCCATGGCGAGATTTACCGGGTTATTATGGCCCTTGGTCTTCCGCCTACAGTTTTTTCTGGCGATTGCAGAAAGCAAACCTTTGGGATGAAATATTGAAGCATGTCGCCATCGAACCGGATTGGGAGCAAGTGATGGTCGATGCCACCATCGTCCGCGTCCATCAACATGGAGCGGGCGCAAAAGGGGGCAGGACCGGCAGGCCATCGGGCGTTCGAGCGGAGGATTAACCACTAAAATTCATGCGATGGTGGACGCGCTCGGCTATCCGCTGCGTTTCGAATTGACGCCAGGACAAGACCACGATTCGGTCACCGGCTATCGACTTCTTCATGAATTGGACTTCTGCCCGGGCGAAGTGTTGGCTGATCGCGCCTACGATACGAACGCCATTCTGGAGCTTTTGCAAAGCCGAGCGATCACTCCGGTGATCCCAAGCAAACGCAATCGGCGGGTAAAGCGTCCGTTAGATTCTGAAGCGTATAAAGAGCGACACTTAATCGAATGCTTTTTCAACAAAGTGAAAAACTATCGAAGACTGGCGACCCGCTATGAAAAAACAGCGAATATGTTCATCGCTTTTTTGACGTTGCTTTCCATTCGTTTATGGCTCAAATAGGTTTGCGTACAGGCCCTAGATGAAATAGAAAGAAAAATAGATGCACTTACCATTGGAACAACCATATGTTCCTAATCTCGCTAAAAAGGCAGCAGCACTTTTTGTATGGAGTAGTACTCCATATCGGTCTGAATGGAAATTCGATATTACTGCGCACAAAAAGATTTTGATAGATGTTGTCATGTATATCAAAACTTATATTTAGCCAGCGAATCTGTAGGGGCAGGAACTTGCGCGATTGGCATATACGATCAGAAGATGCTAGATGATTAGATGCGGATGAAGAATTTGTGATTTATCTTGCAGCTGTTGGAAAAAAGCTTGAACAGTCAACATAAAAGTAAATTTTTCTTGAATAAAAATGTTGAAGCCTCCATGGCCATATTGGATACTGGCGATGAAGGCTTTAATTATTTTTGCTTAATCATACGACGATAATGAGAGGATTTCATCAAAGAAAGATAAAGAAAAATATGCCTGCTATATTTATTTTCAGAAAACTAGTACTTCATCAGTCTA
Organism: Paenibacillus durus ATCC 35681; assembly: GCF_000993825.1. Lineage (NCBI taxonomy): Bacteria > Bacillati > Bacillota > Bacilli > Caryophanales > Paenibacillaceae > Paenibacillus > Paenibacillus durus. The sequence continues at coordinate 3,368,814 of NZ_CP011114.1, forward strand.
AAAGCAGTTAAATCATGGAATCTATGATATAGTCAAAGTAAAAGAGGTCGAGCCGATGAAAAAACGAGACTATATCGTAAGTCTAAACGCTGAACAACAAGAGGAACTGAAACGTATGTGTAGCCAAGGAAAGTCGACGGCGCGCGCGTTGCGGCGAGCCCAAATTCTGCTGTGGGCCGATGAAAATCGGCCAGGCGGTAAACTTTCGGATGTGGAAATCGCCGAACGCTCAAACGTGCATACCAACACGGTCCATCTCGTTCGAAAACGGTTTGCCGAGCAAGGCCTTCAGGCCACGCTTGAGCGAAAAAAGCGGTTAACCCCACCGAATCCTCCCAAAGTTACAGGCGAACTGGAAGCCCAAATCATTGCACTCAGTTGCAGTCCACCGCCCGAAGGAAAGAGCCGCTGGTCCTTGCGGATGCTGGCCGACAAAGCCGTTGAACTGAACTACATCGAAAGTCTTTCCTATGACACGGTAGATAAAATTTTAAAAAAACGAGCTCAAGCCTCATCTTCGTAAATGCTGGTGCATTCCGCCAAAGCAAAATGCCGCGTTCGTTGCCACCATGGAAGATGTATTGGAAGTGTATCGACTGCCTTACGATCCGGCTTGTCCCGTCATCTGCATGGACGAAAAACCGTACCAGCTTCTGGATGAAACCCGGGTGCCCATTCCGATGAAACCCGCTAAACCGCTGCGAGAAGATGCGGAGTACGGCGCAATGGAACGTGCAGCATTTTCATTTTTACGGAACCACTTGCGGGCTGGCGACATGTGAGTGTTCGTCCACAGCGCACGCGGGTGGAATGGGCGGAACAAGTCCGCGATCTGTTGGATGTTCATTACCCGGAGGCTCCGAAAGTGCGCCTCGTGATGGATAACCTGAACACGCATTCTATCGCCTCCCTGTACCAGGCATTCGAACCGGAAGTGGCTTTGCGTCTGGCGAAACGCCTGGAAATCCATTACACACCAAAACACGGTAGTTGGCTTAATGTGGCCGAAATCGAACTCAGTGTCATGACCCGCCAGTGTCTGGGACGCCGGATTCCTTCTTTAGAAGATTTGGCCCATGAACTTACCGCATGGGAAGCGGGACGCAATGCGTCTCAAAAGGGAGTAGACTGGCAATTCACCACGGAAGACGCCCGAATCAAACTGAAACGCTTATATCCACAATTTAAAGACTGATGAAGTACTAGAGACATATGTACTTTCAAAAGAAAGTTCTCCCAAATTGGATAAGGTCAGAGGCATTTTCACGCTCCCCATGCTTGTGCTAATTTCTTTATTCCTTGAATAATGTCATTTTCGGATAAGTTTCCAAAGCCCAATAATACCATGTTATTGGAGTAGTTATCGGGATTTGACCAAAATGTTGATACAGGAAGAACCAGAACACCATTTTCTTTTGCTCTTTCAATCATTTCTTTCTCTGTTAATCCCTGTGATGATTCCAATAAAATGTGCAAGCCGGCATTCTTACCGTGAATTTTTACTATGTTACCCATTGCTTCTGAAATTGATCGAATCAGTAAATCGTGCTTTTTTTTGTATACTACACATGTTTTCCTCAAGTGGTTTTCCCAATACCTGGAGCGTATTAATTCCTGGATGATTCTTTGCTCCAGTAAAGAAACCGGAGTTTGGTACATTTTAAATTTTTTATGGTGCAGGTCCAGCAGCTTTTGTGGTAATACCATGTAGCTTACACGCAAGCTGGGGGATAATGCTTTTGAAAAGGTACCGATATAAACTACATTTTCATTACCGGCTATACTGATGATGGATGGAATGGGTCTACAATTGTAGCGGAGTTCGCTGTCGTAATCGTCTTCAATAATGAGCCCATTTTTTCGTTTGGCCCAGTCCAGCAGGAGTTGCCTTTTTTGTATCGATGTTACGACACCAGTTGGAAATTGATGAGAAGGTGTGACGTAGACAGCTCCAGCAGATGAGTTTTCCAGTTCATAAGTATTTAGTCCGTCTTTTTCAATGCGGATAGGTGAAACCTGGAATCCGTTATTCGTAAATATATTCTTTGCACCGATGTAACCGGGTTCCTCTAATGCGATTTGAGTTGTTTTATCACGCAGCAGCTGACACAGTAAGGACAATGCATATTCAAGACCGGAACATAGAATGATTTGTTCCGCACTGCAGGAAACTCCTCTGGATTTTCGCAAGTAATCGGATAAATCACATCTTAATTCCAATTCCCCTTTTTTATCGCAATACGCAGTCAAGTCTTCAGCGGTTAAGGTTGTCAAAGCCTTTTTTGACATTTTTCTCCATATATTTAACGGAAAATCTTGTGCACTCAGATGTCCGTACTGGAAATTATACGGATATATATCCGACGAACTACTTTCAGGTTTTGAACTTCTTACAGGCTTGTTACCATTTTCTTCGTATGTAAGACAGGTCAGACCATTTAAGTTTTGAACAATAAATCCACTTCCAACCCTGCTGACTACATAACCTTCCGAAGAAAGCTGTAAATAAGCATATTCAACGGTATTTCTGCCAACTTCCAGTGTTTGAGCGAGATGACGTGTAGATGGAAGCCTTGAGCCTTCAGGTAAAATCCCGTTAATGATTTCCTGTTTAAGCTGATCGTAAATTTGCATATAGAGCGGTAAATCCGCATTGTTATCGAGATTAATCATGGCAGTACCTCCAACTGTATCCTATGATATCTTTCTATTTGGCAAAATACATAATACCAGTTTGATACTACACTTACTAAATTAATATGTCAACAAATTTAGCAGATCCAAGTGTATCCTATAATATTTTTAAAATTGGATGTTTTATTAGAGACGGTTTGGCATTATGATAATGAAGAAAAATTTAATTAAAGGAGAATGAAAATGATAAGCGAAAAATTTCTTGATGTCATTTCTCATGAAGGGGTTGTTTCCCTTGTAACGTGTGGCAGTGATGGAGCTCATGTATCTAATACATGGAATTCTTACTTAGTTATTAGAGACAATAAGATACTTATTCCGGCTGCTGGTATGCGTAAAACACAAGAGAATGTTGAGCAAAACGACAAAATTAAGGTCACATTGGGAAGCAGAGAAGTCATGGGATACAGAAGCATGGGAACGGGTTTTCTTGTTGAAGGAACAGCCAAATTCCTTGAAAGCGGTGAGGAATATGATTTGATGAAAGAGAAATTCCCATGGCTCAGCAGAGTCCTTGAAGTTACTTCCGAATCTGTTAAGCAAACCCTGTAATCGGTCGAATAGGGGCTGCTGAAGAAACTAATTTAGCAGTCTAATCCTCCATTGATTAATTATTAATTGCTTAATATAATATTTTTTCGCAAAGGTGAAGATAAATATGAGATTTAAAGACAAGGTCGTGATTATTACTGGCGGCGGCTCGGGGATTGGTCTCGCAGCGGCAAGGAAGTTCATTGATCATGGAGCAAACGTGCTTATAACCGGAAGGAGAAAAGCTCAGCTTGATTCTGTCACAGCAGGCAGCTCGAACTTGCAAGGCTTGGTAGCAGATTCAAGTGATCCCGAGGCCGCTACTCGAACGGTTGCAGCAGCGATGGACTATTGGGGAAGAATCGATATCGTCGTCAACAATGCGGGTAGTGGTGTTATCCAGCCACTCGTCGAGACAAACGCAAAATCGATCTCGGATATCTTCGCTGTTAACGTTGCAGGTCCGACGCTGCTTGCGTCCGCAGCCATTCCTCAATTAGCCAAAACGGGTGGATCGATCGTTAATTTATCAAGTACCTATGGAAGTAAAGCGGCCGCTGACCTTTCGCTCTACGCAGCGAGTAAAGCTGCATTGGAGCATCTAACTCGCTGTTGGGCACTTGAACTTGCACCTAAGGGTATCCGGGTCAATGCGGTCGCATCCGGACCTGTTGAAACGGAGTTCCTGCGCGAGCGTATGGGGCTCTCTGATAAAGAGATCACCGCTGTGAAGGAACAGGAACGCAGGGCGATCCCGCTTGGTCGACGTGGTGTGCCAAATGATGTCGCCCGCTGGATATTGAATTTAGCAGATCCAGAGGCGAACTGGATCACTGGCCAGATCATCGCGATTGATGGCGGACTCGTGATTACTTAACGAAAAAAATCCCTATTGGCTTAACAACAATGAACAGAGATCCCCTATTTAAGTTTGAAACTGAGCTTTGATCCCGACGTCATCCTGGACATCGTGAAAGAGACGAATCGCCCCGGTTTCGTTCCCGTGGAAGACTGTCGCGGCATAACCGTGAACCGAATGACTCCCGCATTACTCGAAGCCATCGTACGGCTCATGCAGTTGCTGAACGAGCCGGAGGACGTTCCGATTCTGGCGCCTCTTGTCATCCGCGAAATTCTGTATCGAGTGCTTCAAGGCGAACAAGGCGCGCGCATCCATCAATTCGCGATCATTGGCAGCCAAGCGCACAACATCGCTCAAGCGATCCAGTTGATTAACCGGCAATACGACCGTCCGCTCGTCATCGAGCAGCTTGCAAAGTCCGTAAACATGAGCACGTCGGCATTTCATAAACATTTCAAACGCGTCACGGCGATGAGCCCATTGCAATACCAGAAAATGGTGCGTTTGCAAGAAGCCCGGCGCTTAATGCTGACGGAAACCGTACAAGTTTCGGATGCGGCCTTCCGCGTAGGCTAGAAGAGCCCGTCCCAGTTCAGCCGGGAATATGCCCGTATGTACGGTCGGCCACCGATGCTGGATGTTCAGGAGCTTCGCGGTTCGATCGCGAGCTCCAATGTGCTCGGCTGAATTCCATGAATGGCAGCAAGAGAAAGTTTGGCATAGACAAAGAACAGGGTCTTGACGATTGCTCGTTAAGGCCCTGTTCTTCATATAGTCTGAGTACGAAGGCGAGTTCTTCCTGTTCTTCCTCGGTCAACTCCAGTTTCGTTTTTTTACCCAATCACCGCTTCTGCTGAATGAATCCTGCCCGTTAGCTTAATGCTGTATCGTCAGTCTATCCTGAAATAACTTTATTTCATCATCTGATGGTGCCGCGTTGGCAGCATGGGCGTCCAACCTCACCTCGACTGTTTATAACTGTTCCGCTGTTCCGGAAAAAGAGGGTATACCCGTTCTCGAAGCTCCCGCTAAAGCCGGCGTCTTTATTGTACTGGGGCTTCACAGTCCATTTGCCGGTTTTGTCGATTAGCCCGCTTTTTCCGTTCATGATGGCTGTTCATGGCTCTCCATACGATAAGGATGACCATCGAAGACGTAAGCATTTCAACAGAGCATTTTTGTAAAATGCTTACATAGGCAATTCCGAGAGGATTGACGTTTCACGAATGACCCGGCTCGCTAACAGCTTAAAGTTTATGCCTAACCTGAATTCCCCCATGCCGTATCCGCATTTGGATCTCACCTTGCTGATCGGTACGATATACCAGCATGCCTCTGTCAATGAAGCGGGCCAAGACCTCGCCGCTTGGATGACCATACAGATTATTAGCACCTACAGAGACTACTGCGGCGGAAGGCTTCCAGTACTGCAGCCAAGCTGCTCCGTTTGAGGTTTTGCTGCCGTGGTGAGCGGCTTTCAGCACGTCGACGGCAGATGAGCCGGGGATTCCCTCCGCTTCGTTAGCCGCCGCTATCCTCTCCTCGGTCTTGCTGTCTATATCTCCTGTAAACAAGAAGCTCCTCCCGCTCATGTCCAGACGAAATACGACGGATGCCGGATTCTGTTCTTCCAGAACCGGAACCGGAATTTCTTCTCCGTCCTGCTTCACCGGTTTGGGCGACAAAAAGGACAGCTTCGAAGAATCGTCCGGAGATAGCGCCATCCCCCGATGAACACCGTACAGCCTGACGCCGCGCTCCACTGCCGTCTTCATCAGCTTGACATATTCCTCCCGCTGCGCAAGCGTTCCGTTGAACAGCAGCGCCGAGACCGGGATTTCCTCCAGCACGGCCTGAAGACCGCCCGCATGGTCTTGATCCCCGTGTGACAAAATAACCGCGTCCAGCCGGTGTATGCCGCGCTTTTTGAGCAGAGGGACAAGCGTCTTGGCTCCAACTTCATAGGGACTGCGGCGGATGCGCCATTCTTCCCTTTTTCCAAAGCTCACTGTTCCTCCGCCATCTACCAGAATATGGGCGCCTCCAGGAGTGGTAATCAAGATGCTGTCGCCCTGCCCTACATCAAGAAAGCTGACGGAGCCTTCGGGCGACAGCCGCTCCGGGCGGTATCCCAGATACAGCAGCAATCCGAGCCCCCCGGCCAGCACCGCAGCGGCAATCCGGCAGCGAGTCAGCGTTCTTGTCCGCTGACGATCTCCCGGATGAGCAGCGCCGGACCGACGCGGCTTGGAATGCGGCCGCAGCCCTTCAAGCGGCCTTGTCTCATCATCCGCATACAGCGGCGCATGCCGCGTATCGGCGTGATGCTTCAAGACTCGCAGCAAGCCGTATAGCAGCACATAATACAATCCGATCCATAAAAGAGACGGCGAGCTCCAGATCGTAATCCCCGCGTAACGGCCGGTCCACTCCACCGCGCCAAATGTGGCATCATTCATAATTTCAACGACATGGGCCAAAGCCCCTGCACAGGCAGGCCACACCTTGCCGAGCAGAAGCGCGGCCGTCCCTGTGGGCAGCACGGCAAAGGTGATAAAGGGAACGAGCAGCAGATTGGCCGCAAACGACAGAGCGGCGAACTGGTTGAAGTAGTAAATCGTCAGCGGAAACGATACAAGCTGCGCCACCAGCGTAACTGCTACCGCGCTTCCGAGTCTGCGGGACAGAAAGGAAACGAGCGGCGACGCCAGCGGGACATACACCATCAGTCCGGCCGTAACGAGGAAAGACAACTGAAAGCTGACGTTAAGCAAAAAGTACGGCTCCCATATCAGCATCAACAGAGCGGACACGCTTAAAATATGCATGCCGTCCTTCAGCACTCCCATACGCGCCGCATATAAGGCGATCATGCTCATAAGTCCTGCCCGAACGACGGAAGGTCCTGCGCCGGAGAGAAGCACATACGCCGGGATGAGCAGCAGCGTCACCGTCAGCGCCGTCTCCTTGGTGAGCTTCATTCGTGTCAGAACGAACAGCAGAAAGCCCGCGTACACGGCGACATGCATCCCGGAAATAGCAAGAATGTGCGTAAGTCCGAGCCTGGAGAACTGCCGGTACATCTCCGGATCAAGCTCGTCCTGCATTCCGATAATGAGCCCCTTTAAATAGCCGGCGTCCTTCTCCCGGAACAGAGATTCCAGCTCCGCTCCCAGTTCCGCTCTGACCGCGTCGTTCCAGCGAAGAAGCTTCAGGAGGCTCCGGGCTTCCGGCGGCGCCGCTTCGACTTGCCCGGTCCCGGCAACTTTCAGCATCCAGTGAATATGCCGATTCCGCAAATATTCGCGGTAATCGAACCCGCCAAAATTGCGGGCGCCCGAGGGAGACGCAAGGCTGCCGTTCAGCGCTATACGGTCTCCTCTTCTCCAAAAGGCTGCGGTAGCAATCTCCTGCTCGGCCTGCAGCTTCAGCTGCACGGCGATTTTCTCCCCATGTGCCGATTGGACAGCAGCCCCGGCGGTGGCGCTTGTTCCGCCATTATGAAGCGAACCGGACTTGCTCTCTTTATCAGTCGGCAGAGAATCGCCCTCCGCGCCGGATGGCCGGATTGTCTCCAATTTAACCGTAAAATCAACCCGGTCCCCATCCCGTTCCACGGTTGATACGATTGTTCCTTCCGCATGTACCGCCAGTTCTTCCAGCCGTGCGGAAGGCAGTCCGAGCGCCTCTGGAAGGACGCTTTCATTGCGCAGATCATTCCATTCCCAGTACGCCCCGCCCACGGTAAGGGCCATCCACAGCAGGACCAGATGCTTCCGGCTCCACCTCCCTGGCAGGATGGCGGCCGCAAACACCAGCGACGCTCCAGCCCAAGCTATGAACACCCTTTCTGTCGGCAGTATACTTGCGGCTCCATTTCCGATCACCCAGCAGATGACCAAGTAGAGCAGCGGTCTTCTTCTCATTAACATCCCTTCTTCTCCTGGAAAAATGCCGCCCCGCAAGGGGCGAACCGCCATCAACCGCTAGCTCAAATAAAAAAGAACCCCTGTTCACGCATAAATGCGCAGACAGAGGTTCTTCCTCCTCATTTGTTCCATGATACGCTAAAATAACGTTTCTGCTTTAACCCTGTACATCCAGAACCGTTTCACGAGGAGGCTCATATCCTTCCAGCCGGCGAAACTGGATGCCTTTGGATGCCATCATCAACCGGACCTTTTCTGTGTCCTTCGGATAGCTCCGGTGATAGACAATCTCGGCGACGCCGCTGTTGGCGAGCATATTCGCGCAGGTCCAGCAGGGTTCGTCGGTTACATATACGGTGCTGCCTTCCCGGTCAATTCGGTCCGTAAAAAGCAGCAGATTCTGCTCTGCATGAATCGTGCGGATGCAGCGCTGCTTCTTAACCATCGTCTCCGCCCCGTCCACAACCTCCAGCTCATACTGCTCGGAGATCATGCAGCCCGCTTCAGAGCAATCCGGCACCCCCATCGGAGCGCCATTATAGGCGGTGCCGAGCAGCTTCTTGCCCTGGACAAGCACAGCGCCGACGTGACGGCGCGGACAGCGCGAACGGGTCGAGACCATAAAGGCGATGTCCATAAAATACGTATCCCAATCTTTGCGATAGGCAATGGTCATGATCGTTCCCCATTCTCTCCAAAATCGTTGTTAACTATTGTAGCATATCCTCGCGACCGGGCAATATAACAACTATCAACTGGCTCCCTGCCGCAGCTTCCGCTAATACTGCCAAGTATAATGCTTGTTTTATCAAAATAAAACATAGGGCCTCAGCTTCTCCAGCATCTTCGGACCGATTCCTTTTACTTTTCCCAAGTCGGAAGCGCTGCGGAACGCCCCATGCAGATTGCGGTAATCGAGAATCGCCTGCGCTTTCTTTTCGCCGATGCCGGGCAAGGCGGTCAATTCGGAGATTCCCGCCGTGTTGACATTGACCTTCCCCTCCTCCGGAGGCGGAGCACCAGCCGCCGGGGCCCGGGAAGCGCCAGCTTGATCTTTGAAGCTATCCTTTGTCACCGGGCTGCCGCTTTGCTTAGACTCGTCTGCGGCCGCATTTCCCGCGCCATCTCCATCCGGGCCGGCCGCCGCTTTAGCGGTCTCCCGCGAGACGGCAGCTTCAGAGCCTCCGCTTTTTCGGATGGAGCTGCCCTCCGCTTCCGCTGCTTCTGTTATTTTATCCGGCTCACGAGCAGCCTCGTTTCGGCGATCTTGCGCAGGGCTGCCGCCCGCAGCCGCCGTCTGCCCGCTTTCAACCGCCTTTGCCATCTGAACGTTCAACGTTTCCCATCCGGCGATTCCTTGCTTATCCCCGTTTCCGGCGGTCCAGATTAAGCCGCCTCCGATTAACGCTGCGGCAATCGCGCCAATTACACTTATCTTGTTCATGCCGGCTTCTCCTTTATCTATAATTTTCCAATTTATCTGAGCCTATTTTCCGTACATCACCTAAAATCAGTCATGTGGTCATGCCTGTAACGCATACATATAACGAAGAGCATTACTGTAAGAGCAAGCGCGAAAGGAGGAACCACAGGATGAAAGTGGGTTTTATCGGAACGGGCAGCATGGGCGGCCTGTTGATCGACGCCTTTCTTTCTTCCGGGGGGCTTTTGGCCGGCGACGTGATTGCGAGTAACCGCAGTCCGCAGAAGCTGGCCCGTCTCGCGCAGCTTCACCCCGGAATTACGCTGGCGGGCAGCAATAGTGAGACTGCGTCCCGCAGCGATATTTTATTCTTATGCGTCAAGCCGATGGAGTTTAAAGCGCTGACCGATGAAATCGGCCATTGTCTCCACAGCGAACAGATCGTCGTGTCCATTACAAGTCCGGTTCAAATTCACCACCTGGAGAGCGCCCTGCCGTCTAAAATCGCCAAGATCATTCCCAGCATTACGCACAGTGTATACAGCGGAACCTCTCTCTGCGTACTTGGCAGCCGGCTGGGGGCCGATGACAGAGCGAAGCTGCTCAAGCTGATGTCCCATATAGGCATTCCGGTGGAAATATATGAGCATCATACCCGCATCTCCTCCGATTTTTCCAGCTGCGGCCCGGCTTTCCTGAGCTATTTTATCGAACGATGGATTGAAGCTGCCGCCGAAGCGACCGGGATCGACCGTACACTTGCAGGAAAGCTGGCGGGCGAGATGCTTCTTGGGACGGGAAAGCTGCTCACCGAAGGCGAATTTACGCCGCAGCAGCTGCAGGACCGTGTCGCGGTCCCCGGCGGCATTACCGCCGAAGCGCTGAATCATCTGCGCTGCAGCCTGGACGGGGTATTCGAACGGCTGATCGATACGACGCACAAGAAATACGACGAGGATGTGGCCAAAATCGATTCGCTGTTCGGTCGGGACGGGATTCATCAAAACAAATGAGAGGCCGCCCAGCGAAAATGCCCGCCTCTTGCGGTAAGGACTTGACCGGGATATCCCGTCGTAACACCCGCGAAGACGCAAAAACCCCGCAGCAGGATACACTCCCGCCGCGGGGTTTGGCGTTCTTCGCTAACCCGCTACGATATTGACCAGCTTGCCCGGAACCGCAATGACTTTGCGGACGGTCTTGCCTTCTATTGCCGCGCTCACATTCGGAAGAGCCAGCGCGTGCGCCTGCATCTCCTCTTGTCCCATACCCTGCGGGATCAGGCTGCGCTGAACGATTTTGCCGTTCACCTGAACCACGATTTCCACCTCGGCGTCCACAGTCAGCGCCTCGTCGTAAGCCGGCCACTCCACATAAGTGATGGTGCCTTCGTGTCCGAGCATCTGCCACATTTCTTCGGCAAGATGGGGAGCAAGCGGCGACAGCATCTGCGTGAAATTCTCCATCGCCCGGCGCGGCAGCGTCTCCTGCTTGTAGGCGTCGTTGATAAAGATCATCAGCTGGCTGATCGCCGTATTAAAGCGCAGATTCTCAAGATCATCGGTCACTTTCTTGATCGTCTTATGCCAGGTGCGCTTGAATTCTTCGGTGCCGCCGTCCTCTGTAATTTTGGCGCTCAGGCTGCCGTCTTCGCTTACGAACAGGCGCCATACGCGCGAGAGGAAGCGGTGAATGCCTTCCACGCCGTTCGCGCTCCACGGCTTGGTCGCTTCCAGCGGACCCATGAACATTTCGTACACGCGCAGCGTGTCCGCGCCGAATTCGCCTACAATCTCATCCGGATTGATGACATTGCCGCGCGATTTACTCATCTTCTCGTTGTTGGTGCCGAGAATCATGCCCTGGTTGACCAGCTTGTAGAACGGCTCCTTCGTGTTTACAACGCCAAGATCATACAGCACCTTATGCCAGAAGCGGGCATACAGCAGATGAAGCACCGCATGCTCGGCGCCGCCGATATACAGATCGACCGGCAGCCATTCCTTCTGCTTCTCGGGAGAACACAGCTCCTTGTCGTTACGCGGATCAATGTAACGCAGGTAGTACCAGCAGCTGCCGGCCCACTGCGGCATTGTGTTCGTCTCGCGGCGGGCTTTCATCCCGGTCTCCGGATCGACCGTCTCGACCCAGTCCGTCACGTTAGCCAGCGGCGATTCGCCCGTGCCCGAAGGCTTGATCGCGTCCACGTCCGGCAGCAAGAGCGGAAGCTGGTCTTCCGGGACCGTCTTCATCGTGCCGTCTTCCAGATGGAGAATCGGGATCGGCTCGCCCCAATAGCGCTGGCGGCTGAACAGCCAATCGCGCAGGCGGTAGGTGACCTTGCCCTTGCCGAATCCTTTTTCCTCAAGCCAGGAGATCATGGCGGCGATGGCCGCCGTATTGTCCAGCCCGTTCAGGAAATCGGAATTGACATGCGGGCCGTCGCCGGCGTAGGCTTCCTCGTCGACATTGCCCCCTTGGACAACCTCGATGATATGGAGTCCGAACTGCTTGGCGAACTCCCAGTCGCGGGTGTCATGTCCGGGAACGGCCATGATCGCCCCAGTTCCGTACCCGGCCAGGACGTAGTCCGCGATCCAGATCGGCAGTTTGGCGCCGTTTACCGGATTGACCGCATAAGCGCCGGTAAACACGCCGGTCTTCTCCTTCGCAAGATCGGTCCGTTCCAAATCGCTCTTGCGCGCAGCCAGTGTCTGATATTCCTCCACGGCCAAGCGCTGGGCGTCTGTCGTAATCGACGCCACTAGCTCGTGCTCGGGCGCGAGCACGCAATAGCTTGCCCCGAACAGGGTATCGGGCCGGGTTGTAAATACGGTCAGATTAGCCTCATGACCGTCGATGCCGAAGGTAACTTCGGCGCCCTTCGATTTGCCGATCCAGTTGCGCTGCATGTCCTTGATACTCTCGGACCAGTCCAGCTCTTCCAGATCTTCCAGAAGACGCTCGGCGTATTCGGTAATCTTCAGAATCCACTGGCGCATCGGTCTGCGGATGACGGGATGTCCTCCGCGCTCGCTTTTGCCGTCGATGACTTCTTCGTTGGACAGTACGGTGCCAAGCGCCTCACACCAATTCACCGGCACTTCAGCGACGTAAGCCAAGCCGCGCTTGTACAGCTGGATGAAGATCCACTGCGTCCATTTATAGTATTCGGGGTCCGTCGTACTGATCTCGCGGTCCCAGTCATAGGAGAAGCCCAGCGATTTGATCTGGCGGCGGAAATTATTGACGTTCTTGATCGTGATATCACGCGGATGTTGCCCCGTATCCAGCGCATGCTGCTCGGCAGGCAGACCGAAGGCATCCCAGCCCATCGGGTGAAGCACATTATATCCGCGCATCCGCTTGTAGCGGGAGACGATATCCGTCGCCGTATAGCCTTCCGGATGGCCTACATGCAGCCCGGCTCCCGAAGGGTACGGGAACATGTCGAGCGCGTAAAATTTCGGCTTGCCCGCTTCCTCACCGGTCTTGAAGGTATGATTTTCTTCCCAATACTTCTGCCATTTCGGTTCCAGTACCTGCGCCCGGTAACCTTGTGCGGTTGTATTTCCCTTGCTGTCGCTCATTTCCTATTCCTCCTTGAATTGCTGCAAACCTCCAAAAAAGCCTCCCATCCATAGCGTAAAAACGCTAGGGACGAGAGGCTGAATTCCCGTGGTACCACCCTAGTTAGCAGGCGGACATTCTTTGCCCGGCCTTGCTCACTCTACACCCTGTAACGGGGGCGGGCCGACGGCGGTTAACGCTTGGACTCATCTTCGGTTAAAAGAGAACTGCTCTTGCGGTCCGAAAGACGCCCAGCGGCTTGCGCCGTTTCTCCGAGGCGAGTTCATTTCGCTGTCGTCAACCGGCTCTCACCAACAACACCGGCTCTCTGCATGACGCATCCGAAATTAATGCTCCTCATCCTTGAATCATTTGAAGTTCATTTTCCACAACATTATATACAATACCGGCCTCCTCAGTCAATGCGCATTCTGTCATACCGGTTTTCGCTTCATATAATAGGTGATCACATGCTGAAGGACAACCTTTCCCGCCGCGAAGCAGGGTACTGCCAGAATCAGTCCGACAATACCGGCAAGCTCGCCGCCTACCAAGAGCGCAAAAATAATGAGCAGCGGATGCAGATGCAGCGTCCGGCCGACAACCTGCGGCGAAATCACATTGCCCTCCAGCATTTGGCATATCGTGTTCACCACAACGACAAGCATCACCAGCCGGAACGATATGGTCGACGCCATCACAATCGCGGGAGCCGCGCCGAGAAAAGGACCCAAATATGGAACGAGTTCAAATATGGCCACTACGCTCGCGAACAGCAGCGCATACGGCATTCCGATTAACGCGTAGCCGATATAAGCGAGTATGCCGAGAATCAGACTGACCAGGAACTGGCCGCGGATGTAATTGCCGAGCGCATCATCGATATCTTTTAACATCGTCACAATGGATTTGCGGCGGGAGCGCGGGAGACAGGACACAAGCATCCGTTCAAACACATCGAAATCTTTTAAAATATAGAACACCAAAAATGGAACGATAAAAGCGTCGAACAGCACGCCGATCGTGGTGCCGATATGGTCCAGAAAATGCGAAATTCCTGCGGCAAGCCGGTTCTCCAATTGGAAAAACCAGTTGTTAAGTCCCATTTCCACTCCGGGCGGGATCAGACGGGTATTCATGCTGTGCATCAGCCCCTGCGCTCTCAGCGTCATCTCCGGCAAATGCTCGTTAAGCTCCTCGAGCTGCTTAATCAGCATCGGAACGAGGTTGACGGCAATGACGGCAATCGTGGTCAAAAATACGGCATAAATCAGTAGAACGGCTGCTCCACGGGGCACTTTGCGGCCGGCCAGCATACTGACCACCGGGTTAAGCACGTACGATATGATCATAGCGGCCAAGAAAGGGGCCAGCACCGCTTTCAAAAAGCTGAATATATGCTGCAGCATCGGATGAAGCAGCCAGACGAAATACAAAATGATCAGAGCCAGAAGCACCCCGACCATCCAGCGAAACCATTTATTCCCGGACCATTGCTCCATGGCGTTACCTCCTGCGGCAAACTGGACTAGCTTGTTAAATAAGTATATGTCTGTCCGCCGCAAAATAACCGCCGTTTCGGAAACCTGCATCATAACCTATTTAAATAAAAACGCCCAACATCCCTGCCGCAGTACCCGCAGCAAGGAGATTGGACGCCGATTAATCTTATGTAACCGCTTCTTGAGACAAGCGTTTAAGCCTGCCTCAGGAAGTGGCGTGAATGTGCGGGAACTCCTGCGCTATCTCTTCTCCGAAGAACAGATCGTCCAGTGAACTGAGCGTGCCGTCTTCTTCAACCTGATAAACCGACATTTTCTCGCCGTTGACTGTCAGTTCAATGAAACATCCCCAGCAATAAAATTGATGGGAACCAATCTTACCGATATCCTTGGACCCGCAATTTGGACACTTCATACATCATTCCACCTATCCGTTCACAATGTTAATATTTTTTTCTAATCGTTCTTCGCTGAGTGCCGGAACCACCACTGCATTCTCTCCAATGGACATTCCCGGTATGCAAGGCAGCCATTTACGACCTTCCATCAAATCAGTCACAAGCCCGTCGCTAATTTCCAGGGCTACTATTGTGTTTCCCAACTTTTGGTCAAAATAAACATCGGACACTTTACCAAGAATCGTTCCGGTCTCCGTCACGACCTGCATGTCTTTCAATTTGTTCTTACCCTCCAGAAAGGAATGGGGTATGCTGCCGGCGTCCACCTTTCGGATAGACTCCTCATTCTGTATCATCACGGCATCCTCGCCGTAGGCGACAATGTCTTCCCATGCCACAACTTTCACATGACTGCCGAAAAAAGATTTGCTTTCCAGTTCAATACCCGTAATGTTCCAGTTTGAATCTAAAATACAGTCGACAATTTTGCCAACTTCCTTGCCTTCATCGACTCCAAACACATTCAGACCGATAAAATCCTGAAGTCTCATGGCCGCAATCTCCTCGTTATCATGAAGTCTAGAGAATTCCGGCAGGCTGCATGGGCCGCCAAAAGCTCCTGAACTAAAAAGGGAAACCTCGCGCGGCGATAAAAGGCTCTATCCTTTATTACGCAGCCGATTCAAAATGGTTTCAATTTTCCGGGCAACAAGTTCCATTTCTTCAGAAGTATTACCCAAGCCGGTGCTGAATCGAACCGCCGAGCTTAATTGATCGTCCGCAAGGTTCATTGCCTTCAGCACATGGGAAATTTCGAGGGAGCCCGAGGTACAGGCCGATCCGCTTGAAGCCGCAATGCCCTCCATATCGAGATTCATCAGCATGACGTCCGTGCGGACGCCGGGAAAGCTGATATTCGTAATATGCGTCAGACCGTGTTCGGCATTCCCGTTAATCTTATAGGAGTCCCGCCCAATCCCCTGATCCAGTCCCTCAAGCAGACGATTCCGCAGCGCCAACGCTTCTTCATTTCTGACTTCACGGCCCTTTACGGCGAGTTCGACCGCTTTGGCAAATCCGGCTGCGCCGGCCAAATTCTCCGTTCCCGCCCGGCGCCCCCGTTCCTGCAAGCCTCCGTACAGCCGGGGATGAAGCGGCGCGCCGCGCCGGACATAGAGTCCGCCGATCCCCTGGGGCCCGTTAATTTTATGTGCGGTGAAGCTCATATAGTCCACAGGCAGGTCTGACAGCGAAATCGGGATGGAACCCAGTGCCTGAACGGCGTCGACATGGAATAAAATTTCTTTCTCTCTAGCTAGTCTGCCAATCTCTTCAATCGGCTGAATCGTACCTACTTCATTATTGGCAAACATAACGCTGATTAGGAACGTGTCGTCCCGAAGCGCCGCTTCGAGATCTTTTAGCGAAACCCGGCCCGTCTGATCCACTGGAAGGTAAGTTACGGAATAGCCTTCCTTCTCCAGCTCCTCGCAGGCATGCAGGACGGCGTGATGCTCGATAGCCGTTGTGATAATATGGCCGCCTTTGCGGGAATGGGCTGCGCCGAACAGCGCCAGATTGTCGCTCTCTGTGCCCCCGCCGGAGAATACCCATTCATCCGAGGAGCAGCCTAAAGTGGAGCTGATCGCATCGCGCGCTCCGCTAACTATCTTCTTGGCAGAGCGCCCGAACGCGTGTACGCTGGAGGCATTGCCAAACTGCCCGGTCATTATCTTCATCATGACTTCCGCCACCTCCGGGTGAACCGGCGTCGAGGCGGCATGGTCCAAATAAATTGGCTTCATATATAGAACTCCCTATCCTTAACTCTAAGTCTGTCCGATAAATTGTATATCATTCAGCATGCTCATAGGTTACCATGAATTAACAAAATAAATACAACCTTGTGACCACGCTATGAGAGCATACCGCAAAACACAAAGACCGGCAAGAGCCGCACCCAAATCCAGCGGCCTTCCGGTCTTCATTAAAAATAAATGCAGCATATTTAGAGACTACTTCTTTAACGAGAAGACCAGAGCCTCGTAAGGCTGCAGCTTAAAAGAGGCGATATTTCTAACGCTTTCAGCATAATTTCCGATCACCCATTCGGCTGAAGCATAAGAGGCAAGGGATTCGGGCAATTGAAATATGGGGGTGCTTTCGCTGAAATTACAGATTACCAGCCACTTCTCATCATTCCATGTTCGGGTATAAGCATAAATCTCCTCATGCTCGTCAAGAATCAGGTCATATTTGCCGTACACCATAATCTCATTTTCTTTACGCAGCTGTATCAGCTTCCGGTAGAAGTAATATATCGAATCGGGATCGGCCAAAACATTCTCGGCGTTGATCGCCGTATAATTCGGATTCACCTCGATCCATGGGGTACCGGTTGTAAAGCCGCCATGCGGCGTCCCATTCCACTGCATTGGGGTACGCGCGTTATCCCGGCTTCTCCGGTGAATGGCGCTTAGCATAACGTCAGGCGCAATCAACCCGGTATCACAAAAATCACGGTAAGCATTAACCGTCTCAATGTCTTTATAGGCGTCAATTTGTTCAAAATGGACGTTGGTCATTCCCAACTCCTCGCCCTGGTAAATATAGGGGCTGCCTTTCAGCATATGCAGGCATACGGCCAACATTTTGGCGGAAATAGCCCGGTACTCCTCGCTATCGTTGCCGAAATTGGACACCGCCCGCGGTTGGTCATGGTTGCTCCAGTAAAGACTGTTCCACCCGCTCTCTTCCAGTCCGTACTGCCATTTGCTGAAAATCGTTTTAAGCTCGGTCAGCTTCCACTCCCCAACAGACCAGCGTCCATACTCCCCATATCCCAAATTGACATGATCGAAATGAAACACCATGTTCAGCTCGTTCCGGTGATCTCCGGTATAAAGCTTGGCTTCTTCAACGCCCACACCAGGCATCTCGCCTACAGTCACCAGATCATACCGGAACAGCACACGGGAATTCATTTCCTGCAAAAATTCATGGATTCGCGGACCGTTCACGAAATAGGGCGCACCGTTTCCATACACCAGTCCCTTGGGAATTTCTCCGTCCGGAAGATCCGGAACCTTGGAAATAAAATTGATCACGTCCATGCGGAACCCGTCCACTCCCTTATCCAGCCACCAGGACATCATCTCGTAGATTTCATTCCGGAGTATTGGATTCTCCCAGTTCAAATCCGGCTGTTTCTTGCTGAACAGGTGCAAATAATATTCCCCGGTCTCCTGATCCCATTCCCATGCCGAACCTCCAAAGAATGATCCCCAATTGTTCGGCTCCTTCCCGTCTTTGGACGGCCTCCAGACGTAGTAATCCCGATAAGGGCTGTCCTTGGATGAACGGGATTCCATAAACCAGGCATGCTCATCCGAAGAGTGGTTGACCACAAGGTCCATCATGATTTTAATGCTGCGTTCATGCGCCGCATCCAGCATTTCATCGAAATCGGCCATGGTCCCGAACTCATTCATAATATTCCGATAGCCGGAAATATCATATCCGTTGTCATCATTGGGGGATTGATAGACCGGGGACAACCAGATCACATCAATTCCGAGCTGCTGCAGATAATCCAGCCGTGACGTGATGCCTTTGAGGTCGCCAATCCCGTCTCCATTGCTGTCCTGAAAACTCCGAGGGTAAATTTGATAAAACACCGCTTCTTTCCACCATTTTTTCTCCATTTCGCACGCCTCCATTAATTTAAAGATTTTACAACCTGCAATTCTTCTACAATACCCGGAAAGATCTTATCCAGTTTATAAAAAGCCAGGAATACGATTTGCAGAACGGCCAAAATGATCGGGAAATAAATGAACATGAAGTGAATCGACGCCAGAGCGAGTGCGCTGATGGAAGCCTGACCGCCAACATATCCTCCAACAGCCAAGCCCCAGCCGATAAAAGCGGCCCCGAGTCCGCCTCCCGCCTTCGTTCCAAAGCTTCCCGCGCTGTATACCAGCCCTTCGGTCCGCATCCCGGTCTTCCATTCGCCATATTCAATCGTATCAGCCAACATCGCGAAGAAAGTACCAAGAATGGCAGCATGGCCAAGCGCTTTGATGATCAGTCCGGAGCAGACAACCGCGAGGTTAGCCGGACTCACTGCAATGACAAGCGAACCCAGGATTAATAAAAGACTTCCAATAATAGATGAATTACGTTTGCCGATCCGTTTGACAATGGGCGACAGGATCACATAACCAAGCAGAGAAGGAGCGAGCAAGGATAATCCCAATACCCCGACCAGGTCGGCATCATGCAGGACATAACGGGCATAGTATACATTCATGCCTGTACCGATGGAGTTATTGATAAAATAAACGACGGCAAATCCAAGAATCAGCTTCCAGTACTTGTTGCGAAGCAGCGCGCCAAAGGCACGCTTGAATGGGATCTGCTTTTGTACAACAGACGGCGTAACCGTTTCCTTGGTGCTAAAGAAAGTAACGAGGAAGAAAAAGGTGCCCAGCAATCCGAAGAGGACGAAAGAGATCACCCAGCCTTGTTGACCGCCGCCAAACGCTTTCACCAGCGGCAGTGTAAAATAGTTGATAAGCAACGCGCCCATCGTAGCCAGGGTCATGCGGAAAATATTCAGCATGGAGCGTTGGTAAGCATCTTGAGTCATCATGGAATTTAGGACTCCGTACGGGACATTAATGCTTGAATAAATGAAATTCATCAATATATAGGTGAAGTAAACGTATACAATTGTGAGCGCCCCATTGGCATTCGGAACAGTAAACAAGAGAATTCCTGAAAGAGCAAACGGGCCGGACATCCAGAGCAGCCAGGGGCGAGCCTTGCCGTGCCTGCTTTTCGTTTTATCAACCAAGGCGCCTACTCCTACATCAACAAAAGCGTCCAGTATACGCGTCACGAGCATCAATGTACCGATAATACCGGCATTGATCCCGATTACATCCGTGTAGAAGTAGGATAGAAAAGTCATTGCGGCGGCAAATAGAAGTTGACTGGCAAAATCTCCAAAACCGTACCCGATCTTCTCTTTCAAAGTGATGTTCGGGGTCGCTTCCAGTAGAGCTTCTTCTCTTTTTACAAGCAAATTGCTCATAGGTTCCTCATCCTCTTTTCACCGATATTTTCTTTAAGATTTCTCTCCTCAGAAAACGTTTTCTGATTTGACTTCAAAAACCCTGGATTTAAGCGCATTCAAACGGAACAACAAAAGTAAAAAGGTTATTACAGAGCAAAATAAAGGTGGTTTGTTAGAAAACGTTTTCTGGAAACGATTATACTCTCCTCCACATCCTTGGTCAAGCGCTTTCTTAACCCATTCCGGCTAATCCTTACCTTCAGAATTTACGAATAAATTGCGTATTTAGACAAAATTGATATAATGAATTTACTTTCAGAAAACCTTTTCTGAAGTGCATGTCTCCTTATCCTATGCAGGAAAGTCGGTAAATGCTTATGAAAATTACCATTAAGGACGTTGCCCGGATGGCCAATGTCTCCATCGCCACAGTATCCCGGGTGATCAATAACAGCCCAACGGTTGGCAGCGACATTCGCCAGCGTGTACTGGATGTGCTGGAGGCCACTCAGTTCCGCCCAAATGCCATCGCCAGAACGCTGGTAAAGAATAACACTTCGCTAATAGGCGTACTGCTTCCGGAAATTAAAAATAATGTATTGGACGATATGGTTGAAGGGATTAATCAAGTAGCCCGGTTATATGGCTATGACGTTATGATCGCGTTATCGGGAGGAAAAGAGGAAAGCGAGCTTCACTACTATAACCTGTTCCGGGAAATGCAGGCCAGCGGGATCATTGTATCCGCGAGCGGTATCCGGGATTCTCTGTTCGAGCTCATTGAGGCTTCGAAAATCCCTTGTCTTCTGGTTGGCCGGGATTATCGCGAGAAATCCATTCCTTCCGTCCATGTGGACAACGTGTCGGCCGCCTTTGAGGCGGTAACGTATCTCATACAGCAAGGTCACCGCGACATTGCCATGCTGCGGGGTGCAAAAGGCGATATCTCGGCAGGCAACCACCGGTTTCAGGGCTATGAACAGGCATTAAAGGCCGCTCATCTGCCCGTCCGTGCCGAACGGATATTGGAGAGCGCGATTTCGGTAGAGGAAGGCGCAGCTTCCATGCGGAAGCTTTACGACTCAGGACCTTTGCCGACTGCCGTATTCTGCGCTACCGACCGGATAGCTATTGGCGCGATGAACTTTCTGGCGGAGATCGGGGTGAAGGTTCCGGAACAAGTCTCCTTCTTCGGCTTTGACGACATTGATATGACTGTGATCATTCGGCCAAAGCTGTCAACGGTCCGGTATTCGGCATCCGAACTTGGTATGGTCGCTGCACGGAATCTCATTAAGCTCATAAAAGGAGAGGAGCTATCCGCTTACCATTGGTCCGTATCGCACCAGCTTCAGATTCGGGATAGTATTGCTAAATTGAGCTAGGGGAAAAAGAACCTGTATAAACAAGCTCAGCCTGTTGAGGTTTCTCAACAGGCTGAGTCCTCCAAAGAGGACTCACTTCTTGTTTTTAACTTCTGTCCAACCGTCTGTTGGGGTAAACTGCATCGTTTTTCCGGTGATGACGTTGACCTTCAAAGGTGTAATAGATCCAGCATTTAGATATTGCAGATACCTGTACGGTGTCGGATAGATCAGCAGGCTGAACGCGACCATAAGCAGCAGGATGCCGATGAAATAGATCATAGCTTTCTTCAAATTTCCATCCCCTTTGGAAAATACTACTAACGCCTTTTATTATCAGCCTAATGAGATGGAAATTGCAATTAGATATCACAAAATGTACCTCCGCTGGTAGATATCCAACTACTACCGGAGCCGATCACCGCGGAACCCAAGGGTAAAATTAAAACGCCCGTCATGAAGACGAAAAGACAACATTGAAGATTTACACGGATGTCACTCAGAAGAGCAGGAAAATGCAGACCAGAAGATCAGAAAGTATTATTCCGATGTATTCAAGCTAAGCACTTTGCAGGAAATGTGATTTGTTATGTTATTTTCTTCATAATAAAAATAATTAAAGCCCCCATAAGGAGGCTTTAATCGTTGATATACTAACGTTTTTCAGGTGTACAGTTAAAATAACAACTAAATGTAAAACATGTAATTATCTGTATGCGTTTCTTCCTTGAAGGAAATCAGATCCGCCAGAGTTGTGGAGTCCAGCACATCGGCGATGCTGTCGCGGATACGCAGCCACAGGTCGCGCTTCGCCGGGTCGTCTTCTTCCGTGAAGTCCACAGGAGAGATCGGACCTTCCAGCACGCGGATAATATCTCCGGCAGTAATATCGGAAGCTTCGCGAGATAAAATATAGCCGCCATAGGCGCCGCGTATGCTCTTGACGAGGCCTGCGTTGCGCAGGGGAGCGATCAGCTGCTCCAGATAATGCTCGGATAATCCGTTTTTTTCGGCAATGCTCTTCAAAGATGTAGGACCTTCGCCAAACCTGACGGCGAGCTCCATCATGATGGTTAATCCGTATCGGCCTTTAGTCGATATTTTCAAAGGGGCACCTCTTTCAATGTAATAGCTGGGTATAGTATAATTAATAGTTGGTCAAAACAATAAGATAAATCAGCGTATTCCGATGACTGCTCTTGAGTTTATGTTATCATATCCGCAGACGTATTTGAAACACAAAACGTAATTTTTTTTACAGATGTGTTCTTCCATGGCGGACAGTGATGATACAAAGACATATAAGCGGCCTGTTTTATCCGCTGACTATTTCCGGTTCGACCGTTAAAGCATTATCAATCTAACAAAAAAGAAGGTGATCTAGCGTGGCAAAAGCTATTGAAAATACCCGCGTCGTTGTCGGCATGTCTGGCGGAGTGGACTCCTCCGTTACGGCCCTTCTGCTGAAGCAGCAAGGCTATGACGTCATCGGCATCTTTATGAAGAACTGGGATGACACCGACGAGTCCGGCGTCTGCACGGCTGAAGCCGATGCGGAAGATGTGCGCCGCGTATGCGAGCAGATCGACATTCCTTACTATACCGTAAACTTCGAGAAAGAATACTTCGATAAAGTGTTCAAATATTTTCTCGATGAATATAAGGCCGGGCGCACGCCTAACCCGGACGTTATGTGCAACCGGGAGATCAAGTTCGGCGAATTCCTGAACAAGGCGCTTCAGCTCGGCGCGGATTATGTGGCTACCGGACATTACGCGCGCGTCGTGGAAGAAGACGGCGAGTTCAAGCTGCTCCGCGGGGTGGACGGCAACAAGGATCAGACGTATTTCCTGAACGCATTGAATCAGCAGCAGCTGTCCAAAGCCATGTTCCCGATCGGCCATTTGCCGAAGCCGGAGGTTCGCCGGATCGCCGAAGAGGCCGGACTGTATACGGCGAAGAAGAAGGACAGCACCGGCGTCTGCTTCATCGGCGAACGCAATTTCCGCGAATTCTTGAGCCAGTACCTGCCGGCCAAATCCGGCGACATGGTGGATATCGCCACCGGCGAGATCAAAGGGCGCCACGACGGGCTGATGTACTACACGCTCGGCCAGCGTCAGGGCCTGGGCATCGGCGGCTCGGGTACAGGCGAGCCGTGGTTCGTGGCGGATAAAGACCTCAGCCGCAACATTCTGTATGTCGTCCAGGGAGACAAGCACCCCAGCTTGTACTCCACGGGCCTTGTCGCTTCCGGCGTGAACTGGATCGACGGGCGCGGCCCTGGAAGTGAGCCGCTGCGCTGCACGGCGAAGTTCCGGTACCGCCAGCCGGATCAGGGCGTTACGCTGACGAAACGCGAAGACGGCACTTTCCATGTCGCCTTCGATACACCGCAGAAGGCGATTACGCCCGGACAGGCCGTCGTCTTCTATGATGGCGAGGTCTGCCTTGGCGGCGGAATCATCGAATACGCCGAGAAGGTTGTGCCGCAGCCGCAGTAACCCGCTCGTTTGAACGGGGAAGCAATGCGCTTCGCCGGGGGAAGCCTTTAAAGACCAAGCCTTTGTCAGAGCGTGCTTAACAGCGCGCCGGCAAGGGCTCTTTTTTCTGCCTTAAAATCTGGCTATCGGACGCTTCCTCACTGTTCCCGGCGCAGCGCCTGGTTATGGCGGATCTTCACTTCGTTGCCCTGCTCGGTCGCCTGGTAAAAGACCCGGCGCGAGATCGCCCCCGGCAGGTACTCCTGCTTGACGTAATGGCCGGGAAAATCATGCGGATACTTGTACCCGCCATGCCCCAACTGCGCTGAGCCCTTATAATGCGTATCCCGCAAATGCAGCGGGACTTCGGCTGACTTCAGCTCGCCGATCGCCGACATCGCTCTGGAAATCGCCATGTACACGGCGTTGGACTTCGGGCTCTCGACCGCGAACAGAATCGCCTGGGCGATATTGAGCTTCGCCTCCGGCCAGCCGTTGTTGCGGTACGCCTCCAGTGCGCTGACCGCCTGCACCATCGCCTGCGGGTTCGCCAGCCCGATATCCTCGCTGGCCGCCGCGATCAGACGCCGGATGAAGACAATCGGGTCCATTCCGAGCTTCTCCACGGCGTAGAGGAACCAGAACAGGGCGGCGTCGCTGGAGCCGCGAATGCTTTTGTGAAAGGCGGACAGCACATCGTACTGCGTGGACTCGTCCGCTTTGACGGTTGGCCGGCGGATGGAGTCCTCCGCCACCTCAAGCGTCACATGCACGGTTCCACCGTTGTCTGGCGGCGTCGTCAGCGCGGCCAGCTCCAGCGCATTCAGCGCCCGGCGGATGTCGCCGTTCGCCATCGTTGCGATATGGTCCAGCGCGGCCTCATCTGCCTGAAGGTCCATAAAGCCGAGCCCTTTTTCCCGGTCTGCCAGCGCCCGCAGCATCGCGGTCAAGCTGTGCGCCTTGTTCAGCGGCTCCAGCTGAAACAGTGTGGACCGGCTCATGAGAGCCCCGTTCACATAATGGAACGGATTTTCCGTCGTCGCCCCGATGAAGATAATCGTGCCCTTCTCCACCGCCGGAAGGAGCGCGTCCTGACGGGAGCTGTTGAACCGGTGTACCTCGTCCAGAAACAGGATTGTCTTCGTACCGTACAGCGCTTTTGCGTTCTGCGCCCGTTCGATGACTTCCCTTACATCTTTGACCGTCGCCTCCACGGCGTTCAACCGGACAAACTCTCCCTTCGTTTGATGGGAGATAATGTGGGCGAGCGTCGTTTTACCGCAGCCAGGGGGCCCGTACAGCAGAATGGATGAAACCTGATCGGCTTCAATCGCCCGGCGCAGCAGCTTTCCTTTGCCTACAATATGCTCCTGGCCTATATATTCATCGAGAGTCTCCGGACGCATGCGGTCCGCCAGCAGACGGCCGTCCCCGGCCTCATTCCCGAAAGAAAATAAATCCATATCTACACTCCTTGCTATGAGATGGTTTGTAAAATTCTAACAATATCTTTTTCAATAGCGGAATCGTCTACCGTATCTAGATATTCCGGTTTAAGCAATTGATACTGTTTCATTTTATAATAATCAAAAATTGCTTGTTTCAGGGTCACATCATACTGAATAGAAAAAGATGGTTCCATGATCCGCCGCAGTACAGCGTCATCTTGAACCATAAACAGCACAGCGTTCACGCTGTTGAATATCTGCTGATCCATCCCGGAATCAAAAAAAGTTTGTAAATTTTTATTTCGAATTTGTTGGGCAGCTGCAAGCTTTTCAAAAAGGTGCGGATAAAATTCTTTGAGATCATGTATGAACAAATCAGATAAATAAATAACACATATCAACGATTGTAGAAAGGTTTTTTGAAAGCGCTCGATAAATGAGACGGAATCATCTTTTACATCGGCATCAACTTCTTGCAAGAAGTTAATGGCATACTCTACAACGTGCTGAATGATTTCATCTTTGGATGAAAAATGCTTGTAAAGTGTCACTTTGCTAATATCCATATATTTTGCGATATCGTCTATTTTTAGTTGGCTGAATTTGGTTTTTCTAATCACAGGTTTTATTTTTTCAATATATTTATCAACGCTCACGGGTTTTCTCACGAATTGAAGCCTCCTTCGATGCTCATAAATTATATTATATCGAATTCGTAGGCACCACAAACTATTTATAAAATTAATAAAATTAACGAATTTAATAAAATTAGTTTACTTTATTAATTTCCCGTTGTACAATCAATCCTGTACCTAAACATCCTAAACCTGATAAACCAAGGGAGGAAAGAAAAGTATGCGTGTTTTCGTAACAGGAGCAACGGGCTTCATCGGCTCTGCAGTTGTCCGCGAGCTTCTCGAGGCAGGGCATCAGGTCGTCGGGCTTGCCCGCTCGGGCACGGCCGCCGCAGGATTGACAGCGGCTGGCGCCGACGTGCTTCGCGGAGCCCTCGACGACCTCGACAGTCTTCGCAGCGGCGCCGCCAAAGCGGACGGCGTCATTCACCTGGCCTTCAAGCACGACTTCTCGGACTACGCCGGCGCGATCGCAGCTGATCTGCGGGCCGTCGAGACGATCGGCGTAGCACTCGAGGGCACGGGCAAGCCGTTCGTGGTCACCTCGGGAACATTGATGCTCACATCGTTGCTCCCGCCGGGTCGTCTCGGGACGGAGGAGGACGCGACTAACGCCGGAGTACCCCGGGGCGCGTCGGAGAACGCGGCGCTCGCGCTGGCTGAGCGCGGGGTGCGATCATCGATCGTGCGGCTTGCGCCGTCCGTGCACGGCGAGGGCGATCACGGCTTCGTCCCGACCCTTATCGATATCGCTCGCGACAAGGGCGTCTCGGCCTATGTAGGCGACGGGTTAAACCGCTGGCCGGCCGTACATCGCCTCGATGCGGCGCGCCTGTTCCGGCTGGCCGTGGAAGCCGCGCCGGCGGGATCGCGGCTGCACGGAGCCAGCGACGAGGGTGTGCCATTCCGTGAAATCGCCGGCGTCATCGGCCGCCACTTGAACCTGCCGGTAGTCAGCATTTCCCGTGAAGAGGCAGACGCCCACTTCGGCTTTCTCAGCGCCTTCGTGTCGGCCGACAACCCGACGTCGAGCGCAATGACTCAAGAACGCTTGGGATGGCAGCCTGTGAACCCCGCACTGATCCCGGACCTTGAACAGGGTCATTACTTCAGGATCTGAAGATGTCCGATCCGGGTCACGAAGACGCCGCTCCTTAACGCTGAATCAGATGGAACCAAATGCAGGCAGCGTTCCGAAAAAGTGCGGATGCAGAGAGGCTGTCCAAAAGTATTCGTATTATAGGGGAATAACCCCAAAATGACCTCGAAATCCACGATTACGTGGAGAGCGAGGCCATTTTGGGGTCTAACTTCAATGCCAGCTTAATTGCGATGGGATTCCCCCGGAACGTCCGGCCATCCGGGAGCCGTCTCCACAGCCTCCGCCGCTTGGCGCAAGTAGCCCGGCAGTCTGCCGTTATGCAGCAGCCACAGCTCATGCAGCGCCCGGGTAGAGCCTACATACAGCAGCTTCGCGTCCCACGCCGTTTCTCCGTAGGAGTCCAGGTCGGCATCCGCAACGATAACGGCGTCAAACTCCAGTCCCTTGGACAAATAAAGCGGCAGCACCGAGAGCCCCCCCTGGTATTCCGTGATCCCCCCGTCGATCAGATGGATATCGTCAAAATGCTCCGACAGGACCTCATACAAATGCGACGCATTCGCCAGTGTCCGGGTCAAGACCGCTACCGTCCGGTAATCTCTCCCCGACAGGTCCGCAAGCGCGGCCTGAATGTCGGCCACCCGCTCCTCGCCGTATTGAATCATACGTACGGGGCTGCCGCTGCGGAATACCGGGACGGCCAGCAGTTCACTGTGAACACCGGCCGACAGTATTCCATTTGCGAAATCGATAATTTCCATCGTGGACCGGTAGCTGCGCGTCAGCGCATGGTAGGACGTGTGCTCCGGCTCGAACAGAGACTGCATTTCGTCCCAGTCATGTACCCCTTTATAGGCATGGATGCCCTGCGACAGATCACCCAGAATGGTAAAAGAGTGGCCGCGCACATACAAATCAAGCACTGCAATCTGGAACGGCGAGAAATCCTGCGCCTCGTCGATGACGATATGGTCGAATTTCTGCACGCCCTCGTCCCCGTTCAGCAGGTAATGAATATAGAGCAGCGGCGGCAAATCCTCCTCCAGCACTATCCCCTTTTTGAGTTGACCGCGCGTTTCCTTCAACACGGCTGCCGGAATGGCTTCGGGCGCTTCAGCCGGCCAATCCGCAGGCGTCTTGACGGCGCGGAAGATTTGCTTGTAAATCGTCACCGGATCGTATTTGGGCCATTTCGAGCCGTATGCCTTCTCACGCTGCGCCCCTTTTTTCTTCCGGTCTTTCAGCGCTGCGGCGGAAGGGCTTTTTTTCAGTTCCATTTCGATCCAGCGGTGAATCCGGGCCATTACCCGTTCCTTACGCTTGGCTGGCGGATAGGGAGCATATTCTTCATTATGCCACCGGAGAATCGTCCGGCGGGGCAGAACCGCACCCTCCCACGGAATAAAATCTCCTTCGGGAACCGAGCCCGATTCCAACCGCCGCACCGCGTCTTCGATAATGGCCATCAGCTTCGTCGCGCCCTTGAAGCGTCCCGGAGTCTCATCCGTGATTTCCGGCATGCCGCCCGGCGCCTCGAACCAGCGGTTCAGCGTTTCCATAGCGTCATTTTGCGGCAGCTCCAAACCCAGCAAGCCTCCCGCCCAGTCGGCAAAGGTACTCTGCTGAATGTTGCCAACGCCAAGCTCGGGCAATACATCGGAAATATAGTCCAAGAACATCCGGTTCGGGGCAAAAATAATCATCCGCTCCGCCGACACCTGCTCTTTATATTGGTACAGCAAAAAAGCGAGCCGGTGCAGCGCCACTGTCGTCTTACCGCTGCCGGCCACGCCCTGGATGATGAGCGCTGTATTTTTTGCCGCCCGGATAATGCGGTCCTGCTCTTCCTGGATGGTCGATACGATATCCCTCAGCCGGTTATCCTTGTTCTCTCCCAAGCGGTAGACCAGAAATTCATCCGATACCGCCGGGCCGTCACTCTCGCGGTCGTAAGTGTCCGCTACACGTTCCAGAATCCGCTTGCGGATCACGACGTTGCGCTTAAGATAAACAAGCCCTTCGATAACGCCTTCCGGGGATTCGTAGGAAGCGGGCTCCGTGCCCCCGGTAAACGAATAGAACAGGCTCGCCACCGGCGCGCGCCAATCAATGACGAGCGGACGGTCGGTGACCTGCTCGCGGTCTACGCCGATTTTACCGATATAGAGCGCCTTGCGTGCCCCATCGCCGCTCTCTTCAAAGTCCAGCCGTCCGAAATAAGGCTCCTGCCGCAGCTTGGCCAGATTTCCGCGTCTTTGCTCCCTCGCATCCTCCAGAATCTGCTCTGTGTAATCATTGCCTGTGTACACCGGTGTGTTCTTTAGCGTCTCCAGCTGCCGGTCAATTTCCGTGAGCGCCGTGTTCAGCCTCTCTTGTTCCTCTTGATAGGCACTTTGAAAGTTGTCCTCCAATTTCAGTTACCTCCTAAAAGTAGTATTGGGGAAAAGCCTTGTCCCCATCCATGTAAGGCAAAACCGGCTGAAGGAGCCTGCAGCCCCGCCGCCATGCTCGCACAAAAAGGATTCTTATTGTATCACAGGTGTGGAGCAAACGCTATACCTTATCTATCTTCAGCAAAAAGAGCGAGCCGCCATATTTCGGCGCTCGCCCTTGCCTGGTTTTATCTTAAATTTTCACTCCACCGGCCTCCAGCAGCTCGCGAACGGCGACGCTGACCATAATCAGCCCCGCCACAGGCGGCACGAACGCGTTGCTCGCCGGCGGCTGCTTCGCTTTCCGGATCTCGGGCGCGTTCTCGGGGACGATCTTATCCGTCACATCCTGACGCGGCTTCATCGGCTCCTCGGTTGAGAACACGACCTTAACGCCTTTCTTAATACCGTCCTTGCGCAGTCTCTGACGAATAACGCGGGCAATCGGGTCCATTGTTGTCTTGGAGATGTCGGCAACCTGGAATTTGGTCGGGTCCATCTTGTTGGCCGCGCCCATGCTTGAAATCATCGGGATTTTGCGGGCGAGGCATTCCTTGATCAGATGGATTTTATAATGAATCGTGTCCGATGCGTCCAGGACGTAGTCCGGCTTATATTTGAACAGTTCCTCATATGTTTCTTCGGTATAGAACATGTTGAGCGCAATCGCTTCGCATTCCGGATTGATCAGCTTGACCCGCTCCACCATCAGATCCGCTTTTTTCTGGCCGACTGTCGTGGTGAGCGCGTGAATCTGGCGGTTGATGTTGGTGATATCGACTGCATCCTTATCAATCAGAATAATGCGCCCAACGCCCGTACGAGCCAGGGCCTCCACCGCAATGGAGCCGACGCCGCCGATGCCGAGCACGGCTACCGTACTGTTTTTCATAACTTCCAGACCCTCGGGTCCGATCGCAAGTTCGGTACGCGAGAACTGATGCAGCATGATGTCAGCCTCCTATTTCTTGGCCTTTTCCTTGATGGCCACTCTGATATGCAGCTCATCCAGCTGTGCGTCTTTAACCGGGGACGGAGCGTCCATCAGCAGGTCGGTCGCGCTGGCCGTTTTCGGGAAGGCGATCGTTTCGCGCAGATTATTGCGGCCTGCCAGCAGCATCACGAGCCGGTCGAAACCGAAGGCGATGCCGCCGTGAGGAGGCGTGCCGTATTCAAACGCGTCCAGCAGATAACCGAATTTATCTTGGACCTCTTCTTTGGATAGTGAGAGCGCGTCGAACATCTTCTCCTGCACATCGCGCTTGTAAATCCGCATCGAGCCGCCGCCGACTTCGTAGCCGTTCAGCACAATATCGTAAGCCTGCGCGCGGATTGCGCCGGGATCGGTCTCGAACAGGGCTACGTCTTCTTCGCGCGGACGGGTGAACGGATGATGCTCCGCCACATAGCGCTTCTGTTCCTCGTCATAGCCGAGCAGCGGGAAGTCGGTCACCCAGGCGAATTTGTACACACTGTCGTCGATCAGGCCGAGCTGGCGGCCGATTTTGAGACGGAGCGCACCGAGGACATCGGCGACGATCTTCTTGTTGTCAGCAGAGAACAGCAGCAGGTCGCCTTCCTCGGCTCCCGTACGTTCTTTAACGGCTGCAATCTCTTCCTCGGTGAAAAACTTCACGATTGGGCCGCGGAACTCGCCTTCTTTGACTTGAATCCAGGCCAGGCCCTTTGCGCCGTAACGGGCCGCGTAAGGTCCCAGATCGTCGATTTCCTTACGGGTCCAGGTGCCGCAGCCTTTGGCGTTAAGGCATTTTACTTCCCCGCCCTTTTCGATGACGGAGGCGAACACCTTCACGCCGCTTCCGGCGACGATATCGTTCATTTCGATCAGTTCCAGACCGAAACGAAGGTCCGGCTTATCCGAGCCGTATTTGCCCATCGCCTCGGCATAGGTCAGGCGCTGGAACGGCAGAGCGAGCTCAACGCCGACGGTCTCTTTGAACAGACGCTGCATCAGGCGCTCCATCATGGCAAGCAGATCGTCCTGGGAAAGGAACGACGTCTCGATGTCCACCTGCGTAAATTCCGGCTGCCGGTCAGCGCGCAGGTCCTCGTCGCGGAAACAGCGGGCGATTTGGTAGTAGCGCTCCACGCCGCCGACCATCAGCAGCTGTTTGTAAATCTGCGGCGACTGCGGCAGGGCGAAAAATTCGCCTTCATGCACACGGCTCGGCACGAGATAGTCGCGGGCGCCTTCCGGCGAGCTCTTGGTCAGAATCGGCGTTTCAACGTCGATGAAGCCTTCCCCGTCAAGGAAATCACGGAAAATCTTGGCCGCTTTCGAGCGAAGCAGCAGCGTCTTCTGCATCTCCGGACGGCGCAGATCGAGATAACGGTATTTCAGGCGCAGCGACTCATCCACTTCCACGCCGTCTTCAATGAAGAACGGAGGGGTCTTCGCGGCGTTAAGCACCTCGATTTCGGTCACGCGCACTTCGATTTCGCCTGTCGGCAGGTTGGGGTTGACGGTTTCCGGATCGCGCTGGACTACCTGGCCTTTGACCGCTATCACATACTCGCTGCGGGTCTTGTCGGCAATTTGCAGCGCTTCTCCCGAATAATCCGGATTGAAGACAGTCTGCACGATTCCGCTCCGGTCGCGAAGGTCAATGAACAGAACGCCTCCAAGGTCGCGGCGGGTCTGCACCCAGCCGTTCAGTGTAACCGTCTGTCCGATATGTTCCGTCGTCAACTGGCCGCAAGTTTGGCTTCTTTGCATGATTTTATCATACCCTTTCAAATTAAAAATCTCTATTTGTGATTACAGAATTAATGTTAATACTGCCGCCCTATTTAAGATACTGTCCCAGCTCTTCCAGCTTAACCGTGCGCTGCTCCCCGGTCGCCATCGACTTCAAGGCGATCTCTCCGCGCTGCAGCTCCTCCTCGCCGAGAATCGCCGTATAGCGCGCCGACATGCGGTCGGCGGATTTCATCTGAGCTTTCATTTTGCGTCCCAGATAATCGCGCTCCGCGGAGAAGCCCAGGCTGCGCAGAATGAACAGCTGCTTGGTAACTTCGGCTTCCGCCTCTTCGCCAAGCGCTACGAGATATACATCCAGCGGCTTGGACGCTCCCAGCTCCACCTTCTGATTCTCCAGAATGAGGTGAATACGCTCAAGGCCAATGCCAAGGCCGATACCCGGCTGGTCCGGTCCGCCAATTTCGGCAACCAGGCCGTTATACCGCCCGCCGCCGCCGACCGTGTCGATGGAGCCGATACCGGCCGCCTTGTACTCGAACGCCGTATGCGTGTAGTAATCGAGTCCGCGTACGAGCCGTGTATTGACGACGTACTCGACGCCCATAGCTTCCAGATGCGCCCTTACCTTGGCGAAGTGAACCGTACACTCTTCATCCAAGCTGTCCAAAATGGACGGGGCATCGACGAATTTCTCCTGATCGACCTTGCAGTCCAGCACGCGCAGCGGATTCCGCTCCATGCGCCGCTGGCAGTCGCTGCACAGGCTGTCCTTCATCGGGCGCAGGAAACCGAGCAGCTTCTCGCGGTAGGCGGCCCGGCTGGGAATGTTGCCGACGGAGTTAATTTCAACCCGGACGCCGCTCAGACCGAGATCCTTGCAGAACTGGTAGCCGAGCGAAATCACCTCCGCATCGATTGCCGGATCAACCGCGCCGAATGCTTCCACGCCGAACTGGTGAAACTGGCGGTATCTGCCCGCCTGCGGACGCTCGTAGCGGAACATCGGGCCGATATAATACAGCTTGCTCACATCCGGCTCTCCGTACAGCTTATTCTGTACGTAAGCGCGGACGACACCGGCCGTCCCTTCCGGACGGAGCGCCAGATCCCGGTCTCCCTTGTCCTTAAAAGTGTACATTTCGCCTTCCACGATATCGGTCGTCTCGCCGACGCCTCTTTCGAACAGCTCCGTATGCTCGAACATCGGGGTCCGGATTTCACGATAATTGAAGCGCCGGCACAAATCTCTGGCCTTCTCTTCAACGAACTGCCATCTTTCCACCGCGCCTGGCAGCAGATCCTGCGTGCCGGTCGGCTTCTCAAATCTCTCTTTAGCCACAGCTGATCCCTCCTGATAATGCCCTTAACCACAATGAAATTTCCATTAAAAAATCCCCCGCCCTGTTCATCAACAGGGACGAGGGATTATCGCTAACGATGATCACCCGTGGTACCACCCACATTCCGGCCGGAAACACAAGGTTTCGGTCCGCTCAAGCGGTTAACGCCCGCCTACGCGCAAGGGCGGCTACTGATGCGGCAATCGCCGCTGTTCACCGTGCGTTCTCGGGGAGGTCATTCATTCGCTCATCAACAGAATCCTTGCAGCCAAGTAAATATTAACGCCTGATTTCTCATGAAGGCAGTGTAAATATCAACGTGGGATTCCTCTCTGGGGTTGTGGGTGCCGAATTACTGGGTCCCGTCATCAAAACAATATTATGCCGTATATTGTTAGATTCTACTGAACCACTGCGTTAAAGTCAAGGTAAGGAAGCGACTTTATTCAGCAATTTTTATTTGCTCTGGCCCGCTGCGTTCACAGCCCATCACTCGGCAAAAAAAATGACCTGCAGCCGATTGCCGCAGGTCCAATCTTATATATTATAAAAAAGGGGGTCATGGCTTTATTATAAACACACTATGTTAAGCAAACATGAATGCAATATTACTTCTATATTACAGAAAAGAAAGCGTTTTATTTTCTTTGTATTTTAAAAGCCCCTCCCCTCCTAAAGATGGAAAAGGCTTTTATTAATAAACCATTATACCGACACCATTCCAAAATTTTTAATCAAAAATTTCGACAAATGCATTTTTGCTCCGAAGGGTATGCACCACCCCGTTGAAATCTTCGTCCGACACTTTAATTTCCATAACAAAATGCAGACTGTCCAAATCCCCGTCAGCGTACATCCGGTCTGCGCGGAGATCGTCCCTGCCCAGATGATCATCACCATTCAGCGGTGATCTGTCTTCGTTAACGTCACCTGCGGCCACGGGTACTGACGCAGGAGCCGCACCGAAAGCTGCAAAGGTAGAACCGCTTCCCGCCAAATTATTCGCCGGCATGAGGGGAACCAGGAGCCGCCGGTCTTGCCCCAGCGGATCGGTTAACGCCCACACATCCAGCCCGTCCGCATCGAATGAAAGCAGCGCCGTCTTGGCTCCTTCCGCCTCATCTTCCGTTCTAAAATAAGCCTGAATCCGTCTAGTCATGATTATCGCCTCCCTTAATTTAGAGTCATAACGTCACCCAGTCACCTTGACTCGGAACGGCTTTAATCTCCCTTCTGTTGTTCTTGGTCTCGTTGTTTTATTACCCGGAATCGGCGTCCTTCTAACCCGGTTTGATAAGCGCTCAGCTTATAGATTCTTGTATTTCGAAAAAAGCCGCTTGCTGCGGCCCCTTTTAGTCACGAGCGCGGCAGCAAATTGCGGCTTCTTCCCTTCAGCACATGCTTGCTTAGCCATTCGGACTCCTTGGCGTTTGCGGAAGCTTCAACAAAGCTCCCAGCCGGAAAAGCCGCTAGAGTTCTCCAAGCCCAGGCTTTCGGCGACTGTCTCATTCTTAGCACTCCTTGACTTCTTGCTCGCATTTCATTCATTTGAAGTTTGCCCCGGCTGTCCGCAGCCTATCCAACAAGAAAACGGATGGTCCGAGAAAAGTCTCTCAGCCATCCGTTTCATATCATATCCGCCCAAGCGAAATTATATTACAGCTTCCGCTATCCCCTGCTGTCCAGAATTAGCGTAACCGGTCCCCAATTGATCAGGGAGACATCCATCATCGCGCCAAAAACGCCTGTTTCGACCTTCAATCCAAGCGTCTCAAGCTCCCGGTTAAAATAGTCATAGAGCCGCTCTGCCTCCGCAGGAGCCGCAGCCGCCATAAAGTTCGGCCGCCGCCCTTTGCGGCAGTCGCCGTACAATGTAAACTGCGACACAGACAGAATCGATCCGCCCGTCTCACTCACGCTATGATTCATTTTGCCCGCTTCATCCTCGAAGATACGCAGCCCGGCGATCTTGCCGGCCAGATACTTGGCGTCGTTCTCCGTGTCTTCATGGGTGACGCCGACCAGAAGCATCAGGCCTTCGCCGATCTCCCCGGCGGTCTTTCCGTCAACCTCGACCCGCGCTTCCTTACAGCGCTGCACAACCACTTTCATTGCTGCCACAACTCCTAAACTTACTGCATAATCCGGTGAACCGTGTAGACATCCTTTACCCGCTTCACCTTTTCCACTACCGAATATAAATGATCCGTATTGCGGATCAGAA
This sequence comes from Paenibacillus durus ATCC 35681, assembly GCF_000993825.1. Classification (NCBI taxonomy): domain Bacteria; kingdom Bacillati; phylum Bacillota; class Bacilli; order Caryophanales; family Paenibacillaceae; genus Paenibacillus; species Paenibacillus durus. The sequence goes on from NZ_CP011114.1 coordinate 3,404,553, forward strand.
TCGTCATATGAATCATGGCCATCTTGTTCTTGTCGGAACGGCCGGTAACGGCTGAAATATTCGTCTTGCTCTCAGACACCGCCTGCAGCACTTCATTAAGCAGGCCGTTCCGGTCATGGCCGGTAATCTCGATATCAACGCTGTAATTCGCTTCCATGCTGCCTTCCCACTCGACCTCGATGACGCGCGCCGCTTCCTCGCTTTCCTCCGCCTTGATGTTCGGACAGTCCGAACGGTGTACGGATACGCCGCGGCCGCGCGTAACGTAACCGACAATATCGTCTCCCGGCACTGGATTGCAACATCGGGCGAAACGAACCAGCAGATTGTCAATTCCCTTCACGCGTACGCCGTTCGTCGGCTGATTGCGCTTCTCGGCAACTTTGATTTCCTTCTTCTCGGTCGTCAGCTCCAGATGCGCGGCCGCCGCTTCTTCCTGCTCCTTACGAAGCTTTTCCGTTAGGCGGGTAGCAATCTGCGCCGCCGTAATACCGCCGAAGCCTACTGCGGAGAGCATATCCTCGATGTCGTTAAAAGCGAACTTTTTCGCCGCTTCCAGCAGCTTGTCGTCCGACATCCAATCCGACGGCTCTGTTCCGATCCGTTTCAACTCGCGCTCGATCGCTTCGCGTCCTTTTTCAACATTTTCCTCGCGCTTCTCTTTTTTGAACCACTGCTTGATCTTGCTTCGCGCATGCGAAGACTGGGCGATCTTCAGCCAGTCCCTGCTCGGCCCGTAAGAATGCTTCGAGGTTAGGATTTCCACGATATCGCCGGTCTTTACCTTATGGTCAAGCGGTACGATCCGTCCGTTCACCTTGGCTCCAATCGTGCGGTTGCCGACCTCCGTATGAATCCGGAAAGCAAAATCCAGCGGCACGGAGCCCGCAGGCAGTTCGATAACTTCCCCTTTTGGCGTAAAAACGAAGACAAGATCGGAGAAAAAGTCCATTTTGAGCGATTCGACAAATTCCGAAGCATCCTTGGCTTCATGCTGCAGCTCCAAAATTTCGCGAAAAAAAGGCATCCGGTTCTCAGGATTGACGGACGTGCCGCTTCCTTCCTTGTATGCCCAGTGTGCTGCTATCCCATATTCGGCTGTCCGATGCATTTCCCATGTTCTGATTTGCACTTCCGTCGGCTCGCCGCCAGGACCTACGACCGTCGTATGCAGCGACTGGTACATGTTCGCTTTTGGCATGGCGATATAATCCTTGAAACGCCCTGGCATTGGCTTCCACAAAGTATGGATAATCCCGAGCGTGGCATAACAATCCTTGATGTTGTCAACGATAATGCGTATCGCCAGCAGATCGTAAATTTCGTTGAACTGCTTGTTCTTGGTCGACATTTTGTTGTACACGCTGTAAATATGCTTGGGCCGTCCCGAGAGATCGCCTTCGATGCCCATTTCATCCAGCTTGACGCGGATACGTGTGATGACGCTGTCGATAAACTGCTCGCGCTCGGCGCGTTTTTTATGCATCAGATTGGCAATCCGGTAATACTGCTGAGGGTTCAGGTAGCGGAGAGCAATATCCTCCATCTCCCACTTAATGGCCGAAATACCGAGCCGGTCCGCGATGGGACAAAAAATCTCCAGTGTCTCATAAGAGATGCGGCGCTGGCTTTCTTCCGATTGATACTTCAGCGTCCGCATATTGTGCAGCCGGTCCGCCAGTTTGATGACAATGACGCGGATATCCTGTGCCATGGCGATGAACATTTTGCGGTAATTCTCGTTCTGCTGTTCTTCCTTCGACCGGAAACGAATACGTTCCAGCTTGGTCAAGCCGTCCACGAGCATGGCGCAAGTATCGCCGAATTTCTCACGGATCTGCTCAAGCGATACCGTCGTATCCTCCACAACATCGTGCAGCAGAGCCGCAATAATGGAAATGACATCCATTTGCATGCCCACGACGATATCGGCCACCGCAAGCGGATGCAGGATATACGGCTCCCCCGATTTGCGCACCTGGCCTTGATGGGCCTGATCGGCAAATTCATACGCCTCCTGTATGCGTGGAAGATCCTTTTCTTTTATATAAGCTCCGGCCTTTTCAAGTAATCGCTCAATGCCCATACTCGTCGTATCCGTGTCCTTTCTATAATAAAATGAACCCGCGTATTTTGCGCATCCGCAGGCAGGGTTCGGTTCTTTTCATTTTAAAAAAGCCGATAACTTCCCTTATACTGAAAGTTTCCTATTATTATGACGCTTGCGGCGGATTACGTCAACACTTGCCACTCTATGGCATTTCTGAACGATTTATTAGGATTTTGTGAAAAATATAACGAACTTTATAAAAATGTTGTTGAAAAAAACATGCGATCTATTTAATCTAGTTAAGGCGCTTTTCCTTACAAGTCGCGTTAAGATTTAACACAAAAAGAGGAGTGAATGGTTTGCAACACGAAATTCAAGTAGGCGAAAGACTCCCCCTGGGCCCGGGGTTTCTTCTGAGCCTCCAGCATTTGTTCGCCATGTTCGGCAGCACTGTGCTTGTGCCCAACCTGTTCGGGGTTGACCCTGGCATGATTCTGCTGATGAACGGGATCGGGACATTGCTGTACATATTAATCTGCCGGGGCAAAATCCCCGCTTACCTTGGTTCCAGCTTTGCTTTTATTTCGCCGGTTACGGCTGTTCTGGCTGCGCATCAAGGCGATCACCATCACGGCTACTCGCTTGCTCTTGGCGCTTTTATCGTAACGGGAGTAATCTTTGTGATTGTCGCCCTGATTATACGCTATGCCGGAACGGGCTGGGTTGACATCGTATTCCCCCCTGCGGTAATGGGCGCCATCGTTGCCACAATCGGATTGGAGCTGGTACCGGTGGCCGCAGGAATGGCCGGCCTGATTGCTCCTTCCGGCGCTGTGGACTGGAAGCCCGATCCGGGCGCGATTACCCTTTCGATGGTCACTCTGGGCGTGACGGTTATCGGAGCGGTTCTGTTCCGCGGCTTTCCGAAGATCATCCATATTCTGATCGGAATTGTCACAGGCTACGTGCTGGCTTATCTTATGCACAGGGTCGATACCGCGGCAATCGCGAACTCGCATTTTTTTGCCCACCCGACCGTTACGGCGCCTTCCTTTGACTGGCATGTTATTCTGACTATCATTCCGGTATCCCTTGTCGTCATCGTCGAGCACATCGGGCATCTGCTTGTAACCAGCAATATTGTGGGCAAAGACCTTGCCAAAGATCCCGGTCTGGACCGCTCGCTTATGGGCAACGGGATTTCGACCATTATCTCCGGATTCGTCGGTTCAACTCCGAATACAACGTACGGCGAAAATATCGGCGTTATGGCTCTTACGAAGGTTTATTCCGTCTATGTCATCGGAGGAGCGGCGGTTATCGCCATTTTACTCTCGTTCTCCGGCACGTTCTCTTCCATCATCGCCAACATCCCGCTGCCGGTTATGGGAGGCGTGTCGCTGCTGCTATTCGGCGTGATCGCCGCCTCCGGGCTCCGCATCTTTGTGGAACAGAAGGTCGATTTCTCGAAGCCGACCAATATGATTCTGGCAACGCTCGTGCTCGTGGTGGGCATCAGCGGAACAACCCTTACCATTGGCGGTGTTCAGCTCAAGGGGATGGCGCTTGCCACGATTATCGGTATCGTCCTGTCGCTGCTGTTCAAGCTGTTCGAGGTTCTTGGGCTGTCCAATGACAAGGAAAAGATCAAACAGGCCGATGCGGCGGATGTTTAAGCAGACTATATAATAGCACAAGAAGAAACGGCTTCGCCGTCCTTTTAGCAGCTTAAGCTTCCGAAGTAGCGATACGAGTATCGCTTTTAGGCACCGTTTCTCGTAGAAATATAAGACAAATGGATAAGCGCTCAGCTTATATATTTTTATATTTTGCAAAAAGCCGGCAGCCCTCCGCACTTAAGTACGGTCATGGGCTGCCGGCTGTTTATTTCCCGGAAAATAGCGAAAGCTTGCTTGCCGGAGGTTAATCCTTCAGATAGCTCCTCCCATTAAGCAGCGAAAAATTAAACCTCGTAGCTGAGAAGGGACACGACTTCCACATCCTGAAGCTTTTTACGTCCTTCCAGCAGTTCTAGTTCGATCAAAAATGCCGCACCGACCACATTGCCGCCCAATTGGCGGACAAGGTTAACCGCAGTGGAAATCGTGCCTCCGGTTGCCAGCAGGTCATCGGCAATCAGGACATTTTGACCGGGCAGAACCGAATCAGTATGTACTGCAAGCGAGTCTTTTCCATATTCGAGATCATAGCCGGCTTCAATCGTCTCGTACGGCAGTTTACCGCTCTTGCGGATCGGCACAAACCCTACGCCCAGCGCATAGGCAAGAGGAGCCCCTATGACAAAGCCCCGCGCTTCAGGACCTGCGATGACATCAATCTTCAAATGGGCCACACGTTCTTTCAGCGCATCGATCGCCCCGCGGTACATTTCACCGTCCTTCAGCAGTGTCGTAATATCCTTGAAGCTGATGCCCGGCTGCGGGAAATCCGGAATCACGCGGATAATTTCTTTGAAGTCCAAAATAACTCCTCCTAAAAATTTTGATAGCATATGTTTCCTGAGTAAGCTTCGCAAAACTTGCTTCGGAAGCATTCGCTTAGTTTTGATAGCATGCACATCTTGAGTCAGCTTCGCAAAATTCACTTCGTTCTGTAAGCATACAGCCCTGTTGCCGCCCGATCTCTCGCCCGCTATGCTTTAGGATGCGCCGAGACGGCGCGACTCCATCCATTCTTGCAGCTCGGACGGACTTCCTTCCATAAAATATTGCTCCATCTCCGCCAATTGGCTAAGGCGCATAAAATGGCTGGAAGAAGTAAGATCCCGGGCGGCAGGCCGGGTCACAAAGGACAGCTGCCCCTGCTCTCTTCTTATAAAATCAAGTTCTTCAAATACGTCAAGCATCATCTTCAGCATTCGCAGACTCATCGGCGATTTGCGGCTGAGCCGCAGCAGCGCTTCTTGTTCCGGAACCGGACCGGATGCAATAGCGGCCAGCCATTTATAGAGCATCTTAAAATGCTCTCTCGTCGGAACAAGCAGCCGCTCCCGCTCCTGGCGAAGCGAGTGCAGCAGTGCAATATTCTCTGCTTCCGGAAAAGTACGCAGCAATGCATCAAGCTGCTCTGTCGATTCCGGCATATCCAGCAGGCATAGCAGGGATACGCTTCTTCCGTCATCCCCAGGCAGGTTGTCTGCCGGAGAAATTCCGTTATATTGATCATATACCCAAAAGGTCATCCCTTGACATTCCGGCTGGTCTTGCTCTTTCAGCCAATCCTTACGGACCACGGCCGCGGCCAGACCTTGTTTGCCGCCGGTTTGCGGCAGCAGCAAATTCCGCAGGCGCTGCGTCCTGGCGGCGGCATCCCGCACCCCGCGAAAATCAAACAGCTGAGGCTGAGGGACACTCAAATCCTTAAGCATAAGCTGAACCTTGCGGGAACCGTTCCATTCATTGATCGACAATTCCGCCAGCACATCGACACCGGTACCTGGGGGAAGCAGCTCCGCCAGCTCCCCCTTGCCGAAAGCGACGGCTTCGACCGTCGCGCCTCCCTGCTGCAGAACCAGCTTCAGATGCCGATTACCCTGCCCCATAGTGCGGGTCTCCTTCACCACCGCTTCCCGGACAATAAACTTTGGCAGCGGATTGCTCATGCCGAAAGGAGCCAGCAGTTCGAGCTCCTCGGCGGCCTGGAGCGTCAAATCAGCCAGCGAATACTCTCCGTCCGCCTCGGTGACAGGCACTAAATGCTCGTCCGTCAGGACGCCTGAAGTGAATTCCTCAAGCGCGGCGGTAAATGCCTCGAGATTGTCCAGATGAAGGCTCATGCCTGCCGCTGCCGGATGCCCGCCAAAGTGATCCATGAGTTCCGAGCAGGAAGAAAGCGCCTCATAGATGTCAAGGCCCGGAATGGACCGCGCCGAGCCTTTGCAGCAGCCCGTCTCCGGATGGATGTCCAATATAATCACCGGTCTGTAGTACCGCTCGAGCAGCTTGGAAGCCACAATCCCGACAACCCCAACGTTCCAACCTTCCCCGGCCAGAACGATAATGCCCGGAAGCTTTCCGTCCTTGAGTCTCTCCTCCAAACGGCTGACAGCCTCCGCAACAATCCGCTCTACGACCATCTGCCGCTCTTTATTCAGCAAATCTAGTTCTCCGGCAAGGCGCTCCGCCTCCACGGGGTCATCCGTTGTCAACAGTGACACGGCCCGTCCGGCATGATCCAGCCGCCCGCTGGCGTTAATGCGCGGTGCAAGGGCAAAAGCGACATTAACCGCGTCCACACTCTTCACGCTTACGGCGCTCACTTCAAGCAGAGCCCGAACCCCAGGATATTTCGAGCCGCGCATGCTCTTAAGCCCCCGGCGCACAATCACGCGGTTCTCATCAAGCAGCGGCATCAGGTCGGCAATCGTTCCGATGGCCGCGATCTCCGACCATTCTTCCGGAACTTCACCGTCCAGGAGAGCCTGAGCCAGCTTGTAGGCAACTCCCACTCCGGCCAATCCCTTGAACGGATACGGGCAGCCGGGCAGCTTCGGATTAATGAGCGCGTAAGCGGCAGGGAGAACCTCCGGCGGCTCATGGTGATCCGTTACGATAACATCCATTCCCAGCTCGTTCGCATAAGCAATTTGGCTGCATGCGCTGATCCCCGTATCCACGGTGATAACCAGTGAGACGCCCTGCTGCAGCGCCCAATCGAGCGCATGGTTATGCAGTCCGTAGCCCTCAACCGACCGGTGGGGGATATAAATATCGAAAGAAGCCCCCAGATGGCGCAGCAGATGGATCATCAGCGATGTGCTGGATACTCCGTCAGCGTCGTAATCTCCGTATACAAGGATATGTTCCTTTTCCTGTAGCGCTTTTTTTATCCGGGGAACGGCCTCCTTCATCCCCTTCAGCAAGAATGGGTCATACTCTTCTTCCGTTCCGGCGTTAATAAATGCCAGAGCTTCCTCCGGCGCTGTCATCCCCCTTGCGGCAAGCAAGGAAGCAACCAGTGGAGAAACAGAAAGACTCCGGGCCAATTCCCTGGATTGAACGGGATCGACAGCCGGAGAGTGCCATTTGGTTTTTGAATAAAGCAATGCGGTTCACCTTTCTCTCATACTAAGCCGGTTATTGCAGCAGTGTCGGCGTTTCGCTATCCGCCAGCTCATAGTTGGTCTTATAAGGATAACCCGGCTCGTAAGGGACGATATCCATATGAACCTCGCTAACGTGGACGAAACGGTGCTGCAGCAGCTTTTTAGCGCAGTCCGCAATTTCGCGGGCTTCCAACACGGTGATTCGCGGATTGACGCTGATGGTCACATGGAGGTTCACGCAGCGTCCATCTTCTAGCGCCTTTAAATGCTCCACGCGAATGACTCCATGCACCTTCTGAACGGTATCGATAAAGCTGACCGAGTCCTCATGCGGAAGCTCTTGGCCTTCCTTGCCTTGAATCGTACTGAGAATAAGCAAATACCCTTTACGCAGAATGAGGCAGGCCGCCAGAAGAGCGGCGATTGGGTCCAGGTACAAGAGAGGATGCAGGTAGCCTCCGAGCATGGTGGATGCTGCCACGCCAATCAACACGGTCAGCGAAGCGTATAGGCTGAAGCGATGATTATCGGCATAGGCGGCATGACTGCCGTTTCCGATTTTTTGGGCCGAACGGTATTGATATTGAAAAATAACTTCTTTCACCAGTAGAGACAAAAAGATCGTCAACAGGGCGTGTTCTCCCGAAGGATTCAAATCACCGCTCGTCAAATCTCGGATTGCGGAAAAAGCGATTTGCAAACCGCCCATCAAGATGAGCACTGCAAACACTACGGATAAAAAAGGCTCCCGCTTGCTTTTCCCATCCCGGGCAATCGGTCTTTTCTTATGGCTTCCCTTACCTTCGACGCGCCACGGGAGAATTTCGGCCAGCTTCGCTGCGGCATCCGCGCCCGAGTATAAAGCATCGGCGATCAAAGCCTTACTCCCGGAAAAATAGCCCGCGCCTCCCTTAACCAAAGCCAGCGCAAAATCACCAGCAATTCCGAGCCAGGCCGCACGCTCTTTTTGAGACATGTACTTCTCATTCATCTGGATTCCTCCTTGCCGCTTCCAAATATACGCGTGTTGAGTATAAAGACCTGATATCTCCCCCAGGTTTTCAAAAGCCGCGTCGTCATGAACGCGGCTTCGTCTGGTAGCTCATTATGCTTTGGCAGGCTTGCTCTTGGACTTCAACTTCTGGTTCTTCTTCAGCAGCAGCCAGAGCGGGCTCGCGATAAAGATGGAGGAATAAGCTCCGAACAGCAGGCCGATAACCATAGCCAGAGAGAACATTTTGATCGACTCGCCGCCAAGCACAAGCAGGAAGAATGCGGCGATGAATACGGTAAAGGCGGTGTAGAGCGAACGCATGATAGTCTGGGATACGCTCTTGTTCACCAGATTTTTCAGATCGTCGTAGGTCTTTTGCTTGCCGAAACGCAGGTTCTCGCGAATCCGGTCAAAAATAACGATCGTATCGTTGATTGAATAACCGATGATCGTCAATACCGCAACAATGAATGTCAGGTCCACTTCCAGCCGGAAAATGGAGAATACGGCAACGACCATGAACGCGTCATGGATAAGAGCGACGATCGCAGCTATCGCAAAGCGCCACTCAAAACGGATGCTGACATATACAATAATGCCCAGGCAGGAAATGAGAACCGCATAAATCGCGTTGCGGGCAAGCTCCTTGGCCATTTCGGTATCGACGGTGTTGACTTCAAACGACGCCTTGTCGTCAAGCTTGGTAATGGCGCTCTTCAGCGCGGCATCCTGCTGACTTGTCAACTCTTTGTCATAGCGGATGGTCACGCGCTGCGTTCCGGGTGTAATATCCGGCTCATGATCCGTTCCAATGTTAGCGACAGCCGTACGAATCTGGTCCACCGTCAAATTCTTGGAAAGGGAAACGTCAACGTTGGAGCCGGCTTTGAAATCGACGCTGTAGTTCAGATTTAATACGGCCAGGAATATAATCCCCAGAATCGTAAGCGTGATGGAGAAAATGTAAAAATACTTGCTCAAATGAACGTAATCAAGCTCTTTCTTAAAGCGCACTGATTTCACTCTCCTTTACCCCGAATTGCTTCGGCTTACTCAGCTTGCCGGCCTTAACCAGCATATTAAGCAGCCAGCGGGCGAAATAAAGGTTTGTAAATATGCTGAGCAGAATTTCTACAATCAGCACGAGCGCGAAGCCTTTTACCGAGCCTGTACCATAAGCGAACATGACGGCGGCGACGATAATCGTGGTGATATTCGAGTCCATGACGGTACGGAAGGAAGACTTGCTGCCTGCCTTGACGGAGGACATGATGCTCTTGCCGCTCCGCATTTCTTCCCGAATTCGTTCATTTGTAATAATGTTGGCGTCAACCGCCATCCCGATCCCGAGTATGAATGCCGCTATACCCGGAAGCGTCAAGGTAAAGTCGGCAACCACGAAGACCAGAATCAGCAGCCATGTATGCAGAATCAAGGCAAAGCTGGCGATCAGGCCAGGAACACGGTACATGCCGATCATAAAGATCAGAATAAATACCGAACCAATCAGGCCGGCTTTAATCGTCTGATCCAGGGACTGCTTGCCAAGAGTCGCCCCTACGCTTTGGGAGTATTTCTCCGTCAGCTTCAGCGGCAGAGCCCCGAGATTGATCGTATCGGCCAGATTCCGGGCTTCCTCAATTGTATAATTGCCCGAAATCGATGCCGTTCCGTCCGTAAGCTCCGCTCTGACAAACGGATCGGAGAGCTTCGTCTCGTCCAGGTAGATTGCGAGGTGCTGGCCGAGCAGTCGCTTCGTAATTTCCGCAAATTTCTGTTTATCTTTAACCTTGATGCTGATTTCGATCTGATTCAGGTTGTCGCGGCCGACGGTCGCGGCGTTCTCAACGAAGTCGCTGCCCACCAGCTCGACTTTACTGTACGTTCCTTCGGCGTCGCCTGGGGCGGCGCTGCGGAAAGTAAGCACCGCGGGTTCCTTCATTTTCTCACGAACCTCAGCCTCATTGGTAACACCGGCGATTTTCAGACGGATGCGATCCGTTCCTTCGGTGGTAACCTCAGGTTCGCTTGTTCCCAGTACGTTGGCCCGTTTCTCCAGGCTTGCAGCGGTCTGCAGCAGGGAAGCCCGGGTCACTTCCTGGCCTTGCTCGGAAGGCTGGGCTTGATACAATATTTCGAAGCCGCCTTTCAAATCAAGACCCAACCGCACTCTGTCGAGCAGCCCCGGAGTCGATACCGCCATAACGGCCGCCAAGACTAGCACGGTAATGATAAAGCTCAGAAGTCTTTTCATGCTCTTGCTAGTTCCCCTTTCTTAAACTCAATATTCCTATTATAGCGACGCACCAAATGAGCGTCAATTCAAGCTAAGATGAACAACATCCTCCATATTATCAAAAAGAAACGGAGGCTTCAGCCGCTTTTGTTACAATGCGGCAAGCCATCCGTTCCGGGAAAGCTATGAAGTCGGCACTTTTTTACTTTACGCCTTTGTGAAGCCGTTTGCAAAAATCCCTCGCGATTATTTCAGTCCTTTATAGGCGGAAATAGTCAAGTAATTCATGTAAGTTGTCACTTTCAAAGAATAGATATCATTCACAATTCTATGGATCTGCGGCGTTCCTTCCTTGGCGTAATTGCGGCTGACACACTCCCAGATATCCTTGGCAGTTACATATTCATACCCAAGAAGCCGGAATTCCTCAGCCTTGCTGCGGCACATGGCCTCGAGCTCCTTGTCCAGCACCTCTTGATTATCGTGCTCCGATTCCACGTGTTTACACCTCCAGCCGTCTTATAAACCTGGTCCATGAATTTTTCTCAAGTTAAGTATTCGACCTTCTTCCCCGCATTCCTGCTTTGCGGCCAAAATGTTATGCGAGGATGCGAGTCATGTCCGATCAGATACGGCATATCCATTTAATAGGACAACGTTCGGCGATATATTTCACCCCGGGAAGAAGGAATGCCGTTTGAGGAAACCGAAGAGGCAGAGCTTTATTTATGGAACCTTGATCCTGCTAACAGCGGGTATTGTCAACCGGATGCTGGGCTTCATTCCGCGCATCATTCTGCCGCGTGTAATCGGAGCCGAAGGCGTCGGCTTGTACCAGCTTGGATATCCTTTCTTTTTAGTGCTTGTAACTGTCATAGCCGGAGGAATTCCGCTAGCTGTTGCCAAAATGGTGGCGGAAGCCGAGAGCAGAAATCAGCCGGAGCGGTCGCGGCGCATCCTGCATACGGCTCTGGCGCTCAGCGTCTCGCTTGGCATTCTGTTTACGGGAATCGCCCTGGCGGGGGCTTCCTGGGTATCCACCTCGATTCTGACAGACAGCCGCGTATATTACACTTTTATCGCCATGACTCCGATGCTGTCCATTGTCGCCGTTTCCGCCGTATACCGCGGGTATTTTCAAGGTCTGCAGAACATGATTCCCTCTGCGCTGTCTTCCGTTCTGGAGACGGTAACGCGCATTATTTTCATGCTATGGTTCTCGTGGCTACTGCTGCCCAAGGGCATCTCCTTTGCCGCAGCAGGCGCAATGCTTGGGGTTACCGTAGGTGAAATTATGGGGATGCTCGTGCTGCTGATTAAGTACCATTTTGGTGAAAAAAAGGACAACCCGCAGCCTGGCCAGCAAAACAGCGCGCCGGTCGAGACTGCGGAACAACCTCCCGGCGAAGGCAACGCTGACCACAGCGGAGGAATATTGAGACGCCTGCTTGGCATTTCCGTTCCAGTAACTGCCGGAAGACTTGTCGGCTCGTTCTCTTATTTGCTGGAGTCGATTATTACCGCCCGCAGCCTGGCCATGGCGGGAATTGCCACCTCGCTCGCAACCGCTCAGTATGGCTCGCTTCAGGGGATGGTTATCCCTCTGATCCTGCTGCCGGGGGCGCTCACCAGCGCACTCGCCGTCTCACTGGTGCCCTCGCTGTCCGAGGCCTCGGCCCGCCGCGATCTTCGGTCGATCCATAAGCGGATTCATCAGGCGCTGCGTCTGGCCCTGGTAACCGGTGCGCCGTTCGCCGTAATTATGTATGTGCTTGCCTCCCCGCTGTGCAGCCTGCTCTATGGCAGCCCGGACACCGCTCCGATGCTGCGAATGATGGCTCCGTTCGCCCTGTTTCTGTACGTGCAGGCTCCGCTTCAGGCGGTGCTTCAAGCAATGGAACGGCCGGGGACGGCATTATTCAATACGCTGGTCGGGGCGATTGTAAAAATTCTGCTCATCCTGCTGCTTGCTTCAAGGCCCGAATATGGAATCAATGGCGCTCTGATCGCCATCATCGTCAACAGCATTCTGGTCACCCTGCTGCATGGATTCAGCGTCGTCAGATTGATTTCTCTTCGCTTGAAGCTTAGCGATCTTGCTAAGACAGGCGCGGCAATGTTGATTATGGGCGCCGGCGTAAAGTATGTACACACCCACATATCGATAGCCGAGGCGCAGTGGGTGCAGTTTCTGTTCGCCTCTGCTCTAGGCATGGCGTTTTATCTCGGCATCTCGCTGCTGACAGGGCTGTTTACACGGCGTGATCTCGAGAAAATTCCGCTTATCGGCCGCTGGCTCTAGCTACTTGGAACGGATATGATCCACATAAAGCTTACCCTTATGGTCGATTGAACAGAGAAACACATCGCGAAAATCCGAGACGCCTTTTTGCCGAATCTGATTTCTCAGCCAAAACCGCGTTTTTCCGATCATTTCCAGATTATCGTCTTGTACCTTGCCGTCCATAATCAGCGGCACCGGCAGCCCTTCATACCGGATTTTGTCTTTGGGGAAATCTTGGCCGAACCCGTTGGTTTCTGGTTCGCTGCTGCCGATATTGTTGTTACGGATATTGCTGTTACCGGAACGATTGGAAGAGGAGACGTCATTACTTTTCTCGATCACGGTCAACTGGCCGGTTGGCTCCAATATCGCAAATTCGACATCCGCCGGACTGGTAATATTTTGCCCCTTAGCTGCAGGAGCAGGTCATCAATATTATATCTCAGTTTACGCATTTCCTTGCGCTGAATTTTGCCGTCCGCAATTAGAATGCTCGGTTTACCATCTATGAGCAGTCTAAGCTTGCGGCTCTTCAGGCTGAACTGGGCAAGCACTACCTGAATCAGAACCAGTATCACCATCGGCACAATACTGTCATACAGCGGGCGCTTTATATCTTCAATGGCGAATACGGCAATTTCGGCGATCAGAATGGAAATCGTAAGGTCGAACAGCGACAGCTTTCCAATCTCCCTTTTACCCATAATTCGCATGCTCAGGAAGATGAAGAAATACATCAGCAAAGTCATTAAGATATGTGCGCTGATATGCCGTAACATATTGCTTCTCTCTCCTTTTTCGGATCCTCCGAACACCAATAAGCGCCGGACGGAACAATGTAACCCTATTCTGACCGCGCAGCCCATGTAACATTCGGGAAGACCACGCTCAATTACTGGTAATGCCCGCCGGGGCTTTTATGTACTATTGGGGCAAGCCGTCTCATAGTATGAAGTAACTGATTTTGCAACCTGTAAAAAAAGGAGGTTAATCCATGCATTTGCTACGGAAACTGTTCTCGCTGAAAATCGGGAGTCCCGTCCTGTCGGGCCTGTGCCGCGCTTTTCTGTGGATGCTGCTGGGAGCTTTCATTCTTTCGCTGCTGCTCTGGGGAAGCGGTCTGAGCGAACAGGATCTCACTTTGTACACCTACGTTGTACATGGACTGGCTGTCGCCTTCGGTGGCTGGACGGCGGGAAAGCGTGCGATCCGCAAGGGATGGTACCAAGGCAGTCTTACCGGAGGTTTTTACGGAATCATTGTACTGATGATCGGATTTCTGGCCTTGGACAGCCCGCTGAAAGCGGTCGATCTGCTGTGGATAGCAGCTGCTGCGGTCATTGGAGCACTTGGCGGCATGTTTGGAGTGAATTTCCAGAAAGCTTAATAATTCCATTTTAAAAATTAAAACACCGCTTCCCAAAATGTGATACACTGTCTTCATCCTATTGTTGTTTTCCCCACATTCAAGGAGGCTTCGAACGCTTTGCTTTACCAATCTATGAATACCGTTTCCTTGTTTACCGTAATAATGGTCTTTCTGCTGATCGGCCTTGTAACCCGCCGAAATCCGTTTGCGCCAATTGTTTATCTGGCCAAAGAGCTGCTGCGGTCCTACAAATTAGTGCTGCTCATCGCCGGAATGTCCGGTGTGCTCGCGCTTAACAAGTATGAATTGCAAATCGAGAAGAATTTGCATCTCACTTCCGATTTTACCGGCTTTGTGTATGGTCTCGAAGGGCATTTTGTTCAAGAGTTACAGCATCTGTTCTACGCTCCATGGCTGACCCCGATTATCGTGTTCTTTTACGTGTTCATGCTGCAATCCGTGCTGGCCGCATCGCTTGGAGTGTATCTGATGGACAAGAACCGTCTGATGGTCTATGCAACCTGCTACGCCGTTATCCTGAACTACGCGATTGCTATTCCTTTTTACTTATACTTTCCAGTCAACGAGGTATGGTCCTATGCTCCGGCGGGCGTCCGGTTCGTCATGCTGGATGTATTTCCAAGATTTGAACAGGAGTACCGGGCATTGTCCGGACTTAACAACTGCTTCCCCAGCCTGCACACTTCCATTTCCTTGACAACGGCGCTGCTCGCTCTAAGATCGGGCAACCGGCGCTGGATGATGGTTACGGCTATTTCGGCCGCTGTCATTATTTTCGGCATCTTCTACCTGGGTATTCACTGGCTCACCGATATGGTAGGCGGTACTTTACTGGCCATTCTCTCTTCTTCGCTCGGCGTTCAACTTGCCAAGCTTACGCTCCGCGAGAACGAGGTCGCGCTGCGGGTCGAAAGTGAAGCTACCCCGATACGGTAAACGAGAATATTTCCAGGGAGGCACGATTTAGCATAACCCTATCGGTTCATTTTACGCATACTTGCGCATTTCATAGAAGAAGTCTCATTTTGAGGCTTCTTCTTTTTTGTAACAATTTATAAGCGCTTGCGTTTGCCGCAGCCATAGACATTGATCATTTTCCATATTGTGGGATATGATGGGGCAGGGTACAATAAAGTGAATTTAAAAAAAGGATGATCAGACAAATGAACTCTATGGAATGTGTATTATCCATTTCGGACTTATGGATGGATTATGGCGGCAGCTATGTATTACGGGGAATTGACCTGCAAGCAGGACGCGGACAAATAATCGGTTATATCGGTCCTAACGGAGCAGGCAAAAGCACGACAGTCAAGATTATGCTCGGTCTTATTCAAGGGTATCAGGGAACCGTGGAGCTGTTTGGCACGAACATAGCGGAAGAAGGAACCAATTACAAGAAGAGGATCGGCTATGTGCCCGAAACCGCTGATTTATATGACGTTTTGACCGCAAGGGAATATTTGACGTTCATGGGTGAATTATACGGCATGGAAACAAGAGCTGCGGAAAATAAAGCAGTGCGGCTGGCTGAACTGTTCGGACTGGACAAGGCTTTCGATTCGAGAATCTCGTCATATTCAAAAGGGATGAAACAAAAGACCCTGCTAATATCCAGCCTGCTGCATAATCCCGATCTCCTGTTCCTGGACGAACCGCTCAGCGGTCTTGACGCAAATAGCGTCATGATAGTGAAAGAGATTATGGCCCGGCTGGCCGCGCAAGGGAAGACCATTTTTTTATTCTTCGCATATTATGGATGTCGTCGAAAAAATAAGCAGCCGAATCGTCTTGATTAACGGCGGGCAAATCGTGGCGGACGGAAGCTTTGAAGACCTGCGCACGAAGAGTCAAGAAGGAACACTCGAACAGATTTTCAATCAGCTTACAGGCTTTAGCGATCATGAGGAAATTGCGGAATCGTTCGTGTCCATAGTGAAAGAGGGGTAGCAGGTGAAGGAATTTTTAACACTGAAACTGTTAGACAGAGTAAAGCCGTTATTCTTAAAAGCGGGCGTCGATTACGACATCCTGCGGCGGATTCTGCAGGTTAAGCTCACTATGGACCAAAGGAGAACATCCACTGTGTTCGCCAACTCTTCCGGCGGCAGCAAACCGGAGTATACGCGTAAAGGCAACGTATTAAAACAGACGAACTCCGGGGCGTCTCCATTGTCATCCATCAAATCCCTATGGGTATACGGGCTGCTTGGCGCAATTGGCATAACACCTGTTTTGCTGCTGGGTAACAACTATATGCTTCAGGCGGGAATCGTATTCAGTATAATCCTATTCCTTCTGACTACCACGATGATATCCGATTTCTCTTCCGTGCTGCTCGATCTAAAAGACAGGCATATCCTGCACACCAAACCTGTAGATGCCCGAACGCTCGCTGCCGCCAAAATGGTGCATATTCTCAGCTACCTGGTCTCGTTAACCGCTTCACTGACCATTATACCGCTGCTTGTGTCTCTGTTTAGACATGGACTGCCGTTCTTTGTGCTATTCCTGTTTGAATTAATCGCAGCCGATATCTTTGTCGTTGTCGCGACCGCGCTGATGTATTTGCTGGTACTCAAATTTTTTGACGGAGAGAAGCTTAAAGATATTATCAACTATGTGCAAATCGGACTGTCTGTCGCGCTCACGATTGGTTATCAAATCATGTTTCGTGTATTGGATATCATCAATTTTAATGCAAGCTTTACGGTGAATTGGTGGCATTTTCTGCTGCCCCCGTTCTGGTTCGCTGCCCCATTTGAGTGGCTGCTTCAAGGGAATTCCAGACTTTCAGTCCTTGTCCTATCCGCCCTGTCCGTGATTGTCCCATTGTTGTGCGCAATCGTATATATCCGGTTCGGAAGTTCTTTTGAGCGCTATTTGCAAAAAATGGCCGACAGCGGCAAATATGAAAAACGGAAAACCCGAGGTTTACATCTATCCCTTGCCCGTTTGCTGTGCCGCAGCCGCGATGAAGCGATCTTTTATCGTTTTTCGGTGCAGATGATGTCCAGAGAAAGGGAATTTAAGCTAAAAGCATACCCTTTGCTGGGACTTGCAGTGATCTTTCCTTATATTTTCATCCTGAATAATCTTTCGGATTCGTCCTGGGCTGCCCTTTCCCGCAGTTCCATGTATTTATTCATTTATTTTACCGCTCTGTTTATGCCTTCGGTGGTAGCATTGCTGCGCTATTCGGGCAATTATAAAGGCTCTTATATTTACCGTACCCTTCCTTTGAAGGACATCAACGCTATACATAAAGGTGCAATAAAGGCTACGATTACCAGGCTGTTCCTGCCGCTATTCCTGCTTGATGGTATTGTGTTTCTCCTAATATTCAGCTTGCGGATCTTACCCGATCTGATTACAGTTCTGCTGGTCATAATCTTATATACAGCGATCACCTATCGCATGAACGGCCGCGGGCTGCCTTTTTCCGAATCGTTCAAGAACTTGCAGCAGATGGGGATGAGTAAGACTCTCCCTGCCATTTTCATCCTGGGCGCTTTTGCCGGTATGCACTATGCCGCCAGTCTTTTTCCCTTTGGGATATACGTCTATGCCGCAGTTTTGGTTATTCTGAATGTCCTTTTCTGGAACAATGGCTTTAAGTATATGGAAACGAAAGAAGCGTTCAGCTCCACTGAAAACGTAAAGATGCTTTAATCTTAACAAAAGCGGCATGCTTCCCGTTTCTGGAAAGCATGCCGCTTTGTCAATAAGATTAGGCTCTTTTATTCCTTTGAATCCGCTTCCGTTGTAATGGAATGGCTGATCGAACCCCGGTCAAAGGTTAGCTTCGTCACATCATTCACCCGGAGAACCACAGTATCGTCGGAAATCTCCATAATCGTACCGTGCAGGCCGCCGATTGTAACCACCTTATCACCCTTTTTCAAAGCCCTCAGCATGGCATTCCGCGTCTTAGTCTTCTTCTGCTGAGGACGGATCAACAGAAAATAGAACACGACAAACATCAGGACAAACGGACCAACAAGCCCTAAAATGCTTGAGGACTGGTTTGCCGCAGCATATTGAAACATATTTCACCCCCCTTTCAAATCGTCATAAAGCACAATTCAGCACTTTAGAAACCTTTTGAATTATCATTTAAACCGTATTGTGCGAAAAACTCATCGCGAAAATCCAGCAGCCGGTCTTCCATGATGGCTTTACGCACCTTACGCATCAGTTCCAACAGGAAGTACAAATTATGGTAGGTTGTCAAACGAAGTCCGAAGGTCTCGTCGCTCTTAATCAAATGACGTAAATACGCACGCGAATAATTACGGCAGGTATAACAGCCGCATTCCGGATCAAGCGGCCCGAAATCACGGGCATACTGCGCATTTCGGACAACGAGTCTTCCCTGACTGGTCATCGTCGTTCCATTGCGGGCAATGCGGGTCGGCAGCACACAATCGAACATGTCCACACCCCGGATTGCGCCTTCCAGCAGCGCGTCAGGGGAACCTACGCCCATCAGATAGCGCGGCTTGTCCTGCGGCAGCAGCGGAACCGTATAATCCAGCACTTCATACATAAGCTGCTTGGACTCTCCGACACTGAGTCCTCCAATAGCATACCCCGGGAAATCCATGGAAGTCAACTCAGCAGCGCTCTGCTTCCGAAGATCTTCGAACATCCCGCCCTGAACGATAGCGAACAAGCCTTGATCATGAGGACGGGCATGGGCTTTCAGGCACCGCTCCGCCCAGCGCGTTGTCCGCTCCAGCGATTTTTTAACGTAATCGTATTCTGCCGGATAAGGCGGGCATTCATCAAAAGCCATCATAATATCGGAACCAAGCGCATTCTGCACCTCTATCGCCACCTCCGGCGACAGAAACTTCTTATCTCCGTTCAGATGGGAACGGAAATGCACGCCTTCCTCCGTGATTTTGCGCATCTCGCTTAGCGAGAACACCTGAAACCCCCCGCTGTCCGTAAGGATTGGACGATCCCAGTTCATAAACTTGTGAAGCCCTCCGGCTTCGCGAACGATGTCATGTCCAGGGCGTAGAAACAGATGATAGGTGTTGCTCAGAATAATCTGAGCATCCATATCCTTCAGTTCTTCAGGACTCATCGTCTTGACCGTTGCCTGAGTGCCAACCGGCATAAAAGTCGGTGTTTCAATAACCCCATGGGGGGTGTGAACTCTTCCAAGCCGGGCTCCCGACTGCTTGCATGTCTTAATATGCTCGTAAGTAATTGCTGCCATATGCGTAACCATCCTCATACTTAGTAAATGAACATTGCGTCGCCGAAGCTGAAGAAGCGGTATTTCTGCCGGATCGCCTCTTGATATGCGGCAAGAATATGTTCCCTGCCCGCCAAAGCGCTGACCAGCATAACCAGCGTCGATTTCGGCAGGTGAAAATTAGTAATCAAGGCGTTCACCAGTTTGAACTCATAGCCGGGGTAGATAAAGATATCCGTCCAGCCGCTGCATGCTTCAAGCGGTCCATCGCCGAACATGCCGCCGGCCGTCTCCAGTGTACGGCAGGAGGTCGTCCCTACCGCTACGATCCGGCTTCCCTTAGATTTGGCTTCATTCAGCAAATCCGCCGTCTCCTGAGGCAGCATGAAATACTCCGAATGCATGACATGCTCTTCCACCGTATCAACAGACATAGGCCGAAATGTACCCAGTCCGACATGAAGGGTTATATAGGCTAATCGAACCCCTTTATCCTGAATATGCTTCAGCAGATCCTCTGTAAAATGCAGACCTGCCGTAGGCGCTGCCGCCGAGCCTTCATGACGGGCGTATACGGTCTGATACCGTTCCCGGTCATCCAGCTTCTCCTTAATATACGGCGGTAGCGGCATCGTACCAAGTCTGTCCAGAATCTCCTGAAATATCCCTTGGTACATGAACCGCAGCGTTCGCCCGCCCATATCGCTTTCTTCCTCGATTACGGCCCGGAGCTCCTCACCAAAAGATATGACGGCTCCGGTCTTAAGCTTTTTCCCCGGCTTCACCAACGCATCCCAACGGTCCTCGCTGAGGTTCTTGAGCAGCAGCACCTCGGCCTTAGCCCCGGTGTCTTCTTTGATCCCGAACAGCCGGGCAGGAATGACTCTCGTATCATTCAGCACAAGCGTGTCCCCGGGCTGCAATTCGTCGATAATATCGGTAAAATGCCGATGCTCCGTCCTGCCGCTCCGCTTGTCCAACGTGAGCAGCCTGGATGCGCTGCGGTCGGGAAGCGGAGTCTGGGCAATCAGTTCCTCCGGCAGATGGAAATCATACAAATCTACATTCATTGCTTGTCATTCCTTAACTATAGTAACGTTCTGAAAATAGTGTTGCAAAATCTTCTGGTAGTCATACCCTTGCTCTGCCATTCCCTTAACGCCCCACTGGGACATGCCGAGTCCATGGCCGTAGCCCCAGCCAATGAACAGGAAGCCGGGACTTGCGTCAATCACCCTCGCCTTGTTATCCCCGTTCATCACTACGGTTCCGCTGCCGCCTCCCGTTACCATTCCCGTAGCGGACAGTACACCGGCTGGCTGTGAACCGCTTACCGATGCGGTTCTGCCGTCGGCGCCTAATACAGTATAACTGCCGGATGGCACAATATCAAACAAAGTACTGGGCAGCCCGCCCAGGGCAGAGCGGTACAAATCGGGATACTTCACACTTAGGGCATTACCGTTAGCTTTAACCTGAACCGCCCGTCCCGACGGACCGCGTTCCGTCACCTGAAGGCTGGTGATGGATGACGGCAGAGCAGCGCTCGTCTTCCCTTGCAGACTCTTCAGAAGCTCGGCGGATGTATAAGGTCCCTTAATCCAACTGTAGCTGCCCGACTCCAGCACTTTGTCCAGTACAACCGCATTCTCTCCCGGATTCAGCTTGCCGACGGGACTTACGCTGCTGTCAAGAACAGGCAGAGCCCGTACATTGACATCTTTGGTTGTCGCCGTCAGCAGATCCAGACCGGCTGCGGTCTTCTCTCCCGTCAATTTTACGTTGTCTTCCCGGACGTATCCGTCAGTGCCGCCAGGCAGCTGCACATAATACCATTTCTTCGCGGCGGCCACGGCAGAACTGTCAGCAGAGCTGTCGACGCTGGCAAATACATTCCCGCCGTTGTTGTTCCATACCTCGGTCGGGTCGGCGGTCACACCGCCGCTGTTGGACGAGAAGACGGCTTCAATAATGTTCCCTCCGCTCTTCAGCACTTCTCCGGCGGTGGCATCCACCGCCGAGGTAATTGAAGCCGCTTCGGTGCCGATCCCGTTGTATACCTGACTGAGCGTAGTATCAACGACATTTGCGATATCGAACCGCATTCCCTGCGCAAGCGCATAACTGCGGGCCGCTACCGCCTGGGCTTTAAGCGCTTCTGCCGGCCAGCTCGAAGAGACCTCTCCGCCAACAACCGAGTATAGATATTGCTCCAGCGACAGTTCATTGATCACCGATAGCGACCCGTTCATTCCGCCAAGCTCCAGACTGCCTCGGTAAGTCCGCTTGGATCTCTCGGCAAGCTGAATACCCGCGCTGCTTCCGGAAGCCATGAACTTCGCCCCGCCGGATACCGCATAATGCGGCGCCTGCGTCTCGCTGTTCAGGTCAAGACCGGCTTCCGTCCGGATCATGAGGCCCGCAGAAGCTGTCGTTAAGGACAGCTGCGGAAGCACTTGGCTAAGCACAATCCGCGCCGCATCCAGATCACTGTCGCTGGCAGCTTCGGACACCCATACCTCGTATTTCGATCCCCCGCCTTCGGAAGGTACGACGGCGGTCCAGGCGTCAACGCCGGCAGCGGCGATGCTTGCTCTGGCGGTATCTGCTTCCAACTGCGTGGCATAGCTGCCCGCAGTCAGATGCTTGCCGCCCTTAATGACGGGAGGCTGGTCCGCAGGAAGGCTTAAGCCGGCATTAGCCAATCTGTCAACCGCATTCTTTGCGGCGCTTTCGCTGGCATATGTTCCTGTATAGAGTTGATATACATTGCTGCCGCCCTTTGAGTTCAAGAACAGCAGAGGCTTGTCCGATGTAGATTGAAGCTTCTTCGCCGCGTCGGCCGCCATCGGCCAGGAGGATGTCTCAAGCACTTTGACGCGGTAACCGTCCAAGCTTGCCCGCACCTTTGTCCCTGAAGGGACCGTAACGAGAACGTTCCCGCCATTTTCGGCGGCCAGGCTCCAAGTCTGGCTCGAGAGGAGCGTGACCGCCGGAACCGTCAATTTATATTTACTGCCGATATCCGCAAATAACGCAACGCGTATCGTTCGAGGGGAATCAGCGTAACCTACTCCAGAGGGAATGAGCAGGCATCCCGCCGCCAGCGCCGCGGCCAGCAGACCTTTTGCCAGTGCCCGTTTACCTTTCTTCCACAATTGCCTCATCTTCGCGTTATCCTCCAATCGCCAAATTCGAATAGATCAGGATTGCTCCGGAGGGAGCGGAATTCCTAAATGCTGGTAAGCTGCCGGGGTAACCATTCTTCCCCTGGGCGTACGCTGCAAAAATCCGATTTGCAGCAAGTACGGCTCATAGACGTCTTCGATCGTCTGGCTCTCCTCGCCGATCGTGGCGGCAATCGTGTCCAGCCCGACAGGCCCGCCGCGAAATCCGCTGATCATCGAATGCAGCATTCGATGATCAATGCTGTCAAGACCTCTCGGGTCGACCTGCAGCATCTTGAGCGCTTCGTCGGCAACATCCGGCGTAATGATCCCGTCTCCTTTGACTTGGGCGAAATCGCGAACCCGTTTCAGCAGACGATTCGCGATCCGCGGGGTTCCCCGTGAACGCAGCGCAATCTCTTCAGCTGCGTCGCCGACAATTTCAATACTGAGAATATCGGCGCCGCGCGAGACGATGTAGCTCAGTTCGTCCACCGTATAGAACTCCAGACGGCTGACAACGCCAAACCGGTCGCGCAGCGGCGCGGACAGCAGCCCGGCCCGCGTGGTGGCCCCCACCAGTGTGAACGGGGGCAGGTCCAATCGTACCGAGCGGGCGCTCGGGCCTTTGCCGATCATAATATCAAGCGCGAAATCCTCCATTGCCGGATACAGCACTTCCTCTACTGTCCGGTGCAGCCGGTGAATTTCATCGATGAACAGCACATCGCCTTCCTGCAGATTGGTAAGCAGCGCCGCCAGATCGCCCGGCCGCTCGATCGCGGGACCGGACGTCGTCCGCAGATTCACTCCCAGTTCGTTGGCGATGATATTGGCCAGCGTCGTTTTACCTAGACCCGGCGGTCCGTACAGCAGAACATGATCCAGCGCCTCCCCCCGCATTTTGGCCGCTTCGATATAGATTTTCAGATTCTCCTTAACCTGGTTCTGCCCGATATATTCAGCCAGAAAACGGGGACGCAAACTAAGCTCCACCGCCTGGTCTTCCATCATTAAATTTGCGGATATGATCCGGTCCTCCATCTTTCCATCGCTCCACTTCATCATGTACTTAGCGGACCTTCGTCACCTGCTGCTCATTTGCTCTTTACTTCGCTAGATCCGGTCTACTTCGCTACATACAGCAGCTTAAGCGCTTTTTTCATCAGCACATCGACCGAAGCGGTCTCCGCGCCTTCCTTCTTCAGCGCCAGCCAGACACGATCCAGCTCACTTTCCGTATACCCAAGCGCCTTAAGCCCGTCTCTGGCTTCCTGCCAGGACAGCTCACCGGAACCGCTCTCCGAATTCTCTTCCAGCGCAAACAGTCCCGTTTGGAACGTGACCGTTCCCAGGCCTTCCAGCTTATCCTTCAGATCAAGAATCATACGCTGCGCAGTCTTCTTGCCGATTCCCGGCAGCTTGGTCAGGAATGTAATATTCTCCTGATAAATCGCCGAAATGACATGGTCCGGTGTGCCCCCTGTCAGAATCCCAAGCGCCACGCGGGGACCGATACCCGACACCTCGATCAGCTTCCGGAACAATTTCTGCTCTTCCCGGGTGGGAAAGCCGAACAGCAGAATCGCATCCTCGCGAACATGATGATGAATATATACCGTTACCGGTCCCTCTTGTTTCGCGAAAGCATAGGGATTTGGGCAAAACACCCGGTATCCCACACCCTGAACATCCAGCACCACGTATTCCTGTTCCAGATGGACGACCGGTCCTCTCAAAAAATCAATCATTTTCGCAATACCTCATTTATCTTCGAATTCAGCGTATAAGAGTGGGCATGACATACCGCAACAGCCAACGCGTCGGCTACATCATCTGGTTTCGGAATAGCACACAGCTTCAGATACATCCGCACCATTTCCTGAACTTGCCGTTTCTCCGCCTTGCCATACCCGACTATGGCCTGCTTCACCTGCATCGGCGTATATTCCGCCACAGCAAGTCCGCGCTGCACCGCTGCCAGCACCAAAACGCCGCGAGCCTGCCCGACCGACATTGCCGTCGTCACGTTCCGGTTGAAGAACAGCTTCTCCAGCGCTACGGCATCCGGCTTGTAGCGGTCGATCAGCTGCAGCATCCCTTCATAGACATGAAGCAGCCGTTCCTCCTCTGGTGTGTGGGCTTCCGTCTGAATACTGCCGTACTGCACCGGCGTAAGCTTGCTGCCGTTCTTGTCAATAAAGCCGAAGCCGACAATCGCAATCCCCGGGTCGATCCCCAAAATTCGCACAACCATCTCTCCTCTATTGTAAACGGGAGCCTTCCCGCACGGTCCATTTCATGGCCCTTAAAGCGAACATATGTATTCCTTCTACCCATTATAGCAAAAATAGCCTGCACGGGGGGCATAAAATTTGCCATAAGCGATATATAAATAGTCCCGAATAGATAAACCCGTCCTTCTGGGTATGTCTGACAGTATGCATATATAAGAATACAGATAAGCAGCAAAAAGACCGCAGGCTTTCGCCAGCGGTCCCAATATCCTTGTTCCATGATCATATGCTTAAATCAATCACCCTACATTGCCTCGGCATTGTCCCTCGCATAATCGCTGAAGGTTGACAGAACACTGTTATACTCATCGATATCCTGCACGCGGATTCCGCCTTGAAGCTGCCACCACATCTTCTCCGGTAGAGCAGATTTCATAGTGCCTATGTCGATTTGAAAAAAAGTCTTGAGCGCCTCCTCCCGTTTAGGAGGGCCTTTGTACAGGGTAAGATTCCCTTCGTTATCTATGCCAATATACGCTTCCTTCTTACAGGAAGGCGATAAATCGTTCACATTCCGTTCCAGCCAGACATCTCCTTCAGGCCCAATCTTCCCCTGCCAGTCCGAATGTTCAGCAATGAGGAACTGCAATTCCTTAGGGCTCATCGCTTGGGGTACATTACGGATTTCCTCGTCACAGACATAGGTTGTTTTATAATGCACTTTCCGGCTAAGACCGCTATCGGCAATAACCTTGATAAGGGAATCGGCATTGCCTTGATTTGAAGCCTGCTCTTTCTGATCTTCTTGCTCGAACACAGCGGAAACCTGCTCAGGCAGTAGGATGTCACCGCCCGAGGCGCGGTCATTGAGCTCGGCAAAGGTTTGCTCCGCTGCCGACATTGATCCTGTCAACAGTCTCGATATATCCTCAGACATGCGCATGCCGGACCAGGCACAGATTATAAGAACTGCGCATGCCGTTCCGACCCACAGCGCTTTTTTCCAACGTCTCCACCGGCGCCACAGCTGCTTTTTCAGACGAAAAGAACTCATGTTAATCCCCTTCATTCTGCTTTTTTCCTTAATCTGTCCTCGGACGCCGAAATTTATGCAGTGTTAGCTCTTTCGTTACGATATTCCAGTTACGCTGTTATAAAATACAACAAAAAAGTGGCTCAAGCTGTAAACCGGCTTAACCCACCTTACTATGTATCGATTCGGTTGGTAAAAATCATCATAAATGCTCTGAGAGATGCGGTCACGATACGTACCCGACTGCGATGAATTTTTACTCGAACTTAGGTTCCAATGAACTCCAACGTTTCGGATCAGGTTACTCTTCATGAAGCAATAATGGCGCGCCCTGAGAGATTCGAACTCCCGACCTTTTGATTCGTAGTCAAACGCTCTATCCAGCTGAGCTAAGGGCGCAAGATATGGAGCGGACGACGGGAATCGAACCCGCGACCCTCGCCTTGGCAAGGCGATGCTCTACCGCTGAGCCACGTCCGCATATCTTTAATTTAGGAAAGTACATTTAAATGGCGGAACCGACGGGATTCGAACCCGCGATCTCCTGCGTGACAGGCAGGCATGTTAGGCCTCTACACCACGGTTCCACGAGGCACTTCTTATTCTTAGATAAGAAGATTTGGTTGCGGGGGCAGGATTTGAACCTGCGACCTTCGGGTTATGAGCCCGACGAGCTACCGAGCTGCTCCACCCCGCGTCAATCAAATAATAACCAAGTGTTATAAATTAATGGTGACCCGTAGGGGATTCGAACCCCTGTTACCTCCGTGAAAGGGAGGTGTCTTAACCCCTTGACCAACGGGCCATAAGTATCACTTCTCAATCGTGACAACGAACTTCATTATACCAAATCAACTGATATAAAGCAATAGTTATTTATATAAACAAAAACCACTGCTGGGATCAGCAATGGTTCATGTGCTTGGCAACGTCCTACTCTCCCAGGACCCTTCGGTCCAAGTACCATCGGCGCTGGAGGGCTTAACGGTCGTGTTCGGGATGGGTACGCGTGGAACCCCTCCGCCATCGCCACCAAACGGGCGTTTGTGAAACAAACGCGGCCCGCCTGAAATTCGGTTTATCACGGATCGTGTGAATGAATTTCAAAGCGTTATCCTACAGGGATCTTGCTCCCTGAAAACTGGATCGAAACGAAACATTGCGTTATTTTGGATAAGCCCTCGACCGATTAGTATTGGTCAGCTCCACACGTTGCCGTGCTTCCACCTCCAACCTATCTACCTCGTCGTCTTCAAGGGGTCTTACATATTGGGAAATCTCATCTTGAGGGGGGCTTCACGCTTAGATGCTTTCAGCGCTTATCCCGTCCGTACGTAGCTACCCAGCCATGCTCCTGGCGGAACAACTGGTGCACCAGCGGTACGTCCATCCCGGTCCTCTCGTACTAAGGACAGCTCCTCTCAAATTTCCTACGCCCACGACAGATAGGGACCGAACTGTCTCACGACGTTCTGAACCCAGCTCGCGTACCGCTTTAATGGGCGAACAGCCCAACCCTTGGGACCTACTTCAGCCCCAGGATGCGATGAGCCGACATCGAGGTGCCAAACCTCCCCGTCGATGTGGACTCTTGGGGGAGATAAGCCTGTTATCCCCAGGGTAGCTTTTATCCGTTGAGCGATGGCCCTTCCATGCGGTACCACCGGATCACTAAGCCCGACTTTCGTCCCTGCTCGACTTGTAGGTCTCGCAGTCAAGCTCCCTTCTGCCTTTGCACTCTTCGAATGATTTCCAACCATTCTGAGGGAACCTTGGGACGCCTCCGTTACGCTTTAGGAGGCGACCGCCCCAGTCAAACTGCCCGCCTGACACGGTCCCCGTACCCGCTTAGGGTACCAGGTTAGAACCTAGATACGATCAGGGTGGTATCCCAACGGCGCCTCCACCGAAGCTGGCGCTCCGGCTTCCAAGGCTCCCACCTATCCTGTACAGATCGTACCCAAGTTCAATATCAAGCTGCAGTAAAGCTCCATGGGGTCTTTCCGTCTTGTCGCGGGTAACCTGCATCTTCACAGGTATTAAAATTTCACCGGATCTCTCGTTGAGACAGCGCCCAAGTCGTTACGCCATTCGTGCGGGTCAGAATTTACCTGACAAGGAATTTCGCTACCTTAGGACCGTTATAGTTACGGCCGCCGTTTACTGGGGCTTCGGTTCACAGCTTCGGGTTACCCCTAACCGCTCCCCTTAACCTTCCAGCACCGGGCAGGCGTCAGCCCGTATACTTCGCCTTGCGGCTTCGCACAGACCTGTGTTTTTGCTAAACAGTCGCTTGGGCCTTTTCACTGCGGCCCCCTCGGGCTATTCACCCTACCGAGGCACCCCTTCTCCCGAAGTTACGGGGTCATTTTGCCGAGTTCCTTAACGAGAGTTCTTCCGCGCGCCTTAGAATTCTCTTCTCGCCTACCTGTGTCGGTTTGCGGTACGGGCACCTTCTCCTGGCTAGAGGCTTTTCTTGGCAGTGTGAGATCATGACCTTCGCTACTATAGTTTTCGCTCCCCATCACAGCCTGGCCTTGCGATGCGCGGATTTGCCTACACATCAGCCTCACTGCTTGGACGGACATCCATCAGTCCGCGTCACTACCCTCCTGCGTCCCCCCATCGCTCGATAGCGGATTACGGTGGTACAGGAATATCAACCTGTTGTCCTTCGACTACGCCTGTCGGCCTCGCCTTAGGTCCCGACTGACCCTGAGCGGACGAGCCTTCCTCAGGAAACCTTGGGCTTTCGGCGGATCAGATTCTCACTGATCTTTTCGTTACTCATACCGGCATTCTCACTTGTGTACGCTCCAGCTGTCCTTACAGTCAACCTTCAATGTATACACAACGCTCCCCTACCCCTGATGCAAGCATCAAGCCATAGCTTCGGTGGTGTGTTTAGCCCCGTTACATTTTCGGCGCAGAGTCACTCGACCAGTGAGCTATTACGCACTCTTTCAATGGTGGCTGCTTCTAAGCCAACATCCTGGTTGTCTGTGCAACTCCACATCCTTTCCCACTTAACACACACTTGGGGACCTTAGCTGATGGTCTGGGCTGTTTCCCTTTTGACAATGGATCTTAGCACTCACTGTCTGACTCCCGGCGACAAGTAGATGGCATTCGGAGTTTGACTGAGCTTGGTAACCCTTGCGGGCCCCGCACCCAATCAGTGCTCTACCTCCATTACTCTCATTCACCGAGGCTAGCCCTAAAGCTATTTCGGGGAGAACCAGCTATCTCCGAGTTCGATTGGAATTTCTCCGCTACCCCCACCTCATCCCCGAACTTTTCAACGTTCGTGGGTTCGGGCCTCCAGTGCGTGTTACCGCACCTTCACCCTGGACAGGGGTAGATCACCCGGTTTCGGGTCTACGCCCACGTACTTAAGCGCCCTATTCAGACTCGCTTTCGCTGCGGCTCCGGCTCCTCGCCTTAACCTTGCACGTTAAACGTAACTCGCCGGTTCATTCTACAAAAGGCACGCCATCACCCATTTAACGGGCTCTGACTTCTTGTAAGCACACGGTTTCAGGCACTCTTTCACTCCCCTTCCGGGGTGCTTTTCACCTTTCCCTCACGGTACTGTTTCACTATCGGTCGCCAGGGAGTATTTAGCCTTGGCAGATGGTCCTGCCGGATTCATACGGGGTTTCACGTGCCCCGCACTACTCGGGATCCGTCTTGGAGGGAATCGAATTTCAATTACAGGGCTGTTACCTTCTCTGGCGGGCCTTTCCAGACCTCTTCATTTACCCTATTCCTTTGTAACTCCGTGTAAGACGTCCCACAACCCCGAAGAGCAAGCTCTTCGGTTTAGGCTGTTCCGCGTTCGCTCGCCGCTACTGACGGAATCACTCTTGTTTTCTCTTCCTCAGGGTACTTAGATGTTTCAGTTCCCCTGGTCTGCCTCTATCCATCCTATGTATTCAGATGGAAGTGACTGTGCATTACCACAGCCGGGTTTCCCCATTCGGACACCCCCGGATCAAAGCTTGCTTACAGCTCCCCGAGGCCTTTTCGTTGTTCGCCACGTCCTTCGTCGGCTCCTGGCGCCTAGGCATCCTCCGTGTGCTCTTAGTAGCTTAACCAACTAAGCACTCTTACTTCACTTGTTTGGACACAAGTTTCAGCTAAAAGATGTTCTAAAACGCAATTTTCGTTTCGGTATCCAGTTTTCAAGGATCAAGGTTCTTGCTTTTGAGAGGTTGAACTCTCAAAACTGAGCAACGAGTGAGTGTTGCCGGAAGTCAAGCTTCCGTATTTGAATGTTTCCGCTGCGGGAAACGATTCTCCATAGAAAGGAGGTGATCCAGCCGCACCTTCCGATACGGCTACCTTGTTACGACTTCACCCCAATCATCTACCCCACCTTCGGCGGCTGGCTCCTTGCGGTTACCCCACCGACTTCGGGTGTTGTAAACTCTCGTGGTGTGACGGGCGGTGTGTACAAGACCCGGGAACGTATTCACCGCGGCATGCTGATCCGCGATTACTAGCAATTCCGACTTCATGCAGGCGAGTTGCAGCCTGCAATCCGAACTGAGACCGGCTTTATAAGATTGGCTCCGCCTCGCGGCTTCGCTTCCCGTTGTACCGGCCATTGTAGTACGTGTGTAGCCCAGGTCATAAGGGGCATGATGATTTGACGTCATCCCCACCTTCCTCCGGTTTGTCACCGGCAGTCACTCTAGAGTGCCCAGCCTTACCTGCTGGCAACTAAAGTCAAGGGTTGCGCTCGTTGCGGGACTTAACCCAACATCTCACGACACGAGCTGACGACAACCATGCACCACCTGTCTCCTCTGTCCCGAAGGCCTACGCTATCTCTAACGTATTCAGAGGGATGTCAAGACCTGGTAAGGTTCTTCGCGTTGCTTCGAATTAAACCACATACTCCACTGCTTGTGCGGGTCCCCGTCAATTCCTTTGAGTTTCAGTCTTGCGACCGTACTCCCCAGGCGGAGTGCTTACTGTGTTAACTTCGGCACCAAGGGTATCGAAACCCCTAACACCTAGCACTCATCGTTTACGGCGTGGACTACCAGGGTATCTAATCCTGTTTGCTCCCCACGCTTTCGCGCCTCAGCGTCAGTTACAGCCCAGAAAGTCGCCTTCGCCACTGGTGTTCCTCCACATCTCTACGCATTTCACCGCTACACGTGGAATTCCACTTTCCTCTTCTGCACTCAAGCTGCCCAGTTTCCAGTGCGACCACAGGTTGAGCCCATGGTTTAAACACCAGACTTAAACAGCCGCCTGCGCGCGCTTTACGCCCAATAATTCCGGACAACGCTTGCCCCCTACGTATTACCGCGGCTGCTGGCACGTAGTTAGCCGGGGCTTTCTTCTCAGGTACCGTCACTCCTTAAGCAGTTACTCTTAAGGACGTTCTTCCCTGGCAACAGAGCTTTACGATCCGAAAACCTTCATCACTCACGCGGCGTTGCTCCGTCAGGCTTTCGCCCATTGCGGAAGATTCCCTACTGCTGCCTCCCGTAGGAGTCTGGGCCGTGTCTCAGTCCCAGTGTGGCCGTTCACCCTCTCAGGTCGGCTACGCATCGTCGCCTTGGTGAGCCGTTACCCCACCAACTAGCTAATGCGCCGCAGGCCCATCCCTTGGTGACAGATTGCTCCGCCTTTCAGCCTCCTAGCAGGAGCTAAGAGGAATTATCCGGTATTAGCTACCGTTTCCGGTAGTTATCCCAGTCCAAGGGGCAGGTTGCCTACGTGTTACTCACCCGTCCGCCGCTAAGTTGATCAAGAGCAAGCTCCATCACAACTCCGCTCGACTTGCATGTATTAGGCACGCCGCCAGCGTTCGTCCTGAGCCAGGATCAAACTCTCCAATAAAGATGCTGCAGCGCAACATCGGCTGAATAGGAAATCGCTCCAACTCGGCTGAGCGGATGATTTCGTATCCAGATATCGAAAAGAGCTGATAAGCTCAATTTGAAACATCTGACGAGAATTTACATTCTCAGAACGGCATTTCAAAAGCGTGAAACACGCTGTGAAATCCATCTTTTTTTTGGAACTCGCCAAGCGAATTCCCACTCACTCGTTGTTCAGTTTTCAAAGATCAACTCTTCATTGCTTTAAATCTTCAGTGCGGATGACTGTTTGTCAACCGGATCTTTAATATATCATTTTTTTCGACCGATTGCAAGACTTTTTTTAATAGCTTTAGCACCTCTAAAATATAACTCTGCGCTGCTATTAGCAATTTGTCATCAGCAACTAGATTTATAATATAACATGTCTGCGATACGTATAACAACCTGTAATATTTTCCAATCTTCTATATGATACTATTTCCTTATTCTATATAAGCTGAACTTAAGATTTTCTCATCAAATATCAGTCGTAACTACGAGGAATGTTTGGACTTCCGGCCGCTGTTGTCCCCAGATTTCTAAATTAATACCGCTATTCACGGATGAAATCCGGAGACAAAGGCGATCGCTGTCGCTCCTAACTGTTCCAAACTCCCCCTTCGTTACTCCTTACCCTGATGCCATTTTTCAAGTTCATCTTATATAATTACCCTAAAATCCCGGAAATGAGACAAGTAGAACAATAAAAGTGCAGACCGTATCCGAAGATACGAACCTGCACGCGGAAAATCTATGATTACTTAAGTATCAATCAGAAATCCAAGGGTTACGACGTTTTTTCACTGTGTCTTTGACTTTCCCTGAACGCTGCTGCTTGGTTGTGCCGCTAGTTTTAACATCTTTTCCCCGTCGGCTTGATGTTTTGTCCTTAGCCGTGGAAGCCGGGTTAGCTTCCCCTTGATCGGCGGCATTTTGTTCTGCAGTCAGGCTGGCGGCAGCAGTATTTTGCTCGGACAAAGCTCCTGAGACGGAATTAATCTCCGTGTCCAGAGGAAGCCGGTTCGAATAAACCCAATCCTCCGTGCCTGGAAATCTCGGAACCGGTGGGATTCCTTGGTTAACTGGAGAGCCAAATGATGCGGGTGCGGGCGGGTACGAAGGTGCCATATAGGGTTGAGGAAAGCCCATGTCATAAGGGGAAGATTGGGCTCCGCTCGTATAGACAGGCATATTGCCATACATCGGCGCTTCATTACCGAATTGATACGGCTGGATTTCAGGTGACCCTCCGCATCCGCAGGAAGGCCAAGGAAGCGTTGTCGGCTGAGCCCCATACTGCGGAGAGGTGTACGCCGGATTCTCAGAATAAGGTGTGAAGTCGTTAGCAGGCATCTCAGCGGTGTAGGGCATAACACCCGGATAATATGGTGCCGAGACATTGGCGACAGGATAACCTGTATCCGGATAGCAATAGGGCGCAGGCATTTCCGGCATATACGCAATCGGTTGTGTCTCACAAGGCGCATAAGATATTGGCTGAACGGCCTCATACATCGGATAAGCTGGCGGGCAATCATTATAATAGGGATTTTCCGTTATTCCCGGGTATCCGTATGACTTATCGCAAGGAGCTACAGGCTCGCAGGTGCAATAACTCTTGGGAGGCGCGGGTTTAGGATACTCCTTGATAGGCTCAGCCTTCGGCGGTAAAGGGGCTGCTTTTTGTGCGGGAACCGAAATCTGGACGAACAGATTCTGCGTCTCGGTATGAATCATCTCTTTAACTGGAGCAGCAGGCGCAGGAATGTTTGCCGGTTGTTGAACAGGTACAGGAACTGGGACAACGGGAGCCGTTTCTGCCTTTTTTATCGGTTGTTGAACAGGTACAGGAGCTGGGACAACGGGAGCCGTTTCTGCCTTTTTTGCCGATTGTTGAACAGGTATAGGAGCTGGAGCAACAGGTGCTATTTCTGCGGCTTTTTCAATGGGGCCTGTAAAGGCCTTTCCGCCGGGAGCGGTTTTCTCTGATACAGCCGTCGGCGCATATTCCGGTTGGGCTAGGTTTGGATTTACTGGGTTCGCCGGATTTGCCGGATTTGCTGGATTTGCCGGGTTTGCCGGGATTACTGGATTCACTGGGTTGACTGGATTGACTGGATTGACTGGATCTGCCGGATGTATTGGAGAAACCGTCGCTTTCTTGGGAATATTCACGACATCCCCTATTTTGAGTACATCGGGGTTCTTCAGTTGTGGATTGGCCCCAATCATATCCTTGAGCTGAATTCCCCATGCTTTTGACAATTTCCATAGGGTGTCTCCTTGCTTGACCGTATGCTTGTGGTACAACTCACTGCCGTCCGGTGCAGGAGCGGGGACAGAAGGGATTTTCACCTTGTCACCGACAGCCAGGACATCGGGGTTTGCAATTTGCGGATTGGCTTCGATCAATTTATCCAGCGGCACCCCGTACTTTTTCGACAATTCATAGAGTGTATCGCCTTGCTTGACAATGTGTATTTTCACGCAGATTTAACCTCCTAACTTTTTGTGGAGCAATGCTTTTTGAAATATAAGAATGTATAAGCTTCGCACTTATGCACAGCCTTATATTTCTACGAGAAACGATGCCGCGCTTAAGCGGACAGCAAAGCCGTTTCTTCTGGCGCAGTGATTTGCGGTAAAGCCGCCTCCTTCGTTACTACATCTTATGCAGCCCATGGGCGATTGACATCCCAGAAGCAAAAAAAATCCTTTCATGCGGCATAAGTGCATACGCGCATAAAAGGATTGATCGCTGCTATTCAAAAACTTAGGACTGCCACACCTTATAGCCATCTTTGTCCACAATGCTCCGGAATTCCTCCAGCAGCTTAAGCGTGATCGGACCGGCATGGCCTTCGCCGATAATCCGTCCGTCGATCTCGCGGGCCGCAATAACCTCCGCTGCCGTACCGGTGAAGAAGACCTCATCCGCAATATAAATATCATGCATCGTGAAAGGCTCTTCTTTAAGCTTGATGCCGAGCTTCTCGCACAGCTCGATAATGGCAAGACGCGTAATACCCTCAAGAGCGCCAAGGTAGCACGGTGGGGTGTAGACAACGCCTTTTTTGATAATAAAAATATTATCTCCGGAGCCTTCCGTCACATATCCCTGTGCGTTCAGCATGATCGCCTCATCGGCTTCCGCAAGATTGGACTGAATCTTAACCAGAATGTTGTTCAGATAGTTAAGCGATTTGATCTTCGGATTCAGCGCATCCGGAATGTTGCGGCGCTGGGACACGGAAACGGCGCGAAGGCCGTTGAGATAAGCCTCTTCGGGATAGATGGCCAGCTGCTCTACAATAATGATGACACTGGCTTTTGGACACCGGCGGGGGTCAAGTCCGAGGTTGCCCGGGCCGCGGGAAACGATAAGGCGGATATAACCGTTGCGTATATCATTACGGCGGATCGTCTCCGCCATTGCTTTCAGCATCTCGTCGTAAGTCAGCGGGATGTCAAGCATGATGGATTTGGCCGAATCATACAGCCTGTCCAAATGCTCTTTGCATTTGAAAATATTGCCGTTATAAATCCGGATTCCTTCAAAAATCCCGTCGCCATACAGAAAGCCGTGGTCAAAAACGGATACCATGGCCTTTTCTTTCGTTACATATTGTCCATCTAGATAAATCAACTGCTCAGACATGAACTTACTGCACCTCCGCTTTCTCTTCCTCATAGGTGTATGTGGGATACGAGCCTAAGATACGGACCTGGCAGCCCAAAGCTTTGATTTCCTCAATAGCGGCAGGCAGGAGGACCGATTCCAACGGTTCGAGCACATCAATATAAAAATAGTAGGTACCCAGTTTCTTCTTTGTAGGCCGTGATTCAATCCGCGACAAATTCAGCTTGCGCCAAGCAAAGGCTGCAAGAACCTGGTGGAGCGCACCAGGAAAATCCTCAGGCAGGGTGACCAGCACGCTGGTCTTGCTGCCGGTGCTTACGCGGGGAATCTCAATCTTCCCGGGTCCCGCCAGCACAAAACGCGTAAAATTATTGTGATGATCGGTAATTTTGCTTGCGACAATCTCTAGTCCAAAAGTCTTCGCGCCAAGCTCAATGCCGATTGCCGCCCAGCCTTTGCCGGGGTTGTTCTTAACGATTTCCACAGCTTCCGAGGTGCTTCCCACGGTTTCAAGCTCGGCAGTCGGAGCATGACTGCGGATAAAATGGCCGCACTGGGCCATTGCAACCGGATGGGAAAGGATTTTGACGATCCGCGAGTAATCGACACCGCCTTTGCCGTCCGCAAATTCACCGGGATTGGCAATCAGGTTCTGCACAGAAGGATAAATCCATTCAGCCTGCATCGGCAGGTCCACTTCATGAATAAGCCAGTCCATATGCATGCTGACCGAGCCTTCAATCGTATTCTCGACCGGAATGACGCTGTAATCGGTCTCTCCTTTGGCCGTGGCCAGAAACACGTCGGAAATAAGCTTATGGAACACCGGCCGGCAGGGTTCCCCTTTCATCAGATACAGCAAAGCTTCATGAGAGGTCGTTCCCTGCGGCAGCACAGCAATTGATTTCATGACCGTACTTCTCCTTTTATCATATCCAAAAATGATTGGTTTTGCATCCCATTTTCGTCTACAGACTCCGCAAGCGCCCCCGTTCGGCACGGCAGAAGCCAGCGGGTACGCGCATCAATACCGTGACTGCGCATCGTTTCCATCAAAAAGGCTTCCAGTTCGCTCTTTCGGTGTTCTCCCTGGTCTACAAACGCAATCAGCGTCGGACCGGCGCCGCTTAGAGCGATTCCAAGCGCTCCGTGCTGCGTCGCTTCCGCCAGCACGGTCTCCATGCCTGGAACCAGCGGAGCCCGGTACGGCTGGTGCAGCCGGTCCCGCATCGCTGCGCCGATCAGATCCAGACGCCCGCAGGCGAGCGCCCCGGTCAGCAGCGAAGAGCGGCTGACGTTGTATACGGCATCGGCGACGGTTACGCTGGACGGGAGAGCCTCCCTAGCCTTGGACGTCGCCAGTTCAAATTCGGGAATAACGACAAGCACCTCAAGATCCTCCGGCGGCTCGATGCGGATAACATCCGCATGGCTGCCGTCCCAGGCGGCGGCGATGATTCCTCCGAACAGAGAAGCGCCGACGTTGTCGGGATGCTTCTCCAGCGAGGTTGCCATATCGAAGAGCCTGTCATTGCTCAGAGGGGATCCGATCAGCGCATTGGCCGCAACCATGCCGCCGATAATGGCGGAAGCGCTGCTGCCAAGCCCGCGTGTCAGCGGAATTTCGGAATACATCGAAATTTCCAGCTCGGGGACGGATACGCGGGCCTCGTCGAATACCATCTGTGCAACCTTGTAAATCAAGTTGCTCTTATCAAGGGCCACATCCTTCATCTCATCACCGTACAGGTGGAAGACCGTCTCTTCCGCTTCGCCCATTTCGATCCAGGCGTACAGCGACAGCGCCATGCCGAGCGTATCGAATCCCGGACCCAAATTCGCGGTGCTGGCGGGTATTTTCACCCTAACCTTTCTATTGCTACTCATGAGCGCACCGCCCTTTGTCTGCGGCCAGACCTTTTTCTAATATAATGGAATATTGATCTCTATTATCATGCAGTATGAAATATTTCACAACCCATGGTCTCCTTTAAAGATAATGCCTTCCCTGCGGTTTGCATCAGCCTTCGACACGGTAATGACTCTTGACGCGGCGGATGACCTCAAGTTCCTCGAAACGGCGGAGAACCTTGTTCATACTGGACTTGCTGGCATCATGCGTAACGATAATAATCTCGGCCGCCGGGTTATTCGGATTCGCCTGCTGCACGACGGAATCGAGGCTGACGTCGCATTCGGCAAGCACCTGGGTGATTTTGGCAAGTACCCCTGCTTTATCGTCCACATGGAGCAGCAGGAAGTTTTTAAAATAAATATCGTCGTCGCTCTTCAGCTTCTTATTCTTATAAGGAACGATTTGTTTCAGTCCGTTAACGCCCAGCTTCAAGTTCTTGATCACCGCCACCAGGTCGGCCACAACGGAGGTTGCCGTCGGCATTTCGCCCGCTCCCGCTCCGTAGAACATCGTTTCCCCGACTGCTTCGCCATAGACATAGACCGCATTGAAAACCCCGTTAACGGAAGCGATCGGATGGCTCGTACGGATCATGGTAGGCTGAACGCTGATGCTGAATTCATCATTATCGCTCTCGGCAATGCCGAGCAGCTTCATCTCGTATCCAAGGCGCTTCGCGAACAAAATGTCCTCTTTGCTGACGCCGGAAATTCCGCTTACGCTCACGTCCCGAAGTTCAACGTTGGTGCGGAAGCCCAGCGTGCCGAGAATTGCCATTTTGCGGGCCGCGTCAAGTCCTTCCACATCAGAGGTCGGATCGGACTCGGCATAACCGAGCTCCTGCGCCTCCTTCAGCACATCATCGTATGAAGCGCCTTCCTGACTCATTTTGGTCAGTATATAGTTGGTTGTTCCGTTGACAATACCCATGATTTTAACGATCCGGTCGGAAGAAAAGCCTTCGATCAACGTCCGGATAATCGGGATGCCTCCCGCCACGCTGGCTTCATAAAAAACATCGCATTGTTTTTCCTGTGCTTTTTCCAATATTTCGGTCCCATATAGAGCCATAAGATCCTTGTTGGCGGTAACGATATGTTTCCCCCGCTCAAGAGCCTCCAAAATATACTCTCTGGTGGCGTCGACCCCACCCATGACCTCAACGATAACATCGATTTCCGGGTCGCGGATGACTTCCCAAGGATCGGTGGTCAGCTTTGCCGGATCGATTTCAATCGAACGGGGCTTATCACAGTTCTTGACAGCAATACGTTCAATATGTATCGGCGAACCGACCTGACTGCTCAAATCCTCCTGGTTCCCCTGCACGATGCGAACTACGCCCGTACCGACCGTTCCCAGCCCGAGCAATCCTACTTTCACCGGTTTCATCTGAATCTGAATCCCCCTTAACGTATATTCCCTTTCTAACCTTGACCTACAATCAGAGCTCGCTTGACGCCGGCCATCCCTTTCAGGCTATCCAGCATGTCTCCCAGTTCATCATTTATGTGGGTGATTTCAATGGAAAGGACAACGTTCGCCCACCCTTGAAGCGGAATGCTCTGATGAATGGTCAGCACATTGGCTCCATGACCTGCTACGGCCCCAAGCACTTTGGACAGCATGCCCGACTCATGCTCAAGATCCATCGAGATCGTCACGATGCGCTCTCTTTCCAGCTGATGGATCAGATGGATGCCGTCCTTGTATTTGTAAAAAGCGCTCCGGCTCAGCCCCACCTGCTCCACGCCCTCATGAACCGTCTTGGCATCGCCGGCTTCCAGCAGCTGCTTGACCTGCATCGTCTTCAGTACCGCCTCGGGCAAAATATCTTCACGAACCAAATAATAACGTTCTTTCACAAACGTCCTCTCCTCAAAGACTTTTGTTTTTACATAGTGGACATTATAAAGTTATTCAGAAAGAATTGCAATACTTTTCACAAAACCGTTGTACTCTGAAATTCAATTTTCGATTCCGTAGCAGCCCAGGAACAACTTCGACATATGATATACCTATTGAAAAAGTGTAAGAAAAAAGGCGCCGTCACGGTTCTTCCTGTGCGAAGAAACCATGCTGCGCCTGTTTGCGTTCCGTTATTCACTTGTTCAATAGTAGCTGCTGTTCTCGACAAACTCGAATTCGAAGTCAGCGATTCGAACAATGGTGCCTTCCACCGCGCCGCGTTTGCGGAGCTCCTCATCCACACCCATATGCCGCAGCGTCCGCGCAAGCTTCAGAATCGCATCATGCGAATTGAGCTGCATCCGCTTGAGCATCCGCTCAATCTTCGGACTGTTGACGACAAAGGCTTCGTTATCACGGGTGATCGTAAAGGAGTCATCATCCTTTGCCTCAAGCTTATATACTTTATGCTCACCGCTCTCTGCCACTTCCTCCACGGCCGGAGCCTGCGGAATGGAATCAAGCAGATCGGCGGCGCGGTAAAGCAGCTCTTGAACGCCTTTGCGGGTCAGCGACGAGATTGGCAGGATCTCCAGATCGGGCCGAAGACTGCCTGCGCGCTCGCGGAAAGAAGCGAGATTCGCCTCCGCTTCCTCCATGTCCATCTTATTGGCGGCCACAATCTGGGGACGATCGGCAAGGCCGGTGTTGTATTGCTGCAGCTCTTCGTTGATCTTCACCCAGTCCTCGAACGGATCACGGCCTTCGGAGCCGGCCATATCGACAACATGAATGATGATACGCGTGCGTTCGATGTGGCGCAGAAATTCGTGCCCCAGCCCAACACCCTCATGAGCGCCCTCAATCAGTCCGGGAAGGTCGGCCATGACAAAGCTGCGGCCGTCACCTACGTCCACGACGCCGAGATTCGGTGTAATGGTTGTAAAATGGTACGCTCCGATCTTAGGCTTGGCAGCCGAAACGACGGACAGCAAAGTGGATTTGCCTACGCTCGGAAAGCCGACAAGTCCAACATCCGCCATTACTTTTAGCTCAAGCACAACGTAGCGTTCCTGGCCTTCCTCCCCGTTCTCCGCAAGCTCGGGAGCAGGGTTGTTCGGCGTTGCGAAGCGGATGTTGCCCCGGCCTCCCCGGCCTCCCCGGGCCACAACCACTTCTTGGCCATGACGCGTCATGTCGGCGATGATCTCGCCGCTGTCATCGTCAATGAGCACCGTTCCCGGCGGAATGCGGACGATCATATCGTCGGCTCCCGCGCCGTGCTGGCTCTTATTGCGCCCTTTTTCCCCGCGCTGGGCCTTGAAATGCCGCTGATACCGGAAATCCATCAGGGTACGCAGCCCTTCGTCCACGCGGAAAATGACGTCGCCGCCCTTGCCGCCGTCACCGCCGGCTGGACCGCCCTCCGGCACATATTTCTCACGGCGGAACGCGACCAGACCGTCGCCGCCGTCGCCGCCTTTTACAAATATTTTCGCTTTATCTACAAACATGGATGTCTCACCTTCCTTCACATTCCCATCGGCAAGCGCAGCTGGAAGTCTGCCTTATGGGGTGTCAGCTGCTCCGCTATTACAGTTTTACCTTGAACGATATTAAATATCTGTTCCCGGAACAGCTCCGTTCCTCCGCGCAAGCCGTCGCCGTTGCCGCCAAATGCAATGACAACGTCCCCTTTGTCCTTCTTAAAGGAAAGGAGCAGCGAACGGGTCTCGCCCTGGGCAGCCAGTCCTCCAAATTGACAGGCTCTAACCGCCTGCATAATTACCGAGGTTAGCTCATCTCCGGCCTCGGGCGTCAGCTTATCTCCAAGCTGCAATCCTTCTTCCACTTCAATGTCCAGCTGCAGGCTGCCGCCTACGGTGCGAAAGGATTGAAGATAGAAGACCAGCGAAGGAATACCAAGCTTGGATATCCGGCTGTCCAGCTCAATGCGTTCTTTTATTCTTTCCACACACTGTACCGATTTATCAGGCTTGCCCAGTTGAATATAGCCGTACAGTATCTGGAGATCATTCATCCAGTCATGGCGGTGATGATTAAGCGTCCGGATCGCCGTCTGCTGCAGGATCCGTTCTTGCTTCCGCAGTTCCCGTTCATAAAGGCGGCGGACCGCCAGGACGCTGAATAAAGCTGCCGCCGCGGCCCACAAGCCAAGCAGAAGGCATGTCCAAAGCGTCGGCCATACGCATGCGACCCCTAAGGGAAACGCTATCGATAACACCGGCGCTCCTACTGCGCTTTTCCAGGATTTCATACTGTCTTCCCCGTCCCTTACGTTCGCGAATTCTTAGCACTCTACCGCAGTCAGACCCGTTCATATTTACCAAGTATACCATAGGAATTCCCCCGGATTCATTAAGAAGCGGCAAGAATTTTCCTGTCCTATAGATTCTTATACTCTGAAAAAAAGCCCCCGGCGTTCATGCCGGAGGCTTTACTAGCAATTATAGTCCGTAAGCTTACGCTTCCAGAGCCGCCGCTACCGGAGCGACGTCTACCGGGTAGACGCTCACTTTCTTGCGATCGCGGCCCAGACGCTCGAACTTCACAACGCCGTCCACTTTGGCGAACAAAGTATCGTCTTTACCGATGCCTACGTTCGTGCCAGGGTGGATTTTCGTTCCGCGTTGACGCACCAGAATGCTTCCGCCTGTTACGGCTTGGCCATCGGCGCGTTTCACGCCAAGACGTTTCGCGTGGCTATCGCGTCCGTTCTTTGTGGAACCTACACCTTTTTTCGATGCGAACAATTGAAGATCCAATTTCAACATGCTGTCTACCTCCTTCTTCAAATAATGACATCCTGTATCTGAATATACTTACCGTACGACTCTGCAATCGAATTGAGCATAACGACCATGGATTCCAAAAGCAGCTGCACTTTGGCAGCAGTTTCGGGGTCTTCAATCGGCAACAGCGTCCCGCTGAGAAACCCGTCCTTCATGGATGAATCCAGCACGACTCCGGTTAAGGCTTCAATCGCGTTAACGGTACCGACCGTTACGGTCGAAACACCGGCACATACGATATCTCTGCCCCTTCTATCATACTCGGCATGACCTTTGACGGCAAAACCGATGATCTCGCCCTGAGAGGAAGACCTCGTAATCCGCACGTTAATCATTAACGCACCTTCTTACGCTTGAATCTTCTCGATCGTTACTTTTGTGTAAGGCTGACGATGGCCTTGCTTCTTATGGTAGTTCTTCTTCGGTTTGTATTTATAAACGACAACCTTCTGACCTTTACCATGCTTCTCGACCTTCGCCGTTACGGAAGCGCCGCTTACGAGCGGAGTACCCGCCGTCAGACCGCTTTCGTTCGATACAGCCAGGACACGGTCAAACGTTACGCTTGCTCCGTCTTCCGCGTTCAGCTTCTCGATGAACAATACGTCGCCCTCTTGGACTTTGTATTGCTTGCCGCCAGTTTCGATAATTGCATACATTGGTTTTGCACCTCCTCATGTCTCAGACTCGCCTGGTCCAGGTGGCTCTCCCTTACGGAATCGCACTTGATTACCCGATCGGAGCGGTTACAGCATGTGCAGGCAATTCAATAAACCAGACACATACTTATAGATGATAGCATGGAGACCTGGAATAGTCAACGCTGTTGCTGCATATAAATATTTTCCAACAAAGCGATACCGGTTATTCCCGTCCCTGCTTCCACATCGGCGTTCGGCCGGTGCCTCCGCAGCATTCGCATGGACGGGTGGAGAACTCCAGAACGTCATGCCTCACTTTTTTCCGCGTCATCTCAAGCAGCCCCAGCCGGGTCCAGCCCAAAATATATGTCTTCGTCCGGTCGCTATTGACGATGCTTTCAAGCCGGGACACCACCATTTTGCGATGCTCTTCCCGTTCCATGTCAATGAAATCGATGATGATAATGCCACCGGTATCCCGAAGCCGGATCAGACGCCCAATCTCTTCTGCAGCGAGCAGATTGGTGCGCGTAACCGTCTCCTCCAGCGACGCTCCGCCCGTATACTGTGCCGTGTTGACATCGATTACTGTGAGCGCCTCCGCCTCATCCCAGATGAGCGTTCCTCCGCCTTCTAGCGTGATTTTGCGGCTGAACCCGCGCTCCAGTTGCTCTTCCACTCCGTATGCGGCAAAAATCGGCTCGGTTCCGGTATACAGTTCCACCGGCTTGTATCCTTCCGGAGCCATCTCGCTTAAGAAAGCCTCGACCTCCTTGACGGCCTGCGGAGAATCTATCCGAAGCTCGTCCAGCCGGGGATCGAACGCGTCGCGGATGAACCGCTGTACGATACTGAGATCACGGTGCAGCAGCGCCGGCGCTTCCGCCTTCTGGGCGCAGCTCATGATTCTCTCCCACTGTGCCCGCAAAAGAGATAAATCTCCTTCCACCGCTTCGGAGAGCTCGTCCTCGGACACGGTGCGCATAATGAGACCTTCTTCATTCTTCCGCAGGCGTTCGGCCAGCGCCTTCAGCCGGTTCCGCTCGGATTCGCGCCCGATCTTTTTCGAAACCCCGACGTATTCCGCAAACGGCATATATACCATCCAGCGCCCCGGTAGCGTGTAGTGTGTCGTGACCCGCGCTCCCTTGTTTCCTCTAGGTTCTCTTCTAACCTGAACAATAATTTCCTGTCCGGGCTTTAGCAGCGTATCAATCGACGGCTTTACTTTAGGCTGTTTCTCCAAATGCGGATGCAGTACATCATCTACATATAGAAAGGCATTTTTTTTCTGCCCGATATCGACAAAAGCGGCCTGCATTCCAGGCAGCACATTCATTACCCGTCCTTTGTAGTAGCTGCCGACCAGTCCCTGCTGCTCCTCCCGCTCAGCCGCATATTCCACCAGTCTTCCCTTCTCCAGAAGGGCCATCCGGGTCACATGCTGCGAACAGTGAACGATCATTTGTTTCATGGCGTCACCTCTGGTTGCATAAGAAGAACGGCTACGCTGTCCTTTTAAGGACTGCAACCGTTTCTTGCAAAAATGTGAGACTATGGATAAGCGTGAAGCTTCATATCCCAAAATAGGACGAGAGCAAGCGCTGCTCCGGTATGACCGCCATCACGCCTCCTTCGGCGTCAAGCACATAGATCAAATGATACTGGTGCCGTTTAAATAGACGCAGGATATCATCCAAAGGTTTCGCAAGAGGCGCAACAATCGGGAGTGCAGGTGTGCCTTTGTCCATATGTTGTTCATATATCGCGCCCCGGTTCATGAGAAAAGCCAAGAACCGGAAAGGAAGATTTCGGTGATCCGTTATATTGGAATACAGCAGAAATGCGGCGATCATCAGCAGATTAAGCCGAAGTCCGCCGCCGCTTACCAGCGGCAGCAGGGCATACACGGCCGTCAAGGCGCTTGCAGCAATGCTGATTCTTCCGCACCAGAGCAGAGTCGAGTAATACGGCGACTGAAGGCTTAGGGCAGCTTGTACGATTCTCCCTCCATCGAGCGGCAAAATAGGCAGCATATTGAATAAGGCGATAATGAGATTGGCTTGAATGAGATATGTCATATAGGCTTCGCCGCCCCAACCGGCTTCTTTCAAAACGGCCGCGAACACGATCATCAGCACGTTCTGCAGCGGCCCTGCCAGCGCAATTCCGATCTCGCGGTATGCGGTCAGCTTTC
This sequence comes from Paenibacillus durus ATCC 35681, assembly GCF_000993825.1. NCBI lineage: Bacteria > Bacillati > Bacillota > Bacilli > Caryophanales > Paenibacillaceae > Paenibacillus > Paenibacillus durus. The sequence continues at coordinate 3,449,214 of NZ_CP011114.1, forward strand.
CATTGTCCTCAATAACCGCGACTCCTCCGAACGGAAGCAGTTGTACCGATTTGACGGTGGCCCCCGCCAGGAGCGCCGCCCAGACATGTCCCAGCTCGTGAACGAGGACGATGGCAAATAGCGTCAGCAGCTCGAGAAACTGCCCGGTAAGCACGGAAAGCAGCATAATGATGACAAACAGCGGATGCAGGAAAAAGGAAATGCCCCAAACCTTAATCAAAACCGATCTCTTCCGCCGGATCGATATATGCCTTGTTCCGCATCACCGCAAAATAGAGCAGCTTAGGAGAAGATGCGCTCGTTTCCTCCATCCATCCGACGGTATCGCCACTCTTCACCCAGTCATCCGCTTTCAGCTTCGTTCCGTTTAAATGTCCGTATTCGGCAGTAATTCCTCCGCTATGCTGAACGGTTACACGGATGCCTCCATCCGCTTCACGCGAAACGGACAGCACCCTTCCCATATCTATGCTTTTTACCACCGCGCTTCCAGGTTCATCGGCCGCAGGCTTGATTTCTACGCCTTTTATTGTAGAGGCAAATGGCCTAACAATGCTTCCTGCTATAGGAGGAGACAGCTTATGAAGCGCAGAGGCTTTCCGCGCCTTATCCTCTCCGTTCCCGAAAATCGGGATAAACGCCGGAGCTCCGTCAAAATACCGTTCGTACCACATACGGGCTGCAGAAAAATCCATATCCTTGCTTAAGCTGTCCGAAATGAAATTTTTCGCGCGATAAGCCCATGGCTGCTGCACCGTAAAGATCCCCCATACCACTCCGAACAGGAGCCCGCTAATCATTGTGCGCCGAATAAAGCTGGACAAAAATCGCGGCTTCTGCCGTTCCACTTCCCCGTCCCAGTTTCGCTGCCGCTCTTTCCATAGTTTTTCCGGGTCGGGCTCGGCGCCGTTCCCATTCAGGTATTTATGCCAATCTTCCGTATTGCCATCCCCAGGCCTTCTGAATCGCGGCGGTTTGGTGAAATCCGAGTTGTCTTCCAGCAGATTGCGGATAGGCTGCTTGCGGTGATTCCCTGCGATTGTTTTGTGACCCATATCGATCCCTCCGGCGGGCTTGTTTAGTACCATCCTATGAGGGAATGCGGTGATTTTAGAACAAGCCTTCATTGGAGAAACGGCGGGCTGGGCGCAGCTTTCTGATCAAGGCATCGTACTGTTGGCGGCTCTCTCTCCCGCATGCGCGAAGCTGATAAAGTCTTATATTTGAACAAACAGCCCCGGACAACCACTAATGAACGCGGTGTCCGGGGCTTGCTTTTTTTGGCAGTCTCAGGTTTATGCCTTTAACCGATGCCGAAAAACTTCTTCAACTTTTTGAATGCGCCCGGCTTGCGGTCAAGCTGCATCAGAGGCACAGCGTCGCCCAAAATGCGGCGGGCAATATTACGGTAGGCGATGGCGGCGCCCGAATCCGGATTCATGACCGTCGGCTCTCCCATATTAGCCGCCTTGATCACAAGTTCGTCATCCGGCACAATCCCGATCAGGTCAATATTGAGCACCTGCAGAATATCCTCGACATCAAGCATATCGCCGGATTTTATAAGTCCAGGCCGGATGCGGTTAATGACCAGTTTGGGCGATTCCACATCGGACTGCTCAAGCAGCCCGATCACCCGGTCGGCGTCGCGTACGGCTGCATGTTCGGGCGTTGTCACGACAATCGCCTTATCCGCGCCGGCTACCGCGTTGCGGAAGCCGTGCTCGATTCCAGCCGGGCAATCGATTAGAATATATTCATATTCCTTCTTTAATTCCAATACGATGTCTCTGACCTGCTCGGGGGTGACTGAAGTTTTGTCCTTTGTCTGCGCAGCCGGGAGCATATACAGCTCTTCAAACCGCTTGTCTTTGACCAATGCTTGGCCAAGCCGGCAGCGTCCTTCGGCAACATCCACCAGATCGTATATGATCCGGTTCTCAAGACCCATAACCACGTCCAGATTTCGCAGCCCGATATCGGTATCAACGAGACATACTTTTTTCCCCTGCAGCGCAAGCGCGGTTCCAATATTGGCCGTTGTGGTCGTCTTGCCCACGCCGCCTTTGCCGGAGGTAACAACAATCGCTTCTCCCATGAGGCTACACCCCTTTAAACACATTTAAATCCCGACGCAGCTTGACGATGTTGTGTATTTTGTCGATTTTCATAGCACCTTCCGCCAAAAATGCGAATTCCATGCTGCTCTCGCGGGTTTCCCATTCATCCGGGGGCCGGCTGATGATCTCGGCTATGCGAAGCTGGGTCGGAGCCATCACGGAAGCCGCGATTATCGCTTCTTCATTGCCCTCCACTCCCGCGTGAGCCATACCTCTCAGCGCCCCGAGAATAAAAATATCTCCGGTGCAGGTAATTGTGCCGCCGGGATTCACGTCTCCAAGAAAGAGTAAATCTCCCTTATGATGCAGCACCTGGCCGGACCGAAGGATGCCGCTCATCACGAACATCGAACTTCCGCTCTCCGGTTTCGGGGCATTCTGGGCCTCGATCGAACGGATCAGCAGATTGCCCGGTCTGCGCAATATCTCCAGCACCGCTTCCTTTTCTTCCTCTGTTACCGAACGGCTGCCAAGCTTGACATCCACATGCACGATCGGTCCGGTCAAAATATTTTGATGGCTGTGCTCCAGCTTATAGCGAAGCTCGTCCAGCAGTTCTTCAAAGGGACATTTGTCATCTAGCAGGAAGACCAGGCCGTCCTTGATGCCTTTTATCCGTACATGCTTGGATATTACTGTCATTTGCCCCTCCCCCCATTCTCATTCATTCGTGCCAAGGCCCTAAAGTTCCTGCTTGATTCGATAGAAATTGAGCCAAGCCCTACTCCTTCTCTTCCTTGCGCGTCCCGTTCTCCAGCTTCTCAAGCTGACGCCGGACGGGAATGTACAGCAGAAGTCCAAGGACAAAATGAATAAGCATGGTGGGCAGCATATAGTTTAGCAGCGCCCAATTGTATGGATCGCTGTTCAGCTTGAATATGCTGTAAATGCCGAATAAGATGCTGTCTTCGAGCAAGCTTCCCAGAAGCACAATCGTCATCATAAGCGGCAGCGGAGCCCGCGGTGTCTGGAATATCAAACCGATTAAATAAGCTGATACACCCATAGCAAAGGAATGAGCTCCGATGATTCTTCCGTAAAATACGATATCTTGCAGCATACCGAAGCTTAGCCCCAGTACGAGCGCCGTATGCCGGTGACGATATACGGTCACAAATAAAATAACAATAAAGACGAGGTTCGGGACAATCCGCATTTCCCACGAATCCGGTATGATCCAGGGCAATACGGTGCCCTGAAGAATAAACAGCAGAAACAGCAGCAGAATAAGAGTCGACTTGCGCGCGTTCACTACTGCTCCTCCTGCGGAGTGAAGACGACCAACAGGTTCTTCCAGTCCTCATATTCGGCCGCTGGCTTGATGATCGCAGTCTTGGTCAGCCCGAATTCCCCGTCCTCGACGCTCTCGACGGTGCCGATTGTAAGCCCCCGCGGGTAGAGACCGCCGAGTCCGGACGATATAATGGTGTCACCCCTGGCGATCGGGTCTTTCTCGTCAATCCGGGTCATAATGAGCCGACCGGTCTGCTGGTCATAACGTTCAACCATGCCGAACGTCTGGTCGACTTTGCCGATGGCCGTGGCGGCGATTGGCGGCTGTGAGTTCGGATCGCTGCTGTCCATCATGGTCAGCAGCTTCACAGTGGACGTAAATTTACTCACTTGACTGATGATACCGACCATGCCTTTCTCGGAAATAACGGACATATTCGGCTTGACGCCGTCCCGCGCCCCCAAATCAATAACGAGCGAATTGTTGCTCGGTTCCGTCGTCAGGCTGACAACCTGCGCGTAGTGGTACCCGTAATTGTATTTATTTCTCTGCGCCTGCGTTAATTTCCACAACCTCTTATACTTCTCGGTCTCGGCTGCGATTAGGTTATACTCCGCTTTCTCCCGGGTATACTGGGCAACAGTGATCTTCAGTCGTTCGTTCTCCTCGGCGAGACCCTTCAGGTTGGCGATATCTTCAAAGAAGCCCGCTATGTATCCAGCGGGCTTGTAGAACACATTCTGCACAAAACCGGTCGTATCTCTGACGAAATTTTCGGGCCACGACAACGACTTTCTTGTTCCGAGAGAGAAGCCCATGACCACAATAAAAAGCACCAGCGTAATCAACAGTATGAACAGCCGCTTATTGCTGAACAGCTTAAACAGTTTCAACACCCTCTAACAACCGTTTTCTCTCCCGCTCCAGAAGTTCTAGATAGCCTTCCTCTCTCCCCATAAACCTACCGTTTCGACCGAAAGGATGCGCTGCCTCGGGTCTTGAACAGATGGATATTTTCCAGCGCTTTACCGGTTCCGATCGCCACGCAGTCGAGCGGATTCTCCGCTACGATAACAGGCATGCCGGTCTCGCGTGCCAGCAGCTTATCCAAATTGCGAAGCAGCGCCCCCCCGCCGGTCAGAACAATCCCACGGTCCATAATGTCGGCGGCAAGCTCAGGCGGACATTTCTCCAGCGTTACTTTTACCGCTTCGGTAATCGCATTGACCGTATCGGCCAGCGCCTCGGAAATCTCGCCCGATGTGATGCTGAGTGTCTTTGGAAGTCCGGTCACAAGATCCCGTCCTCGGATTTCCATCGTCTCCGCCTTCTCTAGCGGCAGTGCGGAGCCAATATCCATCTTCAATTGTTCCGCCGTGCGTTCCCCAATCATGAGGTTGTATTGGCGCTTAATGTACTGGATAATTGACTCGTCCATCTCGTCTCCGGCCACACGTACGGACCGGCTTGTTACAATACCACCAAGAGAAATGACGGCAACCTCCGTCGTGCCACCGCCAATATCGACGACCATGCTGCCCGTCGGTTCCCATACCGGCAGGTCGGCGCCGATCGCGGCCGCGAACGGCTCCTCGATAATATATGCCTCGCGGGCTCCGGCTTGCTTCGTCGCATCCTCTACGGCCCGCTGCTCCACGGCGGTAATTCCCGAAGGTACACATACCATTACGTTCGGATGGCGCTGGAACATGGAGCGCTGCTTCTGAGCCTGCCGGATAAAGTATTTAATCATGGTAGCGGTTGTATCGAAGTCGGCGATAACCCCATCCTTCATCGGACGGATAGCCCGGATATTTCCCGGCGTGCGGCCGATCATTTTTTTGGCGGATTCGCCTACAGCTTCAATCGTTTTCGTATCGGTACGGATCGCGACAACGGAAGGCTCTCTTACCACAATGCCTTTTCCGCGGACGTAAACCAGTGTATTTGCCGTTCCCAAGTCAATTCCCAAATCTTTTGTAAAGCCACCTAACATGCTGTAAACTCCCTTTCCCTGTCAATTGCATCGTTTATTGTTACATAAGTCCTTGTTCCTTCATGCTGACAAATCCGTCATCGCCGATAATCAAATGGTCCAGCACGTCAATTCCAACAATTCCGCCTGCCTCAAGCAGTCTTCGGGTCAGGGAAATATCCTCCGGACTCGGTGTCGGATCGCCGCTGGGATGGTTATGAGCACATATAATGGAAGCGCTGCTGCACTTAATGGCCGCCCGAAATACCTCTCTTGGATGAACGATGGATGCATTAAGGCTGCCCATCGAAAGCGTTTCCTGCGCAATTACATGATTTTTCGTATTCAAAAAGAGACAGACAAAATGCTCCTTCTGCAAATAGCGAAGCTGCTCGGTCAGAATATCCGCCGCATCATGCGGGCTGCGAATCGTAACCGGCTGGCCCAGCCGCGAGTTCGACATCCGGCGTCCCAGCTCAATCCCGGCTTTCAGCTGCACCGCTTTGGCGGGACCGATCCCCTTGATATCCATCATTTCTTCAATGCTAAGGTCGGCCAGACGGCGAAGACCGCCAACCTGTCCCAATATTCGCTGCGCCACATGAATCGCCGATTCCTGGCGGGTTCCCGTCCGCAGCAATATAGCCAGCAGTTCAGCCTGGCTGAGTGATTCCGCCCCATTTTGCATCATGCGCTCTCTCGGTCGTTCTTCATGGGGAAGGTCTCGCAGCATGAACGTTGACGATTCCATCCCTGATCTCTTCCTTTCAGCCTCTGCATATGCGATATGGCTGTATGACAGTAATAGTTATCGAATAACTATGCGTGCGCGTCCGAAAATCCCAACAAGCGCCCCAGTTATCTTATACCCTAAATCATTATACGGGTAAAGCCAGCTCAATACAAATATAAATCGGACAGGGGAAGGAACCGCTTTAATACACTTTCGCCGCTTGCTCCAACCTGAAATTACCGTTCCTTGGAACGATTCGGCTATTTTTTATCATCCATCTTAGTGCAATACCTATCCGTACTAGTCGTAGCATCAAAGGAGACGCCGATACTAAGAGCATTGATGGGATCCGCTTATTGTCAAACATGATTTTTAAAAGTACTCATTTCACAAAAATGGTCTTTTAGTAGTGTGTTTTCCGAGATAAGACTAAAGTCCAATGAATCATAGGATATTAATCTTTCCCTTGGCACTTACATGCCCCTCTCAATTATGCCTTTAACGGATTGATGCCAAATTCCAACAGCATCCGGTAAAGAAGATTCAATGGAAGTCCCATTATACTGTAAAAGTCACCCTCAATCTTTTCAATAAAAAGCGAGCCTATTCCCTGAACCCCGTAGCTTCCGGCTTTATCCATCGGCTCGCCCGTCTTGATATAGCCGTCGATTTCTTGGGCCGACATCGGCCGGAAAGTCACACGGCTCTCCGTATAGCCGGCAATAGCCGCAGGCTCTCCGTTGGGCGATTGCGACAGCACGCGGTACCGTCCAATGCCGCCGAGCCACACCGAATCGCTGCCGGTATTTTCATTGCTTCCCGGCTTGCCCGGGCTGCTAAAGGCAGGGGCTGCCATTTTCACCAAAGCCGCTTCTGCTGATATCCCCTCCCGGAGCATGCCGCCGTTCACCCCATCCCCGAGCTTAATGCAGGCCACACCCGTATACACTTTATGGCTTCGCCCCTGAAGGGCGGTTAGCATCTCCCTGCTCTCTTCCTCATCTGCCGGTTTGCCGAGAATACGCCCCTCTAGAACAACAATCGTATCGCTTCCGAGGATGACTCCGCTCCGTTCTCCTGCAAGCGGAAGAACAGCTTCCGCTTTGCGCAGGGCAAGCGCGCTTACAATTTGTTCAGGTTCCCACTCTGCCGGAAAGCTCTCATCGGCCTCGCGCGGGATAACGTCAAAGGGCAGTCCCAGTAAAGATAAAAGCTCCCGGCGGCGAGGCGAACCGGAAGCAAGAATAATCGGAGTTATGCTGTTATCGTTCATGTTGTAATTGTTCCTTTCCATATGGTGAAATGCTTACTTCCTGCGGTACAGCCACACGGCGATAATAATACCGATCAGGCTTAGTATGCACAATTTCAGTTGAATCGTAACGTCATAAGAAAGGATGTCCAGATCGGCTTGCGGCGACCATTTGATCAACGTCGACTTTGTCAGGAAGGACAGTGCTTTAACCGGCTGCAGAAGCTTCGCTGCCCAGGCGCCGACCAGCCAGCCCAGAATCAAGTAAAGCAAAAGCATACCTATATTTTTCTTCATTAACTATCTTCCCTCCGCCAGCCTATGACATCCCCATCATTATACGGTGAAAATACGGTGAGTACAATGCAAAATCCGGCGCGGGAAGGAGTCGCCCCAGCGCCGGGCCTGAGCTAACGCTCATATCACAATACATCCTTGCCTAACCTTGTTCCATTGACGCAAGCAGCCGTTTCTGGCCGCTGAACATGTCGAGCATCGCCGCCTGTACTTCCCACAGCAGGCCGTCCGCCTTGCTCTTGCTATACTCGTTCATAGCCGACACGCCCCGGCTCACGGATTTCTCCAGTTCCTTGGCGGTGGCCAAGGGCCCAGACGGCAGTCCCGCCTCCAGCGCCTTCACCGCTTCCGTCCATTGCAGATGCAGATCGCTTACCTTCGCGGTGTCCGCGGCCGCATCACCGCCGAGCAGCGAGGCGGAGAGGGAGCTGAGCTCGCTCAGCAATTCTCCGCTGGTATTAAAATAACGGGTAACCGTCTCGCCATTCCCGCCAAATACAAGCTGGCTCTCGGAAGGAAGAGAGACTTCCTTCACATATAAATCGATGCCCTGCGCCTTCAGTCTGCTTCCGAGAAGCTTCGCCTGCTCCCGGTCGGATGACAATCCGGCGTACACCCGGTTCCCATCCCCAGGGTCTAGCCCTGCGGCAAGCCCGGCGCTCTCCAGCTCCTGCTGCGCCTGAGCCGCTCCTTCCGGCGTGCTGAACACCCCGTATTGGAGCAGGTAATAGCTCTGCGGCGCTACCTGAACCGGAACCGCCGGAGCGCTTACCGAATTGCCCGCGGCATTCTGCTGCGAGGCAGTTCCTGGCGTAGCCGTACCTGTAGAACTGCCGTCATTAACTCCGCCGAAAAAAGTCAATGCGGCATAGCCCAGCAGCAGACCGATGCCGATGGCTCCGGCAACTGAAGCCGGGAATTTCCACCAGGATGAAGTACGCCGTGTAGTGTAGTAACCGCCGCCCGCATCTTCAGGCTCCTCCAGCCATTCCCGGCGGGGGCCGCCGGAAGCCGGTCCTCCGCCCGTGGTATAGGCCGGAGAGCCGTAATCGAAGCCGGCATAGCTCTCTTCGGCTTCCGTCTGCTCTGCCCGCAAATCTTCGCTTGGCCGGGAACGGAGAAACGCATCCCGCAATAGCTCCGTGTCCGTCTCCCGTTCTTTCCCGGTCAGTAGCCCGGGTGTCCATTCCGGGAGCGGATCGGCATACGGCCCGTACGCATCGCCCGCGATATCCTCTCTGTCCCGGATGGCGGTAATGTTCCATCGATCGCCAGGACCGCTGCTTCCCTGTTCATCCCGATTGACTTCGTCAATCCTTCGATCCGGATTAGCGCCGGAACCGGAAATTTTCTTTTGGTTATTGTAAGCCTGTTCCAGCTCCTCCAGCCGATATTTCCGGTCCTGCGTTCCGCTCCATGCCTGAGTGGGAATAGGGCCAGCGGCGCTGCCCTGCTCCCGGCCTACACCTGCCGTTCGCCGAGCCTCGTCCAGGCTGTATATTTCCGCGCACTGCTCCTGCTTCGTCTCTCCGGGTCCGGGTTCCGGCTGAAGCTCCTTCGGCTTGTCCTTTCCGGCATCGAACCGGAACGTCATTCTTCCGTTACTCAATCCGTCCACCTCACCTTATCAAGTCTATAAGACAAGATATGATAGACGGTAGGAAAGTATGCATCGTTTGAAAGAGCCATCCAAAAGAAAAGCTGCCCCGTAAATGAAATTTCTGGGACAGCCTCTATCTAAAGATTTAATATCATTCGATTGGTATCATGACTCTCTTACAGGAAGACCATTCCGCCGTCAATCAGCGGCGATTGACCGGTCATGTAGTCGGAATCAGGACCCGCCAAGAAAGAAACAAAGGCGGCAACATCTTCCGGAGTCGACAGGCGTCCAAGCGTGATTTTGCTGCCGAACTCCTTGGTTGCTTCGCCTTCGGATTCACCCTTGGAGCTTGTAATTTGTTTATCGATGGAACCCCACATCGGAGTTTGGACGATGCCGGGGCAATAAGCGTTTACGGTGATACCGTATTTGGCCAGTTCCTGAGCGGCGGTCTGCGTTAGCGAACGAACCGCGAATTTCGAAGCGGAGTATACGCTGAGGCTGGCATTGCCGACATGACCGGCTTGGGAGGAGGCATTTACGATTTTACCGCCGTGCCCTAGTTCCTTCAGCTTGGCAGTCGCAGCCTGGATTCCCCAGATGACGCTGGCTACATTGATATGGAATACTTTGTCCAAATCCTCAATCGTTACTTCTTCAAGCATTTTTACAGGCGCAATACCTGCATTATTGACAATAACGTCGAAGCCTCCCAGCTTCGCGGCCGTTTCATCGACTGCGGCGAATACCTGATCCCGATTCGAAACATCAGCTTTCAGCGCCAGGGAGCGCCCGCCGGCCGATTCAATTTCCCCTGCAACTTTCTTCGCGTTGTCCTCATTCAAATCTACAACCGCAACAGCAAACCCGTCTTGACTAAGCCGAAGCGCAATAGCGCGGCCGATACCTTGTCCTCCGCCTGTCACCAGTGCTACTTTCCCGTCAACTCTACTCATTTTCGTGCATCTCCTTTGTACGTATAATTTAAAAGATTTCAGATAGCACGGCAAACGATTAGTACTATTTGCCCTCATCTACTATAGCACTCTGGGAGAAAAAGGCAAAAAGACAGGGTGATTTTCAGAAAAACATCAAATAACTTTCAATAAATGTTAATAAGTCTGATACAGTTTGTTCTAATCTCACTCTCATTGACCGGCCAATAATCCTTCCGGGCACTGTTCGTCTCGGGCCCTGGTAAAGCAGATTCAACACACGGTACAGCTTGTCCGCCATTGTTCTGTCTTCTTCAACCTTCGCATCCCAATAGGTATACATTCTGAGACGTACCCGGTGCCCCTGAAATTCGCTCAATGCGTCCAATTCCGGCAAATGAAGCGCCAGCCCATCATCCGTTGTCATTTTGAAACTGGTCGAACGAATGCTCCCGGCGTCAATCGCCTTGGCATACAGCGCTTTATCGCCAAAATATATCCGGATGACTTGATCGCCTAATATCCGCCGATTCGCGAGACCAAAAACTGCCGCAATACGGCATATTCCTGGCTGGCCCGAATCTCGCCGAATGAACGCTGCGTATCTCCGGTTGTCAGCGGATTGGCGAAATCCTCCACAATCCGGCCCGGTCCCGGATGCATAACGACAAGGCGGCTGGCCAGAAGCAGCGCTTCGTCCACATCGTGGGTAATGAAAAACATGCATTTTCCCGTCCGGCTCCAAATCTGGCGCAAATGCGCCTGCATGTTCTCCCGGGTAAGGGCGTCGAGCGCGCTGAAGGGTTCGTCCAGCAGGACGATTTCCGGCTCAGCCGCGAGTGTGCGGGCAATGGCGGCCCGCTGCTTCATGCCACCCGACAATTGATGCGGCAGCAGACCCGCCGAAGAGGTCAGGCCCATCATCTCCAGAAAGTACGCCACCCGTTCCTTACGCCGGGCCTTGGGCATACCTTTCATCCTCAGGCCGAACTCGATATTCCGGGCAAGCGACAGCCATGGAAACAGATTCGCCTGCTGAAAGACGACGCCCACATCGGAATCGGGAGCGGTGTGCCGCTGTCCGTTGATGGTGATCGTCCCGCGGGTAGGACGCAGATATCCGGCGATGATGTTCAGCAGCGAGGTTTTGCCGCACCCGGAGGGACCCAGCACCACCACAAGCTCGCCCGGTTCAAGCTTCATATTGATGTCGTCAAGCGCCTGCTTGAGGACCTTTCCGCCGCGGTAGGACAGCCCGATTCCCTCAAGCACAATACCGTGCCCCTGGTCAGTCAAGGTCTCTGTATCCGAGGATGCATCCCGGACGGCGGCTGCGCCCTCCGATGTTTGTCCATTTTTCCCGTCAACTCCAGCGTTCAATATCTCCTGGCCGCCAAGCCGCTCCTCCAAGATCATAGTGCCTCTCCTTCCTTGAAGCTAAAATAACTGCCCGACGAGCTTAGATTAGTTGACCGGATAAAGGTCGTTTCGCAGCGCTTGTTGATACACGGATAAATCCGGCGAAGCCGTAATCGATTTCTGCTCCACCAGAAAATCCCCGGTGTCTTTCAGCAGTTGGCCGAATGCTCCCGGCTTGTCCGGTGTCCCCATATATTCCGGCGAGGTCTGCTGGGAAGCGTCAAGCACGATAATTTCATTCATCGCTTGGAGAGTGGCTTCCGGCGTTAATCCAAGTTCCTTTGACAGCGCCTGCGCCGACTCCTGCGGATGCTCGCGGTAGGTCTTCACCGCTTCATCCAATACGGAGATATACCCTTTGACGAAATCCGGATACTTGTCGACAAAATCCTTGAGGACTACGCCGAACTCTCCGGTTATACCGCCTTTGGCCGCTACCTCGGCGGAACTGATAATCACATCGCCGCCGTCCTCGGTCAGCTTGCTCTGGCTCGGCTGCCATGTATAAGCGCCGTCAATGTCGCCCCGTTGCCATGCGGCGACAATATCGGGCGCCTGCATATCAAGAATGGTAATGGTGGACGGGTCGATATTTTCCTGCTTCAGCGCGGACAGAAGGCTGAAATGGGAAGTGGAGCCGAAGGTGGTCGCGATTTTATGTCCTTTCAGATCCTGAAGCGATTTGATGCCCGAATCCTTCTTGACGACCAGCGCCTCACTCTTGCCGATAACGTCATGAATGTAATAAATCTGGTATGGAAGTCCTTGGGCAATGCCCGAAGCTCCTGGGGGAGTGCCGACCAGACCGAAGTCGATGCCCCCGCTGGCGGCCGCCACATTGACATCACGGCCGGAATCGAATTTCAGCCAGGATATTTTAATATCGGGATATTTCTTCTCGAGCAGACCGAGCGCTTTGGCCAGAAGCTCGCCGTTTGGAGACACCTGATAACCGATGCGGACTTCTTTGGGCAGTTCTCCTGTTGACGCACCCGCCGGGTCCGACGAAGCCGCTGCTGGCCCGGCCGAATTTTCCGTGGAGGGGGCGGCATTTTCGGCTGCATCCCCCGAAGTATTGCCGCCTACGCTGCCGCCATTGTTCCCGCAGGCCGATAATAGGAGCAGCATGGCAATTAGACTGAGTGAAAAGATCCATTTTAATTTATTAGGCTGTTTCATTTCCTGTTTTCTCTCCCTTTAGTACGTCTAGTACATCAACTGCGTGAACCTTTTTATTGCTCGATCCATGGCGACACACGCCGAATCAGACTCCGGATGCACAGATCGATTATGATTGCAATCAGCGCCATGATAATAATGCCCAGATACATAATATCGCTTCGCAGGAATTTGCTGGCGTCCAGCACCATCCAGCCGATGCCGGACACGGCGGCCACCATCTCGGCAGCTACCAGTGTGGCATAGCTGATGCCGACGGCGGTACGCAGCCCGGTCAGAAGCTCGGGAAGGATGGACGGGAAGATGACAAAGACATAGAGCTTCCACCCTTTTGCGCCAAGCGATTTGGCCCCGTTAACCACTTCGCCGCCCAGACGCTGGACGCTGAATACGGAAGTTATAAATAACGGCGCAAACGCCCCCAGGAACAGCAAAATGACTTTGGACACATCGGTAATGCCGAACCAGAGAACCAGCAGCGTGTAATAGGCTAGCGGCGGGAGCGGGCGGTAAAATTCGATAAACGGATCAAAGATCGCCCGTAGCCAGCGGTAACGGCCGCATAAAATGCCCAGCGGCACTGCAGTTGCGAAAGCGGCGGCAAGAGCCAGAAACAGTCTCCGCATGCTTGCCCCGATATGGCTTAGCAAACTCTCCCCTTTGTACCCCTCATGAAGGATATCAATGAAAGCTGTCCAGACCGTATGCGGAGAAGGGAGAAACAGGGGGTTCACCCAACCGCGGCCGCTTGCAAGCGCCCAGATCAGTGCTGCGGCCAGCAGTGACAAGGCGGAAATACAGCGATACAGCCACTTTTCTGTAAAAGATGGATGGACCGACCGGTCCGATTTACCGCTTTTTCGTTCTCTTGTCCCGGTTTCCCGTATCTTTGTCTGCATTATATTTCCGTCCCTTTCCCCATTCCAGCTCCAGCACGAGGAAAGGCCTTCCTTTATCGCCGCAGACTTGCAGTCTGATGCTGACTTAAGCGGAAGGCCTCCAGTTGTCCGGTAGGCTTGAAGATATCATTATTGTTACGAGGTCAGCTTGAGCCCGACCATTCCCACGACGATCAAAACCATGCATGCCAGCTTCAGCGGATTTACGGATTCTCCATACAGGAGAATGCCTGATGAAATGGCTCCCACGGAGCCGATTCCGGTCCATACCGCATAAGCCGTTCCAATTGGGATGTAAGACAGCGACTGTGAAAGCGCGTAGAAGCTGAGCGCCAGAGCGGCAATTGCGGCAGCGGCCCATCCCGGCCTTCTCCGTCCTTGCCATTCCTTAAGGAGCGGAACGCTGATTACCTCGCCCGCTCCGGCAAGCAGCAGCCAAATCCAGGCCATCAGATCAGTTCACCGCCCTTTGGTTGAACGGTCTCGCCTCCGGATGCAAGCTTCAGTCTTGTGATCCCCAAGAGGAGCATACCGATGAAAAAAATTCTCCAGCCACCGGCAGGCTCGCCAAGGAATAGAATGCCGATCAGCCCTGTCCCGGCCGTTCCGATCCCGGTAAATACTGTATAGGCCGTTCCGGCCGGCAGAAGCTTTAACGACAATACATACAAAAAATAGCTGACCGTTATGGCGGCCAATGCGAACACGCTCGGCCACAGTACGGTTAATCCTTCCGAATAATCCAGCAGAACCGCCCAGACTACATCCATCAGCCCTCCGGCAATCACAACCATCCAGGCGGCCTTGGTTCCAGTCGAGCTAACCGGACATTGCAGCGTTTGTTTCATTTCAGTTCTGCTCCTTTAACCGGAAAATGGAACATTGAACAGAACGATTGAATCGTCCCCATCATCTCTTTTTCGATCAGCGACAGATGATGCCGCTTGCTCCAGGCCAGAACGATGGAAATATCCAGCCGCGTGTCGGATATGTCCAGCGGTACAATGCTCTCCCGGTTGACAAAGTATTCGCTCATAAATTTTGGAACGAATGCGGAGCATTCATTCAGGGAAATGACTTTTTCGAGCATGGGGAAGCTGTCGAGCCGGTAAGCCGCATGGAAGGTGCCGTACTTTCTCAAAAGTTCCGATACACCGCAATCGGTGGCGAATTCGGTATTGTACAACACAAGCGGCTGGGCCATCGCCTCCGCAAGCGTCACCGAGGAACGCGCCGCCAAAGATGACTCGCGGCTGACCATGAGCACCAGCTGATCCCCGAATAGCTCTTTGATGCACAGATCCTTTTCTTCCGGATGCTCGCAGGTTTTCATAAGCACCCCGAAGTCGGCCTTGCCCGCTGCGATGTCGCGCAGATTGTTATTGGATTCTCCCACCTTCATCAGAACGTTGACATTGGGGTGCCTATTTTTGAAGGTGGTTAACGTATTGACCATAATCGAGTTGCTGATAAACGGCTCTACCGCCAAATGAATGCTGCCGGTCAGCGTGTGCGTGCTCTCCTCGGCGATGGAGCGGATATCTTCCAGCAGGCCGATCGCTTCCATTGCCTTCTTGATAACCGCTTCTCCAATTTCCGTGGGGTACACTCCCTGATTGGTCCGCTTGAATAGCGTAATTCCGAGCTCCATCTCCAGCTTGGATACCGAGGAGCTCAGCGCAGGCTGCGAAATGTAGGAACGTTCGGCGGCAAGTGAAATCGAACCCGTCTGCGCAATTGCTACGATATGATAAAGCTGTTCCACACGCATGCGTTTCTCCCTCTTTGCCCTTTAGTAATCCATAGTATATTATAAATCCAATGCGAATACTATGATAAAGATAGAAGAAACGCCGCGTATTGCGAAACGGCCTTGCTGTTATTTTTAGACGATGATTAGAATAATTCGCCCAATCCGGCAGGAACAGGCTGCTTGGCTTCATTTTCCCGATGCGGCGCTGGACTGCCGTCTCCGCTCAAAATTTGATAAATAACCCCTCCCTCCACATTCCGCGGTACCGGCGTCCCGGTCAATTCGCAAATGGTCGGTACAAGATCCACCACCTTGACTTTGCGGTCAATCGTTTCTCCCGATTTCACACCTGCGCCAAGCGCAATAAACAGCGCCTTCATGGAATATCCAGACAAGGTATGGTTGCTAAGGCCGTTGCCGTGGCAGCGGGTAAAATCGGGCTCCAGAATGTAAAAGATGTCGCCGCTGTGCTCTCCGCCGAGACCGACGACTTCCATATCGCTGCGGTTAAGCGCAAAGCTGATCACTCTTCTGCCCGTCTTCGGATCGCGGTAGTTGTACAGATCGTCAATAATTTTCTCCACCGTCTTGTCATAATCGGCCGGGTCGACAATCCCTTGAGGGTCTCTGCCTTTTACATTCAAATAAATGAAGGTTGCACGCTGGGCAACGGCTGTGGTGCGGCTCCAATCGATTTCTTTGGCCCCGAAAGCGTCCTCCTTGAGCTGCGTGTAGCCCAGTTGTCCGAGAATGCCGACGTTGATCCCCCACATATCGCCGATCAGCGGATGATCGGTTTCCGGATTTTTGGCTACGCCGCCATGATCGGATACGATGAATATCGCCGTTTCGCCGTCCAGCCGATCAAGCAGCGCCCCGATAAAATGGTCGGTGATTTCATAGATTTTATAGACGATTTCCTGGTAGCGTTCATACTCGGGCGAGGCGGCTTCCAGCGTATGATCGAGATAGAAGTGCATGAACATGTCGATGCCGTGCATATGGGTGTAGAACAAATCCCACTCTTTGTTGTCCAACAGGTAATTGATCGCGTCCTCATGCCAGCGGTACATTTCCTCAATCGACTCCAGCAGCACGTCATCGGCCTGCGGGTTCAACCGGCTGTAATTTGAAGGCTGCAGCATCGGGCCGACATTGGTGTACAGCTCCTCGCCGATGCTCTGCGGGTAAAAGTATTTTCCCGTCTTCAGATCGAGCACGTAGGAGGAATAGAACGTAAAGCTCTCGCCTGAAGGGTCAAGCTCCAGCACACGGATTTTATAAGCTACGTCAACAGCTTCGCCGTTAATAGTATATCGGTCGTAAATCCAATCGCTCCATTCACCGGATGCCGCTTCGCCGAGAGGGACTTCGCTCTCTTTGGACGAATAAATGGCAATACGGTTGTAAGTAACGCCGTCGTCGGCTGCGAGCAATCCCCAGCGCCGCTCCGCTCCGCCGTTCACCGGAACGATAAACTCAAGTGTGCCCTCCGGAGCGTGCTTCCAGCCGGATGCCGGCTTAATCGGTGTCTTGATCTGATCGGCCGTCGGGACATCGGCGGAGAGTTCGCCGTCCTGAGTCGTTGTTACGAGTCCCGGCTGGGTGTAGCCAAAGCCTTCATAGGCGTCCTTGCTGATCTCCGCTTTTTGCGTCGTCTCCTCGCCCTCGAAGCGGCAGTTGGCTCCGGTATTGTCCACGGTATGCGGAATCTCGATCAGTTCAAAATCCCCGGCTTCTCCTTCATATACTTTCTCGTAATCGATATATCCGCGAAGATTGGTATAAATGCTTGTGCCGTCGACGTAGATCGCGTCTTTCACCTGAGGCGGCCAGGAGGTCGGATAATTGAAAATAATGCTCTTCTTCCCCGCTCTCGCATAAGCCTCCCAGATCGTTTCGGCCTTCAGCAGGCTGGAATCGAAACCGTAATCAAGTACATCCAGTTCATTGCCGAGCGTATGGTTCCAAAAGCAGGTGATGCCGTGCGTATTCGGATAAGCGCCCGTAGCGATCGACGCCCAATTGGGCGGGGTAATTGCCGGGAGCACGCTTTGCATACTGAGGTCCTCTGTCGATACTCCAAGATTCAATGCTTTCTTGAAATTGGGCAGCTTGCCCTGTGCGATGTACCGTGCAACGAGCGTCGGGTCCGCGCCGTCGAGCCCGAGCAGCATCACTTTTTTGGCTTTGCCGTTGTTCTGTGCCATGTCTCCACCCCATTCATCAATATATAATCCAATGAGTTAACTAGGAATTATATTATGGTCTTATTATAGAGCCGTGAAATAGAGGTTGTTAAATAGTTGTTGATTATATCGGGTATAAGTCACGGTTATTCATTGCATATCAAAAAAAGCTCCCTCGCCTGCCCGAAAGGCAAACGGGGAACCTTTGGATTAATATCGGAGCAGCCCAGCCCCGCTTTATTCCGACCAGCGGCTTCGCACTACCCGATTTCTTCCTTCCTGCTTCGCTTGGTAGAGCGCCGCGTCGCTGAGCTTGTACAGCTGATCCAGCTGCGTGCTCTTATCCGGGATAACAGTAATAACTCCGATGCTGACCGTATATTTGAGGGGATGGCCTTCAATCCGTGAGCTCATAATCGCTAATCTGAATTGCTCCGCTTTCCGGTCACTTTCTTCCTCGCCCGCTCCTGGAAGCAGAACGGCGAATTCTTCGCCTCCGTACCTGCCGAACAAGTCCTCCGGTCCTAAGTAAAACTCCACGGTAGAGGCGAAATTCTGAAGGGCCCAGTCGCCGGTGATATGCCCGTAATTATCATTAACCTGCTTGAAATGATCAATGTCGAGCAAAAGAAAGGATATCGGCTCTCTCCGCTCGGCTGCTGCGGCGGCGGTAATCTGGGCCCTATCAATGAATGCCCTGCGGTTCAGGATTCCGGTCAGCTCATCAATATCCGCCATCCTGCGGAGCGCTTCATACGATCGTTCCCTTGAGAGCAGGACAAAGCCCGCCATCCCCAGAATCATTACCAAAAAAATGCCGATATAGTAGAGCTGCCGGATAAACCCCGTCAGAAAGATATTCATGTCGCTTCCCGCCAAAAGCGCGGTGAAAGCACGGGCCAGCATGACGAATGCAACCGCAGCGTAAACTAATCCCATCACCGTCTGAAGCAGTGAGTCGCCCTTGTTCGCAATAAAGCGGTAAGCCGGGAAAGCAATGAACAGCACTACCCCCAGGGAAGCTGATGCGATGCGGAGGTTGTCCGAATGATCGAAAAAATAGGTGAGCCCATAGCTCAATACACACAGTGCCGTGACGACCGCATAGTAACGTTGCGCCTTCGCGTCAAATGCTCCCGCCATCAGCAGCAGGGCGACAATCTCAAGCCCTCCGCCTACAAGCATCAGCGCATTGCTCAGCAGAACAATCTGCTCCCCGGGAAGGCTGTAGCGTATGATCACCAGCAGCCAGCAGGCGGACTGCAGCCACTTTGAAACAATAAACAAAGAACTTGCTGTATCGCGGGGAGCACGGTAACGATATGCGCTAATAAGCAGCGCCATAAACACATTTCCAAGTATAAGCGTTACTAACAACGTTCGTATGTCTAACTGATAAACCACACATTCACCACCAATATATGCCCAAGATCGTATCGTCCACTCCGGTTACTGATGGCTTAGCACAGGATAGGTACAATTATTTCAAAAATAGTACTAGTAAAGATAGTAGCACACCCTAATGATTGAGTTCTGTCGAATTATGGGAGATAACCGATTATTTTGTGAAAAAAAGACGCTTCCCTTCCAGAAATCGTGAAGAGAATGCGTCTATTGCTGTGCATTGCCATGGCATAACCGTTTCGAATGAGGCGGCATGGGTAAGCAGCATAGCTCGATTTTATTTCGAGGCTCCGCGCTTCCGGAGGTTATCCGCAAGCGCATAGCCGACCTTGTAAATATCTCCCGCTCCCATGGTGATGACAAGATCGCCGGGCTTGAGCCGGTCCTGAAGATCTTCAAGAACATCTTCCTTGGCGGGCAGATGGCGCGCACCGGAGTTGCTGTTCTGTGTGATCAGTTCCACCAGCTTGGCGGAAGTTACGCCTTCGATTTGCTTCTCGCCAGCCGGAGAGTAGATATCGGTGATGATCACCTCATCGGCTTCACCGAAGGCGTGGCTGAACGCATCAAGCAGGAAGAAGGTCCGTGTATACCGCTGCGGCTGGAATACCGCAATAATCCGTTTGCCGGTTGTTTTAGCCGCGCTGATCGTTGCCTGAATCTCCGTTGGATGGTGGGCATAATCATCGATAATCAGAATGTCGTCAGCTTCCCCGAGCACCTGAAAACGCCGTTTAGCCCCGTGAAATTTCACGATAGCCGATGCAATGGCCGCGAACGGTATGCCTGCTTTAAGACAAGCTATAACCGTAGCCATTGCGTTGTAGAGGTTATGCTGGCCGGGAACCGACAGCTCGATTCTTCCCAGAACCTCTCCCTGATGCTTCATTGTAAACGATACCTGCCGGTCGCCCAGCGCAATGTCCGTCGCGGTATAGTCCGCGGTCTCCGAGCGGATGCCGTAGGTCGTCACATCAGCCTTGACCCGGGGCAGCAGCGAGACTACCGTCTCATCATCCGCGCATACAATGGCCGTACCGTCCTCGCGCAGCTGATTCATGAACTGCATGTAGGCGCTCTTCAGGCGTTCGAAATCGCCGCCGTAATTCTCCAGATGATCGGCTTCGATGTTCGTAACGATGGCAAGCCACGGATGATACTGAAGGAAGGAGCCGTCGCTCTCGTCCGCTTCAGCCACAACGAACTCCCCTTGTCCCGCCTTGGCGTTCGTGCCGACATTCATAATTTCTCCGCCGATAATATAAGTAGGGTCAACCCCGCATTCTTCCATAACGAGGGCGATCATTGAAGAGGTCGTTGTCTTTCCGTGCGCTCCGGCGACGGCAACGCCCTTGCGCTGGTTAAGCAGCCGGGCCAGCATCTGCGACCGGTGCAGAATCGGAATATTCAGCCGCTCCGCTTCCACCCGCTCCACATTATCCTTCGGCAAAGCGGTAGAGTAGACAACCAGATCAGCGCCTTTCACCTGTTCCGCCGTATGGCCGATATATACTTTTGCGCCTTTGGCAATTAACTTTTCCGTCAGTTCCTGAGCGGCCACATCAGAGCCTGTTACCGTATACCCCATCTCCAACATGACACGGGCAATCGCGCTCATCCCGTAACCGCCGATTCCTATAAAATGAACTCGTTCCGTAGTATCCACAGTTTGTCACCAGCCTTTTTCAGAATCGGGTTGCCTCAAAAGTGCGCTCCGCACATCTGCGATCAAATACAGCGTACCGGAAACAACCGCCAAATCGTCGCCGCCCGTAATCGACTTCAGAAGCTGCAGCGCTTTGCCCCAATCATGCTCTACAATGATTCGCAGATGCTTCCTGGCATAATTCTTCCGCAGACTCTCTGCAATGAGCTGAAGGTGTTCCGCGTCCATTTTCTTCCGGAAATCCGGTTCGGTTAGGATAAGCGTATCCACTATAGGAAGTATATGCTTGAAGTAGGATTCATGATGCTTGTTCGACAGCATACCCATCAGTAAATTTAATTTCCGGTATTGATAGAACTTCGGAAGGCTCGCTGCCAGACTTTCCGCTCCCTCGGGGTTATGTGCGCCGTCAAGAACAATCCGCGGGCTTCCCGGGATTTCCTCCAGTCTTCCGGCCCAGAATGTACAGCGAAATCCGGCGAGCACATCCTCGTCGTTAAGAATGAACGCCATGTATTGGCGCAGCACCTCCAGAGCCATCATGGCGCCGGCCGCATTGGCAAGCTGATGCTCTCCTTTCATCGCAATAGCGATATCCAATGAACGGAAAGGACCTTTAAAAGTAAAGGTCTGCACGCCTTCCCGGATTCCTTTGCTTTCATACGCAAATTGCTCTCCGGCCAGATAGAGCGTCGCCCTGCAGGACGAGGCCTTATCTTTAAGCACAGAGACGGCTTCCGGCTGGGAGACGCAGCTGATGACAGGAACGCCGGGCTTGATGATACCCGCTTTCTCAAAGGCGATTTTCTCCAGCGTGTCGCCTAGAACATCAGTGTGATCATAGCCTACATTCGTAATAACTGAGACGATCGGAGTGACGATGTTCGTTACATCCATCCTTCCCCCGAGGCCTGTCTCCCATACGACGACATCGGGATAACAGACTTCCGCGTAATACAGAATGGCAAGCGCCGTCGCCACCTCGAACATCGTGGGGGAACCGAGCGGCGTTGCCGCGATTTCCTCTACCAGCGGATGCAGGCGGTTCGCAAGCGCCGTCAGCGTTTCTTCGGGAATGTCCTCGCCGTTATACTGAAAGCGGTTCGTGAACTTCGTGATATAAGGCGAAGTAAACGTTCCGACGGAATATCCGCTTTGTCTTAGCACCGACGTTAGAAAGGCGCAGGTTGAGCCCTTGCCGTTCGTTCCCGCTACATGAATAAATTTCAGCCGGCGGTGGGGATGCCGAAGTGTCTCCATCATCCGCTCGATCCGCTCAAGTCCCGGACGGATGCCGAACGGAATGAGGCTGTTGATCCACTCAACCGCTTCGTTATATGTGTGTAAAGGGGCGGCTGCACCGGCCCCATTGATCTCTTCCATATCTGTTATCCTCTCAGCTCCGCGATACGGGCCAGCACTTTCTCGCGTTTGGCCGAGTAGTCGGCCTGCTTGGCCCGTTCCTCTTCGATGACTTTAGCCGGCGCCTTGTTCACGAAACCGGGGTTGCCGAGCTTTTTATCCACACGTTCCACTTCGCTGTTAAGGATTTGCACCTCTTTTTCAAGACGGGCGATTTCCTGCTCAATATCAATCAAGCCAGACAACGGAAGCAGCAATTCGGCGCCCGTAACCACGGCTGACATCACCTTCTCCGGAGCCTCCGGATTCAGACCCGCCTCGAAAGAGGAGGTATTGGCAAAACGGCTGATGTAGGCGTTGTTCCGCTCAATGATGGCCAGCGTCTCCTGACTGCCCGCCTTGACTATCAGCTCGACTTTTTTGCTCATTGGGACATTCACTTCAGCCCGGATATTCCGAACGGCGCGGATCATGTCCATCAAGAGGTTCATTTCCGCCACCGCATCCGGATTCTCAAGCGCGGCATCGTATTCCGGCCATGCAGCCAGCGTAATCGTCTCGCCTTGATGAGGCAGATGCTGCCAGATCTCTTCCGAAATAAACGGCATGAACGGGTGAATCAGGCGCATCGTGCGGTCAAGCACATAAGCCAGTACGGATTGCGTGCTGCGCTTGGCAGCCTCGTCCGAGCCATACAGGGACAGCTTCGCGAACTCGATATACCAGTCGCAGAGATCATCCCAAATGAAATTGTACAAGAGACGTCCGGTCTCGCCAAAATCATAGGCATTAATAAGACGCGAAATATCGCGGGAAGTTTCGTTCAGGCGGTGTAAAATCCAGCGGTCGGCGGTGCCGAGCTTGCCGGAAACGTCGATATCTTCAAAGGTCACGCCCTCCAGGTTCATCAGCGCGAAGCGCGAGGCATTCCAGATCTTGTTCGCAAAATTACGCGCCTGCTCGACCTTCTCCCAGCGGAAACGCAGGTCCTGCCCCGGCGTGCTGCCTGTCGAAATCATATAGCGCATGGCGTCGGCGCCGTACTTCTCGATAACTTCGAGCGGATCTACGCCGTTGCCGAGCGATTTGGACATTTTGCGTCCTTCGGCGTCGCGGACAAGGCCGTGTATCAGCACATCCGAGAATGGCTTCTCGCCGGTGAATTCCAGCGCCGTGAAGATCATCCGCGCCACCCAGAAATAGATAATGTCGTAGCCCGTTACAAGCACATCGGTCGGATAATAGCGTTTCATATCCTCGCTGTCATCCGGCCAGCCAAGGGTCGAGAACGGCCACAAGCCGGAGCTGAACCACGTATCAAGCACATCCTCGTCCTGCTTCAGATCGCTCAGGCCGCTGATCCGGCGCGCTTCTTCTTCGTCGCGGGCGACTACCATCTCGCCGGTGGATTCGGAATACCAGGCCGGAATGCGGTGACCCCACCACAATTGGCGGGAAATGCACCAGTCGCGCACATTTTCGATCCAGTGCAGATAAATCTTCTCGAACCGTTCAGGCACGAAGTTAACGCCGGTGCCGTCTTTTTGCGCCTTGATCGCCGCTTCGGCGAGCGGCTGCATCGCGACGAACCATTGCGTCGACAGATAAGGCTCAACCACGGCACCTGAGCGCTCGCTGTGACCTACCTGATGAACATGGTCCTCGGTGGAAATGAGCACGCCCTGTTCTTTCAGGTCAGCGGTAATGTTCTTGCGGCATTCGCTGCGGTCCTGCCCCTGATAAGGCCCCGCTTCGCTGTTCATCGTGCCGCTCTCGTCCATAACGACGATCTGCGGCAGGTTGTGGCGCTGGCCGACCTCGAAGTCGTTCGGGTCATGGGCCGGCGTAATTTTAACCGCGCCGCTGCCGAACTC
Source organism: Paenibacillus durus ATCC 35681 (assembly GCF_000993825.1). Lineage (NCBI taxonomy): Bacteria > Bacillati > Bacillota > Bacilli > Caryophanales > Paenibacillaceae > Paenibacillus > Paenibacillus durus. Next base: position 3,473,108 of record NZ_CP011114.1, read on the forward strand.
TTTATCCACGTACTCGTCGGCAATAACCGGAATCTCGCGGCCCACAATCGGCAGAATCAGCGTCTTCCCGATCATGTCTTTATACCGCTCATCCTCCGGATGAACCGCTACCGCCGTGTCCCCAAGCATCGTCTCCGGACGCGTGGTCGCTACCGTAATGAAGCCGCTGCCGTCCTTCAGTGGATAGCGCAGATGATAGAGATGGCCGTTAACTTCCTTATACTCTACCTCGATGTCGGACAGGGCCGTGCGGGCTGCAGGGTCCCAGTTGATGATGCGCTTGCCACGATAGATGAGGCCCTTTTCGTACAGCTTGACGAAGACCTCGCGAACCGCTTTGGACAGCCCTTCGTCCAGCGTGAACCGTTCGCGGCTGTAATCGAGCGACAGCCCCATTTTTGCCCACTGCTCATGAATCGTTGCCGCATACTGGTCTTTCCATGCCCATACCTGCTCCAGGAACTTCTCGCGGCCGAGATCGTAGCGGGAGATGTTCTGCGCGCGCAGCTTCTGCTCCACCTTGGTCTGAGTAGCAATCCCCGCATGGTCCGTTCCCGGCAGCCACAGCGTATCATAGCCCTGCATCCGCTTCGTGCGAATGAGAATATCCTGCAGCGTAAAATCGAGCGCATGCCCGATATGCAGCATCCCCGTTACGTTCGGCGGCGGAATGACGATGGTGTACGGCTTCGCATCCGGTCGCTGTCCGGCGCGGAAAAACCCGCCTTCCATCCAATAAGGATACCATTTCTGCTCCGCAGCTTTAGGGTCATATGTGGTCGGCATGTCGGTCTTAGCGCCTTCGGCGGAGCTGCCCCCGTTAGCTTCTAATTCCGGCTGCTGCGCCTGTATCAATTGATCTTGTTCTGCCATTGCTTTCTACCTCCGTAGGATTCGGTTATTACTCTTATTTCCAACAAAAAGACCCTTCGCCCTCAAAGGACGAAAGGTCATTCTTTCGCGGTACCACCTTTGTTTCGCGTTATTCGCCAGATAATGGCGAAGCCGGCACACTACGAACACCCGCCTATAAAACGCGACACTCTGCGCAGAAATAACGGCCTGCGGCCGGCGCGCTCTAACCTCATGGCCGTTACAGCCACCTGACGCTCAAGCGGGCGACTCCGGGGCGACTTCGGCTGGCCTTGCGTCCTACGGAAGCTCACAGCTGCTGCATTCCGCTCTCTGAAGGGCTGACCGCCTACTCTTCCCGTTCCCAGTCTTTGAAGAAATATTGCTTAATACCTTACATAATACATTTTGAGTCCTGCCTAGTCAACCGGAAGGCCCATATTAAGACAGCAGTATCGACGCAATCCGATAGCGGAGTTGGCCGTTTACGCTTCTGTATCGTTAAATACAATATATTCATCCGCAAGCCTGATGACAATGTAAAGAGGCGAATGCTTGAATATGTACGCCCGGGTATTCCCCCAGCCTTTCAATCTGAAATGCCCTCTGACATAGGTGTCGGTGTCGGCGCCGTTCATCCGCGTTCCTTCCGGCAGTTCGTTCTCCAGCCTAAGTTCACGGATTTGATTCAACGGAAAGATACCCGTAGCTTGGACTTTGCACATGCACGGTTCTATCCGTACCCAGAGTAAGTGTCGGCGCCATCCAATCTTCCCTTATGAAAAAAATCGTAAGTCCCGCAATAATCATAGCCACTAATGTAAGGGTGACGCCCATCAAGACCTTACCGCCGCGCGTCGCCATATTGAGTGTCAAGCCAAGCCCGGTCCGCTTGGGTACCAGCATGCTTCGGTCGTTTGGATTGCAGTAAGTAATCCCGTTAATCCAGTATTCATCATCATCGGTGTAGAATCGCTGTCCGTCCGCTTCATCAAGCCGTCTGCTCCACTCATTCATTTTATAATCCGTGTACCAGGCAACGGCAAAGGGTGCCACCACTTGGATCGCGATGATAGTATGCCAAATGGCGCCAAAGTGAGCCCAGGTATCCAGTCCGGACAGCGTGGCAGCTGCGGCAAATACGGCATCCAGCATGGCGATTGCCAGAAACAGCACCGACCAGTATCTTCTCTGAGCCCGGTTAAGCCCCTCATTTATCGTGCTGTCGGCGCTGTACACCTTGGTCCGCATACGCCGGAACGCCAAGGACAGAAGAAAGAATAGCAGTATCACTCCGGTCGCCTGAGCGCCCATCACTGCCCCAAATTCGCTGGAAGAACGCCACGCATAGAACATAACAGCCAGAGACAGCAGAAACGGTGCAATAAACCATATAGGAGAAAGGGACATTTGTTTCTTCAGAAAAATAAGCGTAGTATCGGCCCGGGCGACGCGCCGTTCTCCGATACTCCATTCGTGCGCACGCTTGATCCGGGCCGCAGCTCGGTGATACTTCAAGAACAATCGGTATCCTGCCCACAGCACGATGCCCATCCAGACCCACCAGTACATAAAGACCAGTGAAAAATAACGGTTTAGCATAAACAGCGGCAGAAGGGCCAGTGCGCCGACGACGATAAAGAAGGTATTACTTCGGCGGAAAGAGGACCGCAGGCTCTTCAATTCCTCGGCCTGGGAAGCATGCTCCGGGATGCCTACCCCGAAGATGATAACTCCCCCTGTTATACGCGTATGCGTGCCGTAGGATAGCTGCATTGCCAGAAGGAAAATAAGGCAAATGGGGAGCAATATCAATACCATTGTCATTTCACTCCTCCCTTTCTATTCCGCAATCGGTCGCTGTCCGGCAGTGATCGCGGCAAAAATATCCGCGCAGGTGTCCAAGAACTCCTTGCGGCCAACTCCCTTGAGGCTGGCTTCGCTAATGACAAGGGTCAGTTCCTGCTCCAGCTTCTCCCTGTACTCCGCGTTTCCGCCCTCAGGCCTTGTTACCGCGGCACCGTGCCTGCGGTCAATCGTAAGGAACCCTTCGTTTTTCAGAATGGCAAAGGCTTTATTTACCGTCATCGCATTTATGCCGAGCTCCTCCGCCAGTTGGCGGATCGTCGGCAGCCTCTCGCCGTCCTGCAAATCGCCCCTGCCGATTCCCACGACCACCGCATTGCGGAGCTGCACGTAAATAGGCGTCTCGCTCTTGAAATCCAGCGTAATAATCATGTGATTCCTCCAATTAATAAGTATTATTTGTATTATATAATATAATATAAATAATACAATATAAAAACGCCTCCCTTGTAGGAAGACGTGTTTATTGGTATAGCTCAATCATAATCCCGGCTGCGAGTCAGCCGATAGGTAGCTATATTCTGTCTGCAAGTCCTTACGGAATATAAAGCACCTGTCCTTCCTCCACTGTCTGGCCGGACAGGCGGTTGTACAGAACCAGCTCGCGGGCGCTGAGCTGATATTTCTCCGCAATCGTATCCAGCGTTTCCTCACGCTGCACGATGCAGAGGCGAACCTTGCGGAAAGCCTTCTCGCCATCCGTATTCCGGATGAACCGGCTCTTCCATTCAGTGTCATCGGAGACTTCAACGGGAACGGCCGATGCTGCGGAAGGCGCTTTTTCCGCCAGGTCCTCCTCCTGTTCGCTGTGCGTGCGGCCCGAAGGCAGCAGGGATGAGAAGGTCAGATTCTCTTTCGCCTGTTCTCCGCTGTCCTTTTTGCTGCCAAGGGCGACCTTTAGATCAGGCTTCTCCTCCGGGGAAAGGGCAGGCGCCGAGAGACTGCCGGTATCCTGTGCAAGAAGTTCCTCCGTCTCATTGCTGCCGATCTGGGCGAGGGACTCAAGGGAGGCGCCGTCTGAAGGATCCGTAATATTTGTACTCTCCGCGCCGTCCGCCGCCGCAATATCCGCCGTTTCCGCAGCGGGCGTCCGTTCGCGGGCAAACGGGCTGCCGCCTGCTTCTGTGCCGTCCGAGGCAAAATGACTCCAGCTATCCGCAGTCTTCCGCTGGCCGCTAAACTCCGTCTCTTGCTCTGCGGTAAACGGCTGGCCGCTCTCCGTATGAATCTCGGCATCCTGGTTCTCCTCCAGATTCAAGATGGGCGATGCATCGCCGCCTTCACTCTGCGTGATGCCCGAAAACGCATGAGCGCCACTGAATGCTCCCGTCTGCTCCCGTTCATGGACAGCCTCATCTGTTATCCCTTCTCCGAATGTCCAAGACGGATTTTCATACGATCCTTCGCCTCCTTCTGCCGGAATCGCGGTCTTTGCGGCCTGCCCTCTATCTTCTTCATCCGGGGAATAAGCAACGGTAAACTCTTCTCGCTGCCAGGCGGGAACCTGCTCCGTCCCGCCGATTCCGCGCAGCGACAGCACACCGGTAATATTCACGCTGCGCATCGTCAGCAGGTCAATGTCGAAATTTTCAATTTCCACCCCGATCTCTTCAAGCGAGTTCACCCGGGCTAGAGGCACTGTAATTTCAACTGGAATGGAATGTTCCAAATGGTTCGTTCTGTCGTCTTCGCTCCGGTAAAGGCCCGTCAGCAGCAGCTGTCCATGCAGCTCCGCCCGGTCCTCGCGTTGAGTGACCTGAATATCCGGCAGCAGCTCAACCTCTTCCAGTGCGGCGATCCCCGGAAGGTCTTGAGGCAGGTGAATGCGTTCGTAAATATCAAACCGCAGGCCGTGGGACTGGTCAAACACGGGAAATGTCCTCCTTTTTGGCATAATCTAACCCCGGAACAGACCCGGAGCATAAGCCCAAAATGTTACTCTCCCCATGTATATGCTTCTAAAAAGGACACATGACAATCTGCCCGAAAACGCCGGAATGGAATAGCCCATTATCACATACACCCTCATATAGGGTACAATAGAGTTAAAAGCGACAAATTGGGAGTAGTGATCAAAATGGCTAACAAGGAAGATGAAATCATTCTGACACCGGAGGGCTTTGCCCAACTGGAGGAAGAGCTTAAAGAGCTTAAAACAGTCAAACGCAAGGAACTGGCAGAGCGTCTGAAGGTGGCAATCAGCTATGGCGACCTCAAGGAAAACAGCGAGTATCATTCCGCCAAGGACGATCAGGCATTTATGGAGACACGAATCAAGCAGGTGGAGAACATGTTGAAGTACGCCCGTGTCGTTGATGCAGACAGTTTAGACGTTACCTCCGTCGCCATTGGCTCGATTGTCGTGCTGAATGATGTTGAGTTCTCGGAGAAAGTCGAATACCGGATTGTCAGCCCCGCCGAGGCCGATGTGGCCCAGAATAAAATTTCGTATGAAAGTCCCTTGGGCAAAGAGCTTATCGGCAAAAAAGCCGGCAGCGTCATCAAGGTGGATGCGCCTGCAGGCGTGATCGAGTATGAGCTGCTTGATATCCGGCTCGTATAACATAAGCCCTACGAGAAGAAACGGCTCCGCCGTCCTTTTAGCAGCTTAAGCTTCCGAGGTGGCGATACGAGTATCGTTTTTAAGTACCGTTTCTCGTAGGAATAAAAAAAGGATCGGAAGCAATCGGCAGCTTGGCTGACGCGCTTCTGATCCTTTTTGCTTGTTTACCCGATGCGGCCGCTAAGGGCATTCCGCAGCAGGAGCATATCCTCCGGCCAGGGATCGGCAACTTCAAGCGCCTCCCCGCTCCACGGATGCGCAAAGCGCAAGGTTTCCCCGTGCAGCGCCTGCCGCAGCAGCGGACGGGTTCCATTCACTTCCGGCGCCATCGGCCCGCCATACAGCGCATCTCCATATAAGGGATGCCCCACATGGCTTAAATGCACCCGGATTTGGTGCGTTCTGCCTGTCTCCAGCTCGATCTGCACCAGAGAAGCACCCGTCCACACCTCGCTGCCGACAATCCGGGTTACGGCATGCTGTCCGCCGGGAGACACCCTCCGGCGCGAGGCATGGTGGCGGTCGCGGCCGATCGGCAGATCGATCACGGTCAGCGAATGCGGCACCTCGCCCTGGACAATGGCGGCATACCGGCGGGAAATAGCCTTGGCGCGCATGGCCTCGTCCAGAACCGTTTGCGCAAATTCATTCTTCGCATACAGCACCGGTCCGGTCGTTTCCTTATCCAGCCGATGGATATGCCGCACGGCGCAGTTCTCGCCGGAGGCGGCGTAATGGGCGGCGACCGCATGGTCCAGCGTCACGCCATTTCCGCTTCCGTCCGGATGAACCGCTATGCCAGCAGGCTTATGGACGATAAGGCAGAAATCATCCTCGTACAGCACCTCAAGCTCATGCCAGACCGGTTCAATCCCTGGTTCTCTGGGCGGAAAGAGCGCCAGCCTCAGCCGGTCACCCCTCCACTGGATACCCCCCTCACGGTGAAGCCGGGCAAGCAGCTTGTCCGGCATTCCCGCCGTCTCCCTAAGCCATCGGTCAATGGCTGCACCAGTGTCCTCCGCAGCAGTCACCCTGCGGCCGGGCGTCGTCTCCAGCCATTCCCCTCGGCGGACCCAGCCGGGCTTCCTCACAGGTTCGCCCGGCTTCACAGCGCCTTCAATGCGGCGCGGTGAGCCTCAATTGTGTCATCGATATCCTGCTCGCTGTGCACCGCCGAAATAAACATGCCCTCAAATTGCGAAGGCGGCAGGCTTATTCCCTGTTCCAGCATTTTACCGAAGTAGGCGCGGAAACGGTTTACATCGCTGCTCTTCGCGTTATCGTAGTTGGTTACCGGCTCCGCCGTAAAGAACGGGCACACCATCGAGCCGACCCGGTTTACGGTCAGCGGAATTCCGGCTTCTTCCGCATTGGCCTTAAGCCCTGCTTCCAGCCGCGCGCCAAGGCTTTCCAGACGGTCGTAAACTTCCGGCGTCAACAGCTTCAGCGTCGTAAGACCCGCCGCCATCGCCAGCGGATTGCCGCTGAGCGTGCCCGCCTGGTAAATCGGGCCGGTAGGCGCGATCTGATCCATAATCTCCCGGCGTCCGCCATAGGCGCCGACAGGAAGTCCGCCGCCGATCACCTTCCCGAAGCAGGTCAGGTCCGGCCGGATGCCGAACAGGCCCTGTGCGCAGCCCCGGTTCACGCGGAAACCGGTCATCACCTCGTCAAACACAAGCAAAGCGCCATAGTCCTCAGTGATTTTGCGCAAGCCTTCCAGAAATCCGTTGGCAGGCGGGACAACGCCCATATTTCCAGCAATCGGCTCGACAATGACAGCCGCGATATCGTTGCCGTAACGCTCGAAGGCCAGCTCGACCGATTCCAGGCTGTTGTACGGCACCGCAATCGTGTTCGAGGCTATGCCTTCCGGCACCCCCGGACTGTCCGGCAGCCCAAGCGTCGCAACGCCGGAACCGGCTTTGATCAGCAGACTGTCGCCATGACCGTGATAGGAGCCCTCAAATTTCAGGATTTTATTCCTTCCCGTATATCCGCGAGCCAGACGAATCGCGCTCATGGTCGCTTCCGTGCCGGAGTTTACCATACGCACGATATCCACGGACTCGACGCGCTCCACAACCGTCTTGGCCATTTCCGTCTCCAGCAGCGTCGGCGCGCCAAAGCTCGTTCCTTTGGCCGCCGTTTCATGCAGCGCTTTGACGACTTCCGGATGGGCATGGCCCATAATGAGCGGTCCCCAGGAGCAGACATAATCGATAAAGCTGTTGCCGTCAATATCATAGATCCGGGAGCCTTCCCCGCGTTCCACATACACCGGAGTCAAACCAACCGACCTGAACGCCCGAACCGGGCTGTTCACCCCGCCGGGAATATAATGCTTCGCCTCTTCAAAGGCGGCCCGGGAAGCTTCCTCTCTCCGGGCGATCCTTTCCTTACCCACACTTCATTCCTCCTGTCTTGGAATCTGCCGTTCTATTCCCCGCGCAGCCAGCGAACCGAGTCCTTCGCGTGGTACGTTATGATGGTATCGGCCCCTGCACGCTTCAGTCCTGTCAGAAGCTCCAGAACAATCGCTTTCTCATTGATCCAGCCCTGCTGCGCAGCCGCCTTGACCATCGAGTATTCGCCGCTGACATTATAGGCGACGAGCGGAAGATCAAATTGCTCGCGGATAACGCGGATAACGTCCATATAAGCGAGCGCGGGCTTCACCATCAGCATGTCGGCGCCTTCCAGCACGTCGCTCTCCGCTTCACGGATCGCTTCGCGAACATTCGCCGGGTCCATCTGGTAAGTCTTCCGGTCGCCGAACTGCGGCGCCGAATCCGCCGCCTCCCGGAACGGTCCGTAGAAAGCGGAAGCGTATTTAACCGAATAGGACATGATCGGCACATGCTCGAACCCGGCCTCATCCAGCCCGGCGCGAATCGCCTGCACGAATCCATCCATCATGTTCGATGGCGCGATGATGTCCGCACCGGCCTTCGCCTGCGACACCGCCGTACGGGTGAGCAACTCAAGCGAAGCGTCATTTATCACATCGCCGTGCAGGACGCCGTCCACAGTATGAGTATGCACCATACCGCAGTGGCCGTGGTCTGTGAACTCGCACAGGCAGGTATCGGCGACAACAAGTAGTTCGGGATACCACTCTTTAATCAGTCGCGTCGCCTCCTGCACGATTCCGTTCTCGTCAAATCCGGAAGAACCCACAGCGTCCTTCGTCTCGGGAATACCGAACAGCAGAACGGCGGGTATGCCGAGGGAGACGATTTCATCCACTTCCTCCTTCAGCATGTCAAGCGAGAAATGATAGACGCCCGGCATAGAAGCGATCTCTCTTTTAATTCCGGTTCCATATGTAACAAATATCGGCTGTATCAAATCCAGCGGATTCAGCACGGTCTCGCGCACCATTCCGCGAATACCGGCGGAAGCGCGCAAGCGGCGGTGCCGCACAATCGGAAAAGCCATTCAACTTCCTCCTAAATGAAAAATATGATTGCAAAGCCGCAGGCTCGGCTCTGTTGTAAGAACAATGGGCCAAATTCGAGCTGCTATTGCACTTATTGTAAGCAAATCCACTCTTGCCATCCGCTGCAAGCGGAAGAAATAAGATATCAAGGAAGGCAGACCGTCCTTGCCGAAGCCCCGTTCAGAAAGATTCACTCCCCAAAACAGCAAGAAACCCCGGCAGGCCGCCTCCCTCGCAGGCAGCGCCTTGGCGCTCGCAAAAGGCAACAGCCGGCTCAGGGTTGGAATGCCAAGGCGGCACCTATCCAAAGGGACCTCGCAAATAAGCCAGTCCACTCACCACTCATAACGTATTATTGGCAGTTTCTTTGTTAAGTATATCACACGAACAACTGTGAAACTTATAATATTCGATGATTGCGGCGTTATTTATCGATAACTTTCATCGAAGCTTCAGGATACCGAAATCCGGCCGCCGCCCCTATCGGCGCAGCTTCGTCGATCCGGCGCAGTTCATCCTGGCTGAGCGTTACGTCAAGCGCACCGGCGTTCTCTTCCAGGTAGGATCTCCGCTTCGTTCCGGGAATCGGCACGATGTCGTCTCCGCGGCTGAGCAGCCAGGCCAGCGCCAATTGAGAGGACGAGCAGCCTTTTTCCTTGGCGATCTCATGGATGCGTTCCACCAGATCAAGATTCTTGCGGAAGTTGTCCCCTTGGAATCTTGGAGCGAATCTCCGGTAGTCGTTCTCTTCCAAGTCGTCGAAAGATTTGATTTGACCGGTCAAAAACCCTCTTCCCAGCGGACTGTACGCCACAAAGCCAATGCCGAGCTCCCGGCAGAGCGGAAGAATCTCATCCTCAACCTCCCGGCTCCACAGCGAGTATTCCGTCTGCAGCGCGGCAATCGGATGAACGGCATGCGCTTTGGCTATCGTCCGGGGCGATGCCTCGGACAATCCGAGAAACCGGACCTTGCCGGCTTGCACAAGATCGGCCATGGCGCCAACCGTTTCTTCAATTGGGGTATTGGGATCGACCCGGTGCTGATAATAGAGATCGATATGATCGACACCAAGACGCTTCAGGCTGGCGTCGCACGCTTGCTTCACATATTCGGGACGGCCGTTGATTCCAAGCGGCGTTCCGTCAGCCGCGCGCACATTGCCGAACTTCGTGGCCAGTATGACGCTGTCCCTCTGACCCTTGATCGCCCGTCCGACCAGTTCCTCATTTCTGCCGACTCCGTACATATCCGCCGTATCGAGGAATGTAACACCCATCTCAATCGCCCGGTGGATCGTGCGGATGGATTCATCTTCGTCGAGGCTGCCGTAGAATTCGGACATGCCCATACAACCGAGACCAAGAGCGGAAACCTCAAGACCGGATTTGCCCAATTCGCGTTTCTTCATGCCAATCCCTCATCTCTATAATTAATTTCCAACCATTGTCTAACCCTTTAATTTTACCGCAGCCTGTTGGAAAAAGCATCCTTGCCCCTTTTACAGGTGATTGTAAGTAACCCCTATCTGATGCGGGCCCGACCGATTGCCAAGTCCGCCAAAAGAGCCGGGGTACAGCAGGTTCGCTCCCGATGTAAAATCCTGCCCAATGGTCTACCCTATGGTCCGAACCAGCTCCGCCGCTGCTTAAAACGGGAAGGACAGCTGCTCAATCGGCGGCTCCCCGGCGATTTCGGCCAATCCGGACCGCTTCGGTTCTTCCCCTGTACGGTAATCCTCCCATACTGCGGTCCTTTCAGGCACAGAACGGAACCTTGGACCGTATTTACGGTGCAGCTCGTCCAGAAGCTGGGACATATTCTCGCGGTATCCCGACTCAGCATAGCCCCCGTCCGCATACAGTCTCCGGTACAGCTCCAGCTTATCCGGGAACTGTTCTTTAAGCGTACGGAAGTACCAGCCTTTTACATCCCGGGAAAGACGCAGCAGCGAAGTCATGACCGATTCCGCTCCGAGGTCCGCCGCAGCAGCGAACAGCGCTTCAAGCTCGCCCGGCTCATCGGTCAGAAACGGAAGAATCGGCGCGATAAATACGGCCGTCCTGATCCCCCGTTCCGTCAGCTTTTGAACCGTATCCAGCCTCTTGGACGGCAGGGGAGATTCCGGCTCCAGCCTGCGCGCAAGCCCGTCATTCAACGTATTGATGCTGATATTAACCGACAAAGTATGCATATTCTCAAGCAAATCCAAGTCGCGCAGGATCAGAGGAGATCGGGTGGTCACCGAGGTCCGTATACCGTACTTCGCCAGCACCAGCAGACATTTTCGGGTTAGCTTCGTTCTGCTCTCTACCGGCTGATAAGGATCGGTCGCCGTCCCGATCATGACCTCGCCCACTTCATTTCTCATCGCTGCAAGATCGTACCTGAATTTGCGGGCCAAACCCGACAGCTGCGCCTCCAGCGCTTCCGCCACGTTCGTCTTGAGCAGGATATGATTTTGGAACTCGTCATCCGCTTTTTTATCGATAAATCCTTGAAACCCTCTGGCAAAACAGAAGCTGCAGCCATGTGCGCACCCCCGGTACGGATTGACCGACCAGCCGAAAGGCATTCGTTCCTCTTTCACACGTGTCATTCCCGTCTTCGATGTTACCGGTTCGTATGTCTTCGGCATTCTCAACCCTCCATACAGGAACGTTTGTTCCTATATAATAACACATCTGAAGGATTTCATACAAGGAACGAAGACAAACAAGCGCAGGCCGGTATCAATACCAACATCAAACAGCCCGGCGCACGCATATCGGGCCAGGCTGCTGCAAATAACCAAAACATTTATACCAATTCCGGACTACAGCTTTTACCGGTTCCGCGTCTGTTCATTCCAGCGGCACAGCTCATTCACCAGCGAGTCGATCGTCGCCTCCTCCGCCAGCAATCCGGGAGTCAGCCCGGCTTCCACTGCCGTCTGCTGCGTGATCGGACCGATGCAGGCCATCTTGACGTTCTCCAGTAAAGGCAGCGGGTCCGTTAGTCCCATCCTGTTCAGGATATCAAGGAAATTACGCACGGTGGAGGAACTGGTAAAGGTAACGGCATGAATCCGTCCCTCCTCCAGCAGCTTCATAAGCTCTATGTCATCCTCTCCGGTAACGATCGTTTCGTACGTATCGATCTCCGTGACCGCAAGCCCCAGCTCAGTCAGCTTCTGCGGAAGCCAGTCCCTTGCCAGATCGCCGCGCGGCAGCAGTGCCTTCTGCCCGGGCAGCAGCCGGTCGCCGTGCGCTTCGATCAGCCCCTCCGCCTGGAACCTTGCCGGCAGCTCTTCGGCCACAAGGCCGCGCTGGGCGAGCGCTTCGGCAGTCGCAGGACCGACGGCGGCGATACGGGCGCGGGACAGGCCGCGAATGTCCGCTTTAAGCTCTGCCAGATGGCGGAAAAAGAACTCCACTCCGTTTACACTCGTAAAGAACACCCAATCATATTCCGGAAGCTTTGTGAGCGCCGAGGCAATCGCCTGCCGCTTCTCAACACTCTCCGGCATAATCGTCTCGATAACCGGAAATTCGTAAGGCTCTCCGCCCAGTTCCTCAATCCGGTCCACCAGTTCACTGGCCTGGCTGCGCGCCCGGGTGACAAGAATCCGCTTGCCGAACAGCGGCAGCTCCTCGGCCCATTTCAGCTCCTCCCGCTGCTTCACCACATCGCCGACGACGATAACGGCCGGCGACTCGAAATTCGCCGCCTTCACTTTCTCTTCAATATCGGCGAGCGTGCCAACCAGCGTCTCCTGCTCCGCGCGCGTCCCCCAGCGCACCAGCGCCACCGGCGTCTCCGGCGGGCGGCCGTGCTTGATCAGATTGCCGCTGATATAGCCGATTTTGGCGACCCCCATTAGGAAAACAAGCGTGCCCGTGGCATTCGTTACTTTATCCCAATGAATCGAACGGTCCAGCTTGTCCGGGCTTTCGTGCCCGGTAATAATCGACAGCGAAGAAGCGTAATCGCGGTGGGTAACCGGGATGCCGGCATAAGCCGGCACACTGATCGCCGACGTGATACCCGGAACGATTTCGTAGGAAATGCCGTTTCTGCGCAGCAGCTCCGCTTCCTCGCCCACCCGGCCAAAAATCGTCGGATCGCCGCCTTTTAACCGTACTACCGTCTTGCCCTGAAGCGCCAGATCGACGAGCAGCTGATTAATCTCCTCCTGCTTCATCGTGTGCCGGTCCGGAAGCTTGCCCACATAAATCTTTTCTCCGCCGGGGGGCATCCATTTCAGCAGCCTGGGACTTGCCAGCCGGTCATAGACCAGCACATCCGCTTTTTTGATACACTCCATGCCTTTAATCGTGATGAGCTTTGCATCCCCAGGGCCCGCGCCCACCAAATACACTTTGCCTACCATTCTCTCAACTCAACCCCTTAGCTCTGCCAAAATCTTCTCCGCTCCCTTGGCAATCAACCGTCTCGCCGTCTCTTCGCCCACCTGAACCGGGTCGGTGCCCGTGCAGCTCTCTTTCAAAATCACAGCGCCATCCGGCGTTCCGACCATACCGGTAAGCGTGATGCTCCGGCTGCCCGCCGCCTTCTCCGCGCTATCCTCTCCGCTGCTCTCAAGTGTGGCAAAAGCGCCGATCGGCACTTGGCAGCCGCCGTTCAGCACGCCGAGAAAACGGCGTTCCGCAGCTACCGTGAGCGCAGTCTCTTCATCATTATACAATGAAAGCAGCCGCCGCAGCTCGCCATCCTCTTCTCGGCATTCGATACCCAGCGCGCCCTGCCCCACAGCGGGCAGACATTCCTCGGGCAGCAGGTAAGCCGTCACACGGTCCTGCCAGCCCATTCGGGTCAGGCCAGCCGCCGCCAGCAGAATCGCGTCGTACTCGCCGCTCTCAAGCTTCCGCAGCCTGGAATCGATGTTGCCGCGCACCGGTTCAATCACGAGATCCGGCCGCAGCGCCGCCAGCTGGCTGGAACGGCGCAGACTGCTTGTGCCGACCCGCGCTCCCGAAGGAAGATCGGCTAGACCCTGGCCGCTGCGGGTAATCAGGCAGTCTCTGGGATCGACGCGCCGGGGAACCGCGCCGTTAACGAGACCCGACGGCAGCTCGGAGGGCATATCCTTCATGCTGTGCACAGCCATGTCGATCTCCCGTTCCAGCATAGCCTGCTCGATTTCTTTGACGAACAGCCCTTTGCCGCCCACCTTGGACAGCGTAACATCAAGGATGCGGTCGCCTTTGGTGACGATTTTTTTCACCTCAAATGTAAAAGGGAACCCATGCTCCGCGCAGAGCCGCTTCAAATCGTCAATGACCTGGCCGGTCTGTGTCAATGCCAGCGCGCTTTGTCTGCTGCCTACAATAATCGTTCGCATTCTTTTATTCCTCCCGATGTTGTGCGATCCAGGTCTTGATCTGTTCCGAATCCCATGCTGTAAAAGCGCCGCCCCTGATTTCATCCAGCACATTTAATGTCCCGAGCCTTTTCAGCAGACGCTTCCGGACCTCCGGCGACCGTTCCTGCCGCTTGATCTCCTGGCGCATTTCATATATAAAATCCAGATAGACTTCATACTCTTCACCTAGCATTTCTTCAAGCAGCTTCGAGATTTCTGCGGTAATACCGGGTCCCGCACCCGAGGTCGACACCGCCACCGTCAGACGGCCCCGGCGAAGCACGCCCGGCGTAATGAAGCTTCCAGCCTCCGCATGGCTGCCTACATTGACCGGTACACCCAGACTGTCCGCTTCGCGCGCCACTTCCTCGTTAACCGCCGGATCGTCGGTTGCCGCATAGACAAGAAAAGCTCCTCGGGCATCCCCGGGAGCATAGTTGCGGTTCAGCCAAACCACCGATGCGTTGTCCGACAGTTCCGCCAGCCGCGGCGTCAGGGCAGGGCTAATAATCGTTACCGCCGCCCCGGCCTCCAGCAGCCCCAGCGTCTTGCGCTCCGCTACCTTTCCTCCTCCGACCACTACACAATGCTTGTCGCTGCAATTCAGCATAATCGGCAAATACACCGTCATATCATCTCAGCCCCCGCCCCAACGATGAAAATCGGACCACGAATTCAGCAAAAAATTAAGGATGATAAATCCGTAGCCCGAGACCGCCCAGCGCGCCATGACAATTCCGCTGCGCCGGCCAAAACGCTTAAATATAAGATAGGATATATAAATGCCGAGCCCGATAAGCGTGGACAGCACTTTTAAATCCTGAAACAGCGGCAGACGCCCTTCGGAGACAATCGAGATCCCGGCTACTATAAGCGACACAGCAAGCAGCGGCGTCCCGGCAAGCACGGAAGTGTAGGCATATTTGTCCAGAATCTCCAGACTTGGCAGCCGCCGGACCCTGTCATTCCATTTCTTGCTTTTCAGCCTGGTATGCAGGAATAGGTACATCACTCCGAACACAGCACCCAGCGTCAGCGCTGCAAAGCTCAAGTTGGCGAAAATAATATGCATAGCCAGCCAGCCGTGCACCGCTTTCCAGCTCTGAAGCGTATGATCCTCCGCCGTCAGCCACACCCGGTTAAGGAAAAAAGCGCTGAACCCCGCTACACTAAGCAGCAATACCGTGAACTCGGAACGCCGCATAAAGGAATGGGTTAGCGAGATCAGCACGATGCTGAAGGAGAACCAGAACAGAAAATCGTACGGCGTAAAAATCGGCAGCCCCTGCTCCTCGTAAAAGCGTATGCCAAGACACGCGGACTGCAGCAGGCTGACAAAAACAAGAAGCCCCGTGCCTAACCGCTTCCGATCAGGATTCCGTTCAAGGCAATCCAGGAAATAAAACAGCAGGCTCAGGGCATACAGCAGCAAGGCTGCGTCATATATTCCATTCAGGTAACGCATACCGCTATCCTCCTTCTAGAGGCTTGCCGGAGCAAAAGCGCTCTTCGGCAGAGCGGCGTTTCCGCTGCCGGACAGCGTGTCCGCCGGTTTGCGGTTTCTCTCGGGAGCAGCGCTCCCTTTTTCCGATTCGGGCTCTAGCCGGTCTTCAAGCGCAAAAATCTTCGTAAAAAACTCCAGCGCTTCGTTTCCGTTCTTATCGCCGGACATTTCTTTGATCACATTAATCGGATCATGCATCATCTGGTTCACAATGCTCTTGGTCAGACGGCGGATAATCTTGCGCTGATGCTCGTCCAGCTCAGGCAACTTATTGAATAAGCTCTCCAGCGTTTCTTCATGTATAGCGCTCGATTTCTCCTGCAGCGCCCGGATGACCGGCTGCACGCCCAGCGTCTTAAGCCAGTGCTGGAAATTATCGCTCTCCTCCGCAATCAGCCTTTCGATCTTCGCGGCTTCGCCGCGCCGCATCTCCATATTGCTCTCCACGATGCCCTCCAAATCGTCAATGTCATACAGAAACACATTCGGAAGCTCGGACGCTGACGGATCAATGTCGCGCGGGACCGCAATGTCAATCATGAACAGCGGACGCGACTGGCGGTTCTTCATGCTTTCCGCGATTCTGTCCGCCGTCAGTACGTAGCCTTCCGCCCCAGTCGAGCTGATTACGATATCGAACTCGTGCAGACGCGAAGCCGCTTCTTCCAGCGTGCACGGACGGCCCGCGAACTTCTCCGCTAGCTCCGCAGCGCGCGCAAGGGTGCGGTTCGCAACAATCACTTCTGCCGCTCCGCTCGCGTACAGATGCTTGACCGTCAGCTCGCTCATTTTGCCCGCGCCGAGGATCAGCACCTTTTTGCCGGTGAACATGCCGAAGATACGCTTGCCGAGCTCAACCGCCGCATAGCTGACCGATACCGCGCTCTCGCCGATCGACGTCTCGCTGTGCGCCCGTTTGCCTACCGTCACCGCTTGCTTGAACAGCCGGTTGAACCACGTTCCCGTAGCGCCCTCACTCTGAGCGGTCAAAAAGGCGCTGCGAACCTGACCCAGAATCTGCGTCTCGCCGATCACCATCGAATCCAGCCCGCAGGTCACCCGGAACAGATGCTGGACCGCTTGCTCGTCCTCGTATTTATACATATGCTGTGTAAATTGTTCGCTCTTTACGCCGAACCACTGCTCCATAAAGCTGCGGAGAAAATGTCCGCACATATGAAGACGGTCCACAACCACGTAAATTTCCGTACGGTTGCAGGTGGCGACGATGACCCCTTCCAGCACGCTCTTCGTCCGCATCAGCTGATGAAGCGCTGCCGGCAGATCCTGTTCCGCAAAAGCAAACTGCTCCCTCACCTCGACAGGCGCTGTACGGTAGTTCAAGCCAACGGCGACGATGTGCATCTATAAGTTCACCATCCTAGTCTTAATTCGTTGCTGTATATAAGCATTTGCATAACAAATATTTGTATTCCACAGAATACCAAATCACATCATATACAATCACTATGTTAAGTATATCACACGACGAGATATTTCTTTTGTCTCTTTATGAATTATATATGAAATTAGAATAATTATAAACAAGCAAAAAAGTAAAAAATAACCACGCCTACGCATGGTTATCAAATGTTTTAGGTAATAATTCGCTGTATTCCAGAGCAGCCTGACGTTTACGAAATAGATCGGGTAGCCTTCAGCTGCGGTTCTCTTTATCCTGTTCTTCCTCTGCTTGCTCTCCGGAAGCAATCCGGCTTTCAATCAGCGCCCACAGCTCGTCTCTTCCAAGACCGAGCTCCGAAGAGAAAGGGATAAAGCTTTCGCCGGGAAGAATCCCGAGCGTCTCTTTCACAATCTTGATATGCCTTGGCAGACGGGTCTTCGGAATTTTATCCGCTTTGGTTGCGACGACGCACATCGGGATGTCATAGTGCTTCAGCCATTCATGCATCATCCTGTCGTCTGCGGTTGGAGGATGGCGCAGGTCAACCACGAGCAGCACCAGCTTGAGCGTCTCGCGTTCGGCCAAATACTTCTCTACCATCTTGCCCCAGGCCGCCCGTTGGACCTTGGATACTTTGGCGTAACCGTAGCCGGGAAAATCGACATAATACATCGTATCATTAATGCGGTAATAGTTCATGTGCTGCGTCTTGCCCGGGGTGGAACTGGTGCGGGCCAGATTTTTACGGCTAATCATTCGGTTGATCAGGGACGACTTCCCCACATTGGAGCGCCCTGCCAGAGCAATCTCCGGCAAGGCGTCCTCAGGGTATTGATTCGGGCCGACGGCACTGATGACAAACTCGGCTTTGGTTACTTTCATCTGACTTCCTTTCTAAATACCTATTGCAAACTTTGGACAGCCTGATCCGCGATCTTGGCCACAAGCGCGTGATGCAGCACCTGATCCATATGTGAGACCGGCACAAATTCCACGTCGTTCTTCACGCTCTCGGGAATTTCCTTCAAATCCCGCTCGTTATCTTTGGGGAGCAGAATTTTCTTGTAGCCCGCGCGATGGGCGGCAAGCGATTTCTCCTTAAGTCCGCCAATCGGCAGCACCCGCCCGCGCAGCGTGATCTCTCCCGTCATCGCAACATCCTTCGAGACTTGGCGCTTCGTGAGGGCCGATACAAGTGCGGTTGCAATCGTAATGCCCGCCGAAGGCCCATCCTTCGGTATCGCTCCTTCGGGAATGTGGATATGAATGTCATTCTTTTCGTAAAAATCAGACGGGATGCCAAACTCTTCCGCCTTGGAACGTGTATAGCTGAAGGCGGCCTGCGCCGACTCCTTCATAACGTCGCCTAGCTGACCGGTCAAAATAAGCTTGCCGCTCCCCGGAACGACCGTTACTTCAATCAGCAGCGTATCTCCGCCCACTTCTGTCCAGGCCAAGCCGGTTACCGTACCGATTTGATCTTCCAGCTCCGCCATCCCGTAACGGTATTTGGCCGTTCCCAGGTAATCCTTGATATCGGCGGGGGAGATGCTGACGCTCTCCTTCTCTCTCGACACAATCTGCTTGGCCGCCTTTCGGCAGAGCGCAGCAACCTGCTGTTCCAGGTTCCGGACACCGGATTCCCTCGTGTATTCCCGGATGACTGACAGCAGCGTACCTTCCTCAATCGTCAGTTGGCCTTCTTCCAGACCGTGATTCTTCATCTGCTTCGGCAGCAGATAGCGGTTTGCGATTTGCAGCTTCTCAAGCTCCGTGTAGCCGGGGATGTACAGCATCTCCATCCGGTCAAGCAGCGGACGAGGGATATTGTGCACGGCATTGGCCGTCGTCACGAACATGACATTCGACAGATCGAACGGAATTTCAACAAAGTGATCACTGAACGTGTTGTTCTGTTCCGGGTCCAGAACTTCCAGCAGCGCCGCAGAAGGGTCACCGCGGAAATCGGAAGCCATCTTGTCGATCTCATCAAGCAGAAAGACGGGATTAAGCGAACCCGCCGTCTTCATGCCCTGGATGATCCGTCCGGGCATCGCGCCGACATAGGTGCGGCGGTGGCCGCGAATCTCCGCCTCATCCCGCACGCCGCCGAGGGAGATGCGGACGAACTTGCGGTTCAAGGAGCGTGCGATCGAACGCGCCAGCGAAGTTTTGCCGACCCCCGGAGGGCCGACAAGACAGAGGATCGGGCCTTTCAGCTTTTTGACAAGCTTCTGGACGGCCAGATATTCCAGCACCCGCTCTTTCGGCTTATCCAGCCCGTAGTGATCTTCGTCGAGCACTTGCTCGGCCTTGGCGATGTCCAGATCATCCTCGGTAAATTCATTCCAGGGAAGGCTGAGCAGCATTTCCACGTAATTGCGGATAACCCCGCCTTCTGCGGAGCTCGCAGGCATTTTCTCAAGCCGGTCGATTTCCTTGTCAATCTTCTCTTTGACCCGCTCCGGCAGATCTTTCTCCTCCGCCTGGGCGCGCAGCTCCTCGGCTTCACCGGCCCGGCCTTCTTTGTCGCCAAGCTCCTTCTGGATCGCCTTCATCTGCTCGCGCAAGTAGTATTCCTTCTGCGTCTTTTCCATCTGCTTCTTGACGCGCTGGTTAATCTTGCGTTCCAGCTCCAGCACCTCGCGCTCGTTGCCCAGAATATCAAGCAGCTTCTCCAGACGCTTGCGCACGTCGATCGTCTCAAGAATTTCCTGCTTATCCTTGATCTTCAGCACAAGATGGCTTGTAATGACATCGGCAAGGCGCCCGGGCTCCTCGATGTCCGATACGGCCGCGAGCGTCTCCGGCGTTACCTTTTTGGATAAGGTAATATAATGCTCGAATTGGTTCAGCACAGTGCGCATCAGCGCGTCACTTTCCGGATCATCGTCAGGCTGCTCGGGAAGCTCGCGTGCCATGACCTCGTAATATTCCTCATTATCCAAATAGTGTATGATCTCGGCCCGTTCAACGCCCTCCACAAGCACACGAATCGTGCCGTTGGGGAGCTTCAGCATCTGCCGCACATTCGCAACTGTACCCACCCGAAAAATATCTTCTTGACCCGGCTCTTCAATATTGACTTCCGATTGAGAACAGAGGAGGATCAGATTATCTTCGACCATCGCTTTTTCCAGCGCTTTAACTGACTTCTCGCGACCCACATCCAAATGAAGGACCATGCTTGGGTACACAAGGAGACCCCTGAGCGGCAATAAAGGAAAACGACGACCTTTTGTCTGTTTGGATACCATCGCTTTCGAACCTCCAATCGCTCTCGTGTATGTCATTTCTTTTGTTCTTTATTTTATCAAAAGCGCCATCAAAACACCAACTGACCGCACACAAGGCGGCCAGTTGGCGCAGAAGTTGCATAAACCGATCCCGGAACCGACCGGCAGCTTGAGAAATTGGCACGGTTTTATAGATTGGCGCTTTCTCCCGAAGCATCCGCCTTAAGCAGCGCCGGAGACGCCGCAAAAGTGTCTCCGGCAACGGCGGACAGTCGGACATCTTCGAGATGGGCGCCGAACAGAAGGCGGAATGCCTCTTCCACGGTCTCAATAGGAACGACGCGCACCTGCGCCAAATCGGCGAACAGTGATTGCCAATTGTCTTTGGGCACGAGCACCGTCGTGGCGCCGGCCTGCAAAGCCGCCTCCACCTTCGCTACTACGCCGCCGACCGGCTTCACCCTGCCGCGAATGCCAATCTCCCCGGTCATTGCTACCGTATTGTCCACCGGCAGACCCCGGATTGCCGACACAATCGCAACGGCCATTGCGAGCCCGGCCGAAGGCCCGTCGATGGGGGTGCCGCCCGGAAAATTCACATGCAGATCATAGCTGTCAGGTGAAAGGTTCATGGAGCGCAGAACGGTCAGGACGTTCTCAACCGATCCCTTAGCCATGCTCTTGCGGCGAAGCGTACGTGAGCCGCCGCCGATTTCTTCTTCATCGACAACCCCGGTAATATTCAATCTGCCTGCTCCATTCGCGGCAGGAGCCGCCGAGACTTCGATCTCAAGCAGCGTACCCATTCCCGGACCGCAGACCGCCAGCCCGTTCACGAGCCCTACTTGGGGCTCGGAAGGAATCTTGCGCTCGGTGCGCAGCGGCAGCTGGCTGCTGCCCGCTACCCATTCCACATCGGCCGCGCTTATAGTTTCTTTTTGTTCCGTAAGCGCAAGGCCTGCCGCGAGCTGAACCATATTGACCGCCTCGCGCCCGTTCGTAGCATACTTCTGGACAACAGAGACGGCGTCCGGGCTTGGCTTTAGCCCGATTTTCTGAATCGCGTCCCGGGTGATAAGCGAAATTTCATCCGGAAGCAGCGGCCGGAAATAGATTTCCATGCAGCGCGAACGGAGCGCAGGAGAAATCTCCTGAGGCGAGCGTGTAGTCGCGCCAACCAGCCGGAAATCAGCGGGCAGGCCATTCTGGAAAATGTCGTGGATATAAGCCGGCGTATTGCTGTCCTCCGAATTATAATATGCACTTTCCAGCAGAACCTTGCGGTCCTCCAGCACTTTAAGCAGCTTATTCATCTGAATGGGATGCAGTTCTCCAATTTCATCCAGAAACAAAATCCCTCCATGCGCCTTCGTTACCGCCCCCGGCTTAGGTTGAGGCACACCCGCTACGCCCATCGCTCCGGCTCCTTGGTAAATGGGATCATGCACGGAGCCGATCAGAGGATCTGCGATGCCCCGCTCGTCAAATCGTGCCGCCGTGGCATCAATTTCCGTAAACTTGGAATCCGCCTTGAAAGGAGAGTACGGATTTTTTTTCGCTTCCTCCATCACGACGCGGGCAGCCGCCGTCTTACCCACACCGGGAGGGCCGTAAATGATAACGTGCTGGGGGTTGGCGCTACACAGCGCCGCCTTCAGGGCCCGTAGACCATCCTTCTGCCCAACGATATCCTTGATCGCAGCCGGACGTGTCTTCTCGGCCAGCGGCTTCGTCAGCGAGATCGCCCGCATTTTCCGCAGCTTCTCCAGTTCCTTGCGCGACTCCCGCTCCACCGCCGTCTTGTTTGTCTTTTGTCCCCGGAGCAGATTCCAAAAGTAAACGCCGATGACCAGCGCGAAAAATAACTGCACGACCATCAGCACTATGCTCAGTTCCATAAGTCATCCTCCCATTCATTGGTACTACTAGGTAGTATAGCCGTTTCCCTAACGGCTAAACGCATTGGAGAGGATTTACCAAAACAAGGCGAAACAAGGCGAAGGCTTTGCGTTAAAACTTGCTTCTGAGCTCGAAAAAAACACGGCCCCTTCCCGCTGGCGGGAAAAGACCGCAACCTTAAACTTATGAGATTCTTAATGCTCAGTCTTCCGATATCCCCGCTCCCTGCATGGACTCGTGATGAGCCTTGCGGCCGGGGATTTCCCCGGTGGCTTCATAATGGGACACAATCGCATCGATTTCTTTCTTCAGCTCAGTCAGCAAATCCGCCTCCGGAACTTTGCGGATCATTTGTCCGTATCGGAACAGCAGACCTTCGCCGCGTGCTCCAGCAATACCAATGTCGGCCTCGCGGGCTTCGCCGGGTCCGTTCACCGCACAGCCAAGCACCGATACCTTGATCGGCACCTTGATCTTGGAGATATACTCCTCGACTTCATTCGCAATAGAGAACAGATCGATGTCAAGCCTTCCGCAGGTCGGACAGGAGATGAGGGTGGCCGCATTCGCGATGAGGCCAAATGTCTTGAGTAGCTCGCGCGCCACCTTGACTTCCTCTACCGGATCGGCGCTGAGCGAAATGCGTACGGTATTGCCGATTCCCATGAAGAGGAGAGCGCCAATGCCTGCCGAGCTCTTCACGGTACCGGCGAACAGGGTGCCCGATTCGGTAATGCCCAGATGCAGCGGATAAGGAATGACCTCAGCCGCTTTGCGGTAGGCTTCAATTGCCATCGGAACGTCAGAAGCCTTCAATGACACGATAATGTCATGGAAGTTGAGCTCTTCCAGAATTCCGATATGGTACAGAGCGCTTTCCACCATCGCTTCCGGCGTCGGGTAGCCGTATTTCTCCAGCAGATGAGCCTCCAGCGAACCGGCATTGACGCCGATGCGAATCGGAATGCCCTTGTCTTTGCAAGCCTTGACAACCGCTTCCACTTTTTCGCGCCGTCCAATATTGCCAGGGTTAATTCGCACCTTATCGATGCCATTCTCGATCGCGAGCAAGGCCAGCTTATAATTAAAATGAATATCCGCAACGAGCGGAATATGAATCCGTTGCTTGATTTCCTTGATGGCCGCAGCAGCCTCTTCATTATTCACCGTGACGCGCACCAGTTGACAGCCCGCTTCCTCAAGCCGGAGAATTTCGGCTACCGTAGCCTCAATATCTGCCGTCTTAGTGGTACACATGCTTTGGATGACAACCTCATTATTTCCTCCGATTGTGATGCCTCCCACATTTACTGGACGCGTCTGATGTCTAAGGAACATGGTTTCTCCCCCATAACGCCCAAAGCTCCACCCCCTCGCTCCCGCATGAGACGGGGGGCGGAAGAAGGTGGAGACATAAGGCCTGTATTGTAAGGCTAGCTATTACGCGCTTTCCTCTTGCTTCTTGTCTTTCTTGAGGTTCAGTTCAGGCAGCGCCTTCTCATGAACGACCTTCTCCGTAATGACGCAATCCTTGATGTCATCGCGGGAAGGCACTTCGTACATCACATCAAGCATAATGCTCTCAATGATGGCGCGAAGACCGCGCGCTCCGGTATTGCGCTTGATCGCTTCCTTCGCGATGGCTTCCAGAGCCAACGGTTCGAACTTCAGCGATACATTATCCATTTCCAGCAGCTTGGCGTACTGCTTCGTCAATGCGTTCTTCGGTTCGGACAAGATACGCACCAGCGTCTTCTCGTCAAGTGGCTCGAGTGTTGAGATGACCGGCAGACGGCCGACAAACTCGGGGATCAGACCGAATTTCAGCAGATCCTCCGGCAGAACCATCGACAGATACTCTCCGGCTTTCAGTTCCTTTTGACCGCCTTCGGATGCGTTAAAGCCAATCACCTTTTTACCGACACGGCGCTTAATCAGCTGTTCCAGTCCGTCAAAAGCACCGCCGACGATGAACAGGATGTTCGTCGTATCAATTTGAATGAATTCCTGATGCGGATGCTTCCGTCCGCCCTGCGGCGGCACCGAGGCGACCGTTCCTTCGAGGATCTTCAGCAGTGCCTGCTGAACTCCTTCGCCAGAAACGTCACGGGTAATCGACGGGTTCTCGGATTTACGAGCCACTTTATCAATTTCATCAATATAGATAATGCCGCGCTCGGCTTTTTCCACATCATAGTCTGCGGCTTGAATCAGCTTAAGCAGAATGTTCTCGACGTCTTCGCCGACATAGCCCGCTTCCGTCAAGGAAGTAGCATCCGCAATCGCGAACGGTACATTGATAATCTTGGCCATCGTCTGCGCCAGCAGCGTCTTACCCGAGCCCGTCGGACCAAGCAGCAGAATGTTGCTCTTCGTCAGCTCAACATCTTCAATCTTGCTTTGGCTGTTAATCCGTTTGTAGTGGTTGTACACCGCAACAGACAGCGATTTCTTGGCTTGTTCCTGACCAATAACATACTGATCGAGAATGTCGCGGATCTCCTTTGGCTTCGGAATATCCTTCAGATCCAGCTCTTCCTCATGTCCGAGCTCTTCCTCTACAATCTCCGTGCACAGTTCGATACATTCATCGCATATATAAACGCCGGGCCCTGCTACGAGCTTGCGTACTTGCTCCTGCGATTTTCCGCAGAAAGAGCATTTCAGCTGCCCTTTTTCATCATTAAATTTAAACATTTAATCACCCCTTAGGATTTGATCGGTGAAGCCAGAACCTCGTCAATCAGGCCATATGCCTTTGCTTCTTCCGCGCTCATGAAGTTATCACGGTCCGTGTCGCGCTCGATTTTTTCAAGGGGCTGTCCTGTGCGCTCTACATAAATCTGATTCAGCTTCTGTCTTGTTTTGAGAATCCAGTCCGTGTGAATCCAAATATCAGACGCCTGACCCTGAACGCCGCCAAGCGGTTGGTGAATCATCACCTCGCTGTTGGATAGCGCATATCTTTTACCGGGCGCCCCGGCCGTCAAAAGAAGCGAGCCCATGCTAGCCGCCATTCCTACGCAAATCGTGGATACATCTGGCTTGATAAATTGCATCGTATCATATATACCCATGCCGGCTGTTACAGAACCACCGGGCGAATTGATGTACAGGTTGATATCCTTCTCAGGGTCCTCGGCTGCCAGAAACAGCAATTGGGCGATTACCAGATTGGCAACATCATCATCAATCGCGTTGCTCAGGAAAATGATGCGGTCCTTGAGCAATCGGGAGTAGATGTCGTAAGAGCGTTCTCCTCGATTCGTCGATTCCACAACCATTGGTACCAGACTCATGCCACCAACCTCATTTCTCTATACAAATTAGTCTTGCCTTTTCAGATGTATTTTAACACGTTCAAGGCGCAATGTCATTTTTTCACTTAGAGAAAGGCATCTCTTCAAAAAAATAAGGCACGTAGACAAAATATACGCACCTTATCTCTTGGGTATGAGGCCCAAAATGGACCGCTCTAGTTAACACGCTCTAAAGTCTATATGATAATTATTCAGCGCTTGCTTCTTCGGATTTCGCTTCCGCAGCCTCGGCCGGAGCTTCAACTTCTTTGCTGTTCTCCACGAGGAACTCGATGGTCTTGCGAAGCGAAATTTCGCCCTTCAAGCTGTCCAGCGAACCGTTGGCTGCAAGAATGCCGCGAATCTCTTCCGGAGAACGTCTGTAAGTCTCTGCCATTTTGGACAGTTCTTCTTCAAATTCTTCGTCAGAAACCGTAATGTTCTCTTGCTTCGCGATCACTTCAAGAACCAGATTGTTGCGAACGCGCTGCTCAGCATCATTCTTCATTTGTTCCCGCAGGTCATCTTGAGTTTGTCCGGAGAAGCTGAGGAACATATCCATGTTCATGCCCTGCTGACGAAGACGCATATCGAAATCGCGGATCATGTTCTGAATTTCGCTGTCAATCATCGCTTGAGGAATTTCAACTTCAGCATTGGCAGCAGCCTTGTCAACAACAGCGTTTTCCTTCACGCCTTTCAGCTCATCGGCCTTACGGGATTCCAGTTGTTTCTTCAGATCTTCCTTATATTCGTCGAGCGTTTCGAACTCGCTTACGTCTTTGGCAAATTCGTCGTCCAGTTCAGGAAGCTGCTTGCGTTTGATTTCATGCAGTTTCACTTTGAATACGGCTGGTTTGCCTGCAAGATGCTCGGCTTGATATTCTTCAGGGAAAGTTACTTCGACATCCTTGAAATCGCCGGTAGCCATACCGATGACTTGATCCTCGAATCCAGGAATGAAGGAGTTGCTTCCCAGTTCCAGAGAATGGCGCTCCGCTTTGCCGCCTTCAAAAGCTTCTCCGTCGACGTATCCGTCAAAATCGATCACGGCAATGTCGCCGCTCGCTGCCGGTGCGTCTTCGACAACAACGAGCTCAGCATGACGCTCTTGCAGGCGCTTGAGTTCAGCACCCAGCTCTTCGTCGGTAACTTCCGCTTGTTGAGCGGGAACTTCAATTCCTTTGTACTCGCCAAGCGTTACTTCAGGCTTAACGGTGATCGTGGCTTTGAACTTAAAGGTTTGTCCCTTGCCGAACTGCTCGATATCCACTTCAGGACGGTCTACAGGGAAGATGTCAGTCTGCTCAACCGCTTCGCCGTAGGCTTCAGGCAGCAGAATGTCGATGGCATCTTGGTAAAGGCTTTCTACGCCAAAACGGGATTCAAAAATCGGCCGCGGCACTTTACCTTTGCGGAAGCCGGGTACATTTGCTTTTTTAACGACATTATTAAAGGCTTTGTCGAGAGCTTTCGCTACACGCTCAGCGTCTACTTCAACTTCAAGAACGCCAAGGTTCTTCTCTATTTTTTCCCAAGTTGCTTTCATTGTTTACTTTCCCCTCCAAAATTGGTTCACATATCACGCACAGAATAACCATTATATTATATAAAATATTATTATATTTTTCAAGTAGCTTGTGGTCGTTTACTTCCAGGAAATGCGGCTTTTATTGAGGCTTTCCGGCAAAGCCGTTCAGCATCCGGTATGCTTGTTCGAACTGAAACCGCATACTCTCCGTTATGCCGTACATCGCCCGAGTCTCTTCTTCATTCCTTGTTCCGTTAAGCGTCTCGGAAACCGTCTGATGCAGCGCTCCCGCCCATAGATCCAAAATTCCGTCCTCACCGGTCAAAATCGCGTGATAGGCTTCCGAACCGTAAATCGACATGATAAACTGCTCCCACAGTTCCTGTGCAAAATAATACAAAGTGGGCTCATGCGTCTCCGTATGCTCCGCAACCCGTTCCAGCACCTGGCCAATTTGTGAAGGGAAATCCTCCTTCTGCAATGGAATATTATCAATGTCCACTATAATGTTCTGCGGCCCGCGCTTCAACTCCACAGCACCCTGTACACCGCGCCGGCGAAGCGTCTGCAGCGTCCGGAATTGAAGAATAGGATGGATGCCCGGATTCTGAACCCAGTCGGTCAGGGCGTAATCCACCTCATCCCCTTCAAAATGGGACAGTTGTTCCAGAGCGAGCAGTGTCGCTTCCGATAAAGGCTCGTGCATAACCCGGTGCAGCAGCTTGCTCCCGTATTCCGGGTCCTCTTGAAGCTTGGTCTTGGCCAGCTGCCGGGCCATCTCTTGTTCACCTATATCTTCTTCATAAGCCGGAGAATCGTTGATGTATTTGTGCTCTAAAGCATATGGAAACGCCGCCTCCAGCCACTCGAGCAGAGATTGCCACTCCTCATAGTGCCGTTCTTCCTGCCCCTGGCACTGCAGTAAAAAACGCAGCAGCTCAGCTGCTTCTCCGTAACGTTCGCTTTCCAGCATAACGGTCAGTTGAATTTGATAGTAGTCCAGCGTTTTCGGGAAAAGCACAATGTTTTCTTTAATGGGGGAATTGGAATTTCGAATGACGGCACCTCCTTCCTGATTCTCCAAAAACGTCTCAGTAGATGATTATAGCATACCCTGTGACGGGTTTGAAAAAACAGGTTGAATATTCGTCGATTTTATGATACTATAATTTTTGCTTGCTTTTCAGTATTTTATGTCCCAATAGCTCAGCTGGATAGAGCATGCGCCTTCTAAGCGCACGGTCGGGGGTTCGAATCCCTCTTGGGACGTCAAAGGTCTTCCCTTTTGGGAAGGCCTTTTCTCGTCCGGAGATGAGAACACCTAGGGGTTCGTCGGAGCATCAGCTTCGTTAGCACCCACTTCGCAGTCAGCCCGTAGGGCTGCACCCCGATTAAGACGTACAAAGAACCTTCCCTCGGGAAGGTTCTTTGCGCTTGGATTTAAACTCCATACGGGATCACCGAGGCCTATGCTTCGTTAGCGGCTACTCCGTAATTACCGCCGTCCCGTCCCGCGCTTCGCCCACCAGAGCGGCAGACGGAACGCCAGGTTGATCAAGAGCACGACGATAACGAGCACGGCCGCGGATTTGTCCGCGATCTGCCGGGCATCCTCAACAATCGCCTCCGACTGCACGTACCATAAATGCACAGCCAGCGTCTCTCCCGGGGAGAGCAGATTGAAATCCCACATTTCCCCCGAAGTGCTGAGGCCCGCCGTCAAAATAATTACGGCCGACTCCCCGAATGCCCGTCCGGCAACGAGACAGATGCCCGTGATGATAGACGGCAGCGCCACCGGCAGCACAATTTTGCGGATGCAATAGAATTTGGTCAGGCCAAGCGCATAGCCCGCCTCGCGCAGCTCTTTCGGAACCGCCCGAACCGCTTCCTCCGTTACCCGAGCCAGCATCGGCAGATTCAGCAGCGCCAGACTGACGCCGCCTCCGAGTATGGTCAGGCCTAAACCGAAATACTCCGCGAAAATAGCCAGTCCGAGCAGTCCGAACACGATGGATGGAACGGAGGACAGAGCCTCTACGCAAATCCGCATCGCTCCGGTAAACGCGTTATCCGGCGCATACTCCGCCATATAAATTCCCGCACCCAGCCCGATGGGAACCGAAATAACCAGAGAGATCAGCAAAATATAAAAAGAGTTGAACAGCACGGGGCCGATGCCGCCGCCGGCATCGATCTCCTCGGGCTGGCGAATCAGGAATGAGAAATCAAGCCCGGGCAGCCCTTTGCTCAAAATCGTAAACAGCAGCCAGAAAATAAGCAGCATAACCAAAGCTCCGAGTCCGTAAAAACCGCAAGTCGCCAGCTTATCGCGGCGGACGGCCCAGCTTGTGTGCCTTGTACGGGAAAAATCGCTCATTATCCTTCCCTCCTTTTACGTCCCAAGAAGCGGATAACCACGATTAGCAAGAAAGAAATCAACAGCAGTAAAAAAGCCATCATATGCAGGGCATAGTTCCAGGTAGAGTCGAATTCCACGTTGGAGATTTGCATAACGATGTTGCTTGTCAGCACCGACGCCGGGGTAAACAGCGTCTTGGCCAGCTGCGGCGTGTTGCCGATTACCATTACGACGGCCATCGTTTCGCCGATCGCCCGCGTCATCCCAAGGATGACCGCCGCTAGAATGCCCCTGCCGGCCGCTGGCAGAACAACGCGCAGAATGACCTGAAGCCGGGTAGAGCCGAGCGCGTATGCGGCGTCGCGGTATTTACCCGGTACGGCGGTGATCGCATCGTCACTGATCCGGGCAATGGTAGGCAGCACCATCAGCGCCAGAACGAGCGCCGCCGCCAGCAGACCGTCTCCAAGGCTCTCGCCGCTGGCGCGCCGCAACAGCGGCAGGAGGACAGTCAGACCGAGATAACCATATACAATGGAAGGAATACCAACTAGAAGATCAAGAATTGGCCGAATAAAGCGTTTGAGCCAGGGCGGTACGATTTCGGCGGTCAGTATCGCCATTCCTACCGACACCGGTACCGAAATCAGCAGTGTCAGCGCGGTAAGCGATATCGTATTGATGATAAATGCCGCAGCCCCGAACTTATCTTCTTCCGGCGTCCAGTTAAAGGAGAGGAAGAAATCGGCCAGGGAAATCTGCCCAAGCAGCAGCATCGCCGTCTTGCCGATAAAGACGATGACTAGCGCAAGCACGAGGCAAAGCGCCAGTATGCTGAACAAAAAATAATACCGGGCAAAGGTATTCGAAAGCAAGTGCCTAAAGTGACGTCTGCGGGTATCCCCTTTACTGTGGAGACTTCCATTTACCGCAGGGGGTGAGTCGTAGGTCGGTTGTACCATACTTGTCCTCCTGTAAAAAACCAGCCCCGCTGTCGCCGGAGGCTGGCTCATATCATTCGTTCTATTGGATGCGCAAAGGAGTTACTTCATTGCCGAAATCGGGATGAACTTCAGCTTTTTCAGCGAACCCTGTTGGAACTTCTTGCTTTGAACGTAATCGATAAAGGCTTTAACAGCGCCTGTCGGTTGTCCTTTAGTCATATAGTAGCCATATGCCCAAATTTTGTAGGAACCGTTAATGACGTTTTCAGTAGTAGCGGCTACACCGTTGTACTTAACGGCCTTCACATCACCGCTGACATATACCAAATCGATATATCCGATGGCATTAGGAGTCGTCGCAACAGCCGTTTTCATATCGCCGCTGGAGCCGGTTTCTTTATAGTTCTTCTCTTTTTTCACGATATCGCCGCCTGCAAGCGCCTTGGCTTGGTAGTTAACGCGAGTACCGGAACCGAAAGCACGGGTAATAACGACGATATCCGCGTCAGCACCGCCGACTTCCTTCCAGTTCGTAATTTTGCCGGAATAAATACCTCTGAGCTGTTCAGTGGTCAGATTGTCCACGCCGACATTCTTATTGACAATCGTAGCAAAAGGAATAACTGCAACTTTGTTCGCTACCTGTCCGCTAAAAGCTTTAAAGCCAGGAACGTCGATGCTGGCATCCCAGTCGCAGGCGCCAATGTCGGCGATACCCTTCTTAACGGCTTGAGGGCCAGTTACAGAGCCTTTACCGGAAGCAGCTATTCTAACCTTCGGATTCATTCTTTGAAATTCCTTGGCGGCCTGCAGTGTCAGCGGCAGCAGAGCTGTCGAACCGTTGACCGTGATTTTACCCGATAGCGTTCCCGCTGCGGAAGCTCCTCCCGCGAAGGATGCCGTAACAGCAAATACAGCAGCTAAGGCTGAAAATGTGATTTTTTTAAATAATTTCATGATTAATTCCCCTTCCGGCTTGAAAGCCGATATAGTATAAATTCACGCTGGAAAAAGTGTTTATTTCGTCAGTTGCACAGCCTTGCCGTTCTCAATCTCCCACAGTTTGCCGCCCGAGATTACTCCCAGCTTGGCGCCGTCTCCGGAAACCGCAACTTCCGAAATGTCCTGGGTGGTGCGGAATAACTCCTTACTTACTCCGGCGGCCGTAATGGCGTAGATACGCGACGTGCCGTCAGCTGCCGTACCGGATGCGATCAATCCGCCTGCGCCTTCTTGCGCCCATACAACCTCGATATCAAGCGGAATGTCTGCGAAGGTTCCGTCAGGCTTCAGCGTCTTCAGGGTATTGGGAGCTTTGCCGTCAGGGTCTGCACTTAAGTAGGCCACGGTTCCATCGGCCAGAATTTCAGGGTACAGCTTGTTGTCGCCCGAGGAGGTCAGAGCGGCCGGTTTCGCATCCTTTGTAGACAGGTCAAGCTGGTACAGCTGCTCTCCAGCCTTGCTGTAGTCGACCGTCAGCGAATCTTCGGTGCTGTCGGCGTCATTTTTGGCTGTTCCGGTAATGTTGACGATGTAGACCGCCTTCTTGCCGTCTGCGGAAATTTGCAATTCGGATTTGTTCTCCACCTTATCCGCCAGCAGTTCCGTTACAGCGCCGGTATCCACAGAAATTTTCGAAAGTTTCTCTTGCTTGTCTCCCTGGATAAAATAGATTGTCTTGCCGTCAGCCGACCATGTCAGATCCGTCTTGACGCTGGTATCCGTACCAAGCGGCTGTACCGCTCCGGAGGCCAAATTGATGACTAGCAATTGACCCGACTCGTCCGTGAATGCACCGAAACGGCGATCGTCCGAAACTGAGAAATCAGCGGCTCTGCTGTCACTAGAGAACAGTCTGTAGCTGCCTGGGCTAGACGCAAATTTATAAATTTCCGTTGTTTCTCCCTCACGGTTCGCGAGAAGGCTTCCGTCAGCGGCCCAATGGAGCGTATCGAATTCGCCCTGCGGCCGGGCGATGCTAAGAATTTGCAGCGGGCTGCCAAACAGTTCGCCGCCAAGTCCATATACAATTGCACTCAGCTCAACGTACAATTTCCCGCCATATACGGTTGGAGCCGTTGTGAAGCTCCGGTTCACGCCGTCTACCGAATAGCTCTTGGAGCCTGCTTTCAGCTTAATTGTATGTACGCTTGCTCTGTCTGTCAGCGCGAGACCTCCCGCTTCTGCTTTCAGACCTGCGCCCAGTCCGGCTGCAAGCTGGCTGACCGAATACAGCTTGTATCCTCTGGCGTCAATCGTCTTGATGGTTTGCTGAACGCCGTTAATCGTCCAGGCTGCCGATCCTTCTTTAATTTTTGCCGCCTTGGCGGATGATTTCACGGCTGCTGGTTTGCTGCCGTTCGTGCCTGCTGCGGCATAAACACTTGCTTCACTGACAGACACAAGAAGCGCCGAAGCCATCAGCACGCTTAACCACTGATTTCTCTTCAAATGGATTCACCCTTTTCATATAGGTAACTTCTAACGTTATTTTCCGCCCTGGTTGTAAAATCTGTTACCGAGAAATATTTGGTAAAGATGAACTTGTCCCGATTTTTCGAGTTCTTTTTGCCCAGAGAAGGCAGTTTTGTCAACGGAATATTAACCCAAAGAAAAGGATTTACAATTTAGGAACTCTGATCTAATATAATGAGTGAGTACTCACTCATATTGATTTGAAAAGAACGGAGTGATTCTTATGAACCAGGAAGCGCCTGTAATTACGGTATCTCATATTCGCAAAGCATTCGGCAGCAAAGTTGTCCTGGAAGACATCAGCCTCAAGGTACGCAAAGCCGAGACTTTCGGCTTGCTGGGTCCCTCAGGCTCCGGCAAGACTACACTGGTCAGGCTGCTGACCGGAATTGATGAAGCCGACTCGGGGGAAGTGCATGTGCTGGGAGTGAAAGTCCCCAAGCTGTCCCTGCTCTCGCAAATAGGCTACATGGCCCAGTCCGACGCGCTGTACAGCGAGCTTAGCGCCAAGGATAATCTGGAGTTTTTCGCTTCACTTTACGGACTTAGGAGAGAGCAGAGAAACAAGCGTATTAAGGAAGTGATGGAAATCGTTAATCTGGAAGAGCATCTCCGCAAAAAGGTAAATCAATACTCCGGGGGGATGAAGCGCCGGCTATCGCTGGCGATCGCCCTGCTGCACGAGCCGCCGCTGCTCATTCTGGACGAACCGACCGTCGGCATCGATCCGGTGCTCCGCATGTCCATCTGGAGGGAGCTCAAAGCTCTGAATAAACGGGGGACTACCATAGTGCTTACGACCCACGTGATGGATGAAGCTGAAAAATGCGACCAGCTCGGCATGATTCGCGAAGGCCGTCTACTTGCGGAAGACACTCCGGCGAATCTCCTTCAGGCCACAGGCTCCTCATCCATTGAAGAAGCGTTTCTGTATTACGGAGGTGTGCGCTCATGAGAATCGGTGCGCTTACGCTGCGCATTTTACGGCAGTTTATTCACGATAAAAGAACGATGGCCCTGATGTTCGTCGCCCCCCTGCTCGTTCTCAGCCTGATGAGCCTGGTATTTGGCGGGGAGACTTATAAGCCTAGTATCGGACTTGCGGGCCAGGCGGCGGTTCTATCTGAGGCGTTGACCAAGCATGATGCACAGATAGTAAAGTATAATGCGGAAGAAGAAGGGACCCTTGCGCTAAAAAATGGAGAAATTGACGCGCTGATCTCGATTAACGGCGGTGCTCCGAAGGTCATACTGGAAGGAAGCAATCCTACGGCTAACCGGGCGGTTATGCAGGCGCTGGAGCAGGCAGCCCGGGATCAGCAGATTTCCAGGCAAGCTCAGATGCAGGCGGGGGCCCCGATCCAACCGCAGGTCAGCTATCTGTACGGCTCTGCCGATATGAAGACGATCGACCGGTTCGGACCGATTATGATCGGCGTATTCGTCTTCTTTTTCGTCTTCCTGATTGCCGGGGTCTCCTTTCTGCGGGAACGGACGACGGGAACGCTCGAACGCCTGCTTGCCACACCGCTTAAACGCTGGGAAATCGTCATCGGCTATGTCTGCGGCTTCGGCATTTTCACCGTGTTCCAGGCGCTGCTCATTTCCTGGTTCTCCATTCAGGTGCTGGGCATTATGATGGCCGGAAGCTTCGGTTATGTTCTGCTGATTACGCTGCTTCTGTCGATGACGGCATTAACGCTCGGTACGCTGCTGTCGGCGTATGCCGGAAACGAGCTGCAGATGATTCAGTTCATCCCGCTTGTCATTGTGCCGCAAATCTTTCTGTGCGGATTATTTCCGCTGGACACCCTTCCGCTCTGGCTTCAGCGGGTCGGATATGCGACTCCGTTATTCTATGGAGCCGAGGCAATGACGAACATTATGATTCGCGGCAAGGGCTGGAACGCGGTGGAGACGGATGTGTATGTGCTGATCGCCTTCTCGCTTGTGTTCATGGTGCTGAACGTGCTGGCCCTCCGCAAGCACCGCAAAATGTAAATCAAGCCCTCATATATGGTACGATAGGCAGACAGAAAACGTCTGGAGGGTTGACATTATGGCAGAACATCTTTCTGCAGACAATAATACGGAGTCGTGGGCTCTGGAGCTGCTTGCTCTTGGCGATGAAGAAAACATGACGCCAAAGCAAATCGCGATTTTGCAGGCGGCCGTGGATGTGTTTGCCGAAAAAGGCTATGCGGGCGCGGCGACTAGCGAAATTGCCCAGAGGGCCGGCGTAGCGGAGGGAACGATTTTTCGATACTACAAGACCAAGAAAGATTTGCTGCTGTCCATTGTCGGGCCGATGATGAGCCGGCTGCTTGCCCCTTTTGTTATGAGAAACTTCGGGAATTTGCTGGATACGTCTTTTGACAGCTATGAGGATTTTCTGCGCGCCCTGATCCGGAACCGGCTCGATTTCGCCCGCAAGAACTTTAAGATCCTGCAAATCCTGATTCAGGAAATCCCGTTTCATCCAAAGCTGCGCGAGCAGTTCATGGAGGATATTATTGGCAAGGTCCTTGAACGGCTTTCCGCGCAAGTCGAGCATTTTAAGCAAAAAGGGGAAATCATCGACCTTCCGGCGCCAGCAATCATCCGCTTTTCGGTATCCGCGACCATCGGCTTCATTATGACCCGTCTGCTGCTGCAGCCGAACAAGGAATGGAACGATGAGGAAGAAATCGAGCTGCTGATCCGGCTCATTATGCATGGCATCGCGGCGGACCTAGGAAATCAGGCATCCGAGTACAAGTAACGGCAGGAGCGTGAACTCTCCCCTTCTTCAAGATCAACGGCAAAACATTCTTAATATTCTTAAAAAAATCCCGTCAGGCCCTGAGACCTGGCGGGATTTTCCGTTCCATGAACAAATTATACCCACAGAGATTTGGTGATGATTACAAGCAGAATGAACAGCACCAGAATCGCAGTTGAGGAATTGCAACCAACGCCATATCCGCCAACTTCGCCCATGAATAACTCCTCCTCTCAAGTAGAATACGTAAGCAGATTATGCAGTGGCTATCTCATACGTTTGGGAGTTTCGGCAAGTAAATAAAATGAAAGAACAAATTGCTTTTTCCCAAAAAACGTTTATAATTAGAAAAAATTCATAGACAGTCGATGATCGGGAGAGTAATGAAGGGCCTCTGATGCCCAGCGAGCCGGGTTGGTGGGAGCCGGTGGAAGACCTTCATGAAGCGTACCCGGGAGACGGACTTCCGAA
This sequence comes from Paenibacillus durus ATCC 35681, assembly GCF_000993825.1. Taxonomy (NCBI): domain Bacteria; kingdom Bacillati; phylum Bacillota; class Bacilli; order Caryophanales; family Paenibacillaceae; genus Paenibacillus; species Paenibacillus durus. Next base: position 3,509,083 of record NZ_CP011114.1, read on the forward strand.
ACCTCAGTAGGAAGCCCCGGCATGGGTCCGTTATCCTGTAAGCGGCCAGACCTTCCGGTCCGGCAAGTAGAGTGGTACCGCGAGAACACAAGTCCTCGTCTCTTTTTGAGACGCGGGCTTTTTTTTATATTTAGAAGGGGGTCTTTAGGATGTTAAGCCGGCTTATTCAAAAAGAGATTGAGCAAAGCGTAAAACGTGTCATGAAACGTCTTGGTTTGGAGATTTCGGAAGAACTGTCCGTGGTTGTAGAGCAGCCCGCAAACCCGGAGCACGGGGATTATTCAAGCAATATTGCCATGCAGCTTGCCAGAACATTGCGTAAACCGCCGCTTGTCATTGCGCAGCTGATTCAGGAGGAATTGAAGTCCGCAGGTCTGGCGGAAGGTTTGCTGGAAAAGGCGGAAACGGCGGCTCCCGGCTTTCTTAATGTTCATATCTGCTGGAACGCTTGGGCCCGGCGGGATTTCGCTCCGCCTCCGGCACCGGAGGAAAAAGTGGTCATCGAGCATACCTCAGTCAATCCCAACAAATCCATGCATATCGGCCATCTGCGGAATTCCTGCATCGGTGACACACTCGTGCGCATGTTAAGAAGAATCGGTTATGCGGTCGAGGTCCATAATTATATCGACGATCTTGGCAATCAATTGACGGATACCGTCGTCGGTCTGCTGAATGTGCCTTTGACCGGAGAGCATGTCCGCTTCGGTGATTACTGCTGGGATATTTACTCGGCAATCAACAAAGAGTATGCAGTGAATCCGGAAATGGCGGCCAAACGCGCCGAAACGCTGCATGAGCTGGAAGAAGGTGCGGGGAATGTCGCCTGGCTCGGCAGCCTAGCCGCTGAACGGATCGTTCGGGAACATATCGCGGAGATGAAGCCATTTGGCATCGAATATGATTTGCTGGTCTGGGAAAGCAGTATTGTCAGGGAAGGGTTCTGGTCGGCGGCATTTGAGCGTCTGCGGCAGACACCGCTTTTTTATCAGGAAACCGAGGGGAAGCTGGCAGGCTGTTGGGTGCTTAAACAGGGAACGGAACAAGGGCTGCAGGAGTCGGAGCATATTACGGATAAGGTGCTGGTGCGCTCGAACGGGATTTTGACGTATACGGCTAAGGATATTGCTTACCATCTCTGGAAATTCGGGCTGCTCAACAAGGATTTTACGTATAAAAAGTTCGAAGAGAGCTTGTATACAACGGTCACCGGAGGAGAACGATTGCCACTCGGCGGGGCCGATGTCGTCATTAATGTCATTGATTCGAGGCAGGAGTATCCCCAGAATATGGTCAAAGAGGCGCTGCGGGCGCTGGGATACTCCGCTCAGGCCGATAAGCTGTACCATGCGGGTTACGGCGTCGTTTCCCTAAGTCCCGCTTCCGCAGCCGATCTTGGCATCGACATTTCGGACGGCAAAGCCTCTTACGCCATGTCCGGGCGCCAAGGGATCGGCATCAAAGTCAGTGATTTGATCAACCTTGTGGAGGAAAGTATTGAACAAAGCCGTGCTGATAAAGATGGATTACCTAGCCGGACGATCGCTATCGCCGCCATCCGCTACTACCTGCTGCGTTTCAATCTCGGAACCGAGGTGGTGTTCGATCTGCGCCAGGCGACGGAAATATCCGGCAACACCGGCGTGTATTTGATGTACTCCCATGCGCGTGCAGTCAGCGTTCTGGCCAAGGCGCCGATGAGTGCCGAGAACATAGATGAAGATGTTGTTATACCGGACCCTATGGAAAAAGCCGAGGCCGCTCTGCTGCGGCATATCGCTTTTTGGCCGGACACGCTCTATGCGGCGGGAAGGGATCTGGCGCCGAACGCTATCTGCGGTTACGCGCACACGCTCGCTACCCTGTTTAACAATTTTTACTCCGCCTGCCCCATCCTGAGGGCCGAACCGGAACGGCTGCGTTTCAGACTTTGGCTGGTCCGGAGATTCGCCGGTACACTGAAAGACGCGCTCGATGTGTTGGGCCTGCCTGCGCCGGACCGGCTGTAGGGAGGAGAGTTGGCTGCCATGCAGATTCTAACGATGTTGATGCTCCGACGAACCCTAGGGGGTCTCTTCCCTGTACGCAAAAAACCTTCCCAAAGGAAGGTTTTGTACGTCCCAATCGGGGTACAGCCCTCACGGGCTGACTGCGATGCAGATGCTAACGATGTTGATGCTCCGACGAACCCTGGGGTTCTCTTCCCTGAACGCAAAAAACCTTCCCGAAGGAAGGTTTGTACGTCCCAATCGGGGTACAGCCCTTCGGGCTGACTGCGAAGTGGATGCTAACGATGCCTATGCTCCGACGAACCCCGGGGGGTTATCTTCCCTGTACGCAAAAAACCTTCCCGTAGGAAGGTTTTGTACGTCCCAAGAGGGATTCGAACCCCCGACCGTGCGCTTAGAAGGCGCATGCTCTATCCAGCTGAGCTATTGGGACACAACGGTATGTATTGCAACAACGTTAATTATTATATAACGATTGTACCAGAGAGATCAAGTTTTGATTACGTTACAATTCTTCGAAAAAATAATATGAAGGGATTATAGGAAACAGAAGAGAATGAATAAGACACGATAAATAAAAAACTTGATTTCGTGTCTTATTTTGTTATAATTACTTCAACAAGAATCAAATTTGCATTCTTAATATTTCTGAATAAATAAAGGCGCGTGATTAAAATAAACAAAACTCAGGAAATCTCCCGGTTTTATGAAATTGTAGGCAGAAATATCCGCAAACATCGTAACATTGGACAACTGAGCCTGCAGGCTCTTGGCGACGCGCTCGGACTTACGAAAAAGACCATTCAGCGGTACGAAACCGGAGAGATCAAAGTGGATATGGACCGGCTTGGCGAGATTGCTTTAGCTCTGAACGTTGAGCTTGCCGCTCTGCTTGAAGGAACGGAGACAATGCTGGGCGCAGAGCCGCGTGAGACCGAGCTGGTACAGCTGCCTGTTGCGGGCAAGCTTTCTTTTCACAACGATGATCTCCATGTTCGCGAAGTTAAAGGCTACGAGGCCACACCCAAGAAGTGGATTAAGGACGGCGAATGTTTCTATCTTCAGGCAAGGGATGATAGTATGTCTTCCGCCGGCATTGCCGAGGGCGATCTACTGCTGATTCACAAACAAGACAAGGTGGCAGACGGCGAAATTGCCGTCGTGCTGATTAACGGTGAGCCGGCGCTTCGACGGGTGTACTGCCAGGGTGATCATTTTATTTTATTAACCGATAACGTTAAGCTCTCCCCCATAATACGCGAAGCTCGGGCAAGTTACGGCTCCGAGAATAGAGTTGTCGGACGAGTGTTGAAATCCATTTCAACCCATTAAATTTCCAAGGAGGCGGCCAACCATGAGTGAAGCCATGTTCGAAAGGATCTTAAACGAACTGAAGGAGATTAAAGCAGAACAGCAAGAAATGAAAGCACAGCAACAGGAAATGCGGGCGGAGCAGCAAGAAATGAAAGTACAACAACAGGAAATGCGAGCTCAACAACAGGAAATGCGTGCGGAGCAATTGGATATGAGAGCTGAGCAACGGGAGTTCAAGCAAGCTCTTTTCGAGACACTTGAAACAGTAAAGCGCATTGAGACGGCGCAGCAAGTATTCGAGCAGAAGACGAACAAGCGCATCAATACACTGGAATCCGGTATGGATCTCCTTAATCGCCGCCAGTTCAAGCTGGAGGTTGAAATGGAGCTGCTAAAGAGCCGCTGATGCATCATCCGCTTATTTTGCAGAATACTTAAGGGAGTGTTCTTTAATCTCTATATGGCGAGTAGAAACACTCCCTTCTTCATGTTCATTTCGAGTTGGCTTATGAATAGTCCCGAAATCGCAGCTCTAGCTGTTTTTTCAAATCCCCGAAAATCAGCAGTTCCCGTTGAAATTTGTCCCTTTCTTCTTCTGGACTCATGACCGGGCTGCCTGTAAATGCGCTTGAAGTCACATCGACAAAGGCGTCATGCATGTTATTGTCAAACCAATCGCTGGCTGTATCCGCATCATTGGTCAAAATACGGACAATTTCATACCCCTCTTCCCGGTTATCTTCCACAATATAGACCAATAGCGCGGAGTCACCTACGGCTCCCGGCAGTACCCCCACTTCGGCACAGGGCGCCCCGTCATATTTAAGCATTCTGCGTATTTTCGCATCCTTTATATAGTACATCGGTCATCCTTCCCTCCAAACCAAATTTCCCCCTCTCTAGTGTTCGGATAAGGACATACATTTTATGCCTTCCTTCGGCATATATCTGTACTAATTGGCAAAAAGATAGGGACACAGTAATTAACGATCCACACAAGAGAGGATGAACCGTCATGTGCGGAATAACCGGATTTATCCAGTGGCGCGGAGATTTGACGCAAGATTCCAGGCTGCTGGTCAAAATGACAGAAACCTTAGCGAATCGCGGTCCGGATGCGGCGGGGACTTGGATCTCGGGCCCCATCGCTTTCGGACACCGCAGACTCAGCGTAATCGATCCCGAGAACGGTGCACAACCGATGATTGCCCGCCATGAAGACCAGGTCTATGCAATCGTTTATAATGGAGAATTATATAATGCACCCGAATTAAAAAATGAACTGAAGCAGCGGGGACATGAGTTCCGTACCCAATGCGACACCGAGGTGCTGCTGCATGCTTATATTGAGTGGGGACCGGACTGTGCGGAAAAGCTGAACGGTATCTTCGCTTTTGCCGTCTGGGACGGTCTGCGCGAGCAGGTATTCTTCGCACGCGACCGGCTGGGCGTGAAACCGCTCTTCTTCAGCAAAGCGGATGATACGCTCATCTTCGGTTCGGAGCCGAAGGCGCTGCTGCAGCATCCCAAGGTCCGGCCGGTCGTGGGACCGGAAGGACTTGCGGAGATTTTTATAGTCGGTCCGGCCCGGACGCCGGGACACGGCGTATACAAGGATATGTCAGAGCTTCGCCCCGGCCATGCCATGATATACAGCCGCGAAGGGCTGCGGAGCTATGCCTACTGGACGCTGGAAAGTTCCCCCCATATGGACAGTCCGGAGGAGACAGCCGCCAAGGTACGGGATCTGCTGCAGGATACGCTAGAGCGTCAGCTTGTATCTGACGTCCCCGTCTGCTCCCTGCTGTCTGGGGGCCTTGATTCGAGCGCATTATCTGCGCTTGCCGTGGATTATTATAAACGGACCGGTCAGGGACAGATGGATACCTATTCGGTCGACTATGTAGACAATGACAAATATTTCAAAAGCCACTCCTTTCAGCCTGGTGCTGACGGACCCTGGATCAAACGGATGGTCGATGAACTGGGGACCCGCCATCATTATGTGCAATTCGACACGGATGAGCTGGTGGAGGCGCTGGACAATGCGCTGTTCTCACGCGATTTGCCAGGCATGACGGATGTCGATTCATCGCTGTATTTGTTCTGCCGAGAAATCAAAAAAGGCGCCACGGTGGCGATTTCCGGTGAAGCGGCTGACGAAATATTCGGCGGATATCCCTGGTTTCATCGCGAAGAAATGCTGTCCTCGGGAACTTTCCCGTGGGCCGTTGCTCCCAAGATGCGGGCCGGTCTGCTCTCACCCGAGATCCGGGAATGGATTCGTCCGCTCGAATATTTGGGTGACCGATACAGCGACGCGGTAGCGGAGACGCCAAGGCTTGAGGGCGAAACCGGTAAGCAGGCGCAGATGCGGGTGATGTCCTACCTCAACATAACCCGGTTTATGCCGACTCTGTTGGACCGTAAGGACCGGATGAGCATGGGTGTCGGTCTTGAAGTACGCGTTCCTTATTGCGACCATCGGCTTGTTCAATACGTGTGGAATATTCCCTGGGAAATTAAAACCGCTGGCGGCCGGGAAAAAGGAATTCTGCGCAAGGCACTTGAAGGAGTTTTGCCAGACGATGTGCTATACCGCAAAAAAAGCCCTTATCCCAAGACGCATAATCCCGGCTATCTGAATGCCGTTCGGCAGCAGGCGCTCAGCATTCTTGACGATCCTTCTTCTCCTATTCTGCCTTTGATCGATTCCGCCAAAATTCGCGAAATTGCAGCATCACCGGAGTCCTCCAGCAACCTGCCCTGGTTCGGGCAGCTAATGTCCGGCCCGCAGCTATTCGCTTATCTGTCCCAGGTCAATCTCTGGCTACGCACCTATAATATTGCCATTGAGTAACATGCGATTAGCCGCCATCTAAACAGTAGAGGCGCACTAAACACCCGAGTCACAACGGATCAGCCCGCAGGCAGCTATCTATTCTCATAGCGGTCTGCGGGCTTTATGTTCTTTATAAAGCGTGATATTGCCGTATTCCTGCGCAATGTCTTCCTCCATTATAGGGATAGATCGCTCTATTATGAAGGAGTTGGTAATCATGAATTCCCGGCCTCTCCTCCAGCCAAAGGCGGAGCAATAACAAACTAATGCTGTTTCTGTCCGTCGCCTTTGGCTTTACCTGGATTTGCTGGCTCCCGCTGCTTGCGAACAGGCAACTCGCGGCGAATCTCCCCGTCCTGCCCGGACAATTCTATCTCGGTTCCTTCGGACCGCTTGTTGGCGCCGCAGTCGTAGAGCTTTCGCCTGGCGGCAAAGGATTCTCCGCATGGATGAAGACGCTGTTTTCATTTTCATTCCCGCGAAGGTGGCTGCTGATTTCATCCGGCCTTCCGCTCGCTTACGGGTGTATTGCCATCCTGGCTCATCGCCTCGTTACCGGCAGTTTTCCGGATATGCACAGGTTTGGACTTACCTCCGACCCTCCCGCCGGTTTCAACATTTGGGAAACCTCGCTTGTCTGGATGCTAACCTTTGGCATCGGAGAGGAAAGCGGCTGGCGCGGCTTTCTTCTGCCTGAACTGTACCGCAGCCGTTCTTTATTCGCTTCGGCCCTGATCGTGGCGGCCATCTGGATGTTATGGCATCTACCGGCATTCTGGTTTAACGATAATTATCTCGGCATGGGGTTTGGTGTCATTGGCTGGGGAATCAGCCTGGCTTACGGCTCTGTCGTACTCGCCTGGATCTGCGCGGAAAGTCGGTGGAGCATCATCCCGGTCATAATCTGGCATGTTATTTTTGATACCCTTACAGCCAGTGATCAGGCAAGGCAAGTCATGGCGATGGCATGCAGCATGCTGGTCATTCTTCACGGTATTGTTCTGATGAGAAAGCTGGGCCGACGCAGCGCCCATCCATGAACAGAATTATCCTCCTAACAAACAAAGGATGCCTTCGGCCGCTGCGGAAAGTGGCTGTGAGGCATCCTTTTCATCGAATCAATTTGGACAGGCCGAAAGCGGCCTTCTAGAAATTGAAATTGTCCGGGTCCGGACCATAGCGATGATTCTTGTTCAGCCCTTCGATGGCCAGAACATCTTCATCGCTGAGCGTAAAGTCAAAAATGCCGGCATTCTCCCGGATACGATCGGCATGAACCGACTTCGGAATCGTAATGACACCTTGTTGGATATCCCAGCGGAGAACGATCTGGGCAGGCGTTTTTCCGTATTTTTGCGCGAGGTCCTGCAGCAGCGGAATGTCTAGATTACCCTGCAGCAGCGGGCTCCAGGCTTCGAGTTGAATATTCTGCTCGCGGCAGTACTTCAGCAGTTCGCGCTGAGTCAGCAGCGGATGGAATTCCACCTGGTTCACCACAGGCACGACACCGGTGTCGTCTATGATGCTGCTCAGATGATGAATCTGAAAATTGCTGACGCCGATCGATTTGACATAGCCCTCTTTTTGCAAATGAATGAGCGCTTTCCATGTCTCGCGGAACTTATCCTTAACCGGCCAGTGGATCAGATACAAGTCGATAACATCCAGGCCGAGTTTCTTGCGACTCGACTCGCAGGCCTTCAAGGTCTGCTCATAGCCTTGTTCACTATTGAATACTTTGGTGGTAATAAACAGTTCCTCACGCGGCAATCCGGATTCCCGAATGGCTTGACCAACGCCTTCTTCATTCTTATAAGCCGAGGCGGTATCAATACTACGGTAACCGAGTTCGATCGCAGATTTGACCGCATGGATTACTTCATCGCCATCCTTGGTCTGCCATACTCCAAGTCCCAGCCACGGCATCGTTACGCCGTCACTTAAAGTAGGTCCGCTGGTAAAAGGTCCTTTCAACTGACTCATCGCTACTCCCTCCAGATTCAATTATGGATTGGATGCTAAAACTACTTAACCGACTATGCTGCTCTTCTAAGTATGATTTCCAAAATTAAGTATAACAGATTCACTCCCGGCAATACAAAATACAGCTAACCGCAATTTATGCGAACATCAAAAATCAAGCGCTTTCAACGAATTGAAAAAACGGAGCCTTCGCTCCGTTATTACAGCAAATGTTTCGCCGGCTCGGCTGTTTCCAGCCGAATCCGCCGCTACCCCTCCGACTTGTCGATCAGCCGGAAATCATCATAGTGAAAGCCCGGGGCTACGACACAGGATACGAGCACCGGCTCATCGCCAAGCGGTCTCGCGGCCTGCCATGCACCGGCGGGTACGAGCGCCTGTGGCTGCTGGCCCGCGGCGATATCAAGGCCCAATACGATTTCCTGCACATCACCGGGACGTTCTCCGTTTCCTCCAAGGCTTAACACAAGGGGGCTGCCGGCATGCCAGAGCCAATGCTCATCCGACAGGACGGTATGCCACTCGGAAATCTCGCCCGGATGCAGCAGAAAATAAATCGTTGATGCCGCAGGACGGGGACCGGAGTAGTCTTCGCCCAGGAGTTCCCGGGGAATTTGAACGGATGATTTCCAGATTTCCTTAAACCAGCCGCCCTCGACATGATGCTCAAGGCCGAGCAGTTCAACAAAAGGCGAAAGTTCTTTTTGTGCCACGATCTTCTCTCCTTACGATATGTTCCCGCTGGTTCCGCTCTCCCGGAATCCCGAAGTATAGAATGGGACCACAAAGAGGGACACAGCACGGATCGGATGTTGGTGCCCGTGTCCCCTACTTTAGCCGAAAACGGCGTAATTGTAAAATAAAATTCCGCAGTTTATTTGTCTTTACCAGCCTTGAATACGTCGGCCATTGCTCCCAAGCTTCCGAGCGTTCTGACGACGTCAGTCGGCAGGAATACCTTGTTTGCCGGTCCTTTGGAGATCTCTCCCAAAGCTTCGAACGACTGATACGCAAGGACCTGCTCATCCAGCCCCGCGCTTTTGAGGAGCTCAATCCGCTGCTTCTCCGCCTCCGCTACCGACTGAATCGCCTTGGCCTGGCCGAGCGCCTCCAACTCCTGCGCTTGACGCAGACCTTCCGCCTGATGAATCCTTGCTTCCCTGTCTCCCTCCGCTTTCAGGATTTTACTCTGCTTATCGCCCTCCGCGCGCAAAATCATATCCTGTCTGGCGGCTTCCGCCTCCAGCACAATCGCCCGCTTATTCCGCTCCGCCTTCATCTGCTTATCCATCGCTTCCTGAATGTCCACCGGCGGCTTGATATCGATCACTTCGACCCGCTCAATCCGCACGCCCCATTTCTCCGTCGCTTCATCGAGAGCGAGGCGGATTTCGGTCGAGATTTTCTCCCGGCCAGACAGTGTCTCATCTAGCTCCAGCTTGCCGATAATCTGCCGCATCGTGGCTGTGCTGATGTTCCGCACCCCATATACATAATCGGAAATGCCATAGGTTGCTTCTTCCGGGCCCACCACCTGATAGAAAATAATTGTATCGATCTGCACCTGTACATTATCCTTCGTGATCACCGTCTGCGGAGGCACATTGGTCTGCTGAATCCGCAGATCATGATAGGTCCGTACGTGGTCGATAATCGGAATTAGAATATTGAGACCCGGCGTCAACAGCCGGTGAAATTTACCGAGCCGTTCGACGATGCCTACCCGCTGCTGCGGAACGATTTTAACCGTAAGTGCGATAAATGCGATCACCACAACCAAGATAACTCCAATAACCGCCAATTCCATTCTCTTATCCCTCCCAGCGTTCTACTTCAATGATGGCGTTTCCTCTGCTGATGACTCTAACCTTCTCATCCACATTCAATGGCTGCACCGATGCGGCACTCCATATATCGCCTCCGACTTTGACCTGCCCGTATCTGCCCGGCTCAATCGACTGGACGACAATTCCCTCCCTGCCGACAATATCGGTGCCGATGTCCTTGAAGCCCTGCGAAGCGCGGAACCTTGACACCAACGGTTTCGAGAATAGGGTCAACCCGAGCGCAACCAAAGAACCGGTTAGGACTTGAACCAGTACCGCGTCCGGTGCGGCAAGCGATACTAGACCTGCGGCAACAGCGCCAATGCACAACCACAGCAGATAAAAAGTGAGCGTCAGCATTTCGGCGACCAGCAATATGCCGGCGGCGATAAACCAGATGATCCAGACCATCAAACGTCACCTTCTTTTTCGCTTTATACTAACAATAACGAAAAGAATTCTTCTGCGTTGCATCTTTTTACATAGCTATTAACAACCGCTATATCCATTGTATTTCTACCGGGGTTGCGTTATGATGACAGCCTGATTCTTCATCATTTAATCGGCTTGACCGATATGCTGATAGATTAATCGTGATAAAAAATAACCCCAGACCTGAATGGATTGACTCATGTCCATTCAGATCTGGGGCCATAATTAAGATTTATTTCCCGGTACGGCTGTCTCCCTGCGCGGCCAATTTCTCCGTCAGGAGCCGCAGCGCCACTCCTCTATGACTGATCGACTGCTTCTGTTCCAGCGTAAGCTCGGCCATCGTCTTCTCAAATTGCGGAAGATAGAACAAAGGGTCGTAACCGAAGCCTCCACCGCCCGCAGGTTCGGAGGTAATCCAGCCTTCCACTGCGCCTTCGGCTGTAACCTCCGCAGCCGTGGACGGGTCGTACAGCGACAGCGCACAGACGAACCTTGCCGTGCTGAGGAGCGGTTGTCCTGTATCCTCGCCCTGCTTTAATCTCTCCAGTTCGCTGAGCAGCTTCAGATTGTTGTCCTCATCGGGTGCGCCTTCGCCCGCATAACGGGCGGAATAAACGCCGGGACGGCCACCAAGCGCATCCACGCAGAGCCCTGAATCGTCGGCAAGTACAGGCAGCCCAAGCGCTTCAGCGATCTGCTTCGATTTTTTCAGCGCATTCTCCGCAAAGGTTGTTCCATCCTCCACCACGTCCGGCAGCTCCGGATAATCGAACATGCTCTTTACCATCAAGCCAAGCGGCGCAAAAGCATGCTGAAATTCGCGAACCTTGCCGGCATTTTTGGTTGCGACAATAAGAATACCGATTCTTGAGCTCATACTATACCTTTTGACTGGTCTGGCCGGATGGAATTTTGAGCGCGATCGGTCCAAGGGCTTCTTTTTGGGCGGCAATCAGTTCAAGAATCCCTTGTTCGGCCAGACTCAGCAGATCATCCAGTTCTTTTCGCGAGAAGGGCCGCTCTTCCCCGGTTCCCTGCAGTTCAACGAATTCGCCGCCTCCGGTCATCACCACGTTCATGTCAACATTGGCTTTGGAATCCTCATCATAATTCAGATCCAGCAGCGGGCGGTCGCCCACTATACCTACGCTGATGGCCGCCAGATAATCGGTGATAGGGAACACGGTGAGACGGTGCTGTGTTACTATTTTGTTAATAGCAAACGCCAGGGCGATAAAAGAACCCGTAATTGACGCGGTTCTCGTACCGCCGTCCGCTTGAATAACATCGCAATCCAGGGTAATATTCCGCTCCCCGAGTGCCTGCAAATTGACTACGGAACGAAGCGCCCGGCCAATGAGCCTTTGAATTTCCATCGTTCGTCCAGTCAGCTTTCCTCGTGCAGCCTCACGCTGGTTGCGCGATTGCGTCGCGCGCGGCAGCATGGAATACTCCGCCGTCACCCAGCCTTTCCCCTGTCCTTTTAGAAACGGAGGGACTTTCTCCTCAACGGTGGCTGTACAAATGACCTTGGTGTCCCCCATTTCAATGAGTACAGAGCCTTCAGCATATTTATTGATTTGGGTCGTAATCTTCAGCGGCCGTAGCCCATCGTCGTTTCGCCCATTTGATCTCATTTTGTCTGCCTCCTACATTTGTATAGCGTGAGCTTCGTTTAAGCATCCTTTATTCTACCAAAGAGCAGGCGCAAAAGCATCTTTTTCGGCCTGGCGGCTAGGCAGCGTCCATTCGGGATCGGGGCTCCTCTTCGTAAGCAGTGTTCGGGGAGCATAGGCTCCTCAGAAAAATATTAAGCATTAGTTAAGTTAGCCCTTAGAGCGGGAGTTCATTCACATATTGCGGCGCTGATACAGGCTTGCCGTAATCGACATTGTCGGTTCCGGTAACCGTCTGCTTGCCGTTCATCCGGACTTGGACCATGGCATCGTCCGAGTTCTGGGCAATCGTGAGTACTACGGACTCCAGCAGTTCGGCGGGAACCTGACTGCCGTCATCGAACATATCATCGTTCAGAGATACGGTGACTACTCCGTTCTGTCCTTTCTCGACGGAATCCAGCGACGTCTCTGGAGTCATTACCGTTTCCAGCCCATTCTCGGAATCGGGTCCCTCAATCAACGCGTTCATCGCTGCTTTCAGCGGGTCCTGTCCCGGCGTTACGTAACGGGTTACCGGAACATAATACTGAACACCGCCCGGCGAAGCTGCCGAGAAATAAACGGTAATCGCGCTGAAATTCATCGATACCGGACCTTGCGATGGCAGGTTGATTCCTATGCTGCGGGTCAGCGGACGGTCGAGAGGGGTTCCTTTAAGCGGCATTTCACTCAGCTTCTTGCCATCGACCCATAGCTGTACTCCCGTAATACCCTCCTGACCGGTCAGAGTCCAGGTAACGGCCTCCAGCAGTTTCCGTTCGTCAGCCGGAGCATAAGTGCCGAATTTGCCGCCAAACTCAGCGACGGCCAAATTATGGTCGACCGTTACATTTTTAACTTCTGTGCCCTGCGGTAGGACGCCATGGAAACCGTCCGGCAAATCAGCGGCATAGGCTCCACCGTCAACAAGCGCTTCAAGTGACTGCTTCAACGCCCCATCTTTGCCCGATGCGGGAAGAGTGAGTGCTACGGGAGCAAGCAGACCGTTATCATTCTGTAAAAAAACGGTCGTGCGGGCGGCAGTCGAATCGTTTTCGCCTTTAGGCGCTGAATTCCCGCTTCCGGCTGCGGCGTTATTTGCCGCGGCGCCTGAAGCGGCAGCACCCCCGCCTGAGCCGCTGCTGCTAACTCCATTGTCCGCGCCATCCTCCGCTACAGGTGCGAATACCCCGGTATCCAGCGTATTCCCGCTCGTCTGCAGCATTTGCTCCTCCACATCACTAGGCGGCGGGTCAATGGCAGCCGATTGGTCCGAGCCGAACAAGCCGCAGCCGGACAGCGCCAGTGGAATTGCCAGCAGGCAGGCTGCCGAAGCCAAGGCAAGTTTTTGCTTATTTTTCATTTGGATTTGCCCCTTTCAAGGTTATCGATACGGTTTGTACTGCTATGTATACGAGCCCCCGGTCCAAAAAATAACAACGGCTTATCCTAAAATAGCGAGTGCCTGCTTGGGCACTGCAACTTCCGGTCCTCTCTCAGCTAAGCTGGCGAATTCCGTATAAGTCCCCTTTTCTGGACAAATACTTCCTGTGAACGTACAATTTGACTACGGCGCAGCATGGGAGTCCATGCCAGCCGGTCATAGATCCGACCAACTACATTTTTTAGCGGGGTGACTGAACATGGCCGATGTAAAAATCCCTTACAGTCTGAACAGCAAAGCCGTCGCACAGGCAACGAGGGCCTGGCTTCACACACGCGGAGTAAAGATTGAAGAGATTGCGGAACTTGTCCTACTGCTTCAGCAGAAATATTACCCTTCCTTAACCAAGGAGGAATGCATTCACAATATTGAGAGGGTACTCAGCAAGCGGGAAATACAGAATGCCGTACTAACCGGTATCCAGCTCGATCTGCTGGCGGAAGAAGGCAAGCTGATGTCTCCGCTTCAGGAAATGATTGAAAATGACGAAAGTCTTTACGGGGTTGATGAGATATTGGCCTTTTCCATTGTCAATGTATATGGCAGTATCGGATTTACCAATTACGGCTATATCGACAAGCTGAAGCCTCCGGGGGTTCTGGAAAGGCTGAACGACAAAAGCGACGGGAAAGTGCACACCTTCCTGGATGACATCGTTGGGGCCATTGCTGCCGCGGCCAGCAGCCGGATTGCCCACCGCAAGCAGGCCGAGCGAGAGAAAGAATTGGGTCTTCCTCATGAGCCGGAGGATAGCGAGGAGACGTCCAATAACTTGGACGCGGGGAAAATGCAGCGGAATAACGAAGCTTAAATCACATCTCACAGATAGCGCCTAGCTTTCTTATTATGGTAGTTGCTGCTAAATCCGGAAGCTGGGTTCCGGAATTTTACGTTCTGATATTTTAAACAAAACAGCCGGCGGAAGAAAGATTCCGCTGGCTGTTTTGCAAGGGAACAGCTATGCTTTTATTGAATAAAAGAGGATCTAACCCGCTCTCCTCCAGCCCTATCTGCTCCGCTCCTATATCCAGTTTCTGTTCATCTAAGAGCGAGTCCCTACGAAAATCATGCGCGGCGAAGTCTCCGCCTCATATTTCTCCTCATCGTAGCTGCCGTGAACCGCTTCGATTGAGAGACCGGCATCCGCGATTAGATCGCGGAATTTCTCCAGCGAATACAGCTTCACACGCTCATGGTACTGCCGCGGCGTTCCATCGAATTTGGACGTCAAAATGATATCTTTCTTTACATAACCGTCCTCAATCCTTCGCTTCTCGTCAATCAGATTGTCTCCGTCTTCCCGGGTGGAATGCGGCACCAAATGGGTCATCACATAGGAAGGATTCAGGAAATCGATGATGAACTTTCCTCCCGGCCTAAGCATCCGCCGAATCTCTCGCAGCACTTTTAGATGTTCCTCGTCCTCCTCAAAATATCCAAAGGAAGTGAACAGGTTGACTACTGCGTCAAATCCGCCCTCAAGCGGCAATTCCCGCATGTCGGCCCGTACCCACGCTACCCGCTCCGCGCCTTCCTGAGCGCGTGCCTCGCGCAGCAGCGCTTCCGACAGGTCGACTCCGGTGACCTCATAACCCGCTTCCGCGAGCGCCAGTGAATGCCGTCCCATGCCGCAGCAAAGGTCCAGCACTTTGGCTTTCGATGGCAGGCTAAGCCAGCCGATCATCCGCTCGACCTCCCGCCGGGCCCCTCCGAAATCCCGATGCCTATATACAATCAGATAGTCCTCCCCAAAGCTTTTCTCATACCATTCGCTCATGTCCCGTCTCCTCCCACAGGTCCGTTTTCATTAATCCAGTCTATGTATCTACAAATGTACCGTTTATTTTACCCCCTTTTACCGGTAAACTCAAAGCTGCAAGTCACTCGCGCTCCATGAAACATAGTATAACCTGTCCTTCATTCCACACCCGGTCGCGCGGCAAACTACTGCTTTTCGTATACAAAAGGGACCGATTCGCAAGGAAATGCTTATCCCGTGAATCAGTCCCTTATTTCTAGAAAGATTATTTTATCCATTGTTGATTCAGCCCTGCCTTTGTAGAAGCAGATTATCAGCCTTCACCGTCTTCTCACACCGCATTCTGCGCCTGCTGTTGTTCTTCCAGCAGCCATTCCACCAGCAGGGCTTCAGGCACATTGCCTTTGCTGGTTTCAGCATATTCCCGGACACGCATCAGCAGCCTGGCCGCCGTATCGGGGTCGACTTCCAGCCCCCGCTTGCCAAGAACATGAGCGACACCGCCCGTTCCGGAGTGCTTGCCGAGCACGAAACTATGCTCTCTGCCAACCTCAGCCGGGTTAAAGGTCTGATAGGTCTCCCTATCCTTCACCAGTCCGTCAACATGAATACCCGATTCATGTGTGAACGCCATCTTTCCTACAATCGGCTTGGAATCTCCGACACTGCGGCCGGAAGCCGCGATCACCATATCGGCAATGAGCTTGAGCAACTCGGCCCGGATGTTACTATGGCCGCCGTATAAATAACGCCAGGCCAGCGCAACTTCCTCCAGCGCCGCATTGCCTGTTCGCTCACCGATTCCCGCGACGGTCGTGCTCGCCCATGTCGCTCCGGCGGCGATGCCGCTCAGCGTATTCGCGACAGCCAATCCGAAATCGTTATGGCAGTGCACCTCCAGCTCCACATCAGACGGCACAGCTCCAAGCAGCGTACTTATCCGCCCAGCCATCTGACCGGGATGATGCGCGGAAACCGTATCCGCATAACGGAACCAGCGTATACCGCCTTCCTTATACAATGAATTGACCAATTCCACCAAAAAGCTCATGTCCGCACGAGACGAATCTTCCATACCGACCGATACGGCCATACCCAGCCCACGCGCATATTCCACCGCACGAAGCAGCTTGGCTAATCCTTCGGCAGGCGAAAGCCCGAGCTTACCCCGAAGCTGAACTTCGGAGGCGGGAATTGAAATATGACACCAATTTACTCCCGTCGCCAAAGCCTTGTCGATATCGCTTTTGAGTGCTCGGTTCCAAGTCATTAGCTTCATGGGAAGACCGAGAGCGGCAATCGCCGCAATGTCCTCTTGTTCCCGAATCCCCATAGCCGGAATACCGATCTCCGCTTGTTCTACACCGCACTCCGACAGCAATCTTGCGATTTCCAGCTTTTCCGCCCTCGTGAATGATACTCCAGCCGCTTGTTCGCCATCCCTTAGCGTCGTGTCACATAGCTTGAGACTTTTCACGGTTTACCTCCTTCTCCGCAGCAAGCGCAATTCGGATTACGGGCAAGTCGGACACTGTAGGTGCTAAAGTCAAGTGAGTTAAAGCGATACATAATGCCGGTATAGGCCGGCCCTACCCTTGTAATCCATTTTACGGCTTCCAGCGCAGCCAGGCAACCTGCAATACCAGAAGTTGCGCCCAAGACTGGAAATCCAAAAGGTTCCCATTGAGGCTGGTTGTCGGGATATAGGCATTCCAGACAAGGCGTCTCTCCTGGAACCATTGTTGTCAAAGATATTTCAAAGCCGTACATCGCCGATTCCACCATCGGCTTGCCGGCTTCTACGCAGAGCTTATTCAATACGTACCGCTCTGGGAAATCATAACGGGCGTCGATGACGATATCGGCGCTCTCAACCCAAGGCTTTGCCTTGTCATACTCAATCTTGGAATTGTAACCCTCGATTTCCATCTCGGGATTAAGCCGCCGCAAATGCTCTACGGCTGTGCTCATCCGTTCCATTCCCAAGTGCTCGCTATCCATTAGAATCTGGCGGTTCAGGTCCGGCAAGAGAATTTTCCCTTCATGCGCGAGAATCAACTTGCCGACTCCTGCAGCCGCCAAATAAATCGCTGCTGTACCACCCAGGCCGCCGATACCGGCGATCATTACCGTCGCTTCTTTCAGCGCTTTCTGTCCGTTCTCTCCCAGCAGCTTCAACTGCCGTGCATACCGCTCCTGTTCCAGCAAACCGATCGACCCTTGCTCCATCGCATTCTACCTCCGTTATCGCTCATGATTTAATAGTTTCATAATAGTTTAGGATCGGAGGTGTTTCTTGACAATGAAGTTTATCCCTCCAGACTGAGCAGTCCGTGCACAGCAGTCTGTTCTTTGTACTTATCTAAGAAGGCAAGGCCTTCATCCAAGCAAGCAACTGCATAGGCAACGGTCTTCTCCAGAGAAGTAAACGGAAATGGAAAGCCTGCGCGGAGGCTCTTCATCACAAGAATAATGCGGCCGCTGTAGATCAGTCCACGTCCGAACCCTTCCACATTAATTTCCGCAGAGCTTTGAATCATTAAGCCGCTCTTCTCCTCCATCACACCGGCGATGGCCTGAAACAATACCGGCACCTGGCCGCGGACTTCATCGGACGCCGTGCAGTTGATGTCCGATTTAGCCTTATCCTCGGCTGAAGCCAGGAACAGCTTCGCAATCTTTTCCTCGGGAGTCAGTGTACCATAACGGCCAAAATAATCGCTCGCGCTAAGCAGATCATTTAAGCGGCGGACAATACGCTCCGCCTTTTCAGGATCGGGCGCCGGTTTGGAACGGCGCTTCGGCCGCACTTGAGCTGTGTCCGCCGGCTGTTCGTTCGCAGATGCAGCTTCATTAGCCATTTGATCCATTGACCCCAGCTCCTTCCTCTTCCTCCGCACGCAGCACCTTGGCCAGCCACATCGGCGGTTTACCTTGCAGCATCTCCTCAAGACGTTTAACCTGTTCATCAATCGGACTTCCGAACGGTACTTTTACCGGCATGATTTTGCGGCGGGTCACCTTCGCAGCCGCAGATGCTCCAATCTGCATGAGAAAGATCAATGTGCAGTCTTCGATAGCCTCAATCCGGCCATCGATCTTGCCCAATTCGTCCTGAGCTGCGATGTCAGGTATTCTGCGCAGCTCCAGAAGCTCGCTTTTACCCTTCGTTATATTATAAATGGCAAACATCGTACATTGCCCAAAATGGGCATTTACACGAACTCCGTCATCTGTGGCGAACGCTACTTTCACGATGCTCCGCCTCCCTTCTCATTAATAGATTGCCTGCTTTATTGGTCCACTCCATCGCGCCGCGATAGCCGACGGAAACATTCATATACGATCCAAGTTCGTTCCATATCGGGAAGCCGGCAGCCAGGAAAGCCGCTCCAATACGCTCCGCCCCTGCTATTCCGTGCGAACTTCCAATCCATAAATCGGCTCCGCTTCCGAGGACCTCGGCGTCGTCCAAGTCGCCGACCCATACATCGCGCTCCATTTCGGCCACCGCCGGCGTTTCATACGAGGTAATCAGCGCCTTTTGCTCAACCCCCAGCTCATCCAGCCATTCCGAGACAGAGCGCAGATGATCCGGTTCAAGCGCAGCCACAGCGGAAACGCCGGCAAACTGAAAGTGCGCATCAAGCATACAGTCAAGCAGATTTTCACGCTGCCAGCAGTACCGGATGGGAACCGGAACACCGCTGATTTGATGCAGGAAATTCAGCAGTTCGTCGGAAGCCTTGAGCCCCATCGTTCCTTGAAATACCTTGTATGGCGTACCGAGAGCGTTATGCAGTCTTCTGGCCGGACGTTCCATACTCGCGCCGAAGGCGATCGTAAGCCCCGACTGCAGGCTTTGCAGCATCGAATCCAGTGGGACCCCGCCTCTGGTCAGCGGCGAGAATCCGGTCAGAAGATGTCCCGACAAAGAAGTTGATATATCAGGAAGCGCGATGACCTCAAAGCCAAAGGAGGACACGATTTCCTTGAGTTCCATTACATCCCCGGGTGTAAGATAAGATCCCGGCAGCAGCGTAATCTGACGGGAATTCACGTTCCGCTGTCCCCGGAGCCCCGCCTGCTGAATCAGTTCATCAACCATAGCTTCAACAGTTACACTGAATCCGGATTCGAGCGATCCGCGAAAGTCAGGCAGCGTCACAGAGAAGGCAAGCCCGCCGCGCATATTACGCTCTCTCTTGTACGACTTCAGCATACTCTGGTAATCCACCCCTGCAACATCGCTCAGCTCAGTCCCGATAATCCCGATAATGTCAGGACGATGCTTGGACAGCACTGCGTTCAGGGCTTCTTCCAAATTGCGGTTGGCGTCGAAAATAACGTCCATTTCCTGCAGCGCTGAAGTCTGTACGGCAATCGGTTCACGAAAATGCCGAGTCAGAAGGGCCTTGGGAAAGGCGGAGCAGCCCTGCGAGCCATGGACAACCGGCATGGCCCGATAGCAGCCCTGCATCGCCAGTATACCGCCGAGAGATTGCCCGATTTTAAGCGGATTAACCGATACCGGTTTGCTTCTTTTCTTAACGGTCATAGCTGTCCTCCTTGTCCCACGGAGCTGGCGAGGAGGCGAGCTTCCAAATCGGATTAGCGATGGAATCCACCAATTCCTTGGCCAGCCGCAGCAGACCTTCGTAACCGGCATAGGCCTTATGACGTTCCTGGTTGATGTCCACAAACGGGATTTGCTCTTTCATTGCAACATACATATTCCGTCCGCCGGCAATCATTATATCGGCTTTGCGCTCTCTTACCGTCTTAATAATACGGCTCGCTCCGCCTTCCGGAATATACTCTGTATCATCGCTAACTCTGTCGGCAATCCGCTGTACATCCTCATCCGAGCTTTTGTTCGTTCCGACGCCAACAACCTGGATGCCCAGTTCCTTCAGCGCCGAAATAACCGACCAGCTTTTCACTCCGCCCGTGTAGAGAACAGCTTTCTTTCCTTTAAGTATTTTACGGTATGGCCGCAGGTCATGAGACAACCGATTCTCTTCACGCTCTGTCAACCGGTCGACCCTGCGCTCCATCTCCCTGTCGTTCAGCAGATACGCCATTTGACGCAAAGAGTAGGTGGTCTCTTTTGCACCATAGAACGAACCTTCAAAATAAGGAATGCCATATTTGGATTCCATTTGCTTCGCCAGTCCCAGCAGTGCGCGGCTGCATACTACCATATTGGCTTTCGCACGGTGGGCCCAAGTAATTTCCTTATATCTGGCATCGCCCGTTATGCGGGATAAGAGCGTTATTCCCGCCTGGTTCATCAGTTTCTCAATGTCCCACATCTCGCCGGCGATGTTGTACTCGCCAATCAGGTTTACGCCCATAGAAGCCTCTAGTTCCGGTTCACCCGTACCAATAACATATTGGAGCAAAGCATCGCCTGCGAGCCGGTTGCCGAGATTCTTGCTGCCGACAAAGCCAGGGCTGTTTACAGGAACTACCGGGATTCCGAGACGGTCGGAAGCCTCTTTACAGACAGCATCCATATCTTCGCCGATCAGCGCTGTAACACATGTCGCATATACAAAGATAGCCGGAGGCGCAAAACGCCCGGCAATATAGTCAATGCTGTCTTTCAGCTTTTTTTCTCCGCCAAAAATAATGTCATTATTGCTCAAATCCGTCGCAAAGCCGTATTGGGAGAGGGAGGGGCCACTCGAAAGGCTTCCCCGGCTTTCCCAACTGTTGCCGGCGCAAGCAACCGGTCCATGCACGAGATGCGCAGCATCCATGATCGGGAGCAATGTAATTTGCGCTCCGTCGAATGAGCAACCTCCGGCTGCCTCACCCGGTTTTGGCCGTGGACAAGGCTTTGACTTAGGGGCAAGGCTCCCGCAGGCCTGATCGTCTATCTCTTCTTTTCGAATAGGCTCCATTGGATCATCATCTCCTTCGCTAAGACTCAGTGCTCTAAATCTTACTACCCACCAGGCTAAACAACTAAAATGAATGCGGAATAAATAGAACAGAAACGTTTGGACCCCAATCCGTATACATTTCACCGCTATTCCAAATCTGTGATGATACAAATTATAACATATTCTCTCTGAAAATAGGCCGAGGGAGCAGATTTATCCAAGATAAATCTGCTCCCCTTTTTACCTATTGATTAGCGAACCAAATCGCCGAAACCGGACTCGTTGTTGTCCAACTGATCGAGGACAATATTGACAATCAAGGTCAGCAGATTCAATGCTCCTTGGTAGCCGATAATCGGATTGCGATGCATATGATGACGGTCAAAGATCGGGAAGCCTACGCGGACCAGCGGTACTCCTGCATCCTTGGCAGCAAATTTAACGTGTGAGCTGCCGATAGCCAGATCAACCGGATCGTTAAGCAGCAGCGAACGCAGGTGCCACAGGTCTTTGCCTACATAAACAGTTGCTTCGGAACCATAAGGGCTGGTTGCCAGCAGCGCTTCAACTTCTTCTTTCCACTTCTTGCCATCGAATTCCACATCACCGTTCGAGCACAGAATGTGTACCGGCTCCATGCCGACTTCGAGACAAAATCCGATGAGGCCAAGCAGCAGGTCAGGATCGCCAGCAAGGGCAACGCGTTTGCCATGCAGATAAGGATGGCTGTCTGCGTAAGCGTCAACTACGCGTCCGCGTTCTTCCTTCAGCGATGCCGGAACCGGAAGACCTGTCAGTTCGCTGATAGCTTCAAGCAGCTTATCTGTCGCTTTTACGCCGAGCGGAGTCGACAGAGCGGAAACCTGCTGCTTCCAAGTGCCTTTGATATATTCTTGAGTTTTCTTAAGCGTGTATTTTTGCAGTACGAGCGAGCCCAGTGCGTTAGCCGCTTTTGGAACATCGGCAAGCTTCGTTCCGCCATAGTAGTATTCATATTCTCCGTTAGCCGGGGAATCATAGTTACCGCTGTGATCGCCGAGGATCGTGTACTTCGTATCAAAAGCGTTCAGGATTTTGCGAATTTCCGCAAAGTTGCCTGTGTAAGGCTCGAATCCAAGCAGCACGTTCAGCTTCTCGCCTTCTTCGCCGGCACCCGGAGCGGCGGTTTGGCCGGAACGGTCGAACAGTTGGCTCAGAATGCTCTTGATCATGGAATCATACCCAGTGATATGCGAACCGATGAAGCTTGGCGTATTTGCAAAGGTTACAGGGAAATCTTCGGCGATTGCGCCTTTTTGACGGGCATTGCCGATAAAGGCCGACAGGTCATCACCGATAACTTCCGCCATACAAGTGGTACATACGGCTACCATCTCCGGTTTGTACAGAGCAACTGCATTTTCAAGACCGTCGATCATGTTGCTCATGCCGCCGAATACGGCTGCATCCTCAGTCATCGATGAAGAAACGGCTGGCGTAGGTTCCTTGAAGTGACGGCTCAGATGGCTGCGGAAGTAAGAGTTACAGCCTTGCGATCCGTGTACGAACGGCAGCGTTTTTTCGAATCCGAGTGCTGCCATAACCGATCCAAGCGGCTGGCAAGCTTTGTGAGGATTGATAACAACCGCTTTACGTTCGAAGTTCTTTTCCATGTACTCTGCGGATTGGGAGTAAGCGAGCGCTTCTGCTTTTTCCTGATCACTGCAAGGCGCTTCAAATTGTTTCTTGTTCTCACGTTGTTGTACATAGCGTTCTTCCGTAAACAAGGTGTTATAGTCCGGAATATTCATTCTTTCCTTGCTCATACGCTCGCCCCCTCTGGCTGTACTTTTTCTTTCTTATCAATCAAACTCCATACCGGGTTGTTCACGGTCATATCCATGTCTTTGGCAAAAATCTTGAAGCCGTCGAAGCCATGGTACGGACCGCTGTAATCCCAGGAGTGCATTTGACGGAACGGAATACCCATTTTGTGGTATACGTATTTTTCCTTAACACCCGATCCCATAAGGTCGATGTTCAATTTTTGAGCGAGTTCTTCCAGTTCGTATGCTGTCGGATCGTCCATGATAATCGATCCTTCCTTCATATCAGGGAAGGTTTTTTCATAGTCGTCTTTATGAGCAAACTCGTAGCCAGTAGCAACGATTTCCATGCCAAGATCTTCGTATGCGCCAATCGTATGACGGGAACGCAGGCCGCCGATCAGGAGCATAACCTTTTTGCCTTCCAAACGCGGTCTGTATTTGCCGATGATGGCATCCATTTGCGGCTTGTATTTGGCGATAACCTTCTCGCAGTTTTCTTGGATCGTTGCGTCGAACTTGGCAGCAATCGCGCGCAGGCTCTCGTAAGTTTTGGTCGGTCCGAAGAAGTTGTACTCCATCCACGGAATACCGTAAGCTTTCTCCATATGTTCAACCATGTAGTTCATGGAACGGTGGCAGTGAATCAGGTTCATCTTCGCTTTGTGGGCGATTTCCAGCTCGTTCAGAGTACCGTCGCCAGACCATTGAGCGATTACGCGCAGACCCATTTCTTCCAGCAGGATACGGGAAGCCCATGCGTCGCCGCCGATGTTATAGTCACCGATGATGTTTACATCGTAAGGACCAGTTTCGGCAAGATCCGCTTTACCCATTACAAAGTCGCGGATGGCATCGTTCGCGATATGGTGACCAAGCGACTGGCTGACGCCGCGGAAACCTTCGCAACGGACAGGAACGACTGGCATTTCTAGTTCTTTAGCCATTTTTTTGGATACTGCTTCAATATCATCGCCGATCAGACCAATCGGACATTCGGATTGAACAGAGATTCCTTTAGCCAGCGGGAACATTTCCTTGATCTCGCGGCAGATGATTTCCAACTTCTTGTCACCGCCAAAGACGATGTCCGTCTCTTGGAAATCACTTGTGATTTGCATAGCTGTGAAGTTATCGATACCAAGCGTACCGTTCGCATAGTTGCGGCGAGTACCCCAGCTGTATTGTCCGCAGCCAACCGGGCCGTGAGAAATGTGTACCATATCCTTGATCGGTCCCCATACCACGCCTTTGGAACCGGCGTAGGAGCAACCGCGCGGTGTCATTACGCCCGGACGGGATTTAATGTTCGATTTCAGGGAGCAACTGCAGGATTGTTTAGTTTCCTCAGTGTTAATCTGAAAATGTTTCTTACGGTCTTTTTTTGCTTTATCGGGATAGGCTTCCAGTATATCCTCAACTAACTTTTTGTTCGCCTCAATATCCAGTCCCATTCGTTGAACCTCCTTTTCAAATGTGCAGGATAGTACCTCCTGCGGGGCATACTTCGTTTAATTCCATCCGGTGAATGACCGTCTCTCCACTCCATTCACCGGACAACTTCTATTGTTACGCGAAGTCTGTTCGCTTTTTTTTATTAGTGACCAGCAGCTTCCAGCTTCTTGAGAGCTGTTTCTTCGTCTTCCACCACACCGAAATCGATCAGCAGTTGTTCCAGTTCGTCCATTTCGATCGGAGTCGGGATGTTCAGCATTTCGTTGTGCAGGATTTTGTCAGCCAGTTGCTTGTATTCGTTGGCTTGGTTGTGCTCAGGGTTGTACTGAGTAACCGTCATTCTTCTCAGCTCGGCATGTTGTACGACGTTGTCGCGAGGTACGAAGTGGATCATTTGCGTGTTCAGACGACGCGCAAGTTCCATGATCAGTTCATCTTCACGGTCGGTGTTACGGGAGTTACAGATCAGGCCGCCCAAGCGAACGCTGCCGCTTTGCGCATATTTCAGAATACCGCGTGCGATGTTGTTGGCTGCGTACATTGCCATCATTTCACCGGAACAGACGATGTAGATCTCTTGTGCTTTGTTCTCGCGGATTGGCATTGCGAAACCGCCGCATACAACGTCACCCAGTACGTCGTAGGAGATGAAGTCCATACCGTCATAAGCGCCTTGCTCTTCCAGGAAGTTGATGGAAGTGATGATACCGCGGCCTGCGCAGCCTACGCCCGGTTCCGGACCGCCGGACTCGACGCAGAGGATGTCGCCAAAGCCGGTTGCTAGTACGTCTTCGAGTTCGAGGTCTTCGACCGAACCCAATTCAGCGGCCATGTGAAGCACCGTTTGTTGAGCTTTCGTGTTCAGGATCAGACGAGTGGAGTCGGCTTTAGGGTCACAACCTACGATCATGATTTTTTGGCCGAAAGTAGTTGCCAGCTGAGCCAAAGTGTTCTGGGAAGTTGTGGATTTACCGATACCGCCTTTACCGTAGAATGCGATTTGTCTTGGTTTCTTACTCATGATTAATCATCCCTTCGATATATTAATATTTTCAAAATAGGAACCGTATTTCACACTTTCAAGTATCGCTTCCTGTATTCCGCCTTTGCGGACCAGGGGCAGTACGCCTGCTTTGTTCAGCACCGCGCGGGGCGCGTCGCCGATACCGGAGCTGAGAAGAATCCGACAATCGCTGAGGATCGAGGTGATCTCTTGAAGCGTTTCGTCTTTGTCTCCATTGCAATCGGCTGTGCCGTGGCAGTACGCCTGTATCTTCCGGATACCGATGAATTTCACTTCGGTACCGTCGGTATCGAAAATCATGAATTCCGTCGCATGGCCAAAGTGCTGGTTGACCTTGTCCCCGCCTCTGGAGGCAACCGCGACTCTTGTCTTCTTGTTCTCGTCAAGAATGGTTCGGCGGTTCTCCTTCGCGATCAGGCGCTGACGGATTTTGATGTCAAGCTCCTGCTGGAACTGTTCTCTTGCATCGAGGTCGATAACCGGATCGGCTTCCATCGTTTCCAGTTGGAAATCCTGGTTACGGTCCTGGCCGAGCAGCCCAACCGCGTCGGCGCGGCATTGGCGGCAGTGACGCATCAGCTTCGTTCCGCCCTCGCTCAGCTGCTCTTGCAGCTGGTTCAGTTCTCTCGGACGAGGAGCCTTGCGTCCGTCCTTCTCATACTGGCTGCCCGGAGCGATAATCAGCGGCGTTACATTGTGAAGCGTCGCGCCTAGCTCCTTGACTTTCTTTGATACTTCAACCAGATGCTTGTCGTTGACCCCCGGAATCATAATCGAGTTGACTTTGACGAGAATGCCTCGCTTCGCCAGTTCCTCCACGCCTTGAAGCTGACGGCTGATCAGCAGAGCGGCGGCTTCTCTTCCTTCGTAACGTACTCCTTCATCAAATACCCAAGGATAAATCTCTTTACCGACATCCGGGTCGATGGCGTTGATCGTAATCGTTACATGTCCGATTCCGAGCTCCACGATCCGATCGATGTGCCGGTATAACGTAAGTCCGTTGGTGCTGAGACAGGTCATCACATCGGGCACATGCTTCTTGACTCTCGCAAAGGTATCGAAAGTCTTATCGGCATTTGCAAGCGGATCGCCGGGTCCGGCGATGCCGACCACCGACAGCTGCATGAGCTGTGCTGCCACACCTTTTACTTTCCGCTCCGCTTGTTCCGGAGTGAGCACCTCACTGACAACCCCAGGTCTGCTTTCGTTCACGCAGTCGAATTTACGGTTGCAGTAGTTGCATTGGATGTTGCAGGCGGGAGCGACCGGGATATGCATCCGGGCAAAAAACCGATGGGCTTCCTCGCTGTAGCAAGGGTGGCGACTGATATCGTCCTCTGCTGCACTTGATGAACACGACGTCGGCTGCGGCTTCATTTTTCCCACCTCCTTAAAGTAATGAGGAGTTGTACTCCCTTGCGCATACTTCGCATCATTCTCCGTATCGGAAGCATGCGCCTAAGTGTTGCGGAGCGTCAGCTGTTCAATGTTTCACAACCGGGTTCCTTGGGGTAAGATTCAAGTAGGTCGCTTGTTAGTTAACCTACATCCGACATGTCAGTTTTCCTGACCTCAACCTTGCTTGGAAAGCTTTGTTGTACACTCATCATATTTTCAATCCCGTATATCGTCAATTAGCGTAAACAAGAAAATTTAAGGTATTTCCACGTGTTTGCAGTTTCGTCAAATGATATGTTAGATTATATAACATTCACGTTCCATGTTTACGTTTTCATATCCCGTTTTCATTGAAAATCAATGTCATTTTACTCCCCTTTTACAGTGGCTTAACTGAATGAATTCTCTACATGTATCCCCTAGTTCCGACAAAAGGAATGTCGATTCTAGTGAAATAAACTCTAAATTATAGAGAGGATGATTGAAATCCCCCACTGTTGACAATGTTTCTCAACTAATATATGATCTTTCTAGGCATAAACTAAGTAAACCGAATATCCCGTAAAGGGGAGTAGCTGATAAATAAAGTCGTCAGTACGAGAACACAATGATTTCTCCGGCTTTATTGGCAATATCTTATTGTTAGCGAGACCTTTACCATTCAGATTGATTCTTTTTTTTGAATTCAATCTGTTTGGTAAAGGTCTTTTTTATATACTTTTGGGTCATCATAAACGCGAGGGAGGTAACAACAATGGATTTTGGATTACTATTGGAGTATGGCTGGGTACTGCTTGTTCTAGTGGGGCTGGAAGGGCTGCTCGCTGCGGACAATGCACTGGTGCTGGCAATCATGGTGAAACACCTTCCTGAGGAGACGAGGAAAAGGGCGCTCTTTTACGGGCTGTTCGGGGCGTTCATCTTCAGGTTCGGCTCGCTGTTCGTCATTTCGTTCCTGGTGGACATCTGGCAGGTGCAGGCGATCGGGGCGATTTATCTGCTCTTTATAGCAGCCAACCACATCATTCGTAAAATCATTGCTTCGAAGAAGCCGGTAACGGATGAAGCCGCGGAAAGCGGCGCAAAGGAAAACGCTGACAAAAAGAAAGGCGGTTTCTGGCTGACTGTCTTCAAGGTGGAACTGGCGGACATCGCCTTTGCCGTCGACTCTATTCTTGCTGCGGTCGCTCTGGCCGTTGCGCTTCCGCCAAGCGGTCTTCCCGCAATCGGCGGCCTCGACGGTGGCGTGTTCCTCGTTATTTTTGCCGGGGGATTTATCGGACTTGTTATCATGCGCTTTGCAGCCTCTTTCTTCGTCAAGCTCCTTCATTCCCGTCCGGGACTTGAGGTCGCGGCCTTCGTTATCGTCGGCTGGGTTGGCGTCAAGCTGGCTGTCATTACACTTGCGCATCCTTCGCTCGGTATATTATCCGAGGATTTCGCGCACAGCACATTGTGGAAGGCGACATTCTATATCGTCCTTGTCCTCATCGCCGTCATCGGCTGGTTCATGAGCAAGCATACTACCGAAGAGAACAAAGGTGTAAATCCGGTTCGCGAACTGGATAAGCAGCTTGGTAAATAAGGAGACTTCCTAAATTAGTCGACAAAAACAGCCCGTTTTCGCCGTAATAAGCGTAAACGGGCTTGTTTGTTAAATAACCCTATAATTTAGAAAAACCCCTATATGGAAGGAAGTCATCTATAAACCAGAAGATGTAAGGTGCGTGTGATATATGCGTGAGTTGTTTCAACTCGCGGACCCTATGAAAACCTTATCCCAGCGCCGACGCTTTAATCTGCTTGCTGCGCAGCTGTCCGCAGGCCGCATCAATATCCGTTCCCTGCTCCAGACGGGTGCTGACGCTCACACCCTGTTTTTTCAGCGTATCGAAGAAAGCCCGTACCGTCTCCCGGTCGCTGCGCTGATACTGGCTGTGCTCATCCACCGGATTATACGGAATCAGGTTCACGTTGACGAGCGGGCCATAACCGACAATCAGCTTGGCCAGCTCAAGAGCATGTTCCTGTTGGTCGTTCACATCCCGCAGCAAAATATACTCCAGCGTCGTTCTCCGCTTCGTCTTCTCCACATAGTAATCAAGCGCATGCATCAGCTTCTCGATCGGAATGGCGCGGTTGATCTTCATGATTCGGCTGCGAAGCTCATTATTCGGCGCATGCAGGGAAATAGCCAGATTTACCTGAAGGTTGCGGTCCGCAAATTCAATAATTTTGTCCGCAAGGCCGCTGGTCGAGACGGTGATGTGCCGTCCGGCGATGTTCAGCCCCTTCTGATTCTTGATTATCAGCAGAAAATCTACCATATTCTCGAAGTTGTCAAACGGCTCTCCGATGCCCATGACGACAATGTGGCTTACCGCTTCTCCCTTCCCCATCTGGTCCAGATACAACTGCACCTGCATGATCTGCCCCACAATCTCCCCGGAACTCAAATCCCGGCTCTTGGACAGAAGCCCACTTGCACAGAAGCTGCACCCGATATTGCAGCCGACCTGGGTCGTTACGCAAACGGCCAGCCCGTATTTTTGCCGCATCAATACCGTTTCGATCAAATTTCCGTCCGGCAGCCGGAACAGAAATTTAACCGTGCCGTCTATCGACTCCTGCTTTACATGCTCGGTCAAGGTCCGGATGGAAAAATGCTCGTCTAGCTGCCGCAAGGCGTCCGGATGCACATCTTCCATTTGCGAAAAATCCGTTACCCGCTTTATATACAGCCAATCCCACACCTGCAGAGCCCGGAATTTACGGTGTCCGCGCTCTAGCAGCCATGCCGCCAGCTGATCAAAGGTCAATCCATAGATGGAAGTTTTGCTCATGATTTATCCTCTTTTCAAGGCTTCTGCAAAGCCTGTCATTCAATATGCAGCTGCTTAAGCCGTAATCGTATCTTATTGTCCCAAATTTTTTTAATTAAAACAAGAGGATTCTTATAGAAAAAAGCCGTCCGGCGAAGGCGAATTCCCCCCGCTGAACGGCTTAAAGCTTTACACTTACTGCACTTAGTAAATAGGCTGCCCGATAGCTTGATCCGTCTTGCCCTGGAGTTCCACCAGCTTCAGCATTACCGTGGCCGCCTCGGCCTTGGTTACGGTGTCTGCCGGATTAAATTTGCCGTTCTCTCCCTGGAGAAGGCCAA
The DNA here is from genome assembly GCF_000993825.1 of Paenibacillus durus ATCC 35681. Taxonomy (NCBI): domain Bacteria; kingdom Bacillati; phylum Bacillota; class Bacilli; order Caryophanales; family Paenibacillaceae; genus Paenibacillus; species Paenibacillus durus. The sequence goes on from NZ_CP011114.1 coordinate 3,539,092, forward strand.
GCTTCACAGCGACCGCAACTTCGCCCTTGCGGGTGATCGAGGCCGCGTCCCCAAATTGGGCTAAGGCCGGATCAGCCTGCAAGAAGGCTGAGATCTTGTTGTATTTGACAATGGAAGCCAAGAGGACCGCAAATCCCTCGCGTGTCAGCTTGGCGTCCGGTTGGAACGTGCTGCCTGCATCAATCCACTGGTTCTGCACAGCGTAGGAGACCGCATTATAATACGGGCTTTCCGGACTAACGCCGGCGACCGGCTTAGGTTCGGTTCCGTTATTGTAGCCGGTAAAATAAGGCGTAATCGCCTTGGTAATCCAGGTCAGCCATTCTCCGGCGAAAATCTCGGAATCGGGATTCACTTTTCCATTCTGATCCGGTACCAAAATATTGTATTTCACCAATGTCGACAGCGCCTGCTCGGCCGCGTGTCCTTGAATGTCGGAAGCGGAGGCTGCTTTCTGCAATTTGCCGGGCACCTCATACTGAGCGGTCGGTCTGCCGGTAACCGCGTCAATGACTTCCGGGATGTTGGCGGGATCTTCAAGTACTGGCGAATATACAAGCTTGATCTTCGGCTTTGTGTAACTGGCAATGGTATTGCCTCCGAAGCTTCCATATTGCAGCTTCACCTTATAGCGGTTAAAGGTCTGAGCCCGCGCCTCTGCCTTCGTAGTCTTCACTGCGGACAGATCGACTCCCGCTTTTCCAAGATCCGATGTCCGAGGAACGATATAGGTCTTCAATGCGCCGGTATGGTCGAGCACAAGCGTCAGACCGCCATCGCTAATCGGAACCCCTTTATAGAAGCGAAGGAATTGGAAGGTGAAGCCCGCGCCTTCGCCGGCGGTATTTTCCCGCTCGACCAGCTTCAGATTGCTGGCGGCATCGGGATACAGGAGGTTAATCAAGGCGAGCGCCTTATTTTTGGCCTGCTGCAGTGTCGCGTTAGCTTCATTGCCCTTCGGCTTGTTCGCTTCCTGGGCGTCAGGCGGGACTGGATATTGATTTTCATTGATACTCAGAATTTCCCCAGTAACGGCGTCAATTTCGGCGTAAGTTTGAGAGGGGAAACCGGTTTTGAGAGACTCCCTGTCCATCCAGGCCAGCCTCCAAACCTTCCGTCCGGTATTCGCGTAATCGCTGCCCAGCGAACTGGATATCAGCTTTCTCGCCGCGGGAATGGAGACGATCTGCTTCACCCGCTTGGCCGCTTCATCGCTTGTCATTTCCGTTGCGGCGGTTCTGGGAGCAAAGCGGCTTGCAGCCTGCGGAATATCGCTGTATACGGATGCTGTAACCGTACTTTCCGCGCCAAAAGTGTCCAGTCTTTTTCCCGTTAGGGCATCGATGGCATACAGCGCCCGCTCGGTCGGCCGCCAGCCTAAGATCCAACTGTTGCTGCTACCATTCTTGTAGACAGGCACGTAAACAAGCTCCACGTCAAACTGGTCGCTAAATGTCTGCTCCGCCTTGGCCTGCGTAATCGACGCAGCAGCCGCTGGGTAGTTCCAATGCTCCGGTGATTTGTTGAACTGTCTTACACTGCCGTCCGCGTCGACAACCACGGTGACATTTTCAAGCGGGGAAGTGATGCCGTTCTTTGCAACGCTAAAAGTAAATCCGTATTGTACGGGACCGAAAAGTGCGGGATTACTCAAATAATCATTGCCATCCTGCAGTTCCAAATCGTTAATCGAAAGGGAGGGAGCCGCTTTAGAGATAAAAGCTTTGGCTTTCTCCAGCGCCTGTTCCCTAGTGAGCTCAGGGGGATAATATTTCTGGTTCTGCTGCCGATCCGAAAAATAGAGATATGTACTAATCAGATCTCCATTAACGGCATCCACCTGGCTGCTAATGCCATATCCATTATTGCCCTTCTGGTAATTCCATTGAATGTTCCATATCATTTGATTGGATGGTGCGGGATACGTATTGGTAATGCCCAGTTCCACACTCGTTACTTCCGCATCAGCTAGAATGGGAAACAACTCTCTTAGCTTGGAGATCGCCTGCGCTTTCGTAAACTTGGCCTGGGTAGGGTCTGCTTCAGTTGTCTTCGCAGATTCCGCGGCATTCTGGGATTTGTCGGCAGCCACCTTGTAAGAAACGGGGACGGCTGCGGTGGTACCGGAAGAAGTAGCTGCGGCGGCCAATCCTGCCGGCATCGCGAGAGTAAATGCCACCATTCCGGTTAATGCGGATTTTACCGTGAAGCCCGGCGTGCGGATATGCTTTTTCCTCAAAATCTCATCCTCCTTTTTTCAATTCTTAGTAATTATAAAGATATATTCATTTATTTTCCATATAAAAGTTCTCTTACTCACAGAAAAAAACCTTCTATCACCTGTCATAAGGCAAAAGAATGCTTATTGAAGATGGTAATTCGCAAAGTACGGCCGTGGATCGCGATTAGGACCTGCGCCATTTCATAAAGATACTATCCAGCACATCAACCAGCAGAAAAAGAATAAAGCCAACAAGACTGAACAGCAATATTCCCGCATACATTCCGGGGTAGTCCAAACGCTGCCATGAATCCATAATGAAAAAGCCCATTCCATGCTCCGTTCCGTAAATCTCAGTAAAAAACAGCACAGAAATGGCGGTACCAAGTGAAATACGGACCGTGCTGAGAATGACCGACAGCGCTCCAGGCAGCGTTACATGCCAAAATTTATGCAGCGCGGCTGCTCCGATGCTGGACAGTACCTCGTAGGCGCTGCCAGGGATCGCCTTTACACCGTCGCGTACGGAGATAATGATCTGAAAGATGAGGATCAGCATGATCATCAGTATTTTGGAGATTTCCCCCAGTCCGAAAAACAGCATGACGACGGGCAGCAGGGCGATTTTGGGCACGGGATACGTTAGGTAGACTACAGGGTCGAGCAGTCTGTTCCAAAACATCGAACGCCCCATGAGAAGGCCGATTAGCAGGCCGAGCAGAAGCGCCAGCAGCATTCCGGCAAATACGCGGTACAGGCTGTATCCGATATTCAGCCAGGTTTCCGTGAACCCAAACTGGAACAAGGATGCGTAAACCGCAAAGGGACTCGGCAGAATCGGCATGTTAATGAGCAGAGCTGCGGCATACCAGACCGCATTGATCCCCAAGAATACAAGCAATAGCCGTAAAATATAATGATAGCGCGTTGTTTTTACCATTTCTCCTGCATTACCTTTCTGATCAGCTTGGTCTGCTCGAAGAACTCCGTGCTGCTTCGTTTATCTTCATGCTTTAATGAAAAAACGGGATTTTCGATAAGATCCAGTTCCCGGCCGCCAGGCGACATAACGGCAATTTTCTCCCCCAGCAGGATCGCTTCCTCCACATCATGAGTCACAAATAAAGCCGTGACCGGATGCGTTCGCCAGTTCTCAAGAAACAGACGCTGCAGCGTCTCGCGGGTCATCGCATCGAGCGCAGAGAACGGCTCGTCCAGCAGCATAATTTCGGGTAGCAGCGAGAACGCCCTGGCAACTGCGACCCGCTGCTGCTGTCCTCCGCTGAGTGAGAGAGGATACCGTCCGGCCAGATCGGCGATGCCCATGGCTTCCAGCCAGCGGCGGATTCGGTCCTCCCGCTCCTCCTTCTGCTCTCTTCCGGGAAGGGTGACCGCGAGAGCCGTGCGGAGATTGGCCGTCACAGTCTTCCAGGGCAGCAGGCCGTAGGTTTGCGGCACAAGTCCGATAAGGGTATCCCGGCCATGCGCGGGCTGTCCATTATATGTAATGTCCCCCGTATACCGGGGAAGCAGACCGGCAATGGCCTTGAGGAGCGTCGACTTACCGCAGCCCGACGGACCGATCAGTGTGTAGATGCCATGCTCCGGTATGTGCAGCGAGGTCGGCCCAAAGGCCGGCGTTCCTTCTTTATAGCTTATGGTCAGCCCGTTTATGCGAAGTCCGTCTTTATTACTTGAACTGGACATTTGAGATCACGTCCTCCGGAGACAGCTCCTTGGTCAAGAGCCCCTTCTCCTTCGCCCAGGCAAAAGCCGCCGCGACCTGCTCCTTGTCCACTTGGGACGCCGGAAGGTAATCGGGTACCTGGATTTGGCTCTTCAGCGTCTCGGGGTAACCCACCGCTTTAATTATCGTGTCAACGTATTCGCTCTGGTCATGGGATTTCATATAAGCTACCGCGTCGTCATAGGCTGCGTACATCGCCTGAATGGCCTTAGGCTTGGCGTCGATCGCGCTCTGCGGGATGGCAAGCACGAACGGATGGATTCCTGCCGAGTGTGTGGAGCCAAGTACCCGCAGGCCGGAGGCTTTGCCCATTGTCACGAATGGCTCAGGCAGAACAGCCGCGTCCGCCTTTTTATTTTTCAAGAGTTCCAGTCTAGTCGGGATTTGCGGCACCTCGGTTACATTAATGTCCTGTTCGCTCAGACCCGCCTGCTTCAGTATGGTGGCGACGGTGTACTCGGTGGAGGTGTTTTTGGACAAAATGACCGTCTTGCCCTTCAGGTCCTTGACCTCCTTGATGCCGTCATTACCAGTCAGCAGATCGAACTCGCCGAAGGTGGCGCTGGCAATCTTCACATCCAATCCGGCGTTATTGTAAATGGCAACCGCAACCAGGTCCGCGCTAAACCCCTCCAGCTTTCCCGCCTGGAATGCCGCGTCGCGGTCTTTGGCGCTTTTGAAGGTCTGAATGTCGAGATTTACCCCGCGTTTGCGGTCGAAACCCTGCTCATGGGCGATAATAAAAGGGATGGCGTCTATCGAAGGCAGCATGCCCAAAGAAAGCGAAGGGGTCTCTCCCGCCGCTCCCGTATTCTCCGCACCCGGCGTGTTTTTTCCATTGGAAGAACCGCAGCCTGCGGCCAACGCAGCGAGCAGTGTTATTAACAGCAGCAGCAATATTTTGTTCATCGTTCCGTTCTTCTTCATAAATCTGGTAATCCTCCGTATCGTTTATATAGGCGCTTCCGCGTACCGGCATTGAGTAGAATTTAACAAATAATGGATGCCTACTACTTATGTACCGCAGTTGGAAGACGCAAATAATGCAATTTTACAACTGCTGCCTCATTTTGTATACTCTTTGGCTTTAAAAGGCTACTCCCCCGCAACAAAAAACCTCCCCCGGTCATTCGGCCAAAGAAGGCTTAACGCATAGTCGCAGGCCCCGTCTATATTTTCAGCTCCCTAAGCTTGATCAGCCCAGGCAACCGCTTGCGAACGGCCTTTTACATTCAATTTTTGCATAACGTTGGAGATGTGATTTGAAGTACGCCCGGAAATGAACCTGTAAAATCACTTTCAAGTTCATTGCACGGCTAACTGGCTCATATTACTGACCTGTATAGCTTAAGCTTGTCCAAATCCACAATAAAACCGTATGCTTGCAAAATATCCAGTCCAAGCAGACCTTTATGAGCTTTGGGCAACATGCCTACATCAATTTCAATTTGTTCTGACTTAAAGGTGTCAAGCCGAATGTAATCCAATCTTTTGGTGTAAAAAGGAACAGTTCCACCTATACCGTATGCCTCGTAAACCGTATCGCCATTCTCATAAGTAACGCCAATGCCTTCAAGCACATCTGGACTGAAAATCGTATGTGACGAGCCTGTATCAATAACAATATCAGTAAGCTCCAAAACGTTGCCGCGATAGCAAACCGTAACCGTAGCAGTCAATAATTGTCCGTCATAATGGAGCTTCATGAGCCGCGCCTCACTCTCAGCAGCGGGTCTTTGCGCAAATGAATAATGCATTCCTCATTAGCTGTGTGATACACAAGATTGCCTGGCTCTGCACTGAAGAAGGCTTTGTTCGCTTCTTCGGCAGGAACCGACCGGATTGGTGCCGCATCCGTTACAATTTTTTTATCCTCTTGCTCGGTATAGTCTAATATAGAAAGCAAAACAAACTGATTGGGGAATAACTCACGTACTTGCTGCCACTCCACTTCGAATCACTCCCTGGATGTTATTCATATATCTTATTTTATCATAACCTGATTCCACTTTGTGTGCTGGATTACCGATAATAATGATATGTCTGAAATTCATTGAAATTATAATACCAACGCGCTTGAAAGGAAATTGTTCTAATTACAAGAAATTGGGATGGACCGATCCCGATAATAGCTGGGACGTAAAAGCCAGTTTCTCCGCCACCTCTTACGAAATTTTGCCTGCATTGGTTAGAGTCTCGCGTTCATTGAATTTCAGGAATGAGTTCAACTTCTCTATCCAATCCTTCATGTACATGGGGGACTGACGCTCCGCCTGACCTTATCTCCTTTCCAACTGGTCAATCCCATATTGCCCTTGTCTGCACTTGCTCGCTTCGCAATCAGCTCTGCGGCGGTATGCCTATGGATGGCAAAATGAAGCTTGTTTTGTACTGTAGCAAAAAACTCTTTGGACAAGTTCGCATTGGGGTCATAATCAACAGAAGTAGTGCTTCGTTTTATACTTCTTGCCATCTTCAGCAGTTGTAAAGTAAAACTTGACAACTGAATCCTCTTCAAGCTCATTCTCAGCGAAAATATTGCGAACGTGTAGGCTGATGTTGTGCTTAGTTGTCTGATACAACTCCGCAATAGCCTTCTGGGGCATCCAGACCGTGCCGTTCTCCAGCTTCACGTCAATTTTGGTATTTCCATCTTCAGTTTGATAGATTAGGGCATGAAACCACTTTACAGTTATGAAAGCACTTCTTTCTACCGCCCCCCTTCTATAACAAAAAACCTCCCCCGGCCCTTTCGGCCAAAAGAAGGCTTAACGCATAGTCGCAGGCCCCGTCTATATTTTCAGCTCCCCAAGCTTGATCAGCCAGGGCAACCGCTTGCGAACGGCCTGTTACATTCAATTTCTGCATAACGTTGGAGATGTGGTTGCGAAAACCCTTGGATGACTGTGGAATCGCGCATATTATTTAGAATGAGTGACTACACCTTTCGCTACATTCATCTGGGGGTATTTCCCCATCACTTCCGGAATGTCTTCTAGTAAGAAATAATGGCTGATTAATGGCTCAATCCGTATTATGTTTTGCCGAATGAATGAAATCGCTTCCTCATGTGTGAAAGGATTAATAAAAGATCCCTTTATGCTTAGTTCTTTTGAAAAAATGGAAAAAGGAGAAACATTAATCAGAGTGTCTGGCGAGGGTACACCGAACAGAAGGATTTGACCTCCCTTTCGAGCTGCTTGGATTGCAAGCTCCATTGATTCTTTGCGTCCCACGCATTCGATCACGACATCTGCAATATTCATCAGATATTGTACTGTTTCTGGACTCGTTGGCTGCACGACCTCGTTCGCCCCTAGTTCAAGAAGCCGCTCATGTTTCTCCACCGCAGGTTCGCTGACAATAATTTTTGCCGCTCCTTGTTTTTTTACAAGCTGGAGGAATAATTGGCCGATGAAACCGCCACCGATAATGAGTACCGTATGAACCGGGCGAACATCGATTTTTTTCAATCCATGCAAGACGCAACCGACAGGTTCTACCATCGCACCTTCTGCATAGCTCATCTCGTTCGGGATACGGTAAGCGTTTACCGCAGGAACAATGCAATATTCCGCCATGCCACCGTCTCGCGTCACGCCGATTGCTTGAAGGTGATCGCACAGGTGAGGCCGGCCGCTCCGGCAATATTCACATTCGCCGCAATAAATATTCGGATCTATCGATACTCTGTCACCTAGCTTTAAGTTCGAAACCCTAGACCCCAACTCTATCACTTCGCCTGCCAGTTCATGGCCGAGCACGATCGGCGGGTCGACCGCCGCAGATCCGGGGTGGCCATGATAAATATGCTGATCCGTACCACAAATGCCGCAACTTTCGACCCGAATTCGCACCTCATGCGGTTCGAGATCCTTCGTTTTCCAATCTAACACTTCCATTTGATGCTTTCCTTTGAATACCGCTGCTCTCATGATTTCCATCTCCCAGTTATTAAACTCTTCATTGCATGTCCTCATGTTGTAAAGTAACAACGTCTTTTTCCTTTGCTGCTACTTTACCGGTCTTGTAACTGAAGCGCTTTCCGTTCAGTTCGATAAAAATAACCGAAACAGCAACAGATGGCACTTTGTCCTTGATTTCTTCAAGGTTAACCTTTAGGATCAAGTCCCCCGCTTTAACTACGCTTCCTTCTTTTACATAAACTTCAAAGCCTTCTCCTTTTAGCTTAACTGTATCCACACCAAAATGGATTAAAAATTCAATCCCGGAGTTGCTTTTAATGGAAAAAGCATGCTTGCTGGGAACCACTGTCGTAACGACTCCATCCACCGGTGAGAAGACTTCTCCATTCTCAGGCTGAATAGCAAATCCGTCCCCCATCAACCGCTGGGAAAATGCTTCGTCCGGCACGTGGCTCAAATCAATAATTTCCCCGGATACAGGAATAATAAAGCCATCTTCCTGCTGCTGTTCCGGTTTATCTTGAAATATAAGCACTTTAATTTTATTAAACATGAGAAACACCTCCAAATGATTTATAGTCAAGCTTCTTTATTTCATACACCGATATTATATTAAAGCGTTTACTTGTGTAAACATTTTCACAACGCAAAAAAACGTGTACTTTAGAAAAGTAACACGTTTCCAAAATAAGAAAGTATGTTGTTCTCGTTATGTCAATTTTTATCAGAGTCTTTCTTTATTTTCTCCAAATATTCACCAATCAAAAACTCAAATAACATCAGTACATTCGGATAGAAGGAAGAGGCTGACTTATTACGGTCATCCATCGCATTCATATCCACTATTTTTAAATTTATATCCGATAGTTTGGATAAAGAATTTTCCGAGTCTCCTGTAAATGAAATAATTTTAATTCCATTTTTCTTTGCCGAATGCGACATTTTCAGCAAAGAATCCGTTTCACCGGATTTGGAAACATTGATAAACAATTTTGCCTGAATAGGGTTTACATCATAGCTTTCAATGGGTTCGGAATAGATACATTTAAATCCAAGAACGATTAATTTTCTGGTTATATATTCCGTAATAGGTGCAGAGAATCCACCTCCCCAAGTGTAAATAATTTCATTTTTGTTTTCCAGCAACAAGTTTACAAATTCCTCTATTTTATGATGATCTATTAATGATAATAATTGTTCCAGGTCAACACCGTAGAATTGATTATTTTTTTCGCCGGAAAATTGAGACTTTTTATCCTTCAATGTAAAATTAAGATGATAATACATATCCAGAAAGCCGGAATGACCCATTTTTTTCGCTAAATTCATTATTGTCGTTGTAGATGTATAAAATTCCTTTGCGATGCCTCTTACCTCTATTTCTTTCACATTCTCTATATTGTCGATGATATATACTAATATTTTTTCTTCCGTTTGATTCAACTGATATTTATCTACCAGCTTGCTGATATCTAAACCCATATCGTTGTCACCTACAATAGATTGTAAAATGGAAATTACTTTATAAAAAAGATTATATCAAAAAGAGCCGGCCAAAAGCAGCTTGATCGCTACTTTTGACCAGACTCCATTCAATTAAAGAAATTTACGTGGGTTTACAATTATTTCAATTCAGGCCAGAAGTCTTTGTTGGCCTCGACCAGATCATCCAATATCTGTTTCGCGACGAATGCGCTGGGTACTGTTTTGGAAAGGGTAATGGCCTGCCACAGCTTTTGATAGGATTTTTCGATCCAGGCTTCGACCACTAATTTTTCTGCTGAAACTTGCTGCTCCATAAGCCCTTTTTGGAATTGAGGAATCTTACCCATAGCCAGCGGTTCCGGTCCGTTGCTGCCAAGAAGACAAGGAATCTCAACCATTGCCGTAGGGTCAAAATTGGCAATTGCCCCGTTATTCTCAACAATCATCAGCATTCTTTCTTTCGTATTAAAGGCAATGGCTCTTGCAAGGTCAACAATATAGGTAGCATGTTCATCAATATGCAATCCGCAGCCTTCTGTAGATTGCTGTTCGATAATTTTTCTGGCTTCGCCAAATACAAACTTTTCTCTTCCATCCATGACTTCATTTGCTCGTGTATATTCTTTGTTAGAATGCTGAACAATATCATCCTGGAATAAATAGTACTTTAGATAGGTGTTAGGAAATGTGTCCGGGTCCACAGCATACACATCTTTGGCTTTAGCGAAGGTATCGTTCCAGCTTGCTTCCGTGTGCTGGCTGTCTCCAACCGAAACAACATAGCCATGTTTTGCGACATGCTCTTTGATTTTCGGCATTAAATCATTTCCGTCTTTATCGCGAACATCCGTCCACCAGCCAAAATGATTCAGTCCATAATAACGGACGGTCATCTCTTTTCTGGACTCTAATCCTGAAATCTCAGCCATCCGCGCTTCAATACCGATCGGCATATCGCAAATGTTCAAAATCCTGGAATCCGGTCTCAATCTGCGGGTCGCTTCGGCAACGATTGACGCCGGGTTCGAGTAATTAAGCATCCATGCATTTGGCGAGTATTTTTCCATGTAATCAAGGATTTCAATGACTCCGCCAATGGATCTCATTCCATAAGCAATTCCACCGGGGCCGCAGGTTTCTTGACCCAGCACACCGTATTTTAAAGGAATTTTTTCATCCAATTCGCGCATTGCGTACTTGCCGACCCGGATATGAGCCATAACAAAATCAATACCTGTGAAGGCTTCTTCCGGTTCCACGGTCGCGACAAATTCAATGTCCGGCGCTTGTTCTTTTAAAATAACCTCGCATGCTCCGGCTATGACATCTTGTCTTTCCTTATCGTTATCATAAAACTTTAGTGTTCCAATAGGAAATTTGTCCAGATTATCCAACAGCATTAAGACGATACCCGGTGTAAATGTGCTTCCTCCGCCCGCGATTGTTACAGTAAACTTTTTACTCATGATTCGTCCCTCTCTCCACTTTTTTGTATATTAAATTTAATGAATAAATTTAATACCTCTTTGATTGGCAAACGCTTAACCTGCAAGATATTTATCAACGGCATTTCTGACCCCATTGACTTTAGGCCCATAGACGACTTGAATATTTTCGCCGTTTTTAATAACGCCTGAAGCTCCTGTACCTTTTAAACCCAGTTCATCTACGATCCCTGCATCTGTTACCTTGATCCTCAATCGAGAGAAGCAGTTGTCAACGGTTTCAATATTTCCCCTGCCTCCGAGGGCTTCCACAATAGTGGCAGCTAAATCGGTATCTTGGCCTGCGGCTATAGCTGTCTCACCGGATGTTTGGCTCATTTTTTCTTTGTAATCTTTTTTGGTGAACAGTTTCACCTCAACCTCATCATCTTCCCGGCCAGGGGTCTTGAGGTTAAATTTTTTAATTATAAAGGTGAATACAGCGTAATATGTCGCCAACTGAACAAGTCCTATGCCAACAAAGATAGGCCATCTTGTTCTGCCGATTCCTGCAGGCAAATTAAAAGTCAGGAATTCTATGATTCCGCCCATTCCATTAGTTCGAACCCCCGAGAGTACGGTAATAACCTCAAATATGCCGTCCAACGCCGAGTGAACTACCCATAGAAACGGCGCCACAAACAAGAATGTAAATTCGATAGGTTCTGTTATGCCGACCAAAAATGAAGTGGCTACCGCCGGTATTAAAAGGGCTTTTAACGTCTTCTTTTTTTCCGGTTTCGCTGTTTTATAAAAGGCCAGAGCCGCCCCTACCAAACCGAAAACTTTAACCATACCGTATTGCAGGAACTTTGCGGATGGGTCAAACAGCTTGACAGACGGATCTGTTATTTGCCCAAAGAATATATTATAAGCGCCAAAATACGTATTTCCGTTTAAAGTCAATTCGCCACCCATGTTAGAATAGAGGAACGGTGTATAGATGAGATGATGCAATCCTGTAGGTATGAGAAATCTGTTTAAAAATCCGTATAAAAACACGCCTATCGAACCTGAAAAGTTAATGAAATTTGCTGTTGCCCTAATACCGTTGGCAGCAAATGGCCAAACATAACTGAACACAACAGCCAGTACGATTAAAATCGGAACTAAAACGATATATACCAGCTTGGTGTTGCCATACAATGAAATTGCTCCCGGCAACTCTTTATTGCAAAACTTGTTATGGACAAGCGCTACGACGACCCCGAGGATCATTCCAAGGAAAACACCCATATCAATGATTTGAAAGCCTAATACGATGGTTTGCCCGGTTCCCTGCAATTCAGAGGGATTTGTATATTTGATTAATTTTCCCGTTAACTTAAGCCACTCGTTGTTAGCACCCAGAAATGTCAAGTATGACAATAGAGCTATTAGTGCCGCTTCCGCTTTCTTTTCTTTCGCTATTCCCATCGCGATGCCTACGCAGAAGACAATTCCCAAGTTGGTTAAAATAGGCCAAACCCCGCTGGCCATGAACTTGCCGACATTGATTAAGGAACTGCCTTCTCCAACAATCATTGGATTGCCCAAGATGGATGTAAATGCCAATAATAGACCGACGATCGGCAAAAACAAAACCGGAACAACAATCGCTTTTGCAAAAATCTGCATACCGTTTACAACTTTATCCTTCACCAAAAGCCCCCCTCATCATTTTCAATTCCGCATTTTTGTAAGCGGTTTATTGTTTACGTTTACACTCTAGCAAATTTTTTTTTCCCGTTTAAATACAAAAACAGCATTAAAAAACAGGTTCCATCAACTGACAACCTGTTATTAATAGTTATATTTTGGTTTTATAAGCACTTCGTCAAGCAAACAAAAAACCTTCCCCGGCCCTTTCGGCCAAAAGAAGGCTTAACGCATAGTCGCAGGCCCCGTCTATATCTTCAGCTCCCCAAGCTTGATCAGCTCGACAACCGCTTGCGAACGGCCTTTTACATTCAATTTTTGCATAACATTGGAGATGTGGTTGCGAACCGTCTTCTCGCTGATGAATAATAACCCGGCGATATCGCGTGTCGTTTTGTCCTGAACAAGAAGTTCGAATACTTCACGTTCACGATGCGTTAACAAGAATTTGCTGTGATGCTCGTTCCCCTTCATTGGTGGTGTCACCCCTCCTTGCCCGGGATTGTTTGGTCTAACAAGGTAAAGGGATACAGTCAAATTTATAGTATGTATTGTGAAAGTTAATGGTGCCGCATGCAGGTCTAAAATGGGCAGAAGAACCTTCAATCCCCATGTATCGACGGGGTGAAGGTTCTTCTTCTTGCCTGAGCGGCATCAATCCGCATCAATAAGCTGCTCCATCAGATAGGCGACCTTGAAGCGCAGATTGTCGCTGGTGTTTCTGATTTTGCGGCCGGTGAGCTGCTCGCATTTCTCCAGCCGGTAAACGACGGTATTGCGATGCACGAACAATTGCTTGGCTGTCTCGGCAATCTGGCAGTTGTTGTCGTGATATGCGATTAGCGTCCGCATCAGTTCCCGCCGTTCTTTTTCATCCAGCCGGTTCAGTTCTTTAAAGGTATCATTATAATATTTCTTCAGTTCCTCAACCGGCAGCATCCGCAGCAGGTCGGTCAGCTTCTTCACATGATAGAACTGGACAAAGCGGCGCTTCTTGCTATTATGCCCAGTCTCCCAAGCTTCTACCGCCTCCTTGTAGGTAACGGGAATATCCATTAGCCGGTCAATCGGATTGCCGACCCCGAACGATACGGAAATGTTCTCCTTATGATAAAGACTGTCGCTGATTTCGGTCAATTGTTCCCGCAGCATCCGTTCCGCATGCACAGGAGCCGTCCTGCTCCCGGAAAGCGAAAGAATGAGCACGAACTGATCCTTGTTGTTGAACAGCACAAACGAATGGCCCCGCGACTGAAACGCATCCTTTAACACTTCGTAAAGCTCTTCCCGCCTGGACAATTGCTGCTCCTCGGAAGAAGGCTGGGAAAGCTCCCTTCTAGCCAGATCATCGTCCTGCTTAATGACAATGCATAGCGAGGGTAATTTCTCGGACAGTCCGTAACGCTTGCCACGGTGAATCAATTCCTGCTCGGATGTGATAAACCCGTTAACGATATCCATAAACAGATCATTCTTGTAGCGTCTGGACCGTTCTTTCACCGCCTGCTTCTTGAGCAGCTCGAAGCCGATGACGTTGGCGGCCTGTTCCATAATCATGACCGGAAGCTGTTGAAGCTCAACCGATTGCTGAAGCGTCAGCAGGAAGCCCTGGGGCTGGTACGTCATAATTGGATGCGCAACGATATAATTTAACGTGCCGGGGGCGGCATCCCCCAAGCAGCATACGGAGGAGCGGTCTTCATGCGGAAGCTGACTTGCCAACTCGCGGATATGCGGCAGCAAGTCCTGATAAGCCTGCTCCAGGAAATGCGAAGACGCCGAAATCAAATTCATCCTTTGATCCAGCAGGATAGCGGGGCTGTTCAGCAGCCCCGCTAAATCGCGTACAATTTCCGGAATTCCCTGTCCCTGTAGAATCAGGCTGGAAAATTGACGGTGGCTTTGCAGCGCATTACGCAGTGTATCGGTATGCTTGTCCAGAATTGCATCAATGGCCTGGTTGATAAGATCGCCAAGCGAAACGTTGAGCGGCAGCTCGATAAGCGGGAAACCGACCTCATTGGCGACGGCGATTGCCTCCTCGGGAATCGCGGCCCAGAAGCGCTTTTTAATACCGAGTCCGACACAGCCTGCCGCCGATAATTCGGGGATGAGCGCCACAAGCTCCTCGGGGCGGTCCTTTAACGCATAAGCCGTTGTGATTAATAGTTCGTCGGGTTTTACAAAATCAATAATATCCGGCGCATCCATCATATTGACGGAACGGACAGTCCGCCTCAGTCCCTGAAACCCGCATATGACCTTCGATTCTAGCAGAAACGGAATTTTGAGGAGCTCCGCTAATTTCATAGAAGTCCATCCCTTCGTTAGCTTATGGCAGATTAATTGACCTTATCATTCATAAAGAACGTTAATTCCTATCATGTCATGTCTCAATTATACAACATAAATAAAAATTGTGGTCATTTTTGTTTAAATTGTATAGTGTTTTACGAGAAATGATCGATTATAATGAGTCCACAGAACACAAAACGAGTCATAAAACATAACACAAATGGTAAGGTCTAAGGGTGAACTGTGCACGACAACACCGGGCAGGTTCGAATCTATGAAAAACACATTTGGGAGGATGACAAACATGAACAAGACAGCAGCTAAGGTACGCCAGCCTTTTTATAAAGGCCTGTTTTTTCAAATCATGATGTCGATTGTGCTGGGTATCTTGGTTGGATATATTTGGCCGACATTCGGAATCGCATTGAAACCGCTCGGGGACGGGTTCATTAAACTCATCAAAATGATTATTTCCCCGCTTGTCTTTGTTGTCGTAGTGCTTGGCATTGCGAAGGTTGGCAATATTAAGACGGTTGGACGGATCGGCGGTAAGGCGCTGCTGTACTTTGAGATTGTAACGACAATCGCCCTGATTATCGGCATGCTTGTTGCGAATGTGATGAATCCAGGATCAGGGATGCATGTGAATCCTGATTCGCTGTCCACTGACGCAGTGACTAAGGTGACCAAGAACTCCGAGCTCCCTCACGGAACTGAATTCTTTATGAACATTATTCCAGACAGCGTTGTATCGGCGTTCGCCACGAACACGATGCTGCAAGTGCTGCTCGTATCCTGTCTCTTCGGTTTCGCTCTCGTACGCGTAGGGGGTAAGACCTCAGAGGTCATTATTGACATGCTGGAGCACCTTAGCCATGTCATTTTTCAAATCATGGGCTTCATAATGAAGCTGACGACAATTGCGACCTTTGGCGCGATGGCGTTCACGGTAAGCCAGTATGGGATGCAGACGCTGATTGCTTTCGGCAAGCTCTTCCTCGCCATGACGGTAGCCTGTCTGCTCTTCCTGCTCGTTCTGGAAGTGATTATGCGGGTGTTTGTCGGAATCGGTCTATGGAAAGCTATTATGCTTGTACGTGAGGAAATTGTATTTTCATTTGCAACCGGCTCGACCGAAGCCGTTATGCCGCAAATTATGAGCAAGCTGGAAAAAGCCGGCTGCGACCGCTCGGTTGTCGGACTCGTTGTTCCAACGGGCTACTCCTTCAACCTCGATGGCGCCTCCATCTACTTGTCGCTTGCGCTCGTCTTCCTGGCGCAAGCAACCGGCGTAGAACTCAGTATATATGAGCAAATCACGCTTCTCGCCGTACTGCTGCTGACTTCCAAGGGAATGGCCGGTATTCCGGGCTCGGCGTTCGTCGCCTTATCGGCTACTGCTGCAAGCACAGGTTCTATCCCCATCGCAGCCGTTGCGCTTATGCTTGCACCTGACCGCATTATGGGCAACTTCCGTACGACGGTCAACATTATCGGCTACACCGTAGCTACATTCGTGGTCGCCCGTTGGGAAGGTCTGCTCAACAAGGAGCAAGCTGTGCTTGCCATGCAGAGCAAACCGCATGATTCTTCCGGCATGCCGGTAACCGTCCCGGGAAATGATTAATAATCTCTAATTCTATTGATACGCTAAGGCCTTGAATTAAATTTGAAAGGGCGGCAGCCACCCCGTTAGGAATCAGTCCTATCCGGGTGCGCTGCCGCCTTTTTTGCTGTCCTTTAATCCAAAATCCCATTTTCAACGATTGCGTACAGCTACCCAAACCTTACCCTATTCATGCTCATATACATAGACCAAACCATAAAAAGGGGATGAAACCAACTTGAAAAAAGCTTTCATTACTGGCGTGACTGGCCAGGACGGATCATATCTTGCCGAACTATTACTGAGCAAAGGTTATGAAGTTCACGGGATGGTCCGCAGAAGCAGCTCGATAAACACGGAAAGAATTGATCATCTCCTGGAAAATAAATCTGGAGACCGGCCGGATCTTGTCCTGCATTATGGTGATCTTGCGGACCCCGGAGGATTAAGCAGGTTGATCAGCAAAATTGAGCCTTCCGAAGTCTACAATCTGGGCGCGCAGAGCCACGTCAGAGTGTCCTTCGAAATTCCGGAATTCACAGGTGATGTAGACGCTCTCGGTTCGATGCGCCTTCTGGAGAGCATTCGCGAGGTAAACCCCGCCATCCGGTTCTATCAGGCCTCATCCAGCGAGTTGTATGGCCTCGTTCAAGAAGTGCCGCAAAGTGAGAAAACCCCGTTCTATCCCCGGAGTCCTTATGCCGTAGCCAAGTTGTACGCTTACTGGATCACCGTTAACTACCGCGAAGCGTACAATCTGTATGCCTGCAACGGCGTCCTCTTTAACCATGAATCGCCGCGCCGGGGGAAGACTTTCGTCACCCGCAAAATTACAACCGGCCTCGCCAACATCTTGAAAGGCAAACAGGAGCATCTTGTGCTCGGCAATCTGGACGCCAAACGGGATTGGGGCTTTGCCGGCGATTATGTGGAGGCGATGTGGCTGATGCTGCAGCAGGATCACCCGGAAGACTATGTTATAGCTACAGGGGAAACCCATACAGTAAGGGAATTCTGCGAGCTTGCCTTCCAGCATGCCGGGATTACGCTTGCCTGGACAGGCGAAGGACTGGACGAAAAAGGAATTGATGCCAAGACTGGACGCGTGCTGATCACGGTCGATGAACAGTATTTCCGGCCAAGCGAAGTCGATCTGCTGCTTGGTGATCCGACCAAAGCAAAAACAAAGCTGGGCTGGGAGCCAAAAGTCTCCTTCAAGGAACTTGTCGAAATGATGGTCAAGAGCGATCAGGGTTCCTGATCGCTTGGCAGCTTAATACATTAGGTGAGAAGGGAGTCCTTTTAACTTGGAGAAGAACAGCCGGATTTACGTAGCCGGACATAAAGGTCTTGTCGGCTCTGCTCTTGTCAGAAACCTGAAGGAGAAAGGATACACGAATATTATCGGCAAAACGCTGCAGGAGCTGGATTTGACAAACCAGGCGGCAGTGGAGCGTTTCTTTGAAGAGTCGGATATCGACTATGTGTTTTTGGCGGCTGCCAAAGTCGGCGGAATCGTGGCAAACAACACCTATCCTGCGGATTATATTATGGAGAATGAACTGATCCAATGTAATGTCATCCGCAGCGCGTTTAAGAATAATGTCAAAAAGCTTATTTTTTTGGGCAGCTCCTGCATTTATCCGAAACTCTGCCCCCAACCCATTAAGGAGGAATATCTCCTTACGGGGCCGCTCGAAACGACTAATGAAGCCTACGCGCTAGCCAAAATATCAGGACTCAAAATGTGCCAGTATTATAATCGCCAATACGGAACCAATTATATCAGCGTGATGCCCACCAACCTGTACGGGCCTTATGACAACTTCGATCTTAACAACTCTCACGTCATTCCTGCCATGATCGCCAAAATTGATGCAGCCAAATCGTCAAATCAGCCCAACGTGACCTTGTGGGGTACGGGCAAGCCGCGCCGGGAATTTCTGTATGTCGACGATATGGCGGACGCGTGCGTGTACCTGATGGAGCATTACGACGGAACAGAGTTCCTGAATGTCGGTACTGGAGAGGATCTGTCCATCCGCGAGCTCGCGGAATTGGTGAAAGCTGTTGTCGGTTACGATGGCGAGCTGCTGTTTGATGCAGGCAAGCCGGATGGAACACCGCGCAAGCTGCTGGATGTGTCCAAATTGGAGAAGCTGGGCTGGAAGGCAAAGACCGGGTTGAAAGAAGGTCTCGATAAGGCCTACCGCTACTATTTGGACACCGTCAAATGACTTGCTAAAGCGGGTGGCCTTACTCTCTTTAGATCTCGACTATCGGGAAGGTGAATACATGGATAAATATGCGGTTATCATGGCCGGCGGTGCCGGACTGCGGCTGTGGCCCCTCTCCCGGGAACACAAGCCCAAGCAGTTTATCAGCGTTAAAGGAACGAGCAGTATGCTTGAGCAGACCCTTGAGCGCATTACCGAGCTGATACCGCCGGACAAATGTTATGTCATTACAAATAAAAATTATGCGGAGATAACCAGGGAACTGCTTAAGGACATCATTCCCCCGCAAAATATTATACTCGAGCCTCTCCGTAAAAATACCGGAGCCTGCATATCCTATGCGGCCTTATTGCTGGAACGCAAATTTCGAGACAGCCTGGTCTGTTTCATTCCGGCTGACAGCTATGTCAACAATAAGCATGAGTACCTTAAAGCAATCCACCTAGCGTATAGGGAGAGCATTAACGGCTCCGCTCTGACCATTATCGGCGTAAATCCGACATACCCGGCCATCGGCTACGGTTATATCAAAATTGATCCAAGCGAGCATACCGATCCCAAACCCCAGGTATCCCACGTTCAGCAGTTTAAAGAGAAACCCGACACCGCCACTGCCCGCACCTACGTGGAATCCGGGCAGTATTTGTGGAACAGCGGCATGGTTGCAGGCAATCTGCAGGCCTTCAAGAGCGGAATTCAGCAGCATATGCCGGAACACTTCAATATCCTGTCGGCAGCACTGGACCAGATCGGCTCCCCGGACTTCGACTCCGTGATAGAGGAGGCTTTCAGCCAGCTGCCCGACATCTCTTTCGATAACGGAGTGCTGGAGAACAGCAGCAGTCTTAATGCCATTAAGGGCTACTTCGACTGGGACGATATCGGCAGTCTGGACGCGCTGGGAAAATTGATGGACCACGACGACAGCGGTAATTCCGTCAGCGGCAGTTATGTCGGAATGGATACTCAAGATTCGATCATTTTCACCAGCGATATACTGGTCACTTCCATCGGACTCTCGAATATGATGATTATCAAGACGCAAGACGTATTACTGGTCTGTCCCAAAGAGAGGGCTCAGGATGTCAAAGCGTTCGTCCAATTATTGAAACGTACCGGATACGGGGAGCGGACCTAAATTCCCGCCTTATCCCGGCTGACGTAAAGGATACACGGAGGTGATTAGGAATATGAACCGGTTACGTTTTATGCTGATCAGAGGTTATAGTCACAGTATTTGGATGGATATACGCCAGCTGCTGGAGCAGCTTCTTATCGCAGAACTCAGCGGCAGAATTCCGGTAGTGCATTGGGGCAGCAGCAGCTTTTATAACGGTAAGGTTTATACTAACGCTTTTGATAAGTATTTTGAGCCAGTGTCTAATTATATGATCGAAGACTTAATGAATCCGGGCTACAGCTTTTTTCCATCCGTATGGCAGCATGACAACCTGCTGATGCCTGACCCCGGGCAGGTCTCGCTGACTGAGCGGAACTACGGGGAAATGCTGGAGAGCAATGCTGATGTCGTGGTATGCGACACGTATCCGAACAAAATGTCCGCCCTCTCACTTGTTGGGGAGGATCACCCTTTGTACGGGATGGATACGACGCAGGCGTACCGCTTTTTGATGCGTAAATATTTGAAACTCAAACCGGATCTGACAAACAAGATCATGAGGTTTTTTTATTCTAATTCCCTGCATGAAGGACCCGTTCTGGCTGTTCATGTCCGCGAAAACTTTTCCATTAGCGCATTTGAGAAGAACAGTATAAACAAACATTATCACGGTAAAGTGTATAAGATGAAAAAACAGCCGGAGCAGAACACCAACGATACCCTTAAGCTTCACCAGATTTACCGGATTTATAAAGTGAATAAACTTGAAACGTCAAACAAGGACTATCATAAGGAAATCCAGTATATGCTCGGCAAATTCAACATTAAAAAGATTTTCCTGCTCACGGACTGTACGGAAATTCTGGATGAATACCGGGAACGGTACGGCTCGCTGCTTGTGTATACCGATGCGCTGCGGCATTCCTCCAATGACGTCGAAACTCCTTATCTCGAAACGCATATGCACCGCCGTCAAAACGGAATAGACGCCATACTGGACGCCTATATTGCCGCGAAATGCAGCTTCTTTATCGGCAATGGCTATTCGAATATGTCTAAAGCCGTTACGTATCTTAATGACTGGGCCGATACCAATGTCAAATTGATGTACTGGGTGCCGGAAAATTCGAGTTTAGCCAATTACGCGGTGACCAATACCACCGTTTATCCTAACAATAAATTGGTAGGAAAATTCAAGCAGATCGCTTATAGCACGCACCGTACATGGAAGAGGCTGAAGGATCGTTAATTCATTCTAAACCACTGGATTGGAGGTGCTCCGAACGGATGCACCAGCAAAAGTTCTTGCTTATTAAGACGTGGGGGTGGGGCTTTTGGTCGGATATGGACCACCTGACCGGGCAACTGCTTGTAGCCGAGCTGACGAAACGGATACCGGTGGTGTATTGGGGGCCGCACAGTTTATACAGTGAATATATCGATACGAACGCCTTTGAATTGTATTATGAACCTGTCTCCTCATACACCATCGATGACGTGCTTAAGCCTGAACACACCTTTTTCCCGCCGATCTGGAATGCAAGCAACGCACTGGTAGAGGATCTGGATAAGACGGCGCGGCTTCACCGCGGCATTGGCGAACTGATGGCCAGCAAGGCGGATGTGGCCGTCAGCGACGTCCATTTCTTCTCCAAGCCGCTACTCAGGTATATTCCGAAGAGCCACTGGGCGTACGGGATGACCGGAGTACAGATCTACCGTCATCTGATCCGGAAGTATTTGCGTTTAAAGCCCGATATTGAAGCGGAAATCAACGAATTTTACAATGCCCATCTGAAGGATCATCACCCGCTCCTCGGCGTTCATATCCGGGCTAGCGACAAAGTGCGCGAGGTGGAGAACCTTCAGCAGCTTAACAAGCAATATGATGGAGAAATCCGAAAAGTATTGAAGGAAGGAAAAATTGGAAAGTTATTCCTGATCACGGATTGCGATGATGCGATCGATGACTTCAACAAGCGCTACGGTTCGATAGTCGTATACACCGACTGCGTGAGAGCTCCCCGCAACTCCGTTACCGAGGCCCCCCATCTGCAGAACTTTGTTGTAAAAAGAAGAAAAGGTATCGAGATCATCAAGGATACGTATCTTGCCACCAAATGCGATTATTTTATCGGCAACGGCTACTCCAATGTATCCTTTTTCGTCAACCGGCTGAAGGACTGGCCGGACAGCCATATTAAGCTTTTTTACAGAACGTTGAAACAGGATAGAAAAAATACCCGTAAACGGGCACGAGCCGAATTGGCCACCAAATATTATCGGGCCAAGCAGCGCCGGGCTCAATATCCAAGTCTGTACGGAGGTGATAACCAGCATGAGCATAAACCGATTTCTCCTGATTAAGCCTTGGGGATACAGCATTTGGG
The DNA here is from genome assembly GCF_000993825.1 of Paenibacillus durus ATCC 35681. NCBI lineage: Bacteria > Bacillati > Bacillota > Bacilli > Caryophanales > Paenibacillaceae > Paenibacillus > Paenibacillus durus. The sequence goes on from NZ_CP011114.1 coordinate 3,561,241, forward strand.
CGGATGTGGATCATGTGGTTGGCCAGCTGCTTATTGCAGAGATCACGGACCGGACTCCGATTGTGTACTGGGGCATGGACAGTCTGTATTCCGAGTCCGTGACGAAAAACTCGTTCGAGTTGTTCTTCGAACCGATCAATGAGCATATGCCCCATGAAGTCGTCCGGTCCGATTTTACGTATTATCCGCCCATCTGGACCAGTCATACGGTTCTGATGGAGGACCCGGACAAGTTGAAGTGGGAACATCGGGATTTGCAGGATATGATCGCAAGTGACGCCAACGTGCTGGTCAGCGATGTGTATTACCATGTCGGCTCTATTGTCCCCTGGATTCCCGAGCGGCATCCTTTATACGGTAAAACACCGCATCAATTATACCGTTATCTGTTCGACAAATACATTAAAATCCAACCCAGCATCATTGACGAAGCCAAGCAGTTTGTTTATGAGAATCCGCAGTTTCGTGATGAAAAACCGATTCTAGGCGTTCATATCCGGGCCAACGGCCTCGTCAGTGAAATTGGACAGATTTATAATATCAACGATTATTACCATCCCAATATATGGAGTTTTATGAGCAATTTCGAATGCCGTCATCTGTTCCTCATTACCGACCATTACAAGTTCGTCCGCCAATTCCAAAAGATTTATGATAAATACGAAACCTTAATTGTCAGCGACAGCAGGAAAGCGTTCTTCAGAGGCAGAGTCCACCCGAACCGGTCCAATTATCCCAATCAGCGCCATAAAGGAATTGAACTCATAAAAGACACCTCGGACATTATCAAAGACACTTACCTTGCCGTTCAGTGCGACTATTTTATCGGCAATGGCTATTCCAGCTTGTCGAATACGGTGCTTCGAATGAAAGATTGGCCGGAGAAAAATATCAAGCTGCTGTATTAGAAAAACATAAGGCCATAATTGAGCGCGAAGCTTATAACGACCGTTTGCCGGTGTACTGCCGGGAAGCGGTCGTTCGTTTTTTCAAAAAAGCGGCTCTTGCATCTCATAAGATTTTGCCTTATTCTAATTTTGAAAATAATTTTCTTGATTTTATATATAATATTAAAAAATAATTTCAACTATCCCATTGAACTAGAAGGTGGATGAATGACTCCAATCCTGCATGCACTGGAGCACGAGAAGTCCAAGCTCTCCCAAATGGAGCGCAGGCTGGCGGAGCGAATTCTTGCCTCCCCCGGCGAGATTGTCCATATGGGCATCACAGAGCTGGCGGAGCAATGCGGCATCAGCGCCGCGACAATCACGCGCTTTTGCAAGGTGTTTCACTTTAAGGGCTTCCCTGATTTCAAGGTAAAGCTGGCGGCTGAAATCGCCCACAGCGATGCGGCGCCTCAGGAGGGCGGCTCCTCTTACCAGGATATTATGGCAGGCAATCCGCTCTCCGTCATCGTGGAAGCCATGCAGGCGAATCACCTCGCTTCCATCCGCGATACAACGTCGCTGCTGGACATCGGACGGCTCGAACAGACGGTGGATCTGCTCTGCCACGCCCGGCGGGTCGATCTGTACGGAATGGCGACCTCGTCGATTGTCGCTCAGGATTTCTATCAGAAGCTGATCCGGATCGGCGTCAACTGTACCGCTTTTGCCGATTCGCATATGCAGATCACTTCGGCCTCCTCCCTTGCGGAGGGGGACGTCGCCTTTGCCATTTCGTACTCGGGGGAGACGCTCGAGACGATCGACGCGCTCATCTGCGCGAAGAATAGCGGCGCATCTACGATCTCGCTTACTTCATACGGCAGCAATTCGCTTGCCTCGCTCAGCGGGATCTCGCTTTTCTCCTCCTCTCTTGAACAAGGAATGCGTAGAGGAGACATGGCGTCGCGGATCGCCCAACTTCACATTATCGATATTTTATTTACCGGAATGGTCAGCAGAAGGTTTGGCGATTATATTCCAAAGCTGGAGCAATCGTACCGGAACGTCCAGAAATTCCGTCACAAACGGGGAGGTACAGAATAAATGAATATTTTTAAGTTTGAAAATGACGAAGATTTCGTGCAGACAGGGGCCAATCTGGTTGCCAGCCTGCTTCAGAGTAATCCGAAGGCCGTCCTGGGACTCGCCACCGGCAGCACGCCTATCGGGGTATACGAACGGCTGGTCCAGATGTACCGCAAAGGTCTGGTCAGCTTTGCAAAAGCGTCGTCCTATAATCTTGACGAATATGTAGGCCTGTCGGCAGATCACCCGAAAAGTTACCGCAGCTTCATGAATAAGCATCTGTTTGATCATATTGACATCGATCTGTCCCGGACACATGTGCCGGATGGCAATGCCAAGGATCTAACGGCCGAGTGCCTGGCTTATGATCAAAGGCTGGAAAATGAAGGACCTGTCGATTTGCAAATTCTCGGCATCGGAAGTAACGGGCATATCGGCTTTAATGAACCGGATGCCAGCCTAACCAGCGGAACCCATGTCGTTGATTTGCTGCCGGAAACGCGGGAGGCCAATGCCCGGTTCTTCCCTTCGGTTACCGATGTTCCAATGCAGGCGATTACGATGGGCGTCGGCAGTATCCTGAAGGCGCAGCAAATTCTGCTCCTTGTGCGCGGCGCGGAGAAGGCCGAAGCGATCCGAAAGGCGGTGAAGGGGCCGATTACGACCCAGTGCCCCGCCTCCTTGCTCCAGAGCCATCCGAATGTGATGGTACTGCTGGATGAAGGAGCGGGACAATGGCTGAAGTAAATCAGGAACGGGGTCACTTGCTGTATGGCAGGGTACTGACTCCCGGGGGGATCGCCAGTGACGGGGTTGTCGCGGTGCAGGACGGTATAATTATTTATGCAGGAGCAGCGCGATGGCTGCCGGAGACCTGCTCCGGCTGGCCGGAAAGCGCACGGGTGCAGGACGGCCTGCTCATTCCGGGCTTTGTCGATGTGCATGTTCACGGCGGCGCCGGTCATGACTTTATGTACGCCAATGCCCAGGCGATTACGGAGATTGCCGGATTTCATGCCGCCAACGGTACGACGACGATGCTGGCCACAACGATGACCGCTTCCAAGGAAGCGATTGAACGCGTGCTTGGCGAGGTCAGCTCCTACCGCTTGGGGGAGATGCCTTATGCGCAGGTGGCCGGGGTTCATCTGGAAGGTCCTTTCATCAGCCCAAAATGGCCCGGAGCGCAAAATCCGGAGCATATCGTCCCGCCAAACGTTAATTGGCTGAAAGAATGGGAGGGCACCTATCCCGGATTGATTCGCCAGGTTACGCTTGCTCCCGAACGGGAAGGCGCGGCGGAAGTGATATCTTGGCTGCGCAGACACGGAATTACAGCCGCCCTCGGCCATACCGACGCCGCTTACGAGCAGGTTATCGCCGCGGCGGACGCGGGTCTTAACCAGGCGGTGCATACGTTTAACCAGATGACTCCGCTGCATCACCGCAAGCCCGGTACGGCAGGAGCGGTGATGTCCGACGAACGGATACGCGCTGAGATCATCGCGGACGGCATTCATGTTCATCCCGCAGCGATCTCAATTCTGGCGCGGCTTAAAGGCCCGAATGGCCTGATTCTGATTACCGACGCGATGTCGGCCGCCGGTCTTAGCGACGGAGAGTATGCCATTGGCGATCTGCCGGTTATGGTACAGAATGGTGTTGCCCGCCTTCGAGACAACCCTGACGCTCTTGCCGGAAGCACGCTCACCATGATCAAAGGCTTCCGTTATCTTATTCAAGAAGCCGGTCTAAGTCTGGAGGATGCTTCCAGAGCCGCGAGTCTGAACCCGGCCATGTCGCTTGGCATGGAGCGCAACATCGGCTCGCTGGAGGCCGGCAAACGGGCGGATATTCTGCTGCTGGATGGTGCTCTCAACCTTCGCGGCGTGTGGATCGGTGGACGCCCTCAGGAGATCTAGGCTTTTTTATGTATAACGCAGAGGCTTTTCCGAAAGGGAATGAACCTCTGCGTTTTGCCGTATTCTATAGAAATAATCCCTTATCTGTGCATATAATCCCCAGTGCGAACCGGAAAGATGCGCTCTGCCAGTACGCGGAATTCATTTACAAAGCCTTGCAGCGGATGTCCGGCTCGTGCCTGTGCGGCATAGCTGTTCACGCGCTGAACGAAATCGGGATTGGCCGAGACGTACACCCGGTCGATACCATGCGCATTCTTCTTGACGACATTTGCGATCTTTGCCTTAACTTCTTTGGTTAGCACATCTTCAACGGTTGCCGCCCCGGTTCCCGTAGTCACCCCGCCAAATGGCAAAAAGCCTCCACGGCCTGTCGGGCCGGGTGCGCCGATCCCTGTCGGGCCGGGTATTGCTGCGCCGGTCCCTGTCGGGCCGGGTATCGCTGCGCCAGTCCCCGTCGGGCCGGGTATCGCTGCGCCGGTCCCCGTCGGGCCGGGTATCGCTGCGCCGGCTCCCGTCAAACTTCTGTTGTTATTGGCAACAGCTCCCGGCATGCTGGTCCCCCGTGTCGGGTAGTTGGGACCGACTCCGGTACTGTAACCGGTACCGTATCCTGTTCCGTATCCAGTGCTGCCTGGCAGCATGTCCGTACCGTATATGTTGCCGCCTTTTGCCCGCATGCCCCCGGTCACATTATTTTCCAGCGTTACAGCTACATAAGCGCTGCGGCCAGAGGTAAGCACATTGGCTGTTCGCACCTCCTTCATGGCAGCCACGCGATCAGCGAGCTTCTGATCCAAACTCAGCCTGTCGATCGTATGCCCGTCCCGGACCGAATTCACATTCAGGCGGCCATCTTGTACACCCCGTACACCATCATTTACGCGTACACCATCACTCACGCGTACACCATCATTCACACTCCGCACGCCATAATTCCCCGCCGTATTCTGGTAGTTTGCACAGCCCGCGATTCCGGCCATCCCCAACAGCAGGGCGGCGGAGACGGACAAGCCAATTCTTGATCGCAACATGCATTCACCCTCCACTCGTTATGATTGCTGTGTAACAATCTTTAGGATGGCTTCGGGGCGGGCGGGCTATGCTGAAAGGATTTGGCATGCTGGTTCTCTTTCATCCTCCCAAAGATGTAATCAGACTTCGCAGCGGTGTGCTGTATCGCGCTTTTAATGCCGATACTTCATGCATAATCCGGTCGTGATGTCTCACTGTGCCCATACCGTCATGGCGTCGGTAACCAGTCAGGGATTGATTCAGCATCACGGGCGGATATCCGTTCAGAACCGCACGGAACCATAAATCATAATCATGCGTGAAGGGAAGCGATTCATCGAATAGGCCGATAGCGCCGAACAGTTCCTTTTTGATCATAACCGTGCAGCCGTTTACCGGGTTTCCCTGAAGAAAGCAGCGCAGGAAATCAAGCCGATTGTCAAAAACGGCTCCGGCATTAAGCTGAACAAGGTGGGATGCGGCATTGATATAATTGAAGTTGGTGTAAGAAATCAGCAGACGGTTATTCTCCATGAACAGCGACTGGTTTCTAATTTTATCATGGTAAAAGACATCGTCCGAACTGAGCCAGGCGACATAGTCGCCGGTGGCATGAAGAATGCCGTGGTTTAACGCAGACGCGGTGCCTCCATTGGCTTTGCCCAAATAATGAATATTGGGATGGGAGCGATATGGAGCAATTCTGTCGCTGTGAATAGTGGAGCCGTCGTCGACGACGATGATCTCATAAGGAGCCTGGGACTGGGACAGCGCGCTCTGCAGCGCCTGGTCAATATACGGACAGTTATAAAACGGGATAATAACCGACACTTTCGCGTTCATGGCGATGCTCCTTTCCGGTTGCTGCGGTAATATTCCAGAATGTCGGCAAGCGAGCGCTCCAGCTGCACTTCGGGGCGCCAGTTTAAGGCGGAAGCGTGTGCAGCAAAGGAGCGGGACTGCGCCTGACAGTGCGGCGCCTCACAGCCAGAAGCGCCTGCCTGTATAGGCGGCGCATCCAAAACGGGGGCATTCTCCGGCTCTTGGCTGGGCTCCGTTCCCCAATCCACCCGCACATCCGCCCGGGTCAGGCTCAGCATGCGCTCCGCAATCTCGCCCAAACTGCGCGGCTTTCCCGAGTCGATCCGGTACGTGGTGCCCGGCTCTCCCTGCTTCAAGATGCAATCGTACGCGCGGACGGCGTCCCGGACATCAAGAAAATCCCGCTGCGCCTGCCGGGAAGATAACCGGAACGGCAGCTGGGTGCCCCCCTGCTCGCTTCTGGCAATGTGTCCGGCCAGCAGCGAGCAGAAGCCCGTGGAAGGCCCAGGCCCGATCAGGTTGCAGGGCTCCGCGATCAGCACCTGCTGCCGGAATAGTCTTCCCCAGGACAAGGACATGAGTTCTTCCAGTGTCTTGCTGAGGCTGTATGGATGCAGCGGCTCTCCGGCTCCCGGATTGAACTTCAGCCGTGATCCCGCCACCAGCAGACGGACTTCATTACGGGAGCGCAGCGCGTCAAGCAGGTACACGGCCGCCATTACATTGGTTTCCAGATATTGAGCCGGTTTCCGCCACGACTCCGGTACGGAATTTTTCCCCGCCAGATGAAGCACTTCGCTTGGAGCGGTATCCTCTATCATCTTCTTCACGGCTTCGCCGTCGTTCAAATCGCAAATATACGTCCTAACGTCTTCCGGAAACAACGGTTCCCGGGATTCGCCGGGGACCGCTGTCCGCAGCACGGCGATTACCTCCGCTCCTTCCGCCGCAAAATAAGCGGCGGCATGGCGGCCCGTAAAGCCGCCGGCGCCGGTAATCAGCAGCCTTCTGCCGGTCATGGATATCGCCGGCTTTGCTGTATCCATTCCGCCAGCTCGGAGAGCATCTCAGAGTAGGAAGGCAGATGAAAGACTGCATCGCTGCGCGTGGTGAGCAAAGTACGGTCCTGCACATGCCGGTCATCGGGAACAATCTCGGCGTCGGTCTTGTGAAAGGCCTCCTGAATCATTATGAGCAGCTCGTATTTGCTGACCGGCTGAGGATGGGCCAGGTGAATCAAGCCAGACACCTCCGAATCCAGCATACAATCGATGGCTCTGGCCAGCTCCAGCGTTGTCACCCCGTTCCACATGACGCGGCGGTAGCCGGGAACCTTGCCGGACTGGGCCAGGAACCATTCCATGAGCCCGATGCCGTTCTTGCGGATTTCCGGCCCGATGATCGATGTGCGGATCGTCAGATGGCCAAAATTGCAAACCTCGCCGAGCGCCTTCGTAATGGCGTAGACAGAGGTTCCGTCCGGCGCGTCCTCCTCTGTGTAGCCGCCGCGTGTTCCTTCGAACACGCAGTCTGTGCTGATGTGGATCAGCCGGGCGGATATGGTGTCAGCGGCCCGCCGCAGACGGTGGGGAAGAAAGCCGTTGATGTGATAGGCGGCGATTTTATGCTCTTCCGCGGATTGGTTAAGTACGCCCAGCGCGTTAATGATGCAGTGGGGCGAGACAATAGCTATTGTTCTCTCCACAGTCGCAATATCGTCGGCATCCAGCAGGAGTCCTTGCTGATCGCTTTTGTCCCGGGTTGTATAAAAAACCTGGTGCTTGCCCTGAAGGCGGAAGTAATCTGCCAGCATATGCCCCGCCATGCCATTTCCGCCGAGGATCAGCAGCTTCATTGCAGGAAACCTCCCCGGATCAGGATGTCCTTGATTTCTTGTTTGGACATCAGATTATTCCCGGAGCTAAAGCTGCTGAAGGACACCGGCTCGCAATTTTGATAGCGCGACTTCAGATGAGGTATATTAAGCGTAGGCAATATAACAAGATACTGCTCGTCGTATACAACGGTCGTCAGGCTCTCGAAATCGCTCATCAGAATTTCATTGATTTTTTCCCCGGGACGAATGCCTGTCTCGATCATTCTAACGTCTTGTCTATCGGAGGCCTCGATGAGCACTTCAGCCAAATCGGCAATCCGGCAGGTCGGCATGGTCATTACGAAAATCTCGCCGCCCACGCTGACCTCGGAAGCTTTGAACAGCAGGGAAATCGCATCGCTCAGCGTCAGGAAGAACCGGGTCATATTGAAATCGGTAATCCGCACTTCGCCTTTGTCCCGAATCTGCTTCATGAACAAATGGACGACGCTGCCGTTCGTTCCAAGCACATTCCCGCCCCGGACAGTAACGAACTTGGTGCTTGACCCAAGCAGATTCGCATAGACGATCAGCTTCTCGCCGATAGCCTTGGTCATACCATAAAAGTTGGATGGATTGGCCGCCTTGTCAGTCGAGATATAAATCACTTTTTCCACCTTGTTCGCTATCGCCGCTTCAATGACATTCTGAGTACCGATGACGTTCGTCTTGAGCGCCTCGTAGGGCTGATCCTCGCAGACGGGGACATGCTTCAGCGCCGCCAGATGGAACAAGTAATCCACCCCCCGGCATGCGGCAATGAGAGCTTCCTTATCGCGGATATCACCGATGACAAAGCTTAACCGTCTGTCCTCGAATTCCCGGCTCATGGCTACCTGGGCGGATTCGCTGCGAGAGAAAATAATGATTTCCTTCGGATTCTGCGGCAGAAGCTGCCGGACCAGCTCATGTCCCCAGGAACCGGTACCGCCGATAACCGCAATCCGTTGATTATTGAACATACAGGTTCCCTCCAAGTAAAAATTTGACGATCTTGTGCGATACATCCGAATCCAGATAGCCGTCAGGGACTTCCCACTCGCGGCTCATCGAGGTCATCAGCCGGGCGCACCGCAAAATACTTTCGCTGTCCACTCCAGAGACGACATTGCTTCCGCAGTCCACCGTCTCCGGCCGCTCGGTCGTCCGCCGGATCGTAACGGTTGGCACGCCCAGCAGGCAGCATTCCTCCTGAACGGTGCCGCTGTCGGTGATGGCGCAGCGCGCATTCTTCTCCAAGGCGACAAAATCAAAGAAACCAAATGGCTCATAAAATTCGACAAGGCTATGCATTTGCAGCGGAAAGGAATTTGAGAGCTTCGATCGGGTGCGGGGATGGATGCTGCAAATGAGGCGGATTCCGAAGTGCTCGGCGATCAGGTTTAAGCCCTGCATGATCTCCATCAGCGGCTCCTTATGATCGACGTTCTCGGCGCGGTGCACCGTAACGAGAAAATATTGCCCCGGCGCAAGACTAAGCCGGTTCAGAATATCGCTGGCCGCAATTTGCGGAGCGTAATGCGTCATAACCTCATGAATCGGGTTGCCGCTAAGCATGATCCGCGAATTCGGAATTCCTTCGGCTGCCAGGTGCCGCTTGCTCTGCGGCGTATAGGGCATGTTAATGGTCGAGACAGCGTCGATGACGCGCCTATTCTTCTCTTCCGGCACATTCAGATCGTAGCAGCGGTTGCCCGCTTCCATATGAATGACCGGAATGCCCATCCGCTCGGCCAGAATGGCGCACAGTGCGCTGTTCGTATCGCCGAGCAGCAGAACGCGATCCGGCCGTTCCTTCAGCAGGATCGGCTCCAGCCCGCCAAACATGGCGGCAAGCTGTCCGCCAATTCCCGCCTGCTTCTCCTGAAGCACGTAATCCGGCGCCCGCAGCCCCAATTCCTCAAAGAAAATGCCGCTCAGACTGGCAGTGAAATTCTGGCCCGTATGCACCAGCACATGACTGTCCGCATACCGGTCCAGAAGCGGAATAATTACGCTCAGGCGGATGATCTCGGGGCGCGTGCCCAGAATGGTCATGATTTTCATGCGTTCACTCCCCTGCTTGAATCTTGATGATGATTTATTTTCAGGACCGGCAGGCAGGCCGTGCGCGAACCCCGGCGAAGTATGCAAGGGCAGGCCGGGAATCGGTAATGAGCCAGACCCGGACTCCAGGGGCTGCGGTACTGCCGGCGAGCCGGAGTTTTTAAGTTGCGCCACGCTAATTAAAGGGATTTCCTCCGTCTAATCACGCCGATTAAAGCAGAATTCTTAGGTTAACTGGAATTTCTCCCGTTAAATGCGCCGATTTGAACGGAACTGAGGAAAAATGCAGAAATTAACCGGAAGATTTCCACTATATACTTTGTAAAAAGGTTGACTCTAAAAAATTAGAGGGAGTATTTCCTTCTATTTGCTCGGCGCAAGCGCTAATGGGAGCGGTCCAGACGGCGGTAAGCGCAAAGCCCGGATTAACCCGGCGCAGCCTGGCGGCCCTGACGCCGCTACCGGCGCCGCGCCGCAGCGCTGCGGCGCTTGCGGGATTTCCGCCGCCGCAGGGACGTGCGGCTGGGGCGCTTCGCCCGCCGCGCGCTGCGGGGCGGAGCGGCGCTGCGGGCGGGGCCGCGCCGGAGTCGGCCGCGCCGCTTCGATGCGCGGCGTCTGCGCTGCGGCGCCTGCTCGGGCGCCGCGGCTGCGGCCCCGCCGGCGGGCGGCTCCGCCGGGGCGGCGCTCGCCCAGCGGAGGCGCCACGCCTCCGCCAGAGCGCGTAGGCGCTCGCGGTAAGCCGCCGGGCCATAGGCGGCGATCACGCGGCCACGTGCCCGGGCGCCAATCGTCGCCGCCAGCACAGGCTGCGCGAGCAGGGCCTTCACACGCTCCGCAAGCGCTTCGATATTCTCCGGCGGAACCAGGCCTTCGCCGCAATCTACGGCCCGCATGATCTCGCCCAGCCCGCCGGAATCGTAGGCGACGACCGGCTTGCCGAAGGCAAGGCCCTCCATCGCAGTCATGCCAAATCCCTCGCGGACGAGGCTCGGAACGACCAGCACATCCATGGCGCAGTACGACTCGGAAAGCGATTTCTCATAGCCCGCGAACCGAAAGCGGGAAGACAAACCCTCCAGCTTCACCTTCTGTTTGCAGCGGTTGTAGTAATCCTTGTCGCGCGGCTCGCCAATAACCAGGAAACGCGCCTCCGGATGCTGCTCTGCCACAAGTACGGCCATGCGGATGAAATGCTCCAGCCCTTTTTGCTCGATAATAAAGGAAGAGATGTAACCGACGAGCCGATTTACGGGCTTGATACGCAGCTCCCGCCGCCGCTCTCCCCTCAGCTTGCTCCACGCCGCCGTCATCATATCCTTGTCATCCCATGTAGGCGGAAGCAGCGCGATTTTACTTGCCTGTATTTCCTCCATAAAATAAAGAGCCGCCGTTTGGGATATGCAGAGGATCTGGTCGCTGAACCGATTAATCACATTGATGCTCAGCGAAGTATGCTCGTTCTCGGTAATAATCTCACTGATCTTCCATACCACTGGTATGCCCAGCGATTTGGCGGCAATAGCCGGCAGAACATGTACACACGTACTCGTTACGATGAAGGCTGGACGCCGCTTAGCCAGCCATGCATGAAGCTCCTTGAACTCCCTGCCGTTCTGAAACGACTTGATGTCCTCTTCGAGTCCCGCATAGGGGGTATACATGCCGTACACCAGCGGAATCGGCAGCAGTTCGACCGCTATTCCGCTGCGGCGGGCCTGACGCGTCAACTTCCCTTCCTGAGGCGCGACAAGCAGGCAGTCAAAGTAGGAGGACAGTTCCCGGGCGAAGAACAGCAGCAGCTTTTCGGCGCCGGTTATGCTGTTGTCATTGGATACATGGGAAAAAAGGACAACGGCAGCTTTATCAGCCATTGGCGTATTGGCGCTTCCGAACAGATGATTCGGAGCGGCCGCTCACCTCCCTGTTAGGTATGCATTGCCCGGACGTTAGCAGAAACCTCCTGCGGTTCCGCCGCCCGAAAAGAAAGACTCCCCCTGCCGCTTTCCAAGGTCCGCACCGGACAGAAGCCCCCTGAAATGATCCAGCGTTTACCGGATTTTGTCTTGACTTATCGTATGAGGCCCGCAGCGGCAGCGGACATGACAACCGCCCTCGGCAGGAGTATAAATCGGCAGACCCGGAGCCCGGCGGATATTTATCCGAAAATAGTGGCCAACAACTGATTAACCCGTTTCGGATACGTGTGATCCCGGAGTGTCCGTTCCAGCCCCTTCAGCACTATCGCTTGACGCTCCTCCTCATGCGTCAGGTAATAACGGATTTTGTCGATCATCTCCTGCGGTGTGCTGAACGTTACAATCTCCTCTCCCGGATTGTAGAAGGAGGCCAGATCATCCCGTACATCGCTTAGCTGCAGCGTTCCGCTGGCCGCAATCTCGAAGGTCCGCGGATTCGGCGAAGCCGCCGAAATCGCCAGTGTATTGTTGTTGAATGCATCATCGACATGGGAGCGGTGCAGATTGATCACAATTTTTGATCCGCTGTAAGCGGCAGCCGTCTCCTGCGGAGACATCCACTTTCCGACCTCGATCCGGTCCCCATAAAGCGAGGCCTCCGGAAGGCGATCCCACCATATTCCGTTGATAACCGTATTGAATTCCATCAGCTGCGGCATGATTTCCCGGAAGAAATTGACCCGGTTCCAATACGCGGAGCCGATGAAGCTTACCTCGCGCGATATCGGCGAGCGGGAGATCGTGGGGCGGTAATGCGGCCGGTAAGCCGCGAACGGCAGATAATGGACCTCCGCACAGCCAAGCTGCCGGTAATATTCGACGCAGTTTCGTTCTAGCGTGAATACATAATCGTAGTGATTCACGATACCCAGTGTAAAATCAGTATAATAAGGATCATCTGTAAGCCAGATTGCCGTAAGGATACCCAATCCCCGGATCTGGTCGATTTGTTCCAGCGGCAGTTCCATACCGTCGAGCACAAGGACCAAGTGCGGCCGCTTGGCGCCGGCCAGTTCTACCAGGTTCTGATGCACATTCGTTACCGTTACTTCCGCCGTCAGGCTTTGCAGCGATGTCAGTACGGCTTCATCCAGCGGGGAATAGGGGTAGCCTTTGCCGGAACCGACATACATAACATGTATATCGCGTACGGGCAGCGGCTCTTCGGGGCGGCCGTCCAGAATGGCTAAGCGTCCGCGCAAATAACCTTCGGCATAGCCGTTCTTAAAGCCGTTCAGCCTTCCCTCCAGCTTCGCTTGCTCAGCCGGCGTAAGGGGAAGCGGCGGAACAGGAAGAATGAATTCTTTGCTCATCGTGCCTCGCTCCTTTGTTTAATTAATGTCTCGCTCGCGCCTCGTCGATCACATCAAGCAGCTTTGGCAGCCGAGCCGCAAAGGTATGATTCCGAAGTGTTGTCCGCAGAGCTCTCAAGGCGAAAGTCCGCCGCTCTTTCTCATGTTTGAGATAATATTCAATTTTGGATTCCAGTTCCCTGGGCGAGCTGAAGGTCTCCAGGTCATATCCAGGCCGGTAATGTTCCGTCAGATCCTCGCGGACATCCGTAATCTGCATCGCGCCGCAAGCGCTGATCTCATAGGTGCGCGGATTGATGGACTTTGCGGGAATCCGGTATGAATTGCGGTTATCCTGTCCCGATTCCCAGGGGCGGTGAATATTGATCACAAGCTTCGCGCCGCTGTAATAATTCGCCGTCTCCTCCGGCGGAATAAAGCCTTTGTGGATGAGCGGAGACAGCATGTCGAATTTTTTCAGCCGCTCCCAGAACCCGCCGGCGATAAACGTCCGGTGACGGAGCAATATCGGGGTCAGGCGGTCAAACAGCTCAGTCCGGTTGAAAAAAGCATTGCCGATAAAAACGATGTCATAGCAATACGCCGGTCCGATGCGGCGGGGATTGAACATTCCCGGATTAACGCACAGCGGCAAATAATGCACCGAATCCGCTCCAAGGGACCGGTAAAAATCCAGACATCCAAGCTCATGCGTGAACACATGATCGTAATGCCGGCAAAGAACAGCCGTATCCTCCGTAAAATAAGGATCGTCGACAAACCAGATGGCGGTGGAAATGCCCCGCCTGCGGATTTCCGCGATCTGCTCCAGATGGTCATCCGGAAATACATGCAGCCCATTCATGACCAGCACCGCTTCCGGAGATTCCCGGGCGGCGGTCTCCAGCATGGCATGCGGCGGGCATACAATCAGTTCGGTAACGAGCCCGGCCAGCGCCTCTGATACCCCGGCATCGATCGCATCGAATCCCTGCGGGACATACATTAACCTTAAGGGACGCTGAGCACCTGCAGTACCCGGATTCAGCTGTCTCACAGCTTCGCACAGACCCAGATGGTAGCCCTGGCGGTAGCCGTCACGGTAGCCCTGTTTTCCCTCCTGCTTTATTTTCGCTTTCACAGCCTCACCCTGCCCTGTCGTAATCTGATGACAGTATAGTTATATGCTTCGGAGATATCCGCCTCATGGACACCTGTCCGTCATCGCAATAAATTGGCAGATGCCCTCTGGCAACCGTACAAGCTGCATATCTAGGCCTGGACTCTGACTTGGACTTTAGGAACTCCTGATGATAGAGTGGTAGAAACAGGAACTGGGCCTAAGCGCGGCTCGGAGCAGTCTTGCGGGGAGGAGCATGACAATGGAGAACGACAAGCTGTATTTACGCCATATGGAGCTATTGAGGAACAAGGTTCCCTCCTTCCGCTCCTATCCTTTTCAACTGCCGGTGATCCGTTCTTTGAAGCGGCTTGTGTTCAGGAATCCGGTTACTTTCCTGGTGGGAGAGAACGGCAGCGGCAAATCGACACTGCTGGAGGGAATCGCCGCCGCCTGGGGATTTAATCCCGAAGGGGGGACGCTGAATTTTTCGTTCGAGACCCGTCCCTCCCACTCTGTCCTATATGAATATCTCCGAATCGCCAGAGGGGTCAAACGGCCGAAAGACGGGTTCTTTTTGCGAGCGGAAAGCTTTTATAACGTGGCTTCTTATATCGATGAGCTGGGTATCCAACATTCTTACGGGGGCAAATCGCTGCATGAGCAGTCGCATGGCGAATCCTTCTTCGCCGCTTTCATGTACCGGTTCAGCGGACGCGGCCTGTACATCCTGGACGAGCCCGAAGCCGCGCTGTCGCCTCTGCGGCAAATGTCGCTGCTGGCCCGCATGCATCAGCTGGTGCGCAGCGACTCGCAGTTCGTCATCGCTACCCACTCGCCGATTCTGATGTCCTATCCGGGGGCGGATATTTGGCTGCTGGAAGGGGAAGGAATCCGGGAAGTTTCTTTAGAGGAAACGGAGCATTACGCGGTGACCAAGGCGTTCATGAATGACCGCGAGGGCATGCTGCGCGAGCTGCTGGAGGAGGAGTGAAGGTTTTTATCTGATGGTGCCCCATAAACTATGGAAAAGGCTGCTGGACGCCCTTTGTTTCTGTGGTGGAGTCAGGCAGGTGTACGGGGCCACTCTCAAAATGGAAGCAGGATAATGCAGAATACCTGAAATTGTGCATCTTTTGGTCGTGCAGGAACACGCGTTTTATACCATACCTACGAAAGTACAGGTTTTTTCCCGCTCACCTTCAAATTCACTCAGCACATCCTCAAATTCCTGTATAGAAGCAGGACTTCTCTGTGAATAAGCGTTTTGTGTTCAAAAAGATGCAGTTTAGCCGTTTTCAAAGACACTACACTAAATTTACAGCCAACCTGAAGGCTCGTTACTTGATTTTGGAGCGTCAAGCTGGCTTCTCCTAAGCCCGCAGTAATACATATCGATGTCGAGCCGCCCCAAATGTCTTTTTCGAACCATTGCCGATAACAGAACAACGGGAGCCAGCCAAGTCTTTATTTCTATAACCGAAAGACTTGCTGGCTCCATAACTTTTTTTCTAGAACATGATATCAATATCTATTTTCCAGGCCCCGTCTTCCAATCTCCACAAAACCACATAGCCGGAGGTGGGATGAATTTCTTCCTCGCCATTCTGAAGCGTTAAGTGAGCAATTCCGCTTTCACGTACTTGATCTTCCCCGCCGGCTTTAATTTCCTTGCTTTCCAAAGCCAGATCGGTCAGTCCACTATTGAGCATGGTAACCCAGAAGGAATGAATAGCCTCGCTGCCTTGAATATTGGCGGAACCGCTTGGGATCAGGATGGCTTGCTTCGTGTATAAATCTGTGATTCCTGTGGCGTTTTTTTGCTGAACAGCTTGTACAAACAATTGATTGTTAGATTCTATGACCTTACGAATCTCTTCCATATTGCTTCTCTCCCTGGCTTAATAGCCACTTATTCTTCAAATGGAGCATTGCTCAGTATATCCATAAAGCCGATTTCTTTGTTCACCCGGTCAGCGAGCATATTGGGTTTGCGTTTGGCCTCAGACATCCATACCTCTGCAAAAGCCTTCTTAAATCCAAGACGGGGATACGCTTCAAGAATTTGCTGTACACTGCTGGAAGGCAGGTCCTTAATGTGGAATGCCCCAACGTCAAACCCAGCGCCAAAGTGAACGAGAGCAATCTCCGGCTGTTTTTCTTGTGCGAGCAGAGAAGTATGCAGAACGATCGCTTCACGGACGATGTCTATCTTGTCTCTGGGATAGCCGTGATGCGTAAGAAACTCCTCCGCCGCATCCGCGCCATCCACCTCAAAGGAATGACCATGGTCACAGCGTTTGGTCAGGCCGATATCGTGCAAAATGGAAGCTAAATAGAATAGCTCCGGGTCCACCTTCATTCCTTCTCTTTGCGCTAGAAGTCCTCCAAAGCGGTACGTTCTTACAGAATGATTGAACAAAAATTGCGGGGACAACTCCAGAACAAGCTCCGTCGCTTTTGTGCACAAGGAACTGTCAGGAATACTGAGTTCGGCATTCATATTAATCGCTCCCTCCTATCTCTTGGACGATTTCATCTTATCAAAGACCGACCGGTCGGTCAATTAAAAAATATGAAGTCTGCTTTCTTGACATCGAATGGTTCAAATGGTAACTTGGGTGAATTGGTAATAGAGAGGGAGGGCTGCAGCATGCGAAAAGGAGCAGAGACTCGGGAGAATATTATCCGAAAAACGGCCGAATTGCTCAACGTTCAGGGTTATCATGGACTATCCATTTCTGATATTATGCGTGAAACCGGTCTTCAAAAAGGAAGCATATATAACCATTTTCAAAATAAAGACGAAGTGGTTCTGGAAGCATTGGACTACGCTGTAGACATTGTAAATACCCGTTTTCAGGAAGCGATAGCCGGACATACCCGCGCATATGATCAGCTTATTGCTGCGATCCGGGTGTATGAGCATGTCGTCGAAGCGCCGCCTTTTATCGGGGGGTGCCCTGTCATGAACATCGCTGCTGAAAGTGATGATACCCATGAGGCATTAACGGAAAGGGCGCAGAAGGGGTTAACCGCATTCGTTTCTTTTGTCTCCAACATATTGGAATACGGAATGGAAAGAGGCGAATTTAAGCCGGATATCGATAAGAGAAGGGTTGCCAATTTTATCGTTACGTCCATTGAAGGCGGAGTTATGATCAGTAAGCTCTTTCATTCCAATACGCCCATTCAGGAGAATAACAAACTGTTAATAGATTTTATCATGCAAAATATTTGCAAATGATTGGTTAGCGGCAAAGTCCGGGCCCTGACATTAAGCATTTTGGCAGATATAGCATATATCATGAGCTACCGAGCTTTATTCCATAAAATCATTTCTCCTTTTCTAGGGACAAAAGGCAAGGCAACCAGGTCAAATTGTTCAGCGTAGGTTCCCTCTTTATCATTTAATACAATGGCCAATTCGATAACTTTCAATTCCTCACCTCTCACATGTAGAATTATTCTTTAATTAATGCCTGCATTACTGTATGTCCATGTTTGAGTGAGAGTTACTCCTCCCGCATTCGGCCCCTTAAAACTAGTAGTATCCGTAAATGAAGCCCCCCTAAACCGGCTTCTGAACATGCATAAACTCTTTGATCAGATCGCCGAAATAAGTCTCGCTGTTAGTCGTGGAGGACAGTGCAAGCGCCTTCAGGCAGCTTTCCATACCTTCTTTCATTTTTCCCCGCCGGACACAATAGATGGAATACTGAATAGCAAAACGCAGCCGCCGCTCCATATTCACCACATCCGTGAATTGATCGAAGCCGGAAATCGAGTCGGCAAATTCATTTATAATCCAATCTATCGAAAAATGATATTTATTCGCGGATTGAACGATTGTAACCAGCCCGGACAAAATTTCATTCGGGTGACTCCGCAAAAAATCAACGTAGGCTTCCAGCGACTCCTGACGGCCCATCAGGATGTCTTGGGTGTAGGAATTCGCCGTGGCCCATTCGCGAAATTGCAGTACTTGCCTCACTTCTTCGTCATCCGCCGGCCCCAGCCAACTCAAGTCGGCATAACAGTCAATCGCTTCTTTGGCTTCTTCGTATCTGCCCATTTTTTGCAGCGCGGTCGCTTTGCAGAGATACCCCTGTCCAAAATAACGAATCAGCGGCTTTTGTAGCCGGATCGGCTCCACTCTGGACGGATTGGAAGATCTCTTACCCCGCTCCCGCTCCGCGTATACGGCTTGTGACTGCTCGATCAGTTCATCGGCTAAACTCTCAAGCTGTTCCCAATTATGTACGGAAAAGTATATCTTAATAAGTTCAATAAGAGCATCAAGTCGATGCTGCACAGGCAACCCACTCCGATAAGGTTCAAACCTTAGAGCTGCCCGCAAGTTGACTTGCGCATCTTGCCCAATATTTATTTGTAATAGTCGGTAGTAACTAATAGCCAGACGTTCGGAATTATTGTATTTCTCACATTCAATCACGCATTGATACAGTAAACCAGAAGCCTCCCTATGGCCTTGGTCAAACATCTGCTCCGCCGCGACAAAGATACCTCGGATATAAGATAAGTCATCTGCCAGCTTTTCCAGTACAATTTTGATACAGTCCAGTTTACCTATTGCCGCGCAACGCAGCAAAAAAGGCTTTACACGCCGCCAATGGGGAGCAGACTGCATCAAGCATTCTTCTGCATATAGAGAGTATAGCTCACCTTCCGGAAGCTCCATCCCCCATGAAATCATATCAAGTTCGCGCACAGAAATGCTGCGTGGAGGATTTCTGTTGATAACAGCGCTTAAGGTTCCACGATTGAGGCCACATTTTTCCGCAAAGCCCTGCAGAGTCAACCCATTCTCGCGAATATAAAATTCAATTTTACAGCGAATCATAGAACTTTCCATTAAAGCAAAGGCCCCCTCACTAAACATTCACCAGCAGCCTAAATATCGTTATGCAAAAATTGTAATATATTAGTAACTTATGGTCAATCCATTAATAATTCAACAGAGAATTTTATAGAAATCCATAAAAAAACAGGCCCTGTTAAGGCCTGTCCAAATTAATGGCTTTAGCCGCCATATCCGTGATCTAACGGCTGCACTGTGGAACCACCATGATAACCTGCGGCGGATGCCAGCACCGTAGTGCCAGATGCTAAGAGAAATACAACAACCAGGGAAACTGCAAATTTTTTCATTAATCCCAAACCTCCTCAAATGGCTATATTTGCATTGAATATTTTAGAGTTGTTCTTATTCGCATCTGTTCTATCACCGTTTTAAAAACCTCTTCATGAGGCGGCCCCGTATAAGCCCTATATGCCTCAAAAAGAGTTACGGCTTCTGCAAATACTGTCTGATTATTAGTCGTAACAGCTAAGTCCAGAGCCTTAAGACAACTCTCAATGCCTTCACTGAATTTGCCGCGTCGAAAATAGTAGATAGACATCTGAATGGCAAGGCGTAATCGCCGTTCCATACTGACAGAATCATTATAACTCTCAAATCCAGAAATTTCATCAAAAAATTTCCAGAGAATGTCGTCTATTGAAAAATCGTATTTATTTGCAGATTGAATGATTGTTGCCAATCCCGATAAAATCTCTTCAGGATTATTTCTCAAAAATTCAACATATTCCTTAAGCGTATCCTTTCTTCCTGCGAGGATGTCCAATGTATATAAATTCGCCTTGGCCCATGAAGCATACTTCTGTACTTCCTGCTCTTCTTCAGTGTTTGCGGGCTCCAGCCAGCTTAAATCAGCATATCGTGCAATCTCTATTCTGGCTTCTTCAAGATCCCCCATTTTTTGCAATGCGGTTGCTTTACAAAGATAGCCTTGGCCATAGTAATGAATCAGCGATCGCCGAAGCCGAACAGTATCCGCTCTTAATGAATTGGAGTTTGACTTTCTCCGCTTCCGTTCTCCAAACACAGCTTGGGATTGCTCGATCAACTCATCGGACACTTTCACAATATGATTCCAGTTATGTATAAAAAAATATATTTTTAATAGTTCTACTAGAGAATCCAGCAGTAACTCCAAAGGCAGCGATTTCCTATAAGGCTCAAACTGCAAAGCCGCCCGTAAATTGGCCTCCATATCCTTTCCAATGGCTATCTGAAACATCCGGTAATGGCTGATGGCCAGACGCTCGGAGTTGTTGTATTTTTCGCTTTCAATCACGCATCGGTACAATAATTTGGAAGCATCGCGGTATCCCTGTTCGTACATCTGCTCCGCGGTAGCGAAAATCTCCCCGATATGGGACAAGTTGTCCAGCAGCATTTCGAGCACTTTTCCAATACAATCCAGCTTCCCCGTCTCAGCGCAGCGCAGCAAAAAAGGCTTAAGCCGCCGCCAATGCGGAACAGCTTGAATGAAGCACTCCTCCGCATAAAGACTGTAGAGCTCCCCTTCGGGCAGACCCATGCCTTTGGTTATCAAATCAAGCTCGCGCACGGATATTTTGCGGGGCGGATTTCTGTTGATGATAGCGCTCAAGGTTCCCCGATTGACACCGGCCTGCTCCGCAAAGCTCTGCATGGTAAGTCCCTGCTCCCGAATATAAGTTTCCATTTCACATCGGATCGTAGCATTGCTGATCAATAGAGTCACCTCCAACAAGACATTTACTAAACATCCAAATATTAGTATATCACAATACTAATCTATTACTCGCCAGCGGTCAATTAATAATCCTTGAATTTATTAGGAGCCCATTCAGGGAGACAGGTGCCGTGCCGGTCTACGCATTCAACCGATATACTGCAGTATTCGGATTCCAGAATAAGGAGGATGATCCACCCGTGATTATCGGAACGGTAGTTAATGCGTCCGGATTAGCCCAGGCCAGGCTGATGGCTAACTCAGTCAAGCGGCAAATGCCTGACGCCAAAGTTTTAGTCTGCCTAGTAGAAGAGAGCCCAGTGGGACCACTGCCGGACATTGATTGGATTTTTACGGCCAGACAAATTTCCAGCTACATCGGATTTCATGATTTTGACAGATATATATTCAAGTTTAACTCCCTCCAGTGTGGTACGGCAATGAAAGGACAGCTGTTAACCTATCTTCTTGAAGCCTTTCCGGCTGAAGAGCATATTATTTATCTCGATCCGGAGATGTATGTGTTTAAGCCGTTTCACGAGATCGAACACATGCTTGGCTATTACGATGTTGTGTTAACCCCCCATCACCTTGAACCTTCGGACGCCTGGGATTGTTCCCGTGAAATCGGAACGCTGCAGGACGGCACCTTTCACAGCGGTCTTGTGGCCGTGAAGAACTCCTGGGAAGGACGCAATTTTGCAGATTGGTGGATGAAGATCATTGCAGGCGATTTTGACGGCCAGCCTGGCGGAATTTTTACCGATCAGCCTTATTTGAATTTCGCTCCGGCTTTTTTCAATGTGGGCGTATTGCGCCATCCGGGATATAATCTGGCATTCTGGAATCTGCATGAGAACGGGAGAAAGCTCTTTCGCACTGGCGATGAATACGGTCTAACCAACCACACCCCTCTTCGCTGCGCGAATTTCAGCAACTTTTTGGGACTGCTGGACAGCTGTATAGACACCTATTTTCCCCATGACGGGACTTATAGACAATTGTGGAACGAATATCAGCAAAACCTGGCTTGGCTGTCTCTTCAGCATCCCGCCCTGCCTTGGGTCTATGACTACTTTTACAGCGGGGAGAAGATTGCCGATGAGACCAAACTGCGCTATAGAGCGGCCAAAATAGACCACTTCGTCGAGGCAAATCCCTTCACGCTTTCAAACCACAGTGATTTCTAATCCACATTATGAAAAGGAGGCGCTCCATGATTATTTGTTCGGTGACCTGTGCCGATAACCTGCACGAAGCAAAAATGATGGCAAGAGCAGCCAAATACCACATGCCGTATGCCAGGGTTGTCATCTGCCTGATGGAACGGACCATTCATCCGGCGGCGTATAATGTGCCGTGGTTTGATGAGGTTATTCTTGCCAAGGATCTGGGAATTCCCCGGTTTGAAGGAAGTGTTTTTAAATACAGTCTGCTTGAGGGGGTAACCTCGATCAAACCGGCGTTTCTCCGCTTATTGTTTGACCGGCATCCGGAGGAGATGAATGTCGTATTCATGGATACCGATATCATCGCCTATGCTCCTTACGACGATCTGCTGGCCGCCCTGGAGCATCATGATATTCTGTTATCCCCTCACCGGATCGAACCTAACGGCGAGCCTCTTGGTTATTTGCACCACGGTATTTTTAATACCGGCTTTCTGGCGCTCCGGAGATCGGAGGAAACAATGCGCTTTCTCGAATGGTGGGGGCAGCGGCTGTACAGCTACTGCTATTATGACGCTCCCTTTTTTGTCGATCAGAAATGGGTGGACCTGGCTCCGGCTTTATTCAATGTAAAAGTATGGAAGCATCCGGGATATAATGTCGCCGCATGGAACCTGCATGAGCGCTACCGAAAGATTGTCCGTGAGGAGAATGGGCGGTATTGGCTGGAAAATAATATTCCTTTCGTATGCTATCACTATTCCGGATTGCACGGGATGCTGCAGTACTGCATGAACAAGTGGATTCCCGACCGCGAAAACCCGCTGTACCAGCTGCTTCAGCTCTATTTGGAGGAGATGGATACGATGGGGAAAGAGGAACTCTCCAAGGTCCCCTGGAGCTATGACTACTATCTGGATGGCAGTCCGGTAACCGCCGAAGAAAGGAAAGCCTACGGCAGCGATATTCAGGCTTTTGAGTCAGGCCGCGATCCCTTCCTGTCCAGATACGGCTCCCGCGAGGGAGACGGAGGAATATGAAGGGGTTGATCGTCTGCGCCGGAAAAGGCACCCGCCTAAGACCATTTACGCTCACCAGGCCGAAAACGCTGCTTCCTGTCGCCAATAAACCGATTCTGTTCTATGCGATTGAAAAGCTGGCCGCCGAAGGCATTCATGAGATCGGCATCGTGATCCATCCGTCCCAGGAAAAGATGATTCGCGGCGCCGCTGGCAGCGGGGAACGATTCGGAGTATCCCTGACTTACTTGTACCAGCAAGAGCCGCGGGGCATTGCGGATGCGGTGGCCGCAGCCGAGGATTACATCGGACAGAGTGATTTCATTCTGCTTCTCGGCGACAATCTGATCAAAGAACCCCTTAAGACGCTGATTGACCTGCTGAAGCACTCGGCGGCCTGCATCCTGCTGAATCATGTGGAGAATCCGCAGCAGTTCGGTGTTGCAGAAATCAATGAAACCCGCATTATCTCGCTGGAAGAGAAGCCGCGATTCCCTAAAAGCAATCTCGCGGTCGTCGGCAGCTATGCTTTTAAGGCCGGAATTTTTAATTATTTTCGAGCCTTGACGGTTTCTGAACGGGGAGAGCTGGAAATAACGGACGCCATCCAGCGGTTGATCGACAGCGGAGAAAGGGTTGCCTATGCGATAACCCGGGAGCGCTGCTCCGACGTGGGGACCTCAGAGCGGTGGCTTGCGGCCAACAGCTGGATGATGGATGAATTGTACGGAGGGAAGAGTGAAATTGCTGAGGAATCCACTCTGGTCAATTGTACGGTTCAAGCTCCGGTGGCCATCGGTCCCGGCTGCGCATTAAAGAACTGCACGATCGGTCCTTATGTTTCGGTCATGTCAGGAGCCCGTTTAGAGGAATGCCATCTTGCGCACAGCATTCTGCTGCGGAATGTCACAATCAGCGGCACCGGCGAAGAGGTCATTGCTGGCATTTTCGGCGATGAGGCGAGCATCACAGGCACCTCTGTCAAAGGGCCAATCGCCCTTAAGATCGGAGGAGATCAAGGATGAAGATTATTCCAAGAAGGCTGGAAGGCGTGTTTGAAATCCAATTGTCTCCGCTTTCCGATCACCGGGGGCAGTTCATGAGAACCTACGACGAGTCCATCTTCGCCTCTTACGGCATCCATCGGCACTGGATTCAAGAGAATCAATCGGTGTCGGTCCGCAAAGGGACGATCCGGGGACTGCACTTCCAATATTCTCCCAGCTCAGAGACCAAGCTCGTAAGAGTCGCTACCGGCGCCGTGCTTGACGTATTTGTAGATCTGCGGAAAGACTCCCCGACCTTCGGAGAATGGGACAGCATTGAGCTGTCCGAAGACAACCGGGCGATGATCTATATTCCCCGTGGCTTCGCCCACGGTTTCTGCACGCTGTGCGATCATTGCACCGTACAGTATAAAGTAGACCGGGCATTCTCCCCCGCAGAGGATGGCGGCATCCGCTGGAATGATCCGTTGGTCGCTGTGAAGTGGCCTACGGAAACTCCGATTCTCTCTGAAAAAGACAAGAACCAGCCTACGCTCGAGATGTTCATTTCGCAAAATAAAGGTCTTGATTCGGTATGAGATATATAGTTACCGGAGCCGGAGGATTTATCGGGAGCTCTTTGTGCGAGCAGCTTCGCCGGGAAGGCCATGAGGTGGTGCGGATCTTTCGAAGCCTTCCAGAGCATGCGGCCGATCCCGGGAGGAGAGCCTATGAGGATGTAGCGGCGGATGTACTCGCGGACGGCTTTCCCGGACTCCGCATCAGCGGGGATGCCGTCATTCATCTGGCAGCCGCTAACGACATCCTTTCCAGGAATGGCCGGGAAGGAATTAAGCTCTCCTTGATCGGGACCAAAAATGTGCTGGATTTTGCCGTAAACAACGAAATACGGCAGATGATATTTTTTTCGACCATACAGGTACTCGGATCGGAACTGCAAGGGATGATCACGGAAGAATCGGCGGTCCTTCCTGAGAACGATTATGCCGCCAATCATGCGGTGGCTGAACTGTATACGGAAATGTACGCCAGAAAAGGACTGCTGCGTGCGGTCAGCATCCGGCCGACGAATGTGTACGGCCACTTTACGTCTCCGACCATCAACCGCTGGAGCCTGGTCCCGGCCTGCCTGTGCAGGGAAGCTTTCTTTAACAAGACGATTACGATTCGTTCCTCGGGAAGGCAAAGAAGAAACTTTGTCAGCGTCGACAGTGTGGCCAAGGCGACAAGCGCCGTACTGGCGAACTTCCCGGCTTCCTACGATACGTTGAATACCGGTTCCCCACTTCATATGACTATTCTGGAAGCTGCGCAATGCGTAAAGGAAGTTCACGATGAAATGTATCCCGATCCGGTTCAGCTGCTCGTTCAAGGGGAGGAGCCGCGGCAGGAGAACCGGTTCGAAATATCCCTGCGGAAATTGGAGGACTGGTACGGATTCAAGGAACACCTGGGAGCCGAGGATTTCCGGAAGGAGATCCGTCTCATCTTCCTCAGCCTGGAGCGTTCAGCTCAATGAGCGTTAAAGGACGGGGCTATCCCTTACAAGTTAAGAAGCCAGCAAGCCTTTCGGTTGTTGAAAGACTTAGCTGGCTTCTGCTTTTTTAGATCAGGTCGACCTTCATTTTAGTTCAGCACCTTTGCAAAACAGCTAAAGCGGCTAGGCCCCTTTAATCCGGAGTCATGCCCTACAATTAACAAGCGTTCGTAAAATAACTCTTTATTTCAAGATATTACATGGCTTTATGAAATGTCGATGAGTCTTCCAGCGTTTTAACCCACTCTGAAAACTTCGCTGGAGGCATTAATTTCAAGCTGCCATGCATCTTGCGGTTGTTGTAGAAGTCCATATATTGATCGAGGGCCTCATAGGCTTCGTCGAAGGTCATGAACTCTCTTTTGCTGAACAGATCGCGTTCCATTAAGCTATGAAAGGATTCAATGTATGCATTCATATTCGGTGTCCGCGGCGGGATACGTTCGTGAATCATGTCCAGGCTTTCACAGGTATCTCCAAATAACTTGCTGACGAATTGCGGCCCGTTGTCCGTTCGAATCACGGGCATGACTTCTCCGGATTGGAGACGACTCTGTAGCGCCCGCCATAGGGTTTGGACTGCATGTTTGGCCTCACATACGGGTCCTCTGTACTGCCGAACAACCATACGATCAAACACATCAATGATGCTAAGTACAAAAAAGAAACGTTCCTGGCCGATGATGTAGCCGTACTTGATGTCCATTTGCCACAACTGATTGGACCCGGTGACGACCCGGTTCTTGGGAAGCCGGCGTGGATGTGAGGGGAGGCGCTTACGGGATTGCTGAAGAATCCCTAGCTCTTTACACAAGCGATATCCTTTCTTCTTGTTCAGCTTTACGCTGTACCGGTTACGAATACATTGCGCAAGAAGTTTGTAGCCATAGACATGCTCTTCGCCTTCGAGGAGCTCAAGCAGCCATTCCTTGATTTGTTCGTCGCTGACTTTTTCTCCCGTAACCGTGAAGGAGTAACCCGGCACCGGACGTCCCATCTGGCCTTCTGGTGGGCGTTTTGTTGCCGGACGGGCAGCTCGTTTTTTACGATCGTAGTACGTCGATTCGGATAATCCAAGGATGCGCAGAACCCATGCCACCGGTTCCCCCCGCTTAATAAATAGGTCTGCTACTTCGAATTTTTCGGATAAGCGGGGTCTTTCTTTTTTAGCAGTTCTCGCAGAATCTCAAGCTCCAGTTCTTTTTCCCCGAGCACCTTCATGGCCTTTTCGTAGCGCTGTTCCACATCCTGCAGTCGCTGAAGTTCTTGCAGATGCTCATCTGCAACCGGAATATCTTCGGGTGGAATGGAGTCACGATGATCCCTAATCCACCCGCGTATGGTTTCTGGATGGATGTCATACATGCGGGATAATACCCCCACCTTAACTCCAGCTAACGCTTCCTTAACAACTTTAAGCCGTTCTTCCTCTTTCAGCCTCTTTCCCATCCTCGTCATCTCCCCCTTAGCTCCAGTTTAAATTATTGGGTGGGAGGACTCCAGTTTAATTAGGGGGCCTAGGAGAAAGTGCATCTTTTTTCGGTCAAAAATGTTGATTTACAGGGAAACCTACGAATTTACAGGAATTTTCGGCTCAGCTGACTGAATTTGAGGCTGAACGGGAAAAAAAGTGTATCTTTGCAGGTACGTAATCGAACGAATGTTCTCACATGACCAAAAGATGTACAATTTCAGGTATTCTGCCCTATCCCGCTTCCATTCGAGCAGCCCCGAACACCTGCCTAAATCCCACCACAAAAAAACCAGCTAATACTTGTCAAGGATTTTGTATTGGTGATTTGCGTTCTTCTTGGTATACTATTTTTAAAGCATGACAAAGAACCTTCATTGGCGTGAAGGTTATGGATAATTATGGGTTATGGTTGGAAGGGCTGCTTTTTACGGAGGATGGCGTATACGTGATGGAGTAGCTTGTTGGCGCAGGCGATCACAACCACCTTGTAGGGCTTGCCCTCTTTTCTTTTTTTATCGTAATAGTCTCGGATTCTAGGATTGGTTCTTCCTCGAATCCCGCACTGTACGGCTAAATATAACGCTCGACGAAGTCTCTTGGAGCCACGTTTTGTAATTCGGGAGCTAGTCGCCGTAAATTTGCCGGAGCTGAATATTCCAGGGTCTAAACCTGCAAAAGCCACAAGTTGTTTTGCTTCTTTAAACTGCCGAGCATCACCGATCTCTGCGACAATTGCAGCTGCAAGCTTATCCCCGATTCCCGGTATACTCTTCACTAATTCGACCTCTGGAAGACACGTTGCCAGCTCATCCATCTGCTTTTCTAGTTCGCTCAGTTGGTCTGAAAAAGCAAGGACTAAGTTGACCATACCACGCAAAACGGAGGTTTGAGCACGACTCCTTGACTGTTCTTTCCAGTAAGATAATGCTTCTTTCATTTGCTCCATCTTGGCTTCCGTCCACTTCTGAGAATGTGAACTCCTTGTACATTTTTGGATGACTGCATGAAGATTCTCGATTTGACCTTCCAGACAACAGGCCAATACGTGTAAAGACGTCACGGAGAATAGATTGCGAAAGACCTTCTCGTATGTCGGAAACACCTGATCCAGCAAGGCCCTCATGTTTAACTTCGCTTGCACAAACATCCCCGTCACAAACTCATGTTGTCTGGTTACATGTTGGAGCTCCGTAAACCCCTCATCCCAAGTCCGATGCGGTGTAACATCTCCCCGGTAGTACATTTCGGCTAAGTGCCAGGCATCTGCAGCATCCGTCTTTACCTTGCGCAACTGTGTGCCTTTCGCTCGTTTTGCTTGTAACGGGTTGACAATGAAGTACGTCCATCCGCTGCGCTCTAGATAGGCGACAAGTCCACGGTGGTAATGGCCTGTCGCTTCAAGAATAACGACCGGGGGATGCATTGTCTTTGTCTGCAGCTCTGCTAGAATCTCCCCCAATTGCTCAAATCCGCCTTCCTCATGCGAGATGCTCATCGCTTTCCCGCAAGGCTCATTCCGTTTTAGAAATGCTTGTACCACACTGAATCCCTTTGCTACATCCACTCCCACTACGGGTTCCATAACAACCTCCTGATTATTATTTACCGGCAATCCTACGATGGTTCCAACCCCATAGCTTCGCTTGTGATGCGGGGTCCATTGCCCCTACCAGCTCAAACATGGTCATTGGAGGCAGTAGGAGAACAGTTTTTTTGACGGGGTATGCTCCCCAAGGACATCCACGTTCTCCCGGCTACCGCCATCTTAAAACAACTACAAAAATAGGCCAACTAGAAGTTTCTGGCTGACCTAATAATACGAAGGGCATCCCCGCAGCCATTTCCATGGCTTGTGGAACACCCCAATCTCGCCTGAATCAACCCCCTGCCTGCTCAAACACCCTAATCTGTGCGCGGCAGAGTTCCAGCATGTCATCCCCATTCAAATAAGCTTTGTACCAGGCGGCGGTCTGAGCCAGGGCGGTATCCAGATTCCATCTGGGCCGCCAGCCAAGCCTAGCCCTTGCCTTGGAGCAGTCGAGCTTCAGCGCGGCGGCTTCATGGAGCTTGCCATCAGGTACAACCTCATAGGCCGCTCCCTCTCCCCATAAACGGCAAAAACGGCTGACTACCGATTCAACGCTCTGCGCATCCTGCTCCTCTGGTCCGAAATTCCAGGCTTCCGCATACCGCACTCCTTCTTCGAACAGCCGCTGAGCCAGCAGCAGATAACCGCCAAGCGGCTCGAGTACATGCTGCCAGGGGCGTACCGAATGCGGACTTCGAATGACCAGGGGAGCCTGATTGCAAAAGGCCCGGAAGCTGTCCGGGATCAGCCGTTCACCGGCCCAATCTCCGCCCCCGATCACATTGCCCGCTCTTGCTGACGCGATGGCTACTCCATGCTCCTCATACCGGCTGGGGTTAAAAAAGGAATCCCGATACGAAGCGGTGACAAGCTCGGAACAGGCTTTGCTGTTAGAATAAGGATCAAAGCCGCCAAGCCTGTCATTTTCCCTGTACCCCCAGAACCATTCCTTGTTGCTGTAGCATTTGTCCGTCGTAACGTTAACGACCGCCTTAATCCTGCCTCCTTGGGAGTTGTTCTGGCGCACCGCTTCGAGCATATGCACGGTTCCCAGCACATTAACCGCATACGTATCCACCGGCCGTTGATACGATTCCCTGACGAGCGGCTGTGCGGCAAGATGAAGCACGATATCCGGATCGGCATCCTGCATTGCCTTCTGCAACCGGGCGGCATCCCGGATATCTCCTGTGATTGAAGTCAGAAGCTGACCGGCCTTGCTGCATTCATACAGGCTGGGATCAGTCGGAGGCGCATCGGAGTAGCCGGTGATTTCCGCTCCGTGCTGATGCAGCCAAATGGACAGCCATGAGCCTTTAAAGCCCGTATGGCCGGTAAGAAACACCTTTTTACCCTTCCAAAAGTTTATTTTTTCCACGGAGCATTCCCCGATTTCCATAACTGGTCCAAATAATTCTTATCCCGCAGCGTATCCATCGGATGCCAAAAGCCTTCGAATGGATAACCCATTAAGTGACCATCGCGGGCGAGATTTTCCAAGGGCTCCTGCTCAAATACCGTTCGGTCTCCCTCAATATACTGGAACACTTGCGGCTCGAGCACAAAAAAGCCCGCATTAATCCAAGAGTTGTCGCCTTTGGGCTTCTCGCGGAAAGCCTCTACCCGCTGCTGGTCATTAAGCTGCATCGCTCCGAATCGTCCTGGAGGCTGGGTTACGGTTACTGTGGCTAATTTGCCGTGGCTGCGGTGGAATTTGAGCAGGGCGTTAAGGTCGATCGAAGAGAGTCCGTCACCGTAAGTCATCATAAATGTCTCGTCGCCGACGAACTCGGCAATCCTTTTCAATCTCCCGCCGGTCAGCGTCTCGAGCCCCGTATCCACCAGAGTGACCTTCCACGGCTCCGCCTTGCGCTGATGAATCAGGACTTCGTTATGATTGGCATAATCGAAAGTGACATCGGAATTGTAAAGATAATAGTTGGAGAAATACTCTTTGATCATATTCCCTTTGTAGCCAAGACAGATCACAAAGTCGTTAAATCCATAATGGGAATACAGTTTCATGATATGCCATAAAATAGGCTTTTCGCCGATCTCGATCATCGGCTTCGGCCGCAGATGCGATTCTTCACTGATGCGCGTGCCGTAGCCGCCTGCAAGAATTACTGCTTTCATTCCGGACATCCCCTTTCAGGATTTACGTGAAAACTATCCTCTCAAGACACTGTTCAGCACATCCATCAGCGCGACCTGATCATATCTTCGGACAAGCAGATTCTGGAAAAATATTTTCCGGGTCCATTCCCTTTCGGACGGTCCGCGGCTCCTCATATGGCATAAATTCAGATGAAGCGCCCATTCTTCGGCTGTGGGATCAAGTCCCATCCCCTGTAATAAATCCAGACGAATCCGATCCGCTTGCCAGATCTGCTCCAGGCTTTTGGTTCTGCTGATCTGCTGATCATGATAGCGGTAATGCAAATAACATTGGTTCAAATTGGCTATACGAGTGATTGCTGAAAGCCTGGCCCAGAGATGATAGTCTTCCGCATGCTGATAGTTGGAGTCATAAGGCGAACTGTGAAGCTGGTCCAGAACCCGCCTTCTCATCACTACGGTAGGGTGTGCGAGACAGCAATTGATCAGCAGCGAACAAGCAATAATATCCGGATCGCAGGGAAGCGCGGTATTGAAACCTCCGAACTTATGAGAATCCATTATCCGGTACTGCGTACCGCAGACCCCGATATCCGGGTGCAGATCCATAAACTGAATCTGTGCCTTGAAGCGCTCCGGCAGACTGTAATCGTCTGCGTCCATTCTGGCAATGTATGCTCCTGAGGCAGCGTTCAAGCCGCAATTAAGGCTGGACACAATTCCGCAGTTCGTCCCGTTATGAATCAGTTTGATACGGGGATCGGAATATCGCTCAAGAATCTCCAAGCTGTTGTCGGTTGATCCGTCATTGATAACGATCAGCTCAAAATCGGTATAACTCTGCTGCAAAATACTCTCCACCGCGTGCTCCAGAAAGCGAGATGCGTTATAGACCGGCATCAGGACAGAAAGGTTCGCCATTCATATCCCCTCCTCTTACAATAGATTCCTGCGGAAGGACGATAGATATGGACAATTACACCGGGAAATCCGCATATTTTGACCGATCTTTTAGCAAAAGGATTATTCACGATATAGGCAGACTCCGTATGCAGCGGCGAAACGGAAGTCATATGATGTCATAGTCCATAAACAAAAGCTTAAGTACAGGAGGGTTATACATGAGGATTCTGCAAGTCGCGCCAAATCATGAAACAGTCCCTCCCTTCAGGGACGGAGGAACGGAACGCATAATCTATGAGCTTTCCCAGGGGCTAGCCCAGAGGGGACATGAAGTTATTCTCTATGCTCCATCCGGCAGCCATATTTGGGGAACCGTAATAAACTACCCGTTCTACGGAGATGATTCCATCGGATCTTATGTCATGGAAAATCTTCCCGAAGGCATCGACATTATTCATGACCATACCTTTGATTCTACGCTCAGCCGTATTGGAGTAAATGTTCCGTTAGTGCATACCATTCATCTGCCTGTCTACAATCCCGTCCATTTTCCGATCTATGTAAGCCGAAGCGCCAGAATATCGATAGGCGGCGGATACGGATTCGATGTGCACAACGGTATTATTCCTGAAGAATATGAGTTCAGCTATGAAAAAGAAGATTATCTGCTCTTTATGGGCAGAGTGGTCCGGGAAAAAGGAATTCTCGAAGCGATGGAACTTGCGGAAATGACCGGACAGCGGCTCGTTATAGCCGGGCCGCTTCATGATGAAGAACTGTTTTATCAGGAGATTTCTCCCCGGTTGAACCGCAATCCCCTGCTCCAATTTGTTGGCCCGGTCGGCGGAAGAGTCCGCCAGGATTTGTTAAAGCATGCCAAATGCCTGCTTTTTCCTATCCAGTGGGAGGAACCGTTCGGGCTTGTACTGATTGAGGCGATGGCCTGCGGGACCCCTGTACTCGCTCTCTCGAAGGGTGCCGTTCCGGAAATACTGGAGTCCTTCCCCGAGATGATGTGCGAGTCATTCGAACAGATGGCAGGAAAGCTTTATTATTACGAAGCCCCCTACTCCCCTGACCAATTAAGATACTATGTCGCAGAACGGTTCTCGGTATCCAAAATGGTCGACGGCTATCTCTCTCTGTATCAACTGGCCATCTCAGAGTATTGGGGAAAGTAGGAGGGATTGTACATGTATAACGGAAGTACATTACATTTTGATGGCAACGAATGGATTAAGTTTCAGAGGACCTGTGAAATCAGCAATACCTTTACTTATGAATTTTGGGTAAAAGCAGAAGAGGAACAGATTCTGGACGAAGAACGGAATACAGGGGCGGACGGTATAAACGGAAGAAAATATTTAGTAGGGCCGGATTTCTACCCGGCAGGAGCCGCGGGTTGCGGAATCTCCGTGGGCACGAACGGCATCTCGGTGTTTGAACATTCAGTAAATCATCTTCCCGCCAGGCTCGTCTTCGCACATGATTTCTCGGATTGGCAGCATGTGGCCGTTGTCTCCGACGACAAAAAGCTGCGGCTGTATATTAACGGAGCCTGGGTAAAGGGAGAGAGCATGGCCAGCAATGCCGAACGGGTCATCCCCTCTCTCGGCCTTGGAGGACATATGTACGGCACTTTTAAGGGCCAGGTCCGGGAGTTCCGCTTATGGTCCTCAGCCCGAAGCGAGGAAGAGATCCAAGATCACATGTTCTCTAGTCTGGATGGCGATGAGGCCGGTCTTTATTTTTACCGCGATCCAAGCAGAAGCCTTGCAGTAATTAGGGGGATCAAAAGAAGCTTTACGGCGAGCGTGATAATGCCTTCCTATAACCGCTGCCCTTCGAACTATTTCTCCCTGCTGAGCTTGGAGCGGCAGCAGTTTCCGCTTCAGCAGATGGAGGTTATTTTTCTGGATGACGGCTCTACGGATCATACGCCTGTCATTTACTACTCGATATACCCGGAATATACATTTATTTATGTGCAGCAGCTTAAGAGCAGAGGAAGATCCAAGATCCGGAACATCGGCGCAAGCATTGCCGTAGGGCATGCCTTGCTGTTCGTGGATGCCGAGATGATATGCGGGCCGGATTATGTCATGACCCATGTAGGCCACCATCAAAGCGGTGAACGAAAGATTGTATCCGGGGCCATGCGATGGAGACAAATATATACAATGACGGGTCCCGGCTATTCTCCCGGGCAAAAGGCGGCTATGAACGCATTATATGCCGGCCATCCGATCGCCGCGCCTATCATTGAGCGATTTATACAGGGGGATCAGACCCCGGTGCAGCTGCTCCCCTTTGAATTGATGTTCGATCCCGGGCACCTTAACCGGTGGAGCAGCAAGAACGATTTCTTCGAGATCGTACTGCAGACCTATGGCAGCAGATTTAAACTGTTTCACTACGCTTGGCTGAATCTGATCACGAATAACGCCTCGATGACCAAACGCTTTTTTGATGAACTCGGCGGCTTCGAGGAACATTTCGAGGGATTCGGCTGGGAGGACTGGGAGCTCGGATACCGCGCGGCCCGGAAAGGAGCGATATTCATCCATGATGACGCAGTGATTAATTACCACCAGGAGCATCCGGTTTCCCCCAGCAATGCTGTCCATTCCCGGTTCAACTATTTAAGATTTTATGAAAAGAACCCTCAAGCGATAGAGATCAAATTATTCGTTCTTACCATGGTGCCTGACTATGTGACTCTGCCCGTCCTTAACGATTATTTAACGGATTATAATAACCTCGAGACGATATACATGAACCGGTTCGGATCCTTGCGTCACTACTTGCACCGGACCTTGGATCTGCTGGTCGACACTTTACGGCATAATGATTCAGTCACACTGCCCCTTACCCGTTCGGCATCCTGGCAGGAAGAAGAGGCGACGGTCTATGAAGATGTTGCCTCGGTCAAAGAGATTGGCGCATTTCCTAAGCTGCTGGAGATGTTCGAGCGAGTCTCCAAATACTATGATTGAAATAATGCCGCAAAAAAGCCGTGACCTTCTTATGCGTCACGGCTTATAAGTTAAAACGCGTCAGTAAGACCTGCCGCGCCCCAGAACCCATCCTGTCAATTTGTAAATGACCCAGATGAACATCGTTACGGCCATCATATCGAAGCAGACATTGAACAGAAACAGATGCTTGCTAATATCTGCGCGCCCGTCGCCGAGGATCGGAACCAGAAAGGCGAATATACCGATGAGTCCGAGCAGCAGCATCAGCTCGCAAGCCACGCGGTGCCGCCGGTCCGCGCTGCGCAGGTATTCGTACAGCGCCCCGGCATAATAAACGGCGTAGAATATGGCTAGAAAGGCGAGATGATGCGGCAGGACGTTATTTTTAAATTGGCTCCATGCGCTGTATGTATAGGCAAGGGCGCCTGGCGGCTTGTTCTCCGCCTTCTCGAAATTCCCGAGGTACGAAGGGCGAATCGCCATGCTGTGCGCTGCGGCGTAACGCATGTTATCCAGCAGACGGCTGGGATGCTTCAGATAGAACAGCAGCACATCCTTGTGGGAAATCCGGCTGTAGAAGTCGGGAACGAGCGACGGATCATCCTGCTTGATCGCCGTGCCGCTCTCGAAATAGTTCGTGCCCGCCAGCACCTCAAGCCGCTCAGGCAGCCCGAGCTCCCTGAGATCCCCTTTCACATCCGGCGAACCGTTCAGAATACCGTAAAATACCGTCTGGTACAGATTGATATGCTTCAAATCCTTGGGCGCGGCGGCGTACATAATGACGGAAATAAGAAAGATGGCAGCCGAGAAACGGATCGCTGCTTTGCGGAAGCCCGCAGTCCCTTGAAGCGACGCGAACCGCAGCAAGATCAGGGCGAAGGCGACGCCGATCGGCGCGTTCTGGATTTTGGAGCAGGTCAGGAAGAAGACGGCAATAAAGAAGAGCCAAAGGTCCTTGACCGCCGGATTCTCCTTGAAAGCAAGCCTCAGCCCCAGCGCGAAGGTCAGCAGCATGAATACGAGCGAGACCGGCTCGCCGAAGAGCGAATTGAAATACGCGAGATAGCCGATATCGTAAAAAACGAACAGCAGCGCTCCCGCCAGCAGCAGCCCCGTAATATAAGAACCGCGGGCGTTATGCTTGACCAGCAGCCAGGTAGCCGCCAGCAGTAATAACCCGTACACCGCAGCCAGCAGCCGGATGTCAAACCAGCTTCCGTGCAGCAATCCGCCCAGCAGCCTTGGCACCAGCACAATAAAAATCTGCGACGAGGGATAGAACCCCCGGAACAGATTCTCATACGCGAACCGGGAATGGCTGTAGCTGAAAAAGCGGTCTGCGTACGTCTCGGAAGCATTGTAATAATTCAGGCCGATCGTGTTCATCATTCGCAAAAAGTCGCCATTGTCGGCCACGCCAATGAATGGCCCGAGGAACAGCAGACCGAGCAGCAGGCCAAGGCCCGCCGCTACCCCCAGAACATGCGGTTTTAACCATCTTTTCATTGTCTTTTTCTCTCCCAGCTTCTTCTTCATCGTTCAGCCTCTTTGCCGGGCTTCTAACGTCTCGGCAGCAGCTTCACATATTCGTCGGACAGGCTCATCCATTGCGAAATATACTTGTAGTCCGGTTCATATTTGGCAAAATCGGCGACCTTCTGCAGCGTCTTCAGCGAGACGGCCTCGCCGTCCTGAAAGCTTTTTCCGGGAACGAACAGAATGTCGTCATTGAAAAAAGAGCCCGTGGGGAGATAGTATCTCATGCCCAGCACATTATGCTGTATATTCAGCAGATCGTGGCCGAATGGCGTAACCCCTTCATTTTTTAGCGATATCCCGAGCAGATTAGCCAGGGTCGGCATGATATCCAGCTGTCCCCCCGTCCGTTCGATCCTTTTCCCCTGCTCCGAGCGGGGCATGTGAATGATAAGCGGAATATTGAACCGGCTGATCCGGGAATCGTATTTGAT
The DNA here is from genome assembly GCF_000993825.1 of Paenibacillus durus ATCC 35681. Classification (NCBI taxonomy): domain Bacteria; kingdom Bacillati; phylum Bacillota; class Bacilli; order Caryophanales; family Paenibacillaceae; genus Paenibacillus; species Paenibacillus durus. The sequence continues at coordinate 3,597,635 of NZ_CP011114.1, forward strand.
CCCAAGCGCGCCTTCCACCTGTTCCGGCGGAACCTCCTGCGGCTGAAGGCCGAAATGGTCGCCGTAAAACACCAGCATCGTACTGTCCCACAGCCCGTTTTGCTTCAATCCGTCAATCAGCGTGCCGATGGCATAATCGGTATAGTTAATCGCGGTCAGATAATCGCCGAGCATGGTGCCTTGGAGATGATCCGGTACGCTAATTTTTTTGAACGAATCCGGAATTTGAAAAGGGTGGTGGCTGGAGGCCGTCACGAACTGGGCGTAAAAAGGCGTCCCTCTGCTCTTCAGCTCGGCCAGCTTCTGCACTCCCGTAAGGTACAGCTGCTCATCCGAAGCGCCGAAGGCATTGAAATGATCGTTCTTATAATACGGCTTGTCGTAATAGCCATTAAAGCCAATCGCCGCATACAGCTCCTTCCGGTTCCAGAAGCCGACCTTGTTGACATGGAACGTATAGGCTTCGTAGCCCTTCTTCTCCAGCGCGCGCGGCAGGCTCGGCAGCGTCCGGTCTCCGAACCCCGTGGACATTGCCACCGAGCCGATCGGGTAGATCGACGTATTGCTCATAAATTCCGCATCCGAGGTGTTGCCCGGACCAATCTGCTGGAAGACATGGGGAAAATAGAACCCTTCGTCAGCCAGCTTGTTCAAGTTCGGCGTAAGCTCCTGCCCGTTCAGCGACTGATGCAGCGGGAAGTTCTGGAACGCCTCCATCTGCACGACAATGACGTTCTTGCCTTGCATGGAACCGAAAAAATTCGCGGACGGCGTGCCGGAAGGCGCTCCCCCATAGTTATAGGTGGATTCCAGCGCTTCAACCTTGGCGATCGTATTTTTGATATCGCCGCTGCCGACCAGGTCGTTGTTCCGGCGCTCCCGAAGCGCGGCGACGATCTCGTAATTCAGGAAGCCTGCACTCTCCGCCTGCAATAGCTCGTTCGTGATTCCTGACGAGGCATGAATCGAATAGGCGGACAACGACCCGCCTCCGATAATGGAGACCAGAATAACGGCCGGATACACGCCCCGGAGCCTTGGACGGGCATCGGACGAACGCGTATCCCTTGTGCCTGTCTCCCTTGTGCGGAACAAGCGGTAAATCACATAGACGGCAATGTCCGCAATGAACAAGTAATCGACCGGCTGAATCGTCGACTCCACGCTGTCTCTGATCTGGAACACCTGGTTCAGCTCATAGAGAGCCTGGTAAGTCGGGACCGAGCCAAAATGTTTGAAATATACGCTTGAAGCGAACAGCAGCAGCGACAGTATGCCATTAAAAATCCAAAATACGGCGGTCTTCGCCTTCGCTGGCACCGCAGCAGCCAGTATTCCCATCAGCAGCAGCACCGGCGCGGCATCGGCCAGTACCCATTCCCAGGCGATCCGGCCATAGAACAGCATCCGCAGCACCAGCAGCTTCAGCACGAGCAGCGTGGACACGGTGTAGAACCCGGCGGCGGCCCCTTTATTTTGTACGTTCATGCTTACCCCTCTTATTTGTAAAATTCATGTAATACCCATTATAGTCAAAATAGAGCAAACCTCAAAGGCGATCGTGCAGCGGTTATATATTTGCGGATTTCCGCTTTAATATGAACTATGGGGTGAGAAGATGAGAGAGAAGACATTTGTGCTGGCGCCGGATTCCTTTAAAGAGAGTATGACGGCAAAAGAAGTCTGCATTGCGATGGAAAAAGGGCTGCGGAAGGTCTACCCGGCGGCTAATTATATTCATGTTCCGATGGCGGATGGCGGCGAAGGAACGGTGCAGTCGCTGGTCGACGCCTCGGGCGGACAAATCCGTTACAAGGAAGTAACGGGACCGCTCGGGCAGCCGGTCACAGCCAAGTACGGTATTCTGGGCGACGGGACGACTGCGGCAATCGAGATGGCGTCCGCTAGCGGAATCCATCTGGTGACCCCGGAAACGAGAAACCCTTTAATTACAACAACCTATGGAACGGGCGAGCTGATTCGCGAATGTCTGGATCAAGGAATCCGGAAAATGATCATCGGCATTGGGGGAAGCGCGACGAATGACGGCGGCACAGGCATGGCCGAAGCGCTCGGAGCCAAATTTCTGGATGAGGAAGGGAAGGCTCTGCCCCGGGGAGGAGGAAATCTGAACCGTCTGGACCGTATTGACATTTCCTCGCTGGATGAACGGCTTCGCCATGTTGAGCTTATTGTAGCGTGCGACGTTACGAATCCGCTGTGCGGGGAGCATGGCGCCTCTTATGTGTTCGGTCCGCAAAAAGGAGCCACGCCCGAAATGGTGCGCAGGCTGGATGCCAACCTCGCCCATTATGCAGAGGTCGTGAGACGGCAGCTTCAGAAAGATGTGCGGGATATTCCGGGAGCCGGAGCGGCCGGCGGTTTGGGCGCGGGTCTGCTGATCTTTACGCGGGCGGAGCTCCGGAAAGGCATCGGGATTGTCATTGAATATACCGGCTTAAGACAAAAGCTGGCTGATGCGGATTGGGTGTTTACCGGGGAAGGCGGCATAGATTTTCAGACCAAGTTCGGCAAAACCCCTGTCGGGGTAGCCCGGGTTGCCAAAGAAAGCGGCAAAAAAGTGATTGCCGTCGCCGGGTATATCGGTGAGGGAATCGGTACCCTATATGCGGAAGGCATTGATGCGGTATTCGGCATTGTTCCGGGGGCATCGGGCCTTGAGAAGCTGCTGGTGGAGGGACCGCGCAATGTCGAGCGAACCTGCGAGAATATCGCCAGGGTACTTAGATTAAGTGAATAAAGGGTTGGTGAGGGTGTCCTGCATGAATGCCTGCTGCATCCCGATGTGGTGGAGGTGCTTGCGGTCAATCGAAGGCCCTAATGGGGCCGAAGCATGTGGCCCGGGTGAAGGGCAAGACCGAGAAACGGCTGCTGCGCCTGCCCTTCAAGCCGTCCTACATGTACCGCCCGGGCTATATTCATCCGACCAAAAGGCTTGCGGAATACCCATCGCTACTACTATACTTTAACCTGGCTGTACCCGGCGCCGCATGTTCTTTTCCCCGGTCATGTCATAACGGTAAGGAGACTAGGGCAGGCGATGATCCGATCAGCCGTTCACGGCACGGACAGTTCCATCCTGCACAGCCGGGACATTACGGCTATGGGCAAGATTATACAGTAGGGTAAAACAAAAATCCCCATATCGCTCCCGAGGTGCTGTAAGAAATGAACATATCTGAACCTCCTGGCTTGGTAAATATAGCGGTACCAGGGGTTTCCAGACTTTTCTTTAATTGATAATCCGTAAGCAGAAGATGTATGCTGTAAGCTGAAGTCACAGCTTCCGCCGCCGACCGCAGCTTCTGCTCGCTGACCGTCAGCAGCTGTCCGTCCCGCTTGGCCTTCGCCGATAGGGAGTCGGACTTCCCGTCGAATAGGGTACGGTCGCTCACCCCGTAAACAATCCGGGTCGCAGAGTCCATCGTAACGGAAGCCTCGCCTGCGAAACGTACTGTCAGCAAATCCGATGTTCCTCTAATCACGCGGTAGGCTCCCGTCAGAGAAAGATTTCCCCTGTTCTTGTTCATGATCTTTAGCGCCTTGATTCCGGCTTCCACGGTTGCAGGATCTACGGTTCCGATATCCGTTTCGCAGCTCATCATCACAATGTTCTCGTTAATAAATTCGACCCGCGCATCTTTTGCGTTTAATATGGTTTGTATGACCACCGACTTGTCTCTGGCGGCATCATAATTGACATAACGTGAGGCCCTGTAAACAAAGCTTCCTTTATACCCCAAACTCGCCAGCTCCGTTTCCGCTCTCCGGCGCAATTTCTCCCAAACCTCTCCGGGTTTAAGCGTACTATTCACCTTCGCCCGGACCATGGCTCCCGTTTCCGTGCTGATCCATATATAAGCGGTATTGTATCCGCTGCGGTACGAATAGCGCATCTGCTTCTTGTCCGGCAAGTAATCGGTGCTTTCCAGAGGAAAGGGGTTTTCCAGCATGCTGTGTATGGCCTGGTCTGCCGTTTTCTTCATAGCTGCTTCAACAGCCGTCCCCGGGGCAGCGGAGAAGGTGTTGCCTGTTCCCCGGTAGCCGGAGAGAGGGCCATCCATTGCGGTCCAGCCCAATCCGGCGATAGTCAGCGTAATGCAGGCCACAGCAGCAACTGTAACGTACCGGTGGCGGGTGCGTTCCCGTGCCGCTCGGGGCTGGCCCTCGCGGATCGTACGGATCACATTCTCCGCATGCTCCGCCGTAAATCCGTTCTGCTCAAAAGGGCCTCGTCCCGCCTGTTCATACCATTTCGGCTTGTTGTCCATTATTCCATCTCCTTCAGCTTGGTTTGAACCTTGCGGCGGGCGCGGTGAAGCCTCGATTTAACGGTTCCCTGCGACCAACCGGTGAGTTCCGTGATATCTTTTACCGACATGCCGTACTTCAAATCGAGCACTAGCACTTCACGGAATCCTGCGGGCAGTTTCATGATCACATCCCAAATTTCATTGACATGCACGCTGCAGAAATACTGCATTTCCGCCGAAGCCGCAACAACCATTCCTCCACCTGCGTTCACCCCGATCTTTTCCGTTCGATCCGGCAGCGCGGCGATATCTCCCCACAGACTTTTTCTGAAAAAACGGGATTTTCGGTAGGAGAATACAGCGTTGCGCGCAATGGAGAACAGCCAGGTCTGAAATGAGGAACCGCCTTTGTACGTGCCGATGCGGTAATAACATTTTACAAATACTTCCTGAGACAGCTCATCCGCCTGCTCACGGCTTGACGTCAGATAATAGATGTAATTCCAGACATCGCCGCCGAAACGGTCCATCACAGCTCGCAGCGTATCTTCGTCCATGCTGTCTGCATCTTTCAGCTCGTCGAAATTCAATGTACTCACCTCACTGGATTAGACGAAGTAACAGCCGCTGCGGTTCCCGTTACCTGCAATAAAAGGACAACCCTATTCATACCCTATACAAATGGAAAAGGATAGAGTAAGATGATGGCATTCTTGTTCACCCAAGGAGGACGATCAATGGCGCAAGAGAACGCAAAAACGGTCCCGCCCGAGGACGTGACCATTAATGGTTTCGGTATTGAACTGAACGACAAACATAAAGGGCGCATTGACAAATATGTGGAGCTTTATGAAAAACGCATCGTCGCTCATCTGGAAGAGGAATACAGCAAGCAGACGAGTCGCGGCGGAAAATTGGCTGACCGCATCGCCGCCTTCGGCGGAAGCTGGAAGTTCATCATCTATTTCACCTGCTTCTTGGCGCTGTGGATCGTTTGGAACGTGCTTAGCTTCACCCGGCATTTTGATTCGCCGCCGTTTATTCTGCTGAATCTATGCCTGTCCTTTCTGTCCGCGTTCCAGGCTCCGTTCATCATGATGAGCCAGAACCGACAGGCTGCCCGGGACAAACATGAGGCCATCATTGACTTTGCGATCAACTACAAGGCGGAGCAGGAGATCGACGATATGCAGGGCCATCTGCACCGGATTGAAACGGAGCTTCAGGAGCTGAAGGCCCTGCTTATAGCCCAGGCGAACAGTAAAGAGTCCAAATAAGGAAATGCTTCATTCATTGTACTATAGGGGCCACAGCCCTCATTCCGGATACTTCCGAATAATCAGCACGGCATTATGCCCGCCAAAGCCGAATGAATTGCTCATTCCAATGTTAAGCTCCTGGCTTCGGGCCGTGTTGGGGACGTAATCCAAATCACAGGCCGGATCGGGCTGCTCCAGATTTATGGTAGGCGGGATTACGTTTTCATTTAGACTTTTGATTAGAGCGATCGCTTCGGCTCCTCCGGCAGCGCCGAGCATATGTCCCGTCATCGATTTGTTGGCCGTAACCGGAATGCGGTAAGCCGCTTCTCCGAACATTGCTTTAATCGCGTTCGTTTCGGAGAGGTCCCCCACTCCCGTGCTGGTCGCATGCGCGCTGATGACATCAATGTCCGCAGGTGATAGCTTGGCGGCTTGCAGGGCCAGCTTCATCGCCTGATAAGCTCCTCTTCCTTCCGGATGGGTCGCCACCATATGATAGGCGTCTGAGCTGTTTCCGTAACCGATAACCTCCGCGTAGATTCGCGCATTCCGCCGCTGCGCGTGGGTAAGCGACTCCAAGACGAGGATGCCCGCCCCTTCGCCGATCACGAATCCGTCCCTTTCCGCATCAAACGGACGGCTGGCCCGTGTGATGTCTTCGTTTCGGACCGATAAAGCATGGGCGTTGCCAAAGCTGGCAAGCGAAATTTCATTAATCGCCGCTTCCGTTCCCCCGGCCAAGATAACGTCCGCCTCACCGGACCGGATGGTCCGAAGGGCTTCACCGATTGCTGTATTGCCGGTGGAGCAAGCTGTAACCGGAGAAAATGACGGACCCATCGCGCCATATCGGATACTGATCACAGCTGCGGCCATATTGGAAATCATCATCGGCACCAAGGTCGGGCTCACCCGGTCCGCTCCACGTTCGAGCAGCACTCGATGCTGCTCAAGCAATAACCCCATGCCTCCGATTCCCGAGCCTACATATACCCCGATCCGTTCCCTGTCCAGATCGTCCAGCTTCAGTTCCGAATCAGCCACGGCTTGATCGGCGGCCGCGACCGCAAATTGAGTGAAGCGGTCCATACGCCGCGCCTCCTTGCGGCCAAACAAAGCGTCGGCGTCAAAATCCCGGACAACGCCCCCGAACCGTGTTTTATAGGCGGAGGTGTCAAATGCATCAATTGCAGATATGCCCGACTGCCCATTTCGTAATTTATTCCAAAATTGTTCCACATCGTTGCCAAGGGGAGAAACGATACCCATGCCGCTTATAACAACTCTTTCCATTTTGAATCCTCCTTCATTTCACATCCCCGTTATCATGTCATGGAAATTATCCTATTACAAGTTGTTGTTTAAACTAGTATAATAAGTGCTATGATAATAAGTAATGGAGGAATGATTCATGAATGCCGAGGCTAGGCTGGAGGCGCTATCCGCCTTTCTGAAATCGCAGCGCTCCAAAATTTCTCCCCTATCGGCAGGACTGCCCGGGGGCACCCGCAGAAGAACGCCGGGACTTAGACGGGAAGAAGTGGCTCAACTTGCCGGCGTAAGTACAACCTGGTACACCTGGCTGGAGCAGGGCCGCGACATCAAAGTGTCTGTCTCCGTTCTCGACAATATCTCCAAGGCTCTCCGGCTTACTCCCGACGAACGTAAATATTTGTATTCGCTCGCGTTGGATACCCATACCGGACCTGAATTTCCTCCTGAGACTCAATCTGAAATCCGCCCATCACTGCTTAAAATTATAAGGGAGCTGAAATATTCGCCAACGATTGTAACCGACCGCCGCTGCCAGATTGTCGGCTGGAATGAAGCCGCAAGACATGTATTCCTTGATTTCGAACAAGTTCCCGCCCCGGAGCGAAATTTAATCAGGCTGCTGTTTGCCCGCCAAGAGCTGCAACGGCTAGCCGTGAACTGGGAGGATTTTGTCGGAGGCTTTCTCGCCATTTTCAGAACCTATTACGGACAATACGTTGATGACGCATGGTATACCGAATTCATCCGCGATATGGACAGAAACTACCCGGACTTCGACCGTCTCTGGCAGCGCAGCACAGTGAACAACGCTCCCGATGTGTTGATCGAGTTCAGGCATTCCAAAGCCGGCAAAATGCTGTTTGAGCTCACTTCAATGCACGTCCACGGCAGCGCCGATTTGCGGTGCATTATCTATACTCCGGCGGCCGATGGGACAGAGATGAAGCTGATGAAGATGATGGAGAAGCTATAAAATAACCCCGCAAAAGTAGAGCCTTAACTTTGAATCTCATTTGTACAGGCAACAGATTTTGTGAATCTTCGTCCATTAGGTAAAAAATTCTTTTAGCTGAAAATCAGTGTTTTAACCATAATGAAATCCGTTTGCTTCTCATCCCCCATGTAAAAGGAGTGGGCTCCACTCTCGACAAAGCCCATTCCTTTATAAAATTTGATTGCACCCTCATTTTTTTCCCACACGCCTAACCAAACCTGCGTTTTATTCTGCTCTTTCGCAATTTCTATGCCTTTATTGATCAGATGCTTCCCCAGACCTTGCCCTTGGAATTTTCTGCTTATATAAATCCTCTCAATCTCAAGCGCTTCGCCAGCAATATTGTCTGACTGGGCCTCATCGACATTAACCTTTAAATAACCAGCGAGCTCTTCATTACTATAAATAAAAAAGAAAGATGAACTAACATTAGATAATTCTTGCTCTAATTTCTCTAAATTAAGTGCTCTTTCCAAATAGGATTTCATATTTTCGGGTGCATTCAAATCTCCAAAAGTATCATTAAATGTTTCATAACTTATTTCTTGAAGCATGCGTAAATCTTCTATCGCGCACTTCTTTATTATGATTGTCATATTAGCAGACCTCTCCTAATGGTTAATCGTTATCATTTCCGCTATTAATTTTGTTGCATTTACAACAAAAATCATTTAACTTATATTATCATATGACTATTAATTTTGACTAGTCTATATAAAATGAATTTAAAAAATGACATCAGGGTAAGGAGTAACGAAGGGGAAGTTTGGAACTGGAGGAGCGACAGCGATCGCCTTTGTCTCCGGATTTCATCCACGAAGAGTGTAATAAATTTAGAAATCTGGAGATGGGCAGCGGCCGGAAGTCCAAACATTCCTCGAAGTTACGAACGATACCCAAATGGGAAAATCCCAAGTTCACTTTATATAGATAAATAATTCTAGAAAAGGACTGAGAAAATGAAATCAAAAAGAATAACACGGGATCACGATTTAAACCAAGCTTTTCAAATAAGAAAAGAAGTATTTGTTAAAGAGCAAGGTGTACCCTTAGACGATGAGTTTGATGAATTCGACACCCTTAATGAGCTTTCTGAACATATTTTGGTCTATTACAATGAACAACCTGTCGGAACTGGACGAGTAAGATGGGTTGATGGCTCAGGCAAATTTGAGAGAATCTGTATCTTAGAGCCTTACCGTAAATTTGGTCTTGGAAGATGGAATTCCGCATATTTTAATGATAAAAGAATTATCTACTAAGCAGTTATGATAAGGTTGGGGGCAACGAAATATATTTATTATGGATTGGGAATCTTCATATTAACCCTTGGTGCTTCTTTTACTATACAATCAGGCCTTGGAGCATCACCTTTTGACGCGCTTTTGGTCGGGCTATCTCTAAAAGTGGGTCTTACTGTGGGAAGCTGGGAAATCATCATAGCTTTAATACTGATCGGATGCAACTCATTACTAAAAAGACAAAGACCAGAATTATTGGGTCTGCTAACAGCCCTCATAACTGGTCTTGGTATTGATACATGGCTTTTTTTATGGCGTCATTTGTTAATTCCGGAACTATGGTTCAGTAAACTTGTTTGTTTCGGGATTGGCATAATCGTTATAGGGCTGGGATCTGCAATCTATTTATACGCTAACTTTGCGCCAATGCCTGTTGACCGATTAATGCTGATCATTCGCGAATTAACTGGGATGAGCATATTGTTTTCGAGAACATTCATATATCTTCTCTTTTTGACAATGGCAGTTATATTCCACGGACCCATCGGCGTTGGGACTCTATTCACCGTTTGTTTAGGGGGTCCGATTCTTAGCTGCTTTATGCGTTTAAAATAACCCCATTACCCCAGCGGCGAGCGGGCCAGCAGCCTTTGAATGGAACGGTCCGCCTCACGCAGCACGGTATCTTTATCGACCGTCTTCAGCATGCCGCGGTCCATCACGATTTTACCGTTAATGATCGTGCTCTCCACGTCCGCGCGCGTAGCGGAATACACGATCCGGGAGATCGGGTCCGCGTCAAAGGAAGGGAACGTATGGAAGTTGAACAGGTTCAGAATCGCCAAATCCGCCTTCTTGCCGACCTCGATGCTGCCGATTTCATTTTCCATCCCGACCGCCTTGGCTCCACCGATCGTTGCCATCCGGAATACGGATTTAGCGTCCATCGCCGTTGGTCCGTGAATCGGCTTCTGAATCAGCGCGGCCAGCCGCATTTCATTGAACATATCGAGGTTGTTGTTGCAGGGAGCGCCGTCCGCGCCAAGGCTTACCGATACATGCTCGTGAATTAGCCCCGGAGTGTCGGCGATGCCGGACGCCAGCTTCAGGTTGGAGCCCGGACAATGGCTGACATGCACGCCCCGTTCCCGCAAAATACGCCGCTCTTCCTTATCCAGCCAAATACAGTGGGCCAGAATGAGCCGCTCGTTCGCAAGGCCAATATGATCCAGGTACACGATATTGCGCATGCCGGTCATCGCCTGCACAATTTCGATCTCCCCCTGATTCTCGGAGGCATGGGTATGTACTTTAACCCCGTAACGCGCCGACAGATCACGGACTTCAGTCAGCAGCGGCTCGGTGCACGAAACCACGAACCTTGGGGAAAAAGCGTAGCGGATGCGCCCGCCGTCATGCCCGTTCCATTTTTCCAGCAGATCCACACTCTCCTGAAGCGAAGCCGCCGTATCCTCCTGGAGCGCCTCAGGCACATCCCCGCCCTTCTGGTCCATCATGACCTTGCCGGAGAGGGCGCGGATACCGCTCTTAGCAATTGCCTGGAACGCGTAATCCGTGTGATGCACCGTCTCCATATCGACAATCGTCGTCGTTCCGCTGGAGATCAGCTCCCCGATGCCGAGCATCGCGGAATAATAGAGCGATTCCCCGTCATGCGCCGCTTCGAGCGGCCAAATGCGCTTGCGCAGCCAATCCATCAGCTCCAGGTCGTCCGCTTTGCCGCGAAACAGCGTCTGGCATAAATGAATATGCGTCTGCACGAAGCCGGGGATTATGCTTCGCCCCGTGGCGTCGATCACCGTCTCTCCCGCAAGCGGCGCAAGACCGCTACCGATTTCCGTAATCAGGTCGTCCTTAATCCGGATATCGCTGCCGCGCAGAATTTCCTCCTGCTTGTTCATCGTGATGAGTTCCGCGTTCTTGATCAATATACCGCCCATGACTGTTTCCTCCTTGAAATAGCTAAAATTAAAAGCAAAAAGGCTACAAAAACATGCCAAGGCACATCTTCGTAGCCAGAAATTTACGGTTTCCGGTAGAGACCCTTAATCCAATCATTAAGGATATACGAAAAATTTAAAATTCTTATGAATACCCTTATCATAATTCAGGGGCGCTTCATTGTCAACACGAGTGAACTAAATTGACATCACCCTTGCATATTGCGGCAAAACCAGACAAAACCTAACATAATCGACAAAGTCATAGTGACTAAATGGCTATTCATTCTGCCTCGTTAGGTTTAAAATAGCATAGATATCCTTGAAAAGGAGTGTAATCCAATTGAAAAACATTGCATGGATTGGAACGGGGCACATGGGGCTTCCCATGGCCCGCAATTTACTGAAGGCGGGCCACAGCCTGCATGTTTATAACCGGACGGCGGAGAAGGCGGAGCCGCTCAGAGTGGAAGGCGCCGTCATTTGCCGGACGGCGACGGAAGCAGCCGCCGAAGCGGATTTGATCTTTCTGATGCTGACCAAGGGCGAAACGGTCCGGGAGGTGCTGTCGGGAGAAGAAGGCGTTCTTGCAAAGCTCCGTCCAAAGGCTCTTGTCGTGAATATGAGTACGATCGGACCGGAGGAAGCCAAGGAATTCGCCCGGATTACCGGCGAAGCCGGAGGAATTTATGTAGATGCGCCCGTATCCGGCTCGGTTGGGCCTGCGGTGCAGGCGCAGCTGGTCATCCTGGCAGGCGGAGACAGCGAGGCGGTTGAAGCTTGTCGGCCATACTTCGATAAGCTGGGAAAGGCGACTATTCATTTCGGAGATGTCGGAGCGGGCAGCTCCGCCAAACTGGCGATCAACCTGCTGCTCGGCGTGGTTGCCCAAGGCGTGGGCGAGACGCTGCTGTTTGCGGAAACGGCCGGACTTGACCGTGAATTGGTGCTGCGGATGATCAGTGAATCGGCCGTATCCACGAAGCTGTTCGAGGGTAAAAAAGAGATGTTTGTAAAAGAAGAGTACCCATCCGCCTTCATGATCAGCCTCGTTGCCAAAGATTTGGGGCTGGTTGCGGATGAAGCGCACAGCTACGGCATCCGGCTTCCGCTCGCTGAAGCAGCCAAGGAAACCTACGCGGCCGCTGACCAGAGCGGCAAGGGGGCGCTGGATATGGCCGCCGTATGGCTGCAATTGAAGGAGCATAAGGGGGAGAACTGATCCTCCCGCCAACTGTAGACAAACGCTTAAAACCCCGTATACCTTTTTATGGTAACGGGGTCTTAAGTCTCCTCTTGGCTATGCAATTTTATTCATATCCTCCTACAACAATCCATACTTTTGACATGGTACATTAATCGATGATTCCATGTTACCCGATTTCCAATCGGCATGACCGCTTTGGACAATCGCTTTCAGAATTGTTTTTCAAATTTTACCTTACAATCCTCATACTCCGATTTCGGAGTACTTCACCGAAACTCCATGTCCTGCATATGGGTGTTTTTCGGTTCCCGCGTACACGACTCTCGCGAAAAACGTTGTCACGTCCGTTTTCCTTATGTGCGATTATCGTATATTGTACGCTTCGCCAACCTTTTCCAATGGAATCCCGCTCCTTTCTCACAAGACATTTCGTCTTGTTTTGAAACAGCTTCTTCCTTCTTCCATGGTTCGCCTGGATTTTCCGGATAACATACCCTTTGGTCTGCTTAAACGGTTCATATGTCCGTTCGTGCTTCTCCAGTGCTTCCGCATAAACGGCTCATTTGTCTATCTTTGCTTATGCCAATGGCTCCCACTTAAACGGCTCACGATTCCGTTTTGGGCTTTGCCAATTGATCTGCTCAGATAGCTCATTTGTCCGTTGCCGCTTCACCGACCGGTCTGCTCAAACGATTCATTGTTCCGTCTTGGCCGTCCCCATTTAAGGTATGCACCGATTGCCTAGCCCATCGGAGTTTGCTCCCTTCCTTATATAAAATAAGGAATTTGGGATTATCACCTTCCGCCGCTGCAAGAAAAATGGTGGGCCGCTGAATTTCAAACCATCCGCTTTAGAGCGTTATCCATCCGGCTCTTTTTTTCGTTCAGCTCTTCTGGTGATGTCTTTATTATAGACTACTTATCTTAAATTTTAAAACTTGATATTGCGGACTTTAGCGGCTTATTTTCCGATATTTGGGCGGCAGCAGCGATTATCCGTAAAATGCTTACGCTTTCATTTAATATGTCGAGTTTACGGCTATTTCCTATGAAAGTGCTTTCATCGTAAAAATAAAACTCTTTTTCTGCTAAAAATGTTAGAAAACTTGTCTACTCGGCAGCCGCCAAAATCTTCTCCAGCACAGGGAAATTCGCCGTCCGTCCAGGGAAACTGACCTCGCCTCTTACCTCGTAACCGAGACGCCGGTACAGCTCGAGCGCCTTGGTGTTTTTGGCGTATGTATCCATTCGGATGCTCTTATATCCTCGTTCAACTGCAAAATTCTCGGCACACGCAATCAACCGGCGCGCGATTCCTTTTCCCTGAACCCGGGGATGAACCGCAAGGCGGTGCATGATCAAATTTGGCCCTTCCGTCTGCACCCATTTGATTTCCTTATACTGCTCGGCCTGATTTTCATCCAGCACCAAGATTCCCGCAGGAGCCCCGGCCTCCTCGTAAACATACAGCGTTCCCCGCTCTATGTCCTCAGTGATAATTTCCGCATTCGGATAGCTTTCATCCCATTGGTCGCTTCCGCCCTCTTGCATCACGCGCACGCATTCGGCAATCAGCGCCATAATCTGCTCCAGCTCTTCTATTCTTCCTTGTCTGATGTCACGCTCCATGTTTCCGCACCTGCCTCTTTTGTCTGTATCCGAGTCTATGTGACTCTGCCACTTGACAGTCTACCACAGATGGCGGAAAAAACTGAAATCTTGCAAATATTTTCGCATAAAGGTACGGTGGAGCGGCGGCGAAAGGGGGCTCTTTCACCGCCGCAATCCTTCATTTGAACTCCAGCTTGTGCCCGTCCTCAAAGCCTTTGGCGAACCCGGTATCGAATCCGACATCGTAGGCTTCATTGTAGCCCTGCTGATAGGCGCCATCGGGCGGCGTTTCCGGAGCAACGCCCGGTTCGGCGGGAAGCGGCACAACCACCTGTTCAGTCTCCGCTGGAGGAGCGGCGGGCACGGACTCCGGAACCGGCGGAACAGCGGGCCGACGGAGCCGTCTCTTTCTGCGCAGTTTGACGCCTTTTTTCCGCAGCCGTGGGCGAAGAGTCCGGCCTGACCGTTTTTTACGGCCCTTAAGCGCGGTACCCTTGCGGATTTTACGGATTTTGCGAACCTTGATTTTCCGCGACAGCAGCAGTTTGCGTCTGCGGGCCGTTGCTCCCGTACGCGACGGCTTACGGCTTGTTTTCTTCATCTCTGTCACTCCTTCGGTACTGCGTTCGCGCCGCGATGCCCCAAAACGCAGGACGATGCCAGCCATGGCGCGGAGGGAATTCCTTCTTTGTGTTGATGCAGCGAAATGCCGGACATCATCCGGCACATAGCGCTCTGGTATTCGCTAAGCACCCTCACATTGTCGCACAGCTTGCGGGCTGCAAGCTCCGAATGGCCGGTCAAATCTGCTATAGTTTCCAGAATAGCCGCCAGCGCCGCCTGGCTGCGGGCGATGGAGCGGATCATTTCCAGCTTGACGGCGCGTTCCGAGAGCTGCAGCCCGCTCATTTCTCGTCTTCCCCGAAGCTGAGTCCGCCTCCCATCAGACTTCCGAAGCCGTCTTCGCCGCCGCTTTCCTCTTCCCCGGTGTTCAGCATGGCTTTCAAATTGCTGCACAGACCGTTCTCCAGTTTGGTTAATCCCTCCACCAGTTCTACAATCGCGTCATGGATGGAGAGTGATTCCTTTAACTGATCTTCGTGCGTATCGAACGCACGGGGATGAATATGATGGTGCGTCCACTCCTTTACCTTCTCCGCTTCCACCGCCTTAGCTTCCAGGATCATCGCGATATTCGACTGGATGGTAGCGGTGGATTCCAGCATTTTCAGATAAGCTTCTTCTCTGCTCATCGTCCGCCTCCCGCTATTCTTCTTCCTGGCCGTTCAGTTCCTTGATGACTCTGCCCACCTGCTCGGCAAGCGCCTCCTGAAGATCGGCGAAGGCGTTAAGATAGGCGATAATATTCTTGTTCACCTGGCCCGCGCTTTCAATTACTCCCGCACTGCCGCCGAATTCCGGTTCCGCATCTGGCAAATCATGGACGATTTGCGCCATGCGGACAGCCACGTGGCGCTCGGCGTCAAGAATGCGAGCCATCTGTTCATGCGAATGGGCCATGTGCTCCAAAATTTTGGTGATCTTATTCTGCATGATCATGTCTCCTTTGCTTAGGCGCCCTGCTACAACATATGCGGCGGCGCCTCGGTCGGTTACGAGGAAGCAAAGGAATGGCGGAATTCAGACCGATGCAGCCCGATGGACAAAAAAGCGAGCATCCCAGCCTGGGACGCCCGCCTTCCTTTTTCATTTGTAATCATTTGGTTAGTACATAGGTTCTTGGATAGAATCCGAATTTTCCATAAAAAGGCAATGCCTCATCATTTCCGAACATTACTGAAATCGTAATAGTCTTGGCGCTGTTTGCCTTCAACCAGTCAAGCGATAATGTCATCAGCTCTTGTCCAATACCACTGCCCCTGTAATCTTGCAGAACAAAGATAGAATCCAGCTCTCCCCGGTTCCCGCCGGTAATTGAACTTATGCAATATCCTGCCAGCTTTCCCGAAAGCTCATCGCTCGCCAGCATAATATTTAGAAGTCCCTGTTCCGCTTTGTCCAAAAGATCTTTGGATCGTGCTTTAAAGGTATTAGCCATGATTTGCTCTAAAAAATGATTGGAAATCGATGCATGATGATCTCTCAGCCGTTCCCATAGCGGCTCTACCAAATGAAGTCCGGCTTGATCGGTTTGTGTATAGGTTATCTTCACAAGCGCCTTGTGTCCTCCTGTTCCAGTTTTTTTGCAAAATAGGCTTTTTCCGCTCCCCTGCCTGCGGGTCCCCGGCCAAATACGGCCAAAAGGGGCAGCAGCAGTAGGCTTGCCGCCAGCAAAGACGCCCTGATCGAGAACCGGCTGCCGATCCAGCCAACCACCGGTCCGCCGGCCGTCTGGCCAAGCGCGTCGGACTGGCTGACCATCGACAGAACGGTCGCCCGGCTCCGGCTCTCCAAATTCCGGTTCAGCCAGGAGGCGTATACCGGCTCGGCTACTGAAGAAGCCATGCCGATCAGTCAATTCGACAGGCTCTTCGTGGAGATGTAGAAAACCGTACCCTCTATCGTAGCCCCAGTAAAGAAATCCAAATCGGATGTCAAGCAATGATATAGACACTTAATTTAGAATAATCAATAATATATTTCTAAGAAATCGCATTTAACTTCTTATTTTTAAGTTCATATTTTTTTTTGCATAAATTGGCAACCGATTTATCATGGGTAACAACGACCATGGTAGTCCCTCTATGATTTAGATCTTTAAATATTTCTAAAATGGTTTCTTCGGTTTTCTCATCTAATGAGCCGGTTGGTTCATCAGCTAAAAGGATAGAAGGATTTTTCACAATAGCCCTCGCTATTGCTACCCGCTGCCGCTCACCACCGGATAAGTTGCCAACAGGTCTACTTTTCAGGTGACTTATCTCTAATTCCTCTAAAACCTTTTCAACCTTTAACTTGATCTCTTTCTTTGATTGTCTAAGATATTGTAAAGGCAGAGCGACGTTATGGTATACATTTCGGTCACCCAAGAGATTAAAATATTGAGTAACAAATCCAATATTGTATTTACGATATCCTGCAAGTTCATTGGTTGTCATTGCCGACACGTCTTTACCGTTAAACAACATAATCCCTTCGTCTGACTGTATTAACCCGGCTAAAATGTTAAGAAGTGTAGACTTTCCGGAACCGCTTTTCCCTTGTATAGCTACCGATTCGCCTTTATAAATTCGAAGATCAATATGATCTAGCAAGCTGCTATAATCATTTCCGTTTCTAAATTGTTTCTTTACACCTGAGAGTTCAAGTATCATACTTATTAATTCCTTTCATCGTCATTAGTTTTCAAGAAGTACGTTTTCTTGAGCCCGTTCCTGATAAGAAAATGAATAATAAAAATCATCATAATACAGATTCCCAACATGTAAATCAGAATGCTTATCTCACCTATTTTCAGTATATTTCTTAATATGACTCCGCTAAATATGCAAGCAACCAGCAATAAAGAGCTTATTTCAAGCCATTGCGACGTCAATAAGAATTTCTGAGAAGCTCCATTGATATAATGCACATAAAAGGATGCAAACCTTCTTTTTTGCTGCAACAGAAATATGATGCTGATAATGATTATATTTAGAACCAAAGTAGTGATAAAGATCGCAAAGGCTAGACCTTTGTTTTCTAACATAACGGTTAGCAGCCCTCTGTATTTAGCAAAATGAGGATTCAGATTTATGAATGAATAACTTCCAAAAGATGTTTTTTTTGAGATTGCTTCTACTCTTTGCATCATTAGTTGATTAGCTTTTGGAGTATTATCCGTTATGATGTAACCGTTATCCATAGCAAAATAATTTTTACGTTGAAAAAGCTCATCTTCTTTGGTAACAGGATTACCATGGGATTGATAGGGTAACAAAAGGTGTTCGTCCAAATAAAACTCTGAAGAGGCCTGGTAGTATATCTTACTATTTTTTTTGAGAAATCCGATAATCTTTGCTTTTATAATTTCCCCATAGTACTCAATTTCTATCTTTTCACCAATTTTAAAAAAAGATTTATAGGAATTTCCCATGACCACGGGCATGATTTCCTGGGGATTTTCAAAATCCTGTTGATTCCACAATCTACCATCTTCGGCCTTCAACTCAAAAAAAACAGGAACCTTCTCATTGATCTGAAGTGATTTAACTTCAGTGAATACTTCCGTTCCAGATGTAAACCGATTGATTTCAGCGCCTCGTTCATATCCTTGTCCAAACGGTTCAAGCGGTTGATCACTCTTCAGAAGTATAGGGTGATCGAACATGGCCAAATAATTAAAATTTGACGCTGAGTTCAGTTCTTTATAATAATTCTTAAGGATACTTAAATAATTGGGTCGGCTTATGAAGTTTTGATAGTCTTCACCATCGTAGTAACCATCCAGCAGTTGATATACCGCCTTGCCATCATATATATTTTGAAGATGCTTGCTTTCATAATTTAATTGTTCAATGAACGTCAGGAAAGTGCCTACAAGAATGAAAAATGCAGTCAGATGCAAAACCAAAAATATTATTGTAGCTTTGTAAGCGAAAAAGTAATGCTTTAATTCTCGAATAATCACCTTTTTACTACACCCCGTTTTTTCTCTAAATGATCTCTCCCTATAAAAACACCTATGATAATCCATGACATTAGAATTGTTATAGGCATAACTAGCAATACTTTACTTAAAGCAAGAGAGTCGAAAATAACAGCTCCGCTAAAGATAAAAAGGCTGATCAGAGATGAAAGAAAGATGATGACTGAATTTTTAATTAATATTTCAAAATAAAGATTTTTCTTTGATATACCTAACATATACAGGGTTTTTATGACCTTTTGTTCCTTTTCATACCCATATCTTAATATTGAAATAAGACCGATCAATAATAAGAAATACATTTCAAGTAAAAGAAACTTATATAGAAAGGGAGCATCACCTGTTCTAAGAAACCCTTTTTGAAAGTTATCAATAGTAGAAATAAAGGAATCCGATTTTGTAGCTCTATTTAGTATTTTTTTCACAACATTCGGGTTATCACTGTCAATAACTATTTTAGTATTTAAATCATTTAATTGAAGACCGGGATCATGCAATAGAATAAGATAATCCACGGAGCTTGGAAAAGACGCACCCATTATTCCTATAACTTCGTAACTTTTTGTTTGATACGATATGTACTTCACTCCACTTATTGTACGCGTATACTGCTCCATCTCTCGTCCTATAACTGCAGTTTTGGTTCTTTCGGAGAGATTTAAGAAATCTCCTGAAATCATAGGGGGAGACCAGTGTCCATTGTTCTTCAATAAGTATCTGTGAGTGTCATCTTCTTCTAGGAACAAACGATATTGGGATCTGCTTAAATCTTCATTAATCCACGTTAGATCCCCCTTTGCAATTAACATCGACGAGTTGCTGGTATAGAGATTATTCGATAGTTGCTCATACATTTGTTGTTTATTTACATAGAATTGAAAGGTATAGGTCATTAAAAATAAAAAAACAAAGAGAATAAAAATAGGAATATTATTCCTGTTAAATATAAGCATTTCTGTATCCCCACTTTTCAAAAATAGAACCAGAGCTTGTCGTATTCAACAAGCTCTGGTTCTTATTTAGTTATATTAACTTTGACCCCAGTAAGTTCTTGCCTCAGGATTGTCGAAAATATCAGGTTGAAACCAAGGTGAAGTAGCTTCTGAAATCCAGTTGCTATTGTTATAAACTCTTCCACTGGTGGTTTTGACTGTCCCATTGGAAAGTTCCATTCGTGCGGTAGTATAATGTGAAACATAATACCATGTGGTTTTTCCATGAGCTGCGTATTCATTAATGGGCGATGCGGAACTTCCAACATTCCTGTATAAACGTTCCCCTACATGTGAGTCAGGTGTGCTACTGGATGCTAATTGAACGGACGCCCCATCGCTACTCGAATTGTTATAATACCCTTCAGATTCGCTCCATCCCCCTGAAGCTAATTCGGCAGTTTTAGCAGCAAAACTAGGAACGGCTACTGTCAAAAGAGAAAGTCCTAATGCACAAGTGAAAATAATCTTTTTTTGCCTTTTCAAGATTTCATCCTCCAAAAATGTATTTTTATTACATTACCATATTATACTATATATGAGAAAATATCAACTATAAATATCATATATTTTATTATTCCATATATTTTTCTATATATGCATATATAAATGTCTTATCCAAAAATTGTAGGACAATCCTTGCTTAGCAAAGGTTAGATTATACAAAATAACTATTTTAAACGTAAAAAAGACACCCCTTCACTAAGAAAGAATGTCAAAAAAATTTTCAAGAGACTTCGGGAATTCTACTTTGATAGTGAATTTCTTGAAACTTAAATTTTTAATTTAATATTTCAATAGAAATAACAATGAGTACTTTTGGGATAAACCAGCCGGTTTAGGACTTAGAGCGTTTATCCTACTAAAATAATAATGGCCTGTGACCTGCACTTTTAGTACGCAAAAAGCAGATTCACAGGCCAAGTACATTTTTATGTTTCCTCGCTACTAGACATGGGTAAAATGGAATGAGATTTTATATGGAGATGTGGGATGATAAGCTGATTAGCAGCGCAAGGTTCTTGTGCTTCGCGGCTTTCACGAGCACTCATGTGCGCAGAGGCACCATGTTAAATCGCTCTATTAGTCTAGAATCCGTAGTTTTAACCACGCAGTAAAGCGAAGAACCATTTTTATTCATGGTTTGGTAAAACCCTGTATCCACTAGATTTTCCTGCAAAACGGGCCTTCGCAAATGATATCCGCTCCCCTGCCTGCGGGTCCCCGGCCAAATACGGCCAAAAGAGGCAGCAGCAGTATACTTGCCGCCAGCAAAGACGCCCTGATCGAGAACCGGCTGCCGATCCAGCCAACCACCGGTCCGCCGGCCGTCTGGCCAAGCGCGTCGGACTGGCTGACCATCGACAGAACGGTCACCCGGCTCCGGCTCTCCAGATTCCGGTTCAGCCAGGAGGCATACACCGGCTCGGCTACTGAAGAAGCCATGCCGATGACAAGTACGGCGGACATCGCGAGGCCAAATGACGGCGACAGCGCAAGTAAGGCGATACAGGCGATGCGGACAGCCGTCAGCAGCAGCATAACCGCAGACAGCTTCCGCTCGCCGCCCATATCGATTCTTCGCTCGGCAAAATGCACGGCAAGCAGTCCCAGCAGGGTTTCCGCCGCTCCGATAAGGCCGAACCAAGCCGCCATTGACAGCGGCAGATCGGGAAAGCCGATGCCGTTAATCAAATGCACCTGCCACAGACGGTCATAGCCTTCGGAGGCGGCGCCTCCCAGCAGTGTCACACAGACCATCGTAATCAGTAGGGGGTTTCTGCGCACCACGGCTGCTCCTTCCAGCCACGTATTCCGCATCGCCCGAAAATGCGAGACTTGCGGCTCGCGGCTCCGGGGCTTAAACTTCGTCTCCCTCATGCAGCGAAGCAAATACAACCCCGCCGTGAAGTAGATTGCCCCGCCAGCCAAATACGGTAGATTCGGCATAAGCATCGACAGCCCCACACTGATGCCGATGCCCAGCAGGGATGCGACCAGCGAGAGACGCTGGGATCACATGAACAGGCTTCCGGCTTCTTCTTCGCCTGCCTCATCGACAATCCATGCCGTGTCCGCCCCGCTGATGAACGTCCAGCCAAGACCGAACAGCAGCTGTGCGCCCAGCACCACGGCAAAGGCGGAGAACAGAGACGCGCCGCCCGTAAGCCAAACCGCGCTTCCCTCCAGCGTGAAGCCGCCCCCCAGAATAAACATGCCGATAATGACAGACAGCCGCCTTCCGTACGTATCGGCAACCACCCCGGTGATTCCCTCAAACACCAGTACCGTCAGTTCCAGCACCGTTCCGATCAGCATAAGCTGAAGAGGATTAAATCCCAGCTTTGCCACATAGTAGACACTATACGTCGTAAAAATGGTACTCCCCGCCAGAGCCGTCATAAACTTCATCCATAAATACACTTGTGATGCCCGGTACCGATTCAAAATATGTTCCGCCTTTCAGGCAGGCGGACCTTTCATGCCATGACTATTAGGCGGAGGACTAATCCTCCGCTGCCGCCAAGCCGCCCAGCCCGCGCTGCCGCTTCGATTGAGATTGGTGTACATTTGGTTTTCCATTGAGCAGAATAATCGTTGTTTGATCGAACTGTCGGCTTCTTGACATGCTGAAGCACCTCCGTTAATAAATTGCCTTAATTATAGCTTATACGCCATGAATAGAATACCTAAATTTTTACATCCGCTTTGCCTGTAAAGCGGGTTCCGGAGAGGATGTTGCAGGGCGGGTAAATATGCTGAATTTTGGGAGGCAAAAAAACCGCCGGCGCTTTCGCAGGCGGTTCAAACTCTTTTCTACTCGGACAAAATACGCTTCTGCCCTTCCAGGGCGCGGATCGGAGCGATGTTTTGTGTAAATTCCAATGTTCCCAGATAGCGCCCTTCTTCGTCGCGGACGGCAAAGTAGCGGATATAAATA
The DNA here is from genome assembly GCF_000993825.1 of Paenibacillus durus ATCC 35681. Lineage (NCBI taxonomy): Bacteria > Bacillati > Bacillota > Bacilli > Caryophanales > Paenibacillaceae > Paenibacillus > Paenibacillus durus. The sequence continues at coordinate 3,619,981 of NZ_CP011114.1, forward strand.
AATTTGTCCTTCATTTGAATCCAGAAATCCTCGGCGTCCTTGTTGCCGGACTTGAAATCCTCCAGCAGCTTCTCTACGACATGCACGCTTTGCGGCGGATGGCAGTTCTGCACGGTGCGGCCGATCACGGCCTTGGTGCGGGCAAAGATACGTTCTTTGCCGTGGGAGAAATAACGGACCACATCGTTCTCATCGATAAACGTCAGATCGACCGGCAGATGATTCATGATCAGTTCAAGCTGCTGCACAGACAGTATGCCGGTCTCAAAGCGGATGAAGCCCTGCGGGGTTCCGGCGCTTTCCGCTTCCTTCGCCTCTGCGTCCACGGGCTCGGGATTGCGCTCCGGCACCCATTCTTTCTCCGGCGCAGCCAGACAGAAGCCGATCGTGCCGCTCTCCCGGGCAATTTTTACCCATTCGTCCTCGGTCAGCTTGTCCAGCGCCATCGGCAGCAAAATATTCTCTTCCTTAAAAACCATCTCATTCACTTCTTTAATGATAAGCTCAAGCGCCGACACCACTTCCTCCCGGTTTCCGGTATAGCCGGACAGAAGGGCTTTGGCCTCCTTGATCATGCTGCGGATGCCGTCGTCCACGCCCCACATCACCTGAGTCGGACCGTAAATTCCGTACTTCTCCAGATAAGGGAATAGCAGGTTCTCCTTGCGGCTGAAGTGTTTGTCGATGTCCAGCAGAAGGCCCAGATCCTCCAGCAGCTTGAAGATGATTCCTTCATCATCGCTTTTGCGGAATTTATCCTTATGCAGCTCCACCCGGAAATTAACCAGCTTCTCAATCTCGCGGTTCTCCAGCTTGAACGTATGCACCGGATGACCTGGCTGCTCCTCGGGCTTGGATGACCGGTGAATCTCCTCGATGGAGCCTTTGAAGATAGCCGTATGCACAGAGCATAGACGCTGCACTTCGGTTACCGGAATCCCTTCCTCCGTCATCAGTGAATGCTCCATTGCGGATATTTCCGCCACCGTCACATCTCCGACCGCTTCTTCAAAGCGGGCTTTCACTTCCTCGACGCTTTTGCCGGCATGCAGTTCCTTGATGATTTCTTTCAGCATATTCTGCCGATGGGTCTGCTCTGTCTCATGGACTTCCCGGTTATTGATTAATTCGCTCATTTTGATCCTCTCCTCTATTCCTGAATAATGAATCCGTGACGACGAAACGTCTGCTTGACGGTGTCTATATCTATTTTCTTAAGCTTGATGCCTTTCGCTAGTGTCATAAAACGTCCGGCCGTCTGCAGCATGCCCGGCTTGGCGATATCTTGGAAACCCAGCTCAATCATGATGTCCTTTACTTCGGGATCACGGCTGACCAGATCGAATATCGGTTCATTTATGCTCAATGTTTTTTGCATACAGCTCAGCCCCTTGCCAGTGGCCTGCCCTTTTACGGATAAGACCCATTTTATTGATAATCCTTCTCAACACAAGACTAGCATGGGTGAAATATCGGAATTGTGATTACAATCACAAAGTAAAAAAACTCTTATTGAACTCCTGTTCACAGGCCTCAAGAACCATTAAAAAACGCCGCCGTTACGGCAGCGCGTCTTTCAATTTCTCTCCCGCCTCCCGCAGGGACTCGAACGTTCCCGCGTCGCTCCACCACTCTTTCAGCACATCGTAGCTCAGCTTGCGGTCTGCGGCATACAGGTTGTTGACATCGGTAATCTCAAGCTCACCCCGCCGGGAAGGGGTAATTCTCCGGATAATATCAAATACGGCCTTGTCGTACATATAAATGCCGGTTACGCAGTAGCCGGTCTTCGGTTGTTTCGGTTTTTCTTCGATATGGGCAATCCAGGCCGAGTCCGTACCATCGAACACGGGAACGCCGTACCGTCGCGCATCCTCCACCGGCTTGAGCAGCACCTTCGCGGTACCCTCCGGCTGCCGGAGGTAGCTGTCCACATAAGGAGTAAGATCCTCTGTAAATAAATTGTCTCCAAGCAGCACGACGAACCGCTCCCCCGAAGGAATAAAATCTTTTGCAAGCTCCAGCGCCTCGGCGATTCCGCCGGCGGCTTCCTGAATTTTATAGGTCAGGGACACGCCGAACTCGGCGCCGCTTCCCAGGAAATCCGTGTACATTCCGGCGGACTGTCTGCTGATTACAAGAAGAATGTCGGTGATGCCTGCCTTTCGCAGCCTGTCGACGCCGTAACAGATCATCGGATATTTGCCGACCGGAAGCAAATGCTTATTCATCATCCGGGTGAGCGGATAAAGCCTTGTTCCCGTTCCGCCTGCCAGTATGACTCCTTTCAAAGCCCATTCCTCCTTTCCACATGTAACCTAAATAAATTGCGTAGGGTCGACACCCCATTTTTCAATATATAACCCGCGATTGCGGTTGATCAGCTCATCTAATCCGGAACGGTAAACCTCCTTGAAGCTTGCGCTTCCCTCGTGATGCACCAGACAATCGCCGGCGATCAGCAGGTGGTAACCGTGAAGCCGGGCGCGCATACAATAGTCATCGTCCTCGTAATGCCCCGGAGAGAATCTTTCATCGAGCAGACCAACCCTGCTAAGCACTTCCCTTTTGAATAAAAAGCATAAACCAACCAGCCGCTTCGTCTCGCTCCATTTGGAGGGATCAGGGATATTCGCCGTTGCCGCTGCCGCGTGGAACCCGGCAATGTCCGCATACCGGGTATCGACCATCTGCCGGCCGCTGGCATAATTCGTCACGGGACCGACAATACCGATATTTGGAGAACTGTACAGGGCGGTCTTCAGATTGGCAAGCCAGTTCTTCGAGACAATGACATCATTATTGAGCAGCAGCAGTTCGTCCCCGGAAGCTAATTGCAGGCCGCGATTACAGGCGGCCGGAAAGCCGGCGTTGGCGGGCAGAGAAATGAATGTAATCTTTTCTCTGCGGCAGTATGTTGTCGTTCCGTCGCTGGAGGCGTTATCCACGACAATTAATTCGTAAGGTTCCGCCGTATATCGGCGGATTGCATCTACACAGGTCCTTAAAAGGCTCAGCCCGTTGAAGGTCGGAATAATAATGCTGGTCCGTGTCATATTCCGTTCCTCCAGGCCGCAACCAGGCGTCGGCTCTCCGGGCCGTTCTCTTTCAAGAGCCGGTCTGCCGCGCCGCGGGCGAGTACTTCCGCCAGCGCTTCGGCATGATCGCCAATAATCATTTGTTCCACGTTGTTTCCCGTCCCCGTATTCCCCTTTCGTCTTCTGTTCCGTTTGATTACGTTGACCGTTCCCGCGTTCTCTACGCGCAGCTTCTCCAGAATGGCCGTTGCCTGCGCCTTGGGCGGCACCGACAGCGCCTGGGGTCCGATAAGCTCCAGCATTTTGCGGGACAGGGCATGAGGCACGGCGGTCATTGACCCGGCTCCCAAGTCTTCCCTGCCAAGCGCCATGTTCAGAAACATTTTGCAGCGCGTTACGTTATCGCATTTTCCAAATATGGGAAGTAGTGGATTCAGATCATTGAGCGCCACATCCGCTCCCTGGTCCACAGCGGCAACGAATGGGAAGAGCGCCGGAGCGGGAATGGGCAGATCGCCATCGAGAAAGAGCATAATATCTCCCTGGCTGAGCTTCGAGCCGATCGCCCGCCCCACATCATGTCCAGCCGCCCTAGGACAATGGACGACAATTGCCCTGCCGCACTGCCGCGCCTGCCGGAAGCTGTGATCGACGCAGCCGTTGAGCACAACGATGATCTCCTCTGGCATGAGCCGTTCCGCTTCTCTCAGGACAGACCTCAGCGTCTTCTCCTCATTGCAGGCGGTAATGATAACCGACAGCTTTCCATGCAGCGCCGGCGGAGTCCATAAGAACCTGCGGGCGGTTCTTGCATAGCGATGGCTGGCAGGTCCTCCGGCGCGGTTTCCGGCAGCTCTTCCAGCGGCTCTTCGGTCGGTTCCCGCACCCGTACCCAGAGCGGTTCTTATGGAGGTCCGCTGCGATTTGGGCGATCCGGCTCTCTTCATGCCGTTTCCCTTCCGAAGCTTTCGCGGCTTCGCAGGTCCCGAGAGGGCGCTTCTCCGGCGGGAAGAGGCGGCTGTAGAAGACCTGCCCGCAGGCTTCGCATGAATTCCAATTCTCATGAATCTGTCACCTCACCATCTCCCGCCGCCGGGCTCCGTCGCCGAATCCGGCTCTCCCGCCTCTGTGCTCCAGCACCAGGGAAACCGCTCTAAGATGATCCACGACGATAATCTGCTGCAAAGGGTCCGTTCCATCCGCTTTGGGGCGGATGACATTCATTCGGCCGACAGGCACTTTATGCGCCGCTACTACCCTAAGCCCTTCCATAACAGCCTTGGCCTGCGCCACCGGAGGCGATGACAACAGCCCGCTGCCGAGCGTGTCCAGCGCCCTGCGGCTCAGCGCGTGCGGAACCGCCGTCATCGAGCAGCCTTTCAGGTCCGGACGGCGCAGCAGAATATTGAGCGCATGCTTGGAGAGTACAACCGGATGGGGACGGTGACGGCCGACCGGTCCGGAATAATCGTTCAATGCGACGTCTGCACCTCTTCTTACAGCCGCCGCAAAAGGGCGGAGCTGCTCCGCTGGAATAACGAGATCACCGTCCGTAAACAAAAGAATCTCACCCTTCGCCGACTCCGCCCCGACACTGCGGCCAACATCATGTCCCAGCGGCTCCGCGCAGGAAATTACGCGCGCTCCGCAGGATGCGGCAATCTCCGCAGTGCCATCCGAAGAGCCGTTGGCCACAACGATGACCTCGCAGCGCGAATCGACCTTTTTTGCTTCCGTGACGGCCGCAGCAATCGTACCGGCTTCATTCATTGCCGGAATGATCACGGACACTAGCGGCTCTGGATGATTGCCGTCGTATACGGCTTTATGAGACCGGGCCTCGCGGCGTAAAGGGGAACGCCGGGACCTAAGGGAGCGCTTTGCTGGCTTCATGCTCATTCATCCTCCTTGCAGAGCATTTCCCGGGGCGGGGTTCATCACAGTGTATGTAACGGATTCATACCGGCAACGGCCAACGTCCACGTTTGTTCAAAATTTAGGCATCAGCAAAGCTGTCTTATGTATGCTGAAAAAGCACAGCCGGGGGCTGCGCTTTTTCATTATTTTTTAATTATGGGACCCGTCTATACAAAATCCTGTTCTGCAAACCCGGGAGCTATATTTTCAATCGTATAAACGCTCCTCTGGAGCAGGCTTCGCCGCAGGAGCCCCAATAGCGATCCAGGAGAGGACGCCGTAGAAATGCTGAGTCTCGCCCAGACGAACAACTTGAATAATAGCATCCGCACTACCCCTGCTTTTTAACGAGGCATGGAAGAAGGGCTGGTTGGTCATGGCAACCATAACATAGCCCGTGTGGCCGAACGGCTCATCGAAAGTCACCGCCACGTCCACGCTGTCTGATTCTGCGGCAAACATGAACGCCGACATTCCGAACTGCTGAAGCGTTGAACGGTTTCCTGCGCTCCGCACCGGGTTGAACGTCAGATGCTCAGGGCTCACCGCTTCACGCATCAGATGCTCACTGCCTACAGAAGATGGAGCAATATGGCAGCTCTGCACGCTTTCCTCCTCCAGATGGCTGGACTGGATAGAAAATGGGGCGATCTTCGAACCGTCCACCGCTTCGTCCTGAAGCTCCGCTCCGCCCACTGCTCCGTCCGCCAGCCGGTCGCTGCCTATGCTCTTCGGCGCAAGCTTGCTGCCGGTGATTGATCCGTCGGGCAGCAGCTCCGAAGAGCGCACCTCGGGCGACAGATGCTGGAGCGTAATTCCGCCCGGCGTGATATGGCGGCCTTCCACCGAGCCTTCCGCCAGATGCTCCGATTGAACGGAGGATACCGTCAAGTGCTCACCGCCAATGGAGGAAGGAGCAAGATGGTAACTCTGTACGCTTTCTTCTTCCAGATGGCGGGACTGAATGGAGAAGGAAGCAATTTTCGAGCCGTCCACCGCTTCGTCCTGAAGCTCCGCTCCGCCTACCGCTCCGTCCGCAATCCGGTCGCTGCCGATACTCTTCGGCGCAAGCTTGCTTCCGGCAATCGAGCTGTCGGGCAGCAGCTCCGATGAGCGCACCTCGGGCGACAGATGCTGGAGCGTAATTCCGCCCGGCGCGATATGGCGGCTTTCTACCGAGCCGTCCGCCAGATGCTCCGATTGAACGGAGGATACCGTCAAGTGCTCACTGCCAATGGAGGAAGGAGCAAGATGATAACTTTGCACGCTCTCTTCTTCCAGATGGCGGGACTGAATGGAGAAGGAGGCAATTTTCGAGCCGTCCACCGCTTCATCCTGAAGCTCCGCTCCGCCCACTGCGCCTTCCGCCAGCCGGTCGCTGCCGATGCTCTTCGGCGCAAGCTTATTTCCGGTAAGCGAGCCGTCGGGCAGCAGTTCTGGGGAACGCACCTCGTATGATAAATGCTGGAGCGTAATTTCGCCCGCCGCGATATGGCGGCCTTCTACCGAGCCGTCCGCCAAGTGTTCTCCAGTGATGGCTTCCGTGGTCAAGTGCTCGGAGTGAACGGCTCCTTCACCTAGTTTGCCGGATGTGACGCTGCCGTCCTGAAGCTGTGCGGACGAGACCGAGTCCGGCTGGAGATGGCCGACACCGACAGACAGGGATTGGATATGCTCGCCGCCGATAACGCCGGGGGTCAAATGCTCCGGCTGAACCGTACCCGGCGCGATATGGCGGCCTTCTACCGAGTCGTCTGCCAGATGTTCTCCAGTGACGGCTTCCGTGGTCAAGTGCTCGGAGTGAACGGCTCCTTCACCTAGTTTGCCGGATGTGACGCTGCCGTCCTGAAGCTGTGCGGACGAGACCGAGTCCGGTAGAAGATGGCTGACTCCGACAGACAGGGATTGGATATGCTCGCCGCCGATAACGCCGGGGGTCAAATGCCCTGGCTGAATCGCACCCGCCTCAATATGGCGGCCTTCCACCGAGCCGTCCGCCAGATGCTCCGATTGAACGGAGGATGTCGTCAAGTGCTCACTGCCAATGGAGGAAGGAGCAAGATGGTAACTTTGCACGCTCTCTTCTTCCAGATGGCGGGACTGGATAGAGAAGGGGGCGATCTTCGAACCGTCCACCGCTTCATCCTGAAGCTCCGCTCCGCCCACCGCTCCGTCCGCCAGCCGGTCGCTGCCGATGCTCTTCGGTGCAAGCTTGCTTCCGGTAAGCGAGCTGTCGAGCAGCAGTTCTGGGGAACGCACCTCGTATGATAAATGCTGGAGCGTAATTTCGCCCGCCGCGATATGGCGGCCTTCTACCGAGCCGTCCGCCAAGTGTTCTCCAGTGATGGCTTCCGTGGTCAAGTGCTCGGAGTGAACGGCTCCTTCACCTAGTTTGCCGGATGTGACGCTGCCGTCCTGAAGCTGTGCGGACGAGACCGAGTCCGGCTGGAGATGGCCGACGCCGACAGACAGGGATTGGATATGCTCGCCGCCGATAATGCCAGGGGTCAAATGCTCCGGCTGAATCGCGCACGGCGTGATATGGCGGCTTTCTACCGAGCCGTCCGCCAGGTGTTCTCCAGTGATGGCTTCCGTGGTCAAGTGCTCGGAGTGAACGGCTCCTTCACCTAGTTTGCCGGATGTGACGCTGCCGTCCTGAAGCTGCACGGACGAGATCGAGTCCGGCAGAAGATGGCCGACGCCGACAGATGAGGGGCGGATATGCTCGCCGCCGATAATGCCGGGGGTCAAATGCTCCGGCTGAACCGCGCCCGCCTCAATATGGCGGCCTTCCACCGAGCCGTCCGCCAGATGCTCCGATTGAACAGCCGAGGCCGCCAATTGCTCGCCGCCAATAGATGATGGAGCAAGATGATAGCTCTGCACACTCCCTTCTCCCAAATGGCGGGACTGAATGGAGAAGGGGGCAATTTTCGAGCCGTCCACCGCTTCATCCTGAAGCTCCGCTCCGCCCACTGCGCCTTCCGCTAGCCGGTCGCTGCCGATGCTCTTCGGCGCAAGCTTGCTTCCGTCAATCGAGCTATCGAGCAGCAGCTCCGACGAGCGCACCTCGTCTGACAGATGCTGGAGCGTAATTTCGCCCGGGGCGATATGGCGGCTTTCCACCGAGCCCTCCGCCAGATGTTCTCCAGTGACGGCTTCCGGGGCCAAATGCTCCGAACCAACCGCTCCTTCACCCAGTTTACTAGCGGTGACGCTGCCGTCCTGAAGCTGCATGGACGAGACCGAGTCCGGTAGGAGATGACCAACACCGACAGATGAGGGGCGGATATGCTCGCCGCCGATAACGCCAGGGGTTAAATGCTCTGGCTGAATCGTACCCGCCTCAATATGGCGGCTTTCTACCGAGCCGTCCGCCAGATGCTCCGATTGAACGGAGGATGCCGTCAAGTGCTCACTGCCAATGGAGGAAGGGGCAAGATGGTAACTCTGCACGCTCTCTTCTTCCAGGTGACGGGACTGAATGGAGAAGGGGGCAATCTTCGAGCTGTCCACCGCTTCATTCTGAAGCTCCGCTCCGCCCACTGCGCCTTCCGCCAGCCGGTCGCTGCCGATGCTCTTCGGCGCAAGCTTGCTTCCAGCAATCGAGCTATCGAGCAGCAGCTCCGACGAGCGCACTTCCTCAGACAGATGCTGGAGCGTAATTCCACCAGCCGCGATATGGCGGCTTTCCACCGAGCCCTCTGCCAGATGCCCCGATTGAACGGCGGATGCCGTCAAGTGCTCACTGCCAATAGAGGAAGGAGCAAGATGATAACTTTGCACACTCTCTTCTTCCAGATGGCGGGACTGAATAGAAAAGGAGGCAATTTTCGAGCCGTTCACCGCTTCGTCCTGAAGCTCCGCTCCGCCCACCGCTCCGTCCGCCAGCCGGTCGCTGCCGATGCTCTTCGGCGCAAGCTTGCTTCCGTCAATCGAGCCGTCGGGCAGCAGCTCCGACGAGCGCACTTCCTCAGACAGATGCTGGAGCGTAATTCCACCAGCCGCGATATGGCGGCCTTCTACCGAGCCTTCCGCCAGGTGTTCTCCAGTGATGGATTCCGGGGCCAAATGCTCCGAACCGACGGCTCCTTCACCCAGTTTGCCGGATGTGACACTGCCGTCCTGAAGCTGCACGGACGAGACCGAGTCCGGCAGAAGATGGCTGAGGCCGACAGACAGGGATTGGATATGCTCGCCGCCGATAATGCCCGGGGTCAAATGCTCCGGCTGAATCGCACCTGGCGCGATATGGCGGCTTTCTACCGAATCTTCCTCCAGATGTTCTCCATTGACGGCTTCCGGCATCAAATGCTCGGAACCGACCGCTCCTTCACCCAGTTTACTAGCGGTAACGCTGCCGTCCTGAAGCTGTACGGACGAGACCGAGTCCGGCAGAAGATGGCTAACGCCGACGGATGAGGGGCGGATATGCTCGCCGCCGATAACGCCAGGGGTCAAATGCTCCGGTTGAACCGCGCCCACCTCAATATGGCGGCCCACTACCGAGCCTTCCGTCAGATGCTCCGATTGAACGGAGGATGCCGTCAAGTGCTCACTGCCAATGGAGGAAGGAGCAAGATGGTAACTTTGCACGCTCTCTTCTTCCAGATGGCGGGACTGGATAGAGAAGGAGGCAATCTTCGAGCCGTCCACCGCTTCGTCCTGAAGCTCCGCTCCGCCCACTGCGCCTTCAGCCAGCCGGTCGCTGCCGATGCTCTTCGGCGCAAGCTTATTTCCGGTAACCGAGCCGTCGGGCAGCAGCTCTGGGGAACGCACATCGTCTGACAGATGCTGGAGCGTAATTTCGCCTGCCGCGATATGACGGCCTTCCACCGAATCTTCCGCCAGATGCTTCGATTGAACGGAGGATGCCGTCAAGTGCTCACTGCCAATGGAGGAAGGAGCAAGATGGTAACTTTGCACGCTCTCTTCTTCCAGATGGCGGGACTGGATAGAGAAAGAGGCAATCTTCGAGCCGTCCACCGCTTCATCTTGAAGCTCCACTCCGCCCACTGCGCCTTCCGCCAGCCGGTCGCTGCCGATGCTCTTTGGCGCAAGCTTATTTCCGGTAACCGAGCCGTCGGGCAGCAGCTCTGGGGAACGCACCTCATCTGCCAGATGCTGGAGCGTAATTTCGCCTGCCGCGATATGGCGGCCCTCCACCGAGCCCTCTGCCAGATGTTCTCCAGTGACGGCTTCCGGCATCAAATGCTCGGGGCCGACCGCTCCTTCACCCAGTTTACTAGCGGTAACGCTGCCGTCCTGAAGCTGTACGGACGAGACCGAGTCCGGCAGAAGATGGCTAACGCCGACAGATGAGGGGCGGATATGCTCGCCGCCGATAACGCCAGGGGTCAAATGCTCCGGCTGAACCGCACCCGCCTCAATATGGCGGCCTTCCACCGAGCCATCCGCCAGATGCTCCGATTGAACGGAGGATGCCGTCAAGTGCTCACTGCCAATGGAGGAAGGAGCAAGATGGTAACTTTGCACGCTCTCTTCTTCCAGATGGCGGGACTGAATGGAGAAGGGGGCAATCTTCGAGCCGTCCACCGCTTCATTCTGAAGCTCCGCTCCGCCCACAGCGCCTTCAGCCAGCCGGTCGCTGCCGATGCTCTTCGGCGCAAGCTTATTTCCGGTAAGCGAGCCGTCGGGCAGCAGCTCTGGGGAACGCACCTCGTCTGCCAGATGCTGGAGCGTAATTTCGCCTGCCGCGATATGACGGCTTTCCACCGAGCCCTCTGCCAGATGTTCTCCAGTAACGGCTTCCGGTATCAAATGTTCCGAACCAACCGCTCCTGCACCCAGTTTACTAGCGGTGACGCTGCCGTCCTGAAGCTGCATGGACGAGACCGAGTCCGGTAGGAGATGACCAACACCGACAGATGAGGGGCGGATATGCTCGCCGCCGATAACGCCAGGGGTCAAATGCTCCGGTTGAACCGCGCCCGCCTCAATATGGCGGCCTTCCACCGAGCCATCCGCCAGATGCTCCGATTGAACGGAGGATGCCGTCAAGTGCTCACTGCCAATGGAGGAAGGAGCAAGATGGTAACTTTGCACGCTCTCTTCTTCCAGATGGCGGGACTGAATGGAGAAGGGGGCAATCTTCGAGCCGTCCACCGCTTCATTCTGAAGCTCCGCTCCGCCCACAGCGCCTTCCGCCAGCCGGTCGCTGCCGATGCTCTTCGGCGTAAGCTTGCTTCCTGCAATCGAGCCGTCGAGCAGCAGCTCTGGGGAGCGCACCTCGTCTGCCAAATGCTGGAGCGTAATTTCGCCAGCTGCGATATGGCGGCCTTCTACCGACCCTTCCGCCAGATGCTCCGATTGAACAGCCGATGCCGCCAATTGTTCGCCGCTAACAGATGATGGAGTAAGATGATAGCTCTGCACACTCCCTTCTCCCAAATGGCGGGACTGAATGGAAAAGGGGGCAATCTTCGAGCTGTCCACCGCTTCATCCTGAAGCTCCACTCCGCCCACTGCGCCTTTCGCCAGCCGGTCGCTGCCGATGCTCTTCGGCGCAAGCTTATTTCCGGTAAGCGAGCCGTCGGGCAGCAGCTCTGGGGAACGCACATCGTCTGCCAAATGCTGGAGCGTAATTTCGCCCGCCGCAATATGGCGGCCTTCCACTGAACTGTCCGCCAGATGTTCTCCAGTGACGGCTTCCGGCATCAAATGCTCGGAGCCGACGGCTCCTTCACCTAGTTTACCGGCGGTAACGCTGCCGTCCTGAAGCTGTAGGGACGAGACTGAGTCCGGCAGAAGATGGCTGGCGCTGACGGATGAGGGGCGGATATGCTCGCCGCCGATAACGCCAGGGGTCAAATGCTCGGATTGAACCGCGCCGGGTCCGATGGCTTTCTTCCCTACCGACCCTTCCGCCAGATGCTCCGATTGAACAGCCGAGGCCGCCAGCTTGGCGGAATTGATGCTGCCGTTCGCTAGTTTGGCGGCGGTTACCGCAGAATCGCTGAGCTTATCGCTCGTTATGCTCTCGGGCGACAGCTTGAGCGAAGTCACGGCATGATCCGCGAGATGATGGGGCTGAACCGCTTCGGCGGCAAGATGGTAGCTCTGCACGCTCGCCTCTTCCAGATGGCGGGACTGGATGGAGAAGGGAGCGATCTTCGAGCCGGTCACCGATTTATCCTGAAGTTCCTCTCCGCTGACCGCGCCTTCCGCCAGCCGGTCGCTGCCAATGCTCTTGGGCGCAAGCTTGCTTCCGGTGATCGAATTGTCGGGCAGCAGCTCCGGGGAGCGGACCTCAGCCGACAGATGCAGGAGCGTAATTCCACCAGCCGCGATGTGGCGGCCTTCCACCGAGCCTTCCGCCAGATGCTCTCCAGCTACAGATTCCGCGGCCAAATGCTCGGAGTGGACGGCTCCCGCACCTAGTTTGCCAGCGGTGACGCTGCCGTCTTGAAGCTTTACGGACGAGACCGAACCCGGCTGAAGATGGCCGAGTCCGATGGACGAGGAACGGATATGCCCGCCGGCGATACTCTCGGGGGATAAATGCTCTGACTGAACCGCTCCCGGCTGAATAGCTTCCTTCCCTACCGAACTTTCCGCAAGATGCTCCGATTGAACAGCCGAGGCCGCCAATTGCTCCTCGCCGACAGAGGATGGGGCGAGATGGCTGCTCTGCACGCTCGCCTCTTCCAGATGGCGGGACTGGACGGAGGAAGGTGCGATCTTCGAACCGCTTACCGCTTCATCCTGAAGCTCCGCTCTGCCCACCGCACCTTCGGCCAGCTGATCGTTGCCGATGCTCTTCGGTGCAAGCTTGCTCCCGGCAATCGATCTGTCGAGCAGCAGATCCGAGGAGCGCACCTCATCTGACAGATGCTGAAGTGTAATCCCGCCGTCTGCGATATGCCGGCCTCTCACCGAGCTGTCCGTCAGGTGCTCCGAATTAACGGATTCCGGGGCCAAATGTACGGAACCGACAGCATTTTCTCCCAGTTTATCTGCGGTGACGCTGCCTTCCTGAAGCTGGACGGATGAAACCGAGTCCGGTAAAAGATGACTGACGCCGACAGACAGAGAGCGGATATGCTCACTGCCGATAATGCCGAGGGACAAATGCTCCGGCTGAACCGCTCCCGCCGCGATTGCTTTCTTCCCTACCGATCCGTCCGCCAGATGCTTCGATTGAACGGACGATGCCGCCAGCTTGACGGATTGGACACTGCCGTCAGCAAGCTTGGCGGCAGTTACCGCGCAATCGCCGAGCTTGTCGTTCGTTACGCTCTCGGGTGACAGCTTGAGCGAGGTAACCGCATGATCCGCAAGATGATGAGGCTGAACCGATTCTGCGGCAAGATGGATATCCTTTACTGCGCCTTCCGCCAGCTTATCCCCCGACACCGATCCTGGCTGAAGGGCAATAGGGGCTACGCTGTTCTTCCGCAAATGCCGGGTGTCCACCGCTCCGGCCGCCAGATGTTCGGCCTCCACCGCCGCGTTCTGCAGAATGCGGGCACTGACGCTGGAATCGGCGAAATGCTTCTCTCCCACCGAGCAGAATGCGATATGCTCTCCGCTGACCGCACCCGGCGTAAGTGCGGCTCCGCCAACCGCACCCGCGGCCAGCTTGCTTGCAACTACGCTGCCGTCAGCGAGCTTGGCTGCGGTAACGCTCTGCGGACGAAGATGACCTTCGCCCACCGCTTCCCCGGCGAGCTCCCCGCCCCCAACGGCTCCGGCCGCCAGGTGCCGGGAATGCACCGCGTTGTCCTGAATCTGGCCAGGTCCCACCGCATCAGCTGCAAGCTGTTCTTCGCTTACAGCTTCGCGCTGAAGGTGGGCGTTGCCCACGGACTGAGGAGCAATTTGCGGACCGCGCACGGCGGATTTGGCGATATGCCGGGTGCTCACGACCTCGTCGGCCAGCTTGTGCCCAAGCACGCTCTGGTCGGCAATCTTGGATGAGGTGACCGCCTGTTCCACAAGCTGCGACGTGCCTACAGCGCCGTCCGCCAGCTTGGCGTAAGTTACGCCCCGGTCCGCCAGATGACGTCCCGCAATCGCTCCGCTGGCGATATGCCCGCCGGTGATGCTGTCCGGCGCAATATGCGAACTCTGTACGGAGTCATCGGCTAGCTCCTTGGAACCGACCGCACCTTCAGCCAGATGCCCGCTGCCGATGGTGCCAAGCTGGATCTGCTCCCCGCTGATGATCCGGCCCACGAGCTGTTCTCTGCCGATGGCTCCCGGCGCTAGATGCTTCGCGCTTATAATGCCATTTCCCAGATGGCGGCCTTCGATGATACCTTCCTCCAGCTTTGCGCCGGAAATAGAGTCGTCTTCGATGATGTCGCCGCCAACCGATCCGTCGGTGAGCTTGGAACGGTCGATAAGTCCATTCTCCAGATGGCGGCCGGCAATCGAGCCGCTCTGGATTTTGTCTCCGGTCACCGCTCCTTCCTCCAGCAGCTCGGTGGTGACGACGCATTCACTCAAATGACGGCTTTCAATCGACCCCTCGGCAATTTTGCTGGCGTCGATCAGACGGTCGGCCAGCTTCTCCGGACCGATGCTGCCCTCCTTCAGCTTCTCGCCGCCGATGGAGTGGTCCAGCAGCTTGCCGCCAGAGATGCTGCCTTCGGCCAAATGCTCGCCAGACACGGATTCCGGCGCGATTTTGACCGAAGTTATCGCCTTGTCCGCGATATGGATGGTTTGCACTGCATAATCCTGGATCCAGGGAGCGCCGATAATGCCAGGCTTCAGCTTCGATCCGTCGATGCTGCGCGGAGCAATTTTGGGTCCGGTCACCGCTCCGTTGGACAGGTCATCGGTATATACCTTCCGCTTCTCTTTCTCCAATCTCTCGGGAAAAGAGAGCGTATCCGGCTTTACGTCGGCAGTGACGTCTATGGCTTCCGCCACCGAATGCAGCGCCAATGCCTCTTTTTCCATGTTGTCTGCCGGTTTGACAGCCGGGGCTATGGTACCTTCTGATTTGACAGTCGGGACTATGGTGTCTTCCGGTTTGACAGCCGGGACTATGATGTCTTCCGGGTTGGCAGTCGGGGCTATGATGTCTTCCGGTTTGAAGGTCAGGTCTATATCCGTTTCATCACTTTCCACATCACCCTTCCCAGACTGCTGCCACCCGTCTTCCAGTATACTCAGTTCCTTGATGTTGGGATTATCCACAAAATACAGCCGTTTTTTCGCCTTGCTCGGCAGCTTCTTTCTGGATCTGCTCACAAGCAGTCCCTCCCTCCCTGTGTTATCGCCTAAGCATCATATGCGGGAAACCGGGCGAGTGACACCCTTTTCTCCCATATCAGGAACCAAAAGGCGTATAGAGATAGAGATCCGTCTCATTAGACAAGCTGCTCGGTCAAGCGGACAACTATTTTTATCAATATGAAAGGAATATGTAAAAAATGGGCTCCTGCCACTCGCTCATTCGTCCACCCTGACAAGCGGATATGCACATATCTTAATTGAAGAGATCGACATTAGCCGCAAGGCGCGGATTACCACCCGGGAGGGATAGACTAATGGAGCAAAAACTCATCGGCATACTACTGAATGCCGCCGCCCACCGGGGGGTTCCCCAAGGCAGGACGGGGTGGGAATCCCTTGCACGCTATGAGGAAGCCGCGGACGCCTACGGCCTGACTCCCTGCTATTTGAAGCTGTCGGACATTGATCCCGCCTCCGGTTACAGCGCCGCTTATATCAAGGGTCCTCAAGGCTATAAGAGAGTCGTTATACCGATTCCCCAAGTCATCCATAACCGGGCGATTTATCCTCCCGGAAATACCGGGACACAGCGGCTGGCCGCCCGCGGGGTCAAGGTGTTCAACCGGCGCAGCAGATACGGCAAAGATGAGATCCACAGGCTGCTGTCCCTTAATCCGGAACTTCTCCGCCATCTTCCGGGTACGGAGGCCGGAAGCAAAGGCCTGCGGAGAATGATGGAGCAGTATTCGGATCTTATCCTGAAGCCCCGCCGGGGGAGCATCGGCAAAGGGATCATGCGTCTGAGACGCGAAGACCAGGAGGGCTGGGTCTTGGATTATCTGTATAAGGGCCGGATGGTCACTGTAAATATCGATCCCTCCAAACTTCCGCATGCGCTGCTGCGCCGCATGGATGCCGGCTCTTATCTCATTCAGGAGCGCATTCCGCTTGCGGAGGCGGGCGGAAGACCCTTTGATTTACGGGTCACCGTCCAGCGGGGATGGGGCGGCGATTGGGCCGTAACCGGCCTCTTCGCCAAGCTGGCGCCTCCCGGCGGCTTTGTCTCCAACATCGCCCGGGGCGGAGAAGCGGTGCAAGCTTCTTATGTGTTGGATCAGGCCTTCCCCGCCCGCGCCGCCGCTCATTACCGCATGTCGGCTGCAAGCCTCAGCCTTGCGGTCGCACACTGCCTGGAGAGCAGCCTGCCGGGACTCGCCGATATCGGACTCGACATCGGACTTACGCGGGACGGACAGCTTTTTTTCATCGAATGCAACGGGCGAGACCAGCGGTACGGATTCTATAAAGCGGGACTGCCTGAAGTCTGGAAGGACAGCTACCGGCGGCCGATGGGATATGCGCGGTACTTGCTGGAAGGCGGGGCGGAGCGATAACGTTATTGATTTGTCCTCTATTCTATGTCAATATAATGCAGAGCGGCCCTGGGCCTAAAGGACCCGGGGCTGTGCTGTATGACGGAAGGGTGACAAGGCATGGTTAAACGACTCCTGCGGCTGATGACCGAGTTGTCCTCGCACAGGTGGATTTCCCGCATAATGGGCGCTTTTTCCCACAGCAGGATCAGCCGGTTTCTGATCCCGGCATTTATCCGGACCTATCATATTCCCGCCTCGCAGGCCGAGAAAGACCCCCGGGAATACGCGACTCTCAACGAGTTCTTCAGCCGCAGGCTGAAGCCGGGCATGCGGCCCGTCACAGAAGTGGCGGACGCTCTGGCAAGCCCCGTGGACGCGATGATTACGGCGATGGGGAAGATTGAATCGGGAACGATTCTGAATGTAAAAGGACAAGACTATAATCTGGAGGAGCTGCTGAACCACTCTCCCCACCAGGAGCTTTACAAGAAAGGCTTTTTTTTCGTGCTGTATTTAAGTCCTACCGACTATCACCGCATTCATTCTCCCGTTACCGGAAAAAAGACGGAGAGCGACCACATTCGCGGGCGCTGTTATCCTGTTAACGAATTTGGCATGAAACATATGAAAAGCGTGCTGTGCCGCAACGAGCGGCTGATCACCTATATCGCCCACAGTTCCGGTGAAGTTGCGGTCGTGAAGGTGGGCGCGATGAACGTCAGCAGTATCCGCTATTCAGTTGAGGACAAAAGCGCATGGGAAATCGGCGAGGACCTCGCTTACTTCGAGTTCGGTTCGACGGTGGTGCTTCTGACCGAGACCGGCATTTTCAGCCCCCGCCCGGGACTTGAGCCCGGCACGAAGGTCAAAATGGGTGAGCTGCTTGGATTTTTGCAGCCAGCAAAATAAGTGGCGCCATGAGTTGAACCGAAGCAGGCCGGGAGATCGGCAGGATGATAATCCGCCAATCTCCCGGCCTGTTCTTTTGCTCACGGGCTGGTTAGTGCAAGCTTAATTACAACTTAATAAGTGCTATTTACCTGATCGTCTTATCCGAAGAATATGGGGAATAATCTGGTCTGTCAGAACATCATGAATCGTATAACCTGCTATTCCAGTTACCCTGTGACCATCTTTATCTCCAATGTTCTGTGGTACATGAAAGTGCCAAGGATCGAATTGTCTCACATCATCCGAAGCCTCTTTGGGATGGTAGTGAGCATGAAACTTTTGAAGAACTTCTCCGTTGCCAGCGTGCCAATCATAATAATACTCAATCAGCATTGAAGATGAATCAAAAATTTCTCTACAGCGAAGATAACAATCATCATGGTGAAAAGAGATTTTTGCGTTAACTTCTCTTCCCTTTTTGTGGTCCAGTTCTTGTTGAGGTGTCTCAGCAACTCTCACTTCTAGAATTTCTCCATAAACATATTCAAGGTTAGAAAAAGTGGTTTTGGGTATGTTGAGCGACTTTCGCACTTGTTAACCTCGCTTTGTATGACCACCAAACTGAAGCATCGGTATCTTCTTCTGTCAATTCCTTGATTGTCTTATCACCAAAAACTTCTTCAAATGGTTTGCCGTCGTATTTATCTTCCATTTCCTTAATAGAAAGCTGTAAATATGTTATTTCGTCGACTTCAGGTTGTTGATTTTCTTTCTCCCAATTCGCTTTTAATACGGTGATGGAGACTTGCTTTCCATTCGGAAACAAGACCTCAGCCTCTTCAGGAATCCTGGACCACTTTTTGTCTTCTTTTTCCGGAACACCTATAATTTTCTTCTCACGCAACCAAGTATTGATGGTTTGTGGGGACACTCCAATATACTTAGCAACATCGGTTGTCGAAAATGTTATACCGGATATTTCTTTGGCAGACTCCTCCGAAATATGTTGCAGCAACATGGTAGCACATTCAATCAAAGAATCTTTACGGAACAAATCTTCTTCGCTCCAAGTTTTGATGTATCGTTCAGCACCTTTAACGGTATACAGAAGATTTTTAATAATTGCAGCCGTAAGAGGCAGGTCAATCTCCACCATCTTCTTCAACAAATCGTGAGCAGCCGGTCCATTTAAAAGCCCACGTTCAATTACTGTAGGACGCATAATCATCTCACCTCTCACCTCCTAATTTACTAGTATACGAACCAGATGTCAACAAAGTGAAAGCAAACAGAAAGCAAATTTAAAAAATATTATTAATCTTTCAATGAAAATTATACATATCTGAAGGGAATATCGGCGGCGCCCGTAATGATCGCCATTGTTTCAAGGATTCATCTTGCAGCTTGCCTGAGGTAACGAGGTAAATATTGCGGAGTATAAAAGAACGACGATCAGCCCGCTGGAAGCCATTCTGGGCTTGAAGGAATGAAGAAAGCAGCCCCCTTCTTCATTCGCTTACCTTGCCCTGATCTGCCACCTCGCGGGCTTTGGCCTCCACCTTCTCCGGCTCGCCGAGATAGAACCGGCGGATTGGCTTCACATCGTCGTCCAGCTCGTAGACGAGAGGAATTCCGGTCGGAATATTGAGATTCACCAGTGCGGCCTCGTCGATGTCTTCCATATATTTAATCAGCGCACGCAGCGTGTTGCCATGCGCCGAGATGAGCACACGCTCTTTCTTGCGGACGAGCGGCACGATCCGGTTTCCCCAGAAATCGCCGACCCGGTGGACCGTGTCCTCCAGACTCTCGCCGAGGGGAATATCTTCGGGACGCAGCTCCCGGTAGCGTCTGTCGTTTCTCGCATAGCGCGGATCGTCCGGCTTCAGCAGCGGCGGCCGGACCGACAGGCTGCGCCGCCAAATATGCAGCTGCTCGTCGCCATATTTTACCGCCGTCTCCGATTTGCTAAGGCCCTGAAGCGCGCCGTAATGGCGCTCGTTCAGCTTCCATGATTTCTGCACGGGAATCCACAGTAGGTCCATCTCTTCCAGAACAAGATTAAGCGTCTTGATGGAACGCTTGAGCACCGAAGCAAAGGCAAGGTCGAACGTATACCCGGCTTCCTTCAGCATTCTGCCCGCATCCTTGGCTTCCTGTATTCCCTTCTCCGTGAGATCCGGGTCGCTCCAGCCGGTAAACAGGTTCTGCCGATTGTATTCGCTCTCTCCATGCCGTATCAGCACGATTTCGTACATATGCACTCTCCTTTCCTATCCCAGGCCTGCCATTTTGCTCACAATAGTCATTTAATACAATTTTCAGCCGTTTTAAACGTTGCAGCACAAGAAAAACCGAAGACCCAAAAGGACCTCCGGTTCGTTTTTTAGCGAATTTCCGAGGGGCTCTTCCCCGTATGCTGCTTGAACTGGCGGCTGAAAAAGAAAATATCGCGGTATCCGAGCGCGTCCGCTACCTCCGTCACGTTCATTCCCGCGTACAGCAGCAAATGCTGGGCCCGTTCGATCCGGGTGCGGATGACGTAAGACTGCACGGAGGAGCCGATCAACTCCTTGAATTTGATGGAAAAATAGCGCGGCGACAGACCGGCCCGGGCCGCCAGTTCCTCCACCCGATGCACAGCGCCGGGATGCTGGCTGATATAATTCGCGACCTCGTGGATGACCTCCACCAGTTGGTTGCTGACATTGCGTTCCACCGGCTTGACCCGGTCTTCCCGCAGCAGGTTGATCATAATCTGCTTGAGAATCAGTTGGCCCTCTTCCTCCGCAGCGAAGGTCTTGACCAGAAACAACCGGACGTAGCGGGCAAGCAAATGCTCGAACTCCAACATCTCCGTCAGCTTGCGGTAAGGCTCGGGAATATCGGTGACCGGCTCCTTGACGTCAAAATGAATATATGTAAGCACAAGCGGCTTCTGCGGGTTATGCGATGCGCTAGTATGATCTCCCGGACGAAACAGGAAACAGCTTCCCTTTCCTACTTCATAGGCTGTACCGTTCCGCACAACCGTTCCTTCGCCGCTCCAGATGTAGAACAGATCGTAATTGGGCAGCGGCTTCTCCCTTTTCTGCCATTTCCATCCCGGCTCGCAGACGATTTTGGCCAAGGCGGGCAGGATGACAAAAGCGGACGGCGATGCATGCAGCATCCTTTCTCCCTCCTTCATCATTAATAGCTTATCCTATCATACCTTTTCATGATTCATTTTGCACATCGTTCCAGGCCAGCGACAGCCGCCGAACTCCCTCAATCAGTTCCTCCTCGTCCAGATGGGAAAAAGCGAAGCAAGCGGCGGGCTCTCCGGGTGTAATCCGGTAAATGGCGGCGTCTCTAAAATCGACGTCCCGCCGCTTGGCCGCCTCTTGAAAGCGTGCGAATTCCTCTTCGCTCCGCAGCCAGCGGGCGTAGATATGCAGTCCCGCGTCGCCGGGCTGCGGATGAAACAGACCGCCCGGCATTCCGGCCAGCAGCTCGCGAAGGATGCGGCCGCGTTCGCCAAAGAGGCGCGTCATGCGCCGGATATGGCGGGCGTATACGCCGAGCGACATGAAGCGGGCCAGCGCCCGCTGTTCCAGCAGCCCGGCGGGAAGCGGCTCGTACAGCGCCTTCGCGGCCGTCACAGGCGGGACCAGGGAAGGCGGCAGGACGGCGTAGCCGAGGCGAAGCCCGGCGAACATCGTGTTGGAGAAGGAGCCGATATACACGACGCGCTCCTCCCGGTCAAGCGCCTTCAGCGGCTCGATGGGACGGCCGGACCAGCGGAACTCGCTGTCGTAATCATCCTCGATGATGATCGCCCGCCGAGCGGATGCCCATTCCAGCAGCCTCCGCCGCCGCTCAAGCGGCAGGACCGCGCCCGTGGGATATTGGCGGCTCGGCGTCACGAACAGCAGCCGGGCGTCCCAGTCCTGCGGCACAAGGCCGCTGCCGTCGAGGCGGCCTGGAACCGGCACGCCGCCGGACACCTCGACGGCGCGCCGGATGCCGTGAAAGCCGGGGTCCTCGACCACGGCCTGTCCGCCGCTGTCCAGCAGCAGCTGAGTCAGCAGGACGATGCCCTGCATGGAGCCGCTGAACGTGACGATATGCTCCGCTTCGGCGCGGATGCCGCGGGTAATCCGCAGATGCGCCGCAATCGCCCGCCGCAGCCCCTCGTCTCCCTGCGGCGGTGCGGAGACGGCGAGCGAGCCGCCGCCCCTGCCCCCGGCGCGGGACAGCGCGCTGCGCCATTCCGCGTAGGGGAAATGCTCCATCGGCATTCCGGCACTGCGGAAGTTGATGACGGGGCTCCCCGCAGCCTGCTCCCTTACAGGCGGATACGCCGCAAGCCGCCGGGCCCAGTCGGACAGCGGAATGTCCGCCGTAAGGTCCAGGATTGCCGCGGCTCCCTCCGCCGGCAGCGAGGTTCCGCCGCTCCCTCCTGTGGAGAGCGGACTTCCCGGCCTGCCGGTATGAGCCGGGGCTTCCGCAGACCGGCCCTCCCTAACGGAGGCGCGGTTTCGTCCCGCTTCGCCGGGATGAGCCGCCATTCCCGCGCCGGCTTCCGCCTGTCCCGTGCTTCCGTCCGCCGTTCCCGAATGATCCTGCGCCTGTCCCGCTCTTTTTTCCGCCGCTTGCCCGCCCTCCGTCACGAAGCTATCCTTGGACACGAAGGTGCCCCGTCCCGTTTCCGATTTTACATAGCCGTCAGCGCTGAGCATATCGTATACCTGAGCCGCCGACCCCCGCGACAGACCGTATAAAACGGCAAGTTTGCGAGTGGAGGGAAGCCGCGCGCCTCCCGGCAAATTCCCGTTCAGGATCGCCGACCTAAGCGCATGATACAGCGCCAGATACTTATAGCGGTATTCGGCCAAGTATTCGTCAAAGCTTAATATTGGAATGGCGTCCATGCCTTCCTCCCCCCCATTCAAGTGGACCAATAAAAATAATGTAAATGGGCTCTTTTTTCTTGTCAATCTCCTGGTATGCTGTTGGTTAACCATTCTATCAGCCAAAGGAGCACTGCATATGAGAAGAAAAGAATTTAAAGTCGAACAGGAAGAAGAACTGCAATCCTTTCTGGATGAAATGAGCTTCGGCTTTCTCGGCGTGATCGACGGACAGGGCCGTCCGCGCGTCATCCCGCTTAATTTCGTCTACACTGGCGGATGCTTTTATTTCCACGGGAGCCATGCCGGCGGCAAGATGGACGCAATCCGCAAAATGGACAAGGTCTGTTTCACCGTCGCGGATGAGTTTGCCCTGATTCCTTCGTATTTTACCGATCCCCAAATGGCCTGCCCGGCCACCGCCTATTTTAAAAGCGTCACCGCCTTCGGTACAGCCGAGATCGTCACTGATTTAAACGAAAAAGCGGCTGCGATGGAAAAGTTCATGCAGAAGCTTCAGCCGGAGGGCGGGTACGACCCCATTGATGCGGAAAACCCGAAGTACCGCCCCCAGCTTAAAGCGGTCGCTGTCGTACGAATCGCTCCGGAAGAAATTACCGCCAAATTCAAGTTCGGGCAAAATCTGAAGGAAGAAGAACGCAGCGCTGTCATCAGCGGGCTTGAGGCCAGAGGCGGGGAACGAGATGCCGAAACAGTGGAAATGATGAAAAAATTCTGTCCGTTCCACTCCTCTTAACTGTTAAATATGCGAATATTATCGGGGATTGTCCGTATAACGAGGACAGTCCCCGCTTTGCGTGTGAACGTTTATCAAAAGCCTTAAAATTATCCCCAATTCTTTTAGAAAAAACCGATATTCCGAAGTGACTGCCCCGTACCGCAGATGATATAATGTTAGGCAATGTTAGGACGTTTGCTAACGATTTCAAGGGCGCTCCCATCTAGGCGCTCCTCGTAAGTGTGCTCCGATTTCAAAGATACCCGGAAGGATGAAACCGATGAATCCACAGGCTGGACAATTAAACGAAAGCATTAAAGCCGGAAATGAGCATGTATACGACATGCTGTCCACTCTTGGCAGAGAAATTTATTTTCCAAAAGTAGGCATTCTGAGCCAATCCGCCGAGGCGACCGCTCATGCCAAGAAATACAACGCCACCATCGGCATCGCCACCGAGAACGGCGGCCCAATGCATCTAAACGTCATCCAGGAGAAGCTCTCCGCATTTGCCCCGAAGGACTTGTACGGCTACGCTCCGCCGGCGGGCAAACCGGAGCTGCGCACCGTATGGCGCGAGAAAATGCTCCGCGAGAACCCTTCTCTAGAGGGCAAATCCTTCGGCAATCCAATCGTAACCAATGCGCTGACCCACGGACTCAGCATCGTTGCCGACCTATTCGCCGAGTCCGGCGATGCTGTCATCTACCCCGACAAGAACTGGGAGAACTACGAACTGACCTTTAGCGTCCGCCGCCACGCGGAGCTGGTTACCTACCCGCTGTTCACCGAACACATGACCTTCAACAGCGACGGACTGCTTCAGGCGCTCCTGTCGCAAAAGGACAAGGGCAAGGCGATCGTTCTGCTGAACTTCCCGAATAACCCGACGGGCTACACGCCGGGCATCAAGGAAGGCGACGCAATCGTTGCGGCGATTCTGCGCGCGGCGGAAGAAGGCGTTAACGTGGTTGCGGTGTGTGATGACGCCTATTTCGGACTCTTCTTCGAGGATTCGCTCAAGGAATCGCTGTTCGGCAAGCTGGCGAACGTGCACCCGCGTGTGCTTGCCGTCAAGATCGACGGCGCGACCAAGGAGGAATACGTATGGGGCTTCCGCGTAGGCTTCATCACTTATGCTTCCGAGAGCAAAGACGTGCTGGCCGCCTTAGAGCAGAAGACGCTCGGCATTATCCGGGCCACCATTTCCAGCGGGCCGCATCCTTCGCAGACGTTCGTGCTCGATGCGCTCAAGGCGCCGGAATTCGTCGAACAGAAAGAAGAGAAGTTCCGGGTCATGAAGGGCCGGGCCAATAAGGTCAAGTCGCTGCTCGACAGCGGCAAGTACGGAGACGAAGTATGGACGTATTATCCTTTTAACTCCGGCTATTTCATGTGCCTGAAGCTTCATACGGTCAATGCGGAAGAACTGCGCCAGCATCTGATCCACAATTACGGCCTTGGCACCATTGCCCTTGGCGACACCGACCTGCGCATCGCTTTTTCCTGCATTGCAGAGGAGAATCTGGAAGATCTGTTCGACCTGGTATACGCAGGCATTCGCGATTTGGAGAAAGCCAGAAAACATAACGTTTAAAATCCAGCCTATATATCAGCCTCCGCATAACGCATGCGGAGGCTTTTTGCGTGTGTATCATGCGGCAGCTGCGGAGCCGCAAATACTGGGGAAGCTTCTGCGGGGAATCCTTACTTTTATTTTAGCAGGCCCTAATGGCATCGGCCTATACCACAGAGGAATGAGACACATACAATACGGTGTACACAAGTACAACAACTCACCGAAAGGGGAATGAACATGAGCGAAGAAGTAAGAGGCGGATACGGATACGGACCTTTCACCAGCACTGGAGCCATCCTGGTTCTCTTTATTCTGCTGGTTATCATCACCCGTTCTCTGTTTATCTAATCGGCATTGATTCATCTTCGGAAGAGAGCCTACCGGCTCCCTTCCCTCCCATCATGTTCACGCCGCTTTGTCCCCACGGCACAATCGGCGGAAGAACTTTTCGAGAAAAATAAAGAGATCCGAACAAGTCCGCCAAGGGCCCCGGGATCTCTTTTTCTGTGACATGGTTGTCACTGGATTATTCTTATACTTAATCATCTTAAACGAGATGTACTTACTGCCACCATCGGCTTCAGCAGCCAAATGGTCGTCGTCTCCGCCACGCCGACCACTTTATCCGTTGCTTTCACCAGCTTGCTTCCAAGTAACCTTCATGACGTTATCTAGGTAAAACTGAACTATTCTAACCCATCAGATCGAACCTGATCCCCAATCGCGTAACGTTCTCCTGTCTCGACTTCATACTCAAAAAAGTCAGTATCATGCAGTCCGGCTTCTGCTCCCCCAGCCCGCTTGTAGGCGGTTAAGTTCTTGCGGGCGGTATACGCTGTGCCTGCGGGCAGGGTACGGGCGGTTCCCTGAGGCATACCAAAGTAGATTTTCGGCCCTGCTGCTTCCAATATATCACATACGATAACCGCCTGTAAGCGGCTGGCCAGCCGCTTGAGCAGCTCCCAGTCCGTTTCATCGTATTGCAAAATGGCGTCGCCTACGGCCCCCTGTTCACCAGCGCTAGGTAAAGCATCGCTATTCGGATAATCCTGCATGACTTTGGACACGAGTTCCGGATAGGTTTGATTCGCCTCGGGAAAGGAACGCTTCTTTTTTTCAATATCCATCTGATAAGAACTGCTAACGCCTTCAATGACCACCTGATGGACGCCCTGGATATGGGATAGCGCAACATGATTGACCGTTCCTTTAAACAAGGGGATATCCTGCCCGCCTTCGCTATAGAACAGGTGAATCTCATCCTCGGCGGAAGCCCCCAGGACAGCAGACGTCTGACGCGCTTCCTCACTGATGGCGTGAAGGGTCATCCGGCCATGTTCCCCCGGCTTCCACTCCAGAGTCAGATCGGTAATACGCTGTATGTAAAAAGGGGAGACGACCTTGAGCTGATGATAATGGATCATCGTCTTTGCACCTCCTCCCGGCTATTCATCTTCCTGGCCCGTCTTTTCAAAATAAATGCAGCCTTCGGGCAAATGCTGGCAGATCAGGTAAGACGCGCTGGTCAGCGCCGGCTGATCCCCAACAAGCATATCCGCTTTCGTCTGATTCCAGCAGGCTGTAATCACCGGCAGGCAAGGTTTGCCTTGAATCGTCTCTCCTTTTTCCGACACCAAATAAATCGTCTCGCCGCTTGGGTTCGATGGACTGGCGCAAATGCCGAAATGAGGCACGTTCTCCGGCTTATAATCCCCTTGGTTCATCAAGGGCTTTCCTTTGTAATAGGCGCCGTGGCTCACCGGCAGGTTAATCTTCCGCGCATGCGTTCCGTACTGGCAGCGCATAGTCGCGCCGCGTACGATGTAAGCTTCCAGACTTGACATTTCTTCATCCTCCCCTCAGGTATCCAGCTCTGCTCTTTCCAGCCGGAGGCCGGTGAAATCCCGCCTCAAGATGCTTTCGGCCACATCAAGCCGGATCACCAGCAGCGGTGTGGCGACACCGGCGACTTTGAATATTTTTTTGCCCCGTATACGCTCTTCTTGCAGAACGGCGGATTTGAGCACACTCCGGTCCAGATTAAACTCACTGCGCGGCGACAACGCATCGATTTCTTCCAGAAAGGGAAGATAGTAGTTTTTTTGCAGCTGGAGTTCCGGGTTGATCAGGGCCGCCGGTTTAAATCGGCACTCTGGAACATACACCTTCATCAGCTTCATCAGCCGGTCGGAAAGCAGCGGAAACGGGCTTTCCATAAAATCGACAAACTGGCTCTCCTTGCCCGCCTTGACATGGAACACAAGCACCCGCGGCAGCTCTTCAGGCGGCAGCTTATTCACTTTCCACAGGTCGATGCGTCCCATCCCTTTCTGCAGCACCGGTACATCGGTATACCGCTGATCCTGCTTTAAGTAGAAATAATCCATCGCTTCTCCCCTCTTTCCGCAAATGGGGATGCCGCCCCCGCCTCGGCCGTTTGGCGTTCCAGTTTACACAGGATGATACTCTCATCCCGGTACTCACCAGCCGATAGGGTGAACGGTTCCGCCTTAGCCAGTTCCTCCAGTTTTGGGCTTGTGATTAGAGCCGGAATCATGGTTTTAAGAAATTGAAGTGTCAGCAGATGATATTTAACGGCTTCGATCTGCGTGATTTGCTCGATATCCATCGACGTAATCTTGCGGGCATAGTCTCTTTTATTTTCTTCAAGTCCTGCCATTCGGTTGAAGAGCGGCCTGAACACAAAATCCGCCGACCATAATTCCGCGCACTCTACCGGGTCCAGAAACCAGTTGGCATCATGGGCGTCGATCCGGTAGTACGCTTTATTTTCAAGTAAACTAGTGCGAAGCAAGGAGATATACATATATTGGATGTCACCCTTCATCCCCGCGCGCTGCTGCAGCAATGCCTTTTCACACACGGCTTCGAATGCGCTCAGGAGGTCGGCCTCAATCTGTTCGTTATGCTCTTCCACATACTGCTCAATCAGCGAAAGATCGCCCAGCCAGCCTTCAAGCACATGCCTCTCCAGAAAATCCTGCAGCGCCGCATCCCGGTCCATCCTCTTCATTCGATGTTCACCTTGCCGCCTTTAAGCGTGACATTGTCCATGATCTGCAATGTAGCCCCGGCTTGGATCAGATCTACGCCTTCATCGCCTTCGATGAATACCTTGCTGCCCCGGATTTCGATATCCTCTTCGGCATGCAGCATGATTTTTTTGTCACTGTTGATTTCAATGCCGCCTTCATCGGTCAGACGCATGAGAAGCTGGCCGCTGCCGATAATTTCTACGGCTCCCGGTTTGAACACGATCTGTTTGCCATACTTGGTGCTGATGCTTTTCACGGAAGGGTCACTGCGCTTGACGGGGTCGGAGGAGGTGATATCGACGGAGCTTGCAGCGAAAGCATGGTGCTCCTGTTCGTCGGGGAAATACAAGCGTACCTCAT
The DNA here is from genome assembly GCF_000993825.1 of Paenibacillus durus ATCC 35681. NCBI lineage: Bacteria > Bacillati > Bacillota > Bacilli > Caryophanales > Paenibacillaceae > Paenibacillus > Paenibacillus durus. The sequence continues at coordinate 3,648,041 of NZ_CP011114.1, forward strand.
CCCCCTCTTCCGGCATGACATACCAGCCGCTGCCATCCGGAGAAGAGTAGACGGTAGAGTAAGGGAACCACATGGAGCCGGATGAGGAGGAGCCCTGATCGATTTCCAGATGGAGCTGTACTTTATCTTTGGAGATCTTCGTTACCTTGCCAAAAAGGGACACTCCCGCCAGCTGCGTGGCATAAACCGTCCGGCATTCAAATCCCTGCTTATTACGAAGGTGATAACGGCTGACAACCAGACCGCCTTCAATCACCGTTTCCGCCCGGGCCACATACAGGGTTTGCCCCTGAAAGCTGACGGGACTGCCAAGCTCCAATACTTTAGGGCTGGTCACTTCATAGCTCAGGCTGCTCTGCTCGCTGGCCTCGGGAATTCCATTGCCGGCCTTTAGTTTGTATTCATGAAGGTCTTTTCGGATGGTGTAGTTAAACTCTTCAAGCGGCCGCGCCTCTCCCAAATCCGGTAAACCAACGACAAATTTCAAGCCCTGCTGCATGGAAAAAGGAATCACCACCGCATGCAGCCTGGAAGCCGCACGTTTGACAAATGCCCAGTCGGTCTCGTTGTACTGAACCAGTAATTCGCCAATGGACCGCCCGCCGGAAGCTTCGTCAATCACCTCGGCATCCGCGTACCCGCAGCAACCTGGGAGAACAGTTCGTTGTACGCTTGCCCTGTATTTTGAAAGGAGCGGCTTTGCCGGGTTAAATCCATAAGCAGCGTTAAGCTTGCGGCCTCAACGGTCATTTCACGCACATGATTTACGGCTCTCACGGTGATGTCCGACACGGTTCCCTGAAACAAGATGACCTGGCGCTCGTCATCCCGCAGAAAAACCTGAATGCTCTCCTCTTCATCCGCCTTCTCCACATACTGATCCAGCAACCCATCCGGCACGATGCCGGTAATGGAAAAAGACACGTGCTCATTAACCTGCTTAAGCAGCTTCAGACTGGTAATGCGCTCAAATTGATACGGCCAGATCACAACATTGGCTGCGGTAAAGAAAGCATCGCTCATAAGCTGGGTTCCTCCTCTTCCTGAACGGTCCGTATGGAACGAATCACTTGCACCACAATATCCCGCCAGTCCGCGTATTGTCTGTACGGACAGTTGAAACTGCCCATCACCGTCTCGCCCTCAAGTTCAAAATAGAACAAATTGTGATAGACCGGTTCATCCAGCGCAGGGCTTTTGAAATCAAAATAACCGATGCTTTTCCCGTTCACTTCTTCAAGCTGTTCGTCATAGAAAACGTTCGCCGGCTGCATTTTTTTCAGCATGGCTTTCATACCGGAGATCAGTCTTTGAACCCATTCGTCCTGCAGCTTTTGGTCCACCCGGTTTAACGTAAGATTTACCGTGCCGGGCTCATTGCTCAAGACGATCTCTGGACGCTGTTCGTAAGGGTATTTTATTTTCTGCATCGCTACAGGCATTTCCTCGAAAGTGACGGGAAGGTACATCTTCAGCTTGTCTTCAAAAAAAGCACGTTCCACAAACTGGTAGCTTTCGTCTCCGATGCGAACAGGACCCGATAAGATATCCCTGGGCATTTTAGCCTGTTCCACTTGATTAAGCAGCGCTTGTATTTGTTCATCCTGAAAGCTCACATTCATTCCTCCCTTATCCGTTGGTATACGGGTTAATCTACGATCATCCGCTGCGGGCCAAGGGCCGTTCTGCGTAAGGAATTCGCCCTTCCGGAATCCGATAAAATACGAGACAGCTCATTATGGATTTGCATATTGGAATACTCCCTGTATGCTGATCCGGACCGGCTGGAGAGATAATACAAAATCGTCTTGCGTTCCACCCGCTCGGCATTCAGACACATTAAGGAGAACATCGTATCCTGCGGCTCAACGGCTCGGCTACTTAACATTTCTGCAGCAAAATAGTGTAAAATCTCGGGTCTAAGGGTGGCTTCCCGCTTCCCTGCATAATGGGCGGTAATTGAACTCCACGTATTGTACTCAGTTGCCATATCGGAGAAATCCTGATAATCAGACCTTAATTCCGCTCCGGTCTTCAACTTGAAGCGGCCCAGTTCAAGCTCGTCCGTTCCCGATGATGCTTCGGCTGTCTCTACGAGAATTTCAGCAGAATAACGGGTAAAATCCGGCTGATCCACATCCTCCAGAAACCGCACCTTCAGCACCATCTCCCGCCCCGTTGCCGAATAAGAAACCTCCTGCTCCTCTTCCATCAGGTACAGCCGTCCGGCGTGCTTGATAATGCCTGGGGAGATGCATAGCACATGCTCCCTGACACTGACGTTTGTTCCCGCTATGATTCCGTCCGAGTAATCCTGGTAACGGATATCGAGGAAGGAGCGCGGATAGTCCCGCAGGTTTTCCAGCATGCCCGTCTTCAGAATCCGGCCTTTCTCAAATTTCGGTACGATGTGGGTAAACAATAACACTCCGCTCCTTTCGAGTGGCATACGCCGTCTCTGCGCATAGGCTGCTTACGCGCACATACGCTTGCCTGCACACCATCCGCTTGTACGCATATGCGCCGTGTCCCTCTTGGGTACCGCCTGGCTGCCCTTATTTGGTTCCGTCAAAAAAATCCAGTTCGGACAGATCGCTCTCAAACGCGAAGAACCGTTTCGCGCCAAGCTCCAGAATTTCATTCTGCCGCGCGACCGGCACAACGTGAAATCCCCAGCGGCTTCCACCAGCCAATACAAAATATTTAGTTTCGCCGTTGCGGATCGAATCCGTGTCATCCTGGGGAATCCCCTCGCCGTACAGCTCCGCGATATTCTCGTATGTGACTTGCCGGAACTCGTTCGGACGGCGCTGGTATACATGACGCTGGCGGAGCGCTCCTCCGTGCGCAGTCAGGAAGAATTCCACTTCAACCGCCTGCGACGGCCGGGAAATATAACCGCCGGAACGGCTCGGCGTCAGGCTCTCCACCAGTTCCTTCTCCTGACCGGTGTGCGTGTACGCGCTGACCGTATAAGGAATCACCGGCACATGATCGGTAATGAATGGCTCAATCCGCCCCATTTTCTTCGCATTGAGATAACGGATCGCCCCGCGCACGCACGCCAGCTTCAGCTCCGGCACCCTGTCCTGCTCCGCGGCCTTTTGCCGGAATTCAATGCTGCGTCCCGGGACAAATTCCTTCAAGGCTTCACGGAACACGTCGATGCGGCAGCTCTGACCGGTCAGCTTGATGATTGAATAATCCTGCAGACGCCCATCCTGATAGAAGTCCTCCAGAAACTTACGTACAATACCGTAAATATCCGCCTTGACCAACTGCTGGATTTCGCGAATGTTAAAGACGACGTCAGGCAGACTGTACTCATCCCGGAACCTTCCGTTCTCCACAACCGACACCATCCACCGGTTCATGACTGCAATATTCAGGTCACTGTCGGCCGACCGCACCTGTTCCGCTTCGAAACGGCTTCGGAGAATACCCGTCCGCCGAAAAAATTCGCGCTTCATCTGCTCCGCCGCGTCCCACAGCAGATGGAAATTCCCGAGCACCCGCTGATATTCGTCGCGGCTGGCCTGCTCATACTGCCTGAACGCGGTCGGCAGAATCGCCTCAGCTTCACGGTAACGGCGTTCCAGCCCGGCATATACGGACTCCACGCCGTATTCATCGACGTACCGGTACACATCGCCGGACGGAATACCGATCAGGGCGTCAATGTCCGTGTCGGGCAGGCGTGTCTCCGCCGCATAGTAGCCGGCGAATACGATTTTCATAAACTGCATAATCCGGTAGGTCAGATTGTTGCCGCCAAAATTGGTGTCCCCATTCTCATACGTGGTGTGGATATCCAGCTTGTAGGCAATCCGCCCGTCCTCGATCCTGAATCGGCATGACGACAAATCCGTTGTTCCCCCGCCGCAATCGATAACCAGCGCCTGATATTCTTTTCCGTCGGCGAACGTTCCCTTGTCCATCTGGTCGGCCAGCGTATTGTAGAGGACAGCGAGTCCTTCGTCCAAAGTGTCCTTGGCTTCAATCCGGTACTCCGGCAGAATCTCGCTGAACATCTCGATGAACTGGGCCTTCAGCTTCACCGGAGAGGACAGATGCAGATGCCGGAACCGGCATTTGAACTGCTGCTCCGCAGTCCCGACCACATAGCGGATGAACGCGGCCAGTATCTCGCTGCGCGGAGCCCGCGCCGTATTTCCTTCCGGGTCCATCAGCTCTTCCGGCCGCTTGTAATCATTGACCCAGCGTTTGATGCCGCGCATAACCGTCGCCCGGCTGCCCGGCACTCTGCCGCCCCGCAGCGCCTCTTCCCCGAAGGCATAGACAATATGCTGCGGATTCGCGCAGTCCTCCACACTGACGGCGGTCGGCAGCACTTCAATCCACTCCCCACCTGGTCCGTCCGCTCCCGGGAAGGAGACGTAATTGACCGCATCAAGCAGGACATGCCCGGCGCCGTTCGGATCGGGTGCAGATACGTAGGTACTGTCCAGATAAGCCCCCGCCGTAGTGTTGGAAGTGCCAAAATCAATAGCGAGCACCGCATCGGTCATCTCCGGCTTGCGGATGACAAGCTCTGCCACGGGAATGCGGACGGCGTGCAAGGTCGACGGCAGCAGCGGCTTGTCCCCGTAATAGGCATCGTACAAATATTCCGATTCCTGCCGTCGGAAGAACAATAGGCTGTATTGCTGGTTCGCGGTCAGCCGCAGCTCGGCCAAGCTATGCCGGGACAGAAAATAGACCCCCGCCTCCGTCTCGTCCTTAACCAGATTCAGCACACCGCACAGCCCGCCGAGCGCATTGACGATCAGCACATTGGATTCAGCCAGCCAATGAAGATCCGATTCCACCCGGTATCCGTCCATGCGGCCAAGCCGGATTTCCTCGTACAGCACGATTTTGGCCGGAACGCGAATATGTCCCGCTTCCAGCCGGTCGGTGCCAAGCCGCTTCTGCATCGCCGCTTCCAGCCGCTCGAACCCGCCCGGATGCGGTCTGCCGATCAGTTGGCTGCTGTCGGCCCCCCGAAACCGCAGAATCAGCGCGATTAATTCCTCGCGTTCGAGCCGCTTGGCAAGCCCTTCTACCAGCCGCTCTTTGTCACAGATGCCCCGGAGCTGAAACGTTGTCATCTGTTCCAGCTCCGTCCGCGTAAATCTGGCTGTGAACCGGACCCCAGCGCTCTCCATGGAGTGGTTGTACAGCCGATAGGTATAAGGTCCGTTCATCCTTCACATGTCCTTTCTTCTGCCGCAGCCGCCATTAATACAGCGCAATCGCATCCATTCGCATAGTCGATTCCGTTCCCAGCACCCCGAAATGACGGCTCCAATAAAGCTCCGTTTGAAAGCGGGGCGGCAGGAACAGCTCCAGAATCAGCTCGACGCGGATGCGGGCAGCTTCATCCTCTTCCCGTCCTACATAGATGAGCAGTTCGTCCTTCTCTTCACAGTTGGCATAGATCACCGAGCCGGGGAACAGACGCTTCATCATCTCCTTGAACAGATGCACAGCCTCCCCCGTTTCATACAGCCGCAAAATCCCTTCGGCCACCGTCTCCTGCTCCTCCCGCTCCAGCCTTGAGAAATACTCGCGAATCCGGCCGCCGAACAGCCCGCTGGCGATATCCCGCCGTACAAACCGGATATAATACTCCCGCCGGTTCATCCCCTGATACAAATCGATTTCCGCTAGAAAATGCATCAAAAGATCAAACAGCGTATCCCGCAGTTCCTCGTCGCCGGTTAAATCCGGGGCGTACAAATCGCGGAAAATATCGTAAAACCGGTAGTAGGGGTTGATTTCGAGCATCTGCCCTGGCAGCACCGCATTCAGCTCCGGCAGACTCAGCTCCATATAAGGCGAGTAGGTCTCTGCCGGCACAAACCGGATATCGGCGGCATCGGCCTGAAGATTGCGGATTCGCATCACGACATCCCAGATGTAATTCATACCCACACCCCTTCACAGCGGTATTCGGGAAAATACATCTGTACCTCCGAGACGACAAAGCTCATCAGGTCGCCGATCATAAACGGCGGGATCGATTTCGCGCCTTGTGCCCCCGCCAAAGGCTTGAACCCGAGCCGCATGACCAGCTTGCCTGCTTCCGTGCGCACGTTATCGCTGACAAACGGATTGAGCGGATAGGTCAGCGGCAAGGCTTCCCGCCGGTCCGGTTCAACAATCTCGACACCTTCCAGTTCCAGCACTTCGGCAGCTTCAAAAGAGTGAACAATGCGCGCGATCTCCGCCCTGGCGCGCACCACCATTGCCTGCTTGCGGGCATACCGTTCGGTAAAGCTGTCCCGCCGGCGGTTCGATACCAGCTTGTACAGCTGCCGTCCGAGCCGGGTCTCTACCGGCTTCGTGACCTTCAGCACCTCCCAGACGCCCGCTTTCTCGCGCGGAGTCACAACGGTCAGCTCGTGCTCGGAGCGCTTGATATAGCGTACTTCCCCTTCACCTCCGGCCCGGACCAAATATCCGTGCTCCACACCGGTTTTGCGCAGGGACAGCACATGCTCATAATTCACCCGGTCAATGGCCGGAACGGGAAAGCCGCTGTTCTTCATCGACAGCCGCTCCACATTCCAGAGCGGAATTACCTCCTGGCGGCTGCAAGCATCGAACTCATCCAGCGAGACCGTAATCTCCCGGATTTCCTCATGCGATCCGGGCTCCCCTTCGCCCCCGGTCAGCAGCACATCGACGAATTTATGCGCGTAAGGATGGTTCACCGTCTTCCACGGAATTCCGTTGTCCAGAAACACATGATATAATTTTTCAATTTCATGGATATACCTCTTGTCCTGTCTCAGCCGGATATCTATCCGGTAAGAGCCGGCATCCGTAACGACCTGGCCATGAAAGACGCGACCGCTTTGAATGAGCCGCTGCGCCTCGCCGGTCTCCATTTCCAGAAACAGCCCGAACAGCTTCAGCTCGCCGCCTTCGCGAATAACCGAAGCGACGCTGCTCATATCCACCGTGTTGTCCGCATAATCCGACGGCAGCATCGGGTACAGGAACTCATGAATCGGGTCGAAATCCTCCCGGGAGCACATGGAGACGAAGATATCGTACCGCTGGCCGTCGTCCTCCATTTCATGGAAGACGCGCTGCTCCAGCTTGCGGGTCATTTCTTCCTGATATTCCACCAGATTCAGGAACACACCGGTCATGAGATTTTTCAAAATCTGCCGCTGCTGAAGATCCTCCATCCTGCCAAGCCGGTCCTGTACAAGTTCCTTCATCCCCCTCAGCTCCTCTCCCTTAAGTTCGCTGCTTCTTGCGCTGCTGCCATAGTACCCTATAAGTTCCTCTAAGCTCCTCCTGCAGCATCGCTTGTCTCCGCTGCATCCTTAGCCGCATCCTTAGCCGCATCCGGCGCAGGCTGCCCGGACCCAGGCTGTCCGGATGCAGGTTGCCCCGGTGCTGGCTGCCCGGACGCCTTGCCCGGAGCCTCATTTACTTCGGCTGCCTGTCCGGCCGCAGCTTGCTCTGCCGCAGCCTGTTCGGCAGCCGCCGCTTCCGCGGCAGCCTGTTCGGCTTCCTGCTCCTTGGCAAGCGCAGCCGCTTCCTCCTGCTGTTTGGCCATTTTCTTATCATCAATCTTCGAAATGGTACGTTCTACGGCCACTACGCTCTCCAGTTTTCCTATTGCCTGATAGATTTCCTCGGCGTCGTTGTAGGCATCAATCGCTCCATCGAAATCCTCTGCCGCCAGCAAACGTTTTCCCCGGGCTTCCAATTGTCCGGCGCGGATCTCCTGAATCTCCTGCTTCAAAGCCGCGATCTTGTCCTGGGTCTCCTGTTTCTTTTTGGTAATGATCTCGATCGCCGCATCATAACCGGCTTCCGTTGCCGCTGTATTCGCCTTGTTGTATAACGCCAGCGCCCCCATATAATCCTGACCCTGAAATTTCAGCGCCGCTTCATCCATTTGTTTTCGGATGCCGGCGTAGTCATCTAAACTTTTTAGCTTGTGCTCAATATCGTCGCTGTCGGAGGGCAGGTAGACGTTCGCCGCTTTTAATGCCTTTTCATAGCTGACTTTCGCATTCTCAAAATCACCCTTATCCACGTATCCGTCGCCGTCAACCATTGCCTGGGAAATGTTCTGTTTGTTTACGTACAGCTTTTTGCTGATTTTGTCATTCGCTTTAGTGGCCGCATTTTTGGCTTCACTGTACGCTTTCAGCGATTTTTCGAAATCACCCATATGTGCGTAGTCATCACCCTGTTTTCCGTATTGAATCATATCTTCAATCGCCTCGGCCTTTTTTTCCGCCGCTTTCGCCGCGTAGATCCAGGCGCCGCCGCCCGCCAGCATCAGCGCCAGCGCCCCAATGGCGATCCGCTTGATCAGCTTGCGGCGGTTCTTCGGTTTCTCCTGAAAAATCTTGTCTATGTACACCGCCGCCGCCGTGTAATTCGGCACCGTCCGCAGCTGGCGGCTGAGAAGCACCTCTTCGAGCGTGTCGGTCAGCGCATTCGGGTCCTTCGCCTCTTCCAGCGCGCCCAGCATTTCCGCCAGTTCAACGTTCCCCCATAGACCGGGGGTGGCAAGCAGCAGAATGTCCCCGTCGGCCAACAGGGTTTTCTTGGATAAGAAGCTCCGGATTTTCCCTGGTTTGCCAATATACTCAAGCAAATTCCCGCGTTCTTCATGAACGGTTGCCGCTTCCTCCGGGATACGCCCCTCATCCGCCATCGCTTGGGCCAGACTGTGATCCCTGCTGCGGAAATTCAGCCTGCCGCCGCGAAAGTGGTACAGCCTGACATTCCCGCATGAGGCATACACCATGCGCGTATAGTCCGTGACGACCGCCAACAGACTGGCTTTGAGCCGTACGCGGCGGCTCTCGAATTGCAACCACTCCTGCGCATCCCGCAGACCTTCGCGCAAACGACGCTTTGACATGTACGGCTTTTCCATGAAATTTTCCAGTATGGCCTTTACCGCCATCTCGGCGCTCCTTACCTCCTGGTCGGTATCAAGTCCGTGGGCCAGAACATAACAAGCCATGTCATCCGTTTCCATATAAGCAAAATAATCGCGGTTGTCGATATGGGAGCCTGCTTCTGACACAAAGGCGGTCGTGAACTGGCTGTTCTCCTTGCGCATGCTTACCTTCCCCTTTACATTTCTCCCCCCGAACTTCAGCAGGCGTCCTCCCGCAGAATCACTACGGTGGCGTTATCCTGGCCGCGCAGCCCTTTCGCCTCAATAGCGTCAATGATGTCTTCCGCCATATCCTGGGGCGTTTTCTGCTGCAGCAGAATTTGTTCAAGCTCAATTTCTGTCAGCGCTTCGTGTACACCGTCGCTTGCGAGCAGGACCAAATCATCGCCCCGAAGCGGCAACGGGTCCTCTCCGATCTCCATCCGCTCGAATCCCTCGTAGCCGAGATAATTCGTCAACTGGCGGCGGACCGGGCTGGATGCAGCCTCCTCGCGGGACATTTCCCCGGTGAGCACCTTCTCCTCCAGCAGCGTTTCCGCCGTATGCTTCGAATTCACCGGCACGAACTCGCCGTTTCGAAAAAGGGTAATCAGACTGTCGCCTACAGCGCCGTAATACAGCTTGCCGCCTGTGATTACAGCCGCCGCCAGCGTCGTTCCTCCGCCCTGTCCATTCAGATTTTGCAGGATTTCGCGGTTGCTTTTCCGCGCGGCCCTGGCAAAGTATTCTTCCAGCTCGTCTGCCCGCTCCACTTTGGCGAATTCTCTTGTAAATGTTGTCACCGCCAAAGTGCTGGACATCCGTCCGTTCTGCAGGCCGCTGATCCCGTCGGCGACCACAGCCAGCGTCCCGACCGGCGTCGTCAGGCTGGCGAAATAATCGTCCTGCTCGGCGCGGCGGCCAATGGTCTGCCCGTTGCCGATCCGGATGGCTCCGGCCTGCCCCGGCCGCCGCCGGGGCGGAATCGCCGCTACGAATCCAAAACGGATAATAAGCAGTGCAATAATGATGCAAACTGCTATAGCCACAACAATATAAAAATCAACTGCACTCTCATAGTCCACTCTTTTCACCTCAAAAGTCAGGCTTGCAATTAACGCGCAGCATCCATTTGGCCTTGCGATTTCAGCCCGATGAACTATCCGTTGTTCTCCCACTCAAAGTGCGGCCCGCACAGCGGAATAAAGATAAACTTGCTTCTCCCAAGCTGAATGACATCGTACGCGTTGAGCTCCACCGGGGAATATACCGCTTCATTGTTATGATAAGCCAGCCCCGATGCATCTCCGGGCAGCAGAAAAAAGTTGCGCTTTTTCGGATCATACACAATGACGGCATGATTCCGGCGCGACACGGTGTTATCCCCGATAATACGGATATGCATTTCTTCTGCACGCCCGATAAAGTTCTTCTCGGCCATAATCCGGTAGTCCTGGCCCATCTGCGCTCCTTCAATGCACACCAGCCAGCCGGTTACCGGATGAATGCCGGTCGTCTCTCCGAGATACGGCATCGTCTTATCCTCTTCCGCAGGAAGCGGAATTTGGCGCGCAGCCGGATCGCCCGCCGCCGCGGCTTGCACCACTGAGTGGCAATAAGGACATGTATTTCCATGCTTACGTGTACTGAACATGTGTCCGTTCGGGCATCTTGTCAAACTCATCGTATGTACTCTTCCCCCTTATTTCACCAGCAATCTTGTGTTGGCGATATACAGCAGATCCCCTGGGCCTATCCTATGAGGCGTCCCGCTCTCGAGCTTGTCAACAGAGCTTTTCTTCGCCGCGCGCAGTCCGGTTCCGCTTCTGGAATCGACATCCTCCACGTACCATTCGCTGCCTACCCGGTTAAGGACCGCATGCTCCGCGCTGACCAGCGAAGCATACTCGCTGTCCGCCAGATCGATATCCGCCTCCTGGCGGGCATTCGTTTTCCCGATCAGCAGCGAAATCTCTCCTTTGATGTACCACTCTTTGAGCGGATCGCCGTCGTCATCAAGCAGAACAAGCTTGATCACCTCCTGTACCGGAGGACGTGCCGCCTGCCGAGGGCGCGGCTTCTTATTCGTCACCGTCTTGCCGGCATCCACAGCTTCAACGCCCCTAGCATCTGTCGCCCTGCGTCTGCCCAAATACAGATACAGCAACACGCAACACGCAGCCCCTGCAACTACCCCAACCTTCAACGGGTAAAAATCGGGTCTGCGGAACACTTGTATGGCAGTGGCCGCGATCAATCCCCAAATGATGACGTCCAGTATGAACAGCCAAATGACCCTGACCGATTTGACCAAGTCAATCTCTCCTTTGCTCCGGAAATCCGCTGTTATTTGCGGAATCCGAAAAATTGATTGAACAGTCCGTCAGCATTCACTGGGCCTCCGGCTTTCTTGCCGGAAGCTCCCGGCGTGCCCTTTCCGGTCTTTGGGTGAAAGCCGAAAAACTTCTCAAATTCCTCCGCCATGGCAGCCGGGTCCGGAGCTGCATATGATTTCGGCTTCGCGCTTCCGGTCCGGCCGCCGCCGCTGCGGGTTCGGCCGCCTTCCGCCTGTTTCCCCGCTTCCTGACCCTGCTCCATCCTGACATCGTATGCCTGCCGCGAGGCTTCGCTGCGCAGCGTCTCATAGGCCTCATGAATCTGCTTAAACTTCTGCGCCGCTTCCTTGCTTCCCTGATTCGTATCCGGATGATATTTTTTAGCGAGCTTACGGTAAGCCCGTTTGATTTCTGCTTCCGAAGCATCCCGGCCGACATCGAGCAGTTCATAGTAATCCGCCATGCCTTGTCTCTCCCCTTCATTTCTTGCGCGGATTAGGAAGCCCGCATTTCCCAATCTGAGGTGGGGAATACGGGCTTCTGTTAAGACAACCCTATCCGCTGCCCTAAGGCATTAGCTGTATAACGGAATGCGAGATTATACCGCGTAGCCGCCGTCGATCTTTGCCAGCTCGGTCTTGTCTTTTTTCTGTTTAATGAAGATCGAGAATGTACCCACTCCTTCGGTGTCGCCGAAGCTTTCGTTGTAATCTACAACAAAAGCGTTAGGGAAGGAAATTTTGCGCACAACCTGATCGGCCGCGATAACTTCCAGAGTAAGCTTGCGGTAGCAATCCGCTTTCTCAGCGGGTACAAGCGACCAGAGCGCCAGCTTCATGGTGTCGTCTGCTTTGTCTCCATCCGTTGCGGTAATAATTTTGCCGCTGATACGCAGCGTCGAGCCTACGTCTGTGGAGCGGGCGTTGGAATCATCCGGTGTGTCTGTGTCATAAACAACCTTTTGAATATTGTCCAAGCCCACCTCAATCGTTTCTTGTCCTTCAATTGTCAGTCTGAATCCCATCTGTGTTTCCTCCTTAGAATAAATTTTGATTTCCGGGAAGCTTTCGCTTGGCCGGAATTTATGTATAAAGGCGAATCGGTTAAGAAACGCCTTTAATACCTTTTTCACAGTGCCCATCACGCTTTCACAGGGCTGGTTCCCTTGGTAATCATGACTTCAAGGTTCTTGACATTGCCGTTGAAGACCAGATCGATATGGCACAGGTTGTTCTTCTCATCAATCACATAACTGATGTCATCCCCGTCCTGAATGATCGAGTTGATATATCCTCTTGTGCCGACCCACTTGCTCTTTTGGCTGCTCGGGTTGTTACTGAAGAAACGGACGATATTCTCATGCTTGAAATCCCCGGTCTGGTAGCGGAGAATCCGCTCGATATACGTGCTGACCAGTGTCTTGTAGATAGAATCGAATCCGTCCTCCGATAACGCCATACTTCTGGCTTTGTACACCGTAATCCGGCGGATGTCTTTATCCTGCAGCTGCGCATTTTCCGATGAGAACACAAACCCGAAGTTTTTCCGGTTGATCGCATCCTTGATGCTGTTCGTAAAGCCTGTAATCTCTTTGGCCATTGTCGTTACCGTGCGCAGACTGTTGTCTCCCGCTTCAATGTCGAAGCGCGCTCCCGGAAAGTCCTTGTTGACCGTTTTGAACGTTTCCCGCAGATACTCCGGACATTGATATGCGGCAGCGAGTCCTGCGGCTACATAAGCAGCTCCGACATACACGCCTTCAATCCACAATTTCAGAATGTCTTCCTTCTCCTTGGACAGTTCCACGCCATTCTCCGTTTGCAGCATCTTGCTGTCAATGATTACGCCCGATTTCTCTTTCGGAATGATGGTGAAATTCGGGACACAAGGAATGGCAAATTCGCTGTATTCCTTGCGGACCAGCGGGGCGCATTTGTCGATATACTTATCGATGCCCGCTGTCGCCATGCTGTTAAAGGTCGTATCTTCCCCGGATTCGAAATTGAAGAAGATTTGAATTTTGTAATCCTTGACCACCTGAAGCAGCATGGACAGTGATTCCATCGTGTACCCGTCATTCTTCACAACCTTCTCATTGCCTTTAAAGCGTTCGCGCGATACCTTGACTTTGCCTGCAGTTTCCAGTTCAACCGATGGCACAATGCCGAACCAGATCGTGTCGCTGAAATCATTCTTCGAGTTGACGGTGTTAAGGAACGTCTCCAGACGCGGGATGTTGCTGCTCTTCACGAGCATATCGAGCTTGCTGTTGGCAATCAGCATCGTCGGCAGCATACCTTTGTTCTTGGTGGCGTACTGGTCAAAGAACAGTTTGACGCCAATAATTTTCTCGACAAGCGGCTTAACGGTCTTAACAAAATCATCCTTGGCATTCTTATAAAATTCCAGGTAGGTATTGTAGTTCTGTACCTCCAGCTCCGTGTTCACTTCCGCATGCACGGCAGGGAGCGGTACGAAGGTACGGACAACCAAATCCTTCACGTAATTGGATGGGCTCTCCGTAATGGAGTCATAGTCCTCCCCAAAGACGGCCGATAAATCGCCTGCCCCGTTCTCATCCAGCAGTACCAGCTCTGTGCTGTCGCTTTTCGGCGCTTCAATAATCTTGAGCTCGCCGCCCTCGCCGATGGTCAGCATGCCGATCTGAACGGCTTCTCCCGCATTCTCTTCCTGTGCTCCGCCAAGCAGAAGCCGGGTCTTGATATCCTCGATCGCCAGCGGCAGCATGGCCATAACATTGTTGTAGTTTCGGCTCGCTTCCTCGAACATTGCGTTCAGCTTATCGCCCATATCGAGCTTTTTCGGGTCGCCTTCATCCAGCTGATCATATTGCCCGTACAGATAATGAATTTCTTTGCGCACCTGGCGGATATCATCCATCACTTTTTTGGGCGAAATCATATCAAGCAGGTTCTCGAATTTAAAATCGACGTTCGTGATGCCCTGGCTGCGTTTCGTATCAATCAGGGTAAACAGCATTTTCAGAAAATCATTGTTCTGATCCACCCGGATCTCCGAAATCATCTCGTCGGGAATGCCATCCGGCTTGCGCAGCGTATACATCACCTTCTGGTTGGCCGCGTTAAAAAACGAGTATACCGTCGGGGTAAACTTGTCCAGAAATTCATCGAAGCTGCGGACCAGCAGCTGCTGGTTAATCTCTTTAATGCGGTCGTCGCTTAAGCTGTCAATCCCTTTGACATCACCTACGATGGTAATCAGATCAAGCTTTTCCGGATTAATCTCCTCAAAAAGAATGGTGCGGTTCGTTTGATTGATAATCTCCATTCATGTTCGGCAGCTCAATTGCCAAAATATTGTCGATTCGCCATCCGCTGTACGAATGCCAAATACCCAGGACCTTGTCACCCATTTCGCTGCCTCCTCCTCCCTCAGTGCATATGTATGGTCGTCCGTTAGACTCAAGGAACATACATTCCCATGTCTCGCGGTTCTTCCTGAATTTCTACAAAAGCCGATTGTATTCCAGATAATTCCTCAATCTCACACCTAATATTAACGACGGCCTATTATTTTTGTCAATTTAAGTCATTCATATAAAAAACAGGTCCTATAGACTCATAGTTCCGTGAAATTACGAAAATTTCTATGCAAATAGACCTTATTACAAAATTCTCTATTCATTCCAAAATGCTGCCGTCCGATAAAGTAATGTTAGATTTTAGGGTATTGTTCATATTCAGGAATGGGTTCCATCTTGATCCGCTAAACGGTCCGAAGGTTCGGGAATGGTTCGAAAAAGCAAGGGGCTCAGGCACATAGCGGTAAATCCAGTCAAAATTCAGGGAGGAGATTATGAAGAACCTAAAGAAATACAGGACTAAGGCTGTCGTGACTTTTGTACTATTTTTAATTTTTGTTCAAACTTTTTTTTCTGCCGGTTTGACCGGATCCGCGGAGGCTGCTTCCTCGGCCCTTCCTGCCGGATATGACGTTGTGTTTGTTATGGATACCAGCTATTCAATGCGAGAATCGGACAAGGAAGGAATCGCCACTGAAGTCGTGAAAATGTTCATGGACATGAGCGACGCCAGCCGCACCAAGGTCGGATTTGTCGCTTACAATCACCAGATTGTCGCCGCTAGTCCCCTCGCCTCCATTGCAGTGGCGGCCCGGCGGACGGGAATTCAAACGGACATTTCCAGCCTGAAACGGTCCGGATATACGGATCTGGGCCTCGGTCTCCGCAAAGGAGCGGATCTGCTTGCTTCCGGGACGGGAGAAGGAAGAAAGCCGTTTCTGATTCTGCTCTCCGATGGCGAGACGGACTTCGGTCCTTTTTCCAGCTCACGGACCAAAGCGGATTCCGACCGGGATGTGGCCTCTGTAATTAAATCGGCCAAGGCCAGAAACTATCCCGTCTATACGATCGGGCTTAATCACAACGGAGCCGTAAACCGGAAGGAGCTGGAGCAAATTGCCGGGGAAACCGGCGGGAGCTCATATATTACGAGCAGCGCGGATGATCTTCCGGAAATCGTCAACCGTATTTTCGCTAGTCAGATTCGTTCCCAGCTCATGCAGACCGCCGGCATCACCGCGACTGGTTCACTCCAAGACGTAATGGTGACCATTCCCGATTCCAGCATGGAGGAAGCGAATCTCGTCCTGCTCTCCGAGCATCGGCTGAAAGAGGCGCAGCTGTACTATAATTCGGACAATATCCGAAGATATGAATCGAACCGGTACGTCATTCTGAAAATCGGCCATCCGGCAGCCGGGTCGCTGAAGCTGAAGCTGCGGGGACAGGCGGGCGATCTGATCAAAGTCAATTTGCTTGGAAGCTACGCGCTGGAAGTAGACAGCAAGATGACTGGCGGAGGGGCGAGCGGGAAGAATGCCGGAAACGGAGCGTCCCGGCTTGCGGGGGGAGAAACCCTAAAAGGGCAGGAGACCGCTTTTGAAGCGCGGCTTGTGACCGGCGGCGGGCAGCCGCTCCAAAATGAAGATGTCTATACCTCGCTTAAAGCAGAGCTTGTTGTCACTTCGGCGAACGGTCAGAGCAAGAAGCAGATTCCAATGGTCTATAAGTCCGGAAGCTTCCGTGCGAAGTACAGCTTCCCGCAGACGGGAAAATATACATGGCAGGTTAAAATGCACGGCGCGGCTTTCTACCGGAATGGAATAGTAAATAACGTCCATGCAGTGAACACCGGACCTGAGGCGACGGGGAATTGGAAGCTCCATGCCATCCGCGAGGACGGGGAAATCCGGCTGAATCTGGACGATTATTTTCACGATGCCAACAATGATCCGCTGACCTTCTCCGCAGCAGATGAGAAAGCTTTCGATCTTGGCCGATATAAATGGGAAGGACATACATTGGTATTGTCTTCTCTGCGCACGGGAGAGGCGGGCCTAAAACTGACTGCGGCGGACCCGCAAGGGGAGACGGCGAGCGCTGTCCTGCTTCTGACCGTGGAATCCAGATATACCGTGCTAAAATGGTCATTGGGCGGGGCCCTGCTGGCGATTGCCGCCGGTGTGCTGCTATATTTCTGCTTTAGACCAAGGCCAGATTTCACCGGCAAGCTTGAAGGCTTGTTCCTCGCGACGGCCAGCGGCAACGAGGTTCCGGTCAAGTCATGGCCGCTTACTTCCTTCCCTGGGCGCAAGGTTACACTAAATGAGCTGTTCCACTCGCTTGCTGTGCATGAGCCCCTGCCGGAAGCGGAGCGGATCGTCTTCACGCCAGGTAAAAACGGGATGCTGACCGTCAAGCACGATACGCGCTGCGCGGTCCAGCACGGCAAGACGCCGGTCGCGAGAAATCAAAAGGCAGTCATGTCCTACAATGAGAAACTGTACATTACATTCGAGGATGGAATAACGGAAATTGAGCTTCGCTACAAGGCGATTAAGCCGGTAACGAACATTTACACCGGCGGAGATTCGAACCGGGCAGGATAACCGGAGAAGAAGCGGAGCTCCGCTGCTCGGGTACAATGGCGCCTGAAAAGCGTCAGCCCTGAAGGTTATCCTCCAGAGCGCTGACGCTTCCCTCTGTGCAGCCAATATTCCGCCTGCAGAGCAGCCTTAAACCAGCGGAATGAACGGACCCGCCGCTGATGCTTCACAGCAAGAGCCCGGCGAATGACAAAGGACAGCAGCGGGGAAGAAGCGCTGCCGCTGAGCGCAACTGGCTGCAGATTGTCCCGGAACAACCGCTTCGGTACGTCTGGGGGAGGGGTCCCGTTACAGCAATAGTACACCGTGGCGGCCAAACTATACATGTCGGAGACCGGTCCCTGACAGGAGCGGCTCGAGTAGAACTCCAGCGGCGAATAGCCGGCGGTTGTAAAGATCGGATGCGCTTTGCCGTCATATCTTACAGCCGATCCAAAATCCAGAAGCTTAACCTCTCCGCCTTCTCCAACCATAATATTTCCCGGTTTAATATCCCGGTGGATAAAACCATTTTTGTGAATATACTTCAGCGCGTCGATTAGCGGCAGCAGCGTGCTGCGGAGGAATGCTGCATCAACCGGGGTGTTCCGGTCCTTGATCAGCTTGTCCAGGGTTTGACCTTCGCAGTACTCCATGACAAGATAGGCCGTACCGTTCTCTTCAAAATGGTCCACATAACCTACAATCCCCGGATGCCTCAGTTCCTTCAAAATCTCCGCTTCCTGCAAAAAGGAATCCATCAGCTCCCGGTACTTGCCTGCCAGCGAGTGCGAGCGGCACTTCACCGCCTGTTTGTCAGTGGTCCGTACAGCCAGCAGCGCCGGAAAAAATTCCTTAACAACCACCTTCAAGGCCGACTCGCCTTGGATGCTCCGGGCCTGGTAGACAATCGACAGCTCGCTGCGGCACAGCGGCTTCCGAATCTGATAGGTGCCGCGAAGTTTCGTGTTCCGAGACAGATTGTCATCACCCTTAACGCTGTTCATGCTTCAGCCTCCTATATAGCGGTTAATCCTAATTTTTCTACTTTAGACCATTATGTGTCAAGCCTTCCCTTCCTTTAAATAGGATTATGAATCGATAATATTATTTCATTTACAATAGTGTGTGACACACAGTATAATGAAATCAGGAGCTGATGCATATGGCCGATATTCAAGAGACGATCAACGGGTTAATTCAGGAGCTGCGGCGCGGAACAATTATCATCAGCGTTCTCAGCCAATTATCCGAGCCTCATTACGGCTATTCTCTGGTCACCATTTTGCAGGAAAAGGGTGTAAATATTGATCCGGGTACCTTATACCCTCTTCTGCGCAGATTGGAGAAGCAGGAATTGCTGGAAAGTACGTGGGACACAAATGAAACGCGCCCAAGGAAATATTATTCACTCAGTCCTACCGGGAAAGAGGTCTATCTGCAGCTCTGCAAGGAATGGAAGAGCCTGAGCGACGGCCTTGAAAGCTTAATTAAAGGAGACGATGGCAATGGAGCTGGTTAACCGATATATCCATGCGGTAACGCACCGGCTGACGGGCAGACAGCGGGAGGATATTAAGAGGGAGCTTCAGGGATTAATCGAGGACATGCTTGAAGAGCGCAGCGGAGGCCGGGACGCCTCCACCGCAGATGTGGAAGAAGTGCTGCTAGAGCTTGGAGATCCGCAAAAACTGGCTGATCAATACAGGGGGTACGGAAGATACCTGGTCAGTCCGGAAGTGTTCGGGTCCTATCTGGCTGTGCTTAAGATTGTGCTGCTCTCCATTGGGATTGCCGTTACGGTTGCATCCGCGTTCCAGATGTTTACCGCCCCTCTGGATGCGCTTGGACATTTTCTGGATTATCTGGCTTCCTTGTTTATGGGATTCATTCAGGGATTCGCCTGGGTAACTCTTACTTTTGGGTTGATCGAATATGCAGGAGCGAGACGCATCCGAACGGGGATGGGGGCAAGGAACGCTTGGAAACCAGCCGATCTGCCTCCCCTGCCTGACCACCGCTTAAGCATCAAACGGTCAGACCCAATCGCCAGTCTGATCTTTACCATTCTGCTGGGGCTTCTGTTTACCTCGTCGCTTAATCTCTTCGGAGTATGGCATTTTCCGGAGAGCGATTCCATGAAGATTGTGCCTATTTTTGACGAAACGGTATTTCGCGGGTTCCTCCCGTTTATCTTGGCGGTATTCGCCCTCAGTATTTTGAAGGATATCCTGAAGATAGCTGCGAGGAAATGGACGCCGGCGCTGATAGGCTTTGAAATTCTGGTCAGTCTGCTGTATTTCGTGCTGGCTCTGTTCATGTTCAACGATTCGGCCATATGGAATCCCGATTTTATGCGGCAAATGGCAGAATCCGGGATAACGCCGGCAGGGAGCGGGGCCTTCTACAGCGTGAGCGGCAACTGGAGCAGAATCACCGGAGGATTCATTTATTTGATCGGAATCGTAATCTTCATTGATATGATCACTGCTGCGGTAAAGGCATACCGGCTAAGAACCATTTATCAACGTTAGTGCGAATCATCTAAAGCCGGAGATACAAGAAGCGGAGAGGGGCTCTCCGCTTACTGCTCAATGACATAGATATGGTCGGCCACACGGTCAATAAACATACGGTCATGCGATACGAGGAGAATCGTGCCTTCATACTTTTGATAAGTCGGCTCATCCAGAATCAGTACTTACTCCAATCAAAATATCCAGATCCACGGTGATCTCAGCATAATCCCGGTTAATATAGCCGTCGATCCGCGTCTTATTGCTGGACCAGGAAAGTGGGGTCATGCGCACCATATTTCCGAGTTCCGCTTGATTCAGTTCTTTGATGTAGTTTAGATGAATCACATCCGCTAGAACAAAATGCTGCCTGAACAGCGCCGCCGTCTCATCGTTGCGATAGCTCATATTCTCCTCGCGGCCGAAGAGGGCTTCTCTGAGTTCTTTTAGGTAGCCGGAGCGGGGTACGACTTTAATCACTAGGCCATCATGAGCCGAAATCCGCTTGAATTCCTTGTAATTGGACGGAGACAAAATATTGAGTACGACATTAAGCGATTGGTCTGCAAGCGGTGATTTGGCCAAGTCGCCCACAATCCAAATGGGAGCTTCGTATTTTTTTGAAGCCATGACAATGCCTTCCTTGGATAGATCAAGACCGATTCCGGTAATTCCCGGACTCCCGCATTCCTCCAAAATCCGGTGTAAATGCGAGCCCTCCCCACAGCCCAAATCCGCCATCGTATAGGAGTCGGCAGAACCGCCCTTATGCTTCTCTATCGCTCCCGCAATCGTCTCATGCATCTTAGTATAGAGGCCGGATTCCGTAATGATTTTGCGCCTTGCTTGAAATAATTCTTTCGTGTATTTTCTGCTTGCGGGACGGGCCGACAAGTTAAGATAGCCGTGTTTTGAGAAATCAAAGGTGTGGTTTCTACAACAGATCAGGCTTTTACAATCGGCAACTCTCATCGGACTTTCGCAGAGCGGACATTTAAATGCCGACTCCAATTCTTTCACACGCGCTGCACCTATTGATTGTCTGGTCATGACTTATCTCCCTCTGAAAAAAATAAAAAATCACAGGCGGTTTGCCTGTGATCCAGAGTAAACGGGAAAAGCCCCATCCCTATTCGATTAAGGTTTAAGCCAAGATAGCCGTCGCCAAATAAACCTCACTTATGCTAAACAAAAGAAGAGGATGATTAAAAATGGACAGACTGATCCCGTTTACTCTGTATAGCCAAACAGAGCCTTTGAACGTATTTAATTACGCGTTCAAAGCCGGGAAACGCAGTCTGATATAGAATACCATTTTTAACAATCCTCCTTGGAAAATATGAGCGTAATATTGGAAGTATCATTCATAGTATAAAGTTCGTCAAAGCATTTGGCAATTAACAGTCAGGAGCCGGCGCCGCATTAATGTACTTACCGGTTCACTTGCCCCCGCAGCGCGGAGATCACCCCCAGCGATACAATCTCCGATATTTGAGCCTGCGATTCCCGGGTCAGCCCGGCAATATGGGGCGTAACCGTGCAGGAGGGAAGCGCCAGCAGCGGATGATCCTCCGGCGGCGGTTCGTGACTCA
This sequence comes from Paenibacillus durus ATCC 35681, assembly GCF_000993825.1. Lineage (NCBI taxonomy): Bacteria > Bacillati > Bacillota > Bacilli > Caryophanales > Paenibacillaceae > Paenibacillus > Paenibacillus durus. Next base: position 3,669,339 of record NZ_CP011114.1, read on the forward strand.
GCACATCCAGCACGGCGCCGGCAAGCCGGTTCGCGGCAAGCGCTTCGTACAGGGCGTCTTCATCGACCACGGCTCCCCTCGACGTATTGATTAGAATAGCGGACGGCTTCATCCGATTCAGCGCCGAAGCGTCAATCAGACCATGCGTCGACGGAAGCAAAGGAACGTGTAGGCTGACATAGTCGCTTTCGGCGAGTACCCGGCTTAGATCGGCGGGGATAATCTCCGTATTGGCGGCATCGCCGCCATCCTTAAGCCGCGGATCGCAGCCCAGGACATTCATCCCGAGTGCCGCTGCTTTGGCGCCTGTCCGTCGGCCGATTTCACCTACGCCGACCAGCCCCAGCGTCTTGCCGCCGATTTCGTGCAGCGTGAACTGCTGCCGGGGCCAGCCTCCGGAGCGCACGCCGGATGCCGCCTCCCCGAGACGCCGGGCAGAATGGAAGATGGCTGCGATGACGTATTCAGCCACAGCGGACGCATTGGCGCTTCCCGCCGTAACGACCGGGATCTTCCGGCAGGCCGCCGCATCCAAGTCGATATTGTCCAGCCCCGCGCCAAGCCGTCCAATCGCCTTCAGACGGGATGCCGTCCCGATAAGCGCCTCAGTTACCCGTGTCTGATTGCGGACGATCAGAGCGTCCGCTTCCTTGACCGCTTCCCCGAGTTCCGGACTGTTCCACAGACCCGGATCATAGCGTACATGATACCCCTCCTTCTCCAGCAATTCCAGACCATTCGGAGCGTTCCATTCCGTTACGAGGATATTCATGCTTCATTTCCCTTCCGTGTTTCTTCCCCTTCATGCGTCAGCTGCGGAGGAAACGGGGTCCCTGCCTCCCGGGCCAGCTCCTCCAGTTCACTGACGACATTGTCCGGCAGGGAGATTCCAGACAGCCGATTCCGCCCGGCGGAGCGGAATCTCCGCTCTCCCGGAAGCAATATTTCCTCCGCGCCGGGCGACAAAGGTACCTCCTTGATCTCGTCTGCGAACCGCGAGACGGTATCGTAATATGCCTCCATATTCAGCCAGCGGGCCGGCGAGAACAGCAGGATGACATGGCCCACATCGGCATGTTTATCTCCATCTTTGTACAGATTGCCAATATGCGGACCAAAGGAGGCGCCGGTCAGGATACCGCACAGCATCTCCACGGCAAGTGCCAGAGCATAGCCTTTGGCTCCGCCCAGCGGCAGAATCGCTCCCTTCAGCGCTTCTCCGGCTTCCGTGGTCGGCCGTCCCTCACTGTCGATGGCCCAGCCCTCGGGGATCGGCTGCTCCCGCTTTTGCGCCTGCATGATCTTCCCGCGCGCCACAACGCTGGATGAAAGGTCGGCAATGATCGCCGGCTTGCCTTCGGCGCCGGATGGGAATCCGAATGCGATCGGGTTCGTCCCGAGAAAAGCCGACCGGCCTCCCCAGGGGGCGATGCCCGGCGGAGAGTTGGTCATGACGACCGACGCCATGTTCTCCTTGGCCGCCTCCTGGCAAAGATAGGCCGCCGTTCCGAAATGATTGCTTCCGTGTACGAACACGGCCGCGAGCCCCTGCTCCCGGGCGATGGGTATCCCCTCCCGCAAAGCCCGAACGGCCACTGCTTGGCCCAGCCCGTTCCCTCCGTCCACAGTCAGCACCGAACCGTGACGCTCGGCCGTAATTTTGGACGCGGCATTGATCCTTCCTTCCTGAATGCGCCGGAAGTAGACCGGCAGTCTGCTGACGCCATGGCTCCCGTGCCCTTCCAAATCGGCTCGGACCAGGGAATCGGCCGTAATGAACGCGTCCTCCTCAGGCACATTCAAGGAGATCAGTACCGATTGTACAAAGTCATTGAGCTTCCCGCTGTCATAGCGCTTTGCTGTCATACGAACGTTACGCCTCCCCGTTCATTTATCTTTATTCACGCGCTCGGATACAGCTTGGTCATCACGAACTCCCGGTGGCCCAGCGCTTCTGCCGCCGTCAGACGTCCGTTGACGGTCCGTTCCAGCGTCTCCAGCAATCGCTCCCGCGCTTCCGGCAGCGTGATCGAACGCTCCAGCAGCGGGCTTACATCGACGTCGATATGCTCGGCCATCAGCTTGACCGTCTTCGGATTGGCCGATATTTTGACTACCGGCTCGATCGGGTTGCCGATGACATTGCCCTGACCCGTTGGGAAAAAGTGGATGACCGCTCCGGCAGCGGCCATGAGCGTTATGCATTCCGCAGCGGCGGAAGAGCTGTCCATGAAATACAGGCCCGGGCCGTTCTGCGGCGCCTCGGCAGGCTTCAGTACGCCAATGACCTGCTTGGTGCCGGTTTTTTCGATATTGCCGAGCGCCTTCTCTTCAATCGTGGACAGCCCGCCGGCGATATTGCCCTGGGTCGGCTGGGAGCCGAGCAGGTCCACGCCCTGGGAAGCGAATCCGGAGACATAACGTTCATAGGTGCGCTGGAATTGTTCGCGCAGCTCTTCCGTCGCCATCCGGTCCGCAATCAGATGCTCTCCGCCCGTAAGCTCGGAAGTCTCCCCGAAAAACACGGTCGCCCCCTGATCGATCAAATAATCAACCGTTTCGCCGACCGTCGGGCAGGAGGCCAGCCCCGTTGTCGTATCCGATTCTCCGCACTTGATGCTTACGGTAAGCTCCGAGAGAGATACGGGCTCCCGCTGAAGCTCTGTGGCCCACTGCACGAATTCCTTGGCTTTCCAGGACGCCCGCCGAATTACTTCCAGATCACCCAAGCCTTCGATGGAGAATCCGGCCACCGGTTTGCCTGTGGCGGCGATGCCGTCCGTGATGATCTTCGTCCAATTGGGTTCAATGCCGATCACGATGACCGCCGCGACGTTTGGATTGCTGCCTGTTCCGATCATGGTGCGGAAGTGCAGTTCCAGATCCTCTCCGTACTGCAGCCGCCCGTAAGCATGGGGGAGAGCCAGTGTGCCGGAGACGACCTTCGCCACCGCCTCGCAGGCCGCGTTCGAAATGTCGTCAACCGGTAAAATAATCACATGATTGCGGATGCCCACCTTGCCGTTTTCCCTGCGATATCCGAATAATTGTCCCATCGTTACCACCTCGCCGATTTAATATTGTGCGTATGAACGTATTCCCCTTCGGTCAGCCCCTCCGGCGCAATGCCGATGGGAATGCCGTATTCAATGACTTTGCCGCCCTTTTCAAGAACGCCGATGGATATTTTGTGCCCCAGCGGAACATCCTGAAGGCTTGTCACCGTTATTTCCGAATCGTCATCCATAAAGACCCCGACGACCTGCTGCCCGGCGGTAATGTCCGTCGTTGCGACGCCAACCTGATCTCCCTGCTTATGAATCAAAAAATGATGCATATTCTTCCCTCCGAATCTAAATTTGCGATTTGCTTACGTATTCCCGTTGTTACTTGCGAATCAGGTCCCATGATGGCCCATTTCGTATTGAGAATTACTTGCGGATTCCCGTCTCGGTGGCCAGACCTGTGTAATACTGCGCTTCCTTATTCACGAAATCCGTAAACTCCTGCCCCGTCAGTACATTCGGATCAACCTGCAACTTCTTGAGCTTTGCGACGAAATCAGGGTCCTGTGCCAGCTTGGCGACTCCATCCGCCCACTTCTTGACAATCTCCTGCGGCGTTCCTTTCGGGAAGCTCATGCCCGTCCACCAGGAGACGGACAAATCCTTCACTCCCTGCTCCGCCGTTGTGGGAACATCGGGATAATATGGACTGCGCTCAGGAGCCAATACCGCCAGCACCTTCAGCTTACCCGCTTTGACCAGGGTGGACGTCTCATTGACGGTATGAACGGCCAGGACCGCATTGCCTCCGGCGACAAGAGGCAGGGACTCGGAAGCGCCTTTGGTGGCCACCATCCGGGTCTTGGAGAAATCGGCCCCGATCGCTTTCAACCATTCGGCTACGGCAAATGTAGAGAAGCCCGCAGGCCCGACGCTTGTCCAGGTCAGCTTCTCGGGGTTGGCCTTCGCCCAGTCCGAAAATTCGCGGAAGTCCTTCCACGGCGCGTCGGCGGCGACCACAAAGACAGGAGCGTCCGTGACGACGCGAGCCGCGAATTCATGGTCGCTCAAGAGAACCGGCGCCGCGGCCGATCCAGCTTGGAGCATGGTCGTGCTCGCCACATTATCCGCAAGCACCGTGTAGCCGTCATTAGAAGCCTGTTTGAGCGCGTACTGCGCGCCGGTAGCGCCGCCCGCTCCGGGCTTGTTGACAATTTCAATCGGCTGCCCCCATTCCTTACTGAGCCCTTCCGCAACCGTTCGGGCCACCAGATCAACGCCGCCTCCGGCAGAGAAAGGCACCACATATTCGATGGGCCGGTTCGGATAATCGGCGTAGGCCGAGGATGCAGACGCAGCCGGTGCAGCGGCGGGAACCGCCGTTTCGCCGCCCGCCCCGGCGGACGCGCCTGCTCCGGACTTTGCGGAGTTCGCCCCGCAGCCGGAGATCAGAAACAGCAGCGCAAGAGCTAGCGGTAGCAGCGGGGAAAGCTTTTTGTTCAATGTTGTCACTTGGTTCACACTCCTAATTATGTTGGAACGGCACTTACGCTTCAGTATTGACGATGCTGAGCGAATCGCCGCGTTCCTCGCGGATTCTTTTTTTGGTGCGGCGGACCATGTACAGGGAAAAGATCAGCATGGCCGCTGCGGCGATAATGAAGGCAGCCGACAGTCCTCTTTGAAAAAAGATACCGAGATTTCCGCCGGAAATCGCCATGGACTGCAAAAACGACTGCTCCATTAAAGGACCGAGAATGAAGCAGAGAATGAGCGGCATGATCGGCCAATCATGCTTTTGCAGGTAATAACCGGCGATGCCGAAGACAACGGCCACCTGAACATCGAACAGATTGTTGCGCACCGTGTAGGCGCCGACCATGCTGAGCAGAAGAATCACCGGCGCAAGAATCGAGAACGGCACCCGGGTCAATTTGGCCCAAATCCCCACCAGCGGCAGGTTAAGCACCAGCAGCATGACATTTCCGATGAACATGCTCGCAATGACAGTCCACACAAAGCTTCCTTTCTGCTCGAACAGCATCGGTCCCGGCTTCAGCCCGTAGATCATGAGTCCGGCAAGCAGTACGGCCAGCGGCGGCGAAGAAGGGATGCCCAGCGCGAACAACGGAATAAATCCGGCAGAGCTGGTCGCGTTGTTGGCGGCTTCGGGCGCGGCCACCCCTTCGATGGCTCCTTTCCCGAACAGATGGCGCCGCGGCGAGATTCTTTTGGCGAAATCATATGACAGGAAGGAAGTCACGGCCGCCGAACAGCCGGGAAGCAGACCCATGAAGAAACCGATCAGCCCGCCAGCGGCTATGGAGGAAGCGCTTTGCTTCAGGTCCTTACGGCCCGGATAGACGCTGCCGATATTACCGGCCGAAATCGCGGTCTTCTTCTCGGATATGCCCCGCATCACTTCGGCGATGGAGAAGAGGCCGATCAAAATGCTCACCATATCGAGGCCCCCTTCGAGCGGTCCCCAGCCCAAGGTGAACCGGTACACGCCGGAGTTCGCGCCAAGCCCGATCAGCGACAAGGCAATGCCGGCCAGGCCCATAACCGCCGATTTAACGAAGCGTCCCCCATTCATTCCCATCATGATGACCAGCGTCAGGAGAAGAACGGCGAACATTTCCGGCGGGCCGAAACGCAGCGCTTGGCTTGCCAGCACGGGAGCGAACAGGACGAGGCCAAGTACACCCAGCACGCCAGCGATAAAGGAGGCGATTGCCGCAATGCCCAGCGCCGGTCCGCCTCTGCCCTGCTGCGCCAGCGGATACCCGTCCAGACAGGTCGGGACGGACGAGGCTTCGCCTGGAATATTAAGCAGTATGGCGGTCGTCGATCCTCCGTACATCGCCCCGTAATAAATACCCGCCAGCATGATAATCGCCTGCGTCGGTTCAAGGACTGCCGTTACCGGCAGCAGAATGGCGATCGACGAGGTCGGGCCAAGTCCCGGCAGCACGCCGACAAAGGTTCCCACAAGCACGCCGATGGCCGCCATCAACAGGTTCATCGGGGTAAACGCATGTCCAAAACCGTCCAGCAGCATGGATAAATTACTCATTTCATCACCTCCTTGAAAACTGCCATACCATTCCGGCGGGAAACGGAGTATGCAGCCATTCGATAAAGATCAGGTAGAGCCCGGCGGTCAGCAGCAGAGCGTAGACCGCGCAGCGCCACCATTTTCCGGCTCCCAGCAGGCGAAAGAGAAGCGCTGCGGCAAGAGAGGTTGCTGCCGGATAGCCCGCCCAAGGAAGAAGGAAAGTGTAAATAAGCAGTAACAGCGGAATGAGACCCGTCTTAGGAAGAAAGCGGGGGATCGCTCGTTCCCCGCCTTCCTGCCGTACGGCCTCTCCGGGAAACAGCGCCAGCCAGATGCCGGCCAACGCCAGTCCGCCTCCGATGAAGGCGGGAAACACATGGTCTCCACCTAGAAGAGTGACATGATAAGGATACAAACGGTAAGCTTCGCGAAGAGAAAGACACCCCGCCAGAATGGCAAGCACTCCGGCAGAGCGGTCGGCCACGCTTTTCATTTCTCATTCCTCCTGACTATGAACACAAACACAAAAAACCTGCCCGGCTTCAAAAGCCGAATAGCAGGTCTCCGTTCGTACGGTCGACGCCTTAGCTGAAATATGTTGTATATAACATACAAATAAAAAAGAGATTTAAAATAGTTGGAGCAGAAATTATATAGTCGATAGGTTTAGTAGGTTTTATTCCGGCTATGGCACGTATCATATCACTGCCTGATTTTCGCTGTCAATACTATTTTTTCGTATTTATTGCTGGAAAATAATCTTTGACAAAGCCTACGGATAGGTTTTAAATAAATGTTGTATATATGATTTAAGAGCATTATTTAACCGGACAAGGAATGATTCTATGGCAAATCTGATTCGAATCGACAATGCCAATCTGCTGGAGAAAACGTATGGTATTTTAAAAGAACTGATCATCAAAAGAGAATTCCCGCCCGAGCACAAGCTGGCCATACCGGAATTATCCGCCCAGCTCGGCGTAAGCCGGACGCCGATCCGCGACGCGCTGGGCCGGTTGGAAATGGACGGATTGGTCAAGACCGTACCGAAGGTTGGTACTTTTGTCGTCGGCATTACTTCCGAAAACGTGCTGGAGATTATGGACACTCGCCTGATGATTGAGCTGTGGGTTGTGGAGAAGCTGGCTTCAGGAACGGCCGCGCTTACGCAGGAGGTTGCCGCGAATCTGGAAAAAATCCATGAAACCTCCGTGTATGTCGTCAACACCTCGAAGCTGGAAAACTACCACGAAGGAGATTACAATCTTCATTTTCATATGGAGTTTCTGAAGCTGGGCGGGAACCGGAATATACAGAATATTTATCACAACACGATGAACTACCGGTACCTAGCGATGAAATCGTACCTGATTACGAAGGAAATGGTTCTTCATTCCCTTAAGCAGCACAGGCAGATTATCGATGCCCTTAAGGCGGGGTCTCACGATGATTTAAAGCAGGTGGTGAGCGAGCATCTGGAGGACGCGAAAATACGGCTGTACAAAAATATCAATCTGAACGGCGGGCTGATCTAAAGGGAAAGAACGTTTGCGGACAAACTGCGGGACGGAAAAGTTCAAACTTTCATGCTGAAATGAAAAAGAAAAGGAGGAACGGCGAGCCATTCGCCGGTCCTCCTTTTGCTTCATTCGCCCCTTGACGCGTGACGCGCGGGCGCGCCTCCGCATGGACTCTACACGGCCGCCTGCGAAAAGCCCTCGCCCCGCCTCAGAGATCGTCGTCTTCCGCCCGCCGCATTTTCCGCTCCAGACGGAGACGGATGATCAAGGTCAGCGCCACTCCGGCGGCCAGTACGCCGAGCGCTCTGGGCAGCTCGCCGCTTCCACCCGCCGCCAGCGGAAGCCACAGCGACAGTGCGAACGCCAGATGCACCCGAAATACGAAGGAGACGGTGCTGCGGGTTCGGCTGTTCTCCGGCAGCGGGTAAACCGTCAGCCAGAACGATTCCCCGTGCAGCTTCGACAAGGCCGAGAGCTGGACGCCCGTAATGAACAGGAAGAACAAGTAGATTCCGGCGCCGACGAGACTGCCCCGGTTCCACCATTCCAGCAGCAGCGCCAAGAGACCGATCCGCAGCACAATGCCGAAGACATCACCGCGGGCAAAGCTTTTGGTCAGCAGATAGCGGTACGCGCTGTCCCTCCGCCAGGGAAGCCCCGCTCCCCAGCGGGAGAGCCAGCGGCGGGAATAGACGCGCTGCTGGCGTCCGGGAACCTCGACGAACCAGCCGAGCAGCATCTGGGCCCGTCCGCTCTGTACCTTCTCCAGGGCGATCAGCCGCTCCCAGGGAACGGCATGCCGGCCGGGTACGGCAAGCGCAGCGAGATAAGCCGCCGCCAGCAGCATGGAGAAGCCAAGCCCCTTATGGAACGGCTGCCACAGCCAAGCGGCGATGATTAGCCCGAGGGCCGCCCAGCGCAGCAGGCGGTACCCGGCGGAAGCGGCTGGGGAGAGCATCTTCATCTCCCGCCAGCAGCCGTAAGCCGAGAGAAGCTTTACGCCAAGCAGCAGCGCGGCTGTGACAAACAGAGACTTCGGGGAGTCCGCCGTGCGTATGTACAAAGGCCACAACAGGATCAGCACCAGAAGGAGCCGCAGACCTTTCCAAACCGTTCCCCTGATCCATGCCGCTGAAAAATACTCCTTCATCCGGTGCTCCTGCGGCAGCAGGAAGACCGCATCGGCCGGCTGCAGATAGGTACGGAAGCTGCTGTGAACCGCAGCCGGCAGCAGCACGGCCAGCATGATCCAGCGAATCGGCACGCCGGATGGAACATCCTTCAGCAGCGAAGTGTACCAGGCCGAAAACGCGATAAGGATGAACATCAGCACAAACGCCACACCGCTCTGGATAATATATCCCACATAGGGAAGGAGCTTGGCGGCGGCCCGGCTGCGCCGCTCCCCTTGCAGCTCTCTGAGATTCATGCTACTTCCCTCCCTGGACCAGCTCGTAGAACAGCTGCTCCAGCGGCAGGCCCGGCTTGCCGGCGGCAGCTCCGATCTCCGCCAAAGTGCCCTCGGCGATGACCCTGCCCTGATGCAGCACGATGAAGCGGTCGCAATAGTTCTCGATCGTAGAGAGAATATGAGAGCTGAGCAGAATGGAGGAGCCCGATTTCTTAATTTCCAGCATAAAGTCCAGCAGGGACCGGATGCCGAGCGGATCGAGGCCGAGAAAAGGCTCATCGATCACATACAGCGCCGGACTTGCGACAAAAGCGCACATAATCATGACCTTTTGCTTCATCCCTTTGGAGAGATGGCCGGAAAGGCTGTCCATTTTATCCTCCATGCGGAACAGCTCCGAGAGGCGGCGGCTGCGGGCTTCGTAATCGGCACGGTTCACGCCGTAGGCCCTGGCCGTAAATTCCACATGCTCGCGCACCGTCATTTCTTCGTACAAGAGCGGTGACTCCGGCACAAAAGAAAGCGCGCTGTGATATCCTTCCGAATCTTTATCACGCGTTCTGCCCTGTACGGCAATCCCGCCTTTATGCGGCGTCATCAGGCCGAGAATATGCTTCATTGTAGTGCTCTTGCCGGCTCCGTTCAGGCCGATCAGCCCAACCATTTCTCCCGGCTGAACCTGCAGGGAAATATCGTGCAGCACCGGCTTGTTCAGGCTGTAACCGCCGGTCAGGCCCGTAATCTGCAGCACGGGGGTATGGCTCATTGGCCGTCACCTCTGTTCTTCTTGTCCTTCAGCCATTTAGGCGCTCCCTTGTTCTTGCGGTTCCGCTCACGCTCCGCGCTCCGCGCTTTGCCGCCCGGAGCGGCAGCCCCCGCCTTGGCGCCGCGTAGCCCGGCGCCCGGCTTGCCGCCCGGAGCCGCCTGGCGCGCGCTGCCGCCATGCGCCTCCTCGCGCCGCGCTCCGGCGCTGCCGCCGCCGGCTGGCTCGCGCCCGGCCGCGCCGCCCGCGTCCGCTGCGGCGCGGGGCCGGATGCCGGCGGTCCGCACCGCCGGCTGGCCGCTGCGCGGCTTCTCGCGGCGCGGCCCTACGCCGCCGCGCAGCTGTTCCGGCGGCAGAATTTTGCCGCCGTACAGCGCGCGCTCGCTTATGGCTATGCCGAGCTCGCGCGCGAACTTGCGCATGATGAACGTCTGCTGCGGCGTGACGATCGACAGCGACAGGCCGCTGCGACCCATGCGGCCCGTTCGCCCCGCCCGGTGCACATAGTGCTCCGCGTCGAACGCGGGATCGAAGCTGACCACAAGCGGCAGATTCTCGATGTCCAGCCCGCGCGCCGCCACGTCACTTGCGACCAGCACGCGGAATTTGCCTTCGCGGAAGCGGCTGAGCACCGTGCTGCGCGTCACCTTGTCGGCGTCGCCATAGAGCGCGCCCGCCGTCAGTCCAAGGTGATTCAGCTTGGCTTCGACCTCGGCGATTGTCTCAGCCATGTTGACGAAGACGATCGCCCGCTGCGGGTTATAATAGCGCAGCACCCGGCGCAGCGTATCCACCTTGTCCCGTTCCTCTACGGCGATGTAGAGATGCTCCAGTCCGCGCGCCGTCTTAGTATTTGGATCGATCCCGATCTCGGCCGGATCGTCCATGACCTTGGAGGCCAGCGCCCGTGTCTCCGGTCCGATTGTCGCCGACAGCATGACGAGCTGGCGGCTGCGCAGGGCGCTTGCGATAATCTTCTCCAGCTCGCCCGCGCCGCCGAGCTGGAACATTTGGTCTGCCTCGTCAAGAACGATCGTCGCGACCTCATGCATCTTCAGCTTGCGCAGCCCGATCAGCTCACGCACGCGCCCCGGCGTGCCCACGACCAGCTGCGGATGCTCGCGCAGCCGCTCGATCTGGCGGCCTATCGCCGCTCCGCCGATCAGTCCGAGCACGCGGATGCCGCGTCCCTCGCCGTAGCGCTCCGCTTCGCGCACAATTTGCATAGCCAGCTCCTGGGTCGGAGCCAGCACCAGCTTCTGAACCGTTCTCCGCTCCGGATCGATTCGCTGCAGAAGGGGCAGCAGGTAGGCCAGCGTCTTGCCCGTTCCGGTCTGGGAAGCGGCCAGCACATCCCGGCCCTCCAGCAGCAGCGGAATGGTCTCCGCCTGAACCGGAGAAGGAGAGGTGATGCCGAATTCCGACAATCGGGCTTCAAGGTCTTCCTGGATGCCGATAGTCGCAAAAGAAGCTTTATTCATAGGGAAATTCATCCTTTTCACTGTATAGTATTCATTCATTATATGCCAAAAAGACCTGTCCACCAAATGGAAGGCCCTCCTGTTCATCTTTATATTATTTCCGGTTCAGCATCTTATAGGACAGCTTGTCCGCCAGCCGCGGAAACAGCCCGTACAGACGAATGCCTACGGCCGCGAGGCGCGGCAGGTCGAGTTCTTCCTTGCCTTTCTCCATCAGCTTCACCATCCGCTCGGCGACATACTGAGGGCTCATTATAAAGCCGCCCACGTTCTTGATGTAGCTGCCGGACGGGTCCGCAACATTAAAAAAATTCGTCTCAATCGGCCCCGGATTAACCGCCGACACGATGATCCCGCTATGGCGAAGCTCCTGGCGCAGCGCGTTCGTGAAGCCGAGGACCGCATGCTTCGTTGCGGAATAGGCTGTTGCCCGTGAGGTTCCGAGCTTTCCGGCCATCGATGCCACATTGACAATCTGGCCGCTTCCCCGCTTAAGCATATGCGGAACTACCGCCTTGGTGCACCTGACGATGCCCAAATAATTGACGTTCATCATTTGATCGAACTCTTCGACCGCCATCTCCGTTAGACCTTCGAACTTGCCGTAGCCCGCATTGTTGAGCAGAATATCGACTCTTCCGTAAGCCGCAAAAATCTTGACGAATGTCTCTTCCACATCTTCGGACCTACTCACATCACAGCGGTAAAGTCCATATTCGCCCGTTATCCCCGCCGCTGCGGTCTTCAGCTTATCCTCCGACCTGGCAAGCAGCACCGGAATGGCTCCGCGCTCTCCGAGCAGCTGCGCCGTAAGCGCACCTATGCCGCTGGAAGCGCCTGTGATGACTGCGACTTTACCCTTAAGCTCCACCCTGGACAATCAGCTCCTTCTTACTCAAGTGACTGCAATCTCTTCATTATTCTAAGAGATCATCACCTGAATATCCAGTTCGCCGATTCCGTCCATAACGAGCGGAATGCTGAGCGCCTTACGGGGCAGGAATGTCACCAGATTCTCCGATTTCATAACTTGGGGAGGCGTGATATCCACCGTAACGCCCTGATTGGACAGAATGGTGCTTGCGTTGCCGCTGATCATGTTGCCAAGCTCCGAAATGGCGCTTTGCCCCATCTCGTCCATCTCGGAAATGGGATAGCCGCCCATCATGGCCGATACCATGCGCAGAGCCACATTCTCGGCGATGCCGAAGACAATATCGCCGCTTATCTGCCCCGTCATTCCTATTTTGATCCATATATGATTATCAATAAGATCAATCTCTTTTACACCCAAATTACCGGCTGACGGCGACACTTGAATCACTTGTTCAATTACGACGCACGCAGATTTTAAAAACGGATTAATCACTTCGGCTTTCATTAAGCGCTGTGCCTCCCTTTACCGGACTTAAGTCATAACCCAAAAGACCTACAACGATCTGGGTATATTATATCTTATATATCGGTACAATTCACCAAAAATTAAGGATTGGCCCAAGTAAAATAAAGAAAGGGGTGTGCGGTATCATTGCCCTGCCGGGTAGAATCTCCTATAATTTAATCAAATGCCAACATTCGGCGTAAACTATGTACATAAACGATAAGTCAACAAAGAGTTGGCCAAGGGAGGTATTCCATGAACATCAGCCAACTGGAGACGCTTATCATGATCTCCAAAACGTTGAGCTTCCGCAAGGCGGGAGAACTGCTCAATCTGACCCAGCCGGCAGTTTCCGCGCAAATCAAGAGCCTTGAGGAAGAGTTCAAGACCCAGCTGGTGGACCGGAACCAGCCCGTTACGCTGACGGACAAGGGGCAAGTATTCCTAACGCATGCGGAGCAGATCGTAAATATCGTCGACGATTTGAAGCAGAGGCTGGCCGATCTGGACGAGACGCCCCAGGGCCATATCATTCTGGGAACGACGACCTCCATCGCGATTCAGATTCTGCCGCGCATTCTTTCTTATTTCCAGGATCAATTTCCTCATATCAAAACGTCCATCCAATCCATGTCCTCTACCCAGATATACCAGCATGTTGATAACGGCCTTGTCGATGTCGGCATCGGCTACCTGATCGGAGACAGCCCCGCCATGACCACCTCCACTCTCTATTACGACACCTTTGAGCTGGTCGTGTCTCCAAGGCATCCGCTGGCCGCAGAGCCGGGCAGAGCCCGCGTCGAGGTGCTGGGCGAAACTCCGCTCATCCTGCTATCGCCCGATACGGTCGGACGGATGTTTGCCGAAGAGGTGTTTGCCAAGCATGGCATCCAGACTCATGTCATCATGGAGCTGACCAGCAGCGAGGAAGTGAAGCGGATGGTGGAGCTGGATCTGGGCGCAGGCATTATTTCGAAGCAGTCGGTGGCGGAAGAAGTAAAGGCCGGGACTCTTAAGATCATTCCGATTATGGAGCTTGAAGTGACTCACCCGGTAGGCGTCATCACCAAATCAGGCAAATATGTCAACTCCGCCATGCGGCAGTTCCTCAGCGATCTTAAGGGAATGCCGGAGACGCAGTTCATCGGATCGGAATAAGACGGCATCATCTAGATAATCTGGCCTAAGGAGATGTTCTTTCAATGAAATTTGACCTGCATACTCATCATTTCCGCTGCGGCCACGCTGACGGAAACATCCGGAACTACGTTGAGGCCGGCATTAAGGCCGGGCTTGGAGTCATAGGCATTTCGGATCATACCCCCTATTTCGGAGATCCGAGCGATCAAGCCTTTCCGCATATTGCCATGGCCAAATCGGAATTCGCCGCTTATGTGGAAGAAGTGCTCGCCTTGAAAAAAGAATATGAGGGCGTGATCGGCATTCTGCTCGGCATCGAATCCGACTTTTTTCCAGAGCATGTGGAAGCGTACCGGAAGATGCTGGACGCCTACCCTTTCGACTACGTGATCGGTTCCGTGCACAGCACGGGGGGCGTGAGTATTTTTAACAAAGGGCGGTGGAGAGGTCTCGAAACGAAAGAAAAGGTTGCTGTCAAAACGGAGTATTACCGGCTCATCTCCGAGTCGGCGCGCAGCGGCATGTTCCAGATTCTCGGCCATATTGACGCCATGAAGGGCAACTATCCTGATTTCTCGAATATTCCCGCCCCAGGTCCGGTTGACGACTGCCTGAAGGTCATTGCGGACTGCGGTGTAGCGATTGAGATCAACACCTCCGGCAAAACAAAGCTGAGCGGCGGCTGGTACCCGTCGGACGACATCCTGGAACGGGCGCTGCGCTACGGTGTGCAGGTAACGTTCGGTTCGGATGCGCACAAGCCTTCACGGGTGGGCGACGAGCATGAAGCGGTCGCGGCCCGGCTGAAGGAGATCGGCTTTACCTCCTGGGTTTACTACAAGCAGAAGCAGAAAATAGAGGTGCCTCTATAAGAACCGGATAATCCTTGCGAGCCGGAGAACGTTAGCATATAAATAAGACCGGTTGGAAAAAGACAACAGCGGCAGTTCGGGAGACTTTGAACTGCACCCCGTCAAGTAGACAGTACAAATAATAAAAATCAATTAAGCGGCCTTGGTCCTAAATTCCATCGGACTGAGGCCGTTTAGTTTTGCTTGTAACCGTTCGTTATTGTAAAAGTGGATGTAGGCCTCAATGTCCCTCTTAAGCTCCTCAAAAGTATGGTACTTGTGCAAATAATACTTCTCACATTTCAAGGTCCCCCAGAAAGATTCCATTGGACCGTTATCGATGCACCGCCCAACACGGGACATACTCTGAATCATTTTGTTGTCATTCAAGAGCTTCTTAAAGCCCAAGGAGGTGTATTGGTAGCCTCGATCGCTATGAAGCATAGGGCTGCTTTCTGGAGCTGCTTGCAAGGCCAGGTTCAACGTCTGGAATACAAGTGGATTGTTATTGGAACGCCCTAATACATAGGAGACGATGGATTTATCATGAAGATCGAGAATAGCGCTCAAATACGCTTTCTGACCATTGCCGTACTTGAATTCCGTTACATCGGTGAGCCACTTTTCATTCGGAGCATCAGCATGGAATTTACGGTTTAGTAGGTTCTCCGCCACCTGCTGCGGCGTGGCGTTCGTATACTTCTTTTTCTTTCTCCGGATAACAGACTGGATTCCCATTACCTTCATTAACCGCTCTACACGCTTATGGTTAATGGTTTTTCCGGTTTGTTTTCGCATATGCAGGGTTAATTGACGGTATCCAAAGGTGCGCTCCACTTTCTCATAGATGGTCATCATCACCTGGGTCAACTGCTCATTCTCCTGCTCACGAGAACTGGGTTTGCGATTTAGCCACTTGTAATAGCTTGAGCGCGCAATTCCTGCAATTTCGCATAGAAGTTGAACGCTAACTGCTGCATCCTTTTGAAGTGCTTGGATGGCAAGGTAAATCGTTTCCTGTCGTGTTTGATTTAGCGTCGCCTTCTTTCGAGTTCCTCTAACTTTTTTAAGAATGCATTTTCCGCCCGAAGTCGCTCAATTTCATACTCCATCTTCTTCATCTTGAGTTTCTGTTGATCGGCCTCCGTTAACTCTTCCGAAGCTTTCTTTCTCCCTCGGCCATCCTTTAACGCATCCTGACCACCATCTTCGAACTTCTTCACCCATTGGTATACTTGCTGGTAGGAGACCTGAAACTGTCCCGCTGTCTTTTGGTAGTCATGTTGATTGGTCAGGCAATACTGGACAATCTCGATCCGTTCTTGCCAAGTCGTAGAGCGACCTTTTGTCATAGCTTTTGCTTCCCCTTTATAGGCTTTTAAGCTGCTATGACCATTATACTTGTTAATCCAATTGAAAAGCTGTCTCGTACTGGCAATCTTGTATTTATCGATGATCTGGTACTGAGACAATCCCCCCTCAAGGTAATCCTTCACCGCCCGGAGCTTAAGCTCAGCACTGTAGCTTTGGAGATGCGTACGGGGCTCTAGCCCTTCATATCCAAACGTTTTGTACCGACGCTGCCATTTCATTAAAGTCGTCTTGTTAATCCCATATTTCTTCGCAGCTGCCAGAAAACCAATTTCCCCATTCGATACTTCTTCGAGAATGGCGAGTTTCTCCAAAGCATTATATTTTCCTCTAAACATGAAAAAGCTCCCCTCACAGTAGCAAGCTTTTTATTATTTCACCTGTCTACCGTATGGGGAGCATATCACTTTAACAGGTCCCGGCTGCCGCTAATTTTTTTTACTCCTGCTTCTCATCCGCAAAATTCAAACCTTGATCCGCCATTGCCCGCCGCAATTGATCCAGCGCTTTCGGCCCCATCCCATGCAGTTTCAGCAGTTCCGCCTCACCCGCTTCCGCAAGCTGCTCCAAAGTCAAATATCCGGCTCCCTGAAGCGCGCGTCTAGCCGGTTTGCTCAGTTTTTCGGGAAGACCGCTTTGAGTACCAGCCATATCTTGTTCCTCCATCTGCCCCCTCCTTTCCCTGTTACATTTATTATACCTTTTCCACTGCGGATGATTATCGGATCGGTACGCTCTATTGCAGAATCATTCCCCGCTCAAGTTACCTGAATAAGGACTTGCTCGGCTGAGGCGCATTGACAAGACGGAAAAATCGAAATAAAATTGGTAACCCCAATATTGGTAATACCAATTTTTATTTTTATACAAAAGAATAGGGAGGAAGCGTTATGGGTAAAAAAATTGCGGTTACCGTAACGGATTTGTTCGAGGATGTGGAGCTTACAAGTCCGGCAGAATCGTTTGAGGCGGCCGGTCACGAGGTTGCTCCTATCGAATGGAAAGCGGGAAAAGGCATTGACATTACCGGCTATCGTTCGATCCGTAATGATTTGAAAAATGCCGGCGCGAACTATAAAGATGAAGAAGTGGTCGTCAGCCGGAATATTGTAACAAGCCGCACGCCGGATGATCTGCCCGCCTTTAACCGGGAATCTCTGAACCTTCTGGGCCGGTAACGCTGGTATGAATTCGAAATGGATTGACCGTGGTTCTTTTGGCCGAAGGGGGATCGCCTTGTGATTACTCCTAAAATCCGCAATACCGCTTTGCTTGTCGCCGGTTGTTATTTTATGGAGAATCTGGACAGCACCATCGTTACAACGGCAGTTCCCGCGATGAGCCGGGCACTTCATGTCTCTTCGGCCCAAATGGGGCTGATTGTCACCGCTTATATGGTCACGTTGGCCGTGTTCATCCCGATCAGCGGCTGGCTGGCTGAGAGGTTCGGGACCCGGCCCGTATTTCTGTCGGCCATCGCGGTCTTTACGCTGGCTTCGGTTGCCTGCGCAATGCGCTGGCGGCGACCACGCAGAACCTTGCCGCTGCCTTCGGCATTGCCTTGGCAACGGTGGCGCTGCGCGCCGGGGAGCCGATCGCGCATGTTGTGACCGGCTCATCCAGCGCCTCGGGTCCTTACACCGTCTCCTTCTTCATCCTGGGCATCATCGCTTCATTTGCGGCGCTGGGGGCGGTACGGCTGGACCCAAGCGCCGGCAACGCTTTGCAGCGGAAGCAGCCTCAAGTAAGTCTGAATAAGCAGCGAAGAAGCGGCTAAGCCTCAACACAAAAAAATGGACCCGATTTCTCGGGTCCCAAGAATCTATATTCTCAAAAGGGGGTCATGTATACAGTTTACCCCATCACTGTTAGAGTTTGATAACGGTATTATTTCATTTGTGTAACAAGATATGACCGGGTATGGTTGCTATCCTTCCATCCGGCGCAGCGTAAATACCGTCAGCTCCGGACGGCACATGAACCGGAATGGCATGTAAGTCTCGCCAAAGCCCCGGTTGACATACAGCAGCCTCTGATCCCCGACCGTGTATAAGCCGCTGACATACTTGACCGACCCGTCCGGCACAAAGGGAGCGCCCATCAACGGAATGCGAATCTGTCCCCCATGGCTGTGCCCGGACAGCTGGAGCTGAATGGAATACTCCTGCACAAAATCCGCATAATCCGGCTCATGCATGAGCAGCACCGTGAATGTGCCTGGCGGAATGCCGCCCATCGCCGCCTTCGGGTTAGGGCCTGGACTGTTGATTAGATAATCCTCCATCCCCGCGACAGCAATGGATTCATTCCCTTTTCGGATAAGGGCATGCCTATTGCGCAGCACTGTGAACCCCGCAGCTTCCAGCAGACCGACCAGTATCTCGGCATGCTTGTAATCATGATTGCCAAGCACCGCAAATTTACCCAGCGGAGCAGTCAGACCGGCAAACAGAGGAACGGACTCTTCCAAATCCTCCGGGTGGCTGTCCACAATATCGCCGCTGAAGCAGATAAGGTCCGGCTCCGCCTCCCGGATATGGCGTATCAGCCGTTTTACATCCCCAGCATCCTTGTTAAAGCCTAGATGCACATCGCTGAAATGGACAAGCTTCAGTCCTGAAAAAGAAGCGGGAAGCTCCTTCCATTCCAGCGTTAGGCGGCTAATCTCCAACCAGCTCGGCTCACCCTTCCAGCTGTAACCGCCGGCCAGCAGCCCCGCACCGATTAACGCCGCCGCGCTGCGGGCCAGAAACTGGCGGCGGGTTATTTTTTTGCCGCCAGTGCCAGTGGAGGGCGAATCGGCCAAATTGTCGCCTGTGGGGGATACTGTAGATTTATTTTGCGCCGGTTCGTTCATTGGCCGTCCCTCCTTTCGCACCCGATTCTTCCGTCACCCAAATTCCCTAAAGGCCGATTTCGCCTAATCCTGCCCTACATACGTCAGACCCTAAAATCTTAAGGTCGCTTGAGCTCCCCTTTGTCTAGGGTAATGCTTATCACCGTTTCAGGCGTGCTGCTGTAAGCTGCCGCAAGCCCCTGGGAGACCGCCCCGCTACGGGACACCCGCCGCACTGACAGCGTCACTTCAAATGATTCGGTGAATGGGTAAGGATCAAGCAGCAGCGTCGTTCCCCGCCACTCTGCCGTTATAACCCGTCCGCCGGTAAAATCGAATTTCCCGGTGCCGGAGAAGCCGTTCTTCCACCACGGATGTTCCTGGGACTTGGGCGTTCCCGGTTCATTCAATCCAATATAGAGCGAGAGATCGTCGCAGAACGGCAGCAGTCTGCTGTCGTAATACAGCTCGGCCTCAAAGGCAGCCGCCCCGGACGCTTCCAGTTCCCGGTGAATCCGGGAGCGGCGCTTCTCCTCCTCCTGAAGGTAAACCGTCAGTTCGGGGCTGCTCTCGCTGGATATTTCAATCAGTCGTTCAAAATGCAGGCTGCATAGCAGCGCTCCATAAGGGGTCACCGCCTCGATTTAGTCCAGACCCCACCGGTAGAAAGTCAGCTTCGGCACGACGGGGAAATCGATAAAGCTGTACGGCGCCTTGGCCGTATCATTCCAGAAAGGAGCCTCGTCCAGATCAATCCATCCCCGGTCATGATTGCCTATCGCATACAGCACTTCATCCAGCCTCCGCTTCCGGGGAACCTGCTCCATATGGAACCGCGCCGCAAATTTCCCGGCCAGCAGCCCGTGGTCATGCTGCTTGATCATGACAAACTTCCCAGCCTGCTCCCGACAAATCACCGAAATACCTCCCAATAGATTCCATTTCCATGCATAGTTATGGAGATTATACCATATTTGCCTGGCCTGCCATGAAATAATCCAATCCCTGAAGCAGATCTTCGGACAGTTCATCACACTGCAAAAAGACCTTCATTTCGCGGACCACCCGTTCCCGGTCATCGCCGAACACCTTCACGATCCGGGCTAATTTCTCCCAGCCCGCCAGATCGCTGCGGAATTCTTCTCCGCTCATCGGAATACCATGCGATTCCACATACCAATGCGAGTTATACCCGTATGCCACGGACAGCAGCTTCAAAAAGGCAGCGCTGGTATACTTTCGCGGACCGCCGTAAACGGAGGGTCCCAGCGCATCGCCCAGGAACAGTACACGATCCTCCCTGACATGCAAAAAGCAGCTGTCGGAGGAATGATCCCCTCCCACGTGTACCAATTCGCAAACAACGCCGCCGAGATCAATGGCGATCCGGTCCTGGAACAGAATATCCGGTTCGATTATTCGGATGTCGCGATTTTCGCCGAACTCCTTGCGGATATCAGCCGCGCTGCCTTCGTTGATGGTCCCTTGGCGAATCAACTCCAGGAGGCAGGCGTCCGACCAGTCCAGCCCCGATAGCGAAGACAGCCCCCGGCCTGTCTCCGCATGGGCCACTACCGGGAGGCCCCAGGCCTGCATGCCAAAGGTATGGTCCCAGTGCCAGTGTGTCAGCGCCAGAATCTCCGGCATACGGACACCGCGCCGTTCCAGCTCCTTGCGGAACAATTCTGCATGCATCGGCGAATTGCCGGCATCCATGAGCAGGGTCCGCCGCTCTCCGGCGATGGCCGCGAGTATGGGACGGTCCGTTTCATGCTCGGCATGCATGATTATGACATGAGGGCTTAATTGTTGATAATGGTGGGTCATGTTCAGCTCCCCTTTTTCGCGTCAAGTGTATCCTTTGACAAAAATAGAATTGGCGTACAGTGATCACTCCAACTTAGCCGCACTAATCAGGCTTCGGATGGATGGGATGGAAATTCTCCCGCTTATTTTTCAAAAAGAGGGCTTGATTAGGGTCTAGACAGGAAAATCTCCATCTTAATCCGGCAATTTGGTAGAAGATAAAGAAAAACGGACAATAAGGCGGAGGATTTCCCGTTTAACGCCTCAAGTCTTGTTTTTTGCGAAATTAAGATGGAGGTTTTTCCGTTTATACCAGTGCCTGAACAAATAATCGAGTGCTGGCATCATCCAAATTCCAGGCATTAAGCGCATAACATCTCCATGTTGTACCAAATCGGTCTTTTATTCAAGGTAAAAGAATAGGCCGCCGCCGGATCATTGCCCGGCGGCGGCCCGCTTCGTATGCTCAGCCGCTGAATATGAATGTTACACGCCCAGCCAACGTTTGAACATATGCTTCGTCGTCTGCTTGTTGATTTCGGCGATGGAGGTCGTCAGCGGGATGCCTTTCGGGCAGGCGCGGACGCAGTTCTGCGAGTTGCCGCAGCCCTCGATGCCGCCATCCGTCATCAGCGCCTCCAGCCGTTCGTCCGCGTTCATCTCGCCCGTCGGATGGGCGTTGAACAGGCGGACCTGGGAAATGGCCGCCGGACCGATAAAGTCGGTCTTCGCGTTGACGTTCGGGCAGGCCTCCAGGCAGACGCCGCAGGTCATGCATTTGGACAGCTCGTAGGCCGACTGCCGTTTTTTCTCGGCCATGCGCGGGCCCGGCCCAAGATCGTACGTTCCGTCGATCGGTATCCAGGCTTTTACCTTTTTAAGCGCGTTAAACATTCGGGTGCGGTCGATAACGAGGTCACGCACAACCGGGAAGGTACTCATCGGCTCGACCCGGATCGGCTGCTCCAGATTGTCGATCAGGGCGGCGCAGGCCTGGCGCGGTTTGCCGTTGATGACCATGGAGCAGGCGCCGCATACCTCCTCCAGGCAGTTCGATTCCCAGCAGACCGGGACCGTGGCCTCGCCCTTGGCGTTGACCGGATTCCGCTGAATCTCCATCAGGGCGCTGATGACGTTCATCCCCGGACGGTACGAGAGATCGAATTCCTCCGTATAAGGCGCGCTCTGCGGATCGTCCTGACGGGTGATGATAAATTTCACGTTTTTGGGAGCTGCCGCTGTTTCCGCCATATGCTTGCCCTCCTAAAAGTTTTGGTAGCGTATGCTTCTGTGAATATACTTCGCAAAACTCGCTTCGAAAGCGTAGGCTTAGTTTTGGTAGCGTATGCTTTCGAAAGCGTAGGGTTATTTGTCCTTGGAATAGTCGCGGACCCGTGGAGGAATCAGCGATACGTCAACGTCTTCGTACGAGATCTTCGGCCCGTCCGGCGTCCATGACGCCTTGGTCGTCTTCAGGAACTCCTCGTCGTTGCGCTTCGGAAATTCCGGCTTGTAATGCGCGCCCCGGCTTTCATTGCGCAGCAGCGCGCCCAGCGTCATCGCCTCCGCCAGTTCCAGCATGTTCCACAACTGACGGGTAAAGGCGACGCCTTGATTGTTCCAGCCCGAGGTATCGCTCATGTTAATGTTACGGTAGCGCTCCTTCAGTTCCTTGATTTTGCCTATGGTCGCCTCAAGCTTCACGTTATGACGGACCACCGTCATGTTGGCAGTCATCCACTCGCCCAGCTCCTTATGGAGGACGTAGGCGTTCTCCGTTCCGCTCATGCCGAGCAGCGATTCGTATTTCTCCTGCTGCACACGCCGGTATCTGTCGAACACCGAAGTGGACACGTCCTGTACCGATTTTTTCAGCCCCTTGATATATTCCACGGCCTTTGGCCCCGACACCATGCCGCCGAAAATGGCCGACACCAGCGAGTTCGCGCCCAGCCGGTTCGCTCCGTGATATTGGTATTCGCATTCGCCCGCCGCAAACAGGCCGGGTATATTCGTCATCTGATTGTAATCGACCCACATGCCGCCCATGGAATAATGGACCGCCGGGAAGATTTTCATCGGGATTTTGCGCGGATCGTCGCCCATGAACTTCTCGTAAATCTCGATAATGCCGCCAAGCTTGACGTCCAGCTCTTTCGGGTCTTTATGCGACAGGTCCAGATAGACCATGTTCTCACCATTAATGCCGAGCCCCTGATCGACGCAGACGTTAAAAATCTCACGGGTGGCAATATCGCGGGGCACCAGGTTGCCGTAGGCCGGATATTTTTCCTCTAGGAAGTACCACGGCTTGCCGTCCTTGTAGGTCCAGATGCGCCCGCCTTCGCCGCGCGCCGATTCGCTCATCAGCCGCAGCTTGTCGTCGCCGGGAATGGCCGTCGGATGAATCTGGATGAACTCCCCGTTCGCGTAATGTACACCCTGCTGGTACACGGCGCTTGCGGCTGTGCCGGTGTTGATGACCGAGTTGGTCGTCTTGCCGAAAATAATCCCCGGACCGCCGCTCGCCAGAATGACCGCGTCCGCCGGGAATGTCTCGATCGCCATCGTGCGTAAATCCTGGGCGGCGATTCCACGGCAGACGCCTTCATCGTCGATCACAGCGGAGAGGAATTCCCAGTTCTCATGCTTCGTTACAAATCCTTCAACCTCCCAGCGTCGCACCTGCTCGTCGAGCGCGTACAAGAGCTGCTGCCCGGTCGTCGCGCCCGCATAGGCCGTCCGGTGATGCTTCGTCCCGCCGAACCGGCGGAAGTCGAGCAGTCCCTCCGGCGTGCGGTTGAACATGACGCCCATTCGGTCCATCAGATGGATGATGCCCGGGGCCGCCTCGCACATCGCCTTGACCGGAGGCTGATTGGCGAGAAAATCACCGCCATATACGGTATCGTCAAAATGCACCCACGGCGAGTCGCCCTCGCCCTTCGTGTTGACGGCGCCGTTGATGCCGCCTTGCGCGCAGACCGAGTGCGATCTTTTGACGGGGACAAGTGAGAATAGATGCACATGAACGCCGGCCTCCGCCGCCTTGATGGTTGCCATCAGGCCGGCCAAGCCGCCGCCCACGATAATGATATCGGCTGTTGCCATGACAGGTTCACTCCCTTATTGGATGACAGTATTTACGGCTTGGGCAATAGCCTCAGCTGTTTTGAAATCGCTGTCACGGAACGTGACGAGCGACAGCAGGAACATGAACGTCACCAGAACGAACAAGCCCATGCACAAATAGGAAGAAACCCGCTGAGAACGGGGACCCACTGTGATGCCCCAGCTGACGAGGAAGGACCACAGCCCGTTGGCGAAATGAAAGCAGGCCGCCACGATGCCAACGATATAAAAAGCAAGCCACAACGGCTGGGTAACGATATCATGCATCACGCCGCCGAGCTCTTCATGAGTAACGTTGCCAAGCGCCACCTGCACCCGGGTTTCGTACAAATGCCATATGATAAAAATAAACGTGACAATGCCGCTGACCCGCTGAAATGTATAACGCCAGTTCCGTTCCAGATTGTAGCGGTTCAGGTTCGGCTTCGACTGGTAGGCGATATACAGCCCGTAGACGCCATGGTACAGCAGGGGAACCCAGATGAACAATAATTCCAGGAAGAAGACGAGCGGCAGGCTGTTCAGCCACAGCACACTTTCCTTGAACCCGGCTGCCCCCTTCTCCACCGCCGAGAAATTCGTCAGCATGTGCTCGATGAAAAAGAACGCGAGCGGGATTACACCGAGCAAGGAATGAATTTTTCTGGAATAAAAGCCTCTCATATTGCCGTGTCCCCTTTCCGAATAAAACAGCGTTTTCATTAATGAGCATACACCTTCGGGCTGGGAGTTGAAACAGGGAATTGACGGCTGCTTTCAGCCGAACACCCCGTCCCGTCAAGCCTCTCCCGCTCCCGGCAAGGCTTTGCTTCATTTTTTACAAATTGTGAATATCCTGTGTCACTTTGTATGTTACTCTTTTTCGGCTTATAAGGGAATTGCAATCTAATTATTATGCGTTATAAAATATATGCATAAGAATTCCCGCTGAGAAGTCCCTATAAAAAAGGAGATTCGTCCGCTTTAGAGCAGCCGGAAGGAGTGCAGCGATGTTTGACGACCTTGATATTTTTGCCGTTGTTGTGGAGCAGTCCAGCCTTAATCGTGCTTCCCGTCAACTAAATTTGTCACAGCCTGCCCTCTCGCGCAAAATCTCCAAACTGGAGGAGCGGCTCGGTGTCACGCTGTTTAACCGCTATGGCAAAAGGCTCGAGCTGACCGAGGTCGGACGGCTGGCTTACACCTACGCTCTGGAGCAGCGGCAGCAGCGCTTTAAATTTCTGGAGGCGATCTCGAGGTTCAAGCAAGGCGAGCCTCTGTCCGTTACGCTTGGGGCCAGTCTGACGACGATTCAGACCACTTTGCCGCCTCTCGTAAACGCATACATGGAGAAATATCCCGCCGCCGAGCTGAAGCTGATTACGGGCAAGACACATGAGATCGTTACCTCGGTGCGGGAAGGACGGTCGGAGGTCGGCCTGATCGCTTCCGCCACCGCGGAATCCGGCCTGCGCTGCATCCCGCTCTTCGAGGACCAGCTGCGGCTTGTTATCGCAGGAAATCATCCGCTCGCCCAGCTTCCCAGGCTTGAAATGGAGCATCTGACGGCTCTGCCGATGATCCTGTTCTCCAAGGGAACCTGGTACCGCCGCATGACGGACGATCTGTTCCAGCGCAGCGGCGTACAGCCGGATATCCGCATGGAGATCGACTCTTTCGAGGCGATTATCCGGCTGCTCCCGACGATCAAGGCGGCGGCGCTGCTGCCCAATTCCTATCTTCGGCCGGAGCTGCTGTCAGGAGGGGGGCTTGCTTCCCTGCACATCAAGGAGCTGGAGCTGACTCAGCGGACCACCTGTCTGATCTACCGCGACACCGGTGATTTAAGCGCGGCGGCGCGGAGTCTGGTGCGGGTGACGGAAGAAGTGTTTCATGAGGGAAGGCCGGCTACTCTCTAAATTGGCGCTTGACTTAATCTTAGAACCTGAGGTAATGTAATATCCATCCAATTCAACAATTCAACATACCCATCAGGTAATGACCAAAGACATGATTTCCTTCACGGGCCGTCCAGAGAGAGAAGCTCAGGCTGAAAGCTTCTTCGGCAACCGGATGCGTAAATTACCCCTTTGCAGCCGTGGCGCTGAACCCGTGACATGATAGCTTAGATTTCACGGCAGTATGCGGCACCGCGTTATCCCCGTTACCGGATACCAATGAGGACTTGCAGCGGCAGTGTCCGGCAGCAGCCGGGGCATTACGCGCCGCAGGTCGAATCAGGGTGGAACCACGAGCTTAAACGCACTCGTCCCTTTGTGGATGAGATGCGTTTTTTGTGTTTTCCCAAAATAATCAGGAAATGGAGGCTGGACAGATGGAAATCAAAGTAACTTTACCAGATGGCGCAATAAGGAGGTACCCACAATGCACGACAATTGAACAAGTGGCGGAGTCCATCAGTACGGGACTGAAAAAACAGGCCGTAGCAGGACTACTCAACGGAAAGCTGGCGGAATCTGAGTGAACCGATCGATCAGGACAGCCTCCTGCGGCTGGTTATGCTGGACAGCACAGAAGGACTGGAAATTTACAGACACAGCGCAGCGCATGTTATGGCTCAGGCCATCAAACGTATATACGGCGCCCAGGCGGTTAAGCTCGGTATCGGGCCGGTGATCGAAGACGGATTCTATTACGACGTCGATATAGAGAAGCCGCTGACTGACGGTGATCTTGCGGCAATCGAGCGAGAGATGGAGAACGTAATCAAAGAGGATCTCCCCATCGTCCGCCGGGTGGTCAGCCGGGACGAAGCCGTTCGAATCTTCGATGAGCTGAAAGAGCCGCTCAAGCTGGAGCTGATCGCTGATCTGCCCCAGGATGCCGTTATCAGCATCTACGAGCAGGGTGAATTCTCTGATTTGTGCCGCGGTCCCCATCTTCCATCGACAGGCCGTATCAAGGCATTCAATCTGCTAAGCGTCGCGGGGGCTTACTGGCGGGGAGACTCCGGCAATAAAATGCTGCAGCGTATTTACGGGACCGCGTTTCCGAAAAAGTCGCAGCTTGATGAGCATCTGTTGTTCCTTGAGGAAGCCAAAAAACGCGACCACCGCAAGCTCAGCAAAGAACTTGAACTGTTCATGTTCTCCGAGGAAGCGCCGGGAATGCCCTTTTACCTTCCGAACGGGATGACGATCCGTAACGAGCTGGAGAATTTTGCGCGGCAACTACAGAGACAACGGGGCTATCACGAAGTGCGCACGCCGCTGATGATGAATAACCGGCTGTGGGAGCAGTCCGGGCATTGGGAT
Source organism: Paenibacillus durus ATCC 35681 (assembly GCF_000993825.1). NCBI lineage: Bacteria > Bacillati > Bacillota > Bacilli > Caryophanales > Paenibacillaceae > Paenibacillus > Paenibacillus durus. The sequence goes on from NZ_CP011114.1 coordinate 3,696,351, forward strand.
CACTACAAGGACAATATGTATTTTACCGATGTGGATGAAACAAAATATGCCCTTAAACCGATGAATTGCCCGGGCCATATGCTCATTTACAAAAACAATCTGCATTCGTACCGGGAATTGCCCATGAGGCTGGCGGAATTTGGACAGGTTCACCGCCACGAGCTGTCCGGAGCGCTGGGCGGGATGATGCGGGTTCGCACCTTCTGCCAGGATGACGCGCATCTGTTCGTGCTGCCGGAACAGATCGAGGAGGAGATTGGCCGCGTCATAGCCATGATCGACCATATTTACAAGGTCTTCGGCTTTCAGTATACCGTCGAGCTGTCGACGCGGCCGGAAGATTCCATGGGCTCCGAAGAGCTGTGGAACGAAGCGGAACAGGCTTTGCAAAAATGTCTGAAGGCTAGCGGAATCCCCTATCGCCTAAATGAAGGGGACGGAGCGTTCTACGGTCCTAAGATCGATTTCCATATCCTAGATGCGCTGAAACGGAGCTGGCAGTGCGGGACGATCCAGCTGGATTTCCAGATGCCTGAGAAATTCGATCTCTCCTATATCGGCGAAGACAGCCAGAAACATCGTCCGGTCGTCATCCATCGGGCTGTGTACGGTTCGCTTGACCGGTTCATGGGAATTATCACCGAGCATTACGCCGGTGCTTTCCCGCTCTGGCTTGCGCCGGTTCAGGCCAAGATTCTGCCCGTGTCGGAGAAGTTTAACGGATACGCCTTCGAGGTGAAAAAATCGCTGGAAGACGCCGGTATCCGCGCCGACATGGATTTGCGGGACGAGAAGCTGGGCTATAAAATCCGCGAAGCCCAGCTGCAAAGAACACCGTATATGCTCATTCTCGGCGAGAACGAGCTGTCTTCCGGCAATGTGTCCGTGAGAAAACGGGGCGAGGGCGATCTCGGTTCCCGGAGCCTGGCGGAGTTGATCGGGCAGATGACCGAAGAAATCCGCGCCAAACAATAAAGCGGATCTGCGGCTCGGCCCCGGCGCTAACATGCGAGAAAAAGACTCTCTTTAAGCCGACCATCGGCCTTAGAGAGTCTTTCTCATCGCTTCTATCTGCTGCGTCTCCCGTTGGTATGGAAATTTTCAGGAAAAGTGGAAAACGAGCGCCAGCCTAATTAATTCCGGTAGAGCTCGCTCGCTGCGCTTTTGTCAGCCGCCAAATGTATCAGGCCTCGGCCTCCTCGCGGTTCACCGCTTTCTCCTCAAATTGATCGATGCTCTCGTTAGAGCCGATCACAACCATAATGTCGCCTTCATTGACATGGTCGTGAGCGGTCGGGGCGACGATAACCCCGCCCCCGCGGTTAAGCGCAATGATGCTGCAGCCATACTTGGCGCGGGTGTTGATCTCGGCGAGGCTCTGGCCGTCCATGCAGGACGGAACGGTCAGCTCGACGATTTTGTATTCCTTGGACAGCTCGATGTAATCGAGCAGATGCGGAGTCACCAGCTGATGCGCCACACGAACCCCCATATCGCGCTCCGGAAAAATAACCCGGTCCACTCCAAGCTTCTCCAAAGCGCGTCCGTGCAGGATGGAGATCGCCTTGGCTACCACCATTTTGACGCCCAATTCCTTCAGGAGGATGGCGGTAAGGATGCTGCGTTCCATATTGTCTCCAATCGCCACGATACCGCAGTCGAGGTTCCGAACGCCCAGCGACCGCATCACACCCTCATCCGTAGCGTCCGCCATGACGGCATGCGTCAGCTTGCCGGTCATCTCCTCCACCCGTTCCTCGTTGTGGTCGATGCCGAGCACCTCATATCCCATCTCCATCAGTTCAAGCGCCAGACTGGCTCCGAAGCGGCCAAGGCCGATGATTACAAATTGCTGTGCTTTCATTCCCGTTATCCCCTTATCCGATAATCATTTTGCCTTCCGGGTAGCGATACAATTCCTTACCCTTTTTCGGTCCCAGCGCATAGGCGAGCGTCAATACGCCCAGCCTGCCGGCGAACATGGTAAGACAGATGAGGATTTTGCCCACCGCCGAGAGATTCGGCGTAACACCCAAACTGAGCCCCACCGTAGCAAAGGCCGATGTCGTCTCGAACAGCAGATTCAAAAAGGGCGCCTCCTCCGTGGTGGAAAGCACCATCAAGACGGCAACGATCAGCAGCAGGGCCAGCAGAGTAATCGTCAGCGCCTTGAATACCCGTTCCTGGGCCAGACGGTAGCGGAACAGCACGATATCATTTCGTCCGCGCAGCATCGCAATCACAGCTCCGATCATAATCGTAAACGTGGTCGTCTTGATGCCGCCCCCCGTCGAGCCGGGAGAAGCGCCGATGAACATCAGAATCACAATAAAAAACTGCGAGGCCTGCCTAAGACCCGGCATATCTAAGGTATTGGCGCCGGCCGTTCGCGGGGTGACGGATTGGAAAAAAGCCCCCCATATTTTGCCGCCCCAGCCGAGCGAGCCCAAGGTACGCGGATTCGTAAACTCAAATATAAAAAGAACAACGGCACCGGTGACGATCAGCGCGGCGGTCATGGACAGGACAACCTTGCTGTGCAGCGAAAGCTTGCGTTTGCGCCGGTAATCCATAATGTCCGACATAACGATGAAGCCAATCCCGCCGGAGACAATCAAAAACATAACAACTATATTCACAACCGGGTCGTCGGCGTAGCCTGTCAGACTGCGGTACCCGCTGAACAGATCGAAGCCCGCATTGTTAAACATCGAGACGGCATGGAACACGCCGAAGAAGGCGGCTCGTCCCAGCGGCATATCAAAAGCCCAGCGGATCGTAAGCAGCAGCGCGCCGCAGGCTTCGATGACCAGCGAATAGATCAGGACGCTGCGGATCAGCCGGACGATGCCTTCCATGGAGCTCTGATTCATCGCTTCCTGCAGTACCAGCCGCTCCCGCAGGGAGATGCGCCGGCGGAACACCAGAGCGAACAAGGTCGCCATCGACATAAAGCCCAGGCCGCCGACCTGGATCAGCAGCATGAGGACAACCTGTCCGAAGGTTGAGAAGAACGTGCCCGTATCATGAACGACCAATCCGGTAACGCAGGCAGCCGATGTGGACGTAAATACCGCATCCAGAAACGCGATTGTGTTCCCCGGGGCCAGCGAGACCGGCAGCATGAGCAGAAGGGCGCCGATCAATATGATGATGGCAAAGCCGATCACCAATATTTGGGGAGGAGACAGCTTCAGCCAGCGGAATTCGGTAACCTTCGGTGTTTGTGAAGCCATATCCGTCACCCCGTCCATAAAATGCGTGTTTTCATCATACATTGTTCTTAGGCGATCGTATCAAATTTAGCTTGCAATTTCATCGTTTTTCAGCGAATTCCACTGTTCATAGCCTAAAAAATGGCTTTTCGCATCCCGGCTGTGATATTTTAAGGTAGTTAAACGGTTTTAGAAATCATAAACCAAGGAGGCTTTTCATGAATCCCGTCGGCCAACCCTTGCATCAACGGCCCATTTCCAAAAGACTTGTTTTCGCAGGCCTCATCGGTCTGATCTTGTTTGTCATGTTCCAGATCGTCCCCTCACTTACTCAGGAAGGCTACGGCAACGAGCAGGCGATCAGCAAATCGGAAGCCCGCGAGAGGGCGATCCGCTTTGCGGCAGAACAGCTTGGATACATACCGGAACCCGGCGACAATTGGATCGTCACTTATACGTCGGATTCCTCTTTTTACGGCTACATGTCCCGAAAAAGCCTGCTGGAGGATTACAGCAACAGAAAGCTGGACCGCCGCTATCCATACGACACCTTCCATGCTTCCCTAGATTCCCAGGAGGATAAATGGGCGAATCTGGCGGTCGATCTGAATATGTATACCGGCGAGACGGCGGGCTTCACCCGCGTCCCTGCGGGAGCCGGAAAGCAAGCAAACGTGACGGAAGCAGTCCTCACCGGCAAGGATGAGAGCGAAGAAATCGTCAGCGACGCTTCGCTAACCCCACAGGAGAAGGAACGGCTTGCAGCACCATTGTTGAATAAGTGGGGAGCCGACCCTTCACGGCTGGAACGGAATTTTCCTTCTACCGGCAGCTACGGCCTGATCTATACCGACAGCTCGGTCAAGGTCGGGGAAGCTCCGCTCCGCTATGCTTTTAAGTTTACCGCAGGGGAAGTATCCTACTTCAAGCCCGGATTTTCCCCGCCGGAGTGGCATACCGACTATGTAAAATCGCAAGTGTCGAGCGCGGGCCGCTTTACACTGTACGGTTACGGGCTGCCTACGTTCGCGCTCGGCGTTCTGGCGTTAATCTACAGTATTCTCCGCCGGAAGCACACTTCTTTTGCGCGCGGTGTCTTTTTAAGTATCGCCCATTTTGTCATTATGATGATCAGCACCTACAATATGCTACCCGAAACGGCCGGCACAGGAGACATGGCCGCCCGGATCACGAACATCGTCATGTTCATCATTTATACGCTGTACAGTCTGCTGATGTCCGCGCTGCTCTACTTCTCGCTGGTGGGCGGAAACGGCCTGTGGCGGAAAGAGGAAGGGCTGAATCCATGGCCCCGCGCCAAAGAGCCGGGCTACGGCAGATATCTCATGGACAGCGTCTATGCCGGATATATTTGGGCGTTCGTGCTGCTTGGCGTGCAGACGCTGATGTTCATCATTTTGCAGTACACGCTGCATAACTGGTCGACAACGGATGCTTCCCAGTCCCCTTACAATATGCGCTATGCCTGGCTGCTGCCGATCGTGGCGTGGCTGGCCGGACTTTCCGAGGAAGCGATCTATCGCCTGTTCGGCATCCGGATGCTGAAAAAAATCGTGCGCAGCACCCTGCTCGCCAGCCTGATTACGACCCTTATCTGGGCGTTTGGACATACACTTTATCCAATCTATCCCATCAGCTCCCGCCCGATCGAGCTGACGGTGATTGGCCTGCTGTTCAGTTATATTTTTCTGCGGTACGGCTTTATTGCCGTCATGTTCAGCCATGTCGTGTTCGACAGCGTGCTGATGGGCATCACCCTGATCTTCATGCGCGAGCCGGTGAATGTGATCGCCGGTGTCGTTACGATTGTTATACCGCTGCTCGTCGGCTATATTGTGTATCTGTTCAATCCGCCGGGCAAGGAGCGGGGGCCGCAGTCCCCGGACCCTGGGCCGGAGCCCGGTCCGGGTCCGGTGCCGGAGCATACGATTTAACTGCCGGGATGCTTGAGAATTATACCGAAGCAGGCGGCCTTCCCATTTGGCGGGCTTCGGACCCAATACAGATGTAAGGCAACAGCCCGGGAGCATCCGCTCTCGGGCTGTTTAATTAGGATAGAAGACATTTTGGCTTGGGTGCTTATGATCTGCAATAAGTATAAAATATCTTTCGTCAATCAACCGCCGACTATACCTTTTCTTCGTCTCTCAGCGCTTCCAGAATCTGCCGGGCGAGCTTGTCGCCGATGGACAGAGGGCGGAAATCCTCTACCGTCGCTTCTTTGATCTTCTTAAGCGATCCGAAATGCTTGAGCAGCAGCTTCCGCCGTTTCTCGCCGATTCCCGGGATGGCGTCAAGCCGCGACGTGACCATCGACTTGCCGCGCTGCTCGCGGTGGAAAGTAATCGCGAAGCGGTGCACTTCGTCCTGGATGCGCTGGAGCAGATAAAACTCCTCGCTGTCTCTGGCGAGATGAACCGGCTCCGGCGGGTCGCCGACCAGCAGCTCCGCGGTCTTGTGCTTGGCGTCTTTGACGAGGCCGCAGACCGGGATGAACAGACCCAGTTCGTTCTCCAGAATATCGACAGCTGCGGAAATCTGGCCTCTGCCGCCGTCCACGACGATCAGGTCCGGCCGGAGCAGATCCTCTTTCAGCACCCGCTCATAGCGGCGGCGGATCACCTCGCGCATCGTCTCATAGTCGTCAGGCCCCTGCACGGTACGCACCTTGTATTTGCGGTACTCCTTCTTCGCGGGCTTGCCGTCGATGAACACGACCATGGCCGATACGGGATTCGCCCCCTGGATGTTCGAGTTGTCGAACGCTTCAATCCGGCTGAGGCTCTCAAGTCCCAGGCTCTGCCCGAGCCCTTGTGCCGCACCGGAGGTACGCTCCTCGTCCCGCTCGATCAGGCGGAACTTCTCTTCGAGCGCCACGCGCCCGTTCTCGCAGGCCATGCGGACCATCTGCTTCTTGAGTCCGCGCCGCGGCACCATAACCTTGACGCCCAGCCACTGCTGCAGCGCCGCTGCTCCGCCTGCGGCATCCACCACACCGGCAGCGGCAGCTTCCACGTCTGCGGCGGCGCGCTGCGCCGTCTCTGCGGCTGTCTCCGGCGCTTCCTCTTCCCCTGGTGGGTCTTCTTTGGCCCCGTCAAGGGCTGGCCCGCTGCCGTAAGCTGCGGTATCGGCTGCCCCAGCCGTGCGGACCGCTGCTTCTTCGCTGTCCGCAGCAGCGGGACCGTCCACTGACGCGGCTCCGCTATCCGCAGGCTCCGGCGGAAGTACGGATGCCGCGCCTTCTATGAGCAGCGCTTCAGGCAGCAAAATCTCCTGCGGCAGCGCCGGATTCTCGCTGTAATACTGCGTCACATACGACATGAAGTCGCTGTAAGCTTCTCCGTAAAACGGAAAGCTGGACGAGTGGCGCTGAATCATTTTTCCCTGTCTCATATAGAGTATCTGCACGCACATCCAGCCTTTATCTACGGCATAGCCAAATACGTCGCGGTCCTTCGTGTCCGGTGTGTTGATGTTCTGCTTCTCCATCAAGGCTTCGATATAGTTGATTTGATCCCTCAGTTCCTTGGCCCGTTCAAAATAAAGCTCCTCCGCCGCTTCCTGCATTTTTTGCTGAAGATCCTTCTTGACCTCTTCATGCCCGCCGCCGAGAAAGGTCGAAATGCTCTGAGTAATCTCTTCATAGGCGGATTTGGACACTTCCTTCTCGCACGGGGCAAGGCACTGGTCCATATGGTAATACAGGCATACTTCCTTCGGCATCGCTCCGCATTTCCGCAGGGGATACATCCGGTCAAGCAGCTTCTTCGTCTGTTGAGCCGCGTAGGCATTCGGATACGGTCCGAAATATTTCGCTTTATCTTTCAGCACCCGGCGCGTCACTTCAAGGCGCGGATGCCGTTCATTCGTAATTTTGATGTAGGGGAAGGTCTTGTCGTCTTTAAGCTGCACGTTGTAGCGCGGCATATGCTTTTTGATCAGGTTGCACTCCAGAATGAGCGCTTCCATGTTGCTGGCCGTGACAATGTATTCAAAATCGCGGATATCCGCAACGAGCCGTTGGGTTTTCCCGTTATGGCTGCCCGTAAAATAAGAGCGGACGCGGTTCTTCAGCACCTTCGCCTTTCCTACATAGATGATCGTGCCTTCTTCGTTCTTCATCAGATAGCATCCGGGCAGGTCCGGCAGCAGCGCCAGCTTGTTCCGGATGTTGTCCATGTAGTCCATGTGGTTTTCCCCTCCTCAATCCTCCCCAATGGGGAGGACCCCAAGGGCTCCGCCCTCTGGACACCCGGAACTGGGCGAATGAGCGGCGCTGAGCCTGGGGTGGTGACCTGGTTTGAATCAAGCGGTCCCTTCTCGGTCCCCGCCCTGACGGGCGGCGGCCTCGGGACCTTTCATGCGGCGCGTCCTGGCGCTTGCCCACCATAGGTGCGGACGCCCGCTCTCCCTGCGGGAGTCGCTTTACTTCGTGCTTCGGCACATTTCTCTTAATACGTGCGGACGCCCGCTCTCCCTGCGGAATTCGCTTATTCATACGCACAAAGCGCCTCCGGTTTGAACCGAAGGCGCTGGGCAGGGCCAAAGGCCCGGACAATGCGGTATTAAAATTATTGGTGTTTGGCTACGATGTTTTTCAGCGATTCTTTGGAGTTCAGACCAACCACTTTATCGACAGGCTGGCCGTCTTTAAAGAAGATCAGAGTTGGAATGCTCATAACGCCGAAACGGGAAGCCGTCTCCGGATTTTCATCCACGTTCAGTTTCGCGATCTTCACGCCGTCTCCCAGCTCGGTGGACAATTCATCCAGAATTGGAGCAAGCATTTTGCAAGGACCGCACCAAGGTGCCCAGAAGTCTACTACAACAGTACCCTGACCTTGAACCTCATTGTTAAAGGATTGGTCAGACACGTTAACAATTGCCATGATAATGTTCCTCCTTAAAGGGGTTTGCGAAGTAGAACTCGCTTCGTAATATATGATGGTTCCTGCACAGCGGATTATACCGCTTAGGCTATACATCAGTTATGCGAAGAGAAAAAGCTTCAATAAAAGCCCGCTTCGTAAGACCCAGCATTATTTAATGCCTTCATGTAATATGATAACCAGATTACTTTTTATCGACACATTTTTATTATAACATATTTGTCTAGAATTTGTTGCACACTTTTTCGCGCTTCTACATACTTCGCGCACCGTTAAAACAATCCGATATGGATGCTTTTAACCCAATTAACTTTTCCTATCTTTTGTACTCTTCGGCGAATTCGTGATTTTCGTGTGATTTTTTTGAAGGAGAATCACCTTGTGTAAATAGTACCAGTCATGATTCCAATTATCGCCAAAACATGACTTTTGTATTAAAATAGAGTCGCAATACACTATTTAGCAAATCCCCCAGCCGATGGGGACAACTTACTGGAGACTTATTCTATGAAAAGCAAACTAATATCGTCGTTCATCGCCCTCTCTCTTGCTGCTGCACCCGCCAGTGTTCTTGCTGACACGATAAACGTGAACAATGGCATCATTAACAATGGCACGATGATCGTTCAGTTCAATGATATCAAATCTGATAGTTGGGCCTATCAAGCCGTGACCAGCATGAGCGAAAGAAAGGTCATCAACGGGTATGAAGACGGATCGTTCCGGCCGAACAACTCAATCAGCCGTGAAGAATTCGCAAAAATGATAGCAGTCACCTTCTCGCTCGATCAACCTGTTACCCAAGCCGTTTATTTTAGTGATGTACCAGCAACGCGATGGTCCTTTCCGTACATAACCGCAGCAAAAGATTATCTCACCGGTTATTACCCCCCAAAAGGCAAAGCATTCTTTGATCCCAGTGAACCCGCTACACGCGAAGACGTCGCTGCAGCGCTGGTAAAGATCATGGAACTAGACACCACGAATTACAGCTCCCGTTTTACCGATGAAAACAAGATTTCTCCGCAGCTCAAAAAATATGTGAACGTTGCTGCCGAGTACAATCTAATCACAGGGTACGAAGACGGAACTTTCAAGCCGCTCAATTCGATTTCCCGTGCTGAAGCTGCTGCTTTGCTGTATCGGGCGATTAAGAGCATCGGAGGAAGCGAGACTCCAAATGAACAATCACCAAATCCGTCAAACCAGACTATTAAAACAAATCCAACTGGCTCAAGTAAAACGTCCAATAATGGGCCTAATCTTTGGGTTGATGTAGTGAAAGAGGATACGCTCCCTGGGGGAAAACCTTCTATTTTAGTCAAAGGAGAAACAGAGCCAGATGCTACTGTAACGGTTAATGGTGAAGAGGTTTTGGTGGGCTTTAATGGAGAATTTAGTACCAACATTTTTGTTGTAGAAGACGGAAAATATAACATTGAAGTAAAGTCGGAGTATTTTGGAAAAACCACAGCGATATCTAAAAGCATTGAATTTACAATTCTTCCTCCGAAATTAAAACTAGACAAACCCGATCCACAGACTACTACGTATGCAGAATTTGTAATTTGGTTTGAGTGGGTTGATCAATACGATGCTCGTCCCGCGTTGTATGTAAATGGAGAAAAAAGGCTTTACTCGCTCGGTGGAAGAAGAGGAAACGGTGAAATATACAGTGGTTCAGTTACGGTTAACCTACGAAACGGTGAAAATAATTACGATCTCAAGCTTGTCGATCGCTACGGAAAAGAAAGCGCCACTGTAACAAAAGTTGTCTACCTCAAATAAAAAGCCAGCAATGGCTTTTTTTTTATTTTTTATCTATCCTATCTTCTCCGGGACCGCCTCCGTATGCCAGGCTCCTCCCTCTCCCACGCTTCCAGAATGACCACTGTCTCCAGTGGAGCTCCGGGCTGCCATTGGATGTATCGCTCATCGGCCAGCTCCTGAAGCGCCGCCCGAATCTGCTCTGGCCGACGACTGGATCTGCGCTGCAGCTGCCACATTGGAGGCATAACTCCGAGATGACGGCGGTAAGCATGCATAATCCGCAGCATTTTGCGTGCGTTGTCAGACAGCACGTCGTTCACCAACCGGCTGCCAGGCGAGTATGTTTGCCGTTAGAAACACGCGCGGCGCGCCGGTGGCAAGACAGGTCGCCCGAATGCGGCCGTCGCGGATACCCTTGACCTTGATCTTCCGCTGCGTAATCTTTCCGGACCGGTCCATATATACGATTTCGATGGTTTGACCTGTTCGTATTTTCATAACAACCGCCTCCCAAAAAATAAGAACGTTTGTTTGCATTATACGCCTATTCCTCAAAAGTATGCAATGGAAAATAATTCTTGTGTTCGCATACCGTTCCTGTTTACTTAGTAAATATTTTATGATATATTTATATCATAGCAAGGGACAAACGAAAACCGATAAGCCGGAGAAACCGGATGAGGTCGAAAGGATAGATTGAAATGATGAAAATTACGATTAAAGAAACTGGTAAATCCGAAGCATTGAGTATCATTGATGAAAACACAGGCGTTGACTTCATTCAAGACTTTATTGGTAACTACGGCGCATTGTCAGACGGTCAGTTCACCTTTGATGAAGAAACCGGCACATATATCGCTGATCAAGACACATTTGACTGGTGGGACAAGGTAGTCACAGATCAAACGGCTCTGGAAGCCCGGATTGCCGAACTGAAAGAGGAACATGGATATGAAGCCGTGGACGAAGTTGTTAACGAAGCAACTTCTGTCGATCTGGAGGACCTGGCTGCTGCCGTGAACAAGGCTCTGGATGAAGAATTCGGAGAGCCTGCGGGAAAGTAATACCGCCCCTACAATATGTAGACGCTGCTTGGTTATCTAGACACCTCGGGGTAACCAAGCAACATGTCGGGCAATCGGCAAAGCGGTCGATGAAGGAAGGATATCGCGGTGCCATTCCCCGGCCAGATGCATTTGTTGAGGGGCGGCCACTATGGCTGAAATGTCGATGGGTGAAAGATTCGTCATCAACAGGGGATTGACCATGGGGAAAAAACGAATCGACTTGACCGGTAAACGTTTCGGTAGATTGGTTGTTGAGAAACGGTCTGAGAAAACAATACCATCTAGTCCGTATAAGGCTTTTTGGGATTGTATATGTGACTGCGGAACACGTAAGGCGGTTGAAGGATATTGGTTAACCTCCGGGAATACACAATCTTGTGGTTGCTTAAAAAAAGACCAGCATATCAACGGATCTAAAGCCACTATGCTAAAAATAAGTCCGCGAAAAGATAATAAAACCGGTCACACCGGAGTGATCAAGAATAAGAACGGAACTTATACTGCCATGCTGGTATTCCAAGGGAAGGCCATTTACAACGGGCTGGCCCACACAACTTTTGAATCGGCGGTGCGCGCAAGAGAAGAATTGGAGTTAAAATACTTTCAACCTGTTATAGATGAGTACGCAGAGATAACAGCTGAGGACAGAAAAAAAGCCTCTCATCAACAATTTAAGGTATGCAGAACTCCGGAGTGTGGAGAAGTATTTATAGGAGGGCCAAGAGCTTTTTACTGCCCTGGTTGTAGGGAGCAACGTAAACGCCAGCAGTCAGCAGACTATCAGCGACGCAAGCGCAAAGGCGATGTTCGAGAGATCGGAAGTATCGACACCTGCGAGCGCTGCGGGAAGCAATATGTGGTAAATTCAGGACTCCAACAAGTATGCGAAGAGTGCCGGCCTCTCCATACCAGCGAATATGATCGCAGCACAGGGATTGAGCATTACCGCGCCAACAAAGATCGTATTAACCCAGCACGTAATGTCAAACGCCGCAAGAGGAGTGACAAATGCGTAGTATGCGGAAAAAAATTCGATCCTGTCAACGGCAGTACAACATGTTCCGGCGAGTGCAAACGTAAGTTGATGAACCAACACTACAAAGACTGGTATAAGCGCCAAAAGTGGAAGGTTCCCGCTGAAGTGGAGAAATTCGATATGTCGGACATTGCGCGAGAAATCGGCAAACATAAGTCAACTGTTCGCAATCACTATCTTGCCGGGAAACTTCCTGAGCCAGACGGACAATATCCTTCAGGACGGAACTTTTGGTATCGCAAATCATTGGCGAATTACATAAATGACGCCAAGGAAGGAGGTTGTAAATGATTGGGTTTTTTAAGAAGAAATGCCCTTACTGTGGGCATAAATTGATTAAAGAAACAATTAAAGAACAAATCATAGATACGGTATACACATCGATAACAACAAGATGTCCTGATGGGCATTACTTCAAATCTAAAAATAAGCAAAAAACAGTCGGATCAATCCATTAAACCATCCCCGCCGGGCACGATGCCTGACGGGGTTTGTTAACTATTCTTTATCCGGTATGTGCTCAATGATGCCATTAGGTTGGACACCGAAAAATGTACAGAGTTTGTCAATCACCTCAAGCGATACATACTCCCCTTCCTTATCAAATTTCGCAATCGTAGAGGGACCTAAACTAAGGTGCTCCCGAAGGTCCAACTTCTTCATCCCACGTTCGGCTAGTAATACTAGCAGCGGCCTATAACTTATCGCCATTTTATCACTTCCTGTATTTTATATATTTATAATAGTATTTTTTATACTACAAGTCAAATAAAGTACTTGAAATTAAATACAGGTTATGATATATTATTTACAGGAAGTAAAACAAAGGAGGAAACGATGATGAGAAACGTAATGGTAAGAGCTTGGGAGATTGCACGCAGAGCCGCAAAGCGATTCGGAGGAAAGGTTCGGGAGTACATAGCCATGTCGCTCAAACAAGCTTGGAGTGAGCTTCGCGCATCCGCCAGCGAAACCAAGATTGTCATCGTCCTTGACCGGGTGATGAAAAAGGTAGCGTCCATGAAAGTGATCGTGAAAGGTCGCATTGCCGTAGAACACGGCGTATTCGAAACTCGCGCCGCCTACACTCAAGCTTACACCCGGGCAGTTAACTGGAACGTAGGATACGGCGTACCAGTTGAGATGTACGTTCGTAACACAGACGGATCTATGACGCTGGATAGCGTACAAGAGACCCGCATGAAGTAATTTGATGCCGCAGGCGCGATAAGGCGGATGGGCAGAAGGAGAATTATAAATGTACACAATTACCGGTCGTAAGTTTGAGATTAACGGATGGTCTAATGATGTCGGCACGCACATGATGTCGCCTCCAATCATGGAAACAACCCCAAAGTACGCTAACGATTCGGACGATGCTGTTAAAGCCGCGTTGGATATGTTGCGAGATATGAAAGGTTCTGGCATGGATGTAGTTGAGGTTTATAATGATTCTTCTAATGCCGACGATATGCACTACATAATGTTTTTTGGTGTCGAGCACGATTACGGTCCGTTTAAAGACTTCGGAGTTGAGGTGGGTATTTATGATTTCGAACTGTTCAAAGCCCTCCTTCGGACAGAACCAGACCTATACCGAGAGTTTATAATGGACGGTGATCGCGAGTTATCCGAGGATCAGTGGATCGAACGCTACATGACCACCATTGAGGGCGAAGATGGAGGACAAGAGGATGCCACGGGATTGAGCGTGGTTATCCGCAAGGGCGCCCTGTCTGAAATCCGGGTGGAGCGGTACAACAGGTGTGATTGGGAGTATTATTCTTTAAGATAAAAAAACAAAACCCGAGGTGTATATCCATCGGGTTTTGTTTTGCATATAAGCAAGTATATTTCAATCCACATCCCCGCACGGAGGATGAAATGCGCGTCCGGCGCGTCCGTACCGCGCAAAACAATAATAACACGTATGGGACAATATGTAAACTGTCTAGCCATAGGCTCTAAACTCAAAGCGATGCCGGAAAAATCGGCTCCCAGCGATCTTAACGGTTTCTGTCGTATATTCCTCCACTGCCCCGCCGTAGTCCATCAGGTGGCCGATCGGATCGGGGTCTAATCGAAACCAGACAGATACTCTCACCTGCGTCAAAGATGCTGCCAGGAAGTCGGCGTCGCTCTCCAGGACTTTATATGAAACTTTCATAATCCCTCTCCTTGTCCGCTCTTAATCCTCTAATGAATCTGCTGCTTCATATTCAATCAATTCTCCTATTTGGTTCAGCTTAAAAAAAATCATCAGCTTTTCCAAATGTTCAGGCGGCCAATGTTTTGCCGTTCCATTTTCCATGTCGCTCAACGTGTTCCAGCGGATACCAGTCGCTTTGCTGACCTGTCGGACGCTCAACCCCTCAGCATTCCGAAGTTCTTCGATTCTCAACCTAATCATACGTAATCACCTCAACCTAAATATACACTAAGGGGATAATAAGTTCAACGTTTTTCGTTGACATTCAACGATATTCGTTGTATAATTAGAGTATAGAACGGGGGTGAGAAAATGGACAAGGTGACAGCCGGAGCTTTCGAAAAGCTCCAAAAACGAGAACACCTCCTGAGAGTAGCCCGCGAACGAATGGCACTCGGTCGCAGCTCCCGGGAGGAGTTCAAGGAAAGACAGGCAGAAATTCTTCGACAATACGCGCTAACGGAAGCCGAAGAAACAGCCTACAATCTCTACAGCCAGATTAACAGACAACGCCGCAGTTAGCAAGTCACGGAGGGGCCACTAGGCTCCTCCCCTAAATATAACCGGAGGAGGAATTGAATTGAAACCTCGCCGTCGAACTGGATACCTGGATTATGCAGTTGCAGGGAAAGTTATCTTCCCGCTTTTGCTGGTCAGTGAAGGGATGCTCTCTACCATCATTGACGCCAGCGAGGATGGAGAAGTTAAACTGATTCACAAATTGCGCAGAGCGTAATCATATTATGCTGGCGGGCATACACAGGAGGGATTTGAAATGAGTAAGCTGAATCAGAATGACCTTGAGTACCTAAAAGACATGGTAGGTCGTGGAGAAATGACCGCCGCTCAAGCAAATGTCGAGAAGGTCCGAATGGCGCGTGTTATGGTGGTGACTCGACTTTTTGCCGAGGTGCGGTCTGCACTCAACGCCGCCGTCAAGACTGGCGAGCTTCGCCACAAGAAGAAGGATGGACGCAAGCCAGAGGTTTATTACCATCCGAACTTTGAGCATCTGGCGAATGAGGCGCGTGACCGAGCTGAGAAGGAAATGCTTGAGGCACTTGCTGGAGTTGTTACGAGAGCGGATGAATAACACGGGGCTACGGCCCCTCTAACAAACCAAAATATTAGATATCTTATAAGTCCTTTTAAATAAATGGATATCCATGATATCTTAGATATCTGTTAAGAATAATACTAGGAGGCATTTTGAATGAGTGAGAAAGCGGCGAAGACGCAGAAGCTTTACAAACCGACGGTTGAAGCGCGAGAATTGGCCGAAAGACTGTTCAAGGAATCAGGAATCGAATTTGAGGGGGATTTCTTCGCGCATGTCATGACGACATACGAATTGCAGCAAATGAAGAACGGACTTGGCGCCGGTTACCAGAAACAGATTTCTTCTCTTGAATACCACATGAAAAGCGTCCTGGAACACTTTACATCCATGTTGCAAACGGAACATTCAGAACGAACTCAGTTGGCCGATGGATATGAAGAAAAAGTCACCGGACTCGCTGCTGAATTGTCGATACAACAAGATGAGATCGCCGAACTGAATAATATGCTCAAAGAGGCCGCAGAGCAGTCCGGAAAGTTAATAGATGATAACACTGAGCTGCGGAAGTACACAGCAAATATCGAAAATCTCAACGCGAAGAACGAAGAAATCCTAGCCGAGAACAAAGAGCGGATCGAGCGGTTATCAAAAATGGTTGCTGATGCTCAAGATGCGGTTATCCAGAAACAGGAGTTAGAAGCACGGATATCCGAAATATCGAAGATATCCGAAAAACAAGCAGAAGAACTGGCGGCGGAGCGTAAGGCCGCTGAAGCGCTCGAATCGGCCCAGGAAGAGCGTGTCAAGCAACTGTCCGAGCAACACAAGGATGAACTGGAACGGGCTGCAGAACGCTCGGAGATCGCACAGGAGAAGGCCATACTTGCGGCGGAACGAAAACACTCTGAGGAAGTCCGGAAGCTTTACGACGAAATGGACAAACTCCGGCAGCAGCTTGCCGAGGCTAAACAACCCAAGAAATAATTCATTCGCCTAATGATGGTCGAACGAAAGAAAGAAGTTACGTGCTTAATACTATTACCTGGATTGTAATAGGAGCGGGATTGATTGTCTCATAAACAAAAAAACGCCCACTAGCCGAAGCCAGTGGGCATAATTATCATTGCTTATCCGAATACCCTTTACCCGCTTCCGGATTGCTTACGATCCCGAGCACAACCAAAATACCCAGGATTGCATTTACTGCGGCTGTTACCTGGTCATATTTCTCCGGCGCCAACTGGAACCCGAAGATCGCACCAACTGTCTGCACGCCCAGCAGCGCGGCCGCCGTAAGCGACACCCACAACCCGTAATTTCTCCATTTGCTCTTCATCGTTATTTATCCCCTTTCTGTCTCGCTGCCAAGCCGAGGCGATGCAAAATCGTAATAAGGCGCGCTTCTGTAAATGTGACCTTATTCGGCGTATCAATAACCGGCTTACCATTAAGCACAGATGGCGTATTTACAAAGGCTTGTATCGCCTCTATCGCCCACTTAGGCGGCGTTGTATCCGTCAGGTGCAGCAATGCCTCGCCCAGCTCCTTAATTTCCGAAGCTTGTTTCAGAGCCTCGTCTTTGAGGGTATCCTTACTGACGGTCAATCCCTCTACCAAATCGCGAAGTTCTTTAACTTCAGACCGCAGCGCGGCCAACTCTTGTTTTTCTGCTTGGGACAATTCGTCCGCCTCCCCTATACTTTCATTGATTTTTTTAAAAGCAGCGTTTACCAGTGCAACCGCCGGACGTTCTCCCGCACGCAGCCTGTCCAAATCTAGCCCGAACGTCATTTGCAAATGGGGGTAGTCTTTAAACCCGCTCCAGTCTCCGCCCCACTCGAAGCCTAATGTTTTAGCGATTTGTACAACCTGCAGCCAGTCCGCCGTTCGGTCTCCGTTGCCGTCGCGCAGCGTGTCCCACGAGACATTCTTTCCATCCGGCAGCAGCAGCGCGAAATCAACGGCAAGCCCGAAGTTATGATAGCTGTATCCGCCTCTTGCCTTGGTGACGATCTGTCCGGGATTGGTCCGGCCCTGAGCGTATAAGGCATCCTGCTCCGCGAAGGTCCGCAATCCCTGCGTGATAATGATCGTTATGCCAAGGTCGAAGGAGCGTTTAATAAGCGCAGTGGCCCCGGCCAATACAGCCGATTGCAGGCCAACTAGCTTCCTGGCAGACTTTGCCCTTACTTGCTCTAAAGTTAATGTCACATGAACCACCCCTATGCAGTTTTATCTTGATCCGGCTTGGCCGGGTTGTTACGGGCCTTATCCTCATTAAGCTGGAGCAAGAAATCCCGGACCTGCGGCGGTAGGTATACGCCAATAACGCCGAGATTTTCGACGATGCTTAAACCTTCGCGGCCAGCGTAAAAATAAATGGCAGCCGTCCGAAAGACTGGCGACCCGGGCTGAATCCAGTCGTCAATGAGTGCCGACAATCCCACGACAAAAATGACGACCGCTTTACGCACGCCGCCCCATAACATGATGTCCGAACTTACTGTTTTGGTCTTGACAGCCCCGAGGATACCCGTCGCATAGTCGATGACCATGCATACGACAAGAACCTGAAGCGGCTTGTCCCATCCGCCTAAGTAGCCAGTGATCGTCGCAAGCAGCCCCGCCATTGAAGTAATTCCACCGGCGGCGACCTCCCGGCTCCCGGACCCTACGGCTGCGGTGTAGATCGTTACTGCAAGCTGCCTAATATGGTTAATCAAACTTCCCGCTCCCTTCTCTCTTTACGACAAAATGAAAGCCCCCGGGGAACCGAGGGCAAAATAAAAACGCCTCAATGGGCGCCGCATAAAACTATTAGGCTTCCAATAGAACTTCCACGGCTGGACGGATCACAACCGGAACCTGGTCCAATGTCTTTAGCCCCTTTTTAATAAGGGATGCATAAATAGTAGGCATCAGCTCCCACCTCCTTTCAATGCGGCGACTTCCGTCTGAAGCGATAGTGTCAGCTCGTACAGATCAGCAAGGGCGAGCTGCGCGTTTGTGGCATCTTGCTGTGCCGCAAGCATCTGCTCGTAGTTGTCGGCAAGGGCGAGCTGCGTGCCGGTCAGTTCTTCCTGTAATGCTGCAATTTGAGCATTTTCGGATAAAGGAGGACTTGCATAGTCATAATACAAGGTGTTATCACTTAAATTGACTTTTAGTTGCGGAATAAGCCCATTATTTTCAGGCACGGGAAGGTTTTCAACGGCAATCCCCTCAATACCTTCTATATTAGCTCTGTCGTAGTATATTGCTGTAATATGTCCTACTTCTTCCCTAACATCATAAGCTAAAAAATACGACATTTATTTAATCTCCTTTTATTAAGCATATAATACCATTCCATCCAGTCGCATCCCTGGATATGGACTAGCTGAACCTGGCTGCTGACAATCCCACACCAAAGTCAAAGGGCCATTTACATTGAAATTACCCGGTAGATTTCGTGTTCCAAAATAACTGTCATTACCATTAATGCCGCTATTATATATTTCTACCATCCGCGCGGCTGCATTAAAAATTATAGAACCAATACCTAATGTTGTTCCCCAGTTTAAAGTTAATAGAGTAACACTAACACCCTGATTGTCATATAAGTATAGATGTTGTGATACAGTCCCGTCGGTGGCATAACTGTAAAGTCGACTTGGATAAGTACTACCACTATGGGCACCAAAGATAAAATTTTTACATTGCGGTATTGTAGCTATATTCCAAGTACCCGTTGCCCAAGCTCCCGGATACAGATCATAGAGGATAGCCATCCGACCGGAACTATCAGCCACAAGTGTCCCTTGTGTACCATATATCCAGACTTTATCACGAATATTTCCTGGCTGTATATTTCCGTCTGCTCTAGCCTGAGCAGCGCTCAGTGTAATTTCTGGATACCCTGCTCCACCGTTGGTTTGATAAGCACCTTGTGGGATACGTACCCACATAGTGCTTCCATCCCATGCTGTAGAAATTGGGTTAGTATAACCCCCGCGTCTAGGCATAGACCCTTGTAGTCCATAAACATTTTTATCATCCGGAAAATTGATAGAATTAAAATCCGGATCGTCTGCGAAGACTCCAAAATGATTACCGCCTTGGTCGCCAGTCTGGTCGACGTAGGCTCCGAGAGGGGCATACAAATGTACTCTACCATTATTTGAGGCAACTGTTTGTGCGCGCTCATATCCGGGAAATTCTCCGCCAGTACGCCTAGCCATAGCGCCAGTGTTTTTGAGACCGTTTGAGTAATACGTTTTACCGCTCAATACTTCACTAGCTGCGGCATTTGCATCTGATGTTAAATTTGCTAAGTCTGTATCCCACCATCCGCCAAATGACTGAACCATGTCGTCCATTTCAGACTTAGAAGGTTCTTTTCCAACGCCGAATGCGTCTGTCAAATCTATTATCATAAATCCATCATAATAAATTGTTGAATATGCTGTATTATTATCCAACCTTGCGCTATCAGTGGTGGTCGTTGAGAATGTTAGAATGCCGCTCATGAAGTTCCACGTATTTGCGGTTAGCAAGGCTGAAACGCTTGGTTCTGCCCCCCGTGCATACATTTGAGCAGAAGCACCGGATGTTGTTGAATATGCCCAAACACTTAGATAATATTGATGATTTGCAATTGTAGTAATATTGGTCGGGATAGAAACCACATTCTCTAATGATCCTAAAGGGCAAGTGACAGAAAGTGAATAACTACCGAACTTTCTATATGTCGTAGAATACGCACTATTGCTTACAATATTAGCCCCCGTATTTTCAAAACTACCGCCCTTCAACATGTTAGGAAGTTTTGGAATTTCACCACCTCCTTCACCCATTAAGATAAAAGCCGATGAAACATACACGAACGTATAAGGGTAGCCTACCTTCAATTTACCTGCGGTCAATCCATTCCCCTTCTTATCCTTCAATGCTGCCGGATTTAGGGAATTGACTTGTAGTGTCGGATTGGCCCCGTTGTCTACGTGCGGAACAATCGTAATCCCAAAGCCTTCGCCAATGCTTATCGGCGCTGGAGACAGGGTTACGGTGTACGCGGCAGACGTACCGGATGTAGCGGCATAAGCGGGCTGCCGGACGTAGTCAGCTATGTGCGTGTCCAGCGCACCCCTCGCGTCTGTTATTCCCTGCTCTATCCGGTTCATATCCTCAGGATAGACAATTTCACCATCTGTCCAGTTCGTTTTCCCATTGTACGCCAATCAGTTCATCTCCTTCCCTAGAATGAGAGTTTCCAGTCAATAGTGAGCTGCATGGTATTGTTTTTTGTAATTACCGGGACTGACTTATAGTTGAACATCTGGCCTGATCCAAGCGTAATCTCTGCGTCTCCACCGAACAGTCCCATTTCCACAAGAGCACCATTCGCCTCGCTCTCAGTAAAATTCGTGGTCAACTTAAAAATATTTGTCTCGACCGCAGTCGCTACTCCGCTTGCATCAAGATATGTCCAGCTTGTGATCGCTTTTCTGAATAACGGCGTTCTCAGCGCGACCTGGAGTGGATTTTCAGGCTGCGGCGCCTGCGCGGTTCCTGTGCCAAATCCCGTCCCTACTTCAAGATGGGTTATTCCTGTTCCCCAGCTTGCACCTGGCCGCATTCGCCGGGCTATGAACTTCGATGCATTGGCCACGATCAGATTTTTAATATGAAGCTCCTGAACAATATCCCGATGCTCCAGTGCTCCACGGTGCAGATAGATACTGACAAACCCCTTGGGCAGCGTCATCCTTTCATACATGTCCATCATGCGTTCACCCTTTCAATATGATTCCTCAAAAATGATTTCCCCGGCTGCCCGCAGCGTCACGGTCATAACATCTTGGAAAGCCGTGTACTCATTGCCAAGCTTCCCCTGCCCTAATCTGCTGACTCCCAAGCGAAAAGCCGTTTTAAATCCATCACTGGGCAAGGTATGCTGTTCTACAAATCCAACCAGCACAGATAATTCTTCTTGAGGAGTCGGGTACGTTTCAGACAGCACCGTTTTAAGGATGCTGCTGAGTACATCCAGTTCTGAAAACGGCCGGCCGTGCAGATCAGAGGCATATGCTCGGTAATCCTCTGCCAAGGTAGGAGTCAAGTAATTCAGAAAGTAACGAATTCCTGCTCCCTTTGCCTCCATAAGAATTTCATGCAGATCGGAAGCATCGTCCAAGTATTTTGTTCCGACCAGCAATTCAAACTCGGCCGGCGCCCGGTCCCGAACCTCAATATTGGTATCCTGCAGCCGATAAGAGAGCAGTTCCTGCAGGGCGATATTGTTCGTCTTCGGATTAAACAGCCAAGTGGTAAACCTCCGGACAAATTGGTTGTCACTCTCTCGCGGATTCCGCTGAATTGCAAAAAAACTGGCCCAGTAATCGAGCCAGTTTCCTGAAGACATTGTGCGATTTAGTTGTCGTAAGGCGGCATCCGTGTCCATGTCTGCCTGTCGTAGCGCCCGATACAGCGGGTAAAGCCTGCGCCATACCCCGCTGCTGAAGGCAGGAAATGATACTGGGATAGACATGTCCCTTTGTTCGATCAATGCCAATGGCCTACAACCAGCATCCGTTCCCTCTGCCGCCGCGACGGCGTTATATCCCATGCTCTGGACGAGTAACAGTAATTCGTCGGTATCCAATCCTTTCAAAGCAATGGATTGTTTCTCGGGAAGATCCGGACGGTAAGGCGCAGTATGGAAGTGGAGTACACCCTCGTCCACCGTTACCCGGCTATGCAAGCCGGCCCCCAGTTCCAAATCAAGAAAGGGGATCTCTTTCGGCTGCTTGTTCCAGCGATCCCCAAGGTTATCAAGCAGTTTTCGCAGCAGTTTCATCCGTCCGCCCCCGATCGGTAAACCAACGGCTGAAGAAGCAACAGAATCTCTGTCTGCTCCGCAGTAATGTTACTATCTGACCAATGGTCTCCATCATCCAATGACAGGTCCAGTTTGACATCGTATACGCCATCCAGCAGCTTAATGCGGGTCTCAAGCGCTGTCTGTATAAGTGTTTGCCCTTGTTTCAACGTTGCAAAAAAGTCACTGACTTCGCGTTCGATATAGATTTGAATATCCTCCAAATCAACCCCTGTATTCAGGGTCAGAGTTATGCGAACATTGACCGGTTTTGTAGCAGCAGACAGCACATTGACCTGGATGCCTGCTGGCTTATAACCGTATACCGGCTTCCCATCTACATAATAGCCGGTCAGGACCCGCTGAGTGGCCGAAAGCAACTCATCCGAAGCCGTGCCGACTCCGTTCCAGATGTAGCAGTCAACCTCTCCTTTACGGTTAACAGTATCCTCAAACGCCCTTGCATCAACAACCCTTTCAATAGCCAGTCCGTCCGAGGATAAAAGCTGAACGGTCGTTGCACCATATTCGATAGCCGGCAGCGTCCCCCGAGAAAGAGAGGAAACGAACTTCTGAAACCGATTCTTCTGCTCATCCCGCGTTTCCTCTTCCTTCCCATTCGTAAAGCTGACAGGGTTGGACACCGCATCAATCCCTGCTGGTTTGGATACAAACTCAGTTATCGTGAGTGCATCGACATTGCCGTCCGTGCCAGCCACAAGACAAATAACGGGAACGGTTATGCTGGTCTCACCCATCCGCAGAATAATATCACTGCTTGTCCGAAAGCTAACGGGGGCTTTCAGCGCCGTTGCTCTTGTCCGCAGTTGAGTTCCCGCCGCGATAAGGTAGTCTGCATCAGCAGGAGTGGAGCGGCTCAGGACAACCGAACCCGTAGAATATAGAGCCGGAAGCTTAGGAAACCCCAACACCGTATAGATATTTTCTGCAATAAGCGTTCGAGTCGCGCGGTACACTTTATCGTAAAATTCCTCAAGTTCTTTGGCTACTGCTTCCATCAATGTCCGTGATCTGGAACCAACTCGGTAATCCGTGATTTTGGATGAGAGACCCCGCGACCAATCCACCATGTCTTGCACTATATTTTCAAGAGATTTCCGCTCGAATGCCATGGTCAATCACCTTCCTTTAGGCCGGGCCGGCTGTATTTAGCGATAACGAAACACGTTCCTGAGAGCCGGCCACCGTAACAACTAGCAAAACATCAATAATTGTATTCCTGATCGACACGCTGTTGATTGCCACAGCCTCAATCCGCTCCTCATCCAGGAGTGTTTCCTGTATATCCAGTTCGATTAAACGGCGGATATATGGTATCTGCGGTTGCCCGATCAGTTCATGAAGGCGGCTGCCGTAGGTGGGGTGCTGCGTCAAGCTCCCGCGCCGGGTTACGAGCCTGTGGCTGATCGCCTGCTGAATATTTTCCAGACCCGACACACTCTCCCAATCCCCGAGTCCATCGTCGATCAAGTCCCCGTCAGGAGTCATTTTCAAATCGCTGCCACCAAGTTGTTCCAGATAACTGATTTTAGGAGTTTCCACCTGGACATCTGCATTTATAAAAACAGCCTGGCCAGTAAGACGCACGCGAGCGTCATTCCCGCCGGTGAAAGGTGTTGGATTTGTCGCGGAGAGTTGCACATTACCCAAACTGCTCCTGATCTCCCACGCTATGATCACACTGCCCGCAATGGTGTTCCCAAAGCTCCCGGGCTGAGTACAGCGGACATAAAAATAACCCTCTGCTGCACCTGCAACCAGGGTTGTGTCTTCCACCAATTCATATATCTTCTGAACCCCTTCAGAATCAGGCTCAGTTGAAAATGTTGATCCGGCATATACCGTCAACGGTGATGCTGTAAATTCACGACGTACAAGCAGATAACCTGCAGCGTGGAGTTGCTTATATGCCTCTTTGCTTGTCAACGTGTACGGATATTCCAAGCCATTATAATCTGCTATAGTTTGCCAAGGAACATTGTACATAACAGCCAGTCCCTGGATTGTATCTGCGTCACTTAAAATGTGTTCTATCACACAGCAGCAGCCTCCCCATTCTCAACCACTGGCACCCCGATTACTGAGCTTCCAGCATCGAAATATAGCGTGCGTAAACTGTAAAAGGTGGACAGCACCGATCGCAGTTCCAGCAGCACATCGAACGGGATCTTCTCCGCCGTTCCCAAACTCTCACAAGTTTGCCGACAAAGAGCAAGATGCTGCTCCAGTTCATCCATATTAATATCCACCAGGTTGGCTGTCGCCGAGTTGTATGCCGTCAAGGACTCGCGCACCTGCAGAACGTATGAAACAATTTTTTCGATGTTCGTTTGTTCGTCCCGCAGGATCGGGTAGTTGACAAAACTGATGGCTTCCTGTGGTAAATAAAAGCTGTCCAGCATGCTATCCATCCCCTTTCGTCAGCTTCAGCAGCAGTTCACCGATATTTGAAACGCTGGATGTTAACTTCCCAGCCATCTTTGTTGTGGAAGGATTCCGCTTTAAGTAATCCCCTGCTGCTTCCCTCCGCGTTTTTGTCAATCGGCGTAAGCAGGTAAATCGGAATTCGTATCGGTACAGCGTAGGCTCCGACTTGCTACGCTGCAGGCGGAAGTTTTGCGGATGAATCTCATAATACTCATCGTCCTCCCAGTTGTACCAATAGAGTGCATGTTGCGGATCATTGGCAAGCAGAATTTTGCGGTAGATATCTGACCTGAAATCCCTCAGTTCTTCGTATCCATCCCGTTCTTTCCCTTCGGCGGAAGCGCGCACCCTATAACCAGTTGTCCCGCTCAACGTCACCGTGGGTAGGCCCAGCCCAAAGTCTGCAACATAGGCACCGCCGAGCGTCTGTATGATGTTCCCACGGCCCGGCTCATCCTGGCTAAAGTCGGAGGGATTGACCAGAAGCGTATGCAACGATAATGCACCAGAATCTCCGCTGGGTAATGTCTTTCGCAATTCAAAGGTCATGCGGTAGAATCGTTTCTGATCGTAGGTGGCGGCGCTCACCAAGACTTTTTTCGCCACAGTTACTCCCTCCTAATCAATCAGTGTTTTGCTGGAGCCAGAAGTTGTTGTGCCCGTACACTTACCGATCCCCGGCACATCAACGGAAACAGTATCCCCTACCCGCACCACACCTTTGCTTCCTGAGTGATGCTTGATGGCTTGGGGGTGGTTTATCTCCACACCATCCGCTGTTACCTTGATGGTGGCTGGAGCCGTAGATCCGTCTTCAGAAGTTGGGAAACTGATGAGCGCATGGTCGGGCGTGGCTTCGATGTATACGCGCTCCTCCTGCTTGCTGTTGTCCAGCAGGTTCCCAGCTACGTCCTTGGTTGCCGGGCTGTCCTTCTCCCCGATACCGAAAATGGGAAGCTGAAGCTTGATTTTATCCTTCTTCACGACGACGAAGTTCGTCGTATGACTCTCGTTCTTCACGAAGCCTACAAGGTACGGACAGTCCTTACGCCCATCCATGTAGCCAATGAGAACACTGTCCCCAGCCACGGGTTCCCGTTCAATATCCCCTACTACCCAAACAGGAACCGGCACGCTGTAATCCAAAAAAATAACTTCAATACGCCCATATTTGTTGTAATCTTTCGCGCTCGTTACCCGGGCAAAGCGAGATGTATTGAATGACGGCATCCGATTGGTTGTTTGCCCGCCAAGCGCGGCCTGATCCTTCATTTTGATCCCCCCGACACCTGAAGAACTTGCCCTTCATAAATGAACTTTCCTGGCTGAGATACATTACGATTATCACGCTGGATAAGCAAATCCTTGTTAGCTGCCCAAAGTTTCATCCAATCGTCTCCCTTCCCATACACCTTAGCCGCGATACTCCACAGGCTATCCCCTCGCTTGACGGTGTAATTGTTGGCCTTAACTGCTTCGGCCGCCGTCTTGCCAGCTGCAGTCCCGGATTGAGGGGAAGTGGAAGTGGCGGCGGACACAGAATCAGCACCCGGTTTCAAATCACGTCCACGCGTGAGTTGGAGCGTTGTCGTCCATCCTTCGTATACGCTGAACGTCTGCGTCACGGACTCGATATAGAATTCTTTAATAATTCCCTTGGTCTTCAATCTTTGGCCAATTTTATAGGCACCATTACCACGAACTGTCATGGAGCCGTTCACATAAAAATTATTATTCTCAAACCATGCTTTCAGCTTCCCGCTCAATCCGGCAACCATCTCGGTCAATTGGGTCATCGCATTCGGATCGTCCTGACTGAGCGCCAAACCTTCCACTTCTACTTCAAGGGGTGATAGTCCGTAGCGGAGCACAGCCTTTTCATTCACCAAAGGCGGGGATACCCGTTTAAGATCGATGCCGAGAGCATTAATCGTCGTCCCAGCCCAAAAGAGATTGTAATGCTCCTCGTCGCTGTATGAGAGGTCCTCATCAATAACATCCTCCGCACCGATCTCATGCGTCAATAATTTATCCCAAGCAGCCTGATCGAATGGAGTGTTTCTCATAAATACACCAACCACGCTATTATCTTTACCGAACGAAAAGCGCGGAGACGGATAGTACCCTTCACCCTTCGGATACTTCGCCTTGCTCTCGTCAGAGGATTGCTCTATGGGTTCATTAATAACCCTCGGCTTTCCGCCCTTGTTCCACGCTTCATCGGGATGCCGCGTATCGACAAAGAGTTCAGAAAATGGCTTGATCGATGTCCGCTCCATCAGATTCCATAGGGAGCCTTCATATTGATCAAGAGTGAAAAACTGCGGTAGTGTCATATTGATTTTGGCAAAATTGTATCTCAGAACATGCGTGAGCCCGATCTTCTTCGGAACGGGCTCAGTTTTACCCTCATCCCATACTGTCCATTCCACATTGTTCAACTTTGGCAGAATAAAGCGCATGATAATATCCAGAATGACAGCAGGAGTCCCTTTAGAAACAAGATCACCCCTGAAATAGTTCATCAGTTTCAGCCAGCCATCGGAAGCTAAAAAGAGGTTTTTTTGCTCCGTCTTCCCCTCTAGTTCCGGATAAAATTTAACATTGCTCTTGATTAACACCTTCCCGAAATCTCGGGCAGTGACGGATGTAATCATTCCGCCCTCCACGCTGCGGGTCCGGCGAATGCGATCCACCAGACCGACCATGACCGTGCTGAGTTCCTCGCCATTTATTGTCTTATAGCCCATTTGCACAACAACCAGGTCGTTTGGCATTATGAGTTGCGACCGGAACCATTTATCGCCGGCCAAGGTAATGCTGATTGCTCCGGCAGGCGCATCCATTGTTTTTTGGGTCGTGACCGAAAGCACCTGGCTGGTGGGGTCTGTGTTGTCGCTATCTACGGTGATTTCTCCCTTGAGTTGGTAACACGCCTTTTCGGTGTGGAAGCTGACCCGGACAATAGGGACATGCCGCTTTCCAACTACGCCGCCAACCGGCGCCCAATTATATCGTTCGATCATGAGTATCCCGCCTTTGTTGGGGACATCCGGAGGAGTTGCCGCTCCCGCTCGGTTACAATTCGATTTACGAGTTTTTCAAGCTGACTTAATGTCGCATTGTTAAGTGACTTGGCTCCTTCGCCAGTAAGGTCCA
Source organism: Paenibacillus durus ATCC 35681 (assembly GCF_000993825.1). Taxonomy (NCBI): domain Bacteria; kingdom Bacillati; phylum Bacillota; class Bacilli; order Caryophanales; family Paenibacillaceae; genus Paenibacillus; species Paenibacillus durus. Next base: position 3,724,084 of record NZ_CP011114.1, read on the forward strand.
GCTTAACAGTAATTTCAGACTTCGTTGTAACAACTTGCTGGCTCGGGGAGCTGCTAGATCCGAATGGCGTTCGGGATGACGTAACAAACTGCTCAGGATTCATTTTCCCGATATCGCTATCGCCCGCGTTGAGGCTGTTCAACAGACTAACCGGGTCCATCAAAACACCGTCTTTGTTCATGTATCCTAGATGCAAGTGACTGCCTGTTGTAGAACTGCCGCTCCCTGCTGCTCCCTTATCGCCGCCCATATTCCCAAGCCATTCTCCAGCTGCAATATTGTCCCCGACCTTCAGCTTAGAATTGACAGCAGACATATGTGCGTAATAATAGGTGTTTCCGTCAGACATCTTAATTCCGACCGTCGATCCACCTGGTGTTGTGTTTGCCTTTCCATCCGGGTCGTTCGGCCCGCCATCGTCCATTTTTATAAAAGATACTTTGCCTGATGATAGTGCATCCAAAGCATCCCCTTGTTCTCCGTTGATGTCGAGTCCACCATGGGGCTTCGAACGAAATCCCTCTTTATCTCCAAAACGTGAAGTGACTCGGCTCTCCCAGCCTTTAAAAAAGCTGTACCCGGTATCTATTCCCTTGTGCGAGTTTCCCAATAGATCAGAAAGAATGCCGTTTACGCCCTTTGACCAATCGTTGTTAAGATTATCAGGGTCATTCGCTGCCCCTATAGGAGCATACTTTTTTTGCACTTTCTCTACGGTGTCGATCCCCTGCGGGACATAATTTTCCGCAATATTACTTGCCATTGCATCAATGCCATCAGGAATACTTTTGAATGACAGCAAACCATTTTTACCCATCATTCCGCCAACGTTATTCTTGTTTTTTAATGCAAGAGATGTACCTCCGGTTTCTTGCATAGATACCGCCACCAAGAAAGCCGGGTCTATCCCATATTTGTTGCCAGCTTTAATATATTCGGAACCATAGCCTGCCAAGAGACCTTTCAGCTGCTTGTTTAAGTCCTGAACAGAAACACCGCTGTTTTGCGTAATCTTGTAGCCTTGCCCTAAACCAGAAGAGAAGTCGCCTCCTACACCATCTGTGTATTTGGATGTGCCAGATAACTCCGCTACCATGTTTCGGTGCTCTTCCAGCATGTAATCCATCGTGTTAGCAACCTTGTAATACATCGTGCGGAAAATCCAAGTCGCCTTATCCAGCAGGTCGCCGGAGTTTTGTTCCATGGAAGCGTACTTCGCCTGGGCGTCGGCCGTCATGTCGGAGGTGGACTTGTCCATGCGCTTAAAGCGGGTATTCCCGTCTTCGGAGAGGTCCAGCAGCTTCACGATGCCGTCCTTTCGGAAGTCGCTCAGCGCCTTGGTGCCGTCGTTTTTTAGCCTGTCCATCTGGGCAGGCAGCTTGCTAAGGTCTTCTGGCTGGTTGTCGATAGGCAGGCCGCCCAGGCGGGCCGGGAGCTGGCCGATATCGGAATCCCCCCCGTCGGGGCTGCTTACAAATAGCCCCGGGAACATCTTTGGCGCGAACGACTTGAGGCGCATAGCGGATGGGATGAACGGGGAATCCACTTCCTTCTCTTCAGCCCGGTCCTTCGCTGCCGCTTTAGCATCTTCCGCCCGTTGGTGCGGGCTAGGCTTGCCGCCGTTCCAACTGGCATACAGCCAGTCGTAGATGTCGGCTCCAGCTTTAAAGATGGTGTCAAAGGTCTTGTCATACTCTGCCTGAAGCCCGCTTGTCGCCTTCTGCACCGCTTCGGTCTGTTTAGCCCCTTTGCGGGTGTTTGCCGCGCTTACCGCATTAATGTGATCCTGCGCTTTCCGATCCTCTGGGGTCATCCTACGATACAGGTCCGCGTTCTTTTTGGCTGTCGTTCTCGCATTATCAGCCCAAAGGGAGTCTGGGTCGGCGGGGTCCACTTTCTCCAGCAGCTCGTATCCATCTTTGCGGTCTGCCTTTTCTCCGGTGATATACCCCGTAACCTTCTCCGCGCCGTAGACAGCGCCTGCGACCGTTCGGTCCACCAGTCCTAAGCTCTCCGGGTCAAGTCCAGCCTCTTTCGCCGCTTTAATGTGCTCATCTTTGTTAGTGACGCCATCAAGCAGACCGAAGATGGCGGCGGTCGCTGCGGACGCGCCGACCAGTTTAGACCCCGTAGCCAGCATTCCGCCTACCCCAGAAGCGGCACTCTTTCCTGCACCGATAGCCCCGCCCAGTTTGTTTGCTGCGCTTAAGATACCAATGGCAGTGACCACTTTCATGATGTTTTCCGAAGTGGCGAGCCCCCCAAGGTTCCTAGTCATAAAGTCCAGGATTTTCTCTAAGGTTCCACCAGCCAGCCCCGTCCCATCATTCAGGCTCTCCAGCAAAGAGGTTACGTCCTCTTCCAGCCCTTGCACAATCGTAAGCAATGGTTGCCCGGCTTGCTCCAGTGCATGCTGAAACCGGGAGTCCACATCCATATAACCTTGTCCGGCATCACTTTTTCGTTCCGCGTCATACTTTGTTCCAGAATCAATAGCACCGTTTTTCAGCGACTCGATCTGATCCGGACTGAACTTGGTCAGGCCGTCAGTGGCATCGTAGAACTCGGAAGCTTCCCTTTTTGTGGCGGCGTATCCACCATCCGTAAGCCAGCGCTGCATGATGTACTTATCCAACTTCTTGTTGCCGCCCGTTTGACTACGGATGTATTTCGCCATAGCCGGGATATTATCGGCGTTCATGAGACCATCTTCGTATGACATTTCCATATCAAACAGGTCCATCTTGCCGTATTTCTGCGGGCTATAATTACGAAGGGCCTGAATCCCCATCCATTTCCACTTGTCGTTCCCGGGCTGAAAGATGCCTCCCAGTCCAGCAATCATATTCCCACCCTGGGCGCCGGTGAGCTGAGTCATGCCTTTTTCAACACCGATTTTGTCGAGTGTAGTCTGGTAGGCAAGAATTTGTTTGGAAGAGCCGTCCTTCAGCGTGGTGTTCATTTGCGAAAGCAGCGCATTATTGGTCTCCATGACCTCCAAGATACGCGGTGTCATCCCAGTCTTGGCCACGCTACCAGCAATCGCATCAGCGAACCCCTTTGGGGTCTGCGTGCCGCCAATCGCCTGATTGGCTCCGACAACCCCAGCCACTTCGGAAGAATTCAAGCCGTACCCACGACCGAATTTGAGAAGGTCTTGCTGTTGGCTCGTGTTGATCGCACCGGCAATCCGGCTGTATTGTTCCATGAAGCCCCACGATTCTGCTGCCGTGTACCCCATGCGATCCTTGCGGCCAACATCGGCCGAGCGATCCCACATGTCTGTTGCCTTCCCGCTCCATCCGGACTGACCACGCAGGCGCTGAGCTAGATCAAGCGAACCTGTAGCCCGCTCGTAAGAGAGATCATAGGCTTTTGAAGCCAATGAAGCTACTCCGGTTAGACCGGCTAGACCCAGTGCAAACTTACCAGCGCCGATAAGTCCAGACAACATCCCTCCACTACCCAGTCCGCCCCTGGAAACCGTAGTAGGTTCATTTTGAGCCGGGGGGGACGGCGAACGGAAAGAGCCGGCCTCTTTCGACCGCTTACTGTACAGGCGCTCTGTAGTCATGAGCTCCTTACGGAGTACATCCAGTTGCTTCTCGCGTTGTGCAATGGTCTGCCGGATTTCCTCACGTTCTGCCCGCTGCGCCGTGCTCATTTTGCTGTGCAGCGCCTCAATCACATCGTTCTGTTTGCGGAACTCGGCGTTGATTTCCCCCATCGTTCCCATAAACCGACGTTTATATAGCTCCAACGCGCGGGTTTGCTTCTCATCGAAGAATCCGCCTTTGCCGGCCCCTCTGTCCACAACACCAGCGACGCCTTTCAGGTCTTGCTGGAGCTGCTTCAACCCACGCTGCAGCTGCCCGAATTCGCCCTTGGCCGACACCCGAATCGTTTGTTCCGCTGCCATAATCTATTGCACCCCCCTTCTACAACTCGACATCTTCCCAATCGTTATCATCCGCATTCGGCCGCTGCAAGACAGCAGGATCATATTCGTAGGATAACTTCCTATCCTCTTCCTCCATTTCACGGTCCCAATCATCAAAGTCCGGATCGCTGTACTCCTCGCTTCTGCCTTCCTTGGCTTTGCGGTCCAGATCCATGTGAATGAACTCGAGCTCAACCTGTTCATCTGTCATGTCCAAAATGCGCGGGTCGGTAGGAGGAAGACCGCCATAGACGTATTTACGGAGTATCCAAAGCTTCCTCTCCCTCGGAAGCTGGGCGATCTGTCTTAGGTGCGTCTCGAAATTCCTTGCGAAAAGATGCCTCCCACACTTGGTACTTTCCGTAAACATGGAAAATAAGGTCCGATTCCTTGACCTCATTCAGCTTGAATAAAAATTCCGGCCGCTTGACGAGCACCACTTCTAAAGTGGCCAACATATGCGCCGTGAACAGGATATCGTTATCAACTAGGCGGGCATCCTGTACACCGGCTGTTCTCAAAAATTCGGACTTCAAGCCACCAATCTTCATTAGATCAGCCATAGTCGGCTTTTTGAATACCAGAACTCCTTTGTAACGGTTTCCTTCAGCACTCTCAAAATCCAATACTTCAGCTTCGTTCAATTTTCCCCCAGCAGCAACCTTTTTCCCAATATCAGCAATGTTTTGTTCTTTGTTATCCAAAGTGATCTCTCCTTTAATTGAAATAGCCCTTCCGATACTGGAAGGGCGGATAATAATTTGGTCTATATTGCTTATGTGTTCGTGGTATCCGATTCTGGTGTCCCATAGTCAGCGGATAAATACGTCCAGGTTGCGTTCTCGCCAGACATGGCGTTTGCCCTGAAATCCTCGGACGATTCTTGTAGGGTGCAACTACGATAGACAATAATGATGTCACCTGTATATTTGTCCGTCACCTCAATATCAATGACGTTCATATTCAAAATGCCTATACCGTACGACGACAATTTCAATTCGGCCAATGATTGTCTGCGTATGCGGTATTTCTCCAAAGTTACCGTTCCCTCCATACGGAGCGGAACAGACTCTTGCGGCATGATAGAACCAATCTCGTACTGATTTTCTGTTCCGAATGAGCGGCGACCGCTTATGGATTGAGCCCGACCTACTTCTTTGCCATCAATCTTCAATTTGATTGTATGCCCAGCGTGAGCCGGCTGATCTTTAACAATAGACATAACTTAATCCTCCCTTCTTTACTTCAAAGTGAAGTGTGATGTGATCAAGAAGTTGTTGATTGGCAATGTCGGAATCCCCTCCCACTCCAGAGTGAACACAGTGCCATTTCGCGAAACCTTTATCGAATCAGAAACAAATCCGCTTATCCAACCATTTTTCTGAAATCCCTGAATTTGAGACACCAAATCATTGTAGATGGTTACCTCGATACCATTTACAGTTGGAGTTCCCACATACTTTGTCTCGAAATAAGATTCCAGGTTAGCTGACATGTCGTCCTTCAGCGTGGAGACAGAAAGTTCACTTTGCGTGAGGTCATCGCTCGTTGAAAGGGTTACGCCCTGCACAATACGAAAGCCCACGTTTTTGACCGATTCAATCGGGCAAACATGGGCTTCCAGAAGCGTTTCGATTTCCTGACCGATATATATCTTTTCAAGACCGTCGAATCTCACCAACTTGTATGTTACCGGCTGCTGCGACTCTTGGCCTGCCCAAATCCCAGCAATGGCCGCTGCCATATAATAACCCGGCTTAACTACCTTGTTCCCAGTGCTATCTGCAACCAGCGGGCAAGGTGTCGCAAGCAGACCTCGTTCGACGGGGATTGCTGCAGCCGCCGCTTGAATATCTGCGATGCTAGTGCCAGCAGCGTGACCATAAAATGCCCTGCGCCGCTTCCGGTTCTTGGTGTTTGACATTAAGGTAATGTGGGTATCGACCTTCGCCCATACCGCTGCCTGGGTCGTAATGGGAATGATCCCGCTAACTTCCTCGGGCTGAAGCAGATCAATGGCGGCCTGCCATTCTGCATCCGTAGGTGCTGTGGCTGGATCCGTAACAGCTGCGGCTGATACGGCGATCAGATCAGCTCCATGACGCCAGGCCACGTTCATTACTTCAAGCAGCTCCCCCTCACCGACAGCGGCGGCTGCCAGCTTGGGATCGTTAAAATAAGCTACAGTTCCAGGGGTGATCGTCGCCCCTGTACCAGATGGGCCGATTACAGCCAGCACCTTTAGCGATCCAGGCGTAACCGGCACCATCCCGGAGGAATCCACAGTGGAATAAGCTCCTGGGCGTTTGATGGTCGCGCCGCCGAATGAAATATTAATGCTCATCATGTACCTCCTTAATATTGAGTTTTGGACTGCTGCTCGAAAGCGAGCTTCCAAGCCGACTCTGTTTTTTCCTGAAGGAGTTCGGCGCGAGTCCGAGCTTCGTAACGATAGCTGGCCACAAGACCAGGATGCACAGTATGCTTTTCCAAATAAGCATCCAAGCTCATACCTTTCGGTTCAGCAGCATCCTTTGGGGCTTGCTCCTCGACATCGGGAGCGGGTGTATTACGGCTCTTCTGTGTCAACGACTACACCTCCATTTACAAAAATATTTGTAATGATTTCGGCCATCTCGCCGACTTGAACATCCAGGGGATTAAGATACGATATTACAACGCTGGCCCAGTACACGGGAAACGGTGCAACCTGTCCGGTGAAGTCACTCTCATCCTTGCCGCCTTCCACTGTAAAGCTCCGAACGCCTTGCTCCACAATGACCGGCCGGAAGACCATCAGTAGTGCCTTCAGCAGCCGATATGCCCGTTCTCGCTCATCTGCATTTGTATGCCATATCCGCACTTCCATGGATTCTTGGTAGTAGGCGCTGTACACCTCACTGTATTCAAGCAAATCTGTATCAAAATCGCTGCCGGCGAAATCGCCCAGTGAATGAACAGTTTCACTGTCAGCAGTCCGATTAATTCCAATGCAGGGCAGTTCTGCTGCGGTCTGCGGGTCAGACTTCAGCACATTCATTCGCACTCCAGCTTTTTGAAACCCCGCCTTCAGAAACTGTAGCAGCTTTTCCTTCACATCCACCGTGTTAAAATCCAAATTATCCTCCTCCCAGCCCCGCAGCAGCCAAGTCCTTCTGGAAACCTTGGACAATCATGTCCCGGACCTGATCGCGCGTATTCTCAATGACGGCTTCCCGAATCGGCTTCGGCTTGATTGTCGGCCGGCGCCAGCTTTTGGGATCGGAGTTTTCCGACACTCGCCGGAAAGTTAGGTACTGCGTTTGACCGGCTCCACCCATTTTTACCATACCTTGATGCTTACCAGTCTTCCACGAATAGCCCGCCCCCGGATGTGATCCCGTGTGGCTCCGCTTTCCAGTATCGTCCGACTTGATCCTCCCACCCCATGAATACGTTCGGGACGGTAAAGAGGATGTCACGCGGCTGAACTCAAGCTTCTTCGCCTGCTCATGCATTCGCTTGGGCATATCCGCCATTGTGGCAGATCCCGGCGCGCCATGGCGAAAGGGGACGGTGACATACTTTTTCCCGTTCGCACCGACCTTTGCCTTTGAAGAAGCCAACAACTTAGGTTTCAAATCCTTGGCTTCCTGGCCGCTTTCTATAGCTGCACCATGTCTGGAGGTGGAGAATACTTCCCCCGTCAGGTCGTCCGGGAATCGCAGACCATCCTGGATGCTCCGAACGTATTCACCAGTCTGCACACCTATGCGGAATGTCCCGCCGCTGTAGCTAACTTCCACGCCCGAGGCGTATTGAATCCATGTAGCTTGAATCAAATCTATCGTCGCCGCACGCACAGCTTCACGTGTATAGGGAAGGCGGTCGCGATTGGAAAGGGTAGCGATAATGTTATCCAGTGCCGGTAATTCAGCCTGTATGGACACCATGCTCACGCAGGACACCTCCCGGGTAATACCGAAGCAGCACTGTGCGCGGCAAATCCTGATTGTTCTGGTGCCGGGGGCGGGGGAGGACAGCGTAAACGGTATAAACAGGACGATGCATGTATATGACGCTGTATTGCGCCCCTGGTGTGGGCTGATTGCCCGTCCAGACGATCGTTGCCCCGTCCACTTCGTAATCATCCCCAGCAGCGTACAGCGTTGTTGTGGCGCTGTCAGGATCATGCATGCGAACCGAGAGCACCTTGGTCACCTTAGGATTCAAAAGCGTGTCCGCCGGGCGCCCGTGCAGCTCTGTGTCCTTCATGATAACCTCAGACGTCTTCACTTCATCGTCAATCAGCGTCACAACATCACCAGCCCCGATATTGAACATCGGTACCGGCTCCCGGCCGGACCGATCAAAGCTGCCTTCCGGCGTACGCAAAAACATATTGGCCGGTATGCTCATCAGAGCGTCTCCAACCTCAAACATGCCGGCATAAGCCAGATAGTCCTTGCTTGTGGTCACGCTCTGCACAAGTGCGCGGCAGGTCTTCACCGGCTCATACACAAAGCCTGTGCCTCCGCAGATCGGGCAACCATAGCGCGGCTGCCCGCTATCCAAATTGATGCAGGAGCAGCGTATGGACTCTTGCCAAAGCACATCACGCCCATGACGAGCGATCAGGTCCTCGAATTTTTGCCCATTAATCTGAATATCCACTTCTAAATTCCTCCCATCGTGAAGCCGCGCATTTTGGTGCGGGCTCCGCCTCCTGCCGGGCTAAAGAAGTCCTTGACCTCCTGCTGCAGCTGCGTAATATGGGCCGAATAGGTACCATACATAGCGGAAGCCGTGGATTGAAATGATTCAGCTACGCCGTCCAGCGTCAGCGAGTAGCCCGCTACGCCGGCCAAAGTAGCGTCACCAGCAACACCCAGCACGGCCACCGCCGCTTGTTTGCCGACCACCGCCCGGATATCCTCTGTTAGTTGCTCCTTGGTGAGCCCGGCAGTGTAGTCAACGTGGAAGACCTGCGGAGTCCTGGAGAGCAGCGGGGCCGCAAACGGGGCCGTACTATAACCGGTTGGATATCCTCCGAGCATAGGCACACCCTCACCCTTAGTGACTACATGCAATTGGCTCGACTTCTTGTAGAGCTTTATCCAGTCTGGATATTGCATGAAATCTATACTGACCTGCCCACCATATGCGACCAACTTGAACGCCGAAAGATCGCTGACATACCGCTGCCGCAACTGGAGGAAACCAAAGTTCCGCCAGCGCTGCGCATCGTGATCATAAGCTGGTTCATCAATTTCATAATCAACACCCTGTTCCAGCCCCCGCGCCTCTGCATTACAGCGGATAATTGTCGGCTTGAGGAAAATGCCCAGTTGCCGCTCCGTATCCTTCACAGCCGCCAACAGGTATCCGAGTATATCCCGGTCCTCCATGGTCTGGCCGAACTGATCAGCAAGCGTCAGTCCATAACACCAACGCCTCCTGACTTCATCCGGCGTGGGCAGCCCCACAGGGGAGCTGTAGGTTATCTCCCCTGTATCCGGGTCCTCTTGCGACTCGTAGTACGGAATGATTGACATAACAGTTACTCCTTGGTTTCAGGCGGTGCAGCTTGGTCCTGATCAGTTGGCGACTGGTCTTGTTTTCCTTTGCCAGTATCCTTCTTACCTTTGGGGTCATCTGGTGTCGAGGTGGCTGGCTTTTTGAGCTTTTCCTTGTACTCTTCATACCCCGGAATCTCTAGCAGCACATCGCCGATAATCTCATCAACATCAGCTACGCCGGTTTCATCAAAATGTACCGTTTCATCCAGCACGACGATATCCAGCGGGTACTCACCCCGCGTTTTACGAATCTTCAATTCCTTCAGCTCCTTTCAGAATGAAAAACAAAAAGAGAGGTTTGTCACCTCTCTTAAGCATGTACCGGTTTAATTGTGCCGTAGCTTTCTGCTCCATAGCTCGGAGCATACAGTTCACGGTTGCTGTTCTGGCCAAGTTTGCCGACATTTTTAAAAATGACAATGCGGCGCGGGTTGTAGACCTGCAGCATGCCGAACAGCAGAATCATGAACTTGCTAGTGGTATCCACCAACCCCAACGGTACCCGCATCAAATCAGCCAGCTTTTTGAAGGCAAGAACATCATCGCCGTCGTTGTCGATCAAGAAGCAATATTCGGTGCCAGGAATATCCTCGCCGTTATCAACCAGCACCTGATTTGCTCCTGCTCCCGCATCGGTGAATTCCGTCATAAATTCGGCCAGCTGCGGATCGGAGTAGTAACCCCGATATACCTTATAGCTCTTGGCCTGCAAATTCGGATCACCGTTCAAGACGCGGGGGATCGTAATTTCTACTGTTTGTCCGGCTGCAACGGCTACTGCACCGGTCCCAACTGGGGAAGACTCCCCGGAAGTCCCCTTGGAACTTACAAAATAGAAGTAAGTGCCGGCTTCAAGCTTGGAAGCTGAATCTGCTTTTGCTACTGCAGCAGCAGTAGCTGGAGTTGCAGGAGAATCCTTCTGGCTAACCTGTTTTGGCGCACCATCAGGCTTCAAGAAACGATCTGCTATAAAATCGATGTTGGCGGCGTTGGCGGCGTATCCCCGGACAGGTTGGCCCATACGAACGTTACTGCCAATGTCCACAATGCGCTGCCGTCCAGTCGGACCAATAAACAGCTTCGAGAAATCTTTGTGCACTTGGTTGGTCAGATACAACTGCAGCAAGGCACCGCCGTAATTGTCGCTGATGATCGTAGCAGCATCTTCCAGAATTTCCTCACTAAGCGGATTCCCGCGCATATCGATAATATGCTGGGTCGCATATGGCTTCCCAGATACAAATTTCTTTACTTGAGCAAGAACGCCATCGATTGCAAGAGGATTCTTGCTGCTATCTCCGAAGTAAAGATTTTTGTTTACCTGCTGCAGCAACCACATGGTCCCGTTGCGTGTCTCTGCAGCCACAGCATCGCCGACCCCCACAGTATTGACTATTTGAGCCGGAAGAGTCGTTCCGCGCGTTACGCCCATAAATTTAACCAAACCAGCTTGACGGATATAATTACTATTCCGCTCCACCGGCCGGCCACCCTCGACAATGAACGGGTCGCCGTCATTTCCGTAGGAATCAAGAACATTGAACTCTTCGACCGTGCTGGCCGCGCCCTTTTTGGGGATGTTTCTCCAAAGGCTTAAATGTTCCTCTTTGGCGGTCACGATCCGGAGAGTCGTTTCGAGTGACTGCGGGCGAATCGCGGACATATCACCATAAATTCCATTTCCGTAAGCTTCACCCGGCGTACCTGTCCCCATTGCCTTAACCAATGCTTCCAAGTCTTGTTGAGTCATCTGGCCGAAGCCATCTGGCAGATTTGTCAAATCCATATGTCAGTCCCCCTTCTTAAACTCCCAATTTTTCTTTCACGCTGGCCGGTAAAGACAGACGCTCCAACGGAGTCCCTGTTTCAAACCGAATGACTTCACTTCCTGACAGTTCACCGGCTTCAAAGGATTTCTCCAGTGTGGCAAGCACTTCCTGACGAGTCATTTCTTTACCGTCCGGACGTGTGACCGTGGTCAAATCGCGCTGCCCGAGGACACTTTGGCGCTGTTGTGGCTGATTCAGAGACTTACGCAGTTCAGCATTATCAGTGCTGAGAGCATCCAGTTTTGTTTCCAGCGATTTAATGAGTGCAGAGTCCTCGCCTTGCTTTTTAATAAGCAGCGTGAGTGATTTCTCCAGCCCTCCCAGTTGAGCGCCAATATCCGCTGTACACATTTTCTTGTCTTGCCGCTGCTGTTGTTGATCGTCTTTCATAGGTAATCCATCTCCCTTTGTAAATGATTTGACCAGCTCCGCATAGGTCATGGTATTGACCGGATTCATGGTGAGCACCACATTTCGCAGAACAGATTTTATAATTTTGCCTGTCTGGCGGTCGCGTTCGACTACACCGCCTTCAATGGACCATCCAACGTGCCGGCTGCTCTGCGATTTCTGTAAGTCTTCTATCGCAACTACAGCCTGCACGGAAAGGTCACGATTGGCAAAAAGACGTCCTTTGACAAAGACGCCATTGACCGATTTATGCAGAGCAGGATGATCGAACTGACCAATCTTAACCTCAACTGGCTCCCCAATGAACTGATTGGGAGCATTCCCGTGTTCCCACTTGATCCAGCCTTTGGACAAAAAATAGGATGTGTCCATTCCTTCCGGAGAAATACTGTCCGCCTGCTCGTCCTCATCGTCGCTGGAGATCACGCCTTGTACGATGTAATCGCCGTTGGCATCCATCTCGACCGACTTTTCCAACGGGACAAATAGGCGGAAAGTGTCTTGAATCTCTTCCAAACCTGTTCACCCCTTCCCTATACGCGCGGCGGCCAATTCCACTGCCCGCCCTTTTCGCCCTGCTTAACATTGGTATTGAAGAACATGCCTGTGGGGTTGAGCACACAAAGATGTACGGTGGTGTCGTCCACCACGCCTGTGATCACGGCAGCGCGGGCTTCACTTCTGAATTCACCACCTGGTGTACCATAGCTGTAATAATGTACAATGCGGCCTACTGTCGGTTTCATCCGGTTAATCACCTCCTTCCAAGGCATGAAAAAAACACCCTACTCAGTGGGTGCTTCATTCTCCGATTTTGTTGGTAGCTTGGAAACACGGCCGACCCTCATCCATCGATGCCGGCAGTGAGGATGCAAAGGGCAGCAAGGCCACCATTCCGCTACCTTGCGTCCGATATTGGTCTTTCCTGGCCAAATGTATTTGTATCCATCAGTCATAGGTTTATCCGAGACAATAAATGTTTTGCCCTCCAGCAGCCGCTGGCAGTGCGGGCAGGCACCAGGAACCGTAGCGACTTGTATAATATCGCCTGGACTCAGGCTTGCCAGGTACGCATCGTTGGTCGCCATAGCCAACTCTGTAATGGCTACCCGGCGCCAGTCCCGGTTCTGATCCCCATACATGTCAAAGAACGCTTGAGAAAGCTTCTGTGCTCCCCAGCGCTCTTTTTGTGCTTGGATTATCAGTTCTTTCGCTCCTGCCCGGTGATTATCCGCTATTTGGCTCAATTTCTCGGCCGCATGCACAACGGACTGTTCGAGACCTTGATATTCCAAAGGAGATAAAGAAACCATTTCAACCTGTTTCTCATCAGTCCATAGCCGAAATGGGAAAGGCTCCTTCTTGGCCGCTTTAAGCGTCTCAGGCAATTGATCAAGCATGGCCGCCGTAATTGTAAGCTTCGCCTTTTCCTCTTGGCTTCGGTAAATACCCAGCAATCCGGACCGAACGATGTATTTTTCCGCAAGTTTGTCGACCTTTTGAAACTGGTCACGGATTTTCTGATCTACTTTACGGATGAGCTGCAAAGGAGAATCCACCACTCCATATTTAAGTAGCCTTCTCCATCCACCGCCCTTTGACCGCATTTTTTTCACCAGGTCACTGATCCGGTTCTTATCCCCTGGACCTTTCTGCAACTCATCCACGGGCAAGTCCAATAAAACTAGCAGCGAAGCCAGCATTTGCTGACCAATCGCATCCAACTCAGCGTAAAACGCATCTTCCAGAGCCGCGATCAGCGGATCGTCTGAGGCGTCCCACATACTGCGCCCGCCCTGCGGCCGTTCCGGAGGAACAGCGAGTGCCTTGGATAAGGACTCAATGATTCGGCGCCGATCCTCCAACGGGAATGAGCGTACCGCCGGCGGCAGCTTTATCTGAAGCTTCGACATCAATACCCCTCCCAGGAGATATCAATATCAAGGGACTTCTGTAATTGATCTGGCTCCGACTTGGCTTTAGCTGTAGGGGGCCTATTGTTTCCGTCCTCTTCCCCGGATTCATTCGGATTAGCTTCCTCCTGGGGTTGCTGATCAGCCATGTAAGCTTGAATAAGCACAGAGTTCGCTGGCGCATTCATCCATTCGGCTTCCGGCGGCACCTGCTGCCCGCGCTGCTTTCGCACTTCGGCGACCGTAGTCAAACCCAGCTCCATATCGTCCTTAAGGCGCTGTGCCTTTCGGTCTTCTTCCTCTTCATCCAGACCCGCCCAGTAAAGGGCAAATTCTGGCGCGATCTGATCAAGAATGTTGGCATTGAATCCGTCAGAAAGGAAGTACATGAGCGGGATAAACCCTTTATCCTTGCTGCCATCCATTTTTTCTGCGGTATTGTCCGACTGGCTCATGCTCTTTCCGCTGGTCCAGCTCTTAAAACCGACCTCGTTAGGATCGATCTGATATACTGCAGCGGCCAAATTAAAAAGAAACTCCAAGAACTCATTAAACTGCATGTCCTGGTTGCTGTTTTTGAAAGGAGTGAACTTGAACCCGTTCCCTTCCTCCATCGCCATGACGGGCACCGACCATTTGCCCTGAGCCCCATCGGTCAGCGTCTTCCAGTGACGACTGAACGCCTCTATGTCCTCCTCCTCATACTTACCGACAACCTCCAGCACACCCTGAGGCAACGAATTGTAAGAGAAATACGACGTATTGTACCGAACGCCATTGACAATGCCCGTGACAATCTCTACGAGCGTCTCCAATTCACTGAATCCGAAATCAGCATAGGCAATGTCCGTCCGGGGATTACGAATCAGGTAGGTCAGCTCCTGCCGTGAATACTCCGCAGTTATACGGCCATCCACACGCTGCACATAAGCAATCGGCCCCGCCGCCCCTATACTTGTCACCTGCTGGTACAACGTTGGCTGGTAGATTTCCGAAATAGGGGAGGTGGGCAGCAGTTCGATGGTGGCCGCATCCACCGCAAACATATCCGTGATCTGGCCGCTGCGGGTAAAGACATTTTCCCAAGCTACGGCATCCAGCGTCAGGCTGTCCCGCGTGATTTTCCGCAGAAATTGATTGAAATTATCCTTCCGCTCAGGGTTTCCCCAGTTTCCGGTCCGGAGAAAAAACTCTTCAAGCTCAAAAGCCCGGGACTGCGCCGCCCGGCTCATGGACTGCTTCGGATTTTTAAAACCGATCCGAAAGCCAAGGTCTCCCTCATACCTGGGACGCCGGGCAAAGCGGGCGACCTGATTCAACCGCGTGTTGATGATCGCAGCAATGGCCGGCACTTTCGCCATGTTACGCAATACGGAAAACGGGAGAAGCGACGGCTTGATGCGTGTTCCGCCCATCCCGGTATATTGATACGGCAGGATTACGGCGGATTTCGCCTTCGCTTGCGCCTGCTGCGCCTGAAGCATTTCTGTATTTGCCAAAGATGTTCACCTCCCTCATATGATGATTGTGGAGCGCACCGGCTTACGAATCTTCTCAAGAGCATATCTGAGAGCGTCAAGCGCGTGATTAAAATCATCAACCGGGCGATTTAAGAAGCGTCCGGTTTTATCCTGATCCCATACGTAACTTGATAATTCAATGCTTACATTTGGACAGCGAAATTTATGAACAATGATTTCATACTGTTGAAGGTACTGAATGCCGTTAATGACACTATCAGGCCCCTTCTCCGCTGCTTGTATCCTACCTATTCCATATCCTCTTATCTCATCAATGGACTTAGGCTCAGCCGAGTCGGCGATTATCTTCTCTTTTGAAAATCCCTTAGCCTTTATCATTTCAGCTATTTTGTCATTGGTCATACCTGACTCATAATGCTCATCAAAGATATAAAGCTTCTTCTCCTGTTCGTTCACAAGAGCTGCAACCAAAGCACTCGGATCGTTTGTATAACCAAAATCCAAACCGAAAACAGCTTTATATGCACCGGTCTTGATCAACTCTTTATATTCAAATTCTTCCTCGCGCCAATCCTCATAAATTGCTCCTTCAGCAATGCCCCATTCTCCTTGGCCTTCGACCCGGTAACGTTTCGGCTTATTCTTTTTCATCCATTCAAATAACGCCCGATCATCGTCCCCTAAGAACTCATTGCATGTGTAGTTGGTGGTCAGAGCCAATATATTAGGATCAGGCACATCAAAAAAACGCTTCTTCAGCCAGTGCTTTTCGTTCCACGGATTAAAAGAAAGCGTCAATTGCTTGTAGTATCCGGTCGGCAATTCCCCCCGAATGGACATGTCCACCTTGTCGAAGTCATCTTCATTTAGAATCTGATAGGCTTCTTCAAACCACGCCCAGCATAAAAAGCCGGTGTCCACCGTGATAGAAGTGATTGACATCGGATCATCAAGACCGCGGAACAATATTTTTTGTCCAGTCGGTTTATATATAGCTTCTAGTGGTGATTTCTTGAAATGCCAAAGATGACCCACATTTAGCCGATAAGTAGCCCATTTCAGTTGCGCCCACGTAGAGTCCTTGTGAACATTGAACGTTTTCCGTAAGACAAGCGTATTGGCGAGAGGAAACTTCATCATATTGAAAATAATTGATAACGCGGCTGTAACACTCTTTTTGGAGCCACGCCCACCTTTGACAACCCGATAGCGCCCTTTGAAACGCCAAAAGTCAACATATCCTTTGCCGACAGTCTCCTGCAGACTCACTTCAACGCTACTCATGAAGATCATCCTTTATAACAACGAACTGCTTATTGTTCTCAGCTCCCTGCAATCGTTCAAGTTCGATTTTAAGAAGTTTCGTTCGCGTTTTCTTCTCTTCGTCCAGCAGCCGGGCCTTTAGTTCAATGGCCTTCAACTTCTTGTCCTGGACGCGAGTCAGGGCTTCTTCGAGCGCCAGAATATCATCAATGCTGCGGTAGGTCTTTTCCTCAACTTGGGATTCAACCATCTCTGTTTTGATAACGGGGACAGTCTTCGTCACGCCTGTTTTTTCATCGTGAATAGTCATGGCATCCTTAACAGCCTTCAACTCACGTAAGACGCGCCGCTCCTTCTCCGAAAGCCCTTCTGTCAGCCGCTTAATTCGGAGCAGCATGCGCCGTTCTCGCAGCTCCAACTTTTTAATGGCATCATCCGCCTGCTTTATCGGATCGGTGTCAATGCGGTCAAGCAGCATCTGCTCGTCCTCATCCAGAGCATCCAGCCATATCGTCTCGTATTCCCCGGTCGTGACCGCCTTCTTGTTGCCGGGCGGCCCGCCGGGTCCGCCTCGGTTCCCCGCTGCGTTCGTATTGCCTGGTGGAGCGCCGCCGCGATTGCCGACAGCGTTCTTGTTCCCTTTGGGAGCGCCCCGACGTTTGGAGCGCTCCGAATTTTGCGGAGCGCTCCGTTCGTCTGATTGGAACGTTCCGTTCAGTTTGGCTTCCCAGCGGTCCTTTGATTTCCAGCCGCGAAGTGTACCATCTGACACGCCGAGCTTCGCCGCGATCTCTACCAGGTCGATCTGACCGCTGCTGGCTTTCCAGATTTCAAAAGCTTCGTCTCGCCTTGGGTCCCTTGACTTCCCCATTACATTATCACCACCCCCATGGGCTAATCAGAATAGACGAGCAGCGCCTAATCCTGATTCACGAGAATGGTCGCAGGGCCAGTAAACCGCCGTGTGTCAAACTGACGCCAGCCCGCCTTGTTTTTTTCAATAAAATTAATATCCGCCGCTACTCCAGGAAGCAGGACAATCTCCCTTACGCCTTCTCTTAAACAAAGCTCGTCGGACAGTTCCTTTGTGGAAACATCTTTCAACCACCACGGACTTTCCGTGTAAGAATTGATTTTATCAGGAGAAGTGTCTGGGTAATCAATATACTTGACCTGCACCCAAGGAATGAACGTCTGCTGGCCGTGTTGATTGGAGATGACCACACCAAATTCGTCAACGGTGTGGAGCATGCGGTTCTCCGCGGCGTTCCCATCCTTGGTCCAGACCGTAACTTTGCTGCCGATATGGTCAACAATATTCGCGTTTGGCATTACTCAATCACCTGCCAGTCTTCGGCCAATACGTCCGTCTGCGATGCCAGCCAAGGAACAAACTTATTATCCGCTGTCTTCATTCCGATCCATGGAAGCTTTTCTAAACCGAGTGAATTGACGTCGCTTGGGTTGTAACGACATGCTGGAACTAGCGTCAACCACATCACCCTACCGTTCCAGCCAGCCCGCGCAACCCTCTTGCCTGCCTTCAACGCCTCTACTGCAGCGCCGAAACTCATTATCTCGCCAGCAGATTCATACGTTTTCTCGAAAATACTTGCCTTACAAGGGTAAATTTCACCCTCGATGCCCTGAATGATGTAATCACCGGGGCGGGCCGTCATAACTCCTTCCAGTGTGGAGATGAACATCTCCATATCATTTGTACCTACACCATCATAGCGGACATCTCCGCGTCGATAAGCTTCGTTGATCCAAACCGGATCTTCTGATTGGTTCTGGTCCCCTGTCCATTTGAACGCCTCAATTACAACAGATTTCTTGCGCCACTTTGACATCTTAATCACCCTTTCGTTGTAATAAAAAAAGGACAAGCCAGTTTACAGCTCATCCTTTTGTAATTCAATGTCCAACTCTATCAGTTTCCTAAGATCATCAACAGTTTTAAATTCGATCCGACCGTCCTGAAAGTCCTTGACCCACTTAGCTACTCCAGCCTTGACAATTTTACGGTACTGCGCTTTGCTCTCCAGGATACCAGCCATAACTTCGAGCTCATGCTGCAACAATAAATTTTCATCTTGTGTTCCCATTTACGTATCCCTCGGCTTCCGTGTATGATTGGAAACGAGACAGCGGATGTCTGAGAATGCCACGCGTGGCGCGCCGCTGTCTCAGCCGGGGGATACCCTGGGTGAAGGGGAGGACGTTAGCGCGTCCTCCTTTTTCTTATGCCACGGAATCGGCTCGACCGATCAATACCGGCTCGGTTCCGGTGGCCGCATGATACCTCTTCTTAATAACGTCGCAGAAGACAGGGTCCAGTTCCATTGTCCGGCAGATCCGGCCAAGCTGGTCGCAGGTCATCAGCGTTGAGCCGCTGCCGCCGAACAAGTCGACAGCCACGTCTCCGCGTCGGCTGCTGTTCTTTATTGGAATGGCCAGCAACTCCAGCGGCTTCTGCGTCGGGTGTACATACTTCGTCACATCGCCGCGGCTGACCTCCCACACTGTCTCCGGGAGCGGCTCTTCAGCCGGGAGACCGGCACGCCATACCGTTGTTTGCCGGCGATCACCGTACCAGGCTGGCGCCTTCCCCCGAATGTGGGCGTAAAAGACCGGCTCGTGTTTGAAGCGATACTGCGCCCAACCGAAGGAAGCCGCATTCTTGACCCAGATACACTGCGTCCGGACCTCGATGCTGGCAGCATTCATGGCGTCTTCGAACTCCCGCTGATAAGACGACGGATGGAAGACGTAGATCGCGGCCGCCGGGTCCATGATGGCGGCGTATCTCTCGAAGACGGCATGCAAAAAGCCCGCAAATTCTTCTGCAGGCATGTTGTCGTTCAATATACTGACGCGTCCGTCGGCGGCCAGCCTTGCGGAATCACTCTCTACGGCTACATTGTACGGCGGGTCCGTCACCACAAGCGCGGCCCTGGCGCCGTCCATAAGCCGGCTGACGTCTGCTTCATCCGTTGAGTCGCCGCACATCAGCAGATGCGGCCCGAGCTGCCAGATATCGCCGCGCTGCGTCTCAGGCTCCTCAATAGCAAGCAAAGCGTGCTGAACATCGAAACCATCCTCTTCGACAAACACACCATCGTCGCTGGGTTGCTGCAGACCTGACAGGTATCCTTCCAGATCGCTTTGCAAATAGCCGGTTTCAAGAGCAATCTCCTCCAGCGTATACGAACTGGACAACTCCTCAAGCAGTGATGCAAGGAGTTCTTCATTGGTCCTGCCCCGTAAATTGCTGAGACTTACCGTCAACAGCTTGGACTCCTCTTGGCTGGATTCTACGATGACGCAGACCATATCAGTTAACCCTGCCTCCTTGGCCGCTCTCCAGCGCTTCTCCCCCTTGATAATCGTCATGTCCGCTCTGATCAAGATCGGCTGCAGCACACCATGTTTCTTTACGCTGGCCACCAATGAGCGGTAACGGTGGTCGTCCATTTCATTCGGGTTCCAGCCATTACTGCGCAGCTGCAGAATCGGTATTGTCTCAACCTTCAACTCGATCTCCTCCCAACCATTGAAGATAGATCTGCTCGGCGATCCGCCGCATCATCAAGGGCGGAACGCTCATACCGCAAACGTATGACACATCTGCATCCATGAAATCATAATCAGCGGGGAAGGTCTGGATACGTATAGAATCAACGTCGCTGATCCGGCATGGCTCATCTGATCTGAGAAACCAGGACGAGCTTGCCAGAGTGTTCGCGACCTTCTGATCCTTCAATATGATTGTATTGAAGTCGCTTGCCTTGCCTTTCTCTCTCCGCGTCACATGCCCCATGCTTAAATCACTCGGCCGCTTCCGCTGCCATCTCCGGAACGTTTCCTTAACAGGGTTCAACGGCTTCCCTTCTCCCGACCGAACCTCTCCATACAATACCGGCGGTTCATTCAACTCCAGACGAAGCGACGGGAACGCCTGATCCTCCCGTGCTGCGATAAAGAAAAGTCGCTCCCGTTTCTGGGGAACGCCCATCGTCGCTGAATTGAGAAGAAAGAGCTGCGGTCTGTACCCGAGTTCCCGGAAGCGGGACAAGACCAGGCTTACGAAGCCGCGAGCCTTACCGATCATCATGCCGCGCACGTTCTCGGCGACGACGATCCGGGGCCGGAGCTTCGCGGCCACGTCCAAGAAGTCAAAGAACAGATCATCCAGCCGTTGCTCGGCTTGACCTTCTCTGAATTTGAATTCCTTTCCCCATTTATCCTCCCGATCCCCCGCCGTAGAAAACACGCTACAAGGCGGCGATCCGTCCAGAATGTCCAGGTCGAACAGTTCCGGCGGCAACTCCGCATCCGGCAGCGACTTGAAGTCCTGAATCGGCATCAAGAACGGGTAACGCGGATTATGATTACGCTGGTAGATGCGCATCATCTGCGGGTCAATCTCCACATTGCCCAGCACGGTATATCCGGCAAGCTTGTAGCCCATTGTTGAACCGCCGCCGCAGCTGAAACAGGAGAACACCGTCCGGCCATGCTGTGGAACGTCCGCCAAATCGGTTAAGCGCCAATCCCATACGGGGCGACTCATGAAGGGGCTCCCGGCTGGTCGAACACAAATCCACAGCGCGGACATTTACAGTCAAAGCGGGATTCGTCAAAGTCCGCCACATCCAGCTCCCGGTTCTGAAAGTCACCAAGCTGATCTGCCGCCGGCTCCGTGAACTCTGCGATCAGATCGTCAATCTCGTCTGCATCAAACCCGGACAACGATACGTCCAGACTACCTTGCTGCAGCTCGCCCAACAACCTGGCCAGTGCCTCGTCATCCCATCGGCCCGAAACCTTGTTGAGCGCCAAGTTAAGCAGCTTCTCCCGCTCCGGGTCCAGGTTGACCACGGAAACTGCCAGCTCCGTGCGGCCCTGCTCGTTGACCAGCACCTTATACCGCTGATGTCCACCGACCATGTTACCGGTTTGCTCGTTCCAGACGATCGGGTCAACATAGCCGAATTCGTCAAGGCTGCGGCGGAGTTTCTCGTATTCCGGATCGCCTGGCTGAAGGTCGACACGCGGGTTGTAGGCTGCGGCGTTGATCTGCTCGATCGGTATGGTTCTGATGTCCATTTTGGACCCTCCTTTATGTTAAGTTGGTTTTTCCTCTTGGGGTAGGCACAGGTTTCGACACAGGCCAAGGGAATCGACTCACACTGCCATTCTTCGGTTTCATCCCTGCAAACGGACGTTCTCATGTACAATCTCTCAGAACGGCTCACAGAAGGTTGTTTTTGGGCATAAAAAAAGCACCCGAAGGTGCTTCTTGTCTCACGTTATGGTTGTCTTCTTTCAAGAGCTGACGGCAGCTTTTATTTTCTTTCGTAAATGGCGACACTGCAGTAATTGCCATCCTCGTCGACTTGAGGAATCACGCTGTGCAGTCTCCATCCATCGTGGTATTGACGATTCAACTCCAATTCCAGTTCATTAACGATAGATGAGTTCGTCAAAGGGTTGATTCGTTCCGCTTTGTACTGCTGCTGTGGAAATTGTTGCTGCATAAATGCACCTCCCTTCGACATCACATTTCGACATTCAGGAAGGTTTTTCCTTCTGACACTTCTGCTTGCTGCAAAATTGCTTCGTTCCTGTCCATTCGCCCCAATAACATCCTTTGCATCGGATTGGCTGCCGTGGCGGGTCTTTAAACCGCTGCTGCTGCTGCTTCAAGAACAATTCCCCCAATAGAAAATAGAAAAAGCCGTCCATAAATGAACGACTTTGGATGATATATGTACGCTTTTGTACGAAAAAATGACGGTTTTGGCGAAATGCGCACACCTTAAAGAATGGCGTCCGCTCCGCATCCGCAGCAAATGCGCTGCGCTCTTTGCTTAAAATCTTTACGGACTTTGTTACAAAGGAGGACAAGACCATTTTACTGATTGCCTGAAATCGAAGTCAAAAGCTTAAACATCGATTATTGGCCTTCAATAATAAAAATTCACTGCCGTGCTATCTTATGCTCGTTATTTTACATTTGAGCAGTAAAACAACTGAAGGAGCATAGCCAGGAACTCTTATCAGGAGTTCCCCTTTGCTCGACTGCCTCCCGGTTGGCCCTTCAGTTGCTTTACTCCAGAAACGGAAAAGACGAGAGGAGGTACGCCCCGGTTAAGCGCCGCTGCTGCGGCCGTGCGTGTCACTCTCGCCTGATTTCCACGTTCTCATAGTATCACGGAAAATGCGTCATTTGGTGTTCATCTTACGGTCAATAATCACCGGAAATGCGTCATTTTACGGTCAAATATCTGAGGCTGTTTTTGTAATGTATTCATCAACGCTGTCATAGTACTTGAACTGTGCCTTGTGGATGAGCCAATCAATGTTTTCACGCTTCAACTGAGGTCCGTACATGCAATGACTCAACATTTTTATTTGTTGCTCTTCTCTGATCCGTATGATCTGGGACTCTTGTTCATTCACGATGTAAAACTCTGGCTCTGTGGACTCATCCATGTAAACCATCTGAGTGCCGCCACCAAACCAGTTTCCCCGACGATCTTCCCTATAACCGCTAAATTCCATCCAGACTCCTCCCGACAACATATATTAACGGAAGTATATCACACCTCATATTTCGCCACATCCTTCTCAAAGAATCCCATCAGTTTCAATGTGTTCGCAATGCTCTCGGTTCCCTCGTCAAGCTTACGCCGAACTGTGCTGTGGCTCATGCCGTGCCTGAAGAAAAGTACTGTTCCCTTGAAAGAATGCCCCTCAATATAACGATGCTGAATTGCCTGCCGCGAATCATCGTCAAATATCAGATCAATTGCCCGTCGAATCACGCTGGTATAGAGCCGGTACTGTTCATATACCCAGCGCTGTTTCTCGGCCAAAATAACAGCGTTCGCCGCCTTATCTGCATGCAGCGCATCCTGGTCAATCCGGCGCGCAACCTCGCCGTCGATAGCCACCTGCTGCATGTCTTTCGTGTGATTTTCATAATCATCCATCAATAAACGCATGCTCTTATATTTACCCAGGAGGAACTTAGTTCTTGCAATCTCTGTATCACTTGCCTCCGGGAACAATACGCCATCTTCCCACTCTGCCACTGCCATTCCCCTCATTCCCCTTTATGCTATAATGTCAAGAGGAATGATTTTCAGTTAAGGACCCCCGCGCCCGGCCAGGTTATGGGGGTCTTTGCATTACTTTAGATATCGGCCCCATCGTCCTTGCTTGGGAGCTGTGATACAGGTTTCGAAACCATTGTTCGGCCTGCGTGCCGGCGGCTTGTCTGCCCCGATCTGGCGGAGATGCTCGGCGAGCTGCTCCGGCGTCCATGTGCTGCAAGTGACTTTTCGGTAATCAGTCATGATAAGCCTCCATATATTTTTTCAAAATTGCCCGCGCCCTTTCCCCGCCATCTGCCAACACCGGCGCAGATTTATCGGTGATGAATTCCCAATTCAACCGATCGGCATAGAACTTTAAGACCTGTTCCAGTTCCTCTGCGGAAACTCCCTTTTCCTGTAGCTTGACGCTCATCTTGACGCGGATCGTCCTCGGTCCGTCGGAGCTCTTAGAAATGTATCCTTTTTGACAAAGCAGCTCAATATGCCGGAATGCCGTGGAAGATGACTGTAAATTTAGCAATTGCGCAACTTCCCGGACTGTGGGAGGGTAGCCTTTTTTCGTGATGAACCCCTGAATGACTTCCAGCGTTCTGGCTTGCTGTGGTGTTAAGTTCTTGTCGGTCATGACTCAGCACCTTCCCCCATATCCGCACCGATTATGGCGTTTAACCGCTGCGCCCGCTCCGTTGTGTCATCGGTCAGTTCTTCTCCGATTTTCTCCAGAGCTTCCCGTTGCCGTTTTATGATCTTGTGGGCTTCGATAGCCGCCTGCTTACTGAGGCTGAGGGAGCGTCGTTCTTCCTTCAGCGCGGCCCGAGCCGTCTTGACGTCGGCAATCAACTTTACAATGTCGCCGCGCACGGACATGCTGTTGTACTCCGGTTCGATCGGGTAGCCCAAGCCGTCAGTCGGTACGGTACGGTATTCTTTGCCCAACTCGTCAAGCTGCTCGTCCGAAAAGTATGTGCCGGCGAGAGCGGCGCCTTGCAACTGATTGATGCGCACCAATGCCGTACCATACGCCAGCAACACGTCGTCTATGATTCCATCGGGGTCTATAGTAATCGGGATGCCATCCGGTCGGGAGCGGACGGCCAAAACCCGGTCTCCCGGGGATACTAGCAGTTCGGTGCCGTCCAGCAGGGGATATACTTCTTCCGACGTGCCATCTACGGCAGCTGGTGCAATGCTCTGCATCCATTGCCATATATCGGCTGACAAGTCTGCGTTGCTTGTCGCGTCTGCGTACCTGAGCAGCGCGGCCACAGCAGCCGGGTCCCGATCCGGGCGAAGCACAAAGCAATTGCCGTCGACCTCCACTCCAGTTTCCCGCTTGATAATCTGGTATTTGTTACAGAGTCCTTTGGATTGATCGCTCATGACTGCACCTCTCCCTTTGGCTTGATCCGGCAGGTAATCAGCGCCGTGTGCTCGATTGCGATATTTCCGTCCCCGTCAGTATAAGACGCTGCCAGAGGATGGATGGATATGACCTCCGTCTCACCTAGATCCATTAGGACCACGTTGATAGCCTCGTCCAGGTTGACATATCGTTTTTGAATATAATCTTGTCCTGCCCATGCCATCGCTGTTACGATTTCAGTTGCTTTGCCTAACATGTTCGTTTCCTCCCTTTGGTCTTATCCCGGATTATGAAAATCTGCGATTCTGCATGAACCATTCCCGACCTGCAGCTGTATTGAGGAACGCCTCTGCCTTGCGGTAATGGTCGATTCGCCGGACCACGCCCAACTCTTTCAAAGCTGGAACGGAACAAAGTCCCAAGAACCTATTGTGTTCATCGTGAATCTCATAGACGCCAGCTCCGTAAGGGCCACCGGTTGCATGGCAAGAGATTTTCAATGTCTCTGCCGATGCCCCATACAGAACCAGCTTCTTCCCGGGGTCTGGCGCTGTGAATACTTCGTTATAAATTCCGTCCTTGAACTCTTCGGATGTGGCCTTCACCGCAGCTGCAATAAAGTCATCCGTGACTGTGTAAAGGATCGGCTGACCGCCGGCAGCGATGATTTCTTTGGCCTGATCCAGCGTGATAACCTCTCCGTAGTGATTGATGTAAGAATGCGGGAGAAGCTCATTAATATGCACTGTTTCCACGCTTATCCTCTCCTTTATGGGAGGGCCGAAGCCCGTCCCTTATTCGATTTCTTCAACTTCCGTTTTCACGGGAATATCATGCAGATCGTAGATATAGACTTCAATATCCCGAAATTCATAATGGCCACGCCGGTCGGAATAATGGTTCCGCGTCCGGACAATCTTCGCCGAAGGGAACCGTGATTCAATCAGCTTAATGAGTTTGGTGCGGTTATTGTCATTGTCTATCAAGTGAGGTTCATTGCCGCGTTTATCAAATCCGATGTTCCATCCCTCTTCCTGCAATTGCTCAAGGCGGCTTTTATGCTGGGCTTTATCCGTTACAGGAGTATCCGAGAATGTTGATCCCATGTACTCGAGCATGAAGCAGAATTTCGCTTTATAGAAGCCGTATTGCGTGAGCCCAGCATCCGATACATGCCGGAAACCGTATTCTCTCCACCAATCCGAAACAATGCTTGTAAGGTGTGTAATCTGCTCTTTCAAACCATCTACAGGGCGGGCCTCCCCCATCTGATTCTCAAGTTCTCGAATCCGTTCATTGGCTTTCCGGATCTCGCGGTGACGCTCTTCCTTCTCTTTCGTTAAGACACTCTCATAACCGAGTTGTTTGGCGATTTCCCCGAAATGGCTTTCTATCAGACTAGGAAGAATGCCGGCCATCTCCTGGGACAAATCATCAGTGCTAATCCATTCATGTAGCTGCTTGGCCGCGAAGAACAGATCCTTCGTTGATTTAAGGACAACCGCCTTATCATCGGCGGTAAAAGTCACATTGGCTTCGTGGGTCATTCGTTTATCTCTCCTTATGAGGCTATGCCCGCTTAAAATAGCTGCAACTGACCGACCTCTCCGGCTGCTACCGGATTGATCCAAAGGACTTCTATTCGTGGCTTTCCCCGATCAGCTGTAGCAGCCCTCTCGTTTCTTTGCCAATGCTTCAGTCTCTCATCGTACAAAGGGTGCGAATATCCCGAAAGTAGAACCGGTCCGGGATGCGCGTCCAATGCATCCAGGAGTTTAAGGTGGGCCTCTTCGTCAGTTTCTCCTTCCTCGGCCATCTCGTGTTTGTACATTCGTGAAGCCCTCGTTTCAAGGAGATAAGGCGGGTCCGCATAAATGCATACATCTGGAAAGCGGTATCGCTCAAGCAGTTGCAAAGCTGGCTGATTTTCCAGTTGAACATCTTTTAAACGGTCGCAGCACTGAAGGATCTCGAGGGGAATTTCCCGCCACTGCTTCGGCCATATCTTGTGTGGAGCCTTGTCGTACTGGATGTTGCTGCGCCAGCCGGTGCGGTCGCTTGTCTTTGCCCCAATTGCCTGCCAGGTCCGGACCAGGAAGCGCCGGGCCTTCTCTAACGTATCCGCAGACTCTTCGTAGGAACGGTAGTATTCCTCCCGGCTGTATGGCGTCCACTGAACCATATGTGCCAGTTCATTCGGCCGATCTCTAATGACGCGGAATAGGTTCACTACGTCTCCATCCAGATCGTTTACTGTTTCAAGTGCTGACGGAGGCTTATTGAACAACACCGCCCCGCTGCCGAAGTACGGCTCTAGGTATGTTGTGTGCGGCGGCATGTGGCTGATGATCCAGTTAGCCATGCTCCATTTGCTGCCGGGGTAGTGTAATATGCGAGGGACTTTCATTGGCGTTCTCCTTTCTGGGCTTTACCCCTGTATTGGCCTTACCTCAGACCATTTACGGCCTCTGCTGCTGCATTAACCTCAGCCTGCCATCTATCCAGCGCCTCTCTCCCCGGACCGACGCTCTGTACACATGCCGGACGAATAGGACAGCGGGCGCAATTCGATTTGTAGTTTTCATTACATATTTTCTTTGTTGCTGGGCTGATCTCTGTCATAGGCTAAACTCCAGCTGCCCGGCTGCCGGCTTGTACCGCTCCAACGTGAGCTCTCGGCCAGCACCGACACACATTTCCGGCAAGTTCGACCTTACAAGCGCGGCAGCGAATGGCGGCGGAACGGCATTTCCGCAGCGGGCGACCTGTGCGCTCTTAGAATACTTCTGTCCGTCCGCGTCCACGTCGATGATGTAGTTGGCCGGGAAACCCTGTGCCGCGAACAATTCGTGCGGTTCGAGCATCCGCATGCCGATATCTACGATCTGATATTCGATGCCTTTAATCGTGACAATGCCGAATCGGTCATGCGTCATAATCGTGTGCAGCGGCTCTTTTAGTGATTGGCCGACGTCTTTAAAGTTGTATTTGATTAGGAACGCCCGAACCTCACCGAAGTGCAGTCCTCCAGCTGTAATCGTTTGAAGCGGCTCCGTAACAGGCTGACCTATATTAGTGCCTCTCATTTTTACAAGGTGACTCGTGACAAGGCCGCTCTTCCCGCCGCCCCCGGCGGTTACGGTGCCGAGTGGTGCGTCAACGGGGCTTCCGACCGACTCTCCGAAATGGCGGACGACATGCGCCGTTACCAGCGCGTTATGATCAACGGTCGTAACGGTCGGCGCTGGCTCCTGCAGGTCGGCGCCCGGACCGGTGTAATTTCCGCCGTAGTGCTTCGCCAGAAACGCAGCAACCAGCCCATAACGGTTGGAAGCATCCACTGTCAATACAGGCCTGTTGATCTCCTGCCCACGGACATTTCCTTTGGCTCCCTCGGTGTGATATTGCGTCAGGAATGGAGTTACCAGCAGATGCTCTGCCTTAGTTGTGACGGTCGTCAACGGATCATCAAGCTCGTACTGCAGCCGGTCTCCGCCGAATCCGGTCTGTCCGATTCGGGCGATGTACGGCGTCACAATCCCCCATCCGTTCTTTGCAGTCACAGTTTGCAGCGGCTCATTAAGTAGCTGCCCTCGGAACTGGTCGTATTTGTGGTTCACCTTGATCACGTAAGGGGCTATAAACGGATTCGGATTGTTAAGGATAAATTTTTGCAGGCCCCTGGCTATCCTCCGCTCGGTGTTCTCGGCCAACGGCTTCTTGCGCTCAAAGATTGAAGGGCAGGGAATGGACCAGTCAATGATCTCCGCTGCCGTCCTCCAAGGCTTTAACTTTCCGGCTTTAACCGCCTCGCTCGCAGGGTCCCCATGCGTCGGTTCCGGCCAGACGATCTGGCGTCCGTCCCGCCTTGCGACCAGGAATAGCCGCTTGCGGATTGTAGGCGCTCCGTAGTCGCAGGCACGCAGCTCACGCCACTCGACGCGATAACCTTGCCGCCGGAGGGCATTCACGAAGCTATTAAATGTCCGTCCTTTCCGGTCCGGATCAGGGTATCCATCTTTAAGCAACGGCCCCCATGTTTTGAACTCTTCCACATTTTCGAGCATGATCACCCGGGGCCGGACAGTGGCCGCCCAGCGCACCGCGACCCATGCGAGCCCGCGAATTCCCTTCTCTACCGGCTTTCCGCCCTTGGCCTTGGAAAAATGTTTGCAATCCGGGCTCAGCCAGACCAGTCCGACCGGACGACCACCGGTTACCTCCCGGGGATCAACATCCCAAACGCTCTCACAATAATGCTCCGTCTCGGGGTGATTTGCTCGGTGCATGGCAATCGCCGCTGGGTCGTGATTGATTGCAATATCCACCGAACGCCCCGTCGCCAGCTCAATGCCGGTTGAGGCGCCTCCGCCGCCGGCGAAGTTATCGACGATGATTTCCACTCCTACACCCCCACATTTTGAAATTCCTTACCTTCCGTCTCCTCAATCGTAATTGTGGCCATCCCATCCCAAGTCTCACGGATTTCCTTGGCTTTTGCCTTTACGGCAGCCGCCTGCTTCGGCTGCAGCTCTATAGCCATCGCCTCTTCGTAGTGCTGAGCTGCAGCGGCATACGCGCGAGAGTGTACGAAATTCATCCAGCTCCAAAATTTTGCGTTCGACAGCGACTTTACCCATTGGAAAGCCTTGCGGCGCTGTTGATCGTTCATCTTGGCTGCACCTCCTGATATTGAAAGGAAGCTGACGTATGCCAACCAATTGCACCGAACTCTTTTCTAAGTTCCTCCTTCAGATGATTCATTCGATCGTTCATGGATTTCAGCTTCTCGGCAGCAGCTTGATACCCACCGATCTCTTCAATACACTCCGGATGACAGACACTGTTCGGGAAGTGCTTATGATTGCAGCCGAGGAAGCGCGTTTCTATACCGCCTTCAATTTCATTGCGACACAAGGGGCAATGTGCAACCCTTCCGCGCACCTTAGCGTAATTCTCCGAGAAGGGCATCAGCATACTAAACACTGGAACCCCTTCTATGCTGGCAACTTCTTCGACCTTGCTCATTTGGGATACACCCTCCTAATCATCATTTCCCAAGCCGATCAATTCGGCTGAATATTCATAAAAGGCGCGCTCGTCGCGTCGGTCCAGTGCGTCGTCAATCTTCTGCAGGAGCTGCTGCCAGCGAAATCGCCGGATAGCCTGTTCCAGCACCGCCTCCGCGTTGGCGTCGAGTATCAACTCGTATATAGATCGCGAAATGAAGAACACGGCGTTTCCCCTCCTTTGTAAGAGAAGAAGCAGCTTACGCTGCCCCTCCGCCTCCTTGCATTTTCTTCGCCGCTCGTTTCTTGTACACGCTCCATTTGGCAGCCAATTGCCCGCGATCCATACCGTTAGATTCCGCGAGTTCCTTCCAGGTCTTATTTTCCTTCAGGCGTAATTCCAGTAGAGCGGGAAACTCAATAGGTTGGCCGTTAAATTCGATGTCATCGAACAGAGGGCGGTCTTCCAAGATAAATGCCTCCAGAGCATCTTTACTTACTTCATCCGTGGCGGCAGGGTCCGCTGGATCGGCACCGCCCGCTTCACCGCTTTCTCCCTGAACGGCTTCTCCAGAAGCTTCGCCTTCGGTTCCTTCGCCATCCTGATCATCCTCGGAGCTTCCTGCTTCACCTTCACCGTCAGCCGTCGGATCAGCACCATCCTGTTTTCCACCTTCAGAATCCGCCTTTGAATCGTCCAGACCAGGAACCGATCCTGCCGCCGTCGGTTCAACTGGGGCCTGCCCTTGCCGCCATTCGTCCCACTTTGCAGCCAGCGGAGCGATCCGTTTGCGGTATTCGTCCACCATGACAACGAATACTCCAACGCCCATATCCACATCCGCAGCGATTTTCAGATATGTTTCACCGTCAAGGAGGCGCTGCTCGATATCTTGAAAGTCATAGTCCATATCTTCGAAATTCTGTGCTAAGCCACTCAGGATAAATGCTTGGATGACCTCAAGATCGATCTGCTCTGGCTCTGCCTTTACCTCCACCTTATCCGGCGGCAATCCCAAATCCATAGAAAGCTGCTCACCTTCCGGTTTGGCTACGGACACGACCCCGCCGTTGTCGACAGTGTACTTCGTAAGCGGCTGCCCGGTTTTGGCGTTTTTCATAACCTTGTACGTGACAATTTGCGAGTCCAGGCCACCGATGACCTTCAGCTCTAGCATGCTTTGCAGCGTATTATATTGACCGTCCAACTCCTCGGCGGGAATGCTGATTGTGATTTCCGTCTCGTCGGCAGATTTAAGGTTAATCTTCTTGACCGTCCCTTTGAAATTGATATAGCTCATCGTTAAGCCACTCCCCTGATATATTTTTGGTGATAAGCCCAGCAAAGGGCCAAAGCGTCGGAAGGGTCGAACAGCCGCTGCTGCACGTCCCCTTTCTTGTACCTGCCTTTCGGGTCATCTTTTTTGTACAGGACAGGGATCGCCAGTTCGTCGTAATCCAAGTTAAACAGCATCTGCATTTCGACAGCGACCGTTTCCTTGTCAGCATTGCCTTTTCCAGTCTGCATTTTGAGCTCGGAAGGCCGGATCTCCCTGATCTGGACTCCGTGATGTAGAGCGGCTAGCGTAACCATGGAGTAGGCGCCGACGAGAGCCAAAATTACGCCTGACCCCCGAAAATGAACCGGACGTTCCAGGATGATCAGATCCGGCTGCTCTTGCTCAACCATCCGGAAAGTATCTTGGTAAATGGCATCCAACACTTCAGGCATCTTGATTTTGCTGTAGTCACGAAGACCGAACTCAATCGGCTTTCCGTTTTCCATCGTCGCCCAACCGGCGTAGTTTGTACCGTGGTCGATTCCTAGCAGTTTCATGCCTTTTACCTCCCCTCTTCCGCAGCGGCATCATGGCCGAATCCAGCACGTAAACCGTTCCGACCTCTCGACCGTTGTCGTCCCAAACGGTGAAGAAATGCCTACGCTGGAAGAACGGGTCAGGCAGCTTCCGCTTATTTTTCATTTTGCGCATCGCCCCCGCCCACTTGCCGCTCTCCGAAGGTCATCTCATACTCCGCGATGCCCTCCTGAACCTCTGCCATCTCCAGGTCGTCAAAGTCTACCAGCAGCTCATCCAGCCCGGGAACCTGGCCTGTATCCATGTACTGCCGCCGTATGTGATTGTAAACGTGCCAGTAATTCCGGCGTCCGTTCATTACGCCCACCGCCGCACATTCCGCGTCTTGCCGGAAACCCGGTGAATAATTATCAGTTCCGGCGTTTTCCCTTTGATATCCCGCTCGACTAGCCAATTGTCTGCATTCAAGCCAGCCGCCTTGATTTCATCCTTCTGGCGGCGATTTGGCCGCTTCCCTTGTTTCATGCCCGTTTCTCCTCCTTCACGCCCATTTGCGCTTGTCCATATTTTTCACGTCACCAGACGGCGGCGCCGGTTCGTTATGTGAACGCTCGTAATTAACGAACTTGTTAAACTGCTTGAGGAACACCAGCTCCACCGTTCCTACTGGACCATTCCGCTGCTTGGCTATAATGACCTCAATGATGTTCTTCTTCTCGGCCTCCTGGTTGTAGTAATCATCGCGGTACAGGAAGGCGACAATGTCGGCATCTTGCTCAATGGCGCCGGATTCCCGAAGATCGCTCATCATCGGACGCTTGTCCTGCCGCTGCTCCACCCCTCGGCTGAGCTGAGACAAGGCAATAACCGGCACTTCGAGCTCCCGGGCAATTTGCTTGAGTGTCCGGCTGATCTGGGATACCTCTTCCTGTCGGTTAGCACCGCGGCGCCCGCTGCCCTGAATGAGCTGGAGATAGTCGATGAGAATCATGCCGAGGCCCTTTTCCTTCTTGAGCCGCCGACACTTGGCCCGAATCTCGTTCACCGTTATGCCTGGAGTATCGTCAATGTGGATGTCCGCCTCAGAAAGTGAACTGACAGCTGTAGCCATACGCTCCCAGTCATCGCCCTCAAAGCGGCCGGTCCGCATCCTGCTCGCGTCGATCTGGGCTTCAGCGCATATCATTCGCTGTACCAGTTGGGCCGCGCTCATCTCCAGGCTGAATATCGCCACCGTCTCCTTTGCACGCACCCCGACATTCTGAGCAATATTCAGTGCAAAGGCAGTTTTTCCCACCGACGGCCGCGCCGCTACAATGATCAGGTCATTGTCTTGAAACCCTGCTGTCATCCGGTCCAAATCCGCGTAGCCAGACTCTATCCCTGTGATGCCACGGTTAATGTCGCGGACATTGTAACGCTGCTCCGCCTCTTCCCAGACTTGCATTAGAGCATCCTTGATCCCAACAAACTCACGAACCGGGACCGTTTGGTCTGAGAGCTTGGATACCGCTGTCTCAGCCATTGCCAAAAAGCCTTTAACGTCCTGCTCTTCCCCGGCGTTAAGGAGCAAGTCCATCGCCGTATCGATCGTCTGGCGCCGCAGGAACATCTCCTGCACCCGCTCAGCGTAGTAGGTTGCGTTGGCCGTTGTCGGTACCGCATGTGCGAGCTTCGCCAAATAGCTGACCCCGCCGGCCTTTTCGATTTCCTCGCTGTCCTGCAGTTGAGCTGTCAGAGTGATCAAATCTATCGGCTGTCCAGCATCGTTTAGTCGGCGCATCGCCCTGTATATCCGGGCATGGCCATCGTCGCTAAATTCACCGCCCTGCAGGATATCCGCCACGGTGTCATAAGCGGCTTGCTCAAGCAGGGCAGCCCCCAGAACCGCTTGCTCGGCCTGCAGGTCAACTGGCTTCTCGATGCCCAGTTTCTCAAGTAAATCATCACGTTCAAGCATCTGTTCCACTCCGTAATTTCTGCTTCATGGATTCCCAATAGCCTTCCGGCGGGGGTGTATTGTCAGCGCCCCATGCATCAAGCTGAGCAAAATGCTCTGCGGCAGCCTCCTTGCTCCGCTGGCTGTCCAATTGATCCCCAAGCCGGCCCCGAATTTCCGCGACATTCGGCGGGAACCGCTCGGTCAGAATGTGCTGCCGGACGTTCTTTGCTGCGGCCTCATACGGGAAATCCTTCAGGTATCGGCAAAGCCGGTCAATGTTTTCCCCGCTGGAGTCGTAGCCGGGGTAATTGGCCTTAATGGCACGGACCAGTTTGGCCACTTCTGCTTTGCTCACGGCGCATCTCCTCCTCGATCAAGCGGTCAAGCTCCTCAAGCTCCCGCTGCTGTTTGGTCTTTCTCTGCGATTTATCTGACGGACCTCCCGGGGCGACTCCAGCCATCAGCGGACTGGTAGTTTGGGAATTCTGCCAGGCTTCTTCGATCCCATCCACGTAGTACAGAAAGCTGGTGGGAAACTTGAAGCCGTCGCCTTCACGTTCGCGCTTTGCCTGAAGCAGGCCCTCCATAGTTCGGATGGTAAAGGGTACCGGCATCCCCCCGGCGACCATCTTACCCATGGCTTCGCGCTCTCGTGGCCTTACCTGGTAATCAAAACGGTTGTGCATCCTGCAATAAGCGTTTAAAATGGCGATCATTCCGTCGAACTCCGGATCTTCAGAAAACTCATCTGCGAATTCCGATTCCCCGGTAGTAGTAGTGATAGTAGTAGTAAGATCTTTTAATACAGTGTTACCTGAGGTTACAACTTTCTTTAAGTAAGGACTAAAGTGGTTCCCTGAGGTTACAGCTTTCGGAAAGTGGTAACCTGACGTAACAGCTTTAGGGTCAACTTCGGAAAAGTTGTTCCCAAAGTGGTTTCCTGAGGTTACAGCTTTCTGCCCTACTTCCTCCGACCTGTTACCTGAGGTTACAGGTTTCGGAGGCCCAACAAGATGAAAATTAATAGAATACGTTCCTCTTGAAGACCCCCGGGGAGGAGGTTCATATGCAATTATTCCGGCTTCTACCAGCTTGGAGCGATAGACATTTAGGGTCTTGCGAGTGGCAATCCCCGTTTGAACCTGAAGCTCGGTATTAGTCATCTGAAAGGTCTGCATCCAGTCCAATTTGCTGGATTTGCGCCATAAGGCAACTACTATCGCAAGCCCCTCCGGTCCAAATTCCTCAGGTCCTCCAATCACCTCAAACTGGTTCAAAAGGCCGGAAATGGATGGTTCTCTGGCTGTGTCGGTCATCTACTCCCCCCTCCCGCAGCAGCCGTATATCGGTTAATCTTTGACGATTTTAATAAAAGTGCCGTTCATGCCTTTTGCCTGTAATCCGGCGTGGACGCCATCAGTCAGTGTTTCGATGGTCTTGCCCATCAGGGGGCCGATTCCGGAGGAATTACTTGCTGCAAGGGCAATGCATGATCCAAGCGCATAGGATGCCGATTGCAGAAAATGAAGCATATGTTCCTTGCTTTGGTCAGAGGCGTTCTCCAGTTTGTCTATCAGAAAATCCAAAATTTCATTCGCTTCCTTCTTTGCTTGTTCTTCTGTCAATGCGGTCATATAGCACGCTCCCTTTTCATTTTTTCTTTCCAAGCCTTATCGCCCAGGCAATCGCCGGGGCTTACCTCAAAATGCCGGCGGCCCAAGACAAAGGAAACAAATTTGTCCGTTAACCGCTCGTAGTACATACCATTGAGGAACGGCGGCGGCGCCGGAGCACATAGCTCCTCTCCGCCGAATAAATCCAACTGCACAACATCAGTCATGCCTGTCGCCCCCGATCATCGCGGATATAGATATGCGGGTACTTGGCCCGGATTACGCTAAAATCAGGGTGACCTCTGGCGAAATACTCCCGCACCTCTCGTTTAAATGCTTCCTCGTCATGCTGCAGCGCCCAAATTCTCTCCCCGATCCTGCTGGTCCAGATACGTTCACCCATCGGACCGTTCATCGGTCGGCTACCTGGACGACAACACCGGTTAACTCCTGGATTTCCCGTTTGAAGAGCTCTGCATCTGAATTCCCGTCCGATAAATGCAGCAGCCAGATCTCCTCGACGCTGCGGGTATCATTGGCTTTCAGAAAATCTTTTACATGCTCCAGACTGAAATGAGAACGAAGCAGCCGCTTTTTTTGGGCGGGATGAAGCTTTCCGGCCAGCACGCGGCGATTAACGATATCGATAGAATAATTGCACTCGATCATGATATGGGTCAGGCCCTGAAACTTGTATCTACAGTAATAGGAGTCGGTAAGAAAGACTAGCTTGTCCCCCGCCGTATTGCCGAGAAGGAAGCCCAGCGGCTCCGCTGCGTCGTGCTCTATGCCAAAACCCATGATTGTCCATGAATCGATCTCGAACGGCTCCAGCGCCGTTACAGTCCGCAGCCGATGCCCGGAAAGCCCAAGGGCATCGGCTGTACCACGACTGGTATACACCGGAATGCCAGCGCGCATGATGTCCGCTGCAGCGCAGCTATGATCTCCATGCTCATGCGTTAGCAGGCAGCCGGCAATCTCCGACATCCGATAGTTGAGAGCCCGTTGAATCGACTTATACGGGAACCCGGCTTCCAGCAGCAGAGCCGTCCGCCCGTCCGTGATTCGGTAGGCATTTCCGTGACTGCTGGAACCAAGACACTGGATGTCGATCATCAGAAATCTATCTCTTGCTCAATCGGCGGGACATCGCCGGCGAAACCGTGAGGATCATCGACAGGTTTCTTTGTACTTGTTGTCTGCGGTTGTTTCGCTGTCTTCGGAGCAGCATCCGGCTTGATATCAATCACTTCTTTGTTCGCATGCTCTGCAATCTCTGCTTTGACTTCTTCAGGCGTCACATCAACACGCTCGTCATATTCATTTTCTGTCGACCGATTAATGGCATCGACCAACAGGTCACTGTCATCACTCGTGTTAATGTAAGCCTTAGCCGCGCGATTGATTACCGTCCGCTTCGCCATTTCCTGCGGAAACTTTTTGTGTACGGCTTGTCCTGTTTTGGACTGACTCCAGGAGGAATCAATTTCCTTTCGAGTCATAACCGTAAGGATTTCTTCATCCTCGAACGTTTTGACCACGGCGTAGGCTCCCAGAATTTCATTGTCCCGATTTTCAAAATTGGTTTCATGCTTGACCAATTTTTCGCGTCCGCCAGCAACTTCATACTCAAATACATCACCCTTATAAATCACGTTTGCCCAAATATCCTTGACGTTGGACAAACGTTTAAGCACGGCCTGTGTCCCAAAATAGGAGCGGTTGAGCTGAAGCTTGCTGCCGTACACGATGAAATAACATTGTGTCTTGGCTGGGCTTAGACCTTGCACAACCATATCTAGCAACGCATTTGCAACAGATTCCCGCGAACATACCTCCAGCGCAGGCTTGCCACTCTTATCCTGAACCTCCTGGAGCTTGAAGAAGGCGCTTTTTAGCGCATTGCTCGCATTGTAATTCGGAGGCAAGATCAACCCATCATCCTGCAACCGTGTAAGGCTCCGATTAACATCATCGGTGATGTCCTTTTGAATAATCGCCACTTGATTGCTCAATTAAATCGCCTCCTTTTGAAAATGAGATTTGAAATACTCGCCGTTTTTGCGAACATGATGATCAGTTTCCGGTCTTATACCTGGAATAATCATTTCGGTATCATCTTCGTAATATGGCCTCGCGACTTGTCCGATCATCAAGCCGTTCGCAACATCGTTCTGAATAACTCTGTATTGGGTAAGCATCAAATCGCCTCCTGTTTTGGTTGGGCCGTCTCTACACGTAATGTACTGTTTCGCTTGATCCAGTTCATTTCGGCTTTCTCTTCGCTACCATGAAGCGAAATTAAATACTCTTGCACTTCCTCTGGCAACTTTTCGAAAGAAGGAGGGACAATCAACTGGATCTGCTGTCCTTCCGTTTCAACTAAGCTTGTAACTCCCTCTGCATTGTCAATAAAAATGGGAGCAGAAAAACCGTAGTGCTGGCTCAGCGTGTTAATGATGTCCAACCCGACGTTGATCCGAGCAGCATTATTCAGGCCGCCATCGTACGGGACACCGTTGTAAAGTGTGTCGCAGGTCTCCTTCAGACCGCCGTTGACCTGCTCAGAAAACAAGCGGAAGCGGGCCAATCGGAATTTGCTGTTGATCTTGGCATCCAGCATGCTGACCTTCGTACGGGTGAACTCCTCGCAAAGATAAAGCTCATGCTGCAGGCGTTCATATTCACTAGCCAGGTCGCGCTCCTGCTTCTCCAGCTCGGTGATTCGCTGATCTGCCCGCCGGACGCCATCGAATTTCGCAAGATCGCGCTCCATATCCGCGACTTCCTGCCGGAGCCGGACGATTTCCTCCCGGACGCTCGCGGCGGCAGTCTGACTGGATTCACGAAGCTGCTTGATCTCCTCCTGCAGCCGAGCCGCCTCCGCTTGCTTTCCGGCATACTCCGGATCAGCTGCCGGGTCCTTGACGCCAGCACGCAACTCGTTAAGCTCTGCCTCGGCGGTGGAAATCTCCGTTTGAAGAACGGCCAACGCATCGTTCAGGCTGTCGATCTCGGCTTGAAGCCGTATGATTTCGTGCTCAAACTTCTCAGCTTCGGCTACCGCCGCTTTACCGCTCTCGTTGATTCGGGCTTTTCGCTCAGACAGGCTGCGGTTGAAATCGGCTTCGGCTTTGTCATGCGCTGCTTTGATTTGATCTGCAGGAAGAGTTTGTCCGCAGGCCGGGCAATTATCGTCATGGTGATGTTCGAAGGCTTGCTCCTTCAGGCCCAAGAACTCCGCTCGAAGCCGGTCTGCTTCCTGCCGACGGCCCGCCGCCAGACGCTCGTTCTGCTTGATGCGCTGCTGCTTGTCCTCTACGTTCCGGCGATAGCGGTCCAACTCCTGGTGCATCCGGTTGACCTCGTCGCGCTTAATGGCCACTTTGTCCAGCACAGCCGACTGCAGCCGGGTTTTAATCTCCAGTTGCTCCGTTTCGATCTCGCGGAGCCGCTTCTCCTTCACGGCCACTTCGCCGCCGGACAGGATACGGGAAACTTCAGCTTCCCGGGCCTCAACCCGACTCCGACGAAGGGCGATGTCCTCTTTTAGCAACTCCTCATCCAGCTCCGACACGTCTGGTATTTGCCTCTTAACCTCGCTGATCCGGACCGGAAGCTCCTTGATTTCTTTATTAATGGAAGAAAGCCGAGCGGAAACGACCTTTTTATGAGACTCCATGTCCCGTCCGGCCAGAATCGCCGGCAGTTCGGCCAGCTCTTTATTGCCGTGGATAACTTCGGCGTCCGTCAGATCCCCGCAGACCTCAAGCAGCGTCTTGCGCCGCTGGTCTTTGCTGAGAACCTCATTAAAGTACGAAGGACTTGTCAGCAGCCGGAACCGGTCCTCTTTTATGATCGAGTCAACCTCGGCCTTGTACTTCCCGGCTTTAGCCGGTACACCGTCAATGAAATATGAAGTAGTATGGCCGGTGAACTCTTCGATTGCCGCCCCTCGTTTCTTAGTCCAGTCCTCTTTGAAGACCCGGCGGAACGTCCGGCGGCGGCCGTCTACGAGCAGTTCCACCTCGACCTCGTGCTCCAACTTGTGCTGCAGCACGCGGCCGTCGCTGTCCAAGCCCTTGATCTCGAAGCTCGCGCTGTTCGCGCTGTCCTTGCCAAACAAAGCCCACAGGAACCCATCAAATAGTGTGGTCTTGCCCGTGGCATTGTCGCCGAATACATCAGCGTCCCCACCGTTTGCGGCGAGGACAAATTCTTTAATCCCTTTGAAATTGCGGAGCGTCAGGCGCTCTAAAACAATTCGCTTCAAGCGATCTCCTCCTTTGCTGCCGAAGGCATCGGCTGTGGGTATTTGATGCTGTCCAGATAAGTCCGAATAGCGAATTCCACTTCTGCCAGCTGCTCAGGATCGGCATGCAGTTGGAAGGTTGCAGCTTGTTGGCTGATAGCAAGCACTGCTGGCGAATACGCATTTGGTGGTGTAACAGCAACCTCAATCCGCTTGCCGGATACATCTGCTGAAAAAGCAGTTGACATACCCAATCACTCCCTCTTGTGTAATGCGCCCTCACCTGCTAAGATGAGGGCAAGAATATATTTGATTGTCAAGGAACAGAATGGCCGCCTGCACGCGGTCATTTTTGCATTTCTGGCGGATCGCCGTGCTCGACAATCTGTTTCCAATCCACAATGACCGGAGCGTTTTCGACACTGGCGATCAGGTCGCCGTTTTCATCTGTGATACAAAATTCAGTGTACGGAAGCTCAGCGTACTGCCTAATTTCAATAACTTCACGGCCATCAACCTCCGTGCCGACTTCGAAAACCCGGTTCGGGATGCTCAGCACAGTAAGCTTATGAATGATCTGCATCAATCTGCCTCCTTCTGGCCGCTTCTTCCCGGGCCTTAATCCGTTCGATTTTTGCAGTCATTTCCCAATCCGGCTCAAAGCTCGTTCGGTTAAGGTAGACTGTCTTGACCGTCTCATTTTGAATGATGATGTCGCCCCGGATAAACGTATCCACGGGCCAAAACTCTTCCATTTGTACCCTTA
Organism: Paenibacillus durus ATCC 35681; assembly: GCF_000993825.1. NCBI lineage: Bacteria > Bacillati > Bacillota > Bacilli > Caryophanales > Paenibacillaceae > Paenibacillus > Paenibacillus durus. The sequence continues at coordinate 3,764,371 of NZ_CP011114.1, forward strand.
CGCTCAAAATTCCGTACCTGGCGATGTATTCACGACCAACGTCAACCGCTTCTATGCCGACAGCCGATCCAACAAGCATTTTGATAGCCTCTTTGGCACTGGCCTTCGACAATCTTGGTAATTTGGACATTACCGTCCTCCTTTCTATGTAAAATCAAGGTGGGCAAGGATTTTCACCTTGCATAATATGCCGTGCTCTTAGCGCCGTCCCGCATAGGGAATCGACCTTTATGGGGAATCAACGAGATAACTTCCTCCCCACTACATTCTAGCCAACGGATTTGGTATCCGTGGATGCCTCGTTTCAGAGTTGTTATTGCATACCTATTCCCTCTCCGCGAGACGTTAGCGTCTACCTATTCCGCCACCACCTTGGATGCGATCAGCCGCATCTTGGAGCACCGGAAGGAGGAGTACCCCGAAGGGCTCCGATGCTCCAAGACAGGGCCGAGGCCGCTGTCATAAGCGCCTATTCATCGGGCGCAATGATATAGTTGAGAATGAGCTGCCTGTCCGCTTCCGGGTAAAAGGGAAGGCCGGCGATCTCATTCTGGCACCGAAGGTAAAGATCTTCGCGTCTGCGCCAGAGTGCTTGAAACTCTTCCGACTTGGCCGACATTTCGCGTACAGCTTGGAGAAGGTCTTCGGTGTTTTGCTTTAGCTCTTCCCGGGTTTCGATGTACCGACGGGCATATGGTAGAGCGATTTCTGCTTTACTCATGCCGCCCCCTCCTTGCGCTTTTGGCGTTTGAAGGGTAAAATAGGCGTAATGAGTTGCTTTAACCGGCCACTCAACCGCGTCCGACCTAGCCGTCGGGCGTTTTTATTTTGTCGTTTTGCAGCTTTTAAATCAGCTTTATGAAGCATGATCATCATTTCCAACCATTTAATGATACGATCCAGTTTCTCCGGGTCCATTAGATCTGCCTGGCGTTTGATAAGCTTCAGATTGTGTTTAGCGTTCTTGGCTGTAAACCGTGCTTCCTCTTCGATATTCACACTCATGCGTGATTCCTCGCTTCTTTGAAGTTTTGATTGATGATATATTGCATCATTTGTGCCCCGCTTCCATCCAATATGTAAGCTGCAATGACGTCCTTTGATGCCGTGATGTTTCCCCATCTGGATATAAACGACATGGTCGGCTCTTGTCGGCCGTTCTCATACCTGCTTATCGTTGCCTGATCTACATTCAGCTCTTCAGCCATTTTTTCTTGTGTTATCCCAGCCCGCTCACGAAGGGCTTTCATCAACGCCCCGTACCCATCGTTCATTTTTAATCCTCCTTATATGAGAAATTCGCATATGCAGTATTCTCATGGTTAGGAGGCGGACCACCTAGTATAATGGAAATATCAGGAGGCCCCACACCTCCACACCACGTTTTTCCCCTTATCCCCTAGCCCGCCGTAGCAGGAACAGCTCGGCGGGTTTTCCTCACCTTTACATTGCTTCACGCCGCCGTTTCCATTCGTCACCAGCATGCTTGTCCACCCACTCACTGTTGTCCTCAGCCCATTTGACCAACAGGCTCGTTATTACCCGTGGGTGGCCGAATTCCCAAGTCACCGGGAATCCCTTCCGCTTGAACAGCTCATTCGCCTTTGCCGACCCGATTCCCATGAAGTCCATGAATTCTTGCCGGCGCATGAACGGCGGTAAGTCGTTCGTTTTTATGCCCGCTACCCCTTCTTCGACAGCGCTTCGGATCAGCGCCTTAAGGTCATCCTCTTCAATCAGAACGACTGCCATTTATCCAACCTCCCTATTTTGTAACTTTTTGTTACCATTAGTTTCAAAAAAAAGAGTCCAATCGAAATTGAGAAACTCAGCAATCTTCTTTGCAATTTCGACGCTTGGATTTCTCAGTCCTGCTTCAATCATTCCGTAGTACTGACTTGTTATACCTGCAAAATCAGCGACTTCATACTTCGGTTTATTAGATTCTTCCCTAATCTCCGTTAGCCATTTTCTTCCCACTTTTACCACCACCTTGTAACTTTTTGTTACTTCATAATTCTATTATACGTAACTTTATGTTACTGTCAAGCATTATTTGAAACTGTTTGTTACATGAATGTTTAGAAACTATTAGTTACGGTATACTGTGATGAGAGGTGATATTTTGTGCTCTTTAGAAGGGATAAATTAAGAAAACTTAGAGAAGAAAAAAAATTCACGCAAGAGTACATGGCAAATAAACTTGGAATTACAAGGGTAGGTTATGGGTACTATGAATCAGGAAAACGAGGAGTAGATCTAGATACAGTAAATAAGCTAGGACAAATTCTAGATGTTCATCCTAGTTATTTTCTTGATCTTGATGATGTCCAAAACCTTGACGACAAAACTAAATCAATAATTGATTTAGTAAAATCGACGGCAGAAAAATGGAATATGTCACCGACTGATCCTAAGTTCCAAGAAATATTTTCTAAGGTTATTGATGCAGTCACTATCGCACGACGAAATGATTCTGAATAAATCTTGTTCTATTTCTTTGTAATTATCATGTTCATTGATTTCTCTATCTTTACTCATAAGAAAGCACCATCCATTATTATGAAGAATATTATTCATATTATCATACGAACTACTGTTCGTAAATGTTCCAAAAAAATAGATACAAGGTGGCAGTGCAATGGATTATGTTCCTGTGCGCTGTCGCATCCCAGAATTACTTGAACGGATCGGAAAAAGTCAACAATGGTTGGCTGATCAGTCCGAGATGAGCAAGCAACATTTATCAGACATCATTCGCATGCGATATGAGGATATGTCATACAAACGAGCTGGACGGCTTGCCTATCATCTAAGATGCCAAATTGACGATCTGCATGAGTGGGGATGGCGATAGCCGAGTAGCGTATGCTACTCACGGGATATAGTCATGGGCTGCACGTACAAAATAGTTCTAACGGTCTTCACATTTATCACCTACTTACTTGTAATACCTACAAATATACCAGATATACACAAATAATGGTGTCGAAATATGGCATAAAAAAGTACCCCTCAAACTCCATTTGAAGGGTTGACAATTACATCTGCTTCCTTACATCAACGTGCGTTCCATCAATAAAGGTGATAACCGATCCGTTGTTTTCGGATGGCTTTACCTCTTTGATTTTAGTTGTGTTGACTACTACAGACCTACCAATGTTTTCATATCCGTATTTTTCAAATGCCTTGCCAACGTCAGCTAAAGTAGCTAAGGCCAGATATGATCCATTAGAAGTGTAGAATGCCAACACCTTGCCTGAGTTCTTTGTCTTTTGCCAGAGGTCGATGTAATTAACGTCTTTCACCAGGTCCAACATAACAAAATCACTGTCGTCTCCGGTTCGTCCAAACATCTTTACAGCCAGTATTTTCATGTTGTCTCCTACCCGGGGCTGGGTAAGTAAAATTTTACGATAAGAATGATTGGATATCACTGCATAATTATTTACAAGGATTTAATGGGAATCGTGGGAGTTCCGGACACTGCTAACAAAGTTATGAACAGATAAACTTGGTATTACGCTCTGTCAAACGTCACATTTATTGATAAATAACATAGGTAAAAATCTTCATCTCAATAAGGAGTGAAACATCATGGCCGAACCCAAAAAAATACCAGCCAAGAACAAGCAGGGATACAAATGGCGCGTTGTATTAGAGGGTCCGCCCGATCCCATCACCGGAGAGCGTCGGCAGATCCCGAGGGTGAGGGATACCAAATCTGAGGCGATGAGAGCAGCTCAGGAAGAGTATGATCGGCTTGCCGGGGGTGTGGATAAGAAGAAGGCGAAGAAGACGACGTTTGCGGAAGCCTGTCCTTTATTTCTCGAAGCGTATAAAAGACGAAAAAACAAAGAAGGAACCATTCTTATTCAGGAAAAGGGTATTAAATTGCTTTCCGGTTTCCTGGGTGATTCACTTATCCACAAAATCACACAAAAGCAATATCAACATGTACTGGATCATATGCATACGGTCGGGTATAAAATCAAGGATAAGGCTAACGAAGGGAAATACATTTACAAGCCATACGCCACAGGCACGATTCGAAATATCCATGTCTTAGCGGGTATGATATTTGCGTGGGCGATGAAGGAAGGGTATCGTACCGACAACCCAACTAAAGATGTTGATATCCCTGAGAAAGTGCTGACTGTCGAAGATATAGAAGAAGGAGACATTGAAGAAAAATATTTAGAGCAGCATGAGCTTGAAGAGTTTTTACGAGCTTCTATAGAACATGGATTAGAGAACGACTCCGAAATGTTTTATCTTATGGCTTTTTCTGGAGCGAGACCTGGAGAGACCTGCGCACTAAGGTGGCCAGACTTTTTTTGGGAAATTGCAGAGATACGAATCACAAAAACATTGTATAATCCTGATAACAACATGTACAAGTACGAGCTTACCCCACCAAAGAGCAAGGGCTCTATACGGAAGATCAGCATAGATGAGGCTGTTATGGACAAGTTAGCTGCACTCAAGGTAAGTCAGGATAAAATTCACGAGAAATACAAAAAGCATCACGACGACTATCACGATAAGCAATTTGTGTTCTGTCGGCCCAATGGCCGGCCTTATTCGGTTGGAAACATGGATGATCGCTTTGCACGTTTGTTAAAGTTTACAAATATCAAAAAACATGCTACACCACATATCCTCAGACACACTCATATTAGTATGCTTACAGAAGCGGGAATGCCACTGACAAACATCATGAAGCGCGTGGGTCACGAAGATTCAAAGACTACCCTAAAAATCTATACTCACGTCACAAACAAAATGAAAAGAGATGATGCCGATCGAATTAGAATGCACTTCGGCAACCTGCTAAATTTGGATAAATCGCCGGAAATGTGATTTTTACGTGATTTATCGAAATTCAGAGACCGAAAAACCCCTTGATAACACTGGATTTTCAACGTTTTTAAACTCAATCACCATATTTGTCTAGCATATGTGAAATGTCACATTACCGTTATTCCCCAAATTTAAAAGTTCTATCAGGCGAAAGCTTCAAATTTCAAAAACAATCGCTTAAAGATTTATACGGAATTGGCTTCAACACTAAAATAAACGATCGACAAATGTGGCACCAGGCAATAATCGTCCGCACAGCTGGGGCAAGAGAATCGAAGTGACTTTTGTCAGGGTAATATCTGTCCGTATTATGTTCAACCTGGCGCGTCAAGCCATGTTCGCTTGAAACGGCTACTCTGGCTGGCAAAACAGCCAATGTGCAGTTTTTTCTATAAGAAAACGTCGACCAACAGAAAAATCCTGCCATTACGCAGGAATTTCAGGCTGTCCGGACTAAATGTAACGTTGAGCGTGCCCAAAAACTGTATGTTCGCAGGCGTGCTCCCCCATGGCTAACTCATATGGACAAAAAGATGCACCATTTCAGGTTTTCCGTCTTATCTGCCCCTTTCGTATTACTAAGGTTCTGATCATCTTTACAACTTGCTTGGGACTTGAGTATACTTAAAGAAAGCGCATTATATGTCAATGACTTAACTCATACCCCGCAATCAAAATGATTGGCCATTTCTGCGAGGAGGTCAAACTATGGATGTCAATGTGCGGAAACACGACCCTCGGGAGCATGTAAATGAAGAGCCCCGCAATGATCTTGGCGATTTGATGAACGGCTTTTTCGGAATGACTACATTTATGGCGGTTGTATTTTTCGGCATGGTCATCATCAAGTTCCTAATATCGAAGTAAAAACAGCAGTCCCGGACTACCGGGCCTGCTGTTTCTTGTTGTCCTCACAAACGTAGAGCGCATCCCGCTAGGGACAGCGGGCATACGCTCGCTTAATGCGCAATCCGCCATCCCCCACAAACGTAGAGCGCATCCCGCCAGGGACAGCGGGCACACCCTTCGCTTGATGCGCAATCCGCCGCCCCCTCTAACGTAGAGCGCATCCCGCCAGGGACAGCGGGCATACGCTCGCTTGATGCGCAATCCGCCGCCTCTCGCATGAAAGGTCCTTCGGCCGCCGCCCAGCAGGGCGGGAGCTGAATAGGGACCGCTCTACGCACGACTGCAACTTTCTACCGCCGACACCGCTCTCTCGCAAAAATTGCGGGTGTCCAGAGGGCGCAGCCCTTGGGGTCCTCCCCAATGGGGAGGATTTAGGAGGGGTATCCCACTGATTTAGGTGGGGCCGCCCCGCTGATTCTCCCCCACCAGCTGCACCACATCCACATACGGCGAAATCCGGTTCATCAGCCGCTGGCCTTTATAGACTTCCTCGCCGTCCTTACTGGTAAAGCTCAGATGCTTCTCCAGCCCGTCCAGCGGATAGTTCGACGTATAGAATGTCGGCTTGCGGTTCATCCGGTAATTGAGTATCGGTCCGAGCACATGGTCGCGCGCCCAGGGGTTCAAATTCTCCGCCCCAATATCGTCAAAAATAAGCAGATCGCAGTCCTTCATCGTATCGACGGTTTCCTTCAACTTTTGGCCATCCGTCATAATCGCTTTCAGTTCCTCGATAAAATCAGGCATATATACGATAACTCCGCTGTACCCCGCGATCGCCAGCTCATGCAGCAAATAGCACATCAGGAACGTCTTTCCAGTGCCGAAGGATCCGTATAGGTACAGCCCGCGTGCAGACAGCCCTGTTTCTTTTGTGCTCTTGATATATTGGAACAGCCGGCTCACCGCCGGAGCGCGCCGGGGGTCCTTGCCCATAATCTCAATCTCGTCGTAGCCTTCGCTCAGCACGCGCTCATCGACGTAGAAACTGCGAATCCGTTTGCGAATCCGCTCCTGATTGTCTTTGGCAGTCTGCAGCGCACAGGCCGTCTTGCGTTCATACAAATCAGAGACCCCGCCGACGCTCTCCACCGTTAGCTTGCTGTAATGCCCCTGGAAATCATTGGGGCACTGCTCAAGACCGGGACAGTTCGCACAGTTGCGGGCTTCTTCCACATATTGATACAGCCGGCTTAAATGAAGCCTGAGCCTGGATTCTTCCAATTCGGGATGGTCGCTACGAAGCCGAAGCACGAGCGGATGGTTCAGCAGTTCATGCTCTAAATCCCTCGAACGCAGACGCAGAGCGGGATTATTCATCGAACGAAGCACTTCGCCCATCGACTCCACTTTAACACCTCACTTTCCTTACGGCGATTCCGCCGCTCCTTTTTTCTTGCTGGCCTTGATATCGGCCGCCATCTGCATCATCGCCGCAAATTCTTCGTCACTCACGGCTCCTGACTGTCCGTCATCCACCGCAATCTGGATTTCGGGTTTGCCGGAAGTCCCGCCCTTTTTGGCATAGGAACGGGAACGCGTCCCCGGCGCGCCAGATGCCCCTTTTCCTTTTACCTTGGATTGATCCCTTATGTAGCGTACCGCCTTCTCATAGCTGTTAACCTGTTTAACCAGCATATTGGAAGCAATGGCCTCCACGAAATTGCGGTTAATTCGCTGTTCTCCCCCTGACGCAACCATCGTCATCAGGTAGTGGATCAGCAAGTTGATCACTTCGCCGGGAAGCTTGTAATTCAAATCGATCTTCTCGAAAATATCCATTAGCTGCCCCGGTACCGCGCCCGGAAAAAAAGTCTGAAGCAGCCGGGTATACGGCTCGTTGCGCAGCATCATATTATATTGGTGAATATCGCATTTGGTCAGAAATTGCGGAGGAACCTCCACATAATATTCCATTTCAACAGGCTGCTCCTCGGGTATGATCGCTCCATCCCCCTGCTCCGCAGCTCTAATCGCCACGACCTTGGCGGCCGCTACTTCCCTTTGCTCCTGCCGCTTCATACTTTGCCTGAAATGCTGGTTGGCCCGGTGTTGAAGCTCGTCAAGCACAAGCTCGCCGTCCGGAGAAAAAATACCGTCCTCATCAAGCAGCCGGCACATATCCTGCGCACCGAGCTTATATTTATGGGCCACATAATTGATGACGCCCATCTGCTCAAAATCAAAACGCAGCTTCTCGACATGCGCCCGGTTGACCGACTCCCGCGGAAAGCGCAGAATAATATCGCTGTACCCGATGGCAAGCTTGTTATCGGGGCCTTTCACAGGCTGGCGGACAGCGGCTACCTCGGTCAGCGCCTGCTCCAGCTCATAGTCGATGACATGCGTATTCAGCTCAAAAATATCATAGAACGGCCGTGAAATATTTTCCTTGCCTACGTCGCCCCGGCTCCATTCATCCGGCTCCCGGGTCCAGAACTGCTCTCTAAGCGACAATACGGCGAATTTACCAACCTTGTCGCGCAGCAGCAGCGTTAAATGCTGGGTGGCAAAAAAGTCGGATGGAGACAGCGGCGGCAGCATTTCGTACTCGTACATGTAGTCGTCAGATTCCGGTATAAAGATGCGGCTGGTTTGCAACAGACCGACCGCCTCGAGCCGGGAAGCCTGTTCAATCAGCGATCTGCGGCCCTTCTCATTCGGCTCTATGCCCAGCGTCAGAAACAGGCGGCGCTGCGGCTCCGCAGCCGAGTAGCCGATATTCTCCGCAGGAACATGCGAGAAGAGCAGACGGTACAAGCTGATGGCAAAAGCGCCGACCATAGGCTGGTAGATCGAATTCAGCATACGCTCGTCAACGGGACTTAGACCGAATTCGCGGGAAACACAGTACCGATGATGTTCGGTGAAATGATGTAGATGACTGATATGCATCTTCGGATACCTCCTCCTTTTCGCGAATTCAAGACGGTTTCTCTTTCAAGTAGAGTTCTATTCTATCATAAATCGACTGTCTATAAATGTTGAAAAAAGCCCAAAACAGACGCTTTCTCCCGCCCGTTCGCATCCGGTCCTCGTCATCCTGACACATGCGGATTTTTTAGAAAAAAAGATGAAAATCCAAACTAAAACGGCCGCTCCCGCACAATACGGGAAAGCGGCCGCTATCGCTTTCTCTTCATACCTGATTCGTCAGAACATTTTATATCCGCCCAGCCGCAGACGCCGGATCGTCCAGCCGCTAAGCACCGCTCCGGCCAGGCCGGCGGCGCCGGTCAAATAGTCCACCGGATGAAAGGAAGACAGATGCTCCCAGAGCGTCACGGAAGAACGGTCCCAGATGGAATACACCACTACCGGCAAAATGACGAGCACGAACAAATAAGCGGGAAACCATGTCGTTTTCATTAACATATTGAGGATAAAGCCGATACCGAACATCATTACAAAGAACAGAACGGCGAGCACAAACACAGGAATAAATCCCATCCGACTCACTTCCCCTCTCAATAAAGAAACGCACAAAAAGTATCAACCCGTAGCCAGTTTACTAGAAAAAAGGTGACGAAGCAATGAATTTCCTTGACTATGGCCTTCGGCAGTGTTTGCTCTTCACCGCAAGCTTGCGCTACAATGCTTAGAAGGACAACCATTGGAGGAGTGATCACATGAGTGAAGCCGCTTTGACGCTGGAAGGATGGTATGCTCTCCATGACTTCCGCTCTCTGAACTGGACTGCCTGGACGGCGGCCGATGACGAGGAACGCGCTGTGGCTCTAGATGAACTGAATGCCTTTATAGAAGAATGGGCCGGTGTCGAAGAAGCGAAGCTCGGCAGTTCCGCCTGGTATTCGATCGTGGGACAGAAGGCCGATTTCGTAATGATGCACCTGCGTGAAAGCCTGGAGGACCTGAATAAGCTCGAAGCCGCCTTCAACAAGACCGCTTTTGCCCACTTTACAACCAAAGCTTACTCCTATGTCAGCATTGTGGAGCTGAGCAATTATAACTCCAGCGGAGAAAGCGGGGAAGACCCGATGCAGAATCCGCATATCGCCGCCCGCCTAAAGCCGGTTCTGCCGAAAGCCCGGCATATCTGCTTCTATCCGATGAACAAGAAGCGGGAGCTGGCCGACAACTGGTATATGCTCGATATGGCCAAGCGCAAGGAGCTGATGTACTCGCACGGGCTGATCGGGCGCGGTTACGCCGGCAAGGTTAAGCAGATCATTACCGGCTCCGTCGGATTCGACGACTGGGAATGGGGCGTAACCCTGTTCGCCGAGGATGCGCTGCAATTCAAGAAGCTCGTCTACGAGATGAGGTTTGACGAGGTCAGCGCCCGCTACGGCGAATTCGGCTCGTTCTATGTCGGCAACCTGCTGACTTCCGAATCTTTTGAGGAAATGCTGAAAGTGTAAAAAAAGGGTGTGCCTCGCAGCGTATCAACGCAGGGCACACCCTTTGCCGTATCCTTTATTCTTCCGAAGACTCCCCATCGTCTTCCCCGTCCCGCAGGCTCTTTAGGTAATCCGCAGTCGCACGGTCACGGTCACGGCTCTTCTCCTTCAGCCGCTTAATCGCAGGCAGAATGAGCAGGTCGACTTCTTTCTGGATGGTATAGGCCAGATCATGTCTGCTTTGATCCTCCAGATAGGAGCCGACCTCCATCAGGCCGTTATAACGGTCCAGTTCGTCCCGGGTCAGCAGCCCCCGCACTTGCACGCTGCAGTGCCGCATTTTACAGGAACTTGCCTTTCTTCAGAACGAGCGGAATGCCGCCGATAATAAAGAGATAGCGCATGTCCACTACTTTTTTGAGCTGAGCGGCTACAAAGCCCTTCAATTTCTTGTCGCCGACTACCGCGATTCCCTCGCCCCTGCCAAGTGAAGCCACCGTTCCTTTATTGCTGAATACGAATTTCTTCGGCTGCTGATTCCGGATTGCCGCCACCAGATTATGGGCGCAGCATTCGCCCTGCTGCATGGCGATTTGCGCCGTCGGAGGGTAAGGACGGCCCTCAGGTCCGATCATAAGGGAACCGTCTCCGATGATGAAGATATTGTCATGACCCGGAGCGTGCAGGAACTCGTCCACTTTGACGCGGCCGCGCATCGCTTCAAAGCCTGCTGCTTCGATCAGACGATTGCCGCGGATGCCCCCCGTCCAGACGATTGTCGATGCCTTGATTTCTTCGCCCGTCGCGAGCAGAACGCCATTTGGCATGCATTCCTTGATGGCCACACCGATTTTGAAGGTTACACCTTTTTTGGTAAGCACATTCATGGCATACTCGACAAGCTCGGGAGCAAAGCCCGGCAGAGCCGTTGGAGCGGCCTCCACATTGTAAATGTTGACGAGGCTAGGGTCCACGTCGTATTCCTTGCATAGCTCCGGAATCCGGTCCGCCAGCTCGGCCACAAATTCAATGCCGCTGAAGCCGGCGCCGCCGACAACGAAATTGATATGCTCCTGCAGATTGTTCTCGTTCTTATACTTGGCAAACTGGTATTCGATATGCTCTCGGATCAGACGAACGGAGTTAATGCTGCGGATCGTCAAGGCATACTTGTCGAGTCCCGGAATGCCGAACGTCTCCGGCTCCCCGCCGAGCGCAATAACGAGATAATCGTAGGACAGCGTGCCGTCCTCCAGAATGACCTTTTTCTGCTGGGTGCGAATTTCCTGCACCGACGACTTGACCAGGTCGATCTTGAATTCATCGATCAGCTTGGAAATGGCTATGCGCGAATGGTCGATGCTGTCCGTTCCTGCGGCAGGCATATGCAGATGCGTAGTGAAGTAGTGATACTCATGGCGATTGACAAGCGTAACATCCGCCTCGTTGTAATTTAAGGCCTTTTGCAGACGTTGTGCGGTTAAAATCCCTCCATATCCCGCGCCTAGAATAACGATTTTAGGAATACTGTTCATTTTCCGGCTCCTTCCAACAGGCGAATCTGATTTTCTGATTTAAAGTGTCTGGATAAATCATGTTTTTGTGAATTTATACACATGAGATTGGAATAAATTCCAGTAAAACTTAAAATAAATCGAAAATAATCATATACATTGTAATCCTTACCCAGTATTTAAGCAAATAGTAATTATTATGACGATTTCTGGCTCATGCTCCTCCAAATTGTTTAAAGCTGACACTTTGCAGAGAGGTTCCGCAATGTTTATAATGGGGAAGTATGGCATTTTGAATATATCAACTTGGAGGTGTAAGATCCTGTGACTTCCCAGCAACTCGGCGCTCCTATGAGCGACCTTCTCGTCATTGGCGGAGGTCCGGCAGGCATGTTCGCCGCTTTCTACGGCGGAATGCGCCAGGCATCCGTAACTTTGATCGAGAGCATGCCCCAACTGGGCGGACAGCTTGCTGCTCTTTATCCCGAAAAATACATCTATGATGTGGCAGGGTTCCCAAAAATTACGGCACAAGAACTCGTAGATAATCTTTCCCGGCAAATGGCTCTGTTCCAGAGCGATATCCGCCTGGAGGAGAAAGTGATGTCCGTTGAAAAACGGGGCGAACGCCATTTCGTCGTTACGACCGATAAAGCGGAATATCACGCCAAAGCCATTATCATTACGGCAGGCGTCGGCGCCTTTGAACCGCGGCGTATGGAACTTCCCGGAGCTGAGCGCTTCGAAAAAGCCAACCTGCACTATTTTGTAAGCGATTTGAATGCATTTAAAGATAAAAAAGTGCTGATCTCCGGCGGCGGCGACTCCGCGGTGGACTGGGCGCTTATGCTTGAACCTGTCGCCGCTGAGGTCACTTTGATCCACCGCCGCGACAAGTTCCGCGCCCACGAGCATAGCGTGGAGAAGCTGATGAGTTCAAAGGTAAGAGTTATTACCCCTACCGAGATTTCAGCGCTGCACGGTGATGAATTTATTAACAAGGTGACGCTCTCCAATGTCAAGACCAAGGAGACTCAGGACATTGAAGTGGACAGTGTAATCGTTAACTTCGGCTTCTTCTCATCGCTCGGCCCGATCTCTGATTGGGGCCTCCAAATCGAAGGCAGCTCGCTTGTCGTCGATTCCCGCATGGAGACCAGTATCCCCGGTATTTTTGCCGCCGGCGATATTACCACCTACCCTGGCAAGCTGAAGCTAATCGCCGTAGGGTTTGGAGAGGCGCCGACCGCTGTCAATAATGCCAAGATCTACATTGATCCCGAAGCGAAGCTGTCTCCGGGCCATAGCAGCAGTCTGAAGCTGGAGCATCAACCGTCTTAATATTATTTGTTCTCAGGGTCCCCGCATAGCTCCTGAGAAGGTTTTTGAGCCAAAGCTGCATATTACTTTAAATAAAAAGGGTATCCTGACGGGTTGAAGTCAATCACAGCTCGTAAGGATACCCTATTTAAATTCTAGTAGCGGTTTAGTTTTATGTAGGGCTTCATAGATCATTCTGAAGTCATTATTGAAGTACCGCATGCTCTGGAGAGTGTAAGTTCCGTTTAAGAATTTCAACTAGCAGCAGAGCGATAAAATCATGCTCCAGTTGAAGTTCTATGGCTTTGTGATATGAGTCTAACAACATCTCATCCGACAATTCAACCACAACGTTCACCTACCTTTCCTTTATTTGGTTCTTCTCTATCATAGCAAACTATCAATTTTCGAACAAGTGTTCTTAATATCCACAGCCTAATGTGGAAATCCTGTGCATAATATGTGAGTAAAGGTAATAAATGCTGGGAAATTGCGGTGGACAGTGGGGATAAGAGTTATACACAGGATTCGCCTTTGGTAGTATAATAAAAAAATTTCATTTTTGCTATAGCTATTATTAAAAATCGTTCTCTTTTCCCTATTCGGAAAGAACTATTGCGGTCTTGTGTTCACTTCCAGAATCCAGATTCTCCCCGAGCGGTCTACTGCATAATCGAAGCCGAGTTCGCCAATTCCCGGAAAATGGCTCTCCAGCACTCCAATGCAGGTTAGGGTGAGATTACGCATCTCCTTTCTTTTGGCGGATATCTTGATCCGCGGAAGGGATCTTCTCAGTCCTTCCCGGCAGGTCAGCATAGTGCCTCCCTTGCACAGATTGGTCACGAACAGTCCGGGTCTGGCCAAGCGGCCAACCATGGAACGAAACTCCCAATGCTCCCCGTTCTTCACAACCTTGACCCGATAATCGATAGGACGTCCGGCTATGCTGGCAAGCGATATGCCCTGCTGGATCAAATATCTGCGTTTAACCTTGGCTCTATTCAGCGCCCCTGCCATGCTTGAATAGTCCCGGTATATTCTGGTTCTGTCCATATAGGTAAAACCATACCCCCTGCCGTCCCGGAACACCTTGATGACGCCGTAGCCCCCGCCGCCGACAATCGGCTTGATCACCACATTGCCGTACCGTTGAAGCATGGATTTCAGGGCGGCGTTGCTATAGGGCGCCGTTCTCGGTACATAACCGGAAATCCGGCTGTCGCTGAGCAGCGCTTCGGTCTTCCGCCATTTGCTGGCAAGTTGTCTCCCCGCCATTTGCTCCTCTCTCCTTTCTCAAAGCCTGCTATACTGTACTCAAATGCCGATTTGACCTCTTGTATGATTGTCCTTAGCTGAAGGCAGCTGTGTAAAAAGGGGCGGCTATGCCGCGGCGGATGCCACGGGGACCGGGAGAACAGCCTGCGAAATTCGACAGCATCCGAGCCACTGGCATCTGCCGGAGAAAAGGCGGGAAAGATGTCGCCTTAGCCGCCGCTGTAATACGACATATTTCTGTATAGGGGAACGGCCAGCAGGGCGACAAAAAGTAATCGCTTCCAAAAGGGGGCTGGATAGCTTATATTTAAAGTATCTATCCGGATACGCAAGAGGGAGGCTTTACGATGGCTCAATTGTTTGAGGTATTGTACTGGTTCGCCATGGTCGGCTCGTCCGTCGTACTGGCCGCAACTACGCTGCTGGTCTGCGGGCTCGGTGTCAAATTCTTCATTAAAGATGGACGGAGAGCGCTGGGCGCGGGCTGCATCGCCTTTTCGCTCGTATCCGCAGCCCTGATCGTCTTTATGATTGACTACAAGTTTATCTTGGCGGCTTGACAGCAGGCATGTTCCTGCTGCTGCAAGCAACACAAAGATGCCCCCTACTTGCGGAGGCATCTTTGTGTTCAACCCGAAATACCGGTATCAATTCCCGGCATTGAGCAAATTTGCAATCGCCTGAGCCGCTTCCGCCCGGGTCGCCGTTCCCTGCGGGACGAACGCCCCCGCGCTTCTGCCTCTCATCAGGCCAAGTCCCGCCGCCTTGCCGGCGGCATCCCGTGCCCAAACGCTGATAGCCGCTTGGTCCTTAAAGACCGGCGGCGCCGCGCTTTCGGGCCCGGCCTGCGGCCGAAGGACGCTCCAGGCTCTAACGAGCATTGCCGCCATTTCTTCGCGGCTGATCGTCCGCTCCGGCTTGAAGGAAGCTACTCCAAGGCCCTTGACGATTCCGGCCTGGGAGGCTGCCGCCACCTCATCCGCATACCACTTGCCTGCCGGGACGTCCGTGAACGACGCGCTTCCTCCGCTCAGTCCGAGCGCGCGCACCAGCAGCGCCGCGAATTCTGCGCGCGTCACCTTACGCGCAGGAGCGAACTCTTTCAGGCTTATTCCTTCTACAATGTGCTTCGCCGCCATTTCCGTAACGGCGTCATACGCCCAGCTTCCAGAAGGAACATCCGTGAACGTCTTGCGGTATTCCAGCAGTGTATATTTGCTGAAATGATTCATTTGGCCGCTGAGCCACCCCTCTGCTGACAGGCTGCCGACATAATCAAGCTCCCCGGCATCAGAAATATAATAGATTCCGGCCAGTTTGGCCTCGACCAGCCCATTTTCCTTAAGCTGGAGAGTGATCGGATGATCGAATGCGGAGATCACCGTTTCCGCTCCGCCGCTTGTGATCAGCTTTAGCTCAAATTCGTACAGATCGCTTCCCGGCTTGAGTTCCGCATAATTGAGCTGCTTGGCAAGCTCCAGCAGCGATTTCATGTCGGCAGCGGCCACCTTGTTAATACTTACAGTCACCTCACCGCCGCCCGCCTTGGATGCCTGGCCCAGCAGATCGCGCAGCATCTGAACGCTCAGCTTCAGCGTAAATTCCTCACCTGCCAAATTTAAGCCGGTGCCGCTTTGCACAAGCTTTTCCAGCAGTGCGGCAGGAATGCGAGCCTCCGCGCCTGTTCCAAGATTGAACGTCGCCTCTTTTAAGACTTCATTCAGCGTGAGCTTATCCTCGGTTACCCGTACGATATTGGCAGGAGAAGGGGCCTGCGAAGCCGCTGCACCCGAGCCGCCCGCACCCGAATCTGGACCCGCTGATGGAGCCGGGGCGCCAGTAGGAGTAGGATTCGGAGTAGAAGTCGGGGTTCCAGTCGGAGTCGGCGCCAGTCCGTATGTAAAGCTGGTCTTATATGGAGTGCCGCTGTTCTCTGCGCCGATCTGCACATCATACTTGCCCTCGGCGGAAATATTCCATTTAAAAGTGAACACCCCGCCGTCTCCGCTTTTTACGCTGTCCAGAAAAAATGGGCCGCCGGGTTCCACCACCTTCAGCGTTACCAACTGTCCGGCTCCGGAGACTACTTTCCCCGTAACCGCAGCCTGCTTGGTGGACGCGTCCGCGCTTGCCGAGACGTCTGTAAACCAGACGGTCTCCGAAGCGGCAGCCATTGCTTGCCAGAACGTAGACAAGAGCAGAATTAAGATTAGCGATGTTATGCTCTTCTTCATGATTTGCCTCCTTCTAAAAGGAGCCCCGGCGTGACATCCCCGCCGGGTTCCTTCATTAATAATTGTTCAAGGGGCCAGCTCGGTTACGTCAGCAAGCGGCATCATGGTGGTGTTCAGCAGATCCTCGCCTTCCCAGACCATCAGCTTGACTTTGTATCCCGCAACACTGGACGGAAGCTGGAAGCCCGCATTCAGCTGCAGGGTCTGGCCCGCTTTGACAAGTGAGGAGCTGTAAGCGTGATTGACCATCTTCAGTCCGCCGTTCGTATCATAGAGCGCGGCGATGATCATCACTTGCTTGTCTTCGGATAAGGCGTTCGTTACTTTGACCTTGGCGTCCAGATATTTACCGGCTTCAAGCTTATTCATGTTAAATGACGGTTCCATCTTGAAGCTGTCTTCCATTCGCTTTAGTACTGTGTAATCCAGCGTATACGATGCGCTTCCGGCTTCGACGCGAATCTGGTACGGGCCTGCGGGAAGCGTGGCTGGCAGCGGCAGAGTCAGGCTGGCCTTGCCGCCGATAGTGGAGCCGGAAGCAGCCGGAACTCCCTCATAGGGCAGGGCGTTTTTCAGCAGAACCGCCTTGACGGCCGTTCCGTCAGCGACGTTAGCCGTATTAACGGCGAGCTGCACATCCTTGGCGCTGCCAGCGCGGTGCATAGCGGCGTCCAGCGTTACGTCTTTGATGTTCGCGTTTCCGTCCTTGGTAAGCGCGGCTGTGATTCGCTGAGCCTCCGAAGTCGCAACTTTCGCCGTTCTGACATACAACTTGCGGGCAGCCGCGTCGTAGTACCATACGTCCTGGCCTGCGTTCACGGCATTTTGAGAGTCAACCTCTGTCAGTTCTTTGCCGCCACGTTTGACGGAATAGACCGTCTTGCCTTCGGCACCGACCTTCACTTCGGAGGACCACACCCGCTGGTCTACCTTGCCTGTGTAGCTGCCCTTCATCGCGGCGATATTCAGCGTCACTTTGTCATCCTGCGCATTTGCCTTGATCTCGGTTGCCGCCGATTGGCCTTTCTCGTAAGCATACGTCTTGCCGTCATCCTCATAGAGCGTGAAGCTTGACGTCTCGCCGCTGCTTAACGGATACACTTTGAGCGTCAATTCGCTTGCCGGAGTCTGCTCGGAGAAATCCTGAGCTTCTCTGGTCGGAATGATGGCTCCTTCCTTCACCAGCATCGGAATGTTGTTCAGGTCCGCGCTGTACGTAATTTCCTTCCCGCCGGTAAACTGCTGCTCGGAGTTCCAGTCATACCAGGTTCCGCTTGGCAGGTAGACCGTTCTTTCCGTTGCTTTCTCCTGATGGACAGGTGCGGCTAAAATGGAACCGCCGAACATCCACTCATCCTGAATGTTGTAAACCTTGCTGTCGTTCGCATAATCCATAACGAGCGGTTTCATCAGCGAAGCTTCGCCGTCCGCCGTCTGCTTGGCCGTTGAATAAATGTACGGCAGCAGCTGGTAGCGCTGATTGATCGCTTTCGTTACCGAAGCTTCCGCTGCGGCTCCGAACGCCCACGGCTCTCTGATATTGGTCGGATCCGAAGGATTGTCGCCCAGAGCCACGTGGGACCGGAAAATCGGCATCAGCGAAGCCGCCTGCATCCAGCGGGTGTACAGCTCCGGCGTAGGCTTGCCGACAAAGCCGCCGGTATCGTTGGTGAAATACGAAATGCCCGATGCCGCCGCGCTTAAGCCGAGCTGCAGCTGATGCGAGAAGGATTCCCAACTGGAGTTGATGTCTCCACTCCAGACGGTGGTGCCGTACTGCTGAATGCCGGTGAAGCCCGATCTTGCCAGCGTCCAGACCCGGTCGCCCGTGTAGCCGCGCTGGCCGTCATAGAACGCTTTTGCCTCATTCAGTGCATACACGTTCGTAATTTCCGCCGCGCTGCCCGCAGCAAACTGGTCTCTCACCGAATCGGTCGGCTGCTCCGGCTCGTTAAGGTCGATCCAGTAGCCTTTTACACCGGCATCATGCAGCTTTTTTACCTGAGAGCTGTACCACTTGGCCGCTTCGGGATTGGTGAAGTCGATCAGTCCCGCTTTACCGTACCAAGCCGGATAAAGGACCGTTTTGCCGGAAGCATCCTTGACAAAATAGCCTTTGCTGTCGCCCTCTTTAAAATTGGAAGCCGTAACCTGAATATAAGGATCGACGATGGTCACGATATTGACGCCTTTTTCCTTCAGTTCATCCATGTTTGCCTTTGGATTCGTAAAGTCCTGCGCAGGGTTGTCGTTCCAGGTCATATCGAAATAATGATTCTTCTTGGCCCAGTATACATCCAGCACCATGGAGTCGAGCGGGATGTTCTTATCGCGGAAGGTATCCACGATGCCGTCCACTTCGTTCCAGCTTCTGTAACCATATCTGGACTGCATATAGCCTAGTGTCCACATCGGAGGAATCGGAGCGGTGCCGGTCAGGCTGCCGAAGCTTTTCATAATGCCGTTCAATGAACCGTTGTTCTCGCCGGCGATGAAGTAATACAGCATTTCCCCGTTCGGTGCGCTGAAGCTGTATTTGCTCTCATTCGTCGCCCCCATATCGAAGGCCGCTTTCTCGAACGTATTATCGAAATACAACCCATAACCTTTCGTGCTGGTAAAAAAGGTGCTGGAGACGTCGGACGTATTACCCCCGTAGCCTCCGGTCATCGCATTGTCCATAACGACCTTCTTGCCTCTGCGGTCAAACGACTGCGCGTCCCGGTCCATGCCGAGTCCGAAGATATGTTCGTCCGGTGCAAGGGACATCTCGCTGTATACGCCGGTGTCGCCGTCGTACCCGAAGCCTTCGCCGCCAATTTGCTCAGAGAGCAGCTTCGTATTGGAAGCATCATAGTAAGCCAGGCGGAACGGTGACTTGTAGGCACGCACGCTCATGGCATCCGTTTGAACTAAAATATAGCCTTCATCTTCCATATTCTTAACGGCAGGCTTCACCGTTCCCTGTTCGCTGTCGACAACGAAGGTGTCCTTCTTCGCAAAGGTTCCGGTCGGCTCCATCCATACCTTGGCCGTATCAGCTTTTACAAATTCAAGTCTCACCTTCGCGCTGCCCTGCGAATTCAGCACAACCGCCCGCCCATCGGCGGATATCTGATACGGATCGGTTTCCGACAGACTGCTAACGAATGTAACATCCTTAAACTGCTGGTCATTGTCCTTCTGCAGCTTGAAGTCGTCGATATCGAGCAGACTTCCCGCTTTACCCTCGGAAATCACACCGACCTTGACCACTTCGTTCATGGACAGCTGAAGATTCGGCAGCTTCAGTTCCTTAAAGTCCGCACCGGCCGGAATATCCAGCTTCTTGATGCCCCCGGAATAGCTGACATACACCTCAGCCTTGTCAAAGTCCCCGGTCTTACGGGTCTTCAGCGACAATTGATATACGCCGTCTGCTGGCGCATTGCGGAACTGCCAGATGTCGGAGGAATAGGCGCTGGCTCCGGCGATTCTGGCGAAGGCGTTATCCCCGTCTTTGGCGATGGCCTGATGCGTCATGTTCGTGCGGCTCCAGCCGGTGAAGCCTTCGTCAAAGCCCGGATTGTACAAGGCTACCGCCGGAGCTTCAGTTACCGCTTCCCCGGATGCAAATTTCACATTGTCAATCTGCATCGAGGTGTCCGCCTTGGGCGCCTCCAGGATGAACTTTACAGTCGCTTCCTGCTCTGTAATATCCGCTTCTGCCTTGAATTCCTTGTACTCAAAATCGCCTGATTCCCATTTTGTCTTACCTGTTGATGGAACTCCATCCTTGAGGCTTGGCGTAATATTAACGGCCACATCGTCTTTGCCCGGCTGCGAAATGATCATCTTCGCCGTTCCGCCCGCAAATGTCGGATCGGTATGCGGCATCAGCTTAACCATAGCTGACAAAGTATAATGCCCGTTCTTCAGACTGGTAATCTTCTGCTGGGATGTCGCCGTTCCTCCGGCGTCCGGCGAATACAGGTACTGCTTGCGGCCTGCATAGGCATCATTGGTATCCACGCCATGCCATATCGTGGTGCCGTGCGTATCCACTGTCCATCCGGTTTCGTTGCCCATTTCGAAATCACCGTTAATCAATTGGCCGGTTCCGGAACTGAACGAAATGGAGTCGATGTAAACGGAACCCGCACTATCCTCCGTCTGCTTCAGGGTGATCAGATTCGTACCTTTTTTCAACGTAACTGTCTTTTCCGCGCTGCTCCATTTATCCCAGCTGCCTTTGCCGAGACTCTTGAAAGCGACCGTATCCGAATCAACCGCACTGCCGGCCTCATTCTCTACAGATACCGCAAGTAGACTGTCCGCTTCATTGCCATTTGCGTAGCGGACATTCAGCGGATAATCGCCGTCCTGCGGAACACTGACGGCAAAGGTCAGCTTGGCGTCTTTGTTATCCAGCCCGCCGATGTAGCCAAAACCCTGATATCCCGCCGCATCATTGCCGAAGATCGCTCCGCCTTGATACGCAGCTACTTCCGCCTGATATGACTTGGAAATTGTCTTCGGAATAAGCTTCAGCACGACGCTGTCGTGAGGTTCAAGGGTCTTCGAGTATACCTTTTTATATCCAAGGTCTTGGTGCTCCCAAATATCGCGCACATACGCTCCGTCACTCAGCCCAAGCTCCTTCGTGAAATCCATGGACAGCGCTTTGGATTCGTCGCTGCGGTTGAACAGGGCAATGGCCCAAGTTCCATCCGGCAGCTGTCCGGCCCACCGCTCGCTGTCGCGGCTGGCATTGTTCTTGTAATGTTCGCCCGAATAGTAAATCGGCTTGCCGGCAAAGCCCGATTTGTTTAGTTCGACCAGTTCCGGGTTCTGATAAAATTTGGCGTTGTCTCCGATGGTGTCGTACTGGTCGGCGATCGTAATCGGAGAGCCCGCGATGGTGAACAGAGATAAGGCCGTCTTCCGTTCGTTGTCGGCGTATTGGCCGGTGTAGGTGTTCAGGCGCAGGAAATCGCCGTCATTAATCATCGAGCCTCGGCCCGAAATATCGGAGAAGCCGGTGAAGCCCTGGAACGGATTGGCCCATTGCGACCAGCCGGGAGTCCAGTTCTGGCGGCGTCCGCTGGTATGATCCCAGCCGCCTGCGAATACGTCCTCGTCGATGCGGATCATATCGCCGAACTGCTGCTCATATTTGGCATGGCCCTTCAGGTCCGGCATAACCAGGCTGAGAAATACATGATTGTCGGCGGATGCTTCGTCCATCCACTGGAGTGCTTTGGCGTATTCCGTATCCGAATTATGGCCCGTTCCGATTTGGCCAAGGCCCTGATCGTAGCCCGATTCATACCAGGACAGGAAATCTACGCGCAGGAATGAAGCTCCCTGCTCGGACAGGAATTTTATATAGCCTTGAAGGTATTCTTTGGCGCCCTTCTTGTTGACATCCAGCCAGTACAGCGCTTGGTCGGCGCCCTGTCCGCCGTCAAAGCGGTCGCCGTTCAGCTGCTTGCCGTTGCCGAGATTGTACGGCTCCGTCTTAATCAGGCTGGCTACCGGAATCTGCTCGGTGGTGCCGTCGTCATTTTTCACGGTGACATGGTATTTGTCCGGATGCTTCAGCACTTCGGGGGTAACCCACAGCGGGTTATAGTAAATCCCCAGCTTCATGCCTTTGCTCTTGATATAATCTCCCCAGTACTTCCAGGTGTGGCCGTTCGGATAAACCTCGGAAGGGTAACCCTGCCAGTCATTCGGTCCGATCCATTTGACCTCTACATCGTCCACATCGATTCCCGTGCTGTCCGATTTGCCCTTGGGGTCGGCGGCAAATTCCAAGTTCAGCGAACCGGAGGTCACATCAACCTCAATGGAGTAGTCCGTCCAGCTTTGGCTGGTTACCGTTTTGACCAGAGCCGCCTCCGGAACAGCCGAGTTGTATCCGTTAACACGGAAGACGGCAGTCGCTCCGTTTTTAATCATGTCATCCTTGGTTTTCGCTTTCGCTTTTACCAGATATTTGCCGCTGGGCAGAGTAATGCTCTGCTTGATGGACTGAACCGTATTGGCGTCATTCGACCAGGTCCACAGGGATTTATCTCCAGGATCGTCATCATTGGTTCCGTGCAGGAATCCTTCCCCGAATGTCCAGCCCACGGAATCGCCCTGCTCGAAATCGCCGTTCACCGCACGGTTCGAGGTATCGACCTCATCCGCAACCTTCTCCAGCTTCACATCGTCAAGGTCCAGCCCGGCGCTTCTCTTCGATTGGGCCAGCGCATCATAGGAGAATTCAAGATACACGTTCGGATTGGTGATGTTCAGCTCAGCGCTGTAATCCGTCCAATCTTCATAAGTAATAGCGGTTACGGTTTCCGCCTCCGGATCGGCGGCATCATAGCCCTTGATCTTCATGAAGGCCGGGACGCCATCCGTGTACATCCCGTTCTTGGTCTTCGCCTTTGCGCTCAGCCGGTACAGGCCCGTATCCTCCAGATAGACGTTCTGGCTGACGGTCTCTTTATGGGGATCATCCATCCACGTATACAAGGAATCATTGCCGCCTTCGGTATTCCGCCCATGGGAGGCCGGTCCGGTAAAGGTCCAGCCCTTAGTCTCGGGAGCGCTGAAATTGCCGTTGACCACTCCGTATACCGGGCCTGTATCCCCATCGCCCGAGCCCAGCGGATCGGTCATCCATTTATTGTTATGCGACACGATGTAACCGTTCTCATTTAATAGCGTGGCCCCTTCAATCCAACCGTCTGTGCTGATCATATCGTAACCGTACGGCTGAAAATTTTCCGCCATCCAGTCAATGTTCGCTTTCCAGCGGTCTTCCGGCATGAACGTGTTCTGGGTCCATTGATGCTCATACGTGATCCAGTACATCGGCCCCGAGCCTTTTCGGGTGAACTCGCTGTTCCTCGCCGCCACGGAACCCGAGCCGAATGCAGGCATGATCAGGCTTAGCGCCATAATCGAGGCCATTACGCGATGTAATCGCTTTCTATTCTTTTTTTGCATCCCCTAGTGTCCTCCCTTTTTAATAGAGTGGATAACCATATCACCAAAGCATCACGCCCTGCTGCGGAATTCACCTCCTTACATATTCGCAGCCTTCGCCAGCTTCACCCAAGCCTTCGTCAATTCGTCAAGCACCTGATCCTTTGTCTTGACCTTCGCTGCATATTCCTGAAAAAGCGCCCCCAGCTGCGTATCAAAGCCATCCGGCCAATATCCTTGAACCCATGGGTAAGTCTCCCCCTTGTTCATATAGCGAATCGTCTCAGTTGCAAGCTGTCCGTCAGGGGCCGCTCCGCCCTTCACGACCGGGACCTCGCCGTGCCAGCCGTATTGCTTGATATAATCGGTAACGATGTAATCGAGAAATTTTTTTGCTTCATCTATATGCTTGGAGCTGTTGCTGATGCGAAGGAGTACGGAGGAATCGACCATCAGCCTCGCTTTGGAGGGATCGTCCCCGACCGGTTCCGGAAAAAAGCCGATCTCGGCGGACGGGTTCGCTTTCAGCATATCGCCTTCCGCCCAGTTTCCGTTATGGATCATGGCCGCCTTACCCTCAGCCACCATAGCGAGTCCTGTGCCATAATCCGTCTCCAGCGGCTTATCGCTGCCGTATTTGACCATCAGATCGATCATATCGAAGCTTCTACCAAACAGCGGCAAATCCTTGAAGGTCTTTGTTCCTTCCGAAATTTCCTGCGCCGTTTGCGCATAATCACCTTCTTCAGCCGCAAGAGTCTGGGATGCGATATGCTTGAACACCCACCATTCCTTGAATGAGTTGGCAAACGGCATAATGCCTTTAGCCTTCAGGCGCTTCGCCGCCTTCTCCAGTCCGGTATAGGTTGTGGGCAGGGTGTCGATGCCTGCATCAGCGAACACCTTTTTGTTGTAAATGAAGCCGTACGATTGGATGCTGACGGGAACTCCGTATATTTTGCCATCCCATTCAGCGGCTTTCAGGGCGCTGTCTTTAATCTGATTCAGGAACGGCTCGCCGGTGAGCTCCACCACGATATCCTTATATGTCCGGTTGGCCCAATAGCCCTGAGTCATGAAGATATCCGGCACATCGCCGGAATTCAGCTTTGTTTTGAGGACCGAATCGTATTCGTTGGAAATCAGCTCCGTTTCTACGGTAACTTCCGGATGCAGCGCGTGATATTTGTCCGCCATATCATGAAGCTGCTCCGACAACCCTTCGCCGAAGGTGAACATTTTCAAGACGACCGGCCGGGCCTGCACCCCGGTATCCTGGGTTTCTGCAGAATAACTGCCTCCGCCAATCGAACAGCTTGTGAACACAGCGGCCATAAGAATCCAACTTAGCACGGTGAATACCGGTTTCTTTTTCATCCTGAGGCTCCTCTATTCAGGCTCCACGTAAACGTTTAAGGTTCCTCTATGACAGAATAACGCGAAGCCGTTCCGATTGTAATGTACAAAAATGAAGCATTTATAGGAATATCCTGAACTCCAAAAACAGCACGCACAGCGGACTTGGGGCGCGGCACTTGTAGCTTTACAGCTAGCCGTCTCAGATGCTCTTATTCGATTGCAGCGTCAGGTTCCGGTATTCGCTTGGCGACAGGCCGGTGTATTTCTTGAAGGCTTTGCTGAAATAGGCGTTGTCGTTAAAGCCGACCTTGCTGGAGACGAGTTGGATTTTGATGGACGGATCATCCAGCATTTCCTTGGCCCTGTCCATTCGCACCTTGAGTACATACTCATAGATGCCGAAGCCGAATCTTTCTTTAAAGAGCCTGGACAGATACTCCTTGCTTAAATAATACTGCTCCGAGAACATCGTCAAATGGATATCGGTAAAAAAATGGTCGTCGATATAGTTCTTGATGCGGATAATGTTGAAAGCTTCCGAATTTTTCAGCCCATCCTGAATTCTGTCGAACACGAGCGAAATGACGCGAAACACAAATTCG
Organism: Paenibacillus durus ATCC 35681; assembly: GCF_000993825.1. Lineage (NCBI taxonomy): Bacteria > Bacillati > Bacillota > Bacilli > Caryophanales > Paenibacillaceae > Paenibacillus > Paenibacillus durus. Next base: position 3,789,774 of record NZ_CP011114.1, read on the forward strand.
CTAAAATCCTCGAACGTAGGGTAGGCAGCGACGGTTCCGTAGGATAACGGCCTTCCTTGCGCATCTTCGGCGATGCCAAGCTGAGCCGCAATATCTTCGATCATCAGGATAAATTCCGCAGCGGCTCTTCTCGCGTCGTCCATGCTGAAATAGCCGGTCTGTTTGATAAGCTCAAAATACCCGTTCACAATCCCCCGCGTAAACTCAATATTCCCGCTCTCGAAGGCGCGGATCAGCAGCTCTCTTTTGTTCATAATAGAAGACAATTCTGCCCTGCGTCCGGTCTGGGCCTCCGTAAACACCCGGTTCTCGCATTTAAGGATGTTGATGCTGGACTTGATGGCATGGGCTTCGCTGTAGGACTCTCCGAGCTTTTCAAAGGAAGCAGAAAAACCGCCAATCCCGGCGATTGAAGCAAAGCCGAACAAAGTCTGCAAAGCGTGGATAACTTCTGTCATTTTAGCGGCGCTGTACACCTTGGGTTCCGGGCGGGTACCGATTTCCAGCACGACAATAATCTCATGATCGGTCTTGTAGCTTCGGAAGCTGAAGCCCTGGCTCCAGGGAGCGCAGCATTCGTCAATCATATTCGTTAATGCAAAATAGCAGGAGAACGAGTCTCCCTTAAATTTGGAAGCGCACACCTCATCAAAATTAAGCACCTGAATAATGGCGCAGCCGTAAAGTACATGCTGCTTCGTCATGGAGGTCAGCTTCTTGTAATCTTCAAGAATCGGGGGATGGATGCGGTCGCCGTCGATGATCATGGTCAGCAGTTTCTCCTTGAATAGGGGCAGAGACAAATTGTTCATCATGCTTTGACGCTGCTTCATCTCCCGGTCCTTTCTTTCCTCGTCCAGCTGTCGGACCGCCTCGCTCAAAGACCGGTTCAGCTCCACCTTGTCAACCGGCTTCAGCAAATAATCCAATACCCGGTACTGGATGGCCTGCCTTGCGTATTCAAATTCATCAAAGCCGCTGATGATGATATATTTGACTTCCGGGTGCCGGGCACTCGCTCTGCGCAGCATTTCCATACCGTCCATGACGGGCATCTTGATATCAACCAGGACGATGTCCGGCTTCCACTCCTCCAGCAGCCGGAGTCCCGTATGCGCTTCCTGCGCCTCCGCGATTTCGGATATCGCAAGCTTCTCCCACTCTCCGGCGAGCCGGATCGCCATCCGGACAGGACGCTCATCATCGACAATCAACACCTTATACATGCCAAGATCCCTCCCGATTGTTTGCTCATGGGTATATCCCTCCAGCCTCCACAGGAATGATGATTTGTACGGATGTCCCTCCCTCCGGAAGGTTGCGGATTTCCAGCCTGGCGTCACTATGGATTAACAGCTTTAATCTCTCGGATAAATTCTTCAGCCCGATGCTCCCCTGCTGCTCGTTCATCCAATTCTCCTTTTGCAGCAGTTCCTGCAGTTCCTTGAGCCGGGCTTCCGGAATGCCGGGACCGTTGTCGCTCACCTCGATGATGGCCCATTCTTCCCTGAAATAGCCCCGAACCCTGATCAAGACGGGGTCCAGCGTCTGCTCCAGAACATGCTTGATCGAATTCTCCACCAGAAGCTGAACAGCCATTTTAGGGATGGGGATATCAGCGATTGTTTTATCCAGATCGATCTTGACGGATAACCTTTCGCCGTACCTGGCCTGCTGAAGCATCACATAGCTTTCGACATTTCTCATTTCCTGGGACAGATTCACGTTATCGCCGGTTCGGATCGAATACCGCAAAATATAAGCCAGCGCCTGCACCATCCGGTCAATATGATCGACCCTGTGAACAAGCGCCTCCGTGGAAATCGTCTGCAGAGCGTTGTATAAAAAATGCGGGTTTATCTGCGCCTCGAGCGCCTTCATGCGCGCGGTCTTCTCGCCCAGCTTGGCTTTATATTCTTCATTAATCAGATCGTTGATCTTGGCAACCATCGCGTTGAATTTTTTCGAGAGATAGGCGATCTCATCGTTGCCGTTAATTTCAATCATCACATCAAAATTCGCGCCGCCGACCTTTTCCATCTGCTTCGACAGCCGTTTCAGCGGTCGTGTAATCGTTTTCGTTGCAAGTGTGACGAGGAGTGTGCCGATCAGCAAAAAGACCAATCCGATCAAAAACTCCAGATTTCTCGTATTCTTGGCCCGCTCGTTCAAGGCACTGGTAGAGATCAGCTTAACCAGCTTCCAGCCGTCGCCCGGCGAAACGTCATACATGACGAGAAAATCCTGCTTTCCGTCATTCCAATTCAGATAGCCTTCCGGCTTCGTCCAGTCAATGGATTGCACCAAATCCGCTTCATTGCTTAAAGTCTTAGGATTGCTGTTATAAAAGGAAGTATTATTCCGGTCAAAAATCGCGATAACCTCGGCGTTTTGATCAAGGATATCGTTAATCATCTTATCTCTGTATGCGGAGTTGATCGTGATCGACACCATCCCCAACGGCCTCTGGCTCGGAATATTTATGAGTGCCCTATGAAAAGTGAAAAACAGCGGTTTATTATCCGTATTATACGCCCAGGATGACTGCAGCGGCGGTTTGATGCTGCGGAACGTATTGGCTCTGGAGCTGGCCTCCTTGAACCACGGGTTCGACATGATATACTCAGGATAATCGACTTCCAGCTTCGGCGAATCCGTCAGCCGCGAGATGGTGTACTCGGCCCCGGTCCGCGGAATATACAAGGAGACGGCGGCGATATCTCTGCTGGAGGAGAAGAACAGGTTCCTTAGCTGGTTCTCAATGTAGAGACGGCTTGAAAAATCCTCTTCGTCGTTAATCAGCGCCTCCATAAAGTTGTCATCCCGCCTGAACGACAGCGACAGCGCGTCAATCTGCGCCACATAGCCTTCCAGACTTTCGTTCATATGCTTCAGCTCTTTAGCTGTATTGGAAATGTAGTTGTCTTTGATAATCCAGGTAGTCCGGTAATAGGACACAGTGGCAAGCACCAGAATCAGCACACAGACAATGAGCGAAAAAGCCAATCCTAGCTTATTCCCCAGCTTACGGGTGTATCTCCTTGACAGATTCAAAAGAAAGCGCTTCACCCCATCACCGCCGTTGCCAATGTAATAATGAAGACGATTTCAAGATAAATTAATAGTATCATACCTGATTTGAGGGCTCCATCCTAAAAAAGCTGCGAAAAACCTCCGGCGACTGTTCACGAAACGCCCGGCAGCTCCAGGAATCTGAAATCCCCGGAAGGATTATCCATCAACTTAGCGAATAGTTACCTATATTATAGAAGAAAGTATTTTGGAAGAAAGGCGGAATTATTCGAATTATGGGTTGTTTAGATACAGACATTGAACTGTTCACCGCCGCTCTCTTGCAGGCTCGCATCATCATCCGCAAAAAGGACGGATCCGTAGTGAATTGCGGTGGGTCTATCCAACGCTACACTCCGTTTACCGTCAAAATTGGGGGCTTATCCTACATAAGAAGCGAGTTTGATTTCGTGGTGTATTCACCGAGCGATTGAGAAGTTGCTTTTTAAGCTTTCTATCCATTCCTCAACCTGTCTTCTTGTTTTTACAATGATTACTTGTTGATTTTCTCTGATATGTTCAAGTTTCTTTATTGTGTTCATTCGACTTCTCTTTCTATAATTCCAAACCCATTTAACAAATTCCCAATCTAATTTCTCTGGGCATCCTTCATTCATATCAGGTCTAGCTTTCTTATGATACTTAATTCTCCGTTTAATAATTCGATACATACATAGAAGCCTTGGCATATCCAAAAAAATGATCAAGTCCGCTTTCTTAATTCTGATATCCATAGTTCTTGAGTAGTTTCCATCGATTATCCATTGATCTTCGTTCGTAAATTTTTCAACGATCTGATCCCACTCATCATTTGGTGTAGGGACCCAATTAGCATTCCAAAAATATGCATCCAAGTGTATTACCGGAATATTGAGTATTTTGATAAGCTTTTGAGATAAGGTTGATTTGCCCGATCCGCTTGAACCAATAACCAATATTCGATTCATACTGCCTCCTACTTCTTGTCTTTGCAGGGCACTTCAACAGCTGCTTTTTCATCTTTGGTATGGTTTTTTAGGTTCTTGTCGTATTGATCATTTCCAGTACTTTACTGACTCTTTCATGAACACTTGATGTGATATCCCCTTCAATCCTTAATACAGGGCACTTTAATTTAGAGATCCATTGTTCATGCATAGCCCGGCTTCTTGTTTCTACACCAGCTTCGTCATAGCTTGACGCCCATTCGATAAACTTTAGGAATGATTGGTATCGGCTTCCATTTTTTTCAATCTCTTTCCCATACCTATTTTGCTCTCGTTCAATTAACCGTTTAATCCGTATTTCCTGAGGTATCCATATGAACACTACTAAATCAAAATAGGGTACAAATATATCCCCCCAACCGCATAATGACCCCGACAATATCCATTGGGGAGTGTTGGTTAGATCCTTTTTTAGAAGGGATTGACGATCTTGAATAGGTCTTACCCTAGTAAAGGGTACGTCCGTTGGAATCCAATAGTAATCATCTGTATCCAAATGCTTATATCCTAACTTCTCTGCCAAGGCTTTCGCTAAAGTAGTCGTTCCAGAGCCAGACGCGCCAAGAATATGTATCTTATTTATCATCTATATCCACCTCACTCCCTGGGTTCGCTGTTGCAACGCTCCAATATGGCTCCCCTACTTCTTATAACTTCGATAAGTATATAAAATCTGGTTCTTCGCTTTGATTTGTATCAATTGACAATGTGGTTACAGTTGAAAAATGTATATGTAGACGCTCCAAAAAATCGGCAGATGATGAAGAACTCCAAAATGAAATAACTCCATTGGGTTTTAAAAGGCGGGAAAGAGTCTTTAATCCTTCATCGCCGTATAGGCACTTATTCTCCTGAAAAACGGTCCAGTCAGGCCCGTTATCAATATCTAAACAGATTGCATCAAATGTCTCTTGGGTTTGTGATATCCACTGAATGAGATCAGCATGAATGATGTTTGCTTTCTTATTATCCACGGCGTTTCCGGTAAATTCCGCAAAAATTGATCGATACCAGTCAATGATCTTTTCTTCGATTTCAACTACAATAACTTGTTCTGTCCGTGCATCACCGATTGCTTCCGCTAACGAGTAGCCGACACCAAGTCCGCCAATTAGCACGGAACATTTATCCTTCCCGCAGGCATCCAAGGCTGCTTTAACTAGCAATTTCTCCGATTCCCCATTATAAGTTGCCATAAGAAATGTACCATTGCTTATAATTTCATATTCTGTTCCTCGGCGTTGAAGTTGAATTTCTCCATGAGGAGTGCTGCAGCGGTCAATAATCTTTAAATAATCATCAAGCATCTATTTCGCCCCTTTACGGAATTATACCTGCTCCCATTTAGCCCAGATTTCACTTGGATTCAATTCATATCTAACCTTGTTCAACAAGCATCAAATTTAACAATCATCAAATTTGATAGTAATTAAAACACTGCTTTTTGTCAAGTTTTGGTTGTAAAAAACAAATTAAGGATATGAAAAATGCAGAAGGCCACCGAACAAACCATTCTGATATTATCCCCTTCAGGTAGACACTCAAAAAAGTCCTCATGGTATCATGAGGATAGAGTGAACTTGGAGGGGATATTTGTATGGCCAAAAAGGGACAGAAATTTCAAACCTATGGAGAAGAGTTTAAGACGGCGGCGGTTCAGGCCTATTTGGAGGGGACGGGCAGTTACACGACGGTTTCAGCCCGACTGGGAATCCGGAGTAAGACCCAACTTCAGGAGTGGGTGAAGAAGTACAAAACGGGGGAAGCGTATGACACCCGCAAGGGATTAACCAACCCTCTTAAAGGGCGGCAACGCACGAAATTTGCTAGCGTCGAGGAAGAACGGGATTATCTGAAAGCGCAGGTAGATTATCTAAAAAAGCGGTACCCAAATCTGGTCAGGGAGGTCGCCCCCGTCCGCAGGACAACTACCAAATCGTAGAGGAGTTACGCGACCGGCACGGCGTGACACGTCTGTTAGCCATTGCCGGAATCCCTAGAGCCAGCTACTACAAGTGGCGAGCAAGCGGGTCAAAGCGTAAAGAAACTCATTCGCGGGATCATGAAATCAAAGAGCATATGCTAGCGATTCACTTGATTCATCCCTACTTCGGATATCCCCGGATGAAAACCGCTTTACGGGAGGCGGGTTATCTCGTCAATCACAAGAAAGTATGGCGACTAATGAAGGAGTTGTCGATTCCCTCGGTGATCCGGAAGAAACGAAAGTACTCGAGCTACACGCCTTCTGTGGTCTACCCGAACCGGCTGAGGCGTCAGTTTCATGCGGCAGGGCCACAGCAGAAGCTGGTGACTGACATTACGTATATCTCAGACGGTGCGCGCTTTTATTACTTGTCCGCCATTCAGGACCTGTTTAACAATGAGATTGTGGCTTGGCAGATCTCAGAGCGAAATGACGTCAAGCTCGTCCTGGATACGGTCGAACAATGGACACGAAAAAGAGACGTGTCCGGGGCCGTGCTCCACTCGGATCAGGGCTTCCAGTACACGTCTGCGGCGTACAACACGCGACTCGAGGAATTCGGCGTCAAGGGCAGCCACTCTCGCAAAGCAACCTGCCTGGATAACGCCTGCATCGAATCCTTCTTTTCGCATCTCAAGACGGAGAAGTTGTACCTCCACCAGTGTAAGTCAGAAACCGAGATACATCAAGCAGTGGAGGAGTATATCTATTTTTACAATTACCAGCGATTTCAGGCCAAACTCAAACAGCGCGCACCGATTGAGTACCGGCACGCGCTGGCTGCTTAGCCTTTTTTCATTGTCTACTTGACAGGGGTATGACCATTCCGGCAGCCTTTTTAAATATTGCTAACGTTCTCCGATAGTTTAAAGGTTCTTTTTCAAATGTTAATTTTTCTTAAGAAATTCAGCATTCGAGGGGCGCGCCTGCCCCGGGTCCGACGGACTTTGATAGTCAGATTTATCTGCTGATTCAACCTTCCCTGAAAGCCTATGGAGACGAAGAGCTGTACAGATCGGAGTGGGAATGCGGTGTTATCTGACGCCGACCTTCATAACAATATCCATCAATATCTTCTGTATTTTGATCATTTTTACTAATCTGATTCATTTTATTCTTCATAAAATCGGGGAAATCTAGCATATCCCCCCCATAACATGAATTATTGTGATTAATCTTTATATCCTATCATTAGAAATCGTTCTGTAGTATCGTCAATCGGGTCAAAAGGCTTTCCATCCCATGTTGTCATCTCAATTCGGCCAAAACCGGCAGCAAGCAATAACTCTCTTGTACAATGGGTATTTACTGTTTTGGAATCGATATACTTTATTGTTATCTCAGCAGTATTTGTATTGATATAGGTTTCTTCATGTTCAATGGTTGAGGTTGCATGATTATACTCGTGACGGATTAATTTATAGATTCCCCCTTCTAAAGTCCATGTCTTGTTGAAAGTATATCTTTGTTTCTGCTTACCAAAGTTCTCGTTCCACATCTCATAGATGAACATTCCTCCACTTCGCAAAGAATTGAAGATGTTTCTAACCGGTTTAGCTGTAATCTCAATTGGATCAATCCATGTCGCAATATCAAATTGTTCTTTGAAGTCTAGGCTGTTGATATCTTGGACCAAATAGTTAGCATTTGGAAAATCACGGTTGTTATATGCAGATTGTTCAATAAACGTTTCGGATAAATCAACACCGGTTACATTATAGTCCTTGCATAACCACACTTTATGATATCTGGATAAACCACACGCTAAATCAATAATGTCTTTTCCTGAAGACTGGAACACAGATAACATTTGAGAGGCTATAAATATTTGCTCATTCTCTTCATCAAATCCCCAATTGATGTAGTCCTCATCGAAATCCTTCTCGCCGTAGCGCAGCATAGATTCCCTATTTATTTTCATTTTTTCTCCTCGTATTTAGATTTTTTATACGCAATTAGGTTAGACCATAAGGACTTATATCTTTTGCTGTAAAAAAGTGATTTAAATACCATGAAACATCATTACTCTCAAACCCTATAAGCGCCCACCTTATTGAAGAAACATTAGCATAGAATCTTGATCTATCCATTAGTGATTCCATATCATTGTAGTACTTACTTACTCTCTTTAGAAATCCCTCTCCTAGAGTATCAAGAATAACACTTACATCATGAGCCGGATCACCATAACCTGACACACCAAAATCAATTATGCCAATCAGATTATTTGCTTCTTCAAGGATGTGGTATGGAGCTAAATCCCCATGTATTAATGTTGGACTGTAATCAAGGAAATTCTTGTTTTCAAATACAGGACGAAAGATATTTTGAATGCAATCAATGACATAACTCTTCATATGTGGGAATAGTGTATTCTCTATTCTTGAATATAAATCCTTATATGATTCTTGAGTTCCATTACCAGGAAACGCACTAATATTATTTTCTTGAATTATACTCATTGGAATGGAATGCAGCTGAGATAAAAATAGACCTAGTTGATGAGCGATAAGATCCTGAATGGCTTCATTTAATTTCAAAATATTATTCCGATAGATGGGCTTCCCCTTAATATAGGAATACTTTGAAACTCCTTCATCAATCAGTTCTAGATTAGGTACTGGCATGTCAACAAATTGTCTCACAATTTGAAGTACCCTGTATTCGTTATGCAAAAGGCTTTTACTAAAATCGTGTTTGGCAAAACGAAAAACATCCCTATCATTGATTATGATCACATCGTTATGGAGACCATCCGTTAAGTTAGACTTGATTTGCTTTATTTCGATATCCGGGTATTTTTCTTGGATGTAATTTATGTATTGTGATTGTTTTTCTTCCATAAATACCTCCTGACTACGCTATAAATTCGAACTTATACTTCATCAATTTATTTAGTTTCTTATATTGATCAAAAGTACAAAAACTTATAATGCAGTCTTGTTCTAAGTTCAAAAATCGTTACCAAATTCTCCACCCATTATTGTCAGCAATGTATAGTACGGATTCTGTTCATATTCTTCTCGATCGAAGTGCTCTAACAAATAATCAATAGAAATATTACTGCCTAAACGGATTCCGAGCTCATTAAGAGTGTTTATTTGATCTTCTAATGTAATCCTCTTCTTCTTGAAGAATCTAAACATATTTTTCTCCTCATTTTTTAAACATATACATACTGTATGGAAAGCTCCAGATGAATGAAATTAATAGAATAGTACTTCTGTTAAAAAGTTGGCCTATCTCAAATAAAACGCTCGGAAGGGCTAACATTATCAAGGTAATTGGCAGGCTTGTTTGGTTCATTCCTTCAGCATATGGATTTACCCAAATTAAAATACAATTGTTCGAATTACCTTACTGATGATGGTCGTATTTTTATTACTTTACCTAGTACTTTGTCAACACTTATTGCCCCCATTATTCTACTATCCACACTGTCTCTACGATTATCACCTAGAACAAAAATTGAGTTTTGAGGTACTTTAGTCTCTGGAAAATCTAAATTGTATTTCTCACCTATTTGACTATTATTTGAAACCTCTTCCTGTATATACGTCTCATCTTGTAATACGTCATTAACATAAAGTTTATTATCAGATATCTTAACTTTGTCACCCGCTAATCCTACTACTCTCTTTATGTATTTAGACTCATTTACTGAGGTAGTAAATATTATTATGTCACCACGCTCAATCTTATGCTCTTTATAATAAGTTGGATCAACTGTTATACGATCCTGAGCTAATATAGTTGGAGCCATTGAGGGTCCGTCTGCTATATAAAATTTATAATTAGAAGATTGTATAGACCCCGAGAACAACACCATCATTATTATGAACAATACTTGCATAGCGAAAATCTCCTTGTAATGGTTTTATTCATTTATTACGTATCTTTCAGCTAACGTTATTATTTAACGAATCCGCAAGGTTGCTGCCTGACATAACTTTCTCGTATTAGCTTCTGCAGACCAAGGGCCAAACGGCCCGCTGCATGAATACGGTGTTAGGCGATGCACTCGACTTCTTAGAATACTAAAAGCCCCTACATTTTTTCTAAGTTGAATTCTTTTAATCTAATTAATTCTTTTTTTCCTCGATTTCCTTTTTTAGTGGTTGTATTTCCTTTTTCGTCAGTTCTTCGTTGTATGTAATCTCCTGTCAATAGATTGATGTCGTCTTCATCAGCTTTGTCAATTGTTGTTATTCCAGTAAAGTAACTTCCCATTGTTACACCTATTAAAAACCAATCATTATCTTGATACCTAAATCTATATTTATTGTACCATCTCCAATTACTTCCTCCATAATCGCTAACTATGACAGAACCACGATTAATGATAAGACTATCAAAAGGGTCTCCCCATACTCCTCCCTCATCAGCTTTTAAGATGACCTTATCGGCGATTATTGATATCGAATATGTATTATCTTTATTGCCGAATGCAATTAATAGTGACCTTGGAGACACCGTTTGATTAACCAAAGTCTTTTGAATTATTGTAGCAAAATCTGAAATATTATCTTTATTTAAATCACCTTCAACTATAACTGGTTCTCCTTTAACGCGTTCAAAAATATCCCATCCCTCTGGTATTATTGAATTCATGTTATTTTTCTTTTGCTCATTGTTTTCTTTTGGAGTTTGCACTTTTAATACTTCTTGAGTTGTAGTCGGAGCTATACTGGTCGTTGGGGCAACAGATAGAGTTGTTTCTGGAAGTATTGGTTTCTTTGTGGGTATCGAACCACTTTCAGTTTTTTGTTCAATGGTTGGAATGTGTGAGCTATCCGTAGCTTCATTATTATGATTTTCTGTACAACCGATTAGAATGCCTACAAGTGCGGCAATACTAATAGTTGTTGTTATTAACTTCTTCATCGAGTCATTTTACTCCATTTCTTTATTTGATTTCGAGAGTTTCACCTAACGTTACTGTATTCACGAACCCTCATCACCTTAAGGTCTTGAAGGAAACTGGCCGGTACGCGGTTAGGTGGTACTGGGTTATCTGCGTGATTCCACTCCCTGGCTTCTTAGCTTCTAGTGGATACAAGGGCCGTAAGGCCCGCTTCAGGAGTACGGTGTTACGTAAGTTGAAGCCTTCCTTGAGTTACTACTACTTCATTTCTTCCTCCAAAGACTAGCCCATAAAAATGGTACACCGAATTTCATATCTAAATCGTTACATTCATTCATCGCTCTGAGCTCGATTAAATCAAAATAATCCCCTAAAATATCTATCAATTTTTCTTTGCTATAGGCTTGCCCGCCTTTCATACTTCTTTCCCGATAAATTTCCCAATCAGTGAGTTCATATGCTCCACCTATCTCAGTAAATCCTGGAGCGAAGCAAGTTAATCCGAAATACCCCTTTGATTTGAGAGCATTAGATATCATCTGAATATATCCAACTCTCCTATGCGGCCACAAATGATGCAAACAGCCCGAATCATAAACGAAGTCAAACTCTTCCATATATTGTAGGTTAAATACAGATTTACATTCAAAATTGACACTAATATTCCTTTCTTTCGCTCGTTCCATGGCCCAGGTTATCGCTTCTTCCGATATATCTATGGCGTCTACGGCATATCCATTGAGTGTTGCATAAATTGCATTTCTTCCAGGCCCACATCCCAATTCTAACATTCGTCCTTTGTTTAACATTCCAGATTCAATATAAGAAACCAAATTCTCATCAGGATATTCTACAAAAAAAGGTATTCTCTTCGTTCTATCACTATAAAAATGATTCCAAAATGGTGCTGGTTCTCTCATTAATGAATCCAACATCGTAAGAACATCTTCTGGTTTTTTTATGATTTCTGTTGACATTTCCGAAACTTCCCATTCGTATCGTAAACTTAACCTCAATTGGTGTTAGCCGATGTTAATGTCTTTTTAAGTTACCTTAAACATTAGGAACCATAAAAATATTTGGTTTTCTTTGTTTCTTTCTTCTTCACCTTATAATTTTTACATATATAGTCCCCTATAGTTATTCTTTCGTTTGTATAATATGAATGTATTTTTATAATTTTACCATTTTTTAGATGCAATCTATAATAATCTTCTTCCGGGCTTGCTACTTTAATTTCGATCTGGCCAAATTTTTTTACGCTGCAAAACTCGATGAAATCTATTTCGTGAATAGCAATTTCAAAAAGTCTATAGCCAAAAAAGTATTTGGTCACCGTGTCATGAGACACTAGGTAATGGTTACCAATAATAACTAGAAGGACTGCAGCCGAAGGTATTGAAACGAATATGGCCAGCGCTGTGCCGTTGAAATAAATCCATATTATATTAAAAATGCTTAAAACAACTCCGAGGAAGGCTTTTACTAAAAGACTTCTTTGAAATTTCACCATCGTAATATAGCCCTTTTCTATTAGTTATTCCTATATATCATTTCGCCTTTTTCATTAAATACTTCTACTATGGCTTTTGAGGAATTAGTCCGTTTTCCAAGGGGATGATCGACAATATAAGCTTTTTCATGGTGCATAATCTTTTCAACCGAATTCCCGTCTTCAAATGTTATTTTCATTTTGTTGCCTTGCTCCAGTACATCACTTCGATGAATGATAACTCCGATAAAAGGGGTCTCATGTGATACAGCCGTTACAACTATCCGGTCCGGCCCGCCACTCCATGAGCTTCCTACATACTGAAATTCGTTATCCGCTGTTATGGACAAGGTGTACACAGAGTGATCACCTAGAATGATGGTATGATCCTTGTAGTTTTTTACTGTTAATGCTTTAACTCCTTCTGTACTTAAAAAACGTTCCAATTCCTGCTCCGTAGGTGTTCTAACCCGAATTTGCTGATTCCCATGAGCTGCACAACTGGTTAAAATCACTAATCCAAGTAAGAATAAAATGATCTTTGTTTTCATGTTTTTCCTTTCTCTTAGCGTCTATAAAAGGCTTTTCTTATCTGGAGAATTCTTTAAGTAATAATGTTTTGAATACATCTCTTGCATATCGTTCTTTCCAAGGCGTATGTCCGCAGCGATCAATTAATTCATATCTAAAATATTTTATTATTTTCGATAACGGTTCAATTACCCCCATGTATGGATGAGGATCATAAGTACCATGAATTGCGATTACTGGACAAGTGATATTCCTTCCGTATTCAAGTAACTTCCCATTCTTTCTTAATATACTTGCTTCTCCCCATACACTTTCATAAATTTCGAAATCTATATTTATATTATTTGGTTCAGTAGGTATTGAATCATAGTTATCTATCTTTGACATTAATTTCCCAAATTCACTCAAAATTTCGGCTCTGTCTACTTCTTCTTTGCTTAATTGTTCCATAATTTCATCATGCTTTATTTTATCTAAATCTGTCATTCTGCTTATTCTCGTTTGGATCATTTCCTGAACATACTTCTCTTCAAACGGTCCACTTCCTACAAGTATTAACTTATATACCAATTCCGGATAAACTGAAGAAAAGATAAAAGATAGCCAAGCCCCCCATGAATAACCAACCAAATTAACTGGAGCAATCCCTATTTCATCAATAACTTCTTTCATTTCAGTAAGTAATTCATTTATGGATCTCTTAGTCTGAAAAGGTTCGACAACACTTATTTCAGTACATAATATTTTGGATAGTGGAGCTAATTCCCCAGCCGCTGCAGGTCCTCCGTGAATTAAAAATGTGGTATAAGGCGGTGCACCATAGGTTTTATAGTTCTTCATTTGATATACATTCCTTCTTATTTATTCGGGCCTTTCAGAAAAACAGATCCAACAGCTCAACTGCATCACGACCGGCAGCGACTTGGTTATGTAGTGCAGGTGTGTCGCCTGAATACACTTCCCCGAAATGCCTCGCGGCGATCAAGGGCCCGTCAGAACCCGCAGCGCGAATGAATGTTATTAGATGTAATTACCTTCTATGAACCCACCTACAAATTAGCTTAATTCCCTAGCAATTCTCTAGCTGTAATATGTACTTCTTCAATTTTTTCTCCCTTAGTTGGTTTATAAGCTATTCGCTGAATTTGCTCTTGTAGTTGTTGTCTTAATTCAATAGGTAAATGCATTACAAAATATCTTAGGTACCATTCTTTCCAAATGTCATCATCTCCTTGGAGGACATCTTTAACATAGGGAATTACCTCTTCGGGAATTGTTAGTAACAACTTTGATATCTCAATAGCTATTGGCCAGTTTATGTCTTGTAGCCACATTAATAAATTCGGAATGAGTAATATCAATTCTTCTTTATCTAGTTTTTTCAAGTCGTTTACTCTCTCGAAGTCATGTTTGTCTCTTGGCAAACGATTTAATAAATCATCCATCTTTTATAAATCCTTTCTAAACTCCTTGTAACTATTTCTGATAACGTCCCGGTATTCACGAACCCGTCAGGGTTGTCTGCAGATATAACCTCTTCGCCTTAGCTTCTGGAGACCAAGAGACCGTAAGGTCCCGTCGCGTGAATGTTATGTTATACGATGTTAATATCTTCTTAGACATTCATGTCGCTTACGCGGCACCATCTGATGATGAAATAACGTTATTTCAGGATAGACTCCCCTAACTAATTTTAGTCTTTATTCTGTTCTTATATATTTATCCGGTAATAATTCGTGAATTTTCTTCTTTATATAATTATCAGTTCCCTTTAAAATGACCTGTGTCTCTGTTCCATAATCGCTTATCAGTTCCCTGCAGATTCCGCAGGGCGATACTACTTCTATCTTTTGTTCCTTTTGAGTGGGATCAGGATGTCTTACGGCTACGATCGTATCAAAATCACTTTCTCCTTCTGATATGGCTTTGCCTATTACAATCGCTTCGGCACATACGGATACCCGTCCAATATAAGCCTCTAAATGTACCGCCGAGTATATTTTCCCTGTTTTTGTTCTAATCGCTGCCCCGATGTGGTGCTTGCCATCTTTGTATAGTTTTTTTATTGTGTTCTGTGCTACCTCAATGAGTTCTAAATCTGCTTTTTCTAAAGGCATTTTCGAATCCACTCCTTGGAATATGTATCTGCATTAATGTCGTAAAACCTCTTAGCATTCACGAACCCGAGAGCGTTATCTGCTGATTCCGCTTCCTTGAAAGCCCTCTTGCAAACCAAGCGCAGTCAGCGCCCGCTGCGTGAATACCGTGTTAGGCGATGCATTCGACTTCTTACAAATACTAAAAAACCCTTACATGTTTTCTAAGTTGAATTCTTTTAATCTAAATAACTCAACTTTCGCAGAGCCAAAGTTAGTATAACTCCAGAACAGACATGAGTTTAGCCATCATAAACTAATTCGCTTGTCAAAATAGAAAAACACCGCTTCGTTTGATAGAGTGAAAGTGTCCGCAATCACTAAATCACAGAAGAGGTGTCCCTTCCATGATAAAACAAAAATCATCCTTCGATCAACTCCCTGCTGAAATTCAGCCGGCCTTTCAGGAACTCGGCGTTGAGCTTCATGATATGCTCTCCCAATTTCCTTATAGTGTTTGTAGCTCTTTATATATGCTGCATCTTTCACATAACGTTCTGGCATTCACGAACCCGAGAGGCTTAAGGCGCCAGCCGCCGGGTCAGACAGACTTAGCCAGTGCAGGGGTTGTCTGCTGCCTTACTTCCTCGCCGTAGCTTCTGCAGACCAAGGGACCGTCAAGGCCCGCTGCGTAGAATGTATTGTTATGTGATGCCTGTGCCTTCCTTGAGTACTCTTACAAATAATTCCTTTCAATAGCTTCCTTAAATACATTTATTGGTTCCTTATAGTCAATTGGTTTGTAGATTAATCTATTTAGCCATTTCATTTGCTCTTCCTTACTTTCAAATTCCATTTGCGTTTCTGTACTATACATTGTTATTTCTTTCATTGTACCCAAGACACTTCTATTATTAGTTTTTGATACCCTCACTTCTGAACCGTCTCTCATATACGACGCTATTAATTTCTGTTCAATTCCTTCGCTTACCAGATAGTCCAAAAGTGCCGACAGAAATTTACCTATTAAATTATTTAACTGTGTAGCCCTAACTCCATCTATTATCACACTCAACCGACTTAAATCATTGATAAGTAGGATATGTTTCCGATTGTTCAATCGAATAATATTTGCATGCCAGCTAAAAAGAGGGAATTCGAGTTCATTCTCTTGAGGGGTAGCCCTCATATCTTTCAATAGAGTTTGAGTAAATCTTAAAACGAACATTTTCAGTTCATTCCTTTCCTCACTATTCTTGCATAGGTTTCACATAACGTTCCCGCATTCAAGAACCTGAGATGCTTAAGGGGCGCCAGCCCCGGGTCCGACGGACTTAGCCAGTGCAGGGTTGTCTGCCAGTTCATAACCTCCTCGCTTTAACCTTCTGCAGACCAAGGGCCGTGAGGCACGCCGCATGAATACGGTGTTAGGCGATGCACTTGACTTCATTGAAATAGCTTAAACTATTGATTTGGTTCTATGATTTGTAGGCCACCAATTGGTTCAACCTTTGAATTGTTTATTACAATTCCATCACCATCTTTACAAGCATAAACAATAGTGTTTCTTTCTCTTGCATATTTTCTTAGTAATTTTATTGTTTCTTCCGATTCATCCCAATGCGGCATAAATTGAAAATCAACTAAACCCAAAGCATTCAAATCATCAAGACAAACATGATCCTGATCAGCATCTTCACCATACCCAGCAAGCTCAATTGTCTTTGACATCATGATACTTCCAGCACTGACGCCAATTAGAATTCCTCCACTATTCACGTAGGAACGAATTGATTCGATTATTTTTCGTTTCTTTAAAAGGTTTAGAAAATTAAATGTGTTTCCACCCGATAAATGAATCGCATCATAATCGAATATGTGAGAGAATGTGTCTCCATCATACTCTACATCCAAGTCGAAATAATCGATTTTTGCAATCCCTAGCTTCTTGTAATATTCAGATGTTGCTTGAAAGTACTTTCTATGCAAATCGGAACATGAAGGTATATACCCGATTGAAGGTGTCTTATGTTCGAACAAACTGATCAATCTACGATTCAATTCAACATTTTCTTTTTTTAATTGATCACTAAATAAAACCAATTTAGTCATTGTATTTCAGCTCCTTTCTTACAGAAACACGGTAGGTTATGTATTTTTATGATCCTTTATACTTGCAGGTATTTCGCCTAACGTTCCCGCATTCACGAACCGGAGAGCCTTAAGGGCCATAGGCCCGGCTGCGACGCGGTTAGGTTCGCAGGGTTGTCGCCTGAATCGCTCCCCTGATATCCCTCTGGCGACCAAGGGACTCGGAGAGTCCCGCTGCGTGAATGCATTGTTATGTGATGTAAACGACATCTTCAAATAACTAGGAGAGCCCTTTCAATGATTACTTCTCACGGATTCCAACTTATCTATTATTCTGGTCACGCATTCGGGAAAATGTGTATTAAATTCACGACGCTTAGATTGAATTGTCGTGGTGTTAACATCAATAAAATCACATTCTCTAGCCAGTACTATGAATTGTTTCGGCAAATTTTCTTGAAAAGTTATATATGCCGTTATACTGTGTCCATCACTTTTATGCGGCCTGTCCTTCCATGGAGTCTTAGTGCCCTGACAAGAATATTTAGTTCGAAGTCCCATTAAGTTTAATCTATTTATTATGTCTACAATTTCCTCATCAATTTCATTATTGTTACGTCGCTCTACGGTATCCTTCTTGATATTGAACTGTTCCCGGTAATTTATGTCTCCACAAAATTTTGAAATAAATCGTTTATAATGATTGTCACTATAGTCACTAACGAGAAAGTGCCTATAATACTCATCAACAATATGGTTATTGATATCAAACAGTCTAATATTACAAGTATAGCAGCCTTCATTGTTATCAGGTTGAAAATCATAAGTATATGCAGACAATGTAAATACAGCCCTTTTGCCTTCCTCGATTTTCCGCCTTGTCTTTTCTTCCAGTATGAGCCCCACAAAATCCCTCCTATTCAGAACATTTCATGATCTTTCCGTTGATTTCACATAACGTTGTTGTATTCACGAACCCGAGAGGCTTAAGGCAGAAAAGCTGCCGAGTCGAAGACTTAGCCTCGCAGGGTTGTCTGCAGCTGTTACCTCTTTGCCTTAACTTCAGCAGACCAAGGGCCGAATGGCCCGCAGCGTGAATGCATTGTTATCCGATTCACCTATCTTCCTGAACTTACTCATATAAATCATTAGTCGTGTTTATCATCTTTAAAAACTTCTTTCATCAAGCCTTATTGGATTTCATATTTGCCTTATCGTACATACAAATTATTCTGTTCAATTATTGTTTGATACTCTTTATTTTTATAATGAATCGGGAAACTAAGATCGAAGTTACCTCTTATCACTGACTCTCCATAATTAAAAATATAGTCGCAAAAGTGAATTTCTCTTGTTGATAATTTTAGAAATAGTTCGATCTCATTAATGTCCTCGATTTGTATGATCTTACTCGCTTGATTCCTTATAATGTTTAATTTCTTTAGTTCCTTTTGGGTTATTAGCCCACGATTCATCTTCGGTAGTTCTTCTATAGATTCACCTAAATGAACGAAACAATTTGACGAACCTCGTTCCTTAAACAAGGACTTAAATAAGTTTATAAATTTATCCTCATGCTTTAAATGATATTCATATGGATGGATCAATATCTTAGCTTCTTCTTCAGATAGACAATAACTAAAAACATCAAGTACTCCAGTATATGTGAATCCCTTACTCAAGGATTCTTCTTGAACTACGTCGTCAAGTAGTCTATAAAGTTGGGTATTTAATTTTATGAATTGCAATAAAAATTCCCCTTAAATATTTTACTTTAGGTGTTTCGGATAACGTTATTGTATTCCTGAACCCGCCAGGGTTGTCTGCAGATTTAACCTCCTCGCCTTAAACTTCTGCAGACCAAGGAGCGTAAGCGACGCAGCAGGAATATGGTGTTATAGGATGTTGACTGCTTCTTCGATTTATCTTTATTTAATCGTCCCTTGATTAGTGCTTATAGTTCTCGTAATTGTTCCTTCGTGAAAAAACTCAATAACATATTTATTGGGTTTATATAGCCATACATCCGGAGATACCGCAGTGACATCATCAATGTTCTTAATAATTTTTTCAAGTCCGGCTTCTAGTACTGGGTTTGTACCATGACTCCATACGATATACATCTTTCGTCTATATCATTATCAAATAATTCATATATTTCTTCGGTCTTCTTCTCACTATAGATAATAGTTCCGTCTCCAAGAGCAGCAATACATTCTTCAAATAATGTATCGAATACTTGTTTTTGCTCTTTGGCCTTTTGTCTTTGGAGTAGTATATAAAGTCTTTCTTTTCGTTTATTTGCGTCCATCTTTAGTCCTCATAATAATCCATTGTCAATTTCCCATAACGTTTCCGCATTCACGAACCCGAGAGGCTTAAGGCAGCGCAGCTGCCAAGTCGAAGTAGCCTCGCAGGGTTGTCTACAGCATTAACTTCCTTGCTTAACTTCTGCAGACTAAGGGCCCGCTAGGGTCCGCAGCGTAAATGCAATGTTATATGCCGTCAGGCTCTTCTTAGAAGTACTCACACGCTTTTCTTGTCCTCATTAATAAATCATAATCCCTTCGATCTCTCTAATCCTTAATATTTCTTGTCGATCGGTCGTTTTGATAAATCCTTGAATCTCATGGGCTATGGTTATTAACCATTCTTCTTTGTTTTTATAAAAACATAAATCTTCTAATAATTCAGGTTGCATCCATTGATAAAGTCTTTCTGCCTTATTGGTCAATAATTGTTCCAATTCTGGTTTGCAATCAAAATAGTATACATCCGCATTATGTCCCAATAGTTGTGTTCCTGGCCATTCATTTTGTTTCCTTATTGCTGTTACATATGGTTTTAATTCTTTAATTAATAATTCACTGTTTTTACTTAATTCGATTTGATCTCTTTTGACTAAAATGAACTCATCGCATATGTTAAATGCCAGTGATATTAGTTGCTTGTATGTATTTCCAACTGGTTCTTCTAGTATCTCTATCATTAGAATCTCCTTGAATTTGATATTGTGATCTTTAATCTCTTGCCTGATTGCATATAACGTTGGTGTATTCACGACGTCGCACCACCATAAGGTCACGTACTGACCTTATGGTGGTGCGGATGTGTCCCGGCAATCACTTCTCAGACTTATCTTCCGGACCGAGGGGGCTTGTCCCCCGATGCGTGAACACATTGTTATAAGATGTCCTCGCCTTCGAAGCGTCCCCTAGGTTAGTGGATTCTCTCCAAATCTATCCCATAATAAAGGATACCTTTCCTCTAGGTCTTCTTCCTCCCAATCTAATTTAATATCTATTGGTTCAAATGTATAACCTCGAGCTTCTAATTCATTAAAAAAATCTGTGTAAGTATCCTCGTTATACTCGAACGTACCGGTTTTTTGATAAGTGTACGCATCTGAAGACACTGATAATATTTCTTCCAACTGGGGTGCAAATTCATCTTCTTGTAAATTATCTTCCGTCAAATATTCGGCTAGAAATTCAGGATTATTTATTGCCTGATTGAATACTTCTTCTCCTCGGGAGATTAGCCAACCCCTGAAGTAATCAAATCCATCATCTGAACATCCTCCCATTATTACAAAAGCTGCACCCCATAATGAAGATGTATATGATTGTTCCAACTTATTCCTAAACTTTATTTCGAATTCAAGGATCTCTTCATTCTCTTTCTTTACCAATTCTTGGATTAACCATTCTACTTGTTCTGCACCGTGCTTTTTTGAATTAGCTATTAATTCCCAGAAGTATTTAGTCGTCATAGGTATAGATCTCCTTTGGTTTCGAGATTTCATTAATAAAGTGATTTATTTTGTCGGTTTTAAAATACATCGGTTTGATTCGGGGCTCATTCTTTAAATCTTGCAGCCATTCTACCTTTCTATCCCTATACTGATTAACTTCAAGCTGCGTAACAAATGGATCGATTGCAAATCCCTTAGCCTTTAAGAGTAAGGCGAATAATTTTTCTGTGCTATCCATCGACCTTGAAAGATTAAATTCTACTTGGCTAACTTCATGGTTATATGTCTTCCGTATATCGTTTTTTTCGCCTTTATAGTTATTTTCAAAATCCTCATACACGGTATCCGTCCATCTTAAATCCGTATAAATATGCAAAAAATAACCCAATACAAATTCTTTCCACTCCGTCTCCGATCGTTTCGACAAATATTCACGGCACTTCTCCATGATCACTTCCTTGGCCGGTAATTTATCGTTATGTACAAGATGGGTCACGCCTTTTCTTCCCTGGATACGTGGCCTCTCATATGTATGGCATCCGGAGCGATACTGCCTAATAAAAGCTCGGGAGTAGAATTACCATCCGTTAAGATTTCTGAAATTGCAAAATGAACCATAGGCCAAGGCAAATCAATTCCTCCCTTGATATCTCCCTCAATTATGCTCTTGCTGGAATTTCAGTTAACGTTCCTCGCATTCACGACGTTAAAGCGGCTTAAGGCACGCGGTGCCAGGTGGCTCCGCCATTTAGCCGGTTGGAATGTGCCCGGTGTCCCTACTTCCCTGAAATGCCTCTTCCGGACCAAGGGTCGGGCTTGTCCCAGCCCGCTCGTTGAATGCAACGTTAGACAAAGTATTGTGACTTCATTGAGTTTACTTCAATCTTTATTGTAATCTTCTCTTTATTTTTATTTCTTGCATTATGTCCTTATATTTTTCAAGATCGTATCGAAACTCTAATTTATTGGATATCATTAAACTTTTGAGTTCTTCTAATCTCTGTATTAACTCTTCTGTAAATTCGATTATATTTCTCCATGAAAAAACAAATTTATTAGAACTCTTAATTGTTCTCTCCATAAACGGTGATTGTTGTGTTGTCCAAATCATCGTCTCATAGTTATGTACAACGTTCACATAATACCCTCCACAACCGAAAATACCACAAGTGCAAGTAAACATGGGATACTTCCCCGGATAAAGTAACGATTTGAAATAAACATCTTCTACAAACACTTCATCTTCATATAGTTTATGGCCGTTTATATATAAGGAGATCCTCCAATCAATAACAGGCATTAGTACTCTCTTGTGTTTAGAAATATTCTTGTATTCTTTTCTTCTGTCTATCTCAACCTCAATAGATAATAAATCTTGTTTATTATCATTGCCCTTCTTTGAAAAAATCTTCATGATCCTCTCCAAGGTTGTTCTGATTTTAAATTAAGATCATCACTATATTTCGCCTAACGTTTTCGCATTCACAAACCTGAGAGCTTAAGGTGCGTTAGCGACGGGTCGAAAACTTATCCTCGAAGGGCTGTCTGCAGCCTTAACCTCTTCGCCTTAGCTTCTGCAGACCAAGGGATCGTCAGGCCCCGCGCGTGAATGCTGTGTTAGCTGATGTTCCTGCCTTCCTCGAGTATCTTAAGAGTCTATACCTACAAGAAACCACTCATACATCTTCTCTTTCATTATTTGGGCTATCCTTTGATCTTTCCGATAAATCCATTGATATAATGGTTTATCAATAAAACACTCCAGATCTCTTTTTGATTCTTCAAGATTATCTAGAAGTTCTTTATATTTAAAATCAATATAATAGCTTTCTATTGACTCAGGGTCATCAGACCAGACCCTAGCCAAGTCACCAATGTATGTAATTACCGGGAAAGGATCATGACCAAGCCACGGACTCTCTTTCTTGGTTACGGAATTATAAATATCTCTAAATTGCTCAAGGCCACAGCAGCAACTTGGCATAATAAGTTTATTCTCGCTTTCAAAAAAGGCAATACCACCTAAAATAGCCACTGAGTCTTTAACTAACAATTCATTAAAAGTATCATCCATTGATTGATCTATGTTGATACTGTTATATCCAAATAGATGTACTAAGAAAAGTTCCACCTCTGATGAGTTGCAGTTAGTAGATAAAACAAGAAATTCTATGCGATCAACATCTTGATCAAACCAAGTTGGACAATCGTAATATGGTTCTCTAATAACGGGTTTTGTATAGGACATCTTGATTACACACCTCTGTTTATATAACTGCAGGATTTCAGCAAACGTTTCCGTTCACGAACCCGGGAAGCTTAAGGCACGAAAGCGCCGGGTCGCTAGACTTAGCGTCGCAAGGTTGTCTGCAGCCATAGCTTCCTCACCTTAGCTTCTGCAGACCAAGGGACCTTCAGGTTCCGCAGCGTGAATGCTGTGTTATATGAAGGATATGTCTTCTTTGAAATCGCTAAGTTTATCTTCTTCCTTGATCAGTATATGGTATTTCTAAGTTTTTATTTATTAGTATTCTTATTCCTTCTTCATAATACGGCATTAATTGTTCTGCTTCATTAATGTCTTTCCATGTTATCTCAGT
Organism: Paenibacillus durus ATCC 35681; assembly: GCF_000993825.1. Classification (NCBI taxonomy): domain Bacteria; kingdom Bacillati; phylum Bacillota; class Bacilli; order Caryophanales; family Paenibacillaceae; genus Paenibacillus; species Paenibacillus durus. The sequence continues at coordinate 3,813,247 of NZ_CP011114.1, forward strand.
TATTTCATCTGGTCTTTCGACCCGTTCATGACCATTTATAATCTCGCCGTTAAAAGTAAAAAACACAGCATGTTCCTGCCTATCTTCAAAAATGCATTCATTAACTGCAACTATGCCGAATACATTCACTTCATATCCAGTTTCTTCTTTCGCCTCTCTAATTGCAGCTTGTTTTAGTGTTTCTCCTTTTTCTACCGCTCCTCCTGGTAAGGTCCAATTATTATCGTCTTTGTTCTTTACCATCAAGATTTTAGTTTTGTTTTCTTTAGTTATTATTGAGTAGGCTACATCAATTCTATTCAAAGTTACATCCCCTTTAGTTTTTTTGTATATCTTTGATATAACGTTTCCGCATTCACGAACCCGAGAGGCTTAAGGCGCTTCAGCGCTGGGTCGAAGACTTAGCCTCGCAGGGTTGTCTGCAGCCATAGCTTCCTCGCCTTTGCTTCTGCAGACCAAGGGACCATTAGGGCCTGCAGCGTGAATGCATTGTTAACTGATGTCACTAACTTCATCGAATTACTTAATATACAATGATTCTCCTAAATTTCTCTTCGTTATTAAATAGTTTTGCCCGTATATTGATTCCATTTTCATAATTCTTCTCATCTATTATTCCTGCAAACATCGGATCTACCTTCATTTCCTTTGTAATCTTGGTAGCAATTATATAGGGGTACTCTGTATGGGGGTTTGGTGTATGGATATAAAGCGAATCACAGGTTCCACTCTCTGCATCAATATGAATCCATGTTTGAAACGGTAGCTTACTATTTCTCGAATGGTCTTCTACTCCATCCAAGAAATTAAGCAACTCTTTAATATGACTTCTACGATGCTTCAAACTTATGTTGCTAATGCCTTTTCCTTCAACATGTACGTGCCACATATTGTACCAAGATTCTTTATCATCCAAATGTAAGGGTATGTTTATTAAATTTTTTCTTATTCTTCTATAGTGTTTTTTTAGTCCTCTAGTCTTTTTCATGTTTCCTCCATTTCTTCGCTGATTTCAGTTAACGTTATTGTATTCACGAACACGAGAGCCTTAAGTGACCGGAGGGAACGGGGCGCCAGACTTAGGCTCGCAGAGGTTGTCCGACTGAATCTATATTCTGGCTTCTCAACTTCGGTCCGGATCAAGGAGCGACAGCGACGCATCGCGAATATGGTGTTAGCCGATGTTCATGTCTTCCTGATCTATTAGAAGAGATTTTCTCCCTTATACCAGTTGAATTTTTTTACAATCTCTTTAGCAGTATCATATATTTCGTCTCCTCTAGAAAATCTCTCTGTAAAATAATATGCATCTTTAGTTGGTTTCCCATAACTCCTGTTAAAATCATCCATAATTCTCCAAACATACTCATCACATGAATTCACTGAATTTCCAATATAAATATCAAAATCACTGACTTTTAAATTATTTGGATTTGTTTCATCCTTAAAAGAAGCCATATATGAGTTACTCACACCAACAAGCTTTATTGATACAGATTTTCTAGCCTGTTTATTATAAGTACTGAGTGTAATTGAAAACTCATTTCCTGTTCCACCTACCCATGCGCTCCAATTGAAATCTTTCGCTCTATCGACAAGAGTAGTGACTAACTCTTCAAATTCCCTTATCTTATATTGTTTCCAATCAACTTTTCTATACTTAGTGAATTTCCTCCAATTATCTTGAGTAATTGTTTCTGTTTCTTCTATTCCGAAGATAGCCGCTAGTTCATTAAAACCATTTTCATAATCGTTTCTAAAATCTGCAAATCTTCTATCAGCTAAGAAATATGGAATTTCACACTCTCTATAATATATTGGTAATACAAACACCTTCTTCTGCTGCATCTGTTTTACCCATGCTGCTCCTAATTCGCTCCTTACCCATTCTGACTTTAAAGACTCTGGGGAAAGTATAATCCCCAGATACTCATTCTCACGTATTCCATCTTCAATCTTCCATGTTATTGAATCACCTATCTTAATCTCCCACTTATCAAACCATACATTTACCCCAATTCGTTTTAAATCTCTTGCTAATTTTTCTACAAAGGGTTTATCAAAACTAGTATGGCTTAAAAAAATACTAGGCATTTAAAATATTACCTCCTTAACACATGAATTTCGGCTAACGTTTCCGTATTCACGAACCAGAGAGGCTTAAGGCAGTACAGCTGCCGGGTCGTCAGACTTAGCCTCGCAAGGTTGTCTGCAGCCGTAACCTCCTTGCCTTAGCTTCTGCAGACCAAGGAGCCGTTAGGGTCCGCAGCGTGAATGCAATGTTATACGCAGTTCCTTACTGCCCGAATAATCCTCAAATTTGTTTATTTATTCTTTTCTATATCTACTGATCCTTTTAGTTTGTTTATTGTCTTTAATATTACTTCTCGGTTATTCTTTTCCTTTATCCATTTAGGCAATCTACTAAAGAGTCCTTGATTATACCATCCTAATTTCTCATGTTTATTACTTTCACGTAGTTTTGCTTGTACGTAGTTTTCTATAAATTCCAAATGTCTTAAGTTATATGCCCATAGTGTATTTCCTTTACAATTTGCTACTAGCCATAGTTCATGATTATTCGAACCTTCTTCTATTCTTCCACAGTGATTACATACAAAAGTCTTCTTTTTAAAAAGGTTAAATATTTTCTCTTTACTATTTGTTGTTACAGTTGCACATTTGCTACAACTAGGGCACTGTACCAAAAAAATATCAGCAAAATCATAAAGATGTAATCTGGGATCTTTAAATCTTGGCACCATGAGAGAACACCTTCTCCGTCAAAAAATTAATATTTTCAGTTTTCTAGGAATTGCGTATAACGTTTCCACATCATGAACCCGAGAGGCTTAAGGCGCGCCAGCGCTGTGTCGTAAGACTTAGCCTCGGAGGGTTGTCTGCAGCATTAACTTCCTTGCTTAACTTCTGCAGACCAAGGGCCCGCTAGGGTCCGTTCCGCAGCATGAATGCAATGTTATACGACGCATTGGCTTCCCTGTAATACATTCAACATTGTTATATTAGTCTTGTTATTCTTCACTTAGATCGTTAATATGCTCGGGTACTCCTGAGTTCGTTTTAACATTAAATTCTTTACCATCAATATAAATATCCAGGAAATCCCAATACACTACGAATCGATCTTTTTCCTTTAAATATATAAAATCCATCCAACCATCTGCGACTAGCCGATCTTCCTTATTAAAAATCATAATTCCTGAAAAGTTCTCTACTAAACCATCCAAATACTTTAAACACTTTCCTTCAATACAACTTTCAGACCAATCAAATCGAAGATCATCAAGGTAGCTGTTATAATTATTTAAGTCCTTTATTAATTGCCTTTCGACTTCTTTTCTTAGGTGCTGACCCATGCAAGTTGAAAGACCCATATCTTTATAATTTGGTTTAATTCGCATTGCTTTCCTCTTCTATAATTATTTTTCCCAATGTTTCCTATAACGTTCTTGCATTCACGAACTCTCATCAACTTAAGCTCCGAAGGAGCGGCTGCGCTTGCGCAGTTAGTCGGTGCAGGGTTGTCCGCTGAATCCACTTCCCGAAATGCCTCTTTCGGACCGAGGGCAGTTTGGCCCGATGCGTGAATGCTGTGTTAGACGATGTACTTCCTTCTCTGAGCTACTTGAAATCATTCTTTTTCGAAATCGTCCTTCATCATCATGGTTCTCATAATATGACGTGATCGTTAATGTAAATCCAGGAATTCCAATATCCCCATAAATGATGAATTTAAAATCCTTGTTCTTATATATTTTCTTTAAGTATTCATCCAGCTTACTTTCAACAAAGAGTAATGATCTCGTTACATCCTCTATATTTAGAGTCCCTTTCCTTAGTAAACGTGTAAATCCATGAATATATCTATAGTTAGTTCTCGCTTCTAGAGCAATCAGAGTTGGATCATTAGAGAAAAGAAGGTCTGGTTGTTCTGTGATTTGTTGTATTTCTTTATAGGCTTTTTGAGCATGTTTGCTTAAAAAATCAAGCATGTTGGTTCCGTTCTTTATTTTAGTAGTCTTTCCGTAATTTCACCTAACGTTATTGCATTCACGAACTAGAGAGGCTTAAGACGTGCCAGCACAGGGTCGAAGACTTAGCCTCACAGGGTTGTCTGCAGCCATAACTTCCTCGCCTTAGCTTCTACAGACCCAGGGTATGATGCCATGTACTTATTCGATAAGCCTACATAAAAACCCTTAATTCTTCTTTTAGTATTTCTTTATGTTCTTCTATATAGGTAGTTAGATAATTAAATATATTTCGCTCTGATGTATATAGATAAAATTGCTCTGCCAAATGCTCTATTCTATGTATTGTTTCTTCATGTTCTTGATTCAATAATTCTTTATGTGTTATGACTTGATATAGTTTTAGTTCCTGTATTCTGTTAAATAAATTCGTTGTACATAGTCCATTGTCTTTTAATTCGCACTTTTTGTAATCTTGGCAGCAATTATATAGGGGGTGCTCTGTATGGGGGTTTGGTGAATGGATATAAAGCGAATCACAGGTTCCACTCTCTGCATCAATATGAATCCATGTTTGAAACGGTAGCTTACTATTTCTCGAATGGTCTTCTACTCTATCCAAGTTCGTCATTATTCCGCTATGTGTTCCAATAAATCTCCAGGCTGACAACCTAAAGCCGTACATAATTTATCAATCACCTCTAGGGAGACATATTCATTTGTATTGAGCTTCGCCATTGTAGCAGACGAAATCCCCGTCATTTTCAACAAATCCTGCTTCTTAATTTCCCTGTCAATCAACAATTTTTGAAAAGGTTTGTAACTAATCATCTGATATTCCTTTCAAACACGAAGTAAATTTTTCTTTAATTATATGAAAGTATATTTCCTTTATCAAAAACATCTTCAACATCTATTGACTTAAATATTCAATATGATAAAATTATATTCAATAAACTAAACTTTTATTCATAAAATTAAATCAATCGGATGGTGTTCTATTATGCCAAATTCTTTAGAAGTCTTACTTGATTCACTGATTCGTACTCGAATTGAATCTTTATATGGCCAACTTATCAAAAGCAACTCTAGTTACAAGCAGTTCTCATCCGAACGTAATCTTTACTTCAAGCAATTACACGAACTATTACCAGAAGAGATGCATAAGACATTATTTCTTTATGACGATGCAGACCTCTCCGTTCAAGCCATTTTAGAACGCGAAATCTATTTACAAGGTTTTAAAGACGCTCTTTACCTACATAACGAATTACATGTATCTTTAGATTGAGGGCGTACTGGCTCTCTTTGAGTTTTAAATCTGCGTATAACGATTCTCCCATTCATCAAGCCGTCACACTACTTTTCATGATTTTCGCAACAAATAATGTGATAAGTTTCGTTTTGTTATGTATGTTTCAATGTAGCAGTGTTAATCTTTCTTTTTGCCCAAGTGCCTGTACTGACCGTTAGCAGAAATATAGAGATTATGCTTTGGAATTGAAAACGGCAAAACCCTTGTAACTACCTCTACTCTTTTACCTAACATTAATGAATAATCTTTTTTCAATAGCTCTAATAACCTCTCAAAACCTTTTTGAAGATGTTGAGCTAATTTATAGTTCAACATCGCATCTTCTTTCTTTATATTTTGGTTATAATTAATTTCAATTTTTTCTGATGGCCATTGAAACTCAGGATGCTCTTCAAGTTGTTTCTTCCTATAGTTTCCCCATTCCATCATTTTTGCATCTGTGAAATGATGTTCGTAATTTCTTCGCTTATAAAGGTCATTCATTATTTCAAGATCTTTTTGTTCATGTTCTACATAATTTATATGAAACTCCTCAGCTTTATCCAACATTACTTTTCTTATACGAAAATATGAAGCTGAATTTTTCGATCTGTCTGCAAATAGATTCAGCAAATAGTTTTGCGGTGAGTATAACTTATCCTCTACTGCTTTGTATTGCTTATAATCTATAGGCTTATTAGACTTAATAATTTTTGAAAATTCATCTAAATATCTTTTATGTCTATCCAAATGTCTTATAGACAACTCTAGTACAAGGCTCATGTACATAATTAAGTCTTCTTTACTATCAAATTTAAACAACTTAGGATCTCGACTCATAATTTTCTCCTTTTGGTCGCAATATTTTTTGATTCTGTCGTATAACGTTGTTGTGTTCCTGACGTCGATTCTCCTTAGATAGCTCTTATCTTAGGGGAAACGATGTGTCTGCCTGAATTTACATCCCAGAAATACTTCTGGCAGATCGAGGGCCGAATGGCCGATGCGTGAATACGGTGTTATCCGATGCCAATTCTTCTATGGATTACTATCTATTTTTTCATTTTTAAGATTTTCTATATGTTCATTAAGCTCTTTTATTCTATGCGGAAGAATAAACAAATACTCTATTAAGTACTCAAGCAAATCTACCATATATTTTGAGGTTTCATAATTGGGTTCTTTCTCTAAATCAAAGTGTGCTCCTAAATTCCCTCCAATTCTTATTGCATGTGCGAGGGTTAGTATTGGTTTGTCAAGATCTACTTTATTAGGCAATATCTCAAGTTGTCTAGCCAATGGTCTATATTGTTCGGTTTCAGGTAAAATTGACTTAGTAATACCTTCTAGTAGTCTTCTACACAAAATAGATGTAGCTGTCCACTCCCCTAAATTGAACACATTGATTGTTGAATTATATGCTCTGACTAATCCTTTATTAAATTCAGGGTAAGATTCAATTCCTTTTATTGGTTTACGTCTATTAGAACCAGGAGAAATATATAAGATTCCCTCGTAATAATCATCAGAGTTTTCCATAAATTCTACTAGATAAAATTTAGACATTCCTCCGCAACCAGAGCATCGCGAAGTTGTAAACATAACTCTACCATTATACTCATTCCAATCTAAATAATAATTAACTAGTCTTGAACAGAATCCACAAGTGAAGTCTACAGACTCAGGGAGAGAGAATTCATCTATTTTAATTGTTTTTACAATATTACTTTCATTAATAATCTCCATATCTTTCACTCACTTTTTATTAATTGGTTTCGGATAACGTTCTTGTATTCACGAACCCGAGAGGCTTAAGGCGTTTCAGCGTCAGGTCCAAGACTTAGCCTCGCAGGGTTGTCTTATAAGTGCGCTTCCTCGAAAAGCATCTGCACACCAAGGGCCGTCAGGTCCGCAGCGCGAATACGGTGTTATCTGATGCCAGTGCCTTCTCTGAGTCACTAACAAAATCCCCCTTATAATCCACTATATATTTAAGCTAAGGTTCTCTTCATAAATTCATCAGACAATTCACTGTAATTTCTCCCTTTTCCCGAGGGAGAATACCCCCGTGTAATAATTTCAAATGCACAATATACCTTATTATTATTGAAATTAATTTGCTTGAATTTTTGATTTAATGTAAAGAAGACTGAACACTCCCTACCGTCAACACCATCATGTGAATAAGAATCATCATTAAAAATAACTGAAATATGATGTTCTATATCATTTTCTTCATGGGGCTCCCCATTTTCAAATCTATAAATAAAATCATCCCATATGTCTACCGTAAAGTCTTTATCTGTGTATCCAAATCTTTCTTGAAGCTTTTTATCAAGAAATATACCCTTTACGTTATTTTCCAATTTATTATAAAATTCAGATGCTTCATATATAAGATAAGTACCGACCTCATTAATTGATGTAAAGATTTTGGAATCTATTGAATTTATATTATTTTTGATTGCATCTATTATGACTTTTTTTGCTTTCTTTCTATCTTCGCCGTCTTTTCCAGTAAGTTCATAACAAAGTGGTCTTCTATATTTAAGATCAAATGGCAGATCATCGAAACTACCATATGCTCTATTATATATACATATAATTCTATCCCAACCCAATGTCCTTGCTACATAACCTAATTCAATTAGAACATTAGGATTAGGGGTTTTTCTTCCTTCTCTACCGGAATTAAAATACTTACATCGGCAATAAATAGTTTTGATTTATCTATTTTGGAAAAGATTGTTTCAGCAATATGCGGGGTGCCTGCTTCATCTTTAGTATCTTTATCTATACTAAATTCAATATCATATAGGTCAGAGATATTTAGTTCCTTTAGGGCACCCGTAATGCAAGTTTCAAGAAAACCTCGATTTGTATTGTTTGGTAAATCTGACTGCCAAGAATAAAATACATGGTTTTTCATGTCTATTGATCCTCTCTAAGATTTGATTTCATTTCTTGTGCTCAAATGAGAAGTGATGAACTATTGCTTTTTAGTAAATTGATTTCAGATGCAGTAGGAATATAATGTTGCAGAATGTCAGCGACTTCTTTGAACTACAATCTCCCTTTGTATTAAATTGGGATTTTAAGATTTCTTCTTATCATTTATATATTTAGATTTTTTAATTAATTCTACATATTCTCTATGCTTCTCTTCTAATGCCCTTATTATCATTTCAAGAATAAAAGGTGCATCCTTGAACAAGACATTAATATTCTCCTCTAAGTACTTATACAGAGCTTCTTTTTCAACTGTCATAGGCAACATTGGAGGAAGCGGCATTATTGTAGGCCCTTCCTTTATTGCTAATTCTTCAGGTGTAATAAATCCAAAGTGAAGGAAGTTATATAGTTCTCTGCTTTTCTCTTCAGTTATTTGGTATTGTCCACTAGAGTCTAAAGTGATTCGATCAAATTCAATCATTAATAGTTTTGAGGGTTTCCTATCTTGGATTTCATATACAAAAGTACCTCAAGAACTTCTTGTCGAGCTAAATCTTCAATATATTTCTTTGGTATTCTGTTGTTTTGGGGTATCTTAAATACTTTGTTTTCTTTTGTTATATATAAGCGTCTTACTCCGTTCATTTTGACCTCCTAGGAATTAGTTTAAAGATTCATTACTTGCTGATTTCCTACAACGTTTCCGCATTCACGAAAACCCGAGAGGCTTAAAGTGCGTTAGCGCCGAGTCGCTAGACTTGGCCTCGCAGGGTTGTCGGCAACCATAGCCTCTTTGCCCTCGCCTCTGCAGACTAAGGGGTCGTTAGCTCCGCCGCGTGAATGCTATGTTATAAGATGTTCCCGCCTTCTAGCACTACACTCAAATCTATTATGTATTATTTCTCTTGTTAACATCTCCAAATGGGACATGAACAGAAGGAAATGTTCTGGCAACCCCTTCGATATGGCCAACTTGATCATCAAAGAATATATGTGGCATGAAAACACTCAACACTCTTATTTTCTCAATACCTCCGAGAAAAAATGCTTCGTCAACTCTAATATCACGTTTTCTAAGTGTAGTAATCACTCTTTCATGTGCAGGAGCATTTCTAGCAGTAGCAATTGCTATTCGAATTCTCGGTTTATAATCAGGATCATTTTGATTCTTTAAGATTTCTCTTTGTTGTAGCTTAGATATCTCAGTGAAGAATCTTAACAAAGGCCCAGCTGGCAAGGGTTTACTTGCGAACTCTTTCTCATGAGAATGGAAACTTTCTAAAGCGCCACTTTGAAAAATAGACTCAGCGGAATCATCAGCAATGACACCATCGAAATCAAATGCTAAACGTATCTCATTATCCTCTTCGTTATCAACATAATCCGAAGGATAAATACATCCTGCAGGAAATCCATGTTCAACTGCTTCTTTAACGTCATCTGGATTTCCAGATAAAAATAGAGATGCATTAAAAGCATCCATGTACTTAAAAGGATTACTTCCAGCGACAAAAACAGCTCTACTAATTGTTAATCCGTATTTTTCAATAGACTTAAAAACCCTCAAACCCGTATCAGGATCATTTCTTGAGAGCAAAATAACCTCGACTATTTGATCTTGGGGGGTATTGATGCTTAATAATCTTTTTATAAGTGGGTAAGCAACACCTGGTGTTAATATTTCATTCTCATGCTCTCTCTGATACTCTCGATATACTTCTTCTCCATGTTCTCTGAATACACGGTCGGATTCTGTAAGATCAAATAATGCACTTGAGGCTACCGCAATAACAAATTTGCTTTCAATATCAAACGGCATTAATCTTTCATCCTTTCTCTTACTTCTTGAAATTTACAATGTACCTATCAAAATCACTTCCCCATCACCCTCTTCACATACTTCTCCGCCTTATAGTCCTTGCGCACTTCACGCAGTACAGGATTATTAGCCTCACTCCACGATTCCAAAATCACGACTTCCGACAGTCTTGTATACACCTGAGTAGCCAAGTTCAAGAAAAAGTCTGTATAGGTACATTTCGAATCCTGAACCATCTTCCATCCTGTCAATATCAGCGATAGTAATCGACTTTAAATCGTAGTTTTCTTCAAGAAACAGGGAAGGTCTATTGCGTTTTTGTAGAATTCTAAAGAACATCAAGCCGACAACAAAAAACACAACAATTACTACTGCCACAAATACATAGATCAATAGAACTACCTCCATTGGCTTAATAGTAAAATGATACCATAATTTTCTTGGGATATAATCGAAAAAAATGGGTTTTTTGGGTACAAAAAAGAGACAATCCTACTGGAATGCCTCTCTTCCCCATATTCAAGTCCAATTTTAAGTATAAAAAACCTCCCGAAGCTGCGTTTAGCAATAAACACAAGCTTGGGAGGTACGTTATCCACAACCCTAAATCCACGTTTTATGGGTTGTTAACGCCGGGCTTTCGGGGTTGTTAATGTTCAATTTTGTCGCCGCAATCCGCAGCTCCGAGCGCTCGTTTGCGCGGGGCTACCGGATCGCTAACGTTGAGATCAGCGGAGAAAAAACTGCGTCACACCAACACTCAGCAAGGCTCCTCGCTAGGTTTCCCTTCGTCCGTTGCCGTGCGGAAGCTGTGGCCGCAGCCGCAGGTGGCGGTGGCGTTCGGGTTGTTGACGGTGAAGCCGCCGGTCATGCCGGATTCCTCGAAGTCGATTTCGAGGCCGTCGAGAAGGCGCAGGTTGTCTTTTTCCATAATGACCTTGAGGCCCTTCACATCCATGTAGACGTCCTGATCGGTCTCGTTGTCATCAAAGCCCATCGCATACGAGAAGCCGCTGCATCCCCCGGGGTTCACGCCAAGACGAAGGAACATGTTCGGGATCTCCTGCGAGTCGCGCATGGTCTTAAGCTGCTCCGCAGCCGCATCGCTGATAGAAATCATGTTTCCAGCCTCCTTTTTATTTTTATGGAAATCGAAATATTGTTCATATTTTTAAATAAAGTATACTTCACTCCCACCCGGTCCACAAGTTACAGATCAAGGGAAGTGAAGGGAGCGGGGCGGTTGCTCACCTGTAAAGAGGGGTTTATAATAGGAAAAGCAATGAGTTAAAATTCGAAATTTTGTCACGTACGGCAGAGTCCTTATCCAAAAAATGAATTGCTGCCGCTTCGATATGTTGTTCCTGAAAACATCTGCGTCGTTTTTCAATACGTGAGAAACAGCGGGATGTTTTCTGTTCTTAAATGGCGGCTTTACGTCCATGCTGGCTAAGCCTCTTTACTTACAACCCTACTAGGAGGAATCATAATGTCTACTCTTATCACTCCCCACACGGATGCCAGAATGGCGGATATCATCGAAAAGGTTCGCGGCGGTGAAAGATTAACCCTGGAGGACGGCGTTTATTTATATGATAGCAGCGATCTGCTGACGATCGGCCAGCTCGCGAACGAAGTCAACCAGCGGAAAAACGGAAACAAAGTGTATTTTATCGAAAATATGAGTCTGTACTTTACCAATGTGTGCGAATCCCGCTGCGCGTTCTGCAACTTCCGCAAGGATGAGGGCGAAGAGGGAGCCTACACGCTCTCCGGCGAGGAAATGGTCTCCTATGTGGAGCAGCATATTCACCCCGGCGTGCGGGAGTTCCACATTGTGGGCGGCCATAACGACCATGTTCCGTTTCAATACTATGTCGATTCCCTCCAGGCGCTGCACGACCGCTTCCCGGATGTTACGTTGAAGGCTTATACGGCGGCGGAGATTGATTTTTTTACCCGGATCAGCGGTCTGAGCATCCGCGAAGTTCTGGAACGGCTGCAGGCAGCCGGACTCAAGACGCTGACGGGCGGCGGAGCGGAAATTCTGTCGGATCAGTACCGCAAAAAAATGCGCGTAGACAAGGCGAACGTCGAAGAGTACCTGGAGGTACACCGGCAGGCGCATCAGCTCGGTATGCGGACCCATACGACGATGCTGTATGGCTCCATCGAGTCCCATGAGGACCGCGTCCGGCATATGCTGCAAATCCGCGAGCTTCAGGACGAGACGAACGGCTTCATGGTGTTCATCCCACTGTCGATGCAGCCCAAGAGCAAGAACGCAGGCATTATGCGCCGCAACTCCGCGTATGAGGACCTCAAGACGATCGCCATCAGCCGGCTGATGCTGGACAACATCGATCATATCAAAGCTTATTTTATCAATATCGGACCGCAGCTCACCCAAGTATCGCTCAGCTTCGGCGCTTCGGACGTGCACGGGACGATTCTGAAAGAACGGATCAGCCATTCCGCAGGCGCACTGACTCCAGAGGGGATGACACGGGAAGAATTGATTTGGCTAGTAAAGGGCGCAGGCAAAATCCCTGTTGAGCGCGACACCTTCTACAACGAGATCAAGGTATACGAATAGCGATTGCACCTCACATACACCTTTTTTTGAAAGGCAGGGCTATCTGTATGAAAAAACTGCTTGTTCTCGGCGGCGGCTATGGCGGCCTCGCGCTAATCCAAAAATTGCTGGAGCAGCATCTTCCAAACGATGTGGAAATCGTCCTGATCGACCGAATGCCCTACCAGGGCATCAAGACGGAATATTATGCGCTTGCCGCCGGGACCGTCTCCGACCATGATCTTCGAATCGCCTTCCCTGTCCACCCAAGGCTCTCCGTCAAATACGGCGAAGTCGATGCTATCAATCTGGATAAACGGCTTGTCCTTATGACAGATGGCGAGCTTGTGCCCTATGACCTGCTCGCTATCGCCCTCGGTTGTACGGATAATTATCACGGCATCCCCGGAGCCGAGGAACATACCTGCGGCATCCAGACGCTCTCGGATACAAGAGAAACTTACCGCCGCCTGAACGATGTGAAGCCATACGGCACCGTCAACATTGTCGGCGGCGGGCTCAGCGGAGTCGAGCTTGCCGCCGAGCTGCGGGAAAGCCGGCCTGATCTGAACATTACCATTCTCGACCGGGGCGAGCGGGTGCTGTCCGCTTTTCCCGCGAAGCTGTCTCAGTATGTGGAAGAATGGTTCACCGAGCACCATGTGCAGACGCTTGGCCGCGTGTCGGTCTCCCATATCGAGAAGGACGCGGTCTTCAACGGTTCGGAGGCTATTCCTTCCGACGTAACGGTCTGGACCGGAGGCATTCAGCCGGTTAAAGTGATTCAGGAGCTCAATCTGGCGAAGGACCACGGCGGAAGGGTGATTCTCAGCCAGTACCATCAGGTCCCCGACTATCCCGAGGTGTATGTGATTGGGGACTGCGCCAGCCTGCCGTTTGCGCCCAGCGCCCAGGCGGCGGGAGCCCAAGGCGAGCAGGTTGCGCAAATTTTGCGCGCCCAGTGGCGCAATGAAACGCCGAGGCTGGGCAAGATCAAGCTAAAGGGAACGCTCGGTTCCTTGGGAAAAAGCGAAGGCTTCGGGCTGCTGGGCCGCCGGTCCGTCATGGGCCGGGTGCCCCGCATTCTAAAGAGCGGAGTGCTGTGGATGTCCAAGTGGCATTTCGGATAATCTTGGTCAGTCCAGCTCAAGCTTGTCCCAGGCTTCCAATTCTTTGATCTTAGTCTCTATGGCTTCTTCCAGTTCTTCGGCCGAATCCGCAGCGATGACTTCACCGTTAACCATGGCGAACGGCTCGAAGCGGCACTGGCTGCAGTTGCCCAAGCAGGTGTACTCGACAACATCGTAATCCATATTTTGTTCCAGTTTATTCTTCAGCGCTTCGGTGCCATGCCCCAGATTGCTGACACAAAATTCAATAATTGGTCGCATATAGTTCTCCTTGGCCCTTACTAACCGTTTTATTTTTTAAATATTTGTACTATAATATACGTACGAAAGGAGTGATTGAGAAATGAGTGAGAATACACAAAGTACTAGCATGTATGATGAAGTGCTGGAAGTTCTTGATAAACTGCGTCCGTTTCTGCAGCGTGACGGCGGCGACGTTGAGCTGGTCGACGTTGAAGACGGTATTGTTAAGCTGAAGTTGATGGGTGCCTGCGGCAGCTGCCCAAGCTCCACCATTACGCTGAAAGCCGGAATCGAACGCGCACTCATCGAAGAAGTTGAAGGCGTTGAGGAAGTCGTTCAAGTATTCTAATTTTTGCGTAAACCCGTCCCGGTTGTTTGCTTAGGCAAATGGCCGGGATTTTTTTATTCAATCACTATAAAAATGAACTTGAGATTCTATCGGTCATTATATAAAATTTTATATATTGTCACAACTATTCGCGGCGACAATAACAAAATCCCGCACGGCCCAAAGGAGGGCTGTGCGGGATTTGTTCAAATGACGGACAATTAGAACGCCGGAATGATGGAGCCTTGGTATTTGTCTTCGATAAACTTCTTGGCTTCCGGGGAAGTCAGCGCGGCAGCCAGCTTCTTGATCGCGTCCTTGTCTTTGTCCTCCGGGCGGGTGACAAGCAGATTCGCATATGGGGAATCTCCGCTCTCGATGAACAGGGCGTCCTTCGTCGGAACGAGGCCCGCTTCCAGCGCGTAGTTGGCGTTGATCAGCGCAAGGTCGACTTCATCCAGCTGACGCGGCAGGTTTGCGGCTTCCAGCTCGATGATCTTGAGATTCTTTTTATTCTCCGTGATATCCGCCTTGGTCGAAGAAATGTTGTTAGGGTCCTTAAGCGTGATCAAGCCGTTCTTCGCCAGCAGGATCAGTGCGCGTCCGCCGTTGGTGGCGTCGTTAGGAATGGCAACTTTTGCTCCGTCCTTCAGCTCGCCGATCGATTTGATTTTTTTGGAGTAAGCGCCAAAAGGTTCAACGTGAACGGCGGCGGCGGATACGAGGTTCCAGCCGTTCTTTTGGTTCTGATCGTCAAGGTAAGGCTTGTGCTGGAAGAAGTTCGCGTCCAGTTCGCCTTCGGCCAGTTGAAGGTTCGGCTGCACATAGTCAGTGAATTCCTTAATTTCCAGCTTGATGCCCTGCGCTTCGAGCTGCGGAGCGATAGCTTTCAGAATTTCGGCATGCGGAATCGGAGATGCTCCGACGACGAGCGTAACCGGCTCAGCGGCGGATGGCGAAGCCGAAGCTCCGGCCGTTGCTGCGGCATTCGAGGCATTGTTGCCTCCGTTATCGCTGCCGCAGGCGGCCAGCACCGCAATCAGCGTCAGACTTAGCAAGGTGAACAGTAGTTTTTTCATTGTAAATCCCCCTCCATAGTATGTGTTTAGGCCGGACGCCTGTACGATTCCCCATCGCGCAGGTCCGCCACTTTCGGCGAAACGTAACAGCTTTTTAAAACGGAATACCTTTCGCCTCAATAAGGTAATTTATAGGAATAGCCTTATTTTCGAGTAAAATGTCTGACCAGCCGGTCGCCCGCCATTTGCAGCAGCTGCACCAGCACAACCAGCAGAACAATCGAGATGATCATAACTTCCTTCTCGTAACGCTGATAGCCATAGCGGATGGCCAAATCGCCCAGTCCGCCGCCGCCGACCATGCCAGACATGGCCGTATAGGATACGAGCGTGACCGCCGTTATCGTTATCCCGGCAAGCAAGCCCGGACGGGCTTCCGGCAGCAGCACGCGCATCACGATCTGGGTAGTCGAAGCACCCATTCCCTGCGCTGCCTCGATCACACCCCGGTCCACCTCGCGAAGCGAGGTCTCCACCAGACGGGCAAAGAACGGCGCGGCTCCGATAACAAGCGGCGGAATGGTTCCCAGTACACCGATGGAGGTGCCAACCACAGCCCGGCTGAACGGGATCAGCGCAATAATTAGAATGATAAACGGCACGGAGCGCAGAATGTTAACGATAAATGAAAGAACCGCATAAGTGCCTTGCACAACAGGAGTCTGGGATTTTCCCCATAAATACAGCATAATTCCTAGCGGCAAGCCCAAAATGATGGTGAATATCGCGGAGCTTCCGATCATTTTCAACGTATCCAGGGTGCCGGTCAGCATTTCTTCCCAATTAACGGCTGAGAAATCAAGTCCGAATATCATGAGAGCACCTCCACATCGAGTCCCTGCGCCGTCAGTTCGGAGATCGTCCTGCCAACGGCATCGGCATCCCCTTCGAAGCGGACAATCAGTTGGCCGTAGGGAGTATCTTTAATCGTGGAGATCGTTCCCTGCAAAATCGCAAAGCTCACTCCGGTGCCGCCCGCCACACGCGACAGCGTGGATTCGTAGGTTCTTTGCCCAAGAAACGTAATCTTGACCGCCTTCGCCGAGTCGGGATGCGGGGCAAGCAGGGCTGCGAGTAGCGGACTGTCATTCTGCGCTTCACTGCGGATGAAATCCTTCGTCACTTCATGCTTCGGTTTCAGGAATACATCGGCAACGAGTCCCTGCTCCACAATGCCGCCTCCGTGAATAACGGCTACCCGGTCGCAAATGCTCTGGATGACATGCATCTCATGGGTAATCAGCACAATGGTCAGATTGAAGCGCTTATTGATGTCAAGCAGCAGGTTCAGAATCGAATCCGTCGTCTGCGGGTCCAGCGCCGAGGTCGCCTCGTCACACAGCAGCACATCCGGATCGCTGGCCAGCGCCCGGGCGATGCCGACACGCTGCTTCTGGCCGCCGGACAGCTGGGCCGGATATTTACTCTGATGCTCCGTGAGCCCTACAAGCGCTAGCAGTTCTTTCACCTTCCGGTCGATCGTTTCCCTCGGCGTATGCACCAGCCGCAGCGGAAAGGCGATATTATCGTATACGGTCGCCGATGAGAGCAGATTGAAATGCTGGTAAATCATGCCGATCTTCCGCCGGCGCTGCTGCAGTTGGCTTTTGCCGAGCCGGGTGAGTTCGATGCCATCGACCCACACTTCGCCTTTCGTCGGACGCTCGAGTAAATTGATGCAGCGGATCAGCGTGCTTTTTCCCGCGCCGGAGTGGCCGATCACGCCGAAAATTTCGCCTTTTTCAATGCTGAGATTCACATCTGAGAGTGCGGTCGCGGCGCGGTCGCCTTTTCCATACACTTTGGTCAAACTCTTTAACTCTATCAATCTTGCTGCCCTCCCCATGACCCTACAAATATCCGTCCCGTCAAGCGATCCTTCCAGTATTAAAAAACCTCCCATAGGTTCTTCGCAGACCGCGGGAGGCTCTCTTTTCAATTAAAAAGACAATGTCCTCTCATCTGCACAAAGCTGACAAATCTCCCTCAGCAATGTAGGAATTAGCACCATGACATTGATGCTGCTGACGTATATATGCGCCGCGTATCAATCGGTTGCCGGGCTTCATCGGGCCTGTCCCTCCGCCACTCTTGATAAGATTTAATATGAAATTTTCCTGATTAGTATAAAATCTTTTACACGCCTTGTCAAATATTTTTTAAAGGTTATTATTTGTTTTATTGCTATAACGGAAGACTTCGCTCAGAGTTTTGCATACCATTTCCAGTCCCTGGCGCAGATCCTCCAGATGCTCGTCGAGATCCTCAAGCTGGATTTTATCGTGCAGACCTTGATGCCGCTGCCATAGATCGTCCTGCATTTCGGAATTCATATAATGAATCTCGGCGTTGCGTCGGTTACGCAGCTTTTGCAGCGGGTCGCGGTACGAATCCTTGATCTCCTCCAGCCTGCCGGACAGCTCTCTATGCCTCTTGGACGAGCGGAACCGCCGCAGCACGGTAAAGTAGGAAAAATGGACCTTTACTCTAGAGGTGTTCAGATCGTACAGCGTGTTCAGTACCGTGCCAAGCTTGTCCAGCAGGGAGAAGACGCGAATAAAGCCATTTTTGTAAAAATAGACATACCGCGCATAGTCGCCCTGTTCGCTCACGGACATCTCATCCATGCTGCCCGCCTTTACCGATTTGCGAAAAAAGGAAGCGGCGAACAAGCTCTGCTCCAGCTCGTCGAGCGAAGAGATCAGTCCTTGAATCCAAATCTCCAGCTTTCGGTATTCATGGTCATGGTCTTCATCGTCATTCATTTTCCTGCGCAGCATCGACTCGGCTTTGGTCATAGATTCCATCGCATCGGCCAGCAATCCGGTATTTTCGCGGGGAGGTTCCCCTAGGATCGTCCGCAGCATAATCCGTCCTCCTGTTACGCGTTCAACGCAAACGCATGATTAATTATCTTATCCCCGCAGGGAAATAATTCTTCCAATTGCGGTCGACCAGCTCTGCGATGTCCTCCCTCGGGAACAGCTCGTCCGGGTATCCCGGCTTCATGCGAGCGTCAATGACGATGGGGAGCTCGTAGCCGATATGATGATTTTTGACCGTGGCTTCGGCAAAAATATCGGTGGCCGGGTTGAAGCGGGTGAACACCGTCCACAGGAAGGAGGTCTGCGTCTTCACCGTTTCGGCGGCATTGTCGACCAGAATGACGAGCGGCCAGGCGGTGTTCTTCTCCCGAAGGGTGCCGACCAGACGCTGCGGCAGCTCTGGATCTTCCGTATAGGCCGGGCCGGAGACGACGAGACAGCCGCCGCAGTATGGCAGCGCCGCGTGAATGCCGGGAAGGTTGCCTTCCTCGTAACTTCGCGGAAGCTCCCGCACTTTATCGCCGATGCCCATCATGACGCCTTTGCTGCCGTGATTCATTCTTTGGCCGGTATAGTCGAGCGTATCATGCGATGTTTTGTTGAAAATAAACAGATCGACCGCCGGATCGAACCGCTCCAGCACCGTTTCCAGCAGCTTCTGAAAATCGGAGAGATCGATCGGCTCGTTCGTCAGAATCAGGAACTTGGTCAGAGACAGCTGCCCTTCGCCCAAGATGCGGAAGGCCGAGACCAGCGCTTCGCGCGAATAGCTCTCCCGCACGACGGCGGATGCCAGCGTATGGGAGCCCGATTCCGAGTACGCCCACAGGGAGCGGACGGACGGCATGACGAGCGGATAAGCCGGAGACAGCAGCCGCTGAAGGAAGTCGCCAAGGTAGTAATCCTCCTGCCTTGGCTTGCCGACGATGGTCGCCGGATAAATGGCGTCCTTGCGGTGCCACATGCGCTGCACATGCATGACCGGGAAGTCATGCTTCAGCGAGTAATAGCCGTAGTGGTCCCCGAATGGGCCTTCCGGTCTGCGCTCATGCGGCGGGACCAACCCGCGAATCGCGAATTCCGCCTCGGCCGGAATCCGGTGGCCGCCCATTGGGTCCTTGACCATCGGCAGGCGGCCGCCCAGCACCATAGAAGCCAGCAGCAGCTCCGGCATGCGCTCTGGCACCGGGGCGATAGCCGTGGCGATCAGGGCAGGAGGACCGCCGATAAAGACGGATACCGGCAGCGCTTCATTCCGCTGCTCGGCCTCATGATGGTGGAAGCCTCCGCCCTTGTGAATCTGCCAGTGCACGCCTGTCGTCTGATCATCATATATTTGAATCCGGTACATCCCGAGATTATGATCCTTGGGATTAGAAGGACTTTCCGTGTAAACGAGCGGCAGCGTGACGAACGGCCCTCCGTCCTCCTGCCAGCTTGTGATCCGAGGCAATCCTTTAAGCGGATCAGTACTCTGGCAGACTTTTAAAATAGGCGCCTCGCCCTGCGGAACATTCTTGATGCCCACTTTGAGCAGATCAAACAATAGCCCTTTCTCCTGCCACACCCCGGTTACCGTTGGCGGCAGCAGCGTTTCCGTCGCGCTCATAAGCGACTTCATCAGCGCTTCGGGACGGGGGCCAAAAGCCTGATCCACCCGCCGGACTGTGCCGAACAGATTGGTGACGACCGGAAAGGGAGTTCCTTTTACATTCGTAAACAACAGAGCCGGCCCCTCTTCCTGGATAACGCGGCGATGGATCTCCGCGAGTTCCAGATAAGGATCGACCGGCGCTTCAATGATGGCAAGGTCTTTGTCCTTCCGCAGTTGTTCTATCCACTGGCGCAAATTACTGTATCCCAATATATTGTTCCTCCTTGAACCTGCTCTATCCAAAATGGCTGATTTCAGCCGGACCCTTCTCTTTGTTTATCCTGCCAAGCTGCCATACACGTACGCTCATGTAGCACAGCACGCCAAACAGCCCGGATATCAGCACAATATGGGCTAGTGCGGCAAACAGGTACCACTGTTCGTTGTACAAAGTGAATACGACACTCGCGCCGCTTAGCACCTGGAGTCCGCACAGAATGACTGCCGAGATTCCGAGCTTCTTAAGCTCAGGATAGCCGCCATGCCTCCAGAACGCCAGATGTCCGAGCACGGCGGTAAGAATGAACAGCAGCATAGCCGCAACCCGGTGAAAAAACATAATGCCGGTTCCGCCGGAAAGCTCCGGAATCACCTCGCCGTTGCACAAGGGCCAGCCCGAGCAGCCTCCCTGCGAACCCGTATGACTGACTAAAGCGCCGATATAGACGACGATATAAGCATAAATCGTGGTCATCCAGGTCAAATTGCGAAAGCCCTTACCAAGTGGCGGGAGGGTTCCGGTCTGCTCGCCGGAAAGGCGCCTTCCCGCGCCAAGAGCCAGCATCAACGAGCTGGCGAAGGCGATCAGCGAGAAGCCCATGTGCAGCGCCATGACGGCGGCGGACTGCGGCCGGACGACGGCGAGCGCGCCCATGAATGCCTGAATGACGACGAACAGCAGCGTCATGAAGGCATACGCCTGCAAATCTCGGCGATCCCTGGCATAGCGCCGGAAGGCCAGCGCAGAGGCCAGAGCAGCCAGACCGGCAAGACCGCTGAGCAGCCGATGGCTCCATTCGATCATCTGTCCAAGCGTATATGCAGGAACCAGCTTGCCGTTGCACAGCGGCCATTCATTTCCGCATTCGAGGCCAGACCCCGTCTTGGTAACCAGCGCACCGCCAAGCAGGGCGAGAAACATAATGAGACAGGTTATGTACCCAAGCCATTTCAGCTGTTTCGCCGTCAAATCCGATCACCCGCCGTTGTATGGGATTTTACCTGAGCGTAAACCGGTCTTCCGGTCAGAAAAGTTATGCGTTTCCATTATAACCGATAAGGGTGGATGCGGCATACCTGAATTGTGCAAAACTTGAATGGCCTGCTGATTACAAGAAGAAACGGCTTCGCCGTCCTCGAAGGAGGAGGGCATCCGTTTCTCGTAGAAATATAAGACCAAATGATAAGCGCACAGCTTATAAATTCTTATATTTTTAAAAACGCCGCTTCCACACAAATTCGGCGAAAGCGGCAAATGGCGATTACTGATGGATGCTCTGATAGACCTCGGTCGCGCGGTTCAGAAAATCTTCGATTTCCTGTCTCGACTTGCGCAGCTTGTTGACGAACCGGACCAGTTCCCGGCCTTCCGAGTAGGCGACGAAGCTGGGAATGCCGAGTATATTCTGTTCCTGGCTGACCTCGCCCACCGCATCGACGTCAACCTCTACCAGCGTCAGCTTGTCTGCGTAATTCTGTTCGACCTCCGGCATAAACGGATTGATAAACTTGCAATCTCCGCACCAGTCCGCCTTGAATACGGCCACGGTCAGTCTGGGGGATTGAATGGCAGCCTGAAATTCAGCGGGAGAGCTGATTTTATCCATACTTGCACCGTCCCTTCTCATATGACAAATGTCTCTTGTTACTCTTTAAGTGAAGCAAAATGCACAGCAGAAGTCAACTGCCGCTCTTATTCTCTCTCCCGGACGCGCGCCGGTTGCAGCTTCATGAGCGGACTCAGCAACTTCCGCACCGGACGCGGATAGCTCGCCAGCTCCCCGGCGCTTAATACGCCCAGAACAATCAGCAAGACCAGATAAAGGATCACAACGACTGCGCCGACAGCCAGACAGCCCACAAGATAGGCGAGACGCGCAGGCATCATTCCCGTAAGGCTGATGGCCGCCGCATTCAGGCCGTAACCGGCTGCGCCCGATACGAGCACCGCCAGCAGATACCCGCGCCAGCGCTTGCCCATAATCTCAAAGGGCACAATGCTCCGAAGCAGCCGAAGATTAAGGGCAGTAATGACGATAAAGCAGAGCGCCGTGGCGATAATAATGCCGTAAATGCCCATGAACCGGCTGAGCAAAACGCTCGCCGCAAGCTTGACGATAATCCCAGCCAGCACGTAGAACATGGAAATCCGCGATTTGCCCATGCCGAGCAGGATGGAGTTTGAGGTGGTCATCGTTATCTGAAAAATAGTGCCCAGCGTCAGCAGGGCAATCATACCGCTGCCGGACGGGGTGCTGAAGAGCAGGCCGTTGACCGAGTAGGCCGCAACGACAAGGGACAGCACGATCGGCGTTCCGGTCAGGATCGCAACGCGCATCGCGAGCGTAATCTGCCGCTTCAGGTGATCCTCGTCACGGCGGGCATAAGCCGCCGAAATGACCGGAATCAGCGAGGTGCTGAGGGCGATTGCCAGCACGGGCGGGATACCCGCGATGCTCTGCGCCTTCTGGCCGAGAATACCGAGCAGCCGGGTTGCTTCGGTGCCGCCCACCTGCCCGCTGAGCAGGGGAACGATCAAGGAAGAGTCGATGAAATAGACCGCCTGAATGGTCATGGATGACAGGATGATCGGAATGGATAAGCTGAAAATATCCTTATAAATCCCGAGCAGCGGCAGTTTGGCTTCCGAGGAGGCGTGGATACCGCTTTGTTTGTCGCTCCGCTTCATCTTGATGGCGGCGTACAGCATAATGGCGAAAGCCCCGACGCTGCCGAACACGCTGCCGAACGAAGCTCCCGCCGCCATAACCGGGTTGCCGTAACCCTGGTGAAGCAGGAAAAACGCTAGTAGAATGGCCGTAAACACGCGGGCAATCTGCTCTACGATTTGCGAGATTCCGTTGGCCATCATGTTGTTGCGGCCTTGCGAGTATCCGCGCATCATCGCGATTGTAGGGAACAGCAGCAGCGCGGGGGCGATCGCCCGGATTGCCAGCGTGCTTTCCGGCACGCCAGCATGCTTCGCGAATAGCGGAGCGGCTATGTACAGCGCCGCGCTGATGATTACGCCAGCGACGGCGCCAAAAATAAGCGCGGCTCGGTAAACCTGCCGCGCTTCGTCCGGACGGTTTAGGGCGTAGCGCTCTGAAACCATTTTGCTGAGCGTGCTGGGAATACCCGCCGTGGCGAGCGTCAGCAGCATGAGATACACATTGTTGGCCTGCGAGAAGGCCGCATCCCCGACATCGTTAAACAAATGCTCCAGCGGAACCCGCTGAAAAATGCCAAGCACGCGCGCCACCAGAGCGGCGGCGGCGAGAATAATCGTGCCTTTGATAAAAGAATCCTTCTTCGACAACCTGTTTCCCCTTCTTTGCAGTGAATTTAATACAGGCCGATCCAAATAAAGAAGAGGATGACCATAACGATTTGCAGCACAATTTTAACGACCGTGCTGCTGAACAGCCCGAGCAAGGAGCCTGCGCTGACCTTGAGCGCTTTGCCCGGATCTGATCCGGCGATCATCTCGCCGATAAACGCTCCCAGAAGCGGTCCGATAATCAGGCCGAACGCCGGAATAACGAACGGCCCCGCGATCAGACCGATTGTGCTGCCGATGATGGAGGAACGGGAACCGCCGAATTTTTTGACGCCCCATGCCCCCACAATATAATCGGCAATGAACAGCGCCGCGACGATCAGCGTCTGGATAATCCAGAACCATGGCCCGAACGAGGCGAAGCCGAAGAACCAGCCATAGACGAAAAAGGCAAAGTAAATCGCCAATGCTCCTGGCAAAATAGGGTAGACGGCCCCGGCCAAGCCGACGGCAAACAGTGCGATAATTAAAACCCATCCGAGAATAGCCAAGCTTGGTCCCTCCTCAATATTAGGATCTGCGCCCCCAAAGGCTCCGCATCAGTTTACAGCTCCCGTGAAGCTGCCGCTTCATCCTGCAAAATAAAACGTCGGATAACCTCGGCGATTCCATCTTCGTTGTTCGTCGAGGTTACCGCGTCGGCTGCCTGCTTGACGGTATCCTGGGCATTGCCCATCGCTACGCCAAGACCCGCCTGCTGAATCACCGCAAGATCGTTCAGGCTGTCGCCGACCGCGACGACCTCCTCCATCTTGATTCCCAGCAAACCACACACTTCTTTGATACCGGACGCCTTGTTCATGCCGAGAGCATTAATCTCCAGATTATAAGGAGACGAGTTGGTAATCTCCAGACCGCCCATGTCCTGAAGCTTCATCAGCACCTGATGGCGGATCTCATCATCTTCCGTGTCATAGCCGAATTTCAGCCATTCCCGCCCGTCGATATTGCCGTCCCAGCTTTCCTTGTTATACACTCCATCAACCGAGTACGCCCAGTACCAGATGCCATACTCTATCGCAAACGCGTGCATTTGTTTGATCAGCTGCGGGTCCATCAGGGAACGGCGGTACAGCTCATGCGGCGCCCGCCACACTTCACTGCCGTTCACTGTAACCATCGGCGTTTTCAGCCCAAGCTGCTGGGCGTAAGGATACGCGGAGTTAAACGCCCGCCCGGTGGACAAGCAGACATGAATGCCCGCGTCCACCGCCTTATGTATCCATTTCACCGTCTCCGGTGTAATCCGTTCTTCACTGTTCAGCAAGGTTCCATCCATATCCAAAGCTAACAGGCGGTATTTGGCAGTCATCGCCATCCCTCCATTTTATGTTTTATTTGTTGGTATTAGCCGCTTGATTCTGCTGCAAACTCTTCTTCGGTACGCCGTTCAGCCCGTACTCCCAGTCGTAGGCGTCAAAAATTTTGCGCGCCACCGGCGCAGCGCTGTTCGAGCCGAAGCCGCCTTCGGGGATTACGACCGCGACAGCCAGTTTCGGCTTGTTGCGCGGCGCGTAGGCGATAAAGACGCCGTTGTCGACGGTATATTTTCTTCCTTTACTATAATAATCCTGCTGCGAGGTTCCCGTCTTGCGGGCAAAGTCGTAAGGGAAGCCGTCAAATACCTTGACATCGCTGTTCATGCCACGCTTGACCTCATTCCAGTAAGCGTCATCCATCTTGACGGTATTCAGTACCTCGCGTCCGAACGTTTTGACTACTTTTCCCGTGGAGTCCGTGATTTTGTTGACAAGATGCGGCTTGATTCGCTCGCCCTTATTTGCCAAGGTAGACGCATACTGGGCAAGCTGCAGCGCGGTGTATTTCCCCTGCTGGCCGAACGAGGCATAGACGAGCGCCGCTTGGGGGCTGCCCGCAGCTTCAATATTGGTGTAGTTGATAACTCCTCTGTGCTCTTCAGGTAGGTCTACTCCCGTAAAGACACCAAGGCCGAACTCCTTCATATATTTATCCCAAACCTTAATGCCTTCGGAACCATATTTATTGTATAATCTCTTGCCTACCATATCCACCATAAAAACGTTAGACGATTGTGCTATGGCCTCAGCCGGATCCATTCTACCTAAAATGTGGCCGGAAGCATTGCGCACTCTTGTTTCATGGCCAGCTTTACCGAAATAAGTAATCCCTGTATCCGTGTACCAATCTGAGGTTCCAAAGAGCCCTTCATTTAGCCCAAGCAATACACTGAGCGGTTTGACGGTGGAACCCATCAGAACTGTCGAGTCAAAGTTATGGCCCGATCGGCCTGAAGCATTTGGAGTAATCGTACCATTCTGATAGTAATCTTCAATTTCATTGTAGGTTGCAGTATCCATGCTGCCGCTTGCCCAGACATTCGTATCGTAATCCGGGATGCTGGCCATCGCCACGATATTTCCGGTATCCACTTCCATCGCGACCGCGTAGCCCGTTACAGCGTCAGGATGCGTTTTTCCCTGAACCGCATGGGTATGCAGCCACTTTAATTGATCGATGATCGCCTGATCCGTCTTCAGCTGCACATTTTTGTTAATCGTCATCCAGATGTCATTGCCTTTGATGGGAGGAACTACCTTCTCGATTTTCTCGGCCATGTTCTGCGGATTGATGGAAATTTCCTGATATCCGTTCTGCCCGCGAAGCTCGCGCTGGTACTGAAGCTCAAGACCGTCGAAACCGACGAACTCATCATCTTTATAGGTGAGACCTGCTGTCGGATGCTCTTTCATCGCATTCAGAACGTCCTGGTAGATGGGGAGACTGTTGGAATTCTTGAACAGCTTGACATAGCCAACCGTCTGCACCGCTACCGTATCCTTATCGTAATGCCGCACGTTCTCTTCTACGACTTCAAGGCCGGGGTACTCATCCTTATGCTCCATAAAATAAGCAACTTCCTTGGCGGAGAGCCCCACCTTGATCCGGCGCGGTGTATAGCCGTTGTACTTCCTGAACTTCAAGTCGAGCGAGTCTTTGACCTCTTCCACCGTCATCTTTTTCTCGTTCGGGTCGCCAAGCTGACTAAATTTATCCACCAGATCCGCTGCCAGCTTGTTCACATTTGCCTTCGCTTCCGGCGTAAAATCCGTAATGCTGGTATCCTTGTCCGTCTTTGTCGCCGTATACTCCTTGGTCAGCGTAATGTACAGCGATTGGACAGGAGTAGAATATGCGATTTTCTCGCCTCCGGCGGCGAGGATCGAACCGCGTATGGCGGCAAGCGGCACATTTTTCGTATCCCGGTTCGTCTCTACTTCGGTCAGCGTCGGTCCTTCTACAAATTGCAGTACGGCAAGACGGATAATAATTACGCAAAAGATGACAAACGTGCTGAAAAAGAACATATTGATCCGCAGCCCCAGGGTGCTTTTGCTATTGGTCTCGTCCGAAGGCGAGCCCTGTTTGCGAAAAAGGCTCACTTTGTTCTCTCCTCAATTATAACATTTAAGAGTACCATATGAATTCCGGAAAGCAGGCTAATGCCTACGGAACCCATTTATTGTAACATATGGTCCGCTGCGGCTCTAATATTTTCAACACACTTCTGTCGAATGCTTGGAAAAGTTAAAGGGACATCTTCCATTTGTGGAGAAATTGAGATGACCTAAACAATTTCCATACAAAGAAGACGTCCCCTCTCTTATATACCGAGTTAAAGGCTGATGTCAGCTCCTTTAGTTCGTACCCGTTGTGCCGCTCTCGCTAGAGCTGCTGCTTTGACCCGCAGATTTCTGCTGAAGGCTCTTCTTCGGCACCCCGTCAAGACCGTACTCCCAGTCGTAGGCGTCGAAAATCTTACGCGCCACCGGCGCGGCGCTGTTCGAGCCAAAGCCGCCTTCCGGAATAACAACTGCTACGGCAAGCTTCGGATTGTTGCGCGGCGCGTAGGCAATGAAGACGCCGTTATCTTTTAATACTCCTCTTGCCGCCTGCTGCGAGGTTCCGGTCTTTCGGGCGAAGTCGTAAGGGAAGCCATCAAAAGCGTCAACCTTGCTATTCATTCCTTTTTTTACTTCATTCCAGTACGAGTCATCCATCTTAACGGTATTCAGTACCTCGCGTCCGAACGTCTGGACCACTTGCCCCGAGGGGTCCGTGATTTTGCTAATAAGATGCGGCTTGATCCGCTCGCCCTTATTAGCTAGCGTAGAGACATATTGGGCAAGTTGAAGCGTGGTGTAAGCTCCCTGTTGACCAAAAGAAGCATAAACCAATGCGGCCTGGGCGCTACCTGCTGCCTTTAGATTCGTATAGTTGATTCTACCTAGAAACTCATTGGGAAGATCAACTTCAGTCGACACGCCCAGTCCAAACTCCTTCATATATTTATCCCAAACGTCGATGCCCTTGGAAGGATATTTTTCATAAAGTCTCTTGCCAACCATATCTACCATAAAGACGTTGGATGAATGCTCAATAGCCAAGGCCGGGTCCATTCCTCCATAGACGTGACCGGAGGCGTTCCGAACCTTTGTTTCATGGCCGACCTTACCGAAGGAAGTAATCCCTCTATCCGTGTACCAATCTGTTGTTTTAAACAGTCCTTCATTAAGCCCGATCAATACGCTTAGCGGCTTGATGGTCGAACCCATTAGAACAGTCGATTCAAAATTATTGCCTGATCTCCCTGACGAAATCGGAGTAATCGTACCATTCTGATAGTTGGTTATGTCTAAAGTTTTCGAAATACTGCCGTCAGTCCATGCATTCGTATCATAATCCGGCATGCTGGCCATCGCCACAATATTGCCGGTATCGACTTCCATTGCGACTGCGTAGCCCGTTATGGCGTTAGGATGCGTCTTGCCCTGAACGGAGTGCGTATGCAGCCATCTCAGTTGATCCGTTATCGCCTGCTCCGTCTTGAGCTGCACATTTTTGTTGATGGTCATCCAGATATCATTGCCCTTGACGGGAGGCACGACCTTCTCGATTTTCTCGGCCATGTTCTGCGGGTTGATGGAAATTTCCTGGTATCCGTTCTGCCCCCGAAGCTCCCGTTGGTACTGAAGCTCAAGACCGTCGAAACCGACGAACTCATCATCTTTGTAGGTCAGGCCCGCTGTCGGATGATCTTTCATCGCGTTAAGAACGTTCTGGTAGATGCCAAGACTGTTGGAATTCTTGAACAGCTTAACATAGCCAACCGTCTGCACAGCTACCTTATCCTTGTCGTAATGCCGCACGTTCTCCTCCACGACTTCCAGGCCGGGGTATTCATCCTTGTGCTCCATAAAATAAGCGACTTCCTTCGCGGAGAGTCCTACCTTGATCCGGCGCGGTGTGTAGCCGTTGTACTTTCTGAACTTCAAGTCGAGCGAGTCCTTTACCTCTTCCACCGTCATCTTTTTCTCGCTCGGGTCGCCAAGCTGATTAAATTTTTCCACCAGATTCGCCGCCAGCTTGTTCACATTCGCCTTGGCTTCAGGAGTATAATCCGTTACCTTGGTGTTCTTGTCCGTCTTTTTCGCCGTATACTCCTTGGTCAGCGTAATGTACAACGACTGGACAGGAGTGGAATAAGCGATTTTCTCGCCTCCGGCGGCGAGGATCGAACCGCGCATGGCGGCAAGCGGCACATTTTTCGTATCCCGGTTCGCCTCCACCTCGGTCAGTGTAGGGCCTTCCACGAATTGCAATACCGCTAGACGAATAATAATTACGCAGAAAATGATAAACGTACTGAAAAAGAACACATTGATCCGCAGCGCCAGGGTGCTTTTGCTATTGGTCTCGTCCGAAGGCGAGCCCTGTTTGCGAAAAAGGCTCACTTTGTTCTCTCCTTTATAATTTGAATTCATTAAAATAAATGCCGGAATATGCCTCCATAATCAGACTCATCCATTGTATCACAAGCGAAGCCGCACCTCTAATGCTTCAAAGCACACTTTCTTTGATGTGCGTGGAGTCAAAATCCGCTGGATTAAACCAATCTCCGCTCTTAGCCCAGGTAGAATCCAGAGGAATCCAGGCATTCCGCTCCGGGATATAAACCTCGTTCCAGGCATGCGGCCCATAGCCGCCGCGTCCGTCGTAACCGCGCCCGGTCACCACCCGCACGTCAAGGCCTTGAGACCTGGCCATCACGGCATACAGCCGCGCATAATCAATGCATACGCCAAGCCGGGTATCGAAGGTATCCTGCGGCGTCTGTTCTTTCCATATCCGGTTCTGTTCGTAGTTCTCGGCTTTGGCGTAATCATAAGAAATTCTCGTTCCGACCCAATCGTAGAGCAGCCGCGCTTTATCTTGATCGCTCTTCGCCTTTCCGGCAATATCCGCCGCAGCAACAGTAATATCGCTGGAAACGTCCCGGTCGATAATTTCGTATTTTCGCCGGAGGATATCGTTCATTTCCGCCGCAACTGCCTTGGTCAGAACCGGAAGCTTGTCCTGTACCGCTGTTCCGGTAACAGGCTCAATCAACGACTCGACACTCTGGCGGTATATTGGCGAATCTTCGATATAACGCGCTGCGTCGCTGCTTGGGATAAGACTGGTTCCCACATACAGAGCGATGATCAGCAGGAGGCACCGGACAGCTCCTATGAAAAGTCCAATACCTGCCCCCCCGAACCGACTTGCCGCCGAGATCTTGCGGTCCCACAGCCCTCCGGATTTGCGGAAGCGCGGAAGCGGCAGCAAATAAGCCAGAAGTCCCAGAACGATCCGAATCAAGCTGTAGCTTATCATCAGCAGAAACAGAAACCGCAGCAGCGGAAGTCCTGCAAGCGCCGATACGGCAGTATAATAAATCTGCTGCCACTGGTTGAGTTCACCCTTGGGAGCCGCCGTATCCGCAGCCCATGTTTGAACGTATGGCGAAAAATAGGCGGCGGCGAGCGCGGCAAGAATGAGCGCCGCAATCGTCAGAATGCCTGAACCAAGCAGCCCGAATAATCTGCCTGCGGACAAAGAAAAGCCCCGCAACCAGCCCTGAATCAACGAAAAGGCGGCAACAACCAGCAATAATAACGTGATGATATTGGCATCACGCAGGCTCTGCAGCCATTCGTTCAACATGTCTTCCCTCCTGCTCTAGCGTTATTGACTCGCACCTTGAGCTTTACGCGCTTCCTCAATGAAGCTCTTCACAGTTTCATTCACACTCCACTGGCCGAGGCTGACCCCCCGGAAGGTAACATTAACCTTGTCCTCACCGGCTCTTCCTTTCACCTCAATATTGGGTGTCGTTATCGTAAAGGTTCCGTCGCTATTTGCGGTATAGACGGCGTCCCGCGCTTCCTTCAGCATCACTTGCTGCGCCTCGTTCTTCAGCGTACCGACCGTCTCCTCTTTTACCTTGCTTACTGCATTACCGATCTGATCTATCGTAACTCCGCTGTAAACGAGCAAGCCTCCGATAATAACAATGACAATGGCCCATTTCAGCACCGTTTTGACCAAATTGACAACTGCGAACAATAGCACAAGCGCAATGACGATAACAAGCCAATTTTCTCTAATAAACTGCGACCACACCTGAGTATCCATCACTCCGGCAACACACTCCTATTACTCATTTGCCCGTGCTTTCCGCCAAATCCGGCAGCATGCCACGGATATTCATTATTATACATGATCATCAGGCTTAATTCATAAATCCGCCAAAGGGATGACAACATTGTAAGCTTTTACGCGGCGGTTCTACCAGCAAAGTAAAAAAAGGCATATGCCGCCCCGCCCTCACGTAAAGTACAAGTAGCGATTGTCCACGCCTTCCAGGGAAGGTGTCTCTTCATTTTTCATTTCTGTCCGCCCTGATCTTTGCAAGCCGGGAGCGGAATTGGAGGTGCAGATTTCTTGAAAACCGCGCTATGGCTGTATCTGTTCTTGTTCCTTGCATACTTTGATCTGCATGCGCAGTATCCCATTCTGACACCCTTTGCTCTCTCGCTGGGCGCCGGACCGGCCTTTATCGGCTGGATGATGGGCATGTATTCGCTCACGCATCTCCCGGGGAATCTGCTCGCCGGTGTGCTAATCGACCGAAAGGGCAGCCGCCGCTATATCGTCTACAGTCTGATCGCGGCGGGAGCGATACTGCTGCTCCAGGCATATGCCCGCCTGCCGTGGCATCTGCTGCTCTTCAGGGCGGCCAGCGGGTTTGCGCTAGCTTTCCTCTCCCCCGCCTGTATGGCGCTGCTCGCTTCGCTGTCGGGCGATTCGGTGAGGCAAGGCAAATATATGTCCGGCCAGGGGATTGTGCATACACTTGCCTCCGTCCTCTCGCCGGCAGCAGGCGCTTTCATCGTGGCCAAAGCCGGCTTCTCCGGCACGTTCCTGAGCCTTGGCTGGCTGCTGATCGCCACCGGCGTAATGGCATACTTCAGCGTGCCGAAGGCTGCCCGAAAGCTCCCGGCGCAGGCCGTCAGCTCTGCGGCAGTAGACGGCGGCTCCGCAACCGAAACGCGGCTCTCCCCGAACTCAGGCTCAGTGGTGGCGGTTCCCTTCCGCTACCTCCTGCTGCCGTTCTTCATCGCCTCTGCGCAGGGCGTGCTCTTCTTCGAGCTTCCCCTTTCCCAGACCCGTAACGGAAGCGACGGTATCCTTTCGACGGGCATCCTGCTCTCACTGCTTAGTCTAGGTGCGCTTATCACGCTGAGCATGCTGTTTCTGAACCGTCTGTCCGTGCTCTTGCGGATCGGCGCGGCGCTGCTCGGTATGGCGCTCTGCTTCTTCGCACTCGCCGCTATTCCCTCCATTCCTCCAGCGGTTGTCCTATTTCTGCTCGGCACCGCGAAAGGAGTGCTGTTCCCGGCAATGGCCTCGCTGTTCATCGGCATCAGCGGCCCTGGACGTATGGGGCGGACTTTCTCGCTGCAGTCGATCGCGACCTCCCTTGGCGCCTTCGCCGGACCCGTCGCTGCCGGACAGCTGCGGGGGATGGTCTCGCCGTACTTCATTGCCTTTCTGCTGCTGATGACGGCGCTGCTGCTGCTTCCGTCTTTCGGTTCGGGCAAGCTTTCCGCCTATCATCCGGATTGGAACGGCCGGGCGGCCTGACACGTACACCGCCAGCATTCTCCCCAAAAAGCATGATGTCTGCTTCATATACAATGGGCAGGGATACAAACCCGGTGGATGAATTGACATATAATACCGTGTAGTTAAGAATCCACTGCGAAAGAGAGTTGAACTGTAAATGTCCAATCCTTGCTGTCCTAAACCTATTGTCGCTCCATGTTGCCCTACTTCTGCCGGCATCATTCTGGTTCTCTTCATTCTGCTGGTTATCATTCTTAAAACTTTCTGATAATATCCAGCCGCTTCTCTATCAAAGTGTAAATCTCGCGCAATCACCCGGACCGCCGCTGGCGTCCGGGTGATTGTTTATGGCAGCGGATATACGACATTTCCCGGGGAATGACTGCAACCCAAACCGCCCTGTTGTTAAATACGATAAACGTTAGGTAATATATAGTTAAGCCTGACGCAATCCGGCATTTTGTGCCGTGCGCTTGCACTATTCGGACGGAGGTGACGCCACGATTATGTCTATTACTATTATTGTCGAAGGCAAGAATGACCGCAGCCGTTTGCGGCGTCTCCTGAAGCCCGAAGTCGACATTCTGTGCACCTTTGGCACACTCAATACAGTTAAGCTTGAGACACTGCGCAAGCAAGTCGGAGACAGTGAAGTCTATCTCTATATGGATAACGACAGCTCCGGCAAAAAAATACGCGGCGTTCTGCGCGACGCCTTCCCGGACGCAGAGCATATTTACACTCGCCGGGGTTACGCAGGAGTCGAAGGCACTCCCGATGAATACAACATTACACAGCTAGAAAAAGTGGGATTGGAAGAATTCATTATCTACCCTGATCCGCTTTTCTAACAGCCGCATCATGTTCTGCGCTACTCACGGGCCAGCTTTTTCACGGCATCAGCCAAAAATTCCGGCGTAACCTGGTCTGTATCGCTGGCATTATATAGTGCACGCAGACGGTTCTTCCGATCCACAAGGCCGATCAGATTCGCGTGAGCGAAATTGTCCTTGTTATTTCCGGCAATCAGAATTTTGAAGGAGCCCGCCGCCAAATCCCGAACCTTCTCCTGATCCCCTCGCAGAAAGTACCAGCCTGCATAATCGGCGTGGAAACGGTCAGCGAATGTCTTGATCGCTTCGCGCGTATCATTCTGCGGATCAAATGAGATCGACAGGAAGGCCGCGTCTTTACCAAAGCTGCCGTCCTTAATGAGCAAATCCTGTGCCTGCGACAGAGCGAAAGTCGTAATCGGGCACACATCCGTACACTGGGTAAAAAAGAAATAAACTAACCGCACCTTGCCTTCCGTATCGGAAAGCGTAACGGTGTCACCGCTTACATTTTCAAGGGAGAAGTCCTGCACTTCCCCGATAACCGGCAGCTTTCCCGCTTGGAAAGCCCAGGAGCTTACGACCAGATAGGCCGCCATGGCCAGCGCAAGCAGCAGCAGAAGCCAAGTCCATTTATACCGCGTCAGGATGTGCATGATCTTCTCCCTTCATTATCCGTGAATCGTATTGAGCACCAGCGCGATCAGGCTGAGAGTCAAATAATTTATGGAAAAGAAGAAATTTTGCTTCGCCCAGGCATCGTCGTCTTTAGCCTTAAGACCCTTGAGCGTAAGATAAAGCCAAGCAAGAGAGAGCCCGGCGGAAACAATCAAATAATAGATGCCGGCATATTCATACGCATACATGAGTACCGAAACCGGAACGAGCAGCGCGACGTATGGTATCATCTGTATTTTGGTCCGGCGTGTACCTTTCACAACCGGAAGCAGCGGAAATCCCGCATTCCGGTATTCTTCCTTGCGCCGGATGCCGAGCGCCCAGAAATGAGGGGGCTGCCACAGGAACAGCATCGCGAACAGCAGCCAGGCGCCAAGATCAACCTTGCCCGTCACGGCAACATAACCGATTACCGGAGGCATCGCGCCGGAAATCGCGCCGACTGAAGTGCTCCAAGTGGAGGTCCGTTTCAGCCAAAGGGTGTATACTATAACATAGACGAACATCCCAACGATTCCGAACAGCCCGGCCAGAATTCCGGAGAAAAGAAACAGCGCGGCCAGGCCCAGCGTGCCAAGTCCCAGAGCGTAAAGCAGAACCGTATTCGGCTTAAGCCGTCCGGTCGGCAGTCCGCGCTTCTTGGTCCGTTCCATTTTCATATCCAGATCGCGGTCGAAATAATTATTAAACACACAGGCCGAAGCCATAACAAGCATGGTGCCGATCAGGGTCAGCAGCAGCTTGCTGTAGTTAACCTCCCAACCGGAAGCCAGCCAGAAGCCGGCAAAGGCGGCAATCAGATTCGACCGGATAATGCCCGGTTTGGTAACCGTAATGAAATCGCGCCAACTGGCCCGCTCAGCTTCAGGGGGGAGCTTGGCGGACATAGCCGCAGAATCGGAAGAGGCTTGATATCTCCATTGATTATTCACGTATTTGAGTTCCTCCTTTATGTTCAGTCTGTAAGACAGAACGAACTTGCAAGCCTGTTTATCAGTTCTTATTGATAAATTTCAGTCTTCCGCTGTTAACTTTATCATAACAAACCGCAAAATACTTTGACAATCTTTGACTTAGATGTTCATTAATTTGACAACTGCGTGACGTAAATAATTTTTTCAATATAAATATTAAGATGATAAAATGGGTAGTTATTAATAGAGAACTTCCGTGCAAAGGAGATCTACGCTCATGGATACTGCTACACACTTCGTTATAGGTTTTGGACTTGCCGGGCTCTCATTCATCGATCCCGCCGTCAGTTCTCAGCCGATGCTGTCAGGCGCCGTTATGCTGGCCACCGTTATCGGCTCGCAGGCCCCTGATGCCGACACCGTCCTGCGCCTTAAGAGCAACGCGGTGTATATTCGCAATCACAGGGGGATTACGCACTCCCTTCCGTTTTTACTGCTCTGGCCCGCCTTGATTACCCTTGTGCTCAGTCCGATTTTCGGTCTGAACGATATCCGTTCCATCGGCCATCTTGCCCTCTGGAGCTTCATTGCCGTAGCTCTACACGTCTTCACCGATCTGTTCAATACCTACGGCACCCAAGCGGCGCGGCCAATCACCGAACGCTGGATCGCGTGGAACATTATCCATATTTTCGATCCGTTTATTTTCGGCAGCCATGTTGCGGCCATCGCGCTGTGGATCACCGGCATCATTCCCCCGGCGCCCTTGTTCGCCTCGCTGTACAGCATCATCGTCCTGTATTATGTTTGGAGGACCGCCGCCTATTTTCGGCTAACCCGCAGCATCAAGGCCAAAGATCTACACCATGAACCCGGGGAGAAATATATCCTTATCCCGACGATAACGCCAAGACGGTGGAATGTCGTCAAGACGAGACAGGATGGCAGCTATTATGTCGGCCAGCTTAACTACGGGCGCCTGGAATGGCTCAAGCACGCGGTCAACTCCCGGCATCCGGCTGTGGAGCGTTCCAAGTCCCATCCGGATATTCAGGCTTTCCTGTACTTCACTTCCTATGCCATCGCCGAGGTGGAGGAACTGCCTTCAGGTTACATTGTACGCTGGGGGGACGTCCGTTATTTGCACCGGAAGCAATTTCCGTTTGTCGCTGTCCTGGTCATGGATCACCAGTATCATGCGCTTCAGACGTATGTAGGCTGGCTCAGCAGCGAGAAGCTCGATGAGCGTTTCGCGATTGAACCCGGCTCGATGAAAGTATAGCTGCGGGCTGCACCCGCGCTGGGTAGCGTCAGGCTAACTGGCTGCTGTCCGGCTCTTTGATTGTCCCTAAAACAAATCCCGGAGCACCCATTGCTCCGGGATTTGCCGCTTATAGCGCTGACTATGCTCAGAAAAGCTTTAACAGCATCCTAATTCCATAATAATATAGACATATACCCGGCGGCCGCTATTAAATGACCGGAAGCGGCTTAAATCCGCCGGAAACGAAAGGAGTCATCCCTTGAGCAAAGGACTCTCGCTTTGGTTTGCGATTTCTTCCATTCTTTTGCTTGCTGCGGCTTCAATCGCCATCAGCTACCGGCTATGGGCCGCACTGCTGTTGGGTGCGCTGTGCGTGCTGTGCGTGCTGAATATCGGCTGGGGATTCATTATCAAAGCCCGCCGTGAAAGAGAGTGACAGTCTCCCGCTACTATGTGGCGGCTCAGCGGCTGTACACGGGGCGTAAGCCCTTTACTTTGAATTTACTTTGACCGTGGAGGCAGGAATCCCATGCGATCCTTGACTCCTTGGAGTGTTACCGACGCCACGGCACGGGCGCGTTCCGCGCCCGACGCGAGAATATCGGTGATGGCGCCGGAACTGCGGATTTCATGGTAGCGCTCCTGGAGCGGCTCCAGCGCCGCCACGACGACCTCGGCCAAATCCTTTTTGAAGCCGCCGTACATCTGTCCTTCATAGCGGCCTGTGATGTCCACAAGTGACAGCCCGGAGCACTCCGCGTAAATGCTCATCAGATTGCTGATTTCCGGCTTGTTCGCCGGGTCGTACACGACTTCGCGTCCGGAATCCGTAGTGGCCCGGCTGATTTTTTTGCGGATCACGTCCGGGGGATCGAGCAGAGCGATATAGCTGCCGGCATTCGGATTGCTCTTGCTCATTTTCTTCGTTCCGTCATCCAGCGACATAATCCGGGCGCCGACCTGCGGAATATACGGCTCCGGAATGGTGAAGAACTCACCGTAGCGGTGGTTGAACCGTCCTGCCAGATCGCGTGTAAGCTCCAGATGCTGCTTCTGGTCTTCGCCTACCGGAACCAGATCCGCGTTGTATACGAGAATGTCGGCGGCCATCAGCGCCGGATACACGAATAATCCCGCGCCCACGGTGTCCTTCCCGGATGATTTGTCTTTAAACTGCGTCATCCGCTCCAACTCGCCCATCGAGGTGAGCGTCGTCATCAACCAGCCCAGCTCGGCATGCTGGGGAACATGCGACTGAAGATATACATTGGAGCGGGCGGGATCAATTCCCGCTGCGATAAACAGCGCGGCAACGGCCTCGGACTGTTCGCGCAAGCTGGCCGGCTCCTGCGGTACGGTGACGGCATGCAGGTCAACCACCATGAAATAGCATTCATGCTCCTCTTGAAGCTTGACGAAATTTTTCATTGCGCCGATGTAGTTGCCGAGCGTCAAGCTGCCGCTGGGCTGTATGCCGGACAGAACTTTTTTCATACTGTAACTCCTCCGATTAAGAATTATGTTGGTTACAAAAGAACGCAAAAAAGCCTCACTCCGAAGGGACGTGAGACCGTGGTGCCACCCTTATTCGCCGCTTGCAACCTTTCCCATGCTTCCCGCCTATAAACGGACCGCATAGCGAAATACTGATCGCAGCCTTAAGACATCCTGTAACGGGGACGATCCGGCCGGTCTACCAGGGAATGCTTTCCCGTTCGAGCGCGGCGCTCAGGGGTCCATTCATCCGGGAGTTATCCTCCGGTTCGCATTATCCACCGGCTTTCTGAAGGCCTCTCTCCCGCCTACTTATCCCCATCATCGCATTGACAAACTTAGTTAACTGAGTTCATCATAGAACCGGCAAAGAAGTTTGTCAAATTTTTAACCCCTCGAACATAAATCTGTTATGATAAGATTATCGTGTTCACATTTTGTATCAAGTGAATGATAAAGGAGCATGGATCATGAAACAGGTGACCAAAGGGCAATGGTGCGGTTATGATACTTATATTTTGCACAGCCGCGACTTGGAAGTCACGCTGCTGCCGCGTCTTGGCAACAACGTTATCTCCCTGTGGGACCGAAAGGAAAAACGAGAGGTTCTGCGCCGGCCGGAAGAGGCCGATCTGGATTTTTATATGCAGAAGCCGTATCACTTCGGCATTCCGCTCTTAATTCCGCCGGGACGTATCTCCAAGGGACAGTTTGAATTTGATGGCGCCCATTACCAGTTCGACCGCAACACCGCCGGTGACAATCACATTCACGGCCTGCACCGGACGCAATCCTGGTGTGTCAGCGATATCGAGGAAGATGAAGACGGCTGCGCGGTGACGACCGAATTCAAGACGACAGACGATGCTCATTGGATGGATCAGCTGCCAGTCCCGCTCAAATTTGAGATGACATTCCGGCTGCAGGACGCGTCTTTGAAGCAGACCTTGAAGGTGACCCACCTTGGCGGTGAACGGAGTATTCCATTTGGAATCGGCTATCACACCTGGTTCATGATTGACGGTCAGCCGAAGCGTTGGAGTCTCAAGCTGCCGGTTGAGAGCATCTACGAATTGAACGACCAGCTGCTGCCCACTGGAAAGGTGCTTCCACTCGGCTCACTGGAAGCTTTGAACGAGGGGATGAACCTGCAGGGCACGAACTTCGACACCGCCCTGCGTATTGGAGAGAAGCGGCCCGTAGAAGCTTTGCTGCTCCGGGATGACGGCTATGGGCTGCGTTACCTCGCAGACGAAAGCTATTTCCGCCACTGGGTTATCTATACGAAAGGACCCGCCGACCAATTTCTCTGCGCCGAGCCCTATACATGGCTGCCGGATGCGCCTAATGTGTCCTCTGATCCTAACTTTACCGGTCTGTTGACGCTTGCTCCCGGACAGAGCCTTGAGCTGACTACTTCAATTGAAATGATCTATCCTGAAAATTGAGATTTGCAGCCAATTGAGCATGCTGCGATCATTTGCCAAGAGGGCGGCCCGCTGGAACATTCGGACCGCCCTCTTATTTTAAGTTGCAAAGTTCACTTTTTATACACTTATTCCCAGCCTTATAACCTTCTTGCACCATGCATGATTTCACCTCACCGCGCTCATACTATCTCTACCAAGGGTGAAGGAGGTGACAAACATGGGTCAAGTAGGTCAAAACCAAGGTCGTAGCGGCCGTTCCAACAACCTGGTCGTTCCTCAAGCAACCGCTGCGCTGCAGCAACTGAAATATGAAGCAGCGCAAGAGCTTGGTGTAACAATTCCTCAAGACGGTTATTATGGTAACTACACTTCCCGCGAAACCGGTTCTCTGGGAGGTTATATCACCAAGCGTCTCGTACAGCTGGCAGAGCAGCAACTCTCCGGTCGTACGGGTGTGTAATGCCTCGTTTATCGCTTTTATTCGGTCCGCCCGCAAGGGCCGCCGAACAGATTTACAGCCCTCCCGCTTCCACAAGGAAGCGCGGGGGTTTTTCATGGCCCGTACCTGTTATCCGCAGTCCTCCTTATCCTGCTGCACATTTCTCGGGTAGCGGATCATCAGGTTAGCCATATTGTAATTGGACTCTAGAACAGCATCGACAATGACAATCCCCTTCTTCACGGCAAACTCATAGCTTATCTCTCCATGCGTCCAGCGGCGTTTAAACTTCAGACTCTCGAGTGCCATCAAACGAAACGAAGACTGCTGTGAGGCTGTCAGCCCCTCCGCCTCCTCCGCAAACGTTCCGCTGCGGCCGTACAGTGGATTATGACGGATTCCAAACTTCCCAATGATATTATTTCGTATTTGCACAAAAACCGTACCGGAAGATACCCCCGATAATTCCTCCTGAAGCTCCTTAAACACCAGGTCCATTTGCCTAGCCAAAGACAATTGATCCGTCTTAAGCATACTTTTCCTCCTCTGTCATACTTGCTGCCTTACTCCTTAAGGCTTAGGACTCATTATAGGATAGAAGGCAATACCCCACAACAATCGTCAATATAATTGGGTTATTATCCCTATAAAATGCGCTTTTTCTTCTATCTTCTTCCAAATTCGCCTCGATAAAACGATCATTTTCGACAAATTTGCATAAAAAACGACCCCCACGATCAAATCTATCCTGAGGGTCATTTCGCATTTGCACAATATTCAATCCATTACTTGCGCTTAACTGCACGGACAAAGGCCAAATCTTTCATAAATACGAAGTTTAAGCTAGATGCTTGGTCATATCCAGGAAGGTGGAAATATCTTCAAGAATCAGATCGGCGGCTCCCTGCCAAAAATCCGGCTTCGACAGATCCACGCCCAGATGCTTGCCCGCCAGATCCTCAAGCGTCATAACGCCTGTATCGCGCAGCAGCGCATCATATTTGTCCGCAAAGGAAGGACCTTCCTGCAGAGCGAGACGGTACAATCCGGTGCTAAACATATACCCTACCGTATAAGGGAAGTTATAGAACGGCACGTCGGTAATATAAAAATGCAGCTTGGACGCCCAGAAATGCGGATGGTAGCCGGAAAGAATGCCGCCAAAAGCTTCCTTCTGCGCTTCCACCATAAGCGCGGAAATCTCTTCTGCGCTGACAAGTCCCGCCTTGCGCTTCTCGTAGAAACGGGTCTCAAACAGGAACCGGGCATGTATGTTCATAAAAAAGGCGACGCTGTTCTGGATTTTCTCTTCCAGCAGTGCCAGCTTCTCTTCATCGCTCCCTGCCGCCTTGACCTGCGCACCTGAGACGATGACCTCGGCAAAGGTCGAAGCCGTTTCCGCCACATTCATCGCGTAGTTCTGGTTAAGCACCGGCTGGTCATCGAGCAGATAAGAATGGTAGGCATGGCCTAGTTCATGCGCAAGCGTCGCCACATTGGAAGGCGTGCCGCTGTAAGTCATAAATATCCGCGACTCCTTGCTCAGCGGGAACGAGACGCAGAAGCCGCCGGGACGCTTGCCCGGCCGGTCTTCCACTTCAATCCAGCTGCTGTCAAATGCGCGCTCGGCAAATTCCGCAAGCTTCGGACTGAATTTACCGAACTGGGTGACAATTTCTTCCGCCGCCCGGTCATAAGATATTTTGCCTGAGGACCGCGCCAGCGGGGCTTCCACGTCTTCCCAGCCGAGCTTTGCAAGTCCCAGCAGCTTCGCCTTGCGCTCCAAATAGGCGATAAGAGCGGGCTTGCTCTTGACGATAACGTCCCACATAACATCCAGCGACTCGCGGGACATGCGGTTAATGCTGAGGGGCTCTTTCAGCACATCGTCCCATCCCCGGCGCTCATACAGCTTCAGGCGGAACCCGGCCAGATGATTAAGCGTATCCGCGGCGTAATCGGCGACGCCTTCCCACGCTTTTTCCCATTTGACGAACATATCCTTCCGGGCTTGATTGTCATTGTCTTGCAGCTTGTTGAAAGCCTGGCCCGCCGACAGCAGCTTCTCCCCGTCCTCATCCGTGTAGGGAATGGCGATGGAGCTGACAATCGTTTCATAATGCTCGCTCCAGCCGTGATAGCCATCCACCGCAAGCTCAAGCGCCAGGCTCTCCAGCTCCGGGCTCATCTTCTCACGGGCTAGATCCCGGCTCTCGCTAAGCACGAATGTCAGCGGGGCGATCTCAGGCCGGGCCATCCACTCCTGCCATACATCCTCTTCCGTCTGGCGAAGCACATTTTCAAATTCAGAGGATACACCCTGAAACCGGGCGCTGAGTCCGGCAACGGTTCCCGACAGGCGTACGGCTCCTTTATCCTGCTGGTTCTGCGCTCCAAGGCATCCGGCGAACTCCGAGGCCTGAACAAGACGCGCGGTACAGCTTTGCAGAAGCTCGATAACGCCGTCCAGCGACTTCGTCGACTCCAAATCCGCTGGAGCCTTAGCCGCTCTTACTTGCTCCGCGAGCTTGCCGATATCGCCTTCCAGTTCGCTTAAGAACCGTTCAAATCCGGGGGATGCCGAGCCCCCTTCAAAAATGGAATCCAGTTCCCAAGTTAAAGACAACGGTTGTTTCATTTTCGTACCACCATTCCTTTACTTTTCATTCGGTTCACCAATCCCATCATACAACATTCACTTTGTAATTGGAGCTATCCCATGGTAAAGTGAATAACACGCCATACCATTCATTAAAGAACAGGAGGACATTAATGATG
Source organism: Paenibacillus durus ATCC 35681 (assembly GCF_000993825.1). Taxonomy (NCBI): domain Bacteria; kingdom Bacillati; phylum Bacillota; class Bacilli; order Caryophanales; family Paenibacillaceae; genus Paenibacillus; species Paenibacillus durus. The sequence continues at coordinate 3,855,518 of NZ_CP011114.1, forward strand.
CGGCCACTGCAAATTTCGCCGGAAACGGCCTTGGCGCTCTCTAAGCAGCTGGGTGTGCCTCTGGAACATTTAATGCATATGCCCCAGCATATTCTGCTGCAAAAAATAGCCGAACTATCCAAGAAAAATACGGATGGCGGAGAACCGAAAGACGGTGTGGAAGGCAAGGACGAAGCATGATTCCGTTCAGCCACACGTGGCCGTACGAACTCATACTGGGCGATTTGTACGTCCAATCCTGCCCATTCTGCAGCGCGGAGAACGTGCTGCTCCCTATGAAGCCCAAGGAGCTTCAGAGCGTCCGGGAAGGCAAGAAGAAGCTGCTAGTCTTCCCCTGCTGCAGCGAAAGACCTGTCGTGGTGGATAGCGACGGCGATTATCTGCTGTTCGACCGGGCGGTGCGCTAAAGGCACCGTCCGGTTCTTTTTTTACAATATCCCCCTTAATTCTTCCGTTCCCGTACTCGAACCGCCTTGTTCTCCGAGCATCTGTTCGCGAATAATCGTCCACTGCTCGCGAGCCGCCCGTATCATCGCCGCATCCATAATTTTCTGGTCATTGACCAGACGCGAGAACCATTTCACCGCCTCGTTGAACCAGCCGATTCGCCGGTTAAGCTCCCCGATCAGAAACATCAGACGCGCATCATTTCCGGCAACCCCGTCCCGTTCAAATACATTAATGTAGGACTCCAGCGAATAATGAAGAAAGCGCTGTTCCTGCTCGGTGTTGCCCTGATACCGGTACAACCAGGCGATATGATGCAGAAGGCTGGCGACGATGCGCTCTTTGTCGCCTATGCACTGCGCACAGAGCAGCGCCAGCTTGTACGTCTCCAGCGCCTCCTCCCAGCTCCGCTTGCCTCCGAAATCGCGGGGCTGCCAGCGGCTGCCGACCCGCTCGCTGAACGCCTTCCGCTGCCATTCGGCCAGCTTGCTCACGGAGTTCTCCGTGGAGGCGAAGCCGCAGAAAGGGCATACCCGGACGACGTAATAATCGGGATTCTCTTCCTTGTAATAAGAGCAAAAATCCGCATCCCGGCGAACAGCCCTCTTGAGGCTGGGACGCACTCTGGAGGTTACGAATTCGCGTTCACAATTGCCACAGTTTACTTTAATGGAGTATAGGGGCTCCAAATAGGTCATGTGCCCTCATTCCTTTCGCGTCAGTCATGCTTCAATCTCTTTCTCCGGGCATGTTGACAAAATGGCGGGCCGGGCCTGCAAGCCGGTGCAGTACGAGCGATCGGAGCGGTTCATCTACTCCGGTTTCCTTCAGCGCTTCTCCCATGCAGCCCAGCCACTCCTCCGATCGCTCCTCCGTAATCGGCACATGCATATGACGCGCTCTCATCATAGGATGTCCGTACAGCTCGGAGTACAGCTGCGGACCGCCGAAGAACTGAGTGAGAAAGCGGTATTGCTTATCCATAACGGGTACGATGTCGGCCGGAAACAGCGGACCAAGCCGTGGATGCGCCTGCACTTTACTATAAAACACTTCCACCAGTTTGCGCAGCCTCTCGGCTCCTCCCAAATTCTCAAATATGCTTTTCTCCGGATTCATTGATGCAACCAACTTTCTGCCGATTTTAATCGTATTGACCTATTCATTATACCAAAATCAGGGTCATACGACATCTTGCCAACACGAAAAATGAGAGAAAAAATTCCTATATACCTAAACGAATGAGCCCCGTATCCCAAACCTTTGTCCTAAGAAAAGGGGCCTACATCTTAAATGTGAAGAAATGTTCAATATTTCCAAAGAAGAAACGCCTGACGGCGTCCTTGAAGGACGCAAGTACGTTTCTCGTAGAAATATAAGGCGTTTACAAGCGTGAAACTTATGAATTCTTATATTTTAAAAAAAGCCAAAAAAGACGCTAAACGAATGTTTAGCGTCTGCAGCATATTAATAGGTCCGCCAATCCTCATCACCGGGAGAGACGAGGGAGGCCCGGATGACATAAACAAAAGCGCAAACGAGAACGCCGGCAACTACGCTCATCATCATCACTCCATCCCTAATATTAAAGTTTTCGAAAAGGTGCTTTAATTAATTTTTATATTACCACAAATACAGTAAAAATGCACCCTCTGCTGTAACCGCTTACTTTGTTTTTTTGTACTGTTTGTCCCTCTGCATGCATACATCTTATCATAGACCGGGAGGCGTAAATGATGACCTTGAAAAAGCTAAGCGGCCCTTCTTGGGCCTTGGGGCTCGCCGGCTGTATGCTGCTCGTACTGGTTTATCCCGATGCTTCTCTTCGTGCTGCTCTGAGGGGAATGGCCATCTGGTGGGATGTGCTGTTCCCGTCGCTCTTTCCTTTCTTCGTCATTTCCGAACTCATGCTCGGCTTCGGAGTCGTCCACCTGTTCGGCGCTCTGTTTGATCCGCTGATGCGCCCGCTGTTCCGCATTCCCGGCAGCGGCGGCTTCGTGCTTGCGATGGGCTATGTGTCCGGCTATCCGGTCGGAGCCCGGCTGACGGCCAAGCTGCGGGAGCAGAACCTGCTTACCCGCGTCGAAGGGGAACGGCTTGTGGCTTGTACGACTTCCTCCGATCCGATCTTCCTGCTCGGCGCTGTTTCGGTCGGTTTTTTTCATAATCCCGCTTTGGGGCCCTGCCTGGCGCTGGCCCACTACGGGAGCGGTCTGCTTGTCGGCCTGCTGATGTCCTTTCACGGACGAAGGGAAGAACGGAACGCCGCAGCCGGGCAGAAGTCTATCTTGATGACCGAAACGCACCGCCCCGGCAAGCTAAAGAAGCAGCGGCCGGAACCGGGCCGTCTCCGTACCGCCTTCGCTTCCATGGCCGAAGCGCGCCACCGCGACGGGCGGACGCTCGGGGAGCTGCTGAAGGGGGCGGTGCAATCCTCTCTACAGCTTATTATTGTCGTAGGAGGGCTCGTTGTATTCTTCACCGTACTGATGGAACTGCTGAGCCGGGCAGGTATAATGGCCTTCCTCTTCTCGGTAATCGGGCGGTTTCTTTCGGTTTTAGGCTTCCCCCAGGGGCTGACCGAGGCGGTAACGAGCGGCTTTTTCGAGGTTACGCTCGGCGCCAAAGCGGCCGGAACCGCGTCCGCCGCACTCCCCTTCAAGGCCGCCGCCGCCGCGTTTATTCTCTCCTGGGGCGGTCTGTCCGTGCACGCCCAGGTTGCCAGCATCTGGAACGGGACGGGACTCCGTTATCTGCCCTTTGCCGCCGCCCGTATCCTGCATGCTTTCCTGTCGGCCGGACTGACGCTGCTTCTCTGGCCGCCGATGATGGAAGCTTCTCCGGCGCTGGCTCCGCTCTGGATGCCGGGTCCGGCCCTGTACTCTCCAGCAGCAGGGCTCATGCTTCTCGCCCTGCTGCTGGCCGGCGCCTTGCTGCTGTCGCTTGCGGCGGCCGCCTCCGGCAGAGTCCTGCGGATTCTTCTCCGGCGCTGAACGGCGAAGGATTGCTCCACCGCGTGCAGCTCCCAGCGTGCGGTGGAGCAATACGTGGCCGTCAACCACACGCTCCGCCCTTCGCGAAAGGCCCACCCTTTCGCCGAAATTCCCTTGAGAACGGCCGCCTCTCTCGGACGAAGGGAGGCGCTGTTTTTTCCGGGTACAGTCTTTCCCCTGCTAAACATTGTTTTCCTAAGCAAGATTGATTATGATCGGTGTATGACAGAACTAACAAAGGAGTCTATTCATCTTGAGATATTATGTCCTGGACCGTGGCGATCAACTGTCCATTGATCTCAGTCAACAATTTCATAAGCTTGCGGAAGAACGGGGGCTGCAGCTCGATGCCGAGACTCCCGAAATCGTAGTCTCCATCGGCGGAGACGGCACCATGCTTCATGCCTTCCATACCTTTATCGACCGGATTCCCGAGCTCGCCTTCGTCGGCGTCCATACCGGCCATCTCGGTTTCTATGCGGACTGGCAGTGCGAGGAACTCTCCACTCTGGTCGATTATATGTGCGGAAAAGGCGATCCTTCGCCGCATAAGCCGCGAATCGTCAAATATCCGCTCGTTGAGCTGGAAATCCATAGGAAATCGGGGACTACTTCGCATATCGCCCTTAATGAGTTTACTCTTAAAGGGGTTGAAGGCACGGTGGTTCTTCAGATCGACATTAACGACGAGACCTTCGAGATGTTCCGCGGCGACGGCATCTGTATTTCTACCCCTTCCGGGAGCACAGCCTATAATAAAAGTCTCGGAGGCGCGATGGTTCATCCTTCGATTGAGGCGCTGCAGATTGCGGAAATCGCGTCAATTAACAATCGGGTGTTCCGGACGATGGGCTCCCCGCTGCTCCTGCCCAAACATCATCACTGCGATATTTTCTCCCGGAGAGAGCAGAGGCTGATGCTGACCGTTGACCATACCAACTATCCTATCGATGATTTGATCTCTGTCAGATGCCAGGTGTCGGAGAAAAAGGTCAGCTTCGCCCGTTACCGTCCGTTTCCGTTCTGGAAGCGCGTGCGTTCCTCATTCCTGGTGTAGCATTCTCGTACATACAGCCGGTGCCCGCCCGTGCCCCGGCTGCCGCCGCATGGGCTTTACTTTTGCTTATCGATCTAGCAGGCCCTTTATCAAATTGATAGACAGAGAGAGAAACGGAATGGTATAATGAGACTATTTTACAAATAGTTACATATAGAAGGGGAGAAATTTGTTGAAAAAATGGTTCATTATGCTGGGGGTCTTGTTATTGTCCCTGGCTCCTGCGGTCCCTGCGTTCGCCGCGCCCGTGACTGCTCCCGCGCCGATCAAGGTTTATATTGACGGTGTCAAGCTTTCCTTTTCCTCTGGCTCTCCCTATTTACAGAACGGCTCCGTCATGGTTCCATTCCGGGCCGTGTTCGAGAAGCTCGGCTTGAAGGTGGGCTGGGACCCCGTCGGCCGCGTAGTAACCGGTACAAGCCCGGAGCTAAGCTTGAAGCTGACCATCGGCAGCAGCCGCGCCGCAGTCAACAGCGTGGTCCGCAAGCTGCCGGCCGCTCCCGTCGAGTCCGGCGGAACCGCTTATGTGCCGCTGCGTTTTGTCGGCGAAGCCACCGGCGGCGGCGTAGTCTGGAACGCGTCCTCAAGAAGCGTTCAAATTACGAGACCTGTATCCAAGAGCCGGGATAAAGCGGACATTGTCTCCCTGATGAGCAAGCTGACGAGCTATTTTAACTCGGAGAATACAGCGGGGATTACCTCTTTGTCCCAGGCAGGCTCGGACTTTGCTCTGAGTATCAGCGCCCTTGAATTTTCATTCCGCAATTACGATTTGAAGAGCGAAATCAAAAGCGTCGATATCGTTAGCCTTGAGGCGAACGAAGCTACGGTGGCTACAGTAGAGACCTCCACCCGCATCGGAGGAGCCTATATTCCGGACACGCAGGACGAGTATATCTATACCCTTGTCCGTAACGGATCATGGAAGGTATCGAATATACAGAATCAGAAATCGACCCTTCTCTTGACGCGAGACCAAGGCATGAAGCCCGCTGAAATGCCGCAAAGTGCCGATACGGCCATTCAGGAATTGCTCAAGCGCTATTATCAGAGCCTGAACGACAAAAATGTGGCCGGAATGCTATCCACCTTAACTTTCCATGACGAGGATAATGACAAGGCGCAGAAAGCGGCCTTAGAGGATTTCTTCAAGACGTATAATCTAAGCTATGCCCTATCCGCTTCGAATGTCTTTTACTACAGCGACAATGAAGCAGCCGTCTATGTCGAGCAGCAGATTACCGATAAGAATGAATCGTCGTCTTCCAACAAGACTCTCATTCTGGTTCTGAACAAGTCAGCAGAAGGCACCTGGACCATCAGTAACAGCTACACCGTCTCCGATACAATGGAAGACGGATCAAATAATCCGTAAAGGATGTTTTTATGATGAGATCATTCAAAAAATTAACGGCCGCAGCCGCCGGAAGCTGTCTGGCTTTATCGCTGATTCTATCTCCCGCCGCTTTTGCCGCTGATAGCAGTGAGGCCGCCAGCAAGACTTCTTCGGAAACCGAATTGATTAATGAGGTTATGCAGTACATAGAGAGCTACAACTTGACCGGTGCTGACAGGGATGCCCTGATCCGCGCCGCGATCGACGGTATGGTAAACTCGCTTGACGATCCTTACAGCCAGTATTTCAGCGGCGAGGAGAGTAAAGAGCTGCAAAATCAGTTGGCCTTGGATTATGTGGGTATCGGGGTACAATTGGTCTATACGGGTAACGAGCTGTATATCGAACAGGTCATGCCCGGATCGCCTGCGGAAAGTGCAGGGCTAAAGCGCGGGGATACAATCCTAAAGATTAACGGTGTGAAAATCAGCGAGATCAAGAGCGATCCGATCAGCGGAAAAGCGGGGACCAAAGTCACGCTGCTCATCCAGCGCGGCGGCGCGGTCAAGACTTACACCGTAAAGCGCAGCGAGATCAATTATCCATCCGTTACCGGCAAAATCGTCGGGCCGAAGATCGCCTACATTTCGCTGAACGGCTTCACACAGGATTCGGATGAAGAATTTGCAGCCGTACTCAAAAATATGCGCGCGGCGGGAATGAAATCCATGGTCCTCGATCTCCGGAACAATGGGGGCGGGTACATGGATTCCGCCTATAACATCGCATCTCAATTCATCGACAAGGGAATCATGATGTACACTGCGGACAACACAGGCGAGCTTACTCCGGTAACGATTACGGACGGCTCCAAAATGAATGTGCCCGTGGTTATTCTAACGAACGAATATACCGCCAGCGCCTCCGAAGCACTGACCGGGGCGCTGCATGACAATCATCTGGCCACCGTTGTCGGTACCAAATCCTTCGGAAAAGCGCGGATTCAAAGCCTGCTGGACCTCTCCGACGGCGGCCTGCTCAAGCTGACCACGGAACGGTATCTGACTCCAAGCAAAGCCGATTTCAACCATATCGGGCTCTCGCCGGATATTGAGGTAAAAGGCGAGGCGGCTCAGATCATTACCGCCCTTCAGCTTGCGGGCATGAAATCGATTGAAGCCGCGGGCGACAATCACATTCTGGACGTTGGCGGCACCGCCTTTGCCGGTAATGTCGGTCTGGTGAAACAGGGCGGCAGAATCTACGCCTCAGCCCGCGTGCTCTCCGCACTTGTAGAAAGCGATCTGACATGGGACGCCAAAAATAAGAGAGTCATTGTAACCACCGGCTCCGGCAAAGCATCCAGCTTTACCGTTGCGTCCAAAGAAGCGCTCTCCCAAAACGGGGAAACCTTCATTGCACTGGGTGCCTTCAAGAAGAAATTTCCGGCCCTGGCCTGGACCTATAACCAGACGCAAAATCGTCTGACGCTATCCGTAAAATAAGGGCAATCATTATCCGCTATCTTGGCCTAAAACAATAAAGGTGCCGCCGACGTTCAGCCTGAACGTCGGCGGCACCTTTATTAATGGTATCGGCCCCTAAGCCGGTGGCTTCGATGGCGTTATTGCTGGCCCGCAGGACCTTGGGGCGGCTTCTGCCGAGTGTCCCTGGCTTTGGCTTCCCGGTTCTGGTAATCCCTGTTTTGGTTCCCCCGCGCCTGATTTTCCCGGCCCTGATTCTCCAAGCCCTGAGCTTCGCGCGCCTGAAACTCACGCGATCCGCTTTTTTTGCCCTGATATTCCTTGTTCCTGTTATCTCTGCTGCGTTCCTTGAACGGTCTCTCCTTGGGAGTAAATTCTTTAACCGGCTGCTCTCGGGAAACCGCCGTCTCCGCCTGGAACTTCCTGGAGGATAATTGCGGAATGGCTTCCTTCTTGACGGAAGTCTCCTGGGAAGCGGCCTCCTTGACAAAGACTTCCTTCGGAGCCTCGCCCGGCTCCTTGATCAGAATATCCTTGGCATTCGGGTCCTTCGGAGTATCCTTCAGCTTGCGGAGGACGAAATAGGCACAGCCGAAATTGCAATATTCATTGATATAATCGACCAATCCGCAAATCGCCGTGTCCCGGTTCACTTTTGGATGATTATCCCGGTAAAATCCTTTCAAACGCAGTTGGTTGTAGCCCCAATCGCCGACAATATAGTCGTAGCGGTCAAGCACCTCGCTGTACCTTCCACGGAAGCTTTCCGGATTCCAGCCTTCTTTATGATTCACCATGAGCTCATAGCTTTTGCCGCCTATAATGATCAAGCAAGACTCGCCTGCCTTTCACAAAAAATATGTTGCGCCGGCGGTCAGTTTGCCGCCATGCGATCCTCGCGGGTCTTCGCGGCCGATTCGACCTGCTCATGCGCATGATAAGAGCTGCGCACGAGCGGCCCAGACTCCACGTGGCTGAAGCCCCGCTTCAATCCCTCTTCCTTCAGCCGTACAAACTCCTCCGGCGTATAGTATTTAACGACGTCCAGATGCTGCGGAGAAGGCTGCAGATATTGGCCCATCGTGAGGATATCGCAGTCCGCCTCCCGCAAGTCGTCCATCGCCTGCAAAATCTCATCCCATTCCTCGCCAACGCCCAGCATAATACTGGACTTGGTCGGAATGTTCGGCTTCATTTCCTTAGCCCGGCGCAATAGCTCCAGGGAGCGGCGGTACCTCGCCTTAGCCCGCACCCGGTCGGACATGCGCTCGACGGTCTCGATATTATGATTCAGAATGTCGGGATTGCTGTCCATTACAATCTGGAGACTGCCCTGGTCGCCGAGGAAATCGGGAATGAGCACCTCCACGCTGCACAGCGGCAGGCGTCTGCGGATCGCGGCTACCGTCTCGGCAAAAATCTTCGCTCCGCCGTCCTTCAAATCGTCGCGTGCCACACTCGTTACGACACAGTGCCGCAGATTCATGCCTTCCGCAGCTTCGGCCACCCGTTCCGGCTCCTGAAGATCCAGTTCGGTAGGCATCCCGGTGTTAACCGCACAGAAGCGGCAGGCACGGGTGCAAATATCGCCCAGGATCATAAAAGTAGCGGTACGGTTCGCCCAACATTCGTAAATGTTCGGGCAGCGCGCCTCTTCGCAGACGGTATGTAAAGTTTTGGAACGCATCATTCCTTTAATATCCTGATAATTCTCGCCGGTCGTCAGCTTAATCCGAATCCAATCCGGCTTGGGTTGTTTGGCAATTTCTTTTCTAGTCATGGTAGTAAACCCCTCTTCCGACTGAATATGAAAAGCTTTAAAGTTACTGCCTTACATTATAACATGCACGGTAGGGAAATGCCTGCTTTTGTGAAAGAAGAGTGACAAAATCAATAGCGCGGCCGGAAACCTTCGGAATAAAATGCGCCGATTTGTTCAATCTAAGGTAAAACGTTAGTTCATACGGGAATGAAAGGAGAACTATTACTGTGCCGTTATGGAGCGTAAATACGAGACGGGCACTGCTGTCTCTGTCTGCGGCGGCCCTGCTGTGGGGAAGCCTTGACAATCCGGCGGCGAATGCCGGGCTTGCCGACCCCACGAATACGAAGACCACAGCTGCCCCGAAAAAAAAAGATAAGGCGGCGGGTAGACCGCAAGCCGCTAAAAGCGGCAGTCCTGCTGCCGGTTCACGGAACAACCTCCGTTCTGTCGGCGCCGGAAACGTCTTTGCCGTCCGCCAGGCGCTATACGATCAAATGAGCACGGTCACAGGCATTCCTTGGTTCCGTTTTGCCGCCATTGACCAATATGAGCGAACCCTTACCAAAAAAAGCAAAGACGGGAGCAGCGCGCCTGAGCGCCTCACCGGAATTCATATCCCGGCGCCGCTATGGTGCGGACCGCTGAATCCCAACCAGGAGGATACTTCCCCGGCTACGATCACCTTCTTTGGCGGCATTGGCCGCGACGGCTCAGGAGACGGCAAAGCCGATCCGGAGAACGATCTTGACGCGCTGTACACGATGGCCCGCCACCTGATGAAATACGGCCTTTCCGCCAGCGACTTCGGCATTGGCGTCTGGGAGTATTACCATAACCCCCGCGCCTCCCAGCGCATCGCCCAATTCGCAAAGCTGTACGATCATTTCGGCCGCCTGGATTTATCGGGCAGCGCCTTTCCGCTCCCGCTCGGCAGCACCTATTCCTACAACAGCACCTGGGGAAGCGGAAGAAGCTGGGGCGGCGCGCGGATACATGAAGGCACCGACCTGTTCACTCCCCACGGCGTTACTGTGCGAAGCACCTGCTACGGCATTATAGAGACCAAGGGCTGGAACCGATTTGGCGGCTGGCGGATCGGCATCCGCGACATCGAGAATCGCTACCATTATTATGCCCACCTGTCCGGCTTCGATAAATCGCTGTCCGCCGGCGATATCGTCATTCCCGGACAGCAGCTCGGCTGGGCCGGCAGCTCCGGGTACGGCAAGCCGGGCACTCAGGGGAAATTCCCGCCGCATCTGCATTACGGTATATATAAAGACCGCGGGCTCACAGAATGGGCCTTTGATCCTTATCCGCTGCTGAAGCAGTGGGAGAATGCCGAACGGAAGGCGCTGCATAAGAACAAAAAGGGCAGCTTTGGTAAGTCATGATTCATCTCTGCCAATGCCGTATTCCGCCAGTTTGCGGTACAAGGTCGACTTGCCGATATTCAGCATCCGGGCGGCCCCGACAACATTGCCGCCGCTTGCGGCCAGCGCGCGGCGGATGCTCTCTATCTCGCTCTGCTGCATACTCTTGACAATACAAGGATCGGCAGGTGCGGACGCATGGGCGAGCGTAGGTCGCGGGTCCGGGAGGCCGCTTTCCTTCTGCCCGGACGGAATCTGAACGGCATCCGATTCGGAAATACAATCCGAGCCGCATAGATAGTAGGCGCGCTGTACCGCGTTTTGCAGTTCACGCGCGTTCCCTCTCCACTGCCGGTCCTGCAGTCTTTCCAGAAATGCGGAGTCAAACCGTTTGGCCGGCCCGGGATTATCCCGGTTGCACTTGCGCAGGAAGAGCTGGGCGAGCGGCGCGAGATCCTCGGTACGCTCCCGCAGCGGCAGCAGCTTGAGGTTAATGACATTGAGCCGGTAATACAAATCGCTGCGGTAAGCCTTCTGCGAAATTTCCTCCAGCAGATCGCGGTTGGTGGCCGCAATGACCCTGACGTTAAGCTCGCGTTCATGCTTGCCGCCGATCCGCCGGACCTTGTGGTTATCGAGCACCCGCAGCAGTTTGGCTTGAATCTCCAGCGACAATTCCCCGATTTCGTCTAGAAATAGGGTTCCGCTATTCGCCAGCTCGAACTTTCCGGGATTGCCTTCACGCAGGGCACCGGTAAAAGAGCCTTTTTCATACCCGAACAGTTCACTTTCTACCAATTCTCTCGGAAGCGCCGCGCAATTAATAGCGATAAACGGTCCGTCCGCGCGCGAGCTGGCGTTATGAATGGACTGGGCAAACAGTTCCTTGCCGGTGCCGCTCTCTCCTTCGATCAGAACCGTGCAGTTCGTTCGGGCGATTTTCCTTGCAAAATCGATCTGTTCCCGCATATAAGGATTATGGGTTACGATATCCTCAAACCGGTAGTTCGCCTTGAAGCCGGCAAGCTGATTGACCTCTCTGCGCACCTGCCTGGCTTCCCGGATCGTAAGCGACGCCCCGATGACCCGATCGCCAAAGGAGTATGGAAAGATATTGGCCATGCAATCGATCTTTTTTCCATTTACTGTAAGCGTGCAATCCGCATAACTGATGCGCCGCTTGTTCCGGAACACGCCGTCCAGATCGACATCCTGCAGCAGTTCCTTAATATCCAGCCTCCGAACCTCATCCATCCCCAGCATAAAAATGGAGGCCAGCCGTTCATTAAACTGCCTGATTCGGTAATCCGTATCAATGACCAGCAGTCCGTCCTGCATCGACTGAAATACGGCATTCATCAGCTGGTTCGTCTCCAGTACGTTAAGCTGTTCTTCGATGCTGCTTACGGCCGATACGGCGATGCCGAAGGTGTGGGGATGCACATCCTCCGCTTTGCCCGACAGATCCAGACATCCGATCACTCTCCCGGAGCTATCATGAATAGGGGCTGCCGAGCAGGTCCACGCGTGATGCGATTCGCAGTAATGCTCGCCCCCGAGCACCTGCAAGGGCATGTCGATGGCCAACGCGGTTCCGACGGCGTTGGTGCCGACGCTGAGCTCATCCCATTTTGCCCCCTCGATAAAATTCACCTTCGCGCACTCCGGCTCAATCTCCTTGTTAAGCAGGGTGCTGAGCAGCACTCCGTCCTGGTCGGTCAGAACGATGGCGTAAACGGTATCCTTGATCACCTGATAGATGCTGTTCATAATCGGTTTGGCTACGGAAATGAGCAGGCTCTTCTCTTCCAGCCGCCGCGCCAGCTCCTCCTTGGATACCTGCACTCCTGTTCCCTGCTGAGGGTTAACCCCGGCCATCCGGCATCTCCTCCATGAAGCGAGTATAACAGGCCGTATTCCTTCTGGAATCTCCCCATGTGCTTCAAAAGCATCCCAGCTTCTCACCGTATTCGGATAACTGATCATAATTAGCCGCCTCCCCCTTGTCTTTGCATGCTTTTGACGCTTCCCGCGCAGTAGATACTCGCTTCCGCCCTTAAGAATCGGCGTTACCCGATTGCCAATACGTTCCCACCGCGCTGACGGCCGCGAATTTGTTTTGTATGCGCTTACACTTATGCTTTATTATAAGGGGCCAGTTGGAAGCTGATACATGCAAAAAAACGGATAAGGTGAACTTCTCATGACAATTTCCCAATATGGGAAAAGGCAGCGTCCGTTCATCTTATCCGCAGGCGGAAGCAGGGAGGCTTCGCTTAATGCGAATGGATCGCGCGGTGATTCACGGCAAGCGCCGCTTCGAGCAAAGCTTCGGATACGGTCGGATGCGCATGCACCGTCGTTTCGATCTCATCCACCGTCGCTTCCAGCCGAAGCGCCAGCGCGCCGGCCGCGATCATATCCGTGGCCCTTGGACCGGCAATATGAAGTCCGAGAACTTCACCGGTCCGCGCATCGGTTACATATTTGACCAAACCATTGGTTTCGCCCATAATCATGGATTTACCGTTGGCCTGAAGCGGAAAGCTTCCCGTCTTCACTTCCAATCCTTGTTCCCGGGCACCGTCTTCGGTCAACCCGACCGAAGCCAGCTCCGGCCTTGTGTACACGCAGGACGGCACCGTCCGGAAATCCACTGGGGCCTGCTTCCCCATGATATGCTCCACCGCAACAATGCCTTCCGCCGAGGCGACATGCGCCAGCATAATTCCGCCGACGCAGTCGCCGATAGCGTAAATGGACGGCACCGCTGTCTGCATGTTGCGGTCGACCTCTATGGCGTCCTTCTTCATAGACACGCCGAGAATCTCCAGCCCGAGCCCCGACGTCAGCGGACGGCGGCCAATGGATAGGAGCACTTTCTCCGCTTCGATGGTGATCGGGCCGGAAGGCGCGACCGCCGTTATGGACAGGCCCTTCGGCGTTTGTTCGATCCGCTCAACCCGGGTTTCCGTGTGAACGTCCACGCCGGCGGCAGCGAATTCTTTCCGCAGGCAATGGACGATGTCCCGGTCCATCACGGCGATCAGCTCCGGCAGCATCTCGATAATCGTTACCTTGCAGCCCAGGCTGCTGTATATGCTGGCGAACTCGCAGCCGATTACTCCTCCGCCGATAATGCAGAGGCTGCCTGGCACCTCAGGCAGCGACAGGGCCTCGTCGCTCGTAATCACGTCGGAAAGCTCCGTCCCTGGAATCGGCACCCTGGACGGCACCGAACCGGTAGCGACGATGGCGCGGTCAAAGCTGATCGTCTGCATGCTGCCGTCTTCCTTGCTTACTTCCAGCTCGTGCACGCCGGTAAATCGGCCGGTGCCGATAATTTTGGTCACTTTGTTCTTCTTCAGCAGCGCGTCGATTCCGCCGGTGTTGATCCGGATAACCTTGTCCTTACGCTTTTGCAGCCTCTTCCAGTCCACCGCAAGCTGCGGAACGTCAAGGCCGATTTCGGCTGATTCACGCTTAAGCGCCGTGTAGAGCTCCGATGTATGCAGCAGCACTTTGGTCGGAATACAGCCGACATTGAGGCAGGTTCCGCCCAAAGCTTTTTTTTCCACAAGGGTCACTTCGGCTCCCAACTGGGCAGCCCTTATCGCGGCAACGTAACCGCCCGGTCCGCCTCCCAGTACCACAATTTTCATCCCGCATTCTCCTTTCACAGCAGCAGCAGCGCCGGATTCTCCACGTACGCCTTGATTCTCTGCATAAACTGCGCCGCAACCGCGCCGTCCACCGCCCGGTGATCCGCCGTCAGGCTGAGATTCATCAGCGGCTTGATAATGACTTCGCCATTCACGGCAACCGGCGTATCAACGATGGCATTTACGCCGAGTATCGCCACTTCGGGCTGATTGATAATCGGGGAGAAGGATTCCATACCATACATCCCGAGATTGGTTATGGTAAAAGTGCCGCCGGTCATGTCTTCCGGGGTCAGACTATTGTTTCTCGCGCCTTCGGCAAGGAAGCGCACTTCATCCGAGATTTCGCCCAGACCTTTCAGATGGGCGTTACGGACAACCGGCACGACCAAACCGCTCTCCAGGCCGACAGCCACGCCAATGTGAACCGCGTTTCTCATAACGAGGTCGTTGCCTTCGATGGAGCAATTAAGCAGCGGGAATTCGAGCAGCGCTTTGGCGGTAATCGCGACCAGCAGATCGGTGTAAGTGATCTTCCGCAAATCTTTCAGCTGCCGTCTAAGGGCGGCGAGCGCGGAGGTATCCACCCGCATGTTGTAGGTGACGGTTGGTGAAATATCAACGCTTTCGCGCATCCGTTTGGCAATCACCTTCCGCATGGCGCTCATCGGAACCCGCGACACGGCCTGCTCCTCCGCAGCCGTATTCCGTGCCGAAGCCGCTGACCGGGAGCCGGATACGGAGGCGGGAGCCTGGCCTGCGCTTTCGGAGATAGCCTCTCCCGTAGCGGCAAAAGCGCGGACATCCGCCTTCATAATTCTGCCGTCCTTGTGGATGTCAGCGGGATTTACGCCAAGCGCCGCCGCTTCCTTCGCCGCAGCCGGGGAAATCTTGACCTTCGGCGACCCGTGCTTGCCGCTCTCGGCATAACGCCGCACGTCGCCGTCCGTTATCCGGCCCTGCGGCCCCGTACCTTTTACCGCAGACAGCTCCACGCCCAGTTCCTTCGCCGTCCGCCGCGCCAGCGGCGATGCCTTGATCCGGCCGCCGCTGTGCTGCGCCCATCCGTCCTCCGCAGCTGCGGCATCCGCATCGGAAGCGGCAAGGCCGGATGCTCCGTCGCCGGAAGACGCCGCTTCTCCTTCTGGCGGCTTGCCGGAGGCGCCCGCCGGGAGCAGCGCGGATATATCCTCGCCCGCGTCCGCAATAATCGCCAGCGGATGAAACACCTCCACCGTTCCTTCCTCGACCAGAATCTCCCTTAGTACTCCGCTGGTCTTGGCTTCGATTTCATTGGATATTTTATCGGTCTCCACATCGAACAGAATGTCACCCTGCTCTACGCGGTCTCCCTTGGCCTTTCGCCAATTGGAGACGGTTCCCTCCGTCATTGTCAGCCCGAGCTTGGGCAATACGACAAGTTCAGCCATGACACACCTCCATCATTTAGAACATCTCTTTGCAGCCTTTGACAATATCCGCCACACTTGGAAGCACCAGCGACTCTAATACCTGGGAGTATGGAACCGGAGAATCCAGCGCGCCGATCCGCACAACAGGAGCGTCCAGCTCATCGAAGCACTGCTCCGAAATGAGCGCCGACAGCTCGCCGCCATAGCCGCCGCGCTTCACTTCCTCCGTCACGACCAGCGCCCGGTGCGTCTTGGCGACGGACCCAAAGATCGTCTCTTTATCCAGCGGATAGAGCGACCGGAGGTCTATCACCTCGGCCTCGATGCCGTCTTTGGCGAGCGCGGCCGCCGCCTTCAGCGCGTCATGAACCTGCTTGCCATAGGTGATGATCGAGACATCGGCGCCTTCCCGCGCAATAGCCGCCGAGCCAAAAGGTACCTTGGTCACCTTATCCGGCACTTCACTTTTTTGCGAGTACAGCACCTTGCTCTCGATATAGACCACGGGATTGTCGTCGTCGATGGCGGTCAGCATCAGGCCCCACGCATCCGCAGCATTAGACGGATACACAACCTTGAGCCCGGGCACATGCGTCACCCACGCCTCAAGGGAACCGGAGTGCTGCGCTCCGGCGCTGATGCCGCCGCCTGCGGGGAGACGCAGCACGAGCGGAACGGAGATTTTGCCGCCGAACATATATCTCATCTTGGCCGCCTGGTTTACCAGCCCATCCATGCCGAAGGTTAGAAAATCAATGAACATCAGCTCCGCCACCGGCCGGAGTCCCGTTGCCGCAGCACCCACCGAAGCGCCGACAATAATCCCTTCCGAAATCGGTGTGTCGCGCACCCGCTCTTCGCCGAACTGCTCCCACAGCCCTTTCGTGACGCCGAAGGTGCCGCCGTAAGGGCCGACATCCTCGCCCAGCAGAACGACGTTCTTGTTCTCCAGCATTTTCTCCCGCAGGGCTTCGCGGATGCCCTCGCCATAGGTTATTTTTCTCATCTGATTCGCGCCTCCTCAATCAAATCGGAGTAAATGTCCTGCACGGAAGACTCCGGAGCGGGATGGGGGCTAGCATCGGCGAACTCCAGCGCTTCCCGGATTTCTTCATCCACCTCGCTGCGGACCGTCTCAAGCTCCTCCTCCGTCAGGATACCGCTTCCTAGCAGATGGCTTTCGAATCTTGGAATCGGGTCCTTTTGCAGCCATGCCTCTACTTCCTCCTTAGGCCGGTAAGCGCCCGGATCGCCTTCAAAATGGCCATGCTGTCTGTACGTTTTAAATTCCAGCAGCGTCGGTCCTTCGCCCGCACGCGCCCGGCTCACCGCTTCGCCCACCTGCTCATAGACCGTGAGCACATCGTTGCCGTCCGCCGAGAGCGCAGGCATGCCGTACCCGATCGCCCGCTGCGAAATGTCCTTAATATTCTGGTGTCTCGCCTGGCTGACGGAGATGCCATACAAATTGTTCTCGCAGACGAAAATAACCGGAAGCTTCCACAGACTGGCTAGATTCATCGCCTCGTGGAAGGTGCTTTGATTGGTGGAAGCGTCTCCAAAAAAGCATACGCTCACCTGGTCGGTGCCTCTGTACTGCGCGCTCCAGGCCGACCCCGTAGCGATCAGATGTCCGGCCCCGACGATGCCGTTAGCGCCAAGGATGCCCAGTTCCGCGTCGGCAATGTGCATGGACCCTCCTTTTCCTTTACAGTAACCCGTCTCTTTGCCGAACAATTCCGCCATCATGTACTTCAAATTGCCGCCTTTAGCGACGATATGCCCATGCCCCCGGTGGGTGCTGGTAATATAATCGTCGTCTCTTAAGTTCGCGCAAGCGCCGACCGCAATGGCCTCTTCACCGATATATAAATGCACAAAGCCCGGAATCTTGCCTTCCGCGAAGAACACCGAGGCCGTCTTTTCAAACTTGCGAATTCTCAGCATTTTCCGGTACATCTCACTCAACAATTCTTTTGAAATGCTCAAGTGAATCCCTCCCGTTTCTGAATGTACTGCCATGCTCCCCCCCAATGAAACCTCCTTCTGATTGATTTGCCTTTCACTTAAAATATAGTTGCAATTTCCGTGCCAATATTTAGCGCCTGTATAAGATGAACTTGAAAAATGACATCAGAGTAAGGAGTAACGGAGGGGGAAGCAACGAAATACCCGAAGCAAGAAGCGAAGTGCGAAAAAGCCCTTCCCATAATGGGAAAGACTTAGTGAAATTATTCCCATATCGGGAAGAGGCGGGAAAGATGGGAATCAGGAAGCGCCGCGGATGAATTGGAGAACCTCATCCATGACCTTGTCCTTCTCCTCGCAGTAGCACAGCATATGGCCGCTGCGTTCGACCAGCAGAACTTCCTTGACGGGAGAAGCGATATGCCGCTCCAAATAGGCCGCACTCTTGGTTTTGACGAGATGGTCTCTCGTTCCCTGCACAATGAGCGTCGGCGCCTCGATCTGCGGGAACAGGTCAAAGCTCTCCCGGACAATATGGTTAAATTCGCGGTTGGCATGAATCGGCGTCGAGCCGAACTTGCTCACATAATTCTTCAGCATCGAAAGGCTTCCTAGCGTCTTTACAATCTCGCCCGGATTCAGCGGGAAGACCGGCGCGGCGAGCAGGGTCAGCGATTGGACGAGGCTTTTGTAGCGGACGGCCAGACGGGAAGCGATTAACGCCCCCATCGAAAAGCCGATGATATGCACGCCCTCCCCGCTCTCCGCAAACTGCTCCAGCTCGCCCCCGGCCTGATGGTACCAATCCTCTCGGGTGGCCCGCCGCATATCGGCCCTTCGGCCGGTGTGCCCTTTTAGCGTGAACGTTCGGGTTAGATATTGATGCTGGTTCAAATATTCCGACAGAGGCTCGATTTCAAAAATACCCCCGGTAAATCCGTGGATAAACAGACAGCGTTCCATGATCATTCCTCTTTTCGCGGCGGTTCGGTGGTGCAATGCCTTCATTATACGCCTGCGGCGGAGGGGATACCAAATCTCTGAAACATAAAGCTGCGGCAAAAAACCTTTCCCATTCCGGGAAAGGCCAATAAGGACGCTCCCCATTTCGGGAAGGACAGGGAAAAATAGTCTCTCTTTTCCTGCCTTTGCATCATATCGCTACACTTTCAGCCGCTGCAGCCTGAGCGCGTTCAGCACGACGGAAATGGAGCTGAATGCCATCGCCGCCCCGGCAATCCATGGAGCGATGAGGCCTGCTGCGGCAACCGGTATGCCGAGCGTATTGTATCCAAGCGCCCAGAACAGGTTTTGCCGAATATTAAGCATCGTTTTGCGGCTCATAAATATAGCGTCGGGAATACTGGTGAACTCTCCCCCACTTAGCTTACACAAGAAGTGGGGGCTTCTGTTGGCATCGATACAGGGTTGCACACGCTGTGAGCTTCATAATTGAAGGCTCAACGCCTGTTGCACCCTAATGAGGGAAGCCAACGTCCAATACGTTCGTTTTGCCAATGAAGGGTCTTTTGCCTCCAAGGACAACCACATCTTTTCAGATGTGGCTTTGTGTATATTGCGCAGCACGTATCGTGCGCCGATGTTATATGAGGCATTAAGGTCCGCGTGATACGTTTTGCCTGTTTGGAATACAGCAACATCCCGCTTCGTGTTGCGTTGTACAAATCCACTGCCGTCAAAAGCAAGTGCGCTGGTATTTGCAGGGTTGACCATGGAAACCCGCATCCCCAGGAAATGCGCCATTTCGATCACTTTCGTCTGGATGCGCCGTTTGGCCCAAAACTGGAGTTTGGCACGAAGCCGCTTGGCTCCCCATGTTCCTTTAGGCAGACGCATCTTGCCTAAATACTCCATGACAATAACATCTGCGCGGTGCTTTTGGGCAAAGGCGAGGATTTGATGTGCGGTATCGTGGACGATATGCGTCTGTAAGCCGTTCATCCGCCGCCAGAAATTCGGTTTTACGCCTATACCGGATTGACGCTGGGCTTGTTTCAGTTTGCCTGTGATTTGACGCATCCGATCTTTTTCTTTGGCTTGGTTGATAAAGGTCCTCGCCAAGACAGTGCCGCTTGCGTCCATCACGGAACAGACTGCGGAATTCGTTAATCCCAAATCCACGGCACACATCCGCTGCTTGGAATGTTCCGCCTGAGTTAACTTCACTTCCCCCTCATAGGCGATATGAAGGGAATAGCGATTTCCTTTCCGAACCAATGTTGGGTTGCATTCTTTCATGCTCCACACGTTGCGTTTGAATAGGTCCTGCCCCTTAAAGGTAATAGGGAGCCAGACCCAATCGCCTTGATGAAATACCTTGATGTTGGCTGCCCTATCGGAGGTTCGTATGAACATATTGCCTTTGTAGAAGCAAGGGAACGCCTGAGGCTGATCTTGGAGTGTCGGTGGTTTCTTCGAAAAGCGTTTCCCTTCTTGCTGGGCGTGTTGCCGCTCGGCTTGCCAAAGCTCAAAACGGGAATGATGACTTTTCACAATGCCAAACGCTTCGGCAATGGCGCTTCTGCGGAAGTACGAAGGAAACTTATAAAAGCGTTGATCGAATTCGGTGTAGGGCGGATTCGGATTATGCTTGGTACGGTGAGTCAGCCGTTCTACCGCCGTCACCACCGCTTGGGTGGATAACGGTGCCAAGGCGATAAACTGCTCTTGAATTACCGTAATTAAGAAGGACAGTGCTTCTTGATACACATGGAGAGTCGCATCCAGCATGCGGTGGTGAGACGTAATCGGATGTTTGAGTGTTTTGACCACCTTCATGAGATACGCCTCCATCGCATGTTTGATGGATCTAGCATAACACAAGAACGTATGTTTGGTAAAGCAGACGTGTCTAACCCCCGCCTTCGCTGTTGGCTTAGAGTTGGGGGACTGCGACACTAAATCTGTTCAAGGAATGATGAACGGGCTGTCCAATCGATTGCAAAGTCAAATACAGACTGTAAAAATAAGCGGCTGACGTGCCGAGAGCAATCAGAACGTCCATATTCGCGCTTTTGTTTCGAAGCGCTTTATAGGCATGCACATAAAACTTGCCGCCGATGATAAATTGAACCGGTGTTGCAAGCGCCAGCTGAAACCACGGGTTCATAAATATGGCCGGACTCCAAATCCATGACGTAAAGGAGAAGTACCCGACCATGGACCAAAATAGAGGAAAACTGAGCAGTGCCGCGCATATCAATTTGATTTTGTCCGTGCGAATCTGCTGATCGCGATCTTCCCCGGCACTTTCTTTCTCATCTACCAGTGCAGCCGTGAACCCGAGCTGATTGACCTTTTTGATGAGGTCTGAGACGCCGATCTGTGCCCCCGAATACTCAATATGCGCTGTTTCGAGCGTTAGATTGACGCTTGCGGACGAAACCCCCGAAAGCTTGTTCAACCCTTTTTCGATTCGTGCAGCACAAGCTGCGCAGGTCATCCCGCCAATTTGAAAGTCCACGGTATCTCTCACGGTTCCAAAGCCGAGGCTTTCGATTTTCTTCTCGATTTGGGAACCGTTAACTTGACCCGGATCATAGGAGACGGTCGCCTGCTCCAAAGTAAAATTGACCGAGGCTTGCCGTACACCGTCCATTTTGTTTAATCCTTTTTCAATCCGTGCAGCGCAGGCAGCGCATGACATTCCCGTTATTCTTAACGTATCTAGCTGTTCGGCAGGTTTAACCAGCTGGTGCAATTTCGATCACCTCATTCTGTCTTCATATCGCCGAGTTAATTTTTGCCGATCAGTTCCTTGATTTCAGCGGCATACTTGTCATCCATTTCCCTAAGGAACGATACAATATCCTTATCGGAGGTCATGAAATCGCTAGTGCTGTTGTCAATAAAGTCCGGTCCGCTGTAGATAATATTAGGTCCGTACACGGAATATTCGGGCAACTTGGCCGTCACTTGCGTAAACGGAGCGGTCAGATTGAACGTTTTTCCGGTTTTCTCCAGTTGAGATGCGCCGAATTGGGAAATGGTTTCCTGATTTTTCGTCACCGGCACGAACCCGTCGCGGGAGCGAACCAATTGCCCTTCTTCCGAAGCGAGGTAAGCCACTACCGCCCATGCTGCGTCTTTATGTTTACTGTACTTGCTGATGTTGAGCGCCTGCGGCGGAGCTGTCGGAGCGACGTTCGGATGGTCGGCCCATACCGGAACGGTTACCAGATCGAAGTTCAGTCCTTCCACATTCGTGTAAGGTTCAATGAGTTCAATCGGCATAATGGTCATCGCGATATTTTATTCGGTATCGAAGCTGTATTCCGTATCGCTCGTATCAATCATGCCCGGAATGTGCTTATACTTGTCCATCATCTCGAAGTATTGCCTGAACGCCGGCTCTTTCGAGAACAGCACTTCGCCCGTCTTAGGATCGGTGCCGCTAACGCCAAACTGGGTGAACATGAATGAATAGAACGGAATAGTCAGTCCTTTATATTTCACTCCGTCCCGCTCGCCGGTCACTTTCTGAGCCAGTTCCAGCGTCTGGTCGATCGTCATGCCGTCTTTCGGATATTCGGCGCCAAACTTATCGAAGATGCTTTTATTGTAAAAGAGGCCGTACCTTTTTTCCGAGATCGGCAGGCCGTACAGTTGATTCTTCCCTTCCGGATCGCGGGAACGAAGATTATCGATAATGCCATCGCGGTAGATGGACAAGTCGTATTTGCTGGCGGCAATTTTGTCATCTATCGGCTCGGTCATATCAAAGTTTTTGGCCAGTTGATAATCCTGAGCGACAAATAGGTCAAGGGATTCGCCCTTGGCAAACAATTCTTCCAAATTCTTGGAGTTATAGCGCTGCTTCGTTTGTTCGACTTTAATATTCGGGAATTTGTCTTCGATGCTTTTGCGGATCAATTCCCACCATTCGGGAGCTGCCCCGTACATGATTTTAAGCGTAACCGGTTCGCCCGTATAAGTGATCGGGTCCGCAGCGGCAGTATCCGCCGCCGGAGTAGTTTGCGCTTGCGGGCTGGCTGTCGGATTCGTATCCGAAGCTGTGTTCGCAGCCCTGTTCGAGCCGCTCGAGGAGCAGGCGGACAATAATACCATCAATAAAACTAACACTGGAATAACGCCTTTATTTATCTTGTTCATTTCCAATCCTCCCGTTAAGTTGCACTTGAAAGCGAATTAAACGACGTCAAAACCTTTGTCTTCGATAGCTGCCTTCAGCGCATCGACCGTTACTTTTCCTTCTTCGTACGAAATCGTAACGGATTTGGCAGCCAGATCTACTTTTCCTTCTGCGCCCAGATCTTTAATCGCGCCTTCCACTTTGCTTGCGCATCCCCCGCAGGACATTCCTTCAACATTTAGCGTAATCGTTGGCATAATCATCGAACCCCTTTTCACAAGTTAAAGTATGCATACTCTTTTATCCCATTCAGTCATTTGTTTGGCCGCCGCTACATTGTACTCACCCCTTTCATCAATCTTCCGGCGCTCCTCACGTTAATCAATAAAGCCTGACCGCTCGACGCTCTTCACGAAATACCGCTGCGCCAGGAAAAAAATAATAAGCGGCGGCAGGATAACCAGGAAACTCGCGGCCATCTTGATCCCCTCCATGAGCAGAAGCAGCATTTCCTCGCTGTCCAGTATCGTTTTCAAGTCTTCATCCATCCTCGCCATCTGCAGGGCCAGCGGAACGTTGTCCGTGACCGACAAAAAGATGTTCGGATAATACGTGTCATTCCACGTCCAGATGAACGAGAAGATGGAAACGACGAAGATGGACGGTTTCGCGAGCGGGAACATAATTTTCCAATAAAACTTGAACGCCCCCGCACCGTCGATTTTGGCCGCCTCCTCCATTTCCACCGGTTGGGTCATATAGAATTGCCGGAAAATAATGACGAACAGCGACCCTTTAATGCCGAAACCGAACACCGAAGGAAGGATGAGCGAAATGAGATGATTTTGTAATCCAAGCTTCGTGTACATGATAATGAGCGGCAATACGGTCACTTGCGGCGGAATGATGAAGGCCAGCACGAGCATGACCAGCAGGACGCTTTTTCCGGGAAAATTCATTCTCGCTAGAGAGTAGCCCATCATGCCGCATGTAATGACATGAAACAGCGCCACGACTGCGGACACCGTAATGCTGATCAGAACGGACTTGCCGTACATAAGCGATTGCGCGGCATCGGCCAGGTGTCCCCAATAGATTTCGCGCGGAATCCACTCCACCGCCGGGTCCAGCATGTCATCCTTGCTCATGACCATCTTGACCAGCATTTTCAGAATCGGGTTCAGGTAAATATAGGCCGTTATGACGAGCACCCAATAAATGAGCAGCTTAAACAGCAGCCCCCGGTTAATTTCCCGTCCGAAAAAGAGGTAGCGGATATCGGTCACCTTCAAACGGGACAATCGGTCCCAAATTCGGCCGCCCTTGCTGCGTTTATTCAGCCAAAGCTTGCTTTCCGTACGCATAAATCCACCTCCCAATCCGCTCAGAACTTCCAGGCTCTGGCCGCGTTTTTATTAACCCGCGAATACAAGAGCAGCATGATGCCCAGAAAGATGACAATAATGAAAAAGTAAATTAACGCCAGCGCGCTGTTGTATCCGTAATTGCCCGTCGTAATCAGTTGAATGATCGGATTGTACGGGAAGGTAAACATATCCACGACCGAGTAAATCAGATTCAGCAAAATGAAGGGCGACATCGCCGGCAGCGTGATTTTCCAGAATACTTCCCAGGGCGACGCCCCGTCGATCCGCGCCGATTCGTAAGCCGATTTGGAGATCGTCTGGCGTCCGGCCAGGAAGATCAGAATTTGCACCCCGGAATACCAGAGCACAAGCACGAACCGGTTCAGCACATCTTTCACCGGGCCTGCCCAGGAACTGTTCCCTAGAAAAAGGTCCAGATAGCCGCCTACCTCAAAGCGATCCATAAATCCGAGCGATCCTTGGCCCTGGTTGACGAACTCGGTCAGAATCGAGCCGGAGGTGAAGATGATCGGGAGGAAAAACACGACACGGAATAGGACACGGCCCGGAAATTCCTGATTGAGCAGAATCGCAATGAACAACGAGAAGACGAGAATGACCGGTACCATAATCGCGATCTCCTGGAAGAATGGAATCAGCTCGTCGTATAAGGCAGAGCTGCCGAACAGGATTTCCTTGTAATAACGGAGTCCGAGAAACTCGTACTTGAATCTCGTCGGCAGAACGGATACTTTATGGAAGCTCATGTAGACCGAGAAGCCGATCGGGAACGCCATAAAGAGCAGAAAACCGAGCACCCACGGGCCAACGAACGGCAGCGCTTCAAAGTTGCGGGGCCGCTTCATCGTTCTGTTTTTCATCATTCGGGTTCCCTCCCTTCCGTAACAGCAAAACTGCCAGGGCCGACATGAATGCCGTTGTTCTCATAAGGCTCATCGTTAAAATTGACGATAATCCGTTTGCCGCCTGAGTACGTCGTCTCGGTCACTCCGGCTTGCAGGGCGCGCATGCCAACGATGAACTGGTTCTGCACATCGCCCAGAGCTTCGTTGAAGCGCTGGTACTGCTTCGCAATTTCGCCCGACCAGTCTTTGTAGCAGGTGCTATAGGACTCTTCCGACGACTTCGTGCCGATTAATTTTTGCGACGGCTCATACGTGAGCAGGTAAGCGGGCACCTCCCCGTAAGCAATCGCCTGCAGCAGCGTCTTGTTGTAATTGTCGCTCAGATTCGCGTAGCCGGATGAGTACGGAATAAGTCCATGCAGGGCAATTTGGGCAAAAGGAACCGTCTCGTCGACGAACAGATCAAATGAATATTCATGCGACAGACCGAACACGTGAGCCGCTTGTTTCAGGGCGTAGAAGTTCGCCAGCGACACGTCCGCCGCTCCCAGAACCGATACCGTCTGCCCGATAATGCTCTCCTGAATCTGCTTGGATTCCGTGCGCGATACCGGACTCCTCTCGTTATAGTCGCTGTTCAGCTGCTGCCCGATGCCGCTGCCGAAAGCGAGGCCGTCTACACCAAGCTTCTTGAGGCTTTCCAGATCGCTCAGAATCGTTCTCTCCATAAATTTCGGGCCAGCGATCGTAAGGCCGCTGTAATCAATGACGTAAGAGCCGAGATCCCGCAAGCCGTCGCGGTTTTTGCGAAATCCGTCCTCTCCGTTGTTGTTATAGGAATAGATCGAACCGTCCAGCATAACCGTGAAGCCTTTGGAATGAGCCAGCTCCGCAAATTCCCGCATTCCCTCATCCCCGCCAATCCGCGGGTCAACGGGCAGAGCGCCGCCGAATTCGCTTATTCCGCCCTGCTGCCAGCCTTTGTACGTGATCCGCATTTGCGAAGCACCCATGCTGCTCAATTGGCTGATCATTTCCTTCGCCTGGGACGTCGTCGTGAAAGTCTCGTAGCTGTCTTTTATGAAGCCCTTCTTCGTATCGGCGCCGAGCAAATCGATCTTGAAGCTGATGCCGCTTGTTTTATTTCCGAGCGGCTTCATTCCCTGCTCTTCTATCAGATGCTGGCGGTAACGGCCCGCCATGCCGACATAATCGGCCTGGTCATGGACAAGAAAGTAATAACGGACGCTCCGGTCCGTGCCTGCCCGTGAACGGCTGTACGTCATAATGCCGGTCGTCTTCTGCGAGTTCGTCGGCTGAAAAAACTTGAAGCGGTAGCCGTTGTCTACGGTCGCCCAGTTATACGAGCTGAACGCCCTGGAAGGAGCTGCCGTAATGCTTCCGTATTCCGCGCCGCTGCCGACTACAGCCAGAACGGCGCTGTCCCCCGATTTGATGCCGAAGACCGGCATTCGCACCGCCTGGCGGGTCGATAACGGATTGTTATGGCTGTAAGACCAATCCTCCCCGTAGATGCGTTCGGTATAAATGGAATTTCCTACGCTCGCCTGCTCGGTTTGGAAATTGAGCAGCGCGCCCGGACCGTCCGGAATGAACAGATAGCCCTGCTGCCGCCCCGATGTCTCCGCTCCAAGGAACGGATATAAGCGAATGGAAGCGATGCGGGCATTCGGGTCTTTCTGGCCTTTGCGCACAGCCGCTGCCAGCGCCGTTTCCTCTGCCGTCTTCCCGTCCTTCAAGCCGTGATCTTGAATCGTCGTCTCCACATAGTCATCCTTCAACCTGACGCTCACCGGAATGGTAAAGCCCAGCTTCGGCATCAAGTACGAAAGGGTAAAGCCGTCTCCCGTCAGTTTAAAATCGCCGATAAGCCCTTGCTGGTCCAGCATGTTCGTATCTTTAAGCAGATGCTGCTTCAAGTTGAACTCCACATAACGGACCGAGACCGGCGAGCGGAGCTGGGACTTTAGCGCCCCCGCATTGTCGGCGTTTGTCCATCCTTGCGGATTCGGGTACGAACGCCACACCGTTCCGGTTTCCTTGTTCACGACGATAAAATGCCCGCTGCCCGGATGCACCTTTAGCTGTAATACATTGTTCTCGGCTGCAAGCCGAAACTCGCTGGCGGCGGGGAACAGCTCCTGTGTGCCAAGGTCAAACTTCGTCGTTGTCACCGGAGCGGCAGGAGCCGCCGGGGCTGAGGGGGCCGCTGGTTTGTTCGCCGCAGCCACTTGGCCTGTTGTTGGTTTCATTATGATGAAGGCTGTTGCAATCGAAGCTGCGATAAGAATGGCACCCACAATCAGGAAGCGTTGGTAGGCAGGATTAAACTTCACATCGAGACCTCCTGATAGATAGAATAGACAAACCCCCGGAGTTCGGACGTAAGACCGACAACGATGGAGATAAGCACCCACATAATGACCATCGCCACCGCCGTAAGAACAATGCTCACAATCGTCTCGCCCACGCTGTAATTTTGCACCTCCTGGATGTTCCAGAAGAACAGCAGCGCGCACCAGATGTACACCGACGAATCGAAGAAGCTGTAAATCGACAGCTCGTTCAACGTCATCACGTTGGACAGTAAAGCCAGGGGCAGTCCCAGCAGCACAACCGGGAACAGACAGTAGCTGTTGCCGATGAACACATCCTTGAAGCGGGCTTCGCCCTGCTTGATCGTCCCAATCAGGTAATTGCAGACAACCCAGGACAGCCAGGTGAACAAAAACACATATACGAATGTGCTGCTGCGCCACTCCGCAGGCACCGGCAGGAAGGAGAAGCTGGTCCCGTACTGCTTGACCAGCAGCACGCCGGCCGTCAGCGTCAATAAGATGAACGCACTGACATAGCTGCCTTTGTTCTTGTATCTGAGATCGCCGAATCCGTCAATCGGATGCTTGATCATATAAACGGCGTGCCATAATTGGCCTAGCAGCACATTGCGCTTCCACCAGCGCCCCGGCCTGTCCGGCCTCGGGCCGCGATGCTTCTTCCTCAGCCTGGAGATCAGCCAAAGGGCCAGCCCTAAGCCGACAATCGAATTGGCGATGAACGAGAAATTGGACTGAAACCATTTCAAGCGGATTTGCCAGAAGGAATCCGAGTATCCGCCTGCATCGCCTGCCATTTTGTACAGCTCCATCGCTTTGGTGTAATCGCCCTTGTTATACGCAATCTGTGCAAGCTCCTGATAAGCGGGAGAATAGAGGGCGTTCTGCCGCAATACGTCCTTCCAGCGGGCTTCGCTCTCCTCATATTTGCCTTCCCGGGTCAAGCTTGCCGCCGTGCCGATGGCAGCGCCAAATTCGGTAGGCTTCAGCACATGTATCAGGTTTTGCGAATCGTCCAGCACGTACAGCTCCTTTTTCGAGTTGGAGGCGATGGATACCGGGCTTTGGCTGATGCCAAGCTGCGGCTGGCCTGCAACAATCCGGCCGCTCCATGCAAATTGCAGCTCGCCGTCCGCGCTGTACTGGCTGACGGTATTGGACGTCTTGTCAATGGCAATGACGCTGCCGTCTGGGCTAACGGTTATGTCCGTCAGCTGCGATTTTGCTGCCGAACCGGTGCCGTCGTCGGCGCTGCCGGTCTGGCTGCCTATCCGGTTCGAGAAGTTTTTGTTTTTCCATGCATTTTCTCCACGAATATTCAGCTTCTTGACCTGTTCTCTCTCCGTGCCGGACACGGTATAGATGAAGCCTTCATCGTCAATGAAGATGTTGCGGATCGCCGCCGGCAGCGTCCGTACCTGCCTGCTCAGTTGTTCTTGCGAATAGAACGTTCTGCGGATGATATCCATCAGGCTCACTTCGGTCGTATTCGTGCCGTAGAATCCGAACCAATTGCCCTGCGGGTCCAATTGAACGACGCCTTGGTAGCTGCCGCTTGAAATGATGTACAGAAATCCGCGTTTATCGACAACCATATTAATCGGCTCAAACAGGAAGGAGTCGTTCATGTAGCTTGACTTCGGACGCCCGAACACTTGCAGCAGCCGGCCGTCCTCATCCAGCTTCACCACCCGCTTGTTGCCGGTATCTGCAATATAAATGGTTCCTTCCGCCGTTACGAATACCCCTTGCGGCTTGTTAAGCGGACTTTTCGGTACGGTGATCGCTCTAACAAAAGCGCCCTTCGCATCCAGATGCACAATCCGGTTATTGTCGGTATCGGCAATGTAGATTTGATCGTGCTTGTCAATGAACAGATCCTGCGGCCTTCGAAGAGGCGAATACGTTCGCGTTACAATGCCTTTCTCTTCCTTAATGACATTAATATCGTCAGCGATAACTTTCTCCGGGTAATACGCCGCCGGAGTCCGGATGATATGACCGTAACCGTCCAAGCTGTACGTTTCGTAGGGCGGCTGTGCATGGGCATCAGGCGAGAGCCAAACCGCGATCATTACGGCCAGTCCAAGAAACAGCGATAACTTAATTCTTGCAGCCTTTCTCATTGCTCGACCTCCGTTTGATGCACCTACTTGATGCCCGAATGTGCCATCGTCTGGATGACCTTGCGCTGCGAAATCAGAAAGATAATCAGATTAGGAATAAACAGAATCAGCGCAGCCGCCGCAGCCGCCCCTTGCCGGGCTACATTGTTCGCCAGATTCGTCGTCAGTGAACCGACAAAATACGGCCACGACTTCATCGCTTCGTCCTGCATGAACAGTTGGCTCGTCTCCGTATTCCCCCATGCCGTCTGAAAAGCCAATATGATCAAGGTGGCAACAGCCGGCGACACAACCGGCAGCACGATAGCGGTGAATACTCTGAACTCGGAAGCCCCGTCAATCTTGGCCGCTTCGATCAGCTCGTCCGGCATCTGGTCCATGAATTGCTTGAGCAGAAATACACCGAGCGGCAGCGCAAGGATAGGCAGAATATGTCCCCAATACGTATTCATAATGTCGAGCTGCCTCACGACGAGGTAACGGGGAATCCCCATCGCTTCCACCGAAACCATCAGCGACACGAGAATGAGGCCGAATATGAGTTTGCGTCCCGGGAACGGATGCTTGGATAACGGATAGGCGCACAGTGCTCCGAATACGACCATGCCGATCGTCGACACAGCCGATATGATCAGGCTGTTCAGAATATACCGGGTCATCGGTATAAATGATTGATCGGAGAAGCTGAACAGCTCTGTGAAGTTGTCCAGCGTCGGCTGATGAACAAAAAATGTCGGCGGGAACAAAAACAGCTCCTGCAGCGGCTTGAAGGCATGGTTGAAAACATAAACGATGGGCAGAAGCATGAACACCCCCAGCAGGGTAAGCAGCACGATAAGAAAACGCTGAGTATGGTCCAGGCTTCGGAGCGTGCTCCAGAAAATGCCCCCTGCGGCCAACCGGTGTCGTCCGGCCGTTCTCCTCTTCATGTTATTCTCCCTCCTTTGGTCCGAGCAGGGACCATACCATTCTGCTGAACAGAATCGTAATGCCCAGCAGCACGATCGAAATTGAGCACGCATAGCCAAGCTCCAGACGAGTAAATGCGTAATCCCGGATATGGTCGTTGAACAATTGCCCCGCATAATTCGGCGTCGGACTGAGACCGGACAAGTCCGTACCGATCTGGCCGGATTTGAGCGTGTTGGCAATCGCCATGACGGCGGCAAACAGCATTTGCGGCTTCATCATCGGAATCGTAATGTACCAGATTTCCTGAAGCCGGCTTCCCATACCGTCGATTTTGGCCGCTTCATACAGCTGCCGGTCGATATTCAGAATGCCGGCCAGAATGGCGAGGAAGCCCAGTCCCATGCTCGCCCACGTTGTGACGATAATCATGACCGGCATCAAATAATCGGGGTCGATTGTAAACGGAATCGGCTGCTGGATAATATTCCATTTCAACAGGAGATTGTTCAAGTAGCCGGTGCGGTCGCCGGTGAAGAGAACCTGCCACACGACGACGACCGCTACCCCGCCGGTCAGCGAGGGCGCATAGATGGCCAGCGCGTACCAGTTGCGAAGCGCCCCCGGGAGCTGGGCGATCAGCCAAGCGAGCAGAAAAGCCAGCACATAGCCGACAGGCCCGACAAACAGCGCGAACTTGAACGAATTCGGTATAACATGCTTCAGAAAGATGACGTCCTGGGATAACAGATTCTGATAATTCAGCCATCCGTTCCATTTCGGGAATTCAATCGAGTTGAAATACGTAAAGCTGAGCACAACACCCGACAACACCGGGATCATGATGAACAGTGTAAATACGATCAGAAACGGCGCCATAAACAGGTAAGACAACCGATACTTCCATATCTGCCGGAATGTCCTCTTGAGCGCCGGCTGCAGTTTGGATGTCATCTTGGATTGCCGCCCGGCAACCGGATGATTCAATAATTCTTGTACGCTATCGGACAATCTGACCGACTCCTTTCCACGGCGAGTTGACTTGCGGAAGATCCAGCGTTACGTTCCCTTCACCGCCTTCGCCGATGAGGTTGAACTCGGTCAGCTTGCGCTTAAGCTCGCGGTTAATTTCCTTAATGGATTGCTCCAGCGACATTCTCGGGCTGTCTCCGCTCACAACGACACGGTTCCAGGCGAACTGTAATTCCCGGTCCAGCATATAGCCGCCCGGAACACTCGGAATTTCCTCCGTCCATTTCCACTGCTCCAGAATGACGTTCAAGTCTTCTTCCTTCCACGGCAGACTGGCAAAAGCCTGAATGTTCGAGGAGTTCCAGCGGAACTGTTCTCCGTAATACTGCTCCAGATTCAACCCGAATTCAGTCTGTACCGCAGGGGACATATACCACCTCAGGAACTCCCACGCCTGCTGCTGCCGTTCGGTTGATTTCGTTTTGAACAGCATCGCATTCGACGGGTTGGAGCCGCCGGACCATCTTTCGATCGTACCGTCAGCCGCCTTCGTTCCCGGGATCGGGGCGATTCCCCAGTTGCCCGCAATTTCGGGCGCCGCCACCAGAAGCTGCATGTACTGGTTGAAATCCGAAATGCCCATCGGCATGTCGCCCCGCCTGAAGTTGTTGTAGAAGCTCTGCACGACGCGATCAAGACCTTGCACCGTATAGAAGTCGGTCCACATCTTGAACGCCTTGAACGCCTCGGGACTGTTCAGCCCGGTCTCAAGCCCGTTTGGGGCATACAAATTCACGTGATTCTGGAAGAAGATCGCCGTAAAGTCCTTCGGGTCCATGTAGAAGCTGTACTGGTTCTGCATCAATGTCGGAAGCGCCTCAAGCACATCATCCCATGTATCAGGAACGTCCAAATTCAAGCTCTTCAGAATATCTTTGCGATAAAACAGTACCTTGAAGTTAATCGTCTCCGGCACGGCATAATAGCCTCCCTTCCAATAGAAAGGCTGAAGCACCCCCGGGCTGAATTGCGTAAAAAACTGGTCCGCTCCGGGCATTTCGCTTAAGTTAAGCGTTGCATTTCGGAGCGCCATATCAAAGGGAAGCCCCTGCGGCACGCCCAATGCAACATCGGGCATAATCCCCGCGGCATTGGCCATCGTCAGCACATCCGCATTTTGAATGAGATTGACCTTGACCTTAATGCCCGTCTCCGGTGTGAACTGCTGATCGGCCAAACTTTGCAGTTCATCGATGTAGTCCCTTCCCATCATCATCCACACATTCAGTTCCCCGGTCTCATTGTCCAGCTTCTCGCGGTTCTTGAACGAAGCGGCGAGCGAGGTGAAGCTGCCCCGGACGTTCTCGAAGAAGCTCGATTTCATGCGCGGCAGCTTGCTATCTGCTTCGGCAACGTATATTTTGTCAAGCAGCAAGGAGCTGTTCTTTAAGGTAGGCACAATGGCGTCGATCGACTGCTGAATGGCGGCAATGCGGGTTTGCGAATTCGGAATGCTGTCCGGCTTCTTGAGCAGACTATCCAAATCCTTGATACTGTTGCGGAACGCCTGCGTCACATCGTTCGTCAGCGGATTGATGCTCTTCATCTCCGCCGCAAGACGGATAAATTGCTGCTCAAGCGCCTGCAGCCGTTCGGTCATTCCCGGCATATCGCGGCTTACGTCCCAGACGCGGTATTTGTCTTCCCGGTTGCCCGTAATCGTACGGATTTCCAGCAAAATGTTCCGCACTTCATGCGACGTTTGCTCAATCCCCATAATAATTGGCATATAAGGAGCGTACGTCGCCTCCATCGTCAGCATGTGCGTTCCCTTCGTCAAATAAAATTCAAACGGCTTCCCTTGCCCGTCCGACAGCGTTACCCCTTTGAACTCGGAGTTGTAAGGAAACTTGTAGCTGAGCAGCTCCTGGAATGGAACTTGACCGTCGATGGAAATCGTGCGGAATACCGCCTGGTTTTTCTTGTTGGACGCTTTGGCCCGCAGCGCGATTTTGTACAGCCCGTCCTCGGGTACATCCAGCGTCCACGATACGGCTTGGCCACCGGTTGACCAGTTGAAGCCTCCTAGCGCATTCATCGCCACTTTGGACATCGATTCCGGCGTCGTAAGCGGATCGCGATTATACTGGTTAAGGATGGAGGTCGAATTTTTCTGCGCGTACTTCTCGGCCTCAAGTTCAATCAGCGTTCCCTTGGCCGCCTGCGAAGGCGGATAGGACGCCCGGACCTGGCTGTAAGCCGGAACCGTCAAGGCGGGCCGGAGCGTAATCGATTCAAGCGCGGCCGTCTCTTTCAGCGCTCCAATGCGCAGTATATTGGCCCCTTGCTTGAATTTCCATACAAACGGCGTCGCATAGGCGCCGCCTTCGGACAGCTTCTTCGTCTTCCAGCCTGAAATCTCCTCAGCTTTGCTACGCGTGACAATGGCCTCCGGCGCATTTCTGTCCTTGCTGAGCATCCTCGAACTCCCGCTCGAACAGCAGCGAACGCGCTTCGCGGAACTGGAACCCGCCGTTGATTTGCAGCGACAGCGCCAGCGGCTGGCGTCCTCCGCCTTCCTCTCCCGGCAGCGGATAATATTGAAGCGCCAGCTCATACAGCCCGGCCTGCGGCACGTCAACGTTGTACTCCACCCATCCGCGCTGGCTCGTCCACTTGAGCACGTTGTCTTTGCCCGCGTAGGGGCCTGTTATCACGCCTGCATCCGGCGACTTGTTAACCGGATGCGCGGCGGGAATGGCAATGCTTCCGGCTCCGTTCGGCAGGCCCTGTTCCTTCCATGCTGCAAGAGCCTGTGAGAAGTACGGTTCCACCGCCGGGTCGGAGGTGCCGAGTGCGCCGGCGGCGGGAGAGCCCGTCTCCAGGAGTGCGCTCCCGGAACCGGCCGAAACGCCGCTCGGGGCAAACAGCCTGTAGCCGCCCGCTGCGCCGGCAAGCAGCACGCACACTATGATAACAACCCATTTGACCCGCATTTGTTTAATAGCCACATCCAGTTGCACCTCTCATTCGGTCAACAGCATCTCGGTATCCTTGTTAAAAAACAGCGCCTTCTCCATATCTATTGCCATCGTTACCCGTTCGCCTTCTTCACGGAGGCATTGACTGCGTGCGATCAATAATTTGCCGCTGCGGATATCCATATGGTAGAAACGGTCAGACCCGACAAATTCGTTAAACATCGTGAAGCCGGTCATTAAAGAATGGGGATTCGCTTCGATAGCCGCCTCGTCAAAACTGATATGTTCCGCGCGAATCCCCATCGTGATATCCCGGTTGATCAGCCGGCTTTTCCTAAGCCGGGCAGCCTGTCCCGCAGTTAAACGCAATGAACCGCGATTTGTACAAAAATCCAGATACCCGTCATTTTCTCTCAGTTTTCCCTCAATGAAATTCATTGGCAGATTGCCGATAAAGCTGGCGACAAACATATTAACCGGCCGCTCATAGATTCGTTCCGGCGTATCGACTTGTTGAATAACCCCTTTGTTCATGACGACAACCCGATCGCCCATCGTCATCGCTTCGATCTGATCATGCGTCACATAAATCGTCGTAACCCCGATCTTCTTATGAAGCCGGATAATTTCTGATCGCATTTGCACGCGAAGCTTTGCATCAAGATTGGATAGCGGCTCGTCCATCAGAAACACTTCCGGCGTGCGCACGATTGCGCGTCCAAGCGCAACTCTCTGTCTCTGTCCCCCGGAAAGATCGCTTGGCTTCCGGTCCAAAAAACTTTCAATTTCCAGCACCCTCGCCGCCCGTTTAACAGAAAGGTCAATTTCATGTTTCGGAACTTTACGCACCCGAAGACCGAATGCAATGTTCTCATACACGGTCAGATTCGGATAGAGAGCATAATTTTGGAACACCATGGAAATATTCCGGTTTTTGGGGGGCTCATGGTTAACAAGCTTATCGCCAATATAAATTTCACCTTCGGAAATATCCTCAAGTCCCGCGAGCATGCGCAGCGTTGTCGATTTTCCGCATCCGGAGGGCCCTACAAATACGAGAAATTCCTGATCGTTCACGGCAAGATTAAAGTCGTTTACCACAACTTCTTTATACTTCCCATATCGTTTATAAACGTGATTAAACAGAATGCCAGCCATACCGCCAAATCCCTCCGCAAACGCTCAATTCAATGTCCGAGCAGCTTGATTTGCTCCAGTATTGTTTCGCTATATAAAATGAACTTGAGATTTTCCCATTTGGGTATCGTTCGTAACTTCGAGGAATGTTTGGACTTCCGGCCGCTGTTGTTTCCAGATTTCTTGATAATTAACCGCTCTTCGCGGATGAAATCCGGAGACAGCCTATGCTTTCGAAGCGAGCTTTCCTCCGGAAAGCTTTCGGGCGGTCGCTATCGCTCCTACAGTTCCAAACTTCCCCTTCGTTACTCCTTACCCTGATGTCATTTTTTCAAGTTCATTTTATATAATGTAAAAATAGCAAAGCTGGTGTGAATGTAGTGTGAATATTTTGGTTACCCCATTAATTTACTTGGTTATTACGGACACACATTCGTTCGGCAACGACTCAGATCGTCATGATTTCCCCCTGTGTTTTCGTTCGATTCGCGGAATGGACACTACAAACGTCGAGCCTGCGCCAAACCTGCTGTTCACCTCAATGCTTCCCCCATGAGCGTCCACCAATGCTTTTACAATGCTTAGGCCTACTCCCAGACCGCCACTGCTGCGCGAGCGTGATTTATCTACCCGATAAAAGCGGTTAAATATGTACCCCAGATCCTCTTTCTTCATGCCGATCCCGTTATCCAAGCAATAAATGGTAATCGAATCGTCCGATGCGGTAATACCGATCTCAACCTTGCCGCCGGACGGCGAATATTTGAACGCATTCGAGATCAGATTGGACAACACCTGGATCATGCGATCCGGATCGGCTTCCACGATGCACGGCGCATGCAGCGGATGCAAAATAAACGAAATGTCTTTTTCCTTGGCTATAAACAAAAAGCTTTCATACACATCATTCACGAGCTGTGAAAGATTAACCGGCCGCATATTTAATTGAAAGCGGGCCGCTTCGGCCTCTGACAATTTCTGCATATCGTTGACCATCCGGTACAGCCGGTCTATCTCGGCGTATATTTTATTGAAGTTCTCTTCGGATGCGGGGTAAACTCCATCAATGAGCGCTTCCAATCTGGAGAGCACTGAAGTAAGCGGCGTCCGCAGTTCATGCGTCAAATCCTGCATGAGCTGTTTCCTCCATTCTTCCTGACGGTT
This sequence comes from Paenibacillus durus ATCC 35681, assembly GCF_000993825.1. Classification (NCBI taxonomy): domain Bacteria; kingdom Bacillati; phylum Bacillota; class Bacilli; order Caryophanales; family Paenibacillaceae; genus Paenibacillus; species Paenibacillus durus. The sequence goes on from NZ_CP011114.1 coordinate 3,892,007, forward strand.
AAACTCAAGCACCAAATGATTGATCGTATGAACAAGCTGTGCAACCTCGGCGGGCCTCTTCGGCCCAACGATGACATCGCGGCTGCCTGAGACGATGCTCTCCGCCGACCTGCTTACCGGTTTCAACGGTTTTGCCAGTTTACGCGCCAAATAATAGTTGAGCCCCAAAACAAGACAAAGGAAGATTGCGAACAAAAAGTTATTTCTCCGCTTCATGTTTCGTTGAAGCTCGCTAAGAAAGGGGAGCGCGGTATTCCGGCTTAAGTCATAATACGCATGCAGGTTTCCGGTCAGCTGCCCATTGACATACATGGGGATCTGCACGGCAAAAGGCTCGGCGAATGGTTCCCCTGATTGAAAAGAGTCGAACCATAACGTTTCACCATCCGGAGAAAAATAACGCACTTCGGCTGAAAACTGCCGCGCGCTTGCCGCAATCCTTTCGGCTTGCAGGTCCGAGAGCGGTTCTTCCGTCAATTTGTCGCGTATCGTAAATGCCAGCTTATAGCTCTGATCTTCCAGGTACTGTTTTTTGTACTGGGCCAGAGATGAATCGGAAATAGACAACACGGTAAAATAAAACACGATGAAGAGAATCATAGCCAGACAGGAAAAGGCCGCAAACAAAACAAATTCTGTTTTGCTTACGAACCTTTGTTTTGCAATCATATCTCATCATCCGGCCGCAAATTGAATTTATAGCCGGCGCCTATTTTCGTTACGATATACACAGGGTTCTTCGGATCTTCCTCGATCTTTCTTCTTATGTTCTTGATATGCGCATCCGTCGCACGTCCGTCCCCGATTGACCGGTACCCCATCACTTCATACGATAAGTCGTGCCTGCTGTAAATTTTACCGGATTTCTTTACGAGAATGCTGAGCATCTTGAACTCCGTAAGGGTCAGGTTGACCGAATTTCCATTAATGAACACTTCCATCGTGTCGAAGTTGATGACAAACTTGCGGTTATTGAATGACATCAAATTGGAGGTGCCGGCCGTAATCATTCTCATTCTCCTGTTAAAGGCATGGATGCGGGCGATCACTTCTTTCATGCGAAACGGCTTCGTGATGTATTCATCCGCCCCCAGATTGAGCCCGTTGATCGTGTCGCTTTCAAATGCTTTGGAGGTAAGCATAAACAAAGGCACGTTAGAAATTTGCCGCGTACGACGGCACACTTCTTCACCGGGCAATCCGGGAATCATCAAATCGAGAATAATCAGATCCAGCTTATGCGTCTGAACAAGCCTTAACGCTTCAAGCCCGTTTGATAACGTGTAAACCGTCCATCCCTCTTTAACCAAATAGGATTTCAGGACCTCTCGGATAGACTCTTCGTCTTCAACAATTAATATATTCATCGCTGCATTTCACCTCATTTCTTACCTGCTTCTTGCAAGCAACGCAAAAAATTGTTACCGCAAAAGAAATGAAACACCGGACATGCGGAAAGTAACGTTGCGCAATTTCGAATATTTGGAACGGGGGGAGGTGGGGGGCAATATAGGGGATACAAGCGAGTGGCCGCCCATATCAATATTTATTGAAAAGTACGGATATAATATATGATAAATCCAATATAAATACTAGGTTTATTAGATTAAAATGACCTTAACATGACATCGGATTAATTGTCAATCCTAATTATCGAGCCAAATATGAGGGAATGGCCTTGGGTTTTGCTTCCATGACCATTCCTCTTTTCGCGGCGGTTCGCCCGCTCCGGGCAGCTTCACAGATGATCGCCGTCCTTCATCCGGTATCCCACGCCCACCTCCGTGACGATGTATTTAGGCTCCGCCGGATTGGCTTCAATCTTTCTGCGGATATTGGCCATATTCACCCTCAGCGTCTGATTCTCGTTCGTATAAGGCCCCCATATTTCCCGAATCAGAAAATCATGGGTCAGCACCTTCCCGGCATGCCTTGCGAGTAGCGTAATAATCTTATATTCGATTGGCGTAAAATGAATCTCCCGGCCCTCGACGGTTACCGTTCGTTTCTCGTAATCAATCGACATCTGGCCGATGCTGATCTTCTCCTGCGCCGGGCTGCCCTCGCCCTGCCGGTTATGGCGGATGGCGGTCCGGATACGGGCGAGCAGCTCCGAAGTGCCAAAAGGCTTTGTAATATAATCGTCCGCGCCAAGATCGAGCGCCTCCACCTTCTCCCGCTCATGACCGCGCGCCGAGACGACGACGATGGGCATGCTGCTCCACTCACGGACCCGCCGCAGCACCTCAATGCCGTCGATATCCGGCAAGCCGAGATCGAGCAGCATGAGATCGGGATGATGCGAGGCTGCCAAGGAGACGGCTTCCTCCCCTTTATCCGTCCGGAGTACGGCATAGTCGTTCGAGTTCAATACGGTCGAAATATAGGTGCTGATTCCCGCCTCATCCTCGACGACCAGAATCAGGATTTTTCCATTCATCGGATACCTCCTCCAGCGGCAGTATGACGCGGAACACCGCTCCGCCGCTTCGTTTGTTCTCTGCCTCCAGTTTACCCCGGTGGGCTTTAACGATGGACATACAGATGGACAGGCCGATTCCCATTCCCCGCGAGGAATCAGGGCTTCTGCCGCCGGATGCGGCATAGCTGTCGAACAGATGTGGCAGCTCCCGCTCGTCGATGCCCTCCCCGTTGTCGCTCACCTCCAGCACCGCGTTATTGCCTTTTCTCATTAAGGTGACCTCGACCAGCGTATTCTCCCCGGAATGCTTGATCGCATTCTCCACAAGATTGATAATAACCTGCTCGATCAGCGTGCCGTCCATCGGCACCATCAGCAGCTCATCGGGCACCTTGACGTTAATGTTCCGGTCCTTGAACCGGCTTCGGATTCGGCTGATGGCCTCAGCGACAATTTCCTCCGCTGCTTCCGCCGTTTTGCTGACATCGACGCTGCCTTCCTTGATCCGCGTGACCGAAAGCAAATTTTCCACCATTCGGATCAGCCACTGGGAATCTTCCTTAATATGCTGAAGAAGCTGCCCTTTGACCTCCTGGTTCAATGCATCGCCGCTCTCCAGCATCGCCGAGCTTGCCCCAAGTATGCCCGTCAGCGGTGTACGCAGGTCATGCGAGATCGCCCGCAGCAGATTACTGCGCATTTTTTCCTTCTCGGAGTCAAGCAGGATGCGGCGCTGTTCGTCGGACAGGCGCTGCCGCTCGAGTGCCATCGCCACCTGAGAGGCGATCATCCGCAAGAATGACCGTTGGCCGGGTCCCAGCAAAGCCCCACCAAAGCAGGAGATGCCGATGACGCCCAGCACGCGGCTCTGGGAAATGACCGGCATATAAAATCCGCCTGCGCCCTGCAGCGTATCCGTTCCCGCTCCGGCGCGCTTCTGGTTGGCGAACACCCAATGAGCCACCGCCGCCTCCTCGGAGGTTTGCAGGAGGGAAGCATCCTCGCCTTCTACCGCCAGCAGGCTTCCTGCCTTTCCGTCCGCCGGATCGCTCGTATAAAAAATAACGGAACGGCCAAACAGCTTAACGATATAGCTGCTTGTCAGCGTAACGATCTGCTCCAACTCGCGGGTAATCAGCAGCTTTTTATTGATTTCGTACAGCACCTCGGTCCGCCGCTCCCGCTCCACCGCCACGCGCGTCTGCATCCGGTTGCGAACCGTCAACGCGCTGGTTGTCAGGGCCACGACGAGCATTATCGCGAATGTCAGCGGATACCCCGCTTGAACCGCCGAGAATGAAAAATACGGATAAGTGAACAGAAAGTTGAACATTAAGACGCTGAGCACGGAAGCGGCCACGCCGTAGGCATAGCCGGTCGTGATCCGCGAGATAATCAGCACCGATAAAATATAGACCATGATAATATTCTGGTCGCCGACATCAATCCTGTGCAGCCCGAAAGAACAAAGGGTAGCCGCGGCCAGAATGCCCAGCGCCTTCAGCGTGTCAGCCCGGGAAAAATACAAGCGGTCGGCTGGCAAGCGGACTTTCGGCTTTCGGTACGGCTTCAGCGCGGCGCTGTCGGGAATGATATGAATTTCCGTCTGAGGCAGCCTCGACAGCAGCTTATCCTCCAGGGCCATCTCAAACCGGCGGCCGAAGCGCTTCTTGGTCCGGCTCTTACCAATGACGATATTCGTAATATCCGACAGCTTGGCGTATTCCGTTATGGAGGAAGCCACATCGTATCCGCTCAACGTAACAACCTCGGCGCCAAGCCGCTCCGCAAGCTCCATATTATCGCGGATGCTCTTATCCGGGAAGCCGCCCCCTTGTTCGGTGTCCGCGCGTTCCACATAGACCGCCGTCCATGGGGCGTGAAACGCTTCGGCCGTACGGGCCGTCCACCGGATACACTTGGCGGAGGTTGGCGACGGGCTGATGCAGACCAGCCATTTGATGCCCGCAGACTTCCCGGGAGTCCGGCGCTCGGACAAATTGTCGTGGCTGATCCGGTCCGCCGCCTTCCTCATTGCGATTTCACGCAGCAGTCTAAGATTGCTATTGGTGAAAAAATGATCCATCGCCGCCGCCGCACGCTCGGGGCGATAGATTTTACCCTCGGTAAAGCGTTTGAGCAGCTCATCCGGGTCGATATCGATCAGCTTGACCTTGTCCGCGCCGTCAAACACATAATCGGGAATCGTCTCCCGCACAACGATCTTTGTAATTCCCTGGACCACATCGTTCAAGCTCTCGATATGCTGGACGTTAACCGTTGTATATACGTCGATTCCCGCCTGAAGCAGCTCCTCAATATCCTGGTAGCGCTTCTTGTTCCGCACGCCGTCCGCATTGGAATGCGCAAGCTCGTCAACGAGGATAAGCTCCGGCTTACGCTCCAGCGCCTGATCCAGATCGAACTCGCGCAGACGGATATGCTTATGTTCCACGACTTTGGGGGGCAGCGTCGGGAGCCCTTCGAGCAACTGCAGCGTTTCCGGGCGGGTATGGGGCTCAACATATCCGACCAGCACGTCGACCCCGCGCTGCAATTGCTCCCTGGCATCGTCCAGCATGGCGTACGTCTTCCCGACACCGGCGGCATAACCGAAGAAGATTTTGAGCTTGCCGGTCCTTGTGCCCGGCTCGGAAGGCATATCCTTCAACAGTTCATCGGGGTCCGGGCGTTCGTCCTGATAAGATAACATGGTACACCGCCTTTAGAAGAAACGGCTGCGCCGTCCTCTAAAAGAGGACGGCATACGGATAGAGGCCTTCACCGTTTCCCGCAGATTTTAGAAGAGCCGCAGGCTTTAAGCTGCCCTCGTCAATCAGATCAGAGCAGACCGTCCAGCGCCAGATTAACCTTCAGCACATTTACCGCCGGTTCGCCAAAGACGCCGAGAAAGCGGGCCGTTGTATACTTGTCGATCATTTCATTCACCGTCTTCACGGGGATGCCTCTTGCCCGGGCGATGCGGGCGGCCTGATACTTAGCGGCTGCCGGCGACAGGTTGGGATCGACGCCGCTGCCGGACGCGGTCACAAGTTCGGCGGGAATATCCTGCTTATTCACCGGGTCGAGACTGCCCCACCAGGCCGCTCTCTCCCGAACCTTGCCCTGCTGCTCGCCGCTTGTCGGCGACAGGTTGCTGACGCCCATCGGTCTGCCGATTAAATACCGGACTTCCGTGAAGGGCTGACCGATCAGCGCCGAGCCCAACGTACGGGAGGCGCCGTCTTTTAATTTTACCGTGATCAGACTGCCGTTCGCCTGGCTTGGCATAAGCGACTGAGACAAAGCCGTAATGACTCCAGGATAAATTATACCGCATAGCACGGTCATAACAATGAAGCTTAACAGGGCGGGACGCAATATTTTGAAGCTGCGTTTCATATTCATTCACCTCATGCGAGACCGCAAGCGGTCAGAAGTAGATCAATCAGCTTAATGGCGGCGAACGGCGCGGCTATACCTCCGAGACCGTAGATCCAAATATTTCGTTGCAGCAGTTTCCGGGCGGGCATTTCCTTGTACTTGACCCCTTTGAGGGAAAGGGGAATAAGCAGGATGATAATAACCGCATTATAGATAATGGCTGATAAAATGGAGCTTTTAGCGCTGCTAAGCCCCATGACGTTCAGCGCCGTAAGCTGCGGATAGATGCCGAAGAACAGCACGGGAATAATGGCAAAATATTTGGCGACGTCATTGGCTACGCTGAAGGTGGTCAGCGCCCCCCGGGTCATGAGAAGCTGCTTGCCTATCCGCACAATCTCAATCAGCTTGGTCGGATTGGAATCGAGATCGACCATATTCCCGGCCTCCTTGGCCGCCTGCGTTCCCGTATTCATGGCAACCGCGACATCCGCCTGGGCGAGCGCTGGCGCATCGTTGGTTCCATCCCCGGTCATTGCCACCAGATGGCCCTTGGACTGATAATCGCGGATCAGCGCAAGCTTCGCTTCCGGCGTAGCCTCGGCCAGAAAATCATCCACGCCCGCCTCGGCTGCGATGGCGGCGGCCGTCATCGGATTGTCGCCGGTAATCATGATCGTCTTGATGCCCATCTTCCGCAGGTCGTCAAAGCGTTCTTTGACGCCGTTCTTGACGATGTCCTTCAAATGAACGACGCCGAGCACCCTGCCGTTCCGGGCCACAACCAGCGGAGTGCCTCCGGCGGTCGCCACCTGTTTTACAATCTCTTCACATTCCTGCGGGTAAACCCCGCCTTTCGCTTGAACGTAAGCCTTGACGGCGTCCGCCGCCCCTTTGCGAATCTCACTGCCCTGGTAATCGATGCCGCTCATTCTCGTCTTGGCCGTGAACTCCACGAATGTCGCGTTAAGCTTCGCCAAATCCCGGCCCCGTATGCCGAATCTCTCCTTAGCCAGAATGACGATGCTCCGTCCTTCCGGCGTCTCGTCCGCGAGCGAGGAAAGCTGGGCCGAATCGGCCAGCTCCTCTTCGGTCACGCCGGGGACCGGGATGAATTCGCTGGCCTGCCGGTTGCCAAGCGTAATCGTGCCCGTCTTGTCAAGCAGCAGCACGTCGACGTCACCGGCCGCTTCAATCGCCCGGCCGCTCATCGCCAGCACATTGGCCCGGTTCAACCGGCTCATGCCCGCGATCCCGATGGACGACAGCAGCGCGCCAATCGTGGTCGGCGCCAGACAAACGAGCAGCGCGATGATGTTGGTCAGCGATACGGGCGCGCCCGTTCCCGCCTGGCGGCTGGCGAAGGATGAGAACGGCAGCAGGGAAGCGCAGACGACCAGGAATATGATCGTCAAGCTGACGAGCAGGATTTGCAAGGCGATTTCATTCGGTGTTTTTTTGCGGGAGGCGCCTTCGACCATGGCGATCATTTTGTCCAGAAAGCTGTTCCCCGCTTCCGCCGTCACCCGGATGATGAGCCAGTCGGACACGACCGTCGTTCCGCCGGTTACCGCGCTGCGGTCGCCCCCGGATTCACGGATAACAGGCGCGGATTCGCCGGTGATCGCGCTCTCGTCAACCGAAGCCGCTCCCTCAATGACCTCACCGTCCATTGGAATTTGCTCCCCGGCTTCCACCAAGACGATATCGCCTTTCAGCAGCTTGTCGGACAGCACCTCCGTATATTCTTCGCGGTTTGCGGCGGACTTCAATTTCTTGGCTTTGACCTCTTTCCTTGCGCTGCGCAGGCTGTCTGCCTGCGCCCGGCCTCTCCCTTCCGCGATCGCCTCGGCAAAATTGGCGAACAGGACGGTAAACCAGAGAATCAGCGCAATCGCCAGCGTGTACCCGGCGGCTTCATCCCGAATCCCGGCAAAAGCCAGCAGATACAACAGTGTTGTAAACCAGGCTCCGGCGTAAACGACCAGCATCACCGGGTTTTTCACCTGAATGCGCGGCGACAGCTTCACGAAGGATTGACGGAGCGCATCATATAAAATAGACGGTTGTTTATTATTTTCTCCCATTGTTATCACACCTCTATATCAGCTTAAACCGCGGTTCGTAAAGTAATCGGCAATCGGTCCGAGTGCAAGTGCAGGCAAAAAACTGAGCGCGCCGATCAGCAAAATGATCGCAATCAGCAAAAAGGCAAACATTGCGCTGCTCGTGGACAGCGTGCCTTCGCCCGCCGCCACACTTTTCTTGCCGGACAGGCTGCCCGCCAGATAGATCACTCCCACCATCGGAATGTAGCGCACCATCAGCATAACGAGCCCGCCGACGATGTTGGTGAACGCATTATTCGCCGCATAGCCGCCGAAGGCGCTGCCGTTGTTGTTCCCAAGCGAAGTGAAGGCATACAGGATTTCCGAAAAGCCATGCGCGCCCGAATTGGTCAGCCACGTTCCTGCCTGCGGCATCAGCACGGCGGCTGCGGTTCCAAACAGCGTCAGCAGCGGCGGCGCCAGCACGATCAGGCAGACCATTTTCATCTCGAACGGCGCAATTTTTTTGCCCAGATACTCCGGCGTCCGCCCGACCATCAGCCCCGCGATAAATACGGTCAGAATCACGAAGGCGAGCATGCCGTACAGCCCGCTGCCCACGCCGCCGAACACGATTTCTCCCAGCTGCATCAGGAACAGCAGCAAGCCGCCCGCCAGCGGAGTAAAGCTGTCGTGCATCGCATTGACCGATCCGTTGGATGCCGCCGTAGTCGCCGCCGCCCAGAGTGCCGACGTTCCGACGCCGTGAACAACTTCTTTTCCCTCCATATTCCCTGAAGAGGCTACCCCATGTATCAAGGGCGCTCCGTACCATTCGCTGGCCGTAATTCCAACAAGACACAGGATGAACAGAATCAGCATTGCCGCGTAAATGACACGGCCCTGTCCCCGGTCCTTGACCGCCCTCCCGAACGACACGCATAACGAGGCGGGAATCAGCAAAATGGACAGCAGTTGAAGCAGGTTGGAGAACGCGGTCGGATTCTCAAGCGGAAACGCCGAGTTCATTCCGAAAAAGCCGCCGCCGTTCGTGCCGAGCTGCTTAATGGCGATCTGGCTTGCCGCCGGACCAAGCGGCACGATGCTTGCGGCACTGTTCTCCAGGTTCGTAACATGCGCATAAGGGGAGAGAGTCTGCACAACCCCTTGAGATACCAGCAGCAGCGCAAGGATAGCGGAAAGCGGAATCAGCACGTAGATATGAATGCGGACCATGTCTTTCCAGAAGTTCCCGACCGTCCCTTGAGATTTGCGGATAAAGCCCCGGATGAGAGCGAACAGCACCGCGATGCCCATCCCGGCAGACACAAAATTTTGCACCGTGAGCCCCAAGCTCTGTGTCAGATACGACAAAGCCGACTCGCCGGAATACGCCTGCCAGTTCGTATTGGTAACGAAGCTGACCGCCGTGTTGAACGCCAGATCCCAGCTCATGGCCTTCTGATGCTCCGGATTAAGCGGAAGCAGGCCCTGCGCCATCAGAAGCAGGAACAAAGCGATCAGACCGATTCCGCTAAAAATAAGCACCGCGCCCGTATATTGGCCCGGGCTCATATCATCGTCCTCTCTAACCCCGATGATCCGGTAAATCCCCCGCTCCACCGGCTGCATAACTCGGGACAAGAATACCTTTTCTCCCATCATCACCTTGTAAATATACACGCCGAGCGGAACGGACAGCCCCACTAGCAGTACGAGAAACAGCAGATCCTGAAGCATCGCCTCTCTCATTTCCCATCACCCCAGAATAAGACATAGAGCAAATACCCAAACATTGCGGCTGCGGCCAGCCCTGCGATTATCACTACCGTCGCCATTTCCGCTCCTCCATTTCGCTTCTCTTTACGAGTTTCATATTACCAGCGGGCGTATAAATACAGTGTTAAGAAACCCGGACGCCGTATAAAGATTTCGTTAAGACTTGGCGGATCGGATCGTCGCGCCGCCAGAGGGTATCGTAGATACCAGTCCTCCCGCCTGGTTCACAGCATGCAGCATATCGGCTTTTCGGCCAGTGTGGCCCTCCATTGGTATCTGTGATAGGCGTCTATGATGGGGGATTGCTGTTCATGACTGGGGTATGGGGGGGATTAAACAGCGAGAGCATGTACAACGGTCCTGATCGTGGCCAAACGGCGAAGGTTCACGAGGAAATTCGACACTTCTTCTCCTTTCCGTAATTGCAGAACTGCATTATAATGGGGCTATGACGAAGAACGTCCCGTTTCACTCAACCGAGTGAGCCGGGGCGTTTTTTATTTTGGGGAGGAAAAAATGGACTTTAACGAAGCCTACCAGCAGTTTATTCATTATCATCTTGCACACCGGACAGGAGAACGCCAATCCAGGTTGAAAAGGGGGCATCTGCGCGCTGAATCGCTGTTTCTGGAAAAGGTCTGGTGGCCTTTGATGGGCCATATGAATAATCTGCATCCGGAGTATGAAGTGTTGGATTGGCGGGGCAGGTCTTATTTTGCCGATTTTGCCTGGCTCCCGGGATACACCAAGCTGATTATAGAAATCAAAGGATTTGGCCCGCATGTGCGCGATATGGACCGAATGAAGTATTGCAATGAATTGAACCGGGAGACCTTTCTGCACGCTATGGGATACCAGGTGATTTCCTTTGCCTATGACGATATCGAACAGCGTCCGCAGTTATGCGTCACCTTGCTGCGCATGGTGCTGAGCCGCTACCGGCCATCGGCTGCTCCCGTCTCCAGAGCGGTGCTTGCCGAAAAAGAGGTACTCCGGCTTGCCATTCACGCCGCCAAACCTCTACGGCCGGTGGATGTCGCCCGGCATTTTGAAGTAGACTCCAAGACGGCTGTTCAAATTCTCAAAAAGCTGTGCGCCAAAGGCTTACTGAACCCTGTCCGTCGTGGCAAAAGTGAACGGGCAGTCAGCTATGAACTGTCTAATGGCGTTCTTGACTATTACCTGTAACGGAAATTCTCCGGCTTAATTCTCATATTTCATCCAAAAAAGTACATTAAGGCGGAAAAACTCCAGCTTATTCTTTCCCCTGCCCCGTAAAGTAGACAAAATAGAGAAATAAACAGGAGTTTTTCCAGTTATTCGAAAATTCTAAAGATTTCCGGCTTATAAACGGGAGAAATTCCCGTTCAATAAGGAAATCTTCGGCCGGTCTCCTACCCGCCGCCCGCGTCCGGCTGCGCTGGATACGGCGCACCGCCGCTTCCGGTGACGCCGCTGCCGTTCGCGCCGCTCCCCGCCGGACCGCCCCAGCCGCAGCGCGCCTCTCTACCGACCGCCCGCGTCCGGCTGCGCTGGATACGGCACGCCGCCGCTTCCAGTGACGCCGCTGCCGTTCGCACCGCTCCCCGCCGGACCGCCCGCCGCCGGGCCGCTCTGCGCCCCCGGCCCCTGCGTGCCGCTCCCGCCCTGGACCGCACCGCCGCTAGAGCCCTGCGTGCTTACCCCGCCGCCGGAGGACGGAGCGGGCAGCGCAATACTCGGCGCGCCGGCGCTTCCCTCGCCTACCGGTCTGCCCTGGTTGTCGTAATAATACATCGGGACATCCCCGACGACCATCAGATAAGAGACGGGAATTTCCGTATCGACCACCTGCGGCTCCATATCAAACGGAACGACGACCGCCACCTCGGTTACGATATGGATGTAGACTTCAACCAGGATCATATTGATACCTGCATTCTGCTGGCGGGTATTCAGTTCGACCTTGACCGCGCCCTGCGGCTCGATCTTGATCGGAATATCCGGACCGAAGGAAGCGATCAGCGGACTATCCAGCGCCTGGCCGAGCGGAATATGTTCGGTCTGATTATGCAGGCCGTCCAGGATGGTTTGAATGACCTCCGTCGCCTGCGAAGTAATGCGCATATGCTCCGTATAGTTGAGCATAAAGCCGGAGATTTTGCCTGCGCCGTCCGTCTTCCAGTCGATCAGCTTCTCGGCGCTGCTGCCGCTTGCCACCTGGGAGGCGATGGCCTTGTTAATCGCCTCGGTCGCGACCTGCTTCACCCGGATTTGCGCCAGATGGACGATCGGCGGCGTCAGATGCCGCTCCACATAGCCGAGGCCGAACAGCACGGCGCTGAGCAGCAGCAGGAACGTCAGCAGCCAGAACCTGCGGCGGCTTCGCGGTCTGCGGCGCCGTCCGTCGGCCGCTTGCCCCAGCCGCTCGCCGCTTTCCGGCCGTCTGCTCCAGAAACCCGCAGGGCGCGAAGCCCTGGCGGGTCTGGACTTGAAACGCGCCCCGCCGGAACGCAGCGGCGTCCAGCCCCCATCCCCGAATCCGCTGCTCCCCGAGCTCCGTTTTACAGGACGAAAAATGCCGGAGCCCCCGGACTTGAACGGGCTTTTTCGGACAGGCGGCGTCCAGCTGATCCGCGGCAGGCGCAAGGCGGATGGAAGCTGCAGCCGCCGGTTTCCCCATTTTTTAATTCTGCCCATAGCGCTCTCCCCTCCCGCCACTTCCGGCGGTCAAGCCGCCTTCTACTGTATCGTATTCGCCGCCCGCCCAAAAAAGAAGAACGCTTAATCCGGCGCGGCGCACCGGACAAGCGTTCTATTTTTTAGAGACAAATCAAATCACCCGCTCCCGCTTATCCTCCTGCAGATGGCCCCAATGCTTCCAGATGAAGAGAGCAAGCAGCACGATGATGAACATGGCGTAACCGGTCAGATAAACACCCCATTCCTCTCTCGGAACAATAAGCGAAGAACTGATCGTACCGAACAGCCAGATATAGGACAGATTTCCAAGCGCCGTTCCCCAGATAAAAGCCGGGAGGGGCAGAGGAGACACCGCGGACATAATATTAATCACATTATTGGGAATAATCGGTATCGTCCGGAGCAGCACCAGCGTCCAGATGCCGTAACGGTTCAAATATCGCTGCCATTTGTCATATCGTTTCAGCTTTCTGCCCCATTTCCGGTCAAACCAGTGAAACAAAAATCTCCGGGACAGATAAAATATGAACAGCCCTCCCAGGTTACAGACCAGCCAACTGATCAGCATCCCGCCGATGACATCGAATACCGAGACATGCAGCACGATCAATATAACGAATGGGAAAAATCCGAACAGGCTCTGAAGAAGCGCGAGCGGGATCGTAACCAAGAGTATTGCGGGTCCGCTAAGGCCCAGCACCTGCAGCAGCCCATCAATCCAGGCGTTTACCAAGTCTGTCATGCGTGCTCTCCTCTCACGTACTCCTTACCCAGCAGCCCTGCTTCTGATCATATTCATATATTTTGAAAGAAAACACCCCGTACGGGGTGTTTTTGTAACAAAACTCATTGCAGTCTATCATTTAATGAGTCTTTTTATCATAGCATACTTATTATTTCACTGTAAGATGCTAGCGGCGCATATAAGAAAAATCAATCGTTTTCCCGGTCTGCCGCGTCCATTCCAGAGGAATTTCGTACTCGAAGAGGCGTTTGAACCTCCGCCCAGCAGGGGATTCATACGTTTATTTCCCTCAGGCGCTTTATATCTTGTATAGGTGAAAAACCAAACATTCGGGAATATTCACGGCTGAATTGCGACGGACTTTCATAGCCTACCCGGAATGCGACATCCGCAGCATCTGTTGACTCGGATAATAACAGACGCCGTGCTTCCTGCAGCCTCAGTTGTTTTTGAAACTGAATAGGGCTCATAGCGGTTACCTCTTTAAAGTGTCTATGAAGCGAAGAAACACTCATATTCGCTATTTCCGAAAGCTCCTCAATCCGAAAAGACCTATCATAGTTATGCATGATATGTTCGATAACGTCTCTGATTCGTTTGGTGCTGCTTCCTTCTATTGCAATTTGTTCCAGCATAACCCCATGCTGTCCTTGCAGAACCCTATAGAGAATTTCCTTCGTGATGAGGGGAGCAAGTACCGGGATATCCTTAGGATTGTCTAGCAAACGAACTAGCCTGATTACCGCATCCAACAAAGATAATTCCATCCGGTTGACAAACATACCTCGCTTAGTGTTTTCTTTCGGGTCAACTCGAATTTCAGAATCACTTAAAATTTCTAAGATTTGACCCGGGCTAAATTCGAGTTTGAGAGACAAATACGGAACTTGGGAGGAGGCTTCCATGACTTGTCCGGTAACCGGCAAATCAACGGATGCAACAAGGTAATCGGTAGGACTGTAAATAAAGTGCTCTTGTCCCAGCAATACCTCCTTCACACCCTGAACGACAATGCAAAAGGAAGGATTGTAAACTCCAAAATTTGATCCAGTAACCTTAGATCGACGAGTGAAAAATAAAGACGGAATAGCAGTCGCGTGAACACCGTCCCGGCCTGAATAGCGCTCAATGAGTTTGGCAAGCTCATCCTGCTGTTTATATATTCGTTCAGACATAAGATCCTCCTCGTTCCTCCATCCTTGATAGTTCCATCATAATTCATATTCGTACGTAACGTAAATGATTGTGAGAGGATTAGGCAATCATTTGAGCAAAATGGGATAACGTTCGTCTTTTCATTTGTTGCATAATAAGGATGCCAAAGCTGATCCATAATAGTATTATGATTGCAATATAGGTTAGGGGTCAGTATGCCAAGTGAAAGGGGAAGATTAATATGGGTACACAAGGAAAATATACAGTTATTACCGGAGCAAGCGCTGGTATTGGTTACGCGACAGCTAAGGCTTTCGCAAAACGCAAGAAAAATATCATACTTGTTGCTCGCCGTGAACACAATCTGAACGAACTGAAAAGAGAAATTTTGCAGGAAGCTCCTGAGCTGGATATTGTGATAAAAGCAGTGGATGTATCTGTCAGTGAAAACGTCCATCAACTCTATCGAGAGTTAAATTCGTATCAAATCGAAACATGGATTAATAATGCAGGTTTCGGTAACTATGAGAGTGTGTCCGGTCAAGACTTGGACAAGATTGAAACCATGCTGCGCCTAAACGTGGAAGCCCTAACTATCTTTTCGTCCTTGTATGTACGTGATTATAAAGATGTAGATGGCGCACAATTAATCAATATATCTTCAGCTGGTGGATACACAATCGTGCCAACGGCCGTTACCTACTGTGCTACCAAGTTTTATGTCAGTGCATTTACTGAAGGGTTGGCCCATGAACTGAAAGCCGCCAATGCAAAATTACAAGCTAAAGTATTGGCACCAGCGGCTACCAAAACCGAATTTGGACAAGTGGCCAACAATACGAGCGAGTATGACTATGACAACGTGTTTAGTAAATACCATACAAGCGATGAAATGGCCCATTTTCTTTTGCAACTTTATGACAGCAACATGACTGTTGGCAGAGTTGACAGAGAAGACTTTGAATTCAAACTTAGCGAACCACTTTTTGATTATGCAGGCAATTCCAAGAATAACCAAAAAGTCCAACTGAAAGATTAACACAGCCCACCTGGCCGACGATAATAACCGGCAGCTCGCGTCGCAGGCGGAAAGCATTCTCGTCTCGACCCATCGGGTACCGCATCGTGCAAGCCCGAGGCGATATTGCGCCGCGTCCATTTTGCGGGTGGTGCCACGTTCGCTGGTTCCACCCCATGCCCATCAAGCCAAGATGAAACTATACCCTAATATGGAAAAATGAGCTATCCTTCAAAAAATCAAAATTGGCATTACCGAACCGATCTGGCATCTATCCCCATGTATAAAGAGGAACTGGTGATGCTGCTTCCCAAGAAAGAGGATGTAATGTTTACGGATTCGTATACCGATTACCCCAGACTGTTAGACATAACTTGCTTCTTGTTCTACACGTGCTCTCCGATCCGGAAGCTTACAGATCCTGTACTTATTCAACTGCTGGGAGAGATGCTGAATCTTATCTGCATGGGGCTTGGCTACACCCTCATCCCCAGTTCGTTCATTTATGATACAATGAGTCTTTTTCATTCGTTATACGGATATGGTAACCTGCCCTCCATCTTGTCCCACGAATCCGTTCCTTTTCAAATTCGGCGATTGGGACAGACGGTTCCGGGCAGGATGATTCATGTGGTTTACTCTACTTCCTCTCCGCTGGCGCGACAGCTCCGCACGTTATCGGAGCAATTAGTCCGGCCTTTTTCTGGTAGTGCGGTTCCTGTGAATTAACTTATGTGTTTTTATGGACGCAAGTTCCATCGATACGAGAAGAAAACGGTGTTTGACATCCTGGGTGTGGTCTATGAGGGTCATATTCCGTACAAAAAAGAAGGATGTCCCGCAGCCGGTTCACACGGCTTTTTGGAACATCCCCTTCTATTTAACAGCCTTCCATCTTGTCGCCGGGCATCCCGTCAGACAAGCTTACTCTATACCCTTCGTCCATTCATTCACTTTGTCCGGGTTGGCATCTACCCAAGCCTTGGCCGCTTCCTCCGGAGACTGTCCGCCCTGAATGGCTACCATGACCTTCGCCATATCCTCTGGCGTCCACTGGAACTGGTCCAGGAACCGGTGAACGTCCGGCTGATCGTCATTCAGACCTTTACGGACCAATGTGTGAATCTGTTCATCACTGCCGTATACGCCTTTGGGATCGTTCAGATATTTAAGGTCCATATTTGCGAACATCCAGTGCGGCGTCCAGCCGGTGACGACAATCGGCTTGTTGGCG
Source organism: Paenibacillus durus ATCC 35681 (assembly GCF_000993825.1). NCBI lineage: Bacteria > Bacillati > Bacillota > Bacilli > Caryophanales > Paenibacillaceae > Paenibacillus > Paenibacillus durus. The sequence continues at coordinate 3,908,474 of NZ_CP011114.1, forward strand.
TCATAGGCCTTTTGCAGCTCCTGCGCCATCGGCGCCGACGAGCTTTCCACCAGCGTATAGCCGTCCAGCTTGTAATCCTTCAGCGCTTTTTCCGTGGCCGACATAATGCCGGCGCCCGGCTCGATGCCGATAATTTTATGGTCCAGCGAATCTGCGACCGCTGTGTCAGTCAGATCTTCAATCGAATCCACTTTCATATAAGCCGGAACCGTCAGTCCAATTTTTGTTCCGTCAAGATTCACGCCCAAATCTTCCAGGTCTTTTCCGTATTTCTCAATATAGGAAGCATGCGTGCTCGGCAGCCAGGCCGCAACCATCGCGTCAGCGCTTCCTCCCGCTACCCCGGCGAACATCGGACCGGCGTCAACCTGAAGCAGCTCAACCGTCTTGTTCAGCTTCGACTCCAGCACTTCCTTGACGACATAGGTGCTGGCAATTTCGGAATCCCAGGCCACGTAAGCCAGCTTGACGGTTTGCGAGCCGCTCCCCGAGGACGAGCAGCCTGCCAGCATAACGGCGGCCAGCAGGAGCAAAGGCAGAGTAATGGACATAATCTTTCGGCGATTTCTCATCTTCATTAATGTAAATCCTCCTATTTATGCTTAATTTTAAGCGCGTTCTGCGTCATGCGGTCCAGCAGGATGGCGAGTACGACAATCGCAAGTCCCGCCTCGAAGCCGGCACCGGTGTTGGCCTGCGACACGGCGCGGTACACATAGGCACCGACTCCCTGCGCGCCGATCATGGACGAGATGACGACCATCGACAAAGACAGCATGATCGTCTGATTGATCCCGGCCATAATGGTCGGCATGGCAATCGGAAGCTGCAGCTTGAACAGCTTTTGTTTCGGTGTCGAGCCGAATGCGTCGGCGGCCTCAACCAGCTCCGCAGAGACCTGGCGGATGCCGAGATTCGTCAGGCGAATCGTCGGCGGAATCGCGAATATAATTGAAGCGATCACACCCGGAACGACGCCCAGCGAGAAAAAAGACACCGCCGGAAGCAAATAGACGAAGGCGGGCATCGTCTGCATGAAGTCCAGAACAGGCGTGACGATATTTTTTACTTTCCCGCTCTGCGCGCATAGAATGCCGATGGGCACGCCGATCAGTACGGCCAGCACGGATGCCGCCAGCACGAGCGCCAATGACTGCATCGATGGCCCCCACAGCCCGAGATTATCGATGAGCAGCAGCCCGATCAGCGCGAACAGCGCAAGCCGCCATTTTCCAATCCAATAAGCAAGCGCCGTTATTAGCAGAATAACAACCAGTGCGGGTAGAAAGGTAAGGAGCGTTTCAATCCCCTCTACCATCCCTCCGATCACGGAATGGATGAAATCAAAGACCGGACCGAAATACAGCGTCAGCCATTCCTCCAGCTTCTCCACCATTCTGCCGAGCGGCAGTTTCGGAATATTCATCAGGCAAGCCCTCCTTCCGGCACCGCGTTGCCCGCAAGGGCGGACAGCACAGCTCCCTTAATCACAATACCTTTCAGCCGGTCATGTTCATCGACCACGGCGAGCGGCAAGTGCGACTCCGCCATAAGCTCGAATAATTCATTCAGCAGCGCCTCAGGTCGAACCTGCGGGATTTCCCGCCGCATCACATCCGCAATCGGCTGCTGCTCTTTAATCGCCCGCGCGGCGTCATCGGCGGTAATCACGCCCAGCAGCTTCATCTCCTTGTCGGCCACATACAGGCTGGACACGCCGCTGTCGCGCATCAGCTGCAGCGCCACGCGCGGTCCGCGTTCGGGCCGGATCATTTCCGGCTGCTTCATCACATGGGCTGCTGTCAGCACCTTCGACAAGTCCACATCCTCCACGAACCGCTCCACATATTTGTTGGCGGGCTGGATCAGAATTTCCTCCGGCGTGCCGATCTGCACAATAACGCCGTCCTTCATCAGGGCGATCCGGTCGCCGATCCGCAGCGCTTCGTCCAAATCATGCGTAATGAAGACAATCGTCTTCTTCACCCGGTCCTGCAGCTCCAGAAGCTCCTGCTGCATATCCTTGCGGATCAGCGGATCAAGCGCGCTGAACGCCTCATCCATCAGCAGAATGTCCGGATCATTCGCAAGGCCCCGGGCCAGCCCGACCCGCTGCTGCATCCCGCCGCTGAGCTGATCGGGACGATGGTTCTCCCAGCCGCCGAGGCCGACCAGCTCCAGCGCCTGCTGCGCCAGCTCTCTGCGTTTCTTTTTATCGACACCTTGCACCTCCAGGCCGTATTCGGCATTCCCGAGCACCGTCCGGTGCGGGAACAAGCCGAATTTCTGGAACACCATACCGATATTTTTGCGGCGGAACTGACGAAGCTCTTCAGGATTCATCTTGACCACATCTCGCCCCCGGAACAAGACTTGCCCCGCCGTTGGATCGATCAGCCGGTTCAGCAGCCGGACAAGCGTCGACTTGCCGCTGCCCGACAAACCCATAATGACGAAAATTTCTCCTTCTTTAATATGAAAATCAGCCTGATTCACTCCAACCGTCAGCTTGGCTTCCTTCGCGATTTTTTCCTTGGACCAGCCCTGCTCCAGCAGCGTAAGCCCTTTGCGGGCGTCCTGACCGAATATTTTCGTAAGCTGCTTCACTTCAAGTATAGGCATATGGACCTCCTTCTCCCGTATTTTTCCGGGTCAATTCACTCGTTATAGTCTAACGGACGACATGAAGGAGAAGCAAAGCGCATATACCGTTATAATTTAACGTACAGTTTTTACTTTACGTACTTTTCATAAAGAATACTCTGTTTTACTCCAAATTCCGTTCCGAACCAGGTTCTTTACTTCATAAGGGGGAGTGATTACAATACACTAGGAGAGATTGTAAAGTTTAAAGCTTCCTGCAGGAGGAGACGGCATGAATGATTTAGAAGGGCTCGCGCCCGAGCAAATAGAGAGAATCAGCAAGGCCCGCGAGCGCGTCATCGATTCCATCGGCAAGAACATGGATCTGTACGGCGTGACTCTGTCCATCGGCCATTTGTACGGATATATGTATTTCAAGCAGGGTCCGGTTACGCTGGACGAGCTGAGCAAATCGATGGGCATGAGCAAGACGTCCATGAGCACCGGTGTGCGGACGCTGCTTGATCTGAAAATGATTGATAAGGTATGGGAGAAAGGAACGCGGAAAGATTTATTCGAGGCCTCATCCGATTGGTACCAGAATTTCAGTGATTATTTCTCGATTAAGTGGAGAAAAGCGGTGGAAAGCAACATGAACGCTCTAGCCAAATCTCTGAACGAGATCCGGGCGATTAAAGAAGAGTACGCCGGGGATGAAGCGCTGGCTGCTCTGCTTACTAAGGACGAGAACAAAATCGGGGACGCGATGAAATATTACCGCTGGCTGCTGAAGCTGATCGTGGCTCTCGAAACCGGTGAAATTTTCGAACTGATTCCGAAGGAAGAATAGGATTCCCTTTTGGACGGAGGCGATGGTGCTTGCTTGGACGCGAGGCTGCCATCGTCTTTATTTTTGCCGCACAGGCTGCTCGCCCGCCCCTAGCTGTTCCTCTGCGGGCAAGCGCTGGCGAGGGCAGCCTAATAGCTTCGCTTGTTTCCTTTTTTTACATATTCCCAGTCCTGTTCCACGTTCCGCCTTACCCTCTTCAGGAGCTTGTACAGCGTCTCGATTTCCTCGCCGGACAAGCCCGCCAGGGCTGTTTGGTCGGAATAGTCGGCTTCTCTTTTCAAAAAAGGATACACTTCTTCCCCTTTAGCGGTTGGGTACAGCTTCTTGATTTTCCGGTTGTCCGGATCGCTGCGCTTCTCGATCAACCCTTGAAGCTCCAGCTTGGCAATGGCGCGCGCCGCAGTCGTCCGGTCCACCTTGATCATCTCGGCCAGCTTCTCCTGGATGATCCCGGGCTGCTCGCAGATGCGGACCAGATACAAATATTGCCCCTTTGTCAGCTCCAATTCCTTGAATTCGATATTACTGATCGAGTCGAACGCTCTGGCAATCATCCCGATCTCACGTAAAACCTCGCTCATTTCAACGCTCCTATTTCTGATATTTTGTTGTAAATACAACAAAATAGTTTTATACTAATAGACATTAAGACATCCTTGGTTCCATTATGACCCGATCCGAAGCGGAAAGCCAGAAGCGGATGCGGCAATTTTTGAACTGCGGCCTGAAATCCCAAGACTTTACGAGGTGAGCGTTGATGAACTGGCATCTGAAAGCATTTGACGAGCTGTCCAATCTCGAGCTGTACAATATTTTGAAAGCAAGAACCAATATTTTCGTCGTTGAACAGAACTGCCCCTATTCCGAAGTGGACGGCAAGGACCCGGCCTGCCATCATCTGTTCCTGGAGGATCAAGGCGAGATCGTCGCCTACCTCCGGATTCTGCCCCCGGGCGTTGCTTATCCTGAAGCGTCAGTCGGCCGGTTCATCGTCGATCCGAAGCTCCGGGGAACGGGCCTCGGACGCGAGCTGTTTGGCAGGGGGCTCGCTTTTGTCAGAGACAGCCTGCAGGAAACCCGCGTCAAGATCCATGCGCAGGCTTACCTTCAAGACTTCTACGCCTCCTTCGGCTTCGAGCCGGTGTCGGACGTCTACCTGGAAGACGGAATTCCGCATATCGAAATGCTTCTTTCGCCGGAAGAATAAACCGTTTGGTCTGTCAGTCCGGCGGATAACTAACCCGATTACGACTTTCTGTATCCATTTCCCTACAAAGGAGTGTTGGTATTGGGACGCATTGTTGTGCTGTATGGTCCATCCGCTTCCGGCAAAACCGAAATTCAGCGGCAGCTCACGAATCCCGGGTTCCCCAGAATCATCACGGCGACCACCCGCCCGGCGCGGGCGAATGAAATTGACGGTGTACATTACCTGTTCATGGACAAAGAGAGTTTCCGGGAGAAAATGGCGCGCGGCGAGCTGATCGAGTGGACCGAGTATAACGGAGAATGGTACGGAACGCTGCGTTCGAGCATCGAGGAAGCCATAAACGGTCCGGCGGACGCCAATATCATCCTGGATCTTGCCGGTGTGCTTGCGCTGAAAGAGCGCTACCAAGAGCATATCCTCGCGATCTACATCGGCGCGGACCTTGCCTCTCTGACCAGAAGGCTGGCCGAAAGAGGCGGGGACTCGGCCGAAACGGCAAACAGACTGCGCAAGGCCCGTGAGCAGGAGCTCACCGAAGCCTATATGCAGCCTGCGGACGCCGTCCTGTGGAATAACGGCGGCACGGATTTCGCGGAGACGCTGAAGCGCGTCCGGGAAATCATTGCTTCCCATCGGCGGGAGGCGTAACGGCAACCGTGCTTATCCGTGCGGATTTGAGCGCTTTGGTAAACATCTTGATGGCAGACAGAATCAGTATGAAGCCCAGCACCAATTTCAGCAGGCTGGAAGAGATGTAAGCGATTAAGAGCCCGCCGATGAACGAACCCAAAATCGAACCGAGCCCCATGGGAACTACCAGTTCCTTCCATTCTTTTTTCTCTGCATAAGCCCCGTTGGAAGCATGCCTGATCATCCCGATCACCACCGTCGGCAGGCTAATCAGGACGCTGGCGGTCCCCGCTATCTTGATATCCACCCCGAACACAAGCAGCAGAGTTGGGATAATCAGTTCCCCTCCGGCAACCCCGAGCAAGCTGCTTACAATCCCGATGCCTATCCCAAAAGCAATCCCCACCAGCACGGCAACCGGCAGCGGCATCGCAATTCCGCTGGAGACAACCGGCGAGATGCCTTCCGCGACAAGAAGTACGCCAATGGAAACGAGCAGAATGAGAATGACTTTCTCAAGCGTCCGTTCGGACAGCCGCTTCGAGTAGTTCGCCCCCGTGTAAGCGCCAATCATCCCCCCGGCAATAAAAGAGGCAATGATCGGCAAGATGGCCGTCAGTTCCTTAATCGGAGCCTGAGGAAGACGAAAAGCCAGCGAGGAGATCAGGGTGATCAAGCTGACGGCCAGATTGAAAGCAACCGCCTGCCGCGTCGAATATTTAAACAATCCTACCAGCACTGGAAGGCGGAATTCCGCCCCGCCGAGTCCGATTAACCCGCCCAGACAGCCGATTGGCGCTCCTGTTAATACGGCGAGCAGTGATTTTTTCCCTTTTTCATTCATTAATAACGGCTCCTCTCCCACAAAACCGAACAAAACGCCACGAAACATAACAAAACCAGATTTAAAAAAAGTGTATCCTAGCCTATAATGATTGACAAGAGCAAGATATGAACGAATATTGACGAGGTGATGTATTCCACATGTCCGATAACACACTTTCCTATTCACCCGAAGAGGTATCCAAAATCCTTAAAATATCCAAAGGCACCGTATACGACCTGATCAAACGGGGAGAGCTTCCGTCTTACCGGATCGGAAAAAAGCTGCGGGTTACCCCCGCCGACCTGGAGGCCTATACCCGCCCGTCCAGTGCTGCTCCAAAGCATCAGCCCGAAGCGCCGGCGATTTCCATGGAGAAGCTTATTCTGGATAATCACGGACTCATCATATGCGGACAGGATATTGTCCTTGACGTGCTTTCCCGGCATATTGAAAAAAGAAATCCCTCCATCCGCTCCCTCCGTTCCTATGTGGGCAGTCTTGACGGACTTCTCTCCCTTTACCGGGGGACTGCGAATCTCGCTGCCGCTCATTTATGGGACGCAGAGACCGACGAATTCAATACTCCTTATGTCCGCAGACTGCTGCCCGGGCACCGGTGCGTCATCGTTAATCTGGTGTTCCGCAATCAGGGATTCTATGTCGCTCCCGGCAACCCGAAGAATATGCGCTCCTGGGAGAGTCTATTGGAACCGGGAATCGTCATGGCCAATCGGGAAAAAGGTTCGGGAACCCGCATCATGCTGGACGAATGGCTGCGCAGTATGAACGCGGATGCCCATTCCATTCAGGGCTACAGGCATGAAGAGATGAGCCATATCGCCGTGGCCAGCGCCGTCGCGAGGGGAATTGCCGATGTGGGGATCGGAACGGAGAAAGCGGCGCAGCAGGTGTCCGGCGTCGATTTCATTCCGCTCAAGAAGGAGCGGTACGATCTCGTCTTTTACAAGGAGGATATGGACAAGCCGCATTTCCAGGCGCTTCTCGCGACTCTGCGGTCGCCCGAATTCCAGCATGAAGTAAGCGGGCTCGGCGGGTATGATCTTTCAAGCTGCGGAGAGATTGTCGGGGAAGTGTGACCGGGAGAATCAGGAACTTGAACAAGACCGGGATTCCCGGGGCGGGGAATTTAAAAAGGACAAGCCCGGTGAAATACCAAGGGCTTGTCCTTCATTTTTATCTATTCACTAATCATCTTAGAATAACTCTGCTCATCAACCACCCGGCGGGCGGTAACATAACGGTCTTGATAATATGCATCCGACAGCTTGCTTATTCTTACGCCCTTGCGGCTGGAGGAATGAGCAAATTGACCATCACCTATGTAGATTCCTGCGTGGGAAATCCCTCTGCCAAATGTATTAAAAAACACCAAATCACCGGCACGCAGATCTTCTTTGGCTACTGAAGTTCCTACCTGAGCTTGAGACTGGGAAGTGCGCGGCAGATCATCAACATCAAATTTCTTTAATACATACAGGATGAATCCGGAACAATCGAACCCTGAAGTAGTAGTCCCTCCATAAAGGTAAGGTGTCCCCACGACTTGGTTTACGACACTTTCAAGTTTAACTTCACTTGCATATGTACTGGGTGCGGCGGAAGTAAAGATAGCAGCGGCTGCTAACAGCGATACGATGACTTTCTTCAGAGTTGTTCTCCCTTTCAGTGCCTACGGAGTTAGCTGAGGGTTCGGTTAAAGGTTCCCTATACTCCCTTGCTTGCAAGAATAATTCACCCGGAATGGTTCCCCCGTTTTCTAAAACGAAATTCGGCAACTAGTTAATATTTTGTAACTATTAATACTTTAATATATGAAAAAGAAGGCTGTCAATCCTATTTATAAATTTTGTTTTTTATATGTAAATCACATAGTTTCTCCATACTTTTATCTTGTACTACCTACTAATAATGGAAAAATAAGTAGAAACAAAATTGTAAACTATATCTCCCTAATCCCAGGATGTGGAACTCTATTGCGAGATTGTGACGAAAATGTGCTTATTTAAAATCACTATTATTAATTCCGGAAGTAATTGAGGTTAATCTTATTGACATAAAGAAAGCACTAAAGTTATCATGTTGCTAATTGAGAATAATAATCATTATCTAGGGGGATGTTTGGAAATGGTGAAGCGTAAATTCTTTGCTCCATTGCTTACGGGAGTACTTGCTGCCGGTCTGTTGGCCGGATGCGGAGCGGACAAGGCGAGTGAAGCCGGTGGTGCGGCGAATACAGAAGCGACGGCTAAGCCGAGCGCACAGGCTGCGGAGCAAGTGGTCAATATTTATTCCGCACGGAGCTATGATGTGGACGCGCTGCTGTATAAGAAATTCACGGAAGAAACCGGAATCAAAGTCAACGTGATTGACGGCAAAGCGGAAGAACTGATTGAGCGCCTGAAGCGTGAAGGCGAAAGCACGCAGGCCGACCTGTTCCTTACGGTAGACGGCGGCGTGTTGAACAATGCCAAGCAGGCTGGACTGCTTCAGCCGGTCACTTCGGCAACGATCGACCAGAATGTTCCGAAAGAACTCCGCGACCCGGAAAATCAGTGGATTGGACTCTCCACCCGCGCCCGCGTCATTGTCTACTCTAAGGATCGCGTAAAGCCGGAGCAGCTCTCGACCTACGAAGACCTGACCAGCCCGGCCTGGAAAGGCAAAGTGCTTGTCCGTCCATCCTCCAGCTTGTACAACCAGTCCCTGCTGTCCTCGTTCATTGAATTGAACGGCGAAGCGAAAGCGGAAGAATGGTCTAAAGGATTTGTCGCGAACCTGGCTCGTACTCCGGAAGGAAACGACCGCGATCAAGCCAAAGCGATTGTCGCCGGTGTGGGGGACGTGGCATTGATGAACAGTTATTACGTGGGCCTGCTGATGAATTCGGATGATCCGGAAGAAGCGAAGGTCGGCAAAAGCATCGGCGTCTTCTTCCCGAACCAGGAAACAACAGGCACCCATGTGAATATCAGCGGCGCAGGCGTAACCAAGTACAGCAAGAACAAGGAAAACGCCGTCAAGTTGATTGAATTCCTGACCGGCACCGAAGCGCAGACGATGGTTACCAATGAAAACTTCGAGTTCCCTGTGAATGCCACAGCCGAGCTGCCCGAGCTGCTCAAATCCTGGGGAACGTTCAAAACGCAGCAAATCGATTTCAACAAACTGGGCGTTCATAATGCCAAAGCGATTGAAATCATGAACAAAACAGGCTGGAAATAACATATGCATCTAAACACAGTTAAGGTACAGATAAAAAGACGCCTTAGCGGTTGGCGAATCGTAAGCTTGGCGGGGGCGGCAGTTATTTTGCTGCCCATTCTTTTTGTACTGCTCTCGATCTTTAATCCGCCGAATGACAATTGGGTTCAAATCAGGCAGTACCTCGTAAAAGATTATATCGCCCAGACGGTTCAGCTGACGCTGACGGTTGCCGTGCTGACAGCATTGCTCGGGGTAACGCTGGCCTGGCTTACGGCGGTCTATGATTTTCCGGGAAAACGGTTCTTTAGGTGGGCGCTGATTCTTCCTTTAGCCATTCCACCATACATCGCCGCCTTTACATACAGCACGATGTTCAGCTACACCGGCATTGTCCAGACCACTCTTCGGAACCGGTTCGGAATTGTTCCCAATCAGGAACTTATTACCGTCTCCTCCATGCGGGGCGCGGTCCTTGTATTCACCTTGTTTTTATTTCCTTATGTATATCTGATTACCAAATCGTTTCTGGAAAAACAGAGCGCCTCATATATTGAGAACGCCCGGCTGCTCGGAAGGAACGGCCTGTCGATATTCCTGCGGATCGCGCTTCCTTTGTCCCGGCCGGCCATTGCGGGCAGTATCAGCCTCGTCATCTTTGAGGTGTTGAGCGATTACGGGGTCACAAGCTATTTTGGCATACAGACCGTCTCCACGGCGATCTTCCAGACCTGGTTCGGGATGTATGACGCCGATTCGGCGATGCGCCTTGCCGCCTGGCTGATGATGATTGTCCTCGGCTTGTTCCTGGTCGAAATGCTGCTGCGCAAACGCCGCGCTTACAGCTCGACGACGAGTAAATCGAGGCCGCTTGTACCGAGGCGCTTAACGGGAGTTCGCGGGTGGACGGCTAGCCTGTTCTGTATGATCGTTTGGTGCGCGGCGTTTTTGTTCCCGCTTCTGCAATTAATCGTATGGGCGGGCTGGACCTTTGACAGCATGTGGAACGCAGGATTGTTCCGGCTGATCTATCAAACCTTGTTCGTGGCTGTCATCTCCACCTTGATCATCATGATTTTTTCGCTGATTGCCGCCGGGGCGAACCGGACGCGTTCCACAGCTTCATTTGTCCTTTCCAAGGCGGTAACCGCCGGATATTCGATGCCCGGGGCTATCATCGCCATCGGTGTGCTGGTCGTTTTTTTGAAGCTGGATAAAGTCTGGGCGGCCTTCCATCATCAGCTCACGCTCGGGGGAATCCCTCTGGTGCTCAGTCTAACGATCGCGATGCTGATCGCGGGGTACGTGATCCGGTTTATGGCTACGGGGTACAACGCCGTGGAAGTCGGGTTTGAGAAAATCGGCCGGAAATATACGGAAGCGTCCCGACTGCTGGGGCACGGAATGACCGCAACCTTTTTCAAGGTGGATCTGCCTTTAATTAAGGGAGCGGTGATGAGCGGGTGCCTCTTGACCTTTGTGGAGATCTGCAAGGAGCTGCCGCTGGCCTTGATCCTTAGACCCTTCAATTTCGAGACTTTGGCGACAAAAGCTTACCGTTATGCGAGCGATGAACAGATTTTTGAGGCGTCCATTCCCTCTTTGCTGATCATTGGCATCAGCTTGATCTCGGTTTATGTTATGCATTATTTAGACAGGAGGTGGGAGCAATGAGTATCGTAGACATCCGTAATTTATCCTTCTCTTATGGACGGGGCAAGTCCCCGGTGATCGACCGGTTCTCCTGTTCCATTGAAAAAGGGGATATCGTCGGAATCGTAGGCGCAAGCGGAAACGGAAAAAGCACGCTGCTGCGGCTGATTGCGGGTCTGGAGATCCCTTCGGACGGCGAGATTCAGATCAACGGGGCTCCCGTTGTGAATGAGGGCTGCTACATCCAGCCGGAGCGGCGGGGCGTCGGTATGGTGTTTCAGGACTACGCCCTGTTCCCTCATATGACCGTCCGCAAAAATATCGAGTTCGCCCTGCACCGTCTCCCCCGCAAAGAACGGGCCAAGCGGCTGGAGGACATGCTTGATCTTGTCCAGCTGGGCGAATTCAAGGATCGTTACCCGCATGAGCTGAGCGGCGGACAGCAGCAGAGGGTGGCGCTCGCCCGGGCGCTGGCGCAGAAGCCGGAGGTTCTGCTGATGGACGAACCCTTTAGCAACCTGGATGCAGGGCTGAAGGACGCGATCCGCTCCGAACTGCGGGCCATTCTAAAGAAAGCGCAGATGACCTGCCTGTTCGTCACCCATGACCATCAGGATGTGGAGGCGATCAGCGACCGGTCAATTCATCTGGGTCCGGAGTCTGATTTAACCGAACGGAAATTTGCTACTCCATAAAAATAAAGCCTTAACCTCGCTAGGGCTGTATTTCATAAGCTGCTTGTTCCGGTTCCAGACTTTCCTGGCAGCCTGAAGCCGGTCAAGGATGAACCCCTTGACCGGCCTCGTTTGAAATCCATAAAATCTTTAATTTCCGCTTCGTTTATTCGTGGTGTCTGCCTTCATAATCGTCCTTCACTTGCTGCACTTGTTTACCGCTTAAGTCAATAGAATCAGGGGTTGTTCCATTAAAAGCAGACAGCTGGAGGTCCAGGCTTGCAGTCAATGTATGGGGTACTCCCTGGGCATCCTGGCCGGTAAATGTGATGTCAAATTGTTGGCGCTGAATTTCATTAGCTGGATTAACCACCGCATTCAGGTTGATGCTTTGAATTTGCACACCATCCGTCAGAGCAATGTCCTTGGCGTTAAACAGACTTTGGTGAAACAGCTCTCCCGGATCGCTTTCCTTCGCTGCCGTCCCGTTGTCGCCAGGGCGAGTCCACTGTGACTGATTCGATAGATGTTTGAAGGCAACTGGTGCGAGGGCTTGCACAACAGCCGGAATTTGTGCGCTCTCAAGCTGAAGCGAAATTTTCTTGGAGCCGTCACTTTCTGAGGTGGAAGTGATTTCATTCTTTAAATTTCCGATCAGCGCATCAATTACTGTCTCTTCCTGACTGCTAAGCCAAGCCGCATCCTTTGTCTCTTTACCTGCTTCCTGATCATTCTTCTCTGCCTTATCCTGCTTCACATAATAAATATCCGAAGCATCGCTTTTCCAGACTATTCCGTCAGGCTGACTGTAGACGCTGATGTTCTGCGAACCAACCTTTCCGTTAATCTTGACTGTTCCACTCACTGCTTCATTTTTCAGGCTTGCCTTCAAATTGCTCTGTGCCTGGCTAAGCAGGGTGCCGTTGTCCTTGAGGACAGCATCAGCCTGTACAGTAACACTTTCCAGATTCTGTGCAGTATTCTTTAGCGCAGCCTTATAATCTTCATAACCTGAGGTTCCCGCAAACGCTGTAAGACCGGTGGCTAACATAATAGCACCGCTAATTCCAACTGCGCTTCCACTCAACAGCCACTTCTTCTTCATCCTTGCATCTTCCCTTCACTCTAGTTTTATCTTACAAGCTAATCCTAAGTGATAATCCTAAATTTACCATGAAGTGACTATTAAAAAAATCTTAAGTTACATTAACTTAAAGAGTGAATGGAATCTTACAGCAATTCCCTGCTAAACCTCCTTCCGATCAAAGAAGATATAGCCCAGCGTTAAAAACATAATCAAACCGGATAGCAGGAACAGGGATGTGGTGGCGAGTCTGCCTGTGGAGACGGTATGGCTTAACCATAATGAATACCAATCTGTATATGATGTTATGGAAAAAAAGGAGAAGCCGTTTATAAAGTAAGGAACCGTTTTGGCCCCGGTGTATAACAGAATGGAAAATACCAGAAATCCGCCGGCGCTGCGAAAAAATTGAGCGATGAATATGAACAAGGCTGCAAGCGACAGCATAGACAGGAAAGCTGCTGCGTAAGCTTTTAGCAATCCGAAGATGTCTATACTTCCCGTACCCGGAATTCCGAATAAAATATTGCACAGTGTGCTTACCGTCCCCAAGAGCAGCAGCAATGCGCCGATTGCCACACCGAGGGCAAGAAATTTAGCCAAATAAGCGCCTAATCTCGTTATAGGCCGCAGCAGCGCCAGTTTCAATGTGCGTGATGAAATTTCCTGCGGAAATAAATCGGCAATCTCCACAAACATGAACAAGGGAATTAAGAATACCGTGTAGATCTCCAGCATTTGAACCGGATAGGAAGGACTGACCGCAATCAGCCCCAGAACAGGGTGAAGAGCATGGAATAACAAGATTAGCAGAACTGGAATTAAGACGGAAACTAGGAAGAAGAACATTGTTTTTTTGCGATAAATCATAAGCTGCAATTCGTTTTTAAGGCCTGCTCTCAAGCCGTCCATTTTCCATCAGCTCCTTTCCTTTTTGTAGTTCGGCAATGTAATACTGTTCCAGGGATATATTGTCCGTCAGCAGTTCCTGCACATTTCCTTCACGAACCAGAACGCCTTGATGCAAAATGCCTACTCTGTTGCAAAGCTGCTCCAATTCATGAATCATGTGGCTGGAAATCAGGAAGGTGATCCCCTGTTCAGCCGATAATTGTTTAACCAGACCGCGAAAATGAACCACTCCTTCGACATCCAGTCCGTTTGTCGGCTCATCCCAGATCACGAGTTCCGGGTTATGCAGGATGGACGAGGCCATTGCAAGCTTTTGCTTCATGCCGGTGGAGTAGTGCCTTATTTTTTCTTTGGCAAAAGAGGCAAGACCAACCGCCTCAAGCACCTCAGCAATCCGCTGCGGCCGGATATCCGGATAAAAGTTGGCATTCAGCTTCAGATATTGGCCCGCTGTAACATAATCGTAAAAATCAGCCGATTCGATCATGCAGCCTACCTTCCTCATACTCGATGAAAAAGATTGCCCGAGATCTTCTCCAAACAATGAAATGCTTCCAAAGCTCGGAGAAATCAGGCCGGTCAGCATTTTCAGAAGTGTTGTTTTGCCGGCACCATTGGGTCCAAGCAATCCGTATATATCACCTTTTTGCAGCATCAAATCCACACCGCTAATGCCCCTGCCGTTTCGGAATTCTTTACTCACTCCAGTTAGCTTGGCTATGCTTTCCATGCCTTCTCCCCCTTGGCGTTGACTTAAGACCTTTTTACAAAATTCAGGAACGAAAACGATATCCGGCACCCCAAAGAGTCTCAATGTATAACGGATTGGCTGAATCCTCTTCGATTTTTTCCCGGAGCTTGCGGATGTGCACGGTTACCGTCTGAGTATCTCCCAAAGAGTCAACCCCCCATAATCTTTCAAAGAGCTGATCCTTGCTGAATACATGATTGGGGTGCAGCGCCAGAAAATAAAGCAGATCAAATTCCTTGGTTGTCAGCGTAACCTCCACATCCCTGATAAAAGCACGGCGGGAGTCAGGATTAAGCCTTAATCCCCTGATTTCCAGTTCATTCGTGGATGATCCACGCCCCTTCAGACGGTCATAACGAGACAAATGGGCTTTTACTCTGGCGACCAGTTCCGCGGGCTTAAAGGGTTTGGTCATATAATCATCCGCACCAAGACCCAGCCCGCGCACAATGTCAATATCCTCCCGTCTGGCGGTAACCATAAGGATGGGAATATCCAACTCGTCGCGAATTCTTTTACATACCTCGAAGCCATTCAGCTTGGGCAGCATGACATCCAGCACGATTAACTCGAATTTGCCGCTAAGACCAAGCTCCAAGCCGTGTTCTCCATTTATGGCGATTTCAGTTTGATATCCGTTCATCTCCAGGTAATCCCGCTGGAGCTCGGCAATTGAAGGCTCATCTTCTACAATCAGTATCGTTCGCTTCATTCTCCTGCGCCTCCTTCCTCAATCGGTAAAACAATACGAATCACCGTTCCCTCGCCTTCCTTGGTGTCCGCATAGATAGCTCCTCCATGCTCCGTAATGATCTGCTTAGCGATGGCAAGACCGAGGCCGCTGCCGCCGGTATTCGTATTTCTGGACTGCTCTGCCCGGTAAAATCGTTCGAAAATATGCTCGGCCGCTTCCGGAGGAATACCCGGTCCGTTATCTCCAATGGCCAGTGTGAAGTTTTGCGCCTCTATCCAGGTATGGATGGTGATTCTCCTTTCAGGCTTATCCATATACTTCAGACTGTTCTGAATGATATTGCCAAGCACACGTTTAAACGAATCGCGGTCTACAGATACCCGAGCTGCCTCCTCGCCATTCATCGCGATGTGCAGATCTACCTTCTGCTTTTCCAGATCCAACTTCAGCTCCTCCACCCAATCATTCAGGAAAGGCAGAATAGGTACAGACTCAAAAGAAAACGGCAGCTTCTGCATGTCCAGCTTCGAGTACAGAAACAATTCATCAATCAGGTGATCCATTTCACCGGCCTTAGCGGCAATCGTACGCATGTATTTTTCATTTTTTTCCGGCGAATCAGCCACACCTTCCAATATCCCATCCACATAGCCTTTAATAGCAGTGATTGGCGTCTTTAAATCATGGGAAATATTCGTGATCAGCTCTTTGCGGTTCGTTTCATATTGCTGCTGGACAAGAATAGACTGCTGAAGTTTGGACCTCATCTCTTCAAAGGCCATCCCAAGCTGTCCCAGTTCATCTTTGCCGCTAATCTTCACCTGGAAATTCAAATCCCCCTCGGTCACCCGCTTCGCCGCTTTTCGCAGTTCAAGCAAAGGACGGATAATTGTTCTCGACATATAGGTAGTAAGCAGAATATGCGTCAGCAAGAGAACGACTACTGTGGACTGAGACAAAATTGGAAAAAAAGTCCTCAAGGAATAAACCAACGGATCAATTTTGCTCACTAGGAAAATACTTACCGGTCCTAAATCATTGGATAATAAATCAAATTGGGCGATCTGATACCATTCATTGTTGTATTTCTGTTGAAAAGGTTCATAATGAGATCCCGCTTGTTTGAAACCCGGAAAATTATCGGTTAACCCCTGTTTAAGCAGAAGATCGTCTGAGGCATATAGTACCGTGTTCTCAGAGCGGATATATAGAGAGGTATTTTTTTTGAGCAGATCTGCCGATAAATCGTTCAGAAAAACGGTATCCGTGAGTAAATCTGTATTTTGCATGAAGGTATGTTTGATGAGATTGCTTGTTTCGTGCTCTTCTAATCGTTCAAATTTACTCTCATAAATACTTTTAAGGCTTTGCACATCTCCCTGATAGACGACTGTCATTAGCATGGCTGTTATAATAAGCAGAAGCAATGGTACCACCAGCATTGCCGCGTACGACAGCAGAAATTTCAAACGAATGGACATATATGATCAATCACCCTACCTCTTTTTGTTTCCAGGACGTTCTTATCATAAGATAATGTAGTACAAAACAAAGCTGATTACCACGCCTAGCACCAGTCCGACCAGCACTTCAAGAGGACGATGCCCAAGAAGCTCCTTGAGATGTGCCGCCGGTGTCTTATCCCTCGTTATCTGCGAAAGGTTTTGAGTTATACGGTTTAATAGAGCGGCATGCAGCCCTGCATGACGCCGAATACCTGCTGCGTCGTACATTGTAATCGCACACACGACCGCGGCAATGGCAAATAGAGAGGAATCCAATCCATTCATAATTCCTATAGACGTCGCCAGAGAAGCGGCAGCCGCAGAATGCGAGCTGGGCATTCCTCCTGTACTAAAAGCCAGCGCCGGATTCCAGGTTCTGCCAAGGAACAGATTCAAGGGAACCTTGATAACTTGGGCTAAGATCATAGAGATTAGGGCGGAAACAAGGGGGAAATTATAAATATTATGCAATATCGGTAAGCCTCCTGTTATCAACTTGGTCCGTCTACTCCAATGTAAGGCCCAAGTATAAACTGGTCATGAATCAATTCTTAACGAATTATTAATTTACGCCGGTTGATTTAGCAAGTGGCTATACGGCAGCCCACGTGAAAAATCCGCCAGCGTGCAATGCTGGCGGAAAGAGGCACAGGGTAAAGCAATTAGAATAAACAAGCTGCTTGGGTATTCAGGAGACTCAGCTTGAATGGCTGCCGTATTTGTTTTTATAATATTTATGCCCTTGACGTTCTCCTCCATGACGGTAGTCCGAGGAAGAACTCCCTTTGAACCTCGGCTTGGCACTGCTGGAATAGCGGCTCGAATGCTCCCTCCGGTCGGAGCGGAGATACTCGGCATCCTCCCTTCTTCCTCGGTTACTGCTCGAATTCCGGCGATGGACATGCTCGCTTTTGGATTGCTCAATGGAATGAGTCACTTTTCTCAATAGTTTCTTAAACATTCAGTCTCCTCCTCTATCATTTGAAGCTGTACCGCAAAAGCCCCGAAGGTTTAACCCGCTTTAATATGCCATGGTTCTACTTGCTAGTCGTTCATGCTCGGGTTCCACATGAATTAATACTTGGCATTCACAGATAGCTCTGTTTCACTTTGCTTGACAACCCGTCTTTTTATAAATATTACCAAATGAATGCTGAGTGGGTCTATAGCAATCTTTTTGCCAGCTAGCAGTAAATTAGCGCTTGATTTCGTTGGAATTGCAAAAACGATTTTATTATCCGATACAAAGGGGAAGAGAATCATAAAGGTATAGATAATTACTTAAGGACGATATTTTTGTGGCAGAGGTATCGTTCTTCCAGAGGGGTAAGAGCAAGCCAACTATAAGAAGAATAAGCATGGCTGGACCATTTTAAAGAAAGCGCAGATGGCCTGCTTGTTCGTCACCCACGACCGGCAGGATGTGGAGACGATCAGGACCGTTCGATTCATATGGGGTCAGAGTTCTTAAACCAATTTTAAACTTAACCCACCCGAAGAATTAACCTTGATTCGTTATTATTATTGCAAACAGAAAGAATCGAGGAGATTTAAGCGATGCGTGTGTTGGAAATGATCCTGACAGCCATTGATTTGCTGGTATTGTTGTATTCTGTGTTTTGTAAACCAATCTCAGAAAAAAAAGTAATGGGCATGCTGCTTGGTACTGGATTGTTAGCATTCCTGGTCTTACAACTGTTTCTGGAAGGCTACCGGTGGCAGCTGGTTCCCCTTTATATCGTCACTTTTATCCTGTCGGCAAGCATTCTGGTTAGACTGTTCAGACCGATTCCGGCGGTAAAAAAACGGCGTTTTCTCAAATACATAAACTGTTTTTTACTATGTGTGCTGCTTATTATCTCTACCGTTCTTGCTGTAAGCTTGCCGGTATTTGATTTACCAAAGCCAGGCGGAGCAGACACAGTTGGGACGGCTACCTTTGATTGGATCGACGGGAACCGCGAGGAAACACTCACAGCCGATCCGGGAGATAAGCGCGAGCTCGTAGTCCAAGTATGGTATCCGGCGGAGAAGACGGACGGCCCGCCGCAGTTTCTTTTTCCCCAGGACGCGCAAATCTTTCACAATTACATCGCTGCTTTTGCCGAGGGGCTTCATCTGCCTGCATTCGCCCTGGATTACTGGAAGTATTCACGCAGCCATTCCTTTCAAGATGCACCCGTCTTATCTTCTGCCAAGCCGTATCCCTTGGTTATCATAAACCATGGAATGGGCACCAGCACAATTCTGCATGCCTCACAAGCCGAAAATCTGGCAAGCCACGGGTATATCGTAGCCGCCATCGACCATACGTACAGCACGGCGGCAACGGCATTTTCGGACGGCCGGATAACGGGGTTCACAACGGAACTGTCTGCCAAGGATGTCCATGATAAGGCCCGCGCTATCGGAGAGATATGGACTCAGGATGTGGAGTTTGTGCTAAGCCGATTGGAAGCATTAAATGCAGGACGGATTGAGAGCGATTTTAAAGGCAAAATCGATTTGGACAACGTTGGCATTATGGGCCATTCGTTTGGTGGGGCAACCGCATATAACGCGGCCTATACGATGGACAAAATTAAAGCCGGGATTAATATGGATGGGACACTGCTCGAATTGGACCGGGATCAAATAAACAAGCCGTTCATGTTCTTACAATCCGATGATTCCGCGAAAATGATTGAAGCCTTGGATGATCCCGCTGTTCCGGAGGAGATAAAAGAACGGATCGCCAAAGAGATAAAAATTACCCGCCATGTGATTGAACGCGGAGGCAAGAGTATTCATATCAAGGGAACTGCCCATTATAATTTTACGGATCTGCAATTCTATTCGCCGCTAATTAAATATATGGGAATGACCGGCAGTATTGAAGGACACCGTGGGGCATTCCTTGTAAGCCGGTACGTTTTGGATTTTTTCGACAAATATTTAAAGGACGGCGCTGGCGCACTGATCAACGGACCTGATGCGAATGATCCGGAGGTGGAATTTCAGACGCTGTAAGTTCACCATGTTTTGAAACACCGATTCTTATCATAGAAATATGGAAACTGTCGCCCTCGTAAGAGTTCGGCAGTTTTTTGTTATGATTCCAGCCGGACTGAACCTAAAATTGAAAGAATGGTATGTATTGTGACAAATTTATTAATTTTTAGTAAAAACATAACACAATAATTGCCAGATCAATTGGTAAGTTTTATAATAAAAAATGTTTAAATACACAAAATTGAATTGAAAGGATTGGTAATCATGACATCATTTGTACGTTCCATCACTTCACCTAAAAAATTCATTTGCGGACATGGCTTGCTTGCCCATTTGAATGAGCACATCCATGCTTTCGGCGACAACGCTTATGTCATTTGCGACGAGTTCATCCTGGAGCGCGCAAAGAACGAAGCAGGCGCCTCCATCGCCGCAGCGGGAAATAAGGCGACGTTTGAAAAATTCAATTATGAATGCACCAAGGAAGAAATTGAGCTTCATCGTGAGCTGTCCCGCAAAGCCGGAGCCAATATTATCGTCGGAATCGGCGGAGGGAAAACGCTGGATACCGCAAAAGCAACGGCCTATTACGAGAAATTGCCGGTTGTTATTTTTCCTACTCTGGCATCGACAGACGCCCCTTGTACTGCCCTGTCCGTCATTTACAAGAAAGACGGCTCCTTTGACGAATACCTCTTTTTGCCGAGCAATCCGGATATTGTGCTTGCCGATACAGGCATCCTGGCTGCCGCGCCGGCACGGTTCTTTGCCGCAGGCATCGGCGATGCGCTCGCAACCTATTTTGAAGCCCGGGCTTGCTATGCCGCAAATGGCGATAACCTCGTGCTGATGAAGCCTTCAACAACAGGGCTTGGCATCGCAAAAATGTGCTATGAAACGCTGCTTCAACATGCAGTTAAGGCACAACGCGCTGTCGAGCAAAAGGTGTATACCCGCGCGGTTGCAGAAACGATCGAAGCAACGATTTATTTGAGCGGAGTCGGAGCGGAATCCGGCGGCCTGGCGGCCGCACATGCTATCCATAACGGGATGACAGCAGTGCATTCACTACATAGAGCCCAGCATGGAGAGAAAGTAACCTTTGGCCTGCTGGCCCAACTGGTGCTTGAAAATGCGCCGCTCGATGAGCTCGAAACGGTCATTAAGCTGGTCAAGGATGTAGGTCTGCCTTTGACGCTCGAAGATCTGGGATGCACGGAATTCATCGAGTCCGAGTGGCGCCAGGTAGCGGAAACCGCTTGCGCGGAAGGGGACACCATGGGCAATATGCCATTCCCGGTTGAACCGGAGGATGTCTATAACGCCATTGTCACAGCCAACGCTATTGCAAAAACGTATAAATAAGAACTGAATGATACGTCCAAAAGAGGCCCTTCCAGCCATTTGACCGGCTTTAAGGGCCTCTTTCAACGTTCTTTTTTCTTCCGAATCCAATTTACCAGTAGAAATATAAATGCGATTAGCAATACAGCGCAGATTAAGAACGTTTTGATGTAACCGCCATAATGCATTAGAGCATCGCTTTGGTAAGATAGCGCAGGTATGGTCATGCACATTAAACCCATTCCTATGAACAGAATGGCAATCAGCCACTCTATTTTTTTCATGTGCTCTCCTCCCCACACCCTGATTGCAGGGCAAACCGGATTTCAAAGCGGGTTCCTTCTCCTGCTTTACTGGAAACTTGTATTTGTCCTTCCTGCAGCTCTACCAATTTCTTCACGATCGATAATCCTAATCCGGTGCCTCCAAATTGACGGGAGCGAGACTTTTCCACTCTATAAAACCGTTCAAAAATATAGGGGAGTTCATCTTCAGGAATACCTATTCCGGTATCCTCTACAATTAACGTTACAGCAGCGGCTTCATATACCAGATATACCTTAATGCCTCCCTGCTCTGTATAACGAATGGCATTTTCAAGCAAGTTCAGTACAATCTGCTCCATCCGTTTACCATCCGCCCATACGCATGAAGCCGTTCCGGATTTCAGAATCAATAAACTTAAATTTTTTTCTCTGGCCTTCAGTTCAACCTTCCGGACCGCATGTTCTGCCAGCTCAGATAAATCAACCCATTCAAGAACAAGTGTGATTTTCCCTTCTTCCATTTTTGCCAGGTCAAACAAATCATCGACCAGATGCTGAAGCCGGACCGATTCTTCGTAGATAATATCAAGGTATTGATTTTTCTCCGCTTCGGTCTCATATAGCTCATCCTTCACTACTCGGGAATAACCCTCCAGATAAGTGATCGGAGTACGCAGCTCATGAGATATATTAGCAAAAAATTCCTGACGTGTATCCCGGTAACGCTGAAGATCAACCGCTAAATCATTGATTGCTTCGGCTAAGGCGCCCATTTCATCCCGGCTTTTGAGTTCCAGTCTCGTTTCCAGCTCACCGGCGGCAATTTTGCGGGTCGCCTGCTGCATTTGCAGAAGCGGACGGGAGAGAAATTGGGCGATAATCCACGTGATTCCAAGAGCCAGTAAGAATGCGCCCATTCCGGAGAGGATCAGTAAATTCCGCACACCGGACAACGATTGCTCCATCTGTTCCGTAGATGACATTACATAAAGAGCGGAAGCTACACCTTCGCCTCCATGAATGGGTTGTCCCGACACAAAATAACGGTGTCCTGCAGTATCCCCGTATAGTAAGTTCACCTTTTTCCCGGAAAAAATCTTCTTTAGATCGGAGGTCCGGATAAAGGTTCTGTCTGATGGATCATGCACTCCCGAATGAAGAATCACCGCTCCATCCTGCCGAATATTAAAAATACTGACATTTGAGAACTCGGCAAACGTCTTCATTGTTTGCTCAGACGTTGCATCGGTGGAGTCGGCCATTACCGTAAAGTGGGAAGTAAGCTCCTCCGTTTCGGTCTGCATGCGGGCATAATAATAATTAGTAAACATGCGGTCAATGGAGAACCCCAGAAATACCAGCACGATTAAGAATAAGGTGATGATAATCAGGCCAAGTTTCAATCCGATCCGGTTGTTCCTCATTCCTGTTCCCCGGAAACATAAAACTTATAGCCAACTCCCCACACCGTTTGAATAGGATTGTAGGTCATTCCCGCTTTGTGCAATTTTTCACGTATATTCTTGATATGGGTATCCACCACACGGACTTCACCCTCATAATCATATCCCCATAACCTTTCGACGAGCTCCTCCCTGCTGAAGGCGCGCTGCCTGCTTTGGGCTAATACAGCCAGCAGATCAAACTCCTTCGGAGTAAATTCAATCAACTCATCTTGAATCCGAACCTCCCGCGCGTCGGGGAATATGGTCATTTGCGGAAATTCAAGCACCAACTGCTGAGGCAGCGAAGTCTGTGTAATCGTTGATCTGCGGATTAGCGAATATATTCGGGCCAGGAGCTCTTCTGAATCAAATGGCTTGGTTAAATAATCGTCAGCGCCTATCCCCAATCCATGAATCTTATCCTTGGTTTCAGTACGCGCCGTAAGCATTAATATCGGAACCGTTTCCGTTTCTCTGATCGCCTTGCATACTTGCCAGCCATCCATATCAGGCATCATGACATCGAGTAAAATAATATCAAAGGAATGCTTCTTGACCATGGATAACGCCTCAAGTCCCGTAGACGCCTCCTTTATCTGGAATCCTTCCTTCATCAAATAAATCCGGAGCAAGTTCCTCATATTCCATTCATCATCCACAATTAACACTTGAAGCTTCGGCACTATGCCCACCTTCTTCGTTCCCTTAGTTTTATTTAATATATAAAAAGCATTTCATTTCTATAATCATGGGCACTTTGCTCAATGCTTTTTGTTTCGCATTATTAGAGGCATTAATACTAAATGGGAAAGGGGACAAAGCAGAAGCAGGCTGTATGTCAGTACCGTACCGGATGTTCCTTCTACAGAATTGACTAGAAGTAAAATGGCTACTAGTACAATTGGAACAATACAGCATAACTTCATCATTAAGCTATGTTGCTTACTGTTTCCTTGATCATCATTTTTGTTCCCGCAGCAATTCATCGCCATTACCTCTTCTCATTTTCATGATTTTAAGCCCTGTATTTCTTTGCGCATCAGCTCATTTTGTGCCTTCAATTCCGTCAGTTCTTCCTGAAGCTGTTCTGTCGTCACTTGTTTCTTATGGCTTCCATGATGATGTCCCCCACGCATTCCAAACATCATAAATATCATCATTAACGGGCAAATCAGCGTTAGCAGCCAAGACCAATTCATACTAAATACCTCCCATACGCTTTGTTATTTATACTCTTATTGTAAGGAGTGATTATGGAGAAAATATGTTGAAAAAATGAGGTATCCATGTACTTGGGATAGGCTTGTACTAATTATTTATTTAAAAAAACAAGCTGACGATCCGTCCACTACCGGTGTCAGCTTGTTCATTCACAGCATATGATCAGACATTATATTATTTTATCTAAAAGCCGAGAAGACTCCTTCCTCTATAGGGAGGAGATGAATCGGCGTTTTTTTTGCCTTAAAGCGAACATATGTGCTATTATGAAACTATCCTGTACGAAAGGAGGCTTTGTGGCATGATGGTGCATAAAGCTTACAAATATCGCATCTATCCCAACCCGGAACAACGACAACTCATCCATCAAATGTTTGGCTGTTGCCGTTTTGTCTTCAATCATTTCTTGGTCAAATGGAACGAAACCTATGCGGCAACCGGTAAAGGGTTGTCCTATAACACCTGTGCCACACAGCTTCCTGCACTCAAACAGCAATTTGAATGGTTGAAATCGGTAGATAGCATTGCTTTGCAATCGGCGGTCCGATACGTGGCAGACAGCTTTGAACGATTCTTCAAGAAACAAAATCAGGCTCCACGTTTCAAAAGCCGCAAGCATCCTGTGCAAAGCTACACCACCAAATACACTAATGATAACATTGCTATTGATGGAAACCGACTTAAACTTCCGAAGCTTAGCTGGCTTCGCTTTGCCAACTCCAGAGCGTGTGAAGGTCGCATTCTTTCGGCTACCCTGCGGCGAAATGCGGCAGGCAAGTATTTTGTATCCATCCTCTGCGAAGTGGAAATGAATCCTCTGCCGCAGACCGATAAGGAGATCGGCATTGACCTTGGACTCAAGGAATTAGCGGTCTGCTCTGATGGGTTGCGGGTTGCCAATCCCAAAGTGTTTCGCAAATATGAACAAAAACTTGCATTTTGGCAACGCCGCATGGCTCGCCGTAACAAAGGAGGCACCAATTGGCAAAAAGCCAAACAGAAGGTTGCCCAAATCCATGAGAAGATCGTCGACAGCCGCCATGATGTTTTGCATCAACTCACCACGAAGCTGATTCGTGAAAACCAAACGATCAGCATCGAAAATCTGAGCGTGGCGAACATGCTCAAAAATCACCGGCTGGCCAAATCCATCGCCGATGCGTCCTGGGGTGAATTTGCCCGTCAGATTTTGTATAAAGCGGAATGGTATGGACGTACGGTGAAGGTGGCTGATACGTTCGCCCCAACGAGCCAAAGGTGTCATGTATGCGGCACTATCCATTCCGAAGTAAAGAAATTGTCTGTGCGGCAATGGGAATGTCCATCGTGCCATACCCTTCATGATCGAGATGAAAATGCCGCACAGAACATCAAGAGCCTTGCTGTTTTAACGTCAGGCCCCTCTTTCCTTTAGATATTTTGCCAGGGCAAAAATCTTAAAACTGTGGGAAGATCGGTACAGATGTTCCTTTGGAAAACTGCGGGAACCGCAGGGATCGCTTGGTCTACGATTTTTCGTGAGAAAATATCGATATGAATTCCCCTCAGTAGAAGGGATTACCCAAGAATCCCCCACTTCAAGTGTTAGCTAAGTGGGGGAGTGTTCAATTCGTCATGTTGTGCATGAGCATCATGATTCATGTTGCTCATGTTCGTATCCTTCATCATGTTGCTCATGTCCGTATCCTTCATCATGTTGCTCATGTTCGTATCCTCCATCATGTTGCTCATGTCGCCGGATTGATGCATATCAAGTAACTGCTCCTGGGATAGACCAGGGTGCATTTCCTTCATGAACGGCAGCATGTCCTTAAAATTCGCTGTTTTATTTCCGGCTGCATACACTGCCGTCCCAATCCCCATGGCTAATACGAGAGTGCCAAGACCCATCCACAATTTCTTTTTCATTTGCTATCGCCTCCTCATAATTATCCTACCGGATAAAATTGTGGAAACCGTGCAGCTTCTATGAATTCCCTGTGGAGTTATTCCCGATTTGGCTAAGTTGAACTTAAAACTAAAAAAGTCAGGCATGTAACTTGACCCAAGGCTCATACGATACAATATAAACAAGCAGGGGGTTGTACTCATGTCCAACTGGATCATCGCAGCTATCTTCTATACTTTTATTATTGGTTGGTCGTTTGGCTTTATTTATCGCTTCCGTTCCGCCGTAACGGGCACAATTGCAATGATCTCACCAATGGCAAGCGGGATGATTACCGGCTTTGGCAGCGGGACGATCATTGGCGCGGGGTTTTCATCGAACATTTTCCTATCAATGTTATACAGTGTGCTAATAGGCATTCTCGCAGGAGGGATCATCGGCTCTGTTATCCATATCGGGGCATTTCTGAACGGGGCATTATCCGGCATGATGGCCGGTTTGATGGGGGCGATGCTCATTGTTATGCTGCCTTCGTCCGAGTGGAATCGAGTGATTTTTATGGTTATGGCCGCCTGCGGTTTCCTTCAATTTGTTCATACGCTGATGCTCCAAGGTCAGATCGAGGAATCTGTTCTGAAACGCTCCGCTTGGATCTTTCGTACTCCATCACTTATGTTTCTGGCTATTGCTGCTTTCATTTTTCTTTACTCCACCGGCAATTCTCACGATACTATAACTCCTAGCCCTAAGCATCCAAACCATTCTATGATGAACATGAAATAACCTTTGGCGCCTTCAAGTACATATTTTTATACTTCTACTAAAAATCTACATAGATTCAACATATTTATATGGTAAATTTAGTATAAAAATTATGGGGGATTATTGAATGAACAGTGACTCCTTATTTGCGGATTCCATTGCCTTTGT
Source organism: Paenibacillus durus ATCC 35681 (assembly GCF_000993825.1). Taxonomy (NCBI): domain Bacteria; kingdom Bacillati; phylum Bacillota; class Bacilli; order Caryophanales; family Paenibacillaceae; genus Paenibacillus; species Paenibacillus durus. The sequence goes on from NZ_CP011114.1 coordinate 3,935,153, forward strand.
TTTTCTCCTATTCATACTGCTTACGTTGGTAACGGTTACTTTAGGAATATTGAGGTTTCTCCAGTTGTATGCCCATGCTTCAAGCCAGAACCATCCGACCCATCTCTCCTCTGAAAATACTAATACTATCCCGCCCCAAGACCGTCCTGTTGAGAATAACGAAAGCAGCAGCCTCGCACTCGACTATGTGAAACGGAACTTTTTTGGTGACACTGCCGACACTTTAGAAAATAAGGCTTAAGCCAGGCTAATAAGGGAGGAAATTGTCATGAGTATCAGACAGGCCGCAGTAGATATTGGCAACGACGCGTTAAAAGCCTATGTTCAAGGACTGGATCATGAAATTTATATTCCAAATGTTATCGCCGAAATCGGCCCATCCCGTGATATAGTGGAATTTGAGAAGTATCCCCTGGATGGTCTCCATGTCGAGATCCTCTCCGGTGCGCTAAAACGCGGTCAAGGAACTTATGCTGTCGGTAATCTGGCCGGAGGATACACCCATAATGACGAACTCACAGCGGTGAGCGAAAAATCGGAAGCCGATCAGCCCGTGGTTTTGCTGCTGACCGCATTAGCTTATGACGCCGCCCAATCGTTAGGCGAAAAAGAAGGAGTCATCGAAGCGACTTATTATCTTTCGACAGGTCTGCCTTTAAGCGAAGCTAAGCGGGGTAAACGCAAGACCTTTAAAGCTAAGCTAAAAGAAAATACTCATGAAGTACGATTCAAAACCACTCCGGAAATCGGCGGCAAGGTGGTACGATTGAAATTTGAAGAAGTGTTGGTTAATATTGAAGGTCATGTCGCGTTAATTGATCTGACGACGAAAGAGGATGGAACGGTCCGCAATGAGGAACTGACGCACATGACTGTGCTCATTAATGATATTGGCGGGCTGTCTACCGATGCGGCGATTATTCATGAGGATGGGACCGTGGACAATATTTATTCGGATGGAATTAAGGAGGGAGTATCCCCCTATCTGGATGAAATTATCGAACGGGTTCAGCACGAAATCGGATACCGGTTTTTGAACAGACAACAGTTAGTGGAAGTCATTACTTCGGTAAACAAAGAGGAACGCAATTATATCTGGTTCAGAGGGAAACGAATCAGCATCCAGTCCATAGTCGATGAAGTATTGGTCAAAATCGCCCGTGAAGAATATAAACTGATCCGAAGCTCTTGGAGCAAGGTTCCCAGCATCCGCGTCTCCTACCAAATCGGCGGGGGCTCCCTGCTGCTTAAACCTTACCTTGAGAAGATTAACGAACAGGAAGAGGGCTATCCGCTTCGATTTGTCGGAACGAAGGATTCGATTTGGATGATTGCAAGGGCATATTACAAATTGCTGGCTGTCTACCTTCAGTATAAAAATGAACAAGTGGCCGCAACTACAGAGTAGGTGGTCCGTGAATGGGCTCATCATCATCAAAATTCCATACGATCACCATTACTTTGCCTGAAAATACCCCGCAGGCGGTTCTTGCTTATTTGGAACAGTTAAAGCAAACAGGCGATCGAACCTTTACTAACAAGATTGCGAAGTTATTGATCGAATCGCTAAATCAGGCATGCCTACAGGAAAAACCGCATGTTCTCATTCCTCTGCCGGAGCATCTTACCGAGGAACAGCGGGATTGGTTCAATCATCCTTTTACGAAGCAACTGTTAATGAACTGGATTTCCCAATTAGCCGGGGGCGCGATGCCCCTACCCTTTTCAAATCGTCTGACGCCATCGCCATCTCCACCTGTGCCATCGTCACCCGAACTGTCGCAGCCTGAAATCCATGAAATCCCCGAGGGCACGGAACCGGAGCATACGGAGGCTCCATCTAACCATGATTCCTTTCGGATCAGCACTTCCTACCATAATAAACTCGTAGGATTCTTTCTTGACGAGGACTAGGAGGAATCATGAAGCATGAATGAAAATAGAACAGACACTATTAGAAAACGGTATGACCGGATATCAGGGATCTTTGATCTAATGGACCGGATGATCAAAAAAGAATGGCGGACTGAGTTGCTTAATGGTGTGGACGGTGAGGTATTGGAGGTAGGCGTGGGAACCGGAGCCAATTTGTCCTATTACCCGGTTCACACAGCGGGCGTTACCGGTATTGATTTCAGTCCGGGCATGCTTCGCTATGCCAAACCAAAAGCAATCAACGCTCCATTTCCGGTAACCCTTTTGGAGATGGACACCCAGCATATGACTTTCCCCGATAATTCTTTTGATTATGTCATTGCGACCTGCGTCTTTTGTTCCGTGCCTGATCCTGTAGCCGGTTTACTGGAAATCCGAAGAGTGTGCAAGCCGGGCGGGAAAGTGCTTCTGCTGGAGCATATGCGCAGCGAGCAGCCGTTTATAGGATTATTAATGGATGTACTCAATCCAATTACAGTCAGACTCTGGGGAGCCAATATCAACCGCAGAACACTGCAAAATATTGAAAAAGCAGGCTTTATCATTGAGGAGAACGTATCCTTGATGGGTTCCATCATGCGAAGACTCGTGTTGAATCCGAATAAGCCGAGCGATTAAAAACGCTGCTTGAGACAAGAAACCGAAGGCTACATGGCCTTCGGTTTTTGTCTTCCTCTATTCCGGTTTGTTCGCTGCATTAGTCGGGGGAGTGTAGCTGGATTTATAATCGGTGTATACCAATTGTTGCGCCATTCCTCCCGCAGCATGGTGAAGCTCATGGCAGTGAATCATCCAGTTTCCGGGATTATCAGCCTTAAAGGCGACAACGATCTTCTCGCCGGGCTTAACTAGAACGGTATCCTTCATGACCGTACTTTCCACCTTCACCCCGTTTTTCTCAAGGACTTGGAAAAAGTGGCCGTGCACATGCATCGGATGATCCACCGCACTTTTATTCTCAAACGTCAGCTTTACATAATCGCCGGTTTTCACCTGAAGAGCCGGGAGTTCTGAAAAGACTTTATCGTTGATCGTATACACTAGTTGGTTCCCATTCATCTTGGAATTCAACACGGCTGTATACTCCAGTGCAAATTTTTGGACCTTGCTTAATTCGGATTCGGCAGGCTTCCCGTACTTTAAAAGATCAAACGCGGTTAATTGATCATGCTGTACTTCCATCTTTTCGCCGTTGCTTCCCGATACCTTAACCGGAATAACCAATTGATCGTTATATTTATTGTTATCATGCGCGTCAATTGTAAAATCCTTTTGCGAGTCAATTGTCAACTCCACATCATAACGTTCCCCGGGAGCGATGGTTACAATCTGATCTTTAAGTACGGCCGGCTCCGCTATATCCTGTCCATCCGTACTGACTACCCGGAATTCTCCGGGAATGTGGATTCCATGGGAACGATATCCGGCGTTAATGAAACGCAAGCGAACGGTGTCTCCGGGTTTAGTTTCCAGAGGCGTAATCAGCGAACCGGATTTACCGTTAACCGTATAAATGTTGTACATGGCAGCCATCATTTCTTCATCGCTCATGCCCGCTGATCCGTGAGCACTGTGAGCGTCGCCGCCTGCATTCATCCATTCATCCAGAATTAAGGTAAAGTCTTTGTCCGGCTGCTCGGATGATTTCGGCTCCACGATAAGAGCACCGTAGAGTCCCTTGTCTACCTGCGCGGAGCTTTCCTGGTGGGAATGGTACCAATAGGTTCCCGCCACATCGGCTGAGAACCCGTAAGTATAGGTTTCACCCGGCTTAACCGCATCTTGTGTAAGTCCGGGCACACCATCCGATCCATCAGGTACAGGATAACCATGCCAATGAATAGTAACGGGTACACTAAGTTCATTTTTAAGCGTAATCCTTACAAAATCCCCTTGAGTAACACGGATTTCCTGACCAGGGACCGTGCCGTTGTAAGTCCAGACCGCTTGGGTCACACCCGGTGCTAATTTCCAATTGCTTTCCGTAGCAATCAGAGTAAACCCTTTTACCGGCTGCCCGGCTTTAGGCTGCGGCAAAGTCGCCGTTCCCTCTTGAACAGTATCCGCTGCTGCTTCAGGGGAAGGGGACGGACTGGGAGGGATTGCTCCCTCCGTACTGCCAGGTACCGCTGTATTGGTCATGACATGGGAACTATGATTCATCGGTTGGTTTGCTGCGTTGGTTTCTTCTTGAACTGTGTTTCCCGCAGCCGGCGAACCTTTGGAACCCGAAGTTTCAGTTATAAAGATACCGGCTGCCGTCCCGCCGATGATCAAGGCCAAGAAGAACAATACAATAAGAGTTTTATTGCTCAAGCCTCATTCCTCCAGTTACATCATTCCCATGCTGCCGCTGCTGCCGCCGCTATTCATATTGTTCATGCCGCCGCCGTTGTTCATGTTACTGCCGCCGCCGTTGTTCATGTTACTGCCGCCGCCGTTGTTCATGTTACTGCCGCCGCCCATATTCATCATGTCCATGTCATCATCCATCATGCTGCCCGAGCCGCCCATGTTACCGGACGATCCCATGCTGCCCGAATTGCCCATATTCATATTGGACTGCCCGCCGCTCATGTACTGCTGCTGCATCCGCATCATATCCTGCTGCAACTGGTTCATACGCTGCATCATTTCATTCATTTGATCCATCGATCCGGCGCCGCTCATTGTCCCCTGCATGGTCGCTCCGACTCCGGCCGTTCCGTTAACGTGAGCGTTATGCAGATTATTCGTTGACGTAGCTGTACCGGAGTTTGCAGGATTCGTTACATTAAGCAGTACTACAGAGATAATTAAACCGACGAACGAAAAAATCGCCAACTTTAACCAGCCATTTGTTTTCATTATTAATATTCCTCCAATTGTGCCCGTTGTTTTACTTCCTTTTTGTTCGCTTGCACCGCTAATATAGCCATACGTTTTTTTTAACAGATAATAAACCGTAAAGAGCAAACCAACGACGAGAAGAATCAGCAGAGATGCCATATACAAGTTTCCAAAGGCTCCGAGAACATTCAATTTGTCTTCCTCCATTTGCTTGAGTTCGGCCATACGATGGCAAGAAATAAGGTCCCTGCTAGAATTACAGGCAATGTAAACAGAAGTAATCCTGTTGCTATCAGATGAATGGCATATAGTCTCCCTGATTGGTCATGGTGACCAGCATGCTCGCCATTGCCTGATAATGCTTCCGGACTCTCCATTGTACCGACTGTGAACAGATCGGGAATGGTCGCAGAACCCAAAGTCTCATTACTCATCATGTCTGCCATGGAAGCATCCATTTGCGCTGCACTTTCTGTCCGATTGCTCCAGGAAAGCGCCAGCACAAGCATGATGATGACTGCAAATACGAAGCTGAGCTGCCAGAACGGCCGTTTTTGTTTGTTGAACATGGGTTACACCTTTCTTCTGCACCGTACGTAGACGCCGCCTGCAATGCTGATCGCTAATAGAGGGAATGCGAATTGAACGCTCTCATACACTAACCTTTGTATATTTGCATCTTCCTTCACTTGCATTGACAATCCCATCAGGGAGGTTTCCATGGCCTTCATCATCCCCATCATGAAGCTCATAGCCTCCTGCTCCGTCGGTCCGAAGCGGAACATCGAGATCAATATTGCGCCAAAAGCAAAGAAAAATGAGATAGTCACATACCAGACAAACAGCTTAAACCATTTTTTCTGCATCCACATGACAAAGGCCCCTCCCTTCTTCTATTATCTGGCCTTCCGTTCCTTGTTCTTAGGCCACTTTAATGCATGGGACTTCATATAGATGTGCCAGATCACGCTCGCTGCCGCCAGATAAGTCAATTTTTCATGAATCCATAGTGTAAAAGCCGTTGCGGCATGGTTGCTATCCATGAAGAGCCAGATAACAGCCCCGGTAATGATAAAAACCAGAGTGGTAATGAAGGTAAAGAGTCCATAACCGGATGGGCCGAACACAAGCCATGGCTTTTTGGTCTTATCCCGTCTTAGGATACGAATGATTTCGTAGAAGATGATAATCACAGTCAGCAAGACATACACAACCGCAGCTAAGCGATGTACGATATCCGCCGTCGCAATATCATACTGCATCACCCAACCATATTTCGCCCCTGCCATTGCAATTCCGCTCAGTGCCAAGATAGAGAACACAAGCGCCCATAACCAGTGAAGGATAAAATCAAACTTCATTACCTGCATCAACCTCAATCCGTTTTAGTCTTTGTTCGTTTCCGGTTCATCTACATTTGCCGTAGCGGCACTTGGCGTTTCCTCGTTGTGATTGGATTTCACTTCATTTCCTGCTGGAAGTGCTGCCCCATTGGAAGAGGCGACAGGAGTCTTATTGATATTGTGCTTCACATAACTGTACAAGAACGCGATCAACGCTACAACAAACAGAACGGTCAGCAGTTTTACAAAGAAGGTCAATATTCCCGCAACGCTCCAAGCGGATACAAATCCGATCCGGTTCGGGTTAAATCCGCCGTTCATTAAAATGCCCAGCAGATACAAAATGATGATTACGCCGATAAAAGTGGATGCCAGCACAAAAATCGTTTTCAACATCGGATCATTGCTAATCACCTGTTTTCCTTTGTTATAGGACTCTTTGAAGTACTTGTTCTTAAGCCATACGGCAAGTCCGACAACAATACTGATGATCAAAGCCACCAACAGCAGTTGAGTTACAGCCGAGAGTATTCCGCTGATGACACTCCCTGTACCTCCATAAGTCCCCATATTCATTGAGCCTTGAACATTTCCGGACATATCCATATCCATATCCATCATTTCTTGTTTCTCCTCCTTCTAAGTTAAATGTTCTCTTCCGAGTTAGCCGGTTCCGGCCGGGGTACGGCCAGACTTCGAATCATTCCAATGATTCCGACCGCCAGCAAAATAATGAAGAATACGGCAATCGACGTCATAAGCCCAGGAATTTGAATACCCTTAATGCTGAATCCACTGGATTGGCTTTGGGAAACTGCATTGGATGCTTCTGCGGCAGAAAGATTCCGGGCCTGTACAACGGTTTGTTCCATTTCATTGTCGACCCACCGGTTCAGGCTATCCATTTCCATAACGGTTTGTGCCATTTGATAAATGGCCTTGTTCGCCTGCTGGATATCTCCTAGCCCGCTATAAGCTGATGCCTGGGCTCCTGAGGCGTTGGACAGGAACAAATCTTTGGCATCATTGAGCTTAAGATATACGCTGTTAAGCGTCTTTCGGCTCTGAACCAGCAAATTGTAGCGGTTAACATACGTCTGATACGTTGGACTGGCTGATTCGGTCAATCCGGTCTGAGATTTTAACGTTTGGTCCAGCTGATTTAACAGATATACACTTTCAGACAGAAGATAAATGCCTCTCTGTCCGTTTTGAACCTGTACCGGATGCTGTACTCCTTCCTGACCGCCGGTTCCGCCTGATCCGCTGCTGCCATAGGTAGCTGCGCTAGCCGGAATAGCATAAGGGTATTCCGACATCAAATCCGCCATTTGCTTAACCGTTTGATTCGCGCCCGATACTTTCTCCTGCAGCGCATCCAGAGGATTCGGATTCACATTCATACTCGAAGCTGTCTCCGATTGCTGCATGGCAGCGTGCTGGCTGTGCGCGCTTGTTTCATTTGCCGCGGCTCCAAAGTCATTCCAAGATATGAGACCGCTCTTTGAAGCGAACCATCCGATATAGCCAAGGCCGGATAAAATAATGATGACGAGAACGAAACCAATGATGCTGCGAACTGTTTTCAAAACATGCTCACCTCCTTTTTATGAAGAGTACATCGATGTCTTGTTTGCAGCTCAAGAATACCAATTCACTTTGGGGAAAGTATGAAGAAACAATGAGGAAAGAATGTTTTTCAAGATTATTAAAACGCACAGCCGCCGCGCATGTTCCGCATTATAATTCGGAGTATGGTTTTTCAAGTCTCATAGTGGAGGAAAATGTAAACATGGTTTTGAATATCGAACAGCATATCAAGGAATATAAATCGGACCCGGAATCCGTGTATCATACATGGTTTCTAAATAACAGTGATCGATTAAAGGCTTTTCGTACAATAAAGAGCGGACTAAACGATGTAATACAAACCATTGAGTCAAGGACATTCGGAAATGATTTTAAAGGGTCTCCGCTTGAATTTGTACTGGCGGCGATATGTGAACAGAAGCAAGTATTTGAAGGAGCGGCTCACGCCTTTTACTGGAAGCCGAAGATGCGTATTCCCGATATCTATGAAAATGAAGAGAATCAGCTTGCTTTTGGAAGGTTCTTGAAGTCTGTTTCACAGACAACCCAGGAAAAAAATGTCCTAATGGAAATATTGGACTTAGACAGTTTACAAATAAAGGGGCTGGGACCGGCTGTAGCCAACATCCTATATTTTCTTCACCCTACCTTGTTTCCACCGTTCAATACGGCAATTGTCAACGGATTTAACCAGCTGCTTGGGCGTAAGATCAAGCTTGGATCATGGCCGGCTTATTTGGAGATGCGGGAAGAGCTAATAGAAATGAATGAAGCCTATCGTTCGGTCTTTTCAAAAGACTTAGGGGCAATCGCGGGGTTCATGTTTGAAATCGGGGCAGGGCGTATCATTATTAGCGAAAATGCAGAGAAATATCTGAAGTCAGAAGCTGCCAAACGGGAAAAGACCAAGCTCAAGAGGCATTTGGACGTAACCAATGATATTAAAGAGAAAAATGAGCACAGTGAAATGCAGTATCATCTGGCCAGACTCGGAAATGCGCTGGGCTACCAGGTGTGGATCGCTCAGAACGATCATAAACGTAAATGGAACCAGCATGTTCTTGGGGAATTTTCAGTCTCTTCTCTGCCATCACTGGATGTTCCGAAATCCGTGGCTGAGACAATATCCTTTATCGATGTGATCTGGCTGGATGATCAGAACAACATCATTTCCGCTTTTGAAGTTGAAAAAAGCACCTCCATTTATTCGGGGATTCTAAGGCTGCATGATTTATCGTTATCGCTCGGTAATCACGATTGCCGGCTTTACCTGATTTGCCCCGATAACCGGGAAAAGGAAGTCCAAGCTCAGCTGCTCCGCCCATCACTGCGACAGGAGAACGTCCATCCCATTTCCTATATTTTGTTCTCTGATCTACGCTGTGATTGTGACGCAATGTGTAAATACGGCAGCTCCTCCGACGTTCTCAACCACATATCAAAGGTTTGCGCTGCCCCATAGTTGCCGCTGAAAGAGCACAATGGGAAAGTCAATTATCTTTCCTCAATATTGATTGCATTCAGCTATTAAACAAATTCATCATAGATAATGTTTTAGGCGCAAATGCTGCTTGCATATTTGCTACTACTATCACCATCATTAACAAAGTAAGAACAACCGTGGCAATTCCAAAAACAAAGTAGGCTTTTTCCTTAAATTTCCATTTTGAATCATTTGATTTAGCCCTTTTTATTAATGCGTTCCAAATATACACACTAAGTCCCATAAATAGGATCAACAATATCCCACATACAATAGCTTTTGTAGTATGAAACTCGATGCGTTTATTAAACTTTTCCTGAATAATAGACGGGATATTTTCATTACCTGATTGTATCCAATCATTAAACGCATAGCGTAATTCGTCCTTATATGTTGCTCCATTGGATATTTTAAACGAAACATCAAGCAATGAAAACCCATGCAACGGATTCAATGCATTTGTCAGATTTGCTACAACAATCAAAATCATCAATAAAGCGACGCTACTACTCAAAAGCCCGAAAGAAAAGTATGCTTTTCTTTCAAATCCCCATTTTAACTTGCTTATCTTAGGTGATCTTTTAAATTTAGTCCAAAAAATTATACTAAGCAATGCGAATATGAGTACTAAGCATCCACCAACAATAACGAGTACAGCATGATACTTAGCGTAATCACTAATGAGTGCATTCACGGCGGGGTTAGATTGTGAACCTGATTCAATTATCTCACTTAACGTACGTTGTAACTCGTCATTCATTTTAACTGCCTCCGAAATTTCATTTGTGCTTTGTACATTACGAAGAAAACGAGCAGACCCCGTCTAGCAAAACGAATTCGCTCCTTCTCCCAGTCTGCCCCTATGGGGGGCTAAAGTTTGTATATTCATTTTGAAGTATAGTATTTGCTCCACCCTGATCAGAATCAGCTCAAGTCTAGTCTTTTTCCTAGACCTAGGCCCTGTAAGGATTGGCATATTGTTGAACATTCAGCAAACGGCAGCCGATCGATTTGACCGGCTACCGGAGAGAAATTGTTTGTTAAGTTGGTGATTTCGTTTATCATACCGGATCGCCCCCTAGTACTCGTACGACCTCGCGCAGCAAGTAAGGCCTGCTTACTGGCATTCGAGCGGGCTAACCGATTACCACGCCGACCGCAGCTTCCAGACATCCAGCGACGCGAGACTCACACTGCCACCGCTTGCGAAGACTTCCACTATCACACTGGCCGGTTCCGGGTAGATATTATTGGTCATGGCGGTACGGTAATCATCGGTATAAACCTCTACTGCACAGGTATCGACAAAAATATGCAGCCTCAGCGGCTCATCCCCCGTTCTTTCCAGTACTGCCGACCGGACGCCCTCGCTCCAGCCATCGGATCGGGTCCGGTCAAAGCGTAAGACGCCGGTCTTCGTATTATAGACGAGCAGCGTCTGCTGCGAGCCGTCCTCTGCGCCCCGCAGCACGAACCCGATTTCTTCGGCCGTGCAGCCGGACATTTCGAACTCCGCCTTGATCTCCAGGCAGTCGCTGCCCACATATTTAGGGATCACCGGAACTCCCGGCGCGACCTCGGTCTGCTCGATATGGTAATGCTCCCTGCGCAGAACCTCCAGTTCCTTAACGGGCTCAAATTTTAGCCGGCCGTCACTGTCCAGCTCCACAGTGCGCGGAGCCGACATAGCCCCGCACCAGTGATTAGCAGCGGTCGGTCCGAAGTCCTTGAACCACGGCATCCAGTCCCAGGCATTCAGCCAAGCGATGATGATCCTTCTGTCTTGACCGTCTAGGAAGGACTGCGGAGCGTAGTATTCGAAGCCGTGATCCACATCGCCCATCGTGTCCCAGGTGAACCTTCCGGTTCCATAGTCCATGTCTCCGACCAGATAGATGGTTTTGCGTTCCCCCATGCCCATCGGCGAGAACATGAGCACATAGCGGCCATCTAAAGGAAAGAAATCCGGGCATTCCCACATCGTCCCCATCGTTCCGTCGCTTTCGGCCAGCACGCCGACGTAGTTCCATTCGCGAAGATCCGGCGATTTGTAAAGCAGCGCTTTTCCAATTCCGTCCTTGCCCGAGCCGACCACCATGTACCATGTCCCGTCATGCTTCCACACTTTCGGGTCGCGGAAATCGGCGGAGCCGTCCTTCGGCGGATCGGGAATGACCGGGTTGCCCTCGTACTTCTCAAAGGTGATCCCGTCCTGGCTGGTGGCGAGACATTGGGACTGGATCAGAGCGCCGTCTTTGATAATCGTCCCCGTATAGAGCACGGAGAGAACGCCATTGTCGTCTACTGCGCTGCCCGAAAATACGCCTCCCCGTTCATCCTGATCATAAGGCTCGCTTGGGGCGAGCGCGATCGGCAGATGCTCCCAGTGGACGAGATCCTTGCTTTTAGCATGGCCCCAGTGCATGGCTCCCCATTTGGCGGCGTAAGGATAATGCTGATAGAACAGATGATATTCGCCTTTGTAAAAAATCAGGCCATTCGGATCGTTAATCCAATAGGCCGGGGCCATAAAATGATATTTCAGCCGGCCGGGGTCCTTGCCGACAATGTCCTTGATCCTGGAAATGGACTGTTCCGCTTTTAATAACGCTTCCCGATGCAGCAACGCTCCTTGTGTTGGCAGCTCCACCTTTTTCCCTCCCAATTGGTAAGTCTGGAGCCTGCAAAGGCTCCGCCCAACCTCTCTTTTATTTAGACAAGAACGAATCGCGCACGCTTTTGCTTTGCAGGATATTGCCTTCGGAATGCCAGGACACCCGGGCTGCTTTTTTCTGAACCTGCTCTTCGCGCCCTTTGGCATAACCGTCCATTCGTTCTTCGGCCAGCCTGTAGGACTCCTCCATCTCTTCGTTCAGGACAGCCTTCTTAAGCTCGCCGGGGCTCGGGAATTGTGGCATCCGCTGAATTCGCTCCTCCACCGGCAGAATGCCGAACGGCTTGGACGGAAGCGTCTGATACCAATATGCGGTCGATGACCAGTCGTCCGACAGGTGGTTGGCATGGCCGTGCTCGATTGTCACCTTAAGGCTCTCCGAGAAATGAACCGGATCGGTGATATGGAACCGGTAAGAGACCTGATAGCCCGGAACATCGCTCTCATGCACAATGGAGCCGTGGAACGGGAACGCATTCTTCTGCATCCCCCAGGCATGGTTGAAATAATCCTCGGCGCCCGTGCCGACGATGCTCGGCAGCTTCTCTCCGTCAATGAAGATCATATCGTCCCCCTCGCCCCACCAGCTTCCCTGGAAATGGGTAACCGAAAGGTTGCAGCCGATATAGTGGCCTTTGCCTTCCGCTTCCAGAATAACGTAGTTGCCCTCACCGTCCAGATTGGCGACCCGGTTGACTTCCGGCGTATTCACCTGAAGATCCGGCCCCCAGCCGTCGCATGGATTCTCGCGGCGCCACTGCGCATGGAAATAAGCGGTATCACCCCCAAGAGGCTGCTTGTACAGCTCATAATCGATATGGAAGTACAAGCCGAACGGCACATCGTTCTCGTTAATGATCTCAATCTTGGCCCGTTTGTTGAACGGCATCGGCAGATAGCAGTTGACCGAAGCCACGCCGCCGAATTTGAACTGCTCCTCCGGTTTCACCGACACGGTGAACGGAAGGGAGGCGAAGTTGCCGGGCATGGAATGGCCGATGCAAAAGAAGTCGCCGTACGGCACAAGCACGCTGGGATGGGCTTGGTCGTCCCAGGTCATGCGGATCAGCACCTTGCGGTACCAGGCCGGATCGGCCGATTCCCAGGTGACGCCGAGCGCGTTGTGAATTTCGTTGACAGGCGCGATATTGCCGCCCCACTCGGGATTCATTACGCTTGGACCGTGCACCCGGCGGCAGAATGAGGTCATCCAGATATGGTTGATGCTACCCGGACCTTCCATATCGCCAAGCACGACGGTGCCGCCAGCCGGAATCATCCAATAGTCCTGATTTCGCCCGTCCTGATCCCAACTGGATACGCGGGCTGAGCGCACCTCCTTCACCTGGGTTAAATTTCCGAGTAAGTTCAACGATTGAGTATGCATGCGTAATTTCTCCTTTGCGATAAATAATTTTTCTATTTAAAATGAGTTATTGCCGCAGGTTGTCGGCACGTACCCGTCAGGCTGCCGGTTAGCCCTTCACGGCCCCGGCCGTCATGCCTTCGATAATGAATCTTTGAAAGACGGCGAAGAACACCAGCTGCGGGATAATGAGCAGCGTGCTTGCCGCAATGATGCCGCCGTAATCAATGTTGAAGCGGCCCTTGAACTGGGAAATGCCAAGCGAGATCGTGGTCATCGTCTCATCGCTGATTAAGGTGACCGCAAACGGGAACTCATTCCAGATATACAGCATGTTAAAAATGAACACCGTGGCGACCACCGGCATAATAATCGGGAATACGACCGACCTGCCTAGCGTAAAGAGACCGCAGCCGTCGATAATCGCCGCTTCCTCGACCTCTCTTGGAAATCCGCGGAGAAAGCCGGTAAACAGCAGCGTATTGAAAGAAATCGAAGTCGCTATATAGGGAATGATCAGCGAAGCGTACGTATTGAGCAGCCCGAAGGATAGGGTCAGCCGGTATACCGGGAACAGCAGGATGAACGCAGGGATGGCTAATCCCGCCAGCAGCAGCGCGGTCAAGGACCGTCTCAATCGTTCGGAACGGAATACCATACGCGTCAAGGCATAGGAGCTCATAAACGTAATCAAGACTTCAATCACGATGGTGATGACGGCAATAATGAACGTATTTTTATACAGCAGTCCCATATTCAGCGTCGTAAGCGCCCGCTCATAATTGTCAAAGCTCAGCGTCTCGGGCAGGCTGAACGGATTATTTAGAATGTCGCTGTTCGTCTTGAACGACAGCAGAATCATCCACAGGAAAGGAAACAACACCAGCAGGGTGATGATGTAAGCCAATATCGTAATGCCCGCATTGCCGCTTAAACGCCCCTTTTTCATACGTTTCGCTTCCTTTACAACAGAGCTTGCCGTAGCACCGGATATAGAATTCATCTGGCTCTCCCCCTATTCCTCAATGCTCTTTCTGCTCAAGCTCATGTAGACCAGGGAAAAGATCAAGGTCAGCAGAAAGGTAACGGTGGCGATGGCCATGCCGTAGCCATACTCGCCCGAGGTAAAGGTTACATTGTACATGTAGGTAACCATGACCTCGGATAGATGGTTGGGTCCTCCGTTCGTCAGCAGCAGCACAGTTTCAAAGATTTTGAATACGCCTGTAATAATCAGAATGACATTAATTTTGACTGTTTCGTTCATCATCGGAATGGTGATCCGGAACATCTGCTGGACCTTGTTCGCTCCGTCCATGGAGCTGGATTCGTAGACATCCCTTGGAATCATCTTGAGTCCGGCCAGGAAGATGGTTGCCAGAAATCCGATCATCTGCCAAGTAAATACAATACCGATGGAATATGGAGTTAAGGTCTTCCCCCCAATCCACGACTGAGCCAACTGCCCGAGTCCCAGCTTGGTCAAAATCACGTTGATCATCCCCATCTGCGGGTCGAGAATAAACACCCAGATAAGGCCCACCAGGATCGGAGCGACAATGCTGGGGGCAAAATTCAGCGCTTTTACAGCGTTGCCTCCTTTAACCTTTACGTTAAGCAGCAAGGCGAGCAGGAAAGCTCCCGGCAGGAGCAGCAGCATGGCGACAGCCAGAACAATCAGCGTATTCTTTAGCGATATCCAGAACAGAGAATCATTCAAAAGCCTGTTGAAATTATCCAATCCGATAAATCTCGCCGCGCCGATTCCCGTATACTCAGTCAGACTATAATAGAAGGAAATCAGTACGGGCATGATGATGTATCCCAGATAGACAATCAGTGTGGGGATCAGCATGAAAAAAATGGTTCTTCGTTTGCTAAGCCAGATCATTTCTTTCTCCCCCAAACCTGTAAAATGGCCTCGGATCGCATGGAGCTTGCCGCTGCAAGAAGCAAGAGGATCAGCGTACCGAGAGCAAAGCTTCCAATCATGATAACAACCGCCTTTCCGAAGGTTTGGATTGGCTGCCGCCCAACACCTGAGTACCTGGCGGCAGCCGATGCTTCCTGTTACTTCGCCACTTTCTGGTCGATCAGATCCAGCGCTTGTTCCGGTTTGTAAATGCCGTTGATGACGCCATAAATGCTGTCGTTAAGCTGATTGGCTACCGCCTCGCTCACTACCAGGTCGGGCTGCGCCTTTGCCCGCTCCCAGCCCGGCTCATTCAGCTTATTGATCACTTCCGCGTATACCGGATATTTCGCCTTGTCCACAGTTCCCGTATACTTCACGACCGGCGGCGCCTCGTTCTCGGCCATCACCGCTGCGCCCTCCTGGCTGTAAAAGAAAGCGAAGAACTTCTGAACCGCGTCATACTTGGCCGGGTCATCCTTCACTTTCGCGCTTGCAACTAGCGGAGCCGCGGCGACTGCCATGGCAATCTTCTGGTTGCCGACGCCGTTGGAGAAGGTTGGGCCCCAGGAGAAGCCGGCCGTCTTGGCAATCGGACTGCCTTCAATCTTCTTCGTTTCCCACACGCCTGCATCCAGCATCGCCGCTTTCCCCGCCGTGAACATTTCGACCGCCTGAAAATACGACAGCGTCGAGACATTTTCCGGGAATGCCCCGTTCACCCGCAGCTCGTCAATCTTGTTGAACAGCTTCAAAAAGTCGGGATTGTTGAATTTTTCTTTACCGCTCTCAATGTCGGCGATTTTGTCAAAGAATCCATACCGGGTCAGCATGCCGAGGAAAGCCCATGTGCTGAACGTATCCTTTGAGCCCTTCGCAATGGTAACGACGTTGTTCGCTTTGAACACTTTTGCCGCCGCCAGCAGTTCCTCATACGTCTCCGGTACTTTGACTTTGTATTGATCGAACAACGCCTTGTTGTACCATAACCCGGTTACAAGCGCTTGGTAAGGTAGTCCGAACTGCTTGCCCCCATCCTGGTAATCGCTCACCATTTGGGAATCAATGCCTGCGGTAATCTCCGGATTGCTC
This sequence comes from Paenibacillus durus ATCC 35681, assembly GCF_000993825.1. Taxonomy (NCBI): domain Bacteria; kingdom Bacillati; phylum Bacillota; class Bacilli; order Caryophanales; family Paenibacillaceae; genus Paenibacillus; species Paenibacillus durus. Next base: position 3,951,377 of record NZ_CP011114.1, read on the forward strand.
TTCAGGAAATCGGTCAAGTCGAGCAGCAATCCCGCCTGATTCATTTCCTTGGCCGGAGCCGGCAGCATCCAGAAAATGTCCGGAAGATTACCCGACTGGGACATCATTTTCATTTTCTTGACATGCTCCTGAGTTTCCGCACCCGTAAGATCGATCTTGATATCAGGGTATTTCTCCTGGAACTTTTGAATGATGCCATACATATAAGGCTCTTGTTCCTTGACGTTGGCTACGTGCATGGCGATCGATAAAGTGACCGGACCCGTCTCGGATGAAGCGTTTTCATTTTTAGGGGCGTTATTGCTGCCGCAAGCTGCCAAACTGAGAATCAACAAACATGCCATCAGAATAATCGAAAATCTGTTCTTCATGGTTTGCATGTCCCCCTCTGTATCGTTATTCTTCAAGATGGCAAATATTGCTTATGCCTTTGAAGTACATCTTTATCGTAACCCTATTTTTAGGCCGCGTATTTAGCATAGCTTATTTTTTATTTATCATTTCTTGCTTTTGTGATACGCTTTCATTATAGGGGAAAGGAGTTGATCATCATGATTCTGCACCAAATTTCGCCTTACATTCGTGTAGCGATGGATAATATTGTCGAAGGTTCCTGGGTTATCAAAGAGAGGCAATTGTTCGATTATGAGCTGCTGTACATTATGGAGGGCAAGGTGATCGTAACGATCGAGGATGCGGTCTATGAAGGCGTTCGCGGCGACATTTTTCTGTTCCGGCCGAAGCAGCGGCATAAAATCAAGAAGGTCGGCAAACAGCGCCTCCGCCAGCCCCATATCCATTTTGACTTCTTTTATACGGAGGACAGCGAGAAGGTGAAGGTGTCGTTCCGGCCGATTGAAGAAATCGAGCCCGAGGAATTGGCTTATTTCCGCCCGGATATTATCGATGAGATGCCCGTTCCTTTATCCAGCCACCTCCGGCTGAAGAATCCGGTGTTTATTGAAAAAATGCTGCTCGACATCATCTACGAATATGAAACGAAAATGCCTTTTTACGAGTTCAAAGTCAAAGGATTGTTCATTCAGCTGTGGACTCAACTGCTGCGCGAAAATTACTGGAGCCTGAACTCCCATGTCGAAACCAACATGCATGCCCTGATGCATATTAAACAATATCTAATGCACAATACGAACCGCAAAGTCAGCCTGGATGAAATCGCAAGAATGTCCGGAATCAGCAAGCACTATCTGGTCCGCCTGTTTCAGCAGGCTTTCGGCATGAGTCCCATCCAGTATCATCAGCTCATGCGCGCGCACGCGGCCCGGCATATGATCCAGTTCACCGCTGACCCGCTGACCATCATCGCCGAGAACATGGGATTTTCCAGCATTCACGCGTTCAGCCGATTTTTCAAAACCGTCGAAGGCAAGAGCCCTTCTTATTACCGGCGGAAAGGCTAGTACTGTCATCGTTGTTTTTGGGAAGTGTTACATTTTTCGCTAACTTTCAATCAATTTAGTGAAAAAACTGATAGAACAGATCGAAATATGCTATAATAAATGGAATTTAATCACTATTTTTCTTGTGAAAATAAGCTATTCTATTATCTAGGAGGCCCTTTTTGTGCAGTCCCCGCTAAATGAATTTGTCAATACACCTGTGCTTCACAAGCAGCTACCCCTGCTTCTCTTCAAGCAGCTCCGTCCCAACCAGTGGACCAAAAACCTGCTAGTGTTCGCCGCCCCCCTGTTCTCTTTCGAAACGGTCACTCCCGCAGTCATGATCAACAGTCTTGCCGGCTTCTTGCTCCTATGCTTCGTGTCAGGATGCGTATATATCGTGAATGACTACATCGACAGGGACGCTGACCGGAACCACCCCGTCAAGCGTTACCGTCCGATGGCTTCCGGAGAACTGCATCCGCAAATGGCTCTAGCCTTCGGAGCGCTGATTATGGCCGGTTCGCTCGCACTGTCTTACTTGTTGAATCCTTTGTTTACGCTTCTGCTCGCTATTTACTTTGGCATAAATGTTGCTTATTCCATCCGGCTCAAGCATGTCGTCATCATTGATATCATGATTATTGCGGCAGGATTTGTATTGCGCGCCATTGCGGGCGGATTGGTTATACACGTCCCGTTCACCCCCTGGTTTCTGCTATGTACGATGCTCCTCTCTCTGTTCCTCGCTATCGGGAAAAGACGGCATGAGCTTTTTTTGCTGCAAAATGACAAGGGGTCTCACCGTAAGGTGTTGGAGCGGTATTCCTACGAACTGCTGGATCAATTAAGCGGCATCGTGACGACGGCCACCATTATCAGCTATTCGCTATTTACGTTTACGTCCGGTCGCACCATTCATCTCATGTGGACGATTCCGCTTGTCATCTACGGCATGTTCCGGTACTTGTATCTGATCCACGTGGAGAAAAAAGGCGGGGCCCCCGACAAGGTACTATTTGAGGACCGCCACATTCTGATCACGGTCATTCTCTATGTGGTCAGCATCGTCGCCATTCTGGCTTACTTTGAATAATATTAGGTTGCGAGGGATGTACATGGAGTTTCTGAAGACGGGAAATTCCCGGCACATCGGCAAATGGCTCATGATTGTTTCCGCTTGTTTAACGGCAACCGGACAACTGTTCTGGAAGTGGGGACACAGCGACATTCTCTTTATGGCTCTGGGCTTTGCCTGCTACGGGCTCGGGGCGGTCTTCATGATTCAATCGTTGGCGCGGGTAAAGCTGTCTGTGGCCTATCCGCTTATGAGCATTAGCTATATTGTCGCGTTAATTTACGGGGATATGTTTCTGGGCGAACCGATTACGCTAAGGAAGTTGGCGGCCGTCATACTTCTCGGGATCGGGGTGACTTTAACCTCCTATGAAAAATGAACCGCTGCTCTATGTGCTCCTCCTAGTGATGACGCTGTTCGGTTCGCTCGGCAGTGTGTTCTTCAAAGGATTCACTTCAAGGAAGCGCTATTCCCTGATGTTCTTTGGCTTCGCTTCATACGGGATCGGCGCACTCCTGAACATTTACTTGCTGGGCAAGCTTCAATATACACTTGTCATGCCGGCCAACGCTCTTACCTTTCTTTGGGCGCTTCTGTTTGCAAAGGTCTTTTTCAAAGAGACGATCAGCATCCTGAAAATTGCCGGCGTCGTCTTTATTATTTCCGGCCTGCTTCTCCTCCTGTGGTAAAAAATAATACGTGTCGAGATTGGTGGTTGAATATGTCTTTTTACAGCTATTATTTTCGCAACAAGAAGGATAACCGCATAGCAGCGGCCCTTTGGCTCGTTTTTTTTGTGGGGTACATACTTGTTAATATGCCTTACGTTCAGTACATAAAAGAGAATGCCGATATGCTGGGTGCCGTCAGTCCATTTTACAGCGCTCCCTTTACTCTGAACTTGTTTAACTTTGACCCTTCCATGGAATACGGCAGCTCCGCGGCATCCGTCATTCACCCTTTATACAACTTCCTGACCGCTCCGTTCACCGATTTGTCCGCCCATTGGCTCGGAAATTCCCTTTTCCTCCTGCTGCAATCGGCCATAAATGCGTTCACCGCTGTTCTTATTTTTTTTATTCTGCGTAAAAGCGGAGCAAATCTATGGATATCCATTCTTTTTTCCGTTTTTTTCGGCGTTAGCTCATACAGCCTCTTTTCTGCGTTCATTCCGGATTCTTATCCCTATGCCCAGCTCGTGATTGTATTATCTGCCGCCTATTTGCAGAAAGGGCGTGACTTGGCCTCATTCCCGGTATTGACCGGAGCCTTCCTGACGCTGATTAACTTCGGGATCACGGCCACAAATCTGATTACCTTCACCGGTGCGCTGTTTATCAGTATGTTTAATCCCGGACACATGAAAAAGACTTTAACGCGGTTTGCGCTCATTATGGCCGGTTCCCTGCTGCTGCTCATTGCATTCACAGGTCTGCAGTATGTTGTATTTTCCGGAAAAACATGGATATCAGACCTTGCTGGAGGTATGTCAAACGGGGCATTGCGTTATGTCGCGCCTTTTTCATTCGCCCAGAACTCTGGCGTATTTCACATGCTGGCGGTCAACCCGGTGCTTACGCCGAATATCACCTTGATTGATCCCGGAATCGTCGCCTTTGGCACGGACGTAAACAAGCCTTATCCGCTTTATGTCCATGCTGCGGGCCTCGGACTGATCGCCCTGGCTGTACTCGGTTGGATTAGAGGCATCCGCACCCGGGAGGCGTGGTCTTTGGCCGTATATATTCTTTTTGCCTTTTGGCTGCACATCATCCGCGGCTTCGGCCTGGCTACGTACAAGTATGACTTGTATTTGTATGCCGGTCATTTTCTGTTTGCTTTCTTTCTTCTAGCAGCCGGATTTGTGAGAGACGCAGTGAACCGTACCTTACAAACGATACTAATCGTTCTCGTCAGCCTACTGGTTCTTACGACACTGGTTAACAATATCGTGAAGCATCTTTCCGCTTTGGATTACATCCAATCGGCTTATACCGAAGTTATAACCACATCCGGCAAATAATAGCAAAAGGCCGTGTTCAGCAGCATAACTGCATGGAACACGGCCTCTACCGTCTATCGTTTATTTTTTCGTAGCTCTGTCATAACCGTCCTGTTTGATCTTCAGCCATTCATCCAAACCGAGGCGTTTCAGTTCTTTCTGGTAATCTCCCCACTGCTCATTCACTTTGCCGTTCTGGTACCATTCTGTACGCATTCTGAGGACATAGGCGAACAGGTCGGCTTCAATCGTCGTGAGGCGGTCAAGCTCTTCAATCGAGTTGAATACGCTTGGCATTACGTTTTCCTCTTTCATGTGCGGGGCCATGATCTTCTTGATGATATCCATTCGGCCTTTGGCGTCATCCGGCACGGTCGTGTACTTGCCATAGTAGGAATTAAGAACAGCCAGCGGTCCGCCGATGCTCGTTTTTTCGCGAAGTTCAACGGGAGCCGCGCCTTCGAGCGGTAGATGCTTCAGCATGCCTTTGGCTTCATCAAATTCAAAGATGTTCTGCTGCTTGGTGTCCCCATAGGTTCCCCAGTTGTCCTGCACGGACTGAACCGGATCATACAGCTGATCGACCCATTTTGCAGTCGCTTCCAGGTTTTTATTCGCGCTTGTAACAACCATTTTGCCACGGGCAAGACCAAGACCGTTGGTACGGGCTACGTTAATTTGACCATCGGGTCCTGCGAGCGGCGGCAATACTTGATAAGACTCGGTTGCTCCGGAGATGTTGGCTTTATCCCAAGAGAAGTAAAGACCGTATCTCTGCGCCTTCCCTTTAGCCAGGTAAGTGCTCCAATCCTGTGTATACGCTTCCACATCAATCAGGCCTTCTTTATACAGCTCATTGATATAGGAAACACCGTTTTTATAGCCTTCATCCGCCGGCGCAAAGATCACTTTGCCATCATTGCTTACAATCGCATGGTCCGGATTCTCGCCTTCTCCGAAAGCGGCAAAGAGGTAAGTCAGATCCTCCGCACCCGGCTTGTTAATAAAGGACAACGGAATTTCATCCGCCTGACCGTTGCCGTTCGGGTCTTGTGTCTTGAACGCGATCAGTACTTTCTTCAGTTCTTCCGTTGTTGTCGGCATTTTCAGCCCAAGCTTCTTGAGCCAATCCACATTGATCCAAGGCATGCTGTCTACAGCTTGAATTCGTTCTTTGCCTTCACCCAGCTCTTCAATCCATGGAAATCCATAAATGTTGCCGTCCGGCGCCGTAATCATGGCCTTGTATTCAGGGGCTTCTTCCAGCACTTTTTTTAAGTTGGGCATATGCTTGTCGATCAGATCATTCAGCGGAATGAGGGTGCCGTTTTTAGCGAGCTTGAGCAGCTCGTAATCGCTGTAGTCCGCATTGAAAATCGCATCGGGAAGATCGCCGCCTGCAACCGCCAGATTTCTTTTTTCCACAAACACATCTTTGGTGAAGTTTTTCCAATTAATATGAACATTTGTTTTTTCTTCGAGACGTTTATTGATCAGCTTTTCATTGGGATCGGCTGGTGCAAGTGGTGAGCTTTGCGTAATAAAATTCAGGGTTATTTTACCGTTGGGATCTTGTTTTTCACTCGCCGCACTCCCTCCCCCTCCGCTGCTGCATGCAGTAAGGATTACGAGAGAAGCAAGTACAGAGACGGAAGCTGCTTTTGCTAAAACTTTTGATTTTTTTAATCTTTTCATAGCATATGACCTCCAAATTAGGATGAATGAAAATATTCCATCTATGTGCAGTTCGTTTCCTATTTAAGGGAACCGACCATGACACCCTTTTCAAAATACTTTTGAAAGAACGGATACATCACCAGGAGAGGCAAACTGGACACAACAATCGCCGCATACTTGATGATTTCAGACAATTTTTTCATTTCCGCCATGGCGAGCTGATCACTGATCATGCTTGGATCTACCTGATTCTGAATCAGGATGGAACGCAGAACGAGCTGCAGCGGGTGAAGGCTCGGATTATCTAAATAGATCATGGCATCAAAGTAGGAATTCCACTGGCCGACAAAGGCATACAGAGCAAGTACGAAGATGATGGGTTTGGAGAGCGGTAGCACAACGCTGAGGAATATCTTCATCTCCGACGCCCCGTCCACATTGGCTGCTTCCCTCAGTTCTTTGGGTACTCCTTTGAAGAAGGTTCTGGACAAAATAATGTTCCATATGTTGACCGCTCCGGGGATAATCACAGCCCACACCGTATTAAGCAGCCCCAGATTCTTGACCAGCAGGTATGTTGGAACAAGTCCTCCTCCAAAAAACATCGTAATGAGGAACAATGTCATAAATAAGCTTCTTCCCTTTAGCCTGTCATCCGACAAGGCATATCCTGCGCAAATAGAGACCATAACGGTAAGAATAGCAAATGCAGAGGCGTAAAATACAGCGTTTCCAAAACCTCGTATCATGGCTGGATTGGTCAGAATCTTTTTGTATCCCTCCAATGACCAGTCCGAGATGTTAAACGATAATCCATGGTTGAGCAGTACCGACGGGTCCATGAAGGAAGCGATGACCACATAAATGAGCGGAAGAACGACCATCAGTACGGCCAGAATCAAAAAGGTAGAGTTCAGCGCGAGAATAAGACGGTCCAGCCGGGAATGTTTGATGAACATGACTTGTGACTCCTTTCTTAGTAAAGACCTTCACCCTCATTTAGTTTCTTCACAATAAAGTTAACCGTGACGAGCAAGATAACGTTGATAACTGAGTTAAACAACCCTACTGCGGATGAGTATGCGTAGTCGCCGGCCTGTAAACCGATCTTGTAAACGTAAGTCGGAATAATCTCCGCTGTCGGCAGGTTCGTTGCCGTTTGCATTAAGTAAGCCTTTTCAAAACCAATCGACATAATGTTGCCCGCTGCAAGGATAAATACAATGGCCATAATCGGGCGAATGATTGGGAGATCAATATGACGGATTCTTTGAAGAAGATTAGCGCCATCCAGATTTGCCGCATTATGCAGCTCGGGATCAACGTTGGCAAGAGCGGCTACATAGATAATTGAAGCCCAGCCCGCACCCGTCCAAATATCCGAAAGAATATAAATCCAGCGGAAATACTCCGGTTTGGACATGAACATAATCGGTTCATTGGTAATCAAGCTAAACAGCTGGTTGATCGGTCCTGTCGGGGACAAGAAGATAAACAGCATCCCAACCACAACGACAACGGAAATGAAATTAGGGGCATACAATAACAATTGAATGTTCTTTTTGACTCCAGCCCTACGCACCTGATTCAACATCAAAGCAAGCAGGATGGGGACGGGAAAGCCCAAAATCAAACCAAAAAGACTTAATTTAAGCGTATTCATAAATATAACTGTAAAATTAGGAGAAGATAGGAATTTCTCGAAGTTATGCAAACCTACCCATTCACTTCCCATAATTCCTTTGATCGGGCTGAAATCTTTAAAGGCGATAATTGCTCCATACATAGGACCGTATTTAAAAATCAGGGTCAGGATTAGAGCCGGTGCGAGCATTAAATAAAGAAAGTAATGCTTCTTCAAATATTCAAACGTGTTGCTCTTTTGTCTTATCACCGTTTTTTTTCTGTAATCCACTTGTACTGAGTTCTGCATTGCCTTTACCTCCATTCTTGTACAATTTTATATTTCAATGCAGTAAGAGAACAAAAGAAAGGGCTTTCATTAACACTTATTTCCTTCTGCATTTACAATTTATCAAAGACTTCAGCGTGCGTCAATACATTTTGTAAAAAATAAATTGTTCATTTGCCAATTAAAACGTTTATTAAAAAGCGCAATTTTCTTCGTTAAAATGCAAAAAATGCAATATTTTATCTAAATTAATCTATTAAATCCTCTTGGTATCTCCGAAACTAGCAGAAAAAATAAGAATGTTTTGCACACTAAAACGAAATAAAATGTAAACTAAATTGTGCATTTGTGAAATTCAAAATCTCCGGTTAATAAGCCCGATAAAATAACCTGCCGCACCACATGGCTTAGCCTTCTTACGGCATTCACGCTTGCAGTTTGCAGCAGGTTATTGTTAACCCGGATTCTTGAGTTCCGAGCCATTGTTATATTCATTGTTCAAATACGGACGGATCGCCGATTCCAATTCGTTTTCATTGTCCAATGACAAGCTTGCATTTCCAATCAATTTCCAACTTTCCGTATGCGATACCGTCTCCCGCGGCGCTACGATCTTTAATTCACCCAGCGTCTCCAATTCCAGAAAAAGATGATTCGTACAGCATTCAAACGAAACTCCATAATCCGGATAAACCGCATGAACGTTGTGCTGGTAGCTTTTGATAAATAAATGGCCCTTGTTGTAATAGGCGGCCCAGCCCTCATCATTATTGGTTCCGAATTTAAAAGGTTTCGCTGTTGCATCCTGCTGCAGCAGGATATAATGCTCCCCCCAATAGACACGGTGGTCATTCATTTGACTTTTGGGCCATAAAGCGAGCACACGATTTGGAAGTTCGAGCGTCTCTCGTTTCGCCTGGGGAATGATCGCTTTACCGCCCTCAGCCATGACCGACAAGGCCCAGGGAGCAAAGGTGACCGGCCAGGCCCCCGTATTGGTAATACGATGATTAATCGTAACTTCGCCGCTTTCGGGATTCATCTGCACCTCAATCTCTTTTTGCACATGGGTCCAGGTTTCCGCATCAGGGGTCAGCACAATGCCATTTCCGGCCGTTCGCCACCGCACGGGTCCATTATCCGGGTATGTCGTTCGGGGGACAGACTCCGGGCTCGTCCACAGCCGGTGTCCTCCGTAAATATGCCATTCGCCTCCGCCGACAACCGAGAAATCCCCGCCTGCTTCTTTAAACTGCCGCTCGGTATCTTCAAAGAATACATTACCGCCGCCAGTAAAGCCGAAGCGGATAATTCTCGGTCCGAACTCTACCGTTGCGACGAGGCTTATCGTGCCGTTTGTAACTTCCACACATTTTCCATAGTTCCTATAAATAATGGGCCGCACGCATAGCTCTGCCATTTTGAACCCCTCGCAAGTTATTCCTCAGTAATAGCCTTCGAATTCCGCTGCGCAAACAGTCTGCTGCCCGCGATCGCGATCAAGCATAACGAAAATAAGACGATCAACGTATAGACCGCATTAATCTGCGGCGAATAGCCGTGACGGATCATGGACCAGATGAGCATAGGCAGGGTATTGTCCGTTCCAATCAGAAAGAAGGATACAACTACTTCGTCAAATGAAATCGTCAGCCCGAGCAGCGCTCCGGCCAGCACCGCGCTTCTGATATTCGGGAGTGTAATGAGCAGAAAGGTCCGCATCGGCGAGGCACCCAGATCCATAGATGCAAACTCCAGATTCCGATCAAATCTTTTCAAACGGTCCATAACCAGAAACATTACAACTGGTGTAATAAACGTGATATGCCCGATAATGACAGTCATCAGAGAAGCATCCACCTTCAGAAACTTGAACAGCAGATTGAGTGATGTCCCAATAATAATTCCCGGTAAAATGTACGGAAGAAGAATCAAAAATTGCAGGAATGTTCCCCCGCGTATCCGGTACCGCTGAAACAAGTAGGCCGCCAGTGTACCAAAGACAATTGCGCACAACGTGGCAGGCAGGCTAACTATTAAACTGTTTTTCGCGGCAACCCAGAGCTCCGTATTCGAGAACAACCCCCTGTACCAATCGAATGTCAGCTTCTTGATCGGCAGAACCTGGACTTTCGATTCATTGAAGGAGAACAGGATCGTCACCAGAATCGGAAGATACAAGAAGGTGTATACGATGAACGCAAACAATAGCGCTCCCACATATTTCAAATACTTCATGAACAGCCTCCCTACTCCTCAAAGATAGCCTGTACGTTCCCGATTTTGCGCGCTGCCGCAATTACCGCCAATATGAACAGCAGCATAATCATCGAAAGCGCCGCGCCGAGCGGCCAGTTATAACTGTTGCCGAATTGCGTTTGAATCATGTTTCCATACATAATTCCCGATGTGCCTCCGACCAGCGAGGGTGTCATGTAGTCGCCGAACGAGGTGATGAAGGCGAACATAAACCCCGTCACGACACCCGGCATACTGAGGGGAAAGACAACTGTCCAGAATGCCCTTGATCCGCCTGCTCCCAAATCTGCCGCGGCCTGCAGCAGATTGCCGGGAATTTTCTCGATGGCACTATAGATCGGGATAAAAGTGAACGGTATCGAAATGCACAGCATCGTGATGACGACTGCGGAGCTGTTGAACAATAGCGACGAGGAAGGCTGTTTTAAGATCCCCGTCAATACCAAGAGCGAGTTAATGAACCCGGACTCTCCCAAAATCGACCTCCAGGAATAGATCCGCACCAAATAACCCACCCACAAAGGAGCCAATACCCCAAGAAACAGGATCGTCTTCAAGGTTCCTCTCCGGTGATTGACGAACAATGCCAACGGATAGCTGATGAGCACCGACAGCGCCGCGACAATCAAAGCCAGCTTGATCGTTTTCCAAAGCAACGACAAGTATATCGGATCTTGGAAAATTTTTGAATAATTTTGAATACTAAAGCTGTGAATGACCTGGAAATTATCAATGCTCCAGAAGCTGAACAGCAGCATCGCAGAAACAGGCAGGACGATGAACAAGAGTACCCACACGGAAATCATAATCAGCATCAGGTTTTTCCCGTACATCTTAACTCCTCCACTCTTTGACGATAATCGCATCCTCCGGACGGAAGAACAGATTCACGCTCTCTCCCGCAGAGAATTTCACATTCCCGTCGTCCTTCTGCTGCTTCATCAGAATATGTGTTCCTCCAGCCTCTCTGAACGTCAACTCTCTATCCGCGCCATAATAGGTTTCTTCCACGAAGACCGCGCTGAGACGGTTAACATACCGTTCATCGTCTTTGGAGGTCCGGAGCTTCTCAGGACGGACCGAAATGTAAACATGCGGCTCTCCCGAGAGATTCGAAGCCTCATTTGTCATCGCTTGAAGCCCGGCGTCACTCACAAAGCGGGTTGGCCCTTCCATTCTTCCTTTAATCAGATTGGATTTTCCGATAAAACCGGCAACGAAGCTCGTTTGGGGCATTTCGTAAATCTCCTCTGGCGAACCCACTTGATGCAGCACGCCGTTCTTCATTACGGCAATACGGTCCGACAGGCTCAGCGCTTCCCCCTGATCGTGCGTGATGTACACGAAAGTGATGTCCACTTCCCTTTGCAGATGCTTCAGCACCCGCTGCATTTCTTGCCTTAGGTGAAAATCGAGCGCGGAAAGCGGCTCATCCAGCAGCAGAACTTCCGGTTTGGAAATGAGTGCCCGGGCTAACGCGACACGCTGCTTCTGTCCGCCGCTGAGCTGATTCGGAGAACGGTCGAGAAATGGGTCCATACTTACCATCTTCAAGCTTTCGATCACTCTGGAACGAATCTCATTCTTCGGCACCTTCCTGAGTTTCAGAGGATAGGCCACGTTGTCATAGACTGTCATATGGGGAAAAAGGGCATAGTTTTGAAACACGGTGTTCACATTCCGCTTGTAGGGAGGAATATGGTTAGCCGAGGTTCCGGATAGATATACCGCCCCCTCGGTCGCATGATCGAATCCCGCTATCATTTTCAGCGTCGTCGTTTTACCGCAACCGCTCGGTCCCACAATGGAAAAAAATTCCCCTCTTCTGATCGACAAGTTTAAATTTTTGATTGCCTCGTAATTGCCAAATCGTTTCGTCACCTGACGCAGCTCCACTACAGCCTGTTCTTGATTGATCATGGGGTCTCTCCTTTCCAAAGCAAGGCTGCGGCCGTAAAGCCGCACCCTTTCATGCAGATGAATCGGTTATTGGGCCGCTTTAACTTCATTCCACAACTTCACGCGTTTTTCAAAGCTTTCCGGGAAAGCTACGTACACAAGGTTGTTGAAATAATTCGGATCATCCATATGCGAAACCTTTTTCTCCTCGTCGGTCAGCTTGTTTGCCGAATCGGCATTCACCCCGCCGTAGCTCGTCTTCTTGATCAGCTGCGCCTGAACTTCCGACGAAATCAGATAATCGATATATACGTGGACCAGTTCGGGATCTTTGGCATCCTTGCCGATGACCGCATTGTCAATCCACACCAAAGCCCCTTCTTTCGGAATCACTTCTACGACATTCTTGCCTTCTTTTTGAAGATCTGTGATCATTGTCGGTCCCATAGAGAAGCCGATCCAGCCTTCGTCGCTTGCCATCAGATTTTTTCCGTCTTCAAAGCCGGCGTAATAGGTACGAACCAGCGGTTTCTGTTCGAGCAATTTGCTCTTCACTTGATCCAGCTGCTCGTCCGTCAGGTTATACGGATCTTTGAAGCCAAGAAGCATCGCTGTCATTGCCGTTTGATTAGCCGCATCGTCCAGGGTAACGATTTTTCCGCTGTACTTCGGATCCCACAATGCGTTCCAAGAGTCAATCGGTTCTTTGATTTTATCCGTGTTGACCATCATAGGCAGCGAACCCCAGGCAAACGGAACCGCATAGGTCTTTCCGTCCTTTACTACGTGCTTATCGTTGAGCGACTTCATATTTGCGATTAGCTGATTTGTATTCGGGAGCTTCGCCAAGTCAATCGGTTGAATCAAATTCATTTTGTAGTATCGGTTCACGGACCCGCCATCCATGAAAATCAGGTCGTACTTTACAGAACCGGACGCTGCTTTGGCGAACATTTCATCAACGCTGCCGGCATAAGTGACTTTAACGGTTACGCCGTATTTTTGTTCAAAAGGCTTCACCCATTCATCTTCCTGATATCCTTCCCAGGACAGCACATTAATCGTTTCACCTTTGAACTTCGCCACATCCTCGCCGCCATTTGCGGGAGCAGCAGAGCTTGCCGTTCCGGCGCCTGAATTTGTGGAGCTTGCGTTGCCGCCACATCCGCTGAGCCCAACCAGAATGACTACAGACATCAGAACAATCAGTACATGTTTCAGTTTCATGTTCTTCCTCCCTTAATTAATCTGCCCAAGAAATGATTGTCTTTAGACCGTTAAGGTTGCCGGCAAGCAGAATCTCTTTCGCCTCTTCCGGAGATACCACCCGTTCTACCAATGGATTCAACTCGATTTGATTACGCGCCACACATTCGATCGCCCTGGACCAGACGGCAGGGGAATTGGTCCGACCGAAAATACGGATGCCTTTAAAAATGATTTCTCTGTGCGGAAAATGATCGGTATGACTATCATTAAAACCGTACAAGATAATCCTGCCGCCTGTGCTGGCATATCGAACCGCATCTTTGACGGTATCCGACAAACCGACGGCGTCGATGACCAACTGAAAGCCACCCCTGTCACGTATGCTCGGATGCTCTTTGAGTGCGGCGGACTGCACATCGAATGGGATCAGGTCGTCTGCTCCGAATCTTTGAAGTAATTCCGCGCGCTCCGGAAGTTTGTAAACGACGCAGATGCGTCCGGCTCCCATCATTTTGGCGATTTGCGTAAAATACAAGGCGGCGGGGCCGTCTCCGTAAATGAGCACATGCTCCCCGGGCAGGAGGCCTGCATTATCCACAGCTCCAAAGGGACAAGCCATAGGTTCGAAAATCGCAGCCGAAACATCGCTCATTTCAACCGGAATTTTGTGTGCGCTTTTTGCCGGAACCCTGACATAATCGGCCCATCCGCCGTTTTCGTTGATCCCAAGCTCACAATAATTCGCGCAAAATTCCGGCTGTGAAGCTTTGCAAAAAAAACATTCGCCGCAAGGCACCCCCGGATCAATTACGACCCTGTCTCCCTCTTTCAATTCTTTGACATTACCGCCCGTCTCAATTACTTTCCCGGTTATTTCATGACCTAATATATAAGGCGGGGAATAGGGGAACTTGCCCTTTATGATTTCAACATCCGTGGCGCAGACACCGGTATAGCTTACACGAACCAGTACCTCGGTGGGACGAATCTCGGGAATCGGGACCTCTCTTAGAGCCAGAATCCCGTCCCCTTCCCATATAAGTGCTCTCATCATGCCCGCCATTATATCTCCTCCATTGGCATTCTGGCTTTCAATTGACGGTTTTACGGAAATAAGCCCCTGGTTCTATCGGTCACAGCGGTATTTCTCCAGCGCCTCTTCATTCAACTCAACGCCCAAACCGGGCTTGTCGGTAACTTCGGCATACCCGTCCTTGACGGTAACGTCGCTAAGCAGCATTTCCAGACGGATTGGCGTCTCGGCTACACAGTATTCCAGCAAAGCGCCGTTCGGTATGGCCGTGACCAAATGCAGGGAGGCGGCCACAACGATTCCGCTGCTCCAGGCATGGGGCACACAGGTAATATGGTGCGCATGGGCAAGCTGGGCAATTCTCTTCGCTTCGCTGAGTCCTCCGCAGCGGGTCACATCCGGCTGGACAATATCGACTCCGCCTTGCTCGATCAGCTCTTTGAAGCCGTAGCGCGTCGTTTCATTTTCTCCGCCGGCGATGCGGATGGAGGTTGATTCCGCCAATTTGCGGTATCCTTCGTAATCGTCGGCAAAGAGCGGTTCTTCGATCCAGTAAGGAGCGAAAGGCTCAAGCTCTTTGACGAGCGCCATACGCGAGGCGGCGTCGATCGGGTGGTCGTCGGACGGGATAAAGCCGAGATCGAACAACAAATCAATGTTCGGCCCCGCCGCTTCGCGGGACGCTTTTACCAATTCCACAATCTCCCGGTTACCCTGCTCGAATCCGCCCCAGCCCAGTTTGATCGCCGTATAGCCTTGCTCGGCCCACTTCTTCGTTTCGTCATAGGCCTCCTGCGGGGTATAAGGCATCAAGGTGCTTGCATACGCCCGAACCTTGCCGCGCTGCGCGCCTCCAAGCAGCTTGTACACCGGCAGATTCAGTGCCTTGCCCATAATATCCCACAGTGCGATATCAATCCCGCTGATGGCATGGATGACGACTCCCCTTCTGCCATAGAACGTGCTTCCAACATACAGCTTCTCCCAGATGCGTTCGATTTCGAAAGGATTCTCTCCAATAAGCATTTCCCCAAGCCCTCGGCAAATGCGGTGGGAGGAAGGCGTATCAATAATGGATTTGACTACCCACGGAGCCGAATCCACTTCGCCAATCCCGGTAATTCCTTCATCCGTATGCACCTTAATAATGATTCCATCCTGGGCACTGTCATTGATTAATTCAATCGTACTGCTTTGTCTTACAGGGATTGCTTCGACTTTTGTGATTTTCACGTCATATCTCCTCCTGCCGGGTGTAATGTTTCATGACAATAATATAGAGTGTCATTTGTAGATTGTCAACAATCTATTTTGGTGTATAATATGCTTATCACTGCTCACAGGGTAATTAATCTCGTTGACAGTATTTTATTGAAGCAAGTACATTGTTTATTGTAAACAATAATCAGATCGGAGATTCTTATGACAAATCCTAATGATTTGGAAAGCTTTCAGTTTAAAAAAAATGATACCGTTTCTTTGCGTCAATTTGTTTACCAGGAAATTCGCGAAGCCATAATCAAGGGGCATCTCGAACCGGGGGCCCGATTGCGCGAGGTGGAGATCTCCAAGCAGATGAACGTCAGCCGCGGTCCGATTCGCGAGGCAATCCGAATTTTGGAACAAGAAGGCTTGGTCATTTCCCATCCTTACCGGGAGACGGTCGTTGTTGACCTTTCCGAAGAGGAAGTTATTCATTTGCTCGTGCCTACCCGGCGCAATTTCGAATTGTTTGCGGCACAGAAGGCTGTTAGCGTGCTGACAGCCGACGATTTTGCCTTTTTGGACAACATTATTCTGAATATGCAGGAAGCGAGCGACCAGGATGATCTGGACCGTCTCTCGAATCTGGATCTGAAATTTCACGAACGGATTGTAGAACAATGTGTTTCACCTGCCATGTTCCGCATCTGGAACAGCATCTCCGGCAAGCTCCACGCACGTTTTCTCATTCAGGGCTACAGCCATTCCTCCTTGCAAACCGTAGTGGAAGAACATCGTGAGATGCTTCAACTGATTCGCAGTGGAGATAAAGAACGCATCGAACAGCATTTGCAGACACACATCAAGTAGCATAAGGAGGCATGAGTTTAGATGCAGGATGGCAAAAAAATATGGGTTGGTTCCGAAATCTTACATGTTCGGGCGGTAGCTTTCGACAAAGACGGCACCTTGTTCGATTCCGTGAAATTCTGGTCCTACATTGATGAATTGAGAAAGAGCGAATTTACACGTCTTGCAGGTCCCGAATACGGTGATGAGTGGAGCGCCATGATGGGGTTTACACAACCGGATCACATTGACTACACCGGGGTGCTAGCGGTAGCCACGACGCTTGAGGAAATCATTCTGACTGCGGGGCTCCTTTATCGTCTGAAGGGATGGTCCTGGTTCGAATGCAAGCAAAGGGCGCAGCAAATTTTTGCGAACGCCGACCGGCAGCTTCAATTGGAGCATGCTTTCCACTCGACGGATAACGTGCCTGATATATTTCATAATTTGCATTCCCAAGGGATATCTGTCGGGATCATGACATCGGATGCTTACGAACGCACATCACGGCTCATGCAGATGCTGAAAGTCGATCATTTGCTTGATTTTGTCATAACCCCCGAGCAAGTAAGCAAAGGAAAACCGGACCCGGAAATGGTGCATAAAGCTTGCGCAATGCTGAAGATTTCACCTGGGGAGCTGGCCATTGTCGGTGATTCCGTGGCGGACGTCCAAATGGCGAAAGCTGCCGGCAGCGTCGGAATCGGCCTCATTACGTACGAAGGCTCGGAAAAGGATTTGTCTCCGCATGCAGATTTTTTAATCCATTCTCTATCAGAGATTCAAGTGATTTAAAAAAATAAGCGCCTGAACCTGTATAAAGGTAGAGGGCGCTTATTTGTGCTTGATCATATCCTTTCTGCCTTTGGCATCAACCGGCAAGGTTGTAGATTTACTATCAGAAGATCGCCGCTTGATGATCAGAACGGACTTTATTGTGCCAAACGATATTGCAAATCGGCGCCAATCTAAATTACAATTCACAGGCGGGTGCTTTATATGACCTTGAAGAAGAGTTCAACGCGAGAAAAGGAGTTCAGAGAATGAGAAAGAAGATTTTTATAGCTGCGGCTTTGATTGCAGTCGTATTGGGAGCATACATCATCGCAGGCGGGAACAAAACAAAGGAGACTGCAAAGCAGACGGCCCCTGACATCAAACAATTGGTAAATAACTACAGCTCAGGGAAGCTTAACGCTAAATCTGCATCGATTACATCACATCAGCTTACCGTGACTGCGGACAACAATGACAAATCAACCTATACCCTGCCCCAGAACGAATTTTTCGTTTCCATTGCTCCTTATGTCAATAAGACGCATCCCTGTGCCACTCATAGCTTGACGGGCTGTCAGGGAGAAATGACGAATGAGAAATTCAACGTAACCATAACGGATCGGGACGGCAAGGTCGTGATTAAAGATGTACTCCAATCTTTCGACAATGGATTTATCGATTTTTGGCTCCCGCGCGACCAAACCTTCCACGTCAAAATTGAGCATGGCGGCAAAATCAGCGAATCTGACATTTCTACCTTTGAAGACGACAATACCTGTATTTCTACGATGCAATTGACTTAATCCCAGTGATCAGGAAAAAAAACGCCGGTTACAGGAAGTAACCGGACGCTAACTTTGTACATTATGCGGCTGTCAACACTCGAATCGTGATACCGGACTTTATTGTACCTTAAAATCGTCGACGTTCAGATGGCCCCAACCGCCGGTGGCGGTATCGACCAGCTTGATATATACGACTTCACCCAGATACTCGGAAGCGTCCAGCGTCATTCTGCGGTAGGTCTCGTCATCTTCAAAACCGACGTTCGTCGTTTTCAGCAGAACCTGATCATCCGACGCTCTTACCAGGGCGACATACAGGTTCTCATAATCGTTTCCGCCGCCCATCAGGAAGCTGATCTCCCCGCTTCCGGACAGCTTGAAATTGCCCGATTTCAGGATGCCGGTCGCGCCATCGCCGTCCTCTTCCCCATTGTATCCCCAAAGATGATAAGTGCCGCTGTGGTTGAAAGGAAGAACGCCAAAGAATTTCTTCTCCTGCGAGACATGCTTGTCGCTGAACGCATTGCCGCTCACTACCGTCCATCCGGTCAGGTCGCCCGTTTCAAAATCCGGATTAATCAAATCTGTGGTGGTCGTATCAGCTGGCTTCGGAGGATCGGGCTCAAAATCCGTTTTGTTTTTGTAAATGATGTTATCAAAGGCGGTTGTAGAGCCTGATACGCCCAAACCGAAGTATCCGCCCGTGAACGAAGGATCTCTGACCGTGATGATCCGTGCTTTGTCCAGGTAAACCTGGATCAAATCTTTCTCTGTTACTACTTTCAGGTTGTATGTCTTGTTGGCTGTCAGGTTGAGCCCGTCTTCCGCACCATAAACGGCGAGGGACACCGATTGGCCTCCGGCAGATTTGATCAATTTCACTGTGTTCGTCCGGACATCCAATCTTGCCATATACGCGTTCTCGCCCAGCCTGTCGGAACGGAATATCAAATCTCCGGAGCCGACCGGATTCGGAACATAGTCCTGATTCGGGTCATTCGGGTGAGAGTCGGTATCGAGAATCCGGATATCGGCTTCATACGAAGCGTCGCCGCCCGTGTTGCCCGAAATCGTGATGGCGTTCATACCGGCCGTTTCTCCCTGTTTGCCATAGAGGGTATCCGCCCACATGCCGTTGATCGTGGTCCATCCGCTCAGGTTCGTTTTAACCGGGGATTTGCCCCAAATCGATGTCAGCGGGTAAATGTCCAGCGACTTCAGCGTCACATCCCCGCCTTTACTGTACACTTCCAGCCCGGTGCTGCGCGGGTCGGGGAAGACCTGATCGGTAATGGCAGCGGTACCGTTATTGCCGAATACTTCAATCGCGGAGCGATCCACGAAGAGATGCATCTTGACCGTATCGTTCTCCGGCCGCAGCGGCGCCTCATGTTTGCCCTTTACCTGGATACCGTAATTGAAGTTGCCGGATTTCGAGCGGTCTACGAACAGGTTTTGCTTGGCAGTATCGTACCCGACCACCGTCTGTTCAGGAGTGTCTCCGTGCTTGATCGCGCCCTTGTGCACTTTAAAGCCGAATTCAGAAGCCGTCGATTGAGATAGATCAAACTCGGCTATGATTTCATATACATCTGAGGTCTTGGAAATAGCATTTGCGCTTCCGGCTGAAATCACCTGGTTTTCCATCGTGATTTTGCCGCTGTTGTCGCGGATTTTTTCCAGGCTGACCGGCGTTTGCTTGAGCCGAAGGCCGTCTTCGGTCCGGGTCAGCTCCATCTCTCGCGGAAGCGTCAAAGAGCTCCTCCACGTCGTGGTCGGCGTTTTTTTGGCGTACTGCCAATTGCTCATCCAAGCGAGCCAGTATCGCTCCCCGTTTTTCCCTTCTATGTTGTTGAACGGGATACCGGCATAGAAGTCGGCGCCATAGTCTGCCCACAGCACCTGATCCGCCGGATTGTCGTTTACAAACCGCTTGCCGTCAAAATTCCCGATGAAGTACTGCATGCCCGCCCCGCCGCCGATCGAACCGTTTTGCAGACTGACCAGCAGCACCCACTTTTTGTTGCCCGGATTCCCGTCGACCGGAAGGGTAAATAATGCCGGACACTCCCAAACGCCTGCCACCCTGCCGTTCGTCGAAGGAACCCACTCTCCGACGATTCCTTTCCATTCGGTAATCGTAGCGCTTTCGTACTGCTCCGGTTCCTGCGGTTCCCGGGCTTTATTATCGACTGCTGCGGGTATTGTTCCCGTGTTGTAGACATTTACGTCGTCGAGGTTGATATGGCCCCAGCCGCCGGTCGCATTATCGACGACCTTGATGTACAGCACCTCGCCTAAATAGTCTGAAGCGTCCCAGACGAACCGGTGATATTTTTCATCGTCCGCCCAGTATTTGTTCTCTTGACGGATCAGTTCCTTATCGTCGGAAGCTCTCACCAGAGCAACATACCGGGTAGCGATATCATTGCCCCCTCCGATCATCAGGTTGATTTCACCCGAACCGCCCAGCCTGAAAAAGCTGGAATGGAGCTCGCCTGTCAAAGCGTCATAAGGAGGAACCGCCGCTCCCCATAAATGGCTGTTGCCCTGCTGTCCGAAAGGTCCGCCCCAATATTCCGTCGCTCTCGAGACATGCGCGTTCGTAAAAGCGTCTCCTCTTACCACTTTCCAGCCCGTTAAATCGCCTGTCTCAAAATCATGGTTCTCAATCTCGGCAGCTTCCGTGATAATATACTTTGTCTGTAGCACGCCCTGGAATTGGACCGAAGCATCCGAAGCGTGCAGACCGAGCAAGCCTGTGGAGTAGGCTGCATCCTTTGCGTCAATAACCGGCTTGCCATCCAGAAACACTTTAATCGCGCTGCCGGCTGCGCTTGTTTTCAGATGGTACGTTTTGCCTGATTCGACGACCGCCTCTTTCTCCGCGATAACGGTGCTTGCGCCGTTTACCGTTTTGATCAGCCGGACCTTGTCGTTCGCGTCATCGAGTACGGCTTCATAGCCGTTGTTCCCGTCTGCGTCCGCCCGGAATACAAGCGAGCCAAATCCGGAGGCGCCGTTATATTGGGAAATCCTCAAGTCGGTTTCATAACTGAAATCGGAAGCGGTCTCCCCGCTCATAGTGTAGGCATCGCCTGCGGAGCTACCGAGCTTCCCGGAATTGTTGTTCGCCCACGTTCCCGAAACGGGGGTCCAGCCGGAAATATTGGTCACAAAATTTGAGGTGTTGGTAAACTTAACGTTCCGGAAGATCGCGGACGAGTTCCAGGACGACAGTCCGAAGTAGCCGCTTCCGAAAGACGAATCTTGCTGGTCGATAACCAGCTTATCGTCCACATAAATTTTCACCCGTTCGTCAATCGTCTCGACCTTTACATGATACGTCGTGGAAGCACGGAGATCGGCGGGTTTGGAGACAATTTCCGTAATTGAATCGTTTCCAATTTTTCCGAACGTAACTTTATCGGTTTCCGTATTCAGCATGGCGACATAGCCGCTCTTCATTTCCGGGTCCGCCCGGAATACCAGTCCTCCCGCTCCGATCAGCGTATTGTTCTCAATAGGCATCACGTCGGCTTCGTACACAAATGACTGTCCGCGCTGCGTCGATACGGCAAAGGAGTAGCCCCCGGCTTGCCCGGTTCCCTGAATGCCGCCGTCCGGGCCGAATTCGCTCTGGTAGGTCCACTCTTTCAAGTTGGGCGACGTATAAAACATGATTCTGTCTTTGGATGCGAGAGTCATTACCCACTGGTTCGATTCTTCATGCCAGAAGACGTTCGGATCTCGCCAGTCGGGAACGGGCGGATTCGGCATGACAGGGTTGCCTTCATATTTTGTCCATGTCCGGCCTCTGTCCGTGCTGTAGGCTAGACTTTGAACCTGCCTTGGTCCGTTGGCGTGAGTGAAGATGGCGACCATGGCATTTTTGCCGAACCCGGCTGTATTGTTATAATCGATGACCGCACTTCCCGAGAAAATAACACCGTTTTCATCCGGCGCCAGGGCAAATGGCAGCTGCTCCCAATGAATGAGGTCCTTGCTGACCGCGTGTCCCCAATGCATGGGGCCTTGGGTCTTCTGGTAAGGGTCGTATTGGAAAAACTGATGATACTCCCCCTCGAAATAAATCATTCCGTTCGGGTCATTCATCCAATTCGCTTGAGGTGAGAAGTGAAACTGATTTCGGTGAACCTCGTTGTAATAGTCTGAGTCGGCGGCCTGCCCGGAAGCGTTAGCGGTCAAGCCGGCCGGAAATGCCAAGGCGAGCGCCAGTGTTAAAGTGGCTAGCGTTTTTCCCTTTTTACTCAAAATGGAACCAACACCTTTCGCTGCAAATGTGGACATCAACTTTGACACGTTATCATCCTATTCACTGCCGAAATCTTTCATGCGTTGTTGTTGGTGGGTTGATGCCCCCTCTCCTAATTATGTAATCGCTTGCAAATGATTGGGTTAAAGCCCTAGACATGGACTCCCCAACCTATTTTAAAAAAGATTGGAAGCACTTTCAATATGCTATTTGTACTTTATTTCTCACAATGGAGGGGCTGAACGCAACAAGGAGCAGTTGCCTAAGGCAATTGCCCCTTATATATATTGAATCATTTGGAGTTATGTCCACATCGACAGCAACGTTTCGCCGCGGTCCGTCGCAGGTACGGGAGTAACCGAAAGCGAAGAGATTTCATCGCGCCACTCCGGAGTCATGTCCACATCGGCAGCGGCTAGCGAATCCTCAAGCTGCTTCAGGTTTCTTGCCCCGATAATCGGCGCCGTTATCGCAGGATGCGACATCGCCCAGGCGACGGCCAGCGTAGAGGGCTTCACACCACGCTCCGCGGCATAGGCGTTAAACCGGTCGGCTACGACAAAATTCATTTTATCCGCGTAGCGGTCCGTATATCTTTTCTCTTCAACGAGACGTCCTTGCTCCGGCCGTTTGTTCACTCCATATTTGCCTGTAAGAAGTCCGGCTCCGAGCGGGCTGTAGGAAATCACCCCCAGCTGTTCCGAAGCGGCAAGCGGTAAAATTTCGACCTCGGCTTGACGTTTAACCAGGTTATACATCGGCTGGATCAATTCAAACCGGGCAAGCTGCTCTTTTGCGGAAATTCCCAATGCCTTGGCAATCTGCCAGGCCGCCCAGTTGCTTACCGCCGGATAAAGAATTTTCCCTTGTGCCTGAAGGTCGTCCAGCGCACGGAGCGTTTCTTCCATCGGAGTGTTCTCATCGAACATATGCACAAAGTAAAAATCGATCCGATCCGTCTTCAACCGCCGCAGACTATTTTCCACTTCAAGCAGAATATGACGGCGGGAGAGGCCACCGGCATTGATATCTTTTCCCATCGGATAGAACACTTTCGTGCTCAACACAATCTCATCCCGGCAGTCGGCGATACACTCACCCAGGATTTCTTCGGACCGCCCCCCGCTATAAACATTGGCCGTATCAAAAAAATTAATCCCCGCTTCACGGCAGCGCTTGAACATGGCTTTGGACGTTCCTTCGTCCGCGTTCCCGCCAAAAGACATCGTGCCGAAGCATAGCTTCGAGACCTGAATCCCCGTTTTTCCGACTGTGCGGTATTTCATGATAAAACCTCCCTATTTCCCTTTCAAAAACACTTCTTTGGCTACCATAATGGCAGACATGGCTTTCGGCCATCCGGCGTAAAAAGCAAGATGGATAATGACTTCTTTGAGCTCTTCCTCCGACAGACCGTTCTCTTTGGCTTTGTTCAAATGAAATCCCAGTTGTTCCGTATTCCCGCCCGCGATCAGGCTCGCTACGGTAATCAAGCTGCGTTCACGCGGAGCAAGCTCCTTCCGTTCCCAGACATCGCCGAACAGAACCTCGTCGGTAAGCTCCACAAGTTTCGGCGCGAAATCTCCGATCGCTCTTTGTGCGCCAGTCAGTTCTTTTTCATTAGACATATTTCAACCTTCCTTCCCTCATATAATAAACATAAAAACAATAATAATTCTTGATGTATTAATGAACTCACGTCTATAATTATAAACAACTGCACAACGTATTCAATTGTACGATTAGCATGATTTGTTAAGTAATGAACAATTATGCTATGGTTGTTTAATAATTTTTTTGGAAAGTAGGGCACCTTTGATGTCTAAAGTGGACCGAAGAATTCTCAAAACCCAGGAAGCGTTGAAAAAGGCTGTAATTGAATTGATGTCCGAGAAAAACTTTGATGACATTACGATACAGGATATTTCCGACAGGGCAAATGTAAGCCGGGGGACCATCTATCTTCATTACCTGGATAAGTTTGATCTGCTGGATAAGCTTATTGAGGAGCATATTAACGAACTGCGGAAGCTGTGCGAATCGGCATGTCAATTGGATTTTATCGAGGCGACGCTGATCTTCTGCGAATACTTCGAAAGTCATTATTCATTCTTTTCGCTGATGCTGGCGAGCAAAGGGGCTCCTTATTTCCGCAATCGGTTCCTGAACTTTCTTATCGAAGAGTTTGGGAAGGAAGTGGACGTAACCGGAGGAAAAAACGAGGGATTACATGAAGAGGTCATCGTTAGATTCGTTTCATCGGCTTACGTTGGTGTAGTGGAGTGGTGGTTCACGAATGAGAAACCTTTCCCCCATCATGTTTTGGCTGAACAACTGGGGACGTTATTAGACAGAAATATATAATCTGTTCATTAATCAACAAATTCTAATGATTTGACAATTGCAAGTATCATGCATAGCTTTATAATAATAAACGTATGTACATTAAAATATAAATGTTATTTATCCTCATGAGAAAGGGAGTAGAGAACAAACATGTGCCAAACTCGTGTTCTAAGTGTCCCCAGCGCAAAAGCGCCATTTGAAAAAACCACAATTGAGCGGAGAGAATTACGCCCGCACGACGTCCTGATCGATATTCAGTTTAGCGGGATTTGCCACTCCGACATCCACAGTGCATTCGACGAATGGGGCGGCGGCATTTTCCCCATGGTTCCCGGTCACGAAATCGCCGGAATTGTGGCGGCCGTAGGAACTGAGGTTACCAAATTTGCCGTTGGCGATCGTGTTGGCGTTGGCTGCTTTGTTGACTCCTGCGGGGAATGCGAATACTGCCTTAAGGGAGAGGAGCAATATTGTACGAAAGGCTTTGTCGCAACCTACAACTCCCTGGACTATGACGGCAATCCGACCTACGGCGGATACAGCCAAAAAATCGTAGTAACAGAAGGATTCGTTGTCCGTATCCCGGACCGTCTGAATCTGGATGTGGCAAGCCCGCTGCTGTGCGCAGGCATTACGACATACTCGCCGCTGAAACATTGGAACGCCGGCCCGGGCAAGAAAGTTGCCATTGTGGGAATGGGAGGTCTTGGCCACCTGGCGATCCAATATGCGCATGCCCTGGGTGCTGAAGTCACCGTCTTGAGCCGTTCTATCGGTAAAAAAGAGGAAGCCCTGAGCTTTGGCGCCGATCATTACTTTGCGACCAGTGATCCCGCCACATTCAAAACATTGGCCAGTCAATTCGACCTTATCTTAAATACCGTGTCCGCAAATCTTGACGTTGATGCCTATTTATCGCTGCTTCGCATCGATGGAACGCTTGTCAATGTCGGTGCGCCGGCTGAACCGGACAAGTACCAGGTATTTTCCCTGATCATGGGCCGCCGCAGCATCGCAGGTTCACTCGTTGGCGGAATCCGGGAAACGCAAGAGATGCTCGATTTCTCTGCAGAGCACGGCATTACCCCCAAAATCGAGGTGATTCGCGCGGACCAAGTGGACGAAGCGTATCAGCGTGTCCTCCGCAGCGATGTGCGTTATCGGTTTGTCATTGATGTAGCTACTTTGTAACTTTGCTTGGATGAAAGATGGGCCGACTCAATGAGTTGGCCCATTTTTTTCTGGAATCCCTGCACTCTTCTTACATTTTTTCAATGCTCACTGTAAAATCGCCGCGAATACTTGCAAGCTTTTCTATCCCGGATTCAATATGACCTAATTTTATAAGTCCATTTGCATAACCAAAATCCCGATAAAATATAGCCAAATTCCCCCAAGGGGAATAATAAGTGAAATCTCCAACTGAAGGATTACTGCCTGATGGTGCATCTTTTGTAGATAATCTTTTTGCCAGACTGCTAATTTTTTCGGTTCCTGCATAATCTTCTAAAGTTAAGGTTAACGGGAATAATGTTAAAAAATCTCTGCTTGTTGGATTATCATACATTTTTACAAACACTTCTTCGTTGTTAAAAGAAACTTTTATTCTAACGTCTTCTCCAATACTTGAATGATTATTCACAGTATTCCCTCCATCGGTATTAAATCTACTTTCCCTCACCGAATTCCAAAGAGCCCTCACTTCGTTGCTATACTATTGCTGGTCGCGCGGGAAAAACTAAATGATGCCGCCGCAATACATACAGCAATCGCAACGGATACAGCCCCGATCCAACTGACCGTCAGCATCGATCCGTTTCCCACGGCAATCCCCCCGATTCCGGCTGCCGCGGCTATGCTGAGCTGCAAGATGGAACCGTACAGGCTGAGCATGATTCCGGAAGCTTCCGGAGCAAGCAGGACCAGGTTATACTGCATACCCGGGCCGGACGACCATGCCGAAAAAGCCCACAGCATCAAGAGCGGAATGGTGACAATGGTTGATCCAGCGATAGTCGACAGCAGCACAAGAGCGATGACATGGACTACCATGCCGCCCACAAGCGACCTGGGGATACCGATCCGATCCGTTATGAATCCGCCGAGCTTTGAACCTATTAAGGTAGCAATGCCAAAGGCAAAGAGAGCAGCACTCACTTCCGGTTCGCTCATGGATGTAACGGCGAGCAGGAAAGGAGCAATATATGAAAAGAGCACGGCATATCCTAACTGCCAGAAGAACGTTATCACAATAGCCATTACGACTTTCGAGTTCTTCAGCAGAGCGAGCTGATTGCCCAGAGGGACGGTCTCCTCGCTATTTGTGGCTGGAATCATCCGCGCGACAGCGAAGATCGCCAGTAAGCTAAGAATACCGATGCCCCAGAAGATTACCTTCCAGTTGTATGCCGCGGCTACAACACGGCCAATGGGAACCCCGACGATGAGAGCTGCGCTAAACCCCGTAATAATGGTCGCAATCGCCCCGGCCCGGCGTTCAGGCGGCGCGAGATTTGACGCAATCGTCTTGGCGATGGTGACAAAAACCCCGCTTCCTAAAGCAAGCAGAATGCGAGAGAAGATTAGAAAGCCAAAGCCAGGAAGGGCAAATGTCAACACGCTGCCGAGCACAAGTATGGCGAGAGAAAGCATTAATAGCTTGCGCCGATCCATTTTCGCCGTCGACATCATCACAACAGGCGTGCCGATTGCATTAGCAATCGCGAATACGGTGATAAGCTGTCCAGCCGCCGATACCGATACATTCGCAGAAGCGGCTACCTTGTCAAGAATGCCTGCAATGATGAACTCCGTTGTAGCGACCATGAAGGTAATCAGGGCCAGCATGTAAATTTTCCGAGTATTCCTCATATTTTCACTATCCATTCTCTACAAATATTTCGAGCCGCCTGCCAAATCGGTCCAGCAGCCCTCCAACGATCGGACGCCAAATAGCCAAATCCAACAGGTGTAAAAAAAAATATATCGATCAATTAATATACATCTGTCTATAATTATAAAAAGAAACCGATTCCTTGCAATGGTTAAATGAACGTA
This sequence comes from Paenibacillus durus ATCC 35681, assembly GCF_000993825.1. NCBI lineage: Bacteria > Bacillati > Bacillota > Bacilli > Caryophanales > Paenibacillaceae > Paenibacillus > Paenibacillus durus. Next base: position 3,979,139 of record NZ_CP011114.1, read on the forward strand.
ATCTGTTCGATAGTGAACAAACCCTGAAAAAGTGTCAATTAAATGAGAAAGTTTGGTGATTCCTACAATGTCCAAAGTGGATCGAAGAATCCTTAAAACTCAAGATGCGATTAAAAAAGCTATGATTGAACTGATGTCTGAAAAAAACTTTGATGATATTACGATACAGAATATTTGTGATCGGGCAAACGTGAACAGAGGAACCATCTATTTTCACTACCAGGATAAATTTGATTTGCTGGACAAGATTATCGAAAGCCATATAAACGAACTTGGGGAAATGTGCGAATGGGCATGTGAAATGGATTGGAAAGATGCGACCCTGGTCTTTTTCGAATACTTTGGGCGTAATTATTTATTCTTTTCGACGATGTTAGCGAGTAAAGGAGCCCCTTTTTTTCGCAGCCGATTCCTTCAGTTTCTTATTCAAGCGTTCAAAGATGAGGTGGATTTAACAAAAGAGGAAAGTTCCAATTTAAGTGAACAAGTTATTCTTCAATTCATGGGAACGGCTTACGTAGGGGTATTGGAATGGTGGTTAACGAATGGAATGCCTTATCCGCCTCATGTCATGGCAGAACAAGTGGGGACATTATTGGATAGAAGTGTATAATCGAGTCTTCAAAAGACTTGATGTAAACCCACATAAACCAAATGGCAGCCAAGCCTTGTATTACAAGGGCTTTGATGCCATCTGGTTGTCTCGTTTTGATGTTATAAACAGTCTCAATTTACGTTATAACTAACACACATGGAGGTGTGAGTTGTATTTCAACTTGGCACAAAAAGAGCCTGTTTCCGGTGTTTTTGTAACGTAGTTTTGGCATAGTTTGTAATGACAATTGGCATAAACCGTTAAATAGTGTATTGACTTTTGACACAAATCAGCAACCTTTTAAAGATTCAGCATGTTCTACATACAATTCTTTCTACGTCATCCATAGAAAAATAAATTTCATCAACTGTAGTAACCAGTTCTCTATATTTAACACCATAAAGATTTTTCATCTTGATTTGGAATATTAAAGCCTCGATTTCCATATTTCCCAACTTGTTTGCATTGATTTAGTAATATGAATTTATCATGATTTACAGTAAAACAGAAAAGCTCCAATATCTCGGAGCTTTTTTTGCTTTTATTAACTTCTCCCCCTAGAACTGATCCGTGTAGGTTCATAACGCAATTTCACATCATTAGATTGAAAAGACATTAGGAGGGCCTTAGATACATCATTATATACGGGGGCTTCTTTCTTCGGATCACGGATTGTAATTACGATCGCAAATGGTATCTCCTTTTTTTCGCTCAAGTTACGCCAAGTGGGGTAAAGCTCCAGTCGAATATCACTTGAACCTTCCCTTCCTCGAGGGGCTTTGAATACAAACTGCTTAGCTGCCGACCATTTTAGTTCCCTAGTCATTTGATCTTTTTCCCACATAGCACTATCAGAACCTTCACCTGCGGAACTTCCTTTGGTTATTGTGTCATACCCACCTTTAGCACGAGAGGTTCGAAGTCTAAAATCCAAATTAGCTCTACAATATTCACTACCTCGTTGCGGATTCAGATGAGGTTCATAAACAACCGTAGCAAGAATTTCTCCTCTTATTTTCCCTCCATCATGTAACGATTCTGGGAAAGGAAAATCAGATATTCTAATCCAATTCCTATTCTGAGTAGGATTTAGTTTACCTTCAAATATAAGAGTGATTTCATGCTCATTCCCATAAAGCACATCATTAATTCTACGTGGTAATCCAAATCCGTATAAATAGTGATCATTCAAAGTAGTTATATATTTTTTCGTTGCAGGATGTTTACTCCCATGTAGTAGCAATGCTTTTGCCATTGTCTTTGTGAGCGTACCCGGGAATTGTTCATAGCATTCGGCCAATACCGCTGATACAAGTGGGACAGAAAAACTCGTTCCATAATCAGATACGATATGGCCGAAAGTATCAATAGAGTGTATTGGGAAATTATCTGGATTCCCACTGTAATGAACAACATCTGGTTTTATTGATAAACCTACACCAGGTCCTCTTCTTGAATAAGGAACTGCTTCCCCTTTGCTTACTAGATTGGTCGAATCATTATTGTATGCAACAGCCCCGACAGTTATAGCTCTAATTGAATCTGCTGGAAGGCTTATTCGATCCATCTCATTTAAAAATGGATCTTTTATTGGCCAAACATTTCTCATCTCCATGTAATTACCTGCTGCGATCACAAATGAAACTTTGAAGCGATCTTGAAGTTCATCTATTGAAGCAGTAAATTCGCTAATCATTCCAGAACATAATCTGCTGCTACCTAAAGAAAGATTCCACACTCGAAATTCTTTGGAATAGGTACGTAATGCATCTTCCAGTGCATCAATAAGGTCATCTTCTCGTATTGATTCATATTTTTTATTCGGTAAAACAATGACATCAAGAACTTTGACCCCAGTATCTACCACATCCTTTAAAAAAGGATTGGCAAGGTGCGCATATATGAGTAAGCCTCCAACAAATTCCCCATGATAATTATCCTGCCGATTAAATGGAACATACACTTCCTCTGATTCAATCCATGGAGCCAAGTGTGCATTACTTGACCCTATTCCGGAATCAACTAGTGCTACCTTGGGATAAGTTTTCCCTTGTTCTGGCTGAACTACATCTAAAACTTGAGTATCTTGCATTAAATTAGCATTCGTTACACGAAATCGTGTAAAACTTGATATGGACTCCACCCCAGGAAAGCTTGCCATCTGTTGAATAATTTCTTGATTCACATAAGGAATGGTATATGTAGAAAGATTGTGTGAATATTTCAACCGATTAATTTTCTGATTTTCTAAGCCTCGGTGGTGAAAATAGGATGTAAAGTTGAATAGCACTTCTCTATCCATTTGATCATCATAAGAAAAAAATCTAACTTTAAACTCTCCATCTTTCTCACAAGCCTTATAATCCTCTGCACCCATTGCTTCCAGAACTTCATTGGCTGAATAAGCCTGGATAACATCTATACAAGTTAATTCGTGTATTAAATCATATTCTCGATTTTTTTCTTTTTCAACACTTTGAACTGGAGCACCAGATTTACTTTTGCCCCAAACAATCCAATCTTCTCTTTTCTTGGGGACAATTTTTATTAATTCATCAATCATAATTATAAATTGCTTGAGATAATCTTCAGTTATAGCAACTATAATTTTCCCAAGCGCATGAACAGCAATAACTTCACTTGATAGTTCTTTTAAAATCTGGTCAGGTCTGTGAGATTTTGCGAGTTTATTCATTTTCAAAACAATTGGGTAAGCGTAGCTTCTACGACTAGTCAGTTTTGCTTTTGCAGTTGGTAAATACGTTTGGGTAATAATTTTTAATTGATAGATCAAAGACTGAAAATGCCTAACAATTTGCTCCCTAGTTTCGTACTCCCATCTTGCCGGCGCAGGAATAGGAACAGGCGTCCTTCCGTATTCGAAATCCGATGGTCTTAAACTCACTAATTTTGCCGGATATTTCTCATCACTCAATGTCATTACCTCTCATTAGTTTGAATTTTTTCCATGTCACTGCTGACCGTATTGTGATGACATCTTAACAATTCACCTATTGTTCTTCTACTCGGTTTATTCAATTTCTCCATCAAATATTTTATTTTTCCCCTTCTTGATTCATCTATATCTCCAACCTCAAAATCCATCTGAATAAAAGAGAAGTAACTTTCGACAATATCAGCTAGCTGCATTTCTCTATCTTCGATAATGGATTTGCGTATTCCTTTCTTTGTAATTTGTTCAATGTCAGATATAGACTGCCCTACAAATAATTCAGCAAGCAGATCTATTTGTTTGCCTTCAAAAAATACGTTTAGATCTGCAGAGTATTGCTTTAGTACCGTTTTAATCATGTCTTCAGTAGGCAACTTGATATGCACTCGGGTAGCAAATCTCCTCCAAATTGCCTTATCGAGTAGTTTATCATGATTCGTAGCTCCTATTAAAATACATTTGTCACCAAGATTATCTATATTCTGAAGTAAAGAATTTACTACTCGTTTTAATTCCCCCATCTCGTGTTGGTCATCCCTCAATTTAGCTACCGCATCAAACTCATCTAAGAATAAAATACATGGAGTTTGACTGGCGTATTCAAAGAGAAGACGTATATTTTTTGATGTACTACCTAAGTACGAAGAAATCAAAGTATCCAAACGTGCAATAACGAGCGGTAAAGATAAGGTTTGAGCAACATAAAAGGCGGTTTTCGTTTTTCCACACCCGGGAGGGCCAAACAGTAACAGTGTTGTTGCAACGTCTAAACCATGTGAAGCTAATTTATCTGAATAAACATATGACTTTGTGAAATCATCTATTTGTTGCTGGTTACTCTTAGACAAAATGAGTGGCTTATTTTCGATTTGATAGGGTTCATAATAGTCAGCAATTTCAAGCTTAGATTCTTGATCAAAAGGTAATTGCCTGGCCTGTTTAGAATATCTAGCTGAGCCTATGATTTGATTGTCTTGAAAAGCTATTTGGCTGCTTAATAATTTGAGTATCCGTTCTGCTTTTATTTCTTCCCCTGTAGAGCGTAACTTTTCTGCTAACAGTAATGAATAATCATAAACTTTTTTCGGGTCGTTTTTAAGGCCACCATCAATAATTTTCATAATCTCCGCATAATTTTTCAATGTTAATCCCTCCAATGCGATTATTCCATAATTCCTCCATTTTAACAACAAGAACATCCAAACTTAACCTTTTTTTATCCAATATTCCCGATAAATCTCCACATAATAAATTCCTTTATACTTAGAGTTTCTATTTTCCACGTTTGCTAAACACACACTTCTCATTTATGCGTATTAAACAACCAAGCACAAAAAAACACGCCCTTTATTAGGCGTGTTTTTAATTTATGCAATTTATTTTAACTTTGCTGCCTGAAGTGTAGTTTGTTTGTGTTGGTTCTGAATGTTCATCCGACCATCCGAGTTGTTTTTTTCCATAGCCTCTGCTGCTTTCATTCTTTCCAAAAAAGAACCTTTATTTTTCTCAATATACTCCATTGTTTCTTTAAGGCTCATTATTATCGCCTCCTATTTCCATCCTTATTGTACCACATAAAAAGCATTTTTCCAAACACAGGGGTCTGCTTATTATAAATTATTTATGGCGATGTAATACCATCAATCATTTTTAGATTTGACTTTTCTAAAAACACTTGCAGTCGAGCTTGATTCTTAAAAACTTCTCCTTCATCCACATTTTTATAGGCGAAAACGGTATAATCGTCAAATGTATCGTAGAGTAAATACTCATCGACTTGATCTTTTAGCTTCAGAAATACTTCCGCAACACGCACGTGACTATTAATAAGTTCGACTTTTGGAACAAGACGCTTTGTAGCCTTGAATCTTTCATCATTTCGACGAATTGCCTCATCTATATCAACATCAGCAATCACAATTCTGATAATATACCCATAATCTTTTAATAGTGAAATTATTCTATGGTACTTGGAATAGTTTTTCATGGTTCCATCATAGATAAGATTATGACTTTTTTGGGCTGATGAATCCAGCAATTTACTGGCAATGTCACTACTTTCATCGTGTAGAACAGACGCAGCTTGCTCCGGATATTTCTGTATTAACTCAGAATGTTCAGGAAGCAATTCTTTGATTTCATCCGCATCTATTATTAAGAACTCATTTCCGAGTTCTGATTGTTCTTCACAAATTAATTTACGCAGCCACGATTTCCCTGAAGCTGAGCCTCCTCCCATTAAAAAGGCAATCGGCTTCTCTTGTGATGGAAATCCATCTTGCTTTCCCGCTAATATGTTCTCATGCAAAAAAAGCCTCGGTTTTACGTATTCCCCCTCAACAGAAAACCTGTCTTTTGTTTTTGTGATGCGCATATCAATCATCCTTTTCCAATAACATTTCCAGTAATTTCATTATACCAATATTATGTTTTAGTGCAATAAATTCGTTATTACAAAATACCTATGTACAGAACTCTACTGTTCAACACAACTACATTTTCAGCATTTTAACTACAATAAGATAATTAATGACTTCAAGAATGGTTCCCATAATATTTTCGAATTTATGGATTATTTGAAACCGTTGATTGACTTATGTTTAGTTCTCTTGCGAGCGCTCTTTTCGTAATGATTTTCCCAGCCTTTTCGAATTCCGTAATTTTCAACTTTAGTTGATCTGCAAGCTGTACATCAGTATGCTCTCTATAGTTTTTCTTATGCTCTGCTTCTTGCTCTTTTAACCATTCTCCAAACTCAGGAAAATTTTTATATACAAATGTTTTTGTCTTGCCAATACTCTTAAAAAAATCTATTATATGTATTCCTTTGCTAGATTGCTTCTGTCTTACATATTTCGCAGCTTTCTGATAGAAATCATTTCGATAATCTCTTTTTGCCTATTTTGATACTTTTTGATCAACTGCTTTCTATTTAATATAATTTTACTATTATCCTGCTCAATTTGGTGTTGTCATACATATACTTAAAAATAGTCTTACTTTTTTTATAACTCAAGGCTTGTATATTATAAATATATTAAAGCAATTGCTTTTTTTTTGGTTTAACATTAATTTCTTGATAACCATCGAAAATCTATTTAGGAGAACTTATTTCTTTTTAGATATATTTTTGCGATCTCTAATAACTCTAGCTGCTCAATATGGTTTAGTTCTTTAATAATTTGCACTAATTCGTTTATTGTATTATTTATATTCCCAGCAGTAGAATATTCCATCCCAGTCAAAAGCCATTCATAAGAACACCCGAATACAGAGCAAATTGAAATAACCATCTCTATAGCCGGCTTACTTTTCCCAGACTCCAAATCACTAAGACTGCCTTGAGAAACACCTATTCTATTAGCAAACTCAGTTTGATTAAGATCATGAATCTGCCGTAATCGTTTAATATTTGTCCCGATAGTGGTAATTTAAACCACCTTCATACTACGATTTATGCCATACATCATTACAAGAGTTTTTGAACCTAAAATCAGCACCTGCCAATTTATCATTCTAAGAAAAACCAGTGTAACTTTAGTTAAGAATTCAAAAAAGTCCTGATACATCAAGGTTTCTTGACCATCAGGACTGAGTTTTTTGTGCCAAAACTACGTTACAAACCAGTGCCAAACTGAATTACAACTCACAATGGAGGGTGAGGAAACAATCAGCGTTACCCCCGCTGCCGCATCGACTCAAACAATAAAATCGTCGCCGCCATCGCCGCGTTCAGCGATTCGGCCCGGCCCTTCATCGGGATGATGATGCTCTTATCCACCATCTGCGCCGTCTCCGGCGAGATGCCCCGGCCCTCGCTGCCGATCAGCAGCCACTGGCTGCCGCTGCGAAAATCGTGGCTGTAGCAGGAGTCCACGCCTTGCAGCGAGGTGCTGACCAGCAGCACACCGCGCTGCCGGGCCTGCGGCAGAATCTCTGCCAGATCGCCTTCCACAACCGGCAGATGGAACATCGAGCCCATCGTGGAACGGATGGTCTTCGGATTGTACAGATCAGCGCAGCCACGTCCCAGAATGACGCCGTCCGCTCCCGCCGCGTCCGCGCTGCGGATAATAGTGCCGACATTGCCGGGGTCCTGCACGCCGTCCAGCACAACAACGAGGCTGTCCGGCTTGTCCAGCACTGCTTCCGCTCCATCCCGTTCTTTGCGGATTACCGCAAATACAGGTTGCGGCGTATTGGTGCTGCTGCATTTGGCAATGACCGCTGCCGAGACCGCGATGGTCTCCATGCCCTGAGCAGATTGCAGCAGACCGCTAAGCTCCGCAGGCATACCTTTATCGATGTCGTAAGCCAGAATTTCAACATCCGCTTCCGCCATCAACGCCTCTTGGACAAGATGAACACCCTCAACGATATATTTTCCGCTCCTGTCACGGTGTTTCTTATCAAGTAATCCGGCCCACTCTTTAACCCGCGCATTTTGCGGAGACATAATTTCCATCGAATTCAACCTTTCCGAACCATTCATTCTTATTGATAGGCCATTTCCAGCCGGGTTAGATTATCCTTGTGTCCGACAATGACCAGCACGTCGCCGCTCACCAGCCGGTCGTCCGCGTTCGGGGTAATGTTCATTTCGCCCCCCCGGCGGATCGCTATAACGTTGCAGCCATATTTGGCGCGGATATCAAGTTCTTTCAGGTTCTTACCGAACATCGCTCCGGGCACCTTCATATCCAGAATACTGTAATCCGGCGACAGCTCGATGTAATCGAGAATATTCGGCGAGGCCAGATGATACGCCACCCGCATCCCCATATCCCTTTCCGGATAAATGACCTTGTCTGCTCCGATCTTGCTCAGCACTTTACCGTGGAGTTCGCTCTTGGCCTTGACGAGAATGGCTGGCACGCCGAGATCCTTCAGAATGAGCGTGGTCAGAATACTGGACTGAATATCCTCGCCGATCGCCACCACGACCACGTCAAAATTGCGGACGCCCAGCGCGCGCAGCGCTTCCTCATCCGTCGAATCCGCCGATACGGCATGCGTTACGATTGCGGAAATTTCCTGCACCCGCTGCTCGTCCGAATCAATAGCCAGCACATCATAGCCCATACCGCTGAGCGCTTTAGCGACGCTGGAACCGAACCGGCCCATTCCGATAATGGCGAATTGCTTTTTGGCCATCTGCTCTCCCCCCGTATGCAGTCGATTGTCTCAAAACAGTATAGCACAAGGCGAATTAAACTTGAATTTTAAGCCCCGGGGCAGGGCATATTATGTTCAGCATATACACACTTTTGAAAAAAGGAGCCCTCCACATGTCCATTATGCTCGACTTACGCCAGGCGGTCATCCATAAAGTCCAGGGCCATTCCAAAGAGGAACTGCGGGAGATGATCGATGGTTCGGTTGACGGTCCGGAAACCGCGCTGCCAGGACTTGGCGTAGTATTTGAAATCATTTGGAAAGACCTTGATCCCGCCAAAAAAGATAATCTCGTTACGATGCTGCACGAACATCTGAAGTCCTCCGCTCCGGGCTCGCCTACCAGCGGCAGTTGAAGCATTGGAAAAAGCCTCCGTCTCTTCTTGCGCCAAACGCGCGAGAGATGGAGGCTTTTGTCCGCTTTCATTCCGGCAGCACATGCCGGTTATCTTAAACTTAAGGCGCCGTTTCCAGAAACTTCGCTGTCGGATTCTTCTCGATCGCCGTCCGCATCGCGTACTCGTTCTCGAACAGCACAACGAAATTCCCCTTTTTGTCCGTAACGAGCGTCGAATTGATCCGGAACTTGCTTGGGTCCGGCTTGTTCTCGTCCACAATCCAGCGCGCGAACTGATACGGCATCCGCTGAAGCTGCACATCCACGCCGTACTCGCCCTTCATCCGGTACTCGAACACTTCAAATTGCAGCTGTCCGACGACACCCAGCAGAATATCGTCAAAGCTGACCGTACGGAACACCTGAATCATACCTTCCTCCGTCAACTGATCGATTCCCTTCTGGAACTGCTTCGACTTCAGCGCATTTTTAATGCTGACCTTGGCGAAAATCTCGGGGGAGAAGGTCGGCAGCTCGTCGAACACCACATCGCCCGCTTGGCTGAGCGAATCGCCGATGCGGAAAATGCCCGGGTCGAACAGACCGATAATATCTCCCGGATACGCCTCCTCGACGATATCGCGGTCCTGGGCAAGAAACTGCTGCGGCTGGGACAGCTTGATGTCCTTGCCAACGCGCACATGCTTTACGCTCATGCCCCGCTGGAACTTGCCGGAGACGATCCGCAGAAAAGCAATCCGGTCGCGGTGAGCCGGGTTCATATTCGCCTGGATTTTGAAGACATAGCCGGTGAATTTCTCATTTGTCGGCTCCACAACCCCCGCCGTGCTGCGGCGCGGTTCCGGCTTCGGAGCGAGCTGCAGGAAGTTCTCCAGGAACGTCTGCACGCCGAAGTTATTGATCGCACTTCCGAAGAACACCGGCGTCAGCTCGCCGCGCAGTACCTTCTCGTAATCGAAGGGATCACCCGCAACATCAAGCAGCTCTAGATCCTGGCACAGCTGATCGTGCAGATAGTCGCCCGCCATCTCGCGGATGACGGGATCGCTGTAGTCTTCCACCTTCTGCACTTTGATAACCGAATGATCGTCGCCTTGGAACAGCTCCACCTGATTCTTCATGCGGTCGTAGACCCCGCACAGCTCACGCCCCGTACCGATCGGCCAGTTCATCGGCACCGAGCGGATGCCCAGCACCTGCTCCAACTCTTCCATCAGCTCAAAGGGATTACGGCCCTCGCGGTCGAGCTTGTTGATGAATGTAAAGATCGGAATGCCCCGCTTCGCGCATACCTGGAACAGCTTGATGGTCTGCGCTTCGACGCCTTTGGCGACGTCAATCAGCATGACCGCACTGTCGGCGGCAGTCAATGTGCGGTAGGTATCCTCACTGAAGTCTTGGTGACCCGGGGTATCCAGAATGTTTATCCGGTGGCCTTCATAATCGAACTGCATAACCGAGGAAGTAACGGAGATTCCGCGCTGCTTCTCGATCTCCATCCAGTCGCTTGTCGCATGCTTGCTTGCTTTGCGGGCCTTGACCGTTCCCGCCAGCCGGATCGCACCGCCGAACAGCAGCAGCTTCTCCGTGAGCGTCGTTTTACCTGCGTCAGGGTGGGAAATAATCGCGAATGTTCTGCGTTTGTCCACTTCCTGCTGCAAATTCTGATCCATCGTTTGACTCATTATACATATCCCTTCATATCTGAATTGTTCACGTTCCGTTTATCGTCTTAAGAATAACACTGTATCAAATCGGCTGAATGGCCATATTCTTAGCTCCTATCGTTAAGTTAACCGTCCTTTCCCGCTGCCTGTCAGCCCTCATCTCTTACAGCCGAAGGACATATTAAAGCGGGCATCCTTTAAAGTATATCAAAATCGGTGCGGCATTATCTACCTAAATACAAGCTCCGAGAAAAAAATCTCCCCGCCCTAGAGCTCTAGGGCAGGGAGATTTCTGAATATCTATCCGACTAACATTATTAATTGTTCACTGACCATACAACATTGCTTTCTTTCTGCCCGTTGACCGGCCACCAGTGGAAGCCGTCCTGTTCAAGCAGTTCAGTAGCTTCAACCGGACCCCAAGCGCCTGCCGGATAAGAAGCCAGATCGCTGGAATCCTCTTTCCAGGCTTTGGCGATATGGTCCACGAACGACCAGGCCGAGGATACCTCGTCCCAGCGGGTGAAGTATGTGGAATCGCCCCGCGCAGCATCATTTAGTAGGCGCTCGTAGGCTTCCGGCGAGTTGATGCCGACCAGGCAGCTTTGGCAGAAATCCATAGCCAGCGGTTGAATTTCCGATTCCGAGCCCGGCTTCTTGGCATTGATCTTCACATAAATACCTTCCATCGGGTTAACGCGAATAACGAGCAGATTAGGCTCGAGGTTATGCTTCTGACCTAAGTAGACATTGGTAGGCATCCGTTTGAACTCCACGACCACCTCTGTCGTCTTTGCCGGCAGGCGTTTGCCTGTGCGGATGTAGAACGGTACGCCCGCCCAGCGGAAATTATCCACGAATACCCGGGCCGCAAAATACGTTTCCGTGATGGATTCCGGATTCACCTTGTCTTCCTGACGGTAAGCAGGCGCGGACTTACCATTGAACAGGCCCTGTGTATACTGCCCGCGCACCACATTCTGGCGCACTTCTTCCCCGGTTGCATACGGACGAAGCGAACGCAGCACCTTGACCTTCTCGTCGCGGATATCTTCTGGCAGCAGACGGCTTGGCGGCTCCATTGCAATCATGGTCAACAATTGAAGCATATGGTTCTGAGCCATATCCCGCAGCGCACCGGCATGATCATAATAGCCGCCGCGCTCTTCGACACCGACGGTTTCAGCAAGCGTAATCTGGATGTTGGAAATATACTGCTTGTTCCAGAGCGGCTCGAAAAAGGCGTTGGCAAACCGGATCACTTCGATGTTCTGCACCATTTCCTTGCCAAGATAATGGTCGATCCGGTAAATTTCCTCTTCCTTAAACACCTGGCGGATCTGCTCGTTCAGCTTCTCGGCCGATTCCAGATCGTAGCCGAACGGCTTCTCAATCACCAGACGGTTCCAGCCCTGTCCGTCCAGCATTCCTCCGGCTTTCAGGTTGAAGGAGACGCCGCCGAACAGCTCTGGGGCGAGCGCCAGATAGAACAGCCGGTTACCCGGAATGCGGAACCGCTCTTCCAGCGCTTCCGTCTGCGCCTTCAGCTCGCGGAACCCGTCAACATTGTTGATATCGAGTGATTTATACTCAAAATGATTAACAAACTTTGCCCATTCGTTGTCGTCGGTTGCCTGATAACGGCTAAACTCGCGTATCGAGGCCTGCACATCTTCTCTGAACTCCTCCGGAGTCCGGGGACGGCGCGCCACGCCGATTACCGCAAAATCCTCAGCCAGCTTTCCCTCGCGGTACAAGCTGTAAATAGCTGGAAAAAGTTTACGCCGGGCCAAGTCGCCAGTCGCACCAAAAATAAAAAAAACAGCACCTGGTGTATTCAATTCGTCAAAGGTTTGATTTTCAGCCATGGCTCCTCATCTTTCTCTATAATATAGTTTATTAAAATCCATTCTCACGTCTATTTTTAGAAAAAGATTATAACGACGTGATGCCATTTTATCATATTCCGAAAAAGGATGCCATTACATTCCTGACAGCTTCCCTCGGATTTCGGGAAAGTTTGATTACTGTTTCTTATCATTCTCTATAATTGAGCTTATATAAGCCGAAAAAATCAAAATTCAATCGTAATCAGCGGGAACCCGAGAGTCACCCGGCTCCTGCCTTTGGCTACGTCTTTGTGAATCGCTGCCTGTAGGGCTAAGCGATGCGCTCCGCTCTGCACGGTATGCAGTATGGATGGCACCGTATAGGAGGTGCTGGCGGTTGTCTCGTCCTCATAAGTTTCGGCAGCGCTCATTCCCTGCAGCTTGCCTGCAAGCATATGCTCCGTCAGCTTCAGCGCCCGACTGGCATCCCCGTGCTCCTTGGCAGCTCCCTGCAGGGAGACATTCCAGTCGGCGGCAACGCCTGCGGATGTCACCATCATCCCGGCCTGTTGAATAGACCCGGCCAGTCCCGCAGTACGGGACAGATCGGCCGTTTCCACCGTCACGATGACGTAGCTCTCTCCCTCCCCCATTTCACTCCAGAATAATGAGGTCTTCATTTCTCCAGACTTGGAGGAGGAACGGTAAGCGGCATGGCCTTCTTCTTCCGACCCGACAACGGCTGGCAGCCCGAGCGACTTCGAGAGGGAGTTTGCGGCAGAGAATGCTTTGCCCGCATCCCCTGTATAGCTGCCCTGCCATTTAAAGACAAGCCGTATCGGTGAGTCCGGTTCTGTCACACTACGGCCGAGATCTGTTAGCAGCAGGACCGCTGCGGACGGTGTACCCGCCAATCCAGCTCGGTCCTCCGTTTCCAGTGCAGCATTTGGCTGCTGAGCTTTGGAATAGACCCCAGCTGCGGGACTGGCCTCTACTCCGTTCCGAAAGCCCGCCAGCAGCAGTACCGCACAGCACAGACCAACCATCAGCAGCGTTCCCTTGTTTGAGCTCTTTCCCCGGTTTTCCATCGTCTCTCTCCCTCTCGGTTCCGTTCTAGCAATCTACTAGACAGGATAACCGTTTTGAGAGATTTTATACGGGAATGCAAAAAGAAACGCCTGACAGCGTCCCTGAAGGACACAAGTACGTTTCTTGTAGAAATATAATCGTTCTGGCTGGCATTAACGCGTGTTACGTAAGCTTGCCCGGTACTGCGGATATCGCAGCAGTATTGATACACGTGATGAAAACGCCGGTCCGCATTGCTTCAACCGTCCGGTTAATGGCTGGCTCGCGCCAGGCCAACGGCCGCCTGTCCGGCGATATTACTCGGCCAGTCCATTCTTATAAGCATAAATGGCCGCCTGCGTGCGGTCTTCCACACCCAGCTTGGCGAGAATGTTCGTGACGTGAAACTTCACCGTCTTGATGCCGATAATGAGCTGGTCGGCAATATCCTGATTGGATTTGCCCTGCGCCAGCAGCTTCAGCACTTCCATCTCCCGGTCCGTCAGCTCCGAATGAGCTGGAGCCTCAATCCGGGCATCGCTGCGGAACCGGTTCATCATTTTGGAGGCGACCTCCGAGACCAGGACCGATTGTCCCCGGGCCGCCGCCCGGATTGCATCCGCCACTTCACTGGCGCGCGAGGTTTTGAGCAGGTAGCTGAAAGCGCCGGCCTCGATGACCGGGTACATTTTTTCATCATCCAAATAGCTTGTCAGCACAATCACCTTGCAATCGGGGTACAGCCTCATTACCTGCCTTGTTGTCTCAATGCCGTCCATTCCTTCCATCACCAGGTCCATGAGCACAACATCCGGCTTGTACTCCTGCGCCAAGCGAACGCCTTCCTCGCCGCTTCCGGCCTCCCCAACTACTTCAATTCCTTCCTCAGTCCCAAGCACTGCAGCCAGTCCGATTCTGACCATTTCGTGGTCGTCCACCAGCAGCACTTTAATCGGTTCGCCATTCTCCATGGCCAATCCCCTCCCAAAAGTTTGTGAGCACAGATATCTTCCGGGTTGCTTCAAGCAGAATTCAGCTCCGAAAAGGCAGCCTGGCAAGCCTCTAATTGGAGTGCTGTGCCTGTAACCAGAGTTCTCCCCTCTAATTCTCCTAAACTGGATGCGGCCCGTAATCTGACCGTTCATTCACCTTATACATCACAGGCAGGCTGATCCTGATTCTCTGTTACGAAAGGATCTATTAGCTGAAAATTAGACGAAAGAATTCCTGCTGTTATGAAAAAGCATGCTTGAGCTAGATCCCCTTGTCCTCGCTGAGCAGCGGCACCGTAATCTCGATACGGGTACCTTTGCCCGGCGCCGTGATGAACTGGATCGACCCTCCCGTTTCCGTAATACGCTCCTGCATATTGGAAAGGCCGTATGACGTCTGCTTGGAATCATCCATTTCAAAGCCGATGCCGTCATCGCGAATGGTCATCCGAACCGTGTCGCCACGCCGGTGGATGCGAATTTCCAGTTTCTCCGCCTTGGCATGCCTCAGCGTGTTGGAAATGGCCTCCTGAACAATGCGGAACAGGTGGTTCTCAACGCCCTTCACCAGTTGTATGCCGGAATCCATCTCGAACAGGATCTCTATCGGCACCTTCACCTTGAGCTCTTTGATCAGCTCCCGAATGCCCTGTTCCAGACCTTTTCCATCCAGATAAACTGGACGCAAATGCAGCAGCAGCGCTCTCATCTCCGACTGGGCCACGGCAGCCATCTCCTCAATCAGGGCGATCTGGCGCTGGGCCTTGTCGAAGTCCTTTTCAAGCGTCCGGCCGACCGCTGTCGCCGTCATCGAAATAGCGAACAGCTGCTGGGAGACCGCATCATGCAGTTCCCTGGCCAGACGCTGCCGCTCCTCCACAATTGCCGTCAGCCTCGCCTGTTCGGCAAGCTGGGCGTTATTCGTCGACAGCCGCTGAAGCGTCGTCACCTGATTCTCCCACTTGCCGCCGATCACGTTGAGCTGTTCCGCGAGCCTGCCCAATTCGTCCTCGCCGAGCGTCGGCATGGAGAGCGTCAGATTGCCTTTTTCCCACAGAAGCAGCGTTTCCCGCATTCGTTCAAGCCTGCGCTTAACGCGGAAGCTCTGATAGAACCCGAAGCCCACGCCAAGACCGACCGGCAGAAGCACGACCGAAGCCGTCTGCAGCCCATAGCTCCAACTTTCAAAAGGGCGCATAAATCCATATGTATACATCATATACAGGACAACCAGCAGCAGGACGAAGGAGAACAAGGCTCCCTCGCCCATACTGCGCGATATGATGTTGCCATTCTTTTTATGATCCATCCGGAGTTCTCCCCTCCTTATCCGCTATGGCATTCTTACATCCAAATCTCCCATCAGATAGGAAACGCTGACTTTCACCCGGTGTTCGCTGCTCTCATAGCCCGGCGATTTCCAGTTCAACCGGTTCAGCATGCCCGCATCGCGCTGGCTGCCGAATTCAATGGAGCCGAACAGTACGAAGGCTTCGATCTCCACGCCGTAGCCATCCGCCAGATGCAGGTCCATATCGCCAAAAATCCCATGAAACAGCATAATCGTTTCCTTATCCTCCGCCATCGCGAGCGACAGGTCCAGATCCGTTTCTCCCAGCACATGCCAGGCGCTGAGGCTATGCATCACCCAGGGCGACCGGTCCCAGTTAAAGCTTGAGGAGAAATTCTGCTTCTGAAGATGGTTTCTCCCCTGCTGCAGCCCTTTGGATTTGACAAAAAAGATGCCAAGCGAGATCAGGCAGATTCCCAGCACCAGCACCAGATGATCCAGCAGCAGCAGCACCGCGCCGATTCCCAGCAGCGTATAGCCCTGTTTGATTTTCCCCGACGTTGTCCGGTAAATGCCCAGCAGCAGAAATACAAGGGCGACAATGGAAAAAAAACCGATCCACCTGCCAAAAATCATTAAGCATCCGACAGCAATCAGTCCTATGGCTATCAAACGGTTTCGCTTCTCCATCCTCGCACCTCCTAATGTATTATAGTTCGGACACTCCCGCTCAAGCCCAGGACCAAACGGCCGGAAAAGCCATGACGGCATGGTGATCCATCCGTATGGCTTTACCCTCGCTTCAGCATATCACATCAACCTGTATTTATGGAACAGTCATTATCCTGCCAACTGTATATTCCGCCCTATTCTTCGTTGCTCACAGAAGGAGCGGCAGAGCCGTTAAGCTTGCTCTTCAGCGCGTTCAGTTGTTCCTCCACCTTCAGCTGCTTCTCGGCGTCGATCGGACTGTACGCGGCCGCGGCCGCCGGGCGATAAGGAGCGCGCAGCACATCGGCTTCGGCCTCAAGCTGCATGATCTTCTCTTCCATGCGGTGGAATCCAAGCGAAGCGCTGCCGCTTTCGATGCTGTGAACGCTGCTGATTTGCGACATTTGCTTCTTCGCTTTCGCCATTTGGGCCCGGGATACGAGCTCATTGCGCTTGTTACGCAGCTTGTAGAATTCATCCTTCATGTCGTGCAGCTGCTGAACCAATTCCTTGGCACGGGCATCCGCCTGAGTATGCAGCTCACTGTATTCGCTGTACTTTTGGTCGAAATAAATTTTCTCCTCAAGCAGCTTGCGCGCCACTTCTTCCTGGCCGTTCTTCAGGGCAAGCTCGGCTTGCGCGCCGCGCTGGCCGGACAATTTCTCGGCTTCATCCACGCGCTGCTTCATCCGGCGTTCATTGGCCATTTGCTTGGCAACCGTAACTTCCGCCTCGTGGATCTCTCCCTCCATGTCGCGCAAATACTGGTTCAGCATGACAACCGGGTCTTCCACCTTATCCAGCAGATCGTTAACGGATGCTTTGGTCATATCTTTAATTCTTTTAAAAACTCCCATGTTTTACACTTCTCCCTTCTTGTCCTCGTATTTGGCAAGCTTGCGTTTCAGCTCTTCGATTTCTTTTTGCATCGCTTTTTTCTCAATATCCTTCATCATATCGTCCAGACCGGAGTCTTGCGCGGAATAGCCTGCTGCTTTGCTGTATCGCGGATCATAATGGTCGCTGCGGCCATAAGGACGCGAGCCGGACGGACCGAATGGGCCTCGCGGACCGCAGCCCCGGCGTCCATATCCGTCTTCGCCTCTATAATGCGGACCATACCCGCCGTCCGCCATTTCAGGGCCGAAGCCGTACGGCGGATAAGGCCCCGGCTCCTTAGGAATGATCAGCGCTGCGATGAAATACACCGGGATAACAGCGCCGCCCGTAAATGGAATGCTGATTAGCAGCAGTATCCGCAGCAGCGTGGAGTCGATGCCGACCGACTCCGCCAATCCGCCGGTGAGTCCTGTAAGCACTTTGTCGCGGGTAGATCGATATAACCTCGTCATAACGCTACTCCTTTCCATCTTTGTTCAGCTTCTCCTTCAGTTTGGCCAGTTCCCGCTCCAGGACAGTAGCGACCGTCTCGCCTGCCTGAACCGCGTACTCCTGGCCCATTCGCCGCAGGTCGCGAAGACTTTTGGCTTCGAGCTCCCAGTCGGTAAGCCGGTCTTCCAAGCGTCCGAACATTTTTGGAATGTCGCCTCCGCCGTAAGCGGCGGCCCGCTGGTTCATCCGCTGCTGCAGCCGAAGCGTCTCCATCCGGGCCGCATAATACTGGCGCTTGCTGTAGACCGACTGGTACTCCATCTTCAATTCACCGAGCTGCTGCTCGAGTTCCAGCAGAGATTGCCGGCTCTGCTCCAGAAGACCGCCGTACTGCTCCAGCTTTTCCTCGTGAATGATTTTCTCCTGCAGAGCCAGCTTTGCCAGATTGTCTTCGCCCGCTTTCAGCGCCAGCAGCGCCTGCTCCTCCCGTCTATTCCTCATGGAAGTCGCCTGGTCAACCTGATGCTGAAGCTGCTTCGTATGATTCGCGTACTGCTGATACAATCTTTCGGCTTCGTTTATTTCCTCACGGGTCGTGTACAGAAATTGATCAATCAGCTTCACAGGGTCCTGACTTTGTTCAAGCTTTTCATTTAGATTGGCTACGGTAATATCCCGCATGCGACGAAAAACGCTCATAGTGTGCCGCTCCCTCCTTGCCGTTATTTTAATTTGAATTCTCTAAAGCTTTAGTAATATGTTCCTCTCTTGCCTTTAAGTACGGATATTCCCCATACGACCAGCGCAATACCCAGCAGCGGTCCGATCAGCCACGACAGCTTGGCGATCAGGGACATGACCCCGATAAACATTACGATCCAGCCGATTACCTTGCGTCCGCTCTTAATTCCGTAGTAACCAAGAACAACCAGCAATACCGGGAACAGCAGCCTGAAAATCCCGTGTATCAGCGGAAGCGCAATACCCAGCAGCATAATGGCGCCGATGATAATCAATACAACCGCAAGACCGTTTCCTCTGTTTCTTTGCATTTTTTTCACCGCCTTTCGTTGTCCTTCACCTTATGCTCTTATTGTAGGCTGAATCCAGTCCGCCCAAAACGGACCGGGGACGGTTTTTGAAACTGGACCTTAGGCGGGGCAGCTGTAAGACTGCCGTCCGAAAGAACGGTAAATAACACAAACAGGCTTGTAAAACCGCTGATCCAGCCGTTTTACAAGCCTGTTCCATTAATCGATGGACAATCGCAGATATTCTTTCCGATTAAGCGCCGGTTGCTTCTTTTTCTCCCAGTTTCTTCAGAGCTGTTTCTTCGTCCTCTACCACACCGAAATCGATCAGCAGTTGTTCCAGTTCGTCCATTTCGATCGGAGTCGGAATGTTCAGCATTTCGTTGTGCAGGATTTTGTCAGCGAGTTGCTTGTACTCGTTGGCTTGGTTGTGCTCAGGGTTGTACTGAGTAACCGTCATTCTTCTCAGCTCGGCATGTTGTACGACGTTGTCGCGAGGTACGAAGTGGATCATTTGCGTGTTCAGACGACGCGCAAGTTCCATGATCAGCTCATCTTCACGGTCCGTGTTACGGCTGTTACAGATCAGGCCGCCCAGACGAACACTGCCGCTTTGTGCATATTTCAGGATACCGCGTGCGATGTTGTTGGCTGCGTACATAGCCATCATTTCACCGGAACACACGATGTAGATCTCTTGGGCTTTGTTCTCACGGATTGGCATTGCGAAACCGCCGCATACAACGTCACCGAGTACGTCGTAGGAGATGAAGTCCATACCGTCATAAGCGCCTTGCTCTTCCAGGAAGTTGATGGAAGTGATGATACCGCGGCCTGCGCAGCCTACGCCTGGTTCCGGACCGCCGGACTCTACGCAGAGGATGTCGCCAAAGCCAGTTGCTAGTACGTCTTCGAGTTCGAGGTCTTCGACCGAACCCAATTCAGCGGCCATGTGAAGTACCGTTTGTTGAGCTTTCGTATTCAGGATCAGACGGGTGGAGTCGGCTTTAGGGTCACAGCCTACGATCATGATTTTTTGACCGAAAGTCGTTGCCAGCTGAGCCAAAGTGTTCTGGGAAGTCGTGGATTTACCGATACCGCCTTTACCGTAGAATGCGATTTGTCTTGGTTTCTTACTCATGAATAATCATCCTCCATATTAAATTTATTTAGATTATTATTAATGCAAATGAATGCAAAATTCTGACGGACATCATCTTGATAAACCCAAACTGGCATAGAACTCGGCGCTTTCCAGCAGCAGTTCTTCAATGTCTCCTTTGCCGGAAATTGCTGCTATCCCTCTCTGCAAAAGCTTACTGCGCGGAGAATCGCCAATTCCGGAACAGAGAATCGCCTGACAGTCCGCGAACAAAGCGGCCGTATCGTCAAAAATCTTCTTCTTGTCGACCGGTTCGCCGCTCTCTGCTCTCCCGGTGCAATAGGCGTCAACGTGACGGACTTCCAAAAACGTGGTTGTCTGACCCGCAACATCGTAAACCCAAAATTCACTCGCATGTCCAAAGTGGACATTAACTTTGCCGCCGCCCCGTGTCGCAACAGCTATTCTAATTCCCGGGGTCTCGGTGGTGAGATGATCGGCCGATTCATTCTTTCGCTCGGCGTCCGCATTGGCTACCTCCGTCTGATTCCGGCTTGCTCCGTCGTCACCGATTAATTCCACTCGACCGCCTCTCCTTCAAATGAGATTTGCGAATAACAGAGATACGAGTGACAAATGTTACATTTCTTAACTTTCCATGTAGATGTTGTTGTTCTTTAGAGATATATTATCCTTTCAGTTCAAATCCCGTCAATGAATGTTAAGCGCATACATTCATCGTTGACAAATCGTTCAAGATTGGCGTTAGGTTACATAACATAAAACTGCGATTTTCCACTTTTTTCACCCGAAGGTAGCGCTTCCATAAATTATTTCCAACGATTGATATATTTGCAAAGGGATTGCCATGCCTCTACACCGTTCCTAACGGGCATTAATTGTTCACAAACCTGCCTTATCCACTGCTATTTGACGGCGACGAAAAAAACGGATTGCGGCTCTTCCTCGTTTCTATTTTTGAAACTTTTCAGCAGATTTTGATATATATCGGTTGCCTGGATACCATAGAAATCAGATTCATCAGCTGCGCATTTCCAATCAAAGCCGCAGCCAATTATTAAAGAAGGGAATGAACAACATGGGACAAATTAGAACAAGCACACGCGGATTTCTGGCTCCGGCCAAGTATATTCAAGGCTACGGAGAAATAAGCAAGCTTGAGAATTACACGAATTCATTCGGCACGAAGCTCCTGGCTTACATTGATTCTTTTTTATTCGAAGCCTTATCTTCCAGACTGTACAGTGCGTACGGCACCGCCAGCATTATTTGTGAACCTTTTGAGGGTCAGGTTTCCATTGAAAATTCGGATAAGTATATCCATACAGCCCGCAGTGGAAATTATGATGCGATTATCGGCATCGGCGGAGGAAGAACGCTTGATATGACCAAGCTGGTGGCTAATACCCTGAATTTACCCTTAGTGATTATACCTACATCTGCGGCAACCGATGCGCCTACCAGCGCTTTATCGGTCATTTACTCCCCTGCGGGAGAGCATATTAACGAAATGTTTTACGACAAAGGGCCCGATCTGGTTATAGTCGATACCGAAATCATCTCGAGCGCTCCTGTTAGGCTGCTGGTGGCCGGTATGGGCGATGCGTTAGCGACCTTCTTCGAGGCTCGGGCGTGCAAGGAGTCCGACTCGCAGAATAACATCAAAGGGGAATTCAAACGAACTCTCGCCTCCTATGCCATCGCGAAGGAATGCTACAGCGTTCTATTACAAGACGGGTTAAAAGCGAAGCCGGATGCGGAAGCGGGCATTTGCTCTCCATCTATGGAAAATATTATTGAGGTCAACACTCTGCTCAGCGGCATTGGAGCCGAGAGCAACGGAGCAGCAGGCGCGCATGCTTTTCATGACGGCTTTACCGCTTTGGAGGAATGCAAGCCTTATCTTCACGGAGAGCGTGTTGCCTTTGGCGTATTGTGCCAGCTTGTGTTGGAAAATCGCGATACAAACGAGCTTGAGCAGGTGATCCGGTTCAGTCTAAGCGTCGGGCTGCCAGTAACATTGCGGGAAATCGGAGTTGCGGAGCCGACAGAGGAGAAAATACGAACGGCTGCAAAAGCGGTGCTGCAATCCCCCCTTATTTTGCGCGAGCCGCTTGATGTAACGGAAGACATGCTGTACCATGCCATCCGTTCTGCCGATTTATTGGGGAATCATTACAGGAAGAGAGGTCATCAATACATTTAAATGTCTACGAAAATCTATATTGCCTTATTTTCTCTTGCCCTTAGCGCCTTCGCCATAGGGACGACCGAGTTTGTGTTGGTCGGGTTGCTTCAAACTGTAGCGAGTGATCTCCAGATTAGCATCACGCGTGCAGGGACACTCATATCCGGTTATGCTGTCGCCATTGCCGTGGGAACTCCGCTTATCGCGATCCTTTCAGGGAAAGTGCCCAAAAGAAGATTTTTAATCATTCTGATGGCTGTATTTACCCTGGGTAATTTGCTAAGCGCGTTCTCTTATTCCTATCATCTGCTTATGCTGTCACGGGTTCTAACGGCTATTGCCCACGGAGTGTTTTTTGCGGTGGCGGCAACTGTTGCTGTGGACCTGGTTCCAGAGAATAAAAAAGGGACTGCGGTATCCATCATGTTTACAGGGCTGACCGTAGCAACCATTGCGGGAGTCCCGCTAGGAACATATATTGGCCAACATTACGGCTGGCGAGCAACCTTTGGTGTTGTGGCTGCACTTGGGCTGATCGCTCTTGTCGGCAATTTCTTGGCTATTGACAAAATTAAAGATCAATCGAGCGCCCTCCGCCTTAGAGATATTGTAAAAATAATATCGAATAGCCGAATCTTGCTGGCTTTATTGATGACTGCATTAGGTTTTGGCGGAACTTTTTCCTTGTTCACATACCTTACGCCTATTTTGGAAGACATCAGCGGATTCTCCGCAAGCTCGGTCACACTTCTGTTGTTGGTATACGGGATTGCAGTGGCTGCGGGTAATCTGGCAGGCGGAAAAATCGCTAATACTCACCCTGTCAAAAATTTAAGACTCGTATTTCTATTTCAGAGCGTTGCCTTGTTGCTGCAAATCCTGCTATTACCAAACAAGGTTCTGACGATCGCAGGACTTATTATCATGGGTTTCTTTTCCTTCATGATGTCTCCGGGTGTGCAGGCTTATATCTTGTCACTCTCAGAAAAGCTGGCGCCCTCCGCCAAAGACTTAGGATCAGCTCTGAATATTTCAGCCTTTAATATTGGCATTGCCGCCGGCTCTACACTCGGAGGCTATGCTGTTGACTACCTGGATTATCTGGATACGGCTTGGATTGGAGCAGTCATGGTGATTGCAGCCATGCTTCTAGCCATAATCAATTATCGATTGGATAAACAACAAAATCTCTTTTAGGAGCGAAATCACAATGAACCTTCAAGCATTGGAACAACTGGAAAATGAACTGGTATTGCCGCAATTCACTAACGAGGATGCCCTGGAATTGGGGCTGATGATTATTAACTACGCAAAAGAACAAGGAACCGCGGTCGCCGTCCATATTGAACGGAACCGGGTTCCTCTGTTCACCCATCTGATGGATGGCACCTCTGAAGAAAATGTCCATTGGCTGTATCGAAAAAAACGGGTAGTAGATCATTACAACAAAAGTTCCGCCTATATTGCCGCACGCTTCGAGCAAAACGGAACCACTCACGCGGAAAGCTCGCTCCTGCCGCCTGCCGAATATCAGGCTGTCGGAGGTTCGCTGCCTCTGCGGATGAAACATTCAGGCAGCATCGGTTCCGTTACGGTTGCCGGATTAACCGGCCCGCTAGACCATGATTACGCAGTAGAAGGTTTGAAAAGATTTCTGGCAGCACGCAAATCTTAATGGATGCTTACTTGTCCAGCAGGCTTGAAATTTGTGCGCTGCATGCCAGCAGCTTTTTGCTTAGAGCCCGGTCCTTCTTTTTCGTCAGACGCGCAGAGGGACCGGATAAAGCAACCGCAGCGATGGCCTCACCCTTGTGAAAAATAGGAGCGGCAATACAACGAAGCCCGATTTCCGTCTCTTCATCATCAATGGCATAACCTTGCTGCCGAATCACCTTGAGATGCTCCCGTAATAAATGCAAATCGGCAAATGTATTTTTCGTATTTTTTTGCAGCGTTATGTTGTTCAGAACGGTTTCCCGTTTGCCTTCATCCAAATGAGCCAGGATGACTTTGCCAAAAGCACTAAGATGAACATACGCATAATCGCCAACCTTGGAATGGATACGCATGGAATGGGTGCCTTCAACTACTTGGGTTGTTACCACATTGATGCCGTTCAGGATGCCGATATATAGGGTCTCCCCAACTTCTTGGCTGAGTTGATGCAGCGGAGGGACAGCGATCCAGTCCAGTCTGGGATTGGCAGAAGCAGCGGTCCCTCCGCCCACTTTTTCAGTAAGGCTGTATAAATGCTCTTCCTTCTTTACATATCCTGTAATCTCAAGTGTGTACAGCAGCCGAAATGTAGTCGATTTATTTAGGCCAAGCAGCCGCATGATGTCTGTCAGCTTCATCGGCTCCGATTGCTGCAACGCCTCCAAAATCGACAGCCCTTTTTTTAGTGTGGCCGATTCATATTGCTTCATCATTCCACCTCTTTATATGTGAAGCAATAATAAATCAAACGCAATTAAAGATCAACTATCGATAGACTGGGAAACGCTAATCATTCATTTTATTTGACGAACAAATTTGGAAACTGTTTTACTATTCCAGCCGTAAAGGCATCCGCCATTCCCAGCGCCTGCTTCTCAATCTGATCGAATATTTCGATATCCGATTTATAATTTCCGGATAGCCGGAAAACTGCTTCATCTTTGGTCAGCCGTATATGTTCATGCAGCATCTTCATCAAGACCCGCTTTGGCCAGTTTGGGTTGATACTGCTTAAGAAAGCAGCGATTTCATCCGCATTGGCATACCATTTTTTCTCCGCTTCCGAGGCTGCCTTCTTATCGCCGGCCTTGGCCGCTTTAACAAGTTGTGCCGCCAACACAAGATGTTCTTTCATTAAAGCGCTGAATCGTGCGGCAACCTCGTCACCATAGTAACGTCTCATCACGGCACCCATCTCCGAAGGATTGCGGAGAAGACGTTCAGTCACCAGCGCCTCATCCGGCAAACCCGCCGCAATGCTTATGATAAGCATTCTCGTCCATGCTATATGCTGCTCCCAGAGCATCCGCCAGACTTGGTTTAATTCAACTTCTGCCTTACTAATACACGCAGAGCTTTGCACTGGAACAGCTTCACTCCTTAAAAATGGGACTAACGGTTGCGCATAAGGAATGCCATTTATCTGCCCATAGTGAAAACTGTAGGGGTAAACTCCTGGATAGACACCCTCCGCTGGATAAAACGATGATTGATACCGCGGATCTGCCGCCCACGGCGCTGAGTAGAACATGGTTGTTTCCTCCCCGACATAGTTATTTGCCTAATATCTATATGTGAGGGAGGGGTTGTTGGGCACTGACTTTTATTTATTGAGAACATCCACGTATTCGGAGTAATGCTCAAATCTTCCCTTGGCAAACGGACATAAGGGTATAATCTTAATACCGTTTTCCCGCGCGTATTCCACCATTGCTATGAAAAGCTTGTCACCAAGCCCCTGTCCCCGGTAAGCATTGTCCACCAAAGTATGATCAACAATATAAAGTTCCGGACTTGAGGGGACATACGTCATTTCGGCAGCAATTGCGCCGTTATCTCGAATAAGAAATCTTTTATTAGCTGTTTCATGATCTACAATATACATATTTATTCCTCTTTCTTTAGTGAATTTTCGGTGTCCAGACGTTTATACGTCAGTGCTCCGCTTGGACATTTATCAATATGCCGGGCGATTTCCTCTGCAGGGGCGGCATCAGGATTAACCCACGGGCGTTTGCTTAAATCAAAAACGGCAGGAAACCCCTTTACGCAAATACCGGAATGCGTGCATATCTCCGAATTAAACATTACCTCAATATCTTTACCGTAGTACAATTTCTGTTGACTCATCATTCCTGCACACCTTTCACTTTTGAGATTGTTTAAAGATTAAGATCCATTGTTCGAAAGCTATCAGAAATTTTTCCAAATGGCGAAGCGTTGCTTCATCGTCCAACTCCCCGGTAGTTTCATTCAGCTTTTCGTGAACGCTGCCAATGAGAACTTTCGGCCCCGGCATCGTATAGGCATTCATAGCTAGCAGCGTCTGCCTAACCTGTGCTTGTGACTGTGCTGTTCCCCCGCTCCCCGGTGTCGCTCCTGCAATCGCAAAAGGTTTTTGAATCAGCACGGAGCTTTTAACCGGACGCGAGGCCCAATCCAAAGCGTTTTTCAAAACGCCCGGAATTCCCATGTTATACTCGGGAGTCACGATCAACACTCCGTCCGCTCTTCGAATGCTTTCTTTAAATTGGGCAACCGAGTGAGGATCGCCTTGACTTTCGATATCCGCATTGTACAGTGGAATCGCAGATATATCGGCGTGATGAATTTCCCAATGCTTTGGTGCAAGCCCTTCCATAGCCTTTAGCACTCTCCGATTGAAAGAACCTTCACGAAGACTTCCACATATAGCTGTGATAGTAAGTTTGTTTTCGCTCATCTTGCTCTCCTCTTCTTGGTTTAGTCTAGGTCGTTGTTAATTTAGCATAGACGGTAAAAAACAGAGTTAATTGGGCCAGGATTATGATGTTTGGAACGACTAGAATTAGATTGATCGCTAGAAAAGCGGCTAAAATCGCTGTGAACAGCCCGAGATGATTGATCCTTAACCGTTGGTGCTCATACCTGTATTTATGGAAGACAAGGGAAGTAGCAATGAAATAAATAAACACTGAACCAAATAAATAGTACAGGATAAATGAATAATGGACCTCCTGCAAGTACAATAACTGTATAGACGAGGCAATCATGCTCAAGGACATTAAAATAAACAGATGCCCGTAAATAACAGTTTGGCCGGCGGTTTGGACCGACTTGTCCACTTTCTTCTCCACATTATCGTAATACTGCCACCAGATAGAGACAATCAGCGTAAATGCTAGGATCGAAAACGAGATCGAATCCCAGTCCCCCTTTTGCGGCTGCAGCACTGAAAGTGTACTGACGACTGACTCGCCAAAAAGAATTAGAGTCAATAAACCAAAGCGTTCCAACAAGTGCCCCGTATGGGTCGGCGATTTCATCAAATGCTTGCGTCCCGCAAGAGGTACAATCATTTCAACAATAATACCTGCGTACAGCGCAGCATATCGAATCCATGAATCAAAAAAGAGGGAAGATACGGAAATAAGGATTCCAAACCAAAAGCGCGTCCCTAAATAGTGTGCTGTGTTTCTTCGACTTCCTTTTTCTTCTGACCTCAAAACAACGAGATATTGGACCGCTGTCATGACTCTAAGTCCAACATAACCAGTAAGGAAGGGGATATAGTATTGATCAAAATCTACCGACAGGCTGGATGTCATGATAAGTACAAATAACATTTGTAAAATCAAAAACATCCGCTGATGCCAAAAGTCCTCTCCAAAGCGATTAATAAACATCGTTTGTCCAACCCAGGCCCACCAAATCGGGATAAAAATTAAGATAAATTTTAATAAATACTCTAAATGAATATACCCCGCTTCAACATGAAGCAAAACATGCGTTGATTTCGAAAAAGCGGCCACAAATATCAGATCATAAAAGAGCTCTAGCCATGTAACTTTCTTTTCTCCCAAGCTACAACTCCTTTCTTATTTCGTATATGACTATTATATAATAATTTAAATCATCTGTATTTGCATCTGCAAATTCTAGCTGTACTAACCCTCTTTCACTTCCGCGTCATGAGCAGCTGCTTGAGAGTATAGAAAAACAGACTTATAAAACTGCATAAAAGCAATTTTATAAGTCTGTTTTAGTGATGCCGGTGAGAGGACTCGAACCTCCACGGTTTCCCTCACGATTTTGAGTCGCGCGCGTCTGCCAGTTCCGCCACACCGGCGCAGAATAAATTAGAAACATATGCTTATTAAAAGCAATGGAGGCGCCACCCAGATTCGAACTGGGGATAGAGCTTTTGCAGAGCTGTGCCTTACCACTTGGCTATGGCGCCGTATTAAGATGGAGCGGACGACGGGAATCGAACCCGCGACCCTCGCCTTGGCAAGGCGATGCTCTACCGCTGAGCCACGTCCGCAAAATGGCTGGGGATATAGGATTCGAACCTATGCGTGACGGAGTCAAAGTCCGTTGCCTTACCGCTTGGCTAATCCCCAATGCACTCCAATTTGAAAATATGGGGCGATCGATGGGACTTGAACCCACGAATGCCGGAGCCACAATCCGGTGCGTTAACCCCTTCGCCACGACCGCCATATAATATAAATGCTAAATTACATTGGCAGGGGCAGCAGGAATTGAACCCACACTAACGGTTTTGGAGACCGCTGTTCTACCTTTAAACTATGCCCCTAAACTGGTGGAGGATGATGGATTCGAACCACCGAACTCGTAAGAGAACAGATTTACAGTCTGCTGCGTTTGGCCACTTCGCTAATCCTCCAAGAAAATGGTGCCGGCGAGAGGACTTGAACCCCCAACCTACTGATTACAAGTCAGTTGCTCTACCAATTGAGCTACACCGGCGTATTCAGTTGTTATACTCATGGTGGCTCGGGACGGAATCGAACCGCCGACACGAGGATTTTCAGTCCTCTGCTCTACCGACTGAGCTACCGAGCCAAACATTGAAATCATCAAAATGGCGGAACCGACGGGATTCGAACCCGCGATCTCCTGCGTGACAGGCAGGCATGTTAGGCCTCTACACCACGGTTCCACGAGGCACTTCTTATTCTTTTAAGAAGATTTGGTTGCGGGGGCAGGATTTGAACCTGCGACCTTCGGGTTATGAGCCCGACGAGCTACCGAGCTGCTCCACCCCGCGTCAGTAATAAGAGTATTGATTTATGGTGGAGGCTGAGGGGATCGAACCCCCGACCCTCTGCTTGTAAGGCAGATGCTCTCCCAGCTGAGCTAAGCCTCCATATAGTTGGTGACCCGTAGGGGATTCGAACCCCTGTTACCTCCGTGAAAGGGAGGTGTCTTAACCCCTTGACCAACGGGCCACATTTAAATGATGGCGGAGAGAGAGGGATTCGAACCCTCGAGACGCTTTTGACGCCTACACGATTTCCAATCGTGCTCCTTCGGCCAACTCGGACACCTCTCCATAATGGCTCCCCGAACAGGACTCGAACCTGTGACAACTCGATTAACAGTCGAGTGCTCTACCAACTGAGCTATCAGGGAACAATATTCAATTCAGGCTTGATCGCCTGAAAACTGGATTCGAAACGAAACATTGCGTTTCCCCCTGTGCCCGGGGTCCCCGAAAAGTATTCGGCATACTCTTCGAAGCCTCCGCTTCACTTTTTGGGGTGAATTTGGATAAGCCCTCGACCGATTAGTATTGGTCAGCTCCACACGTTGCCGTGCTTCCACCTCCAACCTATCTACCTCGTCGTCTTCAAGGGGTCTTACATACTGGGAAATCTCATCTTGAGGGGGGCTTCACGCTTAGATGCTTTCAGCGCTTATCCCGTCCGTACGTAGCTACCCAGCCATGCTCCTGGCGGAACAACTGGTGCACCAGCGGTACGTCCATCCCGGTCCTCTCGTACTAAGGACAGCTCCTCTCAAATTTCCTACGCCCACGACAGATAGGGACCGAACTGTCTCACGACGTTCTGAACCCAGCTCGCGTACCGCTTTAATGGGCGAACAGCCCAACCCTTGGGACCTACTTCAGCCCCAGGATGCGATGAGCCGACATCGAGGTGCCAAACCTCCCCGTCGATGTGGACTCTTGGGGGAGATAAGCCTGTTATCCCCAGGGTAGCTTTTATCCGTTGAGCGATGGCCCTTCCATGCGGTACCACCGGATCACTAAGCCCGACTTTCGTCCCTGCTCGACTTGTAGGTCTCGCAGTCAAGCTCCCTTCTGCCTTTGCACTCTTCGAATGATTTCCAACCATTCTGAGGGAACCTTGGGACGCCTCCGTTACTCTTTAGGAGGCGACCGCCCCAGTCAAACTGCCCGCCTGACACGGTCCCCGTACCCGCTTAGGGTACCAGGTTAGAACCTAGATACGATCAGGGTGGTATCCCAACGGCGCCTCCACCGAAGCTGGCGCTCCGGCTTCCAAGGCTCCCACCTATCCTGTACAGATCGTACCCAAGTTCAATATCAAGCTGCAGTAAAGCTCCATGGGGTCTTTCCGTCTTGTCGCGGGTAACCTGCATCTTCACAGGTATTAAAATTTCACCGGATCTCTCGTTGAGACAGCGCCCAAGTCGTTACGCCATTCGTGCGGGTCAGAATTTACCTGACAAGGAATTTCGCTACCTTAGGACCGTTATAGTTACGGCCGCCGTTTACTGGGGCTTCGGTTCACAGCTTCGGGTTACCCCTAACCGCTCCCCTTAACCTTCCAGCACCGGGCAGGCGTCAGCCCGTATACTTCGCCTTGCGGCTTCGCACAGACCTGTGTTTTTGCTAAACAGTCGCTTGGGCCTTTTCACTGCGGCCCCCTCGGGCTATTCACCCTACCGAGGCACCCCTTCTCCCGAAGTTACGGGGTCATTTTGCCGAGTTCCTTAACGAGAGTTCTTCCGCGCGCCTTAGAATTCTCTTCTCGCCTACCTGTGTCGGTTTGCGGTACGGGCACCTTCTCCTGGCTAGAGGCTTTTCTTGGCAGTGTGAGATCATGACCTTCGCTACTGTAATTTTCGCTCCCCATCACAGCCTGGCCTTAAAGTGTGCGGATTTACCTACACACCAGCCTCACTGCTTGGACGGACATCCATCAGTCCGCGTCACTACCCTCCTGCGTCCCCCCATCGCTCGATAGCGGATTACGGTGGTACAGGAATATCAACCTGTTGTCCTTCGACTACGCCTGTCGGCCTCGCCTTAGGTCCCGACTTACCCTGAGCGGACGAG
Organism: Paenibacillus durus ATCC 35681; assembly: GCF_000993825.1. Lineage (NCBI taxonomy): Bacteria > Bacillati > Bacillota > Bacilli > Caryophanales > Paenibacillaceae > Paenibacillus > Paenibacillus durus. Next base: position 4,010,279 of record NZ_CP011114.1, read on the forward strand.
CCTTCCTCAGGAAACCTTGGGCTTTCGGCGGATCAGATTCTCACTGATCTTTTCGTTACTCATACCGGCATTCTCACTTGTATGCAGTCCAGCTGTCCTTACAGTCAACCTTCAATCCGCATACAACGCTCCCCTACCCCTGATGCAAGCATCAAGCCATAGCTTCGGTGGTGTGTTTAGCCCCGTTACATTTTCGGCGCAGAGTCACTCGACCAGTGAGCTATTACGCACTCTTTCAATGGTGGCTGCTTCTAAGCCAACATCCTGGTTGTCTGTGCAACTCCACATCCTTTCCCACTTAACACACACTTGGGGACCTTAGCTGATGGTCTGGGCTGTTTCCCTTTTGACAATGGATCTTAGCACTCACTGTCTGACTCCCGGCGACAAGTAGATGGCATTCGGAGTTTGACTGAGCTTGGTAACCCTTGCGGGCCCCGCACCCAATCAGTGCTCTACCTCCATTACTCTCATTCACCGAGGCTAGCCCTAAAGCTATTTCGGGGAGAACCAGCTATCTCCGAGTTCGATTGGAATTTCTCCGCTACCCCCACCTCATCCCCGAACTTTTCAACGTTCGTGGGTTCGGGCCTCCAGTGCGTGTTACCGCACCTTCACCCTGGACAGGGGTAGATCACCCGGTTTCGGGTCTACGCCCACGTACTTAAGCGCCCTATTCAGACTCGCTTTCGCTGCGGCTCCGGCTCCTCGCCTTAACCTTGCACGTTAAACGTAACTCGCCGGTTCATTCTACAAAAGGCACGCCATCACCCCTAAAATGGGCTCTGACTTCTTGTAAGCACACGGTTTCAGGCACTGTTTCACTCCCCTTCCGGGGTGCTTTTCACCTTTCCCTCACGGTACTGTTTCACTATCGGTCGCCAGGGAGTATTTAGCCTTGGCAGATGGTCCTGCCGGATTCATACGGGGTTTCACGTGCCCCGCACTACTCGGGATCCGTCTTGGAGGGAATAGACTTTCAATTACAGGGCTGTTACCTTCTCTGGCGGGCCTTTCCAGACCTCTTCGTTTACCCTATTCCTTTGTAACTCCATGTAAGACGTCCCACAACCCCGAAGAGCAAGCTCCTCGGTTTAGGCTGTTCCGCGTTCGCTCGCCGCTACTGACGGAATCACTCTTGTTTTCTCTTCCTCAGGGTACTTAGATGTTTCAGTTCCCCTGGTCTGCCTCTATCCATCCTATGTATTCAGATGGAAGTGACTGTGCATTACCACAGCCGGGTTTCCCCATTCGGACACCCCCGGATCAAAGCTTGCTTACAGCTCCCCGAGGCCTTTTCGTTGTTCGCCACGTCCTTCGTCGGCTCCTGGCGCCTAGGCATCCTCCGTGTGCTCTTAGTAGCTTAACCAACTAAGCACTCTTACTTCACTTGATCAATCGCTTGACACAAGTTTCAGCTAAAAGATGTTCTAAAACGCAATTTTCGTTTCGGTATCCAGTTTTCAAGGATCAAGACTTGAGAGATTGAACTCTCAAAACTGAGCAACGAGTGAGCAACTAGCCAATCCGGCTAGATTTAAGATTTGAATGTTTCCGCTGCGGGAAACGATTCTCCATAGAAAGGAGGTGATCCAGCCGCACCTTCCGATACGGCTACCTTGTTACGACTTCACCCCAATCATCTACCCCACCTTCGGCGGCTGGCTCCCTTACGGGTTACCCCACCGACTTCGGGTGTTGTAAACTCTCGTGGTGTGACGGGCGGTGTGTACAAGACCCGGGAACGTATTCACCGCGGCATGCTGATCCGCGATTACTAGCAATTCCGACTTCATGCAGGCGAGTTGCAGCCTGCAATCCGAACTGAGACCGGCTTTATAAGATTGGCTCCGCCTCGCGGCTTCGCTTCCCGTTGTACCGGCCATTGTAGTACGTGTGTAGCCCAGGTCATAAGGGGCATGATGATTTGACGTCATCCCCACCTTCCTCCGGTTTGTCACCGGCAGTCACTCTAGAGTGCCCAGCTTGACCTGCTGGCAACTAAAGTCAAGGGTTGCGCTCGTTGCGGGACTTAACCCAACATCTCACGACACGAGCTGACGACAACCATGCACCACCTGTCTCCTCTGTCCCGAAGGCCTACGCTATCTCTAACGTATTCAGAGGGATGTCAAGACCTGGTAAGGTTCTTCGCGTTGCTTCGAATTAAACCACATACTCCACTGCTTGTGCGGGTCCCCGTCAATTCCTTTGAGTTTCAGTCTTGCGACCGTACTCCCCAGGCGGAGTGCTTACTGTGTTAACTTCGGCACCAAGGGTATCGAAACCCCTAACACCTAGCACTCATCGTTTACGGCGTGGACTACCAGGGTATCTAATCCTGTTTGCTCCCCACGCTTTCGCGCCTCAGCGTCAGTTACAGCCCAGAAAGTCGCCTTCGCCACTGGTGTTCCTCCACATCTCTACGCATTTCACCGCTACACGTGGAATTCCACTTTCCTCTTCTGCACTCAAGCTGTCCAGTTTCCAGTGCGACCACAGGTTGAGCCCATGGTTTAAACACCAGACTTAAACAGCCGCCTGCGCGCGCTTTACGCCCAATAATTCCGGACAACGCTTGCCCCCTACGTATTACCGCGGCTGCTGGCACGTAGTTAGCCGGGGCTTTCTTCTCAGGTACCGTCACTTCTCTAGCAGTTACTCTAGAGAACGTTCTTCCCTGGCAACAGAGCTTTACGATCCGAAAACCTTCATCACTCACGCGGCGTTGCTCCGTCAGGCTTTCGCCCATTGCGGAAGATTCCCTACTGCTGCCTCCCGTAGGAGTCTGGGCCGTGTCTCAGTCCCAGTGTGGCCGTTCACCCTCTCAGGTCGGCTACGCATCGTCGCCTTGGTGAGCCGTTACCCCACCAACTAGCTAATGCGCCGCAGGCCCATCCCTTGGTGACAGATTGCTCCGCCTTTCAGCCTCCTAGCAGGAGCTAAGAGGAATTATCCGGTATTAGCTACCGTTTCCGGTAGTTATCCCAGTCCAAGGGGCAGGTTGCCTACGTGTTACTCACCCGTCCGCCGCTAAGTTGATTAGGAGCAAGCTCCATCACAACTCCGCTCGACTTGCATGTATTAGGCACGCCGCCAGCGTTCGTCCTGAGCCAGGATCAAACTCTCCAATAAAGTATTGAAAGAGCGATTCGCTCAATTTGAAACATCTGACGAGAATTTCTTCTCTTCATTTTGGAACTCGCCAAGCGAATTCCTACTCACTCGTTGTTCAGTTTTCAAAGATCAATGTCTCTCTCAGTGCATCATCGCGTCTCACGCGGCGACCTTTATAATATATCACGTCGCCCCTGAATTAGTCAACCTTTTTTTTGAATTAATTTTATTTCGGTTGCTTCTTCAAACGTTGTATCGCTGTTCATTCCCGAGGGACGAGTTATAATGTATCACATGAACGACTAGGCAGTCAACAATAAATATTATTGTCACCCTTTCCCATTTCCGCAATAAAATGAAAAAAAGAGAGCGCTACGCCTCTCCAGTTCAAAAACAAGCTCGATATTCAAGATTAGAGAATGGACTACAAAGTATATCGCACCTGATATCCGCCGCCTGCGTCGCTCCACGACACGATTTCCCGAATCAGTGACCGGGATGCCAGCTTGCGAAGAACAAACGGCAGTTCCGCTTCAACATATTTTAATTCGGAAAGTTCGAGAAGCTCCTCTATACTCCACGATCCCTTCCGCTCCTTCAGGAGGTCAAGGAACCATTTGCAGCAGTCGCCCATTTTGGACACAAGGGAAAACTCACAAGCAAGCTGAACAAGCTGAATTCTCTGATCCATCGTTTCACCGCTGATTGTCAGCTCCTCGTACAGCTTATATACCGAGTTGTTCAGACTCTTCACCTGTTCCCATACCGCCGGTGTCGGATAGTGACCAGCCTCGCCGACCTCCATTCGCGCCCAATGATACAGAGCCATTAGAATGCAATTGTACGAATCCATTATACAACCGGCCTGCAAATAACGTTTCGACTTCACATACATATGCAAAAACCGGGCAAACTCTATAAACAATATCCGCTCCCTTAGCGGCTGCTCAAAGGAATTCACATCTGCTCGAAGCTGCTCCAGAACTTCCTGAGGGTCCCAAATAATCTCGCCTTCCAGCAGACAGGTAATAAGCTCATTATTGTCTCCTGTTATAATGGAGCGCTTTAACATCGAAAGCCCGACTCTAAGAGTTTGGGTCCGCAACTCGCCTGTAATCATGCTGCCAACAAGCGGATTCTCTTCCCCATCCTCGCGCAGAAGCATTACAACCCTATCGAACTCATAAAGAAGGGCGCTCTGAAAAGGAGCCTTGCCTTGGGAATCCAAAGCAATCGCTCCAAGGGCGTTCTCGTCAAAAATATCTCCATTTAATAATGTCAGATTGGATAATTCCATTATCGTCCTCCATCAAATTTGGCGATTTTGCGTCAATTCAGTTATAATTCTCTTATCTTATCATCTAATTATTCTACATCCCCATGTTAGTTCCTTCCGGACGACCGAACTATATTTTAGCTGGGAGAAATGACTCATGACCTTTAAATCCGCTAAGATTAACGCTTTTCGCACATGGGGCCTGCTGCTGACGATGCTCGGCATGGGGCTCATGATACTGGGAACAGCCGGCATTGTATTTTGGGGTCAGACAGGCAAAATTTTCGCGGCATTCGGGCTTGTGGTTGGTTTGGTTTCCATGATGGCTAGTCTTGCGATTTATTTTTGGGCAGGCATGCTGTCTACAAGCGCCGTTCAGATTGAATGCCCGGAATGCGGCAAGCTGACTAAAATGCTCGGAAAAACGGATCGCTGTATGTTCTGTCATACGATTCTTACATTGGACCAGCAGCAGGCGACCATAACCTCCGAACAGCTAGAAAGCGAACAACTCAAACAATAACCCCAGAATCCGGCGCACAAAGGGAACAAAATCTGCAGTAGGGTCAGTACCGGCTGTAACAGAAAAAGAGGCCCCCGCTCCGGGAAGCCTCTTTTGTTATTTGCATTATTATTGATGAATTCCGCTCAGTGTTTCCCATGTCCCGTCTCCCGCAAAGCTGCGGTTCCAGGCCGCAATACCTCCCAAGTTCAAAGACTTGGCCAGCTTCACTCTCGACTGCAGCGACACCTTGTCCTCAATCCAAATTTTACGGAGAACTCCTTCTTCCTTGTATTCCACATAGTTTTGTCCAGTATCTTTGGAAAGGACGGGTGCCAGCTTCTTGGAGCGGATAATATCAGCTACAGCATCCATGCTGACCGCTTTGGAGCTTACTTCCGTCTTCCCTCCGGCCATTTTTTCTGTCCAAATACGGGTATACAGCGGAACGCCCAAAACAAGCTTCTTCGCTGGCACCGCGTCTTCTTCAAGAATGCGCTCCACCGAGTTCCGCGACCAGGAGAGCGATGCCACCGAACCGGCCTCGGGGCTGGAAGCCCAATGCTCATCATAGGCCATCACAATCATAAAATCAGCCAATGCTCCCAGCGAGCGCCGGTCGAGAAAGAGCGACCACATTTCGCTGTTCGATTTGGGAGTGACGTCGATGGATAAAATGAGATTTTTCGCTTGGGCCATTGGCTTCAGTTCGCGCATAAACTGCGTTACATTATCGCCATCCTTCGTATATACATTTTCAAAATCGATATTAATGCCGTCCAGATTGTAAAGATCGCAGTATTCCAGCATTTGTACGATCGTTCGCATCCGCTTTTCATAGGTGGCCAAAGCTTGTGTAGTCAAGTCGGGATCGAAGTCATTGCTTAGTAGTCCCCACACTTCCATCCCCTTGCCATGCGCCCATTTCACATAGGCCTGATTTGCTTGGCTGCGCACGTTTCCTTCGCTATCCACGATTTTGAACCATGTAGGGCTCACAACATTAACACCGTTCAGCTTGCCGATGGAACCAGGATTCGGACTCCTGTCGTAGACGGCTTCCCAGGTCAAGCTCACGGCTTTGCCGTCCCAACTGCGCTCGGCCCGGGTTGGTTCGGTTGCTGTCTTCTCCACCGTCTTAACTCCGGTCTCCGTGATATCCGCCGCCTGTACATAACCGGCAAGTCCGTTATTCATTTGAGCGTACAGCCACTCCCCGTGCCGGCTCCAGATTCTCACCTTCGTCCCGGGCGTCATGTCGGCTAGGGCAGGCGCGTGAATCGTCGCCTCGGTGCGCAGTGCGACCTTATCTTCCTTCACTTCTCCGAGCGGCACCGTTTCGCCGGCGGTCATTAACAGAACTGCTCCCGTATCCGCGTTCTCCTGCACATCAAGGCCATATAAGCTTTTAAGCGGTTCGGCCGGCAAATAGGTGACTCCATCCCGTTCTTCGGGAGCCAGCCGAAGCTGAATCGGCTTATTGTTAAGGCTGGCCGTCGTCTTGTCCGCCTGCATATATAGAAGCTTGCTGTCCGTCGAAAGAATGACCGACTTCGTCCCAGATTCGTACCGGATAGAGGAATCTACCGATTTCTCCAACAGCGGAAGAGGCAGCAGCAAGTTCTCTCCGGTTCCAGAAGCGGAAAATCCGGTATATTGGCCTTTGACGAAAATAGGCTTGTCCGCCCCCTTCCACTCCGGATCGACGTGAAGAGGATTTGGCAGCACAAAAAAGATTAGTGCACATACCGCCGCCGCAACGATTAACAATCCTGAAAGTCTGCGAAGAACACCGCTCCGCTGGGCGGCGCGTCCCCGTCCATGCTTCTGTCTTCTGTTCAAAATAGGTCCTCCATACTCTGCTGAATTTAAAGTAAGGAAAATGCTGCCAAGAAGAAACGCCTAACGGCGTCCTTGAAGAACGCAAGTACGTTTCTCGTAGAAATATAAGGCCATTGATAAGCTTGAAACTTATAAATTTAATATTTTAAAAAAAGAAAACGTGAGTTATCCGCTGTATTTTCGGACTCCGCACGTTCTCGTTACTTTTTGGCAAAAGCGTCTTCCGCCTTCCAAGACAGCGGGAGTCTTACGCTATGCATTATTAATTCTACATCAATGCCGCTTACCCGCACAGCAGCTGCAAATACCGTAGAGTTCCATGCGCAATCCGTTCACGATGAAACCGGTAGTTAACTCCGCCTGGCGTTCAACCTCATGCAGCGGCGGATAACTAAAATCCTCGATTTTGCCGCAATCCTGGCATATGATATGGTAATGATCGGTTACATTAGCATCGAAGCGGCTGGAATTGTCGCCATAGGTTAGTTCGCGAACCATTCCGGCTTCCATGAACATTTTCAAGTTATTGTAAACGGTCGCCACGCTCATGCTCGGAAACTTCGGCTCCAGCGCACGATAAATCTCATCTGCGGTAGGATGATTCATCGATTCCATCAAATAAGTTAAAATCGCATGACGCTGAGGCGTAATACGGACACCGGTTGTCTTCAATTGTTCCAATGCGTGCTGTACGCCGCTTCCCATCCCTGTCACCGCCTTTACATGTCGATCTTGTAGTAAGTAAACGCTCTTGTATTTATTGTAAGACCGACCTTTCAATGTTGTCAACGCAGTCAGTTAATTATATTGATTATTATTTAATAAAAATTAGTTTGTTCAATTTTCTATCACATTTAAGTTGCTGTTCCCTTCAACCTCCACCTTATATTCACCAATTCCCACTTTGCCGGAGATCGTTTTTTTGTCAATGACGAGCCCGGGTATGTCGGAAATGATGTCGCCATAGCTGCTGGAACCCTTCAAGGAATAGCTCCCCTCCGCAGGCAGGTGGAGATTGATATCGCCAACCGCGCTGTAAATATTCCAGTCACCCTGTACATAAGGAGAACGGATGTCAATGATTCCATTTAGAGACTGAGCGGTAACTGACGATCTGGCCTCGTTCACTGCCACATTCCCGTTCTTGGTGGAGACATCGATATCGGTTCCGCTGCGATCAGCGCTGATATTGCCGACGGCCGTTGAAAGCTTCAGAGCCCCCGTAACGTCCCAAGCCCGCATATCGCCTCCGTTCGTGGAAAGATCCACATCGCCCTCAATTTCTCTGACTTTTACTTCTCCATTGTGGGTCTTCCCTTTGATATTGCCGAACACCTTATGCAAAATGATCGATCCATTGCCGGTTTCCAGTGAAATGTCCTGGATCGCCTCCGTATTTTGCAGCGTAATACCGCCATTCATTGTTCTGATTTCCAGATTGAAACGGCGGTTCTCCGGAAGGGCTATATCCAAATCGACACGCGGCTGGCGCTTGCCCGATTCACCATAGGCTTTGCCCTTGGTCGTCAGGTTTATGGTCGCCCCTTCGGTAACTTCAATGAACGATTGATCCGAGATGGCTTCCGCTCTTGCCCCTTCCAACTGGTCAACCCACACGGTAGATGTAACCTCTATTTGATCAATCGGACTTCGGTGCACCACGATATCCCCGTTGATCGCGTCAACGGCAAGCTTGGCGGATTTCAATTCCACCGGAACCGTCAGCACAGGCTTCTGAAATTTACTGCCTTTCGCCTCCCCGTAGTCAACGGCGGCTGCAGTCAAATTCAGGCTGACCTTATTCCACAGATGCAGGTAATGCTCCTGCTCCGATACGATAAACACGCTTGCGCTAAGCAGGATGGCAGGCAGAAGACCCCGAAAATCCAGACGGAATCTTGAACCGGTTGCGGCTGTGCCGGACCACCGGGAAATAAAGAAATGAGATAGGTACTCCAAACCCCACAATACAGGGAGCGCCGGCCACCATTTTAACAGCAGCAGCAGATTGTCGGTTCCCCATTGCCAGTCCCGGAACAGCAAAATGCCGACTCCAATCAGCAGGAAGGAAGCGGTATACCGTCCGATCCGGTCTTCTTGCCGCCTGCGGAATATTTTTATGCCAATCTCCCTTGCCGCAAGGAACACTCCTCCCGCGATCAAGAGAATTCCCACGGCCGCGCCTGCCTGATGCTCGATAAAGTACCGCAGCCAGACTGGTCTTTGCCGGAAAAAGAACAGCATGATTCCTCCGAGCAGCAGGAGCAGACCAAATGAGATCCCCGGTTCGCTGATGAAACGCCGGCGCCGCTCCTGAGCGGAATCCATGGCGGTGTCCGCAGCCCCAGGCATTTTGCGGAGACGAATCAACCGGTCGGCCGATTGCAGAGCATTATATACATTATAGAAATAGACAGCCGGAATAAACAGGGCCAGCAAAATAAGAAGAGGCACATTGATCTGCATGCCGATGGAGGAAAAATACAGCAGCGCCGCTATATCCAGCACAATCACAAAGGGAAAGGAAATCCCTTTCCGAAGAAGGCCCAAATACAAATGACCGGTCCCGGGGACTATCGCTGCCAGCAGACCGGCTATGAATTTGCGCTTGATCGGACGCTGCTTTTTGCGGGGAGGAATAACTTCTGCGCCGCCGCTCTCTTCTACAATGACAAGCTGCTTGTCACCGCGCTCCATTGCGGAATAACTTTCCTGTTGCTTCGCTGGCAACGGTATACGCGATTCATTTTTCATACGGGCCTTCTCCTTTCTTGTGTAGATTCGCCGAATCAACGTTTGCCGTTCCTGTTAAATTCGATCAGTTCGACGCCGGGGGCTACTTCCGAGGAAGTTATCGGGACAAAACCATGCTTGCGGTATAAAGAGACCGCCGGCACATTCTTTTTGCCCGTGGATACGATAAAACGCTCCTTATTCGGATAAAGCGCAAATACATGCTCCAGCAGCCGGCCGGCAATTCCTTTACGGAAATGATCCGGACTGACCATCATACGTGTAATCGTTAAGCTACCCGGACGCTCTTCTGCCGTGGCTACAGCACCCGACAGTTCCCCGTCTTCACTCAGGCAGCCGTAAAAATCCTCGCCGCAATTTCTGAGTGTATCCCGAGTCTCAAGCAGCGGAGGAATGGCGCTAAACCCGATCCACTCCGCTTCCAGGCGGTAAGCTTTATGCTGAAGGCTCCACAGGTCACTAAGCGTTCCCTCGTCCAGGAGGTCCAGCTTTACTATTTTGCTCATACCGGGTATCTCCTTATATTGCAGAAGGCCTGCCGCTGCCGACAAGCCTTCAGTATTAATTACCCATTTATTTCATCTTATGTCAACCGTTCAACACTTCGCCTAAAAGCTTGTTAACCAGCCCCGGATTCGCTTTGCCTTTGCTTTCCTTCATGACTTGGCCGACAAGGAAGCCGATCGCTTTCTGCTTGCCTGCCTTGTAGTCCTCTACGGATTGCGGGTTGGCTGCCACGACCGCTTCCACGATTCCCTTGATCGCGCCTTCGTCGCTGATCTGTACAAGCCCCTTCTCTTCCACAATCTGTGCCGGAAGCTTGCCGGATTCGAGCATTTCTTTGAATACGGTCTTGGCAATCTTGCTGCTGATGGTCCCCTTGGCGATAAGCCCGATCATTTCACCAAGTCCCTGCGGCGTGATCTTGACCTGGGACAGTTCCAGATTGTTTCCGTTCAGGTAGGCGAGCAGGTCGCCCATAATCCAGTTGGCAACAGCCTTGGCATCGCCCGTGAAATTCAAGCTGCCTTCAAAGAAATCAGCGACCGGCTTGGATGCGGTAAGTACCCCTGCGTCGTATGCGGGCAGGCCGTACTCTTCGCTGTAGCGGACCCGCCGCGCATCCGGAAGCTCAGGAATGGAAGACCGGATGGCTTCCTTCCAAGCGTCATCAATATGCAGTACAATCAGGTCCGGATCGGGAAAATACCGGTAGTCATGGGCTTCTTCCTTACCACGCATGGAAAAAGTCTTGCCCTGAGCGTCATCCCAGCGGCGGGTTTCCTGCACGACTTCGCCGCCTCCATCGAGAATGTCCGCCTGGCGGAACTCCTCATACTCCAGACCACGCTGCACGCCGCGGAAGGAGTTCATGTTCTTCAGCTCGGCACGGGTGCCGAACTCCTGTTGGCCCACAGGCCGCAGGCTGATGTTCGCGTCGCAGCGCATGGAGCCTTCTTCCATCTTGACGTCGGATACGTCGCAATACTGAATAATCGCCCGCATCTTCTCCAGATAAGCGCGGGCTTCTTCAGGGGAGCGCAGATCCGGCTCGGAGACGATTTCAATCAGCGGAGTTCCTCCCCGGTTGAAGTCAACAAGCGTGCCGAATCCACCGTCCACATGCGTAAGCTTGCTGGCATCCTCTTCCAAATGCAGCCGGGTAATACCGATTCGCTTCGTTTCGCCGTTCACTTCGATATCGATCCACCCGTTCAGGCCGATCGGCTGGTCATACTGCGAAATCTGGTAAGCCTTCGGCAAGTCGGGATAGAAATAGTTCTTGCGGTCAAACTTGCTGACGTCGCTGATCGTGCAGTTTAGCGCCATGGCGGCTTTCATCGCATATTCCACCGCCTGGCGGTTTAATACGGGCAATACTCCAGGATGTCCCAGACAGACGGGACAGGTATGCGTATTGGGCGGCGCGCCGAATTCCGTGGAGCAGCCGCAGAAAATTTTGGACTTCGTGTGAAGCTCGACGTGAACCTCCAGTCCAATGACTGTTTCATACTTGGATGATGGCATGGTAATCTCTTTCCCTCCTTATCGGCCGTTTACAGCTGCGGACGCTGCTTATGGTAATCGGTATGCTGTTCATAGGCGTGCGCGACGCGCAGCACCGTGCTCTCATCAAATTCTTTGCCGATAATCTGCAGCCCGACAGGCAGTCCTTCGGCAAAACCGCAAGGAATGCTAACGGCTGGAATACCCGCCAGATTAACCGGAATAGTCAAAATATCGTTCAAATACATGGTAAGCGGGTCCTCGGTCTGAGAGCCGAGCTTGAACGCCGTTGTCGGGGCGGTCGGTCCAATTACCACGTCATACTTCTTAAATACTTCATCAAAATCCTGCTTGATCAGTGTCCGTACCTTCTGCGCCTTCAAATAGTAAGCATCGTAATAACCCGAGCTTAGCGCATACGTTCCAAGCATAATCCGGCGCTTGACTTCCGGGCCGAAGCCCCGGCTGCGCGAATTAAGATACAGATCGAGCAGACCGCCGCCCTCGTCGACACGCACGCCGTAGCGCACCCCGTCGAAGCGGGCCAGATTAGAGGAAGCCTCCGAGGAAGCCAGCAGATAGTAAGTCGCTACCGCATATTCCGTATGCGGCAGGGAAACCTCTTCCCAGACCGCGCCGAGCTCTTCCAGCACTTTAAGCGCAGACAGCACGGTCTCGCGGACGGAAGCATCCACGCCCTCGCCCAGATATTCCTTAGGCACGGCAATGCGAAGACCTTTGATGTCTCCGGTAAGGGCGCTCAAATAATCGGGAATGTCGACCTTGGCGGACGTGGAGTCCTGGGCGTCATAACCGGCAATCGCCTGCAGAACGTAGGCGGAATCCTCAACGGTCCGCGTTAGCGGCCCGATCTGATCAAGCGAGGAGGCAAACGCCACGAGGCCGTAACGGGAGACAAGGCCGTAGGTCGGCTTCAGGCCGACAACGCCGCAGTACGAAGCGGGCTGGCGGATCGAGCCGCCGGTGTCGGAGCCAAGAGCAAAGAACACCTCGCCCGCAGCCACCGCCGCGGCAGAGCCGCCGCTGGAGCCGCCCGGGACGCGTTCCAAATCCCAAGGATTTCGGACCGGCCCGTAGGCCGAGTTCTCATTCGAGCCGCCCATGGCGAACTCGTCCATATTCAGCTTGCCGATTGTTACGGCGTCCGCCTGGCGCAGCTTGGCGGCAACGGTCGCGTCATAAATCGGCTGGTAATTATCAAGAAAACGGCTCGCGCAGGTCGTGCGCAGCCCTTTGGTCACAATATTGTCCTTAACGCCGACAGGCAGCCCGAAGAGCAGCCCCCGGGACGCTCCCGAAGCGAGCTTGTCGTCCAGGGCACGGGCATCAGCGCGGGCGCCTTCTTCATTCAGCGTAAGAAAGGCGTTCACCTTATCGTCCAGCCGCGCAATAGCGGACAGCGATTCCTCGGTCAGCTCGCTGACCGAGGCTTGCCCCGCATGCAGCATATTATGTAATTCGGACAACCGATATTGAAACAGGCTCAAAATGTCATCTCCCTACCTATTTAGATTATTCCAAAACCGCCGGAACTTTGAACTGTCCGTCTTCTTCTTCCGGCGCGTTAAGCAGTGCTTCCTCAAGCGAAAGGCTCTCCTTCACGACATCCTCGCGCATTACATTGCTGACATGCAGCACATGAGTCGTCGGCTGAACGCCTTCCGTATTAAGTCCGCTCAATTTCTCCGCATATTGTAAAATGGCGTTCATCTGCTCCGTAAACATAGCCTCTTCCTCCGGGCTTAAATGTAGACGGGCCAGACGGGCCACATGCTGCACATCCTTGACGGTAATGCTCATTTTGGGAATCCCTCCTGTTTAAAGGGCTAAAGCGCCCGGATAACGTTACTAATTATATTGTAGAAACGTGGACAATTCAATGCGGTTATACCAGCAGATGTAGGGAACAACCCCTCACAGAAACCGATGAAAACAAGAAAAGCACCGATGGGTGCTTTGGTAAAAGGCTGCTGAATCCCTCTATAGCCAAGACTCTGATATTACAAAAAAAACCGGCTTGCGCCGGCTTTCTTTAAATCCAGGCCCGAAGATTCACCTGCTTGATGAATTCCGCCTGGGACATGTTCTCCTTGGGACTGGTCTCTGCATCTTCCGTCTGCTCGGCCTCACCGTTCATCAATTGGTAAAACAATTTCTCGTTGTGCGTGGACAATGCAAAATCAATCAATGCTTCTTGCGTAGTTCTCTCCGCTTCCTCAGTGAGCAGATCCGCTTCCGTCTCAACGTCTTCCGCCGTGACGTAAAAGTTCCGGTTCGCCTGAGGGATGCGAATGACATAATCAAACGCATTATCAGGATTACGGTCGTAAGCAATCACGTATCCATAGTCCCCGATAGGAAGATTCTGCTCGAAAGCGTCCGCGACAATGACAACCTTTTCTCCTAAACGCAGCATCGCCCTACCTCCTGAGCCAATATCTTTCGTGTTGTGCTTTTTCACAGTCTACTAAAAAAAGATAGACATGTCTACAGGAAGAAACGGCGCAAAATTGAAAATATACGTAAAAATATGAAATTGAAAAAAAGTTGTTACATTTTGCAGCGGGGCCTAGAACCGGGGCAGTTTGTTACGGCCAAAGAGAAGCGAAGCACCCAAAAAGCAAAGAACAATCAGCGCGATCCCCGACAGTACCGGAAAAACCCAAGCATACGCAGCGGCCCCCTGCTGCATAAGCGCCTCCGCGGACAGCTGCGGCAGAGCGGCGGGCGACCAGCGCAGCGGCCGGGGAAGCAGCGTATGCAGCAGCGCCAAACCCGCTGCGGCCGCGAGCGATAGAAAGGCAGCCGCCGGAGCGCGGAGACAGGCGCTGAACAGCAGCGTAAAAGAAACCACGCACAGAAGCCATAATCCGTACAGCGCCGATGCCGCCAGCACCGCACTCCAGGAGAGGCCGCCGATTAATCGGACGGTATAATAGCCTGCACATGCGGCGCCCAGCCCCAAAGACAACGCGAGCAGGGTCAATTGCGCCAGCCATTTAGCGGAAGCGGCGGCAAGCGGAGTCAGCGGCCTGGCCAGCACCAGTTCTGCGGTTCCGCCCTCCCGCTCGCCAGCAAAGCTGTTCATTGCCGAAAGCGCGAGCACCAGCAGGCCAACCATGCCGTACTGCCCGAGCGATTTGACCATGGTCTCCGCCGCGCCCGGCAGCTTATACAGTTCCAGCATCCCCGGAGGCACATCACCAGACATTTTCAGAATCTCGGGCATATAGTAAGCCGAAATCGGCTGCATGATGCCAAGGATAATGAATACGACCGGTATCCACAGCAGCTTGTAGCTCCGGGTCATCTCCAGCATTTCTTTACGGTAAAAAAACCAAGCGCTTCTCATCCTCCCACCGCCTCCATAAATACATCCTCCAGCGACAAGGAACCGGCTTCGAAACGCAGCAGCGGAATTCCGCGCTCCGCCGCCTCACGGAGAATCACGGACCTTGCCGACTCCATGTCTTCCACCTTTAGAAGCACGGAGCCGTCAGCTTCCCTACGGCCCTCAAGGATGAAAGAACGGGTGTGGAGTGACTCCAGCCACTGCAAGGCTGCCTCCCGTTCTTCTACGCGCAGAGTAATAACCGGCCTATTGTACTTCAATCGAAGGGAAGACAGCGTTCCGTGTTCGGCAATCCTTCCCCGGTTCATCATGATAATGTCGTCGCATACTTCTTCGGCATCATGCAGCACATGTGTAGAAAAAATCACGCTCGTCTCTCTGCCGATTTCCCGCAGCAGATCCATAATCTCGCGGCGGCCGATGGGATCTAGCGCCGATACCGGCTCATCCAGCAGCAGCAGGCGCGGAGCGTGGACAAGCGCCTGCGCAAGCCCCAGGCGCTGCTTCATGCCTCCGGAGTAGCCGCCGATCCGCCTTTTTGCGGCATCTTCAAGCCCCATCCGCTCAAGCATGACGGCAGCCCGGCCCGCTGCCTCTTTCCCGCCCATGCCGCTAAGTCTTGAGGCAAAGTGCATATATTCTTCCCCGGTCATCCAGTTATAAAAAGAAGGCGACTGGGGAAGATACCCAATCTGCTTGCGGTAATCCTTTCCAATCGGCTTACCGTCGAACAAAATACTGCCCCGGCTGGGGTCCAACAGGCCCGCAAGCATGCGCAGCGTGGTCGTCTTCCCTGCGCCATTGGGTCCAAGCAGGGCGACACAGCGCCCCTGCTCCATATCAAAGCTGATTCCGTCCACAGAAGTTTGCCCGTGGAAAACCTTGTGAAGCCCCGAAACTTGCAGCAGCGGCGGCATTATTCTTTCCTCCCTATCGTAAAATAGACAAGGCTGCCAAGCAGATTGCCAAGCAAAATAATAATTGCCCACATCCACTTCGGTCCGCGTACACTACGCGCCCTGGCCAGTGACACGAGTCCGATGACGGCCAGCAATCCCTGCAGCGCAAAAAGCGGCCATAACAACGACAGATCGAGTGTCTTCATACCGTATTCCACCCTTGACCCTTTATTTTCTGATCTTCTTATCCTGTTCCGTGATTTCCTTCTGTTTCCGGCGGTATTCAGGAAATACAACAAGCAATAAGTAGAGAATCGTCGGCAGCGGAAACGTTGTCATCCCCCATAGGCCCCAGAACCAACGCCATCTCCCAAGGTCGCGGGCGGTGCGGAACAACAGCGTACCCTGGGACATCAGCAGTACAGCCAGGACGGTCCAAGCCCAAAGCGGCAGATTGGAATGCTCTTTCATCTCCATTCACCGCGCCCTTTCCGTCCAAGACGTATTACGAGCGCTATTATGCCTGCGATGGGAACAAGCCCCTGGATCATCCAGTACAGCGGCGGCGCAGAAGTAATCGCCAGCAGCGACAACCCCAGAAGAAACAGAGAGATAAGCCAGAACAACAGCCACTCCTTCAACATGCGGCGCCTATGTCTTTCGGACGCGGCAATCAGCTGCGCCTGAAGCTCGCCAAGCGAAGGCGGTGCAGCTTCATTGGCATATACACGGTCCAGTTGTTCCAATCCCGCTATAAGCTCCGGCAGCGCAAATTCAGAGGATGCGTGATCCTCCGCCGCCCTTGCCTTGCCGTCCTTGTCAGGTGTTTCCCCCCATTGGCTGCCGTTATCCGGCCCGGTATTATCCTTAGTCATCCTCTTTCAACTCCTCTCGCAGCTGCCGCAGTCCATACGCCGCGCGCGACTTGGCCGTCCCTTCGGGAATTCCCAAAATCCTGCCGATCTCCCCGTAGCTGTAGCCGTAATAATGTTTAAGCAGTAGCGCTATCCGCTGCGGCAAGGGAACTCGGGACAGGGCATCCAGCACATCGCTCCACTCTTCGCCCTGAGCTTCGAACCGCCAGCGGATCGACCGGATGCCCTTTTCACGCCGAATCCATTCTTCTTCCCGGCTTCGCCGCCTCATCCTGTCGATATACAGCCGGGTCGCGATCGTAATCATCCAGGAAGAGAAAGAAGACGAGCCGTTGTATAACGCGATCTTTTCCATACATCTGACTATCGTATCCTGGGTAACATCTTCCGCCAGCGCGGGGTCCATCGTCAGCTTCAGCAAATACTTATACATAAAGGAATAATGATTCTGAAGCAGCTGCGCCAGTGCTTGACGGTCACCTCGCTGCGCCTTGCGGATGATTTGAGATTCCTCGTCGCTCATCGGTTCTCCCGCCGTTTATTTTTTTCATATGTAATACGTCTGGCCTGAACGAATCGTTCAAAGGCTTCATGAAAAAATTATAACTGGTCTCTCTGGTGCTCCCACAACCTGCTCCGCCACGGCTGCCTGACTCCTCTTCCTTGCGGGAAGCTCCAGAATAAAGAGAGGGTTGGCTGTGGTGTAACGGATTCACTGTCATCCCCCGTGCTATCATAGGCTTCCGCTTCCTCCCGGATACTGCCCGGCTCGTTAGATACCGCATGCTTACCAATACATTTATTTTCTTCATCACCTGAAAGTGGGGGGTTACCGCAGTATTCCCCGTAATCAAGAAGATGGCGTATTCTGCTCTTCAACAAAAGCTCCTCCGTTCGATCTTCACCTTAAAAAAGACAAAAAAAGAACGCAAACCGGGATGATTCCGCAGTCTGCGTGCTTCGCTTAGGTAAATGTTACATTTAATTAACGTCATTGTAGCAAGTTTGTATCCTTTTGTCTAGCCTATTTCTCGCTTTTTGTCGATCACCGTTGTCTTCTGTCAAGACACATAAGGATTGTTCGCCCGTTCGAAACCGATCCTTGTGCGCGGGCCGTGTCCCGGATGTACAGTGACATCGTCATCCAGCTTGAACAGCTTGCCCTGAATCGAATCCAGCAGATCGCGCTCTCTTCCGCCCGGTAGGTCAGTCCGCCCAACCCCAAGTCTGAAGAGCACATCGCCGGCGAACAAGTCGCTTCCGCACAAAAAGCTTACGCTGCCCGGAGAATGTCCCGGGGTGTGGAAGGCGCGGAACGTATTCCCTATCAGCTCAAGCGTCTGTCCTTCGTCCAGATCGAACTCGGCGGGGTCCGTCGTAATCGGAGGCGACACGTTCGGCCACATAAGCGAGCCGTTCAGTTTGGCGCTTGTCAGCCAGTCGCTCTCCAAGGCATGGAGATAGACCGGGCAGTTCTTCAGCTTGCGAATTTCGTCAACGCCGCCGATATGATCAAAATGCGCATGCGTCAGCAGAATCGCCTCGATCTCCATATCCTGAATGGCCCGCACAAGCGGGGCCGGGTTCATGCCGGGGTCGATAATAATGCCTTTGGCAGGGTTCGCTCCCGTCAGCAAATAGGCATTGGTCTGCAAAGGACCAAGACTAAAACTCCGAATGTTCAACATCGCATTAAAACCCGGAAATCAGTTCGCGCAGTTCCTTGGCGATCACTGCCTGATATTCCGTTCCTTCCCCGTAGGCTTGGCCCATCGCCTTGCGGACCTCCGCGATTTTACCTTCGTAGTCCGGAGCCTCTCGGTCCGGATTCTCTTTTTTGAAATCGTTCATCAGCTTCTGCACATGCTGCGGGCGCGGACCCCAATGTCCCAGAACATGCCCGCCCGTATCCGCGATAATAACAATCGGCACGGCGCGTCCGCCCATCGTCAGATAATCGTCCATCACATCCTGATTATCTTCCAGAATAAGCACTTCCGCCCGGATGCCCGCCGTCTCAAAAATCCGGAATACCGCAGGCACATTGCGGACGACGTCGCCGCACCAGTCGGCGGCCAAAATAAGCGAGCGCAGATCGTCGCGGTGGTTAAGGCTTTCAAAAAACTCCCGGTCGCTCTCGTCCTGCCAGGAAAAAGCTTCATACCATGATTCAAATGCCTGCTGATTCTTCGTCATGCCCTCCACAAATTGACGGGGCGTCAGACCCTGTCCGAATTTGGAAGCCAGATTTTGCTTCATGCCGCATTCCCTCTTTTCTTTTTGGATTGGAGCCACTTGAACAGAAAATAAACGACGATCAGCGCGATGGCGCCGATGATGATTTCATGCGTATACGCAGCGGCTTTTTCGTCAATATTCTTCCAATTTTCACCCAGGCTCATGCCGAGATAGACAAACAATACGCTCCAGGGAATAACGGCCAGCGTTGTGAGCACAATAAACCGCCAAAGCGGCATACGGGAAATTCCCGCAGGGACGGAAATGGCGTGCCGGACCACCGGTATAAACCGCGCCGTAAAAATAACGCCCGTGCCGTACTTCTCAAACCAGGCTTCCGCGTGGTCGATATGATGCTTTCTGATTAAAATGTATTTGCCGTACCGCTCCAGCACCGGCCTGCCGCCGTAACGTCCGATCCAGTACACGAAAATCTGCGCGATAACCCCGCCTATCGTACCGAAGAGAACAGCCCCGAAGAAATTAATCTCTCCCAGATGAACCAAATAACCGCCGTAGGCCAGGACGATTTCGCTGGGGATAACTTCAATCATAAGTCCAATCATAATACCGAAGTAACCTAGACTCTGAATCCATTCGAACAGCTGCGAGACAAAATCAGAAATGACATGCAACTCTCGTTCCTCCTCCCGTTTTTTTCGGAATGCTATCCGCTCGCCCAATGTATAACCCCGGCTCCCGCTCGCACCCTTGTCTATGCAGTAGGTTTCTACTATTAATTTATTCTAGCATAGGGATGCTTACGACTTCTAGTTTGGTGGGTGAGAAGGCATGGAAACGATTGACAAATGGGAACGTTAATAATTATTATATATTTAAGCAATTATCTAAATATCGAAAGGTTATTGAAAGTGATGAACGAATCCTTTAAAGCACTGGCCGACCCTACACGTCGGCAAATCATCCGCCTGCTGCGTGACAAGGATCGAACCGCCGGGGAAATCGCTGAATACTTCAACATGTCCAAACCGAGCATTTCCCATCATCTGAACGCCCTTAAAACTGCGGGACTCGTACAGGACGAGCGGCAGGGACAGTTCATCCGGTACACGCTCAATACCACCGTTCTGGAAGAGGTGCTCGGCTGGCTGCTGGAGCTTACGGGCGGCGTTCAGGGCAGAAACGGGAAACAGAAAAAGCGAGGAAATTAAAATCGGCAAAACCGGAAGACGGATCTTCCGCCCGCTCTTAGGAGGATGAAGCGATGAAAGATTTTAAATGGAAATGGCAGGATACCTTTGCCGTTGCGGTGGGTCTGCTTACGGTCGGCTTCGCGCTGGTCAACTATCACCGGCTGCCCGCGCAGCTCCCGGCCCATATCGGTATATCGGGAGAATTCGACGGATTTCAGAGCAAAGGCTCGGCAATTTTGCTGTTTGGCGGACTTGGAGTTCTGCTGCCGGTGTTGATGCAGATTACGCGTCCTCTTGATCCGAAAAAAGAACGTTACGCCAAATTCGAAAATGCTTATGCGATGATCCGTCTGGCCATATCCCTGATCTTCGACTCCGCGCTTGCCGCTTCCGTATTATACGGGCTTGGCTTCTCCTTGCCGAGCTCCAGAATTGCGATTGCCGTGTTGGGAGCGGCCTTTATTGTCATCGGCAATTACATGCCGCAGGTCAAGGACAACTACTTCCTCGGCGTGAAGACGCCATGGACGCTGGCCAGTCCCGAAGTGTGGCGCAGGACCCACCGTCTCGCCGGAGTACTCTGGGCAATTGCGGGCATCATTATGATCATTAGCGCGTTTCTTCCTGGAAAATGGTTCACCTATACGATGATCGCCGCGCTGCTGTTTGCGGTTGTACTCCCTTGTGTATATTCATGGCTGGATTACCGCCGTTTAAAAGCATAGGCTTCGGCCACCGTGCGTTGTTCCTTCAGCCCTGAGGCCTCCCGCTTCAGGGTTTCCATTCGATCGTGAAGGGCGCGGGCTTCGGCTGTGAACCGGAAATTCCGGTCGTTATGCCAGGCTGTTCCCGCCGTTTCAGCCGCAAGCAAAAAATACTGCCTCAGCAGTTCTTGCCCCATCTCCGCGCAGCGCAGCGCTTCTCCCCCGTCTCCCTCCGCCAGATGACGCTCACCCAACGTCAACATTCGTCCTACGGCTTCTGTCCGTTTAATGTAATTAAAGACGTCAAGCTGCTGGCTGCGGCGGAGCCAGTATAATGCTTGGCCCGAAGGTCCTTCCTCCGAGACGGCTTCGGCCATCGCCCAGCTCAGCGCCGGATTTGCCGGGGAATAACGAAGGGCTGCTGTTAATATCCGCTTCCTCTGCCCCGGTTCAAGAAAAGAGGACAGAGCTAAAGCGCTCTTCGGAGACAGCGGGTTCCAGGAGAGCGACCGTTCCAGCAGCGCAAGCGTCTCCTGCGGCTGGCGGGCCGATGCCGCAGCGCGGTACAGCGCTTCTCCCTGGTATGCCCGGAAAGACAGCAGGCTGAGTGTAAGCAGCAGACAGCAGGCTGCCGCCGCCGGCAGTTTCCTTATAGTGGATTCCGGGTTATGGGGGCGGATATCGGCCGGGCGCTCCGCAGCAAAATGATCCCCAGACGGAAATCCTGGAGTTAAACATTTAGCAGGTAAAGGATCTGTGAGCAGAGGCTTCGGGATTAAATATTTACCAGCAGATGAACTTTGACCGGAAAGCCTTCTGGCCCTGACGGCCTCGGCTCTGGCCAGCGCGGGCAGCCAGAACAGCAGCAGCCAGAACAGGCCGTAGCTCCAGTCGAAATCGACGGCGCCGTGCAGGATGATGACGAGAAACGGAGGCAAGAGCCGCCGCGAGTGCGTCTTGATCAGCCAACCCGCCGCCGCGAGGCTTAAGGCGGCGGCCGCTGCTCCGATCACTCCGACATTCAGGAGGAGATCGAGGTATCCGCTGTGCACCTGGCTGCCCACATAGGGGCGGGACTGGACAGCGAGGTAGGCGCTGCGCCAGGTCTCCCCGCCCCGGCCCAGCCAGGGCGCCTCCGCCGCGAACCGCAGAGCGTCGCGGTACATCAGTCCGCGCGCGGCGACCGTCGAGGACGGTCCCGTTCCCCGCGCGCGCACAAGCGTCAGGACGGCGGCTCCGCCCGCCGTCCAGGCCAGCGCCGCCAGCGTGAGCGCGGCGGCGCGCCCCCGGCCGGCCGCATGCTGCGCGCGGCGGCCCAGCCACAGGCCGGCGGCCAGCGCGCCGGCCCAGAGCCCGGCCAGCAGCAGGCCGGGCAGCGGAGCCGCGGGCAGGGCAGCCAGTCCGCGGTAGAGCAGCGCCGCCGCCGCTAGGGGGGCGGCGCCAGCGGCGAGCAGCGGCAGGGCAAGCCGCCGCTGCAGGGGCAGGGCGGCGGCGGCAGCGCAGGCCGCCGCGAGCCACGCGCCGCGCGACTCGCTGAGCAGCAGCGCGGCGGCGTAGGGGAACAGCGGCGCCAGGCGAAGCAGCTCGCCGCGCAGCGACCCTTTGGCCGGGACGCGGCGGCTAACAGGCCCCGGCTGGGCCATCCTCCGCCCCACGCCCTTTCCGCTGTAACCCACACTGCCTGCCTCTTCACCCTCCCGGCCGGGCCGCTCGCTATTCTCATCGGCATAGCTCTGAGCGGCCGCGAACAGACGCTCCAGCAGAAATACAGCCATCGCCGCGCCGAAGGCGTTCGGATACTGCAGCAATCCTCCAAGCCTTGCACCCGAGGCGCTGACTTCGGGCGAGGCGCTGTGAAGCACCGCATACGGGATCGGAAGCGCCCCGCAAAAGGACAGCAGCCCGCTCAGACATAAAAGCATGCCCGCCGCGTGCCAGGCTGCCGAGAGCATCCGGCCTGCGTTGGCACCGGACGCTGCCTTCCAGGCCAGTATGGCGAAGCTGCCGCAGCCGCTCCAGCGCAGCAGTTCATTCACAGTTCCCTGTACCGACAGGGGACCTCTCAGCCATGCGGCGGCATACAATGCAGCCATGATCACCGGACCGCCCAGCATGACCGTCCGAGCCCAGCTCTTTTTTCCCGCAAGCTTGCTCTCCTTTCCCCGTTCTAAATCTCCTGCCAGACTACACTCCACCCTCTGCGCCTTGCCCAGACCCCCTATCCCTCCGGGCCGCCGCTCATCCCCCTTATGGAGACGGCTTGCCGCAACAGCTCCGCAGAGCAAGAACCAGACGGTCAGAACAGGATACCAATCCTCGGAGAAAAACAGGCCACGCTTCAGCCAAGCCGCAGCCCCAAGTCCCGCGGCCATGACCGCGCATATATCCGTCAACTGCAGCTTTGCAGCCCGCCTTCCGTACCCGCCGCTCTTTCGCATCGCATTGTCTCCCAAATGGTTGATAGCTTCATTGTTTCCGGTTTTCCCCCTTGGGAAACAACATAACGCTGTACCCGCTCGAAAGGCCCTGAAACCGAAGTTCCGCGGCTATTCCAATAAGCTTAGCGAGTGGAAGGAAGCGGGCAATCAACCTCAACGAACGGCATAAAAAGAAGAAACGGCTGCGCCGTCCTCGCAGGAGAAGGTTGCCCGTTTCTCTTAGAAATATAAGGCCAGATATATGACAATTATAATTTTTTCTCGAAGCCTTCCATTGGTGCAAGCTCTGTTTCATAACTCGTCTGGGGGTCACCGTCTGTAGTGAAGCGCATTACTTCTCGAAACGAATCTTTGAGATACATCTGCATAGCTAGCGGAATACGCAGCTCGTCCAGTTCAAACGGCGAAAGCTCGTAGCGAATACTTTTTAAATCACCGGCTTGCACTTTTTGCACCCATTTCGGTTCACGGATAAGCTCTCTGCCTATTCCTACCAGGGTTGCCCCGCTTTGAATTACAGCTTCCGCGTCCTCCGGCCGTTCAACCGAGCCTCCTCCGATCAACGGTTTGCTATGCTGCAATGCCTTTACAAATTTTTCAAGGACAGGTTCTTTATCTGACGTTTCATTCAAGGAGGTACGCTTGTAGCTTCCGATTGACAAATGAATGTAGTCAACAGGGGTGCTTACCAGAGCTTGGGCAAAGGCTAATGTATCTTCGAGCCGAATCCCGGGGGTTTCCAATTCTTCGGGAGAAAGACGGTATCCCAGGATAAAGGGTCTGTCGGCATGGGCCTCAATGACAGAGGAAACCTCATGGATAACCCTTAGCGGAAACCTCATGCGGTTTTCAAAGCTGCCTCCCCACTGATCTTGCCGCCGATTGGAATGCTCAGAGAAGAATTGCTGTAAAAGATACGTATTGGCCCCGTGCAGTTCAACTCCGTCAAACCCCGCTTGAATAGCGCGCAATGTTGCCTTGCCGAAATCCTGAGTGATGCTTTCGATTTCATCGTGGCTTAACTCGCGAGGCGTCTCCGAATCTTTGGGATACTCCGCAGCAACCGGACTTGCGCTTACAGGTTGTGAGCCTCTCAGAACCCTGGAATTTGCCTTGCGGCCAGCGTGGAAAATTTGGATTATGGCCTTGGTGCCATCCTTTTGAATGGCTTTCGCAATTTTGGACAATCCTTGGACATTGCTATCATGGGCAATGGACAGTTCGCCTTCAAAGCCTTTGCCGCCCTCTGTAACGTAAGCCACGCCTGTAATAATCATGCCTGGTCCGCCCGCTCTTGCAGCGTAATACTCCACTTCATCTTGGGTGATGGAGCCGTCAAAAAAGCTGGACATGGTGGTCATTGGTGCCATGACGATACGGTTTTTCAATGCAAGGCCTTTGGCCGAGAAAAGATAAGGTTCCAGAAAATGCTGTGCACTCATATTGGCTCTCCTTGTTATAGGGAATTTCCCCGTGATTGGTTTTCGGGATGATTATATTACCTTTGTATGTTATAAAGAAAGTATGCACTTTAAAGGTAGATACTATCAAAAAGGAGAGTAAATGATGATAAAAGAGGAAAATACGGTAGATGTTAGACCGTTTGCTTTTGCGATGTCATTAATCGAGGGAAAATGGAACATGTATATTTTGTTTTGGCTATGGAAACGGGAAGTCATGCGATATGGAGAATTGAAAAGGGAACTCGGTAAGATTACACATAAAATGTTAAGCACTCAATTAAAACACCTGGAAAACAACAATCTTATTGTCCGCAAGGAATATCCGCAAGTACCGCCTAAAGTAGAATATTTTCTTTCACCTAAAGGTTTAACCTTGATGCCTGTGTTGGAGTCACTGTGTGCATGGGGGAAGGAGCATACTACGGACAAACAACAAGAAGAAACGGCTGCGCCGTCCTCGCAGGAGAAGGGCACCCGTTTCTCGTAGAAATATAAGGCCAGCGATAAGCGCGAAGCTTATAAAAAACAGCCTCCCACACAGAAGGCTGCCCGTTTCCCAACCGGGATCGGCGTATATCCTTTACGGAAATTTTCAATGGATCTTCGGGACGGCTGCTTCCCCCGGAAGCAGGTCGGTACACGCGCGCTCCAGATAAGGCTTCGCTCCCAAAAAATCGCGGAATGCCGTATACTCGCGCCATTTGGCGCCTGCATCGCCGCTCTGCTTTTTACCGCGCGGATCAATATATTTTTGGGCGTGTGCTCCATGTCGATAAATTCGAGCAGTTGGGTGCGGTAGCCCATGAGGTCAAGCAGCTTCGCCCGGATTGCGTCGGTCGCCAGAGCGGAAAAGCGCTCCTTGAGAATGCCATGCGACAGCAGCGGCTCCATGACTTCATTCTCAATCTGGGCAAACAGCTCATGCTGGCAGCAGGGAACCGACAGGATCACCGAGGCGCCCCAGCGTACCGCTTTTTCCAGCGCGGCATCGGTCGCGGTATCGCAGGCATGCAGCGTCACAACCATATCCACCCGGTCCAGCTCGTTGTACTCAGCAATGTCGCCGACAAGAAAACGAAGCTTATCATAGCCCAGCTTGTCCGCAAGAGCGCCGCAGTGAGCAATGACATCGGCTTTGAGATCGAGTCCGACAATGTTCAGCTCCCGCTTTTCCCGGACGGCCAAATAGTGATACAGCGCAAACGTCAGATACGATTTGCCGCAGCCAAAATCGACGATCGTCAGCGGCCTGCCCGCCGGGAGAGAAGGCAGCACGTCCTCCACCATCTCAAGAAAGCGGTTGATCTGGCGGAACTTGTCATATTTCTTGGCATGTACCTTTCCGCTGTCGTTCATTATGCCAAGCTCGATGAGAAACGGCACTGGCTCGCCCTCCTCCAGCACATAGCGCTTGCGCCGGTTATGGGAGAGGTCGTCGGCCGCTTTTTTCGTCGGCGGTTTGGTCAGGATCGTTACTTTTTGCTTTTTGCTGATCAGCACCTGGTAATCCGCTTCCTCTGTGCAGAGCAGTCCCTGGCGGAAAATATCGCCCAGCAGCGATTCCAGCTCATCCGCCGCGGAATCAGCGGGGATATTTCTATGCTCCACCTGGGTGCCGGTATAGTAAGCAAACTGGTAATGCAGTCCATTTTTTAGCTGCACGGGCTTGACGACTACCTTGGTGTAAGTGGCGCCTTCCTTGTTACGAAGCTGGCTCAGGGTCCCCGTAATCAGGGAACGGCCAGCGATTATACGTTCAATCAGAGTATTCAGGGATTCCACAATCATAACCCGCTTTCAAGTTTTTAAAATGGAGCCAGGAGCATATTCGCGGCTGACGGATTGATCCCTCTTGGATTCCTCATTAGGGCCGGGCATGAAACAATCCGCTGACAACCGTCACCGCGTGTCCGGACAGGAAGACTTTGTCTTCGGTTAATCTAAGCCGGAGTGTCCCGCCTCGGCGGGACGCCTGGTAAGCGGTCAACTCTGTACGCTTCAGCCTGTCCGCCCAGAAGGGAGCCAGAGCCGTATGCGCGGAGCCGGTTACGGGGTCTTCGTTCACGCCGATGCCGGGCGCAAAGAAACGGGAGACAAAGTCGATCCCCTCCCCGCCGCTTTCGGCGGTTACCGCAATGGCACGGGGCGGCAGACTTTTCAGTGCGGCAAAATCCGACTTAAGGTTCGAAGCACAGCTTCATCCCGGAGGCGGACCAGCGCATTATCGGCATAGAAAAATACTTCCTTAATATCTCTCTCTTCCACTCCGAGCGCGGCGGCCAGACCCGGTAAAGGCTCCGCCGGGACCAGCTTGTATGCGGGGAAGCATAGCGTTATGAGGTCGCCTTCCCGCTCCGCCGTAAGCACACCGCTCAGGGTGTAAAATTCCGCTCTCTTGTCACGCGGAAGGCGTCCAGTCTCCCATAGTGTATGGGCGCTGGCGAGCGTGGCGTGCCCGCACAGCTTCACCTCGGCCGCCGGCGTAAACCAGCGCAGCCGGTAGCCTCCGTTCTCCGGCCACAGAAACGCCGTTTCCGACAGATTCATTTCCGCCGCCGTCTGCGACATGAATGGTTCGGAGGCGGGCTGCTCCAGCAGGCATACCGCAGCCGGATTGCCGGCAAAGGGATGCTCGGTAAAAGCATCGACGATATAAATGGGAACGCTCATTGGATACCTGCCTCCTTCGTCTCTCTATTCAGCTTCAACCATTCCTGCCGTCCTTGTCTTACTTCTTCCAGAGGGAGATTGCCCCGTTCCAGCTCGGCGGGATCTTTGTCAAGCAGCCGATCATACAGCTCCTCGCCTTCCTTCGCGACCGGCTCGCCCTGCTCCTTCAGACGGTAGAGCGAATCCTCCGCCTTTCCATAACGGCCGATGGATTCCATGTAGGACATGAGAAGCCGCTCGGTCTTCGCCGGAAGGCGGTACGCTTCCACATTCTTCAGACAATCGTCAATCTCCTCCGGCAGGCCCAGAAGCTCGCGGTCTGCGCCGTGAAGCGCGGCATACAGATACAGGTGCAGCGCCTTCATCATCCTCGGCAGCGCTTCGGGGATCTGATCCGCTGCGGCATAAATGCTTCCTTCCTCATAAAGCAGGCGGGCCATCCCCTGCAGCTTGTCGACTTCTATTCCTCCGCCGAGGCGGAATATTTCGATAATATCCTCTACGGACAGCGAATTCAGCAAGCGGGAGTTCAGTCTGAAATGCTTGTTCAGCAGCTCGTCAACCTCCCATAACGCTTCCGTGGTCTTGCGCTGCTGTTTCAGATCGAATACCTTGGCGATCATCGCCGTCATGTCCTCAATCATCCGAACGATATAATCTCTGCGGAACATCCGCTTTTCCTCCCTCCACAGCATAGCTTCACACGCCTTATCTTAAACGATTCCCCTGCGTAATTCCACCATCCACCGGCGCCCGGAATTTGAAACGGAGAGGCCGATTCCCAGACCTTTTGCGAAGGGCTTGATTTGGGATGATTGCCTGCAATGACAAATTGGAGGAGGCAGCGGATTTTCCTGCCCGGCATGAAAGCTAAAGGGATTTTAAAGAGCATAGCTGAAGTGGGGCGGATTCGAGGACCAGATGTACTGTGGAATGATCAGGGCAGATGTTGAACAAACAGAAGGCATGCGAAAAAAGAGGGCCTCTCGCCCTCTTCTTAAACAACAGCCGTCATCTTACCAGGACAGCGGCAAAATCTTTAATCACATCGGCAAGCTGCTCCGGCTCTTCAAACAGGCTCATATGGCCTGCGCCGGAAATGACCGCCTTCGTTACGTTCCGCTTGTCCGAGGTGAAGGTCCTCTCCACCGGTACAAGACCGTCCTTCTCCCCTGCCACAAGCAGCACCGGCAGCTCGCTGGCCGATATCACATCGCGCCGGTCGGGACGCTCGCGCATAGCCAGGGCAGCTCCAATCGCCCCTTGGGGCGGCGTCTTAAAGCCGATTTCCCGGGCGCGCTGCAGCAGCTCAGGCGAGGACTCCGTCGTCTCCGGCGCGAACAGTCCGGGTACGAATCCATCCACAAAATCGGTGATTCCCTGGGACCCGATCGCAGCGACCGCCTTGAGCCGCTTCTCCTTCGCCTCGATGCTGTCCGGGTAGGCTGTGGAATGAATCAGTCCAAAGGCAGTCAGGCGCGAGGCATAACGCTGAGCGAACGAAAGTGTAATATACCCGCCTAATGAATGGCCCAGCAGCGTAACCTTAGGAATGTCAAGAGCATCCAGCAGCGAAAGCACGTCATCGGCCATTTGCTCAATCGTATAGGCGCCAAGCGGCGCATCGGAAGAACCATGCCCCCGCAGGTCGGGCGCAATGACGCGGTAGCTTCCGCTCAAAATCGGGATAACCTTCTCCCAGTATTCCGCGCTGCCGCAGAAACCGTGAAGCAGAACAATAACTTCACCCTGCCCTTGATCACTGTAACTAATGTGTACTCCTTCACGACGCACTGTTTCCATGACAGCCTCCTTCTTTCTTCTTAAATAATTACCCAATGATCTACCTAATTGGGTAGTATTTATTTAAGCCAAACGAGTGAAATTGAAACGCCTTCAGCGTAACAGCCCGAATCCCTCAGCCGCTGCGGCGGCAATGGTTCCCGCCATGCCTATCACACGGTGCAGCGGCGTAGTCTGAAGCGTCCGGTACGGCTTCGGTCCGCTAGCGTCAACGACGGCGGCCAGGCTGTAATGCCCTACTGCGGGCAGGGCCAGCCCTACGGATTTAGCCGGATGCAGCGGTTCCATGGAGGCGTAATAATAACCTACGGCCGCGTGCGGACCAAGGCAGGCATCGACGGCGATCACGATATGCGCCGAAGGAATTTCAGCCATCCTTTTTGTCAGATTATCCGCATCGCATGGGAACGGAAGCGTGCCGATCACATGGGGAAATCCGTATTCCAGCAGCCGGGTTCCCGTTAACGGTCCAAGCGAGTCTCCGGTGGAACGGTCGGTGCCAACGCACAGGAAGGTAATCTCTTCCGGCTTATGCAGCCCTTCGATTTCGCGAAAGAAAGCAGTCAAGCCTTCGGCATCCACCTTTCTTTTGCCGCTCCCCTGCCCCTGTTCCCTGATTGCCATGCCTGTGTTCCCCCCTTTGGTAGTGTTCTTATGGAAGCATGCCACCGTCACCGCGTCACCGTTCTAGCAGATAGCCGCTTTTTCCATCCATTCTACATTAAATTAATTTCATCGACAAAATATGGTGTCCCCAGCGTTAACCATGGTAAAATACATAGATTAACGCGCAGAAAGGAAGAACGTGAACTTTATGGATCTATCGACCCCGAGCCAGAGCAATGTGGAATATATGATCGAAAGCATTAAGACCAAACTGAAAATGGCCAGCGCCGCCGCCATGCAGTCCTCCGCCTTCTCGCTGGACAAATATGAAGACATCCGGGATATTTACGAAGTCGTTATGGATAGCGACAGACTCAGCATCTCGCAGGTGGAGGCTCTCGTCTCCGAACTGGGACGCTTGCGGAAATAAAAACGGCGCACCCAGCGAACAGGCCCCTCGCCATCGATCCGTGAAAATAAGGTTCGACGGGAGGGGCCTGTGTCTTGTGCTTGGAACAATCAAATTAACTCCAGTTTGAATACCGTCTCCGCATGACCGACACGCATTCCTTCATCATTCTCGATATAGCCCGGGAAAGCCGCCGTAAGCTTACTTAATGTCGACCGGTTCGCATATCCGATCTGCTCCAGAATACCGCGTACAATCAGACCCCATTCTTCTTCGGAGCCGTCAAGTATCTTAAAGGCAAACCCGAGACGTTCATTCCGCAGCCCGAAGCAGTACACGCCCTTGAAGCCGCCTTTGGACACAATATTGTAGTCTTCCAGCAGTATGGAGTCCAGCCGTCCGTATCCGGCTACCATCTCCGGATGAGCATGCATGGCCGATGTGATGACCTTTACCGCTTCTCTCGTCGCCTTATCTTCGATCAGCTCGGGACAGGCCAGCTTCAAATAGGCGTGGGCCAATCCGGTTAGAGGGAGAGCGAACACCGGCAGGCCGCAGCCGTCCGTTCCCAGGCTGATATCCTTCGGCGCCAGGCCGGCCATATAGGCGACCGTCTGGAGAATCTCCTGCTGAACCGGATGGTCCGGCTGCGCGTATCCTTCCAGCGGCAGTGCCTTCGATTTACTGTAAGACAGCAGCCCCAGATGCTTGCCGGAGCAGTTATGGTACAGCTTTCGCCTGCCTGTGCCGCGGATTGCCTCCTCGCGGCTTCCTTCGTCAAGCGGATAGCTGGAAGCGCAGATCATGCAGCTTTCCGTTACACCCGTCTTGGCCGCAATGCTCTCCAAGGCCTGAAGATGGTAGCTCTCCCCGCGGTGCGAAGCGGTCATAAGGGCGATTTCGGCCGCACTCAGGCCGTATTTATCCATAATTCCGCCGCGAATGCCCGGAATCGCCTGCAGCGGCTTCGCCGAAGAACGGGTAAAGGAAACAAAGCCAGGGTCCCCCGCATATCCTTTTAACACGCCATTCTCCCCTACTATGGCAATATGCCCGCTGTGGGCGCATTCCATCAGATTGGCCCGATACTCCTTTACCAAAACCGTCTCCATGTTGCTCTCTCCCTTATCCTCTATGTGTTTTTCTATAATATAGAAACTGTTTAAATCATCTAGTTTTGAAAGAACTATATAATCTAGCAGTCAAGTGATGTATTTTGTAAAGGATCAAAAAAGACGATTTACTCTATACTTTCGCATCCGTTCTTCTCTTTCAGCAGCTATACTCCACCAGTCTTTCCCATACGTCCTTGCTGTTTCAGGGCATACGCCAAAGTTTATATACGAAGTAAGAAGTTTAGTTAAATTCATCGTAATACCGACTTCCAAACGATGGAGACGATTCGTTA
This sequence comes from Paenibacillus durus ATCC 35681, assembly GCF_000993825.1. Taxonomy (NCBI): domain Bacteria; kingdom Bacillati; phylum Bacillota; class Bacilli; order Caryophanales; family Paenibacillaceae; genus Paenibacillus; species Paenibacillus durus. Next base: position 4,041,817 of record NZ_CP011114.1, read on the forward strand.
TGGGGAATCGGGTCTAGTCCCCAGACTCATGCGACGCGCCGCCTGACTTTGGATTCACTTTATTTTTCCTGAGGAGTGATTTGTGATGAGTAAAGAAGAACTGGAATATCCTGCGCAAAACGGAACAACCTTCGCGAAGGGTCTTCTTATTGGCGGTCTGATCGGAGCGGCGGCGGCCCTCCTCTTCGCACCCAAGCCGGGACGCGAAATGCGCAGCGACCTCTCCAATAAGCTGAGCATAGCAACCGACAAGACCAAAGAATTCTCCGGTACGGTTACCGATAAGACGAAATCTCTTGCTACGGCAGTCGGTGGAAAAGTGGCTGATTTGGCCGGCACCGTATCCAGCAAGGTCTCCGATTTGGCTAGTACTGTATCGTCCAAAGCCTCCGACATTAGGACAAGCGTCAGCGACAGCAAGCAGGAAATTGCCGCTACCTTGCAGGAAACCGGGAAGAAAATCTCGGATACGGTCGAAGCGGCTTCCACAGAAGTAAGCGATGATGTTAAGGATGCTTCCAAGGATATCTCCGAAGCAGCAAAGAACGCTTCGGACGAGGTCAAAGCTGGCTATTAAGCGGCTTGCCTGAAAGCACGGTTGATTTAAGCTTTATTCTTCCTCCAGCCGGCAGCCAGCAGCAATCAGCTGGCTGCCGGTATGCACGACGCCTGATTCCCAGAGCAGCCAGGGCCCGTTCAGCTATAAGAAAGCAGGAGGACTTTATGGGAAAGCTGACAGGAAAGACAAGGGACTACGAAGTGAACGATCACCCGTTCGAGCTCCGCCATGAAGTGAAGCGGCTCAATACCCGGCTGGACCAAATCGCCGAATCACTGGAGAAATCAGAGATTAAGGATATACTCGAGAATTATACCGATCCCAAGAAGCGGATCATGACCAATCTCATGGCCGGTATTTCCCGGGGGGTCGGCCTATCTCTCGGCACCTTCATTGTGCTGGGCATACTGGGTTATATCGTTAGTCTGTTTATTAACGTGCCGGTCATCGGCGAGTATCTTGCCGAAATTAAGAAGTACATTGACGCCAACAGTTGAAGGGCGTACCGAATAAAGGGCATGGTTCCGCTCCTGCGGTTCCATGCCCTATTGTATTTTATAAGAGAAGTTTGTCTATCAATAAGCCGAATTAGACATAATCTGTTTCAGCTTCTCGGTAGCCCGTTTCTGGATTCGCGATACGCTCATCTGCGATACACCGAGCTTCTGGGCGATCGCCCGCTGAGACTGCCCTTCCTGGAATGCCAGCAGCAGCACCTTCTGCTCCTGCTCCTTCAATTGTCCAAGCGCCTGCTGAAGGTCCATGCGCCGCTCTACGGTATCGTAGTCGTTCGCATCCGAGCTGATCAGTTCGCCCAGCGTAGCGCCGGTCTCTTCCTGAGACAGCGGGGAATCGAGCGATACGTAATGGTAACATTCCCTTCCAGCAAGAACTTCCACCGCTTCCTCCACAGACAGATCAAGGTAACTCGCGATTTCGCCTACATCGGGTGAACGTTCCAGCTTGACGGTCAGTTCGTCAATCGCCTGCTGGACCAATGCGCCTTTTTCTTTAATGCGTCTGGGAACCTGTATGTACCAGGATTTATCGCGGAGAAAATTCTTCATGTGCCCGATCATGCTCTTCATGGCATAGGGTTCAAAGGGAATGCCAAGGCTGATATCGTATTGCTGCAGAAGGCGGATCAGAGCCATCTGACCGACCTGATAGAGGTCTTCATAAAGATCGGGGCGGTTGCGGGCAATCTTGCCTGCGGCCATCTTGACCATCGGCTCGTATCTATGAATCAATACGGTGGCAATATCGTTATCTTTGGTCTGCTGATATTCCCAAATAAGAGAGACGGATTCGTCCAAGGACTCTGGGGGAGTCACTCTCTCATTCATACTCTCTCCTCGCTGAGATGAAGCTTTTTAGTCAAAGTTACGACTGTCCCCTTCCCGGACTCGCTTATGACGTTAACCTCATCCATAAGCGCCTGCATCAGATAGAAGCCGAGCCCCCCGACTTGAACATCGCTTAGTTCCTTGTCATGCAGGGTCATGCGCTCTCCGGATGCTTTTACATTGTCAAAGCTCTCCCCCTCGTCTTTGACGGTGATCGACAGGGCAAAAGGACTTACTTCAAAGATGACGTCGACTAATCCATCCTCCTGCTCGTAGGCGTAGAGAACTGAATTGTTACAAGCCTCGGAAACCGCTACTTTCATATCTTCTATATCTTCGTACGAAAAGCCCATTTTCGAGGCAATTCCGTATAAATTGAGTCTCACAATATCGACATATTCTGCACTGGCAGGCAACTGGATTATCACTTTTTGTATATCATCACTCATTCTTTGTTCGGTCCTTTCCTAGTGGGAGTTCTCTTGGGAGGTGAAAAATTTGGCGATACCGGTCATATCGAACAGCTTCTGTATATGCGGCGGAACTTCCTCCACGGTGAATTTGACATCCAAGCCGTGTCTTGCCTTGAGGATCGATAAAAGAATTCCGATGCCCGTGCTGTCAATATATTTCAATTCTTTCATATTAATGGCTAGATTTAGCGCTGTATCCCCCACAAGCGGCTCCATCACCAACCGAAAATCGTCAGCAACCGACAAATCGAGCTCGCCTCTCAAGTAGACTGTGCAAACGCCATCCTCGGTTTTTGTCGTTGCATGAAACTTTTCGCTCTTATGTGTATTCATAGACAATCTCTCCTGATTCATGTTTTCTTTACCAATAACCCTAAAGTCACGCTCATGAAACAAAAAACCGGACTTCATACTCTGGAAATTGCTAGGTTAAGCGGCTCTTCCTTGCAAAGTGAGGAACCGGTTCCCTTCTCCGGAAGGCTGCTTTCGGCCTGAAGCGCAGGGCCTCTTAGCCGGAATATGCTTTAATTAAATGTTAAACACATCATTTGATTTTGCGATAGATCTTTTCCACTCTGTCGAGTGGCTCGTAACTGTCGCTGTACCTGTTGAAATGAATGGACTCTTTGGTTCCGAGAACAAGCAATCCGAATCGGCTGAGGCTTTCGAAAAACAGGCTGTGGACATGCTCTCGAAGCTCATCGTTAAAGTAAATCATGACATTCCGGCAAAATATAACATGGAACTCGTTGAATGAAGTATCGGTCGCCAGGTTATGCTCGGCAAAGGTAATATTTTTGCGTAATTCCGGCTGCAAAATGACCGAATTAGACTTCGCTGTATAATATTCCGAAAAGGCGCGCTTACCCCCCGCCTCCATGTGGTTTTGGCTGTACTGCTGCATTTTACTGATTTCGTACACGCCTTCCTTGGCCTGCTGAAGCGATCTGTTGTTGATATCGGTGGCGTAAATACGCGCTTTGTCGTACAAGCCCTCCTCCTTTAGCAGAATCGCCATGGAGTACACCTCTTCGCCAGTAGAGCAGCCGGCATGCCAGATCCGGATAGACGGGCAGTTCCTCAGAAGCGGCACGGCCTTCTGGCGGAAAGTCCGGAACATGCTGGGGTCCCGAAACATCTCCGTGACCGGTATGGAAAGGCTGTAAATCAGACGTTCGAAGCAGGCCCGGTCATGAAGCACCTTCTCCTGCAGCGCGGAGATGCTGGACAGGTTCTCCCCATGAACACGATGCCAGATTCGTCTCCTTAGGGAAGGTAGCGAGTAGTTTCGGAAATCGTATCCGTATAGGCGATGAATACCGCAGAGCAGAAGCTCGATTTCGATATTTTCCAGCTCGTTCTTATCGGTTCCTGCAAGGGGCTGCTCATCGCTTCCTCGTCCTGTTGCAGTCATTGATTCCAAGCTCCCTTGCGGCGCCGTCTTCTTAGCAAACGGCTGATTATTTTGCCTGTAAGACTATTACCCTAAATCCGGAATTACGAATACAGGCATATCCGCATTAATAAGTTCTCAGTGAAATCCACACCAGACACTTGTCGTCATCACGCTCTCCCGGGGCCTTGTTATCGAAGAAAGCGGCCTTCATCGGCTCTTCGCGCCACTCATGCTCCCCCGCAAGCTCGCCGATCAGGAATTTCAGTTGTTCCTCCTGATCTCCCTCCACCATCTCCAGAAGCCCGTCGGTATACATCGCCAAATGGCCTTCCTGCTCATAAGTGAGCGTTTGAGGCGAAGCCTCGATTCGGTCGAACACTCCTACCGGATGACAGTTGCTCTCCAGCAGCACCGGTTCGGCGGCGTTCCCTTCAAAGAACAGGGCAGGGGGATGGCCTGCATTCACATAGTCAATGCGCTGCAATTTGGTATCAATGACAAGATAAATGGCTGTAAAATAGTATTGTACAAGCTGTTTTTCGATATAGAGCTGGTTGAAGCGCCGGTTCAGTTCCTGAATGACTTTCTCCGGCTCGACATAAGTCGTGACCGTGTCCTTGAGCACGGAAGCAATGAACATGCAGAACAGAGAGGATGAAATGCCGTGTCCCATCATATCCAGCAAAATGACCCCATAACGCCCGTCTCCCAGCGCGTACCAGGCATACAAATCCCCGGCTAGCTCAAATGAAGGCTGATAAATGGCATGTACCTCGAACAGTTCCTCTTTCAGCGGCAGGCTGAGCACTGCATTTTGCACGAGTGCCGCCAGCTTCAATTCGTACTGAATGCGCTGATCCCTTTCCTTATGCCAATCCTTCTCGGCCTTCAGCCGCAGAGCCAAGCGGATTCGCGCCATCAGCTCGACCTTGTTGATCGGCTTGGTTACATAATCGACCGCGCCGGCATCCAGCGCTTCCGCCAATTTCTTGGAGTCGCCGACGGCGGTTACCATGATAATCGGAATATCCTTCAAATTCGCGTACTGCTGCACGATCCGGCAAGCCTCGATACCGTCCATTTCGGGCATCATCATATCGAGAAGAATCAGATCGACATCGGGATGCTTTGGCCTAAGTTCGCTATTCTCGCCGCGGGCTCCGAGCAGCTCCAGCATTTCAATTGCGGAAGCCGCCGTAATCACATTGCGATAAGCCTCTTTTTTTAGGATTTCACGGATGATGATAATATTGGTAGGATTGTCGTCAACAATTAGTATTTTCATTACTTCACCTCACCGTCTCATAATTCGACCGAAAAATCCAAAATGCGCATATTATTATGATACGATATTTAGCTGGGTATTTTCCATCCGCAACATTTGCAGGCATCGCCTTTTCTTTCCTTGGATTGACAAAAAGGCATATTCCCATTAAAAGTAACCCCCAGCCATAGTGGAACTGGAGGTTGCGTTAATGACGATTTCTCATCAGGAGGCCTGGGCGCTACTTCCGGTATCTCTGCCAGAGACCGGCGGCGACATCGACTCCTTTGAGGACGGCGTCCAATCTCCCCTTCTTGCTGTTTACCGCATTAACCGCATTATAGGAATTTACCGTCCGCTCCTCAGCAGGGGTCGCCTTGACGTTGTTGACCGATACAAGCTCCGCTTTCTCTTTCAGCTCCCGGTTTTTGCGGAATCTCTCAATGACTGTTACCGATACCTGCTTCACGGTCATTGTCAGCTCGCTGAGCACCTCGCCCAGATTCTGGACCGAGTCCATAATAGGATCGATTTTCTCTATTTTACCCTGCACATCCGCCGTAATCTTGTTGGCGTGTCTTACCGTAGCTTTCACTTCATAAGTGAGCTCATCGACTGTCTTCTGTACCTCCTGAAGCGTCTGGCTCACTTTGTCGAGAGAAGCCTTGGCGGAATTCAGAGTCTTAATCAAAAAGAACACGAGAACTGCGAATGCGACAGCTATAAGCGCCACGCTGAGGCTAATGATCATGGGTATAAACTCCTTCCGATTCGTAATATTATCGGCCTCAAGTCTGCCTTAATATTGCATAGTTACCCCTGGGGTCTACAGCCGAAACAACCGTTCGGTCAGGCGTCTGGCGCAAGGGCGGTCAATATAATTGTATGATCGTATGCTGAAAAAAAGGGCATAGGGCTGCCCGGCAAACTAAAATAAGCTGAAGCAAGTCCGGGCGCCCTCCCTCGTAAAGGGCGGATTCCCGGGCTTATTTCAGCTTTATTAGCGAACGGAGCAGATTGCTCCAATCTACAGCAAAGGAGACGCGCATTCCGCTCTCCAGCAGTTCAATCTTGCGGACCTCCACCATAAACGGCATATGCTCCCGCAAGCGGACCGAAATCGGCGGAAAGGACAGCACGCCTTTCGGCACCTTCCGATTCCGGATCGATGTATAGTCGTGATGCAGCTTAATCATTCCGCCCGAATCCGGCGAAACCTCCATGATCATGCCGACTTCCGCACCGAACGGCACCGGACCCGCCAGCCCGTTAATATCCGCAGTCAGCCGGTCTCCGCTCTGCCGGAACCGGGCTCCGGTAATCCAGACAAAGGATGAAGGATGCTCAGACAGATAGTCGTTCAATCCTTTTTTAAAGAGGTTGTTCAGCTCGTCTTCGGTCAACGTCAGCACGGGGCTTCTGTCTCTGACCATTTGGAGCAGCTTCGGATCAAAATCTACCCGGTCATAAGACAGATCCAGCTTATTCACCGGCGCGGCGTACCAGGCGGCGGCCGCTCCGGCAAGGAGCAGGAGCAGCACAATTCCGGCAAACGTCCGGAAAAGGATTTTGCCCGGCGTACTCTTTTTATTGTGATGAGGCATATCTTCTCTTCCCTTCGTTGTCCTGCAACGATTCTAATAACTATCTCTAAGTATACCGGGCTGCCTGCCCCCAGCGCAAAAAGGGCATCCCCATTAGCACCTGCCGCTGGAAACACCCTTTTTTCATGTACTGCACCCGTCACAAACTGTACTACTGTCGCTTCCGCACTAGGCAAGCTGTATAATCAGTGGATAACCGAGCCTCCGAAGAGGAATCGGTTGGTCCAAGAAGCGCTTAATTTATCTACTCTGACACCCCCGGAAGATACGGAATACGTATGCAAAATCTGTCCGTCTCCCAAATATAGAGCGACATGCGTAATCCTTTCCGCAGACTTGTCAATCCCGGCATAAGCGGCGGCTGAGCTTCCTTTGTAGCTCATAAAGAACATCAGATCGCCCCGTTTGAGACCCGATATATCCGTTACGGCTGAACGGCTCTCCCTGACCCATTTCCCCTGCTGTCTGGAATCAGCCGGCAGCTTAATATTCGCCGCTTCAAGATAAATCTGCCGGACAAAATCCGAGCAATCGAAGGTGGATATGTCGCTGCGGCTTGACCCGAATTCATAAGGTGTGCCGAGATAGGACATCCCTCTAGCAATGACCTGCTCGATACTCGCTGTAGCTGTGCTTGCCGCAGGAGCAGCCGGTACAGGCTGTGGAGCCGCTTCGGCCGCTGTCAGAGCGATATACTTGTCCTGAGAGCTGCAATAGCCGATTTCTCCGTTCGCCGTGCGGACCTTGTAGAAATAGGCATTCGTCTTTTCCAGAATCAGCACCTTCTCCCCTTCTTTTACATAGGAGAGCACCTTGCTGCCTGCGGAAGGCGCGCTGCGGAGCCGGACTGTTGACTGAATGACGGCCGATTGCGAGGCGGCACTGGACAGTACAGCGGCCGAATTCTTAGCCGCATGGACAGAATTAGCCCCGAACCCGCCCGAAGAAGCGCAAACTGCGGTTGACAATAATAACGCGGCAAGTAGCTGCTTGGTTAATTGGTTCATACCGTCCCCCGAATGGATATGATTAGAACTCAACAATGGTGGCGCCGCCGTTATTGTTTTCTGCAATAATTATAGGCTTCCCCCGGATATGGGAACATGCACCAAATTTCACAAATCGGAATACCAATTCATGGTAAAGGACGGGTCTATAGTCTTGATTTCTACTTGGATTTGGCGGGAATTGTTAATATTTAGGTTTCACCGCCTCAAAGTATCCCTTGTCGGCGTTTTCAAAAACCATTAAAATATTCTCATTACAAGCTTCAAGGAGGATTAACGCAAATGACCGAGAGCAGTGACAAGCCCAAAATCAACCTCGCCGATGCCATCCGGCAAAAGCTGGAGCAGAAGAAGCAGCAGAACAACTCCAAACCGGGCGCTTTTCAAGCGGGTGCAGCCAAAACGTTTAAAACCCAGAACAACAAGAAACCGAATAACCAGCGCCGCCGCACCGGCGGGTCCTGACCCGTGCAGCTCACTGCAAGTTTACGCAGGCGCAGCCTGCTAAGGGGTTAGAAAACCGAACGAGGTCGTCCTAAACGCAGCTTGCTTAAGCTCCCGCTGCTTTCAGAACTGCCTCGTTTTTATTTTGATTCCAAAGTAAAGGAGCCCAAAAAGCCATGATCATCGATCTGACCCACCCCATCCGGGACGGGCTGCCGGTCTATCCGGGAGATCAGCCAACGCAGCTTGCAAGATCCGCCGAATTCGCCCGGGATGGCTATAACAATCATCGCCTGACCATTAACATGCATTCAGGAACGCATATCGACGGGCATATGCACATGACGGACTGCACGGAGTATTTGAACGGGTATCCGCTGAGCACGTTTATCGGGGAGGGCTGCTTGCTGGATGTCCGGGGAGCCGGAGCAATTGGATATAAACCCGAATACGAACAGCTCATTCACGAAGGGCAGATCGTAATCCTGTACACCGGACATAGCGATTTGTTCGGAGAACCCGCCTATTTTGCCGATTTTCCGGTTCTGACACCGGAGCTTGCGGATCTTCTGATTCGAAAAAAAATTAAAATGGTCGGCATGGACACTCCATCGCCGGACAGACATCCTTTCGATATACACCGGATGCTGTTCAGCCGCCGCATTCCAATCATCGAGAATCTGACGGATCTTGCGGCGCTGCTTCCCTTATCCCGGTTTGAAGTGACCGCCCTTCCGCTGAATATCAACGCCGATTCCTCCATAGCCCGGGTGATTGCCCGCACTTTCCAGTAACTTAAAGAGCCGGCCGGATACCCATCCGGTCGGCTCTAATAAGCATATGCCCGCCCCGTGCGCGGCAGAGACTTTCCCCGTCCCGCGCCTGCTTACGGCTTTATTTTACACTTCCACCGGATACATCCGCTGGCGCAGTTCCTTGACTTCGTCGCTTTCGAGGTACTCATCATAGCTCATCACGCGATCGATAATGCCATTTGGCGTAATCTCGATGATCCGGTTCGCAATCGTCTGAATGAACTGATGGTCATGCGATGTGAACAGAATCGTGCCGTCGAAGTCGATCAGCCCGTTGTTCAGCGCCGTGATGGACTCGAGGTCCAAGTGGTTCGTCGGCTCGTCGAAGACGAGGACGTTCGCGCCGTTCAGCATCATCTTCGCCAGCATGCAGCGCACCTTCTCGCCCCCGGACAATACGCTCGCCTTCTTCAGCGCTTCCTCGCCGGAGAACAGCATGCGTCCCAGGAAGCCGCGCAGGAACGTCTCGTCCTGGTCCTTCGAGTATTGGCGTAGCCATTCCACCAGATTCAGCTCCACGCCATCGAAATAATTGGAGTTATCTTTCGGGAAGTAAGCTTGGGATGTCGTAACGCCCCAGGTGTATTCGCCCGATTCCACTTCCGTTTCGCCCATGATGACATCGAACAGCGTTGATTTGGGCAGCCCGTTCGGACCGACAAAAGCAATCTTGTCGCCTTTATTCACGACAAAGCCGACTTCGTCCAGCACCTTCTCGCCTTCAATGCTCTTGGTCAGATTGCTGATCGTCAGCAATTGCTTCCCGGCTTCGCGCTCCGGCTTGAAGTTCAGGAACGGATATTTCCGGTTGGACGGGCGAATGTCGTCGAGCGTGATCTTGTCGAGCTGCTTCTTCCGCGACGTCGCCTGCTTCGACTTGGAGGCGTTAGCCGAGAAGCGCTGAATGAACGCCTGCAGCTCCTTGATCTTCTCTTCCTTCTTCTTGTTCGATTCCCGCTGAAGCTGGAGAGCGAGTTGACTGGACTCGTACCAGAAGTCATAGTTGCCGACATACATCTGGATTTTGCCGAAGTCGATGTCCGCGATGTGCGTACATACTTTGTTCAGGAAGTGACGGTCATGGGATACGACGATAACGGTGCCTTCATAGTCCATGAGGAAGTTCTCCAGCCACTGAATGGATTCGAGGTCCAAGTGGTTGGTAGGTTCGTCAAGGAGCAGGTTGTTCGGACGGCCGAACAGCGCCTGGGCAAGCAGTACCCGGACCTTCTCGTTGCCGCTTAGCTCCGCCATCTTTTTGTCGTGCAGATCACGCGGAATGCCGAGGCCGATCAGGAGCGCGGCGGCGTCCGGTTCAGCGTCCCAGCCGTTCAGTTCGGCGAATTCGCCTTCCAGCTCGCCGGCCCGCAGACCGTCGGCTTCGGAGAAGTCGGACTTGGCGTACAGCGCGTCCTTCTCCTTCATAATGTCATACAGGCGCGCGTGGCCCATAATGACCGTTTCCAGCACCGGGTTTTCGTCATATTCGAAGTGGTTCTGCTTCAATATGGCCATGCGTTCGCCGGGCGTGATATGAACTTCGCCGGAGTTGGCTTCGATCTCACCGGACAGAATTTTCAGAAACGTCGATTTGCCGGCGCCGTTGGCCCCGATCAGGCCGTAGCAGTTGCCGGGAGTAAACTTTATATTTACATCTTCAAAAAGTGCGCGCTTTCCGTAACGGAGTGTCACGCCGCTTGTACTGATCATTTTTGCATACCATCCTTTACACATAGGTTTCCGGCATATTATAGCACAAAAATGGACCGAAAAGCCCGTAAACTCCTTGATTTGCCGCGAAAAGGGCAAAAATGGGCAGACAACGGCAATGAGATTCCGGCGCTTGACGCCGCCAGCGGGCCGGAACGTGCCGACTGTTTGTGTATTTTCAATCAAATTTGATGTAAAATGCGAGTAAACGCCCCTTGCTGACCTATACCCTTGCTGACCTATATAAGTAAATGCGGCGGCTGCCGTCCTAAGGAGGTTTACCCGAATGAAGATTACATTTATAGAACCGACCCCGAGTCCGCATACGATGAAGCTTCATCTGGATGAAAGTCTGGAGCCGGGAATACGCCGAACCTATACCCTGGAAAGTCAGCACGCTGCGCCAGCCTGGGCGCGGGAGATGCTGACCATTCCGGGAGTGGAAAATATCTTTCATACCGCCGACTTCGCGGCGCTAGAGCGGAGGCCCTCCGCAGACTGGGCGGAGATATTCCGCGAGCTGAAGTCCCGCTTCGGCGGCGAAGCGGCCGGAGCGCAGGACTGGGCGCTAACAGACGAGAACGACGGTGCGCATTTCGGTGAGGCGCAGGTGTTCGTCCAAATGTTCCGCGCCATCCCGATGCAGATTCGGGTGAAGAGCGGAGCGCGCGAGGAACGCATCGCGCTGTCGCCGCGATTCACCGAGGCGGTGACGAATGTAGCGAGCGCGGTCCTGATCAAAGAGCGCAAGCTGACGGATTACGGCGTACGCTACGGCGAGCTACCCGAGATCGCGCGCGAAGTTGAGCAGGAGTTGGAGGCCGCGTATCCGCAGGAGCGCCTTGATTCGCTGGTGCAGCAGGCTATCGCGCACGGAACGGCCGGCGGCGAATTCATCGAGCATCGCAGCAAGCGCGGTCAGGACGAGCTGCTGCGAGACCTGACGAGCGAAAACTGGCGGGTACGCTACGCGGCGCTTGAAGATTTGACGCCTACGCCCGAGCTGCTCCCGCAAATATCAGCGGCGCTGCGAGACCCGAAGCTGCTGATCCGGCGGTTAGCCGTCGTCTATCTGGGCGATCTCCGCACCCCCGAAGCGAAGGAACTGCTGTACGAGGCAATGAGAGACAACGCTCCCGCCGTGCGGCGCACCGCCGGGGATACCCTGTCCGATATCGGCGATCCCGCCGCCACGCCGGTCATGACCCGGGCGCTGAAGGACAGCAGCAAAATCGTCCGCTGGCGCGCCGCCCGGTTTCTGTACGAGGTCGGCACAGCTGAAGCGCGGAACGCGCTGGAAGCCGCGGTGAACGATCCCGAGTTCGAAGTCGGGCTTCAGGCGCGCATGGCGCTGGAGCGCATTGAGTCCGGCGAGGAAGCGGCCGGAACGGTCTGGCAGCAGATGGCGGGACGCGGACGCAGCTGAGGCTGCGGCATAAATAACGGCATCCTACGTTAGGTGCCCGGCCCCCCGCCGCTCCGCAAGAGCAGGATCGCGCCGAGGGCCGAATTCGGCCTCACTCCGTATCCGGAGTGGCACATGCACTTTCGGTCCATTTCTATGAATAAAGATCGCCCTCCCCGTCCTTTCGAACGGATGGAAGAGCGATCTTTTTCACGTCATCGTTATTACTGCCAGTAGAGTTCCACTTTCAAATCCCCTGTATTCTCAAACGAAGATGTCTTATAGCTCAAGCCCTTAAAGCCTTTCTCGTACAGCTGCTGCAGGTCGCGCACCAGCCTGCTCTCGCTTCCGTTATAGCGGAACAGCAGCGAAGCTTCTCCCTTCTTCCGCGCCTGCTGCGCTAGTGTGGTCAGCTCGGCCGCGTTATCGACGATTCCGCTCTCCTCGTATAGGTCGTACCGGAGCGCCTGCTGCAGCTTCTGATAGGCCGTCTGCTTCTCTCCTTTGACGCTTGCCAGTTCGCTGAGCGTACGGGAGTACTCCACAGCCGCTGCCGGATAGGAACGGGTCCAAGTGTGATCCCGGCGCATCTGGCTGTCTGTGCGCAGATAATAGGTCGTGCTGACGGCCCCCGCTTTATCCGGAGAGGGATCGTCCCAAGTCGTATCCAGATGGTACCAGCGTCCGTTCAGCTGAACCAGATTCCACGCGTGCGATTGGCCCGAGCCGTCCTGCCACGCGGTGCCTTCCACGATTTTATTCGGAATTCCCGCGCCCTTCAGCAGCTTGTAGGTCAGCAGGGAATAGCCCTGGCAGACGGCGCTGCCGCTTTTCAGCCCTTCGTAAGCCGTATATTTGGTGTAGGTCGTGTCATATTTCAGGTTCAGCACCACCCAATCGTGGACCGCCTTTACCTTTTCATCGCCTGTCATCCCCGGGGTTATAATTTCGTTCAAAATCGTCTTGACCCGCCCGTTGACATAAGCGGTCTGCTGAAGCGACTCACGGTAGGAAAGCTTGACGCTTACCGCCGCCGAGCGGGAACCGCCCCGGTAGGAAAAGCTGTAGCTGCTCACAATATAGTTCAAGTAAGGATCGTTCGACATCGCCTGGTCCAGCGCGGTCTGCAGCTGCGACTTCAAGCGTGAGGTATTTCCTTCATATGTAAAAGCAACACTCTCTCTGCGGTTATTCATCGCTGCCGTCAACTGCTGGGTCATGTCGCTGACGGAACGTATGGAGGTTCCCTTCACCCCGGCGTAGGCATAATCCATCCCCCAATGCACAGCCGGCGGCACAGCGGCGGCAACCAGCATTCCCAATACTATCGCCTTCGTTAACTTCCCCATCCTTGCTTTAGCCCCCTTGGCGCGAGTTTGCCTGCTCAACGGTTGAATCCTGGTTTACACTTCCATATATTAGATGCGTCCAACAACATTTCCAATACTGCTTAAGTGCTAAAATTCACAAAAAAATATGCCTTTGTTTCTCTATTATCGGATAGGATTGATATTTCCATAAGTGCTCAAATGTATTGAACATGCTGAAGCGGCGCTTCGCATCTCGCGGTCCTAAAGTGAAAATGCTATATTTAGCATATAATTGAATTCAGCAAAAGAGCAAGCCCAATCCTATTTACATACAAAATGGAGTGAGCCTTCATGACCTATGTGGATACTTCCGATGTTTCAGTCCGGATGTTTATCACCGTACTGCTCGTTCTGCTCATCATCGCACCAATGATCAGCCTCGGCGTGCTGCGTCTGTTCCAGTCCAGACAAAAGGCGGGGCTCCTGCTAATCGGCGGCGGCATCGCCGTGTACGCGGTATTTCGGATCGCAATGTCCCTTATCCCGGCCTAGCTGAACCTCATCTCCCGTTTAATCTCACGCTAAAAAGGGCGCCCCCGCTGCCGGAGACGCCCATCCCTTTGACCAATAGCCGTAATTATTGTGCAGCCGCCAATACTTTGTCGAACTGCGTTTTGTTCATGCCCACGATTTTATGTTCGCCGATCACGGTAACCGGAACAGCGCGCATGCCCATATCCCATACCTGCTGCGCGAACTCTTCGTTCTGCTCGATATTGCGCTCCTCGAAAGAAATTCCCTTCTCATTCAAAAAGCTTTTGACCTGACGGCAGTGCGGACAGTTAGTCGATGTATATACCACAACATTTTCCATAGTTGATTCCCTCCTAGTAATTTTTGCTTAATATTATATCACTTGCGGCGTTTCGATGAAACTTACAGCGCAACCGCGCTGTGCTCCAGGCTCTCAATGTATTTCTCAGCGTCCATGGCAGCCTTGCAGCCGCTGCCCGCCGCCGTAATCGCCTGTCTGTACCGGGTATCCTGAACATCGCCGCAGGCGAATACGCCCGGAATGTTCGTCTCGGAAGTGCCCGGATTCGTTACGATATAACCGTTCGAATCGACGGTAATCTGACCGCCAAGGAAAGCCGTATTCGGGTGATGACCGATCGCCACGAACACGCCGCCCGCTTCAATGAATTCTTCTTGGCCGGTCTCGTTGTTCAGCACCTTCAGACCGGTAACGCCATTATCGCCTGCCACCACTTCAAGCGGTGTACGGTCCAGCGCCCATTCCACTTTCTCATTGGCGCGTACCCGATCTTGCATAATCTTGGAAGCGCGCAGTTCATTCCGGCGATGCACCAGTGTCACCTTCGAAGCGAAGCGGGTCAGGAAGCCGGCTTCCTCCAGCGCCGAATCCCCGCCGCCCACAACGATAATTTCCTTGTTACGGAAAAAGAAGCCGTCGCAGGTCGCGCAGGTGCTGACGCCCCGGCCCACATTGTCCTGCTCTCCCGGGATGCCCAGGTACTTCGCGGTAGCGCCGGTGGAAATGATCAGCGTATCGGTCTCAAGCGTGCCCATGTCTTCAACGTTTAGCTTGAACGGACGCTCTCCCAGCTCCACGCTGTTCACCCAGCCGGTAACGAATTTCGCTCCGAAACGCTCCGCCTGTGCGCGCATATTGTCCATCAGCTCCGAACCGAGAATTCCTTCCGGGAATCCCGGGAAGTTCTCGATCTCGGTGGTCGTGGTAAGCTGGCCTCCCGGCTGCGGGCCTTCAATAACCAGCGGATTCATATTGGCCCGGGCCAAATAGATAGCGGCAGTCAGACCCGCAGGTCCGGTACCGACAATGATTGATTTATACATAATTACATCCTCCTCTTTATGGACTACCACATATGTGAAATCTTAATTAGAATTATTCTAAAGTAACTCCATTATGCTCTTCAAGGATGAAAATGTCAATATGCCAGACTCCATAGTCCGGGGACTATTTTGTGAACAATTTAATTTTTAAAAACTTTCAGTAAAAACGTCCCAACTACCGCAGCAGCCGCAATCCGTTCAGGATCACGAGAATGGTGCTGCCTTCATGGCCGATGACGCCAAAGGGAAGCGCGATGCCATTGATAAAATTACTTGCAATGAGCAGGACGATGACGCTTATGGCAAAAGTCATATTCTGCTTCACAATTCGCTGGCAGCGGCGGGCGAGCGAGATGGTCGAAGCAATCTCCCCGATATTGTCATTCATCAGCACCACATCGGCGACTTCAAGCGCCGCGCCGCTGCCCTTCATGCCCATTCCCATGCCTACCGTCGCCTGCGCGAGCGCGGGCGCATCGTTGACGCCATCGCCAACCATGATCGTATGACCGTACTGCTCCCGCAGCGCGGCGATATGCTTCACTTTATCTTCCGGGAGCAGGTCGGAAAAGACGAGATCGACCCCCGTCTTCGCGCCGATCGCCTGCGCCGTGGCTGCCCGGTCCCCGGTCAGCATTGCCACCTTGATGCCCAGCTCCTGCAGCTTCCGCACCGCGTCCTCCGCCTCCGGGCGCACCGTATCCTGAAGCGCGATCATGCCCGCCACTGTATCTCCGTCCAGAATAACGGATACGGTCTTGCCATCCTTCTCCAGGCTCGTGCGCTGCTCTCGCCAGAACGCCAGATCTTCGCTGCGCAGTGCTGCCGGTTCGCCGTCTGTCATGCCGCTGTCAGATCCGGTTCCGTCAGCGGCGGCGGTATCCGCTGCTGTCTCTGCGCGCTGAACCGGAATTTTTCCATCATCCAAAATGTTGGATTTGCCGATCCTCCACAGCTTGCCGCTCACTTGGCCTTCCACTCCCCAGCCGGTCAAAGAACGGGAATCCTGCACATTCCACAGCTCCAGGCATTCGTCTTCGGCTTTGCGGACAATCGCTTCGGCCAGCGGATGGCGCGACATACTCTCAATCGATGCGCTGACCGTCAGCAGCTCAAGCCGGTTATAACCTTTGCCGATGATGAAATCGGTCACCTCGGGCGTCCCTGCCGTCAAGGTTCCCGTCTTGTCAAAGGCGACGACGGCGGTACGCGCCATATTTTCCAGATGCGCTCCGCCCTTGAACAGAATGCCTTTGCGCGCGCTCCTCGAAATCGCAGACAGCATCGCGGGCATGATGGACGACATCAGGGCGCATGGAGAGGCGACAACGAGGAAGACCATCGCTTTATAAAACGTAGTGCCCCAAGACCAGCCCAGCACAAATGGAGGCAGGACAACGAGAACAAGCGTCAGAGCGACCACAGCCCGGGCGTAAATCGCCTCGAACCGCTTGATAAAGCGCTGGGATTCCGGAACCTCGGCTTCCGCGTCCTCCACCATTTTGACGATTTTGGCAAACAGCGAGTTCTCCGCCGATTTCGTCACCTCAATGTACAGCGCGCCTTCACCGTTCAGCGTGCCCGCGAATACTTCATCCCCGTAAACCTTCTCGACCGGCACCGATTCGCCGGTAATCGAGGCCTGATCGACCGACGATTCCCCCCGGTACACGGTTCCGTCGGCAGGAATCAGCTCGCCAGGACGCACCAGCAACAGATCGCCGATGACCAGCTTGTCGATCGTCACCTCGTTCATGGCTCCCTGCTCGATGCGCAGCGCCGTCGCCGGCTTGAGCGCCATCAGTGAAGAGATGTCCTTGCGGCTGCGGTCCATCGTATAGCTCTCCAGCGCTCCGCTGAGGGAAAAAATAAAGATCAGCATCGCCCCTTCGTTCCAGTAGCCGATCGACGCCGCTCCAAGCGCCGCCGCGATCATCAGCAGGTTGACATCGAGATCATGCTCCTTGACGAGTGTCTCCACTCCCTCTTTGGCTTTGATCCACCCTCCAACCGTATACGCGGCCGTATAGACGATGACCGACAGCACCGGCAGCCAGCCGCTTAGTCCCCAGGCCAGAAGCATAAGCAGCCCGCTTCCAAGCGCAGCCTGCATTTCCGTATTTTGAATCATCGCTTTTGGATCGAATTTTCTTCCTTTGGGCGCTCCGGGTTTCTTCGCTTGCCCATTCAAAGAAGAGATACGCGGCAGTTGTTTCGCATCTTGCATTGAAAATCACCCTCCTCAAAGTTTGATGTTGGAACAGGTCCATTCGGACGGTTTCGGAAACATAATTGAAATTCATCCCCTGCTGATAATGAAAGCCATTCTTAGAGCCCTTAAAATGACACATGCTGCCCCGGCTACGCCGGGACAGCATGATAAATGAGAATGAAATTCATTGTTTCATTAGTACAAAATGTTTTCCTTAGTGCAACACATAATTATAATATACCCCTATCCGCCGATTGTAAACCGGTGTACAGGCCTGAATTTTACAGATATTGGAGAATGATTCTCTATCTCGCTCCCGTCCGTCGGCAGCCCTTCCGATTGGTATAAGATATGCTGCTTGTATAATGCCTGATTTTTCGATTCCCATTATGGGGAACCGTACCTAATGAATACAAAGAGGGAGCGTTGCAATTCGGCGCTCCCTCTTTGTATTCATGCATCCTCCCGTTGATCCGGCCAATGCCGGACAGACTTCCCTGCTCGCCCTGTGCAAATTGATTCGTCCCAAACTTTACGTTAGCGGCGAATCAGCGTCTGGATCGGCTAACCGTAGAACGGCGCTTCTCTCGTGCGCCGTTACAGCCAGCCTGTAGCCGTGTCCGCGCTTTCGTGGCGGTCCATCCAGACCAGGCAGGCTGCCCGAAGCAGAGCCTCTGTCCGGTGCTCGGCGCCGCAAAAGATCCCGTTCAGGCCGATCCGGTACAGATCGGCCAGCGCAGCCGCCGCCGAGCCGCCGGCGGCGAACACGACCGCCGCCGGCTTCACGCCCCGCACGGCGGCGAGAATGCTCTCCGCCGCGGAGACCAGGTCCGCGGCGGCGCTTTCCTCCGGCGCGGACCCGTCCGCCGCGCCGTCCAGCACGAGGAAATCGGCGATGCGCCCGATTTCCTCTGCGGCGGCGGGACTGATATCGGGGGCGAACAGCGCCCCGATACGGCACGCCGCCGCGAAGCGGTGGCCGAGAGTCTGTTCGGCCACCGTCTCGATGAATTCGCGCGCAGCAGCGAATTCATGCGCGCTGGCGGGATGGGGCGCCAGCAGATCCAGGCGGCAGTCGCCGCCCTCGCGCTGCCGCTCCGCCAGCGCGTTAAAAAGCGCTTCCAATAATATGTCCTGAAGCTCGGCAAGCCGATCAGGGCGGGAGTCAAGCTCCGGAACGGCCGGCAGGCTCACTGCGGCCCACTCTCCGTCCGCCGATCCGAGCAGCGCGGACGCTTCGTCGCGCAGCCGGTAATAAATCCGGCGCAGCGCCAGATCCGCCTCCGGTCCATCCCCGGTTGCAAGCCAGGCGGTAAATAGCGGGTCCGCCTGTTTCAGCCAGTCTTCACTTCTAACCAGGCAGGGTCCTGCCGCAGCGGTGCCCGGTTCGCGGACAGACGGACGGTTCTCGCGGCCTTCCGGCAGCACTAGAAAAACCGGACGCAACGCACGGGAAGAATCATGCAGATACGGACTCTCCGTGTCTGCTGGTTTTTCCGCCGCCGTTCCGGATGTAAACGGATATTCTCTGCCAGTTCTTACGTTATCCTGCCCAAGTTTATCCCTCATCTTCGCACCCACCTTTTTCGGTTATGAGTTGCCGCCGGGCGCTTTCTGCCCTGCTTCCCGCCGGCTGTTATTTTACGGCCTCTCTAATGCATACGGAGCCGGATCATGAAATATGCGGGTACGGGCATCCCTTTATCCAAGAGAATACTTTCCTCCCCCGCAGCCTTCTCCCGCGCCCAAGCCTGGATGAGCCCAGGAAGCGGCGCGGACACGCCATTCCGAGGAGTAACGTCCGCGCCATACGAGCTTAACGATTGCCGGATACTGATATAGCCCGGCTACATGATAGCCGGGCGGATAAGAGAAGGGCCTATTTATTGGGCGGTTACTCCCTGACTGGCCGCAATGGCCTGGCGCAAATCATCCAATATATCTGCGATCGCCTCCGTACCGATCGACAGGCGGATCAGCTCGGGCGTTACACCCGCAGACCGCTGTTCATCTTCCGACAGCTGCTGATGGGTTGTGCTGGCCGGATGAATGATCAGCGACTTGGAATCGCCGACATTCGCCAGATGTGAGAACAGCTTCACGTTCTCGATAACCTTGCGGCCCGCCTCGCTTCCTCCCTTGATGCCAAAGGTCAGGATCGCTCCCTGCCCTTTCGGCAAATACTTCTGCGCGAGCTGGTAGGATGGATGGCTCGGCAGCCCCGGATAGCTTACCCATTCCACATCTTCATGGGCTTCCAGAAATTCCGCCACCTTCTGCGCATTCTGGCTGTGGCGCTCCACCCGCAGATGCAGCGTTTCAAGCCCCTGCAGCAGCAGCCAGGAGTTAAACGGCGAGATCGACGCGCCAATATCGCGGAGCAGCTGAACGCGGGCCTTAATAATGTAGGCGATCGTTCCTAGTGCTTCGGTATAGACCAGGCCGTGGTAGCTGGGGTCGGGCTCCGTCAGGCCCGGAAACTTGCCGCTGGCCTTCCAGTCAAATTTGCCCCCGTCCACAATCACTCCGCCGATAGAGGTGCCGTGGCCCCCGATGAATTTGGTCGCCGAATGGACGACAATGTCGGCTCCGTGCTCAATCGGACGGAGCAGATATGGGCTCGGAAACGTATTGTCGACAATAAGCGGGATACCATGCTCATGCGCGATGGCAGCCACCGCCTCGATGTCCAGCACATTCCCCTGCGGATTGCCGATCGTTTCCGCGAACAGCGCCTTGGTATTCTCGGTAATAGCGCTGCGGAAATTCTCCGGATTATCCGAGTCCACGAAATGGACCTTAATGCCAAGCTTAGGCAGTGTAGTGGAGAACAGATTGTATGTGCCCCCGTACAGGCTTGCCGAGGATACAATTTCATCTCCGGCTCCGGCAATATTCAGAATAGAGAAGGAAATAGCCGCCGCGCCAGAAGCTGTCGCCAGCGCTGCCGCCCCGCCTTCCAGCGCCGCAATCCGCTGCTCGAACACATCGGTCGTCGGATTCGTCAAACGTGTATAAATGTTCCCAAACTCTTTCAATCCGAACAGATTGGCCGCATGCTCCGCATCCCTGAATCCGTAAGAAGTGGTCTGATAAAGCGGAACGGCGCGGGCGAACGTAGCCGGATCGATTTGCTGTCCGGCATGGACGGCGAGCGTTTCAAACGACAGGTTGGCTTGTTCTGACATAGTTATTTCCTCCCTAATTTCAATTAGAAAAAAATGGTTAGAAGTAAGAGTTGCACCTATTCTCTCACAAAGAATGTCATTTGAAAAGACTTATTCTTATTATTCCACTAAGAATTATAAGAAAGAATGAAAAAATTCAAAAAAACAAGCTGCGGCCGAGACGGTTTCCCGCTTCAGCCGCAGCTTGTTTGGTCCAAAATATCATTTAATAACCGGAAATATTCCGCTCCCCTTTGGCAATCGCCACACCGCCGCTGGTGCCGATCCGCGTTGCGCCCGCGCCGATCATAACCAGAGCGTCCTCCACGCTGCGCACGCCGCCGGAGGCTTTGACGCCAATATCCGGCCCTACTACACTTCGCATTAACGCAATATCTTCTTTGGTTGCCCCGCCGGTAGAGAAGCCTGTCGAGGTCTTCACATAATCGGCCCCGGCTTCCACCGCCAGCTTGCAGGCCCGAATCTTCTCTTCTTCCGTAAGCAGGCTAGTCTCAATAATAACCTTGGTCAGCGCCTTCCCGCGCGCCTCTTCCACCACGATGGCGATATCGCGCTTCACCAGTTCGTCGTTACCGTCTTTTAGAGCGCCGATGTTGATGACCATATCGACTTCTTCCGCGCCGTTTCGGATCGCGTTCACCGTTTCAAAAGCCTTTGTCTCCGGCGTCGTAGCACCCAGCGGAAAGCCGATTACCGTGCATACCTTTACCTCCGGCGTGTCCTTTAACACCTCATGGGCAACGGAAACCCACCCAGGGTTAACGCATACGGAGGCGAATTTATAGCTTTTGGCTTCTTCCGCCAGTTTTACGATGTCTTCTTTTCGAGCATCCGCTTTCAGCAGCGTATGATCGATCATTCGGGTTAGATTGATTTCGCTCATTTGCACGTTCCTCCAGAATAAATATGACTTCTTGCACTTCTATTAATCATACCAATTAGGTAACTTTTTGCAAAGCGAACAGCCTTCAAAAGTCCTACGGATAGACATTTTATCCTAAATCAGCCGATCACATTGGAACACTAAGAGAACCTCCGATTCAGCTCTCGCTGCTCTGAGGTTCTCTTGTGTTTCAAGCTTGGTTCAACCCACGCCGGTGATGAGGATGAGCTTATTTGGCGGCCAAAGAATTGAGGTCGATAAACGGAGTCGCGCCGCCGGTAACGGCCGGCAGCTTCCCATCCCATTTGTCCAGCGCCTTCTCCTGAACCTCGATCTGCTTCAGCTGTACCAGCTCCGGCGTCACTTCCTGTTTCTTCAGTTTGAGCGACTGGGCTTCCGCCTGCGCCTGTGCAACCTTCTGCTTCGCCTCGATTTCAATCCGCTTCAGATCGTTCTCCGCTTTCAGCGCCTGCTGCTGAGCCACCTGCTTCGCTTCAATCGAATCGTTAAATGCTTCGGAGAATTTGAAATTTACAATATTAATATCATTTACAATCAAATCGTATTTAGCTAGCCGGTTCTTCAAATGATCGCTAATCTCGCTGGCAACCACATCTCGGCGGGCAATGAGATCCTCCGCGGGATACCTTGCCGTAACTTCCTTGACGATTTCCTGGATAGCGGGATTAATGATGACCGAATCGAAGCTTCCGCCGATATTATTCATCAGGTTGTACGCCGACTCCTTGTTCACGGAAAAGTTAACCGCCACATGCGTGGATACGGGCTGAAGATCTTTCGACGAAGCCGATGTGTCGGTTTCCGCCTTGGTCACCTGCGTGTTGACCTGGATGATGGACTGAATGAAGGGTATTTTATAATGGATACCCGGCGACAATACATTGTCATTCAGCTTCCCGAATGTCTTGTACAGCCCCACATGTCCGTATTCCACTGTCGAAAAAGCATTTCCCCCGATCAGCAGCACGATGAGTATGGCAGCAACCGTGCTGATTATTTTTCCGGAACGAAACGACCTTTGCTTTGGATTGATTTCCATATTCACAAACATTCCCCCTAAATAATTTGCGGGAAGCCCTTGCCGGGATATTGCGCCCTAATACCCAAAGTCATTATTGTCCCAGCCTGCCGGCCTTCCGCTATAACCAAGTATACGGCCGGCCCGCGTAAAAGGTGGCACGCCCGCAAGAAAAAAGGCTCGGCATTCATAAACGAAGCGCAAAGGCCGCTTATCAATTACGGTCCGGCTGCCCCGGCTCCAATCCCCACATGACAAAAAAGCGCAAGATCAAGGGCTGTATAGCCCATGAGCCTGCGCTTTCCGGTTCACTAAGCACCGCTTTAGCGGGAATCCATAATCTCGCACATAAAGTCCAGCGCTTCTTCTTCATCCTTGCCTTTTGTGCGGATGGTGATGACAAAGCCTTTTTTGAGCGGATACAGCATCATTCCCAGCAAGCTTTTCACATCGATGACCGCATCCGGCTTGAGCAGAATAATCTCGGAAAGGTAACGTCCCGCTTTCATGGATATGCACTTGAGGTCATCGGAGGAAAAGTCGCGGGTCAAAGTAATATCGTGAACGCGCATAAAGAGATCCCTCCCAAGGTTGTTACCCCAAATTTTAGCACTGGCTGCAGCAGCTTGAAAGGTCGTCCGGCCTATTAATCATGACAAAATCGGGACATTGCGCTTTCTGTCGGCTTCGGGTGAAGCTGTAAGACAGCCCCGCTGCACTTTTACGGACGATTATTGACGGTACAGGCCCGACGCCTTTACTTCGTCGAAGAACGTGTTGAACTCATCGATGTTAAGCTGCTGCGCCGCATCGGACAGCGCCGTCGCCGGATCGGGATGAACCTCGACCATAATGCCGTCGGCTCCCGCCGCAAGCGCAGCCTTCGCGCATGGAACGAGAATATCCTTGCGGCCGGTAGAGTGGGTTACGTCGACCAGCACCGGCAGATGGCTCTCCTGCTTCAGAATCGGCACGGCGGAAATATCGAGCGTGTTGCGCGTCCATTTCTCGTAGGTGCGGATGCCGCGTTCAATCAGCATGACCTGCGTATTGCCGCGGGACATAATGTACTCCGCCGCATGCAGGAACTCCTCCATCGTCGCCGCAAGTCCGCGTTTCAGTAGCACCGGCTTGTTCACTTCTCCGGCAGCCTTCAGCAGCTCGAAGTTCTGCATGTTGCGCGCGCCGATCTGGATGATATCGACATAATCGAGCGATGGCTCGATGTGCGCCGGGTCCACGATTTCGCTGATGGTCAGAAGGCCGTATTCATCCGCGGCTTCACGTAGAATACGCAGTCCGTCCATGCCGAGCCCTTGGAAATCGTAAGGCGAGGTGCGAGGCTTGAACGCGCCGCCACGCATGACGCGAACGCCCGCCTTTTGCAGCGCTGCGGCTACCGCCCGGGTCTGCTTCTCACTCTCGATCGAGCAGGGACCGGCCACCATCAGCGAAGCTCTGCCGCCCACCACTACATCCTGAGGAAGAAGGATAACGGTGTCTTCCTTGCGGGTCTTGCGGCTTACAAGCAGGCTCTTCTTGTGCTCAGCGCTTTGCAGGTCAAGCGATGCCTTGAAGATCTGCTTGAACAGCGTGCGGATTGTGCTTTCGGTGAAGGGTCCCTTGTTTTCGGCAACGAGCTTCTCTAGCATCTTCTTTTCACGCTCGGGATCGAATTTCGGCACTCCCTGCTTCTCCTTGACAACTCCGATGTCTCTTACAACCGTCGCCCGTTCGGAAATCAGCGCGAGCAGTTCGCTGTTGATCTCATCCAGCCTGTTTCTTAATTGTTCCAATTCCGCATTACTCATATTGTGCTGCACTCCCTCTTCTTTTTTTATATCAACGCAAAAAAAGCTCTCCGTCAAGGGACGAGGAGCCGTGGTACCACCCTTATTTAGAGCCGTTCTTCAAAGGCGGAAGAATTAGCTCTGTCTTAAACCCGGTAACGCGGGGCGCGGGCTTCCCTACCCATACCCTGCAAAGGGCACTTCAGGAACCGACTACGAAGTGAACTTCGGCGGCAGTCGTCTCAGAGGCAGCTCTCAGTCTTCGGCATGCCTTCCCTGTTCAGATCCGGAATTTGCGCTTACTCTCTTCATCAACGTCTTTACGGTTATTTCTTCTGGTATCTTAATGGATATTATATTTTGTTGCAATAGATTTAATCAACGCGTTAAAGTGCCGAATGATTGGTCATGGCTAAAAATCCTGTTTTCCCAAAAAATGTAGTACCTGTCCATCGCGCTGAATACGATAAAATATACCATCCATTCGGCTGACGAGGAGACGTGACCGTGGAAATCTTTATCGGCTACATTATTCTTGGTCTATCGCTTTCCGCCCCCATAGGACCCATTAACGCCGCACAATTGGACAAAGGCATACGCAGCGGCTTTTGGCACGCCTGGTTTGTCGGGCTTGGCGCCATTTGCGCGGATATTTTATATATGCTGCTTGTCTATTTAGGCGTCATTCATCTGCTGGAGTCCCCTTATATCAAGGCTTTCCTTTGGCTGTTCGGCTTTCTTGTGCTGACCTACACCGGCGTTGAAAGTATTAAGGATGCCGGACATATTTCATTATCGGATTCAAGACGGGAGGAGAACCGGCTCAGTAAGTCCCTGCTGTCCGGATTTCTAATGTCCCTGTTCAATCCGCTGTCGATCCTGTTCTGGCTGGGCATATACGGCTCCGTATTGGCCAAGGCAGCCGAAGAATATCCCATGCGGCAGCTGCTTCTTTACAGCAGCGGTATAGTTCTGGGCATTCTTCTATGGGACATCAGCATGGCCGGCGCCGCCAGCTTTTTCCGTAAACTCTTGACGAATCGTGTGTTAAAAGGTCTGTCCGTATTATCCGGGCTGTCGCTGGTCGGCTTCGGTCTTTACTTTGGCTTGGAAGCGGCCCGGCTGCTCTTTCCCCGCTAAGTCGCACAGGTCCGGGTGCAGCCCGCATGTTTAAGAGCGCGATTTGCGCAGACGGATCGCCTTAACGCGAAGACCGCCGGCCAAGCTTCCGTCCAGGGGTACATTGACCGGCGTCTGCTGCTCATCCGCTTCCTCCCGCTCGCTGCTCCGTTTTTTACGCACATGCTGGACAATCGCGTCACAGCTGGCAATCAGCGCCACAAGCAGCAGGCTGATGAATAACCCGGGCCGGCTCTCATGGTGAAATAACGTTCCGGCGGCCGCAGCGAAGATCAGTATCAGCCCGCACCAGCGTTTGACTCTGCCGAGCTTGGCGGGCTTCAGCAGCTTGGCGGAAGACAGCAATATAAACGTCCAGTTGTACAGCAGCATCAGACCAGCCGCCGTGGTGATGTATTCATATACTTTTCCCGGCATCAGAAGAGACATAACGATGGTAGCCGAAAGACCAGCCGCGATCAGCCCGAGCGCAGACAGCGGATATTTGCCTTTCAGCTTCCTCGAGAATGCCCCTGGAGCGTCGCCTTCCTGCGCAAGGGTGATGATCATGGAAGTAACGGCATACAGCGAAGCGGTCATCGTTGAGAAGCCGGCAACGATCAGCACCCCGTTAAAGACATGGGGAACAAAAGCCAGGTTGTCGCTGCTTAAAGCCAGTACAAACGGGCTCTCTTTCGAGTTGAATTTGGAATACGGTACCATCGTGACGGCCAGGGCGATCGACAGGGCATACACCACGGCCAGGGCCAGCAGCATGATCTTCCCCGCTTTGGGAGCTTCCTCCGGCTTGCGGAGCCGGTAAGACATGATGCCAAGCACCTCAATGCCTCCATAAGCGTAAAAGGCAAAAATAAAGGACGACCACAACCCCGCTGCGCCCCTTGGGAAAATCTCGGCAGCTGTCAGCGGCACATTCGGCTTATACCGCCCGCCGTCGATCCAGCCTGTAAGAAGTCCTATCGCAATAATCAGAAACATGAGTATCGCGGCGATTTTGATGACGGCAAGCACATTCTCAACCCTATCAAACCCCTTGTTCCCAAAAAAAACGATAATCAGGCTGAGCAAACCGAAACCGGCGGCGAATATCCACATCGGAACAGATGAAAACCAGAACCGCGAGAAGATGGACAAGGCTGTAAGCTGGCTGCCCATAATAAGCAGTTCGGAGCACAAGTATACATATCCGCTCCCGAATCCCGCCCATCCCCCGAACGCCTTCTGCGCATAGGAACGGAACGAGCCCTGCTCCGGGTGATCCGCCGTCATCCGCGCCAGTGCGTCAAAGACAACATAGGTTCCGGCCGCAGCCAGAAGATAAGCGATCAGTACAGACGGTCCTCCGATCATAATCGCCAGACCCGACCCCAAAAAATAGCCGGTTCCAATCGTTCCCGCGACTCCCAGCAAAGACAGCTGCCACCACTTGAGTTTCCCGCTGTCTTTCGCAGCCGAGTGTTTTCCCATATTCCTTTCCTCGCTTGAAGTCATTTTCATGATTTTTTTATCATGCCATTATTTCAAATAATAATTCGTTGAACAGTATGATATACTTACTAAAATAGGTCTATCAGCCTACTTATGAGGTGCTTTATATGAAATATACAGGAAGGATTCTAGCCATAAGCATTTATCTCACGGCGCACAGCTTCTACCTCCTTTACTACATTCTTAGCGGCAGAGGCATCACAATGCTGGATTGGCTAGGGTATCCCCTATTTACGGTGATATGCTACCTGGCGGGTCTTCAATTCGACCGGGCCGTTTTTAATTCCGAGAGAGATCCTTTGACCGGGCTATTTAACCGCAGAAATATGGAAGCCCGAATCGCCAAAATGATGGCAGCCGCAGACCGCAACGGGCATAAAGTATTTGTCCTCGCCATCGACTGTGATAATTTCAAGTGGATCAATGATACGCTGAATCATGGGACCGGAGACACCGTACTTATTGAAATCAGCAAGATCCTGCTGCTGGAGAGGGGCAAGCGCACAATTGCCATCCGCTGGGGAGGAGATGAGTTTCTGCTGTGCGGGCTATGCTCCGGTCCATCCGAGGTGGAGGAGATTAAGCTCCGGATCCAGAATGGCATCAGCCGCTTGTCCGGCAAGATGAATCTGCCCGTCAATATCTCCATTGGCTCCGCCCTCTATCCCGACGACGACAAGACCGTATCCGCGCTGATTAATCTCGCCGATCTCAATATGTACACCCAGAAAAAATCATGAAAATAGCTGTCTCATCCGTAGAATAGTCTACTTTTGAGACAGCCTGCTTTAGATCCGGCTTATATTCGAGACTTTCGCTCAATTTCATTTTCCCTGAAACTGAATCTCTCCGCCCACTCCTGAAAAAGCCGGCTTCAGATTTGTTCCCTGCCCGTCCCTGTCACTCCCCGCATTGCCTAGAATGGCGTCTCCGACATCCTCAAGCAGCGTGAATGCGCCGTCAAAGCCGGCATATCCTTTCGTAAGCACGATTCTCTCTGCAAGCGGAAACGATACAGGAATAAACGGAATCCCTTTAAGTTCCGCCGCGCGGCGCTCAATCGAGCTTCCGAGCAGCAGCTCAATTTCTTCTGCGATCAGCAGTTCTTCAATGATTTTCGCGTCGCTCTCAAATACAATTCCCGCATCGGAATCCGGCTGCCATTCCTTCCATTGCCGGACAATCGAATCGCGAACCTGCTGCGGGAGATCATCGGTAACGACAATCAGGGAAGGCAGCAGGCCGAGCGGATCGGTCAGAAAGCGGGCCGGTCCGAGAACGGCAGCGCTGTCGCCAACGAGGGCGAACCTTTTCTGGAAGCCATACTTGTAGTAAGCATCCAGAAACTGCAGGATGTAGTATCTCTCGCTATTTTCCTTGCGGGCGATCCAAGCCTCGACCTTCTCTTGCTCCAGATCCAGCTGCTTCCCGACGCATCTTAACAGTTCCCCGGTCTGCTGTGCACCTACCGGATATCCGTCGAAGTGAACATAGGGAATGCCCGCGTTGCTTTCCAGCCATTCGCAGACATCCAGACTGTGCGCGGAGAAAGAGACATTCAGTGCCGCGTTAAAAATGGTTGTCCACTCCTGAACGTCCGCTTCCGGTCCAAACAGCACATTTGCGTCGGCGCCGATCCCCTTCAGGCTATCCTTGAGTCCCTTCAGATTTCCGCGCCAGAACACATCCTGCTCGGGAATGATGCCAAGCAGATTCACAAGCCGGTCATTTTTCCGGATAGGCCGCTGCTCTCCGTCCGTGCGGGCGATCTTGTCGAACTGGCGCAGCAGGCCGGTCAACGCAGCCGTATAACCGTTATGGACGCTTCCCTTAAAGCCCGGAGTACTGATATGAATAGCTTTGTACTGCTGCTCCTGCAGCTCCTTGGTCATCGCCGGCACATCGTCGCCGACAAGCTCGGGCGTACAGCCGGTCAGCACCACGTAGAAGTCGCCGTCCTTGATCTTCACCGTATTTTTGAGCTGCTCTCTGAGTCTTGAGCTTCCGCCGAACACGACCTGTCTTTCCAGAAAATTGGTTGACGGGATACCAAGCCCGCCCGTGTAGCCGGAACCGCCGTTTCCGCTTAGGCTGCTGACCCCGGCATACTGCTGAACGCCGCAGCCCGAGGTGGAATGGATGATCGGCACAGCGCCTTCAATCGACTTGATCGTCTGGACCGCTCCATGCAGCAAGCAGCTGTTCCGGTTTCCCGCCGTCGTCGTTCCCATCCTATTTCACCTCCTGCTTAATATGCCAGTTCGCGCTTTTACTCAGCCAGCCCGCCCGGTAAGAGGAGCCTCCGGCACTTAAATAACGGCTAAGCGCAGAGTTGCGCAGCGCTTTGGCAAACAGCGGGGCAAGCTCCTGAACGCCCCCGAAGCCGTATAAATCCACCGAATCGACAGCGGCAGCGGCGATCCCCGCTCTTGCCGCCCATACGGCGGCCTCGCCCTTCCCGATATACAGAGCGGGCTTCAATTTCCCCAGCGCGTTGGTCTTCTCAAAAGGCTGACCCGGCTGAATGTATACCTGCGGATTACTCCGGCTGGCCCATTCCCTGAGTCTTGGGCCATGCGAAATGTCGGCGTGAGTCAAACTTAACGCCACCACAACTCCCCCCAGCTCTTCCACGAATTCCGCTATCCCGAACGCTTGCTCCGGAGGGAGGTCGACAATGACGGAGACTCCATCCAGCCGCTGCCGCTCCAAAGCTTGCGCCGCCGCAGCTTTCTCCTCTTCAATATAAGCCCGCGCCTGTCCGGTTGAGCCTCCGGCTCCGGCGGCGGCGAGCAGCCACCGCTCCGTTCCGGCAAGTCCGATCGGCGCGGTCTCCTCCAAATGAACGACGCCATGCGCCGCTTCCAGCCATTCCAGCAGGAAACGGGCGTCGTCCTGATCAATGGCAATGGATGCGGAGGCGCCCAGCGATTGCTGTAATGCAGAAATTGATATACTCCCTAATACGTTGTTATACGAAACTCCTGCTCCATTTAGATCTTTGATAATATTACCCGTTCTTGTTTCGGCTGCACCGATTAAGTTAACAGCCGGAATGGGGGATGCGCCAGGGTCACCCTTCAATACGTATTTGGCCAGCGCATGAAAGACCAGATCATAGCCGTACACAGCAGTCCTGGAGCGGAAGCCTGCGGCAAATACCGGTACTACCGGAATGTTATAGAGGTCTTCCTTTTCCGTCGCTGCGGACAGAATATCGTCATTGTTAATAGCCACCACGGGCGTTGTAAGGATAAAAATAATTTCAGGACGCCATGTCCGGTACGCAAGGTCCACCGCTTCCCTGAGCTTGTCATCGGCGCCCAGGATCGAGTCATTCTCTTCAATATTCGTAATCAGCCAAGGACTGCCGCCTGCCTTAAGCTCATCTTCAAGCTTGATTGCACCGCAGCCCGGCGGACTGTGAATAATGGTGACACTGCCGCGGATTCGGCCCAGCAGCCGAATGGCGAAGGTAACCTCGTCAGCGTCCGTTTCCGAATACGTGCGGATTCTTTGCCTTGGCTCTTCCTGCTCCAGTTCATCCGCCAGGGCTGCGCAGTCGCCGTAGTAAGCCGTCAGCGCTCCCCTGCGCTTTTCCCTAGTACGGGGAAGCCGTTGTCTGATCTCGTTCATTGTTCTTCTCCTTACCGTGCCGAGGCGGAGAAAGAAGCCGCCTCCTGGTTGATGGCGTCTCCCCAGCTTCTGGCCCAATCGCGAAGGTCGGTGACATTCAGCGGATTCGGAACGGACAGATTCTCGTTGCCGGCTACATGCGCGGCCAGCTTCCGGTACACATCGGCCTGCTCCGAGCCAGGGCTCGCTTCAATCACCGTCTTGCCATAGAGCTCGCTCTGGGCAACCACGGGTGAACGGGGCACGAACCCGGCTACGGCTGCGCCTGTCCGCTCCGCGAAATCCGTAATCAGCGATTCCGGGTAACCGGGCAGAATACTGTTTCCAATGATGCCGCCGAGCTTCGCTCCTCCGGACGGAGCATATTTGCCGATCGCCTTGAACAGATTGTTGGCGGCGTAGATCGCCATGAAGTCCGAGGAGCTGACCACATAGGCTCTGTCGGTAATTCCGTCGCGGATCGGTACGGCGAAGCCGCCGCACACCACATCTCCCAGGACGTCATACAGCACATAATCGGCTTCGTATTCTTCAAAGACATTAAGCTCTTGAAGCAGGCTGACGGCGGCGTTGATGCCGCGCCCCGCGCAGCCCACGCCTGGCACCGGTCCGCCCGCTTCGATGCAGAGCACACCCTTAAACCCGATCGCCGACACATCCTGCAGCTTCACTTTGGAGCTGTCTCTCAGGCTGTCAATCACCGTCGGCAAATAGTCGCCGCCTCTTAGCGTATTGGTGGAATCGCTTTTGGGATCGCATCCGATCTGGATCACCCGATAGCCCGCTTCTGCGAGAGCGGCGCTAATATTGGATGTCGTAGTCGACTTCCCGATGCCGCCCTTGCCGTAGATTGCAATATGCTTTGTTGCTTTCGCCATCCTTATATCCTCCTGTCTGCATATCCTTCTGGTCTGCCGCCATTACTCCGGTTCAGCTTTGTGACTATTTGGCGGAGGATGATTCGCCCGCGCCAATAACTTGCTTGGCGGCTGCGACTTTTAACGCCTCCGCCTTATCTGTACGCTCCCAAGGCAAACTCAGATCGCTTCTTCCAAAATGTCCGTAGGCCGCCGTCTGTCTGTAGATCGGCTGTCTGAGATCAAGCGCCTTAATGATGGCTCCCGGTCTCAGGTCGAACGTCGCCTTCACGATTTCCGAGATCCGGTCATCCGGAATAATTCCGGTTCCGAAGCTGTTCACCGTAACGGAAACCGGACTCGCCACTCCAATCGCATAGGCGAGCTGGATTTCGGCTCTGCGCGCCAGACCGGCCGCCACGATATTCTTGGCTACATAACGCGCGGCGTATGCAGCGCTTCTGTCCACCTTCGTCGGGTCCTTCCCGCTGAACGCGCCACCGCCATGCCGGGCGTAGCCGCCGTAGGTATCGACGATGATTTTTCTGCCGGTCAGTCCGGCGTCACCGTTCGGCCCGCCCACAACAAAGCGTCCCGTCGGATTGATATAGTATTTGGTGTTCTCGTCCAGCAGCTCCTCCGGAACCGTCGGCTCCACCACATGCTGAACAATATCCTTCCAGATTTGATCAAGTCCAATTTCAGGGGCATGCTGCGTCGAAACAACGATCGTATCCACCCGTACCGCACGGTCTCCATCGTATTCCACGGTCACCTGCGTCTTGCCGTCCGGCCGCAGATAGGGCAGCAGTCCGCTCTTTCTTGCCTCCGCCAGCCTTCTCGCCAGCTGGTGGGCCAGTGAAATCGGCAGCGGGAACAGCTCCGGCGTCTCATCCGTCGCGTAGCCGAACATCAGGCCCTGATCGCCGGCCCCGATTTCGCCGTCGTTCTCTTCCGCGTTCTCAAGCTGTCTGGTTTCCAGCGCATTGTCCACGCCTCTGGCGATATCGGCGGATTGCTCATCGAGCGAGCTGAGAATAGCGCAGGTATTGCCGTCGAAGCCAAGAGAGGAATGGTCATAACCGATCCGTACGATCGTCTCCCGGGCAATTGCCGGAATATTGACGGTCGCAGAAGTCGAAATTTCTCCTGCGATCAGCACCAGGCCCGTAGTCACCGCCACCTCGCAAGCCACCCGGCCGTTTGTGTCCTGCTCCAGAATCGCATCCAAAATCGCATCCGATATTTGGTCGCAAATTTTATCCGGATGTCCTTCCGTTACAGACTCCGATGTGAACAGATACTTAGTCATTGCATCTACCCCGTTTCATTGTGATATTATTCACTTCTGTAGACGACAAGGATGTCTATGCCTCCGGATTAAAACAAGAAAGGCCCTGAAAATTACAGCAACTATACGCATAAGTGCAGTGCTGTTCTTTCAGAGCCTCCGGTTATCCGGTCAACTTTTATCCAACTAAGTTTATAGGATTAATAAACATATTTTACGATTGCCAGGCAAAGTTTGTCAATAGAATAATTCGTGTTCCCTATTTCATTTTGAGACTGTCCGGCTCTTTGAAAGCCTGCACCTTTCCTTTGCTCTGCACAATAATCATTCCGTCCACGGAGAGGCTAGGACCAAATACATTGCCGCCCGTCTTCAACTGCACAACCGGCATGGCCGTGCGGAGATGCATCGCGATCAGCCTGCCGTCGGTCTGAATAATATATATGCCATGACCGATCAGATCAAAGCGGGCAATGTCGTTTCGGAGCCCTCCGTAATATACCGTCGATTTATCGGTGGTTTTAACGCCGTACAACCCGGAATTATTCGTAAAAAGAATCCGCTCATCATAGGGTCCGGCCGCATACCTCAAGTCCTTGAAACCGACGCTCTCAACGGAATACGTATCTCTGGTCGCCTTGGCGGGATCGGCATCCGCCGGATAGCTGTATAATTTGTTTCCGGCGTTCAGATAAACCCTGTTGCCGCTATACCAGGCGGGGAAGTCCCCTGCCCCAGGCCCTTGATCCTTAAGGTTCATATTCTGCGGATTATAGATCACCGTCTTGAGCACTTTACCGGTCTTGCCGTCCAGAATATCGAGCGTGGTCAAGTCCACCGCCTCCACCAAAGTGCCTTCTCTTTGGGAAATGACCGTCCCGTCTTTGACCACGGCGGGAAGATCATGGTTACCCTCCTTCCACAACTGCTTGCCCGTCACCGCATCATAAGCATGCAAAATATCGTATGTATAGGCTCCGGACACCGAATTTTGGCCCAGTACCAGGCCGCCATCCGCTACAATCGGCTGGATGAAGCCATTTTCTTCATGGACACGCCACAGCAGCTTTCCGTCCTTTAAATCATAAGCCTGAATATCTCCGTTGTTCACCAGCAACCGTTCCCCGTCCGCCACAAGCTGCACGGCGCCCTGGCTGGCCGCTTGGGAACCCCACACCTTTTTGCCGTTCGAGGCATTGACCGCATATACCGCTCCCGTCTTCGATGCCGCATACAGCACGCCACTCCGGTAGAGCAGCGGAGCCTGAAGTCCTGAGCCGAATTTCCATGCCCGCGCTCCGGTCTGCACATTGAGGGCCGCCAGTTGTCCGGATTGAATAATAAACACCTTTCCCCCGCCGGCCGCCACAACGCCCTTGCCCATGGCATAATCGTCGGATACCGTATCCATTGCCGTCGTCCACTGCGCCTTGATTTCTTTCGCCGGGATGGATGCCGAGGACGTATCATAATTATTTCCCACGTACGAGGTACGCGGATCGCTTTGAGCCGACACTGCCGTACCGGCTGCGGCCAGCAGGCATAGAGATACCACGGCCGCTGATAGGCGGATTTTCCATGTAAAAGTTTCCATTACTTAGTTCCCTCCCAATCGTTTCATTAATGTTTGCCTGATATCGGTTAATCCTCTCCGCTAAAATCAGTCAGTCAAGCCCGTCATCCCAAAAGCCGTCCAGCGCCCATACACTTGCGGTGGACCTCCAGCCAGGTCGCCAGACAGGAACAGCAGATCCCAGTAAGGATGATAGGTGAATGAAGCTACAGCCCGATCCGTGTAGGCCCGGAAGACGCTGAATTTCATGGACTGGAACGGGAATGCCGCCAAGTCCGGCGATCCATTTCAGCGTAAATAAAAAAGGAAAACGGCCTTTCAATGCTTAAAGACCTGAGTTCCAGGATCAACCGCATTCAGGCCGCTAAATCTTAATACCGTTAACACTTCACTTCGTTAGTAGCACACAAAAATACCACTACCCGCTGCGCATCCGGCGATACGAGGGTGAGCGCGGATTCCCGCGCCCGATAAGCGGCATGAGCGTCACGAATAATATGCAATCGTTAGCCAAGCCGGTTCTCCAGCGTACCCAGTCCTTCAATCGTAACCGCAAGCTCATCGCCGGCCCGAAGCCATACCCGCTTTTCCTCGGGATATCCAAGAATGACGCCTTCCGGCGTGCCTGTAAAGATCAGGTCTCCCGGTTCAAGTGTTATGTATGCCGAAATATAACTGACCAGCTCCGCGCAGTCAAAGATCATATCCCGCGTATTCGCCGACTGCCGCAGTTCCCCGTTGACCCGGCACTCGATGTTCAGGCTTCCGGGATCGACTTCATCGGTGGTAACGACGCAGGGGCCGACCGGGGCAAAGCCGTCCAGCGATTTGCCGACCAGCCACTGGCTTGTGCGGAACTGCAAATCTCTTGCCGACAAATCGTTGCCGACCGTATATCCGAATACGCAGGAAAGAGCCTCCTCCTTCGTCACCCCGGACGTCCGCTTTCCGATGACCAGCACAAGCTCCGCTTCGTAATCAATCTGGACCGGGCCATCCGGCAGGGCGATCGTCTCACGGTGAGCGGCCAGACTGTTGTTAAATTTGCTGAACAGCACCGGAACAGAAGGCGCCGCAAGCCCCGATTCAGCCGCATGGCTTCTGTAATTCAGTCCTACGCAGATGATTTTCTGCGGGCGCGTGACGCAGGGTGCATACCGAATCTCCTCTTCCTCCACCCGCTGCGGATCACCGGCCAGCAGCTCTTGAAGCCGGGGAATGGCCGCCGCGCTGTCCCGAATGACTTCTTCCATAGAAAAAGAAAGCTCCAGCCCGCTGCGCCGGGCCGTTAATTCCACATCCATAATTCCTTCTGCGGTCTTCACTCCAAGTCTTGCCTGTCCGTCCTTCATAAATTGGAGCAGCTTCATTGTCCTTCCTCCTCGCTTTTGCCCGGAACCAGTGCCCCGGTTAAATCAAACCCGCTTTCACCAGGCCGTTATAGATGCCGCCTTCGTCCACATGGCTGGTTACGTAATCCGCATAGGGAATCAGCTCTTCATGCGCGTTCCCCATGGCAATGCCCATACCGACCAGCTCCAGCATCTCCTTATCGTTCAAGCCGTCGCCGAATGCGACCGACTCCTCGGTGCTTATGCCAAGCATGTCCAGCATGGCTTCGATACCCTTGGCCTTGGAGCTTCCTGGCGGCAGCACATCCATGGCAAGCGGATGCCAGCGGATCAGCCGAAGCTGGGACAGCAGTTCTTCGTACAGCGCTTCCTCATGGCTCTCACAGTGGAGGAACATCTGATAAATCTCGTTGTTTTTCCAGAATTCAGGGTCATGTCCCGGCTGATCTACCTTAAGCGTATTGACGGACTCGGTTACGAACGGATGGTTCTCGCTGTCCGCAAAATAGGTATGTTCGCCTTCGAACACCAGCGCATGCCGATGCCGGGCCGCCAGCGTAATCAGCGCCTGAATCGTCTCCTTGGACAAAGGCCGCTTGTACAGCGTCTTCCCTTTATACACGACATAAGCTCCGTTCA
Source organism: Paenibacillus durus ATCC 35681 (assembly GCF_000993825.1). Classification (NCBI taxonomy): domain Bacteria; kingdom Bacillati; phylum Bacillota; class Bacilli; order Caryophanales; family Paenibacillaceae; genus Paenibacillus; species Paenibacillus durus. The sequence goes on from NZ_CP011114.1 coordinate 4,078,116, forward strand.
GGCATACATAAGAGTCGATGCCCAGCGCTTCCGCCAAAGGCTTGATAAAATAAGGCGCACGCCCCGTGGCGATTACCGGTTCCACACCATTATTCTTTAGCTCGGAAACCGCTTTAAGCGTATCCTGCGGAATCTCCTTCTCCTCATTGACCAATGTTCCGTCGATATCAAAAAACACAATTTTATAAGCCATTCTTCCTGCTCCTATCCCTTCGCCGAGCGGGAAATGCCGGCGGTTTCTTATTCCTCTCGCAATCCCTAACTTACCATGATTTATTTCCCAAGGGCAAGAAATTGAAGGCGTTTCATCTGGAAACTGTTATAATAATCACAACCAATCAAGTTCACAGACCGCAAAAGGAGCCATCTTTATGACAATTCAAAATAATGCAGCGGCACTTCCCGGCAGCTTCGAATTTGGTGTGTATACCTTGGGAGATATCGTCCCGGACCCCGTAACAGGACAGGCCGTTAGCCAGCAGCGCCGTCTCCAGAATATTGTAGCCGCCGCCAAGCTGGCCGATGAGGCCGGACTTGACGTATTCGGCGTGGGAGAGCATCACCGGCTGGATTTTGCCGTTTCCTCGGTTCCCGTCGTGCTTGCGGCCATTTCCCAGGTGACGAGCCGGATCAAGCTGGCCAGCACAACGATGGTGCTTGGCACTATCGACCCCGTTAGGCTGTTCGAGGATTTCGCCACGCTGGACCTTCTGTCGGAAGGACGTGCGGAAATCATGGCCGGACGCGGCGCATTCACGGAATCCTTCCCTCTATTCGGCTACGACCTGAATGACTACCAGCAGCTGTTCGCCGAGAATCTCGCTCTCCTGCAGCAGCTTGGCGAGCATGAGACCGTGAACTGGCAGGGCTCGTACCGTCCGCCGCTCAAGGATGCCGAGATTTCTCCCCGTCCCCTGCAGCCAAGGCTCCCGCTCTGGATCGGCGTAGGCGGCACTCCGGCGAGTGCGGAAAGAGCTGGAAGACTTGGAACCGGTATGGCGATCGCCATCCTCTCCGGCCGCCCGGAAAGGTTCAGGCATCTGGCGGAACTGTACCGGCAAACCGCCGCCGAAGCCGGACGCTCGCCGGAGAGCCTCAAGATTGCCGTCACCAGTCACGGGTATATCGCCAAGTCCTCCAAGCAGGCGCTTGATGATTTCTACCCTTACTATTTGAATTATCTTAACGGCATCATGGCCCGGCCGGGTACTGAATTCCGGTTCACGCGCGAAGACTTCGAAGGCTACACTCAGCCTGGCGAAGCGCTGGCCGTCGGCAGTCCGCAGCAGATCATTGAGAAAATTCTGTACCAGCATGAGCTGTTCGGACATACCCGCTTCATGGCCCAGATGGATGTCGGCGGCATGCCTTTCTCCAAGGTCGCTTCAGCCATCGAGCTGCTTGCGGCGGAAGTTGCGCCGGTCGTTCGCCGGGAAATTGCCCGCAAGAAGAGTTCTTCCCTGTCTTAAAATTCAACATAAAGCGAGGCTAAAGATGAATAAACAAATCTATCATTTTCTTAGGCCAAATGCGGTCAAGCAGTTGGCCCGACCTGGCCGTCCAGCGCTGTTCAAGCGAATGGCCGCAGCGGCGGCGATAACCCTTCTTAGTCTTATGCTTACTTCACATACTGCACAGGCGGACAGCTATACCGCCAAGGTATACGCAACTTCGCTTAATGTGCGCAGCGAGCCAGCGGGCGGCGCGGCGGTCACGGGGGCGGTCAAAGGAGGGGCGCTTGTTACCGTCACGGACGAGCAGCATGGCTGGCTCAAGATTCGGACCGGAAATACAACCGGGTGGGTAGCGGGTTATTATCTCAAAAAGGCTGGTGGGACAGCCGCTTCAAGCCAAGCAACCGTTACTGCGGTGAAGAAGAGTGCTGCCCCACGCTCTTCCACGGCAATCGTTACGGCAGGCTCGCTGCGTATCCGCAGCGGACCCGGCACCGGCTATGACGTTATCGGTTCGCTGGCGGCCCGCGACGCCGTTACCGTCCTCTCCCGCAGGTCCGGGTGGCTGAACATACGGACCGAGGGCGGCGCCATCGGCTGGGTAGCGGAGCCGTATGTGACCGCCGGAGCATCGGCCGCCCCCGCTGCCGGCATAAGACGGACAAGCAGCAGCGCCGCCGCCAGCAGACCCGCGTCAGCAAGTCTTCGCGGCAAGCGGATTGTCGTCGATCCCGGCCATGGCGGAGACGATCCGGGGATGATCGGCACAACCTACGGCACGATGGAAAAAGACCTGAATCTGCAGACGGCGCTGTACCTGCACGATGATTTGGAAGCCGCAGGCGCACGGGTGACCATGACGCGGACACGGGACGATGAGCGGCCTTCGCTGTCTGCCCGGTCAGAGCTTGCCCAGTCGGTTTCTGCGGACGCTTTTATCAGCATTCATTTCAATTCCTCACCGAAAAAAATATCGGGGACGCTGACATTTTTTTATTCGGAGTCCGATGACCTGAAGCTGGCCCGCGCCATTGAGAACCGACTTGGCGAGGGCATCGCCCTAAAAAGCAACGGGGTGTCCTTCGGCGATTACCATATTCTGAGAACCAATGAAACGCCGGCGGCTTTGGTCGAACTAGGGTTTCTGACCAACCCAGACGACGAGTCCATCGTCCGCAGAGCTTCGTACCAGAGGAAAGCGGCTCAGGCAATCGCGGAGGGCATCGCCGATTATTTGTCCCAATAGGCTTTTTTTCATCCATCCATAGAAAACAATCGAAAAATCTATTGACTAAATTTATAAGATCGATTAAAGTTGCTTTATCGCCTAAAAGCGCAAAAGCATAAAAGCTTAAAAGCGCCAAAGAAAGATTTTATCAAATCCGGGAAAGGGAGGTTTCAGTGATGATGATCGTTGCATCCAGCCAACAGGAAGAACTTCAGGCCATTATTAGCATTCTTGAAAGTGAGGGTCTGAAGGTCTATACGCAGCCTGAAACCCACCGGACGCTTATCGGCATGGTCGGCAGCATCAAGCCCCGCCTGGCTGATCTGCTGCATCAGATGAAGGGCGTAGAGAACGTCATCGCCAACAGCTTCGCCAACTAGACCCATACATCACATAAAATAACCCCGCTTCAAGACGCTCGTCTTGAAACGGGGTTTTCGGTTTATTACCCGGGTTTATTACCGGCTTAACGGAAGCAGCGCAGCCGCTCTTATCTAGACAAGGCAAAGCCGCGCTCATACTGTTTTGGAATAACCGTCTCTTTATGCAGCTCGGCAGCTGCCGTCAGCGCCCAATAAGGGTTCTTCAGCATGCCGCGTCCCACGGCAACCAGATCGGCTTCCTCGTTGCCGATGACCGCATTGGCAAGCGCAGAATCATCCAGACGGCCAACCGCGATGACCGGAACGTTCAGCCCCTCTTTGATGGCTCTCGCAAGCGGAACCTGGTATGCGGCATGCGTACCCGGGCGTCCGTCCGCAGCGATCGGGCCTTCGCCTCCGGCGCTGATATGGAACATGTCTACGCCGGCTTCCTTAAATACCTTGCTGAATTTCAAGCTATCCTCGATACCATAACCGCCTTCAACGTACTCCTGAGCGGAAATACGCAGAATAAGCGGCATGTCTTCCGGCATTTCGCCCTTAACCGCGGCGATCACTTCACAGCCGAATCTCGTCAAATCCTTCCCGTACTCGTCACTTCTCCGGTTGGTAAGGGGTGAGGTGAACTGGTGGATCAAATACCCGTGAGCGCCATGCAGCTCAATGGTGTCAAATCCCGCCTGAATCGCCCGGCGCGCCGCCAGCCGGAACTTCTCCACCATCTCTTTCACTTCATCGGTCGACAGCTCGCGCGGAGTCTTCGACTGCTCGTTGAACGGAACCGGTGATGAGGAGACAGGAACCGGCGCATCTTGGGCTTTGCGGCCGGCGTGTGCGATTTGAATGCCGACCTTCGCGCCATACCGGTGGCAGTCCTCCACAATGCGGGCCAGTGCCGGGATTTGTTCGTCGGACCACAGCCCCAGGTCATAGTCCGTAATCCGCCCGTCCGGCTCGACATCGGTCATTTCGATAATAATTAGTCCCGTCCCGCCAACCGCCCGGCTTACATAGTGGGTATGATGCCACTCGCCTGCTATGCCATCTTTATTCGTCACCGAATACTGGCACATCGGAGGCAGGACAATCCGGTTCTTGAGTTCCAATCCTTTAAGCTTGTACGGAGTAAATAAATCGGTCAATGGAATCTCTCCTTATTATGTAAAATGCATGCTCATGCATATGGTATCGCAAGAAGACAGCGAAAGTCAACTTGCCTTCCGGCAGTCTTCCCCCGCATCCACAAGCGGCGATAGATCAGCGCTGAATAACGGACGCTGCGGCGAATACGCCTTTCTTTAGGTTGCGTCCCTAACCGCAGATGTCCCGGTAATATTCACCTTAAAATCGATTTGCAGTTCCGTATTTTCAATAATGTTTTTCCTTTTGTCGGCTGGATATTTGCGTTCAAACTTCTCCTGAACTTCAAAAATATCAACCTTTTTATTCTTCCATTCCTGGAACATCTTCTGGCAGTTCCGCTCCAGCTTTTCCTCCATCGTTTCCTCCATTTTGGCAATCGCTTCGTCCGTCAGTTCGAGCCTGCCTTGGATAGCGGATATTTCTGTGCTGAGCTTTACTTTGACTTTTAGCTTCAAGACATCGTTTTCAAGCTTAACCTCCGACTTATAGCGCTTATTATTTTGCAGCATCAGAGATACGGTCTTCGTCTCATCTTCGGGATTCTTCGTGTTGATATTACCCGATACCTCTTTGCCCACCAAAAAGTTATAGTAACCGGTCTCTTCGCTGTTCAATTTGCCGATGAGCTTATAATTCTTAATCAGTCCCAGACCATCCAGATAATATTGGCCTTCAGTTACCTCATCTTTGGACACATTGATAATCGGGACGGTGTTAATGTGACTTCCAAGGTATTTTTGGCTCATGAATTCCTTAATATTGATCTTAACCCCATTCGACGTCACGGATTGCATATCGCCGAGCATGTCGTACAGGTACAGTCCTGTCATCATTTCGTCCTGATGGTTCGGCTTAACATAGAAATCGGGATCCCCCACGAAAATCCCCAGCAGGGTGCGCGCACTGGAGTCCTGCCATCTTTCGAACAGCTCAAAGGCCTGATCAAGGCCGCCCCGGGCAAATCTCTCCGTAAACATCAGCACTTTATTATGAGCCAGGGTGATGGGCGCGCTAGTATAAGTTTCCAGATCGTTAAGCGCATCGCCGGGGTTCTGGATTCCGATTTTATAGATAATTCTCCTCTCCTTATTCGCTTCCATGGAAGAACTGCGGATGGAGTTAAGGGTTTCAAAATAGAACACGATATTATTCTCATCATCCCGGTCAAGCAGAATGGAGGTTACAAACACGACATGATCCAAATCCCTGTATCCAAGGCACGAGGTCAGCAAACACGACGGTATCAATAGAACCAGCAGGAGTGCCGTTACTTTCTTTATGTACTTCATCATTTTCTGCCCCTGTAAACAAAGGATTTCGATATCTTTCTGAGAGGGCCGCGTACAAATACATCCTTATTCGCAGCACGAAACGACTTCTCGGTCCCAAGCGGAAATAAATAGGGATAGTCACAGCTTCTAAGCGAAGCCAGATGAGCGACCAGCAGAATGAAGCCCAGATAAAATCCGTGCAGTCCGAAGCAAGCCGACATAATGATTGAGAAAATCGACCACACAGACACCGCAGAGGTGAATCTGGGGTTGATAAAAGAGGTTATGGCATAAATCCCGGTGACCACAACGGTCGTTTGTGAAGTAAGCCCCGCGCCTACGGCGGCATCTCCCAGAATCAACGCGCCGACAATACTGAGCGACTGTCCAATTTGGCTCGGAAGCCGCCGTCCGGTTCTCTGGAGAGCTCGAAGAACAGAAACATCAAGATAACCTCAACGACGGTCGGAAAGGGAACACCTGAGCGGGACACCGCCAGCTTAAAGACAAAAGCCGAGGGGATGAGCGAAAAATGATGGGTCGTCAGCGCGACATAAAACCCCGGCAGCAGCAGCGAAATCATAACGGACCCCAGTCTGACGAAACGCAGCAAGGAGGCAAAGAGCATATTCGTGGAATAGTCGTCCTGAGCCTGAAGGTTCTCAAAAAAAAAGCACGGCGCGGTCAGCGCAAACGGAGTGCCGTTTACCATAACTGAAATTCTTCCCTCAAAAAGCTTGGCGACCACGGAGTCCGGCTTGTCCGAAAACCCTATTGTGTCAAATAAAGTGCCCCCCGGACTTAGCGCTTCCGCCACATAATGAATATCCAGCACAATCTCATTGTCCATGTCCTGCAGCTTTTTCCGTACCGTTGCCACAAGATCATCGGGCGCTGACCCTTCAACATACAACAGCACCGCCTGCGTCTTTGATTGCTTGCCCAGAGGATAGGCTTCCAACTTGAGCTTGTCTGTGGCCATTCTTTTTCTGATTAAGCTGATATTGTCGGCCAATAACTCGTTGAAGCTTTCATTTGAACCCACCAGGGAGGATTCATATTGTGATTTTTCGATGGCTCGGGTTTCAATCTTTTTGGCGTCACAGGAAATGGCATAATCCATGGCTTCAAAAATGACCACAGGGCTCCCTGACAGAATACTCTCAAAAGCCTGCTTGGTATCCGATACTTCATCATATTTAGAGACGCGAATAGCCGTGGTGATCTCTTCTTTGGCCACAGGGTACTCCTGCAATTGAGCTAAAGGATCGATGATATATTGGCTGATATAGGTTGAATCGCAAATGGTCTCGATATAGAACAAGATGATCTTACTCTGCTTAACATAAATTTCCCGCTTAATAAAATCGAAACAACCGTTTAACCGGGCTGTTATTTCAGCTTCCTTTACTGCCATCATCCTCCCCGCCCTTCTCTGCCTTTTGCTGTAGTATGCCAAGAATCCGGAATAATATTCCTGATTATTGACAATACTGGGAGCGAGAAGTATCTCTATTTCCGAAAGTAGGCGTTTTATATGGGAAGCATGAATTCCAAACATTTATTTTTTATTATTACCAGTCTGGCCGTTGTAACATTGAAAACATTTCCTACTGCTTTTATCAAGCTTGGCGGGAGAGACACCTGGATTGCGATGATTCTGGCGTCCCTGCTAATCCTTCTGTATGTTTGGCTGATTCTGAAGATCCATAAAAAAACAGGGAATTATAATCTGCTGGATATTTATTCAAAAACGCTGGGGAAGTGGGTCGGGGCTTTTTTCGCATGCTTATTTCTGCTGACCATTCTATTAACTATATTTGAAAGCGCCGGAGCGGAGGCCATTGTCATTCATACGGGCTTTCAGCTGCTTACTCCGGTATGGGTGTATGTCGCCGTTACTGCCCTGTCCGGGGTTTATATTGTCAAAAAGGGGATTGCCTCCGTGACCATTACGACGATGGTTGTCATCTTTTTCATCAGCATATCCGGTATTACACTGGGATTCCTTACGCATAAGTATAAAGAAATAAAGCATATCTATCCCATTCTGGAGCATGGAATGACCGCCGGTTTTCTTCTGTCCACCATCAAAATTTTGGGCGCGCTCAGCTGCGTCATTATTTTTATTCCCTATCTTGACAGTGTCCGGGACAAAACCAAACTCATTAAGCACAGCACCATCGCTCTCTTATTCATCATCCAGATGCTGATCTTCTCCATGCTGGGGGTGATTACGACTTTTGGACCCGAGCGGGCGGAAGACCTTCTCTTTCCCAAACTGACCCAGACGCAGATTATCAGCGCTTTCGGTTTTTTGGAAGCCGGTGAGCTGTTTGTCATGCTGCAGGTTGTCGCGGGCTGGTATATCCGGTATGTCGTCTGCTTATTTGCGTTCATGGAGCTAATCAGGCTGTCGGGAATGAAGATAAGATTTAAAGAGTATTATGTCTGCGGACTAACGATCGTCTTCTCTTATCTATTTTCCAAAAATCTGTTCGATATGTTCCACATTCTTGATTACCTGCTGTATGTGCAGTTGATCAATTTCTTCGTGATCCCGCTGATCATCTACATTCTTTACTATTTCAAGAAGACTTGGGCCTCCGAAAGCTTAAACCCAAACAAAAAGAAACGGCTGCCCGCTCCTTAGAAGAGTGGCATCCGTTTCTCTTAGCCCGCTAATGGCGCATCGACAGTCTGCACCTTTTTTGTGCTAAAATGTGCTTTTGCCGGATTTATAATATTTCTGCTTGTACTCGTCAAACGTAATATTCTCCGTCTTGCCTTCAGCGTACGATTCATGAACGAACTTCCAATAGGATACGAGATCCGCATGTCTGCCCTGGTAGTCCGCCGGAATTTTGTATAAATATTCGAGTGACTTCTCATCGTCCCCGTCCTGCCCGTAAATATTGTACATGGCAAAGTTATACATGGCGGTGAGGTCCTCGCTTGGATTGGGAACTTTCTCAAATTCCGCCGCAATGGATCGGTAATCTTCACTTTCGAGCTCTTTATCCAGTTTCGCCCAAAACTCCGCACTCTCCCCAGCCGCTGGTGGAGCTAGCGTCGGGACCGCCGATGGGGCTACTACCCTAGGATCTGCCGTTCCGATTGCTGCCGGAGATGCCGATGGGATAGCCGTTGGAGCCGCTGATGGGATTGCTGCCGGAGCTGCCGATTCGATTGCATTTAGAGCCGCCGTCCCGTTTGGACTCTGCTTTGACGCTGAAGTGGTACCGTTACCGCATCCGGACGAAATAAGAAGGATAATGAGAATCGAAACGCATTTCAGTAGTTTCATAGCAATGACCCCTAGCTTGTTCTTTTACTTTATCCTGATAGGAAAACAAAAACCAGCCATGCACTCTGCCTGCGCATTGACCGGTTGCTTGTCCTGAATCCCTTTTTTTAAAATGCCAGCTCTACCGAACCGTCCTCGTAAATATCGACCCGCTGGGCGCACAGCAGCATGCCCAAACCGTTCGCAAAGCCCTTCTCCTTAATATCTCTTTCTCTGCGTTCCCATCTCTCGCGGTCATGAATAATGTCGTATAGGTAGTAGAATTCTGTTTCATTCGCCGCTTTCGTCTTCTCTACAAAGATGAAGTCGTCCCCGAACAGCTCCTTGAACCAGTTAGCCGCCTCCTCATGTGCCGAAAACTTAGGGAGATCCGCCTGAAATTGTTTTGTCAGAAAATTCTGCTGCAGTCTGCCCTTCTTCTCATAATAGCTTTCAAGCGTCTGTTGATTAATCATCAAGATGCCTCCTCTATAACATTGCTACTGTGGTTTCCATCAAAAACCATCAATTTTTATGAAAATTTTATCGTATTTCTGAAAATGATGATGTGACATTGCGCATGCAGGGCGGTCTTCGGAATATCTTCTCCCGGTTGGTTAATAAGCTGAAAACAATTTTTAATCTAAATCATAAATCTTGAAAGGTTCTAAAGACGCACCATTGATAACACGTGATAAGACAGCAACTATTTTACCGTCTTTATCCTCAATCTCTATAGCCCATTTTTGATCTGGACTCATCTCCATTTTGATTATTTTGTTCCCTTTTATATTTGAGGAGTTCGAATGCTGCATCCTTTTCATCATTATATTTAACAATACTTCGTCTAACACGACTGGTTTTCCATTATTCACGATATGATTATCTTTAATTTCTATTGTTTCCAATCCTATCTCAGTTAAAATTTGAAATTTCCCGTTTAGTACATACTCTCTGGGTTCAAAAATTTTTTGAATTAAATAGGCTATCCAATCTAAAATATAATCGGAGTCATCAGGCCCCTCCCATATTAAACTGCAACCATCATTAGCGGGTATCCAAAACAGCCATAGGTCAGGTTGGCAACCCGGAGGGGTATTGTAATCCAGTATAGAATCATCTATTTTTTGACCATTATTACTGAAATCATTGGGCTCAAAATAAAACTCTCCTTCTACACCATAATTCGCCTCGATATCCCCCTGTACGTACAGCATACTAACGTCTCTCTTCATTCTACGCGTACGTGCTAAACCAGTGATAAGAGCATAAGTTTCAGTGTCTAAGCGTTTATTAAGGACCAGTTCTTTCTTATACTTATCCTTCAACAGAATCCAACTCCTTACCAAATATTACGACTCGTACACTTGATAAATGTCTCCCATTATAATGACCTAATACGGCAGGCTATTCTATATTACATTTTATATTTTACGGGCCCACTACTAATTTCGGTATTTTCCTTCGCTCTTTTATCCAGTCTTGAAAGGTTTGCTTGAAGACACTAATCTTTTCAGCTACTTCTTTGTACTCCATGTGAAATGTATCTGCTATATTTCAACCAGACATACTCAGGATGTCAAATGTTTTTTATTAAGAAAAAACCACTCAGTTGACTTTCTAGTTTTGATTCTTCTTCGCCTTTGTTTTTAGAAGTAACTATATATATATTTTCTTTTATAATTTCAACAACATCACCATCGAAATAATTTTTTTTGAATTTCTTATTCAATGTTTCTCGATCTTTCTCTAATGCTTTCTTATCATTGTATTCATAAATGAATATTAGATTTAAAGTGGGAGTAACAATAACAATCCGGTAGTTGCTAACTGACTTTTCATTGTATTAGAATTTGGATTACGTGTCTCTCTGAATGGAAAATTGTTCTCAATTAACTTATTCAACACTTCATCTAAATTCATCGTAGGACGAATCCCTTTTTTATCGTTTGGGGCACAAGATATTAAGCAAAAAATTATAATCATAAATAACACGAATTTTTTGAAAAATGAACGGTGACTGTTTCCAATCTCCGTCCATCAGATTATATCATTCAACCTTATTGTGTATCGAAAATAAGCCATATCGGATAACTAACCTATTTTGCTACTCAAGCCTAAAAGATCTACTTGTAATCTCCACATCAGGATTTAGTTCCTTCAATTGCAATCCATAGTCTTTTTTCATCTGTGAGATATGCAGTGATTCTATATTCGGAAAGTTCTCTTTCAGGTTGATTAAATCGACCTTCACATTACATAAAATGAAATCTATATGCTTGACGTATTTCAACCCCCTGATCTCTGTAAGATTCATTTCCTTGGTACAGCTATTTACAATTAACACTTCAATTCCCTCGAAAGTTTTTAGCGTACTTAAATCCAGCTTTTTGCTGCCATCCAAAACCAGCCGTTTGATGTTGCTGTTATCTCCTGTGAAACGTTCCAGGCTGCGACAACCCAGTACACTGATATCATCTAAGCCTGAGATCGCAGCTATATTTCCCAATTCTTTGAATTTGCAGCTTTTAAATGACAGACTTTCAAACCGAACATCTTTCCATTCCTCTAAATCAGGCTCCATCGAGTGATAAATATCTACGGTTTTAAGATCCTTGCACCTTGCAAGAGCCGTGAAATCTTCTTTTCGTTCTACAAAAAGATCAATGTTTTTTACTTTTGTATTCGAAAGCTGAGAGAGATCTCTGCGCCGGTTGCGGTGGGTTTGAATTTTAATATATTCACCTTTACTAAATGATTCTATCCCATCCAATGATTGAATATGATGTCCATAGATAAATAAAGACTTCAGATTAGTAAATGCGCTTAATATACTAATATTTTCCAAAGAGGAGTTATAGTCGATTATCAATTTTTCAATTTTATCTATGCCTTTTATCCGTTTCAGATGCGTAATTAAAGCCTCGACATCTACTTGTATTTCCGACGGATTGCTTATGCTCAAACTCTCATATTGCGGTTCTATGGTTGTGAGTTCTGTGAATTTAGACTCATCTACGATTAGCTCTTCTGACAATATATTCATCCTTCCTAATCAAAGTTATTTGGTAGTACGGGGTTTAATAATCCTGGAACAAAAATTTCCCATGCATCCAAATATCCCTAAAGCTCTTTCTCCCTCAGCCTTCCAGAAATTATACTCTTCCTTATCATAATTTATTTCCTTGAGACGGACCTGACTGATAGGTTTTATGATATTTAGTTTTGGAGAACCAGCCTTCTTTCGAGTATCCAATATCGTCCTGCATATAATAAGGAGCGTATATAAATTGTGATTTTCTCAAATCCATAGCTGTTTTATAAATATCGAATACTCCAATAGCAGAGTTTATTCGATTACCACCTTTTAAAGCCAATTTTGAAGATCTAATATCGAATTTAACCGAATGACGAGGTTTCCAGGTGCTCATATTTTCTTTAGTAGCGGCATTATCTACATTTAGTAAGTTTATCTTCTGTTGTTTATATTTATTGATGACTTCTTGCTCGGCGGCCCTTAATGCTTCATTTCTAGCACTAAAATATGTGCCTTTACCCGACACTTTTATATCAAGGTCAGCGTTTACTTCAATAGCTTTTACGGTGGTATCAGGATGTTGAACTATCTCTTTCCATTTGTGATTCCCCATCCGTTTCTTAAAAAACTGGAGCCATACCACTCGGATCTACATAAAAGAGTGAATTATTTTGCACATACGTATAAAGATTCTGGCTCTGTGGATTCTAAGCATTTCCTTTATACGAATCCTCACTTACAAACCTGTCAATCTCAGGCTCGTAGTAACGCGGTCGGGATACGAATTTGTCGTAGTGGTGATACGATCTATTTTCCATGTTCTACATCAGCCCGTACATATACTGCTAGATTTCTTTATTGCAAATGCATCAACGCAAGAGAGAAAAACCACAAGCGAGTGTAAGTCGCTTGTGGTTTTGTAATTAGTTAGGTAATTGATCTATAAACTAATTCCTCCAAATAGTAGATAGTCATAAATGCATCTTCATTAAATGCGAATTTTCTTTCCTTGACTAAATACTCTTTTTCAAAAATCTCAATATTATCATCTGTAATAAGTGTGGGGATAGGGAATTTAGTTTCTTGTTCGTATACTAATTTTTTACTTTTATTATCAAAGAATCTAGTTATAAAGACACTGATTGGAGAAAATTCAGGCTCATATTTTAAGAACTCCATAGTTTTTCCATCTCCTTCAATGATATTGTTATTCCACTTCTATGTGACATTTATGGTTTTATATTTGGGGCAGTTGTTCCTCGATTGTAACCTGCATTGACAAGTCGATCACTTATATCAAGTGGCGTTTGTGATAAGTAAATATATACGTTATCCCTTCCGTATTTAATTATAAGATCGGTGATATCAATGGCAATAAAATAATAGGTCTTATTAGTTTGATTTCTATTATTATAGAGTTTCTGTGATAGATCTTGGTATGACATTGTATTTGGAGCAATATCAGTTAGATAAACCCCATCTCCATATCGTGCATCCTTTGGTCTTACAGATTTAAGTGAAGGATTTATCTGACGACTGCTTAATATACCTTCATATCCCTTCATATCCCTTCATATCCCTTTTTATCAGTATAATGATAGAGTATTACTCTATTTTTATCATTCCTGTCCTCATCCTTATTAGGTTGAACTTTTGGTGTAGGTACCTGTCGAGTCTGATTTTTATTATTAGAGTTCTTCCCCCCTCTATTACTGTAAGCTTGGGTTTATCCGTTCCAGGTACTTCTACTGGAGCAGCATTTGAATGATTCCATATAATTATGCTTGAAGCCCCTATTACAAATATGCCCCCCTCAACTAATGCCGCAGCCGCAGTTCCCTCTAAGATACAAGCATCCCAAAAACAATTACCCGAAGGATCAGTATATTTAGGAGGATTATTCCCCACATACGTATACAAATTCAAACTCTGCGGATCATCAATCTGCCCTCTATACGTATCCTCACTTACAAACCTGCCGATCTCAGGCTCGTAGTAACGCGCTCTGGCATACGTATTGCTGCTGGTAAAATCATAACCCAGTCCCGTGTAACCGAACAAGTTATCCGGCCCCGGCCAGTTAAGATCGAACTTCTTCGCGTCCTGCGGCACGCCGAATTCGCGTAATGGTAGCGGGAGGATACACGCCCATCCTTCTCCACAAGTCCCAAGGTGCTGCCAAGCGCATCTTGCATGTACCATAGCGTCTTCGGCTGCACACCCGGTTCAGCTCCGCCAGCTCCAGACGTCGGTTCCCAGCCGTTGTTATCATCGTAAGCTGGCAGGTAGGTCATGCTGAGGCGCTCTCCCCCGGCTCCATAGACATAGGACTGTTTCCATTTACTGCTGTCATAGTGAACTACCTGTTTTATTTGGCTAATACTTGTTACTCTCTATGACCGGCGAATACCGTTTTGCTTTACGAAAATTGCGTTTAAGACATTTTGCCGTTTGTCTTAGTCCCAGTTTAACTCGCTACATGTTACATGTATCTTGTAAGAAATTAATAAATTGATTACGTTTTGTAATTTTATTATGATTTATCGTTTCATCATGTATTAAATAAAGAAAAAACAAACCACAGGGAATAAAAAATTCGCATGTAGTTTGTTTTAGAGGAAACTAATCAATAATTTTAAACCATTTTTTATGCCCCTTCATTCTGTAAAGCTTTCCCAAATATATTCCTCATCTTTTCTCTCATTTTACTAATATAAGGAGTGAATCTTTTTTTATCTTCTTCTGGTACATATCTTGATTGAGTACCTAATTGTGTATAAATCAAAAATAAAATAGCTACTAGATCTTTTTCAACTTTTTTCTCATTGCGAAGCAAATCCTGTAACTCATCCATTATTTCATACAGTTTATTGAACGCAGGTTCATTTATGATTTTACTTCTTAATGGGACAATGATCTCAGTAGCAATTGAATCAAGCAAAATCATTATTTCTTCCATTCTCTCATCCATGTATTTTCCTCCTTATTTCTTAGAGTGTTTATCATTAGTTAGAAAATATAACACCAACAATTGCACTTTGAGGGATACTATATTTAATTAAAATCTCTTTATCTTCATAAGCTAATTTGTAAGCTCTAGTACCAGGCTTTAAATTTAATATGGAGAAATACAGTTTATTGCTTTGTATTTTACTAAGATCTATCACTATAACGCCATTTCGATTACCATTATATTTATTAAATGCAACTGTTGGATCTGCTGTGGTTGAAAGCCATGGATCATTTACCCATGCCTCTTCGTCACTCCCATAAAGTATATGTTCTTCAGCAGACCAAGTTCCCATAGGGTCTTTTGCTATAATCCCCTTCCCAGCTGCTATCATATCTATATCCACATCATTAATCGACCTATATGCATAAAAACCACCATTATTTTTGTTTAATTTCTCGAGTTGTTCAGGACTAATCAACGGCAGATTCAATCTTTCTGCTTTATTCTGATTTATTGATTGCTGGCTTTCACCTGCTGGAGTAGCATTTAAGAATAATGCTCCGATAATCCCTCCAACAATAGTTCCCAAAGCACCACCTTTCTTACCTTGTTTAGCTCCTTTACCTGCACCCCCAATTATAAGCCTAAACTCTTTCATTGCCTCTTCAACAGACTTTTCTAATGCTTGATGGCCTGTTGGGTCCACATATCTTAGAGGATTGTTATTAACATAATTATACAAATTCAAACTCTGCGGATTCCAAATATCCCCTCTATACGTATCCTCACTTACAAACCTGCCAAACTCAGGCTTATAGTATCGTGCTCTGGCATACGTATTGCTGCTGGTAAAATCATAACCCAGTCCCGTGTAACCGAACAAGTTATCCGGCCCCGGCCAGTTGAGATCGAATTTCTTCGCGTCCTGCGGTACGCCGAATTCGTCGTAGTGGTAGCGTGAGGATACACGTCCGTCTTTCTCCACAAGTCCAAGAGTGCTGCCAAGCGCATCTTGCATGTACCATAGCGTCTTCGGCTGCACACCCGGTTCAGCTCCACCAGCTCCAGGCGTCGGTTCCCAGCCGTTGTTATCATCGTAAGCTGGCAGGTAGGTCATGCTGAGGCGCTCGCCCCCGGCTCCGTATACATAGGACTCTTTCCATTTACTGCTGTCTGCTTCCGTAACCTGGAGAGGCTCAGGCAGCGCCAGACTGACGTCATTGGTGAAGTTCAGTTCCCAGTGCTCTTTCTTGTACTGCTTCTCCCATCCGTCCCGCGGTCCGCCCGGATGCAGATCCGGATATTCTTCATCCGTCTGACCGCACTTCTTGGCAAGTCCCGGTGGAATGAAGCCCGGCGGCACGACTTTGCAGTTATCCCACCCATTTCCGTTACCGTTACCATTGTTACCATTACCATTACCATTACCATTACCATTACCATTTCCATTGCCGTTACCATTGTTACCATTACCGTTTCCATTGCCGTTTCCGTTGCCATTCCCTTTTCCGCCATGGGCATAGTCGATGGTCATCTTCATCCGGTTTCCATCGCCGTCGTAGGCATAGCGGGTAATATCGCCTTTGGCATTGGTTTGCTGGATTAGCCGGTTGGCTCCGTTCCATACATATTGCTCGATGGATTCCGGCTCCGACCATGACTCAGCGTCCTTAGCGGCAAGAAGCGGGGCAGTACCCGTCACCTCAGCAGCCTTGTCAGATGGCGCTTCATAAACGTCATCGGTTACCGAAGGATGTTCATCATCTTCTTCTACCTCCGGCAGCTGCAGGCGCTTCTGCAGGACTTCCAGCAAATTGCCACGAGGGTCATACAGGTAGTCATTAATCTCGTCATCGGTCGCCAACTCCGTCAGATGATCCGCTTCATCATAGGTGTAGGACTCCTTTTGCGCCAATTCGCCCCACTGGCTCGTTTTCTGCATCCGGTTCCCCACAGCATCATACTTATAGCGAGTGATTGCAGGCTGATCAGCGGACTGCGGATTCTGTGTCTGTACCTCTACCAGTTGGTTCAACGCATCATACGCATAATCCGTTACGATTCGTTCCTCACTGTCATTTTCGTCCGAATCCTCTTCATCGTTGCCGTCTGATTTCCGTTCACTGCGTATACGGTTGCCGACAGGATCGTACGAATAGGTCAACTGCTCCAAGATCTTCTGGAACTGATTGCTGTGTGTCAGCTGAAGCAGTTGGCCAGCGTCGTCATAGGTGTAGGTGCTCTCTCCCAGAGTCGGAAGCTTCTTGGAAACAAGCAATCCCCGGGCATCGTAGTCATAGGTCGTCGTCCGGCCCTCGGCATCGGTTACTCCGGTCATTCTGTCCAGCAGATCATACTGGTAAGAGACGGAAGTGCCATCCGGATATTCGATCCGGCTGCGCTGACCGGTTGCCGTCCAGTCATACTTAATCGTTCTCTGATTAGAATCTGTAACCTGCGTAAGACGGTTCAGGGCATCGTAAGCATACGTTGTCGTTCCCAATTCATCCGTCATCCGTGTTCTGCGGCCGGCAGCGTCATACTCGTAACCGACTTCTTTTCCATCCGGGTATGCGATACCCGTCAATCTGCTCAGTTTGTCATAAGCATAACTGGTCAGCTTACCATCCGGCGCTGTCATACCAGTCATGTTGCCCATACTATCGTAGGCAAGTTCCGTTATACGTCCCAGCGGACCCGCCTCACGAATCAGTTCACTGCGGCGATTATAACCATATGTCGTAACCCGACCCAAAGCATCCGTTTTAGATGTAATATTGCCTAGCGCGTCATATTTGTAGGCTGTCGTATGGCCAAGCGCATTCGTTACCTCCAGCAGGCGGCCCAGCGCATCATAGTCATACCGGGTCGACTGCCCTTTGGCATCCTTAAGACCTGTCAGTTGTCCACGGGCATCATAGGTGAGCTCCGTCACATGTCCCAGCGGATCAACGAGTCTTGTTACCCTGCCAAGCGCGTCATACTCATAAGACGTTACCTTGCCGGCCTCATCAGCCAGTCCGGTTACTTGACCCAATGCGTCACGATTCATTGTCGACGTCTGGCCCAAAGGATCGGTAACCTTCACCAGCATGCCCCGGGCATCGTAATCCAGCTTCCACTCCGCACCGTTCGGCTTCACGGTTCGGACCAACTGGCCGGCTTCGTCATATCCATAGGACGTGACTTGGCCCAGCGCGTCCTTCTCCTCGGTCAGCCTTCCTAATGCGTCGTAAGCATAGTGCACTCCGTGACCGAGCGGGTCTATCTCCTGCGTCAGCTGGCCTGCCGCATCGTAGCTGAAGGTGGTTACTCCGCCAGCCGCATCGGTCATCTTCACAGGCAGATTTCGTTTGTCATATTCAATCCGGATCGTGCTGTCATTAGGCTGATTTACGACGATTACGTTCCCGTTGCCATCGTACTCATATGTGCTGACATTCCCTTCCGGATCTGTCATGGACGCGATCCGGTTGCTCGAATCATACTCATAAACTGTCTTCGAGCCTGCCGCATCCGTCTGTTCGATCATATTTCCGACCTTATCATACGAATAACTGGTCGTGTTGCCCAGGGCATCGGTCTCGGACGACAGTCTGGCATAGCTATCGTAGCCGTATGCGGTTCGGGAACCGCCAGTATCGGTATAGCCGATAAGATTGCTGTCCTTATCATATTCATATCGTTCCGTATGTCCCAGCGCATCAATCCGCGCCGTAACCCGGTCCCTCGGATCGTATTGGAGCTTCGTCCGGTGCCCGAGCGCATCCACGATCTCTGTGACTCGGTGAAGCGGATCACGCACCAACTCCTGCCGGTTGCCAAGCGGGTCCGTAAACAGACTGGCGAATCCGTGCGGATCGTTCTGAATCGATGTCGTCTCGCCCTTGGCGTTAATGGTTGATTCCGGAACTCCCTTATCATTGACTGTGATCTTGGAAACTCCGCCGAGCGCATCGGTGATGGCGGTGAGATTTCCTTTGCCGTCATAGCTCAGTACCGTCTTGCGTCCAAGCGGGTCTGTGATCTCCTCCGGAAGATTGAAGTCATTGTATCTGATTTCCGTCTGATAGCCTTCCGGGTCCTGCGCCCGAATGAGATTGCCGTTTCCATCATACTGATAATCCCATTCCGAACCGTTGCGGTCGGTCATCCGGGTCATGTTATCATTCTTGTCGTATTGGAACCGCTCGGTCGTGCCATCGTCATAGGTTACCGCTGTTTTACGGTACCGCTCGTCATACTCGTACACGGTCTTTCGGCCAAGCGCATCCGTCGTTACCGTCTTTTTGGAATCAGGAATATATTCAATGTCTCCCCAGACGCCGGCGAAATCCCGCTGCCGTACAACCCGGTCCTGATCGTCGTACTCGTTAAGCAGCTCCGACGTTTCATTCGGGTTTTTAATGCCCGTCATGCGATGCTTCTCATCGTAGGTATAGGCGATTCTGGCGCCGTCCGGTAAAATCATCGCCGTCAGATCATGATTTACGGCATCGTACTCATAGTCTGCGTGCCGGCCCGTATTATCGGTTACCCGGACGATTTTACCGCCTGATCCGTAAGTGAGCGTAAGCTTCGCGCCCTCCGTGGCGATCTCGGTGAGCAGGCTGCCATAATAAGACAACTGAATTCGGTTCCCGTTGCTATCATCGATTCGGTACAGCTTTCCGTCTCTGCGATAGGTATAGGTAAGCCTATCCGGCGTTTGCTGCGTATAGGTACCGTCGCTATTGCGGACAAGGGTATCGTACAAGCCGTCCGGTCCTTCGTAACGGCCGTCTCCGGCCGGGTCGAAGCGATGTCTTGCTCCTTCCGGCGATATGACATACAGCACACCGTTCTCCCGGAATTCGAGCTTACGCTCAAAGGAATGATGCCAGCCTACCCCAAAGTCACCGTCATAACGGTCCCTGCTGTGGTAGGTAAGCGTCATGTCAAGCGGCATGACCGCTTGTACGCTGAGGTTCGTCTGTGTAAAAACAAAGTCGCCTGTTGCCAAATTAATCGGGTCAAACGCATCAGAGATTGGATATCCGTTTCGGTTTGCAAACTCTTCTTTTATTCGCTCATCGTCTTTACGCCCGATCTCCCCCGCCTGCTGCGGGTTCATGATCAACAGGTTAACGCCCTCATCAATTGGACCGTAGCAGATCTGATCGTTGCAGTCCTCAACCGGGAAGCCGTTGAAGCTGGCAATCTCGCCGATTTTTCCCACGATGGCATCTTTCTCGATTACATTATAATAATAGCTAGCTACAACGGCCCAGTTGATACCCCAGGAAGGAGCGGGATAACGAAGCACACGAAGCGTCTCCGATCCTGCTGACCGTTTGTGGTCAAAATCCCTTGTAGCAAAGGCCTGAATCTCCGCAATTTCGTATGCGGGAAGCTTGACCTCTATTTCCCACTCCCCGATATATTTTGAGGCCGGGTTGTCCGTCCGTTCCGGGAACACACCATCACCAAAGTAGGTCTGGTCAGCAGATATATCCAGCGCCCAGGAAGACGTTCGGGGCTTAACCTCAACTCCCGAAACCAAGGTCTCTACCCGGCCGTCATCAAAGGTCGTATTATCGCCTACCCGCCGAATCCGCTTCATTTTAAGCTCAATTTTGGTGCCGATCTCCGCAATGCCGCGGATAATGTGCTTCTCACTTGCCGGGTTTGGAATAACCTGCAAGCCTTTGGGCGCGGGTGGTTTCGGATTGACAACCTCAACCCTCCCTGAATTGCCGTTATTGGGAAACCGGGTGGGCGCTACTCGAATCGTATAGCTGCCTTCCGGTGCGGGCTCGCCGCTTATCTTGCCGTTCCATACAAAGGTGTTATTCGTCTCGGTCGGATAGCTGCCGGAATTTAATGTAGCCACCGTAGAACCGCTACGCTCAAGTTTAATAACCGTATCATGAGATGTCTGCGTTGGATCCGTCGGATCAGGATTATCAAAGCGGAAATTTACCGCAGCCTGTCCGCCATACACCGAACTAAAGCTGGCAGGGTTAATCTGTAGCGAAGTGTCCGCGTAGGCTCTCGGCAGGTCTTGATTCGGCAGCAGAGGCAATCCCGTCAGTACGATAATAACGGATAGAAAATATCTCATTGCCGGTCCAAGCCGCTTGCCCCACCTTTGTAATAGGCTTCTTCCATACCTTCTCTTAATCATTGAAACACTTCCCCTTTCTTACCCAGCCATCTGTAAATAACGGCCGCAGCCTCTGCTCTTGTGCAGGTAGCTCTTGGATTCAAACGGTCGCCGCTGCCTTGAATGAGTCCGCTCTTGATTGCAGCCAATACGGACGGCTGGGCCCATGAATGGACCTTGGCGGCATCGGCGTAGGCGTTCAACGCCTCGCTTGGCTCTTCCTTCCGAAGTGACGCAGCATTCGTCAGCATGACCATCATTTCCTCACGGGTGATGGAGGCGTTCGGTTTAAACAAACTTCCTTCGTAGCCTTTGATCCAGCCCGCCGCTGCCGCTTGTTCCACGGCATCCGAAGCCCAGTGGCCCGCAGGAACATCCTTAAATGAAGATGTCCCCTGCTTCGGGCCTCTGAGACCCGCAGCTTCAACCAGCATCTTGGCAAACTGGGCACGCGTAACCGATTGGCCGGGCTCGAAGCGTCCTGTATTCATGCCATTCACGATCCATCTGGATGCCAGCACTTCAACCTCGTCTTTTGCCCAATGGGTCTTCATATCCGTGAATGAAGGCTCGTATAGGAACAGAGCGTACAAACCAGGCTCTTGAACTTGGGTCCGAATGTTCCGCCAAGAGACGTCGAATGTTCCGCCGACGTAAATCCACTTTCCGGTATCCTCGTTATAACGGTAAATGCCTGTCCGGTTAGCACGGTCAGCCGTTGCAGCGGCTTGCTCTAATTCAAAGGTAAGCAGGGCAGGCTTTTCAAGCTTCGCTTCGGACGTCCATGTCCAGGCCACTCCAAGCCATGTCATTGCTTTATTAGGCGCTGTGACCGCTCTGCTTGGCTTCAATACGACTCGTGTATCCTTGCCGAAGGTTCCCGGTTCGAACACGAGCCGTACGGCTTGTCCACTCGCTGCCACTCCGCCACCCGGGCCGATAAGATCGCCTTCCGGCTGAAGCGCAGCGCCCCCAGCGGTCGAAGCAGCCGATTCGCTCCGAACGATTTCCCGGCTAGCCAGCTTGCCGCCCGCAACCAGAGCAAGCTCTTCTCCATTGAAGCCGATGAATTGCGAAGGTGTGATAACGCCCAAGCTGTACAGGTTCCCGGTCGCTAAATCCGCGCTCCGTACTATAGCCTTGTCGCCGCTGGCCTCCAGCCAGGCTGCCGTTCCGCCAGAAATACTCATTTCCGCGTATTCGGTTTTGCCTGGCGGAACCGGCTGGGTCAAATCCACCGGCTGCGGATTACTTACTCCCAGATCAAGAAACGTATACTTCCCATTTCCGTCCAGGTCACGCTGCTTCCATAAAATTTCTTCGCCATTGAATACGAACCGCTCTACATAAGAGGTGCCCGGCAGGTCAAGAAGCTTCCGGCTTGTCCCGGACGAAATCTCATATTCATACAGATCGCCATCCAAAGCCCCTTTGTAGACAATGCGTCCTTTCCCAACGATCGGGTCTCGCCCTTCTCCCAGATCCTTCAAGGTGCCATTCGCCAGGTCATATAAGTACATTTCGTATTGAGGATTTGTCTGCCAGACAACATAATTGCCGTCTATGGAAGGTATGCGATGCTGGCCGACATCCGTATTTAGTTTGGACTCGGTTCTTGTCTTGACATTGTAGCTGTAGATATCCCAGTTCAGATTGCCGGCGCCGGCGTTTTGGTCTCTTTTGTCAGCCCATACGACGATCGGCTCCCCTTTTCCATTAACGCCGACGACAGGCGTATCGGTTGGTTTGCCATGGCTCGTTATCTCTAGCTTTTGACCGGTATCCGTGTTGCCATAATAGATTTGTCCGGCATAATTTGCGGCTCTGGACCGCCAGACCACATGTGTCCCCGATATTCGGACATTGCTTCCCTCAACAGTGAACGAGGACAATTTATCCTTGTAGGTGTAGACCGTCTCAGCGGATACCGGCTGCCCGGAGGATACTGTCCCTGCCGCTAGTAATCCCGTGACTAATAATCCCACCATGCATTTCTTCAATACGCTCCTCATAAATCTCCAATCCCCCCACTAATGACAACAAAAAACCAAGCCTCTTGAGCAACCCGGCTGCCAGGTCATGATTGGATCATGACGGTAGGCCCGTGGCTTTGCGCCCCCGACTTTCGAACGGGTTTGCCTTTGTTCAAGCACTTGGTTTCTTTATAACTAGTGCTTTATATGTAGTCAAAAAGTTTTACTTTCCCCAAAATTGTACAATAGGTTGCAAATTTCTGCCATGCTATTTTTCCCAAATACTACTTTGTTCCCAATAAGAATAATCGCCAAAATACAAGTCTTGACCTAGAGTAAACTCTAGGTATTATGATGATTTTGCTAGGACATAATCAATCAGCAAGGGAGAGATGAAGCATGAAATACAAACAGCTAGGCGGCACGGGTCTGATGGTATCGGAATTCTGTCTCGGCACGATGACGTTCGGCGGCAAAAATGATCCGATGAGTTCTGTAATGGGGGCTCTTGATGAGCAGGCGGCTGGGCAGCTTGTGAATAAAGCGCTCGAAGCAGGCCTTAATTTTTTTGATACCGCTAATGTGTACGGCGTGGGTGAGTCGGAAGAGATTTTGGGGCGTTCGCTCAAAGGCAAGCGGCATGAAGCGGTGATCGCGACCAAGGTAAGATTCCGAATGGGGCCGGGTCCGAACCAGGTAGGATTATCGAGAGGCCATATTATCCAGCAAGCGGAAGAAAGCCTCAAGCGTCTTGGAACAGATTACATCGACCTTTATCAGATTCATGCCCCCGACCCGCTTACGGACTGGGAAGAGACCTTGCGCGCGCTGGACGATCTCGTTCGCAGCGGTAAAGTAAGATATATCGGCTGCTCCAACCTGCAGGGCTGGCAGATGATGAAGGCGAACGGCGTTTCCCGTCAACTGGGCCTGCATGCCTTCCAAACGACCCAATCTTATTATTCGCTCGCCGGACGCGACGTTGAGCGGGATATCATCCCTGTGCTTCAGGATCAGAAGATGGGCCTGCTTGTGTGGAGTCCGTTGGCCGGTGGATTTCTGTCGGGCAAGTATACGCGGGACAACCAAGGCGGGGCGGATGACCGGCGCAACAAATTCGATTTTCCTCCGGTTGACCGGGAGAAGGGTTATGTCCTGATTGACGTCTTGCAGGAGATCGCCAAGACGCGGGAAACCTCGGTCGCCAGAATCGCACTGGCCTGGCTGCTGAATCAACCGGCCGTCACAAGCGTGATTGTCGGAGCCAAACGTCCTGACCAGCTTCAGGACAATCTTGGAGCATCCGGTATTGTTTTGAACGAGGATGAATTGTCCCGTCTTGATCAAGTCAGCCGTCTGCAGCCGGAGTATCCATTATGGAACCCAAGCGTTTATATTGAAGATCGTTACCCAATTCAGAAATAAGCAGCATAAAAAAGGGATGAGCCGAAACACTTCGGTTCGTCCCTTTTGTATAGGATTTTTACTCTGGTTGTCCGGTGCTCTTGATCCCGTCTTTTTCTTTGGAATACCTATCGATCTTGAAGTCAATCATCCCGATATAGGACATCAGGGTGTTGACCTGGTCTTGAACGGTTTTCTTCTGCAGCTCAAGCATTTGTATACGCTCTTCGATGGTTGCGTCGCCCTGCACGGTAAGCTCGACAAATTCCTTCAGCTGTGATATGGACATGCCCGTATCGCGGAGGCAGCATATGAATTTAAGCCACTCGATATGCTCATCTTCATAAATGCGGATGCCACTCTCGTTTCGTTTGATGAACGGCAGGATGCCCTCTTTTTCATAATATCTTAAGGTGTGGATCGACAAATTGGACTTCTCTGCCACTTGGCCAATCGTATACTGTATGTTGAGGCTCATAGGGTTTGACCTCCGCCTTATTTTAGGTGAACCTTGGATTCAGGTACGTTATCTTCATTATAGGCCCTAGAGCAAGATCGAAGTCAAGTGCAGCGGGATTCGCTTGCCGACAGAATGCCGGACAATAAGAGTAGAACAAGAGTAACTCTCATCGTTCCGCTAAACGACCAAAAACTCCAAGCTGCAGCTTGCCAGAACAAGCGGACTTGGAGTTCACATGAATTCGTGTATGATCTGGTTTACTTCACTTCCAACGACACTTCATTCACAGCCGTCTTTTCACTAATTTGTTTAGTCACCTGCTCCAACTGCGAATCTGTTCCCTGATGTCTTTCCCTGTATTCCAAAGGGGTCAAACCGGTCATTTTTTTAAAAAGTTTTCTGAAATAATTCACATCATTGAACCCTGCGATTTCAGAGATATCAGTTATGCGGACGTCCTCCTCAGCCAAAAGGCGCTTTGCTTCCCGAATCCGCAGCTCAATCAGATAATCGATAAAGTTTTGACCCGTTTGTTTTTTGAAAAGGAGACTGAAATAATTTTTACTGAGATGCACAGTATCCGCTACGATCTGCAGCGTCAAGTTCTCGCTATAATGATTGGTTATATATTCCAGCGCCTTCGTGATGAGTTGCCCTCCGTTTCCTTTATCGGCCAGTTTCGGAATAAAGGTCTTCCCGATATCTTCGAGTCCGCGTTTCAGAAGCGATAAGATTTGATCCAGCGTCTCCGTCCGTTCAAGCAAATCAAGCAGTTCGGAAAGTGGTGGTCCTGCGTCTGCCTGCAGTTCATAAATATCCGTGAGAAGATCGTTAGCCTCGTGCTTTACTTGTTCCGGATTCGACCCCATGCCTTTCCAACGTTCCACTGCATTCTCCATCGCAGAGGAAATCGGATCCCCGTTGCGGATGATTTCAAAAAAAGACTTCCAATCAGGCGGTTCCGATTCAGTCGTCGACACTTGTGCTATTCCCTTGTTTTCTGTTGATTCTTCCCACACATTTATGCCGCCCAGGCCTTCCAAAAATCTTCTTTGGCAGGCCATGCGGCTGCCGACAAATCCATTCGGAATTCGGCAGATTCCTTGCTCAATAGTGAAGCCGGCAGATATGGAAATTTCCAATTCCGTTTCCACGAATTGCTTCCAATAACGGAGTCGAAGCTCAGCGTCCCCGACGTTGTTCGGAAATACAAGAAACATGCCGCTTTCCCCCATCAGCATTGCGGCTCCCTCATCCACCTGCACATAAAACAACTCCTGCAAATCCTCCATCAGTAATTGCACATTCAAACATCCACAATTTTCCTTTAATTCCTCTGCTCCATCCAGTATAAGATAGACACAAGCATAGCGTTGTTCGAACCATGCGGGAGCCCAATCGATTAAAGAAAGCAGGTCCTGTTCTTGAACGATCAGCCTTTTGATTTCCTGTTCGATAGATTTCCGTTCCCGGTAGATGACCCCCTGTTGGAATTCCGTTTCCTTCCGGCGTTCTTCATTCAGCATGGAGATACATCTATGAAGGACGGCAAGAAGCTCTCCCGGTTTCAATGCCGACTTCAGCAAGTAATCGACGGCGCCTAGTTTGAGACCCTCTTTTACATATTCAAAATCACTGTAACTGCTGATCATGATCACTTTAAGCCAAGGGTAAAGCTCGAACGCTTGCTTCATTAGTTCAATGCCGCTCATTAAAGGCATTTGGATATCCGTGATGAGAATATCGACGGGACGGTTCTCCAGAGCAGTCAGAGCCACTGTCCCGTTGGCACAAATGGCTTCCACCGACAACCCCTCATTTTCCCAATCGATAAAGGCTTCAATTCCGTTGCGGATGATCGGCTCATCATCCACGATTAGAACTCGGTACATTGCATTCCCCCCAGATCTGCTAATTTCAAGAAGCTTATTCCCGTAGTTTGATGGTATTCCTTACCATTAAGTTTACATAATGGGGTGAATAGTACAACCAACTGGAATATTTGGTGCTGGCATGCGAGGTTTTTACACTTTACTGTTTTATTGTATATTAAGTTAATTTTGTCGGCGCAATGCAAAATATTACTCAAATTATATTGATATAGTAAAGCAGCACAAAATTCTTTATCATCCATTCCCGAATTTCCCACATTCTAAAGAACTACTGAATCCCATATTTCTCCATTCAAAAGAGTAGAGAATAAATTTTTTTCGGCAGCATTCCATATTTCATTAAGCTGTACAAATCCGCTATGTACCAACATTTACGTCACCTCACCCAAACCAAAACAAATTTACTAACAAGCGCTTCCAATTCACTCTGACGTCCTCAGATACTTTTTTGGTACGAACTCTCCATTGTATCGGTTGAGTTTAACATCTACCCTTTTATTAGCCCCACTTTCAGGGGTAATTCCCGGACGGAGAGAGGGGAGAATTTAAACAATCAATTTATTTTAAGTCAACGTTTATCATACTTATTAAATTTAATGACAAGGAGAGAAGTCAAATGAAGCTAACGAAGAAATTGTCGCCAATAATTTTGGCAACTACAGTTTTACTCTCAGGTAGTACCCTTTCACAGCTCTATCTTGCCCAACCGGTGTATGCGGACATGCAGCCGCACGATGAAAGGCCCCTCGTTAAAAGCAATCTGCAAAAACCGATGACAGTACAAAGTGTAGAGAAGTTGGAAAATGGCGTGAAGCTGAATTTAGGTGAACAGGAAGCTTACATCCGGATGCTCACATCCGATATGTCCAAGGTGTCCCTCTTACCTAAAGGAGAGAAGGAATATACCTCCGTTGGGATTGCTAAGAAAGATTGGCCTACTCCGAAAAAGTTAAAAGTGGTGGAAAACAATGAAAATATCGTTATCACCACCGACAGCTTAACGGTAGACATCAAGAAAAGCCCGTTCGGCGTCAAATATATGGATAAAGACGGGAATGTGATTAACGAGGACGCGGAGCAAGGCGTTGGTTACGAAAACGGGAAGCCGTACGTGTTCAAGAAAACCGATAACAGCGAAAACTTTTACGGTTTCGGCGAGAAAGCCTCCGGCTTGAACCACCGCGGTGACGAAATCGGCGTATGGCATCAGGACCCGTACCCGTATGAGTCGAAATACGGTTACTCCTCCATTCCGTTCTTTATCGGTTTGAAAGACAAAAAGGCGTACGGTATTTTATTCGATAATACATGGCGCTCTTATTATAACTTGGCAAAAGAAAGCGACGATTACTATTACTTCTACGCCGATGGCGGGAAATTGACTTATTATTTCTTCAATGGGCCGGAGATCAAAGACGTCGTTGACCGTTATACTGATTTGACAGGCAAAATCGAAATGCCTCCAGAGTGGGCGTTGGGCTTTCACCAGGCAAGCTGGGGTTATCATCAGTCCGACGTTGAGGAGGTAGCCAGAACATACCGCGAAAAGAAAATACCGGCGGATAATCTTTTTCTGGATATCGAATGGATGAACGACTATAAAAATTTTGAATGGGGAGAAAATTTCCCCAATCCCGACGGGCTGAACAAACTGATGGATGAGTTGAATTTCCATCACACCACGATCATAGATCCGGCTATCAGGGTACCTGACCCGGGACAACCTGAATACCGTCCTTATACGGAAGGGACCCAGAAAGATCTCTGGGTTAAAAATCCCGACGGCAGCAACTTTTTGGGTAAAGTTTGGCCGTGGGGCGTCCCGTCTAAATCCGTTTTCCCTAATTTCCTGAAAAAAGAAACACGCGATTGGTGGGCGTTGCAGCAAAAAGCGATGTTTGACAAAGGCGTGGATGGCATTTGGAACGACATGAATGAACCGGTCAATTTCAGTGAAGAAGACCACTGGACGTTGCCGCTGGATAAAATCTTTGAAGCTGACGACGGCAGCAAAAAAACGCATGAAGAAGTTCATAACATTTATGCGCATCTGGAGGACGAAGCGACACACGACGCATTCAAGCTCCTTAAACCGAATGTCCGACCGTTTGTGCTATCGCGGGCTGTATTTACGGGAACACAGCGGTATACTGCAACCTGGACCGGCGATAACCACAGCACTTGGGAACATCTCAAATTGACAATGTCGCAGAATGCCAATAGTGGATTGGCAGGTTACCCGTTCATCGGCAACGATATTGGCGGTTTTTCGAAAAATGCATATTTAGGTGAAAAAGCTACTCCGGAATTGTTTGCACGCTGGGTTGAACTCGGTGCCTTCACGCCGCTCGCTCGCGACCATTATAATAATGACGGTAAGAGCCCCGCGACGACAGAGTCTTACATGCAAAGGCAAGAACCGTGGCAATTCGGCAAGGAAGTAGAGGATATCAGCCGTAAATATATTTCTTTACGGTATGAACTGATGCCATATCTGTACAACGCATTCAAACGTGCGCATGATACCGGTAATCTCATTCAGCAGCCGCTTGTGTTTCAATTCCAGGATGACCCGAACACCTATAACATCGAAGACCAAGTTATGTTCGGTGACTCGATTATGATCGCTCCGGTGGTTACTCAAGGCGCAACGTCCCGCAGCGTTTACTTCCCGGCCGGCGCTAGATGGGTGGATTACTGGACCGGCGAAGAGTTTGAAGGCGGCCAATCGATTATGAAACAAGCCGACCTTGGAACGCTTCCGATCTACGTAAAGCAAGACTCGATCATCCCACGCCGCGAAGTTCAGCAGTACACCGGGGAGAAAAAGCTGACGAATCTGACGCTGGACACCTATCTTAACAACGATGCATCTTATAGCTTTTATGAGGACGATGCAAGCACAGAGGATTACACAAGAGGCGAGTTCAATGTTACCGACTTCCATGTGGAAAAGAAGGGCAACCATATCGAATTCGAGCAGTACAAAAAAGCTCAAAACTTCGCATCCGACATTCAGTCCTACACGTTAAAGCTGCATGGGGCAGAAGAGCCGAAAAAAGTGCAGGCAGCTGAAAACAAATACTCGAGAGCAGGCAGTATCGAGGAACTGAACCAACAAGAAAGAGCATACTATTTCGATGCTAAAGAAAACGTACTGTATGTCAAAATCCCTGTAAACGAGAACCACAAAGTGAACATTCAAACGAATTTCGGAAACAATTAATACGAACCGCAGGCATAAGCCTGACACAGAAAACGGGTTGGAGACGCTTGATCTCCAACCCGTTTTTTATGCAATCACTCATAACCGGGAACGGACAACAACCGGTCGATTTCTTCTGCGGCACGCGTCAGTCCATCCTTCACTGAGATTTCACCCCCGAATATTTGACGCATATAGAGGGTGTAGACCTCATCGATTTCACCCCAATTTTTTATCGACGGCCTCTGGAAAGCATAGTCCAGAGCCTCTTGATAGGGATAGATGTACGAATCCCGATCCTTTTTCATCGATTTGGAAGCTTCCAAATTAGTCGGGAAAAGCCCGGTTCTCGACATCGTTAACTGAGCTTCTTTGCCGGTCATCCATTTCAGAAATGTCCAAGCAGCCTCCGGTTGCTTGCTTCCCTTCATGATGACCAAATCTTCGCCTGCTATAATAGGAGAAGGCCCTTTGTCATGGGGAAAAGGTATAGGGATTGTACAATTCAAAGCCCTATGCAATTCCGTATCGGTCCAAATGTTATAAAACCAAGGACCCTCGCCCGTTATCAGCACGTTGCCACTTTTTACGCCCTCCCAGTTGTCGCCGCCTTCTTCCCCCACCGTCCGGTCAATCAGCCCTTCCTTATAAAGGAACCGCAGTTTCTCTACGGCCCGGACCGTCGCTTCTCCGTTTAAATAACCGGTTGCCTTGCTGAACGTGGCGTCAGTCAGTGAACCTCCAAGGCTGTATATGAAAGGGAGCGTTCTCCAAGTATCCAGTCCCCCGAGTCCGATGATATAGCGCTTTTGCCTGGCCAACTCCAGAATTTCCTCCATTGTCCGAGGGGGCTCCGAATATCCCGACCGCTTCAAGAGTTCCCGGTTAAAGATGGCCGCCTGTACATACATATCCATGGGGAGGGAATAAATCTGATTCTGATGAAAGCCTGCCGATATAGCCTTACGGTTGTTAAGCGCTTCGCTGACTTTCCGGAAATCAGGAAATTTATTTAAACGCATAAGCAACTTGTTTTGATAAAAATCAGGAACCCATTCCATGTGCATCCGGACCACATCAGGTACCCGATTGGAAGAAGCACGGGCAATCAATGTGTTTTTCAACCCATTGTTATACGCTTGACGTACAGATATTATTTTAATGTCGGGAAATTGGCGTTCAAAAGAAGGAATCAGCTCCCGATCCAAAATCCGATTTTCTTTGTCGCTATAAGTATGCCAAAACTCGATCACCCGCACTTTATTCCCGTGAAGGGTTTGAACCTCATCCGGATTGGTGATGACCTTCCAACTTCCGCACCCGGAGACAAGAATTACGATCAGTAAAATGGATATCCATCGTCTTGCCATTATGACTCTCTCCTTCCAAGCAGGATGCGGATGGTTGTCCCTTGCCCGGGCTCACTCGTGATCGACCACTCCGAGCATCCGGCATAATAGAATCGGAGCGTATCGTAAACATGCCGCAGACCGATCCCCATTTCCCCTTTGGCTATAGCTGTCTCAGGTTCGGCCAATAACTTCAGCTTCTCTTCCCCGATACCCAGGCCATCGTCCGTCACGAAAAATTCTGTATGTACGCCCCATGTACGAATCCGGATCGAAATGCGGCCGTCCGCATCTTTAGGAACGATTCCATGGAAAATGGCGTTTTCCACCAATGGCTGCAGCAGCATACGGGGAATGATGAGTTTCTCCGCACCCTGTTCCACGTCTAAATCCAGCGTGAAGGTCTTTTCGTATCGCAGCTCCAATATGGCGATATATTTCTGCAGGAAGTCCAGTTCCTCCTCCAACGTGATCATGATCCCGCTTTTCCCCATATGCGCTTCCAACAGGCGTATTAATGCCGACAGGCCTTGAGAAAGACGATCATTCTGATTCGATTGGATCAGCCACCAGAACATACTCAGCGTATTTAACAGGAAGTGGGGATGAATCCGGTGCATGAAGGCCCGCAGCTCCGCCTGAAGCTTCTGGCCCTGCTCTTCCTCAACCTGATGCATGAGCTGTTCGATTTCCTGAAGCATACTGTTGAACTGCCTGCTCAAGAGACCAATTTCATCAGTAGACTTAACGTCCGTCCTCACCTTTAAATCACCCTGCTGTACCTTCCGCATATCCAGGGTTAGCTGCTTGATGGGCTTCGTTACCCTGCCGACGATCAGCAGGCCGATGCCTATTGCAAGTATGGCGAGAAACCCGGAGGAGAATAAGATGAAGGTTTGCAGCCGATCCAACTGTCCAACGACTTCACGAACGGGCACTGTCCCCACGATCATCCATCCGTTGCTCAGCAGCTGCTTAACCCCATAATACGGGACTCCCTTTAAGACATATTCGAATTCCACATCATCGTTCCCCACAATTTGTTTGAGTAAATCGGGGTTTTCCACCCGCTTGTTGATTAGGCTGAGATCGGAATCGATCATAATTTTGCCTTTCGAATCCACTACGAAAAACTTCCCCGTCTCCCCAAGCTTTAGCTGCTCGATGATGTTTAAGATAGAACGCCCGTTCAAATTTACCAGCATAAACCCTACACGATTCATATTCTTAAAGTCTTTGAGAACTCTCCCGACAGGAAGAATCAGGTCCGTATCGCCGCCCCCCCCTGCCAACCGGTCATACTGCAGCCCCTGCCATACCAGATCGCCGTCCTTCCGTTCAGCTTCCTTAATCCATTCCTGATCGGACATGCGTATCCGCATCAGCTTGTACATGGACGGATTATACACGTATGGAGAAAATGTGCCGCTCCCCCAGCCGCTGCTCTCTTCCTTCATCACATAAATAATTTTGACGAAGGAGTTCGAGGAGATGGCTTGGTTCAACATGGTGTTCATTTTTTGAAAAATTCGACCCTGCTCTTCAGGCAGGCTGCTGTCTATCTTGACGATCGCGCTCTGAATGTCCGGGTTGCTAAAAATAAAATCCGATGTGTCGCTTCCTGCGTTAAAAATAAAGGAGAGAGAATCCGCAGTCTGTTTGCTGATTTGAAGGGCAGATTCGCGAACGTTTTTCTTTACGACGGAAGCGGATTTCATATTAAAAGCCACACTTAGAAAAAAGGTTGGAAATAAAATCACGAATAAAAAGGCCAGTACTATTTTAAAAGCAAAGCGGTTCGAAAACAGGAAATATCGAATCATAGATGAGTTCCACCTTATCCTTTTCTCTCCTATAAGTGTACCTGATATACAAGACGAATCATATGTACCGCCAGTCCCACATCTTGCAAGTTGATCGTTGGAACCAAAAAATCCTACCCATGAAGGGCAGGAAGGTCTTAACATTCCGAATTTTGAACTCTACTCGCGCAGCGACTTCGCTTGCATAACAGCGGCATTTTTTTGCTTAAACGCTATGAACGATACGAGAATGCCCAGAAGCGCAATAACCGCGTCAATGATGAATGCCATGCGAATCGATCCGGTTAAATCCGAAGGCTCCATCGTTTCCAGAGTAGCGTTAGAACCGAGGGTTGCGGAGATAATAGCCATAATGACAGCTAAGCCGACCGCTCCGCCAATTTGCTGCCCGGTAGAAACGATTGCGGATGCAACACCCTGTTCTTTCATATCAATTCCCGAGCTTGCCGCGATAAACATCGTCGTAAAAATAAAGGCCTGACCAATACCTATGATAACGGTACCCGGAATAATCCCCCATGCCGATCCGTGTTCGGAGAGCTGGGTAAGCAGCATAAAACCAATCGCGCCAAGTCCCATACCGCTTGCTATTGTACCGGCTGCACCGACGGTTGCCAGCATTTTGTTAATCAACTTCGCCCCTACAAAAGCGCTAATGGTCAGCGGCAGGAAGCTTAATCCGGATTGAATGGCAGAGTAATGCAGCACCTCTTGCGTGTATAGCGTGAGGAAATAGTATAATGTACCGAATGATGCGGAGAACAATGCTGCGGTAATCGCGGCCCCAGTCAAACTCAGTATCCGAAACAGTCTGAAGGGGATCAAAGGATCTTTCGTGCGATTTTCAATGACTACGAACAACAGGAGCAGAATAGCGCCGATAATGCCAGGAATTATAGCTGTTGGATGAAGCCAGCCAACGACCGGGGCTTGAATAAGATAATTTACAAGCAAGATCATACCGGTCGTTACGGAAATCGCGCCTGCTATGTCAAAATGGCGTTTTGACGATGCCGCCTTGCTCTCCAAAAGCGTGATCGGAGCGAGGATAATAACGAAGACGGCTATTGGAACATTGACAAAAAAGGTGGCTTCCCATCCGATAAAGCTTGTTAACACACCGCCAAGCAATAACCCGACGGACATGCCCACCCCGCCCATTGCCGCCCAAGTGCCTAATGCACGGTTACGTTCCGGGCCTTCTTCAAAATTGGACATAATCAGTGACAGTGTAGCCGGTGACAGCAGCGCTCCGCCTAGACCTTGGAGTCCCCTTGCAATAATGAGGAATAGCTGAGAGTCTGCGATACCGCCAAGCAGAGAACCTAAACCGAAGATCCCCATGGCAATGATGAACATCCGCCGTCTGCCCAGCAAATCGGACAATCTTCCACCGATAAGCAGGAAACCTCCAAAGGCCAGGGAGAACGCGCTGATGACCCATTGCAGTTGGTTCGCACTAAAGCCCAAGTCTGCTGCAAGGGAAGGCAGTGCCACGAAGATAATCGTGTAATCAAGAGCCAAAATTAATTGGGATAAAGCGAGGATCGTCAATGCCAATCCTTTGTGTCTAGTCGAATTCATAAAATCCGCTCCTTTTCTTTATCAGATCTTTCAGTCTAAAAAATAGATAAAAAATTTCTTCCTATTTAATACAGTGGGAATAGGGCCAACAAATGGTCGACTCTACCCCCCGAATTCTACTCACATAAGAGCCTATCACATTCTAGACCATTCGATCTAAAAATCCGAAAATATAATGAAGCGTCCATCAGCGCTCCATTAATTGTCCAGCTTAGAAAGAGTAACAGCAGCAATATCATCCAAAACTTTAGGGTCCGTGGTTAATTTAGCCACTTGGGTCAGCGAATATCTTTCATGGTACAAATACCGTGCAAGAGCAAGCAAATCACGGTCTCCACTCAGTTCACCTTGATTTCGTGCGCGAACCAGTGCTTCATAAAAGGCTTGTATCAAACGCGTCATATCCCGTTCAAAAAACGCCGCAATTTCCGGATCATGAGGAACTTGATCAATGGCGCTGTGCATAATGAAGCATTCGTTACGGCGCAGATCATCTTGCAGAACGGCCACAATTTCATGAAAAATATCAGCAATAGCTTTCTTAACTGAGTCTGAACGCTCCAAATACGAAATGACCGCATCCGATTTCTCATTTACATAATGTTTCACAGCCTTGATGAAGAGATCCCGCTTGGTACCGTAGGTGTCGTACAGACTTTGGCGCGCTATGCCTAGTACTTCATCAGTCTTTAAATTGTGGATATAAGCGTTTCAGTTTGATTCGGGCGTCTTCCGTGGTGAATTGCCAGTCTACTCCCTTTTGAGACGCATTGCGTCCCGCTTCCCATGCGGTAAGTTCATGGGCCAAATCTTCTAAAGAAGGAATCCGGCGTCCCAGACACTGGCGGGTCATGACACTGAGTTCGATTTCGGCCACATTAAGCCAACTACCGTGTTTTGGTGTGTAATGGATTTCCAGGCGTTTCGCCAGACGCAAAGCCACTTCCGGTTCGAATGCCTGGTACAGGGAGGCGATAGAATGCGTGTTCAGGTTATCCATCACGAGGCGCACTTTCGGAGCCTCCGGGTAATGAACATCCAACAGATCGCGGACTTGTTCCGCCCATTCCACCCGCGTGCGCTGTGGACGAACACTCACATGTCGCCAGCCCGCAAGTGGTTCCGTAAAAATGAAAATGCTGCACGTTCCATTGCGCACGTACTCCGCATCTTCTCGCAGCGGTTTAGCGGGTTTCATCGGAATGGGCACCCGGGTTTCATCCAGAAGCTGGTACGGTTTTTCGTCCATGCAGATGACGGGACAAGCCGGATCGTAAGGCAGTCGATACACTTCCAATACATCTTCCATGGTGGCAACGAACGCGGCATTTTGCTTTGGCGGAATGCACCAGCATTTACGAAGATGAGGCTTGAGCTCGTTTTTTTAAAATTTTATCTACCGTGTCATAGGAAAGACTTTCGATGTAGTTCAGTTCAACGGCTTTGTCGGCCAGCATCCGCAAGGACCAGCGGCTCTTTCCTTCGGGCGGTGGACTGCAACTGAGTGCAATGATTTGGGCTTCCAGTTCGCCTGTAACTTTGGGAGGATTCGGTGGGGTTAACCGCTTTTTTCGCTCAAGCGTGGCCTGAAGGCCTTGCTCGGCAAACCGTTTTCGAACGAGATGGACCGTGTTGGTATGCACGTTTGAGCGTTCGGCGATTTCCACATCCGAAAGTTTACCGCCTGGCCGATTTTCATCGGCCCACAGCAGAATTTGGGCTCGCCGCAACGCGCGCGCCGTCGACTTTCCTTGGCTACACATACGTTTCAGTTCCTCTTGTTGTTCAGCGTTTAGACTTACGATATAGTCTCGTTTTTTCATCGGCTCGACCTCTTTTACTTTGACTATATCATAGATTCCATGATTTAACTGCTTTTAGACTGATGAAGTACTAGCCCATCGAGTAAATTTTGCAGCGAAGTGCCTTCGTAACCGTAATGCCCGAAGACCTCCATAGCCTTGTGCAGAACAAGCGTTGTATCGAATTCTTTACTTCTTGCCATTGTTGACGAGCACTCCTCCCTTGTGACATTTATATTATCTTTTCCAGATTATTCAGTCAACATTACTTTTGAGGCCCAGAGAATTGAATAACCTCATTCATGCTGCCAGTCGATTCAATCGCCACTAGCGGATTCCAGAAGTCCCGGTAGCGCGTAATGAGGCCGTCTTTCGTTTCAACGACACTGATGTACGTCTGATTGTAAGGGTTCCCGGTTTCTCTGTGCTTCCCGGTCGATTTGAATTCTGCAATCACAAGCTCGGGGTCGACAGCCGGATGGAACTCAAGATCTGTAAATTGCACTTCGAAGTGTTTCGGAAAGTTCAGCATATATTCGTACATATCGGCTTTCCCTTGTTTGTATTCAGGAAATCCTGCCGGGCCGTATGGGAATTCCAGGATTCCGTCTTCGTGCCAAAGACCGATCCACGCTTCAATATCGCCACCCGACAAATATTTCAAATGATTCCGAAACGCCTCCTGTGCTCGCTCGCGAATGGCTCCTGCTGTAAGTTTGTTGTTGTTCATTTTATTTTCCTCCTTTTAATTTAGACTGTTTAGTCTGTAATGTTCAAAAAAATAACATCTTCCATTAAGTATTAAAGTTTCCCTCCTGCGATTATTGTTGACCACCTCCTTGTTGATTACATCTTACCTTTTGTAGATCGTTTAGTCAAGAATTATTTTTAAAAAAGCCGGGGGATTCCCCCGACTGAATTATTCGCCGGTTTCGGCGAATTGTTTAATGCGTGCTCCAACCTGATCACGGACCCGCTGGAACACCGCCCATTTCTCTTCTTCCGTTCCTTGCGCCTTGGCCGGATCATCAAATCCCCAATGTTCGCGCTTCACCTTCGGAGGGGTAACCGGGCATTTGTCCGCGGCATCTCCGCATAACGTGATGACCAGATCGGCGTTATTCAGCAGCTCAGGATCAATAATATCGGAGGTCTGCCCCGAGATATCAATGCCCACTTCACTCATGGCTTGCACAGCTTTGGGATTAAGGCCATGCGCTTCAATACCGGCGCTGTAAATATTCCAGCCATCACTGAGGTATTTTTTTGCCCAGCCTTCCGCCATCTGGCTTCGACAGGAGTTTCCTGTACATAGAAAGTAAATGGTTTTCTTGTCCATCCGCGTAATCATCTCCTTTAAATTTAAAATAGGACTAGCCTTAAATACAGTCCCAAAAGGGTGATAAACAGGGTGGGAATGGTCAGAATGATCCCTGTTCTAAAATACGTTCCCCAAGAGATCTTCACCCCTTTGGCCGAAAGCACATGCAGCCACAACAGGGTAGCGAGCGAACCAATCGGCGTAATCTTCGGCCCTAAATCCGAACCAATGACATTTGCGTAAATCAAAGCTTCCTTAATAAGCCCCGTGGTATGCGCGGCGTCGATGGCCAGTGCGTCAATCATAACCGTAGGCATGTTATTCATCACCGATGAAATGACCGCTGCAATAAAGCCCATCCCCATCGTCGCGGCGAATAGACCTTGATTGGCAGCCGCCTGAATCACATCCGCCAGAATATCCGTGAGACCGGCATTTCGCAGCCCGTACACCACGACATACATCCCGATGGAAAAGAATACAATCGCCCAAGGCGCCCCTTTGACCACTTCCATTGCAGGTACGAAAGGACTCTTTTTTGCCATAAGCAGAAAAAAGATCGCAATCACCCCGGCTATAACGGAAACGGGAATGTTCAGGAACTCACTAACGAAGTACCCGGCCAGCAGAACCGCAAGGACTATCCAGGATAGCTTGAACATGTTCTTGTCCTTGATGGCCTCTTCGGGATTTTTTAGCTGTGAGCCGTCAAACTTTCTTGGGATGCTTTTGCGGAAAAAGAGGTACAGAACCAAGATACTGGCCGCCAATGAAAACAGGGTAGGCATAATCATATGCCCCGCATATTCCATAAAGGTCACGCCGAAGAAATCAGCGGACACAATGTTGACCAGATTGCTGACGACGAGGGGCAGCGAGGTTGTATCGGCAATAAACCCGCTGGCGATGATGAACGGAAATACCTTTTTCTCGTCAAAATGGAGCGCACGCACCATAGCCAGCACAATCGGAGTCAGGATAAGCGCCGCGCCGTCGTTGGCAAAAAATGCGGCCACAACCGCACCAAGAATAGTAACATAGATGAACATCCGAATTCCGTTCCCGCGCGCGGATCTAGCCATATGTAGGGCAGCCCATTCGAAAAAGCCGATTTTGTCGAGAATTAAGGAAATGAGAATAATCGCAATAAAAGCTAACGTGGCATTCCACACAATCAGGGTCACATGGAGCACATCATTAAAACTCACAACACCCGCAAGCAGAGCCAAAACAGCCCCGCCGCAGGCCGACCATCCAATTGATAAATTTCGAGGCTGCCAAATAACAAAGATTAAAGTAACAACAAAAATAAAACCCGCTAACAATACCGAAACCAATCCGCTAACCTCCATTTATTCACATGAAATCACGCCTTTCTTACTTAGCTCTTCCATTGCATGATCTTGTGAAGGAACGAAGGCAATCAATTTTTGAATGAACTCATACTGAGCACTGCTTGGATTGACCGAATAAAAAATCCACTGGCCCCTCCGGTTCTCCTTAACCAGCCCCGCATCTTTCAGTTTCCGCAAATGCTGGCTGATTGACGGCTGACTCATCTTAAAAAATTCAACAAGCTCGCATACACAGCGTTCCTGGTTCTCCAGCAGCTTCATAATCGTCAGCCTTGTCTTATCTCCCAACAACTTCAAGATCTGGGATAATTTGTCCAAATCCTTCAGATCAAAGCTCATGCTCCGCCTCCTTTCACCACATCATTATATAACTATATGCTTATATAAACAATCGCTAATATATTAACTGCTTCCGACATAGTTTAATTGCAATCGGCCGGGGTAAAGTTTGGCTTTAACAGGGAAAGCAAGGTTTGAGTATCCGGCAATTCAAGGCCTCGGTTTCTCGTAAAAATATAAGGCAAATGATAAGCGCGAAGCTTATACTTTCTTATATTTCCAAAAAAACCTCGCCGAAAGCTCGAATGGCTTTCCGCGAGGTTCGCATGCTGATGCTTATGCTATGATGCCGGTCTGCTGCAGGGTGCGTGCGATATCCGCTCTGGCTTCTTCCCCCAGCGTGCGGAAAGGCGCCCGGACCGGTCCCGAAGGCAGACCGATAATATCCAGCGCGGCCTTGACCATCGCGGGCTGTCCGTACTTGCGGGCCAGATCCCGGATCGGCTGCCAGCGGTAGTAACGCTCAATGGCACGGGCATTTTCGCCCTGCTGGAATTCGTTGTAGAGCGCGACAAATTCGGAAGTCATGAAGTTGGCGTTCGTAGATGTGCAGCCGGGCAAGCCGGAGGCCAGCCCGCCCAGGATGAGGCCGTCCGAGCCGCACATAACCGAGATGTCTTTACCAGCGTAGGCGACGGTCCGCACCAGCGCATGCAAGTCCGTGGCACCCTGCTTAACTCCGGCGACGTTGTCCAGCTTGGCCAGCTCGGCGATTTCTTCCGGCGACAGATGGACGCCGATGCTCGCGCTGTTGTAGATGAAAATCGGCAATTCCGCCGCTTCGTTCAGCAGCTGGAAATGATACAGAATATCCTGCGGCCGCACCTCGGATACATACGGAGGCGTTGCCATTACGCCGTCGGCTCCGGCCAGCTTGGCTGCATGCGACAGCTCGCTGGCTTCGTCGGTGCCGCTGGCCGCCGTGCAGCACAGCAGCGGAACCCGGCCGGCTACCGCGTCCGCAGCGGCGGTGAACAGCTGCTTCCGTTCGTCTAACGTCAGGCTCGGATACTCCGCGTAGGTGCCCCCGACAATAACGCCGTGAGCGCCCGAGGCGATGTAGTGGTCGATATTCCGGCGCAGTGCAGCCGGATCGAAGGCGAGCGTATCCGTCATCGGAGTGATGGCGAGCACGTAAATTCCTTTAAGCTTATCTTTCAAATCAGTTGTGGACATGTCTTGAACTTCCTCCTTTATTTTCTCCCTAGAAGCGACTCCATGGCCTTGATTCCGCTCTCCATCTCGTCCCGGGAAACGGCATAAGACAGCCGGATATGATACGGGCTGCCGAATCCGGTTCCCGGCATCACCGCGACTCCAGCCTTCGTCAGCAGGATATCCGCCAGGTCGTCGGCGGTGGATATGATTCGTCCCTCCAAGGTTTGGCCGCGCCATGCGGAGGCGTCCACCCATACATAGAAAGCGCCGTCCGGCACGCTGCACTCCAGCCCCTTGATCCGGCGGACCCCTTCGACCAGAACCCCGCGGCGCGCCGCGTATTCATTCCGGATTTCCGTCAGATCGTCTTGGGGGCCGTCAATCGCGGCCAGCGCCGCCTGCTGAGCGATGGATGACGGGTTGCTCGTCGTATGGGACTGCAGACGAAGCATCGCCCCGGTAACAGCCGCCGGTGCGGCCGAATAACCGATTCTCCAGCCGGTCATCCCGTATGACTTAGACACCGCGTTGATCACGACGGTCCGCTCCCGCATGCCGGGAAATGATGCGATGCTCGTATAGCCTTCCGGCTTAAACACAAACGCCGAATACACCTCGTCGCTGATGACCCAAAGATCCCGCTCCCGGCAGAACTCGGCCAGCTTCGACAGCTCCTCCGCGCTGTATACCGCGCCGGAAGGGTTGTTCGGCTGGTTCAGAATCAGCAGACGGGTCGACTCGTTCACCAAGGGTGCGAGTGTCCCCGGCGTCACTTTATAACCGGAGGCAGCGCCGGTCTGAACGAAGACCGGCTTGGCTCCGGCGAATTTAACCTGCTCGGGAAACGACACCCAATACGGCACCGGGATCAGCACTTCGTCCCCTGGTCGGCACAGCGTGCAAATCGCGTTGAACAGCGCATGCTTGCCTCCAACCGTAACTACAATCTCCCCGGGCTCGTAGCTGAGCCCTATATCCCGGAGAAGCGCTCTGCATATCGCTTCCCGCAGCGGCAGGATGCCGCTCGTATCGGTGTATCCCGTGAAATTATCTTGAATCGCCTGAATCGCAGCCGCTTTGGCCCGGTCAGGCGTTGGAAAGTCCGGCTGCCCGAGGCCCAAGCGGTACACGGTTCGTCCTTCCCGCTGATACTGCGCCACCGTGGACTCCAGCATTGCAGTCGGGGACGGCAGGACGCGCTCCACCCAATCCGCCAACTGAACATGTTGGTTCAACAACGTCCATCACCTCTTCTGTTTATCTATAAGAGCCAGCGACTTCCACCGCAATGGAGGCGTAGACCCG
Organism: Paenibacillus durus ATCC 35681; assembly: GCF_000993825.1. Classification (NCBI taxonomy): domain Bacteria; kingdom Bacillati; phylum Bacillota; class Bacilli; order Caryophanales; family Paenibacillaceae; genus Paenibacillus; species Paenibacillus durus. The sequence goes on from NZ_CP011114.1 coordinate 4,119,986, forward strand.
TGTTGCATTCTCCAGTTCTGACAATGTCACCCACTCGTCGATTTTATGAGCCACGCTGAAATCGCCCGGCCCGTAGATGACAGACGGAATTCCCCGCTTGACAAAGTGAGTCATATCGCAGTTGGCCGTAAGGCCCGTAAGCTCCGGCTTACGTCCGTATACCCGTTCGATCGCGGCGGAAGCCAGCTCGACCATCGGGTGATCGGGACGGGTTGCCGACGCCACTCCGGTCGTCGGAACGAGCCGGTCGATGCGGACCCGGCCGTCCAGCGCGGGCAGACCGGCAATGATCTGCTCGATCTCCCGCAGAGCGGCATCCTCCGCTTCGCCGGGAATAAGCCGGCGGTCGATCAGCGCCTCGCAGCGGTCCGGGATCATCGACTCCTTGATTCCCCCGTTAATAACCGTGACGGACAGGGTCGACTGTCCCGTCAACGGATGAATCCGCTTCGTCAGCTCCTGCTCGGCGAAGTCTTCAAGCGCCACCAGCGTCCGCGCCATCAGGGACACGGCATTGACGCCAAGATGAGGCGTTGACGAATGGGCGGAAACTCCCTCGGCCACCAGCACCGGGCGTATGCTGCCCCGGTGCGCGATTGCCAGGCTGCCGTCAGTAGCTTCGCCGATCACCGCCAGATCGCCGTGCAGCTCGTCCGGGAGCCTGCGGGCTCCCAGGCTCGCGGCTTCTTCATCCACGACCGCCGCAAGCACAATGTCCCCCGGCAGCTGCGCGCCAGATGCGGCAATCGCTTCGATGGCGGCCATCATGGCGGCCAAAGGCCCCTTCGCATCCATAACGCCCCGGCCGTAGACCCGGTCACCCTTGCGGAGCATGGTGAACGGATCGGAGCTCCAGCCCTCGCCGGCCGGAACAACATCCATATGCGTATTCAGAATAATCGTCTTCCCGCCGCCCGTACCCTTCAGACGCGCGATCACATTCGGCCGTCCCGGCTCGATCTCCTGAAGCTCGACATCACAGCCCGCTTCCCGCATGACTTGGGCGACATATGCAGCCGCTTCTCCCTCTGTACCGCTGGGGTTCACGCTCTGAAAGCGGATCAGATCGGCCAGTATCTCAACCGTTCGCTCGGGGCGGATCACCGGTGCTGCCGTGCGGAGATCTTCGCTCATAGCGATTTCACCATCCCGCCGTCGACCAGCAGCGTCTGGCCCGTTACATAGCTTGCTCCGTCCGAGCAGAGGAACGCCACCACACGGGCGAATTCATCCGGCTGCCCGTAACGCCCGAGCGGAATCTGCTTCTCGCTCTGCGCCTTGATCGCTTCCGGCGTAACCCCGGCCTTATCCGCCCGAATCCGGTCCAGGGAACGGACCCGGTCCGTGTCGATCCGGCCCGGAGCCACCGTATTGACCCGGATGCCGTACGGGGCAAGCTCCTCCGCCAGCGTCTTGCCGAGTCCGGCTACGCCGGTCCGCATCACATTGGAGAGGGTCAGCCCGGGGATAGGCTGCTTGACCGAGGACGAAGCCAGATTGACGATGGCGCCGCCCTGCTCCTTCAGATGCGGAAGCGCGCCCTGAACAAGACGGACTACGCTCAGGACGTTAAGCTCATAGGCGTACTGCCAGTCTTCTTCTTTGAGCGACTCGAAGTTGCCTGCGGGAGGACCGCCCGCATTGGTGACCAGAACGTGCAGCCCGCCAAAAGCGGAGACCGTTTCTTCTACGCAGCGGGACAGGTCCGATGCGGAGCAGACGTCGGCCTTAAGGCCGAGCGCGGGCATTCCCGTCTCGGCGGTGATTTCCGCAGCCACTTCTTTAGCCTCCGCGCCATTTCGGCTGAACAGCGCGACCTTCGCTCCGCCGTGCGCCAGCTCGAACGCCACGGCGCGGCCGAGCCCCTTGCTTGCCGCCGCTACCAGCGCGGTCTTCCCTGCGAATTGTCCGCTCATGCGTTAACCCCCTTCGCCAGGGTCAACTCACGCGGCAGCTTGGTGAGCACTTCGCAGCCGGTTTCCGTCACCAAAATCGTCTCGCTGAATCCGACGCCGTAGCGGTTCGGAACGCGAAGCGCCGGCGGGATGTGGAACACCATGCCCGGCAGTAGTACACGCGAATCGTCCCGCTGGAGGCTCATAATATGGCCTTCGCCCCAGTCCGGCGCAAAAGCGACGCCAATCGAGTAGCCGGTGCGCTTGCGGAACTGCTCGTACAGTCCAGCACGCTCAATCGTTCCCCGGCAGGCTTCGTCAACCTCTCCGGCGGTAACGCCCGGACGGATGGCTTCGAGCGCGGCGTTCAAGGAGGCGATACACACCTCGGTCACCCGTTTGATTTCATCGGTTGGCGTGCCGGTATAGGCAGCCCGCATCAGCGCGCCGTGGTACCGGTTGCGTGCGCCCGCCACTTCCAGCAGAAGCGTCTCTCCGTCGCCGATAACCTTGTGCCCCCATGCGGCATGCATGTTGCCCGAACGGTAACCGGAGGAGATGAACGGCTCCATCCCCAAATACTCGCCCCCGGCCAAGATCATGCCGGAGAACATAGCTGCGGCAGCCTCGTCTTCATTCACTCCCGCCCGGATCGCATCAAGCCCCGCCTGCATCGAGCTGTCGGCCACGGCACAGGCTTCGCGGATGTATGCAATTTCCGCCGGAGATTTGATGACCCGGAACGCTTCAACCGTCCCTTGGGCATCCATGAGCCGGAAATCGCCAAGCATTTTCTCAAGCTTCTGGTAATTGCGGACGGGCAGGAACCAGGAGCCCGTCTCCAGGCCAATCGTACCGGGAGCGATGCCGATCTCTCTGACCGTATCGGCAGTCAGGGCGACCGGATCATTCGTATCGTCATACGTTCTGACCTGGCTTTCGGGCAGCCAGCTGTAGGTCTGAACGTTGGAAAGCTCGCCCCTGCGAAGCACGAGCACCGGATCGCCGTAAGCCGGCACGACCAGGCATTGGTACATATAATAGCCCGGACTTTGGTAGCCGGTCAGATAAAAAATATTTTCAGGGGTGTGAATCAGCATCCCGTTCAGCCCCTTTAGTCCGAGCTCGCGTTGTACATTTTGAAGACGGGTATTAAATTCATCCCTGGAAAATACCAATGATGTGGCGCTCAATAGTGTCTACCCCTTTCCCTGAACTCATCGTTTTCAAGCCTGATAGCCGTAAGTATCCATTCTTAAATCCCTTAAATATGGTGTGAGCTTGGAGCATTCGTCCGCTTCATCCAGATCGATCTCCAGCACCTGCATGTCCTCTTCATTCAAATGGCCGCTGACGATGAGCTCGCCTTTTGGATTCGCCAGCTTGTTGTTGCCGAACAGCCGCAGACCGCCGCCCACGCCGTTGATGCCTGCCACAAAGCAGGTATTTTCTAGCGCCCTTGCCGGAAAATAAATATCCCATCTGTGCTTGTCTTCAATCGAAAAAGCGGATGGAGTCACGATCAGCTTCACCCCTTGCAGAGCAAGGGTGCGCGCCGCCTCCGGGAACCCCGCATCGTAACAAATGAGGACGCCGAGCTTGCCAAAATCGAGCTGATACGGTGAACAAACGTCACCGGGTTCAAAATATTTTCGCTCGTCCTCCCAGAGATGAACCTTGCTGTACGTACCCGCGACGGCTCCACTTCGGTCAATAATAACGGCACCATTGGCGATCCCGCCTTCACTCCGTTTAAGGGCCATCGGGAGCACGATGTTGATGCTATGCTTCTCGGCGGCTCCCCGGAATGCCCGAACGGTTGAACCACCGGTATCCTCGGCCAGCTCATGATAACGGTCGCCGATGACGTCGGTATCGTACCCGGTGACGAACAGTTCCGGGAACACGATCAGATCGGCGCCCTGCCGCGAGGCCTGTTCAACGAACTCCAGACCTTTCCGGACATTCGCGGCAACATCCATCAGCGCGCTTTCGAACTGCACCAGCGCCAGTTTAACGGTTGCCAAGCGTCTTCCCCCTTTAAGCGTGAATTCCTCAGTTCAAACCGCTGATACACAGCCCTTGTCCCGTCAGTACTGCGTAATCTGGTTAAGGAACTGCGTCAGGCGGGGATGCTTGCCGGCTTCCTCCATCTTCGATGAAGGGAGGTCTTCGACAACCTTTCCCTGATCCATAAAGATGATACGGTCGCCTACCCGGCGGGCGAATTCCATTTCATGCGTAACGATGACGACGGTCATCCCGTCTCTGGCGAGATCCGAGATCACGTCCAGGACCTCCGCCGTCATCTCGGGATCAAGCGCCGAGGTCGGCTCGTCGAACAGCATCAGCTTCGGATTCATGGCCAGCGCCCGCGCAATGGCGATGCGCTGCTGCTGCCCTCCAGACAGCTGCTCCGGATAATGCTCCGCCCGGTCTTTCAGACGTACCCGCTCCAGCAATTGAACCGCGCGCGCCCGGACCACATGTTCTTTTTCCCCGCGCACCACTTTCGGAGCCAGCATAATATTCTGGATCGCGTTCAGGTGCTGGAACAGATCGAATGATTGAAAAACCATCCCGATCTCCGCCCGCGCATGCCGCGATCCGTTAACATCCTGTCCGTTGTACAGGATCTGTCCCCCCTCGATGGACTCAAGCCCCGCCATGCATCTCAGCAGCGTAGACTTGCCGGAGCCGGAAGGTCCGATAATAACCACTCGCTCGCCCTCACGGATATCGAGGGAGACCTCTTTTAGGATCGGATCACCATGGTATTGCTTGGACACCTGCTCGATTTGCAACACAATGTTCGACCTCCTTTCCGTTTTTCAAGCTATAGGATTGACTTCCCGCGGTTGACCAGCGAGGACAGCAGGGGCTTGCGGGTCCGCGAACGGGTAATATCCATCCGCCGCTCCAGGTAAGACTGTACAAGCGTGAACAGCGCCGTGAAGGCAAGGTAATAAATGACGGCCGCGATCAGCGTATCGACATAATCAAAGTTGGCGCTGGCGGTCTGCTGAGCGGTCAGCAGCAGATCGGTATAGCCTACGACCGAGGCCATCGCCGAGGTCTTCAGCATGCCGATGAACTGGTTGGCCGTCGGCGGTACGATGACGCGAAAAGCCTGGGGAAGCACGACGTATCTCATCCGCTGCCAGCTGTTCATTCCGAGGGCGTTAGCCGCCCGATGCTGGCCTTTGCCGACCGATGCGAGGCCGGAACGAACGATTTCCGCCATGTAAGCCGCTTCATTAAGTGCGAGTGCGACAAATGCCGATTGAAACCCGGTCAGCCTGATCCCGAACTGGGGCAGCGCCGTGTACACAAAGATCAACTGCACCAATACGGGAATCCCGCGAAAAATCCATATATACGAAGCCGCCAAACCCCGCAGAAGCTTCCACTTTGACATTTTGGCAAGCGCAATGATGAACCCAAGAAGGACGGCGACAATCTGCGACACCAGCGTTAGCTTCATCGTGTTTATGGCTCCATCCAGAAAAGCACGGGAACCGAGATACGCCCAAACGCCTTCCAAAAATTCCATTCTTAAACCTCCTTTTTACAGCTTCCGTCAGATTCGGTGGGAACAAATCCACTCACGCGAATCTGACGGCTATGATTATCTTAGGTGACGGATATTACTTGAAATAGCTCATTTCAGCCGGCAGATGGTATTTTTCCATCAATTGCTTATAGGTTCCGTTCTCAACGACTTTCTTCAGCGCCGCTTCGATTGCGGTCTTCGTTTCCGTGTCGCCCTTGCGAACGGCAATTCCGATCTTCGTATCCGCACCGAACGAGCCCGCAATTTCAAATACGCCCGGTTTCTCCTCTTGCAGATAAGCGGCTCCCGGAGAAGAGTGAAGGAATGCGTCGGCACGGCCCTGTTCGGTCGCAAGAACGGCGTCGTTGGCTGTCGGGAGCGCCAAAATTTTAATTTCCGGCTTGCCCGCTTGCTTCAGCTTTTCGTTATGTTCGCGAACGTTGATTTCCTCGACAGCTCCGCGTGTGACGGCGACCGTGAGATTGGACAGATCATCCATGCTTTTGACGCCTTTCGGGTTGCCGCTCTTCACGACGATCGAATCAGCGAGACCCATATAAGGGATGAAGTCAACTTGCTCTTCCCGCTCGGGCTTGATATACATGGCGGAATTGATGATGTCGATCCGCTTGCCCTGCAAAGCCGGAATCAGGCCGTCGAAGTTCATCGACTGAATCTTGACCTCTACGCCCATTTCCTTGGCAATCGCTTGTCCCAGCTCAATATCGAAGCCGGTGAATTCATTGTTCACCATGTATTCGAAAGGAGGAAACGTAGCGGCCGTGCCATAGGTCAGGAACCCTTTTTCAACTAAAAAAGATGGAGCTGCTGCGGCTGCCGTCTCTTGCGGCTTGCTGCTTTCAGCCGGTGCAGAAGCCTGTCCTCCGTTTGTGCTGTTTGTTCCGCATGCGCTTAACACAGCAACCACCAATACCAACATCGTACAAACAAGCATCTTGGTGTTCTTCATCATCACGTTAATCTCTCCTCATCCGTTCTGGTTGTTGTGCATTACACTCAGTACAACTTGCTGGGTCTTCCGATTGTGTTCGACTAGATAACGGCTGGCTTCCTCTGCCTTCTGGAGGGTCATGAGCTCCACCAGCCGGCGATGCTCGTTAAGGGAACCGTCAACCATTCCGGGCTGGATTAAAAGAATGCGGCGGTACCGCTCGCTCTGCTCCCATAACCGTTCAATGATCGACAGCAGCACAGGACGCTGGGCAAGACTGTAAATGAACATATGAAACTCGCGGTTGGCGGCCAGAATGGCTTCGGTGTCGAGGCTGTGGTGATTGGCCAACTCCTCCTGCTTCTGAATCATGCCGTTAAGAACGACAGCATCCTCCGGCTTTAACAGCTCTGTCGCAAGCTGTACAGCTAATCCTTCCAGATTACAACGAACCAGATAAATATCTTCGAGATGCTCCGCCGACAATGGGGTGACCGTTACGCCCCTGTGTGAATGCAGCAGAACCAGGTCCTGGGCTGCCAGCTTGTCCAGCGCGCTGCGGACGGGCATTTTGCTTACCCCGAGACGGGCGGCGACAGCGTCTTGGTCGATTTTCTCGCCAGGAGCCAATTCGCCGGATAACACCCACTGCTTGAGAACGGAGTATACATGCTCCGACGCGGTAACAAAGGTTGGGATTCTACTCAATCATTCAGCATCTCCTTTCTAAAATTTCAAGATCGGATATTTGATCAAATATCAACGATCAATGATTGCCTGTGATATAGGTCACATTGTAAGGGGCGATTCGACAAACTGTCAATAAAAATATCTCAAATTGTAAATTTTCCTGTCATAAGGTCGAAATATCTGACATGAAGTCGAAAATACAGATATTTTGTCGATATTTCAGTTGCAAAATAAGATTTTATGTGACTATAATTACTGTGATATTTGATCAAATATCAATTTTCTATCTAATTCCGCATCAAAATCTTTAATTGCGTTAGATTTCATGACATAATTTTCTTCGCTACCGAACAAGAAGAAGCGGCTGCGCCATCCTCACATGAGGAGGGCATCCGTTTCTCGTAGAAATATAAGACCATTTATTAACGTGAAACTTATAAACCGTTATATTTTGAAAAAACGAGGTGCAGGTATGCTTATTTCGCAAATTGATGTGTTCCGATGTGACCTCCCGCTCTCCCCTCCATTCACTCATTCTTCGTCCGGGACCGTCACGCATCTAAAAGAAATCTATCTGCGCATTACGGCAGATTCCGGCGTCACCGGCTGGAGCGAAGTTCGCGGAAACTGCGAATACGTTACCGGCGATACGCCCGAACGGGTGGCGGCCGTTCTTACGCATACACTTGGCCCCGCACTGCTCGGAAAGCCCGTGATGAACAGAAATAGGATCAATGCCCAGCTTGATAGGCTGATTAACGGAAACAGCGCAGCCCGCGCTGCGGTGGATATTGCCCTGCTCGATCTTATGGGCAAGGAATTGAAAGTGTCTGTCGCCGAGCTGCTGGGGGGACGGCTGCGGGATTCCATCCCAAGCGATGCCACGATCGCCTTCGGCACGCCGGAGGAAGCCGAGGAGGAAGCGGCCCGGTATCTGCAGGCCGGCTTCCGGACCATTAAGGTGAGAGTCGGCCCTGACCGGACCGCCGACCTTGAACGGGTGCGGCGGGCCAGAGCCGTCATTGACTCGCTCGGGCTAGAAGCAGAAGTTCTTCTGTGTGTCGATGCCAATCAGGGATGGACGCCCAAGCAAGCGTCCCTTCGCTTGAGGGAACTCGAAGCGCTCGGCGTGGAATGGGTGGAGCAGCCCGTACCCGCTGACGATTTCTCCGGTCTGAAACAGGTCCGGCAGCAGACACGGGCCGCCGTTGTGGCCGATGAGAGCTGCCGCACCTGCGCGGACGTCGCCCGGATTGCCGCCGAGGGCGCAGCCGACATCGTCCACTTGAAGCTCGTTAAGGCGGGGTCTGTCGCCAATCTGCTGCGGATGATAGCGGTCGCCGAATCCTTCGGCATCCCGTATATGCTCGGGCAGATGGACGAGGGAAGGCTGGCTACTGCCGCGCTGCTGCAAATCGCGGCGGCTTCGCGCGCCAGCCACTTTGAAGTGTGGGGATTCCAGCGGGTCCGTCCCGAAGACGATCCCGCCGGCGCGCTTACGGTATCAAGCGGAGCCGTATCCGTTCCGGAAGGCTTCGGATTGGGCGTCACCGTCGATGAATCCCGCTTGACTAAGGTCTCCAGCCTGTCCGCAGGCGCAATGTAGGCCGCCTCCAGAGTTGCGAATATCTTATAGAAGCAAAACAGCAAGCCTCCGATATCCGGAAGCTTGCTGTTTGTATTTTTCGACTCCTGGCAGCTTGCTTATTGAATCTTCAAAACAATCTTTCCGACAGTGTTCTTCTTCTCTAAAAGGAGATGTGTCTCCACTGCCTGTTCCAATGGATAGACACCTGACACCTCGGAGTGAAGCTCTCCGCGCGCCAGCATGCCGAGCGCTTCCTGCGCCGCTGCTCCTACCTTATCCGGGGCGGTCTCGGCATACCCGCCGAGCGAAAAACCGGCAATCGCTTGATTATTGATCCATAAATGGTTGGTTGATTGAAGCAGGTCCGGTTCACCGCTCGCATTCCCCACAACGACCAATTGTCCGAGCGGGCTAAGCACACGGAGACTACGGGAGCGCGCTTCTCCTCCCACAGGATCGAAGACGGCATCAACGCCTGCTCCTCCTGTCGCGTGAAGAACACGTTCAACAAATTCATCCCGGAGAAAGAGCTCATCATAACCAAGAGATTCGGCTAGTTTCAATTTCCCGGCACTGCCGACCGTACCCATCACATGCTTTGCTCCCAGCCGCTTGGCCACTTGACCGAGAAAGCTTCCAAGCCCTCCGGCAGCAGCGTGAATGAGCACGGTACTCCCCGCCTGCATCCGGTTCACGTCTTTTATCACCATGTAGGCGGTTGTCAAATTAACGATGGATGCGGCTGCTGTTGCCAGGTCAAGCTCCGAACCGAGCGCATCCAGCGGTACGGTCAGCGAAGCTCTTACATTCGCCATTGTCGCGTAGCCCCCAAGATTCAGCAGCGTCATCGATGCAACGGGCTGACCGACATAAAAGCCTTCTACTCCTTCCCCAATCGCTCGAACATATCCGGACACTTCGAGTCCAGGTACAAGCGGCATTGAGAATGCAGAACCGAATTCGCCCTGGCGCAACAATATGTCCGCGTATCCAACGCCTGCATAAGCCACGTCAATCGTGAGATTCCCGGGAGCCGGCCTGAGATCGGGTAATTCCATAAGCCGTAATTTTTCTACGCCGCCAAATCCGTCTATAATCATTGCTTTCATTACCTATTGCCTCCTTCAAATCTACCGGTTGAAACTATCTTAATTTGCGCGGAGGAAGGTAAACAGTGTTTATTTATACAGGTATATAATTTGATAGGATAACGAAAAAGACGCTGCTGCAAGAGTGAATCAACGGCCTGTTAAAGCATGGATTGCCCGGCAAACTCCAACATACGCTGTTCAGTCAATGTACCCTCTACCGGGGTGTAGACACAGAGGTGGATATCGGAATTGCCGTTTATATGACTGAAAGAATTCAATGTAAAGGTTAACGGCCCTGCCCCGGGATGATTTAATTCAAATCGGATGGCCTTCTTATCCTGCACATCATGCAGCTTCCATAACTTGGCGAATGATTCACTATCGGCCAATAATCTTTTCACAAAAGCTTCGAGCACAGGATCATCCGGATGCTGGTCATAATGAGAGCGGAAGATCGCTAAGCCGTACCTGGCAAACTCGTCCCAGTTGGTTATGTTCTGACGCAAAGAAGAATCGGTGAATACAAGACGTGTCATATTGCATGCTTCCTTGGGAAGAGAATCGAAATCCGTTAAAAATATGGAGGCCATACGGTTCCAAACCAGTACATCCGTCCGGAATGTGGCGATAATGGCAGGATAACTAATCTGTTCGACAATCTGCCGCAGCCCCGTGTCTATTCCATTAATTGGTGACGCGCTGGGGTCAGTCATCCGATCATAATCCGCCAGCCGTTGGAGGTGCAGGTGCTCTTCCGGCGACAGCAGCAAAGCTCTTCCTATTCTTTCGATAACATCTCTGGATACACGCACTTCCCGCCCCTGCTCCAACCACGTATACCAGGTCGTGCTCACTTCAGCTAACTCGGCAACCTCTTCCCGGCGAAGCCCCGGAGTTCTTCTGCGGCCATACTTCCCGCTGATACCAACCATGGCGGGCTGTATCCGCTCCCGGCGCGATCTCAGAAACTGGCCTAGCGCTTTAAGCTTCCGTACTTCCATTGACACGGCACATCCCCCCATTTTAAGTTATTCCAATACTGCAACCATTCCTAATCTTAGGATAACACAATCATATTTCCCACCGGAAAAATCCAATCCTTTTTATCACATGCTCTTACTCAAGGGGGAAAATTATGCATCTATCTGAAATCACTGGCGTATTCAATGGTATACCTTTAATGAAATCATAGCCCTAAATATTGGAGATAAGTTATCATATATAAAGGAGGTGTGTCTTTTGAACAGCTCAAGATTGATGAAGCTGCTGGGGCTGATTGCCGGAGTTGCAGTCCTGGATATTGTAATTTTATCACCGGGTTTATTAGGAGTGGAAATTGGAGGTGAAAATGCTCTTGAGACGGCTTCGGGCGTAACCTTGCTGGTTATTAGTTTCCTTGTGCTGCTGTACGGGAGTTATGCTTTACTGTTCAAACCTTCTGCTCTAGCGCCTGTAAAAAACATAAAAACGCATGAGGATTATATAGCCGCGCTTAACCATTACAGAAATGCAAAGGGGTTAAAGAAGGATATTGCTCTCGCACTGGATCAGTTGGATCGACTGGAGAAGAAGAAATACACCTTGTCAGATGTCCTAGGCCAAAGATTTGATCAGGCGGAGCTAAGCTACAAGAAGTTCCATTCTGTCATTGATGCGGTCGAACAACTTTTTTACCTGAATATCAGGGGAATCCTGAATAGGCTTAGCGTATTCGATGCTTCAGAGGTCTCCGCTTTCACCAGCGAGCAGAAACCCACGCAGTTGTCCAACAAACTGGTTCAAGAAAAAACAGCTTTACACAATGAGTACTTAACCTCCATAACGGGGTACCTTGGCGCCAATGAAGAAATTCTGCTGAAGCTAGACAAGCTGCTGCTGGAGATCTCTCAATTGGACAGCACAGATTATCAAAATATTGAGGATATGCCGGGCATGCAGGAAATGGATGCCTTGATCAAGCAGACGAAGTTCTATAAGCAATGAAAGGGAGATGAGCATGGCTAGAAAGGGTAGAGCTTTTGTGGTATTAGGAGTTATTGCAGTGGCCGTTTTTGCTCTTGTATATTTTGGGATCAACTTAACCTCCAATTTAGGTAAAAGTCAGACACAGGTTACCACAGAAGACGCAGCCAAGCAGTTGGATAAACTGTACAAAGGCATTTCTGTAACTTCCGCTGAACCCATAAAGGGTCAGATCGACCTTGATCCTGCGTCTGTCGGCGATTCATTGCCCGATATCTCCAAGTTCCCTATTTCCGTAGCCAACACAACGGACAGCTTCGCAGAGATTTTCTCTTCTACGGAGAAGTCAGGAACCGGTGTAGACGGGTGGTTGAATGAAGTAGCGGCAGATTTCAATAAGTCCAACATCGTCGTGAATGGGAAGCCCGTTTCTGTCAAAATCCGCAATATTGCCTCGGGAACAGCCGCAGATTACATAAAATCGGGCAAGTATGTTCCGGACGCCTTCACTCCTTCCAATGAGCTGTGGGGAGAAATGGTCAAAGCGCAAGGCATCCAGACTCAGCTTATATCGAAGCGGCTTGCCGGTAATGTGGCCGGTATTGTAACAACCAAGAAAAAGTATGATGAGCTGGTAGGTAAGTACGGCTCCTTAAACATCAAGACGGTTACAGACGCTATAGCAAATAACGAGCTGGCTATGGGGTATACCGATCCGTTCGCCAGTTCCACCGGCCTCAACTTTCTGGTGACCGCCCTTCAGACGTTTGACAGTACGGATTTGCTTGGGGAAAAAGCGGTTCAAGGTTTTGAGCGATTCCAAGCCAATGTCCCTTTTACCGCGTCCACAACTTTACAAATGCGTGATGCGGCCAAGTCGGGCATGCTTGACGCTTTTGTCCTGGAGTACCAAACGTATGTCAATGCGCCGGATCTGAAGAGCGGCTATGTGTTCACTCCTTTTGGGGTAAGGCATGACAGTCCGCTGTACGCCTTGGGCAATTTGCCGCAGGATAAGCTGGACATTATTAAGAAGTTTGCGGAGTTCGCTACGCAGGATAAGTATCAGAAATTAGCTGCGGACAAAGGATTCAATGGTCTTCCGGATTACCATTCGGAGCTTAACGCGGTTGACGGCACCCTCCTGTCCTCCGCCCAGAAGCTGTGGAAGGAGAAGAAGAACGGGAATAAGCCGATCGCGGCGGTATTTGTGGCCGATGTATCAGGGAGTATGGACGGCGAGCCTCTCAACCGGTTAAAAGAGTCATTGTTAAAAGGTCAAAAATACCTGGGCAGAGACAACAGCATTGGTTTAGTTTCTTACTCCAGTGAAGTTTCTATCCAGCTTCCGATTGGAAAGTACGACACGAATCAGCAATCGATGTTTGTCGGAGCAGTCAACAGCCTGCAGGCCGGCGGCGGCACAGCTACTTTTGACGGGATTGTGGTGGCCATGAAAATGCTTCAGGATGAGCTGAAGGTTAACCCTGATGTGAAACCTGTAATCTTCGTCTTAAGCGACGGGGAAACGAATGAAGGGCATTCGCTCGATGATATCAGAGGGTTAATTGAAACTTATAAAATTCCGGTATACACGATTGGCTATAATGCGAATATCAAAGCGCTGCAAAGCATTTCAGGTATCAATGAGGCGGCCAGCATCAACGCGGATACGGACGATGTGGTGTATAAGATCGGTAATTTGCTCAACGTTCAAATGTGATTATTTTTTAGGGAGGGATTGCCATGGCATTTTCAATGGAAGTCGTCAATCCGGAGAAGATTAAGTCGGCTATTGAAGAGCAGGTTAAGCCTGTACCGGAGGAAGTAGCCCAGCTAAAGGAGCTAGCGGTAAACAATGTCTCCACGATCCTGGAGCTGGATATCGATTCATTGGAGAAGCGGAAAGAGATACTCCAGTCCATCGATCAATTCGGGATGAATACGATGCGGTCATCGTCGGAGAAAAATTCTCTTTTGCAGGTGTCTGTAGGGAACCTGTCCAGAACGGGCGATGAAGGCGGCCAAGTCGCCAAAGGGTTAACCGAGCTGCAGCTTCAGTTGAAGGATTTGGACCCGAGTGTAGTGGATTTTGCCAAGAGCGGTCTTCTCGGAAAGTTCTTTAACCCGCTGCGCAGCTACTTTGCCAAGTATCAGAAGGCGGACGCTGTCATTTCGGATATTATTACTTCTTTGGATAAAGGCAAGGCTGTATTAAAAAATGATAACACGACTTTGGAGTTTGAACAGCAGGCGCTGCGGGAGCTTACCAAAAAGCTGCAAAAGGAAATCCAGCTTGGCATGCTGATGGATGAAGAAATTGAGTCTCAGATTGAAGCGGCAAAATCACGCAATGAGTCGGAGGATAAAATCCGGTTCATTACCGAAGAGGTGCTCTTTCCGCTGCGTCAGCGCGTCATGGATTTACAGCAGATGCAGGTCGTTAATCAGCAGGGGATCATGGCGATCGAAGTCGTCATCCGAAACAACAAAGAGCTGATCCGCGGGGTGGACAGAGCCCGAAATGTGACGATTTCCGCCCTCAAAATCTCCGTCACCGTAGCCAGCGCGCTTTACAATCAACGGATTGTCTTGAAAAAGATTGAGCTGCTAAATCAAACCACCAACGATCTAATAAGCGGCACCTCCAAAATGCTGAAAGATCAAGGCGCGGCGATCCATAAGCAGTCTCTGGAAACGAGTATTTCGGTAGACACTTTAAAACAGGCTTTTACGGACGTGCTGTCCGCTCTGGATTCCATCAGCACTTACAAGCAGGAGGCCCTTCCCAAAATGCGTGAAACCATTAATCAGTTCAGAGAGCTGGCGGATACCGGAGAACAGCAAATACAGCGCCTGGAGAAGGGACAGAAGTTGGGTCTGTAGGAGACCGCTTGGAATAAAATGCAAGCCCCCTCCTCATACTAGGTGTGAGCAGATGGAGGTGAATGTCATGCCCAAAAATAGCGCCGATCCCAAATACGACCGCGCAGATAATCGTGCGGATAAGAAACATAATCAACAGAATAACGATCATTTCACCGAAGAACCTCAGACACTTAGGGACCATAAAGCTGCCGATTATGTCCCAAGTTTAAATGGTATCTCCAAAAATGAAAGTTAAATAGCAGCAAGGCTGCTCTCACGTCGAATGACGGGAGGGCAGCCTGCCACTCCAGCGTTCTTCGCACACTGGCGCGATTACGTGTACTCCGGCCGTCCGCATTGTCTCCAGAATTTTAACGATCATACGCCCGTTTCCAGTATATCGGTTCCGTTTATCCATGGCTTAATTCTATCTTGTTTTTTCCGTTTCCATGTCTCAGCCTATGGGAGCATAATAATCCCCCTTGTGTTTACCGCTTTTACGTACGCACATCTTGGGTCAGTAAAAAGAAAACAAAATTTTTTCCCTGTCCTCGGTTTTTAGCTACACCAATATTTCAGTTGCGCGATCTCACCATAGTTTTAATAATAATGAGGATGATTTAAGAATAGCGCTTTGAATTAAATATAGTTATAATAGAGTGATCTACTTATTTCACTGTTAATTAGTTCAGTATCCATATTATATGTTTTGTTAGTTAAAAACTTCTTCTCTAAACTAGATATCTTAACTCCACTAATTTGAGAAACAAGTGCTAAATTTGCACCGTTCTTAATAAGACTATTTAATGCAGAGTTCATAATAACTTCAAGTTGGAAAGAACTCAAGTCAATATCAATAGCTTCAGTTCTCATCAAAAAAGTTTTGAAAAAGTCATTTAACAACTCTACCTTAAATTTTTTCAAGTACAAGAAATCAAACAACAAATTCTCGTTCTTAAACTCAGCTAACTTAATAGCAGATATAGTATTCACTGATGAGATAATATCTCTTCTAAGACCATTTGGTATCCTTATTTTTGTAGCATTAATCATCACTGATCTAAAATCATCATCAAAATCTTCTCTCTTTAATGAGCATATAATGGCTTTTTTCGCCGGAGCTATCAAAGTAAGTTTGATAAATATTCTTAGTATTAAGAATTTTATATACCTTTTTTTCTCATTAACCCTCAAGTTATTATCATATGAAATTACATCGAAATACGTATCTAAATGTTCTAGTAACTTAATAATATCTTCTTCTTCTCTAAAACCTCTAGACTGAAGAGCTGGTAAATCAAACTTATGAGCAATCATATTTTTAAATTCTTTGTATGAAGCTAAATTATTGAATAGATCATTTGTATAATGTTTTGACACCATAAATTTATAAAAATCCTTAACCGCTTCTAAATGATTATGCATACTTGATCTTGTTCTAATGGATCCTAAAAAATGGTATTTTTCAATACTTCCTATTAGGTCGTCTCTAGTAATATTTTCTGGTTGATCGGATTTTCCAATCTCATCAATGTATGCAACAAATTTATTAACATGGTTACTGTAAGTATCATCATTATTTAGATATTTATCTCTCCATTGAATTAATAATTTCTCATTCAATCTAATACTCCCCACTTCTCGACTGATTTTAAAATCGCCTTTATATCCTAAATAATAAGTATTAATTTCTTTAAATCAAATTCATTTAATTAAGAAGAGTAAGGGATTCAAATGTCAAACAATACTTCGGCTATTAAAACTCACTTAAAAATTCAATAATTCAGCCTTCTGGAGTTCTCTAAACGAAGATTGATAGTCTTGAGCACTAGCGAGATTATCAAATAGTTTTGTAGATTGATATATTCCTTCACTATTAAAAGGTTCAACAAATACATCAAATTTATTTGATTTATCATCTTTTGGTATAGTGTCTTTTATCGCCATATTAAAGAAAGCTGCTGCTTCATAAAGTGAAAGTTCAGTTCCCATAAGAACCAATTTGAATTCATTGATGAAAGATATAGATAATTCGCTTCTTTCCTTATCCTTTACTTTTTCAAACATCTCAACATCAGTAACTGTAAAATTTGATAATTTTATATACTCTTTATAAGGTCTTTCTTTAATAAAAGATCTATATAACTTCTCAAACCAACGAGCATCTTCAAATGAAACCGGGATATTTGGACTGAAAGTTACTCCTAGACGTTTTTCAAGTTCAATTACTTTTTCCCAAAATTTAATTGTCTCATTAATTCCTTTGTCTGTAACTTCTGGAGGTGCTGCTGGTAACTCATTTCCAAATAGTTTTATTTTTCCCTTTTGACCAGCATCGAATAAAATTAAGCTTTCAATAATTTCCTTAATAGTCTTAGCCTTTTCTAAATTGATGTTAAAGGTTAATTTTAAGCTGCTCTCTTTTTCATTTATAATATATGAAATCGTAAATGCACCAGCATCTACACTCTCAAATAAACTTTTGTTCATATCAGCCAAAGGTTTCCTCTGTACAATAATTTCTTTAGCTATCCCGCCCCCTTCAATCTGAATAGCAAAAGGCGGTTGAAATGGTTCAGGTGATAGTATGAATTCAGAATTTAATAAATTTTGCGTGCTTAATGGGAATTTTATTAAATCCGATACTTTAAACTCTATACCATTAATAATAATTTCTTCTCCTTGAATTGGAACTTCTTGCTGAGTTCGATATAAGTATTCCAAAAGATCAGCAGAAGTTTTTATTTCTTCGTTTGGATACTTAATTTTGATAGCAATATTCATATCAGTTATGTCTTGTGGCATTAATATCACTGCACCATGACTGGCTCGAGTATATTGAAAATTTTCAGGCAACTGCTCACTTAAATAAGAAATAATTTCTTTAGGTACTTTAATGTCATGATCCTTTCTTTTAAAGGCATTATTGAAACTTGCAAACATAAAGCTACCAATCCTCCTTCAATTTATCAAAAACTAAAATTTTCGAGATTAAATTCAATTTTTCAGAATTATCTGCCTCAATATCGCTCATAGTAAAAGAAATTAAGTCATCTCGGTCATTTTCATTCTCAACGATTATATACTTAATATAATCATATTCTATTTTTAACCAAAGATCGGGGTTGCGGCTAAGTCCTTCAGAATATAAGTTTATTGTTTGCGGAATAAGCTGCTCTTGAGGAATTAGAAGAGGCAATTCAGTTAAAACAGGCCTAAAATCAGGTATAAATCTCCATTCTTTCTCATCATGAAAATTTTTTGTTTCATATTTAGCATTCCTATACATTGTTCCACTTATTGGCTTCATGAACAATAAACTGCTCAAAAGATAATCATTATAATTTTCGTAATTATTATTTTCTCCTACTTCGATTAATTTTCTAGCATAGCTAAAAATAGATGAGAAATCTTTTGCAAGATAGGAAGCTTTATTTATATACTGTAAGGGTTGGATTCCTTGTAGAATTCCCCACTCCTTATCAATACCAATACCATAAGAACCGTAAAATTTCATGTGAGGTATCAATTTATTCATGTGTATGTCACAAAAGCACTTCATTGGAAAGGCTATTTTAGGTAAGCCATCAATATTTAGATAACTAATATCCTCCTCATAATATCGAGGAATCATAGCACTTTTCTTAAGTATAGTTTTTAGATAGTCTAATTTGGTCATAAAATTAAAGAGTACATTCGCACTTTGTTTCGGTGGTAAATAAACCTCTTGGGTTTGAGTATCTATGGGTTTTTCCAAATGATATATTATTGACTTTTCAGTATTCGTCGTATTCAAATTACAAAACTCCTTCACGGCTAGAGACTATGTTCCGTACTCCTTTTTATGTTTCAACACAATCATAAATAGGCTATAACTTGGCAAATGTATTAAGAAAAATACTGAGATTTATTAGAAAGGACTGCATCGCAAGCTTTTATAAGACAACTAAAAACACCCCACCGCAACGAAAAAGCCTACGGGCTACTAAAAACCAGCATTTGCAACTGAACCAGTTGAAGAAGTTAATTAAAAAACTATACTGCTGTTAGAGCAGCTGGAGCGGCCCCTCGTTATGTAGGTGAACCTGGTTATTCTCGAAAGCTTGATCGTGATGGGGATGGAGTCGCTTGTGAATAAATAGTTAAAAGCTCCGAGGTTCCCTTGGAACTTTTTTACTATTCATTTCGTTTCCGAAACTCAAATTGTTTTTTGCCCAATCTAAATCTGTAAAGCCATATTCAGGTCTATCATATGCAGTGCCTTTATTTGGTGAATATCAAAATGCTGCATCATTATTAGGATGTATTTGATCTTGTACATTAGGCTTATAGGCTTAAACTTTAATAAAGGTATTCCTTCACCCGTTTTCCCAACACCAGTTTTTACCCGGCCCCTTAAGTGTAATCTGAAACTTGGGAATAAAGAAGAGACTCCCCTTCTGTCGATAGACTTCCGGGGTAGCCTCATCCATTTGAATAAGATTACACAAACTATATTTTTTCTTTATCTACCCTATCTAGAATAGAATCACTAATATCTTTAATTGGAATGTTTAAATCACGCCAATAATTTAGGGGATAAGCCGAAGTACCAACAACCATTTCTCCTTGACGTATACTAAAACTACCACCTCTTTCAAAGAGCTTAATCATTGGGTCATATAGATCCACATATTTTAATGCTTCACTGACTCCCTCATCGGCTAATGCAGAAATTTCTAAGTAACAGTAACACAATGCTTTTATATATAGATTATTTACCTCTTCCAGTTTAGGATAAACTTTAGAAATATCTACGTGAAGAGTTTTTCCAAGAACACTAGCTACACTAAATATAGGGTACTTATCAACTGGAACAGATAGTGTATCTATAAATGCATTGGCTCTTCTAAAATATTCACTAATCAAAATATGGTGTGATTCACGCAACTTATCCCCAATACTCTCAAAATGAATTGATGATAAGCGCTCAATAGCTTGATTAAGTATTTCTCCCATATAGTTACACCCTTACTTATTTAAACATATTTTTGAAATAGTATTCTTCATATCCTGGAAAGGACGTATTTGGTTGGGATGGTGCGTTCTCATGAGCACCAGGTGGATAACCGTCAAATGTCCCTTTTTCACCATTCCATGATTCGCGAGTACGATATTTTTGACCTTCTGCCATTAATTTCCGTTCTGTTAGCTCGTGTTCAGCCAGTTGCTTGAACCATTCTTTTTGTTCAGCAGATAGATCTCTCTTTTGGGCTGTTTTCCAAGCAAAAGCTATCTCGTCGTCAGGTGCAAAACGTTCAAGCTTAAATTCTAATCCTCCGGGTTGAGGTATTTCATGCTTACCAAAGAATAAATGTTTTTTCATAGTTCTTATTTCGTCAACACTGAGACCTGTATTACGAGCCACGTCCTCAATGTCATTCATCTTCAAGTTCCTTATTGATTCATATTCTGCTTCTGCCACTTTATCATAATCCTTCATGCCCGCACCAGTAAACCTTTTATCTTGTCCCGTCCCCCCAGAAGATACACTTGCCCCACCTCTTTGTGAAGTTTGCGGTTTTTGACTACTATTCATGCGATTCATCATCCTGCCTGTACCCAGGACGGACGACAATACCAAGTAGGGGGCCACAAATTCTGCGGCTAGCCCGCCGGTGATCATGGCAATATCCACGGACATCCGGTAGGCTTCTTCGTTTCCTTTAAACAGCGTATCTCTTACAAAGTTAGAGGCATGGGATTTCGTGTCTCCCTTGCTTCCATAATAATAGTCTTGCGCACCCTCCGCTATGTCGGCTACTCCCGATGCTGCCGTATACGCTCCTGCGGCGATAGCCACTGCTCCCGCTCCGGCAAGTACGAGCCCCACACCTGTCCAGCCCAAAGCAACACCTACTCCGACTGCAGCCACTCCCGCTGCAACGGTAACCGCACCGACGATGGTATTCATCAGGCCGCCGATCATATTCAGTGCGCCTTTGGATTTCCGTTCTTCGCTCAGCTTATATTGCTCCAGCTTTTGCGCCGCTTGCTGTGCCTGATGCTGACCTTCGGAAACGATTAGGGGATAGGCGACCGTTTCGGTGGACGTTCCTTCGATATAGGTTTTGTTGGACAGCATTTTATGAAGGTCTTCAATTTCCAGACCTGTAAAGCCTGCTTGCATGAAGCTCAGGCTTTTCCCCGCCTTCACGGTAATGAGGGGAGTGGGGGCAGACTCCGTATCAGGCAAGGGAAGCCCTAACGACAACTCTTCACTGGGTTTCACCACAATTTTAGCCGGGCTATCCAATTTCACACCCTGTTCGTCCATTATAATAGACACAGGTCCTGTCGTGAAAGAGATGTTCCGTTCCGCCAGTTCCATCGTTTTGCCGCTGTCGTTTACAAACGATTTTACATTCGGATTACTCATCTTGGGATGACTTTGCATCGTTTCTCCGGAACCCCGTGTGGAACTGGTAGCAAAGGCATGATTTTCATTGGGGTCGGGAAAATAGAGTTGGACTCTTCCTCCGGCCTTCGGCATGCTGTACCAGGCATTATTTCCTTCCCCCGAATAGGGAAACCAACTGGTGCTTTCCGGCGGTTCTTCTGCATCAATATCCAGGTGGATCTGGACCATTTTTCGGTGTACGGCGATGACCCTTCCGTCCAGAGATAACCCGGTTAACAACGAATTATATCGTTTGGGTTGGTGCCGTCCTGTCGGTGAGGTCAGCGTATAATGCTTACGCACGATTCCTTTATCCAGTTCAATGACCGATCCGGCAACCACCATCTGCTGGTCATTGAACCGGACAAGCTGGCCTAGCGGCAACAGTTGTTTACTCTCTACCTCATAGATCTTATCCATATGGCGGTTCCTGCTTGTCCTGTAAGAGGTCGCATCCAGTTCCATCACAGGGTCCAGTTCAGGTATACCGAACCAGAAAGCTGGCCGGGGTAAGGTCACATCAGGCACAAGTACAGCTCCAGTATGAGAGGCCAAGCGCTGAATAAATTGCCAGTCGGTTTCCTCGTATTGCATCAGAAACTCTCCTACGGTCTGACTCCCATGCGCCATATCAATATAATCGCTTCCGGGATACGGAGCAATTACCTGACGGATGATATGGTCATACGTAGAACTTCGATTTTGATAACTGCGAGAGCTGCGCCGGATATCCAGGTCAAAGGTGTGGGAGATCCCTTCCACTTCCGCTACATATGTATCTCTCACGACATGAATGGTTATGTTCGACACTATGCCGCTAAAAATGGGGGTATCCCGTGATCCGCTTATCTGAAACGCTTGTATCGAGTCTTGAGAATTAACGGTTTCAATGTACTTCTCAGGATATGCATCAGAGATAACAGCAGTAAATCGGATACGCGCATGCTCATTCAACTGCCGAATGACTTGAAATGAAGTTACGGTTTCCAGTTCGTACGGCCAGACCAGCTTGATCTCCTGACTGGCCAAGGTGAGTTCAAAGGTGCTCATTTGCATCCCCCTTTCTATCAGCGCTCATGAGATTCAAGACAAGGTTACTTTTTTTCAATGGTAATGATGCCGCCGTTGCTACAGATCAAGGTTGCACAGTCTAGTAAAGCAGGTTCTTTATTGATGAGCACTTTTTCCTGAAGCTGAATCCAGTGTGGCTGCGCTCCCTCAATACGAGGAGTACAGGCCAGCATTCCAGTCGCGGCTTTATCAATCACTTTCGTTTCCGAAAAGAAAATCCATTTTTGTTCCTTGACCTCTTCTTTTGCTGCTGGATTCTTTGAGCTGCTACAGGATCCGAATGACATAATGTTTTTACTGACGATACAGTCCGTGACCTTCAAGATGGGAGCATCGCCTACATACACGTGATGACTGAACGGCAAGTTCAGGACATCCTTAGCACTCCCGCAAGAACACTGAATGGGTGTTCCTCTGACGACATACCTCCCATCTTGTTGACCCGAGTCTTGAATTTGCGCCATGTTTAATGTTCTCCTCTCACTATAGCTACAGGCTGTAATTGAAATCCGCATACACCACGCCGTAACAGGCTCTCCGCCAAATCCAAGCGCATAATGGTAAAACGCTGTTGCCCATGAACCGCCCGGAATAACGGCTGATTCGGTATTTCCCTTGCGTCTAGGATCAGTTGGGTAATGAATTCAAGCTTGTTGCGCTTACTCTCCTCAGATATACATGCACTGTTGCCTTCC
Organism: Paenibacillus durus ATCC 35681; assembly: GCF_000993825.1. Taxonomy (NCBI): domain Bacteria; kingdom Bacillati; phylum Bacillota; class Bacilli; order Caryophanales; family Paenibacillaceae; genus Paenibacillus; species Paenibacillus durus. The sequence goes on from NZ_CP011114.1 coordinate 4,142,790, forward strand.
ATATTCTCCAAAGACCAGTACAACCTCTGATCCCCATTGTTTTGATCTATGAATACAGCCGATCCGAGCTTCACGGTAGAGTCGTACTTCTTGACCATTCGGTAAACAGAATCGGAGATGAACACGGCTGGCCGTTCAATATAATCACTGTACTCGGCCATCTCCGTGCTTCGCACATAAAAGGCAGCGGGAGTTTCAGACTTTAGTTTTCCTAACCATTCCCGATTGGGCATGTCTATAAAAGACAAGCCGTCTGTTTCTTTTTGATTCTGTGTTAACATGAAATATTCCACTGTTTGAACTTCACCTCTTAACTGGTTGAGGGTTCATCGGATACCCACTCAATTTCCTTGCGTTGCTGCTCATTCCAATTTCCGTACTCCGCCGCGCTAGCCGAGAACATGGCCCCCTTGAGTGCAGCCCCGGTGAAATCCGTCCCATCCAATTGAGCGCCTATAAAATTAGCCCCCTCCAGCCCGGCATCCCGGAAACAGGCTCTTGACAAGTCCGATCCCGAAAAATCCACTCCTTCGATACCATAAAACTGGCAGAGCCGTTCATCCCATGTATGTTGATTGCCAAGGGTCTCCGAAAAGTCAACTCCCCGTAGATTACAACGGGAAAAAACAGCGTCGTACAGGATGCTGCCTCGAACAGTCGCAGCTTCAAGGTTACACTGCTCAAATCGTATACCCATCCATAGGCTTGCACCCATATCGCTTCTACTAAAGTCCACCTTTGTAAAGTGCGTGTAACGGAAATCCATGCCAGTGTAACAGCCTTGAGAACAGTCGGCGGATGAGATCGAACGGTAAACATAGTCCCGTTCTTTTTTTTGCTCCATCCAACGCCGGACTGTCTTTTTTTCCGTTGGTAGAGGTTCCTGCACATAAACTGTCTCGCTGATGTCCAGATATTCGCCTACCCGGATTTCAAAATGTTCTTCTTTTCTAAGCCGGATAAATTCCTCCTGCTGAATGAGCCGGGGCATAACCTTACGAAATAAATGAAATACATACCGATGGTACAGAGAAGCTGATTGTAAGGCCAATTGCTCAATTTGCTGCGGATGAACAGCCCCTTGATATTCAGGTCTTCTGGCGTGCATGGCACTCACACATTTTTCCAAATGATGGAAGACCCAACGGGTATCATACAGACTGGAGCATGGGGTGGTATCTAAAAACCAGGAGCCGTCATAGGCATCCAAACGATTCGTGTACGTGCCAAGATGTATGGAAGTGCGCAGCATGGAGCAAATGACATAACCGATGGCGCCTTTGTCACCGTGAAGTTGTGCTGACGCAATCTCACTCCACAGCGGCCTGAACGCTTCCAGCAGTTCTTCTCCCAGTTCATCCCGGTGTTGCACATAATAATGATGCAGCTTTTGCACATGCTCTGCTATGAGAGGGGCGGCTACATGTTCTTTAAAATGGACCCAAGCTTCCTTTTTTCTCGTCATAGCGTTAACCTCACTCAGTTCATCTTCATTTGTGCACCACGGATGTTGATATCGCTGTTGCTGATTTCAATGGTGCTTCCCTGACAAGTCAGAGAGATCATCCGCTCCGCTTCCATTTGGATCGTTGGAGCCTCCATGTGAATTTCTTCGCCAGCGGAAAGTTGAATTTTTTGGCTGCTGGATATGGTAATCATGCCATCATCCGATAGATGGATGGAGGAGCCCTCGCTAGAAATAATATCAATACCCTGTTGTGTGAATTTAATGATTTGTCCGAACTTGGTTTTTAGATACGGGATATCCGGATTACACATTGGGTCAACAGGTTCGGCCACCATGGACATTCCTTCGCCCCCGGCTCCTGTTTGCTGAGGTGGATTTTCTCTACGAATGGAGCTAATTGCTATCGCCTTTTCTTCGTACTGATTCGGAAAATAAATACGAATGCTGTCCCCGGCTTCAGGCATACAGTACCAGCCCGTATTATCTTCTGACGCATAGGTTGTAGAATAAGGGAACGAGAACGCTTTGGCTTCATCTTGCGTGTTGTCGATTTCCAAATGAACCTTAACCCGGTCACGATGAACGCTGAGCACCTTCCCTTGTAAAGATAATCCGATGATCGCCATATTGTATGTCGGAGCAAAGGTTAGACCTGCTTGGGGAGTAAGGATATAGCGAAGCTTTAAAATGCTGTTTTGCATGGTCATCGATGCCTCGCGTACCCATAATTCCTTTCCACGGAAGGTGACTTGTGACCCTAGTTCCAGTAACTGATCGCTGTAAACCTCATATTCAATCGAATCCATCGCCTGTAGCCCCTGGACATGATTTTCTGTCAGATACCGGAATTCGCTCAACGGTTTACGGACGGTAAATGAAGAAACATGGATTTCCCCGCCCGATTTTTCTTGCGGTACGCCAAAATAAAAGGTAGGAGCCGAAAAATAGGGAGCAGGCAGGAGACAGGATTGAAAACGTGAGGCCATTCGCTGGAGAAACTGCCAGTCCGTCTCCTGATATTGAAGAACATAATTGCCCAGGCGGGGATTGGAGGAAAGCATATTCATATAACGACTGTCAGGATAAGAAGCGATGGTCTGTGCAATCAATTCATTGTAGGTCATGTCCGAATGCTGAAAGGAGGTGTTCTTCTTTTGGATATCCAGCAGATAAGTCCACGACAGGGCCTGGACGGTCATGGAATGCACGCCTTTGACGACCTCTAAATGAATATCTGTCACGATTCCGCTGAACAACGTTACCGTATCATCAGCGACACGTTGTTTAAGCTCAATAGGTTGGAACTCATAATCGCTATTCATATAGCTTTCTTGCAGCTTTTCCGGAATTCTCCCAGTCAAGGTCAGTTTGGCATGCTCGTTCAATTTCTGTTCCAAACCAATATGAATCAGTTGGCTAAATTCAAAAGGGGTAACTTCCAACTGATCATACGTAATGGGTTTTGCGCTCATGATTATGATCTCCTCTCGGATCAGGATTCAAGAATTTGCAGGTTTTCCATCATGCCATAAGCTAATGGCTTCCAAATTCGTCGTTCCTTCTCATTACAGTTGAAGTTACAAAGCAACAGTTGATCTCGCAGCGCAGTGAAGTACATGAACGTATAGATGCGGCCCCCTAGGCCGGGACCTACAAAGCTGAGATAGCCTACGCTCTGACCATGTACGTCAATCACCCCATTTGATATCCAATCAGCAGAGGGCTGCACGCTTTTAATCATGTCGATCATGGCATCCTTCATCTCCGGAACCTGATCATCTTTAAGTGGTTGAGCGGTGTAATTAAAACCTAAACTGGTATCGAAAGCAGGGTCCGAATACATATATTGGGGCCGGGCTTCTACCGGGTATTTCACTTTGGCGATATGCTCGGGGAGTATTGAAAATCCCTTTGGAATCATCGTGGTCACTCCATATTCAGCAAGGACGAGCGGCTCAAATTCCATCGTGCCTTGAAATAGCTCAACTGAACCCGCAGCTATCGACAAGGTTACTTGTTCTTGGGAAAGCGTTGGTGAAGACACGGAGGCTTGGGAATTCCTTTGGGCTTGATGTTTTAAGTGGAGGATTCGTTCATCTAAATATTCCAAGTTTTTAACATCCTTCCTTTGTATATAATCTTTTTTTAAAAATAGTCCAATATATGTATGTATCGGATAAAAGAGAGAGTTGGTTTACAGAATGATGCATTTGTTGGGATTATATGGTTTTTTCATGAAATGAGAGGAACGAAAAGGATTCTCAAGATCCCTATTAAGGGTAAGGTGAAGGTTTCTGAGAGGGCGGTGAAAAACGGTGTAAGCAACTCGTTATTATTTATCATTAGCTCACCAACACACAAATTGTGGATAATTTCCAAAAATATTCAATCCAGTATGGAATTCCTGATATTGACCAGTGTAATATTGAGTCATTGAGAATACACAATTTGGAAATATGGTGGTGAAGGGTTATTGTGTGTACGGAAGGGACATCCATTTTAAACGTTTTAAAAGATTACTTACTTGAGAAAAAACTAACGATCACCCAATTTGCAGAGGGTTCTGGTTTGAATTCCAGTACACTCAGCAATCTGGTACATGGCCATCGTCCGATCACCATTCATCATCTCGACATAATTACGATGGGAATGCATAAGAAAGCAGGTATTTTCTATGATCAGTACATCAACGATTACATTCTGAATATGCGGCCGAACTGGCGGCGAGTGAGACCCTTACTACATCGTTGTGCTAAACGGGAAAAGCTTGATTGCATGAAGCGTATTGTTTTATTCCTTACGGAGAATTTAATGTATCTGCCAATGTTATTCGAGATGGCTGAGACCTTTCTTGCTTTAGGCTTCAAAGATGCAGCGGTATTGCTTTATGAAAGCGTAGCTGAAGGAGAGCGGCTTCAGCATTCAGAACGTCTCGCTTTATGTCAATACCGATTGTTTACGCTCGGCCTTGGAGATGATCAGGATATAAATCTACAGGTTGCCCATCGGTTCGAGCCTTTTGTGGACCGGCTTGACGACGCCGATCAGCTAGATGCTCTAAAGAGACTCGCAGATGTATATGCTTCTTTACATCGCTGGGAGAAGGTCGTAAATTTAGCGGATAAAATGGAGGAGAAAGCTAAGATGTATCTGGAGTATCGGTTGGACAGGTATCCAGAACGGCCACTGATATATTATATTTTTTATGCATATTTGCTCAAAGCAGCAGTGCACGATGAGCGTGGGGAGTATAAACAGGCTCTTTACTATACATCTCTTTATAGCAACATTGGAGAGTCTTCTTATAGCGAATATACCGAAGATGAACAAAGAGTAGTTAGCCAGTTCCAGGAATGGGGCAACGCCAATATGTATGTATATCGCCTGATGTCTGGAGAGGTGGAGGTTCTGACGGAGTATGTGGACTATATAGAAATACGGCCAGATGAGATACCGACAGCCTTATACAAAATTGTGCAAGCGGCAAATGTGCATCAAATTGATATAGACGATGTTTTGCTGCGATTTCAAAGAAGATTGGACTATTATGAGCAGCGAAGTCGATTGGGAAAGGTAAATCAACAAATAACGAAGGATCGTTATGCGTGTTTCCAAATTGAGTTGGCGACTTATTATTTGCGAACAAATAGGTGGCAATTCGGACTGGATTACATTCTAAGAAGCTTGCAATTTTCTGTTAAAATTAGGAGTGAGCACAATATTTTGAATTGTATTGGGCTATTTGAGCAGTACCGGTACGTGGCATCAACAACTCAACAAAAAGAGTATAAGAGATTAATAAGGGAGGTGCAGAAGGGTGAGAAAGAAGCTGACCATGTGGCTGATCGTCGGTAGTTTGTTGCTTCTTACTTCGGCTCTTGTTGTTGACCCTAACAACGTATTACTTGAGCCATTAACGCATGGATTGGGAGGTTAGAAAGCCAATCTGAATAGTTGATAGAACGGCCGCGTACCCACAGCGCGGCTTTTTTGAACGTTAATTTGGGCGAATCTTGCGGAAATCCAGATAATACACCTCCAGAAATTCTTGGACTTGCTCTCCCATTGGACTCATATTCCCATCTCTCATCCCCCTAAACCTTCGGGTAATCGGCCACGATAACATTTTCCAACAGACCATCCAGTGATTTTATAAATTCCTGATGAACGGGATGCGGTCCATAGGAGCGCAGCGACTCCAGGTTATCGAATGTGACCCGCAGTCCGAGCGTGTAGCCGTGAATGTTCTCCGTTTCTTCCGTTACGTTGATTCCTGCACTCATGTCGGATATGCCCGGGATACGATCCCGAAACGAGAGCAAAGTATCAAGCAGCTCCTGTTTTTTAATGGGCGTAATGTTTGTACCCAATTTAAATAAGACAAGATGTTCGTACATCGCCAACCTCTCCTTTAGGTATGCAATTTTTCAGGAAGCCTCGAAGAACCGTTCCATCACAATATAATCCTTACCGCCTTTAGCAAAGGTCTGTTCTGTTACAGTAAATCCAAATTTCTCATAAAACGAAGCTTTGCCGCTCCTGGCATTGCAGTAAATCCGCTTCACGCCCGAGCGCTCCGCTTCCCCAAGCATATAGGTCAGAAGTCTGCTCCCATACCCCCTATTTTGGTGAGAAGTTAACGTCGCAAATTTCCGGAACTGCGCTTCTTCTCCATTAACAAAAAGGGACACCACCGCAATCAGTTGCTCCCCCTCAAAAAGCCCAAAGTGAGTCCCTTCATCATCATCTTTAAGCTTTACATAATCGAGATCCATTTCCGGCCACATGACCTCATGACGCAGCTGCCAGGCCTGCTCTTTTTGAATCACCTTAATATCCAAAGCGTATCATCCTCCATTTTAAAAAAGACCAAAGAAAAAAGGGCCAACTTGTCCGCCCTCTTCTATAACATGATTATAAAGTTTTCTTATTCGTTGGTCTAATGCTTCGGTATCAGGTGCCGCAAAAGGTTCGGTAAGGACAGGCGGACGGCGCAGGCGGCGCCGAGTAATCAGCCTGTTCGGGAGAATGCGCGAAGGGTCTAGCAAGAACATCAAGCAGCCGCTCCATCACGCTGTAGTCTCCTTGCACCGCAGCCTCCAACGCCTCTTCCACCCGGTGGTTACGCGGGATTAGCGCCGGATTGCTGCTTCGCATCAGCTGCTGCGAGGAGGTTTTGGGTTCCTGCTGTCTGCCCAGTCTCGTCTGCCACCGCTCATGCCACTGCGCAAATTCCGTGGTGCCGTGCAGGACCGTATCCTCCAGCTTATCAAAAGTTAATACGCGGAAGGTATTGGTGTAGTCTGCACGATTCTCCCGCATCATAGCGAGGAGGTCTTCAATCAGGGATTCATCCTCCGGCTCTTCGTTAAAAATCCCCAGCTTTGCCCTCATTCCCGCGAGCCAATTCCGTTGATACAATTCGGAAAAATTTGAAATCGCGTCCTCCGCCAGTTTGACAGCCTCTCCTTCGTCCTCATGCAGCAGCGGCAAAAGCGTCTCGGCAAATCTCGCGAGATTCCACGCGGCAATATGCGGCTGATTGCCATAGGCATAGCGGCCATGAAGGTCAATCGAACTGAATACCGTTCCCGGGTCATACGCATCCATGAAGGCGCAAGGACCATAATCTATGGTTTCTCCGCTAAGAGCCATGTTGTCGGTGTTCATCACCCCGTGAATAAAGCCAACGAGCTGCCATTTGGCGATCAGAGCGGCCTGACGCTTGATTACTTCCTGAAGCAGGCCCAGATAACGGTTCTCATCTGCGTCCGCTTCCGGGAAATGTCTTTGCAGCGTGTAATCGGCCAGGGCCTTGAGGTCCTCGGGAGAGCCCCATTTTGAAGCGTATTGAAAAGTACCGACACGCAAATGACTGGCCGCCACGCGGGTCAGGATTGCACCGGGAAGCAAGGTTTCGCGCACGATGGACTCGCCGGTTGTCACCACGGCCAGGCTCCGGGTGGTCGGAATGCCCAGCGCATGCATTGCTTCGCTGATGATGTATTCGCGCAGCATCGGCCCAAGGGCCGCCCGTCCATCGCCCCGGCGGGAGTATCGCGTTCTCCCCGAACCCTTAAGCTGAATATCCACCCGCTCGCCGCCGGGAGTAATCTGTTCGCCAAGCAGCAGAGCCCGGCCGTCCCCTAGCATGGTAAAATGCCCGAACTGATGCCCTGCGTAAGCTTGAGCAAGAGGCTCAGCGCCTTCGGGAATCTCGTTCCCGGCAAACACCGCTGCTCCATCATGGCTTTGCAGCGCTTGAACGTTTAACCCCATGGAGGCTGCCAACGGATCATTAAGGATGACCAACTGCGGCGAGCGTACAGGGTTTAGATCTTGTCTGGTAAAAAATGATTCCGGCAGACGGGCATAACTGTTGTCGAAGTTCCATCCTGTTTTTATGATTGTTTTTTTCTCTGTCATCTTATCTCCCATTTTTCATTAGGATGTTTAGTTATCTACTTATTATATAACCCACGAGACTGCTCCTTTATTGTTTGCTTCAGCCGATTTATTATACCCCTTCCGTTCTTCTGCACAGTTCTTCCGCTGAATACACTTGTTACAAAAGCTTTAAGGAGGAGGTCAGCCTCGTGCAGACGTTCTATACCGTGAGACCCGGCGACTCCGTGTCGGCCATCGCCAAAAGGTGGGAAGTGCCTGTCCCTGCGCTCATCGCGGCGAGCAACCTCTCATCTCCCTATACGATCTACCCCGGGCAGCAGCTCTCGGTTCCGTCCGGCGTAACAACCGTTCAGGTTAAATCTGGTGACTCCGTCTACTCCCTTGCCCAAATGTACGGCGTCCCTATGGCTGTTATTATAGAAGCCAATCGGCTGAGTCCGCCATACACAATCTATATTGATCAAATGCTGACCATCCCGCCGGGCGTCCCTTACTACGTGGTGCAGCCCGGAGATACATTATACGAATTGGCTGGCAGATACAATGTAGCAACGGGCGGCGTTCGAAGACCGGAGCTGATCCGCCAAGCGAACAAGCTGCCTTCTGACTTGATCAACATTGGCATGCGCCTTATTATCCCTTATGCTCCTCCGGGCGGAACCGGAAGGCTGGCCTATGTTTCAAACTTTGGCGGCGCATACGATGTCTGGCTATATGATCCAATGAGCGGTACATCCACAGCGGTTGGGAAACAGCAGGCCGATGCCCATTCCGTGCCCTATTGGTCGCCGGACAATCGCCGGATTGCTTTTATCGGAAAGCAAGGGGTTCTCTTCGTCCTGGACGTGCTGCAAGGCACCTTGATGCAGATCGATCAAATAGAGCCTTATACCACTCTCACTTGGTCCCCGGACAATACGCAGATCGGCTATACGAAGCAGGGTCGGATCGTTCTCTATGAGCTGGCAACCTTTTTCGCCAGAACGCTGCCTGTTTCCGGCGCCAAGCATGTGCAGTGGTTTCCCTTCGGCGATAAGCTGTTATTTGCGGCTCCGGATAACACGGGTGCAGATCAGCTTTATGAGATTCGTGCCGACGGAACCGGTCAGCGCCAAATTACGCACGATACGCTCAGTCCTAAGAATGATGTAAAGCTCTCCCCGAACGGCTTCTATGCCCTTTTCACCTCTCCCGGCGCAAGCATCTCCATCATTTATGTCGTGGAAATCAATACAGGGAACGTATTCGAGCTCACAGGAGGGCCATTAGCGAAAAATTATTACCCGGCCTGGGCGCCAAACAGCGCCATCATCGCGTACAGCGCAACCGATTTCGCCGAACGCAAAGGCTACTTCTCGACCATCCGAACCGAGCGTCCGCAAGGCGGGGACCAACAAATTCTGGCCGTCTCCGATTGCTTTGGGACTCCCGTTACCTGGTCCCCTGGCAGCGAAGCCATCGCCTACTTGTCCGGCTGCCGAGGAACGGGCCTTTCCAATGAGATTTGGATCGTCGATATCCGTCATCCCGCACCGATCCGCGTTATTTCCGGGACAGGCGCCATCACCTCCATACAATTGTCCCATGGACCCATTCCGATGGAAGCCTACGCCCAGTTCCGCAGCGATGTATACCGCGTCAGCTTCCCCTACCCCGCCGCGTGGCGCGCGGTGAGCGAGACTCGGTACGAGGGAGCCGACGGTTTCTTCCAAATCTCCGCCCTGGCCAGCGAGCTGCCGTTTCCAGAACTGTGCCGCACCGAAGCTTATCACCGCTTAATGCCATACGGCTCTTCGCCGCAGATCGTCCCGGGACGAGTGCAGAATCAGGAAGCCTGCTATATTTTCCCTTCCCCGGATCAAGCGCCGGAGTTTCGGCGGCAATCCGCACTCATCGCCGTATATCCGCAGCCTGTTGTGATTAACGGCAGCACCTATCCGTACTTCATCCTCTGGGCGGATCAGGATCATCTTCAAGTGATCGTGAATGGACTCCGGTTTCTTTGATGGGAAGAGTGTAACAGAGACCACAAGAGCCAACCGCGCTGCCATGACCGGATGCATAGTCAGCGGTTGAACGGAAGAAGAAAACAAACGCATGAGCAAAGAATACAAGACGAATCAGTTCCGACGCCCAAAAACCATGAATATGAATAGACTGCTATGGGTCTCTTGCGTTAATTTTCAAAAAAAACCGTCACTTCACAGTAAAGAAGTGGCGGTTTTTTTCTAATTACGGAGTATTCTGCTGTTCAGTCGATTCATATCCAACCACGACCGTCTCACATCCCCCTGACGATTTGTGCTGGCTAGCCCTGTGAAAATAAATCTGCTACAAGACTTTTACCCTCGAATGTTGTCGAGAGAACCATTAAGGGCAGCGAAAATCCGAATGGATTGCAAGCATCAAGGAATTTGGCCAGCGATTCGGTCGTTTCGGCCAACACCTTCATCAAAAAATTATACTCTCCGCTGATTCTGTAAAGTTCGATAACCTCAGGGGACGTTTCGCTGAAAGCAATGAAATCCTTGCAATTATTAGTTTTAAACAAAACGAATGCAATTGTATGCTTGCCTAGCTTATTCGGCGAAAGCTCCGCCCGATAACCCTTTATGACTCCTTGCTCCTCCAGCTTCCGAACTCTTTCCGTTACAGCCGGCTGCGACATTGCGATCATTCGGCTCAACTCGGAAATGGGGATTCGAGCGTTATGTCCCAGAAATGACAATATTTTATAATCAATCTGGTCCATAAATTAATCACCTCATTTTCCAAAAGTTATTGGCCATAAACAAATAAATAATTAATATTTTCAACCCAATACTCCTTAATAATCTTATGTAAATTATACGTTGTCTTTAATAAAATGTCATTAACAAAACGGTAAAGGAGTATGAGAAAATGACAATGAGATTAACCGACCCTATAGCGATAGGCGGGTTAAGATTAAAAAACCGGCTCATCATGGCGCCGTTGCAGCAGTACATGGGTACTCCCGAAGGTTTTGCCACGAACCATCATGTCCAATTTTACAGCCGAAGGGCGAGGCATGTAGCCTTGGTAATGGTGGAATCGACCGCCGTCTCCCCTAATGGCAGACTGTTTCACAACGACATCGGCATTTTTACCGATCACCATGTGGAGTCCTTGCGGAAAATAACGGACGCCGTTCATGCGCAGGATACTCCTATCTTCGTCCAGCTGTCGCATGGCGGAAGGAAATCTTCACCCGATGTAACGAAGCAGTTGGTCGCACCGAGTGCTATTGCTTTCGATGATCATTACGGGACCCCCGAATCGCTGTCTCTTGCCGGCATTGAGAGCGTCATCCAGGAATACCGTCTGGCGGCAAAACGGAGCGTACAAGCTGGATTTGATGGAATCGAGATTCATGCGGCGCACGGCTTTCTAATCCATCAATTTATTTCACCTTTGTCCAACAAGCGAACGGATGCCTATGGCCGCACCCCCGAAAACAGAGCACGAATTTTGAAAGACGTGCTCCTGGCGATTAGAGAAGAAGTGGGGAGGGATTATCCGGTTATCGTTCGCGTTTCTGCCACCGATTATAACGAAGCGGGGCTAACCCCTGAGGATTGGGCGCGAATGTTAAAGCCGCTTGAGTCCGAATTGGATGCTATCCATGTCTCTACAGGCGGGCTGCTCCCGATACAACCTAGTGATGTATATACTGCCTATCAGCTGCCTCATGCGGCTGCGATCAAACAACATTTCAATATTCCGGTCATTGCCGTCGGAAAGATTTACACCCGCAGTCTCGCAGACCGTATCCTCGAGGATCGATTAGCTGATATGATCGCCATCGGCCGCCCTATCTTGGAGGAACCGGATTATGCGAAACATTTGTTACTGCCTAAGGAGCACGCTAACGACGGTGTATTTTAATAATTAACTCCGCTTCGCCCGCAACGGCAGCTCCATAACGACGTACAACCAGCCGACCCTTAATAGGATCGGTTGGTTGTACGTTATGGAGCCAAGGGGGACCCTCCTCCAGACCTCGACGTCTTGTTATCGATACGTACTTTAAAGTGCGTACTACCTTAAATATTTTTGCCGCTGTAAACTTATAGAAATAAATTCTATGTACAAAAAAGGAGAAGTGAAAATGAAATATACCGGCCCCGTTTACCGTCCGCCTTTTGAAGCAAACTCCCTACTATTACAAGTGACTGTGGGATGCAGCCATAATGAGTGCAGCTTCTGCACCATGTATAGCGATGTTCCTTTTCATGTCGAAACGATGGAACAAATTGAACAAGATTTGCGGGAAGCGAGACTAATGTACCCTAGAGTAAACCGTATTTTTTTAGTCAATGCCGACCCTTTTGCTCTAAGTGCGGACCGCCTGAAATCCATTGCTGTTAAAATCAATGAAATCCTCCCCGAAGTTGAGACTATCGCGATGTATGCCTCCGTTAATAACATCATAAATAAAACAGATGAAGAGCTTAAAGAATTAAGAGCCTTAAAGATTAATGACCTCAATATTGGCCTGGAATCCGGGATGCCGGAGGTCGTGGAGCATTTTAACAAAGGCTTTACCGTGGATGATGCGAAAGTGCAGTTACAGCGTTTGACCGATGCCGGAATAGACTTCAGTGTTAATATTATCATCGGGGGAGCCGGCAGCGAGCAAACACGTGAAAATGCAATAGCAAACAGCAAACTGCTAAATGAAGTTAAACCGAAGCTGATCTTTATTGCCACTTTGCACGTGGATCCCGGCAGCCCGCTTGATGAAGAAGTAAATGAAGGGCTTTTTATAGAAAATACCTTGCGCCAAAATATTGAAGAGGAAATTGAAATGTTAAGCGGACTGGACTTAAATCATACGTATTTCTTTGGTCTCCATACCTCCAATGTAATCCCCGTTCACGGTATGCTGCCAGACAAGAAAGATGAACTGATTGCGGCACTAAAAGAAGGCTTGGACTCCATCGGGGTCGAATATTTAGACGGTCACCTGAAAAAAGGTGTGGAAGGAGCGGTTTCAATCCCTCGATAAAGGGTGGCGGAAGGAGATAGTTAATGAAAGAATTATCGTCAAAGATCGCAAACATCGAACCGGCTAAAATCAGAAAAATGTACGATATGGCACAAGGCTTGGACAATGTGATTAGTTTTGTCATAGGTGAACCTGAATTTGATACTCCACAGAATATTATAGACGCTGCAAAAAAAGCGATGGATCTCGGGCATACGCATTACACTCCCAATTCCGGTATTCTTCCTCTGCGTGAAGCGGTAAGCGCACATTTCAGAGATTTTGATAAAGTCAGTTACAATCCGCTTGATGAAATAATGATTACCGTTGGGGGAATGCAAGGGCTTTACCTGTCCCTGTTGGTCCTTACGAATCCCGGAGATGAGGTCATTGTAAGTGATCCGTGCTACACGAATTACTATGGAATGATCGAAATGAATCATGCCGTTCCGGTAACGGTTCCGGTGTACGAAGAAGAAGGGTTCAACTTTACGGAGAAAGGTTTAAGAGCAGCGCTAACCTCAAAATCCAAAGCCATCCTATTGAATACTCCATCCAATCCAACGGGAGCCGTGGCTGACCAGGCAACGATAGAAATGATCGCGCGGATAGCTGTTGAACATGATTTATATGTGATTTTTGACGAGGTGTACAAGCATCTTACCTATGATGATGAAGCTTTTTTCAATATCGCCCGCATTCCCGGCATGAAAGAACGAACCATAATCGTTGATTCCGTATCCAAATCCTACGCTATGACCGGGTGGAGAGTTGGATTCTGTCTGGGTCCGGAACCTGTCATCTCTCAAATGCAAAAAATCCAGGAATTTATGTTATCCTGCGTGAACACTCCGGCCCAATATGCAGCGATCGAAGCCCTGACGGGACCCCAAGACGCTCTTACATATATGAATGAGCAATATAAACAGCGCAGAAGAATTATGGTCGACCGGATTAACAGCATCGATACCTTGTCCTGCCTAATGCCCAAGGGCGCATTTTACGTATTCATGAATATCAAAGAAACGGGCCTGACCTCAGACGAATTTGCAATCCAGCTTCTCAAGGATCAGCATGTTGTTGTATCTCCTGGAGATTGCTTTGGAGCTATGGGCGAAGGTTATGTGAGACTGTCGTATGCCACCTCAGTGGAAAATATTAATGAAGGCTTCGATCGAATCGAGAAATTCGTGAAAAAGGTAAGCGAGCGAAGAGTTCCTGCCAAATAGCGGCCCCCAGGGGGCCCTATTCCAATTCCTTAATATCCTTAATTAGCATTTCAACATTCTCTTTTTTTGTAGCCCAACTGGTACAGAATCTCACAACACTGTGATTAGCATCGGCTTTTTCCCAGAAGGAAAAAGAATACTTTTCTCCCAATTTCATTAACACCTCATTCGGCAAAATGGGAAACTGTTGATTGGTTTTGGAATCATATCGTAATGAGAAGCCTTTTTCCACAAATGCCTCTCGAATCCTCATCGCCATTTCTACGGCATGACTGGAAATTTCATAGTATAAGCCATCTTCAAATAAGGTTTCAAACTGGATTCCGAGTAATCTCCCCTTAGCCAGTAATCCTCCCTTTTGCTTGATCAAATACCGAAAATCTTTTTTCAGCTCATCCTTTAGGATCACTGCTGCTTCCCCAAACAACGCACCGATTTTCGTTCCCCCGATGTAGAACACATCACAAAGCCTTGCAATATCCGCCAGGGATAAATCGCTGTCGTTTGAAGCCAGACCATAGCCTAACCTCGCGCCATCCATAAACAATGGCAACCCGCATTCCCGGCAGACTTCGCTTAATTCTTCCAATTCGGATTTACTGTAAGTCGTTCCGTTCTCAGTAGGGTGGGATATGTAAACCAAGCCAGGCTGCACCATATGCTCATGAGTGACATCATTCCAGTGGGCTTCATAACATTCTCTTACCTGTTTGGCTTGAATTTTTCCATCATCGCTCGGCAAAGTCAGCACTTTATGGCCAGTAGCTTCAATCGCTCCCGATTCATGAACCGCAATATGCCCCGTAATCGCAGCAACCGCGCCTTGATGCGGACGTAAAATGGAAGCGATAATCGTAGTATTCGTCTGCGTTCCGCCAACTAAAAAGTGCACATCCGCATTCTCGGCACCGCACGCTTTTCTGATATAGGCTCTGGCTTGTTCACAATGTTCGTCCGTACCATACCCGGGTGTCTGCTCTTCATTGGTTTCCACGATCCGTTTCAAAATACGCTCATGGGCGCCTTCTGTATAATCATTTTCAAATCGTATCATTCAAATTCCCTCCGCCTTTTCTAATTTCTTCTGAATCGTCAACATCGAAGTATGTAATTCTTTAATTTCTTTTTGGGATAAACGTTGCAGCAATCTCACGATTTGTTCATCAGATTTTTCATTCAGCTGGTTAAAAAGAGCGGTCCCTTCGGCTGTCAATCGAATCAGACTCGTTCTGCTGTCCAAGGCCGAATTTTCCTTAATAATCAGGCCATCTTTACTGAGCTTGGCTAGGATTCTGCTCATGTAGCTGCGATCAATATCCAGTTTTTCGACTAAATGGTTGGCGATACACTGTTCCAGGAAACCAATCTCTAAAATTACCCGCGCCTCCGTAAAAGAATATCCGGTATTCAATACGTGCTTATCCAATAAGCCGAGTATATTCGTATAAAACCGGTTAAATTGCCGTATATCAGCTACGATATTATCATCCAGATTCATTGCAGGCTCCCCGCTTTTTGTGGACTATGTCAACAAATAATTTAATCTATTTAGTGGACTATGTCAACTTTTTTAAAAAAATTAGCGAAGCCGCTGATCATTTCCAAGACAGTCTTAAAAACAGACCTGGAGCAGGCCGCCGTGGCGCCTGCTCCAGGTTTTTAGCTGATTTGTTCTACTAACCTGCCCGTTGAGTCACTACTGCACTTATTTGTGTATGTTCTTGTCCCTCGACAACGACTCCATCCATCGATTCAATCATGACGACACAAATTTAGTTCGAATGGCATAAATCGGTTTACAAATTAATATTCATTGGTAAGACTGGGTTCGGTATTCATACCATATTTTGGGAGGGTCCCGCATGACTCATATCAAATCGCTGATCCAAAACCAGGATGGCTGGAAATGGAGCATCAACCCGTCCATCCCTGCTTGTCTTCAACCCCTTGTCTCCAATCTTGACCATTGCCGGATATTGATGTACCAAAGCGTTGAAGGTTTGCCGGCTGAGTATGTTTGGAAACGTATCTCCCCCACAACCCTATCCATCGGAAACATTTTGATGCATGTATGCGGATCAGAGCACCAATGGATCGGAAACAAACTGGGGGGCATCACCTTGGAACGTGACCGGGACCTGGAAATGTCCGCAACACGCGGGAAGGATGTAGCGGAGCTCCTCCATGCATGGAGTATCGTTCAAGCCCAAAGTATAGACGTACTTAGCCAGTTCAACGAATCGGATCTAGACCGGCTGTTTACAGAAGACCGGTTGACCATCCCGTTTGTGCTGCATTATTGCGCGCAGCATCTTGCCTTTCATGCCGGACAGCTGGTTTTACTGCGAAAATGGTTCGAACCGTCCTTCCAGTTGTACAAGGACCACGTTTAATTGACAAGCTATTCTGTCCGCTATATAAGCTGAACTTGAATTTTTTACATCAGATATCAGTCGTAACTACGAGGAATGTTTGGACTTCCGGCCGCTGTTGTCCTCAGATTTCTTCATTAAAACCGCTATTCGCGGATGAAATCCGGTGACAAAGGCGATCGCTATCGCTCCTACAGTTCCAAACTTCCCCTTCGTTACTCCTTACCCTGATGCTATTTTTGCAAGTTCATCCTATATAGACGAGGAAAGGCTGCCGGTTCGTCACGCGGCAGCCTCATGATTTCCTAATTGCGCTAAAGTTTTAAAGATTATTAAATGCGAGGCGTTCTTTATTATGGATATCGCCAATCAGAGGTAGGCGGGACAGCATGTTCTGTAGGAATAAAGAGTCCCAAGGGAAATGTTCAGTGATACCTAAGCCGACTACTTCATATGATTTGGCTGCATCTTGTAATACTCGAATAATGGTTTCCATACTCGAACCTTGGGGAAACCTCTTCTTGTATTCCTCATACGTTCCGGGATAAGCAACCAAAAGGGAACGGAACTCTTTCATATCCAATACATCCAGGTCAAAATGAATCATAATTTTTGAAGGTTTTCGCTCTTCCAACCATTGGAGCACCCTAGAGCTATCCTGTTTAATTTCATCCGGACCGACACGAGCTAATTTCATATGACGCAAAGGTTCGGAGTTTAGAGGTTCCAACATATCATTCAATCCTACAAACAGCACTTGTTCAGGATTAAAAAAACGAGGGACCTCAGCAACAAATTCCCGATCACCTACCCCCAGCAAATTGGCAAGGACATGGGCGTGATGGTGTTCAAAATCTTCGGGGATGGAGACATCAGGGTGCGCATCAACCCATAACAACGCTGTATCACCATTATATTTTTCATTCAAATATGCAAAAGGAGCAAGTTCCACGCTGCAATCTCCTCCTAGAACGACAATACGCTCAGGGTTATGTTTGTGAATGAGTCCTTTGGCAGAACGAGCCTGTTGCAGTAAGGTGTTTCGGGCCACTATTCCATCTTCTTTTTCCAAGTTGGGATTTAGATCCACCGGTACTTCTTCAAAAGGACCATCTGACTTGGAGCAAGCCAGTTTAACAGCTGAGCCCCCAGCACGTATGGAGGATTGTTGCCTCCTTGCCACTGGGGAAAAAGCAAACGCAACGTTTGTTTATTGTGAATTCCGACCATAAGTAAGACCCTTTCCATACTATGAGTGAATTTTTACTTTATAAAATCAGCCATCAATTCATGGATGATTTCTTTACAGCTCTTTACTTCAGTAATTAGGTCTATCGCTGTGTTCACCGAAATGATTCCCTCATCAAGTTTTCCTAGCAGCATCCCGGGAAGAAGACCACCTTGCTCGCCTATTTTCTTTTCAATTTTGTGGGATGGCTCACCATTTCTATACATGGCCTCTAATTCACGAGCAAGTTTATGTGGCGTGGACCGTTGCAGAGACGACACTAGAAGCAGATCTGCAGCTTTAGAATGAATAATATCTTGTTTCGTGGCATCTGCAGCCGGGCATTCTTCGGATACAATGAAACGCGTTCCTACATAAACTCCTTCAGCTCCAAGAGCAAAAGCTGCTCTCACGCCGCGGATATCATTAATGCCGCCTGTAGCTAAAACCGGGATATTTACGGCATCTACGATCGTTGGAACGATGGAGAACGTGCCGATTCGATTCTGAGGGATCCATCCACCTTCATCATAGCCGGTCGCAATAATGATATCTGCACCATACCCCTCCGCCATTTTTGCACCTTCGACAGTAGGAGTCAATTCACGAAAAAGTAAAATACCGTTATGGTTCTTGATTTCTTCAATCATCGTTTTATTGACTTCACCAACAGCGACAAAATATTTAACGTCTTCTTCAAGGGCCACCTCGAAAGTGGTCTTTGAATATATATTCGAGTCTTCTTTTGGCATATATAGGTTTACAGCAAAAGGTTTATCGGTCAATTCTTTTATTTTGCGGATCTCATTACGAAGCCTTTCACCAACTTCAGTTGGACCACCAGATGGAGCCACATTGTAACCGCCATGGGGACCTAAAACACCCATTCCTCCTGCATTGGATACGGCTGCGACCATTTTTGCGTCTGTAATCCAAGACATTGCTGCTTGCACAATCGGATATTTTATACCAAGTATACTTGTGATCCTGTTGTTGTTTTCCATAACATTCACCCTTCTTATCTGTTTCAAATGGATTGTAGAATTTTTACATTCAATATTCAGCAGGACCGCTTAATAGAATGCGTGCTACTGGTTGTGCTTCATACTTTCAAATGCAATAATAAACTCTATAGTTACTATATAGTCAAGACGATAAATTTACTTAAAAGGAGTAAGAGCGTGACATATTTATCTATAAGTGAGATGGCAAAGTTTAATAATGTATCCATTCAAACTCTTCGTTTTTATGATAAAGTCGACATTTTTAAACCAGAATATGTTAATCCTGATAACCGGTATCGTTATTATAGTGTGAAGCAAATTTGTGACCTAGACATAATTAAGTACTTAAAGCACATTGGTGTGTCTCTTGAAGAAATCCGCCGCATAATAAAACTGCCGCCTGAGTCCATGTGTGAGTTCTTGGATAAACAGGAGCTCATTATAGACGAGCAAATCCAAAAACTAAAGAATACTAAAAAGCTGCTTGCTCACCACAAAAACCAGCTCCAAGAGCAAACGCGTCTACTCGATCAGGAACTTGGTGTCGTCTATACCCGCAAAATAGATGAACGATCCGTGTTAAAAGTAGATTGCAAAAACATAGTGACTCCACTTGATCAACATAATTTAAATTTCAGAGGACTCGCTATAGCACTTGAAAAAGAAGGAACTGCCATGGCTCCTTTATGTGGCTGCGTTTATCCTTTAAAAGATTATGATTCGACAGAAAAGATACATTACAGTAGTCTTTATACTTCTACTTCTAAAACGGATTTAACTTCCTTACCATTAGATGTTTATGTTGATTCGATTCCAGAAGGTACGTATATGTGCATCGCCTTTAAGTGGTCTAAAACAGAATATTACGATCATTTTTGCAAATTAAAAAAAGCCTACGATTTATTAGGCTCTTCAAACGAAAATAATGTATACGAAGTTTCACTTCCAAATAATTATGCTTCTGCAAACGATGAAGACTTTATTACCGAACTCCAAATACAAATAAAAGTTTAGATAGTTTGAGACGCGCTCAAAAAAAATGAATGAATATATTTTTATATCATGTTAGCATTCGAAATGTATTGAATCTGAACAGAGAAAGGAACAAGAAACCATGAATATTAAAGTCGAAACTCTTCCAAATTATCGCATCGCCTATGTGCGGCAAGTTGGTCCCTATGGTCCTGCTAATACTCAAGCCATGGAAAAATTAAAAAAATGGGCGGCGGAGAAAAATCTGCTTACTGAATCAGCAATAATTCTCGGCATTCCACAAGATAACCCTGAAATAACACTTCCTGAACACTGTAGATATGATGTATGTATCGTCATTTCAAAAGATTATCCGATGGATGATTCTATTCCCGTAAGTGAACTTCCCGGGGGAAAATATGTTGTTTTCAAAGTCAAACATACAGCGGAGGATATTCAAAAAGCATGGGCGGAATTTTTTCCAGCCTTACAAAATAGCGGGTATCAAATGGACAACAAACCGATTATGGAAAGATACGCGGGTGACATGATTAACCATCATTTTTGCGAAATATGTGTTCCTGTAAAACCGTTATAGTCATTGGAGGACGTATCGAGAAAAAACCTGATTTGAACACTCCCCTCCCTACGCTGATGCTTAGACAAATGAGATTCTTGGTTACGGACAGACAAGTCTTCTATGGCAATCATGTCGTGGTTTTTGACATAGTAAAGTGGTCCCGAAATATATTTCATCTCAGGGACCATCTAAGGTGCGCTTCACTAACTATAATGTCACTGAATACAATCTCATGAGAAAATAAAGTATTAGACGCTCATGCCGCTGACGCGGCACCATCAGAGGATGAAATAAAGTTATTTTGCTTATTTCAGCGCCTCCACAATGCGGGCATCCAGTGTCATCGTTGTAAACCAGTTCGGATATAGCGGAGTCGGGCGCGTCAATTGATCCAGTGCCGCGAGCTGTTCCGCCGACAAATTCAGCTCGACGGTGCGCAAATTATCTTCCAATTGGGGGATTTTGCTCGAGCCTACTAGCACGCTGCTGACTTGAGGTTGGGCAAGCAGCCAAGCGAGCGAAACTTGTGCCGGCGTTACGTCATGTTCCTGAGCAATATCTCGAATCGAATCCAGAACTGTAAAGCCCCACTCCTTGTCATGCGGGAGAAAATCGAAGCCGCTCAGCCGATTATTCGGATCGTTCAGATTGTCTCGGGTATATTTGCCACTTAAGAAACCGCCGGCCAAGGGGCTCCAAACCGTCAGCCCGACGCCGTTGTTTTTCATGAATGGTATCGTATCGTGCTCAATATCACGGCCGACTAAAGAATAGTACATTTGTCCGTTAATAAAAGTAGCCCACCCGCGTTCACGCTGCATCTGAATGGCTTGAGCGGCCATCCATGCCGGCCAATTGGAATAGCCGATGTAGCGAACCTTGCCCTGCCGGACCAGATCGTTAAGTGCCTCAAGCGTTTCTTCGAGAGGGGTAAACGGATCGGTTTTGTGGACGATGTACAAGTCGATATAATCGGTGTTTAACCGGGCTAAGCTCGCCTCGCACGCGTCGAACAAGTGTTTACGGGATAACCCGGTTTGCAAAAGACCGGGACCGACACGATTGCCGGCTTTGGTAGCGATGATCGTTTCTTTCCGGCGCGTGCCGAGCAGCCTTCCCAGCATTTCTTCGCTTTGTCCGTCCGCATAAGCGTCCGCCGTGTCGAAGAAATTGATCCCGGCGGCGAGTGCCCGGTCCACCAGCTCCTGCGCCTGATCTTGCCCTACTTTATACACGCTCGGAATGTTCCCTGAGCCGAATGTCATTGCCCCGAACGCCAGCTTCGATACGATAAGTCCGGAATTTCCCAATCGCACATATTTCATTTTTCTCAGCCTCCAAGACGGATTGTTTGTTTTCTTGACCTAAGTGTATCGCATGGCAGCTCCTTTTTTCTTGAATAAAAAAATCAGGATATTGGATAAAATGCTCATTCCGGGACGTGCAGCATATTGCTCAACCTCTAAAAATTGGGATACACTTATAAAAACAGCCGATGAGCGACTTGCACTTTGTTTAGATGAAGGGAGGCTTAAGCTCCGTGCCTGATTCACCTGTAGTGACCAGCGACGCCCTGGGTTGGTCCGAGTTAAAATTCTCAGGCTGGGAAGGCGTTTCACCGCAAGCAGCATACGAACCGGCTTTGTCCGACCACCTGATTGTGATCCATACGACTCCCGAGCCGGTACGGGTGTTCGAGCGGGCGGACGGATATAGCGGAGAAGGGATAGCGATACCGGGCGACATCAATCTATTCTCTGCGGGGGATACGTCGTTCTGCAGGTGGGAAGGTGCTCTTTCCTTTCTGCGCCTGGATTTGTCGCCGGCGTTAACCGATAAAGTCGCGGCTGAGCTGGAACTCCCTCTCGGCGGCGGTAGCGCCATCGATTTCGGCAGACATATACGGTTGAACGACGACCGTGTTTGGCAGGTAGCGCAGTGGCTGTCCGAAGATTTGAGGAACGGCGGGCCGGGCGGCAGACTCTATGCCGATTCGCTCATCCGGATGCTGTCCGTTCATTTGCTTCATCGTTATGGCATGGCTTCCGGACGGAAGTCCGCTTTACCGCGGCGGATGGCGCGGAAGCAGTTGGATGGCGCCTTGCAATTCATTCATGCGTTTCTCGAGCAGGACATCTCCTTGGACGATATTGCGGCTGCGGCGCATGTCAGCTCGTCTCATCTGGTTCGTCTCTTCAAAGAAGCTACAGGACTCCCCCCTCACCAATATGTCATTCAAGAAAGAATTCGCAAAGCGCAGAAGCTGCTGAGCGAAGGGCAGGCCGTGACTGAAGTAGCGGCCATGCTCGGTTTCAACGATCAGAGCCATTTGCACCGCCATTTCAAGCGCTTTGTTGGCGTCACCCCGCGCGAGTTTGTACAAAGTATCCGATAATTGCGGTGTTCAATCGTAAATAACGATGTGAATCAAGATGGACGTTCTCCCCCTGTGGGAGGGATTGGCCAACGCTTAAGGCAAATGTTGACTGGAAGCCTATCATCAACCTGCTAAGGAAGCTCTTCTTAACTCTCAGAATCATGCCACTTACGCTACAAGCTAGTCATCATAATTCAAAATTTTTGAACTATGATGACCCCTCCAATAACCAAAAGCGCTCCAAATAATCGGGGAATGTTTAATGTATGCGCATTTGCACCAATTAAACCAAAGTGATCAATTACAATGGAGGCTACTACTTGCCCTGCCAAAATATATCCAACTGTGGCAGCCGCGCCTATTCTAGGCATAAGTATAGTAGTTGCTAACACATAGGAAGCGCCTAATAATCCCCCTGTCCACATCCACCAAGGTGCTTCAAACCATTCTTTCTTAATAGAAATTCCTTTTCCAAATAACGATACGATTATTAAAGCCGCAGCTCCAACCGTAAATGAAATGGCAGAAGCTATAATAGGTGAGCCTACTACGGTTCTCAATTGCGCATTAACACTAAATTGGGTGGGGAGAGCCATGCCTGCCAATACTGCAAATATCATTAATATAATAGCCATACAAATCTCCTTTAAAAAAATTTATGTATCATGCTTAATTAAACAATAATTATTCTGACTGGTCAATATGTCATATTATCATAAAAAGGAGTTGGGCAGGTTTATTATTCCGCTCAACTCCCTCTTTCTTTCTGATTACTATGCTTTCTTGCAGCTGAACCCTAATCAATCGCTAATTCGATTGGTTAGATAACCTAGTATGGTTTGATAACAGGTATCACGATAAAATTGATGCAATTCAATGCTTTCATCATCTCTCATTAACCACTGTATTAACGAACCGTCAATCATTGCACGTATGGCAGCGGCAGCCTGATCTACATCAACCACCGAAAAAACGCCCTCTTGGTTGCCTAATAATACGATCTCTCTACCTAGAGACCAGCAGTTTTCATAAAATTTTAGGTTAATCTCACGTAAGCGGGTATTTCGGCTCGCCCTTGAAAGGAAATCAAGATAAACTCTAAAAAATCGTTTATTCGCTTTTGGACTGGTAAAGGCGTCGTTTACGTAGGCTTTCAATTTATTGACAGCTGAAGTTTCTTTTTCAATAGCTTCATGTTCATTTTGATAAATTTTCTCCGTCAGCCACTCAAAAAGGTGATAGAACACATCATCCTTATTTTCAAAGTAATAATTGGTTACTCCTTTGCTTACATCAGCATAATCGGCAATATCCTGTAAAGTAACGGCATCATATCCCTTATCCGCAATAGCGTTAAGAGTTGCCCTCAATATCTGGTTTTTTCGTTGTTCCGCAACACGTCCCATCACATCGTACTCCTCAATTTATTATTCCCATCAGAGTTTAATGGTTTTGTCCGCATAATCTATAACAAATCATTAATATGATACCCAATTTATATTGCCCGGTCAAACTTGCATTATCCAGCAGGTACGGAGTTCGGTGAATTTCGGCTCGCCCACAATCTGTCCATGAATATGACTGTTTTATTGCTTTTTTCTCTAATTGTTGCAGTTACTTTGGTGATTACCTATATCGCGTCCAAGAAAAATAAAACAACGAGTGAGTTCTATACAGCCGGGGGCGGGCTAACAGGTTGGCAGAACGGCTTTGCTATTGCTGGAGATTATATGTCCGCAGGCGCTTTCCTGGGAGTTACAGGCATGATTTCTTTAAATGGTTTCGACGGTTTTTTCTACCCAATAGGGTTTTTGGTCGGATTTCTTGTCGTCATCTATTTCGTTGCGGAACCTTTCCGCAATTTAGGGAAATATACTGTAGCCGACATGATTGCCTCCCGATTTAAGAGTACAAAAATTCGCGGCATTGTTGCTCTTAACGCCATTACCATCTCTATTTTTTACATGATCGCTCAGTTGGTTGGAGCTGGAGCTCTTTTTAAAATGCTCTTGGGTTTGGACTATACTACCTCCGTCATCCTTGTAGGTATTTTAATGACTGTGTATGTCTTATTCGGCGGAATGACAGCCACTAGTTGGGTTCAAATCATAAAAGCCGTACTCCTGTTAGGGACAACAATAGTCCTATCCTTGATGGTATTTGCCAAATTCGATTTAGTATCATTAAAATGTTTGAATATATGAAAACCGCTACCTCTCTCGGAGAAAAATTCTTAAATCCCGGTGTGAAATACAAAAATGGGCTCGATACCTTATCTTTGAGTCTCGCTCTTGTATTAGGCACAGCCGGCCTCCCTCACATCCTGATTCGATTTTTAACAGTAAGAGATGCAGCAACGGCGAGGAAGTCGATCATTTATGCAACCTGGCTGATTGGATTATTCTTTGTCTTAACGATATTTTTAGGATTTGGCGCAACTACCTTTGTTGGTTACGACAATATATTAACCGCTAATGCCGCAGGAAATATGGCAGCACCGTTACTTGCGTAAATTCTTGGAGGAGATCTATTCTTCGCTTTTGTTTCTGCCGTCGCTTTCAGCTGATTCCATAGTAACTCTAATTAGCCGGCTCCAGTATGATGCTCTCTAGCAGCGCCGCAAGGATGTATTCGATAAGTTCAACATATTTGTCCCTTGGGATCAAGGAGAAGGAATTAGGCGATTAATGCCCAGAACAGCCGCCCTCGCTGGGATCAGACAGCTTTAGATTACCAAGGCCGTAGTCCTGAACGTAAGAGCTTAAGCGCTCTAATATTAGTCGCAGGGCAGCCAGATTTATTGAATGACAGCGAATTGACGGGATAACCTCCGGTACATGGTCGGGGACATTCCTTTTTTGGCGTTAAACTGTTTGATCAAATAGGTGTCATACTCAAATCCAGTCGCCTGCGCAATGTCACTCAGACTCATATCCGTATGCGTCAGCAACTCGCTTGCAACCTTCAAGCGATGCGATTGCAAATAACTAATCGCTGTTTTCCCGCACCTATCCTGAAACAGCTTATTCAGCGTCATACGGTTC
This sequence comes from Paenibacillus durus ATCC 35681, assembly GCF_000993825.1. NCBI lineage: Bacteria > Bacillati > Bacillota > Bacilli > Caryophanales > Paenibacillaceae > Paenibacillus > Paenibacillus durus. The sequence goes on from NZ_CP011114.1 coordinate 4,168,480, forward strand.
AAATGGGCACAGACCGTCAAATCCTCCAGCGAAATTTTTCTCGCGTAGTTCGTGTGAATATAATCCAGTACCGCCTCTACGGGCGAGTGCTCCCGGCTTTGATTCAGCTCCTCCAGCAGCCCCATAATTTGAATGAGGTACTTTTTGATCCGGCATACCCAGAGGTCGTCGCTTTGCGCCTGCACCTCGGTGCCCATAATAAAGAACCATTCAAATAATAACGGATACGCTTTTTCGCTTATGCGAGGCACGCCATGATGCGTATATCCGCGCTCAAACAGCGATAGACCAGTTTGTATTCTGGGAGCTGCAGGAAAATGCGCCTCAGTTTCGGTCAGCCTGATCGTGTTCAGAAACTCGGCATGAAAGCTAAAGGACTGGGCGGATACATCATTCTTTTCCATTACCTGCATCTGATCATCCTCGGTCAGACAAAGGATGCCAGGAGCGCTAATGGTTATGGGCCTCTGGTTCAACATCCCCTTCAAGCTGCCGGATGTAATAAACACCAGTGTAGACCGTTCGGGATAGGGTAGAAGCTTAAGCTCCTCCACTGCAACAAATTCGATATTCACGATACGCTTCTTGTGCCGATCCCATTGCGGCATCTTCATCACCTATCAAATAGTATAGTTAATTGCTGCACATATACCAGTGTAACATACACACCTCAAGGATATAATATCGTTGTGAACCAGCTAAGAAGGGGGATTGCCTCATGACAGTTGAACGCTTTCGCATTCATGTCTCCGATAATATTCTTGACGATCTGAAAGAACGGCTCCATCGCGTCCGCTGGCCTGATCAATTAGAAGGCTCAGAATGGGAGCTAGGAACAGATTTATATGAATTGCAATCACTTGTCTCCTATTGGAGAGATCAGTACGATTGGCGCGCGCAGGAAGCCGAGTTGAACCGCTTTTCCCAGTATCGCTGCACGATTGACGGCATTGACGTGCATTTCGTCCATGAGCGCGGCAAAGGGCCAAACCCTATCCCTATTATTCTTACCCATGGATGGCCAGATAGTTATCTTCGTTATCACAAAATCATTCCACTGCTGACGGATCCGGCGAGTTACGGCGGTCGTCCGGAGGACGCATTTGATGTCATTGTCCCTTCGCTTCCGGGCTTTGGCTTCTCCGGCCGTCCAACCCAGCCTGGCTTCAACAATTTGACCGTTTCCGAAATGTGGGCAAAGCTCATGACATCCGTATTAGGCTACAGCCGCTTTGTCGCTGCAGGCGGGGATGTTGGCTCGGGGGTTACCCGCTATCTGGCTGCCAATCATCCAGAGCTTCTATACGGCATCCATTTAACGGATGTTGGCATTATTAGAGATCTCTTGTCTGCTCATAATGAGGATGCGCTTACGGAAGAAGAACGGCAGTATAAAATCAGTGCTTCCAGATGGATTGCGCAGGAGGGAGGCTATATGTCGCTTCAGTCGACGAAGCCTCAGACGCTTGCTTATGGACTTTCAGATTCTCCTGCAGGCTTGGCCGGCTGGATTCTCGAGAAATTTCGCGCATGGAGCGACTGTAAGGATAACCTTCTACAGAAGTTTAGCGAGGATGATCTGCTGACTGCGATTATGATCTATTGGGTGACGAACACGATTGGATCGTCCACGCGCATCTATTATGAGAATTCCCATACGCTGCCGCCGCTAGGACGAATAGAGGTCCCTGCCGGCATCGCCATTTTCCCTGCAGATATCGCGCTTCCGCCTAAGTCATGGATCATGCGCAATCTGAATGTGACTCGCTGGACGGAAATGCCTTCCGGCGGCCATTTCACGGCGATGGAAGAGCCTGAGCGGATGGCCGATGACATTCGCGGGTTTTGCAGGCCCTTCAGGGCGGAAAACAACTAATAACACGTCTTTCTATTTAACGGCGGGGCTGCTGCATCCCACGCATTTCTGAGGAGCAGCCCTACTTGATTTACATTGCGTTTATTTTGAACGCTGAATTTCGCGTATGGTTGCAGCAATTCCTTCCTCTAATGGTTTAGCCGCAATATGAGGAAACGCTTCCTCTTTCAGCCTCTTTCCCATTCTCGTCATCTCTCCCTTGTCTCCAGTTTAAATTATTGGGTGGGAGGACTCCAGTTTAATTAGGGAGCCTAAGAGTTTTCCTAGGGCCTGTACGCAAACTGTACAACTCGTAGAAATCTAGTAAAATAAGGAACATGAGACGAAGATACGAGTTAACGGATGAAGAATGGAATATACTTGAACCCCTGTTGCCCCCGGCCCGAAAAAAACAAGGAGGACGTCCGCCTAAGGATCGGCGCCAGATGCTCAATGCGGTGCTCTGGGTAGCTCGAACGGGAGCGCCATGGCGAGATTTACCGGGTTATTATGGCCCTTGGTCTTCCGCCTACAGTTTTTTCTGGCGATTGCAGAAAGCAAACCTTTGGGATGAAATATTGAAGCATGTCGCCATCGAACCGGATTGGGAGCAAGTGATGGTCGATGCCACCATCGTCCGCGTCCATCAACATGGAGCGGGCGCAAAAGGGGGCAGGACCGGCAGGCCATCGGGCGTTCGAGCGGAGGATTAACCACTAAAATTCATGCGATGGTGGACGCGCTCGGCTATCCGCTGCGTTTCGAATTGACGCCAGGACAAGACCACGATTCGGTCACCGGCTATCGACTTCTTCATGAATTGGACTTCTGCCCGGGCGAAGTGTTGGCTGATCGCGCCTACGATACGAACGCCATTCTGGAGCTTTTGCAAAGCCGAGCGATCACTCCGGTGATCCCAAGCAAACGCAATCGGCGGGTAAAGCGTCCGTTAGATTCTGAAGCGTATAAAGAGCGACACTTAATCGAATGCTTTTTCAACAAAGTGAAAAACTATCGAAGACTGGCGACCCGCTATGAAAAAACAGCGAATATGTTCATCGCTTTTTTGACGTTGCTTTCCATTCGTTTATGGCTCAAATAGGTTTGCGTACAGGCCCTAGTCTACAACTATATTTTTCAGTCTACTACTTTATTTTCTTTGAATAATATCTTGCACTGCCGTATCATGACAACAAAACTTTCTTACATTAATGACTCACATTAATCACGATGATATTAATTAGCCCAACATATTATTTAGTTTTTGTTGTACGGGAATTCCATTCCTGTAACGACTGATTTAAACAAGAAGGACTGCCGGCAAATTTCTCCGACAGTCTTTCTCTTCCTTATAAAGTAGTATGCTTCTCTTCATATTCGCTGGACAATTCCTTGAGCGATTTGATTTTACCATGGGGATGCTGTTCTTGCTTTCGTGACTTCCAGGCAGCTTCGTTCCTTCTCTTCTGGTGAGCCATAAAAGATATCCTCCTCTGGAAACTGAGATGTATACTACTTCCTTATGTTGTCATTCCTGGGCTCCGTTCATTCATATAATTAATTCGTGTGAACAGAAATGGATAGATTATCACAATTATTTCTTTGTATAAGACATGGGGTTTTGGTATGGCTGTGTGATATCACTGTCCTTTTTTCCGCTCCCTTTCCTCCCCATACCGTCTATCCCCCCAAGCATTTCGCCAAGAGGCTCCCAGCTAGGAAGGTTCGCCCGATTCCAAACACTCTGTTTTGGGTACATCATCAGGCTTCTCGGATCATTCATTTTGTTTTCGTAGACTCACCTTGCATTCAATCTGGATAATAATTATCTACTCTGAAATTCTACTCGTTATTCGTATGTGTGAGAAAGCAGAACTTTGGATTTCAAAATTGATAATCATTGGGTGTCATCTTCTGGAGCGTCATCAATCTTATAGCTGAATTTGTTTTTACTTCATTCAAAAAATAAAGCCGTCCATAATGCAGGACGGCCCATGTTATCAAAATTGTAGTTTTAGTTATAGAACAAATCTTTATTGTAATGAATCAATAGGATCGTTCCAGATCCACAATTAGTAAAATCTATATTTCCATTAGTGTTTTAAAAACTCCTATATTACCTCAATAAATGGAAGATAGCATGACCAACAACTCTCAATTTTCTCCAACACGGTTAAAATAAAACCGATCCAACAAAGTGACTTTTAATAAGTGAGATTAATTATCTTCGTCAAATAACCAATTTAGGTCAAATTTCTTAATTCTTTAAGCGTTTCAGCTAATGGTTTGGCCTTTCCTGCTCAATTTCACTAAGCCTACCTTGAGAAATCCCTATTTTTTCTGCAAAAGCAATTTGGTTTAAATTGTATTTTAAGCGAACTGCTTTCACCTTATCTCCAATGGTTTCCATCAATTTCACCCCATTATAAAAAAATGAGCCGTCCTGCAAATTCAGGACAGCTCATGATGTCTGCATTTTGGTTCCAGACTTTTTTTACTGGTTCCACACTTTTTTATCACCAGACAGTTACACACTTTAAAGCTCAGTTACAAGCTTTATTTATTAGTTACATTATTTATTTTCCAGTTACAAAGTATATTTAACGAATTCAACAACTGTAATTAATCCCTTTCCCTTACTCCACCGTCACACTCTTCGCCAGGTTTCTTGGCTTATCGACATCATGGCCGAGGGCCAGGGAGGCGTAGTAAGCCAGCAATTGGAGGACGACCACGGACAGGGCCGGAGTCAGCATCGGCAAGGTCTTCGGAATGGCAAAGGCCTGGTCGACGGATTTTAGTAGGTCGGTGACATGCTCTTCATGCGTGATCGCCAGCACGTCAGCGCCGCGGGCTTTCACTTCCTTGATATTGCTGACGGTCTTCTCCAGAACGGATTCCTGGGTCGCCACAGCGATAACCGGAACGCCTTCCTCGATCAATGCCAGCGTTCCGTGCTTTAATTCACCTGCCGCATAGGCTTCGGAATGAATGTAAGAGATCTCTTTAAGCTTGAGCGAGCCTTCCTGGGCAACTGCGTAGTCCACACCGCGGCCAAGGTAGAACAAGTGATCATGCTTCGCGATTTGCTCGGCATATGCTTTGATGGCGTCTTTCTTCTCCAGGATGGCTTCCACCTGCTCCGGCAATGACTGCATAGCCGCCAAAATGTGCGCTATTTCCGCTTCGGACTGCGTACCGCGCACTTCAGCCAGGTACAGAGCTAACAAGCCGAAGGCGATAATCTGTGAAGTGTACGCTTTAGTTGAAGCTACAGCGATTTCCGGTCCCGCCAGGGTTACGAGCACATCATCCGCTTCGCGGGCAATGGAGCTGCCGACTACGTTCGTTATCGCAAGCACATGAGCGCCATTAGCGTGACCTTCGCGCAGGGCTGCCAGCGTATCCGCCGTTTCACCCGATTGGCTGACTACGATAACCAGCGTCTCCGGCGATACGATCGGGGAACGATAACGGTATTCCGATGCGATATCATTCTCAACCGGAATGCGGACCAGTGATTCGATCAGATTTCGTCCGACGAGTCCGGCGTTATACGCGGTGCCGCAGGCTACGATCTGAATGTTCTTGATGTTCTTGATTTGCTCATTTGTAAGCTTCAGCTCCGGCAGAATCACCTTGGTTCCTTCGGGGCTCATACGGCCGAGCATTGTATCGCGGTAAGCCTTCGGCTGTTCATAAATTTCTTTCAGCATGAAATGCTCAAATCCGCCTTTTTCCGCGGTTACGGCATCCCAATCGACAGTAATCATTTCCCGAGAAATAAAATTCCCCTCGATGGTCATCAATTCGACAGCATCTCTTGTAAGTACGGCCATTTCGCCGTCGTTCAAAATATATACGTTACGGGTGTATTCTAGCAGAGCCGGAATATCGGACCCGATAAAGTTCTCTCCTTCGCCAAGACCGATAATGAGCGGGCTTGCCTGACGTACAGCAACCAGTTTATCCGGTTCGTATTCGGTCAGAACTCCCAGCGCAAACGCGCCGCGCATGAATTTGATCGCTTTTTGCACAGCTTTGACGATATCGCCTTCATACTCGCGCGCGATGAGGTGTGAAATGACCTCAGTGTCGGTTTCGGAAGAAAACTGGCATCCTCCGGCCATCAGTTCCTCTTTCAGTTCCAGATAATTCTCGACAATGCCGTTATGAACGACCGAGAATTTATGGCTCTCATCCGTATGCGGATGGGAATTGGCATCCGACGGCTTGCCGTGCGTCGCCCAACGAGTATGACCGATGCCGGCGCTGCCGACAAGCGGAGAATCCTCCAGTTTAGACTCCAGGTTTGCCAAACGGCCAAGTGCCTTCACGATTTGCAGACCGTCTTTGGTGAACACAGCAATGCCTGCTGAATCATACCCCCGGTACTCCAGCTTTTTCAAGCCCTCGACCAAGATTCCCTGAGAATTCTGATTGCCGATATATCCCACGATACCACACATAAATAATTTCCTCCGTCCATTGGATTATAATTTAGGCGGCATGAGGAAAGAAACGTGCTTGTGCGGCATGCTTGAGAAAAAGCAAATATTCTGTTGTCCGATTCTCAACAAAATAACCTGTCACATTGACTTATTTCAGGAAATGCACAGTCTTTTCCTCTGCCACGAGCAGATTTGTTCCGTTCCTTATTAGATGCACACCCATGAATAAGTTCTTTTTGAGTTGCGCCCACAAAGACGTTGTCTGAACGGTTGCCCTGTTCGATTTCCGTTTCTGTTTACGGCTCTGGCGCTTCACCGGGAGGTCCCCGCCGAACATTTCGAACACCTCCACCTCGTCAGCTTGAGTTTGCCGTGATCGGGATCAGCTCTGGCCTATATAGGCGTAAATAACTGTTCCTTCTCCCCCACGCAGGTTCAAGCTCTGGCGCTTATAATGCGTAACCTCACGACCCCCGCTTTCCTTCTTGAATAATGAATATAGTCTATTATATGCAGGCTAATGCACTTTTGCAAATGAATTAACCAATCAGCCATAATGAAGATTCCGATGAAATTTACAGAAAAATCCGCCTCTGCACAATGTATGCCGCAAAGGCGAATTTAATTATACAAAGTCGTTGTTGGCAAAAATCTCTAATCAAACGCTGCCTCAATTCACCCGTTCATAGGCCGGTATTATACCAGCTCTCGCTGCACAACTTCCACGATCTGTCCCACAAACAGATCCAGATCTTCCTTGACCGGGCCTTCCGCCATCACACGAATCAGCGGCTCGGTTCCAGACGGACGAACAAGCACTCGGCCGTTACTGCCCAGCTTGTCTTCGATCTCCATGATCGCCGCTTCAATGGCGGAATTATTCGGATAATTTCTCTTATCCTGCACGCGCACATTGACAAGAACCTGAGGGTATTTAGTCATCATTGACTTCAACTCGCTGAGCTTTTTGCCCGAAGCCACCAATGTATCCACCAACTGAATGGCAGTCAAAATACCGTCGCCGGTAGTATTATAGTCGAGAAAAATAACATGGCCCGACTGCTCGCCGCCCAGATTGTAGCCGCCGCGGCGCATTTCTTCCATAACGTAGCGGTCACCCACCGCCGTCTTCGCCGTCTTGAGGGACAGCTTCTCAGCAGCCTTGTAAAAGCCGATGTTGCTCATCACCGTCGAAACGATCGTTCCATCCTTCAGCTTGCCCGCACGGTTCATCGCGTCGCCGCAAATGCACAGAATATAGTCGCCGTCTACTTCTTCGCCCCGGTCGTCAATAGCGATCAGGCGGTCGGCATCGCCATCAAAGGCAAGTCCCAAATCCGCGCCTAGACGCAGCATTTCCTCGCGCAATTTCTGGGGATGCGTGGAGCCGAAGCCGTCATTAATATTCAGACCGTCCGGTTCCGCACCGATCGCAATCACTTCGGCGCCAAGCTCCCGGAACAGCTTCGGAGCCAGTTCGTATGCCGCGCCGTGCGCGCAGTCCAGCACAACCTTAAGCCCCTTGAAGCTGTGCGAAACAGTCGTCTTTAAGTAATCTAAATAAACATATTTGGACTCCAAATCCTCTCTCACTGTTCCGAGACCCGAGCCTACAGGCCGCGGGAGCTCATCGGTCTCGGCGTCCATCAATTCTTCGATGCGCAGCTCCGTCTCATCCGACAGTTTAAAGCCATCGCCGCCGAAGAACTTAATTCCGTTATCCTCCACCGGATTATGAGAAGCGGAAATCATAACGCCCGCATCAGCCTTCAAGAGGCGCGTAATATAGGCAACGGCAGGCGTCGTCACAACGCCAAGGCGGATAACCTCCGCACCGATTGACAGCATACCGGCTACGAGCGCCGACTCGAGCAGCGGACCCGAGATCCGCGTATCCATTCCGATAACCACCTTAGGCTTCTCCACGTTGGCGGTAAGCACATATCCTCCGCAGCGGCCAATGCTGTAGGCCATCTCTGCTGTCAATTCACGATTGGCGACTCCGCGCACACCGTCAGTTCCAAAATACTTTCCCATTTCTTTTCTCCTTTTGCTATGCTGCTGCAGCTTAATATTCATACTATATGATTTCGGGTTTCTCTGTGTTCTAGCACACTAAATCAGGGCTTTACTGCGCTGGCGGCTCGCTAACTCCGCTTGGACTATCGCCGCCATCCGGCGAAGCAGTCGGTGTCGGTTCCTCCGAGACCCCATTATCGGCGCTCGCAGCCGGTTCATCCACGCTTCCGCCGCCGGATACAGGCTCCGTACTCGGTTCCGGTGTAGCTGTAGGCCCGATGACCGGAGTGGCTGATGGAGAAGCCGAGGAAGCTGGATTGTACAGTTGAACGGTCACTGTCGTCCTTGAATTATTGCTCAGCTCAATAAAGCTCGGAAGCGATACTTGCAACGGCACCACGTGGTTCCCCGCGCTAAGACCGCTTAAATCCGCGACCGCTTTAATATCGTCCTTATTCAACTGGTTCAACAGTGAGCGTGCCCCGGACAGCGTAAGGGAAATAGTTCTCTCCGCAGGACTTGTAACCGAAGCCGATAGTCCGCTTCGTACTCCCTCCAGCGTTATGGGAATATTCTGTAACGTCCGTTCCGCCATTTCAGATGCCACAACCGTGACATTGACGGATTTCGGAGCGATATCCTGGATGCCGTCCGGAGGCTTCAGATCCAGCTTGAGCGTTGACGTTCCGGCGCCAATGGAACTAAGATCAATTGTGGCTTCATATGAAGCCACAGACGCCAGCGCAGCTTCCTGCCCATAGATTACAACCTTGTCCACCTCCGGCGTTACCTTTGACAGCACAAGCGAATCCGGCAGGTTGCCGGTATATCCGATTTTCAGTGGTACGCTTTTGTAGGGAAGCGTGACCGGAATTTCTACAGACACAGATGCAGGCTCAATCACCGCATCTTTAATCTCTTTGCCGTTTGCGTCGTAGGCCGCAAGCTTCATCCTTTTTTCCGTCACGGTCTCATTCTCGCCATTCAGTTCAATCGTTCCCTGAACCTTCGCCATACGGGCCATCTCGCCCGCAGCAAGCGTAACCTTGACCGCCCCGGGCTCTGCCACCGGTGTTCCGAGCTGATAGCCTTGCGCAGGCGTCCCTTTGGCGACAACCGTTACAGGAAATGATTTTGTGACCCGCTGTTCAATATGGACATGAACTTCCTTAGGGGTAATTGAAATCAGCTCCACCCCGCGAGGGAGCGAGTATTTCAGCGGTATTTCACTCGTTCCCGGCTCCGCTTTGCTCAAATCGATCGTTACTTTATAAGCGTCGGAGAACATATAGGTGATATCGCTTCTTTTCCCCATGACTTCCATCCGCACGCTATCCGCGTCCATGGAATATTCATATTTATCATTATCCTGCCCCGTCATCTGAATAGGGATGTTCTCGATGATCTTCGATTCCAGACGGGCGGTCGACTGAGCGGTAGGGGCACTGTCAATATGGACCATCGCCCACAGAATGATGCTAAAGGCAAGAGCAAGAATCTTGTTGAAATTGTTGTTGTTCATCCATTTATCCATTCGTCCCGCCGCCCCCCTTCCATTTCCAGAAGACGTTGCGCTTATCCGAGAGAGCCGAATGGGTTCGCAGCTCTTCGTAAAGCTTGGAAATCAGCGACTCTTCTTTAATGTCCCTAACCACCTGGCCGTTGATCGCTAGTGAAATCTGGCCTGTCTCCTCCGAGACGATGACGGACACCGCGTCCGTCACTTCGGTAATTCCAATGCCCGCACGGTGCCGGGTTCCGAGCTCTTTGCTGATAAACGGATTCTCGGACAAGGGCAGGTAACAGGCGGCCGCCGCAATCTGATTGCTCTGCATAATAAGCGCGCCGTCATGCAGCGGTGTGTTGGGTATAAAAATATTGATCAGCAGCTCGGAACTTACGATGGAGTTCATCTGAATTCCGGATTCTTTATATTCATTAAGGCCCGTTGCCCGCTCGAAAACAATTAATGCCCCAATTCTTCTGCGTGCTAAATAATTTACGGCTTTAATCACTTCGCCGATTAATTTGCTCACTTCCTCATCGTTCTCCGCCGCCCGGCCAAAGAACTTTCCCCTTCCCAGCTGTTCCAGACCGCGCCGCAGCTCCGGCTGAAAGATAATAAATACAGCCAGCACACCGAAGGTGAACATTTGATTCATCAGCCATTTCAGCGTATACAGATCAAACAGCGTGCTGAACGCCCAGATGACAATGAGTACCAGAATCCCTTTCAGGAGCTGAATCGCACGGGTGCCGCGAACCATGTTGAGCACTTTATATATAATATAACTGACGATCAGTATATCGATAATATCTTTAATAGAATCTTTCCAGGTAAGGTCCGTAAAATAACTCATTGCAATAAAACCCCCGTCAGTTCATATTAGCTGGGTTTATGTAAATTATCTGTTAATTCTGTAATACATCTAGGTTATAACGTTCACGCCCATGTTGCAAGTTTACGCTAAAACAGGCCGAATAACCCGCGATTTATCAGAAAAAATTCGGAGTTTCACGCACAGTTTCAACTTTATGGGATAAACACACTAAAAAAGCGCCGTCTTTTCCGAGAAAAAGAGGCGCGGCAGTCCGTCATGTCCAGGCCGCCTTTCGTATTAGCGGTAGGCAACGTCGGAGAACATATTGGTGACTTTATACCAGAACCAGCTTAATGCCTGGTCGATGCTTTTGACTTGCCCCGAAATGTGGGCGGTCGATGCCTGGTACAGTGAACCGTCAATAACGGTCACATTCCCGTTCACTTCCCCGTACACTTGAGTCTTACCGTTCTCTACCGTAAGGTCGCCGGAAACCCGTTTGCCAGAAGGAACGGTAACGGTATCTCCCTTGATCACTACCTGATCGAGATCAGAGCCTTTCACGACAAGCTGTCCATCCTGTTTCCACAAGGTGACAGAGCTCATCAGCATAACCAGCAGAAACACCGAGGCCGCGGTAAGCGCGGGATGCTTCTTTATCCAGGCAATAAACCGTCTTTCCTTCTTGGAAGGCGGCAGCGAGCCCATAATGCGTCCCACAAGTTCATCGGAAACAACGGGACTCTGGTGCATAAGGGAAAAAAGCAGCATATCCGTTTGTTCCAATTCCTTGAATTTCGCTCGGCAGTCCGGACAGGATAGAAGATGCTCCTTCAAGTCCCGCTGCTGCTGTCCGGGCAAGTCGTCATCCAAGTAATCATGCATCATAGAGACGGCCAGTTTGCATTCCATAGGAGCCAATCCTTTCATCAGTGCTATTTAATTCCCCAACAAAATCGGGTACACAACGCTTGCTAAATTACATACGTGCCAAGTCAACATGCGTTTCACAAAAATAATCGGTTTCTTTATAATCTCGGGCCCAATTTTTTGCGCAAAAATTCCCGGCCCCTATGTACCCGGGTCTTAATCGTCGTAACGGGCATATTCAGCACATCGCTGATTTCCTGAAGCGACAAATCCTGCAAATACCTTAAGATCATGACCGAGCGGTATTTCACAGGCAGTTCGTCAATCGCCTGATAGATCGTTCTCTGCGTCTCGGAGAGAAGGAGCTCGCTTTCGGGCGTTACATTGTCGCTTGGAATAAGAGAATAGCCGTCAGTTCCCTCCTGATCGCTAAGTTCAGCATCCAGCGAATACGTCGGCCTGCGCTTGCGCAAGCGGTCGATGCAAAGATTGGTCGCAATCCGGTAAATCCATGTCGAAAATTTCTGGTTATCGTCGTATCGGTCCAGATTCCGGTAGACGCGCAAAAACGTCTCCTGGACAATATCCTCCGCTTCATGGCGGTTATTCAGCATCCGGTAGCCCAGATGATAGATTCTGTCTTTATATAATTCGACAAGTTCGGCAAATGCTCTTTGGTCGCCCTTTAAGGCGAGCTTTGTCAACCTGCCTTCCAAATTCTCCACCAGTTAACTCCCCCAGACTTGCCGCCCTTGGTATGTCATAATCCACTATATTCACGGTACAAGCATTTAAATCGTAATTCAACAACGGTTAAAAATCAAGGCTTTATCTCAGCATTTCCAGGTTTAGGCAGTATGCAAAAAAGCCTGTCTTCCACGCAAGGGAAGACAGGCTGGAATCATTTAAGAAATGAACCGGACCCCGGTATCAGCCGGTATTGCGAAGACCGGCGGCAATTCCGTTGATCGTAAGGAGCACTTCACGCAGCAGCTCAGGGTCGTCCTGATCCTTATCCCGCAGCGCTCTTAGCTCGGTCAACAGCTGCACCTGCAAATAGCTGAGCGGATCAACATAAGGGTTGCGCAGCCGGATGGACTCCTGAATGACCGGTACATTATCCAAAATATCCTGCTGGCCGGTTATCTTCAGGATAAGATCCGAGGTCAGACGGAATTCTTCCTCGATCTGTCCGTAAATCCGGTTGTGGGCCTCCTTATTCTTGCCCATCTCCGCGTACTCTCTTGCGATAGTGAGATCCGCTTTGGCAATCGCCATTTGCAGCGTATCGATCAGGCTCGTAAAGAAGGAGAAATTCCCGTACATGTGCTGAAGGATTTTCAAATTCTCTTCCTTGCCTTGATAGAAGCTTTGCAGCCCTGTTCCCGCCGCATACCAAGCTGGCAGCAGGAAACGGCTCTGGGTCCAGGCGAATACCCACGGAATCGCCCGCAGATCCTCGAACCGGTCGCTGTTCTTGCGCTTGGACGGACGGGAGCCGATGTTGAGCTCTCCGATTTCCGGCAGCGGTGTGGACTCCTTGAAGAAGCTCAGGAAATCCGGGTCGCGGAAGATCAAATCCTGATATTTGTTCAGCGAAACCTCCGAAATCTCTCGGCAGATCTCTTCCCATTTGCTAACGTAAAGATCGCTGTGCGGCGTTCTTGCGTTGATTGCCGCAATCACGAGTGCGGAAGTCGCCTGTTCCAGACTGCGGTAGGCAATCCCCTTCATGGAATACCGGGAGGAAAGAACCTCTCCCTGCTCCGTAATCTTGATGCCGCCTCCGATGGTGGAGGCCGGCTGAGCCAAAATGCTGCGATTCAGCGGCATACCGCCTCTGCCGAGCGCTCCGCCGCGGCCGTGGAAGAACTTCAGCTTGACGCCGTATTCGTCGGCCATAGCCGTGAGCCCCTTCAGCGCCACGCGCAGCTCCCAGTTGGCAGTTACCACACCGCCGTCTTTGTTGCTGTCGGAGTAACCAAGCATGATCTCCTGCAGATCACTCATTGCCGCAACCGCTTGACGGTAGATCGGCATATTGAAGATTGTGCGCATGATATCCGGCGCCTCGTGAAGATCATCGATCGTCTCGAACAGCGGCACCGCCTGCAATGTACAGACAACGGTGCCGTCCGCGTCGCGGCGGAACAGTCCCACTTCCTTGGCGAATACCATAACCTCCAGAATATCGCTTGCCGCCTCAGCCATACTGATCAGATAGCTGGTAATACACTGCTTGCCGTACTCCGCCTGTGCTTTATATACCGTCCGGTACACTTCCAGGCATTCCTCGGTTCCTTCGCTGTACTCTTGATAAGGGGAAGTCAGCGGCCGCGGATCGTTGAGCAGCTTCTCCAGAAGCTCAATCTTCTCTTGCTCGGACAGCTTGGAATAATCCGGCGTAATGTCCATCTTGGCCAGAATTTCCGTCATGGCGTTCTCATGCTCTTTGCTGTGCTGGCGGATATCGAGCGTCGCCGTATGGAAGCCGAACAACTCCACCTGGCGGATCAGCTTCTTAATGTATGTGTCCGCAACATAATCAGCGAAGTGATGCCGCAGGCTTCGGTCGATGATATTCAGGTCCTGTATGAGCTCTGCCGGTGAAGTATAGTACTCCGACGTTCCTCTTTTTTCCTCGTCCAGCACGTTCTGCGTCTTCGAAATCATGTAGCTGAGCTTGATCCGATACGGTTCGTTATCGTTGCGCCAAGCGTCGAGGCGGTCCAGTTTAATTGACGCCCGGTCTTTGGCGATGGACTCCAGCAGTTCCGGCGTTACTTTTACAATGCTTGTGTTGAAGCTTAAATACTGCATCAGCTCGCGCATAATCCGCTGATATTCCCGTACCGCCAGTATGCGCTGCATCTTCAGCGTCTGGAGGGTAACCGAAGACGTAACCGAAGGATTACCGTCGCGGTCCCCGCCGATCCAAGAGCCGAACCGCAGATAAGTCGGAACATGCCAATTCTGTCCCGGATAATACTTGCTAAGGCACCGTTCAAGCTCCTGATAGACATCAGGCAGCACGTGAAAAATCGTCTCGTGAAAATAGTACATTCCATTGCGCACTTCATCGAGCACCGTAGGCTTGCGGTCGCGCAGTTCATCCGTCTGCCACAGGGTAATAACCTCGTTCAACAGCTTCTCCCGAAGCTGCTCGCGTTCCCTAAAGGTCAGTGTCGGGTTATCGAGGCCCGTAACATCGTCGGCAATCCGCTTGTGGATGTCAAGAATGGCGCGGCGCATCGCCTCTGTCGGGTGGGCAGTCATGACGAGCTCCAGCGACAGGCCGTTAACAATCTCCCACACTTCCTTAGGAGAGAAGTCCCGTTCTCTCAGCTCCTGAATAGCGCTCTCTATAGAACCAGGCTGTACGGTCTCACCCGCCGAGCGCTCATAGTCTCTTTTGCGACGTATCCGGTGATTCTGTTCGGCGATATTCACCAATTGAAAATAAATGGCAAACGCCCGAATTACCTGATGCCGATTCTCCGGATCCAGGGAGTCGATTAACTCCTTAAATTCGCTGTGCAGTTCAGGCAAACAAACTGAGCGCAATGACTTACTGGTCTCGCGAATCTTCTCCACAATCTCCAGCAATTCATTACCGCCTTGATGAACCAAGACTTCGCCCAAAATGTTCCCCAGGAACCGTACGTCTCTCCGCAGCAGATTATTGGAATTGACTTTGCCTGCGGTAGTCGTAAGTTCGGTCATGCTGTTCCCCCCATCCTTCTTCCGTATGAATGTCTCATCACAGGTCATGTTAGAGCTTTCCTCATATCATACAATAAAATAAATCGAAAATCTCCAACTATCTTTCACGGTGAAGCGACATAGTCTTTTAAGATTATACATCAAAATGATTATTTATACAGGTATATTTTTTTACATTTTTATTAAATTATCGAGAAAATAGCTGGTATCGTTCTAAAATGCATATGAAATACGGAAGATAGGGCTTACATTAGAGGGGAGCTTATTCATCGAGAAGACTGAAATTCGTTTGAAAAAAATTTAGTTTTTTTCGCCGGGGAGCGTAATGTTTACCGTTCTCGTTTTCGGATCATAGCTTATCTTAGCTCCCATCGCCTCCGCCAGCATACGTGCCGGAACATAGGTAATGCCTTTATCAAGCACACCGTCGGCCGCCTTGACGCCGTTAACATGAACCGCCACGACAGTTTTATCATCCTTTATTGGGGTTTCATTCTTCTTCAAAAGATCGTTTACAGCTGCCATAGCAGCCTCGGAAGGCCGTTCTCCGGCACGCAGCCGATCCAAAGCCAGTCCAAACGTCATTTGCAAATGGGAAAAATCTTTAAAACCACTCCAGTCGCCGCCCCACTCGAGGCCAAATGTTTTGGCGATTTGGACAACCTGACCCCAGTCCGCAAGCCGGTCTTCATTGCCGTCGCGCAGCATGTCCCACGAGACATTTTTTCCATCCGGAAGCAGTAGAGCAAAATCAACAGCCAGCCCGTAATTGTGGTAGCTGTATCCTCCGCGCGCGTTCGTGACAACGGCCCCCGGCTTGGTTCGTCCCTGAGCGTATAACGCCTCTTGCTCGGCCATCGTTCGCAGCCCTTGGGTAATGAGGATGGGGATGCCGCAGGCATAGCAGCGCCCGATCAGCGCTTCAGCCGCCGCATGCACAGCCGGATTTAGCCCGGCCAGTTTGGCCGATGATTTATTTTGAACCTGTGTCAGAGTCAGCATTCCCTTCTCCTTTCCGGTCAATCCGTCTGAAATAGACAAATTGGTCGTACCTACCTGAATGCGTCAGCGCGGCCAGGGTAATTAATCCCGCAGTCGTTCCGAACTGGGCGAGCGTCCAGCCATACAGCAGCCAGGTTTCAAGCTCCGGAGTGGAGAGTCCGTATATGTCCGCAAAATAGGCCGCCAGTACAATCAGCATTTTGACCGTATACGCCACAAGAAAAAAGAGCATCGCCAGCATGAACACGCTGACCACGCCCTTTCGGAAACGCTCATGATAATAAGCCTTATGGCGGTGAATGATATACAGCGAACAGCCGATGGCGGTGCTGTACAATAAGAGCAGAATGATATCAATTCCTTTCATGGGCATCCCCTCGATCATAAATCAAGTATTGGGCGAACCGGTTGCGCCTGATCTCTTCCTGTATCTCCCGCGATGTGTCACAGTAGCGGCTGATAGCAAGCGTCACACGGGTGGACGCCTGCCGCAGCTCCCTTTCTTTTTCCGCATGCAGGGGGAGAAAAAAACGCCAAATCCATGGAAACCGCATGCTTTAAGCCCCCCTGTCTTCCGTTTGATCGACTTTCAATTTTTTGAGCACATCGAGCGTCGGCTGCATGAAATCGGAACGTTCCTTATCGAGAATCGCCTGCAGCCGGTCGCGATCCTCCTCAGCCTTGTCCAGCAGCTCCCGGGGCACCAAGCTTCCTTTGGCGATCGCCCGCAGCAGCATAATAACCACAATCATCAGAATCAACGCCACAACATAAGCGAGCCCGTATTTGTCCGCCAGCGGCAGCAGTTTCTCCAACTGCGCAATGTCTCCCTGTTCCATTTTCCCGTCCCTTTCTTTCATTTAATTCAAGAAGAAACGCCTGACGGCGTCCCCAAAGACGCATGTGCGTTTCTCGTAGAAATATAAGGCCATTTATTAGCGTGAAACTTATAAATCCTTATATTTTAAAAAACCCCCGTCCAGCGGGGGCGAATAACGCTTATGCAAATTATGCGATGCATGCTTTAAGCCATGAATGATTCATGCCGTAAAAGTAATACTTCACGCCATTACAATGATTTGGCGCACTTCCTCTTGTAATGCTGCTGGGACTTCATCTACCGTCTTTAGTCCCTTACGGATCAAGTCCGCGTATACTTTAGCCATTAGGGTTCCCCTCCTTCAGCGCCAGCAGTTGCTCATACATCTCGGCCAAGGCGAGCTGCACATTCGTTGTCTCCTCCCCGGCGGTTTTCAGCTTGCCGTTCGCATCTTCCAGGGCAGCCTTGGTATCCGCGAGTTCCTTACGCAGCTGTTCGAGTTCGTCCGGCTCCGCCGGCGGCTTGTTCGCCTCGGCTTCCAGGCACGCTTCCCAGGCGGCTTGCAGTTCCTCTTCGGTCGGCCGTGGGGCATCCAGGTTCCAGACGGCGATATACGGGCCTTTGCCGTCCGACTTATCAAGTAGCACAAAATCTTTATCCACCTGGACAGATGGAAAGATATGTTTTATCGCAAGGTATAGGTCCACGTTTCATCCTCCTTTTAAGCAATCTTTATAACTTGCATATACGTGTAATATCCGTCCGGGTTTGTTGTTGTTCCGCCCCGGCTAGATGTTACCCACATGGCTAGTTTAGCATTTGCAGATGCTACAATGATGGCGGAGCCAGACAATTGTTGGTAACCTGATGATCCGGGCCTTTGATGGTCGACATTAAGCAAAACGGCAGCATCCGAACCTACAGCAAGCTTGAGTTCGTCCCCTGTAACTGCGTTTGACACTTCGGCAGCCGCATTAACTAGATACATCCCCGCTGTTGGACAAGTGAATAATCCGGTTGATGTATCATAGTTACCTAGATTGTCATTCGACTCCGCGCCGCAAATAACTCTTAGCCAAGAGTTGGCAGAACTTATTGTTTGTTGCGACGTATGGCTGGCGGATACAAAAGGCCGGGAACCAGTTGTATTATCTCCCCATGGATTGAGGACTCCATAGGAAGAAACGGAACCTCCGTTTTGTGAAGCTGTCGGTATAGTTCCGGTTAAAGCATTACCATTCAGCACAACCGAGCCAGCTTCCGCTCCCATAATGCCAACTGCATTGCCCGAACCAACACAGCTCCACGCGAAAACCTCGCTGTTCTGTCCCCCATAAATTCCCACATATTTATTGGAGAAACTACATGTATAGCAGTACACTTTCGAGCTTGTGGAAACCAGTCCGTGATATTGTGTCGTAGAGGCGCTGGCAGAACAGTATAAGAACTCCGCATTTGTGCAGCTTATCGCTGTGAAAGCCGTTCGTGCCGCTGTCAGAGCGTTGAATCCTTTAACGGAGACCTTTACTGAACAACCAGAAATGTCGAATGATTGAATATTACATGACTGTGAGAGGTCATTAATTGACGGATTAAACGAGATGACACCAGATCCGGATATTCCTCCCATTCCTAGGTTTTCATTATAAGTCCCGGCGGCAACGTTAATGGTGATGGAATGATTAACGACTGGCGGAATCATACTAATCGCCTTACCAATCGTCCTAAACGCCCCCGCCGCCGTATTCGCCAGCCCGTTATTACCGTCATTCCCATCTGTACGCACATAATAAGTAATATCCGCCGTAGTTGCTTGTACGGCAGTTCCCGGAAGTTGCCCAGCAGGCAGCTTCGCCGAAGCGTCCAGCGTGGCTACGCCGTTCGCCGCTCCCTTCTGGGTTAGGGGGACCGAGGCGGCTGTCTGGTCCTGCAGGCTCTTCACCGCAGAATCCAGCGTATCCATATTGCCGTTAAGATCGGCAATGTCTACAATGTCGGTTCCCTCCGGTTTTTTCAAACCAAGGTTATTAGTCGTTCGCATTAGTCACACTCCTATTCATATACTCGCAAGTCCTCCCAGGTCTTGGCGTGCGCCGCGTTCCAGGTCAGCGCCTTAAGCGCGGTCCACCAGGTGAAGGTATACTGGAAGCGATAGGTCAGATGAGCCGGCTTGATCTCCTCGATGATTTGAATGAGGTCGTCCAGATTGGCCGGAATTCCGAGCGTGCCGACGAATCGGACTTCGAAGCTGTACTCGCCTGGAACCTCCGTCACCTCAACCTCTCCCCCGGAAAAAGCAGAAGCTGTCCGCCGGATCATGTCCGGCGTCGTCGTTCCCGTACCTCTCAGCTTCGCCGTGATTCGCTCCCTGCGGGCAGCGTAAGTCTTGGTCCGGTCGACGTTCAGCCCCAGCTCATTCTCCCACCGGTCCAGCATCCAGGTTGCCGTATCTACATTCAGCTGGCCGCGATGATCTTCCAGCGTAGACCAGGCGTCCCCGCACTCTGCGGTATGAACGCCTTGCATCGTCTCCATCTCCAGGATGCCACGATAATAATCCGGCAAATAATCCATGAGGTCAGTAAACAACTCATTAGCTGCCATCCTGCACCTCCAACATCACGGCGCCGAATAGCGGCACCTCTTCGGCTCCAAGTGTTACGTTACCCACGCCGCCATTCAGCAGCAGGTTCGCATAATCCGCAACCCCCTCGGTGCCTAGCAGCAGAGCGCCGATGACGGATTGGCTGATATATGTCGCGGTAAATCCTTTTTCCTTGCGGTAGTTCTCAAGAGCCGCTTGAAATCGCTCCTTCACCTCTTGCAGCTCATATCCGGAAGCCAGCGTGACCACTGCGGAGACCGTTATGGTCTTGCCCTGAACCGAAGCTGCCGTAACCACCGCTCCAACGGGCGCCTGTCCTTCTCCTTGTCCCGGAGCGGGGTCGATATATTGCTGCACCTGATCCACAAGCGGCTGGGAGGCCGGTTTTATCTCCGCATCGGCAATCGTTACCTTCACCGTCTTCGGACCATTCCACAGCGGAAATACGCGCGCGCCGCCCACGCCTGGAATTTGCAGCGCCCATTCCGCATAATGGGCCTTGTTGCCGCTTGTCGCCGGACGTCTGGCCGAATCGAAATAACGCTGCCGCAGCGTCTCGTCGTCTTCTGCATCCTCTCCGGGAATCAGCAGGCGAACCGCCTCGCCCCGCGACAGCTGCGGAATGTAGTCGATGGGCAGGAGCGCGCCGGAATTACGGTTTCCCAACGCTCCGGCCGTTTCGCAGGTGAGCCGGTAATTGCCGGGAGACAGCTTCTCCGCCGCCGTATAGTTCAATTGATCGAGCGAAAAGCGGCTGCCGATCGGAATATCCAGCCCTCCGCCGCCGTCCGCATAGAACGTCCCTTGAATTTCGGCCGGGCTTGCCGGACGTCTTGTGATGCCCGACCATGCGATGCTCCGCTCCAGAAACTCGCCGGTCGCCGTATCGGCAAAGAACAGATTCGTATTCAGCTCAAGCTCGACATACATCTGGGCCAATTCCGCCGCAGCAGGGGCCAAGGCATCATAAATGATGCTGCCTTCTCTTTTGTCCAGCTCTTCCGGTACACGATCCAGCATCCGCTCCAGAATCGCCCCGAATGATTGGTCAGCCATTGGCATTCAGCTCCTTTCTGATTTGGATATCTCCATAGCGTGACCTCGCCGTAATGTCAATTGTTACAGTCTCCCCGTTAAACGAAACCTCCAGCTGCTCCACTCCCTCAACCCGGTCGTCCTGAAGCAGCGCTTCCGTCACAACCCGCCGAATCTCCGGTCTAGCCAGCAGCCGATCCTGACCCAGCACCAGATTCCACTCCGTTCCATAATTGGAGCTGTAAATAAGCTGTTCATACCGGAGCGTGCGCAGCGTCTTATCCACTGCCTGCTTTAGAGCATCCAGACCGTCTACATAGCCGGTAATCCGCCCCTTTTTCCAGTCGATGCCGTAGGTTAAGCTCGGGGATTCAGCGGCTTCCCCCTCTACCTGTTCTGTAATGTAACCGGACTGTCCCGCTTCGGGAATCATGGCGACTTCACCAGCCTGTCCAGCACGACATAGCTCTGGCCGCCCTGCATGCGCAGCAGCAGAACACGGTCGCCCGCTTCAAGCCCCCGCCGCAGCACAACTTCCCCGCCATCCAGCGGGATTTTGCTCTCCATGACCGATTCGGGCAGAACGAGCGCGTTTCCGGGCAAAATAAATTTTTGATCAATCTGGATTTGCAGCGGCGCTCCCGCAATTACCGTTCCATAAAAAAAAGCCACCGGATTGCTGCTGTCCACCGCTCCGAGGCTTGCTTTTTTAATAATATCCAACACGGTTTACACCACCTTGATATCAAGAGACATGGTATGCTCTTCCCCGGACAGATTGTGGGTACACTGATCGACCAGAAACAGCTGCACCTTAAGCTCATCCAGCAGCACATAAATGAAGCTGCCTGCGCGCACGCGCAAATCGCCGATGGCCTGTACCGAAAGACTGATCTTTTCCCGGTTATGCAGCTTCAGCAGCTGCTTCGCCTTCTCCCGGATTTGCGCCGCGTTCGCATTGTCATCCGCCTTCTGGGACAAGTGCAAAATCCCCCACCGTTTGACATTCTCCTTATCACTGGCCGGGTAGAAATCGCGTTTCCCTGTCTCTTCATTGTTTTTGTACAAAATAATTGTGTTATACGTCTCGTCGTCGATGCTCGTTTTGAGTGAATAGTCATATAGAAGGCTGCCCGCTCCGAGCGCCACATTCAGCAGCATGGATTGCGGACCGCGCAGCGTCAGCTTGCCAAAATCATCGTAAAAAGCCAGCAGCCGCCCCTTCTGCCGAAGCTCGGATTCGATCGCCCCCATTATGATATCGAGCAGCTTCTTATCGTCTTGAATTAATGACGGCTGAACGTACTCCGTCTCTTCCAGCACGCCGGTCCTGAGTCCGTAATCTGCCGCGATTTTGCGAATGACGCTGGTTGCCGTTACGTTCTCCAAGGCATAGCTGCCGTTGCCAAGCATATACCGGATCTGGTCGTAGGCCGTCAGCTTGAGCTGCCGATCCTGGCCGGTCTCCAGACTGAACACAAATCCGTAAAAAACATTAACCCCATCCTTACGGAACTGCACAATATCGCCGTTGGTAATTGCAAATTTCGGATGCTGGTAAATCCCTCCGTTCAGGAGCGTGAGTTCCAGTGTAGAAGGCTTCCCGGAGCGGACCGTTTTCCAGGAAATGTCCGAGACAATCCCGGCGATATCCCATATCCTGCCTTCTTTGTTCTTGACCAGCAGTTCCATGGCTTCCTCCTCTCCTACCGGTAAAATAGCGGGGCCACGTCAAGGCAGCTTGATCGTCTTGCCAACCGGAAGCTTCCTCAGCTCACTGTCGGGAATGGCGTTAAGCTTCTGGATTTCCTTCCACCTGCTGCCGTCGCTCAGTTCCTTTTGCGCGATTTTCCACAGATTGTCGCCCGCTTTCAGCTTATAGACAGCCGGGGCTTTCCGGTCGCCTGCTCTCTTCTGCTGCGTCTTGGCCGCTCCCTTGACAACTTTTACCGGGGCCGCCTGGTAGAACACATACTTTTTGAGCGAGAGCGAATATTCGATATCTCCTGAAGTACCGGCGCTGAGCTTCCAGTTGAAGCTCTCAATGCTCATGGCCATGCTCAAGGGTAAATCATTGGAATAAGTGGAATTTTCACTATACCGCGAAGCGTTCAGCCAGCTTGTCGGTGTCGCCTTCGGTTCCTTGATTTCCAGACCGGAAAAAACAAAACGGATCGGCCTGCGGCTCGTCATCCATTTTTTGATCATCTCCACATATTCAAAAGGTTTAAGCAACCGGTTCTTCCCTGTCTCCGGCACGAGGACGAACGGATAGCGCTGCGCCGGAAAGATGCTTTCCAGCGTAATCTCGGTCAGCTTGGGATAGGAAATAGCGTTGATTTCACCCAAATCGATAATGGTATAGCTTTTGCCTTCACCCGCTTCCTTGATCTCCAGCGTCTCGGGATTGACCGGCAGGCGGAAGATATCCTCCATATTGTTATAGCTGAGAAAAAAACCGTACTCCTGATGCGTGTTCATGTATATACCCCCTGTGCGGTCGACACGAACTCCTCGCTCAGCTTTTGATTAATTTTGTTGATAATCGAGTCGATATCTCCGGCGTTGTTAATATTTCCGGTTGTTACCTGCACCGTTGGCGTCAGCTCAACAAAATTTTGAATCGCCTGGATTTCGGCCAGGTCGCGCAGCATAGCCAAATCATCGCTGGAAATATCCACGTTATCTTTGACGGAGCCGACCTCTCCTACACGGGCGACGTTGTTGATGTTACCCATGTTGTTCATGTTGCCCAGGCTGTTCCTATTGCCCTGCCCCGGATTTTGAAGCATTTTCTGCTGCTTCTGGATTTTGGTATCGTCTTTTAATTCCTTTACCTTGGTGTTGAATTTGTCCACCGTATCTTTTCCTACCTGGCCGTACTGCTTGGCGGCAATGGAAGGATCGACAAAAGCCTTCTTCTGGCTGTTTATAACTGGCTTATCGCTTACTGGCTCCGGTATCATCTTCCGCACGTTATCAATCATGCCGCTGAACACATGCGGGTCTTCCGGGTCAAGCAGATTGACTTTTACATTGGCTAGATTTTCAAATCCGGGGATATTGCTCAGAAAATCCGTTACGGCCTTGAATTTGGTTAATACTTTGTTCACCGCCGAAGCGATTACCTTCACAAACCCGCCGGCAAAGTTCTCCACACCTAGCGCCATTTGATAAATGAAGTTCAGAAAATTCATCGCCAGATCATAGAATAATTTCTTCACGGCAAAGCTGGGGTCAATGAACAGATTACGGAAGAAGTCCGCAAAAATAATAAAGGTGTTATACAGGCCAATAACAATGTTCTCAATAAAACCCTTCAGCCAGCCGAAGCCCTCAGCAATGGCGACGACAACTTCTCCCACGGTGACACCCGACTGCATCAGGATATAAATCAGCAGCGCGACCGCGGCGACGATCAGCAGAATCGGCCAATTGGCTACAAGCCAAGCGGCCGCGAGCGAATACACCTGAACAATCATGGCAGCCAGATAGACAAAGGCGATTGCCGCCAAGATCGGACCGATAACCGACCAGTTCTGCTGGATAACGCCGCCCATATAGATCAGGCCTTCCACTACCATCGAGATGGCGGTTGCCGCGACTAAGAAGAGATTCGCCATGAGATTAATTGCAGCCGTCATCTGATCCGATTTAAAGGCATTATTCAGGGCATCAAGCGCGGGTCGCAGCGCCACAAGCGCCTTTTGCCCTATCAATGCATAAGCTCCGTTTATATTATCCTGGAGCGTTTTCCAATTGTTCTCGTCTACATCCGTTTTATCACCTTTTGCCGCACCCTTGATCGCTTTCTCGCCCAGCGATTTCGCCTTGTCAAAGACAGAAGCAACATCCAAGCCCTTCAAAGCGCTGACCGTTTTGGACAGAAAATCACCCTTTTTCTCCGGACCATTCGACGTGACCGCTCCTCCGGCTGTTGCAGCGCCTCCCCCGGCTTCACCCGCTGATGCCCCCGAAGCAGCCTGCTTTCTGGAAAAAAGCCGGGCTACGGCCTTTTCGCCAAAATATTTAGCTACTTCAAACGTATTAATGTTTAGGACATCCAGTACATAGCCGAGCTTGTCCATAAAGCTTTTTTTCGCCTTCTCAGCGTCGCCGTCCGCGCTAGACGATTGTTCAGAGAGCTTACGCGCCGCTTCCTGGGCCTGCATAAAGCCTTCCACTAAGGACTTGTTCTTTTCTTCGATCTGCTCCAGTATTTTCTGAAGGTCGTTCAGCGTATTAGCGGCTATTTCTAAGTTCTGATTGAACCGTTCGCATTCCGCATTCACATTGCGCCAGACCGTTAGCGCGCGTACCGGTACTGATGCGCTGCTTGTTTCCCCGTTATTCATTTATCCACCCCCTTCATCTCTTTCTTCCCTTGCCTCTTGAGCGCTCCCGCTTTTCCTTATCCACTCGGACGGCGATCATCGCGTAGATGGCGGCCCGTTCGCGGACGGAGAGCGCCATAAGCTCATGGGGCAAAATATGCAGCTCATGGAGGGCGTAGTAGGCCAGATTGGCCTCTCCGTCGCCCTCGTTAATCAGTTTTTTACTTCGTCCACCAATTCGTTCATATCGGTGCCGAAGCCATTAAGCGCCTGCACCCGCTCGCCGAGCGCGGCGAATTCGCCGGGCAGAAGCATTTTGCGCAGCAGCGCCTCCGCGCCCAGTACGCTGTAAGAGCGCTGCAGCTCCGCATTTTTCAGATCGGGATATACGACGCTCGCCGTCATCAGCTTGGCCATATAATCATTGGCGTCAATTTCCGGCGTGTAGACACCGTTCTTGCCTTTGATCTTCCGAGTCGCCGCCTTTCGGCATTCCTGATTCTCGTCCTCCGTCATGCTGCGCAGCTTCCAGGCCGCAGGCTTACCGTCCTTATCTTTAAAGCGCGTGGATACGATAAATTCCTCGGTCGTGTCGCAGTCTACATTTTGTGCAAAAAACAAACTAAATTCACTCATTTTCCAATCCTCCTATGATTATTGTGGCCCACAGAGGGCAGGAGCCAGCGCCATAGACGCCGTCCTCCCCCGCGAGCGAATTCACATGATGCGTATAAATTCCGGCTTAAGACGCCGAACCGAACGGCTTGCCAATCTCTACATCCTCGAACGTGAAGCTGACCTCTTCCTCCAGCGCATCCGACTCGGTATCAAGCGAAGCCATAATGACGCTGTCGAGGTTGACGCCCTTCAGATTGACCCGCTGGGCGCCGATGCTGGACGAAGGGTCCTCGTTGATGACTTCGATATCGAAATACTGGTCAACCCCCGTATTCATGTAATCGAGCATCATTTGACGGAAACGGCTGGTCATATAAAAAATAGTCATCGAACCGCTTCCCGACCACCCCGTCGCTTTATGCTGGACGCCGCGGCGGCCCAGCGTTTTGACTTCCGCTTTTTGCTTCTCGACCGTAGCCTCCAGCTTTTTCACATAGAACATCTCTTCGATTTGGGTGCCAATCACCGCATAAGCGCGGCCTTCCTGACCGGAAATCGTGTCGCTAGCTTTCAAGAACGCCATCTTAAACCACCTTCACTTTCAGATATACTTTTTCTACCGAATCCACCGGTTTTACAGCCGTTTCCAGTACTACGCTATCGCTGTCGACGCCGGCAACGACGGAAATATCCGTCTGCGCGTTGAAGTTCTCAATGGCTCCGATATCCTGGAGATCGTTCATATAGGCAGCGCACTGCGACCAGAACAGCGCACGTCCGTCCTCATTATTGGATACTTTGCCCACAAAGTAAGTTTCAAAAATACGCTTCAGATCAACCGCGATACCGTCCAGCACACGGAGAACCCGGTTCTTCGAGAAAGCCTTGTCTTTTGCCGGTGTGAACGCCGTAAGCGTATTGATATCCTGCTCGACCACCGCCTTTGTGCCGTTGTAAGTAAAGAGCAGTTCACCATTGAGGAGCGCCGCCGTCGTCTCGGAATGGCTTAAGCGGACATCGGCATCCACCGCATCGTCATAGGCCTGATAGGTCAGCGATTCGTTCACTGCGGCCGCTGCGGTCGCTCCCGCTGTCCATGCCACCGCATTCGTCTTGTCCACAACGGTTCCATCGCTTAGGATAACACCGTTTTTCACGCTGATGACTCCTTCGTAACCGGCGGTAGCGTAATCGGACACAACAGCCTGCACCTTCTTACCCTCGGAATCGCGCAGCCGTTTCACATAAGAGGTGTAGAGGGCTTTAAGCGAGTTGTCCTGCGAGATCAGGCCGACCGTTTGAAAATCCTGCACCTCCAGCGCGGTCAGAAAATCACTGTGGTTCTGATTGGTCACCGTCCCGTTGCTTCCGCCCGTAAGCGGAATTCCGGCAGACGCTGTCAGTCCCTCCGACCCGTTCGCCGCGAACGTAACATAGACGTTATCCAGCAAATCGGCTGCGGTCGCGACCGTCTGTCTGTCCACTTCCGTTCCGTCAAGCAGCGTCTTTACATCGAACTTGGCCGGGTCCTCGATATTGCTTGCAATCACGACCGACAGATCATTGCCGCGTTCTCCGCCATATTGAGCGGTTGTCTTCAACCCGCTGGCTGTTGCCTCTGCTTTGACGCCGGTATTCAGGCGGTACAGCAGCAGCTTACCCGCACGCTTGAGCGTTTCGCGCACCGGAAGCAGCGCCTCATGCGTCCAGTCATATCCGAGCAGCTTCGCGATATCTGCCTGAGGCGTAATGCTGATGATTTCACCGGCAGGCCCCCAAGAGAGCGCCAGAGCCAGTGCGGCGGTGCCGCGTTCTCCCATTTTTCCGATTGCGCCCGATTGGGATGACACATTCACATACACCCCGGGACGCACCTTGTTTTGCGTTGTCCATGTTCCTCCAGCCATTAGATAACCTCCTTCGTTAAAAAGAGCTCCAGCTCTTGTCTAGCCTGTTCCAGCGTATAGCTTTGATCCTGCTGCAAAATCACGTCAAGCACATCCTTTTCCCTTGGCGTAAAAATCGCCGACTCCAGGATCTGGGTTTTGCCGAATACGATATTGTTCTCAATCATTGCGCTCATTTTAATCTTCCTTCCTCTGTGAATTGACCCATTCTCACTGCTTCAGGACGCTCGCTTTGCAGGTACAGCGAATACTCTGCCGTGAACAGAGCCGCTTCTGCTGCCGCTCCGGCCGTCCAGGTCTGCCGTACACTGCGGTAGCTCACCCCGTCTCCTTCTACGAGGGTAAGAGCATCGCGCAAAGCGTCCGCCATAACCTCCGCCTCCGATACCGGAACACCTTCATAGCGGACACCGAACCGGTACACCGCCGCATATCGGTCTTCCCGCTGCCGGTCATACGCCGCCGAAACCAGAAACAGCCGAAAGCCCGGCGTCTGCGGCGGATCGTCACTCGAAATAACGGGAATGTCCGCAAAACGCTGCTCCAGCGCAGCCGTAATGCAGCTCCGCAAATGCTGTACAGACATTAGTGCCTTCCTTTCTTGAACCCGGCCGTCAGCCGGTTATTGCCGATCTTTTTCTGCACCCCTATACTTACCTGTGCCTTCATCCCCTCCCGTCTATCCCGATAGGCAAAACGGACATCATCCCTATGGATGACATCCGTTTGTTTAGGCAATGACCGAAAGAAACTTTCACCGCTATCTTGGCTCTACAGGTGTATCTGCGGCTTTGGCTGAAGCATTCATGCTCCTGCGGTGTTCTTTCGCTTCATTTGCCATGGTATAATCATATCTCCTTTTTTAGCGCATGAAGACGGCGTTCAGGCGAAGTTCGGAAGAAGATTGAGATGAAAAAAGACGCTTTTTCGGCGGCGAATAAATCTCTTCTTATTGAACCCTTCAAAGGGTTCAGATCGTCACGAGACAGTTCTGTCCCTATCTGTCGTGGGCGCAGTCATTTGAAAGGAGCACACGGTAAGACAAAAAGGAGACCGCCCTTTCGGGCAATCTCCTTCCGCTTACTATTAATTATGGTGACTTGTCTTGGCCTATTATCGGATATTCGACAGTACGCCGGTGTTTGCCTTTTTCGTTTTGGACGCCGCTTTAAGCATCGGGCCCAGCGACAGCATGTTCAGCTCCTTGAAAGCGAGAGCCATTTTATAAAAAGCGCGCGTCCGGATTTTTACATAAGTATCCTTGCTAATGGGCGGGTCGAATACATGATTGTACACCGTATAATCGAATACCTCATCCCTTCGCAAATACCTTTCGCGAACCAGCTGCTGTTCCCGGCTGTCCAGTCTCTCTACCACCGATTCCACAGCGGCACAGTACGCCCTCCGGGCGGCAGGCACGTCCACATTATGCGCAGCGAGCGAAGCGGTCGGATCTGCAATAACATGCGTCGGTCCATGAAAACGTTCCGTGTAAGAATACGTAGTGGAAGCCTCTCTGGCCTCAAAAGTAATCGTTTTGAAAATCCGGTATTTCTCCAGCATGCTTTCAATCGCTATTTGAGTTTGGCGCCGGTCAAGTTCAGGCAAGGAAGATAGATTCATCATCGTGTAGCGCTCCTTTAACGGTTTTCTAGAAATTTGTTTCAGATGCAAAAGAAAAATGTGGTAGAATATTCTGTGTTCGCATCTTGTTCGTATTTTTCTATAATATACCACCTCGCATTGGGTTTCGTAAAATCCGGTTTTCAGCCATTTCGCACCGATAATCGCATAATAACTCCCATTTCCTTGTCTTATGGCAAAATGTCCATTACTTTATTTACCTTTTGGCAAAATTAGATTATAGTAATATTAGCAGACAATTGAATGCCAAGGAGTGTTACGGGATGGAACATGAGTTTGGATTATATTTAAAACGGCTGCGCGAGAGCAAAGGTCTTACCCTTAGCCAATTGGCTGTGGCGGCCGGCATCAGCGGTTCACAGATCTCACGGATCGAGAACGGGCTGCGCGGCGTACCTAAGCCGGCAACCTTGCGCAGACTGGCAGAAGCCATGAATGCCTCCTACGAAGAGCTTATGGAACGGGCAGGATACTTACAGGAATATGAGCAGATGGCTGAAGCGATACCGGAATGGGCGACCAGCAAAGACAAGCGCGATTTTAAAAAGATGCTGGAGGATGACGGAGAGCTGATGTTTGACGGAATTCCGCTTAACAAAGAGGACAGACAACGAATAAAAGACGTGCTGACAGGCTTATTCTGGGAAGCCAAGCAGATGAACAAACGAAAGCCAACTCCCAAACCAGACAAATCGGATAATTAATGCCCTTAAACAATACCTATGCTGCAGGTGAAGAAAATGGATGAACTGGTCAAAAAGCTAATTAAAAAATATAAAACCAACTGTCCGTTTGAGCTATGCCGGGCTCTAGGTATCCATGTCCGATTTATGAACCTGGGCGAAGGAACCAAAGGGTTATACTATCGCAAGCTTCGCAGACGATTTATTGTCATTCATAATGAGCTGTCTTTGGAATGGCAGCGATTTGTTTGCGCGCATGAATTGGGCCATGACCGGCTGCATAAAGGCATTAACCGGTTCTTTTTGGAGGAGAGCTCTTATTTCGCCCCGGGCAAGCTGGAACGTCAGGCTAATCGGTTTGCCGTTCTCTTGTTAAGCGCCGCGGCCTCTCCCGAGCAGGATGAATCTTTGGAGAGTTATTATTCACGTTTAGGCATCCCGCCGGAAGTCGGCCTTTTTTTAGAGCCTTAAACCAAACATATATTCTCATCATATTAATTACCTCTGAAATAAATAGACACCCTTGCTGCTGTTAACAGCACTATGCAGCTTAGGCAAAAACAAAAAAACTCTTACCAAAGTAAGAGTGTCTGTTCTACATGAATAGTTGCTTATGTAGTTATTTTAAAACTGGAGCGGGTGATGGGAATCGAACCCACGCTATCAGCTTGGAAGGCTGAAGTTCTACCATTGAACTACACCCGCAAAGGTGAAAATCGGGATGACACGATTCGAACATGCGACCCCCTGGTCCCAAACCAGGTGCTCTACCAAGCTGAGCTACATCCCGTTAATATAATGGCGCGCCCTGAGAGATTCGAACTCCCGACCTTTTGATTCGTAGTCAAACGCTCTATCCAGCTGAGCTAAGGGCGCAAAATATGGAGCGGACGACGGGAATCGAACCCGCGACCCTCGCCTTGGCAAGGCGATGCTCTACCGCTGAGCCACGTCCGCATTTAAATGGTGCGCGTGGAGGGACTTGAACCCCCACGTCAAAGACGCTAGATCCTAAGTCTAGTGCGTCTGCCAATTCCGCCACACGCGCAAGTTACTTAAAAGTGAGCCATGAAGGACTCGAACCTTCGACACCCTGATTAAAAGTCAGGTGCTCTACCAACTGAGCTAATGGCTCGCGTAAGATGGGGTCCCCGAAATGTACTCGGAATCATCATCTAAGCTTCACTTCACTTTTTGAGGGTGAAGTGGCTGGGGATATAGGATTCGAACCTATGCATGACGGAGTCAAAGTCCGTTGCCTTACCGCTTGGCTAATCCCCAATAATGGATACCTATATAATGCCCATATAATCCTCAAATATTAAGAAGGATATGGTGGAGGCTGAGGGGATCGAACCCCCGACCCTCTGCTTGTAAGGCAGATGCTCTCCCAGCTGAGCTAAGCCTCCATATGTGGCAATCCACTTGAGTTAATTAAACCTGCGGGGCTCTCAACCCCAAAAACTAATGATAATGGTGACCCGTAGGGGATTCGAACCCCTGTTACCTCCGTGAAAGGGAGGTGTCTTAACCCCTTGACCAACGGGCCGAGCAGATATGGAGCTCTCAACCGGGATCGAACCGGTGACCTCATCCTTACCATGGATGCACTCTACCTACTGAGCTATGAGAGCATGGCTCCCCGAACAGGACTCGAACCTGTGACAACTCGATTAACAGTCGAGTGCTCTACCAACTGAGCTATCAGGGAATGGTTGTCCGCTTGGCAGCGTCCTACTCTCCCAGGACCCTTCGGTCCAAGTACCATCGGCGCTGGAGGGCTTAACGGTCGTGTTCGGGATGGGTACGCGTGGAACCCCTCCGCCATCGCCACCAAACGGCAGGCCTCAATCGCCTGAAAACTGGATCGAAACGAAACATTGCGTCTTACCCCTTCAGTTCCCGGGGTCCCCGAAAAGTATTCGGCATACTCTTCGAAGCCTCCGCTTCACTTTTTGGGGTGTTTTTTGGATAAGCCCTCGACCGATTAGTATTGGTCAGCTCCACACGTTGCCGTGCTTCCACCTCCAACCTATCTACCTCGTCGTCTTCAAGGGGTCTTACTAACTGGGAAATCTCATCTTGAGGGGGGCTTCACGCTTAGATGCTTTCAGCGCTTATCCCGTCCGTACGTAGCTACCCAGCCATGCTCCTGGCGGAACAACTGGTGCACCAGCGGTACGTCCATCCCGGTCCTCTCGTACTAAGGACAGCTCCTCTCAAATTTCCTACGCCCACGACAGATAGGGACCGAACTGTCTCACGACGTTCTGAACCCAGCTCGCGTACCGCTTTAATGGGCGAACAGCCCAACCCTTGGGACCTACTTCAGCCCCAGGATGCGATGAGCCGACATCGAGGTGCCAAACCTCCCCGTCGATGTGGACTCTTGGGGGAGATAAGCCTGTTATCCCCAGGGTAGCTTTTATCCGTTGAGCGATGGCCCTTCCATGCGGTACCACCGGATCACTAAGCCCGACTTTCGTCCCTGCTCGACTTGTAGGTCTCGCAGTCAAGCTCCCTTCTGCCTTTGCACTCTTCGAATGATTTCCAACCATTCTGAGGGAACCTTGGGACGCCTCCGTTACGCTTTAGGAGGCGACCGCCCCAGTCAAACTGCCCGCCTGACACGGTCCCCGTACCCGCTTAGGGTACCAGGTTAGAACCTAGATACGATCAGGGTGGTATCCCAACGGCGCCTCCACCGAAGCTGGCGCTCCGGCTTCCAAGGCTCCCACCTATCCTGTACAGATCGTACCCAAGTTCAATATCAAGCTGCAGTAAAGCTCCATGGGGTCTTTCCGTCTTGTCGCGGGTAACCTGCATCTTCACAGGTATTAAAATTTCACCGGATCTCTCGTTGAGACAGCGCCCAAGTCGTTACGCCATTCGTGCGGGTCAGAATTTACCTGACAAGGAATTTCGCTACCTTAGGACCGTTATAGTTACGGCCGCCGTTTACTGGGGCTTCGGTTCACAGCTTCGGGTTACCCCTAACCGCTCCCCTTAACCTTCCAGCACCGGGCAGGCGTCAGCCCGTATACTTCGCCTTGCGGCTTCGCACAGACCTGTGTTTTTGCTAAACAGTCGCTTGGGCCTTTTCACTGCGGCCCCCTCGGGCTATTCACCCTACCGAGGCACCCCTTCTCCCGAAGTTACGGGGTCATTTTGCCGAGTTCCTTAACGAGAGTTCTTCCGCGCGCCTTAGAATTCTCTTCTCGCCTACCTGTGTCGGTTTGCGGTACGGGCACCTTCTCCTGGCTAGAGGCTTTTCTTGGCAGTGTGAGATCATGACCTTCGCTACTACAATTTTCGCTCCCCATCACAGCCTGGCCTTGCGATGCGCGGATTTGCCTACACATCAGCCTCACTGCTTGGACGGACATCCATCAGTCCGCGTCACTACCCTCCTGCGTCCCCCCATTGCTCGATAACGGATTACGGTGGTACAGGAATATCAACCTGTTGTCCTTCGACTACGCCTGTCGGCCTCGCCTTAGGTCCCGACTGACCCTGAGCGGACGAGCCTTCCTCAGGAAACCTTGGGCTTTCGGCGGATCAGATTCTCACTGATCTTTTCGTTACTCATACCGGCATTCTCACTTGTGTACGCTCCAGCTGTCCTTGACAGTCAACCTTCAATGTATACACAACGCTCCCCTACCCCTGATGCAAGCATCAAGCCATAGCTTCGGTGGTGTGTTTAGCCCCGTTACATTTTCGGCGCAGAGTCACTCGACCAGTGAGCTATTACGCACTCTTTCAATGGTGGCTGCTTCTAAGCCAACATCCTGGTTGTCTGTGCAACTCCACATCCTTTCCCACTTAACACACACTTGGGGACCTTAGCTGATGGTCTGGGCTGTTTCCCTTTTGACAATGGATCTTAGCACTCACTGTCTGACTCCCGGCGACAAGTAGATGGCATTCGGAGTTTGACTGAGCTTGGTAACCCTTGCGGGCCCCGCACCCAATCAGTGCTCTACCTCCATTACTCTTAATCACCGAGGCTAGCCCTAAAGCTATTTCGGGGAGAACCAGCTATCTCCGAGTTCGATTGGAATTTCTCCGCTACCCCCACCTCATCCCCGAACTTTTCAACGTTCGTGGGTTCGGGCCTCCAGTGCGTGTTACCGCACCTTCACCCTGGACAGGGGTAGATCACCCGGTTTCGGGTCTACGCCCACGTACTTAAGCGCCCTATTCAGACTCGCTTTCGCTGCGGCTCCGGCTCCTCGCCTTAACCTTGCACGTTAAACGTAACTCGCCGGTTCATTCTACAAAAGGCACGCCATCACCCCTAAAATGGGCTCTGACTTCTTGTAAGCACACGGTTTCAGGCACTGTTTCACTCCCCTTCCGGGGTGCTTTTCACCTTTCCCTCACGGTACTGTTTCACTATCGGTCGCCAGGGAGTATTTAGCCTTGGCAGATGGTCCTGCCGGATTCATACGGGGTTTCACGTGCCCCGCACTACTCGGGATCCGTCTTGGAGGGAACGACTTTTCAGCTACAGGGCTTTTACCTCTTCTAGCGGGCCTTTCCAGACCTCTTCGCTTAAACCGTTCCTTTGTAACTCCATGTAAGACGTCCCACAACCCCGAAGAGCAAGCTCTTCGGTTTAGGCTGTTCCGCGTTCGCTCGCCGCTACTGACGGAATCACTCTTGTTTTCTCTTCCTCAGGGTACTTAGATGTTTCAGTTCCCCTGGTCTGCCTCTATCCACCCTATGTATTCAGATGGAAGTGACTGTGCATTACCACAGCCGGGTTTCCCCATTCGGACACCCCCGGATCAAAGCTTGCTTACAGCTCCCCGAGGCCTTTTCGTTGTTCGCCACGTCCTTCGTCGGCTCCTGGCGCCTAGGCATCCTCCGTGTGCTCTTAGTAGCTTAACCAACGCTCCGATTTTCGTTTGTTTGCTCATCTTGTTTGAATGGCCGCTTCCGGATGACTCCGTTCGCTTTCGCCCTTCAAGCCAAAAGTCGCTGCACAAACCGAAAATCTTCGCTTTCAGTTAGCTCATTCAACTTGTTTGACACAAGTTTCAGCTAAAAGATGTTCTAAAACGCAATTTTCGTTTCGGTATCCAGTTTTCAAGGATCAAGACATAACAAATAGATGAAGTTTGTTGGTGGAGCCAAGGAGGATCGAACTCCTGACCTCCTGCTTGCAAGGCAGGCGCTCTCCCAGCTGAGCTATGGCCCCGCAAATTCCATCAAAACCGAACAAATGGGAACACGTTAGTTCAAAGCTTTGCGAAGCAAAGCTGCTTCGAAAGCATAGGCTTAGAAGCTTACACTTCCGTATTTGAATGTTTCCGCTGCGGGAAACGATTCTCCATAGAAAGGAGGTGATCCAGCCGCACCTTCCGATACGGCTACCTTGTTACGACTTCACCCCAATCATCTACCCCACCTTCGGCGGCTGGCTCCCTTACGGGTTACCCCACCGACTTCGGGTGTTGTAAACTCTCGTGGTGTGACGGGCGGTGTGTACAAGACCCGGGAACGTATTCACCGCGGCATGCTGATCCGCGATTACTAGCAATTCCGACTTCATGCAGGCGAGTTGCAGCCTGCAATCCGAACTGAGACCGGCTTTATAAGATTGGCTCCGCCTCGCGGCTTCGCTTCCCGTTGTACCGGCCATTGTAGTACGTGTGTAGCCCAGGTCATAAGGGGCATGATGATTTGACGTCATCCCCACCTTCCTCCGGTTTGTCACCGGCAGTCACTCTAGAGTGCCCAGCCTTACCTGCTGGCAACTAAAGTCAAGGGTTGCGCTCGTTGCGGGACTTAACCCAACATCTCACGACACGAGCTGACGACAACCATGCACCACCTGTCTCCTCTGTCCCGAAGGCCTACGCTATCTCTAACGTATTCAGAGGGATGTCAAGACCTGGTAAGGTTCTTCGCGTTGCTTCGAATTAAACCACATACTCCACTGCTTGTGCGGGTCCCCGTCAATTCCTTTGAGTTTCAGTCTTGCGACCGTACTCCCCAGGCGGAGTGCTTACTGTGTTAACTTCGGCACCAAGGGTATCGAAACCCCTAACACCTAGCACTCATCGTTTACGGCGTGGACTACCAGGGTATCTAATCCTGTTTGCTCCCCACGCTTTCGCGCCTCAGCGTCAGTTACAGCCCAGAAAGTCGCCTTCGCCACTGGTGTTCCTCCACATCTCTACGCATTTCACCGCTACACGTGGAATTCCACTTTCCTCTTCTGCACTCAAGCTGTCCAGTTTCCAGTGCGACCACAGGTTGAGCCCATGGTTTAAACACCAGACTTAAACAGCCGCCTGCGCGCGCTTTACGCCCAATAATTCCGGACAACGCTTGCCCCCTACGTATTACCGCGGCTGCTGGCACGTAGTTAGCCGGGGCTTTCTTCTCAGGTACCGTCACTCCTTAAGCAGTTACTCTTAAGGATGTTCTTCCCTGGCAACAGAGCTTTACGATCCGAAAACCTTCATCACTCACGCGGCGTTGCTCCGTCAGGCTTTCGCCCATTGCGGAAGATTCCCTACTGCTGCCTCCCGTAGGAGTCTGGGCCGTGTCTCAGTCCCAGTGTGGCCGTTCACCCTCTCAGGTCGGCTACGCATCGTCGCCTTGGTGAGCCGTTACCCCACCAACTAGCTAATGCGCCGCAGGCCCATCCCTTGGTGACAGATTGCTCCGCCTTTCAGCCTCCTAGCAGGAGCTAAGAGGAATTATCCGGTATTAGCTACCGTTTCCGGTAGTTATCCCAGTCCAAGGGGCAGGTTGCCTACGTGTTACTCACCCGTCCGCCGCTAAGTTGATCAGGAGCAAGCTCCATCACAACTCCGCTCGACTTGCATGTATTAGGCACGCCGCCAGCGTTCGTCCTGAGCCAGGATCAAACTCTCCAATAAAGATGCTGCAGCGCAACATCGGCTGAATAGGAAATCGATCCAACTCGGCTGAGCGGATAATTTCGTATTCAGATATCGATAGAGCGATTCGCTCAATTTGAAACTGACGATTCATTTAGATGAATCATTTATATTAACGTGTTCCATTTGTTCAGTTTTCAAAGAACTTGCACCCGGCATTTTGAATGTTTCGTCTCATGCACAGGAATTATAGAATAACACATTCTCTTTCGTTCGTCAACTCTTTTTTTCAATCATGATTTTCAACTTCATCACAACCTCGCGAGCGACAAGAAATAATATATCATGCCTAACTCCAACTTGCAACCCTTTTTTTAAAATAAATGATTTATCTTTCACGCAAAGGTATTAATCGGTCTATATCTCATAGTTTTTGTGGAATGTTCATTGCAGTGAGACAGTAAAACGAGTTATCGTAATCTCATCGAGTGCTCGGCTTATTTCCCGGCTTATTTATAGAAAGGAGCTGTTATGAGAAATCAATCAACGTCAACCATATCACAGGTAAATGTGGCAGCCGGAGAGCAGCGCAATCTTCAGCAGGCCACGATCTACCGGATTCTGCTGGCCGTCGGTTTCGTCCACCTGTTCAACGATTCCATTCAGGCGGTTATCCCGGCTATTTTTCCTATCCTTAAGAGTAATATGCTGCTCTCCTTTGCCCAAATCGGATGGATTGCGTTTGCGCTCAACGTTACGTCCTCGGTTATTCAGCCGGTTATCGGCTATGCCGCAGACCGCCATCCGCGTCCGATCCTGCTTCCGCTCGGGATGGGCAGTACTTTAACGGGTGTTCTGCTGCTGGCCTATGCCAATAATTATGCCCTGGTGCTGCTCTCCGTTATTCTGATCGGGTTCGGCTCGGCAACCTTTCATCCCGAAGGGATGCGCGTGGCGCATATGGCGGCCGGTCTTAAAAAGGGCTTGTCCCAATCCATTTTTCAAGTTGGAGGCAACGCGGGGCAGTCGCTCGGTCCGCTGCTGACAAAGTGGATTTTTATCCCGTTCGGGCAGATTGGCGCTTTGGGCTTTACGATCATTGCAGCCGCCGGTGTCGTGGTGCAGACCTATGTGGCCCGGTGGTACCGGGAGATGCTGGATGCAGGCTACACGTTCAGCAAAAAAACCGCGTCGCGCGCAATGGACCCCGCCAGAAGGAAACGCATTTTGAGGGCAACAATCGTTCTGGTCTTAATCGTCTTTGTTCGTTCATGGTACGGTCAGGCCATCGGAAGCTACTATGCATTCTATCTAATGGAAAAATACGGTCTGGTGCTGGATAGCGCACAGAACTATATTTTTATGTACTTAGCTGCCGGAGCGCTGGGCACTCTCTTCGGAGGCCCGCTGGCAGACCGGTTCGGACGGCGGAATCTCATCCTCTTTTCCATGGTCGGAACGGTTCCGTTCGGGCTTGCGCTCCCGTTCGTAGGGCAATTTTGGGCAGGCGTGCTGCTGCTGATCGGCGGATTTATCCTGCTGTCCAGTTTCTCGGTCACCGTCATTTATGCGCAAATGCTGTATCCCGGCAATATCGGCACCGTCTCCGGGCTTATTACCGGACTGGCTTTCGGCCTTGGCGGCATCGGCTCGCTGTTCATCGGTCGCATGATCGATATGGTCGGTATCACCCATGTCTTCATTGCTTGCGGCTTCCTACCGCTTCTCGGCCTGCTCGCTCTGCTTCTCCCAGGAGACCGCAAGCTAGAGGAATGGGCGGCGGAATAAGCCATGGGAAGCGGAACCGCCACAAGGAGGCTCATGGCTCCTTTTTAAAGGGAGGATGAGCCTTTTCAAGATAAGCGGCATTTTTGATGTCCCGGCATGAAAAAGGAGGGGGCATGAAAACTGGGCGCATTAAGGCTTATCAGAGCCTATCGCCGCGCCTGATGTAAGGCCGGTTCCATAACTCTGGCAAATAAGGCGGCTGCCATGCCGCTGCCTGCGGTCATATAGTTATCCTTGTCGGTTCGGTCGAACCCTATCCACACGGCGGCCGTCCATTCCGGCGTATAGCCGACAAACCAAATGTCACGATTCGCCTTCTGACCGGTTCCCGGCAGATCCAGTTCCGTCGTGCCGGTCTTTCCGGCGACCGGTCGGTTTATTCGCGCTTTTATGCCTGTACCGTCTTGGACAACGGTCCGCAGCATGGTGGTCATTTCCCCGGCAGTTCGAGCCGAAATCACCCGGGAAGCAGCCGGAACATGTTCATACAACACGGTTCCGTTACGGTCTGTAATTCGGCGTACGGTATAGGCTTCCCGATAGATGCCGCCGCCTGCGAACACACTATAGGCTTGAGCCATCTTCAGCGGAGATACCCCTTTATGCAGCCCGCCAAGCGCTATCGACAGGTTATTATCCTCATCGGTTAAATCGATGCCAAGCCTGGAAGCAAACTGACGCGCATAAGCAAGGCCCGTCTGCCTTAGCAGCCATACCGCCGGGGCGTTGGCGGATTTGCGAAGCGCCGCACTCATCGTTAATTGTCCCGCATAGGCGCTGTTTATATTTTGGGGCCGGTAGCTTCCATAAGCGTACGGTCGGTCGGGCAGCACGCTCTCAGGCGCGAACCGTCCGCTCTCCAGGGCGGGGCCGTAAACAATAATCGGCTTAAAAGCTGAGCCAGGCTGGCGGGCGTCGAGTACGGCCCGGTTCAGATCTCCTTCGCGGGGATTGCGTCCGCCGGTCATAGCAACGATCTCGCCGTTATGGTGGTCTATAATGACCATGGCGGCTTCCGCCTTGCTGCCCTTACCATCCGGAGGAAAGAGTTCCTTCCTCGAAAAAGCCTTCTCCAACGCCGCCTGGGCTCCTTTGTTCATCGCGGTTTCAATTATATACCCTCCCGTTCGAAGCTTATTCACCGGTATGCCGGTTACACGCGACGCTTCGCTGAGTGAGGCCTGCATATAAGAAACGGCCGACGGTCCGTATTCAGCTTCTTCGGGCGGCTCATACTTGCCGACGGCTGCCTCCCTCATTTCGCCCTCGGTGATTAAACCTTCGCGCCGCATGATGCCAAGAACAACTCTGCGCCTTTCCAGCGACCTCTCGGCGTTATCTGCCGGATTATAAACGGAAGGCCCTTTTGGAATTCCCGCCAAAACAGCAATCTGCCAAATCTCCAGCCGATTCAGGTCAGAGACACCGAAATAGCGCTCTGCCGCAGACTTTACGCCATACATCCCTCTCCCCATATAGATTTCATTCAAATACAGCTCCAGGATTTCATTCTTGGACAGATGCTTTTCCAGAGCGACGGCGATGGAGGCTTCATTAAGCTTGCGAAAGATCGTTCTGTCTCTGTTCAGATAGAGACTGCGGGCAAGCTGCTGTGTAATGCTGCTCCCTCCCTCGGAAAGTCTCATCCGAGCGGAATTGTTCACGGCCGCCCGAAGAATTCCTATGTAATCAAGACCATTGTGGTTATAAAAGCGCTTGTCCTCAACGGCAATAAACGCCTTGATCAGAAGCTCAGGCATTTCCTGCAGCTTGGCCGCTTGTCTGTAACCGGAGCCGGGTAAAGGAATCCGGCCGATACGCATGCCGTCCGAAGCCGCGATGACGCTGGATTCGGGAAGAATCAGATGATCCGAATGACGATGAACAGTATATCTTCCGTAAACGAACATATATATGAGCGCCATTAGTCCCAGTATTACAGCGAGTACTCCCGCGTCAAACAGCCTGCACAGGAAGCGGAGAACACCGATGCGCCAGCTCTGAAATTCGTGGTTACGGGGATATGGCATTCCTCTCCAAACGGCGAATATTTTCTTCATGAGACAATCAGGCTTTCAAGCGAGCGTTCCATGTCCAGCAATTCCACTTGAACCGATTCCAGATGGGCATATAAAGCACTCTTCCGGTCGGGGACCTCTAATTCCGCTGCCGACAGTTCTCGAATTATTCTTCTCGTTCTTAGGACGAGAGCGATAGCCTCCCCGCTGATCCAATCCGCCGTCTCTCCGCATCCGTCCTTCACGCCGCCTGACGGCTTCGGGCAACGGGAAGAGTGCGGCGCCGGGGCTACGGATAAGTACGAGCCGGACGGTTCGGGCGATCGCGCCGGAACCACCGACGGGCGGGGACCCTGCAATTCAGGTGAACACGCCGGCGCCGATCCGTTTCTGCCGATTCGCTGCAAATTAGCAGCGATTTCCCCTAGTTCTCCTCCGGAGCGCACGGTGACTTCCGAAATTTTGCCGCCTTCCGCCAGTTCCTCCGATGCCCGCAGGAGCACCTTCATGTCACGGGCTATCATTTCGGATCGTAGCATATATAGAAGGCCGAAGCATGTTAAATACAAGATGACGGATAAAGGTGTCCGCCCAACAACATTGATGACCCCATTCGACAATCGGGTGAACAGGGCATCCGGTTCCGGCGAATAATATGTATACAGCAGGGCAAACATCCGGCGGACGACAAACAACAGGACGCCGCTCAGCAGAGCGCATCCGCCGGTGATATATAAATAGCCGAACCGCACCGTATACAATCTTTTCATGGCTTTTTCCTCCTCGCATTCAGGCAACTGCCAACCTAATGCTAAAGGATAGCGGCTAAATCTTAAGAACCGCCAAGGTCTTTTCTTAAGATTTTCTTAATATTGGTTCGGGCGTCCCTTCCTCACATAAGGGGAATCGGGTAATAAAATCAGTCCGGCTCATATCGCTTTCTGCGGAAATGACGCCGTTGTGACGCTCAATAATCCCTTGGGCGATGGCGAGGCCCAGCCCCGACCCGCCGGTATGCTGCGAACGGGAGCGCTCAGCCCGGTAAAAGCGTTCAAAAATATGCGGCAGATCGCTTTCCGCGATCCGCTCGCCGAAATTGCGGATTCGCACCACCGCTTCATCGCCTTCCCGGCTGAGTCCGATCTCCACTCTCTTGCCCTCTTTTCCATAGCGGATTGCATTGGTAATTAAATTCTCATAGGCCCGGACAAGCTCATGGGGGGAAGCCATGATCCACAACCGGTCGGCGTTATCCTCTATTCGATAAGTCATGCCAGCCTGCTCCAGCGCGGGAACCGATTCCTCCGCCAGTTGGCGCATAAACGCCTTCAAATCAAGCTTTTGCAGCGCCAGCGTCAGTCCTCCGCCGTGCACACGGGTATATTCGAACAAGTCGTCAATCAGCTTTTGCAGCACCAATGTTTTCTGATAGGCAATGCTGACATAGTAACGCATCTCGGCTTCTTCCCGGCAGCGATCGCGCTCAATGTATTCCAGAAATCC
The DNA here is from genome assembly GCF_000993825.1 of Paenibacillus durus ATCC 35681. Taxonomy (NCBI): domain Bacteria; kingdom Bacillati; phylum Bacillota; class Bacilli; order Caryophanales; family Paenibacillaceae; genus Paenibacillus; species Paenibacillus durus. The sequence continues at coordinate 4,210,536 of NZ_CP011114.1, forward strand.
GAGGATTGAGGTAAGCGGAGTCCGAAGATCATGAGACACACCCGTAATCAGGTCGTTTTTCGCATTTTCCGCCCTTCGTTCCTCCTCCAGAGAGTGCTGTAGACGCTTGGCCATTTCGTTGATATTTTCAGCCAGCACCCCCAGTTCGTCTCCTGTACGGACCTCGATTCTATGCGCCATCCCTATTCTGGTCATTTGCTGAATGCCCTGTGTAATTTCCTCCAGGTACAAGACGATTTTACGTGTATAAATAAAAAAGAAGAGCAAAAAGCTGGCAATTCCCACCGTCGTCAGTAAAGGAACGGAGCCAATGTGGTTAATGATCCACCGGAGAATCCGGCGGTATGGAGCATTCGGAGGGCCCGAGTTCATATAAACCATTGAGTTCACCAACTGGTAGCAGGCTGTCAGCAGCGCCGCCGCCGTCACACTGCTAAGCACAAAAGCCAGGATAAACTTCCAGCGGATCGTTGCGATAAATTTGCCGTTCATAAGGGTGTCCCTCCTTTCCTCTCTCTAGGATGGACCATCCAGCTTATAGCCGACTCCCCAGACTGTTTGAATATAACGCGGGCGCTTCGGATTAAGCTCGATTTTTTCCCGGATATTGCGAATATGTACCATTACCGTGTTCCCTCCGTCAAGAAAAGGCTCGTTCCACAGGCTGCGATAAATCTGCTCCATGCTCAGCACTTGACCCTGATGACGGGCCAGCAGCTCCAGAATAGCGAACTCCCGGGGTGTCAGCTTAACCCTTTGGCCATCCACGCTGACCTCATGCTTCGCGGTGTCGATAAGCAAATCCTCGAACTGAAGCTCATGATCGCTTTTGCGGGCGGAGAAATCCTTGTTCCATTTATGATAGCGGCGAAGCTGGGATTTGGCCCGGGCCACGATCTCCAGCGGATTGAACGGCTTGCCGACATAATCGTCCGCGCCAAGGCTGAGACCTGTAATTTTGTCCATGTCGGTATTTTTGGCGGACAGCATAATAATCGGCATTTTCCGAGCCTCGCGAATTTTCAGGCATGCGGTAATCCCATCCATATGGGGCATCATGACATCCAGAATGATCAGATCCACCTCTTCCTGCTCCAGCCATTTCATGGCCTCCAGGCCGTTGTAAGCTTTTAGCAGCCGATAACCCTCATTGTTAAAATAAATCTCAAGCAGCTCAACAATTTCTTTCTCGTCATCTACCAGCAATATCGTTTCCTGCTTCACAGTGGGCAGCCTCCTCTTGTGCCATAGCAATTACCTTCTTCAATCTTACCAAAAGCTAGGGAGGTTCGCCCTTTGGATCTGTGTCCAAGTATTATTCAACGTCCGTTTTTTGCGTTACAATTAATTAAAACTTGAAATATCCCAGGACTCTGGGACGGGAGGAAGCACAATGCTAAAACAATCGCTGGCGCGCATTCGGAAAGGCTATGGGAAAAAGCTGGTCTCCATTCACGCATGGAACGCCTGGCTTGTGTTGTTCTTGGCTGTAAGCGGTCTGATGCTGCTCGGCGCTTTTTGGCGGGAATGGCTGGGGGAAGGCAGAGTCTGGCTAAAATGGGGGCATATCCTGGCCGGGCTGGCCCTGCTTGTTCCGGTTATTTATTACCTGCTGCTGGCGTCCAAGCACTGGAAACGGCTGAAGGGGAGACCCTCGCAAAAAGCAAATGTCATCACGGTGCTCACGCTGCTGTTCGGCTGGATTGTATCGGGGATTGTGCTTTGGCAGTATAAAGCCTTCGGTCCGCAGGCGGCTAATGCCGCGCTGCTGGCGCATGATCTCTTCACCTGGATTGGACTGCCGATTATTATTTACCATTCGATTACCCGAACCCGCTGGCTTAAAGAACCGGATAAGCGGTCGATTCGGCCGGAGCAGGAAATCAAAGACGCAGCAGTTCCCAATAAAGTGGAAAAAGGGCACGCGCAGCCTCAGCCCATCTATACGCGGCGCGGATTTCTCAAAGTTGCCGTCGGCGCAGGGCTGGCCGTTACGCTTGGGCCTACCTTTGTCCGCTGGATGGGCCGGTCGCTGCAGCTGCCTTCAGCGGGAGAGTGGCCCGCAGCCAATGCCAACCACCTTCTACCCGACCCCGTTCCGCTGCCGCAGTCTTCCCCGCCGATCGGCGGAGGCGCTGAAGGGCATTTCCGAGTCTATACGGTGACGGATATCCCCTCTTTTGACAATTCCAATTGGTCTTTCAAGGTTGACGGTCTGGTGGACAACAAGCTGAGCTGGAACTGGGAGCAATTCGTCAAGCTCCAGCGGGAGGTGCAGGTGAGCGATTTTCACTGCATCACAGGCTGGTCGGTCTATAAAAATACATGGGAGGGCATCCCGCTTACGAAGCTTATGGACATGGCCGGTGTGCAGAGTACAGCCACAAGCGTCAAATTTTATTCGGGAGACGGCGTTTACACCGATTCGCTGACCCTGGAGCAAGCGCGGATGGACGATGTGCTAGTCGCCGTTATGCACGACGGCAAGCCGATTACAAGTGAACTGGGCGGTCCCGTACGGCTTATCGTTCCGCAAATGTATGCCTATAAATCGGTGAAATGGCTCAACCGCATTGAGCTGATCAAAGGCGAGCATGTCGGCTACTGGGAACAACGGGGATACGATATCGATGCCTGGCTGCCGGGGAAAGTGAAAATATAAGACCAAACGATAGGCACGAAGCTTGAAAAGTCTTACATTTCAAAAAAAGGCTTGTCCGCAAGAAGATCTCTCTCCCCGGACAAGCCTTCATGTAGAACCAGTGCTACTCCTTAATCTCCTCAAAGGATGCATCGTACAGCCGGAACATCGTCTTATATCCCGACTCGTCGATCTTAATCCCCACCTCAAGCCGTCCCGTCACCTGCAGCGGACCCGATTTATGCCTCAGCTTAACATCGTCCGGCACAAATACAATCATAATCTTGTTCCAGTACGTTTCGTCGCCGTTGTCAAAAGGACATTCGGCTCCAGGCTGAGGGATCAGCAGGAACCAGTTCTTCTCGAAGGAAAGCACCTCGCCCATAAAGCCTTTGATGGTCACTGTGCTTTTGCTCTCGCTGAGGTCCCAGAAACGCTCCGACGGCCGGGTCTGGTCGCCCCCGTCAAAAAATTCCGACCAACCGATCTTTACCGTACCTGACGGGTTCCCGTCATTCGCACTTTTGGCCGCCTCTTCTCCGGCATTCCCCGGAGCAGCGGAGGCCGTCGCTTCCGTCTTGCCGCTGTTGTCCGCATAAGCGGACGGCGAAGGCGAAGCGGAGACCGGCTTCCGCGTAGGGGAAGGAGCGGCGGAAGCAGACGCGTTCCGGTTAGAACCGGGCGGCTTGGCCTCGGCGCTTTGGGCGGGAAGAACCGCTGGCTTGGAGCTGGCAATAGCCTTCTGCCCTTCCGAAGAAGGCGTTGCTTCGGCCGATTTTGCCGCTGGCGCCGAATCCGAAGCTTCTGCCTTAGGAGCCGGGGTTGGCTTCGTATCCGGTGTAGCCGGTGTAGCCGACGCCGATGACGCCGGGGATGGCGCCGCAGAGCCGGGAGCAGCGGTAGTGGAGCCCGGGGATGGTACGGCAGAGCTGATAGCGGCGGTAGCGGCACCCATGGATGGTACGGCAGAGCTGATAGCGGCGGTAGCGGTACCCGGAGAGGATGCAGCGCCCGGTGAAGCCTTCGGCGAAGCGGAATTTAAGACAGCGGCGGAATCCCCCGCTGCCTTCCTATCCCCGTTCACCTGGGAATGATCTTGTTCTTCAGCAGATACCGAGGTGTTCTGAACCGACGAAAACGAAGACGCCGACGTCTCTTGCCCATCTTTGCCGCATGCGGACAGCAATAGGGCAAGGCACACAGCCGCAGCGGTCAGAAACTTTTGTCTTGTCTTCATAAGGCAGCCTACCTCCTAAGATTTAAACAAAGCGAGCGGGTGAAGCCGGTACATCCGGAAGGCGGGAATCAGCGAGGCGAGCAGCCCGATCGCAATCGTTCCCGCAGCAATCCAGCCGTGATCGGCGTTCCACAGATAAGGGTTGATTCGGACTCCCGCTTTGGCAAACAATACTTCTCTAAAGATCAGCGCGGCCAAGTGTCCCGCAAGAAAGCCTGCGGCCAGTCCTGTCAGCGTCAGGATCATGCCTTCACTAATAAGCGTCATCCATACGTAGCTCTTCGGCTTGCCCAGCAGCCGCAGCAGACCGGCGTCTTTGGTGCGCTCTCCGGCCGCGGCGATCAAGGACAGCAGAATCGTAATCGCGGCAAGAAGCACGCATAGACCGGCCAATATTTCGACTAGCTGTGAGCCTTGGTCGACCGCGTTTACCACATCCGACACCGCCTTGCTTGTATAAGCCGCCTGAACTCCGCTATTGCCATCAAGCGTCTGCTTCAGATTATGAGCGCCAAGCAGAGTTGACGGCTTAACCAGAACGGCCGTAATTTCACGGTCCTCCCCTTGAAGTTCATGAACTGCCCAGGCATAATCGACGGTCGTGAATACCGCTCTGTCATCCGGTGTGTTCAGCACGGGCAGGATGCCTGTCACCGTATATAAAAAGCCTTCATGCGAATGTTCTTCCGTTTCCCCTTCACCGGTGTGGCCCCCGGTCTCCTCTTCGCCGGAATGATGCCCCTCTTCCGCCACAAGTCCATGGGCACCCGTGAACGTATCACCCACATGCAGACTGAGAGTTTGGGCAACATGCGATCCGACAACCGCTTCGCCCGTCTTGGCATACAGCGCGCCTTCTTTCAGTGTGCGGTCGCCGTACCGTGTCAGAAAATACTCCGGATCGATGCCGACTACCGGAAAGCCGTTGTAATTATCCCCGGTCGTCATAGCATACGCCTTGTCCACGCCTGAATCGCTTCGCGCCTGGTCCAGTACGCTTGCCGGAATGTTCCCGGTAGGTGCGCCGATATGATAGAACGTATTCAGTACAAGCTGGGTTTCGCTTCCCTGTGCGCCAAGGACGAGATCGAACGGACCGTATCCTTTTTCCGCCCCCTGCTCGACACTGTCCCGGAAAAGCGAAAACAAGACGATAAAAGCGACGGTCGCCCCGATCGCGCAGACGGTAAGAAAAGAGAGAAAAAGCCGATGGCGGATATTGCGCAGCGACAATGAAAAAAGATTCATCCGTTGCTTACCTCCTGTGCGCCGCCCCTTCCGGCTTGATGCTCCGAATGCTTCCGAACACGGTTCAGCTCCCTTATATCCAGACATTTCGGAAAGCGCTCCGCCATGTTCAGGTCATGCGTGACGACAATCAGGGTCTGCTGCCCGGAAGAGCTCAGATCGAGCAAAAGCCGCGAAATTTCATCAGCGGTCTCCCAGTCCAGACTGCCGGTGGGCTCATCCGCAAGCACGAGCGGCGGATTATTCACAAGCGCGCGGACAATCGCTACCCGCTGCTGCTGACCCCGGGACAGCTGGGAAGGCATATGCTTCGCCCGGTCCGGCAGGCCTACTCTCTCCAGCCACTCGGAGATGAGCGTCTTCCTCTGCTTCGCCGGCATGCTGGCGTTAATTGCGATTTCGATATTCTGACTGGCGGTAAGAGATGGAATCAGATGGAAATCCTGCAGCACATAACCGATGCTCCGTGAACGCAGCCGATCCCGCTGGGCCTCCGTCATGGTATGCAGAGGCTGACCCCCCAAGTGAATTTCCCCCTTGTCCGGTACCGCAATTCCGCTGATTAAATGGAGCAACGTGCTTTTACCGGACCCGCTGGTTCCGGTAATCGCCACCTTTTCACCTTTTTCCACCTGCCAAGAAGGAATATCCAGAATCGGCAGACTGCGTCCGTCAATTCGGAAGCTTTTGTTCAGGCCGGAAATTTGCAGCATGCTTGCCCCTCCTTAACGCAGTACAATCCGTTCGGAGAGCGAATCCCATTTCAGATTTTTGCCGGTTAACTGGTTGAAAGCAGACAGCGGAAGATATACGGTTCCATTATCGTTATCTACTGTGAAAGCTACTGCCTTGCCGTTCAGCGTAGCTGTCAGAGCCGACATGTTGATATTCAGCGTATTTTTGCCAAAAGCGGCCTTCGAGACGGATGATCCGCTGCTGTAGCTTCCTCCAAGGGCTTTGATCAGCGAGGCGACAGGATACAGCACTTCATTCTCGCGGTTGATTTTAAATTTCGGATAAACATATTTCGATTGAAGCTCAGCGCTTCTCTTATCCAGATTGACCCCTACAATGGCAGCCGAAGCTCTCGCGATCTGGGTGTTGTCCACTTGGCCTTTCACTTTACCCGCGATTGGACCATATGCCCATATCCCAACATCAACGGCGGAATGCCCGTGTCCGGACCAGCCGACCAGCAGTCTTTTGGAAATAACGGCATTGTAGGCGCCCTCTTGCTTGTAGGAGGAACCGTCGCCTGCCAAAATCGCTTGCACCTCTTCGTCGGTCAAATCGTTAATTCCGGTATTCTCCGCCACAATACTGCGAATTTCCTCAGGAGTCTTGGCCTCGGCGAGCTTGCTGGCAATGGATTCCGAAGAATTCTTCTGCTTATCCCACAGGTCAATGTTCAGCTCATAGATATTGTCGCGCGACAGGGACAAACCGCCCGTTTCATGGTCCGCAGTCACGACTACGGATGTATTGCCGTCTTTCTTAGCGAACTCGATTGCGGTCTTAAAGGCGGCGTCGAAATCGAGCGTCTCCTGGATAAGCGTCGGGAAATCATTGGCATGTCCGGCATGGTCGATCCGGCCGCCTTCGATCATCATGACAAAACCGTCCTTATCCTTGGACAAAATCTTCAACGCGGACGACGTCATTGCCGCCAGGCTTGGAATTTCAGCTGTACGGTCCGGGGTATAGGCGACATGGGAGTTGCCGAACAGACCCAGCGCTTTAGTCGTGGAAGCCGGAAGAGCCTTCAGTGCGCTCGTGCTCTCGACAATGGTGTACCCTTTCGCTTTGAAGTCAGGCAGAATATTTTTATCCGTCCGCTTGCCTTTCTCATCCTTCGTCACAAAAAATTGCTTGCCCCCGCCGAATAGCACGTCCACGCCGCTCTCCAGATACTGGGAGGCAATGGCCGCTTCGTTATCGCGGTTGCGGACATGCGACGCATATACGGCAGGCGTTGCATGGGTAATCCGCGCGGTGGTTACGAGACCGGTTGCTTTGCCGCTGCTTACCGCCGCTTCAATCACGGAGGCGAAAGGCTTGGACGCATCTTCATTGGATACGCTGATGCCCGCATTGTATGTCTTATGGCCTGTGGCAAAAGCCGTTCCCGCAGAAGCGGAGTCCGTTACGACACCCGACACCACTTTGCCGCCGTCTTCGCCGCGATCCGCATAGGTAGTGGCCTGTCCCACATAATAAGGGTCGAGATTAAGATGCTTGACTCCTTTTTTATACTGTTCATAATAACGTGTCGCCGAGATTTGCGCGGGTCCCATACCGTCGCCAATCAGGACGATCAGATTCTTCGATGGGGCTTTTACAGCCTTTTGTGTCTTGGAAGCGCTTTGTGCCGCGTAGGCAAAGCTTCCTGCGGAAAGGATCAGGCAGGCCAAACCGCCGATTGCCACTTTTTTCAGACCTTTGTTCATTTTTATCTATACCCTCCCAGTAGTGAGTAATCAAATATAGTGTAGGGGGAGAGTATTTGCTCCATGTAAAAGTATAGGCAGACTTGGATTAAATTTTATGAAAAAATAATTTTAAAACTTCCAAAGCTTTCTTAATCCTGTTGATCCGGGAAAAAGTAAAAAGGGCGTCCCTAGCCATTGTATGGCTTATGGGACAACCCTTGTGTGAAACTGCCGGAATATCAGGACGGCGCTCCGCCCTCCAGCAGCCGGATCAATTCTTCCTCGTCTTCGATGACCGGAATACCGAGCTGCTGCGCTTTGGCCAGCTTGCTGCCGGCTTTCTCTCCGGCAATGACGAGGTCGGTCTTCTTCGAGACGCTGCCGGTGACTTTGGCGCCCAGCGCTTCCAGCCTCTCCGCCGCTTCCTCGCGGGTCAGCTGTTGCAGCGATCCGGTAAGCACAACCGTCTTGCCGCTGAAGAAGGAATCGCTTGCGACCGGGGCCGGCGCTTCCGGCGCCTTGGCCTGAACGCCCAAATCAAGCAGGCGACGGATGCCGTTAACGACGAACGGATCGGCAAAAAAGGAAACGATGCTCTCAGCCACAATGCCGCCGATATCGGGTAGCGCCGAGAGCTCCTCCGCGCTCGCCGTCATAACGGCGTTCAGATCGCGGAAATGATCGGCCAGCATCTTGGTCGTCGCCTTGCCGGTATTCGGGATTCCCAGCGCGTACAGGAAAGAAGCGAGGTCCCGTCCCTTGCTCTCTTCGAGCGCCTGAAGAAGATTGCTTGCCTTTTTCTCGCCGAACCGTTCCAAATTCACCAACTGCTCCAGCGTCAGCTCATAAAGGTCCGCAGGCTCGCGAACGTTAAGCTCCTCGTACAGCTGCCCCGCCGTCTTGTCGCTGAAGGTCTCAATATCCATCGCGTCCCTGGAGGAATAATGGGTGATCCGCGCAACGATCTGCGGCTTGCAGTTCAGCTTATTATTGCAGAACAGATGCGCTCCCCGCATTTCCAGCGGAGAACCGCAGGCCGGGCATTGCTCGGGATAAATGATCTCCCCGCCATCCTTCTCTTCAGTCACCTTCCCAAGAATTTCCGGTATGACGTCGTTGGAACGGCGGATGAAGACACGCGTCCCGAGCGCATGCTTCAGATTTTTCCGCTCAATGTCGCCGATATTGTTAAGCGTACAGTTCTGGACGGTAACACCAGCCAACTCTACGGGCTCGACCCGGGCCAGCGGCGTCACCTTGCCGGTGCGGCCCACATTCCAGATGACCGATTCCAGTATGGTGGTCGTCTCCTCCGCCTCGAACTTGTAGGCGACCGCCCAGCGGGGGAACTTGTCCGTATAACCGAGCACTTCGCGAATCCGGAAATCGGTAATTTTGATGACGACTCCGTCGATCAGGTAATCCAGCTTGGAGCGGCCCTCCTCAATTTCGGCTAACTGCTCCGACACTTCGTCGAAGTTGTCAAAGTATGTAAGGTAAGGATTAACTTTGAACCGGTTGTCGCGCAAGAACTGCATCATTTCCTGATGATCATGGAACTCGACGCCTTCCGAATAGCCAACATTGTAGAAAAAAGCATTCAGCCGCCTCTCCGCCGTCAGCTTCGGGTTCAGGTTGCGCAGCGCTCCGGCCGCCCCGTTACGCGCATTCTTCAGCGGCTCCGCCGCCGTCTTGTTGTAATCGGCAAGCACCGACAAGTTCATGATGCCCTCGCCCTGCACCTCAATGACGCCTTCCTTAAAGGGAATGGTCAGCGGAACGGATTTGATCGTCTTCACCTGCGCTAGAATGCCTTCGCCTGTAACACCGTTGCCCCGTGTGGATGCCTGAACCAGCCTCCCGTCACGGTAGGTCAGGTTCAGCGTCAGACCGTCAAATTTCAGTTCTACGGCATAGCGGGGCTCCGGAAGGGGCTGCTCGGGATTCTTGCTGTTATAGTCGTTCACCAGCCGAAGAACCCGGGCGTTCCAATTGCGGAGCTGTTCAATGTTCTGCGCTTTGTCAAGGCTCCAGAGGGGAGCTAAGTGCCGGTGCGGGACAAAGCCCTTCAGCAGCTCGCCGCCGACGCGCTGGGTCGGCGAATCGGGCAGGACGATCCCGCTCTCCGCCTCAAGGGAGGCGAGCTTGTCGTACAGGGCGTCGTACTCCTTGTCGCTGATGAGCGGCGCATCGAGCGTATAGTAATGATAGTTATATTTATTCAGCTCCGCCACAAGCTCTTCCATCGTATGCATTGCGTCCATGCTTGAGACTCCCTCCGCCATACCAAATAATTTCCTTATTCTTCAGCCTGTTCTAAAAGCCGGTTCTTTAATCGCCGGGCGGCGGCTTGCAGTTCTATACCGGAGCCGCACCATCCATAGCCGAACGCCACAGCCAAACGCTCAATCCACCTTAGAGATCGGCGCAAATCCCGCCAGCAGCCGCTTCACGCCCACCGGCGCCGGGAAAGCAATCTGCAGCTCCGTGTCGTTGCCGCTGCCTTTCACGGCGACAATGGTGCCGACGCCCCATTTGCCGTGCGAGACCTTGTCGCCCGCCTTGAAATCGGCGGGCGCTCCCCCACCCGCTGGGCGGGCCGCAGCCCCGCCCGAGGTCACGGTCACGCGGCTGCGCCCAGCCGCCGCGGACGCCGAAGCGCCGCCGTAGCCTGCGGCGGCTCCGCCCCGGCCGCCGCCGAAATTGCTGCGGCCGCCTGCGCCAAAGCCGCGGCCGCCATAGGCTCCGCCCGCCTCGGTGCCCCGGCGGAAGCGGTCATGGGTCATGACGGTGTCTTCCTTGAGCTCCTCCGGAATCTCGTCCAGGAAGCGGGACGGCGGGTTGGCCGTCGTCCGCCCGAACAGCGTGCGCGCCCGCGCGCAGGAGAGGAATAGCTGCTTCTCGGCGCGGGTAATGCCCACATACGCCAGCCGCCGCTCTTCTTCCAGCTCATCATTGTCCTGGAAGGCGCGGCTGTGCGGGAATACCCCTTCCTCCATGCCGACGATGAACACGACCGGAAACTCCAATCCCTTGGCGCTGTGCATCGTCATCAGCACGACGGCGTCGCTGCGGTCATCATCCGAATCGTTCATGCTGTCGATGTCGGCGATCAGGGCCAGATCGGTCAGGAAAGACACGAGCGACTTGTCTTCGTTATTTTTTTCAAATTCCATCGTCACAGACAGGAACTCGTCGATATTCTCCAGGCGGGAGCGCGATTCGATCGTGTTCTCCTTCTGCAGCTCCAGCTTGTACTGCGACATTTCCAGCACCTTCTCGGTCAGCTCCGTCACCGACAGAAATTCGACCATCCGGTGGAGCGCCAGAATCATGTCGTAGAACTCGACCAGCGCGTTGCGCGTCCGTCCCGCAAATCCCAGGTCGTCCACCGTTTCCAGCACGCGGAAGATGGAGACGCCCCGGGCTGCCGCCGCATCGGTAAGCTTGGCGACCGTCGTGTCGCCGAGTCCTCTTTTGGGAACATTGATCACCCGGGTCAGGCTGATATCGTCGTTGGGATTGGACAGCAGCCGCAGGTAAGCGAGCAGGTCCTTGATTTCTTTGCGGTCGTAGAACTTAATGCCCCCGACAATCTGGTATGGAATATCCGATTTAATGAGAATTTCCTCTATGACCCGCGACTGCGCGTTGGTCCGGTACAGGATCGCATGATCCTGGTATGAATTTCCTTTTTTTACATTCTTACTGATTTCTCCGGATACAAAATAGCCTTCGTCATGCTCGGAATCGGCCCGGTAAACCTTGATCTTCGGCCCCTCCTCCGAATCCGTCCACAGCTTCTTCGGCTTCCGTCCGGTATTCAGCGCGATCACGCCGTTCGCGGCGTTCAGAATGTTCGAGGTCGAGCGGTAGTTCTGCTCCAGCAAAATGACTTTGGCTTCCGGGTAATCTTCCTCGAAGTTCAGAATGTTGCTGATGTCGGCGCCGCGCCAGCGGTAGATCGATTGGTCGCTGTCGCCGACGACGCAAATATTATGATGGCTGTCGGCCAGCATGCGGCAGAGCATGTACTGCGCCCGGTTCGTATCCTGATACTCGTCCACATGGATGTACTTAAATTTCCGCTGGTAGAAATCCAGCACCTCGGGTACTTCCTTGAAGAGCTGGATTGTCGTCATGATCAGATCGTCGAAATCAAGCGAGTTGTTGCTTTTGAGCTTTTTTTGGTACATCGTGTATATTTTGGCAACGAGGCCTTCAAAATAATCCCCGATCTTCATCTCATACTGCGCAGGCGTCACTAGTTCGTTCTTGGCCGTGCTGATCATCGACTGCACCGCCTTCGGCTCGAACTTCTTCGTGTCGATATTCAGTTCCTTCATGCACGCGCGGATAACGGAAAGCTGGTCCGTGGAATCCAGAATGGAGAAATTGGACGTAAACCCGATCCGCTCAATATCCTTCCGCAGTATCCGCACGCACATGGAGTGGAACGTCGATACCCAAATATCGCGGCCTTCCGGGCCTACGAGCTTGGACACCCGATCCTGCATTTCTCTTGCCGCCTTATTCGTAAACGTAATGGCAAGAATCGCCCAAGGCGGAGCCTTACGATTGGCGATCAGCCAAGCGATGCGATGGGTCAGCACCCTCGTCTTGCCGCTCCCCGCTCCGGCCATGATAAGCAGCGGACCGTCTGTTGTCTCGACCGCCTGGCGCTGGGGAGGATTAAGCCGGGTTACGGCGTCTTGTATATTAACGGATTGCATGTAGGACATGCCCCTTTCTAGGTAACTTAAATCGCTTATTTCATAAGTAGTTCTGTACAGAACTACTATATTATTCACTAGATTGCAGCGTCTGATTTGACCGCCTCGACCGTCGACAGGGCCCGTCCGATATCGGTATAAATGATGTTACCCACGACGACCGTATCGGCAAGAGAGGCCGCAAGCTTCGCTTGATCCGGTCCGGTAACTCCGCCGCCGTAGAAGAGACGCGCATGGCCTACGGCTTCACGTACGGCTTTCATCGTCTCCGCATCTCCAAAGCTGCCGCTGTATTCCAGATAGACGATGGGCAGCGTCATGAGCTTGTCGGCAATATGCGCATAGGCGGCCGCTCCGTCTGCTGACAGCCCCGTATCCGCGCCGGTCAGACGGGCCACGGCGGAATTTCCGTTCAGCACAATATAACCCTCGGTCAGCAGCAGCTCCCAGGGGATAAAATCGCCGTAGCGCTCGACGGCTCTCTGGTGGTGGCCGACAATCCATGCCGGATCAGGTGAATTCAGCACCATCGGAATCAGATAGGCGTCAAAGCCGGGCACGACGGCGGACAGATCGGATACCTCCAAGACGCACGGTACACCGTACCGCTGTATTCCGGACATGAGGCGGGCGGTATTGTCATAGGTGATGCCTGTAGAGCCGCCTACCAAAATCCCGTCCGTACCAGACTGACAAACCGCCCTCAATTCCTCTTCACTAATCGCTCGGTCCGGGTCCAGCTTGAATACATGGCGCCAGGTCTCAATCATTTGTCGTACCACAGTCATGATCTTCCATCCTTATTCGGTTGAAATGAATAGGCCGCTCTTCAGCCGCGGCGCTTATTGCTTCTTATATGTTAAAATAGCCGGATGGGCGTGTCAATTTAAAGAAGCAAAAAACACGAACATTTTTTCGCTTTTTTCCGGTGCACAGGATATGGTTGCGTTCTGCTTCATGTGCAGCATTCCTTTGGCAGCCGGGTGTAAAAAATAATTCCCCGCCCCGCCTTGATGCGGCGGGAGCGGGGAAAGAGATGTATGATAGCCTCGGGTTAGTACGCATTTTTATTGACGAAGCCGTTGCGGATCGTTTTGAAAATAATCCGGATATCAAACAGCAGCGACCAATTCTCAATATAGAAGATATCGTGCTTGATCCGGTCCTCGATCGAGGTGTCGCCGCGCAGGCCGTTGCTCTGCGCCCAGCCGGTAATTCCGGGACGTACATGGTGCTTGACCATATACTTCGGAATTTCTCCCTTGAACTGCTCCACATAATAGGGGCGTTCCGGACGCGGACCGACCACGCTCATGTGGCCCAACAGCACGTTGAAGAACTGCGGCAGCTCATCCAGGCTCGTCTTGCGGATAAACGTCCCAAACCGGGTGCGGCGCGGATCACGCTTCGTACTCCACCCCGTATCCACTTCACCGTCCCGCTGCATTTTCATCGAGCGGAATTTGTACATTGTGAACGTCCGGCGGTTGAGTCCCACCCGTTCCTGCCGGAAAATCACCGGCCCTGGCGAAGTCAGCTTCACTCCCAGCGTCACAATCAGCATAATCGGACTCATCACTATAATGGCGAACAGCGAGAATATAATATCGAACAACCGCTTGGCCATCCGGTTAGCCGTCATGTCCAGCGGAATGTCGCGCACATTGATCATCGGCAGCCCGGCAAAATTATCGAAGTACGGACGCGCGGGCAGGTAATCGAAGAAATCCGGAATGATCAGCGTGCGAACCCCAGCTTTTTCACAGGTCGCGATAATGGCGGGAAACTTGTGATGCACATCGAGCGGCAGAGCAAGAATTACCTCGTCGATCAGCATCGTCTCCAGCATAGCCGGCAGCTCGTCGAGCTTGCCGAGAATCGGCTTGTAGTGCTGGGAGTCGAGGGTATCCCAACTTTGGTAATCGTCCAGAAACCCGATAATCTCGTAACCGAGCTCAGGGTACTGGGCGAGATTATCGTAAATTCTTCTGCCCAAGGTACCCGCCCCGAGAATGAGCACAAACTGGCGGTTGAACCCTTTTTCCCGGAAAGACTTCAGCATCTTCTTCAGCACATACCGGTACAGCATGGTCGAGAGCATTATCGTGCCGATATAGATAGTCAAATACTGACGGGAGATATCGATTTCTCTCACAAAATACATCAGGCCAAGCAGGATGAAGATACCCATTACATGCACTTGGAAAATCTTCAGGAACTCATCGGCAAACCGCTTCTTCCGCTTGGGCATATAGAGCGTGAGCAGGATACCGATCAGCACGGCGATTCCGCCATAAATCAAGCTCCAGTACGCATACGATTCCACCGTCATATGATTCTCGTAAGGCATCCAGCCACTCTTGAACTTGAGCCACCAGGCGAACAGAAAGGAAGCTTGAATGATAATAAAGTCGGCGACCATATAAAGCTGTGTCAAAAACCGCTGATTGCGGCGGATCATAATCTCACCTCGGCATTCGATTCGGAACGCGCTCCGGCTTCGCCCGCAGCAGTAAGGCTTGGCACAGGCACTTCCTTCCGCCGTCCGGGCGTCAGAGCATTGCGCAGAAGGACTGCGGCTAACTTAACGCCTACCCCTACATATACGGCCCCATTGACTAGAAAAGAATACTGCTTGCTGTAATGCTTACGGTGAAAGATAATCATGGCGCGGTGAAATTCATAAATGATCTTAAGGGGTCTGCGCCGTGCGCTGCCGCCCTTAAGATGCACGATGAAAGCTTTGGGATAATAGTAAATCTTCCAGCCCGCTTCCTTGATCCGGTAACACCAATCCAGATCCTCGCCGTACATAAAAAAGGTCTCATCCAGCCCACCGATCTGTTCGATCGTCTCCCGCCTTACCAGCATGAACGCGCCGACCAGACAATCGACCTCATATTCCTTGTCAGGGTCAAGATATCCCAACTGGTAGCCGTTGAACCGCGGATTATCAGGAAACAGTCTGCTGAATCCAAACGCATAATAGAAGGAAGCCGCCGGAGTCGGAAATCCGCGTTTGCATGCCTTATCCAGACTTCCGTCCGGCAAAATCACCTTACACCCCGAAGCTCCGAGCTCCGGCCGGCGGTCCATCAAGGAAATCATCGTCTCCAGCGTATTCCGCTGCACCACCGTATCCGAATTGAGCAGCAGCACATAGCGTCCTGAGGCAATCTCCATCCCCTGGTTATTCGCCCGCGCGAATCCGGTATTCTCCTGGTTGGCAATCAGCTTCACTTGCGGAAACTGCTCTCTTATGACTTCCACCGAGTCGTCGGAAGAATGGTTGTCGATCACAATGACTTCATAGGTATACTGCGTTTCCGAGTCATATACCGACTGCAGACAGTCCACCGTCAAGCGGCACGTATTGTAATTTAAAATGATGATGCTGACATCGATATTCACTTTTGCTTACGCTCCAGACAAAAATAGTAATCTATCGACAATATTATAGCATAAAACCGCGCTGAGTAACGGGATGCTCAAGTAAGCATTTTACAAAAATGCTGGAGTACGATTATCTAAATTATCCGCTCGGCTACGTCTCTTTTCCTGTTCGCTCCCGTCAATCCGCCTGCGGTTGAGCGCCCTTTTCATTCGCCATGTCACGATGAAGCCGCAGTTCATGCTCTATAAATGTTGATACAATGCCGCGATAGATTTGCTCGATGACATTTGGATCGCCGCCATGCTCCGCAGCTGTTGTCCGCACCTTTTCAATTAACTGCTCCACACGCTGCGGAGCTTTGACGGCGTCGGCGTCCTTTTTGAACGCGGCCGCTTCATTTACGTACAGATGTCTTTCGCACAGCAGCGCCACAATCTGCCGATCCAGCCTGTCGATATTGGCCCTTACCTCTTCGATGCTTCCGCAAGATTTCATCGGTCTCTTCCTTTCTCACGCTTCGCTCTGTCCTGAACCCATTTTCTTTTCTTTCTCAGTGAACCCCATTCCGCAAAAAAACTCCCCCAAGCCTTGAACAAACCCGGCTCCTTCAGCAGCATATATCCGTGAGCGGCGATTTCGTAAGGGAGAGACAATAGAACCGTTCGGAGCATGGTCCGGACCGGCTCATTTTTAAAAATCATCTTATACCGGTTAATGTAAGAGATTCTCCGGATAAACAGGGGCTTCCCGCTGCGGCCCAATGCTTTCCAGCCCCGTTCATGGTACCCTATCGCATCCGCGTCGTAATACGCTTTCCAGCCCAGCAGCCGCGCCCGCCACGCCACATCAACATCTTCCTTATAGGCAAAAAAATCCGCGTCAAAAAACTCCCCGTTCACGCTGATCTCCTCAATCATCCGCCGTGAATACATCGCCGCCGCGCCCGATACGCCGAACACCTCGCCCGACTCCAGCCAATTCTCCGCCGGCTCCCCTGCTCCCCGGTCAAAAGCCCTGCGCGCCTTATTCATCCGCAGCCCCGTACTGTCCACCGTCCCCGGGTCCACCTTGAATAGCAGCTTTCCGGTGGCACTGCCGATTCCGGGATCGGCTTCCATCCGCGCAACCAGCCTGGACACATAATCCGGCGCCAGCGTAACATCGGGATTCAGCACCAGCACGTAATCGGCATCGCTCACGGCAATCGCCTGATTGTGGGCGGGGGTGAAGCCGGTATTGGATTTATTTTGCAGGAGGTAGAGAGGGAATAATGGGTGTTCAGTTCGGGTAGCTGGAGTTTCCGTATGAGTATGAGTAACGCCCGACGCCGGCTTTTCGGTTAATCCGAATTCAATAGCAACTTTGTACCTCGATTGAATCCGCTCCACCGTATGGTCACTTGAAGCGTTATCCACTATGATGATTTTTTCTATCGGATAATCCTGCCGGAACCCGGCTTCCAGACAATCGATAATATCCTCTTCGCTGTTGTAGGTTACGATATGTATACTTACGGTTTTGTTGGTCATAAGGCCATTATAATGGAAAACCGATGATCCTTAAACAGGAAGAAACGGCTGTCGGCGTCTTAGTTAAGACACTGATACGTCCTTTCGTCGATGTATAAGTCCGCAGCTTACGTAGTCTAATATTCTAACAAAAAAACTCCCGGCCCGACTTGCAGACCGAGAGTTCTAGGCTTCCTTATACTAATCCCGCAGTTCAGTCAAGAATGCCTTAAGACCTTCCCGCCAAGGCCGCAAATCCTGCAGACCGTTCGTCCGGATCGACAAATGCTCCATCACCGAATTGCGCGGACGCGGAGCCGGGCGTGGAAACTGTTCCGTCGTACATGGCTCCAGCTTAGCGGTAAACTTAAGCCCCAGAATTTCCTCCGCCTCAGCAAAAATCGCCTGGGTGAACTCATACCACGTACAAACCTCAGTATTGGAGACATGGTAAATACCATACTTTTCCGTCCCGATCAATTCCAGCAGAAAATTCGCCAAATCCACCGTATACGTTGGTGATCCTTTTTGGTCATCCACGACCTGCAGCACCGGTTTTTCCTGGCCAAATTTCAGCATCGTTTTGACAAAATTATTCCCGTACTTTCCATACACCCACGAGGTGCGGACGATAAAATACTTGGACGACAAGGTCTGCACCAGAATTTCCCCGGCTCGTTTGGACTTGCCGTAGATACTCTTAGGGTCGGTGTTGTCGTATTCATGATACGGCTGGCTTCCTTGTCCGTCGAACACATAATCCGTACTGATATAGACCAGCTTGGCTCCGGCCTTCTCCGATGCGAGCGCAACATTGCGCGTCCCCACAGCATTGATCAAGTATGCAGCGTCAACATCCGTCTCTGCAGCGTCAACATCCGTATGCGCGGCGCAGTGAATGACTGCCTCTGGGCCAAATTCTCCAATAACCTTGCCGCACTGGTCAAGATCGGTAATATCCATCTCCTGCCGGTCGCAGGCCAGCACCTCATACCCCCGGCTTTCCAGCAGCAGCACCACATCACGGCCGAGCTGTCCCGCCGCCCCCGTTACAAGAACCTTCGCTGCCATTACAGGGCATCCCCCAAGCGGCTGCCGTATTGTTTTTCAGCATACTTCTGGTACTCTCCGGACTGAATGCGGGTCCACCATTCTTTATTATTCAAATACCATTGGATCGTTTCCTTGATCCCCGTCTCAAACGTATGCTTCGGCTTCCAGCCCAGCTCGTTCATAATCTTCGTTGGGTCAATACCGTAGCGGCGATCATGCCCCGGACGGTCCTGCACATACGTAATTAGCGATTCTGGCTTGCCCAGCTCCTGTAAAATCGTCTTAACAATATGCACATTCGTCCGCTCATTATTGCCACCGATGTTGTACACTTCGCCCAGCACACCTTTGTGAATGACCAGATCGATCGCGCTGCAATGATCCTCCACATAGAGCCAATCGCGAATGTTTAAGCCATCGCCGTACACCGGCAGAGCCCCGTCAGCCAAAGCGCGGGAGATCATCAGCGGAATGAGCTTCTCTGGAAACTGGTAAGGACCATAGTTATTCGAGCAGCGCGTAATATTAACCGGCAGACCGAACGTTTCATGATAAGCGCGTACCAGCAAATCCCCGCCCGCCTTGCTGGCGGAATAGGGGCTGTTCGGCGTCAGCGGCGTCTCTTCCGTGAACAGACCGGTCGCCCCAAGCGTACCGTACACCTCGTCGGTCGATACCTGTACAAACTTGGTGACCTTATGCTTTTTCGCCGCGTCCAGCAGCACCTGAGTCCCGAGCACATTCGTCTTCACAAACACATCCGGCTCCAAAATACTCCGGTCCACATGCGACTCCGCCGCAAAATTCACGACCACGTCGACACCTTGGCCAATCAAAGCGTCCATCGCCTGAACGTCTGTGATATCCGCTTTAACGAACGTGTAATTCGGATGATTTTCGACCGATTTCAAATTTTCCAAGTTGCCTGCATACGTGAGCGCATCCACATTTACGATTTGGTAATCGGGATGCTGCTGAAGCATATAGATAACAAAATTGCTTCCGATAAAGCCGGCTCCGCCGGTGATGAGCAGTTTCATGGGTAACCACCTTTTGATTTTCACTAAGTGTTGCTTAATAAAGCATAGTCAAATCATTGTATAACTTTTGTCCAAAATCCATCATATATAAACTTGTAATTATTATATGCATTATTACCAATCATTGTCACAATAAAATTGTACACACCAGTAGTCCACTGGCTAATTATTACTCTTTTGGGATTAATAAATAGAAATTATGTACACCCCAATAACTATAATAATCATACCCATCCATTTCATAAATGATATTGGCTCATTAAATAATATGAAAGCAGCTAAAATCCCCAAAACATAAGCAATACTTTGAATTGGATAAGCTATGCTTAAGGGCACTCGAGAAAGAACAACAAACCAAACTAAAGTAGCCAAAACATATAATAAAAGACCAAATATAATATAAGTATTAAAAATAGCCTTCCAAGCATTATTCAGGTTAACTCCACCTAATTTCTCCAATCCAATTTTAAATAAAACTTGTCCAGATACTAACATAAGAACATTTAGAGTAAGATACACTATGTTCATATTGTTTGACCGTAACGTAAGATCACCTCATATAATTAGTTCTTCTTCATTTTCTCAATTTCATTTTTTAATAATCCTACTTCCTGCGATATCTGTCTTAATTTATTTGCTAAATTAGAAATTGATACAGTAAGGCTGAAAATTATTATAAGAGCGCTTAGTATACCTAACAGAAATACAAAGTTTGAAGGTGTCTCAAAGCCGAAGGCTTGGGTAAAATAAAATGCTATTCCGGGAAAAATAGACACTATTAACATCAAAAAAACCAAAAAAATCCAAAGTAATGCATAACGAAGTTGGAGCTCATATTTTTTTATCATATTTATTAATAGAAACAAAAGTAAAATGGATAAAACTATTAAAGTTATTTGAAGTTTAAATGGAAACATTTATTCTCCCTCAATTTATCTGTTTTTTTCTAGTGGAGTCTATAACAATTGCAATTGTTACTTTAATCATATAATAGAAAGATTTAAAAGCTCTAATAGAAGATTTCCCACCATTTCGCTCTCTCATTTTGACCGGCACTTCTGTTATTCTGTAACCATTTCTGCTAAGAGCCATAATCGATTCTGGTTCGGGATAATCAGTCGGATAATTTTCCGCAAAAAAATTAATAATTTTTTTATTGCATGCTCTAAAGCCTGAAGTAGGATCACTTACTTGAGTCTTTGTCAGCATTCTTAAAAGCATGGAGAAATAGACAATCCCTACTCGTCTTATACCAGATGACTGAAAACCTTCCCTCTTCAAGAATCTGGTACCAATTGAAAAATCCGCCTCTCCTTTTACAAGAGGACTTATGAGTTCGCTAATGTAACTAGGATCGTGCTGTCCATCCCCATCAATTTGCACGGCTATATCATATGCTTTTGCTTTGGCATACAAATAACCTGTCTGAACCGCACCCCCTATGCCTAGATTGCAGGGTAAATCAATGACATTTACATTTTCTTCCTTGCAAAGCTGCGACGTCTTATCTTTGGAACAATCGTTAATAATAATAATGTCCAGTTGATCAGAGTAGGCAGACAACTCATTAATCAGTTGTTTTATGTTTGATTCTTCGTTGTAGCAAGGTATAATCCCTAATACTTTCAAATATTTCACCTCTTAGTTAAACTACTGGGATCCAGTATCTTATTAATATGATCAGGATCGTCAATATCATTGAAAAAACAATGAAGTGGGGCACTAAAAAACTGATTTTGTTTGATAGACTATTTATAAATTTATTTTGGGACGAAAAGTTGTTCTTAAAAATAATGAGCATAGTAATTGAGATAGGAATAAAGTAACGGCCTTGAACGCCCGTGACCAAAGCAGCACCCACTCCACCCATACCGTCCAAGGATGTCCAAATCGCATAAAGTGCTGTTTCTATTAAAATAATTACTATAAAGCTGAGTGTAAAGCTAAACACCTTCAACTTGATTCTAACCGAAAATTCGGTATTATCAAAAAACGCAGAAATAATGATAGCTGCAAAATAAAGAATCAAAAATAAATAAGGGTAATTTGTATCCAGCCATCCTAAATCTCCAACAAAGCCAACAAAGTAAAATTTAAGGCTACTCTTAAATGTATTGAATAAAATCTCAGCGTATTGAAAAGGTGAATGCAAAATAAATTTAATTTGATCCAAAGAGTGATTATCCGAGACAGCTTTTGCTTTATGAAGCAAGGTGTTCGTAAGCCCACTCCATAATAACAAGGATATTACACCTGCGGCAATCATCGAAGAAATAAAAATGATTTTAGCTTTCTTATTACGGAATTTTGTGACAGGAATAAAAAGAGTTAGAAGAAATAAAGGGTAGTAAACTTGTTTAAATTGAATAATTACTATTGAAAAAATTAAGAAAAACAAAAATAATCTTCTATCAATAACCGTAATTTTTGTATCTATACATATTCTTAGCACAAACGCCACAAACAAGAAAATTGTACTTATTATAACGCAGTCATAGCTTAACGAAGAAGCAAGACTAAAGGTCATGGGCATCAATGTGATTAGTAATAATGCATTTTTCAATATTGGTATTATTTTCAAAGAGAAGTAACACATGACTAAATAAAATATTAAATTAAATACACGTCCTATGTATAAATAATTTATAGGAGATATGCTTTGGTTAAACCCGAATAGCGGATTGTCTACGGTCACTTTCAAAATAAACATCCCTAAAGATTGAGGGATGAACAAGATCGGATTAGCTTGAGATGTCGAATATTGTATAAAAACAGATTGTCCCTTATCCACTTCCAAATGAGAAGAGAAGTACTGGCTCTTATAGCTGTACTTGGCATCCATATTCCCAATCAGGTATCTTAGACTGTCTTCGAAATCCACGATTGATTTGGATATATAGTTTCCAATTTCTCCGTTTGGGCCAACTTCAGGGAAAAAGTGCATATTAGAAACTAGATATGCTTTTTTAAAGTGGCTGTCTTCATCGGGTGATTGCAGCGGTG
Organism: Paenibacillus durus ATCC 35681; assembly: GCF_000993825.1. Taxonomy (NCBI): domain Bacteria; kingdom Bacillati; phylum Bacillota; class Bacilli; order Caryophanales; family Paenibacillaceae; genus Paenibacillus; species Paenibacillus durus. Next base: position 4,232,822 of record NZ_CP011114.1, read on the forward strand.
GTACTAAAAAGACCAGTAACAATCCAAAAATGAGACCTATCGATAAAAATATATTTTCAATTTTATAGCGTCCAAACACTAGAATGCCTCCAGACCCTTATTAAAAAATTCTTTTTAAATAGTCAGTGACGACAACAAATATATTTCGATCATAGTATACTTTCATTGTAAGATCACCGGATTGCTGTTTGCCGTTTACATATAAAGTTCCGTCTTTGTAATTATCATCTTGACTGGCGTAGACAGTAATAGAACTTCCCTGCTTGCCATTTGGAGATTTGATATAAACATAATATTCTTTGTTTTTAGAAAGTTTTATAGGAGGGAATCGAAAATCAAAAAATTCATTATCAATAATACTATTCGCCTTCACGCTGGTTTGGTATATGTCATTCTCTTCCCCGAACTTCCTTATTCCTAACACTAGATCTCCGTCATTTTGTCTCATGAACGAGCCTAATTTAATAGAAACTCCACACAAGTTATTTTGGTTGTAGACAAAAGATTGCCCGAACTCCATTTCTGCTGTTAGTTCACTCAAAGTAAGATCATCATGATTTTGCTCCATGCTCTCTCTTACTACTCCTGCATTGCCCAAATACGTATTGATCAGATATAAAGCAACTATAAAAAGAAGCAGCAGCTTAAACGATTTCCATTTTTTCATATAGATCCTCATATACTTTTAATGATTTATGGTTATATCCATATAGTTCAAGAATATTATTTATTAAATTCCCCCATTCTCTTCCCTTGGCTGTTTCCAAACCGTATTTCAGCAGTTTTTTTCTCAATTCACTGTCTTGGCATACAGCTTTGATCTTTTGCAGGGCATCCTCAATATTCCCTTGTTCATATAACAGGCAATTCCCCCCGTTTTTCAAGTATTCAATATTCCCTGCGTTTGGAGCAACAATAGATATACCGCCGGTAGCCATCATTTCCAACGGAGGGTATGAGAAGCTCTCGAGCTTGCTTGACTTCAAAAGGATATCGCAACTTCCATATACCTCACCGACTTTGTCATAAGGAACTTTATTGAAGAATTTATCAACACGATACCATTCTTTAGGCTCCCCATTGTATGACAGGTACCAGATTTCGAAATGTTCCTGGTCTAATTGGTTAACGATTTTAAAGCTTTCATCTACATTTTTATAATGATCTTTGGAATTCCCTTCAACCAGAATTCTTACTTTTTTGCCGGGTTCAAATTTACGCTCTTTATACCGGAATAGGGAAAGATCAAGTCCGTTAGGTGCGAACTTTACTTCCTTTCCGAACTCCTCCTTCAACCAATCTTCGCACCATTTGGAGATCGTAATATATTTAATATTGTTGAAAGAATTGTATGTCAGATTGGCCATTACTCTTGAATAATTGCCTACCTCATAAAAGTCTGTTTCAAAGTTTTGGACCAGATACAATTTCTCGCCGATCTTGGGGTAAATGTTTAAGAACGATATTGTTGTCCACAACGTAGCAACACATTTATCAAAAAGCCCATGGAAAGAGTGGCGATGATAGGAGATAACATTTATTTCCCCATCTTTATTGATAATATTATCATCGTCTTCGCTCATGGATATAATCGAAACATCTTTTCCTGCATCTCTAAGAATATTGGCATGTTTGATAACTACATTTACCCCACCGCTAATCTGTGTAGAGGGAAGAACAAAGGCAATGTTTTCAGCTAGGCGAGAATGGATAAATTGAAACAATTGGCAACCTGATCTGGCGGTCATCCACTTTTGGCTCACCGCTTTAAATGCATTCTCAGCAAGACTTTTTCTTAAACTCTCTTTTTCAATCAGTTCGGAAAGATGTTTTTCCCATTCCTCTTCATTATTGCACAAGACCCCGGTCTCCAGGTGATTCATAACTTCTTTAAATGCTCCGACATTACTGGCGATTGTCGGCACTTTGACAAAGGCCGCTTCCATCCATTTATTTTCAGATTTAGCTTCGTTGAAAACAGTATCCACCAAGGGTGCCAAGTTTATGTCGACGCTTCTAATCAGTTCGGGGAGTCTTTCCCACTTCGTAAACTTCTCGGCAATGATCCGATCTTTATATTTTTCCAGCGGTTCAGGCACATCCAGGAAGCCAACGATCTTCAAATAAACATTTTCGTATTTCCCCATCATGGTAACTATAGGTTGCAGTATTAAATCAAAATCCTCATTATGAGTAATACTTCCGCTAAAATAACCCAGAATGACCCGGCCCTTATTTACAGGAGAAGGAAGGTTCTCGATCGCTGTATAAGATAACTCAACCATTTTCTCAGAAGCTACATTTCGGTTAATGAATACTTCCTTCACGTAAGGCTGCAATTCGGCGGCTAACCGGCCTGTTGTAGTAATGGCATAATCGCACATGGAGAGAGTTAACCGCGTTCGGTTAACACCATCCATATAAGCATCCATTTCAGCTTGGCTAAAGCTCTTTAAATGACGGATATCCTTCACATATTTGTAGTCAATGACTAAATCATCAATATCAAAAAAGACGGTTTTATTAAAATACTTCGCTTTATTGATGAAGTTGCCTATCAATTCAGTATGAGGACAACGGAAAAATACAAATGCTCTATAGTAGCCCACAGACTCCATGGTCAGATTTTCATAATAAATCGTATCACAGGAATAGCCATTAAAATGCAGCTGTTCAATCTGGTGATCCACCCGGTAACGCTGAGGGTGCGGTAGCGTGCATCCATTAATAAACAAGACATCTTTATAGGCTATATTATGGGCGCTCCCGGTTTTAAGCAGCCTCTTTTTAGTGTATTTATACGACTTCCTCATCAAACTATTAAAACCCTCGTATTTAACTACTGAAATAGACTTTCGAATCAAATTTGAAACTCCCACTTTTACCCATCCTTTAAAATAAAATATTAAGATCGTCGCGCATCCTTTTACGTGCTGCTTTAACATATGGCTTGTGATGTTCCCCGCTTGAAGTTGAGGTGTCCGAAATCCGCCAGTGATACAGTATTTTAGGGATATGGGCAACTCTCTTGGAAAGATTGATAATTCGAATAGCCAGGTCCCAATCCTGAACCCCTTCATAATTTATCCGGAGTCCTCCCACTTGTTTCACAAGAGCTGTTCGATATACTGCCAGGTGACATATATAATTCATTTGTTTTAATAAATCCATGTTAAACTGTTTCTTAAAAAAAGGATAGCATCTCTTTCCATTTAACAACTTATCTTCATCACTATAGATTAAATCTAACTCTTTATTAGTATTCAGTAGCCTGACAACTTCGTACAATGCGAAAGGGGCTAATACATCATCATTATCTAAAAAGGCTGTAAACTCCCCTGCCGCCATCTCCAGTGCAGAGTTACTACAAGCCGATATGTGCCCATTTTCTTCTCTATATCTTACTTTTATGCGAGGATCAAAAGCGGCATATTCCTCCAATACTCTCTTTATATGAGGTTCAGAAGAATTATCATCTGATATACACAGTTCCCAATGGGGATAATACTGCTGGAGAACTGAGTCAATACTCTCTCTCAAGTATTCCTCTTTAACGTTGTAGACCGGCATAATAACGGATATCAATGGAGAGTACTTGAAAGTAGACTGAATGTCATTGTACTGTTCGTTCTTCTTGAACCATGTCCGGTAACTGCAGCCTTTAGTCAAGGGAAAGAAAAATTGGTAATATTTTATTTTTAAGCGAATTAGAATCGAATATAATAAAAAGAAGCCATTATACAAAAACAATACCGATTTCTCCCTCAATTAGTTATATTTCGAATAGTAAAAATCGCATATATCCCCTATACTTCCGCTTTTTATCAATTTCCCTTTTTCCAAAATGATACCTTTCGTACACATTGCCCGTATTTGGTCAATGGAATGTGAAACGAGCATAACGGTGGTTCCTTTTTCAACCATGCTGGTAAGCTTTGCTTCACATTTCTCTTGAAACTTAAAATCTCCGACAGATAATATCTCATCAACAATTAAGAGGTCGGGGGTAGTAGCTGTAGCAATAGAAAATCCAAGTCTGGCGTACATACCGGAAGAAAAATTCTTTATAGGAACATCGATAAAGTCTCTCAACTCAGAAAATTCTACGATTTCCTCAAATTTATCTTTCATCTCTTTTTTTGAATATCCTAATACCGCTCCATTCAAAAAAATATTCTCTCTTGCTGTTAACTCCGGGTCAAACCCTGCCCCAAGCTCGATAAGAGGAGCCATTCTGCCCGAGACTTCTACATTCCCGGTTGTAGGTTTCAATACTCCTGCCACTACCTTCAACAAAGTGCTCTTCCCTGCACCATTTAGTCCAAGCACTCCAAAAATCTCACCTCTATTTATCTCAAAGCTTACATTCTGCAAGGCCCAAAATTCGGTATAAGAAATTTGGCGTTTAAACCGCTTTATCAGATATTCCTTCAAAGTGCTGATTTTTTCCGTTGTCATATTAAAACACATCGAAGCATCATTAACATTAACTATAGTATCTGCCATAGTTACACCTTATCCTTATATATATAGTATGAATTTATCCTGACGCTTTTTAAATAAATAGACTCCTATAATCAAAGTCGCAAAAGCGTAATTAAAGCATTGCAGATTCAGTTCAAAAGAAGGAATACGTCCGTATAAGAATCCTTCCCTAAAATGTGTGATAAAGTAGAACATCGGATTGCTGTAAAGCAAAAAGAGATACTTGTCCGGCATAGTCGCCATAGGGTAAATAATGGGAGTTGAATACATCCAGGCAGTCAATAAAACTCCGTAAAAGTGCTCGATATCTCTAAAAAACACAACCACGCTGCATAAGATCAAACCCAATCCTACGCTAAACAGGAACACATAACCTATTGAAATGAAGCTAAAAATAATAGTCCATTTAATATGAACACCCGTAAAAAGGCAAACGACTAAAACAGCACACAGAGAGAAAAACATATTAACTAATGAGTATGTAACTTTCGACAATGGGAAAATGTACTTGGGAACATATACTTTTTTAATAATTTGCCCTGAAGAAAATATAGAGGTCATAGCCAAATTGGTAGAATCCGAAAAAAAGGTGAATAAAACTTGCCCGGTTATTACGTAGGCTGCAAAATACTCTATATTAAATCTAAATAACTCTTGAAATACCAGAGTAATAATCAGCATTATAAATAATGGATTTAAAACACTCCATAGAATCCCCAATACCGATCTTTTATATTTTATTTTTAATTCTTTTATGACCAAAAGTTTTAAAAGCTCTTTATACTTAAGAAAGTTCTGAATATATTTATTAATCTCGTTCATCGGTTTCACCTATTCCGGATTTATGATAGAAAATGATATCACTTTAACAATGTAGCCCCTGCATATCTAACTATGCTAAAATATTGTCGTATCTACAGGAAAAGGAGATTAAAAAGTTGGCTAATCCAGTATACGGTAAAAAAGCTGCTCAGTCGAGAAATGATGAAAAGATACCCGACTCGCTTTGGGTGTTAGTAATTGGTTTTATTTTATTTTTGTTTTGGGCCCCGTTTCAAGTGGGATTATTTAACGGGCAGCAGGTTGACTTCGAGAAACCGATTTATGTTGCGGCTTTGCTCGGTTGTCTGATGCTGTTCTTATGGGTCGGCCTCTACTACAAAAGATTTAAGCTGGAGGACCAGCGCGATCTGCTGGCGGTAGCCGTGCTGCTGCTTCCACTGACGTATTTCCTGTCGCTCTTTGTTGCCGCTTCGCACTACATGGCGGTCAATATGCTGCTGATTCAGAGCATGTACGCGGCAGTCTTCATTGTAAGTCTCTACCTCCTTCGACAAAAACAAGTTAATGTTATCATACAAACCGCCGTATTGACAGTGGCTTATCTGATTGTCTGGTTCGGGCTGCTGAACTGGCTGGGCGCCTGGAATGTTGCCGGAGGGCTGATCGGCTGGTTCTCGAATACGGTTAGAGGAGGCAAATATCTGGACGCAGTGCTCAACGATACCAACCTCGGACCGCGTCTGACTTCGATATTTCAGTACCCCAATACATATGCCGGCTTCCTGATGGCGTTCTTGTTGGTGGCGATATTTGCACTGATTCGGTCGAAAAAGGTGTATGGCGCGCTTATTAACGGCTTCATGCTTGTACCTATTATCGTTTCGCTGCTGCTGACGCTCTCGCGGGGCGGGCTTGTCCTGCTTCCGGTCGTATTCGTGCTCCTGCTGCTGTTCCAGAAACCGTCGCGGCAAATATTGTGGATTATTCACCTTATTATCGCAGGCATTGCCTCCCTGGCGGTTACGAGTCCGGTCACTTCGATCGGGCAGCGCCTTAGCCTGGTTCCCGATGCGTCAGCGGCTGTCAAAGGCTGGACCTATCTGCTGATTGCCTCGGCGGTCACGGCGGTTCTATGTTGGGTGGTACAGCGTTTTGTAGCTCCTAAGCTAGAAGGGAGTCTTGAGAGCTGGTCAAGCCGCAAATTCACCAATCTTTGGCTTCCAATCGGCGCGACAGTGCTGGTAGCTCTGGCCGCTTTCCTGCTGATCGGCACGAGCGTGCGCAGTATTTTGCCGGACAATATCGAAACTCGTCTGGAGAATATCAACTTCCAGCAGCATAGTGTACTCGAACGCTTCACTTTTTACAAAGATGCGCTCAAGGTTGTCAAGGATTATCCGATTCTCGGCGCCGGCGGTGGAGGCTGGGCCGCTCTTTACGAGAAATATCAGAATAACCCGTATACGAGCCGCCAGGCGCATAACTTCTTCCTGCAGTATTTGATTGAGGTCGGCATTCTTGGTTTCATCGTATTTATGGGATTTATCCTGTTTGTGTTCTACAAATATATCAGAGGCTATATGAAGCAAAAGGAACGGGATGATTACGAGAACGGCTTTTTCTTCCTGATCATCGCTCTCTCGATTCTGCTTCACAGTGTCCTTGACTTCAATATGAGCTACGCGTTTATGGGCCTGCTTATATTCATCGGGCTTGCGGGTATGGCCGCTGCTATGGATGCTAAAACGCTCGCGGTCAAATGGAACTCTTCGGGGCTGCGTTTTGGTTATTTGGCCTTGGCCTGTGTGGGAGCCTTGGCGGTGCTCTTCGTGTCCCTCCGCGATATTGGTTCCGCCAATGCTGCTGCGGATGCCAAGGCGATCACGCAAACAAGCCAGTCTTATGAAGAAATCAAGGCTCCGCTGATCAAGGCGCTTAAAAACCGTCCCAGCCATCCGGAGTCAGTGATTATTCTCGCTTCGATGGACAATCAGGTCTACAGTCAGAACAAGAACGAACAGTTCGCGGCCGAGTCCCTCGCCGTGCTAACCCGTGGACTGAAGGATGAGCCAAATAACAAGATGATGTTGAAGCAGTTGATTGCTTTATATGATTTGCAGGGCAAGAGCGAAGAAGCATATGCCGTTTACAGAGATAATGCAGATAAATATAAGTGGGATATTGAGTGGTACGAGCCGTTGATTACCCGGGCGGCTGATCTGGGAACACAGGCTCATTTGCAGAAGGATACTGCCAAGGAGCAGGAGTTTTTCCAAACCGGTCTGGCCGCATACGACCATGTGGTTGCCGGAGTTGAGTATCTGAAGACGCTGCCTGCCGGACAGATGCAGGGCCGTCCGTTCTCTGTAACACCGCTAATCGCGCTCGGAGTCGGAAAAATAAAACACGTAACCGGCGATGCCAAGGCTGCAGCCGAAATATTGCAATCGGGTCTCGTTGGCAGTTACGCTGATTTGGCTGCACGCGGCGACCTATGGAGTGCAAACTGGTACTATGATTTAATCGCCCGCTCATATGACTTGGGCCAGGCCTCCTTTAACCAGCAGGACAAAGAAAATGCGAATGCGAACTTTAATATCGGACTTGGGGCTTACAAGCAACTGATGGTAGAGACCAGTAACCAAACGAATGCCGTTCCGCCTGCCACTACGCTGGCTGTGGGTAAAATGCAATTTCTCTCTGGTGATATCCGGACGGCGGTAAACACCTTGAAAACCGGGCTGAGTGAAGATTACTCGGATCCAATTAATCGCGAGATGGCCCGTTGGTATTTGGCCGGATTGAATAAATTGAAAAGCGCCCAGGATCAGGATGTATATAACAAGCTTATTGCAGCCGATCCCGGAGAGGCGGCTAAAATTGATGAAATCGCGGTAATCCAGCCCTGATCTTAACTGCTACTTATAGTTTTATATATACCGAGAAAAAAACCGGGTACCGCCCATTATTGGTGGTGCCCGGTTTTTTTTGTTTTTTTTCCAAAACCATAAACTCTTCTTCAGGACTTAAGGGGGAGTTGTCTCCCCAATTGATCTACCTCCAGCATGGCTTTCACTACGCTGTCGGATGTTACTGAAAATGGCATGTTGTCCATGGGCGTACCGGGAGCACAGCTGGCCTCTGCGGCAATCCGGAGTCTGTCCGGCTGTTCCGCCGAAAGATGCATCTCCTCCAAGGTTACAGGCAACCCTGTGCTGCGGTTAAACTTTATTATCTCCTCCAGCTCTTGTATAGGCGCGTTCTCCAGCACAAGTTGAACGATAGTGGTAAAAGCAACCTTTTCCCCATGCATGACAGGACGTGTCTCTTCCAACAGGGTAAGTCCGTTATGAATCGCATGGGCGGCAGCAAGCCCGCCGCTCTCAAAGCCGATGCCGCTGAGGTAGATGTTGGCTTCGATAATATTCTCTACCGCCTTGGAGAGTATGCCGTTCTCTGCATCCTGCTTGGCCTGTAATCCATCGGCCAGCAGCGTATCCCGGCAAGCCCGCGCAAGCGCGTAGGCGGCGATAGTGCTTGTATCCCGGCCCCCGGATTCGGCGGACCGCCGGCAGGCCCGCGCCTCGTAGTACGTCGACAGCGCGTCACCCATGCCGGCGACCAGCAGGCGGACAGGCGCTTTGGATACAATTTCTGTGTCCACAACAACCCTTTCGGGATTACTGCGCAGTGGCAGGTACTTGTCCAATCGGCCATCTTCGGTATAGAGGACGGACAGAGCGCTGCACGGCGCGTCGGTGGAGGCGACGGTTGGCGCGACAATCAGCGGGAGACGGCTGTAGAAACCGACTGCTTTGGCTGCATCCAGTGTCTTGCCGCCGCCAATCCCTATAATAACGTCCGCTTCCGATTCCTTGGCCGCTTCGACGATCCGCTGCACTTCCTTCAGGCTGCATTCTCCCGCGAACGAGTGCAGAACATATGAAACATCGCCTCCCTGAAAGCCTTCCGAAATCTCCTTCTCATAATTCGCGAAGACAAAAGCATCGGCGACAATATAAGCCTTCTTACCCTTAAGTTCGGTACAATAACGATGAAGCCGACGGATTTCTCCCTTGCCTTGAATATACTTGGCCGGCGACATGATATTTCTGGTCAATGCTCCCACTCCTACTCATTAAGGTATGTAAAACCCTGGATATAAAGCTAAAATGGCAGTCCCGGGCCATTTCCCGGACTGCCATTTCTGTGCTGTAACGCGGGCGCGTAAACGCACACCGCCATAATAAATTCCAAATATTATTTCGATACTGTCTTTTGCGCTTCGCTTTCGATCAGATTTTTGAGATAAATGAGCAAATCATCCTTCAGCTCTTCACGCTGCATGGCGTAATGAATCGTCGTTTGGATAAAGCCCATCTTCTCGCCCACGTCATGCCGATCCCCCTCGAAGTGGAAGGCCAGAATCCGTTCTACTTCGCTGAGACGGGCGATGGCGTCCGTCAGCTGAATTTCGCCGCCTACTCCTGCCTGCTGCTCTCCCAGCATATCAAAGATTCGAGGGGTCAAAATATACCGTCCAAGGATAGCCAGATTGGAAGGCGCTTCTTCTTTTTTCGGCTTCTCGACAAGCCTATTGGCCTTATACACACGATCCGCAAGTTCCGTGCCGTCAACGACGCCGTAACGGGAAACCTCATCCCATGGGACAGGCTGCACGCCAACGATGGAGGATTTATATTCGTCATAGACCTCGATCATCTGCTTCAGGCACGGTTTATCCGACTCGACGATATCGTCGCCAAGCAGAACGGCGAACGGCTCGTTGCCGATAAATTTGCGCGCGCACCAGATGGCGTGTCCGAGACCCTTGGGTTCTTTTTGCCGGATATAGTGAATATCAGCCATTTCAGACGATTTACGGACAGAATTCAGCAGGTCCCATTTCTGCTTCTCGGCCAAATTGAACTCCAACTCGAATGAATTGTCGAAATGATCCTCGATTGCTCTTTTTCCCTTACCCGTTACGATAATAATATCTTCGATACCTGAGGCGACCGCCTCTTCCACGATATATTGGATGGTCGGCTTGTCTACAATCGGCAGCATTTCCTTCGGCATCGCCTTGGTAGCGGGCAGAAAGCGGGTTCCGAGACCGGCGGCGGGAATAATAGCTTTGCGGATTTTCGTCATGACAACGGCTCCTTTTTTTAAAGTATGATATAGTTACATATTCGCCCTGGATAAAAAATGCAGCTCTGATCCTATTATATCAGTTTTATAGGGACATTGGCAGTTGGCTGTGGAAAAGACTGGTCTCAAAACTATCCAGAAGTTTGGCCTTTAACTAAGCAAAAAACTCCCGCCGGTTGGCGGGAGCTTACGATTTCTGCGAGAAACACAGTTACATATAATCCTCTGTTATTTCACCAACTGACCCCGGGTAACGCCGAGCTGGTTGGTCGCTTTGAGCGTCTTCCAGACCTGGGTTCCGGAGATTTCGCCGCGCAGCGCTTTGCCGTACAGATCAATGACCTCAACTACCTGTTCGGGGGTCTCCTCCAGAAACTCCACGCGGAAAGACGATACGCCGAGCTCGCGGAAGTTGTTCAGATATTCCGCACCGGACTGCTCAATTGCGTTGTAGACCGTATTGCGGCAGCCTTCATCCACACGAACGGGATGGATCATGCCGATCCGGTCTTGCAGGGAAGCACGCTGGCTCTCGCAAGGACGGCCGCAGTTCGTAAAGTCGGTTCCTTCGCTTAGGAACGTACAATATACGCAGTGCTCCGTATGGTACATCGGCAGATGCTGGTGAATGACCACTTCCATCTGCGAGGTGCGGCTGTGCCGCAGCAGGTCGACCATCTGCTGGATATTCAGGTCATACGACGGCGTAACCAGGTCGCAGCCTGCTTCAAGAAACAGGTCGACCGCCTTGTGATTGGCGATGTTCAGCGAGAAATCGCCGATGAGCAGCGGATGCACGGCATCCGGCTCTTCCCGGCGGCGGCGCAGATAGTAATACAGCGCGCCGGTATTGCGCACCAACACCGCATCCGGCTGAAGGCGCAGGATGTTGGCATGGTAGCCGTTCTCGCCCGGCATATGGATACGCGGCGTCGCCAGCGCGACTCTCGCGCCGGCCGCCCGCACGGCCGCTACCGCTGCCGGGAACTGCTTGATGAATTCGAAGTCGGCGTAGATGAACGTTACGCGGGCCTCTAATGCAGCCTGCACCTGCGGCAGGCTGCGGCACAGCGCGGTGAGCTGCGCAGCACCGCCGCCTGTGAAGGGGTCGCCCGCTTCGAGCGGGGCGACCGGTCCCGCGCCGCGCGCAGCGGCGTCGCCGTACACCTCTACCGCCCGTTTCACGTATACGGGCGGCTTCGGGCGCTCGCCAGCGAGCAGCTCCACCGCACGGCGGCGGATGCTGTTCAGCTCGCGCATGGGCACGATGACGCCGCCTAACAGTTCGGCGTCCAGACGCTCAAGCTGGAAGACGGTCCCGCCAAGGCGTCCGAACTGCTCTTCCAGCAGCGCCGCGTCCATCGGGCGCTTGTTCGCCGTCTCCAGCGCAAGCTCGGAGTCGACGCGGACGGTGACGCCCTTCTGCACGTCGGTCCACCAGGTAGAGAGCGGCTCCCCGGTACGGCCTGCGGCTTTTACATGCACCGGGAACACCCGGTACGGCTTCTCCGTCTCAAACGTCTGCCGCAGCGTTTTATCCAGTGCCGGATCATTCGTCTTCCAAATGCGGTCGCCGACATGCAGACGTCCCAAATTAATATCGCTGCGTCCGGGGATGATGTCGACAATCCAGCCTTCCTGCGCTTCGCCTTCCAGCTTTACGCCTTTGCGGCGGAGATCGTAGATGCGGCCGCCTTCTTCTTTTTTCGTCGGATCGCCCGCATCGAACACAATCCCGTCGCCGCGTTTAATCGGCGCTTCAATCCGGCAGACAACGCCGTCACGCAAAATTTGCTCCACGGTCCCAACATACACGCCCCGGCTTTTTGGGAAAGTGCCGTCCACCAGCTTTTTATTATTCGTGCCTTCCAGGAAGCCGTGCGTGAACCCGCGTGAGAAGCTCTGCTGCAGCTCCCGCATTTCCTCCTTGGACGGAGCAGTCCATCTTCCGCCAAAATAACGGTCGATCGCCTTGCTGTATTTGCCTATTACATTCGCCACGTATTCGGGGCTTTTCATGCGCCCTTCGATTTTGAAAGACGTGACGCCCGCCTGAATCAGCTCCGGCAGCAGGTCGATGGCCGCCAAATCCTTTGGCGACAGCAGATAGGAGACGTCCCCCATCGGCTTCACCTCTCCGTCCACAACAAGGTCATACGGCAAACGGCAGGCCTGCGCGCATTCGCCACGGTTGGCAGAACGCCCGCCCCACATCTCCGAGGTCAGACATTGCCCCGAATAGGAGACGCACAGCGCGCCATGCACGAACACCTCCATCGGCAGACGCGCCTGATCGCCAATCGCACGGATCTGCTTCAGATTATTTTCCCGACCGAGTACCACGCGCTCCAGTTCGAACGGCTTGGTGAACTCCACCGCCTCTGGCGAAGTAATCGTCATTTGCGTCGAGCCGTGAATCGGAAAATCCGGCGAAATCTCGCGAATCAGCTTCACCAGCCCGAGATCCTGCACAATGACCGCGTCCACACCGGCATCTATGCAAGCGTCGATCAATTCTTTTGCATCCGGAAGCTCGTTCTCGAATACTAGAATATTAAACGTCAGAAACCCTTTTACCCCATAGCTGTGCAAAAAGGCCATAATTTCCGGCAGTTCGTCCATCTGAAAGTTATTCGCTCTTGCCCGGGCATTAAATTTCTCCACGCCGAAATAGACAGCGTCCGCCCCATTCGCCACCGCCGCGCGCATGCAGTCCCAGTCGCCCGCCGGTGCGAGCAGCTCCACGTCTTCCCTGCGTATATCCCGCTCTTCCATTTATATCCTCCCAAACCGTCCGCCAGGAACGGGTCTATTAATGTGCCAAGCATATGTGATCCGGACTTCCCGAAGAATTAAAATGGATTGATGCCCGGTTAACCTATCTATTGTATCAAATATCACACTCTCCTGCTACAAGGCTGTCTCTAGCAATCTCTACATTTCCATAAGACTTGAAATAGATAGAAATGGAATCGATTTCTTGCGAAAAAAGGTAAAGAGAAATAGACACCAGTTGAACGTTAAGCGTAAAATATACATAGCCAAAGAGGATTAAATTACATATAGCAGGGAGAGCTGACTCAGAAAATGAAAGGCATTATCCTAGCGGGCGGCAGCGGCACGCGCTTATATCCATTGACCATGGTTACAAGCAAGCAGCTGCTGCCGGTCTACGACAAACCGATGATTTATTATCCTTTATCTACTTTAATGCTAGCGGGAATCAAGGATATTTTGATTATTTCCACTCCAGAGGATACACCGAGATTTGAGAGTCTGCTGGGAGACGGTTCCCAGTTCGGCATCTCGCTGCAGTACAAAATCCAGCCGAGTCCCGACGGATTGGCGCAGGCCTTTATTTTGGGCGAAGATTTTATCGGCAGTGATTCGGTCGCTATGGTTCTCGGAGACAATATTTACTATGGGGCCGGCATGCGTCAAATGCTTAAACGCGCTTCGGAAAAACCGCAAGGTGCAACGGTGTTCGGTTACCACGTTCCCGATCCGGAGCGTTTTGGCGTTGTGGAGTTTAATGGTGACGGCAAAGTCCTCTCCATCGAAGAAAAGCCTGCACAGCCCAAGTCGCACTATGCGGTTACGGGGCTGTATTTTTACGACAATCGGGTCGTGGATATCGCGAAAAATGTAAAGCCTTCGCCTCGGGGCGAATTGGAGATTACTTCGGTCAACGAAGAATATCTGAGACTTGGCGAGCTGGATGTGGAGCTGCTGGGACGCGGCTTTACGTGGCTGGATACCGGCACTCATCAGAGTCTGGTAGATGCAACCAATTTTGTAAGAACAATTGAGGATCATCAAGGCATCAAAATCGCCGCGCCGGAGGAAATCGCATATATTAACGGGTGGATTACAGATGAGCAGCTGCTGGCCTGCGGCGAGAAGCTGAGTAAGACCGGCTACGGGCAGTATTTGATCAAAGTAGCTAACGGCAAAATCAAATATTAATGCAGAAAGAGTGGAATCGATGAAATTTACACAAACGAATCTGGAAGGCGTTCTAATCGTAGAACCCACGGTATTCGGCGACCATCGCGGCTGGTTCATGGAAACCTACAGCCAGGCCAAATTTCTGGAACAGGGGATCGGCCTGAACTTCGTACAGGATAATCAATCCTACTCGGCGGTAAAAGGGACGCTGCGCGGGCTCCACTACCAGCTGAACCCTAAAGCACAGACGAAGCTCGTCCGCTGTACACGCGGCAGCATCTTTGATGTGGCCGTCGACATCCGCAAGGGGAGTCCCGGCTACGGCCAATGGTTCGGAATCGAGCTGAGCGCGGACAACAAGAAGCAGCTGCTGATCCCTAAAGGCTTCGCCCACGGCTTCATGACGCTGACCGAGGACGTGGAGGTCCAGTATAAATGCGACGAATTATATGCGCCCGAATGCGACGGAGGCATCCTGTGGAATGACCCGGATATCGGCATTGAGTGGCCTATCGATGTAGTGCCGGTGCTGTCGGCCAAAGACGAGAAAGCGCCGCTGCTAAAAGACGCGAATCTCAATTTCGTTTACAATGCATAAGTGCTATTCGGCAAAAAAGAACCTCCATTCCGCCTCGATCGCGGTCTGGAGGTTCTTTCCATCTAGGCCATGGACGCTGTTCGACTGCCTAAAGCGACTTCCCCAAGCGTCTGTCCAATACCGGCAGTATGCATCCAATTTTCAGTGATCAATTCGTCCTCTGCTCCTGCTTCCCCTCATCTGTAAACCGGAATGACTGGAGCGTCCGTTCCAGCACCTCCTGCTGCGCTTCGGTTGCGTTCGCATCGCCCAGCGTGGCTGTAAGGGTAAAGACAACATCCGCGTGGCTGAAGACGATGGCCCGGATGCGGGAGGGGATGCCTCTTTTATTTTGCCGCACGGTCATTTCCACAGCCGGTACTCCGGCGAATTTCGTATCCCGTACGCTTTCGACAATCGGCCCTTTTGGATCGCCGCTCGTATTCCGGTAGTACTCTTTAAGCTGGTTTACCGTATAGTCAAAGGAACCGCCCGGAAGCAAAGCGATCCGGAACCGTCCGCCGGTGAAACGGTACTCGACGTTCTGCATTTCGAATGCTCCTTCGGAGGGCGTCCACAGCCGTGGTATGTGAATGGTATAGCCGTAATTTTTAGATATTTTGGCGGCGGTTTTATTTTTCAGCGCGGGGTAGTCATTTTGCTCCAGTCGGCCGAAGTTCTCTTTTATCGTGTTAAAATCAATCTTCAGCGAAGCCAGCACATCCCTGAATTTCGCCTTATCCTCGTCCTGCCCATCCGGGACGGCATACTCCGCATAGTAGCGATAACCGCTCCTCAGCAGCAGCACCTGATACTCCGTGATCCATCCGCTGCCGTAATTGTACCGGACTTCCCGAAGCCGCGACGGAACGCCGGAAACCACCGCTGCCGTACGGCCCTGCTCACTGTAAGCCCCCGGCACAAAC
The DNA here is from genome assembly GCF_000993825.1 of Paenibacillus durus ATCC 35681. Classification (NCBI taxonomy): domain Bacteria; kingdom Bacillati; phylum Bacillota; class Bacilli; order Caryophanales; family Paenibacillaceae; genus Paenibacillus; species Paenibacillus durus. Next base: position 4,248,695 of record NZ_CP011114.1, read on the forward strand.
AAATCCGCATCCTTCAATCTCAGCTCCTCTTCCCAGCTGTCCAGGGACGAAGCTGTCGGCGCCGAGGTGATGTTCAGCTTCAAATAGCTGCCGTACTTGCTCTCATAAGCAAGATGCTGATTGTCTGCGCTCCATCCGGCGGGAATCTGCAGAGAAATGCCGTAATCGTCGCTTCCCGCAGTCCGCAGACCGTTCCGAACGGTCGACAGATCCCGAATGGTTCCATCCTTGTTATCAAAGGAAGGACGAAATGATCCCAGCAGCCCGGCGTACTTGGCAAAATCTTTATAGTTCTCCGCATGGTCATCCGTTAAATACAGCTCATATAATCGCCCGTTCGCATAATACTGCCGGCCCTCCCACATGACCCCGGAAGAATCTTTGCTGACAATGCGGGCATATGGGGTGGACTCCTGCGGGACAGCTTCCCGGTCCAGTACGATTTCGCCGCTCTCTTCAGCGCCGCGCACCAGTTGTTCCAGCAGTTCGTCCGCGTCTGTGGCAGCTTCCTGTGGCGACACATGCACTTCCAGGTAATAGGCGTTGTCCGCACTCGCGAAGGTGGCTACGCTCTCTTCTCCGCCGCTGTTGCCGATAATGAGACCGGCCGGATAGTTCATGCTCCACTCATAATAGCTGTTGCCGACCTTTGTCTTGCCCGCCTCGCTGTCGATGCCGTTCCCTTGCAGGCCGCCATCCCCCGATTCCGCCGCAGATACCGTTACCACGATGCTGCCGCCGCTGCCGGCTGAAACCTTCGCCCCGATAACTCCGGCTACAAAGCGCAGCGGCGCCATAAGCACCCCGTTCACCATTCGCGGCGGAGCAGCCAGCTTCACCTTCTGACCGTCCTTCCAGGCGGATGTGCTGCCGATTGTCATTGCGCCTGTATGAGGGCCGTAGGTCACTTTGACAACGTCGCCGCTTCCAAGCAAGACCCCGCTGTTGAACGCTTTTTTGAATACTCCGAGCGGAACCATGACACTCCCATTCTCTAAAAACGGCGCCGCGATGGCGAGAGCCTGTCCATTCGCTTTCGCTTCTTTGCTTCCCACTTTCAGGGTCAGCATAAGTGTGCTGCTTGCTGCGGCCCTCGCAGCGCCTTCCGGCAGCATGACCGCCAGTACGATCAGCGCAGCCAGCACGGCATGCAGGACTTTAAAGCATATTTTTCCCATTTCGGATCTCCCCCGCTTCCTGTTACTCTGCCGGTCCGCCGCCTTCGCCGCTGTCTGCCTCTCCCGTATTGACTACTGGATCTCCTTGCCCCAGTACCAGCTTGCGCTGGACGATATCGCCTCCGCTCTGCATGAGCAGCTGAACGGTCTGCCCCGGACGATAGCTCTTGAACAGCTCATTGATATCGACCGCCGAGGTCACCCTATGACCGTCGATGCTGTACAATTCATCCCCTTCGGAAATACCGGCTTTGCGCGCTTCCTCGGAGGATACCTTCGTTACGGTAAGCGGGTCTTCTGCCGGCAGGCCGATAATGGCGGACCAGCTCTCCTGAAGCTCAAGCCCCAGGCTTGGGCGCCTTACTTCACCGTAAGCAAACAGCTGCTTGATGATATAACGGACCGTTTCCGCAGGAATGGCAAATCCCGTATTTTCCACACCGACCGCCGAAAATTTCATGCTGACGATGCCGATGACTTTTCCGTTCATATTAACAAGGGGGCCCCCGCTGTTGCCCGGGTTAATGGCTGCATCGCTCTGCAAAAGACGGTACGACGCATCAACGGCCCGCCCCAAGCCGCTGACAACGCCGACAGTAGCGGAATTGCGCAGCGCAAAGGATAAAGGCGCGCCGATGGCGACGACCTTTTCGCCGACTCTCACGTTCGAGACTTCAGCGAAGGAAGCAGGCTGCAGGGAAGCCGCGTTGATCTTGAGCAGCGCCACATCGCTGATTTCATCCGCATACATATCCTTGACGCTGTACGATTTTCCATCCGCTGTCACGACCGTGGCATTTCGCATACCGCTAATGACATGTGCATTCGTGACGATCCACCCTCCGCTTGTGATGATTACGCCCGACCCATGCATCAGATTGTAGCGGTTGTCTAGGCCCGTATCTTTTCCGCCCTGGGCCTTGCCGATAATGCCGACTACCGACGGAGACAGACGTTTATAGATTTGCGGAACCGGGTCCATAGTGGATACACGCTGTCCTGTGGAGGATAAATACGCGGTAGCCGCGTCACCTTTTCGAGCCGCTTCGGACACGGGTACGCTCCAGCCCAGGGCTAGTCCCAGAATGAGGCCGCATAGCAAAAAGCGCAGAATTTTGTTGCGCATACACATCATACTTCTTCCCATACGTTTATCTCCTCTTTTACCCCATTAATATCATTCAGCTGCCCTTGCTTGAAAAAAGAAAAAAGACGCCTCTACTCCCGCGAACGGCGGCAAAGGTGTCTTCGCTGACAACAAAAATCGGTGCTTACTATGTGTTCAAGCTGGGGAACGCCGGCTTTCTAGCCCAGCCAATATTTGACCATGGCATAATCGGACACGAGAAAGACCAGCAGGCTGACAACTCCGAAGGCAATCGCGAACTTGTTCTTCTGAGGGGCTCTGAGCAATCGGACAACCCCAATCGCAATTAGGGCCGTAAACAAGATCATAAACACATCAAAGGTATGAAACCTGGACGCAGTTGCCGTGGCGGCTTCCGCAAGCAGCATATCCCTACCTCCTCATCATGATTGTCGAGCAGACTTGCCCTTTAGCCGCACAGCCCACTCTTTTCCTCATGCCTTATCACTTCTATGTTACCGTTACCAAAGACGGCACGCAATAGATTTTTTCCAAAATCTTATGTAATTGTGACAGCATTCATTGACACCCCGTATTTGTTATTCAGTTATCAAAGTGCCTGGAGAAAAAAGGAACCAGCAGCGACGAGCCTATAAGACTGGCATCCATTTCTCGTACTAATATAAAGCATATTAAACGCGGTCAGCGGATCATGCCTATTTTCCAAAAAAATCCTCACTTGCATGCTCTTATTATACTATTAACGGGATTGTCCGTGTTTGAATCTTTCATCCTCTCTGCCTGACATCCGCCTTGCGATTTATCAACGGAATCTGGAGATTCCATAAACAATTGTTATACAGGTTATACCTTACTTCACATACGGGAAGCAGGAAATCTGTTACCATCAAACCAATCTCTTAGCGACCTCGTCGGATTTAAATGAAATAGAGCGCGAACGCGGCTCGGAACGTCAGTGACATAATTAAGGAGGCTTCATCAATGGCATATGAACCGATTTGGACCAAAGAACCGGACAAACTGTCCAAATTTGAATTAGTCAAACTGGAAAAAGACGGGCTGGACATCATCCGCAGCATTATCGAAAAATACGCGCTGGAGGGCTATGATTCCATTCCCGCCGACGACCTGGACCTCTTCAAATGGGCGGGCGTATACCAGCAAAAACCGAAGAACGGTCATTTCATGATGCGCGTCCGCATTAACACCGGGGTTATGACTTCCGCGCAGGCGCGGACTCTGGCCGATATTTCCCGGCTTTACGGTAGAAATCTTGTCGATATTACCACCCGTCAGGCGATTCAGTTCCACTGGCTGACCGTTGAGAATTTCCCGGATATTTTTAAGCGTCTGGAGGAAGTCGGCTTATACTCCTTCGAAGCCTGCGGCGACTGCCCGCGCACGATTGTCGGCAACCCGCTTGCCGGAATCGACAAGGACGAGCTGATGGATACGAAAGCCCTTGTCGACGAAGTGAATAACTTCTTCGTGCTGAATCGCGATTTCTCCAATCTTCCGCGCAAGCTGAAAATGTCGATCTCCGCGAATCCTTACAATAACGCGCATGCCGAGATCAATGATTTGGCATTCACGCCTGCGGTCAAGGAGATCAATGGCGAGGAGACGATCGGCTTCCATGTCATGGTTGGCGGCGGACTGTCTGCTAAGCCGCATCTGGCGCAGAAGCTGGATATCTTTGTCCGTCCGGATGAGGTGCTGAAGGTTGCGATTGGCGTTGCGACAATCTTCCGCGACAATGGATACCGCGAGAAAAGACACCACGCCCGGCTGAAATTCCTGGTGGCCGATTGGGGCGCGGAGAAATTCAAGGACAAGCTGCTCGAGCTGATCGGGGAGCTGCCTGCGCGCGGCGAGGACAAAACGGTTGGCTGGCAGGCCGCCTATTTCGACGGTGTGCATCCGCAGCCGCAGCAGGGACTGAACTATGTCGGCCTTAACGTGCCTGTCGGACGGATGAACGCAGACGAGCTTACACAGTTGGCCGATCTCGCAGACACTTACGGCGACGGCACCATCCGCACGACGATGTCGCAGAACGCCATCCTTAGCGGCGTGCCGAACGATAAAGTCGAAGAGCTGCTGGCAGCGCCTGTGCTTCAGCGCCTGTCAGCTGCGCCGAAGCCTTTTATCAGCCGCACCGTCGCCTGCACCGGCAACGAGTTCTGCAGCCTGGCTCTTGTAGAGACGAAAAAGCGCGCTGTCGCCATTGCCGAGTACCTGGACGAACACCTGGACCTTGGCGAGAAGGTCCGCCTCCATCTTATCGGCTGCCCGAATGCCTGCGGACAGAAACAGATTGGAGATATCGGACTTCAGGGGGCTTTGGTAAAGACCCCCGAAGGCATGGCCGAAGCTTACGACATTGCTGTCGGCGGTACGCTTGGCGGCGGAGCGCAGGGTCCGGCCGCGAAGTTCGCGCAGCCGCTCAAGGGACGCGTCCAAGCGGACGAAGTCGCAGGCGTGCTTGAACAGCTTCTGCTGTTCTACAAGAACGAACGCGCCGCAGGCGAGAGCTTCCATGCCTTTACCGAACGCGTCGGCGTGCCGGCCATTCAGGACAAGCTGAACTCCATTCTAGCTACGGTTGCCTCGTGATTTTGAGGCTGGAATAACGGAGTTGCGTTCAGAAATATTGTAAGTGCATAACGAAATACTGTAGCGTGACGAAATACTGTAAGTGCGTACTGGAAATACTGTAAGTGACGTACTGGAAAACTGTAATTGCGCACGAGATAGGCCGCGGCAGAAGCCGCGGCCCTTTTGCATATCTTTATATAAAAAAGACACTCACCTTATTGTGCTTCCGAGATCTGAAGCATCTGCGCCTCCGTCCGCGCCGTATCCCGAAGCAGAATCGGCTTCAGGTATTTGCCCGTGTACGATTCAGACACCTGGATAATCTGTTCCGGCGTACCTTCCGCGATTACCGTTCCGCCGCCGCTGCCGCCTTCCGGTCCCATGTCGATAATATAGTCGGCCGTCTTGATTACGTCCAGGTTATGCTCGATAACGAGCACCGATTCGCCCGATTCAACCAAGCGGTGCAGCACTTCCAGCAAGCGGCTGATATCGTCCACATGCAGGCCTGTAGTCGGCTCGTCCAGTATATACAGCGTCTTGCCCGTACTCCGGCGGTACAGCTCCGACGCCAACTTCACACGCTGCGCTTCCCCGCCGGAAAGGGTCGTTCCCGGTTGACCCAGCTTGATATAGCCTAGACCGACATCGAGCAAAGTTTGCAGCTTGCGGTGAATTTTCGGTATGTTCTGGAAGAATTCCGTTCCGTCCTCCACCGTCATCCCCAGCACATCGGCGATGTTCTTCCCTTTGTATTTCACTTCCAGCGTCTCGCGGTTGTAACGTTTGCCCTTGCAGACCTCGCACGGAACGTAGACATCCGGCAGAAAGTGCATTTCAATCTTGATAATGCCGTCGCCCCGGCATGCTTCGCAGCGTCCGCCCTTGACATTGAAGCTGAAACGGCCTTTTTGAAAGCCTCTTACCTTCGCTTCATTCGTCTTGGAGAACAGGTCGCGAATGTCGTCGAACACGCCCGTATAGGTTGCCGGATTGGACCGCGGCGTGCGTCCGATCGGCGACTGGTCGATATCGATAACTTTGTCCAAATGCGCAAGGCCGCGTATTTCTTTATGCTGCCCCGGGCGCACCTTAGCCGCTTTGTTCAGCTCTTTGGCCAGACTCTTGTAGAGAATTTCGTTGACAAGCGATGACTTGCCGGAGCCGGATACGCCGGTTACCGCCGTAAAGACGCCGAGCGGAATTTTGACGTTCACGTTCTTGAGGTTATTTTCCTTGGCCCCCCGGATTTCCAGCCAGCGTCCGTCGCTCTCGCGCCGATCAGAGGTGACCGGAATGAATTTGCGTCCGCTGAGGTATTCGCCGGTCAGCGAGTTGGGGTCATTCATGATTTCCTGCGGCGTTCCCTGGGCCATAACTTTGCCGCCATGAATGCCCGCTCCAGGACCGATGTCGATAATATAATCCGACGCCAGCATCGTATCTTCGTCATGCTCGACAACGATCAGGGTGTTGCCGAGATCGCGCATATGCGCAAGCGTCGAAATAAGCCGGTCATTGTCACGCTGGTGCAGGCCGATGCTGGGCTCATCCAGAATGTACAGTACGCCCATTAAGCTGGAACCGATCTGCGTCGCCAGCCGGATGCGCTGGGCCTCCCCGCCGGACAGCGTGCCTGCCGAACGGCTGAGCGTCAAATATTCGAGACCGACATTGACGAGAAACCCGAGGCGGCTGCTAATCTCCTTTAGAATCAGATTGGCGATAGCCTGTTCTTTCTCACTTAAGGCAAGGTCGCTGAAAAAGCGTTGGCTGTCCCCGATCGACAGATCGGTTACTTCGGCAACGTTCTTTTCGCCTACGGTTACAGCGAGGATTTCACGTTTCAGCCGTTTGCCCTTGCATACGGGGCATGGCTTGGCACTCATGAAGCCTTCTATAAACTCGCGGATGCCATCAGAAGCCGTCTCACGATAACGGCGCTCGAGGTTCGGAATAATACCTTCGAAAGGGACCATCGCTTCCTTCCGCTGCCCAAAATCATTCTCGTAGCGGAAATGGATTTTCTCGCTTCCCGTACCGTGAAGCAGCTTGTTCATTTGCTCCGGCGTCAGTTCACTTACAGGCACATTCTCGGGAATGTGAAAGTGCTGGCATACCGATTTCAGAAACTGCGGGTAATAGTTGGATGTGCTGCCCGTCCAGGCCAAAAAAGCGCCGTCTTCGATGGACTTCCCGGCATCCGGGATGAGCAAATCGGGATCGACCACCATTTGCGCCCCAAGCCCGTCGCATTCCGGGCACGCGCCAAATGGGCTGTTAAAGGAGAACATGCGCGGCGCCAGCTCTTCCATGCTGAAGCCGCATATGGGACAGGCGAAGCTGGAGCTGAACAGCAGTTCCTCCTGGCCGATGATATCGACGAGAATTTTGCCTCCGGACAGCTTCAGAGCCGTCTCGATGGAATCCGTTAGCCGCGACTCCACATCTTCTTTGATGACGATCCGGTCGACCACGACTTCAATCGTGTGCTTCTTGTTCTTCTCGAGCTCAATGTCCTCGGATAAATCACGCAGCTCACCGTCGACTCGCACACGCACGAAGCCCTGCTTCGAAATTTCCGCAAACAGGCTCTTATGCTCGCCTTTGCGGCCTGTTATAACCGGCGCGAGAATCTGCAGTCTCGTCTTCTCCGGGTACTGCATAATCCGGTCGACCATCTGCTCGACTGTCTGCGAGGTAATCTCAATGCCGTGGTCCGGGCAATGGGGATGTCCGACCCGCGCGAACAGCAGGCGCAGATAGTCATAAATCTCCGTCACCGTTCCTACGGTGGAACGCGGATTGCGGCTTGTCGTCTTCTGGTCGATGGAGATGGCCGGGGACAAGCCGTCGATGGAATCGACATCCGGCTTCTCCATTTGGCCGAGGAACTGCCGGGCGTAAGCCGACAGCGACTCCACATACCGCCGCTGTCCTTCGGCATAAATGGTGTCGAAAGCCAGCGATGACTTGCCGGAGCCGCTTAGCCCCGTCAGGACGACGAACCGGTCGCGCGGTATCGTCACGTCGATATTTTTGAGATTATGCGCCCTTGCGCCTTTGATTACTATGTTTTCGTTCGCCAACGGTACATCTCCTCCAAGGTTATTTCGGTTCGCCCTCCCAAACCCTCCCAGTGGGAGGGCCCCAAGGGCTGCGCCCTCTGGACACCCGCAATTTTTGGCGGAGTGAGGGGCGGGGGGCTGTGTTTAGTTGCCTGCGTGCGGTGAGCCGCTTATCCCTGCGGGACCACTCGAACGTTTGCGCTCGCGAGGGTGGGCGCTTGAGTGCGGCTGCCTGCTAGGAGCGCTCTCCCTGCGGGATTCGCTTTACGTTTGCGCGGTGCTCTCACTGCCACTGCCTGCTAGGAGCGCTCTCCCTGCGGGATTCGCTTTACGGTTGCGCGGTGCTCTCACTGCCACTACCTGCTCGGAACGCTCTCCCTGTGGGATTCGCTTTACGTTTGCGCGGTGCTCTCACTGCCACTGCCTGCTTGGAGCGCTCTCCCTGCGGGATTCGCTTTACGTTTGCGCGGTGCTCTCACTGCCATTGCCTGCTTAGAGCGGCCTCCCTGCGGGATTCGCTTCAGCCAGGCTACTGGCAAAAAGCACGAAGAACGGCCTAAGGACAGCGCCGTTCACACTCGTTCAATTCTATCGTGATGCTTTCACTCAAGGCTCGGTTACTCAGCCCGCAGCTCCAGCAGGGCGTCGCGCAGCTCTGCGGCGCGTTCGAACTGGAGATTCTTCGCGGCTTCCTTCATTTCGGCCTCAAGCCGCTGCATCAGGCTCTGACGTTCTTTCTTGCTCATCTTGCCAGCCGCGCCGGTTAAGTAATCGGCTTTCGATTCGGCTACCTTCGTCGCCTCGATGACGTCTCGCACTTTCTTGCGGATCGTCTGCGGTGTAATGCCGTGCTGCTCATTGTAGGCGATCTGGATGGACCGGCGCCGCTGGGTCTCGGTAATCGCCTTATCCATAGACTCGGTAATGTTGTCTCCGTACATAATTACCTTGCCCTCCGAATTGCGGGCGGCGCGGCCGATCGTCTGGATCAGCGAACGCTCGGAACGGAGGAAGCCTTCCTTATCGGCATCGAGTATCGAGACCAGCGATACTTCCGGCAAATCCAGCCCTTCTCTTAACAAGTTAATACCCACGAGCACGTGAAACGTACCGAGACGCAGATCGCGCAGGATCGCTATCCGCTCCAGCGTCTTGATGTCCGAATGCAGGTAGCGCACCTTAATGCCGATTTCCTTAAGATAGTCGGTAAGATCCTCCGCCATCTTCTTCGTCAGCGTCGTAACCAGCACACGCTCGTCGCGGTCGATCCGCTCGCGGATTTCGCCGATCAAATCGTCGATCTGCCCTTCCGTCGGACGCACTTCGATGATGGGGTCCAGCAGGCCGGTCGGCCGGATAATCTGTTCCACCATTTCATTGCAGTGCTCCAGCTCATAGGGTCCGGGTGTAGCGGAGACATAAACGATCTGCTTGACCTTATCCTCGAACTCCTCGAACCTTAGCGGCCGGTTGTCCAGGGCGGACGGCAGGCGGAAGCCGTGCTCTACAAGCACGGTCTTGCGCGCCTGGTCACCGTTATACATCGCCCGAATTTGCGGAAGCGTCACATGCGACTCATCAATAACAATCAGCATATCGTCCGGGAAATAATCCAGCAGCGTGTAGGGAGTGGCACCGCGCTCGCGGAAGGTCAGAGGTCCGGAGTAGTTCTCGATGCCGGAGCAGAAGCCGACTTCCTTCATCATCTCAATGTCGTACCGCGTCCGCTGCTCCAGCCGCTGGGCTTCCAGCAGCTTGCCGGCGTCACGCAAGACGGCCAGACGTTCTTCCAGTTCCCGCTCGATGTTGACCAGAGCAACGCGCATCGTCTCTTCCTGCGTAACAAAGTGGGAAGCCGGAAAAATGGCGACATGCTCCCGCTCCCCGATCAGTTCCCCGGTCAGCACGTCGATCTCGGTAATCCGCTCGATTTCGTCGCCGAACAGTTCGACGCGAATGGCATGCTCGGCTTGCGAAGCGGGGAAGATCTCGATCACATCGCCGCGCACGCGGAACGTTCCCCGTACGAAATTGATGTCGTTGCGCTGATACTGGATATCTACCAGCCGGCTTAAAATTTGGTTCCGGGGCTTCTCCATCCCCACCCGCAGCGATAACAGCAGGCTGCCGTATTCCTGCGGTGAACCGAGGCCATAAATGCAGGATACGCTCGCAACGATAATGACATCCCTTCGTTCGAAAAGTGAGCTCGTCGCGGAGTGGCGGAGCTTATCAATTTCCTCGTTGATGCTGGAATCCTTCTCAATATAAGTATCCGAGGAAGGGATGTAAGCCTCCGGCTGGTAGTAGTCGTAATAACTCACGAAATAATCGACCGAGTTATGCGGAAAAAAATCCTTGAATTCGCTCGCCAACTGAGCGGCCAGCGTCTTATTATGCGCGATCACCAGCGTCGGCCGGTTCACCTTGGCGATCATCTGCGCTATGGTAAACGTCTTGCCCGTGCCCGTCGCTCCCAGCAGCGTCTGATGCTTCTTGCCCTGCCGCAAACCTTCCACCAATTCTCCGATGGCGCGGGGCTGATCGCCCTGGGGTGAGTACTCGGACTCCAGTTCGAAGGTCTTCGTACTGACGACAATATCATTCATTTGCCCGCCTCCCCATTAATCATTTAAAATATATTAATATATTATCAAAATTGTTGGCTTAAATGCCGATCTTCATACTAGAGTGAAAAAATGGAATATAAGAATACTTGTTCCCATCCATTATACATGGCCTAGCGCATTCATGCAAACTTAAATATATAAATTAAGGAGTATAACAAATGGATATCACCTCGATAATCGGCATCCTTGCCGGAGCCGCCGCCCTGATCGGCGGATTTTTCTGGGAAGGCGGCGGCGTATCCGGTCTTCTGCAATGGAATGCCGCCCTCATTGTATTCGGGGGCACTGCTGCCGCTGTTCTAATAAGCTTTCCCGCCCGCACGCTGCGGTCCGTCGGGACAGGGCTTAGGATAGCCTTTGGACGGAGCGACGATAACCTCGAAGAGAAGGTAGAAGAATTCGTCGAGATGGCGGCCTTCTCCCGCCGAAACGGCGTTCTGGCATTAGAGCCCCGGGTGGAGACGCTTCCCGATCCCTTTACCCGCGAAGGCCTGCAGCTTATTGTCGACGGCACGGACCCTGAACAGGTGCGTCAAATTCTGGAGCTGGAGATGGACGCGGCGGAGCTTAAAACTGAAGGCTATGCGAAAGTGTTCGAGGCCGCCGGCGGCTACGCGCCCACCATGGGCATTATCGGAACCGTCCTCGGTCTCATCCGCGTGCTCGGCCACCTGACCGATCCATCCCAGCTCGGGCCTTCAATCGCCGTTGCTTTCACAGCGACACTGTACGGGGTCGCCAGCGCCAATCTGCTCCTCTTGCCCATCGCCTCCAAGATTAAATCACGCAGCCAGCTCCGGCTGCACGGCATGGAGATGCTGCTTGTAGGCATTCTGGCTGTACAGAATGGCGACCATCCGCAAATGGTACGCAAGAAGCTGGCCTCATTCCTCCAAAGCGAAGCGGAAGGGATCGCCTCAGCCGGGGTCCGGACATGAGGCAGCGGGGACGCCGGAATCGCCGCCCTGACGGGCGCGACAGCAGCAACCGCTGGATGATTACCTATGCCGATCTGATTACGCTGCTGCTTATCTTTTTTGTCGTTCTGTTTGCCATGAGCAGTCTCGATCAGGAGAAATATAGCGGCGTGATCTCTTCGCTGCAGCGCTCACTCCAGACCGGGAACGGCGTGCTTGACGGCGGGAACGGAATAATGGACGGCGGAAAAGGCGAGCAAAATGCAGGCAGCACGGAGAACGGAGACGGTCAGAGCCGTGCAGACGGCCATTCTGCCGTTATTCCGTCAGCGACGCCGGATAGCGGAAAAACTGCCGAATCTCCCTCTCCCCGCGAGCTTGCCTTCCGCCAGCAGGAAGCGAAGCTGGCAGAGCTGATGAACGTAATTACGGAGTACGTGAAGGTCAATGATCTTGGCGGACAGATTTTTGTCGCGGACAAGCCTCAGGGCATCGCCATCACCCTCAGCGACCGCTTCCTGTTCGATGTCGGCAAGGCGGATCTCAAGCCCGCAGCACTTCCCGCGCTGCACCAGTTGTCCGGCCTGTTCCGCGGCATCGGGGCGATGGTCAGCATCGAGGGCCATACGGACAACCAGCCGGTGCTCCCCTCCTCCCGGTATGTTGACAACTGGGAGCTTTCGGGAGCCCGCGCGCTGTCCGTTCTACGTTTTTTTCTGGAAAAAGGGGGGTTAAAATCTAGCCAATTCCAGTATGCCGGCTACGCCGATACCCGCCCCGCAGCGGACAATGCAACAGAGAGCGGACGGCAGAAGAACCGCCGGGTCGAGATCATCGTACTGCGGCAGCTGCAGGAGGAGTGAGTGCGGCCTCACGAATTTCATATACGCAATCATACGCCGCATACGGCGGATTTTCGGACATTACGGCCTGGTCTTCCGAAAATCCGCTTTTTCGCATTGCCGTCCAGAGCCTTACTCGCCTGCCGGACTTGATGACCGGAATCTAATTCACTAGGGTAACATAAAGACCAAGCTTAACCGCATAGATGATCATTATCGGCTATTTCATAACGAAGGGGAGAGATCCATGATGGGAACCCCATCCGTTTTTCCCGATTTCGCAGATCCTTCCTTTCTGAAGCGGCACATTCTGGACACGGTGCATTTCTATGCCCCCCGGTGTATCGACCTTCAGTACGGCGGTTATATCAACTCCTTTCTGGACGATGGAACCATAAGCGATTACGAGACGAAACAATTGGTTGGAATGACGCGGTTCGTTTATATTTTCAGCGCGGCTTTACAGGTTGGCGGACCCGAGGAGTACCGCGGAGCTGTGGAGCACGGGCTGCATTTTCTGCGGGAGTATCATTGGAATCATGAGCACGGGGGTTACCATTGGACACTAAAAGGGCGTACTCCGACCGATAAAAGAAAATTCGCCTATGGGCACGCTTTTGTCTTGCTGGCGGCCTCCACTGCATTCAAGGCGGGGCTTTCCTCGGCAGGACCGATGATCGGCAAAGTGTACGAGGTGCTGGAGAAGCTTTTTTGGAGTGAAAAAGACAGCCTGTACGCCGATGAAATCACCGCTGACCGGATGGAACTGTCTCCCTATCGCGGACAGAACGCCAATATGCATTTATGCGAGGCAATGATGGCGGCTTACGAGGCTACCGGCGACAGACGCTATCTGGACCGTGCGAACACCCTGGCACACTCCGTCATGTTCAAGCTTCTCCCGCAATCGGGCGGACTGATCTGGGAGCACTACAATTCCGATTGGAAGATCGACTGGAATTACAACAAGGACTTCACCAAGAGTGAATACCGGCCCTACGGGTATATCTTCGGCCACTCAATCGAGTGGGCCAAGCTGCTCCTGCTGCTGTACCGGCACAGTCCACAGGAATGGCTTCTACGACAAGCGGAGCGCTTGTTTCAGGAATCGCTGCATAGAGGATTGGACCGGCGGCATGGGGGTATTTTCTTCGCAATGTCTCCTATAGACGGACGAATTATCGACACGGATAAATCGTACTGGGTCATGGCGGAATCGCTCGGCGCTTCAGCAATGCTGGCCGCCTGTACGGGCCGGACGGAATACCGGAAATTTCACATGGACATGTTCGCTTACTGCTGGACTCATTTTGTAGATCATCGCTACGGGGGATGGTACCAGCTTTTGGATGCGTGCAACCGGAAATACAGCAATATTAAGAGCCCGCCCCCGAAGGCCGACTATCATCCCATCACGAACTGCTTAACAGCGATCTCCGTATGGGAGAACATGGCTGGCAAGCCTGAATGAAGCAGACTGGATATTCACGACCGGGAAATCCAGGTGGTAAATCGACTTTGGGGCTCGAAACCAAATCAGAGCTTGACGAAGTCCGTTCGAGCGTGAAAAAAGATATCGGTCGCCGCGGCAGGACAGCAGGGGTTTCAATAAATGGGCTCTACAGGCATGCGCAGCGGGCAGTGGTCAGACTCCATGCGGCGGTCCATCATGCGGTTCATCGCTGCGCAGAGGATGATGGGACAACGTGTCCGTTTGACCAGACGGAACAGGAGGTTTTTTCCTGAAAATCTGCAGGTTTTCTTGGCGAATTTCGCCAGGGAAAATGAAACGGATGCGAATGTGCAGCTACTTGAGGGTTGCACTCCGGAACAGGAAGAAGGGATGTGAAATGCCTGCAGATTCGCAGGAAATGAGTTAAGGAGGGGAGTTTTGCGGAAAAAAGCTGCACTTTCTCCTAGGCCCCCTAATTAAACTGGAGTCCTCCCACCCAATAATTTAAACTGGAGCTAAGGGGGAGATGACGAGGATGGGAAAGAGGCTGAAAGAGGAAGAACGGCTTAAAGTTGTTAAGGAAGCGTTAGCTGGAGTTAAGGTGGGGGTATTATCCCGCATGTATGACATCCATCCAGAAACCATACGCGGGTGGATTAGGGATCATCGTGACTCCATTCCACCCGAAGATATTCCGGTTGCAGATGAGCATCTTCAAGAACTTCAGCGACTACAGGATGTGGAACAGCGCTACGAAAAGGCCATGAAGGTGCTCGGGGAAAAAGAACTGGAGCTTGAGATTCTGCGAGAACTGCTAAAAAAGAAAGACCCCGCTTATCCGAAAAATTCGAAGTAGCAGACCTATTTATTAAGCGGGGGGAACCGGTGGCATGGGTTCTGCGCATCCTTGGATTATCCGAATCGACGTACTACGATCGTAAAAAACGAGCTGCCCGTCCGGCAACAAAACGCCCACCAGAAGGCCAGATGGGGCGTCCGGTGCCGGGCTACTCCTTCACGGTTACGGGAGAGAAAGTCAGTGACGAACAAATCAAGGAATGGCTGCTTGAGCTCCTCGAAGGCGAAGAGCATGTCTATGGCTACAAACTTCTTGCGCAATGTATTCGTAACCGGTACAGCGTAAAGCTGAACAAGAAGAAAGGATATCGCTTGTGTAAAGAGCTAGGGATTCTTCAGCAATCCCGTAAGCGCCTCCCCTCACATCCACGCCGGCTTCCCAAGAACCGGGTCGTCACAGGGTCCAACCAGTTGTGGCAAATGGACATCAAGTACGGCTACATCATCGGCCAGGAACGTTTCTTTTTCGTGCTTAGTATCATTGATGTATTTGACCGTGTCGTGGTCCAGCAGTACAGAGGACCCGTATGTGAGGCCAAACATGCGGTCCAAACCCTATGGCGAGCGCTACAGAGTCGTCTCCAATCCGGAGAAGTCATGCCCGTGATTCGAACGGACAACGGGCCGCAATTCGTCAGCAAGTTATTTGGAGATACCTGTGAAAGCCTGGACATGATTCACGAACGCATCCCGCCGCGGACACCGAATATGAATGCCTACATTGAATCCTTTCATAGCTTAATGGAACGCGATCTGTTCAGCAAAAGAGAGTTCATGACCTTCGACGAAGCCTATGAGGCCCTCGATCAATATATGGACTTCTACAACAACCGCAAGATGCATGGCAGCTTGAAATTAATGCCTCCAGCGAAGTTTTCAGAGTGGGTTAAAACGCTGGAAGACTCATCGACATTTCATAAAGCCATGTAATATCTTGAAATAAAGAGTTATTTTACGAACGCTTGTTAATTGTAGGGCATGACTCCGGATTAAAGGGGCCTAGCCGCTGATGCAGTAAACCTCTGCTGCCTGCCGCTGCTGCCGGCTCATATCTTGCGGACTGAACGGCTGTCCGTTGCCGCTGCATGGCAACCTCTGCTCACTGAAGACAACTCTATACGTCGTCATCTGCTGTCGGGTCACATACAAAGCGCTGATTTTGAACAGATTTAGTGTTGCAGTCCCCTAATCATGAAGCTCGCAGCGTGCGCACCCCTGTATCAATGCAACAGAAGCCCCAACTTCATGCGTAAGCTAAGTGGGTGGGAGTTTACGCGGAGCCGAATTTTTTTTGCAGAAGGAAAAAATATACATAACGTGGAAAAGGGTAAGCAAAGGAGATGATTGCAGCATGGCTTCTCTTGTCCGCGCTTTACGTAATCCGAACCGATGGCGGAACATCCTGTATACCGTTGGCCTGCCGTTGGTCAGCCTCTTTTTTCATGCCGTCTTCTTGATGTTTCTGACGGGTTTCGGCGGGTTTGTATTTTTTTTCGGGGCTTCTCCGCATCTATTCTGGGATATTCCTTCAGGGATGCCGACAGGCTGGAGACTTGCGGTGATTCGGAGCTACATGCTGGCCTTTGGCGCTCTGTACGCGCTCATCTGGTGCGGATATTGGCAGGTGCTGCGCGCGTTGAACGATGGCAAGATCCGGGCGTTTCCGCTGCATGTGCTGGCCGCCTGGCTGCCGCTTCTCGCGGGGGTCTATTTTGCCGACCCGGTCAATAATCCGAGTGCCATGATTCCGACCCCGGTCGCCGAAACACCTTTACGATGAGCACCGCCTTGATGACCGCTGCGCTGTTCCCTTTTTACTCTATAGCGGTTTACTGGCTGGTATTTCCCCCCTCTATCCGGAGGTCACACAAAATAGGCAGGCTTCTCGGACTGTGGATTCTTTTTGCGGCGGCCTGCTTGTTCCTGCAGCCCTTCTTCTGGCATATCGCGCCTTCAATCTACAAGGGAATCGCTGGCTTTCCGACTCGGTAGCGGCAGGCAGAACGGCTGGAAGCAGCAAGACGCAAGGTCAAACAACTTCACCCACCTTGCAAAAAAAGGCTGGCCTTGGTCCAGCGGATCGGTCCGCTGTCCAAAGCCTGCCTGTGAATTTCGGCCGGGGCCCGGCAAATCTGCCGCTGTGCCAAGCTTGCCATAAATTCCGCCAGGGCCGCTCGGCGGATCGGTCCGCTGTCCAAGCCCACCTGTGGTGTTTTTTCGCTTATGATAATTCCGTATGCAATGAGGCCCCAATTCCGCCCCCGGCATCCTTGGCAGAGTGGCATTCGCTCTCTCCACTCACCAAAATCGAAACGAGCCGAAAAGACGAAGCGTAATTTCTCCCTTTTATTTTTCCAAAAAGTGGCCTCTTACCGAACTAAGCTGGAAAATCTCCCTCTTAATTCGGCGCTTTAGCCGGAAATGAAGAAAAAACAGCGAATAAACCGGAGGTTTTACCGTTTATTGAGCGAGTTATCTTTTTACCAAAAAATAAACCGGAGCTTTTCCCGTTCACTTAGAAATCCGATGCCGGTCCAGGTACGAACGGAATTATCCCTTTAACTCATTAGCCGATTACCGGAAATTACTCGCCGACCAACTCACGATAAGCCGCTGCGTCCAGCAATCCGGAAGTAGCCGAAGCGTAGTCCCCCTCGACTTCCACCTCGTAAATCCAGCCGTCGCCGTATGGCTGCTCGTTCAACAGCTCGGGGCTGTCTTCCAGCGCTTCGTTGACCCGCGTCACCGTTCCCGATACCGGAGAATATAATTCGGATACGGTCTTAACCGATTCAATGCTGCCAACGCTGTCCCCGGCGATGACCGCTGTACCGATTTCCGGAAACTCCACGAATACGATGTCGCCAAGCAGATGCTGAGCATGGTCGGTAATGCCGACACGCACGATTTTTCCTTCTCCTTGCTGCGCCCATTCATGCTCTTCGCTGTACCGGAGATTGTCTAGCACTTCACTCATTTTCGTTAGCCGCCTCTTTTCGTCATTGGGAGTCATAAATTAGTTATAGACTAAGTTATGCCCTTATCGGGTGTCAATATATGTGACAAGAAAATAAATTTCGTCCGGTTTTGATCGAATGTTGTTGACATCGGGATGGGTTTCCAGTATTAATGGAGTGAGAATAATCACATACAACTGCGAATGATGGCATAGGGAGAGACTGTCCTGCACGGACGGCGCCGAAGGAGTAAGCCTTAATCTAAGGGTGAATCTCTCAGGCAAAAGGACCTCTGCCGGACGCAACTCTGGAGAGCACCGGAGCTTCATAAGCATACGGTCACCAACGGGGAAACCTGCATTCGGCATAGGGTGCCAAGCCATACGGCAAACAGCGGCCCATGCTAAGTACCGGACGTTCACAGCCCGGGGCAGGGTAACTTTCAGGTACAAGGGACAGAGCGAAGGACGATGACGCGCATAGGTTGCGCAAATGCGTCTTTTGCCTGTCCCTTTTTGCGCTTGCAAAAATAGAGAGGCCGATCCCGCTGTAAGGTTTCGAAAGATGTCTCAGGGGGCAAGCTTCACTTTGTAGGATAAAATCATGGGGAGTGACAACATGGATGCTTTGAAAAGAACGCCTTTTTTCGCTTTCTACTCCGCTTTTCCGGAGTCCAGAAGCATTGATTTCGGCGGCTGGGAGCTGCCGGTCCAGTTCACCGGCATCCAGAAGGAGCACGAAGCGGTACGCAGCCGGGCGGGATTGTTCGATGTCTCGCATATGGGCGAATTTATGGTGACGGGCAGCGGCGCCGAAGCGTATTTGCAGCATATGACGACCAACGATGTCGGCAAGCTTGCGGACGGCCAGGCGCAGTATTCGCTGCTCTGCTACCCGGATGGCGGCACGGTTGATGACCTGCTCGTGTACCGTCTGGGGGAAGGGCGCTACATGCTTGTCGTGAACGCCTCCAACATCGGCAAGGATTTCCAGTGGCTTCAGGATCATCTGCCGGAGAGCGGCGTAAAGCTTACGGACCGGTCGGATGAAACGCTGCTGCTGGCGGTTCAGGGACCGCATGCGGAAGCGATCATGAGCGAGGTCACCGATGTGCCGCTGGCCGGTCTGAAGCCGTTCCATTTCGTGGAACGGGCGGTCGTGTGCGGCGTGGAAGTGCTGCTGTCCCGCACAGGCTACACCGGTGAAGACGGCTTCGAGCTGTACGCGCCGATAGACGCCGCAGCGAAGCTCTGGAACGGGCTGCTCGAAGCGGGCAGCGCTCACGGGCTGATGCCAGCGGGGCTCGGCGCGCGCGACACGCTCCGCTTCGAGGCGAAGCTGCCGCTGTACGGCCAGGAATTGTCGCAGGATATCTCACCGCTCGAAGCCGGGATTGGCTTCTTCGTGAAGCTGGATAAGGGAGACTTTATCGGCCGCGAAGCGCTCAAGGCCCAGAAGGAGCAGGGTATTCCCCGCCGCTTGGTCGGAATCGAAATGATCGACCGGGGCATCCCACGTTCGCATTATCCCGTCTACGCGGACGGGCGGCGGATCGGCGAGATTACGACCGGCACGCAGTCGCCGACGCTGAAGCGGAATCTGGGGCTTGCCCTGGTGGAAGCCCGGTACGGCGAAATCGGCATGGAGCTGGAAGTGGAGATACGCGGCAAGCGGCTCAAGGCCGCCGTCGTGAAAGCCCCTTTCTATGAGAAGAAACGGCAGCGCCTTCCTCTTTAAGGGGGGCATCCGTTTCTCGTAAAAATATAAGACCAGCGACAGGCGTGAAACTTATACTTTCTTGTATTCAAGAAGAAACGCCTGACGGCGTCCTTGAAGGATGCAAGTGCGTTTCTCGTAGAAATATAAGAACCTGCATGTGCAGGACATAACCTATTCATTTAATCAGCTTTATAATTAATCAACTTTATAATTAATCAGACAAGGAGTGAATCCGTAAAATGAAGCATCGTTATCTGCCGATGACCGAGCAGGACCGCAGCGAAATGCTGGCGGAAATCGGGATTCAGTCCGTGGAGGAGCTATTCGCCGATATTCCCGAAGCCGTGCGCTACAAGGGGCGGCTGCCCATGTCGGAAGCGCTGGACGAATACGCCCTGCTGCGGCATATGAAGCGTCTGGCGGACAAAAACGCCGACTTCGACAGCCACACCAGCTTCCTGGGCGCGGGTCTCTATGATCACCATGTGCCCGTCGTCATTAACCATGTCATTTCCCGTTCGGAATTTTATACGGCTTACACACCTTACCAGCCGGAGATCAGCCAGGGCGAGCTGCAGGCGATCTTCGAATTTCAGTCGTACATCTGTGAGCTGACCGGCATGAAGGTCGCCAACGCCAGCATGTACGACGGCGCGACGGCCTTGTCCGAGGCGGCGGTGCTGGCTTCCGGCGCTGCGAAGCGCAAGAAGATCGTCGTCAGCAGCGCTGTCCATCCCGAAGCGCGGCAGGTGCTGAAGACGTCCGCAGCCGGACTTGGCCTGGAGATCGCCGAGGTCGGCTGCGCGGACGGCGTTACCGATCTCGCCGAGTTGGCGCAGGCGATTGACGGCGACACGGCGGCCGTGCTGGTGCAGTACCCGAACTTTTTCGGGTGCATCGAGGACCTGGCCGCCACCCGGAAACTGGCGCATGACGCCAAGGCACTGCTCGTCGTCAGTGCCAATCCCCTTGCCCTCGGCGTGCTCGAAACGCCGGGCAAGCTTGGCGCCGACATTGTTGTCGGCGACGCTCAGCCGCTCGGCATCAATGCCTCGCTCGGCGGTCCGACCTGCGGCTACTTCGCGGTCGCGGAGCATCTCATGCGCCGCATCCCCGGCCGCATCGTCGGCCAGACGGTCGACCGCAGCGGCAAGCGGGGCTTCGTGCTGACGCTTCAGGCCCGCGAGCAGCATATCCGCCGCGAGAAGGCGACGTCGAATATCTGCTCCAACCAGGCGCTGCTCGCGCTCTGCGCTTCCGTCTACCTGTCCGTCATGGGCAAGGAAGGCATGCGCGAGGTCGGCGGATTGAATATCCGCAAGAGCCATTACGCCGCCGCCCGTCTCGGAGCCATCCAGGGCGTTCAGGTTGCCTTCGGCTCACCGTTCTTCAACGAATTCGTGCTGAAGCTGCCGGAGGGCAGCAATCCTAGCGCGGTTAACGCTAAGCTGCTCGGGAAAGGCTTCCTCGGCGGCTATGATCTCGGCAAGGATTACCCGGAACTTTCCGGCCATATACTGATTGCCGTCACGGAGAAACGGAGCAAGAGTGAAATCGACGAATTTGCAAGCGCACTGGAGGGCTGTTTATGAAACCGGAACAAAGCCTTATCTTTGAAATAAGCCGTCCCGGACGCGCCGCCTACTCCCTGCCGGAATGCGATATACCGGCGGAGGAAGGCCTGGATGCGCTGATTCCCGCCGAGCTGCTGCGTAAGCAGCCCGCCGCCCTGCCGGAAGTGTCCGAGGTGGATGTCATCCGCCACTACACCGCTCTGTCCCGCCGCAACTTCGGCGTCGACAACGGCTTCTACCCGCTCGGCTCATGTACGATGAAATATAATCCGAAGATCAACGAGGATGTCGCCCGCTTCCCGGGGTTCGCGAAGATCCATCCGTACCAGCCGGAAGAGAGCATCCAAGGCGCGCTGGAGCTGATGCACACGCTGCAAAGCGACCTGGCCGCGCTGACCGGCATGGACGCCGTATCGCTTCAGCCCGCCGCCGGTGCGCATGGCGAATGGACCGGGCTGATGATGATCCGCGCCTATCATGAAGCCCGCGGCGAGGTCCGGACCAAGGTCATTGTTCCGGATTCCTCGCACGGCACGAATCCGGCCAGCGCTTCGGCGGCCGGTCTTACGACAGTGACCATTCCTTCTAATGAACAGGGAATGGTCGATCTGGAGGCGCTGAAGCACGCGGTCGGCAGCGACACCGCTGCGCTCATGCTGACCAACCCGAGCACGCTCGGCCTGTTCGAGACGCAGATTGTCGAAATCGCCAAGATCGTGCATGAAGCGGGCGGGCTGCTCTACTATGACGGAGCCAACTCGAACGCGATCATGGGCATCACCCGCCCCGGCGACATGGGCTTCGACGTTGTGCATCTTAATCTGCACAAAACGATGAGCACGCCGCATGGCGGCGGCGGTCCGGGCGCCGGTCCGGTCGGCGTCAAGGCGAAGCTGACCCCGTTCCTGCCTGGCCCCACCGTTGCCAAGGCGGATGACGGCAGCTACTCGCTTCTAGCAGGCGGCCCGCAGTCGATCGGCCGGGTGAAGGCTTACTACGGCAACTTCGGCATTCTCGTCCGCGCTTACGCCTACATCCGCACCTACGGTCCGGACGGACTGCGCGAGGTGTCGGAGAACGCCGTGCTGAACGCCAACTATATGCTGAGCCGCCTCGCGCCGCATTTTGACGTGCCTTACCCTGGCATCTGCAAGCATGAATTCGTCCTGTCCGGCAAAAACCTGAAGCCATACGGCGTGCGCACCCTCGATGTCGCCAAACGCCTGCTCGACTTCGGCTACCATCCGCCGACCGTCTACTTCCCGCTCAACGTGGAGGAGTGCATCATGATCGAGCCGACTGAGACGGAGAGCAAAGAAACGCTCGACGGCTTCATCGAGACGATGATCCGCATCGTGCAGGAAGCGAAGGAGACGCCGGAAATCGTTCTGAACGCGCCGCATACTACGGAAATCAGCCGTCTTGACGAGACGCAGGCTGCGCGGAAGCCCGTGCTGAACTGCTCCTGCGGATAAGCGGCCGGCAGCGCGTCATTAACCCAATCTTAGTCCCTCTTGAACATCCGGCCGCACATTTCACCGGATGCATCAAGGGGGATTTTTTTAGGATAGAGAGGGTTATGCTCCCTGCCTATTAACTTTACGCGTCATACTTAGCCAGCAACTCCTTCAGCTTTACCCTCATATGGTCGATCAGCTCTGGCGGTTCCGCAACCTGGGCGTCGCTGCCAAGCCCGATGAACAATCTGGCGAAGTAAGGAATTTCACTATTCGGAATATCGCCGTCAATCCAGCCGGTGCCGTCCTCCCGAACCTGCAGCAGCCCCCGCCGTCCCAGCTCCGCCTCGCACACCCGCACCCCCTCCTCGCTTAGTTGAACGCGGCAGCGGGTATACAGGCTTTTGTCCGAAAAAGCATCCTCCCAGTTGCCCAAATGAACGCTGTGCAGGTCCAACGGCTGTATTCCGGGGTCCCCCTCCTCCACGCTTACGATCCGGTCGCACCGGAACAGCCGCACGCCGCCGCGCAGAAAGCAATACGCCGGACAGTACCACAGGCCGCTGCTGGCATAAATGCCGATCGGCTGAATGTCCCGGACCGTAACGTTCTCCTGTGATTTGTATCCGATCCGCACGATCTTTTGCATCACGGACGCATCAAGCAGACTGGACAGAAAGGGAGACTCGGCCTGCCTGGCAGGAATGACGAAATCCACCCGGTTCTTCATCTGGTCAATCCGGTCCCGCACGTCTCCGGACATATAATGATAGAATTTTCCAAGCGCTGATGAAGCCTCCGTCTCAAAGGGAATAAAAGAGTAATGACGCAAGGCATGGCAGGCGAAAAAAAGGGCGACCGCTTCCTCCTCGGTAAAAGCGATAGGCGGCAGGATTCGCTCGTTCAGCACCTGGTACCCGCCATGCGGCCCGACTTCCGAATATAAAGGAACGCCAAGCTCTCCAAGCTCCTGCAGATCCCTTAATATGGTCCTCGATGACACGCCGAACTCCAGTGCAAGCTCCTTGACGGTAAATTTTTTCTTGCGGTTGACAGTCAGCATCAGCTCCAGCAGCCGTTTCGATTTGGGCATGGTGTCCCGATTTTCGCGTTTGGACATGGGCGGTAGCCTCCTTTTTCCCATTTGAGCTGGAATCTTCCGATTATTTTATGACAATACTTGTCACTATTATAGACTACAATAGAAATCGAAGCCCAGAGCGACGTACGCTGAAAAATTACACTTCCCAGTTGAGCCCTCCAGCTACGATGCGCTCCTGGTCAAACCAATACATTTGAAAGGTGTGAGCTTATGCAAGCCGTAAGTGAAATGAAAGGTCTGCTGTTTGCAGAACTGGAGCATATCGTCCGGACCTCGTCCAAGCTGATTGCTAAAATCTCCCCGGAGCACCAGGATTACCGTCCCCGGGACAATATGCGTTCCCTGCTGGAGCTGGCCCAGCATCTTGTATCCGTTCCCTCAGTCGATCTGCTGATCCTGCAGGAACACGGGCAGCCGGAAATCCGGAGGATGGAAGAAGAGATTAATCAGGACAGCGCTTCGGAAAAATTGTCGGCATGGATGGACAAAGGCTTTCAGGATCTGAAAGCGTACATGGAGGGACTGAGCGAGGAGGACTTCCTGCACAAATCCACCAAGCCGTTCTATCTGGAGCATGGTTCCGTGCAGGCCAAATGGTTGATCGAGATCGTCACTCATGCCCAGCATCACCGGGCGCAGCTCTTCAATTATATGAAGGAACTGGGCTATGACGTGAACATGTTCGATCTGTACTGAACCGGATGCAGGCACAAGGAGGAATAAGATGATGGCCGATCATAAACGTCACCCTGTTGCAGCGGGCTACACCCGGAAGTTCTTTGAAGGTCCCGATACAACCCTGTCGTATATCGACTTTGGGGGCGGCGGATTTCCAATGATTGCCCTGCATGGCCATATGAACGAAGGCTTGTTCGCGCAGGATCTGGCCCGGACACTGGCATGTGAATACCACGTCATCGCACTGGACCAGCGGGGACACGGAGAATCGGGCCGCCCTTTAAGCTACGATAACGAACGCTACGTCGACGATGCGCTGGCGCTGCTTAATCATCTTGGCATTGATAAAGCCGTACTGTTCGGCCACTCTCTCGGAGGCGTCGTCGCTTACCGGCTGGCGGCGCGGTGCCCGGAGCGGGTGCGTTCGTTGATTATTGAGGATATTGGCGCGGTCGTGAACGACGACCTGAGCTTTGCGGGCCAGTGGCCGCGGCGAGCGCCGACGAAGGAAGCGATGATTGCCGCTATGGGGCGGCTTGGCCCGGCCTTCGCTTACTCGATGCGGGAGTACAGGGACGGCTGGGGGCTGCCCTTTGTCCCTGAAGATATGGCGGTCTCCCAGCGCCATCTAAACGGCGATCACTGGGACGATTGGCTCGCGACTGATTGTCCCGCTCTTCTTCTGCACGGTATGAGGAGCACATGCCTGTCTTACGAGCAGGCGGAGGAGATGGCTGCCCGAAGACCGAACACGAGGCTTGTTCATTTGGAAGCCGGCCATTCCATCCATTTTGAAGCGCGAGACCAGTTTCTTGAAGCGATTCAGGCTTTTCTTAAACCGATCAGAAGCGAACAATAGCTGTTAAAATGCGGACAGTACCTGAAATAACGGACGTTCACAGCCCCGGCAGGACAATTTTTAGGCACTTAGGGACAGAGCAAAAGACGATGACGCGCATATTTGCGCACATCGTCTTTCGCCTGTCTTTTTTTGCTCAGGCTATACGTCGAATTTATGAAAATATGAATGGAAAATAGAGGATTTTGAATGAAAATGGCGAAATTTTAGCAGCGATAGCGTTGATATCGTTTTTTTACATTACGGAGGTCAAAATGCTGCGAAAAAACAACAGTAAACGTACCCATAGCTCCATTACATTCAGAAGAAGTTCGCAGGGAGAAATCAATTCGGAGCCTATGAATACCTATACCTTCAGTCCTCTGCGCGGGGCCTCCAGAATTGCCGGTATTTACTTTATTGTCGGATGTTTATGGATTCTTCTGACCGACAGAGCGGTTTCAGCTCTCACCAATAGCGCCGAATTGATCACCACGATAAATATGATCAAAGGATGGTTCTTTGTTTTCATGACGGCACTGCTTATCTTTGTTCTTATTCTAGGAACGCTTAAGCGAATCAGGAAGGTAGAGCAAGATTTAGAGGGATCCTATAAAAAAATGATGATGACCCATGAAAATCTGGAATCCGCGTACGAGGAAATCACAGCTACAGAAGAGGAACTGAGGCAGCAGTACGACCAGTTAATCGAGAATCAGCGCAAGCTCCGCGAGAGCGAGGAGAAGATGCAGCATCTGGCCTACCACGATTTACTGACCGATCTGCCCAACAAACTGAACTTGTACGAGAACGCGGCAAATATTCTTGCAGACTCGAACGGAACTGCCGCCTTAATGTTTGTGGATATCGATAACTTTAAATATATTAATGATACGATGGGTCATGGGTTCGGAGACCGTCTCATTATTAATGCAAGTGAAAGACTGCTTTCCATCGTAGGAACAGGCGGGGTCATTTACCGGTTCGGAGGCGATGAATTCATCATTCTCCTGCATTCCCTGAAGGACAAGGCGGATGCAAACATGATGGCGGCCCGCATTCTTGCCGGACTTAAAGAGGCGGTCGTTATCGACAACAGTCTTTTGCACATCAGCACCAGTATTGGAATCAGTCTTTACCCCGATCATGGAAGCGATATTATGGAACTAGTCAAACGGGCGGACATTGCCATGTATAAGGCGAAAGAAGCGGGCAAAGGCAATTTTGTCGTGTTCGATAATCCCCTAAATGATACATTTGCCGAAAGAATGAACATAGAGAAGCTGTTATATACCGCGATGGAACAAAATGAGTTTGAACTCTTCTATCAGCCTCAAGTGGATCTGGCGCTGAATAAAGTGACCGGTCTGGAAGCCCTTCTACGCTGGAACAGCCCTGAATTAGGCAATGTCTCTCCATTCAAATTTATCAAAGTGGCTGAAGATTCGCATTTGATTATTCCGCTCGGAAGCTGGGTTTTACGCAGAGCCTGCGCGTTCCTGAAGAAGCTTCACAAGCAGGGCTACGGACAATTGACAATGTCGGTTAATATTTCGATGCTGCAGCTGCTGCAGACCGATTTTAATGAGCTGGTGCTTGATACGCTGCAATCTTCCGGTCTTAAGCCCGACTATCTGGAACTGGAAATCACCGAGTCCATATTGATCGAATCCTACGAGGTTGTCAGCGCCAAATTGAACGAACTGAGAGACAAGAATATCAAAATTGCGCTGGACGATTTCGGGACAGGTTATTCTTCTTTAAGCTACCTGACCCATCTGCCGATCTCCACTTTAAAAATTGACAAGTCCTTTATTGACTCCATTCCGGCGGAGACGAATCATGCGATACTGCTCGAACAAATTATGATGATCGGCAAACGGATGAAGATGTGCGTAGTTGCGGAGGGCGTGGAGAGAGCGGACCAGCTGACCTATTTGCAGGATCAGGGCTGCGACAAAATCCAGGGTTATCTGTACAGCAAGCCGCTCGCCGCAAAGGACATGGAACAGTTGTTGGCCAGATGGGAAAGCTCCGGAATCGCTGCCGCCTGTATGGAACCATAACTTGCAGAAAAGCCTCATCCTGAAAGTCCCTCCTCGCGAAATAAATAGACGTAAGTCCGAGCTCCGGCGCGCTGTCTGTTTCAGAAAGTTATCCCCCGAGCTTACACCCTCATGCAGTAAGGATATTTTCTGGCAAAAATAAAGCGATGGTTCTCCGGGTACAGCACCGGGAAACCATCGCTCCACAAGTAATTCTTTCTTCCTATTCTTCATTCAGCGTGCAGCCGCCCGCCCATGCCCCTGCTCTATTTAGGCTTAGCAGCGATTTACGCCGCTTGTTTCAACGCTTTTTTGCGCTGCTTCGCCGACTTGCGGAAGTAGAACAGCTCGTAAATGGCCGGCACTACAACCAGGGTCAGCACTGTGGCGGCGGTCAAGCCGCCGACAACGACAATCGCCAGGCTTTGCGAGACGATGCTGCCCTGCTCGGAATGGCCGAACAGCAGCGGCAGCATGGCGCAGATTGTGGCGATGGCCGTCATCAGAATCGGCCGCATCCGCGTTCCCGCCGCTTCGAGCAGCGCTTCGCGAATGCTCATATGCTCCTCGTTATGCTTAACGCGGTCAATCAGCACAATGGCGTTCGTAACTACAATGCCGATCAGCATCAGCGCGCCGAATACAGCAGTGAAGTCGGGGGTTACTCCCGATACAAGCAGACCGATAACGGCTCCAATGGCTGCCAGCGGCAGCGAGAAAATAATCGCCAGCGGTGCGCGAAGCGTCTTGAACGTGATCACCATGATCAGGTAGATAAGACCGATGGAAATGAGCGCCGTCATTCCGAGATCCTTGAAATCGCCCGCCTGGTCGGCGGATGCGCCGCCCGATACGAGGGTTACGCCTTCAGGCAGCTTGATGCTGTCGGTTTCTTTTTTGATCGAGGCCCCGATTTCGGAAACCTTCTTCGGATCAACTTCGGCAGTAATTCGCGCATATGGTTTGCCGTCTTTGCGGTACAGCATGGCCGGTTCGTTCCGCACTTCCAGGGTCGCAAGCTGTGACAGCTGCTTAGGCCCCGTGGAAGTCATCAGCGTGATTCCCTGCAGGTCCGTTTGCGATTTAGGCTGAGCGAGTGGAGATAATACGACCGCAGCCGAAGAACCGTTCAGCTCCATCTGACCCAGCGGCATCGGATTCAGCATACCGGCCAGCTGCATCGATATTTCCTGCGCGTTGGCCTGCGCCGGATTCACTTTGAAGGCAAAGACCGGCTTCGTATCCTCCATGTTGCTGGAGATTTTCCGGATGCCGTCAATCGTCTTCACCTTGTCCATAACCTGATCCGCCGCGGCGGTAATCTTGGTCAGGTCATCGCCGACAATATCAATGTACTCATTGGTCGAACTCGAACCCATCATGCCGCCTTCGTTAGCCGCCAGGCTTGCTCCGGGATAACTGCTTTGCAGCCCCCGGATTTTATCGATAAATGCTTGGGCGTCGGCATTTTCCTTCATTACTACTGAATAGTTGACCAATGTAGGCGAGGATAGGTTGCCCCATTTGGCGGAATCGGCACTGTTCCCGGACTGCATAATTACCGTCTTCGCCTGAGGCTGCTTCATAATTTCCTGTTCCAGCCGTTTCCCCTGTTCAAGAACCTGAGCGACCGGCGTATCATTCGGGTATTTCAGTTCGATCGCGACACTGCTCGCATCTGAAGCGTCCAGCGCCCCTTTAGGCATGTTCATATACGCGGCGATTGAAGCTATCAGAATGATCAGCCCCAGCGACAGTGACACCCATTTACGGTTCAGGTTCCACTTAAGAAACCGCTGAAACCACTTGGACGGCTCATGCTCTTTCATGGATGTGTTCCGCAGCATCACGGAGCTCAGCAGCGGAACGACAGTCAATGCGACCACCAGCGACGTCAACAGCGAGTAAGTAACAGTCAAGGCAAAAGGCAACAGGAACGCCTGCATACTGCCGCGCAGCAGACCTATCGGCAGGAAGACGGCGACAGTGACAATCGTCGAGGACGTAATCGCCCGGGCAACTTCCTTCGTCGCGCTGATCATCATGTCAACGGAGAAGGGCTCTTTCTGCAGTCTGCGGTAAATGTTCTCGATAACCACGATACTGTCGTCGACCAGACGGCCAACCGCAACCGCTACCCCGCCGAGTGTGATAACATTCAGCGTGATACCCGAGATATCGAGCAGATATAAGGTAACGGCCAGCGACAGTGGAATGGAAACGGCTGTTACGAGTGTTGCCCGCAAATTGCGCAGGAATATCAGAATAACAATGGTCGCAAACAGAGCGCCGAGCAGCACTTCACGCATCATGCTGTTCACAGAATCAACCACCATATCCGAGGTGCTGAATACTACCTCAGCTTCCGCGCCTTTTACGGTCGAATTAATGTTCTTTACTGCATCCTTGACTTTATTGCCGACATCAACCGCGTTGGCATTGGCTTCTTTCGTTACTGCCAAGAACAGCACATCCTTGCCGTTCGAGCGACTGATGCTTTCCTGATCACTCTTCACCTGAACCGACGCGATATCCTGAAGCGTCACTCCGGGCGAAACCGGCAGGCGTTTCAAGGTATCGACGCTGTCAATGGAAGAAACGACATTAACACTGCCGGTCTGGCCGCCGATCGTCTGCTCCCCGACGGAAGCCGATACGTTCCGGCCTTGAAGCAGACCGGTAATTTGCGGGATGGATACTTTCTTTTCGGCCATAAGCTGCGGGTCAAGCTTGACCGTTACCTGCGGCGCGGTTTTGCCGTAGAACGCGACGTTCGCAACCCCATCGATCTTTTGCAGTTCGGGAATAATCTCCGTCTCCGCCATCTTCAAGTTCTGTTCAGTTATTCCTTCGTCGAACGAAAGAGTAGCCGAGGCTACCGGAATCATGGAGGTATTTAACTGAAGAACGAACGGCCGCATTACTCCCTGAGGAAACTGCAGCGCGTCGACCGCCTTCTGCACCTCCTGCGCGGCATCCTTCATATTCGTCTTGGAGTCAAAATTAATGTCCACTTTGGTGTAGCCGTTTCCCGAGGTGGACGTCATCTCCGTCTTACCTTTGATCATTATCAGAGCATTCTCGATGGGCTTGGTCACCTGCTCCTCCATCGCATGCGTGTCCTGGCCGGGACCAATCGCCGTTACCGTCACCTGCGGATTATCCGCCTCCGGCAAGAACTCCATCGGCAGTGAGCTGTAGCTCATCACTCCCACTATGAGCGCCATCACAATCAGCAGCCCTGTGGCCGCCTTGTTGCCAAACGACCATTTTGTCAACCACGTCATTAATCATTTCTCCTTCCACACCCCAGTATTGTTGAAGCTTAGATTTCCAGATTTCTATATGATACTTCTTTCTTTATCAAGTTTAGATAGTTTCACATAGACTTAAAACAGTCGGGCGGCGGGTCCTTAACTCAGCCTTGGGACCGATACCGCCCCCAACCAAAGGACGAGGAAACGCTATACGGGATGTTCTATTCCCCTTCGTCCAGCTTCACCGGCTCGCGAAAGACGTATTTCAGCATCGGCGGGGTGAGCAGCGTAGTGGCAATCACGACAATAATAACCGAAGTGAAATACTCCGGCAGCAGCAGTCCGCTTTGAAGTCCCGTGGCGGCAATGATCAGAGCGACCTCGCCCCGGGAGATCATGCCTGAACCGATCACCACCGATGAACGGGTATCAAAACCTGTCAGACGCGCGCCAAGTCCGCCGCCGATCAGCTTGGTCAGCACCGCCGCAAGCGACAAGAGGATCACAAAGCCGATCTGCCCGAGAACTCCCTCAAAGGAAACGTTAAGTCCGATACTGACAAAAAAGACGGGCACGAAGACGGTGTAAGCGATGGGCTCCAGCTTATGTTCCACCGTGTGCTTGAAGGCGGTCTGCGAGACGGCCAGCCCGGCGGCGAACGCGCCGATAATGCCGGCCATTCCGGTCCATTCGGCGAACCAGGAGTAGGCCAAACAGATGACAATCGCTATGCTGGCGGTCGCCTCCGTTACTTTAAGGGGAGACAGCCATTTGAGCATCCGGGGGACAATCAGCCAGCCGGCGAGGATAGCGACAGCGAAGAAGAGCAGCTTTTTACCGATCAAGAGGCCCAGCGGCACCGATTCTCCCGCACCGAAGAAGCTCATCAGCACCGCCAGCAAAATAACGACCAGTACGTCGTCGACAACGGCCGCTCCCAGTATGGTTGAGCCCTCCCGGGAATTCAGCTTGTTCATATCCTTAAGCACCTGCGCCGAAATGCTGACGGAGGTTGCGCTAAGAATCGCCCCTAGAAACAAGGCATGCGAATAAGAAAAACCGAATAGCTCCACAATCCCCATTCCGCCAAACAGCGGAAGAATAATTCCCCCTACCGCCACGGCAAAGGACGATTTCCAGTTGCGCCGAAGCTGATCCAGGTCCGTCTCAAGTCCCGCGATGAACATGAGCAGCAGCACGCCGATTTCAGACATTTCGTGAATAAATTCTCCATTCTGAATCCAGCCCAGCACCGCCGGACCAAGCACGATGCCCACAATCAGTTTGCCGAGAACGGACGGCTGGCCGAGAGCGACAGACAGATGCCCGGCGAGCTTGGTGAACAGTAGAATCAGCAATAAAGTCAAAATAAATTCCATGGATGATCCGCTCCTTGTCTTCTTTAAAATTGCCCTAAAAAGCACTGAAAATAGCAAAAAGGAGCCCGTGGTGACAGGCTCCTCCATAAAACGATAGTTTATTCATTTGTTTGAATTATCCCTATAAATATACCTTTGTTTAGAATCATTGTAAAGAGTAGAAGCACACCAGCCAGGTCAGTCGTTTCGAAGTAAGCTATTCAGAATCAAAAAGCTCCGCCATAGAAGAGACCTAAGTTCGTTAGTTCAGCATCTAGCAAGCCTGCTAGAGTGCAGGTTTTTTCGATCAAAAGTGCTTGTCATCAGGAAAAGCCTCCGATTATGCAGGAATCTAAGGCTGTGCCGAGTGCAATTGAGGTTGAGCGGGGCAAGAACCTGTATTTTGACAGGCATGCTATTCAGTGAAGTTCCAAGGCCGGCAAAAGATGTAGAATTTCAGGTTTTCTGCATGATTTGGTTCATCGCGCCCCGCTGCAGCTCGTACCGCACAATATGTTTGCCCGTCGCTCCGGTTGCAGCAGTAAAACATCCGGTCAGGATGATGGGCAACGTCGTCATAAGCAAAAGAGATCACCTGGAAACCCATAGCCGCTAAACAAGCTTCCCGGTTCAGTTCGTTGCAACACATTCATATTGATCATCTCCCCTTAAAATGACAAAAACGCCCCGGCCCATTCGCTGGAATGGATCGGGACGTTCTTCGTCTCATACCATGCAGTTTAATGTAAAATTGAACATTTCGCCATTGCAGCTGTAAACCAGACTCTATACAGCCGACTCGCTCGGCCGCAGAATGGCGGAACCGATGGCCAGCAGGATGGCCGCCATCAGGCCCAGCACCGCAAAGGGCAGCCACAGCTCGCTCCAGCCGCTGCCGGTGGCAGCAAGGCCTGCCGCTTGAATCGCCCATTTTTGCGGGACGAAGTTCGCGGCCTTCTGCATATAGTCCGGCATGATCGAGATTGGCCAGAAGCAGCCGCCTAGCATGCAGGTCGGGGTCAGGATGAGTGCGTTTAGCATTCCCGCATTGTTCGGGTTGCGGATAAGTCCGGCAACTGTGCTTGCCAGCCCCATACATACCAGCATGAACGCCGCCAGGATGAGAAAATATAGATACATCGGAAGCTCAAAGTTGTAGTTCAGCACATAGCGGCCTACCAGAAGCACAGCGGCGACCTGAATCACGCCCACCGTAAAGCTGCCCAGAAAATTGCCGATCGCAATTTCATAAGAACGAACCGGTGCGCTGAACATCCGCATCATCGTCCGCTGCTTGCGGTCATCCATAATGACCGAGACGGAGCTTGTAACCATAGCCATCAGGAACATCAGCATAAATCCGGTAACGATACGCAGACTTTCGCGGGGATACAGGTTATAGTCGGTCTTCTGGCTGCCCACATGATGCAGCTCAGCCTGCTGCAGAACAGCGGACAACTGCGCTTCCCGCGCGGCAGCTGAGCTGGAGGCTGTTCCGCCTGCCATACCGGTTGTACCGATGGATGGACTAGCTGCTTGAACACCAGCCGTGCCTCCAGCCGTCCCGGCGGCTGCTCCCTTTCCGGCCGCGTCAACCGCCGAGGCCACTTCGCGCAGCCTTCCGCCGATTTCCGAGGCCTTCATTTTGAGCGTGATTGAAGCCTCCGTTGTCTTCAATTCATAAATATGAAGCTGCGGCGCCTGCCCGGCGAGCAGCGAGGCCGAATAGCCTGCCGGAATTTCCAGTCCCGCGCCGCCTTCCTCGTTAAGAACTCCAGTGCGCAGCCCGCCCGCGTCTTCTTTTTCAATCAAGGTATAATCTCCGGTCTTCTCCAGTTCGGCAATGACATGCGCTCCTGCGGGGCCGCTGTCCAGATTTGTGTACAGCACATTCATCTTATGATCTACGTTGCCGCCGGTCATCCATATAATGACGGAAACAATGACGCCAGGCATAAGGATATAGGCGATCACTCCTCTGCGTCTGCCGATCATCCGCTTTACCAAATTCCAGGCAATGGTAATGATATTATGCATGGTAACCCACCTTTCGGTACGAGAAAAATGCTAAGCCCAGCAGCACGAGACAGATCAGCGACAGCATCGTGATACTGCCCGAAATTTGCGCCCACGGGGATTCCAGCATCATTCGCAGGATGCCTCTCATCCCCCAGTGATTGATTGAAATCGCGCCGCCCGTGTTCACCCAGGAATCCGGCAGGGGAGTCATCCCTCCGCTAATAAACGTCATTACCACCGTCAGCCCGCCTGAAATGGACCGTGCCGACGCTGCAGTTCTGGCAAACATAGCTATAATGACCGACAAGGTCAGCGAAGCAAGAATCATTAACAGACATACCAGCGCCAGCAGCCCCGGACGGTTGCCCCAGTACACGCCGAACAGAAAGTGTGTAGCCAAAATAATGGAGGCGCACTGCAGGACGGACACGAGTCCGATGCCAAGCATTTTTCCCATAAAGAGTTCCCCGCCCTTCACCGGCATGGAGCCGATCCGGAACAATGTATGGTTATCCTTTTCACTGTACAGGCTGGTGATCACCATCTGTCCGCACATTAGCAGGAACATCAGAAGCATCGCAGCCGCGTAATACTGGGAAGCGGTGTAGGCTGGGCCTCCTTCATCCAACTTGCCGAGCACCACGGCCGGATTGCCTTTTCCGCTCTCCGTCATCGCGCTAATCGCCTGGGGTCCAAGCGTCATGGCAGCGGCCTGCTTATAATTGATGCTGCTCAGGAAATTATCGAACACGGTTCCTGCGACCATATTGTCCGTCCGGTTTTTGCCGAGAATATATTCAAGCCGCGCTTCCTTCCCGCTCATGATATCCTTATCGAATCCCGCCGGAACGATGACGGCATAGCCGTATTCTCCCGAACGCACGCCGCTTACCGCCGCTTCCCGGCTGTCTGCGGTTTCCGGTGTAATGATCTCCGCGACCTCTGGCGACTTCAGGAAGTTCCCTATCAGCTGCGAGCGCTCGGAGGGGTTCGCTGCCGCATCGACAATGCCCACCCGGAAAGAATCGATCCTCTGGTCCTTACCTCCACCCATAACGCCGGAAAGCGCCGAGCCAAGCAGGAAAATCAGCAAAATCGGCAGCAGAAACAGGTTGATCAGCATCGAGCGGGAACGGAGCAGGCGCCGCAGCTCATACGCCGCAATTGTCCAAATATTTGCCATAGCCCTCTCCTCCTAATCCCGTAAAGTCCGTCCGGTCAGGCTTAAGAATAAAGTCTCCAGATCCGGTTCCTCGATTTGCAGCGTCTGAATGACGCCCCCATGCTTGGCGAAAATAAACAGGATATCCTGCAGCTCGCTTTGGGACGACGGCAGATACAGCTCCAGCGTCTCGCCTTCGGCTTCCACCCGGGTCACCCGGGGATGCTGCTTAAGCTCCAGAATCAGGTCTGGCGTGATACTGCCCGCTTTAATGATGATTTTCTCTTCGTGGGCGACCCGTTCCCGCAGCTCTTTTTCCGTCCCGCAAGCAATGATATGCCCCTTATCCATAATCGCCACCCTGTCGCATATCGCTTCAACCTCTTCCATGTAGTGGCTCGTATAGATGACGGTTGAGCCCAGCTTATTGAGCGCTTTAACCGATTCAAGGATATGGTTTCGGGATTGCGGGTCGATTCCCACCGTCGGCTCATCCATAATAATCAGCTTGGGCCGGTGCATAATGGCGCAGGCAATGTTCAGCCGCCGTTTCATCCCTCCGGAAAAAGTGGACGGCTTTTCTTTCGCACGGTCGGCGAGTCCGGTAAACTCCAGCGCCTCCTGCACCCGCTCCTTCAGCAATTCGCCGCGCAGGCCGTACAGTTTGCCGAAAAAGGATGCATTTCCCCAGGCAGTCAGGTCTTCGTACAGCGCCAGATCCTGGGGGACGAGCCCGATTCTTTTTTTGGCCTCAAGCGGCTGGTTCGCTACGGAAATACCATCAATGACTATGCTTCCCCCGTCCATCTTCAGCAGGCCGCAGAGCATGCTGATCGTCGTGCTTTTGCCCGCGCCGTTCGGACCGAGCAGACCGAATATTTCCCCTTCATTAATGCTTAGGTTCACATGATCCACCGTCAGCTTGCTGTCATATCTTTTTATCACATCGGTTAGTGAAGCAAGTGCCATCGTTCATCTCTCCTGTCCCTTATTCTTCATGCTTTCATTGTAGCGCAGCATCGAAGCCACCGAAGGTACGGAAGGTCATGAAGTGAAGGTGACTTAAGTCATCTCTTGTGAAGAAGCGGCCAAACCCGCGTCCCGCAGTATATAGGATGTGCTAAGATGGAAGTATGATGATACCCCCCTTGCCAAGATTAGCCATTCACTGAAAAAAGGCTGGTTGCAGGGGAGGATACTTAATCTTTATCTCTAGTGAAAAGGATGACGGCGTGTGACCAAGGAGCTGAAGCTGCTGCGGTATGGACTCATTGCCATCCCGGCATTTATCTCGATGTACGTTCAGGACTATGCCAATTATGACCGGTTCACCCTGCGTCTGCTGATTCTGCTGCTGCTGGCAACGCTGGGAGCGCGCCTGCCGGCACGGTTTACCATAGGGATGGCCGCGCTGGAAATGCTGTACTCTTCCTGGCTGTGCTCCAGGTACGGAAGCCTGATGGTATTCCCCTCCCTGTCTGTGCTGCTGGTCTATTTCCGCCTGCGTCCCGGCTCGCTGCCTCTGCTTTTTGCGGGGATTCATCTGACCGTGCTGAACGCTGCCGTCATGGAAGAAGCTCCGGTGATTCGCGCCTGGGTGAATCTGGTGTTTCTGCTGGCTGCCGTGCTGTGCTCCCAGCTTCACTCGGCGGGACGCGGCCGGGAGGAGACGCTGCATCTGTATGACGAGCTGCGCAAAAAGCATTTCGAGCTGGACGAAGCCCGTGATCGGCTGCTCCAATTCGCGTCCCAAGTAGAGAATGCCGCCCAAGCCGAGGAACGGGTCCGGATTTCCCGCCAGCTGCATGACGATATCGGCCATCGGCTGATCCGCGTCAAAATGATGATGGAAGCCGCCCTGCACACGCTTCCCTCCGCGCCGGAAGCGGGCATGTCCATGATGCGGCAGGTGCGCGATCAGCTTGCGGAGAGCATGGATGACCTGCGCGCCGCCGTAAGGCGCATCGGCCGGGGTCCGCATCTTGAGGGAGCCTATGCCCTGGACCGGCTGCTGGAGGAGACCGGCCGGGACACCGGCATTGAGACCTCATATACGGTCGAGGGTGCGCCTTTTCCGCTCTACCCGAGCTTTCAGGTCGTGCTGTACAAAAATGCCCGCGAAGCCATCACCAACGGACTGCGGCACGGGCAGGCGACATCGGTCGGCATCAAGCTCTGCTACAGCCCGTCCGAAGTCACGATGGAGATCAGCAATAACGGAAAGACAATGGAAGAATACGGCGGCGAGATGGCGGAGAGGAGCGGCAACAACCGGGGCAATGGAACACCCTCGGAGCGGTTGCCCGGCGTGAAGCAGGGATTGCAGGAACGTAACGGCAACAACCGGGACAAAGGCCCTCGCCCGGAGCGGTTGCCCGGCGTGAACCAGGGATTGCCGCTTACCGGCGCTGCCGGAGGCATGGGGCTAAAAGGGATGGAGGAACGAACCCGGCTGGTCGGCGGAACATTCGAGGTCCGGGCTGCATATCCCTTCACTGTCATAACAAAGCTGCCGGTCTATAAGCAAAGTGAGATTATGTAGAGCGGCAGAGCAGATTTTTTACAGAAAGGGGAACTTCCAAGATGATTAAAGTCGTAATCGTGGACGACGATTCTTTTATAAGGGAAAGTCTGAAGGTGCTCATTGGCATGGACCCGGATATTCAGGTAACGGGGGCCGCAGGAGATGGCGGCGAGGCGCTGAAGCTGCTGGAGAACGGGGCGGAAGCCGATGTCGTGCTGATGGATATCCGCATGCCCGGCATTGACGGTGTGGAGGGAGCGCGGCTGATCAAGCAGCGTTATCCGCAGGCTGCCGTGCTGATGCTGACCACCTTCGACGATGACGAATATATTATCGAGGCGCTCAAAGGCGGAGCCAGCGGTTATCTGCTCAAAAATATCCCCCCGGACCGCATTATCCAGGGCATCAAGACGGTCCATGAAGGCAATATGCTCATTCATCCCGACATTGCCCGCAAGCTGGCGAGCTTTCTTCAGCCGGCAGCCGGAACCACATCCCCCTGTCCGCTGGAATCATACGGGCTAACCAAGACGGAGCAGTCGGTCGTCGCAGCGATCGCCGAAGGACATTCGAACAAGGAAATTGCCGCTGAACTATTCCTAAGCGAAGGCACGGTCAAGAACTACATAACCGAAATTTTGAGCAAGCTGGGACTCCGGGACCGGACGCAAATCGCTATTTTTTATTTGAAAAATGGGCGGTGAATCCGAGCATCATTCGTAGAAGGCCAAAAAGACGGCTTCACCTGTGAAATCAGTGCCTGCATGTGTGATTCAGCAAGAAAAAGGATCAGTGCCTGCTATGTAATTCAGCATGAGAGGACGACTTAAGTGGGATGATGAGGCTTGCCTTCTAGTGAGCTGAGGTTTGCTTTCCAGTGGCTGAGGTTTACCTTCCAGTGGGTAACAAGCGGGGGTGCCTCTCAGAGTGGACACCAATTAGGGGGCTGCCCCTTACAATGGTCTGCGAAGCGTTCCCGTAAAGGCAACGTAGACGGCTGCTGCAGGAGGTTTCGAAAAATTACTGCATTTGTACATCCATTTCTCGTAAAAAATCGCTCCCTAGACCCGTTCCTGCAAATGCGCAGGCATTTCGTCCCCCTTCTCCCCGTTTCGGCGTGCAAGCATCAAAATAACTGCACCACAGCAGCAATTCCCTCTTCCGGACGAAATCCACCGGGAATACCTGCAGGTTTGCAGGAAATTTCCGCCTATTTAGGCTGAGTAACGGCCCCCATTGTTCCTTCATTCGCCTCTGCGCAGCGATGGACGGCAAGGTGGCCTCTCCCGGCGTGAGTTATGCAGGGCTCAGCGCGCGGGGAGCGGCCAGCACGTATGCCTATAGGGGCACGTTGTGCAGTATTAAGCGTACATCGGGAGCGCCCGCGTTATGCAGCAGCACATGCACATCGGGAGCGTCTGTGTTATGCAGCACACATGCGCACCGGGAGCGCTCGCATTATGCAGCAGTATATGCACATCGGGAGCGTCCGCGTTATACAGAAGCACATGCACATCGGGAGCGGACATGTATGCAGCAGTACATGCACATCGGAAGCGGACGCGTATGCACCAGTACATGCCGAAGTAGCCGAGCTTGGGAACCGCTGCTGCCCGCTGCGGCGGCCGATTTAATATTGCAGCAGAAGAACGAGGCAAAAAGAAACGGCTTCGCCGTCCTTTTAGGGACGGTACCGTTTCTCGTAGAAATATAAGACCAAACGATAGGCGCGAAGCTTATAACGTCTTATTTTTAACAAAAGCCCGGATTCCGATCTCTCGTAAATCCGGGCTTGTCCCGTTCTGTTGGCGCAATGCGGCTTGCCGCCATTATTCGTTCGTTGCGGGCTTATCGTTTCGCCGATTTCGCTCCGCCGGAGCCTTGCAGCGGTCCGGGCGATCCGGGCGCGGGCAGCGCAGCGGTCGTCTCTCGCGCAGCCGCTGTCTCTTGCGCGGCCGCTGCCTCTCGCGCAGTAGCTGCCTCTTGCGCAGCTGCCGTCTCTCTCCGGGACGGCAGCTCCGAGGCGACGGACGGCCTGCGGCGGGCGCCCGTCGTCATGAGGGCAATGCCCACAATGCCGGCAGGCTTCTCCGGTGCCGTCGTATCTTCATCCGGCTGGGGCGCCAAAATGACGCCCAGCAGATGATGGTCGCCGTCGTAAATGGCGCGCTGCAGGTACTTGCTCTCGCCTGCGGCGTTCTGCACCTCCAGCTTGCAGAACGCCGGACTCTTGCGCAGCGCCTCATGCAGCTGCTGCGCCTCGCCGGTCAACGCTTCGCCGTTGACCTTCAGCAAGACCTCGCCCGGCAGGATGCCCAGCTCCTGCGCGGGGCTGCCGGGCAGCACGGCCAGCACCTTCAGGCCGTGCGGCGGATGCACGAAGAAGGGGCTGCTGCGGCGCTCCTCCAGAGCGCCGTACCACACCAGCCCTTCGTGCAGCAGCAAAGCCGCGAGCGCCGCGAGCAGCGTCAGCGGGCTGTACCGGGCCGCGAGCAGCGCGAGGCCCAGCAGGATGGCGCCGCAGAGCAGCAGCCGTCCCGAGATGCGGGCCGCTTTGCTCTGCGGCAGCATGCCCGTCGTCAGTTGGCTGAAGCCGATGACGACAGGCAGCGAGACAAGGCCGAGGCCTCCGCCGAGCAGCGTCGGCCACGGCAGCACGCCGGCTCCCGCGCCTGCGGGAATCAGTAGGAAGAGCGGCAGCGGCCAGAATGCCTCCATCCGGTATCCGCCCACCACGCGGCCGCGCTTGCCTTCCAGAAACAGCGGCGTCGCAAGCCGAGGACCTTGCCAGCGGGCCAGCAGTGCCTCGGCGACATGCAGGATGGCTGCCAAAGCCAGCAGTGCGGGAATATCCATTCCTCTTACCGCTGCTACGACCTCACCGCCGAGACCCCCGGGAAGAAAGCCGGGGAAGAAGGACAGGACAAACTGAATAATACCAAGCAGGCCGATGGAATACGCGAAGCAGAAGTACCGCACCCGGAACAGCAGCAGAGCCAGGCTGACCACCCAGATGCAGACTACTGCCGGACCCGTTACCGAAACGCCGAGCAGGATGGCTGCCAGCGAGACGAGAATTCCCGCAGCCAGCCCCGTCCCTATGGCGCGCCATATTTCCCTGCCCCAGCTGTGCAGCTTTACATGAATGAGCCGCCGCTCCAGCAGCGTCTGCCTGCGGTAATAGAGGGCCATGAACAGCAAAGCGATATAATAAAAGGGCTGCGCCAGCATATGCAGCGCGGCATTCCCCAAGCTTGCCAGCAGTTCCAGCATGTCATTCAAACCGATCGTCACGCTCCTTTGGCTGCGATAACTTAAGTCGCGGCTTCATCCTCTATTCTAATGGAATGGGATAGTCAAAGACAGGCTTTTTAAACGGAAAATATTAGGTTCCGCTCTTTAGCGGCATGAAAAAAGAAGGCTGTAATCAGCCTTCTTATGAATTCGACGCCTTCGCCCCGATTTCCTTCCGTATCTCTTCAATTCCCCGGTTGCGCTGATTGTCGTTCACAGGGTTTCGGATCGCCTTAATCAAGGCGGCTTCCAGCGCCTCCGCCGTCTTGGCGTCAATAATACCGGTAGCTTTCAGCTTGGCCGCGCTCTGGAATTTCTTCACCGCGTCCTTCGTGCCGGTGTCAAAATATCCGTCTTTGCGCCCCGGCTTATAGCCCAGACCGTCCAGCATCGTCTGCGCGCTCTTCACATTCGAGCTGTTAGAGTTGTACTGGAGCGGTGCACTCTTATCGATTGGCGTCACCGAAAAATAATCCGGCTGAGCCACCGCGATATCCGGCTTAATTCCCTTGCCGTGAATCCAGCTGCCGTTCGGCGTCAGCCATTTGGCGATCGTAATCTTAAGCAGACTGCCGTCGCCAAGCTGCTTGTCAAAGCTGGTCTGCACGGTTCCCTTACCGAAAGAATTATCGCCGATCAGCTTGGCTCCGGCGGACTGCTGCAGCGCTCCCGCCAAGATCTCAGATGCGCTCGCGCTGCCTTTATTCATCAAGACGGCGACCGGATAATCCTTGCCTCTGCCCTTGGAGGTCGTGAGTTCACGTTCCTTGTTCTTGTTCTCGACTTGAACGATCGTCTTGCCTCTTGGCACGAACTGCTCGGCAATATCGATGACAACCGGCAGCACGCCGCCGGGATCGTTGCGGACGTCAATGACAAGACCTTTGAGTCCCTTCTTCTCCAGCTTGGCCAACTCTTCCTTGAAGCGGTCGGCGGTGTTCAGCGAGAACTGCGTAATCTCGATCACGCCAACACCGTTCTTCTCCATGGAGGAGTAGACCGTCTCCAGTGTCACGTTATCCCGTTTGATATTGAACGTCAGGGGCTGAGCGGAACCGCTTCGCTGGATGACGAGAACCGCTGTGCTGCCTTTCGGGCCGCGAATTTTGGCGACCGCGTCGTTCAAATCCATTCCTGTAAGCGATGTTCCGTTCACGGAGACAATAATATCCTTCGCCTGAATTCCGGCCTTCTCCGCCGGCGAGCCTTTGATCGGCGACACGACAACGACTTTGCCGTCATCCGAGGCGACCTCGGCTCCAATGCCGGTGAACGAGCCCTCAATGCTCTCTTCGAATTTCTCCGCCGTTTCCTTGGCCATGTAATTCGAATAAGGATCGCCGAGCGCTTCCATCATCCCGTTAACCGCGCCGTCGATCAGCTTGCTTCGATCCACGCTCTTGTAGTAATTTCTTTCGATCAGACTAAGCGTCGTCCCAAGCTTCTTCGCTTCGCTCTGCGCAAGCCCGCCGCTTGCCGGGGCGGATGCCACGCTTTCTCCGGCAGCTTGTCCGGAAAAGAGCGAGCCCGTCACCGCCAGCGTTAACAGACTGCCGCACAGCAGAGCTGCGATAACCATAAAAGCCGCTGTGCTCTTTTTTAACATGAAGCCTTCACCGTCCCTTCTTGTCCACCATGCCGTCAGCCTGAGGTCCGTCCCGTAAGATCGGTCTGACTTCCAGTATATGCCGTAATGCTAAATATTATTTATAATACCGCTAAATCATAAGTAATCCATCGGTTCTACGGGCTTTCCGTCAATCCGTACTTCGAAGTGAAGATGGGGTCCTGTTACCCGGCCAGTGGCGCCCGATTCCGCAATAGTCTGTCCGCGCTCCACCTTGTCTCCTACGCTAACCTTGATTCCGCCCTCGCGAATGTGTCCGTACAGCGTCCACATGCCGCCGCCGTGATCGATAACGACGCAGTAGCCGTAGCCGCTCCACCATTCCGCGACAATGACGGTGCCCGCTTCGGCCGCATGAATGTCCGTGCCCTGCGGAACGGCGAAGTCAACGCCGGTATGCAGCTTGCGATCTCCCGTCACCGGATGAATCCGGTAGCCGTACGGCGAAGACACCCGCGCGCTGCCCACGGGCAGCAGCAGCGGACCGCTGCCGCTGGCGTAGGTGCTGCTCGAGTCATCGCCGCCATGCTCCGCGCCGGAATCGCCGGAGCTGCTGGCCGCTGCCGCCGCTGCTCTTCTCGCCGCTTCCTCGGCCGCTCTTTTTGCTGCTGCCGCCTTGGCCGCCGCCGCTCTTCTTGCCGCTTCTTCAGCCTTCAGCTTGTCCTTCTGGTCTTCGAGCGCCGCCCGCTGGCTTGCTAACTGTACCAGCTTGGCGTTCTGCTCCTGGCTGATATCCTCCGCATCTTCGATGGCTTTGTCGTAATAAGCGATCAGCTCCTGCTTCTCGGCTTCCTTCTCCTTCAAGACGCTCCGCTGCGATTCCAGATCAGTGTACAGCTGCTTGGCCTGGGCGTACTGCCCTTCCAGCTCTTTCTTCTTTTGGGTAACGGTCGCTTCATCCCGTTTATGCTGGTCCAGCAAATCCTGGTCCTGGTCCACGATTAGCTTAAGCGAATCCGCGCGGTCAAGGAAATCCGAGAAGCTCTTGGAAGAGAGCAGCACGTCGAGGTAAGACACCGCTCCATCCGTATACATGAGACGCACGCGGGATTCAATCAGCTTCTGCCGCGAATCCACCCGCTCCTGCGCAGCGTCCAGTTCGGATGCCGTCGTCTTCAGCGACTGCTCGGTGTTATCGATTTTGGCGGATATCTGCTTCATTTCGCCCTTTACCAGTCCAATCTGGCCGAGCACATATTGCAGATTCTGGTTCGTCTTATTTTTGTAGTGCTGAGCCTGTTGGCCTTGGGAAGCCGCTTTTTCCTGCTGCGATTTCGCACTCTTCACATCCTGCTGCAGCTGCTTAAGCTGCTTGTCGATTTCGGCGACGGTTGGTTTCTTGGCATATCCTTCCGAGGGCTGGAACATTACGGCAGACAGCAGCAATACGGCTAAACCGGCGGCTATTTTTCTCAACTCACGTTCCCCGTCCTTTGTCTTCATAATTCAGATCTTCAAAAACTTGCGGATGGACACGGTGCTTCCCCAGATGCCGATCAGCACCCCAAGTCCGAGCAGCAGACCGCTCAGCTGCATCCAGATATCGGTAAAGGGCAATAGTCTCCACCCCATCAGCGGATCACCCTTCATGGATGTATTCAGACCGGAATACCCGGCATACAGTACCCCGACGGTAATCAGCGAGCCAAGCAGCCCGATCAGCGCGCCCTCGATAAAGAACGGCCAGCGGATAAAAGCATTCGTCGCCCCCACCAGCTTCATAATTCCAATCTCCTTGCGGCGGGCCAGTATGGTCACCCGGATCGTATTGGAAATCAGGAACATCGACATGACACCGAGCCCTGCGACAAAAACAAACCCGACGTTGCGGACCGTGCGCGTGATTTTGAACAGAGTCTCCACTGCGCCCTCCCCATATTTCACCTTGTAGATCGGTTTCTCGGGGTGTGTAT
The DNA here is from genome assembly GCF_000993825.1 of Paenibacillus durus ATCC 35681. Lineage (NCBI taxonomy): Bacteria > Bacillati > Bacillota > Bacilli > Caryophanales > Paenibacillaceae > Paenibacillus > Paenibacillus durus. The sequence goes on from NZ_CP011114.1 coordinate 4,292,871, forward strand.
CGTTCAGCGCCTTGATCTTATCCGCCACAAACGGCACGGTCGTCGCCTTCACAACTTCCACCCGGAAAGCGTCATTAAGTGGGTTATTGTCTTTGTCGAACCCTTCCAGTATGTTGTCGGCATCCGGCCCCAAATCCTTTCGCAGCTCTTCCAGTCCCTGATCTTTGGGGACGAACTCGATTTTGCTGACCTCGGGCATGCTGCCGATCTCATTCTGGAGCGTCTCTCGCAGCGCTTGATTTGTCTCCAGCGTCAAATGAACGGTGATCTGCACTTGACTGTCCGCCTTGTCCGCCAGTGAATTCACATTTAATACCAATAAAATAAAGACGCCCAGCACGAGCAAGGAGACGACAATGGATGTGATGGAGGCCACCGACATCCAGCCGTTGCGGAATACGTTCTTGAAGCCTTCCCGCACATGCCGCAAGAAGGTTTTAAAACTCATATCCGTATTCTCCTCTCAGTTGGTCTCTGACGATCAGTCCATGCTCGATGGCTAGCACGCGTTTGCGCATTTTGTTCACGATATCCCGGTTATGGGTGGCCATGACTATCGTTGTGCCGCGAAAATTAATTTCATCCAGCAGCTGCATAATGCCCCATGACGTCTCCGGGTCCAAATTGCCCGTAGGCTCGTCCGCCACAATGACCGAGGGATTGTTGACGATAGCCCGGGCGATGGCGATCCGCTGCTGTTCCCCGCCGGAGAGCTGGGAAGGCTCGCGATTCGCTTTGGAACGCAGGCCCACCAGATCTAGCACTTCGTTCACCCGTTTCTTGATCTGCTTTTTCGGCGCTTCGATAACCTCCATCGCAAACGCGATATTTTCAAAAGCCGTCAGCTTCGGAAGCAGCCTGAAATCCTGGAATACTACGCCGATATTGCGGCGGACGTAGGGGATTTTGCGCGGCTTCAGCTTGCCGATATTGAACCCCCCCACGGAAATCTGGCCCTTGGTCGGCGCTTCTTCTCTATAAATCAATTTCATGAACGTCGATTTGCCCGCGCCCGACGGGCCGACGATATATACGAATTCGTTGCGGTCGATTTTGACCGACACTCCTTGAAGTGCATGGGTGCCATTTGGATATGTCTTCCAGATATCCTGCATTTCGATCATCTTTATCACTTCCCGATTCTGACTTATCCGTTCCACGCTCTTCGGCATTCACTGTAAAGCTTTCATAAACTGCGATATGACCACAGACGTATCTATTGTAACAAATCCGTAACTGCTTGAGTACCCGAAAGTTTTGCTGGGACCCTGCATATATTTGAATGATCAATCCTGGGCCCGCGTCCTTATAACTATATCGGCATGGCGGACCCTATTTCTAAAGACCTATGCGGCAGAACCGGCGCCTCTTGGCGCAAATTTTCGGTATCAGAGGAGACGACATTGCGATGAGAAAAACACATGGCGCCCTGATTGCGCTAATCGGACTGATTTTAGCGGCTTCGCTAGTATACGGGGGGCTGTATTTATATGCGGGACAGCGCAGTGTGCCGAAGGGGACCATGCTTGCGGGCTGGAGTGTCGGCGGAATGGATATCGCGCAGGCGCGTGCGGAACTGGACCGGAAGCTACAAGCGCTGCATGAAATCCCGATCACACTAACGGGAGACGGGGAGACGGAAATTCGGATTACACTTAAGGAAGCTGGGGTTACATATCATGCTGACGGGTTTTTGCAGAGCCTGAACCGGCTGACGGACGGGAGCCTGCTGGAGCGGGTCAAGGCCCGCCGCGGTTTCGCGAAGATATGGGGCCTTGAAGCCGGCTGGGACAGCGCAGTGCTGAAACGCACTTTGAGTCCCCAATGGGAGCGGACTACTTTCGGCGAACCCGTGAATGCCACCCGGAGAATTACGGAGAGCGACCAAATTGTCTATACACCGGGGGAGACCTCCCGCAGGGTTGACTGGAACGGCATGGAAGCTTCGCTTCGGGCCGGGATTCCGGGAAGCTTCGACCAGTTAGACGCTGTGCGGAGCACGGGCATTACCGCTAAGCTTCCGCTTAAAATCGTGCAGCCGGATGTGACGGTAGAGTCGCTGCGGGAGCAGGGAGTGGCGCGCAAAATTTCCGAATTCAGCACCTCGCTGGGCTCAAGCGGACCGGGTAGAAGCTACAACGTGGAATCCGCCGCTAATGCGGTGAATGATACGCTCCTTCCCCCGGGGGGAATATTCGACTACGGCAAAGCAATCGAAAAAGCGGAGAAAACCACCGGCTTCCGCGAAGCGCCGGTCATTGTGAGCGGCAAGCTTCAGCCGGGCATCGGCGGCGGCATCTGCCAAGTGTCCAGCACGCTGTACAATGCGGCGCTGCGCACGGGACTTGAAATCGTGGAGCGGCGCAACCACTCCCTGCCGGTAAGCTACCTGCCCAAGGGCCAGGATGCGACCTTCTCCCAGGGGTCGATCAATTTCCGTTTCCGCAATAATACCGGCCGCTATTTATTAATCCGATCCGCCGTGCAGGGACGCAGGCTGACCGTCAAGCTCTTTGGTACCTTCCCGCAAAACGTATCGTACGAGGTTGAGTCTCGGACCGTGGATATCCTAACTCCCGGCAGCCGGACGGTTTCCGATGCAACCCTGCCGGCCGGGGCTTCGCGTACGCTCCAGAACGGCAAAGCCGGATATGTCGTTGAGACCTACCTCACCCGCAAGGTGGACGGCAAGGCCGTAGACAGAAAAAAACTGTCGCGCGACACCTACCGGCCGCAGCATGCCCTTGTCGCCGTCGGTTCAGGCGGAGCAAGACCATCCTCCCCGGAGCCCTCTGAGCATCCGCTGGTGGAGGATGGAATAAGGAAGAATAATTAGGTGTCTCTGGGAGATTAAATGGACCGGGCGGCGCTTAAGCAAGCAGGCTTGGAGTGCCGCCCAACATATTTAATTCTTGCTTTACCTAAGCAAGCCGTCCCCTTTACAATCTGCTGATATACTGATGATATACTCAAGTAATCACTATATTCAGAAAGGGATGACTTATCGTGACAACAACGGCAATATCCACCACTGTTAAGCTGGCCGATCTTATGCGACCTGCACCGATCGTTTATGATTACAGCACCTGCCGCCAAGCGCTTCGCCTGATGTTCAATCACCCGGAGTCCAAGTGTCTTGTCCTCTGTAGCCCTGCGGACGAGCCGGTGGGGCTGCTCATGAGCGAGAAATTCTTTTTAAAAGTATCCGGCCGGTTCGGAATGGACACATTCTACAAGGAACCAGCAATGAAGTTTGCTCAAAAAGACCCGCTGATTGTCGACATCACCGCTGAACCGTCTGCGGTTCTGGCAATGGCGATGGACCGCCATCCCATGCAGCAGAATGACTGCATTATCATCACTGACGGCGGCAAGCTGGCCGGAGCCGTCTATGTCTCCGATTTACTCGCCCGGCAGTCATAGTTGGACACGCCTCTCCTTCCCCTTACTTTCCGCTCCAATCTATACCTTAGCTCCCCCTCACCTCTGCATTTAGAACAAGTTATCCAAAAGCGCCGATTCCAGCATAATAACACATTCGTATATAGCTTTAGCGTGGCTTGTTCTCCTTCAGCTGTGCTGCCGGCCGGCCCTCCCTCACTTTTGCAGAAGGCTGGGGCTTCGCAAGCCGGAGGCTTTTGCCGCGGCTGCCAGCTTATCCGGAGCGCTCGATGTGGCGCATCTTCATATCAACCATGGCAACGCTATGTCCAAACAAAAATTTGAAATGATTTTTGGCAATGAGGATATCTCAGGAACGGACGAGGACCTAATGGGGCAATTGGGATGTCAAAATTCAGGATGTGCTGGCCTGGCTGCCGCTGAGAGTATAGAATATGTTCACGAAAAAGAGCGCCGCTCTTCTAACCCTAACGTATCCCCTTTTCGGGTGTAGTCAAAACTGCGTAAGTACATTTTCTTTCGCTCATCCTTTGAACGATTGAAAAAGAGCTGCGATCGTGCAGGAATTTCAAGCTATTTCTGCCATAACATGAGGTCAAGTAGGGAAAACATGTATCTGCGCAGGAATGGTCCCTCTTGAATTAACATTTGTAGAAAAAGGATATATCGTTGCAGGTCTTTAACTTTATTGATTGCATCGATCGCATGCCAAACTTTATTCCCTCGTATATATAGAAAAAATGACATCCCAACTGTTATCAGTTTGAATGTCATTTTTAGTTAATTATTACCTCAAAACGGAACCCGTGATGCCTACTCGGATGGCCTCTTGATTCTCTTTTTGCCGGATGACACGTTTAGAGTTTCGCTGCATGCTCCGCAACCCATTTTTTCGCTTCGAGCAGACTCTCTTCCGCCCGCCCGATCGCCGCCTGCACCTGCACCGTTGCCGTTCCGCCGTACACATTACGCGCATTGACAACCGCTTCCGGCTGAAGCACGGCGTAAATATTCTCGTCGAACAGCGGCGAGAACTGTTTGAACTCATCCAGCGTCAGATCGAGCAGGAATTTGCCTTCATTGATGCAGTACAGCACCGTTTTTCCGATGACCTCATGCGCCTGGCGGAACGGCAGCCCTTTCCCGACCAGGAAGTCCGCAATATCCGTCGCGTTGGAGAAATCGGTGTTCACCGCTTCCCGCATCCGTCCCTTGTTGACCTTCATCGTCGCAATCATCGGCGCGAACAATTGCAGGGCGCCTGTCAGCGTCGCAACCGTGTCGAACATGCCTTCCTTGTCTTCCTGCATGTCCTTGTTGTACGCGAGCGGCAGAGATTTCAGCGCCGTCAACAGCCCGATCAGGTTGCCATAGACACGGCCCGTCTTGCCGCGCACAAGCTCCGGCACGTCCGGATTCTTCTTCTGCGGCATAATGCTGCTGCCTGTACAGAAAGCGTCATCCAGCTCCACGAAGCTGAACTCCGTGCTGCTCCACAGCACCAGCTCTTCGCTCAGACGCGACAGATGCGTCATGATCAGCGAGGCGTTCGCCAGGAACTCAACGATGAAATCGCGGTCGCTGACCGCATCCAGACTGTTCTCATAGACGCCGTCAAAACCGAGCTGTTCCGCTACAAAATGCCGGTCAATCGGGAAGGTCGTTCCCGCCAGCGCTCCGGCGCCCAGCGGCAGCACATTGATGCGCTTGTAGCTGTCCGTCAGCCGCTCCGCGTCCCGGCGGAACATCGAGACATAGGCGAGCAGATGATGCGCGAACAGAATCGGCTGCGCCCGCTGCAAATGCGTATAGCCCGGCAGAATCGTCTCCACGTTGTCCTTGGCCTGCTCAATCAGCGCTTCTTGAAGCCCATGCAGCAGGTCGGTCAGCTCCACGACCCGGTTGCGCAAATACAAATGCATATCCGTCGCCACCTGGTCGTTGCGGCTGCGTCCTGTATGCAGCTTGCCGCCGACCGGCCCGATCTCCCCGATCAGCTGCTTCTCGATGTTCATATGAATGTCTTCGTCCGAGACGGAAAATTCAACCTCTCCGGCGCGAACCTTTTCCAGCACCTTCTGAAGACCCTGCTTAATTGTTTCCACATCTTCCTGCGGCAAAATCCCGCATTTGCCAAGCATCGTCACATGCGCCAGACTGCCCTGCACATCTTCTTCTGCCAGCGCTTTATCGAAGCCGATGGAGGCTGTGTACTCCTCCACAAGCTTATTTGTTCCTTTGGTGAAACGTCCACCCCACAGCTTGCTCACTGCTCGATTCCCCCTTTTCAAAATAGATCTCTTCCGTGCGCTTTCATGGAAAAACCCGGGCTTGTGAGGATATACTGCCGCTCCCCAGTCCCGGGTATACCTTATTGCTCAGGTTGCCTTATTTCGCCGATTCAGCCACTCCGGTGGAAACCTTCAGGCGCAGCGCGTTCAGGCGGATGAAGCCCGTAGCGTCGCCCTGATCATAGGCCTGTGTCGGGTCGGCCTCCATCGTCGCGATATTCGGATTGTACAGGCTGACCGGACTCTTAACGCCTGCGGCGATAATGTTCCCTTTATACAGCTTGAGGCGTACGGTTCCGGTTACGTTCTGCTGGCTCTCAGTCACAAGCGCCTGAATGGCTTTGCGTTCCGGAGCAAACCAGAAACCGTTGTATACCAGCGTGCTGTAACGGGTAATCAGGCTGTCGCGGACGTTCATCACTTCACGGTCCATCGTGATGGATTCCATTTTGCGGTGGGCGGTGAACAGGATAGTGCCGCCAGGAGTCTCGTATACCCCACGGCTCTTCATGCCGACGAAGCGGTTCTCCACCATGTCCACGCGACCGATACCGTGCTTGCCGCCCAGCTCGTTCAGCTTCTCCATTACCTGCAAAGGCGCAAGCGGCTCGCCGTTAAGGGCAACGCAGTCGCCTTTCAGGAATTCCAGTTCGATATACTCCGGCTGATCCGGAGCGTCTTCCGGCGCATTCGTCAGCAGGAACATTTCCTTGTTCTCCGGCGCGCTGGCGTCGAACCACGGATCTTCCAGGACGCCGCTCTCGTAGCTAATATGCAGCAGATTGCGGTCCATTGAATACGGCTTCGCCGCCGATGCCTGAACCGGGATGCCGTTCGCTTCCGCGTAGGCGATCATTTCCGCGCGGCCAGGGAACTGGTTACGGAACTCTTCAAGCCGCCAAGGCGCGATCACCTTGATATTCGGAGCAAGGCCAGCCGCGCCAAGCTCAAAGCGCACCTGGTCGTTGCCTTTGCCGGTAGCGCCGTGAGCAATCGCTGTCGCGCCTTCTGCAATAGCGATGTCGACCATGCGCTTGGCGATCAGCGGGCGGGCGATACTGGTGCCGAGCAGGTACTGCCCTTCATACAGCGCCCCGGCCTGGAACATCGGGTAGATGAAATCCTTGGCGAATTCCTCGCGCAGGTCGTCGATATAAACTTTCGACGCGCCGGTTGCGAGCGCTTTTTCCTCCAGACCGTCCAGCTCTTCCTTCTGGCCGATATCGGCCGTAAAAGCAATAATTTCCGCGTCGTACGTTTCTTTCAGCCATTTCAGAATGACCGAGGTATCCAGGCCGCCGGAATAGGCGAGCACGATTTTTTCTTTTGCCATTAAAAAATTCTTCCTTTCTGCTTAAGGGATTTCTCGCTGTGAATCAACGCTAAGCCGGACAGATTAGCCCATCAGGGCGGCCATCAACGCTTTTTGCGCATGCAGCCGATTCTCCGCCTCATCGAAAATGTAGGAGTTCGGTCCGTCGATAATTCCAGCGGTCACTTCCTCGCCCCGGTGGGCAGGCAGGCAGTGCAGGAACATATAGTCGCTCTTCGCGCCTTTGACGAGCTCCTCGTTTACCTGATAATCCTTGAACGCGGCTTCCCGCTTGAGCTGCTCTTCCTCAAAGCCCATGCTCGCCCATACGTCCGTATAGATAACATCCGCATCCTTCACCGCTTCCTCCGGACTGCGCGTAATCACGATCTCGGAGCCGGTCTCTTTGGCGATTTCCCGCGCCTTGGCCACAACGGCTGCATCCGGCTCGTAGCCTTCCGGTCCCGCTACCGACACATGGACGCCGAGCTTCGCCCCGCCCAGCAGCAGGGAATGCGCCATATTGTTGCCATCGCCGATATAGGCAAGCTTCAGGCCCTTCAAGCGGCCTTTGTGCTCATAAACCGTTTGATAATCGGCCAGCACCTGGCACGGATGCGCCAAATCGCTCAGGCCGTTAATAACGGGCACCGACGCGTAGCGGGCCAGCTCTTCGACCTTGTCATGCCCGAATGTGCGGATCATGATGCCGTCCAGATAACGCGACATGACCTGCGCCGTATCGCCCACCGTCTCGCCGCGTCCAAGCTGAATGTCGTTCTTGCTCAGGAACAGAGCATGTCCGCCAAGCTGATACATGCCCACCTCGAAGGATACGCGCGTGCGTGTGGATGATTTTTCAAAAATAAGACCGATCGTCTTGCCCAGCAGCGGCTGATATACTTCACCGTTCTTCTGCTTGCGCTTCAGCTCGATCGCCAGATCGATCAGATACTGGATTTCTTCCGTACTGTAGTCGTCCAGCTCCAGAAAATCCCGGCCTTTGAGCACGATGCCCTGTGTGTTGTCCGTGATGCCCTGACCCATGAATCCGTTCCTCCTTGTTATTCACAATATAGCTCTGTCAAACAACCCTGCAAAAAAGGGAAGGTTGCACTAAAGCCTATCTATGCTGCGGGAATAGTTACCCGTTAATTTATTGCTTGCAGTGTCCGCTTTGCGCTCACTTAGCCTGATGCTCGTCAGCATAAGTATGAATGAGATCCGAAAGGATGTCCACCGCCTGGCGAATTTCTTCCTTGCTTACATAAAGGTTCGGCAGCAGACGGATGACATGGGTTCCGGCCGTGACGAACAGCAGACCCTTGGATTGGCCGGCCAGCACGATCTCGCCAACGGGAGATTGGCACTCAATGCCGATCAATAGACCTTTGCCGCGGACGTCCACTACGAATGGACAATCGGCCAGCTTCTCTTTCAGCAGCCCGGTCAAATATTCGCCGGACTCAGCCGCGCGCTCTGGAAGATCATCCTCCAGCATCGTCTCGATGGTAGCCGCTATAACCGCCGTCGCCAGCGGCGTGCCGCCGAACGTCGAAGCATGGCTGCCCGGAGTGAACGCCTCGCGCAGATAGCCCTTCGCCAGCATGACTCCAGCCGGGAAGCCGCTCGCTATGCCCTTGGCCACCGTGAAAATATCCGGCTCAATGCCGTAATGCTGATGCGCGAACAGCTTGCCCGTGCGGCCCATTCCGGTCTGCACTTCATCCACGATCAGCAGCAGGCCGTGCTGCTTACACAGCGCCACGACGCTGTTCAAGAACTCCGGCTGCACCTCAAGCACGCCGCCTTCTGCCAGCACCATCTCCAGCATGATCGCGGCTGTGTTTTCTCCGATGGCCGCTTCGAGCGCCGGAAGATCATGGAGAGGCACCGTCACAAAGCCCTGCGGCAGCGGCAGATAACCGTCTTTTACCTTCTGCTGTCCCGTTGCCGTCAGCGTCGCCAGCGTGCGTCCGTGGAAAGACTGCTCGAATGTAATGATCTCGTAGCGGCCCGTGCCTTTCACCTTCTGGTGATAGCGGCGCGCCAGCTTGATCGCAGCTTCATTCGATTCCGCTCCGCTGTTGCAGAAGAACACCTGATCCGCGCAGCTATTGGCGGTCAACAGCTCAGCCACTTTGTCCTGACCAGGAATGTGGAACAGGTTGGATACATGCCACAGCGTATCGATCTGGGCTTTCAATTTCTCGCCAACCTTCTCCGGAGCGTGTCCAAGGCTGGTCACCGCCAGACCGGAGGTGAAGTCAAGATATTTATTGCCTTTGTCGTCCCATACCCAGCTTCCTTTACCCTTAACCAGACTGATATCGTATCTCGCATAGGAAGGAAAAACATGTTCCAGCTTGCCGGAAGCCGCCGGCTGACCCGCCGTGCTGATTCCCGCTCCCGTGTCCGCGACCTGTACTTCCTTCAAAGAATGATTTTCTGCCTGCGTAAGCTTGCTCATTTCCATTCACTCTCCCCCGCCCCGCCGCCTGACGCGGCTTCCGGCATTATTTACTTGCTCAAATCCAGCAGGCTCCGGCGTTCCGCATATACCGCCCTTTGCCGTGTGCCTGAATTTCCGCTATTCCCCTTACTCCCGTACGATCCGCGTCCCGATGGTTTCACCGGACAGCACCCGGCTCAGCACTCCCGGCTCCTTGCCGTCGACAATGACGACCTCGGACACGCTGCCCTGGATACAGTCCACCGCCGCTCGGACCTTGGGGATCATCCCCCCGTAAATCTCGCCGCTGTCGATCATGTTGTCAATCTCGGCAACCGTCACCATCGGCAGAACCTTCTTGGTTCCGTCTTCCGCAGTCGTCAAAATTCCCGGAACATCGGTCACCACAATCATTTGCGGCGACTTCATGTAGGAAGCGACCGCTCCAGCTGCCGTATCGGCGTTGATATTGTACCGCTGCCCAGCATTATCCACGCCAAGCGGCGCAATAATAGGCATATAGCCGAGCGCCAGAATACCCGCAATAATTTCCGCCTTCACCCCGGTCACATGGCCTACAAGCCCTACCTCGTCGCTGTTCGCCACGGGAGCGGCGGTAATAAGGTTGCCATCCACGCCGGATAAGCCGATCGCCCTGCCGCCGCTCCCCTGAATTCGCCTTACAATCGCCTTGTTGATGCTGCCCGACAGCGTCATTTCTACAACGTCGAGCACTTCCTCGGTCGTCACCCGCAGGCCGTTCACAAAGCTGCTCTCGATGCCGAGACGAGCCAGATTTCCCGATATCGCCGGTCCGCCGCCGTGAACGATAATCGGCTGTACACCATCCTCCTGCAGATGCCGGAGCTCATCAAAAAAAGAATCCGGAAGCGCGGTCAGCGTACTGCCGCCGCACTTCATCACGAACATTCTCTCATTGCCCGCGCTATTAGGTTCATATGCATCGCTCATGAGTTTCGTTATCCTTCCTTATAAAAGGCTGTATTATGCCGCCATCTGTAAATGCTCTGCAGCAATTGGCCGAGGCCCGTCTCTTACGTCCGGTATGCGGCGTTAATCCGCACATAATCATACGTCAGATCGCAGCCCCATGCGGTGGCGCTGCCCTCTCCGTCTGCCAAATTCACGGTAATAAGTGTAGTATCCCCCTGCAAATAGGCCAAGGCTTCCGCTTCGTCAAAAGCCACCGGCTTCGATTGGCGCAGCACCTCGATCGCGCCCAGCGATATATCCACCTTATCTACCGTTACCGGAACGCCCGCTCGGCCGACTGCGGCAATAATCCGTCCCCAGTTCGCATCCGCGCCGAATATGGCGGATTTAACCAGGCTGGAGCCTACGACAGTCTTCGCAATCGCGCGCGCCGCCGCTTCGTCGCCCGCGCCGCTAACCTGTACCTCCACCAAATGGGTTGCGCCTTCGCCGTCTCTGGCAATCGCCATTGCAAGATGGCGGCACACATGTGTAAACGCCGCTTCAAAAGCTTCCCAATCCGGATGCAGCTTATTCAGCTCTTCGTTTCCGGCCAGACCACTGGCCATCGCGACCAGCATATCGTTCGTGCTTGTATCCCCGTCCACGGTAATCATATTGAAGGTCGTATCCGTCGCCTTGCGCAGCAGCGTCTGAAGCTCCTCCTGCCCAATGGCGGCATCCGTCGTCATAAAGCCGAGCATGGTGGCCATATTCGGATGAATCATGCCGGAACCCTTCGCCGCGCCGGCGATCAAGACTTCCGTATCCCCGATCCATACCTTTACGCAGCATTCCTTTTTCACCAAATCGGTGGTCAAAATCGCCTGGCAGAACTCCTCCGCTCCGTCCGCATCACCCGAAAGCTTCTCCGGTAGAGCGGCCAGGCCGCTGCGTACACGGTCCATCTTCAGCAGCTCGCCAATGACGCCCGTCGATGCAACCGCCACATCGTCCTCGCTTACGCCCAAATGCTGAGCGGCAGCCGCCCGCATCTCATAGGCATCGGCCTCGCCATGTTCTCCGGTGCAGGCATTGGCATTGCCGCTGTTGACAACTACAGCCCGAAGAACTCCGCTGCCGAGGCTTTCCCGTGTTACCTTTAGAGGAGCAGCCTGGAACAGATTCGTCGTATATACCGCCGCAGCCGTTGCCGGCACCTCGCACAGTATGGCTGCGAGATCGTTGCGGTCGGTTTTTTTCAAGCCGCAGTGCAGGCCTCCAGATATAAATCCTCTTGGTGTCGTAATGCTTCCGCCTTCCACGACGGTGTACAGCTTCTCGCTCATGTTCTTATTTCCCGCTTAGCTTTACGGATACACAGGCGTGTAGCCGAGTCCAAGGGTTTCCTCCCATCCCATCATCAAATTGAGATTCTGAATAGCCTGCCCCGCAGCGCCTTTTACCAGATTGTCGATAACCGAAATAATGGTGATCCGTCCTGTACGGGCATCCGCCGCAAATCCGATGTCGCAATAATTCGATCCGCTGACTTCCTTGGTCGCCGGCCAGATTCCGGCATTACGCACCCGGACAAAAGATCTGCCCTCATAATAGCTGCGATACAATTCAATAAAGTCCTGCTCGCTGTAATCCCCGGTCAACCCCGCATAGATCGTGGTCATAATCCCCCGCGTCATCGGAACGAGATGGGTGGTGAACGTTACCGTCACCTTTTCCCCGGCAATCTCAGTGAGAACCTGCTCGATTTCAGGGGTATGCTGATGCTTGTTGATCTTATAAGCTTTGAAATTCTCATTCACTTCCGCATAATGAACGCCCACGTTCACTCCGCGTCCAGCGCCCGATACGCCCGATTTCGCGTCGACGATAATGCTCTCCGGCTTGATCCAGCCCGCCTTAACCGCCGGAATCAGACCAAGCAGCGTTGCTGTCGGATAGCAGCCCGGATTAGAGATGAACTCCGCGCCGGCCACGCGTTCTCCGAACACCTCGCACAGCCCATAGACCGCCTGCTCTAAATAACTCTCCTGCGGAGCCGGATGTTTATACCAGAGCTCGTATTCGCCGCCGTCTTTCAACCGGAAATCACCGGACAGATCCACAACCTTAAGCCCCGCCTCCAGCAGCTGCGGAACGAGCTTGGCGCTGACGCCGTGCGGCGTTGCCGTGAACACGACATCCGCCCTCTCCTTAATCTCCGCCGCATCCACGCCGTCCAGATTCTTGCTCAGCACGCCGGTTAAATGCGGAAATCCTTCTTCGATCGGCGTCCCCGCGCTTGAAGAGGATATTACTGAAGTGATCTCAACTTTCGGATGACCCTGCAGCAGCCTGATCAGTTCCACGCCTCCATACCCTGTCGATCCCACGATTGCCGCCCTTAGCTTGCCTTCCACCGTCATTCCCGTTCCTCCTGCCTTTTCTCACTATTATACCGGATATCTCCACTATCCGCCGTCCTAAGAAATATGTATTATTATACAACCGGATTAATATAAATACAACAGATTATGTAACATTTATATCCGGCAAGAGTCGTGGATTCCTCCCTTATCTTGTTCAATTTTCACTTTCTTATATTTCGAAAAAAAAGAAGCGCCGCTTCTCCTATTAAACACAGGAAAAACTACGCTTCTCTCTTGAACCCTTTGCCCAGCACCTCATGCGCGTCGCTGATAATAACGAACGCCCCAGGGTCCACCGAGCGAACAATCGCCTTCAGACGGGACGTCTCATTCTGTCCAACCGCTACCATCAGCACCGTGCGGCTGTCGCCGGTATATCCGCCTTGAGCCTCCAGCTTCGTTAGGCCCCGGTCCAAATCATTCAGAATCGCCTCGGAGATCGCCTCCGTATGGTCAGAAATGATATACGCCACCTTCGTGTAACTGAAGCCCACTTCCAGCGCGTCGATCACTCTGCCTGTTACGAACAGGCCGATCAGCGCGTACATCGCCTGCTCCATCCCCAGCACGAATGCCGCCAGCGTAATCACCGTGCCGTCTAACAGGACGACGGACATGGAGAAGCTGAGGCCGGTCACCTTCTGGATAATCTGCGCCAGAATCGTAAGGCCCCCTGTCGAGCCGCGTCCCCGGAACACCAGGCCAAGACCGAGACCGACGCCAATTCCGCCGTAGATAGAGGCCAGCAGAGGATTAGCGGTCGGCACCGGACCGTCTTTGGTCAAGTAAATGAACAGCGGCAGCACAATGCTGCCCAGCAGTGACCGGAGCCCATAATTCCGGCCCAGGATGAATACGCCAAGTATAAAGAGCGGGATGTTGAGCGCCCACTGGGTAAAAGCCGGCTCCGCTCTCAACCACGACTCTGCCAAAACAGACAAGCCCGATACGCCGCCGGAAGCGATCCGGTTCGGCAGCAAGAACAAGTTGAAAGCGAGCGCGGTAATGAGCGAGCCGACGGTGATCATCGTCGTGTCCGCAAGATGACGGAGCGGTCCGTTCAGCGGAATAAGCGGCGCCCTGCTCCGTGTCTTTATTTTGGACATTGGTTATTCGGCCTCGGTCTTGATCTGGCTGCGTAAATATCCGTCGATAAAGGCGTCCAGATCGCCGTCCATCACAGAACCGACATTACCCGTCTCCACTGAGGTCCGGTGGTCCTTAACCATGCTGTACGGGTGGAAGACATAGGAACGGATCTGGCTGCCCCAAGCAATATCCGACTGCTCGCCGCGGATCTCGTCCAGCTCACGCTGCTGCTCTTCCAGCTTGCGCTCGTACAGCTTGGAACGCAGCATCGTCATCGCGCGCTCCCGGTTCTTAATCTGGGAGCGTTCATTCTGACAGGTAACGACTATGCCGGTCGGCTGGTGGGTAATCCGGACCGCCGAATCTGTCGTATTGATATGCTGTCCGCCCGCACCGGTAGCCCGGTACGTATCGATCTTCAGATCCTCGGTGCGGATCTCAATGTCGATGTCTTCATTGATTTCCGGCACCACATCGCAGGATACAAATGAGGTATGCCGGCGGCCGGAAGCATCGAACGGGGAAATGCGCACCAGACGGTGAACGCCTTTTTCCGCTTTCAGATAGCCATATGCGTTATAGCCTTTGATCAGCAGCGTTACGCTTTTGATTCCAGCTTCATCTCCTGGCAGATAGTCCAGAACCTCCACCTTGAAACCGCGCTTCTCCGCCCACCGGGTATACATTCTGAGTAGCATCTGGCCCCAGTCCTGGGATTCGGTTCCGCCTGCGCCTGGGTGGAGCTCCAGAATGGCATTCAGCTTATCGTAAGGCTGATTAAGCAGGAGCTGAAGTTCAAATTCCTCAAGCTTGCCCGTCAGCGCTGATACATTTGTTCCGATCTCGGCAGCCAGTTCCTCGTCGCCTTCTTCCTCGGCAAGTTCGGCCATAAGCAGCGCATCGTCATATTCCTGCTGCAGCTTCTGATATTGGTCCACACTGGATTTAACAGCGTTCATTTCGGCAATAACGCCCTGCGCCTTCTCATTATCATCCCAGAAATCCGGAGCAGCCATCTTCTCCTCGAAGTTGGCGATCATCTCCTGCTTGAGGTCTAAGTCAAAGAGACCCCCTAAGGTTAGTTAATTTCTTGCCGATTTCGCGCAAGTCTTGCTTTACACTTGGATCAATCATGACTCACTGCACCTTTCCGTGAAAAATATACTTGAAAAGATTTAATCAGGAAGAAACGGCTGAGCCGCTTACGGGAATCTCCCCGGCCCAGCCGTTCTACGTTTTCATCCTGACGCCTTTACCGGCGGAATAACTCTTAGGCGTTTTGTCCGTGACAGTTCTTAAATTTCTTGCCGCTGCCGCAAGGACAAGGATCATTGCGTCCCACCGTCTGGCCGACCGCTACCGGACGTTTCTCGGCAGGCTCGCCGTTTGTGGAAATCTTATTCTCCTCCACGACCGATTGACGCTCTTGGTTGGTCTCGATGTGGGCCTTCATGATGTAGGTCGCCACTTCTTCCTGGATGGTCGCCGTCATCGCATTGAACATCTCAAAGCCTTCAAACTGATATTCGCGCAGCGGATCGGTGCCGCCGTAAGCACGCAGATGAATACCTTGGCGAAGCTGGTCCATTGCATCAATGTGGTCCATCCATTTGCTGTCGACGGCCCGCATCACGATAACCTTCTCGAATTCACGCACCAGTTCGGAGCCGAGGCGTTCTTCGCGGGCTGCGTATTTCTCCAGCACCTTCTCGAAGATGAACTCCACGATCTCCTCAGCTTCCTTGCCCCACAAATCGTCGCGGGTGAGGGAGCTTTCATCCAGCAGCTTGCTGTTCACATAGTCAGCTACTTCCTGCAGTTCCCAGTTCTCAGGAATATCGTCGCTGCAATGTGCCTCTACGACCCGATCAATGACCGGCCGGATCATTTCGATGACAACATCCTTGATATTTTCCGATTCCAGAATTTCGCGGCGCTGCTTGTAGATAATTTCGCGCTGCTGGTTCATGACATCGTCATATTGAAGAACGACCTTGCGGATATCGAAGTTGTTGCCTTCGACCCGCTTCTGTGCCGACTCCACCGCACGGGTAATCATCCGGCTCTCAATCGGCTGGTCCTCTTCAAAGCCCAGACGCTCCATCATATTCAGCACGTTGTCCGCGCCAAAGCGCTTCATCAGTTCATCGCCCAGCGACAGATAGAACTGTGTCGAGCCCGGATCGCCCTGGCGGCCCGCCCGTCCGCGAAGCTGGTTGTCGATCCGCCGGGATTCATGGCGCTCGGTACCAATAATATGCAGGCCGCCGACTTCCGCCACACCTTCACCCAAGATAATGTCGGTGCCGCGTCCCGCCATATTGGTGGCAATCGTAACCGTGCCGGGTTGTCCCGCATGCGAGATAATTTCCGCTTCCGCCGCATGATGCTTGGCGTTCAGCACCTGATGCTTCACGCCCTTGCGCTTCAGCATTTCCGAGACGCGCTCGGAATTCTCGATCGATACCGTACCAACCAGCACCGGCTGGTTCTTCTTATGCCGTTCCACAATCTCCTCGACAACGGCGTTAAACTTGCCGTTCTCGCTCTTGTAGACCACATCAGGCATATCTGCACGCTGATTCGGCTTATTTGTCGGTACCTGGAGAACTTCCAGTCCGTAAATTTTCTTAAATTCCTCTTCTTCCGTCTTCGCCGTACCGGTCATGCCGGCCAGCTTGCGGTACATGCGGAAGTAGTTCTGGAACGTAATGGTGGCGAGCGTCATGCTCTCGTTCTGTACCTGAATTTCTTCCTTCGCCTCAATCGCCTGATGCAGCCCGTCGCTGTAGCGGCGTCCCGCCATCAGCCGTCCCGTAAATTCATCGACGATGACAACTTCATCATCCGTCACCACATAATCGACGTCGCGGCGCATAATGACATTTGCCTTAAGGGCTTGAACAATATGGTGGTTAAGCGTAACATGGCTGTGGTCATACAGGTTCTCGATGCCAAAAGCCTTCTCGGCAATCGCCACGCCTTTCTCAGTCAGCGCGACGGACTTTACCTTGATGTCCACGGTGTAATGCTCCTCAGCCTGCAGTCTCTTTACAAAGCGGTCTGCGGCATAGTACAGCTCCGTCGACTTCTCAGCTTGTCCGGAAATGATAAGCGGCGTCCGCGCTTCGTCGATCAGAATGGAGTCCACTTCGTCAATGATGCAGAAGTAGAGCGGGCGCTGCACCATTTGCTCTTTGTAAAGCACCATGTTATCGCGCAAATAGTCAAACCCGAATTCGTTATTCGTGCCGTACGTAATATCGCAGGCGTAAGCATTCTGTTTATCGGCATGGTCCATGCCGTTCAGGTTAACCCCGACCGTCATGCCCAAGAAATTGTAGATTTGTCCCATTTGGGCGCTGTCGCGCTGGGCCAGATAATCATTGACCGTAACGACATGCACACCTTTCCCAAGCAGAGCGTTCAAGTAAACCGGCAGCGTACCTACCAGCGTCTTGCCCTCGCCGGTCTTCATCTCGGCGATCTTGCCTTCATGCAGCGCCATTCCTCCAACGAGTTGGACGTCAAAATGCCGCATGCCCAGCGCGCGTCTCGAAGCTTCGCGTACGGTTGCGAATGCCTCCGGCAGAATTTCCTCTAGAGTCTCCCCTTGCTCAATCCGAGCGCGGAACACTTCAGTCTTGGCTCTTAAGGCTTCATCGGACAGCGCCTGGAATTCCGGCTCCAGTCCATTAACAACTTCGACCGTCCTCATCAGACGTTTGACATCGCGTTCATTCGTATCGCCGAATATCTTCTTAACAAGTCCTAGCATGGTTAACCCCTTTCATGCAACACAGATGGTGGAACCTCAGCCCATCCTCAACAATATTGAAAGGGCCGCTTTACCGTATCCGATTCCGCTGCTTCATAAATTGTATCAGTTTGTAAGAGTTGCCGCAATACAAGCAGAAGTTACCTGTTATGCAGACATACATTTATACGCACAAGAGCCCCATCCGCTTCACGCGAATAAGGGCTCGGGTAAATTTTTTTCATCTGAAGTCTGTTTCGGCACCTGAATTACAGATCAACCTTGTTCAATCAATCCGTACTTGCCGTCATTGCGTTTGTACACGACGCTAACCTCGGAAGTGTCAATGTTGGAAAATACAAAGAAATTATGTCCCACCATATTCATTTGCAGGATCGCTTCCTCCACGTCCATCGGCTTCAATGTGAAGCGTTTGTTGCGCACGACCTCCAGCTCTTCATCCTGTTCCTCCAAGGCGACGGAGCCCGCCGATCCATTTTCCACAAAAAGCGTCTTCAGGCTTCCTTCCTGTCGGAACTTTCGATTGAGCTTGGTCTTATGCTTGCGGATTTGGCGCTCCAGCTTGTCCACTACACCGTCGATAGAAGCATACATATCTTCGCTGCGGACTTCCGCCCGAAGCGTGACACCGTTTAGCGGGATAGTCACTTCCACCGTATGAAGACCCCGTAACACGCTGAGCGTCACGTATCCTTCCTGGGTAGGGGGCGCATCGAAATACTTCTCAAGTCTGCTGAGCTTCTTATCAACATACTCTCTCAAAGCGTCGGTCACTTCAATTTGTTGACCTCGAATGCTGAATTGCATGGGCACTCCTCCTTTGCACCTCTATTATACCAAAACGTAAGCGCCATGTAAAAAGTTTAAAATTATGTTAATACGCTTTCAAGTGCAAAAAAAAGACCTGAAGCGACAAGGCTCTCAGGTCCGCGGGTAAATCCTCTGTTATCGGTTGTTGAGCTTTCTATTCCGCTGTTTTTTACTTGGTCTGCACGGTGACGACTTCCACCGGCGAATAACTTCCGCTGCCGTTGCCCGCTACAAGATAAACCTTGTATTCCTTACCGCTGGCAAGACCGGTAATTGTAATTGGAGTTTGGGTACCGACCGTAACCGCCGGAGTTCCGCTCCAGCCGCTGCCCACTTCCACACCCGCAGCGTTTTGCCCGTTCCATACCTGTGCGGCGCTAGGAGCTGCGGCTCCCGGGGCAACCGACGGATCGGACGGAATCACCACATAACGAATTTGGCCTGCGGAGTCGCCAACCGCTTCATAAGTCACGTATACCACGGATGTAACGGTGGTCGACGCTCCCGGGGCAGCGTAAGTGATTCCCGTTACGGTGGTGCTGGCCGCCGTTTTGAAGTCCACTCTTGCTGCACTCAATGACTTATTGCCGTATTGATCAACAAGAATGATGAATGCGGAATAATCCGTATTGGCCGTCAGTCCATAGACAGAGAAGGATACCGTGCTGCCAGCGGTTGCAGCTTTGAAGCCTTTATTAGCAACAGTAACGCCGCTTCCCGCCGAACCGAGATACACGTCGTTAACGGTTGGCAGTGCCGCCGTACCAGGTGCGACCACATAGTAGACCGAACCGGTGACGCTGGGTGTCAAGTAGACATCAGCCGTTACAGCGCCTACATGGCTGTAGGTTGCTCCGCTAACTGTCGGATACACGACTGTATCTCCGCCGCCACCGCCGCCGCCAGTACCGGCAGAAGGTACCGGAGCAGGTGTTGCTGACGGAGTCGGTGTAGGCGTTGGTGTTGCGCTCGGCTCACCAGAATAGTGGGCGGCCGAATTCCCGACGATGTTTACCGCCTCCGCGCGAGTAAGCGATTTCTTCGGAGCGAACGTGCCATTCGGATAGCCGTTAATAATCTTCAGATTGGCCGTCGCTGCAACCGCTCCACGGGCCCAGATCGAGATTTGCGCAGCATCCTTGAACGTCGTCGACGTCGTATCGTTGCTCAGACGCAGTACATTTGCGGCAATAACCGCCGCCTCTTGGCGTGTAATCGGATTACCTGGACGGAAGGTGTTATTCTCATAGCCACGGATATAGCCGGCTTTAACCGCCTTCGCCACCTCGCTGTAAGCCCAGTTCGAAGCCTTGACATCGGTAAAAGTAACCGTTGCCGTGTCTTTAAAGCTGAACAGACGATTGATCAGAGCCACATATTCCGCTCGTGTAATCGCTTTGTTCGGTTTAAAGGTGCCGTCCGGGTAGCCCGTCAAATATCCTTTGTCCAACCAGTCCTGCAATTTGCTTTGCGCCCAGTGACCTTGAATGTCCTTAGGCGTGGGGGCAGCGGATGCGGCGCTAAGCGAGCCAAACACCATCCCGATTCCAAGCATGCCGGTCAGAAGACCGCGCCAAAACTTTTTCATTCTGTCGTTCACTCTCCTATCTTTGTGGTGGGAATAGTCATAAGCAAGACAGAAGAAAGCTCAACAATTACCCATCACCCAAATTCTAGGAGGAATTAACAAATTCCTGCTTGATTTTTTACAAATCATGTATTCTTCTTAAAAAGTTAACAAAAAAGACCCCGGAAGTTCCGGGGTCTTACGCTAGCGTCGTCTCAATTTGCTAACCATCTACCGTATATGTAGGTCGGCTGTGCCGGATGATTATAATTTGATTACGTTAGCTGCTTGTGGTCCGCGTGCGCCTTCCACGATATCAAACTCAACGGATTGTCCTTCTTCCAGCGTTTTGAAACCTTCGGTTTGGATCGCGGAGAAGTGAACGAATACGTCGCCGCCTTCTGCAGTCTCGATGAAACCGTAACCTTTTTCTGCGTTAAACCATTTTACTTTACCTTCCATTGCTTGAACATTCCCTTCATCATCAAATGAACGTGAGTTTTGCTCACAATTCTGACTATAACACCGCCGCTTCCCCATTGTCAATTGGGATAGAAAGTGTTTTCTCTCTTGAAATTCCCAATTATTTTCTCCCGGGAAACAAACTTTAGCAAACTCAAAATTATGAACATACTTTAACATAACCGCTCAGCTCGGTTTTGAAACATCAAAGCGATTTAAAATTCTTGTGTACAGTATTCATAACCTAAGTTGTTGAAGCCTCATTCTTGATGGCTCATATCCTAAAGCGGCTGCTTCCTGATAACAATGCTTGGCCTTGTCCAGTTTACCCGTAACCTCGTAAAAGCTTCCCAGATTATGCAACGCAGTAAAACTTCCCGTCCCAATAACGTTATCATACCGGTCTGTCTCCCCGATTTGTAGACATTTCAGATAAGATTCTTCAATCAGGGGGAACAGGTCGATATACTTCGCCGTATTACCCAGAATCAATTTCATGTAAAAAATGCCGCAAACAAACTGAAAGTCAGCAAAATCATGTAAAAATCTCTGTTCTTTTCGGACAATAGGCAGCCCTTCCTCTAAACGATCAATGGCAATGATCTCGTATAACAAGTTCACGATAACATTAGGCGAATAGGACTCTTGCTTTGTCAACAACGCATAAGCTTTTTTCAAATGATGATAGGCCTGAAGATGATCATCAATTCCTCTATACTCTTTGGCAATCTGGTAATGATAGTAGGAATCGTTCGGATGTTTTTGAATTTCCAGTTCCAGAATTGGAATATTCCGATCCGACTTCGGTTTCATATAGCCGTCATGTTGAACCTCAACCGGAATTGTGGCTCTGGGTAGATCGGAAATAATCTGCTCATGAATCCTTCCCTCATACCGCAGCCCGGATGGAAATAATCTTGATATGAAGCATTGTGCATAGGATAATATATTCCCATTGTCAAGAAATTGATTCACCAATTTAATTTTTCCGATGCGATCTCCTTGATGGATAAACTGACGAAGAGCATCTTCGCAATCATTGTTGATATATTCATCCGCATCAAGAACCAGATTCCAGTCACATGAAGAATGCTCAAGTGCAGCATTTCTGGCATCCGAAAAATTCTGATTCCAAGTCCAATCATAGACTTTCGCTCCAAAAGAGTGAGCAATTTGCTTAGTGTCGTCCGTTGAGCCAGTATCAACGAGGATGATCTCATCCACCAGATTCCGTGCACTTTCGAGACAACGGCTCAATACCGCTTCTTCATTTCGGGCGATCATAGTCAGCGCGAGTGTTTTCATCGTTCCCTCCCAATCGTACCGATCTTGATGTTTGATGATCTGGAATCAGTTTCTCAATTCCTCTAGCCAAAATACTAACAATTGAGTTAAAATGAATCCCCCGTTAGGACTCAGCCTGTGAGGGGATTCAGTGCTGATTTAATACATTATTCGGGCCACTTAGTATTCATTAACTTCAAAGGTTAAAATCTTGTCGAAGATCACGTAATCCGTTCGTTTGCTGAATGGTCCCTTATTATTATCATGCTTATTGATTGCGAACTTGGCAGGACCTGTTCCAGCGTCGCGTGCATCGTACCAATCTAGAAACGCATTCACTTCGGTAATCGAAAGATCGAATTCTTTCTCCAAACCTGTATCCATAGTAATAATCAGCATCGCACGGTTGCCCGTTGATTCTTCTGGGGTAGCGGTCGGCGTTGGTTCTATAGTGACTATCGGTGTCGGTGTTGGTGTCGGTGTTGGTGTTGGTGTTAGTTCTGTGGTGGTTGTCGGTGTTGGTTCAGTAGGGAGGCTCACTGGATTATACATCATTTCCATGGCCCCAAGCGTTACATAAGATGTATTTCCGTTATTTTTTGTAATGTTAAGACGATATTTCTTATATTCAACATCATTACTAAAACTAAACTCTTTTTTAACGTTACTCTCCCATCCTGAAATGTTAGATTGTGTATCAAGAACTATCCATTGGCTTCCGTCCCAGCCTTCAAAAGTCCAGTCCTTAGGCGACTCAGTCTTATAATCTATAAATTTGGTTCTTGCTTGAAGTGAATAAGCATTAACAATCACTGGTGTTTCAAATTCATAAGATATCCATCCTTGAACTACATGCTCTGCGGAGGACCATCCATAATCAGTATCTTTTCCATCAAAAACTTGGTAAGGTTGATGATTGCTACTCCAAATACTACTTGATGTAACAATACCTGAAGGCGCGGTGTTTGATGTCATTATAGGTACTAGGTTAGTTGAGCCAGGCGTTTCTGCATAAGTATTCAGTGTAAAGGCGAGCAATGATAGAAGGGCTAGCAAAGCAGGTAAAAGCAGTTTTTTCTTTTTCATACTATTCTCCTCATTCATGTGGTGGTCACCAAATTAGTATGTAAATGTAAACCTCGAATATTACATAGTTGCCCAAAATATCTTCCAAGTATAGAAGAACGGGCCTTTCTATCCTCAACATCAGTACGTACCATTGGCTCTCGCTAAGTTCCCTAAGCAATGATTCCGATTCTATCCGTAAAACTTGTACTGCCAGTCTCTCTTCTCATACAAAAATCCAAAGATGGCTGCACAGTAACGTAGAGAAAATAGAAAAGCCTCCAAAATGGAGGCTCCTTGACTTTAGTAAAGCTTATTATCCCAGCAGCTTAAGAACAGCTTGTGGTGCAGAGTTAGCTTGTGCCAACATAGCTGTACCAGCTTGTACAAGGATTTGGTTCTTGGTGAATGTTGTCATTTCTGTCGCCATATCAGCATCTTTAATACGGGAGTTAGCAGCCGACAAGTTCTCAGAAGTTACACCCAAGCTGTTGATTGTGTGCTCGAGGCGGTTTTGATAAGCACCCAAAGCTGCGCGATTAGTGGATACAGTGTTAATAGCAGTTTTGATAGTATCCAGAGCAGTAGTAGCGCCTGCTGCGGTAGAGATGTCAACAGGAGTAGTGAGCAGAACCGCAGAATTATTATCGCTCAGGGCTGCAGTTAGTGTCTCAGCACCGGATACACCGATTTGGAATGTAACGTTAGCTGTAGTGCCATCAAGCAACTTAACACCGTTGAAATTGGAATTGTTCGTAATTCTGTCAATTTCCTTAACAAGCTCAGTAACCTCTGCTTGAAGATTTAAACGGTCAGTAGTGTCATACGTACCGTTCGCTGATTGGTTAGCCAGGGTGTTCATACGTTGCAGCATGGAGTGAACTTCAGTCAAGTCACCTTCAGCTGTTTGCAGGAGCGAGATTCCGTCTTGAGCATTACGTTGAGCTTGGTTCAAGCCGTTGATTTGATAAATCATTTTTTCGGAGATAGCCAGGCCAGCAGCGTCGTCAGCAGCGCGGTTAATGCGGTAGCCGGAAGACAGCTTTTCCATCGTTTTACCCATTTGCGTGTTGTTGAAGCTCAGGTTGCGGTTAGCGTTGATTGCGCCAACGTTAGTGTTAATAAACATTCCCATCGTAATCATCCTCCATGATTTTGTTTGAATTTGCCACTTCCTTGTGGCCTATTATATATATCGGCGAATCTCTGAATTTGTTTAGTCTTCGCAACAATATTTTTCGAGAGGAAATCGAACTATTTTTTGTGATCAAAGTATAGCGGGATTTGGTCATTTTGGTCCAGACGGTAATATGCATTCATCACCTTCCGCTGGTTCTTGACTGATCGCAGATCCGCCCCGGTATCCGCAGCGGATTCGGAAAGAGAATGTTGAACAGCTTCAACCTTTTGTTCAATCATCTTCATAAGATCTAATAGAGAATCAGAGGCAGATGACTTCTCCGGATCGATCAGGTTCATCTGCTCCTGAATATATTCAATTTCCTTGGTAATCTGATTCCACTCTTTCGCCTCACACTCAAACAGGGAGGGGAAATCATTCCCCTCCCTGCCTGCCATGAGCGACAACTGTCTGGTCGAGCAATCCAGCAGCTTCAAATAAAGTTCGTGTCGTTGATGCGCCAGGAAAAGTATGTCTTTATGATCCAAGGGTACCACCCTTTCCGATCTCTTCCCATGCGGACTTTAATTCCTGCAGTATAGCCACGACTTCATCAATGGATGCCGTGTTCTTCTTAATATTGGCTTCAATCAGACGATCAATCATATAAAAATACAAATTCTTCAGATTGCGGGCAATTTCCCCGCCCTCTTTCTGATTAAGTGCAGACATGAGCTCGTACACGATATCCTGCGTTTTCTGAATGTATTTATTCGCTTCGGATATATTTCGCTCATCGATAGCTTGCTTGGCTTTTCCGGCAAACTGTATGGCTCCGTTATACAGCATAAGAGTCAATCGGTGAGGGGAAGCCGTCTGATATTTATTTTGTTGATAGGCCTGATAACCTGCGAGATTGGGTGACGCCACTAGTCTCATCTCCCGTTAGTTAGTTAATTTATGAAGAAGACTTGGTCAAAGCCTGGAATTGGCTTGTCATCCAGGTCTTCTGGCTGTTCAATTGAGACATCACGACCTCAAGGTTGGTATACTGCCGCTGAAGCTGCTGCTCTTTCATCGCCAAACGGTCATTCATGCTATTAATTTGATCGCCAAGAAAGGATATTTCGGAATCGTAGCCTTTGATTTTGGATGTTATAAGTCCATTCACGCTGTCCGTCCATACCTTCAAGTTGTTCGTAAATAATGTCCCTAATCCGTCATTGGCGTCGCCTTTAGCTATACTTCCCGTAAACATTTTGCTAAGCATGTCCGAATTTTCAGCCAGCTTTGCCTTGAACTGATCCTTATCAAAGGTAATGGTACCTGTCATCAGAGTTGCGCTTGTTACACCTTTATCAACTTCCAACCCCGCATCAGACAACAGCTTGAATCCATTGCTGCTGCCAACAAGAGTATTCATCCAATCATTCAATTGGGATTGCAAGTCACGGAGCATTGGGTCGCCCATTAGAGTAAGAGACAATGAACCGTCACTATTTTTTTCGGATTTCTTGGTATTATTGCGAATTATAGTTACAACATCATTGTATGCCTTGACGAATGCATCCACCTTATCGCTAATTTTATCGGCATCTTGACTGACTTTTACAGTAGAAGAGCCTATATCTGTGAGCTGCAATGTAACGCCGGGAATCGCACTTTCTACTTTGTTCGAAGAGCTTGTCACATCGACTCCATTAATGGTCATTTTAGCATCGGCAGCTTGCTGTGCTTCTGCATCTGGTAGGTCGTAGCCTAAAGCAGCCTTCAATGTAGAACTCATAGTAATAACCGGATGAGAATCCGTACTTTCTAAAGCTGTAACACTCGCTGCTGTAAGAGAGCCGTCTGCATTCGTCGCTAATGGATCCATAAAGGAGATTGCATTCTCGGTTCCCGTCTCTTTAGAAGTAAGGACCAATCTCTTCTCACCAGGACCAGACTGAACGATGGAAGCGGTCATTCCTGCCCCAGACTCCCGATTGATGTCTTTGGCAAGGTTGGTCAGAATTTCATCGACAGTGGCTCCGGTCAATGTAATCTCTTTAACTTCAGTGGTTGAAATTTTAAGTTGAATCTTCTCTCCGGCCAAACCGCTCATTGCCGTTGAAGCCTTGCTTTGATAAACGCTGGCTTTTGCCAGACTTGTAACATTTAGCGAGTAATCTCCTGCCAAAGCTGTATCACCTGCGGTTACGGTCAACTTGGTCGTATCGGAGCTAGTAGCACTATTAACCTTAAAAGCGCTGATGTCAGACAAGGAAAATGCCGCATCTTTTAAGGCACTCACCTTTGTTTTGAGCGTATTAAATAACCCCTGATACTTCGTCACGTTTTCCTTTTTCGTTTCTAGTTTAGTAACTGGAACTTTCTCCTGATTCATGACGGCCTTAATATAAGCGGCAGAATCAAAGCCCGAAGCTAATCCTGAAATGCTAACTCCCATATTGACACATCCTTTCTATTCTTAAATTTTCTTATCAAAAAATACGCCCACGAGTTCTTTCATTTTCATCGACAAGTCAATTAGAAATTCCGGAGGGAGACTGGTTAAGACTTCTTTCGTTTGCGAATCAAGAACCTCTACATAGAGCTGCTTGGCTTCGTCATTATATTTGAAATGAAGCTCTTTGCCTGAGCTGGCAATAGATTCATTCAATTTCTTGATCTGCTCCTCAAACTTTGCTTGTTCCTCTTTCGTCTGCTCATTATAAAAATCAGATCTCTTTTGAATCTCTTCCGATTGGTAGTCAGTCACCGAAGGAACAGGCTGCACATGATGCACAGCTCCAATTCCGTTGACTTTACCTGGCTGAGTCGAATCCACCCGATTAATATTCATATTCATCCCCACCTACTTCAGAATAATTAGCCTTTATAATTTTTCAGAAGGTTAAGGATTTGCTCTTGCTGTAAATGTCCCGTCTGTTCCTTAGCCGCCATATTCTCGGCAACAACTTCTTGATACAATTCCTGCCGTAAGACTTGAACCTCTTTCGGTGCCAGAAAACCCAGTTTAATCTGCTCCCCTTCAATTCCCAGGATTTGAACCTGAATATTGCTGCCGATCATCACCGTTTCACCGATTTTACGTCTCAGCACCAACATTTCGTCGTCCTCCTTCCGCCTTTAGAGGGTATCGGACCGGAAGTTCCTGATCTTTGATAATGTACTGGCATCCTCTAAGAGAATACGGAGACAGCAGTACGGGAGCCATCAAGTTAACGAACAGCTCTTCCTGTTGGATATTTATAATAACCATGACTCCGACATCTTCAGGCGAATTAAGAGCCAATAGTTCTGTTACCTCATCAGGAATTTGAAAGCTGTAATCCAGAACCGCTTCTTGGACAGGCAGCAATATAAAGCTAACTTCCTCATCGAGTGCATGCAGGACAAAAAAGGGGGTGCCTTCCATCGGAAAAAGCGCGTAATGGAAAATATCGGAAACTCCCAAAATGCCCGCTTCGAATTCATAGATTTGATTCTCATTCAAGTTCAGAACACCATAAGCCTTACTCTGAATCTGCCTCATCGGGGAAGGGCTCCTCTCGGATCAACGTGAATTTCCGGCGGATAAATACGGAAGTCGATATATACGCCTTGACGCGGCAAGGCTTCCACCGTAATCTCTTTCTGTCCGCTCCGCATATAGCGGGTGAAAGCGATAGCGCCGAACACATTCTTCTCGCCGGCAGCCAAGTTCGCCATACGGTCCCCTTCCTGAGCTTTGATGGCTATGTTCTCCAAGCTTTGACTGTAGGCTTCCTGCTCCAGATCTCTCATCAGCGACTGTGGACGCTTAAGATCAAGATCGTTGAATACACTGGTCCAATCAGTAAAGAGCTCGGCCGGACGAAGACGGATGGTGAGCTCGGCCGGAATGTATTTCCCCCAAGTGCTTGAATCGATACCGGCTGGCCTCATACTCCCACCTCCATTTTGATCTGGCAAGAATCAGGACGTTATCTTAGAAAATCAAGCAATGACGTCTGCATAATTCTCGCACCGGTTGATAGCGCCGACTGGAGAACGACTTCTTTCATCTTTAAGTCGGTAATAGCCGTCGGCACATCGACATCAGCCACATTCGCCCGCATTTCCTTCAAATTTGCCTGCTCACTCGTGATCCGATTCTCCATCAATTCGAAGCGATTCATGCGCGCCCCGATTTCCGCCCATCCGAGTGAGAAGCGGTCGGCGCTATCGTCGATCTTATCCAAACTGGCGCTAATACCGGCTGAATTGTTAGCGTCCAGCGCCGTAGCCAAATCATCCAGCACTTGAAATGCATTATCTGTTCCCGCTTGACCAAATATTTCTTCTCCCGTAATGCTTACCGGCACCTTTACCGAGGGGCTGACATACAGATAGAACAAGCCGGAGTCCGTTGGTTCTGAAGCTGCATTCGCTACAGTATAGGGAGCCTGATCCGTTTTTTGACCATTGAACAAAAACCGTCCATTGTACGTGCTGTTCCCGATAGTCACAAGCTGTTCTTTAAGCTGCTTAATCTCCAAAGATATAGCCTTTCGCTGCTCAGCATCGTAGTTTCCGTTCGCTGCTTGAAGCGTAAGCGTACGGGCGCGCTTCATAACGTCGGAAGCCTGCTGCAGAAGAGTGTCCATTGTTTTCAGGATTTCCGTCCCGGTCTGAGCGTTGTTCAAAAACTCGTCACTCCGGTCAAGATCGGTGTCGTACCGCATTTGGTAACCAACTCCGATCGGATCGTCACTGGGCCTAGTGATCCTCTGTCCCGTTGCCAGTTGGTTTTGGCCCTGAGTCATACTCTCGTTAATGTTCCGCAAATTACCCAAAAGCTGCATATTTTGCATGGACCCTGTTACGCGCATATCTGTATCCTCCTAATCCTAGCGTCCTACGATCCCCATACTATTAATGACTTTGTCGAGCATTTCGTCTACCGACGTCATAACACGCGCGGAGGCGTTGTAAGCTTGCTGAAACCGAATCATATCCGATAATTCCTCATCCATGGAGACGCCGCTTACAGACTGACGCTGCATCTGCAGGGCGGTTGTCAAATTCGTTTCATTCTCGAAGTTTCGCTCAATGTTTTGGGCGCGAAGTCCGAGATCCGCTGTGAGCGCCCGAAAGAAATCATCCGTCGTCCCCTGAGACAATGAAGTCAGGTTAGCCGGAAATTGGAATACAGCATCCCTTAAACCAACAAGTGCGATTGCGACATCACTGTTTCCACGGATCGTCTTGTTGACGCCACCGACCGTTTCATACTTGGAAGAAGCTGCGATTTTGTCCGTATTATTGGCGATCTCCGGATTCACCGCAATGTTATCGATCGTGAAAGGTCCGCCGCCTGGGGATACAAAGAAGGGGATTCCGGCTGTAGCCGGATCGGACAGTGTATAACCCAGTTCATGTAATCCGTTAAACCCGTCTACCTCAACGGTCATCGGCGAAGTGATCCTGGAGCCTGCCGGAATTGTAGTTCCCGCAAGAATGGTCGCCCCGCCTTCCAGGGTTACGTCATTAAGAGCAGTCATATCTGCCGGCGTGACATATCCGTTGTCAAGTGTGACTTGGACCTGGCCGGTAACGAGCGTCTGAATCATTCCGTTCAATTGGTTGCGGATTGTATCTGTTTCCTGAAGCGATCTGACATATCCATTCAGTTGCCCTGCCGTAGCGGTCTGGGCATTGGCGGCAGTCAGAGCGGTTGTATCGGCGCCGTTCACGACATTAACGCCGGCAGACGTAATACTAACCATCCCTTCGGTATCCTCCACTACTTGAACATCAACAATACTTGACAATTTGTCGATTAACAAATCCCGCTGGTCACGGTAATCGTTAGCATGGTCGCTAAAGCTTTCGTTGTTCCGTATAATCGTGTTCAGCTGGGCAATATTGTTGATCAAATCGTTCGCCTCTATGATCTTCTTATCAATATTGGCGTTCGTATCTGTAGTCACATTTGTAAGAGACTCGCTGATATGCTTAAGGGTATCGGTGAAATTCTGCGCCGTTCCGACCACTGCAACGCGGGCGCTCAGGAGGGAAGGGTCACGGTTGAGTGTTTCCCAAGAGTTCCAGAAGTCGTCCATGACACTGCTAAGGCCGGTGTCCGAGGGCTCATTGACGATATTCTGGATAGCGGTCATGGTTGTGTTCAAGACGTCGTAAGAACCAAGCGTCTGATTCTCCCTTCGATATTGAAGGTCCAGATAGCTGTCTCTTACCCTTGTGATGCTGTCATACTGGACGCCCGTCCCCAATTGTCCGGGGGCCTGGCTCTTCGTCATACCCATCTGCCATATGGGTCTGGAAGCCGAGATATTAACTCTTTGACGGGTGTACCCTTCCGTATTGGCATTTGAGATATTGTGACCCATCGTCTGCATGCTTGCTGTATTAACTAATAATGATCTTTTACTGGTCTCCAGACCATGGAATGTAGATGTCATGTGTTAAACAACTCCTTTATGGGTCTAGCTCTATCTATATCATTAAGCTCTGGCATCAAAGATACCGTTGCGTTTAGGAGTCCGAACGGTCGGGGACTGATCCGGCCGGGTATAGGTTGACTCTTCCTCCCCGACTAGGAGATTGAGGGAGAAATCAATAAAAGATAGGGACTGGGAAACCAGATTCTGATTCAAATCATTTGCGCGCTTAAGCTCCCTCAAGGTGCTAACCAGCATCTTCTGTGCGTTCAGCAGACGGGCCTTCTCTTCGGGTTCGAATACAAGCCGTGAAATTTCCGATATGGTAAGGTCTAAATGAGATTTGATCCCTTTCTCCCGCATAAATGCATGTGCCATTTCCTGCCGAACCGCTTCCTGATTCTTAATCGCTTTAAGAAGTCCGGATTCGCCCATAGTCGTACGCGTCAGCTCATCGAAGTCGTTGTTGAGAATCGCCTGCTTTTTATGCTCGGAAAGTTGAAGAAGTTTCTCATTGAGCTCATTTAACGATTCCAAAGAGTTAATCAAGTTCTGAAGGGACATTGTCACTATCCTCTAGTCTTGTGAAGACTTCTTGAAATATGGGAGCAATTTCTCGGCAAGATCCCGGGCCTCTACATGATAAGTGCCGGAAGATACGCGGTTCTTCAGGTCCTCAATCTTCTGCGCCCGTTCCGCATTGCTTGTCTGCTGAGCGCGCAGCATCTCAAGAGCTTCTGTGGATATGGAGACTTCATCTTTCTTCCGCGCTTTCCTTACGTTATCAATCGTGCCCGACTCCACAGCTTTCTGATAAGAATTTATCCCGTTAATTCTGCCAGTATCGTTGATTTTCATAAATATCAGTTCCACCTTCCTTGCATAAAATAAAAAAACCGATAACCTTTAATAAGTTTATCGGGCAGGGTTGAAACATTCTTTATAGCTGTAAAATTATATTTTGAAAGCTTATATATTCCGGTGCTTTTCTACAGCGTGATATGCACCCCCCGGTTTCTTAGCGGAAGGGTCATCTGCTTTGCTCTTCTGGGACGAATTCATTAAATCCTTCGTTAGCCGGCTCCGGCAGCTATCGCACATATGACCCTCGCGGATCAACGTACCACATACTTCGCATGGATACATCATATTCGGTGCGTTGGCGATGGAGATTCGCCCTTCCTTAATGAAACGGGTGATTTCCTTAATAGATACCTCTGTAGCATCAGACAGTTCCTGAATGTCGGCTTCTTTATTTTCCCGAAGATACTTCGCACAAGCCTCATACTGATGCTCCAGTTCTTTAATACAAGGCTGACACAGCTCCATGACATTCTTGACATACAGCCGGCCGCACCGAGGACAATTGTCGAGATTCATAATAGGTGCCGCCCCTTTCCTACATTATGCACCGTAAAATAATTCCTATACACCTTAGATTACATGATTTAGTGAAATTAGTCCATCATCTTCATGTATGACCTCACGTTGTCCTGCAGCGTTTGGCCAATATTGCCAGCATTATGCCATAAAACTGAGTTGAAATGGTACTGATCTCGATCTATGAGCTGTCTGAGATTGCGCGATTCGCTTGAATTTCCGTTAAGAGCGCGCCCAGGTCAAGCTGTATATTTCAGCGGGGCGGCCGCTCTCCCCCATCGCTTGACGTATAACTTCGGCACATGCACGTATTGTGCTGCCTGTCGTATAAATATCATCCACAATGATGATCCGAAACGGCCGGCAAGCAGATGTTCTTCGGTTGCTGCCATAAATAAGATAGGATGAGGTAAATAGGAGGGGGGAAACTCCCTTGTCCAGACGTTTCGGCGGCTGCAGCAGATGCTTGAGAGCCCCCCTTGCGTCAGGGTTGACCCCAAAAGCTTCTCTCATGGAAATCAGCCGCTCCGCTCTCCCCTTAAAGCTCTGCTTACCGGTATGATGCGCGCGGACAAGCAGCTCCACAACAGGGATTTTGCGGTGAGCCGATATGTACTGGGCCAGTCTTTCTGCCTGATTGAAGCCGCGTTCGGCGAGCCGGAGACCGCTGACAGGAACGGGAACAAGCAGATCCGCACTCCACTTAAGCTTCGCTTCAGCCTCGATTTCGGCCTTAAGCATACTGTAGGCGTTGTCCAGCATCCGCGAAAGCGGCTCGGCATATTTTTCGTCGCCCCGGTATTTATACTGGCTGAGCCATTGACGCATCTCGCTGCTGTAGGCGACCGCGCTTCGGTTGCGGATAAGTAAAGAACCGTCTGCCCCGCGGGCGCAGTCCGGACAGCCCACATGGCGGCCGCACTTCCGGCAGCGGGGCTTGCGTATCCAAGGAATAGTTCGCGTACACACTTCACAGATTCCGGGGAGCACGGTTGACAGGTGTCCCAAACGTCCGCATGATAGGCATTGCTCCTGTCTAGGGGCCAGCAGGGAATGGGCGGCGCGCAGCCAGCGGTCCATATTAACCAGAAATCTCGCCATTTAAAGACCCTCCTTATGAAGATAGCCTTTACTTCGGGCAATCCGGTTCATTGTCCGAATCTGCGCGCATGCGCCCCGCTGCGAACGGTTCCACTGCGCGGAAGCGAACACAACCCGGCCCTTGGGGTCGTCCTTGGAGCGGCCTGCCCGGCCTGCCATCTGCACCAGAGAAGCCTCATCAAAGAGCCGGTTGTCCGCATCCAGCACGAAGACATCGCTTCTCGGCACGGTAACTCCCCGCTCCAGAATGGTTGTTGTTACGAGCAGGGAAATTTCCCGGCGGCGGAATGCGGTCACCTTTCCGGCCCTTTCGGGGTCCTGCGATGAGGTTCCTTCAATAACGACGTCTGGCATAGCGCGGCGCAGGAGCTGCAGCAGCGGGTCAATCTGCGCGATGCGGGCGGCAAACAGAAAAATCTGCGCCTTCCGTTCAAGTGACTGTCTTAGCGTCCTTAATAGCTTTAGCGGCAGCCGTCCGCGCTTCAGGCAGTCGGCAACTGAGGGCATCTTCAAATGAGCCGGCACCGGAAGGGGAAACCCGTGGAATCGGACGGGAACTCTGGCATGCGCCAGCCTTCCCCGGCGGACTTCCCGCTGCATTTGCGGCGGCGGCGTAGCCGACAAGTAGATGAAGCTTCCTCCGGGCTTACTGGCCCCCTCGGCGGCAAACGCGAGCATGGGATCGTTATGGTAAGGAAAGGCGTCCAGCTCGTCGATAATGACAAGATCGAAGGCCTGATGAAACCGCAGCAGCTGATGCGTGGTCGCGAGGGCCAGCCGGCCCTCCGCCCAGCGGTCTTGGCTGCCGCCGTAGAGCACGGCGATGCTCTCCGCCGGGAATGCCTTGGCGAGCCGAGGCGCAAGCTCCAGCACGACGTCGCGCCGCGGCGTCGCTACGAGCGCCCGCCCGCCTGCGGCGAGCACTGCCTCAAGGAGCGGGAAGATCATTTCTGTCTTCCCCGCTCCCGTCACCGCCCAGAGCAGGAACCGCTCGGGGCGGCGGGCGGCGGAGCCCGCGCGCGGCTCCGCCAGAAACCCCAGCGCAGCGCCGGCAGCCTCTGCCTGCGCCGCGCTTAGCCCCCACCGGCGCATAAGCCCGGCGGGGTCCATGGCGGCCGTGCCCCGCACGGCCGGAAGCGCTGCACCGCGCAGCAGCAGCGCGCAAGCCCGGCTGCGCCCGAGCGCGAGGCAGGCCTCGCAGTAGGCGCAGCCGGCAAGGCCGCACGCGGCGCAGGCCGTGCGGCCCGTGGCGGCGCTGCCGCAGCGCAGGCAGCGCGGGGGCGCGGCGGCTTCGGTGCGCCGCGCGGAGCGGACGAGCCGGGCTGCCCAGCCTGCGGCCCGGGCAAGCACGCCTCCCGCTCCTTTCGCTCTCACCATTTGCCGGATACTCGCTCCGTGCACCTCACGGCCCGCTCCCTTCGCTCTCACGATTTGCCGCTTACTCACTCCGTACACCTCACGGCCCGCTCCTTTCGCTCTCACGATTTGCCGCTTATTCACTCCGTACACCTCACGGCCCGCTCCTTTCGCTCTCACGACTTGCCGCTTATTCACTCCGTGCACCTCACGGCCCGCTTCCTTCGCTCTCACGATTTGCCGCTTACTCACTCCGTGCACCTCACGGCCCGCTTCCTTCGCTCTCACGATTTGCCGCTTACTTACTCCATGCACCTCACGGCCCGCTCCCTTCGCTCTCACGATTTGCCGCTTACTTACTCCGTACACCTCACGGCCCGCTCCCTCCGCTCTCACGATTTGCCGCTTACTCACTCCGTGCACCTCACGGCCCGCCCCCTCCGCTCTCACCATTTGCCGCATACTCGCTCCTTGCACCTCACCGCTGGCTCCATTCCCTCTTACGATCCCCCGCCAACCTGCACCATGTGCCTCGCTCCCCGCTTTTCTATGCGGAAGCTGGCCGACAGCCGCCTCCAAGTGAAGCCGTCCCTGCAAATACGCCAGCTGGGCCGCGCTTCTCCAGTGGCCCAATAGCCCGGGATAGCGCTCAGTAAGCAGCGCCGCCATCTCGGATTCGAGCAAGGAGCGGCCCGGCAGCGTCTTGGCGATCCAATCTGCATCCTGCAGCAGTTTCTGAGGGGAAGGGAGATCCTGAAGGTCCGTTCGAGCCTTCGCTGACTCTTTTTCCAATATGCTTGTATACATGTCCCCGCTTCCCCGCAAACCGCGCTTCTCATTTTCCAGCTCCGGTTCAAGAATTGTCCGCGCATAGCGCTTCCAATCCGTTTCCTTCCACCGCTCCATTTCTTCTGCGTAACAGAAGCTTGTCCGAAGCTTAACCGCTAGACCCAGAGGCAGGGAAGTCCCGAGGAGAATCCATTTTTCCGCCTCACTCGCTTCCCGGTTTCCCCCGCCGTATAAATGTCCCTCCCACCACAAAGCATCGACTCTTAGATCGATAGATATGCGTAGGCTCCAGCCACCTCTTTGTTTTAACGCGTATACTGCCGCCTTCATGACCACACCTCTTTTTTAAATAAATCGTTCTATCGCTCTCACTTCACTCCAAAACGTTCTTGAACTTATACCGTTACATCCGGCCCATCTTGCATTCTCCCTAAACCTATACTCCTTGTTCCTTCCCCCTTCAGCCCACACAAAAAAGCACACTCTCCCTTATTCGGAAAGTGTGCTTCACCTATAACCCTCATATTGAATTGTATCCATAACCGGATATATTACTATAAACCGCCGCCTCTTGATTGACATCCCCTGCTTCCTACAGCCCGCATGAACGGCAGGGGAATTGGCTGCTCCGGGAACCGCAAGTCAATCACAGTTTCTTTATCCTGCTCCGCTGACTGCGCTTTCCTATCTTCTTGAGAATAACTGTCCTTGTACTCCATCATCCGCAAATCCAGAGAACAACCGCCATCCCGCAGCCCGGAAACGATCCAATTCGTCCCGTCACTCGAGCCATCATCCATAAAGGTTACCCGCAGCCGTTTTCCCGTTAGGAAGGATTGGAGCACCATCGCGCGGATTACCCCCTCGATCACAGATTCATGATTGCGGGCGATCAAAATATAGTGGATCCATTTTCCCGACTCACGGGCGGTTTCTCTCATTCCCCGGGACTTTAGCGCATGCACACACACTACCGCAGATGCATATACAGCTCCGATCCAAATCAACTGGGCTATCATGGGGATGCACCTCCTCTTATACCAACACTATATGCCGGTAAAAAAGAAGAGGTGACTGGCGCCGATTCTCGAATACTCCGCTGTAACCAGGCAGGAATATGCAGGCTGCTGCCCTTGGTAACCCGCTCTTTTCAAACAGAAATTTGTAAGCTCTGGGGTCCGCGCAAAACTCCTGAGTTTACCTCGCAGCAACCCCTTATTTTAGGGTACTATTTACAGCGTTACCCAGCCATATTTGATCGAATTGATAACGGCCTGTGTCCGGTCGTCGACTTCCATTTTTTGCAGAATGCTGCTGACATGGTTCTTAACCGTCTTTTCGCTGATAAATAAATATTCGCCAATCATCTTATTGCTCTTACCTTCGGCCATTAAACGCAGCACTTCGGCTTCACGGCGTGTCAGCGGATTGTTGTCCCCCGCCACAAACTTGACGCCTGCTTCCTTCACGGAAGTCTCCGCCATCGCGCCCGCTTCATTCAAATAGGTCATGCGCCGCAGTTGATTAATCAGTTTGCCTGTCACTTTAGGATGAATAAACGCATGCCCTTCGAAGACCGAACGGATGGCATTGATCAGCGACTCGGCTTCCATATCCTTGAGAAGATAACCGTTGGCGCCTTTGCGCAGCGTCTCAAATACGTAACTTTCATCATCATGGATGGACAAAATAATCACTTTAACGTCAGGGAACATTTCCCTCAGCTTTTCCGTTGCCTCCACACCATTCTCGACCGGCATGTTAATATCCATCAGCACGATATCCGGCTTGGTCTGGTTGCAGAACTCCAGCACCTGAATGCCGTCGCCGCACTCGCCAATGACCTCAATGTCTTCCTCCATGTTTAAAATGCGCTTAAGTCCTTCTCTAAACAACTGATGATCGTCCGCCAAAAGTACTTTAATGGGTGTCTTGCCGGAATTCTGATTCTCCATTATTTTACTCCTTTCCCTTCTCCACATTCGTCGGAATATGGATAATGATGGTTGTGCCTTGATTCTCGGCAGATTGAATTTCCATTCTTCCTTCCAGCAGTTCTACGCGTTCGCGCATTCCAACCAGTCCGAAGCTCTCTCTGTTGACCTGTTCCGCTTTCATTTCTTGCACGTTAAAGCCTATTCCGTTGTCCTTGACGACAATCTTGATCAACTGTGCCTGATATGTAATTTCCACCAATACGTAACTGGCACAAGCATGCTTCGCGACATTGGACAGCGCCTCTTGAATCAGCCGGTAAACGGCTGCTTCCATTGCTGACGAAAGACGATGCTCCTTGCCTCGCGTTTCAAAAGAGGTTCGGATCTTGTTCTTCTCCTCATAATCATGAACATACTTGCGCAGCGTGGGGATAAGTCCTAAATCGTCCAGTGCCATCGGTCGCAAATTAAAAATGACTTTACGCATTTCTTCCAGGCTTGAACGTACTTGCCCTTTTAAATCTATTATTTCGTCCTGCACCAGTCCAAATTCCTGCTTTACGAGCATTCTTTCTACAATTTCTGTTCTGAGTACCAAATTTGCCAACATTTGAGCGGGTCCATCATGAATTTCACGGGCAATCCGCTTGCGTTCCTCTTCTTGAGCCAAAATAATTTTTAGCCCAATGATTTGACGGTTCTTTGCCGATTCAACAATCCGCGTTACATGTCCGAGTTCGCCGGACAAATACTTTAGGACCACACTCATTTGCGAGCCGATCGATTCCGCCCGTTCCACCGAGTTCTCAACGCTCCGGGCTCTTTTCTGCAACTCGTCGCGTCTGTTCCGTAAATAGGCTTCTCTTTCCCTTGCCATCATAAGCTCAAGCTGCAGTTCCGTCGCCTTTTCGTATGCGATTCGGATATCCCGTTCTGTATAACGAACAAAATCACGGCTGACTTCGGTCAAGCGGATACGGGACCGGCGGTAATCCACCTCCAGCTTGTCAACCTTTTGCAAGGTTTCATCCGTCTCCTCCCGGACCCGCTGCAGCTCACTGGTGAGATTTGCCAGTTCTTCACGGGCAGTCTGCAAAATCTCAAAAATCTGGTACTTGCTGTCTTCCATTACATTGATCGTATTCTTGATGACTCGGTCAATGGCATCGGTTTGGAATTCCACGGACAATTGCCCCATTTCTGTCGAATCATATAAAGGCGAACCTTTATATTAACATATCATGATTCGATAAGAACGGTCTTCGTTTTTTGTTCCCATTTTACGGTTAATCCAAGCTGCTCCGAAACTAAACGAAGAGGGACTAAAGTCCTGCCTTGTAGGAGTATAGGCGCTACTTCGGCGCTTTGCCGTTTTCCGTTTAGGATAAACTCCTTTTTATTTACTGTAAGGTCAAGCGCTTTGGAGCCTCGAAGCACCATGATCTTACGGGTTGCCGGATCCCAGGACGCGCTGCCGCCAAAAGCATCCAGCACATAACGGATCGGCACATAAGTCGTTCCATTCTTCACCAGCGGCGCCGAGTCGATGGCCTTCTTCGTCCCGTTTACCGTTAATGTCTTTTGTCCGATTACCATGACCGCCGTTCCTGACGGCAATCCCGCTTCACTGGAAAGCGAAGGCATCGTGAAAGCAATGTTATCAAATGCCACAGTGCCGGTCTTGGCCCGCTCATCCTGCCCTTCCTCGACATTAACGACATACAGCCTTTTTAGTGTTGCCGGGAATTTCATGTTTGAGCCCGAAAGGTCAATGTTCAATGTCTTCCATCCGGTCCAATCAATGGTTTTAGCCAGGTCCACATAAACCGTCGCTCCGCCATTGTCCGTAAATTCGGCCCGCAGCCAGTTCAGACTCTTGTCCCCCATTACATCAAGCGTCATCGAGGTGGCCGCTGCTGGTACCGGTTTCCCCGTTGTGCCGTTGAGCTGGGCGTAAGCATACATCTTGCCCGTACCCGCTGTCATGTCGTAACCAAGCGACAGCACTTTCGAGCCCGCGTGATTGTCGCTGCCGTCCGTAATGGCCGCCGATCCCTGCACGCCCGATGCATTGGTTGTAAAGGCAATCGGATAGGTAACATTTTCAAAATCCTCCCATGGGATAGCCGCTGCCTTCGTCAACACCATTACCGTGCTGAATCCGTCATAACGCGCGATGGCATAACCGGTCGTGACTCCCGGGTTCACCGTATTCACCGTCAGCTTTCCATCCTGTACGCTGCCCTGAAAGCCGACAAACTCCCATTTCAAGGCAGAGCTCGGCACGCTAATCGAAGCGCCGCTGTTCGTGACTGCGGTTACCGGTACCGCAATGACGGTTCCTTCCTTCAATGGAGCGCTTGCTGTTCCCGCCTTTAGACTGGACAGGTCGTCACTTCCCAGAACAGTAACAGTCGTAGAGGCACTTACTGATCCGCTAGCCGCTGTCAAAGTCGCTGTTCCCGGCTTCACCGCCGTCGCTTCGCCTCCGTTAACGCTCACGCTGCCGCTGCTTGACTTCCAGGAAGGATTGGCTGAAGCGACGTTGACCGGATTATAATACGTGTCGTAGCCTTTCAACGTAAAAGCCGCCGTCTGCCCGATCAGCAGGACGCTGCTGCCGCTGATTTTAATCCCCTTTAATTCCCCCTGCGGCGCGTTCGTATAGACGCCTAGACCGTTCACAACGCTGCGTTGTTCCGTACCGTACTCCGTATCGAATGTCAGTGTGGTCTCCGTTTCAGCCAGAGGACGGTCAACCATTGTCGTCGAGCCGCCGCCGTCGAGGTTCAGCCCTTTATATACACCAATAGTTGTCATAAACGATTGCAGCTCTGATAGCGACATGCCTGAGCTGGCATCATTTTTCTCCGCCGCGATGATGTACACGTAACGTCCATCCTCGGAGTATCCAAGCGCGGTTCGTGCGCGATAACCGCCAATACTGCTGACTGAACGGGAAAACGCCGTCGCTTTGCCCTTATCGACCAGAATCGTATGCCCTCCAATCAGCATTTTGAGGCTGGCCGGATCAATGGTCTCTCCAGTCGCTTTCGATTGCAGCGAATAGGTCGCCGTCAATGGCTGGCCAATTGCCAAATGATCGGCTACGAACTTTGCTGCTGTCCCGTGTGTCCGCAAAATATATGCCCCCGTCGGCACAGCCATTGGCAAAGCGGTATTTTTGTCAGAAATTTGTGTAATGATTCCATTTTCGACAAGCACCTCTGTCGGGGAAGTCGAACTGTTCTTCGGCCGATCCTGCGCCGTCCAAGCATCCGTATAAATGTAGGCTGCGTTGGCATGGCTGTAAGTGGACGTTCCGCCCTCTGGGCTGTAAGCTCCCTTGTTAACCCCGGATAAGGCAAACTGTGCCCCATCTGCCGCCGTTATCGTTCCTGTGAACGCAAAATCATCGATTACCGGCTTATTATCCGTCGTTAGGGCAAAAGCATAGAGACCGTTCAACTGTGATGGTGTCGATACCAGCGTTCCTCCGGACACTTCACCTCCAATCGGCGCTCCTTCGCCTCCAGTATTGAAATAATCCCCATTTACTGCCGCCACCGCCCCTGTCTCTCTGGCCATCCCGCCTGTACTCTGGCGCGTAGTCAGCTTTCCGTTCTTGCCGGTCATTACATCAATAGAGACATATGGATTGTTCAGATCCACGCGAATGACATCCGCCAGACCGGATGCCTTGCTGCCGGAGCGCGTCACGGTATATTTATATTTTAGCTTTGTGGCGCCCGAGGTAATGATTTCTTCGCTCACTTTAGCAGCCGTAAAAGAAGAAGCGGCCACCGCAATCGAAGCATTCCCTTGTTCAAGCAGCGGCAGCTCGCCGCCGATCACCGGCATAATCCACAGCACACCCGCGAGTGAAGCCGCTATCCATTTGGGAGCTGAGTGTCCCTTATTATTCCTTTCCTTACCCGTACTTGCCTGATCTGATGAGCAACTACTGTTCATTCCAAGTAACTCTCCCATCCCTTGTATTCCCATTACTTTCTCCCGGCCTGAGAGGAACCGGCTGCGATATTGCTTTCAGGGGAGGCACCCCATTTTTTAGTCTACACTCTTAATAGACTAGATTCTGCTGAAAAAGTTACGAAATTGATAGAAAATCTCTGAACTTCGTTGTTTCCGGCAAGAAAAAAGCCTTCTGTAGAGACAGTTCAATAAGACTTGTCCGTACAAAAGGCCTTTTTGTTCACTATTCGTAGGCGCTGCCGCCTGATTATTAAATTATAAACCCGCCTGCTCCCTAAGCAGCGCTGCTTTGTCGACGCGTTCCCAAGGCAAATCCAAATCCGTACGTCCGAAATGTCCGTATGCAGCCGTCTGCTTATAAATCGGTCTGCGCAGATCCAGCATGGAAATAATTCCGGCAGGACGCAGGTCAAAGTTATCGCGTACCAATTTCACGAGCTGATCTTCACCGATTTTGCCAGTGCCGTATGTATCGACATTGATGGAGACCGGATTGGCTACGCCAATCGCATACGCCAGCTGAATTTCGCATTTGTCGGCCAGGCCGGCAGCGACAAGATTTTTGGCCACATAACGCGCGGCATAGGCAGCGGAGCGGTCGACTTTCGTCGGATCTTTACCGGAAAAAGCGCCGCCGCCGTGACGGGCATATCCGCCATACGTATCCACAATAATTTTCCGTCCGGTTAACCCTGCATCTCCTTGCGGGCCGC
Source organism: Paenibacillus durus ATCC 35681 (assembly GCF_000993825.1). Classification (NCBI taxonomy): domain Bacteria; kingdom Bacillati; phylum Bacillota; class Bacilli; order Caryophanales; family Paenibacillaceae; genus Paenibacillus; species Paenibacillus durus. Next base: position 4,334,562 of record NZ_CP011114.1, read on the forward strand.
CGATGACAAACCGTCCCGTTGGATTGATAAAATACTTGGTCTCGCTATCCAGCAGCCCTTCCGGCACTACCGGCAAAATCACATGCTCCTTGATATCCGCCTGGATCTGTTCCAGCGTAATTTCCTCCGCATGCTGTGTGGATACTACGATCGTATCTACCCGTACAGGCTTTTCATCCTGATATTCGATCGTAACCTGGGTTTTGCCATCCGGTCTCAAATAATCCAGTGTACCGTTTTTGCGCACTTCAGCTAAGCGGCGGGCAATGCGGTGCGACAAAGCAATGGGCAGCGGCATCAGTTCAGGTGTCTCATTGGTTGCAAAGCCGAACATTAACCCCTGATCTCCCGCGCCAATATTTGCGGTTTCTTCAGCAACCTGAGCAGGATCACGATCTTCAAGAGCTGCATTAACGCCTTGAGCAATATCTGCGGATTGTTCGTTTAACGAGGTCAGTACGGCACAAGTATTGAAATCGAAGCCATATTTGGCTCGTACATATCCGATGTCTTTAACCGTACTGCGGACAATGGAAGGAATATCCACATACTCGGACTTTGTGCTAATTTCTCCAATTACGAGGACAAGGCCGGTAGCTACCGATACCTCACAAGCTACGCGTGCATAGGGATCGTTGGCGAGGAACGCATCCAGAACCGCATCCGAGATCTGATCGCAAATTTTGTCCGGATGTCCCTCCGTTACCGATTCTGAAGTAAACAAATGACGTCCTTTTACAGGCATGAATTCAACCTCCTATTTAATAGGTAGAAACTGCTTGGTCATTCCTCATTTTTATTCTTCTTGAGTAATAATTCATATAAGTTCAAGGTTTAACCCTGCAAAAAAATCAACCTTTTCCACATGGAAAAGGTCGGTTTTCCTCAAAAGTCATATTAACTTATTTACGTGTGAGTGTCAAACAATGCCCGATCATCTGCACCAGATTTATATTATGAGAAAAGGGCTTGCTCGGCCTGTATAACAAGCCGCTTCGTAATTTCACCGCCAACAGAACCGTTATCCCGAGAAGTGAGATGTCCGAGATATGGAGTCTGTGAGCTCAAAGGAACTCCTTCCAGAGCACCCAACTCGGAAGCGAATTCCGTATCCGCTCCTGCTCCGTACACAGGACCGTAAAGACCAAATTCGGCTGCAATTTCAAACTTCATCTGCTTCAGCATTTCCCGGCTTTCCGGAACAACTGTGCGATTGCTGCGTGCCATAAACTGCACCTCCTGTATTTTGTATAGATTACAGAAGTATTGTGCGCAGCCCGTCTTACTTGCAGCCGCTGTAATGTTTGTTGGTTCTGGCAAAGGAGGCCTTACTTTCAAGTGTATCCCTCAAAGGAATGTTATGCTGGAGTTTATAAAGAGCAGATGTACATGTATAAAAGATAACCAAAAAGCCAATCCTTAAATTAACTTTCCTCTAAGGCGGCCAAGGGATTACTGTAACGTGTAGCCTCCTCGAACCATTACAACAAGACCGAGGGTCTGCCCGGATTGAACTGTAATTCCTCGTCCCTTTCTAGGAAAAGACAATAAGTGATTCGATGGCGCTGGCTGGCCTTTCGCCAGATCTTGGCCGTCCGTCAAATCGGCTACACCGTTTGAATCCAAAGAATAGATAACGGCCTTGCCTGCTCTGACAATAAACTCAGCTCCGGCTGATGCGATTAAGGTCTGACCCGGCTTAACATCGACTATGACGCTCTGATTGCCGCTGTCTCCCGTCCCTGTTGCCGGAGAGGCTGTGGGAGTCGCAGTTGGTTTAGCAGTTACTTGCGATGGAGTGGCAGCCGGCGATTTGGTAGCGACCGGAGACGCAGCTAAACCGCCTTGCAGCGCCTTTTGAATCTGCTGATCGACATAACTCTTGGTTACCACAGGATCGTCTGCAGTTCCGGGCTGATTCCCGACATCAGCTCCCTGCGCCGTATTGCTCACAATCGAGCCAGCCCAGACACCACCTGCAAGCAGTACAGCAGCAAAGGTTATTTTCCATAGCGGCTTCATGGAGTTCCTCCTTCTAATGTAGGTATAAAAAAAGAATAGCCTCCGAAGAGGCTATTCTTGCTTCGGTGAGGAAGCTTATTTTGCGGATACTTCAGTTCCAGTTGTAATATTGTTTCCTTCGATGTCCTTAACTTTATTTTGATAGTTAAGTACAGCGTCGTCTTCTCTAACTTTAACAGTAATTGTATTAATGGTATTACCGTTAAGGTCTTGAGTACCAGCAGTTTTGTCAATTTTGTCGAATGTAACGTACCACTTGTCAGTGCTGGATCCAACATTAGTGAAGGTCTTTGCAGCAACTTTATCACCGTTGATACGGAACTCTAAGTCAGAAGCGGCAATGTCCTTAACGTTTTCAGAGAAGGTCACGATCAATACTGCAGAGTCAGATGTTGATACAGCAGCAGATGTAAGTTTAGGAGCTACTCTGTCATAGAGTTTAACCGCAACTTCGTTTTGGGACTCAACACCGTTACCTGCGGTATCGGCAATACCATTAGCAAGGAATTTGTAATCCTTAGTTTCGTCAATAGAAGATCTTGGGATATTGATATATGCAATTCTTGTTGTAGCATTATCAGCAGCTGGTTCCAAAGTGATGTAAGTACCAGTTGGCAATGCCTTACTATCTACAGTGTAGCTATTGTTATCACGAAGAGTAGAAGCATTAATACCAGTATTATCGGAAACTGTTACCGCAACAACAAAGTCGGTTTTAGTTTCTTCTTTGTACACAATGCTAACCACTTTTGGTCTTTCAGAATCAGTAGAAGTTGCACTTCCAGTTACAGCAAGAACTGTTGCAGCCAATTTGTTTTTCGCAAAGCTGGCATCAGTAACCAATCCTGCAGGGAGACGAAGCGTGTGCGCTCCAACTACTGCTCCGGCTGTAGCATAAGTCAATGATTTACCATCTTTTGATCTTACTGTAGGAACCGAGCTAAGCGTTCTTCCCACACCAGTAGTATCATTAATCAGTGTAAGTCCACCTACAGAACTATCTGCGTTCACTTCTTCAGAGAACTTAACAACCAAACCAGCACCGCTCTTGTATGTGGCACTTACTACTGTTGGTGCTACTGTATCTTTAGTGAATGTGATTGGTTGTGTTACAGCAGTTCCCAGGTTGTTGCCAATGGTATCACGTACAGTTGCACCGAATACGATGCTTCCTGTAAATGTTCCAGTAGATGGCAAGGAAGTTAATGGAGATCCCAGCTTGAATACTTTAGGATCGCTGGTCGTATTGATTGTGAATACACCTTTGCCTTCGCCGTTAGCATCAAGCAAACGAACATTACCAACCAATGAATTGTAGTCAACTGCTTTGTTGAATACAACTTCAACCGCTTTGTCACCAATAGCTGTTACTTTTTGAACTACAGGCGCCTGTACATCGGAAGAAACTGTCACAGATGTTTTTACAGGGTTTGGAGTTGCCAAGTTACCAGCATAGTCAGACAGATTGGTCAAAGATACGTCATAAGTTGTTCCGCTGTTAAGCGTACCAGCAGTAAGCGTCACTTCATCCAATGGTTGGTAAGTGTCGCGGCTTACGCTTGCAGAAGAACCGTTGACATAAGCGATCAATCCCGCAGTTTTAACAGGCTCGCTCAATTTAACATATACTTTATTAGTAGTTGTCTTCGCAACGGAAGATACAGAAACTACAGTAGGAGCAGTTGTGTCGGCAACAGGCAGCAGCGTAGTGTAAGCAGGGATTGCTTCGCCAGCAGTTGTTTTCACCGCGTCACTTACTACTACAGTATATTGGCCTTTAAGGAAGTCATTATTAGCCAAAGTCAGAGTAGCTTGTGTTCCATCATCGCTAAGGACAACTTTAGCGTCTTTGGCTGAATCTTTTTGCTCGCCTACTTTAGTAATTTTAACTACACCGTCAATTACAACGTTGCTTTCAACCAGCGTGTCAATATCTACCGCACGATTAAATTTAACAACTACTTGCTTAGCGTTAGGAGCCGCTACGGAAACGACTTTCGGCGCTTGCAGCGTTACTTTAGTTGTGTAAGCAGTATTGTTGTAAGTAAAGTTGATTGTTGTTTCAACACCAGCTACCAGTGCAGTAGTCAGTGTTACAGTTGTCGTAGTTTTATCGGCAAAAGTTACAACTACGCTAGTCGGGCTTACAGCTTCAGCCGAAACAATTGCCGGAGCAGTAGTTGCAGTAGCGACAGCATAAGCAGTTTCTACTACCAAGGAACGAGTAGCGTTAGCTTTGAAGTTTTGGGTTGCAGCGATGTAGCCTTTATCGATTACGGCTTGAGCGTAACCTTTGGCCCATGCGGATGCGTTGTTGTTGGTAGTAGCAGGGGCTTCCAGTTTCAGAGCGCGGAACAATACTGTTGCCACTTCTTCAACTGTTACTTTACCGTTGTAGTCGAAGATACGTTTTACATTGTCTTTACCTTGCATCAGGTTAGCTGCAGTAACAGCTTCGATGTAAGGAACTGCCCAGTTCTTAGCGTTGTATCCTTTGTCTTTGTAAGACAGTTTGTTGGAAACTTCGCTCAGGTTGAACAGCTTAGTAACGATCTTCGCGAACTCAGCGCGAGTCAGATCTCTTTCCAGATGAGCTTGGCCGTCAGGGTATCCGTTCAGGATGCCTTTAGCTGCCAGAGCGTCGAATTTAGATTGCGGGGTTGTTGCTGTTTCACCAAATGCTACAGAGGCAAACATCGAGAATGCCATTGCTGTAGACAGTGCTACGGACAAAATTTTCTTCATAACCTTTTTTTCTCCTCCTTGAACATTCATGAACTGAGATTCTTGTTTAGTTGGGTAGCTCATGTCACTCATTAGCCGATGCACCCCCTTTCCCGAGTTGAGCAAGTTAAGTATAAATAATGTCTGTGACGGGTATCACAGAAACTGGTAAACCAATTCAAGACACAACAAGACTAGATTCCTAATCCACCTTAGTATTATACAATGTGCCTAAAGTCACGTAAAGCTAATTTTTCCAATTGGTCTAAGTAGCTTTACAGCCATCCAAATATCCTCTGTTCGAATGGCTCTACATCTTTAACGCGTGAGTTTCGTAAAAGTTGCGGTTCATACAAAAAATAATTCAGAAAATTTATTTCCCGCGCCATGCCAATAGATGAACCAACTGTATGTAATTAAAACGATTATTAATCTTGGTTAAACTACCGGCAATCGGTATATCGCGGGTTCCTTTTAGGTGGTCATTAAGTAATGCTAATTTCTTTAAATGCTATGTAGGCTCAATCCGCTTCAAGCTTCTAGATGTTATTAAAGTAAAAAGAGTGCCGAAACCGGCACTCCAGTCATCACCAAAGTTATCTGATCTTCATGGAAAGCTGAATCAGCTCTTGCCGCTTCTCCGGGCTGGAATTTACGTTATTATATAAGGCGTCAATCGCATCGCGATTCTCACGATAAGTTTTCTCGTGCTTGATTGTAGAATGAGACCAGTCGATCAGCGCATTTTCCGCAATAACAAGGTCATTGTATGCATCGTGGAATCCGGTCGCTTGAACCAGTTCCTCCATGACCTCCTGAGTGATTTCCTGCAGAGCGCGTTTCGCCGCGATTTCCTTTTCCATTACTTTTGCTGTATTCTCAAACTTGTTCTTAGCTTTCATGTAATCGAGCTGAGCTTTTGATAAAATCGGTTTCATCTAGCGTTCTCCTTCTTGCTTGAGTGTGTTCTTGCACCTTCTTACGTCATTGTATCGTAAAGTAAGCCATATTTCAAAGAATTGTAATTGGAAATTGCATAACAGAAGCCCCCTCCCCAAATCGGGGAACGGGGGCTTCCTTCACTTCGAACGTAATCCGGGTAGTTGCAGCTTATAATTTCTTCATTTTAACCATCATGCGCTGTGCCATTACCGCTGCGTCGGCGCGTGTGAAATTCGCCTGCGGGTCAAAGCGGTAAGTCGCCTTCTTCTGACCGGCTACCAGTTTATTGGCAATACCAGAAATAATGCCCGCCTTGTTCACCGCCAAAATGGACGGAATGGAATAAGAAGATTGAATAGAACCCGTGTCCGTGAACAGCTTCTGTAAGGCTGCTCGGTCCTTATCTATGGTACCCAGCTTGAGATTCATGACTCTTGCGATCATTACTGCCGCATCCTCCCTGGATAGCGTAGCATTAGGCGAGAAGAGTCTCGGTGCCGTGCCCTTGATAATTCCTTTACGGACAGCTGTTTCAATATAGCGGTAATCCCAATGATAGTCACTGTATTTGATTACATCAGAGAAAGTTAATTTATCGGGTTCATAATCCAACTGAATACCCATTATTTTGACCAGCATCGTCGCAAATTCTCCACGAGTGATATTTTCATAAACACCGAACTCATTGGAATCCTTTGCGTTCATGATCCCTTTAGCCATCATGGTCTCAAGTTCAGTACGCGCGTACGGATGCGAGACAATATCATCGTAGCTGTAGCGGAGACTCAAGACTGCATAGTAGCCGAAACCATCAAATGTCGCAGTAATTGTCTTGCTGCTTGTATTAATCTTTCCGCCCATGTTATACCAAGTGCCGTCAACATTTTTCCAGACGGAAACATTAGACGTAGCAGCGTTAGCCAGATTTGAATCGTATTTCAGCGTAATAGTTCCCTGCTGAGTCGGTTCAAGCCATTTCCCCATATGACCAAGGTAAAATTCATTCCCGGTCTTGTACGGATGCGAGGAAACCACGGTATCATAATCATTAATAGAAGTATTGTTCACAAAATAACCCGGATCGATCCAGTATAGATTGGACGCATAACCGTAATGCAGCTTGGGAGTCAAATAAGTGGTCGCCAACGAGTTGGCGCTGACTTCTTTCAGCTTACCATCCAGAACATTCCCACTGCTATCGGTTTCTCCTACCGGATTATACTGTTTGACAGTACGTCCATCCTGCTTGTCAGCAATACCCAACAAAATATATTGTTGATTAAAGAGATTGATTTGACGGGTATTGGTTGTTCCTGGGGCCGGCGTCGCATCCCGCAGCAGTGTACCTTTCGGGAAGTTGAGCGTTACAGCATTCTGGAATGCGCTCAGTTTGCCCGATGTATTCAGCGTTGTTTTGAGCTGCGCTCCTTGAAGAACTTCATCCGAATAAGTAACACTAATCGAGCCGTTCGTTTTTTGATTACCTGTAGTAACTGTAAACTTAATAGTATTTAAACCCTTCTTCAAGCCCCTTAATTCTGTACGGAAAATATCATGCTCGCCTTTGACCAATGCCGTCTTGCCAATTACAATGCTGTCTGCACCTTCGGCTTGAATGCTGACATCAAGGAAATTCTGCTTAATCACACTTTCATTCGGGAGCTTGGGTGACAAAATGGTGTATGGCGGTACTTCACGCGTAATTTGCAGCGTCTGAGATACCGTCGAAGTCTGCAGACGTGCGGTTACTGTAATGGTTCGCAGACCGGTTGTCGGAAGACTCTGCCCCCGCAGTGTAAATGTTCCGTTCTCACCTGCAGGTACTGACAAGTTTACAGTTGAAGGAGCATAAGTCCAGGTTGAACCGCTTCTACTCGCTACAACTTTCTGCGTACCGTCTACCATGATGACAATCTGCTCGGCATTGCTGGCCACAAACTGAATATCAGCGCTCGTCTGATTGGTTGTGTACTGAAGATTAGCAGTCTTTACAAACAATTGATCCGGATCGGTCGTCTCGTTAACCGGAAGCGGAACAAGTCCCGCCAGAGACGGCAAATTATCCGGGAACAGATACACGGTTACGCTTGTGGATACCGGTACCCCGTTAGCCAAACCAGTGATGGTGATTTTGTTAGGTCCGGAAACGAGTGCGTTACCCGATGTACTGAAACTAAATTGGTTATCAGAAACGTTCATGGGCAGTGCGCTGGTCGATCCGTTAATCGTAATTTTGGCTGACCCCAAATCCCCTGTAGGAAAATTGACCAGTTGTCCTGTTACGGCTGTGAAGTCATTAGCGTTCTTGAAAACCTGGTTATTATACAGATTCGTTAACTCGATGTATGGGGCGGATACATAATTAACCGTATAAATTTTAGAATCAAGGATATTACCGCTGCCGTCCTTCAAATCAATATGAAGCGTCTGTTCTCCGGTAGGTAGACTATTGATTTGATATACTCTGTAGCCGTCAGGGGTTTTATGAGAAGTCTGGCTGAACGCTGAGCTGATAACCGGGCTCCCATTCTGATACGTCGTAATTGAAAGTTTACTCACAACATTCGAGTCGTCAGTGCTGCTCGTCTTAACAAGCAGCCATAGAGGCATTTGGAACAAACTCGAATTATCACTAAACGCTCCGGAAGACATATAGGTAACAGTGGTATTAGGTGCAGTTCCACTTACACTAGGACTGTAAATCTGCTGTACATCCGTAATATACGCTGTTGCGGAGTTTCGGAAATCAAACTTGACCGGTGTAATGCTTTTGCCGTCATAGCTGCCGTTAAAAATAATGGTGTATGCGCCATTGGCTGAAAGAGCCGGGACAGCCGCATCAGAGGTATAATTAAAGGTAATAAAGCTCCCTGTTGTCGATGGAGTCGATGATACAGTCGCGGTTCCCGTGAACACATCGCTGCTGTTGGTTGTATTGCGAACGGTAAAAGTCAGTGCCGAAAGATTCGGAACACTAGAGGTGTCAGGCACTTTAAACGTGATGGAACCGCTAAGATTTCCACTTGCCGATGTTACCACATTACCGGTATCCACCGCCGTAGTACCAATTTTCGTATTATGAGGCGTACCTGATCCAACCGGAGCATAGATTACTTCGCGCGAAACGGAATAGGTACGTGTGCCGCCATCTGTCGTAGCCACAAAGGTCAGCTTGTTATATCCCACCGAGAGCGGATAATCGGCAATAACAAAAGTAGTGCTGCCGCCATTGTACATTTTAGAGGAGTTAATCATAACCTCAGAAGCGTTCGGCGCTTCAAGTGTCAGTGTCAACCCTGGAGTGTTGACCAGTGTAGGAGTACCCTCGCTCAACTGCTTGCCGTCCGGCAGTGCAATATTATAAATCGCGGGTACGTTGGAGAAATTAACATAGGCCTCGCCGCTGGCAAGACTGCCGTCCGAAGTTACGCCGTAAACCGTAATGCGGTTAAGTCCTTGGCTCAGCTTGACGTTCGGAAATGTAAAGAATTTTTCATTTGTGATATTCGGCTTCACGTCTGCGCCGCTCGCGCCGGGAACTTCCGTTCCATTCACAATACTGTCCACCTTATAATAGATACTGTCCGGGGATACACCATTAAATGTACCCTCAACATCAACTGTACTTGTGTTCACATTGGTTGGAGAGCTTTGGCTCGTACTGAATTTGGTAAAAGTAAAATATTGCCCTACCGCGGCATACGCCGCTCCTGTTGCCGAAAGAGTCGACAGCAAGATTACAGCCGCCAAGATAAAATTGCCTATCGACCTGATTCTTTTTTTCACGTTTGAAACCTCCCACTGCTATTTTGATTTTCGATCCAGGAAGTGACACTTACGCGCTAGTCCACCCTCTTACTTTTTATCGGCCAGTCTCAACCTAATAATTAGCAAATATTTAGCATAAATAAAAAAACCTCATTCCAATGAATGAGGTTCATCACTATATTAAGTTAAAAGCCACGCTGTACTCCGAAAAATCAGGATTTCGATCCCTTCTCCGCGCTCACTTTCATAAACACCCGGGAAAGGAAATTCAGCAGCGGTTTTTTCGTTTGCCCAACCAAGCCAATAATCTCGGCGCCGATCTGCAGAACGAAGAGCATGATACAAATAACTACAAAAGTGACCCAGTTCGCTTCGTACAGAGCGGATGAGGATTGAATGACAGCCAAAATACCGAAAAAGGCAGCAATTCCGTATATGATAAGCACCGTCTGCCGATGGCTGAATCCAAGCTCCCGGAGACAATGATGGAGATGACCTTTGTCCGGAGCAAAAATCGGCTTCTTCTGCAGCTTGCGACGCACAATTGCGAAGAATGTGTCCGAAAGCGGCACACCGATAATAAGCAACGGAGTAATAAAGGAAACGACCGCAATTTGCTTAAACCCGAGAAGCGCCAGCATCGCCAGACAGAATCCGAGGAACAGCGAGCCCGCGTCGCCCATAAAGATTTTGGCCGGATGGAAGTTGAAAAAGAGGAATCCCACAATGCTGCCGAGAAGCAGCAAGCAAAGCATGGCAACCATTACATTTCCCATTAAAAAGGCCATCGTTGCAATAGTAGCTATAGCAATACCCGAAACGCCGGCGGCAAGCCCGTCCAATCCGTCGATCAAATTAACAGCGTTCGTTACGCCAACAATCCAGAAAATCGTAAGCGGGACGGCGATCCAGCTTTCCAGCGATGAATAAGTATTGTTAAAAGGAATATTTACAAAGTCCACGGTAATATTAAAGCCGAACACTACGATACAAGCGGCGGCAATTTGACCGAGCAGCTTTATTTTGGCCGATAGCTCAAATCTGTCGTCAAGGCTGCCAAGGAGCACAATAAGTCCGCCGCCGCTAAGCAGCGCCTTAATGAAATTAACATCCCGAGTGGAAAAATCGTAAGGAACAAACGGCGATATGGCAAGCAGTCCTAACACAAACGCCAGAAAAATGCCCAAACCGCCAAGGCGCGGCATAATTCTCGTGTGCACTTTGCGGGCATTCGGAACGTCCGTGGCGCCAATGGCAAGAGCGAATTTCTTGACAAGCGGCGTCAAGCATAGTGCCAGTCCCATGCAAACGATAAATCCGGCGATGTATATGATTAACATTGGTTCAGTCAACCCCCATTTCTCTACCGCATTGAATTATACTCTGTTCCAAAAACAAATTCCAATTCCGTTTTCAGGCGATTTTCGATATATATTCGGGGAAAAACCGTGTTTTATCTATTATTTGTTACTCTATCTCTTTCCCGCATCACTTTTACTGCGAATTTCGGGAGCGCAAGCATTCTTTTGTATCTCGTCGGCTCTTTAAGAAGACGGTAAAACCACTCCAAACGGAGTTTTTGGAATGCTAGTGGCGCACGCTTCGTTCTGCCGGAAATAACATCAAAGCTTCCGCCGACCCCCATCATGACCGGAATGGCAAGACGTGATTTGTGCTTCGCAATCCAAGGTTCCTGGGTATCCGCGCCGCGGGCGACAAATAAAAGGTCGGGCTCTGTTTCCAAAATCCCGGTGATGACCTCTTCATCCTCCTCCGGACCGAAAAAGCCGTCACGAAATCCGGCGATGATCATTCCCGGATATTGCCTTTGCAGCCGGCTGGCCGTTTCCTGAATTACTTCCGGGGTTGAGCCAAGCAGATACACTCTCCAGTGATAGCTTTCTCCAACTCTCATCAATTCATGTAACAAATCGAACCCTGCCACACGCTCCTTAACGGGGCTTCCGCCGCGTTCGGCTGCCCAAACCACTCCTGTCCCGTCGGGAACAACCAGCTCAGCGGAGGTCATAATATCCATATAGGTCGGATTTTCCAAAGCGGTCATGACCATGATCGGATTCGCTGTTATGACCTGATGCGGCGTCCTGGAACGAACGGCTTCAATTAAATAGGAGACCGTTTCCTTCATATCCATTTTGGACACCGGTATACCGAAAATGGTTACCGTAGGCAAAGCGCCTGCGTCTTTCACTGTAGATCACCCTTTATGCCGTAAATATTCAACAATTTGCCGAGCGGGAGCTTCCGCTTCGAAGATTAATGAGTCAATCAGCGTTTCCTTTTCCCGCCGCCAGACCTCCCCATCCTTTAAGAGCCGGATTATTTCCTTTCCAAGTGCTGCACTGTCCAAGGAAGCCGTTGTGCCGACGGGGAGGCAGTTGATGCGGTCTAAAAAGTGGTCAATCTTAGGATCATACGATATCCCGATTAGCGGCACGCGGCGTCCTGCGGCGTAAATAAGACTGTGCAGCCGCATTCCGAGCAGCACACTGCATGCTCCAACTTCCCTCAGCATCTTCTGCGGATGATCGGCGTCTTCGCAAAGGCTAACGACACTCCCGGTAGCAGCGATGTCGCCCCCAAGCTTGTCCATACAATACTGCGACGCTTCCGTGTCGGAGGGAAGATGGAACGGCAGAAACCTCAGATGGACCGGAAGGGCGCGGCAGACCTGCCGCAAGCCCTCTACGATGGCATCCAGCTCCCGGCGGTCCTTCTCCCAATAGCGAACGGAAATGCCGACGACCGGAAGATCCGGGCTTACAGAGCCTGAATTAGTGACAGATACGGGTTCAGCTCCGTACGTCTCAGCAGGTTGTCCCACTAAATCGCTGCCGGCAGCCATTTCCTCGGGCAAGGTCAGGCCCATCACAGGATCAGGAACGACATGCACATCAGACTGGCGAAGCCCCATAGTCATAAGCAGCTGCCTGGATTGTTCGTCACGCACGGATACGTAGGCGCATTTACGGAATACCGATTTGATCATAGGATGGAACCATCTCCGCTGCACCGGTCCGATTCCTTGCGCATATACGAATGTCGGCTTACCCATCCATTGGGCAAGCTTGATAACACCGAGATAATACGGAATGGATTTGGCGCTGGTTACATCCTGCAGCAGGCTCCCTCCACCGCTGATTAGCCCCGCGCTCTCTCTGATGACCCGGCAGACATCAGCCAGCTTCATACGGTGGACGGCTTCGACGCCGTAGGTGGCGGAGGTCCATTCCGGATCGATGGACAACACTATCGGTTCAATGGCAATGCCCAAAAGCTCGGATTGGCGCTTTAGAGCATTAAGAATGGATTGAAGCACCGCTTCATCACCACTGTTGCGGAAGCCATAGTAACCGGATAACACTATTTTTTGAGCAGGGGCGACCATCGTTTCCAACATCCTTCCACAATTTGCCACACGATTACCGCAATCACACCCAGGATGAGCCCCAGCCCAAGTCCCAATAGACCACGGACAAGCGAAATCAGAACAGGCGAGTGAATATGGGCGAACGTATCCACCATCGATAATTGGCCAATAACGGCGACTATCATGAGATAGGCTGCATTCCGATATTTAAGAGCCAGGAAGACGCCAAGAATAAACAATGGATGAGCGAGCATAAACTCCTTGCTGCGCGGACGAACGCCGAAGGTACTTTCCATGAAGTTTCGGAATACCAGTTCATAAGAGCTTGCGGTGCCGCTGTTGCCGGTGCGGCTTAAATAGTACAACCCGACCACGCCAAGCACCGCAGCCGCAATAACCATCGCCAGCGTGACTGGTGTTCTTAGAAGCTTACCCGTTTTATTAAGAGCAAAATCACCACGGTATAGGAGCACATAAACGGCCACCAGCCCGATCGGCGCAATATGCAGCAGACTGACGCCGCGGAACTGGTTCAGTACCAGACTGTAAGTAATATTATTCAGCAGCGCGATCACGAATGGCACCGCACTGAGCGAGATGACAGACGTCCTTACGTACAAAGCAAGACTTTGGATCAGGCGGCGCTGCGGGTTCATAGGTGCGGAGCCCGAAAAACCTCCCGAAGCGGCAGCATTGTCCTTTCCGGCGGTCGTCAGCTGTGGACCCCACTTATTGATTTTACGGACCGCGAGAACCGTAGCAACTGTAGGTGCGCTGATGGCTACCGCTAACGCGAGCGCCTGCTCAAACAGCGTAGGTTTCACCAGCAGCAGTCCCGCGCTTCCGACCAGACCAAGCACCCATGCGAGCAGCGTCAGCCATGGAATGAAGTAGGAAATCGTCAGCGCAACCATTGCCACGGCTCCAATAACGGCGACCAGCTTGAAATAACGCTGGAATGGCGAATCAACGACATCAAAAGCGGTAGCCTGACCTAACGTAAAGCCGTTCTCCTTGATCTTCTCTACTGCTCCGCCCGGCTCACTCAAGCTGGTAATCAAATTCTCCAAAGAATCGTCGATCTGCGCCTTGTCAGTATTTCTCGTCGGTGCGGTATTCAGGTAGAGCATGCGGATTTTGCGGTCCTTTGTGGCAAGCGCGAAGCGGTCGATAATAACATCCGGCTTCAGCGTTGAGTCCTTCTCACTTAGCGAATACAGCCGGACTACATTGTAATCAAGCATATAGGCGAGCTTGTTGAACCCTTTTTGCTGCTGTTTGAGATTCTCAATGGTCGCTATGCCAATACCATGCTGTCTCAGCAGCTCAGCGAAGGAATTAAGGCTATTTTTATCCTCGTTATCGTTGAATCCTTTGACCGAATCGCCCTCAAACAGGATGCGTTTAACATTAAGGCTTTCAAATCGTTCGATCAACTGCTTCATCGCTTCTTCATTATAAGGAAGTGTATCCACAAGACGGGGGACGATTTGAAATCCCTTGTTATGCAAACTGGTAAGTACAGCCTCGTCCGGAGCCATTGGCTTCAGGAGCGCATCCTCCAGCGGAGTCTTTATGATCAAACCTTGCTGCCCGCGAAAGCTCCAGTCTTCCGTCGCAATTCCAAGGCTGCCAAACGTACTCTGGATTGTGGGCTTGAGCTCATCACTGTTAGCTTTGCTAGTAAAAAGCACATACGTATAATTTTCGTTCTCCGGTATGACGCCGTCCGTTAAGTTGGCAATATCCTGAGCGCCCCATAACATAACGCGGCGGGCTTTGCGGTAATCCCCGAGCGTACTTTCATATACAGCCATACTCTGTACGCCGGCTTCTTTAAGCCGATCCAATTGCTGGGATATATAGTCCTGCGGATTGGCCCGGTAGCTTGCGGCATCCACAAGATCCCGGTAGTCGAACACGATCTCCACCGTCTTGGATGATTTCTCTGTCTGCAGACGGTCGTAGACGACCGGTAAAGCCGCAATCAGGCCCATCACCACGATAATCCATAGCCACTTTCGGGAATTTAAGTTCCAATGCTGCCATTTTTGCTGCACCAAAAGCTCCTCCTCTTTACATAACGAATCTCCATTACAAAAGACAACCCCACAAAGTGAGGACTTGGCTTCGAAGCCTGCTCAGGTACTTTGCGGGGTCCCCGAAAAAAGAAACGGCTTCGCCCTCCATATGGAAGGGCAGCACCCGTTTCCCGTAAAAGAGATTCAAATCATCCTGTTAATTGCTGCCGCCGTCGACTCTCCCCATAACTTCCCGGGTAAGTGCGGCAATCTTAGATTTGGCATCTTCAAGTGACTCACCGCGTACGGCAAAATACACTTTGATCTTAGGCTCAGTGCCCGAAGGACGCAGGCAGAACCAGGAACCGTCGGCGAGCAAATATTTTAGCACATTCTCCTTCGGAAGCCCAGCCAAACCAAGAGAGTAATCCTGCACTTCGCTTACGGTAATGCCCGCGATTTCCTGCGGCGGGCTTTGCCGCCAATCACTCATGATGCCCTGGATTTGGGCAACCCCGTCTTTGCCTTTGAGTGTACGGGATTCCAAGCTTTCGAGGAAATAGCCGAACTGCTCATACAGCTCTTGAAGCACCTCGTAGAGGGTCTTTCCTTGAGCTTTGTAATAGGCGCCTGCTTCTGCGATCAGCATCGAAGCCAGCACGGCATCCTTGTCCCGGGCATAGTTGCCGGCAAGATAGCCATAGCTTTCCTCATAGCCAAACAGATATGTGTAATCGCCTGAGGCTTCGAACTGGGTCATTTTTTCACCGATATATTTGAAGCCCGTCAGCGTGTTAAACACGGTCGCTCCGTAGTGGCTGGCGACGGCAGCGCCCATCTCACTGGTCACGATCGTCTTGACTACGGCGCCATTGCTTGGCAGCTTGCCCAGTTCCTGCAGCCGGCTCAGATAGTAGTGGATCATCAATGCGCCGGACTGGTTCCCCGACAGCACGACGAATTTGCCCTCATGGTCGCGTACGACGGCGCCCATCCGGTCCGCGTCCGGATCTGTACCGATGAGCAGATCAGCACCTAATTCCTCGCCAAGCTTTATCGCCAGCGTAAAGGCTTCCCGCTCTTCCGGATTCGGCGATTTCACCGTGGAGAATTCGGAATCCGGCTGTTCCTGCTCCGGCACGACAAGCACATCGGTGAAACCGATCTTTTTCAATACGCTGCGCACCGGCAGATTGCCTGTTCCATGCAGCGGCGTATAAACGATTTTGAATTTACTTCCAAGGCCCCCGGCGATTTCCGACCGGCCGACACTGACTGCCGCCACCGTATCGGTATAGGCCTCGTCTTCCTTCTCGCCCAGCCAATGCAGGAGCCCGGCAGCTTTCGCTTCTTCTTTAACGGCGCGCTTGACCGCGCTGAAGGAATCTACTTTGAATATGTAGTTGATCACCTTCTCAGCTTCATCCGGTACAAGCTGACCGCCTTGAGCATTGTATACTTTGTACCCGTTATATTCCGGAGGATTATGACTCGCCGTAATGACGACACCGCCTGTTGCTCCCAAATGGCGAACACTGAAAGACAGCTGCGGCGTAGAGCGAAGGGAAGGATATAAATAGGCTTCAATCCCGTTGCCGGCCAGAACCAGTGCCGTTTCCAGCGCAAACTCCGGGGAGAATCGGCGGGAATCATGAGCAATAACGACAGATGGCCGGCCTTCGCCCTTATGCTGGTCCAAAATAAAATTAGCAAAACCCTGGGTCGCTCTTGCAATGGTGTACCGGTTCATCCGGTTACTGCCTGCGCCGATTACGCCGCGCAAACCGCCTGTCCCAAATTCCAAATCCCGGTAGAAGCGTTCTTCAAGCTCCTGCGGATCATTGTTCAGTCCGCGAAGCTCCTGCTTGGTGGTCTCGTCTACGGATGGGTCTTGCAGCCAGCGTTCCAGGGTTTCTGCAGCTTTTGGACTCAATTGGGTCATAGAAAATCTCTCCTTCTCAGGTATGATTTAATTAAGCGCAAACATTATTTCGCCTTCGGCCACAACCTTGTCTTCGACTTTAGCAACAGCTTTTCCTTTGCCAATGCTTCCTTTAAGCCGCGTAATCTCCACTTCCAGCTTAAGGGTGTCTCCCGGCACAACCTGTCCGCGGAAACGGAACCCGTCCAACCCCGCCAAAAAGCCGATCTTGCCGCGGTTGGCTTCAACCCCTAAAATCGCTGCTGCCCCAACCTGCGCGAGAGCCTCGGTAATCAGTACACCAGGCATAACGGGGTAGCCTGGAAAGTGCCCTGTAAAAAAGGGCTCGTTCACCGTGACATTTTTAATGCCTACCGCCCGTTTCCCCATTTCGATTTCGATAATTTTGTCCACCAGCAGGAAAGGCGGACGATGGGGGATAATTTCCTGAATTTGATTGACATCCAGCATATGGCTTGCTCCTTCCAGTTCGAGAGAAAGGCCTCGAAAAAACAGCCCCTCGCTATAAAAGCACTTTATTTTTGCCGGAGTGCATAAATATAGATGCTTTTGGCAAAAACTATACTTATCCTTCACCGGCTGCAGAAGTGGAGGTTGAGATAAGGGGCTTCTCCCGCTGTAAAGCGGAGAGGGCCCTTTTTGATCTCGAAAGCCCCCCATCATTATACATTTTCCAGTATAAAAAAGAAAACTCCCTCATACAAGGGAGTTTCGCATAGCGGTTCTTGCGCCATTATGGGGCAAAGACCAGATCGTATACATGCTTCCACGTGCTCCAGTGAAACACATCGCTCAGTTCCTTTTTGCCGAGGACAACGTAGCCCACTGCCAAACCGCCGCCAAGGGCAAGCAGCAGCAGCAAAGGAATCAGAAACCACCTAACGACTGTCCATTTCGATCGTTTGCGCTTGATCGGCACGTTATCTTCTGTCAGTTGTTCTTGTGTCAAACGATCTTCTTTCTGACGGCTCATCGCTTCACCTACCCGCGCATGTTATTTGCCAGGCCAAGCATTTGATCGCTGGAGGAAAAAGCCCGGGCGACAAGCTGATACGTCCGCTGAATCTGCATCATCTCCGTCATTTCCTTGTTCAGATCAACGTTGGACTGCTCAAGCCAGCCGGAGCGTACCGCCACTTCGCGGCGCTCGCCCGCCGTCCGCTGCACGAAGGCTTGTCCAGCCGTCACACCGTCCTTAAGGACAAATCTTCCGCCGTCAACTGCCTGAAGCACCTCGCTGTTCTTCGGTTCCACAAGCATCAGCCGGCCAGCGACTGTCGGCTGATCGTTCTCATTCCTCTTCATCAGGACGGCTCCGGTCTCATCAAAGGCTACGCTTACTCCGGCCGGTACGGTCAGCGGGTTGCCCTGCGCGTTCAGCACCGGATGGTTCTCATTGTCCACCAATATCATTTTACCCTGATTCGCTGTATCAGGCGTGAAATGAAAATCGCCCTGACGCGTATAGGAAGTGACGCCATTAACCTGTACAGCGAACAACCCGCTGCCCTGCAGCGCCAAATCGCCGGCATTGCCAGTCTCCTTAAGCGCTCCCTGTTCCCAACTGGTAGTAACCTGGGGAATCCGCATCCCAAAGCCGATATCAAAGCCCAAAGGCATGCTGCGCCCCTCAAGCTTATACTCCCTCGACTGCTGCTGTACCCGGGTCAGCACATCTTCAAAGGCTCCGTCTTTGCTCTTGTAGCCTGCCGTATTAATATTGGCAATATTATCGGCGATAAGATCAAGGCGCTGCTGGAGACTGACCATCGAGACGGCCGCGCCGATTGTCGAATTGTTCATCGGTCATCCCTCCTATACTCTGCCGACATCATTTACAGCCTTTTGCAAGCTGCTGTCGTAGAATTGGATCACTTTCTGGTTCGCTTCATACGCCCGGTAAGCCGCGTTCAAATCGACGGTAACCTGCGTTACATCCACATTGGAGCCTTCAATATATCCCTGGCGGACCTGCATATTATCTCCCGCAGCCGCATACCGGATTCCCGCCGCCTGCGGATCTTCTACGTGGAATACGCCATTGCCGTCACGCACCAGGTTCTGCGGCTTGGTCACAATGCTGATTCCAAGACGGACGCCGGTTTGAGCGCCGGTTGCATTAAGAAGATTGCCTTCCGCATCAACCTTGAGGTTGTCCACCGTACCGTTTAACACTACCGGTCTGCCATCGGCGCCAAGCACCTTATATCCTCCGGAACTCAGCAGTTCACCGGCAGGACTTACAGTAAAGCCGCCGTTGCGCGTAAAAAGTGTATTTCCATCATTATCCTGAACGGTGAAAAAAGCCTGCGGCTGGTGAATAATCTCACCAGTATCACTTATATACTTACCCGATGCGTCAAAAGGTATATTGGCGCCCGTTGCGGGATCAGCCAGACGCAAGTCGGCCGATAGCGCAAAATCGGTTGTCTTGCCGCTTTCGACCAGATCGCCTTGCACAAATTTGGACATCGACTGCTCGGCGAATACCCCTGTGTTTATTCTGCCAACCGGCTTCACCATCCCGCCCTGCATGGCGGAGATCAGCACATTCGGAAATGAATGGTTGATGCTTTCAACCTGCTTATACCCTGTCGTATTCAGATTGGCGATATTTTGCGTTGCCGTGTCATGTCTGCGTTGCTCCGTAACCATACCGGCAGCAGCCGTATATAAACCTCTTATCATAAAGGCTTTTCCCCTTCCTAAACCGCAGAAGTCTGAACTCCAACTTACAAACCTTTATTTATATATCGGCTGCTCAGAACTTTTTCTTAACTACCTTGTCCAAATGATCCAGCAAAATGCCCGTTCCTTTCACGACGCAGTGCATCGGGTCTTCCGCCACCCATACGGGCACATGCAGCTCTTCGGAGAGCAGCTCGCTCAGTCCGCTCAGCAGCGCTCCTCCTCCGGTCAGCACGACGCCGCGGTCAATGATATCAGCCGACAGCTCCGGAGGCGTCCGTTCCAA
Source organism: Paenibacillus durus ATCC 35681 (assembly GCF_000993825.1). Lineage (NCBI taxonomy): Bacteria > Bacillati > Bacillota > Bacilli > Caryophanales > Paenibacillaceae > Paenibacillus > Paenibacillus durus. The sequence goes on from NZ_CP011114.1 coordinate 4,354,346, forward strand.
TACCGTCTTCGCCGCAGCCACAATGGACGACACCGGGTCCCAAAGCGCCTCCCGCGCTTCGATCGAGGTGATCGTCAGGGTCTGCGGAAGCCCGCTTACCATATCACGGCCGCGAATATCCATTTCGGCCTGTATGCCGCCAGGACGCACATTCCCGATGGCCAGCTTGATATCTTCAGCCGTCCGTTCACCGATGAGCAGTTTATATTTCTGCTTGATATATTTTAAAATGGATTCGTCGAACTTGTCCCCCGCCACTTTGATGGAGGAGGCGGTAACGACGTCGCCCATGGACAATACGGCTACATCCGTCGTTCCGCCGCCGATGTCGACGACCATATTTCCGCTAGGTTGATAAATATCCATGCCCGCTCCGATTGCTGCGGCCTTCGGCTCCTCTTCCATGAAGACTTCCTTCGCCCCGCTGCGCTCCGCCGCTTCACGGATCGATTTCTGTTCGACAGAGGTAATATTCGTAGGGGCGCAGATCAAAATGCGAGGACGCGCATACCAGGTACGGCCTCCCACGCGGTCGATGAAGTATTTCAGCATCGTCTCCGTAATTTCAAAATCGGCGATAACGCCGTCCCGGAGCGGACGAATCGTTGAGATGTTTCCCGGGGTGCGGCCGACCATACGGCGCGCCTGTTCTCCCACCGCAAGGACCTTCTTCGTGTCGCTTTCAAGCGTGACCACGGAAGGTTCATCCAGAACGACTCCTTTTCCTTTAACATGAATCAGCACATTGGCTGTGCCGAGATCGATTCCGATGTCCTTGCTAAGCATAATGAAAGAGCCCCCAAAGTAATTATTTTAGATGAGAGAGATGAGTTAGTACCAAATTTAAAATTACCATACTTTAGGGGAAGACTTCAATGATATTTTATGGTTTTATCGCTACGGCCACCTCCCGCTTCTTCCCCGTGTTTTTCTTATATTTGATTTTTGTGGCCTCGCCCCCCCGGAGATGACGGATGGATTTGTGGTATTCAAGAATGTGCTTCACCTGATCAGCCAGATCAGGATTGATTTCCGGCAACCGCTCGGTTAAATCTTTATGCACCGTGCTTTTGGAAACGCCGAATTCTTTGGCTATGGTCCGGACCGTATGCCTGGTTTCCACGATGCAGCGTCCGATTTTGATGGTGCGTTCCTTGATGTAATCGTGCACGCTCCCGCCTCCCAACTGTGGATAGTTTGGTACATTATATGAGTGGCGGGCCTATATATTCGCGCTTTAGCGGGATGACAAGCCGGGGCAGGCTCATTTTATTTGCGGGACAACCGTAAAATAGCCCTAGAAAGCAGGGACTATGCTCCTATGCCGGAAGACGTAACATTAAGAAGAAACGCCTAACGGCGTCTTTTTAAGACGCAGGTACGTTTCTCGTAAAAATATAAGACCAAACGATAAGCGCGAAGCTTATAAAGTCTTATATTTGAAAAAAACAGGAGGACGAGCGTCCCCCTGTCTTGCGTTAAACTATGATCTTGCTTATTTATTTTGTGCTTTTTGCGGAAGCAGTTCCGCAGGATTGACGGGCTTACCGTCCTGGTGCACCTCAAAATGCAAGTGGTTGCCCAGATCCTTCTCGATTTCATTGCGACCGGCTGCAGCGATCGTGTCACCCTGCTTCACCTGATCGCCCTGCTTCACTTTGGCTTCGCCGAGACTTTGGTAGACCGTCTTCAGGCTGCCTTGGGTCACCTCAATCACTGTGCCGAGCGTAGCCACGTCTTCAACCCGGGTTACTTCGCCGCTGATAGCCGCCTTAACGTCAAATGTCTTCTTGTCTTCGCGGGCAAAATCGATGCCGGTATTGGGCGTAAAGGTATCGCCGTTCTGCACCATAGCCTCGACGTGATTCTGTTCCGTGCCATTCTCGTCATAGTACGGCTTGACGACTTGCACATCGCTTGGGTTGGCCACTGGCCAAGCCAGGCTCTCCGCCGAAGCGGTAACCTCCAGCGCATTCGGATCTTTTCCTGCATCCGCAGCCCCGGCCGTATCGCCGGAACCTCCGACATCCTCAGAGACAACGGCGGCGGTGTCTGTCGAAAGCGGCTTTTGGCCGGCATCCTGATAGACCCACACCAAGGTTAGTATAATTGCCGCTGCCGCTGTATAGACTGCCGGAAATACCCAACGTTTAGAGAACAGTTTGTTCAACGAAGAAGGCTGGCTGCCGGCTTCTCCCGGTTTGGTTTTGAGAGAATCCTCATTGGACGGTTTGTTTTTGTCTTGTTCATTCATTTGCTATCACCTCAGTAACCAGTGTTACCGGGCGATTCGCTTTTATACGTTTCTTTCACTTTATTTTTTCAAAAGAGTTGAGACTTGCGTAAACGATATTCCGCTGTAATAGTGTTTGAGAATCTGCGTTGCCGTGTTGCCCTGCTTCGCCATTCCATTCGCTCCCCATTGGCTCATGCCGACGCCGTGACCGCTGCCATAGGTGGTAATGGCAATCTTGCCGTTACCCATCGTCCAAGTGAACTGGCTGGAGCGCAGCCCGAGCTTCTCCCGCACTTCGCGTCCCGTAAATACCTGGCCGTCAATCGAAATCTCTTTAACCCGGTGGCCTGCGGTAACGGACAGCACCTCTATCCGCGGCGCGTCCGTGAAGGTTCGTTCTGCGGAGACCGGCATGACCTTGCCCGCCGCAGCGCCCGAAGGGGCGAATACTTTCTGCGCGCCTGGTCCGAAGCCCCCCTTGATTCCCAGCTTCGCTTTCAACTCGGAAACGCTGAAGGTCGCGGTAACCTTAAGCCCCGGCGTTACTTCCTTGTCCCAGGGACTCGCCACGCTGCGTAAGTAAGGAACGGCCGCCTTCCAATAATCCTCCGAGTTCTCCGTGTACCCTCCGCTCGAGGCGAAAAAAGAGGCCGTAATCGGCTCTCCCTTGTACGTCATCACGATGCCGCGCGTCTCCAAGGCGGCTTGACGGAGCTTGGCCAGGTCGGCGCTGCGGCCGGCCTGCGCCCAGTCCCGCTGCAGCACAGCGGACGAGACGTAAGCCTGATGGCTTACGGTGTCGGTCACATCCGCGGCCGCTGCGGGAACCCCGCTTCTGTCGCCGGCCAGCAGGCGGCGGACGATAAAGGTGCGGGCCGCGACGGCCTGCGCTTTGAGCGCTTCGAGCTCAAAGCCGGACGGCATTTCGGCCGCGATCACGCCGGTGACGTAGTCCTCCAGCGGCAGGGTCTCGATTTGTCGGGTGCGCGACAAATACACGGACACCTTCGGCTGCGGGGCTTCCGCCGCAGCCGGTTCCGGCGCCGCCGGAGCGGCGGTGCGCTGCGGCGCGTTCGGCGCAGCCGGCGGCGCCGGGTCGTGCTGGCGCTGCTGCACGACCGCAAGCGGCAGCAGCAGCGCCGCCAGCAGCGGCGCTGCCAGCCAGGCGGCGGGCACAAGCCGCCCGGTCCACACGCGGGCCGATAGCTTGAATCTCCGGCGCCCGGGTCTCCACCGCGCCGCTCTGCGGCGCCAAAGGCGGAAATCTTTCATCTCTTCCGTCTCCCTTCTCGTTTGTCCTCATACTTCATATTATGAGTCTCGGACAATTGCTAGAACGAAGCATTCGAGAGAAAGAAGAGTTATATCCATGGCAGAGACTTAGGCAGAGACTTAAGCAGTGGCCTAAACATAATAAAGAGACCCGGCCGCAACGGACAGGTCTTTTCTCATTGTAATCTTCAATTTATTTTTGTCAGAGAGTTAGACCCAGGTCGGTTGAATCTGAACCTGAAATCTTGGCTTCGTCTCCTCGCTCTTCAGAGCGGCGTTCCTTGCCGTTTCCGGTTTGAGCGATTCTTCTTTGGCTGCTTCCACTGAGCTTTCATCCAGCGTAACGCGCCAAATGTCCGCACCCAGGCCAGAGAGCTTCTCTGCCAGATGCACATAGCCGCGGTCGATATGATGCGTGCCGCCCACTTCCGTCGTTCCCTCTGCAACCAAGCCGGCCAGGATCAGCGCAGCGCCCGCGCGCAGGTCCGTTGCGCAGACCTTCGCTCCAACCAGTCGGGCATTGCCGGTAACGATGGCGGAACGTCCTTCGATCTTGATTTCCGCGTTCATGAGGTGGAATTCATCCACATGCATAAAGCGATTCTCAAAGACCGTCTCCGTAATCACGCTCGTTCCTTCTGAACGAAGCAGCAGCGCCATCATCTGGGACTGCATGTCGGTAGGAAAGCCCGGATAAGGCAAAGTCTTCACATCCACAGCCTTCAGCGGCTTGTCACTGATAACACGGACGCCGTTCTCATCCGGAATAATCGTCACGCCCATCTCTTCCATCTTGGCAATAACCGGACCGAGATGATCGGCAATGGCGCCTTCCACATACACATCACCGCCCGTAATCGCCGCAGCCACCATATATGTGCCCGCTTCAATCCGGTCAGGAATGACATGATGTCTTACGCCGTGCAGACGCTCTACCCCTTCAATACGGATAACGCCTGTGCCCGCACCGCGAACGACAGCGCCCATACTGTTCAGGTAATTGGCCAAATCGACAATCTCCGGTTCCTTCGCGGCATTCTCGATCGTCGTCACGCCTTCGGCCAAAGCCGCGGCCATCATGATATTCTCGGTTGCGCCTACGCTGGCAACGTCCAGATAGATCTTTGCCCCGCGCAGCCGGCCATTGCTCTTGGCTTCGATATAGCCCTGCCCCAAGCTAATTTCGGCACCAAGTGCTTCAAAGCCCTTCAGATGCTGGTCGATGGGGCGCGTTCCGATTGCGCAGCCGCCCGGCAGAGAAATACGCGTATGACCAAGCCGGGATAAAAGAGGTCCCATCACCAAAAAAGAAGCCCGCATTTTGCGCACCCACTCGTAGGGCGCTTCACAAGTCGAGAGCTTTCGGGCATCCACCTGAATAATATCATTCTGATATGTAACTCCCGCCCCCAGAGATTCCAATACTTTACTGATTGTTAATACATCATCTAGCGGAGGAGCGTCAACAATAACGCTGTCTCCTTCTTCAGCCAATAAAGAGGCGGCTATGATCGGTAGTACGGAATTTTTCGCGCCGCTTACTTTTACGCTCCCGGTCAATCTTTTGCCACCGCGGACGATAAATTTACTCATTTTTCATTTCCCTCCGCGTCCATTATTTTCTCTGACATTGATATCATTCTCCATATCCTTGCTTGTTTGAGTACAATTACATGTAATAGTCATTTGTAAAATACTTCGATTCCGCTGCTTGGCCCCGGATTAGCGCGGGACGCTTGTTTAGATTAAGTTTTAACATAAAAAAATGTTATTATGCGGACCGCCTGTTCAATAAAGCATATGGCGAATTTGAGCGCTATATCCCAAATAGTCCAGCAGAAAACCCGCTACAAAATGTCCCAGTACGATAGCCAGCAGCAAATGAAGCAGCCGCCCTTGCGGGCTCTTGGGATATCTTATGATCAAATCCAGCTTAAGGTTCTGCAAGGCCCACCAGGATATTGCAACACACAATAACGACACAACCATCGACATCAAACCGCTAATCCCTATAGAACCGGTAAGTTCGGCTGTCATCCTTTCATCCATCCTAAACCCCCAACCTATGCTTGCTCGGAAATCGACTCTTACATCATACTTGCGTAATGAAAAAGAATCCAGTACTTTTGCAACTTTTTTAGTTAAAAGTCTTGAGGAAAACGCTCTTATTTTTAATGTCCACTCAGAAATTACAAAATGACATCAATCGTTAAATTATTGTCACCTTATATCACTGGAATTTCAAGTAAAAAAGCAGCCCGGCGCAAGGCCAGACTGCTTCTCATGTTATTTTTGTCCTTTTTTGGTGGACACTTTAATCCGTGTAACCGCACGCTGCAGTGCAAGCTCAGCGCGGCGATGGTCAATCTCGTCCTGCTTGCCATTGGACTGCAAACGGCGCTGTGCGCGTTCTTTGGCCGCCTCGGCGCGTTCAAGATCGATATCGCTGGGCAGCTCAGCACTCTCAGCCAGCACGGTCACTTTATCCTTATGCACTTCGATAAAACCGCCATGCACGGCGACTGTCGTCGTACCGTCGTCCGATTTGATGATCATCGGCGCAACCTGAAGCGGAGTTACAAGCGGAACATGTCCCGGCAAAATGCCCAGATCGCCATCTGCCCCCCGTACGGTCAAGCTGTGAACCTGCTTGGCGTATACGAGGTGATCCGGCGTGACAATTTCCAATAAAAAAGTGTTCACTTCGAATTCCTCCTCAAACCTTCAGGTTACAGCGTCTTGGCCTTCTCTACAGCTTCTTCGATCGTACCTACGAACAGGAATGCCGCTTCCGGAAGATCATCATGCTTGCCTTCCAGGATCTCCTTGAAGCTGCGGACCGTTTCATTGACTGGTACATATGCACCTTTGAAGCCGGTAAACTGCTCTGCCACGTGGAAAGGCTGCGACAGGAAGCGTTCCACCTTACGGGCGCGGGCCACGATCAGCTTATCTTCCTCGCTCAGCTCATCCATACCAAGGATGGCGATAATATCTTGAAGCTCGGTATAGCGCTGCAGCAATTGCTTAACGCCCTGAGCCACATTATAATGCTCTTCGCCTACGATTTCCGGATTCAGCATACGCGAGCTGGATGCCAGCGGGTCTACCGCCGGGAAAATACCTTTTTCGGAGATTTTACGCTCCAGGTTCGTCGTCGCGTCCAAGTGGGCAAACGCTGTTGCCGGAGCGGGGTCAGTGTAGTCATCCGCCGGCACGTAGATCGCTTGAATGGAAGTAACGGAGCCTTTTTTGGTGGAAGTGATCCGTTCCTGCAATTGGCCCATTTCCGTAGCCAGCGTAGGCTGGTAACCTACCGCCGACGGCATGCGGCCCAGCAGAGCGGATACTTCGGAGCCCGCTTGCGTGAAGCGGAAGATGTTATCGATAAAGAGCAGCGTGTCGCGGCCTTCCACATCGCGGAAATATTCCGCCATCGTCAGACCCGTCAGCGCCACGCGCAGCCGCGCGCCCGGCGGTTCGTTCATCTGTCCGAACACCATCGCCGTCTTCTTAATAACGCCGGAATCCGTCATCTCATGGTACAGGTCGTTACCTTCGCGTGTGCGTTCGCCGACGCCCGCAAATACGGAAATACCGCCATGCTCCTGAGCAATGTTGTTGATCAGTTCCTGAATCGTTACCGTTTTACCAACACCCGCGCCGCCAAACAGGCCGATTTTACCGCCCTTGGCATAAGGGGCGAGCAGGTCGATAACCTTGATCCCGGTCTCCAGAATTTCCGCTTGTGTCGACAGCTCGTCGAACGTCGGTGCAGTCCGGTGGATCGGGTTCTTTTGCGAAGCGCCAATTACCTCTCCATTGTCAATCGTATTGCCCAGCACGTTGAATACCCGGCCAAGCGTTACATCTCCGACAGGAACCGAAATTGGGGCTCCTTGGTCTACTGCATCCAATCCGCGAACAAGTCCGTCCGTCGAGGACATGGCAATACAGCGCACCAGATTGTCGCCGAGATGATTGGATACTTCAAGTGTCAGCTCGTTCTGGCGTCCTTGTGCTGCGTCGGCGCCGATCTTGATCGCATTGAAGATTTCGGGCAGTTGGCCGCGTTCAAATTCAATATCGACAACCGGACCCATAATACTTACTACGCGTCCTACGTTCATCTATGTTTCCCTCCTTGAAAACTGTTACCCAAGAAGAAACGGCTGCGCCGTCCTTTTATAGGTCGGTATCGCTTTCTCATAAAATACAAGACAAGAATAAGCGCTCAGCTTATGCCTACCTTATATTTTAAGACTGCGCGTTCGCACCCGCTACGATCTCGGTAATTTCCTGCGTAATTGCCGCCTGACGGGCACGGTTGTACGTAAGCGTCAGATTTCCGATCATTTTCGAGGCATTCTTGGTCGCACTGCCCATTGCCGTCATCTTGGCGCCCAGTTCACTGGCTTTCGCGTCAAGAATGGCGCTGTAAATCAAAGTCTCCGCATATTTCGGCAGCAGAACCTCTAGTACGCCTTCCGGCGACGGTTCATATTCATAGCCCGCTTTAAGCTCATGACTTTGAGACTCCTCCACCTGTCCTACTCCGTCCATCGGCAGCAGCCGCACTACAGTCGGAACCTGGCTGATCGGATTCACAAACACGTTATAACAGATATAGATCTCGTCGAACACGCCTTCCTCGAATTGTCCCACCGCCGCATAGGCGATCTCCTTGATATCGGCAAAAGACGGAGTGTCGGAAAGCTCAGTGACTTCCTCGACAATCGGATAGTTGCGCCGGCGCAGGAAATCCCGCCCCTTGCGGCCGATCACAAACAGGCCGTATTCATCCTTAGAGCTGTGACGCTCCTGAATAAGCGTCGTCACCTTACGCAAGACGTTGGCATTCGAGCCTCCGGTTAGGCCGCGGTCTGAAGTAACGACAATATATCCGGTCTTCTTGACGGGACGGCTTACCAGCATGGGATGCTGGATTCCTTTTGTGCCGGCAGCGATATTCGACACGACTTCTTTCAGCTTCTGCGAATACGGTCGGGCCGCTTCCGCCTTCTCCTGTGCTTTTCTCAGCTTGGCGGCGGCGACCATTTCCATAGCTTTGGTGATTTGTCTGGTGTTCTGAACGCTTTTGATTTGCCGTTTAATATCACGCATGCTTCTTGCCATGATTTCACCACCTATAAGCTTTGGCGAAGCCAAAGCTGGCTTCGTAAGCATAATCTTTTTTGCTTTGGCGAAGCCAAAGCCGGCTTCGTAAGCATATGCCAAGCTTAAGAGAAATCCTCAAGCCCGGCATACTCTTAATCTTTTCTAATTAATTTGCGTCCAAGGTTAATCCTTAGCTGGCCGCAAAGCCTTTTTTGAATTTCTCGATAGCAGCCTTCAAAGCAGCTTCGTTATCAGCCGTCAGGTCCTTCGTTTCCGTGATGGATGCGGCCACTTCCGGCACATTGCTGTCCATATAGGAAAGGAATTCTTTTTCAAAGCGTCTTACATCCTTAACCGGAATCTCATCCAGATATCCTTTGACCGCCGTGTACAAGCTGATAACCTGATGCTCAACGGAAAGAGGCTGGTTGACTCCCTGCTTCAGAATTTCCATCATCCGCGCACCGCGGTTCAGACGGGCTTGAGTCGATTTATCGAGGTCGGAGCCAAATTGGGCAAAAGCCTGCAGCTCACGGTATTGGGCAAGATCCAGACGGAGCGAACCGGCAACCTTCTTCATCGCTTTAATCTGCGCCGATCCGCCTACGCGGGAGACGGAGATACCGACGTTAATCGCCGGACGCTGGCCGGAGTAGAACAAGTCCGATTCCAGGAAGATCTGGCCGTCAGTAATGGAAATAACGTTCGTCGGGATGTATGCCGAAACGTCGGAAGCCTGTGTCTCAATGAACGGCAGAGCGGTCAGTGAGCCGCCGCCAAGCTCGTCGCTCAGCTTCGCGGCGCGTTCCAGCAGCCGGGAATGGAGATAGAATACGTCGCCAGGGAACGCCTCGCGGCCCGGAGGGCGGCGGAGCAGCAGGGACAGTTCGCGGTAAGCGGCGGCCTGTTTCGACAGGTCGTCATAGATTACCAGAACGTGTTCGCCTTTGTACATGAAGTATTCGCCCATCGCGCAGCCCGCATATGGAGCGATATACAGCAGCGGCGACGGTTCGGAAGCCGACGCGGTAACAACGATCGTATAGTCCAGCGCGCCGTGGCGGCGCAGTGTTTCCACGACCTGTGCCACTGTGGATTGTTTTTGTCCGATAGCAACGTAAATACATTTCATGCCGTTGCCCTTTTGGTTGATAATGGCGTCTATGGCGATTGCCGTCTTACCGGTCTGACGGTCGCCGATGATCAGCTCGCGCTGACCGCGGCCGATCGGAACCATGGAGTCGATGGCCTTGAGGCCGGTCTGCATCGGCTCATGAACCGATTTACGCTCAATAACGCCCGGAGCGTTGTTCTCGACAGGACGGAATTCCGTCGTCTCGATCGGTCCCTTGCCGTCCAGCGGCTGGCCGAGCGGGTTAACGACACGGCCGAGCAGAGCTTCGCCAACGGGAACCTGCATAATGCGGCCCGTACGCTTAACTTGGTCGCCTTCGCGGATTTCCGTATACTCACCAAGGATAACGACACCGACGTTGCTTTCTTCCAGATTGAGCGCCATGCCTACTACGCCGTTGGAGAACTCGAGCAGTTCGCCCGCCATCGCATTTTCCAGACCGTATACGCGGGCGATCCCGTCGCCGACTTGAATAACGGTTCCGATTTCGGTTACTTCAATATCGGATTTATATTGTTCGATTTGACTTTTAATCAAAGTGCTGATTTCTTCAGGTCTGATGCTCAAGTACGCTCACCCCTATCTTCTGTGCTTATCGTTAAAGGATTTTTCCAGACGTTCCAGCTTGCCGGCAAGGCTGCCGTCGTACAGCGTATCGCCGATGACTACTTTAAGTCCGCCCAGCAAGCTTTTGTCGACTACATTGCTAACACGAATCTTGCGGTCGGTCAAAGCCCCGAATTCTTCCGCGACAGCTTTCTTCTCCTGCTCGTCCAGCTCATACATGGAATACACGGTAGCGTCGGCAAGACCCAGGCTCTCGCCTTCGATCTTGACGTAGCTGTCCAGCAGTTCGGAAAGGATGCTCATTCTCCCGCGCTCTACGAGAAGTTCAAGCGTGTTGATTACAACATTCGACAGCTTGCCTTCAAGGGTTTGCTTGAGCACCGCCAGCTTGTCCTCCCCCGAAATTTTCGGAGTGCTGATGAATCTTTGAAGATCGTTATTCGAAGCCAGCGCGGAAACCAGGGCTTTCAGCTCTTGCTCGACTTCCAGCGTCTTCTTCTCTTCAACAGCCACCTCGAACAATGCCTTCGCGTATCTTTTGGCAACTACCGTATCCTGGCTCATGATCTGCCCCCAACCTCTTTGAGGTACTTATCAACGAGCTCCTCCTGCGCAGCATCCGAGCTGACTTCCTTCTCAAGCAGCTTGGATGCGATTTTTACGGATGCCGAACCAAGCTCGCTGCGCAGCGCCTCGACGGCCTTGTTTTTTTCGTTCTGAATGTCGCGGACAGCCTCATCCTTGATTCGGGCTGCTTCTACCTTGGCCTGCTCAAGCAATTGTTCGGTTTGCTTGCTGCTTGTCTGTCTGGACTGCTCGATAATGTCATAAGCTTCTTTGCGGGCTTCTTGGAGAGCCTGCTTCTGTTCCTCAACGTAAGCGACCGCCTGCTCCCGCGTCTGCGAAGCTTCACTCATTTGCTGCAATACCAGCTCGCGCCGTTTCTCCATAACGGAGAACAGTGGACCGAAGGCATACTTATTAAGCAGAAAATACAAAATCAGAAATGCAATCAGCGCCAGGACGAGCGATGTGATTGAAAAATGCACTTAAGGTCACTCCTTTCCGGTAACGTTCGTTAAACAACTCCATGGACAAGGCCCCTGAGCCAAAAAGAAAGCGCGGAGGGCCGTGGCCTTCCCCGCCAATAGTATAAAGCTTGTTTTAGGCGCCCGCATAGAAAATGAAGGCCAAAACGACACCGATAATCGGCAGGGCTTCTACCAGAGCCACACCAATGTACATTGTTGTTTGAAGCGTTCCTCTAGCCTCAGGCTGACGGGCAATACCTTCAACCGTCTTGCTGACAATCAGACCGTTACCAATACCTGCGCCAAGTGCGCCCAAACCTATCGCGATTGCTGCTGCGATATATGCCATAACTCCCATTTAATGAATCCTCCTTAAAATTGTGTGAAATTTATATTTAAAGATCAGACGTACTTGCGTGCGCCTTGATTGAAACTAATGATCCTCATGCGTGGCTATCGCCTGTGATATGTACAGGAATGTCAGCATGGTAAAGACAAAAGCCTGGATTGAACCAACGAAGATACTGAAGCCCTGCCACACCATAAGCAGCGGGATGGAGGCGACAAAGCCGAAAATCCCGAGAGAGCCCAGCTTGACGAGCTGCGCAATCAGCACTTCCCCGGCGAAGATATTGCCGAAAAGACGCATACCGTGTGTCAGCAGCTTGGAGAACTGCTCAATCAGGTTAATCGGCAGGAAGACTGGGAACGGTTGAAGATAATGCTTGAAATACGCTTTCGTGTTGCGAGTAATTCCGAGAAAATGGACAATAAGGAAAATTAATCCAGCCAGTCCCAAGGATACGGCAGGATCGGCTGTAGGCGATTTCCACCAGCTTACTCCGACTTCTGCTTCCCCTGCCGGATTAGCGGCATGGACCTTATGGAGTTCCTCTACAACATTTACAAGCGGTTGGTTAAAGAACGTCGCTTTGCTGGCATCGTGGTACTCGGTAACGATACCGAACGGCAAGCCAAGCATATTTCCGACAAAAATAAACAGGATCAGCGTAAGTCCAAGACTGAGGAAAGGCTTGCCTTTCTTCAAATCCATGGTGCTGGACATCATCCCTTGTACAAATTCAACGAGCCATTCCATGAAGTTTTGCATTTTGCCAGGGTTCTCCACGGAAAGATTTCGCGTCCCCAAACGAGCAATAATCAAGACGATTGCACAAGTAACGATCAGCATCAGCACGATGGACAGATCAAATTCAAATCCACCCAGTTCAATATTTGGTGATAAATGCATGTTTCTCACCCCTTTCCGTCAGTATGTTTGCGTTCCTCAATTTGCAGCAAAATAAAGCCCATGATGGGAAGTACGAAATAACCGGTTGCAAGACTGGCGCATACCGCGATTTCATTGAAGTAATGAGGAAATTCAAGCGCAAGTACAACCGCCAATATGGAGGTGGCTATTCTCCACCCGAAACCCAGTGAAGCCCGGGCTTTGCTTTCACCGGAGGCGGATTTTGCAATTCCTTTCACTTTGTGCGCCATGTAAAAAACATTAAGACAGCTTACGCTAGCGCCAAGCACGATACCATGAAGGACGGTGCGGCGATGGGGCATCAATTCGGCGATGATAGCACAAACCACGATAATTCCCGCGATGGTCATAAACATCAGTTTGTTCATTCTGGCTGCATCATTCATCGCTATCCCTCGTCACTTTTTTAATAAGACTCACAATAGCTGCGGCTCCTGACAACATGCCGAAAAGAACACCTAGACCAACCCACAAACCTTGGTTACCCCACATGCTCCCAAGCCATTTTCCGAAAAAATATCCGCCTATGGTACAGCCGGCAAGATCTACACCGATGGCACTGACAAGACCCATAGCCTGTAAGGATTTGCGCAATTTTCGGTTCTCGTCATTCGGTTGTTCAGGCTGTTTCATAGCACCCCACCCTTGGAATTCCAATTCATTTTACTGAATGTAACAAGAGTTTGTCAACGTGTCATAAACAGGCTTGAAAAACAGCTGGAAGTATGAAAAAAATCACAGTAAATCATTCCAAAACCATATCAACCGTACAGTTGTACTGTATGCTTACAAAAATATTTTCAAAACTAAACCTCTTCTGATTCCAAACCATTTGTGAACATTCTGTGAAATGGGTCAGGGCGCTCTTCAATAACTCCGAAGTGGTGCAAAATCGCATTGACAATACGTTGCGACGCTTTGCCGTCTCCGTACGGGTTGGCGGCCCGGCTCATGGATTGATAGAGGTCTTGATCCGTCAGCAAAGCATGTGTCCGTTGATACACCTTCTCCTCGTCCGTACCTACCAGTTCCAGCGTTCCAGCCTCGATGCCTTCCGGGCGCTCCGTTGTGTCGCGCAGCACGAGAACAGGAACTCCGAAGGAGGGAGCTTCTTCCTGTAAGCCGCCTGAATCGGTCAAAATCAAGTGGGTATGCGGATAAAAATTGTGCAAGTCCACGACATCCAGCGGATCGATCAGCTTAATTCTGGGATGCCCGCCTAAAATCTCGTATGCCGGTTCCTTAACCGCAGGACTCGGATGCACGGGATAGCAGATGGCGACATCTTCAAATTCATCAGCAATCCTTTTGACGGCACGGAAAATATGACGGTGCGGTTCGCCTTGAGATTCCCTGCGGTGCGCCGTCATCAGAATAAGTCTTTTTCCTGCAGCCCATTCCAGTACCGGATGCCGGTAGCCCGGCTGTACGGTATATTGAAACACATCGGTCACCGTATTGCCTGTGATATAAACACTTGATTCTTTTTTGTTTTCATGTCTCAAATTCCCCGCCGACCAGTCGGTCGGAGCAAAGTGGAGATCGGCGATCACACCGGTCAATTGACGGTTCATTTCTTCAGGATACGGAGAGAGCTTGTTCCAGGTTCTAAGCCCCGCTTCCACATGCCCTACCTGTATTTGCTGCAAAAAGGAAGCATAGCTCGCTAGAAATGTCGTCAGCGTGTCTCCGTGGACAAGCACCAAATCCGGCTTAGCTTCCCGCAGCACGGGTTCCAGCCCCGCAAGAACACGAATGGAAATCTCGTTCAGCGTCTGCCGGTCCTTCATGACGTCCAAATCGTAGTCGGGCACAATGTTAAATACTTCAAGCACCTGATCAAGCAGCTGCCGATGCTGCGCCGTGACGCAAACGAGCGATTCGATATGCTCGGGATGCTTTTGAAGCTCAAGAACCAGAGGAGCCATCTTGATCGCCTCGGGACGGACGCCGAAAATCGTCATAACTTTAATCTTGGACATAATCCATATCCTTTCTTCTGCTGCTTCTATTTGTTACTTCGTTCCGTACAGCCGGTCTCCGGCATCACCAAGACCCGGTACGATATAGCCATGATCGTTCAGATGATCGTCAAGCGCGGCGACATAAATGTCGACATCGGGATGAGCTTCCTGAACGGCGGCAACGCCTTCGGGAGCGGCGATCAGATTCATCATCTTGATCTGCGTACAGCCGCGGTTCTTGAGCGAAGTGATGGCCGCGATCGCGGACCCGCCAGTCGCCAGCATCGGATCGATGACAATCAGTTCACGCTCCTGCACATCCGTAGGCAGCTTGATGTAATATTCGACGGGCTGAAGCGTTTCCGGATCACGGAACAGGCCGACATGGCCCACCTTCGCCGCCGGAAGCAGCTTTAGAACGCCCTCAAGCATCCCAAGGCCGGCGCGCAGGATCGGGATAAGTCCCAGCATTCTGCCGGAGATCACCTTGCTTTCGGTTTCAGCAACCGGAGTCTGCACAGTAATTGTTTCCAAAGGAATATCTCGCGTAATCTCATAGGCCATCAAAGTTGCTACTTCATCTACATGCTCTCTAAATTCCTTCGTATTGGTTCGCACATCGCGTATAAAAGTCAGTTTGTGCTGAATCAAAGGATGATCGCAAATCACCAGTTTTCCCATTCGTTTGTCCCTCCGGTAGCAGTAAGTTTTGTCCAGGCGAGCCCGGGCTAACTCTTTCTCAGCTAAATCCTGTATATTATATCATCACTGATGGCGCATTTCATCTAGCAAAGGAGGGATTGCCGGTCCGGGAAAATCGGAGTTTCAGCTTTTAGTCTTTCATCGTTTATTTACATTTCCCATTTTCAGGTTTTGCATACTTTTCACATTTTTTTCACGATATTTCATGAAAATTAGTTGAACATTCTCATTCACTTTCTGCAACTTTCATATATTTACCACGCGTTTCTGTGAACATTCTGTCAAAAAAAGCCCCGGCAAGCCGAAATCCGGACATGCAGGGGCTGTAAACGAATCGCCGGTCGGCAGTGGACCGCACCGCGTTTCAGTGATTAGTACTGCAAAGAAGGGTAAATTGGAAAGCGATCCGTCAGCGCGGCGACCCGGCGGGCAGCGTCTTGCAGCGTGGCCTCATCTTTAGGATTCTTCAGCACAGCGGCGATGAGCTTGCCGATCTCGGTCATCGCCTGCTCATCCATGCCGCGCGAGGTAACCGCTGGCGTACCGATCCGGATGCCGCTTGTAACGAACGGGCTGGTCGGATCGAACGGAATCGCATTTTTGTTAACGGTGATGCCAATGGAATCGAGCACTTTTTCCGCATCCTTGCCGGTAATGTTCAGATTACGCGTATCAACCAGCATCAGATGGTTGTCGGTTCCGCCAGAGACGATATTGACGCCTTCGCCGATCAGAGTTTCTGCCAGCACCTTAGCATTCTTCACCACATTCTCCGCATAAGTCTTAAAAGACGGCTGAAGGGCTTCGCCGAAGGATACGGCTTTGGCCGCGATGACATGCATCAGCGGACCGCCTTGCGAGCCCGGGAATACGGCCTTGTCAATCGCCGCAGCCCACGGCTGTTTGCAGAGAATCATGCCGCCCCGCGGACCGCGCAGCGTCTTGTGGGTCGTCGTGGTCACGAAATGGGCATGCGGAACAGGGCTCGGGTGTAGTCCCGCAGCTACCAGACCGGCGATATGCGCCATATCGACCATAAACAGCGATCCGACGTCGCTTGCGATCGAAGCCAGAGCTTCGAAGTCAATCGTGCGCGGATAGGCGCTTGCGCCGGCGACGATCAGCTTCGGACGATGCTTGAAAGCGGCTTTGCGCACTTCGTCGTAGTCGATAAGGAAGGTATCTTCCTGAACGCCGTATGCGACAAAGTTATAGAGAAGGCCGGAAGCGTTAACCGGGCTGCCGTGCGTCAGGTGTCCGCCGTGAGCCAGGTTCATGCCGAGCACCGTATCTCCAGGGTTGAGCGCGGCGAGGTACACAGCCATGTTCGCCTGCGCGCCGGAGTGCGGCTGCACGTTGGCATGGTCGGCGCCGAACAGCTGCTTGGCGCGGTCACGGGCCAGATTCTCCACGATGTCCACATCTTCACAGCCGCCGTAGTAACGTTTACCCGGGTAACCTTCGGCATATTTATTCGTCAGCACGGAGCCCATGGCCTCAATGACAGCCTCGCTCACGATATTCTCCGAAGCAATCAGCTCGATATTGGCTTTCTGACGCTGAAGTTCCAGTCCCATCGCTTTCAATACTTCCGGGTCACTCTTGCGCAATTGTTCCATTTTTGTTGTTTCCTCCCTGAATTTAGTTTATGAGGTGGGGTTATTCTTCCCTAATCACACAGCTTCGACCCGCCGTCCTCCTGCCGCCGGTACACCGCGCGTTCGCCGCCGATCAGCGGCGGTCTGGTGTAGGCCGAGTTAACGCGGGCTTCTCCGATATAGCGCAGCGATGTCCGGAAAGGCACCGCGACGCGCCGAAGATGCATTCCAATAAGAGTCTCACCGATATCGACGCCGGCATGCGCCTGCACCGTTTCAGCCAGCACAGGATCGGTCATCGAGCGGTATGCCGCTGCGCCAAGAGACCCTCCCGCTCCGGGAACCGGCACTGCCGATACCTCGGTCAGACCGAACTGCTCCAGCAGTCTTCGTTCCATCACAATCGCCCGGTTCAGATGCTCGCAGCACTGATATACGGGTGAGAAGCCAAACTCCTCGGCAGCCCGGCGGACGCCGGACAGCAGCTGCTGCGCTACCTCAAGCGCACCTCCGGTGCCGATCCGCACGCCGGCTACCTCGCTCGTGCTGGCGCCGACAATGAGCACTTTGCCTTGTCCAATTCCGCCGGCTTCCGCCAGTTCCCGCAGCACGAGATAAGTCTGTTCGGCAATAGACGGATCTGCCTTGGCAGCGTGTCCGCTCCCGGACAAATCCTTGGCCGAAGGAATAAGTTCCTTCGCCCGATCTTCGTAATGTTTCACCGCTTTACCTCCTAAAAGAGAACCAATGTTGTCTTATACAGATCAGGATGATATGCGCGACTCTTATCAATTTCAAACATTCAAACAAAAAAGAGCAGTCCGCAGACAGCTGCGGAATTGCTCTTTCGCCCAGGCGACCGGCCGTCTACTCCGGTGCTCCATCGTGGTTTATCCACACTTGTCGCCAGTTACACCGGAACCGATATATTTGTCTATATCTTAAATCATCATGCTCGGAAAATCAACCATCTCAAGAAGAAAGGGGCTTGCCGTCCGTTCGGGGAGACATTTTACAAACGGCGTAAGGCTTCAAGCTTATCCAGCAGCCTGTGAAGCGACGAACGGATTTCAGCGGCCGCATATTCATAGTCCTCGCGGCTTCCGCCGAACGGGTCCATGATATCCGCACTCGGAATCCGCTGGCGGATCTCGATGATCCGCTGCAGGTCGGCAGCCTTCGGTTCTTGCCCCAGCGAAGCGGCCAACTCCGTTCCGGCATAGAGACTGTCCAGCTCTTCCAGGTCCCTGCGCACGGTTTCCTCATCCTGCACATATTCCTTGAGCGTATGCGTCTTGGATACGGCGTTCGGAAAATAATGCAGCACATGCCTTTTATGGCTCTGGGTAAGGGTCAGCACCAGATCGGCCCAAGTGAGGAGTTCACCCGAAAGCTGGGAGGAAGTAATATGATCATTGATACCCTCATCCCGCAATATAGCCGCCGCATGCCTTGACATCGACGTTCCGGCGATCGCGGACACCCCGGCTGACCGCACCTCCAGATCAAATCCCCGCTCCGCCGCCAGTTTGCGCAGAAGCCCTTCAGCCATCGGACTGCGGCATGTATTGCCGGTGCAGACGAACAAAATATGAAGCATGCAGATCACCTCCATGGGATAACTCTTTTGCCGCTATTGTATCAGAAGATGAACAGCAAGCCAAACCCAAGCAAAATCGCCCCGCCGAGCGCCTCCCCGTATTCTCCGAGTCCACGACTCACATGCCGTCCAAGCAGCAGTCCGGTGATCGACATCAGCCCCCCGCAGGCCCCGAAGGCCAGCACGGTCAGCAAGACATTGCTCACAAATACGCCAAGCGAAACGCCGACCGAGAACGAATCGATGCTAACGCTGAGAGAAATGAGCAGCATTCCCCACAGTGTGCGGTGGTCCACCCCTCTCATTCCGGCTCCCTCTCCAGTGCGGAACGAACCGAGCATCATGTGCCCGCCTAGCGCAACAAGCAGCACCCCAGCGGCAATCCCCGCAACCCGACCCAGTAAATGCCCAACATAGCTCCCGGTAACAAGTCCCAGCAGAGGCATCAGCACATGAAAAAAAGCAATGAGCAAGCTCATTTGCAGCACATGAAGAAGACGGATGCCCTTCATCCCGATTCCTACGCCAAGCGAAAAGGCATCCATTCCCAGAGCGAGCGCCATGATTGCAATGGTTACGATCTGGCCCCATCCGGCCGGTACCTCTCCCATGCCCATCACCATTACCCCCAAGTCCGAATATCTTGTACAATCACAATATGCGGACAAGAAGGCAATCATGCTGTCATCTTAAAAATAGCAGGGCTATTCGGCGTCGATCACGCGGCCTGCCGCAGCTTTCATCAGCCGATTCATGATCGCGGAGCCGAGACCCGTCTCCGGGCAGGCCTCGGCTAAGATATATGTCGCCCCCGCTTCATCGAAGCGCCGCAGCGCGGCATAAAGGGAGCGGGCAGCCGTCTCCGGCGAGGCCAGCGGGCCAAGCGAGACGACGCAGTCGGCGGCGCCGGCGGGATACAGGGGCAAATGCTCCTCGAAGAGGAGCATCCCCGTCGTCTCGCCGCGCTCGCGGGCCGACGCGAGAAGGCCCGCCGCCGTCTTCGCCGCGCCCGCCGGCGAAGCGCCGCGCACAACGCCGAGCCAGCCCTGCGGCGCGTAGTGCGCGTACTTCATGCCCGGCGCGCGCGGAGCCGGGCTGCTCTTCCCCGCCGCGTCCGGGGCGGCGGGGTGGGCCATAGCCTCCGCAGCTTCCTGCGGAGGCGTGAAATCGGGCGCCGCCGAAGCGCCCGTGACGGCGGCGTCTCCGGCAACGGCGGCGAGCTGCGCCGCCGTGATGCCGCCGGGCCGGAGCACGGCGACGGAGCCGTCCGGCTGCACCTGCACGACGGTCGACTCCAGGCCGACGCCTGCGGCTCCGCCGTCCAGCACGCCGCCGATCTTGCCGGCAAGATCGTCCAGCACATGGCCGGCTAGCGTCGGGCTCGGCCGCCCCGAGCGGTTGGCGCTGGGAGCGGCAACCGGACAGCCTGCCGCCGCCAGCAGCGCCAGCGCCACCGGATGGTCCGGCATCCGCACGCCGACCGTGTCCAGGCCCGCCGTTACGCGTGGCGACAGCATGCCCGGACGAAGCGGCAGCACCACAGTCAGCGGACCAGGCCAGTAGGCGTCCATTAAGGCCGCCGCCGCTGCGGGCACATCCGTCACAAGCTCTTTAAGCGCCGCCCGGTCGGCGATATGGACGATGAGCGGATTGTCCGAAGGACGCCCTTTTGCCTGGAAAATCGCCTCGACCGCCTCCGTATTACGCGCGTCCGCTCCCAGGCCGTACACCGTCTCGGTCGGAAAAGCGACCGTATTCCCCGCCCTCAGCATCTCTGCCGCTTCCGTAATCGCCGCAAGGTCCGCCGCGCTATCGCTCCGCTCCCGTCCGGCTTCCCTCTCCGCGCAGCTCAGCTTCCAATATTTTGTCTCCATGTTCATAAGCCCCCGTTGCAAGACAGTCCCGCATCATGAAACCTTCGGTTTAAAGCCTGCTTTAGATGCTTTGCGGGACTGTGAAATAGTTGATTCTCTTGATATCCCAAAAATAACGGCCCCACCGCGTGGGGCCGCTTATCTATATGAAAATAGTAACATATCCGGCCGCAAAACAATAGAACCTATGCCCACAAGCCCCTGATCCAGCTTCCGATTTTGAGCAGCAGCTCCCAGACAAAGAACCTTACTTTTGGCTGCTCTGCGGGAGCTTCAGCTTGGACCGCACCATCCGGCTGCCGATCCGGCGACAGATCTGCCTGTGCCGCCTTCGTTTTTGCAGCAGCGCCTTTTCCATTCGCGGATACCTTCACGGACTTGGCCTTGGCATCGTTGGCAGGCTTGGCTGCCGCATCGCCCGATCCTGCGTCGATAAAGCAAAGCGGAGGGAACAGTACGCACCACCAGTTTTGTCCTTCTCCTTTTCCAAGTGTTACACGAAGTGCTTCATATTCTCCGGCGGGATATACCGTCCCTCCGTACAGCTTGGTCGGGAACGGAACGACACCCAGCTCCACCTTATAACCGTAGCCGATGCCTCGCTTGTCCAGTTCATTGCCCACCAGCTTATTCAGCTCCGGCAAATGCTCGCGTATTACGCCACGCGCCTGATCGAGACTCTGCGGGTCCTCTAGTTCGGCCACCCATCCATTCATCTGCGCCACAATTTTATCGCGGAGCTGCCGCTTCATTAGTTGATCCTGCGCCCCGTCCGAATTAGCGAGAATCCGCAGACGGATCGACTCCTTCGGAATCGGGCCGCCGCTAACGGCGGCATCCGTTTTTTGCCCTTCCCAGGCCATCACGACAAACATAAGGATGCAAATTAAAATAGCAGTATACGTAAAGGTCTTACGCAGCGAATCCCCGTCGATTCCTTTTTTGGCGTTCATGTTGGGATACCCCTCTCCACTCGGCTTCATGTCAGTCAGTATCCCCGGAAAGCGGAGTCCGCAAACCTATGAATCTATTTATTTTTGCAGTGCTCATGTACTCGGTTTATAGAGTATGAACACTACTTCGAGGAGGTCAAGCGCGAACTCGGCGTCCCGGTTGTATACAACGCCGACATTGGTCATGTACCGCCGCAGCTGACGCTCGTTAACGGAGCCTTGACGGCAGTGGACGCCGATAGCAAAACAACCGCCAGACCCCTTGCAAGGGAGTTCTGACGGTTGTTTATTTTTTCATACAAGTAGTTTGGGGAATCACGCCTCATCCTTGTTTGGCCGGTGCCGAATAAGACGCCTTTGGCAAATCTTCTTCTTCCTCTTGCCCGTGCAGCTTCACGCTCATCACAAGCCCGATACTCGCCATATTGATCAACAGCGAGGTGCCGCCGTAGCTGATAAAAGGCAGCGTAATGCCGGTCAGCGGCATAAGTCCGATAAAAGCTCCGATATTCTCAAAAATCTGGTATAGCATCATGGCAACGACGCCGACGATAAGGAACGGTCCGCCTCTGTCCTTGCATTCTAGCGCGATCAGAATCATCCGATGGATCAGTATAAAGTATAAGAGCAGCAGGACGGCGGAACCCACAAAGCCGAACTCCTCGGCAATCTGAACAAATATCGAATCGGCATATGTGTAAGGCACCCGATTGGCCTGAACGGTACTTCCTTTCAAATACCCTTCGCCGCTCATGCCTCCTGAAGCAATGGCCAGCATTGCATTTTTAGTTTGATAGCTGGCATCGGATGAAGCGAGTTCAGGCATAAGCCAAGGATCGAAACGGCTTACCAGATGCTCCCTGCCGATCACCTTTTCAATAAAAGCCACGGATTGGTCGTGATAATGAGTATAACTCCAAATTCCGCCCACCGTCGTTGCGGCAATCAACAGAATACCGATAAGGGCATGGGTAAATTTAATATTGCCGATCCATAGCAAGCCGAACAAAATGATAATGTAGCTCAATGCGTTGCCCAAGTCGTTCTGGGAAATCACTATACCGAATGGAAGGAGCGTCAACAGGCCAAGAGGGATCACATCGCGCCAAAACCGCAGCTTCTGCTTGTTCTTCAGCACTAGTACGGACGCCAGAAACAGAATCAGGATCAGTTTAAACAATTCAGCCGGCTGAATGCTCAGCTGGCCTATTCCAAGCCAACCTTGCGCCCCGTTGTGGGATGTGCCGATAAAGCTGACCAGAATCAGCACTCCGATTCCGAAAAGGTAGATATAAATTCCGTATTTGACCAGCAGCCGATAATCCAGGAACGCCAGGCCGAAAAAAGCGACAAATCCAAGGATGTAGTATCTAAGCATTTGGATCTGAAAACCATCGGTACTCCGGCCGTGAGTGACGCTGTATATCGACATAATGCAGATGACCATAAGCGAGATTAGAATAAAGACGATGACCCCGTCAATTTTTTTTAGCTTTTGCAGCATTTCCTGCCTCCTTGCAGTGTGTTCGGCCTGTACAGCGGAGTTTAGGGGCAGTTAGCCCCCTCTTTTAACATTGTAATGGGATCGGCAAAAGAAATCCAATCATCGCAAGGATGCTTGGATGGACAGCCGGCGGCTGGCCTATATCCGCCCCCATGACCGCTTATCGCGCAATGCCGATCACATGGCGCGGAATTCCCGCGAGATCGGGTATGGTCACGATCTCGTTCCAATGCCCGGCCGCCGCCAGCAAGGCGGCCACCTGCTCCGCCTGCCCGAGCCCGAGCTCGAAGCCGACGAGGCGCGGCGTAGCCGGGAGCAGCGGCAGCTGCTCCATCATGCGGCGGTACGGGTCAAGCCCGTCCTCGCCGCCGTCTAGCGCGGTGCGCGGCTCATGGTCGCGCACTTCGCGCTGCAGCCCGGCGATGTCTCCGCCGGGAATATAGGGCGGGTTGGAGACGAGAATATCCGTCTCCACGCCCTTGAACGGCTCGAGCAAGTCGCCGAGCCGCAGCTCCACCGCCGCGCCGAGACGCTCCGCGTTGTGGCCGGCCACGGCCAGGGCCGCCGGCGAGATGTCGCCGGCGAGCACCCGCCACGCCGGCGCTTCGGCCGCCAGCGTGACGGAGATCGCGCCGCTGCCCGCGCCGATGTCGATCGCGGTCAGGCGGCGCCCCGGGCGCGCCGCAGCGTATTCGCCACCTGCTGCCCGCTCGCCCGCATCGCCCGTCGTTTCGCCCGGCTCACCCGCATCGCTCGCGCTCGCTGCCCGCTCGCCCGCATCGCCCGTCGTTCCGCCCGGCTCACCTGCACCGCTCACGCCCGCTGCCCGTTCGCCTGCATCGCCCGTCGCTCCGCCCGGCTCACCTGCACCGCTCACGTCCGCTGCCCGCTTACTCACACCGCCCGTCGCTCCGCCCGTCTCACCTGCACCGCTCACGCCCACTGCCCGCTCACTCACACCGCCCGTCGCTCCACCCGGCTCACCTGCACCGCTCACGCCCGCTGCCCGCTCACTCACACCGCCCGTCGCTCCGCCCGGCTCACCTGCTCCGCTCACGCCTGCGGCACGTTCACCTTCATGCTCCGCCGCTCCCTGCGGCCACAGCTCCGCCGCATACCGCAGCACGGCTTCGACGAGCAGTTCCGTCTCCGGCCGGGGGATCAGCACATCCGGCGTTACCTCGAAGGAACGGCCGTAGAACTCCTGCTCCCCGGTAATGTACTGCACCGGCTCGCCGCTTCCCCTACGGGTCACGGCGGTCTCCCACTTCTCCCGCTTATCCGCAGGAAAGGGGTCGGCCATAGCCATATAGTATGCGGCGCCGGATAATCCCAGCACATGCTCCAGCAGAAGCTGGGCGCTACGCTGCGGCTCGCTGACGCCAAGGCCGCTCAAAAAAGAAGAAGCCTCCGCAAAGGCTTCCCGGATGCTTTGCACCTGCGGCATAACATAGTCGCTCCGTTTCAAAGCATTATTCTCCTTTTTCCATCAGCTCGGCCTGCTCCGCAATGGAGAGCGCCGAAATAATCTCTTCAATCTCACCGTTCATGACCGAATCCAGACGGTGCAGGGTCAGGCCGATCCGGTGATCGGTCACCCGGCTCTGCGGGAAGTTATAGGTCCGGATGCGTTCACTGCGGTCACCGGTGCCGACCTTGCTCTTCCGTTCGCCAGCGTACTTGGCTTCTTCTTCCTGACGCATCATGTCGGAGATGCGGGCGCGCAGCACTTGAAGAGCCTTCTCCTTGTTGGAGTTCTGCGACTTGCCGTCCTGACAGGTCGCCACGATTCCCGTAGGAATATGCGTTACGCGCACAGCGGACTTGGTCGTATTGACCGACTGGCCGCCCGCGCCGCTGGAACAGAACGTATCCACGCGGATATCCTTGTCAAGAATTTCGATGTCGATTTCTTCAGCTTCGGGCATTACCGCCACAGTGGAGGTGGAGGTATGAATCCGTCCGCCGGATTCCGTTGTCGGGATGCGCTGCACGCGGTGCGCGCCGCTCTCGTACTTCATTTTGCTGTAAGCGCCCCGGCCGTTAATCATAAAGATAACCTCTTTGAAGCCGCCCAGGTCATTCGTGTTGGCGTCCATCAGTTCCACGCGCCAGCCTTGGGTATCCGCAAAACGGGTGTACATACGGTACAGGTCGGATGCGAACAGTGCCGCTTCGTCACCGCCAGCAGCCCCCCGAATTTCCACAATGACGTTCTTGTCGTCGTTCGGGTCCTTCGGCAGCAGCAGGATGCGGATTGTCTCCTCAAGCTCGGTCTGCCGTTTCGACAATTCCTCGATTTCCATCTTCACCATTTCGCGCATTTCGTCGTCGAGCTTCTCGCCGAGCATCGCTTTGGCGGCGCCCAGTTCTTCCATTACATTTTTATATTCGGTATAAGCCTCATAGGCGGGCTGCAGATCGGATTGTTCTTTGGAATAGTCCCTCAGTTTCTTACTATCGCTTGCAACATCCGGATCGCAAAGCAGTTCACTGAGTTTCTCATAGCGGTCCGCCAGAGATTGCAATCGGTCCAACAAGGGAATTCACCTCTCCTAATTAAGGTTTACAAATTTAAGGTCTGATGCATTGTAGAGTTTTATGGTAAAAAAAACGTCTATACCTTATAACCGTAAAGGGTATACACGACTTTATATTATATCACGAATCTGCCGATTTGGCTACATTACGTCCTCTTCATGCCCGCACCCCAAGGCAGGGTCCCAAATCGTAAAAAAAGCCATTCCGCGTTAATGACAATATCCCCGCGAAATGGCCTTCGTCCGCTCCCGCCAGAAGATAGCTTCGCTCCATCCGCGAAGGTTCTCCGCCCGTCAGAGGCAAACATTATAACCGACAAGCTTTATACGTTAAACCGGAAATGCATAACGTCGCCGTCCTGCACGACATAATCCTTGCCTTCGAGACGCAGCTGGCCTTTTTCTTTGGCTCCATTCATAGAACCGGCGGCGACCAGATCGTCATAGGCCACTACTTCCGCCCGGATAAAACCGCGCTCGAAATCAGAGTGAATCACGCCCGCCGCGCCCGGCGCTTTCGTTCCTTTGCGGATGGTCCAGGCGCGAACCTCCTGCACGCCCGCCGTAAAGTACGTATACAGACCAAGCAGCTTGTAAGCCGCTTTGATCAGACGGTTGAGGCCTGACTCCGCGAGGCCAAGCTCTTCGAGGAACATCACCTTGTCGTCGCCTTCCAGCTCGGCGATTTCCGCCTCCACCTTCGCGCTGATCGGCACCACCTCGGCGTTCTCGGCGGCGGCGAATTCGCGCACCTGCTTCACGTACGGATTCTCTTCCGCCGTTGCAACCTCATCCTCGCCCACATTAGCCGCGTACAGCACCGGCTTCAGGGTCAGCAGATGGAGATCGCGCACAATCAGCAGTTCTTCATCTGACAGCTCCACGCTTCTCGCGGGCATATCGTTATACAGCGCTTCTTTGACGCGCTCCAACACTTCTACTTCCTGGGCGTATTGCTTGTTGCCGCCCTTCATGTTTTTGCGGGAACGGTCGATCCGCTTCTCCACGCTCTCTACATCGGCCAGAATCAGCTCCAGGTTAATCGTCTGGATGTCGCTGATCGGATTTACTTTTCCGTCGACATGAGTCACATTCTCGTCCTCGAAGCAGCGCACGACATGGACAATGGCGTCCACCTCGCGGATATGCGCCAGGAACTTATTGCCCAGCCCCTCGCCTTTGCTCGCCCCGCGCACCAGTCCGGCAATGTCAACGAACTCAAATGCGGTCGGCACTGTTTTGTTCGGCACAACCAACTCGGTCAGCTTATCCAGACGCTCGTCCGGCACTTCCACTACCCCGACATTCGGGTCGATCGTACAAAAAGGATAATTAGCCGACTCCGCGCCCGCCTGTGTAATTGCGTTAAACAGCGTCGATTTTCC
This sequence comes from Paenibacillus durus ATCC 35681, assembly GCF_000993825.1. Lineage (NCBI taxonomy): Bacteria > Bacillati > Bacillota > Bacilli > Caryophanales > Paenibacillaceae > Paenibacillus > Paenibacillus durus. The sequence goes on from NZ_CP011114.1 coordinate 4,381,098, forward strand.
GACATTTGGAAGACCAACAATACCCGCTTTCAAAGCCATTTATATGACAACTCCTATTTTCCGTTAATTGACCAATAATCCCAGTGATCTAAACTATTATATATTAGAACAAACGCCCCAGCAATACCGGAGAGACTTACGGGAGACGAGAAACAACACGGCCCGCCCGGAATAAGGAACCGTTCGAACCCAGACGATGAACCTTCCGAAAATACACACTCAAGTAACGGACCTCTCATACCGGACAACAGGCCTCCATGCTGCGATAACGAATCTTTTTTGGAAACGCTATACTCCGCCGATGTTCCATCCGCAGACTGAACATTGTGATAACGAACCTTTACCCGGTGGAACGAACCCTCGTATCAAAATAACGGACTAGCCGCATCCATTCAGGCCGACAGATCCTTCACACAGAAGCGTGTTTTTATTCTGGCAGCGCCGAAACCTTCTTAATCATCATAGCTTATGTCCTTACCACGAAGACTTATCAGCAAAATGTCTTTCAAAGCGTGGACACTCCCGCCAAATCGACATATACGTGACTCAGCAGCGTTCATGCAGAATTTCGCCTATATATTGAGTAGATTAGATTACTACCATCAATATATTGAATCTCGCTGCGGAAGTGTCAACCTATTGCCCATGTCCACCTTTTAAAAGACACCGCGCTAAAAATGTCCTCACCGAAAGGACACCGCATTTAAGCACTCATAAAATACCATCCGCTGCTCCCTTGGACAAGCACCACACCACGCGATGAAGGCGGATTTCAAGCGGCAAATATGCCGCACATGAATGTTGGATGGCAGACCACAGACAATAACCGGATCAGCTTCAAAAACTATGAGCCGGCCAGTTCCAGCACTTTTTTTACAGCGGGATCGCCCATTAAAAAGGACCTCCACTTGGAGATCCTTCGTTCCATCCTGCGATTATAGGCGGTGCCGATCGCGGCAATCATTCATCTACAGCTCTTTCGACATCGTAATGTCGGTTACGCCGTAGCCCATTTTTTTGTACAGCTCGAATGCGCGGTGGTTCTGGCCGAATACATGCAGTCCGATTTTGCGGACATTCATGCTGCGGGCCTCTTCGTCGAGCGCCTGCATGGCCTGCTTACCGTAACCTTTGCCCTGAAACGGTTCAAAAATATAAATGTCGTAAATAAATGCTTCGCGGCCGCGGCTTCCTTCAGTAACGTTGAACCAGATGTATCCAACAGGGGTATCGCTCTCTTCCTCGACGACCGAGTATAGATAAGCGCCTTCGGTATTCAGTCCGGCGGGCAAAAAGCGCGTCATCGCCTCTTTGGACTGCTTCAGCGCGTTATCCGGTTCCCAGGCTCCCGATTTTACCTTCTCCTCGGCAAAGTCGCTGGTCGATTGACTGAGGAAAAATTGAAACGTCGCTTCGTCCATTTGAACCAGTTTTATCATGATTAGACCTTCCTTATTTCGGTATTCATGCCCTTGTTACGGGCATCTGAATTAACATTCGCCTTTCGCTTGGGAGGCCGGAATGAACAGCACTCCGCACCCGGAAGAGCCGGCCGGCGCTCCCGCTACGCGCGCTAAATGCGTATAAGCCTCGGCGTGCCGCGAAGGGCACCCACGGAGGAGACGCCGATGCCGAACATCGCCGTCCTCAGCTCCAGCTCGGCCTGCTCAAGCGCCGCCTCCAGCGCCGCCTCGGATTCCACCGCCGGGCCGAGCAGACTCCGGCCGAAGCCGGCCAGATCCGCGCCGAGTGCCAGCGCTTTGGCGGCGTCGACGCCGCTCTGTAATCCCCCGCTGCCGATCAATGCGCCTTCAGGAGCAGCGGCGCGCACGTCCGCAATGCAGTCAGCGGTCGGGATACCCCAATCCGCAAACGCCTCGGCGGCGGCGCGCCTCACCGGATCAGCGCTGCGGAACTTTTCAACCTGGCTCCATGACGTTCCACCCGCTCCGCTCACGTCGATGAACGACACCCCGGCGCCGTACAGCTTAAGCGCCTTCTCGCCGTCGATGCCCCAGCCGACTTCCTTGACGCCGACCGGAACCTCCAGACTGTGGCATACCTGCTCGATCTTCCGCAGCAGCGAGCCGAAGCCTGTGTTCCCTTCCGGCTGGAACACCTCCTGAAGGCCGTTCAGATGCAGCACCAGCCAATCGGCTTCGGCGATTTCCACCGCCCGGCGGCAGTCGCCTGCATCAAAACCGTAAGACAGCTGAACCGCTCCAAGGTTCGCGATGACAGGAACGTCCGGGGCGTGTTCCCGCACCCGGAACGTAGATTCAAGCTCCGGGCGCTCCAATGCGGCCCGGATCGAACCTACACCCAGCGTCCAGCCCCGCCGCTGGGCCGCCTCGGCGAGTCGCGCGTTAATCTCTCCGGTGGCGGCGCTGCCGCCGGTCATCGAGCTGATCAGCAGCGGGGTCCGCAGACTCCGGCCGAGAAACAATGTGTCCAGCGTTATATCGTCAAAGTTCAGTTCCGGCAGCGCATTGTGCCGGAACCGGTAACGTTCAAAACCTGTAGTAACTCCTCTGCCGCCTACGTCTTCATTCAAGCACAGGCGTACATGCTCGATCTTACGCTCCCCCGTCTTTCCTTCGAGAAGATGCGGACGGGAGCCCGAAGCCTTGGCTGTCGTCTTCATTTCGTCATTCATTGTATTCGGCACTTGGCCTTTCCTCGATATATTTGTTGCCGCGGTCATATTATAACACAATTGGCGGCTCGGCCAACTTAACGCCAGCACAATTTGGGCGATTATCCCCTTACAGCAGCGGCGACATCAGCCTTGCGGCCGATTCCAGCAGCCGCACCAGCAGCCGCTTGTCCATAAACTTCTCGTGGACAATCTGCGATGTGGACAGCAGATCGCGCTCGAAATCGGAGACGATGCGTTTGACGCTCTCGGTCTGCAGCAGCAGCGCGTTCACTTCGAAGTTCAAATGGAAGCTGCGCATATCCATGTTGGCCGTGCCGATGGTGGCGATTTCGCCGTCGATGATCAGCAGCTTGGAATGAATAAACCCTTTTTCATACTCAAAAATCTTGACGCCCGCTTCCAGCAGAGCCGGGAAATAGGAATGAGACGCAAGAAACGGCAGCCATTTGTCCGGCTTGGCGGGGAACAGCAGGCGCACATCCAGCCCCGAAAGAGCGGCCACTTGCAGCGCCGTGTAGATGTCCTCGTCGGGGATAAAATACGGCGTGGCGATCCACACCGACTTCTTGGCCGAGGTGATCATGGAAAAGAAAATATTTTTGAGCGTCTGCCTCTCATTGTCCGGGCCGCTCGCGATAATCTGCACCGCCCCGCCGTCCCCGGTGTACCGAAGCTGCGGCGACAAATAATCCTGCTCCAAAATCCGCTCGCCGGTGGTGTGCATCCAGTCCAGCAGAAATATAATCTGCATCGTCCGCACCGCCTCGCCCCGCACAAGCATATGCGTGTCGCGCCAGAAGCCGTATGTTTTGCTGCGGCTTAAGTACTCATCCCCCACGTTGAGCCCGCCCATAAAGCCGACATCGCCGTCGATGACCACTATTTTGCGGTGATTCCGGTAGTTGACCCGGCTGGAAAAAAAGCTCTTGGATCTGCCGTACGCCGCCACCTGCACCCCCGCGTCGCTCAAAGCCTTCAGGAAGCTCCGGGACAACTGGATGCTGCCCACGGCATCATACATGAAGCGGACCTTGACGCCGGCGCGGGCTTTTTCAATGAGAATCTGCTGAATTCTGGTCCCGATCTCGTCAGCGCGGAAAATATAATACTCCATGTGGATATGGTGCTTCGCCTGGCGCAGCTCCAGCAGGAGCGTCCCGAACGTCTCCTCGCCATTCGTCAGCACCCGCGTCTCCGAAGAGAAAGAGATCGGCGAACGTGCCAGACGCTGCGACAGGCCAAGCAGCTTGCGCTGCGTGGCGTTAAACATCGACCAATCCTGATGCAGGCGCAGGGCGTCGTTCTCAATCCGCTCATAGGCCATCAGGTCGCGTTGGGCCTTTTTGTCGTATTTGCGGCGCTTGAACACATTTTGCCCGAATAGGAAATAGAACACGAGTCCCACCACCGGAATCAGCGCAAGCAGCAGAATCCAGGCCATCGTCGTCGACGGGTTGCGGTTCTCCATAAAAATGGCAAGTCCGATCGAAACGACCGTCAATGTGGAAAAAATACTGATGATCGTGCCGCCGGTGCTGCCGAAAAAGCCAAAGCCAAAATAATAAAAGGCGAGCAAAGCTCCTATGATGATCGTTGACTGTATTCCTCTTCTCATTGACACCCTACCTCTGCAATTGATCACAACAGCTATGGAATACCATCATACATTTTACATGATAGATGACTTTCTTCCTATCATCATCGACATAAAAACTATAAATACGACAAAACTGTAACCTGATCCATGCGTTTTCATCATAAAAATCAAAGAGCGGGCGAGCCCGCTGCCGTACTTGACGCAGATACGCTTCAGCATTGTCGTCCGGGCCGCAGCAGCCGCATAACCGGCAAAAAGCCATCCTTCGCTTTAACGATGAGGATGGCTTTTATTTTGGTGCACACGGCCTTGCATTGAGGCCGACTCAAAAAATGCCCGGAATCTCCAGGCATTCATCTCATAAATTATCGCTGGCAGAGACCAGCGCTACCTCGCCGCCGCTGCGCTCTCCAGATAAGCTTTCCAGGACTCTAGCATATGTAGATCATAAGGAAGAAACTCCTCCAACATGCGGGATAATCCCCGGTACAGCGGGCTGTCGGTCGCCGAATTCAATCTTTCGCAGAATTCAGGCACCCAGAGCAGCAAATGCTCCCTGAGGAAATTCTCCTGGGTGCTCAGCTGTTCCATCGCGCTTCGGGCGGAAAAGCTGTTATACAGCATACGATCGTGAAGCACGGCCATAAACTCCAGCTCGATGGCAATGTGATCGTCGGCTTCGTCGCCGCATTTTTTGAACACGATGCCTGCTGACGCATACACATCGGAAATGACGTTGCAGAATTCCTCCGCTTCTCCAAGCAGGGCCGCTTCTCTCGGCTTAAAGCCGATCACGGTTTCGTCACGCATCAACCGGTCGTATTCCGCAGCCTCTTTCTCGCAGACCTTAAGAAGATCATGCGGATTCTGGCTGTGCAAGTAGCGCTTCAGCTCACGCCCTCCCTCCGACATCTCCGCAGCAGCGCCGATTTGCCGGTTGCTGCTCCACTGCGCGATTCGCGACAGAGTCGGTCTTCTTCCGAAAAAATCAGTAAACAGCTGGTATATCAATCCCCTGCATTCCAGCCAATGGTTGAAGGCTTCCGAAACGTTAAGGGGAGGAACGGTCACTGTGGTCATTTACAAAATGCCTCCTTTTAATAATCCGTCACCGCACATTCTGCGGCTCGATAATGAAAAGTTATCACGGCTTTATATTTTTATTATAGCCCAGGTTGAAAACGCTTTTCGTGAGCATTCTATGGCGATTGGGTTGAATTGTCGCATTCCTGTCAAATTTACTCCTCTTCTTGTACTTCCTTATGCTACTATTTAAAAAATTGCCAAAGAGTCTGCATTGACGGCATTACTGATAATCTTTAAAATTTGAAATATTATACCGAACGACGAAAGGGGAAAAATCCCGCTATGGAACTGCTGACAGACCCTTTTGGACGCGTACACGATTATATGCGCATTTCGGTTACAGACCGCTGCAATCTGCGCTGTATTTATTGTATGCCTGCGGAAGGAATGCATTTCCAGCCGCATGACGAGATCATGAGCTATGAAGAAATCACCGCTGTCGTGAAGGCGCTCGCTCCGGCCGGACTCCGCAAAGTGCGCCTTACCGGCGGTGAGCCGCTGGTACGCAAAGAATTAGAGCGGCTGGTCGCCATGCTGTCCTCCATTCCGGGCATTGAGGATATTTCACTTACCACCAACGGCCTGCTGCTGCCCGCCAAAGCGGCGGCGCTCAAGGCAGCCGGTCTTTCGAGGGTAAATATCAGCCTCGACTCCCTGCGGCAGGAGCGCTACTCGATGATTACGCGCGGCGGCGATGTAGCCAAGGTGCTGAAAGGAATCGAGGCGGCGCAAGCCGCGGGGCTCTCGCCCATTAAGCTTAATGTGGTACTCATGAAGGGCATCAACGATGACGAAATCAAGGATTTTATCGCCCTTACTCTAAATCATCCGCTGAATGTGCGGTTTATCGAATATATGCCGATCGGCAGCGCGACCGACGCCTGGCGGCAGTCGTACCTGCCTCTGGAAAGAGTGCTCGAAGCCTGCCGCGAAGCCGGATGGGAGACTGAGAAAGCCCATGCGCCTGCCGGAAACGGCCCGTCCCAAGACAGCCGTGTCGTCGGCGCTAAAGGCACATTCGGTCTGATTCATCCGGTAAGCGAGCATTTCTGCGACAACTGCAACCGGCTGCGCCTTACGGCAGACGGCCATATCAAAGCCTGCCTGTACTGGTCCGACGAATACAACGTGCGGCCGCTGACGAATGATCCGGAGGCCGTCCGCGGTTTATTCCGCAAGGCACTCGGAGGCAAGCCCCATAACCACGAAATGGCGCTGGCGCTGGAGAAGAAAGCCCAGAGCCATACGCCTACGAGCCGCCGCATGTCGCAAATCGGCGGTTAAGCCGCAAGCAGGCTCCACAGCTGCCGGGCCATATATCCGGCCATCGCCCACAGCAGCAGCGCCGAGGCAATGTTCAGCGCCCGAACCAGCCTGCCGGAGGGGTCGGCCTTGCCGAGCGCGCTTCCGGCGGCGGCTAAGGCCATGAACCACAGCCAGGACACCCCGGCGGCGGCTGCGGCGAACGCCCAGCGCTCCGCGCCGCCGTACTGCAGGGAGCTTGTGCCGATCACGCCCACTGTATCCATCAGAGCATGCGGATTCAGCAGCGATACCGACAGCGCAAAGGCGATCTGCTCTTTTGAAGGGAGAATAACGGCGCGTTCACCCGCCCGGCTCCCCCGCAGGATTTTCCAGCCCATCACGGCCAAAAAGACGACTCCCGCCCCGTAAATGAAAGGCGTCAGCCAAGTTAGCGACAGTACAGCCAGGGACACTCCCCCTACGGCTGCGAAGATCAGCAGCGTGTCGCACAGCGCCGCCGTTATTATAGCGGGAAGCGCCCCTTTGTATCGCGGTTGCAGCGCCCCTTGGTTAAACACAAAGATATTCTGCGCTCCAAGCGGCAGAATAAGGCCAATAGCCAATACCATTCCATGAATGACCGCTTCCATCAACAACTTCCTCCCTTATGCAAGGCAATTCGCCGCGTTCGCTGCGGGCCTTTAACGAATATTACATCCTTTCCGGCCTTCCGAGACCATCCAAATGCCGGGCAGTCAACCCAACCAAATGAAACATCTGCTGTCAATCATGCTATACTGTGGTCAACTTACCGGAACAAGCGAGTAAATTCTTTAATCAGGGAGGTTCTTTTCATGCAGACCCGGGCACCGCTGCCTTGCAGCAGCCTCGATCAGCGCAGCGCCAGCGCTTCTTTAGCGGATTGGCGTCCGGACCGGGACTCGCCGCTGCCGATATACGCGCAAATTGCCGGATATTTCCGGGCCAAAATCGGCGGCGGTGACTGGCCTGAAGGCATGAAGCTGCCGCCGCAGCGCGAGTTGGCCCGTCAGCTTGGCGTCAACCGCAGTACGGTTGTTGCCGCACTCGGCCAGCTGGCTGCGCTCGGGCTCATTGAAGGAAGACAAGGAGGAGGCACAAGGGTAGCGGGGAAAGAGGGAACGCAGAAGACGGCGGGAAGCTGGAACGATTACGTGGAGGAAGGCATCCATTATCCCAATTTGCCGGCCGTCCAGGTGATCAACCGTCTGGAATTTAGGCCGGAGCTGCTTCGGCTCGGAACCGGGGAGCTCGCCCCCGAGTTGCTGCCGGACGAGCAGATGCGCTCCATTCTCGCGGAGCTGACCCGTGAAGAGCTGCCGCTGGCGTATGAGGAGCCGCTCGGCAGTCTAAGGCTTCGGCGGGCGGTCAGCAAAGAGCTCGGGAGAACCGGCATTCAGGCGGAGCCGTCCTCGATTCTGATCCTCTCCGGGGCGCTTCAGGGCATTCAGCTTATCTCTCTCGGGCTGCTGCCGAAAGGGGCGGCCGTTCTATTGGAGAAGCCCTCTTATTTGTATTCCATTCATTCTTTCCAGTCGGCGGGGGTCAAGCTGTACGGCCTGCCCATGGACGATCGGGGTCTCGTAACGGAAGGGCTGGAAGCCCAGGCAGCCCAAGCCAAGGCGGCGCTGCTGTATACGATACCGTCCTTTCATAACCCGACCGGTATTCTTATGGACGCGGAGCGGCGGCGGGAACTGATGGAGAAGACGGCGGCGCTGGGACTACCCGTGCTGGAGGATGGCGCCTATCAGGACCTGTGGCTGGATGCGCCGCCGCCGCTGCCGCTCAAAGCGCTCGACCGGAATGGACAGGTGCTCCATCTGGTCACCCTGTCGAAATCCGCCAGTCCCGGACTGCGGATCGGCTGGGTGACCGGGCCCGAGCAGGTGATCCGGCGTCTCGCGGATATCAAAATGCAAACGGATTACGGCGCAAGCTCTCTCTCGCAGCTTGCGGCGGCCAAGTGGCTGGAGGACGGCTGCCACGAACGGCATACAGGCGCCCTGCGTCTTATGCTGCGCCAGCGCCGTGATCTGATGCTGGAGCTGCTGGAGCGTTATTTTGCTGGACTGGCGGAGTGGAGCAAGCCTTCCGGCGGCTTCTATGTATGGCTGCGTCTGAGCAAGTCCCTCCCGCTGCCGAAGCTGTTCCGCGCAGCGCTTGCGGAAGGGCTGCTGCTGAACACCGGCGATCTGTACGACCGTTCGGACGCAAGGCATCTGCGCCTTTCTTACGCCTATGCCTCACCATCAGGACTGGAACAGGGGATTGCCAAGCTGGCTGAGCTTGTCCGCCGGATGGAGCGGCTATCCTGAGACCGAGAGAACAGCCGGAACCTGTGCGATCCGGACTTTCGCGGCTTCTTCCTTCACCGCAGCAGCATTTTGTATGGGGGTTACTCCCGCTCCCGTTCTTCCTTCACAGACAGCGGCAGCGTCACGATAATCTCAGTCCCCTCGCCAAGGCGGCTCTCGGCGCGGACTTCTCCAAGGTGAAGATCGACAATCTTCTTCACCAGCGACAGTCCCAGTCCGCTGCCTCCGGCACCCGCGCTTCTTGCTTTGTCCGCCTTGTAGAACCGCTCGAAGATGCGGGGCAGGTCCTCCTTGGAGATGCCCGCTCCGGTATCAGAGACAACAACCTCCGCTTCCGTTCCAATCAGGCGCGCCGTTATCATGACCTTCCCGCCCGGCGGAGTAAACTTGATGCTGTTATGCAGGAGGTTGTTCCAGACCTGGCTGAGCAGGTCTTCGGCCCCTGTCACCGTTACTTCAGCAAGCTCCGCCTCCACTTCGATTCCTTTGCCCATCCACTGCGGCTCGCAGGCCAGCAGGATGTTCCGGAGCTGCTTGTCAAGACGGTAGGGCTTCGCTTCTAACGGAAAGCTGCCGGACTCCAGCACCGACAGCTTGAGCAGGCTGTCGCTAAGGCCCGACAGCCGGGCGCTCTCGGCCTCGATAATATCCAAGTAGTGCTCCCGGGTTTCCCGGCTGAGATCTTCGCGGCGCAGTGCGCGGGCGAAGCCGCGAATGGAAGTGAGCGGCGACTGAATCTCATGCGATACATTCGAGATGAAGTCCTGCCGCATCGTCTCCATCCGGCTCAGCTCGCTGGCCATTTCATTGATTCCTTCCACGAGTTCGCCCATTCGTCCGTAGCGTTCGACATCTTCCACCTTGGCCGTAAAATCCCCTTTGGAAATCCGCCGGACGGCATTCAGAATCGGGGAATAAAATTTGTTCTGCTTCCCATACGTAATCAGGGAGATCAGTCCGCCAATGCAGAACAGAATGAGAAATCCGAGCAGCATGCCCAGCAGCTGTGACACATAGACGGATGAAGGAGCGCCAAATCTCTGGAACAGTACTCTCAAGATGAAGTAGGAAGCCGTCCACGAGATGATGAGGGACGAAAAGCCCGCCAGCATTCCGAGGAATCCCCGGACGGCTCTCCCCAGCCGCTTCATTCCACGCCCTCCGGCCGGCTGCCGGGACCGTTCCTGGCGCGGACGGCGGTTCCGGACCGCCCGCTCCGGAGCCGCCCGCTCTGACGCTCGCTTCCGCCGCTTCATTCCGCACTCTCCAGCCGGTAGCCGAGACCGCGCACGGTGCGGATGGCGAATCCGTACCGCTCGCTCGGGAAGCGTTCGCGCAGCCGATTGATATGCACATCCAGCGTGCGTTCATTGCCCTCGAAGTCATAGCCCCAGATCTCCTCGATCAACCGCTCGCGCGCCAGCGTCTGTCCGGGGTAGCTCGCCAGCCTGAACAGCAGCTCGTATTCTTTCAGGGGCAGCGTCAGATCGCCGTCATTGGATTGAATCTCGTAGGTTCTGCGGTTCATCTTCAGCCTGCCGACGGTTACGCTCTGGGCGGCGGAAATCTGATACCTTTTCAGCAGCGCCTTGACGCGGGCGATCAACACGGGCGGCTCAAACGGTTTGACGAGATAATCGTCGGTCCCAAGCTCGAAGCCCTTCACAATCTGCGACGTTTCGCCTTTGGCCGTGAGCATGAGCAGCGGAAAATCGTAATCCTTCCGCAGTTCGCGGCAGAGCTGCCAGCCATCCATGTTCGGCATCATGACATCGAGAATCACCATGTCGGCGGTGTGATCCGCGAGAAAATCCAGCGCTGCTTTCCCATCGGAAGCCTCGGACACTTCCATGCCTTCAGCTTTCAAAAATACGGCTACCAACTCGCGGATGTGCGGATCGTCGTCCACCACCAGTATTTTGGCCATGTCCGGCACTCTCCTCTCCTTCGCCGTGTTCCCGTGATTCCGTATTGGCCGTCTGAAGCTGCTGCTGCGCAAATTCGCGGTAGAGGCTGTGCTCCCGCAGCAGTTCTTCGTGTCTTCCCCTGCCGGTAATCTCGCCCTTTTCCATAAAAAGAATCTGATCGGCATTCACCACCGTGGACAGCCGATGCGCGATAACAATAGTCGTCCGGCCTTTCATCAGATTGGACAGTGCCTTCTGCACGACCGCTTCGGATTTGCTGTCTAGACTTGAGGTGGCTTCGTCCAGCATCAGGATTTTCGGATCTCTCAGCAGCGCCCGGGCAATCGCAATCCGCTGCCGCTGTCCGCCCGACAGCTTCACGCCGCGCTCGCCGACTTCGGTGTCGTAACCATCCGGCAGCTCGTCGATGAAGGTGTCGGCATACGCCATCGCCGCTGCCTGCCGCATTTCCGCCAAATCAACCTCCCGGTCCAGCCCGTAGCGGAGATTGTCGGCAATCGTTCCGGCCAGCAGCGGGCTTTCCTGGGAGACGTAGCCGATTCCTCTGCGCCAGGAGGACAGCGAGAAATCCGTAATCGGCTTGCCGTCCAGCCGGATTACGCCTTCCTGCGGCTGATAGAACCGTTCAAGCAGGGAGAACAGCGTCGTCTTCCCGCCGCCGCTCGGGCCGACAATCGCAGTCACCTCTCCCGGCGTTATGGAGCAGCTTACCCTATTCAGCACTGGCTCTCCCGCCTTGTATCCGAAGGAGACATTTTCAAGCGTAATCGGCAGCCGCGACCCTCCGGCCATCTCTTCCCCTTCGTAATTCTCTTCTTCATGCATCAGCATCTCCATCAGCCGCTCCGAAGCGCCCATCGCTTTCTGAATTTGGGTGAAGAAGGTGGTTAGTTGGGTCAGCGGCATAATGATCTGGATCAGATAGAGGATAAAAGCGACCAGTTCCCCCGCCGTCAGCGCGCCGCTCGACACCTGCATTCCGCCGTAGCCGATAATGACCACCAGCAGCATCATAAAAATGAGCGAGACAAGCGGAGTGATCCATGCGCTGACCTTGCCTTCGCGTATGCCGTAGGAGAGCAGTTTCGTAATGACGCTTTTTCCGGATTCGTATTCCCGGCGTTCCGCTCCGGACGCCTTGACCAGCCGAATTTCCGACAGCACACCGCTGAGCACCGCCGTAAAGGAAGCCGTCTCATCCTGCATGCCTTTGGAAATCTTGTACATCATCCGCCCGAGCGGCACAAGGACAAGCGCCGAAAGAGGCAGCACGGTGAACAGGACCAGCGTCATTTTCCAATTCAGATAAAATAGCACTGAGATCGAACCGACAATGGAAATGATGCCGGTGAACAGGCTGGCGGCATGTTCCGATACCAGCGTCTTGATAATTCCCGTATCGCTTGTCATGCGGCTGACGCTTTCGCCTGTCCGGATGTCGTTATAATAGGTGACAGGCAGCAGAAGGAGCTTGCGCCATAGACGTTCCCTTAAGCCGGCAACCATTTTCTGGCCCGCATAGTTCAGCAGGTAGACGGATATGCCCGCGGCGGCGGTCTGGGCGATGAAAGCGCCGGCGATTCCGGCGATCTGCAGCCAGCTTACCGAAGCCAGCGAAAATCCGTCGACCAGCCCTTTGGTAAACATCGGGATGACCAGCGACACCAGCGTGGAAATGACGCTGAGCGTAATAGCCAGGGCAAGCAGACCATACGGCGGTTTCGTTTCTTTAAGCAATTTGAGAAATGGACGGAGGTTCTTTCCGCCCCTAGGCTTTGTTGAGGTTGTCATTGATAATCCTTCCCTTCATGGCGAATAATCACAAAATACTCCCTCTTTGTAAACAGAAGTTAAACTCGCCACTCTGCGGCCGCACGGTAATCCTCCGGAGTATTGATATTCAGCAGCGGGGACGGCCCTCCATCCAAGGCGCCCGTAAAGCCCGCTTCCGGTACATACAGAACCTCCATACTTTCCAGCCATTCCATGACCTTTAACCTTCCGTGCAGCAGGGCATTTTCCAAGCCGGGAAGGACATCCTTATGGTACAGCCCCAGCAGCGGCTGCGCTTTGCCTGACTGTGACACCGGCACCACCACAAGCGGCCCGGAGCCTTCCCCCGCTGAATCTGCGTCCACACGCTTTTCGTCCCGCTTCAAAGTGTCCACAATGTACCGCATAAACGCCGCGGAGGCAAACGGCAAATCGCAGGGGGCGGTCAAATACCATTCCGCGTCCAAAGCGGTCATCCCCGCATGAAGCCCCGCCAGTGGACCGCACCCCGGGAAGCGGTCCACAGCCTGCGGAAGCCCCAGGAAGCGGTAACCCTCCCGCTCCTCCGGCCCGCAGGCGATCGTGATCGGCTCCGCGACTTCCCCGAGCGCGGCGGCAACCCGGGCAATAGCGGGAATGCCCCCGAAATCCAGAAGAGACTTATCGGCGCCCATCCGTCTGGAGCGGCCTCCGGCGATCAGAATACCGGCAATATGCATAACGTCACCGCCTTTTTTTTGACAAAAGTATCTTACTAAATGGAAGTATAATCCTTAAAATCCTATAGATTTAGCAAAATAAGAAAATGCTGGTTTGTACACCTTTTCAACAAATGTTACGATGATAGCAGCGGCTATGACCGGCTCTTATTTATCATACACGGCATTTACGGGAGGAGAGCACCCAAGTTGCGGAAGAATACTGGAAATCCATCAACCTTCACATCCTTGAAATGGTTCAACTTTTTCCTATACGGAACAATGGTTCTATTCACCAGTTTCTTCCAGCTGTATCTGCAGGACGTAGGGATAAATAAGCTGGAAATCGGTGTCTTAATGTCGATCGGACCGCTCGTGTCGGTCCTCGCCAACCCGTTCTGGGGAATATGGACCGGCCGATATCAGAATAACAGAGGCGTCGTATTGCTGATGCTGGCAGGGACGCTTGTGTTCTCTCAGATTATTTTTCAGGCAAATACATATGAAACGGTCTATACTGCGATAATTCTGTTCTATTTCTGCCAGACCCCGCTGTTCGCGCAGAGCAATACGCTCGTCTTAAGCTATATCGAGGGAACGCCTCTACGCTTCGGCTCCTTTCGTCTCTTCGGATCGCTTGGCTGGGCACTGACGGCTATAGCCGCGGGCCCGGTTATTCAGTATGGCGGCGTCTCGGTGCTGCCCTACCTGTTCGCGGTCCTGCTGGGCTTATCCATCGTATCGCTCGCCGCCATGCCTAAGCTGCGCAGCTCAATCGGACCAGCGCCTTTGCCGCTTAGAGGGTTCGGCCTGCTGTTCAGGAATCCTTATTTCCTGTTTTTTATCTTTTTCGGCATGCTGGTAGCCATTCCGAACACCATAAATAATACGTTCATGTCGCTCTATATCAATGATATGGGCGGCTCCAAGACGATGATCGGCCTGGCCGTGTTCCTCTCCTCCATCCTTGAAGCGGGGGTGTTCATGCTGTGCAAACGCTATTTGCGGCGCAAAATTTCCGTTCTCACCGGCTGGCTGGCGCTGGTCAGCGTTCTGTTCGTGCTGCGGTGGTGGCTGATGTCTCAGGCAACGCTTCCGCTTGAGGTGGCCTTTATTCAAATTTTACATTCCATAACGTTCGGCGGCTTCTTCTACGTAGGGACAGAGTTGACGATGCTGCTTATTCCTGCACCGTACCGCTCCTGCGGGCAGGCTCTCTACACCTTGTCCTGGGGCGGAATTTCCGGCATGATCGGCGGTATTCTTGGCGGATGGCTGTTTCAGTATCTCGGCGCCCAGAGCATGTACGAATTCTGTGTCTTCCTGTCACTCATCGGCGCGCTGGGGTACGGAGGAATGTGGCTTTTTGTCAACAGAGGCGGTTACCGGCATACCTCGGCGATCCATGATGAACTTGAAGAGGGCAGCGTTTAGCGTGCATTTATTAAGAATTTCCCGTCATTTTTTTGTCCAGCTGCTCCAAGACGAAAGGCCATGCCTGCTCGTGCGCGTTTCTGGAATCCTCATTATAAAATCCCGTATGTGTAAGACTTAGCAGCGTCCCGCTGTTCCGGGGAACCAGCTCGACTGTGACAATAGTCTCGGCTCCCCCGGTCCCCCCTTCTCCCGTAACCCATGTCAGTTCAACAAGACGGTCTTGTTCGAGCCTAATAAACCGGCCGTAGTGGGGATGCCTCCGCTCCACGCCGTCCGTCCCGCCGGGGGAAGTGGTCTCAAAAAAGAAGACGGTATTGACTTGACCCTGCATGATCACCGAACCAGGGGCTGCAAACCAACGGTCGAACTGCTTGGTCCACGCTTGAAAAAGAACTTCAGGCGCTGCATCCATCTGCCGCTCCACTTTTAAAGAAAAAGCCATCGAATCCTCATTCCTTTCTCTTCAAGTTATTAAACGATTAAACACTTTGGATTGCAAAAAAACGGCTGACACGCTTTCGGGCGGCAGCCGTTTCTCTTATGATCTGAACTTTAGCCCTGCTTCGGCGGCTGATACGAGCTCTTGAGCGAAACAATCAGGTTGAAGACAGGTTGACCAGGCTCGGAGTACCGGCTGTCCACGTTAAAGTAACCATGCCGGAAAAATTGGAACTTGTCCTGCGGTTTGCTGTCCTTCAGCTCGGGCTCCACGAAGCCGTGCAGGATTTCAAGCGATTTCGGGTTCAATTGGTCAAGGAAGGACCCCGTCCCCTTATCAGCGGCTTCCTGTCCTTCGGCCTCCCCTTCATTTTCGGTTTCCTCCGCCAGAATCAGCGGCTCATACAGGCGGAATTCCGCAGCAGCCGCGTGGCTCGCCTCCACCCAGTGCAGCGTTCCTTTCACCTTGCGGCCGGTAAAGCCGCTGCCGCTCTTCGTTTCCGGATCGTAGGTGCAGTGCAGCTCGGTTACTTCGCCGTTCTCATCCTTGATTACTTCGTTGCATTTGATGAAATAGGCATGCTTCAGGCGCACCTCATTGCCCGGGAACAACCGGAAATATTTGCTCGGCGGATTCTCCATAAAATCGTCGCGTTCAATGTAAATCTCGCGGGAGAACGGAATTTGCCGGCTGCCCATTTCCTCGTTCTCACTGTTATTTTCCGCTTCCAGCCATTCGACCTGACCCTCTGGATAGTTGGTAATGACGACCTTGAGCGGACGAAGCACGGCCATCGTGCGCGGCGCCTTCAGCTTCAGATCCTCGCGGATAAAATGCTCCAGCATTTGCAGATCAACCAGGCCTTGGCTCTTGGAGATGCCCGTCTCGTATACGAAGGCGCGGATCGCATCCGGCGTGTACCCGCGGCGGCGAAGACCCGATATCGTCGGCATCCGCGGATCGTCCCAACCGTCGACATGCCCTTCATCCACCAGCAGCCTCAGCTTCCGCTTGCTCGTCACGGTCTGCGCCAGATTCAGGCGGCCGAATTCATATTGATGCGGCGAGGCAGGCATTTCGCATTCAGCGATAACCCAGTCATAGAAAGGGCGCTGATCCTCGAACTCCAGGGAACAGAGGGAATGCGTCACGTTCTCGATGGCATCCTCAATCGGATGCGCGTACGCGTACATCGGGTAAATGCACCATTTGTCGCCCGTGTTGTGGTGATGGGCATGGGTAATGCGGTAAATGACCGGGTCGCGGAGATTGATGTTGGGCGAAGCCATATCGATCTTGGCGCGCAGCACCTTTTCGCCGTCCTTGAACTCGCCAGCACGCATGCGGCGGAATAGATCGAGATTCTCTTCGACGCTGCGGTCGCGGTACGGGCTATTCTTCCCCGGTTCGGTCAGCGTGCCGCGAAGCTCGCGGATTTGGTCCGCGCTGAGATCGTCGACGTAAGCCTTGCCCTTGTTAATTAATAGCTCCGCCCGCTCGTACATCTCTTCGAAATAGTTGGAAGCGAAGCGCAGATTCTCCCAATCATAACCGAGCCATTTCACATCTTCCTCGATCGATTTGACATACTCCGTATCTTCCTTCAGCGGATTCGTGTCGTCAAACCGCAGGTTCGTCTTGCCGCCGAACTCGTCGGCCAGCGTGAAATTGATCCAAATCGCCTTGGCATGTCCGATGTGGAGATAGCCGTTCGGTTCCGGGGGGAACCGGGTGACGACTTCATTCACTTTGCCGGAGCGGAGATCTTCGGTAATGACATTTTTAATGAAATTGGAGGGGGTGCTTCGGTTCTCCACAGCAATCAACCTTTCATTCTATAGTTCTTGTCCTTGTTCTTGTATAAACATGTTTCCTCTTAATATACCCGTTACGCCGGGATTGTTCAATAAAATGGCATACCCGCCCAGGGCGCCGGTTCCCTTTGACTTCCCGCCGGTCCATGGAGTAGCATGAGGTTCAGAAGGAGGCGAGCGGATGAAACCGATTAAAATGCCACAAGAGCATCGGGAAGCGATGCTTGATCATATTCAGGAATTTTTCGAGCTTGAACGCGGCGAAAGCATCGGACGCCTCGCGGCGGACAACCTGCTGGAATTTTTCTTAAAGGAGCTTGGACCTACCGTCTATAACCAGGCGCTGAGCGACTGCCGCACCCTGACGGCGCAGCGGATGCAGGGGCTGGAAGAGGATATTTATGCCCTGGAATGGAAAGAAGGGCGGTAATAACCGGGATTCATGGTTTGCAAAGAGCACGGCAGAAAAAAAGGGAGGCTGCAGTTTGTTCCATTTTGTTATTGATGATGAGCTTGTGCTTAAGCCGCTGGCGGCTGAGCATGCCCTGCCCATGTTTGAGCTGGTCGACCTCTCAAGGGTCCGTCTTAGCCAGTGGCTGCCTTGGGTAGACAGCGTGACGGAGCATGCTCATATCACAAGCTATATTAAGAACGCCGTTAAGCAAGGCAGCGAGAACGGCGGCTTCACCGCGGGCCTGTGGGTGGGCGGCGAATTCGCCGGCGTTATCGGATTTCATGAAATCGATTGGCATAACCGGTCAGTCGGCATCGGCTATTGGCTTGGCGAGGGCTATTGCGGCAAGGGATACATGACGAGTGCCTGCCGGGTATTTATCGACCATGCCCTGATGGAGATGGAGCTGAACCGGGTAGAAATCCGCTGCGCAACGGGTAATACGCCAAGCCGGGCTATTCCCCAGCGCCTGGGTTTCGTGCTGGAAGGGGTAATCCGGGAAGCCGAGCTGCTGCCGTCAGGCTATGTCAATCATGCCGTGTACGGCATGCTGCGCAGCGAGTGGAAGATGCTGAGATAGCCTCCTGGGGTAAGGCTGTCGCCGACAGAAGAAGCCCCGTAAAAACGCGGGGTCGAACGCTCATATTGGTAAATCAGGCTTTCGCCTATTATTCAGCCGCGTCCAGCCACGTCTGAAACTTCAACCGGACGACGGATGAAAGGCTGCTTAGCCTGACCAGCTCTTCAAGGCCTTGCTTGTCCCCGCGCCCGGCTTCCATCATATGCAGCACGCGCGACACCGGCACGCCGCCGTCACCGGAGGAAATCTTCACGACCCCCGAGCCGGATGCCAGTTCCCCTTCGCGCAGCACCCGGAAATAGAAGCCGCTGAAGCCCGTCTTCAGCACCTGCGCGGGCATATCCGCCGGACCGTGCTTTTGCGAGAGCTTAAAGCAGGGGTAGCGGGGCTGGCTCACCTGAAGAAGCGCGCCGCCGATCTCGTAGATGTCCCCGATGCACACCTCCGTTTCGAGCAGCCCGACGGTTGTCGCATTTTCCCCGAAGGCGGCGTAGTCCAGCTTCTTGCCCAGCCACTCTTCCCAGTAGGCGTAATGCTCCGACGGATACACGCAGACGGCTTTGTCCGGTCCTCCGTGATTGACCAGATCGGCTTGTCCATCCCCGGTCAGCCCGCCGGCGGACACATGCACAGGCCCCTCCACAGGCGATTTGTAGATGCCCGTCTCCAGCGATTTTCCGCGATAAAGGGCCGTAACCGGCATCCCCACATTCAATGATATGATCTTCATGACCATCCCCGCTTTCATTTCGTTTCATCGGTGGCTATCCGAGACGGCAGCTCATAAATACCTCGTCCACATAGCGGCCTGCAAGATAAAATTCCTCCCGCAACCGCCCTTCTTCATCGAACCCGCATTGCTCATAAAATGCCAGGGCCGCAGCGTTGCAGGACAGCGCGCGCAGCCGAAGCTTGCGGATGCCGCGCGCAGCCGCCAGCTCCTTAACGGCTTCGATCAGGCTTCGGCCGATTCCGAGTCGCTGCCAACCTGGATGGACAGCGATATGAATCTCATAGACATGCCGGTTGCTCTTCATTCCGGTAGGGCAGCCGAAGCCGACATAACCGCACAGCGTGTCCCCTTTCACCGCCACAAGCTGGGAACCAGGAGGCGCATGCAGCAAATAGTCCTCGCTCGACCGCCATGACAAGGCCGCAGGAGCCGTATCCTCCGTCCATATCAGATGATCCAGCATAATCAGCTCCCGAACGTCGCGAAACTCCGAGAACCGGATGAACAGTGTCTCTCTGTCTATGTGAAGCATTTTGGTATCCCCCTTGCTTATAAACGGCGCATAGAATAAACGCCGATTTATTGAAGCTTCCCTCTCTCCCTGCGGTTAAGCCGACTTCGACGATCCTGCGGATTCCGCAAGCAGCGCACGGCGGTTGCCATGCGCATGAATCAGGAAAAATCCCGCCGACAGCGCCGCCATCCCGCACGCCAGCCAAGCGGTAGGGGCCAGTCCCCCTTCATCGTACAGGCTGCCCATGAAGAAAGGCCCCAGCACTCTGCCGACCGCGCCGATTCCGCCGGTCAGCCCAAGATAGAACGGAGCGCCCCGGTCGGCATGCTCCGAGATGAATGCCGGCATGGCCGGAGAAATGAGCATCTCCCCAAGCGTGGTCAGCAGCATCGCCAGCACCATGCCGCTGTAGCTTGGCAGCGTCAGAATGACGGCATAGCCGCTAAGGTAGAAAAAAGCGCTCGCCGTCATTTGCGCCGCCGCTTCGGCCGCGAACCAGCGCCTGATCAGGCTCACCAGCGGCTGCGCCGCGAAGATCAGGATGCCGTTAAGCGTCCACAGGAAGCCGTAATATTTCTTCGGCAGATCTTCCGAAATAATGAACGGCGACACGCCCGTATTCCAGATGGAGTTGCCGATCAGCAGAAACAGCGACCCGAGAGCCATGAACAGATAAATCCGGGTGTTGCCCAGCAGCTTCCAATTGGATACTGGCCGTGACTGCGCCTTCTTGGACTCAGCCGGAACGGTTTCTTGCACGCCGCCTGCTTTTCTCAGGTAAACAAAGAAAAAGACGGCAAATAGAGCGGAAGTCGCGCCATTCATCACGAAGCTCAGCATATAGGAAATATCGGCCAGAAATCCGCTCAGCGCCGTTCCGACTGCGACTCCGATATTGTTCGCGACATAGACGATATTGAACAGCTCGGCCCGCCGCCCGGCGAACCGGAAGCCGATGAATGCCTGAATAGCCGGCATGGACAGCGCATTGAACAGACCGACGAGGCCCATTGCAATCATGAACGCCGTCCAATTGGCGCTTGCCGCAGGGAGGGCGAACAGGGCCAGCGCATTTAGGGCCAGCGCGCCGACAATCAGCTTGTTCACCCCGACCTTATGATACAGTGAGCCGCCGAGCAGCTGCCCGGCAATGCCGCCAAGCGATTGAATCAGAATAACGAGTCCGGCGTCCTTCATGCTCCGTCCGAGCTCGTCAAATACATACATCGTAACAAGCGGCCACATCAGCGCGCTGCCGGTCGCGTTAATCAAGCTTGCGATCAAGAATACCTTGACTTCTCTAGGATAGTTGTCCAAAAACCTCATTTGCCTATACATCCCCTGTAATCTACATGTCAGTTAATGCTATCTAGTATTACGCCTAACTGACGCTTAGGGCAAGCCTGTGCATTGACGCTTTAACGCAGCTCAACTTGGACCGTTGCGGAGAAAAAGGTCGCTCCCTTCCCCATATCGCTCAGCCGGTCCGGGGTAAGCACATTGCTTCGCTGCGAACGGTCTTTTCCTTCCCACCATAGCCCCTGGCTGATGACGATGCCGGGCAGCATCCGGTCGGTTACCGCCGCCCAAATCTGTATCATGCCGCGGTCGTTATACACTTTGACCTCATCCCCTTCGGCAATTCCCCGCTCCGCCGCATCCGTGGGATGAATTTGCAGCGTGGGCCTCTTCTCCAGACTTTGATGCTTCCCGATGTTGGAGAAGGTGGAATTGAGGAAATTATGGTTCGGCGGCGATATGAACATAAGCGGATATTTATCCCCTTCATCCGGACGCCGGATGCCGTCAAAGCCTTCGACAAGCGGAGTATAGGTTGGCAGCGGCGGCAGTCCCGCATTCTCGAGCGCCCGGGAGTACAGCTCAATTTTGCCGGATGGCGTGGGCAGGTTATCCAGATACCGTTCTTTAGGCGTCATATCCAGTTTGACGTGCCGCTCGGCCTTCAGCCGCTCCAGCGTCACTCCGTTCAGATACGGATTGCGCGGATAGTCCAGCGCCTCGCGGATCATGTCTTCCTCGCTTTGCCCGAAGGCTTCCTCGTCAAAGCCCAGGGCCTTTCCCAGCAGTGAGAACAGTTCGACATTGCTCTTGCACTCTCCCGGGGCTTGTAACACCGGCTCCTGAAGCTGGATATAATGATGCCAGTAAGAACTGTATAAATCGGTATTCTCAAAAGTCGACGTTGCGGGCAGCACAATGTCAGCGTATTTGGCTGTATCCGTCAGAAAAAGATCATGCACGACCGTGAACAGGTCTTCGCGCGCGAATCCGCGCCGCACCCGGTCCGCGTCCGGCGCGACGACGAGCGGATTGCTGCAGTAGACGAACAGCCCCTTGATCGGCTGCTCCGTCATTTCCAGCGCTTCGCCGATCCGGTTCATATTAATGCTGCGCACCCGCGGGTTCGGGCGAAGATCAGGACGCTCCAGCGCCCGGGAATTCATCCCGGCATACCCGCCGTTGCCCTTGGTCGCGCCTCCCCCCTTCTTCAGCCACTGTCCGGTCAGCGCCGGCAGACAGGCGATGCTGCGCACCGCCATGCCTCCGTTGTCGTGATGCTGAAGCCCGTTGCCGATGCGGATAAAAGACACCGCCGCCTCTCCGTACAGTTTACCCAACCGTTCAATGTCTTCAACTGGGATGCCCGTAATGGCCGCCACGGCCTCCGGCGTATACTCTTCCGCCTGCTTCCGCAGTTCTTCATGCCCCACCGTGTAAGTCTTGAGGAAATTCGCGTCCGTCATCCCGTCGCGGAACAAAATATGCATGATGCCGAGCGCCAGCGCCGCATCCGTCCCCGGATAGAGCGGCAGGAACCAGTCGGCCCACTGCGCCGTGCGGTTCTTATGAACGTCGATGACGATGATCTTGGCGCCCTTCTTCCGGGCCTGCTCGGCCAGCACAACCTGATGCATATTAGTGCTGACGATATTTCCGCCCCAGACGATGATCAGATCGGCGTTCACTGTATCCTCCGGGCTTGTCCCGCCGTTGAAGCCCATTGTATATTTCCAGCCCGCACTTCCGGCGGCATTGCAGATCGTCTGCTCCAGGCGGCTTGCTCCAAGCGCGTTGAAGAACCGGCGATCCATGCCCTCCACACTGAGAACGCCCATATTGCCGTAGAAGCTGTAAGGCAGAATGCTCTCCGGCCCGTATTCTTCTGACAGGCTGCGGAATTTGCCGGTAATCTCGGCAATCGCCTCATCCCAGCCGATCGGTTCGAATAGGGCCTCCCCTTTGCGTCCCACGCGCCGAAGCGGGGTTGTCAGCCGATCGGGATGATGGACGCGCTGCGCCATATTCCTGACTTTATTGCAGATGGCCCCCCTCGTATCCGGATGCTCGGGATTTCCTTCGACTTTTACAATTTTTCCATCTTTCTTATGCACAAGAAGCCCGCAAGTGTCGGGACAATCCAGCGGGCATACCGCCGAAAATACACCGTTCTCCAATTTCTCCATACCCGCAGCCCTCCTTATTTTCACTGTTGTTATTGTATAATTTAACGTTCTCTTGCGTAAAGGCGAATTGTGCAGGGAAACTGATTCATTCCGGCAATTGCCGGGTAATAGAAAGCATGAAATACTCCCTATTGACTTCGCCGTAAGCATCGGTTTCGTTCCCCCGGACCGTTGGCTGTTACGGCGAACTTTGTTTTGTCGTAATTGTCTGCCGCATACGGACATAAAAAGGCACCGCTCCACTGGGAACGGTACCTTATTTAGCCGGATATTCTTATAATTTAAAGTCGACTATTGCCGTAAAATCTCAGGAATTATGCGTGTTTCTTCACACCTGCAGACGCTACGCTGTCCAGCGGTTGAACCGCTGCAGGGGATTTGCGCAGGTAGGCGTTCCAGTAGGCGCCAGCTACAAAGAGGGCTCCGCCTGCCAGGTTGCCCAGCCAAACCGGCACGAAATTGCCAAGGTACTGTCCCCAAGAAAAATGGCCTTCGAAAATGGCCGCCGGAATCAGGAACATGTTGGCGACAACGTGCTGGAATCCAATGGCGACGAAAGCCATGGTCGGGAACCAGATACCGAAAATTTTGCCGCTGAAATTGTCGGCGCCGTAGGACAGCCAGACCGCCAGCGCGACGAGCCAGTTACAACCGATACCCGAGATGAAAGCCTGAAGGAACGTAGCGTCCAGTTTGTGTTCCGCCAGTTCAACCAGCTTGTCAAGGTAGACGCCGTCGGCGGTCAGACCAACGACATGGCCGAAGAAATAAGCCACAAACAGTGCTCCCACAAAATTGCTCAGCGTAATCAGAATCAGATTCTTAATCGTCTCTCCGAACGTAATCTTCTTGGAAAACAATGCGAGCGGCACAGCCATCATATTGCCGGTCAGCAGTTCGCCCCCTGCCAGAAGCACGAGAATGAGTCCGACCGGGAACACCGCCGCCCCGATAAAGCTGGCGATAGATCCCCATTCCTTCGGCGCGCTGGCAATGACGCGAATATCAAGCAAATACCCTAGAGCGATGAATGCTCCTCCCAAAAAGCCAAGGATAAGCACGGTGAGCAGAGGGTTGTGAGCCTTCTTGATTCCGTTTTCCACCGTCACTTCGGCTATTTGCTGCGGTTTGTTATAAGCCATGTTTCCTGTCCCCTTCTAAAATTTACTTTAAATTTTTGCTTTAGGTCTCATTGTAGCGCTTCGCCCCTCACATTTACGTGATAATTATCACTTGAGAAAACTAACAAGTGAAAATTTTCACTTCCGTGTCAAAATTTAAATCGCTTCCGGCAATTGGAAAAATCATGCATGCAGATACGCGTTTATTCCTGCGGATAAGCAAAAAACCGGGGCCGCCGGGCTCCGGTTTTCAAGCGATATTTTCAGTAGCATGTATTTAAATAAGGAAATTTACCCGTTATACTCTGACCGGCTGTCTGCTCTCTATAGTCTTCGGCAGCGCCTGAAGGCCGACGGTGTTCAAGAAGTTCCATGGCTTGTTGTAATGCGGCTGGAAGAAGAAATCGATGAAGGCAAGCTGGTCGACCGTCATGCCGTTCTGAATGCAGACCGAAATCGTATTGATCGATTGTGTCAGATCCGCCTTGGACATGATCTGCGCTCCCAGAATACGGCGTGTGCAGCGCTCAAAGACTACCTTGAGCTGAACCGCCTCGAAGGTAGGCATGAATTCCGGACGGTAGTTGTCCGTAATCATCACTGCTTCGGCGTCGATTCCCTCGTTCTTTGCGGCGGTTTCGGTTAAGCCGGTTCCGGCAATGTTGTCCTCGTAAATTTTGATGCCCGAAGTACCCTGGGTACCCATATATGGAATTGTGTTGTTCACCAGATTGCGGGCAACCAGCGTACCCATCCGTACGGCGTTAGTCGCCAGCGGGATATAGGCTTTTTTACCAGTTGGATTGTAGTGAATCGCGCAGCTGTCTCCTGCTGCAAACACATCCGGCGCGCTGGTACGCATATACTCGTTCACGATAATCGCTCCGTTGCCGAGCATATCGACCTGCCCCTTCAGCAGTTCCGTATTCGGACGGAAACCGATGCAGAGGATGACCAGATCGGCTTTGTATTCGCCTTTGTCGGTAACGATGGTCGTGACTTTACCGTTCTCGCCTTTGAAGGAGCTGACCTTTTCGCCCAGCGCCAGTTCAATGCCGTGATCCTTTAGAGACTGTTCAATCGGATTCGTAAACTCGGGGTCAAGATATTTGCTCAGAATGCGCGTCTCGGCGTCGATCAATGTAACCTTTTTACCGTTAAGCTGGAATGCCTCGACCAGTTCGACGCCGATGTAGCCTGCTCCAACAACTGCGATATGCTTAGCGTGCTGCGCTTTTTCGATAATCGTGTTGGAATGTTGGAAGTTTTTCGAAAGCACAATGTTATCAAGTTCAATTCCCTCAAGCTTCGGCATAATCGGCCAAGACCCTGTCGTTACAATCAGCTTGTCGTAGGTGTCGTCGAATTCCTTGCCTGTGCTTAGGTCGCGGGCGCGCAGCGTTTTGTTCTTCGTATCAACGGAGACTACCTCATGGCGCATTTTGGTCTTGACTCCAAGCTCGGCCAGCTTCTCCGGGGAGGAATAGAACAGCCCCTGCGGGTCCTTCACCACGCCTCCGACATAAAGAGCGATGCCGCAGGACAAGAACGAAATGTTGTCGTTTCGCTCATACACGGTAATCTCGGCCTCCGGATACAGCTGGGCAGTGTTGACAATCGCGGCGGTTCCTGCGTGGGTACAACCGATAACAGCTACTTTCATGATTTCTTCCTCCTCCAATTTTGAAAATTCTCTTTTTTATGGGATATTAAGTGAGTGTGACTTATTTCACTTAATGTCATCATTATATTGTGATAATTATCACGTTTCAACCCTTTTTCGCTTTTTTAACAAATCGTTCACATTTAAACAATATTAGGCAGTTCCAAAAAAGTTTGTTTTAGTTTGCCCGCTTGCCCGCACATTATGTCAGTGACAGGTTAAGCAGCCAGTCTCTCGGTACACCGTATCATCAAGCGATTTGCCGGCGGTAAGGGAGGAATTTCAATTTTTCTGTAAAAAAACCCCCGGATTCGCTGGCGAACCCGGAGGTTTAAATTTTATACAAAATGTCAAAAAATTCACATTATAAAAGGCCGATCAGTGTACCTTCTCTGTCAATCTGTATACCCTCGGCAGCAGGCTTGGCCGGCAGTCCCGGCATCGTCACAATGCTGCCGGTAATCACAACGGCAAATCCCGCCCCCAGCGAGAGCGTTATGTCGCGAACCTGAACCGTGAAGCCCTCGGGCGCTCCAAGCAGGCGCGGCTGGTCGGAGAAGGAATACGGCGTCTTGGCCATGCACACCTGCAAATGGCTTAAGCCCAGCCTTTCGATCAGCGCCAGACTGCGTTTGGCCGCCGGACTGAAGGCGACATCGGCGCCGTGGTATATTTCTTTGACAATTTTTCCAATCTTAGATGGGATATCCAGATCGTCCTTGTACAGCGGCGCATAGGCGGATGTATCCGAGCCGGACAACAGCTTCTTGAGCGCGGTGGCCAATTCCAGCCCCCCGGCGCCGCCCTCGGCCCATGCCTTGGAAATGGCGACAGGCACATTTAGACGGCGGCAGGCCGCCAGCACTTCCTGAATTTCCGCTTGGCTGTCGCCTTCAAAATGATTGAGAGCCACCAGCACCGGAACGCCGAATTTCCGCAGATTCTTAATATGCCGCTGTATATTGGCAAGTCCGGCAATCAGCGCCGCCCGGTTCCCGGCATACAGCTCACTTTTAGGGACACCGCCGTTATACTTCAGCGATTTCACCGTAACGACCAATACGGCCGCAGAAGGCTTAAGGCCTGCCTGGCGGCATTTGATGTCCATGAATTTCTCCGCTCCAAGATCGGCGCCGAAGCCTGCTTCCGTCACGACAACTTCGCCCAGCTTCAGCGCGTAACGGGTGCCGATCACACTGCTGCAGCCATGCGCGATATTGGCAAACGGTCCGCCATGCACGATGACCGGCGTACCCTCCAGCGTCTGCACCAGATTCGGTTTAATCGCCTCTTTCAGCAGGGCGGTCATGGCGTCCACCGCTTTCAGACTGCCCGCCGTCACCGGCTGCCCTTCGCGGTCATAGCCGATCAGCATCCGGCCAAGGCGTTCCCGCAAATCGGCCAGATTATCGCATAGGCATAGCACGGCCATGATTTCGGAGGCGGTGGTGATCAGAAATCCGCTCTCCCGGACCGTCCCGTTGCCGTCGCCAAGCCCTGTCACGATGCTGCGCAGACTGCGGTCGTTCATATCCATAACCCGTTTCCATACGATCTTCTGCGGGTCCAGCCCGAGCTCATTGCCCTGGAAGATATGATTGTCAATCATGGCCGACAGCAAATTATGGGCGGATGTCACCGCATGGATATCACCCGTAAAATGCAGGTTGATCTCATCCGCCGGAATAATCTGCGCTTTTCCGCTGCCTGTCGCCCCGCCCTTCATGCCAAGACAAGGACCAAGCGACGGTTCCCGCAGCGCAGCCACTGTCTTGACGCCTGCTTTGTTCATGGCCTGCGCCAGGCCAATGGTCGTCAGCGTCTTGCCTTCCCCCGCAGGGGTTGGATTCATTGCGGTGACCAGC
The DNA here is from genome assembly GCF_000993825.1 of Paenibacillus durus ATCC 35681. NCBI lineage: Bacteria > Bacillati > Bacillota > Bacilli > Caryophanales > Paenibacillaceae > Paenibacillus > Paenibacillus durus. The sequence continues at coordinate 4,408,546 of NZ_CP011114.1, forward strand.
ACCAGCTTGCCGTCCGGACGGCCCTTGATCTCATCCCACAGGGATGGAGCCAGCTTGGCCTTATATTTGCCGTACAATTCCAGATGATCTTCATGAATTCCCGTCTCTGCCGCAACTTCCGTAATTAACTTCATGCCCGTATACTAACCCCCTGAAACATAATTTCCTAAACCTGTCCGCCAGCCATCGTATTTCATCAGCATGCCGTACATTAAGCTTCTTATTACAGGATACAAGGTCCTCGAGAAGCGTCAAGCCTTATTTTCAGGCTTTATCCCGTTATCTAATTAACTCCATACGACAAGAAGAAACGGCTGCGCCGTCCTGTTAGCAGCTTAAGCTTCCGAAGTAGCGATACGAGTATCGCTTTTAGGTATCGTTTCTCGTAGAAATATAAGGCAAATGATAAGCGCGAAGCTTATACTTTCTTATATTTTGAAAAAAGCCTTCCGGAAAGGGAAAAACCGAGTTCCGGAAGGCTTCGATGCGAGTTCACAATTACCGACCGCGATGCTTGTCCTTCGCTTTCTTGCGGGCGATCTCGCGTTTGCTTTCGACAAGCTCTTCCTTGCGGGCTTTATTCATCCGGGATGAATCCAGCTTGCGCTTCGTAAGTTCCAGCCTGACGGCTTCCTGGCTTAATGTGCCGCTGCCCCGGCCTCGGGACTCCCTGGCCGCTTCCCTCGCACGCCGCTTCGGATTGCTGACGCGCAGGGCCGGCTTGGGGACGGCCACTCCGCAGGATAGACCATCCGTTACCTCTTGAAGCCGGTAAAGAACGAATTCCCAAATTTCCTGCGGCGTTGGCTCCGCGCCAAAGACGTACCGCCCGGCCTTGACGACTCCGTTCTCTTCAATTTCAACAATTCCGACCCAAAAAGGATCCTCGAAAAATACCGTCAATTTCATCGGTATTCCCCCTCTTTTCAAAAATACGAAACGAGGGACATCCCGAGGGGGAAGGTTACTGACACGGAGGTATTGGCGGTGGGGGGCAGCGGATATGCATACCTCCCGCCGCGCCGCCTCCATGCGTCCGGACTACCGACCGGAGCTGTGTTTTTACGTTTCCCTTTCATCTTACCTTATCCCCGGCGAATTTCAAACGCGGTTATTGACAAATGTCAGAACGAAGACATACGCGGGGTTAACCCGCAGGCTTCCGCAATGAGCTGATACGATTTCAGCTTGTCCGAAAAGCGGTGCATGACACTTCCGATCATCACTTCCTCGCACCCGAACCGGTCGCAGAGGTCATGCAGCTGATTTCTGATCTCTTCCGGCGAGCCGACCAGCATGGACCTGCGGCTCTCCTGAACGATATGCTTTTCGTAAGGCGTGTACGGATAAGACAGCGCGTACTCGATGGAGGGGGTCGGCGCAGACACATGCGTCTTGTCCAGCAGAACCGCCGAGAGGTCCATACTGGAGGCCAGCCGGTCGGCCTCTTCCGCTGTCTCCGCGCAGGCCACGAACACGGCGACCATTCCTTTGGGCTTAAGCGACAACGGCGATGGGCAAAAACGGCTGCGGTAGGCTGCCATCGCCTCTTCCCCATCATGAGCGTTAATAAAGCGGGCAAAAGCGAATCCCGTTCCAAGCCCTGCGGCCAATAATGCGCTGTCCTTGCTTGAACCGAGCAGCCAAATTTCCGGCGCCGAACTGCCGGTTGGCATCGCTTGCAGCCCCGCGAAGCGGTGATGCAGATCCGCCCCGTTATGCAGATAGGCTATCAGATCCTTGACTTGCTCGGAAAAATTGTCCGGGTCCGCCTTTCCATATTCCTGCAAGGCCCGGACGGCAAGAGCGCCTCCGCCGGCGGCCCGGCCGATCCCCAGATCAATCCGCCCGGGATATAGAGCCTCCAGCACGCGAAAATTCTCCGCGACCTTATACGCGCTGTAGTGCGGCAGCAGGATACCGCCCGAGCCGATCCGGATAGAGGAGGTAACGGCTGCCAAATGCGCAATAAGCACCTCCGGACTTGACCCGGCAAGACCGGGCGCAAAATGATGCTCGGCCACCCAGAAGCGGGAATAGCCGAGCTTTTCGGCCTCCTGAGCCAAAATGGCGGTCTGCGCAAGCGCCTCGGCCGGCGTGCTGCCCTCCGATACCGGCGACTGGTCAAGCATACTGAGCTTAATCATAGGCAGACTCCCTTTCCATGAAAAAGACGACGGACTCCTTGCAAAAGGCTGCTGTCATCTTTTTCTTCAAATTCGCTTGTTTATGTATTATAGCTTCCGGTCCATAACCTCAAAAAACCCTCCCGGCAAGCCGGAGAGGGTTGAACGCTTGATTCTCCTTTTCCTTAGACCCGTTCGGACAACGCCAGCTTAACCAGCATGGAGGCAAGCTTGCTGCGCTCCTCTTTGCTTCCGACCCTCCACAGCTCCAGAAGCAGCATCTCCTCACTGTTGCGCGGTTCCTCATGAGCCGCCAGGTAATCCGCCACCTTCTCCGCCGCCTGAGCTAACTGCGCCTCGCCGAAGCCGATTTTTCTAGCCAATTGAATCCGCTTGCTTAAGTAAGTGCGGAATGCGTCGAAATTACTCAAGATTTCTTCCCTTTGCCCGGGTTCGATCCGATTGAGTGTCTCCTTCACCAGTCCGATTGCCACGCCACCGTCTTTGCTCACAACATGGTTATGCTCGGACATGTCGCCAGCCTCCTTTAGCGCTAATAGCGGTTTTACACTATTTAACCGGACCGGGTAAAGGTGAATCAAGGTCAAACCTTATTTGGATACCGGCACAACGTTATAATATTCCTCCAGCGTAATGCCTCGTTCCGCGATGGAACGGGCGGCTTCCTTACCCACATACCGAACATGCCAAGGCTCGTACATATAGCCCGTGGAGGCTTCCTTGCCTTCCGGATAACGGATGATATAACCATACTCCGGCGCATGCCGCGCCAGCCAGTCCGCTTCCTTCGTTCCGGCAAAACAGCTCTCCGCCGCGCATGTGCCGTCCTTGCCGGAAAGGTCGATCGCCAGGCCCGTCTGATGCTCGCTGTATCCGGGAACGGCGCTGTAGGTACGCGCTTTATCCTCTCCGTCCCGCTCCGCATAGGCGTTGAACAGGCCCTGCTGCGTCTTCTCGGAGCGATAGGCGGAGACCCCCGCCAAATACACGCCGTCCCGCTTCGCGCCCGCGAACATCTCCTCAAGCGCATGAGCCGCTTCCTTGCGCATCATCCGCTTTTCGATCTTTTCCTTAAATATAAACGGAACGTTGGGATATACCAGATCGGCCGGCTTGTAATTATCGGGCAGCCCGTACTGCTTGTTCACCATGACGCCGATGCTGTCCGGCTCCGTCGCTGCAAGCTGGGCCTCGCCGCCGCCCTGCGTCGCCGGGGAGGCTGACGGGGCGGGCGATTCGCCAGCAGGCTGCGTCCCTCCACCGCCCTGCGCCGCCGGGGAGGCTGACGGGGACGGCGATTCGCTAGCAGGCTGCGTCCCTCCGCTGCCCTGCGTGTCCGCCGGGGAGGCCGACGGGGACGGCGATTCGCCCGGGGGCTGCGCCGCCGCGCCATTCAGGCCAGGCTGATTCACGGATGCGGCCCCTCCGCCAATAGATCTTGCCGGTGATGTATATTTCCCTATTCCCCAGCCGACGGCGATAACGGCCAGGAACAGGAGGGGAATCCATAAGTTTTTGCGCATGATGCTTTCCTCCTTCATAACCGGTAAAGCTGAAGTATAACTATATAGACAGGCCTAGGGCGGCAAATGTTGCAGCCGCCCCCAGTGCAATTCCTGCCAGGTTGTCGTTATCCTGGCCCCGCTTAACGGCCGCGTCTGCCGCCTTTGCGGCCCGCTTCGCCGCTGCGTCCGCTGCCCCGGCCGCTAGGACCGGAGGCGGCTGTGCCGGCGCCGCCGTGCCTGCCGCCGCTCCGGGCCTGTCCGCCGCCAGAGGACGGCTTACCCTGCGACGGCCCGCGCCCGCCGTGCGCGGCGCGTTTGTCCGGCGCCGCGCCATCCTGGCGGCTCCGGCGTCCCGCTCGGCGTCCCGGCTCCGGCCGCCCGCGTCCTTGCCGCGGCCGCTCGTCCGCGAGCCGCCAGCGAACGGCCCGCGCCCGGTCCGCCCGGCCTCGCGGGCCTCGCCCGCACGGGCGCCGCCGCCCGTGCCCGTGGCGAATTTGGCCTCGCCGAATTCGCCCTTCTCAAAGCGGCGGCGCTCCAGCCGCTGCGAAATGCCGCGCTCGATCATCTCAAGCCCGGCGCGGTCGCGCGGCGAGGCGAAGGTGATCGCGAGCCCCTTGCCCCCAGCCCGGCCGGTCCGGCCGATGCGGTGGATGTAGCTGTCCACGTCCAGCGGCATGTCGTAGTTGAAGACATGGGTTACGCCTTCCACATCAAGGCCGCGGGCAGCGACGTCCGTTGCGACGAGAAGCTGAAGCTTCGCCTCCCGGAACGTCTTCATGACCGCCTCCCGCTTATTCTGCGACAGGTCGCCGTGCAGCTCGTCGCAGTCATAACCTGCTTCCCGCAGAGCGTCGCTCAGCTTCGACACCCGGCGCTTCGTCCGGCAGAAGATAATGGCCAAATACGGCCGGTCCCGTTCGATCAGCGCCTTAAGCGCCTCTTCCTTGGTTCGGTCGGTACATTCGATGACCTGCTGGCGGATATTGTCCAGCGGAATCGGAGAACCGCTCTTGATCACAATGTCGAGCGGCTGTTTCATATAGCTGGCCGCAAGCTGCTTGATCGGCTCCGGCATGGTCGCCGAGAACAGCATCGTCTGCCGCCGCGAAGGGATTGCCGTAATCACGCTCTCTACCTCGTCCAAAAAGCCCATATGCAGCATCTGATCCGCTTCATCGAGCACCAGCATATTTACTCCGCCCAAAGCCAGTGTCCCCCGGCGCATATGGTCCAGCAGCCTGCCCGGCGTGCCGATAATGAGATGCCTGCCGCCTTCCAGCTTGCGCAGCTGCTTCTCCACATCCTGTCCACCGTACACCGCCAGAATCTTGATATCGCTCTGGCGCGTAAGCTTCCGCGCTTCCTCCGTAATCTGGAGCGCCAGCTCCCGCGTCGGCGCCATGATCAGCGCCTGCGGAACAGGACGGTCCGGCCTGATTTTATCCAATATCGGCAGCAGAAAAGCCAGCGTCTTGCCCGTGCCCGTCTTTGCTCTTGCTATAACATCCAGCCCCTGCACGAGCGGCGGAATCGCCTCCGCCTGCACCGGGGTAGCCTGTACAATGCCATTCCCTTTAAGAAGCGCGGTCAGCGCCTCTGAAACTCCCAATTCTTTAAAGCCCGGCAATTTCATCACCTCGTCATTTTCAAATATATTACAGCGCGTGAATTCGCTTCTGAAGCATCCTCCCGGCACCCTGAAACACCATTTACATTAAAATCGGAAGAACTCCGGCAGGAGCTCTTCCGTCCTTGGTTCTTCCTATTTTAACCGTAATTCCCGCCGCCTTAATCCTCTTGCTCTAAAACCGCCCCGATTTAAAAATCGAGTACAGCAGCCAGATGAACATCAACAGCGCAACCACCGAGCCGATCTCGACGGTAGGAAAATTCCACAGCACGGACGGTTCCCGGCGCAGCGATGAACCGATAATCAGCCCGACCATAATAATGCTGAAGGCCAGCAGCACAATGCTGAAGGAGAGCCGGTTGCCAATCCGGTCCAGCTTGCGCAGCAGGCTTTGCAGTTCGGGCACGCCGACCTCCACCTTCAGCCTGCCCTTGCTGATCAGCGCCGACAGCTGTCGGGCTTGTCCAGGCAGCTCTACAAGGCTTTCGGCAAGCTCCGCAACTCCGCCCCACAGCTTGCGCTGCAGGCGGCTGCTGCTGAAGCGCTGCTTCACAAGCTGCCTGCCAAAAGGCTCCGCCATTTGAATGATGCTGAAGGAAGGGTCCAAATTGCCCACGACCCCTTCCAGAGTCAGCATCGTCTTCCCCAGCATCGCCAGATCGGGCGGAATCGCCAGACGATGGCGCCGGGCCACCGCGAACAGATCATTCAGCGCTTTCCCAATGCTGACCTGGCTGAACGGGACGTCATAGTATTCCTCTCTCAGCCGGTCCATGTCCTCGTAGAGCGCAGATTGATCCGCATCTTCCGGAATGACGCCAAGGCGCAAAATCGCCCGTACCATAGCTTCCGTATTTTTGCGCATCAGGGCGATGATGAGGCTCGACAAATGGTCCCTTGTCTCCTCGCTCAGCCTGCCGACCATGCCGAAATCTATCAGCGCAAGCTTTCCGCTGTCCGTCACCATCACGTTCCCGGGATGGGGGTCGGCATGAAAGAAGCCGTCGATAAAAATCTGCCTCAGCATAATATCCACCAGACGCTCTGCGGTATCCTTAAGGTTGACCCCCCTGCTCAGCAGCGCTTCGCGCCGATTCAGCGTAATCCCCTCGACAAACTCCATCGTCAGCACGCGAGAGGAAGAGTAATCCCAGTAAATCGCCGGAATATAGACCGATTTATTATCTTCAAGCTGCTGCGCGATTCTCTCGGCGCTCCTGCCCTCCTGGCTGTAGTCCAGCTCGTTCATCAGCGATCTGGAGAATTCCTCCGCCATCCGGGAGAGACTGTACTGCCTTGCCCAACCCAGCCGCCTCTCGGCAAGCGCCGTCAGATCGCGGAGAATTTCCAGATCGCGGCTCATCATGCGCATCACGCCGGGCCGCTGAATTTTGATGGCCACCGGCTGCCCGCCAAGCAGAACGCCGCGGTGGACCTGCCCGATGGAGGCGGCGGCGAGCGGCGTCTCTTCAAAAGAGTCGAAGATCTCACTGAGCGGCTGATCCAGCTCCTGTTCCAGGATATTCATGGCCGTTTCCGCCGGAAAAGGCGGCACATCATCCTGGAGCTTGACCAATTCATTAATGATCGATTCCGGAAGCAGGTCCGATCGTGTGCTGGCAACCTGGCCCAGCTTGACAAAGGTCGGCCCCAAATCCTCCAGCACCAGCCGGATTCGCTCTCCCAGCGTCCGGCTGGGGTGCTGGACTTCCTGCGTTACCAGCCGGCGCGGAAGCGACAACACGCGGTACAACCCCAGTTCTTCCACCATAAAGCCGAAGCCATGGCGCATCAGCGCCATGGCGATGGAACGGTAACGTCCGGCATGTCTAATCCGGACCATTTTAATCGGTATGCGTATCCGGCGCGATTTCTTCCACCGGCACCGGCTGCGTTCCTTCTCGGGATAGGCCCTCCAGTTCAGCCAAACGCTGCTCCAGAACGGCTATCCGTTCCTCCAAAGCGGAGATGTCGCTTTTTGCCGGAACGTTCAAGTCTTTAAGCACGCGCTGCACCTGTTCCTGAACCGCCGATTTTAACGCGCTTCGTTCTTCTTCGCCCCGCTCAATCAGCCGCTCAACGAGCGCCTTGGATTCCGAGGGAGCCACTTCCCCCCGCTTGACCAGCTCATCAACGGCTTTCTCCACCTTTTCCTTGCTGACAACGGTGAGTCCCACTCCTAAAGAGATCGCTTTTTTTAACAAATCGCTCATAGTCTCTTCCTCCTTGGATTCCGTCTTGCTGTAGGTCTCAGGCAACGATTAGATTATACCTTACCGGGCGGGGGCGCACAAAAGGAAGATTTTCTACTTCCGAAGCGGAATGCGGGCCGCCCATGTGGCTGCTTGCAGCAGCAGGGTATGCACCGCCGGATGGCGGAACGTCGGCTCATGATGTCCCGGCATCAGATAGACGACCCGTCCAAGGCCATAGCTGTGGCACCAGCCTGCCGGCCACCACTGTCCGCCCGCCTCGAACTCGAGCAGCACCGTCTTCTCCGTAAACGGGTCGAATTCGTAGCGGTACGGCTCTTCTTCCAGCGCAAAGCTCCCGACCCCTTCCGTTATATCATGCTCGCGCGTGCGGAATTCAAGCGGTCCGTATGGCGGATGCCCGGCAAATCTGGCGCCGATCAATTGGGCAAGCTCATTCCGGTTCGCAAGGGACACACCTGTATGCAGAACAATGAGTCCGCCGCCGCCGGCGACATAGCTCAGCAGTCCGGCCGTCTGCTGCGGAGAGACCGATTCATTCCACAGCTCGTTATATGCGATGCACAAATCGTAGCTGCTCAAATTTTCGCTCAGCAGCATTTTTTTATTTTCCGTACACTGGACGGTCATCAAATCGTTTAATATATGGCTGATTTGCTTATCCACACCCTGAAGCGGATGGAACCTCGGATGCGTGTATTCGCCGATTAGCAGACATTTTCTTTTATCCATAGGGGCCTCCCCGTTTAAGTATCGTCGTCGATCCATTCATACTGCCTATATTTTAAGGAAAATGATGCCGAATGTCCATTCAAGGAAACGGCATACCGCTTCCGCCGGACCCGTCAGGGCGATATAAAAAGAGCATTCCCGCCGGGTTTGGGTGCGGAAATGCTCTTTATTCGCATTGGCATAGCAGACTGCCGGACTAGCTCCGGGCAGCTAAATAGCGGCCAAGCTCCACGATCATGCTGCCCATCCGTTCCTGCTCCGGCATGATGATCCGCTTCACCCCCGCCTCCTTCAGCGCATCGGACGTAATCCGGCCCACCGAAACCGCAAGTACTCCGGTCTCAAAAGTGTGAAGCATCGCCTGCAGCTTGCCGCAGCTTAGTGCGTATTCAGCCAGAAAGCGTATCTGCGGAGCGCTGGTGAACGCAACGGCATCGACCTTCTCCTCCGTTATCTCAGTCAATAACCGCTCAAGATCCTCCTGCTGCGGAGGCATATGCCGATACGGCAGCACCTGCCGAACCGCTGCGCCGGCTTCTTCGAGCCAGGCGTTCAGCCGTGGGGCGGGATCGCCGTGCAGCTGAAGAATAACCTCCTTGCCCCGCAGATCGAAGGGCGCAAGGCCGCGGATGAGACCGGTCGTACTTCCATCATCGTCGCGGACATCCGGAACAAGCCCTCTTTTCTTCAGCGCGTTCACTGTCTTGTAGCCCCGGGCCGCGATCATCGAGCCTGCCAGAGCTTCTTGCAGACGCTCCTCGATTCCCATGTCTTCCGCCGCCTTGAACAGCGCATCCAGTCCCATGCCGGTTGTCAGAATCGTCCAGTCGGGAGGATTACTCGTCCAAGACTCCAGCCCTTGACGGAGCTCTTCGCCGTCCAGAAACACGGTGCCCTGAGCGGGCCGCAGCAGTGCGGTGCCTCCCATGTTGCTTACCAGCTTCGCCAGCTCCTCCGATTTGCGCGGACCGGCAAGGGCGACGGTGATGCCTGTTAATTGATCTGCCATGATGCTGCCTCCCTTTTTCTCTCCTTGCTTCTTGCCTAACAGTATACTTGCAAGGAGACTCAAAAAGAAAGCTCTAGCTGGCTATCCCGGCTTGACTTCCCCCATCCGCCGAATCATTCCCGGGCTCCACCGGTTCTTCGTTAAGCTTATCGGCGGCAGCGGAATCATACAACTTGAAGCGGCTGACCAGATTTTGCAATTCGTCGGCCAGACGGCTGAGATCCGACGATGACGAAGCGATTTCCTCAACCGAGGCGAGCTGCTGCTGCGCTGCGGCCGAAATCGTCTCCGTGTTCGCGGAGGTTTCTTGGGAAATGATGCGGAGAACTTCCATCGCCTGTTCCATACCGTCCGCTTCCTGTGACAGGGTGCGAACCCCTTTGCCCATCACTTCGATTTTTTCCGCCGCACCCTTGACCGCTCTGCGGATCCGCGAGAAGGAACGACCGGTCGTATCGACGGCCATAATTCCTTCAGAAACCTTCTCTTTGGCATTGTTCATCGTTTCTATAGCTATCTTCACTTCGCTGTGAATGGAAGAAATAACCTCCGAAATTTGACTGGCCGATTTCTCCGATTCCTCGGCCAGCTTGCGGACCTCCGCAGCGACGACTGCGAAGCCGCGGCCTTGCTCCCCGGCTCTTGCCGCCTCGATGGAAGCGTTAAGCGCCAGCAGGTTCGTCTGCCGGGCAATACCCGTAATGATGCCAACGATGCCTACGATGCGGCCGCTGCGTTCATTCAGCTTGTCGATGACTGCTCCCAGTTCCTCAACCGTCTCGTGGATGGCATTGATTTTGTCGACGACCTGAATGACTGAATCGTTGCCCTCCGCCGCTGAGCGGGTAGTTTTATCCATCATCACCGTTACTTCATCCATATTGGCGGAAATGCTCTTTACCTCTGCGGTAGTCGCGATCGTGCCTTCCATCCCTTGGTTTATACTCTTAACCTGCTGCTCGCTGCCGGAAGCTACTTCCTGAATCGCAATGGTCACATGCTCGATCGCCTGGGTCGTCTGCTCGGCACCGGCCGTCAGTTCGGCCGCCGAGGACGATACATTGTCGGTCATTTCCCGAACGCCAAGTATCATCTCCCTGAGACTTGCGACCATCGTTTTGAAGTTGGAGGCCAGTTGACCGATTTCGTCCTTTCCGAAGGAACCGATATCCTGGGACAAATCCCCCTTGCTGATCACTTCCGTCGCTTTGCTGAGTCTGCTCAGAGGCAAGAGCAAGGAACGTAGAATAAAGAAAATCGGAACCAGCCCAAGCAGCAGGGAGGCTAAAATGACAATAAGGGCAGTCGTACGGATACCATCGGACGCGCCGGTAATTTCACTGGTGTTGATTGTGCCGGCGATTCTCCATCCGGTCAGCTTATTAACCATGTAGGTGAGGCTTTTCTTCCCTCCATTAAAGGCATATTCGAACGTGCCGGAATCCTTCTTGAACATTCTTGTTACAAAATCCCGGGAAGATACCTCGCCAAGAGGCTCCGTGGGATGCATCACGAACCTTTTGCCGCCGTCCATAATCATGATATAACCTTTCTTGCCGACCTTAAGATCGACCAGACCCGCGAGCTGCTTCAAATTCAATTGAAGAACAAATACACCGCTTCTATCTTTAAGCATAGAGGATAAGGAGACAACCGTCTCCTTATTTGTGTTAGTAAAAACCGGTGAGATCACTACACCCTTTCCTTTTTTGACGGCGCTCACATAAGCGTCCTCAAGGCGAGGGTCGTATCCGCTGGGCGGAGTGGTATCGGAGGCTTTTATAACTTGGCCCGTTTTTGTCGTTACGTATACCTCCAGCACATCGGGGTGTAACGCCGCGTATTCCTTCACTCTTTCTTTCAATTCGGCGTAACCTTCCTCGATCGTCTCGCTATTGGTCCCGATTGAGGAGATGGCATCGATAAAATAATCTACGTCGTTTATTTTGGACTGAATATTCGAATTAATGATCTCATTGACAGCCTCGACGCTTTCCTGCGCATTAATGATAAGCTGATCCGATACAGCGTTTCTGGCTGTCCAAAAAGTGATCGTTCCGATGATGATGCTTGGTACCATCAATACAATCAGATAAGTGGCAATTAATCTTGTGCGCAGAGTCAAGCCGGCCTTGACTTTCTTTGGCATTTTGTCTGTTCCCCCATTCAACTGGATAAATTAGGCAGCAAAGAGTTGAGTAATATTATGATATATCGGCAATCATTAGCCATAATTCTACTGTTTCTCCGGGATTCCCTCATAAAAATATCCAGTTGATCCATAAACGGACACAAATAGGGCTTCTCGGCCTGACAGACCGGAAAGCCCTATTTAAACTTTGCCCTGGCATTAGGGCGGACATTTAGCGGTTGGTTCATCGGTTCAGTTAATAGCCTTATTTCGGCAGGCAGAACAGATGCCTCCAAAGACGACATGCGCATGTGCGATCGTATAACCGGTTTCTTTCGCAACGGCCTCCATCCAGGGCTCCGGCACATGACTCATCACTTCATCCACCGCTCCGCACCGCTCGCAGATAATATGCTGGTGGTCGTCCATTCTCGCATCGTAACGGCTGGCGGCCTCTCCCAGCTTCAGTTCTCGGATCAATTGTTTATCCGCGAGATAGCGGAGCGAATTGTAGACTGTGCCATAGGCAAGATTATGCCCCTTCTCTACCAGACGGTTCATAACCTCCGCCGCGGTCGGATGGTCATGCGATTCGCGGACAATATCGTAGACGGCTTGGCGTTGGGAAGTCAGATTAAGATGTCTCACTTCGATCATCCTTACTTTATTTTTAGATCAAGTATAAATCGTTGGCGTATTCCGGTCAATATTCCGATCTCAAGCCCGAAAAAGACTTCCCGGTTGCTTGAGGACCGTAATTGTTGCTAAAAATTCGATTGTTTTCGACAATTTTCCGCAACATTCTTCAGCATTTTTCAGATAAAATAAGCGAGAGCCGCAATTGGAAACGGCCACTTCATCCAAGGAGCTCCTGATACTGTCATGATGATAATAAAAATGATCAATAGCCTATTTGCCAACTTTTGCATACTTGTTACTTTCCTCTTCCTGTCAGGCATGTTGTCCAAAAAGTATACCGTCATCGGCCGCTCCAGCAGCAGGGCCTCCAGCATCGTCATCGGACTGCTCTTCGGATTGTTCGGCATGATTCTGATGGAGTATTCCTTTCCGGTCGGGCCGGGAATCTATGCCAATCTCCGTCATTTAACAATTGTTATTGTATCCGCCTATATCGGCTGGCTCCCCGCCATAATTTGTGCGGCGGTCTTAGCCGTAAGCCGGGTACTTATCTATGGCTTGGTCGATACTTCGGTATCGGCGTTCGTCTCCCTGGTGCTTATCGGTCTCTGCTGCAGCTGGATTTCCGTACTCCGCTGGTCGCGCATGCGCAAGGTAATGGCCGGAAATTTGATTAGTATGGCGATCTGCCTCGCAGGATTTATTTTCACTCTGAAAGACCTCAAAATCATTATGGAGTTCTTTCCGCTGCAGCTTGGCGTCACTCTTGCCGCCGGACTGGCCGTTTATTATGTAGCCGAATATATTCAACGTTCCAACGATCTGTATGCCCAGCTTGAAGTGCGGGCCGCTACGGACTATCTGACCAATCTCAATAATTTGCACCAGTTCCACCGCCATTTGGATACAGAGATGGCCCGGGCAGAACGGCATGGGGAAAGTCTGTCGCTGCTCCTTATCGATATCGACCATTTCAAGAATATTAACGACACCTACGGCCATCCGGCGGGAGACGCCGTTCTGAAGCAGTTGGCCCGCCGTCTCTGTAATCATTCCCGGTCTTACGATATCGTATCCCGCAACGGCGGTGAAGAGTTTACGATCCTGCTCCCCGACTGCCCACTCTATCAGGCGCAAAAGGCCGGAGAACGCATCCGGTCCGCCGTGGAGAATGACCGTTTCTTGCTGCCTTCGGGCATTAAAATCCATCTCACCGTATCCATCGGGGCCGCATCCTATCCGGAAAATATACAGGATGCGGACGGCGACCTGCTTAGCCAATACGCAGACAAAGCACTCTATGCAGCCAAGAACTCGGGGAGAAACAAGGTTTGTGCCGCCGACACATACTTTGAAGGCTGAGGAAAGCGCCATTTGATGATTTGCATGACCTCCTACCGTCGCAGCTGCCGGGCCGATTTCTGCATGAATGCGCTCCGCAGCGAAGTTTCTTTTACCTATTTAGTGGTAATAACTGAAACGACGACTGTATAATTAGGGAGGAATACGTGATGGACCCAGAAAATAAATGGCCAGAAAATCTGCCCAAGCTTCCGGAGTCGCTATGGAGAGGAACGACGGAGCTGCCCTCTTTTCCCCGGCTCACCGAGGACCATGCCACCGACATCGCCGTAGTAGGCGGCGGCATAACAGGTATTACCACGGCTTATCTGCTGGCGGACGCCGACTACAAGGTCACGCTGCTGGAAGGAAGCGAGCTGCTCACCGGCACAACGGGCTTCACAACCGCCAAGATTACGGCGCAGCATGGCCTGATCTACAGCGATCTGACGAAGAGCTTTGGCGAGGACAAGGCCATAGCCTATTTCCGCTCCAACAGCGAGAGCCTGGAATGGATCGTCGAGACGGCGGAGAAGCTCGGCATATCCTGCGGCTTGGAACGCGAGGATGCTTATGTGTACGGCTACCCGGACGACAAGAAGACGTTGAATCAGTTGGAGGCCGAATTTGAGGCTTACCGCAAGCTGGGACTGCCGGGGGAATGGGTGGATGATGTATCGCTACCTATGCGTATTGGAGGCGGAATCAAGCTTCCGGGACAGGCCCGCTTCCATCCTCTTGCGTATCTAAAGGGGCTGCTTGAGGCTTTTCTGGACAAGGGCGGGATCGTCTATGAGCACACCACGATCAGCAGAGACGTGGAGAATGAGGAGGGCCTGACGCTCTTTACCGAACGGGGACAGCACCGCATCAAGTGCCGCCACGCGGTATCGGCCTCCCACTATCCCTTCTATGACGGGGGAGAGATGTATTTTGCGCGCCTGCATGCGGACCGCGCGTACTGTCTGGCTTTCGAGCCCGAAACCGGCTACGAAGGTGGTATGTACTTAAGTGTCGGCCAGCCCCGGCGGTCCCTTCGCGCGGTTGAGTGGGAAGGCAAACGGCTGGTCATTGCCGCCGGCGAGAGCCATAAGGGGGGACAGAGCGGCTGTACGATCAAGCATTATGAGAATCTGGAGGTCTTCGCCAGAGAGCTGCTGGGCATCCGCCGAATTCCATACCGCTGGTCCACACAGGATCTGATTACGGTCGACCAGGTCCCTTACATCGGCAAAATGTCGAAGGACAAGGAAATTTATGTCGCCACCGGCTTTGCCAAATGGGGAATGACGAGCGGCACGCTGGCGGCGCGGATGATTGCCGATCAGATTCAGCGTAAAAGCAGTCCCTATACGGAGCTTTACGATCCGTCCCGGTTGAATCCAAATCCGGGAATCAAGAATCTTCTAGTGCAGAACGCCAATGTCGTCAATGAGCTTATCACGGGCAAGCTGGAGTTCACGTTTAAGAAGATTGACGATCTGGGACTGGACGAAGGCGGAGTCGTCCGCCATGATGGAAAGCGGGTCGGAGCGTACAGGGACTCCGAAGGCGGGGTTCATCTCGTAGACAGAACCTGCACGCATATGGGCTGCGAATGTCAATGGAACGAGAGCGAACGCTCCTGGGACTGCCCGTGCCACGGCTCCCGTTACTCCTATGACGGTGAAGTAATCGAAGGACCGGCGACCCTGCCGCTGGACAAACCGGACCTCTGATGTTTATTGGACACCCCGGTTAACCGGGACAGAGACAAGAAACTTATTAGAGTTAAAGGAGAGGAAGAAAACAGATGGAACTTAGAGGAAAAACCGCAGTCATTACCGGCGCCGGCAAAGGCATCGGCAAAGCCCTGGCGCTGACGCTTGCCAAAGAAGGCGCCAATCTGGGATTGATCTCCCGGACCGCCGCCGATTTGGAGGCTCTGAAAGCCGCCATCGCCGAAGCATACGATGTGAAAGTGAGCATCGCCGTCGCCGATGTATCGGTCCGTGAAGAGGCAGAGCGCGCGGTGGCCGCCATTCAGAACGATCTTGGCACGTTTGATGTCCTGATCAACAACGCCGGCGTCGCCAACTTCGGCACGCTGGTAGACATGGACCCGGAAGAGTGGAAGCGTCACATCGACATCAATCTGTTCGGCGTCTACTACGTTACCCGCGCCGCGCTGCCTTCCATGATCGAGAAGAAAGCAGGCAGCATCATCAACATCTCGTCCACGGCGGGAGAGCGCGGCTTCGCCACCGGCTCCGCCTACTGCGCGTCCAAATTCGCGCTGATGGGCATGACCGAGGCGCTCTTCCAAGAGGTGCGCAAGTTCAACATCCGTGTTACCGCGCTGACGCCAAGCACGGTCAATACCCCTCTAGCGGTGAATGCCGGTCTGCCGATCGGCGACGAGGACCGGATGATGCAGCCCGAAGATGTCGCCGAGCTTGCGCTGACGGCGCTGAAGCTGCCGGACCGCGTATTCATCAAGACGGCGGGCATCTGGACAACCAATCCGCAATAAGCTCTTGCCTTAAGGCCCTTCATCCATTCTTAACGGGAGGTTTGAAGCTATGCTCGTAGTTACGAATACGATTAAGGTCAAGGAAGGCGCCGGAACAGCGCTGGCCCAGCGGTTCACCTACGCCGGCGGCGTGCAGGATATGCCGGGCTTTGTCCGCATGGAGGTATGGCATGGCAGCGCCAAAGAGGGCGTGGAAGAACTGAAAATCTGTACGGTGTGGGAGAATGAGGAAGCATTCAAAGGCTGGACATCCAGCGAAGCCTTCCGGCAGTCCCACCGGGGCGCAGGCGGCCACGAGTCTATTCTCGGCGCTTCGCTCGACAAATACGAGTTGCTGTTCAGCCGCACTCCCGGCCAGTAAGCCGGGGCAGCTAAGGCCCGGCAAAAATAAACAAGCGCAGAACCGCTTTCCCTGACAGGGATGAGCGTTTCTGCGCTTGTTTTTTTATGAACGCTTAAACAGCATCCGACAGCTCGCCGTCCGAGAACTGGCTGTTATACAGATCGGCGTAGAATCCGCCTTGCGCCAGCAGCTCTTCGTGTGAACCCTGCTCGATGACGGTGCCGTGGTTCATCACGAGAATCAAATCGGCGTCGCGGATAGTCGATAGGCGGTGGGCAATAACAAAGCTGGTTCTGCCCCGCATCAGTGTGTTCATCGCCGTTTGAATTTGCACCTCCGTCCGGGTGTCGACGCTGCTTGTAGCTTCGTCCAGAATCAGGATCGACGGGTCTGCCAGAATGGCGCGGGCAATAGTCAGTAGCTGTTTTTGCCCCTGCGAAATATTGGAGGCCTCTTCATTCAGCACGGTGTCATAGCCCATCGGCAGCGTGCGGATGAAATGGTCGGCATGCGCCGCCTTGGCCGCCCGCACCACATCCGCCTCGGTCGCGCCTTCGCGTCCGTACGCAATATTGTCGCGGATCGTACCGTTGAAGAGCCACGTATCCTGCAGCACCATGCCGAACCGGGCGCGGAGCTCGCTGCGCTTCATGTCCGTAATATCCACTCCGTCGATCAGGATCTGGCCGCCGTTCAGCTCGTAGAACCGCATCAGCAGGTTGATGAGCGTCGTCTTGCCCGCTCCGGTTGGCCCTACAATCGCGATAGTCTGTCCCGGCTTAACCTTAATGTTCATATCTTCGATCAGTATGGCGTCTTCCTTGTAGCCGAATTTCACATGGCGGAACTCAACCGCTCCCTCTTCAGGCCCAGTCTTCCCGGCCATGACTGCTGACGTTTCGGGGACTTCCTCTTCCTCGTCCAGCAGTTCAAATACGCGTTCCGCGGAAGCGATAGTGGACTGAATAATATTGGCGATGTTGGCCGTTTGAGTAATCGGCATCATGAACTGGCGCGAATATTGGATGAACGCCTGGATGTCGCCGACCTCGATCATTTTTTTGGTGACAAAAATCCCGCCGACCACACAGACCAGCACATAGCCCAGGTTGCCGATGAACATCATCAGCGGCATAATGATGCCGGACATAAACTGCGCGCGCCAGCCGGAATCGTAAAGCTGCTCATTGATCTGGTCAAATTCCTTGAGCGATTCCCGCTCCTGTCCGAACGCCTTCACGATCCGGTGACCCGTGTACATCTCCTCGACATGGCCATTCAGCTGGCCGAGCGATTTCTGCTGTCCGACGAAGTACGTTTGGGAACGCTTGGTGATGCCCACAATCGCCACAAAGCTGAGCGGCAGCGTAATGATCGTGATGAGCGTCAGCCACGGGCTGATGGTCAGCATCATGACAATGACGCCGATAATCGTAATAATCGATGTTATAAGCTGAGTCAAGCTCTGCTGCAGCGTCGTGCTGATATTGTCGACGTCGTTGGTTGCGCGGCTTAAGATTTCCCCATGCGTCCGGGAGTCGAAATATTTCAGCGGTAGCCGTTCCAGCTTGCTGTTGATCTCTTCACGCATGTTGAATACGATGCTCTGCGCCACGCCGGCCATAACATACTGCTGCACGTAGCCGAAGATGGCGCTCAGCAGATACAAACCGGCCAAAATAAGCAAAATTTCATTAATATAGCCAAAATCAATGCTTGCTCCCGGCACACCCTTCATTCTGCCAAAGACACCTTCGAACAGCTTCGTTGTCGCCTTGCCCATAAGCTTCGGGCTCAAGATGCTGAATACCGTACTTAGGATGGCCGTAATCAGCACAACCAGCAACAGCATTTGCTTCGGGCGCAGATACCCGGCCAGCCGCCGCAGCGTTTTTTTGAAATCCTTGGCTTTTTCCGGCGGCAGCATCATGCCGCCGCCTCCGAACCCTCCAGGTCCTCCTCTCCGTGCCGGCGGCTGGGCGGGACGCTTATATTCCTGTTGGTTGTCACTCATGCGATTTCCTCCTCTGACAGCTGCGAAGCCACGATTTCACGATAGACATCGCTGCTTGCAAGCAGTTCGCTGTGGCTGCCGATACCGGCAATTCGGCCTTCTTCCAGCACGATAATCCGGTCCGCATCCATAACGGTGCTGACCCGCTGGGCGACGATCAGCACAGTCGATTCAAGCGTCTCCCCTCGGAGAGCGGCGCGGAGCTTGGCGTCGGTCTTGAAGTCAAGCGCGGAGAAGCTGTCGTCGAACAAATAGATTTCCGGCTTCCGTACGAGCGCCCGCGCGATCGAAAGCCGCTGCTTCTGTCCGCCGGAGACATTGCCGCCCCCTTGGGCGATTTCCGAATCGAAGCCTTCTTTCATCTCGGATACAAACTCCAGCGCCTGAGCAACTTCAGTCGCATGCCGGACCTCTTCATCCGTAGCCTCTTTCATACCGTGCCTGATATTCTCTTTCACAGTGCCGGTGAACAGTACTGCCTTCTGCGGCACATAGCCGATCTTGGCGCGAAGCTCTTCTTGGGTCAGGTTCCGTACATCAACCCCGTCGACCAGCACCTCGCCTTCAACCACATCGTAGAAGCGGGGAATAAGGCTGAGCAAGGTTGATTTGCCGGAGCCCGTCCCGCCGATAATCGCCGTCACCTCTCCCGGGCGGGCGCTGAAGCTGATATCCGATAAGGCTGGCTGTTCCGCACCCGGGTAGGAGAACGAAACGTTCTTGAATTCCACACAGCCGTGAAGAACCGGTTGGCCCTCCAGAGAGGTCTTGCCTTCGGGATCGGTGATTTCCGGCACCATATCAAGCACCTCATTGATACGAATGGCGGAAGCCGAAGCGCGCGGAATGAGCACGAACATCATGGAAACCATAATAAGCGAGAACATGATCTGCATGGCATATTGAATGAATGCCATAAGCGAGCCGACCTGAAGTTCGCCGCTATCAATCCGCATGCCGCCGAAGTACAGAATGGCGAGCATGGAGAAGTTCATGACGAACATCATCATCGGCATTAGCAGAGCCATAATCTTGTTGACCTTAATAGCCGTATCCGTTAAATCTCTATTGGCCGCGTTGAAGCGCTTCTGCTCATGCTGAATCCGGTTGAAGGAGCGGATGACGCGAATACCGATCAGATGCTCGCGCAGCACCAGATTCAGCTTATCCAGCTTGAGCTGGTTCGCCTTAAAGAGAGGCAGCCCTTTTAAGCCCACGTAAGAAATCGCCAGGGCAAGCACCGGTATGACGACGACAAAAACGAGCGAAAGCTTGGCATTCTCGGACACTGCCATAATAATGCCGCCGATCATCATCATCGGAGCGCCGATCATCATCCGCAGCAGCATCATCAGCACCGTCTGCACCTGGGTAATGTCGTTCGTCGTCCGCGTAATGAGGGAAGCGGTCCCCAGTTGATCAAATTCGGTCAGCGTAAAATTTTCTACATGACTGAACACCCGCGAACGCGTGTTACGCCCGAATCCCATAGCTACTTTAGCCGACAAATAGCTAGCAATGATGGAACAAAGCGCGCCGCCGCCCGCCACCAGCAGCATAAATCCGCCGATTTTCCAAATATAAGCCTGGTCCTGCTGCACAATCCCCTTATCAACGATGTCGGACATCAAGTTAGGGAGGTACAGATCGCCCATCGACTGCAAAAATACAAGCAGAAGAATGACGGCAATCGGCAGCGAAAAAGGCTTTAATTGTTTGAATAGCTTAATCATTGCTCTCATCTCCGTTCGTTGGTAACCGTTCAAGGTCACATCTATTCTCCTGGGTGAAGGTGTGAACTTTCATAAGAAGGTCCGCCAGCCGGTTGCTGTCTTCTTCGCCCAGATAATCCACGAGCTTGCTTAAGATCGCGTCCCTATGCTTTTTCGCCTTTATCGCAACCTCGCAGCCGCGTTCGGTCAAATTGACGCGCACCACTCTCCGGTCCTCCGGATCGGCCTGCCTGAATACCAATTCCTTTGCTTCGAGGCTGTTGATGAGCTGGGTAACTGTCGGCGGCATCAGCCCCAGCAAGCGGCTAATTTCCGACACCTTGAGCCCTTGTTTTCCAAAATGGGTATTTCGCGCGATGCACATCATTAATGTAGTCTCACTGGGTTTATTCCCTTCGGCGGCATGCCTCCAATGCGCCTTATGCAACTGCTGCAAAGCGAACAGCAGCTTACGAGGCACTTTGCTGTTATCATCTTCTTCTATCCCAATGTTGTCCCTCCCATGCGGGTATTCCCGTTTGATTTAATTAGCACATCTAATAATTATATAGTTTATTATTTAGGCATACTAATTATATTTTCGCCTATGTCCGTTGTCAAACCTTGAAATCGCTATTATTTATTACAATTTGGCGCATTCAAAGCTAAGCGGTTAATTCCTCTATTTAAAAAAGACCCTCCCGCCGTTCTGGCGAAAAGGTCTGGAATTATTGGTATTGATGAAGCTAATTCATCGTTCTCCTCGAATTGGAGCCATCACTCCTATGGCGACTGCTGCTCTTGCGCGTGCGAAGATTTTCCATCATTTTGTTCTGCGCAAGCAAGATATAGCTGTCGAGGCGTTCGCTTAGCTCAACAACAGTACGGTCGCTGAGACTCCGCTCTTGGGCAACCTCCAGCAGTTCGCATCTGAGGCTCTCTATAGTTATAGACAATTCTTCTTCCCTGAATTCTCTCAGCACTGCGTCACCTTCTCTCTATTACCTTTAAACTCTATTATAATTCATGATGCCAAAAAAGCATATTTTGCAGAAAAAGAAAAATATGTCGATGATCCAACTTTTTCATGATAATCGTTTAACCGTCCGTGCAAAGTTACCTCTCCTTCAGCAAGCCCTGGGCAAAAGCGATCCACTCGCGGGCGGCAAAGGACAAGTAACGGTCTCTTCGCCAGATCATGCCAAGCTGCCACGGGATGGCCGGCTCGGTCATTGTGATTACGGAGATGCGCGAACGGTCCATGTCGCGGCAGATCGTCTGCGGCAGCAGCGCGATGCCGAGCCCGGCGGCCACCATCTGGGCGATCAGATCCCACTGGGCACTCTCGTAGACAACCATCGGCTGAAATCCCGATTTGACGCATTCGGCAATCACGCGGTCATGCAGGGCGAAGTCCTCGCGGAACAGCACAAACTCCTCATCCTTCAGCTCTACCAGAGGAACCGAGCTTCGCCCGGCCAGCCGATGTCCGAAAGGGACCAGCAGCTCCAGTCTTTCTTCGGCAAAGGAGAAAATATGAAATCGGTCTTCGCTGACGGGAAGAACAACGACACCGATATCGAGCACGCCGGTCTCCACATCATTTTCCACTTTCTTCGCCCCGTCCTCGTACAGCCGGATTGAGACGTCCGGATATTTATGGTGAAATCGGCCGATCACCGACGGAAAAAAGTTGGCCCCCACCATGGGCGGCAGCCCGATGCGGATATGGCCCTGCTTCAGGCTGCGCAGGCTGTCCAGCTCGGAGGAGAGACTGTGGAAGGATTCAACGATATTCTGGGCTTTGGCGAGCAGAATCTCGCCCGCGTCGGTCAGCTTAATGCTCTTGCCTTCCCGGTAGAACAAATCCGCCCCGAGCTCTTCCTCGATCTGCCGAATCATCTTGCTGACAGTGGGCTGAGTTATATATAATGATTTGGCCGCTTTGGAGAAGCTGTTCAGACGGGCCGCCTCCACAAAATACTGCAACTGCCTGATGTCCAAAAGTCAATCCTCCTGTATAGACAAAATGAATATCATCCATTCGATATATTCATTTTACCTATGAAAATAAATGTTGTAAAATTTCAATATAGCTTGAAAGGGGCGGCCTTATGAGAAAACTAATGATTGGAATGCTGCAAGTAGGTGCGCTGACCGTATTCTCCCTATTAATGGGCAATCTTAGCTCTTGGTTGCATCTTCCGATTCCCGGAAGCATTATTGGCATGGTGCTGTTATTCATCCTGCTGGAAACCGGCGTCATCCGGCTTGGCTGGGTGGAAGTAGGGGCATCCTGGCTGCTGGCCGAGCTGCTGCTATTCTTCGTTCCCTCCGCTATCGGTGTTATGAAATACACATCATTGCTTGAGACCGACGGTCTTAGCTTACTGGCGATTATACTAGCGGGAACTTTTATCGTTATGACCAGTTCGGGACTGCTTACAGCCCTTATCTTCAAAGTCAAGGAGGGAAGACATCATGCTGACCGGACTTCTGTGTCTGATTCTGACTCTCGGAGTTTATCTGATCTCCAAACGGATTTACGCGGCCAAGACAAAAATGTACTTGTCACCGCTGATCATTACGCCGCTGCTAATTATCAGCTTCCTGCTGATGACGGGCGTATCCTTTGATTCCTACAATGCGGGAGGCAAATGGCTTACCGACCTGCTTCAGCCTGCAACAATTGCCTTTGCCATCCCTTTGCATAAGAACTTCAAGGTGCTCAAAAAGCATGCCGCCGAGATTGCGGCAGGCGTGCTGTCAGGTACGGTAATGGCGGTTATATCCTCCGTTCTCCTGGCCAATTGGCTGCATCTCAG
Organism: Paenibacillus durus ATCC 35681; assembly: GCF_000993825.1. Classification (NCBI taxonomy): domain Bacteria; kingdom Bacillati; phylum Bacillota; class Bacilli; order Caryophanales; family Paenibacillaceae; genus Paenibacillus; species Paenibacillus durus. The sequence goes on from NZ_CP011114.1 coordinate 4,431,299, forward strand.
CAGCAATCTGGCAACAAGCCTGGTGCCCCGGTCGGTAACTACACCGATTGCCATGAATATCTCGCAGAGCATTGGGGGCATACCAAGCATTACGGCGGTATTCGTCATTATGACCGGCATACTTGGCACGCTGATGGGACCGACGGTCCTTCGCCTCTTCCGCATTGATAATGAAGTTGCGCGCGGAGTATCGCTGGGAACCGCCGCGCACGGTATGGGCACTTCCAAAGCCTTTGAGCTGAGTTCGCTGACCGGAACCATTTCCAGTATCGCGATGATCCTGACCGCGCTGTTTACGCTCAGCGTAACGCCTGCTCTACTCGCGGTCTTCCTCCGCTAGGCCGCCCCGGCTTGGGCCGCAGACACCCGCTTCGAGCTATAGCTCCCGAGCGAGTGTCTTTTTTTATTCAAGCACCCGGTAGTCTCTCCACTCCTCCGGCAGCAGCCATAAATACGGGGGCTGCAAAAAGCGGTCATCTGCCAGCAAAATCACGCCGGTATCGCTTTCACTGCGAATGAGGCGCCCTCCCGCCTGCAGCACCTTGCACATTCCCGGATACACGTAGGCGTAATCAAATCCGTTCTTGCCCTGGGCGCTGAAGTATTCCCTTAGCAGGTTGCGCTCCAGCCCAAGCTGGGGCAGGCCGACGCCGACAACCATCACCCCGCCTAGCCGGTCTCCCGGCAAATCGACCCCCTCCGAGAAAATCCCGCCCAGCACGGCAAATCCAAGCAGCGTCTCCTCGTTGCCAGGGCGAAAAGCTCCAAGAAACCTCTCCCGTTCCTCTTCACTCATTCCGCTGCCCTGCACCAGCGTTCGGACCTCGGGCAATGCGGCGGCAAAAGCATCGTATACTTTCTGCAAATACTGGTACGACGGAAAAAAGACGAGATAGTTCCCTTTGCGGGCAACCATCGCCGCAAGCGCCTCCGAGAGCGGCCCAAGCGAGCCATCCCGGTCGCGAAACCGCGTCGACACCGGCAGGATGCCGACCTCCCACTGCTCCTTACGGAAGGGAGAAGGAATCGTGAGGCTGTAATCGTCCTCGCCCGCGCCGAGCATTTCCCGGTAATAATGGAGAGGTGACAGTGTCGCCGAGAAGAAAATCCGGCTGCGAAAACCCTTGGAGGACTGGGTCAATAAATGCGACGGGTCCAGATTGAACAGCTTCAGGAAGACGTCTCCTTTTTCCGTTTCCGCATAAGTGATGTAGCGCTCGTCATACATCTTGCAAGCGCGCAGCATCGCCTGGGCGTCATAATAGGCGTCAAGCAGCCCGTCCTCCTGCTCCTCTTCCGGGAGCAGCGCCGGAGCAGGGCCGAGCAGTTCACGCTCCGCCTCCTGCACGAACGCTTCCAGCAGGCCTGGCAGCTCCCCGGGATATAGGCTCCATTTGCCCGAGCCAGCCGGTTCGCACTCTTTGCGCAGAGCAATGAACAAGGCGTTCACGTTCCCCGCCGCGGCGCTGAGCGCGCGGTTCGGTTCCTTATAACGGCGCTTCAGCGCAAGGAACGGCGCTTTGCGCAGGCCCGCCGAGAACATCTCTCGGCCCCGGTCAACCAGATTATGGGCTTCGTCGACCAGCAGTGCCGTATCCTTCTTCCGTTCTTCCGGGAGCCGCTTGAGGCCGATACGCGGATCGAAAATATAATTGTAATCGCAAATGACGGCGTCGCCTGCATACGCCGCGTCCAGCGACAGCTCGAACGGGCATACCGAATGCTTGCGGGCGTATTGTTCCAGAACATGGCGGTCCATCAGCGTTTCGCTGCCGAGCATATCCATCAGCGCTCCGTTGATCCGGTCATAATACCCGTCTGCAAACGGGCAATAGTCCGGCCCGCAGAGCCCCTCTTCGCGGAGACAGGCCTTTTCTTTGGCCGTAATCGTGACCACATGCAGATGAAGGCCGCAGGAGGCCATCAAGGCAAAGGCATCCTGCGCGGCTATCCGCGTGATGGTCTTGGCTGTTAAGTAGAACAGGCCGCGAAGCAGGCCCTCTCCCATCGCCTTGACCGCCGGAAATAGGACGGACATCGTCTTTCCGATGCCCGTCGGCGCCTGAGCGAACAGGTTCACACCGTCCGCGACGGACTTATAGACAGCGCCGGCCAAACGCCGCTGCCCTTCCCGATAGGCCGGGAACGGAAACTCCAGCCTGCGGATGCTTTCGGTCCTGCGCTCCCCATGCTGAAGCAGCAGGGCCGCATAGGGGGCGTACGCCGCCGCCGTAGCACCCGCAAAGGCCGCCGCCTCTGCGGCGGACACGAGCCGCTCGAAGCTCCGCTGCTGCCCCGCCCTGCTGTGCACATAGGTAAGCCTGACCGTGATATCTGAAAGATCCTGTTCCAAAATAATCATATGCGCATACATTAAAGCCTGGGCCCAGTGCACCTCACGGCCTTCCTCCGGCAGCTCGGGCGCTCCGGTCGACTTGATCTCCTCGACGGTAAAGCTCCCGTCCGCAGACAGCAGCAGTCCGTCGCAGCGCCCGAAGACGGCGATAATCAGTTCATCGCAGGGAATTTCCGCGCTGAGGTACACTTCCTTACGGTCGTCCTCTTTATACTGCTGCTGGATCTGCTGGTGTATGCGCGTTCCCTCTGCAAGAGAAGCGGAGCTGCGGAAGCCCGATTCAAGGCTGCCGCTGCGGTACACATACTCCACAAGCGTTCTTACTGAAATCGTTACGACGGAAGTCAAGGCGAGTCCCTCCTTTCCACAACTTTCCGGCTGTTTCTTACTGCGATTTTCTCCGATTTTGGCGTTTCTCTTCTTCTGCGGCTCCATTTCTCGCCGAAAAAGCGAATAGCGCCGCCAAGCATACCGCTTTACACTTTTAACGCATTATTTCTAGTTTTGACATTCCATTTACATAACGGCATAATAAATTTTGTTACGATGGTAGCATCCAGAAAGAAGGCGGTGCCGTGTCATTTATTAACGTTAGACGGTGGTTGACCAAACCTTTTATCTTCTTCACCATCATGCTTATTCTTAAGAGCTATTTGGCCTGGGCGGTGATCTTCGGTAATCTGCTGCCGTGGAAGTCGCTGCTGACAGAGATTCCCTTTGCCTGGGCGTTATTCTGCATTATCGAGCGTTTCGCGTCAAAGCGCAAGCTCGGCTATTATATGACGGTTAACCTGCTGGTAACGGGGATTTTTTTCGCGGCTATTATGTATTTCAAATATTATGGCGTCATCGTAACCTATCATGCGGCTGAACAGGTCAATCAGGTGGCTGCCGTCAGCGACAGCGTATTTTCACTGATGGACCCTTATTTTCTGCTTATTTTCGCTGATGTGATCGTGCTGGGATATTATTTTCTTTTTAACCGGAACGGCCGGATTTACAAAAAAGAGCAAATTAACCGGGGACGCGGCAGCCGGAAATTCTCGGCTCTGTTCGCCGCGTCGCTGGCGCTGTGTCTGTTCAATGTGCTGCCGAACAAAGCCAGCATGAACGAAATCAAGAAAGCGCAGGAGATGGGCATCCTCAATTATGAGGCCTATACCCTCTTCGCTCAAGAAAAAATCGACCTGGTGAAAGCCAGCGACATCACACAGAAATCCATCGATTCGGCCAAGGGAATCAGCGCTCCCGCAAATCCGAAACTTCAGGGAGCGGCCAAGGGCAAGAACCTGATTATCCTGCAGATGGAATCGCTGCAGAACTTTCTGATTGGCCTTAAGATCGACGGCAAAGAGATCACGCCGAATATAAATGCCGTGATGAAGCAAAGCCTGTATTTCCCGAACTTCTATCAAATGGTTGGCCAGGGTAACACCTCGGATGCGGAGTTCGTCGTCAATACGTCTTTTTACATCCCTCCCCGGGGCGCGGCCACCCAAATGTACGTCGACAAGGTGCTGCCGAGCCTGCCGCGTCTAATGGAGAAGAACGGCTACCAGACGGCCACCTTCCATACAAATGATGTTGAGTTCTGGAACCGGGGGGAGCTGTACAGTTCGCTCGGCTGGGGCAAATATTACGATCACAAGTTCTTTGGCGACGAGGACGTCTTCTTCTTCGGGGCTTCCGATGAGGTGCTGTACCGCAAAACGACAGCCAAGCTGAAGGAAATGAGCGCAAGCGGTCAGCCGTTCTATGCCCAGATCATTTCCATGTCGTCGCATCATCCGTTTACGATTCCCGAGGAAAAATACAAGATGAAGCTGCCGGAGCGTTATGAAGGCACCTTTGTCGGCGACTATATTCGGGCGCAGAACTACGCCGACTACGCTTTTGGCCAGTTGGTCCAGGAGCTTAAAGAGACCGGACTTTGGGACAACAGCTTGATTATAATCTATGGCGATCACATGGGCCTGCCGATATACTCTCTTGATCATGACGACAAAGAGCTGATGACCGAGATTTACGGCCATGAATACGGATATGCGAATATGACCAATATTCCGCTGATCATTCACGGCGCGGGCAGCGCGCAGCCGCAGACTCTGGAGCAGGTAGGCGGAGAGATTGACATTTTGCCGACCGCCGCCAATCTGCTGGGCATTTCTCTGAAGGATCATCTGCATTTCGGCCAGGATATCATTAATCAGAACTATAACCTTCTGCCCGAGCGTTATTATTTGCCTACAGGCTCGTTCATTGCAAGCTCCGGATTGCTTATTCCCGGCAATAGCTTCGAGGACAACACCCAGTATCCAATCGCGCTCAGCAGCAAGCGGCCCGCAGCCACGGAGGATGAATACAACCGGGCGCTCCGGCTGCTGCAGCTCTCCGACAGCTATGTGTCTCAGCTGCCCGAGAAGAAAGCCGAATAGGCTGCGCCCCTTATCAGCGGCTGCGCTTTTTGCACAGCCGTGCTGCGTAAGAAGCCGCCATTCAGAGATAAGCGTTAGTCCCGCATCGACGCCAAAAACCATGCTCTCTTACAGGGCATGGTTTTTGGCCGTCTATGGAAACCACGGTTTCTTTCCGGCTTCTAGAAAGGCCAACGTGCTTAACGCTCCTGCCTTTCCAGCATATCGTAATATTCGGCGAAACTCGCAAGCTCCTCAGGCGTCAGAATCGACAGATACTGATCCAGCGAGATCAGGGAGCGGCGCTGCCCTTCAGTCCGAATCTCCTCTCCCTTTTCCGTGAGCGTTACCACTACGGCTCTACGGTCATGCTCGTCCGGTTCCCGGCTGATCAGGCCTACCCCTTCCATACGGTCAAGCATGACCGTAACCGCACTGGATTTTACTTCCATCCGTTCAGCAAGCCGTACCACCCGCGCCCTTCCCTCGTTGGCTATCATATTCAGCAAAATGAACTGGGGAAACGTCAGTCCAAGCTCCGCTTGCAGGCCGATCCCCGAGATTATTTTTCGCTGCACCCTCCACATGGACAATCCGATTTGCTCAACAAGCGGATCAATCTGTCGCGACATTTACATTTCAGCTCCCGTTTCATTGTTATAGTTCCAGCGTATCATTTTGCCCTGGTCCCATACAAGATTCCATCTTATTAATTCCACTTATTAACGCGCGAATACGCTAGAAACGCATGATCCCCCTGGGGAGATTGCTTTAATTGAGTCTGCACAAAAATCTTGGCATACCCCAATGTAACGGTGTAGCGTTATTTAGGTAACACTTTTCAAGCTTTTTGTGCGTACAAAGAATTGGAGAATATCTTGTATTGGTCTTGTGAGGGTTATACTTAATTGGATTCAGCCGCCCGATTCATTCGGCACTGGGTGGGGCATTTCAAAAATGCAAAAAGAAAAACCACATGGAGTTGTTACACTCGCATGTGGCTTAGAACTGACTTAGGAATAACTTCTATTCGTTATTATTTTTAAATCAAACAGTATACTATGTTTTGATAACTGGACTAATACATACTCTCTACAACTTTATTTTGTACACTTAACAAAAGTCGACGTTGTCCAAACTCCTCTTTAATCTTCTACTATCCTTGCATGGTACCAGTGAGCTGATATCTTCTTTAACTTAAAGTGCCTTTTTGTATCCGGGGTATTTACATATTTAGGTTTATGACCGTCTCTTCTGTTTACCAATGAATATAGACCATTTTCGATTTTAAATTCTACTTGGTCTTTATAAACTCTAATTACGGATAAATATGCCATATCGCCCTGATGAAAAGCATTTGCATTTATTTTCTCCAGAGATTTTTTCTCTCTTTGGCTCATCGTTACTTCAACCATATCTTCAGTCTTGAAATTTTCATAACTTAAATGAACTGTTCCATCAGAATTCTCACTTACGAGTATATAAGAGTCCTTCATTTGTCCTTTGCTAAACTCACGATAAGCCAAGTCCGCTATAGTCTGGAAATCGCTTTTATAGGTATCAAAATCTCTTACTTTGTACTCCCAAATAGATTCGTACCACATAATAGTCCCTGGTAAAAAATTATAAATCCCTAATAACACACTAAATAAAATGATGGCTATCAATACCGATTTAATTAACGATTTAATTGTTTTTGTTTTTGTTAATTTCATTCAATCAATCCTTTCTTAATAGTTTCTGGGAATATGCTGTTACAGCTTTTTATGAGAGCATTATACTGGACAGCGCAACTCTTTAAAGAAAAAAGAAACCACATGAAGTTAACGAACTCGCATGTGGTTTAGTTGTTTATATGATTTAATCAAAATATCTACCGAACAGTTCATCCGTATAGGTTTCAATTTGACCGGCGAGCATAAAAATTGGCTCTGGGTAATCCGTAAACTTGGCCTCTGCATGAATTTGACCATACAAGTAAAATATTAAAGCCACGAATCTTTTATTTACTGTCTCTTGATCTTGTAAAAAATCCCTTACTTGTTTCAACAGGACAAACAATGCCTTAAATGCCTCATCATCAATGGCCTTTTTGCCAAATGAATCTACACCACGCAATGTGCTTGTAATTTTTTCTATTAAGTCTTCGGCTTCTCGGTTAATTTGATCCCATTTTTCTCTCATAATAGGCCTCCATATCATTTAGGGAACGTGAACATAACACCTAATATTGCACTTTGAGAAATCTTATTATGGACCCGTACCTCTCCATCTTTCTTTGCCCATTTATAAATTGATGGCTGTAGGAGAAATTAGACTTAGCTTTAAATACTTCGCTTTCATTTTGTCAATTTCTTCTTACAACTCACCTGCATGATGAGCTTCAAATAATGCACCTATAATAACACCAAAGAAAATAACTGGGAGGGCTCTCCCTTTCTTCGCTCCTCTAATAGTACCCTTTCTTCCACCCTCAAGGACTTTAAGACCTTCTCTTCCGAGTTCTTCCCAGTCAAATTAGGTGCTGCTTCATGTCCACTCGGATCGGTAAAAACAACGGATTACTCCTTACATACGTATACAAATTCAGCGTAGGCGGAGCCTCGATCTCGACTTCATACGTATCCTCCGATATAAACCGGGCCGGGCGCGGGTCGTAGTAGCGGGCTTGTAGGTGGTAGTAGTACTGCGTCTTCCGATCCCAGTAATAGGCGGCATAGCCGTATGGGTTTTTCTTCACCAGCTCCGTTGTGATGTCCTCGGTTGGCTCTGCTTCCTCCGTTACGAGGTCGGTGATTCCTGCAGAGGTGTCCGTGACCGTTTGTTCCACCGCTGCCGCATCGCCGGTTACGGTCTGTTCCTCGCTTGGCTTGCTCTTGGCCTTGCCATTGGCGTTGCCGTTGCCGTTGCCGGGATGGTAGTCCTATAAATAATAAACCCGATAATATGTTATGTGCACATGAAACTTGTTTTTTTCACATTGGCTAGCCCCCAATAAAAAATAAACCTTGAAAGGCACGAAGCCAATCAAGGTTTAAGTCTTCTAAGAAATGCCTAGTTCTGTTCTAACTCTCTGTAGTAAAAACTCACCAAAGTCACTTGCTACTATTTCATATATTTGGTTTTCTGGTTCAACTCCTATTGAATAGCTTACAATAGGTACTTCTTTAAATTTGTCTGTTTTTTCAATATTTAAACAGAACATTTCCTCACCACCTGTATGATAGATTATCACCAAGTTACACGGCAAGTTCACCTCTTCTCTTTGTTTTAAGGTAAACCATACTGCATCTGGAATTCCAGAATGTTCAAAGTCATCTTTAATAACTCCATAGACTTCTTCAGCACCAAAATTCCCTGCTCCATAATCGAGCAAAAAGTTCCTATACAGAGGTGGAAAAACTAGACCAAGCTTCTTCTCCGCTTTCCCAATTAATTCCTCAGTGGAATTTCCAATAAAATCCCCTAAACCAGGGTGTTGTTCTATTAAATCTACAGCATTTTTATAATCTTGAACGCTCATGTTAATCCTCCATCACTTAAAATCGGTTGCTCTCTTTTTCCAGTATCCTTGCTTCCATTGGTTAAATTCACTTCTGTTGATCCCCGACGGGACTGTGTTCGGGTTAATGTGAATTACTTTACTATTTTGCTGATGGAATGATTGAGTTACCTCTGCTATTGAACTTTCATTCCTCTGGGTCATGTGATGTAGACCGGGTCGGGCGCGGGTCGTAGTAGCGGGCTTGCAGGTAATAATACTGTGTCTTCCGATCACAGTAATAGGCGGCATAGCGGTATGGATTTTCCTTTACCAGCTCCGTTGTGATATCCTCGGTTGGCTCCGCTTCCTCCGTCACAAGTCGGTGATTCCTGCAGAGGTGTCGGTAACCGTTTCTTCAGCCGCTGCCGAATCGCCGATTACGGTCTGTTCCTCGCTTGGCTTGCCTTGCCATTACCTTTGCCATTGGCGTTGCCGTTGCCGGGATGGTAGTCCGGCTCGGTGTTGCCGCTCTCGTCTTCCGGTCCCTGTAAGGAGCCCGGGCTACCGTTGCCGCTTCCGAGATCTCCCCAGCCAATACCTTCACGCACACGCTCGCCAAAAAGGAAAACCTTGAAAGGCACGAAGCCAGTCAAGGTTAACCATTTAATAACTATCCTCAAAAAGACAATTGAATATTGTAACATCTTCCTCTTTTAATTCTAATGAAACATTCGGTACTACAATATTTAGAATAGTTTCATCTAGATTTTTAATTCCGTTTTCATTTAGTATTTCTAAAATTCTTTTACCGTTTCGCTCCGTTTCTTTATTAAGTGGGGAATATGCTTCATATAATTGGACCGCCCCATCAATGTAATTGTACCTAACATATTTAATCACTGAATACGGAGCAATTACTGAAATTAAGACCATAACTCCCGTTATCTCATTCTTTTCCTTGAGATAATCGTTAAATTCATTACTACCAAACCTAAAATTTAGACTCAGCGATGATTGAATGAAATAAGAAAAGCATGTTGAATAACTAAAGTCGGTCAGATTGTCGACGAAAATTTGTTCTAACTCATTATTGATTTTACTGTCCCAATATTGCTTATCAATATATTTAGCTAAAATATATTGAAAGTCACCTTTCCCATACAATCTTTCAATTGTATTCAACAATTCATCTTTCATATATAACCTCCATTATGGTACAGGATAACCGTGAATATTGCCTTTTGAATCAATATGAACTTTTACTCTTGTTTCACCATTAGGTCCAACAGGTTTACCAAAATCATAAACTCTAACACTACCATCAGGTTTGACAGGAGTTCCATTCACCCATGCTTCTTGGGTTAATTGTACCCCATTTTGTCCCTCAGGCCATTGTGTTTTAGTTGAAACATTATTACCATGACCTGGAACGTGCTTGCCCTGTTTTCCTGCATCTACTTTAGGTGCTCCTGGCACTCCTGCGTCTACCGTTCCTTGGCTTGGTAACTTACCCGAATAACCTGGAGCTTTACCCGTCCCCTTAGGAACACTCCTAATATTCCTTACTTCTGATTGCAATGCCTTAACATCATTTGAACTGTCAAGGCTTTGCCTAACTGTCTTGGGTAGTGGTGTCGTTTCCGTAACTCTTTCAGTTCTTGATACCTTTAAGACTGTGGGAGCTTCAGATATTTTTGGGGAACTTGAAAATATTCTCAAATCCAATGTAATTAGCAGTCCTGACATATATTGATCAAACTCCGCCATTTCATAATCATTCTGATATTGAAAGGCATCCATCAATATTTGTTTAGCCCAGCCCGCATTACCCACCGTATTGTCTGCTGGATTGTAACTGGTCATTGTCGCCATATTAAAAAGATATTTAAAAGTATTATTCCTATTTTTTTAGTTGCGATGTCTTTGACACTATATCTACCGGGGTAGATATTCGTAAAGTTGCGATTGATTTCAAAAATCTGTTGAAAACGGAGATAACAAAAACAGGTCAATCATGGTGGTATCTGACCATAATCGACCCGTTCAATGTAACGGTGTAGCGTTATTTAGGTAACACTTTTCAAGCTTTTTGTGCGTACAAAGAAATTGGAGAATATCTTGTACTGGTCTTGTGAGGGTTATATTTAATTGGATTCAGCCGCCCGATTCATTCGGCACTGGGTGGGGCATTTCAAAAATGCAAAAAGAAAAACCACATGGAGTTGTTACACTCGCATGTGGCTTAGAACTGACTTAGGAATAACTTCTATTCGTTATTATTTTTAAATCAAACAGTATACTATGTTTTGATAACTGGACTAATACATACTCTCTACAACTTTATTTTGCACACTTAACAAAAGTCGACGTTGTCCAAACTCTTCTTTAATCTTCTACGGGCCATGCATGATACCAGTGATCTGATATCTTCTTTAACTTAAAGTGCCTTTTTGTATCTGGGGTATTTACATATTTAGGTTTATGTCCATCTCTACTGTATACCAATGAATATCGACCATTTGCGATTTCAAATTCTACCTGGTTTTCATAAACTCTAATTAAATATAAATATTCCATATCACCATGATGAAAAGCTTTTGCCTCAATTTTCTCCAGAGATTTTTTCTCTTTTTGGCTCATCGTTACTTCAACGAAATCTTCAGTGTTGACATTTTCATATTTTAAATTGACTGTTCCATCAGGATTCTCATGTACATTTATATAATCGTCCTTCATTTGTCCTTTGCTAAACTCACGATAAGCCAAGTCCGCTATAGTCTGGAAATCGCTTTTATAGGTATCAAAATCTCTTACTTTGTACTCCCAAGTTGACCACAGGAGAGTCCCTAGTAAAAAATTACAACCCCCTAATAATACACTAAATGAAATGATGGCTATCAATACCGATTTAATTAACGATTTAATTTTTTTGTTTTTGTTAATTTCATTCATTCAATCAATCCTTTCTTAATAGTTTCTGGGAATATTACTGTTAAAACTTTTCATCAAACTCAATAATGGTTAGAAAAGGTTTATGTCTTCCTTTTAATTCTGTATAATGTTGTAAAATATACCATGACCTTAAACCTCCCCATTTTCTTTGTTGAGTTACGTCCTCTTCATCCAAACCGAAATTATCCCAAAGCATAAAATGTAATGTCCCACTGTAAGTAGATCCATTTTTTTTAACTGATGATAATTTAATACTATTCCCCTCAAAACCATGAATTGTAATTCCATAACCTTTAACTTTACTATCTAAGAATCCATTAAAAGCAGGTTGATTAATTTTATGACTCATTGCTTTTACCATTAAACTATTATCTCTATCTGCTGCATTATATTTTAATTTGGATGTATCACCATTATACTTCTTTACCAACTCCTTGACCGTTTTCTTGATTGCACTAACATACTCCTTAACAACCCCTTTATTTCGGACTTTATTTGTTAGCGTGTTGTTTCTATATGGAGTGCCTGTTCCAGACATGAAATGGTCAACCATATCCAATGCGATATCTTCCATATCCCCTATAGAAGTGAGTCTAACTAAAGATTCAAAATCTCTTCGCCAATCATCTTCTTCCCTATACTTGAAATTATCTTCATATAACCAAAAATTTAATATATCCTCTAGTTGTTTTTTAGACTTATCATTGTATTGCATGTCCTCAGGGTTCTTTCTTATTTCCGTTTGATAGATTAGCAATTTATCCTCTTCGTAAGCTTCATAGGTTGGTTTGACGAATCTTCCTGTGTTATCATCTGCTCCTGATCTATGTCCACTCGGATCTGTATAATTCAATGGATTATTCTCCACGTACGTATACAAATTCAACGTCAGCGGATTATTAATCTCGCCCTCATACGTATCCTCCGATATAAACCGGGCCGGACGCGGGTCGTAATACCGGGCTTGCAGGTAGTAGTACTGCGTCTTCCGATCCCAGTAATAAGCGGCATAGCGGTATGGATTTTCCTTCACCAGCTCTGTTGTGATATCCTCGGTCGGCTCTGCTTCCTCCGTTACGAGGTCGGTGATTCCTGCAGAGGTGTCGGTAACCGTTTCTTCCGCCGCTGCCGAAGCGCCGGTTACGGTCTGTTCCTCGCTTGGCTTGCTCTTAGCCTTGCCATTAGCCTTGCCATTAGCCTTGCCATTGGCGTTGCCGTTGCCGGGATGGTAGTCCGGTTCGGTGTTGCCGCTCTCGTCTTCCGGTCCCTGCAAGGAGCCCGGGCTGCCGTTGCCGCTTCCGAGATCCCCCATCCAGCCAATACCTTCACGCACACGCTCTCCATACCGGTTGTACATCCCGGTCACCAGACCCCAGGCATCGTATTCGTAGCGGGCCGCTACTTTGCCCTCGGCATCCGTCAGTGCGACGACATCCCCATGGCCGTTATACACATACCAATAGGTCTGTCCCTTGTACGTAATCGTCAGCGGCCGCTCGTTCGTATCGTATGAATACGACTTCGTGACCCCACCGGCTCCATCCCGTTCCTCAGTGATGACCCAAGTATCGCCTTTATAGACGTAGTTCATTACTTCTTGCGTTTCGCCCGTATGATTGAACCGGGTCTTGCTGATTCTCCGTCCCAGCATATCATAGGCATACTTCTCGCCGAATCCGTCCGGGAAGGTGACCTTGGTCAGCTGCCCACGCGCATTCCACTCATACTTGCTGCGGGCGTCGGTCAGCAGATTTCCGGCATCGTCATACGAGTAATCGTATTCCTCGTACCGGATCAGGTCTTCCCGGTGAACCAGCTGATTCCGGGTATTGTACGTATATTTCGTTCCGATGACCGTATATCCCTTGCCGACTTCACGAATGCGTTCGAATAGCTTATCATGACCGCCCGGCGGCAGGTTAACTTCGCCGTTGACGATGTTATCGATTGCGGCCAGGATATGTTCGATTTGGCCGGTTTCAAACAAGCTGTCTATTCCCTCGACTGATCCCTCTACCGATCCCGCACCTGAACCAAACTGCCTGCCTAGTTTCTTATATAGGCCGAGCTTCTTGCCGTTCCCTTTCTCGAGCGCTTTTATCCAGCCTTTGCCGCAGCCAGCACCGCTTGAGTTCGAGCCCTTATCCTTATCCTTATCCTTACCATTGCCGTTACCTTTGCCTTTGCCGTTGCCGTTACCATTGCCATTGCCATTACCATTACCGTTGCCATTACCGTTGCCATTTCCAATACCATTACCGTTTCCGTTTCCACCACCGTTGTCACTACCATTGCCGTTTCCATTGCCACCACCGTTGTCATTACCATTGCCGTTTCCGTTTCCACCACCGTTGTCATTACCATTGCCGTTTCCATTGCCGCCACCGTTGTCATTACCATTGCCGTTTCCGTTTCCACCACCGTTGTCACTACCATTGCCGTTTCCGTTGCCATTACCCGGATCGGAATTCCCGTTACCTCCGCCATTATCGGTGTTCACCAAAGCGAGATTAGAGGAGGCCATTCCGGCGGTTACAGGAGATTTCACTGAATACACGGCGTCCGACAATTTCGGTATCTCAATATCGCTTACTTTTCCGCTGTAGCTCGTATTGCTGGCAGCGCTGTCGCTATCCTTTCCTTTTCCATTACCATTACCATTACCATTACCGTTTCCGTTGCCATTCCCGTTTCCGTTTCCATTGCCATTACCATTGCCATTACCGTCTATCGTACAGGGCTCGATATCTCCGGGATCGGTCGGGTCCGAAGTTACTTTCTGAGGCTTCATCCCATAGGATTCAAGCACCTTCGCTACCAGCTCTTCCGTCGTGATGACTTGTCCGTTGTCCGCGATTGTTCCCTGAATGACCGTTTTGCGTACCGTCCGGTTCCCGGCGCCATCATATTCGTATTCCATAATGTCGCCTTCAGCCGTCTGTATGCGGCTAAGCTGCTCACGGTCATTATACGTATAGCCTGTGGTCTTCCCTTGCTCCTGGACACCGGTAATAAACTCACGGGCATTATGAGTATAGGCGGCGGCATGAAGGTCTTGGCCGGCTCCGGTCGTCTTAAGTGAATCCACCAGATGTCCCGCGGTGTAATCCAGGGCAGTGACTGTTCCGTTCGGGTACTTTATCGCTTTAACATATCCGTCGGCGTCATAAACATACTCATACTTGAAGCCCTTGCTGTCGGTGTATCCCGTTGGGCGGCCGTTCGCATCGAGGACATATGCCGTCCGGCTGTCGTTTACCGTCTCCGCAATCTTATCCCCGTTCTGATCGTACTCATAGAGAACCGTATCCCCATTAGAATAAGTGACCTGCTTCAACTGGTTGTTGTTATAGTAAGCGTAAGTTATCGTTCCTTCTGCGCTGGATTTGCTAAGCAGGTTGCCCGCTTTATCATAGGTGTATTTATACCAGGTTCCATCGCTGTATTCCTCAAGAACTTTACGGTTCATGAAGTCGTACTTATACTTTATCGTCAAGCCGCCCGGCTTCTTCTCGAGCACCAAATTTCCGTTGGCATCGTACTGGTACTCAAATACGTCTTGTCCCGTTTCCGAACGCTCGATGACTTTCTGAAGCCGGCGGCCAAGCTCATCATAGTTATAAGCGGTCTTCTGGTCATTTCCGTCCTTTTGCGAGGTCCGGTTCAGTTCGGCATCATAGGTATACTCGGTTTTAAGTTCACCCTCAGAAGACTGCTTCTCCAAAACGGAAGTCAGGCTGTCCTGAAGGTCATAATTGTAACGGACTGAGCCATAGACGGGCCGTACATCTTCCAGCATATTACCGGCTGTATCGTAACGGTAGGCAAAAATGCCTCCGTCCGCTTTTTCCTCACGGATCGTGCGTCCGGACGTGTCAAAGGCGTACTTGTCCTCATCCCCGGTACGGTTCACCACGGTTTCCGGCCGGCCATCCACATCCAGCTTGAAAGATTGAATCTTACCAAGGGCATCCTTTTCCTGCAGCATGTTCCCCCGATAATCGTACAGCCATTCCGTATCGCGCCCATAAGGTCTTCGTTCCGCCGTAACAAAGCCTGCCTTGTTATACTCCTGTTTGACCCAATGGCCTGCCGGATCAATCGTCTTCGTCTGCTGTCCCTCGGAATCATAATTGTACACCGTGGAATGTCCATTCCCGTCAGTGGACGAGATCAACAGCCCCCTCGGGTCGTATGCGTAGCGTTCTTCGATACGTTCACCTGTCATCGACGGATTCTCATAATGAATACTGCCGGTCAAGTTCCCGGCTGCATTGAATACGGAACGGCTCACATTCCCATTCGGATCTTTCTCCAGTACCGCATTGCCCGCACCGTCGTACACATAGCTTGTAAGAGCGGAGATATTCTCTTGACTTAAATGGGTCGTCCCCTGCTTGTAGTTTGCGATTTCAGTAGGCTGACCGGCCTCATCGTAACGGTAGGACGTAATGTTATTCAAGCCGTCGAACGAGAGCAGCTCGTTTCCGGCAGTATCAAATACAGATAACTGGCTGCTTCCGTCCGGCTGTACCGTTCGAACCTGCCGGCCCATATTATCATACTCGTATTTCGTAATCCGTTCGGTCACTTGTTCGCCGGCTTTGTTCTGTTCGGCAGCCTGCAGCAGTTGACCATGCTCATTGTAGAGATAGGCGGTTACCAGGCCTGAAGCGGACGTCTCTTCCTCCAATAGACCATCTGATGAATACCGGTATGACGTCTTCGCCCACTCGCTCCCGTTAAGCTGGCGCTGTTCTTCCTTGACATGCCCCCACGCGTCGGTTGTGTAACGTAGGGTCTGCGTGCTTCCGGAAGGGTCGATGTCTTCAATCCTTTCGGATACCCTCCCATACGCATCCGACTTCGTTATCGTCCGCTGTCCTCCCTCGCCAACGGACTGAACTTCATTTCCGAAAGCATCATATTTTATAGAGGATACATCCCCCGACCCAGAGACGGTCCGGATTACCTGGCCCGACGGATCAAAGGATTGCTTGCTGGAGTAGACGACCTCCTGACCGCTCTCGTTCAGCGCCGGTGTCCGTGTCTCTACGGTCCGTCCAGTATAAGCATACTCCACTTTATTTCCATTGCTGTCAGTCTCGCTAAGCTTGCGTCCCAGCTTATCATAGGCCGTACGCTGAATACTAAGCAATTCATTTCCCGCGTAAAGGCTATCCGTCTCTCCCGAAGCAAGCGATATCCCGTTCCATTCCGGGGCGCGCCCGCCTGTCGCCTTCTGGGTGACACGGTCATTGCCGTCATAAACGTACCGCGTCCAGGACTCGTTCGGCCCTTTCACTTCAATCAGCCGGCCGGCACTGTCATAGCGGCTGGTTGTCACCGCTTCGCTTAGCGTATCCGAACTAAAGCTGACGGAAATGCCTGTAGGAACGACCGGCTTGACAAGCGAGGTCTGCTTGGTTACCCGATCCCATGCATCATAAACGAACTCCGTCCGCCCACCGTCGGGTTCAACAACCGCAAACTGCCTTCCTGCACTGTCGTACTCGAATTTTGTTGTGAATGCGCCCGGCATGACCACGGTCTTCACCAGATTTCCGGCTTTGTCATGCAAGGTTTCCGTTGTTTCGCCATGAGCATCCGTATGCTTTAGCACTAGCCCCCGGCTGTCGTACTCGAAGGCTTCTTCCAGCTTGCCCCCGGTTCCATCTTCAAGAGGAACCGTCGTTTGGGATACGACATTGCCCGCTCCGTCCAAGACATAGGTCGTCTTGGTCAACCCGTCGGACTCTTCCGTCAAATGCCCTCCATCGTCATAGCTGTAGGTGTGTACAATTTCTTTGGCCTGATCGTTTTTGTCCTTCTGTACCTGCCGTTTAACGCGGCCCCATGCATCATATTGAAAGTCCTCAACCAGTCCATCCGGACTTTCACGATGCGTCACCCATCCGACATCATTGAAGGCCGAGACCGTCGCCGCGGCGTCCGCCGTACCGGCATCGGTAATTGTCTTTACACGGTTACCGTTCAAGTCGTTAACATAGGATACGTCCGTTCCGTCCGAGGTAAGAAAACCGTTCTCGTCATACGTATAGAAGAAGACATTGCCGGCGCCATCTGTACGTTTAGACAACAGTCCCTTGGCATTGTATTCCTCTTTGGAGACAATGGTCTGAGCCTCATTAACCCCTGCGGGATCAACCGCTTGAACGGTCGTCGTTCTGCTGACGATTTTCCGGCCATTCTTCACGTAGGTATAAGCAATATTGTGAACCAGCGGCCCCGTCTCACGAATCAAATCCTGCTGTGCGTCATATTCGTAATGAACAATACGGCCCGAAGGGCTTTGCTGGGCGACAACTTGATCCTTGTCGTTATACCGGTACCTCTGAACAACTTCGAGCGGTCCGGTCTCACTGACCAGGTTATTGGCGCTGTATTGATAAGCGGTTACCGCCTGCTCGGCGCCGTTTTCCGTCTTGACGGATTCTTCCTTTTCGGTTAACCGGTACGCATTATTCCAGCGCAGCGTATAAGCGCCAAGCGGATTTTCAACCTTTGCTTCACTCTCTCCATACTGTACGGCCAGATATTCTTCCTTAGCGTCCTGCTTGCGATTCATGCCCATCCGGGTTACGCGGTTCTTAGCATCATATTTCCAGTCTGTTACCACCGACTCCGGCGTAATGCCGCTTGCTGTCCGATCATTATTGCCATTGTCGATCACCTGGCTAACCCTGTGCAGATCGTCGTAGACGAACCGGATGATTTTTTGGGACGGATCACGATAGCCTACAAATTCGCCGTCCGAATTATATATGAAAAAGAACTTTTTCTTCGTGCCCTCGATGTTTCCTTGTCCGTCGAGTTCCGTCATGACCGTCGATTGCAGGTCCCCCGTGTTCGGCTGGTACTGAAATTGCACCAAATGACCATTCGTGTCTCTAATGCTCTCGATCCGGTTATCATAACCGTGATCCGTGTGCCAACGCGACCAACTGAAATAAACCTCGTTCAAGCTTCGGTCCTGAATCAGCCAAAATCGTCCGTCGTTCTTGAAGCGGTAGCGAAGCTGATCCGGCCACTCCATAACGAAAGCGTTTCTGTCGTCAGGATTATCCTCATTAGGGTCCATCGACATTTTCGGGTAATATTGCTTCTGTCCATTCACATACGTCGCATACCCGCCGTTCTCCGGCTTAAACCAGTAGAGTGTTCCGTCGAAGCCTTGCCAGGTGATGTTATCATCTTTCCATTTCGTAAGCCTGGAATCTAGACTGAAGGTCCATCCATAGCCGAGCAGCCCTTTAATCCGGTTCTGGTGGTTATACGTAAAATTGACATCAATATTAATCCCCGGACTCTGCTGGGTGAATCCCTGGAAGGTCTCCGTACCGTTGCCTGTCGCAAGGTTAATCCGCACCTGCTGATCCGCCACAGACGCTTCTGAATTCGGTACGTATTCCTCTAATCCGGTCCCCGGGATAAACGGGTACAGCGGCAGTGTCTCCTCCGTCCTATTCCCTGCGATATCCTGTGCCGTTACGCGAATCGTCTCCGAATCTCCCGGCTGAACCGAGAGCGCCGCACGAAGCGGGGAAGTCGTCCATTCCTTCGTCTCCTGCTGGGAACCTTGTATGGTCATATTTTTCAACCCGACGACCAGATCGCGAGTCTCAACGGCCAGACGGCTGCCGCCCAGCGGATAGATACCGATGATTTCGGGGCCCGTCCGGTCTAGCATTACCCTTTGGTACTCCGTCGAATAAGCAGGCGCGCTGATTTCACTAATCACCGGTTCTCCGCCTTCCTCTTCAGGAGGCAGCTCAAAGGAAACCTGCATCGGCATAGCCGAAAGGCGCCAGTAATAGATGCCATCCGGCAGAGAATGACCGTTCGCATCTTTCCCGCTCCAGACGAATTGGTTTAAACCGGATACGTCCACACGTTCATCCACCAGCTTGTATATTTGACCGCTTCGAATGTCCTTAACATCTACGGTTACCGTATAGCCGGAGGGAGCGTTAATCGCTTCCCCTTCCTGGGAACCTATCCAGCTACTCAGAGTATCCGTCCACTTCAGGGTCATCTGCCCGCTATCCGCAGGGAAAATAGGCACCGACTCTGACATTTGAAGATTGGAGCCCCCGGAACCGCCATTCTGCTCGCCAATTTCGGGCATCTCCTCCAGAATCTGATCACCATCAAAGCTGTAGAACTGCGGTGTTTCTGTTAAATCAGTACCGTTCTCCCATGCCTCATCCACCGCATCCGCCGAACCGGATTCCAGCGCGGCAATTCCTTCAGCGACCGTTCCTCCCAGCTGTGCGCCGGCTTCGGCCAAAACCTCGGCAGGCGCCAGACCGGCCAACAAGGCCAAGATCAGCAAACCTGCAATACTCTTCTTCCATCTGCTTTTTCCCATTACTCCACCCCGTGTTCTTCCGAAAAAACAAAAAAACCGCAACGCCAATGTAAGCGTTCGGCCGCAGGTTATCTTACGCCGATCGATATTTTGGCGGTCTGGCAATCCTTCTTCAGGACCCATGACTTTGCGTCCCCACCTTACGATGGGTTTGCCTTTTCATTTCATCGATTCTTATTTATTACTTATGGTTCAGTACCATGATCCTATTTTAGCAGATTTCGGAGGAATTTAAAGGAAAAATAAGAGGCTGTACGATGCTGCGTGGATAATCAGACCTATTCGGCTTATTTAAGAGAAAAAGAGCCCGCATCCCTAAATGCGAACTCTTATCCTCCCGTGTCCAGACCGAAGCGGCCGACCACGACTTCTTTTTCCTGGTCATCCAAAATATCCAGATTGCGGTAGATCCAATCTATACTATTAGATTTGAGAGACTAGTAGTACAAATCGCTTATATGACTAAAGCCACATTCATTCTTAATTAACATTATGAAAAAGTATGTTATTTCCACTAAATTTTCATGAAGGAGCAACCGTTAACTATGATAAGAGGTAAACATAATGAATAAGGTACAGCCAATCAAGTCTCTATCTGATATAATCCATTAGGACTGTCTACATAATTTGTCTATATAAATGGGGGTATATTATGAAATTGGCAACAAAATTAACGTGGATGATGCTGCTTGTGCTTCTGCTCGTGGGGTCCTCCATCGGATTCTTCGGCTATCGCGCCGCCTATGACCAGTTGGACGAGGCTGCGGGCCTCGAACTTGTAGGCTGCGCCAATATCACAACCGGCCTAGTCGATCCCAAGCAGATTAGTGCTCTGGCCGCAGGCGACACAAGCTATCTCAGCGAAATTGAGGACAAGATCGGCTGGATTATAGACCATAAACCGATTTTTAAGGAAGCCTTTATTCTATCGCTGGACGGAAAAATTCTTGCCGCCGATATGAATATGAAAGCCAGAGGTTACAAAGCAGGAGATTCCTTCTATTTCAGCGACGAAGATAAATCCATGATTACTAAAATGAAGCACTCCACTTACTCCAAAGTATACACCTACCAGGGAACCTCTCTAAAAACCGGCTACGGCCCCATCTACCAAGAAAATGATCCAACCAAACCGATTATCGCTCTGATGGCCATCAACTTTGACGGTCCTCTCGTTAAAGAGAGAACGCTCGATATCATCATTAAGCCTTTTATCATCGGCGCATCCATTCTTGTTGCCGCCATCCTGATTGCCTATGTCCTTATCCGCCGTATGGTTAGCCCGCTGTCCAAGCTGTCCCTCGCCGTCAATCAGGTTGCCCACGGTAATCTTACACAAGAACTTCCGGCAAATAACAGCAAAGATGAAATCGGTACGCTGACCCGGGATTTTAATGAAATGACCGGCAACCTGAGCAAGCTCATTACCGAAGTGAACGAAACCTCCCTGCAGGTTGCTTCTTCTTCGCAGGAGCTGTCGGCAAGCGCACAAGAGACGAACCGGACCGGTGAGCATACCGTCGGTGTAACCATCGAGCTTGCCGAAGGGGCGCAAGTGCAGCTTCGGCACTTGGAAAGCAGCTACCAAGCGGTGCAGGAAATGTCCAGGTTCATTGACGAAATCGCGCAAAACGCCGACAAGGCCATGAACGACGCCATCAAGGGAGCCGATAAGGCCCGGACCGGAAGGGATTCCATGGATTCCACGACCCGGCAGATGAACATCATGAGCGGAAGCATTGAAGATCTGTCCGGCATCATTCATACACTGGCCGGCCACTCCAAGGAAATTGAGAGCATCGTCGGTACGATCGCGAGCATCGCGGAAGAGACGAATCTGCTGGCGCTGAACGCGGCGATCGAAGCCGCCCGGGCCGGCGAAGAAGGCCGCGGCTTTGCTGTCGTTGCCAATTCCGTTCGCAAGCTGGCCGAGCGGTCGGGCGATTCGGCCAGACAAATCGGCCAGCTGCTGGGCCTGATTGTCGCTCAGATGGATCTGGCCGGGGAGACGATGGACCGTTCGAATGTGGAAATGAAGCAGGGTACATTGATGGTAGCCAATGCCGGACAGGCCTTCTCGGAGATTGAAGGCTCCGTATCGGGCATGGCGGCGCAAAGCCAGGAAGTCTCCGAAACGATGCGGCAGCTGGCGGAAATCGCAGACGGACTGGTTGAAGCGATTCAGAGCACCGTCAGCGTATCCAACCAGACCGCAGCGAACTCGGAAAGCTTGTCTGCCGCTTCGCAGCAGCAGCTCGCCGCAATGCAGGAAGTCGAGGCTTCCTCCGCTTTCCTCTCCTCCTTGGCGGACAAGCTGCAGCGGCTTGTGGAGCAATTCAAGGTGGCATAGAGACAGACATATTGATACTTGATATATAAATACAGCAGCCAGGCATACCGGAATGATCCGGCCTGCCTGGCTGTTTTCATTATCAGATCCAAAGGAACTTTAAGCCGCGGTAGAGCGGGATTCGTTCCGCCTTTCCGGCGCGCCTGAAACAAGCAAAATTCCGGCAAATACCAGTGCCGTTCCCGCCAAGTGGCGAAGGGAAATCGGTTCGCCAAGGAATGTATGGGACAGCCAAAGCGCGCTTACGGGAATGCAGCCCGTGAATACGGCAGCCGTACCCGCCGGCACCTTGGCCACTCCCCGGAACCACAGCACATAGGCCAGGGCTGTGACAAAGATGCCGTAATACAGAATAATCCCCGCGTCCGCCGCTCCCAGTCTCGGAAATCCGGATTGAAGCAGCTCTATGACGGAGCAAGCCAGAAACATCAAGAAGGCGAAGAATGTTACATAGGCCGCCGCAAGCAAGGAAGAAATGCGGGGAGAGAGCATTTTCCGAAGTACGGTCAGCGCCGCTTCTCCGGCAACGGCTGCCGACAGCAGCAGCATACCGGTTACCGAAGCGGGCCTGTCTGCGGCACCGGACATGAGCAGGGGAGGGACCTGGATGACCGCTATGCCCGCCAGTGAGCATAAGATTCCGCCCCCTCTTCGCCCGGTTATTTTTTCCCCCAATAAAATGTAAGAGAGCAGCGCCACCACAAACGGAGTAAGGCTTGTCATAATTCCGCCCTCGGCGGCGGAAGCGAACCGGAGACCATACAGCATGAACACCCGAAACAGGAACATGCCAAAGAAAGCCTGCGCCAGTAGCAGCAGCATGTCCCGGATGCCTATTTTCCAGGTACCTTTATGGGTCCGCAGCGCGAGCGGAATCAGAAGGAGCAGAGCGACGGCAAGGCAGACCGTTTGCGATACAAATAGTGGAAGCCGCAGAGCTGACGCTTTACCGGCGACGACGGAGCTGCCGGCAATCATCGCGGCGGCGCAAAGCTCCGCATACGCGGCTAACGGAATTTTTCTGGTCATTTTCAAATTTCACCGCTTTCGTCTTGGTTGTTATATACTGTAATCGTCAAAAGCGGTTTTTCGTAGTGCCATTTTCGCCAAGCTTTTATAGTACCACTTTAGAAAGGAGCCTACATGTGGATCACTGTTGACAAGCATTCGAGCGTTCCGATGTTCCGTCAGGTTTACCTTTCCTTGCGCAGCCGGATTCTCTCCGGGGAACTGACCGCCGGACTGAAGCTCCCTTCGACCCGTGAGTTGGCCTCCCGGCTCGTTGTATCGCGAAACATCATTCTGGAAGCGTATGAGCTGCTGCTGGCGGAAGGTTTTATCGTCTCACGTTCCGGATCGGGCACGTACGTCGCGGAAGGCGCGGTTATGCCACAGGCGCTTTCTCCACCTATGCCTTCATCCGAAGCAAGCGGAGGCCCGTTCCCTGCCGGTCCGCAAATCAAGGCAGCGGAAACGGGCAGCGAGATCATTTCCTTTAAGACGGGCATGCCTGATCTAGACTTGTTCCCCCGAAAAACCTGGGGAGATTTACTGCGGAACGCCTCCCGGGATGCGGCAACCTCTTCCCTGGGCTATGGGGACCCCGCCGGTGAACCACGTCTTAGGTCCGTCTTGTCCGGTTATCTCGCGAACACGCGGGGCGTAACCGCCAGACCGGAGCAGCTTGTTATTACAGGCGGAGCCGTTCAAGCGATACAGCTCGCCGCCAGACTGCTTCTCTCATCAGGTGACGCGGCCCTGGCAGAAGAGCCGACAAATGCCGAACTGAAAACCATTTTGTCGTCCACGGGCGCTACGGTGCACTCCCTTCCGGTCGATGATTCCGGCCTTGTCACCAGCAGCCTGCCGAAGCAGCGCCCGCCCAAGCTGATTTATGTTACGCCGTCCCATCAATTTCCGCTCGGAGGCATCCTGCCCATACAGCGGCGAATTGAGCTTATCCGCTATGCCCAGGAAACCGGCAGCTTGATCATAGAAGACGACTACGACAGCGAGTTCAGATACGACGGCGCTCCCGTTCATTCGCTGCAAAGCCTTGCCCCGGAGAAGGTGTTCTATGTCGGAACCTTCAGCAAAGTGATGTTTCCAGCTTTGCGGATCGGCTACGTTGTTCTCCCCTCGCCCTTCATTGAAGATTTCGTCCATCTGAAGCGGTTGTCCGATTACCAGACACCGGGCCTTACGCAGCTCTCGCTGGCGCAATTTATTGAGCAAAAAGGATTGTATTCCCATATTTACAAAATGAAAAAAGTGTACCGGCGGCGTCGGGATATTTTGCTGGAAAGTCTGAGCCGCCATTTCGGCGGGCAATTCCGCATATGCGGCCGCGCGGCCGGACTGCACCTGACAGCGGAATTTTCCTTTCCGCTGCCGGAAAATTTACCGGAGTTTTTTGAACAGGAGTCCTTATATGCGGAAGTCCTTGAAGGCGGGCGGCTCTTGCTGGGCTTCGGCCATCTGGATGAACAAAAAATCCAGGAAGGTGTCCGGCGGATCAAGCGCGCAATGGAACGAGGATGAGGAAAAGCCGATGTTCAAACAGTGAGAGTCTCAAAAAAACTACTAAAGTGCAGGTTTTTCCAGCGAATGTGTATGCCAGCAGGGAAATTCCTACGATTGTACAGGAATTTTGAGGCTGTACCGGCTGCATATGAGATTGAAAGGGTAAAAAACTGTATGTTAGCAGGCATATTATGCAGTGGCAGCTTCAAGATGACAAAAGATGTACAATCGCAGGTTATCTGCAAAAAGCGAGGGGGGTGTCCCAAAATGAACTGCCCCCCGTCGGATGGCTTTCACTTGCCCACAATTTGCTGAAGAAGCATACGGTGGACGTAAACGGCCAACAGGCCGGTTAAGGATGAACCCCTTAACCGGCCTGTTAGTTTATTTTTTGTAGGAGAATTGCCTTTTAAGCTTCAAGAATTTACTTTTGGCACAGCCTCTTCGTTGTGCATCAAGCGTTTAGTTAAAAATCTTAACTTTGTGGCTCTCGTTTACCGGGATTTTTACATACAGTACTTTCTCTGCGCTGTCAAAGAAGTAGCCGTCTGCTGCTTTGCCCAGTTCGTCCAAGCTGGCTGCTTCCGCATATTTGTTATTGGCAGCCTCCACTTTCTTCGGCGCCGTGGCATTATGCAGCTTCAGAGTGTAGGACTGAATGTCGGAAGCGTAGTTTTGAGTCTGTTTGTTCTGGCTGAACTCAATGTGGTTGCCCTTTTTATCTACGCTAAATTCGGTAATGTTAAATTCGCCTCTGGTGTAATCCTCGGTTTTCGCATCATCTTCATAGAAGCTGTAAGATGCTTTGTTATCCAGATAAGTGTCAAGAATCAGGTTCGTCAATTTCTTCTCACCGGCATGCTGCTGAACTTCGCGGCGCGGGATAATCGAATCCTGCTTCACGTAGATCGGAAGCGTTCCAAGATCGGCTTCTTTGTGGATCTTTTGTCCGCCTTCAAATACTTCGCCTGTCCAGTAATCTACCCATTTCGCGCCTTCCGGCAGGTATACATCACGGGACGTAGCGCCTTGGTATACGATTGGAGCCATCATCAGAGATTGGCCAAACATGAATTGGTCTTGGATATCATGAGTTTTCTGGTCCTGCTGGAACTGGTACACGAGCGGTTGGAAAATGAGATTGCCTTTTTCATGCGCATCTTTGAACGCGTTGTAAAGGTAAGGCA
This sequence comes from Paenibacillus durus ATCC 35681, assembly GCF_000993825.1. Lineage (NCBI taxonomy): Bacteria > Bacillati > Bacillota > Bacilli > Caryophanales > Paenibacillaceae > Paenibacillus > Paenibacillus durus. The sequence goes on from NZ_CP011114.1 coordinate 4,456,957, forward strand.
TCAATTCATAGCGCATGGAAATGTACTTGCGGCTGATATCCTCAACTTCTTTACCGAACTGCCATGGTTCTTGTCTGCCCCATGTCAAGCTATGAGCCGCGTCTGTGTCCATCGGGCTCTTACCGTCATTGTTGTAGTGGTCGCGGGAGAACGGATAGAATGCGCCGACTTGAACCCAACGAGCAAACAATTCAGGTGTAGCTACAACGCCCTCGTAAGGTTTTTTCGCAAAGCCGCCGATATCGTTTCCGACCATCGCCATACCTGTCAAACCGACATTCGCGTCTTGGAAAATCGAAATTCTAAGCATTTCCCATCTGCTCCAGTTATCGCCTGTCCAGGTTGCAGTAGCGTAACGCTGCGTACCGGTAAACGAAGCACGCGTCAAGATAAACGGACGAACGTTCGGTTTATTCGTTTTGAACGCCTGATCTGTGGCTTGAGCCTCAGTGTGGGCGTAAACGTTATGCGCTTCTTCATGCGTTATTTTTTCACCATTGTCCGTTTCAAAAATCCGATCCAGCGGCAGCGACCAAAAGTCTACCGTACTAAAGTTAGCCGGTTCATTCATGTCGTTCCAAATGCCGTCTGCGCCTTTATCAAAGACCGGTTTATGCCATTTTGCCCACCAGTCGCGGGTTGATTGTTTCATGAAGTTAGGGAACACGGATTTGGATGGGACGCCCCAAGGCCAAACTTTACCCAAATAGTTGGTGCCATCCGGATTTTTAACCCAAAGATCTTTTTGAGTCCCCTCGGTATAAGGAATATATTCCGGCTGTCCCGGGTCAGGCACGCGAATGGCTGGATCGATGATGGAAGTATAATGGAAACCCGCATCTTTCAATTTTTTGTTCATTCCGTCCGGGTCCGGGAATTTTTCGCCAAAATAGAAGTTTTTATAGTCATCCATCCATTCGATGTCCAGCATCACGCCGTCAATCGGAATGTTCTTTTCACGGTAGGTTTGAGCTACTTGCTCAATATCCTTTTGATGATAGCCCCAAGCGGATTGATGGAAGCCCATCGCCCATTCCGGCGGCATTTGCATTTTTCCGGTCAAATCCGTGTAGCGGTTCACGATGTCTTTCATTTCCGGTCCGTTGATGAAGTAGTAAGTCAATTTTCCTCCATCGGCCCAGAAGTAGTAGTAGTCGTCGCTTTCAGCAGCCATGTCATAGTAAGAACGGTAAGTATTATCGAATAAAATACCGTATGCTTTGTCGCCTTTTAGCCCAATAAAGAATGGAACGGAGGAGAAAGTGTATTTCGAAATGGGTTCCGGCAGATTCTCACGGTTCCATACTCCGATTTTCTGACCGCGATGGTTCAAGCCGGTTGTTTTCTGTCCGAATCCGTAAAAATCTTCGGTTTTGTCGGTCTTCTTGAACACGTATGGCTTGCCGTTTTCGTAACCTACGCCTTGCTCCGCGTCCTCGTTGATGACGTTGCCGTCTTTATCCAAATATTTGATCCCGAACGGACTTTTGTTGATGTCTACGGTTAAGCTGTCGGACTTCAATACAATTTTCTTGTCATCTTCGGTTACTGTGAATTTAGGAGCTTTCCAATCTGTTTTCGCGATACCGACGGAATTGAATTCCTTCTCGCCTTTCTTAACGATCGATACTTTGGAAATATCGGAAGACAGCAAGCGGATATAGGATTCCATTTCGCCTAAATTCAGTTTCACGCCATTGTCTAATTTTTCGATCCCTTGCACGGTCAACGGTGTTTGCAGATTGTTTTTATTCAAAGGTCTTTCATCATGCACCTGCTGCACGTTGCCGTTCTCGTCGACCATCTTGCCTTCCCATACTTGTGCCCCGGGCGGAGCCACAAGCACCGCAGCCTCTGACACCAAAGGCGTTAGGGCATTACCTGATATTAAAAATGTAGTTGCCAGCATTAATCGTGACCATTTCTTCATGCGCTGTTTACGCGTCTTCATACGCTTTTTACGCGACATTAGATCTCACTCCTTATTCTGGATAGATAAAAAAGTTTCTCATCATCAGGTTAAACTCCCGGGTATTCGGCGCCTACTACCAAGTTAGCAACAGAATTCGATACCAACAATGGGACTTACGCCTGTAAACCATATGAAATCGCTTATAAAGAAGGCCGGACAGTCACCGTCAAGCGAATTTTTAAAAGGGGAAAACCGGGGCGGGGCTTAACTTTAGGCCTGTTTAAACTCTTCTTTTACGAATTGGATAAACATCCTTTTATTTCCTATATACTTGGTCGAAAATGGTAATTTGTAGTCGAGGAGAACTAAGGGACTAAGCTTTAATTCGGTTTCATACCCATTCGTCAACCTTTTATTTTTTTAAAATATATTAATAAATTGCACTGTATCGCTGATAATTGCCTTTATTAACAAATGCATATATAAAATGTAAATCAGGTGCGCCTGTAATAAGCATTTCAGTATGGGGTAAAATATTACGCTCTTTACTCAATATAAGACACCCCACCCTTAAGACTGGGCCGATGCTTACCTGCGGTATGATTCGTATCACACTGTAAAGCACTTCAGCCGATCAAGAAAGGGCGCCCCATTCTATCTTAGGGCGCCCTCATTATGTATGATTAATACTTTGATACCTGCAGCATATGTTCTTTATACAGCCGAATTCTCTGTAAACCACTGCCCCAGCTCGTGAACGGGCATCGGGCGCCCGTAATAGTAGCCCTGCATAACCCGGCAGCCTAGCGACTGCAGCAGTTCAATCTGCTCCGGCGTTTCCACGCCCTCTGCCACGACCTCCATGTTAAGGTTGCTGGCGATAGCGATAATGTTGCTGATGATCGCTTTCTTGGAATGCATTTTGCTCTTCTTTATGAACACCTGGTCAATCTTGAGCGTATTGACCGGGATTTCATCCAGATTACCGAGCGAAGAGAACCCTGTCCCGAAGTCATCCAGCGACACTCGGACACCAAGCCTTCGCAGCTTGGACAATTGGGCTACCGTCTCTTCCATATTATTCATCGCAATCGATTCCGTAATTTCCAGCTCCAGATATTGCGGGTCCAGCCCGGAACGGGACAGGGCTTCCACCACAACCTCATACAGATCCTCCGTCTCGAACATCCGCGCGGACATATTGATCGACACGGCGACCGAAGCGACTCCTTCCTTATGCCAGAGCAAATTCTGGTTGCACACCTCATGCAGCATCCAGTAGGTAATGGGTACAATCAGCCCTGTCTCCTCGGCGATCGGTATGAACTCGGCCGGAGAAATAATACCATGCTCAGGATGCCGCCAGCGAAGCAGCGCCTCCAGCCCAACCGTAACATTCATCAGCGAATCCCATTTCGGCTGGTACACGACCATGAACTCGGATTGCGCAAGCGCTTTGCGCAGGTCCTTCTCCAGCGACATCCGGCGCAGTTGGTGCCGGTTCATCTCGGAGTCGAAAATGCTGAATTTGTTCTTGCCGGAATCTTTGGAAGAATACAGCGCGGTGTCCGCCGCCTTCATTAAGGAAGACCGGTCGGTCCCGTGCGCCGGCGCCATGCTGATGCCGACACTGGCGGTAACATACAGATCATTGTCCTGAATCCGGAAGGACTTCTTGATCTCTTGGAGAATACGCTTCGCTTCGTCTGCCGCCTCATCAGGGGAAAAGCCGGGCTCGGCAATCAAAAATTCATCACCGCCCAAACGAAATACCTTCCCCCTTGAGCTCACGCTTTGAAGCAGCCTTGAAGCCACTTCCTGCAGCAGCATGTCGCCAATATCGTGGCCGAGCGTGTCGTTAATCGATTTGAACCGGTCTAGGTCGATGAAGAATACAGCGCCGGAGCGCCCCCGAAGAAACCGGTCTTTGAAGTAGCGTTCCAGTCCGTGGCGGTTCGGCAATCCCGTTAATGGATCGTGATAGGCCATCCGCTCAAGCAAATGCCGGTCCAGAAATACGGCTCCTCCGGTTATTCCGAACATGAACAGTATGACGAGAGGCACACCTATCAGCAGAATTACATCACTTTGAACAAGAGAGGGCCCCGGACCAAGCCAGCTGCCGTAGGCAATGCCTCCCGCTCCCATACTCGTATAATGAACACTGGTTATTGCAGTACCAAGCAGCAGCGCAGAATACAGCTTCCACCGGTTAAATCCCGGCGAATCCTTGAATCTGCCGATCAGCATAATGCTCATGGATGAGGCGATGATCGCGATCATGACAGAGATGCTCTGGCCAGGCAGATTATAGCCCGTCTGCGCATCAAGCTTTATCCAGGACCTTCCCGCATAGTGCATGGCGGAAATTCCGGCTCCCAGCAGTATTCCGCTGCCCGCCCAGCGCAGAAACGTCATCCGTTTCCCGAGCGAAATGGACAGCCCGAAGTAGCAGAAGGCGGTGCCGATAACCATCGACAGGATCGCCATGCCCGCATTGTTACGTCCGCCAAACGGTAATCCGCTGGCCAAAATCCCTGCATAGTGCATAGCCCAAATACCGATTCCAAGCACGCAGGCTCCCGATAGAAGCCATAGACGCCGTGTCCTGGGCGATGACGATGAGGCTGGAACATGACAGATGAGATTTAAAGCGGAGTAGGACGCCAGTATTGAAAATGCGAATGAAAGCAGCATAATCCATATATTATAGTGGATTCCCATATGATCCATAAGTCAACCTCTTCACCGGTTTAATAATTTGGTTTTGCCATGCCGCGAACATAAGCCGCGATTAATTTCGGATAGTGGATATATGGAAAAGGCATTCTAGCTGTAATTCTACTCTGTATCCGGTGGACTGTCTAAGTAAATACTGGAACCTGCGCCCATTTTGCGCTCAGCTCAAAAAATGTCCATAATTGTTGAAAAATATCCCAACCGAGGGAAGCTATCCCCTTTCGCATTCAGCTTAAACCAGACTTCGGAAAGAGCGATGCGCCGTCATCGCGGAAGAAGCAGCGCGGCACCCAGAACGGCAATGCGCGCGGCATTCAGCAGAACGAAATTCCGCACGGACAGAATAAAGGTCGCGGCCTTCTCCTGTCTTGCCGTAAACTTCGCGAGGTTGCCGCTCAGGGGAATCCATGTCAGCAGAAGGAGCAGCACCAGAAGAGGGTGTAAGCCCAGAAGCAGCAGCACGGCCAAGTCGGCATAAGACACATAATAGAGCAGCCTGAACAGTATGAGCGCTCTCTCTTTGCCGATGTGTACCGGCAGCGTATAGCGGCGGTTCTCGATGTCTTCCTCAATGTCGCAGATGTTGTTCGCCAGCATGATATTCGCAATGCAGACAATGGCCGGCACCGAGAAGCAGAACAGGTAGACCGTTTCCACAAGGTTCAGATGAACATGAACCCATCCCCGTTCTAAAGTCAGCAGCGCCAGCGTCCCGTCCGTATGTATAAATGCGGAGATAAAGATGATGACAAAGCCCATAAACAGCCCGGAGAACAGCTCCCCGAGCGGCATCCGGGAGATCGGGACCGGCCCGAACGAGTATAAAATGCCAATCAGAAAAGACAGCCCTCCCAGAAAAAAGAGGATCAAATTCGTCTGGGCCACAAGCAGCAGCCCGCAGCCTGCCGCCAGCAGCAGGAGCAGAACGATCGTGCCGACCACAGCACTTTCCTTCAATTTACGCCGAACGATGGGATTATGCGTTTCATAGCCGTAGCCGTGCCTTCTTGAAGCTTTTTTAAAATCGTAATAGTTATTGATTGCCGTTGTCGCCATATCAAAGCAGAGCAGCGACACCAGCATTAATGCAAAGCGCCCCGCGTAAAAACTGTCGAACCGGTAAAGAGCATACAGCGTTCCCATGATGAAAGGAATCACACTCGCCACTTTTGTCCGGATTTCAACCAATTCCAAAAAGCTTCTCCCGTTCACTGCCTCACCCAGCCTTATTCGTCATAGTTGTCATTGTAATTATACAAACGAATGTCACAAGTTCCACCATTTTTCGATAAAATCCATCCTTCTTCATGATAGGCAAGGCCTAAACGATATGGTATGATAGGCTGGCTTGTGCCGGAATCGATTCCATTCCGTATAAGTCAACACTTTCAACTGTATTGGGGGCTTTATTGTTTATGTCAGCGCAAACCTCGTCAACCCAGTCTGTCAAATGGGTCACCGCCGATCCAAGCGCGATCGGTCTGTTCGGACTGGCCATCGTCACCCTTGTGGCATCCTCGCAGAAACTGGAGATCACCAGCGGCCTGAGCTATGTGATTCCGTGGGCCATTTTTCTCGGTGCATTCGCCCAGTTGTTCGCCTGCATCCAGGACGCCAAGCACAACAATACCTTCGGCATGACCGCTTTCGGGGCCTATGCCTTTTTCTGGTTCGGTATGGCCGGAAGCTGGCTGATCAAGCTGGGCGTATTCGGTGCTGTACTTGCCGAAGCCATCGATCCGAAGCAGCTCGGCTTCGCCTTCCTCGGCTATCTGGTTTTCACCCTGTTTATGACCATCGGCGCCACCGAGACCAATAAAGTGCTGCTGATTATCTTTGCGCTGATCGATCTGCTGTTTCTCGGTTTGACCTTCGATTCTTTCGAAATCGCAGCGGAAGCCTTCCACCGGCTGGCGGCCTTCTCGGAGCTTGGCATCGGCATCGTCTCCCTCTACGGCTGCGGCGCATCCGTCCTGAACGCTCACTTCGGACGCACGTTTCTGCCGCTCGGCGCTCCGCTGCGTATATTCAAGAAATAACGACAAGGCCCGTGGCCAGTCTGTCTAACGGATGTTCGCGCTGCCCCTTAGAAAGGCATACGCGGAAATCCGTTTCTTTTTTAAAATATGCCTGAACTACTCGTATCGGAGGCAGATTATGGCTTTCTTTAAGAAAAAGCCTTTTACGATCATCCTCATCTTCATCGTTGTTCTTCAAATCGCACTATTCTATTATTATTCCTTGTCGGTTGACCGGGAGTACCGGGCCGCCAAAGCCGATTTGTCTTCTCAAGCCAACCTGCTAACATCGAATATCGAAGAGAGAGCCTCGATTGTCAAAGGCGTCAGCTCCTTTATCCAAACCGTCGGTTTCGATGCCGATCCTGACGAAATTAACCGCTACCTGTACAGTGCCTACAACAGTACCAATCACATGATGAATGTATTGATCGCGCCGGAAGGCGTTATCCGCTATCTTTATCCGATTGAGGGAAATACAGCGATTCTTAATAAAAGCCTGTTTTTCGAATCCCGGCTTTCCACGCCTGGCTTGATTGAGGAGACCATCCGGTCGCGGACTATAACGATAGACGGTCCCCGCGTTCTCGCCCAGGGCGAATATGGAATGGTGATCAGACAGGCGATTTTTAAAAATAATTCATTCGAAGGCATCGTCTCCGTCACGCTGCGGATCAACGACATCATCGACCATTTTCTAGGAAACAACTCCCGGGTGTACGTGACGCGGGAAGATCATACATTTTTATTCGGCTCCCGTGCGGAAAACAAGGGGACCCTGATCAGTATTCCGGTTCATTTCTACAACCAAAGCTGGCTGATTAACACTTATCTTGATCCGAGAGCAAAATGGAATGCGCTGGTCAGCGTGCTTCTGGTGGATCTTGCCTTTTTGTCGATCATTGGCTCCGTACTCTATTTCCTCAGCCGGCAAAGACGGTTCAACCGCGAGCTGGAACAGGTCGTCAATATCCGCACACGCGACCTGCGCATATCCGAGAGGCTGTATGAGAAGCTCGCTTATTATGACAGTCTGACCGAAATCCCGAACCGCCGGTTTTTTATGGACGAATTCGACCGTTTGCTCAAGGCGGCGGAGCCCGCGCAGACCTTTACTTTATTCTTTTTCGATCTCAACCGGTTCAAGGAAATTAATGATACGCTGGGACACTCGGCAGGCGATCAGGTGATACGGACACTCGCCGGACGAATACATAAGGTCAAGCTTCCTTGCAGGCTGTTCGCGCGAACCGGAGGAGATGAATTTGTCATGCTGTTCCAGGACCTGCCCCGTGAGAGCATTGCGGAAATGGCCGAACAGCTCAGCGAGGCCGCTTCACAGCCGCTTGTGATATTCGGAACGCATCTCAGCCTGTCCGTCAGCATCGGTATTTCACTGTACCCGGAGCACTCCACGAATAAAGAAGACCTGCTTAAATACGCCGACATGTCCATGTATCAGGCCAAATCGACGGATGGGCAAGGTTATTTCCTGTTTGACGATCAGCTCAGGGAGAAGCTGCAGCAAAAAACGATGATTGCCAAATATCTGCATTCCGCTCTGGAGAACCATGAATTTGTGCTGCATTATCAGCCCCAGGTCAATGCCGCCACCGGTGCTGTCGCCGGTCTGGAAGCGTTGGTCCGCTGGAACCATCCTGAGAAGGGACTGCTTCTGCCGGGCTACTTCATCTCGGCCGTTGAGGAAGCCGGACTCATGACCCAGTTGACCGATTGGGTGATTCACGAAGTATGCCGGCAGCTAGCCGCGTGGAAGCGAGAGGGGCTGCAGATTCTGCGTACCTCCGTCAATATTTCCAACAGCTGGTTTTACAACCGCAACCTGATCCTGATGCTCCGCTCCATCCTGGATGAGTACGGGCTTACACCGGACTGTCTCGAATTCGAGATTACGGAGAGCACCGTCCTCTTGGAGGAGCATTACCCGCTGCTGCAGCAGATGCGCGATGAAGGGATTCTTGTGTCTGTCGACGATTTCGGGACCAAGTATTCCTCTCTCAATTATCTGAAGCATTTTCCCGTCGGCAAAATCAAAATCGACCGCACCTTCATCATCGGCATCGGCCAAAGCTCCATCGATGAGACGATTATCAAGTCGATCACATTTGTCGCTTCACAGCTCGGCTACGACCTGATTGCCGAAGGCGTTGATAGCGAGGAGCAGGTTGACTTCCTGATGGCGAACGGCTGTAAATATATGCAGGGCTTTCTATTTTACCGTCCCCTTCCCGCAGAGGAGATTAGATTGCTTCTGACAGCAAAGGATGCGGCGGCGCAATAGAATCACAGGTCTGCGCAATATGCAGGACACCCCAGATGGCACAGCTTCTTCAATATGGCTCCAGGGAAGCTTTGTATAAATTGTGAAAAATGGATATCCTCGCCTGAACCGCCCATACTAAGGTCATTCTCCCACGGAGGTGGCCAAGGCAGTGAACAAAAAAATGAATCTGCTGATGTTCAGCGGCGAATACGATAAGGCGATGGCCGGACTGATTCTGGCTAATAGCGCGCGAGAGATTGAGGTGGAGGTTTCGATATTCTTTGCCTTCTGGGGGCTGTTCCTGGTGCGGGACCCTGAAAAAATGACGCTCGAGGACAAGAGTATCTATGAAAAGCTGATGGACGTCATGACGCCCAAAGGGCCGGAGCAGCTTCCGCTGTCGCGGATGAATTTCAGCGGGCTCGGAAAATGGATGCTGGAGGAAATGATTGAGGACCAGGGCGCGCCGAAGCTGATTCATTTCTTGAAAGGCGCCCGCAAAAAGAACATCAAATTCTACGCCTGCAAGCTGTCTGTGGAAATTATGGGCTTTAAGCCCGAGGAGCTGCTGCCGGAAGTGGAGATCATCGATGCGGCTTCCTATTTAAAAGACGCGCTGGAGAGCGACCTTCAGCTGTTTATTTGAGTAGCAAGGCCGCCCTAACTGCCGCCTTGATACTTATCTGTTCCGGCTTGGCAAGCGGCCTTGCGTCTGGTTCTTGCTGGGCGTTCACCTATTTTTTGCCCCGGGCATATACTGAGCCAAAGACTCTTGGCTGGAGGGACTGCCCCGTGCTTAAATCCACCCTCGCCTCTTCTGCGGAAGAGGCTGATTCTCTGGAGGCGTATTTTAGCCCTTTTCGCGAACATACAATCGGCCTCGGACATCCCATTTCAACCCCATACGGAAAAAAGCCTTTGCTGTACGCCGATTGGACGGCCAGCGGCCGTCTGTACGAACCGATCGAGCGGAGGATACAGGAGCGGTTCGGCCCGTTTATCGGCAATCCGCATACCGAGGCAAATGCCACCGGGATAACGATGACCCGGGCTTATGAGGAAGCCGGGCAGATCATTAAGCGCCATGTGAACGCAGGCCCGCGCGACATTCTGCTCACCTGCGGCCATGGAACGACTGCGGCGGTGAACAAGCTGCAGCGGCTGCTTGGGCTCCGGCTGCCGGAATGGATGGAGGAACGGGTAACGCTGCCGCCGGAGGATCGGCCGGTTATTTTCATCACCCATATGGAGCATCACTCCAACCTCATCTCCTGGCAGGAGACTATCGGCGAGGTTGTCGTCCTCCCCCCGGGTCCGGACGGAAATGCCGATCCACGGCAGCTTGAAGCCGCGCTGCGGCCGTACCGGGGCCGCCGCCTGAAGATCGGCTCGTTCACCGCATGCTCGAATGTAACCGGAATCGAGACACCGTACAGAGAGATGGCAGCCGTCATGCACCGCTACGGCGGTCTGTGCTTTGTCGATTTCGCGGCAAGCGCCCCGTATACGGACATCGACATGCATCCGCCGTCTCCGATGGAGAAGCTGGACGCCATCTTCTTCTCGCCGCATAAATTTCTCGGCGGGCCGGGATCAAGCGGCGTCCTGGTGTTGAGCGCGGCGCTCTACGGCAACTGGCGGCCCGACGAGCCGGGCGGCGGCACCGTTTCCTGGGTAAGCCCGTGGGACGGCCCCAGCTACTCTCAGGGAATTGAGGCCAGAGAGGACGGCGGAACGCCCGGATTTCTGCAGGCGATCCGGACCGCGCTGTGCCTTCGGCTGAAGGAGCGGATGACGACGCAGAACATATTGCGGCATGAGCGTACGCTGTGCCTTCAACTGCTGGACGGACTTCAAGCGATACCGGATGTCACGGTGCTGGAGGGAGGCTTCCGCCATCGTCTCGGCATCGTATCCTTTACGGTTCGGGATATGCATTACAACCTCGTCGTCAGGCTGCTGAACGACCGCTTCGGCATTCAGGCCCGCGGCGGCTGCTCCTGCGCGGGGCCTTACGGGCATTACCTGCTCTCCATCGGCAGGGAAGCCTCTGCCCTGATGAGCAAGACCATCCACAGCGGCGATCAATCCCTGCGGCCGGGATGGGTCCGCCTGTCGCTGCATCCCGTTATGACCTCCGGTGATGTCGCCTTGATCGTGTCGGCCCTGGAGGCGATTGTAAGGCACAGGGAAGCCTGGCGGGCCGACTACCGCTATAACCCCGCGACCAACTGCTGGCGGCACCGCTCAGAGGGCGAAGACGGACCGGATATGGAGCGGTTGTTTGCGCTGTAGTCGGCCGCTTGGGCGGAGCGCTGGCCGGGGGCGGGGCAGGCCGCTTAGGCAGGGACGCGGCCGGGGGCGGCACGCTTTTGCGGGGTGTGAGGGGTTCCGCCCAGGCGGTCGCTGACCGGGGCAGGCCGCTTGGACAGGGACACGGCCGGGGGCGGCACGCTTTTGGAGTGTGAGGCTGGCTGCTCGAGCAGTCGCTGGCCGGGGGCGGGCCGCTTGGACAGGGACACGGCCCGAGGACGGCACGCTTTTGCGGGGTGTGAGGCGGGCTGCTTGAGCGGTCGCTGACCGGAGCCAGGGCCGCCTGGGCGGAACGCGTCCGAAGCAGCCCTCTGAGGCGGAGCTTTGCGGGGGTGCCCTCCCCCTTAGCCCTGAAGCAACGAGCCGCAGAGGATGGCGTACTTTGCTCCATTCTCGGCGGCTCGTCTCCTGTCCTTGCTGTATAAAAGGCTTGCCCAAGACCGCAGGCAAGCCTCTCCATGAAGCGGAAATCCTCCCGCTTATTCATAAATTACAGCGCACTTTTATTCGCTGAACAGGAAAAGCTCCAGCTTATTTCCCGCTTCCCTGTCCATTCCGGCTTAAACGCGGAATTAAGAGGGAGCTTTTCCCGGCCAACCTTGGAAAAGCCCGATTTCAGGCAAAATAAAGGGGAACTTTTCCGCTTTATCCGTCCCCCTACATTCTGCTCCGTTCCCCTCTAGCCCTCCACAGTCCAGTCCAGCCAAAATATCCGGTCCGGCTCCCATTCCCATCCTTACCGCCTCGCTCCTTCATTTACGGCTCAGTACGATACGCGGCACGGCCCCTGACGTTCCCCTCTATTGGAGCGGGCGCTGCCAGCGGCATTGTCGTTGGCATTATTTTCGCCATCGGTTGCTCCGTTCCACTCTATCCCGGCCAGGCCTCATGTCCCTTCTTACCGCCCCAGACTACGCTTCCGCCACCATATCCAGATCAGCGGCCTGAGCGTTTGAGATGACCTGCTGCACATCTTTGCAGCCTGGGATCACGCTCGTCACCGCGGGATGCTGCAGGCACCAGCCCAGCGCCCACTGCGCCATGTTGAGGCCGGCCGGCACTTCGCTTGCGGCGATTTCGGCAACGATGCGCAGCTGCTCCTCCCGCTTCTTCGCATCATGGTTCGCCCGCACATCACCGGTCTGGAACACCGCATCGGCCTTGTATTTGCCGCTGAGGTATCCGCTCGCCAGCGGAACCCGGGCCAGCACCCCAAGGTTATGCTCCTTGCACAGCGGGAACAGCTTCTCTTCCGGCTGACGCTCCAGCCGGTTGTAGACTACCTGAATCGCCTCGGCGCCGATCTCCGGAGCGGAGGACGTCTGATGAACGCCGTCATTCGCGGTGCTGATGGAAACACCCAGGTGCCGGATTTTCCCCGCCCGCTTCTGAGCGTCCAACATATTCCACAGCTTGTCGTTGTCATATTCGGTGTCGGTGCCGGAATGGAACTGGTACAGGTCGATATACTCCGTCTGGAGTGCGCGCAGCGAGTCGTCCAGCTGCTTCAGCACATCGTCCGCGCTCCACAGCTGTTCCCGTTTGAGATGGCCGCTGAAATGATGGCCGAACTTGGTCGCGACGATCCAGTCCTCGCGTTTGCGGCGGCTCAGGTAGCTGCCGATAAACTTTTCAGAGAGATGATCTCCGTAGCATTCAGCCGTATCAATCAGATTGATGCCGAGCTCGCCGGCCTTGTCCAGCATTTCATCGACTTCTTTCTGAGCGAAATCCTTCCCCCATTCACCTCCGAACTGCCAAGTGCCCACTCCGATAACCGATACGTTAAGACCCGTACTTCCAAGCTTTCGATACTTCATCTGTCGCATTCCTCTTTTCTTAAGGGAGTTTGAACTATGAGCTTCCACCGCTGCGTGTGAGTCTTGAAAAATAACCCTCAATCGACTTGACACCCCACAGCGACAGCAGAACGAACAGCACCACATAGATCATTTCAACGGGATTTCGGATGAACCGTCCGGCATCATTGCCGATATTCGATACGGCGAACACCATAACCGCCTTGCCTGCGGCCAGAGCCAGCAGATAGGAGCGCAGCCGCATACCGGCAAGCCCGGCGGCCATATTAATGATAACGAACGGCCCAACCGGGAACAAGCTCAGCAGGAACACAAAGCTGAAACCGCTGCGCCGTACCCACTCCATGGCTCTGGCCACCTTCGGCCGCTGCGCCCATTTGCGCAAGAAGCGCTGAGAGGCGATTTTGCGGATGATCAGGAAAGTTGCCAGACAGCCAGCTACAAGACCAGCCCAGGAGTACAAAAAACCGAGCCATAACCCGTACACCGCCGCATTCAGGCCGACGATAAGCAGAGTTGGCAGCGGCGGAACAAATGATTTCATAAAGGTCAGCGCAATCCCAGGGAAAGGACCGAGCGACCGGTAACGCTCCAGCATGTCCCGCAGATTCTCCTCGGTCAGCCAGGAGATGGCATTGAGTGCATACATAACGGACCTAAGCGCTCCTCATCTATCCAATGATTTCAACAGCCCTATTATACATGATAACTGTGCGGATTTCCCTTCTGGAAATCTCCCCATCCCTATATGCAAATTCGTTCTTCAGCAATCGACGGCGTTCCCTTACGGCTTTCTTATTTTTGGGCATTGAATAAAATGTCAAACCTCCGGAAACGTTCGCCATCGTGATTGCGCTGTCTCTGCTCGGACTTGCCATCAATTATTCATTGGCGGCGCTGGAAAAAAGAACGTTCAAATACCGGGAGGAGCTTCCTGGTACCGGCAAAACGTTCTGAGAATGGAAAAAGGTTGGCCCGCCGTCCGCTCACACAGGACGATGGGCCAACCTTTTTCATTAACAGCAGCCTTATTTAATCGCTGCTTTGAACGCCTCGATGTACTGAGCCGATTTCTTGGCAACGAGACTGTAATCCTTCTCACGCAGGGCATCTGTGGTCAGGTCGGAGCCGATGCCAACAGCAAATGCTCCGGCTTTGATCCAATCTTTAAGGTTTTCCAGATTGACGCCGCCTGTCGGCATCACATTCGCCTGCGGCAGAGGGCCTTTAAAGGCCTTGATCATGGACGGGGAATACAGATTTCCAGGGAACAGCTTCACAACATCAACACCCAGGTCGAGTGCTTCCTGAATTTCCTTCGCCGTCATAACCCCCGGCATGATAGGCACACGGTACCGATTGCACAGCTTAACCGTATCCGGATTCAGAGAAGGTCCAACCACAAATTCCGATCCGCTTAGGATAGCGGCGCGCGCAGTCTCAGGGTCGAGCACGGTTCCCGCGCCGATAACGGCATATTTATCGGAGTCGGCAGGCGCGCTCGAAGAGTATTCGGCGGCCAGCTTCTCAATGGCTCTCAAGGCAAACGGCACGGTCAGCGTAACCTCGATAATCTTGATGCCTCCAGCGATCGATTGCTTCGCCATTTCCACGACTTCTTCGGGGGAGTTCCCGCGGAGCACCGCGACAACGCCTCCCTCATGTATTTGATTAATGATGCGCAGCTTTTTCATTTCCAGTTCCCCTTTGCTTAATATGAGATGATAATGCGAACGTATTGGCTTCGATTACTTGCTAACCGGGGCCTTGACCGGGAATTTAGGCGCTTCTCCGTTAACCGCACGGATGGCTTCTTCCGCAGCCATCTTCGCCATGCGGTAACCGGCCTCTACCGTGTTGGAGCCGACATGCGGGGAAGTCACCACGTTAGGCAGTCCGACGATATCCAGCGTTGCCGGCGGCTCCTGAACAAAGGTATCCAGACCCGCGCCCGCGATTTGCCCCGAGGACAAAGCCTCGTACAAATCCTGCTCAACGACCAGGTCGCCCCGTGCCGTATTGATCAGTATTGCGGACTTCTTCATTTGCGCCAGAGATTCCTTGTTGATCATACCGACCGTTTCAGGAATCGCCGGAGCATGCAGAGTAATGAAATCGGACTGCGCGTACAGTTCCGGAAGGGTAACGTACTGCACACCATACTTGTCGATCATGTCTTGACGGACAAACGCGTCATACGCAATGACCTTCATATCAAATGCAACGGCACGCTTTACGACTTCGGCTCCGATAGCGCCGAGACCGACAACGCCCAGCACTTTGTCTCCGAGCTCCGAGCCGGTAGTGCGGCCCCAGCCTCCGTCCCTTACTCCCGCATTCATTTGCGGAATATGGCGGGCGACGCTCAGCATCAGGGTGAGCGCCAGCTCCGCTACCGAACGGGTAGGAGCGCCCGGTGTAATCGTGACCGGAATGCCCAGACGGCTCGCGGCTTCCACGTCAATATTATCGTAGCCGACGCCGTATTTTGCAACAACCTTCAAGGTCGGAGCGCCCGCTTCCAGCACCTTCGCAGTCACCTCGTCGATCCCGGTAATCAGCGCATCCGCGCCCTTGATTACTTCGATGAGCTCCGCTTCTTTCAGCGGACGGCCTTCCGTATTCCAGATGACCTCGAATCCCGCCTGAAGCAGCATTTCCTTCGCTTCCTCCGAACGGGAGAAAGAACGCGGCAGTGCAACTACTTTTGGCATACGGTTACCCCCTCTTTCACAGCTGGAGCCTCGCTCTTGCCTTCGGACACGACGCGAACGCCGCCTTTTGAAGCCGAGGAAGCATGCTGTGCATACAGACGCAGCAGCTTGCTGGCTTCAATCTTGAACTCTTCCAGACGCTCCGCACGTTTCGCCAGTTCTTCATCCGATACATGCAGCTGCAGCTTGCGGCTGGCGATATCGATCTCAATCATATCGCCGTCCTGTACCAGCGCAATCGTTCCGCCTTCAGCGGCTTCAGGGCTCGCATATCCGATCGACAGGCCGGACGTCGCGCCCGAGAAACGGCCGTCCGTTACCAGCGCGGCGCGCTTGAACTTGCCAAGGATTTCCGTACAGCGGTGCAGCTCGCGCATACCAGGTCCGCCTTTCGGTCCTTCATAACGGATGACGACGGCGTCGCCTTCCTGGATCAGACCCGCTTCATAGGCTTCCGAGAAGGCTTCCTCGGAGTTGAACACCTTAGCCGGTCCCGTGAAGCTTCTCAGCTCAGGAGCTACCGCCGACTGCTTGATCAGCGCGCCGTCTACAGCCAGGTTGCCTACCAGTACGGCTACGCCGCCTTCCTTGTCGAGCGGCTCTTCCAGCGTGCGGATAACATCGCGGTCGAGTACAGACGCATCCGCAATGTTGTTCTCCACGGAATCGCCTGTCACGGTCAGAGCTCCGGTGTGCAGCAATCCGCCGAGTTCCTTCATTAAAGCCTTCATTCCGCCGGCACGCTGCAGGTCGTTCGTGGTATATTCTTGGTTATTCGGCGTTACACCCGCCAGGAACGGTACGCGGCGGCTGATGTCGTCGAACAGGGTCATCGGCAGTTCGATGCCGAGTTCATGCGCAATCGCCGGCAGATGCAGGCACGCGTTCAGCGAGCCGCCCATAGCGAGCAGCACGGAAATGGCATTCTCGAACGCTTCGCGGGTCATGATTTGGCTCGGCGTAATGCCTTTCTTCACCAGCTCTACGGCTTGACGTCCGGCAGCTTCAGCAGCGTCCAACTGCTCGTCCGACAATGCCTGCATCCAGGACGTATTCGGCATAGCCATGCCGAGCGCCTCGGACAATCCCTGCATCGTGTTCGCCGTTCCGAGGAACGGGCACGCTCCAGGACCCGGGTAGTATTGGTTGGTCACTTCAACCAGACCTTTTTCATCCAGCTTTCCGTCGAGGAATGCCCGTCTTGCCGCTTTGGATTCCTTCGGCTTGATGTGGTTCGGCATAACTCCGCCAAGTACAACCAGACCCGGCAGGTTCAAGCGAGCGGCTGCCATCAGCATGCCTGGAACGATTTTGTCGCAGGAGCTAAGGACGACCATGCCGTCAAAAATACCATGCGCCTTCACCATCGTTTCCACGCTGTCGGCTACAATTTCGCGGCTCGGCAGCGAATATTTCATGCCTTCATGCCCTTGCGCGATTCCGTCGCAAACGGCGATGGTGTTGAATTCGAGCGCCAGACCGCCAGCAGCCTCGATCCCTGCCTTTACACGGTCAGCCAATTGGCGCAAATGCACATGTCCCGGCACGATTTCGTTCCAGGAGTTGGCTACGGCGATGACAGGCTTATCCATTTTGGAGTAGTCTACTCCGCAGGAACACAGATGGGCCTTCAGAATTGCTCTGGTAAACGGCGAGATGGTAGAAATCCGGTTGCTCATAATAATTCCCTCCAAGTTTTACTGCTTGATTTTGTCTACTTGATTTTTTCTGAACGAATATGTCAATCCTACATTATTAATAATACATAAAGGGAAGAGACGACGCTGTGCCAAAATTGACAGGCGCGCCGTATCTTCCAGGATGAAATTTACGCTGCCATTTTCTCGTCAGGGAGGGTTCCCTTCGGAGTTTTTACCACAATGGTCATTACGACGGATACAACGAGCGCCAGCGCCATGAAGATAAAGGAGGCGTCAGGTGAACCGGTAGAGCCGTTCAGGTAACCTACAATGTAAGAGCCTGCGAAGGAACCAAGCGCTCCAAGGCTGTTGATCAGCGCCATCGCGCCGCCCGAAACGTTCTTGGGGAGAATTTCCGGAATGATGGCGAAGAAAGGTCCATATGGCGCGTACATCGCTCCGCCAGCGATAACCAGCAGCGTGTAGGACAGCCAGAAGTTCGAGGCTCCGATCAAATAAGAACCATAGAAGGCGACCGCGCCGATGAGCAGACAAATCCAAACGGCGCCTTTGCGGTTCATGGTACGGTCAGCGTAGTAGGATACGCCAAGCATACCGATGATGGCTGCCAGGTACGGGCCTGCGGACAACCAGCCTGCATTGACAATTCCCATGCCCGAAGACTCTTTAAGAATGGACGGAAGCCACATCACAAAACCGTAAACACCGATACTCCAGAAGAAATATTGGATGGACAGCATAATAACCTTCGGGTTCTTGAACGCTTCACGGTAGTTCTTGACTTCTTTTATACCCTTTTGTTCTTCAAGAAGCGCTTGTTCAAGATCTTTCTTTTCGTTGTCGGACAACCACTTGGCTTCGCTAGGTTTGTCCTTAACCAGCCTCCACCAGAAGAATGCCCAAATTATGGAAGGCAGACCTTCTACGACAAACATATGCCGCCATCCGAGGCCATGTACCAGATATCCGGAGACAATAGACATCCACAGAACCGTAACGGGATTTCCGAGAATCAGGAACGTATTCGCACGGGAACGTTCGCTTTTGGTGAACCAGTTGCTGAGGAAGACCAGCATCGCCGGCATTACAGCGCTTTCTACAACTCCAAGTGTGAACCGGATGACATAGAGAACTCGGATATCGTTTACAAGACCGGTCGCAGCAGCGCATGATCCCCACAAGATCAGACAGAAAAATACGAGTTTCTTCGCACTTCTCTTGGCGGCGTAAGTCGCGCCGGGAATCTGAAAGAAGAAGTATCCCAGGAAGAACAGCGCGCCCAGCAGCGAGGAAGCGGACGGAGTAATATGCAGATCATCCGCCATACCGGATGCCGAACCGAAACTGTAGTTTGCGCGGTCCAGGTAGGCCAAGCTATAAGTAAAAAATATAACAGGAATCAGTTTCAGCCACCGGCTGGGCGCCAGCTTTTTGTTATCCATAATCGTTTCTCTCCTTATTGAGTTATAACGGATGCATTCATAAAGGCTTCCAGCTGCTCACGGGTAGGCAATCCTTCCGCGTCACCTTCTGCCGTTACGGCAAGGGCTCCGATCGCATTACCGCGGCGTACCGCTTCTTTAACCGCCAGACCGTCAAGCAGACCGCTGATTACGCCGACCGCAAAACCGTCACCGGCTCCAACCGTATCGACCGCCTTTACTTTGAAGCCTTCAACAACGCCTTCTTCAGTCGGTGTGCGGTAGTATGCGCCTTCTGGTCCGAGCTTCACAGCAACAAGCTTCACTCCGCGGTCAAGATAGTAAGCCGCAATATCCCTGTGATCGGAATAACCGGTGAGCAGCTTGCCTTCTCCTACGCCCGGAAGCACCCAATCCGCCTGAACAGCCAGGGCATTGACGTTCTCGATCATTTCCGCTTCGCTGCTCCACAGCTTCGGCCGCAGATTCACATCAAAAGAAATGCTCCGTCCGGCCGCTCTCATTGCTTTAATCGCTTCAAAGGACAGCTCGCGGGCGGATTCCGAGATTGCCGCAGGAATTCCTGTCAAATGGAGATGCTTTGCAGTGGTAAAGTATTGCATATCGACATCTGCCGGGCAGATTGTGCTGGCGGCGGAGCCTTTACGGAAATATTGAACCTGCGGATCTCCGTCCAAGACCTTGGATTTCATTTGAAATCCTGTCGGATAACGCTCATCCGTAAATACGGCATCCACATCAACGTTCTCTTTGCGAAGAGCATCAATAATGAATTTTCCAAATGCGTCATTTCCGACCTTACTGATCCACCGCATGCCAAAGCCGAGGCGTGCCAGACCCGTGGAGACATTTGTTTCCGCTCCGGCAAGAGCCTTTGTGAATTGTTCGATTTGATGCAGCTCGCCCGGACGATCGGCGATGAACATAGCCATGGCTTCTCCGAATGTTACAACATCGCATGCTTTCATAACCATTCCTCCTAAAGTGTGCACTTCGCAATATGGGCCTCGAAAGCGTAAACTCATGCTTCCGATATCATGGATACATACTGCCGCAGAACCTCTTCAACATCTTCACCTTCAACCGGAAACTCAATTGTGCGCGGCACATCGCGCGGGAGCAGATCCAGAATGTTACGCCAGAGGCTATCTTTTTCTTCCGGAAGTCCCAGAGTTACCAGCTTCCCATCGATTTTCTCTACATGTTTTAAATGAATATAGCCGACATATTTGTTTAGTTCCGCCGCCGCTTTCATGGCTTCTTCTTCGGTAAATTCCCAGTTGCCGATATCAAAGGTCATCTGGATAAAAAGCCCCGCTTCTTGGCAATCTTCAAAAAATTTCCGGAGCTTCAGTACATTACCGCCATGAAGTGTTTGGTCATTCTCAACCGTCAATTCCAAAGCGTCCGAATCGGATACAAGGCTCTTCCAGTACTTCTTCAGCCCTTCAAGATCCGATACTCCGGATTTGTAATGCCCAAGCGAAGTCTTGAGCCATACTGCTCCGATTGACAGCGCCTCCGGTATAACAACACCCAGCTTCTCCACATTCAGCGAACCATCCGCCTTCCACAACTCAATGGGTGCCGAATAAACGCTTACAAGCTGACCCTTTCTGATCAAGCCTTTCAGATCGTCCAGGCGAGGGGTTTCCTCCCGAAACAGCTCTCTGCGGATTTCAATACCGGCACAGCCTGCGGCTATGGCTACCGGGATACATAATTCCTGTCCACCGTCTGCGGCCAGAGGCCCCAGGGAAGCCGTTGTTGTAAATACCTGAGTCATCCCAAATTCTCCTTTAGTCAAAAAATAGTCCTTCAAATCCCTAGAATTCGGCGTGTGGTTAACTGCCTCCACGTATCGCCCTGCTAATGGTACCGATAAACGGTATCGGTTCCATTAAACTTCTAAAGATGAGCCGCTTTAGTTAAAAGCGACCCTACGTGACACTTTTCACAACCTACGCTAATCGATTAGGAATGGAATCGGTTATCGGTATCGGTTCCACTGGCATTAAGATACATGAGGGGAGGCTCCCCAGTCAATACAGTTCACAGGATCTTAGCATTTCGTGAAGGAGTTGAGCCTCTTGTGATCAAATTCGCAGACAGGGCATAATGCCCCGGCTGCCCATTATCGCCGGCAATACGCTCCAGAATGAGCTCCATCGCCTTATTGCCGATCTCATAAGTTGGCTGCGCAATGGTTGTAAGTCCGGAGCCCACAACGGGAGCCCACTCGGAATCGTCAACACCGGCAAAGCCGACATCCTCGGGGATACGGAGCCCCCGCTTCTGCAGAGCGTTGATCAATTTCAGTTGGGTCACTACGTTGACCGCAAAAATCATGCGGTATTGACCCTGCGTCTCGGCAATAAACCGGTCCAGTTGTTCGTCGAACTGCCCCTGGATCCGGGGCTCATATTCGTAAATATCGTCGACGCTCGGATGTCCGGCCGCAGCCAGAATCTGGACAAAGGTCTGGGCCCGCTCAATCCGGGAGCTGACATGCTGAATAGGCTGCGAGAAGAATCCGATCCGCTCAAATCCCTGCTCAAGAAAATACCCCGTCGCTTCGGTCATGGCCTTGTCATTATCGGTTCCGACCGTATCGACTTCAAGTCCCGGGATGCTGCGGTCGATCAATACGATCGGAATTTGGTCCTCCGAGAGTTCCTGCAGATTCTCCAGGTTCTGTCCGGTCGGGTGGATGATCAGCCCGTCAACGCGCTGGGCATGGAGCATCGCGATATAATTTTTTTCCTTCTCGGGATCGTTATCCGTATTGCACACAATCATGCTGTACCCCTGTTTCGTGCACACGTCCTCGGCCCCCTTAAGAACGGAGGTGGAGAAGGGATTGGAAATGTCGGCAAAAATCATGCCGATGGAGTAGCTGCGGTCCTGCCGCAGGCCTCTTGCCAGTCGGCTTGGCCGGTAGCGAAGCTCCTTCACACTCTGCTTAATTCTTTGCAGGGTAGCTTCGGAGATGGATTTATAGTCTCCGCTTAAATAGCGGGATATCGTCGTTTTGGAAACCCCCGCCGCTTTGGCCACATCGGCGATGGTCGCTTTTTGCGGGGGCCTGGAAGGTTGATTTATGGAATCCATATATTTTCCTCATTCTTAAGAAGTTTTGTGATTCTTAATTATATCACGTCAGCTACCCCGGGCCAAAGCCGCGAGTGTCTTTTTGCAAACAAATGAATATTTACAGAAAACAGTGTACTCCCGTATTCTAACAGATGTCAGGGCGACAAAACTTCTTCTTTAATATATAATTATGAAAATTTATGGAAGGAGAGAGCGGAATTTGATCGAATCAGGAAAAATACGTCTGCGGAAGACGGAAGAGGGCGACTTGGCATTCGTGATTGAGGCCGAGCGGGATCGGCACAACAGCCTTTATGTAGGCCAATGGAATGAGCAAGAACATCGGAATGCACTGCGGGACCCCGATATTTTGCACATCATCATCGAAGATGCGGCGGGGGAGCAAGCGGGATATGTGATCGTAACGGGTCTTACCGATCCCAATCTGTCGATATGCATCAAGCGTATAGTCGTGGTGAAAAAAGGAAGCGGCTACGGCAAAGAAACGCTCCGGCTGCTTAAGGAATGGCTGTTCCGCAGCACATCCGCACACCGCCTATGGCTGGACGTCAAGACGCATAACGCCAAAGCGCGCCATATTTACGAGGGGGCCGGCTTCACTCCGGAAGGCACCTTGCGGGAATGCGTAAAGGCCGACGACAGGTTCGATTCGCTTCACATCCTGTCGATTCTGCGGACGGAATACGAGGCGGGACGTTAACGCGAGCAGTCCGGCGCGCTTGCGGCCGATCCGCCATGCGCTTCCGGCAGATTAGCCATTCGCTGCCGTGCAGCATAGCGGGTGGCCGGGGCCGGTGTGCCGAAGCCAAGCTCCTACTCGGCATGACTTTATCCGGAAGAGTATGCCGCGCCGAAATCCGCACTCTGTTCTTCCGGCTGCTCCGGCCTTTAGTCCCCGCGTTACTCCAGCAGCGTCACGGACACGCCGACTTCAAGCGTGCTGCTGCCCCCGCGGTACACGCCCTGCAGCGGGCTGACATCCGCATAATCGCGCCCTGTTCCAACACGGATGTGATTGTCCAGCGCCTCCACATTATTGGTCGGGTCAAGGCCGACCCAGCCGATGCCAGGCACCATGACCTCGACCCAGGCATGAGTGGCCGCATCGCCCTTAAGGGCGGAATCTTGGCCGACGTACAAATACCCGCTTACATACCGGGCCGGGATGCGGCCCGCGCGCAGGATGCCGATCATGATATGGGCCAGATCCTGACACACCCCTTTTTTCAGCTCAAAAGCCTGCCGGGCCAGCGTATCCACGCTTGTCGCCTCTCCGCAATAGGTGAACGTTTCGTATACATAATTCATGACTCGTAAAGCGTACTGCACGGGATTATCCATCTCGCCCAGCCCGCGCTTCACTTCCGACAACTGTTCCGGGTGCAGCAAGGTATAGTCGGTCTCGTTCAGATAGGACAGATAATGCTGCCGGAATTGCTGAGAATGAAAAATATCCTGCATCCGCTTCGAATACCGGATTTCATGAATAAAGGAGCCCCGCTGAATGCTCACGACCGACGTGGTCTTCACTTCCAGCAGATTATGCTTCTCGGGTATAAAAAAGGTCTCCACCTGGTTGCCCCATAAATCGGTATATTCCTTCGTCAGGGAAGCCGGTGTGATCTCCGCCCGGTACATCAGCAGCCGTTGTACTTCATCCGTCAAGGGTTTAAGCCGGATCGTATTCAGGCTTTGATCGACTTGCGTTTCATATGTGAACGTATTCGTATGCACAATTTCATAATTCATCGGAACTAACGTCTCCTTTGAGGCATTCTGTTGTACATTACCCATAGGCGCCTTTTTTAGCTGATCGTAAATTTATTAGAATCCCTTAGTTTTAGGTACTCTAAATGTACATGCCCATCTGTCCATAGTCTCAATCCATCTGAAGACAAATCATTTAATATTAAATTACTCAGCACGTATTCCCCGTCATTGATAAATACTTCGACGGCATTCTTATCCACTAATATTTCCAGCTTAATTTTCCCCTCTTTCGGGTGTACAATCACTCTTTGCGGTCTGTTGAACTCCTCAACATCAACCTTTATCCTTGAATTTTCCCTATTGAACACAAATTCATTTATTGATTTATCATATGTCAGGTCTGCATACTGCCCATCCCCATCTCTAACAAAAAACCCAAACTTTCCTTCCGTTAAATCTCCGACATCGATTTGGGTCTCAATAGTATAAGAAAGTCCGTGAAAATCTTTAAAAATATTCTCTTGGCCAGTGTATATATCTACCCCTCTTATATCCAATATTGTGGAAAAATTGTCCGGAAGATTCCATATTGGTTTTTGTACCAGCTTTAATCCGTCTGTTGTTGTTTTTAACCGTATTTCTCTTACAATGCTCGTATTTCCATTAAACGTATCCCACGGGAGCTGACGTGCGTAATTCCAATTATTCATCCACGAAATAAAGTACCTGAAGTTCCCATTGGTATACGGAGCATCCCAAGTAACCCCTGTATAGGAGTCTGCGCCCTGTTCCAGCCATTTGACAGGAGTTTCAGCATGAAACCCCCTTCCATCAAAGTCACCTACAAAGTAACTGGAACCTGTGGTTACACCATAATTAAACCCATTTCCCCCTACCACCAAGACCCATTTTTTATTGTCGCTATTATCATCTACGTTCAATTGAAAAAGATCAGGACATTCAACAATTCCAATATCCTGTTTGACAAAAGAAGAAGCATACTCCCAGTCTTTTAAGTTAGAAGAGGTATAAAATCCCACTTTATCTCTTTCTGCTAATAGCATGACCCACTTTTGGGTTGGTTCATGCCAAATGATTTTGGGATCTCTAAAATCGGCACTTCCTGTTGGGTTATGCTGGACGATATCATAATGTTTAAAGGAATTTCCGCCATCTGTACTATACCAAAGGTGAGTAGATTGTCCCTCAAACGGCATCGTTACTAGCGCAATTACAGCATTTTTACCAAACCCTGCTGTGTTATTTTCATCGATAACCGCACTGCCCGTCCAAGGGTCTCCATACGGAGTTTTATATTTTTCTATAGCTACTGGTTTTCGCTCCCAGTGAACTAAATCCGTAGATACCGCATGAGCCCACTCTGTGCCATTTCCACCCAATGAAAAGTCGTCGTTATAAAGATAGTATAGATGGTGTTGACCGTTGATGTATAAAGGTCTTTGGACGTCGTTCATCCACTCTGCTTGAGGAGTAATGTGATACTCCGGACGATTTAATTCACCATACGCAAAGGCTTCGTTCGATCCAACAAATCCAAAAGAAAATAATAATCCAACAAGGGCTGCGCACAGTACACCTCTTACTTTATTACTTATACATTTTACTCTCACTCTCATTGAATCCCCTTCCTCTAACCGTTTTTAACTTCAGCTCTTCCTCATATATTTGATTTATCGGAATACGCCAGCTCAAATACAATATCTGGATCGACAAATTTCACCAAATTGCTGTATAATTCTTCTAATGGAGCTCTCAATAGGTGCGCGGAATTGGTCGAAAACTGCGTTTTTGTGCAGGAAAGCCGGAGTAAAACGG
The DNA here is from genome assembly GCF_000993825.1 of Paenibacillus durus ATCC 35681. Taxonomy (NCBI): domain Bacteria; kingdom Bacillati; phylum Bacillota; class Bacilli; order Caryophanales; family Paenibacillaceae; genus Paenibacillus; species Paenibacillus durus. The sequence goes on from NZ_CP011114.1 coordinate 4,482,520, forward strand.
ATAGTAGCGGAGTAAAACGTGTAGTGGATATGAACTGAAGCTGCGGATACACCGGCGTGAAAGCTGTGAGGACTATCTGCTAATGAAGGCATGTACCAAGGCGAAAGGAACCCGGAAGATCGGGGGTGAGCATGGAGGTCAGGCGGCTTTCGCTCGCCCATAATTTGCTGAAGAAACATGCGGTAGACAAAATGAAACCGGCCGGCCAAGGATGAATTCCTTGACCGGCCGGTTTGCTGTTTTTTATGTGGGGAGTCCCTAAAGATTTTAGAAACCTGCTTTTAGGACAGCCTCAAAAATGGATTGTATTAAATGTCTAAAGAAAATAAAGTTGTAGACTGAGAAAATATAGTATTAGACTACCGTCACTTCATTAAACTAACGGGCAGGATAACGTGGAAACATATTTCACATACTCCAATTCCAGGTTATGGTAATATAGGGTTGAATTTATGAAAAGTGTACAAGGGAGTGTAAGCGAAATGGCTGAAGAACCGTTCATCTTTCTAGCGTGTATAATAGGTTTTATCGTTAAGAATGGATGAATGTAAATAGTACATATGGAGGTAATTAAGTTTGAAAACTCACTACTATCTCAGTTGGTTTAATGATTTTTTTCCAGAGAAGCTGGTCCAATGGTTGCATGAGGATATAAAAGACAGAAAATCGCTTGTTATGATTAGCGCTCAACCGTCTGGTTATAAAGTTGAGCAAATTAACATTGATGATGTTTCTGAATGGACATGGTTGAATCAGGCTAACATTATTTTTAATGAATATCATTTAATTGATAACCGCATGCAGAAGGAAGATGCCCAGCGATTAATTCAAAACGCTTCTGTCATTTTTTTATGCGGTGGAGATCCTGTTTTGCAGAACGATTTTTTGGCGGAATATGAATTATCCGATGTTATTAAAAGCAGCAATGCCGTTATAATGGGTGCCAGCGCCGGTGCGATAAACATGGCTGCAAAATGGTTAAGCTTGAAAAACACTGGCTATGAAGTTGAAACAAGTACTATTTATGATGGTATTGGCTTTGATCATTTTGCCTATGAATCTCATTCTAAACGCGACTACGCCGCGTTTGTTCAAGGCTACCTGTTCCCCTTGTCTGAAGAGATTGATGTTTATGCGGCAGAACAGGAGAGCGCTATGCGTGTAAAGGACGGCAAAATAGACATAATGGGGCCTGTATATTTAATTTCCCACTCAAAGATTCAGAAATTGGTTGAGACGCTCTAAATAGGGTGAGTGGCTGTGACCTAACTGATTTAATTCCTTTTGATGTATAAAATCAAGGCTTACAGCGAATCATCTCAGGTTTCCTCTCTATGTTTGGAATACGGTTTGTAAACAGATGCAATCTTAATATCCCCAGGACTTATTGTTGGGCAGAAATAATAAATTTTGTAAACCGCCTTCAATGGCGGTCTTTCTATGCTCGGCGGATGCTAGCTGCTCATTTTATTGAACTAACGGAGAACGTTAGTTCAATGCCATGGGGTAGACCATTAGTTAAATCACATATCGGACGAGCCTCTGCAAAACAGCAGGGGCTTTTTTCGTTTTAAAACATGAAATATCTCAAACTATAAAGCGAAGAAGTTGTTATTCTTGATTAAGTCAGGTAAAATTCTCTTCAGAAACTTAGCCATTATCGCTGTTTTGTTGCTTACTTTTACTACCACAGGCAAGGTTACTTTCGCTAGCGAAGTTTCGACGGCTCCGGAACCTACAAGCACAACCACACTTTCAACTAAGGCTCCAGCGGCAGCAGAAAACTTTAGCGGCCCTAATGCTGGAGGTGTGACTTTCACTAAAAATTAGACATACTATACACCAGGAACCTACAGCGTTGGCGCGGTCGCCCAAATTTATACAGATAAAGGCCCAGCATCTTGCTTTGTAGGTCCGAGAGTAGTAGTTATTTTTTAATGATATTTTACATTTTTGAGGTGAGCATTTGAAAGTTATTGAGTTGGCAATTGTATTAAATGAGGATCCGCGCGCTGAATATTCTGATCTGGTTGCGTTGCCGTTCATTCCAAGAACAGGCGAGCTTCTTCTATGGAATAGCAAACTCTATATTGTGACAAACGTTATGTATAGTTTTGACACAAACCCGGCGGATTATAATTATGACGCAGATCCCAATAAACAAAGCACTTTTGCCCATGATATATGCTATAAAGTTTTTTTGAAGCCTACTAGATAAAAACTTGTCCTCCGACAGCCGACACGCAGCATATCCGCGAGCTGGGATCCGAGCGCCTGGCCGTACTGCTCGCCATTGCTTCGCATATGGACGAGACCGGCAGCTGCTACCCGACACAGGAGCAGATCGCGGATATGCTCGGGATCAGGCACGACGGCCAACAAGCGAATAAAACAGCGACAGTCTAGGACTTTATTTTCTCGTCCTTTGCTGTCGCTGTTTCAGTTTCTAGGGTCAGTCTAAAACTTATTTTATGAAGTCTGACGGTATGACAATTGGGAGAACCGCGTGGAACATAGCCATCGAGTCTAATACTTTATTTTCTGCTGACACTAAAGTTTCATTGGCAATTATCTAAAAAGCCGGAACGACAGCGACGCCGTATTTATCTTCGATAAATTTTTTGACATCCGGACTGGTCAGGGCTGCATCCAGCTTCTTGATCTCCTCGCGGTTCTCATCGCCTTTGCGGACAACGACTACGTTGGCATAAGGCGAATTCGCATCTTCGCGGAACAGCGCTGTCTTGGGATCAATCTTTGCCTCCAGAACGAGGTTGGTGTTGATGATGGCTCCGTCCAGATCGGGCAGCGAACGCGGAAGGGTAGCCGAATCCGCCTCGACGAACTCCAGGTTGTGCGGGTTATCCACGATATCTTTAGGAGTTGCCTCGTAAGTCGTAATACCGTCCTTCAGCTTGATCAGCCCTTGCTGCTGAAGCAGCACAAGCGCCCGGTATTCGTTGGAGGGATTGTTCGGGATGCCGATTTTCGCGCCGTGCGGGATTTCGTCCTTGCTCTTCAGCTTCTCGGAGTAGAAGCCGATCGGTTCCACATGCACTTTGGCGGTAACTACGAAATCATAGCCCTTCTCTCCTTTAACGGAATCCAGATAAGGGACGTGCTGGAAGTAGTTGGCGTCGATCTGCTTCTCCTGCAGCGCAGGATTAAGCTGTCCGTCATCATCCAGCGTCACTACCTCCAAATTGACGCCTTCTTCCTTCAGCTTCGGTTTGATAAACTCCAGAATCTCGGCATGCGGCACAGCCGACGCCCCGACCTTAATTGTCACTTCCTTCGGCGCTGCACTTTCTGCCGGGCTTGTCTGCGGAGCAGCCGCTTCCCCGTTCCCGTTCTGCGATCCGCAGCCGGCCAAGATTCCTGTCGCTACAATGACCGCCGCAAACCATAAGCTTCTTTTTCTCGCCATCCTAATCCCTGCTTTCTCTGAAAATGTATGTAAAAGAATGTACAACCGGTATATCCTCGAAGGCCCTAAGCCCTCGTCTAGAACGGGGAACCTAAACCCGGCGGCGGCAGCCTCCCTACCCGTTCTTAAAGCGCCGCCGGTCAATGGAACGGGCGATATAGTCGCCGGACCATTGCAGAATCTGGACGATCAAAATGATAAGAAGGACCGTACCAAGCAAAATATCGGTGCGGAACCGCTGATAGCCGAAGCGGATGGCCAAGCTCCCCAGTCCTCCCGCTCCGATAGCTCCGGCTACCGCCGTGAATTCGGTGATGGAGATGACAGCAATCGTCATTCCCCGGACCAGAGCGGGTAAAGCTTCGGGTATAAGCACTTGCAAGATGATGGTGAACGGCCCAGCGCCTACCGATTTGGCCGCTTCGATCTTGCCGTCCCCCACTTCGCGAAGAGCATTCTCGATGATTCGCCCCAGAAACGGCGCCGCGCCGATAGATAAAGAGACGATCGCCGCCGTCGGACCGAGCGTAGTACCCACAATCAGCCGTGATAAAGGCAGCAGCAGCACAATCAGGATAATGAACGGAATGGAACGGACGCCGTTAATTGCGGTGCTGATCACCTTGTTCACTCCGGGAGCGGCAAGAATCCCGCCCTTATCCGTAACTACCAGTGTAATCCCTAGCAGCGTGCCCAGGAGCAGCGCAAAGACCGACGACCATGCCACCATGTACAGCGTCTGCCGCAGCCCTTCCCACAGCAGACTGACTACATCTTCTCTCATCGCAGCACAGCCTCTCTTTCCTCCGACTTCGGAACTTCGAGCTGTCCGCTATTCCCGCTATTGTTGTAGAAGTCGTAAATTCCGGCGAACCGCTTGGCCGTATCGCTTTGCGGGTTATGGAACAATTGCCGGACCGGAGCGTTCTCTACGATTCGGCCCGCCTCAATTACGGCGGCATTGCCGCATATATGGCGCAGAACATCCATCTCGTGCGTGATCAGCACAACGGTAAGGCCCAGCCTGCGGTTAATATCCGCGAGCAGCTCCAGGATGGAATGGGTCGTCTGCGGATCAAGCGCCGATGTCGCTTCATCCGACAGCAGCACATCCGGTTCTCCGGCGAGCGCCCTTGCTATGCCTACCCTCTGCTTTTGTCCGCCGCTCAGTTCGGAAGGATAGCTTCCTGCCTTGCCGCCAAGCTCAACCAGGTCGAGAATTTCGCCCACCCGCCGCTCGATCTCAGGCTTCTTATAACCCGCGGCCTTCAGCGGAAAGGCGACGTTTCCAAAGACCGTCTTGGAATCAAACAGATTAAACTGTTGAAAAATCATCCCGATTTTACGGCGGGCCAGCCGCAGCTCGCGCTCCTTCAGATCGGTAATGATCGTCTCGCCAATTTGAATGCTGCCCGAATCCGGCTCCTCAAGCCGGTTCAGACAGCGGATAAGCGTAGATTTTCCGGCGCCGCTGAAGCCGATAATGCCGAATATTTCGCCTTTTTCGATATGCAGATTTATATCCGTAAGCGCCGAAACCGTCCCGCTGCGTGTCCGGTAGCTCTTGTTCAGATTCGTGACGGTTATCATGGCTGAACCTACCTTCTTTCCAAGGAATAAAAAAAATCAAGCCCTAATACGCCTAACGGCGTCATTCGGCTTGATCTCCAGTCAACTGGTCAATCAATCATAATTCCTATTAATTCAATGAGATTAATTGTTATTAATAATATAGAGTAATCATTAGATGATGTCAATCTAAAAAAGCGTACGCCCGAGTTCCCGGCGGGGAAAGATTATAATGCTCCCATATTGTATTGCCTGTCTTGTTCATTTTACTCCGTGATTTCAATTTGATTATCTTCCGGGTCGAGCACACAGCTCTCGTAATACCCGTCACCGGTTGTGCGTGGTCCGCTTATCACTTTAAAGCCTGCATCTGCAAGACGTTTTGTCAAATGATTCACGTTTTCTTTGCTTCCTGCAGAAAAAGCAAGATGAATATACCCGTTTCGTCTATAATCTTTTTCAAGCTTAACCATATTAGGATGATTCATAATTTCAAGTCTTGCACCGTCTTGAAATTTCAAAAAATATGATCTGAAATCTGTTTTTTCATTATGATATCCCTCATTTGATTCCGCCCCGAAAAATGAGATATAAAAATCCCGCATTCTTTCCAAATCTTCAACATACAAAGCAATGTGTTCGATTCTCATTTTGTTACTCCTTTACCGTAATAGCTCTGATCAGCCGCTCTGACATCAAGAGCATAAGGATTGCGAAAAACATTAAATAGATCGGATACAATCCAATACTTATATGATCGGCAATCAAACCAAAGAGCGGCGGCATAAAGGTGCTGCCCATATAAGCGCTTGCCATTTGGATACCGATAATTGCCTGCGAATTCTCCTTGCCGAAGTTTGTAGGCGTTGAGTGAATAATCGAGGGAAAAACCGGAGCGCAGCCGAGACCGATAATGACAAGCCCAAGCAAGACCGTGATATTGCTCCCGATAGGGAGTCCAACCAAGACAATGCCGAACATAATTGTTATTATTCCAAAGCGAATCAGCCGTTTATCGCCTACTTTATCGGCGATGAAGCCGCTGAGAAAGCGCCCAAAGGTTATGCCGAGGAAAAACAGAGAGGCAAATCTTGCGGCAGTTTCGGCATCAATTCCACGGTATCGGACAAGATAACTGCTTGCCCATAGCCCCGTTGTGCTTTCAAGTGCACAATATCCGAAGAAAGTGAAAAGAATGAATATAACTCCCTTAATCTTTAAGGCTTGCGACAGACTCAGAGCCGCCGCAGGCGTTTCACTGCTGTTATGGGCGATTGTTTTTCTTTTCCAAAGCGGAAGACTGAGAAAAAGTATCGCAGTCAACACAATCTGTATACCAGCTACCGAACGATAGCCGTTATTCCAACCCAATCCGCTTGTCAGGCAATAGCTCATTATGTATGGGCTAACCGCTGCTCCGACACCCCAAAAGCAGTGCAGCCAGCTCATATGCCGGGAGGCGTAGTGCAGCGCAACATAATTATTTAAGGCCGCATCAACCGCGCCTGCTCCGAGTCCGTACGGAACTGCCCACAGGCAAAGGAAAATTAAAGAGCCGGAAATTGAAAAGCCGAACAGGGCGACCGCCGTCATCATCACACTGATTGCGGTTACAAGCCCTGCACCGAGTTTTCTTGTCAGCCTGTCGGACATAAGGCTGGATACGATTGTACCGCCGGCAATAATCATGGTTACAATTCCGGCATAAGATATTGGCACATCAAACTGTTCGTACATCACAGGCCATGCAGAGCCGAGAAGCGAATCGGGCAGACCGAGACTGATAAACGCGATATATATGATTACAAGCAAAAGTGAATACATAAACCCTCCAAAACTACTCTGTTGAAATAATTCGATTGCTGATTGATAAAAAGAATTTTTGATACAATATTGTTATATAACAAAATTATATGACCATCTACCCACAATGAAGCATTATTATATAACAATCGTGTAAAAGGAGAGTTCCGATGCTGGTAAAAATAGACTTGTATGATGATAATTCCGAGTGTGTTTCGTATAATTCGCCCGATCTGCCCTTGCTTTCTAACAAAGCTAAGATATCCTATTATCCTAATTATGCGGCAACAAGCCACTGGCACGACGATATCGAGTTTATTATTATGTTGTCGGGATATATGAGCTATAATGTCAACGGAGAGGTAAATGTTCTACAAGAAGGTGATGGCGTTTTCATTAATTCGCGGCAACTTCACTTCGGATATTCGGCCGACAGAAGCGATTGCGAGTTTATATACGTTTTACTTCATCCGATTTTGCTTTGCGCAAATCAGTATATGGAGCAATCACTTGTCACACCAATAATCGCTAACAGTACATTTCCGTATAAACACCTGTCGAGTAAAATTACATGGGAAAAGGAGATTATCGATTCGGTTATCAAGATTTATGAAACGGAGCTTGGAAAAAACAAGTCCTATCCGCTAACGGTACAAAGCCTTTTTTATCGTATTTGGGCGCTCCTTTTTGAACACAACCCCAATACCTTAAAAAACGAAAAGAGAACTCACTACAAGCTTTCTTCGTTGAAAGAAATGGTTGGATATATTCAAAAGCATTACAGTAAAAAGATTACGCTTGAGGACATAGCAAATGCCGGTAAGGTTTGTAAAAGCAGTTGCTGTCGGATTTTTCAGGACTATCTACACCAAACTCCTATTGTTTATCTTACAGGGTATCGCCTAAATAAGAGCATGGAATTGCTTAGGATAACAGACATGCATATTTCGGAAATAGCTTATGTGACGGGATTTTCAGGAGCAAGCTATTTCACTGAAACATTCCGAAAAACTTTGGGATATACGCCGAGCGAGTATAGGGATAACATGAAAGGTTCTTCTTCATTTTCTTTACGGCTGCTGTCGTCAAGACCTGGTCCTTGACGTTGGCTAGCCCGCGCAAACGACAATAGCGAAACCCATGGAGCTCTTTAGCGTCCACGAAGCTTCGCTCTATCGTTTCTTTTCGTTTGCGGTACAGTTGTTTGCCGTCCCGAATCTCCTTAATTTGGCGAACGGCTACTCTACCTTCTGCAGGCCTGCAAAAACCAGCGTCGTCACATATTTCCGGGCGTCCGCCGTCAGAAGCAGCAGCTCTACGCTCTCACTCCCCGGCTCTCCTCCGTCAAACTTCACTTTGGCTCCATCCAGGGTTTCCAGCATGCCGGTAACGGTATAGCCCTGAAGCAGCAAATCGTCGATCTCCTGCTTCTCCTTGGCAAAATCATCGTATGCGGACATTAGACCACACCTCCGCCAACCTCGGCTTTGGCCGGAAGTACCGGAGCGGCTCCGAACCGTTTACGGCGCAGATACTTGCCGGAGCCCGGCTTGCCAACGAACTGCTTGTCGCGGATAACGAACTCGCCTCGGCTGAGGACGGACACCGGTTCTCCCTTGACCTCGAAGCCCTCAAACGCGTTGTAATCGACGTTCATATGATGGGTCTCGGCGGAAAGGGTCCGCTTCACGGACGGGTCGAAAATAACGACGTCGGCGTCGCTTCCGACAGCGATCGCCCCTTTTTGCGGGAACAGGCCGAACAGCTTCGCACTGGTCGTCGAAATAATGTCCACGAACTTGTTCAGCGAGATGCGGCCTTTTTCCACACCCTCGGAGTACAAAATGGTGAACCGGTCTTCAATTGTCGGCCCGCCGTTCGGTATTTTGGAGAAATCGCCAAGGCCCAGCTCCTTCTGACCCTTGAAGTTAAAAGAGCACTGGTCGGAGCCGATCGTTTGCAGACTGCCGTTCCACAAGGATTTCCACAGCACATCCTGGTTCCACTGCTCGCGCAGCGGCGGGGACCAGACGTATTTGGCCCCTTCGAAGTTCGGCTTCTCAAGCGCCGTCTGGTCAAGCACAAGATACTGCGGGCAGGTCTCGCCGTAGACGCGCAGCCCCTTCTTGCGGGCCTCCTCGATCTTCCACGCCGCTTCGGCGCAGGTCACATGCACCACATACAGCTGCGAATCGGTCAGCTCGGTCAAATAGGCGGCGCGGCCCGTGGCTTCGCCTTCAAGCTCCGGAGGCCGGGTCAGCGCATGGTAGATCGGATCGGTGTTGCCCTCGGCCAGCGCTTTGCTCACAAGATAGTCAATGACATCGCCGTTCTCGGCGTGGACCATCACGAGCGCGCCTTCTTGCTTGGCGGCCTGGAGCGTCTTGAAGAGCGTGCCGTCGTCGGACTGGAGCACATTTTTGTAAGCCATGAACACTTTAAGGGAGGTGATCCCTTCGTTCTCGATAATTTGCGGCAGCTCCGCAAGCACGGTGTCGTTCAGCTCGGACACCATCAGGTGGAAGCCGTAGTCGATCACGGCTTTGTCCTGCGATTTCTCATGCCAGGTGTTCACCGCCTGCTGGAGAGGCAGCCCCTTGCTCGTCAGGCAGAAGTCGATCACCGTCGTCGTTCCGCCATAGGCGGCGGCAATGGTGCCCGTCTCGAAGTCGTCGGCGGTTACGGTTCCGCCAAACGGCATATCCAGATGCGTATGCGGATCCACCCCGCCCGGGAAGACATAGCAGCCGGAAGCGTCTATGATCTCGGCCCCGTCTGCTTTCAAATTAAGGCCGATTTCCGTAATAATTCCGTTCTCGATCGCGACATCCCCGGTAAACGTATCCGCCGCCGTTACAATCGTCCCGTTCTTGATGAGCTTCTTCATTCTCAAAACACCTCCGCTTTGGAATAAGAACCGCTTAGACTGCCGACGACGCGCTGGCGCTCGTTCCAGGTCATCGGCGGCAGGCCGCTGTCGACCTCCACCATGTCGATAGCGCCTTCCGCCGGGCAGACGATCGAGCATAGGTTGCAGCCGACGCAGTCTTCCTCGCGCACCTTAAGAATCGCTTTACCTTCTGCATTCGTCAGCATATCGATACATTGATGCGAAGTGTCCTCGCAGGCAATATGGCATTTGTTACAGTTAATGCAGTTCTCCTCGTTGATCCGGGCCACCACTTTGTAGTTGAGGTTAAGGTCGCCCCAGTTCGAGTACTTAGACACCGATTTGCCGGTCAGTTCAGTCACGGATGCGAGGCCCTTCTCATCCAAATAATTGTTCAGGCCGTCGATCATTTCCTCCACGATCCGGAAGCCGTGATGCATAGCCGCCGTACACACCTGGATGGCGGTTGAGCCCATCAGCATAAATTCAACGACATCCTGCCAGGTGGAAATGCCGCCGATGCCGGAGATCGGAACGGTCACCTCCGGGTGGCGTGCGCATTCGGCAACCATGTTGAGCGCGATCGGCTTCACAGCCGGGCCGCAGTAGCCGCCGTGAGCGCCCTTGCCGCCGATATGGGGAATCGTGTTCCAGGTATGAATGTCCACTCCTGCGAGACTGTTGATCGTGTTGATCAAGCTGATCGCGTCGGCGCCCCCCTTAACGGCGTGGCGGGCTGTAACCGTGATGTCGGTAATGTTGGGAGTCAGCTTGACAATGACGGGGGTTGTTGCCACTTCTTTTACCCAATACGTCTGCGCTTCAACCAGATCGGGCTGCTGCCCGGATGCGGCGCCCATGCCGCGCTCCGCCATCCCGTGCGGACAGCCGAAGTTCAGCTCCAGACCGTCTACGCCGACATCCTCTACTCTTTTGACAATTTCATGCCACTTCTCCTGTTTGGGCTCGACCATCAGGGAGGCGACCACGGCGTGATTCGGGAAGCGCTTCTTGGTCTCGTAGATTTCCTTGAGGTTGACATCCAGCGGACGGTCCGTAATCAGCTCGATATTGTTGAAGCCGGCTACGCGCTGACCGTTGAAATTGACGGCGGCAAAGCGCGCGGACGTGTTGATGATCGGGTCGCCGAGCGTCTTCCATACGGCGCCGCCCCAGCCCGCTTCAAAAGCGCGCTGTACTTGATAGCCTGTATTGGTTGGCGGCGCGGAGGCCAGCCAGAACGGATTGGGCGACTTGATCCCTGCGAGATTAATGCTCAAATCTGCCATTGATAATTCCCTCCCTGAAAAATATTTTATACCGCAGAGCCGACAACGCCGTCTTGCTGCGGTGTGAATTGCTTAACAATCGCGTGAGCGGCGAGCTTGCCCTGCTGGGCCGCGGATACGACCATCGCTTCGCCTTTGCCGAAGCCGAAGACGATGTCACCAACGGCATAAATTTGCGGATCGGAGGTCCGATGGGTCTCCTCGTCGATCTTCACGACGCCCCATTCATGGTCCAGGCCGAGATGCTCGATCAGGCCGGTATGGCGCTTCTGCCCGATGGCCAGCACAACTGCTTCTACCGGCATAATGAATTCGGAGCCTTCCACCGGCACCGGCTTAAGTCTGCCGTCGCTGCCAGCCTCGCCGCTCAGCTTCATCGTTACACATTCAAGGCCCGTCACCTTACCGAGCTCGTCGCCGATAATGCGCTTAGGCAGCGTCAGCCAGCTGAACTCGACGCCTTCCTGCTTGGCGAATTCATACTCGAAGTCGTAGGCTGTCATCTCCTCGCGGGTGCGGCGGTAGACCATCTTCACATTGGCCGCGCCAAGCCGTACGGAGCAGGTTGCGGCGTCAATCGCCGTGTTGCCCGCGCCGATAATGGCAACGCGCTGTCCCATCAGCTGCACATCGGACACGCCCGTCTTCGTCGATTCCACCAGCTTGATCGCGTCGTACACGCCTTCCAGCTCCTCGCCAGGGATGCCCAGCTCGGGCACGTAACCCATACCAGCAGCAAGCACGATCGCGTCATATTCCGCCTTCAGCTCATCCACCGTTACATCAATCCCTACCTTTACGCCTGTGCGGATGTCCACGCCAAGCTTCTCGACCTGCTCCACTTCCCACAGGGAGACGGACTGCGGCAGACGGAAGGATACGATGCCATGTGTGTCCAATCCTCCGGCCAGTTCCCTCGCTTCGTAGATCACGACGGAGAAGCCTTCGCGGGCCAGCTCTCTGGCAGCCGACAATCCGGCCGGGCCGCCGCCGATCACGGCAACCTTTTTCCCGCTCGGAGCACCCGCCTTGAACAGCTTCACGTCATTATTCATTGCCCAATCGGTCGCATAGCGCTGGAGGAGGCCGATCTGGATCGGCTCAGAAGCGTCGTTCAGGACGCAGGCTCCTTCGCACAGCTCTTCGGTCGGACAGACGCGCGAGCAGCTTGCGCCTACCGGGTTGGATTCCATTATCGTATGCGCGGCGCCCCGCAGGTTGTCCGTGGCAATACGCTTAATAAAGGAGGGAATGTTAATGCCCGTCGGGCAAGCCTTGATACAAGGAGCGTCGTAGCAGTAAAGACAGCGGTTGGATTCTTCGGCAGCGCCCTTGCGGGTAAGCCCCGGTTCGGCCTCAGCGAAATTTCGCATGAACATGTCAGGTGAAAATGCAGTCAACGGTGAAGCGTGTTCCATCAGTTATCCCTCCTAGATGTATGTTACATAATATAACACAATTACGATTTTTGCCTTATAATTCTACATACTTCGACAGATTTATATAGTAAAATAAGCTGTATCCCTTTTAAAACAAGCTTATCTCTGCCTATTTAGGTTAGTTATTCTAACATTTATATTCACACTATAGTCAATTCATTTTTTCGTTACATTAGACATAATGTCTAATTTCAAAAGTGTATTTTTTACGTGAGGGAACTAGGCTCAAAATGGACTTCGGTACAAGAAAAATATACGGCGTCTGCCAAGACGAGGAGGATGACTATGGACTGGGAACTTGTGTTTACGATTCGGGAAGCGCTGAAAAGACCGCTGTTTGCCGACGCCAAAGTCGTCGGAGGAAGCTCGGGCCAGGGCCGGGCGATCCGCTGGGTGCATGTGCTGGAAAGCTCCAGCATCGAGAGCCTGATTCACGGACAGGAAATGATACTCACAACAGGCATCGGGATGAGCGCCGATCTCCCCGCCTCACTTGAGTTTCTGGAGTACCTGATCCACAAGAACGCCGCTTGCCTGTGCATCGAGCTGGGGACTTATTTCAACACCGTACCAGAAGAGCTGGTCTCCCTGGCGGATCAGCATGATTTTCCACTTATTGTCTTCAACCGCACGGTTCGGTTCGTCGACATTACGCTTGATCTGCATTCACTTATTATCAACCGCCATCACCGCATGCTCGGGGAGCTGGAGAGCATCTCCCGCGAGTTCCACCGGCTGACGCTGACCTCGCAGGGAACGGTAAAGGTGCTGCAGCTGCTGTCCAGAAGCACGCGCACGCAAATTCTCTACATGCAGCTCCAAGGCAAGCCGCAGTTCTTCCCTTCGCTGCCGCCGGAAGAGCAGGAGCCTCTGCTGCGCTTCTTCTCGGCTTTTTATGAAGAAATGGAAGGAATTCACCAACCGGACGCAGCCCCGAGCTTCCGCGAATTCGGCGGCAAGACGGTCGTGCTCAAGCCGGTCGGCGCTCTGGACCAGACATGGGCCTACATTCTGATGATATGCCCCCATAAACCGCAGGAGTTCGATTGTCTGCTGCTTGACTCCGCCTCGCTGTCCATCGCCCAGGAGCTGCTGCGCACACGCTACATGGAGGAGCGCAAGCTTTTTTCCGAAAATTTGTGGGTCGACGAATTGATCAACGGGCGCATTGACGATGAAAACCGGCTCAAGAGCTTGATCGGACCGGATTTCGGCGTTGTCAACGAGCTTGCTTACCGTGTATGTCTGATCGAGATCGAAAATCCCCGAAACGTAAAATGGAACAGCTCGGAAAATGAATGGGAGTCGATTACGTTTCACCTTTCACTTGTCCTGCGTTCCATTTTCGAGAAATATTCGCTCCGGCCGCTCATTACGCTAAAGAACAACCGCCTGACCGTCATTGCGCTGGACATTCAGTCCAAGGTACCCGGGCGGACCCGGCTGCAGCAGGCGCTGGAAGCCCTGCAGAATATCCGCTCCGACGAGAAGCTGAAGGATCTTCAGCTCGTCATCGGCGTCGGCAAATCGCATACTCAGCTTAAAAATGCTCCAACCGGCTACCGGGAAGCGGTGCAGGCGCTGTCGCTCTACCCCTGCCACCAGAAGCCGACCCTGTTCTACGAAGAGCTTGGCGTCTTCCAGCTGCTGCTGAGCCTGAACGACGGCAAGACGCTGCAGAACTTTATCCGCACCTATCTCGGTCCGCTGATCGACCATGACCAGCAGAAGGGCAGCGAGCTGCTGCTGACGCTGCGGGTCTATCTGGATCATGACGGGTCGAAGCAGATCGCGGCGCGGAAGCTGTTCATCGTCAGACAATCGCTGTACTACCGTCTGGACAAAATTACAGAGCTGCTCGGCGAGGACTTTATGTCGCCGGAGAACCGCATATCCATTCAGGTCGCGCTGCGGGCCTATCAGTTCCTGTACCCGGAGAAGCTTACTTTGCCCAGTTCCCGTTCAGTACCTCTGTGAACGTGTCCAGGATGAACTGGATGTCCTCGTCGGTTGAGGCGAGCGGCGGGGCGAAGGTCAGTACGTTATTGTAACCCGCTACCGTATCGCCGTTCTTGCCGATAATCAGACCCTTGGCCTTGCAATCGGCGATGATACCCTTCACCGTATCCAGCGGAGCCGGCTCCTTGGTCGTCTTATCCGCCACAAGCTCGACGCCGGTGATCAGGCCGAAGCTGCGGACATCGCCGACCAGCTTGTGCTCCAGCAGCCCGGACAGTCCGGCGCTCAGCCGCTTGCCGAGAAGATCGCCGCGTTCGACGAGGTTCTCCTGCTCCATGATTTCCAGATTCCGCAGCCCCAGGGCGCAGGCGGCCGGATTGCCGCCGAACGTATTGATATGCCGGAAGTAGCCGTAGTCGTCGCTGTTATCCTTGAAGACCTCGTAAATCTCCTTGCGGACGGCGGTCGCCGACAGCGGAAGATAAGCGCTGGTCAGCCCTTTGGCCATCGTCACGATATCCGGCTTCACGCCGAAGTTGTGGTGGCCGAATTTACGCCCCGACCGGCCGAAGCCGCAGATGACTTCGTCGATAATGAGCAGCACGCCGTGTTTCTTGCAGATTTCCTGCACGCGGTCCATATAGACCTGATGCGGCACAATGACGCCGCCGCCGGTAATCACCGGCTCCATGATAACGGCCGCTACCGTCTCTGCGCCCTCCCAGACAATGGTGTCCTCAATCTGCTGGGCCATCAAGAGGTTGAATTCCTCTACGGACTGCCCAGCGGGACGGCGGTAGCTGTCGGGCGGCGCCACATGCAGGAAGCCCCCGCTGAGCGGTTCGTATTTGTATTTGCGCTGGGCCTGACCTGTCGCGGACAGGGCGCCGAAGGAGTTGCCGTGATAGCCCCGGTAACGGGCAATGAACTTGTGCCGGTAATGCTGTCCGCTCTGCTGGTGGTACTGCCGCACCATTTTAAAGGCGGCTTCATTCGCTTCCGATCCGCTGTTGGAGAAGAAGATCACATACTCATCTCCCAGCCATTCGTTCAGCTTCTCCGCCAGCAGAATGGCCGGCATATGGCTCTGCGTCAGCGGAAAATAAGGCAGGCTGAGCAGTTGATTATATGCGGCTTCCGCCAGTTCCTTACGTCCGTAGCCCACATTAACGCACCACAGGCCCGACATGCCGTCCAGATATTTCTTTCCGTCGATATCGGTAACCCAGGAACCGCTGGCGGACGCGGCGATCATCGGCGGATTGGCTTCGCTGTAAGGCGAAATGTGATGCCACAGATACTTCCGGTCTTTGCTGATTGCAAGTTCGCTCTCTATCCCCGTTTCGAGCATTGCACTTATCCCCTCTCCATGGCCCGCGCGGCTTTAGTAGCGGGCTGTAATCATTTTTTTGCGTGTATAGAACTCTACGCCGTCGCGTCCGTTCGCATGCAGGTCCCCGTAGAACGATTTCTTGTAGCCCGAGAACGGGAAGAACGCCATTGGCGCGGGTACGCCCAAATTGACCCCCAGCATGCCTGCGTCGATCTCTTCGCGGAATTCGCGGATGGCCTTGGCGCTGTCAGTATAGATGCAGGCGCCGTTGGCGAACGGCGACTGATTGGTAACGGAGATCGCCTCCGCCAGATCCTTCACGCGAACGACGGCCAGCACCGGTGCAAAAATCTCATCCCGCCAAATCGTCATCCCCGGCTTCACATGATCAAATATCGTCGGGCCGATGAAATAGCCCGCTCCTTCAGTCGCGGCGTCTTTCCGGCCGTCCCGGACAAGCGTCGCCTGCTCCCGCTCCCCGGTTTCAATATACGACACGGTCCTTTCCTTGTTGGACCTCCGGATAACCGGCCCCAGGAACACCCCGGCGTCCAGGCCGCTGCCGATTTTGAGATTGTCGGCAGCAGCCTGGAGGCGCGTAACCAGCTCGTCGGCGATCTCTTCATGAACAACTACAACCGAGCAGGCCATGCAGCGCTCGCCGGCGGAGCCGAAGGCGGCGGAGGTGATGTTCTTGACCGCATTATCCATGTCGGCATCCGGCAGAACGATCGAGTGATTCTTCGCTCCGGCCAGCGCCTGAACCCTTTTGCCATGCGCGCTTCCGTTCTTGTAGACGTATTCCGCGACCGGCTGGGAGCCGACAAAGGATATCGCCTTGATGTCCTCATGCTCCAGCATTCCGTTAACGACCTCATGCGCCCCATGAACAACATTCAGCACGCCGGGCGGGAACCCCGCTTCCATGAACAGCTCGGCGAGACGGCCCACAAGAAGCGGCGTCCGCTCTGACGGCTTCAGCACGAATGTATTGCCGCAGGCAATCGCCAGCGGGAACATCCAGCACGGGACCATCATCGGGAAATTGAACGGCGCAATCCCGCCCACAACGCCGAGCGGATAGCGGTACATTCCCGACTCGATGCCTGTGGCAATGTCCGGCAGCTGGCTGCCCATCATCAAGGTGGGAGCGCCTGCGGCAAATTCGACGCATTCGATGCCGCGCTGAACCTCTCCGCGCGCTTCTTCAAGGCTCTTGCCATTCTCCAGCGTGATCAGTTCAGCAAGCTCTTCCGCATGCTTCAGCAGCAGCTGCTGGTATTCGAAGAAGTAACGGGCCCGGCGGGGCACAGCAACCTTTTTCCAGTTGTAAAACGCCGCCTTTGCCGCAGCAACCGCGGCATCCAGCTCCTCACGGCTGGACAGCGGTACATAAGCGATCACTTCCTCCGTTGCCGGATTGAATACTTCTTCCTCCCGCCCGGAAGACGACTCCACCCATTGCCCGTTGATAAAATTTCTCACTTTCTCAGTCTGTCTGACCAGCAGAGACATGCAAGGCACCTCTTTTTCCATAAAATTACCCCCGATAACCGGAGCTTGGCGCTTCAACGCTATCCATTGACATGACGGCTCTGAAAAAAACCGCCTCCGCAAAATCAGATCCGCTTCAGGCAAGGCGGGCTGTCAGGAATTTCGCGGAGGCTCCAGGATCAAGCCCAGAGGGGCTTATCCTGCGGATTGCATTATTTTGAAGCCATGTCCATAATTTCGTTCGTGTACGCCTCGGACAGATTGGCCTCTTTCTTGATTACACCGAACTTAAAGGCGATGTCTGCGGTTTGCTTGAATGCGGCTTCGTCCGTGTAGCCCAGCTTGGAGATGTCGAAGCCTTCCGGTTGAATCAGCTTGGCGACTTCCTCCATCATTTTCAGCTGATGCTCTTTCGTTGTGCTGCCGGCTTCCGCTTGTTCCATCACAATATCGACTGCCGCCGCCGGATCGGCGATGGCATCCTTCCAGCCTTTAAGCGAAGCGCGGACGAATTTCGCCGCCGTCTCTTTATTGGCTGCCAGCCATTCCTTGTTGGCGAACAGATTGTCTTCCAGCATGGCGACGCCCTCGTCGTTCATGTCGATGACATTCAGATCTTCGGCTTTGACGCCCGACTCAAGCACAACCTGATATTCGTTGTACGTCATCGCGGAAGCCGCGTCCAGCTCACCGCCGAGGAATTGGTCCATGGTAAAGCCTTGTTTCGTAAATTTGATATCCTTGTTCGAATCGAGCTTGTATTTGTCGAACAGCGCCAGCAGCTCGAACTCGTTGCCGCCCATCCAGTTGCCGACCCGTTTGCCTTTTAGATCAGCCGGGCTGTTGATATTCGCCGATTTCTTGGAGACCAGCACAAGACCGCTCTTTTGGTAAATTTGAGCGATTTGCACCAGCGGCATTTCCTGCTCCTGGCTCGTCAGCAAGCTCGCTACCCAATCGACGCCGATGTCAGCCGATCCGCCCGCAACCTGCTGCTCAGGCACGATATCCGGTCCGCCAGGCAGGATTTGAACGTCCAGACCTTCGTCCTTGTAGTAGCCTTTGCTGAGCGCGACGTAGTACCCGGCAAATTGAGCCTGCGGCACCCATTTCAACTGCAGCTTAACCGGAACAAGGTCCGCTGAAGGCGCCGTGCTTGCTGCCGGAGCAGCCGAGCTTCCTGTGGAAGCAGTTGGCTCACTTCCCGAAGAACTATTGTTGCCTCCACAGCCTGCAAGAATCGACAATACCAACGCCATTACCGCCAATAACAGCACACCGCGAAATTTTCTGTTTTTTACGCTCATCAAACGAATTCCCCCCGCTGAAAATTTTGAATAGATTTGAGAAAATGATTTCTGGAACAATGTGGCTACCTCATGATGCGCTGTATGCAAACGGCCGGTCCCGATTCCTCAGGGGTAAGCCTAGCGGCCGATTGTACCGTTTATTCCTTTGCCTATGAAGCCCGCCGCGAAGGATGCCAGCGAATGAACACCTTCTCCAGCCTTTCCACCACCAGGTAAAAAATGACGCCGGCAACCGCCGCAAGCACGATGCATGACCAGCCGAGCGGCATTTTGGCGACCTTAATGGAGTTGGACAGCAGATAACCGAGCCCTCTCGAGGAGAAAAAGAATTCGCCGACAATCGCCCCGATCATGCTTGCCGTCGCGTTGATTTTCAGCGCGGTGAACACATAGGGCAGGCTGTTCTTGATCCGCAGGTGGCGGAACACCGCAGATTTGGGCGCGGCGTACGAATGCATCAGATCCAGCGCCAGCGGATCGATTGCCGCCATTCCTTTATAGGCGTTGATCGCCATCGCGGCCATCGTCGTCGCCGTTACAATGGCGATGCGGGAGCCCAGCCCATCGCCGAACCACAGGTTCATGATCGGCGCAAGCGCCACGATGGGAACGGCGTTCAGCGCGGCTACCAGCGTCAGGCTGCCGCTGCCCCATCTTGGCCAGGCCGTGGCGGCCAGGGCAATGATGAAACCAAGCGCCGAGCCGACAAGCATGCCTAGCACCGCTTCAGTGAGCGTATATCCCGTATAGGACAGCAGCAGGCTGATATTATCGCCCATCGCCTTCGCAATCGCCGACGGCAGCGGAAGCTGGTATTTCTTCAAATCAAATATCTTATGGATGACCTG
Organism: Paenibacillus durus ATCC 35681; assembly: GCF_000993825.1. Classification (NCBI taxonomy): domain Bacteria; kingdom Bacillati; phylum Bacillota; class Bacilli; order Caryophanales; family Paenibacillaceae; genus Paenibacillus; species Paenibacillus durus. The sequence continues at coordinate 4,501,881 of NZ_CP011114.1, forward strand.
CAGCTCCCACAGCGCCAGAAACAGGACGCCCGCGAGCACAGGAAGGATGACGCGAAAGATCGCGGCTTTCCGCGCACGGCGGCGCGGCTTGCCGTTCTGCGCGGGGGCCGCCGAAGGCGGCGGAGCCGGTTTAGCCGTCATAGCGGCTTGCGGACGGCTTCCATCCTCTTGGCTGCGAGCAGCAACCAGCGCTGCTTCACCAACTGTGTTGCCTTCCATCAGCGGCTGCCCCCTTTCGGACGGAATTCAGGCTGCCAAGGAGCAACAAGCCGCTCGATCAGGCTCATGAGCCCATAGCTGGCCATGCCGAGAAATGCACCGACCAGAATGGTCGACCAGAACATGTAAGTATGCGAAGGACCGTAATACAGATTGCGCAGCATAATGACGCCGATTCCATGCTGCGCGCCCATCAGCTCGACGAGAATCGCGCCGGTAACCGCAAGCGGAGCAGCGATCTTCAGTCCGCTGAACAGGCCGGGAAGGGCGGCGGGAAGCCGAAGCTTCCAATAGACGGCCCAAGGTTTGGCCGCGTAAGAATGCATCAGCTCGAGAGCCGAGAGATTGACGCTTCTGAGTCCCCGCAGCATATTGAGCGATACAGGGAAGAACGTAATATAACCCGAGATAATGATCCGCGAAATCTGCTCGTCGCGGACGATGCCGTAGATGATCGGGGCGAGGCCCAGGATCGGAATCATCTGTGATGCCACTGCGTAGGGGAAGGTAAGCTGCTCAATCGTCTTCGATACGCTCATCAGCACCGCGAGCAGCACCCCTGCGGCGGCGCCGAGCAGGAAGCCGATGGCGGCGTTCCCGAAGGTCGCGGCCCCCTCTTTCAGCAGTGTGCCTGCGTACTGAAAGAGCGTCGCAACCAGCTCATGCACATAGGGCAGCTTCGATTGGGCCAGCGGCGTATGCACTACATTCAGCAGCACCCACGAAAGGGCCTCCCAGACAATCAGCAGCCCTGCTACCCAGACAAACAGAGGCAGGAACCGCCCTTTGGCCAGCATGCTGTTTCCTTTCATAAATTACACTCCCTCGAAGCTGTCGCGAATGCCTGCGATCAGATCAAAAAATTCCGGACTGTTTCTCATCTCGGCCGTCCGCGGACGCGGCAGAGGAATATCAACTACCGCCGACAGGCGGCCCGGATGCGGGGACAGTACGAAGACCCGGTCAGACAGGAAGATGGATTCGGGAATGCTGTGAGTAACGAATACAACCGTGTTGCCTACCTTGCTCCACACGGATAACAGCTCTTCATTTAGACGCTCGCGTGTGAATTCATCGAGGGCCGAGAACGGCTCATCCATCAGCAGGATTTCCGGTTCCATCGACAACGCCCGGGCGATGGCCACCCGCTGCTGCATCCCTCCGCTCAGCTGCCAAGGGTATTTGTCGGCGAAGCCCTTCAGGCCGACAAGCTCCAGCAGCTCCAGCGCCTTCTCGTCGCGGCGGGCTTTCTTGACGCCCATTAGCTCCAGCGGTAGCGTGATATTGTCCTTCACCTTGCGCCAGTCGTACAGCACGGGGCTTTGAAAGACGATGCCGTATTTCTGGGCGAGCCGCGCCTCCTTGGCGCTCTTGCCGGCGACCGTTACCCGGCCTCCCGTCGGCTCGATCAAATCGGCCATCAGCCGAAGCAGCGTTGTCTTGCCGCAGCCGGACGGGCCAAGCAAAGAGACAAATTCTCCCTTGGCGATATCCAGGCTCACCTGATGCAGCGCCAGAACTTCCGCCGTATCCGTCTGATAGCGCATCTCCACATTTTCCAATTCAATTTCAGGAACCTTTGCCGCAATAAGTGACATCGATATTCCCCCCATTCCCGAATTATTTGTATAAATGGCATGTAAGTTAACACCATATTGATATTTACGGAAAAGTCACATCGTCCATGTAGCTTTAACTAACATGTTACACTGTGCTCTTGCCCCTCACACTAGACAAAAAGTAAAATAGCTTTGAGGAATTTCCGTCATTTTGTCCAGCACGTCAGTTTGAGTAACACGATTTCACTTTTTCGAGGCTGATCAAGCCCGCAGCCGGGCTTTAGCCCCCTCTTTTTTGTTTTTCACCTGCTGTATTCAGTTTAAATAGAAGGTATCCGGGTACTACCCGCATTCATTTGTGTTAAGAATAGGAGGAGATCGCCTGTGATCAAGGTCGGTTTGACGGGATTTGGCGACCATGATGAACTGTATGGAAAGATTAAACCCGCAGACCGTTTGTCCGCATACAGCGCACATTTTTCCATCGTGGAGATCGACAGCTCCTTTTACGCCGTGCAGCCGGTTAAAAATTACATCAACTGGGTAAATCAGACCCCCGATGATTTCGGTTTTATTGTCAAAGCCTATCAGGGTATGACCGGGCATCTGCGGGACAAAAAGAATTACTTCGATACCGCCGAAGACATGTTTCGGGCGTTTCATACCTCCATTGAACCCGTCATAGAGGCGGGCAAACTGACGATGACGCTTTTCCAGTTCCCGCCCTGGTTTAACTGCACGAAAGAAAACGTGGATGTGCTGCGGGAGACGAAAGAAAGGATGCTGGATGTGCCCTGCGCGCTCGAATTCCGCAACTCCACCTGGTACAGCCCGGAATACCAGGAGCGGACGCTGGCTTTTATGAAAAAAGAAGGCTGGATTCATACGGTGGTTGACGAGCCTCAGGCCGGAATCGGCTCCATTCCGATCGTGTCCGTGGCAACTTCGCCGGAAGCAACTTATGTGCGGATGCATGGGCGAAACGCCCAAGCCTGGCATCAAAGCAGCCATCCCGAATGGCGCAAGCTGCGCTATTTGTACCGCTACAGCACGGAAGAACTGACAGAATGGCTGGGCCGGCTGAAAGAATTGGAGAAGGACTCTAAGAATGTGTATGTCGTCTTCAACAACAATTCGGCGGGCGATGCCACGCCTAACGCTAAAGAGCTTCAGGCTCTCCTTGGCGGAGAAGACAGCGGACTGGCGCCGCTGCAGCTTGACCTATTTGACCATCCGTCATGATTTGCATATATTAACTACGTCTATGCCGGATCAAACATTCAGGAGGCCGATCATGATGAAACGCAATCATACGATGATGCAGTTTTTTGAATGGCATGTGGCAGCCGACGGCCAGCACTGGAAGCGTCTGGCAAGGCTGGCGCCGGAGCTGAAAGCGGCGGGAATCGACTCCGTCTGGATTCCTCCGGTGACGAAGGGCCAATCTGCCGAGGACACCGGATATGGGATATACGATCTGTACGATCTTGGGGAATTCGATCAAAAAGGCACCGTCCGGACGAAGTACGGCACGAAGCAGGAGCTGATCGACGCGATTGCGGAATGTATGCGGCACGGTATTGCGGTCTATGTGGATGTGGTCATGAACCACAAGGCCGGCGCGGATGAAACGGAGGCGTTCAAGGTCGTTGAGGTTGATCCGGCCAACCGCCTAAAGGTCATATCGGGGCCGTTCGAAATCGAAGGCTGGACGAAGTTCACGTTCCCGGGACGCGGCGATGAGTATTCCTCGTTCAAATGGAATTTCGAGCATTTTAATGGTACGGACTATGACGCCAGGAAAGGACGGACCGGCATCTTCAAGATTATCGGCGAGAACAAGGATTGGAACCGCAATGTGGACGATGAGTTCGGAAATTACGATTATCTGATGTTCGCCAATATTGATTACTGCCAACCTGTCGTCCGCTCCGAAATGCTGGAATGGGGAAAATGGCTCGTCGATACGCTTCAGTGCAGCGGCTACCGCCTGGATGCGATCAAGCATATCAACTATGATTTCATCAGGGAATTCGCGGCGGAAATGACCCGCAAGCGCGGAGAGGACTTCTATATTGTCGGCGAATTCTGGAACCCGGATGTGGAGGCCTGCCGCCAGTTTCTGGATACGGTCGATTATCAGATCGACCTGTTCGATGTGGCGCTCCACTACAAATTCCAGGCCGCTTCGCTGGGCGGCAGGAACTTCGACCTGACGACTATTTTCCATGACACGCTGGTGCAGACGCATCCCACCAATGCCGTCACTTTTGTCGATAACCATGATTCCCAGCCCCATGAATCGCTGGAGTCCTGGGTCGGCGACTGGTTCAAGCCCAGCGCGTATGCGCTGATCCTGCTCAGGCTGGATGGCTATCCGGTCGTATTCTACGGCGACTATTACGGCATCGGCGGACCGTCGCCGATTAACGGCAAACGCAAAGCGATTGACCGGCTGCTGTACGCCCGCTACCACAAAGCCTACGGGGAGCAGAACGATTACTTCGACCATCCGAATACCATCGGGTGGGTTCGACGGGGTGTGGATGAAATTCCGGGCTCGGGCTGCGCGGTCGTCGTATCGGGCGGAGACGACGGCGAGAAGCGCATGTTCGTCGGAACGAAGCGCGCCGGAGAGTCCTGGACCGATCTGACGCTGAACCGGGACGACACGGTAGTGATCGGGAGGGACGGATGGGCCGTTTTTCCGGTAAATAGCGGCAGTGTGTCCGTATGGGCGCTGCCGGTGGAGCAGCCGGACGGAGACGAAAGCGCCTTGGAAAATACCCTTGAGACGGATACGACGGCAGAAGCGGCAGCCGGGGAGAAATAAGCAACAGAGGTTAGATGTGAAGAGCTCCGGCAGAGGGGAGCTCTTTTTTATTGAATTCGATTATCAATGCAGAAATATCGAACTCCGCTTGGAGTGTAGGCCGTTCAGGAAGCAGACATACGTGTGAAAAACGGAAAGCCCCGCTGTCCGCGCAGGATGCATGCGGACAGCGGGGCTATTTGTTATAAGTGCGTGATATACTTCATTTGTGGCTTAGGACAAGCCTTATTCGTGCGCGCTCTCGCCAACCCAATCCGAGCTTCTTTTGCCGACAATCCGTTCGATCGGATAGACTCTCCATACGGCGGTGACAACCGAAGCGCATAAAGCGGCCTTGAGGAAGTCTCCCGGCAGGAACGGCAGCATGCCCGCAGTCAGCGCTTTGGTCAGCGTGTCCAAGCTGGGAATGGAGTGAGCCAGCCAGGCTACACCGGTCGGATAGACAAGCAGGGAGCCGAACAGGAAGTTCACCCCGAGCAGCTTGCCGAAGGTGAATTTGCCCTGCGACATCCGCTCTGCGGACCATCCGATCAGGAAAGCCGCAAACGGCCAAGTGATGATGTAACCGGCGGTCGGTCCGACCAGGACGGACATTCCTCCTCTTCCCGCCATTACGGGAAACCCGGCGGCGCAAAGGCCAATGACGATCAGGACAGCGAGCGCTCCATATCTGGCGCCCAGTACGGAACCAGCCAGCATGACAGCCAGCGTCTGCAGGGTAATCGGCACCGTTGAGAACGGAAGCGATACTTTCATCGAGCTTAACGCGATCATCACACCTGCAAAGAGCGCGCTGAAAATAAGTCCGCGCAAGGACCATCTGTTCATGAGTTGATTATTCCTCTCCATTTTTTTAAATTAATATAACATCTCACGTCAAATACATCAATCCGTCAATCCGTTAATCCGTTAATTTGTTATAATCGATAACGCAAGTGTGAGACACTCTCTACGAAAGCGAGCGTAAATATGATTCATGCCAATCAATTGACCCTGTCGCTGCGGGACGGCCAGCAAAGCCTGACGGTGCTTCAGGATATTCATATACATATCAAAAAAGGGGAATGGGTCGCGCTGACGGGCGCCAACGGCAGCGGCAAATCCAGCCTTGTCCGGACCTTCAACGGTCTGCTCATCCCATCCGGCGGCAGCCTGACGGCGGCCGGGCTGGATTTGCGGTCGGCCGCAAACCGCAGTGCCGTCAAGCAAAGCATTCAGCTCGTCTTCCAGAGCCCGGAAGCCCAAACCATCGGCTCGACGCCGGAGGAAGACGTAGCCTTCGGCCTAGAGAACCGGGGAATTCCCCGGGAAGAGATGAAGGCGCGGACGCTGCACGCGCTGCGGCAGACGGGCCTCGGGCATAAAGCCGCTGTTCCCGTATCGGACCTGTCGGGTGGAGAGCGGCAGCGCCTGGCGATCGCCTGCTGCCTTGCGCTGGAGGCGGAGATGATTATCTTTGACGAGGCGACCTCCATGCTGGACCCGGTCTCGCGCAAAGAGATTTTCGCGTTCAGCCGAGAGCTGTGGCGGCGGGGAGTAACCGTGCTGTGGGTCACGCAGCGGATGGAGGAACTGGCGGCCGGGGAACGCGTAGCCGTTATGGACAAGGGGCGGCTGGTGTACGACGGCGATCCGCGTACGCTGTTTTACCGCTCCGGGCTGCCTGCCGCGCTACGCTGGGAAGATCCCCCCGTCATCGGCATTGGCCGAATGATGCAGGATAACGGCTGGCCGGCTGAGCTTCTGCCGCTTACGGAGCAGGAACTGGAGGAAGCGCTATGGCGGTACAGTTAACCGGGGTGTTCTACCATTACGGCCAATCCCCCGCCCTAAGCAATATCGATCTGCTGATTCCGGAGGGCGGCGTTACGGTTCTGTGCGGAGTAACGGGCAGCGGCAAATCGACGCTGCTGCGGCTGCTGTCCGGACTCGCGAAGCCTACTTCGGGCAGTATTGACTATCCGCCGGAAAGCTCTGCCGCCTCCGTCTCCATCGTCTTCCAGCAGCCGGAGAGCCAACTCTTCGCAGGAAGCGTCAGACAGGATGTCGAGTACGGCCTGGAGCAGCGTGATGTTCCGGAGCCCCGGCGAAGCGAGGCGGCGGCCCGGGCGATGGAGCAGGCCGGACTCGATCCTAAGCGATACGGCCAGCGGTCGCCGTTCCTGCTGAGCGGCGGCGAGAAGCGGCGGGTCTGCATCGCAGGCGCCATCGCCCCGCTGCCAAGGCTCCTGCTGCTGGACGAGCCGACGGCCGGGCTTGATCCCCCCGCCGCCCGCGCGCTGCTGGATACCGTCAAGGAATTGAAACAGGGCGGCTATACCATTGTGATCGCCACCCATGACCTGGACAGCTTCTTCCCCTTGGCGGATCAGGTCGCGGTCCTGTCGCACGGGGCCTTGCGGTACAGCGGCCCGGCCCCCGGCTTATGGACCAAGGCCCGCGTGCTCGAAGACGCGGGCCTGGAACCTCCGGCCTACATCCGGATCGGCCGGATGCTTATGCGCCAAGGCAGGCTGGACGCCCTGCCCGCCAGCGCCGGGGAACTGCTGGCCAGGCTGGACAAGCGCAGCCTGGTGTACCGCGGGAGCGGCGCCGCTTCCTCTCCCGGCGCCGGGGAATGGCCTTCTGCGGACAAGGACAGCCTTGCCTTGTCCGCAGAAGGCGGGCCCTTGCCGGCGGACGGCGGACCGCCGGCAGAGGGCATGCCGCCGCCGGCGAATGACGGCCGCCCGGCAAGGAGCGGAGGGCGCCGCGTTTCAGGCGACGGCAGCGCGGCGCAGTCTCCGGTGAGCGGAGCCGCCGCCGATGCAGGCGCCCGCCCTGCGGCAGATGCAGCCGCCTTGAAGTTCCGCAGCGGATCGGTCTTGCAACTGCTCGACCCCCGTGTAAAGTGGCTGACGATGATATTGTGGTCGCTGGTGATTCTGCAAATAAAGGGAGCCTTGCCGCTGGCGCTTGCCGCGCTGATGATCGGCGGACTGATAGCCGCTGCGGGCATTCCCCGGAAACGGACAATCTGGTTCTATCGGCCGTTCCTGCCGATGTTTCTGTTCCTGTGGCTGCTGTCCGCCTTTTCTTGGCGCGGCACGGATACGGGGATGCCCTTCCAATTCTCCGCCGAAGGAGCCTTAATAGGCGGTCTGTCCGTTCTTCGGCTGGGGCTGCTCATCTCGCTCGGCTTCCTGTTCACGGAGACGACATCGGGAGCGCCGCTGCGCGAAGGGCTGGAGTGGGCCATCAAGCCGCTGGGCAAACTGGGCGTCAGAACGCGGAATTGGTCGCTCGCCGTTTCCGTTACTCTACAGTTCATCCCCTGGGTTCTAGGGAAAATTTCATCACTGCAGCTGGCGCTCGCCTCCCGGGGAAACCGAAAGCGTGGACGGATGCGCTGGACGCCAAAGCAGATTTCATTGATGGCCGTCCCTCTGCTCCTCCAAGTGATCGGCATGGGCGATGAACTGGCCACCGCCATCGAAGCCCGGGGTTATGACCCGTCGAAGCCGCGCACGCCCTGGCTTGTTCTGAGCTGGCGGCGGCGGGATACGGCGGCGGTGCTTATCGCCATGCTCTCGGCGGCGCTGCTGTGGTGGGCCTCGGCCTAGCCCGAAGCTCCTTGAGAGCTGCGACCGGCAATATCGGAGAGAGAGGCAAGCCGATGCTCCAGTTTTTCCACGGGGTCATGGAGGCCATGTTGGAAGAAGATGGCGGCACCAGTTAGAATCGTCAACTCTCCGCGCTAATTTTGAGCCCGCGCTGATGCGTACATAAATAAGCATAAGCCTGCCGGAACCCATGAGGGCCACAGCAGGCTTATTGGCGTTTTCTTCATTTTGATTTCGGCTTGCGGGATACAAGCCTAACCAAATCCAGCGTCAGAACGGGCAGGGACAGGGAGACGGGATAAGCCAAGTAGCGGGGTTCCCATTCCGGTGAAAATTTTTCTTTATAGCGGCGCAGGCCCAAGAATCCGTACCAATGCCCTCCATGCTTGAACACGACATGGGCCATTTTCTCTTCGCGAAGCGCTCCTGGGTTCCGCCCTACGCTGGACAGGGGCGCGTTGCCAAGGTTAAACCGCTCGTATCCCTGAGCCTTCGCCCATTCCAGCAGGGAAATAAACAGGAAATCCATCGTTCCGTTCGGACTTTTCAGGCGGTGGCGCATCAGGTCGATTGAAATGGTAACTCCTCCGTCATAGCCTGGTGCGAGCGAGGCAAAGGCGATAACGGCGCCCCCGGCATCCCGAAGGAGGGCAATCGGCGCAAGCTGCAAATAGGATTCGTCAAACCATCCGAGCGAAAATCCTTTTTCCGCCCGGCCTCTCAGCCATTCCTCCGAAATCGAATGAAGTTCTTTCAGCAGCTCCGCCGCAAACGGAGGCTCCGCCAATTCAAACTTGCAGCCTTCGCGGACAAACCGGTTCTTTACGCTCCGCAAGTCGCTGTTTCCCTTGCCGCTTAGAGTGAACTTGTCCAGCGGAACCAGCGCCTCCTCGCCGAGCTTAAAGAAATGGTAGCCCTGCTCATGGTAGATCGGCAAGTAGTCAGGCGTCGCCTGGTAGAAGACGGCGGAAAGTCCGTACCGGTCGGCCTCGGTCCGGAATTCGCTGATTGCGTCGTTCACCAGACCTTTGGGTCCAAGCGGGTCGCCAAGCACGACAGCCTTGTCCCGCACTCTGGCGAACGGAAGCATGACCTTGCCGTCCTGCGCCCAGTAGAAGCTCTTGTCCCCCGTGAAGAGCATATGGGTCAGCGCGTTCCCGGATTCCGACTTAAGATAACGCCTTAGCCGGTCCATATCCGGCGGCGCGGTTAATGCCTCCGCACGGCGGTTGGGCCGAAGCGCCACAATCATCGAGAACAGCAGCCACGCGGTCACAAGTCCGCCCACAGCCGAAAAGGCAAAATGGCTGTGCTGCTGCAGCCACTCGGTCGGCGCGCCGGGCCGCAGAGCTTTAAAGAAGCCGCGATGCGAGTAGCTTGCCAGCAGATAGTAGCTCAGGGCGATACCGGAAGTCAGCAGCAGCCACCACAGCAGGCTTTGCCGCGAAATCGGCGCGCTGACCCGGTAGAAACGCGCCCTTGAAATCCATAGAAGAAAGGCCACTAACAGCAAAAAGAGCGCCTCTTCGTAATCAAATCCCTTGGTGAAGGCAAACACGGCGCCAAGAGCCAGCGTAATGCTTGACCAGATATAGGCTCTACGTATCCGCAGCGAGATGCCCCGGGACAGCAGCACCAGCATAAAACCGATGACCACGGCCAAATGATGCGATACCCGCATGATCGGAAGCGACAACAGCTCCTCCATGAAGCGCAGACGGTAGAGCAGCTCGGGCGTAGCCGCCGACAACAGCAGAAGGAGGCCGGCTGCAAGCACAAGCTTGCCGAGCGCCCACACGCCAAGATCGCTAAGGAAGGTATATTGTCCAGGCCAAGTCCAAATCCTCTGCCAAGTATTAAGGGGAGTTTCCAGCGCCGAGCTGCGCAGTAGCCGTATGCCCTGCTGTCCGATTTCAAGCGCAGCCAGCACAAGCCCGATCAGCCATGGAATAACAAAATAGAACAGCCGGAAAATGACGAGCACAGCCATCGCCCGCTCGCTGGAATAGCCCATCTGCTGAATTCCCAGCAGCGCGATAAGATCAAATGCGCCGATCCCTCCGGGAGCCATGCTGAGTATGCCCGCAATCGCCGCGATCACATACAGGCTCATCATCGGCTGAAAAGGAGCGCCGCCCAAAATATGCTTCGCGATCACCGAAAAGGTAATTCCCGCGCTTAGCCATTCCAACAGCGAGGAGCCTACCGAAGCGTATACCGTCATCCACGGCGTTTTTCCTTCTCCCCGGTTGATCCATTTGGCGAACAGCGAGGAGCGCTGCAGCATGATAAAGAAAGGCAAATACAGCGCCATACCCCAGACGGCGAATACAAGCCAGCGATGCTTATGAAACAGCCCCTCCGCCGGCAGAATGCCGAAAATGCTGGCCCAGGACAGCAGCGACAGGCCCGTAATCATCAGCGGAGACAAAAAAACGATCGCCGGTGTCAGGACCGCTGCGGGTACTCCGCTTTTTTTATAGAGCAGCGTACGTAGGCCGACTCCAGCCAGACCGGCAAATCCGATCAAATTATTAAAGGTATTGGCAATCCACGAATAGCGGAAGGTGCTCCAAACCCCGATTTTCATCCGATAGTGGGCCCGGATTAGAAAATCGTAAGCGCTCATCAATGCAACCGCCGCCAACGCCGTCCCCATCATCTGCATAATGCCCTGCGCCGGAATTAGCCTAAGTTCCCGCAGCGTCTTGGCAAGCCGGACTCCTTTCAGTTCATGCTGCCCTTCCCAATACACAAACGCGATAATCAGTACAGGGACAAGCACCCGTACCGCCTTGATGCGATAAATGGACGCCAGCAGCCTTATCAATTTTAATTGTTCTAATCTTGGTTTATGTGCATGCATATCTCTACCTGCCTTTGGTTGCATAAGCCGGGTCTTCGCCCTTTGCGGGCCAGAAATACGGCTGTCGTGAGTATTATATCCATTTGACGGCAGCCATTTCCAAATTCCCTGAAATCCTTTAAAAATCCTACCCCGAACAAGCCCCTTTATGCAACAAATGACGAAAAAACCATGCCAAAACTCGCTCCTTTTGTTTCGTTCATCCCTTTGTTATAAGGCCCTCCCCTTATACCATTGCCCGTCAAAAGAAAGGTTCAGCGCCTGTCCGAGCACAGTGCCAAATTGTATGAAATTTCTTCCGGTTGCCGTGATCAGATTCCCGTCCCGGACCACAGGCTCCCCGGAATAATTCTCCGCTTCAAAAACGCCTGTCTTTTTCCGATTTTCCTCGGTCATTCCGATCGTATATTTCTTCCCTTGCAGAAGCCCTGCTTTTGCCAGCAGAAACGGCGAACTGGAAATACTTGCAATGACGGAAGCATTGCTCCCTGTTTTCCGTATAAATTCAATTAAATCCGCCTCATTCTGCAATGCCAGTACATCCATACATCCTGTTAACAAAAGGCTGTCTATTTCCGCCTGGTTGGCCTGGTCAATCGTCGTATCGGGAATACATGTCAGCCCTGCCTCTCCCCTAACCGGCCGATCATTCAACCCTATCGTTACAACGGGCTTCTTCCCTTGCATAAGAATGGACAATGCGACAGTCAGTTCGTATTCGCTAAATTTCGGATACAATAGTACCGCCGTTTTTTTCACAGATTTCCCCCGCTCACCGCGATATAACCGCAATCATTATATATTATTTCAGACTTTTCCAAGTGTACCATAGCTGGCTCCATTGAGAAACTGGTACCCTAGCGGTACTGCGCGTCATGCTTGAAACCTCGTTGTTCACCCCCGGAAACGGCTATTCCCAGAATGCATCCTTCCATAACGGAGCTGCAAGTCGCCCTTAAGACTTTAGAAAAGCTTTATCCTAACCAAGAGTTCAAGATAACTATCTGAAATCTATAACAATAGCCGCGGCAGCATGCCGCGGCTAAACGTATTTCAGGCTTCAGATCTCAATAACTCCGCAGGCTTATTCGAGCGTTTCGGCAATACCGGCTTACGCCCCCTTTTGTCCAACGGCCTTTCTTGCCCGGCCGCCGATCAGCAGGATGCCCAGCAGAATGATCCCGAGCCCCCCCACCGTATTCAAATAGATCGGTTCATGCAGAAAAATGACTCCCCACAGCAGTCCGAACACCGGGACAAGAAAGGTTACGCTCACCGTTCTGACCGCGCCCACACTGGCGATCAGCCGAAAATAAAGCAGGTAGGCAAAAGCGGTGCATGCCAGCGCGAGGCCAAGCACCGACAGCGCCGCTGCCATTGTCGGCCGCTCCGGCGGCGGGAATACCGCAGCGAGCGGCAGCAGCCAGATCGCGGCTCCAAGCTGCTGGCCGATGGCGAGCGTCAGCGGCTGCACTCCTTTGCCGACCCGTGCGGCATAGAGCCCCCCGAATCCATAGGCCAGCGCGGCCCCCAGCGAGAACAAGACGGAATACAGCACGGTCTTGTCCAGCGGCTCCGGGCTCCAACCGACCAGAACCCCAACGCCGCCCAGCCCCAGAATAAGTCCAACCGACCGGGTCAGCCCGGGTCTCTCCCCGCCGGTACCCCAAGCTGCCAGGGCCGCAAAAATCGGCGTGGTCGCATTCAGAATGGCGGCCAGGGATGCGTTCAGGTGCAGCTCCGCCGCGCAGATGAGTGAGAACGGCAGCGCAGCGTTCAGCCCGCCCAGCAGGAGAAACGGCTTCCAGTGCCTGCGGATCTCGATCCGGCTGCGTGCAAGACTTGCGTAGAGCAGCAGGGCGGCGGCCGCGATGGCGACTCTAAGCTCGGTCGTCACGACCGGCCCGAAGACCGGCGAGGCTATGCGCATGAACAGAAAAGAAGCGCCCCAGACAAGGGCCAGAAGGAGCAGGGCCGACACATCCTTTCGGTTCATTCGGCACGCCCCTTTCTTCTCACCAGCAGGCTGTACGACAGTACGGAGCAAATGCCTGCGACCACAATCACCGTCCCCATAGGCAGCGCGGTTTCCCCGCCTCCCATGCCCACAAGCGGAGACAATAGCCCGCCTGTCAGCAGCGGAAGCAGTCCAAGCATGGCGGAGGCGCTGCCCGCATTGTCTCCCTGATCCTGCATCGCCAGCGAAAAGGAGGCCGTTCCCACAAGCCCCACGCTGGAGACGATAGCGAACAGCGCGATCAGCAGCAGCGGAAGCCCGCTGGCCGTTACAATCGAGTACATAAGGAGCAGCCCGCCCAATAAGCACTGAAGAAGACCCCATACTAGCAGCCTCGTCTCTCCGATCCGTCCCGACAGCTTGCCGGCGATTTGTCCAGTAATGATAATGCCGAGGCCGTTCACGGCGAAGATCACGCTGTATATTTGCGGAGATACGCCGAACATATTTTGCAGTACAAAGGATGATCCGGAAATATAGGCGAACATCGCCCCAAAGACAAAGCTTTGCGACAGGACATAACCCATAAACTTAGAATTGCGCAGCAGCTTCCCGAAGGTCATCAGCGTCTCCTTAAGCCCGCCCTTGGAGCGGCGGTCAGGCGGCAGGGTCTCCGGCAGGCGAAGCCAGATGGTCAGGCAAAAAATCACACCCGCTCCGAACAGCACGAAAAAAACGCCCTGCCATGTCGTAAACCGCAGCAGCTGCCCGCCGATCACCGGCGCCGCGATCGGTCCCAGGCCGTTAACGACCATCAGCAGCGCGAAGAACCGGGTCAGTTCCGAACCTGAGAAGAGATCACGAACGGCGGCCCGGGATATGACGACTCCGACTGAGCCGGACAGTCCCTGGATCAGACGCATTATTACCAAAAAGCCGATGGAAGGGCTGAATGCGCACAGCAGCGAGGAAAGGGCATATACAGCCATTCCGATCATTAGCGGGCGGCGGCGTCCGTACACATCGCTCAGCGGCCCGGAGAACAGCTGCCCAAGCGCCAGTCCGATCAAAAAACAGCTTAAACTGAGCTGTGCGAGCGCAGGCGAAGTTTCAAACGATCTTCCCAGCTCGGGAAGCGCGGGCAAATACATATCGATCGACAGCGGACCGATGGTAGCGACCGCGCCCAGAATGATAGCCAGCTGAAGCCTTAGCTTCCGGGAAGACCGGACGGCGGCTGGTTTAAGTCCACTTGCTTTCGTGTTCATATCCGTTGTTCTACCTTTCTGTTGTAACCAAATAAGGCCGTTTATGTATCTCTTCATACTACCCGAGGCAAGCCGAAATGTTCAATGTAAACTTTGAGAATATGTATCCCAGCCCGCCGCCGGTTCGTCTCACGGTTCTCCAAGATATGAAATCCATATTCAGGATATCTTCAGCTCCGGCTTCTATAATGGCTGTATTTTAAGACAAGAATGAGAGGAGAATAGCCCGTGAGCCTGATTAAAAATCATAAATGGACCGCCGCCCTGGCCTTGGCGCTGCTGATATCGCTGGGCATTTGCATATATTCCTTGGCAAAAGTGAGCGGCAGCGCCGCAGGTACCGGCTCCGGCATGCGGCAGTGGGGCGGCGAAGGAGCCTCCTTCCGCAGCGGAGAGAGAGGCGTATTTCCGGGGAACCGGAACGAAGCGCAGGCCGCTGGGCAGCAGAGCAGATGGGAGGGCGGTCTGCAGAGCACGGCGGGCGCCAGTGATTCCAGTGCGGAAGATGGCTCCGGGCAAGGACAAGACGGCGGCCAACAGAGCGAAGCGCCGGGCGATCCGCAGAATGCAGCGGACGGCGGCGGTTCCGGTTCCGGATTCACACGCCCTGCCGGGATGAACCCTGGCGGATTCGGAAGCGACAGCAAGTACGGAACGGTACTGGCCGTCTACGCGGCGCTGTTCGCCGGGCTGCTGGGGGCGGCCTTCTACTACGCGAAGGCGGGCAGGCTGCGCATTAACGAGAGCCGCAGAGGGCTCCTCGCCTTCTTGCTGCTTGCAGCGGGCCTGTGCCTGAAGCTTGCCGCCGCCCCCTGGATTTCCGGGTACCGGGGCGACATCCGCTTCTTTACAACCTGGGCGCAGGAGGCGGCACACGGCCTTGGCTCCTTTTACGAGAACAGCTCCAGCGATTACCCGCCGCTATACATATACATCCTGTACGCTACCGGCAAAATCGTCACACTGACGCATATCGAGCCCTTTTTCCTGACGCTGATCAAGCTGCCCTCCATAATCGCGGATGCGGTTACTGCCTGGCTGCTGTATAAGGCGGCTAGCCGCCGCCTCCCATTTGAGACGGCGCTCCTGATTGCCGGATTCTACATGTTCAACCCGGCGGTGCTGATCAACGCCACCTTCTGGGGACAAGTCGATTCCTTGTTCACCATGATCGTAGTCGCGGCCGTTCTTGCGGTGACCCGGCGGAAGCTTGGCTGGGGGGCCTTTTTCCTCACCCTCTCGATTCTGATGAAGCCGCAGGGCATCATCTATACGCCGGTGCTGCTGTTCGCGCTTCTCCGGACGGGCAAGCTTGGGCCTTGGTTCAAAGCGGCGGCGATCGCCGCCGTGACAACCGTTCTCGTCGCCCTGCCCTTCTCTGCGGGTAAAAACCCACTGTGGCTCTATCAGTTGTACAGCGGCACGGTGAACGAATACCCGTATGCATCGGTTAATGCCTTTAATCTGTTCGGACTGCTCGGGGCCAACTATGAGAATTCTTCATCTATATTCCTGCTCTTCAGCTACCATGTCTGGAGCTTGATCTTTATCGCCTCCGCTACGATACTGTCGGGCTGGTATTACTTGCGCAGCCGCAGCGCGGCGTTCGCCTTGCTGTCCGCCCTGCTGCTGATATCCGGCGTGTTCACCTTCTCATCAAGCATGCATGAGCGCTATCTATTCCCGGCGGCGGCGCTGGCGCTGCTCGCCTACATCTACTTCAAAGACAAGCGCCTTCTGTGGATGGCTTTTGGCTTCAGCGCGACGATCTTCCTCAACACCTATGCTGTCTACTACGGCTATACGAGCCGCGACGGCCACGTCGGCTTCCTGCTGTTCTTCTCGGCGCTGCTTAACATTACCATGTGCATCCTGCTCGTCAAAGTGATGCTCGACTTGTCGCGGCGGCAGACCACCCCTAATCTTGAAGCGGTTCTCCTTCCGGAGCGGCTGTAAGCCTTGCCCCCGGCCGGGTCCCGCTAACGTAAGGCAGCGGCATTCCCAGGACATGATTTCCTCGTCCCGGAGCTCCCGCTGCTTTTTTTCTTAAATAAATCCGCCATTAACACGAACGGTCTGTCCCGTCACCCACTGCGATTCCGGGCTGGCCAGGAACAGCACAACCTTCGAAATGTCCTCCGGCTC
The DNA here is from genome assembly GCF_000993825.1 of Paenibacillus durus ATCC 35681. Lineage (NCBI taxonomy): Bacteria > Bacillati > Bacillota > Bacilli > Caryophanales > Paenibacillaceae > Paenibacillus > Paenibacillus durus. Next base: position 4,518,330 of record NZ_CP011114.1, read on the forward strand.
AGCCAACCGTCCTAATGAATTGGCACTGCCCACCGCCTTGATCTGCTCCTCCGTTTTGCCTACAGTAAACAACTCCGTGTTGACCGGACCGGGCGAAACCGCGTTAATGGTAATCCCTTTCGGTCCAAGCTCTTTTGCTAACTGACGGGTAAACTGCTCCACGGCTCCTTTCGTTCCGGCATAGGTGCTATAAGTCGGGAGCATATGGCCAATCACCGATGTGGAGAAGTTGATGATGCGCCCGTTCTCCTTCATATGCAGCGCCGCCTGCTGGATGGCAAAAAACGTCCCTTTGACATTAATCGCGAACTGCTTGTCGAAATCCTCCTCTGTAATGTTCGCAAGCGGCTTCGTAATTATAATCCCGGCGTTGTTGACGAGAATATCCAGCTGCCCGTAAGCGTCCAGCGTCTTCTTGAACAAGCTCTCGACTTCCGCCACCTTGCTGATATCCGCCTGTATCGCCACCGCTTCTCCGCCGCTCTGTTTGATTCCGGCCACCACTTCTTCCGCTTTTGCCGGACTGCTTGCGTAATTGACGACAACCTTCGCCCCTTGCTCCGCCAGCTCCTCCGCAATTTTCCGGCCTATTCCTCGCGATGCGCCCGTTACCAAAGCGACTTTGCCTGCAAGCTTCTTTTCCATCGTAAATCCCCATCCTTTTTTGGTATTGTGTGTCTTTGCTGTGCTTGATGATTTGATTATAGAATGACACAAAACAAATGTCAACTGACATAATTATATTTTTGTCATTAGTTATGCAAACAAAAAAATACGCCTCTTAGAAACAAACACCCGGAATAACCCGTTCTGTTTCTAAAAGGCGTATTTTACTTAAGGCCGGAAAGAATCAAGCACCATACCGTTTCGAAGTCTTCGTCGATCGTTTCGGACGACCATTCCTGGGCATGGGCAGGATGATGAAAGCTTTCTGTTGCCATGAACACAGCCTTTGCAATGGCATCTGCCGAATCCGGTTTGAATTCGCCCGCCTGCATGCCGCGTTCGATAATCGATGCAATCTGCTCGATCAGGCGATGGATGTGCATCGCGATCATGTCGCCTATTCTCACCGTAACGTCGGCGTACATGACAAACATCTCGGGATCATCCATAGCATGCATCCGCTTCTTCTTGATGAGCGTCTCCATCCACAAGCGCAATTGCTCAGCGGCGCTCCCCTCAGCCTTATCCGCAATCTCCTGCAGAGGTTCGGCAATGCTTTTATCTAGCCATCTCTCCGTAACGGCCTCCCGTAAAGCAGCTTTGCTCGCGAAATGCCGATATAGCGTTCCGTGACTGACTTCAAGGTATTTGGCTATATCTATAACGGAGGTTTTATCCGGCCCATAACGCCGCAGCACCTGTTCCGCGGCATCCAAAATCATGTCTTTCGTCAATGGCAGATCATTGGTCATATTACTAAAAGAGCAATCGTTCTTTGGTTTAGCTGCCGACTCATCATTTGATTGCTCGCACGCCCCCTCTAATTATTATCATAGCACAAGAAGCGGCTTCAACAAATAACAATATCTTTATTTTGTCATTTATTATAAATAGATGGTGCCTTATCAGGGTCACTGTCACGAAAAAAAGAACGCAGGACCAGCGCCCTCGCCTCTGATCCTGCGTTCTCCTATATGTTAACGGGCCGCCCTGCGCTTAAAAGGCGCAAGACCATCCCGGAGCTGCCCGGGCACACGCCCGGCGCATCATTTAAAGCTTTGACCGTCCAGCCAGTCCTTCGCCGCTTCCGCTTCGGCGGCGCTCAGCCGATGTCCCTGGTTGCTCCAGTGCACTGTCACGTCAGCGCCCGCGCTTGCCAGCAGCTCGTGAAGCTCCTTAGTCTCCGCGACTGAGACTAGGGGATCGTTAACGCCTGCGCCGATGAAGACGGAGACGCCGTCAAGCGGCTGGGGAGTGAGCCCCCGCAGCGGAACCATCGGATGCAGCAGCACCGCGGAAGAAAAGAGGTTCCCGTAATGCAGCAGCAGACTGCCCGCGATATTGGCTCCATTGGAATAGCCGACGGCCGTAAGCCGGGCGGGATCGAAGCCGTATTTTGCCGCCGCCTCGTCCAGAAAAGCTTTCAGCTCATGCGTCCGAGCGACCAGGTCGGCTTCGTCGAATACACCTTCCGACAGACGCCGGAAGAAACGGGGCATCCCGTTCTCCAGCACGTTGCCCCGGATACCCAGCAGGGACGAGCCCGGCGACAGCATCTCGGCGAGCGGGAGCATATCATGCTCGTTGCCGCCCGTCCCGTGGAACAGCACCAGCGTCGGCTTGGAGGAATCGGAACCTTGCTGGAAGATATGAATCATTTTTCCTTCACCTCAATTTCCCGCACCTCAAAAGGAGCCAGGTTGCTCTCAATCTCCGCCCGGTGCGGCTCATACCATGCAGGGAGCATCAGCTTTTCGCCCAGATGGTTCGGGTCCTCATCGTTGGCAAAGCCAGGAGGATCAGTCGCAATCTCGAACAGGATACCGCCCTCTTCACGGAAGTAGATGGCGTTGAAGTAATTCCGGTCCTGCACCGGAGTCACATGAAAGCCCCGGGTCTGTACGAATTCTCTCCATTCCAGCTGCTCCGCATCGTCTTTGGCGCGCCATGCGATATGATGCACCGTACCGCTTCCCCCGGCGCCAAAAGGCAGCGGGTCAGTCTTGATATCGATAATATTGCCGTACGGTCCTTCCGATTTGAAGCGCACATAACCGTCTCCTTCGGCGATTCGTTCAAATCCGAGCGTGTTAACCAGCGTATCTTCCGTGCTCGCCGGATTGATGCTGTACAGCACCGCTCCGCCGAATCCCTTAATGGCATGCTCTACCGGAATTCCGCCGAACGACCAAGCGCTCAAAGGCCCTTCTTCACGCTCCACCAGTTCGACCCGCAGGCCGTCGTAATCAGCCAGGGAAAGATAGGTCTCTCCGATGCGATGAACATTGGTATAGGGAATGTCGTAGGCGTTCAACCGTTCTTCCCAGAATCCGAGTGAGCCGACGGGTACAGCATAGGTCGTCACGCCGACCATGCCGCTGCCGATTCTTCCCTTACGTCCTATAGGCGAAGGAAAGAACGTAATGATCGTGCCCGGCGTGCCGCTTTCGTTGCCAAAGTACAGGTGATAGACCTCGGGCGCGTCGAAATTGACTGTTTTTTTCACGAGCCGCAAACCAAGAATGCCTGCATAAAAATCCGCGTTCCGCTGAGCGTCCTGAACGAACGCTGTAATATGGTGAATCCCTGCAGTTTGAAGTGTCATAATAATCTTTCTCCTCTCGGTATTAGAAATTAGTAGTTAAATCGGCTTAGAACAACAGATGATCCAGTGAAATCGAGCCTGGGCCCGCCAGCGCGACACCCGCCGCCACAACAAGCAATGTCAATGGATATTCATAACCGTTCGCAGTGGCCCAGAAACCATTAGACAAATGCACTTTCATCGCTCCGGCCATGGCCAGGATCAGCATCACAGCCCCCACCGGCGTGAACAGCCCCGCCGCGAACAATAGTCCGCCGCCAAGCTCAAGAATTCCGGCCAGCACCGCCATCGCCACGCCCGGCTTAATGCCGACCGATTCCATCCATCCGCCTGTTCCCTTCGGACCGTAGCCTCCGAACCAGCCGAACAGCTTCTGCGCTCCATGACCGATAAAAGCAACACCGATAAACAAACGAATCAACAGCAATCCTATACTAATCATTTTTAACTCTCTCCATTCTCTTGTGTTTAATAATCTTTACTTTAAGATATTTAGTAAAAATTTATGGGGCTTCCCGGCAATTAAGCTAGGAACCGGCCCCTTTACCAAGCAGCTTCAACCATTCGGTCGCCTGCTCCTTCTCCTCCGTATTCAGTCCGCCCATCATTCCGTGGAGCATCGCTACATGCTTCGGAAAAATTTCGTCGAACAGCTTACGGCCCTCTTCAGTAATCTCCGCGTAAGTCACGCGTCGGTCCTCGCTACAGGGAACGCGCTTCAGCAGCCCCTTCTTCTCCAGCTTGTCGATGTTATAGGTGATGCTCCCGCTGGTGACCAGAATCTTCTCTCCAATCTGCTGCAGCGGAATGCGGGTTCTGTGATAGAGCACCTCAAGCACCATAAACTCGGCGGACGACAGCCCGTAGCTCTTCATATCCTTGACCGCCCGGTCCATCAGACTCCGGTAAGCCTTGGACAGAACCACGAACAACTTCAGCGATGCCGCTTCATCCCGGCCGCGTACATCTCCGGCTACGATTAGCTCTTCTTTCGGTCCGCTCATTTCAATCACCTCCGTGTTCATTAAGTATCTTTAAGATAATTATCTTTAACTTAAGATAAATATACATCCTTATTTTTATTTTGTCAACACTCTCTGCAAAATAAACCTGAGGCGCTTTATGCATAGGCCGTAAATTGACCTTACCCTCAAAAGGGCGTATCCTTTTCTTTGCGAAAAAAAGATATTTTCTATATATAAGGAGGGCTGCGCGGTGACTTCCCGCTTTGACCCCGGCAATGCCGGGGAACAAGATTTATCCAAGCCAGGACAAGCCCTCCCGGGCGTCCTGATTGTAACCGCCGTGGAGGCCGAGGCGGAGGCCGTCCGGCGCGGTCTCGGCGGCGCGGCCGGTTTCACCGTCATTGCCGCGGGTGCGGGCCCTGCCGCGGCGGCGGCCGGAACTGCCGCTGCGCTTGCAGCCGGCTCCTACGGCTGCGTCGTCAGCGCCGGGATCGGCGGCGGCTTCCCCGGCAGGGCGGCGTTCGGCTCGCTGGTCGTTGCAAGCGAGCTGGTCCACGCCGACCTTGGGGCCGAGACGCCGGAGGGCTTCCGCAGCGCGGCCGAGCTCGGCTTCGGCCGCACGCATTACCCGGCCGACACGGGCCGGGCAGCGAGGCTCGCCGCCGGACTTGCGGCGGCGGGGCTTGACGTGAGCACGGGACCCGTGCTCACGGTCTCGGCGGCGACCGGCACCGCAGAGACGGCCGCCGCCCTCGCGGCGCGCGTGCCTGGCGCGGCCGCCGAAGCCATGGAAGGCTGCGGGGTCGCCGCAGCCGCGCTGGCGCGGAATCTCCCGGTGCTGGAGATTCGCGCGATCTCGAACCCGGTCGGTCCCCGCGACCGGGATGCCTGGCGCATCGGCGAGGCGCTGGAAGCGCTCGCCGCAGCCGGGCCCATCCTATCGGAGGTGCTGAAATGACCGCAGAACTGAATATTGCTTACTCGCCTTGCCCCAACGATACGTTTGTCTTTCACGCCTGGGCGCACGGACTGGTGCCGGGCGCGCCGAAGCTGAATGTCACCTACGCCGACATCGACATCACGAACGGTCTTGCCGCTGACGGCACAGGCCCTGAGCTGCTGAAAATCTCTTATGCCGCCCTGCCGTGGGCGCTGGAGCGGTATAAACTGCTGCCCTGCGGCGGCGCGCTTGGCCGGGGCTGCGGGCCGCTGCTGCTGACCAAGGGCGGCCCGCAGGACGCCAACAGCATGTCGTCGCTGTCCGGCCGCCGCGTTGCCGTGCCTAGCGAGCGCTCCACCGCCTACCTACTGTTTCGGCTGTGGGCGGCGCAGCAGGTGCCGGGAGGCATCGGCGAAATCGTCGTCATGCCTTTTCATGAGATTATGCCTGCCGTACGGGACGGCGCAATCGACGCCGGACTCGTCATCCACGAGGCCCGCTTCACCTATACCTCTTACGGGCTGCATATGCTGGTCGACCTCGGAAGCTGGTGGGAGAGCGACACGGGACTTCCAATCCCGCTCGGCGCGATCATCGCCCGCCGCGATCTGGACACGGACGCCGTCAGCGGCTGGATTCGCACCTCTCTCCGTCACGCCTGGGACAACCCGGAAGCCTCACGGGAGTATGTGCTCAGCCATGCCCAAGAACTGTCTCCCCAGGTGGCCAAGTCACATATCGATCTGTATGTGAATGACTTTACAATGGATCTGGGCGAGAACGGCTATGCCGCCATATCGGCCCTGCTGAACCGGGCGGCGGGTGAAGGGCTCGTCCCCCCAATCGATCCGGCGCTGCTGCGTTAGCTGCACGGCAGCCGCCAAACGTCAAATCCCCCGGGAATGCTTTATTCTGTCTGAAGCGCTCTCGGGGATTTTTTGCAGTAAACAAGCCTTTCCTCACAATGCAGCACCGGAAAAACGCATATCAGAACCTCCTAAGCTCCTGCCGCGTATACCGCATCATTTGCCCACAGCCTCTTTTGTAAGCCCTTTCTATCAAAATGTATATTACTCTACGTTATTCGTCGTGGCCTCGATAGATTTCCAACATAGAATGTACTATCAAATGGAAAAGGAGGTTATCAGGATGGCCATCTTGTTACCGCAGCAATTCTTCAACCTGCCAGCAGGCGTAGGCAAATCCTTTTACGAGAATCTTACCGGAGGGATTAACGCCGCTGTCACCGTACAAAACAACTCCACTTTCCCTGTCGATCTTGTGCTTTTCAGCGTAAACGCGCCTGTCATCACTTATACGATTCCCGCATTGAACAGCCTTACAATCGCAGTTAACCGGCTTCTGGTTGCCGCGCTTCGCGCTTCCGCCGCCGGAGCAGTCTTCGGCACGATCCAAGTCGCCACTTCGGATTTCTAATGATCCGCCGCTGACGGCAAGCTCCGCTGCCGCATTTGGTTTCCCCCATTCTACCCGCATAAGCTTTTAGCCCTCGGCCTTATAGGCTGGGGCTTTTTTTACGAAATCCCGCCTGTTAGTCTTCTCTACTTTAAGAAAGCCTTCAGCCTTTTTCGTGTTTCAAGCCCCAGCCACAACAGCAAAGATTGATAGAAATTAAGTAACAGCAAGATAACCAGCACTACGCCCTCATTATTCCATTCATTACTTATTAACTTGAAAATATAATATGACGAAAAGTTATACCCCGCACTAAGAATCCAAATAAATTCTGGACCTAAGAAACTAGGAGAGTCATGATAACTGATGTAATTTAATAAGCAGAAGAACCAAATTACAATTCCAATCATTGATATCAAACTATATGAAAATAAATTACCAAGAGCTTTGCCCGAATCTATTCCAAATATGAATCCGAATATAAAATATAATAAATTTAAAACTACATAAAAAATGATTGACCCCTGATTAGAAAAAAATGTATTTGAGACTTTATCCGAGTTAATTATCATAAAGACAACGAATATTAATAAGCAAATATGAAATGCCGTAGACATTACATTATTATATTTCAAGATTTTACTCCTCTCAGCAACTCTGCAATCGACTTACTTATTTTTGCATCGACAAATTTGGCTGCTTCCATTCCCAAACCTCCTTGCAGTTAAAATCATATACACTCACACATCTGTCTTTCCGGGCTTCCAGCCTGTTTCTTGCGACCAAACATGGGCTTTCTGCAAAATATCCCATACGATCGGACCTTTTCCTTCAACATATTTCGGCCGCTCGTTCTTATAAAGATTCATCAGCCGATGTTTTTCTTGAATATATCGTTGACGATCTTCAGAGGAATTTCGAAGGTAATCTCGAAAAAGCAATGTCAATTGCTCTGAATAACTCCCGGCCTGTCTAACATGAATATGAGTCCTTCTTTTACCTGGTATCTCGCGAAAATACTTTTTAGTTCTATCCGGATTCTCAGGTCTCAGCTCGAATCCATTTTTTTCGATCAATAATCTATAACAGGACTCGTCCTCCATGTTTTCGACTGAAATCTGAATGTCAATAATGGGCTTTGCATCCATACCTATAATGGAGGTTGAACCGACATGATCAATACGAATGGCCCGTTCCCCTAATGAGTGTCTTAGCTTTAATCCAATTTCAAGAAAAAGTTCTCTCCATTCAGCATTAAATGGGGCTATCCGCCACTGATCTTCCATAATGAGCCTCCTTTGAGTCATCCTCAATATATAAGTGTGAATTCGGTGTTATACGAAGGATTTTACTTCCTCGAATATTTATATAACATCATTCCAGAATATTTTATATAAAAACCACTGCGGGAGAAAAATGCAGCAGTGCATACTTAGGCATTAACTCACTTTTTTCCTAGCTACAGGTGCAATTGCCGTTAATACTGTAATAAATATTAATTGTACGAGGCCATAGATAATTGGGATAGCAAGCTCCCAAAGCCCCCAATCCCACGGAAAGCTTATCCAACCTCTTGAATTGTCAGAAAACCTAGCATATGTCATAAAAAGTAAGCCCGGAATAGTAGAGCTCGCTATCCAAATTTTAAATATTTTGAGTCCTTGACGATGTATCATCCAACAATTTATCAATGAGATTATTAGTAAAAAACTATATTCGACTATTATGAAATAATTAATTTCTTCAAAAAAAGAACTTTGATATATTACGCCAAAAAGCAAGTATAAAATTATAATAAATAAAAGTCCGAATATTCCTTTCATGTTCCCTCTCCTGTCTCTTTAACCCTGAATTTCGCAAACCGCAATAGGCGCTAATACGATCACCTCATGCTGATTATTCCCTTCAACTATCACTGCCTTGCTCTAATTCTAATCAAACTTATGGATAATACCACCAGTCCAAATATTCTAATCATTAATCTCCATTTCTTATTAAGAATTCCTTTATTGTAAGCCCTTACGCCCAAATAAAACCATTCCCAAAATTTTTGAGGGAATATCAAAGAAAATATCCCTACCAACAGACCAAACGAATATACATACAATGCCATAAGCTTCTCCTCATATTCTAGACTTGTTATTTTTATATTCTATGGAGAATTTTCATCACTTTTCTCTTAGCGATTACTGTTATTATTTCTGTCTTTTCTTCGTATTCTCGTCCAGTGACGTCTGAATAAAATTCAAGTTCTTCAAAGCCGATACAGCTAAGAATGGAAGAAAGCTCATCCACTGTGTATGTCTTATCCCAAATATTATATATTGGCACATCCTCAAGATCATCTACCACTATGGCTTGGTGTAAATGAACTCTTTCTTCCGAGTACCAATAATTAGAGCTCAGACACAAATGAGGAGTCGGTCTCCAAAAGCCGCTTTGATACGAATTCCACGTTCTTGAATCCGCATGATTTTTATATTTATTAGGTGTAAAAACATCAAAGACTAACTTTCCGCCGGGCTTTAGGCTACTGAAGATTTTATGCAACAATGCATTCCGTTCGTATTCGTTAAGAACCCCAAAATCACAATATATGAGCAGGACAACATCAAAGCAATTGGTAAAATCGAGGGTCAGATAATCCTGACAAACATAGTTGACATGCAAATTCAACTCCGATGCCTGGTTTTTAGCATATTCAATTGAACGGCTTGAAAAATCCACCCCCGTTACATTATTAAATCCAAGCTTAGCCAACCGATTGGTATAAAGCCCTGGCCCGCATCCTAAATCGAGCACTTTTTGTTGGGCGTTATTACCACAAATATATTCTTTGATCCATTTCACAGAAGCATCAATTGTATGGGGCTTCCTGCTTGCTGCATCTGTATTGGGATCTAAGTGAGCCTCCAGCATTTGTTGTGATATGTATTCGTCCACCCACATTTGTGAGCTACCCTTTTCGAATAACAGGGGTCTTTTGGTTTGTTCGATTATTTTATTTATCATCATGAAAGATTTCCTTCTTTCAAAAGAATATGATCGTTATGATAGAATTTCGTTGCGTTAACGCGTGTTATGTTTCCACATATACGACGCGACCCGGCCTTAGATATCTTATCTTAGGTCGGGTCGTATGTTGTCTGATATACTTCCATTCCTTACACCTGACGACCAAGAGGCGAATTCCCCACGGCGTAGATGCAATGTTAGGTGATGTTTGTCGTTCTTCAATCTATTTCATATGCTATAATTTTCTAGTACAGTAATCGGCTATAAGGGCGGTCGGCTAATCTCCCAGAAGGGAGGTGATGCCCATGGAGGTTAAAGATGCTCTCTCCTTAATGTTCATGTTCGGTATGTTCATTTTGGCATTGCTCACCTACATGAAAAAGAAATAGACCGCCCTGGCTAGGATAACGGTCTATTTCTGACCTGTCTTACGAGGCCGACTGCTCTTTATGCAGTTACTGTACTTTGGAGTCGTGTTCCAGCACGGCTCCTTACTTATTCTTACCTCAGTATAGCTCATATTATAACGATTTTATAGTAGTTATTTCTTCGAATATTACATAATTCCCCATGTAACCGCCTTTTTATTCTTTACTATTTTTCACCCTCCCCTACAAACACCGCATCATTTAACGCGGCCTCCGCATAAACTGGTATAATATCCATCAAAATACTTGGGGAACGGAGTGTGCGTTCATGATACCCGACGGAAATCACCATTCCAATATCATACGCTTCACCGGCTTTCAAAATGAGTACGACCGTTATCGGCCGGAGGCGCCCAGGCTTGTGACTGAACTGCTTACGGGCTATTTGGGAAAAAGACCCGCTCTCGTCGTGGATCTCGGCTGCGGAACCGGGCTGTCCACCTTCTTGTGGCGGACGGCCGCCGACGCCGTCATCGGTGTTGAGCCCGGCGATGATATGCGCGGCAAGGCTCTGGAGAAATGGAACGCGCTGGGCAGTCCGGCAAGCATATCGTTTGTCCCCGGCTATTCCAATGCTCTGGAGCTGCCTTCCGGCTCTGCCGATATTGTCACCTGCTCCCAGTCCTTCCACTGGATGGAGCCCGTGAGTACGCTGAAGGAGGTTTCGCGTGTGCTGAGACCGGGCGGAATCTTCGCCGCCTACGACTGCGACTGGCCGCCGGTGCTTGAGCCGAATATCGAAACCCGCTACAATGAACTGATCGAACAGGCGGATGTCATCATCAGCCGCCGGGTATCGGCTGAGGACAGGGCCGTCAAATGGGGCAAAGAAGGCCATCTTAGCCGCATCAAAGCGAGCAAGGAATTCTCCTTCGCCCGCGAGATCGCCTTCCACAACATAGAGCACTGCAGCGCGGAGAGGTACGTCGGCCTTACGCTCAGTCAGGGCAGTCTTCAGACCGTGCTGCGGCTCGGCGGAGGCGAGCTGGATGAAGAGATTGCCGATTACCGGGAGACGGTGGAACGCTATTTTAGGGGCCGGACTCTGGAAACGATATTCAGCTACCACGTGAGACTGGGAATCAAGTAAGCGCGGCAGCTTTAAAGAAAGAAGCCTCCGGAATACGCGCAACCTGCGTTCCGGAGGCTTTTGTTCACAAGCGCTTAATCGTTATTCATCTTAAACTTCAGAAACAGCTCATTGTAGTGTGCAAGCATGCGCTTGCCGAGATTGTCGTATACCTCAAGCTTGTCGGTGATTACTTTAGGCGGGTAAAAGCGCTCGTCCCCGGAAATATCCTTCGGCAGCAGCGCCAGCGCGTCCTTGTTCGGCGTGGAGTAGCCGACATACTCGGTGTTCTGGGCGGCCACTTCTGGCCGAAGCATGAAGTTGATGAACTTATACGCCCCCTCCACATTGGCCGCCGAGCGCGGAATGACGAGATTATCCGCCCACACGTTCGAGCCTTCCTCCGGCACGACATAATTCAGCTTGTCGTTCTCGTCCATAATCTCTGCGGCGTCTCCTGACCAGACAAGGCCGACGGCGGCCTCCTCATTCGCCAGCAGCATTTTGATTTCGTCGCCGACAATCGCTTTGACATTAGGCGACAGAGTGTTCAGCTTCTTCAGCGCCTCCTGCAAATGATCCTCGCTGGTGTCGTTCAGGGAATGATGCAGGCTGTTGAGCGCCATGCCCATCACTTCCCGCGCTCCGTCCAGCAGCAGGATATTATTTTTCAGCCGGCTGTCCCACAGATCGTTCCAGCTCTTGAAGGTTAGTCCGTGAGTCAGCCCGGGATTATAGATAATGCCGACCGTTCCCCAGAAATAAGGAACCGAGTAGCGGTTGCCTTCGTCAAACGACAGGTTCATGAACCTGGGGTCGATATGGGACAGATTCGGCAGCTTGCTATGGTCGAGCGGGAGCAGCAGGTTTTCCTCTTTCATTTTAGCGATGGCGTAGTCGGAAGGGACCACAAGATCGAAGTTCGTGCCGCCCTGCTCAATCTTCGTCAGCATCGCCTCGTTGGAATCGAAGGTCTGGTAAATGACTGTAATGCCCGTCTCCTTCTGGAACTGCGTCAGCAGCTCGGGATCGATATAGTCGCCCCAGTTATAGATGGTCAGCGTATTGCCGCCGGAGTAGCCTTCGCTTTTGTTCATCCAGGCTCCAAGGTACATCAGGGCAAAGGCCGCGATCATTATCGCCACAAAAGCGTTCACGAGCTGCTTCATCTAGGCACCCCCGCTTCAGCCGTCAGTTCCACTGAGGGCTTCTTGGCTTTTTTGGCCGTCAGGAAGTAGTAGCCTACGACCAGCAGCACCGTGAACAGGAAGATCAGCGTGGACAGCGCGTTAATCGACAGCGACACGCCCTGCCGCGCCCGCGAATAGATTTCCACGGAGAGGGTCGAATAACCGTTGCCCGTTACGAAGAACGTTACCGCGAAATCGTCCAGCGAATAGGTAAGCGCCATGAAAAATCCGCTGAAAATGCCCGGCCGGATGACCGGCAGAATGACCTTCGTCAGCACATCCCTGCGGGTAGCGCCGAGATCGCGGGCGGCGTCGGTAAGCGTCGGGCTCATCTCCTCCAGATGCGGAAGAATCATCAGCACCGCAATGGGCACACTGAAAGCGATATGCGATAGCAGAACGGAAGAGAATCCGAGCTTCACGCCCACTATCGTGAACAAGATGAGAAACGATGCGCCGATAATGACATCGGGGCTGACGATCAGTACATTGTTCAGCGACAACAGCGTATTCTTGGCCCTGCGGCTGCGGACATGCTGAATCGCCAGCGCGCCGATCACCGCGATAATCGTGGCGATGGCCGAGGACAGCAGCGCGATCACAAGCGTATTGATTACGATGATGATCAGCCGCGTATCCTGCACCACTTCCCGGTAATGATCAAGCGTAAAGCCTTCAAATTCATGCATCGTACCGCCGCTGTTGAACGAATAATACATCAGATAGAAGATCGGCGCATACAGCACGATAAAGACAAGCGCCAGATACAGATTGGACCACCGGTTTCTATTTTCCATGCCGCACTCCTTTCCGCCCGCCCGCAAGAACCATCACGAGAGCCATGACGACAATCAGGAACACGGCTACGGTCGAGCCCATTCCCCAGTCCTGCGTGACCAGAAAATGCTGCTCAATGGCCGTGCCCAGAGTGATGACCCGGTTGCCCGCGATCAGGCGGGTGATCATAAACAGGGACAACGCCGGAATGAAGACCGCCATGCACCCCGAGCGCACGCCCGAGACCGTGAGCGGGAACACAACCCGCCGGAACGTCGTCCAGCCGGAAGCGCCCAGATCGCGCGCCGCAGACAGCAGCGTCGGATTCAGATCCTCGAGCGCGCTGAAGATGGGCAGAATCATGAAAGGGATAAAAATATAGACCGACACAAACACAAAGCTGAAGCCCGTAAACAAAATCTGCTTCTCCCCGATGCCAAGCACATCCAAAATGCTGTTAACCGGACCGAAGGTGCCGAAAATGCCGATAAAGGCGTATGTCTTCAGCAGCAGATTGATCCAGGTCGGCAAAATAATGAGCAGCAGCCAGAGCTGCTTATGCTTCGTTCGTGTCAGCAGCCAGGCGGCCGGATAAGCGACCAGCAGCGAGAACACTGTAATTAGAAACGCATACCAGAACGAGCTGAGCGTCATTTTTAAATAAACCGGGGTGAAAAAATTAGCGTAATTGGACAGCGTCAGCTTCCCGTTCAGATCAAAGAGCGAGTAATAAAGGATGAGCAGCACCGGCGCAATCACGAACAGGGCGATCCATAAGTAATACGGGATAAGGTAGACTTGTTTCGCTTTACTTGTCATGCTGCTCCACCCCGCCGTAAGCCTCCAGACGTCTGTCGAACTCTTCCTCCGTTTCGCCGAATCTCATGACATGGATGGCCTCGGGGTCAAAATACAGACCGATCTCGCTCCCGACTTCGGCTTTGCGCGTCGAGTGAACGAGCCATTCCTGCCCGGATTCATCGTAACAGCTGATCTCATAATGCACGCCCCGAAAGAGCTGGCTGTCCACCCGCACACGCAGTTTGCCCTGCTCCAGAGGAACAATCTCCAGATCTTCGGGGCGGATGACGATCTCGATCGGCTCATTCGGCCGCAGGCCCGCGTCCACGCATTCAAACCGGCGTCCATTAAGCTCCACGAGATAGTCCTCAATCATCACGCCGGGCACGATATTCGATTCTCCGATAAAATCGGCCACAAACCGGTTGATCGGCTCGTCGTAGATGTCGTTAGGCGTGCCGCTTTGCTCGATTTTTCCCTTGTTCATGACAAAAATCCAGTCCGACATCGCCAGCGCCTCTTCCTGGTCATGGGTGACGAAGATGAACGTGATGCCCAGCCGCTGCTGCATTTCGCGCAAAATGTACTGCATCTCCGTGCGCAGCTTCAAATCGAGCGCGGACAGAGGCTCGTCTAATAGCAGCACCTGCGGCTCGTTGACGATGGCGCGGGCAATCGCCACGCGCTGACGCTGGCCGCCCGACATTTCGCTCACAGCACGCCGCTCGTATCCGGCCAGGTTGACGAAGCGCAGCGCTTCCTGCACCTTTTGCTCGATTGCCTGCTTCTTCAGCTTCTTGATCCGCAGTCCAAACGCCACATTCTCGAACACGTCCAGGTGCGGAAACAGGGCGTAATCCTGAAACACCGTGTTGACCTGGCGCTCATTGGCGGGAATGCGGTTGATAACCTTGCCGTTCATATAAATGGAACCGTCTGTCGGCTCGGCAAAGCCGGCGATCAGGCGCAGAATGGTTGTCTTGCCGCAGCCGGAGGGCCCGAGCAGCGTGTAGAATTTGCCCCGTTCTATATCAAAGCTGACTCCTTTTAGCACAGGCTCTTCATCGTCATATCGTTTAGTGACGTTCTCGAAAGAAATAATGGTTGGTTCCTGAATAGCTATGATTGACGACCTCCCAGCATATGAATTGAGTCGCTGCTTCCGCAGAATTCGACCATAGTCCAATAAGCCTATCATACCCGGTTTTTCGCTTCCCGGCATTCTTTATTTTTCTATGCAGCGGTCACGTTGTTCGTAATGTTGTAATAACTGCACACTAAACCCTCACCTTAAGGGTGATATAATGAAAGTAACTGAAAACCTTATATTTTTTTTAAAATTTTTCGAAAAGAGATGACGAACACATGAACGAGGGGCTGCAGGAGCGCCTTGAAAAATTTGGTTTTTCGCTATATATGATACGGGTTACGCTGGCAGCTTCGCTTTCCTGGATGGCTGTTCACGCTATGTACGGCAACGAATTTTCGTACTTCGCGCCGCTGGCGGCGATTCTGATTACCCAGGGCAGCGTCAAGGCTTCGCTGGAAAAGGGCATCTACCGGCTGCTCGGTATTGTTCTCGGCGGAACCGTCAGCTTAATGATCGGCCACTTCTTCAATGTCGGGCCGCTGTCGATTCTGCTGATTCTGCTGATTGGCCTTGGCGTGGCGACCGCCTGCCGGATCAACTTCCAGGCGATTACGCAGGTGGGCGTTACCTCGGTGCTGGCACTGACCTTTTTACAGGATCATTATGTAATGTTTAGAGCCACGGAAACGCTGATTGGCGTGGCCTTCGCTCTGCTTTTCAATGTAATTATCGTCCCGCCCAAGGGGTTCGTCAATGTTAAGAATACGGCCTTCGCAGGGACCTTGCTGCTCGCAGACGGACTGAACGGACTCGCGCCGGGGCGGGATGAGAACAGCCAAGCCGAAGCTTTGAAGCGGTCCGGACAGCTGCTCAAGGACAGCGCGCAGAAACAAAGCGAGCTGCTCTTTACCCTATCCCATGTTCCCTGCATTAATGATTTGTCCGTCATGAAGAAATCGATCTCCCATTTACAAACCATGCATAACTATGTGAAAGAAATCTCAGCTGAAATACGACTGCTGCCGCCGCATTACGCCTCCGCCGACTGGATGCAGAAGACGCTGAGCGCTACAGCCGACTGCATTGCTATCTTCGGGGCCAAGACTTTGTCGGATACGGAATGCCACAGCTCGCTTCCGGAAGCTCTCCGCCGCGCCCGCGAGCTTCAGCTCGCCAGCTTCTCCGAGCTTCAAGGGAACTGCCCGCTGACCGCCATCCGCGATCTCGGCGCCGTCTTCTCGCATCTAAACCGGCTGCTGGATGAGGTGGAACGCGCTGATCACGCCGTCATGTCGGCTGCTCCGCAGCGGACCCGCGCCCGTCTGGAACGCGCCGTGCGCTTTGCAAAAAAGGGACTCTCCCACAAGCTTTAAGCTTGGGAGCGTCCCTTTTTTTATATGAGGAGGGTAGAAGCTGCGCCGTTATTGATCTCCGTAAACCGGCCGCTCCAAGTCGAATATTCGTCCAATCGCGCCGTATGACGATCCGGCTAAGCGGCTGACCGGCTTCAGCTTGCCGATGTCGATCCGACCGTTATGGATGAGATCATCCCGTACATAGAAGCTCAGCACCTCGCCGATGAACAGATCGAAATGCCCCAGCGGAACATGCTGCTCAAGGCGGCATTCCATGGCAACCGGGCATTCCTGCACCCTTGGCACCGCCACCGTGCTGCCGGGAACGGCGGTTAGTCCTGCAAGCTCCAGCTCGCTGACAGACTCAGGCGCATTGATGGAGGCATGGTTAATCGCCTCGATGTTGTCCTCGTCCGTGACATGCACGACAAATTCCTGATTCGCCAGGATATTGCGCGCCGTATCCTTCAGAGTGCCGTCCGCACGCCGACCGCAGGAGAACATGACCATCGGCGGATTATCGTTCACAATGTTATAGAAGCTGAATGGAGCCGCGTTCACAACCCCTTCCGCATTAATCGAGGTAACGAACGCGATGGGCCGTGGCACGACGCTGCCGATCAGCAGCTTATAATTGTCGTGAACCGTCTGTTCATTCATTTTAATGATCATCATTTTCCTCCTTCAAGAGCTTCGTATCCAGCCGTTACCGCCGCCGTCCGGCGCCGTATCCGGAGATTGACCAGCAAGATGCTGATTACCACCAGTACCAGACCTATCACCAGATTAACCGTTATCTTCTCATTTAGGAAGAGGACGCTTGAGGCGATGGAGACAAGCGGGACCAAAAAAGTATAGGAGGCAACCTTTCCGGCCTCCCCTTCGTTAATCAGCTTGAAGTAAACAAGCCAACCGAGCGCAATCACAAAGATGGAAATGAACAGCGTGACGGCAACAAAACCGGCGTTCCAACGGATGGCTTTCCACGGCTCGGCCGCGCTGCCGGCTGCAAGCAGGATCAGCCCCCCGAGCGTGATCTGCATGGCCGTCATCCACAGCATATCGACCCGCACCGCGTTTCGCTTCATATACACCGTTCCAAGCGCCCAGCACAGGGCGGTGCCTAGAGCAAGAAGGATACCGAGCAGCGAAATGCTGCCGGTCAGGCCGCCCGCGCTCAAGCAGGCTACGCCCAGAAAACCGAGCGCGAGCCCGGCCATTTTTTGCCTATGCATCTCTTCCCCTAGCCACATCCAGGAGAAAATCCCGAGCAGCACCGGCTGCAGAAATACAATCGCCGAGAACAGCCCAGCCGGCACGTATTTCAGTCCAATCGTTTGTACGCCGTAATACAGCGCTATGCTTAATATGGCGGAGCTCAAATATACCGGCCACAGCTTCTTGAACTGGAGCAGCCGCGCTTTGGGCAGCGCGATCAGGATCAGCAGCACGCCCCCGATTACGGTGCGGATGCCCGAGAATAACAGCGGCGGCGCGTAGCTCAGCGCTATTTTGGATAAAGGCCAGTTAATGCCCCATACCAGAATGAGAAAAGTTAATAAAAAAACCGCAGATTTTTGCCGAGGCATAGGGCCCCTCCTTGTCATTCAGTCTTTTCTAATGATACAATATTTTCTAGCATGAATAAAATGAATATTTATCATATGGAGCATACCAAATTTGTTATGAACAAGGGGCAAAGGAGAGTGGAAGCATGAAATATGAATATCTCGGGGGAAGCGGACTACAGGTATCCAAGCTGGGGCTCGGCACGAACGCCTTCGGCAAGCGGGCGGATCAGGCCGCTTCCACGGCGGTGCTGCACACCGCGCTGGATAACGGGATCAACTTCATCGATACCGCCAATATTTATACCGGAACGGAATCGGAGCGAATTATCGGAGAGGCGCTGGCGGGCAGGAGGCATGAAGCCGTACTGGCGACAAAAGCCGGGCTGGTGAGAAGACCCGGCCCCGGCGGCAGCGGTTCATCCAGATTCCATCTGATGCGGGAACTGGAGGACAGTCTCCGCCGTCTCAAGACGGACTATGTCGATCTGTACCAGATTCATACCTTCGATCCGCATACTCCGCTCGAAGAGACGCTGCGGACGCTGGATGACATGGTGTCCTCCGGCAAAGTACGCTATATCGGCGCCTCCAATTATGCCGCATGGGAGCTGATGAAGGCGCTTGGCATCAGCGAACGGATGGGCTATGAGCGCTACGTTTCGCTCCAGTGCAGCTACTCGCTGGCCGACCGTACGCCAGAGCGGGAGCTCGTCCCCCTCTGCCTGGATCAGGGCGTCGGCATCATCCCGTATTTTCCGCTTGCCGGTGGCATCCTGACCGGCAAATACAGCGCGGGAGATGAGGCTCCCGCAGGCTCCAGAGCCGATACCGATCCGAACTTCGCCCGGTTCCTTACCGGCGAACGGATCGCACTCGGGCAGGAGACAGCCGCGCTCGCGGCGGAGCTGGAGACGACGCCTGCCGCTCTGTCCCTAGCCTGGCTTATGAGCCGCCCGGCGGTGTCCACCGTTATTGTCGGCGCTACCCGGGCGGAGCAGCTTCAAGAGAGCCTAAAGAGCGTCTCGCTTGCTCTGAGCGCCGAGACGCAGGAGAAGCTCGAAGCGGTAAGCCGTCCTTTCATCCACAGCGAGCCGTTTGCGGTGTACCGCCTGCCGGAGTAACGAGCGCGGCCAGGGCCGCTTTCGGATGTATGCTCCGGCAGCCCCTGCCTCGGGCGACGAAATTCCTTTATTGAGCTTAAGCCCGGCCAAAGTTAGCGTATCAACGCTTGGATGACCGGGTATTTTTCTGCCTGTTGTACGGTTTACGCCCCCCTGTTTAAATGCCTTCGTCCATTGGTAAATCGAGGAAAATAAATTCCTTTGTCATCGACAAATTGGGACAAGTTATTTACCCCAAAGCTGATATACTACAGTCAAAATCGGCTATGATCCGATTTATACCATTACAGGGAGGAACGGAATTTGAGAACAAAGGTCGCTGCTGTCGTAGGTTCAATGCTGATTGTCACCAGTTTGTTAGCCGGGTCCGGGTATGCCAAGCCGGCCAACCAGGCGCCCCAGAAACAAAAGTATGTGCTCGCATTTAAAACTTCACTTCCCGCAGACTATGAAACGATTGTAACGAAGGCGGGCGGTACAGTGCTTCGGGCCATCCCGGAATTGGGCGGACTCGAAGCGGAATCCGAAAGAACGGATTTTCTTGCGAATCTGAGCGGGATTTCCGGCATACAAGCGGCCAACCCCGAACTCGAGTACAAGCTGGATGAAGATATTGCGGCTGCCGACGGTCAGCCGGTGACTGATATTCCGCAGGACGCCGAGACGTATTGGCCTTATCAATGGGATATCCAGCGGATTACGAATAACGGGGCCTCCTACAAGCTGGAAACGGGCGGCACGACGAACCCTGACGGAACAGTCACGCACAAGGCGGTTGTAGGCGTCATCGATACGGGAATCGACGCCGAGCACCCTGACCTGAAGGCGAATTTCCTCGGGGGCGTGAACTTCGTCCCGGCAGGTGTAGACGCCAGTGAAACAGGCGATCCAAGCGACATCAGGGACCGCGAGGGTCACGGCACGCATGTGGCCGGCTCCATAGCCGCAGACGGCAAGGTCAAAGGCGTAGGTCCCGGCCTCGGTATCCGGTCGTACCGCGTATTCGCGGCAGAGGGCGGCGCTCCGACCTCATGGATCGCCGCAGCCGTCGTCCAGGCGGCCAATGACAAGGTCGACGTCATCAATCTGTCGCTCGGGGGTTACGACGGCATTGCCAGATACACTTATGGCGGCCTCAAGTACAACGATGTAGCGGATTTCCTCCTCTGGAAGCGCGCGCTGCAGTATGCCGTAGGCCATAACGTTACGGTCGTAGCAGCCGCCGGCAACGATTCGCTGAATCTGAACGACTCGCATGCTGTGGTCAACTATATGAACCAAACGTACGGCTACCTCGGCCTGACCTTCAAAAGCGCCGTAAAAGAAGTGCCGGGTACGCTTCCTGGCGTCATCAACGTCTCTTCGTCGAATCAATGGTCTTCGGACAAGATCGCGTTTTATTCCAACTATGGCAGCGCGATCGACGTCGCGGCTCCCGGCGGGGACAACGGTCCGGTCTATGACGCCAGCCGAAATCTGGACGAGCGGGATTTCCATTTCCGCACGCTCAGCACATGGCCGACCTATCTGGCTCCTTACTTCACCTCGAACCTGACGAGCTATGCGCTGCTGCACGGTACTTCGATGGCGGCTCCGAAGGTTGCGGGCATTGCGGGCGTCATCAAGGCCGCGCACCCGGAATATACGCCGGTCCAGGTACAAGCGCTCATTAAGCAGACGGCCAACGATCTAGGGAAGCCGGGGCAAGACCCTCTATTCGGCTCGGGCGAAGCCAATATCTTCAATGCATTAAGCCGATAATCACAGGCGCCGCCAATGAATGGACAAGCCCCAACCAGCCAAATTTAGCAAGTGGAATCTATCTCGTCTCTTCTAGAGACGGAATTGACTGAACAGGAACAGGCCAGCCGGAATTCCGGCTGGCCTGTTTATTGTTGGATCTAGTATCTGCTCGCTTATAGCTTTGACGTTTATACGACGGACAGGAAACGCTCAATGTCTTCGTCCACCGTCGTAATGCCGCCGATGCCGAACGTGTCGACCAGTACCTTCGCCACATTCGGGGACAGGAAGGCCGGTAGCGTCGGGCCGAGGTGGATGTTTTTGACACCCAGATAGAGCAGCGCCAGCAGCACGATCACCGCTTTTTGCTCATACCACGCAATATTGTACGAAATCGGCAGTTCGTTGATGTCCTCCAGGCCGAATACTTCCTTCAGCTTCAGCGCGATCACAGCCAGCGAGTAGGAGTCATTGCATTGACCCGCGTCCAGTACGCGAGGAATGCCGCCGATATCGCCAAGATCGAGCTTGTTGTACTTGTATTTGGCACAGCCAGCCGTCAGGATCACCGTATCGCTTGGAAGCGCCTGGGCAAAATCGGTATAGTAATTCCGGCTCTTCATCCGTCCGTCGCAGCCGGCCATCACGAAGAAGCGCTTGATCGCACCGGTCTTCACCGCATCGACCACCTTGTCGGCTACTCCCATTACGGCCGCATGAGCAAAGCCGCCGACAATTTCGCCGCTCTCGATTCCGGTCGGAGGCGCACTGGTCTTCGCCTGCTCGATGATGGCGGAGAAGTCCTTGGGAGCGCCGTCTACGCCGTCCGCGATATGCTTGATGCCGGGATAGCCCGTGTTGCCTGTGGTATACAGCCGGTCCTTGTAGCTGTCCTTCGGCGGCACGACGCAGTTAGTCGTCATCAGGATCGGGCCGTTAAAGCTTGCGAATTCCTCGTTTTGCTTCCACCAGGCATTGCCGTAGTTGCCGACAAAATGGCTGTACTTCTTGAAAGCCGGATAGTAATGGGCGGGTAGCATTTCGCTGTGCGTGTATACGTCGACTCCGGTCCCTTCCGTCTGCTTCAGCAGCTCTTCCATGTCCTTCAGGTCGTGGCCGCTGATGAGAATTCCCGGGCGGTCGCCGACGCCGATGTTCACCTTCGTAATTTCCGGATTGCCGTACGTTTCCGTATTGGCACGGTCCAGCAGCGCCATCACGTCAACGCCGTACTTGCCGCATTCCATAACGAGAGCGACCAGCTCGTCCGCCGTCAGCTCATTGTTTAACGTGGCGGCAAGTCCGCGTTCAAGGAAAGCTTGCGCGCTTGCTTCATGGTAGCCGAGCACCGCTGCATGCTCCATATAAGCGGCCATGCCTTTCAAGCCATAGGAGAGCAGCTCGCGCAGGGAGCGAACGTCCTCGTTCTCGGTTGCAAGCACGCCCACAGCCGCCGCCTTGGCTTCCAGCTCTTCGTCCGTACCCGGCGTCCAGAGCGCGGCGTCATGGCCTGCGAGCGGAACGTCCGCAAGCGAGCCATCCAGCCGCTTTTTCCAGCCATCGCGAATAACAATCCCTTCTCTGACTCTGGCAATAAAGCCGTCACGGTCAAAGTTGGCGTTGGTGATGGTCGCGAACAGGCTCTTGATGATGAACTGCTCCGATGCGCTGTCGGTTACTCCAAGCTCACGGGCCTTTACCGAATAAATGGAAATGCCCTTCACCGTGTACAGCAGAAGATCCTGCAGATTGGCGACATCGCTAGTCTTGCCGCATACCCCCTGAATCGTGCACCCCGTTCCTTTCGCCGCCTCCTGACACTGAAAACAAAACATACTGCTCATTGAATAATCGCTCCTTTTATTCATTTTCTTCCGTCTGCCATCTGTGTCTTTACTTGTTACTACCGATTGTAGTAGACTGACGACGAACAATCGGTAACGGATGTTACCGTTTATCTAAAATTATTTTAAAAATTGGGGGAATTTCATGAAGCCGGAGCCTGACGTGCTGCAGACCTGCCTGTTTTTCCGAGGGAAGAGTATAGAAGAGCTTGACGCGATGCTGGAAACGATGCGCTATACCGTCCGGGACTGCAGCAAGTCCGAGATGATTATCAGCGAAGGCGAGACCGCCGACCGGCTGGGGATTGTGCTCTCCGGAGTGGTGGAGGTTCACAAAATTCATCCCGGCGGAGGCGGCTTAACCATCGCCAGGCTGGGAAAGGGGCAGACCTTCGGGGAAGCGGTGCTGTTCCGGAGGGAGAACATATATCCGGCCACTATTATTTCTGCGGGGCGCAGCACCGTAATGTTCATCGGCAAGCAGGAGCTGCTTCGGCTGTTCGCCGCAGACACCGACATGCTGTCCAGGTATATGGAGAATCTGTCCGAGCGGCTCGTTATGGTTAACCGCAAGCTTGAAATCCTCTCGGCCGGTTCGCTGCGCCGCCGGGTTGTGCATGATTTGCTGCAACAAGCGGACCGGCAGGAGACGGATACCCTTCGGCTGCCTTTCAGCCGCAAGGAATGGGCCGAGCATCTGAATGCCGCGCGTCCTTCGCTGTCCCGGGAAATGGGCCTGCTGCGCGATAATGGCTGGATTGCGTTCAAAGGAAATACGGTTACACTGCTGGACCGGAAGAAACTGGAGGACTTCATGGAGCGGGAGGAATAAGACGGCGGGCGCGCACTTATATATGAATATACAGTCCACCGCAGCAATTTGCCGATTATGCGATAGAAATGAAAAAAATGACCCTCTTTATAAGGAAGGTTATTTCTCTTCGGGCTTCAGCACTCCGTCTGCGATTAACGCTTGTTCAAACAGCTGGACCAATTCGGCGTCATAGTGGATTCCCGACAGCCGTTTAAGCTCGTCCATGGCGATCTCGGGGGGAAGGCCCTTACGGTAAGGCCGGTCGGAGGTCATGGCATCAAAGGTATCGGCAATACCGATAATTTTGGCCTCCAGTAGGATTTCTTCTTCCTTAATCCCGTAAGGATAGCCGGAACCGTCCAATCGCTCATGATGCTGCAGGATGATTAGGCAGATATTGTTGTAATACAAATCCTTAACCATTAGGTACCCATCATAACAATGCCGTTTTACAATTTCAAACTCTTCAGCTGTCAAGCGTCCGGGCTTGTTCAGAATTTCTTCCGGAGTATGAATTTTGCCGACATCATGAAATGCAGCCGCAAAGTATAAGTCTTCAAGCTGATCCTTTGGCATTCGAAGCATTCTGGCCACCATTAAGCAGTATTTCTGCACTCGCCCGCTATGCTGGTAAGTATAGTTATCCTTTTCTTCTACTTGTTTGAGAACATCCTCCAGCTTCCTGATCCGATGGCTGATAAGATGAAACGCAGGCTTCGTTGTGTACCACAACAGCTTTAGCTCGGTAAGGGTACTGAAATAAACCGCTTCCTGCAGATAATGAGTGTAAAAATAATCGCCTTGACTGAGGATGATATTCTCATTGTCAGCCTTATAGCTGCATTTACCTTCAAGTATGTAGAAGAACTCCATGGTGTCGGCTTCTTCGCCGGGATAAAGATAGAATTGTTTGTCTGGCTTAATAGTCTGTAAAATTATTTCCGAGCCGTCACCTCTCGCCAATAGGAGGTGGTCAGAGGATAATTGATGTTCTTGCGCGATGCTGTCTCCTTCCCTTCCCAAGTTCAGGCCCTTCATAATTTCATTCCTCTCTTATAACTCTATTGCTATCGGATCGATCCAAACCTCACGATCGGCGATCTTCACCAGCTTCCAGGAACGCTCGGCGGCAACTCCCAATTGGGCGGCCTCGGAGATGGCTGCGTCTGCAATTTCCAAGGTGTCGTTATATAAATCCGTAATCAGCTTGTCGAGCTCATAGGTATATTTTTTAGTAAGTGCGGCAATCAAATCGTCATTAAGAGAGACCTTTGCGTTCAGCTTGTTTATTTTCTCCTCAACGGCTGCCGAATCTCTGCTTTCAGGGGTAAATAATTGATTGATAAGTTCATCGGAAGCGGTCTCTATTTCCGCAACCTCGGCTACTGCTTCGGCGTCCTCCTGATCCAGCTTGGCGCTCAGCTTCGCCGCAGTCTTGCCCAGCTCAATCCGCTTAATATCCCGTAAATAATCTTCTTGAAGCTTATCCGCCTCAGCGACTGCTTTTTCAATCTTGTTGTCGATTTGTTTATTGGCTTTGGCGATAATTTTTAGTGCTTCTTGCTGATCCTTGGTGAGGTTGTCCGCCACCGGCGAGGCAAAGACCGCACCGCTGAACAGAAACAGCGCCAGCATGAGAAGCGATCCGGTGGTCAGTAGCTTTTTGAGCATGTTTACTTTCCTCTCTGAGTTTGGATTCGATTTCATTTTCATTATAGTATCGATTATAGCCGTTTACCAGGTTAATCCGATGTGCAAAATGTATCGGGAATTCCTTTAATTATTTGGATTTTCTCTTGGGTTCTTCGGCAGTCAATCCCCCTTGCTTATACTCCCGAATCCAGGACTGAACCTGACTCTCGGGAATCGGCCGGCTGATGTAGTAGCCCTGAACCTTGTCGCAGCTCATCCTCTTCAGAAAATCCAGCTGTTCCTCCGTTTCGACTCCTTCTGCGGTGACGCTTAGACCCATATCATGGCCGATTGCGACTATGGAGCCTGCCAGCGGCATGCTGCTCTTCTCCTCAAGAATGCTGTCGATAAACGATTTGTCGATTTTGAGTGTAGTAATCGGCAGCTGCTTCAAATAGCTGAGGGAAGAGTAGCCTGTCCCGAAATCATCAAGGGCAATCCCGATCCCCCATTTCTTCAAAAACTCCAGCTTGGCGCTGATTTCCTCAAAAGATTCCATAAAAATGGACTCCGTAATCTCCAGTTCCAAATACCGGGGGTCAAGCCCCGTTTCACGCAAAATCTTCAGCACGGTATCTGAAAAATCCTCAAGCAGCAGCTGGATCACCGAAATATTGACCGAAATATGGTAAGGGCCCTTGCCCTGACGGTGAAGTCCTGCAAGAAAAAGGCAGGCTCTCCGCAGAACCCATTCCCCAATCGGCACAATTAGGCGGCAGTCTTCCGCAATCCGAATAAAGGAGAGGGGCGAGACAAATCCCAGAACCGGGCTGTTCCACCGAATCAGCGCCTCGAACCCCCAGAGATCTCCCGTATGCAGATTCACCTTGGGCTGGTAATGCAGGGAGAGCTCGTTGTTATGGATGGCTCCTCTCAAATGCTTCTCAATGATCATCCGTTCGTCAAAATACTGCTGCATTTTCTGTCCATACAGGACGTACGTTCCTTTGCCCGCCTGCTTGGCCTTATACATGGCAATATCGGCGTTCTTCAGCAGCTCCTCGGCGCTCTTGCCATCCCGCGGATACTGGGCAATGCCGACGCTGATGGAGACATGCACGGTGCTGTCGCCGAGCTGGAACGGCTCTTTGAAGCTTTGAATCATCGCCTCAGCGTAGAAGACAGTCTGCTCCGGCCGCTCCATGTCTTTCAGCAGGATAACGAATTCGTCTCCGCCGAACCGGTAATGCCTGCTCTGGTCCTGGGCTATCCCCAGCAGCCTCTCTCCGGCCAGCATAAGCAGCCGGTCGCCAAGGGTATGCCCCATCGTATCATTAATATATTTGAAGTTATCGATGTCCAAAAAGTACAGCGCGGCCTGGCCGCCCGCATTCTCTTCAATATACTCCTTCAGTTCCTCTGTTAGGGACAACCGGTTCGGCAGTCCGCTAAGCTCGTCGTTATAAGCGAGAAGCCGGTGCTTCTCCTCGCTGGTCTGAAGCAGCGTCTGGTTCTCGACCACCTTGTTGTACTGCTCCAGCAGTTCATCCTGCAGGGCGGTCAATTCCTCATAGGTCGACTCCAACTCCTGGTAGCTTATCTGAAGCTTGCTCTCGTATCCTTTAAGATCCGTAACATCCGTCATCGATCCGGCAAACCGGACATAGCCGCCCTGCTCGTTCTGCAGCACCTTGCCCCTGGCCTGAAACCACTTATATTCCCCCGATTTGGTCCGTATACGGTATTCGCTGTAATAGTATGCAGACCGTCCGGATAGATGCTCTCTCCGCTGCCGGTCCTCCTGTTCGAGATCATCGGGATGAATAATCCCTTTCCAGCCGACATAGAACTCGTCAAGCTCCCCGACTTCATAGCCCAGCAGTTCGTACCATCTGTCCGAGAAGTAATAGGTCATCGTCGTCATGTCAAGATCCCAGATTACCGCATCGGCGCCATACGCCGCCAGACTGAATCTCTCGTTGCTCTCCATCAACTGTTTCCGGATACCTCTGACCACCGAGGCATGGAACAGCAGCACGGCGATAAATACAATCAGCACGGAGAACACCGCGATAAGGATCAGCACAAGGCTCCGATACGTCTCGTAAAAAGAGAACGGCTTGTTAATCACCTCGCTGTCCGGAGGGAGGTCCTTCACCTTAATATGGAAGTGCTGCAATTGGTTGTAGTCAAACACATTGCGGCTCGTGCCGGCGTAAGAGACGGGAATTCTGTCCGGACTTTCTCCGTGAAGGACGCGCAGCGCCACATTCGCAGCTTTCTCCCCCAGAAGCTTCCCGCTGAGCAGGTTTCCGCCGAATGCGCCGTGATTGAGTCCGTATTCATACATGTAGTAAAGCGGGACCGTGCTGATGGCCGCAATTTCGCTTGAAAACCGGTCAAGCTCGGTAACTTTGCCGGTAACATCGCTATAAAAAGTTGTCGCCAGCAGAATGCTGTCGGAGGAAAGCGACGATACGGTCCGCTCGATTTCTTCTTCTGACATTTGGTTCATGCTGTGGAGCTTCAGGCCAAGGTTCATCGAATTCAGTTTCTTTATGACTAATTGGGCTGTAGACAAGCCGCTCTCCGAGTTATCGTACACCAGGTAGACATTGCGGATGGAGGGATTAATGTAAAGCGCCATTTTTATCGTTTCGGAAGGGTCGATATTCTCGATAACGCCGCTGATGTTCTTCTGGTCCTTGATTTGATCATAGCCGACCTCATTTATGCCGCTGAAAATAATGGGCGCGTCGCTTAACAGCTCTTTTCGGTTCTTGGCTGCAAAATCGAACGCGCGGTCATCCGTCGTTATAATAGCGTCGATATGTAATTTTGCGTATTTGCCTTTGATCAATTCGTAAAAACGCTGCAGATTTTCCTCGCTCGGATACCTTTTCCAATCCATGTATTCCGTATAAATGACGGGAGGAACCTTCGAGCTCTTCAGCCGCTCTTCAATGCCGATGTTCTGGTCGTCCGTCCAAGAGAATCCTTTATGATAGGAGTGCAGGATCAGCACATTCTGCTGGGGAGTGTTAGCTTCAACGGCCTTGACCTCTGCAGGCTGGCAAATCAGTGCGAAGAGCAGAAGCAGCCACAATACGCTCCACATTCGCCTTTTTTTAGAAAAAGCCATCCTTGTTCCCATATGCATAACCCACTCCTCAATGCCCATCATCATGCTCGCAGGAGCAACCGGGAAATTTCGACATCATATATTAATTCGCGTCCTAATTTATACCTCCTTCTATATGTCGGAAGAAAGTTGGAAATTTTGAACACTCCCCCACTTAGCTAACACTTGAAGTGGGGGATTCTTGGGTAATCCCTTCTACTGAGGGGAATTCATATCGATATTTTCTCTCGAAAAATCGTATACCAAGCGATCCCTGCGGTTCCCGCAGTTTTCCAAAGGAACATCTGTACTGGTCTCTTCCCACAGTTTTATGATGCCTTAGCAAAATATCTAAAGGAAAGGTGGTCTTGACGTTTAAACACCAAGGCTTTTGATGTTATGTGCTGCATTTTCATCTCGATCATGATGGGTATGGCACGATGGACATGTCCATTGCCGCACAGACAATTTCTTTACTTCGGGATGGATAGTGCCGCATACATGACACCTTTGGCTCGTTGGAGCGAACGTGTCAGCCACCTTCACCGAGCGTCCATACCATTCCGCTTTATACAAAATCTGACGGGCAAATTCACCCCAGGACGCATCGGCGATGGATTTGGCCAGCCGGTGATTTTTGAGCATGTTCGCCACGCTCAGATTTTCGATGCTGATCGTTTGGTTTTCACGAATCAGCTTCGTGGTGAGTTGATGCAAAACATCATGGCGGCTGCCCACGATCTTCTCATGGATTTGGGCAACCTTCTGTTTGGCTTTTTGCCAATTGGAGCCCCCTTGGTTACGGCGAGCCATGCGGCGTTGCCAAAATGCAAGTTTTTGTTCATATTTGCGAAACACTTTGGGATTGGCAACCCGCAACCCATCAGAGCAGACCGCTAATTCCTTGAGTCCAAGGTCAATGCCGATCTCCTTATCGGTCTGCGGCAGAGGATTCATTTCCACTTCGCAGAGGATGGATACAAAATATTTGCCTGCCGCATTTCGCCGCAGGGTAGCCGAAAGAATGCGACCTTCACACGCTCTGGAGTTGGCAAAGCGAAGCCAGCTAAGCTTCGGTAGTTTCAGTCGGTTTCCATCAATAGCAATGTTATCATTGGTATATTTGGTAGTGTAGCTTTGCACAGGATGCTTGCGGCTTTTGAAACGAGGAGCCTGATTTTGTTTCTTGAAGAAACGTTCAAAGCTGTCTGCCACGTTTCGCACCGCTGATTGCAAAGCAATGCTATCAACCGATTTCAACCAGTCAAATTGCTGTTTGAGTGCAGGAAGCTGTGTGGCACAGGTGTTATAGGACAACCCTTTGCCTGTTGCCGTATAGGTTTCGTTCCATTTGACTAAGAAATGATTGAAGACAAAGCGGCAACAGCCAAACATTTGATGGATGAGTTGCCGTTGTTCCGGATTTGGATAGATGCGATATTTGTAAGCTTTATGCACCAACATGCCACACAGCCTCCTTTCGTGTAGGATATTTCTATTATAGCACATATGTTCGCTTTGAAGCGCAAAAACCGCCGATGCATCTTCTCCCTATAGAGGAAGGAGTCTTCTCTGCTTTTTAGATAAATGGCCGCTTTTATTTTTTGTGAAGTTTTATATGCTAACCGGTTGACATACAATGTAACCGCTTTTATACTGAATATATCTTCTAGTCCCTTACTCGATTAATTCATTATTTTCAAGTAGATAAGGAGCCGATCAAATTGACTATTAAAAATGAGATTATGCTGATCACGTACGCCGACAGCATTGGCAAAAACCTGCAGGAGACCGCCGAACTGCTTTCCGCTCATTTTAAGGATATTGTTGGAGGCGTTCACATTCTGCCCTTTTACCCCTCCTCCGCCGACCGCGGATTCGCCCCGCTGACTTACGAGGAAGTCGATCCTGAGTTTGGAGACTGGGATGATGTCGCCAAGATTGCAAACGATTTCTATCTGATGTACGATTTCATGATTAACCATATTTCCCGCAGCTCGGCCTATTTCAAAGACTTTCAAGAGAACAAGGACAATTCCCCTTATCGCGATCTGTTTATCCGTTACAAGGACTTCTGGCCGGGCGGCGAGCCGACGCAGGAAGACGTTGACGCGATTTACAAGCGCAAACCAAGAGCGCCATACATTGATGTAACCTTTGCCGATGGAACAACCGAGAAAATCTGGTGCACCTTCGACGAGGAGCAAATCGACCTTAATCTGTATTCGGAAACGACGAAACGGTTCGTGAAGGAACAGCTTCAGGGTCTGGCCGAACGGGGCGCTTCGATCATTCGTCTGGATGCCTTTGCATACGCTACCAAAAAGCCGGGCACAAGCTGCTTCTTTATTGAACCCGATACCTGGGAAATGCTTGACGAGGTCAAAGCCATTCTGGAGCCATACGGAACGGAGCTGCTTCCGGAAATACATGAGCATTACAGCATCCAGTTGAAGCTTGCGGACAAGGGGTATTGGGTATACGACTTCGCGCTGCCGATGCTTGTGCTGCATGCGCTGTACAGCGGGAAGTCGGAACGGCTGACTCACTGGCTGAACATTTGCCCGCGCAAACAGTTCACCACGCTGGATACGCATGACGGCATTGGCGTTGTCGACGCCGCCGACCTGATGACCCCCGAGGAAATCGAGGAAACGAAGAACAACCTGTTCTCACAGGGCGCCAATGTGAAGCGGGTCTACAATACGATGGCCTACAACAATCTGGATATCTACCAGCTCAACTGTACCTACTATTCGGCCCTGGGCGACGATGACGACGCCTATGTGCTGGCCCGCGCCATCCAGTTCTTTACTCCCGGCATACCGCAGGTTTATTATGTCGGGCTCTTAGCCGGCAAGAACGATATCGAGCTGCTGGAGCAAACGAAGGTCGGACGCAACATCAACCGCCATTACTATACGAAGGAAGAAGTTGAAGAAAATCTCGAGCGTCCCGTGCTGAAGCGGCTGTTCGCGCTGATGAAATTCCGCAACAGCTACGGAGCTTTTGACGGTAATTTGACTGTGGTAGACAACGGGGGCGGCTCCAAATTAGAATTAATATGGACGAATGGACCGCTTCGCACCACATTATCCGCCGATCTGGCGACACGGGAGTTCACGGTTCATTATACGGATGAGCACTCCGGCGAAGAGACGCTGCTGGCCGGAGTGTGATATCATCCTAAGATTTAAAAAATGCTCCTGCGGGACGCGTTCCACCGCCTGCGGCGGTAAAGCGCGCTCCCTCTTTCAGGAGCCCGGGACAGGAGCGATTACCATGCCCACCATTAAAGACGTCGCTTTAAAGGCCGGGGTCTCGGTTACTACCGTATCCCGCGTACTGAATAATAGGGGATACTTGAGCGAAGAGTTGAAGAAAAAAGTATACAGCGCCATGGAGCAGCTCAACTACCGGCCCAATGAGCTGGCCCGCTCGCTCAGCCGCTCCAAGTCGAATATTATCGGACTGATTATTCCGCATGCGGCTCATCCCTTTTTTGGCGAATTAATCAGCCACATCGAGGAGCACGCCTATCTGCACGGGTACAGGCTGCTGCTGTGCAATTCCCATCTGAACAGGCGGAAGGAAGCGGAATACATCGACATGCTCCGCTCCAGCCGTGTCGACGGCATCATCCTGGGCAGCCACACCCTGGAGGTGGAGGACTACCGCCAGATTCATCTGCCCGTCGTCACGTTCGACCGGCGGATCAGCGCCGACGTTCCTTATATTTGCTCTGATAACTACAAGGGCGGGGAACTGGCAACGACGCTGCTCGCCGACAGGGGCTGCCGCAAAATCGCCCATATCGGCGGCCATCCCCATCCGGATCTGCTGGCGCTCAAACGGCTTGACGCCTTCAAGGAAATTGCCGCGCAGCGCGGCCTGCAGCATGTAGAGCTGCATACCGATCTGCAAGGATTTCATTTCCCGGAATATGAACGTCTGGCAGAGCGGCTGCTCGAAGAGCATCCTGATGTGGACGGCATTTTTGCCAGCAGCGACATCATCGCCGCTCATGCACTTAAAGTATGCCAGGCCAGAGGACGCCGGGTGCCTCAGGATATCAAGATTGTCGGTTATGACGGCATTTCGCTCCGCGGCCTATTCTCTCCCGATCTCACAACCGTATCCCAGCCGATTGCGGACATGGCCCAGAAAGCGGTCGATCTCATCATGGCCCAGGTGCAGGGCGATACCGTGCCGATGGAAAATATCTTTCCGGTGGAGCTGATTCAGGGCGGGACAACGTAGACGAGCCATCCCTCAATTTCTATTGGGGGATGGCTGTATTTCTTAACGCAGGCGCCATTCTTTTACCGTCACTGTTGAAGAGCCCCTCCGAATGAGCGGGTCCGCATTGCCGATTTCTTCGGCCTCGGCAAGCGATGAAGCCGATATTAGATAAGCGCCGCCCGTAGCGTCGCTAAAGGGGCCGTACATTTCAAGACAACCCTCCTTCTTTAACCGATCAAGATGCTCATAATGCCCCGCAATATCTTCGGGATTAAAATGTTCTGTTCTTGCGGTAATCAGCAAATACTTATACAATGTCATTCCTCCCCCAAGTTGATAAATCTTCCTCCCCATCGTAACAAAAAGTCATTGGTCGTGGCGACCTTGCTTTCTGCCGGACAAGCGGCTATTCAGTATAGCCCCTAAACTTACTTAAAGTATGTAAATATTGATTAGTTATGATATAATCGCTGTACTGCACTGGTTTGCAGAGATTAAGACCGCTTTATGATGTATATATACCGTATTGTATGGGAGGCTTATACATGAAGCAGCTTCAAGATATACCCGTATCCGTACTGGACTTGGCTCCAATCACGGAAGAAGGCACGGCGGCAGACGCGCTGCGGAACGCGCTCGATCTGGCGCAGCATGCCGAGGAGTGGGGCTTCCGCCGCTATTGGCTGGCCGAGCATCATAACATGCCCGGCATCGCCAGCTCGGCCACGTCGATCGTCATTGGGCATGTGGCGGCCGGAACGAAGAGCATCCGCATCGGCTCCGGAGGCATTATGCTGCCCAATCATGCCCCGCTGATGATTGCCGAGCAGTTCGGCACGCTGGAATCCCTGTTCCCGGGCCGGATCGATCTCGGCCTTGGCCGGGCGCCCGGCTCGGACCAGCCGGCTTCCCGGGCGATCCGCCGCGGCCTGGGCAGCGACGGCAGCGATTTCCCGGAGCAGCTCGCCGAGCTCCGGGCTTATTTCGATCCCGGCGCGGCGGACTCGCGGCCTCCGGGTGTAAGAGCTGTGCCCGGCGAGGGCCTGAACATCCCGATCTGGCTGCTCGGCTCCAGCGGCTTCAGCGCAAGGCTGGCCGGTCAGCTCGGCCTTCCCTTCGCCTTTGCCAGCCACTTCGCGCCCGATTATCTGCTGCCCGCGCTTCATCTGTACCGCACTAGCTTCCGGCCCTCCGGGGTGCTGGACAAGCCGTATGCCATGGTCGGACTCAGCGCTGCCTTGGCGGATACGACCGAAGAAGCCCGGCGGCTAGCAACCTCCTCACAGCAGCAGGCGCTCGGCCTTATCCGCGGCCGTCCCGGCAAGCTGAAGCCTCCGGTGGACAGCATGGAAGAGCTGTGGAGTCCGCAGGAGCAGGCTCTTGTCCTTGGCAGACAGCAGTACGCTGTCATCGGCGATAAAGCCGCTGTTCGGGAACGGATGCAGCAGATCCTGGAGGAGACGCAAGCTGACGAATGGATTGTAACCTCACAGATTTACGATCATGCCGCCCGTTTGCGTTCCTATGAAATTCTTGCCGAAGCCCTCTACACGAAATGGCCTGAATAGGGTTTCCCTGCCGGGCATGATAATATAAGGAGTGCTACGAAGCTACAGGGGAGATGAACAGCATGAAGCAAGAGGTTATGGAACGCTTTATTTCGTATGCCCGCATGGATACGCAGTCGGATGACGCCAGCGAGATCTGTCCTTCAACACCGGGACAATCGGTGCTGGCACGGAAGCTTGCGGAAGAGCTGGCCGAAATCGGCATGGAGGAAATTACGGTCGATGAGCACAGCTATGTGTTCGCCTCGCTTCCGTCCAACAGCAGCAAAGACGTTCCCGTCATCGGATTTCTCGCCCATTTAGACACCGCTACCGATATGTCAGGCGCAGGCGTGCGTCCGCAGATTGTGGAATCCTATGACGGCGGCGATATAGTGCTGAACAAAGCGCTGAATGTCGTCCTTTCGCCGGAGAGCTTTCCGGAGCTCAGCGGATATAAGGGGCAGACTCTGATTACGACTGATGGCACCACTCTGCTTGGCGCGGATGACAAAGCCGGCATCGCCGAAATCATGACAGCCATGCATTATTTGAAGCAGCACCCAGAAATTAAGCACGGCAAAATTCGGGTCGCCTTCACTCCTGACGAGGAGATCGGACGCGGCGCGCATAAATTCGATGTGGCCGCCTTCGGCGCAAAGTTCGCCTACACCATGGACGGGGGACCGCTCGGAGAACTGGAGTATGAGAGCTTCAATGCAGCGGCGGCACGGATTACCTTTCACGGCGTCAATGTCCATCCCGGAACGGCCAAGGGAAAGATGATCAACTCCGCCAAAATCGCCATGGCTTTCCACGAACGGCTGCCCGCCGGGGAATCGCCGGAGTTCACGGAAGGCAAAGAGGGTTACTACCATCTAACGTCATTCCAGGGTACTGTGGAAATCAGCCGGCTGAATTATAATATCCGGGACTTTGACCGGAAACGGTTCGAAGAACGGAAGACGTTTATCCGGACATTGGCCGATGAATTCAGACAGACTTACGGGGAAAACAGCATCGTGCTGGAGTTAAACGACCAATATTACAATATGCGCGAAAAAATCGAGCCCGTACACCATATCGTCGATATCGCCCATAAGGCAATGACGAATCTTGGCATTACGCCGCTTGTTCAACCGATCCGCGGCGGCACCGACGGCTCCCAGCTATCTTATATGGGGCTGCCGACGCCGAATATTTTTGCCGGGGGGGAGAACTTCCACGGCAAGTTCGAATATATTTCAGCCGATACGATGGTCAAGGCGACCGAAGTGATTATTGAGATTGCCAAGCTGTTCGAACAGCAGGCCTGAGCCACCTCGCGCCTCATGCAAGAAGCCTCCAAACCTTGGCTGAAATGCCAAGCAAGGAGGCTTCTTTATGCGTAATAGACGGTTGCCCAGACGGTTGCTTTAAGCCTTTTCCTCATCCGGTCGTCCGTCTTTCCAAATGACATTTTCCCCGTAGTTCTTGCCCCAGTCGTACATCATGCGCAGGACAGGCATCAGACTATGGCCATATTCCGTCAAAGAGTATTCTACTTTCGGAGGGACCTCCGCATACACTTTGCGCAGCACAAGCCGATCCTCCTCCAGCTCCCGGAGCTGGTTCGTCAGCATCTTTTGCGTGATATGGGGAATGAGCTTCTTCAGCTCGTTGAACCGTTTCGTGCCGTCCAGACCGAGATGCCATAGAATAATCAGCTTCCACTTTCCGCCGATGACGGCCAGAGTCAGCTCTTTTTCACAGTTAATTTCCTTAAGATTGATCCGGTCCTTGATCTCCGTCGCCATGTTTCCAGCCTCCTCTTGTAGATATCATACTACAAAAAAGAGACGCATGCCGCCCCGGAGAGGGCAAGTTCCGTGTGGACCTCACGTTCATGCAGTCGGCCCATGTTGTTGGTGTATTTTCCGGCGCAAATAAGTATTCAACAGATTATCTAATTCTACAGATTTATTAATCGTCCGTTGATCCTTAAACCCGTACATTTTTGCAAATAGATGGAGCACCACTCTCTTTTGTTCGATCATTTGTTCCAGCTCTTTCAAGTTGACCGCCTCCAAGTCGATTAGACGGTTGAAAGCCCGAATATAGAATGCTTTTCTATTATTATCCAGTTGCCCATAAAAAGGGAGGTCCAAATTTATGGCCCCCCTAAAAACTAATGCCCTGCTCCTTAAGCTTATCTTTTACGAATCGAATTTGTTTTTTTATTGTGCTAATGGACTTATGGAGCTGTCCGGCAATCTGGGTCTTATTAAGACCTCGCGATTTTAGATCGTATACTTGCCGTTCCGATGGAGTAAGAACTTGACTCAGCCTGATTTCTTTCAAATACTCGTTCCTTAAAACCTCAGAGCCGTCAGGATGAATATATATTTGGTTCATATGCGCGTCCCGAATTGCACGTAATATGTCAACGAGACTGCTTTTATTTATAAAATTTACGGCTCCGCTTTTAAAAGACTGGGCTATGACTTCTTGCTCTTTTATCGCAGTTAACGCAATGACCTTATGGCCCGCTTGACTTAGAACTCTAATTGCCATTAGACCGTCTAAATTCGCCCTGGATAAATTTATATCCATCAATATCACATCAAATTCAAGAGACTTTGCTGCTTCAATAGCATCGGGCCCATTATCAATAATCCGTACGACCTCAATATCATTTTCTTTATTAATGTACTTTGAAATATTTTTTTGCCAGAAAGGTTCATCCTCAACTAAAATTACTCTGATCTTATTTTCCATAATACAACATCCCTTTCGAGAATTTTATGCAGAAGTCACAATTCTCTTTTTGGGGAAGTGAAGGACAACGGAAGTTCCTATACCTTCATCACTGGTAATTGCAACTGTCCCTTGATGGGCTTTCATAACGTTGTAGCAGAAGCTCAGCCCTAAACCGTGATTTTTTGAATTTTTTTTGGTGGAAAAAAAGGGCTCCATGATCCTGGTTAGTTCTCCGTTTGAAATACCTATCCCACTATCCTCAATCTCAAGCGCGATCTCTGTTTTAATACGGTATAATTTCACCTTAATAAGCCCCTGATCACCTGGGTTAATAGCTTCAATGGCATTATTAAGAAGGTTTTTAATAACCTCGCCTAAAAGTACATCGTCACACTCCATTTCGACATCTTCTAAAAGGCTGACTTCGATTTGTATTTTTTGTGCTTTAATAACACCTTCAAACCCCTGAACAGAGGATAAGATGATGTCATTCAAATTGTGTTGGTCTTCTCTAAGAACAATTTCTTCCGTTTTGGATTTTATTCGCTCAATCATGTGGTCGATATGCTCAATGGCTGGCAATGCCGATTCAATAGCTTCCTTTGCTTCTATAAGATCTTTCTTCTCGGCAGCCTCCTGCGCGATAAGGAAAAAAAACTTGATTTTGTGAATTTCGTTTTTAATCGTGTGGTTAAGTACAGCCGTACCGGAACTCATGATTTGAAGAGATCGATCAAGAGCCTGCTGCTCGACTTTCACTTTTAATCCAAAGACCCCGGATAAAAAAACATAGATAACAAACAGCAAATACCCTACTCCAAAAATGACTGGAAGAGTCATGAGGAATGTTTCATTTTTTATTTTAAAAGCAGCAGGTATATTATTGAAAATATAGACACCTAAATAGCTCGGGATAACAATAACAAGTGCATTGAACTTGCTTTTTTTAATAGTTTGATTTTTCTCTGAAAACCATGATCTAAAAATTAGATAAGTAGCGACAAAATAGTAAGGAGTACACCAGATAAGCAAGAACATAAAATCAAGATCCAGCTCAGGATAAAATTTTGTCCTAAAAATCATTAGAATTACTGGTATAAATAATACGATGGCTAATCTGTTTTTATTTTTTGAATGGGTTACTTTTGCAAACGTTATAGCATACATTAAAACTGCATACGGTGCGATAGATTGCCCCAAAAACTGAAAATATATAGAGAGTTCGTGCAGGAAGAAAATCACGGTTTCTTGGATTCCATTGTTTTTAAATGCAGGGATAGTTTCGTCTTTAAGAACATCTGATAATGCCCCTATTGAGGCACAATAATTACAAAGCGCCAGCCATCGAATCGATTTGTTCTCTTTAGAGCGAGTGACAAGCAGCACTGTACCTATGATGAAACTGAAAAAGAAAATGAAAGACATCCTTTATTCTCCTTCAATGAAACTCAAGATCTCATCAGGCTTGGCAGCAATCAAAGCCGGCTTCCCTTGTTGCAGAAGTGCGGATGAATCATAGCCCCAAGTCACACCAATGCTTTTTATCCCTGACCGATTAGCAGCCTTGATGTCTCGCAGTTCGTCGCCAACATAAATGAGGTCCTCTTTTTTTAAGTTGAATTTTTTGCAAAACTGATTTAGGTCTCTAAATTTCGTAAAAGGATTAGATGAAAAATACTCGTAATCAAAGAAATCCATTTGATTGTTTGGAAGAAACTCGCGGGTAGCCTTTTGGGAATTGGATGTAATAAAGCCGATTTTAATATTCCGATCCTTTAAATCATGAAGCAGCTTTGAAATTCCCTTCACGGCTCTCATCGTAGGGAAAGCATCCTGGTAACCTGCTTTAATTAACATTCCAACGATGGGCATCTGGTGCCAAGGTACCCCTAATAATTTACAGCGATTTCGAATGGATAAGCGGCTAAGCTCTTCCACCTGGTCAGGTTGAATACTCTGAAATCCTTTAGTTGCAGCGATCTGGTTAAATAGTTGAACGGCTAGTGATCTGGTATTCACCAACACTCCATTAAAGTTAAACACAATGCATACTTCGTCCATATTACAATCTCCTTATCCAAAAATATCTATTAATTCAAACATATTCTACATAAAACAATGAGTCAACGGTACTAAGTCCTTAATATAAACGAAAAGAAACCCAGCGCCCTGTGAAAGACGTGGGTTTCTCGATTATCTGAACGCATGCCGCGCCGCTACTCCAGATTGGCATGCTTGCCGAACATTTGGGTTGCCGTTTGCCCCGTTCTATCCATTAGCCGCAATATAACGGCATCATAGAACAGGAGGAGCGTCTGCTCAAACAGCGAGGCCATCGGCTGAATCGTCGAGCCGCTTCCTGCCGCCTGATCTTTCGGCGCTCCGGGGAGCTTCACCGTATCATCGGCCAGACGTCCAATCGTCGACTCCGGGTTGATCGTAAGCGCGGCTACGCCTGCGCCGAGTGCCTTGGCTTTTTGCGCCATCGCAATCAAGCTCTGCGTCTCTCCCGAGCCGGAGCCGAGGATAAGTAAATCTCCCTCGGCGATACCGGGAGTCACCGTTTCTCCAACCACATAAGCATCCTTGCCCGCATGCATCAGCCGCATGGCAAACGCCCGCCCCATTAGACCGGATCTTCCTGCTCCCGCAAGGAATATCCGCTCTGCGCGAAAAATCTGTTCGGCGAGTTCCTCCGCTTCCTGCACGGGAATCAGGGATACGGACCGCCGCAGCTCATTGATAATTTCCTCTGCGTATTGTACGGTGTTCATCGGCCGCTTAAGACTGACTGACAAGACGCTTCATTTCAGCAGCAGCAGCCCTTTTGTCAGCTTGTCCGGTAATGCCTCCGCCTACGATGACAAGGTCCGGTTTCGCCTCGACCACTTCAGGCAGCGTGTCCAGCTTGATGCCTCCCGCGATGGCCGTCTTGGCCTGCTTGACCACACTCTTGATCGCCTGCAGATCCTCAAAGGAGTTCTTGCCTTCGGCTTGATGATCGTAGCCGGAATGAACGCAGATATAGTCAGCGCCGAGAGCATCTACTTCCGCCGCTCTGCCCTTGATGTCCTTGACGTTAATCAGGTCGACGAGAACTTCCTTCCCGCTTTTCTTGGCTTCTTCAACCGCACCTCTGATCGTGGAGTCGTCAGAAACGCCGAGAACGGTAATAATATCCGCGCCCGCTTCAGAGGCTTTCATCACTTCGTAACCGCCCGCGTCCATAATCTTCAGGTCGGCTAGTACCGTAAGCTGCGGAAAAGCGTCCTTGATCGCTTTTACAGCGTGCAGTCCTTCATTAATCACGATTGGAGTTCCAATTTCAACAATATCTATATAGTCAGCAACTTCAGCCACCACTTCTTTCGCTCCGGGGATGTCTACCAAATCAAGCGCCAATTGCAATTTCATAGGTTCATAGCTCCTTCGTGGTTATATAATTTATTGCTATTGTAGACAGTATATTTCCATTTAGGAAGTAGGCACTTTGCCGTGGTGTAGTCACCTGGAGGATACTAATGTGCAAAACGGCAGAAAATTTCAGAAAACCATAATCTTTTAGTCACGCGGGAAAAAGGGATGATTTTAACGAAAAGCTGTGCTATATTGTCCTTTGGAATCAACGGAGAATCCTGACTTTATAAAAAGAAGGTGACCTTCATGGCTGCTGACACCGCTGTGAACAAGACGGAAAATGAAAGCCCCTCCCATCAAAAAATCAGTCTCGTCAAGTTGACCTGGCCGATCTTCCTCGAACTGTTCCTGTTCATGCTGATGGGTACGGTAGACACGTTTATGATCAGCTCCGTGTCGGACGATGCCGTATCCGGCGTAGGGGCGGCGAACCAGATCATCCAAATCGCCATCCTCGTGCTCAGCGTAGTCGGCAACGGCGCGGCCATCGTCATCTCCCAGTATCTCGGTTCCAAAAAGCTGCTTGAAGCGGCTGACGTTACCGCAAGCTCCATTACGCTCAGTCTGGGCTTAGGGGCGCTGCTGAGCGTGATCTTCCTCGTATTCGGGGGAACCCTGTTGTCCGTCCTTAACATACAGGGCGATATTTTTGTCTACGGCAGGACGTACATTGTTATTGTCGGCGGTTTTATTTTTTTCCAGGCGCTGATTAACGCCTTTGCGGCCACGATCCGCACCCACGGCTATACCAAACAGACGATGCTGCTGTCGCTGCTGATGAACATTCTGCACGTGGCCTTCAACTATATTCTGATCTTCGGCCACTTCGGCTTCCCGGCGCTCGGCGTGCAGGGTGCGGCCATTTCAACCGTGCTCAGCCGCCTGATCTGCCTGTTCCTATTCTTCCTGCTGATGTACCGGATCATGGAAGTGCGTATCAAGTGGTCTTCTTATATTTTCCTAAGCAAAAGCTACGTCATAAAAATACTGAAAATCGGCATCCCTTCCGCTTTCGAGTCGATCATTTACCAGGCATGCCAACTCGTGTTCACGCTGTACATCACCTATTTGGGTGCAGAAGCTTTGGCGACCCGCCAATATGCGCTTAATATTTCAAGCTATGTATACCTGTTCAGCATGGCGGTAGCGATGGGCACCTCCATTATCGTCGGTCACCTTGTGGGGGCGCGGAGGTCGCAGGAGGCTTACAAGCGGGTGTTCCAAAGCGTTAAATGGGCGCTGCTCGCCACCGTACTCATTGACCTGGTTGCCATCGCCTTCCGCATCCCGCTCTTCGGGCTGTTCACGGACAACGAAAATATCATTCTAATGGGGGCACAGGTGATACTGCTCAGCTTCCTGCTGGAGACGGGGCGGACAACCAATCTGATCATCATCAATTCCCTGCGGGCATCGGGAGATGCCAGTTTCCCGGTATACATGGGGCTGATCTCCATGGTATGCATGAGTCTGCCCTTGGCCTATGTGCTCGTCTTCCAGCTTCATCTTGGCCTAGCCGGAGTCTGGCTGGCAAATGCGGCCGACGAGTGGCTGCGGGCGGTCATTATGTATTTCCGCTGGCGCAGCCGGGCCTGGGAGAAATATGCTCTGGTTGATCAAGGGCTTGCCGAAGGTGAATCGAAACCCGCATGGGGATGATCCCTTGCGTGGTACTCGTATCCAGCGTGTTAAGCGACCGGAAAGCAAAAAAGGCCTCGTCCTCCACTTAATCGCGGATTTCGAGGTCATTTTCGGCTTGTTTCCGTATGATACGAACACTTTGGGGACAGCCCATTGACAAGATACCCTGATCGGCCGCAGGAACTTAATCCAAATATCCAGCCAATCCCTTATCCATCAAATAATCCATCTCCGCTTCCAAAATACTCTCTACCGTCAGCTCGTCCAGCTTCACATCGCGGCGGCTGACCACGTAATCGACCAGATCATCGCTGTCGATGTCAACTTCACCCTTGGCGTTAGCCTTGGCGCTGTTAATAAAGGTCTGCTCGTGCTTCAGAATAAGGGCGATTGCCTTCGGATCGGCCTTCGTTTTGCCTGCGATGAATCGGATCATTTCCTGCTCGTTTATATTCTGGTTCATCAATATTCATCCTCCCGCTTGGACCTGCAAACCCATTGTAGCATAAGTCCGTCGCTTGCACGCATCCAAAAGAACGGGGCATTCCGCAAACTTCCATCATTGAATTTTATTGGTGAGACTTACCAGGCTGCTACTTCTGCCTCAGGCATAGGATCATTAATGTTAGATAAGCTAGATCTGCAAGTAAAAATAATATCAACGATTCATCAGACATATCCTTTAATAGAACCCACATATTCTCACCTTCACAAATTACATAATTTTCATCCTTATGGCAAATTATACCTCATAAATTAGGGAGTAATAAAGCTTTTTTTCAAAATAAAGTAAAAAATACTGAGATCTCCTGCAGTGAGGGAGAAGTCTCAGTGAGTGAATTCGATATATGAAATCCATTATGCGTATCAGGAGACTGAGAAATGGCCGCCCACAGTCACTTTATTCTTGCCGTTTGTCTTCGATAGGTATAAGGCTTCGTCGGCCTGACGGTACAGTTGTTCAAAAGGCGTATCCGGGTCTTCCGTATAGATCATCCCGATGCTGACCGTCAGATGGATACTGTGCCCGCCTTCCAGCATGACGGTGTACCCGACGACCGCTCTACGGATGGCCTCCGCCTTGTCCACTGCTTCCGCTTCATTCCGGGCGAACAGGCAGAGCACAAATTCCTCTCCACCCAACCTTCCCGCGATGGCTCCGTTTTTGCAGAAATTCAGGACTTTACGGGAAAATGATACCAGTGCTTGATCGCCGGCCAAATGTCCGTATGCATCATTAATCTGCTTGAAATCGTCAATGTCCATCAGCAGCATGGCCATCCCTTCCCCCTCCCTGTGCTCCCGGGAATTGAAAGTATTCAGGAAATGCCGGCGGTTATACAGACCCGTCAGATCATCAATGGAAGCCTGGTACTCCAGTTCGCGCTCATAGCGTTTTTGGTCGCTGCAATCGCTGATCATCAGCAGCATTGCACCCTCTTCGGGACTGCCTTCCAGCGGTATCAAGGATATACTGCAGTACAGGCTCTCCTCTTCGGCTGGCTCCAGTTCAATCCGGCCTCCCTGCCGATTCTCATAACAGCCTAAAATACTAGGATACTGCCGCAAAAAAGACAGAATACTGAGACCAAGCCAGTGGAACGGAACGGGACCGAACATTCGGGTCAGCAGCTTCTCTCCCGTCTCATTAATGCTCAGAATAACACCGTTCCGGTCTGTCAGTACCATTCCCTCTATCGCGCTGCCAAGTAAGCGATCGGAGACGGAGGGCACCGGCGAAAGCTGCGGGTAGCGATTGACGGCGAAATACACAACCGCCACGGACGGCAGCAGCGTAAGGACCGTAAATCCCGTGAAGGTGATCTTGAGAGCGGGAAGCGCAATGCTGGAAATCACTGAAATCAGCATTCCAAGCAGCAGCAGCACATTCAGCTTAAGCTTATGTTCCGGGACGTTCCTAAGTGACACCGCAAACAGATATGCCGCATACAGGCCAAAGACCTGATCATAAGCAATCAGCGCCATGCTAAGCAGTGTAGGCTGCACCATAATTCCGATGATTCCGCCTGTATTGACCAGCCCCACCGAGCTGCGTATCAGATGATGGTAGGGGTCGGTGAAGATGAATGCAATATCCAGGACGAGGGGAATGGACAGAAGCGTGAGCTTCCTCCGAAATCTGCTGGGCAATGGAGAGACATAATCCCTGACGGCAGCGTAGGCGAACAGAGGGATGAATAATAGAGGAAGCTGCTGCAAGTTCCGCATCAACAGCTTGATTTTGAATGAGGAAGCCATGATCTCTGCGGCGGTTAAGACTAGCGCAGAGGCGATCAAGAGCAGCAGAACCCAAGCATAGCGCCTGCCCGGCAGGCGTCTGAACCGGC
Source organism: Paenibacillus durus ATCC 35681 (assembly GCF_000993825.1). Lineage (NCBI taxonomy): Bacteria > Bacillati > Bacillota > Bacilli > Caryophanales > Paenibacillaceae > Paenibacillus > Paenibacillus durus. The sequence goes on from NZ_CP011114.1 coordinate 4,562,427, forward strand.
AGGCGAAAATGCCCATATAAAGGCTGATTGTTCCGCTAAGCAGCAAATAGTACGGATATCCCTTCATCCACGGCATGAACATTTCTCCTATTTTCATAATCGCTTCGACTAATTATATCCTATAACTTCCAATAATTGAATTACCGCCGAAGCAAATTGCGTCTCTTTTTTTGATTGCTTATAATAGCCTGAATAGACCTAATGGAAAAAGGGCCAACCGCAGATGGCCGAAGCCTGGTGCGATTGGTCCTTTTTGGCCGAAATATGCGCCCTGCGTTATTTCTTGAGTTTCAGCCGCTGATTGAAGCGGTCGATACGGCCGCCGGTGTCGATATTCTTCTGTCTGCCCGTATAGAAAGGATGAGAAGCGGAGCTGGAATCGACCCGGATCACCGGGTACGTATTCCCGTCCTCCCATTCCATAGTCTCGTTCGAGGACTTGGTAGAAGCGCTCAGGAACTTAAAGTCTGCGCTCGCGTCATAGAAAATGACCGGCTGGTATTTCGGATGAATGCCTTCTCTCATCATTAATCCCTCTTTCCGCATGAATTGAACATCTTGTTATAATTTACCCTTCTTTCGGGCAAAGATTTCACCAGAATAAATATTTTAGTTAAATAGGGCTTTCCTTGCCGGCCGTTATCCTATTTTGCCCGCAATCTTCCGGTAGGTAGCCTCATCGGAGACGATATACAGCCTTGCCTCCGCCGGGATAGACTCATTCAGCTTACGGTTGATGCCCAGATCGTTCCGGTCGGCGATTAGAGTTGCCCCTTGGCGCAGCAGGCCCTGAAACGCATCCCCGTAGGTCTTCCATGACCTATCGACCGGCACCTCATAAATATCGTCGCCATGCGAGCGGCTGATGAGCTGAGCAATCACCTCGGGATTTCCCTCCTGCAGCGCGGCTCTTACCGCCAGCCGGGAAACGGCGTCATGCGACAGCACGAACTCGTTGACCTGAACATGCCGGAAGTTCTGCACGTTCTTCTCCTGCATGATTTCCACCGTGGTATGTACATCTGGCGCGATGCGCTCGATGCTTGAGGCGATCAGCAGCGATTTGCCGTCGACCAGCGCGGCCTCGTCGATCCGTACATCCCCGAAGATAATGGCTGCCCTCGCCTTGGGGAGACCCGCCTTCACCAGAATTTCGTCGGAGGAAGGATCGCCGCTAATGAAATGAACCTGATTCATCTGCTCCAGCGGATGCTGGCCCGATTCGTCGATAATGATAATCTGGCAGTCCGGCGTATAGCTGAGAATTTCACCCACTGCGGCCTGCGCCTTTTTACTCCAGTTGATCAGAATGACATGATTCTCTCCCAAAAACGGCAACTTGCCCGCCCTCCTCTGTCTTCCGATTTCCGCAATAGAATCGATAACCTTTCCAATGACCAAGCTGAGCAGCCCGATACCGAAAATGTATAGAAAAATCGTAAATATTTTGCCGATGGCGGTCTTGGCGAAAAAGTCGCCGTATCCGACCGTCGCCATCGTCGTCATGACCCAATAGAACGAATTGAACCAGTTGCCGAACGTGTCCGGTTCAAGCACATAGGCGACCGTCGCGCTGAACGCGACAAACAAGAGAATACTCAGGCCAATCGTTCTTTTCCTAACTTGGGTCATGATCGTGGACAGCTTTAACAAAAAGTGAATGGCCCTCGCCCCCTCGCACTTCGCAAAAGCCCGCATAGCTGCCCAACGATTAACGGTTGAGGACAGCCCTGCGGGCCTTCAAATGGTTAAATAATTAGACTGCTGACCGCGAACGCGGTTCCGACAAAGACCATGCACAGCAGCGTTCCCACTGCGACATTGCCCTTTTTCAGCTGGTCGGAAATTCTAAAGCCGATCGTGACTAGCTCGAAAATCCAGTAAGCCGCCACCAGACAGACATAGCCGACCGCGAACCAGAGCGCCATAAACCAAAGCGAAGAGTTCGTATAAGCCGCCACTCCGAGAATAATCGCCGTCGCCAGAAATTTACCGCCAAGCGCGAGTCCTACGGCCACATTGCCGTTCTTCAGCTCTTCCATATCCTTGAACGGGGTCATCCAGCTGAAGATCAGCATGCCCAGCAGTTGAAGCACGATAATGAAAATTACACTAACCAAAATATTGATAACGACCGTCAATCCGCCCACCCCCGAAATTTTGCATAAGCCAAATCATAATCCGCGAAATCATGAACCTCTTCCAGCACAACCCGCACCGTCTTTTTCTTGGCCATCGCGGTGTAGCGCTTATCGTCGATCGGCTGCTTGATCCGGTTGCCCGAAGGCAGCTCTACTACGGCAAAGTTTCTTGTCTTGCCTTTGTATTTCGTCTTATAGACGCCGATCAGGTCGACGTCCGTCGTAACCGACACCTTCAGGTTCTTCAGGTCTGCTGTGGCCGATTTCAAATCCTTGTAGGATTTGATCGTGGACCAGGCAGACAAGCGGACCTGGTTCTTCTGATCGGCATCCGTCGTGATTTCGGCGTCCATATACTGGAGCGTATAGACTTTGTCCCCTGTTGCATAATTGCCGTCATTGGGCAGCATTTCGTTATTGGGCAGGATCGTCATATCGCTGCCTATAAGATCGCCGACCGTCCCCTCAACCACCCGGTAATCCCATGGCACCCGCGCCACATCACTGGCTGTTGTCGCTCCCGAATCTCTGGAGAATATGCTGTCCGGATTGTTGGAGCAGCCGGCCAGAACCAGCACCGCCGCGATCAGCAGCAGGGAAAGCAAGCGCAGCGGGCGACCGCCGCGAAATCCCCGGCTGCGCGTTCCCGGCGTGTTATATACATTCTCGCGCAAATTATCTCACTCCCATTGCAATAAAATGGCTCGTATTTCCGGTGATGGGGCCTCCGCCCCGGCCCAGCAGTCCGCAGGGCTGTCCGTTGATCATGAACATTCCGGTCAGCAGGTGAAGCTCGCCCGCCGAAGTCTGAATCCGGGACAGCTCCGCTCTCTTCTGGTACACGGTAGGGAACAGCACGCTGCTGTCGAATCCGTCCTCATCTTCAAGCTCAAGGCTTCCGGTCTCGTCATACATGCGCACCGAACCGCCCTCGCGCCCGAACATCGACTTGGATACGAAGTCCCCCGAGAATACAGGCTTGTTATAGGTAGGCAGAACGTACTTGGCGATGGCTTCCCGCTCTTCCTCACTGAACAAAAAGCCCAGCTCATACATGCCCCAGACCGCAGCGATTAATCCTTTGGACTGGAGCAAAATGCTGTGGGGCGGGTTGAACAGCGTCAGGCGGCCGGTCTCGACCGCATAAGCCAAGGCGTCTCCGCCCTCATCCACCGCCATCCATTCCTTCGGGTAAAGGGCGAACATCCGATGTATAACGCGCCCCTGCCCGTCTTTGACCGTTCCGTCGTCAATGCTAAGCTCCAGACAGTCGACACACTCTATATTAAGGCCGCTGTGCCTAACCAGCGCTTCGATTGTGCCGGAATCCTCCAGATGGGTTCCGTAGTCCACGCAGGCCGCGGTATCCGGCCTCTCCTCGCCCCAAGCTGCGGCTACAAGCTCCGGCATCCTGCCATTAACCGTCGGAACGTCCGCCTGCTGACATACCCACGGCGTCGCGATCGACGCCTCCACATAGCCGGTCGGTGTATCGGCGTTCAGCTCCAGCAGCTTGATGCTGCCGCCCGCGTCCACGGCGAAGTCGAATCTCGCATACCGGCTGATCAGCCCGGGCGGCGGAAGCGGCAAGGTATCCAGCATCTCCCACAGCACCTCCGGGATGCCCAGCAGGGCGTACAGGTCATGTCTCCCGTAGATATAGCGCGCCGCTTTATCGAGAATCGCCCACAACCGGGCGGAAGCCTCCTCAAGCTCCCGGTATATGCTCTCGCGCATAACGGCGACTCCGTCCAGCCAATACTCTTCGTCCTCCAGATCGGCCCACGTAAAGCCCAGGCGGCCCAGTTCCTCCACCTTGGGGGCCCGGTCCTCGCCGGAATGCTCCAGCCACTGAAATACAGGCCCCGTCATCCGCCGAACCCGCTGCTCCTGCTCGAGCTCGACCGGGAGCCTGAGCCGAGGCTCGATTTCGAGCTTGATCTTGAGCTGGACGAGCTTAGGCCGCTCGATGTTCCGCCGATGCCGCCCGCCTTGGAAGACGTCGACCGTCTCGTAATGGTGCCTGTCGTGGAGGTCGAAGTCCTCGGCTTGACCACCGAACCGGTCACCGGCTTATTCTGAAACTTCGTACTGTCATAAGTACGCGGTTTATAGACCGTCCGCGTGCCTCCATAATAGGCCTTGCGATGTTCATACCATCGGCTCGGCGAATAGCTGGAGCCGCTATTAAACAGCATATGGTACAGCAGCAGATCATCCCAGCCGAAACCGGAGTTATAGCCGCCGTAGTTGTTGATGACCGTTGTCCCGTCCGATGTGGCGACGCCCGGCGCAGCGGTCGGCTGAGCCTTTTCTTCCGTCTCTTCGGGATACGGGATGTTCCAGTCGACGTTTTTGTCGAAATAGGCTTTAACCTCTTCCGTAGACCAGGACACGAGCGTCGGCTCGTTAGCCGATGAGCTGCCGCTTGCTGCTGAGGAGCCCGGTACAAACAGCGCATTGGCCAGCAGGGCGACGCCCAGCGAGGTCGACAGCACGCGAGCGGGTTTGCCGCTCAGGTTAATCTCTTTTTCCCCCAGCGATTCATTTCCAGATTGTTCTTCTCTACCCAAAGCGGGTGCCTCCCTTGATTATAATCTTGTCTTCATTCGGTACGCATGGGAACGAGCAGCAGCTCAAGCTTGCCTTCGTCCACATTCAGCCTGCCTTCCACCGTTTCAAATTCGCGGCCTCCGACTACCAAATAGTTGACATGCTCCAGCGCGGCGACCATATTAGCGCTCCACACGCGCTCCTCGATCGCATTCAGCGAGCCATCCGGCATTTTTTCATATAAAATAACGCTCATTCCGTGTTCCAAGAGAATATCATTCCTCTCATGATTCTTTTGTACCTTTAATACGCCGAATGTCGGCCTAATGTTTCATTTTGCAGCAGCCGGGCAATGTAAAACCTTCCCATAACAGAATAAGCGTCTTGTCCTCCGTAGGCAATCCTTTTCTTTGCGTTGACAAAAGGATATTCCCAGCAATAAAATATAGAAACTAAAATATTTTCCTCATTTTCTCGTTCCGTCGGAAGGGAGGCATTGCCCAAAATATGATGAAGCAAAGAATACTGGCTCAAGCCAAACAGCAAATTTTTAAAAGAGGCTTTCGGTTTACGATGGCGGAAATGGCCAAACAATGCGGGATCAGCACGAAGACGATATACGAATGTTATACCTCCAAGGAAGAATTAATCCGCGACCTTGTCGAGCAGGCCATAGATGAAGCCAAAGAGCGCGAACAGGCCATCTTAAGCGACCGGAAGCTGGGCACAATGGAGAAATTACAGGCCTTGCTTGTGCTGCTTCCGCAGGACTTTCAATTTTTCGATATCACTCACTTGTATGAACTGCAGCGGTATTATCCGGAGGTGTGGGCTATCTTGAACCTCTTTTTGGAGGAGCAGTGGGACGGAGTGAGGCAAATGATCGGGGAAGGCCAGGCTGAAGGTCTGCTGGAGAAGTTCAATACCTCCCTGTTTATACAGATGTATATCGGCGGACTGTACCGGTTGATGGAGCAAGCCTCCGCGAATCCGGGCGGGCTGACCCTTCGGGAAGCGCTGGACGAACTGGTAGATATTTTGGTAAACGGAATTAAAAGGAGGTAGCATCATGCATTGGTTTTTGCTGGTCGTTGCAATAGCCGCTGAAGTGGCAGGCACTACGTTCATGAAGCTCTCGGCGGGATTTACGAAGTTAGTTCCCTCCATCCTGCTCGTTGTCTGTTATCTGGTTAGCCTGTCCATGCTGAATCTTGCGCTGAAAGGCATCTCCGTGAGCGTGGCCTATGCCATTTGGTCCGGTGTGGGGACCGCTTTTGTGGCGGGGATCGGCTGGGCGCTATTCGGCGAACAGATTACGGCGTTCAAGATCGTATGCATTGTGCTGATCATTGCGGGTGTAGTCGGTCTGAATCTGAGAGAGGGAAGCCATGGAAAGACGGACAGTCCAAGCCCCCAGGAGGTTTCGACTAACATCACGGCGCTAAAGGAGAAGTGAAGATGAGCGGGAAGCTTAAAGGGTTGTTTTTGTTTACGGATCTCTCGTTTCTTGTCTACTGGTTGGCCACGGCGTTTCATTGGATTCCTCCCGAGTATGCTTATCAGGATTACAACAATAAGCTGCTCGTAGTCTGGAACTGGTCTTTTTTTCCGCTTGACCTATTGATCTCGGCGACTGGCCTGCTCAGCCTCTACTATTATCGCAAAAATAGTCCGGTATGGAGACCGCTTGTCCTGATTTCGCTCATCCTCACCTCTTGCTCAGGGCTGCAGGCTATAGCGTTCTGGGCCATCAAACAGGACTTTGACCTTGCTTGGTGGATTCCCAATCTGTACCTTCTCTGTTATCCGCTGTTTTTCTTACCAGGGCTGGTCCGCGAAATATCCTTTAGCGAGGTTTCAATGAATCGAAGAGCTTAGTCCGTTCCGTGCCGAAAAAGGTCGGATTGATTTCAGGAGCATTTACTCTACGTGTGGGAGGAGACTGTACTTGAAGACAACGCATCAGATTGCAATTATCGGGGGGACAGGCAAAGCAGGACGTTACCTCGCACAAAAAGCGCTGGAAAGCGGCCACAGCGTATGCATGCTTGTCAGGAATCCGGAAAAATTGACCTCTCACGATGACACAATACAGATGATCACCGGAGATGCCCGGGACGTAGGCTCCATTCGCTCTCTTCTGGATGGCTGCAATGTTGTCATTAACACGTTCGGACAACCTGTAAAAGCTCTGCCGCTATACAGCGAAATAACGAGTAATGTCCTTGCGGTAATGAGTGAATATGGAATTCGCAGGTATATTGGCGTTACCGGCGGGTCTCTGAACGTAGATGGCGACCGTAAGTCGTTGGTCAACCGGGTGGCGTCGAAATCTTTTGAAATCCTGTTCCGCAAGATGATCATGGATAAAAAGAAGGAACTAACTCTTCTGATGAGAAGTGATATCGAATGGACGCTTGTACGCTTGCCTTTTGTAGTTGAGGGCTCGGAAACGGGGATCATCAAGGAAAATTTAACGGATGTTCCGGGCAGAACGATGACGAATGAAGATATTGCAAGATTTCTCATTAACCAAATTGACGATACGAAGTATGTAAGAAAAACTCCCTGTATTTCGAACTGAGCCACGAATTCATTCATCATCCAAGGCTGGCGGCCCGCGCCTTCCCCCGCCGGTACCACTGTACAAGTCCGAGCGAAACGAGGCTGACCGTGAGCAGCAGCCAATACACATGCCGGTAAGCGCTCGCCGGTCCGGCATTCCGCTGGACATGCAGCAGCAGCCCGCACACCGCAACCGACACGGAACCGCCAAAGAATTGTATCAGCTGCAGAAGCCCCATGCCCGACCCGATCATTTCGCGGGGAAGCAGTTGGCTTGCTTCATTGTTCAGGGACGCCAGCGTCGCGGAAAACGAAGGCGAGAAGACGACATAACCGAACAGGATAACAAGCGGCGACGATGACAGCGAAGAGCTGAACAAGGTTAACACGGCTACGAGCAGGACATGGCCCAGCAGCAAAAAGCGAAGGTTGCCGTATTTGTCGATCCAATGCCCGACGAAGCGGGTCAGGAACGCGGACAGAATGGCTCCGGGCGCAATCATAAGGCCGATGGTCAGCGCCGATTGATCAAATACATTTGCCAGCGCCAGCGGCATCAGGAACAGATTCCCCAAATTCAGCACGAGTGCGCAGAAGCCGATAACGACCAGCTTGCCGTAACCCGGATTGGCAAACAGCTTGGGGCTGATGAAAGGCTGCTGCTTCCTCTTTAAATGCCAGGCGTGCGCGCCAAAGGAAGCCAGGCTGACCGCCAGCCAAACCGCCGACCGCCCGGTGATGGCGGCAAGCAGCGTAGCCGCGTTGACGATAAGCAAGATCGCTCCGGTTAAGTCGAAGGCCGCCTTACGCGGCTGCTCTTTGGGAAGCAGAAAGATAAGAACGGGCATCACCAGCAGCACCAGACAAGTAATGGCGAACAGGCCGTTCCAGCCGAAGTACTCGCTAATGAGACCGCCGACGATCGGCCCGAGGCCGAAGGCCATGGCGCTGCCCGCCGAGATCATCGCAATCGCCGCGCCGCGGCGCGGGGTCGGAATATACCGGCTCGCCAGCACAAGGCCAAGGCCCGCCATGACGCCCGCTCCTGCGGATTGCAGAATCCGGGTAAGGAGCAGCAGGTGGAAATTATGCGCGAATATACCCAGCACCGAAGACAGGCCCAGCGTCGTGAGCCCAATAATGACCAGCCTGCGGATCGGCACGAGATCGGAGAGCCTGCTGTAAATGACCGTCGACAGCGCGTATCCGATGGAATAGCTGGAGATAATCCATGACCCAAGGTCGGCTGAAATATGAAGATCCCCGATAATGCTGGGGAGCGATACGTTGAACATCGTCGTGTTCATCACTACAATAAAGAGGCAAAAGGTCCACAGCGGCATTACAACTTTGTCATTCATAAGCTAGTAGTCATTCCCTTGATTTATATTAATCTGCCATTAAAATGGCGCGCCCTATATACTACACGCTATGCCGTATCCTTACAAGATGGGGTTCGGAATGATTGGTCCACATAATTTGACAGATTAAGCGCCGGGTTATATACTCTAGGCGAATGTTTAGCACTTTTTTTAGAAAAACGCACATATGTGCTTAGAACCTATCCAACTATGCGGAACGGAGGGAATTTCATGAGTAAAGTCAAGTGGGCCATTATCGGACCGGGCGGCATTGCCCGGGAATTCTCCGAGGCTTTACAGAAACTGGGCGGCACACTGTATGCGGTGGGGTCGCGCAGTCTGGATAAAGCACAGCGCTTTGCCGAGCAATACGGAGCGGCCAAAGCTTACGGCGATTATAATGAAATGCTGCAGGACCCCGAAATCGATGCGGTCTACGTATCCACACCCCACAGCAATCACTATGAATATATTATTGAGAGCCTGAAGCAAGGCAAGCATGTGCTCGCGGAAAAAGCGATTACCGTCAACATTGCCCAGCTTCGGGAAATCGCGGCTCTGGCTGAGGAAAAAGGCCTGATCGTAGCGGAAGCGATGACCATCTATCATATGCCTTTGTATGCCAAGCTGCGGCAAATCGTCGACTCCGGCAAGATTGGCCCGCTCAAAATGATCCAGGTCTCCTTCGGCAGCCATAAGGAATACGACGTGAATAACCGGTTCTTCAGCAAGGATCTGGCCGGGGGAGCGCTGCTCGATATCGGCACCTACGCTTTGTCGTTTGCCCGGTTCTTCCTGTCAGCCCAGCCGAAAGAGGTCCTTACGACCGTCAAGCCATTCGAGACCGGGGTTGATGAGCAATCGGGTATTCTCCTGAAGAATGATGCCGACGAGATGGCGGTCATCTCCCTGACGATGCGGGCCAAAATGCCGAAAAGAGGCGTTGTCGCCGGAGAGAATGGATTCATCACCGTGGATAACTTCCCCCGCGCCTCCAAGGCCGTTATCCAGTATCTTGACGGAACTTCGGAAACGATTGAAGCCGGGGACACGGACGAGGCCATCCAGTATGAAATCAGGCATATGGAGCAGGCCATTGCGGCAGGCGTCAGCGGCACGCTTCAGTTGTCCTTGGACGTTATGGAGATCATGAGCAATGTCAGAGGGCAGTGGGGCATTACCTATCCTTTTGAATGAACCAAAAAAAACCGGTCAGTACACGAAATCATCGTGATTGACCGGTTTGGTTTAGTTCTCCTTTTCGGCGATATGCTTCAGGATAGACAGCTTGTTGCTCCAGAACCGTTCATAGTAGGACAGCCATTCGTGAAGCTCCTCAAGCGGCTCGGGCTGCAGCCGGTACAGCTTCTCTCTCCCGACCTTCCGGCCACTGACCAGCTTCGCTTCCGATAGGATGTGCAGATGCTTGGCAATGGCTGTACGGCTTACTGAGAAATGAGAGGTTATTTCAGAGATGGGCCTTTCTTTCTCGGAAAGCAGCCGCAGCACTTGCCTGCGAGTCGGATCGGCAATCGCCTGGAATACATCATGCTTCTCCGCCGCAGCCATTTAGGCTTCAACCGCCTTTTTCAACCGCTCCTGCACGATGGATACCCAGCCGCCGGCCATCCGGCCATGAATGACCGAGCTTTTCTCGCCCGCTTTTCCAATGAGCTCGTCAGGCTGCTTCCAGCCGCCATGAATAAGCGTAAATTCGGTCTTTCCTTCCAGTGCTTGCAGTTGAAAAGAAACCGTCCACCCCTCGGTATCCCAATCGAATGCCAGTCTATGCGGCGGATCAAGCGCTGTTACCTTGCACGGCGAAGGTCCGAAAGGAGATTGCAGATGAAATTCACGGCCGATTTCCGGCTGAAAATCATTGGGCATGAACCACTCGGCAATCCCTTCAGATGTTGCCACTTTATTCCAAACCTTCTCAATCGGCGCATCAATAATGACCGTTTGCACAATGTCCGGCAAGGCGCCTTGGCGTTTATCTTCCATGTATTACCCTTCTTTCGCGGCTTTTTAAAATAACACCTTTTGGTTTCATTTTAGATTATACAAAGCCTTTTGGTTTCATGTCAAACCTCGGATGAATTTACCTTATCCGCTCACCGACGCGATGAGCAAAGGCAGCACCAGGAAGGAGCCCAGCGTCGTCCATAGTATGCAGCGGGACACGAATGGCGGAGAGGCGCCAAATCGTTCCGCCAGAACGACCGCGTTAACCGCCACCGGCATAGAGGCAAGAATAAAGAGTACGGAGTGGAGCGTCCCGGTAATCCCCAGCAGTTGTAGCACTGTCAGCGCCAGCAGCGGACCGATCAGCATCCGCATCACCATTCCCGTCCAGAACACCGGCATTTCGCCCTTCTTACTCGGCATCCTGCCCACTTTCATCATCTGCGCGCCCAGAATCGCCAGGACAACCGGAGAGTATGCTCCCGCCGCCATGGTTATCCCCTTGTCCACTTCGGCAGGCAGATGAAGATCGAACGCCCTGAGCAGTATCGCCAGAGTGGCGGCATAAATCGCGGGAAGGGAGAGCACTGATTTGATTGCGTTTTTTACGGAAAAATGGGAACGTGCCGCAAAATAAACGCCAATCGTGTTGACGATAATCATCTGCCCAATGACATAAACGGATGCTTTATCCAGCCCCGCCTGTCCAAAAGCGAGCAGAACAAGCGGAAGGCCGTAGTTTGCACTGTTGGTCAAAGTGGAAACAAGTGTCAATCCTGCCTGATCGGGCGAAGAGAATTTCATTATTTTACTGATGCCGCTCGCCGTCCCCCACAGAAGCAGCAGGTTCAGCAAGGAGAACGCCGCCGTCAAATAGATGTCGTCAAATGAAATTTCCGCATGGGCCAGCGTGTCCAGAATTATGGCTGGGCTTAAAAAATACAGGTAAAGGGTAAGAAGCGGTTTCGTATCCAAGCGCTGAAAGCGCTCTATCAACGCACCGGCAATAATCGGAACCGACAGCGGGACAATGACTCCAAGCAGGGTGGACAGCACGGTTTGTATCACGGACAGGCACCTCATTATGTAGATTATTGCTTTCTACTATACCCCTCTGTTCATTACCCGTCCAAGACTTGTAAGCAATATCATTGATAGACACCGCCTATATCTCAAGCCGCTCTTATAACCTCCGGCAGTATGAAGCCGCTGCCCTAGCAGGTTGTATTCAAAAAGCCCTGAGCGCCTGCCCAGAGCCTTATTTTGCATTGGCCTCGTGAATCTTGGATTTACCCCTCCGGCAAATGCTCCTTGCAAAAAGCAGCCAGCTCTTCTTCCTCATCATCCTCAAGGTCGAATTCAAGAATCCGATGCGTCGTCGTTTCCATTACATCATAAGTAACGACGTTTACCTCTCCGCCGGCCTCTTTAACGACAGCCCGGACGCTGACCCCGTTCTCCGAATAAAGCTCGTCCTCTTCCGGAATATCCAGGTTAATCATAAACTCATAACGATTCCCTGCAATAATGCCGAACGGGTCCCGGATCTGCTCCACGGTGTAGCTCGATATCGCAAGCATTGATTTTCACCCCTTTCATCTATATTCGCCGCTGCGACTTCAGGAGATCATCATAGCACAGGCTTGGCAGCGAGCGCCAGATGAAGGCGGATCGGCGCTGTCAATCTCAGCTTTTACGAGTGCGGGCGTTAGCTAAACCTGGGATTGGAAAAATGACCGGGCGAAGCGTCCGATGCGTTTCGTCCGGTCATCCACCGCTTTGCCGGAGAATTTCACGAGAAATAAGGACATGGAATACATAGTAGTTCTTTTTAGAACTATCATTTGTAGAATGACGTCGTCATGCGTCGCATCGGAGAGAACGCCGCTGTCGTCAGACGACGAAAAATGGGGGGGTCACACGAGAAACATGGCGACAACAGTGGTGACCGCAAGGCCGATCAGCACGGGCCGCAAATTGCGGCGTGCCAGCTCAAACGGACTGACGCCGCAGATGGCCGCCGCTGGAATGAGCGCCCAGGGGATGAGCGTTCCGCCGCCGACCCAAATGGCGGCTACCTGGCCAAGCGTCGTCAGCGTAGCGGCGCCGGAGCCGATGGCTGTGGCGAACAGATGCGTAATGGAGCCGGCCAGCGAAATGCCGGAGAAGCCGGAGAGCGCAATGCTGTGGCCGAACAGATTCATGGCCACCGCGGCTCCGAGCGCGGGCAGGCCGACCCGGAGCGCCACCGGCAGCAGGAAGGCGCCCACCAGGGTCACCGCGGGCGAAGGCCAGAAAAAGAGGGAGGAAGGCAGCATTATGATGCCGATTCCCAATAGGCCATTGCCGGGGTGCGGAGAAACCGGGTCAGCGGGGAGACCATCGTCTCGTTGATGCCAGTAAATCTCAGTACCCGGCTCATCGCCACGATGATCGAAATGCCGTTAACTGGATTCCCATAACGGGACGCCCCCCCCTCATATCCAACTGATGCTACAAGGTATGCGAGAGCCCATATGCGGTTCATAGGCCTAAATACCTTTATAAAATACCGACAGCACAATCGATTCGACGGAATTAGACCAAAAGTCATACTTTATTCAGACTTTTTTTACTATAAACGACACAAATAATAATGCAGTCCTAAAAATTGCATGGTATTATTTGCTTAATTGAAAGCTTTCTTTTCACAAAATCTATTGGGGGGCGTAAACTATGAAAGTTGTATTAAAGAATCCGGGCGGGCTGACAAAAGAGGTAAAGGTCGGTTTCAGCTGGACAACCTTCTTTTTCGGTTTTCTTCCGGCTTTGTTCCGGGGCGATTTGAAATGGGCGATCATCTTGTTAATCATAGAATCGGTTATGGGTTCATTTACTCTTGGAGTCGGCGCCGTGGTAACCGGGATCGTATTCTCCTTTGTTTACAACAAGATTTACATAAAGGAACTGATTGAAAAAGGATACCGACCCGCAGACGATCATTCCAGAGCTGTTCTGGAAAGCCGGAAAATCCTTTCGCGGGCTGCTTAAACTTTCCCGCTCAGCAAAAACATCTTTGTTCGCCAACATACATAAACGCATCCGTTATAAGCCAGGTTCCTGTGTCAGCAGTTCAGGAGCCTGGCTTTTGATTTTAGAGCGATGTTTCGCCGATCTCCGCCAGTCTGGCGAGAATTCGCCGTTTGCGGTACAGCATCCGGGCCGCTTCCGATACCCCTTTCAGCATCTCGCGGTTTGTATACGCGCCAAATAACATTCCGGCAACGGGAATCGTCTGCAACAGCTTCTTCGAGCTCCAGTTGTCCCGGTATGCGGCGATGACTTCGCGCCAGCCCTGGATTTTCGATACGGCTGCGCCTTCGCCGCCGAAAGTCCCGCCGTCCCTGCCAAGCTCCAGGTTCAGCTCTTCCAGAATCGCCCGTTTGCCAATCGTTTCGGAGGAAGCGAGCTGCATCACCTTTACGGCGAAGATGCGCTCCTCCTTTTCCAGCGGGTTAAACCCGTAGCACAGGCCGATCTCCTGAATCACCTTCAGCGACAGGCCAAGGACGGCGGGAATATCCGCCGCCAAGGTAAACACGCCGCCAAAGCCCGTGGTCGCCCCCTGCGCCGTGGCGTAATTGCTCCGGCTTTTGGACAGCCGCCGCGCCACTTCATCCATCACCGCCAGCGGATACGGGCCTTCGGCCTTTCCTCCCGCCTCGCGGCTCACCTCGCTCATAAGCTCGCCAACCTTGCGTCCCGCCACGAGGTAGTTCCCGCCGTTCTGGATATAGCTTCCAAGCTCATCCAGGAGCAGGCCTATTTTTTCATGGACAATCTTGGGGGTAATCTTGTCCAGCAGCTTGAAGGGCAGCCGGGTCACTCGCTCCCAGATCATGAGCTGTCTCTGTTCCTTCTCCCAGCTTCTCACCTCTTCAAGCGCCGCGCGCAGCTCCGCCTGCGTTTCCATCCCTCCAGAACCAAGCGTTGTTTCCGTCATTGTCACGCCTCCTTTTGCAATCCTCGCAGCCTTAACGATTTTTCCGCTTTTCTAATATATACCCTAAAGTCCCCTCTTCCGGAATACAAAATGAAAAAGACCTCCGCCCACGACGGAAGCCTGTGTACAGAAACGTTTCTTCGGTTATGCCGGTTGCTTGCTATACGGATTAATGCTCCTGATTATTCAAAGAGGACAGTCTCTTCTTTTCTTCCTCCAGCATTTCCTCCGCCAAATCCACGCCATGCCCCTGAACCGATCCCTCCGGCGCGTGCTTGATCGCCCGTTCGGCATGCTTTAGACTGTTCTCGGCTTGCTCAATTACCTTCTCCGTCGGATGGCTCATCGCTTGGGTGACGGCGTTATGCAGTTTTTGCGCCGAATCCTGCGCCTGATCCACGGTGCTGTTCGTTCGCATACTGGACTCATAATGTCTCATTAATCATAACCTCTCCTTCTTCTCGCGTAGCTGCTATCCTTTCGTGTATAGGATGGCCTGAAGAGGATGATTTTTATGTAATCCGACAGGAGAAAAATCGTGGATTACGCTCTGTGGCTGTTATTAAGCCAGCGCCGTAACCAGACTTTTGCCGAAATCCCGCGCCCCGTCCGGTCCGTTGCTGGTGATGATATCGTCATGCGCCACCACATTTTGCACCACATAGTCCACGCTGTTGGCTTTCAGCTCATCAATCATGACATCCACCGGATAACAGGTCGCCTGGCGTCCGGCAAGCAGACCCGTCTTCACAACCGCGACAGAGCCTGCGCAGATGCCGGCAACGAGAATCTTCTGCTCATAAGCCTGCTTTAAATATTGGATCAGTTGATCATCGCCCCACAGGTAATCGATCGTCCCGGAGCCGCCGATGACTGCTACCACATTGTAATCCGAGGCGGAAACATCGGAGTATACAACTTCGGCGTTTACTTTTCCCTGGTTGTCGCCTGTGATCTCACCAGTTTTCGTGCTGGCCACCGTTACGGTGATACCGGCGTTCTCCAGCTCCGCCTTCGGATGAAACAGTTCATCTTCATTGAAACGGTCCGGCGGAATAATTAGCAGCGCTTTTTTACTCATTGGTAAAGGTCCCTCCCCAAATTTATCTTCACGAGTCACATTGTAACGCCGCCGGCGTGTCCTGTGAAGAATGCACTTTTTAGTACAGAGGTTACCAAAAGGTTACCTGCTTTCCGTCTTTTTGCGGCCTTGGCCCCGTGGCTTGTTTAGGCTTTTTTGCAGGTCCCTTCGCAGCTATCCGCGCTTACTTCCGTCTCGTCTGCCAGCTTCAGCTCCTGTTTAATCCGCTCGATCCGCATTTTTCCCCACTCGTACATCATCTCGACAATGGGCAGAAGCGTCATCCCAAGCTCGGTCATCGAGTACTCCACCTTCGGAGGAATATCGGGATACACCTCCCGGTGAACAATGCCGTCTTCCATCAATTCGCGAAGCTGCTGGGTTAGTATTTTATGCGAAATTTTCGGAAAAAGCTTCTGCAAATCGCTGAACCGGTGCGGACCCTCCACGCCAAGATGCCACAAAATGACAACCTTCCATTTTCCGCTGATGATGGATAGGGTAAGCTCCTTTTCACAGTGAAAATCGCCGTTCACGATTTTTTGTCTGATTTCCTCTCTTAACGGATCGGACATTCGGCCGCTCCCTCCTTATTCCATGGATACGCCATGCCTCTTGCGCCGGTCTGAGCCTTTAGGGCGTCTTCGTTATTATATACCATAACAGCAAGTAGCTTTGACGACATACGCATCGTTAATGAGTACATCTTCCTTTAATACCTACCGCACAAGGCCCTTTGAAATGACCGTTTGTCGTTTAGCACCTTTGGTGTACGATTAAACCGCCTACCAAGTACAGGTTTTTTTGATTTCCACGATAATGGATAGTAAGGACTCTCATCGTTAGTTTGTCTGAAGAAAATCTTTCTAAATTATTTATCAATATTTCACGCATAGCTTTTTTAAGGCGGGGAGTATTGATAAATACACCATTTTTCCCTCATTATAACATTTACACATGACTCTAATTTGATTTTGTTATTACACCAAAATCTTTAGAGGAGCGAGAAAATGAATACTAAATTTAAACGTGTTTTTGCAGTATCTCTGATCTTTTTTTTGTTCTCTTTTTCCACAGCATTTGCTTATTTATTAAAACCTTATGGATGGCCAAAAACTTCTGGGCAAACATATACGGTAAAGGTGAAATATAGCACTTCGGATGCGAATTATAAAACCGCCTGGTCCACCGCAGTTAATGATTGGAACAATAAGCAATCAAAAATTCGTTTTGATTTATCAGAGCTTTATACCAGTTCCGCAAATTCCGTTGGTACTATGATCAATTCTGACACATCTATCTATGGTGAAACTACCAATACTCTCACTAGCGATTCCAGTCAGATCACTAGCTTCGTAGCAAGATTAAATACAGCGAACAGCGAAATAGCTGGAAATGCTACCGTTCGAAGATCTACTTCCAATCATGAACTAGGGCATGCCTTGGCGTTAGCCGACAATAATGTAAGTGTGATTTTTCTTGCCATCATGAACCAATTAAGAGACAGAACAACTACATATACTCCGCAAACTGACGATGTAAATGGAGTTAATGCAAAGTACCCATTTTAACAAGAGAAGGTGTTGATCTGAAATGCTAAATAAATTCAAAACTTTTAAGTATCCTGTGGTAATCGCTATTGGTTGTGCAATATTAATTTGGGGTATGACTACATACGTACAAAAACAGAAAGAACAAGGGGCTATTGTTTACAGAGTCGAATCACATGCAGACCGTGCTTTAGCAGTTGATGTTGAAGGATTAGTAAACCACTCCGATTATATCGTAATGGGCCACTATGATAAGTTTGAAAAGAAATGGGAAGTTAGTGCTGACCCCTACACGGAAGGCGATATTTACAATTTTGTAGTTGACGAAATCATTCTCGGAGAAGTGCCTCAAAACATTCCAGTGGGAATACCTCATTATAAGCGGGTCGCAACACAAATTGAGGGCAAGACCTATAGTGCAGATTTTACTGAGCCTAATTATATCAATCCTAACTTTGACAGTAAGTATATTCTATTTCTCAAAAAGTATGAGCCTTTAAACCTTTACACACCTGCGTCTGTTCCTTATCACATTGAGATCGATTCCAATAACAAAATTGCTCTAAAATACAGCAATGGCGACGATCCAAAGCAAGTTAAAATCAATAATGATGAGATCATAGAATTCAAGCCCGACTCTTATGATCTCAGTAAACTTGATAAAATAACTGGCAAGTCCGTAGATGAACTTAAAACTTCATTAAAAGATACGGTAAAAAAACTTAAATAACCAGTAATTGTGTTCCAAACAAGAGTTGATTGTTACTGCTAACTAGAAGGGTTATCCAATTCTTTCTTGTGATATTATCTTTACTAATACCACTGAATTGGATAACCCTAATTTATCCTATACGTACATTTACGTTTATAAATATGCAAAAACAATCTACTTTTTCACAAACATTACCAACTTTCATTGGTGGTGAAATGTTAAAATGCTCCCCCTACTGAACTTCCCCATCCCATGCAGTCGTAATCTCGCCCCTTATCCCTTCCAGCAGCTGCTCCTTGCCGTCCCGGTAGAACAAATTGTAGGTGTCAAAAGGGATGATCCGCCCGTCGGGATGGGCGATATGCACGCAGGACTTCTTCACCGACCGCACGTCGAAATTATGCGCATCGAGAAACTGCATCACAATCACCCGGAACACATTGTCGTAGCTGATCTGCTCCGGCACGGCGGCAAACGGCAGACAGCAGAGCAGGCTTTTGAGCGACAGAGCGGAAGACACCGGCGAGTGGCCGGTGGAGAGCAGCTCGAACATTTTGCCCCGGATTTCCGGGTCCTGCTCGAACACAATCGTATTGCTGCCTCCTTCAAGCAAAATATCCGGATCGATCAGTCCGGTCAGCGGCAGCACCTCCCCGCCCAGCTTCAGCGCGTGGCCCATCGCAAGGGAGTCGGGATGACAGGGCACCGGCAAAATATCCGCCTCCCCGAACACCCCCGACTGGTCGATAATGCTGCGGCGCACCTCGCTTACCGTCAGCCGGTCCGTCGCCGGGTCATAGCCCTCCAGCCTTCCCGCCGCCTGGATCGGCTGAATCGTCACGCCGCGTACAGCCCTTTGCTTCAGCCCGTACTGGATGATCGAGCCGATCTCTCCGTCATTCAGCCCCTTCTTGAGCGTGACGACAAGCGTCGTCGAAATATTGAATTCGTTCAGATGGCGAATCGCATCCTCCCGGATGTGCCGCAAATCCGCACCCCTCAGCTCCTTCAGCACCGACGCCTCCAGGCTGTCGAACTGAAGGTAAATCTCGAAGCCCGGCATGTACGAAGCGAGCCGCCGCGCGAACTCCCGGTCCTTGGCGATACGGACGCCGTTCGTGTTCACCATGATATGCTTGATCGGACGGCTCTTGGCCATGTCCAGTATCTCGAAAAACTGCGGATGCGTCGTCGGCTCGCCGCCGCTGATCTGTACGATGTCCGGCTCGCCCTCATTCTCGACGATCCGGTCCAGCATGAATTCAATCTGCTCCAGCGACCGGTAGGACGTGCGGTGCGGCGACGACTCGGCAAAGCAGATCGGACAGCTCAGGTTGCAGTGATCCGTAATCTCCAGCAGCGTCAGGCAGCTGTGCTGCTCATGATCCGGGCAGAGGCCGCAGTCATACGGACAGCCATATTTAATCGGCGTATTCCACTGCAGCGGCATTTCCGAAGGCTTGATAAACTCCCGGGTTCTTTTGTAATAAGGCACGTCTGTGGAGATCAGCACCTTTTCCGGGCCGTGGAGCAGGCATCTTTTGACCATATATATCCGCCCGTCTTCCTGGATGATCTTGGCCTCGACTTTGCGGTAGCACATGGAGCAGATGCTTGTGGTCAGCTCATGATAGAGATACGGTCGGTTCGGCATGGGAGGACTCCTTTGCGGTTGGAATGGAATGGCTTGACTGGGGTGCTGGACTTCCGCAGCTGCCCGCCCCTGCGCGCTTAAACCCTCGAATCTCTACGGAGCGCGGGAGAACGGCGGACACGCCCTTTGAACCACAGCAGCCAGGCGTAATAGGCTAGACCTGCGAGGCAGGCAAGCTGAATATTGTTCAGTCCGAGATAAGGATGGGGCGTCGGCTTAATGAAATCAACGGCAAACCGGAACGCCAAATAGCCGAACATGAACCACTGGAACATCCGCCCCGAGAGGTAAAAGGAACCGGCCGCCCTGCCAAGAGGCGCACGGCTTCGCCGGTACAGCGGGATGAGCAGCAGCGCGAGCGCCAGCAGAAAGACCATTTCATACAGCTGGGTCGGATGCCGCCGGACCCCGTCGCCAAAGTCGATGCCGGTAAACCAGGTTGTCGCGGTGCCATACGTATGGTCGTCAAGACCCGTCAGGAAACAGCCAATCCGCCCGATGAAGAGACCCAGTAGGAGCGGATACACAAAATCATCCCCGGTTGACCGGGTCCAGCCGATCCACTTCTTGGTCAGCTCAACGCCGATCAATCCGCCGAGCAGACCGCCGACGATGGTCTTCCCGCCCCAGAGGAAGTGAAGCTGCCGAAGCTGCTCCCACGTCGCTGCCGGGTCCTCCAGCCAGAACAGCAGCTTCGCTCCGAGCGCCGCGCCCAGAATGGTGCCCGCCAGAATTTGCAGACTCATCAGCCGGGACATTTCGCTCGGACGCCGGGTCCACAGATACACCCGGAAGCCGATAAAGTACGAGAGCGACTCGAACAGCACATGCGGATGAATCCGCCAGGAACCGATAACGAGATATACGGGGAATTCCATCGGCGCGCTCCTTTGATTATTATGACAGGCTGAAGATATAGGCTCCGCAGATCGCAGCCAGCAGCACCGTTAGCGCCCCGATAATGGCCAGGATGGCCACGATGACCCGGAAGACCGCGCTTCGCCCTTTGGGCTGCGGCTTAACCAGCGACTCCGCGCAGTTCTCGCGGCATCTCCCGAGATCCGGATCATAGCATTCCTCGCACAGCGGCTTGCCGCACCTGGCGCATTGATGAACCGCCTGGCGGTCCGGGTGATTCATGCAACGGAAACCGGCCATACCTTCACCTCATTTGGAATTTGGAGTTTGGAGTTTGGAGTTTGCCTCTATTGTAAACGCTAACCTAGGCTTTCCGCCAGAGAAACCTTGACCCAATATATGGCTTGAGGTGACTGCCCGGAGAGTCACTGCGCCGAAAAATACCGTTCTACCATAGCCAGCTTCTTCGCCTGTTTCCCCTTCTTGCTTTCCATAGACCCGAACTCGAAGAATTTAACCTTACGGATGCCGACAAAATGGAACAAGCCGCGCTTCATCAGCACTTTATGCGCATTGTTCAAGGTTAGCAGCGGATAGTGGGCCGGTCCCTTCATCGTGGAAATGCAGACGGCGCGCTTCCCTTTCAGCAGCCCCTCGGGAAAAATCCGGTTCGGCCGGTCTCGATAGGCAAAGTTAGAGGCGAACATTCGGTCAATATAACCCAGCAGGATAGCTGGAGGTCTGCCCCAATAGATCGGATAGATGAACACAAGCTGGTCGGCCCAGCGGATTTGTTCTCTGTATTTTTCCAGCTCCGGGTCCTTGTGCATATCCCTTCTTCTTCGTTCTTTATTGTATACCAGCGACGGATCGAAGCTTTCCTCATACAAATCCAATACCTGAAATTCCCCGGAAGCGGCATTCTGCCTAATTCCCTGTATAACAGCGTTCAAGAAGGCGCCATTCAAACTTTCACGATTCGGATGGGCATAGACGATCAATGTGTTCACGATTCATCACCTCATAATTGGTTATCAAATGATAATTTTTATTTCACAACTATATTATGCGTTCCTTAATTAGTTGTCAATTGATAAATAGATTGCGCGTAAAAAAAATATTTGTCATAATAGTTCCACATAGATGAGGTGATAACATGCCATTACCCGAATTCGCCAATAAACTCAGGACGTTCGGAACCGAATTCTCGAAAATAACGCGCTATCTGCTTACCGCGACCAAACCGGAAGATGTAACGCTGCTTCAATATGAAATTTTGCATTTCCTATACACCGAAGACTCGGCCACCTTTGGCCAGATCAGCGCCTGCACCGGTATGTCCCTGCCCAATACGAGCCGCGAAGTCAAGAAGTTAATTGGGAAGAAGCTGGCTACCAAACGGGCCGATATCAAGGATAAAAGAGTTCATTTTGTCGAGCTTTCCCCCTCGGGAAAAGAATTGATGGCGGCGTCATTGGCAAAGCTGGAGAGGCTGATCTCTGGGCAATATGCCCATTTGAATCCGGAGGACGTGAACGAAGTGATGCAGGCGCTAGACCTGCTGTCGGAAAAGCTGCTGGGGGAATGAGATGGACAACGCGTACAAGGCTGGGATTTCTTTCGAGAGATCCCGGCCTTTTCTCTGCGGCACCGCCTTTTGTAACTCTCAAGTAACTATATGACTTCAAAGTGCGTACTTTTCAGTCATCGCCCGGCTGCGCACAATGAGGATGTAACCATTACAAGGAAGGAGAGGATTAAATGATGAACACTAATGCAGCGGCGCCGCGAAAAACGGCTCTTGTTGTTGGAGCTAACGGGGTGATCGGGCGCAATTTGATTGATTATCTTGCCACGCTTCCCGATTGGGATATCATCGGCGTATCACGACGCGGCGGAGAATCATCCGGCCGTGTCCGCTATATTGCCGCGGATTTACTGAATCCCTTGGAGAGCCGCGAGAAATTAAGCAGCCTGACGGAGGTGACCCATATTTTCTACGCCGCCTACCAGGACCGCCCGACATGGGCGGAACTCGTTCCGCCAAACCTCGCTATGCTCGTCAACACCGTTGAGGCCGTCGAGCCGGTTGCCGCTAAGCTCAAGCATATCAGTCTCATGCAGGGCTACAAAGTGTACGGAGCGCATCTTGGACCTTTCAAGACGCCGGCCCGCGAGAGCGACGCCGATCATATGCCGCCGGAATTCAATATTGACCAACAGAAGTTTCTAGAGAATCGGCAGCAGGGAAAAAGCTGGACTTGGTCGGCGCTCCGCCCTTCCGTCGTGTGCGGTTTCGCTCTCGGCAATCCAATGAATCTGGCTATGGTCATCGCCGTCTATGCCTCTATGTCGAAAGAGCTGGGAATCCCCCTTCGCTTTCCCGGCAAGCCGGGCGCTTACCATAGTTTATTGGAGATGACCGATGCCGGGCTGCTTGCGAAAGCAACGGTGTGGGCGGCAACTGACGAGCGCTGCGCGAATCAGGCTTTCAATATTACGAACGGGGACTTGTTCCGGTGGAGCGAACTTTGGCCCAAGATCGCCGCGTACTTTGAACTGGAGACGGCCCCGCCGCTGCCGATGTCGCTGGACGTCGTGATGCAGGACAAAGAAGCGCTCTGGGAGGCCATGGTAGAGAAATACGGCCTGGAGCCGAACAGCTATAGCAGCGTTTCCTCATGGCGCTTCGGTGACTTTGTGTTTTCCTGGGATTACGACTTTTTCGCTGACGGCACCAAGGCTCGCAGGGCCGGCTTTCATGAGTTTGTGGATACGGAGTCCATGTTCCTGAACATTTTTGAAGACTTCCGCCGCCGCAAGGTCATTCCATAACCCTTATACGCAAAAGAAACCGGTCTTTCGCACTTCATAGACCGGTTTCTTTCGCTGTTTGGACTTCGGACAAGATAACGGCTTGATCCCCGTATTTCCGTTCAACATGGGTATCCCCCCAACGGCACATGAGATGAAGGATTTCCTTGAGGCTCCAACCGTAGTCGGTCAGCTCATATTCAACTTTGGGCGGAACCGTATTGTAAGATGTCCGCTTAACGACCTCATCCCTCTCCAGTTCTCTTAGCTGCTGCGTCAGCACTTTCTGTGTGATGGCAGGCATCAGGCTCATGAACTCGCCGTTACGTTTCTTGCCAAACGTGAGATGGAACAAGATTACCGGTTTCCACTTGCCTCCAATTACTTCGAGTGTCGCTTCTACCGCAGTATTGTAAGTTTTCATCGGTTCCAGCATAAGTTCGAACACCTCCGACCTTAACAAGCAGTCCTTTTGATTCGGTCAGGCCTTTCTTAAAACCTAAATAGTCGATTTCCAGCTTTATTCTATCACAATTAGAAAAACCGATCATGCCAATATAAAACCTGCCGATTCGATCCGAGCCGACAGGTTTTTCGTTTGTCACTCTCTCCTTTTTTTGCTATTCTTAATAGAAAAATTTGGCCGAGTGAGCTGCCTACAGCGCAGGATTATGGCGCCAAGGTTCCGGCCCGGAAAGGTATAGGACATGCCCAAACCAAGAGAAAGCATCTACAAACGATATAATCCCGCCGTCACTGCCGACCTCGACTTTGGAGGGTCTGCGTATTGGTTCATTTTTAGCTCCGGCAGACTGCTCGTTACAGAGTCAGCCGGCATTATCGGCATTCCGCTTGCGCAATCAGCCGAGCAGCTGCGTATTGACCCGGTGCGCACTTTGTATCTCGGGACATTTGAAGATACCCCGAGCTTCGCCGCAGAGGTCCGGCCGGACGCTGCCGAACCGGAAGGCATGGTCTTCCGCCCGCTCCGCTCTTTGTATGACGAAGTGGACGAAGACCTGTTCCACCTGGCAGGCAAGGCGATCCAAATGCTCGCCTGGGATGATACGCATCAGTACTGCGGCCGGTGCGGGACGCAGACGATGTTATCAGAGATTGAGAGATCCCGGAAATGTCCGAACTGCGGGCTGGTCAATTATCCTCGCCTGGCACCGGCGGTGATTACTGCTATTCTGAAGGATAACCAGATTCTGCTCGCTCATGCCCGGCATTTTCAGAATAATATGTACGGGTTGATTGCCGGCTTTGTCGAGCCCGGCGAGACGCTGGAGGACTGTGTGAAGCGTGAGATCATGGAGGAAGTCGGAATTAAGGTCAACAATATCCGCTATTTTGGCAGCCAGCAGTGGCCTTTTCCCCATTCCTTAATGGTTGGTTTCCTCGCTGATTACGAAAGCGGCGAAATCACGGTGGACGGAGAGGAAATTGTCCATGCCGATTGGTTCGAACCCGGCAATCTGCCCGTCATTCCGGCAAATGTCAGCATCGCCCGGAAAATCATCGACTGGTACGTGGAGAACTATTCCTGAGGGTAACCCCCTCCCTCCGTCATGCATATGTTGGATAGACAAATGCCCAGGATGGAGGAACCCAGAATGAACTCTCCGCTCAATTCTCCGGCGCTGACGCTTAAGGCGGATTCCAATCAGCATATTAACTACCAGGCAGATGCGCACAATTACCTCACCCAAGTGTTCGGAGCCGAGCTCCCGGCTATCCAAACGGGGCTCTTCAACGTGCATATGACCAGAGGATTCGTCGTTCAGCCGCATTGGCATACGAACGCGACGGAGCTTATCTTTGCCATCAGCGGGGAAATCCTAACATCCGTATTTAATCCTTGTACGCAGCAGCTTATGACCTACAAGCTGACTCCCGGTCAGGTGTGCGTACTTCCCAAAGGATGGTTCCACTGGATTGTCCTCTTATCGGAGCAGGCGCACTTTTTAGCTATTTTTGACGTCCCTACCCCTGATGTCGTCTATGGCTCTGATTTCCTGAAAGCCATCCCTCCGGAAGTCCTGAACCGGGCCTACTGCGTAAGCGAGGAGGATTACAAGAAAGCGGTCGCTCCGCTGCAAGAATCCGTCATTTTAGGGCCACCTCCGGGCTGCGGGAATGTCCCGCCGTCGGTTCAAGGAATCCAGAAGCGTCCGCATCACGGCGGCCACCAAGCTGCAGCTTCTTCCCCGTGTCCCTCCCACGGTCAAGTATATCTGCACGGTTATGCCGGGCAGCCCTATAACCGTTATCCTTATTCGTACTAGGTACATGATCGCGCCCGGCCTTGTTACCCCGCTGGACAGCAAAACAGCCGTTTGGATTAAACGGCTGTTTTGCTTTATGATATACCCCGTTATAGACTATATAAACTTCTCGGTCCTTGGCCGGGCGGCCTTTTCTACGGCACGACATCCGATATTGGGGACTCCATCGATATCCTTAGTGCAGATTGGACAAATCATTCGCTGTGCCGGCGATATGTACGTAGGCGCGGTTCAGCTCCTGCATGGACAACGCTTGATGCCGTGCGAACTCACGGATATCCTGCACGGATTGATTCATCTGGGTAATGGACTGCTTCATCGCTTCCATCTGCTCGTGAATATGGTTTGCCAAGTCTCCGCTCGTTGCACCCAGCTTGCGAATCTCCGTGGCGACAACCCCGAAGCCGCGGCCCTCATCACCCGCTCTTGCCGCTTCAATCGCGGCGTTCAGACCCAGCAGATGGGATTGGTCGGCAATATGCTTCACCGATGTAAGAATCTGAAAGCTGCTCTCAATTTCGTTTAACATGGTCAAGGTATGCTCGGCAAGCTGGTCCAATCTTTCGGTCGTCCCTTCTGCCGAACGGGTAACTTCTTCTGAAGTCGCCGTCATTTCTTCTACCAGAGAAGACAGCTCCTGCGCCCCCTCCTGGAGCTTGATGTTGCGATTGTTGGAAGTGAGGGATGCCATAACGCCGATCACCTGATCGTCTTCCATGATGGGTACGGCCGTTGAGATATAAGGTACGCCGAAATTTTGCGCTCCCCGCTCTTCACGCTGCACTTTTTTAGTCTCCATCGCAGTATAGGATACTGTGCCTTTGAAATTTTCAACAGACGCTCCGACCGGAATCTTTAGATCAACCGTTTTTCCGGGAAGATAGGCCAGCACTTTATCTGTATCGGCCAGTACCAAAGCCGCATCCTCCGCATACGTGTGTTGAATTAAATCAAGTACATTTTGCAACTGTTCCATTTTTTCCATTTCAATCAACCGCCTGTATAATAGAATAACTGCCTTATTCCATTATCGTCCTGTTTTCGTAAACGGTTATACACTGATGGATTTTTTCTGAAAACTTTCAAAAATAGTGAGGCCAAAGAGAGCCTGTCATCTCTCAATCAGCCGATTGCAGGACGTATCCCAGCGCCACAGGTCGGATCGCCCCTCCAAATGCAGCCCGCCATACCACTCGTCTTTGCCTTTTAGCAAGAGGTAGTCCTCTTCTCCAGCCAAGACCTTCCGGCCCAGCGCAGTTAGCGTGATCCTGCAATCGGCAAAAGAGGGTACCGCTTGACCAAAGCCGGGGAAAGCCTGCAATCCTTGAATATGCAGCAGCGGGTAGGGCTCTTCCGACATGTTCTTCAGATTGCGCCAATATTCCAGATCGCCCATGCCCAAAATATGCAGTTGCTCTCCAACCCGCCCGAATAAAGCGTGCGGTGTATATTCCGCGCCTGCAGCGGCCTCCAAAGTAGCTTGCTCAATCAGCCCAAGTCCGTTATGAACAGATGGGATGCGGGTTGAACACTCCCCCACTTAGCTAACACTTGAAGTGGGGGATTCTTGGGTAATCCCTTCTACTGAGGGGAATTCATTTCGATATTTTCTCACGAAAAATCGTAGACCAAGCGATCCCTGCGGTTCCCGCAGTTTTCCAAAGGAAAATCTGTACCGATCTTCCTAGAGTTTTAAGGTTTTTGCCTAGCAAAATATCTAAAGAGAAGGTAGGGGTGACGTTTAAACAGCAAGGCTCTTGATGTTCTGTGCGGCATTTTCATCCCGATCATGAAGGGTATGGCACGATGGACATTCCCATTGCCGCACAGACAATTTCTTTACTTCGGAATGGATAGTGCCGCATACATGACACCTTTGGCTCGTTGGGGCGAACGTGTCAGCCACCTTCACCGAGCGTCCATACCATTCCGCTTTATACAAAAGCTGACGGGCAAATTCACCCCAGGACGCATCGGCGATGGATTTGGCCAGCCGGTGATTTTTGAGCATGTTCGCCACGCTCAGATTTTCGATGCTGATCGTTTGGTTTTCACGAATCAGCTTCGTGGTGAGTTGATGCAAAAAATCATGGCGGCTGCCCACGATCTTTTCATGGATTTGGACAACCTTCTGTTTGGCTTTCTGCCAATTGGAGCCCCCTTGGTTACGGCGAGCCATGCGGCGTTGCCAAAATGCAAGTTTTTGTTCATATTTGCGAAACACTTTGGGATTGGCAACCCGCAACCCATCAGAGCAGACCGCTAATTCCTTGAGTCCAAGGTCAATGCCGATCTCCTTATCGGTCTGCGGCAGAGGTTTCATTTCCACTTCGCAGAGGATGGATACAAAATACTTGCCTGCCGCATTTCGCCGCAGGGTAGCCGAAAGAATGCGACCTTCACACGCTCTGGAGTTGGCAAAGCGGAGCCAGCTAAGCTTCGGAAGTTTCAGTCGGTTTCCGTTAATGGCAATATTGTCATTGGTGTATTTGGTGGTGTAACTTTGCACAGGATGCTTGCGGCTTTTGAAACGTGGAGCCTGATTTTGTTTCTTGAAGAAACGTTCAAAGCTGTCTGCTACGTTCCGCACCGCCGATTGCAAAGCAATGCTATCTACCGATTTCAACCATTCAAATTGCTGTTTGAGTGCAGGAAGCTGTGTGGCACAGGTGTTATAGCACAACCCTTTACCGGTTGCCGCATAGGTTTCGTTCCATTTGGTTAAGAAATGATTGAAGACAAAGCGGCAACAGCCAAACATTTGATGGATGAGTTGTCGTTGTTCCGGGTTGGGATAGATGCGATATTTGTAAGCTTTATGCACCATCATGCCACACAGCCTCCTTTCATACAGGATAGTTTCATAATAGCACGTATGTTCGCTTTAGGCAAAAAACCGCCGATTCATCTCCTCCCTATAGAGGATCTATAGAGGATCTATAGAGGAAGGAGTCTTCTCGGCTTTTTAGATAAATGGGCCTCAAACGCCTTTTTCACAAAAGGCAGCACAGAGGTATCTTTCTCAAGGAACCGGATATGCTGCTCCGGCAGAGGTGAAGTATAGGCTTCCCACATTTTGCTTCCCAGCGCCAATTCCCGCTCTGAGACAGACCGCCAGGTACCGGATAATGCCTGTAGCTGCTTAACCGTAAGCTGCCCCAACCCGCGAAAGCGTTCAACCCCCGGGTAATCCCCGATGCACAGCAAGTTCAAATTCGTGTCCCCAAGCGTCTGCCCGGCAAGGCAATGAAGCAGATAACACAGCATCGTCTGATCGAACAGATCGTATTCGAACCATAAGACGATTTCGTTATATTTTTTCAAATCACGCAGAATTCGCTCCTGTTCCTCAATCTTCAAATATTCCTCGCGGGGAATCCCGAGATTGCGTTCCAGATAACGCGCCCGGATCTCCCGGTTCTGTCTCTCCGTCATATCGCGGAATACAGGCCCAACGGAATAGATTTCCCTCCAGGCCATAGCCTCGCCTTGAACCGCGCCCTGCCTGAGCTTATCCGCAACAGAATCCCCGTTAGTAATATGCAGCATGCTTTTTCCTCCTTCGAGAGCTTCCCCTGAGTACCGGGCGACAATTATGCGCCGCAGACAATTGAACAAGACCATCCCCGCACGGGATGGCCTTCTCTTTGAAGTAAAAATTAGCCCCGCTAATAAAGCGTTTATTGCAGGGACTGCAGGTACTCCGCAAGGCGGTCCCATGTTTCGGTGATGCCCTGCTCCATGCCCATATCCATAACCGTCTTCAGCGCTTCGGCGGATTCAAACCGCGCCCGGCTGATGATCTTCGTCTTCCCGTCCTGCTCGACAAATTCCATCGTAATGTCCGAGGGCGGCATTCCTTCTGTAATATTGCCTTCCGCATCGGAGAAATAATCGGTGTAGACAATTTTTTCCGGCTCCACGATGTCTTGATATACCGCTTTGCCCCAAGATTCCATCCCGTAAAAATCGCCCTGCTTCTCATCCACGCACTTCATGCAGTAATGCCAAACGCCGCCCGGGCGAAAATCGATGGTGCAAACCGGCAGTGTCCAGCCCCGGGGTCCCCACCAATGCTTCAAATGCTCAGCTTCCGAAAATGCCTTGAAGACGAGCTCACGCGGCGCATCGAATACCCGCTCCAGAACCAGTTCCTGACCTTCCACCCTCGTAATCATTTCATTCGGCATTGAAACTCCTCCTTAAGATTAGGTTTCCTTCGGTTCACTTTCCCCGGCTTGCGGCTTGTTCTCTTCGGCTTGCATCTTCTGCAGGTAAATGTCCAGATTGTCGAATCGCTCATTCCAGATGTTGCAATAAGCATCCAGCCAGGAAGCCAGCGCCCGAAACGGCTCACTGCGGAGCCTGTAGTTCCGGCGATTGGCCACTGCCTCGACTTCAACCAGTCCGGCCTCCAGCAGAACCCGCAGATGCTTCGAGGCTTGGGGCTGGCGCAGCCCCAGATGATCGGCGATTTCGCCTACAGTCAAGGGACCGCCGCGCAGCAGCTCGACCATGCCTAGTCGGTTAGGTTCGGCCAGTGCGCTGAATGTCATAATATTCATAATGCTATTGTTCCTCTGGCGAAGCGATTCTAACCCGGGATACGGCGGGGCCTATGCTTCCGGTACGGGTCATATCAGGCCACCTCATTTCAATTATTGTGTATCGGCTGCTTATACATATAATATACCCGATGAGGAATATTCGAATCAAGGAATGTTTAAATTTTTTAGGGCCATTCGTACAAAAAGCGCCTTCTGCATATTGAGACTGCTCATCGCATGAACTCAATTACACAAAAGGCGCCAATATGCGCTCTATCAACCGCTAATCCCCGGCACTGCCTGTCTACTCCCTCGGCTCGCCCGCCGCTTCCCAACGGGAGATTTCCTCCCGAACCCGCGGCGCGACCTCCGTTCCCAGCAGCTCAATGGCCCGCATAACGTCCTCGTGAGGCATCGTACCAAGCGGAGTATGCAGGAAAAAGCGAGTGATGCCTACGTTTTTTCGCAAATGGATGATCTTATTCGCCACCGTCTCCGGATCGCCTACATACAGCGCCCCTTCAGGGCTGCGCGCGGCATCGAAGCTGGAACGGTCATAATGCCCCCAGCCCCGCTCCCGTCCGATCACATTCATCGCCGCCTGAGTGGATGGGAAAAATCGGTCCGCCGCAGCCTCGGTATCTTCAGCAATAAATCCGTGCGAGTGCGAGGCGACGGGCAGACGCGAGACGTCATGACCGGCTTTGGCTGCCGCTCTCTTATATAGCTCTACAAGCGGCGCGAACTGAAGCGGGCGCCCCCCGATAATCGCCAGCACCAGCGGCAGTCCGAGCAGCCCGGCGCGGATCACGGATTCCTGATTTCCTCCGCTGCCAATCCACACTGGCAGAGGGTTCTGCACCGGACGCGGATATACACCCAAATTCGGAATGGCAGGGCGGTGTCCGCCTTCCCAGGTGACTTGTTCCGACTCCCGGATCTTGAGCAGCAGCTCCAGCTTCTCGTCGAACAACTCATCATAGTCATCCAGGTCATATCCAAACAAGGGAAATGACTCGATAAAAGAACCCCGGCCCGCCATGATCTCCGCGCGTCCATTCGAGATGCCGTCCAGTGTGGCAAAATCCTGAAACACCCGCACCGGGTCGTCGGACGACAGCACTGTAACGGCACTCGTCAGCCGGATTCGCTTCGTCTGCGCCGCCGCAGCAGCCAGCACAACCGCAGGCGAGGACGCCGCATAGTCTTTACGATGATGCTCGCCCACGCCATACACATCCAGCCCCACCTGATCGGCCAGCACAATTTCTTCTACGACCTCGCGCAGCCGCTGCGCGTGACTCATTACTTCTCCGGTATGCACATCCGGCGACGTCTCGACAAATGTGCTGATGCCTATCTCCATTTGCAGCGCTCCCCTCTTATACAAAGCTGAGTATCTTTATTTTGAACCTTTACGAAAGGGATAGCAAGCGCATGTTCAGCCAGGAGCTTCACGTAGGGCACAACAAACGAAAAAAGGGGCGCCCGGAATGAACTGCACCCCGTCAAGTAGACAGTACAAATAATAAAAGTGTATTAAGCGGCCTTGGTCCTGAATTCCATAGGACTGAGGCCGTTTAATTTTGCCTGTAACCGCTCGTTATTGTAAAAGTGAATGTAGTCATCAATGTCCTTTCGGAGTTCTTCAAAGGTTCGGTAGGTATGCAGATAGTACTTCTCGCATTTCAATGTCCCCCAGAAGGATTCCATCGGTCCGTTATCGATACAGCAGCCCACTCGGGACATACTTTGTTTCATTTCCGCTTTGTCTAGCATCTTCTTAAAGTCCAAAGAGGTATACTGAAACCCACGGTCGCTGTGGAGTAGTGGATGGCTCTCTGGCGTGGCCTGTAAGGCAGACTCCAACGTCTCAAAGACCAGCGGATTATTATTGGAATGGCCCAGCACGTAGGAAACAATCGACTTATCGTGCAGGTCTAATATGGCGCTTAAATACGCCTTTTTCCCGTTCCCGTATTTGAATTCTGTGACATCCGTGACCCATTTTTGGTTTGGAGCGTCTGCCTTGAAGTTACGGTTCAGCACATTCTCTGCGACCTGCTGAGGTGTGGAGTTTGCATACTTCTTTCTCTTTCTGCGGATGACGGACTGGATGCCTTGGAGTCTCATGAGACGGTACACTCGCTTTGCGTTAAGCGGTTTGTCCATCTGTCTTCGCAAATGCAGGGTTAATTGACGGTACCCAAAAGTCCGTTCTACCTTCTCGTACAAGTGGAGCATGGACTGTGTGAGTTTCTCATTTTCAGCCTCTCGGCCACTGGGTTTGCGATTCAGCCATTTGTAGTAACTGGACCGTGCTATCCCTGCGATGGCACATAAAAGCCGGATGGAGCAGGATTCCTCTTGCTGTACAGCCTGAATGGCCAGGTAGAGGTTCTCCTGACGAACGGAACTTAATGTCCCCTCCTTTCGAGTTCCTCTAACTTTTTTAGGAAAGCATTCTCCGCACGAAGCCGTTCATTTTCATATTCTAGCTTCTTCATGGCGAGTTTGTAGCGATCGGCATCTGTGAGCTCTTCCGGCGCCTTGGTGCGTCCTCTGCCGTCCCGCAGGGCTTCCTCTCCACCGACTTGGTACTTCTTTACCCAACCGTATACTTGCTGGTAAGACACCTGGAAATGGCTTGCCGCCTTCGTGTAATCTTGTCCGTTTGCAAGGCAGTACAGCACAATGTCGATCCTCTCCTGCCATGTTGTTGCACGTCCTTTGGTCATAGCCTTAGTTCCTCCTGAGTCAGCTGTAAAGCTGTTGCTATGACCATTATACTTCTTAATCCAGTTCGCGAGTTGGGTGCAGCTCGCAATCCGGTACTTCTCAATAATTTGATATTGCGACAATGCCCCTTCCAAATAATCTTTCACCGCTTGAAGTTTAAGCTCAGCGGAATACGTTCGGTTGTGGGTCCGGACTTCCAGACCCTCGTAACCGTACAACTCATACCTTCGCCGCCATTTCACGATAGAGTTCTTGGTGACTCCAAACTTCCGAGCAGCAGCCTTCACTCCAAGGAATCCCTGTTTAATTTCTTGGAGGATCGTCAATTTATCGAATGCCGTAAACTTCTTTTGTTCCATAAAAATACTCCCCATACAGTAACAGGTTTTATTATTTCACCTGTCTACTATATGGGGAGCATATCAGAATAAGCGCCCCTTTTCATGATTTTATTTTACTGTGATAGATAAATCCACGCCTTCGGTTTTCGTCTCTAGTCCAAATGCTTTCGAGACGAGATCCAGGCTCACATAGGTTTTGCCGTTAACGACCACCGCTGGGGATTCGACCTGCTGCTTCACACCTTGCGTATCGAGGAAGAAGCTGTTACCCGTTTTGAAAGTCGCTGTTTTCATATCATATTTGAACGTAATGGACTTTGTCTTCGGGTTGAAGGTTGCGCTGGACGCCTTCGTTCCGGAGAGCACGCCCGCTAGGCTGCGGATTGGAATTAAGGCTTTCCCTTTATAAGCCAGCATGTAAACATCCTGTTTAATGCCGTTCACATAGAGATTGAAGCCATTTACTTGGGTAATCGTGGCGAAATTAACTTGCTTGTCGATCGCCTTAATAACCTCAACCACAAATTCGCCCGTCCAGACACCGGCGTTTCTGCCGCTTGTAGGATTCCAATGCTCATCATGTCTGCCTGCATCGGACATCCCTCTGATGCCTACGAAAGGAACGTGAAAGCCGTTCGCTACTTGAGCCACGGAAGCCGTCTCCATATCCTCCGCCATCATGCCAAGAACCTCATTAGTCCACAGAATCCGGTCCACTTCATTATTGAATTGGTCGGCGCTGCCGATCGTCCCGGCATACACATGCCCATGCATGTACTTGTTCTGTACCGACATCGCGGCTTCGACCAGCTCCGGCGTGCTTTTGAACGTTTTGTATTTCATTAGGTTGTCGTCGTCATCCCGCACATCGGTCGTCATCATATTCCACGTTTCCGGCTTGCTGCCTTCTCCCGCCTTTCGGGTCGGGGAGATCGTGTTGATATAATTGATCAGCTCTTTACCGACGACAATGTCGTACAGATGCGTCTTCTCATCATGGCCTCCGGCTGTGCCCTGGTTAATGATCGCGCGCGGATGGAAAGTGTTAATAAGCAGCGTTGTCGATGTGGCCGCGTTGACCATCCCCATCTCCGTCCGGCTTACAACGACCGGGATTCCGTCAATTTTGCCTATGTAGTAGCTGTACATACCGACTTTTTGCGTTTTGTATTGGCCCATTGCTTTGAGCAGCGATTCGATTTCGACATCTAGCGCTCCCTGCACAGCGATTGGGGCCTTTTCAGTACTCTTCGCGGCGGCAGCCGACGGATGATAGGTGAAACTGCTGATTACTACCATACAAAATACGATTAACATTGCTGTGGCTCTTCTCACCTTTGCATTCCTCCAGTAATCCTTTGATATTAATATTTTAAATATTAATATAATCAATAGCGGCTAAGGATGTAAAGGAGGAATTTTCACTACCTATCCATTCTTCATTTGCTAGCTGCTGCACTATTGTACCGCTGCCAAATATAGTAATATCAGCGCCTTCGCCGCTATGCAGCTTGGAATCACTCGCGCCGCAAACTTAAGAACCTTCAATCCCACATGTAAACAAAGGATTGAAGGCTCTTCTTGTTATTTCCGTATCTGCCAGGATTCACCAGCCGCCCACACTATAGTCACTCCGTTTTCAACAATGAACCGAGTGGTTCCAGAACCGTTTCCACGGCTTTACTTGGATTGGGCAGGTAGATGTGTAACGAAACTAAAATGCTTAACGTTAAGCCCGTTAGGATAAGCACGGAATATACGACCACATCTTTTTTCTGTCTCTTTTTAATCAATAGGGGAAAGTCCACGCCGGCCAGCAGGATAAAGAGGAGTATAATCGCCATGATCTTCATCCTTATTTATGCTCCTCTTCCACCATGATCATCGATTTGCTCGTCAGACCTGTGCGGACCACCTTGGCATGAGGATGAATGTCCACTTCCACCCTGGAGAATTCATCATCCCATCTGTCTTTATACTCCCGGTTCCACGCTTTCGGGTAGGTCCGATATACGGCGGTGCCTAACCCGAATATGTCCGAATTGAACG
This sequence comes from Paenibacillus durus ATCC 35681, assembly GCF_000993825.1. Classification (NCBI taxonomy): domain Bacteria; kingdom Bacillati; phylum Bacillota; class Bacilli; order Caryophanales; family Paenibacillaceae; genus Paenibacillus; species Paenibacillus durus. The sequence continues at coordinate 4,597,627 of NZ_CP011114.1, forward strand.
TTTTTTGTGCCTTGCCTAGCGTTAATTCTATTCTTTTCTTAACGTCTTGCTCCAATAACTGTTCGACATATTGGATCACCTTCGGTTTACTAACATCCAATTGGGAGCTATTCTCATACAAATTGTTCTCCATATGGATTTCCACATTGATTTTGAGCTTGTTGTTCCTGAGAATCGGCTTGATTTTCGTTGTTGCCCTAATTGCCATCGCGCTGATCTTCCCTCCCCCTTTCTCCTTCGGAACGTCCACCGTCACAATACTAGTCTTCAATTCATTACGCAGCCACAGCACACCGCGTGTCTCCGCATCATCCAGCCAACCGACCAGTTTATCTTTGTGGAACACAGCTGAGCCGGAAATAGCAGCGTTCATCTCCTGTGCGGAAGAATTCCCTCCATCGCCAACCTCCGCGCGTTGCAGCATCACCTGGGCCGCGACGGGCTCGACCCCGTCTGTAAGCAGCATATGAATAAAGTCTTTTAAGTAGATCTGGAGCCCTATATGACGCTTCTCCTCTTCCCTGATCTCCTCGGCGGAAATCTTTTCCCATTTGGCATTGAGACTCAAAATATTCGCCGCTTCCCCTTCACTAATTAGAATAAAACTGCGCAGCCGCGATTCCCGGTAACGCACAAAAAAATCCAGAACGGGCGCAACCCCATCTCGGGCCTGCTTCTCCCCGATCACAATAATTCGGCTGTGGGAGAAAAACAATCTGCGGGGAAGTTTTTTCTGCAGCTTACGTATAGCGTCCATTATCGTCTCTCCCTCCTCCGATACGATAACGGTTGGTTTATTTCCACCGCCGCCAGCTCCGCTTCCCCCGCCGCCCCCGCTTTTTCCGGAGCCTCCGGCCGGCCCTAGCATCGTCGGAACGGCAATCTGCAGCGTTAACAGGTACTTCCCGTCGTCCCTCTTGTCAATAGCGGTCGCAGTCACAATCGACAGATCGTTTAATTCAACCCGGCTCCAACAGCCGGTTACCGGCATCATTGCGATGATTAACAGCAGAATCCCTATCTTTCTCATCATCACCCTCCTTCCATAAACAGGGCTAACCGCCACGCTTGGGGGGGCGTGGCCGCAGTGCTCCTTTCATGCGCCGGGTATTATTCTTGCTGACCTCAGTCGAACGGTTGATCATACCCCACCAAGGCACGCGCACAAGAACATCTTTCAGATCACTTGTATGCAGAGGAGCCATCGGTGATAAATAAGGAACCCCGAACGAACGCAAGCGCGCCATATGGATCAGAATGAACAGCACTCCGAGCAGCACACCATACAGCCCGAGCGTCCCGGCCAGAAACATCATGGGAAACCGAAGCAGCCGGATGGTAATGGCCTGGGAGTAGCTCGGAATGATAAAGGAAGCAATACCTGTGATGGATACGATAATGACCATTGGCGCGGACACGATCCCGGCGCTTACGGAAGCCTCGCCAATGACGAGCGCCCCGACAATGCTGACTGCTTGTCCAACCGGGCGCGGCAGGCGCACCCCTGCTTCCCGGAGTGCCTCGAACGAGATTTCCATCAGCAGCGCTTCGACAATCGCCGGAAACGGAACCGCCTCCCGGGAAGCGGCAGCGCTGAGCAGCAGGGACGTTGGCAGCATCTCCTGATGGAAAGTCAGCAGAGCGATGTAGAGAGAGGGCAATAGCAGTGCAATGATCAGAAATAGATAGCGGAGCATCCGGATTAACGTCGAGATTACATATCTTTGGTAATAATCTTCGCTGGCCTGCATCATTTCAAAGAAAGTAACCGGGACGATCAGCACAAAGGGGGTATTGTCAATGAGTATGGCGACCTTGCCTTCCAGCAGATTGCCCACGATCTTGTCGGGCCGCTCCGTGTAATTAACCTGTGGGAAGATAGAGAACGAGTTGTCCTCAATCAACTCCTCCACATAGCCGCTCTCCAAAATGGCATCGATATCGATCCGGTTCACTCGTTTCCTGACTTCCTCAACGATCGCATCGTCCGCGATCCCTTCCAGGTACGCAATCGCGACATCGGTCTTTGATAATTGCCCCAACTGCAATCCTTCTATCTTCAACTGCGGAGTTCTCAATCTCCGGCGAATAAGGCTTATGTTAGTAAGCAGATTTTCCGTAAAGCCTTCCCTTGGACCGCGAATGACAGCTTCTGTGGCCGGTTCTTCAACAGCCCGCTTCCCCCAGCCCTTCGCGCTGATGAACAGGGCCTTATTCACACCGTCAATGAGCAGCACCGTGTCTCCACTCAGAATATGGTCTAGGGCCTCCTGAATCCGTTCGCCAGAGTCGACTTGCGCTGCGGTAATGACCTGATTCTGAAGCAGAGTCTCAAGTCCGATCTGTGAAACCCTGGATTTCTGCAGCATAGTTTCACCATATTGGAGCAGAGGCCGAATGATATCCGAATCTACAATGACGGTGTTGACCATTCCATCCAGGAAAATAAGCGCCGCAGTTTGAGCATCGCCTAACTGGAATTCCCGGAATACGACATCGGTTGACCGGTCAAATATCGCTTTAAGCAATTGTATGTCCTGTGTTATTTTTCCGCTTATCATCTCGTTATTTGGCGGTGTTCCTTGCCCCATTTCTATTTCATCCTTTCTACGAAAGCCGCTAACCATATGCTCTCCAAAATCCTGATTTTACATCATCCATTTCGCTTATCCCTTCTGCTCCCTGCCATCCAGCCGCCTAACCTTGGCAATAATCAGCATCAGCAGAGGAAATAGAATGACGAAAGGAAAGGAGAAGAACGGCCAGATAGTGGATGCGAATACAGCATCCTCCATAATTGTTCCATAAGCAACGATGGAGAAAATAAAGAGCAGAATACCCACAGGAATGACGATGGAACGATAGTCGGAAAGCCTGCACCACTGAGCTAACCCAACCACAGTGCAGTAATAGCAGACGGCTATCTTCATAAAGCCTGACGTTATCCATAGCAGCACGCCAAGTATATCCATGTCCGTTAAGAAACCCAACTTTTCGATGTACTTGATAATTTCGTGAGTGGGAAAATTCAGTCTGGCAGCGATCGCTGGACCTAACACGAGAATAGAGGTCAGCACGGCTATCGTCAGGAGCATGCCGCCAAATATAATAGCTAGGATATAGGACTTCATCACCTTCTGAATATTGCTGATATTGGGCAGCAGCATCGCGAACAGAATGGTCTCGCCAAATGGAAGAAAAGCCACCGAGATGGAGCCTTTCACGACAGGAATGATTCCTTGGCCCATAAACGGAGTCAGATTGTCCCATTTGAACTCCGTTATCAGCAATATGATAGTGAACATGACGAGCAGTTCACGATAAGGCAAAATAAGCTGATTGACTCGCCCAAGCGTTTCTATCCCTCCCCGAACCGCATAAGCGATTACGCAGAGCAGCGGTCCGCTTACGACAATAGGCGGTGTACGCGGCAATGCGGTTATCGTCACATAATCGCGAAACAGCCCGATCACAAGCGACCCCAGATAAAACGGGTACAGCACGTACAGAAGACCGACTATTTTTCCAAACCATTTTCCTAATATGATTTCGCTGTACTGGATGATGCTCTGCTTCGGAAATAACAGCCCCAAACTGGTAAATAGAAGAACAACCATTATTCCAATCAAGGCGGCGAAAATGATGGTGAGCCAGCCGTCCTGTTTGGCAAAAGAAGCGGCACTAGCCGGAACGATTACAGCGACGCTTCCCACTAGGAACGTAAACATCAAAGCCCCAGCCTGCCCAGCACTAATCTTTCCACGGTCAACCATTATTGTCCCTCCAATATCCGAGCATACTTAGAATATTTTCCTAATAGCGGTTTAAATAACCGCTTCATAAAATGTTTATTTTTACCTCAACTGCAAATACTGGGTTTATTATTTTCCGCGGGGAGAGACATCACATGGCACAGGAGAAGATAAGCAGGTGGCAGCTCATTTCCATCATCATTTTGTTTGAAATCGGGACTACGGTGCTCTTTGGATTACGTATGCAGGCTAAACAGGATGAGTGGCTGGCTATCTTGACCGCGATGCTCGGCGGACTTGGGCTAATGTGGGTCTACACAAAGTTATGCGAATATTATCCAAACCGAACGCTTATCCAAATGATCCCCGAGATTGTTGGAAAATGGATCGGATATCCGCTATCGCTGATTTATATATTGAATTTTGCCTATGAGTCTTCACGGGTATTACGAGACTTTGGGGAACTCATCGTGCAGACGATCTTGACAGAGACGCCGATCCTCGTGGTTATGGCAGGATTTATGCTCAGTGTCGTCTACTGCATGCGCGGCGGGCTGGAAGCACTCGCACGTTTGGGGGAAATCTTGTTTCCGGTTGCCTTTCTTGCCCTTGTCCTGGGGTGGATTCTTATCTTCGCTTCCCAAATTCATCATTTTGAATATGTAGAACCCGTTTTCTCAAAAGGGCTAAGACCGATATTGAGCGCGGTGTTCCCCTTCCTTATCGTATTTCCATTCGGACAAACGCTGCTGTTCATGATGTTTACCATCAATTCGAATGACCGCAGCAGCATCAAAAAAGCGGGGATGATTGCGGTTCTTGCCTCTGGCATCATACTATCCTTAAATATGCTGGGACTCATGGCCGTATTTGGTCCTAAGGTTCTTGAACAAACGGAATTTCCTCTGTATACCGCTATAGGCATGGTAAGTCTGGGGGATTTTATTATGAATCTGGATGCGCTTGCGATTCTGATGATGGTGCTGGGGGGATTTTTTAAACTAGGGGCGTTTATGTATGGTACCGTACTCGGAACTGCGCAGCTGTTCAAATTGGAATCCTATCATTCCATCCTTATTCCATGGGGCATGATTATTCTGGCGATGTCCCTTATCATTGCGTCTACTTACACACAGCATATCAATCTTGGCTGGAGCATATCCATACCTTATATCTTTTTCCCGCTCTATGTCATAATCCCTATTATATTGCTGATCATTGCCGCTATTCGTAATATGGGGCGCAGTGATTGATTTCCACAAAAATAACGGGGTTATCCAGTCGTCATCTGCGATGACTGCTGGAGTAGCCCCGTCTGCTTAGAGACTCAAATTAATATTCGTCAAAGAAGGTTTGGATCACCGCCGGATTCTTAGTTTTCGTCAGAGCCAGCATCAGTAGAATGCGGGCCTTCTGCGGATTCAAGGAATCGGAGGAGACAAAGCCTGACTTATCGTCATTGGCGGAATGAGTAACGACGCCGCTGCCCGTACGTGTAGAACGGACAACCGCAACACCCTTGCTTACTGCCTTCGCCGCGCCCTTTTCCGAGGCCGTGGACAGCGAGCCGTTGCCGCTGCCGGCTACGACGATTCCCTTGGCGCCCGCGTTTATCGCGGCGTCGTACAAATAGCTGCCGTTATTCTGGTATTCGTACAGAATATCGACCTGAGGCAGCTCGGTCAAATTGGAAACGTCAAATACGCTGCTTGCCGTATGTTTGCGCTTGACTTCATTATAGAAATAAATCTTGTCGCCGGAGACTACCCCCAGATAGCCTTGTTCCACTGATTTGAACGTATCCGTGCCGGTCGTATTTGTTTTGGTGATATAACGGGCGGCGCCGATGCGGTCGTTCAGTTCAATCATGACGCCCTTGCCGCGGGCTTCTTTGCTGCTTGCTATTTTCACCGCATTATACAGGTTGAACGGGCCGTCTGCGCTGATCGCCGTAGCGGGACGCATCGCACCGACCACTACAACCGGCTTGTCGCTCTTGACAACAAGGTTCAGGAAATAAGCGGTTTCCTCCAGCGTATCCGTTCCGTGCGTTACGACAACGCCGTCTACATCATCCGTAGCGAGCAGCGCGTTGATGCGTTTGGCCAGTTTAAGAAGAACCTCGTTGTCTATATCGGGACTGCCGACATTGGCAATCTGCTCGCCGCTAACATCGGCAATCTGCTTCATTTCGGGAACAGCATTGATCAAAGTATTGATGCCGAGCGCGCCCGCCGTATATCCGGTCACATCCGTAGTGGAGGCGGAAGAGCCGGCAATGGTTCCACCGGTTGCAAGGATCGTGATGTTTGGCAGGGCGGTATTTACGGCGGTGACTTGCGGGCTGGTAGATACAATCTTGCCCGGAACCACAGAAGCCTCAGCGGAACTTACAGCAGCAGGGATCATTAAGGCAGCCGACATTATAGTAATTCCGATTTTCTTCTTCCAGTTAATAGATAAGTTCAATTTCGTTCTTCCTCCCCATTATGTAAAGTAAAAGTTATTGAATTACAGCCAGCTGTAACTTTGTTATTCGGTACTTCCCCCCTCCTTTTCCATACGTAAGAAAACCTGACAAAACAAAGTGAAATATACTCACAACTTGCTGACATACTTGCTATTTTAAATCTTATTATAAAATATTCATGAAATATGTGTCAATTTATTTAATTTTTTATGAATATTTTTTAAAATATCTCCGAAAACCTGTCAGCGAGTACCTTACTTGGCAGTCCGTAAACTCAATAGCTCTCCTAAGGCAATTCGGCCGGCAATTTCGTATCCGCTGCCCAGCCCTCTTGGTTTCACCACAACAATACCCAAGTTGGGGATTTCGCCCAAACCAACCCCTGGAGGGAAGCTGTGAGCGACGATCACTTGGTTGGTTCCGAAAGGCGGCGTTTTCTCCAACACAGAAGTCAGAGCAGTCAATGTATCCTCTCGCTCCGAAGGAGTTACGTCACCGCTTAAATGATAAATTCTAATCCAGAACGGATCGGTCTGAATCTTTCCTTCCCCAAAAGCCAGTTCGGCCGTTTCCCTGGTACGGCAAAAAGGACTGGTCAGCACCGGAAATTGAACAGGGATTTGTAATCTGCGAAGCGCCTCCCCAAGAGCGGCAGCTTGTCTTCTGCCTTCCCCGGAAAGATTTCTTTGGGTCGAACAATCCGTGAAGACCAAATCGGGCCGGTCTTCTCCTGCCGTGGCTTCACCATGCCTTATATATAGAATATATCCGCCCTGACGGAGTGACTCGAGCAACAATGGGTTTACCGGCCCGGCTGCTGCCGCATTTCCTGCCGCCCCCGCCATTTGCGTCGGAAACAGAAGAAGTAAACAAAGCATACATAGACAAACTAACCTTTTCATTACTACCGCTCCTCTCGCTGAGAACCCTTTTTATAAGGTGTAGTATACGCAGGAAAAAAATAAAAAACGGGTGATGAACGCTAGACGTTCTTTCACCCGTTCCTACGATTACATTAGCCCCAGCAGCATTCCTCCCGCAGCGCCGGTAAGCACAACCACCCAAGGCGGAAGCTTCCAAAAGACCAGCATCACAAACAACATGACGGCCAGAGCGAAATCCATCGGTTTCAAGATGGCGGTAGTCCACAGCGGATCGTACAGAGCAGCCAGCAAAATGCCAACGACGGCGGCATTAATTCCCATTAACGCCCCTTGGATTCTCGGGCTGTTCCTTATCCCGTTCCAGAACGGGAGCGCACCGACAACAAGCAGAAATGCCGGCAGGAAAATGCCAATCGTGGCGACCACCGCTCCTGTGATTCCCCCGGCCATAGCCCCAAGGTAGCCTGCAAAAGTAAATAGCGGCCCCGGGACCGCTTGCGCAGCTCCGTAACCCGCCAGGAAATCCTCTTGGCTCACCCACCCTGTGGGGACAACCTCCCGCTCCAGAAGCGGGAGTACGACATGCCCCCCGCCGAACACCAAAGAACCGGAACGATAGAAGCTGTCAAACATCGCGAGCCATCCGGCTCCCCCCGATTGTCTGAGCAGCGGGAGTGCGGCGAGCAGACCAACAAATACAACCAAGCAGAAGATAGCAAAGGCCCGGCTGACCGGAATTGGAAGCTCGGGTAGCCCTTCCGCCGCTCTCTTTCGGTACAACCACAAGCCGACGATCCCGGCAGCAATAATGATAAGCACCTGACTGTAAGCGGTATGCCAAGATAACGCAACTGCTGCGGCAGCCACGGCAATCGTCGCTCTACCCCGATCAGGAGTGAGCTTCTGTCCCATCCCTAGAATAGCATGGGCAACAATCGCTACAGCTACGATCTTCAGTCCATGAATCCACCCTGCACCCGCAATATCGTAACCTTGGAGCAGGAAGGCAAACGCAACTAACGCGATGACAGACGGCAGGGTGAAACCCAGCCATGCTACGAGACCTCCAATTAGTCCCGCTCTTAACACTCCGATGCCAATTCCAACCTGGCTGCTGGCGGGACCGGGGAGAAACTGGCATAGGGCTACAAGGTCGGCGTAGCTTCGTTCGTCCATCCATTTTCGGCGGCGTATGTACTCGTTATGAAAATAACCAAGATGGGCGATGGGTCCTCCAAATGAGGTGAGTCCCAGTTTTGTGGAAACCTTCAGAACTTCCAGAAGAGCCGAAAATCTCCCTTTTTGAGCATATTCCGCTGCCTCTTGCTGATTCGTATCCATATGTACGGATTACTCCTTTTCCTTAGTTGGTCGGGAAAGAGATTTAGTATGAAATCGACTCTATTCTATGCTATACTCCCTTCCTGATCTAGCCCTTTTACAGAAAATTTACAATCAGAAAGAGGTCTCGTGGACATTGGTCAAATGATTGAGAGCGATTGGAAAGCGGAAGTATCCTTCTTTCATCATATGACCGGAATTGACCCTGAATTTTTTGATAAGTATATGACCAGAAACTTGGATTTCGGTCTCCAAAAGGTTACAAAGATGCCGGAGCGTATTTCTGGTGATGATATGTAAGTGTAGCTGTAAGCAAAAAGACGACGTTCATTTTTGAATCCCGAATGAAGAGTCGTCTTTTTCACTGTGCAGTTCTTCTCTAAGAAAATGATATAGCCTATACCCTGCTGATTTCAATGCATGCCCTGTCGTTTTGCAGAGTATGCCAAAGGTCATCTCGATCAGACTGCCGCTTATCGTGCGCGTGACCGTATTTGGCGGAACCGGGTCAACCGTAATTTTGGGTACCAATGCAACGCCTAGCCCGCTCTCCACAAAATACTTCAGCGCCGTCATACTGCCGATTTCCATCGTGTCCAAAGTAATTCCTCCGGCTTCCTGCAGAACGATTTCCAGCTTGCGGCGGTAGGGACAAGTCGCAGACGTAATGAGCAGACGATGGTTCTGAAAATCCTCAGGAACAATAGACGCCTTATGGGCAAGCGGATGGTTTTCCGGCATTAACACTACAAATTCCTCTTTGAACAGCGGCTCGAACAAAAGCTCAGAACCAAGATCCGGTGCGGAGCAGAAAGCAAAGTCTATATCGCCCTTGAGCAGCTTCTCGCTTAGCAGCGGTGTATTGCCAAATTCCACGGAAACTCTTACTTTCGGGTATTGGGCCATAAACGACCTGAGTATGCCGGGTAAGCGATAGCTCGCCGTCGGCTCTGTCACTCCTAATCGAATATGCCCCGCGGTTCCCTTAAGCAGTCCAGCCATGTCTTCCTGCAGCTGCTCCATATTTTTAAGGATTGGCAAGCTTTTCTCCCAAAAAAGACGGCCCGCTTCCGTCAGTTGAATCTTCTTGCCGCGCTCGATCAGTTGAACCCCCATGTCCGACTCCAGCTTTTGAATCTGCATGGTGACGGTGGACTGCGCATAATTCATCTCTTCCGCCGCACGGATAAAGCTGCCGTATTTTACAATTTGGTGAAAGGTCTTCAATGTTTTGGCGTCCATTTTTCCCCTCCTATATCCCACAGTTCAAATAATTTGAATGATTTATTGATTTTATTCAATTATACAAAACACTCATCCTCCCTTACAATCATTCTTGCAGAGAGGCCACAGTAAAATGTATTTCCAATGATCAGGAGGGATTGAAATGAATCTGCACAATAAAGTTGTGTTAGTGACTGGCGGAGGAACAGGGATTGGCAGGGCCGCTTGTCTGGGGCTTGCTGATCGAAAAGCGATCGTTGCGGTCAATTATTCACGTTCCAGGGACGAAGCTCACGAGACGGTAAAGATGATCCAAGAGAAAGGCGGCACAGCCATCGCCATTCAGGCTGATGTCTCTAAAGATACGGAAGTACGCCAAATGATTGAACAGATTGTCCAGCAGTTCGGAACGGTGAATGCGCTCGTTAATAACGCTGGGATTACATCGCATAATTCCCTGGGTGATTTGGAGGCGGCAACCGAAGAGGTCTGGGATCGGCTGTATGACGTGAATGTAAAAGGAATGTTCTACTGCGCAAGAGCAGCAGCCCCCTATTTTAAAAAAGAAGGACAGGGCGCCATTGTGAACCTGGGCAGCATCGCGGGACAGACCGGCTCCGGTTCCTCCCTTCCTTATGCGGTCTCCAAAGCTGCAGTTCACGGACTGACAAAGTCTTTGGCCCGTGCTCTGGCGCCGGAAGTCCGGGTCAACTGCGTCGTGCCGGGAGCCGTTGCCACCAGATGGTGGGCAGGCAAGGAAGAACAGATGAAGCAGCTCGCCCCCAATCTGCTCCTTCAGCACATCTCCACACCCGAAGACATTGCCGGGTTCATCTGCGCCGTACTGGAACAAGAATCCATGACCGGGCAAATCATTACGGTGGACAGCGGGCAGACATTGTAAGAACGAGAATTTACAGGGAACGGCTCCTGCTGTTCTGATGAAAATAATGTTTTAGACTGATCCGCTATAGGAAAACAGCGGTGATCTAAGAACTGAATATAGTTATAATGAACGAAACCGACATCCTGTTGCTGACCTCTTTCGTTCTTATGGGGTTTAGTACGAGTAGCCGGGGTAGAACGTCTCTGCCCGTAGGGCTTGACCTCGTGTGCTAAACTGTTTACCTGACCAGAACTTTAATGACATGCAGTATCGGTACTGCTCCTGTCCTACTCGTCTGATGACTAAAACGGCAGCCGACTACAATGTTCGGCTGCCGTCGTGTCTTCTTTTAACTATCGTTCTCTGGTTCAACAACATTGGTTATTCCTTACCGTAAAGCTGTCCGCATGCCGCGTTAATGTCCGATCCGAATTGCGTTCGGATGGTCACTTTGATACCTTTTGACTTCAAGACCCGAACAAAGCTATCGATCTGGTTAGAATCAGATGTCCGGTAACTTTCTGGAGTAACTTCGGTTGAGTTGTAGGGAATCAGATTTACGTGATAAAGATGTTCTCCAGTCCCCCTTCCTCGTAACAACTCAGCAACCGCTTTCGCATGCGCCGTCGAGTCGTTGACTCCTCGGAGTAGAAGATAAGCAATATACACCTTCCTCCCTGTATGTCGGATATGGCGATCCAATACATGGAGGACGTCTCGGACTGGAAACCGGTCGTTGATCGGCATCAGCTCACTCCGTTGATCGTCGAACGGCGAATGCAGAGAAAAGGTTAGATTGACTTGGGGATACTCCCGTGTCAACTTGTCGATTCCCGGCAACAGACCGGTGGTGGAAATCGTAATTCGTCGATGTCCTAATCGAAAGAGGCTTGGATCGGTCAAAATATTCAAAGCATCAAAGATATGCGGGTTGGCGAGCGCCTCCCCCATACCCATGAATGAGACACTGTCTAAGCTGTGACCATTCAGGTGAAAGTAAAGCAATTGGTCGGTAATTTCGTCGGCCGTCAAATTTCGTTTCAGACCTATCGTACCGGTGGCACAAAATTTGCACCCAAACCCGCAGCCGCACTGTGTGGAAATACAATAGGACTCCCACCCACGTTCATAATGAAGTCGTACGGCCTCAATATGTTCGTCGCCAGCTACGGCAAACAACACCTTGCTGACCTGACTCGATGTGAGTTCCTTTACTGGAAAGATGCTACAGACCCGCGGACCAAGCGTCTGAATCAATTTTACACGCAGGGATTTGGGCAATATGACCATCCGTTCGAATTCGCCGACTTTTCCCTTGAAAATCGCTTCTGTAATTTGTGAATATCTATATGAGGGTTGCTTCAACTCGGACAATACTTGGCGAATCCTTTCATATTTCGAGACTGGCTTCATGTCTTCTCCTTACCGCCGGAGAAAACGTACAAGAGCAACCGTCAGCCAGCGCCTTAAATACGTCATTAACCAATTACGAAGAGAAAAGCACGATGCGTTTGCAGACGGATCGCTACGTGCATTTGTCGATAAAATGGTAATCCTCCGGCATTTTGTTTTTGTGAACCGCATCATTTGAAATGAACCGGTTCACAAAATCATCTACAACCTCAATCAACATCGCATTCATCCTCCAGAAAAGGTTAGTCTGTAAGTTCTACAATCTTTGTCGCGATATGCTTGCAAAACTCGCTGTCATGCTCTACGAAAAGGATGGTCGGAGCGTGCTTCAGAAGCAGCTCTTCGATTTGCATCCGGGAAATGACGTCGACAAAATTAAGCGGTTCGTCCCAAACATGCAAATGAACCCGCTCGGAGAGGCTTTTCGCGATGAGCACCTTCTTCTTCTGGCCGCCGCTAAAAGATGCGATGTCCTTTTCGAATTGCAATCGCGAAAAATCGAGCTTCCGTAAAATCGATTTGAACAAGCTTTCATCAATCCCGCTGTTTCTGGCGAATTCCGACAAATTGCCGTGCAAGTGCGAAGTGTCTTGCGAAACGTAGGATATTTTCAGTTGGCTCCCGATTCGTAACGCCCCGGAGTAGGGAATATCCTCGCCGCAAATTAGTTTGAGCAAACTGGATTTTCCTGAACCGTTGGGACCGGAGAGCGCAATGCGGTCCCCTTGCTCGACAGTAAAGCTGACGTCATGGCAAACTTTCTTCTCGGCATAATGAATCGATACGCGGTCAAGCTCGACGAGTTGGTGTTTGTGATAAGCCAATTGTGAAATTTTCAGGCTTTCCGAGCTTTCGACGTTTTTAAGCAACTGGGATCTATCCTCGATCGCGGATTGTTGTCTTTGCTCAATCGACTTGGACCTCTTCATCATTTTGGCGGCCTTGTGGCCGATGTAACCTTTATCTACCTTGGAGCCGGAGTTGCGTGTGCCGTTTTTTGTTTTTTCCACTTCGTGCGACCAGTTGCTCGTCCGGTTGGCCGCTTCGGACATCCGCTTGATGTCCTTCCTCAGCTTATCGTTCTCGGCGAGTTCGAATTGGTCCTGCCGTTGTTTGTTCTCCCACCAATCGGAAAAATTTCCTTTCTGGATTTCGATATTGGTCTTGTTGATCGCAAGAATGTGGTCCACGCAGTTGTCGAGAAACGCCCGGTCGTGCGACACCAAAATAAACCCGCTCTTGTCGTTCAAATAATCGCTAACCAGCTTCCGAGCATGCAGGTCCAGATGGTTGGTCGGCTCGTCAATGAGCAGAAAACTATTTTCCTTCAAAAACAAAGCCGCCAGCAGCACCTTCGTTTGTTCTCCGTTTGACAACGATTCGAAAGGTCGGTATAACACGTCCTCCGTCACTTTCAAAAGCGAAAGCTCGCGCTGAAGCTGCCAATACTCATAGTCCGGATAAATGTCGGCGACGACGTCGACAGTATGGTTTGCTTTGTTTTCAACGTGGAATGGAAAATAATCGAAGCTGACATTAGCCGAAATCGTTCCACTGTATTCGTACTTACCAAGTAACAGATTGAGAAACGTGGTCTTGCCCCGGCCATTTCTCCCAGTAAAGCCCAATTTCCAACCGGTATCCATTTGAAAACTAACGTTCTCAAAAATGTTGTCGTAATTGCCATCATAGGCAAACGTTAGGTTCGTAACTTTAATCAATGACATTTTTGGACCTCCTTATCAAAAAAATAGAGCTACAAGAAAGTTACCTTTCTTGTAGCTCAAAAAATACGGATAATCCACCCCGGAACAGGGATGAATAGAATATATTTTATGAGTGAAAAGAATAAGGTAACTTTCTTGCCAATAAAGAATAAAACAATCCACTTTATTCTTTAAACCAGGCAAGAAATATTACATTATCCTCTTCATCTCCAATCGTTAAGTGTAGCGGTATTTTATCATATCCTTTTCTTTGTTGCAACATCCCATAAAGTGGAAAATGCTTACCGTTGTCAGAAATGGTAATGCTTCATGAATCAGTTAATGCTTGTTCTCCTGTGGGTTGGCTTGCCGGAAGAAAACAGATCAGCGCCGCAATAAGAGCAGACGTTATAAATAACACTGATCCCAATATGGAGCTCGATATAGCATGAGCGAAATGCATCTTTGAAGGTTGACCCGTACGGATAGCTGCATCAAATACGGATATGAGAATAGCCAGTCCCAACGAGGATCCGCTTTGATGCGCAACATTAATGAGACCCGAAGCTGCACCGGTATCGTGAGGATCCACACCTGAGAGCCCCAAAGCGGTAAGCGGTTGGAAAACCATGCCGGCGCCAATGCCCATGATCGTCAAGAGGATGAACATTTGCGGAAAGAACTGGTCTTGCACGGCAACGATCCGGCTTATCCAGAGGGTACCCATGATGGCTAATAGCAAACCGGCCATCAGGACTTTCCTATTTCCAAAACGGTGCACCAACCCGGGCATCAAATACATCATCCCGAACTGGGCGCCTGTAAATGGTAGGAAGGCTAAACCTGCTTCCAGTGAGCTGAAACCGAGCACGTTTTGCAAATACTGAGGGATAAAGAAAAAGAGTGAAAAATTCCCGCACACCACGAGGAACCTTCCAAGATAGGCTCCGGACCGCTGGCGGTTCGCAAACAATCGGAGCGGGATGATCGGCTCCGTTGCCCGGGCTTCAATAAGAACGAATGCTGCTAACAAAATAATCCCGGCTGCAAGCGAAATCCATGTTTCGGGTTTCCCCCAACCTTTCTCGGCAGCCTGAACAAAGCCGTATACCAACGCAGTCATGCCGATGACGGAGACAATCGCACCCCAAAAATCAAAACGTCCGGTCCTCGTACCTGTTTTCTGTATATACCTCTGTACCAAATACAGCAAAGCAATCCCAATGGGTACATTGATAAACATCCCGACGCGCCAAGACAAAAAATCGGTGAAAAATCCACCAAGTAGGAGACCGATACTGCCGCCTGCAGCCGAAACCGCGCTGTACATCGCAATTGCTCTGGAACGTTCCTTGGCCTCAACAAAGCTCGCTGACAGTAATGCTAACGCAGCAGGCGTTGCTAATGCAGCCGCGAAGCCTTGGAATGCACGGGAAACCAGCAAAAATTCGGCTGTCGGCGCCAAACCAGCCAGCATGGAGGCAAGCGAAAATAATCCAATGCCTACATTAAGTATTCTTCTGCGCCCCAGAAGGTCACCTGCCCGGGCACCAAGCAACAAGAAACCGCCGAACGGCAAAATGTAGCCATTTTGGACCCAGGTCAAGCTGGTCGCTGTCATATGCAGCGAACGGCCGATTTGAGGGATTGCCGTTATCATAATGGAGGCGTCAAGCACAACAATCAGTTGACATGCGATGATAATGGTTAAAATCATCCGTTTTGACTGATGCATAAGCATCTTCCTTTCCTTTTCAGTTGTTTCGTGTTCCTGAATAATATTATGGATGGAATTGGAGGAAGGAAGTAGACCGTTACTGCATAAAACTTGCCTAAAGCTGCAAAATGATGTAGTTTAAAAAAGAATGGGGGAATGGAATTCATGCCGGAACAAAGAGTGGATAACCAAGCTAACTTTGGAAAGAGTGTTTCTATTCATAAGAAAGCATTAGATCAGCTTATTGCTATGGCGGATCGGATTACCCTGGCGGAGGGACGGACGCCAACGATCGTTCCGTTTCTTACGATTGTCAGGAGCAGTCGTGAAACGCCGAAAAGTCAGGGGGTGTTGACGCCTTCTTTTTGCCTGATCCTTCGAGGGACTAAGAAGCTTTACCTTGGTCAAGATATCTTTCATTATTCGGCGGGGGATTATTTGGCGTCACTCATCGATATGCCGGCTGCCGCGCAAGTCATCGACGCTACGGAAGAATCGCCGTATATCGGTTTACGTGTCGATTTTACGAGTCAAGAAATAGCTTCTGTGGTCATGGAGGCGGAAATCAGCACGGAGCCAAAGGAGAAAAATCGGAGTGCCGGTGCCTTCATCGGAAAATCAGATGCCGCGCTGCTGGACATATTTTTCCGGTTGCTGAAGATTGTTGATAAGCCTAAAGAAGTTCGATTTCTGTCCGAGTTGATTAAAAGGGAAATGATTTTTAACTTGCTGTCAGGAGATTTTAGGCACTTATTTTTGCAAAAGGCGCTCTTTGATCAAAAAGCGGACGGAGTCGGAAAGGCCATTCATTGGATCAAAGAAAACTACGAACGCTCTTTCACCATTGAGGAACTCGCCAAATCCTGCAACATGAGTATCTCTGGGCTGCATCATAAATTCAAAGCCGTCACGACAATGGGGCCCTTGCAGTACCAGAAGCAGCTTCGCCTTCTGGAAGCGAGACGCCTCATGCTGAGTGGTCCCATGGGGGCAACGACAGCCGCTTTGACAGTAGGCTATGAAAGTCCGTCACAGTTCAATCGGGAGTATCGGAGGCTCTTTGGTCTACCTCCTCTCCAGGATATGAAATCGTTGCGAAAAACTTCATATGCCGGGGGATTTGAGGATAGTTAACCTCACATTTGACTTTTCCAATTCACTCTTTATTATCCCTTCAAAAGTCGCAGCAAACGATTGAAAGTTTCTCCGGCATTGCCGCAGCCATAAGGATAATTCCCGATCATCTTATTTGGAAATGTTCAAGACAACGCGGTCGGCCTAACCATAATTTCGCTGATTAGGGTGTCATCAGGTTCATTAATGGCAAACGCGATGGCTCTGGCAATACTGTAAGGAGAAATCCCTTTGTCGCTTAGTTGATTGGCGATCGTCTGCACTTCCGGGCTGGTAATGCTGTCAAAAAGTTCGGTCTTCGTCAGACCTGGAATGCCGCATTCCACACAATTTATGGCCGATCAGGTTAGGAATTTATTTGAAAAGAATCAAGTTTACCCGAAGTAGCATTGATTTACATTAATTCCACTATCCTGCCCGTTCGCCGCCAGTCTACAACCTTATTTTCATTGGGCTCCTGCACAACAATGACCGCCCCCGTGAAAAAGGGGCGGTCATTTTACTATTTTATTTACGGCGGGATTCCCTACGCTACCTGACTTAACATATTCATTCTTTATCAATGGGTTTTTGAATGCCATCTTTATAAAAGTCAAAGACGAGCTGCTGCTGCGTTCCTCTTACGGCATAGAATACGTCGGAGATCCGCTTCCCCTTGCGCCGGAGTTCGTTCTCCAGCCACTTCTTGGTCAGTCCGTTATTCTCCAGGTTTTTTTCTATAAGTACTCCATCCATGATCAGTTCAACCGGAAAAGCTTGGGCGTTCGGGCGAAGCTTCAAATCCTTTTTAGTTACATATTGATACTCGTCTTTCTTTAATACCGACACCGTTCCGTTATCCTCAAGAACCGCATAATTTACTTCCTCTATGTTGAAAATTCCTTTTCCCCTCAATGCTTGATCCAATGAGTCCATCGTATATCTTACACGTCTCATGTTCTCTTCAAGAATTTTCCCGCTTTCAATAAGCGTGGTTGGAGAACCGGATATCCAGCTTCTCATTTTGCGGCTCTTCAGGGCAATGACGGATAAAAGAATGGATGTAACGGTAATGACAATGAGCGACAATGCCACATGTGACCATTGCAGTTTATCATTGAACGCCAAGTTAGCCGTAATGGACCCAAGTGTAATCCCGGTCACAAAGTCATGAAACGTCATATTTGAAATTGTCTGTTTACCGAGTAGTTTGGCTGCCAATAAAAGCAGCAAAATAGCAAAAATAGTGCGAAACAGAATATCTATATAGGCTTGCATCTCATGCTCCCTCCTTAAGCTCTCATTATTTCCATATCGAGTTGAAAGAAAACATGCTGCACTGAATGAGGATTGTTAAAGCTTGCTCATTACGTTACGTAATGAAATACAATAGGTATAGGAGGTGGGACGCATAGACAGTACAACCAAAACCTATTTGGTCGGTGAACTGGCCGCGGCAACCGGTGTAACTGTACGAACCCTTCAGCACTACGATAATATCGGGCTTTTGCCAACACCCGGCCGTACCGATGGCGGACGACGTTATTATACCGAGGAAGATATGCTCTGTTTAGAACAGATCATCTTTTACAAATCTTTAGGACTTTCCTTAAAAGAAATACGTGACAAGGTGGTTAAGCACCCCACGTTATCTCAAATCAAGCAAATACTGAATGAGCATGAGCTAGTACTCTATAAAAAAATAGAAGACGCGCATGCAAGCATTGCGGCAATCGAGGCATGCCGGACGGCCATCGCTGCGGGAAACTACCCATCGTGGCAGCTGCTGACCGGATTTATCCGAACCTTAAAGAACAGCAGTCTGATCGATTGGGGTCAATACACGTTTAATGACGCCCAGAAGGAAATCCTCGGCAAACGATTTGCCAACGAACAAGACGCCTTCGATTTGTATCATACATGGAGAGTGCTGGCCTTGAAAGCCGTGACTCTTGCCAAGTCCGGGGCGTCGCCGGATGATCCAGCCGCGCAAGACTTGGCCGCAGACTGCTGGAAAATGGTTCTGGAGGTGACCGGAGGCGATGCCGATCAAATCGATACTTTCGCACAGGTTCAAGGAGACCGGGCAGCATGGCCTGAGGGAGACCGCGATCTGATGGATGCGTCACAAGCCTTTATCGACCTGGCGGTAAAGCACTATTTAGCATCCCGATCCTCAGACATCGATGAACACAGAGGAGGTTCGAAAATAAATGAATAATACAACCTATCAACCAACCCAGGAGTCCCTGAATACTCACCCGGTTCCAGAATGGTTCGAAGATGCCAAGTTTGGAGTGTTTATCCATTGGGGACTATATTCGATCCCTGGTTTTGCACCCTTAGGCAGTTTAGCGGAGACGTTGAAGACCGATTATGACCGGGCATTGCTAAACTACCCCTATGCCGAAGGCTATTGGAATGCGATCAAGGACCCTAATACACCATCGGCTCAATACCATAAAGAGAAGTATGGCAGCATGCCCTACCAAAGTTTTAAAGAGATGTTCATAGATGGACTAAAAAAATGGGACCCTTCCGCTTGGGCAAAAACTTTCAGCGACGCCGGCGCAAAATACGTAGTGATCGTTTCCAAACACCATGACGGTTATTGCCTATGGCCTACTGAGGTTAAAAATCCGCATGAGCAGGACTGGTTTAGCAAGCGTGACATTATAGGTGAATTAGCTGAAGCCGTAAGAAAGGAAGGCATGCGCTTTGGCATATACTATTCGGGCGGAATTGACTGGACGTTTCGGAGAAGAATTTCAAGGACGTTCATGGATTATTCATTTTCCACACCTGGCGGTGATTATCCGGAATACGCGGATGCCCAGGTCCGCGAGCTGATAAAGCGGTATCGCCCGGACATTTTATGGAACGATATCTGCTGGCCTACTAACCAGGACACATTGTTCCGCTTGTTTGCCTACTATTATGAAGTCGTTCCAGGCGGTGTGGTAAATGACCGATGGAAACATGCAACTTCGGCCAACAAGATTATGGGTCTGAAACCTGTACGGGCCGTGATGGACATTATGGTTAAGCAAATGATAAAGAAAAATCCCGATATTCACTCTGCCCTTGTACAACCTCCCATACCCCATAGCGATTTCGCTACACCGGAGTATACGAAATACTCGGAAATCCAACCAAAAAAATGGGAGATGACGCGCGGAATCGGAAATTCATTTGGCTATAACCGCAATGAACGCGATGAAAACTATGCTTCCTTTGAGACATTATTATTAGATTTTTTAGATGCAGTGTCCAAAAATGGCAATTTGCTGCTGAATGTAGGTCCTCGTGGTGAGGATGCGCAAATCCCCGTTGAACAACTAAGTCGGTTGTCAAAATTCGGATATTGGCTAAAGCAGAATGGTGATGCCGTCTATGGTACACGGCCTTGGATACGATCGGCAGCAGTCACCGAGACAGGAGAGGCTGTCCGATTTACTGCAAAGGACAATAATCTTTACCTGATGATCCTTGGGAAGCTCAGCGGATCGAAAATAAAAGTAAAAGAAGTATTCATAGATGGCGAGGCATGCCTCCTTGCTGATGGCAGTCCGGTAAGGATAGAACGAGACGGCGATGACATGGTCCTAACCTTCACACGGCAGCTTGATCATCTATTTGTGCCTGTTGTTCAAATACAGAATATGCGATAGGGTTAACATAGTTCAGCTCCAGCAGTCATCTGCTGGAGCATTCTGCATTTAGGGTGATTTAACGTTTAACTTCCATTTTCTCATGTTTGAAAATTTTACAGCTGTCGCTTGGAAGATGTACAAACAGCCTTTGTCCAACGGCAATATCGGATTGTTTATTCACATACAACCGGATGGTTTCCCCTTCTGGAGCGCCAACCATGCACTCTTTTCTTTCTCCTGAAAATACGATGTTCCGCACTTCCCCTTGAAGTATATTTTCTTCTGTGGAACCTTCATTGCCGATTTGAATATCCTCAGGCCGAATAAAAATGATTACTTTATCCCCTTTTTGTATTTCATCCTGTTTTACCAAGCCTTTTAATTGAAAACCATCGCTTTGAATGGACGCGTGCCCGTTATCTTTGTCCACACATTGCCCGACAATTTTATTAGATACACCAACAAAGTCTGCTACAAAAGGTGTTTGCGGTTCATTATATATTTCAAGAGGCGTCCCTAATTGCTGAATGACTCCATTCTTCATCACGGCAATCCGATCCGACAATGTAAGCGCCTCTTCCTGATCGTGAGTGACATAAATCGAAGTGAATTTTAATTTGTCTTTTAAATTCATTATTTCAAATCGTAATTCTTCTCTCAGCTTGGCGTCCAAATTCGAAAGTGGCTCGTCAAATAACACGACCTTAGGCTGATAGATCAAAGCCCTTGCCAATCCAACCCTCTGCTGCTGTCCCCCAGATAATTCTCGCGGATATCGTTTGGCCAGATGATCCAATTGGACCAGACGCAGCATTTCCATCACTTTGACTTTACGTTCCTTTTTATTTTCTTTGCGGATTTTCAGCGGAAATTCCACGATCTCAAAAACAGTCATATGCGGAAAAAGGGCAAAATTTTGAAAGACCAAACCGATTTCTCTTTTATGTGATGGAACATGGGTCAAATCTTTGCCTTTGATATGGATTTCTCCATTATCCGGCGTCAAGCTGCCTGTAATCATGTTCAGCGTGGTTGATTTCCCGCAGCCGCTCGACCCGAGAAGAGTCAGCATTTCTCCCTCATAAATGTCCAAATTCAGCTGGTTCACTACCGTAGCATGTCCGAACTTTTTTGTAATATTTTTCAATGAAATCATGACTTTCTTATCTATCATAAACCTTTCACTCCTCCGCTTAAATTTTCCGGCTTGATTTGTTTCACGATTACACCAAGGATGAGGATGGAAGGGATGAGCAGGATAACGGAAATCGCGCTGGCTACTTCTTTATAGCCGTCTCCGATGGATAGATACGTCTGTATCGGCAAAGTGACCGTCTGCGGGCCGTAAGTCATCATACTTAAAGTAAACTCGTTAAAGGAAGTCACAAATACGAAAATTACCGCCGCCAAGATCCCGGGCATGGACATAGGGATAACCAAATATAGAAATCTCTGAAACCAATTGGCCCCGCAAACGCCGCCCGCGTCGATAACCCTTTGTTCCAAAGCCTCAAACGTAGCGGACATAATTAATACAACATAAGGAATGGTAATGGTGGAATGCGCAAGCGCCACACCGAAATGAGTGTTAATCAGATCTAATGTATAAAATATTTTGGCCGTTCCGAGCGCATAAGTTAATTCCGGTATCATTCTAGGGAGCAGTATCAGAGCGATCAGCAGCTCCTTTGCCCGCAGCTTTCTTTTTCCTATAGCCCAAGCAGTGGGAACTCCGATCAACAAACTGATGACTATCGTTAATCCGGCAATCATAAAACTATTCATCGTGACCTGCATCAGATCCGTCATCTGAAAAGCCCACTCGAACCATCGTATACCCCATGATTCAGGCAGCCACCTTGCGCCGAACCAGCCTTCTCCGAAAGCGGACACGATGATGACGGCAAACGGCGATAAAATAAACAAGGCAAATCCCAAAAGGAACGCGTAAATCACGACTTTCTTTCCCGTCCGGACGGCCCGAATGCTATGAGTGATCGGATTCATCTATGCCGCGCTCCTTTTCTTAGTCAATCTAAAGTAAATCAAGATAAAAATAATCTCGAGAATCCCCATAATAATGGCTAAAGCGCTGGCTCTGGGCCAGTTATTAAACACACCTGCTTCCGTGTAAATCGCAACTGTCAGGGGTCTGTAATTTCCACCGGCAATCAGCGGAACATTAAAGGCGCCGAAAGCAAGTAGAAAGGTCATCACCGAGCCGGAACGGATACCGCTCATGCTTAATGGCAAAGTAATATATCTGAACACTTCAAAAGGTTTGGCCCCGGTAATCGTAGCCGCTTGCTCTACGTTCCGGTCGATTCCTTCTATCGATGATAAGGTCATCAAGATCGTATGAGGGGAGTAAAGCCATGCATAAAATAAGATCAAGCCGTACAGGGTGTAATTGATTTTCAACGGTTCATCAATAATTGGCAGCACTTGCATAAGAAACAAGTTGACCCAACCGTTCTTGTCCCAGACGATCAGCAGGCCGAGAGCACTGATTAACGCTAGTACCGTTAGCGGCAGTAAAATCAATAGTCGGATGAATGTATGACCTTTTACCCGTTTCCTTAAGATTAAAGCGAGCGGCAAGGCGATAAGGACGGAAAGGATCGTTGTGGAAATAGCCAAAACAAAGGTAATACCGATAACGTTCCAGTATTTTGCCGAACTTAGTAAATCGATATAGTTCTGAAGGGAATAACCGGTATGATTGCTTATCGTTAAGCTGTTCATGAAAGTTATGCAGAGCGGATAAATAAAGAGGCCGATGAAAAAGACTAGCCCGGGAAATAGAAGCAATAAGGTGAGCAAATTGTCTTTTTTAAATTGCATTGATATGGAAATGAGGAATCCTGATGAGGGATTCCTCATTTCTTTCACCTCCAGCTGAAATTACTTAACCAAATCCATGCCTTTTTCTTTTAAGAACGTGTAAGCTTCATTATTATTCAATGGAATTCTGGATTTCTTAACGACATCCCATGACGGCACGTTGTTCCATACCGATTGAGGAACATTGTCATATTTATTGATTCCCATATAGATCCACAGCGTTTCCATCATGTTCACCTGCGTTTCTTCCGAAAGCATCCAGTTCACAAACTTAGCAGCCAGCTCTTTCTGACTGTCAGGCGCGTTAGCAGGAATCGCTAGATAAGCTGCACCGCCATAATGGCCGCTTGGGAAGAAGGTGGATTTTACGGATTTAGGAAGCAGGCCTTGGTCTCTGGACCAGAGTGTATAGTCAATTGCATATTCGGTAATCCAAACATCTTCCGAGGCAAATTGCTGGAACAATACCGGCGGTTCAGAAGCTAAAGGCTTAAAGAATGCTTTCGAGAATTCGCTGAATTTATTGATGCCGTTCGTCCATTCGGCTGTTTTTTGTAAAGTTTCAAAAGGCTTCGAGAAGTCTACTCCGTAACCGAGAAGGATATCGCGCTGCATGATTCTTCCTCCGCCGGACTTGGCGTCCGAACGGATCATACCGATGTGGCCGGCCCATTCGCCCCGTCTTTCATAGAATTCTTCCCAAGATTTCGGAGGATTCTTGATTTTGTCGGAGTTGTACAAGATTCCAAATTGATCATGCCAGAAAGGAGCCGCCTTACCGTCCGTTGCAATTCCTAAGGCTTCCTTTAATTCACTAGGCTCAATCAGCGAAATATTGGGGATTTCCGGGTTGTTTTCAAGCGTTTCAAACGGGATTCCAGCTTGAATCATATTGCCGATGCCATCCGGCTTTAACAACAGCACGTCGATATCGCCTTCACCTTGTTTCTGAGCGGATAATCTTTGCTGGATTTCAGCCCCGGACCCTGTGACATAGTTAATTTTGATGCCCAATTCGCTTGATGCTTTTGGAATCATTTCACTAAAAAACTTTTGTGTGTTTGCGCCGCCTGCGGTATCGATAAAAGTAATGGATTGATTTTGAGGCTCAGGAGACGGGTTACTTGCATTGTCTTTTGTACTTTCGGTAGGACTGCTTGAACAACCGGCAATCAGAGATACGCTTAATGTCATAATTGCGCACAGCTTCAACATGGATTTCATAGTTATCTTCTCCTTTATGTTGTATATATATTTAACAGTTGTTCCATATTTTTAACGATATAGTCAGGAATAATTCCAAGCATATTGTCCCGCAAATAGGGATTATGTTCATTAATCCAGACCGTTCGCAGCCCCGCTTGCACTCCTCCAGCCATATCCGTCATAAAATTATCTCCAACCATGACGCAATGATCGGGGTCAAGTCCATACCGGTTAAGCACACATTCGAACAAGTAAGGTGAGGGCTTCCCGATGTGCTCGATCTTCAGGCCGATCACCGTTTCAATCGCAGCGGTTAAAGAACCCGTTTCCGGTACAATCACCCCTCCGGTTCCTACATGATGCGAATCGCAATTCGCCCCGATGACTTTCGCTCCGCAATGAATATCATTGACGATCTTCTGCAGCTTGTCATAATCAAACGTTACATCTCTCCCGACAAGAATGACATCGGCCCGTATTGGATCGTCGATTGGAATAAGTTCATGTCCCGCACCTAGAACCGAGCCTTGCAATGCTTCGCTGCCCGCTACCTTAACCTTGACACTGCTACCGAATTTCTCCTTCAAGTAATGACCTGCGTTGTCTGTTACGGTAATAATTTCATCAGGTTCGGCTGGTATGCCGATGCGGCTCATTTTGGAAGCAATTTCTTTTGCCGTCTGAGTTGAATTATTGGTAACGAAGAAACAACGTTTCCCTTCATGTTTGAGGAGCTCCAACAGTTCTTTAGCCCCGGCAGCCGGCGTGTCGCCATAATAGATGCATCCGTCCAAATCAAAAAGAAATGCCCTCATGCTGTTCATTGCTGTATTGCCCATTCCTTGCTCCTTTGCCATTAGTTTTAAAATCGATGGCCTGCCCGTCCATCCCGGAAATATCACCTCCCATCATACTTAAAAGAGTCGGAGCTATATCGACAATTTGAATTTCGGGTATTTGAATGCCTGAAGGAATCGATTTGCCTGCGGCAACAAAGATACATTTCAATTCCTCATGATCAGGCAAATAGCCATGCATGCCTTGAAACTTCGTTCCTTCCATAAACACAAGATCTCCCTCGTGTTCAAAATGAATGAAACAATCCATCTTCGCTTCAAAAGCAAAGTCCGGACGCTGATCCTCCATTTCTCCCTCAACAGGCAAACCCAAGCTATCATAATCCTGCGGTTCAAAAAGTCTGCCTATCCCTTCCATTTCCTGCAAGCATTGTTTCACTTCCCGCATCAGTGCAGCTTTCATTGCAGGCTCTTCCTCAAAAATATACACGTATCCGGAACCGCCATTGGATACCGCCGCCACCTTGCTTTGCTCCGGCTGATTCGGATCGAACCAGCCTTTTTGTTTGAAGCATACATTGGGAAAAACCGTTTTCGTCGTATCGACGAATCCATGATCGGATACGATACATAGAGCGGTGTCTTCCCAGATCCCTTCTTCCTTTAGAGTCGAAACAAGCTCCCCGATTCGCTCGTCAATATACTCTAAGGACCAATACACTTCTTGCGATCGGGTGCCATAATCATGCTGGTAGCTGTCTGGAAGTAAATAATGAAGCAGCATGAGATTAGGTTTATGCCTCTGAATCAAATGCTTGGCAACTTCCGTCGTCAACCAATCCTGCATATGTCCCCGTGAATGATCTTTACTCCAGGAACCGTATTGCTCAACCGGCAATCCCGCTTCTTTAAGCTCTCTCCACAAACCCGGCGTAGCATAGGCTTCAAATAAATCCTGATCATAAAATTCAGGAATATTATAATCAATTGATTGGGCTTCCCTGGTAACGGGCCAGCATACGGAAGCCGTTGTCCATCCGAGCTGTTTGGCCGTGTCATAAATGGTCTCTCTTTGAAGAATCTCTTCCTTGCCCCAAGTGCTGTCGCTAAAATATTCGCCGACGCTTTTAGTTGAGCGATTCATTACCCAGTTTCCTAAAATCCCGTGCTTCCGGGGATAAGTGCCGGTAACGATGCTCGAATGAATAGCCCAGGTTGCCGTTGGAAATACGCTTTTCATCGCACCCGCCATTACACCCTGCTTGATTAAAGATCTTAGATGCGGCATTCTAACCTGCCGTTCCTGAAGGTAGTAATTCGCCATTCCGTCAATGCTGAGTAATATGATGTAAGAAGGCCGTTGACTGACTGCTCCAGAGCTCATTTTCTTCCCCCTTGGAGTTAGTTTTGCTTCAGTAAAATAAAAATGAACAGAAAAAGAGAAAGCTCAACAATAAACAGACATAGCCATGCTAAGTTCTGTTTATTGTTCAGAGCTTTCTCTCGACACGACTCTAAACAATTAGAGATATATTATATATCTTGAAAAGTTAATGACCACAAGCTTTGTTCACTGACAGAAAGCGAAGTTGCGCCAGCCTCAAGACATTCGGACGCCTCTTCTTTCGTATGAATCAGCCCGCTTGCGATGATGGGAATATGATCATAAGCGTCCGTAAAAGCAGCGATCGTCTTACGAACAACCCCAGGCATAAGCTCCACTCCATCAGGGCAAACATTCTCTACCGCCTTGAGTCCATTTTGCAGCGCTAAAGAATCAATAATAAATAAGTGAAGTATTCCGAATAAATTAGCTCTTTTCGCTTCAGCGATCAGATGACTTTTCGGCGTGACAATTCCGTCCGCTCCAATGTAATCTGCTATAAAGCTTACCGTTTCCTTGTCGGTATTGGATAAACCCTTAATCAAATCGACATGGACAAAAGCGCCTTTACCGGCTCTCTTGACTAACTGAACGGCGTTAATAATCTCCTTAACTGTTCCACCCATGAAAAAGATATTGTCCACTTGACTTTCGATTGCTTGTTCAACATCTTTCACATTGCGTAAAGCGGCAATAATCGGCTTCTGACCAACTTTGTGGAGCAGATTCATGATGACTACCTTTCTGTTTCGTTGATTCTGATAACAGAATAACCAATAAATATTATGAAAATATCAATGATTTGTAAAATTAACATAAAAATTATATTAACAAAATTTTATTTTTTTCCAGGCATCGTTTCTACCACAGCGTGTAACCGGCTTCAATCAGGATTTTATACCACTGTTCCCGGGTCATCTCCACGCCGTCGACCGATTTTATGGCCCGCTCAATCCGCTCCTTGTTGCCAGTGCCCAGTACGATGGCGGGATTTGACGCGTGCTTGAAAATCCATTTGTATACGACTTCGTCAATATGTTCCAGCCCAAGCTCCTGCCGAATGTTCTCCAGCACGTTGTTCATTTTTTCCTCAGCCGCATTAGTGGGATGGAAAATCCGCCCGCCCGCCAGAGGCGACCAAATCATCGGGGAGATGCCTTCTTTCAGGCAATGGGTCATTGTGCCGTTATGATAATTTTGGATGCCCAGCGGATGCAGCATGAATTGGTGCGTGACAAACGGAATATCCGTATATTTCTGCAAGGTGTCAAACTCAAGCGGACTATGGTTGGATAAGCCAAAATATTTGACCTTCCCCTCATCCTTAAGCTGCTGGAGCGTTTCGCTAAGCTCGGACGGATCGACCAGCAGATCGAACATATGAATCAACAGGATATCAATGTAACCGCATTTCAGCTTCTCCAAGGATTCGTTCACCTGGGCCAAGACATATTCCTTATCCGTATTGAAGAAGCGGGTCTTAATATTGGGATTTTTGGCATTCGGGACACAGATATCGCATTTCGTGACGATTTGTATTTGCTCCCGCAAGGACGGCTCCAATTGCAAAGCTTCTCCAAACTGTGCTTCGTTCCGATGATCGCCTCCGTAAATATCGGCATGGTCAAAGGTTGTAATGCCCCGCTCAATACACCATTCGATAAACCCTACCACTTGCTTGGTGCTCAGATTCCAATCATTCATCCTCATGCATCCGACAACCAGTTTGGAAATGGAAAGCTGCTCGTTTAATTGAATTTTCAACAATGCCACCCACCTTGTATAAGGATTATACATAATAAATCCGTTTTCATTATACATCCCCGCGAAAGCGTTTGCTTTCAATATTTTCAGGTTTTATTTTTAAAAACTTATAGTGAAAAATGAAAACCGATATAACCATTAGAATAATCGCCGCTAAATAGAGATGAACGTAGGATAATTGTTCAACAATAACTCCGCCAAGCATGGGTCCGAGCGCCCTGCCTAAGGTAGACGACATACTTACAAAACTTTGATAGGAACCTTTTGCATTCGATGGTGAAATCGCATTAATCATTGCCGGGATAGCAGGAAACACAAACATTTCTCCTAAGGTAAGCAAGACAATAGCAGCCATGAACCCGATATATTGTTGACTGAATATAAGGACCATGAAGGAAAAAACAAATAGCATAACGCCCACATAAATCTGTATTTTATAAGTATGAGCCAACTTTTTAATCATTAACGAAATCAGCGGCTGGCCTAAAATAATCAGCAATGCATTGATCGTCCATAAAAAGCTGTACTGTTTAATTGAAATATTAACTTTTGGTAAATAAGCCGAAATAGTACTTTGCCATTGGACATAACCGATCCACACGACGAAGTAAACAAAACAGATAATAAATACATGGATTAACCGTTTACCCTCATTACTATTTCTTGCTTCACTTAACCCGTTAGATTCACTTTGTGGAGGAGTGGCGCCCATATCTTTGTAAAATAATAAAACGATCATTAAAAAGGCGATGTACAATAGCAGATTCGCTATAAATATAAGAGAAATATTGATATCCGCAATGAAACCGGCAATCGATGTTCCGACAGCTACTCCGACATTAAGCCCTAAGTAAATGGCATTAAATACATAACGATGATCATAGCCAGATACACGGGTCGCAAGCGAATTAATGGATGTAAAAAGGATACCTGTGCCCAAACCTAAGATCGCTAAAAATACGGCGTAATGCGGCCAGCCATGATTAAAAACTAAACCAATAAGTGAAATTATGGAGATAAACAGTCCGAGTAAAACCGTCTTATAACCGCCGATCCTGTCGAACAATCGCCCGCCGAAAAAATTTCCGATTAATGTTGTAGTGGAATCGATTAGCAGCACAAAGCCAGCAACAGCCAGTGATTTCCCCAGATGATCGTGCATGTAAATCGTATTTAGCGGCCAAATAAAACTGATCCCGGCATTATTTAAAATAGACCCTGCTACTAACCATTTTAACTTTGACTTGTTCATTTGTTTATCATAGCCTTATACAGGCTCATTCGATCGATTATTTTGGTCCTATGATTCTCAATGATTTTTCTTTTTTCATCGAGTTCCCGTAAATGATTATCCAGTACCGCTAAACGTTTCGTTAATACGCTTATTAGTTGGTCATTCACAGTTATAGCGCTGTTTTCAATTACGCATCCCTCTTTTCCAAAATCGATAATCTCTTCTAACGATAGCCCCATGTCTTTTAACTCCTTAACAAATTCTATAAAGGCAAGATCTTCGTCACTATACTCTCTGATACCCGAACAGTTCTTATTAACTGCTGGAAGCAGACCTATTTCTTCATAGTAGCGAAGTGTGTGCGTAGACAACCCCGTTAACTGCGAAATATCGCTGATTTTATACATATGTTTTATCCCCCCTTTTTCAGAGTAGCAGTTAGAGTTGACTTTAAGTCAAGACAATATGAGCATCAGATCAACATTTGACTTATGGCATCGGCGATAATACGGCCTGCTGTCCTTGGAGCTACTATTCCTGGTAATCCTGGGGCAAGAATTGCCTTAATACCGTACTTCTCCGCAAAAAGGAAATCTGTTCCTCCGGGTTTTGAAGCTACATCGATTATGAGTGTAGAACGTTCCATATTAGATATAACATTCTTTGTCACTACCAATGCCGGGATGGTATTGAACAAAATATCTGCATCCTGAACGTGATTGTGCAGTTCTTCTATGTAAAATGGGGTCAGCCCCGTTTCGTATGCACGTGCAAAAAGGTCAGGTTCTCGAACTCCTACCTTCACCTTTGCTCCAAGCCCTTTTAATGTTCTGGCCAATGTCAATCCAATCCGTCCAAGGCCAAGTACTACATTAGTAGAGCCGTGAATTGTGATATCCGTATTTTGAATGGCCATCATAATGGCGCCTTCTGCTGTAGGAATTGAATTCAAAATGGCTACATCATCTCTAGCAAACAATTCAACCAACTTGATCTTGTACATTTCGCAGTAGTTCTTTAAATATGCATTGGCCGCCCCCGAAATAATCATTCCATCATTAGGGATAGATTCAAAAACATCAGCCGTTAATTTCAATTCATTCGTTGAAAAGGTGGACTCTACACCACCGCTCATATCCGTTCCACCTGCAGGCAGAATCACTATCCGTGATTGTTTAAACAATTCTAAAGACATCTTTACTTTTTGGACACCAGAGAATGATTCTTTCAAACTTTCAAATCCAGTTATACATAAAGTTGCATTTAACTCAGATAATTTCTTAATCACTTGAAGCTGTCGGCTATCTCCGCCAACAATGAGAATTTGAGTACCCGTAAGCATAGCCATTGTCCTTCTTTCCAATTTTTCATGACAATTTAATTATAGTGGAAGTTCAACTCTTATTTCGAGGAACCCGTCTTCTATGGATACACCTGTGCTGCCGCCCATCTGTTCCGCCAATAGGCTAACGATAGACAAGCCCAACCCTGTACTATTACTTCTTGCTTTATCACCAGTATAGAAACGATCAAACAGCCGCTTCACATCCATTACGGAAGGATTGTTCACAGGATTTTTAAACGATAGGACGGCTTTGTCTGCAGCCAGCACACGTACTTCTATATCTCCATTTGAGTGCTGAACACAATTACGAATTAGATTTTTGTAGGGAAGCATAATGTCGAGTAATATTAAATCATAGGAGTTGTTTTGAATTTCCTTTATTCCGTCAACGCCGGTTCAATAATCAGAACAGTAATCATTAAAAACCACCTGATTCCTTTCTGTTTTTCGAACTAGAATGTATAGACAGTAAATGACTAAGCATATGGATAACCTGTAACCGCGTCCTGTATTCCTTAATAGAGGAGAGAAAAAGCGATGAGCCAGCAGAAGAGAATTCTCATTCCGTTGCCGTCACATGATTTTGATACCACTGAAGTCGTGGTGCCTTGGCATAGATGCAAGGAGGCGGGGATGCAAATCGTCTTTGCTACGCCGGATGGAAAACGGGCCTACACCGACCCTTATTTGCTGACAGGCGTCATCTTCGGCCAACTGGGTGCAGCCAAAGAAGTAGTTGAATGTTATCATCAGGGGCTTGAGCAGGATGACGCATTTTTGCACCCTCTGAATTATGAGCAGATCGAAGCCGAACAGTTCGACGGCTTGCTGCTGCCGGGAGGTCATGCCAAGGGGATGGTGCCTTATCTGGAGAGTACGGTCCTGCAAGAGAAGGTTCTGCGTTTCTGGCAGTTGGACCGGCCAGTCGGCGCAATCTGTCATGGAACCATCGTACTTACCCGGACTATGGACCCGGAGAGCAGACGGTCCATCGTATATGAGAAGCGGATGACAAGCCTGATCAAGCCGCTCGAACGTACCGCGTATTGGTTGACCGCTTGGGCGCGCGGCCGCTACTATCGAACCTATCCTGAATATGTACAGGATGAAGTCACGCGACACTTGCGGAGCAAGGCTAACTATGTAAAGGGACCTTCATTCAACACCCCGTTTGTCGTTGAAGATGGACAACTGCTGACCGCGAGATGGCCCAAGGATGCGGAGCTGTTCGCGGAGACCTTTATACGGAAGGTAAAATGAAGGACATGTCCCTCTGCTTTAACGGCGCACTATTCTTAGCTCCCTAGATTCTGTAGTCGTCGCCTCTCCACTGCTGGATCGATTTTTTAATGGCATCGGGTGACAGCTGATCTACTGCTGCTTTCTTGCAAAGTGCAGGAAATTCGTCATCGGAGGCAAAACGCAAAGCTACGATTTGTTTTACGCTAAGCCTCGGATCCAGCAGCTTTTGGGTCAATACATAGTGCCGGAGATTCTCTTCGGCTCGTATCGCCCGATCCTGTGCTTTTAGAGGATAAGAGCGAACGATTAGAAAAATAACGATAAACATGATAGAAATAATCAGAAAAAGAACGGCAGGAAATACTTGATTCCCCGCATTCAATGATCTCACCAGCTCTACTACGGCAGAAATAAATAAACCTGCTGTCAACAGGGTAAGTAATACGTGAAAAAGAGGATGTATCCTGCGATGATTTGTATAGTTTTGAGATTGCTGACTCATTTCTCTCCCCCATTGTATGGTTTATCGGGTTATACCTTTTTTACAAATTCAGATTTTAAACTCATAGCTCCAAAACCATCAATTTTGCAATCAATATCATGATCCCCGTCAACTAAACGTATATTTTTCACTTTTGTGCCTACTTTTAAGACGGATGAACTTCCTTTTACTTTAAGGTCTTTGATTATGGTCACCGTGTCACCATCGTTTAAGATATTCCCGTTTGCATCTTTGGTAATCCTCTGCTCTTGAGCAGTCTCAGGCTCCAATTCTATAATCCACTCATGAGCACATTCCGGGCAAACATAAAGACTTCGATCTTCATACGTATATTCGGAATTACATTTTGGGCAATTGGGCAAATTAGACAACATTTCATTCCTCCATTCGTTACATACATATATATACTAACATATCATAACGAACTTGCAGCAATTAAACTTATACTTCCCCTTCAAACTCTAGCCGGAAAAAACCGGTCCAGCTTCTCCATCGTGCCGGTATGGGCTTGCGGAGTGAACACCGTCATGATCATGCTGTGATCCTCGGCCAGCGAAAAGCTGCTGTAATCCATACTCAGTACACCCAACCTTGGATGATGCAGCTCTTTTCTCCCTTCAGGGCTATGGATCACTTCATGCTGCGGCCACCACATTTCAAATTCCTTGCTTGATTTCAATAATTGCTCGACTAAATTGTTATACCAAGGATCGTCCGCGAACTTTCCATAAAAGCTCCTGAATTGAGCCAATTGCCCCTTAGCAATGTTCTCCCAATCGACGAACAGCTGCCGATACTCTTCCATCATGAACATCCGCCAAACGACATTACGCTCTCGATCATTCATGTCATCGCTATATCCAAATACTTCGGCGGCTATCCGGTTCCACGCCACAATATTCCACCGTCTCCCGACAATATAAGCCGGAAATCGATGGAGCTCATCAAGAATTAGCTTCGTTGCCGGGGAAATCGCCTCGTTGCTGCCTGCATCCGACTCCGGATCGCCAGGAAGCCACTGACCGGCTAATGCGAATAGATAGCTTCGCTCGTCCTTATCCAGCTTAAGCGTTCGGGACAGGCTTTCCAAGACCTGCTCGGATACGCGAATTTCCCGTCCCTGCTCCAAGCTTGTATACCATGTCAAGGAAATCCCCGATAATGCCGCGACCTCTTCCCTGCGCAAACCGGGAGTGCGCCGGCGCGTCGAATCACTTCTGAGTCCGGCCTCTTGAGGAGATAACCGCTTACGCCTTGTCTGTAAAAAATCAGCAAGCTCCTTGTGTCTGATCGAATCTTTCATGCAAATCCTCCTAATCCAAAACGGGCAGCATTTATCCTACGATATAAACTGCTATCATCACGAGCGCTACGAGAAACTGTCTTCTTCCTATTATACATCAAGTCCCATAATATGAGCTTATGCACGCACGGCAGCTTAAAGAAACCCCTTCCCCACCGCGGCGAAAAGCAAAATTATGCTCACAGGAGGCGAAAATCCGTCCATGATTAATATTGAGGATAAAACCGTTTTGGTGACCGGCTCCACAGACGGAATCGGCAAACTAACCGCTATCCAACTCGCTCAAGCAGGCGCTACCGTTCTGATGCACGGACGAGACCGCGAAAAATGCGCCGCCGCCCTAAAAGAGATCGCCAAACGGACAGGCAGCAGCAAGCTGCGGACCTATTTGGCTGATTTTTCTTCCCTTGCCGAAGTTCGGCGCATGGCCGAAGAGATCCGCAATCAAGAAAGCCGTTTGGACATTCTGATCAACAATGCGGGAATCGGTTCGGGAAAGCTCTCCAATAAAAAAAGAGCACTTAGCAAAGACGGCCACGAGCTTCGTTTTGCCGTCAATTACCTGGCACCCGTCCTATTAACCCAGCTTCTGCTTCCTACTGTACGGGCAGCCGCACCTGCGCGCATCGTCAACGTTGCTTCCATCGGACAAAAGCAGATTGACCTCAATAATGTCATGCTGGAGCGCGACTACGATCCTTTCGATGCCTACAAGCAGAGCAAGCTCGCTTTAATCATGTACACTTTCGAGCTGGCTCAGCAGCTCAAGCCGGACCGCATTACGGTCAATTGCGTGCACCCGGGGTCCCTACTCAATACAAAAATGGTACGTGAGAGCATCCCCTTCGGGTTCGGCAGCCCCAAATCGGGAGCGGACGTCCTCTTCCATTTGGCCTGTGCGGCCGAGCTTGATCAAGTAACCGGGCAATACTTCGACAAAAAGCAGCCGGCCCAGGCAGACATTCAAGCCTACAACAGCGATTTCCGTCGCAAGCTATGGGCATACACGGAGAATTTGATCGCGCCATAACCGCGTCTGATCGTTCAGTCGTAACCTTTTGCAATCTTAAATTCATTATTGGAGCGTGGTCGTGTTGGCACAAAGAAATGTTAAGAGAACAATGTCGGTTTTTATTACAGGGGCGACCGGAGGAATTGGCTCAGCATGCGTCAAACAGTTCACTCAAATGGGAGTTCGGGTCTTCGCGGGAGTCCGCGATACAAAGCGGGGCGAGCGGCTCCGGGCGTCAACATCATCTTCGGTGATCCCGGTCCAAATTGATATTACAGATCTAGCGTCTGTACAATCCGCCTTTGAAGAAG
This sequence comes from Paenibacillus durus ATCC 35681, assembly GCF_000993825.1. Lineage (NCBI taxonomy): Bacteria > Bacillati > Bacillota > Bacilli > Caryophanales > Paenibacillaceae > Paenibacillus > Paenibacillus durus. The sequence continues at coordinate 4,632,730 of NZ_CP011114.1, forward strand.
TGGCGACGATGACCGGGAACGAAGGGCTGGCCGGATTGATTAATAATGCAGGCTGCATCGTGCAGGGCCCTTTGGAGCTGCTCCCTATGGAACAAATCAAGCAGCAGTTTGAACTTAATGTTTTTGGACAAATCGCGGTAACGCAGGCTTTCCTTCCCTTACTGCGGAAAAATGGCGGGAGAGTCATCAACATCGGAGCTGTGACCGGAAAAACCGCGCTGCCCTTCTTCGGCGCACTGTCCGCCTCCAAGCACGCGATGGAAGCTATTACAGACGCTCTCCGGGTTGAATTAAAGCCTTGGAACATTCACGTAGCCATGATTGAGCCCGGTGCTATCGAAACTGCTATTCACGAAAAAGCCCACGACTCTTCCGCCCGGTCACTGCAGGAGGTTACGTCCGATAGGCTTGCCTTGTACCAAGATGCAATCACAAAGCTCGAATCGGTCATCGCCAAGCAGCCTTTATCCCCTACCGAAGTGGTCGTGAACGCCATCATCCACGCCCTGACATCACCCAAACCCCGGACCCGTTACGCTGTGGGCAAGGGCGCACGCATGATCATAACCCTAAGCCGTTTCCCGGATAAGCTTCGGGATAACCTATTGATCAGCAATCTTGGGTTACGGAAGACGCATGGGTGATAGCGGACAGGGACGGTATCTCTGTTCTAGAAACAAAACCGTCAGACGAGTGCCTCGCTGACGGTTGTTTGGTGTTCATGACCTGCCACATTATGTTAAGACTGCTACCTTTTATTTCTGGATTTTAACTACCTTTTCACCGATCACCAGTACACCGTTGACATATCCTCTAAAGTGCAAAGTAACCTCTGAACCCGTCCAATCAAAATCGGAACGTTCGAATTTGAATTGGCCGAGCTTTGCCTGCTGATAATAGCCATTATTACTGTTAAGGGCCTTCACACCATTTACGGTAGCGGTATTCAGATCGAATCCCTGACTGTTGTAGCCATTCGGCAAGTCTACACGAACAGTAAACACGCCTTTATTGCCCTTGATAATATTAGGAGTCACCGTTATGGAAGCTGGAAGATAAACCGTAAACTGTTTTTGTAATGTCGTGCTCAGCCCTACACCATCTGTAACGGTAACCTTAACAGTGTAAACTCCCGGTTTGTCGAGTAAAATTTCGCTGCCATTCGTTACGACCTGTTCCGCCGCTCCATCCGGACTGGAAACCGTCATCTTCTCGGATACTACACCTGAAAGAGCATCAGTTGCCGAGTAATCCAACTTTAGCGTCGCTCCGGCCTCAGCCTCTTTGCTGAGATCCATCGTGACGACCGGCGCAGTTCTATCGATTTTCACCACGGCTGTATTCGCAGCCTCGATGTTGCCGGCTATATCGGTCGAATAGAAAGCAACATTATGGATCCCTTCATCACTGACCGTGAACGTACTTCCCTTGACATATGCCGATCCGTCGATCGAATAGAACGTTGTGGCTACGCCGCTAAGAGTATCCGCTGCAGTTAATTGGACGGTCACATCTCCTTTCGTCCAGGCAGCAGGAACGTCAGCAGTGGTCATGGGTGCTGTCTTGTCGAGCTTCACTTCGGCTGTGTGTGCCGCTTCCTTATTGCCTGCTTGGTCAACCGAGTAGTAACTGATCTTATTAATACCTTCGTTGTCTACCGTAATCGAATTGCCCTCGTTATAATCGGATCCGTTGATCGAGTAGAACGTTTTGGCTATGCCGCTGAGATTGTCTGCTGCAGTCAATGTCAGTACGTCCGTTTGCGCAATCCATTCCGGGATATCGCTTATCTTTGTGCTTGGCGAGGTTTGATCAATCTTAACATAAATCGTCTGCGGTGCTTCCTTATTGCCTACTTTATCCACTGAGTAGAAGGAAACTTTATTTACACCTTCTTTGTCCACCGTTACAGAAGCTCCCGCCGTGTACTCGTTATCGTTCAGAGAATAGAACGTGTTCGCGACTCCCGTCTCGTTATCTGTTGCCGATAAGGAGATAATCTGGCTCAGGTTCGTCCAACCGGCGGGTGCTTCTGCTTTCGTCACCGGTGCTTCCGTATCGATAATAAGCTTGGCGATAACGGTGTTTGACGGTTCCGATTCACCAAACGAGTTACTGTACGATGTCACATAATATTCATGATCCTTATAGGACAAATCCGAAACCGTGAAAGACAAGTTATTTAGGTTTTGCGTCAGCAAAACCGGTTTGCCGTCAATGAGCTCATATATGTTATAGCCGTTCGCGTAGGTGACGAAATTCCAGGAAATCCGGGCACTCGTGCCGCTTAACAATTTAATGGAGGCAACCGGAGGCTGCATGACCGGGAAGACAATCGTATTGGATACCCGATTCGAAGGAGCAGACTCTCCAAAACGAGTGCTGTACGCAGTCACTTCATACGAATGCGATTCCTCTGAAAGATTGTACACTTTGTAGCTTAAAGCCGTTCCCTTATAGATTAACTGCCGGTCACCGCCAGTCACATCGTAAACATGATATTCGTTTGCCCAAGTGACCGACTGCCAAGAAAGCGTAATATTGTTGGCATTAAATACGGCCCCTACCAGGACTGGAGGCTGAACCACCGGCCAGGTCAACGTGAACTGGAGCTCGCTTCCTACTGTTGATTCTCCGAAACGATCGCTGTAGGAGCGAACAACATAAACGTAATCGCCCTCTGGTTGGTTCGTAAACGTAACGGCCGTTCCAGTTTGAGTTTTTTTCAGAACTTCTTGTCCGTCAATCACTTGATACAACTTATAGCCTGAAGCATAGGTAGTGGCATTCCAGCTCAAGGTAATGTCATTTCCGTTCGTAATAGTTTGCTTAAAGCCGCTCGGCGCTTGCATGACCGGCCAGACCAACGTGAAGCTAAGCTCGCTGCCTTCTGCCGATTCTCCGAAGCGGTCACTGTAGGAGCGCACCACAAAGTTGTAGTCGCCTTCCGGCTGGTTCGTGAGTGTGACAGCTGTTCCGGTCTGCGATCTCACCAACACTTCCTGTCCGTCAACAACCTTGTAAAGTTTATAAGCCGTTGCATAGGTAGCGGTATTCCATTTCAAGGAAATGTCATTTCCGTTCACAATACTTTTTATAAAATTACCCGGTGCCTGCATAATTGAAGGAAGAATCGTTAAGGTCACCTGACCGCCTTCGGGTGATTCTCCGAAACGGCTGCTTACGGCATTTACGATATAGGTGTGATCACCTTCCTGTACATTCGTCTGTGTTGCAGTCAGGCTTGTTACCGTATTCTTTAGAACTTTCTGTCCGTCGACAAGCTCATAGACTTTATAAGAGTTCGCGTAGGTCACAGCTCCCCAAGTTAACACGACGTCGTTTCCATTCTGGATTTTATATGCCAGATTACCCGGGGCGGCCAATGTGGGATAAATCAGCGAAACCGTGACTTCTGCCGCTTCAGGTGACTCGCCAAAGATCGTGGAAACAGAGTTGATCTCATAAACCAAGGTACCTTCCGGCTGGTCTCTATAAATCACGGAACTGCCGGTTACCGTACTCTTCAGAACCTTTTGTCCATCAATGATTTGATAGATTTTATAGCTCGTTGCGTAATTCGCTGCCGTCCATTTTAAGGTGATATCATTACCGTTCGTTATGGTGTAGGTCGGGTTTGTCGGAGCTTGCAGCGTTTGACCACTCAGCGTTACCGTAATCCGGCTGCCTTCCGACGACTCGCCGAAACGGGTCGAAACCGAATGAACTTCATACGTGTAATCGCCCGGCTTCATGCCGGTATACGTGACGGTTAAGCCGCTCACCGTGCTTTTAAGCACTTTTTGACCATCCACGATCTGGTAAACCTTATAGCTTGTCGCATAGTCGGATGCAGCCCAAGTCAAAGAAAAATCCGTCGCATTTTTAATCGTCTGGATCAGATTGGCCGGCGGCTCCATGGTCGGAAAAATGAGCGTAAAGGAAACCTGACTTCCTTCCGCCGATTCCCCGAAACGGGTAGAGAAGGAATGAACTTCATACGTATAATTCCCTTGCGGCTGATTGGTGTAAGTGACAGTAGTGCCGGCTACCGTGCTTTTCAATACTTTTTGTCCGTCAATAATTTGATAGACTTTGTAACTGTTGGCGTTTGCCGAAGTACCCCAGGTCAGGACCACATCATTAACGTTTTTGAGCGTATAGTTAACAGCTGCCGGCGGCTCCATTGTTACGGAGCCCAGAGTAAAGGAAACCTGGCTTCCTTCCGCTGATTCCCCGAAACGAGTAGAGAAGGAATGAACTTCGTAAGTATAATTCCCTTGCGGCTGATTGGTGTAAGTGACAGTAGTGCCGGTTACCGTACTTTTCAATACTTTTTGTCCGTCAATAATTTGATAGACTTTGTAACTGCTGGCGTTGGCCGAAGTGTCCCAGGTCAGGACCACATCATTAACGTTTTTAAGCGTATAGTTGACAGCTGTTGGCGGCTCCATTGTTACAGAGCTCAGGGTAAAGGAAACCTGACTTCCTTCCACCGATTCCCCGAAACGATCACTGTAGGAATGTACCTCATAGTGGTAATCCCCGGCCGGTTGGTTCGTATAGGTGACGGTTGTTCCGGTTACGGTGCTTTTTAGTACGAGCTGCCCGTCGATAACCTGATAAATTTTATAGCCTGTAGCATTTGAAACGGTACTCCATATTAAAACCACGTCGTTGACGTTTTGCAGTTTATAAGTTAGATTGCCGGGTGCCGTCATGGTGCCATCCCCGACAATTATCGTTAAACGGCTTCCTTCCGCCGATTCGCCAAAACGACTGCTGTAGGAATATACCTCATATACATATTCTCCAGCCTCTTGATTGGTAAAGGAGACGGTTGTACCGGTTACCGTGCTTTTTAATACTTTTTGACCGTCAGCTTGGATTTGATAGATTTTATAGTTCGTGGCATAACTGACTGCATTCCATTTCAGGTTGATGTCGTTGACGTTCGTCAGGCTAAACGTGAAGTTGCCTGGAGCCGCCATGACTGGATAGACGACATTAACGTCGACAGGTGCGGATAGCGGAGATTCACCAAAGGCGGAATTCACTGCACTAACCGCGTACGTAGCTGTTCCCATTGGAGCATTGACGACTGTATATGTACGTGTTGTCTGGGATTTTATCAAGGTTCTTTGTCCATCAGCTTGAACTTGATAAAGATTGTAACTTTGGGCATTCGCAGAAGTGGTCCAGCTCAGGACGATATCGTTGCCGTTTTGAAATGTGTAGGTTATAGTTGGCGCCGTCATGTCGGGATAGGTGATATTCACCGTAATTGGCGCGCAGGGCCCTGACTCTCCATCCGGACTTAAGGTTGAAACCACATAGGTATATGAACCTTCGGGAAGAGCGTTAATGGTAAAGGAGGTCGTTGTCATTGTCCCTCGCTCGATCAACTGGCCGTCCGTAATCTCATACACCTTATAACCGGTAGCCCCATACACGGAGCTCCATGTCAGCTTGACATCGGTTGGTGTCAGGAGCTGATAGGAAAGATTGCTTGGAGGCAGCACATTATTGTTTGTCTCAGCCGCAAACACATTTAAAGCGGGAAACAAGACCTGGATCATAAGCATCATTGAAACCAGGAAAGAAAGTCTTTTGGAGGATTTACGTTTTCTCATGTGTTCCTACCTTTCTTTGATATAAGGATAATAGACAAAAAAAATGAACCTCTGACAAGGCTCATAGTAAAACCTATGATTCCTTGTGGCAACCGGCTGCCTTCCACATGGATGTGGTTCAGGCCCTTGGCTTTGCGTCTCATGATTTCTCATGATTTGCCTTTTTCACTGGATTGTGACTGAAGCTCTATTTTTATAATAGGTATCTATTCCTGTCATGTGAATAGGCCATAAGAACCATGGTCAGTCTAATCTGGCATTTTCCTTTCCTGAACCCCCAGTCGAACTGGGGGTTTTCGTGTATAAAAAAATAACGGAGCCCCACATCGGTGCGGCTCCGTTTCACGTTCTAACTTATGATACGTTCTCTTCCGAATTGTCCGGCGTTGGCTCCGTCTCCTCGGTTGCTGACTTCTTTCTGCGGAACAGCTTGCTGAATAATTTCCCGACCGCCCCCAATGCGAGAAGGATAACGATCCCGAATTTCTTCGCTACAAGCAGTATTATAGCTATAAGTCCAGCCTTCTTCGCTACTACCAGCCCGGCTCCGCCCAATATAAGACCGGTTAACCCCAATTTCGATACCTTATCGGTAGCGGCATTAAAGTCCTCGTACTTCTTCCCAGCATTAATAGTAAGCTTCGGCAGAACCTTCTCCGTCAGGGTCTTCTTATCTTCGTTCAGATGCTCCGGATCGGAGATGAGTATAGCCGAAATCGTTCCTGTGCGGGTCAAGAGTCTGACGTTATAATTCAGTATTTGTTCCTTGTTATCGTCCTCGGCCAGCATCGACCAGGTCAAGTTATGAGTAGCTTCATCATAGAATGGTTCTACATCCCAGCCCGTTACGTAAATGCGCGTGCCTTCGGGACGCTCTTTATTGGCTTCCTCGGTCCCTTTTTTGTAGCTCTCCAGTATGTCGTCAGCATTGATCTCTTCTTTTTCGTCATCCTTAATATGTCCGGTTTCCTCGTAGCGGAAGAGAACCTCCCACATCTGATTTTCGTCCGCAGGGTAAATACTGCCCAACTCGTCGCCGCTTGGGGTGTCATTATTATCCTTAGCGATTTGCATGGTATCTTCCTTATTCAGGAATACCATAGAAGGGTCCAAATCAAGGGTAGCCATGTCCTCCAGCTTAACCGGCTGTCCACCTTCCACCCAGTTATAGCTCTGTTCCGCCGAAGCCGTACCGTTGAAAACGGATAGCCAAAGGGCAAAGACGATACTCAGAATCCTAAATCTTTTCATACTTCATGCCTCCAGTTGGTTTAGAACGATGCAACTTTCGGTATGGCGGAACCGATTCCCCTAAGTCAGATTGATGACATTATCCTATGATGCCCTAGGACTTGTTTCCCTCCATTCATATTGCCCGTATCCATATACTGGATCAATCATAGGTTTTTTTGTCTAAGATTGTCAATTGGGATAAAAATCCTACTTCACGCAAAAGTTAAATTAGAACTTTTCGCTCATTAAATTCCATCTTGGTAGTATGTTAGTATGATAAATTACTTAGTTATAGTATAAGCATCATGGGAACTAAGGAGGGATTGCGCCTCCTGTAAGCGTAAACCGAACCTCAGGTAACATTGTTTCCGGCTTGGTCCACCTGCTTAAATGCCTTATACAACGCCTGTTTCCACAGGTTGAACCAAGCCTGCCCGGTTATTGTGGTAGGTAGAATAAGCAGAGTTTGTGCACAGCAACAGATTTGACCTGGTCACCCTACGCTTGCCTTCCGTACATTAATAAAAAGAATGTAAAGCTTTATAACTTACAAAATTTAGCCAGGTTGGTCACAAAACTGTCGAAGTTTTGAAGCGTAATTCCAAGTGACGGCAATTCTTTGAACCAAGTGACATTATTGGTCCTTCCTCACGTAGCCCGAAAGGGCCCATTCCTCGCTCAGCAAACGCCTAATGCCGATATTTTTCGGCGTCACCCGGCTCCATATGCTCCTGTTTTTTCTGGAATAAATTGTTATTTTACTCATAGACCCATAAAATAGTTGTTGATATAATCCCACTAAGCTAATCCGTTTTATTGAACGGGTAATAGCTGTTCCATTGCGACCTTGGACGTGTGAAAGACACAAACTGCTCGTCACCCAAGACTATTGATAATATTAATCAAATCTAGAAAAACACCGGAGCATAAATGTTGTATTCTGTTCACGCTAACTATATATTAAAGTTAAGATATAAAATCCAGTTGCCAAAAAAGATTCCATATGACTATTCTTAGCAAGAAGGTGTACTATATTGGGTTTTGAGGTGTGGGTTGATTTAATATTGTTCTTCGCTTTGTTTGCTCTGTTTGCATACATATTTGCTTCTGTTACAATCACGAACCTGCACAAAGTCTATCTATTATTCCACTTTTCCATGATGCTATGGCCTTTCTGCCAGTTTGCCATCAAAACCACGGAGAACCCCACTTTTCAATTATTTTATGTAAAGCTCGCGTTTGTGAGTTCGCCTTTACTAACTACGGGATGGCTTCTGTTTACGATTTTCCTCACCGGCCAATCGAAATTTCTGCGAAGAAAAATAAGCTTATTCCTTTTTGGGCCTGCCTTATTAGCGGCGCTCGGTGTGATCGTCAATCCAAACGGTTGGTTTGTCCTCCCTGTGAACGGCGGTTACATCCAAAGAACCTATGGGCCAATTTTTTGGTTTAATATTACGATCCTGATGATCCATTTTATAGTTTCGCTATATATCATCTATTTAGCTCTTGTATCAAATAATACGCCTCGGATCAAAAAACAAGTGAGGCACATGCTGAGAGGGATTTTGGTGGTAGCCGTGTTCACCTTGGTGGACATATTCCTAAATGTTATCCTATCCAAATCTCTACCGGTCATCCCGGGCATGGCATCTCTTGGTGTATTGCTATCTGCTATCATTTTTGTTATTGCCATTCACCGGGATAAAGTGTTTGATATTGTGACCATCGCTCATCAAGATATTATTGATACGATTGAGTATGGGATTCTGGTGCTGGATGACAATGAAATCGTGGTAGAAATCAATCAGTCGCTCCTTCCCCATATAAACCTGCGTATAGGTGATCGATTCGTTATGGCGGACATCCTTCCGCAAGAACCGGCTGACGAGCATATCGAATGTTTTCTGCATACATACCGGGAACGTCCGCTTGAGAGAACAGAAATCGAGTTATTACATCCTAGAATCAATCGGTACATCAGCATTCATGCTGCGCCCATCTTGGTTAGCGGTCTAATGGTTGGGCAGATTATCACGTTTCAGGATATAACCGAGCTCAGGCGTCTCATTGATGAAACCAACCTTCATAATAAGATTCTGCAAGAACACAACGAAGCATTAATCAAAATACAAGCTGAGCTGTTCCAAACGAACCGAAAACTTAATCAGATGGCAATAACCGACAGCTTAACCGGCTGCTATAATCGTCATTACTTGACACAGCAGTTAGAGAACGAAGTGATGAAGAACAGGAAATTTCAAATTTCCTTTGCCATTCTTCTATTGGATATCGACTTTTTCAAATTGGTCAATGACAATTACGGCCACTTGGTCGGCGATGAAGTGATCTGCAATACGGTGGAAGTCATCAAGCAATCACTGCGACGGACTGACATTTTAGCGCGTTACGGCGGAGAAGAATTTATTATCTATTTGCCCAATACGGATGAATCGCAGGCCAAAATCCTAGCTGAACGGATCAAATCCACAGTCGAATCAAATAAAGTAGTTATCGAAAATATAGCCCATTCTGTATCGATTACGATAAGTATGGGACTTCTATCCATTAATGATTTTTCGGTTGAAAATAGACTGAGTCCCAAATCTTATATAAATGATTTGTTTGAATCTGTGGATAAGGCCCTATACCAGGCAAAAAATGAAGGGCGTAACCGGATTATTAGTGTTGTACGATAAATAAGTGTTTAAGTGGGGATCGTTATAAGAAATGTTGTGCCCTTGCCTTTTTCACTGTCGACTTCTATTGTCCCTTTAACTTTATTGATTGTACTGTAGACCATGAGCATACCAAGACCCGTTCCTTCTGCTTTGGTAGAGTAATAGGGCTTGCCCATACGTGATATTTCTTCCTTTGTCATTCCAACTCCGCTATCCTGGATACTGATCATGATATTTTGCTTTCTTTCCGATATATCAATGAGCAGAGTACCGCCGCCCTTATCTTTCATTGCTTCAATACCATTTTTAAATAGATTAATTAAACATTGCTGGATTTGGTTCCTATCATAATTTGTATTTAATGAGTTATTGAAAATAAATTGGACCTCTACTTGATGTATTGTGGCATAGGGTATAATTAGATTTTTTGTATACTCTGACTCGGCCTTCAGGTTGGAATAAACCATATTTTCCGATTGCGGCTTAGCAAATGAAAGATAATCACTAACTATTTTTTCGGCTCGATTTAGTTCTTGTAAAGATAGTTCTATATATCCTTTTTCAACCGGTGTTATGGTATTTGATTTATTTAAAAGTTGCAGAAAACCACTGGTAACCGTAAGAGGATTTCTTATTTCATGTGAAACACTAGCCGCGAGCTCACTAACGACATTTAATCTTTCAGATTGTAAAATCCGGTCACGATTTTTAATATTGGCTATGATCCGCTCTATTAAGAGCATAATGATACTCATCACTCCAACATGAGTCGTTAATGCATGAAAGGTGAGAATCCAGAATTGTCTATCTAATGTCCCCACAAGGATGCTTAAAATCATTAGGTAAAAGCCCATGGTAAGAAAAGAAATAGCGGTTGCACCTATAATTCGGCTTTTAGAATCCAGTTTTATAAACTTTTTACTGAATAAGGGCACAAGAATAAATACAGCGGTTGAAAAAAGAAATGAATAAATCACTCCATCGCCGCCTAAATAAAACCGGTAGATATTTAATATTAGATATAACGGCAGAACACTCTTGTAACCTCCAAAAAGGGCCACGATAATAAACGGAATGTATCTTAAATCAAAAATAAATCCCATTTCCAATTTAATAGGTTTGGTAATACAAAGGATCATCGTCACTGCCGATAGTAAAATGAGAATTTTTCTATTATAGGAATGGGGCCTGTTTTCAAAAAAAATGAGAACGATTAAAACGGGAAAGAGTAAAAACAAGAAATTCAACAGTAAGGTTTCAAACAAGGCATAACTTCCTTTCGGCTATTTATATCTAATCATGTTTTCATGGGAGGCTTCGTTTACGTGGCAGTATTTATTAATGAACAAATTAAAGCATCCGAGGTGGTGCTGACTGGACTCAGAGGCGAGAATTTAGGCATCGTCTCCAGAGAGGAGGCGCTGGCTATGGCCCGATCGGAAAAAGCGGACTTGGTCTGTACCTCGCTGATGAGCAGTCCCACGCCCTGCAGCCTGGTTGCGAAGGGAACGGGAAAAGCGGCCGCTCGAAAGGGCGCGGCCCCGAACAAGGCAGGCGCAGGACGGGGAGCGGGCGGGAGCGGCAAGGAGAAAGTCAAGGAGCTTCGCTTCACCGCTCATATTGAGGAGCATGATTACGACACGAAGCTCCGCCAGGCGGACAAGCATCTACGCTCCGGCAAACCGGTACAGCTCTTCGTGAAATCATCCGGCGCCAAAGAAGGGCTTGCCGCCAAGGCCGTGCTGGAGCGGCTTGTAGCCGATCTTAAGGAAATCGGAGTGAAGGAGACCGGCATCCAGACAAGCGGCAAAGGCTCACAGGTGAAATTAAATCCGCGCTGATTGTCTCTAAGCCCTGTTATCGCTGCTCCCTGGTCGCTAATTGCTCTTGGGCAAGGCGGATCATTTCGCGAACCATGGAGCCGCCAATTTTGCCGCCGACATGGCCTACCGATTCCGTCGTCAGAGTCCCATTTTCGCCTGGCTGGAGAGGTACACCAAGCTCCTTAGCCACTTCATACTTCACATCATCCGGCCGATTCGGATCAACGGCATATCCTTCGTTGTGCATTACATTAGCTTTGAAGGTCTGCATCTCTTGCTCCACCCCCGGCACCACATATTTCCTCTTTCTTCTGGCCATCCTGATCCACTCCCTTGATGTCTTTTCCCCTAACATGCCCCGAGGCATAAATCTTCATCCCTGTTCAGCCTCAATAACATGACGCTCTGCTTTTAGGACGGTTGATACACCCTTCACCATAGAGCCTACAATATACATTATCAATAGGGAATGCTAAAATGGTCACTAACAAACATCTGTTCTACAAATTTAGGAAGGTGCCGGCCGATGAGCGTACAGTTAACCAAACAATCGATCAAGCAATGGTGCGGGCCCTATGCATATCAGAAAGGCGACCGATTATGCCGCACGAATAAAATCCATTTTATACGATTCGACACCGAAGCGAATGAATATACAGCCGAAGTAAATGGCCCAAGCCGCCATGAGGTTCAACTTACGTTTGACTGGAACGGTAAGCCGAATGCGGTGTGTACCTGCCCCGCCCTTGGCTCATTTGACTCCTTTTGCCATCATATTGCCGCTGTTCTGATCCGTCTATATGACATACAACTAGCCGGCGATTCGACCGCTCCACTGATTCCTGCCGATGCTGTCCCCGGAATAACTCCCGGACGCGCTGAAGCTGTCCCCATCACCGAGCGCATTCTGAGACTGTTCGACGACAAGCCCATACGTCCCATTCACAACAAGACACTTACGGAAACGAGAACCCCTCTTAAAGTGGAGTTTATTCTCAAGCTTTTAGCCTTTGGCAACAATACCGTCCTGTTCGGCATAGAGCTTAAAGCAGGCCCCAAAGCCTTATACATCGTTCAAAATATCGCTTCCTTCCTGGATCAGCTTGGCCGGGGGGAAAGCTATTCTTTCTCGCCAAGATTCAGCTACAGTCCGGAGCTTCACACCTTTGGGAAAGAAGACGAGGCCCTCCTACGGGCCTTAATGGAAATGATTCGGGACCGCGCCTCCTACCGCGAAACAGACCGCCTGCACTCCGTCTATGCCTCGGGCAGAAACAGCGACCGCCTGCTGCTCATTCCGCCGCAGGCATGGGCCAGCCTGCTTCCTCTGCTGACGCAGGCGCCGAACGTCACTCTTATGGACGGAGACATCAAGTATGACGGCATCTGCCTGTCGGATGAGCCCCTGCTGCTCCGCTTCGAGTTGGATGAAGCAGGTTCAGGGGGCTGTTCGTTGCGTATTCATGGTCTTGAGGAAATAACCATTATGGAGCCATATGGAGCGGCCTTTCTTCAAGGGAAGCTGCTCCCGCTCCCGGCAAAACAAGGCAAGCGGCTTGCCGAACTAAAGGCAATTCTAGGCGATTCCGGTGCGGACGACATTGTCATTCCTGGCGGTCAAATGCAGGCTTTTATGGAAAAAGCCGTCCCCGGGTTCATGAAGCTGGGCAGCGTAAGCATCGCCCCGGCCATCGCCGAGCGTGTCACGCAATCCCCGCTTCGGGCCAAGCTGTACCTTGACCGGGTGAAGGATCGGCTTCTGGCTGCCGTTGAATTTCAATACGACGAGGTCGTTATTAATCCCTTGGAAGATCACCGCACGCAGCAGGAGTCGCCTCGTATTCTCATCCGCGACATGGAGGGGGAGCGGCGGATCATCGATATGATCGAACATTGTCCGTTTACGAAGACGGAAGCCGGATACTTCATGAACGATGAAGAGGCTGAGTTCGACTTCCTCTATACGGTTGTCCCGCAGTTGGAGAAGCTGATGAAGGTGTACGCAACGACAGCGGTGAAACTGCGGGTGCATAAGTTACATACGCTTCCGAAGGTCAGTGTGCAGGTATCCGCAGCCGAGCGAATGAACTGGCTTGAATTTCGCCTGAATATGGGGTGGATTCCGGAAACTGAAATCCGCAGCCTGGTGAAATCCTTAGAGGAAAAGCGGAGATATTACCGTCTGCCGAACGGTTCCTTGCTGCCGCTGGACAGCGCTGAGCTTCAGGAGCTGTCGAGGTTCCTCAAGGACACGGGGCTGCTCTACACGGATATAATTGAATCGAAGTTCCGGGTCCCCTTGACCCGCGGTCTTCACTTGATCGACCATGAATTTGGCGGCTTGAAGCTCGACAAGCCGATTCGCCAGCTTCTATATAACCTGCGAAATCCGGACAATCTCGACTTCCCGGTCCCCGCTCCTCTCACGATGGTGCTGCGGGATTATCAAAAAATAGGCTACCAATGGCTGAAGACACTCGCCCATTACGGGTTCGGCGGCATTTTGGCGGATGACATGGGACTGGGCAAGACTGTGCAGAGCATCGCCTTTATCGTTTCCGTTCTGCCGGAGATTCGGCAGCAGCGCATCCCGGCCCTCGTGATCTCGCCGGGGTCGCTTATCTACAATTGGCGCAATGAGCTACGGAAGTTTGCGCCGGGCATCCGCGTGCTCATTGCGGACGGCAGCCAGACCGAGCGGGCGGAGAAAATGCAAAGGCTGGAGGACGCCGACGTCGTCCTTACCTCATACCCCCTCCTGCTGCGGGATGTGGATCTCTATGCCAAGCAGTCGTTTCACACGCTCATTCTCGATGAGGCCCAAGCGTTCAAGAACGATGCGACGCAAACGGCACGAGCGGTCAAATCGATCCAGGCCGGTTGCCGGTTCGCCTTGACCGGAACCCCTGTCGAGAACCGCATCGAAGAGCTGTGGTCGATCTTTAGCGTCGTCTTCCCGGCATTGTTCCCGGACCGGAAGACGTTCGGCAACTTGACGCGCAAAGAGGTAGCCAAGCGGGCGCGGCCTTTCATGCTGCGCAGGTGGAAGAGTGAGGTGCTTCAAGACCTGCCGGACAAAACCGAGTCAATCAAGCCTACCGAGCTGCTGCCCGAACAGAAGAAACTGTACGCCGCTTATTTGGCCAAGCTGCAGCAGGACACCTTAAAGCATCTAAGCGTGGACGGCTACCACAAGAGCCGGATCAAAATTTTAGCTGGCCTCACAAGGCTTCGGCAAATTTGCTGTCATCCCGCCCTTTTTGTCGAAGGCTACAAGGGGGGCTCGGCGAAACTTACGCAGCTGATGGAAATCGTCGAAGAGTGCCTGGCTAACCGAAAACGCATGCTGATCTTTTCTCAATTCACGGAAATGCTCGGCCTGATTGGCAAAGCACTGAGCAGTCAGAGCGTTCCGTTCTTTTATCTGGATGGGTCAACGCAGGCCCGTGAGCGCGTCGAGTTATGTGAACGGTTCAACGATGGCGAAATGGACGTCTTCCTCATCTCCCTGAAGGCAGGGGGAACAGGACTAAATTTGACGGGCGCGGATACCGTTGTCCTATATGACCTGTGGTGGAACCCGGCAGTCGAACAACAAGCGGCCGACCGCGCCCACCGCATGGGACAGAAGAACACCGTCCAGATCATCCGCCTGATCACCCAAGACACAATGGAGGAAAAAATGTACGAGCTCCAGCACAAAAAGAAACACCTGATTGACGAAGTGATGGGGCCCGATCAGGAGGCGGCGTCCGCTCTTACCGAAGAAGAGCTTCGGGAGATTTTGATGATATAAATGGAAAAGGGTACATGCGGCGGGGGCATGTTCTTTTTTCAATAATGCCATGACATACCGAGGACGTGAGCAATCAGCGAAGCATGAACCTTGGTCTAGGCATACGCATAGTATGAACAAAAGTTATTATGAAGGAGTGAATCATATGGCATTTTTACCAATGCCCGGAACACCCGCTCAAACCCTGTCTCCTCCCCCTGCCTTCATCCCGCCAAAACCTCCTGCCTATGGATCTTATATCATTGACTGCATCCATAATTATACTTATGTCTGGTTATGGAATGGGGACAGTTTCTGGTATTACCCAACTCGCGTGGAGTACGGAGAAGTTTCAGGTTATCGCTGGAGCGGGGAATTTTGGTTTTATTATGGAATTGATCCAAGATTTATAAATGCGGTTTCTTGTCCTCCGATTCCTACGCTGTATTAATATTGGAGCAGTAAATGGGCTCTTGTGATACGGTTCTCCGCGCGTAACGGAAAATTTCCATTATTAGGATTCCCTTTGCGTGTTCCCTCGTACAAAATATGATAGTCTAAGGAGCAGCCGTTTCACGAAAGGAGTCCGTTTCGGTATGTTAAAAATCAGCGCTTTCTCCAAGTTGACCCGGGTCTCCGTTAAAACTTTACATTTTTACGATAACCTGGGCCTGTTAAAACCTGCCGTTGTAGATGAAAATAATGGCTACCGATATTATACCGAAGAACAGCTTCTAACTGTTAAGCGTATCGTCGCCTTGAAAGAACAAGGCTTCACATTAGAGCAAATCAAGCCCATGCTGGAAGAAAACGTTCTACCGGAAACAGTGAAGAACCAGTTAACGGATAAAAAGAAAGAACTTGAGCAAGCCATCCATGAAGCACAAAATCAGCTTAACGAGATCGATAGAAGGCTGACGCGTATTGAAGAATCGGAGGAGCATCATCAACATACACCGGCTGCAATTCGATATGTAGAACCTCAACTCATCGCTTCCATACGCGACACGGTCCCACGAACACAGTTGTGTCTGCTGTTGGACGAAATTTTGCAGTACGTCCGTTCCTGCGGAGAGGATGAAGGGCGCTTACTGACGATTGTATGGCATGATTTCGGCAGCAGGAATTCAGATCTGGTCGATATCGAAGTCGCACTGCCTCTAACGAAGGTTGTTCCAAGCAGGGGAAGAGTGAAGGTCAGTATCCTCCCTGAATTGAAGGCTGCGGCTTCCCTTGTCCACCATTGCAACCCCTACCGCAATGATTGTCCGGCTGTCACTGAACTCCTGTCATGGATACAATCCCAAAGCCTGGTCCCTTCCGCAAAAGAACCTGTCCGCGAAACCTATTTAACTTCAGACAAGGATATGTACGGAACGTTACGGCTGGCTGAGCTGCTCATCCCAATCGAGCATATTGATTAACACTCACTTCGATCCCATGGTTCATTCTGCAAATTGCAAAATGGAGCATGGTTTTTTTATGTAAAAAAAGATTCGCCAGTCTCCTTGACTCTCCCCTTAACTGGAGGGTGTAAATTAGTGCTGCACAATAAAAAGGAGGAGTGGAACCAATGAAACGGCTGGAAGGAAAAATAGCTTTGGTCACAGGAGGAAGCAGAGGGATCGGGAAAGGGATTGCCCTGAGATTGGCAGAGGAAGGGGCTCTGGTTATAGTTCACTATGGTAACCGCCGTGATGCAGCGGAAGAGGCCGTTCACCTCATTGAAGAACAAGGAGGGCGAGCCATTCCAATCGGTGCAGGACTAGAGACCTCCCTTGGAGTGAAGCAGTTGGTTGCATCCTTGGAGGAAGCACTCCTTCGCCATACCGGAGATAACCGGTTCGATATTCTTGTTAATAACGCCGGTATCGGAACTTCACAACCATTTGAGGAGACAACGGAAGAAGCATTCGACGAATTATTTGCAGTAAACGTAAAAGCGCCGTTCTTCCTCGCCCAGCAGGCATTGCCGCTGCTGCGTAACGGAGGACGCATCATCAATATCTCTTCAGGTGTTACACGAATCGCATATCCCCAAATTATGGCCTACAACTTGACAAAAGGAGCAATCAATACATTTACCCTGCATCTTGCCCAGTTACTGGGACCGCGCGGCATTACGGTTAATGCTGTTCTCCCCGGCATCGTCGATACGGACGTCAATGCCACTTGGCTGCACACACCGGAAGGGCAAAAGTATGCATCAGAAATGTCGGCCCTCGGCCGGATCGGGCAGCCTTCAGATATTGCGGACATCGTCGCTTTCCTCTCTTCTTCGGACAGCCGTTGGGTAACGGGACAAATGGTTGATGCTACCGGCGGTTCACATCTGTAAGCATAGTTAAGAGGAGCAAAACCATGGTTCTGCTCCTCTTAACCTTGACATTGGTTCGGATTATCATGGGCGGAATGCCGCTTCCCCTACTCCTGGCAAACTTTTATTAAGTGTCTTGTTCTCAGGCTTCCCTATCCCATTCGTTAGCCCGAGCGACCGCGCGGTTGAAGTGTGAATTTTGCGTATAAGCTCCGGGTTTTCAGGCAGTGACAGGCCATAAGAAGAAATCATTTCTTTAAGCTTCGGTTCCCATGCTTTGATATGCTTCGGGAAGCATTTTTCTATGACCTCAAGCATGACGGACACGGCGGTGGAAGCACCCGGAGAAGCGCCAAGCAATGCAGCGATCGAGCCGTCGGCGGCATTAATCACTTCCGTGCCAAATTGAAGCGTTCCTTTGCCGGAAGCCGTATTTTTAATAATTTGCACACGCTGGCCCGCTACTAATAACTCCCAATCCTCGCTTTTGGCGTTCGGGACAAATTCCCGCAAAGCTTCCATACGCTGTTCTTTCGATAACATCACTTGCTCGATCAGGTATTTGGTCAGCCCAAAATTTTTGGCGCCTGCCGCCAACATCGTTACGAGATTATCCGGTTTTACCGAAGTGATCAAATCAAACATGGAACCAAATTTTAAAAACTTGGGCGAGAAGCCGGCAAACGGGCCAAAAAACAACGACTCTTCCTTGTCGATGAATCTTGTGTCCAGATGCGGAACAGACATTGGGGGAGCGCCAACCGCGGCTTTACCGTATACTTTGGCATGGTGCTGTGCGACAATATCCGGTTTCCGGCACACCATAAATAGTCCGCTTACCGGAAATCCTCCAATGCCTTTTCCTTCGGGAATACCGGATTTCTGCAGCAAATGCAGGCTTCCTCCCCCGCCGCCGATAAAGACGAATTTGGCCGTATGGCGCCCTACGGTACCGCTGTCCAGATTCCGCACTTTCAATTCCCACGAGCCGTCGCCGGTACGTTTAATATCATCCACCTGATGGTTGAACTTCAGATCGACGTTGTTGCTTTTCAAGTAGTCAAACAAGATGCGCGTCAAAGCGCCGAAGTTGACATCCGTTCCCGATTCGATTCTTGTTGCTGCTATCGGCTGATTGAGTGTCCGGTCTTTCATCATCAGCGGAATCCATTTCATCAGTTGTACCGGGTCATCGGAAAATTCCATCCCTTGAAACAGGGGACTTTTGGAAAGCGCTTCAAATCTTTTTCTTAAAAAAGCTGCATCCTGTTCCCCTTGTACAAAACTCATATGGGGCACAGGCACGATAAAGTCCTGCGGATTCCGTATCCGGTGGCTGTCCACCAGATAAGACCAGAACTGCTTGGAAACCTGATACTCTTCGTTCACCGTTATCGCTTTACTAATATTGACCGATCCGTCCGGTTGTTCAGCGGTGTAGTTCAGCTCGCACAGCGAAGAATGCCCCGTCCCCGCATTATTCCATTCGTTAGAGCTTTCCTCTCCTGCGCCCCCGCGCCGCTCAAACACGGTGATTTTCCAGTCCGGCGCTAATTCTTTCAGCAGTGAACCCAAAGTCGCACTCATGATTCCGGCACCAATTAAAATAACGTCGGTTTTCGTTTGTCCGTTGCTCATTTTTACCGTCCTTATACCCTACGATTTGCAGGAAGGATGTAAGGCGCTCCTGCTTAGGCGCCACACAGCAAGCCAGCGCGCGACCAAGTCGCACACCTTTTCTGGATCAATGTTGCCCTGATCTTAGTGTATCACTATTGTTATTAGATTTTAATATTTATCTAATTTTTTATTGGAATAGTGTTGACTAAATGATGCCAGTGGGCACTGTGAGCATGGGACTTTCTGAGTCCAGCTTCCATTTTGTTCTGCTTCAAATAGAGCTTGAAAGTATTCTTAGTGTTTTTTCCTGGGGAATAGCAGTGCCACGCGCGTGCCCTGACCCGGCTTGGAGAATACGTGAATGGTCCCGCCATGGACGTCTACAATCCACTGGGCAATCGATAAACCCAGACCCATGCCCTCCTCGGCCCGCGATCTGACTTTATCTCCGCGATAGAAACGGTCAAAGATATGAGCAAGATCCTCACTCGCAATTCCGCGGCCACTATCCGAAACGCTTATGGCCACATGATGGGATTGATACCTTGCGATTAAGCTGATGACTCCGCCGGACGATGTATATTTCAGCGCATTATCCAGCAGAATGATCAACAGCTGGCGGATGCGGGCCTCATCTCCCCATAGCGAAAGCGGCGTATCCATTTCAGTTTGAATCGAAATCTTCTTGATATCCGCCAGCAGCCTGAAGTGATCCGCCAGTTCTGCAAGCATAGCATCCAAGGCGAAGAGGCCGGGCTGAATTTCAAGCCGGTTGGAATCTGACCGGGCCAGCGTGAGAAGATCGTCCAGCAGCTTGCCCATTCGTCTCGCCTCCTGCAGAATGACCGCAACCTTCGGGCTTTCCTGCTCGATCGTGCGGGTTGGAGATTTCAAAATGAGCTCGCTCTGAGCGCGGATAATGGCTGTCGGCGTCCGCAGTTCATGGGAAGCGTCGGCTACAAACCGCTGCTGCTTGTCCCAAGCGCTGCGTATCGGAATTAAAGCGCGGTTCGCCAGAAATATACCCGCCAGGATAAAAATGATCGCCCCAGCCAGCACACCGAGACCAATATCTCTTAGCAAGGAATCGAGTGTACGCTCTACATCCCTGATGTTCTTCACCAGGCTAACGGAAGTGATGACCGTGCCGTTCGTTTCCACCGATACCGGAATTTGCAGAACCCGATAGCGGTTCCCCTCCACGCTTACCGTTTTAGCCCTCTCCTCATTCTCCCTTTCATGGAATTTTCCCGCCTGATCCAAGGGAAAAGCCTTCAGAGTGATTTGCCCGGCTGGCTGGCCATTGGCATCCCAGAATAAGTAGGCGATCCTGTCATCCTGCTCCTGGTCCGGTTTCTGAGGCTTCAGCAGGTCGTGCGTGGTGTTCATGGACTGGATCCGGCTTTTTGCCTGCAGAAGAGACTCATCCGTCTCATGGAGCAGACGGTATTGCATGTGTATATACAGCAGTACACCCAGCACCGCAAATACAAGCAGGAACACGGTAGCATTCAAAATAACGAGCCTTCTGCGGATACTGTTAAACATGAGCTTCACCGGGCAGCATATAGCCGATGCCTCTCACGGTCCGGAGAAAGCCGTCTGCTCCTCCGGCCGCGAGCTTTCTGCGCAGATGATGCACGTAGACGTCAACAGCAGACGTAGCGGCCCCGGAATCGAACCCCCATACCCGGTCGATGATCTGCTCCCGGGTCAGTATCTGGCCCCGGTTGCTGAGGAAATACTCTAGCAGCTCAAATTCAGTCGCCGTCAGATCCAGCGACGTTTCCCCGCAATAAACCTCCCTTGTCGTCTGAATCAGCCGGATGGGCCCGCAGCTTAGCTCGCCCTCCTGGCTAATGGTTCCGCGCCTTCTCAGCACGGCTCTTGACCGTGCAAGCAGTTCCGAAACCGCAAACGGCTTCGTGATATAATCATCCGCTCCGGCATCCAGACCGGCGACCAGATCCTCCGGGGCGTCTTTGGCGGTCAGGAGGATGATCGGCACAAGCATCGACCGGGAGCGCAGCCTTTCGACTATTTCAATGCCTGACATGCCGGGAAGCATACAATCCAGGATAATCAAATCATAGATCCCCTGCTCAGCCAAATAGCAGCCTTCATCTCCTGTATCCACGCCGTCCGTCTCGTAGGATTCCCCTTCAAAGATGTCGCAGATCACCTTAAGGAGAGAAGCATCGTCTTCTACTACAAGTACACGCATACGTTTATATCCCTTCCTGCAAATGGAATGTAGAGTCCATGAACTATTTTTAAGAAAATTTAAAGAATGCAAAACTATACTCAAATCATCAGCACAGGAAGAATACCATTGCATATCAATCTTAAGGCGTATTGGAGGAATCTACATGGCCAAAATGAAAAACAAATGGATCGTGCTCTGTTCGGCCGCTGTCACAGCCGTATATGCCGCTGGTTATATAACGACAGCAGATCAGGCTTCCGGTCAGCAGTACCCGCTGAGTGACCCGGGCGGCATTCAATCAAACCGTATATTCACAGATAACACTTCATCTGCGGATGTGTCAACAACACCGGCGGCATCTGCCGTTCCCGCTGTCCCGTACTCCGGCAATTCCGATGCTTCGCAAGCGACGGATTCGTCCCCAAGCAGTATCCCCGCCAGAAAGAGCATCTTCAAGGACGGCACGTATACCGGGATGGGAAGCAACCGCCGAGGTTCCATCCAAGTGATACTGACGATTACGAACGACAAAATTACCGATGTGGAAATCAGCCGGTTCGGCATGCATTACTCGGAGAGCGATGTGGCCGGTCTGCCTGCCGAGGTCCTGCGCAATCAAAGCTCTCAGGTAACGAACGTATCCGGCGCCACTTACAGTACCGCGGCCTTTCAATCCGCCGTCCAGGATGCCCTGATGAGCGCAAGGAATGCTTGATATGGATGTGCTGAGAAGAACCAAGCTCTGTATGGATACGGTTGTCGATATTCAAATTGTCGTTCGCGATGAGGAAGAAATGGATCAGGCGGAAATAGGCATGAACCGCGCCTTTGAAGCTTTCCGGAAGATCGAGCTGGCCTGCAGCCGCTTCAGCCCGGACAGCGAACTGATGAAAGCCTGCCGGGAAACGGGGACTCCGGTTCAGGTGAGCCCATTCCTGTTCGAGCCCATCCGATTCGCAGTCGAACTGGCTGCATGGACAGAGGGTGTCTTTGACCCTACGATAGGGAAAATCATGGATAAGCATGGCTTCAACCGCCATTATTTAACAGGCGAACGGCTGAACAGCCGCTCAGCCGATTCCGTTACCTATCGGGACATCGTGCTGAATGCAAGGGATCGCACCCTGCTGCTGCACAAACGGCTCGTAATCGATCTGGGCGCAGTAGCCAAAGGCTTTGCGATCGATCTGGCCGCAAGCGAGCTGAAGGCATTCCCTGGATTCATCATCAACGCGGGGGGCGACCTGTACGCCGGAGGAATGGATAAGCAGGGAGAGCCGTGGAAGATTGGCATCCGGCATCCCCTGCATAAGGAGCGAAGCATACAAGTCATTGAAGTATCCGGCCAAGCGGTGTGTACCTCCGGAAGCTATGAACGCCGCAGCGCCAACCAGGCCGGCATGCATCACATCATCAATCCGGTCTCGGAGAGTTCCCCGAATGACTGGATCAGCTGCACCGTCATCGCTCCATACGCCATGCAGGCAGATGCATTCTCCACCGCATCGTTCCTTCTCGGCACGGAGGGCGGAAAGACGCTCATAACGCAGGCAGAGCTTCAGGGCATCTGGATTACACCCGATTTACAAATTGATACTGCCGGGAGGGAAGAAGCATGACTTTCAAGCAATGGATAAAATCACCTAAGGCCTACGTGGTAGCCACCCTAGCCGCATACCTGCTGATCGCCTCTTTGGGAGCTCTCGATCCAAAAGGCCTGATCAATGGCGCGGTTTCCATAGGCGTTTCTTTAGTTCTGGATATCCTTTTTTCCTTGATCGAAAAGCGCAAGCGGATTTTGCCGGACGGAGCGGCAGTAACGGGTCTCATTATCGCCTTAATTCTGGGCACTGCGACCTCCTGGCCCGAGGTGGCGCTGACTGCGGCTATCGCCATATTGTCCAAACATTTTCTCATATACAAGAAAAAACCGGTATTTAATCCGGCCGCCTTCGGACTGCTTATGTCCGTCATTATCTTCGGAACAGGGCAAAGCTGGTGGGGGGCGTTCGGGGATCTGCCGGTATGGATGGTTGTATTCCTGCTCATTGGCGGATACGCTGTAACGAACCGGGTTAATAAATTTCCTCAGCTGTTTTCATTCTTTGCCGTTTATTTTGTGCTCCAGCTGCTGATGGGTCTGTTTCATGCGGGTGACGCTTCGGATGCGCTCCGGCCCCCTTTTATAAATGCCGCCTTGTTCTTCGGCTTCTTCATGCTGACGGACCCGCCGACATCGCCAATCAAGGTGAAAGACCAGATCATTTTCGGCTGCCTATCCGCCCTTGCGGGAAGCGTGGTGTACGCTTTGTTCGGCGGCTTGATCTATCTCTTTATAGGGCTGCTGACCGGTAACCTCTATAAATTCTTAATCAGCCGATTCTCTGCCGATAACGCTAAAGCCAAGCGCCCTGCCGTTTCAAGCCCAAAGAGCGTTTGACATTAGATAGGGCCGTTTTCCTTACTTCTCTATCACTCTGATAATCCAATCGGCTCTATCTAACGGCATACTTTAAGGCCATCTAATAGGGATGACCTTTTTCTTTAAGCGAACGCTTCTCTTTGGCTGCTTCTGTGTTCCCCGTACTACTAAAAGGGCGAAATTCTTCGCCCTCTTTAAGTACTCTTCAGATTTTTGAAGTCTACTATATGTACATCTAACTAAGCTGGTAGCATATCAATCTTAAACTTGGAACAAAAAATCATAAATTCTATGCCTGTAAACGAAACGGATTGAAGCGCTTCTCCAGTTCCAGAAGCCGATTCAGTTCCATTCCCGTTTCTTCGAACTTTTCCCTCTGATCATAGAGCCTTGTATACAGGCAGCGAAGGAAGTGCTTACGGTTCGTGTTGAGGGTGTAGCTTTCCACGCTCCTCGTTCGCGCCGGCTCCATTTTCCCCAACCACTCGCAAATCGTGGCAAAGGAAACCTTTTGACTCTGAATCATAGAGACGATCGCCGTAGCGAGCCGTTCGTCCTCTTCTCTCTGATAAACCTCGGCGGGTCTTTCGAGCAAGGCCTGTACGCCCGTCCAGATTTCGGCACATTCCTCCGCTCCCGCATAGCGACTCACCGCACATTCATCCAACGCATCCGCAACATGCGCAGCGGCATGCGCCCATCCCTTTACCTCCACGTATCCGCGAAAATCGTTTTCCAAATGGCAATAGCGAACCAGTGCATTCAGAGCGAGGTCATAGCTTTCTCTAGTTAAGTATGGTTCCCGATTATCGCAGGTAAGCAACAGGGCAATCAATAGAGAGGTAAACGTGCGCTTAAAGACGCTGTCCGTCTCCTTCTCCCCGATCCCGTAAAACAATCCGCTATCTGAAACGGATTGCTGAAGCAGTTCTTCCATTTGGGACTTCCCGAGTGCGTTCTCCTCCAGCAGCCAATTGAACAGAGCGGAGTACGCTTCTTCCCGAATTTCGGAGTCGGGAGACCCGAGCAGGATCACCGTCTGCTGAACGAGCGTCCACACATCCTTTTGTTCCTCTTCCATTCTGTCGTTGCCCCCCTTCTATTCCCATGTTCGTTTCTCATTGATTGCCATCTTTTGCGTGAATGCTTGTTCGAGATCAATCCCAAGCTTGTTGGCAAGATCGAAGATATTCCATACCACATCATACATTTCAAACCCCAGGTTCTCCCGCTTCTCTTCATCAGGAGAGAAGGAAACATTCAGAACCTCTTTCGCCAGCTCCCCCACTTCGGTCATGAGGTACAGCGTTCTCTGCTCGATGGTACTCGTGTCGAATCCTTTGACCTTG
This sequence comes from Paenibacillus durus ATCC 35681, assembly GCF_000993825.1. Classification (NCBI taxonomy): domain Bacteria; kingdom Bacillati; phylum Bacillota; class Bacilli; order Caryophanales; family Paenibacillaceae; genus Paenibacillus; species Paenibacillus durus. The sequence goes on from NZ_CP011114.1 coordinate 4,657,789, forward strand.
CTGTATTCCCTTACGTATTGCTGAAATTCTGCTGCGTTCATCTGTGAAAATGCCTTTGATTGTGACTCAGGAAGCTTCATACTCATCCTCCTAATAATTCATACGATAACTTTATCACACTATCCCCTCTGGGTGATGTTGGAAAAATCCCATCCTGGAACATCTCTCAAAAGCTTTCAAATCCACCTTTGACAAGAATGTTATAGCAAAACATGTCCCAGAAATTTCAGCAATTTATCCCGAAAAGAATGGGTCATTCGTTGATTTCCAGAAGTGGCTTACGTAATCATTTGACAAACAAGTTACTGCATAATAGAATCAGAATGAACATTCGATCTAATCTTTTGTTAGGTATAGAATGAATGTTCAATTTATATATTGGAGGTTTTATGATGAGTAAAACAGTCTTTATTACGGGGACCAGTTCAGGATTGGGTAAACTAACGGCGATTCGATTTGCTCAAATGGGATGGAACGTCGCGGCCACCATGCGTACGCCCGAGAAAGAAACTGAACTTACGGCTTATGACAATATTAAAATTTTCAAATTAGATGTCACAAAAGTGGAGCAGGTTCAAATGGCCGTGGAACAAGCCATAGCCGCTTTCGGGAAAATTGACGTCGTCGTCAATAATGCCGGTATGGGTACTTACGGCCCGTTGGAGCTAGCCCAAGAGGACGCGATCGATTGGCAGTTCGCCGTTAATGCGCGGGGACCGATCAATGTTATTCGTAAATTTTTGCCACATTACAGAGCCAATGGAGGGGGCATGTTTATCAATATCAGCTCCTTCATGGGGATCACGACAGCGGTGCCGCTTGGATCGCTTTACAACATGTCCAAATTCGCCTTAGAAGGATTGACGGAAGGTCTCTATTACGAACTGAAGCCATTCAATATCGAGCTTAGATTGATCGAGCAGGGCGGGTCTACAGGAAATAATTTTAAAGAAAGCGTCACTTGGAACAGGGATGAGAATATTAAAGATTACGATGATTTGATGACGGAAGTGCAAAATTTAATGAATACCGCCGATACCAGTGGCCGTCTGGATGACCCTCAAATCATTGTGGATGCCATTGTCGCTCTGGCGACGGGGGAAAGCAAGAAATTCCGTACCGTTATCGGCGCAGCAGGCAACGACCTGATGGCTCTTAGAAACTCTGTGCCCATCGAAGATTATTTGGAAACCATCGCTAAAAATTATATGTAACGATATTATAACCTTCTCCCGCTACTACCATAGGCTGTATTGACTGAAGAACGTATTAAGTATATTCTAGATTAGAATGAACGTTCGATTTGATGCTGGGAAAGGAAGAGCTGAATGTTTGAAAAATATAACAAGGTGCAGCGGGCCGTTCTCGACACGACACTTAACATTATCATTCGGAAGGAATTACAGGCTACCTCAATGGCGCTAATAGCCAAGGAATCTGGCGTATCGACCGGGAATATTTATCATTACTTTCAAAGTAAAGAAGATATTGTAAACGAGTTGTACAAAGCAATTGTCACATTCAACGGAGAGTATGTGCGCGAAGGTTTATTGCAGGGCAGAACGATTCGTGAAAAGTTCGAATTAGGTTGGAATCGGGTTGTCGACTTAGGTAAAAAATATCCACAGGGCTTTCAATTTATTGAGCAGTATTCGTTCTCGCCTTACATTTATGATGAGGTGAAGCAGGCAGCCTATACAGATGGCTGGTGCGGGCCTATGAACAAGTTGTATGAAGAAGCCATTCAGCAGAAGTTGTTTACCCCCCTGAATCCGAAGCTGATGGTGCAGATGCACTACGGGACATTAGTTTACATTTTGAAAGCCCATCTGCAAGGGATCTTCGAATTAACCAGCGACAGCGTGCATGAAGTAATCCGCTCCTGTTGGAAGGGTGTGCAACTCGGGGATGATAAGGTTCAGCTTAACGAAACAATCGGCTAAAAAATGCGAAAGGAGCTTGCCTCGGCAGCTCCTTCGTTGTTTATAATTGGGTAATCCAAAAGCCCCCTCCAATATAAGATGAACTTTAAAAAATGACATCAGGGTAAGGAGTAACGAAGGGGAAGTTTGGAACTGTAGGAGCGATAGCGATCGCCTTTGTCTCCGGATTTCAACCGCGAAGATTGGTTTAAATGAAGAAATCTGGAGACAACAGCGGCCGGAAGTCCAAACGTTCCTCGTAGTTGCGACTGGTATCTGATGGGAAAATCTTAAGTTCAGCTTATATATTGCTCTACCTCATACAAGGACGTATCCAACGCCTGAATGAATGGCGTCCAATCTCCTGTCGTATATAGCAGAAGCCGATGCATGGCACGCGTACATGCGGTATAAAACAGCTTGCGCTCGCTCTCCCGATGATACGTCTGCGAAGAAGCGTCATAGATGAGAACGGCGTCGAATTCAACGCCCTTAGCGAGGTATACCGGGATGATCAATGTTCCCTTCTCGAAGGTGGGCGTGCTCTTCGTCACAAGCTTCAGCCCCTGGCATCCCTGAGACGTCAAGAGATCATAAGCCTCTTTGCTTTCGGCCGCTGTCTTCGTAATGACGCCGATGGAGACGAAGCCCTCCTCCTGAAGCGCCGCGAGATGCTCAGCTATTCGCGCTGCCCGCTTCTCGCAGCTGCCCGCCTTGGAGAGAAGCGGTTTCCTGCCACTTCGTTCAAAAGGTACGATCTCCTTGGCGCCCTGCAGCAGAGACTTCGTGAATTCCACAATCTCGCGGGTTGACCGGTAACTGCGAACCAGGCGGAACAACCTCGTGTCAGATTCCCCGTACAGCCGGATGAGCGGCGAATCTTCACCGTACAGCTCCGTTGCCTGGGTAAAAATGGCCTGACCGAAATCGCCAAGCACCGTCATGCGGGCACGGGGAAACATTGTTTTGAGGAACTCATATTGAAACATCGAATAATCCTGACCCTCGTCCACGAATACATGGCGAATCTCCGTGTTCGTCCGAACGCCCTCGATGAGCTCTTTTAAATACAGGTACGGTGTCGCATCTTCATAAAAAAGCTCGAGCCGGCCCAGCTTCTCCTTGGTCTGTTCACAGATTTCCGGCCAGAGCGAGGGAATTTCAGCTTCATTCGTCATCTTTTTAAAAGCATCCTCTTCTTCAAACAATTGAATGTACAGCTGAGCCATATCGATGAATAGCATCCGCTTCACGCTTCGCTTCAGCGGTTTAAACTGCTCCTTCACGATCATCCGGCGCAGCAGCTCTTCCTCCCGCTCGGCATAGTCGAAATCCCCCTCGTCCGGTCTGCGCTTGCTGTTCAGCCTTTCGCGGATCTCTTCATACTGCTCGGCAAAATCAAACACGCCCCTCTCCTTGTGCAGTGCATGATACGCCTCAGCGTACTGATCGTTGTCGAGATAATCGAGCTCTTCCTGTACCCAGAGCGCCTCACGTTCCTTGCTTTCCAGCAAGGTCAATTCACGCAGCTGCCACTCCTTCAGCATAGCGATGCGATTGGTCATGCGAATAGAGGGATCATAGCTGTAAAATACGGATTCCATTTGCTTGGCCGTGATCAAATCGCGGTCCCGAAAGCGGATGCTTGTGAAACGCATGCCCTGCTGCTCCAGCCACTGCGCATAATTCCGGAGAGCTTGCAGAAAATCTGCCGATGCCTTGTACTCAATCCCTTTTAGCCGGGCCTCATACCCATGGCTTGATGCTTCTGTCAGCACATATTCGATTTGGTCAAAAGGGTCCTCTATACGGAACGTCCCGCCAAGCCAGTGGTCCAGATATTCCTGAAAGGTCGTCTGCTGCATGTTTTCTTCACCGAGCTCGGGAAGAACGGTCGATACATAGCTGTTAAACATCGGATTAGGCGAAAAAAGAACGATTTGATCCGCCTTGAGCCGCTCGCGGTGTGTATAAAGTAAATACGCCACCCGCTGAAGCGCTGCCGAGGTTTTCCCGCTGCCGGCCGCCCCCTGCACGATAAGCATCCGGCTTGTGTCATCGCGGATAATGGCGTTTTGCTCCTTCTGGATCGTCGCGACGATGCTCTTCATCTGATTGTCCGCACCCTTACCGAGCACCTGCTGCAGCAATTCGTCGCCGATCGTTACGCTCGTGTCGAACACGTTCTGCAGCTCCCCATCGCGGATCTGATACTGCCGTTTCAGCTTCATCGTGCCCGAGATAGTTCCACCTGGCGTGTCATATCCGGCCGCTCCCGGGGAATAATCGTAGTACATGCTTGCGATCGGAGTACGCCAGTCATAAACCAGGAAATTCATGCCGTCTGAATCGACGAAGGATGACACCCCGATATAAACCTGCTCGCTGAAGCTCAAGCCATCCTCATGGAAAACGATGCGCCCAAAGTAGGGAGATGACAGCAGCCGTTTCATGTTGTTCCATTGCTGCACGCGCTGCTTGTGGCTTCGCTCCCGTTCAGACAATAACGCTTCTTGCTGCCTGATACTGTAGAAGGTTTCTTCAAAATCTTCGTCCGTGCTCGTGTTGACGGTAACTTCCTGCCAAAATTGTTTGCGGATGTCCGCCACCTGACTATGCAGCCCGGCAACCTCCGGCTCCAGTTCGGATATTCTCGCTTGCAGCTTTTCCGTAACCAGATCTAGCCGCTGCTGCTCTTGCTTCCAATCCTCCGCGCTTATCATCTTCCTGCATGCACTCCTTCATTCGAATTTGAAGAAAAAGAAAGTTTGACAAACCGTAATGTCGTGTGGTAAGGTTAAAGTGTAAATAAGATGGGATTACTATTTGGTTTTTTAAATAACATCAGTAGTTCTTCAATCATAGCATAGTGCTTCTTTGTGCGCAAACTTTATTTATGCATAGTTGAACCCCCGGCGGGATGCCGGGGGTTTTTGATTTAATCACGTGGAAACTTTATCGGTTGACATTTTATGGAGGATACTGTATAAATTCAAAGCCAATACGAAAGACAGAAAAGGAGGATCAGCATGCTCAGAGTGATCAAAGTCAGATTTACGCTCTTTTACGGTGAAGCGCCTGAAGCAAAATGTTACGGGTACATGGAGTTGAATCAGGATGGCAATATGATCGCGCTCTACAATAGGTACGGTGAGGAAATAAACATGTATGGCGGACATGAATTTGTTAGGGTACGGACACTTGGCAAATTTGATGACGCAGACCGTGATAATTTCTATTCCTTGTTAGAAAGTGATGGTGTAGGATAATCTGCATGATAGGCTGACGATTCCGGTGCCAAGGCACTACGAAAAGTCTTTCAGAATACATTCGGCGCAGACGGCTTACCCTTCCCGCATTTGAACTGCAACAAAGCGGTGCAAAGGTCATCGACATCGCTTTGAAGTATGGTTACGAATCGCCCGAGGCATTCTCCAGAGCATTCAAAAAAATGCATAGTGAGATGCCAATGTCAGCGCGCAACAAAGGCGTGTCACTAAAAGCCTATCCTCGGCTATCCTTTCATATTTCGATTCGAGGAGATGTGGAAATGAACTACAAAATCGAGGAAAAACAAGCCTTTGAAATGTTCGGTGTTTCGACTCTGGTCAATGCCGATGACGAGAATCCGTTTATTGAAATACCTGCTTTTTGGACCAGATGTATCTCCGATGGAACTGTTAATCGTATTCGTACCGTTGCAGGACTAGGAGATACTTCCCAGATCCACGGGGTATTATACAACAAAAAGCAAGAAAATTTATCCTACATGATCGGTTATTTCTTACCCCAGAGCGGCTTGCCGGATGGGTTCGAGAAGCTTCAGATCCCCCCACAAACTTACGCAATATTCTCAACCGGTCTTTACGCCGACGGACAGAGCAATATTCAAGATTTTTGGAAGCGTATTTGGGGAGAATGGTTTCCGAGCTCTAATTATGAATCCGCAAACGGTCCCGAGTTGGAAATGACTTACGATCGCGGTAACAACATGTATGAAATGGAAATTTGGATTCCTGTCGTTAAAAAGTTCGGATCTTAGTACAGAGAGCAGCACTAGTGACTACCACTATGAGCTGCTCTCTTCATGAAAATCCAGGTAAAACTTGCCGTTACTTATGCTACGGTTCTCCTTGTTGTCTGTAACGGCAAATTTATTAGAGGCCATCCGGATGGATGGCCCGTTCAAAGATTCACCTAAAATCTTGGTTCATTTATAAATAATCTGTAAGAATCTGAAGGGCACTCTGCGTATTAAACTCCATGATTTGTTTAACTAATTCTGCGTCTGGATATCCTCTTTGAAGCAACCGGTGGGGACCAGCACTGTAGGAAATATGATGATACAACTTATAGAAAGCCATCCTATGAGGGTCCAGCTGAGTATGCTTCAAGTAACGCCTGTAGTTGTCGAACCGGAACTCCATGAAGCTGTGCTCGTATTCAGGATCGAAAAACAAGGCACCTTCGATATCGATCAACCACGGACGCAACTGATTATCCACCAGAACATGGTTCGGTCCCAGCTCCGCATGGATGAAGCTGTAACACGATCTTGTTACAATTTTTGCAGCTAAATCTTCTATTACTTGAACAAACTTGCCGTGATGATTCTGAAATTCCGAAATATTAGCGGACAAATACTCCAGCTGCCGGTAAGCATTTGTCAACATGGGTAAATGACACCCGGAAGGCTCTTCCGGTATCGGTTCATCTAGTTTTCCCCAATGCGCCCTAGTTTGTTGATGCATTCTGTTCAGCATCCCGGAAAGAGGTTCGAATACTTGATCTTGAGTCGCGAGATCGGCTTGAAAGAAATCCGAGGCTTCCCTCCCTTCGATGTACTCGACAAATGCGAAATCCACCTCACCTTTGAGGTCTCCCGGTTCAAAGTGATAGAGCTCCGGTGTACGAATTTGAAGCTTCCTCAGAAAGGCGTTAACCATTTGAAATTGTCGTCCTCCGAAACCGGAAATGGGCTCAGGTTGTTCCTCCTGCTCCAGTTCTTCGCGAAAGTAGTCAACCGTACATCCCAAACATACAGAATAAAGCGAAAACCATTCGAACAACAAACCGAATAAACGACTTTCTGCGCTCCGCCGCGCAGTTGCACTGCCTCTTCCGGATGATAACCCCTTCCAAAAATTCTTTCCACCCAAACCCCGAGTTTTCCCTGTAATAAATGACTCCATCCGTCCATATTCCGCTCTCCTTCTATTGAATTATTGCATGATCAATATAAGTGATTTGGAAAAAAAAGTATAGACTGTTTCTTGGCGATTTGTTATGATGTTGAATAAGGTCTTTGCAAAAATAGCCATATGAAAAGCCCAAGGAATTTGATTCCTGGGGCTTTTTAGTATCACAAACGAAGTATTTAGAATAAAACCGAAAGCTCCAGGCAAAGATCAATTAACCCTCGTTTCATCCAATCAGCTATTTGATCAGCCGTTCCCTCACCTATCAGGAGCTCGTATGCTTCCCCATTTATTAAGTCAACACAAACTACGTTTTCTCGACTCACCACCACTTCAAATATATTCGTCCAACTTTAAACTGCCATCGGCATATAAATCGCCCTCTCAAAATGAGTGCAAAAAAGCCGCCATAGCTTTGGCGGCAGTGGTTGGTATGGTTATACCGATTATAAAATTGAGAAATCCACGCGGACAAGATATATAATCAGATTCTAGGGAAACAGATTTAATCCAAAGTACTTCAACTTTGAATACATCGCCATGGGGCCTGTACGCCCTTGCGATGTATTTTTTATTGCCGAAGTCAACACGGAGTCAACGCTTCGCTTCAACATTTTCAGCGCAGGATGAATCGAGCGTTCGCTCGTATTCGTCCCGATCATCCTTGAAAAAGCTACGCTGCATCAATATTTTGACAGTCTGAATATCGGCCTCATAATCATGCGAATCCAATAAGCAAATACAGTCGTTCCGGTCCATGAGCTGCGCTTATTCTGGATATATTGATCACTGATAATATAAGTCCGAGTGGAGGCAGGGCTCTTCAAACCGAGCTTTTCCCACTCTGCCGGATCATTCGAACCTCCGAGCCTTTCAAGCATATTTTCCGACGCACTATTTACTTTAGAAGGAATTTGCTCGTAGGCTTCGGTGATTTGCGCATGAAATTCGTCGATCGGATTGCGGCTGGCAAGGCTCTCCAAGTGGATGCTTTCGCGAAGGTAAGAAATGTACGCCAGATGTTCAGCCCAGAACTCGTCGATATAAAAAAGCCGGACCCGCTGCTCTGAAGGACTCATCGGCTTCTCGCCTTTCAAAATTCGGAGCCGCTCCTCGTATAGAAGCCGCCTCTGATCCTCCACCATATCCGAATAACAGTTCAGTTCCTTGTGGATATCGAAGTTTTGGCCCATAACAATATGCTGAATACTTATGATCTTGCTGCTGAGTACCGGCTCTTCAAGAGCCTCATCCTGCCTGGGAGCGCGAACCGCTTTATAAATGCCGAAGCGAAGCAGCAGCTCGTCCTCCAAGCTTACATAAAAAACGGAAGCTCCCGGGTCGCCTTGGCGGCCGGAACGCCCACGCAACTGGTCGTCGATCCGCACGCTTTCGTTCACATGGGTGCCAATCACGTATAACCCGCCCAACTTGGCGACTACCTCTGCTTGCGCGGGGTCGCCGCCGCCGAGCCGGATGTCAACGCCGCGTCCCGCCATATTTGTAGACACCGTCACGGCGCCGGTTTCTCCCGCTTTGGAGATGGTGTCGGCTTCTTCCGCGTCGTTCTTCGCATTCAGAACATGGCAAGGCACGCCGGCAGCCGCCAGCGCCTCCGCCAGCAGGGCAGATTCTTCGACGCTTGACGTACCAATGAGAATGGGACGTCCCGTCCTATGGACGGATGAGATTTCATGTACGAGCGCTTTAAGCTTGGCTTCTTTATGAGTATAAATCCGGTGCGGATAGTCGATCCGAATGTTTGGCCGGTTCGGCGGAATTTGCACGACCTGCAGCGCATAAATGTCTTCGAAGTCCATTGCGGAAGCATATGCGGTAGCCGTCATTCCGCAAATCTGCGGATACAGGCTGATGAAGTGTTGAATGGTGATCGTCCCGAGAATTTTCCCGCCGGCAATGGAGTGCAGCCCTTCTTTGGCCGTAAGCGCGGCTTGCAGCCCGTCCGGCAAATACCGGTTCTCCGCTACGCGGCCGGTATATTCTTCGATCAGCTCGATTTTGCCGTTCCGGACGATGTAATCGACTTCTTTCTTTAATAACGATTCCGCATGCAGCGCGCAATTTAATGACGTCAGCAAGTGACCGTTATGGCTATCGTACAAATTGCCGCATCCCAGCAGCGATTCCGCTTTCGCAGCGCCTGCTTCATTTAAGTAAACGTTCCGCTGAAACTCGTCGAAGTCGTAATGCTCTGCTTGCTTGAGCTGCCGAGCCACTTCTGCGAAACGAAAGTCGTCGCTCCTGGAAGAGGCCGAATCGCCGCTGATGACTAGCGGCACCCGCGCTTCGTCGAGAAGCAGCGAATCCGCTTCGTCGACGATAACGTAGTGGAAGGGGCGATGCACGGTATCGGCTTCGCTTAGTGCGATTGTGTCGCGCAAGTAATCGAATCCCGCTTCTTTGGCCGTAACATAGGTTATATCCTTGGCGTATGCTTCCCGTTTCTCGGACAGGCTCATGCCGGCTTGAACCGAGTTTACCGTTAACCCGAGGAAACGATAGATCGGGCCCATCCACTCCGCATCCCGCTTGGCCAAATAATCGTTAAAAGTCAGCACATGAACGCCTTTGCCGGTCAGTGCATTTAGATATGCAGGCATAACAGCAGAGAGTGTTTTTCCTTCACCGGTATGCTGCTCGATCAAATATCGCTCGTGCAGAGCGATGGCAGCCATAATCTGGACATCGTAAGGCTGTAATCCGAGCTTTCGCTTCGCTGCTTCGCAGACTAACGCATAAGCATCGACAAGCAGCTCATCTAAAGGCTTGCCCGATTTCGCTTTTTCTTGCAGCCGGAGGGATTCCGCTTGAAGCTGCCCATCGTCCCAAGCATGCAAATTCCGGTTCCTGATGAGCTCCGCTTTGTCCCGATAGAACTTCAGCTTATTCTGGGTATCGCGGTCTTTGAATTTTTGCATCAACTTGACAGCTAAATTCATCGGAATTTGATTCCTCCTCAGTAGAAATACGCGATTCTATAATGGCTAAAGTATAATCAAACTCTATAAAAATAGAAAAGATCGGATAATCCACATAAGGAGAACAGTTAAATCTCCAATGCCTCGGACACAGGCTTATTCAATTATTGTTGGGTAAACTGTGTAACAATCTAAGATACGGAGACGAGTTACTCAACGGACAACCGACTGGTGGTTTTTTTGTAAAATTTTTTTCTACTCATCCTTTAACCGTCGTTGATACAAAACAACAGACACAATCGTTAATACAACCGTCCATGCCAAAGTAATGAGGAGGGGTTTTAATAAATCTTCCATCGTAAAGCCTGTATTGCTTATACCTAGCAAATGCACAAGCTGACTGCTTGGCGCATAATCCAGCACTTTGAAGATTGGATAATCTTTCACAAACATCGCTCCCCAAGGCGCCCCCATGAATACGAAAGCCACAGGAAGTATAGATAATGATGCTTCAAGCAACGTCTTTGAGAATAAACCACATATCGTCCCGGCTGCTGTATAGAGAATAATCGAAAGAATGATTGTTGGCACAAACGCCCATATACTAGCTGGCACAGAGCCAAATATAAACGTAGAAATAGCCAGAACAACAGCAGACATTACAAAGACTAATGAACTTTTACCAATTAGCACATCCATGGCCGTGGCCGGAGTCAACATTAACGACCGTAAAGTGTTACGCTCCTTTTCTTCCGCAATCAAACATGCTTGTGCGAAACATGTTAGTATTACAAACGAAGTATTAAAAAGAAAACCGCTGGCTCCAGGCAAAGACGAACCTGCCTTCCGAAAAAGAAGTGCGAGAATAACTGGAAAAATCAACATAATGGAAACAGCATAATTACGTGAAAATTCTTTATAATCCTTCACAAATATCGCCCGGACACGTTTTAATGAGATACTCATAGTAACTCACTTCCTGTCATTTTAATAAAGATATCACCCAGACTTGGCTCTTTCGTTTCTATTCGATCAATGAACCCTCGTTTCATCCAATCAGCTATTTGATCAGCTGTTTCCTCACCGATTGGGAGCTCGTATGCTTCCCCATTATTTAAGTCAACACAAACTACGTTTTCCCGATGCTGTTTTTTTAGTTCCCTTGGTGAGCCCATTGTTTGAATTTGTCCTTGATACAGAATCGCTACACGGTTACATATCAATTCTGCCTCAGCCATATCATGTGTTGTTAAAAAGATCGTTGTCCCATTCTCATTTAAGTAGCGTAATCCTTTATAAATATGTGCTGAGTTTACTGGATCTAAAGCCGAAGTAGGTTCATCTAAAAATAATAATTCTGGCTCATGGATAATCGCGCATGCCAACATGACACGCTGACGCATCCCTTTCGATAAGAGATTGACTTTCTTTTTGCGCTCTCCGCTTAAATTTACAAACTGCAGCACCTTATCGATCGAAGATCTAGGAAGATCATATAACTTACGATACAGCTCTAGATTTTCCTCAATCGATAACCTCTCATATAGACCACTGTTATCCGTCAAAATGCCAAAGCGCATCTTTTGTGCAGACTGCTGCATCATCTCCGCTGGCTGGTTGAATGCACTTGCCTGTCCACTTGTCGGATTTAACTGCGCCGTTAAAATCTTAATTAATGTTGTTTTTCCTGAACCACTCGGACCTAGGAAACCAAAAATTTCACCTTTCGGAATTGAAAAAGACACATCTGCTAACGCATCCTTATTTCCAAATCTCTTTCGAATACGTTCTACTTGGATAACATCCATAAACGCCACTTCCTTAGAGTTGATGACTTAAACATATACAGATTGCATGCTTCCAGCCATCAAAACCCGCCGAAATGTAGCTGTTATCGCCTGAATGGTACCATTGAATGCTTGATTGGTTCAGCATTACTCCGGAAATTAAATGTTAAGGAGTACTTTTAATTCATGCAATTTTGAACGAGATAACGGAACCACGGCATCTTTATCTGTATTTAATCGCAAGCTGTAGCTATTCTTCGTCCATGTAATAATCTCTCTAACTTTTTGCAGATTAACGATGTATGATCGATGGCACCTATAAAACCCGAAATTTAACAATCTCTGCTCGAGCTCGGTTAGCGTCAAACCACAATCATAATTTTCCCCACCCGCATGAACAAGGATCGAACCATCTATACTTTCTATAAAATCGATTTCAGGCGGATTAAATAAAATCACTTTGTCATTTCTTTTTGTAGAGATCTTCTGCAAGGTTATATTGGCTTCATCTTGTTTCTGTACTTCCTGCTTATTCTCTTCTGAGTCCCGAATATCCAATTGATGAAATCCCGATTCGTTCAATCGATAAATGGCATCACAGGAAATAATGGCATCCTCTAAATTCGAAGTTAAAATTAAAATCTGCTTTTCTTTCGAAAGGTCATCTAAAATCCGTTTAAAATGACGACGATCTTGTTCTTCCAAGTAAAAATAGGGTTCCTCCAGTACAAGTGTAGGCTGATGTGCAAAAAAGACACGCAGCAATGTCACATACATCCTTTTCGATGAGCTTAGATCCTTGATTTTTACCTTCCGTTCTTCTTTTATAGCAAAATAATCCATTAAGAAAGCGACACGCTCATTCTTCTCCGTTACTTTGATTAGAAAAGTGATTAGCTCTTCCACCGTTAAACGCATATACTCGCTTTGCCCAGCCCGAAATAAATAATATTGGGAATGATTCACTAATTGATTCATTAAAAGCTGCTTTCGCTTCAAGTCCGTTATAATGCCAATCGCTTGGTTCGACGTCATATTTAATTCGATCTTCGGTAGAAATAATTCCCCATCATAATACATTGGTTGAAATTGCATGCCGTCCTCCTGGTCAGTGCCGCCTATAGGATATATATAACAATTATAATGTTGGGATACTTTTTTGTCAGTTTCTATCGAAAAATACAACGGCATGTCTTCTCTAAGACAATCAGTATATATTTTGACCATAGAATAGATATCAACAATGCATAGGTTGGGAAAATACGATGAGGTGGTTCTGCAAGTGGAATCAGGAGATGGACGACTGTCATGGAGCGGAGCGGCCGGTAATATGAGCTCTGCTAGCCGATTCTTTATCGCTAGCACAACTAAACTCTACGTAACCACAGCCTTATTGAACCTAAGAGCGCTAAATAAAATCGCCTGCGCACATATATTCAAACCCATGCCCCGCAAGGAAAGCCGCAAAAAAACTTGCCCCTACTTATAGTACGGTTCACCGCGATTTAGCTTCACCGCTTACTTTTTTGGGTATTAAGCCTGTGATTTGCAGCTCCCTCCGATGAGGAAGACGAACAGACTAAACCGGCTGCTGGTAAACCTCCATCAGACATCCCCTCAAGCATTCCTCAAACTGCCGAATCCGTTCCTCTGTCGCCCCTTCCCGCAGCGATTCGAATAGGGCCATACATTTTTTAAAATTCCTGTCATTCCACGACTGGTGAGCCAGAATCAATGCCTGCATCACGTATTTCAACGCTTTATCTTGTCTGCCTGCCTGCTTATGGTATAAAGCCAAGTGATAACAATAGCTATAATAATGCGAGACATTGCCTGCATCCTCATACTCCCCAAACTCAGCAGCCTGCTCCGTAAACGTATCTAACAGATTATCCACATTCAGATTATGCCGCAGCGCAGCCTGCAATATCGTACCCAGCCCCGGCAGCAGCTCCTCCGGATTGTCCTTTAAAAAACATACATATTCCGCCAGCCGCTCCGTCTTCCCCGACAAAATATCCAGCGCATATCCATTTGCCCTCGCCAGGAACCTGAACTCCTCGACAATCTGCATGCCGTCTTCCCCTAAATCCTCCATCCAGCCCAGTTCCGCATATTTATCGATGGATTCTCTGGCCTGATCATACTGGCCCTGCTTCTGGCAAGCAATCCCCCGCATCAGTTGACTGAACCCGTAATAGTAAACCAGCGGACGCGCCATATCTACCAGCGGTACAGGCAATTTCTTGGCCTTGAAATACTGCCGCTCTTCATAAATGCACTGTGCATAGCTGTAGAGAATATCCGATGTGTTCAGTAGCTTGTCCCAATTCTCGAAGTGAAAAGCCATTTCCAACATTTCGACAATGATATCCGGCTTGAGGGATTTTAGGATGGAAGAGCGCAAGGGCGGGGCCTCCTTCGTATCAAGGTGTAAATTTATTGTTTAGAGTAACATCGAATTTTATTGTATGTAATGGGAAATGCTACCTCATAAAAATGATTATCTATTAATGTTATTTAAAAGTCAATTAACATTTATAGTGTGTTAATAAGACATATTTCCTCAGGTAAGCTTGTTATGAGGTGAGTTAAGATGCCGGATGAGTCCAAATCCGAACTTGTAAGAAAAATCGGAGAGAGAATTCGAAGACTGCGTAAAGAAAAGGGCTTGTCCCAAGAACAACTGGGAGAACTTTCAGGTTTACATACAAACTATGTGGGACAAGTCGAACGTGGGGAGAAGAACCTAACTCTCGAAACACTGGAGAAAATGGTCTTCGGTCTGGACATATCGTTAGAGGAATTATTTCGATATATAGGACCGATGGAGAAAAAAGATGCCCTTGGGCAGATTGCTGAGTTGCTCATTGAGCGTCCATTGAATGATCAGATGTTGGCTCTAAACTTATTGAAATCCATTTTTGATTGGGAAAAAGAGAAGTATGATCTTTAGTATATAATCTGTTCTGTATTTTACATAGATGAAGCCCCTCCATCAATTAAATGATAAAGGGGCTTCTCCTATGCCAAGGGATATCCTTCGGCCTAAGAAGAATTTTACTACCTCCGGGTCAAACGAAAAAACATCATTTTCTTGCTGCCCTTTGATGGTTCCTCTCAGTCAATGCGTTCATAACAGCAAATCTATTTAATGTTCGTCGCTATATTGCTGCTTTTTTCCTTTTTGCTTTTATTGGGATATAGCATAAATAATAGAATAAACCATAGCGGGGTGAACAATAAAGCCGGACGTGTTTCGCTAGCGAACAGCATAATGATGAGAATCCCGGCAAACAACGCTAAGACAACATAATTAATAAATGGCGTAAAGGGTGCTTTGAATTTTGATTTTGCCTGTAATTCCGGCCGGGTCTTCTTATATCTGATATGGCAGACGAGAACGACGCCCCACACCCAAATAAAACAAATGGCACTTATCGTTGTCACGATTCCAAATGCCTGCTCCGGAATAAGTTTGCTCAAAAGAGCGCCAACGGATATGACAAGCGTGGATATGAATAACGAATTCCCTGGCACATGATTTTTATTCAGTTTGGCAAAATGAGAAGACGCCTGCTGTTTCTTGCTTAAACTATAGAGAATCCGGCTTGTTGAGAACATCCCGCTGTTGCAAGCTGAAGCGGCTGAAGTTAATACGACAAAATTAATAATCCCCGCGGCAATCGGAATCCCTACTAAAGTAAAGGTTTTAACGAAAGGACTTTCGGCCGGGCTGAGCTCCGTCCATGGGTTAATGCACAGCAGGACGAACAACGCGCCAACGTAGAAAAATAAAATCCGTAGAGGAATTTTATTGATAGCCGATGGGATGTTTTTTTCCGGATTGGATGTTTCCGCTGCCGATACCCCCACTAATTCCACACCGACATAGGCGAATACCACCATTTGAAAGGAAAATAAGAAGCCTGAAATGCCGTTCGGAAAAACGCCCCCGTGTTCCCAAAGGTTTGTTACCGTTACCGATCCTGCATCCGTCTTAAATCCCATGATCAGCAAAATGACCCCAATGCCAATCAATGCAAGAATCGTGATCACTTTGATTAAGGCAAACCAAAACTCCAGTTCTCCGAAATTTTTTACCGTTAACAGGTTGAGCCCTAATAAAATGATTAAGCAGACGATGGCAGGTACCCATTGCGGGATATCGAACCAATACTGTACATATACGCCAACTGCAATCACATCAGCCATAGCCGTCATGATCCAGCAAAACCAATAGGTCCAACCCGTTATAAACGCGGCCCGAGATCCAAGATAGTCTTCAGCAATATCTGTAAAAGATTGATAACCCGCTTTAGACAACAGAAGTTCTCCCAGTGCTCTCATCACGAAAAACACGGCGATCCCCACGATGAAATACGTAAGCATGATGGATGGGCCTGCCTGTTGAATCGCTTTACCCGATCCTAAGAACAATCCCGTACCAATGGTGCCGCCGATGGCGATAAGTTGAACATGCCGATTTGCTAGCTCTCTCTTTAATTCTGGTTGTGCCATACCTAGTTCCCCCTTATGAATACAATACCTTGGTGCCAATAAAAAAAGAGACTGGACGTCCTCCAATCTCCCGGTTCATAAGAATATCGAATAATACTTATCCTGCTAACAACGATCAGCATAACAAATACATATTCAGTACTCTTCTGTCCTTTTGCCTGAGATTGTGAACCCTTCGGCGCAGCGGAATTTCCGCGGTCTCTCCAGAAGCTGCTCCTGCTATAGTGTGCCCATAGCAATCATAGCTTGCTAAGTATTAAGTTAGTGAAGCGGTAATGCCTTCTGATATTTTAACATATTACATACTATGTAAGTGTTTTATCTGTGATGAAAATCACAACAACTTTCCTAAGCCCTCATGATTCAAGACTAATGTCCTGTAAGTTAGGATTTCCCAAATTGCCGTTACTAAAGCTTTGTACAAGACAGCGTATATCTAGGGTGAGAAGCTACCACCACGTTTCGCCAGGTACATGTTTTGGTCAGCTCTTTTGATCAAATCAGTCACGTTAAGGGCATGATCGGGAAAAACTGCTATGCCTACGCTCAGCGAAGTGTTGATGACATTTCCCTCTAGCTCGAAACGTTGGGGGATACCCTGTATAATAATACCGGCGATTTCATCCAATCGGCCGATCCATTCACTTGGAGTGGCGATACTTATCACGAATTCATCACCGCCGAATCGCGCGCAGCGCATACCTTCATGCTGTAGCAGAGTCATATGTTCCGCGACGGCCTGCAGCAGCAGATCTCCCGTATGGTGACCATACAGGTCATTAACGATTTTGAACTTGTCCAAATCGAAGAATAGGACGGCCACCTGCTCCTGCCTCACTGCGGCAGATGAAAGCATGATAGTGAGCTCTTGTTCGAACGTCCTGCGGTTGAGCAGTCCCGTTAGGCTATCGTAGCTGGCCAGGTATTCCGACCGTTCGAGCGCATGCTTCAACTGCTCAAGCAGCTTCTCACAATCTAGCAGAAACATCACCTGCCTGACAAAGATCAGCACAATAATACTCGTAAGGCCTGCAAAAAAGATACTGTTCAAAGGCTGCCCAGCACTGAAGAGCCCGACGAACAGGAGAAGACCGATATAAGGCACGGAAAAACGGAGAATCCGGACGCTGCGCGTGTCACCAGTCAGGATCGGTCGCGAAGCCGGATTCAGCGAATACAAGCCAGCCAAGGCCAAGCAGAAGGAGGCAGATGCCCAGAATGGATCGATCCATGTCTCTAGCGAATCCATATGATGTATGTCGATGAGAAACAAATATAGCAAATCTCCAAAAACGTAACATACGAATCCGCCCATTAGAAACAATAGTGCCTTGCTGTTAAACCTCCGCTCACCGTTAAGCAGCCAAACGACCAATATAAAAAACCTTAGAACTGAGGTCACAGGATAGATCAAATCTACCCCAAGTGTAAAAAAATCCAGGTCATCGTTTCCGTAGTAAGCCGGTTTCACCAGGTACCCCCAGCTAATGACTGATATACTGATGAGCAGAATGGCGGAATCGAGTAGATGCCGGGTCCTTTCGCCAGAGCTCTTCAGCCGGACATAAAGCGCGATCAGGTATAGAAAAGAGCTCGAATACCAAAATAGATCGGCGATGCCGATTTCGGGAGCTTCCATCGACCATACCCATTCGTAGGACCCCCAAATCGTCTGAGCAATCAATTCACAAGCGACCCCGATTGCGATGATAACCCAAAATCGCTTTGAAGTCCCAATTTGCTTACGGATGACAAAAACCAAAACCATAAATGATATTGCAGGTGCCAGCATGTTCATGCTGTAAAGCCCAAAGGTGTAGTGGCTTTTCCAAACAGATATAAAAGCCTCTACAGAAACGAAAAGAATAGAGAATATAAGTAGGTAGAAAGTGAAACGGTGCAAATGCATTGGTATCTCCCTCCTTCTCATGCGTGTTGTACCTCTGCAAAAAGAAATTGCTGCCGTTGACAAGGAACTCGGAACGCTGGATGCCTCCTGGCAGCTAGAACAAAGCTCTGCCGATCCGGTTCCTCTGCATCAAGTAAAGCAGGCTATCGACAGCACCGATGTGAATACGCAAATGAACCTGCTTCAGACGATCGTGAAGCAGATTCATGTGAAGCTCCGTATACCATCGTCATCCGACACCTAATAATGAATAAGTCACTTCCGACACTACGCCTTTTACTCAGTTCTCCACCAAAAAACATGCCGCTACTTATGATATCGTAACAGTTAGGGCGAAATTTAAGGGGCCTCAACTAAGTGTGGCTATTTAATAAGCTTAAATCGGATTCTCCCGGAAGGCCAAGATTTGTCTTATAAGCTCTCCGTTCATCTTCGTGCTCCTGCCCCTAACTAATAGATTTATGAAACAACGACACCATCATGCAACGCAAAAAAGAGGCAGTTATCCCCTATGCCGGGGATACGCCTCTGAATGGTTAGGTCACGGCCATGCTTTGGCCTTGTTATATGCATCTTATATAAATTTATTATGGGATGGGGAAATAGTCAAACACTGGTTATGTAGAAGTATTGCCTCTTAAAATTTCTCTCAGCACATTTTTAGCAAGCCGTATCTTCTCGTCATTGGCATCACGAAGAAACTCTAAGGGTATCCCTCCGTCATTTGATGACTTCTGAGATACCCTCTGGATTAGGAATCTTTGGTGCGCTTAGTTTATCTCTTGCATAAATTGCCTAAAGTTCTCAGCGATTTCTTTAAATCGGACATGGTGTAAATAATGGCCGCTTCAAACGTCAGCACTTTGCCATGGCCGGAATTTTGGATTTGCCCTTCATGGAGTGCTAGCCATTCTTCCTTATTGGCATTGCTCGCATCTACGAACAAGAGGAGGGGAAGATTGGTGGGAAATGATAAATGCTGAGCCCCTTTAAAATTAGCAGAAATATTTTGCATTTCGTTCAAGGTAGTGTCATTATACGCGTTTCTAAGAGTAAGCATTCTCATCTGCTCTTTGGTTTCCTCATCAAAGGGCAGTTCGGCATAAAAAAAGGTTGCGGTTACTCCG
This sequence comes from Paenibacillus durus ATCC 35681, assembly GCF_000993825.1. Classification (NCBI taxonomy): domain Bacteria; kingdom Bacillati; phylum Bacillota; class Bacilli; order Caryophanales; family Paenibacillaceae; genus Paenibacillus; species Paenibacillus durus. Next base: position 4,677,192 of record NZ_CP011114.1, read on the forward strand.
TCGGCGCTGTAATGGGCAAGGAAACAATGACGGTCGTTCCTCGGCCCGGTTCGCTCTCCACTCGGATATCTCCTTGATGAAGAGAGACGATCTGTTTAACGATGGCTAGTCCCATACCGCTGCCGCCATACTTACGACTATGGGAGCGATCCGCCTTAAAAAACCGTTCGAAGATACGCTTCTGGTCCTCGGGGGAAATCCCGATGCCGGCGTCGGATATACGAACGCTCACGTTTTTGATCTCTTGTTGGATGCTGACGCTAATAACGCTGTTATCCGGGGAAAATTTTATGCTATTGCCGATTATGTTCGTCCACACCTGGTTTAATAGATCGTGGTCGGCCATGATTCGAACGGCCTTCAGGTCGAGTTCGAAACGGATGTTGCGTGTCGACCATTGCGGCTGGATCGCGACGATAACCCGTCTGATCTGTTCGTCCAGGCTGAACGCGGTCAACCTCAGTCGTTGCGACTGCGATTCAAGCAAACTCAGCTTCAGCAGGCTATCGCTCATCTTGGACATCCGATCGGCTTCAGACATGATAATATCGAGGTAACGGTTGCGCTCATCCTGAGTGATGTCTGCTTGCTTGAGCGCCAGAGCATAACCGGATATAGAGGTGAGCGGCGACTGAACTTCGTGAGACACGTTCGATACGAACTCCCTGCGCATCCGCTCAAGCTCCTGCAGATCGTGCGTCATGTCTTCAAAGCTTCGAGCCAATGTGCCTAGCTCGCCCTTCTGCTTAATATTCAGCTTGACGTTGAAATCCCCGCCCGCTATGCGTCTAGTCGCTTTTGTCAGCTTTTTAATCGGTCGGACTAGGAACATGGCAGCTACCAGAATAAACAGACTTCCTGTTGCCAACGAATAGGTTAAAAAGTTCAAAATCCATTTCGTGATAAAAGGTGCGGAAGGGGGGCTGATCGGCTCTAGAAACATGGCTTTAGTGCCTGTTTCGGTCGAAAAAGGCATCCCTAAGAGAGTTGTAGAAATCCCGCTCGGATTGACTTGAACGACTTCTCCGGCCAGTACTTTTTTTACTTGTTCCATAGTCACGGCGGCAGGATTGTGTCCGTTAAGCGTTCCGTAAGACTGGAACTCTCCCGTTTCTTCGTAAATTCGAAGATGATAGTAGTTGAGCTGATTCATTCCGCTTACGAACGCATCCGCCTCGCTTAACGGAAGCGCCTGGTAAATCCGGGCAATGTCCTGGCCGAAGTAAAGCAAGGGGATTCTCAGGTTTTCGTCCAATTTATCTCTGAATACCCAGGTTGCCACAAAAAAAGAAAGGACCGCGCCCCCGATTACGGAGACTAGAAAGGTCAGGACGACTCGCGTATATAAGGATCGGATCATTCGGAAACCTCAAGCCGGTAGCCAAGCCCGCGCACTGTCTCGATACGAAAACCGGGCGTGGCCGCGAACCGTTCGCGCAGGCGTTTGATATGCACGTCTACCGTTCGGTTATCTCCGGCGTAATCGATCCCCCATACTTGATCGATCAACTGCTCGCGCGTATAGACTTGTTCGGGCGTTCCGGCGAGCTTGTACAGCAATTCGAACTCCTTAAGCGGCAGTGTGAACGACTCTCCTCCTTTCATCACCTTATAGGTCTTCCGATCAAGAATAACGTCGCCCAACTGAATCATTTGCGCGGAGCCGATCCGGTACCTTTTCAGCAAGGTCTTGACACGAGCCGTCAACTCCAGCGGATCGAATGGCTTCGTCAAATAATCGTCCGTCCCAAGCTCGAAGCCCTTCACTTTCTCCCATGTTTCGCCTCTCGCGGTCAGCATAAGCAACGGAAGATCCGGATTGGCTCTTCTGAGCTCCTTACATAACGTCCACCCATCCATAATCGGCATCATAATATCAAGCACGACAAGATCGACATGCGTCGAAGCGTAGATGGCCAGCGCTTCCTTGCCGTCCGCGGCTTCGGCTGTCGCGAATCCATCGTTGCGTAGAAACAAGCAGACGAGCTCGCGAATGTTCGCATCATCGTCAGCAACTAGTATTGTAGGCATTTCTTCCCTCTTTCCCTGTTTTTCATCTCCTATTGAAGGATTCTACGGTTCTCTGTAACGGTCATAACGGTGAAAGTCACGAAAGGAGCATGCCGCAGCTGCTCCTTCGTCGCTTATTTGGATCAATCCCGTTCAGATAGAACAATCTGCTTTAACTGGATGACCAGACTCTTAAGCTCCTGTTCCTGTTCCAAAAAGGCGCACAGCGCCTGGATGAGCGGCCTCTTTAGCTGCGGCTGGGCAATCTCAGCGCCTAACAGATGAATAACCTCCTGTAGATCCTTCCGCCGAGCGCTCCCGTTCGGCCAGACCTCCAGTGCAGCCGCGGGTAGCCGGGGTAGAACTTCTCTGCCCGAGGGGCCGGGGCAACGAATGAAGTAGACGACAAATCATTGGCTGCGACCTCGGCGGGTTCAGGCTGAGCCGCGTTGCAGCTGATTATTTTATAACTATCGTTATGTTTCGGCGTTATTTATGGTGCGGTTCATAGCGCTATCTGTAACGGCAAGTTTTCGCACCTATCACAGCTAATTTACCTTAATGTCTGAGAGTCTAGTTTTGGCGTCGGAAACTTGGGTTCAATCGGTTTTTAATTATTCAACTTTGTTTGTCCTCAATATCCAATGAAAATACTTCTTTAAAGCCTGTTTTACCCTCAGAAGTAATTTTTATCGCTCGTGTTTTAGGTAGACGTTGCACCCAATTTAGCTCTAAAAACTTCTCCAGGAGGGCATTTCCTAACGCTCCAGCAAGGTGGTGGCGTCTTTCACTCCAATCCAGACATTTGTGTGAAAATGAGCAGCGTTTGTTCTTAACATTTTCAAAATCAATTTGAAAGCTTGTAAAGAACTTCTTCCCATTTTCAGTAACAGTAAACTCTTCCTTTTCTTCACGCAGAATACCCGTTCTAAGCAATGTATTTGTTAATTGCACCCCTAAACTCCCGGCGAGATGATCATAACACGTTCTTGCGTAACGCAGCGCTTTATCTTCTGAAGATTGTTTTAAAGACTTTATTTCAATTGGTGGAGCGATTGATAATAATGATTCCATAACCTGGGCAACTTCTTGATTTTGAATCCCATAGTACCGATGTCTCCCTTGTTTCTCAACGGCAACTACGTTCGCATTAACCAATTTTGCTAAATGGAAACTTGCCGTTTGAGGCTGGATTCCTACCATATATGCTAACTCACTTGCTGCATGAAACTTCCCGTCTAGTAAGACAGTTAATATTGCTGCGCGAGAAGTTTCGCTCACAAGAGAAGCAATCATAGCTACATTCGAGTTTGCTTTCATTTTGACCCCCACTTTGCAATCCATACTTCGACGATAATTGAACTATTTATATTATACAATTAGGGAGGATGTATAAATAGGAGGAGAAATACAATGAAAAATACGAAGCAGATTCCAAACGCAGAAATGATTAAACCTAAGATTCTATATTATGGAACTCCTGTAATTTTGCTAAATACATTGAATGAAGATGGAACAGTAAATATTAGCCCTATTTCATCATCATGGGCATTAGGAGACTGTATTGTATTAGGAATTGGTCTTGGGGGGAAAGCGATTGAAAATTTAGAACAACTTCCTGAGTGTGTAATTAATATTCCCAGTCCTTCTCTTTGGGAGAATGTTGAACAACTAGCCCCTTACACAGGGAAAAATCCCGTTCCTGAAAATAAGAAAAAATATGGATGTACATATCAAAAAGACAAATATGCTATTAGTGGATTAACTCCCATTGAGTCTAAGACGGTAAGACCTACACGAATTATGGAATGCCCACTACAAATTGAGGCAAGAGTAAAAAACATTCGAATTCCTGATCATTCCCCTAACTTTGCCATTATTGAGACACAAGCTGTGCATATACATGCTCACAAAGAAATTATCATTGAAGAAAATCATATCGATCCCCAAAAATGGAGTCCTCTAATATATAATTTTCGTCATTATTTCGGTCTAAGTAATCAGCTCGGTAAAACCTTTCGATCTGAAATTTAAATAATCAAGTACGGCAGCAAACGTCTGGCTCATCCCCTCCGCGGCAACTTCATTCATTGTCTAAGCCCTTTTATGGAGGTTTTATCCGGAAAGCTTGCCGTTACTTATGGTACGGTTCAGCGCGCTGTCTGTAACGGCAAGTTTTAAGGCCATCCTTTGCGAGGTAGTTCTTTCTTTGATCTCGCTTTGTTTAATTATCTTTTCCGTTAGCGTCATGGGAAATGCATCTTTTCTCGGTATCTTTTGCAGGATTCACAACCCCCGGATTTTCTCGCGAGCCTACTTCAATATCCATAAAAATATCTACGGGATCCTCACTACCCACTGCAAGCCCGAACCGTTGATTCTTGGATGATAGCAGCAAACACGAAAAGTCGCACAACAAAGAGAACAGTCCGCAGGCTGTTCTCTTTCGCTGTCTGTCTTAGAAGCACGTGAACGAGCGAATCCGATTCAAATCAATGCCGAAGTACGCCCAGAAGAAACCGAACCATCTGAACCCTGCAATAGAATTACGCCCGACGAATACCGGGAAGAACCAGAATTGCTCGCCGTTGTTCAGCCAAATGTATGTGTTGCGGAACAGGCAGTGTCTGATCGCGCCGGGGTCGATGGCAAATGTGGTGGCCGACATTGGCGGTACGAATTGCGGTGGAGGGGCCGTCGGCGCTTGAACACCTCCCGGTGCACCCCCCGGAAGTCCCGGAGTCCCCGGAAATTGTCCGGGAAATCCACCTGGAACCCCAGGTCCTCCCGGCACGCCAGGTCCGCCCGGGAACCCTGGAAATCCTTCGCCGGTTCCCGGCGTTGGAAAAAATCCCATATGTGATCGCTCCTTTCAATGAGTAGGCATAATCATCATATGCATTCGCGGAAATGGCGCTTGGGCGAATGCCCATAAAAATCCCCGCCCAGCCGAAGCTGAACGGTAGTGAAAAAAATTAGTGAAATTAAGTCAGACATCCCCTCAAGCGTTCCTCAAACTGCCGAATCCGTTCCTCTGTCGCCCCTTCCCGCAGCGATTCGAATAGGGCCATACATTTTTTAAAATTCCTGTCATTCCCCGACTGGTGAGCCAGCATCAATGCCTGCATCACGTATTTCAACGCTTTATCTTGTCCGCCTGCCTGCTTATGGTATAAAGCCAAGTGATAACAATAGCTATAATAATGCGAGACATTGCCTGCATCCTCATACTCCCCAAACTCAGCGGCCTGCTCCGCAAACGTATCTAAAAGCTCATCCACATTCAGACCATGCCGCAGCGCAGCCTGCAATATGGTATCTAGTCCCGGCAGCAGTTCCTCCGGATTATTCTTCAAAAAAACTACATATTCCGCCAGCCGTTCCGTCTTCCCCGACAAAATATCCAGCGCAAATCCATTCGCCCTCGCCAGGAACCTGAACTCCTCGACAATCTGCATGCCTTCCTCCCCTAAATCCTCCATCCAGCCGAGTTCTGCATATTTATCGATGGATTCTCTGGCCTGATCATACTGGCCCTGCTTCTGGTAAGCAATCCCCCGCATCAGATGACTGAACCCGTAATAGTAAACTAGCGGACGCGCCATATTTACCAGAGGTACAGGTAATTTCTTTGCCTTGTAATACTGCCTCTCTTCATAAATACACTGTGCATAGCTGTAGAGAATGTCCGATGTGTTCAGCAGCTTGTCCCAATTCTCGCAGTGAAAAGCCATTTCCAACATTTCGACAATGATATCCGGCTTGAGGGATCTCAGGATGGAAGGGCGCAAGGGGGGGGCCTCCTTTTTTATCCATTTTTAATTGATTGTATAGTTGTTTGCATGGCTGGTCAATATAAATAGTACTTTTAAGTACAATAAATCGAAATAATGATTTATGTTTGATGATCTGTAATGGTCAGCGTACCTCTTCTACCCTTAAGTGGAGGTGATCCCATGAATTTACCAGAAAGCGTTGGCAATCGGATACGTGAGCTAAGAAAAGCAAAGGGATGGACACAAGAACAACTGGCTGAAGCAGCATCGCTTCATTACAGTTATATAGGCGGGGTAGAACGGGGCGATCGTAACATTTCTTTGGAGACGTTAGAGAAAATAATCGCAGCCTTTCAAGTTCCAGCCATCGAGATTTTCCGTTTTGAAGAAAACACCGACCACCGTAAAGCGCTGGATGAACATATGACCTTGATTAGCAGTAGGAGTGCAGAGGAAATAGCAGCAATAACCAAGATTACAAGGGAAGTTATTGCTGCTATGGGGATTGGATCGAAACATTCCCGACCCGGAACGTGAATTCCTAGTGAAAAAACGCTCATTGCATTAGCCCGTAAGCTATTGCTCATTGTTTATAGACACCGACCTTTTAAAGACGAGACTCGATCATCCAACCATTTTGATTTTCACAGAAAAAACCACTCGTAAGCAATCAGAGTGGTTTTGTTCATTTCTTTTTATAAATTGGGGCCAGATTACAATAGTCAAGAAAATGAAGTATTAACTATAAAAAAGTGAATGTCTTGAAATGGAGCCATCAAGCTTTTCCTCCTACCCGAGAGAAGTTTGAATCTACTCCGGCTGAGTTTCATTGTTATTTTCCAAATATACTATGACGCCATTGTTCTCCAGCTGTTGGATAACCTGCTCCGCTTGCTCATTCAGCGGGTTGTTTACCAAAGATACTTCTTTTAATTGTGGCATTGTTTCGAGCACTGCAATATCCCGGATGAGATTATTATCCAGATAGAGATGCTCCAATGTTGGATGATTTTTCAACGGCGTCAAATCTTGAATTTTATTGCCGCTCAGCAAGAGCCATTCTAACTTCAATTTCTGAATGGGACTTAGATCCTCCACCTGATTGTTACTGGCAAGAAGATCGGTCAGCTTTTGTAAATTCTTCAACGGCATTAGACTTTTTATCTTGTTATCGTCAACAACCAGTGTTTGCAGAGCACTTAACCCGGAAAGCGGTGAAAGGTCTGTAATCTGATTCCCGTCAACAGCTAAAAACGTTAACTTTTTCAACTTGCTCAGCTGTGTAATATTCCTTATCTTTTGGCTGGGCAGAAATAAGCTCTGCATGTTGACGGCATATTCAAGACCTTGAAGACTGGTAATTTTAGACTTGGACTCCATAGCATACAAAGACTTCAACTTCTGCAAATCAACCGCCTTCAGCTCTTTATTCGCCGGCAGCTTTAATTCCGCTCGAATGACTTTCGCCAAAGCCGGGTCCGTAATGACGGATGCTGCCCAAATGGATGTTGCCGGTAACAATACAAGAACCAAACTAATCATGATGATATTTTTTACTAGTTTAGTAGGCACACAGACTCTCCTTTTAAGCAAATCGAACAGGTACCGTTCCTTTTCTTTATCGGATTTCACTGCACAAATGTTTTGCTTGATAAAGATATGGTATTCTCCAAAGAGTAATCAAAAAACTTGCCCCTACTAGTGATACGGTTCACCGCGCTGGCTGAAGGGGCAATTTTTGAACAGAGACCATCCTGCAATGCTAAAGATGGTCTCTGTTTATTTTTACATCGCCTTTGTCTTCCGGCAGCTTGGATAATTACTGCAGCCCCAGAAAGCTGTGCCTTCCTTATTCTTACGCTGAACCATTGGAGCCCCGCATGCGCAGGTTACGGCTCTGACTGTAGAACCGGCAACCTTTCTCGGTTTTGCTTTGGTTTTAGCAGGCTGCCAATTGCCCCAGGCGCGGAGCTTGTTCTCGACAAGGCCGCCATGCCAGTAATCGACCTTGAATTGCTCCGCCTCCCGCTTCGCACCTGCTGTAAGATCGGAAGTAGTGACCAGCAGAGACAGGATGCAGTCATGGTTTCTTTTAGCGCCCACCAGTTCGCGAACCGTCATGACCTGCACTTTGTTGTGGTCGGCATAACATTTAGCCTGAACCGCAGTTTTTTCGCCGCGTTTATCGACAATGACCAAGTCTACGCCTCCATCCTTGCCGCCCACTCCCACTTCTTTGACGGTATAGCCTTGATCCCGGAAATACAGGGACAGCAATCTTTCAAACTCAGCGCCGTTTATTTGTTCCAGGGGTGTCTTCAAAAGTACTTCATCCGGTCTGCACGTCGTAGAGGAACGGTTAAAGGTGGGGGTAACACTTTTCTTAACAGAGGTTTGCCGCTTGCCTGCACTGCGCTTTTTCTTCTTCTTATTTCCTTGTATCAGACCGGACAACACGGATAAGACGAGTATAGCTGCTATAAATCCAATAATCGATATCATTAGTTGCTCCTTAGTAAATTAATATAATTGCGGCTACTCTGCCATTATGCGCTTTAACTGCCCTTCCAGGTACTCCCTCAGTTCGGGATTCCGGCAGTATAGGTAGCATCCCTTCATTCCTCTGGATATTAACACCTTGTAGATATTTTTAATGAGCGAAGTAAGCTGCTGGTTGTTATTCTTCAGTCCGCGCTTCCCCATCGTATCCTTGTATTCATCATAATCCGCGTAAATGCTCCCAATTCCGATTCTCCCGGAAGGCCAAGATTTGTCTTATAAGCTCTTCATTCATCTTTGTACTCCTGCCCCTAACTAATAGATTTATGAAACAACGACACCATCATGCAACGCAAAAAAGAGGCAGTTATCCCCTATGCCGGGTATACGCCTCTGAATGGTTAGGTCACGGCCATGCTTTGGCCTTGTTATATGCATCTTGTATAAATTTATTATGGGATGGGAAAATAGTCAAACCATTAGCTATGAAGAAGCGTTACCTCTTAAAATTTCTCTCAGCACATTTTTAGCCATCCGTATCTTCTCGTCATTGGTATCACGAAGCAACTCTACAATGTCTTGAATATCGCTCTCCGCCGACGTAACCATGAACTCTTCATCCAGATATGCAAATAACTGAATCAAGTTAACTTCAAGAGATTCCGCAATCTTATACAAATTCAATAAAGATACATTCTTCTCACCGCGTTCAATCTGTCCTATGTATGAAAATGAAATCCGCCCTTTTCCCCAAGAGCTTCCTGGGACAATCCCCGCTCTTTGCGAAGAGCACGAATCCGGGTTCCAACGAGCTTCAATATTTCCTTGTCCTCCATGGTGTTCACCTCTCATGTCAAAAGTGTAGACAAGTTTCATTCAGGTAAACACCAAACGTTAAATATTATTATTTATTTTGATATTTATAAGTATTATAATTGTGTAATACTTTTCCTTTTCTAGATTAGGAGGCAATCGTCATGGAGAAAAGCTTGCAAGACAAATTAAACGATTACTATCATCTTGCTCAATATCATATGAAACTAGCCCATATCATGAGAAATCACCATCAGTTCGAAACTGCTCTCTTCCTTTGCCATTCGGCACTCATCTCCATGATCCGTGCGCTATATATTTATGAGAATAAGGTAGAGTCAGATTCAGAAATATCATTAATTGATCTTTTGCTGCTGATACACACGGATTATTATCCAGGGCTTGATATTGTGGTGTTTATTGGCGAGCTGAATTATATCGTTAGTGAGGGCGATAAGGGATTGGAAGTTGTGAAGGTGGAGGATGGGGATCGGTTGATAGTAAAGACGGAGGAAATATTGGGGAAGTTGAGCAAGAGAATGAAGAAACATTGCTGAGCGAGAATTCTTCGCCACTAACACTTTCAAATACTACTTCGTTAATTTCTGACCATCTTTCATAAAAAATAGTATTATGGAATTATTATAACCTTTTTGATTGATCTATTAATTATAGATTAAAATGAGATTTTTAAATAATTTCCATTTACTCGCTCAAATGTTTTAAATAAACATAGCGTCAAGTAAGCAATAGTTCATAATTTTATACAGAGAGTCATAATGATGGTCAAACTCAATTTTGTTCACGGAGTGTGATGATTCATGGAAGAGTTATTATTTCATTTTCCTCAGACAGCCTTAATCGTCATTGATTTGCAGAAATGGCTTGGAAACCGCTATGCCCCTCATTCAGCTGAGCAAGTCGTCAGCCGTGCCGCCTCTATGGTAAAAGCGTTCCGAAACGCAGGTGCATTCGTGGGGCTCGTGCGTGTATCCAGCAAGGACTTCAAGGATATGCCGCGTCCTTTGCTGGATCAGGCTCCTCCTGCAATGAACCTGCCACCCAGCTGGGATGAAATTGTGCCAGAGATCGGTGTCACGGACACCGACCACGTGATTACAAAGCGCCAATGGGGTGCCTTCCATGCGACGGACCTAGATCAGCAGTTGCGCCGGCGTGGCATTACGACGATCGTCCTTTGCGGCATTGCTTCAGGTATTGGCGTGGATACCACAGCGCGAGAAGCCTTCGCCCACGGGTATCAGGTGATTTTTGCGATAGACGCCATGACCGGCTCCAGTGAGGAGGAGCATGAGCATGTGCGCTCCGTGATCTTCCCGCGGCTTGGCAGAATTCGCACGTCGGCGGACATTCTAGCCTGTGCCGCCCTTCACTCTTCGACTCCTGAATAAAGAAGCTATCGAAATCAGAGTCAGGTATCCTTAGGGAAAAATAGCCGAAAGGCGGCCCCCTGCGGTTTCATACGGGTAGCCGGGGTAGACCTTCTCTGCCCAAGGGCCAGGGGCAACGAATGAAGTAGACGACAAATCATTGTCTGCGACCTCGGCGGGTTCAGGCTGAGTCGCGTATGTAGCTGATTATTTTATAACTGTCGTTATATTTCGGTGTTATTTGTGGTAGGGTTCACAGTATCGCTCTAACAGCAAATTTTAGGGGTGCCCTGGAAATTATGATGATCATACTGAAGAGATTAAATATTAGAATTGTTTTGTAAAGTGGACCTAAGTAGTATTCTCTTTAATTATAGACAATAGTTCGCTTATAATAACGACAAAACTATAGCTTTATATTGAATTTAATAGGAGGTACTAGTACGTACAGTAATATAATTACGGGAACTATTTAGGAAAAAAATTGTTTCCTTTTGCTCAGTGGACACCCTATAATTTGGAGGAGTTATGTCAATCATTGCTAATAAATACGAAACCATTTCACCGAAGAAGGAATACTTAATAGATCAAGTTGTCCTCGCCCAAGCATGGAAGAAATCGCATAATTTTATCCGAAGACACAACTGGTATGCAGACGTACTAGAATTGGATTGCTCAACTATTAATCTTGAGAAACGATTAGAGGTTTGGTTCCATGCTTTGCAAAATAATGAATATAAACCAACAGAGATGCGGCTTGTACCCACTCCAAAAACTTCAATTTGGGAATTTCCTCAAGGCGAAACCGAAAAAGCCAAACAATGGGGACCAAAAAAAGATGAAAGCTTTAAACTAAGACCTCTTGCTCACATCAATATTCAGGACCAGACCATAGCTACAAGCGCTATGCTTTGTTTGGCTAATGCAATTGAGACTCTGCAAGGACCTACCGAAGAAACAGATTATATGGAAGCCCAACAAAAGAAAATATTTAGCTACGGGAACCGCCTGCATTGTCAATGGGAACCAACTGATGAGGGAAAATTAATAGCAAAGTTTGCCTGGGGAAATTCAAAATGCTATCGAATGTACTACGAAGACTATCAACATTTTTTAAAACGTCCTAAAGTTATTTGCCAACATTATGGCTCTGCGAGTCAACCCAGTAAAAATCAATATGTGATTTCATTAGACCTTAAAAGTTTTTATGACTGTGTAGAGAGAGACGCTTTAATTAAAGAAGCTGAAACGCTTTATAAAAAATACCTAAATGACTATACTCTCGATGCTTCTTTACAGAGCGACCAAGAGTTCTGGGCAACATTAAAAGTAATTTTCTCTTGGAAATGGAATACAACTGACGAAGAGAAGGCTGTTCAGATATTAGGGAAAGAAAATCTACCAACAGGTATTCCACAAGGCCTTGTCGCAGGAGGCTTTTTTTCAAATGTTTACTTAATACGTTTTGATCAAAGAGTTGGTAACTCACTTCATAAGGAAATCAACTTAACAGAAACACCTTCAATTAGTTTTACTATACGTGATTATTGCAGATATGTTGATGACATAAGATTAGTTATTGAAGCAGATGAAGATCTTAGTATCGAAGATTTAAAAAATAGTGTGCTGAAGCAAATTAACAATTACCTTGATGAGCATTTGGATGAAATAGGAGCGCCCGCCAAATCACTCGCCCTTCACCCTGATAAAGTGAAAATTCAGAGTTTTAGGGAAATTTCCAGTCAGAGTGACCTTTCAAGTCGTATGCAAATGCTACAAGGTGCATTAAGTGGTACACCAGATGTGGATTCATTAAGACAGATAGTCGGAGAATTAGACGGTTTTCTTCAGCTTTCAGAACAACTTAACGATACTACCAGTAATTTAGTTAATGATCTCCCACTATCAAAGATTGCCATCCTGAATGTAGATGTAAACTCAGATACCTTAAAACGATTTGCCGCTAAGCGTCTGGTTGATGCTCTAAGGCTCCAAAAAGAAATGACTGTTGAAGACGAGAATGTTTTTATCACAAATCAATTTTCAGAAAATACTTCTGAGAATAGAATAGATCACGATTTTGAAATATACGCCAGAAAATTAATAGCCGTTTGGTCAAAAAATCCTGCGTTATGCTCACTATTAAAGTTTGGTTTTGATCTCTATCCGGATGCCTCGCTGCTAAGAATTGTTATCGAGGCCCTTGAATTGAAATTATTCATAAAAAAGTCTAATGATAGAGACGCTAACAATCAAAAGCTTGCCATGGAGTATGTTTCTGCAGACCTTCTCTGTGCCAGTGCTGTATGGCTCGGCTACCGTTCAGAAGAAAGCTATCCAACGAATCTTGACATCATTAGTTTTCGTGAAGAGCTCGCTATCTTTGCAAGAAGAATACTAGATTCAGCCGATCAATTTTGCTGGTATACAAAGCAGCAAGCCGCTCTTTATCTTGCCTCTTTAGGGCAACCTTATGTTTTCAATACAGTTCCCCCGGAACTGTATTACTATAACTTAATGCATCAATCCTTACTATACGAAACAATGAGCCAGGCAGATACAATAAAATTTGAAGACTCACTTATCACTGCATTAGTTGTTCAACAGCTAGATCCTAACCAAGCCAGATTTGGTTCCTGGTTCTCTGTCACCTATAAAATATTGAAGAAGGAGCAACAAGTAGCAGCTTTAAAACTCCTTTCTATCAATCGACCGGACCTCATGCAACATATTATTAAATCATTAGCAATAAAACCGGATGTTCGCGCAAAAGTCCCAGAATTATTAACGCTGGCTTATAGAAATGCTATTAAAAGAAATATAGATTTGTCTACTACAAAGAAAAAAGTTATGAATCTCGTATCCCTTATTACAAGTGCTGGCAACCCATTCCATCAAGAAAATGCTCTACTTTTACTTATTGAAAAGCTGCTGAGTCCAAAAAAGGAAAAAGACAATGAACCAGACTTTTTCAATCTTTTAAATAGTGAAAACGGTCTTTCCGTTGAAAATGTACAGGTTGAGTTTAAAAGCCTTGAATCTATGCAAAATCTCAAAAAAGAATCTTTTAAAATTACTTTTACTGACTCTTCAATGACTAAAAAATCACCTGACCGATTGTTTAAAACTCCTTGGGTTAAAGAGGAGCATCGATGGCTATATAACCTGGGAAGTATATTAAGATCGTGTATCACAGGGGAATATGATTTTACGACACATTCCTTTTTGATTCGGCAAGATCATTCTACTCCTCACGGTTATAAAGGATTCAGGTCGACCTGGTTTACCCGCCGTTTTGGTATGTCTGTATTTCCTCAAGGTGTTTTTACTGATCTATTACCGTTGTCGCCTTGGATCAGCGAGCTATTGCTGCGTCTTTTACAGTGGCCGGGTATCTATTATTTTGAGAAACATTTGCACGGGCTTTCTGATTCTCCGACAAGAAAAGAATTATTGAAAATCATTCGAAAAAGAATCGAAGATCAACGACTAATTTATGGTAAGCTTTCAAACACGCCTACCTATATTTTGCCCGTATTAAACAAAAAGCGTAATAACGATGAGTTATTTCGAGCGGTCATCGTGCAATCTTTGCTCCCTAAGAGTTCGGACTTTAACACCGGAAATCCGTTATACTGGTCACCTCCGTTTCGAAAAAAGCACCGCTCCCACGTAGCTGATGTATGCAAATTACTTAATCATCATCTGACAACCTGGCAGTCTGCCATCGAAAATGTAAGCACCAAAAATAGAGAAGCAGCCAATGTGGTTGACTTAATTGTCTTTCCGGAGCTCTCAATTCATCCGAATGATATCGATCTTCTGAAAAGATTATCTCGAGAGACTAAAGCCAGTATTTTCGCGGGGGTCTGTTTTCAAGAGAGAAAATCCGATAAATCTATTATTAATCAAGCAATCTGGATTCTGTACTCTGATGAAGATCCTAATGTAGCTGTATGGCAAGGCAAAAAAAATATGACTACAAACGAGAAAGCTATGAAAATCCAAGGATACAGACCGTATGAAGTTTTGATTGAATTTAAAAAAGGAGATCAAGCAATACGTGTTGCTGGTGCCATTTGCTATGACTCTACCGATATGGCGTTAACAGCCGATCTTCGTGATGTTTCAGATATATTTGTTATCTCGGCGTTAAATCAGGATATTGGTACTTTCGATAATATGGTAACTGCCCTTAATTATCACATGTATCAGCCGGTCATACTTGCCAATACAGGCGAATTTGGGGGTTCAGCTGCTCATGCTCCATTTAGTGGACATGAAAAAGTTATAGCTCATGTACATGGAAGCAATCAGCTTGCAATCAGTATGTTTGATATTGATCCTACATTGTTTAAATCTAAAACCAAACCAAAATCAGTTCCAAAAATTAAAACGCCTCCAGCCGGGTACCCAGGTCGTTCATAAATCGCTAATAAGTAAGGCTCTTGAAGCGAACATTATATCATTCGTTCATGAGCCTATTTATGTTGGCATTAATCTTGTATAAATCTTATTTTTTCTGTGAATTCAATGTTTCTTTTAGAAGTTCAATGGCTGATTCTTCAGTCGCGTTATTGGTTCCTAATTCACCACGGAATGCTTTTTGTAGGATAGACTCCTTTAGGTCGCTTAAATTTTTACTATTGATAATTTTGATTATATGATCTTCATTATTAAGAAGTTCATTTATCACATTAAGTAATCGTTGCTGTTCTTCTTTTGGAGGAACCGGAATTATAGTGTTCGATAACTCTTTGATATTTATATTATTAATACCAGTAGAAGACTTAGCATATGAAAAAAATTGTGATTTTATCCCCTCAGATCTTAATAACCATAACAAAAATTCAGGTATAATCCTTTCAGAGGGGCGTAAGCGAATTAAATATGATGCGAAGGCAAAGTTTTCTTCCTTTTTAGTTACTAAAGCACATTTTCCAACCAAATCTCTGCTTCCATTTGATCGAATAATTAATATGTCTCCATCTGCAACTACGTTAGATTCCGAATTGTCTGGTAGAAATTTAAGATCATCTAATAGAAGGCTGCTATCTCCAATATTCGGTATTCTGAGAACTGGTTTTCCACTATAATTATAGTCACTTTTTTCAGAGGTTCCATATTTAAAACTTAAAATCACATCTTCTAATCTACACCTAGACCATGTACTTGGTATTGAAGAACTAACAATTCGTGACTCTTCATTGTACATTTGTGGACTTTCAATATTAATGTTCGTGTCTCTCCAACCATTCGTCAACTCTCCCCGAAAAGCCTTATCTAGAATGGCCGCCCGCCGAAGTTCAAAAGACTCTTTCGCCTCATCAATAAGACGCTTTGCTTCATCAATTTTTGTAAATAGTGAATCAATTTTGTCGGAAATTTTTCTTTGTTCAGAATAAGCTGGTAATGGGAACGGTATCTGGCCCATCTTAAATTTATTAATTATAGAAATAGTTGTAGATGATGATCTTGAAATTAAAGCTTGTCTAAAGGACTCACTAAGTGAGAAATAATAAGTATATTTTGGAACAACAGTATTCTTAATTCCAACAAGCGAATTTATTTGTTGATTTGTAGTGCAATCAACAAGGGTAAATCCAGCCTTTCCTATTGAACCTATACAACAAACTAAAGTAGAATTCTTTGGTATAATTCTACTTTTAGCTTTACCTTCCTCACTTAAATATTCACTCGCCAAAATAACAGAGTCCCCTTGGTCAAGATCTCCCGGCTTAATGATTGGAAAACTGCCACCATAATACTGGGGAACTTTTTTTGAGGGAGTTGATCCTGTTATAATATCATGAACATTTTCTAGTTTTACCCACACCCAATTTTGCGGGAGCTCATAAGGCTGCTGTTCCTCCGGTACCAGCGCTTCTTTCAACAATTCTTCCATACTCTTTCCCCTGGTCTTGCTCATGCCTTATATCCCTCACTAGCCTCAGCCACTTGGAGAAGCTCTTGCTCTTGGTCGGTTTTATAACCCCCATCATCTTGTGTAACCATTGGCCCTTCCGCTTCCTTCAATTCATTAATCACTTCATTCAATAGCAGTATTGCGTGTTTCAACTTACCTACCGCTTCTTCCGCTGATTCAATTGGATCAGGCAAATTATCATAGATGGAGAGTGATTCATCGGCAATTAAGCCGATATCGAGGCTATCTCCTTTTTTCGCAATCTCTTCACGAGTAAAGACGTTAAAACGCTCATCCTGAACTTCACTACGGTGCTCCGCTGTGTAGGCGGCAACAAATCCCTCAAAATGTTTCTCGGTCAACGGATTCCGTTTCCCGAAGGAAGGCATATTAGTCCGCAAATCGTATACCCATACCTCTTTTGTATTTCCTATATCTGACCTACCACGGGTAAAGAACAATACGTTCGTCTTCACACCCTGTGCATAGAAGATGCCTGTAGGCAGACGTAAAATCGTATGCAAATTACATTTGTCCATCAAGTCCCGACGAATTTCGGCGCCAGTGCCGCCTTCGAACAGGACATTGTCCGGCAGCACAACAGCGGCCTTCGCTTTATCGTTACTCTTTAACGCCCGGTAAATATGTTGCAGAAAGTTCAACTGTTTGTTGGAAGTCGTGAACGTGAAGTCGGTCCGGGTAATTCGTTCGCCACCCTTCTT
The DNA here is from genome assembly GCF_000993825.1 of Paenibacillus durus ATCC 35681. Classification (NCBI taxonomy): domain Bacteria; kingdom Bacillati; phylum Bacillota; class Bacilli; order Caryophanales; family Paenibacillaceae; genus Paenibacillus; species Paenibacillus durus. The sequence goes on from NZ_CP011114.1 coordinate 4,694,329, forward strand.
CGTTCCAAACGGCGGATTGGTCATGATGACATCATAATTTCTCAAGTCTTCGCCAAGTGAAGATAATGTATCGCCAAGTACAAGCTGGCCGTGTATGTCATGCAGCAGTGCATTCATTGTTGCCAGCCTGTGGGTATCTTTAACAAGCTCCACACCTGAAAAGGCTTGATACTTCTGAAAATTCACATCGATTTCAGGCAGAGCAAAATAATCATCGGTCTGCGAACGAACATGACGGTCTGCAGCAATCATGAATCCGAAAGTACCGGCTGCCGGGTCATGGCAGCGCTCCCCTGCCTGCGGGTTAACGAGTTGTACGATAATATCAATCAGCACTCGTGGGGTAAAGTACTGCCCGGCCCCGGATTTCAATTCGCTGGCGTTCTTCTCCAGCAATCCTTCGTACAAATCTCCAAGACCCTCTTGCTTGGCACTGTACCAATCAAGCGCATCAATTGACTTGATAATTTTCTCCAAATTTTTCGGTTCGCTAATATAGGATGTAGCATCTGTATAAATTTCTTTGAGCAGCTCATTGTCGGCCTGGCCAAGTTCGAGCAGCAACAATTTATAAAAGTTCTTTAGCTCGATTCCATCCTTGGACACAAGGTCATCCCAACGGTAACCTTCCGTCACGATATAATCCTGGCCCGTCTCCTTCATCATTTTCAAGAACAGTAAATAGGTTAATTCGGTCACGTATTGGTGATACGTAATTCCGTCATCGCGAAGCACATTACATAGATTCCATAGTTTTTGAACGATTTCACGGTTATTCATTAAGCTTGCTCCTTCTTAACGTAGCTGTATAAGTTCGTGTTGATTTCTTTCACAATTTCAGTCAACTGGCCGCTGAAGATACGGTCTAATTGCTTGTATCCCCCATGACTTGTGAAAGGTTCATAGTTGAAAGCCTGTTCCGGATCAGGTCCGAGAACGGGTTCTTGCAGCAATTGTTTCTCAATCCGTTCCAGCCACTTCTTCTGAATCGTTGGCCAAACCTTCATCTGATAGATCTTTTTCATGGCATTACGTACACGTTCCTCGTGACTGACAAGCGGATCTCCAAGCGCTTGCTGACGTATGAACGCAATAATATCCGCTGTAATATCTTCATTTTTCGCTTCACGCCAAGCGGTCTGCAAATTTTTCAATGTATATCCCGCTTGCTCGAGTTCAAGACGCAGTTTCTTCAGTTCCTCTCGTGTCAATTCCGCCGGACGCTGACATACAATCATCAAGGCCGGAATTTTATTTAGATTGTCTCTAATAAAGTTTCCGAATCCTTGCAAGTAGTCCTCGGGTTTATCCGCATTGCCGTAACCACGTGTCACACCTAAAAATTCATCCTGATGATTCGAACGATAGGCTTTATTCTCTCCGTCTTGATTCTCGTCCAGATATCTGAATAGAGCCTCGTAAGGGGCTAAGTTTTCCTGCAATTCGTTCGGCTCCAGTTGCTCTACCCAAGAAACAAATTCATCTATGGAACGACCGTCAGCAAGCAGTTTGAAATTTTCTTCACGAGTTGGAGTGAAACGGTGTTTTTTGCGCTGAATTTTCGCTAATATTTGCTCCTTATGCCGATTGAGATCATTATCTTCCTGAATATGGCCTAGTTCCTCAACCAACTGTGTAATTGGGATTTTCGGATTCACGACAACTGGCTTCATTGCTGTATAGTCTTTCAAAGATTCATAAAGACCTACTGCGTCAAATATTTTGAAATGATCTTTACCTATCTCGTCACATCTTCGGGTTGCACGTCCGAGCATTTGTTCATACAAGATCCGGGATTTTACTCTCCGCATAAATACCAGGTTTGTGATTTTTGGTACGTCAACGCCTGTTGTGAGCAAATCAACAGTAACCACTATATTGGGAAAACGTTCGTTTTTAAAACGTTTGATAGCGCCAAGCGGATCATCAATGGAGCCTGTAATTTTCATAATCGCATTGTCTTCGACACCGCCATAACGTTGATCATACTCATGTTTCAACATATTTACCAATTTATCCGCATGATTATCCGTTACTGCGAAAATTAAAGTTTTCCCATCATCATCGGGTGCAATATAGTTAGCCAACTCTCCTACTACCACTTCATTAAAACTGTCGGTAAGCACACGTTTATTAAATCCAGATATATCGATATTCACTTCATCTTCCAAGTACTCTTGCGATAAAGTACCAGATACAGAATCATATACTTCAACTTCTGATCCTTTTTCAAAGGTAATTCCATTGCGCTTAAGTACCGTATCAAATTGATAAGGTGGCTCATGATCAATCAGATAGCCTTCAATAACCGCTTCCGAATAGGTGTACGTATAAACAGGAGGACCAAAAATCTCTGTTGTATGCAGTGCAGGCGTTGCAGTCAATCCTATCTTCACAGCATCAAAATAATCTAGCACCTGACGATATTTGCTCACATAATCCGCATGATCGCGAATCTCAATTTCAAGCTCACTCATTTCTTTGTCGAGCGTATAGCCCCGGTGAGCTTCATCGACAATAATACAATCATATTGTGCTATACCTGGCTTGTCATCACTTGACTGACTGTAAAAGAGACGTTTTAACATTCCCTGAACCGTCGCAATATGAACTTTTGTCTCAGGATTTGGATTTTTGTCCTTCAGCGCTTTCAATTCGTAAATTTCCGTAAATGCATGCGCACTCTCAAGCTTGCTGTCATGAAAAGCAGCTTCTGCCTGTTCACCAAGCGCCTCGCGATCGACCAAAAAAAGAATCCGGTTAAATCTCTTCACTTTGATCAAACGATAGATCAACCCAATAGCCATTCGCGTTTTGCCCGTTCCCGTTGCCATCGCGAGTAACACATTCTTCTGACTGGCTTCTAAAGCTTCTTCAACCTTTTCAATGGCTTTAATTTGGTAAGGACGGAGACGTAAATAATCAAACTTCTCATCGCGGAGTGCCTGCTCTGCTTGTTCAATATTTTGTGTTAATTGAATGCTGATTTCCTCTGGCTTGAACCAATTCTGCAATGCACGTGGATGATTGGTCGAACAGCGCGCATCCAGAAACCAAATACCCGACTTCTGTTCAAGTTGCTTCAAGTATGGTCTTCCATTCGTTGCAAACAGAAATGGGACAAAATAATCACCCCAAGGTTCAAAAATCTGTTCATCTCCATTTGGAACGACAAGTCGAGCATACTTTTTAGCTTGTTCAATATCTGACGGAATATCTTTGCTTGCCCGTTTGGCCTCAATAATACCAACAAACTGTAAACCAACAAACAAAGCATAATCAGCGAACCCCTGCTTGAGTGGCCATTCCGCAATCGCCCGATTTTTGCCCTTCTCTGGCCTTGCTCCTTTAGCAAATCGCAGATTTTTTGAGTCCACTTCCCAGCCTGCATCGGTTAGTTGTTGATCAATTAGAATACGCGTTTCTTCTTCTGTTAACTGAAGATTGCTGCCGGCTCTCATAGAACGTTTACGCCTGCGGTCTTTATCTTTGCCATTTACATAGAGTTGTTCGGAACGGACTCTTTCAAGTTCTTCCTCCATTTGTGCAAGCTTGTCTTCATAGATTTGCGTAATTTCTTCTAATTCAGCTTCTGAAATAAAACTTTCTTCAGTGGGTTCTTGGTAAGCCGGTGCTTTAAACTTCCAGTCCCCATATACCTCCATAAACCATACTGCCAATCGAAATGCCATTTGCAGCAAAGCTTTTGCCTCTTCAGTATCGCCGTATGCTGGATTATGGACTGCATCATTTCCTTTTAAGCGAATGGTATGAAATAACTCTATCATTTCACGAGGCACGCTTTGCTGATATTTAAATAAATTCAAACGAAGTGCCTGTGTTGTCGTTTGTTCCTCCCGGATTTCTTCAAACGCCGAGATGTACTTTGCCATGGTTTCGGCAAATGTACGTATTTTGGAGATAGCCGTATTCGGATCTTGATAAATATTACGTTCTGCAGTTTCGGCTACCTTATCAAGCACTTCCCATTGTGAAGCTAAAAAATTAAAATTTTGCGATGCCATGTCAGCTCACCTGCTTCTGCTTTTTAGAATATGACTATAAAACTTATGTACCAACCACTTGAAAAACATAACAGTTTAATACTAGGATCATTTTACCATGAAAATAAGCCTACCAAATAGCTTCTAAATGTCGCTCCATTAAGGTCTGACGCGTTTTTTCGATTGTAACTGATTTACCCTCAAGTTCACTAACTTCGCCATCATTCAATTGAAAAGCTCGCTATCCCCATACTTCACACCTCATTATCATCAAAAGCCTAGCATTGATTACTCAATAATATATTTTCTTTCCCCTGGGCATTTTTTAATAAGCAACTTTAGCGATCTATAATAAAGCTACTTAATTTTAAGGGGTTTGGCTATCTGATTATAGAAGTAATGATACGGAACTGTGTACAAAACAAACTCCTTAAATAAGGATGTGTTATTTTTGAATGCACAAGAATTAGGAAGAAGGCTGGCTCAGATGTATAACAGCGCACCTCAAGGCTATCAGGTAACATAAATTCATCTGTTTGGTATTAAGTTTGCTGACATCATTCTTCGAAATAGTTATAGCGTAAAAGAAATTGTAAGTCTGTCTGGACTAAATACTTCTTACGCATTCGAAGTCAGCAAAGGTATTAAGTTATCTAAATATGTAATTCCAAAATGATAGACACTATACTGGAACCGAGACACTGGTAGTAAACCATTATCTGCCTACACAAACTCGGCTGTGCAGTAATCTTCCCTAGGCAGGGTAGTTGCCCAATCCTCCCACCCTACCCCTCTGGTTCTCCAGCAAGTTATTGATGCCAAAAATTTCGCCCTACTTATGATACGGTTCCCCCCGATTGATCTTCACCGCACGATAAATCTGCTCCACCAGCACCAGGCGCATGAGCTGATGGGGCAGCGTCATGCGCCCGAAGCTGAGCCGCTGCTGCGCGCGGCTCAGGACCGCATCGGAGAGCCCGTGGCTGCCTCCGATGACGAACACGACATGGCTCGTCCCGTAGGTGCCGAGCCTGTCGATCTCTGCGGCAAGCTCCTCCGAGCTCCAGAGCTTGCCGTCGATGGCGAGCGCGATAACATGCGCGCCCTCCTTCACATGCGCGAGAATGCGCTCGCCCTCGCGCGCCTTCACGCCCGATACCTCGGCTTCGCTTAAGGTATCGGGCGCTTTTTCATCCGCCACCTCAATCATCTGGAACTTGAGGTAGCGTGTCAGCCGCTTCGCGTATTCGGCGATGCCCTGAACCAGGTACTTCTCCTTCAAATTGCCGACCGTAATGAGCTGAATGAACATAAAGATCCGAACTCCCCTTTCTTCGTCCTCTAATGATAAACAAGGATCGATGAATACACAAACGCGAGCCTTCCCTTAACTTAAGTCAAGGAAGTCCCCTTTCCTCCTTAGTACAATGTAACTATGAAGAATTCTTATGAGGAGGTTTATTCGAATGTCGACTCCAGCGGCCCGGGCGACCGGGATTTCACTCATTTTGATGGCGGCTGCTGCCGCATTCTCGTACGGATATGTACATGGAGGTCTTGTCACAGAGGGAGATCCGGACGCTACATTTGGCAGCTTGACCGCCGCTCCCCTGCTGTTCAGGGCTGAGATTTTGGCATGGACTCTGATTATGATCTGTGACATCGTGGCTGCATGGGGATTATATAAGGTGCTGAAGCCGATGCAGCCGGGCCTGTCCCTGCTGGGCGCATGGCTGCGCCTGTCGTATACGGCGGTCTTGGGTGCGGCCGTCTCCAGTCTTGTCGTCGTTTCACTGCTTACAGGCAGCAGTACCGGGGCATTTCCGGGCTTCACGGCGAATCAGCTGGAGACGGAGACGATGCTGTTTCTGCAGGCTTTTGAAGCGGTATGGTCGGTTGGTTTGATTATTTTTGGCGGGCATCTGCTGATTGTGGGGGTTCTGGCTCTCCGAGCAGGGAATGTACCGAAGATTATCAGCATCCTGCTGCTGTTGGCCGGAGCCGGTTATATCGTCATCCATGTGTGCCGCACGCTTTGGCCTGAGGCCGAGGGTCTCGTGAAGGGGCTAGAATGGGTGTTTATGCTGCCGATGACCGCCGGGGAACTGGGCTTCGGGATCTGGCTGCTGTTCAAAACTCCGTCTCCGCGCGTTCACGGTGAAGCCGCTTCTTGATCCGGCTCAGCGACTCCGGCGTCATGCCGAGATAGCTTGCCAGCTGATGCTGAGGGACACGGTCGATGAGTCCGGGTCTTCGGAGAAGCAGGGTCTTATAGCGCTCTTCGGGGGAAGAAGCGATAAAAGCGGCGAACTCCTCCTGAACCTGACCGAAGCTCTCCTCAATCATCCGGCGCGTCATGGATTCCAGCTGCGTGTATTTGGCGTACATTTCCTTTTCGGTGTCTAGCGGGCCGACGACTAATACGCAATCTTCCAGACAGGTCAGGGTGTACTCCGACGATTTATCCGGTTTATGTACATTGAAAATAGCGATCGCCTGCTCCTCCGTGTAGAAGTTCGAGGTTATGTCCCGGCCCGTCTCATCCACCGCATGCTGCCGTACGCACCCATTCAGGACAAAATAACATTTGCCGGGAATCTCCCCCTGCCTGAGCAGAACGGTTCCCTTCCTGTATTCTTCTACCCGAATTTCATCCAAAATCGCGTGCTGCTCTGCTTCGCTCAAGGAGGTCAGCCGGGCCATATATTTCAGTAAAAGATGCTTCATTTTTTCCAGCCTTCCTCCTTCAGTTTATGAGTTACCGCGTCAAGGGCACCTCAAAATTATCCGAGTGAAAATGGCTGTAGTACCGCCCATTCTCCGCCGTAAATTTCAGCACGCAGTAGTCCGGGTCGGTCACGCCGAGCGGATAATAGTCCGTATCGCCTTCATGCCAGATCAGGTGTGCCTTTGATAATATCGTGTGTCCTCATATGAAAGTGTTGGCCTTGAGACTAGCTAAGCTCCTTATCGCTATGCTCCACCAGCTGCACTTCAAAGCCGTCCGGGTCCAAGACATAAAAGAAACGCAGATGTGGATTGGGCGCGACCGGCCCGCGGACAATCGGGATGCCCTCGCTCTTTAGGTATTCCATTGCCTCATCCAGGGACTCCACCTCAAAACCAATAGACACGCCGGATTCCGGCTTCAGTACCGATTCGCTGCCCTGAATCAGCTCAATTTTCGGCTGCCCTTCTGCTCCCAACATGGCGATTTGCCTGCCTCTGCTCTCGAATCTGCGCTGAACCGGGAGTTTGAGAATCTCGTGATAGAAGTTCAGGGACGCCTCCAGATCGCGCACCCGGAGCATAATCCAATTCATGCTCAAATTCATGCGGCTATCCCCCTTTATGCCAATTGCCCCTTATAAAAAAGCACCCGCATAGGTGCTTTTTCTTGTTCATCTTATTTACACCACCAAAAACTCCGCGTTCTTCTCGCATTCCGCGCATTTGGCGGGCGGGTCCCAGTCCGAGAATTCGGTATCCTTCAGATCCACGACGTCGGGCGCGTCCTCGTATTCGTCGACAAACATATCGATGGCTAGCTCCAGATGTTCTTTACAGACAACATACATGTAATGCAAGCATCCCTTTCCCTTAGCTCATTAAAGCGTAATACTCCTCTTACTGTTCTACCACAATTCCGCCGAAAAAGAAATCCAAATTACCCGCAAAAGCGGCCGCCTGACGCAGCCTTGCCTTTACGGGTCTATGATTGGCATTACTCTATAAAAATGCTGCGTTTCGCTCAATCCGCCGACGTGGCGCGCTGCGCCGCATACCCCGGCCGGTCCAGCTCATACAATCTGCGGTAGCGGGGCTCGGAGGCCATCAGCTCGGCGTGGGTGCCGCGCATTTCGATTCTGCCGTTCTCCATAAAAATCACCTCGTCCATCCGCTCCGCGCCGACGAGATGATGCGTTACCCAGATCAGCGTCTTGCCCTCCATTGCGGCAAAAATCGTCGACAGCAGCTCCCGCTCAGTGCGCGGATCGAGACCTACCGTCGGCTCGTCAAGCAGAACGACCGGCGTATTCTGCAGCAGAATACGCGCCAGGGCGATCCGCTGGCGTTCACCGCCGGAGAATCGCTGGCCTGCTTCACGTACCCGCGTGTCGTAGCCTGCGGGCAGTGAGGCGATCAGGTCGCCCAGCTTCGCCAAAGCACCCGCCTGCGCGATTTGCTCCTCGGAAGCCTCCGGGTCGCCAAGCCGGATGTTGTTAGCAACTGTCGTGTCGAACAGATGCGGACGCTGGTTCAGCACGGAGATTATAGATGGAATCTGGTCTCCGTAAGAAGCGGCGGCACGTCCGTTAATCGTGACTGACCCTGCGGTTGAAACAAGCGCTCCCTGAATCATCTTCAGCAGCGTCGATTTGCCCGCGCCGCTGCGGCCGATGATGGCAATTTTTGCCCCCTGGGGGATGTCCAGCGTCAAGTCCCGGACCGACCATTCCCCCGCTTCACCGTAACGGTAGCCTGCGTTGCGCAGTGATATATGCGCTACCGATAGCCGGGAGAAGGTCGCCGCATCCGACAAACCGAATTCAAAGCCGTAACCCTCGTTCCGAACCACCTGCCGTCCGCCACCATTAGCTAAGGAGCCCACGTCACCACCTCGCAACTCTCCAGCCTCCGATTGTTCCATCTTACCTTGAACCACTCTCGCTTGACCCGGCTGCGCCGAATTTACGTTCGTGCCTCCAGCGGCAGACGGATGCCAATCGGCATGGCCGGAATCGCCACCGCCTGACGCATCACCCGCCGCCAACCCCGACTGCCTTTCCTCCACATCCCCAAGCCGCTCCAGCGAGTTACGATATTGCGGGATTTTCTCAATAGCCTCCGATACCGGCAGGAAAGCGTCCGCAACTGGAAAGACCACCAGCGCGAAGGCGGCGATCAATGTGCCAGGAATGGCTCCCTGCGAGAATTCGCCGCCCGCCCACCAGATCATGGATAAGACACCCAGGCCGACCACCGACTGGCCCAGGAACATACGCAGCCGCGCCCACCGCCGCAGCGCGGCGTCCGTGCGGGCGACCGCCCGTTCATCCGCCTCGTAGGTTTCAACGAACTGACCCTGCCGTCCGCTGATCATCCAGTCGCTCATGCCGAGCACGGCGTCTGTCAGCTTCTGGTACAGCCGGTTGCGCGCCTGCTTGACTTCGCGCTGACGTTTTTGCGTCACGAGCAGCGAAATAAGCGGCAGCACGGCGACCAGCACCAGGATGTACAAGCCGACCAGCGCCGCGAACCGCACATCGAACGTGCCGATGGCGATGACCGCCGCAGCGTAGATAATTAGGGAAATGACGGCGGGAAATACAGTGCGTAGGTATACATTTTGCAAATATTCAATATCGTCAGCCAGCATCCCGAGGATATCGCCAGTGCGGAAGCGCGAGGACAGGAATAATGCCTGCGGCTCCAGAATGCGGTACAGCCGCTGGCGCATTTGGGACAAAATCCGCAGAATCGTATCATGCCCGACCAGCCGCTCCACATAGTGGATAACCGCCCGGCTTGTACCGAACGCGCGAACGCCGACAATCGGAACATAGATCATGAGGATGTTCTCCGGCGGGATGGATGCTTTGGAAATCAGGAAGCCGGAGGTATACATCAGCGATGAAGCCGAGAATACGGTCAGCGCGCCCAGCAGAACAATTAGCAGGAAACGCCAGAAATAGGACGACACATATGGAGCAAACCAGCCTTCCCGTCTCAATGAATCCCCTCCAGTTGCGCTTCTACAAGCTCGTAATAGATGCCTTTGCGTTCAAGCAGCTCCTGATGGGTGCCCATTTCGGCAACCCTGCCCTGCTTCATGACAATAATCTGGTCCATGTCCGCCATCCAGTGCAGACGGTGCGTAGCTAGGAAGACGAGCTTGCCCTCAAACAGCGGCAGCATCGTTTCCTTCAGCTCATACTCCGTCTCGATATCCAGATGCGCTGTCGGTTCGTCCAGCAGCATGATCGGGCGATTGCTCAGCAGCGCCCGCGCCAGCGCAACCCTCTGCTCCTGCCCGCCACTTAAGGATCGCCCCCCGCCGCCAATCATCTCATCCAGTCCGCCAGGCAGCGAGGCGGCAAGCGGCGATAGACCTGCGGCTGCGACCGCCCTGGTAACGGCTTCCTGTGAAGCCTCCGGGTAATAGAAACGGACATTATCCGCCAATGTTCCGCTGAAAATGTACGGCTTCTGCGGAATATACGACGTCTGGCGCCGCCAAGCATCGTCAGTCAGCGAGCTCACTTTGCAGCCGTTAACCGTTATACTGCCCGCGCCAGGATGCAAAAACCCGGCCAGCACGTCGATCAGCGTCGATTTACCGGCGCCGCTTTCACCGATGATGCCGATTTTGCCGGTGCCGGTGAACTGCAGATTGATTTCCTCTAGCGAGGAAGAGCCGCCTTCCTCATACCGTACACCAACGCCCTGAAGAGACAGCGTACTGCTGCCGTTCCAGGCAAATGTGGACTCCGGCAAGACAGAAGCGCCTCCCCCGGAAATTGCTTCAGAACTCCCCCCGCCGGGGGAGTTCCCATCCAGTTTACCCGCCGAAGCGTACCCCACGTCATTTTTACGGAACCGGCCTTCCGGCTGCGCCTCATCTCCTGCTAAAGCAATCGAAGAAGTTGGCTCCCCTCGCTCCAGCGCTACCGCCTTGACCGGTTCACGGTCAATAATGCTCTTCATCGCTTCGCCCGCTTCCTTGCCGTCAAGCGTGGCGTGGAAGTCCGCGCCAACCAGCCGCACCGGCAGGAAGTATTCCGGCGCCAGGATTAGGATCGTCAGTCCCGTAACCAGCGTCATCTCCCCGTTCACCAGCCGCAGGCCGAGACTGACGGCCACGGAAGCGACGGACAGCATGGTGAAGAAATCAAGCGCGAACGATGACAGAAACGCCACACGCAGCGTGCGCATCGTTGCCGAGCGGTAGCGGTCGCTCACCTCGGCAATAGCCTCGCTGTGGCCCTTGCTGCGTCCGAGAAATTTCAGCGTCTCCAGCCCCCGCAGCGAGTCCACAAAGTGATTGGACAGCGTACGGTACGATTCCAGCTGCCGGTCCATCTGCTTACGCGCCGTCATGCCGATCAGAATCATGAACACAATAAGGATCGGCATCGTTAAAGTCAGTATTATGCCGCTCATGCGGTCCTGCGTACACACATAAAAGAGCAGCAGCACAGGCGTTACCGCCATGGAGACCATGCGCGGAATAATCAGTTCCAAGTAGGTGCGGAACTTGGTAACGCCCTCCAGTACGAGCGTCACCAGGGTTCCCGTTCCTTGATCCCCGGCCATTCTCGGCCCCAGCCGAAACAGCCTGTCCATCATCTCACGCCGCATGGCGCTGCCCGTCTTCTCGGCGAACCGGTACGAGATGCTGCTCATCAGCAGGCCGCAGGCATGCCGCACCAGAAACGCAAGAAGGAACAACAGCGCAGTGCCCCATTGTTCCTTCAGCGGCTTCCCCGCGAACAGCGCGGAGATAACTTCTGCCAGCGATGCCGCCAGCAGCAGGATGGACAAGCTTTGCACCAGGGTAAGGAAGCCTACCGCCAGAAAGACCGGCCGCACTCCTTTATACCCAAGCAAATTTCTATCCATTAATATTCGAGAGTCTCCTTATCGCTAAGCCGTTTGTGGAAGATAAAATAGCTCCAGATCTGATAGCCCAGCACGAACGGCAGCATCGTCAGCGCCACGATCGTCATCACTTTAAGCGAATACTGACCGGATGCGGCGTTCGTGATGGTCAAGTTGTAAGCTTCGCCAAGCGAGCTGACCATAACCCGCGGGAACAAGCCCACGAATACGGAGATAACCGAAAGGCCCAGCACCGCGCCCGTCATGGCGAATGCCCACCCGTCGCGCTTTTGCTTGCTGAAATAACCCGCCAGTAAGAAAGCGACCAGTCCCAGCGCCGCAATCGCCCACAGCAGCACGCCGCGTACTTTGAAGATATCCGTCTGGAAATAAGTCATGATGACAAAAGCCAGCAGCAGCACGCCTGTCGGCAGAAGCAAAGTACGCGCCCGTCTGCGCGCCCGTTCCTGCAGCTCGCCGAAAGTGCGCAGCGCCGTGAACAGCAGACCGTGAATATTGCACATCAGGACAACCGCAAGGCCGGCCAGCACCGTATAGACATTGACAATGTCACCGAAGAAGGCTGCGTGCATCTGCATATCGCCGTCAATCGGCAGACCTTTGATGAAGCTCGCAAATACTATCGCGAGCAGGAAAGGCGGCAGGAAGCTGCCGATCAGGATGGACAGATCCCAGGTCGTTCTCCATCCGGCGGTTTGCGCTTTGCCTCTGTACTCAAACGCGACCCCGCGCAGGATCAGCCCGAACAGAGCGAAGACAAACGGCACATAAAACCCGCTGAACAGCGTCGCGTACCATTCGGGGAAAGCGGCGAACATCGCCCCCGCCCCGGTAATCAGCCATACCTCGTTCGCATCCCAGAAAGGACCGATCGAGTTGATCATAACCCGGCGCTGTCTTTCATCCTTCGGCAGCATTTGCGACTGCATTCCCACACCGAAGTCGAAGCCTTCCAGGAAGAAGAATCCGACGAAGAGAACCGCAATCAGCACAAACCAAAGTTCATTAAGTGAGATCATGGTATCACCCCTTCTTCTTGTTATACGGGTCCGTCGAATGCGATTCTTCTTCCACAGTGTACGGGCCTTTTTTAACAACTTTCACGAACAGATAGATCAGCACCACAAAGAGAGCCGCATATATACCGTTGAAGGTGATTAGCGAGAACAATACCTGGCCCGGCGTAATGTTGGGCGAAACACTTCTTTCCGTTGTCATCAGACCGAATACCGTCCACGGCTGGCGCCCGAATTCCGTCATGAGCCAGCCGGCCGTATTCGCGATCGGCGGCAGCACAAGTCCGGACAAGCAGATGCGTAAAAATCGGGTGTTCGGCTGATCGAACTTTTTACGCCGCATCAGATACACAGCCCACAGCGTAATGAAAATCATGGCCATGCCTGCCACGATCATAATCCGGAAGCTCCAGAAGGTCGTGCGTACAGGCGGTATGTAATTGCCCGGACCGTACTTTTGTTCATACTCGGACTGCAGCTCGATCATCCCTTTGACTTCACCGGAGAACTTGCTGTAGGAGAGGAAGCTGAGCGCATACGGAATCTTCAGTTCATGAGTGCTTGTCTTGTTCTCAGGATCAATGTTGGCGATAACCGTCCAAGGCGCCGGGTCGCCGCTCTTGCCCCACAGGCCCTCAGAGGCGGCCATCTTCATCGGCTGGGTCTTAACCAAATACTGCGCCTGCCAGTGACCCGCAAAGGCAACACCAATTGAACTGATAATGCCGACGATCGCCGCGATTTTGAAAGACTTTTGAAAGAACGACACATCTTGCTTTCTCAACAGCTTGATTGCACTGATGCCGATAATCAGGAAAGCTCCGGTTGCAAAAGCGCCCAGTACGGTGTGCGGAAACTCAACCAGAACCTGGCCGTTGGTAATCAGCGCTAAGAAATCATTCATCTCTGCCCGGCCGTTGTTGATCGTAAATCCGACAGGGTGCTGCATAAATGAGTTCGCCGCCAGAATCCAGAAAGCGGACAGCGTGGTCCCAATCGCCACAAACCAGATGGACAGCAGATGGATCTTCTTGGAAACCTTCTCCCACCCGAATATCCAGATTCCAATAAACGTCGATTCAAGGAAAAATGCGAGCAGCGCTTCAACCGCTAGCGGCGCTCCGAATACGTCTCCGACAAAGCGCGAGTAATCCGACCAGTTCATGCCGAACTGGAATTCCTGCAAAATCCCGGTAACTACCCCGATCGCAAAGTTCACGAGAAAGAGCTTGCCCCAAAATTTTGCCATTCGTTTGTATTCTTCGTTGCCGCTGCGGACGTACATAGTCTCCATAATCGCGATGATGAATGATAATCCAATCGTTACCGGCACAAAGAAAAAGTGAAAAATCGTTGTCGACGCAAACTGCATGCGTGACAGCATAACTGTGTCCATGTTCTCCCTTCCTTCTCCCGTTTAGTTGCTTTCTATTTTGTCAAAATTTTAAGAGGTGAATTGTGATGTTTATCACATCTATAATCATTTTTATCGGTAAAAACCAATAAATTTGTGACATTAATCACAAAATTTTTGACAAAAGCAAAAAAAATAAGACGGTTTTCCGTCTTAACTGCTTCTCTATTGTCTATATTAAGTATACCCCATTTAAGAAATGGAAATACCCTTCTTCAATGCTTTAGGATTGCCGTTTGAGTTGAGCAGTTGGGGAAGCATTCTCATACTCTGCTCCATCGGCGCGCTGCACAAAGGACAGGTCGGCGCAACATCAAACGTAAAATTATCTCTCATCCATCCGTTGCAATCATCGTTCGTGCAGGACCATACGGCGGTATTCTCTTCCGGTATTTCTTCCACTGGTTTCTTCCGGTAGTTCATTGCCGTTCCCCCTCCATTTCTCTACATGCAAAGTATGGTTATTATTAAAAAAAGACCGTCCCGATTCTTAGGCGGGACGGTGGTTGTTTTTACAGTTTTACAACGTTCTCGGCTTGTGGTCCACGGTTGCCTTGAACAACGTTGAATTCAACGCGTTGGCCTTCGTCCAACGTTTTGAAGCCGTCGCCGACGATTGCGCTGAAGTGTACGAATACGTCGTTTCCGCCTTCAACTTCGATGAAGCCAAAGCCTTTTTCTGCGTTAAACCATTTAACTGTACCTGTTTGCATTGGTATATGCCTCCAAAAAATAAATTAACATGTTATTTTTATCTTTGAACAAAGAAAAAATTCACACATTGAAAAAGGCTGTATCTCTAACTTGACAACCCTTTTCAATGTGAAAATTCAGGCCTCAAATTAAAATATGACTAATATCATAGTAGCACATCATGGAATCAATGGCAAGTTAATCACCCGGAAATTATCCAGTTTTTACCGCAAAAGGCTGGCTTCCAAATTAGGCTCAGCCAGCCTTTCCTCAGCAGCGCTTTACTAGTATATACTGCTCCCGCCGGAATTATTCCCCCGGCTTCTCTTTTAGAGTAACGGTAACTTCCTGCTCTACGCCATGACGGTAAAAAGTGATGACGAGCGGATCACCGATCTTGGTCTCGTTGTACAAATATTTGCGCAAGCTCAGCGTGGAGTCGATAGTCTGGCCGTTAAATTTCGTAATGACATCGTTCAGCTTGAGTCCGGCTTCCTTGGCCGGACCGACGGCATCAAGAACTACAACGCCTTCTTTGACGCTGCTCGGCAGATTGAGCGCCTTGCGTTGGTCCTCGGCAAGCGGAACATACGGATTATTCAAATCGATGGAGTACACGCCCAGGTACGAGCGCGCGATCTTCCCTTTAAGAGACAGCTCCTCCGCGATCTTGATGACATGATTTGCCGGAATGGCAAACCCGAGCCCTTCTACGCCAGTGTCGGATATTTTCATCGTATTAATGCCAATTACCCGGCCGTTCAGATCAACGAGCGCTCCGCCGCTGTTGCCTTCGTTAATGGCGGCATCTGTCTGGATAACCTCCTGCTCCCAATCATAGACGCCGTCCTGGTTAAGGGATACCGGGATGCTGCGGTTCGTGTAGCTGACAATGCCCGAGGTGAGCGTATCGCCAAGACCGAGCGGGTTGCCGATTGCAATCACTGTTTCTCCCAGTTGAAGCTTGGAGGAATCTCCTAACTGCGCAATGGTGTTAATTCCTCCGCCATCTATGGAGAGGACCGCAATATCGCTGACTTTATCCGCGCCGACAAGCTCGGCTTTGCGGGTCTCGCCGTCCACTGTAACAACCTCAAGCTTGCCCGCTCCGGAGATGACATGGTTATTGGTTATAATGAATGCCTTATTGCCGGTCTTCCTATAAATCACACCCGATCCGAGCGCCGACTCATCCAGCGTTTCTTTCGTTTCCTCTTCTTTATGATTGATGATGCTGACAACCGCCGGACGGACAGTAGCCGCCGCCTTGATAATCCGCTCATAAGGATCGCCGCTGCTTGGCGTGATATTCTGAATGAAGGCAGGCATCGCACCCTTTGGATGAGACAGCTGGCCTGTAACGAGACTGAACAGCAGAACTGCGACCACTGCGCTGAACAGGGAGCAAATCGCGGACACTTGCATCGTTGACAAGCTCCGTCCTCTGAAGGGTCTCGACCAGCGGCGGGGCATTGGGCGTTTTGAGACTTTTCGTTCTCTCCGTCTGGATACTTTGGTTGAATAGAAATCATCATCAAACAGACCCATTCTGTCATCCTCTCCCCTGTTTAACTCTCGCGTATCTGTATGGGCCTGCCTTCCTGCAGGGCCCTCGTTCTCATTATAAGACTGCATTCCGGGGCAAAATGTTTCACCTGCTAGTGACCCTGAAGTACTCATTCTCGTAAAAGCGGAATACTTTGTAGCCTATCAGACTATAATTCTAGAAAAGCGGACTGAAAAGCAGTATGCAAGCGGGCCTCTTATACCCTCTATTGTACCATAGCGCCGCTATCGGCGCCGTCTTTATGAAAATAAAAAAACAACAAATAGTGGAAGGAGAAACAGCTATGGATTCTTTTACTTCAAGTATGGATTTGGCGCAGTTTATCGGTAAACTAGGAGATTTGAAAGACGAACACTATCATATGACACTTGCTCTAACCGCAGCGGTCGAACTGCTGATTGACAAAGGACTGATCACACGCCAGGAGCTTGAGCGGAAAATGTCTGATCTTGACGATCTTATGATTCGCTCACCGTATCCCATGGCGTAGGCCGGTCGTAGTAGGTGTCGCATAGCCTGAACTCGCTGTCTTTATAGAAACAGCCTCTGTCTTCCATCGCTCCACGAACGGACATTCTCGCCAGCTCGATCATATTATGATCCCGGCTTAAATGGGCCAGATAGGTCCGCTTAGTGCGTCCTGTCAGAATCTCGCTGAGCGCCGCGCCCGCCGCGTCATTGGACAGATGGCCCATATCGCCGAGTATCCGCCGTTTCGTATTCCACGGATACCGCCCCATCCGCAGCATTTCGATATCATGGTTGGCCTCAAGCACCAGTACGTCGGCATCCGAGATGGCTGCTCTCACCTTGTCGCTGACATAGCCGAGGTCGGTCGCTACGCTGAGCTTCTCCCTGCCTTCATAGAAGTTATAGCCGACCGGCTCGGCGGCATCGTGGGAAATGGCGAAGGATTCCACCCGCATATCTCCAAAATCTTTATATTGCCCGGTCTCCAGAATGTGCCGGTTATGTTCCTCGATGTTCCCGATTCCCTTCTCGATTGCGCTCCATGTATTGCTGTTGGCGTAGATCGGCAGATTGAATTTACGGGCAACCGCGCCGAGACCCTTGACATGATCGGAATGCTCATGCGTCACGAGTATCCCGTCAATCTCCTCTCCCCGCAGCTCGCGCATCGCCAGCAGCTCCTCAATCCGCCGCGCGCTCAAACCCGCGTCGATCATCAGTGTCGTCCCGCCGCCCCGTACAATCGTGGCATTGCCGGTTGAACCGCTGGACAGCACCGTAAATGAAATCCCCATGTCACTTGCTCCTCTTTTTTCGTAATCCGTTATTTCACTAAGGTGTCTTGGGACTGATAATGTCGGCGCTGATGCCATTGACGTAATAAGATTTTCCATCCTCCAGCAGGAACCGCCACATTGGCGCCGCTACCTGGCTCTCGGAATTAAACAGCTCTCCGTAATAGCCCAGCTCGATTTCCTTCACCGCCGCGCCCTGCGGGAAGAACTTCTCGATCAGACTGCCCAGTGCCTTCGAAGCCGGCAGCACCTTCTGCGCTTCACCTTTTCCGCCTTCCCCGATATCAATCTGCGGCTTGCGGTAAGCGACGATTCTCTGATTATTGTAGACCAGCTCCAGCCTTACGCTGAACAGAGGCCATTTGCCGTCGACCAGAGGATGCAGTACGAATTTGCCGACCTCGCTTTCCAAAGGATCGAACCGGTAATTTCCAATATCGGGAATCTGGCTCTCCAGCTCCCCGCTCAGCTCGGTAAAGGAAAAAATCAATTTGCTGTCAACCGGCCGGGTGAGCTGAACCATCCCGTCACCCTCACCAGCCGAATAGCGGTACGTAATATCGGGAAGCTGTGGCGTAGCCGCCGGAATGGGGCACAGAATGCGGATATCCTTCTGCTCCATGATTTGCTGGGTTGAGCCGGAAAGCGAGGTGAAGTCAAGATTGGCGCTGACCTGCTCCCGCAGGTCCATCCACAGCTGGTAGCACAGCAGCAGATTCAGCAGCAGAAATGAATAGATCAGCACATTTTTGGCTCTCCCCCAGTCCATGCCCTTCCTCCTTTTAACCATGTAGTATTACTTCAGCGTAAGCGAGCTTCCGTTACTAAAATCGACCTTCCAGACCGGAGTCAGCTCGAGCTTATCTCCTTTGACTACCGGCAGATAGACCGGGTACAGGTCGCGAATCGCCGAAGATTGGCTGATCTCCGCAAGCTGCCTCCGCAGAGCGTCCCCGCCGGGAAGCTCCACGATCTTTTTCGAACCTTTATCATCCTCACCGTACATCAATGACCGTTCGTAGGTCGTGACCGTCCCCTGCTGCAGCCGCAAATCGATAAGCCCGTAATGCAGCTTCGGCTGATCCAGAACCGGGTACGCCCCGTATGGATAGGAGCCGTAGTACTGCTGGAAGGAAACAAGCCGCTCCTGATTGCTTTCCACCGCTGCCTTCAGCTTGTACGTCCCGTTCCACCCTCCATGCTGATTGACAAAATCAACCGCCTCCAGCACATCCTTGGCATCGGTGCTCTCCCCCGCCGGCAGCGCCGCAGGGTCGCTGTAGCTCATCCAATGATGTTCCTGATCCACTTGGAGGCTGCGCTTGCTGTCCGTATAGATTTCCGAGCCGTCCTTTTCCCGAATATACCGGGTGCTCCCGCTATCGAAGAACAGGCTGCTCTGCATTTGCTCTACCGTATATAGCTTGGAGGGTAGCTCAGCCGCCACGAGCGACAGATTGCTATCCGGAACATAATAACTGCCGTCTGACGTTGTGTAAGGCGTCCATGATTTACCGAAATCCACATGCTGCTGTACATCCTGCATGGTAAGATCGGCTTTGGCCGCTTCATACACGATGTCACCCCTTGTGCTGAAAAAAACGGCATGTGCCTTCGAATCGTTCTTCCCACTGTATATCCAGATCCGGTCGACGCTCTCCCCGGCGAACAGAGAATCCGGAGAGAGCTGCATCACTCGCTGGAGCAACGCTACGGGAATACCCGAACGGAATGACAGCTCGATTCCGGGATTCTCACTGCGGATCTTGTCCCAGTTGAAGCTCTGAACGGAGCGGCGCTGGAAGCTCTCGAAGCTTCGTCCCTTCAGCCGGGTGAGGATTAGATTGTAAAAGGTGGAGCTTGGGTAAAACAGCGTATGTTTGTTATCTCCCAGATGAATGATCATTTTATCAGGAAATAGCAAATTCTCAACTTTTTCCTCAGGCCCCATATTGTCAGTCTTCACATATAAGTTCTCCGAGAAGACCGCGGAATCGCTGCCAGGCAGACGATAGATCAAATAATAACTCTCCACCAGGCTGCTCAGGACGAGCAGCGCCAGAATCCAGGACTTGATCCGTTCCTTCACGCTTCATCCCTCCTAAGCTTCTCCAGAGGCAGCGTAAAGGTAACCTTAGAGCCTTTGTTCAGTTCAGATTGCAGCGATATAGCGCCACCGTGAGCCTTAACAATTTCCCGGGCAATGGAAAGTCCGAGTCCGGTTCCCCCCATATTCCGCGAACGCGCCTTGTCCACCCGGTAAAAGCGCTCGAAAATGCGCTCAATATCCTTCTTCGGAATGCCGATCCCGGAATCGCAGACAGAGATTTCCAGCATTCCTTCGGAATTGCGTCCCGCCTCAATCTCGATGCGGCCGCCTTCCGGCGTATATTTCAGGGCATTGGACACCAGATTGCCGAGCACCTGGTCAATCTGATCCCTGTCGAGCCAAGCCGTGGAGATTTCCCGGCGGACGACAGTGCGGATGGAAATCCGCTTCTGCCGGATTTGGAAGGAGAAGCGGTCCGCCACATCCTCCAGCATCTCGGCAATATCGGTCTCCTGATAGCGCAGCTGCGCTTCCCTGGAGTCGAGCCGTGACAGATGCAGCAGATCGGTAACGAGCCGGATCATCCGCTCCGTCTCGCTGCGGATTACGCCGACAAAGCGGCCTGCCAGCTGCGGATCTTCCAGCGCGCCGTCATCCAGCGCTTCCGCATAGCTCTTGATCGTCGTCAGCGGCGTACGCAGCTCATGCGATACATTCGCCACGAATTCGCGGCGAGACGCTTCCAGGTTCTCCTGCTCGGTGACGTCCTGGAGCACCGCGATCGTTCCAGCGATTCCGCCCTCGCGGCGGTGTATCGGCGTGAACGTTACCCGCACGATGTTCGGTTCCTCCTCTTCGGAAGATTTCAGCCTCAGCATCGTGGACTGTGCCGTGCCGCCGAACAAAGCGAGCGTCTGATCGCCTTCGAGGCCAAGCAGCCTATCCAGTGCAAACCCCCTGGGCAGCGGCTCCTCCGCCCCTAGCATCAGGGATGCCCGGAGGTTCATCAGAATGACGCGGCCGGTTTCGTCCGTCGCCACCACGCCGTCGCTCATATTCGTTAGAATGGAAGCGAGCTTCTCCTTCTCTTCCTCGTTCTGGGACAGCGCGTCCCGCAGCCGTCCGGTCATATAATTGAACGCCTTGCTCAGCTGCCCGATTTCATCATTGCCGAAGATTGGCATTTTCCGGTCGAAGCTTCCTTCGGCCACCGCCGTGGCGTGCCGCGTCATCTCCTTGATCGGCTGCGTAATCGTATGGGCAAGTATAACGCCGAGCACCGCCGTCAGGGCCAGCGCGATGAGAAGTCCGGAGATGAATACGCTGTTGATCCGGCCCATCGTCGCATACAGATCCTTCATATCGGCGGCGATGTAAATGGCGCCTACTACCTTCCCGCCTGACCATACCGGCTTAGCCACGACCTTCTTCCGCACATTATCGTCGCCAATAATGTACTCCTCGTTGTCACTGATGCCCTGCAGTGCGCGGCTGACGACCGTCTGTGTATTGCGCCGCCCGACATAGTCGCTCTGCGACTGTACCGAGGTGGTGATGATTTTGCCGCTCGCATCAAGCACCTGAATTTCCGCGCCGTTGATGTACAGATTGTTGACCATGCCGCGCAGGCTGTCCACCGACGATTCTTCACTCGTTCCGCCGGCTTCGCTGCTGAATTTATCAGCTGTCAGAATCGACAGCATTTCCGCCCGGGCCTTCAAATCCTTCGTGAAGTTATCGGTCAGCGAATTCTTCATCGAACTTACAAAAAAAACGCCGATCAGCTGCATCGCGATCAGAATCAGCAGCACGTAAATAATAATCAGCTTCGCCTGAATTGTCCGGAAAAAGGACATGGCCTGCATCACAATCCTCCGCTTTTGGGACTGTGCATCAAATATCCAAGCCCGCGCCGTGTAAATATATATTCCGGCTTGCTCGGGTTCTCTTCGATTTTCTCTCTCAGCCGCCGGATCGTTACATCGAC
Source organism: Paenibacillus durus ATCC 35681 (assembly GCF_000993825.1). Lineage (NCBI taxonomy): Bacteria > Bacillati > Bacillota > Bacilli > Caryophanales > Paenibacillaceae > Paenibacillus > Paenibacillus durus. The sequence goes on from NZ_CP011114.1 coordinate 4,715,948, forward strand.
CGTCCGCACGTCTCCGAAATATTCAAATCCCCAGACCGCCTGGAGCAAATGCTCCCTTGTCATGACCTTCCCGGCGTTGCGGACCATATAATAGAGCAGTTCGTACTCGCGATGCGTCAGATCGAGCGGCTCCCCGCCCTTGTAGACCGTATACATGTCGGTATCTATAAACAAATCGAAATGGTGAACGCCCTGCTTGCCTTCACCCGGCTCACTCTGCGTCTCTGCGGGAGCCAGCTTGTGCTGGCGCCGCATCTGCGCTTTAACCCGGGCAAGCAGCTCGCGCGTACTGAACGGCTTGGTGACATAATCGTCCGCCCCAAGCTCAAGACCCAGCACCTTGTCGATCTCCCCGTCTTTGGCGGTTAACATGATGATTGGAATATCCAGGTGGGCTGACCGCACCTCACGGCATACATCCATACCGTCCTTGCCGGGCAGCATGAGATCAAGCAGCATGAGATCGGGCCGTTTGGACAAGGCCAGGTCCACAGCGCTTATACCGTCAAAAGCGCAAACGACCTCATACCCTTCTTTTTCCAAATTGAACTTTAAAATATCGGCAATAGGCTGTTCGTCGTCCACTACCAAAATCGTTCCCATCCCCATAATCCACCGTTTTCACCCTTCTATGTTACTATTAAAGCTTCTTCACTCATTTTAGCATACCTGTCCGCTCGTCACATCCTACGAAGTACGCAGTCAAGCCCTCAGGCAGTGAAAATGGATGTTTCTTCCTAATAAATAATGAAGCCGTCCGGGAATTTACCCGAGCGGCCTATGGAGTCATGACAAATTACTGCAAATATTTTAGCGGGTTCATGGCTGTGCCATTCTTGCGGATTTCAAAATGCAGATGGGTGCCCGTGGATCGCCCGGTATTACCCATAATTCCGATCGCGGAGCCCTGCTCCAGCTTCTGGCCGGCGGAAACGGAAATTTGGCTTAAATGGCCATAGTATGTTGAATATCCGTTGCCGTGATCGACAATAACAACATTACCGTAACCGTTCTGTACTCCGGCAAAAGATACCGTTCCGGCGTCGGCGGCCTTAATCGTCCGGTTGCCGGATACCATATCAAGCCCTTTATGCGGCCGTCCCCAGCGTTCGCCGAAACTGCTGGAAATGATTGCGCCGCTAACCGGCCAAGCGAATGATCCGGAAGCTTCATAGGCTACCTTGGTGCCGCGGTATACAACCTCAGGCAGCGGAGCCTTGAGAACCGTCTGGCCGAGCCATTCTTCCTTGACGACCTCGCCGTTCTCCTTGGTCAGCCGGTATTGCATCTCCTTCAGCCCTGTCTGGCCCGGACGCACCACCTTCGTCTTGCCTTTGGGCAGAAGATCGCTGGTACGCACGATCACTTCGGGTTCCGTCACGATTTGCTCAGCCGCCTTCTCCGTCGTTACGACGGTAACCGGCGGCTGCGGCACCGTCAGCTTAAGCTCATCACCGATCTGCAGCGTCAGTTCCTTCACGTCCCGGTTATTCTGGAAAATTTCCTGCTGCGTAATTCCATATCGGCTGGCAATGCTGGAGATCGTGTCTCCTTCTTGCACCGTGTATACGAGCGGCGCCTCTACGCCTTCGGTAAGCAGCTTGACTGCCGCCTGCACATCCAGCACCTTATTCGGGTCGGCCTTTACCGGTTCCACGGATACCTGCTCGCGTATATCCGCCGACTCTACCTTATCTCCTGAGGAAGCTGGAGCGGATAACGCCGCCGCTGTCTTGGTCAGCTGCGGAACACCGGATGCTTCCTTCTTCCCGGATATGTAGTAAGCTTTTACTTGCTGAAGCACAGCCCCGGCCGTTTCCTGGTCTTTAACGATACCGATAGCTTTACCGTCTACGACCAGTTGAACGCCGACGGCGTATGCTTTGAGCAGGCCGTCCAACTTATCCAGCGTTCCCTCGTTGTCGATCACCGGCTTATAGCCGCTGGCCGCCGCCGTGGTAATGCCGTCCGTCTGCAGAACCATAACCTCATCCGGGTATTTGTTCTGATACTCCTTGCGCTTCTCCTCAAATAAAGCCTTCAGCCGCTCCTTGTCGGAGAGCGTTCCGATTTCCTTGCCGTGCAGCAGAACCCGGTAATAGACCTCCGTATTAGCCTTCACATAATACTTATGCGCCCCGATGAACGAGACCGTGAGCAGCGCAATACCGGCGGATGCCGCGAGCCATGTCATAAGCAGACGCCGCCGTGATCGATGAACCACTGGAGCGGACATCATGCCTTCCCCGGCATTGTCATTCCGCTCAGCTACAGGCATGGAAGCTTGCCCTTGCTGCTTCTTCAGCCCACGTATTAACTTCAATCCTTTCACGAAACTCTCCCTTTCAGCCTGCCCTTTGTAGTATCGCTTTGCAGCCGGAACTTTGGTAAGACCGCTTAATCTATATTTTGCCGATGGAACGTATTCTACGTACGAAAATCGAAAATTTTATTGGAATCATATGGCAAAAGGTTACAAAAAATTAACCAAATTCGGTCCCTGTTTACTTTACCACAGCCTGCGGAAAAATTTCAACTTTCGCTCAAGAGGTAACATCTGGGCCATCCCTTTAATGCGGTACCATGCAAAAGAGCCGCCCCTCACCGTCTATAGCGGCGTTGGGCAGCCTTTTTTCCCGAGATATATTATGGTTTGCGTGCTTACTGTCCGCCCGTGCCGGTAGTCAGTATCTTCATCAGCTTGTCATATTCCTCCTGCGTGACATACTTGGAAATTACCGACTGAACCTCCGTGACTTCCTGCGCCGTCAATCCGTTCTCCATGGCTGCGGATATCTTCTGCATCTCGTCCTGGGGAACCTTGTTCATCAAAATATTGAACACACTGACTTTTTCATCGGACGGCAAATTGTCCTTCAAATCCTTCATCGCCTCCGGAGTCATAACCAGCTGCTGATCCTGCGCGCTGCCGCTCTGATCCTCGATTGATGCCTCACCCATGACAGGCAGCGCGTTGTCCAGCGCCTTGTCTTCCCCAGCGCCTCCTCCGGTACCAGCCGTCGCCGTAGGAACGGTCTCGCCGCTGCCGCCCGTACCGGACGGCTCCTGCGTCTTTGAGCTATCGGCTGCCGCAGAGCTGCCATCATCTTTGACCGTATCTTTGGAGGCCCCCTTGCCGCTTGTGCCCATAAGGCTGCTTAGCATTCCGCCGAAGCCCGGAGCCGGGGTATCCACTTTCAGGCCGAGCCCGGACATGACCGACTGAACATACGCATTTACGATAACGCTCGTTGTCAAAATGGACAGACTGCTGGCCAGCACTACGATTAAGCAGATGCCCAGCGTACGCTTCACAAATTTCATTCCCATCTCTCCCTTGCATCTATACGTCCGTGATTCTGCCGCTTCCATATCAATACGTCTTGCTTGCCATCTTTCCAGTATTGACCAATATGGACTCCGTGAAACGTCCGTCCGTTTATTCATGCGGAAGCTGTGCCACGGTAGATGCGCCAAGATCGAAATAGACACGCAGAAAAAACCGCAGAAAGCCATTGCAGGCTCTCTGCGGTTCTTATAAACGTATAATATATGGGATATCGCTGCTAATTATTCGTAAATCGGCAGAACTTGGTTCGTCTGGTCGCGGTTGCGTCCGACCGAGAAGATCGCGATCGGAATACCGGTCAGCTCGGATACGCGCTCCACATACTTGCGCGTGTTCTCCGGCAGATCATCCAGCGTCTTGGCCGAGGTGATATCCTCATCCCAGCCCGGCAGCTCTTCGTAAACGGCTTCGCATTCGGCCAGCATTTTCAGGCTTGCGGGATAATGGGTAATAACCTCGCCGCGGTATTTGTAGCCGGTGCAAATCTTAACTGTCTTTAAGCCGCTCAGCACGTCCAGCGAGTTCAGGGACAGCCCGGTCAGACCGCTGACCCGGCGGGCATGACGGACAACGACGCTGTCGAACCAGCCGACGCGGCGTGGACGTCCGGTAACGGTGCCGTATTCATGGCCGGTCTCGCGGATCAAATCGCCGATCTCATCATTCAGCTCGGTCGGGAACGGACCGTCGCCGACACGCGTCGTATACGATTTGGCCACCCCGATGACCTGCTTGATCTTCGAAGGACCCACGCCGGAGCCGATGCAGACACCGCCTGCGGATGGATTGGAGGACGTTACGAACGGATACGTTCCTTGGTCGATGTCGAGCATAACGCCTTGAGCGCCTTCGAACAGCACCTTATCGTTCGCGTCGATGGCGTCGTTCAGCACGACCGAAGTGTCCGTCACATAGCGGCGCAGCACTTCCGCATACTCCAGATACTGCTTCAAAGTCTCTTCCACATCAAGCGGCTCTCCGCCATATACTTGGGTGATAACCTGATTCTTCTCATTCATCAAGTGACGCAGCTTGAGCTCGAATTCTTCGGCATCCATCAGATCGGCGATCCGAATGCCATTGCGGGCCGCTTTGTCCATATACGCCGGGCCGATGCCCTTGCGGGTCGTTCCAATTTTGTTCGGTCCCTTGCGGTCTTCCTCGAGCGCATCCAGCACCATGTGATAAGGCATGATGACATGGGCGCGGTCGCTGATGACCAGGTTATCCGTATCAAATCCGTTCTCGTGGATATAATTGATTTCTTCAATCAGGGCGGCCGGGTTAATTACCATCCCGTTGCCGATAACACAAGTCTTTTCTTTATAGAAGACGCCCGACGGAATCAGGCTGAGCTTGAATTTCTTGCCGTCAATCAGAATCGTGTGGCCGGCATTGTTGCCTCCTTGATAACGGGCGACCACATCTGCGCTCTCTGCCAGAAAGTCCGTGATTTTGCCTTTGCCTTCGTCTCCCCATTGTGTTCCCACAACGACTACCGTTGACATGTTCATTCCTCCGTAGGTGCTGCTCGGAGCACCATTATTTTTCTTATAGGGCTCATTACATACCGCTATGTACGCAGCCCTGAGGGACGCTTTAGACAGTTTAATCCGCTAAAGCACAATTACCAGTGTACCAGCCGTCTTTTTTAAAGTCAAACAAAAACGAACGATTGCACAAAAAAATGTACAATCGTTCGGAAATTGTCATGATTATCCCTAACCTGCGAACGGTTCGGAGTGAGCGCGCTCGTAGTTGACGAACTTGTTGAAATTTTTCAGAAATACCAGCTCTACCGTGCCGACAGGACCGTTACGCTGTTTGGCGATAATAATCTCGATAATGTTCTTCTTCTCGGTCTCCTGATTGTAGTAATCATCCCGGTACAAGAACGCGACAATATCCGCGTCCTGCTCGATTGAGCCCGATTCCCGAAGGTCCGACATCATCGGCCGCTTGTCCTGACGCTGCTCCACGCCCCGGCTGAGCTGGGACAAGGCGATTACCGGCACATCCAGCTCCCGCGCAATCTGCTTCAGCGTCCGCGAGATATCCGATACCTCCTGCTGGCGGTTCTCTCCGCCCTTGCCGCGGCCTTGAATGAGCTGGAGGTAGTCGATCACGATCATGCCCAGCCCTTTTTCTTTCTTGAGTCTCCGGCATTTGGCCCGGATATCGGCGACGGTTACACCCGGCGTGTCGTCAATATAGATTTCCGATTCCGACAGCGAGGCAATGCCCATCGTCAGCTTCGACCAGTCATCATCGCTTTTGAAGTCACCGGTACGCATGATGTTCGCATCCAGATTCGCTTCGGCGCAGATCATCCGCTGCACAAGCTGGGCGGCCGACATTTCCAGACTGAAGATGGCTACCGTCTCCCTCGCGCGCACCGCCACATTCTGGGCGATGTTCAGCGCAAAGGCCGTCTTTCCGACCGACGGGCGGGCAGCGACGATAATAAGATCATTGCGCTGGAAGCCGTTGGTCATCCGGTCGAGGTCGGCGAAGCCGGAAGGAATGCCGGACGTGCCTCCTTTATTCTGGTGAAGCATCTCCACCCGGTCAAAAACCTCCATCAGCACATCGCGGATCGCAATGAACCCGCTGCCGCTGCGCCGGTTGGAAATTTCCAGAATACGGCGTTCGGCGTCGCTCAGCATATCGGCGACATCCTCGCCGCCGGTATAGCCTTCGCTTACGATCTGCGTCGCGGTCCGGATCAGTCTGCGCAGCATCGCTTTCTCTTCAATGATCTGCGCGTAATAATCCACATTGGCCGCGGTAGGAACGGCATGCGCGAGCTTGGCCAGATAGCTGACTCCGCCGATCGTCTCAAGCTCTCCTTTATCCTGAAGCTTGGCTGTCAGGGTAACCAAATCAATCGGCTGGTTCTCTTCTCCGAGCTGTACCATCGCCTCAAAAATGATTTGATGCGGCTTGTCGTAGAAATCTTCGGTATTCACCCGCTCCATGGCGGCAATCAGCGCTTCATCCTGCAGCAGGATAGCGCCGATTACCGCCTGCTCCGCTTCCAGATTCTGCGGGGGAACCCGATCGAAAAAGAGATCTCCGCCCATACTACTCCTCCGTTACCTGAACCTTCAGCACAGCCTTGACTTCCGTATGGAGCTTCACCTGAACCTGTGTTGTTCCCAGGTGACGAATCGGTTCTTCCAGCTCGATTTTGCGCTTGTCGATGGTGATTCCGTTAGCCTTCGCCAGCGCTTCGGCAATCTGCTTGCTTGTAATGGCACCGAACAGCCGGCCGCCCTCTCCCGCTTTTGCTTTCATCGTCAGTTCCAGCCCGCTCAGCTTCTGTCCAAGCTGCTCGGCTTCCTCTTTCTCCTGCTGCTTGCGGCGCTCCTCGGCAGCCGCCTGATTCTCCAGCGTCTTCATATTCCCTTCGGTCGCCGGACGGGCCATGCCCCGCGGCAGCAGGAAGTTAGTGGCATAGCCTTCCGATACCTCTTTGATTTGGCCCTTCTTGCCTTGACCTTTAACGTCTTTAATGAATATAACCTTCATTCGAACAGACCTTCTTTCGCTTCGATTTCAGCCAGCACCTCCAGCAGTCTGGCCTCTGCTTCCTTGCTTGTTCCTTCAAGCTGTACAGCCGCGTTAGTCAAATGACCGCCGCCGCCCAGCTTCTCCATGACGACCTGTACATTCATCCGTCCTAGCGAACGGGCGCTGATGCCGATCAAGCCGTCCGGACGCTCGCTGATGACAAAGGAGGCGAGCACATTGGTCATGCCCAGCAGCGTATCCGCCGTCTGGGCGATCAGGAGCTGCGGTATTTTCATGCCGGGCGCCGTGACCACCAGCGCAATATGATCATAGACCATGCGGGCATGCTTGATAATTTCCGCTTTCGAGATGTACTCTTGCAAATCTTCCTTCAGCATCCGCTGAATCAGAATCGTATCGGCGCCTAGCCGGCGCAAGAAGCCCGCCGCCTCGAACGTCCGCGACCCCGTATGAAGGGCGAACTGCTTCGTGTCCACCGTAATGCCGGCCAGCAGCATCGTCGCTTCCAGTGTGCTGAGTTTGACCTTCTCATGGATGTATTGCAGCAGCTCCGTGACCAGTTCGCAGGTGGAAGACGCATAAGGCTCCAGATAGACAAGCACCGCTTCGTTGATGAACTCCTCGCCCCGCCGGTGATGATCGACAACGACAATCCGGCTGGCGTATTGAACAAGCCGCGGCTCCATCGTCATCGAGGCCTTGTGCGTATCGACTACGATCAGCAGCGTATGCTCGGTCATGATCTGCAGCGCCTGCTCTGTCGTGATGAAAGAGCTGTACAGCTCTTCGTCTCTTCGAATCTGCTCAAGCATGCGCGTAATAGAAGGATTCGGCCCGTCAAGCACGATATCGGCTTCCACGTTATACATTTGCGCTGCCCGGAGCAGGCCGATCGAGGCTCCCACGGCATCGATATCGGGATTGCGGTGTCCCATAATGATGACCCGGTCGCTTTCCTGAATCAAATCGCGCAGGGCATGAGCGATTACGCGCGCCCGCACCCGTGTGCGCTTCTCCGCCGCATTGGTCTTGCCGCCGTAGAACGACAGCCGCTGACCCGCCTTAACAGCCGCCTGATCGCCGCCCCTTCCGAGCGCCATATCCAGACTCGACTGAGCGAGAGCGCCGAGCTCGCTCGCCGACTCCGCTCCGAAGGCCAGACCGATGCTCAGCGTCATCGGCACCTTCAGATCAGCTGTCATTTCCCGTACCTCGTCCAGAATAACGAACCGGCTCTCTTCGAGCGCTTGCAGGCTGCGGTAATTCAGCAGCATCATATAACGCTCCGAGGAAAGGCGGCGCAGATAAACCTCAAACTGCTTAGCCCAATCGGTAATCTCGCTCGTTACCTTGGCGATCAGCGAAGTCCGCTGCTGATCGTCCATTCCCTGCGCGGCCTCATCAAGGTTATCCATCAGCAGAATGCCAAGAGCCAGCTTCTCTTCCTCGTACCGCTGCCGCAGATCGATCAGCTCGGTGATTTCATACAAATACAGAAGCCTCTCGCTTGGAATAACGACCGCCTGGTAATAGCGCTCGTCAACTTTGATTTCCGCGCGAAGTTCCTTCTGGACTCCCTCCTTGCCCGCTTCCCGTTTCGCAGGAGCCCCGCCGCCTACGAGGGGCGTCAAATCCGGGAGCAGCTCCAGGAGCGGATCGTTCACCAGCGATTTACGCGCAAAAACACTCCCGGCATAACGGTTGTTCCACTCCACCGAGCGGTCCTCGCCGTATAGAATAATGCCCAGCGGCAGCGTTCCGATCGCTTCCCCTTCCACCCGCTTGATGCGGAAAGAGAGGCCGTTAATGTATTCCACAAGATTACGCCGAAACGATATTTCAGCCTTAAGCATTGTGAAGCACAGCGTCCCGGCCAGAAACAGGCAGACGACACCCAAGACCCAATTATAAACGCTGACTATAATAATCAGGACCAGCAGCAGCAAGAACGCCCAGACGATGTGATAGCCGTGCCAGCGCTTTTGCAGAAATTTTGGCATGAGCTCTCACCCTATCGTTTCGATTTGGCCACCATTTCCCGCAGCGGCACCACCAGATCAATAATCCCGATAATCCACAGCGGAGGCAGCATAATGGCCATTACCGCCAGCATAACCGGAATAACCCTGTTCCAATTCCGTTCATGGGCGATAAAGAAGAAGAAACCAATCGTCTGGATGATAAAGCAAACCCGCAGCAGCGGAACCAAGTTGGCCGTAATCATTACCATAAAGCTGTTTTCCGATTTAAAAAAGAACAGTTGAATCACTGTAGCGATTAAATAATACCAAATAAACGATTTGGGAATTCTCCAATCACGCGCAGGCTTTAGCTTGGGTACCGCATATCCCATACTGTTCAGAATCGGCCGGACGATCGAATGTGTGATCACCGTAATTACGAAGGAAGACATAATCAGCGCCATCGGAATCACCTGGATGAACGCGCGGCTATTTTTGCTGAGGTCCTCTGAACTTCCTCCCAGAAAGTTCCCCACACCAAATTCCTGCATCGGGGACAGCGTCATCGTCCGCATCTCGTTCAGCACATCGTATACATAATTATACAGATCGAACTGGAAGAGAGTCTTTCCCAGAAGGAGCAGCAGCAGAAATTCTCCCAAAAGGGTAATCGTTCCGGCAAGTATCGTCGAAGAGGCTGTGGCTTTTTTCTTATATCGCCATCCCATTACGAGCGCGGGAACAATCAGGTATGCGGCAATCAGTATATAAAACGGGCTGATCAGCCCCAGCACAAGCCATACGGGCGCAATCGTTAAAATAAACTGCCTTGTATTCAGCGTAGTGAACAGCAGGGCCGCCGGAATAATCATAAACAGTGTCGTGATGATGAGAAAAGGGGTTGACAGGGATAACAGCAGGAGCAGGTATACAATACTCCAGGCCACGGATGTCCAGCGATATTTCAACAATGTTCACCTCTTACGCATATGTTCTTCTAACGCAGATATATCCTGATACCAATCTTCCAGCTGATGGCCTTCCTGCCGGTGCTTCCTCAGCTTCTCCAGCAGCACCTCGTCCATATCACGGTACGAAATGCCAAGCCTGCGGCCCAGAATATAAGAGCTCATGATCAAACTCGCCAAGCTGTCGCTGACACGGGCGGTACTGCCTTCCCACAGTGCTTTAAACAGTCTGGAAACCTGGTCGATGACTTCGGTCTTCAGCCATTCGATGACCTTGGCCCGCTTGGCTACATCCAAATCCTTCGGCATATTGGACACGTCTCTCTACCTCCGGGAAAAAGCTTTATTCTCCATTATAGCATAAATGCCCATTCGCTACACTTCCCCCCCCTTGAGCTTCGATACCTTCTCCTGGCGCGCTGTAATTGAAAAAGGCCCGCATTCCCTTTTGCCGGAATACAGGCCGCACGATCGAACCTTCTGTACCGGAGTGATCTCGCTTACAAAGATTCCAATGATTGACGGGAGACGAACTTCTCGCAGTACCCGATAATTTGGCTACGGCGGACAATCCCAATGAAGCGGTTCATGTCGTCAACAACCGGCACAAAATTCTGAACCTTGGCCAGATTAATCAAGTCTTCCATATCCGCGTCGATGGACACCGGCTTGTTGTTCATCCGTAGCGGAACATCCTTCAGCAAAAATTTGGACGCATTGTCGAACGTAACCTTCCCATGCGAATCCTTCATGTACCAGAGCAGATCGCCTTCTGTCACTGTACCGGCGTACTCGCCATTGCTGTTCAGGATCGGAATAGCGGTGTATCTGTGATGCTCCATTCGCTCAAGCGTCTGGCGCAGGGTGGAATCCAGCGTAACGCAGGCCACCTCCTGCTTCGGAAGCAAAAAAAACGCAATATTCATCTTCTTGGTCCTCCTCAAAAAGTCCCCAAGGAATGATAGTCCTCCCCACTCTTAGTCCAGGGAGTCCGTTTTATTTATACGTATCGGCTGAATCGCAGTTCCATTACCAGTATACCATAGGAACAACAAGCAGCAGCCGGTAACTGTTCACCAGGGCTGCTGCTGTCTCTTTTACAGTAAATAGCGGTCCGAAGCCGTCCTGTCTTAGTGGGCGGCCGATGTAGCCTTGGCTTCCAGCGCGTTGCCCGCTTTTCCCGGCTCGATCAACTGATCCACCGGTGTTCCGGCGTTCATCCAGTTGTCAATCATCACCTTCGCCTTATCCAGATCCTCTTCGTTTACAACATCATAATAAACGCCGCCGATGCGGGTGCCCTCGCCCATAACGGTGAAGCTGGAAATATCGGCTTCCTTGCCGCCCAGAAACTTCTTGGCCAAACCGGTAATCATGGAAGGCGGCATATCCGTCTTGAAATTGTCTCCCAGTATGTTGAGCAGCTCCGTCACATTGCCGATTTGGTTAAGCGACAGCATTTTGCTCGCAAGCACATCGAGGAATACCTGCTGGCGTTTCGTACGGTTAAAGTCGCTGTCCTCACGGTAACGCACATAATTGAGCGATTCCTCGCCGTTATAAAGAGACTTCCCGCCCACAATCGTAAATTTCTCATGGTCCTTGCCTTTGTTCTCGATCGTCTTCTTAATCGGCAGCGGCAGTCCGCCCAAAGCGTCAACGGTGTCCTTCAGGCCCTGAAAGTTAATGGTCGCATAGTACTGAATATCATGCCCAAGCAGCGCCTCCAGCGTATCCTTCGCCATCTGCTGGCCGCCAAAAGCGTATGCGTGCGTAATCTTGTCCTTCTTATCGCCGTCATGACCGATAATTTCGGTATAGGTGTCCCGGGGAATCGAAATAAGCAGCACTTTATAATCCTCGGGCCTTACCACCGCATAGATCATCGTATCGGACCGGGCCGTTTCCGTCTTGCGCTGATCGGTGCCAAGAAGCATCACAGAAAAAGGATCGCTCTTATAGGCTATCGGTTCAGGCTTCACGGAATTATCTTCATTCGTCGTGAGCGGCTGGTAAGATTTCTGTGCCAGCGTGCTTTCTACCCTGTCCGACAGAAACAGATCGAAGGCCAGAACAGTCAGCGGCTTCCGGAACACAAACCCTCCGGCGATAATGACTAAAAGTACAATTAAGGCGATATATCTTTTTTTCCACTTTTTTCTCACAATAGATTCCTTCTTTGTATAATAGAGTAGAGTTAATAGGTGCTATATATTGGAATGGCCGTCCGGACACATTGAATGGAGCGGTCATGGATTGGTGCTGCGGGCAGACTTGCTCTTCACCGGCGTTCGACCCCTGGTTATTGCAGAGCGTTCCTCCTTTCCAGGGCAGCTTGTACAAATACAAACTCTATTGTAATCACTCTGAACCTAAAAAGAAACAACAATAACCGACATATTTGGAAAAAAATATATTCGTTTCATCCTTTACAGCTATATAGACGAAGGTAACGGCATTTTGATTCGATTCTTCACAAAATCTTAAAAATCATAAACGTTCCTCTTGAACTTTGAACGCTTCCTTTACCCCTTCACCGATAAAATTGATCGAAAGAATGACTCCGGTAATGAGCAGCCCGGCGGGGAGCCATACCCACCACTGTTCCCTGATTACTTCCGGAGAAAGCGCGTCCGCCAGCATATTTCCCCAGCTTGGCTGTCCGATGGGTACGCCGAAGCCCAGAAAGCTGAGACTCGCTTCCACTCCGATCATGGCCGCAGCCGTCCACATCAGATTCGTAATAAAGACACTCAGCAGGCCAGGCAGCAGATGGCGCGTCAATATCCGCAGCGTCCCGGCTCCCAGCGCGCTTGCGGCCAGCATGTATTCATTTTCTTTCTCGGCCAGCGTCTTTGCCCGGATGATGCGGGCGAATCCCCCCCAGCCCAGCAGCCCCACCGTCCAGATCAGCGAGGGAATGCCGCCGCCTGGATAGATGCTTTTTACAACAATAATAAAGATTAAAAAAGGAAATGACAAAATAACATCGGTGATCCGCATCAGCAGCGAATCCGCCGATCCGCCAAAATAGCCGGCCAGAACCCCCACCACGGTTCCCGTACCGGCTATGATTGCGGACACGCACAGACTAATCCACAGCGTCGTCCGGCCTCCAAATAACAGGCGGGAGACAATATCACGCCCTCCCTTGTCGGTGCCCAGCCAATGTTCGGCGCTCGGACCTTTATTCAGACCCCGCAGATCGATCTTCGCTGGATCGTGGGCGGTAAGCCAAGGAGCAAGCAGACACAGCGCCAACACAGCGAGAAGAAACAGCAGCGAGATAACAGCTAACCGGTTCGCGGCAAATTTTTGGACGGCGTCGCTAATGAGCGAAGCCGGCGCGTTCTTGAGCATTATGATCTTCCTCCGTTATAACCCGCGCGTATGCGGGGATCGAGCCATCCGTACAGCACATCCGCCACAACATTCCCGGCGACGATCATGAAGCCCGTCATTAACGTAACCGCCATCATTACCGCGTAATCCCGGCCGGACACCGCAGCCGTAAACAGCGTTCCGATACCCGGATAAGCGAACAGATTCTCGATGACAACCGAGCCTTCCAGCAGGGCTCCTATATCCATTCCAAGAAAAGTAATAAGCGGAATGAGCGAATTGCGCAGAATATGCCTGTTATATACCGAGGACCTGGATATGCCTTTGGCTACAGCCGTGCGCACGTAATTTTTGCCACTGTTCTCCACGATTTCATTACGCAAAAACAGCGTGTACGCCGCTGTATTGAACAGTCCCAGCACAGCCGCAGGCAACAGGGCATGAACAAGCCGGTCTCCCAGCGCTGACAGTCCTCCTGATGTTACAACCGATGCCGTGCCGCCAAGAGGCACCCAGCGGAGAACTACCGCAAATATATAAATGGCGAAAATGGCCGCAATAAAGGTCGGAACCGCATAGGTAACATAAGCAGCCGTCCGGATCAAGCGGTCGAGCCAGCTTCCCGGATTGCGTCCGGCGATCATTCCCAGAGCCAAAGAACTTCCATATGTAATGAGAAGCGAGAGTGCGGTCAGGAGCAAAGTTGCGGGCAGACGCTGGCCGATCAGTTCACCGACAGGCATTTTGTATAAGAAGGATTGTCCGAAATGACCTGTAGCCGCATCTTTAAGCCAGCGGATATACTGAATAACCACTGGATCGCCGTACCCCAGCCTCTCGCGCATTTCCGTAATATACCGGGGATCTTTATTGCCCGGATTCAGCCCTCCCCCAAGGCCGTCGCCCGGCATCTGCTTGGCCAGCACGAACACCAAGACGGAGATCACCAGCAGCAGCGGCACCGAGCCCGCTAGTCTGCGAAGCGCAAATTTCAGCACTATGCCCGTGACCCCCTATTCGCTGCCTTTGATCCACCACTTATAAGGATCGATTATTGGGCTAATCGCATTAATCTTCACTCCCTGAAGCCGCTTGTTTACCGCAGTAATCGTCACGCGCTCCGCAATGAAAATCATTGGCACCTCGTCATTTATTAATTTCTGCCAGTCGTAATACACCTGCTTGCGGTAATCGCGGTCGTATGCCTTCAAGCTGATCCCGTCGCGGATCAATTGCTCATTCTCCTTAGAGGACCACCGAGGATAGTTCCACAGATCATTCTCCCTCCATAGTCCGGTAGGATCGGGATCATTGGATAATCCCCAGACACCGTTAAACAGCTCGACCGACCGATCATCCTCTTCCACCATCGTATAGAAGGTATTCATTTCCTTCAGCGCTCCGCCGTTCAATCTTACGTCCAAACCGACGGCTCTCCAGTTCTGCAGCATAGCCTCGGTGCGCGGCTCATCATTGGTACCGCCAACCATGCCGTCGAAATGAATCACGAGCTTCGATCCCTTGGGATCTTCCCGCAAGCCGTCCCCGTCCAAATCCTTATAACCCGCTTCATCCAGCTGCTCATTGGCCTTCCCGGGATCATAAGGGTACCGGTTGATTTGATCCTCCGGAATTTTCGCCCAGCTCTCGCTGGAAATCGGCGTTTCCGCCAGCTTGCCCAGCCCATAGGAGAAGCCGTCTATAATCCCCTGGCGGTCGAGTGCGTAGTACATCGCCTGCCGCAGCCGTTTATCGCTGAACTTGGGGTTATCCATAACGATCTTTTGCGCCTTGTCGTCCCAGTGTCCGAACTTAAAGCCTATATACTCGTAAGACAAATCCGGGGATTTCATCAGCGTAATATGATCCAGCTTGTTCAGGCTTTCATAGGCATCACGCGGCGCCTGCTCCATATCGATTACCCCCTGCTCGAACAGGCTCGTAATCATCTTGTCGTCAAATACTTTGTACAGCACTCCGTCTAGCAGCGGCTTGCCTTTGTAGTAATTGTCAAAGCGGGTCATCTCAACAAATTCTCCCGGCTGGATGTTCGTAACCTGGAACGGTCCGATACCGATGGGAGCTTTGCGCACCTGACCGCAATTTGGCATATCTTTTACCGCTACTCCTGCAAAATATCTCTTATTCATCGGATAAGCCCATAGATTATCAATGGTATTGACGCGCGCAGCCGTTACCCTAAGCTCCAGCGTATAGGGATCAATGACCCGGATGCCCGATATTTGCTTCGCCTTTCCGGTATGATAGGCATCAGCGCCTTCAATCATTTCCACACTGTAATAGCGCGGTCCGGTGTAGTCCGGGTCGGCAATGACCTCAAGCGCGAATTTCCAGTCCTCAACCGTCAGTTCATCGCCGTTCTGCCAGTGCACACCATGCTTGATTTTGAAAGTGAAAGTTTTATGATCTGCCGATTCCTGCCAGCTTGCAATGCCGGGAACAGTCGTTAAATCATCCTTGACCGTAAACAGCGGCTCCGTTATGAATTCCAGAACGCGGAGATCATCTTCTCCTTCATAAAAAGCCGGTTCGAACAACCCCTTAAACGGGGAAGGGAAACCGTAAGTCACCGTGCCTCCCGCTCTCGGTTCGCCTTCATTACCCGCTGCAAGAGAGGAAGGCTCATTCCCGCTTCGATTATCCGGAGCACCCGCCCCGCCGCAAGCCGTTAGCAGCATCATTACGAAGAGCAGCGGTGCGAGGATCCTAGCTATATATCGGTTGTTCATGAAGTCCTTCCCTTCTTCCAAAATGACTGCGAACGCTTTCTTATCCAGCGGCCAATAAATAAACCATCGGTCAATTTATATCAAGTTTATAGACGGATAGATGAATTTTTTTCTTTAACAAAATTTTAAACATCATACAATGCAATATACATTGCGTCAATATTATTTATTACTCTCTATCATTCCTCTCCTTTTCTTTGATGATCATTACACCTTCCACATGTTTGCGCCGCATTAAATTCCGTTTCTTCCGGTCTTCTTTCGTCTCCAGCACAATATCCAGATCATAATTTTCCGGGTATAGCTCATCTTTGGATAGATACGGCTTCAAGCGTTTATGATTAATCTGCAGTTTATGCTTTTGGACCATGACGCCTACCATGCCTCTTGCATTCCGTTTCTCATATACGATTCCCGTTCGGCCAAGCGAACTGACATAGACTGCGTCGCCGACTTCAAAAGAATGCGGCTGTACCTGGCGATCCTTATGTCCTTCCTCTGCATGCTGCCGCTTGCTTTCTGCCATTTCTGCCGCTTCTTTCTCTTCTTCCCTTCCTTCATGGTCATACCACAGCCGCATTTCTTGTTCGCCCAGCTGTCCGCGGCTCTGACCGCCGGCAATTTGACGCGAGCGTTCAATAACTCTGGCGTCGATCCCGAGCTTCTCGGCAATTTGCAGCGCATAGCTGTGCCCCGCTTCCCCTATTGTCAGCTTATATAGCGGGCGGAGCGTAGACGGGTCAAATTCCATTCGCGCATTTTGGAACTGCGGGGCGGCCGAGGCAAACACTTTTAACTCATTAAAATGTGTTGTGACAATGATATTGGCACCTTTGCGGCTCAGCTCCTCCAAAATGGCGATCGACAGAGCGATGCCCTCCCCCGGGTCGGTGCCCGCCGCCAGCTCATCGATTAGCAGTAAAATATTCGGTCCTGCGGCGCGCAGCATCTCGTCTACCCCCTTCATCTGGGCGGAGAACGTACTGAGGGACTGCGTCAGGCTTTGCCCGTCTCCAATTACACTCATTACATCGGCAAAAACGGGAAGTCGGCTCTCTTTATCCGCCGGAATCAAGAGCCCCGACTGAGCCATCAGCACAAGCAGCCCCACCGTCTTCAGCACAACCGTCTTTCCGCCCGTATTCGGGCCGGTGATTACCAGCGACCGATATCCCTTGCCGAATTCAACATGGATCGGAACCATACCGGCAAGCATCGGATGTCTGGCTCCGCAGAGCCGCAGATCCCCCCGGTCATTGAAGGTTACAGCTTCGCCCCCTATCACAGCAGCATATTTCGCCTTAGCAAAAATAAAATCATACACCCCCGTAATTTCGATATTCAGCCGCAGGGCATCCTGCTCCCGTTCGATCAGCCCGGTCAGCATGCTCAAAATGATGCCCTCCTCCCGCGCTTCTTCAGCCGACAGCATTTCCAGTTCCCCTTGCAGAGCCGCTACTTCCTCCGGTTCCACATACACCGTCTGCCCGCTTGTGGACTGATCGAGCACTGAGCCCTTCACCTGCTTATGGTACTCACGCTTGACCGGGATCACGTAACGGCCTCCCCGCTGACTGTACAGATTTTCCTGCAAAATGGATTGGTGGCGCGACATGACGCTCTCAATTTTCTTGAGCAGCCGTTCTTTGGTTACTCTCAGCCGTTTGCGCACCTTCTCCAGCCCCTTGCTGGCTCCGTCGTCAATTACGCCGAACCGGATACAGCGTTCGATCTCCGCTTTGACCGTCTTTAGTTCCGCCAATGAGGATGCATAAGCGCCGATCCGCGGCGCTGTTTCTTTGGAAGCCATATACTTGCGCAGCTGGCTGCAGCTGTTCAAGAATACGCCCACAGACGTAAAATCCTGCTCATTGAACAGATATCCCGTTCCCAGAAGCGATATCACCCATTCAATCCCTTCTAGCGAGGGGATCGGCACACTCGACCCTCTTATTACTAATTCCTTCGCCTCCGCTGTTTCTTCCACCGCTCTGTGGATCGCCGTAAGCTCAGTCATTGGCGCAAGCTCTGCAATGAGCGCTTTTCCGACATAGGAGACGGCATACCGTCCCAGTTCCTCCTTGATCAAATGATATTCGAGCGTTTGCCGGCTTTGTAAATGCATGTTTTTTTCCTCCTTTTTTGGGTATCGTTCATCGTTCTGGAATTCGTCCTTAACGCAAAAAAGGGCAAAGAATGCCGCAGCGGCATTCTTTGCCCTAATCCTTACACTGCTCCCTTGTCCTGGGCATGGGGCTAAGGATAGCTCCATGCCCCAAATACACGAACAAAACCGTGCTGCAAGAGCACGGTTTTGTTCGTGTAGACGGGATAACAGCCGTAAAGAGGCTATTGACGCGTCGCGTGTTCTTAACTAAATCATTCACCATAGGCTATAAGGGCACAGCCATGCCAGAAACACGTGTTAACATGCGTTTCGGACACGCTCAAATAAGCGTGCGTTTCAGCGGCTAAATAACAGCCGCCGTTCTGCCTTCAGGTGATATGAAATTGCTTAGTTAAGAACGCTCACCGACATCAAAATTTCCCCTTCGTTATAGGATGGTTTAAATTTACTACATTTGGCTGGCCGCGTCAATCGGCCGGTGCAAGGGCTAACCTGCCCCCTTACCGACTTTACGGCAGCAAAAAAGACAGCCGGTAACCCGGCTGTCTCTGGGCCTGTCTTATTCAGTAGTGTAAGGCAGAAGCGCAATTTGACGCGAACGTTTGATTGCGATCGTCAGGGCGCGTTGGTATTTTGCGCTCGTGCCGGTTACACGGCGAGGCAAAATTTTACCGCGCTCACTGATGAATTTCTTCAGCAGTTCCGTATCTTTATAGTCAATGTGAGTAATTTTGTTCACAGTGAAAAAACATACTTTACGACGTTTGTTGCGGCCGCCACGGCGTGGAGGTCTTTTGTCGTTATCTCCGCCTTCTCTTTGTTTAAAAGCCATTGTCTTTTCAGTCCTTCCGTATTAAAATGGCAAATCATCATCCGATATATCAATCGGCTTACCGTCGCCCGAAAAGGGATCCTGATTATTGTTGCGCGAGAAACCGCTATTTCCACTGTTTCCGCGTCCGCCGCCGCCGTATGAAGGTGGCTCGGGCATATCCCCCCCGCCGGATGCGTTTCCGCTCTCACGGCTCTGGGAAGATTCCAGGAACCGGACATTATCGGCAATAACTTCGGTTACGTATACACGCTTGCCTTCGTTATTCTCGTAATTCCGTACTTGGATGCGTCCCTCTACCGCCGTCAGCCGACCTTTGCGCAAGTAATTGGCACAGGTCTCCGCCAGCTGTCTCCAGGTTACGACCGGAATGAAATCCGCTTCACGTTCGCCGCCTTGGCTTGTAAAAGGCCGGTCTACAGCAAGCGTAAACTGGGTTACGGCAACGCCGGCAGGCGTATAACGCAGCTCAGGATCGCGGGTCAATCGGCCGATCAGAATGACACGGTTCAACATCTTTGGTCCCCTCCTTGGAGCGATTTCCTTACAAAGCGAACTTCGCGCTATTAGGCAACGTCGTTCGTGATGAGATAACGAATAACTTCGTCGGAAATTTTCATCAGACGTTCCAATTCGGCAACTACTGCAGGCTCTGCATTGAAGTTAACCAGAACATAAACGCCATCACGGAATTTCTTGATCTCATACGCAAGACGTTTCTTACCCTGCACATCGTGCTTCGTAATTTCCCCGCCGTTAGAGATGATGCCTTGGAATTTTTCGACTGCTGCTTGAACGGCTTCTTGTTCAATGTCAGGACGAACAATGTACATCACTTCGTATTTGCGCATAACTTTCACCTCCTTATGGTCTAAGGCCCCTGATCGGGTCAGGAGCAAGGATCGAGCACAAACTCGAACTATAATAATATACCAAATCTGCGGACCCGATGCAAGCTCTATTCCTTTTCACCCTGTCTGATTATCGACTACCCTCGGGCTACATGAAGCCGCGATGCAATGTGCACAATAGAACTGCAGTTCATTTTTAATGCGGAAAGGAGGCGGCAAAATGGGCGAACAGACCGAATTTGAAGAAGGCCAACGGGCCCCAAATCCCGGAGTCTATACGGAGGTAGGCGAGGCACGAAGCTTCCATACGGAGATTCAGCATCCAAAGTCGATTAAGATGAAAAAGGGCGATATGTTCCCGGAAACCACGAACAAAAACCGCAAATGGAAAAAAGTCGAGAAAGCGCGCGTGCATTAATTTTTTTACAGCCATGTATAAAACAAGCTCCGCCATCCCATACTATTCTCAGGCAGCACAAGAGAGAGGTGTGGTTCCGTTGGACAATGAAGCCCGACAAACTCACAGGAATTCTGTTGCAGCAACTATGGTTGGCCAAGGAGAGTGCTGACGGCAGAGTCTCATTAGACAGAAGCCTTTAGTGTTCCTTACTCGCTTTAGCAGCTTTCTACAGAGAAATTCCAAAAATCATTCAAGTGCTGCCTCGGAAGGGCCCGTAAGGGTCCTTCTTTGCTGTGTTCAGCAAGTCATGCCTATGTAAAAATTACGGATTCCCGCCTTCCTCGTCCCCGGCAATAAATCAAAAAATCCTCCGCCCGCCGGACGAAGGATTGTGATTAACTGATAGGTAATGGCGGAGAAGGTGGGATTCGAACCCACGCACGCTTTGACACGCCTAGCTGATTTCGAGTCAGCCCCCTTGGGCCTCTTGGGTACCTCTCCATTGCCGCAGAAACACACAGGTAATATCTTACCATAAATCAGTTTCTTCCGGCAAGTGATTTAAGCGACATCGTCCCGTTCTACCCTGCGAATGGACAGATAAGCGATAGCTATTCCAAGCAGGCCCAGGGATACCGAGACAAGCGCCAGATCTCCCAAGCGGAATTTACCGAAGCCGGATGAGATAAGCGTGACAATCAGCACCGCGCTGACTATGGTCGCCGGCACCGATTTTTTGCGCATTCCCACATACAAGGGGATCAGACCTATACCCGCTGCGTATACAGCACTCGCTCCGGTCTTAATCAACTCCGAAATGAGCAGGTTAGCGGTGATTTCCTCCGAAATGGCGCTCACGAAACTGTTAACGCCCACTATGATCGCCCCGAGCACGATATTTGACACCACAATATTAAGGAAAGTGAACAGCAGCACGATGATGAGCTTCGCATACATCAGCTTCATCCGTGAAATGGGATACGTAAACAGCAGGGCCATCGTATTGTTCTTATACTCGTCAATAATCAACCTGCTGAGCAGAACGGAAGCAAAGATGATGAATGTACCGCTTATAAAGATATGCAGCCCTTCAAAAGCCTCCGGATAGGTTGCAAATTCACTTTGGTCAATGAAGACGACTAGTATCATGAAGGCGAGGATGGCCAGATTGGCGATGAGTACACCTTTCAGCATTCCAGCCAGCTTATGCTTGCGAATTTCCAGAGAAATAAGCTTACGCAATGCCCTCACCCCCGATCAGGCTTAAGAAATGATCTTCCAGTGAGTGTTTATTTTTGCTGATACTTTCTATTTCCACATCCTCCATCACCAGCGCCTTATTCAGTTCATGCTGCGAAACTCCTTCATCGTAAATCCGGATGATGCCGGAATCCATCACTTTAAAATTCGACAGATGCAGTTTGTGCTCCAGCACATAAACCGCTTTACTGACCGAACGGGTGACCAGCTCAATATACTCCGTATTTCGGCTGAGAATGGAGTCCATCGCCATCTCCTCAAGCAGTACGCCCTCGCGAATAACGCCGATCGTATCGGCAATCTGTTCAATTTCGCCAAGGATGTGGCTGGAGATTAGCAAGGTCATTCCATATTCCCGGCTGAGCATCCGAAACACATCGCGCAGTTCCTTAATGCCGACCGGGTCCAGACCGTTAATCGGCTCATCCAGGATAAGCAGCTCGGGTTTCGTCATTACCGCTCTAGCAATGCCCAGACGCTGCTTCATGCCAAGAGAGAACTCCTTCACCGGCTTCTTATCTACTCCCGTAAGTTTTACCAGCTCCATAACATCGTCAATCGCCTGGCGGTTGTAATAGCCCATATATTCACCATGCAGCAGCAGATTTTCACGGGCAGTCAGTTTATCGTAAAAAACGGGGTACTCGATAATGCTGCCCATTCGTTTTAGCATCTCATAGGAACGGCTGGTCATACGTTCACCGAAAAATTCGATTTCGCCTTCCGTCGGCTTTACGAGGTTTGTAATCATCTTCATCACGGTCGTTTTGCCCGCGCCGTTCGGTCCCAGAAAGCCGTAGATTTCACCCTGCCTAATTGTCATGTTTACGCTGCTTACGCTATGTTTCCCCTTGTACATTTTGCTTAAATTTCGCGTCCGAAGAATTACCGTCACTTCCGCTGCCCCCTTTGGATTTCTCTTTCTGTTCCTGGTTTTTATTGTATAGAGCGGAATTTTCTTTTTTATTAATGTAATCTTACGAAATTCTTAAGAAGCGACTCCAGACAGGACCGACATCTCCTGACCGCCACGGCCGATTCACAGATTTATCCTCGGAAAAACGACCGTAAAAGCCGTCCTCACATAAGGCTTGCTCACGAGCGAAATCTTACCGTTCATCTGCTCCGTTAATCTTTTAGTGATCGTCAGTCCAAGACCGCTTCCCTGATAGACCCGGTTCCGTGAATCCTCCAGCGTATAAAGGCGCTCGAACACTTTATCCTGATGGCCCTCGGTAATCCCCTTTCCCCGGTCCCAAATTTCAATACTCACGGTGTCCGTATCATGATTAAGCTTCAGCCCAAGCACCCCTCCGGCGGCTCCGTACCTGATCGCATTGGACAGCAGATTGGACAGAATCCGGTCCAGCGCCTCATTATTCCCCCGGATGTAGCAAGCTTCATCTGGAATCTCAATCGATACATCAATACCTTTGCCGCTTAGGATATCGTAAAAGGCCAAAATATTCCTGCGGCACACTTCGCCGGCCTCTACCCTTGACAGTGAAAGCTGATGATCGCCCGATTCGAGCTTGGCCAAGTCAAAAAAGGTGTTCATCTGCGTGATTACCTCCCCAGCCTTCCAGTGGATCATTCTCAGCATTCGCTCCCGTTCTTCGGCGTCCATATCTGCGTCCTGCAGCAGTGTTTCAATATACCCGAGAACGACGGTCAGCGGCGTCTTCAGGTCATGCGACACATTCGCCAGCATCTGGCGCATGGATTTCTGCAGTTTATTTCTCCGGGCGATGCCTTCATGGTTGAGATCCAGCAGCCGGTTCACATCTGTCAGCAGCGTTTGCAGTTCGGGCGAGCTGCTGAACACCAGCAATCGTTCCTGTGAATGCTGTGAAATGATCTGGTCCAGTTTATCGTGGATATACTTCAACTGGCGCGAATGATGACGCGACCTCCGGTACTGCATCACAAGACCCAACAGAAGCAGACCGATCACAGCTCCAAGCACCGCAGTCATTGCACCGTATCTCCCAGCTTATACCCGATGCCCCATAAGGTTTTGATATATTCAGGGTGGGAGGGATCGTCTTCAATCTTCTCCCGCAGCCTTCTCATATGTACGTTAATCACATTCTCGTCTCCGTAATACTCTTCCGCCCATACCATCCCATAAATCTGCGCCTTGGTGAACACCCGGCCCGGATGGGTCATAAACAGCTTCAGGATTTGAAATTCCTTGGCCGTCAGCTTCACCTCTTCCCCATTTTTCAGCGCCGAGAAATTATCAAAATCCACCGTCAGCCCGCGCAAGGTAATGCTATGCTTCGGATTGGCTGTCCCTTCGGACGGGCCGCGGCTTGAGGCATATTCCGCCCGGCGGATTGCCGCCTTCACCCTCGCCGCAAGCTCAATCATCGAGAATGGCTTACTGATATAATCATCCGCTCCAAATCCGAGTCCGAGCGCTTTATCGACATCGGTATCTTTTGCGGACACAATCATCACGGGTACCAAACTTGATTTACGAATGCTTTGAAGAACATCCACGCCGCTGCGATTCGGCAGCATTTGGTCCAGCAGAACAAGGTCAAAGGGACCTCTATCGCGAAAAGCTTGCTCCGCCGCCTCTCCGTCGAAGGCGCTCTCGACCTGGTAACCCTCTTTCACTAAATACGAGCGAACCATCTCACTGATGGCTTCGTCATCCTCGACCAACAATACACGATGCTGCAACAAGATTCCCTCCCGCAGTAAATTCCTCGGCCGGCTGACAGGTTATAATAGCCCGACTCATACCCAGCCTTACCAAAAAAGTTTCTTTCAGCATATTCGTTTACATAGTATAAACTTACCAGAATTATTAGGGTACGGGAGATCCACAACTTATAAATTTATGACAAAAAAACCTCCCGCCTAACAAGGCAGAAGGTTAATTTCATCTCGTTTATTAACTTGGCTTTAGTGGCGGAGAGAGTGGGATTCGAACCCACGCACGCTTTGACACGCCTAACTGATTTCGAGTCAGCCCCCTTGGACCTCTTGGGTACCTCTCCGCAGCAAGCTCTATTGTACCATTTAACAAGGGTAATTGCAAGCTTAATTATTATCCACTTTTTTCTCGGCTGATCGAAGCACCTTTTTTAAATTCTTCTCAAATTTAGCCCGGGGAATCAGTACACTGTGCTGACAACCCGTACACTTAATTCGAATATCCATCCCCATGCGGATAACTTCCATTTCATTCGTCCCGCATGGATGCGGCTTCTTCATCTGTACGATATCACCCAGTTGAAAGCTTTTACGTTCCATCAGGCTTCCCCCCTTTTTCTTTGGCATTCCCAGCCGCCTGCTCCAGCAATCCCGTTCTTGCCGAACGGCGCGCTGTCTGCTGCTCCGATGCTGATCCAGACGGCTCCTCATCAGCTAACGCCTTTGTCTCTGACTGTGTGTCTGACTCGGAGTGAGCTTCGGCTGCTGCCTCCCCCTGTTCTTGTTCAGCCCGCTCCGCTACCTTCTGCGCCTGCTGCTCAAGTGCTTTTTTAATATCGCTCTGAATCTGACGCTGTGCGACATCCCTTTTATTAGGCAGGGTATTGGCGGTTACGCGAACCACATACTCAGAAGTGCTCATCGATTGAATCCCCAGAATGTTCGGAAATGCGACGACATTGGGATTACGTTCTTCAATGCCTTCAAGCGCCTGACGGATGAGGCCCAGCGTTTCTTCCAGACTCTGTTCGATTTTTACCGGAACATCAACAACGGCCAAGGCATTGGCCATCGAGAAATTCGTCACGTTCGCTATTGTACCGTTTGGAATGATATACATTTCGCCATTACTGCCAAGCAGTTTGGTCGTACGCAGCCCGATCATCTCGACTGTACCTTTGAATCCGCCAGTTGCAATCACATCGCCTACCGCAAATTGATCCTCCAGAATAATGAAAAAGCCGGTAATCACATCTTTGACCAAACTTTGCGCGCCAAAACCGATAGCCAGGCCAAGTACGCTTGCACTTGCCAGCAGCGGACCGAGCTTAAAATTAAACTCCGATAGTATGATCAGAATCATGATGAAATTGCAGACAATCGTTACCGTATTTTTCAGCAGCTCGCCAACTGTTGAGAAGCGCCGCGTATTAGCCAGTATCCCTCTGCTGCTCTTTCGTTCCAATGAACGATCAATAACGCCGTATACAACCTTAATCAATATGCGCGTCAGAATGAATAGAAAAATAATGCGCAGGCCCGCAAACAAAACATTAGCCCACATATCCGCATTGGTTACCCAGTTCCATATTTTATCCCTAAACTGAACCGCCTTGTTTACCGCCTGACTCATTGTCCCTTCCGAAGTATCGGCACTCAGCAGCCAGCCAAACCAGTGATGCATTCCCTCCTCCTCCTCACTCAGAAATCAATCTGTACCCGCCTTCATGGTCATCCCTGCCGTATATACCGCGGATTTCGATTGTCTCTTCCTTTATAATCTGTTCAACCTTAGCGAGCTCGCGGCGAAAAAATTGAATCGACATGGCGCAGCCAGCGGTAATATCTTTTGGCGTCGGACAGGTGTCAATCTCAATTTCAGCATATTCCAGCAGCATCTCGGCGCGCAGCGCCTGCTGGGTAGAGTCAAACGCTATCAACAGTTCCTCGTTCATTGGTCACACTCCTCATAGGCTTCAGGGCTCATCTCTTCTTCCTGAAGTATAAAACTGTCCTTCTATCCATATACTAGCTAGCATCAAGTAGAAATGTCCTGGAAAGGAAGATTGTATGTATTATTCCTCTAATCCAACGCCACTACAAGAAATGTCTTGTTTAAAAATATCACATACGGACCCTGAAATCTATTCTGCGATCATTCACCGGCTGCTGTTTCATTTCTCCCGCGCCCGTGCCGGCGCTCAGATTGTCGTTGTCTGCATCGGCACCGACCGTTCGACCGGAGATGCGCTCGGACCGCTTGTGGGCACCGCCCTGTCGCGCTTTCACAGCCCGCTGTTCTCTCTATATGGGACGCTCGACAATCCGGTGCATGCCGTCAATCTGGAGGAGACGCTGAACCTGATCCGTGAGCGCCATGATAATCCCTATATCATCGGCATAGATGCCTGTCTGGGACATTCCACAAGCGTTGGTTCAATTCAAGTCGTTGAGGGCCCTCTGCGCCCCGGAGCGGGTGTAAACAAACAACTGCCGCCGGTAGGCGATATCCATTTAACTGGCATCGTTAACGTCGGCGGCTTTATGGAATATTTCGTATTGCAAAACACACGGCTTAGCCTTGTTATGAAGCTATCGGAGATTATCGCTTCCAGCCTCTTTTCGGCTATGAAGCAGTGGCACGTGCACTCTAAATCCGCTGCAGCGCAAGAGTAACCACTTCTTGTTCCTCGGGTGAAAGCGGATATTGCGGTTCTCCTTCATTAAGCGTCTTGGCGTAAATATAGGAGTTGTCACGGTTGTGCAGACTGGTAAGCACCATGCCGGTTCGGCGGTCATCGAGAATGGCCAGCGAGAAACTGAGGTCATTTCCGCGGTCTCCAAAAGCATTATAGCGTTTCAGAGCAATATGTCCCTTGATGCCCTGTAATTTTAACTGAAGCGCTTCTATCGCATTCTTTTGCAGCTGCTGGGTTTCTTCCAGCAGGTCGTTCTGCGTTTTCAAATCGACCAACAGGCTTTCCAAATCCTCAATTCCCGAACCGGACATCATGGCATCATACTTTCGCCGCATGGACCGCAGTCTGCTTCCCTGCACAAGAATAAGAATAAACATAACGAGCAAGAGAATGGCCATCCCCGGGATAAACCATTGCAGTTGATCGCTTATAAATTGGTTCATTTCTGACATCGATAAGACCGTCCTTTTTCTTTATCTGCTGCGCCGCTCGCTATAGAGTTCCCTCATTGCATGCAGCATCATACCGACATCTTGTTCTGTCGTATCCACACCTACACTCACTCTTACCGCCCCGCTCTGCAGCGTACCGGCGGCTTTATGCGCCAGCGGCGTACAATGCATTCCTGCCCTTACAGCAATCCCATACTCCCTGTCAAGGCGGTGGGCAATTTGTGCCGATTCTTCACCCTCTATAACAAATGACAGAAGTCCCGTACGCGGAGCACCTTCGGCCGGGCCAAGAAATCTCATCCCGGTAATATCCCTCATCCCCTCCATTAGGGATTGAATAAGGTTCCATTCATGCCTGTGTATATTTTCCGTACCCAGTGATTGTACCTTCTGTACTCCTGCAAGCAGTCCCGCAATCCCAACTGTATTCTGCGTCCCCGCTTCATATTTGTCCGGTCTTACGTTCGGCTGCTCACTATTCTCCGACTGACTTCCCGTACCTCCGTGCATAAGCGGCTCCAAATCGAGTTCCGGCGAAATATACAGCCCCCCTGTTCCCTGTGGTCCAAGAAGACCTTTATGCCCGGGAAAAGCTAGAAGATCGATATTCATTTTGCCTACATCGATATCCAGTGAACCGGCGCTTTGAGCGGCATCCACCAAAAATACAGCGCCATGCGTTTTGGCAATATCACCTATTTCGCCAATGGGCAGAATACTTCCAAGCAAATTGGAACTGTGGCTGCAGATGACCATTCTAGTATTGGACTTGAAAGTCTTTTTCAATTCCTGCAGATCAAGCTGTCCTTCCGAGTCCACCTTTAAATAATCAACCTCAATCCCCTTGGTTCTGCGCAAATATTCCAGTGGCCGGCGTACCGAATTATGCTCAGTCATCGTTGAAATGACATGATCCCCCGGGCGGAGTGTCCCTTGAATCGCCATATTAAGCGACATCGTCGTATTATGTGTAAACGCGATATCCTGCGCATTGGTAACTCCAAACAATTCCGCTAGTGCCATTCTCGCCCGAACCAGCACCCTTCCGGTTCCCATAGCAAGTGAATAGTTACCTCTTCCGGCGTTGGCTCCAGCGTGCTGCAGAGCATCCATCATCGCTTGTGCAACCTCTGGAGGTTTGGGCCATGAGGTTGCAGCATGATCCAAATAGACAAACTCCTTCAAGTTCTCGCCCCCTTAATGTTGAACATACCGTTCCTTCGTGCAAAAAACATATCCATCATTATCCTTTACGGATAGATCAGGATATGTTTTCCAAGAAGTATTCATTAATTTCCGAGCAGTTCCAGCAGTCGTTCCAAATCCTGAGCACTGTAATAATTCAATTCGATTTTACCTTTGTCCTTACCCTGCTTAATTTTTACTGTCGTCTTGAACCGTTCACGTAAAATTTCTTCTACATTTTCGATGTACGGGTCGCGTTTAACGATCTTTGTCTTTACCCCTCCGAGCGGTTTACGGTCCAGGTTTTTCACCGCTTCTTCCAGTTCCCTTACACTCCATTGCTGATCCACACATTGCTGAGCTAACTGCTTGATCAGTTCCGGTTCTTTCAATCCTACAATTGCACGCGCATGTCCCATCGAAATTGTTCCACGTGAAACAAATTCCTTCACCTCTTCCGGAAGCGTCAGCAGCCGCAAAAAGTTAGCAATATGCGGACGGGATTTCCCAACCTTCAAGGATAGCTCTTCCTGTGTAAGTGAGAATTGATCCATCAGTCCTTGATAAGCAACAGCTATTTCCATAGCGTTCAAATCCTCACGCTGCAGATTTTCAATTAGTGCAATCTCAGTCACCTGTTGGTCACTGAAACTGCGGACAACAGCCGGAATCGTTACTTTTCCGCAGTACTGCGAAGCGCGGAATCTTCGTTCACCGGCGATAATCTCATAGCCTTTAAGTACGCTTCGCACTATAATCGGCTGAATAACCCCATGCTGGCGAATAGATTCGGCCAATTCCTGGATGCTCTCTTCATTAAAGTCTTTACGAGGCTGGTAAGGATTGGCACGAAGCTGTGAAAGAGGAATTTCTACCACTTTATCATCTTCATTAATGGACAAGGAAGGGATTAGGGCATCCAATCCTTTACCCAGACGCTTACTCATAAGATAACACTTCCTTTGCCAACTCATAATACACTTCCGCACCTTTGGAGCGCCGATCATAAGTGATAATGGATTGTCCGTGAGATGGCGCTTCACTTAACCTGATGTTACGTGGGATAATCGTCCGGTACACTTTTTCCTGAAAATACTTTTTCACTTCTTCAATAACCTGTATCCCGAGATTGGTTCGGGCATCCAGCATCGTTAGCAAGACTCCCTCAATTTGTAAATGAGGATTTAAATTTTTCTGTACCAGCCTCACTGTATTTAAGAGCTGGCTCAAACCTTCCAGCGCGTAATATTCACATTGGATTGGAATAATAACGGAGTCGGACGCAGTCAGCGAATTGATCGTCAGAATCCCCAGAGACGGCGGACAATCGATAATAATATAATCATAGTTCTGCTTCACGAGGCCGAGCGCTTTCTTAAGCCGCAACTCTCTTGATATGGTCGATACCAATTCAATTTCCGCGCCTGCCAGCTGAATGGTGGCTGGTATAATGTGAAGACCGTCAACCTTTGTCTCTTGAATCGCTTCTTGAGGAGGAATGTCATCAATCAGAATATTGTATATACAATTTTCCACATCCGCTTTATTTATCCCTACACCGCTTGTGGTGTTACCCTGCGGATCAATGTCAACAAGCAGTACCCTTTTGCCCAAAGTAGCCAAACCGGCTCCTAGGTTCACAGAAGTCGTTGTTTTACCGACACCGCCTTTTTGATTTGCTATGGCAATAATTTTGGACACATATTTCACCTCGAATAGTTGGGAAAAATCTTGTAGTCATTTCACATTGATGAGATAGATTTGCATTTCCTTTTTTAAAAACCAGACCTACATGGATAAGTCGCAGAAAAGGCGGCCATTCACCTCAGGGCCGCCTTCAGCTTTGCAATCATTTTATCTTTTTGGAATTTGGATAACGATCTCATAATGGTCGCCGCGATCGTTCTCAGAAGTTTTGATTTCCATTCCCGAACCGGTTACCATATCAATCGATTGACGAATCGTGTTGAGCGCCAACCGCACATCTTTTGTATAAGAGATTCGTTTTGTTTTTTTGATCTTGGATGCTTCCTTATAAAAGGCTATTCGCGCTTCGGTCTGCTTTACGTTCAATCCTTTGGATATAATTTCTCCAAGCACTTTAAGCTGCATTTCCTCGTTATCCAGTGATAAGAGCGACCGCGCATGTCTTTCCGTGATTTGCCTTTCCATCAAAGCGGTTTTAACCTCTTCCGGCAGTTGGAGCAACCGGATTTTGTTGGCAATGGTGGATTGGCTTTTGCCGAGCCGCTGCGCGAGACTCTCCTGGGTCAATTGATGCAAATCAATCAGCTTCTGATAAGCAACAGCTTCTTCAATGGATGTGAGATTCTCCCGCTGCAAATTCTCAATAAGAGCAATAGAAGCAGCCTGCGAATTGTTGAAATCGCGCACGATTGCCGGAATAGTCTCCATTCCCAGCTTCTTGACCGCACGCCAGCGCCGCTCCCCCGCAATGATCTCATAATGGGAATCTACCATGCGAACGACAATCGGTTGAATCACTCCATGAGTTTTAATCGTCTGGCATAGTTCATCAATCTTCTCATCATCAAAAATAGTACGAGGCTGATAAGGACTGCTGACTATATCATTGACCTGGATTTGCTTAATTTCTTCTCCGCTGCTTCGCTCGGTAAATCCAAACAGTCTGGTGAATTGTTCTTTCATTCCGTTCATTACCACCTAATTTCATTATAGTACGATCTTGACCTTGATTCGGAATAACAATCGTACAAATCAAAAAACTTTATGCGGTTCAGGCACAGCTCAGCTCTATGCCGGGCGAAATGCTCCTCTAATGTTTCTTGAAATTAACAAACAACTAAGAGGTTCAGTTCGGTCCTGCATCATAATGCTGCAAGAATGAAAAAACATCAACGTGCCCAGACGGCGCCTTTGGCACCGCATCGTTACTATATTATTCTATCACTTTTCTGTCCATAATCCTATTCTTCATATGGACCTATTTTCCTTCTAATAGAATGAATAAACCGCAGTTTTATAAGATGAACTTCACATTTCCTTATCCGATTCCATTCGCAATTACGAGGAATGTCTAGCTTCCGGCCTTCGCCCCTTGCCATCCTGAGATGGCTTGATTTTTACGGTGTTCGCGGATGAAATCCGGCGACAGCCTATGCATTCGAAGCTTGCTATAGTCCGGAATCATTCGGGCGGCCGCTACCGCTCTTCAGTCCCAAACCTCCTCGTCGCTGCTCTTTTATCCACACCTTATTTTTCAGTTTCACTGTATATCTTTATGTAAAATGTGTAATCAATCTATTATCAGCATGGGCCAGAATTAATCTCTATTATGAGCTTACTCCAACACTCACTCTATAAGTGCCAGTTCGGCTTCGCTAATAATTACATTAAGCCGCCTCCCGTGTGAGGAAGACGGCCTTTGATTGCAAACCCCTGTTTCCAAATGTTTCACGTGAAACATTTAGAGAAGCGGAGTTTTAGCGGGTATACCTGCTTTACGTGGATATTTAGCCGGTGTAGCACCGGTCTTGCGAATAATGATGATATGTCTGGCTGAATCCTCCACAGGCAAATTGAACGATTCTACCTTTTCCAACTGACCACGCAGTTCTTTAAGACTGAACTTGGACTCGCTTATTTCCTCCATAGGATCACTGCCCTTCATAGCGGCAAAAATACCATCCTTACGGACAAAGGGCAAGCAGAACTCATTCAGCAAAGCCAGCCTTGCAACTGCGCGCGCCGTTACCAAGTCGAATTGATCCCGATGCGACGCTTGTCTTGCAATGTCTTCTGCCCGGCCGTGAACCAGTTCTACCCCTTCCAGCTTAAGCTCATCACAGACATGCTGGAGAAAGGAAATACGCTTGCTAAGTGAATCAACAATGGTCAGCTTGATATGAGGAAAAGCAATTTTAAGCGGAATACCCGGAAATCCTGCGCCGGAGCCAATATCAGCCATCCGCTCAACTGCAGTCATATCCACAAAAAAGGCAAGTGACAGGGAGTCATAAAAATGCTTTGTATATACCTGTTCGCGTTCCGTAATGCCTGTAAGATTCATCTTTTCATTCCAGCTAATAAGCTCCCGGTAATAACTCTCAAACTGTTCGAGCATGGAGGAAATTGAAATCTCCCGCTCTTCCAGCCGCCGGGCAAACTGTTCTTGAATTGCATCCATGGAACTCACTTATCCTTTCGCCGCGGTCACCCGGTTATAGTGCTCCAAGTGGACCAGCAGGATAGAGATATCGGCCGGTGTTACGCCGGAGATCCGTGATGCCTGACCAATGGAAATCGGACGGATCTTCGCCAGCTTTTGCCGGGCTTCGATGGCCAATCCGTGAATATCGCTGTAATCGATATTTTCCGGAAGCTTTTTCTGCTCCATCTTTTGCAGCCGCTCCACATGCTGAAGCTGCTTCTCAATATAACCGGCATACTTGATTTGAATTTCGACTTGCTCCTTCATTTCCTCATCCAGTGACACCGGCGGCGGAGAAATCCGCTCAACAAAGGCATAATCTACTTCCGGCCGGCGCATCAGGATAAGCAGATTGCTGCCGTCGACAATCGGCGCCGATCCTTTTTCTTCCAGTACATAATTTACTTCGGATGGCTTCACCTTTGTATCCTGTAATCTTTGGATTTCCTGTTCCACCTTCTGCTTCTTATCAATAAATGCCGCATAACGTTCTTCGGAAATCAGTCCGATTTCATAACCAATTGGGGTCAGACGAAGGTCGGCATTATCGTGTCGAAGCAGCAGCCGGTACTCCGCCCGGGAAGTAAGCAGCCGGTAGGGCTCGTTCGTGCCCTTGGTCACAAGATCGTCGATCAGCACGCCGATATAGCCTTGGGAACGGTCCAGAATGACCGGTTCTTTCCCTTGGGCCTTGCGGGCGGCATTAATACCGGCCATTACACCCTGGCCCGCTGCTTCCTCATACCCGGAAGTGCCGTTGATCTGACCGGCCGTGAATAGACCTGGCAGACGCTTCGTTTCCAAGCTCGGCCACAGTTGGGTAGGCACCATGGCGTCATATTCAATAGCGTATCCGTTACGCATCATTTCTACTTTTTCTAGCCCTGGAATCGAGCGCAGAATGGAGAGCTGGACATCCTCCGGCAGGCTGGTCGAAAGGCCCTGAACATAGTATTCCGCCGTGTTTTTTCCTTCCGGTTCAAGGAAAATTTGATGTTTCGGCTTGTCGCTGAAACGAACCACCTTATCCTCAATGGATGGGCAATAACGGGGTCCAGTTCCTTCAATAATGCCGGTAAACATCGGAGCGCGATGCAGATTGCTATTAATAATCGCATGGGTCTCCTCCGACGTATACGTCAGCCAGCAAGGAAGCTGCTCGTTGTCCGAAGATTTCGTCTCGTAGGAGAAGAACTTCGGATGCTCATCACCCGGCTGGATTTCCGTCTTGGAGAAGTCAATCGTATCCTTGTGCACACGCGGCGGAGTGCCCGTCTTGAAACGCACCAGTTCAAAGCCCAGCTCGCGCAGGTGCTCCGAGAGCTTAATCGATGGCTGCTGATTATTCGGACCGCTCTCATAGGTGGTCTCGCCCATAATCACCTTGCCCCGCAAATAAGTGCCCGTAGTCAAAATAACACTTTTACTCCGGTAAATCGTTCCAGTCTTGGTAACTACTCCGGCACTAACGCCATTCTCTACAACGAGCCGTTCCACCATTCCTTGACGCAGTGTCAGATTTGGTGTCTTCTCCATCGTTTCCTTCATGGTATGCTGATACAGAAACTTATCGGCCTGAGCGCGCAGCGCGTGAACAGCAGGTCCCTTTCCGGTATTAAGCATACGAAGCTGAATGAAAGTCTTGTCAATATTGCGGCCCATTTCACCGCCCAAAGCATCGATTTCACGGACGACATGCCCTTTGGCCGGTCCTCCGATCGACGGGTTGCAGGGCATGAACGCAATCATATCCAAATTGATCGTCACCATTAAGGTGCTGCAGCCCATACGGGCGGCGGCCAGAGCGGCTTCGCAGCCTGCATGCCCCGCGCCGATGACGATCACGTCATAGCTTCCTCCTTCATAACTCATTACATTTCCTCCTTTATATTAAACACGGCTCTCTACGGCCGTATGTCTTATTTTCCTAAGCAAAACTGTGAAAAAATTTGATCTAGCAGCGAATCTGCCGCCGTATCGCCGACAATCTCTCCAAGCTGTTCCCAGGCAAGCCGGACGTCAATCTGGATCATGTCGATTGGTATCAGCTGTTCCGCTGCTTCATAGGCATCTTGAAGCGACTTATGCGCTTTTTTAAGCAAAGCGATATGACGCACATTGCTGACATAGGTCAAATCGCCGGACTCCAGCTTGCCTCCGAAGAAGAGTTCGGAAATAGCCTCCTCCAACTGGTCAAGGCCCTTCTCTTCCAGCACGGACATGGAGACGATCGCAGATTCATCGAAATACTGCAGCAGCACACTTTTGTCCAATTTCGGCTGTAAGTCCATTTTATTCATGATACATAAAACTTGTCTACCGTGGATTTGTTCCATTAAAGTCAATTCGTCCTCATGCAGAGGCTCGCTGGCATTCAGCACAAGCAGAATAAGATCGGCCTCACTGACGGCGGCTTTGGAGCGTTCCACCCCAATTTTCTCCACCACATCCATGGTTTCACGGATACCGGCCGTATCCAGCAGCTTAAGCGGAATGTTGTTTATCGTGACGAATTCTTCGATGACATCCCGGGTCGTTCCGGGAATATCCGTCACAATCGCTTTGTTTTCCCGGGCCAGCGCATTAAGCAGCGACGATTTCCCGACATTGGGACGGCCGACAATAGCAGTCGTAATCCCTTCGCGCAAAATTTTTCCTTGAGTCGCCGTCTTAAGCAGCTGGTCAATCCCTCCCATGACTTCACGGCTCTTGTCTTTGACATATTCCGCCGTCAGCAGCTCAACATCATGCTCCGGATAGTCGATATTGACCTCAATATGAGCAAGCAGCTCCAGCAAACTTTGTCTAAGAATGCCGATCCGCTGCGACAATGAGCCCCCAACTTGCTTCAGAGCGACGGAGAAAGCGCGATCGGACTTTGAGCGAATAAGGTCAATTACCGCCTCGGCCTGGGACAAATCGATTCGGCCTCCGAGAAATGCCCGCTTGGTAAATTCACCGGGCTCCGCCAGGCGGATCTGCTGCTGAAGCAGGACATCCATCACTCTGCGCACCGAGATGACACCGCCGTGCGTACTAATCTCCACCACATTTTCAGTCGTAAAAGAACGCGGGGCCCTCATGACAGTGACGAGTACTTCTTCCATAATTTCGCCATTGCCTGGACTTACGATATGTCCATAGTGAACGGTGTGACTCTCTGCTTCCGTCAGTGGAATCCGGCTGCGGAACAATGGTGCTACCTGAGTGATGCTGTCCGGTCCGCTTACCCGGATAATTGCGATTCCTCCCTCGCCCACTGCCGTCGAAACAGCGGCGATTGTATCACTGAGCATGTCTACCTTCACCTTTCTTCATCATATAATCAAGCACCATATATACGTTAAAAAAACAATGACCCCTTACAGTGTCAAGGAGTCATTGCGGCTATAGTCTCTACTTCAATGTGATAACGACGCGGCGGTTCGGCTCTTCACCCTTGCTGTAGGTGTTCACCTGGCGGTGATCCTGAAGTCTGGAATGGATAATCTTCCGCTCTTGCGGCGACATAGGCTCCAGCACAACTTCTTTGCGGGTACGAACGACCCTGCCTGCCAGGCGATCCGCCAGATCCTCGAGCGTCTTCTTGCGCCGTTCACGGAAATTCTCCGCATCCAGCACTAGACGGATAAAGCTGTCGGAATAACGATTGGCAACGATATTAGCCAAGTATTGCAATGCATCGAGAGTTTGTCCTCTTCTGCCAATCAGCAGCCCCAAATCCGGACCGGTGATTTGCAGTGTATCGGCATCCTTGGAGTGAATGACTTCCACATCTACGTGAAGTCCCATGCTCCCGGCGACATCCACTATGAAATGAATCGCCTCCTGATAAGCTTCCTCTACCGGTTTTTCGGAATCCTGGCGGGGCGCGCCCCCGATCGCCTCTCTTGTCGTCTGGGTTTCATTCTGCTGAGGCAGTGACGGAGCACTCGCCGCTGATACCGGCGCGGGTTCAGGAAGCAAGGTAAGCTCCACCTTCGCGTCCTTCGCACCGATTAATCCCAGGAATCCTTTTGAGGGCTGTTCAAGCACGGTGACCGTAACTTTGTCCTTTTCGGCCGCCAACCGGGCAAGTCCGCGCTTCACAGCTTCTTCAATGGTTTTCCCTGTCGCGACGACTTTGTTCATTTCGACTTTTTAGCCTCCTTCAACTTCGCTGTCTTACCGCTGCTGTCAGAATCAGCGACTGCCGTTTGGGGAGTAGCCTTTCCCCGATACAGGAAATAATTCTGACCGATGGTATACAGGTTGCTGAATACCCAGTAAAGCGGCAGTGCGGACGGGAAGTTGTAAGACATAATAAAGATTAAAACCGGATAAACCATCAGCATGAACTGCATGGGGCCCTGCTGCTGCATCGGATTCATCGACGACATCATTTTCGTTTGCAGGAATGTCGTTATCGCGGCAAGCGCCGGTAGGATGAACAAATGGTCGGGCTTTCCAAGCTGCAGCCACAGGAACGAATGCTCCCGCAGATGGGGATTATAATAAATCGAGTTGTAAAGAGCGATAAAAATCGGCATTTGTACAATCAGCGGCAGACAGCCGGCCATCGGATTGACTTTGTTCTCCTGGAACAGCCGCATCGTTTCCTGCTGGACTTTTTGGGGATCGTCTTTATATTTTTTCTGGATTTTCTGAAGCTCAGGTTGAATGGCCTGCATAGCACGCGAGCTCTTAATCTGCTTCATTGTCAGGGGTAAAATAAGCGTACGGACGATAATTACCATTACAAGAACGGCAAGCGCGTATTCACCGTTAAACCACTTTGCAAACAGTTCCAAGGCCTCGGCAAAGTAAAGGACAACATTCCTTTCCCAAAAGTTCCCTTTCTGCAAATCCTCAACTGTATGCGTAACCGTGGCCGATTGACCGCACCCCGATAATACAGCCATCATTAGAACTAATCCGGTGATGAGGAGAAACCATTTTCCTCGTCTAGTCTTCAATAGAGACACTTCATAACCCCTCTCTTAAACATTCCATTGCACCGTAAATCATACCATAATTATGAGGACAAATAAACAAGCCCCGCCGCCCCATCTATTTGCGCGAAGCCTTGAGCAGCTTGGCTTTGCGCAGCACGTGCAGCACGCTTTTTTCAAGCTCCGCATAGCTCATATCGAGAGCTCCTTTTCTAACGATGAATACCAGATCCAGCCCGCCGGCGATCTCGGCTTCGTGGTGACGTACAATCTCCTTCACGAGTCTTCTCATCCGGTTGCGGACAACAGCGTTCCCAACCTTTTTGCTGACCGATACGCCAACCCGGAACCGCTCCAACTGCTTTCGATTGAACCAGTACACCACAAACTGATGGTTCGCAAACGACTTCCCATGTCTGTATACGCGGCTGAAATCGGCGCGGTTTCGTAAACGCAAGCTTTTATGCACGGGAATCTCCTTGTTTCAAAGACCGTAAGGGTCCTCAAAATTTTTCTTCTTATTATTATAGTCACTGGAGAGCTTCATTAAACGAGGCAGCACCAGCCTTAAATCGCCATCCCCAACGCAGGCAATCGGTAATTTCCCCCATTATGCAAGAAGAAACGGCTAAGCTCCCAGAAGGAACACTACCCGTTTCCCCAGATATATAAGAAGATAAACATGAAGCTTATCCCCTTATATATAAAAAAGACCACCGTAGTGGTCTTACCTAGACTGACTTACGCACTCAGAACTTTTCTGCCTTTCAGGCGGCGAGCAGCCAGCACCTTGCGGCCGTTTTTCGTGCTCATTCTTGCGCGAAACCCGTGCACCTTCTTACGCTTGCTTACATTCGGTTTGAACGTCGGTCTCATGTATTGCACCTCCCTTGCAGGAACTTAATGGACTGTCTATAAACGGCTTGGCCGTCCCAGGTAGGACAGTATCTACAAGATCATCATTTTCATTTATCTGAGAAATTACCTCACAGAAAACACCTTTATATATTAAAACATAAATCAGCAGTAAAAGTCAACTGAAAACTTGCTCCCTCTTTTCCCTCTCCTAAATTAGCGTTTATCCACAGCTTCCAAGGCAAATTTAATAATCCACAATTCCTCAAAGTTATCCACCTGTGCCCAACAAGCGGCAAAAAAATCCTCGGTACATGGACAACCTGTGTATAAAAAAATAAATGATTGCCGGATCATGTCGAACGCTGAACAAATTATCAACAATATGTAGTATTGTGGCTATTAATTATACACAAGTGGTTGAATTTGTGGATAAAATCCGTGGGTTCATTGAAAATCAAGGGGAGTTTTGCTATGATGGTATTACTTTTGATTGTGAATAGATTTGAATGTCCTCCATATTATCAACAAGCTGTGGATAAAGTTGTGAACAATTCAAGTTTATCCATATTTTTTTGTCTTCTCTTCCTGCGTATTGGGGATAATATCTCCCCATCATCTTATTTTCTTCGATATTTCCACTTCATGGCTTTAGCCACATTTGGAAGATTTAAAGGAGTGACAGTGTGTGGACAGCCATACTTCCGAACTATGGCAGCAGATTTTATCGATTATTCAGACCAAACTAAGCAAGCCAAGTTTCGACACCTGGTTTAAGGCGACCAAAGCGATCTCATTCAATTCCCAATCGCTTGTTATTTCGGCGCCAACGACCTTTGCTGTCGAATGGCTTGAGAGCAGGTATACGAAGCTGGTTGGAGCTACGGTCCTCGAAATGACCGGGAAGCAGGTGGACGTCAAGTTTGTTATAGAAGAGAACAAGCCTGCGGAGCCTGTCGTGCAGATTTCGTCCGGGCCGCCCGCTGTATCCCGTGATGAAGCTCAGACGCATATGCTGAATCCCAAATATACGTTCGATACGTTTGTCATCGGTTCCGGCAACCGGTTTGCTCACGCGGCGTCCCTTGCCGTGGCGGAAGCGCCTGCCAAAGCTTACAATCCCTTGTTCTTATACGGAGGGGTGGGACTCGGCAAAACTCATCTGATGCATGCGATCGGTCATTATATTCTGGAACATAATCCGAGCAATAAGGTGATTTATATTTCATCAGAGAAGTTCACCAACGAGTTCATCAATTCCATTCGCGACAACCGCGGAGAAAGCTTTCGCAATAAGTACCGCAACGTCGACATCCTGCTGATCGACGATATTCAATTCCTGGCCGGCAAAGAATCAACGCAGGAGGAATTTTTCCATACGTTCAACGCGCTGCATGAGGAACGCAAGCAGATCATCATTTCCAGCGACCGTCCGCCAAAAGAAATTCCGACTCTGGAAGAGAGACTGCGCTCCCGGTTTGAGTGGGGACTGATAACGGACATTCAGCCGCCGGATCTGGAAACGAGAATTGCGATTCTGCGCAAGAAGGCCAAAGCCGAGAACCTTGACATTCCAAATGAAGCGATGATGTATATCGCCAATCAGATCGATACCAACATCCGTGAGCTGGAAGGCGCTCTCATTCGGGTGGTTGCCTACTCATCCCTGACCAATCAGGACGTGACGACACATTTGGCGGCCGAAGCGCTGAAGGATATCATCCCGTCCAGCCGGCCGAAGATGATTACGATACAGGATATTCAACAAAAAGTCGGCGAATATTACAACTTACGGCTGGAGGATTTCAAAGCGCGCAAGCGGACGAAAGCCGTCGCTTTTCCAAGACAGATTGCTATGTATCTTTCCCGTGAGCTGACTGACTACTCCCTGCCCAAGATTGGCGAAGCCTTTGGAGGCCGGGATCATACGACCGTCATTCATGCCCACGAAAAAATAAGTCAAACGCTCAAAGTCGACCAAGAGCTGTACAAAGTGGTAAACAATATTTCAGAGAAAATTAAAAATCCTTCATAACAAAAGGAATAAACAAGCCTATACACAATCTATTCACATGTGCGTAGGCTTAATTTTATGCGATCCGGGCAACTTATCCACATATCCGGCGCCCCTACTACTAATACTATTTAAAAGCTTTAATATTCTTCATCTAACGCTTCCCCATTTTTCAGCTAGGAGTGAAACTATGAAAATCAGCATTCTTAAAAATGAACTCAACGAATCCATCCAACACGTATCCAAAGCGATATCCAGCAGAACAACGATCCCCATTCTGACAGGCATCAAAATGGAAGTCAGCTATCAGGGCGTTACGTTAACCGCAAGCGATACGGATATTTCCATCCAATCGTTCATTCCCGCGGAAAATGACAGCACGCAGATCGTTAAAGTGGAGCAGCCGGGAAGCGTAGTGCTTCCTGCCAAATTTTTCGTTGAAATTATTAAGAAGCTTCCGTCCACTGAGATTCACATGGAGGTTAAGGCAGGCTTTCAGACTTTCATTGCTTCAGGCGCGACGGAGATCCAGATGGTCGGTCTTGATCCGGAAGAATTTCCCGTTCTGCCGAATATTGAGGGAAATGAAACGATCTCTTTGCCCGGCGATTTGCTGAAAGAAATGATCAAACAAACGGCTTTTTCCATCTCCAACCAGGAGACAACGCCGATATTAACAGGTATACTATGGAATCTGTCCGACGGGGAGTTGAAATTTACGGCGACGGACCGCCACCGGCTGGCAACAAGAGCCGCCAGACTGGAAGGTACAGAGGATATCCATTTTGGCAATGTCGTTATCGCCGGCAAAACGCTGAATGAACTGAGCAAAATCATTCCAGATCAGAACATGCTGGTAGATATCGTTGTGGCCGACAACCAGGTGCTCTTTAAGCTGGACCGGGTTCTTTTCTACACACGCATCCTGGACGGCATTTACCCTGATACTTCTAGAATTATTCCGAGCGTCTACAAAACAGAACTAACTTTGGATACAAAAAAATTAAGCGAATCGATCGACCGGGCTTATTTGCTGTCCCGCGAGGAAAAGACGAACATCGTCCGGCTGCAGACATTGGAACATGGAGGCATCGAAATTTCCTCAAGTTCCTCGGAGCTTGGCAAGGTGCGGGAAGAGCTTGGAGTGATAGACTTCAAAGGAGAAGAGCTGAAAATATCGTTCAATTCCAAATATATGCTGGACGTGCTGAAAGTTGTCGACAGCGAGCAGCTGACAATCGCTTTTACCGGCATGATGAGCCCGATTATTCTGAAGCCGCTGGATGCAAGCAAGGCACTCTACGTCATTTTGCCTTATCGTACGACCAATTAACGCCACAATTCCCTTTTGTGGATAAATGGCCTGAGAGGAAAGAAATCATGAAAAAAATAGTTATCCACAGTGGATATATTAAACTGGATCAATTTTTGAAGCTTTCGGACTGCGTATCCACAGGCGGGATGGCGAAGGCTCTGCTGCAGGAGGGCCATGTGCTTGTGAACGGAGAACCTGAGGATCGCCGAGGCAGAAAGCTGTATCCGGGTGATAAAGTCGAAGTAAAAGGGGAAGGCCTGTTCGAGGTAGCCGGAGGGGAAGAACAACAGTAGCCTGCCGTACCCTATATGGGAGGAACGCTTTCGTGTTTGTTAACAGAATCAGCCTGCGGCATTACCGCAACTACGGATCGCTGCTGCTTGAGGGCCTGGGGGATGTGAATCTGATCCTTGGACAAAATGCCCAGGGCAAGACGAATCTCGTTGAGGCGCTCTATTGCCTTGCGATGACCAAGAGCCACCGGACCTCCAAAGACCGCGAGCTGATCTCCTTCGATGCTCCGGACGGGGCCGCTCATATCGAGGCGGAGGTTCAGCGGAAGTACGGAAGTTTGAAGCTCGAGCTGTCATTGTCCCCGCAGGGGAAGAAAGCGAAAATTAACGGTCTGGAGCAGCGGCGCCTGAGCGAGTTTGTCGGTTCGCTGAATGTCGTTATGTTTGCGCCGGAGGATCTGGAGATTGTCAAAGGCACTCCCGGTGTGCGGCGCCGTTTCTTGGACATGGAAATCGGTCAGGTTCAGCCAAGCTACCTGTTCCATCTGCAGCAGTACCAGAAGGTGCTCCTCCAAAGAAGCAATCTGCTAAAGCAGCTGTGGGCAAAAAATGGGGCAGGAGGGGATATGCTGGAAATATGGGACGCCCAGCTTGCGGAGCATGGTGTTAAAATCGTCAAAAAAAGGAAACAATTCATAAAGAAGCTGCAAATATGGGCTGAAGAAATTCATAAAGGGATTACAAACGGCGGTGAAGAGCTGAAATTACGCTATGTTCCTTCTTTCGGAGAGCGGGAGGAGGAAGATGAAGCTGTCTTATTAGACAAATTTATGTTAAAGTTATCACAAACACGTGAACAGGAAATCCGGCGAGGAATGACGCTGACAGGTCCCCATCGGGACGATCTGTCCTTTTTTATCAACGGCAGAGAAGCTTCCGTCTACGGCTCGCAGGGGCAGCAGCGCACGACCGCCCTTTCGCTTAAGCTGGCCGAAATCGAACTGATCCATGAGGAAATTGGGGAATATCCCGTCCTGCTGCTTGACGATGTCCTGTCCGAGCTTGATCCGTACCGTCAAACGCAGCTGATCGAAACTTTTCAAAGCAAAGTGCAGACTTTCATAACGGCCACCGGAATTGAAAGCCTGAATGCCGATAAATTAAAAGGTGCAACCCAGTATCGGGTCCACAGCGGGATCATAGAGTCTTAAACGAGCGGAGGAAGACCATGTATATTCATTTGGGCGGGGAAAAGATTATCCGGTCTTCGGAACTGATTGCCATATTCGATATTTCGATTGAGAAATCCTCCAAACTGTCCAAACAGTTCGTAGCCGCCGCTTTAAATGACAAAAGACTGGAGCGTATCGGCGAAGAAGAAGCGAAATCCATAGTCGTCACTCAGAACGTTGTGTATTATTCCCCCATTTCTTCTTCCACACTCAAAAAACGATCCAGAATGCTGCTTGAAAGTTAAGGCCCCGTGCGGGCACAAGTGATAATCTGAAAGAAGTAGGTGAAGGCATGTCAATGAATCAACCGACATATGATGAGAGCCAGATTCAGGTGCTTGAAGGGCTGGAAGCAGTCCGTAAGCGTCCGGGCATGTACATTGGTTCGACCAGCGTAAAGGGCTTGCACCATCTCGTATGGGAAGTTGTCGATAACAGTATTGACGAAGCGCTGGCCGGTTATTGCGACAAAATCCAGGTTATTGTGCATGAAGACAACAGCATTACCGTCATCGATAACGGACGGGGGATTCCTGTCGGAGAGAACCCGAAGCTGAAGAAATCGACGCTTGAAGTCGTCATGACCGTTCTGCATGCAGGCGGTAAGTTCGGCGGCGGCGGATATAAAGTTTCGGGCGGTCTGCACGGAGTAGGTATCTCGGTAGTAAATGCTCTCTCGGAAAAGGTTATTGTTACCGTCAAGCGCGAGGGGCATGCGTACCAGCAGGAATACCGCCGGGGCGTGCCTCAGTATGATATTAGGACGATTGGCGATACCGATGAAACGGGCACCAAGACGACCTTCCTCCCGGACCCGGAGATTTTTACCGAAACGACTGTGTATGACTATAATACGCTGCTTACCCGGATTCGCGAGCTCGCCTTCCTGAACAAGGGAATCGAAATCTCGCTTACGGATGAACGGACCGGTGCATCGAGCACATTCAAATATGATGGCGGTATTATTGAGTACGTGAAGTTTCTGAACGAGAAAAAAGAAGTGCTGCACGAGGAACCCATCTATGTTGGCGGTTCCCGCGACATGATTCAGGTCGAGGTTGCTCTCCAGTACAATGATTCATACACCGAGAATATTTATTCATTTGCCAATAACATTCATACCCACGAGGGCGGCACCCATGAATCCGGATTCAAAAGTGCTTTGACGCGGATTATCAATGATTATGCGCGCAAAAGCGGCATTATCAAGGATAACAGCTCCAACCTGACCGGAGATGACGTGCGTGAAGGACTGACGGCAATCATTTCCGTGAAGATTCCCGAGCCGCAGTTCGAAGGCCAGACGAAGACAAAGCTCGGCAACAGCGAGGTTCGCGGGATTGTGGAATCGTTGTTCGGCGAGAAGCTGCAGGAGTTTCTTGAGGAGAATCCTGCGATCTCCCGGCGCGTGCTGGAGAAGTCGCTGCAAGCCTCCCGCGCGCGGGAGGCAGCGCGCAAAGCCCGCGAGCTGACGCGGCGCAAGAGCGCGCTTGAAGTCAGCTCGCTGCCTGGCAAACTGGCGGACTGCTCGTCCAAGGACGCTTCCATCAGCGAATTGTTCATCGTCGAAGGCGACTCCGCCGGCGGTTCGGCGAAGCAGGGA
This sequence comes from Paenibacillus durus ATCC 35681, assembly GCF_000993825.1. Taxonomy (NCBI): domain Bacteria; kingdom Bacillati; phylum Bacillota; class Bacilli; order Caryophanales; family Paenibacillaceae; genus Paenibacillus; species Paenibacillus durus. Next base: position 4,760,701 of record NZ_CP011114.1, read on the forward strand.
CGCGACCGGCACTTTCAGGCGATATTGCCGCTGCGCGGCAAAATTCTGAACGTGGAGAAGGCGCGCCTGGACCGCATTCTGTCCAATGCCGAAATCCGCGCGATTATAACCGCTCTGGGAACGGGGATCGGCGATGATTTCGATCTGTCGAAGGCCCGTTATCATAAGGTTGTCATCATGACGGATGCGGATGTCGACGGCGCCCATATCCGCACTCTGCTGCTGACCTTCTTTTACCGGTACATGCGCAAAATCGTTGAAGCGGGCTTTATCTACATCGCCCAGCCGCCGCTGTTCAAGGTGGAGCGCAACAAGGTTGTCCGCTACGCCGGATCAGAGAAGGAACGGGATGAAATTATCGCCACCTTCGGCGAGAACGCCAAGTTTAATGTTCAGCGCTATAAAGGTCTTGGGGAGATGAATGCCACTCAGCTATGGGAGACAACGATGGACCCCGAGAGCCGCAGCATGCTGCAGGTAACGATTGAAGACGCCATTCTGGCCGACAGCATTTTCGACACCCTGATGGGAGATAATGTGGAACCGCGGCGCGATTTTATCCAAGAGCATGCCAAGTCGGTTAAAAATCTGGATATTTAGTTATTCTGCACTGGCCATGCCAGTAGCTATCGTTAGCAGCCTCCGGTTGCCGCCCAGCGGGCGAGCGACTTCGGGGGCTGCTTTTTTAAGTATGGCGGACGATTATGAAGAGATCCGAGGGTTAATGGCTGCGCGCAAGCGGCTTGCGGCGTAAGGATGTGCTCGGGCTGCTAAAGCCGGCACGGCCGTAGGCGGCGGCATACTGGTGGATTTTTCGGTAAATGGATTTGTCGTCGAACATCTTAAATACTACGAGAGAAGGCAGTGTATTAACCTCAAGAATCCATAGATCGTAGTGATCATCCATGGCGACATCCAGCCCAATTTCCTTCATGCCTGGAAAAGCCGTCTCCAACTGATGTCCAGTATCTACACCAAGATTTTTCAGATGGGTGATCATTGCTAAGCGCTCGTTCTGCTTCATATGCTCCTTCAGCAGCGCTTCGACAGATAATACTCTGCCTCCGTTATGATAGTTGGTCACAATTTTTTGCGGAGCCGCCACTCTGCCGATCAGTCCGGTCGTTTCCCAGCGTCCTTCAGGGCTTTTTTGGACAAGTACACGCAGATCGAACGGATGTTTCTTGTAGCACAGCAGGCTGATACCTCTTTGAATCAAATAGAAACGTCCCTGTGTTCTTTCGGCTATCGCTTGATGTAGTTCCTCGATGGAACGATACGCCTGTGCTTTTGTGTCATAACGGAGAATATACAGAATACTGGAATGGGAGTCTTCCCCTTCGTTTTCTCCGGACTTTTCCGTGCCGCTGGGGGTCAAGTTCAAGCTCCGCCGCTCAGCTCGCATAACCCCGCTTCCATAGGTTCCGCGGTCGGGTTTGATATAGACGGTTTCATACAGGCCCAGCATCTCGCTGAGCGCTTCAGGATCATATTTACGGGTATCGGGAATATAAGGCGTTAAGGAATGATTAAGCAGAATGACTTCGGTCTTGGCCCATTTGCTGGGAACCCGTTGAATTCTCATGATATTCCTCCTCTACACTGCTGAAATATAAGGACAAGTGTTCTAAACAATGGTATAATCGAAGGATATGGGATAATGTCTTGGGCGGACTTTTGGAGCGGTTAGGCAGTGTTGCTCCATACAGTCTATGAGCCGTCATTATTTACGGACAGGGCTAATACCCGGGCACCAGGAAAGAAAATCTCTTATATGAATAGTTAAGCTAGTACGTTTAATTGTGCAGTTTTTGTGAAAGGAATATAATATAGGGTAGCGGTTTTTTAACTGAAGGAGGTCCAGCAACTCATGGCTGAACAAAATAACCCGCAAATCAGGGACCGGGACATCGGTGTGGAAATGCGCGATTCTTTCATGGATTACGCAATGAGCATCATTGTAAGCCGGGCTTTGCCGGACGTAAGGGACGGACTTAAGCCGGTGCACCGGCGCATTTTGTTTGCGATGTCGGAGCTTGGAATGTCACCGGATAAGCCGTATAAGAAATCGGCGAGAATCGTCGGTGAGGTGATCGGTAAATACCATCCGCACGGCGACTCGGCCGTTTATGAGACGATGGTCCGGATGGCCCAAGACTTCTCCATGCGCTACATGCTGGTCGACGGGCATGGCAATTTCGGCTCGATTGACGGCGATATGGCCGCGGCGATGCGGTATACCGAAGCCAGACTTTCCAAGATTGCGATGGAAATGCTGCGCGATCTGAACAAAGATACGGTCGATTTTATACCTAACTATGACGGCGAAGAGCATGAACCGGCCGTTCTGCCTTCACGTTTTCCCAATCTGCTGGTTAATGGGGTATCCGGCATCGCGGTAGGGATGGCTACCAATATACCGCCGCATAATTTGGGCGAGGTCATCGACGGTGTACAGGCTATGATCCGTAATCCCGAAATTACGCCGATGGAGCTCATGGAATATATCAAGGGGCCGGATTTTCCTACGGCCGGTTATATTTTGGGCCGCGAAGGCATCCGCCAGGCGTATCGTACGGGCCGTGGCTCGGTCACGATGCGCGCAAAGGCTTTGATTGAGGAAGAGAATAACGGCAAGGCGCGCATCGTTGTTAACGAGCTGCCTTATCAGGTTAATAAAGCGCGGTTGGTGGAGAAAATTGCCGAGCTGGTGCGTGAGAAACGAATTGAGGGCATCACCGATCTGCGGGATGAGTCGGACCGCAACGGAATGCGCATCGTTATCGAGGTCAGACGGGATGTTAATGCGAATGTAGTGCTTAATAATCTGTACAAGCACACTTCAATGCAGTCTTCATTCGGCATTAATATGCTGGCCATTGTCGGCAATGAGCCGAAGGTGCTGAATCTGCGCGACGTGCTATACCACTATTTGCAGCATCAGATCGAGGTTATCCGCCGCCGGACGGAATTTGAACTGAAGAAGGCGGAAGCACGGGCGCATATTCTGGAAGGATTGCGCATTGCGCTGGATAACCTGGATGAAGTCATCGCGTTAATCCGCGCTTCGCGTACGGTTGATATTGCGCGTGAAGGCTTGATAGAGACGTTTAGTCTCAGCACCGAGCAGGCTCAAGCGATTCTGGACATGCGGATGCAGCGTCTGACCGGTCTGGAACGCGACAAGATCGAGAACGAGTATAACGAGCTGCTCGCCAAAATAGCCGAGTACAAGGCCATCCTGGCTGACGAATCGCTCGTGCTTGAAATTATCAGCAATGAATTGCAGGAGCTGCGGGACCGGTACGCCGACGAGCGGCGGACGGAGATTACCATCGGAGAAGAGAGCATTCTGGATGAGGATCTTATCCCGCGCGAAGAGGTTGTCATTACAGTATCGCATACCGGCTATATTAAGCGGCTTCCGGTAAGCACTTACCGCAGTCAAAAACGCGGCGGCCGCGGCGTAGTGGGCATGGACACGAAGGATGAGGATTTTGTCGAGCATCTCTTCGTCAGCAACTCGCATAACTATCTCATGTTCTTTACCGATAAAGGTAAGGTGTACCGCATCAAGGCCTACGAGATTCCGGAGCTTGGACGGACGGCGCGCGGGACGCCGATTATTAATCTGCTCCAGATTGAGCAGGGCGAGAAGATCAGCGCCGTTATCCAAATCGAGGAAACGGACAGCGATAAATATCTATTCTTTGCCACCCGTGAAGGCATTGTGAAGAAGACGCCGCTTGAGGATTACAACAATATTCGTAAAGGCGGACTCATCGCAATCAATCTGCGGGAAGAAGATGAGCTGATCGATGTGAAGCTTACCGACGGCAAGCAGAAGCTTATTCTGGGCACGGCAGACGGAATGTCTATCACCTTCTCCGAAGAGGATGTCCGTTCCATGGGTCGGAGCGCAACAGGAGTCAAGGGTATTACCCTGGATGAAGAGGATCATGTTATCGGCTTGGATTGCATTGACCAAGATCTGGATGTGCTGATCGTCACAACCAAGGGTTATGGCAAACGTACGCCTGCCAGCGATTACCGTCTGCAGACCCGCGGAGGCAAGGGGATCAAGACCATCAATCTTACGGAGAAGAACGGCCCTGTGGTCAGCCTCAAGGTCGTTAAGCAGGAAGAGGACCTGATGATCATTACGACGGGCGGAACCTTGATCCGTATGAGCATGGACGGCATTTCGACCATGGGCCGTTATGCGCAGGGCGTGAAGCTGATCAATATCCGCGATGAGGATGCCGTATCCACCGTCTGCCGCACCGACAAGAGCGAAGACGGGGATGAGAATACGCAGTCCGATGAGACTGCGGAAATCAATCAGGAGCCGAATGAAGCCCCGGAAGTCAATGAGACTGCTAACTCTGCCGAGTCCGATACGGAGGATGACGGAGAGGCTTTGGAATAGTGTAAAGTAACGAGAGAGTGCCGCTAGACTAATTTCTGGTGGGCGCTCTCTTTTTTTTGTTCAAAAAAATATAAGTCTTATTCCTTTCATACTAGTCGCTTCTCCATTTCCATAATATAATTAGGTAATAAGTACCTATTTGTCATGAATGGGGTAGAGTAAAAGGAGTGGAGCGTATGCCGAGCATATCGGTGGCGGAAATAAGGCCGGGTTCAAAAGTGAGTAAGGACGTCATTACGCCTTTGGGAGGCTTGTTATTTGCCAAAGGGAAAATACTGCTGCCGCGCGATATGGAGGTTCTGGAGGCTTTTCTGATTCAGCAGGTCGATATTGAATGCTCCGAGGAGGACGTCCAAGCCTTGGAACCGTCCAAAGCTCCTTCTAAGGGTGCGGTTAAAGCCGGAGCGGTCATTACAGCTTCTGCGCTGGCCAAGAGCGGCTCTCAGCTGCATGAGGAATACGATCACATGCTGACGCTCATCAAAAAATGTTACAGCTCAGCCGACGCAGCGGTTCTGCCGATCTATGAACTTCGCAGCAGGCTGGAGGCCATGATCGCCCATATCAAGGATTATCATGTTCTCAATTTTTCCCCGCGTACGCTTAACGAACAGGATTACATTTATCATAACGCCGTACTTTCTGCGCTCACATCTTATAAGATTGCCCAGTGGTGCGACTGTCCCCAGAAAGAGTGGCTGCAAGTGAGTTTTGCCGGTTTGCTGCATGATATCGGAAATGCAAAGATTGACAGTTCAATTATGCAGAAGCCTGAGCCGCTTACGATTACTGAAAGAAATGAAGTGCAAAAGCATACAACATATGGATATCAGATTTTGCGAAAAGTAACGGCTATTAACGAAGGGGTCCGGCTTGCAGCTTTGCAGCATCATGAAAAAATTGACGGTTCGGGCTATCCGCTTCGGCTGCGGGGGAGTCAAATTCATTTATATGCGAAAATTGTCGCTGTGGCGGATATTTTCCATGCAATGACGCTGGAGCGGACATACAAGAAGGCGCAGTCGCCATATCTCGTTCTGGAGGAAATTCAAAAAGAAGGGTTCGGCCAACTGGAACCATCCATTGTACAAACCTTCATACACAAGACGACGGAGCTGCACAATGGAACGAAGATACGTCTAAACGATGGCCGGCCTGGTGAAATCATCTTCTCTGATCGAAGCAACCCTACACGCCCATTGGTAAGCGTAGAGGGTAAAATCATCAATTTGGCACACTCACGTCATCTCTATATCCAGGAGATCTTGGAGTAAGGCGGAAATTTAACGAGTTAATAAAAAAAGTGTTGCATAAAATAATCAAACATGATATATTCTAATTCCGGCCAAGAAATACGAGTTCTGGTTCGAAAGAAATTTCAAAAAAGAGCTTGCATTAAACGGTCGGATATGATATATTATAAAAGTTGCTGCTGAGGCAAAGTTGAACGGCGGCAAACAAGTTTGATCTTTGAAAACTGAACAACGAGTGAGTGGGAATTCGCTTTTGGCGAGTTCCAAAATTGAGAATGCAAATTCTCGTCAGATGTTTCAAAATGAGCGAATCGCTCTTTCAATACTTTATTGGAGAGTTTGATCCTGGCTCAGGACGAACGCTGGCGGCGTGCCTAATACATGCAAGTCGAGCGGAGTTGTGATGGAGCTTGCTCTTGATCAACTTAGCGGCGGACGGGTGAGTAACACGTAGGCAACCTGCCCCTTGGACTGGGATAACTACCGGAAACGGTAGCTAATACCGGATAATTCCTCTTAGCTCCTGCTAGGAGGCTGAAAGGCGGAGCAATCTGTCACCGAGGGATGGGCCTGCGGCGCATTAGCTAGTTGGTGGGGTAACGGCTCACCAAGGCGACGATGCGTAGCCGACCTGAGAGGGTGAACGGCCACACTGGGACTGAGACACGGCCCAGACTCCTACGGGAGGCAGCAGTAGGGAATCTTCCGCAATGGGCGAAAGCCTGACGGAGCAACGCCGCGTGAGTGATGAAGGTTTTCGGATCGTAAAGCTCTGTTGCCAGGGAAGAACGTTCTCTAGAGTAACTGCTAGAGAAGTGACGGTACCTGAGAAGAAAGCCCCGGCTAACTACGTGCCAGCAGCCGCGGTAATACGTAGGGGGCAAGCGTTGTCCGGAATTATTGGGCGTAAAGCGCGCGCAGGCGGCTGTTTAAGTCTGGTGTTTAAACCATGGGCTCAACCTGTGGTCGCACTGGAAACTGGACAGCTTGAGTGCAGAAGAGGAAAGTGGAATTCCACGTGTAGCGGTGAAATGCGTAGAGATGTGGAGGAACACCAGTGGCGAAGGCGACTTTCTGGGCTGTAACTGACGCTGAGGCGCGAAAGCGTGGGGAGCAAACAGGATTAGATACCCTGGTAGTCCACGCCGTAAACGATGAGTGCTAGGTGTTAGGGGTTTCGATACCCTTGGTGCCGAAGTTAACACAGTAAGCACTCCGCCTGGGGAGTACGGTCGCAAGACTGAAACTCAAAGGAATTGACGGGGACCCGCACAAGCAGTGGAGTATGTGGTTTAATTCGAAGCAACGCGAAGAACCTTACCAGGTCTTGACATCCCTCTGAATACGTTAGAGATAGCGTAGGCCTTCGGGACAGAGGAGACAGGTGGTGCATGGTTGTCGTCAGCTCGTGTCGTGAGATGTTGGGTTAAGTCCCGCAACGAGCGCAACCCTTGACTTTAGTTGCCAGCAGGTAAGGCTGGGCACTCTAGAGTGACTGCCGGTGACAAACCGGAGGAAGGTGGGGATGACGTCAAATCATCATGCCCCTTATGACCTGGGCTACACACGTACTACAATGGCCGGTACAACGGGAAGCGAAGCCGCGAGGCGGAGCCAATCTTATAAAGCCGGTCTCAGTTCGGATTGCAGGCTGCAACTCGCCTGCATGAAGTCGGAATTGCTAGTAATCGCGGATCAGCATGCCGCGGTGAATACGTTCCCGGGTCTTGTACACACCGCCCGTCACACCACGAGAGTTTACAACACCCGAAGTCGGTGGGGTAACCCGTAAGGGAGCCAGCCGCCGAAGGTGGGGTAGATGATTGGGGTGAAGTCGTAACAAGGTAGCCGTATCGGAAGGTGCGGCTGGATCACCTCCTTTCTATGGAGAATCGTTTCCCGCAGCGGAAACATTCAAATACGGAAGCTTGACTTCCGGCAACGCTCACTCGTTGCTCAGTTTTGAGAGTTCAATCTCTCAAAAGCAAGAACCTTGATCCTTGAAAACTGGATACCGAAACGAAAATTGCGTTTTAGAACATCTTTTAGCTGAAACTTGTGTCAAGCGATTGATCAAGTGAAGTAAGAGTGCTTAGTTGGTTAAGCTACTAAGAGCACACGGAGGATGCCTAGGCGCCAGGAGCCGACGAAGGACGTGGCGAACAACGAAAAGGCCTCGGGGAGCTGTAAGCAAGCTTTGATCCGGGGGTGTCCGAATGGGGAAACCCGGCTGTGGTAATGCACAGTCACTTCCATCTGAATACATAGGATGGATAGAGGCAGACCAGGGGAACTGAAACATCTAAGTACCCTGAGGAAGAGAAAACAAGAGTGATTCCGTCAGTAGCGGCGAGCGAACGCGGAACAGCCTAAACCGAAGAGCTTGCTCTTCGGGGTTGTGGGACGTCTTACACGGAGTTACAAAGGAATAGGGTAAACGAAGAGGTCTGGAAAGGCCCGCCAGAGAAGGTAACAGCCCTGTAATTGAAAGTCTATTCCCTCCAAGACGGATCCCGAGTAGTGCGGGGCACGTGAAACCCCGTATGAATCCGGCAGGACCATCTGCCAAGGCTAAATACTCCCTGGCGACCGATAGTGAAACAGTACCGTGAGGGAAAGGTGAAAAGCACCCCGGAAGGGGAGTGAAACAGTGCCTGAAACCGTGTGCTTACAAGAAGTCAGAGCCCATTTTAGGGGTGATGGCGTGCCTTTTGTAGAATGAACCGGCGAGTTACGTTTAACGTGCAAGGTTAAGGCGAGGAGCCGGAGCCGCAGCGAAAGCGAGTCTGAATAGGGCGCTTAAGTACGTGGGCGTAGACCCGAAACCGGGTGATCTACCCCTGTCCAGGGTGAAGGTGCGGTAACACGCACTGGAGGCCCGAACCCACGAACGTTGAAAAGTTCGGGGATGAGGTGGGGGTAGCGGAGAAATTCCAATCGAACTCGGAGATAGCTGGTTCTCCCCGAAATAGCTTTAGGGCTAGCCTCGGTGAATAAGAGTAATGGAGGTAGAGCACTGATTGGGTGCGGGGCCCGCAAGGGTTACCAAGCTCAGTCAAACTCCGAATGCCATCTACTTGTCGCCGGGAGTCAGACAGTGAGTGCTAAGATCCATTGTCAAAAGGGAAACAGCCCAGACCATCAGCTAAGGTCCCCAAGTGTGTGTTAAGTGGGAAAGGATGTGGAGTTGCACAGACAACCAGGATGTTGGCTTAGAAGCAGCCACCATTGAAAGAGTGCGTAATAGCTCACTGGTCGAGTGACTCTGCGCCGAAAATGTAACGGGGCTAAACACACCACCGAAGCTATGGCTTGATGCTTGCATCAGGGGTAGGGGAGCGTTGTATGCGGGTTGAAGGTTGACTGTAAGGACAGCTGGACTGCATACAAGTGAGAATGCCGGTATGAGTAACGAAAAGATCAGTGAGAATCTGATCCGCCGAAAGCCCAAGGTTTCCTGAGGAAGGCTCGTCCGCTCAGGGTCAGTCGGGACCTAAGGCGAGGCCGACAGGCGTAGTCGAAGGACAACAGGTTGATATTCCTGTACCACCATAATCCGTTATGAGCAATGGGGGGACGCAGGAGGGTAGTGACGCGGACTGATGGATGTCCGTCCAAGCAGTGAGGCTGATGTGTAGGCAAATCCGCGCATCGCAAGGCCAGGCTGTGATGGGGAGCGAAAACTATAGTAGCGAAGGTCATGATCTCACACTGCCAAGAAAAGCCTCTAGCCAGGAGAAGGTGCCCGTACCGCAAACCGACACAGGTAGGCGAGAAGAGAATTCTAAGGCGCGCGGAAGAACTCTCGTTAAGGAACTCGGCAAAATGACCCCGTAACTTCGGGAGAAGGGGTGCCTCGGTAGGGTGAATAGCCCGAGGGGGCCGCAGTGAAAAGGCCCAAGCGACTGTTTAGCAAAAACACAGGTCTGTGCGAAGCCGCAAGGCGAAGTATACGGGCTGACGCCTGCCCGGTGCTGGAAGGTTAAGGGGAGCGGTTAGGGGTAACCCGAAGCTGTGAACCGAAGCCCCAGTAAACGGCGGCCGTAACTATAACGGTCCTAAGGTAGCGAAATTCCTTGTCAGGTAAATTCTGACCCGCACGAATGGCGTAACGACTTGGGCGCTGTCTCAACGAGAGATCCGGTGAAATTTTAATACCTGTGAAGATGCAGGTTACCCGCGACAAGACGGAAAGACCCCATGGAGCTTTACTGCAGCTTGATATTGAACTTGGGTACGATCTGTACAGGATAGGTGGGAGCCTTGGAAGCCGGAGCGCCAGCTTCGGTGGAGGCGCCGTTGGGATACCACCCTGATCGTATCTAGGTTCTAACCTGGTACCCTAAGCGGGTACGGGGACCGTGTCAGGCGGGCAGTTTGACTGGGGCGGTCGCCTCCTAAAGAGTAACGGAGGCGTCCCAAGGTTCCCTCAGAATGGTTGGAAATCATTCGAAGAGTGCAAAGGCAGAAGGGAGCTTGACTGCGAGACCTACAAGTCGAGCAGGGACGAAAGTCGGGCTTAGTGATCCGGTGGTACCGCATGGAAGGGCCATCGCTCAACGGATAAAAGCTACCCTGGGGATAACAGGCTTATCTCCCCCAAGAGTCCACATCGACGGGGAGGTTTGGCACCTCGATGTCGGCTCATCGCATCCTGGGGCTGAAGTAGGTCCCAAGGGTTGGGCTGTTCGCCCATTAAAGCGGTACGCGAGCTGGGTTCAGAACGTCGTGAGACAGTTCGGTCCCTATCTGTCGTGGGCGTAGGAAATTTGAGAGGAGCTGTCCTTAGTACGAGAGGACCGGGATGGACGTACCGCTGGTGCACCAGTTGTTCCGCCAGGAGCATGGCTGGGTAGCTACGTACGGACGGGATAAGCGCTGAAAGCATCTAAGCGTGAAGCCCCCCTCAAGATGAGATTTCCCAATATGTAAGACCCCTTGAAGACGACGAGGTAGATAGGTTGGAGGTGGAAGCACGGCAACGTGTGGAGCTGACCAATACTAATCGGTCGAGGGCTTATCCAAATTCACCCCAAAAAGTGAAGCGGAGGCTTCGAAGAGTATGCCGAATACTTTTCGGGGACCCCGGGCACAGGGGGAAACGCAATGTTTCGTTTCGATCCAGTTTTCAGGCGATTGAGGCCTGCCGTTTGGTGGCGATGGCGGAGGGGTTCCACGCGTACCCATCCCGAACACGACCGTTAAGCCCTCCAGCGCCGATGGTACTTGGACCGAAGGGTCCTGGGAGAGTAGGACGCTGCCAAGCACATGAACCACTGCTGATACTTCAGCAGTGGTTTTTGTATTTCTTTTTAAGTTCTGGATTACAATACTGTTCCGGTAACAGGAGGGATGATTATGACCAATGAAGAGAATGCAAAGACTGAATTGATCAGGTGTATATGCGAAATCCGGACCTTAATCTCATTGATGCAATAGTGAAGGGATTATGAAGATCGGCATCATTGAATGACATTTTTGTTACCGACATGTCAATAGATATAAGTATAATAGAAAAGTGCAAATTTAAGCATAACCTTAATACGAATGAACTACTCATAACATTCATATGTTGAATTGTTTCCTGTGTCTTTAGTTGCAGGGTTGAGGGTAAGGAGGATTTAAGGTATGAAGCGAGCCCGAACGTTGTGGACGCTCCTTATTTTATGTATGGTAACTGTATTGCTGGCCGGATGCGCCGCGAAGGAACCTACATGGGAATCGTTCGAGGGTGCCCTTAACGAGAAGAGCTTTCCCGTACCCAAGGAGGCCAACTCGCCAGATCGAACGACAACGAATACTGCTATGGACTACGTGCGTTATTCCCTTCCTGGGTTAAAGGAGAATGATAATATTCCGGAGCCTTATTCTGAAGCGATACAAGCCTGGGGCTGGGATGAATTGCCTGTAAAAAACACGGCTAGCTCGCACGTATTCCAGAAGGATCAGCTTATTGTTCATTTAACTATTCATGACGGCTATTTCATTATTATGGTCCCAAAGGATAAAAAGGCCGGCGTCAAAAGCCTCAACAGCCAGTAGAAATAAAATCACCACCTTGATAGATGGTGATTTTATTTTTAGGGACACAGGCCACGTACATTACGTAAATAGGATTCAAGAAGAATAGAAGGGATATGTACAGTTGTTACTGCGAATAACAGGAGACGTCCGCCCGATTAAACTTAAGCATGTCATCCTGTCTCTTCCAGCCTGTCCGCAGCAGAGCGTAAAATCTCGGAAACAGCAGCCATACATGCAGAAAGGCTAAGGAGAGCGTAAAGGCGTACGGCGATAATACGGCAAATAATGCTGTAAAGGAAAGACCGATCCAGAGACTATGAAGCTGTACCCTGCGGAAAAGACTGCAGCTGATATATTGATCCGGCATATAGCCGAGCCACGGAAGCCTGAAGGAGTTGCGCCAACGTTTGGCAACCGGGTAACCCGAAATCAAGAGGACGGATCGGGAGACGACATATTGAACCCAAAAGATAACCGGAATGGCAATTAGAAAAAATAACAAACTGGCAGGGGAAACGAAAACGGTTTCCAATAGAATAAACAGAATAGGAATCGCTGCATAAATCCGTAAAGCATTGACGGGTATGCTTATTTTTTTAAGAAGCTTATATTGGTAAAAAGTCGCTCCTTTATTAGTCGGTTCCATACTTTCCCTCCAGCTTTGGGCTTATCTCATATCTTATATCCATACTATCGGCATTCTTGATGAATTCTTTAAATCATATAAGTCTAGGTCGCCTGTGGGCTGTACAAGCCGCGATGGAAAAGGGATTCAAGGGTATGAAAAAACTATGAAAGGGTTTAAAATGATAGGAAGTGAAGCATACTGTTCTTAAAAGGGCCAAGGTGGGATTAGTATGGAACAAGATCACACGAAAACTGAAGTCTGCATTATATGCGGGCAGGAAAAAGAAGAGGGAATCCGCATCGTTTCGCAGTTTATTTGCGAGGATTGCGAGGCGGAAATGGTAAGGACTGAGGCGGAGGATGCCAAATACCGCTTTTTTATCGGACGAATGAAAAAAATCGGTCTGCAAAAGAACGCTTGATCGACGCCCGGTTGCCGTACAATTGTTTTGCCGTGATGGTATTAGAAGGTTGTCTTCGCTTATACAGGTTTTTAACGCAGCGGCTTTTCCTTGCATAGAAGTAAGGGGGAGCCGTTTTGCTGCGCGTACAGGCGGTAAATTCAAGGCATAGGCGGGGAAGCGGTTATGGGTTAAAATAGAGTTAAGCCGGTGTGGAAGGAATTGCGATCAAATGAAAGAGACAGAGCGTGCAGGCGCGCCATTATATGAAATGCTGGAACGCTATAAAGCGGAAGGAAAGAGCTCTTTTCATGTGCCGGGTCATAAAAATGGGCAGGCATTTAAGATGGAAGGAAGCGCCGGCTTGTTGGATGAGGTCATGACGGCGGATATTACCGAGATTTCGGGGAGCGATGATCTGCATCATCCAGGCGGCGTCATTCTGGAAGCGCAGAAGCTTGCTGCGGACTGTTTCGGGGCCGAGGAAAGCTTCCTGCTCGTAGGCGGCAGTACGGCCGGGAACCTAGCGCTAATCCTGACGGTATGCGCTGAACCGGGCACCGTGCTCTTGGTGCAGCGCAACGTGCATAAATCGGTTATTCATGGGCTGATGCTGGCGGGAGCGCGTGCGGTATTCCTTGAACCGCAGATGGATGACGCCAGCGGTCTGGCGGTTGCACCGTCCGAAGAGACGGTGCGCAAGGCACTGGCGGCCTGGCCGGAGGCCGCCGGCCTGCTCGTGACCATGCCGAATTACTACGGCATGGGAAGCGACCTCGCGCCCCTCGCGCGGGCCTGTCACGACAGCGGCGTGCCGCTGCTGGTCGACGAGGCGCATGGGGCGCACTACGGGCAGCACCCGGAGCTGCCGCCGGGTGCCTTAAGCTGCGGCGCGGACGGCGTCGTGCAGTCCACGCACAAGATGCTTGCGGCGATGACCATGGGCGCCATGCTGCATGTCCAAGGGCCGCGGCTTGACCGCGCCCTGCTGCGGCAGCGGCTCGCTATGGTGCAGAGCTCCAGCCCATCATACCCCGTGATGGCTTCGCTCGATCTGGCGCGCCGGCTGCTCCACACGCGGCGCGCCGACGCCTTCACGGCGGGGCTGGCCGCCGTGGAAACGCTGCGGCGCGGCTTGGTGGAGCTGCCGCGCTTTAAGCGGCTGCGGCCGGAGCCGCCGCAGCCCGAGACCGGCGGAGGCGAAACGGAAGCCTCCGCCTCAGGGCTGGCGCCGCGAAGCACAAGCGGCGCCTACCGCACACAGGACCCCTTCAAAGCCGTCATATATGACGCCACCGGGGTCCTGAGCGGATTCGAGCTGCAGGCAGAGCTCGAGAAGAGAGGCTGCGTACCGGAAATGAGCGATGAACGGCATGTGGTGCTGCTGTTTAGCCTCGGTTCAAGGGTGGGGGATGCCGATCGGCTGCTTGCGGCGCTGCGGGAGATTGACAGGGAATTCCCTCCAGGGCCGATCTCCTCCACTTCCGTCCATGTTTCCACGTGGAACAATTTTGCCAACAGCTTCATTTCGGAGCCGGTGCAATTTTCTCTGAGACCCGTTAGGGAGGAAGAGACAGAACCTATCAAGCTTGAAATGAGCGAGGGCAGAATCGCGGCGGAGATGGTTGTTCCTTATCCTCCGGGCATACCGCTGCTGTATCCAGGCGAGGTTATTACCGGGGAAATAAGCCGAAGGCTGCAGAGTTTGGCGGCTGCTGGGACCAGATTTCAGGCCGCGTCCGATCCGGCTTTGCGGACGATACGAGTATTTTTAAAGCAAGAAGAGATATAAAACAACTCCACAAAGTGTAGGTTTGGCTGACAAAGTCTATTCAGGTACTTTACGTGGACCCCGAGGCACTATTGAATTTTGAATGAAAGAAAGGCGGAGAAGCGTAATTGGGCCGGAAAGGATTTTTTATTACACTTGAAGGCGGAGAAGGATCGGGTAAAACAACGATTATGGGCAGGCTGGCCGCTTATTTGCAGAACCGCTCCCTCCCTTATCTGATTACCCGCGAGCCGGGCGGCATTGAGATCGCCGAGAAAATCCGCTCTATCATTCTTGACCCTGCTCATACGGCGATGGACGCGCGCACCGAAGCGCTGCTCTATGCAGCATCCAGAAGCCAGCATTTGGCCGAAAGAGTGGAGCCGGCGCTGAAGGAAGGACTTATCGTGCTGTGCGACCGCTTTGTGGACAGCAGCCTAGTATACCAGGGCTACGCCAGAGGACTGGGTATGGATGAGGTACGGGCGATTAACCAGTTTGCCACCGGCGGCCGGATGCCGGACCTCACCTTCTATCTGGATATCGAGCCCAAGGTGGGTCTGGCAAGAATTTCGGCGAACGGAGAGCGGGAAATCAACCGGCTGGATATGGAGAGCCTTGCTTTTCACGAGAAAGTAAGAGAAGGATATCAGTTGATTGCCAAAGCGGACCCTGCTCGGATTGTGACTTTGGATGCCAATCGGCCGCCGCATGTTGTAGAGCGTGAGCTTGTAAGTACACTTGAAGATAAGCTGTTAAAGGACTTCTAGGAACTTTGTCTAATATAATGTATTACAGCAGCCGTTTTGCCGATTAACAATAACGCAAAGAGGAGATGGAAAAATGAAACTGATTGTTGCAATTATCCAAGACAAGGACAGCAACCGTCTGTCCAGCGAACTGGTCAAGGCCAATTTCCGCGCAACCAAGCTGGCAAGTACGGGCGGATTTTTGCGGGCGGGAAATACCACCTTTATGATCGGGGTGGAAGACAGTCAGGTTGAAGCCGTACTCGGCGTTATTCGCAACAGCTGCAAGGTTCGCGAGCAATTGGTTACGCCGGTAACCCCGATGAGCGGAACTACGGATTCCTATCTTCCGCTTCCTGTCGAGGTGCAAGTGGGCGGAGCGACCGTGTTCGTGCTTCCTGTCGACCGGTTCGAACATTATTAAAGAGCAGAAGAAATGGCCAGACCGTCCTGTAAGACGGCGGCCGTTTCCTGTAATATTTTATGTCTATAGATTAAGAACGGCAAAGAAAGGCGGTGGGCAAACCTATTGAAGATTAATCCGAACTTCAGGCCTTTGAAGAACGAACTGCCTTTAAGCGACAATATGAACAGGCCGATTCAGCAAAAAACGTTCTCCGATGTGTTTCAGCAGCATGGCGAACAGGCGAGCCGGGATGAAATCACCCGCCGAATTCAGGAGATTCAAGTTCAAGGTGAGCGCCTCTCCAAATCAATGACGATACGCGAGCTGACGATTTACCGGGTCATGGTCAAAAAATTCCTGGAAGAAACGGCGCGACGCGGCGTAACGCTCAAAGAAACAAAGGGCTGGGACCGGAGAGGACGCGGCAAAAGATACAAGCTGCTGGAGGAAATCGATTCCGCTCTACTGACCCTTGCAGACGAACTTTTGGAGAGCGAGCAGGGGCGGATCGATCTGCTGAGCAAGGTTGGAGAAATCCGCGGGATGCTGATCAACCTTTCTTTTTGATGGCTATAGGAGGATATTATGCCTTTTGGTGATATATTGGGACAGACAACCGCCAAGCGTATATTGCAAAATTCGCTGCGCAAAGATACGCTAGGTCATGCTTACTTATTCAGCGGCCCCGCGGGCAGCGGTCAGATGAAGACGGCGCTTACGTTGGCTCAAGCGATTTTTTGTACGACACTGAAGGACGACGCCTGCGGCGAGTGCCTGGAGTGCCGCAAGGTGGAGCATGGCAACCATCCGGATCTCAAGATCCTGTCGCCGGAAGGCAGCAGCATCAAAATCGATCAGATCCGCGACCTGCAGCGGGTCTTTTCCTATCGGGCGGAGGGCGGCAATCCCAAGGTATACATTATAGATGAAGCGGGAAAAATGACCGTCCAGGCGGCCAACAGTCTGCTTAAATTTTTGGAAGAGCCTCCTGTGCCTGCGGTAGCTATTCTGATTGCGGATAACAGCCAATCGCTGCTGCCGACCATTCAGTCGCGAACACAGCGCATCCCGTTTGCTCCGCTGTCCCCGGAGACGATGCTGCAGGTATTGTCAAATGAGGGAGTTTCCGCTCCCCTTGCACGCTGCGCGGCATCTTTGACATCGGGATTAGAAGGATGCAGAGAGCTTTTAACACAGAATTGGTTTGCAGAAATAAGAAATCTAGTGTTACAATTAGCGAAGGAGTCTTTGGGCAAGAACGGCTCGGCGGTGGCGACCGCGGGTCAGAAGCTGTTCAAGACCGGGCTCGGTGAGCATTTGGATACCTGTTTCAGTATGTTCCATCTATGGTTTAAAGACATGCTGTACTTCCTGTACCGAAAACACGAAAGCATCGTTTTTATAGATCAATTGGACTTTATTTCCAATTACGCCAGAACGCGTACTTCTTCGGAGTGGGTAGCCTATATGGAGTATGCCGCTGAGAGCAAGAAGAAGCTGCGGTTCAATGTTAATGCCCAGCTATGTCTGGAGCAGTTTTTGATACGTCTGGAAAGCTGAAGGATGCCGTCTGTTTATGCTTTCTGAGAAGAAGACTTCAAGAAGCAAATTTTGGCCTGATTTGGCCTTATTTTTCTAACGAGAAACAAATGCCTATAAGCGATACAGCGTATCACTGCTGCGAAAGCATACGCTTTGCTAAAGTTGATGCAGCCGTTTCTTCTTGCGCTAACGGTCAAGGAAGAACAAGCATGGAACATCATGGAGCGGACTTGCTGGGGGTTCCTTCACCGGCAGACAAGGAGGTTAATTTTGTTATACAGCGTAGTCGGTGTCCGCTTCAAAAAGGCGGGTAAGATATATTATTTCGATCCTTTAGACTTTCCGATTGAATGTGAGCAGTGCGTGATCGTCGAGACGGCGCGAGGGGTTGAATATGGCAGGGTCGTTGTAGGCAAAAAAGAGGTTCAGGAAGCTGATGTCGTACTGCCGCTTAAGAAAGTCATGCGTATCGCCGGAGATGTAGACGCGCGCGTGGTAGAGGAGAACAAGCAGGCGGCGAAAGATGCTTCTTCAACCTGTTTAAATAAAATCCGCGATCATGGCCTTAAAATGAAGCTGGTGGATGTGGAATTTACGTTTGACCGCAACAAGATCATCTTCTACTTCACTGCGGAAGGCCGGGTTGATTTTCGGGAGTTGGTCAAGGATTTGGCCAGCATCTTCCGTACCCGTATCGAGCTTCGCCAAATCGGTGTTCGCGACGAAGCCAAGATGCTTGGCGGTCTCGGACCATGCGGAAGGGTACTCTGCTGCTCTTCGTGGCTGGGGGATTTTGACCCGGTGTCGATCAAGATGGCTAAGGATCAGAATCTATCGCTTAACCCGACCAAAATATCCGGACTTTGCGGAAGATTGATGTGCTGTCTGAAATTTGAGCATGATAACTACGAAAGTGTTAAGGAAGAAATGCCTGCGGTAGGCAAGCTGGTTATCACTTCCCTGGGTGAAGGCAAGGTGGTCGGCTTAAATGCGGGTAACCGCACGGTGCATGTTCAGTTGTTTGAAATGGGTAAAGTAAAAGAACTTCCAATGGATGATGTTGTCGTCAAGTAGACCATTAAGGTTACTTTCGGGGTGGAAACTTGGAAAAGAAAAATATATTCGCACACATTCAGGAGATAGAAGCGCAAATGGAAACGATGCGCCTTAATCTTGGAGATTGGAAGCAGGCAGTTAAAGAATTGATGGAAGCGAACCAGCGGCTGACGCTGGAAAATGAGCAGCTGCGCAAGATTTTGAAGAAAAAAGCTCCGCCCGCTTCTTCTTCGGAGAAACGGAATTCCGGCAAGCTTCCCGTCCAGAACGAAGGCGGCCAAGATGAAATTGTCGGCGAGGGCTATGATAATCTGGCACGGCTATATCATGAGGGCTTTCATATCTGTAATGTCAATTTTGGACATCTGCGTACGGAAGGTGACTGTCTGTTCTGCCTGTCTTTCCTTAATAAATGAGAATATTCAGCCGTAGGAGGACGCCACCTACGGTTTTTTTGAATTTTTGGAATAGGGGACCAATCATGAGCAACCGTTTGAATGAGGTTCCGCTGCTTCCTTCGGAGCGTGTGGACGATCTGCTTACGCATAATCTGCATATTATTCAGAGTGATGAGGTGTTCAGCTTCTCTATGGATGCCGTTCTGCTGGCCCGATTCGCTTCCATACCTCCCCGTGGTCGGGTATTGGATTTATGTACAGGCAATGGAGTGATTCCGCTGCTGCTGACGACTCGCACGGCTGCAGTTATCGAGGGAATCGAAATCCAGCCCCGTCTGGCCGATATGGCCCGCCGAAGCGTAGCGATGAATGCGCTTCAGGAGAAGATCACGATTCATGAAGGAGATTTGCGGAAGCTGCATCTTACGGCAGGATATGGGGTGTACGATGCGGTTACAGTTAATCCGCCGTATATGCCGCTGAACGGCAGCGATCTTAAGCTGAACACTCATCAGGCAATGGCCCGCCATGAAATCGGCTGTACGCTGGAGGAGGTTATTCAGGCATGCGTCCGGCTCGTCCGCACCGGCGGGAAGGTAAGTATGGTTCACAGGCCGCAGCGGCTGGCCGATATCATCAGCTTGATGCGGCAGAACAGGCTGGAGCCGAAATCGATTCGCTTTGTGCATCCGCGTGCGCATCTGGAGGCGAACATGGTCTTGATCGAAGCTGCGCGGGACGGCAAGCCGGAAGTGCGGATACAGCCGCCGCTGATCGTATACAATGAAGACAATGAATATTGTCCGGAAATTCTGGATATCTATTACGGTTCTAAAGAGGTAAAGCCATGACGATTCAATGCCAAAGCAGCTTTCAAAATAAGGAAACGGACGATCAGCGGAAGACAGGCACCTTATTTCTGGTAGCGACACCGATCGGCAATCTGGAGGATATGACGTTCCGGGCTGTCCGGACGTTGAAGGAATGCGATATTATCGCTGCCGAGGATACCCGGCAGACGCGCAAGCTGCTCAGCCATTTCGACATTTCTCCCAGCCAGCTGTTCAGCTATCATGAGCATAATAAGGCAGCGAGCGGACCGGAATTAATCCGCTATATAATAGAAGGTAAAAATCTGGCGCTGGTCAGCGACGCTGGCCTGCCCGCCATTTCCGACCCAGGCGCCGATCTGGTGGCACTCGCGGTGAGTGAGGGAATCCCGGTAGTGCCCGTACCTGGAGCGAACGCCGCATTGTCCGCACTTATTGCTTCCGGCTTACCGACCACCACGTTTACCTTCGTCGGCTTCCTGCCCCGTGAGCGCAAGGATATCCGCGCTGTGCTTACCCCGCTGCGCGCTGCCCAGGGCACGCTGCTCTTCTATGAGTCGCCGCACCGGGTAGTGAAAACGTTGGCCCATTTGCAGGAAGCTTTCGGCAACCGGCGAATTGTTCTGGCCCGTGAGCTGACGAAGCGCTACGAGGAATTCCTGCGCGGCACCATCCAGGAATGCGCCGAGTGGCTGGCGGAACATCCGCCGCTGGGCGAATATGTGATCGTTGTAGAGGGAGAGAGCAAAGAAGAAGCGAAGGAAGCCGATTCCGCGTGGTGGCGACCGCTCAGCATTGAGGAGCATGTCGCCCACTACGAGGCCGCCGGCTCCACCCGTAAGGACGCCATGAAAAAAGCCGCGTCCGACCGTGGCGTTGCCAAGCGCGATATTTATAACGCGCTGCTGGAGGAATAGTGGCACCAAGCACGGAGGAGGCGAATCCCGAATGGAGAGCGCGGAAGAACGCTGAAGCACAGTCCGCGCCAAGTCGCACTAAGCACGGAGGAAGCGAATCCCGGAGGGAGAGCGTGGAAGAACGCCGCAGCAGCAGTCCGCGCCAAGCCGAACCAAGCACGGAGGAAGCGAATCCCGAAGAGAGAGAGCGGACGAACGCCGCAGCAGCAGTTCGCGCCAAGTCGCACCAAGCACGGAGGAAGCGAATCCCGAAGGGAGAGAGCGGACGAACGCCGAAGCAGCAGTCCGCGCCAAGTCGCACCAAGCACGGAGGAAGCGAATCCCGAAGGGAGAGCGCGAAAGAACGCCGCAGCAGCAGTCCGCACCAGTCGCACCAAGGACGGAAGAAAGCGAATCCCGAAGGGAGAGCGCGGAAGAACGCCGAAGCAGTCCGCGCCAAGTCGCACCAAGCACGGAGGAAGCGAATCCCGAAGGGAGAGCGCGGAAGAACGCCGAAGCAGCAATCCGCGCCGAGTCGCACCAAGCACGGAGGAAGCGAATCCCGAAGGGAGAGCGTGGAAGAGAGCCGTCAGCACGCATGAAAGGCCCCGAGGCCGGTTCCACAAGGAACCTAGCCGAGAAGGGCCGCTCCACCGCCCCAAGCCGCTAGACCCCGCCAACGTTCCGCATCTATCCAACAATTGCGGGTGTCCAGAGGGCGCGGCCCTTGGGGTCCTCCCCTTTGGGGAGGATTTAGGAGGGGCCCCCACACATAAAAAAGTTGCCCCCCGCATTCACGGGAGGCCAAGGAGTATAAAAAAGGTTAGAATTAACAATTTGATTAGTCCTATTATAACTGATTTATTTTAATTTGTCACAGGGGCAGGGATAGTTGAAATACATTCATTGCAAACAATTTTTCCTTTGAAGTAAGTAACATTCTCAGCGTTGCCGCAGAAAATGCAGGCAGGCTCATATTTTTTCAACATGATCCGTTCACCGTCGACATAGATCTCGAGAGCATCTTTCTCTCCAATACCCAGCGTGCGGCGCAGCTCGATCGGAATAACAACCCGTCCCAGTTCGTCTACTTTTCTTACAATGCCCGTTGATTTCATCATAACAATCGTTTCTCCTCTCAAATAATCAAAAAATGTCACGTTTCGACAATCTTCTCTGTTTTATGATACATATAATACCAACCATTCCCAAAACAGTCAACCTCTTTTTAACGGGTGAATTATTTTTTAGCTGTAATTGCCTCTCAGGAAGGGTTTATCTTCAAATGGTTGGATAACTATTCATAATATATAATAAAAATGTCGAAATGGAAACCTAAAAATCTACTTTTTTCGACAAAATATGACGACATAACTTTTCCTCATATAAAAATATCAGAAAATTCGTTGATAAGGACAAAGGAGTTGATTACATGCAGCAGCCGCTCACTGAAGAAAAAGTATTTAAAGACCCGGTTCACAATTATATTCACGTACAGGATTCGATCATTTGGCGCCTGATTAATACGAAGGAATTTCAGCGTCTGCGCCGCATCCGCCAGCTTGGGACGACCTACCTGACCTTCCATGGAGCCGAGCACAGCCGGTTCTCCCATTCGCTTGGGGTATACGAAATTACGCGGCGCATTATCTCCCAATTTGAACGCAGCGGTTATAAAGATTGGTTCCCGGAGGAAAGGCTGGTTGCGCTGTGCGCGGCGCTTTTGCATGATCTGGGACACGGACCGTTCTCCCATTCTATAGAAGAAGCTTTTCAAATGAATCATGAAGACTGGACCTGCCGCATTATATTAGAAGATACTGGAATTACCGAGATTTTGAAGGAAGTAGAGGAAGATTTTCCGCAAAAAGTGGCTTCGGTCATCCGCAAAAACTATGAGCATGATATTGTTGTCAATTTGGTGTCGAGTCCGCTGGATGCCGACCGGATGGATTATCTGCTGCGCGACGCTTATTACACCGGGGTTAACTACGGCACGATCGACATCGACCGTATTTTGCGGGTGCTTCGTCCTTATCACGGGCGGGTAGTGGTGAAGGAATCGGGGATGCATGCGATTGAGGATTATTTAATGTCGAGGTACCAAATGTACTGGCAGGTCTATTTCCATCCGGTCACGCGCAGCTCGGAAATTATTTTGCGCCAGGTATTCCGCCGGGCCAAGCAGCTGTTCAATGAGGGTTACTCCTTCCGGTTTATGGTTGAACCGCTGACTGATTTATTTCGCGGCGAGGTGAGTGTGCAGCAGTATTTGCAGCTGGATGAAGCACTTGTACAGGCAACGTTTATGCAGTGGACCTCGGAACAGGATGAGCTGCTGAGCGACTTGTGCAGCCGCTTCATTCATCGTAAACTGTATAAATATGTAGAAATGGAAAGTCTCGACATGGAGACAATTGATGACATTCGCCGCAGCTTCGCCTCGGCTGGACTGAACCCGGAATACGACCTGGAAGTTGATTTTCCGACAGATTTGCCCTACGATGTATTTCGGCCGGAAGAGGGCTTTCACGGCAAGCAAATTCTGCTGCTCGATCGTCAAGAAAGGCTGCGCGAAATCTCCGAGGTGTCGGACATCGTCCGCTCTATAAGCGGGATTCACCGCGGCCGTTATCATCTCTATTATCCGCAGGATAAGCTGGAAAAAGCGCTGCCAATGCTTTCTGAATCCATTAAGGAATTATTTGATTTACACTAAGAAATGTACGCCAAAAACCGCAAAAAAGGGGGAAGCGGATATGCAGCTTTTCGACACTCATACCCATTTGGATGCTTCACATTTCGACGGCGACCGTGAAGAGACGATTGCCCGCGCCCTGGAGGCGGGAGTAACCAAAATGGTCAATGTCGGCTTTAACCGGGAAACGATTCCGTCCACACTGAAACTCGCCGAATCCTATGATTTTATTTATGCAGCGGTAGGCTGGCATCCGACGGATGCCATTGATATGCAGGACGGAGACCTCGATTGGATTGCTTCGCTGTGCGGGCATGATAAGGTTGTCGCCATTGGAGAAATAGGGCTCGATTACTACTGGGACACTTCGCCTAAGGAGGTCCAGCATACGGTGTTCCGGCGTCAGATCGGTCTTGCACGCGAGCTGAAAATGCCGATTGTCATTCATAACCGGGATGCTCATGAGGATGTGGTCCGCATTCTCCGTGAAGAAAAGGCAGCGGAAATCGGCGGGATCATGCACTCCTTCTCGGGCAGCTGGGAGACAGCCAAAATGTGTCTGGATCTCGGCTTTCACCTTTCCTTTGGCGGGCCGATTACGTTCAAGAACGCCCGGGTGCCGAAAGAGGTGCTGGCGCAGGTTCCGCTGGACCGTCTGCTGATCGAAACGGACTCTCCTTACCTAACGCCTCACCCCTACCGGGGCAAGCGTAATGAGAGTGCTCATGTGAGATTGGTGGCAGAAGCTGCAGCTGAAATTAAGGGCATCGAAGTGGAAAAATTGGCGGAAATTACGTATGCGAACGCACTGGAACGATTTGGCATTCGGTGAAAACGGGAGAAAACTAGCTAAAAAAGTGAGGATGAGCGAAGGATTAAAGTTTTTTAACGAAAAAACGGTTGTTTATTACAATAATTTAACCAATTTTTTGCGTAAATCTGGTTGATTGACGCTTTACAACATGCATCGAAACAGGATATCATCGTTTCAGTGCAGTGAGCTGTTGTTACTGTGACAGCCACTGATCATAAATCGTCTCGCTGAGTCTCCGTCTGGAGAACGGGGGAACCGATATCGCCTTGCTGAATGCTCTTAGCCCGCACATTGGACACAACAAGTTGCGTCGCAGGCTGTATTTGATTTCTTCACGTGGTCTTTGGGGTGAATTTGAAGGCAGCCGCCATGAGCGGTTGACCTGAGATAGGGCGTCTCTCTTTCGTCCAAACCCGACAGCTAACCCCGTAAGCGCAAGTAAGAGAGGAAACCTCGTGCGTTGGCCGTTTATTCGGACATTCCCGAAGCCACGAAAGAGTCCTCTGATCAAGACTCTTTTTTAGGCTTCTTTTTGTTTGAAATAAACGTGCTCTGCCTGTGAACTGTTATATAACAGGCGGATGCATGCCATGCCGGGCAGGCGATTTATGAGCAGGATACGACCAGACTTGAATCATATCGTGTTCTGTCACAATCTCTATTAGCTTCGCCGGGTACAGCATCGCGATTTATATTTCAGGCGGACTATGTAAGGAGGATGTAGAAGATGGGCGTATTCCAACCAGAGGTATCCCATGATTCGCAATCATCCAGCAGGTCTAATGCATTTAGGTTATGGTGGGAGCAAGTGAATATACGCGCATGGTCTTTGCGCGCGTGGTCACTGGCGGGCGTGATCGGGATAGCAATCGCGCTGCTTATTACACTGTATGTACGCTCTCAAAGCAGCAAACAAATCGTTTTAGAGATAGACGGGAAGGTTCATACTCTGGAGACGCGTGAAGCGCTTCTAGGGGAAGTCCTGGCCAAACAGCCGATTCCGCTCAAACCGTATGACAAAATTTCGGCGGGCCTTAGCGATCGAATCGAGGACGGCGACAGGATCGTTATTGACCGGGCGCAGGAGTTAATCCTGACTGAAGGCGGAAAGACAAAGACGCTGTATACGACCGAAGATACAATCGGTCAGGCCATTAGCAGCCTGGGTATCACCCTGGGTACCCACGACAAGGTATTTCCTTCGCTAGACACCGCAGTTACCGCCAGAACGGAAGTCAAGGTTATCCGCATCAACAAGCAGGTTGTGAAGCGGACGAAAAGCTTGCCTTTCCGAGTAATCAAGACGGCGGACCCCTCCCTCATCGCAGGGAAAGTACGAGTAGCGCAAGCCGGCAAGCCGGGCGTAATAGTCCAGCATATTGAGAAAACCTATCAGGACGGTAAGTTGGTCTCAATGCGCATGGTTGGCAAAGAAGTGCAGACGGTGACTAAGAATAAGGTTGTCGCCGTAGGTACGAAAGCCGTTCCCAAACCCGCTGCCGTGAACATTTCTTTCTCCAGCTCCAGCAAAGCAGGCGTAAACTTCGAATACAAAAAAGTAATCAAGAACGTTTCAATGACCGCATATTCCTCGGAAGAACCGGGAATCGGCACGCGAACAGCTTCCGGAACACGCGTAACGGAAGGCCGGACCATTGCAGTGGATCCTCGTGTGATTCCAATCGGTTGGTGGGTATACATCGAGGGACTGGGATTCCGCCGCGCAGAGGATACCGGAGGCGCTATCAGAGGCAATAAGATTGACGTTTATTATGATTCATTGAGCCATGCGCGCAGTTTCGGCCGCAAGTCGCGCGCCGTTTACGTCATCGGTCCGGTTAAACCGGAGCTGGATTAATGACCGTATTTATTTTGCAAATTCAGCGGCAATACGCTATATTGATGTAAGCTCATCACTTATATAATCTCAGCCATAAAGAAGGGGAGCGAATCCTCTTCTTTTTGCTTTATTTTTAGGGTAAAGGCGGCCGCGCGGCCGCTGTGGGAGGAACGCTAAACAATGATTAAAGAATTGATTGTCGTGGAAGGCAAAAGCGATACAGCCGCTGTCAAAAGAGCGGTCGATGCCGACACGATTGAAACCGGCGGTTCAGCGGTGGATAAACGGGTAATCGCCAAGATCGCCCTTGCGGCAGCGCGGCGGGGTGTCATTATCCTGACCGATCCGGACCATGCGGGAGAACGGATACGCAAGATTGTCTCATCGAAGGTGCCGGGGTGCAAGCATGCTTTCATTCCGGAGGAGGACGCAACGCTAAAGGGCGATATCGGTGTCGAGAACGCCTCGCCGGAAGCGATCCGCCATGCGCTGGAGAATGTGCATACTTCCTTCGAGGGAGCGCCGATTCTGATTGAGATAGAAGACCTCATGGCTGCGGGTCTGATTGTGCATCCTAAAGCTGCGCAGCGGAGAATGGCGCTTGGCAATATACTTGGCATCGGTTACTGTAACGGCAAGCAGCTGTACAAGCGGTTGTCCATGTTTGGAATTACGCCTGAAGAGTTTGCAAAAGCGGTTGCGCAAATTGAGCAGGGAGGTCTATCCTCATGAGCGGAAGGGAAGAAATTTCGTCCCCGAGACGTACCAAGGAGATTATTGCGGCTCACGGATTTTCGTTCAAGAAAAGCTTGGGCCAGAACTTTTTGATCGACCAAAATATCTTAAATAAAATTGTAGACGCAGCCGGTCTGGGTAAGGATACCGGAGCTCTTGAGATCGGTCCCGGCATCGGCGCGCTTACTGAACGTCTGGCGCAGACAGCGGGGGCTGTGACGGCCGTAGAGATCGACCAGCGGCTGATCCCGATTCTGCAGGAGGTGCTGTCTCCGTATCCGCATGTAAAGATACGCCATGCCGATGTGCTGAATGTGAACCTGCATGAACTGTTCGCCGAGGATTTCGCGGAAGTTGGCAAGGTCAGCGTAGTCGCTAATTTGCCTTATTATGTGACGACTCCGATTCTGATGAAGCTGCTGGAGGAAAAGCTGCCGCTGGCGAACATTGTTGTGATGATTCAAAAAGAGGTCGCCGAGCGGATGGCGGCGTCGCCGGGAGGCAAGGATTACGGCAGCCTGAGCATTGCCGTGCAGTATTACAGCGAGCCGGAGCTGATCTGCACGGTGCCGCACACCGTATTTATTCCCCAGCCGAATGTGGAATCGGCCGTCATCCGGCTGAAGGTCAGAGAGCGTCCGCCCGTCGAGGTGAAGGACGAGCGGCATTTTTTTGAAGTGGTGCGTGCCTCCTTTACACAGCGGCGCAAAACCATATCCAACAATTTGAAAGCCCGCTTCTTTCCTGGTGAGGGTAGAGAACGGCTGGAGGCGCTGCTCGGTGAGGCCGGAATTCAGCCTTCCCGCCGCGGCGAGACGCTGAGTCTGGCGGAATATGCGCGCCTAAGCGACGTGCTGCTTGCGGCAGGAATTTCATAGAACTTAAGCGGCCAAAAGATGAACCATCCGTGACCTTTGCCCATACGATGGGTTAGAGGTGATGTTCTGATGAATTTGGGAGATTTGGTCGTTCGAAGATCTTATGGCGGTGATGTGACTTTTCGGGTGGAGCATATAGTGCGAAATCAGGCCATCATCAAAGGAACCGAATTTCGGCTGCTGGCGGACGCTCCGCTGGATGATCTGGTTCAGGTGCCTGCCGAGGCCATGACGGAGCAGGGACAACGCGCACGGATCAAAGCGGCGGAATCGCTGACGGAGCTGAGAAAGGATCAGCAGGAGCGGATCAGGCTTGGCTTCCTGAGTACGGCGGGGATTTGGGAGCAGACGCCCAAGGAAGCTTCTTACTTTGAGCTTCCCGGAAAAGTGCTGCATCTTGACGGCGATCCGGCTTATTTGAATAAAAGCCTCAGCCTGTATGAGCAGCTGGGCATTCCGTCTGAAGGTCATCATGTGCGGGAAGCGGAGATGGCCTCCATACTGTACCGGCTGCTGCCCAGAGTCCGTCCCAATATTGTGGTGCTTACCGGTCATGACGGTGTGCTTAAGTCGCTGCCAACTTACGATCTGCACAGCTTAAGCAGTTATAAAAATTCGCAAAATTTCGTTGCCGCCATTCGGGTGGCCAGAGATTACGAACGCCACTATGACGCGCTGACGGTAATCGCCGGCGCCTGCCAGTCGCATTTCGAAGCGCTGCTTGGGGCCGGCGCGAATTTTGCCAGTTCCCCGGGACGCATTCTGATTCATGCGCTGGACCCGGTGTATGTCGCGGCAAAAGCCGCTCTGACTTCCATAAGGGAAACGATCAACTTAAACGACGTGCTGAATCATACGATCAGCGGCAGCCAGGGACTGGGCGGGATCGAAACCCGAGGAAGCTTGCGGATTGGCATGCCGCGGCTGCAGGATTTATCTACGCTGAAAGTAACACCTTCCGCCATATAAAAGGCCCGGAGCCTAAGACCTCTTGCTTGTCCATTCGCCCCTAAAAATATCGTTGACAAACATAACTGGAATCTACTATAATATTTTGTTTGATTTGACATATTGTAATAAAGAGGTTATAATGGACAAGGAAAGAGGTGGTCTTCAGGCAATGGCTAATAACGCGCTGTTGGAAATTAAACGCAGTCTCGAAGCTCATGTCGGTTCTAAGATTACGTTACGAGCAAACGGTGGTCGGCGCAAGACGGTCGAGCGCACCGGTGTCCTGGAAGAAACGTACCCTTCTGTATTTATTGTCAAACTGGATCAGGAGCAGCAGTCATTGGGGCGCGTCTCCTACAGCTATGCCGATATTCTTACCGAGTCCGTGGAGATTACGGTATGTAAGGACGATGTTCGGATGCCGCTCATGCATGCCAAAGCGTAACTCTTTATTCATAAACAGCCTTTCCTTGCTTTAGGGAAGGCTGTTTTATATTGTACGCCCAGCATGGGCTTCATCTTTAGGGTGAATGAGCGGAAAGCGTATGTTCAAGGGAGAGGCAATCCATACTAAGACGGCATTAACTCATCATTATAACCCATAAGGAGGATGCCGCATGAGCCGCAGAAGACGTAGCATGATGTCCGAGGAGCTGAAGACGGAGCTGGCAAAAGAGCTCGGCTTCTATGACACCGTGGAGCGCGAGGGCTGGGGAGGAATCCGGGCGAAGGATGCCGGGAACATGGTGAAGAGAGCGATTCAGCTTGCCGAGCAGGCTGCCCGGAAATCTTAGGGCAAGAAATAGCCGAAAAGCGGCAAGGAAGACGGGGGCTCCCAAGCAGGGCGTCCCCTTTTTGCCTTATACGAGAAACGGATGCCCTCCTTCTGCGGGGACGGCGCAGCCGCTTCTTTTTTATTATAGCGCTTTCATCTACAGAGTGAACTCGGAATGGACTTCGTTACAAGATTTTCATATAATATGTTAAGTTATTTTAGGGGAAAAATGAGAGTAGGGTGAACGCCTTGAAAATGTATGAGAAAGCGCCGGCCAAAATCAATCTGATG
Source organism: Paenibacillus durus ATCC 35681 (assembly GCF_000993825.1). Taxonomy (NCBI): domain Bacteria; kingdom Bacillati; phylum Bacillota; class Bacilli; order Caryophanales; family Paenibacillaceae; genus Paenibacillus; species Paenibacillus durus. The sequence continues at coordinate 4,790,065 of NZ_CP011114.1, forward strand.
CTGGATGTGCTGCACAAGCGGCCGGATGGATTTCACGAGGTGGAAATGATTATGACCATGGTGGACCTCGCGGACCGGCTGGAGATGTCCGAGCTGCGGCGGGATACCATTATTATATCAAGCCAGGCGGGTTATATTCCGCTGGATGAGAAGAACCTGGCGTTTCAGGCGGCGAAACTGTTAAAAGACCGTTACGGGGTGGAACAGGGTGTACATATCCATCTGGACAAAAAAATACCGGTTGCCGCCGGACTCGCCGGCGGGAGCAGCGACGCCGCGGCTGCGCTGCGCGGTCTGAACCGGCTCTGGCAGCTTGGCTTGCCCGGCGAAGAGCTGCAGGAGCTTGGCGCCGAGCTTGGCTCGGACGTGCCCTTCTGCGTCACCGGAGGAACTGCCCTGGCAACCGGCAGAGGGGAGCGGCTTACCCCCATCGCAAGCATGCCCCAATGCTGGGTGGTGCTGGCGAAACCGCCGATTAATGTATCGACGGCAGAAGTTTATGGCAAGCTCCGGGCGGACCGCATTGCCGTTCATCCTTCCGCTCGGCTTATGCGGGAGGCGATTGAAGCCGGGGATTTCCAGGCGGTGTGCGGGAGGCTCGGCAACGTGCTGGAAGAGGTAACCTTGAAGCTGCATCCTGAGGTGCAGCAGCTCAAGGAAGCGATGATCCGGCTCGGCGCCGAAGGCGTGCTGATGTCCGGCAGCGGCCCGACTGTATTCGGGCTTGTGTCCAAGCAGTCCAAGGTGGCTAGAATTTATAACGGGCTGCGCGGATTTTGCAAGGAAGTCTATGCCGTACGTTCGCTGACTTGACGGGGGTAGAACTAATTATAATGGCTTCCCTTGTGTAAACCCGTACAAAAGTGATATATTTCTCTATAAATATTCGGTTTTGACGAGGAGCCTCCCGTGAAGAAACTTAAAAGAAGTCAGCGTTTAGTGGATATGACCCAATTTTTACTTGAAAAGCCGCATGAACTTCTGCCGCTGTCCACCTTTGCCGAGCGGTATGGAGCGGCCAAGTCCTCAATCAGCGAGGATCTGGCGATTATCAAAGAGGTATTCGAAGGCGAAGGCATGGGCGAGCTGCAGACTCATGCGGGAGCGGCGGGAGGAGTTAAGTTCATCCCCCGTATGCCTATGGAGATGGCGCTGTCTTTTGTCAGCGGGCTGATCAGCGAACTGGAGCATAGCGACCGGATTCTGCCTGGAGGATATTTATATATGTCGGACCTGCTCGGACAACCGTCTCTAATGGAGCAGGCGGGCAAGATTATTGCCACCGCATTTTACGGCGTACCGATTGATACCGTGATGACGGTGGAAACGAAAGGGATTCCGCTTGCTTACGCGACGGCCGCGCAGCTGGGACTGCCGGTGGTGCTGGTGCGCCGGGATCATAAAGTAACGGAAGGCTCGGCGGTCAGCATCAATTATGTGTCGGGCTCGCATAAGAGTATTCATACGATGTCGCTGTCCAGACGCGCGCTTAAGGAGAAGTCGCGTGTGCTGATTGTCGACGATTTCATGAAAGCGGGCGGAACGGTTGGCGGAATGGTTGATCTGCTCGGCGAATTCAACGCGGAAGTGGCCGGCGTCGGGGTTCTGGTGGAATCCGATGCGGTAGGGTCCGAGGAACGTCTGCTGCATGACTACGTCTCCTTGGTCAGACTAGGCGAGGTCGATCCGAAAGAGCGGCGTATATCGGCGTATCCAGGTAATTTTTTTACCGTTTAAGTATCGAGAAATATGTCGATTTCGTGAGAAAACCATCGGAATTCGGCAGAAAAGCGTTGAAAACACTGTTTTGTCAAATTTATCTGCTAAGTAAGGGATTTTCTGGTACGGAAAAGAAGGAGTTTGCGTAACTGTGTGGAATTATACACCCAAGTCTCTGATGGAAAAAGGTGGTGAACACACACATGCAAATTACGGATGTAAGACTCCGCCGCGTCAACTCTGAGGGGAGAATGAAAGCAATCGCATCCATTACCATCGACAACGAGTTTGTTGTTCATGACATTCGCGTCATTGATGGCAACAATGGAATGTTCGTTGCAATGCCCAGCAAGCGCACGCCGGATGGGGAATTCCGTGATATCGCGCATCCGATTTCTTCCGGAACGCGTGAGAAGATCCAAACCGCAGTTCTTGCTGAATATGATCGCGCGGCAACGGAAGAAGAAGTGATTGAAGAAGGAGCATAATAAACGGCTCCTTGGTATGGCGGCTCTCATTATCGGGCATAGGTGTCGGATATGCAATTCGAATTGGGGTTCGAAGAAAAGAGAACGATCCTTTGGATGGTTCTCTTTTCTTTTTGCCCGGAATGAGATATATTCAGTAATGAGTTTAGAGTAGGAGGTTGGCATTCTTGAAAAGAATGGCTGTTGTTCTAGCCGCAGGCCAGGGCAAGCGCATGAAATCAAAGTTATACAAAGTGCTGCATCCCGTTTGCGGAAAGCCTATGGTTGGGCACGTACTTGATACAGTTAAAGCAACCGGCTGTGAGCGGAGCATTGTCGTTGTCGGACATGGCGCTGAGGCGGTTCAAGCTTATTTGGGCGATTCTGCGGAATACGTGCTGCAGGAAGCTCAGCTCGGAACGGGCCACGCCGTAAAGCAGGCCAAGGATTTGCTGGGCGGGGAAGAAGGTACGCTGGTTGTCGCATACGGTGATACGCCGCTCATTACCCCGGAAACACTGATCAAGCTGATGACGCTGCACGAGGAACGCAAGGCGGCGGCTACTATTTTGACGGCCGTTATGGAAAACCCTGCGGGACTTGGACGGATTATACGCACTGAGGACGGAGAGCTGCTGAAGATTGTGGAGCAGAAGGATTGCACGCCCGCCGAAGATGCCATACGTGAAATCAATACCGGAATTTATTGCTTTGACAACGCCAAGATGTTTGCTGCTTTGGACAAGGTGACGAACCATAATGCCCAGCAGGAGTACTATCTGACCGACGTCATCGGTATTCTGCGTGAGCAGGGAGAACTTGTGCTCGCCTTCCAAACGGACGATGCCGTAGAATCGATCGGTGTGAATGACCGCGTGGCGTTATCTGAAGCCGAGTACCATATGCGCGAGCGCATCGCCCGCCGTCATATGCTCGGCGGTGTAACGATTATAGATCCATCATCTACTTATATAGGAGCCGAAGTCACCATCGGAGCGGATACGGTGATTTATCCGGGAACGCTGCTCAAGGGCAGTACCGCGATCGGGGAAAGCTGCATCATAGGCCCCTCCAGTGAAATTGAAAACAGCCGGATTATGGACGGAGCTCAGGTCAAGCATTCCGTACTTAACGGCGCTGAGGTCGGCGCACGGACTTCCGTTGGGCCTTTTGCCTATTTGCGCCCGGGAAGCGTGCTTGGCGAAGACGTCAAGATCGGCGATTTTGTAGAGATCAAGAAAGCCACGATCGGCGACGGCTCTAAAGTTTCGCATTTAAGCTATGTCGGAGACGCTTCTGTCGGCAAGAACGTAAATGTCGGCTGCGGGGCGATCACGGTCAACTACGACGGTTTCAATAAATCGATAACCGAAATCGGGGACGACGCTTTTATTGGCAGTAACGTCAACCTGATTGCTCCCGTTAAGGTGGGCAAAGGCGCTTATGTTGTGGCCGGTTCCACCATTACCAAGTCGGTCTCCGAAGGGGATTTGGCCATTGCCAGACAGCGTCAGGAGAACAAGCCGGGCTATGCGGATAAAATCCGATCCCGGGCAAAAGCGAAAAAGGGTCAATCTCATCCATCGTAAGTGCGTATGATGCGCCTGGCCCCGGATATTTTCCGTGCCACGGCACATTTGACAGATAAATTCAATTGAACCGATCACGGAGGGTTTAACTTTTATGGCTTATCTTGATTCCAAGTTGAAAATTTTCACCTGTAATTCCAATCCCAAGGTTGCGCATCAAATTGCCGACTACATCGGGATTCCGATGGGCGAGTCGCATACGACAAGCTTCAGCGATGGAGAAATTCAGGTCAGATTGTCGGAGAGCGTGCGCGGCTGCCACGTCTACATTGTTCAATCCACCTGCGGTCCTGTGAATGATAACCTGATGGAAATGCTGGTCATGATCGACGCGCTGAAGCGCGCCTCGGCCAAGAGTATCAACGTGGTTATCCCGTATTACGGCTATGCCCGTCAGGACCGCAAGGCCCGTTCGCGTGATCCGATTACGGCGAAGCTGGTGGCAGACCTGATTGAAACGGCGGGTGCGCACCGCGTGATTACCATGGACCTGCACGCCATGCAGATTCAGGGCTTCTTCAACATTCCGGTCGATCATATGCTCGGCGTACCGATCCTGGCGCAATATTTCCGCTCCATGCAGATCCCGAATCCGGTCGTTGTGTCTCCGGACCACGGCGGTGTGGTTCGGGCGAGAAAGCTGGCCGATTTCCTGAACGCTCCGCTCGCTATTATTGATAAGCGCCGTCCGGAACCGAATGTCAGTGAGGTTATGAATATTATCGGGAACATCGAAGGGAAGACGGCGATCGTTATTGACGATATCATCGACACGGCGGGCACGATCGTGCTTGGAGCCAATGCTCTAATGGAAGGCGGAGCCAAAGAGGTATACGCTTGCTGTACGCATCCGGTCCTTTCCGGTCCGGCGCATGAGCGGCTGGAGAATTCGCCGATTAAAGAGGTTGTCGTTACCGATACGATTCCTATTCGCAGCGAGAACCCGACTTCCAAGCTGAAGGTGCTTTCCGTGGCCCCACTGCTTGGCGAGGCGATTATCCGGGTGCATGAAGAGCTGTCCATCAGCAAGCTGTTCGAGATCGAATAGAGATATGCAGAAATATAAGGCGATGGACAAGCGCACAGCTTACAGCCTTATATTTCGAAGGCAGGGTTACAGCTCCTTTTCGGGAGATGTAACCCTTGTCGGCTTGTGGGCCGCAGCTATAGTTATTCAAAATCCCGGCCGCGAGATAAAGGTGAACAGGCTGCGGTTATAAAGCGTCCCCTGCAGCTCCGCAAAGCTTGCGTCTACGGCGGTAAGCACGCCGATGTCAACATGTACATCGCCGCGGTACACCTCGACAGGTATGGCATATTGTAGATGATACTGAAAATGGCGGTGAAGCGTCAGAGGCTCGCCCTGCTGCAGCATATTAACATCACCTGTCTTTGGAATGGGATGGACGTTTCTCTGGAATTAGAATTAGACGTTCCGGGAACGCTTATACTTCTATTGTATCAAGAAAGGGAAGGTTTACAAATGAAATGGATCGTCGGTTTGGGCAACCCTGGACCGGAGTACGCCAAAACAAGGCATAATGTCGGATTTATGGCTCTGGATGAACTGGCGCGAAGATACGGAATCGCCTTTAATCAGAGTAAGTGCAAATCGGTTATCGGAGAAGGTGTCATCGGCGGAATCAAGACCGCGCTGATTAAACCGATGACGTATATGAATCTGTCCGGGGAGGCGGTGCGCGCCTATATGGACTACTATAAAGTCCCCTTAGAAGACATGATTGTCGTTTACGACGACCTTGACACCGAAGTCGGCAAAATCAGGCTGCGGTATCAAGGCAGCGCTGGCGGCCATAACGGAATCAAATCGATCATTCAGCATACGGGCACCCAGACCTTCAATAGAGTAAGGATGGGTATTTCGCGGCCGGAGCCCGGGTACGCGATTGTCGATTATGTGCTGGGCAAGTTCCCCAAGAAGGATAGTGACAAGCTGTCATTGATGATTGGCAATACCTGCGACGCCCTTGAGTATAGTCTGAACAACACCTTCGAACAGACCATGGCTAAATTCAACGGGTAAAAAGGCGCAGAGGAACATGCTTCTGAAAATACCGGGCAACGGCATGATCCTACCGGGGCTAACCGAAGCCTGAACGGGATATACTGAAGGTATACTTTACCTTCAGGAGGCATATAAATGGCAATACACTACGTATGTAGACACTGCCGGACTTTTCTCGGAAGCATCCGCAGAAGCGCGGCCACCGAGATGCAGCTCGGCCTTCATTCCTTGACCCCTGCGGAACGCAGAGATATAATAGCGTATGATTCAGACGGCGAAATTACGGTTAAAGTTACCTGCAATTACTGCAAGGAGGCTCTGGAGAACAATCCGGAACTTAGCCTTCTGGCCAGTCCGCTTCAATAGGTGAAGCGGCGCTGCTTCTATCGTCATCCGCAAGCCTTGGCCTCAAAAGCTGAGGCTTATTTTAAATATAAGACTTTATCATTGCAGTAAGTTATTATTTTGCGCTTCTGAAGCGTTAAATCAAATTTCGCTGGAAGTGATTCAGTAAGTGAGGTGCGCCTTTTGTTACAAGGTCTTATTGAGGCTTTTTCCAAAGATTCCGATTTCCAGTCGGTAACCCGAGGCGTCGCCGCCGGAATGAAAGAGCAGCTGATCTCCGGATTGTCCGGTTCAGCCAGGCAGATCATGCTGGCCGCGCTTCACGAGGAGACATCCCGCCCTATATTAATCGTGACGCACAACATGTTTTCGGCGCAAAAAATTGCCGATGATCTACAGGAAGCGCTTTCTCCTGATCGGGTGCTGCTGTATCCGGCCAATGAATTGGTCGCAGCGGAAACGGCCGTATCCAGTCCGGAGACGGTTGCCCAGCGTATCGAGGTGCTGAACAAATGCTCGCGGGGCTTCCGAGGCATTGTGGTCGCGCCTTATTCTGGCGTTCGCCGGCTGCTGCCTTCCCCGCAGGCTATGGCGGAAGCGCAGATAACCGTCTCCCAGGACGGGAGCATCCAGCTTGAACATTTCTTGAACACGATGATCGAAATGGGTTACGAGCGCGTCGAACGGGTGGAGAATCGCGGGGAACTAAGCGTTCGCGGCGGCATTCTCGATTTCTATCCCATGAATACCGAACTGGCATACCGGGTGGAGCTGTTCGACGACGAGATCGACTCCATCCGGACATTCGATCCATCCGATCAGCGCTCCATCGACAAGGTTCGGACAGTGACCATTACGCCTGCCAAAGAAATTATCGCGGGTAAGGCGCAGCTGGAGGCCGCGGCGGACAAGGCGTCGATCATGCTGGAGCGCCAAATAGAGAAGACGGCCGACCGGCAGGCCAAAATACGTCTGCGCGAGGAAATCGGCCGGGAGATTGAACATTTACGCGAAGGGACTTATTTTTCGGAGATTTACAAATATATTTCACTGCTTCATCAGGAGCGCTCGCATCTATACGACTATATGGAGCGGGATACCCTACTGATCCTCGACGAGCCGGCCCGTCTGCTGGAAACGGCCAAGCAGCTCGAGCGTGACGAATCGGAATGGAACCTGCATCTGCTGCAGAACGGGAAAACGCTGCCTGACCTGCATTTATCCGTTGACAGCGACACGGTTATGTATCAACGTCCGTTTCAAAGCATTTTCATGTCCATCTTTCTGCGCCAGGTGCCGCATGTTCAGCCGCAGAATATTGTCGGCTTTATCAGCCGGAGCATGCAGGATTTCCATGGGCAGATGAATGTGCTGAAATCGGAAATGGAGCGATGGCACAAGTCGGGGGTTCAAGTCGTCATGCTTGCCGGCAGCGAGGACCGTATGGAGCGGATTCGCCGGGTGCTGCTCGACTATGGGATTGAAGAACCGGCTATTGTCCAAGGTAACTTGGGGTCGGGCTTTGAACTGCCTTCAGTTCATCTCGCGGTCATATCGGAAGGCGAATTGTTCTCCCAGAAGCAGCGCAAAGCGCGTAAAACGTCCAAAAATATGGATAACGCAGAGCGCATCAAAAGCTATACCGAGCTGAAAATCGGCGATTACGTCGTACATCAGAATCACGGCATCGGCAAATATATGGGCATCGGCACGCTGGAAGTCAGCGGCATCCATCGTGATTATATGCACATTATGTACGCTGGCGGCGACAAGCTCTCGGTGCCGATTGAACAAATTGATCTTATTCAGAAGTATGTCGGTTCCGAAGACAAGGAGCCGAAAATATACAAGCTTGGCGGCAATGAATGGACACGGGTAACAAATAAGGTCCGTTCTTCGGTACAGGATATTGCGGATGACTTGATCAAGCTGTATGCCGAGCGGCAGAGCGCTCCGGGCTATGGATTTGATAAAGATACGCCGGAGCAGCAGGAGTTTGAGGAGATGTTCCCTTACGAAGAGACGCGGGACCAGATCCGGGCCATCGGCGAAATCAAGAAGGATATGGAGCAGAACCGCCCCATGGACCGGCTGCTCTGCGGCGATGTCGGCTACGGCAAGACCGAAGTAGCAATCCGCGCTGCCTTCAAGGCGGCGATCGAAGGCAAGCAGGTGGCCGTGCTGGTGCCGACGACCATACTCGCCCAGCAGCATTACGAGACGTTCCGGGAACGCTTCTCCTCGTATCCGATCAACATCCAGGTGCTCAGCCGATTCCGCAGCCGCAAAGAACAGAACGAGACGATCAAGGGCGTCCGGCAGGGAACGGTGGACATTGTAATCGGTACGCACCGGCTGCTGTCCCAGGATCTGGTGTTCAAGGATCTGGGTCTGCTGATTGTCGATGAAGAGCAGCGTTTCGGCGTCACGCATAAGGAGAAATTGAAGAAGCTTAAGACCAATGTGGACGTGCTCACCTTGACGGCGACGCCGATTCCCCGCACCCTGCATATGTCAATGCTGGGCGTCCGTGATCTGTCGGTTATTGAGACGCCGCCGGAGAACCGCTTTCCTGTGCAAACTTATGTTGTTGAATACAGCCAGACGCTCGTACGTGAAGCGGTGGAACGCGAGCTTGGGCGCGGTGGACAGGTCTATTATCTGTACAACCGGGTACAGGGCATCCAGGAAATGGCGTCCCAGATTCAGATGCTCGTTCCCGAGGCTCGGGTCGGTATCGGACATGGCCAGATGTCGGAATCGGAGCTGGAGAAGACAATTCTCGATTTCCTGGACGGCGAGTATGACGTGCTGGTAAGCACCAGCATTATCGAGACCGGCGTTGATATTCCGAACGTCAATACGCTCATTGTGCATGACGCGGACAAAATGGGCCTGTCCCAGCTGTACCAGTTGCGGGGCCGGGTCGGACGGTCCAACCGGATTGCTTATGCCTATTTCACCTACCAGCGCGATAAGGTGCTGACCGAGGTGGCCGAGAAGCGTCTGCAGTCGATCAAGGAGTTCACGGAGCTTGGTTCCGGCTTTAAAATCGCTATGCGCGATCTTTCGATCCGGGGCGCCGGCAATCTGCTGGGCGCGGAGCAGCACGGATTCATCGCGTCCGTGGGCTTTGATCTGTACTCGCAAATGCTGGCGGAGGAAATCCGCAAGCGAAAGGTCAGCGTCCTGGGCGAGGAAGATCATTCTCTAAAAGAAGGAAATACTGTCATTGATTTGGCAATTGACGCATACCTGCCTTCCGAGTATATTTACGACAGTGTGCAAAAGATTGAAATCTATAAGAAGGTGGCGTCGGTCTCTACTTTCGAGGATGCGGCAGAGCTGGAAGACGAGCTTCTGGACCGGTTTGGCGAGCTTCCAGAGGCGGTCGTCAATCTTTTATCCGTGGCGCGGCTTAAAATTTACGGTAAAATGTTCGGGATTGACTCTTTGAACCGGCGCGGCGACGAAGTGCTGCTAAATTTTTACGAGGACCGGATTGCATTGATCGATACAGGCAAGCTTGCTAAAATTGGAAAAGACTTTGAAAGACGTGTACAATTTGATAAGGATGCCAAAGCGACCATTCGCATAAAGACCAAAGACCTTGACGATAAGGAACTGCTTGCCTTGCTTGAGCGATTCCTGGAGGAAGTCAAACCGTCTTTTAAATCGAAGGGAGAATTACACAATGCGGTCAAGTAAATCATGGAAGGTGCTGCTTGTCTCGCTGACGGCGGCCCTTTCGTTGTCCGTGCTTGCTGGATGCAGCAGCAATAGTAAGAACGATGCCGAAGATAACAGCAAGGCTATTGCCACTTACAAAGGCGGGGCGGTAACGCAGAAGGAATTCGACACCGATGTGAAGGTGATGAAATTCCTCTCGCCGGAGCAGGCGCAGTACCTGGAGCTGGATGGTTTCAAAGAAACGATCCTCAAGCAGGAGGTTGCTTTCGAATATTTGGCTGGCCAAGCTTCCGACAAGGCCAAAGAAGAAGCGAAGAAGCAGGCGGATAAGCAGCTGGATACCTATAAGCAGGGACTTGGCAATACCTATGCAAGCTCGCTGAAGGAGCAAGGCGTTACGGAGGATCAAATCCATGATTATATGGTACGCGTGCTGACGGTGTATCAGGACATGCTGCTTAAAGTGACGGACGATGAAGTCAAGAAGCAGTTTGAAGCGACAAAAGGAGATTTCACGGTCGCTACGCTGCGCCATGTGCTGGTTGGCTTCACCGATGCGAACAAGAAAGAACGCAGTAAAGAGGATGCGCTGAAGCGTGCTAAAGAAGTGCAGGCGAAGCTGAAAGGCGGAGCGGACTTCGCGGCGGTAGCCAAGGAGTATTCGGACGATCCCGGCTCCAAGGATAGCGGCGGACTGTATGCGGACAAGACGCTCGGAACCTATGTGGAAGAGTTCAAAAAAGCCGCTCAAACGCTGCCGCTGAACACCATTAGCGATCCGATCGAGACCACTTACGGCTACCATATCATGAAGGTGGAGTCGCGGAAAGAGAAGACGTTCGACCAGCTGACGAATGAAGAGAAGGAAACGCTCAAGAGCACCGTCGCTTCGAACAAGCTGCAGCAGTTCATGGAGAAGGACCTGAATGGCATTATTGAAAAAATCGATCTGCCGAAGAGCAGTGCCTCTCCGGCCGCGAGCGCGGGGGCTTCGCCAAGCGCATCCGCTCCGGCGGCATCGCCTAGCGCTAAGTAAAACGAATAGTCCCGTTATCCCGGAAATTAAGCGGGATAACGGATTTAACGATACCGCCCAATCCGGGCGGTATCGTTTTTTTCTGCTGCCGACGGTTCGCTGAAGCGGTGTATGCGGTAAGATAAGGGAAATGCTGCAAATCAGGCGGACGGCGCCCCGCATCATGTATAAGGAACTGGGAACAGATGAATACTATGGTCAGACAATCATGATAGATCGCTGGGATTATCCGATCCCTTCCCGAGCAGTAGTTGGCAAAATACTTCTTTAGAAAGCGGGGCAACATGTGAATGAAAGCTACTGGTATTGTACGACGCATTGATGACCTTGGACGGGTTGTCATTCCCAAAGAAATAAGACGGACTCTCCGCATCCGTGAGGGAGATCCGCTGGAGATTTTTGTGGACCGGGACGGCGAGGTTATACTGAAAAAGTACTCGCCAATCGGCGAGCTGGGGGACTTTGCGAAGGAGTATGCGGAATCACTGTATGAGAGTACGGGCCATATTACGCTTATTTCTGACCGCGACACCTTCATTGCATTGGCTGGAGGCTCCAAAAAGGATTATCTGGACAAGCAGGTCGGCGCTTTGCTGGAGAAATGCATGGACAGCCGCAAGACGATACTCGAAGCGGACAGCGGTATGTACGAAATAACGAAAGACCATCAGGATGCGCTTTCATCCTATGTGATTTCGCCCATCATTTCCGGCGGAGATCCAATTGGAGCCGTCGTCCTGATGAATAAAGACGAATCGGTTAAAATGTCGCAGCTGGAAATAAAAATGGCCGAAACGGCCGCCGGCTTTTTGGGCAAACAGATGGAGCAGTAATCACCCTCTCCCTTAAAAATCCCGCTTTCCATTTCGCCGCAGGGCGAAGCCGAGAGCGGGATTTTGTTGTGCCGGGCTATGTTGCGGTATAATATAGAAATTCATTCTATCCAAACCTTATGAAGCAGGTATCTCATGAAATCACAAGCGACGGGTTCAAAACTGCTGCAAGGCGCTTTTATTCTAAGCGCCGCCGCTCTGCTGTCCAAGCTGATTGGGGCGCTGCAAAAAATCCCGCTGCAAAACTTGGGCGGAGATGCCGTATTTGGCATTTACAACACGGTCTACCCAATCTATACTCTGCTCGTAACTATTGCGATGCTTGGGCTGCCATCCGCCCTATCCAAGATTGTGGCTGAGGCGGAAGCCGAAGGAAGCCCCGGCGAGGGCCGGGCTGTGCTACTGCGGGCGTCGCTGGTCAGCAGCGCGGCAGGGCTGCTCCTGGCCACTGCGACGTATGCGGGCGCGCCGCTGATTGCCGGCTTCATCGGCAGCGGACATGTGGTCTCGGCGCTGCGGACGGCGGCCTGGGGGCTTGCCGTTGTGCCGTTGCTGGCCGCGTTCCGGGGGTATTTTCAGGGGCTGCATAATATGATGCCAACCGCAGTGTCGCAAATATTCGAGCAATCGGCCCGGGTCGCCATAATGATTGCGCTGCTGCTCTTTCTGAGCAGCCATGGAGCAAATGCGGAGATCATTGCGGCAGGAGCCATGCTGGGATCAGCCGGCGGCGCCCTGGGCGGACTTGCTGTCATGCTGCTGTACTGGCGCCGCCACCGCAAAGCTATGGCAGGCGCGGCGGCGGAAATCTCAGCGGCGTCGGAGTTGGCGCCGCCAACCTCTGTGGAGTTCTTGCCTGAGACCGGCTCTAAGGCAAGCAAGGTTGAGGGCCGCAGCATACGGAAGCTGCTCGCTTACGGCGTGCCGGTCATGCTGGGGACGCTGGCGGCTCCGCTGATCAGCCTGGTGGATGTCTTCACCATGCCCCGCCTGCTGGCCTCCGCCAGCGGCGAGGCACAGGCCATGGTGCAGTTTGGCATTTACAACCGGGGCCTTCCGCTGGTCCAGCTTGTAACGATGCTGGCAGGCTCGCTCTCCGTCCTGTTCATTCCCGCCTTGGCCGAGTCCAAGTTCCGGGGGAATTTAAGCGAGATCGAGAGCCGCTGCCGCCTGTCGCTGCGCTGGTTCTGGCTGCTCGGCCTCGCCGCTGCCGTCGGCCTTGCCGTGCTCGCCGAGCCGGTCAACATCGCCTTGTACGGCGACGCTTCCGGCAGCGGCACGATCCGCTGGCTGGCCTTCACCGCAGCCGACGGCACGGTCGCCATCATCTCCGCCGCGCTGCTCCAGGGCCTGGGCTGCGTGCGCGCCCCGGCGCTGCACTTCCTGGCCGCCGCTGCGCTGAAGGCGGCCCTCAACCTGCTGCTTATCCCGCAGCAGGGCATTGCCGGCGCGGCCATCGCCGCCGTCGCCGCGCAAGGGCTCGCAGCCGCGCTGAACGTGCGGCTGCTCTGCAAGACCGCCGGTCTGCGGCTTCGCCCCGCAGATTGGCTGGCGCGGCCCGCGCTGCTGCTCGCGGGCCTTGCGGCTGCGGCCGCCGCCGCCGGATGGGGCGGCGGCGCTCTGCTGGGTGCGGCTGGGGTAACCGGCCGCACTCTGGCGCTGGCGCAGAGCCTGCTCGGCGTGGCCGCAGGCTGCCTCGTCTTTGCCGCGTTAGCCGTGCGGCTGCGGCTGCTGGACGAGGACGAGCTGCGCCAGCTGCCCGGGCTCGGCCCGAAGCTGGCCCGGGCGATCCGGAAGCTGGGCCTGTTCCCGTAAGGCCCGGGGATTGGTACACGAAACCTGAATGATTCAGGTTTGAAGATTATATAGCCGCCTCTTGCGAAGCGGCGGAGCAGAAATGGCATCTGCCATCCGCCGTCTCGGGAATGTACCGGGTAATCTGACAGGCAAACTGCCCCTATTCCCGGTTTAAGTCATTCCCGTATAGAGAGCGGTACAAGGAGAGTAAAGGCATGAGCGCAATATTAACGGTAGTCGGCCTCGGCTCCGGCAATCCGGACCGGCTGACGCTTGGCATAGTGAACAAGCTGCGTACGGCTTCCAAAGTTTACGTGCGCACTAAGGAGCACCCCGTGATGCAGGCTTTGGAGGAGCTTGGCGTGGAGTCGCAGTCCTTCGACACACTGTACGAATCCTTCTCCTCTTTTCCCGAAGTCTATGAAGCGATCACTCAGAAGCTGCTTGAAGAAGCGCGTTCAGGCGATGAGAGTACGGAAATTGTCTACGCCGTACCCGGACACCCGATGGTTGCGGAATCCGCTGTTTCTAAGCTGCGCCTGCTCTGCGCGGAGGAGGGTATCCGCTTAAGTCTTCTTGGAGGAGAGAGCTTTCTGGATGAGGCATTCGTACGTCTTGGCTTCGATCCGATCGAGGGCTTTCAGCTGCTGGACGCTTCCGGGATCACGCGCTCGCAGCTTCGTCCCGAGCTGCATACGCTGATCGGACAAGTGTACGACACCTTTACAGCCTCAGAGGCAAAGCTGTGCCTGATGGAGCTGTATCCGCCTGAATACGAGGTGACGGTCGGCCATGCGCTCGGCGTGGAGGGCGAGGAGCGAATCGTCAAAGTGCCGCTGTACGAACTGGACCGCCAGGAGGGTTACGGCAACCTGTCGCTCATCTACATTCCGGCAGACCGCTCCGAGAGCTTACGGAACCGCACCTTTGACCGCCTGCATGAAATTGTCGGCATCCTGCGCAGTCCGGAGGGCTGTCCGTGGGACCGCGAGCAGACCCATGATTCGCTCCGCAAAAATCTGATCGAAGAAACCTACGAGGTGCTCGAAACGATTGACGAGGACGATCCCGAGCATATGAAGGAGGAGCTGGGCGACCTGCTGCTGCAAATTATGCTGCATTCCCAGATGGAAGAAGAGCTTGGCACATTCACTGTGTTTGATGTCATTGAGGGGCTCAGCGGCAAGCTGATCTTCCGTCATCCGCATGTCTTCGGCGACAAGGACGCCCGGGATGCGGAGGCTGCGCTCCAGAACTGGGAAGGCATGAAGGCGGAAGAGAAGCGGCGCAAAGGCATTAAGCCGGAAGCGGAGTCCGCGCTCAGCGGAGTTCCCCGCGATTTGCCGGCGCTTATGAAGGCGTACAAGCTGCAGAAAAAAGCGTCCAAAGTCGGCTTCGACTGGGACAATATCCAGGATGTACTCGCAAAGATCAGCGAGGAGTTGGATGAGCTGAAGGAAGCGATTAATGCCGGTGCTCCGGCGGAGGAGCAGATGCTCGAACTCGGCGACCTGCTGTTCGCGGCGACTAACGCCGCCCGGTTCATTGATGCCGATCCTGAAGAGGCGCTGACCCGCACCAACCGCAAATTTGTCGAACGGTTCCAGTACATCGAACGCCGTCTGCGGGACAAAGGAATCTCGCCAAAGGACAGCAGTCTGGAGGAAATGGAAGCTTTATGGCAGGAAGCCAAGGCTGAAGAACGGGCGAAGCAGTAGCCGATGCAGCCCTCAGGCGCGTCATATTAAAACGGCTGTACAGCAGGGATTTGACAACGTATCCAGAATACCAGTAAGATGAAACGGCGGTTTCGGGGAAAATATTGTCTGCCGGAACGCGTTTCATTACTTTTCTTATTCCCGGGAGGAACTACTGACAATGAACAAAACAGACCTGATCAACAACATATCCGAGAAGCACGGATTGGCGAAAAAGGACGTTGAGCTTGTGCTTAACGGATTCCTTGGCGAAATTACCGAGGCGCTGGCCAGCGGCGACAAAGTACAGCTGATCGGCTTCGGCACCTTCGAAACGCGCAAGCGCTCCGGACGCACCGGCCGCAACCCGCAAACGGGCACAACCATTGAAATTCCAGAATCGACTGTTCCGGCGTTCAAAGCGGGCAACAAGCTTAAAGAAGCTGTCAACTAATGCGTCTGGATAAATTTTTGAAAGTGTCCCGCCTAATCAAGCGCCGTACGGTGGCCAAGGATGTGTCCGAACAAGGCCGGGTGCTGATTAACGGGAAGGAATCGAAGCCGAGCAGCAGTGTGAAAATCGGCGACGAAATTACAGTTCAATTCGGCCAGAAGCTCGTAACGGTTCGCGTGGAGAAGCTGGTCGAAACGACCCGCAAGGACGAAGCGGCCGGTATGTATACGCTGCTTCGCGAGGAGCCGATTGCCAAGAGCAACGGTCTTGATTGGTAAGAGATGATTTAACATTGTTATTCGAGCGTTTTCCTGCATCCTGCGGGGGGCGCTTTTTTTGTTAAGCCAGCTCCCGGTGATGTTCTAAAGTTTCCGTCCGCGCCATAGATTAGGAACTAGAAGGAGGGGTACATGCCATGATCGAACCTGGAAAAAACGTAAAGCAGCATGATTTGCATATGCGCAGCCGTAAGGCGGTGGATTTAACGGGCGTGCAAAATGTGGAGAGCTTTGACAGCGAGGAGTTTAAGCTGCAGACGGAGCTTGGAATTCTGGTCATTCGCGGAACCCATTTACATATCAAGAACCTCAGTCTGGAGAACGGGCTGTTGTCGGTGGAGGGCAACGTCCATTCCTTGATTTATCTTGATCCGGGGGCGAAGGCGAATAATAAAGGGCTGCTCGGCAAGCTGTTCAAATGAATCCGGCCGTCCAGTGGATCACGCTGCTGTACATGATCGTAGCCGGGGCGGCGATGGGACTAACCTTTGACGGCTACCGGGTACTGTCGCTGAAGCTGCGGTTTCCCGGATGGCTGAACGCGGTTCTCGATCTCCTCTATTGGCTGGCGTCCGCTCTCATCGTATTTCGTTTGCTGTACGCAGGTAACCAGGGGCAGCTGCGCTTTTATGCTTTTCTCGGATTATTCGTGGGTGTGTGGGCATATTTTTTAATCTTCAGTGTCACGGTGCAGAAATTTGTGGTAATGTTAATTCAGACGGTGGAATGGATATGGAAGCTGCTGATGAAGCTGCTGGGAATACTGATTGGAATGCCGCTGCTGTGGTTATGGAAGCTGGCGCTCGGAATTTTGCGTTTGCTTGGCCGTATCTTGGGCTTTGTGCTGAAGCTGCTGCTTCGGCTGACCAAGCCGCTCTGGATTTTTCCCGTCAGATGGTTGTCCCCGGCCTATCATCGGCTGCTGCGCAGCGCTCCATTTACCAAACTCGCCAATTTTATTGCCGCAAGAAGAAAACGCTGACCCTGAAACGGGAGGAACGCTTGCATGAACAGATTTTCCCCGGAAGAGAAACAGGCTGGCGGAGGGTCCGCTGCCGCGGGCGCAAAGAGAAGAAAGCTGATCTGGGTCGCCTTAATGGCGGTATTCTTTGGCTGGGCGGGATATATTTTCTTCGCTCAAAGCGCCTTGATTTCGGACAAGAGTAAGGAACTGGCCCGGAAGCAGGAGAGCAGCAAGCAAGTGAATAACTCGCTGAACCAACTGAAATACGAGGTGTCCCGTCTGAACGACAACGAATATATCGGACAGCTCGCCCGCAAATGGTTTAACATATACCCTAAAGGCGAAGTTCCGATCCGGACAGAGCAACCGAAGCAGTAAGCCGGCAAAAAGAGGCTTTTCACTCTGTTGCCTTGCTTTGCTCTTTACTGTATAATCAAATCACCGCAGACTGGATCTTGACATCTTTGTCTGTATATTTTTAAGGGAGGATCATTTTATTCTATGGCAATTGAAGTGGGCACCAAGTTAGAGGGCAAGGTGACAGGCATTACGCATTTCGGAGCGTTTGTAGATCTGTCAGGAGGTGTCACAGGTCTCGTTCACATCTCGGAAATCGCCGATAATTACGTCAAGGATGTCAACGATCATCTGAAGATTAATGATGTGGTAACTGTTAAGGTGATCAATGTCGACAAGGACGGCAAGATCGGACTTTCCATCAAGCAGGCTGTCGACAAGCCCGCATCGGAAGTTCGTCCGCCAAGAGCCCCAAGACCGGATCGTCCAAGCGGTGGAGACCGTTTCGGCGGCGGAGGCGGTGGCGGAGGCTACAATCGTGAACGGGGAGGGCGTCCATTCAAGCCTGCAGCCGGTAAACCTTCATTTGAGGATAAAATGTCACGCTTCCTTAAAGACAGCGAAGAACGTATCTCTTCTCTCAAGAAGAATACGGAGGGCAAGCGCGGCGGCCGTGGAGCCAAACGCGTATAACATCATACTACAACCGTTCAAATAACCGCAGGGGCCGAACCTTATGCGGTTTTTTTCTGTGTCTGCCCGGCCGCAGCCCCGGGTCAAGCCGCCGCAGTATTCCTCTCGAAGGGATGTTTTTTGCAGATTATTGAAAGCGCATCCTTGGCTTGCCCCGGTATATCTAATATTTTGTCGGGCCGATAGAAATTTGCGACAGCATCTTTAAGATTTCCGCTAAAGCCTGGAGCATTCGCTGACGAATCGAAACGGACTAATTGTGGAAAAAATTGGATGGTCAACCGGTTTACAGACCGCCGCGCAAGGGAATAAACGGTTTTGCGGCTGCTTGGGCGGGAGCCTTTTTTTGTCGGAAATTTCTTATGGCCAGCCCTCTTGTTCTGACAAACTTTCTACTTTGGCCGCGCTTATAATGAGTACCACAAGAAGAAACGGCTTCACCTCTTTCAAAGCTTATGCTTTTGAGGTCGGCGATAGACGTATCGTTTCAGGCAGCCGTTTCTCGCGGAAATATAAGGCCAATGATAAGAGCGCAGCTTATAACGGTCTTATGTTTTAAATTTAAACGGGTGGTGCTGATCATTATGGGTAAAAGCAATGTGGTGAATTTTCCGGAGTGGACAAGAGTGGAAGATGGCGCTGAGGAAGAGAAGGCACCATGGGGGGAGAGGTTCAAGGCTTGGGGAAAGCGTCAGCGTATTCTTCGTATGCTGGACACGAGAAAATGGGTGCTGCTGCTGAGCTGCATGGGTTTTCTGCTGGGAAGAGCGATGATATTGGACGAGCTGTCCCCGTTTGCCGCCGCTTTTTTCGCCATTATTGTTTTTATGCGCAAAGATTGCACCCTTCCGGTCGGAGCGGCGATTCTTGCGGGCAGCCTGTATACTCCGTTCCCCGGCGCACTCATTATTATGGCCGAACTCATCGTCTTTATTCTTCTCTATAAAGGGATGGAGGCCTTCCAACGAGTTGATCTGGCCTATGCGCCGGTTATGGTATTCGTCTCCTCTTTCATGGTCGGGCTGTTTCAGACGATTATCGGTCCAACGCTCTCCTGGTATCCGCTAATGATGACGACGCTGAACGCTCTGCTTTCTTTTGTGCTGACGCTCGTCTTTCTGCAGGCTCTGCCCGTGCTTGCCTATAAACAAAAAAGCCGCGTACTGCGAAATGAGGAGATCTTATGTCTTATCATTATGCTGGCTTCCATTATGACCGGTCTGGTAGGCTGGAAAGCGGGCGGCTTATCGCTGGAGCATATTCTGTCACGCTACCTGATCCTGCTGTTCGCCATGGCGGGCGGGGCCCCCCTGGGAGCGGCGGTGGGCGTCGTGTCGGGCCTGATTCTCAGTCTGGCCGATATCGGCGCGATCTATCAGATGAGTCTGCTCGCGTTCTCCGGCATGCTGGCGGGCATGCTACAGGGTGGGCGCAAAGGCGCGGTTGCTCTCGGCATGCTGCTCGGCTCAAGCATCCTGTCCGTCTATTTTAGCGGTCCGGGCGATATGATGACCTCTACTTGGGAGACCTGCGCGGCAGTGGTGATGTTCCTCGCAACCCCTCGCGGCATCATTAAAGCGATCGCCAAATATGTGCCCGGCACGACGGATCACAGCCGTACCCAGCATGAGTATGCGCGGAGGGTGCGCGACATTACCGCGGATCGGGTGACCCAGTTCTCCCAGGTATTCCGGCAGCTCTCCACCAGCTTCGGGCAGATTCCGTCCGCAGGCGAAGCGGGCAAATCGAACCGGGAAATGGAGCATTTCATGAATGCGGTCACAGAGGAGACCTGCGCGAACTGCATCCGCCGCTCCCACTGCTGGGATTCAAAGTTCTATCAGACGTACAAGTATATGACCGACATGATGACCGCCGTCGAGGAGAATCCGGACATTCGGGCGTCGAGGCTGCCTGCGGAATGGGCCCGGATCTGCGGCAAGACGGACGAAGTGCTCGAAGTCATGCGCAGCCAATATTATCTTTACGAGCATGATATGCGCTGGAAACGGCAAATATACGACAGCCGCAAATTTGTGGCCGAGCAGCTTTCCGGAGTATCGCAGGTCATGGAGGATCTGGCGCGGGAAATCAAGCGGGAAGGGCAAGCGCTCTACCGTCAGGAAGCGCAAATTCGCGAAGCGCTGGAGAAGCTCGGCCTCTCCATCCACAGCATCGATATTGTCAGCCTCGATCCGGGCCGTGTGGAAATCGAAGTCGTTCACGCCTACAACCGTGGCTTTGACGAATCCCGCAAAATGATTGCCCCGCTGCTGTCCGACATATTGGAAGAAAATATTTCGGTGAAGAGCGAGACGGCAATGCACAGCCGTGATGGACTGTCGACGGTTGTCTTCGGCTCGGCGAAGGCTTACGAAATCAGCACAGGCATATCCGGCGCGGCCAAAGGCGGGAATATGATGTCGGGAGACAGCTTCAGTACGGCAGAGCTGGGCAACGGAACGTTCGCGGTCTCGATCAGCGACGGAATGGGCAACGGGGAGCGGGCCCGGATGGAGAGCAGCGCCGCGCTTGGCATGCTGGAGAAGCTGCTGCAATCCGGCATGGACGAGAAGCTGGCGGTGAAGTCCGTGAATTCGATTTTGCTGCTCCGCTCGCCTGAGGAATTTTACGCTACCGTGGACATGGCGCTGATTGACCAATATTCGGCGCAGACCACCTTTATGAAGATTGCCTCAGCGCCCAGCTTTATCAAGCGGGGAAGCGAGGTCATCCCGATTACGGCAAGCAATCTGCCAATCGGCATCATTCAGGATATCGAGGTAGAATTCGTAACGATGCAGCTGCAAGCGGGCGATATTCTAATTATGATGACCGATGGTATTTACGATGCGCCCGGCTATGCCGTCAACAAGGAAATATGGATGAAACGAATGATCCAGGAGCTGGAAACCAGCGATCCGCAGGAGATTGCCGACAGTCTCTTGGAGAAGGTTATCCGCTACCAAGGCAATGAGATTCATGACGACATGACCATTGTGGTCAGCCGTGTCGATCACTTCCAGCCGGAATGGTCCACGCTGCATGTGCCGGGACTCTCGCGGATGGAACGTCCGCGCACCGTTAGCTAAGCACCATTTTTCCTATATTCTTTGGCTTCCGCCACGTTTGGAATCTCTCAATCCGGATCATACTAGCTAGGGAAGAGAGAATTCATTTACGAGGCGGGAGGAAGAAAGATGAAGCAAATTTTACTCATAACGGACGGATGCTCCAATGTAGGAGAAAGCCCGGTAATGGCGGCGGCGCATGCCCGTCAGGACGGGATAACGGTGAATGTGATCGGGGTCGTCGATTATGGAACGATCGGCGAGCTGGGGAGCAGGGAGATCGATGATATTGCCAAAGCGGGCGGCGGACTCAGCCGGATCGTCGGTACGCCGCAGCTGGCCCAGACCATGCAGATGATGACCCGCAAGACGGTGGTTCAGACGATTCAGCAGGCGGTTAATAAGGAGGTGAAAAAAATACTGGGCGAAGGCTCTCTGGAGGACCTGCCTCCGGCCAAACGCTCGCAAGTCGTTACGGTGGTGGATGAGCTCAGCGAGACGGCGCCGCTGCGGCTGGCGCTTCTAATCGACGCCAGCGCAAGCATGAAGCCGAAGCTCGCAGCGGTGGAGGATGCGATCCGCGATCTGGCGCTCAGCCTTGAAGCGCGGGAGGGCGTTAGCGAAATTTCCGTATTCCATTTTCCGGGCTCTACCAGCGAGGCGGCTGTGCTCGATATGGATTGGAGCAGCAATGTGTCGGACATCCGTAAGCTGTTCGGCAAAATCCGCATGAAGGGGGCGACGCCGACAGGCCCGGCGATTTTCAAGGTGCTTGAACATTTCGGGTATGATACACTAGATGAACATCAAGGCCGCCTGGCGGCTCATTCAGATGAAGGAGAAGGGATGCCTGGTGGGTACGTTGTCTAATCCGCCCCGTTCTCCGGGGGAAGTCATTACCGGCAAATGGCGGGGCAACCGTTATGTCGTGAACCGGCTGCTTGGAAAGGGCGCAAACGGTACGGTATATTTGGTCAACCGGCAGGGGAGAAGGGAGAAGTATGCGCTCAAAATCGGATACGACACGCTTGATCTTCAGTCGGAGATTAACGTGCTGACTTCGCTTCAATCCTGCCGAGTGCGGCGGGATCAGCGTACCAGGGGGACGTCGCCGATGTCTGCCTACTTCCTGGAGGCCGACGACGCTTCGGAAGGCGGATTTCCTTTTTACGTTATGCGCTATGTTCAAGGTACGCCGCTCCACTATTTTCTGTCCCGTAAAG
Source organism: Paenibacillus durus ATCC 35681 (assembly GCF_000993825.1). NCBI lineage: Bacteria > Bacillati > Bacillota > Bacilli > Caryophanales > Paenibacillaceae > Paenibacillus > Paenibacillus durus. The sequence goes on from NZ_CP011114.1 coordinate 4,812,244, forward strand.
GTTCCTCCTGGCTTGGTCTGATCGGACTGCAGCTGCTGGACAGACTATGCGGACTGCATGAATGCGGGTTTATCTTTGGTGATCTGAAGCCGGAAAATGTCATGGTATCGGAGTACGGCGAAGCCGAGTTGATCGATTTCGGAGGGGCGGGTCCTATCGGCCGCAGCGTGAAGCAGTTTACGGAATGGCATGACCGCGGCTACTGGAATGCCGGCAGCCGGATCGGGGATGAAGGCTATGATCTGTTCGCCTTCGCCGTGCTCTGCTTGCGGCTGCTTGACGAGCCCGGACTTCAGAATGCATCGCGGCAGCTTCCGCAGACAAGAAGCGGAGACGATCTGATCAAGCTTGCGGGCCAGCTTCCCGATAAGAAGCTCGCCTCTTGGCTGAGGCTCGCGCTGAAGGGCGGATTTTCCACGTCGGCGGAAGCCAGGGACATGTGGAAGAGCCATGTTTACACATCACGTCATTATAAGCCGGAGCCGCTGGCGACTCCGGGCTGGCTGACCGGCGCCTTTGCGCTGTCGCTGTGCCTGCTGGCTTTTACCGTCTACTGGATTTATCATTTTTAATATTCTATGATTATACATACGGACGGCATCTCGATTTATGCCGTCATCAAGCTGCGGACTAGACCGCGGCCAGGCAGGAAAGGAAGCCGGATATGGTCGAGTGGAATGAACTGGTGGATTCGGTGATGGAAGCCGCGGCAGAACACAGGCTGTGGGGTCCAAGAGACGCCATTGTAGTCGCAGTGTCCGGAGGGCCGGATTCTGTGGCTCTTTTGCATGTTCTGCATGAAATATCCCGGAGCCGGATGCCGCTTACGCTCATTTGCGCCCATGTGAACCACGGTTTCCGCGCCGAATCGGCGCAGGAAGCGGAGCTTGTGCGCCGCACGGCCGAAGCACTCGGAATCCCCTTTGAACTCGCCGAATTCGATATTCCTTCCTTTATGAAGGAAAGCGGGCTCGGTCCGCAGGAAGCAGCTAGGGAGAAGCGTTACCGCTTTCTAATTGATACGGCGAAGCGCCGGGGGGCGCGTTCCGTCGCGCTTGCTCATCATGCCGACGATCAGGCCGAGACGGTTCTGATGCGTCTCTTGCGGGGCAGCGGTCTGTCAGGGCTTGCGGGCATGCGCTGGGCAAGGACGGAAAAAAACGTGGAACTTATCCGCCCATTCCTCCGTATTAACAAAGCGGCGCTCATGGATGTGTGCCGGCAGCGAGGCTATCTTTATGCCGAAGATCCCAGCAACGCGCAAACCAAGTACAGACGCAATGCGGTCAGACTGGAAGTGCTTCCATTTTTGACGCGCTACAGTCCGAGACTGAGCCGGTCGCTGACGCAGCTGGCGGAAATCGCCGGCGCCGAGGATGATTTTATGGAAGATGCGGCCGCTAAGTGCTTCGCTGAGATCGCCTTGCAGGAACAGGGTAAATGCACGCTGGACAGAGCGGCTTTTGCCGCTGTGCACTCCGCTTTACAACGGCGTTTGATTAAACTAATATTAAATTATCTGTCAGCGGATACGCCGGAAACCGATTTTCCGAAGATTGAAGCAGTGCGGCGGGGAATACTGCAAGATATGCCCACCGCGTGGAGTCTTGATTTGGGGCGCGGTATAACCTGTATCCGGCAGTATAATACCATTTATTTCTTGTCCGCTCCTTTGGATCATCAGGCAAGCTACGCCTATTGTCTGCCTAAGCTCCAGCCTCGTCTTGAGCTTCGCGAGATTAACAAGGCGCTCGTAATGACGCTGGCGGAGCGAGGGGATGAGACGGTTCTGAGGGGAGAAGGCGGCAGGATGTCGGCCCGGTTCGATTATAAAGAGCTGGTCTTCCCGCTTACGATTCGTTCCCGGTTGCCTGGAGATACCATTAAAGTCATGGGATTAAACGGAAGCAAAAAGGTAAAAGATATTTACATTGATGATAAAATACCTTCTACCGAGCGTTCACGCATTCCCCTTGTATGTGACGGACTCGGAAACATTGTCTGGATTCCGGGCATTCGCCGTTCGGTTCATGCCGCCGTCGGGGATCATACGGCTTCGGTTCTGCTGCTGTCGCTTGAAGACCTGTAGAGGATAACCGTAATGGCCGCAGACAGTTTTTCATAGTATAACTTAGGAGGTTCGCAGGTTGCAGAACGATATCCAGGAGATTTTGATCAGCGAAGAGGAGATTCAACAGAGAATCAAAGAGCTTGGCGCCAAGCTGAGCGATGCATATGAGGGACGCAATCCGCTGGTCATTTGCGTGCTGAAGGGTGCGTTTATTTTTATGGCCGATTTGGTTAAAGTCATTACGGTGCCGGTCGAGATGGACTTCATGGCCGTATCAAGCTATGGCGCGACAACCAAATCTTCGGGCGTAGTTAAAATTATCAAGGATCTGGACGTTCCGGTTGATGGCCGCCACGTGCTGATCGTTGAGGATATTATCGACAGCGGTCTTACGCTGAGTTATCTGATTGAGCTGCTTCGCAACCGCAACGCTGCATCGGTATCCGTCGTGACTCTGTTCGATAAACCGGCGGGTCGTACCGTTAGCCTTGAGGCAGATTATACCGGTTTTGTCATTCCTGACGAATTTATTGTAGGATACGGACTTGACTATGCCGAAAAGTATCGGAATCTCCCTTACATCGGGGTATTGAAGCCGGAGGTCTACTCTAAATAATTCATACACAGCCTTGGTCTTCCGGAATATTTACCTGAAGCCGCCTCGCGTTTGAGGTGCTCCGACAGGCTATGGTACAATAACTTAAGTGTTGCGAGAGGAGGTAGGGGATGAATCGGTTCATCCGAAATTCTGGTTTTTATTTGATTTTATTTCTAGTCGTGGTGGGCATTGTCCAATTCGTCAGCAATGGAAATGAAGCCGCCGATTTCCCCAGATATGACCAGTTACGGCAGGAGCTTAAGAGTAACAATGTGAAGGATTTGACGGTTCAGTTCGAAGGCAACGCCTTTAATGTAACCGGCTCTTATAAAGAGAAGCCGGAATGGGCTAAATCGCAGAGCTTCTCCACATATATTCCTCCTACGGACGCGGCTATCGAAGAACTGACTGCAGCCAGTCAGGCTAACAACATACCATTCGTCCAGAAGAAAATGGAGGGCGACAGCATTTGGCTGACCTTCCTGTCTTCGATCATTCCGCTTGTTATTATGTTCATCCTGTTCTTCTTCCTGTTCAATCAGGCGCAGGGCGGCGGCGGAAAGGTGATGAATTTCGGCAAGAGCAAAGCCCGTCTTTACAATGAAGAGAAGAAGCGGGTCACCTTTGAAGACGTAGCCGGGGCCGACGAAGAGAAGCAGGAGCTTGTCGAAGTCGTGGAATTCCTAAAAGACCCGCGGAAATTCGCTGCCGTGGGTGCGCGCATCCCTAAAGGGGTATTGCTCGTAGGTCCTCCGGGCACAGGTAAAACACTGCTTGCCCGCGCGGTGGCAGGTGAAGCCGGGGTTCCGTTCTTCAGCATCTCCGGTTCCGACTTCGTCGAAATGTTCGTCGGCGTCGGCGCTTCGCGGGTACGCGACCTGTTCGAGAACGCGAAGAAGAATGCGCCTTGCATCATCTTTATCGACGAAATCGACGCCGTCGGCCGTCAGCGCGGCGCCGGACTTGGCGGCGGGCATGATGAACGCGAGCAGACGCTCAACCAATTGCTCGTTGAGATGGACGGCTTCGGCGGCAACGAAGGCATTATCATCGTCGCGGCTACCAACCGCGCCGATATTCTTGACCCCGCTCTGCTTCGTCCGGGACGCTTTGACCGTCAGATTACGGTTGACCGCCCTGACGTGAAGGGACGCGAGGCAGTACTGAAGGTTCACTCCCGCAACAAGCCGCTGACCAAGGACGTGAAGCTTGACGTGATCGCCAAGCGCACAACCGGCTTCACCGGCGCGGATCTGGAGAACCTGCTGAACGAAGCGGCGCTGCTCGCCGCCCGCCGCAACCGCAAAGATATCTCCATGCGGGAAGTGGATGAGGCCATCGACCGGGTCATCGTCGGCACCGAGAAGCGCAGCCGCGTGATCAGCGACCGCGAGAAGCGGATCGTCGCTTACCACGAGGCTGGGCATACGATCGCCGGATATTTCCTGGAGCATGCCGACATGGTTCACAAGGTGACGATTATCCCGCGCGGACGCGCAGGCGGATATGTCATCATGCTTCCGAAGGAAGACCGTATGCTCGTTACGAAGCAGGAGCTGCTTGACAAGGTTACCGGGCTGCTCGGCGGCCGGGTAGCCGAGGAAATGTTCATCGGAGAGATCGGCACAGGCGCATACAGCGACTTCCAGCAGGCTACGCGCATTGTGCGCAGCATGATTATGGAATACGGCATGAGCGAGAAGCTCGGTCCGATGCAGTTCGGCACTTCCCAAGGCCAGGTATTCCTGGGCCGCGATATCGGGCACGAGCAGAATTACAGTGATTCGATCGCTTACGAGATTGATCAGGAAATGCAGCGTTTTATCAACGAATGTTATGAGCGATGCAGAGAGCTGCTGAAGAAGCACTCGAAGGAAATGCATCTCATCGCAGGCACGCTGCTGGAGAAAGAGACGCTTGAGCTGGAGCAGATCAAAGAGCTGATCGAGCAGGGCTATCTGACCGAAGACGGCAAGCCGGTTGACGGCCAAAGTCTTGCCAATGAAGGAGCAGAGCCAATTATTGATCCAATCGGCGATGTAAAAGTCCGCATTCAGGGCAAAACCAGTGAGCCTCAGGCTACGCTGGGAGATTCGCCCAAAGATATTCCAAACAATCCGCAGCAAGATGGAGAGAGCGGAAATGATGAGAATAAGGGCGGCGGAGCAGGCTTGAGCTAATCCGATATTCTGCCGCAGGGCAGGCACCAATAAAATCCGGAGAACGAATTTGTTCTCCGGATTTTTTTTAATCGCCAAGAGGTAAGCTGCCGGAAATAGCCTCTTCTGTAAGAGCGTATCCATTAGATTGACACGGCAAAGAACGTTGTGTACATTAGTGATAAATATTACGAACTATATACCGTTTACATGATGCTGAATATCTTCTTACAATCTGCTTCATTTCAGATTTGATACACCGGAGAATACGCCGTTAAACATAAGGGGGAACGTGTACCGTGGAAGCTCTGGCGCTGGAGCGCAAGCAAGAACAAAACCGTCAACTGCGTGAACGTCTCGAACAGCTTAAGAAGGAACGGAATGCCATCATTTTGGCTCACTATTATCAGCGCGATGAAATTCAGGAAGTTGCCGATTTTCGCGGCGATTCTTTTTTGCTGGCTCAAAAGGCCGCCGCAACGGAAGCGGAAGTGATCGTATTCTGCGGCGTTCATTTTATGGGTGAAAGCGCCAAGATCCTGGCTCCGGACAAGACAGTTCTGATCCCTGACGAGCGTGCCGGCTGCCCTATGGCCGACATGGTCAACGTGGAGGGACTTCGCAAGCTGAAGGCGAAGCATCCGAATGCCAAGGTGGTTACCTATATCAATTCCTCTGCCGAAATTAAAGCGGAGACGGATATATGCTGTACCTCTGCCAATGCCGTCCGGGTCATTGAGTCGCTGGACGCGGAAGAGATCATTTGGGTTCCAGATAAGAATCTGGGGCATTATGTTCAGGAGAAAACCGGCAAAAAGCTGATTATCTGGGAAGGCTACTGCAACACACATGACATGCTTACCGTCAAGGATGTCGTGGAAATGAAGGCCAAATACCCAAATGCTCAGTTTGTCGTTCATCCCGAATGCCGTCCGGAGGTCGTGGCTATGGGTGATTTTGTCGGCAGCACGACCGCTATTATCGATTACTGCAAGAAATCGGACTGTCAGGAATTTATTGTGGGAACCGAGGATGGGACAGGCTACCAGCTTCGTAAGGATAGTCCGGATAAGGACTTCCATTTTGCTTCCAAATTCCTGGTTTGTCCCAATATGAAAGTCAACAATCTCAAAAAATTGGTAAAATGTCTGGAGACGATGAAGCCGCAAATTTATGTGCCGCCAACAGTCGCAGACAAAGCCAGACAATCTCTAGAGCGCATGCTACAAGTCAAGTAGCATGCGCTACTCTTTCATTGAAACAGGTGAAAAGTGGTCATGATTCCACAGTATTTGGTTGATTTCGACCTGCGGGAGCTTCCCACCGTAGAAACGGATTGCATTGTCATCGGCTCCGGCATCGCCGGACTGTTCACAGCCATCAAGGCAAGCGAGGATCGGCGGGTCGTAATGATTACGAAGAAATCGCTGATGGAGAGCAATACGCGTTATGCCCAGGGAGGCATCGCCGCCGTAATCGCGGAAGACGATTCTCCGCTGTACCATCGGCAGGACACTCTGATGGCCGGGGCCGGACTGTGTTCCTCGGCTGCTGTAGATGCACTCGTCAATGAAGGACCGTATGGGGTTCGTGAACTGATCCGGCTTGGAACGCTGTTTGATAAGGAGAACGGTGTATTGGCGCTGACGCAGGAAGGAGCGCATAGCCACCGGCGGATTTTGCATGCCAACGGAGACGCTACCGGCTATGAAATTGTGCGCGCGCTGGTGCAGCAGGTATTGGAACATCACAATATTGAGGTGTGGGATGATCACTATGTGATCGACCTGGTTACGGAAGATGGTGAGTGCGTCGGAGCGCTTGTACAAAAACCGAATGGAGAGCGCCTCTTTCTGAAAGGGGCCGCGACGGTTCTCTGTTCAGGCGGAGCGGGGCAACTGTACCGCTATACAACGAATCCCGAAATCGCTACAGGCGATGGAGTGGCGATTGCTTACCGGGCGGGAGCGCATATCCGCGATATGGAATTTATTCAGTTCCATCCGACGGCGCTCAGTTATCCCGGCGCTCCACGGTTTCTGATTTCAGAGGCGGTCCGGGGTGAAGGAGCTGTGCTGCGGAATATCCGGGGCGAACGTTTTATGGAGCGGTATCATGAGCTGCTGGAGCTTGCGCCGCGCGATATCGTCGCCCGGGCGATTGTCAGCGAGATGGAAGAGACGAAATCAACTTTTGTATACCTGGACATTACTCATGAATCTGCGGAAATGGTGAAGCGCCGGTTCCCGACGATATATGAGACCTGCATCGGCTACGGTCTGGACATTACAAGCGACTGGATTCCAGTGGCTCCGGCTGCCCATTATATGATGGGGGGCATCAAGACCGACCTGAACGGGGAGAGCAGTGTTCCAAGGCTTTTTGCCTGCGGCGAAGTATCATCCACAGGCGTACACGGCGCGAACCGGCTGGCCAGCAACTCGCTCTCGGAAGCGGTCGTCTTCGGGCAGCGTATTGTTGAGCGGATCCGCAGCCTGCCGAAGCTGGATAAGAGAGATCTATCGGCGGGCTGTGATTTGGGCCGCCATGAACATTCGACGCAGGCCATTGTGGAACGCCGTCTGAAGCTGCAGAAGATCATGGTCCGCTATGTCGGACTGCGGCGGAATGAGGAAATGCTGTCCAAAGGGCTCGAAGAGCTGAAGCGGCAGCTGCCGATTTTTGGAGGGGCGCTCACGAAGCGCGAAGAATTTGAATTTGCCAATATGCTGACCTGCTGCCTGCTTATCACGGAATCGGCGATTACACGTGAGGAGAGCAGAGGAGCCCATTACCGTGAAGATTTTCCGCAGCGGGATGATGAGCATTGGCGGAAGCATTTGCTCCAGATTCGCGAACTGGGCATAGTGGAGGAGACAAGCGATGATGTTTAACGGATATAACGAACAACTGGTGCAATCCATCAAGAACTGGCTGAGGGAGGATGTCGGTTCCGGCGATGTAACCACTCTGACGACGATTGCGCCCGGACATCAGTCCAAAGGAATTATTCATGCAAAAGAAGAAGGCGTGGTCTGCGGCATTCCCGTCGCGGAGCTGGTATTCGAGGTAGTCGATCCAGGCCTGTCCTTTACCCCATTCGTGAAGGAAGGCGAACATGTAGCGAAGGGAACCGTGATTGCAGAAGTGGAAGGCAGCACCCACGCGATTTTGACCGGAGAGCGGCTTGCGCTGAATTTAATGCAGCGGCTTTCTGGGGTGGCGACGCGGACAGCCTCGTTCGTGCAGGCGCTGGACGGACTGCCGGCAAAGCTGGTGGATACACGCAAGACTACGCCTGGACACCGGATGCTGGAGAAGTATGCGGTTCGCGTCGGCGGAGGCGCCAATCACCGGTTCGGTTTATACGATGCCGTTATGATCAAGGATAATCATATTAAAGGCGCAGGGGGCATTCAGAAGGCCGTCAGCAGAGCCCGGGCCAACATTCCGCATACCATGACGATTGAAGTGGAAACGGAAAGCTTGGAACAGGTGGAGGAGGCGCTGGCCGCAGGCGCGGATATTATTATGCTCGATAACATGTCTCTTGAATTAATGACAGAAGCTGTGCGTAAAATTAAGACGAAGGCGCCGCATGTGAAGACGGAGGCTTCGGGAAGTGTATCGCTGGAAACGGTGCGCGGCATCGCAGAAACGGGTGTCGATGTCATTTCTGTCGGACGACTCACGTATTCCTTTTCCAGTTTGGATATCAGTCTGGATCTGAATGAGAAGAAGGAGGACGCTTTGTCATGATGCTGGCCGTGGATATCGGCAATACGAATATTGTGCTTGGGGTTTACCGGCAGCGGGAACTCCTGCACCATTTCCGGCTGAGCACGGCGCGGCAAGCGACCGCGGATGAGTACGGGATTTTGATTCACAATTTATTTAATATGTCGGGTCTGTCCGTTAAAAATGTGGAAGGAGTCATCATTTCTTCCGTCGTCCCTCCGCTCGTGCATGTAATCGTGGAAATGTGTGTCAAATATATTGGCAAAGAGCCGCTGGTAGTCGGGCCCGGAATCAAGACCGGGCTCAATCTGCGTTACGAGAACCCTCGGGAGGTCGGCGCGGACCGTATCGTGAACGCCGTGGCCGCCATTGAGCGCTATCAATGTCCGCTAGTCGTCGTCGACTTTGGCACCGCCACAACATTTGACTGTATCGACGGAAACGCCAATTATCTGGGAGGCGCCATTGTGCCGGGCATCGGCATTTCCACCGAGGCGTTATATCTGCGGGCGTCCAAGCTGCCGAGAATCGAGCTCGAGAAGCCCAAGAAAGTAATCGGCCGAAATACCGTGCATGCGATGCAGGCCGGGATTATTTTCGGCTACGCAGGACAGGTGGAAGGCATTGTAAGGCGCATTAAGGCCGAGATGAATGCTCCCAGACTGAAGGTCATCGCGACGGGAGGACTGGCGCCGCTAATTGCGGGCGAGACGGACTGCATTGATGAAATCGATTCGATGCTCACCCTGGAGGGGCTGCGCATTATTTATGACCGCAATCAATAACAGCGGGATTCAACTTATAACAGGAGGGCTGATTACCCATGCAAAATAAAAAAGACCGATTGGTACGGGGAACGGCACTTAATGGCAGGGTACGGGCTTTTGCGGTTCGCACAACGGAACTTACAGCCGAGCTTCAGCGCAGGCATGATACGTATCCGACGGCTACGGCCGCGCTCGGACGCACGGTTACCGCAGCCGCCATGATGGGCGCCATGCTCAAAGGCAAGGAAATGATCAATATCCAGGTCAAAGGCGGCGGTCCGATCGGGCAGATTGTCGCAGAGGCTAACGCTGAGGGAGAGGTTCGCGGCTATGTCCAGAATCCTCATGTTCATCTGCCGAGCAACAGTCTGGGCAAGCTGGACGTGGCGGGAGCAGTCGGTACCGAAGGCTTCATCCATGTCATTAAGGATCTCGGTCTCAAGGAGCCTTACCGTGGCAGTGTGCCGATTGTTTCCGGTGAGCTCGGCGACGATTTTACGTATTACTTTGCCGTCTCCGAGCAGACGAACTCTGCGGTGGGACTAGGTGTACTAGTCGATACGGATAACAGCGTCAAGGTGGCTGGCGGATTTATTATTCAGCTGCTGCCGGGCCTGAGCGATGAGGAGATTACGGAAATTGAGCATAACTTAAGCTCGACTCCTTCAGTTACAGCGCTGCTCGATCAGGGTGTGGAGCCGGAGGAGATGCTGCGCCGCATTTTGCCCGATACGGAAGTGCTGGACGAAATGGAAATTAGATTTCAGTGTCATTGCTCCCGCGAGAAAGTGGAGCAGACTCTGCTCAGCCTCGGCGCATATGAATTGGAGCAGATGATCGAGGAAGATGGTCAGGCCGAAGTGGTATGCCATTTCTGCAACGAAGCCTATTCTTTTAACAAGGCGGAGCTACAGGAAATTCTCAATCAAGCGAAATAGGATCGTGTGGGAATGACAAGACAGGAACGCGCTTTGCGCAACTCCGTTCTCGTTCTGGCTGGATTGGTTCTGCTTCTGTCCGTCCTTCTCATATGGGAATGGCGCAAGGGAAAAGGGACGGAAGGGAACGGCGGAGACGGAAAAAGAATAGCGAAGGTGGCCGGCCAATCCATCTCGCTGCGGGAGTGGAGAGATGAGCTCCAAAATAGATACGGCGATGAAGTGCTGCTAGCCATGCTTAACCGGATTGCGGTAGAGACGGAAGCCAAGAAGCTCGGAATCTCCGTCTCAGAGCAGGAGGTCGACCGGGAATTGCGGACGGCGGCTTCCGGTTACGGCTCGGAGGAAGAATATTACTTGCAGATGGAAACAGAGCTTGGCATGACCAAGGAGGAAGTCCGGGAAGAAACCAGGTACAGGCTTATGCTCCAAGCGGTGGCAACGGCCGGAATTGTAATCGGGGAAAGGGAGATCGATGAGTATTTGCAGCAGGACCCAAGCCTTCTTCACCCGGTTAAGGAGATCGAGCTGTCAATTATTAAGGTAAATTCCGAAAGGGAAGCGGAACAGGTGCTGAACCGTTTGGAAGACGGTGAGGATTTTGCGGAATTGGCAAAGCAGCTTTCGATTGATGAGGACAGCAGGGTTCGAGGGGGCCGGGTCGGTACAGTGGAGGAAGACAATCCTTATTGGCCGCAGGAACTGCTGAAGGCAGCGGCGGAGCTGGACCCTGGCACTGCTGCCGGTCCGTTTCAGGTAGATGGCGGTTATGCCGTGATTCGGACAGACAAAGTAACCGTCCCGAAGATGCCGAGCGAACGGGAAATAAGAGAGCAGGTCCGCATGGAGCTTGCACTGGAGCAGGCTCCTCCGCTGCAGAAGGTCGAGAGCGATCTCCGCGCCAAATATGATGCCGCAATAGATATTGACAAGGGACTTCAAGATTGATAAGATGAGATCAATGTAAAACCTACTGATTTAGTCGGAATAGCACGGCAGCTTGCATCTGGGCTGTGCAGCGCGCAGCTTGGCATGCGGCGTTTCCTGAACTTTCGGGCAGATCCGGTATGACCATGTTAATTTTAAGGCGGCCGCTGATGACCCAAGGGGCAAATGCTGAAGACTGATGTCACAAGTTACGCAATCTTTTATCTCGTTCATTATTCTAAGGAGGTTTTTGCCCATGTCTAAAGTGGTCAACAATGTAACCGAACTAATTGGAGGCACCCCGCTTGTGCGCCTGAACCGGATCGTACCGGAAGGTGCTGCGGAAATCTATGTGAAGCTTGAATACCAGAACCCGGGCTCCAGCGTTAAGGACCGGATTGCGGTCAGCATTGTGGAAGAAGCCGAGAAGCAAGGCCGTCTGAAACCAGGAGATACGATCCTTGAGGCAACCAGCGGCAATACGGGTATCGGACTGGCAATGGTAGCGGCGGCTAAAGGATACAAAGCCATTATCGTTATGCCTGAGACGATGAGCTTGGAGCGCCGCAACCTGCTTCGCGCCTATGGCGCGGAATTGGTTCTGACACCGGGATCGGAAGGCATGAACGGCGCGGTCAAGAAAGCCGAAGCCATTCTGGCTGAGAACCCGAACTACTTTGTTGCCGAGCAGTTCAAGAATCCGGCCAACGTGAAGATTCACCGTGAAACGACGGGACCGGAAATCGTTGAAGCGATCGATTCGATCGGCGGGTCGCTGGACGCTTTCATCGCGGGTATTGGCACAGGCGGAACGATTACAGGCGCCGGTGAAGTGCTGAAAGAGAAATATCCGGATATCAAGATTTACGCGGTAGAGCCTGCGGCTTCGCCAATTCTTGCGGGAGGCAAACCGGGACCTCACAAAATTCAAGGTATCGGAGCCAACTTTATCCCTGATATTCTGAACCAAAATGTTTACGATGAAATTATTCATATTGAAAATGATGAAGCGTTTGATACAGCGCGCCGTGTAGCCAAAGAAGAGGGCATCCTGTCCGGCATTTCTTCGGGAGCTGCGATTTTTGCAGCGATCAAAGTAGCCAAGGAACTGGGCGCCGGCAAACGCGTGGTTGCAATCGTTCCGAGTAACGGCGAACGTTACCTCAGCACACCGCTGTACAACTACGAAGCTTAAACCTATTTCTAATAGGAATAATATTATAATTGTACGGACAAGAGCCTTTGACTTCCGCCTTTTAGCGGTTGCCCAAGGCTCTTTGAATTTGGCCAGCGTCCTTTCCAGGCAAAAATAAGCGCTTCTTGTCGGATAGACTTTTCAAAATTGCTGAAAATAAAGTATACTGACAGGCAAATAGCTATTGAGGCGTTTAGGAGGATGAACTTGGAGATCGTCACGGGTTGGAAGGAATGGGAGCAGTGGGCCGGCGAGGGCTGGAATATCCTGCCTCTAATCATACGGTCGCAGCTTGACCCGGGCGGATTGCCGCACTCTTGGAAAAAAGCGTGGGAAATCGCATCGCCTTACTCTGTGGTGCTGGAGAGCGGAAAGGGCGGGCGTTATACGTACGTTGGACTTCGCCCTTCATCCGTGCTGGCAGGCAAGGAGGGACATGCCGAGGTACTGCGGATTGCCGCCGGAAGTGCGTCAAATGCGGGCAGTGCGGCAGGAGATGGGACCGAGGGGCTGGAAGGCGCGCCGCTTGAGGTGCTGCGGGAATGGATGGCGCCCTTTAAAGCACCCCGGCCTGAGGATTCCGGGCTTCCGCCGTTTACAGGGGGCTGCGTCGGCTTCCTGTCGTATGATGTGGTCCGCTCGCTTGAACGGCTGCCTTCTTCCTCGGAGGATCATCCGGGATTTCCTGATTATCTCTGGATGCGCCTGGACGAGATGTGGATCTACGACCACGAGCAGCACCAGTTGTACTGCGCACTGCATCCTTCGGTTCCAGCCAACGTCTCGGCTGCCGCTTCCGCCGCAGAACTTAAAGCGCTCTATGAAGAGACGTTGGAAAAAGCAGAGGAAATGCTGGAAAAGTGGCGGCAGATTTGCGAAGCAGCGGAAGCGGCTGAGGAAGCTGAACCGGACACTTCCAGTGTTCCGGATATCCCCGCAGCGACCGAATCCGGTGAATGGCCGGGGATGTTCTCGGCATTTACCAGAGAGAAGTTCCAGCAGGCTGTGCTGGATATCCAGGAATACATCCGCCAAGGCGATGTATTCCAGGTGAACCTGTCGCTGCGGCAGGAAGCGCCGCTTACCTCCTCGCCGGAAGAGGTGTACGAGTGGCTGCGCAGGCTCAACCCGTCCCCGTACATGGGGCTGCTGCGCTCGCCTGGCTTCGCGCTGTCCAGCGCTTCGCCGGAGCTGCTGGTCAAGCTGCACGGGGACAAAGTGAGCGCACGGCCAATCGCCGGCACCCGGCGCCGGGGCCTGACTCCCGCGGAGGACGCCGCCATGGAGGCGGAGCTGCGCGGGAGCGCCAAAGAGACGGCCGAGCATATTATGCTCGTCGATCTGGAGCGCAACGACATCGGGCGCGTCTCCGCTTATGGCACGGTCAACGTACCGGAGCTCATGACCGTGGAACGCTATTCGCATGTCATGCACCTCGTTTCCCAGGTCAACGGGCGGATTGCGGAGGGTAAGGATGCCTACGATGTGATCGCGGCCCTATTTCCAGGCGGGACCATTACCGGTGCGCCGAAGGTAAGGACGATGGAGATCATCGAGGAATTGGAGCCTGTCCGGCGTGGTCCGTATACCGGTTCGATGGGCTGGATTGACTACGGCGGCAATATGGAATTAAATATTATTATACGAACGTTGGTTGTAAAGGACGGAATCGGCTATATTCAGACGGGCGCGGGCATCGTGATCGACTCCGATCCTTACCGCGAATACCGGGAATGCCATAATAAAGCCAAGGCCATCGTCAAAGCGGTTCTTTGCAGTGAAGCGATTCGGGAATCGCAGCCTGGCGGCGGCGCGGAGGGAGCAAAATAAACATGATTTTGGTTATCGACAACTATGACTCTTTTACGTATAATCTCGTGCAGTATTTAGGGGAGCTCGGTGAAGAGGTCAAGGTTTATCGCAACGATGAAATCACCATCGAAGAGATTGAGCGACTGGCGCCGGATCATATCCTGATCTCTCCGGGACCGTGTACGCCGAATGAGGCGGGCATCAGTCTCGAACTGATCAGCCATTTTAAAGGCGTGATCCCGATCTTCGGCGTTTGCCTTGGCCATCAGGCGATCGGACAGGCATTTGGCGGCAATGTTATTCGAGCGGAGCGGCTGATGCATGGCAAAACCTCGCCGATCCATCATAAAGGCGGTTCTGTCTTTGAAGGGTTGGAATCACCATTTACGGCGACCCGGTATCATTCCCTGCTCGTAGAGCGCGAGAGCCTACCCGATTGTCTGGAAATTACTGCTGAAACGGCGGAAGGTGAAATTATGGGACTCCGTCACAAGGAGTATCCGATTGAGGGCGTCCAGTTCCATCCGGAGTCGATTATTACCGATCACGGCCATACGATGCTCCGCAATTTCCTGAAACGAAAAGCCGGGAAGACGGTATGAATTATATAGGATTGAATGGCGGCGTCGTAGACGCCGGAGATGCCGTGGTTTCCGTCAGGGATCACGGCTTTTTGTATGGCATCGGCTTATTCGAGACGTTCCGGACGTACGGGGGCAGGCCGTTTTTGCTCGAGCGGCATCTGGAGCGTATGGCGGAAGGCTGCCGTCAGCTTGGCATTCCTTATAAGCCCGATCCTGTCGGCCTAACGGATTGGATCGCGGAGCTGATGAAGCGGAACGGGCTGCAAGAAGCCTACATCCGTTACACCGTAACCGCCGGCGAGGATGTTCTCGGCCTTCCGGCGGGAGACTATACCCGTCCCAATCAGGTGTTGTTCACTAAAGCGCTGCCACAGCGCCCTGTCGAGTTGGATATAAATGGCAAAGAGCTGCAACTGCTCAAGCTGCCTCGGAATACGCCGGAAGGCCCGGTACGCTTCAAGTCGCTGCATTATATGAACAATATTTTGGCCAAAAGAGAACTGTCACTCTACCCGTCCGCTGCCCGAAGTGCGGAAGGCCTGATGTTAACCGAGCGCGGAGAAGTGGCGGAAGGCATTGTCAGCAATGTGTTTTTTGTGAAAGAGGGACGATTGTTCACACCGGATGAGTCGGCAGGCATACTCCCGGGAATTACCCGGGAAATGGTCATGGAGCTTGCCGGGACCGAAGGTCTTGAGGTGGAGACAGGATTGTACCCTTGGGAAATGCTGAGTACGGCGGACGAAGTCTTTTTGACCAATTCTATTCAAGAGATCGTGCCAGTAACGATTCTATGGAAAGAGAATGAACGCATGGTAGTCGGAAGCGGATCGGCAGGACCCGTCACCTCCGTGCTTCTAAAGAAATACAGACAGAGAGCGGGAGTCGAGCAATGAAGCCTATACTGTATACGCGAAAATATACCAGCGGTCCTATGGAGCTTACCTTGGGGACGCGGACATTGATTATGGGCATCCTGAATGTCACACCGGATTCCTTTTCGGACGGCGGATTATGGGACAAGCCCGAAGCTGCGGTCAGGCATGCCTTGCAGATGGTGGAGGAAGGCGCCGACATGATCGATATCGGAGGCGAATCGACGCGTCCCGGTCACGAACCGGTGAGCGCTGACGAGGAGCTGTCGCGCATCCTTCCCGTTATTGAAGCGATTCACCGCGCCGCGCCGCAAATTCCGCTATCGATCGACACCTATAAGGCGGAGGTGGCGAAGCAGGCGATTGCCGCCGGAGCGCATATCATCAACGACATTTGGGGCGGCAAGGCTGATCCTCTCATGGCAAAGGTCGCCGCAGAAGCTGATTGTCCGATTATTTTGATGCATAACCGCAAGGACCGGGATTATACCGATTTGCAGGCTGAAATGATCGCTGATCTCCGCGAGAGCATCGATTTGGCTTTACAGGCGGGAGTCCGGGCGGAACAGATCATCCTTGACCCCGGCATTGGTTTCGCCAAGGATTATCATGAGAATTTGCGGGCAATGATGTCGCTGGACTCTTTGACAGAGCTCGGCTATCCGGTGCTGCTCGCCACATCGCGCAAACGATTCATCCGCATGGCGCTTGACCTGCCGGTTGACGATGTCGTCGAAGGTACGGCGGCAACCGTAGCTTTTGGCATTGCTCAGGGCTGTCAAATTGTGCGCGTACACGATGTACGGCTGATCAAACGGACGGTTACGATGTGCGACGCCATGCTCTATTCCGACGTTAATAATGAAAGGTGGCATCCCCTATGGACAAAATGAAACTTCATCGAATGGAATACTACGGTTATCATGGCGTTTTTGAAGAGGAGCGCAGGCTGGGTCAGCGTTACTACATTGATCTGGAGTTCGAGCTGGACTTAAGCGGAGCAGGGCGAAGCGACGATCTGCAGCAGACAGTAAACTACGCCGAAGCGCATGCTTTGGTTAAAAATATTGTCGAACAGGAGTCCTATAAGCTGATTGAAGCTTTGGGCGAACGTATTGCATCTGCGGTACTTGACACTTATACTATTATCAACGCGGTAACGGTGAAGGTGACCAAACCGCATCCGCCGTTCGACGTTCATTTCCAGGGAGTGACCGTGGAACTGCATAGAGCGAGAAAGTGAGAACCGATCTATGAATAATCATTCCACCTCTGAACTGTCAGAGGCTTATATTGCTTTAGGGGCCAATTTGGGGGACCGCGAAAAAAGTCTAAATGAGGCCCTCACTCTGCTCAATGCTCATGCCGATATTCAAGTCTTGCGCTGTTCCGGCGCATATGAGACCGAGCCTGTCGGTTATGCGGACCAACCGAATTTTTTAAACATGGCGGCGGCTGTACGCACATCGCTGATGCCCGAAGCGCTGCTGAAAGTGATGCTGGAGATTGAGGATCAGCTGGGACGGGTGAGGACAATACGTAACGGCCCCCGGACGGTAGATTTGGATTTGCTGTGGATGGATGGCAAGGTGCTTGACACTCCTCTTTTGATTCTGCCGCATCCCCGTATGCAGGAACGCGCATTCGTGCTTTTTCCGCTCCGCGATATTGTGCCGAAGGACGAACCGTCCGGTCTGCTGGAGTTGATGACGAAAGCGCTGGGCAAGTTAGACGGAAGGGAAGGAATCAAGTTGTGGACAACAAGCGTATGGGGAGAAGGATTCGGGCATACCGAAAGCTAAAAGGCTATACACAGCAGGAACTTGCGGACCGTGCGGGCATTTCACTCGCTGTGCTCGGGGCGGCGGAGCGGGGAAACCGATGCTTGGAAGATCAAATTTTAGATAAAATTGCGATAGTTTTGGAAGTCGGGGTCAAGGAATTGACCGACTCATCCTCAATATAACATCCTCAATAGAAAAGGAAGTGAATCGTATGCTTAAAATCGGCAACATCGAAATGAAAAATCAGGTTGTGCTCGCCCCTATGGCAGGTGTATGTAACCCGGCTTTCCGGCTTATCGCCAAGGAGTTCGGGACGGGCCTCGTCTGCGCCGAAATGGTAAGCGACAAGGCGATTGTGCACGGCAACAAGCGAACGCGCGAAATGCTGTTTGTCGATGACCGGGAGAAACCGCTCAGCCTGCAAATTTTTGGCGGCGACCGCGAGTCGCTGGTGGAAGCGGCAAAGGTTGTCGATAAAGAAACGAACGCCGATATCATTGATATCAACATGGGCTGTCCGGTGCCTAAGGTTACAAAATGCGACGCTGGAGCGCGCTGGCTGCTTGAGCCTGACAAAATCTACGAAATGGTCTCCGCAGTGGTTGACGCCGTCGACAAGCCGGTTACCGTCAAAATGCGGATCGGCTGGGACAGCGAGCATATTTACGTCGTAGATAACGCGCGCGCGGTGGAACGGGCCGGAGGCCAGGCGGTCAGCGTGCACGGGCGGACGCGTGAGCAGCTCTACACCGGACACGCGGATTGGAGCTACATCCGTCAGGCTAAGGAAGCCGTGTCCATTCCGGTCATCGGCAACGGCGATGTGCAGACGCCGCAGGATGCCCGGGCTATGCTGGATCAGACCGGATGCGACGGCGTGATGATTGGGCGAGGCGCGCTCGGCAATCCGTGGATGCTGTACCGCACCGTCCAGTATCTAAGCACCGGAGAGCTGTTGCCCGACCCATCCCCGAGAGAAAAGATCGAGGTCGCCATTTTGCATATGGACCGGCTGGTCGATTTGAAAGGCGAAGCGGTGGCTGTACGCGAAATGCGCAAGCATTTGGCCTGGTATTTGAAAGGTCTGAAAGGCGCGGCCCGTGTAAAAGATGTCATTATGGAAGAAACGAAACGTGACGAAATGGTACGGATTTTAAATGATTTTGTCGACCGGGTCTCAGTAGAAGAAACAGGTGATGCGGCAGGCGCTGAAGCCTCTGTTTCCGCGGTATAACGCCTGCTGTCGCGCTTGATTTGAAACCACCTGGCAATACGAATGCTGTCATTGACATTTTGTAACGGTTCCCATATAATTTCACAGTATAAATTCGCCGTTCCAAATTTTGAAGCAATGCAGCGAAGGGTTCTTATCCCTTTAGATTCGCATATAGTTATGGTGTTTTCAATAAATGTATACGACAGGAGAATCGGTTAAGATGAGCGACAAAGAAGTCATTCTCACTCCGGATGGTTTGAAGCGTCTGGAAGAAGAACTGGAGAACCTCAAATCCGTCAAACGCCGCGAAGTGGCCGAGCGGATCAAAGTGGCTATCGGATATGGAGATATAAGCGAGAACTCGGAGTACGAAGATGCCAAGAATGAACAGGCTTTTATTGAAGGCCGCATCATTACCCTGGAGAAAATGCTCCGCAACGCCCGCATCATCAACAGCGATGAAATTGACACAGATAGTGTCAGTGTCGGGGTAACCGTTACCGTTGAAGATATGGAGTTCGGGGATATCATGGAGTACACGATCGTCGGCACTGCCGAATCGGATCCGCTCAATAATAAGATTTCCAACGAAAGCCCGGTGGGCAAAGCCATTATCGGAAAGAAAAAAGGTACTGTCGTCGACGTTACCGTGCCCGCAGGCGTTATTCAATATAAAATCATTGATATAAAAATGAAATAAGATTGGACCTGAGCAGTTAAGGTCGCATCACACTGCGGTGGCCGGCCGGGATGGACCATGCCGGATCATGCAGGCGGGGAACCGTTTGAAAAAGCTTCCTTAGGGAAGCTTTTTTCAGGATATAAGAAAGTGTAAGCTGCGGGCTTAACTTTTTGAGAGGAACGAACGCCGCAACCGGTTATACTGGGTATGACCCGCAATGTAATTATCGTTATATGTTCAAAGGAACGGTACTGTCAGAGCGATATGGAGACAGCCGTTTCTTCTTACGTCTAAAGAGGTTCAAATCTGTTTTGAAGGGATGACACGCAATGAGTGAAGAAATCAGCAATCAAGAGGCCACGGAAAGCGAGCTTAGCGAGCTGCTGCAGATCCGCCGTGCCAAATTGGACGAGCTGCGCGGGCTCGGGATCGACCCGTTCGGCAAAAAGTACCAGCGTACGCATAACGCCGGAAATATTTTGGCCAAATATGATGGAATGACCAAGGAAGAATTGGACGAGCAGGCTGTTCAAGTAAACATCGCAGGTCGAATCATGGCCAAACGGACGATGGGTAAAGCCAGCTTTGCCCACATTCAGGATCTTAGCGGAAAAATTCAAATTTACGTCCGCCAGGACAGCGTGCCGGAAGTCCAATATGCGGCGTTCAGTGTGCTTGATCTCGGGGATATCATTGGCGTGACCGGCACCGTCTTCAAGACGAAGACCGGAGAGACTACCATTAAGGTAAGCGAGCTTGAAGTGCTGTCCAAATCGCTGCTCCCGCTTCCTGATAAATACAACGGCCTTAAGGATGTCGAACTACGCTACCGCCAGCGTTATGTCGATCTGATCATCAACCCTGAGGTTCAGCAGACATTTATCACCCGCTCGCGGATTATCCAGTCGATGCGCCGTTACCTGGATTCGCTCGGTTATTTGGAAGTCGAGACGCCGACTCTTCACGCCATTGCAGGCGGTGCCGCAGCCCGTCCATTCATTACCTTCCACAACACGCTGGAGATGGAACTGTACATGCGGATCGCGATCGAACTGCATTTGAAGCGGCTCATCGTCGGCGGCTTGGAAAAAGTATATGAAATTGGCCGAGTCTACCGCAACGAGGGGATTTCTACCCGCCACAACCCTGAGTTCACCATGATTGAACTTTATGAGGCTTATGCCGATTACACGGATATTATGCGTCTGACCGAGAGCTTGATCGCTCATATTGCTCAGGAAGTGCTTGGTACGCAAAAAATCAATTATCAAGGCCACGAAGTCGACTTGACTCCGGAATGGCGCCGCGTATCGATGGTGGATGCTGTCAAAGAGGTGACCGGTGTCGATTTTGGCGTGCATATGACTGACGAAGAAGCCCATCGTCTGGCTAAGGAACACCGTGTTCCTGTAGAGAAGCACATGACTTTCGGTCATATTCTTAATGCTTTCTTTGAACAGTTTGTCGAAGAGACGCTGATTCAGCCTACATTTGTAACGGGCCATCCTGTCGAAATTTCGCCGCTCGCCAAGAAGAACGATCATGATCCCCGGTTTACCGACCGGTTCGAGTTGTTTATCGTGGCCCGCGAGCATGCCAATGCGTTCAGCGAGCTGAACGACCCAATTGACCAGCGTCAACGGTTTGAAGCTCAGCTTCAAGAGAAGGAGCAGGGCAATGATGAAGCGCATGAAATGGATGAGGACTTCATCCGGGCGCTTGAATACGGCATGCCTCCAACCGGCGGCCTTGGAATTGGCGTCGACCGTCTGGTCATGCTACTGACCGACTCGGCATCCATTCGCGATGTGCTGCTGTTCCCGCATATGCGCAACCGTGCAGGGGAATAAGACAGCGCGTTTCCTCATATTTTAGAAGCTATAACCCGGGAGGGCGGTGAAAGCCGGCTTTTCCGGGTTTTGTTTTTAGATATTTTAAAAATACTATTGCAATATATAAATAGATATGGTATATTCTAATTCCGGCCAAGAAATACGAGTTCTGGTTCGAAAGAAATTTCAAAAAAGAGCTTGCATTAAACGGTCGGATATGATATATTATAAAAGTTGCTGCTGAGGCAAAGTTGAACGGCGGCAAACAAGTTTGATCTTTGAAAACTGAACAACGAGTGAGTGGGAATTCGCTTTTGGCGAGTTCCAAAATTGAGAATGCAAATTCTCGTCAGATGTTTCAAAATGAGCGAATCGCTCTTTCAATACTTTATTGGAGAGTTTGATCCTGGCTCAGGACGAACGCTGGCGGCGTGCCTAATACATGCAAGTCGAGCGGAGTTGTGATGGAGCTTGCTCCTGATCAACTTAGCGGCGGACGGGTGAGTAACACGTAGGCAACCTGCCCCTTGGACTGGGATAACTACCGGAAACGGTAGCTAATACCGGATAATTCCTCTTAGCTCCTGCTAAGAGGCTGAAAGGCGGAGCAATCTGTCACCGAGGGATGGGCCTGCGGCGCATTAGCTAGTTGGTGGGGTAACGGCTCACCAAGGCGACGATGCGTAGCCGACCTGAGAGGGTGAACGGCCACACTGGGACTGAGACACGGCCCAGACTCCTACGGGAGGCAGCAGTAGGGAATCTTCCGCAATGGGCGAAAGCCTGACGGAGCAACGCCGCGTGAGTGATGAAGGTTTTCGGATCGTAAAGCTCTGTTGCCAGGGAAGAACGTCCTTAAGAGTAACTGCTTAAGGAGTGACGGTACCTGAGAAGAAAGCCCCGGCTAACTACGTGCCAGCAGCCGCGGTAATACGTAGGGGGCAAGCGTTGTCCGGAATTATTGGGCGTAAAGCGCGCGCAGGCGGCTGTTTAAGTCTGGTGTTTAAACCATGGGCTCAACCTGTGGTCGCACTGGAAACTGGGCAGCTTGAGTGCAGAAGAGGAAAGTGGAATTCCACGTGTAGCGGTGAAATGCGTAGAGATGTGGAGGAACACCAGTGGCGAAGGCGACTTTCTGGGCTGTAACTGACGCTGAGGCGCGAAAGCGTGGGGAGCAAACAGGATTAGATACCCTGGTAGTCCACGCCGTAAACGATGAGTGCTAGGTGTTAGGGGTTTCGATACCCTTGGTGCCGAAGTTAACACAGTAAGCACTCCGCCTGGGGAGTACGGTCGCAAGACTGAAACTCAAAGGAATTGACGGGGACCCGCACAAGCAGTGGAGTATGTGGTTTAATTCGAAGCAACGCGAAGAACCTTACCAGGTCTTGACATCCCTCTGAATACGTTAGAGATAGCGTAGGCCTTCGGGACAGAGGAGACAGGTGGTGCATGGTTGTCGTCAGCTCGTGTCGTGAGATGTTGGGTTAAGTCCCGCAACGAGCGCAACCCTTGACTTTAGTTGCCAGCAGGTAAAGCTGGGCACTCTAGAGTGACTGCCGGTGACAAACCGGAGGAAGGTGGGGATGACGTCAAATCATCATGCCCCTTATGACCTGGGCTACACACGTACTACAATGGCCGGTACAACGGGAAGCGAAGCCGCGAGGCGGAGCCAATCTTATAAAGCCGGTCTCAGTTCGGATTGCAGGCTGCAACTCGCCTGCATGAAGTCGGAATTGCTAGTAATCGCGGATCAGCATGCCGCGGTGAATACGTTCCCGGGTCTTGTACACACCGCCCGTCACACCACGAGAGTTTACAACACCCGAAGTCGGTGGGGTAACCCGTAAGGGAGCCAGCCGCCGAAGGTGGGGTAGATGATTGGGGTGAAGTCGTAACAAGGTAGCCGTATCGGAAGGTGCGGCTGGATCACCTCCTTTCTATGGAGAATCGTTTCCCGCAGCGGAAACATTCAAATCTTAAATCTAGCCGAATTGGCTAGTTGCTCACTCGTTGCTCAGTTTTGAGAGTTCAATCTCTCAAAAGCAAGAAACTTGATCCTTGAAAACTGGATACCGAAACGAAAATTGCGTTTTAGAACATCTTTTAGCTGAAACTTGTGTCAAACAAGTGAAGTAAGAGTGCTTAGTTGGTTAAGCTACTAAGAGCACACGGAGGATGCCTAGGCGCCAGGAGCCGACGAAGGACGTGGCGAACAACGAAAAGGCCTCGGGGAGCTGTAAGCAAGCTTTGATCCGGGGGTGTCCGAATGGGGAAACCCGGCTGTGGTAATGCACAGTCACTTCCATCTGAATACATAGGGTGGATAGAGGCAGACCAGGGGAACTGAAACATCTAAGTACCCTGAGGAAGAGAAAACAAGAGTGATTCCGTCAGTAGCGGCGAGCGAACGCGGAACAGCCTAAACCGAAGAGCTTGCTCTTCGGGGTTGTGGGACGTCTTACATGGAGTTACAAAGGAATAGGGTAAACGAAGAGGTCTGGAAAGGCCCGCCAGAGAAGGTAACAGCCCTGTAATTGAAATTCGATTCCCTCCAAGACGGATCCCGAGTAGTGCGGGGCACGTGAAACCCCGTATGAATCCGGCAGGACCATCTGCCAAGGCTAAATACTCCCTGGCGACCGATAGTGAAACAGTACCGTGAGGGAAAGGTGAAAAGCACCCCGGAAGGGGAGTGAAACAGTGCCTGAAACCGTGTGCTTACAAGAAGTCAGAGCCCATTTTAGGGGTGATGGCGTGCCTTTTGTAGAATGAACCGGCGAGTTACGTTTAACGTGCAAGGTTAAGGCGAGGAGCCGGAGCCGCAGCGAAAGCGAGTCTGAATAGGGCGCTTAAGTACGTGGGCGTAGACCCGAAACCGGGTGATCTACCCCTGTCCAGGGTGAAGGTGCGGTAACACGCACTGGAGGCCCGAACCCACGAACGTTGAAAAGTTCGGGGATGAGGTGGGGGTAGCGGAGAAATTCCAATCGAACTCGGAGATAGCTGGTTCTCCCCGAAATAGCTTTAGGGCTAGCCTCGGTGAATGAGAGTAATGGAGGTAGAGCACTGATTGGGTGCGGGGCCCGCAAGGGTTACCAAGCTCAGTCAAACTCCGAATGCCATCTACTTGTCGCCGGGAGTCAGACAGTGAGTGCTAAGATCCATTGTCAAAAGGGAAACAGCCCAGACCATCAGCTAAGGTCCCCAAGTGTGTGTTAAGTGGGAAAGGATGTGGAGTTGCACAGACAACCAGGATGTTGGCTTAGAAGCAGCCACCATTGAAAGAGTGCGTAATAGCTCACTGGTCGAGTGACTCTGCGCCGAAAATGTAACGGGGCTAAACACACCACCGAAGCTATGGCTTGATGCTTGCATCAGGGGTAGGGGAGCGTTGTGTATACATTGAAGGTTGACTGTAAGGACAGCTGGAGCGTACACAAGTGAGAATGCCGGTATGAGTAACGAAAAGATCAGTGAGAATCTGATCCGCCGAAAGCCCAAGGTTTCCTGAGGAAGGCTCGTCCGCTCAGGGTAAGTCGGGACCTAAGGCGAGGCCGACAGGCGTAGTCGAAGGACAACAGGTTGATATTCCTGTACCACCATAATCCGTTATGAGCAATGGGGGGACGCAGGAGGGTAGTGACGCGGACTGATGGATGTCCGTCCAAGCAGTGAGGCTGATGCGTAGGCAAATCCGCGCATCGCAAGGCCAGGCTGTGATGGGGAGCGAAAATTGTAGTAGCGAAGGTCATGATCTCACACTGCCAAGAAAAGCCTCTAGCCAGGAGAAGGTGCCCGTACCGCAAACCGACACAGGTAGGCGAGAAGAGAATTCTAAGGCGCGCGGAAGAACTCTCGTTAAGGAACTCGGCAAAATGACCCCGTAACTTCGGGAGAAGGGGTGCCTCGGTAGGGTGAATAGCCCGAGGGGGCCGCAGTGAAAAGGCCCAAGCGACTGTTTAGCAAAAACACAGGTCTGTGCGAAGCCGCAAGGCGAAGTATACGGGCTGACGCCTGCCCGGTGCTGGAAGGTTAAGGGGAGCGGTTAGGGGTAACCCGAAGCTGTGAACCGAAGCCCCAGTAAACGGCGGCCGTAACTATAACGGTCCTAAGGTAGCGAAATTCCTTGTCA
This sequence comes from Paenibacillus durus ATCC 35681, assembly GCF_000993825.1. Lineage (NCBI taxonomy): Bacteria > Bacillati > Bacillota > Bacilli > Caryophanales > Paenibacillaceae > Paenibacillus > Paenibacillus durus. The sequence goes on from NZ_CP011114.1 coordinate 4,837,560, forward strand.
GGTAAATTCTGACCCGCACGAATGGCGTAACGACTTGGGCGCTGTCTCAACGAGAGATCCGGTGAAATTTTAATACCTGTGAAGATGCAGGTTACCCGCGACAAGACGGAAAGACCCCATGGAGCTTTACTGCAGCTTGATATTGAACTTGGGTACGATCTGTACAGGATAGGTGGGAGCCTTGGAAGCCGGAGCGCCAGCTTCGGTGGAGGCGCCGTTGGGATACCACCCTGATCGTATCTAGGTTCTAACCTAGTACCCTAAGCGGGTACGGGGACCGTGTCAGGCGGGCAGTTTGACTGGGGCGGTCGCCTCCTAAAGAGTAACGGAGGCGTCCCAAGGTTCCCTCAGAATGGTTGGAAATCATTCGAAGAGTGCAAAGGCAGAAGGGAGCTTGACTGCGAGACCTACAAGTCGAGCAGGGACGAAAGTCGGGCTTAGTGATCCGGTGGTACCGCATGGAAGGGCCATCGCTCAACGGATAAAAGCTACCCTGGGGATAACAGGCTTATCTCCCCCAAGAGTCCACATCGACGGGGAGGTTTGGCACCTCGATGTCGGCTCATCGCATCCTGGGGCTGAAGTAGGTCCCAAGGGTTGGGCTGTTCGCCCATTAAAGCGGTACGCGAGCTGGGTTCAGAACGTCGTGAGACAGTTCGGTCCCTATCTGTCGTGGGCGTAGGAAATTTGAGAGGAGCTGTCCTTAGTACGAGAGGACCGGGATGGACGTACCGCTGGTGCACCAGTTGTTCCGCCAGGAGCATGGCTGGGTAGCTACGTACGGACGGGATAAGCGCTGAAAGCATCTAAGCGTGAAGCCCCCCTCAAGATGAGATTTCCCAATATGTAAGACCCCTTGAAGACGACGAGGTAGATAGGTTGGAGGTGGAAGCACGGCAACGTGTGGAGCTGACCAATACTAATCGGTCGAGGGCTTATCCAAATTCACCCCAAAAAGTGAAGCGGAGGCTTCGAAGAGTATGCCGAATACTTTTCGGGGACCCCGGGCACAGGGGGAAACGCAATGTTTCGTTTCGATCCAGTTTTCAGGCGATTGAGGCCTGCCGTTTGGTGGCGATGGCGGAGGGGTTCCACGCGTACCCATCCCGAACACGACCGTTAAGCCCTCCAGCGCCGATGGTACTTGGACCGAAGGGTCCTGGGAGAGTAGGACGCTGCCAAGCACATGAACCACTGCTGATCCTTCAGCAGTGGTTTTTGTATATTGTATACGCTCTGTGTAAACCCTAAATTCCTATCGCTATAGCAGAAGAATTTGTGCGCTGTTGATGGACAAATGTGTAGGGATTTATTTGTTCCGAGCCCTTTTTTTCAGGAGAATTCTTGCTCATGTTATGTTCTTGACAGTATATAAACCCTTTGCTAAGATGGCAATAATATATTTTTGGGCATGCCGCTCCAACCTACTTTGAAGATAAGAACCATTATACTGCCAGCTCAGAACATCTGTCTTCCATGGATGGACTGAGATGAAGGTTGTTCTTTTTTATAAAGTTTGCGGGCCGTAGAAACAAAGAATACAAGGAGGAATGACTCAGGTGTGGGAAGATAAGTTTGGTAAAGAGGGACTGACTTTTGATGATGTGCTGCTGGTGCCGCGCAAATCGGAAGTGCTGCCCAAGGAAGTTGATCTGTCCACAGTGTTAAGCAAGAATGTAAAGCTGAATATTCCGCTCATCAGCGCCGGTATGGATACGGTCACTGAGGCAGCTATGGCGATTGCCATGGCGCGCGAAGGCGGTATAGGTATTATCCATAAGAATATGTCGATTGAGCAGCAAGCGGAAGAGGTTGACCGCGTTAAGCGTTCTGAGAGCGGCGTTATTACGAATCCTTTTTCACTTACCGCGACTCATATGGTTTCCGATGCTGAACGTCTAATGGGCAAATACCGTATTTCCGGCGTTCCGATTGTGGATGATAACAATAAACTTGTAGGGATTATTACGAATCGGGATTTACGGTTTATTCATGATTTCAATATTCCGATCAGCGAAGTCATGACTAAGGAAAATCTGGTCACTGCTCCTGTCGGCACAACGCTTACGGAGGCTGCGGTTGTACTGCAGCGCCATAAGATTGAGAAGCTTCCGCTTGTTGATGATAACTACATCTTAAAGGGTCTCATTACCATTAAAGATATCGAAAAGGCCATTCAGTTTCCTAACGGTGCGAAGGACGCTCAAGGCCGTCTGCTGGTTGGCGCAGCCATCGGTATTTCTAAAGATACCTTTGAACGGGCTGAAGCGTTGGTTAACGCCGGAGTCGATCTGATTGTCGTCGATTCGGCTCACGGCCATCACATCAATATTATTGAAGCTGTGCGCAAACTGCGTGAGCAGTATCCGGATTTGACGATCGTGGCGGGAAATGTAGCGACCGGCGAGGCTACGCGCGATCTTATCGAAGCGGGGGCTTCCGTAGTAAAAGTTGGTATTGGACCCGGCTCAATCTGTACAACACGGGTTATAGCGGGTATTGGCGTTCCGCAGATTACGGCCATTTACGACTGTGCATCTGTTGCACGTGAGTACGGAGTACCGATTATTGCCGACGGCGGCATCAAATACTCCGGTGAGATTACCAAAGCTATCGCAGCCGGCGCGCATGCCGTTATGCTGGGAAGCCTGTTTGCAGGTACGGAGGAGAGCCCTGGGGAGTCCGAGATTTATCAGGGGCGTAAATTCAAGGTATACCGCGGCATGGGCAGCATGAGCGCCATGAAGCAGGGCAGCAAGGACCGCTATTTCCAGGACGACGACAAAAAGCTCGTACCGGAAGGCATCGAAGGCCGCGTCGCTTTCAAGGGTCCGATGTCCGATACGGTGCATCAATTGATTGGGGGTTTGCGTTCCGGCATGGGTTACTGTGGAACGGGGACGCTCTCCGAACTGCGTAATGACACATCCTTTATCCGGATTACCGGAGCCGGACTTCGTGAAAGCCATCCTCATGATGTGCAGATTACAAAAGAAGCCCCTAACTATTCATTATAAGCGGCACATGATTTAAAATATGAACGGACTGGACGAATTTCGCCTGGTCCGTCTTTTTTTGAAGATACCCCTGTGTTAGAATAGAACAAGCAATTGAGATGATGTTTATAAGGAGAGTTTAAATCCATTGAAGTTCAAGCGTAAATCCAGTGTGAAACAGATGGCAGTGAAGACAGTAACAGCGGGTTTGCTTTTAAATATGCTTGTGTTATCTCCTATTCCAGCGATGGCCGAAAGTGTGCAGACACCAGCTCCAGCAGGGGCGGGTACAGCCACGGGAGCGCCTGCCGCATCGGGAACGGCAGTAACCATTCCTTCTGTCAAGTCGCTCGGTTTGAATTTGAGATCGGCCGTGCTGCTTGAGCCGACAACCGGACAAGTCCTTCTGTCGCTGAATGCGGATGTGCCGCTTCCTCCGGCCAGTATGACGAAGATGATGACGGAATATCTGATCGCCGACGCGGTCAAGAATGGCAAGCTATCCTGGGATCAGAAGGTAACCGTTGATGAAAATGCGGCGAAGCAGATCGGTTCACGTATTTTTTTGGCCCAAGGAGACCAACATACAATTGAAGAACTGTACATAGCCATGGCTGTTGGCTCTGCGAATGATGCCACGGTTGCTCTGGCTAAAACCCTCTCCGGGTCGGAACAGGAATTCGTTAAATTAATGAATGAGACGGCCCAGAAGATGGGGATGAAAACCGCCTATTTTATCAACTCCACCGGACTTAGCCGTGAGGATATGCCGGCCAAATTCCGTCCGGACACGGATAAAGAAACGGTAATGTCGGCGATGGATGCAGCGATTCTTGCCCAGCATATCGTTACTGATCATCCGGATTTCTCAAAATATACGACCATTCAATCCTACAAGTTCCGCGAACGTGATGCGGCGCCAATGATAAACTACAACTGGATGCTCGAAGCGAATAAGAATATCGCCAACTTCAAAGCTTATGCTTATTCAGGCCTTGACGGGCTGAAGACGGGACATACCTCCAGTGCGGGCAACTGTTTTACGGGTACTGCCGTACGGGATGGCATGCGTCTGATCAGCGTAGTCATGGGTGCGAATTCCGAAGCCCATCGCTTTACGGAGACGAGGAAGGTGCTTGATTTCGGATTTAACAATTTTGAAGTCAAGCAGGTGGTGTCAGCCAAAGCGACCGTCGCCGGCAATGAAACGGTCCCCGTTGAGAAGGGCAAGAAGAGTGAAGTGCCGGTAGTGACTGACGCAGGCGCTACTTTCGTCGTTCCCAAGGGAACAGCCTCTCCGCAGATTACGACAACGGTACAGATCAATGACCCGTCGACGTTGGTTGCGCCAATCGCCCAAGGTACGAAGGTGGGGAAAGTAACCTATACTTATAAAGTTAACGGCATAAACCCCCAGCAAAAAACGGTCAATCTGATTACATCCGAGGAAGCGGAGAAAGCTGGATGGTTCACGCTGCTCTTCAGGGCAATTGGAAGCTTTTTCAGTGATATTTTTTCGGGAATTAAAAATTTATTCTAAAATTAACGGATAAGTACTTAATTCCGAGTAAATGGCTTGTATATTTATCCGCCATGCGGTAAAATAAAAAGTTAGATTAAGATAGATTATCGGGAGGCTTGAAGAGATGGAAACAGGAACATCTAGAGTTAAAAGAGGTATGGCCGAAATGCAAAAAGGCGGCGTTATCATGGACGTCATGAATGCGGAGCAGGCAAAAATTGCCGAAGCCGCAGGCGCTGTGGCTGTAATGGCATTGGAGCGTGTACCTTCTGATATTCGTGCGGCAGGCGGCGTAGCTCGTATGGCCGATCCTACCATCGTGGAAGAGGTCATCAAGGTTGTAAGCATTCCCGTTATGGCAAAAGCCCGTATCGGCCACTATGTAGAAGCCAAGGTGCTGGAATCCCTGGGTGTTGACTACCTGGATGAAAGTGAAGTGCTGACGCCGGCGGATGAAGTGTTCCATATTGACAAACGTGAATTCACCGTGCCTTTCGTTTGCGGAGCGAAGGATCTGGGAGAAGCGCTGCGCCGTATCAGCGAAGGCGCGTCCATGATCCGTACCAAGGGCGAGCCGGGAACCGGCAACATCGTGGAAGCGGTGCGTCATATGCGTTATATCAACAGCCAAATCCGCAAGGTTCAAAATTTGTCGAAGGACGAGCTGTATGCCGAAGCCAAAAATCTTGGCGTGTCTTATGACCTGCTGCTTGAAGTTCATGAGCTCGGCAAGCTGCCTGTCGTTAACTTTGCTGCCGGCGGTGTAGCTACTCCGGCCGATGCCGCGCTGATGATGCACCTGGGAGCGGACGGTGTATTCGTAGGCTCCGGTATTTTCAAATCGGACAACCCTGAGAAATTCGCCCGGGCTATTGTTGAGGCGACTACTCACTACACGGATTATAAGCTGATCGCCGAAGTGTCCAAGAACCTTGGTACGGCGATGAAAGGCATTGATATTGCAACTCTGACCGCTGCCGAACGGATGTCGGAGCGCGGCTGGTAATAGAGAGAAGGGCTTTGGAATGAAGATAGGTGTATTGGCGCTTCAGGGCGCCGTAACAGAACATATTACGAGCATCGGCAAGACGGGAGCCGAAGGAACGCCAATCAAGCGGGTTGAGGAGCTAGCCGAGGTAGATGGACTGATCATCCCTGGAGGCGAGAGCACGACCATCGGCAAGCTGATGCGTAAATACGGCTTTATTGAAGCGATTCGCGAGTTTGCAGATAAGGGCAAGCCGGTCTTCGGGACCTGTGCCGGACTTATTGTACTGGCTAAAGAAATTGCGGGCGGAGAGCCGGCGCATCTTGAGCTGATGAACATTACCGTTGCGCGGAATGCCTTTGGAAGACAGCGGGAGAGCTTTGAATGTGATCTGGATGTAAAAGGGATCGAGGAGCCGATTCGGGCGGTATTCATTCGGGCTCCGCTCATCGAGAAGGTGGGCCCGGGCGTAGAGGTGCTGTCAGTCTATAATGGAGAGATTGTTACCGCGCGCGAGGGCAACCTGCTCGTATCTTCTTTTCACCCGGAATTAACGGATGATTACCGGCTTCACCAGTATTTTGCGGATATGGTGCAGACCACCCGGACAGCCGAACAATAGAACTGTATATATAACATCCTGACTCTTTCAAAGCCTTCACCGGCTGCTTGAAAGAGTTAAGGCTGTTTCAGGAGGGAAATGTCGTGTTAGATGTTAAAATATTGCGCACCGATTATGCCAAGGTGGAGCAGGCGCTCGATAAACGGGGCAAATCGCAGGATTTGATCTCCGGATTTCCGGCGCTCGATCTTCGCCGCCGCGAACTGCTGCAGGAGACCGAAAGTCTGAAGAACCGCCGGAACACCGTCTCGGGTGAGGTCGCAAAGCGGAAGAAGAGCGGAGAGCCGGCCGACGAGCTGATCGCCGAAATGCGAAATGTATCCGACCGGATCAAAGAACTGGACGATGAAGTGCGTGACCTGGAAAATCAAATCTCTGAGCTGATGCTGAGCATTCCGAACATTCCCCATGAATCGGTGCCAATCGGCAAATCCGAAGAAGAAAATAAAGAGGTTCGCCGCTGGTCGCAGCCGCGCGAATTCGGGTTTACACCCAAATCTCACTGGGAGCTGGCACAGAACCTGGATATCCTTGATTTTGAGGCCGCTGCGAAGGTGACGGGATCACGTTTCGTTTTTTATAAAGGTCTTGGAGCCCGCTTGGAACGCGCAGTGATTAATTTTATGATGGATCTGCACAGCGGAGAGCATCATTACGAGGAAATGCTGCCGCCGTATATTGTCAATAAGGACAGCCTGTACGGCACGGGACAGCTTCCTAAATTTGAAGAAGACTTGTTCAAGCTGCGCGACACGGAATATTATCTGATTCCAACGGCCGAGGTGCCAGTAACGAATTATTATCGGGAAGAAATTCTGAACGCATCTGACTTACCGAAATATTTTGTCGCTTATAGCTCCTGCTTCCGCTCGGAAGCCGGCTCGGCGGGACGGGATACCCGAGGACTGATCCGCCAGCATCAATTCAATAAGGTAGAGCTGGTTAAGCTGACATCGCCTGAATCCTCGTACGAAGAACTTGAGAAAATGACAGCAGACGCCGAAAGCGTACTTCAACTGCTGGAACTGCCTTATCGTGTGCTTGCGCTCTGTACGGGCGATATGGGCTTTACGGCAGCGAAAACCTACGATCTGGAAGTATGGCTGCCGGAAAGCGGCATGTACCGGGAAATCTCGTCCTGCTCGAACACCGAGGACTTCCAGGCCCGGCGGGCCAATATCCGTTTCCGCAAGGAACCGAAAGCCAAGCTAGAATTCGTGCACACGCTCAACGGCTCAGCTTTGGCGGTAGGGCGCACGGTGGCCGCGATTCTGGAGAATTATCAGCAGGAGGACGGCAGCGTTCTTATTCCGGAGCGACTCCAGCCTTACATGGGCAACATTAAGGTGATCCGGCCAAAAGCAAACCAATAATTGGAGTTGCTTTCGTAGAGGTAAATATGGTACAATCTCTTATGCATGTGATATTTACTGCATATGGAGAGGTACCGAAGCGGTCATAACGGGGCGGTCTTGAAAACCGTTAGAGTGCAAGCTCACATGGGTTCGAATCCCATCCTCTCCGCCATATCCTTATACCTTTGAATAATTGAGAATATAAGCCGTTTCCTTCGGGGGACGGCTTTTTTATATGCAGCGACAGCCCTTGTTAAAGCAGACATGGATGCAGGAAGCAGAGAATAAAAACACATCTTTCTCCGCAATGTATTAGGGAAGGAGGAGGATCACATTTATGGATCAACAACTACAACTGGACCAGCAGCAGCTCGTATCCGCTTGGCAGGAACGTCTTCCCTCTTTTATGGATGACGGGGACAGCTATACCGTACAGGCTGACGAAGGCGATAAGAAGAGCCTGCTTATTCATTTCAACGCTGCGGGACGCCAGAAATATACGCTGGACTTCCGCTGTACGTATGTAGACAGCCGCGAGGTAGCGGTAAACCTGGTTGACGTCGAGCGGGACGGTCTGCATACCGATGAATACACCGATGCCGTGCAGCAGCTGGCACAGCGGTACACGCGGCAGATACACGAGTGCGCCCAAGCGCTGAAGCCCTTGACCAATCACTAATCATAAGGAGGAAGTGACATGAGCAAACCGAAGACGATCCAGGTTCCCGGAACACAAACGCCTGGGGATAGAGAAAAGCAGCGTCATGAACAAGAAGGTCCCGAGCCGCTTTCCGGCTCCAAAAAGGTAAAGCAAGCGAATCACGTCAGTCATAATAATCCGCAAGGATAACATTTTACTGAAAATGGTTTATCTGTGAAAGTAAATCGTTTATCATGAGAAAGGGGGAGTATTTCTTCAATTGGGAGAGGAGAGAAAAAATGTTTAAAAAATGGAGCCTTTCCGCAGCGGCGATGCTGCTGACGGCAGCCGTAGTTCTGCCTGGTTGCGGAAACAAGCAGCAGGAACCAAAGGAAGCGCTGCAGGGCGCTGCCAGCAAGATGGCTACGATGACTTCATATGAAATGAAGAGCAAGGTGGTTATCAACAATCTAACGATCGATGCGCCAACCGCACAATCCGATGCGATGACGACGCAAGTGCTCAGCATGCTCAAGAACGCGGAGATTACGGTCGATGGCGTGTACCAAGCAGATCCGATGCAGACGGAATTGACGCTGGTGCTGAATTTAAAAGGCGATATGGCGATGAGCTTCACTGTTCCGATGGTGATGACGGCGGAGAAGCTGTATGTGAAGATTCCAAGCATTCCGTTCCTTCCTATTCCGGAAAATGTTGTCGGAAAGTTCGTGATGCTTGATCTGAAGAAGCTTGCCGAACAGGAAGGCGCAGAATTTAATCCCGGTATGCTGGATACGCAGAAGACCCAAAAGCTATCCAACGAGGTTTTGAGCGCACTGATGGCGGAATATGACGAGAGCAAGTATTTTAAAGACATCGATGCCAAAGATGCGAATCTTCCAGAAGGCGTTGACGCCAAACAGGTGATCCAGTTCCAGATTACCAATGATAATGTGAAGGAAGCTACGACCATCTTCGTGAATAATGCGCTTCCGAAAATTCTTGATATTCTGTCCAAAGAGGAGTATAAGAACGCGCTCCAGATCGACCAGAAGCAGTTGGATGAAGCCAAGGCTGATCTGCAGAATGGCGAGAAGAAAGCGGAGTTCGACAAAGAACTGGCTAAGCTGGATCAGTATCTGACCATCAATCAGTTCCATTTTAACACCGCGATCAACAAGGATGAATTCCCGGTATATCAAGATCTGACCGTAGACGTCAACGTAAACAATCCGGATGACGGCACGAAGGTAGGGCTGTCGCTGACTGGCAGCACTCAATACAGCAAGATCAACGAGAAGCCGGCATTCAAAATCGGTATCCCGCAAGGCGGCGACGTTATTACCGAGGAAGAGTTGCAGAAACAGTTCAACACACTTGGTTCCAACTAAGTAAGAAGCGCCAAAACCCCCAACAGCCCCGCACAGAGCTCTTACGCTTTGTACGGGGCTGTTTTTACGCTCGAATGGTTACATCGGCCGATCTCCCTCGGAGGTTACCTCGTCCGCCAAAAGGGCGTAGGTCCGGTGATCCTGCCACTGTCCATCAATCTTAAGGAAACGGCGGGCTATCCCTTCCGCCTGAAAGCCGTTCTTCTCCAAGACTCTTCTGGAGGCATCATTATGCAAGAGAATGGCCGCTTGCAGCCGGTGCAGGCCGAGTGCCTGAAAGGCATAGTTCGCCGCTAGGCCGACAGCCCCCGTCATGTAGCCCCGTCCCTGCTGGGCATGATCGATAAAATAGCCAAGATCGGCGAACTGGCCCACCCCGCGCACAATATTGTTGATTGTAATCTGTCCGATCAAACGTTTCTCTTCAGAGGAGTAGATTCCGAACATGTACGCTCTGTCCAGCTCCTCTTCCTCCATACGCTGAAGAATGAGCTGCTTCTGGCCATTCAGTGTAAAGAAGCTTTCTTCCCTCTTTGGCTCGTAGCGGCTGTGGACGACGCGGTTGCGCAAACGCAGTTCCAGCAGGCTCTCCGCGTTCTGAGGCCGGATCGGGGCCAGATAGATGCCGACAGATTGATTGGTTAAAATGAAAGACATTGCCGCTTATTCCTCCCTGACGCTCTTTTGTAGGCGTATCTGCCGCAGACGGCGGAAAAAGGAGGTGAGGAGTTCTGCGCATTCTTCCTGCATGATGCCAGATATGACTTCGGTCTGGTGATTGAACCGCGGTTCCTCCAGCAGATTCATTAATGTGCCTGCGCAGCCCGCCTTGGGATCTGGTGTGCCGTACACGGTGAGCGGAACCCTCGATTGTACGATTGCTCCCGCGCACATCGGACATGGTTCGAGTGTAACGTATAAGGTGCATTCCAGCAGGCGCCAAGAGTTCAGCACTGTGCTAGCTTCCCGAATCGCCACCATTTCCGCATGCGCGGTGGAATCCATTGTTGTTTCGCGCAAATTATACCCTCTTCCGATAATTTCGCCCCGCCGGACGATGACGGCGCCGATCGGAACTTCGCCCAGCGCTTCCGCTTTGCGCGCTTCCGCGATTGCCTCGCTCATCCACCGCTCATGTTCCTCTTGCTGCCCAAGGCATGCTCCGTTGTCGCATTTGTTCAAAGCTTCTCTTCCTTTCCGCTTCAGGCCGGATTGTTCTACGAACGAGCATTCGTTCTTAACAAATTGTGAATAACTCTGTGGAAAACCCGGTTCTTGTCCACAGTTTTATACACATGAGAGATGTTGATTTTGTTTATATGTGTATAACTTGTGGACGGTTTCTATCCTATTGTAGATAAAGAGACGGCGGTTTTCAATATTGGATAAACGGAAAGCTTCATATAAATCCTTTTCAAATGGATGGGCAAAAGGTATGATATTTATTGAATGATCAGTTGATTTACCAGTCCTTTAAGAGGTGAATAAGAAGTTTGTCCATTAAAACGAAGCTTTCAGCAATTATTTTTGGCTCCGTGCTGCTCATTTTGGCGTTGAATTTGACCCTTAACTCCTACGCGACTCGCAATAATATGCAAAGCGAGATCGAGAGAAATATGAAGACGGCGGCAAAGCAGATTGCGGTTTCCGTAGAACAGAGCAACTCCAGCTCCAAATATGCAGAACAGCTGCTGGCGCAAAACTTGCGGATGGCTGCTATTTTGATATCCAAAGAACTGGACCCGGATGTTGGTAACGTTTCGAATGCCGAGTTGAAGACACTGGCCTCAAAAGTGGGCGTTTCCAATATATCGCTGCTTGTCAGAACCAACGATAACATTGTGGTTAAGAAGTCGTCCGACCCCAAAGAACTCGGCTTGCCCACTAAAGGCTGGGGGTTTTGGTATACGGCTTTGGTCGACCTGTTCGAAGGCCGGGAAGTATCGGTAGCCAAAGGGCAGAGGATGGAGCATTTCTGGTCCGGTCCTTTTGAATACTCTTCCTCCAACCCCGAGTTCATCGAGAAATGGGGCTATTACTATGACGGGCGAAGCAATTACATTATCGACCCGTATATTCGCAGCACTTCAATCAGCAATTATGTCAGAATAATGAGTCCGGAAGAAATTGTGAAGCAGACCATGGAGGTTAACCCTGATATTTTGGAAATTACGGGCATCAATCCCTCCACCTTCGGCACTTCTACCATGGCTCCGGACGGAACAGACAGCGTTAATGTCAAACTGCGCAACCGGCCGATCATGTACGGCACTTATTGTTTCGGTAACGTTGAGCAGGACAAAAATGCGGTGCTGCAAGCTCTGGCTAAACAAGAGCCCGTCATGATAGATACGATGGTGCGCGGAGCAAGGGTGCTCAAGAGCTTTATTCCCGTTACCCTGCCGGATTCAGGCGCCTATGTCATTAGCGTGGTGATCGACTACTCGGTCATATCTTCGGCTATCAAGGAACAATTGTGGAATAACATTCGGAGTTCTCTCCTGCTGCTTGCGGTCTTCCTGGTGGGCAGCTACATCCTGGCAGGCTTTATTATTCGGCCCATTCAGGCGATACTTGCCAAGGTTCAGGATGTTTCCCGGGGAAAGTTCGATCCGCCGCTTGAGGTAGGAAGCAGAGATGAACTGGGGCAGCTGGCGCTGCGGATCAACGCGATGACGCGCAATCTTGCCTTGCACACAAGCCGGCTCAGACAGACAGTGGAGGAGAACCGGAAGGTTAAAGAGCATCTGGAGTCGGTAATTAACGGCACTTCCGATGCCATTCATACGGCGGATATGAGCGGAACGGTGATCAGCGTGAACCGGGCTTTTGAAGAGCTGTATGGTTGGAAGGAGCGGGAGGTCGTGGGAAGCACCATCCGTCTCGTTCCGGACTCCGTTCTGAAAGAAGAGGAGACCCGGCTTCAGTGGCTAATCAAGGGGGCACAACTGGCCCCGACAGAGACGCTTCGGTTGAAACGGGACGGGAGTGTAATTGAAGTCAGCGTAAGTACCTCGGTCATACGGGACGAGGAAGGCAAGCCGGTGTCCTTCGTGCATGTTTCCCGCGACATGACGGAGCGCAACCGGATGGAAGAGCTATTGAGACAATCCGAGAAGCTTACTACCGTCGGCCAGCTTGCCGCGGGCGTGGCGCATGAAATCCGGAATCCGCTGACGACGCTCCGGGGATTTTTACAGCTGCAAAGGGAGAAAAATATGCTTGTCCCCCTGCATGTGGATTTGATGCTCTCTGAGCTGGAGCGGATCAATCTGATTGTCAGCGAATTTCTTATATTGGCCAAGCCGCAGGCGGTGCGGTTTCAGCAAAAGGACGTCCGCCATGTTCTGCATGATGTGATCTCCTTGCTGGACAGTCAGGCTCATTTGCATAATATCGAGGTTAAGGACCGGTTTGAAGTAAGTCCGGCAATGGTACACTGTGAAGAGAACCAGTTGAAGCAGGTATTCATCAATATTATCAAAAACGGGATTGAATCGATGTCTTCGGGCGGTACGATAACGCTCGAGCAGAACCGGGTCGGAGATTCCATCGTTATTGTCATTACCGATGAGGGGGAAGGCATACCCGAGCATATTTTGCCGAAGCTTGGTCAGCCGTTCTTTTCAAATAAGGAGACGGGAACGGGACTTGGCCTTATGATCAGCCAGCGGATCATCCAGGGGCATAAAGGAATGATGGAAATTGAAAGTCAGGTTGGGCAGGGAACCTCGGTAACGATCGTGCTGCCGGCAGCCAAAGAGAGCGCGGAACCTATCAATGAGAAGATAGTCGAAGGAGAAGAAACGGGGTGATAATACCAGCATGAGAATCAACAAGTTTATCAGCGAGACCGGCTTCTGCTCGCGGCGTGAGGCGGACAAGCTGGTGGAGAGCGGCCGGGTGACCATTAATGGCGAACGGGCCGTGCTGGGCAGCCAGGCTGAGGCGGGAGATGATGTGCGGATAGATGGAAAAAGATTGGTGAGTGAATCCCGGACCGTCTATATCGCCCTGAACAAGCCAGTAGGCATAACCTCCACGACGGAGAGTCATATTAAAGGGAACATCGTCGATTTTGTCGGGCATCATGAGCGGATCTTCCCAATCGGACGGCTGGATAAGGATTCGGAAGGACTGATCCTGCTGACCAATGACGGGGATATTGTCAACAAAATACTGCGTGCCGAAGGCCGGCATGAGAAGGAATATGTCGTCACCGTCGACCGCCCGATTACGCCTTCCTTTATTGCTGGAATGTCCAGCGGGGTAAAGATTCTCGGTTCGAAGACACTGCCCTGCCAGGTTACCCGGATAACGGAACGGGTATTCCGCATTGTTCTGACCGAAGGCAAGAACCGGCAGATCCGCCGGATGTGCAGTGCTTTAGGGTATGAGGTCCGGCGGCTGCAGCGCATCCGAATTATGAATATCCGCTTGGGCAGCCTGCAGGTAGGCGCGTGGCGTGATCTGACGACGGCGGAGAAGGCGGAGCTTGGAGATATGCTAAGCTACAAGCTTCTGTAACCGAACAGAGCGCCGTTTGCTGCAAGCAATGACTAACACAATAAAGAGCTGTTTTCAACCCCGATGCAGGCGGTTGAGAACAGCTCTTTTTAGTAAACGAATTCCTCGTAATTGATCATCATTTGGCGGATGGCGGGTTTCCCTTATTTTCCTGATACTTCCGGATAACGGCCACTTCTACCCGGCGGTTCTTGGCCCGTCCCGCCGCAGTTGAGTTGGTGGCAATCGGATGGTATTCCCCATAGCCAATCACGCTGAATTTCTCCGGATTCAGATAAGGATTCACCAGCAAAATCTTCATGAACTGCAGGGCACGGTTGGCGCTGAGGTCCCAGTTGGAAGAGTATTGGCTGTTGGAGATCGGAATATTATCCGTAAATCCTTGAACGATCACATCATAATCGGGAAACTGTTGCAGCATTTGCGAGATGGCTCTTGCAAGCTGCTGCGATTCCGGCTTAACTGTAGCTTGTCCGGAGGCGAACAGAGCATTGTCACTGATCGTAATCGTGAGCTGTGATTGGTTCAGCTTCGTGCTCAGCAAATTGGTAAGGCCGTTGTTCTGGATATACTGGTCGAACTGCTTCTTGAGCTTCTCCAGATCTTCCTGCTCCTTCTGACGCAGCTTGGCAATCTCCGATTCGCCGAGACTCTTATCAACCACATTATCCATTTTATTAGCTTTACCCGCATCCAGATTACTGTCGTTAGGTGACATGGACGAATAATCCAGGACGCCAGACCCTCCGTTAAGGGCACTGCTGAAGGCTTGGGCCATCTGCTCAAATTTCTTCGCGTCCGTCGCACTCATGGCATACAGCACAAGAAACAGGGCAACCAAGAGCGTCATCAGGTCGGAATAAGGAAGGAGCCATGATTCATCGGCATGCTCCTCATGCTCCTCGTGTCTCCCTTTTTTAGTCACCCGCAGCACCTTCCTTCTTATCCAGCTTTTGGCGCTCCAAAGGTGTCAGAAACACGGAAAGCTTCTGGTTAATCGCAATGGTGGATACTCCCGACTGGATGGACAGAAGACCCTCAAGCATCATCATTCTGATTTGAATTTCCTGTTTAGAGAGCCGCTTGAGCTTATTGGACATCGGATGCCACAGCACATAACCGGTAAAGATACCAAGCAGCGTAGCGATAAAGGCCGCGCCGATCGCATGCGCCAGTGCTTCCATCGCGCTCATGTCCGCCAGGGCGGCGATCAGACCGATAACGGCGCCAAGCACCCCGAGAGTAGGAGCATACATGCCGGCCTGGGAGAAAATAAGCGCGCCGACTTTATGGCGTTCTTCGGTCGCGTGGATATCCTCAAGCAGCACATCTCGGACAAACTCCTGGTCGTTACCGTCGATAATCATCCGCATGCCGCTACGCAGAAAATCATCCTGAATCTCTTCCACTTTGGACTCCAGCGCCAGCAGACCCTCCCGCCGGGTAATGGAAGCCCAATCCATGAACATGGTGATGACCTCGCCTTTATCAATCAGTTTCTTTCCGCCGAGGAACAAAATTTTGAACAGTTTCGGAACTTTTTTGATTTCCGACATTGGAAAGGCCATAAACAGGGAAGCGGCGGTACCTACGAAAATAATCGTAAAGGCGGCAGGGTTATTGAGGGAAACTAACGGAGCCTTTTTCAGAAACATGCCCAAAACGACTGCTACGATACCAAGCACTAAGCCAATAATTGATGAAATTTGCATTGATACACCTCGTCCATGAGTTTTAATGATCTCGCCATGCCGCGTCTATCATCCATGAATGGCGGCGGGCCAACAGGCGAAAAGCAATAAGGTCTATTCTTATTTATCGACAGGCTGCCCTTTTTTGTGAAGGCATTTCGGCTATAATGGATGAGGAAAGGAAATTTTCATATGTCTATGAAGCGGAGTGATGGCGATATGGGCGTAAAGCACGGAAGAGATTATGGGGATATATTGCGCGATCTGACGAGAGCGGTGGAGAGTATACCGGACAGTTATCTGTTTTTTGAGATGGAGTCGGAAGAATGGCGGGAGCTGCCGCAGGAGTCGAAGCTGGAGGTATGGGAGGCGCTGGCTGAGGATTTATTCTTCGCCCTGGGGAATGAGCCGGTCATTCATGTCGGCAGCGGGGTCGTCATTTACGACAAGGAGGCGCACCGCATCAATATTTTGGTCGGCGACGAAGATATGGAATCAGTCGAACTGATTTAGTCCGAAACACGGATGGAACAGCCGCCCATTTGCCCGGAGTCTGCGGTCCATGGTAAAATTGATGGTGCCCAAGGTTATAATTTCAGGGATTCATGAATACATTAAACCGAAAAATAAACCTTTTTCCTGGCGCATCCCTTGGACGAAAGAACCTGAGGGATGTTTTGTTTAGCGGAAGGGCTAAGGTAACGCGGGGGCTGTTTATCAAGGGAGGAAACATAAAGTGCTATTAACCGATGGAGAACTGCGTGAGCAGGTAGGCAAGCTCGAAGGCTGGAGGCTGGAAAGTGGGGCCATGGTGCGCAAATATATGTTTAGCGATTTCATGAAAGGCATTGCGTTCGTGGACGAGGTCGCCACCATCTCGGAAGCGTTCGACCATCATCCGCATATTACAATCGATTATAAAACGGTAATCCTGCGGCTTGCGACAAGTGAGGAAGACGGCACCGGAATTACCGCGCTCGACGTACGCGAAGCCCACGAGTTTAACGAAGCATTCGAGAAGACCCGTTAATTTTTGATAGCGGCGATAAGGGAAGATTTTTGGAAAAATACGCCTCTGCGCCAGGAAAGCTTTAGCCTTCCTCTGCAGGGGCGTATTGTCTGTCATAGTCACTTTTTCTCGGACAGCCACATCGCGATATTGGCAATTTCCTCAGGGGCCAGCTTATCCTTGAAAGAAGGCATTTGCCCTCGTCCTTTGGTAACGATGCTGTATATCTGCTCCGCATTATGATTGTTTCCTTCTTGCTGCAGACTCGGTCCGACCCCGCCCTGAAGCTGATCGCCGTGGCAGGTAATGCAGTTGGCCTTTACCGTCTGTTCCGCTTTGGCAGGCTGGGCCTTAACGGTCGGCATTGTAGGATGATTCTGCTCGGCAACCTGCTCCCGGCCAGGCAGCGTGAACATTAGGACAACCGCGAAGGCGCAGGCAGCGAAAAACAAACCGCTCATGATCCATTTTTGCATCCCATTCGTCCCCCCTGTATAAGGCTGCTGCACTTATTATAACGGATGGTGAAGCGTTATCATAGCGTTTGTGTCAAAAAAATGAACGCCCGTTAGCCTAGTTCAAATTTTTAGCGGAGGACTTATCATAGACCATACAGTAAAAGGGTTTTTCGCCATTTGGCGTGCGGCGTTCGTACGTATCGGTGATCGTGAAACCGCATTTGCGGTAAGCGCGAATCGCTCTTTGATTCCAGGTCAGAACCTCCAAATCCACCTCACGGCTGGGGTAACGCTTCAGCGCTTCCCTCACAATCGCTCCTACAAACAAATGGCCGAGGCCATGACCGCACAGGTCGGGGCGCATACCGATACCAAGCCGGACTGTTCCCACCATCGGAAAGAGCTGTGCAAACCCGCAGAGATTATCCTTTTCATCCAATACTGAAACATACTGCTCCCTTCGGATTCGCGGATCTCCGAATTCAATGCCAAGGGCCTCCATTTTATCCCACGCCAGCCAGCCGTAAATATTATAGGGCGCCTTATACTGCCACCCGCAAATGTCCTTGGCATGCGCACTTGTCATGGGAACGACGTGAAAGATAACGGGAGAGCTAATCATACGTTCAGCGACCTCCTTTCCTCGCAAGGAACCTTTATACTTAAATTATATACATAAAAAGGGGAGAGCGACGCAAAAACTTTGAGATATAGGAAAATTTGGAAACAAATAAAGAAATTATCCGGAAAATGGGCATAAGCGCTGCGGATATGTTTAGGATAAACGAACAAAACCCCCTCGCCGGAAAGCATTATCCGGGAAGGGGTCTCATATAACAATGCTATTGCACATTATCATCATCTTGAGAATCAGCGGCCGTATCTTGATAAGCATCGGAGCTCATAACTCGTTTGGCGCCAACATAACGGTTAACGTAGTAGCTGTCATTCAGGGAACTGATGGTAACGCCTTTCGAAGAGGAAGCATGAGCAAATTTATCGTTACCGACATAAATACCGACATGGGAAATGCCTCGTCCGGAAGTGTTGAAGAATACAAGATCTCCGGATCTCAAATCGCTGCGCGATACCGTTTTGCCCATTTTGAATTGGGAGCCTGACTGATGCGGAAGATTAATGCCGACCTTATCGAACACATACATCGTAAATCCTGAACAATCAAATCCGCTGGTACTCGTACCGCCGGATACGTATCTCGTTCCAATCGTACGGTCGATCACTTGATCCATTTTGGAATCGGCGAATGCGCTGCCTGCTCCAAGCGCGAGAATGATGGATAAACTCAGAAATGCTGCTGCCAACTTCTTCTTCAAGGGACTGGACTCCTTCCACATGCCTGCGAGGTTAGCTTAAGGATTCGGTAGAAGGTCCCCTATGACCCCTCATGAAATAGGAGGTCAATTCACCCAAAGATGGTTCCCCCGCTTCCCTACTGTTAGGGAACTCGGCACTTGCAATAGTGTTCGAATTATAGTGACTAATCATGACAAAATTTTCGTTAAATAACGATACTGATTACAAAAATGTTACTGAAAACTCATTGCGACTATTGTAACAAACCTTTTGTCGCTTGGCAATCACTTTTAATATACTAAGAAAGCAATCTAGCAGTGATTACACTTATAGATTAGCAATAGATTCGATTAGGAAACATAGGTAAGCGCCATTTTTTAACATTAATACTTTAAAATTTCTTTTTTCATTTTTGAAAAAGTGTTTCAGGCTGTTGAAACCTGTGTACAGGTTAACTATAGGGAAAAGAAAAACCCGAAGCTTGATTACATACATAATCATGCTCCGGGCGGCTATCTAAGTTTAATCGTAAGTTACAGATTGATATGCTTTTGTGCTCATAACCCGCTTGGCGCCAACATAACGATTGGCCCAATAGGACTGGTTCATCGAACTGATGGTTACGCCGCGTGAAGAAGAGGAATTCGCGAATTTGCCGTTGCCGACATAAATGCCGACATGGGAGACGCCGCTTCCGACCGTATTGAAGAACACCAGATCCCCTGCACGCAGTTTGCTGCGTGATACGGAGGTTCCTACTTTGTATTGCGCTTTGGAAGTACGAGGCAGGGTAAGGCCCATCTTTTTATAAACGTATTTAGTGAATCCGGAACAATCAAAGCCGGCTGTGCTCATTCCGCCGGTTCTATATGAGGTTCCCAATGTTTTTGCAATAACCGTATCCATTTTGGAGTCTGCGAAAGCGCTTCCGGACCCTAAAGTGAAAGCCATCACAAGGCTCAATGCAGCAGCTGCAAGTTTCTTCTTTATGTGTCGACCTCTCAAAGCTTATGTTCTCCTTCCAAATGCCTGCGTGGTTAGCTTAAGGATTCGGTTTGAAGGTTCCCTATGATCTCTTTGCTGCTAGATCAATTCACCCAAAAAATGGTTCCCCCGCTCCCCGGTGCCCGGGGATTTGGCTTGTTGTGCACCAGTATATCGACTCGATTCAACATCATATGACAAAATAACAGAAGAATTTGAAAGATTACAAACTTGTTACCTTAACACAAAACTCATTGTATCAGAGGAATTACAGTTTTGCAAACTTTTTTCGGCGGGCAGGCTGGCGGAAATTGAGAAATAAAAAAGAGTTCAGATTCCTGTCACGGAATTCGAACTCTTTTTACCAATTTTATTAGCAGATAACAGGATTTTCTTTTTATGGAGCCGCTGTTTTGCTGTGCCACAAATGATACTGCGCCGACAATCCCCACATATCGAACAGAGTGGAGGGCAGGGGCGATAGCTGCCTGATGAACAGCGCGGGCAACCCGGGGCATAGCCAGCCTGTTACTGCGCAAATCAAGGAGATCAGGAAGCCGCCTGCCCCCAGCAGAGCCTGCAATGCAGAAGCTTGGAGGATGCAGCGCAAGGCCACCAGCAGTGATGCGAACACACCGGAGCCGCCGGTATAACCGAACTGCATATAAAGCAGGACCAGACGGATAATAAATACATACAGCAGCCATGCGAGAAGCCAGGGAAGAATACGTAAGAGCAGCGCCGGTTCCCAGTAGGACGACAAAAGCAGCTTGTAACCCTTCGGCAGGAGCCAGTACAGGGGGAGAAGGATCAGGACCCATTCGGCGGCGCTGAAGAGCAGAACGGGCAGCCCGTACTTTTTCATTCCGGGAAAAAAGAACAGTCCGCGTTCTCCCCTGCTCTCCTGATGCAGCTCATGCAGCAGACCCGCGCGGATGAACGGCGCAGCCAGCAGGCGCACGGCGGCCAGAATCAGCAGTGTCCACAGCCAGCGCCGCACATCGGGATTGGCAGACAGGCTCAATTGAGCCTCGATATAGTACAGCATCCTTCCTATCGCGCTGCCACCGGCATTTTCGGAAGGGTAGCGCAGCAGCGCCGGGACAACCGCCGATCTCACAAAACGGTACATCAAGTATCCCCATAGCAGCCGGTAGATGAACAGCAGAATCAGAATATACAGCTGTTCCTTGACACTGCCCCAGCCCCGGGTTATCCAAATTCTCATTTCCTCACCTCACCAGACGAAAGTTCCGAGCACAGTTTCGATTGCGTTTGTCAGGCTGAGGGTCCAGCGTGAAACGAAGGCTGCGGGGAGAGAGGCTTTTCTGAAGTTGTTCATATGCTTGTTCTCCAGCAGTACTTCGTGACCCGGGTCCACCTCGGCTGAAACAAGAGGAGCCGCAGAAGTGAGCCGGAACGTGATTTCGCCTCCTTGGCCGTTCCACGTTTTCTGCAGCGTCCGGCCGTCAGAGAAGGTGAACTTGACGTTTACGCCGGTGTATTGGCTGCCCTTATTAGCGATGGTTGTCAACGATTCGTAACCGCCTTTTTTGTTCTTGCTTACGGTAATGCCCTCAACGGAGAAGTCGGGAGCATCCCCGCCGTATACGTAATGTTCGAAGTAACCTTGCCACGACTTTTTGGTCGCCTTCTCCACCACTTTTTGAAAATCGGCAGTAGCAGGATGGTGGAAGCGATATTTGCGGGCATATGAGGACATAATGGAATCCATCGTCTTCAAGCCGACCTGCCTTTCGATATCCTTGAGCACCAGCTTGCCCCGCACGTAGACGTTCTGGGTGTAGGCTTTTGCTCCGCCGTATTTCCAGGCATTCAGAGTCAGCGGCTTGGGGTCAGTGACAAGACTGGCCTGCAGCGGCAGATTGGAGGCGATCCCATACTCCTGTTCCATCAGCCTGTCCTCGGCATAGGAGGTGAAGCTCTCATCAAGCCAAGCTTCCTCGAATTCATTGCTTGCAACCATGCCGTAAAAATACTGGTGTCCGATTTCGTGAATCACCGTCCGCTCCAGCGAGGTGTCGGCAGTGTCTCTATTCGCGGCGAAGGCGGTAATCAGGGTGGGATATTCCATGCCTCCCGCTCCGTTGCCCTCTTTAGGCGGCACGACGATAGACAGCGTTGTATAGGGATACGGGCCGTACCATTTGCTGAAAGCGGTCAACGCGGCTTTGGCGGCCTGGAAATAGCGCTCCTTCAGATCTTTGTGC
Source organism: Paenibacillus durus ATCC 35681 (assembly GCF_000993825.1). Classification (NCBI taxonomy): domain Bacteria; kingdom Bacillati; phylum Bacillota; class Bacilli; order Caryophanales; family Paenibacillaceae; genus Paenibacillus; species Paenibacillus durus. The sequence goes on from NZ_CP011114.1 coordinate 4,859,288, forward strand.
AGAGGGTCCAAATACAGCTTGATCCGCACGCCGGGCACTTCCGCCGCAGAGAACGCCTCCTCCGCATAGATGAAGTTAGGGGAAGCAGCCCAGGCGAAATCGTGGACATCGTCGGCATAAAACTGATAGATTTTGCGTCCTTCCGCGATTTTGGGGTTTTTGACAGGGAATCCGGTTGCGGCCACCGTATAGTTTTTGGGGACCGAAATAGCTACGCTGTATATGCCGAAGTCGCTGTAAAATTCAGAATTGCCGTGATACTGGTGAAGGTTCCAGCCTTCATCCTTCACGCCGCGCGTTCCAGCCGGTTCGTAGACGCTAAGCTTGGGGAACCACTGGCCGGCCATGACAAAATCCCCGGATTCGCCCATACGGGCGAAGATTTTCGGCAGCCGCACTTCATACTGCAGCTTGAGCGTCACGCTTTCCCCGCCGTTTACCGGCTGCGGAAGATGGACTTTGATCAGCGTCCGGTCGCCCGGATTGCCGTCGTCGGGCTGAACGTACTGCATCCGGTGCAGAAGGGACACGCCGTCTTCCGTGCGCACATCGGTCAGCGTCATGGAGCCGAATCCGTCCTCAGGCATGCTGTCGCCGCGCAGCTTGCCGCCGGATTCTTTCATGAATGTCGTCTTGTCCGAGGCAAAGGCATTGGGATAAAGATGAAAATACAGGTCGCTCACCGGCTTCTGGCCGGGATGGGTCCACGTTACCGTCTCGGCGGCGGTCAGCTGTCTTTCATCCGGAGCGAGCTGTACGCTGATGTGATACTCCGCTATTCTCCGGCTAAGCGCCTGTGCGGCCGGCGGCGTCACCGGCAGGTTGGGGAGGGCTGGCTTTACAGCCGTCCCCTGACGGGTACTAGCCGGGGACTTGGCCGCTTCAGGAGCGGCGGCGGAGCGGGAGTCCAGAGGTGATCCGGATAACGCCCATAGCGCTCCTCCAAGCAGACAGAGGGCAGCCAGGGCAGCGAAGAGAAAGGTGGTGCGGAATCGTCGCATCATACTGTAATTCCTCCCGTTGACAAGCTTCTACGGGATGTATATGTTGGCATCCGCCGTATTATTAGCTAAAATTAAATTAATCAAGAAGAAACGGCTGACGGTGTTCTTGAAGGACGCAAGTGCGTTTCTCGTAGAAATATAGGATACAAAGATAGGCGCGAAGCCGATAAATGACTAAATTGCACAAGGGAAGGGAGTGCGGCATGGACAACAAGCAGCCGGACAGCAAGAAACAGATTGCCTTGAATATTGTAAACGCGAAGAGCAAGCATAAAGGCTTCGGAGCAGGCTCAATCGACTTGAACAACGTGTCGCCTGTCATTATCGACGGCGACGAGGCGGTCATCGACATTGGTGCCATGCATGCCAAGAGCAAGGTGGAGAAGGGCATCAAGTTCTCCATGAACCGCGAGGATGTGCCGGAAGGCAGACAGGTGTGGGTTGTGTGGGTGGCGGTTGAACGTACGCCGGAAGGACAGCACTATGCCGGCCTGACCGCCTGCGAGATGTGGATCGACAGCGAAGCGAAGCGCGGCTGGAAGATTCTTGCCGATCATGTGAACAAGCTGGATTCGGCGCTTAAAAGGCGGATCATTGTAGAGGGGCTGGGCGCACAGGAGAAGGCGGCGCTCAAATCGCTGCTCGTCTCGCATAATGCGGAATGGTGGAATGCGTCGCCCGAGGAATTAAAGCAGGCTCTCGAAGGCTAAAGAGACGGCGGGAGATTAGGGGTATTACCGGTATGGATACCCGCTGCATGCATAGAAGGCTTCGCCTTTCCTTGGCTTTAAGGAAGGGCGAAGCCTTTAAATTTATATGGAACCGTGAGCTGCATCTACCGGCCGCTGGTGAACTTTCGCTTAAGCTGGCTGACTCTTGCCTGGCTGATGCCGAGTATCCCGGCAAGCTCCTTCTGATTGGCGCCCGGATGTTCCAGCATCGTTTGCTCCAGCCGCTCGCGAAGTTCTTCCGATTTGGTTCTCTTTTTGCCTGTGCCAAGATCCGAAGAGGGAACATGAATTTCCTCACCCGGCTCCTGCTCCGCCGCATGATCGCTCTGATCGTGATTCGCAAGCTCCTGAAGACAACTGTTGCAGATGAATTGGTCCTTAAAATAAGTGACATTGTCCAGACTCCTGCAGAATGTGCATTCCGTTGAAGTGTATTTACGCAGCACAATAATGTGATCGTCCAAAATGAAAAACTCAATCGGATCCCCAATATCAATATTACGCGTCATACGGATTTCTACGGGAACCACAATGCGTCCAAGATTGTCCAAACTCCGGATCATACCTGTATCCTTCATTTCATGTCCCTCATTTATATCTTCAGATTTGGTTGTATTTAATTATTATAACAGTAAATGTATTTTAAGATAAAGGGGAAAGCGTGTACGTAAAATGAACCTTTTGCCCTCCAGTGAAAGAGGTCCATTCAAAAGAAAGCGTGTCCTCCGAGCGTCCGGTAAAGCTAAGATTGTCGCCGGGATAGTCGATTTCGGTGTCGGGATATGTCTCCAGCCAGGCCTGGTCGTCCACGCTGAGCAGTTGCTTATACAGCTGAACGCTCTGGCCGCTGCGGCGGTCGATGAGAATGAGCGTGCCTTTTTGGAAGGGCCGTACCAGCAGAAAGTCGGTATCCATGAATTCCACCGCGAAGGCGTCGTTAATGCCGGTAATCTTCAGCAGATCATAGGTTTTAAAAATATGCCCGTCCGGATTCACAAGCGTAAGCTTCTGCCCGTCGACCATGACCACATTGCCCTGAAAAGCAAAAACATCCCGCTTCAATCCGGCCATGCGCGGATTCCTATAGTGGGTCTTGGCCTGGCGCACCAGGGAGCCGCCTGAAACAAGCGCGCGCCAGCGGGTGTTGTTGATATGCGGCTCGCCGCTGGCATTCTCGATCTCAACGGCATAGCTGGCCGAGTTGATCCTGCGCGCGGACATACTCACCCAGTCGAGATCGTTAACCTGGATCATACCTGCGCGGAGGGGCACTGCACCGCTCTGTCCGCTGTACAGGACGCCATACTCCCGGTTCAACCAGAACAGCTCGCGTCCCGTTGACGTCTTGATATACCTTGGCGTATATGGGACCGCAAATCGATTGCCGCCTTTCCAGACGACCGGTACACCGAAAGCTTTGGAGAACAGCTTCTCCGGCACATAGGTTACCCCGCCCCGGATCAGCGTCTCTGCTCCCAGCATAATCACCTTCCCTGCCGCAGTATAGGCTTTGGGCTGGCCCGCTTTCAGACTGACGGCCTGATAAAGTCCCGTCACTTCAAGACTGGATTTATCAGCGTTCCACAGCAGTTGAAGATCCAGATAGGATGAAATGTCTTTCAATGGCACGTATGTGGTTCCGTTCTCCTGAAAGCCGGAATGCTCCAACGACAGATCGTTTAGGATGACGGATTCCGCTGCGGACGGGACGGCGGGCGAAGTGGAAGCACTCGAGGCGAAAGCTGCCTCAATCGGCGCGGCGGCAAACAGCAGGGTGGTGAGAGTGGAAGCGGCTAACAGAGCGGCGGTTCGTCTGGAGGCTTTGCTTCGGGTATTCATGACATAACCTCTTTCTCTTTAAAAATGGCTATAATTCACTTTAACATCAAATTATTGGGAAATGCTATGCGATAATGGACGTTTCCAGCTTTAAAAAGGTTGCATAATGAAAAGCCCCTCCATTTGTTCACGCAATAAGGAGAGGCTTACTCGGTATTTATAATATTACGGCCGGTTCCCTGTCCAGATAAAGGGCTCGGCCTTGCTGTCATGAGCGGAGACATAAGGGTTATCCCTAATGTAGAACCGCCAGGGGAGGCAGGCATACTCTTCCGCGTAGGGGATGTTGATGCGCGCAGCCTGGACAATCGGAAGGCTGCGGGGATCGTCGCCGCTCTCCAGCCGGAGCGGCCCGCCGGGCTGGTCAAGACGCAGCCCGTTAAGGCTTCGGTCGATGCGCAGCGCCCGGCACAGCTTGCCTGGTCCGCCCGAGAGGTCGGACGGCCTACGGATGGCGGTTCCCGGTAGGCGGCCATAAGCTGCGCATCCCGGGGAGTCAGCGGCTCCACCGCGCGGATTAGCACCGCGTGGGGATCATTCTCCTCCGCTGTAACTATATTGAAGCAGTGATGCATTCCGTAGATAAGATAGACATAAGCGGTGCCGCCCACGCGGAACATGGCATCGGTGCGGTTCGTCCGCCTCCCGCCATAGGCATGGCTGCCTTTGTCCTCCGCTCCGCCGTAGCTTTCTGCCTCCACGATTCGGCAGCGAATCTCTCCGTCCTCCGTGAGGCGGACGAGATGCTGGCCGAGCAGCAGCGGGGCCGCCTTGATCGCGGGCAAGGCCAGGAGGGAAGACAGCGGCTTTACCGGACCGCTGCCGTCATTTCTATTCACGGATACCACGGGTGGAGAGCACCTCCCAATCGAGAGCGGGTAGAAGCCGCTGCTTGCTTGATGAGTATCATCGTACCGGTCCTTGGCCCGCTGTGCAAGCACGGGAATTAATTGAGCCACCAACGCTTGATATCGCTCCACCAGGAACGGTCCTTGTCGGAGCCGCCGCCCTGTTTTGCCTCCGGCCCCCCGGCCTGTCCCGCTTCTTGGCCGTTTCCGTGCAAATCGCAGTAAGCGGTTGGCTCGGTACCGCTGATAAAAGTCTCCAGCACTTTGTCGGGACAGGCCGCAGTGGCCAGCTTGCCGGATTCCGGACTGATATAGACGCTGACGACGCCATCAGGAATCTGAAAAATTTTCGGCGGGACGTTCTCCAGCGCCTTTTCCGTGTACTGCGCAAAAATCGGCGCCGCCCGTCTACCTTCGGTCGTCGTAATATCGCGGCCCTTGTCGTAGCCGACCCAGACGGCGGTGGACAGCTCCGGCGTGAACCCGACCATCCAGGCGTCGGTATCGGTGGTTCCGGTCTTGCCGGCGACCGGACGTTTGATCAGTGAGGCTACCCGGTTGCCCGTTCCTCCCGTCTCGAACACGCCTTCCATCAGCCGGGTCAATACATAAGCCGATGCCGGCGAGACGACGCTTTCCCCTTCCGTCTTGGGAGCTTCGTATAGTACGTTCCCTTTGGCATCTACGATCTTAAGAATAGCTGTTGCCGGCATCTTGACACCGTCGTCCGCGATAACCGAGAAAGCCCCGGCCATTTCCAGCGGGCTGACCGGCGATGTGCCCAGCGCCAGCGAAGGCACGTCCGAAAGCGGGCTGACGATACCCATTTTGCGCGCCATCTCGATTACCTTTTCCGGCCCCACCTTCATAATCGTGTTGACCGCGTAAATATTATCAGAGGCCGCAATCGCCTGCCGCATGTTGATCTCGCCGAGGTATTTGTCCCCGAAGTTCCGGGGCTGGTACGTCTTGCGGTTATTATCATAATGGAACAGGGTCGGCTGACTGTTGAAGACGGAAAGCCCTGTCATCTCCTTCCCGGCCAGCGCAGTCAGGTACATAATCGGCTTGAAGGAGGAACCTGGCTGCCGGGTCGTTGCGAGGGCATGATTGAACTGGTTCGCCCGGTAATTGACGCCGCCGACCATAGCCTTGATATAACCGGTACGGGGATCGATGGAGACGAGCGCCGTCTCCAGGCCGCCCGCGCCTGCCATCCCTTGCGCCACCGCTGCTTCCGCCGCCCGCTGCATGTCCGGGTCAAGCGTGGTATACACGCTCAGTCCTTCCAGCTCCAGCTCATCGGTGCTGATGCCGAGCAGCTTGGCCGCCGCAGCGCCGACATAGTCGCGGAAGTAAGGCGCGGACAGCTCGGCTGTCTGCTCCTCGCGGGGCTTCAAAGCCAGCGTTTCCCCGGCTGCTCGGTCGGCCTCGGCTTGTGAGATCTCACCCATCTCCACCATAGAGGACAGAATGATCTTTTGGCGCTTCTTGGCGTTGTCCAGGTGATTATACGGCGAATAATACGTCGGCCCCTTCGGAATGCCGGCCAGGAGCGCGCTTTCCGCGAGGTCGAGCGAAGCGGCGGATTTGCCGAAGTACATCCGGGAAGCCGCCTCGATGCCGTATGCGCCGTGACCGTAATAGATCTCATTGAGGTACATCCGCAAAATGTCATCCTTGCTGTACTTCATTTCCAGCTGCAAGGTGTACATCGCTTCTTTCGCCTTGCGCGTCCACGTTTTTTCATGGGAAAGGTACAGATTTCGCGCCAATTGCTGGGTCAGCGTGCTGGCGCCTTGGGCCCGGCTGCCATTTTCCAGATTGACCAGCACCGCCCGGCCCATGCTCCTAAGATTAAAGCCCGCATGTTCGTAAAATTTACGGTCTTCCACCGCCAGCGTCGCCTGGATCAGCAGAGGCGATATATCCTTTAATCCCACCGGATCATGGCTGCGCCCATCGGCAGAGAAGACAGCAATCACATTTCCATGGGAATCCATCAGTCTGGAGCGGGCGTCTTCCGGAATCGGCGGCAGGTCCTTCTGGTATAAATAGCCGAGCAGCGCGCCAGCGGAGATTAGCAGCAGGACCGCGAGGGCGGTTATCAGCAGGAGTATCCTGCGCCAGCGGCTTTTTTTCCGTACAGGCTTGTCAGAAGATTGTAACGCCATGACACCATGCTCCTTTATCGCAATTGGGTTCTTCTTCTCATTATGGGAAAGGAAGAGTTCGGATATTCAGATGGGCATAGAATAAGGGTAATATATAGAAGAGGACCCAATACGGCAACAGACCACGGAGGTGCGAACATGAATTTGACAAGCGCAATTGGCCGGAAAAAAATACGTACGAAAGTGCTGCTTCTTCTCGTTGCTGCAATACTGGCGGTATCCGGTTGGAGTACGGGGGTAACACCGGCTTTGGCGGCTTCCGCTCCCGTCTGCGGGACGGGCGATCACGGGCTGCTGAAGGAGCTTCAGCAAAAGCATATGGACGCCGGCAGCTCGCCGCTTTCTTTTGCCGATATTCAGTTTCTTAGCGCAACTACCGGCCGCGCCGCCGGGAACGGCTTTATGATTGGCACTTCCGATGGCGGCTGCACGTTCCAGAAGATTTATGAAGGGCAGTGGTCGTTTCGGACAATCGAATTTCCTGACAACGTATACGGCTGGGCGCTTGCGTCCGTCCAGGAAGGACAGCCGGTCTATTTGATCCGAACGACGGACGGCGGCTCGCATTGGAAGCGGCTGTTAAGCGGGCCTGTATCCTTCACGAAGATTCAGTTTACGGACCGGGGGCACGGCTTCGCGTACGACCGGGCGTTTGCCTACTACACGGCGGACGGAGGGGAGAACTGGAGCAAAATTCCGACGCCGCCCAACACCCGCGGCGCTGTGTTCACCAGCCGGAGCAGCGGCTGGGCGGTAACGGTTGTTCCGGGAGCCGGATACCGGGTAATGAAGACCACGGATGGCGGCAAGAGCTGGGCGCTCAAGCTGAAATCGGCCTTCAGCGACCCGATCGGCGCCGAGATTTATGCGGACGGCCGTCAGGTATGGGCGGTTCTGTACGGCGGCTCCGGCATGTCCCAGACGTCATATTCCCTGTACGCCAGCACGGACGGCGGCGGGAAATGGCGGCGCGTTATCGCCCAGTCCACTGCGGGCGGCGGGCCTGCGCCGGGCAGCGGCAGCGAGGGGCTGGCCAAGGGCCCGGTCTCCGGCAAGCCAGGCAATATGCAGCTTGCGGGCGGCGGAGCCTTCCTGCTCGGCTACTCGCCGGCTGGAGAACAGGTCGGCGTGGGCCGCTCCTATACGGGCGGCAAGCAGTGGAGCAATCTGCCCGGCATACCGGGGTTTGACGGCGTAATTTCTTTCACCGGCGCGAAGGAAGGCTGGCTTGCCGTCAGGGGACTGGAACGGTCCTCGCTGTATGCCACGCAGGACGGAGGCTCTACCTGGAAGCTGAAGCTCTTTTTTAAGACGAAATAATACAGCATTAGGGGGGCGGAATCCGGGCGATAATGTGATTAGCGATTGAATTGGTCCGGCGAACTGGATATAGTAGTACAATGGGAAAGATACCGGAATTAACGCCCAAACGAAGCAGGCAGAACGGGAGGTGCCAGGTTGCCTGATAACCTTACGCATAAATATGGCGTCTCCGTCACACTCATAAGCCGGCATGAAGGCGAGACAAGCATTCTTAACGTAAGCGGCGAGGCCACGCAAAAGGGACCGCAGCTGTATATTCGTTTTGAGGAACCCGGTCAGGGACCGGATGGCGCCGATGCGTCCGTTCGGACGACGGTCAAGATTCTGGATGACGAGCTGCGGATTATCCGCCACGGCGGCGTCCAGTCGGAGCAATCTTTCCGGAGCGGCGCGCGTTTGCCCGGATTTTACCGGTCTCCCTATACCCAGTTTAATCTGTCCACCGAGACAAGGATGCTGGAGATCTCACGGCAAGAACGTTCCCTGACAGTGAAATGGGAATACGATTTATACGTGTACGACGAGTTGTCGGGACAGTTCGCCATTAGTTTGCATATACAGGAGGAACCTTTAGTATGACACAACGTCCAAATCCGCTTGCCCTCATTAATGAAAGGGTGAAAGAAGCCATCGCCGATGCGGTTGTCGCAGCAGGCCTGGTTCAGCGGGAAGAGCTTCCGGCTATCGTGCTGGAAGTGCCCAAAGACAAAGCCCATGGCGATCTGGCGACCAACGCCGCTATGCAGCTGACCAAAATTGCCAAACGTAATCCGCGCCAAATCGCCGAGGCGATCGTGGAGCATCTGGATGCAAGCCAAGCCTCGATTGAAAAAGCGGAAATCGCCGGCCCCGGCTTCATCAACTTTACGCTGTCCAAATCGTATCTTTATCCGGTCATTGCTCTGGCCCTGGAGCAGGGTGCCGATTACGGCCGCACGGACGCCGGCCAAGGACAAAAGGTTGAGGTTGAGTTCGTCAGCGCGAACCCGACGGGAAGCCTGCATCTGGGCCACGCCCGGGGGGCGGCCGTTGGCGATGCGCTGTGTAATGTGCTGGATTTCGCCGGTTACAAGGTCACGCGCGAATACTATATCAACGACGCGGGCAATCAGGTTTCCAACCTGAGCCAATCGATCGAGGTCCGGTATTTGCAGGAGCTTGGCCAGCAGGCCGAAATGCCCGAGGACGGCTATTACGGCGAAGACATCAAGGGCTTTGCCAAAGAGCTTGCCGCTGACAAGGGAGATTCGCTTCTGGAGCTGTCGCCCGGCGACCGCGCCGCCTTTTTCCGTGCCTACGGGCTGGAGAAGGAACTAGATAAAATCAAGCGTGATCTGGGACGCTTCCGCGTCGCCTTCGACATCTGGTACAGCGAGACCTCGCTGTATGAGACCGGGGAAGTGCTGCGGGCGCTTGACCAGCTCCGGGACAGAGGGGAAGTGTACGAGCAGGACGGCGCAACATGGCTGCAGACGACGAAATACGGTGACGACAAGGACCGTGTGCTGATCAAGAATGACGGCACCTATACGTACCTGACGCCGGATATCGCTTATCACAGCGATAAGTACGGCCGCGGCTACGACAAAATGATCAATATTTGGGGCGCCGACCACCATGGCTATATTCCACGGATGAAAGCCGCGATGGCGTCGCTTGGCAATGATCCGGACAAGCTGGTTGTGCTGATTGCCCAAATGGTCAGTCTGTTCCAGGACGGCGAGAAGGTGAAAATGTCCAAGCGGACCGGTAAGGCGGTTACCATGGAGGATCTGATGGAAGAAGTCGGCGTCGATGCGATTCGCTATTTCTTCACCATGCGGAGCATGGATTCCCATCTCGACTTCGATATGGATCTAGCCGTCTCAACCTCGAACGAAAATCCGGTGTTCTATGTACAATATGCGCATGCGCGCATTTGCAGCGTATTCCGTCAAGCTGAGGAGCAGGGTATCACCCTGGCGGAACTCGCCGCAATTGATTATTCCAAGCTGACGGCAGAGCATGAGTACGCCCTGCTGCGCAAAGTCGGCGAGCTTCCAGCCGAGATTGATTTGGCTGCGGAGGGCTACGCTCCGCACCGCCTGATCCGCTATGTGTATGAGCTGGCGTCGCTCTTCCACAGCTACTACAGGGCTGAGCGTGTAATCACCGAGGATGCCGCTCAGACGCTGGCGCGCCTCGCGCTGCTGGGCGCCGTTCGCCAAGCGATTGCGAACGTGCTGCGCCTTGTCGGCGTGACGGCGCCGGAACGGATGTAGCGTCCGGAAAGGGCCGCTGCTCGCGCGGTCTGCCGCGCCAATCATAAGCTTGATGCCGTCCTACGGGGCGGCATCTTTTAATTACTGGAGAAATTTTTGAGCGGATTGCTGCAAAATTTCTCCAGCTTTTAAGCGCTGGAGGCGGTTTCACTGGGGGCCAGAGGGAAAGGCTTTGACCATGCGAGGCGCAGCCGGAGCCTTGGGCCGCCTCATCCGAGACGCGAGACGCGGCCGGTGCCGTGAAGCGTCTCATCCCGTAGAGGCTGGGCCTTCGCCCGCCGCTATCCGGCGGACCCGCGTCCGTGCCCGCAGCAGGCGCATCGCGTCCACGGCGCCGCCGCCCAGCGACGCCCGGCGCTGGCCCTTGCGCAGCCGCAGAGGAGATGAGGTGCGGCGCAGCAGCAGCTTCAGCTGCCGGGGCGTAAGACCCGGGCGCAGAGCGAGCAGCAGGGCGGCGGCTCCCGTCACATGCGAGGTCGCCATGGAGGTGCCGCTCATTTCCCTGTAGCCTTCCTTGGGCCAGCAGGAAGTCACGTTCTCTCCCGGTCCGTATACATCGATATACGAGCCGCGGTTACTGAAAGAGGCGACGCGGCGCTTGTGATCGATAGCTCCGACGGCGATGGTTTCGCTGTATCGGGCCGGGTAATCGCCTCCCCGCTTGCCGTCATTGCCCGAGGAGGCGATAATCGGGATGCCGGCGCGGTATGCTTTGACGACAACATCATGCAGCGCTTTGCTGCGGGTCTTCATTCCGAAGCTCATATTGATGAGGTCGATCCGGTTCTGGACGCACCAATCAATGCCCAGAACAATGTCGGAAACATAGGCCGAGCCCGTATGATCGAAGGCTTTGACGGGGTAGATCAGGGAGCGCGGCGCCACGCCCATCATGCCCCGTGTGCCGCCCGCCGCAGCGAGCGTTCCGGCGATATGCGTGCCGTGCCCGTTGTCGTCGAGCGGCAGAATGCCCCGGTGCAGCAGATTCACCCCGGAGGCGAGTGAAGCTCTAAGGTCGGGATGAAGGTAATCTGCACCGGTATCGATGACGCCGATTTTAATATGAACGCCGGTCGATCTTGACCATGCTTGAGGGGCGCGGATCGCCTTTACGCCCCAAGGCAGGTAATGGGAAGTCTTGGGCGAGGTAGGGGATGCGGCAGAAGAATGGATCTGTATGCGCAAATCTTCTTCAATAGTGAGAGCTCCGGTGTATTTATGCATCAGCTTCACGGCGCTGGCGGCAGGCATAACAAAGGCTCGGATCAGCGGAGAAACTTTGACTTTACGCAGTCCGGGCCGGCTGGGCTTTAGAGACTTCCACTGCGATAGCGCTCCGGCATACTGACGGGGATTGTGAAAAGTGACGATGCGGCGTTCTTCGTTTGCGGGAGCGGCCGCTATTTCTTTTATCACCGCTTGCCAAAATTCGTAATAGTCCATTTTTCGCTATCCCCTCCTGTTGCCATGCTCCGATATTTTATGAAGGAGTGGAGGAGCCCGCATGGGAACTTGCCCTTTTTTGCCGAAATAGGCCGTCTAGCGTGTCAAAAGAGTACGGAACACATAAAATATCGAAAGAGGTAAAAGCCCTCTTTGAAACAAACGCCGCCGGAGCCATTCCTTGGCGTGGATACAGTCAGGTGCGGAGGAAGCCTCCTCCGCCTTTTTTCAAAACAGCAAGATTCATTATGAGCGGCGCAGCCGTTTCTGCTTCTGTCCGCCTATCCCCGACATTCGGTTGGACAAGCCTTCTGGAGATGCCGGGAATACCCCAGAAATCTCTTAAAGACGCCGATATCGTTCTATAAGGAGCGGGGTTCGCCGTATGCGCTTGAATTCACTTGCATTTTGTTCCCAAATAGGTTTTACTTAGGTTTGTCAATGGATATTAATGATATAACGCCTGAATAAAGCCATAGCGTGAACAATGCGTGAGAGGAAGTGTCTCTGAGAAGTGAGTACGCCACTTAATTTGAAGCTCGATCCTGAGAAAATCAAAGAAATGCCGATGGTAGACTTGGCTTTTCTAATTCTGAAGGCGGCTAATACGCCGTTCTATTACCGTGACCTGATGGCCGAGGTGGCCAAGCTGCGCGGAATGTCCGATGAAGCAATCAACGATACGATCGCCCAGTTATATACCGAAATTAACATTGACGGGCGCTTTGCCTGTGTCGGAACAAATCTGTGGGGCCTGAAACGCTGGTATCCGCTGGAACGCTCCGATGATCCGATCGGCAACTCCAAACGTCCGCGCATCATTAATGATGACGACGACGATATGGAGGATGACGATTTTACCGAGGAAGAAGATGCCTACTCTGGCGACGAAGAAGACTTCGACGTGATCGACGAGGACCGCGACGACCTGTATTCCGACGATGACAGCGAAGAGGAAGTCGATGAAGATGTCGTTATGGATGATGAAGATCTGGAAGACGAGGATTTGGACGATGAGGACTCCGAGGAAGAGACCGACGAAGACAGCGCGGATGAGGAAGATGACGACAAATATTAAGGAACTTCCATCTCAATAATTCTTCCTTGACATCAATAAAGCCGACAGAGTAAACTATTTGATGGGCTTATGGTGAAAGGTAATTCTATATTTCAAAAATAAAAAGTGCCCCGGCTCTACGGGTGTCACTTTTTTGTTTTTTTAGATGGCATTTTGATGCCGGATCAACGCCGTTTTTTCAGCTATTCGAATGATGGCGGGAGTTTTTTAGGCGGGACTCAGCGACTTTTGAATTTCTTCGTTTTGACGATCTGAAAACGGGTTACGATAACATCATACGTCGCCTGAATCACACGGATTTTATTTAGGAGGGTTATGCAGTGACAAAGTATATTTTTGTAACGGGTGGCGTGGTATCCTCCCTGGGCAAGGGAATCACGGCCGCTTCTCTAGGCAGGCTGCTCAAAAACAGGGGTCTCAAAGTGACGATTCAAAAATTCGATCCGTACATTAATGTGGACCCGGGAACGATGAGTCCGTATCAGCACGGCGAGGTATTCGTTACGGATGACGGTGCGGAGACCGACCTCGACCTTGGACACTATGAGCGGTTCATCGACATCAACCTGTCCAAGAACAGCAACGTGACGACAGGTAAAGTCTACTCCTCGGTGATCAGCAAAGAAAGACGCGGCGAGTACTTGGGCGGCACTGTTCAGGTCATCCCCCACATTACGAACGAAATCAAGGAGCGCGTATTCCGCGCCGGCCGTGAGACCGGTTCGGACGTCGTCATTACGGAGATCGGCGGCACCGTCGGCGACATTGAAAGCTTGCCCTTCCTGGAAGCTATCCGTCAGATCAAGAGCGATATCGGCCGTGAAAATGTAATGTATATCCACGTAACCCTCATTCCTTATATTAAGGCTGCTGGTGAAGTGAAGACGAAACCGACCCAGCACAGCGTCAAGGAGCTGCGCAGCATCGGGATTCAGCCGAATGTGATTGTCTGCCGAACGGAATATGAGCTTTCTGCGGACATGAAGGCCAAGATTGCGCTGTTCTGCGACATCGACGCAAATGCGGTTGTGGAATGCCGGGACGCTTCGACACTGTATGAGGTTCCGCTTAATCTCCGCGACGAAGGACTTGACGAGATTGTCGTCAACCATCTGAAGCTGACTACACCGGCGCCGGATATGCGCGAATGGGAAGCCATGCTCGCGCGCATCAACAAGCTGGAGCGCAATGTGGAGATCGCGATTGTCGGCAAATACGTGGCGCTGCATGACGCTTACCTCAGCGTGGTGGAGTCCCTCTCCCATGCGGGATTTGACGCCAACTCCGAAGTCAGCATCCGCTGGGTGAACGCTGAGGAATTGACGGACGAGAATGTGGCCGATGTGCTGCGCGGCGTCGGTGGAATCCTCGTTCCGGGCGGCTTCGGCGATCGGGGCATCGAAGGCAAAATTTCCGCGATTCGCTATGCCCGCGAGCAGGGTGTTCCGTTCTTCGGCATCTGCCTGGGAATGCAGGTATCCGTCATTGAATATGGCCGTTCCATCCTGGGACTCACGGGAGCCAACAGCTCGGAGATCGATTCGGTAACACCGCATCCGGTCATCGACCTGCTGCCGGAGCAGAAGGATATCGAGGATCTTGGGGGTACCATGCGCCTGGGCCTTTATCCCTGCAAGCTTCAGCCGAACTCCCTGGCTATGTCCTGTTATGGGGAAGAGCTGGTATATGAACGTCACCGTCACCGGTACGAGTTCAACAATTCCTACCGCGATCAAATCGAAAAAGCCGGCCTGCTGATTTCCGGGACTTCCCCGGATGGGCGTCTGGTCGAAATCGTGGAGCTTCCGGGGCATCCGTGGTTCCTGGCGGTACAGTTCCATCCGGAGTTCACCTCCCGTCCGAACCGTCCGCAGCCGCTGTTCCGTGAATTTGTCAAAGCCTCGCTCACCCATGCGGAGCAATTATAAGAAGCAGTCTAATTTTTCTTATCCGGACCTCCGGAACATCAAAGAGCTTCCCTTGCGGGAGGCTTTTTTACGTTTACAGAGTATTCGGGAGTCCCTCCACAAGGACCAGAGTGTACTTTAAGTCATGCTTCGGATGTCCGAGACACGCTTTGCAGGTATTTTTGGCTTGGGCTCGGCAACCCTCATTTGTACTGTTTTAGGACGCGCAATTACGCATTTTTACCAGTTAGCAGGATTTTGGCGGTCAAGCACGAATTATAGTTCATCGTAACGGATTTATGAGAAGGACCGACGGAGCGGTGTGGTGAATCTGCGTTATACTGAAGGAGGGTTACGAATGGAGAAAAAGAAAGTATTAATTGTCGATGACCAAAATGGGATTCGAATCCTGCTTATGGAGGTTTTTAATAGCGAAGGATACACGACTTTACAGGCAGCTAACGGAAAAGCGGCTTTAGACATCGTACGCAGCGACTGCCCCGACCTGGTCCTCCTCGATATGAAAATCCCGGGAATGGACGGACTGGAAATTCTGAAACATATCAAAGAGATCAATTCAGGGGTTAAAGTAATCATGATGACCGCATACGGTGAACTGGACATGATCAAGGAAGCGACGAAGCTGGGAGCGCTTATGCATTTCACGAAACCCTTCGATATTGATGAAATGCGGGTGGCGGTTAATCTGCATTTACGTAGCGGATCTATCGACCAGTGCAGCTAAAGTGGGGACTCTGCGGTGAGCGGAGTCCCTTTTTAGGGGGAGTTCCTAGGGAATAAAAAGAGGATGAAGTCATCATATCAAGGGGACGTGGACGAATTTAGTCCCGCTGGGACGTTTTTTTATCTACCCTATTTAGTATTTGAGACAGGTTGTGCTATAATAGGCCTGTATGTGATGTCGGCTTCATTAAAAATAGCGATAAACTATCTTTAGGAGGATGAATTATGCCATTGGTATCAATGACAGACATGTTAAGCAAAGCTCTTGCAGGAAAATATGCGGTTGGTCAGTACAACATCAACAACCTCGAATGGACCCAAGCGATTCTGGGTGCCGCTGAAGAAGAGAAATCCCCGGTTATTCTCGGTGTATCCGAAGGCGCAGCGCGTCATATGGGCGGCTTTAACACTGTGGTGAAAATGGTAGAAGGCCTGATTCAAGATATGAAAATTACCGTTCCGGTAACTATTCACCTTGACCATGGTTCGAGCTTCGACAAGTGTAAAGAAGCCATCGACGCCGGATTTACTTCCGTTATGATCGACGGCTCCCACCATCCGATTGAAGAAAATATTGAAATGACTAAGAAAGTCGTTGATTACGCTCATTCCAAAGGCGCTTCCGTAGAAGCCGAAGTCGGTACGGTTGGCGGACAGGAAGACGACGTTGTGGGCGGCATCATGTATGCCAAACTGGAAGAGTGCGTAGCTATCGTAAAAGAAACCGGCGTGGATGCCCTGGCTCCGGCGCTTGGTTCCGTACACGGCCCTTACCACGGCGAGCCTAACCTTGGATTCAAGGAAATGGAAGAAGTTCGTGACGCGGTTAAAATTCCGCTTGTTCTCCATGGCGGTACAGGCATCCCGAAACATGACATTGACAAATCAATCTCCCTGGGAACTTCCAAGATCAACGTGAACACCGAGAACCAAATCGCATTCGCTAAGGTTGTTCGCGAAGTGCTGGCAGCTAAACCGGATGCCTATGACCCTCGTACATTTATCGCACCGGGCCGCGAAGCGATCAAACAAACCGTTATCGGCAAAATCCGCGAATTCGGTTCCAACAACAAAGCGTAAATCGTTTATAATAGGCAAGTTCGCTTGATTCGGTTATAATGAACTGAATAGCGTCATATGGAGAGTACACCGCTTAGCCGGTGTCTTTCCGTTTAAATACAGACAATTAATGCCTTATAACCCTTATGGTTTAATCCGGTATGGCGGGCAGCGGGGCCGTGATGCAGGCGGCTCCGCCGCGCCCTCCTGTCATTATTCAACATGCCGCAGTTCGTATTGCCAACAGTAACTGCAATACATCTAGGGGGAACCAGATATTCGATGGAAAAATTAATGATTGGCGGTGGGCGTCCGCTGCAAGGCATGGTGACAATCAGCGGTGCAAAGAACAGCGCGATTGCGCTCATTCCTGCGGCGATTTTGGCTGAATCGGAAGTTATTCTGGATAATTTGCCCTCCCTTAGCGATGTGGCCGTCTATTCTGAAATCTTGCAAGAGCTTGGCGCTGAAGTATCATGGTCGGGCAGTCAGATGCGAGTCGATCCTTCACGGGTTGTTTCCATTCCTATGCCTAACGGGCCTGTCAAGAAGCTTCGGGCGTCTTATTACATGATGGGTGCGCTCCTTGGACGCTTCAAAGAAGCGACCATCGGACTTCCCGGAGGCTGCAATTTCGAGCCAAGACCTATCGACCAGCATATCAAAGGATTCGAGGCGCTCGGCGCGAGCGTAACCAACGAACATGGCGCCATTCATTTATATGCTAAAGAGCTGCGCGGCGCAAAGATATATCTGGATGTATCCAGCGTAGGCGCGACTATTAATATTATGCTGGCGGCTTCCCGGGCCAAAGGCTCTACCATTATCGAAAATGCGGCTAAAGAGCCTGAGATTATAGATGTAGCGACTTTACTTAATTCCATGGGCGCTGTCATTAAGGGCGCCGGAACCGAAACCATCCGGATCGAAGGCGTAACAGAGATGCACGGCTGCCGTCACTCCATTATTCCCGACCGGATTCAGGCAGGGACCTACATGATCGCGGCGGCAGCGACGCGCGGCGATGTGCTGATAGACAACGTTATTCCCAAGCATCTGGAAGCGCTGACGGCCAAGCTGCTGGAAATGGGCGTTCAAGTGGAGGAACTGGATGAGAGCATCCGGGTAATTGGCAAGATGGCTTACGAGCCGGCTGATGTTAAGGCGCTTGTCTACCCCGGGTTTGCTACCGATTTGCAATCGCCGATGACCAGTATGCTGACGCAGGCGAAGGGTGTTAGCGTGCTTAGCGACTTCGTCTACAGCAACCGCTTCAAGCATGTTCCGGAGCTGCTGCGAATGGGGGCGAAGATACGCGTTGAAGGAAGATCTGCCATAATTGAAGGCAGCAGGCTGAATGCGGCCAAAGTTAAAGCGGCGGATCTTAGGGCCGGTGCTGCGCTGGTTATCGCCGGATTGACCGTAGAAGACGGCATCACGGAAGTGACCGGTGTCGAGTATATCGACCGCGGCTATGATAATCTCGTACCCAACCTTCGTGAACTGGGTGCTGAAGTGTGGCGGGAGAAAGAGTAATCCTCGAGAGCTTTTATACCTGGAGCGGAGCGCATGGTGTTCCGCCAATAACCAATCATGGTTATTGGCGGCCGCCGTGCCGATCCGTTAAGGAATCCCCCGATTTTCATAAAATTTTTGACAACCTGCATATCTTCTTCTGTTTTGGGTAATGCTATCCTAATGAGGATTTTTGCCATACAACTGCAACTAGTTAAGCGAAATCAAATATGTAGCCAAATCAGCTATCATATGATGTTGTGCAACAAATTCCTCGCTTCTGAATTCAGACATATGCTAGTTGCCAGCATAATGTCCCTGCGGTTATCCACCGGCGCTCATCGCGTCCTGTTGCCGCTCACCCACCCTCTTGCATTCTGTCACCTATTTTTTCTGAAATGCCAGGATTGCTCTGTCACTATTTTTGAGTGATACACTTTTTTCGAATTTATCTAAATTGAATAGGTGGTTATTATATGGATCTTCAAATTTCCGACTTGGAAGAAATGAAGCTGACCGACTTATACAAGTTGGCAAAGAAATATCAGATTCCCTATTATGGGCAGATGAAGAAGAGGGAACTGATCTTTGCTATTCTGCGCGCACAGGCGGAGCAAAGTGGTCTGATGTTTATGGAAGGCGTATTGGAAATATTGCCCGAGGGCTACGGTTTTCTTAGACCGATCAACTATTTGCCAAGCGCTGAGGATATTTATATTTCGGCTTCGCAAATCCGCAAATTCGATCTCCGTACCGGAGATTTGGTATCCGGCAAATGCCGGACCCCCAAAGAGAATGAACGTTATTTCGGACTGCTGCAGGTCAATGCCGTCAATGGCGAAAATCCGGCCAGCGCGGCCGAACGGCTTCATTTTCCGGCGCTTACGCCGCTATATCCCCAGGATAAGCTTTCGCTTGAAGCCTCGCCTACCCATTTGTCCACCCGCATCATGGATTTGCTCGCACCTGTCGGCCTAGGGCAGCGCGGATTGCTCGTCGCTCCTCCCAAAGCCGGCAAGACGCTCCTGCTCAAAGAAATTGCCAACAGCATCTCCACGAACAACCCTGAGATCGAACTGTTTGTGCTGCTGATTGATGAACGCCCCGAGGAAGTAACCGATATGCAGCGTTCCGTCAAAGGCGAAGTGGTCGCCTCGACGTTCGACGAGCTTCCTGAAAATCATATCAAGGTGGCGGAACTGGTGCTTCAGCGGGCACTTCGTCTTGTCGAGCACAAAAAAGACGTCGTTATTCTGCTGGACAGCATCACCCGCCTTGCGCGCGCCTATAATCTTGTTGTGCCTCCTTCGGGCCGGACCCTTAGCGGCGGGATCGATCCGGCGGCATTTCATCGGCCTAAGCGGTTCTTTGGCTCGGCGCGGAATGTCGAGGAAGGCGGAAGCCTGACCATTCTCGCGACGGCGCTGATTGATACCGGCTCACGGATGGATGACATTATTTATGAAGAGTTCAAGGGTACGGGCAATATGGAGCTTCATCTTGACCGGAAGCTTGCGGAGCGCCGCATTTTTCCGGCTATCGATATCCGCCGTTCCGGTACGCGCCGCGAAGAAGTGCTGCTGAGCAAGGAAGAACTGGATACCATTTGGGCGATCCGCAAAAGTATGAACGACTCCTACGACTTTGTGGAGAGCTTTATTAAAAAGCTGCGCGACAGCAAGACGAACGCCGAGTTCCTGGCTTCCTTCGATGTTTCGGGCGGCAAAGATTCGGCAGCCGCTACCGCAAGCAGCGGAGGCACATCGAACAGCGGGGCTTCCGCTCGGCGGCCGATACGCACAAAGACCGCTCCCGTAACGACTACCACCTAAGAAATAAGTTCAAGAGGAGAATACTATGCATCTGGTATATGCCGACGGGCAAGGAAACGTATACGATCATCCCGAACTGCACGGGCTGGCCCGCAGCGGGGATATGATTGTCGAACTGCTGGAGGAAGAATTAATTCCGCTGCCTGAAGGGGCAACGCTTTCTCTACTGCCGAATACGAGAGCCGTCGGGATGAACCCGTCTACCGGTGAAATGCTGCCGCTGCCGGAAGGCTCGCATGCGGTAGGAGCGCTGCTTCCGCAGGGCTTTACCCGTCTCTGTGTGCCGGGATATGTCAAGACGGATAAATCGTACAAGCTGCCGCTGTTCGGTTATTCAGCAGTCGTGTGGAAAGACGGAGGCTTTTACGTGGCCGCTGAACAGACCGATGATTCTTACAAATGGAATCCGCTCAACTGCGACCGCGATGCGGTGCGCAGCGGGGTGAACAGCTTGACTAGCAAATATCCGGAGAACCGTCTGTACGGGCATCTCTCCAATTGCGCACTCGGCTATGAATGTCTCACCTCATCCAATACGTTTCTGAACCGCTGGGAGGGGGGCGTTCCGGTATCCTATTCTTGCAATGCGGGCTGTTTCGGCTGCATTTCCGAACAGCCGGATGACAGCGGCTTTGTCTCGCCGCAGACGCGGATGAATTTCCGGCCGAGGGTAGAAGAAATTGTGGAAGTTATGCTGGAGCATTTGAAGACGCCGGAATCCATTATCAGCTTCGGCCAGGGCTGCGAGGGTGAACCCTCTACACAGGCGAAGCTGATTATTGAAGCCATTCGTGAAGTCCGGTCCGTTACCGATATGGGTTATATCAATATTAATACGAACGCCGGCCTTAGCGATCATATCCGCGGAATTGTCGACGCCGGACTCGATTTGATGCGTGTTAGCACCATCAGCGCGCTGGATGATCATTACAACGCCTATTACAAGCCTCGCGGCTACACGCTGGCCAATGTGGAGAAATCGCTAAAGTATGCGGCGTCGCAGGGTGTTTACGCTTCCATCAACTATCTGGTATTTCCGGGGGTCACCGACCGGGAGGAAGAGGTTGAAGCGATGGTGGAATTTGTGAGGCGTACCGGCCTCAAGCTCATCCAGATGCGTAATCTTAATATTGACCCGGAGAGCTATCTTGAGCTGATTCCGCCGGCCCGAGGCGAGATCCTGGGAATGAAGACCATGCTTGAGATCTTTCGGGAGGAACTGCCGGA
Organism: Paenibacillus durus ATCC 35681; assembly: GCF_000993825.1. Classification (NCBI taxonomy): domain Bacteria; kingdom Bacillati; phylum Bacillota; class Bacilli; order Caryophanales; family Paenibacillaceae; genus Paenibacillus; species Paenibacillus durus. The sequence continues at coordinate 4,880,273 of NZ_CP011114.1, forward strand.
AGTGGTGATCGGCTCGTATACGCATGTACCTCCGGCTGGGGAGGCCAGGTCCAAGAAAGCCGTTGCTGGGGTTTCGCCGCAAATCCGTAATATTTAATTCAAAGGGAAATCTATTGCTTCCAAGCTATGTTCGTGATAAACTGTGTCTATGTGTCTTATATTAACTCTGGGTCCGCCTGAGGCTCAGGGCAAAAGAGGTGAAATCTAAATGCAAACTGCAATTCAACCGAAATATAATGTCGTAACCGTAACTTGCGCCTGCGGCAACACGTTCGAAGCTGGTTCTGTGAAACAGGATCTGCGCGTCGAAATTTGCTCCGCATGCCATCCGTTCTTTACTGGCAAGCAGAAGTTCTTGGATGCCGGCGGCCGCGTCGACAGATTCAAGAAGAAATACGGAATCTAATCCGGTTTGCCGCTGGTCGGCAATGATCGGTAGAGAGCCCTCCGTCTTATGGCGGAGGGCTTTATTTTTTCCTTAATGAAGACCTGAAAGCTGCGGACCTATAAGGACGACGAAGCCGGTTTTCTTATCCAGTTGATTTTTGCTTTGGCGTAGGCTATACTTATCTTCGCCGTGCTAGACGGGGAGGTAGCGGTGCCCTGTAACTCGCAATCCGCTATAGCGAGGTTGAATTCCTGTTAGAGGTGCTGTCGATGTGAGGTTTGGTCCCTACGCGCTGTGTTGACGGTTGGGTCCTCCGCAATGAGCGCTTGTGAACCTGGTCAGGTCCGGAAGGAAGCAGCCATAAGCAAGTTTGCTCTTGTGCCGGAGGGCAGCCTAGCCCGAGCAGCCGCGTAGGGTTGCCGCTCGGATCGCAGTCATCAATAACAGGTGCGCGGTTTAAATTATGAACATATCAAGCATCTTTGCGACAAGCGAAGATGCTTTTTGTTTTTGGTCTTAAGGCGGAGAATATAGTATAATGATGAAGCGATAAACGCCCGGGAAGCGGCGGTTGAAAGAGGGTAATGCTTAATTGGAACACATCGCGTTGTACCGTGCCTGGCGGCCTCAGGCGTTCCAGGACATGGTCGGACAACAGCACATTATCCAGACGCTTCAGAACGCGATTCGCGAACAGCGGGTTTCACACGCCTATCTGTTCAGTGGCCCTCGGGGTACCGGGAAGACGACTGCCGCCAAAGTATTGGCCAAAGCGGTCAATTGCGAGCGGGGCCCGGGACCGGAACCGTGCAATGAATGTCCTTCCTGCTTGCGGATTGCTTCGGGCGCGGTAATGGATGTGCAGGAAATCGACGCTGCATCCAACCGGGGCGTGGAGGAAATCCGCGACCTGCGGGATAAAGTGAAGTACGCCCCTACCGAGGTGCGGCGTAAAGTGTATATTATTGACGAAGTGCATATGCTGACTACGGAGGCGTTTAATGCCCTTCTGAAGACACTGGAGGAGCCGCCTGCGCATGTCATGTTCATTTTGGCGACAACAGAGCCTCATAAACTGCCGGCGACGATTATATCACGCTGTCAGCGCTTTGATTTTCGCAGAGTTTCGCTTGAGGAACAGACAAACCGGCTGAAGGTTATTTGCGAGAAGGAGGGCATATCCGCCGAGGATGACGCGCTGCAGTATATTGCCCGCCTGTCGGACGGAGGGATGCGCGATGCGCTCAGCGTTCTGGATCAAATCTCTTCCTTTACCGACGGACATGTAACCTATCAGCAGGTGCTCGGGATGACCGGCGGCATACCGGCGGAGCAATTTGCCCGCTTGGCCAAAGCCATTTTGGAGAGCGATATGGGTGGGCTGCTTGAATTGGTCGAGCAGCTGATGCATGAGGGGAAGAGCGCCGACAAATGTCTCGAAAATTTGCTGTATTACTTCCGCGATCTGCTCATGATCAAGATGGTGCCGGGTTCGGCCGGGCTGACCGACCGGGTGCTGAATCCGGCGGAATTCCAGGATATGGCTTCGGCCTTCTCGCGTGAGCGGCTGTTCGACATTGTAGACACGCTGAACCGTTATTTAGGCGAGATGAAATATGCCACGCATCCGCAGACGTTGTTTGAGGTGGCGCTTATGAAGCTCTGCAGTCCGCAGGAGAAGGAGAGCAGCTCCGGAGTGCAGGCGCATATTAATGGCGGTGCCGCGCCGGTCGATCATGGGGAGCTGGATGTGCTCAAGCGGCAAATTGCCGCTCTGGAGAAGAAGCTGGAGCAAGCGCTTCAGTCCGGCGGTGTGCCTGGAAATGGCCGGGACAGCGCTGCTTCGAAGCCGGCTGGCGGCCGTGCTTCCGCCGCTCCGCGAATATCCTCCGCCTCCAAGCTTCCGCCGCAAATGGATAAATTCATAGCAGGCAAGGATAGCGGGGATTTTGCGAACACCTATAAACAATGGAGTCAGGTGCTTCAGGCCGTTAAGGAAGAGAAGGTAACGGTTCACGCCTGGTTTGTCGATGGCGAGCCCGTATCAATGACCGACGACGCGGTGCTCGTGGCGTTTAAGAACACGATACATCGGGAAACCACCGAGAAATCGGCCAACAAGCAGGTTATCGAACGTGTGCTGGAGGCTCGTCTGGGCAAGCCGTACCGTTTGGTTACTGTCATGCTTCGGGATTGGAATGAAGCCTCTGCGAAATCGGCGCAGTCTGCGCCAAAGGAAGAACTTCGCCTGGAACATGAACATGAGACTGGAGAAGCCGCCAAGGAACCTTGGATTGACGAAGCCATTCAGCTTTTTGGTGAAGACCTCATTGTCATCAAAGATTAACCCGCAGCATATCAATCGCGCAGGTTGCGCGCATTAACAAGGAGAGATAACAAATGAACAATATGAACCAAATGATGAAGCAAGTCAAAAAAATGCAGGAGCAGATGCTGAAAGCCCAAGAAGAGCTTGGTAACAAAACGGTGGAAGGCTCCTCCGGCGGCGGAGTCGTAACTGTTCAGATTAACGGACACAAGAAATTGCTGTCCATCGAAATCAAGCCGGAAGCAGTAGACCCGGAAGATGTGGAAATGCTCCAGGATTTGGTTCTTACGGCAGTGAATGACGCTTTGACCAAAGCGGAAGAACTGGCCAGCTCGGATATGGGCAAATTTACCGGCGGTATGAAAATTCCAGGCTTGTTCTAACGGATGTATTACCCCGAACCGCTTGCCAAGCTGATCGATGCTTTTACGCGTTTGCCGGGAATCGGCCCCAAGACGGCCGCGCGGCTTGCGTTTCATGTGCTGAACATGAAAGAAGACGAGACGATTGATTTTGCCAAAGCGCTTGTCAGCGTAAAACGCAATCTTCACTATTGCTCGGTCTGCTGCAATATTACCGATACCGACCCGTGCCGGATTTGCCAGGACAAAACGCGCGACGTCTCGGTCATTTGCGTGGTACAGGATTCCAAGGATCTTGTCGCCATGGAGCGGACCAAAGAATTCAATGGGTATTATCATGTGCTGCAGGGCGCTATCTCCCCAATGGAGGGCGTCGGACCCGACGATATCCGGTTAAAAGAACTGCTTACAAGGCTCAGTGATGAAAGAGTGCAGGAACTTATTCTGGCTACAAATCCCAATATTGAGGGAGAAGCGACGGCGATGTATATTTCCCGGCTTGTCCGTCCTTTTGAAGTTAAAGTAACAAGAATCGCTCATGGTTTGCCTGTTGGCGGCGATCTCGAATATGCCGATGAGGTCACCTTGTCCAAGGCGCTGGAGGGCCGGCGCGAGCTTTTTTAATGCCATAGCCGTATTTAGAGACAGAAGTCCGTTAAGGGCTTCTTTTTTTATGGAATTTTTAAGAAATCCGTATCCGTCAATGAGAACGTATCACTTCCTGGTTCTAAGTTTGTCCTTGTTTCGATATGAATGAGAATGTACGGCAATCAACTTTATCCGTCATAGACAATTCATTACAAAGGAGGAATGAAGATGGGCTGGTGGAGCGGGTGGCTTCGGAAGGACGATAACGGACCGGGGGAGGATCAAGATGAAAGTTGGGATGTGTTTACTGATGTGAGGAAGGCTCAAATAGAATGGGAAAGAGCTCATCTGATGTTTGACGAAGCAGTCGGTCAGGACCAGATTGATTATGCTATTTATATTTTGGAGGCCGCAGAGCGAAAATATCAAATTCACCTGAAGCATGCCAAAAGAATTGGACTAAAGAGCAATCAGTTATAAGAAGCGTTCGAAGATGAGGAGGCAGCGGCAATGAGAACAATAGCGGCAATCATACTGATACTCTCCGCAGTTCTACTGATCGCAGTCGTTTTTAAAAAAAGATTGGGCTGGGGGTGGCTGGGCCTTTTCGGCTCCCACCTGATTCTGGCCGCAGTGGGGCTGTACATCGTCGATTTCACTCAATTGGCGGGAACGGTGTACATTCCGCTGAACCCGGTGACGATAGGAACCGTATCCGTTCTAGGTCTTCCAGGAGTGGTCATGCTTGTGGGTTTAAAAATTACCTTATTTGGGTAGTTGACGCGGATTCGCGTTATGTGATACATTAATATTCGGCTCTTCGGACAACATATGGAACAGCAGGTTATCGAAAAACGCTTTGAAAAAGAAATTAAAAAAAGTGCTTGACGATAACAACTAGACTGTGATATATTATAAAGGTCGCTGCAAGAGACGCGGTGATGAACTGAAAGAGACTTTGATCTTTGAAAACTGAACAACGAGTGAGTGGGAATTCGCTTGGCGAGTTCCAAAATGAAGAGAAGAAATTCTCGTCAGATGTTTCAAAATGAGCGAATCGCTCTTTCAATACTTTATTGGAGAGTTTGATCCTGGCTCAGGACGAACGCTGGCGGCGTGCCTAATACATGCAAGTCGAGCGGAGTTGTGAGAGAGCTTGCTCTTGATCAACTTAGCGGCGGACGGGTGAGTAACACGTAGGCAACCTGCCCCTTGGACTGGGATAACTACCGGAAACGGTAGCTAATACCGGATAATTCCTCTTAGCTCCTGCTAGGAGGCTGAAAGGCGGAGCAATCTGTCACCGAGGGATGGGCCTGCGGCGCATTAGCTAGTTGGTGGGGTAACGGCTCACCAAGGCGACGATGCGTAGCCGACCTGAGAGGGTGAACGGCCACACTGGGACTGAGACACGGCCCAGACTCCTACGGGAGGCAGCAGTAGGGAATCTTCCGCAATGGGCGAAAGCCTGACGGAGCAACGCCGCGTGAGTGATGAAGGTTTTCGGATCGTAAAGCTCTGTTGCCAGGGAAGAACGTTCTCTAGAGTAACTGCTAGAGAAGTGACGGTACCTGAGAAGAAAGCCCCGGCTAACTACGTGCCAGCAGCCGCGGTAATACGTAGGGGGCAAGCGTTGTCCGGAATTATTGGGCGTAAAGCGCGCGCAGGCGGCTGTTTAAGTCTGGTGTTTAAACCATGGGCTCAACCTGTGGTCGCACTGGAAACTGGACAGCTTGAGTGCAGAAGAGGAAAGTGGAATTCCACGTGTAGCGGTGAAATGCGTAGAGATGTGGAGGAACACCAGTGGCGAAGGCGACTTTCTGGGCTGTAACTGACGCTGAGGCGCGAAAGCGTGGGGAGCAAACAGGATTAGATACCCTGGTAGTCCACGCCGTAAACGATGAGTGCTAGGTGTTAGGGGTTTCGATACCCTTGGTGCCGAAGTTAACACAGTAAGCACTCCGCCTGGGGAGTACGGTCGCAAGACTGAAACTCAAAGGAATTGACGGGGACCCGCACAAGCAGTGGAGTATGTGGTTTAATTCGAAGCAACGCGAAGAACCTTACCAGGTCTTGACATCCCTCTGAATACGTTAGAGATAGCGTAGGCCTTCGGGACAGAGGAGACAGGTGGTGCATGGTTGTCGTCAGCTCGTGTCGTGAGATGTTGGGTTAAGTCCCGCAACGAGCGCAACCCTTGACTTTAGTTGCCAGCAGGTGGTGCTGGGCACTCTAGAGTGACTGCCGGTGACAAACCGGAGGAAGGTGGGGATGACGTCAAATCATCATGCCCCTTATGACCTGGGCTACACACGTACTACAATGGCCGGTACAACGGGAAGCGAAGCCGCGAGGCGGAGCCAATCTTATAAAGCCGGTCTCAGTTCGGATTGCAGGCTGCAACTCGCCTGCATGAAGTCGGAATTGCTAGTAATCGCGGATCAGCATGCCGCGGTGAATACGTTCCCGGGTCTTGTACACACCGCCCGTCACACCACGAGAGTTTACAACACCCGAAGTCGGTGGGGTAACCCGTAAGGGAGCCAGCCGCCGAAGGTGGGGTAGATGATTGGGGTGAAGTCGTAACAAGGTAGCCGTATCGGAAGGTGCGGCTGGATCACCTCCTTTCTATGGAGAATCGTTTCCCGTAGCGGAAACATTCAAATACGGAAGCTTGACTTCCGGCAACACTCACTCGTTGCTCAGTTTTGAGAGAGCAAACCTCTTTCAAGCGTTTGGTGGCGATGGCGGAGGGGTTCCACGCGTACCCATCCCGAACACGACCGTTAAGCCCTCCAGCGCCGATGGTACTTGGACCGAAGGGTCCTGGGAGAGTAGGACGCTGCCAAGCGCAATCTTATGGGTTTTCCGTAAGAGTATATGCAAGACTAAGGGCCTTTAGCTCAGCTGGTTAGAGCGCACCCCTGATAAGGGTGAGGTCGGTGGTTCGAGTCCACTAAGGCCCACCACTTAATAATTGAATTCCCTTTTATGGGGCCATAGCTCAGCTGGGAGAGCGCCTGCCTTGCAAGCAGGAGGTCAGGAGTTCGATCCTCCTTGGCTCCACCATAACATGCAAGAACCTTGATCCTTGAAAACTGGATACCGAAACGAAAATTGCGTTTTAGAACATCTTTTAGCTGAAACTTGTGTCAAGCGATTGATCAAGTGAAGTAAGAGTGCTTAGTTGGTTAAGCTACTAAGAGCACACGGAGGATGCCTAGGCGCCAGGAGCCGACGAAGGACGTGGCGAACAACGAAAAGGCCTCGGGGAGCTGTAAGCAAGCGTTGATCCGGGGGTGTCCGAATGGGGAAACCCGGCTGTGGTAATGCACAGTCACTTCCATCTGAATACATAGGGTGGATAGAGGCAGACCAGGGGAACTGAAACATCTAAGTACCCTGAGGAAGAGAAAACAAGAGTGATTCCGTCAGTAGCGGCGAGCGAACGCGGAACAGCCTAAACCGAAGAGCTTGCTCTTCGGGGTTGTGGGACGTCTTACATGGAGTTACAAAGGAATAGGGTAAACGAAGAGGTCTGGAAAGGCCCGCCAGAGAAGGTAACAGCCCTGTAATTGAAATTCGATTCCCTCCAAGACGGATCCCGAGTAGTGCGGGGCACGTGAAACCCCGTATGAATCCGGCAGGACCATCTGCCAAGGCTAAATACTCCCTGGCGACCGATAGTGAAACAGTACCGTGAGGGAAAGGTGAAAAGCACCCCGGAAGGGGAGTGAAACAGTGCCTGAAACCGTGTGCTTACAAGAAGTCAGAGCCCATTTTAGGGGTGATGGCGTGCCTTTTGTAGAATGAACCGGCGAGTTACGTTTAACGTGCAAGGTTAAGGCGAGGAGCCGGAGCCGCAGCGAAAGCGAGTCTGAATAGGGCGCTTAAGTACGTGGGCGTAGACCCGAAACCGGGTGATCTACCCCTGTCCAGGGTGAAGGTGCGGTAACACGCACTGGAGGCCCGAACCCACGAACGTTGAAAAGTTCGGGGATGAGGTGGGGGTAGCGGAGAAATTCCAATCGAACTCGGAGATAGCTGGTTCTCCCCGAAATAGCTTTAGGGCTAGCCTCGGTGAATGAGAGTAATGGAGGTAGAGCACTGATTGGGTGCGGGGCCCGCAAGGGTTACCAAGCTCAGTCAAACTCCGAATGCCATCTACTTGTCGCCGGGAGTCAGACAGTGAGTGCTAAGATCCATTGTCAAAAGGGAAACAGCCCAGACCATCAGCTAAGGTCCCCAAGTGTGTGTTAAGTGGGAAAGGATGTGGAGTTGCACAGACAACCAGGATGTTGGCTTAGAAGCAGCCACCATTGAAAGAGTGCGTAATAGCTCACTGGTCGAGTGACTCTGCGCCGAAAATGTAACGGGGCTAAACACACCACCGAAGCTATGGCTTGATGCTTGCATCAGGGGTAGGGGAGCGTTGTATGTAGGTTGAAGGTTGATCGTGAGGACAGCTGGACTGCATACAAGTGAGAATGCCGGTATGAGTAACGAAAAGATCAGTGAGAATCTGATCCGCCGAAAGCCCAAGGTTTCCTGAGGAAGGCTCGTCCGCTCAGGGTCAGTCGGGACCTAAGGCGAGGCCGACAGGCGTAGTCGAAGGACAACAGGTTGATATTCCTGTACCACCGTAATCCGTTATGAGCAATGGGGGGACGCAGGAGGGTAGTGACGCGGACTGATGGATGTCCGTCCAAGCAGTGAGGCTGATGCGTAGGCAAATCCGCGCATCGCAAGGCCAGGCTGTGATGGGGAGCGAAAATTGCAGTAGCGAAGGTCATGATCTCACACTGCCAAGAAAAGCCTCTAGCCAGGAGAAGGTGCCCGTACCGCAAACCGACACAGGTAGGCGAGAAGAGAATTCTAAGGCGCGCGGAAGAACTCTCGTTAAGGAACTCGGCAAAATGACCCCGTAACTTCGGGAGAAGGGGTGCCTCGGTAGGGTGAATAGCCCGAGGGGGCCGCAGTGAAAAGGCCCAAGCGACTGTTTAGCAAAAACACAGGTCTGTGCGAAGCCGCAAGGCGAAGTATACGGGCTGACGCCTGCCCGGTGCTGGAAGGTTAAGGGGAGCGGTTAGGGGTAACCCGAAGCTGTGAACCGAAGCCCCAGTAAACGGCGGCCGTAACTATAACGGTCCTAAGGTAGCGAAATTCCTTGTCAGGTAAATTCTGACCCGCACGAATGGCGTAACGACTTGGGCGCTGTCTCAACGAGAGATCCGGTGAAATTTTAATACCTGTGAAGATGCAGGTTACCCGCGACAAGACGGAAAGACCCCATGGAGCTTTACTGCAGCTTGATATTGAACTTGGGTACGATCTGTACAGGATAGGTGGGAGCCTTGGAAGCCGGAGCGCCAGCTTCGGTGGAGGCGCCGTTGGGATACCACCCTGATCGTATCTAGGTTCTAACCTGGTACCCTAAGCGGGTACGGGGACCGTGTCAGGCGGGCAGTTTGACTGGGGCGGTCGCCTCCTAAAGAGTAACGGAGGCGTCCCAAGGTTCCCTCAGAATGGTTGGAAATCATTCGAAGAGTGCAAAGGCAGAAGGGAGCTTGACTGCGAGACCTACAAGTCGAGCAGGGACGAAAGTCGGGCTTAGTGATCCGGTGGTACCGCATGGAAGGGCCATCGCTCAACGGATAAAAGCTACCCTGGGGATAACAGGCTTATCTCCCCCAAGAGTCCACATCGACGGGGAGGTTTGGCACCTCGATGTCGGCTCATCGCATCCTGGGGCTGAAGTAGGTCCCAAGGGTTGGGCTGTTCGCCCATTAAAGCGGTACGCGAGCTGGGTTCAGAACGTCGTGAGACAGTTCGGTCCCTATCTGTCGTGGGCGTAGGAAATTTGAGAGGAGCTGTCCTTAGTACGAGAGGACCGGGATGGACGTACCGCTGGTGCACCAGTTGTTCCGCCAGGAGCATGGCTGGGTAGCTACGTACGGACGGGATAAGCGCTGAAAGCATCTAAGCGTGAAGCCCCCCTCAAGATGAGATTTCCCAATATGTAAGACCCCTTGAAGACGACGAGGTAGATAGGTTGGAGGTGGAAGCACGGCAACGTGTGGAGCTGACCAATACTAATCGGTCGAGGGCTTATCCAAAACAACGCAATGTTTCGTTTCGATCCAGTTTTCAGGCGATCAAGCCTGAATGAATTTGAAGACCCATCTTTAACGATTCAGTAAGTAAGAAACGTTAGGATTTGTTTGGAGAGATACCCAAGTGGCTATAAGGGGACCCTCTGCTAAGGGGTTAGACTGCGTAAGCGGTGCGAGGGTTCGAATCCCTCTCTCTCCGCCATTATTTCAAATTCATTAATATTAGTATGGCGGCGTAGCTCAGCTGGCTAGAGCGTACGGTTCATACCCGTGAGGTCGGGGGTTCGATCCCCTCCGCCGCTACCATACATACGGAGGCTTAGCTCAGCTGGGAGAGCATCTGCCTTACAAGCAGAGGGTCGGGGGTTCGATCCCCTCAGCCTCCACCATTTGACAATTTAATAATGACATATGACATCTTGCCGGTGTAGCTCAATTGGTAGAGCAACTGACTTGTAATCAGTAGGTTGGGGGTTCAAGTCCTCTCGCCGGCACCATTGTCACAAACGCGGAACCGTGGTGTAGAGGCCTAACATGCCTGCCTGTCACGCAGGAGATCGCGGGTTCGAATCCCGTCGGTTCCGCCATTTTTATGTCAACTTATGGCTCGGTAGCTCAGTCGGTAGAGCAGAGGACTGAAAATCCTCGTGTCGGCGGTTCGATTCCGTCCCGAGCCACTTTCATGGAGGCTTAGCGAAGTGGCCAAACGCAGCAGACTGTAAATCTGTTCTCTTACGAGTTCGGTGGTTCGAATCCATCAGCCTCCACCAGTATTTGAGCCATTAGCTCAGTTGGTAGAGCACCTGACTTTTAATCAGGGTGTCGAAGGTTCGAGTCCTTCATGGCTCATCCAAGCTAACCATCACTTTAGGGTGATGGTTTTTTTGCTATTTGAGATTATCGAAAGTTGCAAAAAAAGCACTTTTTTTCGGAGAGCGGTAAATATGATAGAATAGGCGAAAAGAGCAAAGTGGTGGAGTAAGTTGACAATGGACACTGAAACGTTGCGGCAAAAATTAGAGCAGCTCACCGGTAATAAGACAGGAATCAAGCAATTTGGGAGGCAGCAGTCGGCTTCCCTTTTTGGTGCTGGACAGGAGGCGCAAGAGCGGTCGGTAGTATATGAGGGAAGTCTCTGGGTTCCCCTATATGAAAGTGAAGGGAGAGTCACTGCCCTTTGGATTGAGAAGGAGGGGCTTTCCTCGGTAGAGCTGCAGCTGGCCCAGTTCGCCGCTGAGAACTACGCCGCCGCGCTGAAGGCTTCGGGCTTCAAGGAAGAAGGAGAAACGGAAGCACGGCAGCTTAGCGTATGGTTGAATACACAGCTTGAGCTGGATGATGACGCCGGCGAAATTCCCGATGATATTGCTTTAAAGAGCCGCCTGTTTACCGACATGATTCCTTTCCTGCTGGTCAGCGAAAGTACACATGGTTCCGAGATCGCATACCGGTCGCTGTTGAAATTGATACGCAGTTATTTCGATAGTTCGGCACTGCTTATCCCTTTGCAGGAAAAGGAATGGCTGATCCTGATCCGTAAAGAGCTGCTAACCGGCACGGAAGACAAGGAAGAGCTTGAGGAGAGTGATGACGAGGAGCTATTGGCACAGGCCTGTATGGGGCTTCACGAATTGATCGCCTCGGAGTGGGTCGGAGTATTTCATGTAAGCGTGTCCTCCTCAATCATTCCAGTCAAAGGCTTGGCGGGAGCGATCGCGCTGCTGAGGGAGACGATCAGCCTGGGGCGTATTTTTCAGGTGGGGGAGTATATTCATTTGCCTTGGGGGCTTCAATTGGAGCGGCTGGTCAACAGCATTCCCGACGGGCGGCGCCGGCAACTGCTTGGACAGTTTGGGGACTATACGGCCGTGCTGGCCGAGAAGGAGATGCTGCTGACACTGGAAACTTTTTTTCAGATGGATTGCAATGTCAGTGAAACCGCGAAGAAATTATACATTCACCGTAACACTCTGCTCTATCGTTTAGATAAGATCAAACAGGAGACGGGTGCGGATGTACGGAGTTTTGGAGATGCGGCGATTATGAAGCTCACCATGCTATTGTATAAAGTGACGAAAAGGAAATAGGTTTTTTGTGAACGTTACAAATAGCCAGTTCGGGTGGTCTGGGGTAAGATAGTGACAGGAATTATTTCCGAACTCTATTACTAATCCGAGGGGGAAATTCAAATGGCAGGCGTACGTTTAGAGCATATTTTCAAAAAATACCCGGGTTCCGATAAAGCAACGGTAATCGATGTTAATCTTGATATTAAAGATAAAGAGTTTCTTGTATTGGTCGGACCTTCTGGCTGCGGTAAATCCACGACTTTGCGGATGATTGCAGGACTGGAGGAAATCTCCGAAGGCAAGCTGTTTATCGGCGACCGTGTCGTTAACGACGTGGCTCCTAAAGACCGCGACATCGCGATGGTATTCCAATCCTACGCCCTGTACCCTCATATGAGTGTATACCAGAACATGGCGTTCGGTCTAAAGCTGCGCAAGGTGAAAAAAGACGAGATCGACAGAAAAGTGCGCGAAGCTGCCAAAATTCTCGATATTGAACATCTGCTGGAACGCAAACCGAAGGCGCTTTCTGGCGGTCAGCGTCAACGTGTCGCACTGGGTCGCGCAATCGTCCGTGATCCTCAAGTGTTCCTGATGGACGAACCTCTTTCCAACCTTGACGCCAAGCTGCGCGGACAAATGCGCGCCGAAATCACGAAGCTGGTTAAACGTCTTGAAACGACTTGCATCTACGTAACGCATGACCAAACTGAGGCTATGACGATGGGCGACCGGATTGTCGTTATGCAAGCTGGCATCATCCAACAAGCCGCTTCACCTGAAGAATTGTACAATAATCCGGAGAACCTGTTCGTGGCCGGATTTATCGGCTCCCCGACAATGAATTTTATTTCGGGTACTTTGTCCGAAGTTAACGGTACTATTCGTTTCCTCGCGGAGAATCTGGATGTCGAAGTTCCAGGGGGCAAAGCTCAGTTGCTCCGCAGCAAAGGTTACATTGGCAAGGAAATCATCTTGGGCATTCGTCCGGAAGACATTCACGAAGAGCCGGTATTTCTGGAAGCTTCGCCGAACACCATCTTTACCGGTCTGGTGGACGTAACCGAAAACCTCGGTCATGAAATGCTGCTGTACCTAAGCGGTGTAGGCAAAGATTCTGTTATCGCCCGCGTGGACGGACGTTCAACGACACGTGAAGGCAGCAAGGCTAAACTGGCTATCGACATGAACAAAGTGCATATGTTTGACAAACAATCGGAACTGAACATTCTGCTGGGATAAGAGCCAGCTTCAGGTTCTTTGAGAGGCCGCCCTTTCGGGCGGCTTTTTTGATGAAGTCAAGATTCGGAAACTTCACGGCCCCAATTATTGCAGAGTGTTCACGGTCTCGATATTTTTGGCAAAAAGACAGCGCCTCTAGAGCCGCCTTCCCCGGCATAATGATTGCAATCAACTCCGTTATCCTTTAAGATAGCAGGAGAATTACCTGCCGGTAGGAAGATTATACAGACGCTGCCGGTTAAGGGAAGCAGGACAAGCGGGAATGTACCGCAGGCGATGAAAGGAAGAAACAAATATGGCCAAGAAGGTAAAAGTATCGGAATTGGTACAACATTTCCAACTGGAAGTCATTTCCGGACAAGAAGGTCTGAAAAGGGTGATTACGGTCGATGACCTAAACCGCCCCGGCCTCGAAATGGCCGGATATTTCGAATATTATCCTGAAGACCGGGTACAACTGCTGGGCAAAACGGAGCTGGCCTTCTTCTCAATGCTTCCTGCCGAGGAACGGATCAGCCGAATTCGCCGCATTTTTGACGACCAGACGCCCTGCATTGTGATCACACGCAGTCTGGATGTTCCTCAAGAGCTGATTGACGTCAGTAATGAAAAAGGACTGCCCGTATTGCGCAGCTCGATGGCGACGACGATTTTTTCCAGCCGTTTGACCAGCTTTTTGGAAGGGAGACTGGCTCCTACAGCGACCATTCACGGGGTTCTGTGCGACGTATATGGCGTCGGTATGCTGATTACCGGCAGTAGCGGCATCGGCAAGAGCGAGACGGCCCTGGAACTGGTTAAGCGCGGACATCGGTTGATTGCCGACGATGCGGTGGAAATCCGGCAGACCTCGGACAACCAACTGCACGGGACCGCACCGGAACTGATTCGGCACCTGCTGGAAATCCGCGGGGTCGGCATTATTAATGTTATGACGCTGTTCGGCGCCGGAGCGATTCGCAATCACAAGCGGATTACGCTTGTCGTCCGATTGGAAGCATGGCAGCAGGATAAACAATATGACCGGCTTGGACTGGACGAGGAAACGACGCGTATTATCGACACCGATGTTCCGCTGGTAACCATTCCGGTTCGCCCAGGCAGGAACCTTGCTGTTATTATCGAAGTGGCGGCGATGAATTACCGACTGAAGCAGATGGGCTTCAATGCGGCGCTGCAATTCACCCACAAGCTTACGGCTACTATATCCGAAGACATGGATGATCTGGACTAGGAGGAAGAGAGTATGTTTCCGTTGGCTTTAGATCCGATTGCCTTTTCAATCGGCGCTTTAAGAGTTCACTGGTATGGCCTGATTCTTGGATTCGGCGCTTTAGCGGGGTTATATCTTGCAATCCGCGAAGGCAAACGATTCGGCATACCGCAAGAATTTTTTATGGATATGCTGCTGCTTGGAGTTCCTTCGGCGATTATCGGCGCGCGTATTTATTTTGTAGCTTTTAAGTGGGATGAATACAGAAATAATCTTCTGGATGTCTTCAAAATATGGAACGGTGGTATCGCTATCTACGGTGCGCTAATCGGTGCCATTATTTGCGGTATCATTTATTTCCGCTACAAAGGCTATTCTTTCTGGCGTATTGCCGATATCTGCGCTCCTGCATTGCTGGCAGGGCAAATGATCGGGCGTTGGGGCAACTTTGTGAACCAGGAGGCTTATGGCGGCCCTGTTCAAGAGACCTTTCTGCGGAGCAATCTGCATCTGCCGGATTTTATTGTGAATCAGATGTACATAGAGAAGGATTTGGCGTATCATCATCCAACCTTTTTGTATGAATCGCTGTGGAGCCTGGTCGGCATTGTACTGCTTATAGTGCTTCGCAGACAGCGGTTTATGCGCGCCGGAGAATTATTTCTGTCGTATTTCATTTGGTATTCCATCGGACGTTTCTTTATTGAAGGGCTGCGGACGGATAGTCTTGCATTCAAAGGCAGCAGCGGTCTTGCCTCGTTCATGAACGGTTTATGGAGCCCGATGAAGGGACTCGGCTTCGAGCAGGGCTACCTCGACCCGAATTACGGGAATATCCGCGTTTCCCAGCTGCTGTCGCTGCTAATTATCATTGCTGCGGTTCTGCTTATTATTATCCGCCGGACAACAGGAGCGGCTAAGGACCATTATTCCGACCCGATTGTGTCCTCCAAGACACATGCAGCCGATCCTGTAGCAGCGGAACAACCGGGCACCTCGGAGCAGAACGCCTCCGTTCCCCCATCTGATCCAAACCATCCGCCGTTGGAGGAAGATAAAAAGGAGTAGTCACTTTATGATTGAATGTGTTCTATTTGATTTGGACGGGACAATTGTCAATACGAATGAGCTGATTATCAGCTCGTTCATGTACGCACTGCAGCAGCATGCGCAGCCTGCGATTACCCGGGAGCAGATGATTCCCCATATGGGAACCAGTCTCCCGGACCAGCTGAAGGCGTTCACCAATCTCGAAGATATCTCGGCTCTGGAGACGTCCTACCGCCACTACCAGCTCGAGCATCATGACGAATTGATTCAGTCTTTTCCAAAAGTGAATGAAACGCTGGAAGAGCTGCGCCGCCGGGAGATCAAGCTTGGGGTTGTAACGACCAAAATCCGGCCTACGACGATCCGCGCGCTGGAGATGTTCGATTTGCAGCAATACATGGATACGGTTGTAACGCTAAACGATGTAACTAAGCTCAAGCCCGACCCGGAGCCGGTGCTGACCGCGGTTCGCAATCTGGGCGTAGACCCGGAGAAGACGCTGATGGTTGGCGACAGCGGAGTTGATATTCAGTCAGCCAAAGCTGCGGGTGTGCTGGCAGCCGGGGTGGCATGGTCGCTGAAAGGTGAGGATACCCTCCGCAAATATGGGCCGGATTATATTCTTCAGGATATGACGGACCTGTATGAGATTATAGGCGGGGGAACAGCAAAACCGTGAGCAGAAAGGTGACCAGCTATCCGGTGGAGGGGCATAATTCACTATGGTCCATTTACCGGACGGTCAGCCCGTGGAAGGGTATCCGAAATTTTATTTTTATCCAGATTGCCCGCTATTGTCCGATTCTTCCGCTTAAGAACTGGATCTACCGGCGTGTACTCGGAATGAAAGTAGGCAAGCATACAGCCTTCGGGCTGATGGCGATGGTGGATGTGTTTTTTCCGGAACTGATTACCGTAGGTGAAAATTCGATTATTGGTTACAATACGACCATTTTGGCGCATGAATATCTAATCAAAGAGTATCGTCTGGGTGAGGTTGTTATCGGCGAGAACGTGATGATTGGGGCCAATACGACGATTCTTCCTGGCGTAACCATCGGAGACGGAGCAGTTGTGGCCGCAGGCTCGGTCGTGCATAAGGATGTGGCGGCGGGAATGTTTGTCGGCGGAAATCCGCTGCGGGAACTAAAGGGAAGCCGCTGTCCGGAGACGGCAGAGGAGCAGCAACAAGAACCGCGCTAGCTGGTGAAAGAGGAATCGAAGGAAAATTGTCTTGTATTGGCGGGAGGAGTTACAGGAGGAGAATATGGAACAAAAAGAACGCATTCCGCAGTTGGATATTTTTCGGGCAATCTCCATCCTTGCCGTACTGGCGATCCACGCAACTTCGCGAACGCTTGCGGAAACACTGAATACACCGCTTTTTCACCCGTTTTTGTTCATCAATAAGTTCAGCCAGTTCGCCGTGCCTTCCTTTGTGTTTTTAAGCGGCTTTGTGCTGTTCTACAATTATATCGACCGGCCGCTGACCGGAAAGACACTGGGTAAATTCTACGGCAGAAGACTGCTCTATATTATCGTGCCTTATGTCGTATTCTCGCTGTTTTATTTTGTGCTTAAGCTGTATGCGGGCAATCAGTGGAGCATGGCCCCTCAGGAAATGGCAGTCAAGATGGCTAAATATTTGCTGACCGGTACCGCTTATACGCATTTGTACTACGTTGTTATCATTATCCAGTTCTATGTGCTGTTTCCTTTGCTGCTGTGGTGCCTGCAAAAAAGCCGCCGGTTGGCGGCCTGGGCGCCGCTTATCGGGCTTGCGCTTCAGTGGGGGTTCGTGGTGCTCAACAAGTACATGGTCAATCACGGCTACTGGCACGTGTCCAAAGGAAGTCTGGTGATTACCTATTTCTCGTATTTTCTGCTCGGGGCGGCGATCGCGGTCTTTTATTCTTCGCTGAAGCCGTGGCTCGTTCCGTCACGTGAAGGATTGCGGTCAGGCAAGTGGCTGCTGTGGGCGCTGCTGTGGGTGCTTTGGGTCGCCGCAGGCATCGCTCACGTGGAGCTGTGGAACAGCAATTATACGCAAAAAACAGTGATCAACAGTTTCTGGTTCGAAGGAACGTTGAATGCTCACGCGCTGCTGTCCTGTCTGGTGGTCTTCCAGATTTCCTTTTTGTTATATGGTACGGGACTAAGGCTCTGGTCTAGACTGCTCAGCTCAGTTGGTGCTTTCTCGTTCGGCATTTACCTGGTTCATCCGGCTGTTCTCTATTTATACCGGAAGATCGACTTCCACGGCGGCTATCTTGCCTATGCGCTGGCGATTGCCGGCGGCTGGCTTGCCGCGCTGCTTCTTTCCTGGGTTATTGTGGCGATAGCTTTCCGGTACATCAAGTACGCATGGATTCTATTCGGCTCGGGCCCGAAGCGTCCAATGAGGCAGCCACCGCAGAATCTGCGGCAGGAGTATGGAGCGATGGATTGAATAGAAAAAAAGAAGGGGCGTTCATGGTCACGATGGGTGACTTGAACGCCCCTTTTTGGGTATTTAGTAGATGCCCCTAATGTAGACGACCGGATTTTATTGATATAGAGCTTATTCCCTGGCCTGCTCGCGTTGGAATTTGGCAATCGCCGCATAGTTGCTTTCCAGACTGCGGAACAGCGAGATGAAAATAGGCAGCAATTGCTTGTATACGCCTGAGTCGGCTTTATTCGGCAGATGGCGATGGGTTGTGCCGATCATGCCAAATACGGCGCTCAGGGAATCGATTCGTCCGATCGCGTACAGACCGAGTACGACTGCGCCCAGGCAGGAGCTCTCAAAGCTCTCTGGAACGACAACCTCCTGGTCGAAAATATCGGCCATCATCTGCCGCCACAAGGCGGAGCGGGCAAAACCACCGGTCGCCATAATCCGCTGCGGGCGCCCCATTTGCTCTTCCACCGCCAGCATAACGGTATACAGATTAAAGATGACGCCTTCCAGCACGGAGCGGATCATATGCTCCTTGCGGTGGTTCATGGTGAGTCCGAAGAAGGAGCCTCTGGCATCGGCGTTCCAGAGCGGAGCGCGCTCCCCGGTCAGATAAGGATGGAACAGCAGGCCTTCGCTTCCGGCCGGCACATGTTCGGCAATCCGGGTGAGCACATCATAAGGATCGATGCCAAGCCGCTTGGCCGTCTCCACCTCAGATGCGGCAAATTCGTCCCTAACCCAGCGGAAAAGCATGCCGCCATTGTTGACAGGACCGCCGATAACCCAGTGCTTCTCGGTCAAGGCGTAACAGAAGATCCGTCCTTTCGGATCGACTACCGGTCGATCGGCTACTGTGCGGATCGCTCCGCTCGTGCCGATGGTGGCAGCCACGACGCCCGGCTCAATGGCGCCTACACCGAGATTGGAGAGAACGCCGTCGCTGGCGCCGACGATAAAGGGGGTATCCGGCAAGAGCCCGATTTCTTTGGAAGCTTCCGGCAGCAGTCCGCAGGCGGCATAGGTCGTCGGTACAAGGCGGGACAGGCGGCTTTCATCAATCCCGGCAATATTCAGCGCCTCCTTATCCCATTCGAGCCGCTCCAGATTCATCATGCCGGTGGAAGAGGCGATGGAGTGGTCCACGATATAATCCCCGAATAGCTTAAAGAAGATATATTCCTTGATCGAGATGAATTTATGCGCTTTTTCGAACAGCTCGGGCTGCTCCTCGCGCATCCACATCAGCTTCGTGATCGGGGACATGGGGTGAATCGGCGTGCCTGTGCGCAGATAAAGCTCATGTCCGCCAAGCTCATTCTTCAATCGCAGCGTCTGCTCGGCGCTGCGATTGTCGGCCCATGTAATGCATTTCGTCAGCGGATGGCCGTCCTTGTCAACGGCAATGACGCTGTGCATGGCGGAACTGAACGAGACGAACAGGATATCCTTGGCCTCCACCCCGCTCTGCCGCATAACAGCCGAAAGGGTGTACATAACGGATCGAAAGATTTCCTCGGGGTCCTGCTCGGCAATGGACGGCGAGGGGGTATATAGCGGATATCCGTGATCCGCCTTGGTTACGATGGTCCCGTTCTCTGTGAACAGCACAGACTTGGTGCTCGTTGTCCCCATATCGACACCAATCATATATTGAGTACTCATAACTCAGACCTTCTTTCCAAAAATGATGCGAAGGGGCCGGACTGATTCTCCGCCTCTAAAGAAGAATCAGGGCGACGCCTTCGCAAAGACTTCGGGTAAGTGCTTTCCTTATATTGAATTATATAAAGACGCTCAAAATCAAGATGAAGATGAGCGCAACGACAGACAAGAGGGTTTCCATAACCGTCCAGCTTTTCAAAGTCTGAACGACGGACATGCCGAAGAATTCCTTAATCATCCAGAAGCCGGCGTCATTAACATGCGAGAGGATGAGCGATCCGGCGCCGGTCGCCAGAACGACAAGCTCGATAGGGGCGCCGGAGCTTACAGCAAGAACCGGGGCGACGATTCCGGCCGCCGTCGTCATCGCCACGGTTGCGGAGCCGGTAGCGACGCGGATCAACGCGGCGACAAGCCAGCCGAAGAAGATCAGGTTCACATGGGTCTGCGTTGCAAGCGAAGCGATGGCTCCGCCGACGCCGCTGTCGATCAGCACTTGCTTGAATGCTCCGCCTCCGCCGATAATCAGGATGATTGAAGCGGTCGGCGCGAGACATTCGCTTGTGAAGCGGGAGATATCTTCTTTCTTGAAGCCGCGGGCAAAGCCGAGCGAGAAGAAGGAGAAGACAGCCGAGATCAGTAGGGCAATGACTTCATGCCCGATAAATTTGGCGAATGGCGTAAATACATTTACCGCTTCCGGATCAAGAATGTCGGCAATGGAGCCGATCAGCATCAGAATAACGGGCATCAGGATTGTCAAGAGGGTAATTCCAAAGTTTGGGAGAGTCTTCACGCTTTTGGTGGCAAACTGTTCGGCCAACTCCGTTGGCGGCTGCACCTGAATGCGTTTACCGATAAATTTGCCGAACAGCGGTCCGGCGATCACAGCGGTTGGCAGGCCGACGATTATGGCATACAGGATCGTTTTGCCCAAATTTGCGCCGTAAGCGTCAATGGCAATCATCGGCGCGGGATGCGGCGGCACAAGTCCATGAACTGTGGACAGACCGGCGAGTACCGGAATTCCAATTTGCAGCAGCGACATTTTGGTTTTGCGGGCGACCATGAACACGACCGGAATAAGCAGGATAAGGCCAACTTCAAAGAATACGGGAATCCCGACGACAAAGCCGACGAGCATCATGGCCCAGTGAACCCGTTTTTCTCCGAACCGGTCCACAAGCGTAGTGGCGATGCGCTCGGCGCCGCCGGATTCGGCCATCATTTTCCCAAGCATGGTCCCAAGGCCAATGACGATCGCGATTGTGCCAAGGGTGCCGCCGAGACCGCCGGTAATTGATTTGATCAGTTTCTGATATTCCATACCGGCAAGCAGACCCAGAGCCAGCGCGGAAAGAAGCAGGGTGACGAACGGATTCCATTTGTATTTGGCAATCAGTGCAACCAGAAATACAATAACGAGCAGTGTCCATACCAGCAGCGTCGCATTATGGCTAAGTCCGAACAAACTGTTCATGATAATCCCCCTTTAAGTAGTGGATGCCAAGGTTGTGGAGTGGCATCAGATATTTTCTATTATTTTACTATAGAGCGTTTTCAACAAGCAGTTTTACTCATTGGTATACTTGTCGACAAGAAAAAGCGTACATTAGACAGAGTTCGGCTGATGATTTTTTAAGGTTATGGAAGAGCGTGCCCGAGCGTCAGCATTGAATCGGCAAAATAGTTCTGAACCACCTGGCGGATCGTTTCCGCATTCTGCGACCGCAGTCCTTCAACGATGCTTCGGTGTTTGTCTGCGACCCAATTCATTCGCTCCTCGCCTTCGGCGAAGCCCTGCTCGGTTGTCACCAGGATGACGGTCATAACGATCTGGCGGATGCTGTTCCATAAATGAAGAATCCGGGTATGTCGGGCCTGAAGGATAATCGCCTCGTGAAAAGAAAAATCCTGATAGGCAAATTCCACGTAGTCGTTATATTTGACGGCCAGCTTCATCCGGTCAATCGTCTGCTCAAGCTGCTGTATCAGCGCATCCTGGGGGCTTCCCGCAAGCCGCTGCTGGGCAAAGCTCTCGATAAGATAGCGTACGTCGTATAACTCTTTTACATTCTCAAGATTCAAACCGACAATTACGGCGCCCATCCGTTCCAATCGGATCAATCCCTCGGCGGCCAAAGATTTAAGCGCTTCCCGGACTGGGGAACGGCTGGTTCCGAATTCTTCGGCGATCCGGTTCTCCGAGAGAACCTCTCCAGCTTTAAGTTGTTCATTTATAATTTGAAGCCTCAGCCGGCAGGCGATAGACTCTCCAAGCGAGACACCCTGCAGCCAGGCGGTAGGATACTGCATTTCACACGACTCCTCTGTGGACGATTTTGCTGTATGCCAATATTCGTTATTTACGATAATAGCACACATGCGCATCCGGGTTCTATGTATGAAATGCAGTACTTGGGTTATGCTCCAGCCTCAGGGAGAACGTTACTCCTCTTTTACAACGGCATGGCCGCCAAATTCATTTCGCAGAGCGGCGACTACTTTGCCGTGGAACGTATTCTCCTCAAGTGATCGATAGCGCATCAGCAGGGAAAGCGCGATTACCGGCGTGCTGGCCTCAAGGTCAAGCGCCGTCTGCACCGTCCATTTGCCCTCACCGGAGCTCTGCATGACTCCGCGAATGCCGGAAAGCTTCGGATCTTTGGAAAAAGCGCTTTCGGTAAGCTCCATCAACCAGCCTCGAATAACCGAACCATTCGACCATACCCGGGCAACATCCTCATAGTTAAAGTCGAAGGGGCTCTTCTCCAGAAGCTCAAAGCCTTCGGCGATCGCCTGCATCATCCCGTACTCAATGCCATTATGGATCATTTTTAAAAAGTGGCCGCTGCCGCTTGGACCGGCGTACAAATATCCATTCTCCACGGCAAGGTCACGGAATAGCGGTTCGATGGTGCCGAATATCTCGGGATTGCCTCCGATCATGAAGCAGGCGCCATGGGCCGCGCCCTCGGTTCCGCCTGAAGTTCCTGCGTCGAAAAAGTGAATGCCGGACTCGCCCAGCTTCTCAGCTCTGGCAATGGAATCCTTGTAATGGGAGTTACCTCCTTCGATGACAATGTCTCCTTCATCCAGCAGACCGGAAAGAGTATTCACAACGCCGTCGACAGGTGCCCCTGCGGGAACCATTACCCATAGGATGCGCGGGCGAGGAAGCTGTGCGGTAAGTTCGGCTATGCCGGGGGCCGCGATGGCTCCAAGCCCTTCAAGCTGGCGGACAGGATCCGGATTGAGATCGCTTACGATAACCTCATGACCATGGTTCAACAGATTCAAAGTCAGGTTGTAGCCCATCTTGCCGAGTCCTATTAGACCCAATTTCATCTCTAATCACCCCTTTAACCGTTTTCATTAATTCAAGTATACTGGTATACAACTTCTGTTTGTATCATACGCCCGAGGCAAAAATTTGTAAAGAGGAATTTGTAAGCGATTACTGGTATTCTTTTTTTAAATAGATGAGTCGGTCGAAAAAAAGATATAATGGAAACTATAATAAGGGCACAATAGTCGATTTAAAGGCTGTAATTGACGAAAAATAACCTGTCATGGTACGATATTAGAAATGCTTTACTTTACTACCACTTTACCATAGTAAAGAATGGTGTGAGCCTTTTAAACAATATCTATTGCTTTGATTTTCTAATAACCGATGAGGTGAATTTCAATATGTCCAAACCGAAGGGCTTTGAGAAGCCCATTGGCTTCCGGGACTATCTCCCGCATGCCGTGAGCAAATTGCGCAAAATTGAGAATGATGTACTGAATTGCATGGGCCAATGGGGCTATCGCCAGATTATGACGCCTACACTGGAATATTACGATACGGTTGGGGTTGCCAGCTCTACCTCGGACCAGAAGCTGTATAAGCTGCTGAACAATCGCGGCCAGGCGTTGGTGCTGCGTTCGGAGATGACGGCTCCGGTGGCCCGCGTTGTCTCTTCGCTGCTTAAGGACGAACCGCTGCCGCTGCGTTTGTCCTACCATGCCAATGTTTTTCGGGCGATAGAGGAGGAGGCCGGACGCGAGGCTGAGTTTTATCAGACCGGTGTCGAGCTGGTGGGCGACGATTCTCCGGAAGCCGATGCGGAGGTTGTGGCTCTGGCCATTGCTTCGCTGCAGGCGGCGGGAGTGGGAACGTTCAAGATCGCCATCGGCCATGTCGGCTTCCTGAACGGACTGTTCCAGGAGGTGGCTCCGGGGCTGCCGGAAGTGCAGGAGGAGCTTAAGAGCCATTTGCTGGGCCGCGATTATGTCGCTTTCCGTGATGCACTCGGCCGGCTGAGCCTGACCGAAGAGCAAAAAGAAGAGATGGACGGGCTGCTGCGGCTGCGCGGCGGCAAGGAAATCTGCGGTCAGGCGCTGGAGCTTAGCCGGCATCCGCTCGCCCGCGCCTCGATTGAGCATCTGTGCAAGGTGTGGGAGGTACTGGAGGCTTATGAAGTATCCCAGCATGTGCTGATCGATCTGACCATGGTCGGAGATTTCACTTATTATACGGGTATGACGTTCGAAGGCTATGCCGCCGAACTCGGGTTCCCGGTTTGCAGTGGCGGACGTTACGACAATCTGCTGCAGCAGTTCGGACGGTCGGTTCCTTCAACGGGCTTCTCACTGAAGACGAATCGTATTCTTGACGGCGTCAGGGGAACGGAAGAGAGACAAGAGCTGCCGACTCTTGTTCAATATGATGTATTGCGGCGCAAGGAAGGACTGAAGGAGTCGATACGGCTGCGGGCCGAAGGCCATGTCGTGGTAACCCGGCTGGTATCGGAGCCCGGAGACCTAACAACAGCCGATACTGAGGCCGGGACGGGTACAGCGGACGGCAAGCGGTATAGGGAGATTTACACATTTGTATCATTTGTAAAAGAGCGCAGCTGAGATTGACGGCGTTCAGCCGTAACGGATAGAGGCGTGAAGCTTAACCATTATATATTAAAAAAACAACTGAAAGGCGGACATAAGCAAATGGCGCAGATACTTAAAGTGGCTATGCCCAAGGGCCGCATTTATGACAAGGCGGCGGAGCTGTTCCGCGCTGCGGGACTGCCGATTCCTCCGGAGGGCGAGGCATCACGCAAGCTGGTCATTCCGCTGCCTGAAGCGGGGATGGAATTTATTTTGGCGAAGCCGGTGGATGTACCCACCTATGTGGAGTACGGAGCGGCGGATATCGGCATCGTCGGCAAGGATGTTCTGCTGGAGGAGAACCGGGATGTGTACGAGCTGCTGGACCTTGGTATCGCCCGCTGCCGGATGTCGATCATCGGATTGCCGAACTGGGAGCCGGGTATTCACCAGCGCGTGGCGACGAAGTACCCGAATGTCGCTTCACGGTATTTCCGGGAGCAGGGCCAGCAGGTTGAGGTCATCAAGCTGAACGGGTCTATAGAGCTGGCGCCGCTGATCGGGCTTGCCGAACGGATCGTCGATATGGTGGAGACGGGGCAGACCTTGCGCGAGAACGGACTGGTCGAGCAGCAAAGCATCTTCGGGATTACAAGCAGGCTTGTAGCCAATCGGGTCAGCTACCGGATGAAAAATGCGGAAATCCAGCAGCTGTGCGACCG
Organism: Paenibacillus durus ATCC 35681; assembly: GCF_000993825.1. Classification (NCBI taxonomy): domain Bacteria; kingdom Bacillati; phylum Bacillota; class Bacilli; order Caryophanales; family Paenibacillaceae; genus Paenibacillus; species Paenibacillus durus. The sequence goes on from NZ_CP011114.1 coordinate 4,905,329, forward strand.
GCTGCAGAGCGTTATTGCTGAACCGGCCCGGTAATTGCGTTAATACGTATGCTGTTCCGGCGTACGTTATGGACGTAATGACAGTTTGGCAGCCGGGTCACAGCTGAATGCGGCAATAAGCGGCTGCTGTCAGGCGGCCATAACCTGGTATATTTTTCAGAAGGACCGAAGAAATGAGAGGCGTAAAGCGGGTGGCCAAGGGAGGGCAATCCGGCGATATATAAGGAGGAAAACCAGTGAAGGTGCAATCCAGCAGGGATTTCAAGCTGCAGCGGGATGTCGATTACGGTACCCCAGAGCAGAATAAGGCCGTTAAGCAAATTGTGGCCGACATCAAACAGGAGGGCGACGCCGCCCTTTTCCGCTATACGGAAAAATTCGACGGAGCTCGGCTCAGCCGTGACAATGTACGGGTAACCCAGGAGGAGCTTCAAGCCGCTTACGAGCATGTTGAAGAATCTTTTGTCTCGGCGATCCGGGCCGCAGCGGACAACATCCGCGCCTTCCATGCCAGACAGAAGCGCAACTCCTGGATGGATCTACAGCCCGATGGCACGATTCTCGGGCAGATTATCCGGCCGCTGCAGCGCGTGGGCGTATATGTTCCCGGAGGCAAGGCATCCTATCCTTCCTCCGTGCTGATGAACGTGATTCCCGCCCAGATCGCGGGAGTGCCGGAGATCGTGATGGTAACGCCGCCGGCAACAGGCGGGAAGGAAGGCATCGACCCGTACATTCTGGTCGCCGCCGCCGAGGCTGGCGTGAATGAAATCTACCGTGTCGGCGGCGCCCAGGCGGTAGCCGCGCTGGCCTTTGGCACGGAGTCGATAGCCCCGGTCGATAAAATCTGCGGACCGGGCAATATTTACGTCGCGCTGGCCAAGCGCGAGGTGTACGGCGCCGTCGATATCGACAGCATCGCCGGACCGAGCGAGATTGTCGTGCTGGCGGATGACACCGCCGAACCTGCCTATATCGCCGCTGACCTCTTGTCGCAGGCGGAGCATGACGAGATGGCTTCGGCTATTCTCGTAACGGCTTCGCAGGCGCTGGCCGAGGCGGTCGCCGCCGAGGTGGAGCGGCAGCTTCGGGAGCTGCCGCGTGAGGCAATCGCCCGGGCCTCTGTGGAAAATTACGGCGCCATTATCGTAGTGGAGACGCTGGAAGAAGGGATTTCCGTAGTCAACCGGCTGGCGCCGGAGCATCTGGAAATCGTGGCACAGGACCCGATGGCGCTGACCGGGGCGGTCCAGAACGCCGGGGCGATTTTCCTCGGGCCTTATAGCTCGGAGCCGGTAGGCGATTATTTTGCCGGACCGAACCATATTATTCCAACTAACGGAACGGCGCGGTTCTCGTCGCCGGTGGACGTGGACGATTTCATTAAGAAATCGAGCCTGATTTATTACAGCAAAGAGGCGCTCTTGCGCGACGGCAAGACGATCATTGAACTGGCTCGCCGCGAAGGGCTGGAGGCTCATGCCAGAGCGGTGGAAATCAGACTGGAGAACGAAGCGAAGGGTGGAGAAGCGGATGGAGAATAACGGGCAGCAAGCCAGGCAGGCGGGTCTTTCCCGCAAAACGAACGAAACGGACATTAAGCTGTCGCTGACAGTGGATGGAAGCGGTCAGGCGGAGCTTGAGACGGATGTCCCTTTTCTGAACCATATGCTCGATCTGTTCACGAAGCACGGCCAGTTCGATCTGTCTGTCCAGGCGCGCGGCGATATCGAGATTGACGATCACCACACGGTGGAGGATATCGGCATCTGTCTCGGCCAGGCTCTGCGCGAAGCGCTCGGCGATAAGAAGGGCATCAAGCGCTATGCGAGCGTATTTGTGCCGATGGACGAAGCGCTGGCGCAGGTCATTATCGATATCAGCAACCGTCCGCATTTTGAATACCGGGCGGAGTATCCTTCCCAGCAGGTGGGCAGCTTCTCAACCGAGATGGTGCATGAATTCCTGTGGAAATTTGCGCTGGAAGCGCGGCTGACCCTGCATGTCATCGTGCATTACGGCTTCAATACGCATCACATGATCGAGGCGGTATTTAAGGCGCTCGGACGTGCGGTGGACGAGGCGACAGCGATTGATCCCCGGGTGAAAGGCGTTCCATCCACGAAAGGAGTGCTGTAGCCCATGACCGTTGCTATCGTCGATTACGGGATCGGCAACCTGCACAGCGTCAGCAAGGCGATTGAGCGTTTGGGTCATGAGCCGCTTGTGACCGGGGAAGCCAGTGAGATTCTGGCTGCGGACCGCGTTATTCTGCCCGGCGTCGGCGCGTTCGGAGACGCGATGGATCATCTGCGGCAGAGCGGACTGGATAAGGTTGTAAAAGAGGTTGCTGCTGCGGGACGGCAGCCGCTGCTTGGGATCTGTCTCGGCATGCAGCTTCTGTTTACCCGAGGCGAGGAATACGGCAGCCATGAGGGGCTTGATCTTCTGCCGGGAACAGTGGTGCGCTTCGAGCCGAGAGAAGGCTATAAAGTGCCGCATATGGGCTGGAACAAGCTGCAGTACCTTCAGCCGGAGAACCCGCTGCTCAAGGGGCTGAAGGAGGGACATGTCTATTTTGTTCACTCTTATCATGCGCTGGTCGAGCAGAAAAGCGATTTGCTGGCCGTGACGGATTACGGACACCCGGTTACAGCCATCGTTGGGCGGGGCAATGTATTCGGCATGCAGTTTCATCCCGAGAAGAGCGGGGAGCTGGGAAGGAAGCTGCTTGAGCAGTTTTTGAAGCTGGAAATTTAGCGGGGCGGGGTACTGCCTCATGAAGCATGCGGCTTTGTGCGTCTTAGGCATCCTGGGCAGGAGGTTCAGAGAGCCAGGGCGTGCGGCCGCGTCAAATTGACATGATTTTAGCAAGGAGAAAGCGGGGAACGGCGAAATGTCTTCTTTTATCATATATCCGGCGATTGATATCCGGAACGGAAAATGTGTCAGGCTGCTGCAGGGCGATTATAATCAGGAAACGGTTTATGGCGACAGTCCGCTCGCTATGGCCAAATCATGGGAAGAGCAGGGCGGAGAGTTCATTCATCTTGTCGACCTGGACGGCGCGAAAGCCGGGCATCCCGTCAATGTCGATATTATCGGATCCATCGCCGCTGGCGTTAACGTGCCGGTTCAGGTTGGCGGGGGGCTGCGCACGCTGGAGGACGTGGAGAAGCTGCTGTCGCTCGGCGTCAGCCGCGTCATCATCGGCACCGCTGCCATCAATGACCGGGAGTTTACCGAAACCGTATTGGCAAAATACGGTGATAAAGTCGCGATCGGCATCGATGCGCGGGACGGCTATGTTGCCACTCACGGCTGGCTGAACACGTCCGAGGTGCTGGCTACGGATTTGGCGAAGGAGCTCGCGTCTAAGGGCGCGGAAACGTTTATCTACACGGATATTTCCCGCGACGGAATGATGCAGGGCCCGAACGTGGAGGGCATTCTCGCCATGGCGCAGGCCAGCGGCAAGAGCGTCATCGCCTCCGGCGGAGTCACCGTTCAGGACGATCTGCTTCGCCTCAGCGCGCATAAGAACAGCGGTATCGGCGGAGCCATCGTTGGTAAGGCGCTGTATACCGGCAACATCAAGCTTGCCGAAGCTTTGGCCGCTTTGAAGTAAGCCTGGCCCGAGGGCCAGAGCCGCGGCACGCGAGGGTTTAGGGTTTTGAAGGTTGTGTCGCAGGCGGAGCGAAGCCCGCCGCCCCGAAGGGGCCAAGACCGCGGCACGCGAAAGTTTTAAGGGGTTTAAGCTTTTGAGCAGGCGGAGCGGAGCCGCCGCCCCGAAGGGGCCAGAAGCGCGGCACGCGAAGGTTATAAGAGGTTTAAGCTTTTGAGCAGGCGGGGCAAGCCCGCCGCCCCGGAGGGGCCAAGACCGCGACACGCGAAGGTTTAGGGTCTGAAGTTTTTGCCCTTTACAGCAGGAGCGCCGCAGTCCAAGCGGTCCCACAGGGATAAGCGGTCGCACCACAAAAATAAACTAAGCAGCGCCTTCGCCCCTGACCCCGCCAAACTTCCGGGTGTCCAGAGGGCGGAGCCCTTGGGGTCCCCCTTGGCTAAGGGGGATTTAGGGGGATCGAAAAAGGAGGATAATCATGCTGGCCAAACGCATCATACCCTGCCTGGACGTTAAGGACGGCCGGGTAGTAAAAGGCGTTAACTTTGTAAACCTGCGGGATGCCGGCGATCCGGTGGAGCTCGCGGCGATTTACGACCGGGAAGGCGCGGATGAGCTGGTGTTCCTGGATATTTCCGCATCGGTGGAAGGCCGGGCGACGATGGTTGAGGTCGTGCGCCGGACGGCGGGCGAAATTTCCATCCCGTTCACCGTAGGAGGGGGAATATCGGCCCCCGAGCATATGAAGACGATCTTACGGGCCGGAGCCGACAAGATCGGCATCAACACGGCCGCTGTAAACAATCCGCAGTTGATTCTCGAAGGAGCGCGGCGGTTCGGCTCCCAATGTATTGTAGTGGCGGTAGATGCCAAATATAATGAAGCTTGGGGCGAGTGGGAAGTGTACACCCACGGCGGACGCAAGCCTTCCGGAATCAAGGCGCTGGAGTGGGTGAAGGAGGCCGAGAGGCTGGGAGCGGGCGAGATTTTGCTTACCAGCATGGATGCCGACGGTACCAAGGACGGCTTTGATATAAAACTCACATCTGCTGTCAGTGATCTGGTGGATATTCCGGTGATCGCGTCGGGCGGAGCGGGAAAGATTGAGCATTTTTACGATGTGTTCACTGCGGGCAAGGCGGATGCCGGGCTTGCGGCGACCATTTTTCATTATAAGGAAATTGGGATCGGCGACTTGAAGGCCGACTTAAAACAAAAGGGTGTGGAGATCCGATGAACGAACAGCAAAATAATGCGACAACTGAGCAGCAGGAAATTTTGGAAGGAATACGCTGGAATGAAGCCGGGCTTCTTCCGGCTATCGTGCAGGACGACACTACCCTGGAAGTGCTTATGTTCGCTTACATGAACCCGGAATCGCTGAAGCTGTCTCTGGAGAGCGGACAGACCTGGTTCTGGAGCCGTTCACGGGGGGAGCTGTGGCATAAAGGCGGTACTTCGGGCAATACACAGGCAATTACCTCGATTCACTACGATTGTGACAGCGACACTCTGCTTGTGAAGGTCAAACCGGAAGGACCGGCCTGCCATACAGGCAAGGTTTCATGCTTTTACCGTGAGTTTCCGCTCGGGAGCAAAGCTGGGGCAGCCAAACCGCAGACGGATGAATTATATAGCGGCGGCAGCAAGTCAACCGAGGCCCGCTTTGCCGTGCTGGCTGAACTGGAGCGTGTTATCGCGGAGAGAGAGGTGGAGCGTCCGGAAGGAGCCTACACTACGTATCTGTTCGACAAAGGCGTTGACAAGATCCTGAAGAAGGTCGGCGAAGAGACGGCGGAAACGATTATCGCGGCCAAAAACAAGGACAATGCCGAGCTCCGGCTCGAAGTCAGCGATCTGATCTACCATTTGCTCGTCCTGCTGCAGGAGCGCAAGCTTCCGCTCGACGACATAATGGCCGAGCTGAGCGCGCGCCACGAGCGGCCCCGCCGCGATTAGTACAGAAGGGAGCCTCCCATGCATATCGATTATCACACCCATCACGAGCGCTGCGGACATGCCGTAGGCAAGCTCGAAGATTACGTTCGCCGGGGCATCGAACTCGGCCTTAAGCAGCTCGGTCTGTCGGATCATCTGCCGCTGATTCATGTCGATCCGGCGCAGTATTATCCGGAGATGGCTATGCCGCTTGAGGAGCTTCCCCGCTATGTCGAGGAATGTCTGGCCCTGAAGGAGCGTTACCGGGGAGTCATCGATATCCGGGTAGGGCTTGAAGCTGATTATATCGAAGGCTATGAAGAGGAGATCCGCGAACTGCTCGCTCCTTACCCTTGGGATTACCTGATCGGCTCGGTGCATTTTCTCGGCGAGTGGGATATTACCGATTTCCGGCAGGTTCACGGCTGGGAAGGCCAAGATCCCCTTGCGGTCTACCGGCGCTATTATCAAGCGATAAGCATGGCTGCATCTTCGGGGATTTACGATATAATAGGGCATATGGATGTTATCAAAAGATTCGGCTACGGACCGGATACACCAGAAGGGCAGGCGGAAGTGAAGGAGCTTGAGCTGAGCGCGCTGCGGAGAATAGCGGATGCGGGAATCGCGATGGAACTGAACGCCTCCGGCCTGTTCAAGCCGTGTGCCGAGATGTTCCCGGCTCCGCATGTGCTGAAGCAAGCTCTTGAGCTTGGCATCCCGCTGACGCTGGGCTCGGACGCCCATGATCCGGCGAAGCTTGGTGAAGGCCTTGCGGAGGCTCGCAAGCTGCTTTGGGATACGGGATTCCGTGAACTCGCGGTGTTTGATGGCCGCCGCCGGGAAATGGTCTCTTTTGAAGGATAATGAATATAAATTAAGGAGGGCGCTATGCAGCACCATACATTGCGTATTTTTTCCGGGTCGTCCAATCCGAAGCTGGCTGCGGATATTGCCTCAAGGCTTGGCGCGGAGCTGGGGAAGATTAAGCTGACCCGCTTCAAGAGTGGCGAGATTTATGTGCATTACGAAGAAAGCATCCGGAATTGCGATGTCTTTTTGGTGCAATCTCTCTCCCATCCCATCAATGAGCTGTTTGTCGAGCTATTGGTAATGATTGACGCCGCGAAACGGGCGTCGGCGCGAACGGTAAATATTATCGTTCCGTACTACGGCTATGCCCGTCAGGAGCGCAAGTCGGCACCTAGAGAGCCAATCTCCGCCAAAATGGTTGCAGATGTGCTTACGACAGCCGGCGCGACGCGCGTACTTACCCTCGATCTGCATGCGGCGGCGATCCAGGGCTTCTTCAATATCCCGGTGGATCACCTGACGGCGCTTGATCTGATCAGCGGGTATCTGAAGGCAAAGAATTTGCCCGATGTAGTGGTGGTATCGCCCGATGCCGGTCGCGCTTCCACGGCCGAGAAGCTGGCAAGCAAGCTGGACTCGCCGTTCGCCATTATGATTAAGAAGCGTCCGGCCCATAACGAATCGGTCATAACCCACGTCATTGGCGATGTGGAGGGACGGACTCCGGTCATTATCGAAGACCTGATCGATACGGGAACCACCATTGTTAACGTTGTTGAAGGATTGAAGGAGAGAGGGGCAAAGAACAGCATCGTCTGCGCCACGCATGGATTGTTCTCCGGTCCGGCGATCGAACGGCTGGATCACCCCGGAATTGAGGAAGTGGTGGTAACCGATTCCATCGAGCTGCCTGCTGACCATTCCAGCCGCTTCACCGTTCTCTCGGTCGCTCCAATGCTGGCGAGGGCCATAAGCATTATTATCGAGGGCGGTTCTATCGACAAACTGTTTGGAGACGCGGGAATATAACATTCCCCCGTCTTTTTTTATCTCCAGAATAAAATAGGATACGGTTTCAGGCCTCCCGTTCAACTTGAAAACCCCTTTCGGTTTTATGGTATACTGTGTGGAGACAGCCGGGGCCAACACTGGAAACGGCAAACGTGAAGTTTGGAGAATCGCTTGCAAAGCGCATCTTCTGTTGGAAAGAGGGTTAGGGAGCTTACAAGGAGGTGCCAGCTTCCATGATAGAAAAGATTTCAGAGATCGATGGCGGGACAGGAAACGTTATCCCCGTCGCTCTGAACGCTAATTTTTTCTTTGAAAGAGCCGTCCGTTCGCTGGATCGCTTTCAATATGAAAAAGCACTGAAAAATTTCCGCAAAGCGGTTGAATATGAACCGGATAATCCGGTTAATCATTGCAATATGGCGGGTATATTGTCGGAGATGGGGGATTACGAGGCGTCTAACGCCATTCTGGCCCATGTACTGGAGCAGGTGGACCCCTCCATGACGGAATGCCATTTTTATATGGCCAATAACTTCGCCAATATGGAAAACTTTGAGGAGGCCGAGCGCTCGCTCGTGACGTATCTTGAGGAGGATGCGAACGGCGAATTCCTCGCGGAATCGGAGGAGCTGATGGAGCTGCTGCACTACGAGCTCGACCGTCCCGTTTCGCTGAACCGGATCCGCAGCCGGGAAGGGGCGGTCGAACATGACCGTGCCCGGAGCTTGCTGGAAGAAGGAAAATTTCCGGAGGCGGTTCGTCTCTTGGAACAGATCACCGAGGGAACGCCCGATTTTTTGGCGGCGCATAATAATTTGGCTTTGGCGCATTTTTATATGGGCCGGTTTGCCAAAGCGAAGGAATGTATTGCGCGGGTGCTGGAGAAGGAGCCGGGCAATTTGCATGCGCTCTGCAATCTGGCGATTTTCCTGCAGTACGAAGGGGATCGGAGCACGCTGGATGGGCTGCTGCAGATGCTGGAGGTGACCGTTCCATTCCACCGGGAGCATGTCTTCAAGCTTGCGACGACGATGGGGATTCTGGGACGGCACAGAGCGGCTTATGGTCATTTCCGCCGTCTGCTGAAAGACGAAGAGATCAGCGGTGACGCCGGGCTGTATCATTACTGCGCAGCCGCGGCTTGCAACAGCGGACTGCGGCTGGAGGCCGAGCGCTGCTGGAGGCAGGCCGCCAAGCTCGACCCGGAGTCGGAGGTGCCCCGGTTCTTCTTGAACCAGCTGCATCAGTCGACGGCGGAGGGTTCGGAACTGCCGGCCGTCAGCTATAACTATCAGCTCCCATTTCAGGAGCAGCTTAAGCTGTGGAAGGCCAACAAGGGCAGCTTTGCGGAGCAGGTTAGAGTAAATCCGCTGCTGCGTTCGTCCTTTTTCTGGGCGCTGCGATACGGAGATGCCAGCTTGAAGCGCCAGGTCACCGAAGCGCTGACATGGATCGGCGACGAGGAGATGGCGGGAGCCCTCAAGGAACTGCTTAGCGAGCCGGTACAGGACGGAAAGCAGGAAGAGTCGGGTCTTCTCCGCCTGCAGAAGCTTATCGGTATGGAGGCGGACAAGGAACAACGCCCCGAAGGAAAAGAGAGGCTTCCCCGCGGCTAGTACTCCGGGTGAGGAGCCCCGGGGCCGTCCCCTTTGGACATAATAGGGATAACAAGCTTGGCATACAGCCAAACTTTATAATAATCCGTTTGCGAGGAGGGCACTTAAGATGTATAAATCGATTGTAATCGGAACAGGTCCAGCCGGTCTGACCGCCGCTATTTATCTGGCGCGTGCGAATTTGAACCCGCTGGTGATTGAAGGCCTGCAGCCGGGCGGACAGCTGACAACGACGACCGAAGTGGAGAACTTCCCTGGATTCCCCGAAGGTATTCTCGGACCGGATCTTATGGACAATATGCGCAAGCAAGCGGAACGCTTCGGGGCCGAATTCAAGAGCGTCTGGGTAGAGTCCGTCGATTTCTCGCAGCGGCCCTTTAAAGTGAATGTGGATGGGCTTGGCGTACTGGAAGCGGAAACGGTTATTATCTCGACGGGCGCTTCCGCCAGGTATCTCGGAATCCCTGGAGAGCAGGACAATGTGGGACGCGGCGTCAGCACCTGCGCTACCTGCGACGGCTTCTTCTTTCGCGGGAAAAATATCATTGTCGTCGGAGGCGGCGACTCCGCGATGGAGGAAGCGGGCTTCCTGACACGGTTTGCAAGCAATGTTACGCTGGTGCACCGCCGCGAAGAGCTGCGGGCGTCCAAGATTATGCAGGACCGCGCAAAAGAAAACAGCAAAGTTTCATGGGCGCTGAATCGCACTCCGCTGGAAGTTGTGACTGGCGAGACCGGAGTGAAAGGACTGCTTGTCCGCGATAACGAGAGCGGTAAGGAAGAACTCATTGAAGCCGCGGGGGTCTTCGTGGCGATTGGCCACACGCCAAACACCGCTTTCCTTGGCGGCCAGATTACAACTGACGCGAACGGCTATATCGTGGTCCGTCCGGGCACAACAGAGACGAACATCCCCGGTGTATTTGCCTGCGGCGACGTTCAGGATACCCGGTACCGTCAGGCCATTTCAGCGGCTGGTTCGGGCTGTATGGCGGCGATGGACGCCGAGAAGTATCTTGAAGGCTCGATGGTGCATGACTGGAGCGAGACACTGGATAAATAATAAGACCAGGAGCCTTAAAGCGGAGCTAGTCCGAAAGTAGGAGGAGCCAAGCTTCACCCTGAAACGGGGAGCTTGGCTTTTTGCGTGAAATCATGCTGCCCAAAGCCTATTTCCTATGCAAGGGAATGCGGCTGGAACCAGACGGTGCGGAAGTCGAGCCAGCCGCATGAATTCAGATTGATTCCCTGGATGGAGGAATGGAACCGGGTGTTACTCTTCTTGTGAAGCAGAAAAAGAACGCCGTACGATTGGCGCAGCAGCTCCTCCAGTTCATAGAGTCTGCGCCAGCGGCTGTCCGGGTCGGAGTCGGACATCACCGCGCGAGCCGAAGCTTCTACAGTCTCCCTCATGCCGTCCGGCAGGGCTGAAGGAAAAAATCCTTTTTGCAAGTATAATTCCAAATCCTGGATTTCATCCTTGCCGAGAACGACCTCATATAGCTGGCAATCATCCTCTGGCGAAAATCCCGGACCGGCCATATCCTCCGCCTTGCGCACCTTAATTTCCATGCGGATGCCGAAATCGCAGCAGCGCTGCTGAATCCACTGTGCGTCGGTGACATGGCGGATGCGGGTCGACAACAGTATCGTCTCTCCCCGATAACCGCTTTGCTCTAATAGCCGGTAAATTTCCGCCGCATCCGGCGCCGTTTCCTTTCGAGTACCAAGGTCTGCGGCTTCGCTGCGCTGAATGCGGAATCCCCGCGCCGGATAAATACGGTTCTCCCCGAGATCGGCGATCATCTGCTTACGGTCAATGATCAGATCAAGCGCCCGCCGGAAGGCGAGGCTGCTCTGGGGTCCTTCCTTGCGCTGGTTAAAGACCAGCATGCTGCAGCCCGGAGAAATCGTCTCCACCTCACGCCATTCGGCATCCGGGCCGGCGCTTTTTCGCAAATATCCATTATAGACGTTCTGCTCCGTGCAGGAGGCATAGGACCAGTCCGGCTCCTTCAGCATCCCTGCATCCTGCTCGGACAGGTGTATGATTTCGACCCGGTCGATGTGCGGCCTGCCCCGGAAATGGGATGAAAAAGCCTCCAATACGCAGATGCTTTCATCATGCCGGACCAGCTTGAACGCCCCGGTCCCCACCGGCTGTCTCATAAAGGCGGCTTCATCGGCCCCGCAGAGGTCTGCGGGAAGGATGGAGGACGCTTTGACGGAAAGAAGGTGGAGAAAGAGATAATTGGGTTCTGTGAGCGTAATGTGGACTGTTTTGCGGTCAAGCATGCGGATATCGGATATTCCCGTAAACATCCAGCTCTGCCCATAGCGCTCCGGATTCAGCCGCAGCCGGTCGAAGGTATAGATGACATCCTGAGCCGTCACTTCCCTGCCGTGATGGAAGCTTACGCCTTTTCTCAGGTGGATGATCCATTCGCTGCAGTCGGGCGAGCTTTCCCAGAAATGGGCAATGGAAGGCCGAAAGGTTTCGCTAATCGGATCGAAATCGACCAGCGTATCGTAAATATGCCCGATAATATGCGAGTCGAAAGCAAAATAAATCGAAGCGGGGTCAAGCGTTACAATAGAGCGCTGCACGGGGAACCGGAGCGTATCCAGCACGGTGCCGGTACCCAAGGTCCGGGTAAAGCCCATGCCGCCTGAGAGCCATTCCAGGAATCCGTTCTTTACCTGCGCGGACTCACCGAAGCGGTCGATCAGTTCAAGCGCCCCTTTGACATCGCCTTTTTTCGTTTGGGCTATGGCTTCTTCAAGCAATATATCCTGCGCGTCGGCGAGAAAAGTGAGCATAGAGGAATTCCCCCGCCCAAGCCCGGGCTGCCAGCTAATCCATCCAAGATCGGAAAGCTTGCGGAGGACGATCTTAACGTTGCGCGGTGTACAGTGCCATATTTCGGTCAGCGTCTGAACCGTGGCGGGAAAGGGAATATTCAGTTCGCGGTCGGCGTAAGACGATCGAAGCTCGAAGAATTGCAGAGCGGCCAGCAAAGGGCAAACCTCCTTCATTCAGCAAAAAAAGGTGAAGCGGATAATTCGGATTATACCCTTTTTACCCCTTTTGGAAAAGGTATACTAAAAATAACATCCGGATGTGAGATACGGCAAAGAAAGGGGCAGGATCATTGTGACTGTGATTCATCCTGCAATAGCGGAAATGCTGATGGAGAAGAACCGGGAAGAGCTTGAATGTCTGGCGGATAGACAGTGGAGAATACAGGCTGCCGAGAACGTTAAGAGCAGGCAATTGAAGCGAGAGAGAGGGACCCTATGGTCCTTGGCTTTAAAAAGAATTAGCAGAATGTTGTGATGCGTTAAGACGGCGCATACGGCCCGTCCAGCATCGAATGGGGTATCGACGACACCACCCACAGGAAAATGAGGATGACGAATAATATCCTGACGGCCTTTTTTCCTTTTGACCACAACTCCAAGAACTTTCGGCGGCGCATCCTACCCGGGTGTGCCGTCTTGCCTTGACCGCAGGGAAGGCTTCTATTATAGTGGGTATCGTGGGATTTACTATTTTAGCATAGGAAAAGGTGGCTTGTTACATGTCGGAAAATATCTACGTAGGCGTGGATTTGGGCGGAACCGCCATTAAGGTGGGCATCTGTGATAGTGAAGGCCATTTGCTGCATACCTATGAAGGGCCTACCGGAACTGAGATCGGTGTCGATACTGTCATTGACAACATCGAGAAATATGTTCGTCAGATTGTGGCTGATTCGCCATATGAATGGGACCAGCTAGCCGGTGTTGGAGCGGGAGTCGCCGGTTTCACGAACATTCGTGAAGGCATCATTATTCTTGCGCCTAACATTGGATTCAGAGACGTGCCGATCCGCGCCATTCTGGAGAGTCGATTGAACAAGCCGGTCAAAGTAGATAACGACGCCAATGTGGCGGCGCTTGGAGAAGCCTGGAGCGGAGCCGGGCGTGGCGTGGACAACTGTGTCTGCTACACGCTGGGAACGGGCGTCGGCGGCGGCATTATTATTAACGGCAAAGTTTATCAAGGTTTCTCCGGTCTTGCCGGGGAGCTCGGCCATATTTGCGTCGTTCCCGATTTGGAAGCGATCCAATGCGGATGCGGGAAGATGGGTTGTTTGGAAACGGTTTCCTCGGCAACGGGCATCATTCGGATGGCAAATGACGCGGTAGCGCGGGGCGACCGGACGACGCTGTCCGCAGTAGAGAAAATCGCTGCGAAGGAAGTGTTCGATGCGGCTAAGGCCGGTGACGAAGTAGCGCTGCGGATCGTGAACCGGGCGGCATTTTACCTTGGCAAATCTATGGCGGCAGTCGCGGCAGTGCTGAACCCCGAAGTCTTTATTATCGGCGGCGGCGTGTCCAAAGCCGGTGAAATTCTGTTCGAAGAAATCCGCCGTGTATACGCTCAGGTTACGCCTGAACCGCTGCAGAAGGATGTAAAGATCATTTCCGCACAGCTCGGCAACGATGCAGGCATTGTCGGCGCTGCCGGTCTTTTGCTGCGTTCTTAAGAAACGGAAACGGAAAATTATTCATACACTAATTCTAGGGAGGGGAAGCTTGATGACCGAAGAGGAGAATACTCCGTCGGCGGCGGCCACCCTGATCATAATTACCGGAATGTCGGGAGCGGGCAAGACCATTGCCGTGCAAAGTCTCGAAGACCTCGGATTTTTCTGTGTTGACAATCTTCCGCCCGTTCTTATCCCTAAGTTCGCGGAACTGATTGAGCAGTCTAAGGGGAAAATCGCGAAGGTAGCGCTTGTTATTGACCTGCGGGGCCGCGAGTTTTTTACCGCTTTGTCGGAATCGCTAAGCTTTATCAAGGATCACTTTACGATCGGCTGCGAGATTCTGTTTCTTGATGCTACCGATTCCGTACTGGTGCAGCGCTACAAGGAAAGCCGGCGGCGGCATCCGCTCGCTCCGAAGGGCCTGCCGCTTGATGGTATCCGGCTCGAACGCAAAATGCTGGAGGAGCTCAAGAATTCGGCTACGCAGGTTATTGATACGAGCAATATGAAGCCGGCCCAGCTCAAGGAGAAGATTGTCTCCCGCTACTCTCATCTTGGAAAAAGCACGCTCTCCGTTAACATTACCTCATTTGGCTTCAAATATGGCATTCCGATTGATGCGGACCTCGTGTTTGATGTGCGTTTTTTGCCCAATCCGCATTATGTGGATCATCTCCGGCCTCATACGGGACAGGATAGCGATGTTTACGAATATGTAATGAAGTGGCCCGAGACGCAGGCATTTCTGAAGAAGCTGCTGGATATGCTTCAATTTCTGATTCCCCAATACCGTAAGGAAGGCAAGGCCCAGATCATCATCGGCATCGGCTGCACGGGCGGCAAGCATCGCTCGGTGGCCATTTCGGAATATTTGGGCAAAATGTTGGGGGTCAGCGAGACGGAAACGGTATCGGTCAGCCACCGGGATGCCGAACGCGACCGGCATTAGGAGAGAAGGGGTATAATCGTGGCTGAACATTCGGGACAGCGTCCGCGGGTCGTCGTTATGGGCGGCGGAACCGGACTGTCCGTTATGCTTCGCGGCTTGAAAGAGATGCCGCTTGATATTACGGCTATCGTAACGGTAGCCGATGACGGGGGAAGTTCAGGCATACTCCGCAGCGAGCTGCAGATGCCGCCGCCGGGTGATATCCGCAACGTCCTGACGGCAATGGCGGATGTCGAGCCGTTGATGGCGGATATTATGAGGTATCGCTTCAGCAGCGGGGAGGGTCTTGCCGGACACAGTCTCGGTAATCTGATCTTAGCCGCGCTTACCGATATATCGGGTGATTTCGTCACAGCCGTCCGCGAGCTGAGCCGGGTATTCGCCGTAAGGGGAAGGGTGCTTCCGGCGGCCGGGGAAGCGGTAGTGCTGAATGCGGAAATGACGGATGGCCGCATCGTGACCGGAGAATCCAAAATTCCGGAAGCCGGCGGCAGGATCAAGCGGGTCTATCTGGAGCCGCCCGCTGTCGAGCCGCTGCCTGAGGCACTGGAGGCGATCAGGTCTGCCGATGCGATACTGCTCGGTCCCGGCAGCCTGTATACCAGCATTCTGCCGAATCTGCTTGTGCCGAAGCTGGCGCAGGCGGTTGTCGCCTCCAGTGCCGTCAAGATGTTCATCTGCAACGTGATGACCCAGCCGGGGGAAACCGACGGCTATACGGTAAGCGACCATTTGCAGGCGGTGTACGATCATATCGGAATGCACTTGTTCGATTATGTCATCGTTAATAATGGTGAAGTTCCGCCCGAAGTGCAGCGCAAATACGCTGAACAGGGCGCCCGCCCGGTCGAGCTGGACATGAAAGCCATAGAAGATCAGCGCTATAAGCTGATTGCCGACAAGCTGGTATTATTCCGCACCTATTTGCGGCATGATACGGATAAGCTGAGCCATCACATTTATCAGCTGGTTCAGGATTGGATAACACGAAAGAGGTGAGAACCTTGTCTTTTGCGGCACTAACCAAAAAAGAACTGACGATGGTCGAGAGCGGGCCCTGCTGCGAGAAGGCGGAAATGTCGGCGCTGATTCGGATGAACGGATCGGTGCAGCTTTCTAACAAAAGGATTGTTCTCGACATCTCAACGGAGAATGCCGCGATTGCAAGGCGGATTTATTCCTTGCTTAAGAAATATTACCACGCTCATACGGAGCTTCTCGTGCGTAAAAAAATGCGTTTGAAGAAAAATAACGTATATATCGTCCGAATCCCCGCTGGCGTTGAAGAGATTCTGAAAGATCTCAAAATCGTCTCGGAGGGCTTCGTATTTACAGACGGAATTGACAAAAGCATTGTCCGGAAGAACTGCTGCAAACGCGCATACCTGCGAGGTGCCTTCATGGCGGGAGGTTCGGTGAACAATCCGGAAGGCTCATCTTACCATTTGGAGATCGCCTCCATGTATGAGGAGCACTGCAAAGCTTTGGTCGAACTGGCGGGGGAGTTCCATCTTAACGCACGCTGTATTGAGCGCAAGAAGGGGTTCATCCTGTACATCAAGGAAGGCGAGAAGATCATCGAGTTCCTGAATCTGATCGGCGCCCATCAGGCGCTGTTCAAATTTGAAGATGTCCGGATTATGCGGGATATGCGGAATTCCGTCAACCGGATCGTCAACTGCGAGACCGCCAATCTTAACAAAACAATCAGCGCGGCGGTGCGTCAGATTGAGAACATCAAGTTTCTGGAGAAGGAAATCGGCCTGGACAACCTGCCAGACAAGCTGCGGGAAGTAGCGGAAGTCCGGCTTGCTCATCCCGATATCAATCTGAAGGAAGTCGGCGAGATGCTGAAGGGAAGCGTCAGTAAGTCCGGCGTTAACCATCGGCTCCGTAAAATCGACGAGCTGGCGGAGAAGCTGCGCGGCGAATGATATTTTTTTCTAGTGTCGTTTAGGTTATAATGATATAATATGATAAAATTTACTGTGAAATTTTTGGGCACATCTTAATTAGGGGGTAAGCGTTTCATGACAAAGCACCCGGTAGTCGTCCGGTTAAAGACGGGGCTCCATGCTCGGCCGGCAGCACTGTTCGTACAGGAAGCGAACAAGTTCTCATCAGAGATTTTCGTTGAAAAAGACGATAAAAAAGTTAACGCCAAAAGCATCATGGGGATTATGAGCCTTGCAATCAGCTCCGGCACGGAGATTTATATCAGCGCAGAAGGCGCGGACGCCGATCAGGCCGTAACCGCTTTGACGAGTCTTGTCAGCAAGGAAGAGCTGGAGAATCAATAACAATATCCGCAGCACAGCCCTATTTATGGTATGGCCGAGAAGAAACGGATGCTGTCCTCTCTGAGGAAGGTATCCGTTTTTCGTTGAAATACAGGTCAAAGATAAGAGTGAGCTTATACTTTTTTGAATTCCCAAAAAGCCCTTCGGGGCTTTTTTATATTGCGTATCGATGCAACATTTGCCATGCTGGCCCGTCTAGTAGGTATATTGATAATCATGCAAAATCTACAGAGGAGGATGGACCAAATGAAGGGATGGATCAAGCCGGCCGTGGCGATGTTTGTTGCGGGAAGCCTAATGGTAGGAGGGATGACGCTGAGCGGTTCATTGGATAAGCCTGAGAAGGCCTACGCTGAAGAGGTGCAGAAAAATACAGTCAGTGTCGTAGGAAAGGGAGAATTGTCGATGAAGCCGGATATCGTCTATCTGTCGATCGGAGTCGATACATCAGCGTCAACCGCCCAGGAAGCCCAGAAGACCAATGGAGCGAAAATTCAAAAATTGACGGCGCTGCTTAAGAATACGTGGAGCATTAGTGAGAAGGACATCCAAACTGCGGAGTTCTACGTTCAGCCGAATTACACGTATAACGAAAAAGAGGGCCAGCAGGTTAAAGGTTATAACGCGCATCATGTTCTGCGGGTCGCCTATCGCGATCTGGCCAAGGTGGGAGCGCTGCTGGACGCCGCTTCCGAAGCAGGCGCGAACAATATCGGCAACGCCCTTTTTGCGGTGGAGGATACCTCGGCCTTTGAAGCGCAAGTCATTGAAAAGGCGATGGCCAACGCCGACGTGAAAGCGGCCGCGATCGCCAAAGCTGCCAAGAGGACGCTCGGACAGGTGCTGACCGTCAGCCAGAACGACGGAGGCACGAATCCGGTATTCCGTGAAGAGAACGCCAAAGTTATGTTCAGTGCCGCTGACAGCGCAGGCGGAACTGCAGTCCAGCCGGGAGAGGTAAAGATTACGACGCAGCTTAGCGTTATCTATCAATTAAACTAGCAGGGACGCGTGCTCAGAAAGGAAGGTAACATGCAATGAAGAGCAGACTTGCACGCAAATGGGGAGCCGGAATGATCGCATTCGGAATGCTGCTGGGAGGGACGCTTCTTCCTGAAGGAACGGGCTTGGCGGCACCGGTTAAGACACAGGCCGGATATACCCTAATTACCTTGAAATTGAACGGAACCGTTACCCCACAGCAGGGCATTTACCGGGAGGGAAAAGTATGGATTCCAATAACATTTCTGAAGAATGTACTGGGTATGCCGATCTCTTATAGCAAGGCGGAAAGTGCCTACACGATCGGGCAGGGAGTCCGCCAAACGAAGCTGATGGTCTCAGATTACGGAATTTATCTGGCAGTTAACGGCTATTACATCAACGAGTATGAAGGCCGCAATTTTAATAATCATCTCTACGTCCCATTCGGTCTGCTGAGCGACTATTTGGGCTACCGTGGAGACTTTAACCCCTCATCCGGCAGGCTGAACCTAATGAACAGGCCGCTGAACGCGCTGACGATAACGACGGAGACATACGCCAAGGAGACAGAGGGAGCAGCCATCCAACTGGATTATCCGCAAATTTCAGGACTCGCGAGCGCGTCTGTGCAGCAGAGCATCAATGATGCGCTAAAAAAGGCAGCCATGAGCTTTGCAGCCGACGCCGGACAAGCGATTACCGAAAAAAACGAACAGGACCGTCCGTACGAGTTCGACTCGAATTACGTGGTGACCTATAACCAGGATGGCGTGCTTAGCCTGGTCATGAGCCAATACAGCTATACCGGGGGCGCCCATGGAATGACGGTACGCCAGGCGTTTACTTTTTCGCTTAGGGACGGCAAGCGTCTGCTGCTCGGCGATTTGTTCGGAGCCAATCCGAACTACAAAAAGCTGCTGAACGAGAAGATCGGCAAGCAGCTCAAGGCGGATGCAGGTTATTTTGGCGGCTTTAACGGCCTGAATACCGAGAAATATTTCTATCTTAAAGATGGCCGGGTCGTGCTCTTCTTTCAGTTATATGAATATACGCCATATGCCGCAGGCTTCCCAGAGTTCACCTTCACCTTTAAAGAACTGCTTCCGAATGGAAACAGCCCGTTCGCCGGCATGAAATAGTCTTCGGATACCGGATATTTCCCCGTTGCGCGCGCCGTATACCGTTCATATGCTAAATGGTGACCGAGCTATATAGCGCGATAGCGCGAGAGGGGGGATACCATGGTTTACCACTATACGGCGATCGGCGATTCGCTGACGACCGGATTCGGAGCGATGCCAGGCAGCGGCTTTGTTCCCGTATATAGGCGGATGTCGGAGGTTTCGCTTCGTAATTTTGTCGCCTATACGAATCTGGGGATTAACGGCTTGACTACAGCCGAACTGGAGCAGCGTGTCCGGTATAACCCAATGTTTCGCCAGTCGCTTCGCGAAGCGGATATTATCACGATTTCGATCGGGGGCAACGATTTGATCCATGCCGCCAAAGCGGCGGCTGGACGCGCTAACCCGCCATCTTCCATTTTCCAGGCTGCCCTGAAGGAATCCCGGCAGCATTTTGCCGGCATTATGGGGCAGATTTATCATGCAAAGGCCGGGGCGGGCAAGCCTTACATTATCCGGATCGTCGGATTATACAATCCGTATCCTCAGATGGCAGAGGCTTCGGGATGGGTGCGGCAGTTCAACCGCCAAATGGCTCAATATAATAACCGGGTATGCGGCTTTGCCGATATTTACGGAGCGTTTGCCGGACATGAGCGGGAACTGCTTTCTATCGATAATCTCCATCCTAACGGAAAAGGGTACCGTATCATTGCCGAGCGGCTGCATAACCTTGGATATGGCAATCTGCAGTGAATCTAAGGACGAAAAACACCCCTTGCTCACGTTCATGGGCAAGGGGTGTTTGTGTGTTCGTGAAGGTTTGCCAGGTGTTATTACACGCTGACAGACTGCGGCTTTTCGATAACTTTATCAACAAGGCCGTATTCGGCGGCATCCGCGGCACTCATGAAGTAGTCACGGTCTGTGTCCTTCTCGATGCGCTCAAGCGGCTGACCGGTGCGTTCTGCCAAAATACGGTTCAGCTTATCGCGCATTTTCAGGATGCGGCGGGCACGAATTTCAATATCCGTAGCCTGCCCTTGAGCACCGCCCAGCGGCTGGTGAATCATAATTTCGCTGTTCGGCAGCGCATAGCGCTTGCCCTTCGCTCCGGCGTTAAGCAGGAAGGCGCCCATGGAAGCGGCAAGTCCGACGCAGATCGTGGAGACATCCGGCTTGATGTACTGCATCGTATCAAAAATCGCCATGCCGGCAGTGATGGACCCGCCTGGGCTGTTAATGTATAAAGAAATATCTTTTTCCGGGTCCTCGGCGGCCAGGAAGAGCATTTGTGCGATGATGGAATTGGCTACCACGTCATTAACCTCAGTTCCAAGGAAAATGATGCGGTCCTTCAACAGGCGGGAGTAGATGTCATAAGCCCGCTCGCCTCGACTGCTTTGTTCTACGACCATAGGAATATAACTCACGTGGAAAACCTCCTTAAATTAGATCTTCAAAAATGGATTTCGTTAGAGCATTTCTTCTTAACTGTTACCGTATTACCCACATGATAAACAAATTCAAACAAAAAGTCAAAGAAAGTCAAACGAAAAGTCAGAGAAAGTCAAACCCGTCATAAAAAAAAGCGCCAATCCATGGCACTCTGTGTTAAATAATCAAGGTTTGGTTAAACAAATAATGTGGCGCGCCCGCCAAGAATCGAACTTGGATCTCAGGCTTCGGAGGCCTACGTCATATCCATTGGACCACGGGCGCAACAGAAATTATTATAATATAAAATTTCGACTAATGCAACACTTATTAATCATACAGGTCATAGAGACCGGATCTTCGCCGCAGATTACTGCAGGTTCATGTATAAGAAGAAAAGAGGGTGCGAATTCTACTTTCGGAGCCCTTGCGTTCAGGGGAATATTTGGGTAGAATACTTAGTGGGACTTAAAAAGTTATCCCGGGACGTTTTAAGACCATAGAGAAGGGGCTAGAAGAGAAAGACGAAGTTGCAGGAGTGAAAGCATGCGTGACCTATTAGAAATCCAAAAGCAGCTTCTGCCTGATCTCATGGAAACCCTCAAACGACGGTATACGATTCTTCATCAGATCCAGTTATCCGATATTATCGGCCGCAGAACACTCGCCGCATCGCTTGATATGACCGAACGGGTGCTGCGCGCGGAAACGGATCTGCTGAAATTGCAGGGGCTCATCGAGATCGAGAGTGTCGGCATGCGAATCAGCGATACCGGAAGGAAACTGCTTGACTTGCTTGAGCCTGTGGCCAAGAGCCTGTTTGGCTTGGATGATCTGGAAGAGAAAATTCGTTTGCGTTACGGTTTGAAGAAAGTCATCGTGGTTCCGGGCGATTGCGAAGTATCGACATTTGCCAAGAGAGAGCTTGGGAGGGCCGGGGCGAAAGCGCTTCTCAGCGTACTGCATGCAGATGATACGGTTGCCGTCACCGGCGGCTCGACGCTGTACGAATTGGCCGAGCAGATGACCTCTCCTCTATCTGTATCCTACCGGGATGCCTTGATTGTGCCAGCTCGCGGGGGCCTTGGAGAGAGCGTTGAATTTCAGGCTAATACTATTGCTTCGACGATGGCCAAACGGATTGGAGCTCACTATAGGTTGCTGCATGTGCCCGATTTGCTCAGTGAGGAAGCCTATCAGTCTCTGGCCCATGAACCGAACATTTCAGAAATCGTACAGATTATCCGCCGTTCGAGAATTATCGTGCATGGTATCGGTGATGCCTTGGAAATGACCCGCCGCCGGAGACTAAGCGAGGGGACTGTGGCCAAGATTAAGGACGCCGGCGCTGTTGCCGAATCCTTCGGTCACTACTTTAACGAGCAGGGCGAAGTGGTGCATTCCATGCTGACGATGGGGCTGCGCCTCGAGGATATCGTGCGGACGGAAATTGTAATCGGCATAGCCGGAGGCAAGCGGAAGGCCAAAGCCATTCACGCTGTGCTACGGTTCGGCCAGGAGGACATACTTGTCATAGACGAAGCCGCCGCGGCTGAAATCGTCAAGCAAATTGATGAACAGAACGCCGCAGCCACGCAATCTTCGCACTATGACGAGCACTAGCATTATTTTGCATCATACTTACATTGTTGTCTTGACAAACCCAATGGTTTGTCTTGAATAAATAAAAATGAATTTTAGGAGGAACTATTCAATGACTGTAAAAGTAGGTATTAACGGATTTGGACGTATTGGCCGCCTCGCATTCCGCCGTATTCAAGACGTGGAAGGAATCGAAGTTGTAGCGATCAATGACCTTACCGATGCCAAGATGCTGGCGCACTTGTTGAAATATGATACATCGCAAGGTAAATTCCAAGGCGACGTGGAAGTTCACGACGGATTCTTCAAAGTGAACGGCCAAGAAGTTAAGGTTCTGGCTAACCGCAACCCTGAAGAACTGCCTTGGGGCGACCTGGGCGTAGATATCGTTCTGGAGTGCACAGGCTTCTTCACTTCCAAAGAAAAAGCTGAGCTTCACCTGAAAGGCGGAGCGAAAAAAGTCGTTATCTCCGCTCCGGCTACAGGCGACATGAAGACTGTCGTTTACAACGTTAACCACGACATTCTCGACGGCTCCGAAACCGTTATTTCCGGCGCTTCCTGCACAACAAACTGCCTGGCTCCAATGGCTAAAGTCCTGAACGACAAGTTCGGCATTGTTGAAGGCCTGATGACTACAATTCACGCTTACACTGGCGACCAAAACACGCTGGACGCTCCGCATGCTAAAGGCGA
This sequence comes from Paenibacillus durus ATCC 35681, assembly GCF_000993825.1. Lineage (NCBI taxonomy): Bacteria > Bacillati > Bacillota > Bacilli > Caryophanales > Paenibacillaceae > Paenibacillus > Paenibacillus durus. The sequence continues at coordinate 4,927,956 of NZ_CP011114.1, forward strand.
CTTCAGACGCGCCCGCGCTGCTGCTGAGAACATCGTTCCTAACACGACTGGCGCTGCCAAAGCAATCGGCCTGGTTATTCCTGAGCTGAAAGGCAAACTCGACGGTGCCGCTCAACGCGTACCGGTGCCTACTGGCTCCCTGACCGAGCTGGTTACAGTTCTGGGAAAAACTGTAACTGCTGACGAAATCAACGCAGCAATGAAAGAAGCTTCCGATCCAGAAACTTACGGATACACTGAAGACGAAATCGTATCCTCCGATATCAAAGGTCTGACTTTCGGATCCCTGTTCGACGCTACACAAACCAAAGTAATTACTGTTGGCGACAAACAGCTCGTTAAGACTGTTGCTTGGTATGACAATGAAATGTCCTACACCGCTCAACTCGTTCGTACGCTCGAACACTTCGCAAAACTGGCTAAATAATAATTCGAGATTTTATATAGCATCATCCATAGAGCGGAAACAGCAGTTTATTGTTTCCGCTCTTTTCCGAAATATTAAATAATCGCAGCATGCTATCGACTAATTCTATGATATAAGCTTTTTCGGAAAAACGGATGCCGTTCCTATAGAATGACGCAGCCGTTTCTTCTTGATGCAAACTCTGTGCGTTTGCCCAGAATTCCAAAAGTGGAACAATTTCGGGTATGGAGGGAAATAGTCATGAACAAAAAGAGTGTCCGTGATGTAGAAGTAACAGGCAAACGCGTATTCGTCCGCGTGGATTTCAACGTGCCGCTCGAAGACGGCAAAATTACCGACGATACGCGTATTCGCGAAACGCTTCCTACAGTTAAATATTTGATCGAGAATGGAGCCAAAATTATTCTGGCGAGCCATATGGGCCGTCCGAAAGGCCAATTTGTCGACTCCATGCGGCTGACTCCAGCTGCAGAGCGCCTGTCCCAGCTGCTCGGCAAACCGGTTGCCAAAGCGGACGAAGCGGTTGGCGACGCGGTAAAAGCAAAAATTGCCGAACTGAAAGACGGCGACGTTCTGGTGCTTGAGAATGTCCGTTTCTACCCGGGCGAAGAGAAGAACGATCCGGAGCTTGCGAAGCAGTTCGCCGAGCTGGCCGATCTGTTCGTCAACGACGCATTCGGCGCGGCGCACCGTGCGCATGCTTCGACTGAAGGCATCGCTCATTACCTGCCGGCTGTATCCGGACTTTTGATGGAGAAGGAATTAAGAGTATTGGGTAAAGCCCTCTCCAATCCGGAGCGTCCGTTCACCGCGATCATCGGCGGTTCGAAGGTTAAGGATAAGATCGATGTTATCGACAACCTGCTGACTCTGGCAGACAACGTGCTGATCGGCGGAGGCTTGTCTTACACGTTCTCCAAAGCTCAAGGCTACGAAGTCGGAAAATCCCTGCTCGACGAAGAAAAAATCGATACCGCTCTTGGCTTTATCGAAAAAGCAAAAAAACTTGGTAAGAACTTCCTGCTGCCGGTTGACGCTGTGGTAGCTGACAAATTCGGTGCCGATGCCAACACCAAGACCGTTGATATTTCCGAAATTCCAGCCGACTGGATGGGACTGGATATTGGTCCGAAGACTGCCGCGTTGTATGCTGACGTGATCAAGAACTCCAAACTGGTTGTTTGGAACGGACCTATGGGCGTATTTGAAATCGACATTTTCGCCGAAGGCACCAAAGCGGTGGCTGAAGCTTGCGCGAAAACTGAAGGATATACCGTTATCGGTGGCGGCGACTCCGCTGCAGCAGCCGAAAAATTCAAGCTGGCCGACCAAATGGACCACATCTCCACTGGTGGCGGAGCATCGCTTGAATTCATGGAAGGCAAAGCTCTTCCTGGCGTAGTGGCGCTGAACGACAAGTAAGACGATAGAGGGAGGCAAGCTCTGCTATGAGTAGAACACCAATTATTGCCGGCAACTGGAAGATGTTCAAGACTGTTCCGGAAGCCGAAGGCTTTTTCGCCGAAGTTAAAGGCAAGGCTGAAGTGGATGGCGTGGAAACGGTAATCTGCGCTCCATTCACCAATCTGCCGGCTCTGACAAAGGCCGCTCAAGGCACAAGCATCAAAATCGGCGCACAGAACCTGCACTTCGAGGACAACGGCGCTTATACGGGTGAAATCAGCGGTGTTATGCTGAAGGATCTCGGTGTAGATTATGTCATTCTCGGCCACTCCGAGCGCCGCGCTTATTTCGGCGAAACGGATGAAATCGTGAACAAGAAGATGCACGCGGCATTCCGCCACGGCATCACTCCAATCGTATGCGTAGGCGAGAAGCTCGAAGAGCGTGAAGCCGACCAAACGAAAGAAGTTTGCAAAGTGCAAACTGAAGGCGCGTTCCAAGGTCTTAGCGCGGAGCAGGCAGCTCAAACCGTTATCGCCTATGAGCCAATCTGGGCTATCGGTACCGGCAAATCCTCCACTTCGGCTGATGCCAATGAGGTTATCGCTTACATCCGCAGCCTGATCAAGGACTTGTATGACGAAGCGACTGCCGAAGCTATCCGCATTCAATATGGCGGAAGCGTTAAGCCGGAGAACGTTACCGAATATATGGGCCAAAGCGACATCGACGGTGCTCTCGTCGGCGGCGCAAGCCTGCAGCCGGGTTCCTTCGTTCAACTTGTTGAGGGGGCGAAGTAATGTCAGCACCAAGACCAGTAGCACTGATTATCCTGGACGGTTTCGGACTGCGCGATACTGTGGAGGGCAACGCCGTTGCTCAGGCGAAGAAGCCTAACATCGACCGCTACCTGAAGCAGTACCCGTACACGACTCTTAGAGCTGCCGGCGAAGCCGTAGGACTTCCGGAAGGCCAAATGGGCAACTCCGAAGTGGGGCATCTTAACATTGGTTCAGGCCGGATCGTATACCAGGACTTGACCCGCATTGATAAATCCATTCGCGAAGGAGATTTCTTCGAGAATGAAACGCTGGTGGGAGCGGTGAAACACGCCAAATCGACCGGCAAAAAGCTTCACCTGTACGCGCTGGTATCCGACGGAGGGGTACACAGCCATATCAATCATCTGTACGCCATGCTGGAGCTGGCCAAAAAGGAAGGGCTGAACGATGTATTCATTCACGCCTTCATGGACGGCCGCGATGTACCGCCAAGCAGCGGTCAGAAATTCATCGAAGCTCTTCTTGCCAAGATCGAGGAAGTTGGCGTAGGCAAAATCGCTACGGTATCCGGACGTTACTTCGCGATGGACCGCGACAAACGCTGGGACCGCGTGGAGAAGACGTACCGCGCCATGGTTTATGGCGAAGGACCGAAATTTTCGGACGCATTGCAGGCGATCACAGCTTCGTACCAGAATTCCGTGTATGATGAATTCATTGAGCCTTGCGTTATCGTGGACAGTGAAGACAAGCCGTTAACAACTATTGAAAGCGGCGATTCCGTCGTATTCCTGAACTTCCGCCCGGACCGTGCCATTCAGCTGTCCCAGGTGTTCACGAACGCCGATTTCCGCGGCTTTGATCGCGGACCGCTGTTCCCGAAGGATCTTTATTTCGTCTGCCTGACCACATTCAGTGAAACGGTTCAGGGCTATGTGGCCTACGGACCGAAGAATCTGGATAACACGCTTGGCGAAGTGCTCGTACAGAATAACAAGAAGCAGTTGCGCATTGCGGAGACCGAGAAATATCCGCACGTAACCTTCTTCTTCAGCGGCGGACGCGACGTGGAACTGCCGGGAGAGACCCGTATTCTCATCAACTCCCCGAAAGTCGCGACTTATGACCTGCAGCCTGAGATGAGCGCTTACGAAGTGGCCGCGGCCTGTGTGGCCGAGATCGAAGCGGACAAACACGATGCGATTATTCTGAACTTCGCCAATCCCGATATGGTTGGACATTCCGGCTTGCTGGAACCGACGATCAAGGCGGTTGAAGTGACAGACGAATGTGTTGGCAAAGTGGTAGACGCCGTTTTGGCCAAAGGCGGGGTAGCTATCATCCTTGCCGACCACGGCAACGCGGACATGGTATTCGATGAAGAAGGCAAACCGTTTACGGCGCATACAACCAATCCGGTTCCGTTCATCGTGACCGCTGAAAATGTTGAGCTTCGCGAGAACGGCATTCTTGCGGATGTGGCGCCAACGATCCTTGATCTGATGGAAATTCCGCAGCCTGCGGAAATGACCGGAAAATCCATGATCGCCAGCCGTAAATAATAGGGCAGACTGTAAAGTGCAGGACCAAGCTTTAAGCAAGACCAAAATTTCGTTAATGAAGGAGAATGAACTCAAATGACTATTATTTCCGACGTATACGCACGCGAGGTACTTGACTCCCGCGGTAATCCTACTGTAGAAGTTGACGTTTACCTGGAATCCGGCGCTAAAGGCCGCGCTATCGTTCCTTCCGGCGCTTCCACCGGCGCTCACGAAGCCGTTGAGCTTCGCGACGACGACAAATCCCGTTACCTGGGCAAAGGCGTTCTGAACGCAGTTAAGAACGTTAACGAAATCATCGCTCCTGAAGTGATCGGCATGGACGCTCTGGACCAACTGGGCATCGACAAAGCCATGATCGCTCTGGACGGAACGCATAACAAAGGCAAACTGGGTGCTAACGCCATTCTGGCTGTTTCCATGGCTGTAGCCCGCGCTGCAGCGGACGATCTGGACGTGCCTCTGTACACTTACCTTGGCGGATTCAACGCTAAGCAGCTTCCGGTTCCGATGATGAACATCGTAAACGGCGGCGCTCATGCCGACAACAACGTTGACGTGCAAGAGTTCATGATTCTGCCTGTAGGCGCACCAAACTTCAAAGAAGCTCTGCGTACCGGCGCTGAAATCTTCCACAACCTGAAGTCCGTACTGAAAGGCAAAGGCCTGAACACTGCAGTTGGCGACGAAGGCGGCTTCGCTCCTAACTTCACTTCCAACGAAGACGCTCTGTCCTCCATCATCGAAGCGATCGAAAAAGCCGGTTACAAACCGGGCGTAGACGTATTCCTGGGTATGGACGTTGCTTCCACCGAGTTCTTCAAAGATGGCAAATACCATCTGGAAGGCGAAGGCAAATCCTTCACTTCCGCTGAGTTCGTAGACCTGCTGGCTTCCTGGGTTGACAAATACCCGATCATCACGATCGAAGACGGCTGCTCCGAAGACGACTGGGAAGGTTGGAAGCTGCTCACCGAGAAACTGGGCAATAAAATCCAACTGGTTGGTGACGATCTGTTCGTAACCAACACCGAGCGTCTGGGCAAAGGTATCGAAGAAGGCATCGGCAACTCCATCCTGATCAAAGTTAACCAAATCGGTACGCTGACTGAAACCTTCGACGCGATCGAAATGGCAAAACGCGCAGGCTACACTGCTGTTGTATCCCACCGTTCCGGTGAGTCCGAAGACAGCACGATCGCTGATATCGCCGTAGCTACCAACGCCGGCCAAATCAAAACGGGCGCACCTTCCCGTACAGACCGTATCGCCAAGTACAACCAACTGCTTCGCATCGAAGACGAACTGGGCGAACTGGCTCAATACAACGGCCTGAAATCCTTCTACAACCTGAAAAGATAATAAGATTCACCCGAATCTTATGAATAGCTAGAGCAATAGGGACTGCTTCCCGGTCATTGAATGATCGAGGGGCAGTCTTTTTCTATTGATATGCCTGGTCATTGCAGCCGAATTAAGTTGTATTGCTCCCGGCTGTATGATACAATAAAAATGCTGTTTATGAATCGTGAGTATTAACTTTCTATAGATAGTGATGCTTAGCGTAGGAGGTGGAATGAATGGAAATTTTTTTGAAAGTGTTGCTTCTGATTTTTTCTATCGGTCTGATTACGGTGGTTCTGCTGCAAAAAGGCAAAAGCGCAGGCCTCGCGGGCGCCATCTCCGGCGGAGCTGAGCATCTGTTCGGTAAGACGAAAGCGCGCGGTATGGAGCTGGTACTCCAGCGTGTGACGGTAGGACTAGCGGCGGGATTCTTTATCCTGTCCATTATCGTCGCCGTTGTGATTAAATAAAACAGACGAATGGAACCTTCGCTCTTCTTACGATGGAGCGGAGGTTTTTTTGTAATCGGCGGAAAGGGATGCCAAGGATTGATTTCGTGTATACTAGGGTATGAAGTATTATAGACGATAGCATACATATCAGCCGGCGGCCTGCGCCGCGGTGGGCCGAGGTGACGAAGATGATAACGCAAGAGAATTTGCTGGACTTCATGCGGGAAACCGCTTATAAACCAATGACTTATGAGGAACTTATTGATCACTTTCATTTTACGGGAGAAGAGGAGCTAAAGGCATTTAACGATCTGCTAAGCACCCTGGAGCAGGATGGGCGGATCGTGCTTACACGTACCGGACGGTACGGTGTGCCGGAGCGGATGGACCTGCTGCGCGGCCGCCTGCAGGCTCATGCGAAGGGCTTTGCTTTCCTGATTCCCGATGACCGGGAGCATCCCGATGTATACATTCATGCAAACGATATTAAAAGCGCCATGAACGGCGACATCGTGCTTGTCCGCGTAACCTCGCGAAGCCATGGCGGGGGCCGGATGGAAGGCGAAGTCGTGCGCATCGTCCGCAGGGGCGTGCTGCAGACTGTTGGCGTATTTCAAAATTTGGAGACTTACGGCTTTGTGCTGCCGGATGATAAGCGGATTAACCGCGATATTTTTATCCCGAAGGAATCATTTAACGGCGCGGTTGACGGGGAAAAAGTCGTTGTCCGCATCGTGAACTATCCAGAGGGACGCGCGGCGGCGGAAGGGGAGATTATCGAGATCCTGGGACATAAAGACGATCCCGGCGTTGATATTTTGTCCGTCATCCGCAAGCATCAGCTGCCGGAGATTTTTCCCGAAGAAGTCATGGCAGAGGCGAACGGAGCGCCGGACTCCATTACGGAAGAGGAAATTGTGAAGCAGGGCCGCCGCGACCTGCGGGACTTGAATATTGTAACCATTGACGGTGAAGACGCCAAAGACTTGGATGACGCGGTTAATGTCGCCCGTCTGGAGAACGGCCATTACAAGCTTGGCGTGCATATTGCCGATGTCAGCTATTATGTGCGCGAGAACTCGGCGCTGGATAAGGAAGCGTATGACCGGGGGTGCAGCGTCTATCTTGTAGACCGGGTGATTCCGATGCTGCCGCACCGTCTGTCGAACGGCATCTGCTCTTTGAATCCGCAGGTGGACAGGCTGACGATGTCCTGCGAGATGGAATTCGACGAGAATATGAAGGTCGTGAAGCATGATATTTTTACCAGCGTAATTCGCACCAAGGAGCGGATGACTTACACCAACGTCCGCAAAATTCTGTTATATGAAGAGCCCGAACTGCTGAAGCGCTACGCTCCGCTGATTGAGGATTTTCAGCTGATGCGCGAAATTGCGATGAAGCTTCGGGATGCGCGGATGAAGCGGGGAGCCGTTGACTTCGACTTCCAGGAAAGCAAAATCATTGTTGACGAGAACGGCAAAGCCGTTGATATCGTAAAAAGAGAGCGCTCGATCGCCGAGCAAATCATCGAGGAATTCATGCTGGCGGCGAACGAGACGGTGGCCGAGCATTTTCACTGGCTGAAGGTGCCGTTCCTATACCGGATTCATGAGGACCCCGATCCCGAGAAGCTGCAGAACTTCATGGCGTTCGCGGCCAACTTTGGCCATCACGTTAAGGGGCGCGGTAATTCCGTGCATCCCCGTGCGCTGCAAAAGCTGCTGGAGGACATTCAGGGAACGAAGGAGCAGACCGTTATTAGTACGATGATGCTCCGCTCCATGAAGCAGGCGAAGTATGACGCGGAGAGCACGGGCCACTTTGGACTGGCGGCAGAATATTACTCTCACTTTACGTCACCGATTCGGAGGTACCCCGATCTGGTTATTCACCGGGTCATTCGCGAGGTACTTGAGGGCGGCGGGGCGCTCAGCGAGAAGCGTCATGAGTATCTGGCGAGCCGGATGCCGGACATCGCTCAGCAGTCCTCCGAGCGCGAACGCGTAGCGGTGGAAGCGGAACGGGATACGGACCAGCTTAAAAAAGCGGAGTACATGCTGGACAAGGTCGGCGAGGAATTCGAGGCGATGGTCAGCAGCGTGACCAGCTTCGGTATGTTCGTCGAGCTGGAAAATACCGTCGAAGGGCTGATCCGGCTGAGCCATCTGACGGATGATTACTATCACTTCGACGAGGGTCATATGGCGCTCATCGGCGAGCGCACCTCGAAGGTGTTCCGCATTGGCGATGAGGTGAAGATCCGCGTCGCCAAGGTGAACATGGACGACCACACGATCGACTTCGAGCTGGTCGACATGAAGCCGCGCGCGGCAGGCGAGCGCCGCAGCGGGGGCTTTGGCGGTGGCGGCCGGAACGGCAAAGGCGGCCACGGCGGCAAAGGCAGCCGCGACCGCAGAGGCGGCCACGGCGCGACGGCCGGAGGCGGCAAGGGCCGCACCGGCGGTAAGGGCGGAGTCGCCGCCGGTCCGGGGGGCCGCGGCAAGCGCGGCCGCAGCGTACACGGCGCCGGTCAGGCCGGAGGCGGCGCGGCATCCGGCGGCGCCGAGCGTGGCGGCCGGGGGCGCAGCGACGACGCGAAGGCTGGCCGAGGCCGAGGCGACGGCGCTATCGCCGCCGGCGGCGAGCCGGGCGCTGGCGCGCGCAGCCGGAAGGGCGAAGCCGGAGATGCCGGCGGTTCACGCGGCATCAGCTTCGGCTTCGGCTCCGGCAAGGGCGGCTACGGCGCCCCGCCTAGCGGGCCGAATGGGCGCGGCGACGTGTACACCGGCATCGGCGGTGACACGAAGTTCCGCGCCCGCGAGGACCTTGGCGGCGATTTCGGCGGCGGTAAAGCGGCTGGTGGAAAAGGCCGCCGCAAGAAGAAGTCGAAGAGCGGCGTCTTCATCGGGGAATCCGTAACGCCGGGCAGCGTCGAGGCCGCCGCAGGTTCCGGCTCTAAACACGGTAACGGTGAAGGAAGGAAGCGAAAGAAGAAAAAGCAAAAGTAACCTGAACATAAAAGCGGAAGCGTCAAGCTCCGTATGGGATTCCGGAACGATTACACGCTTCTTGGATAATGACCGCCGCCGAGGAGTCGGGCGGGTTATCGGCTGCGAAAGACCCCATTGCCGTCGCTAGATGGACAATGGGGTCTTTGTTTTGTGCTGTCATCCGATGTGGGATGGCGGAGGACAGCCGTGTACATGATGTTTTTTAGAGTATGTACAACGTTTTATGGCGCTGCTCCGTCTTATCTGTAGAAAGGCTGGAGAGGAGAGGGGGAGGCCATGTTCAGTGCGGAGATGACAAAGGTCACTTTGGCCGGCGTGGGGACCGAGGCGCAGTTTAGCGATGCTGTCAGGCTGCACCGGGAGCTGCTGTATGGGATTGCCTGCAGCTACTTGCGCAACCGAAGCGACGCGCTGGAAGCGGTCCAGGAGGCGATCTGCCGGGCTTGGATTAAACGAACAACGCTGAAAGATCCCAATGCGTTCAAATCATGGATCATTCGGATTCTAATCTACGTCTGCATCGACGAGCAGCGGCGTAGAAAGCGCACGGTTCCGCTGGAGGACAAGGATCTGGCCGGACAGGTGACGGATATCGGACACGGGCGGCTGGAGATGCTGTTGGTGCTGGAGCGTATCAAGCCCAAGTACCGCCATGTGCTGCTGCTCAAATATTATAATGACCTGACGATCCCGGATATAGCGGCGATTCTGCAGAAACCGGAAGGAACGGTGAAGACCTGGCAGCATAAAGGACTGAAGCAGCTGCGTGCGATGATGGAAGAGGAGGAACGAGCATGACGATGAACCGGGAAGAGCGGGCGATGCTCGCGGAGGCGGCGGACCTGCATGGAAGCAGGCCGCATGGGGACGACGCGATTCAGATGCGGGACATCGAGGAAGCCATCCGGCGTGCCGGAGGAAGAGTAAGGAAACGGAGGCATGCCGGGGGTCTTGCAGCAGCGGTCGTCGCGGCAGCGGTGGCGGCTGGGTTGTTCGCAGGGCCCGGTAGCCCTTTGCCCGCAACGTTCCAGGCTACGGAGGCCGGTCCGGCCAGTGATGTGCCGAAGGGGCTGGCGCCATTTTTCTCGTGGAATCCGGATACCATTCCAAGTACGCTGAACTACGCCTGGAGGCATCGCTATGTTCAGCCGCTTGATGTAAAAGCCAGTCAGGACGGATACGGCATTGTCGTCCATGGCGTGATTGCCGACCGCAATCAGATCATGCTGCTGTATACAGCGACGTCCGCGCCCAATCGGGAGATCTACGGGATCTCTGATCTGAAACTGAGCAGCAGTTCCACCGGCGCGGCGATGGACAACGGAAACTATAGCTCATACATCAATCAGCGGGAGCGGAGCAATCTGCAGTCTTACCGGGGAATCAGCAAAATCAGCCTCGACCCCGCCGCCATCGCCGACCGGCCGAACCGGATCTGGGCCGATTTTCAGATCGGGGCGGTGCCGGCCGGCCGGACGAAGGGATGGAACCACTCGGACATGTCCATCGTCAAATTCTCACCAAGGCTGAAAGTGGCGATCGACCTCGATCCGAGGTTCTGGCAGGCCGAGCCGGTGACGGCGCTGTCGGAGCAAACCGTGACCACTCAGGGTCACGCCCTCCGGGTCAAACTGGAGGCCTATCCGATCAGCACCAGGGTGACCTTCCTGATGGATGACACGCTGCTTAAGGATGCCGATTTCAAACAGTCCTTCGTGCTCTCAAACGAGTACCTGTTCTCGATGTATACCCTGGATAAGTGGAATCGGGAAGTGCAGCAGATCGGGTCCTCGGTTGGCGATTGGATGGAGGAAGGGTTCCAAATCGTGATAGACAGCCGTTTTTCCATGGATAAGCCGAAGTCTGTCCGACTAAACTTCCCGAAGGCGCCGGGAACGCCGGATCTGATCTTTAACCTTAGTCCGTAAACCGGCGCTGCTTGCTGTGGTGAGGCATTGATGCCGAAGTGAATGCTGCCATACCTGAGGCGAGGTAAGCCCATGCTCCCTGTAATCCGGATGCTGTCCGGATGCCGCTGGCGGGCTAGGGCTTTCCTTGCGTTTATAGGAACGCTTTTGATACAATATAAGTCTAGTGCCTACGGTCCTGAACGTATCATGAAGCGGCTGGATGCGGGGGCGACTTGTTTTAATATTCGGTTCAAGGAGTGATTGTCATGGGTAAAAAAGCAGACGGGAAAGTGCTCGCCCAGAACAAAAAAGCTTCCCATGATTATTTTATCGAAGACACCTACGAGGCGGGCATGGTGCTGACGGGAACGGAGATCAAATCGCTGCGCAATGGCCGCGCAAATATCGGGGATGCGTTCGCCACGATCCGCGGCGGCGAGATTTTTGTGCATAACATGCATATCAGTCCATTCGAGCAGGGCAACCGCGCCAATCCGGACGATCCGACACGCACGCGGAAGCTACTGCTGCATAAAGAACAGATCAGTAAGCTGCTCGGGCACTCCAAGCAGGAAGGGTACACGATAGTACCGCTGAAGGTCTACGTACGCAACGGCTACGCCAAGTTGCTTCTGGGCATCGGCAAAGGGAAGAAACAGTACGACAAACGCGACTCCGCCGCCAAACGCGACGCGCAGCGCGATATCCAGCGGGCATTGCGGGAGAAGCAGAAGGTCGCAAGATAAACGACAAATCTGGAGTTGGAACCTCGGGCGCGCTCTTGTTCAGGCAGCGTCGGTGGCAATCTTCGCCTAAGTTTCCTGCAAGATCTATGTGATTATGCTGCAAAATATGATATACTCTTTTATGTAAGACTTAATGCTTCAGATCTCTTTTCGCCTTATGGCGTGAAGGATAATGGATACGAATCGCTCTTGCCGGCGGTTCCCTTGATCCAGGAAGCCCTTTTAATGAGGGGCCGTTTTTGGATTCGACGGGGGTAGTTCGAGCATGAGTAGCGAGTAGTGGGGACGCGTCCGCTTCATCAACGCTAAAGCCAATTAAACGGCAAACAAAACAACAACTTAGCTTTCGCAGCTTAATAACCTGTGAGCTAGCTCCTACCTTCCATCGCCCATGTGGCGGGCTAGGGGCTCAATTTTAGTGGGATACGCCGCTTGGTCTCCGCCTGGGGTCAACGGAAGAAGATAATCAGGCTGACCCTTTCGAGATCCGGTGACGGGGAGCTTGATCGGGTGACATCAAATCTGTCACTACACTCGTAGAAGCTTATGTGGCGTTATCTTCGGACAGGGGTTCGACTCCCCTCGGCTCCATATGGAGTAAGTAAAGACACCTTTAGGGGTGTCTTTTTATTTTTGATGTAAGGGAAACAGGGGGATAAATTATCGGTTATGAGGTTCTGCGTATTTTTGTTGTCACATTTTTTCATTGGAGGTTCGTTCGTTAACCCGAATGAAGAATGATTGTTTTCATTAATAAATATTATTTCAACTCATGTCCCTCATGTTAGGTTATAGTTTAGTAAGCTCAATATTATTTGAACAAACTACACAAATAAGAAAGTATCTGGATAATCAGTTTACAAATATCTAGTAAAAACAAGGTGTTATTTTATTATACTTACATAAAAATTCTGCGTTTTTTTCGATATTATATATAGGCCTGGGGAGGGGACTGCATTGATTTTCAAAAAACTTCTTTTAATAGATAAACTACTGATATCAGAACTATATCGAAAGAATGTACAGAGTAGTTTTTGGATCAAGCTAGTAAGATTTGATATTTTAGTTTTAATTATTAGTTTTTCTATTATTTTTTTGCCTTGGCCGTTAGAGCTACTAATTTTTATGATTGTGCTTATACCATATCTAAGGCTAACTATAGTAAAAACGAAGAGGCTGGTGAATTGGAAAGAAAAAATAGATAATTGTTTGTTTATCTATATGAATAATAATGATTACGATCAGAGTGCCCGTGAAAGATATTTCAAAGAATTATTCTCTATTGTTGTTAGATATATAATTATTGTTGTGTTCATACTTATATTTTTGTACAATAAATTCTCTTACTACTTTCCAGCTTTATCCATGGAATTACGGAACTCAATTGAGCTTTATTTAATGATATATTTTCTGAGTGTCCCCTTGTTTTGCAAGTTATCCATAAAAGCTAAAAGTTTACGCAAACAATTGAGTGTGCTTTTTCTCACTAACCCGGTAATTTTATTGTTTTTGATTTTTTTATTGATAGGGCAAATACCTGTACAAGATCCACGGGATATTCTCTTTTTTGGATCTGGACCGGTAGGTAGTTTTCTCTTGATCTTCACCCAAGCAGGAATAGATAAAAAATTTATTGTAGATTGTCTAATATATGCAATAATACAACAAGTTTTATTCTCAGTCATCCAACCAGCATATAGAGTAGAGAGAGGAAAGCTAGCAGTAGAGATAATAGCATTTACCTTTGGTGTTATATCATTAGTGGGGCTTTTCGTTTCTACAGAGATTTCTTCCATATTATATAAATATATTGAGAAGACAGCATATTTAGGAGAAGATTATTTTAAGGCAATAGGTATAGCAAATCCCCAAGAATTTAAACTCTTTTTCGAGACAACATTTAAATATATTTTACTGCCATCATCGTTCTGTTCAACAATTCCTTTAATAATATTTAAATTTAGAGAGTATTCTAATAAAAACAAAGGAAATAAATTGTTTGAGAAAATTTCAATCATTGAAGATAGTCTAGAAAAATCAAAAAATTTAAAAAAGGCAATTTATTTTGGGGGTAGCTCTATAAAAAACTTGATTTTGGTGAGCCCAAATTTCCAAAGTGAACATGAGGTATTAATAAGCAAAAAATATAAAAAGACGAGTCGATTAGTAAGAAGGTATAGACGAATTAGAAGGAAGATCGGGGAAAATTTATACAAAAAATTGAATTCATTAAAACTTATGTGTTTAAAGTGCAAATTGGGAATATTAGATTTAAAAGAATCATTCAAGGAAGCAGCAAAAATAATATCTACTAATTGGAAAAATAAAAGAAGATCATTTTGTATCTCTATATTTTTTGTTTTTATTATTGGTACTGCAATTTATTACTTCTTGTTAAAATTTTATACAAGAGAGAATATTGACTTTATTAAATCCACCTTTTTGGGTCTAATTACAATTATATATAACGAGTATGTTGGATGGTTTAGAGGTAATTATGATTTAGCGAATTATTCAATATTAACTATTTATTATGGAGTATGCACTTTATATTTTTGTATAAAGAAAATAAGAGCAAAAAAAGTGGTCATACTAGATAAGGGCAACACTATAAGAATTGTAGTGCACTTAATATTATTTTCGTTTTTGTTCTTGGTAGGGCTTCGAAATTATTATAACTATATTTTTCATTTAGTTCTAAGTTTTACAATTTTTCATTTGTTATGGTTCTTAAGTTACTTGAACGATCTTACATTAGAAAAGAGCCATCAAAAAGATAATAAGCAATTTTATAAAACTGAGGATAAAAAAAGTTAAATTTAAATCAAGTGGAATAACTTATACATTCATAAGTGTAAGGAGAGCAGTAAGGAATATTCTTATCTATTATTGTGAATGCGACTAGATCTTTCTCAATAATAACGTAGGTAAAAATGTATGAATATAAGTTGATAGTAGATAGGATGAATATTGGCTAATAAAGAATCAGGCTACCCAAAGGGAATCCGGTGACGGGGGAGTTTCTCGGGTGACATCAAAACTGTCACTACACTCGTAGAAGCTTATGTGGCGTTATTTTCGGACAGGGGTTCGACTCCCCTCGCCTCCATATGGTAAATCACAACTGAAAGCAGCCAACGCAGAAACTTTCTCTTCGTTGGCTGCTTTTACTATCACGGCCTCAGCCGCCAGCGATAGAATTACATCACCTTGTTTGAAAACTTTTTTATATAAAGAGGGCTAGCTACTTAAATAAAGATTGTCCAGTAGAGATGAATCTTTGAGCGGCTGGCGATGTTTCGTTCATATAAGGGCAGTAAAGGCCTAAGTGCCTCCAAATAGCAGGCTCCAACTCTCTAACCTCAACATCGGGAAGTGTGTCCGGCAACGCCAATTGAGGAAGCACTGTAACGCCAAGCCCTTCTTGAACCATGTTTAATATGGTAGCCAGTTCCATTACTTCAAATTGTACGAAAGGAGATAAATCGGATTGCTTGAAGATCTCTCGAATGATAAGTTCGCATCCGCCTGACGGCATGATGAATGGAGCGTCCGCAAGCTTTTGTAAAGGAGTCGTCGGGTAGTTTGTGAGCGGATGATCTTTGGATATTACTACAACCATCTTATCTCTGGTGATAGGAATAATGGTGTCGTCCCAGCAAAGCTTCGCTATAAACCCCATGTCAATAACTCGATTATTGATCCATTCTTTAACTTCATGGTCTGTCCCCTCAAATAATACGATTTCTATCTTGGGGTACAATTGTTTGAAAGTAGCGATCATTTTCGGCAGCAATCGAGCGGTCGTACTGAGGAAACTGCCGATGCGGATGGTGCCGATCCCAAACCCCTTCTCGGCAGCCGCCTCTTGTTCGATTATGGATATATTATTTATTATGTCTCTGACTGGTTTAAGAACACGCTTTCCAAAATCCGATGCAATCACGCCTCGTTTCGCGAATAATCAACGGCACTCCCAATTCGGACTCCATGTTAGCTATCGCATGGCTGACAGCGGATTGAGTCATGTTAAGCGCTTCTCCAGCTTTTGTAAAACTCCCGGTTTCAATTACTTTAGAGAATACCTTGAATTATGTAAATGTCATGAGCTTCTCCTCATGTATATTATGAATTAAATCAATTTGCTTTATTGTATAATGACATTTATCTTTAAACAAGAAGAATAAAGATTAGTAGAATTGTGAATGATACTGTCATGATTTTACACGGCATTGTGGAGGTTTTTTATCATGAGCAGAAGCTTTCTCGTTTTGTACGGAGTTGGCGGCAGTGGACCCGATCATTGGCAAAGATGGTTGCAGCAAGAGCTGGTGAAGCAAGGTGAAAAAGTCCGTTTTCCTGACTTTCCAAACAAAGATCAACCTAACAAGGATGTTTGGCTCGACTATTTGGCTTCTGTTATTGAAGAAATTCCACAAGATGAAGAAGTAATCGTTGTGGCTCACAGCTTAGCGTGCATCATGTGGTTTCACTATACGGCTTCGTGTCCGAAACGAAAAGTACAGCGAGCCATTCTTATAGCGCCGCCTTCGCCATTTTTGGAATATGAGCCGGTAATGACGTTTTTTCCTATACCGGAAAACATGCTTGAAATTGCAACGGTTGCGAAAAAGACGTTGTTTGTTTTGTCCTCAACAGACCCTTATTGTTCGGTAGTAGATGCTTCTGAATATTTAGATTTAGGGGTTCCTTGCGTTATGTTGCCGAAAATGGGACACATCAACGTAGATGCGGGCTACGGTCCATGGCCGTGGATTCTCGATGTATGCTTGAACGAGCAAGTTACAGTATGAGCAAAGTGATTCATATCGACTTATCAGTGATTATGATCAAGAGGTCAAAGCTCACAGGGGAATTCCTCGAACGATCGAGCTGAAATTTCTTCAAGCAGCTAATACTTGACCCCGGCGAATTGTGGATTTGCTCCACCACGGTTCGCCTCCATATGGAGTAAGTAAAAGACACCTTGAGGGGTGTCTTTTTTGATAGGTACAAGTTTGAATCGTTAGAGATAAAGAAGCTAAGACTTCATCAGCCGTTTTCGCGGAGTGGACGGTTTAGCTCTATTTTGCATGCTCATCTGGCTGATGAATACCAAAAATATTTCCTTCTGTATCAATGTAATACCCTTGCCACGCCATTCCTGGCAGTGCATACTTTGGCAACGCGAGCTTGCCTCCAAGATTTAGAATTTTTGTTTCGGTAGAATCGTAGTCTTCCACTCCCATAGTACATGCATACCCATTCACAGCCTGACCGGGTTGTGTGGAAGCACCTTGACGTTGCATCAAAGCCCCGTTGATTCCGGGTTCATTTGCATCGCCTGTCACAGCTCCCCAATAGGGCATTCCAGCATAATCACTCCAATCCTCAAATGTCCATCCAAATACCTCACCATAAAATTTCTTAGCACGTTCAATGTCATCTACATGAATTTCGAAATGAACTAATCTGCCCATGATTTCCTCCTATATTTTGACTTCTTGCCTTCTTCTATTATACTTTCCGTTTTCACAAAATATATAAAATTTAACTGAAAATTTTTTTCGTGGTCTGTACGAGACTCGGGTGACATCAAAACTGTCACTACACTCGTAGCAGCTTGTATGGTATTACCTTTGCACATGCGTTAGCCCCACCTCTCCCCATACTAAAAACCCGCTCTCTGAGCGGGTTTTTTACATGTAAGGACTTAAATTATAGCCAAATTGTCGCAGGCGTACCTACCGTGGATTCCTCCCCTTAACCTGCTTTAACTCCGCTACGATAAGAAAGCTAACAATCACTAATAAGAGCCATGAACTCACCTTTCCCAGATGAACGAGACTCCATGCATCGGTTTGGTTTGGATATTGCCAAGCTCCAAAGAACGTTGCGATATTTTCGGCGATCCATATAAAAAATCCGATAAGCACAAAAGAAAGCGCGAGCGGCATACGGTAACGAGTTCCACCAACCTCATATGTGACCCAAGACTTACAAAAGACGATAATCACAAGTCCGGATAACCACCAACGAATATCCATCCAATAATGGTGGGTAAAAAAGTTCAAATAAATCGCTGCAGCAAGAGGTACAACTACCCAAAACCGTGGCCACTTCACCAGTTCAACCTTAAACCTTCTCCACGCCTGGCAAAGATAACTAGCTACGCTTGCGTACATGAATCCGCTATACAAAGGCACTCCAAAAATTTTGAAATAGCCTTCCTCCGGATACGACCAGGAGCCCATATGTACCTTGAAAAGTTCAAGCGCGAGCCCGATCAGGTGGAACAAGGTAATCACCTTTAGTTCATCCCGTGTTTCAAGCCCGGAGCGCACCATCCACCACTGCATAAGAAGGCAGATGATGAGCAGCCAGTCATACCGTGGCAGGAAGGGGAGCGGCAGGATTTGTGTAATAGCCAAAGAGGAAAAAATAACAACAGGAAACAAACAGGATAGGGCCTGCTCTGAGCCAAAACGAACGAGTTGTTTTAGTGCTCTCATGATTTGGGTCTCCAGCTTATTCGGTATCTTCATCACTTCGGTATTCTAAAAGATCTCCGGGTTGACATGCTAAAGCCACACAAATCGCCTCTAAAGTGGATAATCGAATCGCCTTTGCCTTTCCATTTTTCAATATCGAAAGATTGGCCATCGTGATTCCAACCCTCTCCGAAAGTTCCGTAACGCTCATTTTCCTTTTAGCCAGCATCACATCAATATTGATTATAATTGCCATTGTTTTCACCTCAGACCGTTAAATCATTTTCTGATTTTATATCTATGGCATTTTTTAATAGCTTTTGAAGAACGGCAGCAAAGACCGCAACCACAATGGAGGCAAAAACAATGACCATTCCGAGTACGATGAGACCTGGAGCGTCGTCTTTCTCAGCTATGAGATATAAGAGTGGCATGCCTGCCGCATACAACATACTGATTGCGACTGCACAGTATTTGATAATCTTTAAAGCTCTTACGGATAATTCCGAGAAAGCGTTGTTTTTGTCAATATAGCTTAAAAGTCTAAAAGCCTGAACCAATGCAATGAAAAACGGTATCGCTGATACATACATAACGGTGAAAAGGGGATAAAGCCAATAAGCCGGATAATGTTCTGCTGCTTCTTTAGCTATGGCAGGCAACCCAAATATACACAAAGCAAGAATTGGCAATCCAATAAGAAACACTGCTACCTTTAAAAAGAGTGTCTCCCGTTTCATAAAAAGCACCTCACTTGTTTATTGTCAAATAGGACTTTAACACATTATTTATCGTTTTACAATAAATAATTATTGATTTTAATTATATTAGAGGGGTTGGGGGAGGATAGGAGGAAGCGGCAGAAAAAAAGCAGGGACCCAAGGCCTCCTGCTTTTTCTCAACATTTTGATCTACGTATTCATCACAAACTCCTGTATATTCAAAGACTTCCTGCTTCTTCGGGGCTAATATTTTCCGCCTCTTTCCCGGGACAGACGCCATTCTCCTGAACCCACGCCCACATCGCGGCAAAAATAGGCTGCAGACGCTGCCCGCGTTCGGTAAGTTCATATTCGACGTGCAGCGGTACACCAGGATAAAGCGTACGGGTGACAATTCCCTTATCCTCTAACAGCCGCAACCGGTCTGTCAACGTTTTCGGACTGATGGGGTGCAGCTTACGGCGTAATTCCCCAAAACGTTTGGTACCGCTAAACAGTTCGAGTAATAGTAAAAGCGTCCACTTTCCATCCAGAATCTCAAGGATAGGTTCAATAGCACCTGGGCAAGATCGATCTATCATACGGCTTTCCCTCCATAGTTCATTTTTTGAAACTATTGCACTTTTCTGTAACTACTTTTCAAATGTACCACACTGCGATTACTATTGGAATCAAGGGGAGAAAAAATTGAAAAGAGTGGCGGAGGGGAGGAAACCGCAAATGGAAAAACCGTTTGAAGTGGACCGGATGGAGTATCCATTCACCGATCGCTGGCTGCCTTACCGTGACGGTTATATTCATTACATCGATGAAGGGCAAGGACCGACGGTTCTTCTCTTGCACGGTAATCCGACGTGGTCTTATCTTTATCGGAACGTCATCAAAGAGCTGCGCAGGGAATACCGTCTTATCGCTCCGGATTATCCCGGATTCGGCATGTCGAAGGCCCCAGCCGGCTATCGCTTTACGCCGCAAGAGCAATCGGCAGCCATTCTTGACCTGATCCGCCGCTTGGATCTTAAGGATTTTGTATTAGTGGTTCAGGATTGGGGAGGTCCGATTGGTTTGAATTACGCGGTAAGGCACCGGAAAAATCTCCGGGGTATCGTCGTGATGAACACCTGGGCCTGGCCTGCAAAAATATTGCCGATGAAAATGTTCTCGCTCGCCATGGGAGGTCGGCTATTCGGGTACTGGCTTCAGACACGGCGCAATTTTTTCGCCAAAGTCATTGTTCCTCACGGTATTTACCATACCGATAAAGTTACGGACAGCTTGAAAAAAGCTTATACCGACCCGTTCCCGACCCCGAAGTCCAGGATACCGACATGGGTCTTTCCCGGGCAGATCCGCAAGGCGCGATCATGGCTCGCTGATATTGAATCGAAACTGCCGAACTTGTCCGATTTGCCCGCGCAAATTCTATGGGGATCGAAAGACAGCGCCGGCTTCCCGCCCGAACAGATGGCCAAATGGCAGAGATATTTACCGATGAACGAAACCGAGATTCTGGACGATGCCTCACACTATGTGCAAGAGGATCGGCCGGATCGGGTAGCCGCTTCAATCCGAAGAATATGGATAAGAACATAAGGAGGCGTACGATTATGAAAACGACTTTGTGGGCGACATTAACCGCTAACGGCAATTATGCGCAGTCCAGCCCCGAGAACCCGCCGAAAAAGGAAGCGCTGGACGATTTCGCGGCACACGCCATAGCAGCAGGAAATTTCATTGTCGGACGCCGGACTTTCGAGGGTATGCTCGAAAACGGGGGTGTCGGCGATGGGCCCTTTGCCGATCTAGATGTCGTAGTGGTTTCCGGGAACGCCGGAGACCTTCCGGGGGTAACGATTGCGAGATCGCCGCAGGAAGCCCTGAACTACCTGCAGCAAAAAGGACATCAAACCGCTCTCATAGGGGCCGGCGCTGATCTGCACAATGCCTTTTTAAGTCAAGGGCTTGTGGACGAGGTGATTTTTAATGTGGCGCCTGTAATGGAGGGTAAGGGGTTAAACCTTCTGATCGACAAAGATAACTATCAATATAAACATGTACAATTGCTGGACTGCAAGCCTCTCGGCAGCGGCGTGGTACAACTGCGCTATGCGATTGGCCGGTAAATGGGGTAAACTTAACGGAGAAAGAGTCATTTCAGAGTATCTACTGGAATGGCTCTTTTTTATTGTATCTCTCGAATGATCCGGACTAGAAGGGGATTTTTTATGGCGGTGATTATTTATTGGAAATTCGTCCTTTTAAGCTTCTGCTAATATTGATAGGTTAGAATCGTTTAATGTTAAGCAGACCAGAAATGAGGGGGAGGACAACAAATGCCGCAACGTACAGTGACGTCATCGGATTTGCAGGTTACCCCGCAGACCGACTTGCTCCCGACGAAAAAGAAAGAACGGATAGAAGAAATAACCTTGTTAAGGGCGTTTGCGTTTCTCGCCATTACCATGCAGCACAGCATAGCGGAATATATTTACCGGAGCGATATTTTGCAGTCCGATGCAATCATGCTGGCGATGCTGTTTGATTTCACGCGCTTCGGGACGCCGACATTTGTGTTTCTTTCCGGGCTGCTGCTGTTTTACAACTACAATGGCAAGCTTTCCTATTGGCTTTATATTCGAAAAAGGCTGGTAGATATTTACCTACCGTTTGTATGCTGGACGGTCATTTACTGGATCGCCGTACAGGGGGTTGCATTCGGTCAACTGGGAAATCCGGCAGACTGGCCGAGGACGCTGCTTCATGAGTTGTTCCTGCCGACATACGGTTATCATCTGTGGTTTATTCCAATGATTTTTCAATATTATCTCTTGTTCCCGCTGTTTACGCTCGCGATCGACAAGGTGCGCCAAAAACTTCAAGCGATGCCGGGAGGAGCGTCCTTCCGCCGCGTGTTTATGATCGTTGCCGTGATGGGTGCGTTATACGCCATCCTGATGTGGTTATCCAGTTACCGGATGCCGGACTGGGCAGATGATTGGGGCGGGTTCTGGGGGAGCGTACTCTCTTACCGGTCGTACTATTTTGTTTTTTATATCTTCTACTTTCTGCTTGGCGCGGTTTGCGCCTTAGGACTCCAGCGCTGGCGGCGTTTTGTGGAAGATGGCTTTATCTGGTTCGGATTTGCATTTATTGCGCTGTATATCTGGCAAGGTTATGAGATCCTTAACCATTCCACGGAAACCATAAACCTGAACTATGCCGGATACTTGAGACCGTTTACCTTCGTTCTTATCGTAACCCAGCTGATGCTGTTGTACGGTGTTGTACGGATCGTGCAGACGAGGGGAGGAGCAGCGTGCAGGCTCTTCCGCTTTATCGGTACTTATTCCTTTGGCGGTTTTCTCGCGCACGCCTTTGTTCTGATGCTGATCAGCTTCATCACCAGGCCGCTTGCGCTTACCGGCTACCATCTGCCCGCGGCGGTCCTTACCTTTGTGCTAACGGCGGCGGGTTCGATCGCGCTTGCCAAGCTGCTCAGCAAGCTGTCTTTCGGGCGGTGGCTTATCGGACCGGTAGGGAAGCAGGCGAACCGAAATCGGATAAACGCCAGGTCGGCGCAGCAAACCTTTCCTCGATGAAGGCCGCGTATCGCGTATATGGAGAAACGTTGTCAATGTGAGCGGCTTTTTCCAAGCCGAAGAAATATCCTGGAGCCCTTTCTATATCATCCCCAATATGAACAATCCTTGTTCGATACCCTATGTGTTTACCGGCCTCCTCTTTTTTTTCCGTCAGTTCATTGAATCTATCTTTCAATTTACTAACTGTTATACAGAAAGGATTTAAAATATATATTTTGTACCAATTGTTTAAATTGGTGGTTTTCTAATGTATAATAAAATGGATAGTTCTCAGGGAGGATGCTTTATGAAAAAACAAGTAAAAAGCCAGCAGGAGATAACAAGAATCAAATTACTTAAAAAACTTATTTCGTCCGTAATGAAGGATGGTTTTCAAAACCTAAGGATGGATGATATTGCAAAAAACATGGATGTAAGCAGAGGCACTATGTATAAGCACTTCACTTCCAAACAAGAAGTCATTGAAGGCGTTGTAAGTGTATTTGTTGATTATATTGAAGAACTAGATGATCCTAATTTGAATAGTGATGAAGAGTCTTTTGGTGTATGGTTCCAGCAATTATTTGAGCAATCCGTATCACTTGTTGGAAAGATCTCTGATGTGTTTTTAAAAGACCTTCAATTAGCTTATCCGGATTTATATGACCGCTTAAAAGGCGCTTTATCCAAACGTGAGCAGCAAACACTAAAGTTTTATCAATACGGAAAAGACAAAGGTATTTTTAATCAAATTAATGAGAAATTCATTTTACTTCAAGATGATATATTGCTTCGGGAGATACTTAATGTTAAGTATTTGCTTTATAATCAAATATCCATTCAACAAGTGTTGTATGATTACTATCAATTTAAAAAAGTTCAATTATTTAAAGCGGAAAAGGTTAGCATCGTTGATGATTCTAAAATACATCCGATCATTGATCATATAGTTGAAAAGTTTAATCGGACATTACAAGTTTAAGTAGTCATAAAAAAAGTCATAAATAGACTGAATCCTGTGTCTTTTATGACTTTTTTCATTCTAACCGGTCATATGGAAAAGGGATCTCAACATTTTGTTGAAGATCCCTCTTTTCTCTATTGATTAATATCGATTGTCACTACACAATAATATCTTTTTCGGTATGGAATGTCTCACGCTGGTACCTTCTGACGTACCGGCTTTTGTTTTTTAAGGAGCAAAAGAATAACTACAACAGTTAATAAAGCCGTAAAAAATAAAGCTATAGTGCAACCTAAAGGTGTTGTTTTGTCCTTCTCCTTAAAGTGATTCTGTGGTTATTTATCAATCAGCCGGGAAATCGGACGACCTGCTTACATCTGCCCATTTCTCAGCTTCCAAGGTGCGTTCTTTCGAAGATTTCAGGGCACTCTCGAGTGCCGCCGCTCCCAGTATAAGGCGAAGCGGAGGTTCCTCCTCGTCTGTTAGTTTTATAATGATTTCAGCTGCACGGGCAGGATCGCCGGGCTGCTTACCATCTGTTTCTTCTCTCATTTTGTTTATTGCACCTACCGTCGGTTCGTAATCCGGACCTACTTGCGCTCTAATCATAGATGATCCTTGCCAATCGGTACGAAATGCCCCGGGTTCAATAAGAGTGACCTTAACACCAAAGGGCTTCACCTCATTGTTTAATACCTCTGAAAATCCTTCCACAGCATATTTTGCCGTTTGATATGCCCCCATACCAGGGGTTCCACCAACACGTCCTCCAATCGAGGAAAATTGAATAAAATAGCCGTTGCGCTGTTTACGGAAAATAGGTAACGCTGCTTTTGTTACATTCACGACACCAAACAAGTTTGTTTCAATTTGCGCCCGAAAGTCATCATCGGTCATTTCTTCGATGGGTGAACTATTTGCATAACCTGCATTATTCACAACGACATCAAGAGTTCCAAACTCATCAATAGCCAACTTTACAGCTGCCTGGGCAGCTTCTCGCTCCGTCACATCCAGTGAAAAAATTCGAACCTGATCGCCATATTCGGATTTTAAAGACTCGAGTTGTTCATGACGCCGAGCCGTAGCTACAACCCTATGGCCTTTTGCTAGCACTGCCTTTGTAAGTTCCCAGCCAAAACCTCGTGAACTCCCCGTAATTAGCCAAACCTTGGACATGTTATCAACTCCATTTGTTTTTATTTAACTCAGACATCTTTTATATTTAGAAAGCCCCTCGGATAAAGCCTCCATCTATCCGAATAGTAGATCCGCTTAAATACTCAGCATAGTCACTGCACAGGTATGCCACAGCAGCAGCAATTTCTTCCGGGTATCCAAACTGTCCACGGTCATTAGGAATTAAGGATTCTACAGCATTGTGTTGAATCTCATCCCAGGTTTCTCCCCATCCACGAGAAGGACCGATATTCTCCACGAGTTCCTTAACCGCATCAACTAAAATAGCGCCAGGCGAGACGATATTTGAAGTAATTCGGGTACCTTTAAGCTCGCGAGCAAGGGATACCGCAAGATTGTGTCTTGCCGCGAGGGTTGCATTATATTGGGGATGGGTATTCATAGGTTGAAGCGCAAGACCACCACCAATAGTTATGATTCTCCCCCAATTCTGTTCACGCATTTGGGGCAGTAGTCGTTGAATCATACGGACCCCAGAAACCACATTGACATTGTAAGTTTCGGACCATTCATTTGCCGTAGCTTCCATCCAGTTTAGATGACGATAAAACCCTGCATTATTAACCAAAATATGAACGGGTCCGTCTGCCAAGGCTGCTTTCGCTACTTGATCCGCTCCCGCATCTGTCGTTAAATCACCAAGGGCAGCAACAGCAGATCCGCCATCAGCCTTAATAGATTCAACCACCGCTTCAGTTCGAGCTTTATCACGACCATGAACGACCACACTTGCTCCCTCAGCAGCCAGCATTTTTGCCATTGTGATCCCAAGTCCACTACTTGACCCTGTTATTAGTGCACGTTTTCCACTTAAATTTAAATCCATAAAGCTTTATCTTCCCTTCTAAATTTGTTGTGATTTCTAATTAACATTCCCCTCTATCTTGCCTTAACTGCATTTTCATCCCCTTCGGTTCAAGATGTTATTATCATATCACTCATGAAGTACAAAGTAAACAAAATGTATATATTTTGTTCATATGATATAATAGAAAAATGATTAACGTTTTAGGAAGGATAAAAGCAATGCCGTGAATTTAAAATTAGGACCTAAACTAATCCATCTCTTACTCAAAGATTAATATAAAGAGAAGGCATCAAAGTGAATGGAGCGATCAAATTGAGTCAGGAGAAATCGGTAACGAAACGTTACTCCCGAAAAATAGTCGGATGGGAAATAGCTAAAAGGAGTGGAAGCTCCTAAAACCAAAGAAGAGCAAGAAAGACTTGGCTCCGTGCAAGGAGGGAAATCAGATTGGAGTGTCTATGAATGGGCTAAACATACT
This sequence comes from Paenibacillus durus ATCC 35681, assembly GCF_000993825.1. Classification (NCBI taxonomy): domain Bacteria; kingdom Bacillati; phylum Bacillota; class Bacilli; order Caryophanales; family Paenibacillaceae; genus Paenibacillus; species Paenibacillus durus. Next base: position 4,953,841 of record NZ_CP011114.1, read on the forward strand.
TATGATATGTGGACTTGGAAGTACCAAGAGAATAAACAGGCTGGGAAATGATATAATAGTGTCGAATAATATCATAGGTTGTAGTTGAGTTATCCTATTTGTAGGAGGCTGCACATGAAGAATCTTAATATGTTCATCTCTCCTCCTCTTCAGTTTGAGGTGTTAGAGCATGATCAGGTAATTGCTAAAGTTAAACTGGACTACACGAATCAAACTGTTGATGTTTGGCAAGATAACGAGGTGACGCCTGTTTTTTTACCTTTTCCCGGTAAGCAAAAAGTGCTTGTTGGTGATGTGCTGGACTACTTCGAGTCTCGATGTCTACCACGTTCTCGGCATCATATTGAAAAAGTGTTGCAATCATTAGGACTGCGGGAGTATGTACCTACCGATATAGTAAAACAAACACATGGTGTGCTATATGATGACTACGTGTGGATTAGATTCTCTGGTGAGGAGTTGACTTGCGCTGATGTCCATCCCCGTTTTGCAAGTGAACAAGGACTTTCGTCAGACCTTTGTAAGCAGTAGTAAAGGTGATCAATTGAAATGGAAAATGGGAAACCTATGGGGGAAAGCTAATAAATTCGGCTATGAAGGTTTGGCAGAATGGGGACGAAATCCATTTTGGAACAAAAATAAGCAAAAACGAAATGGTCTTTACACGGCGCCGACTGCAATCTATAATAACCCTTTTCGTCTTCGAAGGCACCAGCCTTGAAGCGAACAAGCAACACCTATGCGGACGTGGCGGAATTGGCAGACGCGCTGGATTCAGGTTCCAGTGGGCTAACCCCCCGTGGAGGTTCGAGTCCTCTCGTCCGCACCACTTATACAACCCCGAGAAGCCTTGGTATTCAAGGCTTCTTTTTTGTTTTGTCCAGATTTCTCCGGGTTTCGTTTATTGGTCTTCTTTCTCCCCTTTCTCCTGCACTGCCGTTTGCAGCCGTATATCGTCAACTCTGTTCTTGTAGGTTATTCCCCACTTCTTCATATCAAGGATGATCGGCTTCAACGTCACTCCGAATTCAGTCAGCGAGTATTCCACTTTAGGGGGCACCTGTTTATAAACTTCGCGGTGAATAATGCCATCCCGTTCAAGCTCGCGGAGCTGCAAAGTAAGCATAAATTGCGATATTCCCGGATAGAGGCGCCGGAATTCATTGAATCTCTTCGGGCCATCGATAAGATGAAACAGAATGATCGCTTTCCATTTGCCCCCGATGACATCCAAAGTTGTTTCGACAGGACACACTTCCACTTTCGCTTTGAGCTTGTTTTTGCGATCTCCCATAGCCATGACCCTCCATTAGTTTGATTTTTAATACTATATTATAAAATTATGCGTACTTTTCTAAATTCAATATACATCTTAATATAACACTCATACGGCACTTAATAAAGCGTCGTAAGCCAATACAAAGGGAGAGTGGAGTCATGTCAAAGAAGGTATTGATTGTTTATGCGCACCCCGAGCCCACTTCGTTAACTAGCCAGTTCGTTGAGACGGCTATGCAAACACTTCAGGAGCAGGGGCACGAAGTCATGTTGTCCGATCTGTACGGAATGGACTGGAAGGCCGTGTTCGATGGGCGCGACTTCCCGGATCGAGCCAATCCAGAACGATTATCCTTTATTAAAGAGTCAGCGCACGCCTATTCGACTGGCCGTCAAACGGCAGACGTCGCATTGGAGCAACAGAAGCTTCTTGCTGCCGACGCGGTGATCTTGCAGTTTCCTCTGTGGTGGTTCAGCATGCCGGCTATTCTCAAAGGTTGGGTAGAACGGGTATTCGCTTTTGGTTTCGCATATGGCTTTAAGGGCGAAGGGAATCGCTATCGCTACGGCGATGGCATTCTAAAGGGGAAGCGGGCTATGCTGTCCGTGGCTGCCGGAGGGCCCGAGAAGGATTATTCGCCGCGAGGAATCAATGGACCGCTGGAGCAATTGCTGTTCCCCATTACTCACGGCATCCTCTTCTACCCTGGAATGGATGTGTTACCTACCCATGCCGTCTACGGAACCGATCGCATGACGGCAGCCGACATAGACGCGGCGATGGCAGCCTGGCGCTTGCGTCTCGAGCGCCTATTCGAGGAGGAGCCCATTCCGTTCCGACATCAGAACGGCGGGGATTATCCGGACAGCCATGTGCTTGCAAGCGACATCGCAATCGGACGGACCGGCTTCACGGCTCACATTGCCGAAGGCGCGGCGCCTCTATGACTGGAGCTTGATGGGGAGAGAGTAATGGAACTCGCAGCCGGAAGGCAATGCCCAGAAGGGGCGTTAAGTATTTTGTTCAGAAGGGAAATTTACTTTAATCGATGAGTATAAGAGGAATAAATCTTCTATTTTAAGCGAGAACGATTACAGTATACAAGTCAATGGCGGCCCTGTTATGAACGCTTTACGTAGTACAAAGAAGCAGCGATAGACTTAAAAAGTATTTTCAAGTCTGTCGCTGCTTCATAAGTATAAATCAAATTAATCACTTTCTATCTTAGAAACGCCCTCACCCCTTTTATACCCGGGTTTTCATAGGTTTGCTGGAAGCAAACAGTGACGATTTTGCCCTAAATAATCGCTAGTGGCGAGGAGCTTAACAGAAATCCGAATCTATGGAAACTTGGAAAAAGAAGCTTTCCGAAGATGATTTTAATGACCTTGAGGCTTTGGCGGATTTATATCACCAGGTTCAAGGGATGGACATGGCAGCCTCGTTTACGTGCGGGTTCAAGCTTGGGGCGGCGATGATGATCGAAGTCTTAGCTGGGGCTAATGATCCGGCTTGGTGATCAAGAGGAATACAAGTTAAGGTGAAGATACTTTGATATAAGTCATAAAATTACCGTTAAAGGCACCGGAGGAACGTGAAACTGGGTGTCTTTTTTGTTTGCGTAAATAGGTATGAAAAAGGATAAACGAGGTGGTGTGTGAAATATTACCTTCCGATAAAGGCAGCACCGTCATTCCTTTTTGCCTCCCTTTTAATTTGGGATGTTCCGCTAAACTGTGGACAAATTAAGAACTAGTGTTCCTGTCTATTGAGGACTCCGAAGAATAGATGTTATAATAGATTCCTCCAAAAAATACTAAAATTAATATATTAAGGTTTATTTGGAGGGTGCATTTCATTTTTACTCTGGAGGAGGAGAGAAAATGGAACAACGAAAAATCAAGCTTTTTCCTTATCGGATTGATGCGCAGGTTGAGCAGGTAAGCGAAATTCCGAAGGGCATTGAGATGATTCAGGCTCCGGCGGTATGGAGTCAGACAAGGGGCGAAGGGATTAAGGTAGCCATTCTGGATACGGGGTGCGAGGTTTCGCATCCGGATTTGAAGGGGCGGATTGCCGGTGGGCGGAATTTTACCGATGATGACAACGGCAGCCCGGACGTATTTGTGGATTACAACGGGCACGGCACGCATGTAGCCGGCACGATTGCGGCGATTAGCAATGGTACCGGTGTGGTCGGTGTCGCGCCGGAGGCGAGCCTGCTGATCCTGAAGGTTCTGAACAAGGATGGCTCAGGCCAATACAAGTGGATTATAGACGGCATCAATTACGCAGTTGAGCAAAAGGCGGATATCATCTCGATGTCGCTCGGCGGACCGGAGGATGTGCCGGAGATGCATGCGGCGATTAAGCGGGCAGTGGCGGCGAATATTTTGGTAGTCTGCGCGGCGGGGAACGAGGGCGACGGCAATTACGCTACCGATGAATTCGGCTATCCCGGCTCCTATAACGAAGTCATCAGCGTGGGCGCTGTCGATTTGCAGCGGAACTCGACTAATTTCACGAATTCGAACAATGAAGTGGACCTTGTCGCGCCGGGCGCGGGAATTCTATCAACCTATCTGAACAAAAGCTACGCGACGCTCAGCGGCACCTCCATGGCGACGCCGCACGTATCGGGTGCGTTAGCGCTGATCAAGCGGATCGCAAGCGAGAGCTTCGGCCGTGACCTGAACGAAACCGAGCTGTATGCGCAGCTGATCAAGCGGACGATCCCGCTTGGCAACTCGCCGCGGCTGGAGGGCAACGGACTGCTGTACTTGACGGCTCAGGAGGAACTGGCCAAAGTCTTTACGCCTGCTGTCGTCGCGAAGGTGTTAAGTCCATGACGCGAATGATGCAGAAGCTGGCGCTTGAGCTGGACACGGCCAGGAAAATACACCTCGCGATGACCGGCGAGCGTCCGTACTACGACGAAATACGGGACAACGAGCTGAAAAAAAGGTACTACAGCAGCGGCGTCATGAATAGAAATGAACTCCAGCAGCTCCTGGAGCGGACTCATGACAACCGGCTGCCTTATAAGCCTTACCGCTATGTCTATCCGTGGGTCGATCTGCAAGAGGATGGGCAGCTTAAAAGCTTGTATTCCGGCCGGGGCATGTCCCCGCTTGAAGCGATTGAAGCGGATATTCGGCTGCTCGAAGCGGCGGTCCGTCCGGGCAAGGGTGCGAACGACACACCTTCGGAACCCGGCGGCGGTGTACTGGAAGAGCAGCCTGAGATGCAGCAGGACGCTGCCGCTGCGGAAGTGGAGGATGTGGTAAGCCTGGCGGGAGAGAGTCTGCTAAACTGCGAGCATGTCGTGCCGCAGTCATGGTTCGGGAAGCAAGAGCCGATGCGGGGCGACCTGCATCATCTGTTTGCCTGCGAGCCAGGCTGCAACAGCCGGAGAGGGAATCATCCGTATTATGACTTTTTGGATTATACGCCGGAAGTGAGTGCACAGGATGTAATAGCGGGCTGCGGCAAGCAGGAGGACGACCGATTTGAGCCTGAATACGGGAAAGGCATTGTCGCCCGCGCAACCCTTTATTTCCTGCTGCGCTATCCCGGCGTTATCGACAGCGGCCATGCCGATGAAACGCTGCTGCTGGAATGGCACCGCAGGTTTCCGGTTTCGCTGTATGAACTCCATCGAAATCTGGCGATATTCGAGCTGCAGGGCAACCGCAACCCGTTTATCGATTTCCCGGAAGAAGCAGAGCAGTGGGCGGGAATCGGCGGTAACTAGGGCATGTTTCAAATCTATATAAAACCCGCTCCCAGAGCGGGTCAGGCTGTCGAGAAAGTCTCGACGGCCTTTTTACGTTAGGGGAAACAGGGATTCCACGAGCTTCAACGCATAACGATGTTCATGGACGCTAGGAATTTCTAATACTAAATCATATTGACACATTCATTGATAATGATTATCATTACATCAGAATTGATAATGATTATCAGTTAGATAATCTCAGAAATACAGTGGAATAGGGGAGACTGGATAAAATGAAGAGGTCATTAATTGTATTAAGTTGTTTCTTGTTGTTAATGGTTCTTGCCGCCGGTTGTGGAGGGCGATCGGAAAATGCCGGTAATCAGTCGGAAGCTGCAAAGCCAGATGTTCGTATCATTAAACATGCTATGGGGGAAACAAAGATTGAGGGCACTCCTCAACGAATCGTGACTTTATACCAAGGCGCAACAGATGCAGCGGTAGCTTTAGGTATTATACCTGTGGGTGTAGTAGAATCTTGGACGCAACAGCCTATGTATGAATACTTAAGAGACGAGTTGAAGGATGCGGCTATTGTTGGTTTGGAGACTCAGCCAAACTTAGAGGAGATTGCCAAGCTGAAACCTGATTTGATTATCGCTTCCAAGCTCCGTAACGAAAAAGTGTACCAACAGCTTTCCGAAATCGCTCCTACAGTAACGCATGAAACGGTTTATAAATTTAAGGATACCGTTGAGTTGATTGGGCAAGCGGCCAATCTGGAAGCGAAGGCTGATGAATTGCTTGAACAATGGAATCAAAGAACGGCCGACTTTAAAGCTAAAATATCCGCAAAATTAGGCGCTAAATGGCCTGTTGAAGCTTCTGTGCTTAACTTCAGATCTGATCATGCCAGAATCTATGTTACAGGTTTCGCGGGCGATATTTTAAGTGAACTAGGTTTTGTACGATCTGAAATTCAACAGAAAGCAGCCGATGAAGGAAACGTGGTGCTCAAGTTAACAGACAAGGAAAGCATTCCATCGATGAATGCGGATGTATTCTTTGTTTTTAATGCCGATGGGCACAGCCCTGATGCAGCGATGATACAAAAAACTTATGACGAATGGACAAACCATCCTTTATGGAAAAATCTCGATGCCGTTAAAAACGGTCAGGTAACGATCGTAGACGAAGTGCCGTGGAATATGGGCGGCGGCTATATAGCTGCGAATACTATGCTGGATCAAATTTACGAGTATTACAAATTGGAAAAATAATCATCAAAGATTAGGGGGAGATATCCCCCTATTTTTACATATTTAAATTTATCCTGAAAAGAGTGACTTTTATGGATCCGTTACTTCCCCGGAATTCGCTTAAGATACTTGGCCTTTGGGTCGGGCTATGTATCTTAATGGCGTCTTTTATGTCCAGTATGGTATTTGGTCAGACACCGACACCCATTAAAAAGGTAATCGAGGCATTTATACAATTTGATAAAACATCAACGGAACATATCATCATTACAACTACTCGTCTTTCAAGGGCAGTCATTGCAGCAGTCATTGGTGCCAGTCTTGCCATTGCCGGTGCGCTGTTGCAGGCGCTAACCAGGAATCCGCTGGCTTCTCCAAGTATTTTTGGAATCAATGCAGGTGCTTTATTTTTTGTTGTATTGGCTACAGTTTCATTCTCGGTCAGTTCTCTTATTCATTTAATGTGGTTTGCATTTCTGGGAGCAGGCCTGGCGTCCATCCTGGTTTTTTTGCTTGGTTCTCTTGGAAGAGATGGTTTATCACCGATTAAGATTGTATTGGCGGGAGCCGCGCTAACTGCTCTCTTTGGTTCATTCACTCAAGGATTATTGGTTCTTAATGAACAGAACTTAGAGGGCATTCTATTCTGGCTGGGAGGTTCTGTTTCGGGGAGATCGTTGGATATGCTCCAGCCGGTTTTGCCGTTTATGATAGGGGCAGGCGTTTTGTCTCTGTTTCTAGGGAATTCCATTAATATTTTAACTTCAGGGGAAGACATAGCTAAAGGATTGGGACAGCAAGTCCTATTAGTTAAACTCTTAATGGGAACTGCTATTGTGATGTTAGCTGGAGGATCAGTTGCGGTGGGCGGTTTCATCGGATTTATAGGTTTAATTGTTCCTCATATTGTTCGTTTTCTTGTCGGTATCGATTATCGATGGATTATCCCTTACAGTGCAATCTACGGTGCCAGCTTATTATTATTGGCTGATGTAGGAGCAAGATTTGTCATAATGCCTGAGGAAATGCCGATTGGTGTGATGACAGCTATGCTTGGAGCTCCATTTTTCATCTATATGGCACGGAGGGGGGGCACTAAGTAATGAAGAAACATACGACGATACGCAATCGTTCAGGAACCATTTCTTTTTTAATTGATCATAAATCAGTTGTGGTTATCATCGGCTTGTTTTGTGTATGGCTGTTATTAGTTGTTATAGGATTATCCGTTGGGAGCACCATGATCAATCCTTGGGAAGTCATTCAACATCTTCTGGGGATGGGGAATGAGGAGCATACTTTTGTTATTGAGACGCTTAGACTCCCTAGAATCGTTCTTTCATTTCTTGTTGGCATTTCCTTGGGTGTTTCGGGGCTTATTTTACAAGGGATCGTACGAAATCCGCTGGCATCTCCCGATATTATCGGAATAACTGGCGGAGCAGCAGTAGCTGCCATTTTGGTGATTACTTTCTTTTCAGAGCTAAGTATACATTGGATACCGGTAGCAGCAATAATAGGCGCTGGATTGACTTCTCTCCTGATTTATTTTTTGGCTTGGAAAGGCGGGGTTACCCCGATTCGGCTTGTACTGATTGGAATTGGAGTCCAGGCGGCAACGGGTGGAATTGTAACAATGATGATCGTTTTAAGCCCTTCATACTCTACGAGTGAAGCGTATATTTGGTTGACCGGGAGCGTCTATGGAGCGAATTGGAACAATGTTTATTCCATGCTGCCTTGGGTATTGGTATTTGTTCCGCTTTCATTGATCTTATCCCGAAAAGTAAATGTACAGGAACTGGGAGATGAAGTGGCTCTTGGCTTAGGGACAAAAGTGCAAATGGATCGCTTTATGTTGCTCTTTGTTAGTGTGGCTTTAGCTGGTTCTGCCGTAGCATTTGCAGGCGGAATAGCCTTCGTGGGATTGATTGCGCCTCATATCGCAAGAAAACTGGTGGGCCGGTCATTCGCCAGTTTGGTGCCTGTGTCGGCTCTAATCGGAGGACTCATCGTGGTTTTGGCCGATGTTGTAGCCAGAACAGCTTTTCTTCCGCTCGATTTGCCTGCCGGTGTTTTCGTGTCGGGGATAGGGGCTCCGTTTTTTATATATTTGCTGTATCGCAATCGCCATGTTTAAGAAGGAGTGAAAAAAATGACTGCTTTGGAAACGAAGGATTTAACATTGGCCTATAGAGAAAAATCGATTATAAACGGCTTGAATTTAAAGCTGCCCAAAGGTGAAATCACTGTATTTGTCGGCAGCAACGGCTGCGGCAAGTCTACGCTGCTTCGATCCTTGGCTCGTTTATTGAAGCCGCTAAGGGGCGCGATCGTGTTGGATGGGCAGAAGATCTCCTCCATGCCAACCAAAGAAGTGGCCAAGCGACTGGCTATTCTCCCCCAAGGGCCTATTGCGCCGGAGGGATTAACCGTGCATCAACTCGTTAGGCAGGGGCGGTATCCGCATCAAAATTGGCTGAAACAGTGGTCTCAAGAGGATGAGCAGAAAGTACAGAAGGCATTGGAGGATACAAATTTAGCAGCATTCGCCGATCGTTCCGTTGATTCGCTGTCGGGGGGACAGCGGCAGAGAGCCTGGATTACGATGACTCTGGCACAAGACACCGACATTATTTTGCTGGATGAGCCTACAACCTATTTGGATATGACGCATCAAATCGAAATCTTAGACCTGCTGTATGATCTGAATGAGGAGGAACATCGGACGATCATCATGGTTTTACACGACTTGAACCTGGCTTGCCGATATGCGCATAACATTGTGGCTATTAAGGATCAGCAAGTGTATGCACAAGGTCAGCCGGAACATGTGATTACAGAAGCGTTAGTAAAAGATGTATTTCAATTAAATTGTGAAATCGTGAAAGATCCTCTTTATGGATCTCCTATGTGTATACCTCATGGTAAAGGCAGAATTAAAAAATCCAATGAGTCTATTGAACCTCAGAGAAGCTTTTATAAGTAAGGAACAGAAAAAGACACCAAGATGGGTGTCTTTTCCGCGTAAATAAAGGTTAGGCAACGGTGTGATCACACCAAATGCTCAATTATTAATTGAGCGGTCTCGCGGGCATGCTGCGCCGCATGAAGATCGGTTTGCAGCATGGCAATCGTAATGGCACCTTCCACGAGCAAATACAGTCCGTTTGTTAGGGCGTCGGGCTTTGCGGCTTCGGCCTCTTTTACCAGTGTCCCGAGAAAATCGCGCATATAGGTCTTATACTGCTGAGCCGCCTCATAGTAGGGGTGGGAGTGTTCCGCATACTCCGAGGCCGTCTTGATAAAAGCGCACCCGTTGAAGTTCGGTTCCACAAACCATTCGCCCAGCACGTCGAATACGGCGAGCATTTTTTCTATGGGAGTTGATCCCCGCTTGTTGACGCTGCGCTCGAACCATTCCCGCCATTGCTCATCCTGTCGCATCAGATAGGCCAGGACCAGTTCTTCCTTGGATGGAAAATGGTTATACAGCGTCATTTTGGCTACTTGCGACTCGGCGACGACTTGGTCTACACCGGTTGCACGGATTCCTTGTTTATTGAAAAGGTCGGAGGCAACTTGGAGAATATGTTCTTTTTTGCTTTTTCTCATGCTGGTATGTCCTCCATTCTGGGATTTGATTCAAATTATACAGATCAGTCTAATTATAGTCCGTTTCATGCCGATTCGCAAACGTCTTGAGTGACGCGGCAGCTGTATTCTGACCGGAAAGGGCATCTCTGTGGGGGAATAAAAATGTTAAAAAAAGAGCTTGAAAATAGACAGACCTGTATGTATAATAACAATTGTCGATGCGGATCGTCAGAGGCGTTGCCGCACTTAATATATACAGACCTGTATGTATAAAATGATGATGAGGTGAGATGAAAATGAGCGTTAAACACAGGTATGCAGAGGTTGATGGTATCCATATTTTTTATCGGGAGGCTGGAAAGGAAGAACATCCGACGATTCTGCTGCTTCACGGCTTTCCTTCCTCGTCCCACATGTACCGTAACTTGATTGGGCGGCTCGCGGATCAATACCACATCATCGCACCCGACTATCCCGGCTTTGGCAACAGCGATCAGCCGTCCATGTCCGAGTTTGAATACAGCTTTGATAATATCGCAAAATTGATGAATTCCTTTGTGGAACAGCTAAACTTAAAAAAATACAGCATCTATGTCCACGACTACGGCGCGCCCGTCGGCTTCCGATTGGCGGTAATGCATCCGGAACGGATTCAAGCGATCATCTCGCAAAATGGCAACGCCTATGAAGAAGGGCTATTGTCCGCGTGGGACCCGATCCGGGCCTATTGGCAGAATCCCGCCGATGAGACGAATCGAAACAACATCCTCGGCTTGCTGACGCCTGAAATCACGAAGTATCAATATGTGAACGGCACCCGCAACCCAGAGACGATCAGCCCGGATACATGGAATGTAGATCAATTCGTACTGGATCGCCCCGGCAATAGCGACATCCAACTGGCGCTCTTCTATGATTACCAGAACAATTTGAAGCAGTATCCGAGCTGGCATGAATTTTTCCGTACCTATCAACCGCCGGCGCTGGTGGCCTGGGGAAAAAATGATATTTTCTTCGGTCCGGACGGCGCGCTCGCTTACCAACAGGACTTGGACGATGTTGAAGTTCATCTGCTTAATACCGGGCACTTTCCGCTCGAAGAGGATTTGGATGTCAGCGTCAGCTTGATCAAAGATTTTTTGGCAGAAAGATTGATGAATAACTAGAGGGGGACTAACCAATGAGTGTTCAAGGAAAAGCAGCAGGAAAAGCAGTAGTGATTACAGGCGGCAGCAGCGGGATCGGGAAAGAAACGGCCATAGAATTCGTGAAACAGGGAGCGAACGTCGTCATCAATGGCCGCCGCGAACAGGCGCTGGCTGAGGCTGCGAGGGAAATCGACCCTACCGGAGAACATGTGCACAGCGTAGCCGGCGATATTGCGGACCCTGAAACGGCCGGGCGCGTGATTGCCGAAGGGTTGGCACGCTTTGGGCGTATCGACACGCTGATCAACAATGCCGGGGTCTTTGTGGCCAAGCCGTTCACGGAATACTCCGAAGCGGATTTTGCCTCGGTTATGTCAATCAATGTCGCGGGCTTCTTTCATGTCACTCAGAGTGCGGTAACCGAGATGCTAAAGCAGGGCTTGGGCCACATCGTTAACATTACGACAAGCTTGGTTGACCAGCCGATCGCCGGGGTGCCGGCCGTGCTCGCCTCCTTGACCAAAGGCGGTCTGAACTCCGCGACCAAAGAGCTGGCGATCGAGTACGCGGCTAATGGCATTCGCGTAAATGCGGTCTCGCCGGGGGTCATCAAAACGCCGATGCATCCGGTCGAGGCTCATGATTTTCTGAATAAGCTGCATCCAGTGGGCCGTATGGGCGAGGTTCAAGAGATCGTCGAAGCGATCCTGTACCTGGAATCGGCCAGCTTCGTGACCGGAGAGATTCTACATGTCGATGGCGGCCAAAACGCCGGCCACTGGTGAAAATCTGAAACTAAGAGGAGAATGACCATGCCTATCGTGACCATCCAAGTGACCCGTGAGGGCACCGCGCCGGACCGGCAGTCGGTTACAGCCGAAGAGAAGGCCGCGCTCATCAAGGGCGCCAGCGAGCTTTTGCTTAATGTCCTAAATAAGCCGCTTGACTCCACTTACGTCATTATCGAAGAGGTCGAGCCGGAGAATTGGGGATGGGGCGGGCTGCCCGCCCTGGAATACCGGCGGCAGCGCGCCGCCAAGACAACTTAACTTTAGACAATCCTATCTAACGGGCTGCAGTCTCGCAGGCAATTGGCGGGCTAGCCATCCCGATAATATAAAAACAAACCCAGTGCCGCTATGGTACTGGGTTTGCTGCATGCTCATATTCAGAGTGCTGCAAGCCATAGGTCAAGACTGCTTTTCATATAGCGAATCCTGAAGCTGCTTGACATCGTTTTTTGGAGGCCGTCCGAACATACGCGCATACTCGCGGCTGAACTGGGAGGGGCTTTCGTAACCGACTTTGTAGGCGGCGTGCGTTGCATCTATGGACTCGGAGATGAGCAGGCGGCGGGCCTCCTGCAAGCGGAGCTGCTTTTGGTATTGGATCGGACTCATGGCCGTTACCTTTTTAAAATATTGATGAAGGGACGAGGGGCTCATGTTGACCTCCTTGGCCAGTTTTTCAATTCGCAGAGGCTGATCATAACCGGAGTGGATAAGCTGAATGACTCTAGCCACGCACTGCGCATGGCTGCCCATAACGGCGAACTGTCTCACGAGATCCCCCTGTTCATCCTGCAGTACCCGATACAGAATTTCACGGATGGTCAGCGGCGCAAGCACAGGGATATCCTGCGGCATTTCCAGCAGGCGAACCAATCTTATAATGACGTCAAGCAGCAGCGGCTTGGTTTTGCTGACCGAAATTCCCCGTCCGGAGCTGATTTTCCCGCGCCATGCCGAACTCGTTTCTTTCATCATATCGAGCACCTGATCGGTGCTTATGCCAAGCTGGATGCCCAGAAAGGGAGAATCCTCGGAAGCCTGAATAATCTGGCCGCACACCGGAAGATGCACGGAGGCAATCATATAGGATGCCGGATCGTACTTAAAGGTTTCCTGCGCCAGAGCAAGCAATTTCGACCCCTGTGCGATCACGCATAAAGACGGCTCATGGACCGTATGCAGCGGCTCTGATACGGTCGATGTGCGGATCAAGCGCAGCGATGGAATGGCGGTTGGATGCGTTCCGTCTGTACGCACCAGCCGATCGATGCATCTCGCCAGTTCCTGCTGCTTCTCTTTTACCTCGCTATCTGTCTCCTGCACGTCCATTCCCATCCTCTTTTCCATTTAGTAGGTATCGTTCGTAACAAGCTTATACAATTATATTGAACCGTGAAGGAATAGGCAATAAACAACGAGTATTATGCTACGGAACACAAGGTTTTCTTTTTATAATAAAAGGTGTCATTGGACGCTGAGCAAACGCTGCAGGTTTTAAATTCTATAGCATCAGGCAAGCATTAATCGAAAGGAGCAGCGAATATCGACGATGAAAACTCTGTTCGATGAGACCCGCATTAACGGCATTCAACTAAAAAACCGATTGATCCGGTCCGCTACTCATGAGGGGTTGGCGGATAAGTCCGGTCACCTGACGGATGAAGTCATCAAGGTGTATCAAGATCTCGCCGAAGGAGGCGTCGGACTGATCATTACCGGGGTTGCTTATATTACCGAAGACTCGAAGTATTTGCACGGAATGATGGGGTTCTATGATGACTCTTTTATTCCGGAGTACCGGAAAATGACGGATATCGCGCATGCCAATGACTGCCCGATCATCATTCAGCTTGCATATGCCGCCAAAGACGGTGAAATGTGGACAGCGGATGCCCCGTCGACCGAAGAAATCAAAGCTATTGTTAAGCCCTTTGGGGAGAGTGCGCTGCGGGCGAAACGGGCCGGCTTCGACGGGGTGCAAATTCATGCGGGCCACAGGTATTTTCTGAGCCAGCTTCTTAGTCCGAGCAAGAACGGCAGGCAGGATGAATACGGCGGGAGCCTGGAGAACAGAACGAGACTGATTGTAGAGATTTACGATGAAATAAGGAGACGGGCGGGCGAAGATTTCGGTGTGTTCATCAAGTTGAACAGTACCGATTTGGATGGAGACGATGAGGTGTTTGCGTCATGCCGCTATTTGTGCAAGCAGCTCGCCGACCGGGGCATAGACGGAATTGAAATCAGCGGGGGATACGGTCCGTTCATGCCAAGCCGATCGTTTCCTTACAAGGAATCCGTGCTTAGAGACGATGCGGCGCTCATTGCAAAGGATGTCCAGGTTCCCGTTATATTGGTTGGGCTGAACCGAACACCGGCCGTGATGGAAGAAATATTGAATACGACGGACATCGAATATTTTGCCATCTCGCGTCCCCTGATCCATCAGCCGGATCTGCCAAATCTGTGGCGGGAGCAGGCCAGACACCATATTTAAACATATCAATGGAAAGGATGTTGAGCATATGAACAAAATTACGGATACCGTAACGCTCCATAACGGGGTGAAAATGCCGCGCTTGGGGTTTGGTGTATATCAAGTTGAGGACGGTCGCCAGGTGGAGCAGTCGGTGCTGTCCGCACTGCGCGCGGGCTATCGAAGCATCGATACGGCGGAAGCCTATTTTAATGAAGACGGAGTGGGAAGGGCGATTAGGGCAAGCGGTGTACCGCGGCAAGAGCTGTTCGTCACGACAAAAGTCTGGAATACCAACCAGGGCTACGAAACGACGCTTCAAGCATTTGAGAACAGCAGAAAAAGGCTCGGTCTTGAGTACATTGATCTCTATCTGATCCATTGGCCCGCGAGAGGAAAGTATCTGGAAGCCTGGAGGGCTTTTGAAAAATTATACCGGGAAGGCTATGTGCGCGCCATTGGGGTATGCAACTGCCATGAGCAACATTTAAACGCCATCATGCAAAATTATGAGACCGTACCGATGGTCAATCAGGTGGAGCTGCATCCGCTGCTGTCGCAGGAAAGACTGCGCGATTTTTGCCGGGACAACGGCATTCAAATCGAGGCCTGGGCCCCGCTGATCCGGGGGCAGTTAAACATTCCAGTGCTTTGGGAGCTGGGCAGAAAATACAGCAAAACTCCTGCGCAAATCATCCTCCGCTGGGATTTGCAGCACGGGATTGTGACCATTCCCAAATCGGTTCATGACAGCCGGATTCGGGAGAATGCCGACATCTTTGATTTTGAGCTTGCTGAGGAAGATATGAGAATCATCGATGCGCTGAACCGTAATGCCCGCTGGGGGCCGGACCCCGACAATTTCAACTTTTGAGGCAATGGGAAGCCTGAATTACGCTACGGATGGAGTTCGCCCTGCGGAAACTCTTCGCCAGGCAGCCTCCAATGGTCCACCCAGAGCTTAGTCCGTTCGATGAATTTACTCGTCGCAGGGGAAGCATGCTTCATGGAAGGGATGACGATTCCGAGCGACCGGGAGCTGGGAGCCTCAAGTTCCAGCATGGAGACCTGGTGGCCCCGGCTGCTCAGAATCATCTCGGAGATAATACTGATGCCGAGTCCGTTCTCTACCATGGCGATAATGGCATAATCATCCCCTGCCTCGAACTGAACTCGCGGCTGATGCGGA
This sequence comes from Paenibacillus durus ATCC 35681, assembly GCF_000993825.1. Taxonomy (NCBI): domain Bacteria; kingdom Bacillati; phylum Bacillota; class Bacilli; order Caryophanales; family Paenibacillaceae; genus Paenibacillus; species Paenibacillus durus. Next base: position 4,969,298 of record NZ_CP011114.1, read on the forward strand.
AGCTTGCTGAGCACGCGTCTGACGTCCTGATCGCAGCCCTTCGTCGGCATGATGAATGACTCTTGCTCGATCTGAGCATAGGATATGCGCTTGCTTCCGCTAAGCGGATGCTGCTTGGGTACGATACAGACCATTCGGTCCATCCACAGAGGAATGACCTCAAAGCTGTCCAAAGCCGGCAAGGACATGAAGCCGAAGTCGATCTCCCCGTTTTTTAGCCAGTCTTCGATCTCATCGTAATCGCCGTTAATAAGCTTTACTTCGATCAGCGGATGCTCCTGCCGGAAGCTGCGGATGATTCCCGGCAGCCAGTTGATAGAGACGCTGGAGAATGTGCCGATACGGATGGTCCCGGCTTCTACCCCCTTAATCGCGGCGATCTCCTGTTTAAGCTGTTCGTCACAGTTCAGCAGACTCCGAATATGCTTCAGCACCCGTTCACCATTTAGCGTCAACCGGACGCCCGTCCGATTGCGGATCAGCAGAACGAAGCCGAACTCATCTTCAAGGCTGCTGATGGCATGACTGACTGCGGACTGGGTAAGTCCCAGCGCTTCAGCCGCACGGGTGAGACTCCCCAGCTCAACAATTTTCTGGAAGACTTCGTATTTGATCAAGCTCATAAATACCGCCTCTTTTTCATGAATATTATTCAATTATATAATTATAAACATTCATTTTATTTATCCTTTGTTCAGTTATATACTACCCTTAGATTCGGGATACGTCCAGTGCCGATCCGGAAGGCGGACTTCCCTAACGATTTCGCCAGAACACAAAGGGGATGGAATGAATGAAGCCAAGAAACGCCGATTTGCTGATGATGCTCGTAACGATGAGCTGGGGCTCGTCTTATCTGTTTATGAAGAACGGACTGGATTCCGTATCCCCGTTCAATCTGGTCGCTCTTCGATTCGGTTTGGCGTTTATGCTGTGTGCGGCCATATGGTTCAAGCGGTTGCGCTCGACGGACAAGATAACGCTAATGTATTCCTTTATACTAGGCTTTCTCCTATTTGCCGTATCTGCCTCCGTTATCTTCGGTCTTGGAAGCACTTCGACGTCCAATGCAGGATTTCTTGCCAGCTTGACGGTAATCTTCGTTCCGGCATTGTCTGCGATTGTACTGAAGCAGAAGCCGGAAGCAAAGCTGATCGCGGGCGCTTGCTCGGCGCTTATCGGTATCGGGCTGCTCACGATCAGCGGTCCGATGAGTATAAAGCCTGGGGATCTATTGTGCATCCTGGCTGCCCTGCTGTACGCTGCCCATATTCTGGTGACGGGAGCGGCGGCGAAGATTGCGGACACTCTGAATCTGGGAATTCTGCAATTAGGATTCGCGGCCGGCTTCGGCCTGGCATTCTCGTTCATGTTCGAACATCCCCGGCTTCCAGAGTCAACTAGGGGCTGGGTATCGATCCTGATGCTAAGCGTCGTATGCAGCGCAATCGGCTATATCGTTCAGTCCATCGCGCAAAAATATACCACACCAGCGCATACGGGACTTGTGTTCTCGCTGGAGCCCGTTTTTGCCGCAATATTCGCTTACCTGTTCGCGAACGAACTACTGCCCTTGAGAGGTTATGTTGGAGCCGCATTGATTCTACTAGGGGTGCTGATGGCCGAGCTGAAGCGGAAGAGCGCTGCTCCGGGCGGGATTGGATACGGCAAAGGTGAGAGAGTGTCATGAGAAAGTGATGCAACTAGTCAACGGAGCAGACTCCAATAATCACGGGAAGCACAGCCAATTGAAGTAACTAATTACGAAAAATGATATAATAATAACGAATGGAGCTGATGCCGATGGATTTGCTGGACCCGCGTGTGGATTTTGTATTTAAAAGAATTTTTGGCAGCGAGAACAACAAGGATGTGCTGCTGGTATTTTTGAACCGCATCTTTACCGAAGCCGGTGAGCCGCCGCTGACCGAGATTATCTTGATGAATCCATACACGGACAAAGACGATCCGCTCGACAAACAGTCCATCTTCGATGTTTACGCCAAGACCTCAGAAGGCAAGCTAATTGATATTGAGATGCAGCTTTTTAATAAATACGATATCGAGAAGCGGACGCTGTTTTACTGGAGTAAACGCTATGCTGGTCAGCTCAAGGAAGGCGACAAGTATCCCGAGTTGAAAAAATGCGTGACGATCAACATTTTAAATTATTCGTTTCTGAAGAACGATCAATATCATAATGTCTTTCATCTGCGAGAGGACCGGACAGGGATATCTCTGATCGATGATATTGAGGTTCATTTCTTAGAGCTGCTGAAGCTGGATGAACGTATAATTCCATCTGAAGGCGGGTTGATTAATTGGCTGTTGTTTCTGAAAGGTGCCGATACATCCTATTGGGAGGTGCTGAAGATGAATGAGCCTGGGTTGGAGAAGGCGATGGACACCCTGCAATATTTGAGCCAGGATTCGGAAGCCAGACGATTGTATGAGGCCAGACAGAAATATTTGCATGATGAAGCTTCCATGATTGAGGGGGCAAAGTCGGCGGGTATTGCGGAAGGAATATATAAAGGCAAAAAAGATGTGGCCAAGAATATGCTCGCTATGGGCTTGGACATTGCTACAATTGCCAAGGCGACCGGTCTCACTGAAGACGAGATTAAGTCTATAAAGCTTTGATAATGAACCTTGCGGCAGCAAGCTGCCGAAAATCCGGTGCTTGACCTGGATTGGCGGGATAGCTTCCGGGGCGGGAAAAAGGCGGCGCTCGTTCCGGCGGCCAATAAAATAAAATTATTGTTGTCCTCTCAATCAATTCATGTTATATTACTTTTTGTGGCTGTATTATTTTTGTATTCATACGCGGTCGTGGCGGAATTGGCAGACGCGCACGGTTCAGGTCCGTGTGGGCTAACCCCCCGTGGAGGTTCGAGTCCTCTCGACCGCATATAAGATAGATATATGACGATGCAGTCCAAGCTCTTAGCAGCAGCTCTTCAATTATGAAGAGCCTTTTTCTTTTTTTAGGGGATAAAGTTTATTGGGAGAGAAGTGAAGACATATGATACAGCCTAATGTGAACGTAAAGCAGGGCTTACTTGAAAAATATTTCTCCGGACAATCCATAGACTACCGCCAGATGATCGCGCTATTTATTCCGATTTTGATTGACCAGGCCTTTGTGGTAGGGCTTAATCTCGTGAACACGGCCATGATCAGCTCGGCTGGAGTGGCGGCGATTAGCGCGGTGAATATGATCGACTCGATTAACATCTTTTTGCTTAGTGTATTTATCGCCGTTGCGACAGGCGGAACGGTTGTAGTAGCCCAGTATAAAGGGAGCGGTAACGATGCTATGGTCTCGAAGGCGACGGCTGGTGCGGTATCCTCCGTGTCTCTGTTGGCGCTTTGCGTCGGGTTGTTCGGGGTGCTGTTTCACGGCCCTCTGCTTAACCTGTTGTTCGGGGCGGCGGCGCCGGATGTTATGGCCAACGGCAGGACCTATTTGATCGGCAGCAGTATCTCATTCTTAGGGATTGCGGTTGTGGAAGCGGTGTGCGGGGCCCTTCGGGGAATCGGCAGTACGCGAGCTTCGCTCTTTCTGTCGCTGATTATGAATCTGATTTACGTCCTCTTAAATCTCGTATTTATTAATTTGCTGCATATGGGCGTTCTCGGTATGAGTATATCCCTTAATATAGCCCGGTATTTAGCGGCGTTTTGCGCCCTCTACTATTTGTTCCGGCTGGACAGCAATCTGCAAATCAAGCTCCGCGACATCCTGTCACTCAATCTATCCATGTTGAAAAAAATTATGTTCATCGGCTTTCCGTTTGCGGCGGAGCAAATGTTTTTTAACGGGGGCAAGATTTTGACCCAAATCTTTATCGTAAGCTTAGGCACGTACGCGATAGCCGCCAATGCGATTGGGGCCGCTTTTGCCGGGGTTATGCAAATTCCCGCGAATGCACTGGCTTTGACTATTATTACGGTGGTCGGCCAATGCATGGGGCGGGGGGATGTTAAAGATGCGAGAAAGTTCATCAAATCCTTTATTGTGGCATCGTCGCTGTCCTTTGTGCTTACAGGGTTGTTGATTTTGCCATTCTTTGAGCCGCTTGTGTCGATGTTTCACCCTCCGGCTGAAATTGTGGACGATATTTTCCTGATTGTACTAATTAATACCATTCTCCAAATTCCACTCTGGTCTATTAGCTTTATTGTTCCTTCAGGGCTTCGGGCGGCGGGCGATTCCAAGTTTACCTCGATCGTCTCCATGCTGTCCATGTGGCTGTTCCGCGTCGTGCTTGGTTATATTTTGGGCATTGTTCTGGACTTAGGCGTTCTTGGCGTCTGGCTTGCGATGGACTGTGAATGGGCCGTGCGGGGCGGGATTTTTCTCAAACGGTTCCTCGGCAAAAAATGGTACCAGCACCGCCTCATTTAACAGGCCGACCGCTAAACCTGGTGCCAGCAGGGTGTTCCCTTCTATTATTTTGTAAAGAGATTCATTGCCAGCATAGAGGGGTTGCCTTATTATGGATATAATCATTCCATCTTAAGGAGGTACATGAATGGCGCATATCATTTTCTATACCAAACCCGGTTGTATGGGAGCGGCCCGCCAAAAGGCGCTGCTGGAAAGTAACGGTCATACGCTGGAGGAACGGTCGCTGCTGAGTACGGAGTGGACACCCAAGACGCTGCAGCCTTATCTTGCAGATTTGGAGCTGAAAGATTGGTTCAACCCGAACGCCCCTGCGGTCAAATCGGGTCAGGTCATTCCGGGAGCCCTTTCCCGGGAGGAGACGCTGGAGTTGTTATGCAGTAACCCCATCCTGATTAAGCGCCCGCTTATGAATATCGGCGATCAGGTTCTTGCGGGTTTCGATGCGGAACATCTGAAGAGGATTGGCCTCTGTGAAGTTCCCTCCGGTTACAATACAGGATGCCATAGCCAGGATCAGGGCGGTGCCTGCGCTTCCGGGTCGTGAACAAAACTTTGCCGGATCGGCATCGGGGTGGGCGAGGAGCTTAAGGAGCGCGGGATAGTATTCAGCACCGATTATATCTCGCTTAAGCATGCATAGGAGAAGTATACTACCACCTGAATCCCAACAACCAACCCGCTATAGCAGCGGGTTGGTTGTTTTTCACTCTCAATCTCCTACCTCACTTGTTACCCGCAGCCCCTGCGAGTACGGACGCTCCAGGTAGCAGTTCATCGTAAACCCCAAGCATTTCTTCCGCCACGCGCCCCACGCGGTAATAGTCCAGTCCTGCCCCGGCCCGGGTGCGGTAGTGCTGACGCTTGGTCTCATTGGAGAGGAGCTCCCCGATTGCTGCGGAGAGCGCCTTGGCGTCCCGGGGCGGAACCAGGATTCCCGCTTCTCCATAATCCAGTGCTTCGGGGATGCCGTCCACGTCTGTGGCGACGATGGCGCAGCCCGATTCCCGGGCCTCGATCAGCACAAGCCCGAACGGTTCCTTATGGGAAGCCAGGACGAATACATCCGCAGCTTTCATCCACCGGCGGCTCTCGGCCTGAAAGCCTGCGAACCGGATTCTGCCGGAAAAAGGCGAGGCGGCAGCCCGTTCCTCGAACTTGGCCCGATCCGGCCCGTCGCCTACGATATAGAGCCTTGCTTGCGGATGGTCGCTCGCAAGAAGATCGAAGGCGCCGATGAGATCGGAGATCCCTTTACGCTCGTACATGCCGGCAACCGTGATGATGGCCCGCCCTTCCAAGGGGATGGGACTGGGATCAGAATCACGCGGGCTTCCAATAGTGCCGTTCAGAATGACGCGAAGCTTGTCCTTGCCGACACCCCGGCCAGCCATGGCCTCGGAAACCGCTTGACTGACGGCGATCACTCTGTCGCCAACTTTCATGTAGTCCGCGCTTTTTTGAAACTCGTTATGAACATGAGTCACAACCTTGTATTTACGGAAGCCTTTCAGATAGCGGGCGAGTATCGCTCCGGTCATCATATGCGCATGGATGATATCGGGAGAGAAGTCCGCGACCACCCGTCTGAAATTAAAAACAGCCCGCATCAGCTTAGCGGGCTTTCTTGTCTGGTCCAGATAGTAATGCCGGATGTTGTACCTGGCAATAAGCTCTTCATACTGTCCGCCCGCCGATACGATGCACACCTGATGATTTCTTGCTGCTTGTTCGCAAGCCAGGTCGACCATAACGTTGACGATTCCATTACCCGATTCCTTCACATGATTGGCGATATGAAGAATACGCACGAGGTTCCCCTCCTTTAAACTGGGCGTTTCTCGCTTTCGATGACATAGACCGGCTTCTCGCGTTTTTTTTCCCGGCCGTAAAGTTCATAAAGCTTGATTTCCTTGAGAAACTCATAATACATCCAGAAAAAGGCGACGCTGAAGCCGGCAATCCCTTTCGTAATCATTTTGCGGACGAACAGGGTGTAGACCAGCTTGGCGGGGGGCCTGAACAGAAGCCTTATCAGACTGAAGGTTTTTCCCTGGTCATAATCCTTTCGGGCTTCGAGATCGGTGTACTTGTTGAAGCGCTGTACATGGTCCTGAATGCTGCGGTAGCCGTGATGCCAGAGTGTTCCATCCAAACAAGGGACTGCGGCGGGATCGACATCCGGGCCTTCGTGCACGAGGACGTCCTTCATCCGCACTTCGTCTTTTTTGTATAGTCTCACGAGATGCTCGCCCTTTGGCATCCATCTGCCGAGAAAATCGCCGATCCGGTAAACTGTATAAGCCTTTACCTCATTCTCCGGCTCCTTTTTCCAGCCTATTAGCGACTTCTGGAGCTCTTCGCTTACCTCCTCATCCGAGTCGATAAAAAAGATCCAGTTGCTGGGCGCATGATCTGCCCCGAATATGCGCTGTTTGGCATATCCCGGCCAGGGATTATGGTAGACGGTACAGCCGAGCCGCTTCGCAATGAGAACCGTTCCGTCGGTGCTGCCTCCATCGACGACGACGATATCGTCCGCAAAGGGACGGCAGGAGAGAATGGCCTGCTCAATCTTCTCTTCCTCGTTCTGTGTGATAATCACAACGGACAATCGTTTGCTGTCAGTCAATGTTTAGTTCACCTCTTTTTTGGGGGTTGCCGCTATGTTAAGTTTCCCTCGGTTCAACGCTTCACTTCTTATAATTCCAGATAATAATAGTTTTAGGTTTAGTTTACGCCTAAAGTTAAACTAGTGTATATACCTCTATAGTTCACCTTCTATTCATCCTTTTGAATAAGTACGTGAATGCCGGATACGTCCGCCGATCCGCGAGGCCAAACCCAAACACAAAATTGTAACAATATAATAGAAATATTCGGGATTTCCAAATAAGGAGATTGACGTAATAAACGCAAAACAATATAATCCTATCAAGCAACTCGGGATTATATAATTTGGTGAAATCAAAGCAATTCTTAAATTAAAGTTGAGCGGACAGCCGCAGGCCGTATTCTTTCTTCTTCCAGAGGAAAGAAACGGCCTTTTGTGTTTCACCAGAGGCCGGCACCGCAGCTTTATCTTAATTTAATGAGAGGAGTAATGCAGATGTCCCGCTATCCATTGATCTCCACGGACGCGATAACCGAGGCTTCCCCAGAGGAGAGTGCCCGGCAGCCGATCATTTCGATCCGGCAGCTTGGCAAATCTTTTGTATCCGGCAGCGGCAAGGGGGCGGTTCGCTATCAGGTGCTGAAAGATGTCGATCTGAATATCCAGAGGGGGGAGTTTTTTATCCTACTGGGTCCCAGCGGCTGCGGCAAGTCAACATTGCTTAACCTGATCGCCGGTTTTGAGAAGCAGACCGAAGGCGAATTGCTCGTGGACGGAAAGACCATTGACCGGCCCGGTAAGGAGCGGGCTATGGTCTTTCAGCATCCGGATGCTTCCCTGTTCCCTTGGCTGAATGTCCGGGAGAACATCGAATTCGGCCTGCGCATGCAGGGGGTGAGCCGCGGAGAACGCAAGGCCGTCTCCGACCGGTATATCGAACTGGCTGGACTAACGGGACATGAGCGCAAATTTCCTCGTGAGCTGTCGGGCGGCATGAAGCAGCGGGTTCAGATCGCGAGGGTGCTCGCGAATGACCCGGAGCTTTTGCTGATGGATGAACCTCTGGGGGCTTTGGATGCATTCACCCGCAGGGTTATGCAGGATGAGCTGGTGCGGATATGGACGGAGACCAAGAAGACGGTCATATTCGTAACGCATGATATTCAGGAGGCGGTGCTGCTCGGGGGCCGAATCGGCATTATGTCCATAGGTCCGGACTCGCGCGTGTTCGAAATTATGGATAACCGTCTTGAGTATCCCCGTGACATAACCTCGCGGGAATTCAATTTGATGCAGAAAAAGCTGCAAAGTATCTTCCAGGACGATCTGTATTTTCATTTATAAGCCACTCTGAAAGGAGACAAACATACGATGCGTTATGTTCGGAAAGGATTGAAGGCGGGCCTTATTTCCTGGCTGCTATTCCTGGTCGTGTGGCAGCTGGTTGCCATGAACTCGAATCCGGACTATTTTCCGACTCCGATCCAGACTTTGCAGGGGGCGGTCGAACTCCTCAACGACAATTCACTGATCTCTTACGTCTTAATCAGCTTTAAGCGGGTGGTGCTCGGATGGCTGCTGGGGAGTCTGCTGGGCATCCCGGCGGGCCTCTTGATTGGCAGGTTCAGGTGGCTGCGGGAACTGGTCGAGCCTTATCTGAACTTCTTCCGGTTCATTCCGGCGCTCGCCTTTATTACCCTGTTTATTCTGTGGTTTGGAATTGGAGAGCAGTCGAAGATCATTCTTATCATGTATGCGACGCTGTTCATTGTCGTGTTGAATACGGCGGCGGGCGTAGTGAATGTGGAGGATGACAAAATCCGGTCGGCACGGTCGCTGGGCGCCTCGGAGCGGCAGATTTTGATCCATGTCATTATTCCTGCTGTCGTTCCCGCCTTTTTCAACGGGGTCCGGCTGGCTATGGGGAATTCATTCATGGCCATTGTTGGGGCGGAGATGATAGCTGCCAATGAGGGAGTCGGTTATCTGATCTGGACCTCGCGGCTGTACTCCAAGACGGACTGGATTTTCGTCGGACTTCTGCTGCTGGGATTAATGGGCTTTGCCGGGGACCAACTGCTGCGCTGGATGGGGAAGACGACGCTGGGGCGCTATGGAATTGCCAAAGAAACAAGGTTTGGAAAGTAAAAAGATGTGGAAAGTAAATTTCAAAAGTAATCGTGGGGGGACAGGACAAGTGAAAAGCAAGCAAAGCCGGGTTTGGAAAGCAGTCGCTGGAGCAGTGTTGTTAATGGGAATCATGATTTCATTGTCAGGCTGCGGAGACGTCAAGGCAAAGTCGGAAGAGACGGCGGATGGAGCCAAGCTGCAGAAAGTCCGCATCGGGGGAGACTCCTCTTTGTTCTCGCTGCAATTTCGGGTAGCCAAGGAGCAGGGGCTATTTGAGAAAAATGGAATCGATGCTGAAATATCGACATTTTCCTTTGGGATTGACACACTCAATGCGGTGCTGACCGATCGGGTGGACGTCGGGGAAGCGATGGATTATGCGGCCCTCAGCGCGCTGTCGAAGGGAGACTTAAAGGTGCTGTCCCTATTCTCCTCGCCGAAAGAGACCAGTTCGAAACTGTTCGCCAGAGACGGGATTAGTAGGCCCGAGGATTTGATCGGCAAGAAGCTGGGCGTACAAAAAGGGACGGTGAACGAGTACATTTGGGGCAAGTATTTTGAGACGTTCCATATCGACAAGAAGGATGTGACTCTCGTCCCGCTGCAATCCACGGCAGAGATCCTGGCCGCCTATGACAGAGGCGATATACAGGCTGCCTGGTTCGGCACCGCGTTCTTTGACAAGGCGGAGAAGGTGGAGGGCTCCAAAGCCCTTAACGATCTATCCGCAATCAACATTCGGACGAAGGGATTTTTAGTCGCAAAAGCAGCTCTGGTCAAGGATAATCCTCAAATCTCGGCGGGACTGAACAAGGCGCTGGCGGAAGCTTCTAAGTATATTGCCGATCATCCGGAAGAGGCTGCCGAGTTGGCATTCAAAGAGGTGAAAATTCCAAAGGATAACGCGCTGCGGGAAATTAAGAATGAATGGGAATTTGATGTCCGTTTCAATCAGGAGGATTATGACCAGTTGAAGGAGATCAAGGAATGGAGTGTGGCCAACGGCTATATCGAGCAGGATTTCAAGCTTGACGACAAGCTGGCCCTGGAAGGATTAAAGGAAGCTTTTCCGGACAAAGTGACTATTCAATAAAAAATAAAGGAGATGCATACCAATGAGCGATTTGAAAAATCGGCTGCATGAGGAGCTTGCCATCAAGAACGCCTGCCAGGTTGAGGGGATAAACGCTGACCCTGCCATTTTTGAAGGGGTGGAGCTCGGAGATAAATACCAGGAACAAATCCAGACGCTGTTCGATTACAATCTGCATAATCATACGGGTGTTGTTCTGCCGGTGTGCTTCTATACTCCAGGGGGACTGCGGGTGGGCTACCGCTGGAACGACCGGTCTCCTTACAAGCTGCGCAAAGAGGGGAACCAGTTCATCCTGTACCATGAGCGCAAGGAACTGTTTCCGGTAAGCCTGAAAAAGCGCCCCAAGTACTACAGCCTGAAAACGTCGGACGGCGCCAATATGAATCAGGTTGCGACTCACAACGGGGAGGGCGCTATATTCGTCTCCTACAGCAACGAGTGCTTTCTGAAGGAAACCGGGCATGACTGCAAATATTGCAATATCAACTATACGCATGATACGTATGGGGAGGAGCATGGCGTAAGCTGGAAATACCCGCGCCAGATTGGCGAAACCGCTGCGGTCGCTTACCAAGAGGGAGCGAAGCATATTACAATCAGCGGAGGATTTATCCCCGAGCGGCGGGAGATTGATTATTACTTCGACGTGGCGGAGGCGATACAGGAGCATACCGGGCTTCAGGACTTCAACGGCACGGCCGTAATCGGCGCGCCGCTCGATCTTAGCATCCTTGAGCGTTACAAAGATGCTGGCTACCGCACGATAGCCATGAACCTTGAGATATGGGACAAAAATATTTTTAATTCGGTCTGCCCCGGAAAGGTGATTCACTGCGGCGGCTGGGATCATTGGGTGAAAGCGCTGGAACGGGCTGCGGTCGTCTTCGGACATGGCCGTGTCCGCTCCAACTTCGTCGGCGGCATGGAGACCAAGAAATCCACGCTGGAAGGCGTGAAATATCTGGCCTCCCAGGGGGTAATCGCCTATGCCGGGGCCTGGATTCCGAATCTCGGCTCGGAATATGAGGGCCATCGGTCGCCGCTGCCGGAATGGCATCTGGACGTTGCGTACAAAATCGTTGATATTTTCCGCAGCGCCGGGTTCACCTATGAGCAGCTGTATGATTCCAGCGCCTCGGCTGACGGCTTGTGGAATGATATTTACAAGATCGAGGAGGAGCGGCTGCCGGTATTCAAGGGCGAACCTTCGGTTGTCTGATTTTTGCAGGAACAAGGGGATAAGGATCACATATGGATTGTTCTCTAAGGCGTACTGTCTTTTCGGCAGTATGCTTTATTTTTTGGCTATTGCAAATAAATAACATAATAGTACTTAATATACAAAAATATGAAATAGCACTAGACTTAGGGGTTCCAACATTTTACACTAATTGTATACTCTCCGGTGCTTCGTGACCGTATGGCCTTGTAACACAAGGGCAGGTTCAATTCAAAAGCATGCAACAAGCTGCGGACACACGTGAACATGATAATCTGCGGAATGTGCCGCTGACCGTAATTTCGGCTACGGATCACGGTCTTGGCCCTGAGATAGACGAAATCTGGGCTGGGTTGCAGGATGACTTAGCGACTTTGTCGGATTACAGCCGTCATGTGGTCTCTCCGGCCACAGGCCATTACGTACAATTCGAAAAACCTCAGCTGGTAATCGACGAGATCGTTGCCTTGTTTAAACGACTGTAAATATCAAAAATGAGGGTGTTCCTTAAGCCATGGAAATGGCCGCGGCAGCGCCCTTTATTTTTGAGGCGGGAATCAGGCGGGGGAAAGACGGGGGACGGTCCGTTATTCAGAGAATCCAGGTGCGACGATGAAGCGGATCATGCAGAAAGCCTGAAATTGTGCATCTTTTGGCCGCGTGAGAACATCCGTTGTATCACATACCTGCGAATATACAGTTTTTTCCTGTGTTCAGTCTTGTATTCAGTTGATACGGCCTTAAATTCCTGCATAAATTCAGGATTTCTCTATGTATGAAAGATTTGGATTTAAAAAAACCTGCACTTTTTGCCCAATTTCCAGACACTGAACTTCAATCACAGCAGCGTGGCCCCATCCCTTGATTTTGGAGCGTCAAGAAGTACGCACCATGCTCGCAGCAGTACATCTCAACAGCGGGGCGTCCCGAACGGGGGTATCCCAAAAGGTAATGAAGTGACCTGAGAGGCTGCCTCACTTTTTTGGCTCTGGGACAACAAAAAGATTGGATGAAGACACCGTTACCATCCTAGACTTCCCACCAAAATCATCCTCTCGCAGCTGCCCTGATGCTCATCTGCCCACTTTCCATTTCTTGTAGGATCATGAGTTTCTGTGCAGCTTGATATGGTGGTTTTAGCATGAAAAATGCTCCCCTCACAGCAACAAGTTTTTATTATTTCAACTGTCTACTGTATGGGGAGCATATCACTTCTGGAACACCCCCATTTTGTCAGCGGCTTCTCTTATCCCGCGAGCTGCTTGCCGTCGTATACATACGTCTTTTCCTGTCCGTCCACAACAGTCCGCAAATGCACGTTCCGGCCCCACAGCCGGTGAACGAGCGGAAGGGTGCGTTCAACATATTTCCGGTCAAGCTCCAGTCCTTCATACCGGTTGTCGAGCAGCAGCTCGCCCCGGCCGTGCAGGTCGTCGTCCTTGACCGTCAAGTAGGGGAAGCCGCCGTTGGTCCGCGAACGGATCAGATTATCCTTGATTTCGGCGACGTCCTTGGCCGTTACTTTGTATACCCGCTCCTCCTGCTTGAAGACGAAGAGATCCATCTCTTCCGCCAGCTCTTTCGTCAGATAGTTGCGGATGAATGATACGTCCGACTCCGTCTCCCGGATTTCAAAAAGCGCTTTAAGCCCTTCCTTTTTCTCGATATGCCGCAACATCATGAGGCCCAGATAGTACGGGTTGATCCGTCCTGGGGAAGGCTGGATGACGCCTGCATTCATTTTGGCAAACTCAACAATTTCTGAGTCGCTGAGGTCAAGCTCGCGGACGAGCTTCAGATGCCAGTAGCTGGCCCAGCCCTCGTTCATAATCTTCGTCTCCATCTGCGGCCAGAAATAGAGCATTTCAGCGCGGAGCATATACAGAATTTCCCTCTGCCATTCCTCCAGATACCGGCTGTGCCCCGCGATATAGCCGATCACATCCTTCACTCCGCCGTCCGCTTCCCGGAAGCCTTCGGCTCGGCCGAACCGCACGAATGGATCAACATGCTCCTGAATGGCGATGCCCGCATCCAGAAAGGCTTCGACTTCATCCGAGCCGTATTCATGGCTGAACCGCTCGATGCGGTCGGCGAATACAGCCATGCGTTCAACCATCTGCCGGTCGGTGCCTGCGAACATGGCGTTATTTTTGAAGAAATCGCTGTGCCCCAGCACATGCGCCACAATCAGCTTGTTCTGCAGCAGCGTATTACTGTCCAGCAGAAACGCATAGCAGGGATCGGAGTTAATTACCAGCTCGTAAATTTTGCTCAGGCCATGGTCGTATTCCGTCTTCATTCGCTGGTAGGCTTTACCGAAGCTCCAATGCGTGAACCGGGTCGGCATGCCGTATGCGCCGATGGAGTACAGCACCTCGGCCGGGCATACCTGATAGCGCATCGGAAAGAAATCGAGCCCATTCTCCAGCGCAAGCTCCGTCAAGCGCTCCGCCGCTTCTTCCAGCTGTTCCGCCTCTTGATCGATCATAAGTGCCGCCTCCTCCTGACGTAAGAGATTGCCATGCCTTTAACTTGCCGCCACCTCGTCGCCGAAGAACGCCTTCAGCGTCTTGAACACATCTTCCTTTTCCTTCAGAATCGCCTGGACAAAGGCGGGGGAATTCAGGCTCGCGAGCGATTCCCAGAGCCGCTTGCTGCCGTAGATATGCTGCCGGATTTCACCGTAGCCCAGCATGTTGACCTTCTCCAGCAGATCGCCCGCCAGCTTCACGGTTACGGGATTATCGCTGTCAAGATTATCCCCGTCCGAGAAGTGGAAGGCGTAGGCGTTAAACTGGCCCGGGGGATAGTCCGCATCCAGAATCGCAAGCGCAAGTTCATATACCGAGGAACATTTCGTTCCGCCGCTCTCTCCTTTGCGGAAGAAGGAATCCTCGTCCACTTCTTTCGCCTCTGTGCAGTGAGACAGGAACCGGATCTGCACATTCTCGTACTTCGTCCGCAGGAAGCGGACCATCCAGAAGAAAAAGCTGCGGGCCACGTACTTCTCGAAGCTGCCCATTGAGCCCGACGTATCCATCATGGCGAGCACAACGGCCGAAGACTGGGGTTTTCGGATATCCTCCCATGTCTTGAACCGCAGATCGTCGCCGATAATCGGGCCAAGGACCGGGACTGACGCGCCGGAGTCCGGGATGTAACCGGCGCTTTCCGCCGAGTGCAGTCCAAGAGTTAGTCCGAGCCGCGCCGCCGTTCCGGCGAGATCATTCGTACCCGGAGCCGGAACGGCTCCGGCATTCCCGCTCCCGGCGTCCGCGTCATAGCCGCCGTAATCGTCGCCGGATTCCAACCACGCCGCCGCACCTGCCGCTCCTGGCAGTCCGCCGCTTAGCGCCTGACGCTTGATCGCTTCGAACAGCGTGCGCTTTTTGTCAACATTCGAGATCATGCCCTGCTTGCGAACGTCCTCGAACCGGACGTCTTCGACGGTCAGGTCGGGAGCAGCCTTAGGCTTCAGCTTCGGCAGCTTCAAATCCTCGAACACGAGCTCGGCGAGTTCGTCAATCGTCAGCTCCGCTTCATAATAATCGGCCCCCGGCTGATCGCCCGCTTCGCGTCCCTTGCCCGGCCCCGCCGCATCGCCTTCTCCGGCTCTGCCGATAATATCGCCGACTTGCGTGCCGCCCTGCCCCTGTCCAACCTGCGGCTTGTCCTGGGTATTGTAGCGGAACTTCGGCTCATCCAGGCTGCGGATCGGAACCTTGATCACTTTATCGCCCTGGGGCATGATAATCGACTCTTCGCTGACAAGGTCGGCGAGATTTTCACGAATCGCTTCCTTTACTTTGCGCTTGTGACGCTCCTGGTCGATTTCTCCCTTGCGGTGCAGCGACCAGTCGTCGCGCGCGATCACGAACAATCGCTTGTCCATGCCGCCCACCTCCCGGAATAATTGGATTTCACTGAAAATGCAGTTGATCCGGCGTGCAATCGTACAGACGAGAAATAAGGAAAAGGGGCGTACGGCCTTTATGGCCGTCACCCACAGGTTGATGCGGAAGGGAGCTCCAGCAGGACCCGCTCCTCCCGCTCTTACAGAGAAATGCGGCTGTAACGGCAACACGTCTTGTTGCTAAGGCTTGTCTGTTCCCCATTACCGCTTCAGCAAGCTAAATACGATACGGGGAATTGCCCCTGATTTATCGATTCAGCAATACGATACCGGGCAAACCCTCCCCGCTTCAGCAAGCTGAATGCGATAACGGTTAGATCTTCCCTGGTTATCGATTCAGCAGACTGCCCACGTACTTCATCAGCTCATTGGCGCAAGTGGCGCAGTAGCCGTGATGGTCGATCAGGCGCCGCGAGACCTCGTTCATGCGCTTGAGCTGGCTCTCGTCCGGGTTGATCGTCGAGGTTGTAATTTTGATGACGTCTTTCAGATCGGCGAACAGCTTCTTCTCAATGGCATCTTTAAGCGGCTCATGCGAGGTGTACTCAAACTGCCGGCCGCGGCGCGCGAATGACGAGATTTTGATCAGAATTTCTTCGCGGAACGCCCGCTTCTGGTTCTCGGTCACGCCAATCTGCTCTTCAATGGAGCGCATCAGCTTCTCGTCCGGATCATGCTCTTCAGAGGTGAGCGGGTCCTTGATCTTATGACCGCTGCAGTAGGCCTCGACATTGTCCAGATAATTGTTGAGCATCGTGTGAGCCGATTCCTCGAACGAGTAGACAAAAGCGCGCTGCACCTCGGTCTTCGCTTTATGATCGTATTCCTTGCGGGCCTGCGTAATCAGATTCATCAGCCGCTCGCGTTCTTCTTTGGAGATCGAAGGATGCTGGTCGAGCCCCTCCTTGAGGGAGCGAAGCACATCCAGGGCGTTGATGCAGGACTTACCGCCTTTGATCAGTGCGCTGGAAATGCGGTTGATGACATAACGGGGATCGACCCCGGACATGCCCTCGTCGGGATGCTCCCGCCGCAGCTCGTCCACATCGCCCTTCTTCACGCCGTCGACTTCGACGCCGTCGTAGAGATACATTTTTTTGACAAGATCAATGCCGGGCTTTCTTGGTTCTTTGAGACGGGACATCACAGTGAAGACAGAGGCGGCAAAGAGCGCTCCGGGCGCCAGATGCACCTGATTGTTCAGGCCCGAGGCGTCAACGAGCTTGCGGTAAATCCGTTCTTCCTGGCTGGCTTTCAGATTATAGGGTATACGCATGACAATCATGCGGGAGTGGAGGGCTTCATTCTTCTTATTGGAGATAAATGCGCGGTATTCGGTTTCGTTCGTATGGGCTATGATCAGTTCGTCGGCGGAGATGAGCGCAAATCGTCCAGCTTTAAAATTGCCTTCCTGCGTCAATGAAAGCAAATTCCACAGAAACTTTTCATCGCATTTCAGAATTTCTTGAAATTCCATCAGGCCGCGGTTGGCCTTGTTAAGTTCGCCGTCAAAACGGTAGGCCCTGGGGTCGGATTCGGAGCCATAACGGGTAATGGTTGAAAAATCAATGCTGCCCGTCAGATCGGCAATATCCTGTGATTTGGGGTCCGACGGAGCGAAGGTTCCGATTCCTGTCCGGTCGCTCTCCGAGAACAGAACCCTGACAACGGGCATTTCCTCAATCCGGCCTCCGTATTCACTCTCGAGCCTCATCCGGCAGACCGGGCAGAGATCGCCTTCGATATGCACCCCGTACTCCTTGCGGAATTCCTCGCGCAGCTCGCGGGGGATAAGATGAAGAGGTTCCTCTTGCATCGGGCAGCCTTTAATGGCGTAGAGCGCGCCTTCCGGCGTGCGTGTAAAAGATTCGAGACCGTTCTTCAGCAGGGTGACGAGTGTTGATTTACCGCCGCTGACCGGACCCATCAGGAGTAATAGACGCTTGCGGACATCAAGCCGCTGGGCCGAAGGCCGGAAATATTCTTCCACGAGCAGCTGAATGGCATCCTCAAGTCCGAACAGGGTTCCGCTGAAAAAAGCGTACTCCCGCCGGCCATCCCCCAGCTCGGTTATACCTGCCGCCTCGATCATCCGGTAGACCAGTTCGTGCGCTGTCCCGGCGATTCGCGGATTCTCTCTAACAAGCTGCAGGTAATCGAGAAAGGAGCCTTCCCAGAAGAGATCATTCTCCTTGTCCCGATACGTTAGTAATTTTTCCAAGAACGTCATGCTTACCGCCTCCCTCTGTTAATGTCATTCGTGAAAGATTCAAGGTGACAGATGCAGCGCAAGTGTATAAAGACAGCGCGTCCATTCCGACAGAGCAGTAGAGACATAGTTCTTGCATATTTAGTTGTCTATAAAGTGTAGCATAAACTCTATCATCTAGCGACAACAAAAATGTTATACGGGAAGTAGAAACTAAGAGTAAACAGGAATATTCACAAAAATTTTAAACAATTTTAAGGTTTCTTTGATAGGTAAATTGGCATTTTGATGAAAAATTTAGAAAAAGAGTTTTCGTGCGCCTGTGTTGTGTCATGGGAAATGACAATGAGAGTGCCCGCCCCTATGAGTTTCTTCATTTGTTCAAGACGAAATAACGAATACAATTAGCGCCATATTCATTTTAAAAAATATTAAGGTTGGCGAAAGAGCTGTTCCAGGCAGTATAGGCGGACATAGATGCAGGGGCTCTCGCCCTAAACAGGAGGATGAAGCTATGATTTACATTTCCGATGAAGCGATCGACCGGATGATCGGGGAGGATGTTCCGTACGTCGATCTGACGACCTGGGCGCTGGACATTGGCGGATCGCCGGGAACCATCGAGTACTTCTCCAGAGAACATGCGGTGCTGTGCGGAACTGAGGAGGTGCTGCGCATGTTCGCCAAACTGGGGGTGACCCCGGTATTCAGCCTTCCGTCGGGAACGAGAGTTGAGCCCGGGCAGGTATATCTGTCAGGCAAAGGCACAGCCCATTCGCTGCATATGGCCTGGAAAGTGACGCAAAATTTGCTGGAATGCTGCTCCGGCATTGCAACCAAGACAAGACGGATTGTGGACAAGGTGAAGTCGGTCAATCCGAACGTTTCCGTGGTGAGCACGAGAAAAAGCTTTCCCGGCACTAAGGCGATGAGCGTCAAAGCGATTCTATGCGGCGGGGCCGCACCCCATCGCCTGGGACTGTCCGAGACGGTGCTGGTCTTCAAGGAGCACGCAAGCTTCTGCGGCGGACCGGATGCTTTCGTTGAGCGGATCGGTGAGCTGAAGTCCAAGGTCCCGGAGAAGAAGCTGGTCGTCGAGACGGATTCCATAGAATACGGCCTGCGTCTGTGCCGTGCCGGGGTAGACTGCCTGCAATTTGATAAGCTGCCGCCGGATGTGCTGCTTGCGGGAAGCGCGGAGCTTCGGGCCGCAAATCCGAATGTGGTGCTGCTGGCGGCAGGAGGCATCGATGAGCATAATGCTGAAGCTTACGCGGCTTCCGGCGTCGATGTGCTGGTGACCACGAGCCTGTTCTTCGCGAAGCCGCTCGATATGAGCGTCCGGCTGGTGCCGGGCGGGGAGTGAGCGGGAGACTGCATGCTGCCGTGAGTTCGCGGCAAGCGAGTGTATGTGTATAAGGAAAATAAAATAATCGACTAACCTCAAAAGGAAACAGCGGCGAACTAGGACTCAAAAAGTGAAAGTCTTAGACTCCGCTGTTTTTTAGCTATAGTTTCCCCGTTAGCTTAACGTGCTTCTTAGTGTACAAAATCCGGGGGCTAGAGGGCGTTTTTAGAAAAATGTATTCTTTTTTCGATAAGTGCATATGTTTTGTTGGAAAAAAACGAGTAATTGAAGTATATTTTTTAAGTAAACGTCTACACTTAACTGTATATGGATGCATATTTTAAAATAGATGGGGAGTGTCTAACACGGAAAATATAGATTTTAATTATATAAAAAAGGGTTTTTTGAATGTTTTTAAACAGCTGGGCTTACACGAAGAAGAATTTTTCAATCTGGTTCGTCGTTATCCCAATATCAATAAACTGGACGATCTTATAGAAGCTATTAAAACTGAATGCGAAAGTAAGAAAGAGGCGGCAATCTATCCGGATATCATAGAGCTGTTTAGGAACTATAATGGGATTGTCAATACGAACATTCTTAAAGAAAATCAGATAAATTACTATCAGCTCAACAAGCTTGAAGCATTGGGTAAGATTGTTAAACTTAAACGTGGACTCTATGCTCTTAAAGATATCAATTACATGGTTGATGAGATTGTAGAAGCCGCTCTTCTTGTACCTAAAGGTATTATATGTCTTTACTCAGCCCTTGCCCATCATGAACTGACTACTTATACTCCGAGTGAATACAATTTTGCAGTATCCCGAAAAGAGAGAAAACCTGCTCTTCCAGACTATCCGCCGATCCGGATATTTTCTTATGATGACGATACTTTTGACATCGGGATTAAAAAGATAGAGAAGGATGGTCATGTTATAAAAATATACGATATGGAGCGAACAATCTGTGACACTGTAAAATACAGGAACAAACTTGATGCCAATGTCGTTAAGGAAAGTTTGAATAACTACTCTAACAGCAGGAAGAGGAATTATACCCAACTACTTAAATATGCGGAGAAGTTGAGAGTAAAGTCTATCCTGAATAATTACCTTGAGGTGTTATAGATGGTCACAAATGTTACTGCTTCAGTCATTGACAAACTAAAGAACGTTGCCAGAGCTAATAAAAAAGCGTTCAACGTCATCTCCATCCTTTTCTACCAGGAGCGTTTCCTAAAACGATTATCGATGTCCAATTATAAGGATAATTTTATCCTTAAGGGTGGATTATACTTATATTCCGTAACACAGTTCAAATCCAGGCCAACGAGAGATATGGATTTCTCAGGCCGTAGAATGAACAATGATG
The DNA here is from genome assembly GCF_000993825.1 of Paenibacillus durus ATCC 35681. Classification (NCBI taxonomy): domain Bacteria; kingdom Bacillati; phylum Bacillota; class Bacilli; order Caryophanales; family Paenibacillaceae; genus Paenibacillus; species Paenibacillus durus. The sequence continues at coordinate 4,989,615 of NZ_CP011114.1, forward strand.
CCTCTGTATTGGTCAATATCGTTACTGCTATATGCCAGTTGCACCCTGGCGATGCTGAGGACGGCATTGTTTTTCATACGGATCAAATTGTTTCCGAAATCATTAAAGAAGATGCAGAATATGAAGGCGTACGGATAAAGATACCTTGCTCGCTTGGAAAAATGAGGGAAGTGTTGCAGCTCGATATTGGTTTTGGAGATGTGATAGTACCAAGTCCACAAACGACAGACTTCCCTGTTCTCTTATCTAGCATGGAGAGGCCGGAAATCTTGGTATACACGAACGATTCCGTCATTGCAGAAAAATTTGAAGCCATGATATCTCTTTCCCTGGCGAACAGTCGGATGAAGGATTTTTTTGATATCTACACATTGGCTCGCACAACCCCATTTGAAGGGCTTCGCTTGTACGAAGCCGTGTCTGAGACATTTAAGCGAAGGGCAACCCCTACCGAAAGAGAGCATGTCATTTTCACAGCTGAGTTCTATAGGGATAGGCGCAGAGTTTCTATGTGGGATGCATTTATTAGGAATTTATATCTGGATTATTCACCAACATTCCAGGAGGTTATGGAACTCATTCATACCTTCCTTAAACCGATCTATGATCATGTGCTGGATGAAAACGAGTATTTTGGCGACTGGGATCGTCAATCATTGAGTTGGAACAGTAGTCAGACCGCTGCCCTCTAACATATGTTTCATTTAATTTGAAACCACCATTTTGCCCTCCGATTCCGTATACCGGAAATATGTGCGGCTGTAACAGGATTTTCAATTTCACAAGCGGGAAACCCGCCTATTTGCCCCGCCCCCCTTTTAATAGATATAATGAGAGGAGTATAATATAAAGGACTGCGTTTAATCACTGTTGAAAGAGAGCGATAAAGTATGGGCCGTAAGTGGAATAATATTAAGGAAAAGAAGGCGTCCAAGGACGCCAACACAAGCCGTATATATGCAAGATTCGGGCGTGAAATCTATGTAGTGGCCAAGCAGGGCGAGCCGGACCCGGAATCGAACCGGGCGCTGAAGGTCGTGCTGGAGCGCGCCAAGACCTACAATGTTCCGAAAGCGATCATTGACCGCGCGCTTGAGAAAGCGAAAGGCAATTCGGATGAGACTTACGATGAGCTTCGCTATGAGGGCTTTGGCCCGAACGGTTCGATGATTATCGTTGACGCTCTGACCAACAATGTCAACCGCACCGCCTCCGAAGTGCGCGCCGCATTCAGCAAGAACGGCGGCAGCCTGGGCGTCAGCGGATCGGTCAGCTATATGTTCGATTCGACGGCGGTCATCGGCTTGGTCGGCAAGAGTGCGGATGAAGTGCTAGAAATTCTGATGGAAGCCGATGTGGACGCGCGCGACATTCTGGAAGAAGACGAGGCCGTCATCGTCTACGCCGAGCCGGATCAGTTCCATGCCGTACAGGAAGCGTTCAAGAATGCGGGCGTAACCGAATTTACGGTTGCCGAGCTGACGATGCTCCCGCAGAACTATGTGGCGATTCCGGAGGATTCTGAGGCTCAATTCGAGAAGCTGATTGATGTTCTGGAGGATTTAGAAGACGTGCAGCAGGTGTATCATAACGTGGATTCCGAAGAATAGTCTGTTGTTTCTAGCAGAAACGGCTGCCGTCCTTAACAGGATGTGGCAGCCGTTTCTTTTTGTATCCCGCGAATTCGCAAGGGCGGAGGATCATTTGCACCATGATTTTTGCATGATAGCGCTAGGCGCCGGTCCAGTTGGCGCCGGTCAAATATTTTTCGGTCAGGACGGACAGCAGCTGAATCCCAACCTCGTTCTCCCCGCCTTCGGGAATAATCAGGTCGGCGTATTTCTTGGACGGCTCGATAAACGCTTCATGCATCGGTTTGACCGTCGTTAAATACTGCTGATGAATGGACTGGATGGTGCGGCCGCGTTCCTCGATATCCCGCAGGACCCGGCGCAGAATGCGGACATCGGGATCGGTGTCGACGAACACTTTGATATCGAGCAGCGCGCGCAGGTTCTCGTCGGACAGCACATGCAGCCCTTCGATAATGATGATATTGTTCGGCAGCAGCTCTACCGTCTGTTCCGTGGAGCGGGTGTGAACTGTAAAATCGTACACCGGCGCCTGAGCGGGCTGCCCCGTTCTCAGCAGCTTCAGATGCTCGATTAAGAGCTCGTTATCGAAGGCGAACGGATGGTCATAATTGATCGCCTCGCGCTCGGCAAGGCTGAGATGCGAATGGTCTTTATAATAATTGTCCTGAGAAATAAAAGTGACTTTACCCGGACCGAGACGGTCGATAACGGAGCGGGCCACCGTTGTTTTGCCGGAGCCTGTTCCGCCAGCAATTCCTATAATAAGCATAGCGTTTTCATAAACCTCCCTAACCTATTCCCTTTGTCAATTCCAGTATTGTAGCACAGCGGCCTTGATTTTTCACCTTGTCCCCTCCGGAAAAAACTCTTAGGCCTTCACATACCTTTATGCATATCGGCCAATTCAGAGATTGTTATATACTATTTATGCCAGATATGAGCGCAATAAGCGCAGGCATTCTGCTGTATAACTCTGCATTTTGCATAATGCTCAATTAAGAAAGGATGAAGAAGATGAATCAGAAAATAATTTTTCTTACGACAGACAGCATGGGCAACGGGGATACCCGGCTTGGAGAACAGCTTCTTGAAACCTACTTTACGCTTCTGAAGCAGCAAGAGCAGCTTCCGGCGGCGGTGTTCTGCATCAATCGGGGCGTGCTCGCGCTCACGGGCAAATCGATGGCTTCCCTTCATTTAAAGGAGCTAGCCGATCGTGGGGTTTCCGTATTGGCCTGCGCCACTTGCGTGAACTACTACGGAGTGGGCGATCAGCTGTATGCGGGAGAAGTATCGAGCATGGGACATTTTATCGAGCTGTCAGCGCAGTATGAAGTGATCACGGTATCCTAGAATATTGCCGGACAGGGAGCAGCGGCGAAGAGCCATTCGAAAGGAGAAGCACATCACATGAACGGCAAACCGCTTCAGGAGGCGTTTAACCGGACCGCATATCCAATAACCGGCCACGGCAAACGGAATATTGGAGTGTTGAAGAATGCGCTGAACGCCTATGATGGCGATCTGGACAGCGACATGTACGGCGAGGGCAGCTTAATTGAGGATTTTCAAGGTAAAATGGCCGGGATTCTTGGAAAAGAAAAAGCCGTTTTCTTTCCCAGCGGCACGATGGCGCAGCAGATTGCACTACGGATTTGGTGCGACCGGAAGGGCGTCAAGAGAGTCGCTTACCACCCGCTATGTCATCTGGAGATTCACGAGCAGCGGGGGCTTCACGAGCTTCACGGAATTGAGCCGGTGCTGCTTGGCGGAAAGGATAGACTGATCCGACTCGCCGATGTGCAGGAGATGTATGGCAAAGTCGCATGCCTGCTGCTTGAACTGCCCCAGCGTGAGATTGGCGGGCAGCTGCCGGATTTCAGCGAGCTTGAGGCCATATCGGCGTACTGCCGCGACCGGGGAATTGCTCTTCACCTGGACGGAGCAAGACTGTTCGAGGTTCTGCCCTACTATCGGAAATCCGCGGCTGAGGTCAGCGCGTTATTTGACAGCGTATATATCTCTTTTTATAAAGGTATTGGCGGGGTTGCCGGAGCAATTCTTGCGGGGGATGCCGGACTCGCGGAAGAGTCCAAGGTATGGAAAAGACGCCATGGCGGGGATTTGATCAGCCTGTACCCGTACATTCTCTCCGCTGATTATTATTTTGAAGAGAGATTACCTAACATGGGACGATATTATGAGGAGGCGGTGGAACTGGCCGGTCTTTTTAACAAATGCCAACAAATTTCCACTCTTCCGGAGGAACCTGTCTCGAATATGTTCCATGTTCACGCGGTGCTGCCGAAAGCGCGGCTGGAGGCTTTGCTGATCGGGTTATACGAGGAAACGGGTGTCGGATTAACGCATTATTTAAGGGAAACCGGCGAAACCTCCTGCTATTTCGAGATTAGTGTCGGTGACCGTTATGCTCTTATTCCTAAGGAGGCCCTTCACCGGGCATTTGCCATATTGGACGAAAAACTGGCTGCTGCATTGTGATAAAACACAATCATGGTAGATAAACTTTTGAATTTTCACCAAATGGCAAGCCTGCAATGTATGTTATCATTCTTTACATAGAAAACATTCACCAGACAGGAGATGTTAAGAATGATCATCGGAATTCCAAAGGAAATCAAAAATAATGAAAATCGGGTGGCTATTACCCCTGCCGGAGTCGTCAGCTTTGTTAAGGAAGGTCACACGGTATTGGTCGAGAAGGGTGCGGGCCTGGGCAGCGGATTCCTGGATGAAGAATATGCGAAAGCTGGAGCGGAATTGATCGACGGAGCGGCTGAGGTATGGAGCGGCGCCGAAATGGTAATGAAGGTTAAAGAACCGCTGGAGAGCGAATACGGATATTTCCGTGCCGGTCTTGTACTGTTCACTTACCTGCATCTGGCTCCCGAGCCTGCCTTGGCAAAGGCGCTGCAAGAAAAAGGCGTATTCGCCATCGGCTATGAGACGGTTACCGAAGGCCGCACACTGCCGCTGCTGACTCCGATGAGCGAAGTGGCGGGCCGGATGTCCGTTCAATTGGGCGCTCAATTCCTGCAAAGAAACTATGGCGGCCAAGGCATTCTGCTGGCTGGCGTTCCCGGCGTAAGCAGAGGCAAGGTTAGCATCATCGGCGGCGGCGTTGTCGGCACGAATGCGGCCAAGATGGCTATCGGACTTGGAGCGGACGTTACGATTGTTGACCTGAGCGCCGACAGACTGCGCCAGCTGGACGATATTTTCGGCGCACAAATCAACACGCTGATCTCGAATCCGTACAACATCGCCAAAGCGGTTGCCGAAGCGGACGTGCTGGTGGGCGCGGTGCTCATCCCGGGCGCGAAAGCTCCGAAGCTCGTCACGGAAGAAATGGTGAAGACGATGAAACCGGGCTCTGTTATCGTTGACGTGGCCATCGACCAAGGCGGTATCGTGGAGACGATCGACAAAGTGACGACACATGACAATCCGGTATTCGAAAAGCACGGCGTGCTGCACTATTCCGTAGCCAATATGCCGGGTGCTGTCGCCAAGACGTCGACGATTGCTCTGACGAACGTTACCGTTCCTTACGCGCTGCAAATCGCGGGCAAAGGCGCGCTGAAGGCTGTTCAAGAGAATGAAGGCCTGATGAACGGCGTCAATATCGCGAATGGCAAAATCACCTGCAAGGCTGTGGCCGAAGCGCTCGGCGAGGAATATTTTACGGTAGCCCAAGCGATGTCGCAGGAATTTACCCTGATCTAAATAGAGAAAAAGATTCCCGATGAAGAAGAGGAACCCCAACCCCCAATGATGGAACAGCGCCCGTTAAATACGGGACTGTTCTTTTTTTGGCCTGAGTTTCCCGGCGCTTGTCGAAGCGGATCTGTCTGATGGCAGGTTTTCAGTAAAGCTGAAGCATACTATAATGAAAAAACCCTATAATCATAATATCTCGTATACATGCATGACTCGGCTATTCTGAAGGTTGGAGTGGAAAAAAATGGCGGAAACCGGATCGATCTTTGACCGTTTTTTTGACAGTATGGAGTCCCTGGCGGATACGATCAGCGAATCGCTGCAATCCCAAGTGACCATTGAAGATGATAAGCATCACGTCATCGGCTACAGTTCCCATCAATTTGAAAGCGACCCTGCCCGGATCTCAACAATCATCGGCAAGCGTGTGCCCGACTCCGTTATTATCGGTTTGCGGAAAAAGGGCATCATGCGCCAGTTGGAGAATACACCGCATCCCATCCGGATATCGGGTGTAATGGAGGTGGGGCTGGGACCCCGTCTGGCGATGTGCATCAAGCATCAAAAGGAAGTTCTCGGCTATATTTGGGTCGTGGATGCGGGCAATTTGGCGGAGGGATATGCGGAAAGCGTCGTGGAAAAAGCGGCGCAAATCGCCGCGCGCTACCTGCTGAAACAGCGGGGCTGGAAGACGAAGCAGACGCGGGCGCAGGAAGATTTTTTCTGGAAGCTGCTGACCTCACATTACGGCACGGAGCAGGATATTAAGCGGGATGGAGAAGCGGATAACATTATGCTGCCGCCTGGATATTTTATCGGCGTATTTGAACCTGACCGGGCGGTGGATGACCATTTTCTGCTCAAATTCCGGCAGACTGCGGAAAGCTATTCCGGTGTCTCGCTAGTCTTTCTAACCACGGAGCATAACCGGATTATTATCCTGTTTTCTTTTCTCTATTCAATAGAAGGGACGCAGACGCTGTCCTCCTTTATGACGCTGCTCGTCGAACAGATGAACAAGAGCGAAGGCTGCCGGATATCGGGGGGATGCAGTCTGTATTACGGGGAGTACCTCTCTGCGGCTGTCGCCTATACGGAGGCGGTGTCCATTGTTGAAATCAAGCGGCTGCTGCCTTTTCAAGCCCGCGAGCTGCTGCTCTACGAGGATATGGGGTTTTGGGCGCATATTCCGGCGATTATCGAGCAAAAGCGAAGCCGGGGCCGCAGAAGTCCCTTGCTTAATCCGCTGAAGGAGCATGACCGGGTTCACAAGACCGATTTTGTTAAAACCGTCGCCGCCTACCTCACCTTTAACGGTAATCTGAAGGAATCAGCCGCTTTTTTGCATATTCATACGAATACCTTAATGTACAGATTGAACCGGATCGCCGAAATTACGGGAAAAAATCTAAAGGATACCCATTACCGCTTCTCGATCTATTTAGATATTTTGACGGAAGAGACTCGGCAGTTGAATCAGTGGTTCGCGGAAGATTGATGAAAGGTATGGCGGTTGAGCGAATTTAATGGCAGAAAATATATACATGGATGTAACATAAACCGGGCGTTACTGCGCCAATCTTATTACACTCTGTACAATGAAAAGTGAGGATACGGGTCGTAACATAGTGTTTAGGAATGACCAGATCATGAACGGAGGGATAGGAATGCAGACGCAAAACATATTCGTTAACGGTGCCCGGCTGAAGGATACCATCGAGGCATTTGCTGATTTCGGACGTACGCCTGCGAACGGTGTTACCCGGCTGAGCTTAAGCGAAGAGGACATCAAGGTGCGGGATTACTTCCGTTCCTGCTGCGAAGAGCTGGGAATGACCGTCAAAGTGGACGATATGGGCTGTATGTATGCGACGCTGGAAGGCACTGAGGATAAGCCCCCGATTGTAATGGGTTCCCACCTGGATAGCGTAGTGAAAGGCGGGCGTTTCGACGGCGTTCTGGGCGTAATCACCGGTCTTGAGGTTGTGCGGACCCTTGTGGATCATGGCATTAAGCCGAGGATTCCGGTAACGGTCATGAACTTCACGAATGAGGAAGGCGCGCGGTTCGAGCCTTCGATGATGGCATCCGGCGTGCTGTCGGGCAAATTCGATAAAGAGGTCATGCTGAAGAGTAAGGACCCGGAAGGGGTAACCTTCGGGGAAGCGCTGAAGGCCAGCGGATACGAAGGGGACACCGACAACCGCATCAAGGAAGCGTCCGCTTATTTGGAACTGCATATCGAACAAGGTCCCGTGCTTGAAAAAGAAGGCCTGACGATCGGACTCGTCGATTGCGTAGTCGGCATGGTCTGTTATGAAATTGAAGTTACCGGGGAATCCAATCACGCCGGAACGACGCCGATGGGCATGCGGAATGACGCGTTTTTCGCCGCTACCGATTTGGTGGCGGAGCTGCGGAGCAAGCTGGGCGAGCTGGATTCTGAGCTGGTCTATACGATGGGCCGGGTTAATGTGTATCCCAATATCCACACGGTAATCCCGAATAAAGTTGTCTTTACTGTCGAAGCAAGACATAAGAATGAAGAGGTTATCACCGAAGTGGTGTCGGTCATTAACTCGCTTCCGCAGATGCAGGCGGGCTGCTCCGTTTCCAAGAAGAAGCTTTGGGGACGCGATACCGTCTGGTTCGATGACCGGGTATGCGGCGCGATTGAAAGCTCGGTGAAGTCGCTCGGGTATTCCTATAAAAAAATGGCCAGCGGCGCCGGACATGACGCCCAGTTCGTCGCAAGCTACCTGCCGTCAGCGATGATTTTCGTTCCGAGTGTGAAGGGCAAGAGCCACTGCGAAGAAGAACTGACCTCGTACGAGGACTGCGAAAAAGGCGTAAATGTGATGCTGGAAACGGTGCTGACACTGCTGGGAGATGGCGGGGAGTAAGTGGCTTACGCGTAGGTTATATGGCAGGAGGCTGTTCCCTTAGGGGTCTTGTGTGACCCGTCTGGAACAGCCTCCTGTTTTATTAATTATTAAAGGTGTACATAAGAAAACGGGCCGACCAAGGATTGCTCCTTGATCGGCCCGTTGAGCTTTACTGGATTTATTCAACCAGTCCAGCTTTGACCAGCAGCTGATGAAGTGTCACAGTAATCGTCTCGCGGGTTGCCGGTGCGGTAGGATTGAATACCGCACCGGAGTCGCCGGTTAGGATTCCTGCGGCAGACAGGGACTGAACGCTGTCCTTCGCATAGCCTGCGATCTTAGCGTTATCGGTATAAGCGGTGAAGGACGGATTGGCTGGGGTCAGTTCGATACCGGCCAGCTTCACGGCTCTATCCAGAATAACGGCCACTTCCTGACGGGAGACATTGGCCTTCGGCGCGAACTTGCCTTTACCAACACCCAGAATCAATCCGGCCTTCGTAGCGGCTGCAACATCGGCTGCATACCAATCGGTTGCCTTCACATCGCTAAAGTTAACCGATGCGTCGGTGCGCAGACCGAGCGCGCGTACGAGCAGTGCCGTAAATTCGGCGCGGGTCAGGTTGCTCTTCGGCGAGAAGGTCGTTGCCGAAGTGCCTTGGAAGACCAATTTGTTAGCCAGTGCCGTGATGTCCGAAGCCGCAGACGAAGCCGCGATATCGGTGAATGTCACCGGACGGCTTACAGCGGCATATGTTGAAAAGCCGGGACGATTAACGGTAACTAGCGTCGTTCCGCCCTCTTGAGCCTTGAATACGGAAGCTACCGGAGTGATCTTGCCGTTCTCTTCGAAGAGAACGCCGGCCGTATTCGCGGCGATGCTTCCAGGAACAGTGAAGGATCTCTTGATGAACGTATTGCTTGGCACAGTCAGATACGTGCTGCCGGTTACCGTTGTCCAGTTTCCTTCAAAGGATACCGGAGCTCCGATGACAGACGAACCGGCTGCGCTTGCCGTGAATTTGCCCGCTTCTTCCGAAGCCGGTTTAATCGACAGGTCGAAGCCTGCGCCTGCAGGAGCGCCGCTCAGCAGCGTTACAGGCAGGGAAACCGCGGAATCTTTCGTGCTGAGAATTACCTTGGTAGCGGAAGAGAGAGCTGCCAGCAGCTTCACTTGATCCGCAGTCAGGCTGACCTTGGCGGCGGAACCGCTAACCGAAGGAGCCGAGATGATGACAGCGTTCTGGGCGGTGGTGGCATTAGCCAAAGCAGCCTTCAGGTCGCTATCCGATACCGTGATGATGGTAACGCCGTTTTGCACAGTTGTTGCAGGCGTAATGGTTACTTGCTTGGAGCCTTGATTAATCAAAATAGCAGCAGCTGCAGGAATCGTTGGTGCAGGTGGTGTAGTTGGTGTAACTGCGCCACCGCCTCCACCACCGCCGGCTGAACCGCCTCCACCGCTGGTGCTTGTAGAGTTATCAACGCGCAGCGAGATAAAGCCGTCGTAATAGCTTGTTAATTTTTCAGTCGATTCATTGTAATACCCATAGAAGATATTCAGCTTGTAAGTTCCGTCTGTAAGATGCCCTATAACCGGTTCGCCTTTTTCGTCAAGTACGACATGGCCTTCGGCATCATACTTGATGTAGGAGCCATCAATGCCTCTGACAGTGTGAACGCCTGTTTCAAGGTAGGTAGCGCTGGTCACTGTTTCGTCGAAATCCATGAATCCGATAAGCTCATCGTCCAAGTTGTAAACGTCAAGCTCATAAACATTTGTTTTGTCAGCCGTCAGCTTATAGCTCAGATCGCTTGTAACCGGCGTTGGCAGATTTGGATAAATCACCGGTTTCGTCAGAGCGATTTCCTGAATGCCCACTGGGCTGTCAGGCAGCTCAGTGCCTACATATACGGAGAAAGGAAGGTGAAGTGTAGGCAGATTAGAACCGCTAGGAGGAGTCAAGGTAACCTGCCCTTCATAGAAGCCCGATTCTGCACTAATACCCACATTCACATTCAATGCGAATGCTTTAGTTTGGTACCCTGCAACTGCTAATTCAGTTTGACTTAAGTCAGCTGTAATTCCGGCTGGAGCGGCACCATGCCATGTCACGGAAGCGGTATAAGTTAAGCTAGCACTGTCCGTATTTTTAATCTGCAGATTCTCAACCTTGGAAGCGCCGGGAGCCACGACACCAAAGTTGGCGGAATCGTTATAGTTGATAACATTTTGCGGATTGAAGTTTTTGTCGAGAATCGTGATCGGTTCAATAGATTCAAGGACCGCCGGTGTATTAATGGCCTGGGCAACATTTACGCGGCCGGCTCCTTGTTGATAAACGTTATAATTGCCAAGTATATCAGCCGTATTGGCAAGTGCTGCGCGAATCTCAAACGGCCCCCAAGTCGGGTGAGCTTGCTTCAGAAGAAGGGCAAGGCCGGCAACATGCGGCGTAGCCATGCTTGTTCCGCTGATACGGTTGTACGCAAAATCATAGTTCTCGTCTTTATAGGCATCATATTTTTTGTAAGCAGGCCAGGTTGACAGGATGCCTACGCCCGGAGCAACGATGTCAGGTTTAATGCTTAGATTCTGGTCAACGTTCGGACCCCAGGAAGTGAAGCTGGCGAGCTCATCCCCCAAGGATTCGCCTTTGTGGTAATCATTACCGAATGTGAAGGTAACAGGTGTACCAGGGTTGGCCAGAATAGCTCTTGCCAGTGCGCGTCCCTTGACACCTTCCATATCAAAGGTCGGAAGGCTGTCATAGGTGTCACCTAGGTAAGAGTCTATATAACCGTCGCGGTTTTTAATGCTTTCGCTCAGGTCGACTTCACCATCCGTAGTTGCGTTGCCGTTGAAGATTACGATCGCTTTAGCTCCGCGATCTTTGGCATTTGCGATCTTATCGGTGAACGCGAGTAGGCCGCGCGAGACGAATACTACCGAGCCTTCAACCTGTTCCGCAGTGTAGCCTTTATAATCGTCGTCAGCGCCCAATCCCGCGTAAACGACTTTTAACGGCGCCGTGCCTACTTGGCTTGGATCAGCAAAGTTCTCGCTGTCTAATTCCCATGCCATTACATTAAAATCGCCGTAAGTAGCATAAGTGGCGGTCGTCGCGGTATCTCCGACAAAGGTGGTCTCAAACTTTCCATAGAAGGTCTTGGTTGGACTTGTTACCGCACCAACCGAAATAGCCAACTGTGAGGTTGCGGGCGAGCCGAGGGTATATTCGCCAGGTCCGGCATTGCCGTTCGCGATGACCGCAGTGACGCCGGAAAGGACAGCGTTATTGATCGCTATGGCGTCCGGAGAGTTAACATCCTTCTCAGCGTCGGAGCCGAGCGACAGGTTGATGACATCCATACCATCCTTTACGGAGCGCTCAATTCCGTCAATAACCTGAGCAGAAGATCCGGATGCGGAACTCGGATTGGCCGGGTTATAACCTAAAACTTTATAAACATAGAGATCTGCGTCATAGGCAACGCCTTTTTGAACGATATCGCTGGTCTGATTCGCGAACCGTCCAATGATTGTACCGGACACATGCGTACCGTGAGAGGTGCCTTCGAACTCCAGGTCTGCGTTAGGTGCTTCCTCGTAAGGATCGTTGTCATTATAGAAAGAATCCCAGCCGCCTATATACGCAGGTTCGATATCGGGATGCTTATAATCGACGCCTGTATCAATAACGCCTACTTTAAGACCCTTGCCGGTATACTCTTTTTCCCAAGCAGCATCCGCCCCGATTTGGTGCAGAGGAGCTGCGCCGTATTGAAGCGTTCCGTTGATAGTAGCGTCAGCTTCTTCAACAGGAACCGCATACCATGTGCTGTTCTCATAAATCGACTTGACGCCGGGAATTTCGGCAAGCTCCGGAATCTCGTTAGCGGGAACGGTTACCTCGAAGCCATTCAATACAGTGTTGTAACGATAGTTCACTTTAAGGTCAATGCCTTCGTCCTCGGCTTTGTCCAGAACTGTCGATTGCTGGCTCGCGACAGCCGCTTCGGTAGCGGATTTCGCCAGGGAGGAAATGCCCTGCTTCGCCGCGTATTTGCCTACGGCTGCCGGTTGACCGCTAAGCTGTACGATAACGCGGACATCCGCAGATGATTTGGTGTTGATTTTGGGTGAAATATAAGTTCCTTTCGAGCTTTGAAGCAAAGAGGTGCTTTTAGGAGATAACTGCGATAAGTGCGATTGCAAGCTGTCGGCTGCGAATGCCGCGCCCGGAATAGTCCCGGCTGTCAGTCCCAAAGCCAGAGATACGATGGACAGCTTGCGTGTTAATTTGCCCAACTTCAAATAAAATCCCTCCCAAATGTTCTGTATAATGTTGATTTCCCCTGCCGCCTGGGTGAAGCTTATGTAGAATTCTCCTTTCCTAGTAATTCTCTCTTTATTTCCACCTGGATTAGTAGGGAAAAAGATTAAGAAGATTCTACCACCGGTAAATTGGAAAATCCAGAGAAATATTCATTTTTCGCGTAAGTTAAGCGTGAAAATGAATGAATCTACTAAATTTTATCGTCAATCTGTAGACAATTGTGTATCCTTGTGCCGGATTTTTGAAGAAAAATGGGCTGAATGGGTAAAGTAATAGTGGAACCCAAGGGACAGCAATAAGGAGGTAAAGGCCATGAGCAACAACGAAACCGATGAAATCGGCGTTATTTACAAAGAGCGCAACGCCTTCGTTATCCGAACGGACGAGGGACCGATTGGAGAAATTACCTATGTGCCAAAAGACGAGCATACCTGGGTAGCCGATCATACGTATGTGTCGCCTCATTACCGGGGAGGAAATATTGCTCAGAGGCTGCTCAATAGACTGGCGGAGGAAGCGAGGGCGAAGGGAGTCAAAATTATACCCCAGTGCTCATATGTTGGTGTCCAGTTTAGAAGAAATCCGGAATATGAGGATGTATGGAAGCATTAGGAGTGTGCTTGAACACAGGCAGATACTATAGCAGCAGCGTTTATGGTTAAAAAAGAAGCCATCCCGCATTTATGCAGAGGATGGCTTTCTGGTGCTTCGGGTCCGGGAGCCGTCAGGCTTCCGACCATTCGCGCCGCAGGGTGAACAGGTCCTTCAGAGCTTCGGCGGACAGCTCGGTAATCCAGCCCTCCGAGCTGGTAATGATGCTGTCGCTAAGCTGTTGCTTGCTCTCCAGCATCTCGTCAATCCGCTCTTCCAATGTTCCGAGGGCAATGAATTTATGCACCTGAACATCGCGAGTCTGGCCCATGCGGTAGGCCCGGTCCGTCGCCTGATTCTCCACGGCGGGGTTCCACCAGCGGTCGAAATGAAATACATGATTGGCCGCCGTCAGGTTCAGGCCGACGCCGCCGGCCTTCAGGGACAGAATAAACACGGCAGGCCGCTGCGACGCAAGTGAAAGGTCCTGCTTCGGGCCGTTCGGGAGAGAGGCTTGCGGCTGTCCGTTCAGCGAAGAGGATGCATGCATGACCGGCTGATCTCCGCCTGCGGATGAGGGCGTTGATAGGCCTAGCGGGATCAGCGGCATGTCCCGTCTGGACTGAAAGTCTTCGATCATCCGGTCCCGCGCCGATTTGGAGGTGCTTCCGTTCAGATAAAGCACAGGCTCCCGCAGTTCCTCCCGCAGCACACGTTGAAGCATCTGGCCCATACCGACATATTGGGTAAAGATCAGGCAGCGCTCTCCCTCTTCCCGCAGCTCCTTAACCATGGCGAGCAGCCGCTCCAGCTTGGCGGAGCGTTCGATCAGCAGGCTCGTATCCGCCGGTTCGTCAGTCGTTCCTTCGTGCGTCGCCGCTTCCTTGGTGACAAGCAGCGGGTGGTCGCACAACTGCTTGAGCCGGGTAAGCGCGCCGAGAATAGCGCCTTTGCGCTCGATACCCTCCAGCTTGCGGATTTTATCCATCAGCTCGTTCACCGTCTGGTCGTAAAGCGCGGCCTGTTCGGCTGTCAGATGGACGTAGGTCTTCATCTCGTTCTTGTCGGGCAGGTCGAGCTGAATGGCAGGATCTTTCTTCTTGCGGCGCAGCATAAACGGCTTGATCAGCTTCCTGAGATCGGCTGTCCGCTTGGCATCGCCGTCCTTCTCGATCGGATGGATGAACCGTTCCTGAAAAGCGCGCAACGGTCCGAGAAAGCCCGGCGTGATGAAGTCGTATATCGACCACAGCTCCGCCAGCCGGTTCTCGATCGGCGTTCCGGTGAGCGCGATCCGGTGCAAGGCGGGAAAGCTGCGGACGGCGGCTGACTGCTTGGTCTGGGCGTTCTTGATATTTTGCGCCTCGTCCAGGCAGACCGCCGACCAGGTAAAGCCGGCCAACAGCTCCTGGTCCAGCGCTGCTGTAGCATAAGAGGTAAGCACAACATCGGTCCCGGCTGCGGCTTCCGCGAAGCTCTCCCCGCTAAGGCGTCCGCCGCCGTAATGAAGCATAATCTCAAGCGAAGGCGCGAACCGCTGTAGTTCCTTCTGCCAGTTGCCGAGCACCGAGGTTGGGCAGACGATAAGCGACGGCCGCGGCCCAGCCGTTCGCTCCTCGTACTGCTCCTTCAGGTGAAGCAAGTAGGAGATCAGCTGCACGGTCTTGCCAAGACCCATATCGTCGGCAAGGCAGGCGCCCAGCCCGAAGCGCCGCAGGAAGGCGAGCCAGGCATAGCCCTCCAGTTGATACGGGCGCAGCTCGGCGTGCAGACCGGCAGGCGGGCCGGACTGCGGCCAGGCTTCCCTGCCGCCAAGCTGCCCCATGAGCTTGACGAACTGCTCGTTCAGTTCCACCTCAAGCTGGAGACGCATCTCATCTTCAGGGGCGGGAACTTCGTCTGCATCGCCGGTTTCCTCACCGGCATTCAGTAAATGCAGCTGCAGGACGTCCTGGAAGGACAAACCCTGGCGCTTATCCATGCCATCCATCGCCCTACGGATTTGGGCGAGCAGCGCGGGATCAAGCGGAACCCACTGGCCGTGGAAACGCACCAGGCGCTCGCCCCGGGCGAGCAGCGCCGCGAACTCCTCCTCCGTGAGGTCGGCGTCCCCGATTGAGATGCGCCAATCGAAGTCGATGATCGCATCCAGGCCCATCAGCGAGCGGCCGCTCCGGTTCTCGCTCTCCGGGCGGAGCTTCGCCCGCAGGCGCGGCTTCCTGCGGCTCGCCGCTTCCCACCAGGCCGGCAGCAGCACGAGCCAGCCTGCATCCAGCAGACGGCGGCTGTCCGCCGTCAGAAAGGTCCATGCGGCCGCGCTGTCCAGCGGCCGGCCCAGCACGTCGCCGGCGCCGTCAAAGCGCCATTCCGGCAGGCAGGCGCGCAGGCGCTCCAGCCAGCCTGCCGAGCGGCTCGCTACATGCGGCGACCACTGCGCGGGCCAGGCGCCATGAGCGTCGCCGTCCGCGTCCAGCTTCACCGGGACAAGCACCGAAGCGTCGGTCTTGTCCTGCAGGACGAGCCGAATCCGCCAGGAGGATTCGGCTTTCCACGGCTCCAGCAGCTGGAGCGCGGGGCGGAACAGCGAAACATCGGCCTTCCAGCCGATGGAGACGAGCCAGGCTTCCGCGTCCATGCCGGCTGCCGCCAGGCGCTTACGCTCGAAGAGCATCGGGTACTCGCGCCGCAGGTCGGCGGCCTGCTCTTCCGTACCGTAGCAGTGCGCGGATACGGCGGCGGAGAAGGCCGCCTGAACGCCTGCTATGAAGCCGGGATCATCCTTAAGCCGGCGAAGCGCGGCAAGCGCGCCAGGTGTGGCAATAGCAGCGCCGCCGCTCCGCACCCTGATGCGGTCTGCATTGCCAGCCGCATCCTGCGGCATGACTTCAGCCACTTTCCGGTCAGCGGCTTCCGCCGCGGCCTGGAGAGCTCGGTCATCCCAGATCCACTCCAGCCGCCCCTCGCGGTATGCAGCAAGGCTTGGCACATACTGCCGTTCCTCGAGGCAACATGCCAAACTGGGGGCCAGATCGGCGAGCGGAGCCGCTTCGCCGTCCCATGACCAGCCGATATGCGACAGCAGCTGCCCTGCGGCGAAGAAAGACAGGACCTGTTCGGCGGGCAGGACGACCAGTTCGATCTCTCCGGCTTTGTGAATGGCCAGCTCGGTACCGTAGAACGAATCCTCGTGCCAGGCGAAGAGCAACTGCTTCAAAGCCATACCGGGAAGACCATATCCGTCATCCGTCAAGCCGTACAACAGCGCGTCTCCGTATTCGCTCAGTCCGATCCGGACCGTAATATTCCGCAATTGTCCGTTCATGGTGTCAGCTTTCCTTTCCGAAGCTCTTCCTGAAGCGCTCTAAGGCGGCTGTGGCGGGCGGCAAAAGAGCCGAGAAAATGCTCAAAGCGATCCTCCGCTTTCATTTTCTTATACAGCTTGCTTAGCCGCTTCAGCAGCTTTACCGCCGCTTTGTAGCTGCTTCTGTTCTTCTCTGAGACATGCCGCTCGACCGCCTGATGGTAGAAGGGCAGCAGCAGCTCCGGCGCATTTTTCTCTATCGGCTGAAGCTCCCGCACCCGGAAATCCGCAGGGTCCCTGCCTGAGCTGAGCTGGTAATCCATCCACTCGCGCCAGCGACCGTGAGCCAGCAGCTTCTCTTCGTAAATGCCGCCGCTTAAAGGAAGCATGTCTGCCAGAACACGCCACATTTGCGGCTCGGCGCCCGGCAGAAGCCGGACAGCCTCCTCCCAGTGCCGCGCGTAGCTGCCAAGACTGTGACGGCGATGCCCTTGCAGCAGTTCGCCAGCCTCCGTAAGCCAGCTCACCAGCCTCCGCGCTTCCCCGGCTTCCGCCAGCGGCTCCCAAAAAATATCCAGCCATTCCGGATGGAATCCCGGCTGCTTAGCCGCTTCCCGTAGCAGGCTTAAGGCCTCGTCGTCTTCGGACAGGCAGAAATGCATCCAGGCCCGGGCGGTCAGCAGGGGCTGCCGGGACGGGGAAGCCGCCCGGTTGCCTTCCTCCTCTTCCAGCCTCCGAAGTTCTTCTGCGAAAAGCGCAGTATCGCGCATTTCGGGAATAATCCATTTTCTCCACAGCAAATAATAAAGAGTATAATAGAAGGTCTGCTCCTTTGATTCCGCCAGCAGCGCCCGCCGGAGAACCCCGAGCGTGTCGATTATGCGGTTCCACTGCTCCGGCTCGGAGGCGGGGGAAGGCTTCGTATTGAAGAAGCGCTCAATATCATCCTGAAGCTCCGTTACGGCCAGGTGGGTGTAGTATCCGAGCGAAGGCGTGAACATCCCGGTCTTTCCGGCCACGCGGGCAGTCAGCGTTTCCAGAATAAAGAGACGGGCGTGCAAGCCGAATAGCTTGTCGAGTTCTGGGGACAAGGGCGGCTTGATGCGAAGGATTGCCGTGAGCGCTTCATCGGCATATTGCGGGTTTCGGGTCTCTCCGGCAAGAGGGGATACACAACGTGCGAACAGTTCATGCCACTCGGCGACATTCATGACCGGAATGAGGCGGCCTTGCTCCTTTAAGGCATCCTTGGTGCCGCGTAGAGCATCGCTCTTAGCTCCCTTGCTGCCCGGCCTGACACTACTTCTGTTAGCGCCGCCCGTTCTATTGTCCATTCTTCCGCTACTGACCGATCCTTCGGGATACCCTGCTTCACCTCCATCAGGATAGCCTTCCGCTCTATCGTCAGCGTCCGTCACGTTATTGTTTTTTGAACCGCCACCGCTGTCTGGCCCGCCATTTTCGGCGGCCAGGGTACCGGAAGCCGGGCTGTCGTGCCGTAAGCTGCTTGCTCTCCCAGCGGCGGCATTGCCGCTCTCCGGTACGGCGCGGGCGGAGCTTATTGCCGCCCTGACCTGGGCGGAAGACTTGGCATTGGCCAGCAGTTGAACCGGCCGTCCCTGCGCTCCGGCGTAGTCCATCAGGACGGCCGCCATATGCTTGCATGGACCGAAGACGGGACAACTGCAGCTGCTGATTGAGAGGGCGCCAAGAATAATTTCGACGCTGTACCGGTCTTTTCCGTCTACGAAAGCCGTGACAAGTCCGGGTGAACCAGCCGTCAACTCAGACACCCGCTGCTGCTTATAATATTGGAAGCCCCGTTTAAGGGTCAGGTCGTCAAAATAATACGCCGTATCTTGGATGAGCCTGGCCCACCCGGCGTCATCAAGCGCATGTATCGATGGCATGAAAGTATTCTCCTGTAAGCCTATGGTGAATTAATTATATCACTTCCGCTTCCGCGAGTCAGACCAAACAAAAAGACAGCCGCGAAGGTGTCCCTTATTGAAATAATATCCGTCACCGAGAATCTCTAAGCGAAGTTTTCCTTTATCTAAAAAGCCGAGAAGACTCCTTCCTCTATAGGGAGGAGATGAATCGGTGGTTTTTTTGCCTTAAGGCGAACATATGTGCTATTATGAAACTATCCTGTACGAAAGGAGGCCTTGTGGCATGATGGTACATAAAGCTCACAAATATCGCATCTATCCCAACCCGGAACAGCGGCAACTCATCCATCAAATGTTTGGCTGTTGCCGTTTTGTCTTCAATCATTTCTTAATCAAATGGAACGAAACCTATGCGGCAACCGGCAAAGGGTTATCCTATAACACCTGTGCCACACAGCTTCCTGCACTCAAACAGCAATTTGAATGGTTAAAATCGGTAGATAGCATTGCTTTGCAATCGGCGGTGCGAAACGTGGCAGACAGCTTTGAACGATTCTTCAAGAAACAAAATCAGGCTCCGCGTTTCAAAAGCCGCAAGCATCCTGTGCAAAGCTACACCACCAAATACACCAATGACAATATTGCTATCAACGGAAACCGACTGAAACTTCCGAAGCTTAGCTGGCTTCGCTTTGCCAACTCCAGAGCGTGTGAAGGCCGCATTCTTTCGGCTACCCTGCGGCGAAATGCGGCAGGCAAGTATTTTGTATCCATCCTCTGCGAAGTGGAAATGAAACCTCTGCCGCAGACCGATAAGGAGATCGGCATTGATCTTGGACTCAAGGAATTAGCGGTCTGCTCTGATGGGTTGCGGGTTACCAATCCCAAAGTGTTTCGCAAATATGAACAAAAACTTGCATTTTGGCAACGCCGCATGGCTCGCCGTAACAAAGGAGGCTCCAATTGGCAAAAAGCCAAACAGAAGGTTGCCCAAATCCATGAGAAGATCGTGGGCAGCCGCCATGATGTTTTGCATCAACTCACCACGAAGCTGATTCGTGAAAACCAAACGATCAGCATCGAAAATCTGAGCGTGGCGAACATGCTCAAAAATCACCGGCTGGCCAAATCCATCGCCGATGCGTCCTGGGGTGAATTTGCCCGTCAGCTTTCGTATAAAGCGGAATGGTATGGACGTACGTTGAAGTTTGCCGACACATTCGCTCCAACGAGCCAAAGGTGTCATGTATGCGGCACTATCCATTCCGAAGTAAAGAAATTGTCTGTGCGGCAATGGGAATGTCCATCGTGCCATACCCTTCATGATCGGGATGAAAATGCCGCACAGAACATCAAGAGCCTTGCTGTTATAACGTCAGGCCCCTCTTTCCTTTAGATATTTTGCTAGGCAAAAATCTTAAAACTCTGGGAAGATCGGTACAGATGTTCCTTTGGAAAACTGCGGGAACCGCAGGGATCGCTTGGTCTACGATTTTTCGTGAGAAAATATCGAAATGAATTCCCCTCAGTAGAAGGGATTACCCAAGAATCCCCCACTTCAAGTGTTAGCTAAGTGGGGAAGTGTTCAATTCAAATTCCATTACGCAGTTTCGGCCGCTCTCTTTGGCTTTGTACAGCGCTTGGTCCGCCTGGTCGATAAGCATCTCAATTCCGCTTGTGTCCGGCGAAATGGATGAGACGCCCAAACTGATTGTGTAGCTGACGCTGCCCGTTTGCTCGAGCTGGACGGGAGACGCGGAGATGCTTTTCCGCATAATTTCCGCCAGGCGGTACGCCTGCTCGGCTGTGGTACCAGGAAGTAGGATCACGAATTCCTCGCCGCCGTACCGGCCGATAATGCCGCGGGGCTGAGCCAATTCGGCGAGCAGTTTCGCCGTTTCCTGAATAACCTTGTCGCCGGCAAGATGGCCGTACCGGTCATTAATGCTCTTAAAATGGTCAATATCGACCATGATCAGCGATAAGGGTTTATCCATGCTCCAGCATTGGGACAAGTGCCTGTTGGCCAGACTCAGAAAATAGCTGCGGTTATACACTCCCGTCAGACCGTCCGTTGAGGCCATCTGGTTAATCTCCGAGAACAGGCGGGCATTTTCAATGGAGATGCCGACCTGCCCGGCAAAATCGCGGAGGATGTCTCTTTCGCTCTCAGCAAAGCTCCTTAAGGAATAACTGTACAGCACGACCAGACCCAGCAAACGGTCGCGGTACAGGATTGGGATTCCGATGCAGGTTTTGGCGCCTGGGCTGAGTTGGCTGGAGGATACACCGGGATCGGAGTGGAGCATCAGCCTTTTTTCACGGATCAACACGCTAAAGAACGGTTCCGTTTCAAGCTCCGTCAAGTGCAGCCCTTCCCACATTCCGCTGCCAACTGAGGTATTCAGTATGTACCCCTCCCCGTTCTTTAACAGAATAAAGCCGTTCTCGCAGGCCGTTACCTTGGAGAGACTGATCAGAGTGTAATAAAGAAGCTTGTCTAAATCATAGGTCGAAGTCAGCTTTTTCGTCGTTTCATGCAGATTCTTGAGCAGGATTCCCTGCTTCTCTTCCAGCAGTTTTTCTTGCTTGATAAGGTTAAACCGGTCCGCCAGTGCTACGGATAGAAGAATGGTCTCGGCCACCGAGCCGAACCGTACAGAGTACAGCGACAGGAAGTTCAAGGGAAGCAGCTTGTAAGCGGCCAAGATATTTAGTGTGGAGCCTGCAAACAGAACCAGCCATGAAGCACTATAGAAAAAGACGGACCGTATCCGAAACCGCACGGCCGCTATCGCCGACAGGCAGACCAAAATGCTGGCAGACGCAAGGTAGACGGCTAATTTGGTGCATAAGCCCGGCGGCATAAATATCATACCAGGCAGCGTTAGAACAAGCCCGGCTATAAAGGCGCACATCAGTTTGTCCACTCGCGGCGAATATTTAGGAACCGACAGAAAGGTCCGTGAGAACGCGCATGTGAACAGACAGGTCAACACAATAAAGACGGGATTGGATTTCAGCTCCCAAGCGGGATGCCCCGGCCATAAATATTGGTAGGCAAATCCGTCCCACACGGCCTGCATGATCGCAAAGGAAATGATAAAGAGCACATAATAGAGATAAACCCTGTCCCTGATCGACACAAAGAGAAAACTGTTGTAAAGCGCCATTGCGAACATAATCCCGTAATACATGCCGAACAAAAGGCCCGAGCGCTGCTCCCTTTCGATAAAGCTCTGTGTCTCCCACAGCTTCATCGGAAGCTGGAGATAAGTGTCGGTTTGAATCTGAAAATACAGCCGCTGCCCGGATTCGGGAGGGAACGAAAGGTTGAAAATGAAATTCCGATGGTTGAAGGTTCGCTCATTGAAGGGCAGACTTCTTCCCGTTCGGGTCTGGCGCAAAAAATGGCGTTCATCGTCGAATTGGTACAAGGTTACCCGGCTGAGCTGAGGTTTACTGAGTTCGAGCAGAAGCTCTCTCGCCTTGGAAGAGGCATTGAACAGATCCAGCTTGACCCAATAGACCGAACCTTTAATTGAGCCGCTGAGTCCGCTGGTTTTGTACGGCGCGAATAACGAATCCATTGCCGGACTTGCAACATCCTTGATCGTGAGCTGTCCGTCTTTGTCCTCCCATATTTTCAAGTCGTCCTGTAGATCCGTATTTGTACGGAGGCTGCCGGCTCCGGCGGCCTCCTCCAGACGGGCCGAATCCGCCGTTTGGATGTAGGGCAGCATAAGTAGAGCGATGACCAGTCCTAACACAAGTAATCCAATCCGGCCTATACGGAATTTTGAAGCTGCCGAAGATGCGGTTAATGTAGCCTTCATGTTCTTCGGTCAGTTGGACGATTTGATGCCGGCTAGGTCGATTTCGATTTCTTCCCTGAATGAGCCTTTAAGCAGCTGCAGATGTCCGTCCGAGGAGAAATCGCTTGGCATAAACCCGTTGATCACGGCATTCGGATCGAGCAGGCCCATCTTGATGTAAGACTCGGCGACAAGCTCGCTGCAGGTATAATTGTCCAGTTTGGAACGAATCTTGAAGATCCGGCCTTCAAGGACCTCGAGAATCATTTTCCATTGGCCGGGGTTGGGGATGCCATGCAGTTCCGTAAACAGGGCGTGCAGGCTCGAAATCATCTCTTCGCTCCGCTCAACGTCCAGGGGTCTTACGGCGTAGCGGGGCGGAACATAAGGAGTGACATCGCTTCCGTAGGTTTCCAGCCTTTTCTGCAAATCAACCAGCTTCGGCCCTGTTAGATGATCGTTCATCAAGACATCCGGCAGATTCGTCAAAGCCGTGGATTCCCACAGCAGCGGATCCTCAATCTCGGGAATCCGTACAACCATGGCGACATGGGACCAGAGGCTGCCCTCCAGTTTTTCGACAAGCTTGCTGATTTCATATTGTCCGCTGAACAGAATCAAATCGCCCGTCCGCAGCTCCGATTGTATTTCCGAGTATGGTATTTTTTTCATAGTATCTCTCCCAGAGTAGGTTTGATCCGCTGTTCTTTCTTAAGAACATATTCGACAGCATGGAACAATAATCCTGTTTAGTTAGAAGAAAAATGAGATTTTCATCACAGAATCCTGTCGGATCGGATCGAATTTTGCTGCCTGTGAAACTTCAGGATGAGAACGTTTTTACGCGAAACGGCTGCACCCCCCAACATTTGGGCGGCGCAGCCGTTTTATTGCGCAGTGCTATGGGAAGATTACAGGGTTTCGGGGATCGTGCCTCCGATCGTTTCGGCGGAGTCCTCTTTGTTCCGGGAGGAGAGCACCTCTTTTTTAAGAAACCAGCAGATGAAGAACGTCAGAATAACAAAAACGAGCGAGATGGAAAACACGTTCTGGAAGGCGTGTGCGAACACGGTTTTCACTTCGGTCAGCAGCTGCGGCGAGATGCCGGGCGGGATTCCGCCCGCTGCCAGATTCTCCGATGTGCCGGGAGGAAGCTGACTGCTGAGCGGTTCTACACCTTTGCTAATGTGGCCGGAGAGCAGGCTGCCGAACACGCTGAGCCCGATGGTCGCCCCGAGCGATTGAAACAACTGGACTGTGGATAGGGCGATGCCGCTGTGTTTTTTCTCCACCGATTCCTGAACGATCAGCGTATTTCCGCCGAACATCGCCCCCATGCCGACGCCCAGGATCACAAAGCAGACGATGATGTAAAGAACGCCGGTGTGGATACCGATGCGCGACAGCAGGAAAAATCCGGCAATAGGCAGCGTGAAGAACAGGATAAACAGGTTCCGATAAGCGACGCGTGTGATCAGAGAACCGAACACAATGCTGGCCGGGATCACACCAGCCATGAACGCCAGCGACAGATATCCGGAGGCGGTCGGTGTCAGGCCCATGACATTTTGCGAAAAGAAGGGGAAGAGGGCAATCCCGCCCATAATGCCCAGCATCAGGATGAACACAAGAATGGAGAGCACAACAACATTCCGGTTCTTGAATAAATGCATGGGAATGACGGGTTCTACGGCCCGGCGCTCGATGTTGATGAACAGGGCGATCAGAAGGGCGGAGGCCGCAAGCAGCCCGATAATGACGGGAGAGAACCACCCGTAGCCCTGAATGTCAATCAGCACGGGCGCCAGCAGCAGGGACAACAGCGCCAGCATCAGCGTGCCGGCCCCGGTCCAGTCGATGGCCCGTTTCTCCTCGCTCCGCGATTCGTTCAGCCCCTTGGCGAGCAGGATTGCGGAGAGAACGCCGACCGGGAGATTGATCAGGAACACCCAGTGCCAACTGAAATGTCCGACGATGTAGCCGCCAAGTGTCGGGCCGAGCAGCTGCGGAATAATCATCATCGGGCCGGCCAGACTCTGGATTTTGGCGCGCTGCTCCAGCGGAAAGATCTCGCCGATAATGACGAGCGCAAGCGGCATCAGACCGCCAGCGCCGACGCCCTGGATGCCCCGGCCGATAAGCAGCATCGTCATGGACTGCGCGAACCCGCTGACGATGGACCCGCCGATGAACAGCGCCATGCAGCTTAAGTACACCCGCTTGCGTCCGTACAGGTCAGCCAGCTTGCCGAGAATGGGCATGAACATCGTGACAGCCAGCATATAAATGCCCGCCACCCAGCCGTAGAGACTGAGGCCGTGCAGCTCGCGGATAATCGTGGGCATCGCCGTCGCGACAATCGTCTCGTCCAGCTCCGTAAAAATCAGGCCGATCATCAGCGCGGCAAGCACCAGATACTTGTTGTTGTCAAGAACGTTGGTTTTAATGGGAACTCACCTCGAATGAAAAGAATGGTCTTATGTGCAATGAAGCCTTTACCAAATTACAACAGGACTGTAAACGGAATTTAAACGGCTTTCCCTCAGACTGGCGTCAGTACCTTTTCCAGCAGCTTCCGTCTCGCTAAGCTTCGAATTAATTATATGCTGGAGCCGTTGGCGGCCCAAACCATCCGCAAGCCGATTCTGCTCTCGGTCCGGGGATGTATATGGGAAGAAGCCAACCGCTCGGTGTTTAGGCCAAGAACGGATGATCTTTTCCTTAAAAAAGGCACTGTCGTATTCTTGCCCTCTTATTCGGCTGTCCTGCCAAGGAGCGGCGCAATGCGTTATAATGGCGGTGTGGAGGGGATGCATCATGGATCAGGCATTATTCGACCTTGTCTATCAGGCTGTCGTCCAGTGCGACGCACGGTATGATGGGATTTACTATACCGGGGTTCGGACCACCGGCATCGTATGCCGGCCATCCTGCCGGGCCAGAACGCCCAAGCCGGACAATGTAACGTTCTATCCGTCGCTGGAGGAGGCGCTTCAGGCTGGCTTCAGGCCATGTAAAAGATGCCGTCCCGAAGAGGGCGGGCCGCTGCGCCCGGACGCCGTTCTGGCGGCTCAGGCCGATGCCGTGATCACCGCCGGGTACAGAGAGCGGCTGACGCTAAGCGGCTTGGCCGGGCGCCTACAGGTCAGCACCTCTCATCTTCACCGCGTCTACAAGGAAGTGACCGGCCTTACTCTGGCCGCCAAGCTAAACCAGGTGCGGCTGGACAAGGCTTGCGAGCTTCTGCGGCTTGGCCGGATGCCCGTGTCCGATATCGGCAGGGCGGTTGGTTTTCGCGGCGCTTCCCATTTTGCCGCTTGGTTTCACCGGAACGCGGGAGCGTCGCCTACAGAATACAGAGAACGGGTTCAAGGAGGAATGGCGGATGGGCCAGAATACGATATACCGGCACACCCTTAATTTTGGGGGACGGACATGGACACTGTGGGGCGGCGCGGACGGGTTGTGCCGCCTGTCCTTTCAGCATGATACGGAGCAGACGGCGAAGGCCTGGCTGGACCGCTACGCTCCGCGCAGCAGCGTGGCCGATGATAAGCGGCCCTTTGAAGAGTGGGGGGCGATTCGTCTGCTGGAGGACTACTTTGCCGGGCTTCGTACGGACTTCCGGGAGCTGCCGTTCGATCTTAGAGGAACGGCGTTTCAGCGGGAGGTATGGACGGCGCTGGGCGATATTCCGTATGGCGCGGTCATCACATACGGAGAGCTGGCGGGGCAAATAGGGCGGCCCGGGGCGATGCGCGCCGTGGGCGCGGCGAATGGCCGCAACCCGCTGCCGGTGTTTCTTCCCTGTCACCGGGTCATCGGGGCGAACGGCACCCTGACCGGCTATGCCGGAGGGCTCCGGCTTAAGCAGGAGCTGCTGGAACTGGAGGGAATCGCCCATGTAGCGGCGGCCGGACATGAACGATTTGCTTTTTGAGCTGCCGCTGCCGGAGTTGTTCGATTGGAAAGCCTGCCTCGACTATATGGCGCGCTCGCCGCTGGAATGTCTATACAGGACGGACAGCGAAGGGGTGACCCGTTTGCTTTGGGCGGACGGCGGGGCGCTGCTGATCCGGCTGACCGCGCCGGAGCGGGGGCGGATGCGGGTGGAGCTGCTGGAAGGGAAGCGGCCAGGGGTTGCGGGGCTAGAAGACCTGGCGCGCTATATCCGCGACTGGTTCGACCTGGACCGTGACTTGCGGCCGTTCTATAAGCTGGCGGAGGGCGATTCTTTGCTCGGTCCGCTGGCGGAACGCTGTCGCGGCCTGCGCATAGTCGGCATCCCCGACTTGTTCGAGGCCCTGTGCTGGGCGATTCTCGGGCAGCAGGTTAATTTAGCCTTTGCGTATAAGCTGAAGGCGCGGCTTGCCGAAGGCTACGGCGAATCCGTCCTGTGGTCGGGTCATCGCTACCATCTGTTTCCGCCGCCGGAGTCGCTGCTTGGAGCGGCGGAGGCTGATTTGTGCGCTCTCCAGCTAAGCCGGAGCAAGGCGCGGACGATCCTTACGGTCGCGGAGCTTATGGCCGGCGGTTCGCTGAGCCGGGAGGAGCTGCTGGCCCTTGGCTCGCCGGAGGCAGCCGAGGCGAGGCTTACGGCGGTGAAGGGAATCGGCCCCTGGACCGCCCAGTACGTGAGGATGCGCTGCCTGCGCGACGCCACGGCTTTTCCCATCGGGGACGTCGGCCTGCACAATGCCGTCAAGACCGCGCTTGGGATGGACCGGAAGCCGACGCTTCCCGAACTGCGGGAGCTGTTCGCGGGCTGGCGGGGCTGGGAGGCGTACGCGACTTTTTACTTATGGCGGGTGCTGTATTAATAGAGGGAAAGGCGCCTTATCTGTGCTGCGGGGAAGAGAGCGGAAACGGAAAAGACAAATAAACTTCGGCTAAGGCCGAAGCTTGAGGTCCACCTGTGCGGTGCCTTAATCTATTTTTTGGATTGAGTGGGACTTGTATTAACTACCGCAGGGAGCATTTTCTCGCCTTTTTCCATCGGTGAGTTACACAAGGAGCAGGTGGGCTGAATTAAAAAGACAAAATTGTCCCTCATCCAACCGTTGCAGCTTTTGTTCGTACAGGACCATATGGCCGTAAGTTCTTCCGGAATATCCTCCAGAGGCCTTTTCCGTGAATAGTACAAGAAGCATCCCTCTTTCTCTCCCGGATTATTGCAGCAAAAAACAAACGCCCCAAACGCTAGGTTCGGGGCGTGCTTTCTGATTTACAGCTTAACGACGTTTTCGGCCTGCGGACCGCGGTTGCCTTGAACGATGTTGAACTCGACGCGTTGACCTTCATCAAGGGTCTTGAAGCCTTCGCTGACGATTGCGCTGAAATGCACGAATACATCGCTGCCGCCTTCAACTTCGATAAAGCCAAAGCCTTTGTCTGCGTTAAACCATTTAACTGTTCCTGTTTCCATTGTAGAAAACCTCCTTGTTTTTTGAACATGACCTTATTATTTCCTTAAAAATAAAAAATCACATATTGCGCAAAGTTATGCACTCAAAATCATAACCCTCTGCAATATGTGAGTTCAGGTCAAAATTCCAATAAACTAACCATATCATACTCCCTTAAATGATGCAACTCCATATTTAAACTTAACTTAAAATGCTGTCATAACGATGGCGTGGCCGCATCTGTTTACCTCAGCCACGCTTCCTTCAGTGCCCTGATGCCGTCGTCAATACGCTCCTCAGGTATTCCTCCGAAACCGAGAATAAACGAAGGCTCCGTCCAGGGCTATGGGAGGGAAGCGCTGCTGCTAATGCTGGAATACGGCTTCGGCATTCTGAATCTGCACCGGATCGAGCTTGAAGCATATTCGTACAACGAACGCGCGCTCCATGTGTACGAGGGACTCGGTTTTAAAAAAGAGGGCGTGCGCCGGGAAGCGCTGTACTATGATCATGAATACCATGACATCATTACGATGAGCCTGCTGGAAGAGGAATACAGGAAGAAGTTCCGTACCGAAGGTCAAAAAAGGTCAAAATAATCAAAACACGAAATTTTTGCATTAAAAATGCCTGAAGACGCCGGAATTCGGCGTTTTTTGCGTTGAAATCGGTTTTGAGCATCGGAGGGGCAGGGGCTATAATAAAGTCATAAGGTCAAATAAAGTCAAAGTCAAGAAAGGGGAATGAAAGATGTTTGATTTGGTTCCTTTTGGAAAACGGCGGGAAGAGGCTTTTGGCCAACTGACCAAATCCTTGAATGACATGTTTGGGGATGACTTCTTCGCTCCGTTCAAGAGTTCCACTTTGTCTTTCCGTACCGATATCCGCGAAAGCGACAATGCCTACCTGATCGAAGCCGAGCTGCCGGGCTTTGCCAAAGAAGATATCGAGATTGATTACACAGCGCCGTATATGACGATTAAGGCTGTGCGCAAGGAAGAAACCAGCGAGGAAAATCAAGGTCGGCAGATCGTGCGCAAAGAACGCCGGTACGGCGAGTATGTGCGCAGATTTTATGTGCAGGACATCGAAGAAGGGGGCATCCGCGCTTCGCTGAAAGACGGATTGCTGATGTTTGAAGTGCCGAAGCGGAAGAACCCGCAGGGCAGACGCATTGAGATTCGGGACGGCGAATAATCGCCGAAAGCGGTAATGGAAGACGCGTCAAGTGTTGAATAATATATACGAGGAGCGCATTGTAGATGGATTTCCGGCTATAATGCGCTTTTTTGCGAAGCGGTTCGAGCATTGGAACGGATTCGGATTACAGTACCGGGAAAACGGGGAAATAATGAATAGAGGAGAAGGGAGGGCGCCTAAGATGGCGGAATCCGATTTCTATAGTGTGCTTGGCGTCAGCAAGGATGCGTCCAAACAGGAGATCAAAAAAGCGTATCAGAAGCTCGCCAAGCAGTGGCATCCCGATGTGAACAAGGACCCGAATGCGGAGGAGCGGTTTAAAAAAATAGCCGAGGCGTATGAAACGCTTGGGAACGAGGAGAAGCGCAAAGCCTACGACGAAGCTCTAAAATATGGTTTCGGACGCGGGCCGTCGGGCGGTGGAGCCTCCCAGGAATCACCGTTTGGCGAGGGCTGGAGCGGCAGCTATTCTTTCAGCGGCGAGGACATTCCGGGCGGCGACCTGTTTGAAATGTTCTTCGGCGGCAGGGGGGCGGCGGGCCGGGCGGGCTTCGACTTTTTCTCGGGCGGAAGAGGTCCGGGAGCCAGCGGCATGGGCGGTATGGGCAGCATGGGCGGCATGGTGGAAGCCCAACTCGACATTACGCTGGAGCAGGCCTATAAAGGCGGCAGCGTCACCGTCCAGGCCGGAGGACGGACGGTGACCGCAAACATCCCGCCGCGCTCGGGTGACGGTACAGCGGTATCTGTGCCGGGAAGCGGAGAACACGGAGGGCAGGGAGCGGCCGATATGCTGATCGTTCTGCATATCCGCGCCCATGACACTTATGAAGTAAGCGGCGGAGACCTGCGGGGAATCCTGCAAATTGCTCCCTGGCAGGCCGTACTTGGCGGAGGAGCGAAGGTATCCTTACCGGACGGAAGCGCGGTCAAGCTGAAGATTCCGGCGGGCATCCGGAGCGGCAGGACGCTGCGGATACCGGGCAAAGGGCTGACGCGGGAGAACGGAACGCATGGCGACGTGCTGTTTGACATCGAGATCAGTGTTCCTGACTCCATAAGCGAGGCAGAGAAGCAGTTGTACCGGCAGCTTGAGCAGACCTCCGGTTTTCAGGCCGGGGCTAAGAAGCGGAGTACGGATTCCTGGCGCGGAAGGACAGCGGCCGGGTGAACGGATACGGCAGGCAGACTGAAGAACAACGATCCAAGAAGGGAATGAGGCCGAATGGACTTCAATAAATTAACGCAAAAGCTGCAGGAGGCGGTCGCTTCCGCGCAGTCGTTGGCTGCGGGTGCAGGTCACCAGGAAATCGATAATCCGCATCTGCTCAAAGCGCTTCTGGAGCAGCATGAGGGGCTGCTCCCCCGGCTGCTGCAAAAGATGAACGTGCCGGAAAGCGAGCTGCTCCGCCGCACGGATGAGCTGCTCCGGCGCAGGGCCTCCGTAGGCGGCGCGGGCGCCGGAACGGTGCGGCGGTACGCTTCGCCTGCGCTGATCGCCACGCTAGAGCAGGCCGAGAAGGAAGCGGCGGCCATGCAGGATGAATTCGTGGCGGTGGAGCATGCCGTACTGGCAATGGTATCCGGCAGTGGCGGGAATGCGGATATCCGCCGGATATTTGAAGCCCAGGGCGTGACACGCGAGAAGCTGCTGCAGGTCCTGGCGGAAATCCGGGGTCATCAGCGGGTGACAAGCCGGGAGCCGGAAGCAACGTACGAGGTGCTGGAGAAGTACGGCCGCGACCTCGTGGCCGAAGTACGCGCAGGCAAGGTTGATCCCGTCATCGGCCGTGACGGCGAGATCCGCCGGGTCATCCGGATTCTCTCCCGGAAGACGAAGAACAATCCGGTGCTGATCGGCGAGCCGGGCGTCGGCAAGACGGCGATTGTGGAAGGTCTGGCCCACCGGATTGTCCGCCGCGACGTGCCGGAGGGACTCAAGGACAAGACGATTTTCTCCCTCGACATGAGCGCGCTTGTCGCCGGAGCGAAGTACCGGGGTGAGTTCGAGGAGCGGCTTCAAGCCGTTCTGAAGGAGATCAAGGAAAGCGATGGCCGGATCATCCTGTTCATCGACGAGCTGCATACGATTGTCGGCGCGGGCAAGACCGAAGGCGCGATGGATGCGGGCAACATGCTGAAACCGATGCTGGCCCGGGGCGAGCTGCACTGTATCGGCGCGACGACGCTCGACGAGTACCGCAAGTACATCGAGAAGGACCCGGCGCTGGAACGCCGGTTCCAGCAGGTAATGGTCAGCGAGCCGGACGTCGAGGATACGATCTCGATTTTGCGCGGCCTGAAAGAGCGCTTTGAGGTGCACCACGGCGTCAAAATCCACGACAGCGCGCTGGTAGCAGCGGGCGTACTATCGAACCGCTACATTACCGACCGCTTCCTGCCCGACAAGGCGATTGACCTTGTTGACGAGGCCTGCGCGATGATCCGCACGGAGATTGACTCCATGCCGGGCGAAATGGATGAAGTGACGCGGCGGCTGATGCAGATGGAGATTGAAGAAGCGGCGCTCAAAAAAGAAACCGACGACGCCAGCAAACGCCGCCTGGAATCGCTCCAGCGGGAGCTGGCCGATCTCAAGGAGAAACACCTGGAAATGACGGCCCGCTGGGAGAAGGAGAAGTCGGCCATTTCCGGTGTCCGCGAGCTGAAGAAGAAGCTGGAGCAGGCGCGCATGGATCTGGAACGCGCCCAGGAAGAATACGACCTGAACAAATCGGCCGAGCTGAGTTATGGCATCATCCCCGACCTTGAGCGGCAGGTGAAGGCGGCGGAGGAAGCGGCGCAGCAGGACGGCGATTCCCGGCTGCTGCGTGAGGCGGTAACCGAGGACGAGATCGCCGACATCGTCTCCCGCTGGACCGGCGTTCCGGTCAGCAGGCTCGTCGAGGGCGAACGAGATAAGCTGCTGCGGCTGGAAGAGACGCTGCATCAGCGCGTCGTCGGGCAGGACGAAGCGGTATCGCTCGTGTCCGACGCCGTGCTGCGGGCGAGAGCGGGCATCAAGGACCCGAACCGGCCGATCGGTTCGTTCCTGTTCCTCGGTCCGACCGGTGTCGGCAAGACCGAGCTGGCGAAGGCGCTGGCGGAGGCGCTGTTCGACCGCGAGGACGGCATGATCCGCATCGACATGTCGGAGTACATGGAGAAGCACAGCGTGTCCCGGCTCGTCGGCGCGCCTCCGGGATATGTCGGCTACGAGGAAGGCGGCCAGCTTACGGAAGCGGTGCGACGCCAGCCTTACACGGTCGTCCTGCTGGACGAAGTGGAAAAGGCCCATCCGGACGTGTTCAACATCCTGCTGCAGCTGCTGGATGATGGCCGCCTGACCGATTCGCAGGGCTGGATCGTCGATTTCAAGAATACGATTGTCATCATGACCTCGAATATCGGCTCGCCTCATCTGATTCAGGGCACCGACGACAACGGTGATCTCACGCCTGCGGTCAAGGAGCGCGTCATGCGCGAGCTGCGCGGCCATTTCCGCCCCGAGTTCCTGAACCGGGTGGATGATATCGTCATGTTTAAGCCGCTGTCGCTTGACGAAATCCGGCAGATCGTCGGCAAGCTCGTGGACGGCCTGCGGGCGCGTCTGGCCGAGCGTCAGGTCGGCCTTGTCCTCACGGACGAAGCAGTGCGCTTTATCGCGAAGGAGGGCTTCGACCCCGTATACGGCGCAAGACCGTTGAAGCGGTTCATCCAGCGCAGCCTGGAGACCCGGGTCGCCCGGGCGCTGATCTCCGGCGAAGCGGGCGAAGGCTCCGTGCTGAAGGTCGGCGAGTCGGACGGAGGACTGACGGTCATGATCGAGAAGCCGGAAGCCGCGCCGATTGGCAAAGCGTAATACCGATTTCGAATGCATGCCCGCGAACAGGGACTGATGGCGACGGATATTTGCCGGCAGGACGTTCCTGCGCTCCGGGAGATTTCTCCCGGGACGCAGGCCGTTTGCCATTATGTGTGAAGCCCGTGCATAAATGGGACCGTGCCTATACGGGATAAGATAGGATTAAGGGGTTGCCACATAAGTAGTTTTGAGACTACTGAGGGGCAGCCCCTTCTAATATTTTCCGCTAAGTATGACTCATCAATTGTTTCTTAAACCCTCTCTGGTCGGTGGAATAGCCGATGGATTCATAAAATTTATGCGAGGATTGGCGTTTGCTTTCGGATACCAGGATGACATATTTGCAATGTTGGATTTCCCCAAAATCCTCAAGCGCTTGCATAAGCAGCTTTCCTACCCCTTGGCCCCGGTACTGATGCAGTACGACTACGTTTTCGATCAGCAGAAAAGAATTGCAATCGCCAACAAGGTCATAACAAGTGATTCCCATCGAAGTGCCAATAACTTTTTTTCCTTCGCAGGCGACTGCAACGTAATAGTTCGGATTAGCGGATATGACTTCAAGCTGTTTTTTCATTGCGGCTAGATTAGACTCTTTGCCAATAAAGTCAACGAACAATTCGGAAAGTCCTGCAATATCATCGATTTCGGCTTTTCTAACTGTAATATGCTTCAAAGATAGCACCTCCCATGATTTTCTGAATCAGATTACCATATTATGGGGAGCGGTTGGACAATCTTTTTTAGGAAGAAAAAGATGTTCGGCGATCATCCCCTTAAAATGGAATTCGGCGCTGCCATTCGCACAGAAAGACAGGGTTTTCCCTAGGCCGGTAAGGCAGTGGTAGGGCCCTGTTTTGTTGCGTGAAAGAAACCTTTAACGCCGTTCATCGTCTAATCAGATGGGATATTTTTGAAAATATGTAGGGAGGTAAGCATATGACGGTTAAAAAAATGCCGAAACCGGCAGTGTGGCTGGCAGTATTCGCGTTCTTGACGGGAGCGGTTGTCATTCCGGTCCGGGATGTCAAAATCTCTGCCGCCGGCGCGGAAGCCGTAGTGCCAGCCGCTTCAGCACTAACGGCATCCGGCGCCGTGAGTTCCACGGACGCGGTTCGGTTCGACTTGATCAAGCATGAGATGAGAATTAATCTATCAGGCGGCGAAGCGTCGCTGGATGGAAAGGCTGTCAAGGCGGCTACGCCCATAAAGCGAAACGGCCGATTGTATGTACCGCTGCGCGCGCTGGGGGAATCGGGAGCGGTATCCTCCGTTGCCTGGAATTCCGTAAAACGGCAGGTTCGGGTCGTTTCGCGGCGGGAAGAGCTGAATTTCCGCATCGGCTCGACCCGGATATACAACGGGCAGGGCAAGGCTCTGCCGGCGGAGAACTTTACGATTCCGGCGCCGCTGTTGATAGGCGGCACGGCCTATGTGCCGGTGCGCGCGCTGACCTTCTTCGGTCTGACGGCGGGTACGGAGAACGGCCAGCTCTTCTGGAGATGGAGCGAGAAGAAGGCGCAGGTGCTGCAGCCGTACTGGGAGACGGGAGAAGATCAGGCAGTGTTTACCGTACTCTACGCCAAGGAGCTGTATGCGCCGGGAGCCGGGTCTCCAATCGGTTCGGGGGTCTGGTTCAGCTTGGTAAGGAAGATTGTGGGGAAGGACATCTCTCTGGACGGCTCGCTCTATAACCGTATCCAGCTGTCCATGCCGCTGGAGCCGGGCATCAACCCGGTCGAGATCAGTACTATGGGGATGGCAGCGGCAGGAATCCGGATCAGACGCAATGTAAGCGACCCGTCCGCGATTCCGGTGAATATTACAGATGAAGGGAAGAGATTTTTGACTCTGGAATCTCCGGTAAGCGGCTACCTTAAACTTAAATCCGGAGACTCGTTCACGATTTCGGGCAAAGTGATCAATCCGCCCAATCTGCCTATCGATAAATTGACGGTTACGATTCAGCGCTATGTACCGGATGCGGGGGATATAAGAAAGGATTTTACAACGGTTTCCACAAAGGAAATTCAGGTAAAAAACGGGATGTTCAGCGGAAGCGTAACCTTCTCTCAGTCCGGTTCATACCGGATTTATGTGAACGGCTTGACCTATACGACCTTTCCGGGACATGGCCCGGCTTCCGTTACCTGGGCGAACCTGTCGGCGGAAGTGGTGGAATAAGGGCAGTAAATCGCTCGGAGGCCGGATCTGCTAATCAATCGATCCAAGAAACCACTGGCCCTGAGCATTTTTGACAAAATAGAAGTATAGATATTGGTCGCTTACCCCGGCATCCTGCTTGACTTTGCCAATGATTTGAACCTCTATACGGTTCGCATGATCCTGCCTAACGGTGCCGAGCTGATCGAAAGCATAGTCACGGTTTAACAAATAAAGCTGGGCGCTGCCCGATCGGTCGTCGGCAAATACGCTGCGGAACCCCTTCGTATCCTTATCGGCCATGGAGGTTAGTGCCGTTTGCAGCAGTCTTTTGATCTCTTCGTTCAATAAAGGATGACTGCTGTTCTCGATATTTACGAACACTCCCGCTTTAAAAGAGTTTACCGATCCGTCTTGGACAGAGGCTGGACTTACGCTTGGGGCGCTGCTCGCCTCCTGAATGCCGGTATCGGAACTCTTGGTACAGGAGGTTATTAGAACGGCAGCCAACAATCCGGTCAAGCCGGACACGATCAACTTTTTCGTTTTTTACACATCCTTGTGGATTCTTGCTGCTACAGCAGCTCGCCCCGCTGCTTCAAATACCGGAAAAGCGGCACTGCGGACAAGGCGCAGAGCAGGGCACACAGGCCGATGAACACATAGCCTGCCTGAAGTCCGAGCAGCAGGCCGCTCTCGGCACTTCGGCTTGAAGCGACAATGTCTTTGATGCCGGTAATGATCGCGCCGATCAGATAATTGCCGATGACGCTGGATACGCCCATCAAGGTGACAATGAACGTAATGGCGGTGTCGCTACCCTTACGGTAGCGCTGCGCGATCAGTGCCATCACGATAGGATAGATCGGCGCGATGCCGATGCCCGCCGCAGCGAATAGGAACGCCCCCGGTTCACCAGCCGCAATAGCGGCGAAGGTAAGCAGACCGGACAGGGCGGAGAAGACGATAATCGACAGCGTAAAGCCGATTTTATCGGTGACGGGACCGAGAAACAGCCGGGCGAAGGTGAAGCAGAGGAAGAAGACGGACAGCATGCCCGCCGCAGCGGTTCCGCTCCAGCCGTAGGCTTTTTCCAGGAAGTTGACCAGCCAGCCGCCTACCGCCATTTCGGAAATGACACCGAAGGACAGAATAGCGATCAGCATCCAGATCACGGGATCGGCGGCGATCGTTCGCAGTGGAATCCGGTCATCCTCTGTATTGCCGCCGCTAGGGAATTTGCCCGCAATCGCCGGAATCATCGGCAGGACGGCCAGCAGCAGAATCAGCAGATAGACATCCCGCCAATCGATAGCCCGGCCGCCAATGGTCAGTGTCATTAAGCCCGATGCGATCATCGGCGCCACCGTTGAACTCAGTCCATAGAAGAAGTGGGACAAATTCATCATCGTCCCGGTATTTCGGACAAAGATTCGCGCGCCGAGTACGGCCAGCCCGATTTCCAGCATTCCGTTGCCGATATACATCAAAAAGAAGGAGCCGGATAGCGCCGGATAGCTGCGGGACAAGAAGATCAGCACCCCGGATACGACCATGGAACCGAACGACAGCAGGCAGACGGCCTTGATACCGATTTTGCGGATCAGGTAGGCGGTGAAGGAGCAGGCCAGTAAATAGCCGAGCGAGTTCAGCGACAGCAGCGTGCCGATACGCATCTCGTCGAGACCCAGTTCCAATTGGATACGGGGAATGGCCGGGCCTTTGATATTCTCGGAGAATCCGAAGATCAGAAATCCGATAAAGACGGTGAGAAGCTGAAAAATATATATGCGTTTGGACGAAGCGCTTGAAGGTGCTTTTGTTTGACTGATTTCTTTTGGCAGAGTATCCAATGAATTCCTCCATACAGAAGTAATCCGGCGGGCCGTAAAGGCGGGGCAGCCAATATATTGTATTATACACGGCCCTGACCGTCCGGGGAAAGCGCCGACTGGAGCGTAATCATCCGATAATCATGAAACATGAAACCGATTAGGCCGTATAAGCTGTTCATAAGGTGTAATGGGCGCGTTGGCCGTTATTCGCCGGTTGCGTTCATTGTTTTTGTTAAGGTAGACTATACTCAGTGTCAAATGCAGGTGAATGGAGAGAGACAATGGAATTATTTAAGCACTTTTTTGCGGATTTGACTGTGCGCAGGTTTGGAGTTTTGCTGCTGGTAATCTTGTTGCTGTACGGAATCAGGGATATGCTCAACTTGGTGCTGCTGACCTTTCTGATCGCTTATATCATGAACAGCTTTCAGGTGCTGCTGTCTAAGAGGATCGGCAAATACATACGGGTTAACAGCAAGGTTATCATCATCATTCTTTATCTGGCGATGATTTCGACACTGGTGCTCGCGCTGGTGCATTATTTGCCCAAAATATTTGTTCAGGTCAAACAGCTGACCAATTTCCTCACTTCGTTGACCCCGGAAAATATTCCGCAGAACGATATTGTTCAATATTTATTCAGTACCGTCAAGGATCTGAATTATGAAGAATACATGCAGAGCGGCCTCAATTACATCACGACGATCGGCAACTGGGGCACGAGGTTCGTTCTGGCCATTATTCTCAGCTTCGTCTTCATTCTGGAGAAGAACCGGATTGTCGCGTTCACGTCGCGGATGAAGCAGAGCAAGGTTGCCTGGTTCTATAATGAACTGGAGTATTTCGGCAACAAGTTTACGTTGTCTTTCGGCAAAGTCATCGAGGCGCAGATTCTGATTGCCATGTTTAATACCGCTTTTACGGTCATTGGGCTGATCATTCTCGGGTTCCCGTATTTATTTGCGCTTGGGGTTATGATCTTCCTGCTCAGCCTCATTCCGGTGGCGGGCTTTCTCATCTCGCTCATTCCGCTCTGCATCATCGGCTACAACATCGGCGGGCTGATGATGGTCATTTACGTGCTGGCGATGATCGCCGTGCTGCATTTTATTGAGGGCTATTTCCTGAATCCGAAGCTGATGTCATCCAAAATGAATCTGCCGATGTTCTACACATTCATTGTGCTGCTGTTCTCCGAGCATTATCTCGGCGTATGGGGACTCATTCTGGGCATCCCGATCTTTGTATTCGTGCTGGATATTCTGGAGATCCGGCGGGCAAAGCCTGAGGGCGAGCTTCCGGAAGAGCAATTGGAGAAACAGCGGTAAAATCGGAACCAAGACGAAACGAACCTTGTCCTTCGGGCATTTTAGGCTCCTGTTAAGAAGCTCCCCGTTAACCTTAAGCTGGCGCGGGAAGATTTCTTTATAACGAGAAGAATCCCCAAAAGGGGCCGCAAGCCGTCCTTTTGGGGATTTTCGCCTCAGTAGAGCCAATCGCTTAAAGAGTCTGTGCTGCGTTCTTAGCGAACTCGGAGGCCGGGCGGATTTAGAGACTGTACACGCTGCTCCGGATAATATCCGGCACTTCCGCCATGTAAGCCTTATACTGCTCTAGTGTAATGCCTCCGGAAGCAAGGCGCTGATCTAGTTGCCGGGTAAGCTGCTTTGTCTGCAGGTCGATGACCTGCTGAACGTCCGCACTATTCTCCGAGGCGACTTTGGCAAGCGACTTGCCTTCGTACAAGGAATAGTACAGATCCTCGCCGGAAGGCTGCTTCAAAGCCTCCAGCAAATTATCACGGTCCGTTGACGCGGCGGATAAGGAAAGCTTGGCGACCGGACTGGCGTTCACTGTACTGCTTCCCCATGTATTTCCTCCAAATGATATCGCTACGATCATTGAACCGACAATCATCACCCGTTTGATATTCCGTTTGATATTCATAATTTTGTCCCTCATTTCATAGCTCGTATACGTGTTTGGCAGAGCAAAAGATTCATCAATCGCGAAAAAGCTGAAGGTTAAGCGGCTCGGCGGCTTCTTTGGGCCAGGCTTCCAGCAGGAGTTATTCTTATTGTAACCGCCCAATCTGACAGCAGCATTAAGGGAAATTTAAAATAACCTTAAAAATCCTTTTTAATCCATACTTGACAGGTAAGATTAATAGGTTTATGATTCGTTTATAACCTTTTAACGCTGAATAAATGAACAGTGAGATAATACTTCGAGCCGATTGGATCGCCAAAGGCTCCCGAAGCGTCACCCTACTGATGGGCGCGCTCCGGGGGCCTTTTTTGACGCCTTGCGGCGAATTTAAGGAGCAGAGTCTATGGAAAAAATGGATTGGGATGTGCTGGAGGAAGCCGACTGGTTGTTCCGCAAGATGGTCAGAAGGTTCATGAAGGAGCGGGACCGGATTAACATTGAGGGCATCGCGCTGCCGGGCATGATGATTCTGCATAAAATCATCCGCGAGGGCGAGCAGCGTCTCAGCGATTTGGCGGAGCAGTTGGATCTCACATCAGGAGCGATCACCGCGCTGTGTGACAAGCTGGATGCGGCCGGGTATACTGTCCGGCGGCGCAAGGAGGGAGACCGCAGAACGGTGCTGCTGAGCATTACGGATAAGGGGCGGGCCATGTTCGAGCGCAACCGCAGCGTCGGTTCGCGGTGTATCACGCTTCTGTTCGAAGGCTTCGAACAGGAGGAGCTGACCGCCCAGAACCGGGCGTTCGAGAAAGTCATCGGCAATCTCGAAGGGTTCTCGGAAGCCATTCTGGAGCTTGCCAAGCAGCATGACGATGTTCCCGCCCCGGGCGGTCCTGAAAGGAAACAGAGCCGGGTATCGACGCAAAGCCGTTATTTGACCTATTAGAATTCATTCATTTTTAACCCGCCGCTCGCCTTCATCACGCTGGTGCTGTACCGTTACGGTGTGGCCGGATCGGCGGTTCGACGGGGATAGACAATTTCAGATAGGACGGACAAGGACATAAATAGGGACAAGTACACGTTACAAATTTAGAAAAACCTGGTATAATTCTTTGGAAAAAGGAAACGAAGGGAAGGTATGCTTGTGTTCCCCGATAACCTGAATGCCAAAGAAGATCCCGATTGGGAGGAAGCCACCCGCCGGGAGGACGCTCCGCAGGAGTACCGAGGAAGAAGCGCAAGGATTGCCGAGGAGTCCCGTAAGGGCTCGTCACTGAACTTTTTTAACGCTTTTGTCGCGCTGAGCACGACCGTTTGCGTCATTATGCTGTTTCTTTGGCTGATGAATCTGATAAGATAGACATACTATATAAGATGAACTTGAAAAAATAACATCAGGGTAAGGAGTAACGAAGGGGAAGTTTGGAACTGAAGGAGCGATAGCGACCACCCGAAAGCTTTCCGAAGGAAAGCTCGGTTCGAAAGCATAAGCTGTCTCGGGATTTCATCCACTTAGGGCGGTATAATCAAGAAATCTGGGGATGGGCAGCGGCCGGAAGTCCAAACATTCCTCGCAGTTACGAGTGATACCCGAATGGGAAAATCTCAAGTTCATTTTATATAAGCCACCAGAAAAGAGGACCCCAGTGGAAGCGACAGCCCAGGATGT
This sequence comes from Paenibacillus durus ATCC 35681, assembly GCF_000993825.1. Taxonomy (NCBI): domain Bacteria; kingdom Bacillati; phylum Bacillota; class Bacilli; order Caryophanales; family Paenibacillaceae; genus Paenibacillus; species Paenibacillus durus. Next base: position 5,029,847 of record NZ_CP011114.1, read on the forward strand.
GGCGGAGTGGATGGTGAAGGAGATTCGTTTTACGGGAACCCTGTACCAGACCGACGCAATTGATTATGTAAAAAGAAATTTCGGCGAGCAGTTCGTCTTTGTGAACGAGAACGGCAACGCCTCGCTGTCGAAGGAAGTCAAAAAGGCGTTCCGCAAGCTGCACGGCGGACGGATCGCCTGGGACCGGGACGGCTTTCTATGGGCCTGGACCTGAGGATGCGCCCGGGCTCAGCCGGACGGTCAGCGGCGCCGGGTCACCTTTTGCAATGGTAACCTATGGTAAGGGCAACGGATATCATGTGCCAGAACCGCCGTGGCAATCAGTGCCGGAACCAGCTGGGTCTGAGCCTCTGGGCGCGGCGATCTGCGCTAAAGAGAACCGGCGGCCAAGGCTGCGGTAATATGAAAATCTCCAGCTGTATCCCTTAAACGGATGCGGCTGGAGATTTTTGCGTCCTGGGGCGCTGCTTGCGATATCATCTAATGAATAAGCCGGAATTTCTCCCGGTTATTCATGGGATAAAGGCTTGTTTTTTAATTAAGCTGGAATTCCTCACTCTTATTCTTGTGATTTTGCTGAAAACAGAGGGAAACGCCCTATTAAAGTGGAGAAAATCCTTTTCGTAACCGGTAAAGCTACAATTGCCCAGAAATAAAAGGGAGGAATTCCGTTTGACGCCGGTCTACACAGGGGAAGTGATGGTTGGCGGTACGTACCGGATGGCGATGGTCCAGACCGGATGCCGTCGGTCTACACCGGGACATCCCGGGTGCCCCTCTCCATCGGCGAGCCGCACAGCGGGCAGGGCTTGTGCGCCAGGTGGTCCTCGGCGCCGCCTGTCTTGACGCGCATCCAGCCCGGGCAAGCAGCGGCCGGGCAGCTCCAGACCGCGACCGTGCGCGTGCGGCCGGAGGGGGCGGCTGCATCGGCTGCGCCGTCCGAGCGGCGGAGGCCGCCGAAGCTGCCGGCGCCGCCTGTGCCGGCGCCAGTGCGCTCATCGCGGGCAGCGCTATATCCGCTGCCCGCGCCGCCTCCGCGCGCGGCACCAGCGTATGCCGCGCGGCCGCCCCTGCCGCCGGCGCCGCTGCCAGGCCCGGCTGCGTTCCCGCCGCCGGGCAGCGCTCCTTGCCGCGCGCCGCCTCCGCGCGCGGCGCCGGCGTATGCCGCGCGGCCGCCCTTGCCGCCGGGGCCGCTACCAGGCCCGGCTGCGCTCCCGCCGCCGGGCTGCGCTCCTTGCCGCGCATCGCGTGCGCCGACGCCGAACGCCGCCAGCATAAAGCGGGAGACCGGGGCCTTCCTCCCCCGGTGCATCGCGGGCGAGCTGATGAAGAGCTCTTCCTTGGCGCGGGTGACCGCCACATACGCCAGGCGGCGCTCCTCCTCCAGCAGCGCGAGCGCTTCTCCGCCGCCTTCCGCCGTCTGGCGGTCCTTCAGGCGGCCCGCTTCCAGCGCCGAGCTGTGCGGCAGGATGCCCTCGGACGCGCCGAGCAGCATGACGACGGGGAATTCGAGCCCTTTGGACTTATGAATCGTCATCAGGGCAACGCGGTCCTCCTGCTCTGTACCGCCGGGAGACCGGTGCTGCTCGTTCCTTGACGTTATCTCGTCCAGAAAATCAAGAAAAAGAGGGATGCTGCCGAAGCGTCCCGCCGACAGCTCCAGCTCGTCCAGCATTTCCTTCAGCGTCTCCCGGTGCAGCGTCGCCTGATGGCGCTCGTCCGCCAAAATGAATAGATCGTAGAACCGGCTGCGGATCTGCCGGATCGCCTGAAGCGGCGTAAGCTCCCGCAGATGCCGGAGCATGTCCAGCCGCTCCCGAATGGCAGCTTGACGGAATTCCGCCAGCCCCGGCAGGCTCAGCAGATGGATCAGCGGCCCCCGCTTCGGCTGAACCGCTTCCATCCGGTGGATATGTGCCATTCCCTGTTCCCGGCTCACATAGAGCGTGGGCAGCATGTCCTCAATGGCGGCAAAATCGCGCCGGTTCACGGTCAGCCGCAAGTGGCTGATGACCGGCGAAATGAGCCAATGCTCGTACAGCAGCTGCCCTTCGCCGTAATCGACATAGGGAACATCTCGCAGCAGCAGCCGCTCCAGCACGGCGCGGCTGCTGCTGGATGCCCGGTACAGCACGGCGAAATCGCCGTAGCTCCGTGCGCCTTGCTCCACGGCGGAAGCGATGTACTCCACGATGGCTTCGGCTTCCTCGTCGGCGGTGTAAGGGCGAAGATACCGGGGCTGGAGGCCGCCTTGCGCCGCCGCCCGCAGCGTCTTGGAACGTCGCTGCGTATTGCCTTTGATAATCCCGTTGCCAAGGCCGATGATGGCGGGCCCGGAACGGTAGTTGATGTCAAGCGTAATGACCTTGGCATCCGGGTACAGCTTCTCGAACTCCAGAATGAACTCGCTCCTCGCCCCGTTAAACGAGTAGATCGTCTGATCGTCGTCGCCCACCACCATCAGATTGTTCAGGGGACGGGCGATCATGCGGATCAGCTCATACTGCAGCATATTCGTATCCTGAAATTCATCAACCATAATATATTTGTATTTTCTTTGCAGCTCCGCAAGCAGCTCCGGCCGTTCCTGCAGCATCCGGTAGGCATGCAGCAGCACGTCGTCGAAATCGATTTTGCCATTATCCTGCTTCCACTGCTCGTAGCGCTTCAGAATTTCCTTGATTTCCTTATCCGCATTCGTAAGCTGGGGAAGGGTGTCTACGCCGCCCATGTTCATTTTGCAGGAGGAGAGAAGAGAGAGCAGGCTTTCCGGCGGATACGCGTCTTTGGGCAGGTCCAGCTCGCGCATGATCGCTTTAAGCAGAATATGCTGGCGGCGCGTATCGTGGAATATCTCCTGGCTTGCCCCCTGTCTTCGCAGAAAATACAGAAAAAAAGAATGAAACGTGCGGGCCTGCAGCCCCGAAATATCCCGCCCGCTGATTCCCGGGAGCCTGCCGATCCGCTCCCGCATTTCTGCCGCCGCCCTGCTGGAGAACGTCAGCAGCAGAAGGCATCCGGGAGGAACGCGGCGAACGGACAGTAAATAGCCGGTCCGGCATACCAATACGCTCGTCTTGCCGGACCCGGCCCCCGCCAGCGTCAGCAGCGGGCCGTCGCCATGCCGGACCGCCGCGATCTGCGAAGCGTTCAACAGAATGCCTTCCTGCTCCAGCGTCTGGAAATAACCGGCGTCCGGCTCATCTCCGCGCACCAGCTCCCGGCTCGTCTTGGCGGAAGCCGCCGCTGCCTGCGGCACGCGGGTTCCGGAGGCTCCCTTCGGAACAGGATGAAACAGCAGTTTGTCCATAATGAGTGTCACCTTCACCTAACGTTCGAATTCCATTTTTGCCAACCTACACTATACCATCTTAAGGGAAAGTCGGCTATCTTCCTCCCAGAACTTGAAGCAGTCGTTGATTGAACAGCTCCAGTTCGTCATAGAACACGGCATGCCCGCTTTGTTCAAAGGTCAGCAACTGCGAGCCCCGAATCCCCTGATGCATCAGCCGGGCCAAATCGTAGGGACAAATCTGGTCGAGAAGGCCGTGGAAAATTGTGGTAGGCACCTGAATCCGGGGAAGATCGGCGCGTAAATCCTCGTCCCGCAGCATCAGTGCGCCATAGGCGGTTCCGTGATTGGAGGCAGTTAGGTTTATCGATTGGAACCAATCGCGAAAGGCGGGTGACACCGGCTTGGCAAAAAACATCTCCCCAAACGAGGCAATCGTCTGCGGACGGTCGGTATAAATCCCCGCGATCAATTGATCTATGGCCGATACCGGCATCCCGTACGGGTACCCCTCACCGCGGGCAAACCGGGGCGCCGCCGCCGCGAGCAGAAGCAGTTGCGACAGGCGGCAGCCCCGGTGCCGGGCCGTGTAGTGCAGGACGATAGCGCCGCCCATGGAGAAGCCGACCAGCCGTACACCTTCCAGGCGAAGTGTGTCCAGCACCACCCGGATATCGTCGGCCATCCGGTCATAGGTGTAGCCTTCCCAGGGCCGGTCGGATTTGCCGAAACCGCGAAGATCAATCGAAATACAGCGATAGCCGTATTTGGGAAGATGCGTCACCTGGTATTCATACATTTCATGATTCAGCGGCCAACCGTGTACCAAGACGACCGGCGCTCCGCTGCCGATATCCTCCACGAACAGCTTGACGCCCGGTTCCGTTTCAATATAATACTGCATAGCCTCATCCCGCCTTTCCGTATCATTAATAATCCGATTGAAAAAAGAGGCAGCACGCGGGCCGCCGTATTATTCTGCTATACGATGTATACGCGAAGACGGAGGGGGCTATGATCAAATAACCGGGTCAGGAAGGTTGATTTTAAGCGCGATTAATATTATCATTATCGATAATGATAATATTAACGAGGTGAGATTATGCCAGAGTCGAAGGCTGATCTGATTCTGCACCCGATTCGGATGCGCATCATCCAGGCGCTGCTGAATGGAAGGCGGCGTACAACGCAGCAGCTTCTTCATGAGCTTAAGGATATTCCGCAGGCAACCATGTACCGGCATCTGAACAAGCTGCTGAAGGCCGGCGTGCTTGAGGTTGCCGAAGAGAACAAGGTGCGCGGCGCGGTGGAGAAAGTATATTACTTGTCCCAGGGGGGCGAAGACGCCACGCCCTCCGATACGACGGAGCAATCGGCGGGCGAGCATATGGCGCTTTTTCAAAAATTCGTCTCGTCGCTTGCCGGCGACTTCAGCGCGTATTTGCAGCAGGAGAAATACGACTTGAAAAAGGATGGTTTCTCCATGCGCCAGGTGCAGCTTCATTTAACCGACGACGAATATGCGCAGCTGTTGACGGAAATGAGAGAGTCCATGCAGAAATTTGCCGGGAACGAAGCCGGAAGCGGACGCAGGCGGCGGATGATCTCCACGATCGTCATTCCCGGAGCGCTCTCCGGTTCATCTGAAGGCGTGAATGAAGGGGAGGGGGAGAAAGAGCAATGAATATTAGAACAGAAGCAGGAGAGATGGAAGTCATGAGTACAGCTGAAAAGGACCCGTTTGCGGGAGTATCGGAAAGAACACTGAAATATGTGCCGCTGTACATTCTGGTGCCGGTCATGTACGGGGCTGTGTTCAGTACGGCGGGCTACGCCATAGAGTGGGCTATATTCGGGCTGGGGGCGCTTGGCTGGCTTGTGGCGTTATTCCTGCGGGGGCCGCTTGCCGCGCTTGTTCGGGGTTGGCCGCAGGAGCGGGCCAAGCTGATCGTCGGCGGAAGCTCCGGCGTGCTGGAGGAAGGCGTGAGGCTCGCGCTGCTCTCCCTCCTTGCCGCTTCATTCCCGCAGGCGCTGTCGCTCGGCCAAGGCTGGGCGGCCATTGAAGTGCTGCTCGTCATCGTTAACGTGATCATTATCGTATCGCTGATCAAACGGACCGATGAGAAGGCCATGCAGGCGAAACAAATCCTCCAGGCGCAGGGCAATTTGCAGGCAAGTCCGCTGTGGGGCATCCTGGAGCGGATCTGGGCTTCGGCCTTTCATATCGGAGCCGCGCTGATTATCGCCCGTACCCCGTGGTCGGCGGCGCTGCTGATTCCGCTGCACAGCGGATTCAACCTGGCTGCGGTGCGACTTGCAAGAACCGCAGCGCTGCCGCTGGTCAGCCTCTTTGCCGCCGTGGTCGGCCTGCTGACGCTTGCAGCGGGCCTGCTGCTCTGGTAAAGCGGCTGACAGCCGCTTTTACGCCCATACCCTTCATCGCCATCGTTCATACGCTAGAGTAAATAGACGACTGGAGATGAGCGTATGTCCCAAGCCCATGAAGGACCTGCCATAGATGTACTGATTCCGGCGATTGAGAAGGATCTGTCCACTCTGCCGCATGTGGTTGACGCTGTAAGGAAGCATGTTAGGCATCCGATCCGCAGCATTATGATCGTTGCTCCCCGCAAGCCGCGTATCCTCGATTTTTGCCGCAGGAAAGGCTGCACCTTTGTCGATGAAAATACGGTGCTGCCCATCACCAAGAAGGATATTCACTACCGCTCGCGTACCTGGGAGCGCTCGGGCTGGCTGTTTCAGCAGCTGCTGAAGATGGGCGGCGACAAGCTGTGTACGGCGGATTATTTTTTGGTCATTGACGCCGATACGGTCCTGATCGCGCCGCACCGGTTCCGCTTGAGCGGCAAGACGGTATTCTACTGCCGGAACTGGAGCCAGCCGGAATACTTTGTGACCTACCGAAAGCTGATGGGTAAAAAGCCGGTCCGCCCTTCCTCTTTTGTAACCCATTACATGCTGTTTGAGCGCAGCCGGCTTGCCCGGATGAAACGGGAGATCGAGGCCAGACACGGGACTTCATGGTATTCCGCCATCCTGCGCAGCATCAACCGCTCCCGGCAGTTTGGGTTCTCCGAGTTCGAAACCTACGGCAACTACCTGTATGCCAAGGACCCCGGGGGGATGATCCTAAAGAAAGCCCGCAACAAAAGCCTGAATATGAGCGGCTCGCAAATTTCCGCAGCCACAGCGGCAAAGTACGCCCGCACCTACCGGTCACTTTCTTTTCACAAGCGGAAAGGTTACACTCGGACGCCGAAGCCATAACGGGAGAGACGTAAAAAGACTCCATCCGCACAGGCACGCCGCCGGCAGCTACCCTCGTCATTAGACAAGCGCAGCTAAGCGTTTTATCAACAATTAGGAGAGGCCGGGCTCTTTCCGCCCGGCGAATGGCGGAAAAAATTATAAGTTCCTTTCTAAAAGTTCCCCTACTTTTTCTGCCATTTCCCGTGGTGGATAAGGCATCCCATTTTTTAGCCACCATTCCACTACACCTACATAAGCATTTGCAACAAATTCGACAACTATATCTTCGCTTTGACCTAGATTTTTGCCTTTTGTTACATCCACATCTTTTTTGTACTCTTCGATATTATGTTGAACAAACCGGCTCCGAAAATACGCAGCTCCTTCACTCGCCAACATTGTCGAAAAAAACAAATAGTTATTTTCCAGATATTCCATACAGTGCACAGTCGATTCGATCCAATCCATTTCAGCTTCCGACTCACAAAGATTACTCATGTTATTGATATGTTCTTCCATGATCTTATCCAACAGATCGAATTTATCCAAGTAATGAAGATAAACAGTTGCACGGTTAATATTTGCCCTGTCAGAAATATCCTGAATGGTAATGTTGTCAAAATTTTTTTCTCCCATCAATTCAAGAAATGCTTTTTTTATTGCTTCTTGAGTTCTAACTATTCTTCTATCCACTTTTGCCATTGTTTTAACACCATACCTTTCTTGAAAAAGTCGACAATTTTTGTTGATTTGTTGTTTAAACAACGAAACTGATTAAATTAGCGATTTATCTGCCTTGCTTTGTTTATATTTGTAATATAAATTATATACAGATGTCGAGAAAACATCAATCGTGGTTTATATTTACCATGAAAGGATGTTATTTAATATGTCAACCTAAATTTTGAGTTAAGCGATAAGGTAACAAGGAAATCGGTTGGTACGCGTCCATTTTTAGATAGGAATCGAATTGGTGTAATCGGTATGTGTGGTAGCGGTAGTTTTGGGATAGTGCAGCGCAAGTTGATAGACGAATCAAGGCTGTCGCCACAGTCAGCATGTACGATATAGGGGATTGGATATAAATTGAAAAAGAGGGGGGATTTAGCATGCAAAATGTTACGCTGAACAATGGTGTTGAGATGCCGATACTCGGATTTGGGGTTTATCAAATTGATGATGAAGATGTATGCGAAGAATCGGTTTATAACGCCCTAATGGAAGGTTACCGCTTGGTTGATACCGCTGCTGTTTATGAAAATGAAGAAGCAGTCGGCCGTGCCATCAAGCGGAGTGGCGTGCCTAGAGAGGAGATATTTGTTACAACAAAGCTTTGGATTCAGGATGCAGGTTATAAGAGTGCAAAGATAGCATTCGAAACATCACTGAAAAAACTGCAACTGGATTATCTGGATCTGTATCTCATTCATATGCCGTTTGGCGATGTCCATGGTTCATGGCGTGCGATGGAGGAATTATATCATGAGGGTAAAATCAGGGCAATCGGCGTAAGTAACTTTCTAAATGACCGCTTGATGGATCTAATCGTTCATCATGAAATCGTTCCTGCCGTAAACCAGGTTGAAACGCATGTTTTTACACAACAAGCAGAAAATGCTCAATTTATGAAGGATCACCATGTTCAGATTGAGTCATGGGGGCCGTTTGCTGAAGGAAAAAATAACATCTTCAAAAATGAAGTATTGGGTTCAATAGCTGAAAAACATCATAAATCTGTGGCCCAAGTGGCTTTACGTTGGTTGATACAAAGAGGAATTGTTGCGATTCCAAAGTCCGTTCATAAGGAAAGAATCATCGAAAACTTCAATATCTTTAACTTTGAATTAAGTGAGGAAGATATGGGGAAGATTGCTGCGTTAGATACCAAAGAGAGCTTAATCTTATCTCTTCACGATCCTAAAAACGTGGAACGGCTCAGCAACATGAAATTTCATGACTAATTTTGGGTAGTACCAGCAAAGCTGAATCCGCAATCACCAAAATGAGGAGCTATCTAAATGAGTGTAAAGACCAATAACCATCCTGTCCTATTTGCCTTGATGTTATCCGCCTTTTCTGCATTAGGGCCATTTACGGTCGATATGTACCTTTCATCGCTTCCGCAAATGATGGATTATTTTGGCACGAGTGCATCTATGATCCAAACGAGCTTAACTGCCAGCTTGTTAGGGTTAGGTTTAGGGCAGCTCGTCACAGGCCCTTTAAGCGATGTTTATGGCAGACGAAAACCTTTGTTAATTTCCATGTTTCTCTATTTACTGGCTTCTTTGGCTTGTGCCTTTTCGCCAAACATCGGTATTTTTATAACCTTGCGCCTCATCCAGGGATTTGTCGCTTCCGCAGGGCTTGTCATCTCCCGTGCGATTGTTCGTGACCGGTACAGTGGAGTAGAAATGGTCAAATTCATTGCACTGTTGACGATGATTAGTAATGTTGCTCCATTGATTTCCCCTACTACCGGAAGCGTGGTAACTACGTTCAATTCATGGATCGGCGTATTTATCTTTTTAGGGTTTTTAGGGCTTTTTCTAACGGGCATGACCGTGTGGGGAATCAAAGAAAGCTTGCCTGCAGATCGGCGTGTTCCGGGCAACTTTATGGAAGTGTTAAGGAACTATGGTTCCTTGGTTCGGGATCGGGGCTTTATGGGGTATGCTCTTGTCAATGGCATTTTGTTCTCTGGTGTATTCGCTTATGTTGCCGGTACTCCGTTTATTTATCAAAATATGTATGGCATATCACCTCAACTGTTTTCGGTTCTGTTTGCCTTAAATGGTCTCGGTATCATTTTAGGATCACAGTTCGTCAAACGGCTGGCCGGACGGATGGATGAACGCCGTATTTTTCGGATCGGGTTGCAGTTAGCTTTTATCACTACCGCTGCCATCTTGATTGTTGTTTTATTCCATGGGCCATTCTTTCTTTTGTTTATTTCGATCTTCTTGTTTGCAGCATCAATTGGAATTATCGGCCCAGTTTCATTTACGTTGGCTATGGAGTCACAAGGGCATATTGCAGGGAGTGCTGCCGCCGTATTAGGCACTTTGCAATTTGCATTAGGAGCTGTCACTTCTCCCCTCGTAGGGATCGCAGGAGAAAACTCCGCATTGCCTTTCGGAGTCACGATTTTCATGACAAGCATATTGGCTGTCATCTCCTACTTATTCTTGGTTAAAAAGCCGGCTTCAGCTTCACAATAAATTAAAAAATTGCTTATTAACCTATTGGAGCAGTTTTTTACTGATGGCATTTTAGCTAATTTTTATTTTTTTAAGATAGGAGTTGTTTTTTTGGCTGAACGAAATAAATTGTTGATTTTCATATTAACCATAGGCGTTTTCGGCATTTTAAATACTGAAATGGGGGTTATTGGGTTATTGCCTTCCATTGCTGATCACTTTAATGTCAGTGTATCTCAAGCAGGGTTGCTGGTGAGTATTTTTGCCCTTGGTGTTGCCGTATCTGGTCCAATTTTGCCGTTATTGTTCTCGGGTATAAATCGTAAGAAGGTCATGTTACTTGTTCTTGGCATTTTCGTTCTGGGGAACATTGTGTCCATAATTGCATCTAACTTCACCATTGCATTGGTTGCCCGTATCATCCCAGCCTTTTTTCATCCAATTTATTGTTCTTTGGCATTTACAGTAGCTGCTTCCTCAGTAAGTAAAGAAGAAGCTCCAAAAGCTGTTTCTAAAGTATTTATAGGAGTATCTGCTGGTATGGTAGCCGGCGTACCGATTGCAAGTTTTATTGAAAGTGCCGTTTCATATGAAATGGCGATGGCATTCTTTGCTATTATTAATGCTTTTGTATTCATCGCTACATTGATTTTTGTACCATCTATTCCTGTTGAAGAAAGACTTTCTTATGGTACACAAATTTCCGTAGTAAAAAAACCTATTCTATGGCTTTCCATCGTGACTGTCATTTTATTAAACTCAGCTATATTTGGGGTCTATAGTTATCTTGCTGAATATCTGCAAGCAGTAACGAATATGTCTCCGAATACCATGAGTTTAACGTTATTCATCTTCGGTGGAGCCAATATTATTGGAAACATTGTCGCAGGAAAGTTACTTACGCATAGTGCCATTAAGTCTGTAGTATCTTTTCCTTTGTTATTGGGTGCTGTTTACATCATTTTATTCTTCGCAGGACAGTTTACCGTACCTATGGCAATTATAACTTTTATTTGGGGAATATTAGCTGGAGGAATAATGGCAAATATTAATCAATATTTGATTGCGTCTTCAGCTCCCGAAGCGCCTGATTTCGCCAATGGCTTATTTATATCATCCTGTAACGTAGGAACAACAATTGGTGCAGCTGCAGGCGGGTTATTTATATCAGAAATGGGTACCGGGTACGTCGTATTAGTGGGAATCCTATCATTGATACTAAGTTTGGTAACTATTTTACTTAGAATCTACATGTTTACTCCTACACAACAACAACTTTCTAGATAAGGATTGAAACCCTAGATTACCCAAATGCAGTTTTTTAAGCTTCGAGTTTGGCGGCTTTGGTCCCGGGCGGCATGAGTGCCAAAACGTCCCTATCCTACTGGAAAATCATCTAATAGTTTGCAATAATTTGTCCCCATAAGTGTGCTATATCTTGAAGGGGCTGTCCGAAAAGTGATATGCTCCCCATACGGCAAGAATCCCCTTCCTCTCCCTCTGGTCAAGCATAAGCGTAGGGAGGGGAGTGTTCAAAGTTAGTGGATATACGCGAAACGATGGGAGTAGAGAACATTGGTCAGAGCAACAATCGGGGACGTGGCCGCAAGGGCCGGTGTATCCAAAAGCACGGTATCCCAATATTTGAATAAACGGTATCAGCATATGGGGGCGGAGACTCGCGCCAAGATCGCAGAGGCCATTGAAGCGCTGGATTACCAGCCGAATGTGCTCGCGAGAGGGCTGAAGCAGAAGCGGACTTCAACGGTCGGCGTTATTGTGGCTAATATTATGCACAGGCTCTCCACCGAAATTTGCCGAGGCATCGAGGATTACTGCCAGGAGCAGGATATCAACGTTATTCTGTGCAACAGCGATGAAGACGGGGAGAAGGAGAAGAAGTACGCCGAAATGCTTCAAGCGAAGCAGGTGGACGGCATGATTCTGCTTCCTACGGGGAAGAACGGTTCCCTCTATAAAAAGCTTGCCAGGCACGGGTACCCCATTCTGTTCATGGACCGGCGGGTGGAAAGCGTCAAGGCCGACACCATTGTCGTCGACAACCGTGAGTCGGTCTATGAAGCGGTGTCGCATCTGAAGGAGCGGGGACACCGGAGAATTGCGCTCGCTACGGCGCCGCTGACGATCAGCACCCGGCTTGAGCGGACGGAAGGCTTCCGGAAGGCGATGGACGATTTCGGATTAACATACGGCAGCCGGAGCATTATTAATGCGGAAATCTCCGCCTTGCGGGGAAGATTCGAGAAGCTGTTTGACGGCCCGGAGCCGCCGACGGCGCTGATCGCGGGCAATGACCTGGTGCTGCTGGAGGCGCTTGCTTTTGTGAAGGAACGGAATCTCCGGGTGCCGGAGGATCTGGCGCTGGTCGCCTTCGACAACATTCCTTTTGCCCACCTGCTGACGCCGACGCTCACTACCATTAACCAGCCTTCGCTGGAAATGGGAAGAAAGGCGGCCGAGCGGATCATCAGTCGCATTCGTTCCGAGGAGGATCTGGAGCCGGAAGAGCTGGTCTTTAAATGCGAGCTGGTAGTGCGGCAGTCGTCGGATTTGAGGCGGCAGTGACATTTTAAAGTGTAAAGAAACGCCTTCTCCGCTGCGGAGAAGGCTTTTTTTACATAACCTTGCTGTATTTGACGAGGTAATAATAACGGATGCTGTAGGAGAACAGATAGAACGCCACCACGGCAAGCGTAATCCAAAGAGGCGAATCCGCAAGGATCAGCAAAAAGGGAATCAGCATCATGATTTTTACTGTAATATCAAAGGCTTTGGCTTTCGACAGGTTGTTGATGGAGACGCTGCGTTCATCTCCTGCTTCAATCTCCTGCTGTCTCTTGATTGCCGGACGCTTCGCATAATAGCGGATCATGATAAGGTTGGCAATGCTCATGCCGATCAGCCCGGAGCCTATACCTATGCATAGGCCGGATACGTTCCTGGCCATGTCCCCCACTCCCAATAGACCGGCACCCAACAGCAAAATCCCCGTTGCCAGCACGATAGCATTACGCACAGCAGAGCCTTTTTTCACAAGTTATTCCTCCTCATAGATAAAAATCTCTTCAATCGGCAGTTTGAAATAGCGGGCGATCTTGAACGCCAAAATGATCGAAGGGTTGTAGCGCCCGTTCTCCAGCGACCCTATCGTCTGTCTGGAAACCGCCAAAGCCTCGGCCAATTCCTCCTGCTTGATTCCGTGTTGTTTTCGGATTTCCTCCAGACGGTTTTTCAACATCACACCTCTATTCGATGGAAAGTAAGCTTTACATATCCAATATAACATCCGACGCATAAAATGTAAAGCTGACTTTCCATTATGGGCAGCCTATTAACAGAACCTGATGCTGTGAAGCAGGCTTGTAATAAAAATGACAGCGCTTCAAAGAAAGGGCTTGCAAAGATCGCAAGGCTGAATTATAATTTGAGCATAAACAGTAAATCGGTTTACTAAACCGGTTTACAAACGGCAATATTCGACGAATGGATGCAGCAGAATTGATAATCAGACGTAGACGTAGGCATGGCCCCGGTGGGCTAGATACGGCACAATCCGATATACAGGGTCTACATTTTGGTTGAAGGGGGACGTTATGATGAATGCGGTTTTTATTCCAACCTCCGTATTTGGAAGCGCTTGCGGAACACAGTATGGCCTGACGGAGCCGATACGCTCCGGGGGAGCGGATGGCATTGAGATTCGGCGCGAGCTGTTTCCGCCCGGGGCTCTTCCGCTGGCCGAGTGCCGCGAGGCGGTCCTGCGCAGCGGTCTGCGCTGCATATACTCTGTTCCGATGGAGCTGTGGAACCCGGAGGGGAAGCTTAATGAAGAGACGCTGTCGCACATTCTTGCTGAAGCCGAAATTTTGAAGCCGGAAATGCTGAAAGTATCGCTCGGGCACTATGCGGGCATTCCGGGATTTGCATCGGAGGATGAGCTGAAAGAGGCTGAAAAGGAACGACTCGGCCAGCTTGAGCGGCTGCTTCGGCAGTACCGAAAGACAGCAGGAGCGCTGACGCTGCTGATTGAGAACGATCAGACTTCTTACGGAGGCCGAGCCGAGAATTTGAAAGCGTTTTTTCGGGCGGTGGAGCGCTGCGGGCTTGACGGTGTGAAGATGACGTTCGATACGGGCAACTGGTTGTACAGCGGAGAGGACCCGCTAAAGGCGGCGGAAACCTTCGCTCCTTATGTGGCCTATATTCACTGCAAGTATATCATCCGTTCGGGCGGGATGTGGGTTGCGCTGCCGCTGCCGCAGGATGAGGATGCCCTGTGGAGGAAGCTGCTTCGGCTGCTGCCGGGCGATGTGCCCCGCGCGATCGAGTTCGGGCTCCCAGGGGAAGGATGCCTTGAAGGATATATCGAGATGCTGCGCGAAGGCTATTCTGGGACAACAGGGGCAGGAGCCGCAGAAATCACCGCAGAAATCGGAAAGGGGATTGCGTGATGAGCCTGAAGGATGTGGTCACTTTTGGAGAAGCCATGGTGATGTTCGTCGCCGATAAGCCCGGGGATTTGAAGGACATCGACAAATTCAGCCGCCGTCTAGCCGGAGCGGAGGTGAATACGGCGGTCGGCTTCGCCCGGCTGGGGCTTTCGGCGGGCTGGGTCAGCCGATTGGGCGACGACGTTTTTGGGGAATATATCCGCGAGTATCTGGAAAAGGAGAACATCGATATTTCCGGCGTCACGCACGATTCCCGGCATCCGACCGCCTTTCAGCTGAAATCGAAGGTGCTGGAAGGGGATCCCCAAATTCAGTACTTCCGCAAAAATTCGGCGGCAAGCACACTCTCGGGCGCAGACGTGGACCCCGGCTACTTGACGGGCTACCGCCATCTGCACATGACCGGTATTCCTCCGGCACTGACGAAAGAGACCCGCGAATTCAGCTATGCGGCGCTGGCAGCGATGAAGGCGGCGGGACGAAGCGTTTCCTTCGATCCGAATTTACGGCCTTCGCTCTGGTCTTCCCGTGAAGAGATGGTGTCGGTCATCAATGACCTGGCTTGCCGCGCCGACTGGGTGCTGCCGGGAGTGGAAGAGGGCGAGATTTTGACCGGATCAAGGGACCCGCGTGAGATCGCCGGATTTTATCTGAACAAAGGCGTCTCGCTCGTTGTCGTCAAGCTGGGGCCGAAGGGCGCGTACTTCCGCACACAGACGGACGAAGGGACCGTACAGGGCTTCAAGGTGGAAGAGGTTGTGGACACGGTGGGAGCCGGAGACGGCTTTGCCGTCGGACTTGTCAGCGGCATGCTGGAAGGGCTTACCGTCCCTCAGGCGGTGCAGCGGGGGAACGCGATTGGCGCGCTGGCCGTGCAGTCGGAGGGCGATCATGACGGTTACCCGACAAGACCTGAGCTTGAAACCTATCTTCAACATTATCTTACGGGAGTGAAATAATGATGAATAACAACAAAAGTGGCGGCTTCGTCGCTGCGCGCTGGCTGCGGCTGATGCCCATCGTCTTCATTACGTACAGTCTGGCTTACCTCGACCGGGCGAATTACAGCTTCGGCGCGGCGGCCGGCATGGCCAAAGATTTGCAAATTACGGCCTCGATGTCTTCGCTGCTGGGCGCGCTCTTTTTCCTCGGCTACTTCTTCTTTCAAGTGCCTGGCGCGCATTACGCCGAGAACAAGAGCGCCAAGAAGCTCGTCTTCTGGTCCCTCATTCTGTGGGGCTTGCTGGCTGCGGCCACCGGTATTGTCCATAACGTTCATTTTCTAATCGTCATCCGGTTCTGTCTCGGCGTTGTTGAGAGTGCAGTTATGCCGGCGATGCTGGTCTTCCTAAGCCACTGGTTTACGAAAAAAGAGCGCTCCCGCGCTAACACGTTCCTAATCCTCGGCAATCCCGTAACCGTGATGTGGATGTCGATCGTATCCGGTTATCTCGTATCCTCCGTCGGCTGGAGATGGATGTTCATTATCGAAGGGCTGCCGCCGATTATCTGGGCATTCTTCTGGTGGAAGCTGGTCAACGACAAGCCTTCCGAAGCGAAATGGCTGAACGATGAAGAGAAGAAGGCGCTGGAAGGCGCTCTTCAGGAAGAGCAAAAAGGGCTCAAACCTGTGAAAAACTACGGTGAAGCGTTCAAGTCCCCGCTCGTTATCAAGCTCTGCTTGCAGTATTTCTTCTGGAGTATCGGCGTGTACGGGTTCGTAATGTGGCTGCCTTCGATTATCAAGTCGGCTCCCGATATGAACATGGTGACGACCGGCTGGCTGTCGTCCGTTCCTTACGTGCTGGCGGTTATCGGCATGCTGACGGCTTCCTATTTCTCCGACAAGACGCTTAACCGGAAAATATTCGTCTGGCCTTTCCTGATGGTCGGCGCCATCGCTTTCTACGCTTCGTACCTGCTGGGCGCGGATCACTTCTGGCTTTCGTTTATCCTGCTCGTGATCGCGGGCGGCGCCATGTACACTCCGTACGGACCGTTCTTTGCGATCATGCCGGAAATTCTGCCCCGCAACGTGGCGGGCGGCGCGATCGCGCTCGTTAACAGCATGGGTGCGCTCGGATCTTTTGCCGGCTCGTATATCGTTGGCTACCTGAACGGCTCCACCGGTGGATTTGGCGCTTCCTATATCTTCATGGCGGGTTCGCTGCTCTTGTCGGCGATTCTGACGATGACAGTCGGCAATTCCCGCAAAGCGTCTAAGCAGCGGCCTGAGCCGAAGCTGGAGGTGTCCACGCGGTGAAGATCCAATTGGCGCTCGACCGGATGAGCATAGAGGAAGCGGCAGCGATGGTCCGGCGCACGGAGCCCTATATCGACTGGATCGAGGTGGGCACCTCGCTGATCAAGGAGTTCGGCATGGCGTCCGTGGAAGCGCTTAAGCGTGAATTTTCGCATAAAGTCATTGTGGCGGACATGAAGACCTTCGACAACGCCAAGTACGAATTCGAGCTGTGCTATGGTGCCGGGGCGGATGTCGCGACCGTCATGGGCGCGGCCCCGACGGTAACCGTGGCGCTATGCATGGAGACGGCGCGGCGGATGGGGAAGCAGGTCATGATCGACCTGCTTCATACTTCGCCGGAGCAGCAGCGGGAGCTGGCGCGGCATGACGGCGCGATCCACTGCCTGCATGTCAGCAAGGACCAGCAGGAAGGCGGCGGCCTCCGGCTGGAAGGCAAAGGCAACGCAGATGCGGGGCAGGAGAGCGGTGGCGGAACGGGTGGCGCTGCGGGAGTTCAAGGCGGCAGCCGCGCAGGAGCGCATGGCGCTGCCGGGGGCCCAAGCGGCGACCGAGCCGGAGTGCAAGGGTCTGCCGGGGTTCGGGAGGGCAGCGGTGAAGGCGCATACGGCGGCGATCTGGGCGCCGAAGGCGCGGCTGGCCTCAGGATTGCCGCCGCCGGAGGCATTACGCTGGAGTCGCTGCCGGGTCTGCTGCCGCTGAAGCCGGAGGTCATTATCGTCGGCTCGGCGATTACCAAGGCGCCTGATCCGGAGCAGGCGGCCCGCGAGTTCAAGGAGCGTATTCGGGAATATACCGGAGCGGGCCGGGAGAGCGGACGTTCTATATACGATGAACTTTAAAAATGACATCAGGGTAAGGAGTAACGAAGGGGAAGTTTGGAACTGTAGGAGCGATAGCGACCGCCTTTGTCTTCGGATTTCATCCGCGAAGAGCGGGTTAAATCGAGGGAATCTGAAGATGGGCAGCGGCCGGAAGTCCAAACGTTCCTCGTAGTTACGACTGATATCTGATGAGAAAATCGTAAGTTCAGCTTATATAGCTGACAACGTTAATTGTGAAACGAATACAGGGAGCATCCCCACGGGATAAGTTAGTTAATTCAGCGATTCATAAGCAGATAAGGGGTGACGCCAAGATGAGCAAGCTGAAGGAAATCCTTTCGGAAGCCAAGGAAGTGCTGGAGCGTGTGGATGAAGCGGCTGTAACCGAGACGGCCGTGCTGCTGGCGGGAGGGAAACGGATTTTTGTTGTGGGCGAGGGCAGGTCGGGCTTTGTGGCAAAATCATTCGCCATGCGGATGATGCATTTGGGCGCGACCGTCTACGTCGTCGGCGAGACGATTACTCCGTCCATCTCCCCAGGCGACATTCTGGTCGCCGTATCCGGGTCGGGAACGACGCACGGCGTCGTCTGGACGGCGCAGAAGGCGCGGGAGCTTGGCGCGTTCGTGATTGCCCTGACGACGGATGATGGCTCGCCGCTGGGCCGGTCCGCCTCCCGGCTGCTGATCATTCCGGCGGCGACCAAGCACCGCCGGGAGGGTGAACGCCGAAGCGTCCAGCCGCTCGGCTCCCTGTTCGACCAGTGCGTCCATCTCGTGCTGGACAGCGTCTGCCTGAGCTATGCGGAGCTGCGGGGCGTCGATCATGCCGCGGCGTACAAGCTGCACAGCAATGTCGAATAGCGGCGGCTTCCCGCATCTATAGAATTTTAGCAGTCCCCTGCGCCTTTGCGGCGGGGGACTGCTTTTTTTTAATTGGTTGTGTTAAATTAACAACCCAAAGGGCGGAGGCACAAATAGTTCATCTTGCCGCCGTCATATACTTATTGTAGATTGTTGACTTTAATTGAAATAACTCGTATAAGAGATTTCTAACTTCTTCATCTTGGCTGAATACATACTTGTTTTTCAATACATTAAACATTGTTATTGCTCGATCCGAAACTATATTTAATGCCCAAGGGAATAGGCACTCTTGCTCCATAGATCTCCTTGTTAAATAGGTGCATACGGGTAAAGGTGTATGCCTAAGCAGATAATTAATGCATTGTCCTACGCTGTTATCGTTACTGCTTAACTTTCCAATCGATAACCATTCTGTGTAATTATTATCTTTCTCCGCAGTTATGACGACTGTTTTGTCGAACGATATATATATTTCAATGCGAAAATTACTAGGGTTAATATTGTATTTTGGAGTCATTTGTTCCATACCCGATGCCAAATTTTTCATAGATCCTGCACATCTCCTTTTGGTCATTGCTAGTCCCACGGTACTTAGCTTTGTCAGCATGTTTATAGGCTTTTCGTTCAATGATACTCCTTTTTACCCTTGACTTCCTACCCAGCCGGATTTTTCCGGGAGCGTGAATTTCCGAAACGGGGATTATTCGTGGTACAATATTTTTTAGTGTTTAAGCTTGTCGATAGAATGTAGGAGGCAGTTATTTGATATGAAATCCAGAAACTTGGCTGCAATTTCACTTGTGGCAATGGCGTGCGGCTTTCTGCTGACACTGTTCTTGCCTGAGAATACAGCGGTAAAGCTGCTCCGGGGCGGCTTTGAGGCCGGACTGGTCGGCGGCATTGCCGACTGGTTCGCAGTTACGGCGCTGTTCCGCCATCCGCTGGGCCTTCCTATTCCGCATACTTCCTTGCTGCTGAAGAACCGGAATAAGATTGTAGAGTCTCTAATTTCGGCAATGGAGAACGAACTGCTGAACAAGGAGAGCATCGAGAACAAGCTGCGCGGAATCAGGTTCATCTCGCTGGGGTCTTCGATGCTCACAAAGTTCATCAGCCGCAAGCAGACGCGAATGGACATTTTGGCCCGCCTGAGTGGCCTTGTGACCCAGATTCCGGCGGAAAAGGCGCTGCCGTATCTTCAGTCGGCGCTTGCGGGTTATGTCCGGAACGCGGACCTCAAGCAGACCGCCGATACGGTCGTTACGAGGCTGCTGCATGACGGCAGGGACAAGGAGGCCCTTGATTACGGGCTCGGACAGGCAGAGGTCTGGATCAGCCGTCCGGAGACGAAGGCCATGCTCGGCCAGCTCGCTTCCTCCAAGCTTGCCGAGGTGAAGCTGGGCGGATTTAAGGGAGTGGCTTTTCAGGCGTTCGTCGGCTTCGTCGATGAAGAAATGCTGGGCGAACTGCTGCAGAACATGCTGCGGTCTGCCATCCGCGATATTCAGGATGAGGATAACGTCTACCGCGAGGACATTATCCGGGAGATCCGCGTTGCCCTGTTCCAGCTGGTAAATGACGAAGAGCGGATGAAAGCTCTGGCGGACTGGGCTGCGGCCGAACTTGAGGGGCAGCAGGCGGGAGCCTTTCTGCTGGCCCGGCTTGAGGAGATTCGCGGCAGGGTACTCGCTCTGCTGGAAGAAGACCGCGTTCACGGGGGGCGCGGGCTGTTCGCCGCCTATGCGCTGCTTGCCCGCCGCATCGCCGGAGAGAAAGAATGGGTCTCGGAATGGGAGGATAAGATCCGTTCCTCGCTCGTCGCGTTCGCGGAGGCGAACCATTACCGGATCGGCGTGCTGGTGAAGGAAAACCTCGACAAAATGGACGACGCCAGCCTGGTCGCTATGC
The DNA here is from genome assembly GCF_000993825.1 of Paenibacillus durus ATCC 35681. NCBI lineage: Bacteria > Bacillati > Bacillota > Bacilli > Caryophanales > Paenibacillaceae > Paenibacillus > Paenibacillus durus. Next base: position 5,049,942 of record NZ_CP011114.1, read on the forward strand.
TGGAGCAGAAGGTCGGGAAGGACCTGCAATGGATCCGCGTAAACGGCGCGGTGTGCGGGTTCGTGGTCGGTCTGGCGCTTACTTTAATTCAATGGATTCCGTTCACTTGAACGGGATGCGCTAATATTTAAAGGGCAAGGCTGCCGGAGCCTATATATAAGCATCCGGGGCCTTGCCCTTTCTCTTTTAGTCTATCTCTTTTATGAAAAATAATGCCGACACATCCGTACAGTCATGGCAGGATTTGGGGTTCGGGGTTCCTGCCATAAGGGGGTTCCGCCGCTGAATCGCCGTTAATTACAGTTCTTTTTTGCCGGTACTGATTGTATACGCTTCCAGCACGGGGAGTACGAAAATTTTACCGTCCCCGAAAGAGCCGTGATCGCCGGTTCTTGCCGTCCGCTTCACAATGTCGATGACTTCCTCCTTGTCATCCTCAGGAATGACCATCATCAGCATTTTTTTGGAAATCTGGTCGTAGTGGTTCGTGCCGACTTGAATTCCCTTTTGTTTACCGCGTCCCAATATATCCATTTTACTGATGGAAGGAAAACCTGCGGCCAGCAGTTCCGCCATCACTTCATCGGCCTTCTCCGGTCTTACGATAATTTTGAGCATCAACATAACAATCCACCCTTTCCACGGACAAAAGATATGCAGGGTGTTGCCGACTAGGGGGCTAAGATGATTATTTCGGCATGGCAACGCTTACATCATCATTATACAACGGATAAGAATGCCTAAAAGTGAATATTGTCATTGCATAACATTTAATTTTGTTGCCGGCGCTGGCAGAGTCCGGAGTACAGAAGCTCCAAGCGATCAGCCGTCCGCGCCCAGCCGAAGGCCTGAAGCGCGTCCCGCCGCCCTTGCATCCCGATGGCAGCGGCCCGCTTCGGGCTGCGGGCAAGCGGCAGCATCATTCGGGCGAAAGAAGCGGCCTCCCGGTAGCGGTCCACTAGGAAGCCGCCCCGGCCGGGTGATATGATTTCGCGGATACCGCCATTATTGGAGGCGATGACCGGCAGTCCGGCGGCCATAGCTTCCACATTAACCAGCCCGAATGATTCATGCCGCTGTGAAGGGCAGACCAGACAGTCGGCGATCTGGTAAATCCGGTGAATTTCCTCGTGCGGAACACTGCCGATAAAGGAAACGGATAAACGCAGCTGCCGGGCGAGCAGCTTGAGCCTCTGCACATAGGCCGGATTCCCCGTGCCGGCGATAACAAGATGCACAGGCAGCCGTCTATCCAGCATAGCGGCCGCCCGCATCAGGACGCGCACGCCTTTGCGGGGGATGAGCCGGCCGACGAACAGAACCGTAAAGCGGCGGCGGGGCAGCCGGTATTCCCGGCGGAGCAGCTGCCGCTGATCGTCAGGAAGCGGCGTGAACCGGGACAGGTCGGCGCCCAGCGGCACAACCTCAAGCGGGAGGCGGGCAGCAGCGAATCGGCGGTCCAGCCTGCCGCGCAGCGACTGGCTGTTGACGGCGATAAGATCGGCGAAGCCAAGGCTTAGGGCGACCTTGGGGTCCCTGGGCACAAAGGTCAGGGAATGCAGGAAGAGCACGACCGGAATGTGAGGAAAGGCCCGCTTCACGGCGGCCGCCAAATGAGGACGGTTATCTGCCTGAATAAGCTCATACGGCTCCTCCCGGAGGGCCTTCAGCGTTTCGGCAAGGTACAGGCCGGGAGTATCCGCAGGCAGGCGGATCAGCCTGACTCCTTCGCGTTCTTCCAGCCTGGGCAGTCCCGGCATAATCCGGCTGATTACGGTAACGTTGTGGCGGCGGGCAAGCAGCCTGGCTGTCTCCCAGATACAGATTTCCACGGAACCGCTGCCCGGAAGCGGAAACCGTCCCGGCGCTATCATGCAGATGTTCATCGTTAGGCTCCTTTCCCATGCAGCGATTTTCTTCCTGCTTGCACTATATGCTCATGTCTCGACGGGAGACACTTTCTTTGCCGGAGAGCGGCGTCTATCCAATGCGAAAACTGCCGCCGAAGCATAGCTTATCTTGTGTCATATCATGCTTCGGCAAGGAAGTTTGTAGACGGGAGTGTGGAATGCAAGGATGAAAGCCATATCGACACTGACAAGCAAATGGATCAAGACGAAGGTGCTGCTCCGCAGTCCGGAGATTTCGGCGCTAATTCCGGAGACGGTAAGACTGACCCGCGAGAATGCCAAAAGAATGCTGGACAAATACGGAATGGTGTATATCAAGCCGGAGGTGGGCACTTACGGAAACGGAGTAATTCGGGCCGAGCGCCGATCGGGCGAAAAGGGAGCTGCATACTGGTATCAGAGCGGGACCAAGCAGAGAACCTTCGCCACCTTTGAGGCCTTCTACACCTCGCTTAAAGGGAAGACAGGCAGCCGCAGGTACCTGATTCAAAAAGGGATTGACCTGCTGAAAGCGGGGGGCCGGCGCTTTGATATCCGCATCATGGTTCAGCGCAGTCCCAGCGGAGTCTGGGAAACGACAGGACTGATCGGCAGAGTGGCCGGGGAGGGAAAGATCGTGACGAACTACCATGCCGGCGGTAAGCCGACGGCGGTGGAGAAGCTGCTTGCTCCGCATATGAACGATACGCTTAAGGCTGAGACGATAAAGCGTTTGCGGAAGCTCGGCAAGGATGTCGGACAATTTTACAAGAAAAACTATCCGGGGTTCAAGCAGCTTGGGGTCGATGTCGGCCTCGACCGTTCCCTGACTCCATGGATCATTGAGGTCAACACCAATCCCGATCCGTACATTTTTAATCAGCTCTCGGATAAATCCATGTACCGCAAGGTTATGGCCTACCGCCGGGCACAGCAGACAACTAGTCCCAAGCGCTAGAACCTGCACTCTTTTCTTTCTGAAAATGAATTAAATCTAAGAAAAACTTGCATATTGCGTTTCATCCTGCACAATAAAGGGTAATTACAAAAAAATTGCGGAAAAGATCAAATTTCGTCAGAAGCAGTAACAACGCAGTCTGTAGAACAGTCCGTCTATTATTCATTTTTGGAAGAAGGGGTGGGAGTTTGAACGGATCGCTGACGTTGTCGATAGCCATTTGCACCCGGAACAGACATGAGGATTTGAGGAAATGCCTGAAATCGATATTTAGCCAGCGGGATATTGCCGGTACGGAGATTGAAATTCTGATCATTGATGACGGCGATACGCAGGAATCCTGGCTGGAAGAGGTTAGGAGGGAACTGCCTTCCGGTATGGAGCTGGGCTATCACCGGAAGAATCGGGAGGAAGCGGGCCTGCTTAAATCACGGATTTATGCGACTCATGCCACTAAGTATGAGACCCTTCTGTTCCTGGATGACGATGTGGAGCTGGAAGCGGATTATTTGGCCGTACTTCTGCGGACTTTTGAACGCTATCCTGATGCCGTCGGCGTCGGCGGCGTGGACCAGAGCTTCTCCTGCTCCCTGAAGGGCAGACTGCTCATGCTGATCAGCGGCCGAAGCCGGTTCGCCCCCGGGAAGCTGTCTTACAGCGGATTTGCCTCCGCCATGAATTTGTGGAACCGGCAGAAACGGATCTTCCGGACCGAATTCTTGCACGGATGCAATATGTGCTTCCGTAAATCGGCGCTGCGGGATGTAAAAGTGGTTGAATGGCTGAACGGCTACAGCCTTGGCGAAGACCTGTATCTCTCTTATCTTGCAGGGCTGCACGGACCGATGATTATAAATCCGGAGCTCAAGCTGGTGCACCACGGGTCGCCGGCTTCCAGAGACAAGGAGGAACAGGTCGCCTATACCAAGGTTATCAACCACTATGAGCTGCTAAAGCTCAGAACCGGCATAACGCCCTTCCGCTATGCCATGCTGCTGTGGACAGCGGGATTTTTATACGCGGAAACGGCCCTTAGGCGCCGGAAGGAGGCAAGCAGCGGATATCTCCGAGGCATACGGGAGCTCAGGGGGGCGCAGACCCGAAGCTGATCCCCTGGTGCGCATTCGCGGCCTCTGCGCGGAGACTGTACCGTACTTATATCTGCCTTTTACGAAATACCGGAGCACCCGAATCATGGGCGAAAGAAGCCTTGGCGGGTGCTTCTGTGTTGAATGAGCCGTTAACAATTCCGGATTAGAGAGGCTTTTCCCTAATAGCCTTCATGCTCCCTCGTATGTTTACCTTCCTGTTATCGTATACTTGGTATGTTAGAGTTCTTCGTATATCATCGGCTTTACGCTACTCGGAAAGGGGCCTTATGGAATGAACTGCGTGGCAGTGCCGGCATACATTAGCAGAGAAGTGCACGACCGCGGACAGCGGGATTTTGCCATGAGGCCTCCTCTTGCATCGGAAACCGGAAGGGTCCGGCTCTGGCGGCGGGCTGCTGCTGCTTTATGACGAATACCGTTACCGGAAAAAAGCTTAATCTTGAGCCTTATACCCAATGGGCGCAGGGTGTCAGATTTGCCTCGTCCGCCTGCGGACCCTCCACGATGGCCGCGATCACGGAGTACTGGAGCCGGAAGCTGGGGAAGCCGGACCTTATCGGCAAGGAGCGTTTCGGCTCGAAGGCGGAGCATATCAATTATTTGTACGGGAGATATGGAGGAAGGCCTTGGGGGATGAGCGCGCGCGGTTTCGCCAAGGGGATTAAGACGTATCTCCGGGCGTCCCTCGGAAACGCACCCGCGATTCGGCTGCGGAGCTTCAATGATTTCGCCTTGTACAAGGCGGAAATCGACGCGGGCCGTCCGGTGGCGGTAAAGTTCGACAAATGGTTCTCCCTGCGCTGGTTCGGGGACTACGCGTACGACTATCACTGGACGGTGGGAATCGGCTATGAGATGACGGGGCCCAGTCCCCGGCTGATTGTCCAGGACAACGGAGCGAAACGGGCGAACGGAGCGTTTGCCGCAAGCCGGGAACGCCGGATTGAATACGCTGCAAATCGTAAGGTAATTACGATGGTGGCTGTGGATTTGCAGTATTTTACAGAAAATCGGATAATTAGCTTGCAAAAAACGGAAATTTAGCAGATTGACACCAGATTAGGCGCATTATATAATCCCGGGGAATACAAGAAAAAACGGCGTGCCTGTCCATTCAGAGACCGCATCCGTTATGATAACTAATCAAACGTTTGCTCTGCGCGATCGGGCAGATCGCCAAGAGCGAGAGCATAAAGGAGCCATGATCGATTTGTCGGTACAAGGGGGAAAAGGGGAGCCGATGGATTACGGCGATCCTGCGGTCGTGGGGGGTGTCCCCGTCCATGTTGGCGGCTTTGACGGTTTGCCCGGTTACGAGGGCGACGATTTGGGCGTGAGCTACACGCCGGAGCGCTCAGCGTTCCGGCTATGGGCGCCGACATCCCGGCAGGCGGAGCTGGTGCTGTACGATTCCTGGCAGGGAGATGCTTCAGCCGTTCTGCCGATGACCCGCGATATCGGGGGAACCTGGATATTGACGGTAAAGGGCGATTTGGAAGGCAAATTTTATACGTATCGCGTATGGTTCGAAGACCGGTGGAACGAAGCGGTCGATCCCTACGCCAGAGCCGTCGGCGTAAATGGCGACCGGGGGGCCATTCTTGATCTGCGAAAGACGGACCCGCTGCGCTGGACCGAAGACAAACCGCCTTTTGATAATCCCGTGGACGCCGTCATCTATGAGCTTCATCTGCGGGACTTATCGGTCCATCCGGCCGGAGGTATCCGGCAAAAAGGGAAGTATACCGGCCTTGCCGAGAGCGGCACACGCGGACCCGGGGGAATTCTTACCGGACTGGACCATATCGCCGATCTTGGCGTTACCCATGTGCAGCTGCAGCCGATTGCCGATTACGCGACGGAAAGTGTGGATGAAACGAAGCTCGATCAGCCGCACTACAATTGGGGCTACGACCCGAAGAACTACAATGTTCCCGAAGGCTCCTATGCGACTGATCCTTACGTTCCGGGGGTCCGGATCAAAGAGCTGAAGTGCCTGATTCAGACGCTGCATGACCGCGGACTGCGGGTCGTCATGGACGTTGTATATAACCATGTTTATGACAACTTCCGTATGAATCTGACCAAGCTTGTTCCGGGCTACTACTTGCGTTATAAAGCGGACGGTACGCTGTCGAACGGATCGGGCTGCGGCAATGACTGCGCCACCGAGCGCAAGATGATGTCCCGCTATATTGCCGATTCCGTGCTGTATTGGGCTAGGGAGTACCATATCGACGGCTTCCGCTTCGATCTGATGGGCCTCATGGACATCGGAACCATGACGGAGATCCGCCGGCGGCTCGATGAGCTGGACCCTTCCATCCTGACGATCGGGGAGGGCTGGGTGATGGACACGGAGCTTGCGCCTTCGCAGCGGGCGAACCAGCAGAACAGCGCCTCGCTGCCAAGGTTCGGCCAGTTTAACGACGGCTTCCGTGACGCGGTTAAGGGAAGCATTTTTCTGCATAACCGCAAAGGCTTCGTCAGCGGAGGAGCCGGAACCGAGAACGGGGTTATGGCCGGAATCGCCGGAGGAATCACTTACGGGCCGGGGATCTGGCAGTTCGCCCAGGAGCCGCAGCAGTCCGTCAACTTTGTGGAATGCCATGATAATCATACGCTGTGGGATAAACTGCTGCTGTCTACCGAAGGGGCGACGGACGAGGAACGCCGGGCTATGCACCGGCTTGCTTCCGCAATGGTGCTGACGAGCCAGGGCATTCCGTTTCTGCATGCCGGGCAGGAGTTCATGCGGACGAAGAACGGCATTGAGAACAGCTATAACGGTCCGGAAGACATCAATTGGCTCGATTGGCAGCGGTGCGCCGCCCATCAGGATGATGTTGAATATATGAAGAAATTAATTGTGCTGCGCAAAGAGCATCCGGCGTTCCGGCTGCGGAGCGCGGAGGAGATTCGCCGGGGTCTTTTCTTTGAACGTAGCCCTGGCGGAGCAGTAGCCTATACGCTGCGTAATCACGCAGGGGGAGATTCGGCGAGCCACTTGTACGTGGTTTATAAAGCGAATGTAGGTGAGATGTCGCTGGCGCTTCCGAAGCTGGGAGAATGGCAGCCGCTGCTGGGCGGAGAACAAATTGTCCGTCTAACCAAAGAACAGGCCATTATCCGGGGCATCGGAATGACGGTGCTGGCGGTGCCGTGATTGTTCGGACCCCTAGACCCCTTTTGGGGTCTTTTTCTTATTCGAAGAGACTCACGGGTTGTGCCGCCAGGAATCAAGTTAAATTGATTCAAATTTGAAATTTATGTGATAATGGCAAAATGATGTTCTCGATTTCAACAAAAGGTGACATTGCTCACGTTCGGATACGGAAAGCGGATGGTACTATGTAGTCACTTATTACTTCTAATTTTAAATGTGGCGGACAACCGTACAGCCGGCGTCAATCGCCCGGTTGCGGCCTGCTGCTTTGCTGCTTTACAGCGTCATACGAACGGGCGCTCGGAAGGGACTGAAGTCCTTGGTGTAAGCGGCACCCTAGAATACATCGCCGGCCGGTCCGGCGGAAATCCAAGAAGACACGGAGGATGACAGGGATGGGTAAATCTACGGGATTTATGGAATATCAGCGTGTAACGCCTTCGGAATGCGAAGCGCTGGAGCGGATCAAGAACTGGAATGAATTTTCGGTACCGATGGATGAGGAGCAGCTGCGTGAGCAGGGTGCGCGCTGTATGGACTGTGGAACGCCTTTTTGTCATGTGGGGCGTCTGCTGTCGGGCATGGCCTCCGGCTGTCCCCTTCATAATCTGATTCCGGAATGGAATGATCTTGTATACAAAGGGAATTGGGAGGTAGCCCTGAAGCGGCTGCAGAAGACCAATAACTTCCCTGAATTTACGAGCCGTGTATGTCCTTCGCCTTGTGAGGGCGCTTGTACGGTGGGAATGAACGGCCAGCCCGTGACCATCCGTACCATCGAGAAAGCAATCGTGGACAAAGGCTTCGAAGAAGGCTGGATCAAGCCTGAGCCTCCGCTTGCGCGCACCGGTAAAAGCGTGGCCGTCGTCGGCTCGGGACCGGCGGGTCTGGCGTGCGCGGCGCAGCTTAACAAAGCGGGCCACACGGTCACCGTCTATGAACGGGCTGACCGGATCGGCGGACTGCTAACCTATGGCATCCCGAATATGAAGCTCGACAAGAAGAAGGTACAGCGCCGGGTTGATCTGCTTGAGGCCGAAGGGGTTAACTTTATAACCGGAAAGGAAATCGGCAAGGATATTTCGGCTGAGGAACTGAAGGCGCAGTATGATGCGGTTGTGCTCTGCGCGGGTTCGACGAAGACCCGGGATCTTCCGATCGAAGGAAGAGGGCTGTCCGGCATCTACCAGGCGATGGAATTCCTTACCCTGAATACGAAGAGCCTGCTTGATTCGGAGCTTCAGGACGGCGAGTACCTGTCTGCGGCCGGCAAAGATGTTGTCGTGATCGGCGGCGGCGATACCGGCACCGACTGCGTGGCGACCTCCATCCGTCATGGCTGCAAGAGCGTAATCCAACTGGAGATCATGCCGCAAGCGCCGCTCACCCGCCAGCCGAGCAATCCGTGGCCGGAATTCCCGAAGGTGCTTAAGGTGGACTACGGACAGGTGGAAGCGAAAGCATTGTATCAGGAAGATCCGCGCCGCTATCTTGTATCGACGAAGCGGTTCGCCGGGGATGAGAACGGGCATGTGAAGGAACTGCACACGGTACGGATCGAATGGGTGCGCAGCGAAGATGGCCGTATGGTGCCCAAAGAAGTTCCGGGCAGCGAGGAAGTCATTCCCGCGCAGCTCGTGCTGCTGGCGCTGGGCTTCACCGGACCGGAAGATCCGCTGGCAAGCCAGCTTGGTCTGGAGCGCGACGAGCGGTCCAACATCAAGGCCGAATATGGAGTGCATACGACTAATGTAGACGGCGTCTTTGCCGCCGGCGACATGCGCCGCGGACAGAGCCTTATCGTGTGGGCGATCAGCGAAGGCCGCCAGGCTGCACGGGAAGTGGACCGTTATCTGATGGGCTCCTCGAATCTGCCTTAAGGCCTAAGCAGCCGCAGACAAGAAGCAAGCACGATAGCAGCAGCGGGGCGTCCGGCTAAGGAGCCGGCCCCCCTTTACCGGTATTATTTTCGGGGTCCAGGCATAATATCTGACCAACATCAAGGAAAGGCCTCACTTTGTGGGGCTTTTTGCGTGTCCGGGACGTTGGTATAGTGGTAATAGTACATATCCAAAACAGGAAAGGGCGGGAAATGCATGAAGCTGATGTTTATTTCCGATATTCACGGTTCGCTGCACTGGTTAAAGAAAGCGCTGGAGAAATTTGCTGAGGAGAAGCCGGACGGCCTCGTTATTCTGGGAGATTTCATGTACCACGGTCCCCGCAATCCGCTGCCCGAAGGTTATGACCCTAAGGGAGTGGCGCAGGAACTCAATGCGATTAAGCGGCAGATTACAGCTGTGCGGGGGAACTGCGACTCCGAGGTGGATCAGATGCTGCTCGATTTTCCGATGATGGGCGACTATACGCAAATTCTGTATGAAGGCAGACGCATTTACGTCACGCATGGACATGGCTTCAGCATTGAGAATCTGCCGGACCTCAGCGAAGGGGATATTTTCATCCAGGGGCATACCCATGTTCCGGTGGCCGACGTCAAGGAAGGCATCTACGTGCTTAACCCCGGCTCCATTTCGCTCCCTAAAGAAAACAATCCCAATTCCTATGGCGTACTTGAGGGCGGAGAGTTTACGGTAAAGAGCTTTGCGGGTGAGACGGTGAAGTCGATCCGGATATCCTGATTCGCAAAAAGAATACGCCCGCCGCTGCGGGCATGAATGAAGACCGGGCGCATGCGTCCGGTTTTTTATGCGGCCGATCATTCCTCTGCCGGAAAATGCCGGATTTCAGTCGTCCTGGCGCAATTGAGCCCGCGTTGATAATATTGTATGATGGGTAAGGAATGCCGGGAAAGTGTATTCCGAAGACTAATGTAAAGTGAGCTAAAATGATGAATCCTAAAGCTTTAAATTATAGCATGCCGCCCGAATGGGCGAAGCATGAGCGTACGTTTATTTCCTGGCCGGTGCAGGCATCCATGTGCTTTCCGGACGACCATGAATCCGTATGCCAAGGATATGCGGATATTATCCGGGCCATCGCCGAATTCGAGCCGGTGACGGTCGTTGTGGGTCCGGACGAGCAGGAGGAGGTCATGCGCCTGGTAAGCGGGCCCGGAATCACCTTCCTGCCGATTGAACACAGCGACGCTTGGCTGCGGGATAACGGGCCGACCTTTGTCATGAACACAGGCGGGCAGCTTGCCGGTATCAACTGGAAGTTCAATGCCTGGGGCGGCAAATACTCGCCATGGGATCTCGACGACAAGGTTGCTCCGCAAATAATCGAGACGGTGAAGGTTGCCCGGTTCGACGCGCCGATTGTAATGGAAGGAGGTTCCTTTCATACCGACGGCGAAGGGACGCTGATTACGACCGAGGAGTGTCTGCTGAATCCGAACCGCAATCCCGGGCTGGGACGGGGAGATATTGAGGAGGTTCTTCGCCAGTACACCGGCGCGGACAAGATTATCTGGCTGAAGCGCGGCCTCAGCGGCGACGAGACCGACGGACATGTCGATAATATCGCCTGCTTCGCTGCTTCAGGCAAGGTTATCATTCAGGTCTGTGAAGACCCGCAGGACGAGAATTATGAAATTACGCAAGAGAATCTGCGCATTCTAGAGAATGCGACGGATGCTAAGGGCCGGAAGCTGGAGATCGTCAAAATCCAGCAGCCTCCGCGCGCGGATCATGAGGGTAACCGGTTGACGCTCAGCTATCTGAACTTCTATTTTGTTAACGGCGGGATTATCCTGCCTGTGTTCGGTGCGGCCGAGAGCGATACGCTCGCGGAGGAGACGCTAAAGCGTCTGTTCCCTGACCGGCGAATCCGCACGGTGAATGGAATGGCGGTCATCCGTGAGGGCGGCAATGTGCACTGCACGACGCAGCAAATGCCGGCCCCAATAGTTCATGCATTTTGATTTCAGTCATAGCAAGGAGGAACAAGCTTGAGAAACGTAAAAGTAGCCGCAACGCAGATGAGCTGCTCCGGAAATATCGAGGAGAATATTGCCAAGGCCGATAAGCTGGTTCGGGAGGCGGCAGCGCAGGGAGCGCAGATTATTTTGCTGCAGGAGCTGTTCGAGACGCCGTACTTCTGCCAGAAGGAAAAATCGGATTATTATGAGTACGCGACGGAACTGGAACAGAATAAAGCCGTGAACCATTTTAAAGAGGTGGCAAAAGAGCTGAAGGTCGTGCTGCCGATCAGCTTCTATGAGAAGAAGAACTATGCGCGCTACAATTCCTTGGCCGTCATTGACGCCGATGGCAGCATCCTTGGCAAATATCGGAAGAGCCATATTCCGGACGGTCCCGGCTATGAGGAGAAATTCTATTTCAATCCCGGGGACACCGGCTTTAAAGTATGGAACACACGTTACGCCAAAATCGGGGTAGGCGTATGCTGGGATCAATGGTATCCGGAAGCGGCGCGCGTCATGACGCTGATGGGCGCCGAGCTTCTGTTCTATCCGACGGCCATCGGCTCGGAGCCGCAGGACAGCTCCATTGATTCGAAGGATCACTGGCAGATGTGCATGCTCGGCCATGCCGCGGCCAACCTGATTCCTGTGGTGGCCTCCAACCGCATCGGCCCTGAAGAGGACGAAGAATCGAGCATCAATTTCTACGGGTCCTCGTTTATCGCCGGTCCGCAGGGCAACAAGATCGCCGAGGCCGGACGGGACGAAGAGACGGTGCTGGTCGGCGAGTTCGATCTGGACGCGCTGGAGACTCTGCGGATTGAGTGGGGCATCTTCCGCGACCGCCGTCCGGAGCTGTATCGCCTGATTGCTTCCTATGACGGAGACCTAACTTTTTAACAAAATTTCACAGATTTTTATACCAGGGCACTGACCAAGATGTTACACTCTTGGCAGTGCTCTTTTTTGAAAGATAAATTGTTACAAACTTCCGATAATGTGTGATGTAACATAACATCATGAGGAAATGATAATTGTCATCTGCGCTTTAATCTGTTAAAATCTCTTTGTATTATAGATAATTTCTCAGGGGGATTGAGAGAGTGGAGACCAGAAAAGAGATGAAGACCCGAAATAAATGGATTTTGTCAGCTTTAATCGCAATTTTGGTATTGGCTATAGCGGGCTGCGGATCGGATAACGCAAATAATGCAAGCAGCGCAAGCAATACAGGCAGCAGCGCCGCAGAAACAAACGCCCCAGAAACAGTCGTTAAGTTCGCGAGCGACGCTACTTATGCGCCGATGGAATACATGGACAAGGATACGATCAAGGGCTTCGACATCGACTTTATCGCTGCGGTTATGGAAGAAGCGGGAATGAAATACGAAGTGGTAAATACCGGCTGGGATACGATGCTTCAGAGCGTGCAGCAGGGTACGGAATATCAGGCAGGCCTGTCTGCTGTGTCCATTACCGATGAGCGCAAGCAGACTTATGATTTCTCTATTCCTTACTTTGAATCGACCAATATGATTATGGTCAAGGAAGGCAGCGACATCAAGAGTGCGCTGGACCTGAAAGACAAGACGGTTGCCGTACAGACGGCCACTACCGCCGATGAACTGATGAGCAAGATTATGGGCGTGGGCAACACGAAGCTGAAGCGCTTTGACAGCAACGCGGTAGCGATGATGGAGCTGGACAATGGAGGTGCGGACGCGGTTGTGGCCGATATCGCGATCGTTCGCGAGTACATCAAGAACAATCCTAAGATGAAGCTGGTCGGCATCAAAGATACGCCGAACTTCGGCTCCGAGTATTACGGGATTCTGTTTCCGAAGGGCAGCGAGCTGAAAGCAAAGCTTGATCCGGCGATCCAAAAGGTAATTGAGAACGGCAAGTACGAGGAGATCTACAAGAAATGGTTCGGAGAAGCTCCCGATCTAACTAATTTGAAGAATGCGAAGTAAGCGGTGCAAGACGACAACAAGCATGCGTAATCAACACTATTGCGCGTGCTTGTTTTTTTGACAGAGAAGCTACAGGGAACGGTGGCATACCGTCTACCCGCGAAAAGAAGAGAAGGGGAAGAGAAAGATGGATTTCAATTTCGACATCATTTGGGGGTACTTGCCATTATTTTTACGGGGAACCTTGTATACGATCGGTTTTTCAATCGCCTCTATTATACTGGGGTCCATACTCGGACTGGGGATCGGATTCGGCAGAATGCTGAAGAGCCCGCTTTGGCGCTGGCCTTTTGACGTCTATGTCAATATCTTTCGGGGCACTCCGCTGTACGTGCAGATTTTGATCGTACATTTCGGGCTGGTGCCTTTCCTTTACGGAAGTACGAACGCGCTGATTTCCGGCGTTGTCGCGCTGTCGCTCAACTCGGCGGCCTATGCGGCGGAAATCTTCCGGGCGGGCATTCAGTCGGTCGATTCCGGCCAGCGGGAGGCGGCGCTGTCTCTGGGTATGACCAGGCGGCAGTCGATGCGGTTCGTGGTGCTGCCGCAGGCCATCAAGCGAATGGTGCCGGCTTTCGGCAATGAGTTCATCGTGCTGGTCAAGGATTCTTCGCTGCTCGCGCTCGTCGCGGCGCCGGAAATCATGTACTGGGGCAATACGATGAAAGGCCAGTACATGCGAATTTGGGAGCCGTATTTGACGGCGGCGGTTATTTATTTTATTCTCACCTATTCGCTGAACAAGCTACTGGCCTATATCGAACGGAGGATGTAAACTATCATGGAACCGATTATTTCAGTGAGACATCTTCGCAAGTCGTTTGGAAGCCATACGGTGCTTGGCGATATCAGTATTAACATTAACAGCCGGGAGGTTGTCGTCGTAATCGGGCCTTCGGGCTCGGGCAAATCGACCTTCCTCCGTTGTCTGAACCTGCTGGAGCAGCCGCAGGGAGGCGAGATCGTGATCGAGGGCGTCAACTTGATGGACAAGAAGACGCGGATCAACGAGGTCCGGACCGAGGTTGGGATGGTATTCCAGCAGTTCAATCTGTTTCCGCATAAAAAGGTGATCGAGAATATTATGCTGGCGCCGATTCAGGTTCGCAAATGGCCAGAGGAGCAGGCCCGCCGCAAGGCGCTGGAGCTGCTGAAAAAGGTCGGGCTCGCCGAAAAGGCCGAGGCATATCCCGCTTCCCTGTCCGGCGGACAGGCTCAGCGCGTAGCTATTGCCAGAGCGCTGGCCATGGAGCCGAAAATAATGCTGTTCGACGAGCCGACATCGGCGCTCGACCCGGAGATGGTCGGCGAGGTGCTGGCCGTCATGAAGGATCTGGCCCGCGAAGGGATGACGATGGTCGTCGTCACGCATGAGATGGGCTTTGCGCGCGAGGTGGGCGACCGGGTGCTGTTCATGGAGCAGGGCGCCATTGTGGAAGAAGGGGCGCCTGAGGCGCTGTTCGGAAATCCGCAGCATGTGCGGACCCGGGAATTTTTGTCGAAGGTATTGTAGGCAGCGGGGGAAATGATTGTCCGCCGTATTGAAACAAATTCCATTTCTAAGCGTATGACTTTGTATATGCATTTTTTGAAAGTGAGGGATCACGCTTGGCTGGAATTCATTTGGCAAAGGGCCAGAACATTGATCTGACCAAAGGCAATTCAGGTCTGAAGAACGTGATCGTCGGTCTGGGCTGGGACCCTGCAGAGAACAAGGAATTGTTCGGCTCCAGGCAGAAGGCCTATATCGACTGTGACGCCTCGGCCCTGCTGCTGAATGTTGATGGGAAATTGACGAAGAAGACCAATCTGGTCTGCTTCCATAATATGCAGAGCGCTTGTAATTCGGTCGTTCATTCCGGCGATAATCTGACGGGCGATGATGACGGGGATGATGAGCAAATCAGGGTGAACCTGGACGCGGTCCCATTCGATGTGCATCGGATTCTGGTTGTCGTCAATATCTACGACGCCATGGATCGCGAACAGGATTTCGGTATGATCAAGTCGGCGTATATCCGTGTGAAGAATGCTTCAGGCGGGGCCGAGCTGGTGAAGTATAACCTGTCGGATAACTACTCCGGGTTCACCGCCCTGATCAGCGGAGAGCTGTACAGACACGAATCGGAGTGGAAATTTGCGGCGATCGGCGAAGGCAGCCACGCGGCGCATATCAGCCAGTTGGCGGAGCGGTATGTATAACCTGGGACGCGAACAAATAATAATATGATTTTACCGGAGGCAAGCGAAGATGGAGGGATTATCAAATTTTTTTAGGAGCATGAGCGACAGCTATGGCCATTTTTTCTCATGGCATGATGTAATCGCTACGCTGTCGGACCCCGTAAGCTGGGGCATTATCGCAAGTCTGGTCCTGCTGGAAGGTCTGCTCTCGGCGGACAACGCGCTCGTGCTTGCCGTAATGGTCAAGCATTTACCCAAAGAGCAGCAGAAGAAGGCGCTCTTTTACGGGATTCTGGGAGCTTATCTATTCCGTTTCTTGGCCATCGGTCTTGGCACTTACCTCATCAAGTTCACATTGGTTAAGGTGCTCGGCGCCCTCTATCTCTTCTACATAGCCTATAAAGGAATCTTCAAGGGCGGCGGGAACGAAAAGGTAGAGAATAAGGGAGCCTCCTTCTGGAGAACGGTGCTGCTCGTTGAACTGATGGATATTGCCTTCAGTATCGACAGTGTCATTGCCGCCTTCGGCCTAAGCAGCGAAGTATGGGTGCTGTTCATGGGCGGTATTCTGGGCGTGCTGATGATGCGCGGCGTGGCGCAGATCTTCCTTAAGCTGATCGAGAAATTCCCCGAACTGGAGCAGATGGCTTTCCTGCTGATTGCGATTATTGCCGGTAAAATGCTGGCCGGCGCTTTCGGATACGAAATGCCCCATGTTATCTTCTTTGCCGTCATTATCGCTGTCTTTGTCGGAACAATTCTGTACAGCGCAGGCCGTAAGCAGAGTGAAGCGAAGAACGAAGTCCGTCATTAAACAGCCGGTCCCCGATATGCAGATGCTAAAACAGCTGCAGCGGACCACAGGCTACGGCAGCTTTCTGAACCGGGACAACCCCCTTCTATTGAATAATTGCCAGGCTTGTCCGATTTGATCGAACAGGTCTTTTTTTCATGCCGCTGCAATCATAATCCCTCTCTCCTGCACATACATTGCGACAGGGCGCGGCAAATACGGGGGGAGGGGCTGTCTTATGATCCTGGGGGGCCTGATTCTCGTGCTTCTTGTAGCGGCAAGCAGTAAGAAGGCGGCAGGAATCGCCGAGCTTAATAACGACAGGAATTCCTGACAATAGAGATTATTCGCCAATCTTCGAGGTTTGTTGTTTCAAGCGTTTTTTTGCGGTTTATTGGGTATAATAAGTCCGAAGCTCGCGTTATCCCAAAAGGCTGCTAAAAATACGACAACCTACGGAGGAACTATGGAGAATGAAGCCCTATTAAAAGTCGAGCAGTTGGCGCTCAAGAAGCAAAAGGTATACCGCAACAGTCTATTCCGCTACATTGCCCGCGCGATGCTGGCCAGTATGTTTATCGGGTTCGGGGTTATTGTGGCATTTAAAACCGGGAACTTTTTTTACATGGAGCATTCTCCAATGACCTATCCCATGGCCGCCGTTACATTTGGAGCCGCTATCATTCTTATTTCATATGGCGGGGGCGACCTGTTTACCGGTGATACGTTCTACTACACCTATGCGGCGCTCCGCAAGAAGATGCAGTGGACGGATGTAGGGCGAATGTGGGTGTGGAGCTACATAGGGAATATTCTGGGTGCAACAGCGTTTGCACTGCTCATCTATTTGACCGGTCTATTCTATGATCCGAATGTAAACGGGTTCCTGCTCAATGTCGTTGCTCATAAAATGGAGGCTCCGGCGATCCAGCTGTTCTGGCGGGCGGTCCTTTGTAACTGGCTCGTTTGTCTCGCTTTTTTCGTGCCGATGTCGATGAAGGCCGACGGCGCCAAATTGTTCGCCATGGTATTGTTTGTATTCTGCTTCTTTATTTCGGGCTATGAACACAGTATTGCTAATATGTGTACGTTCGCGATTGCGCTTGTGCTGGATCACCCGGGAACGATCTCCTGGGGCGGTGTCGTGCACAACCTGGTTCCAGTCACCCTCGGCAATTTGATCGGCGGCGGCGTGCTGATGGGCGTCATGTACTTTTATGTGAACAAGCCTTTCCTGGACGATGAAGCACACTAAAAATAGGGATGGGAAGCTCGCGGTCTGCACGCTGCGGGTTTCCATAACAAGCAAGATCTTTGCCTGCAGCCAGCATAGAGGGCTCTATTTATCAGCGAGGGAAACTCCGGATCTGGTCATTCGTCATAAAGAATAGTTTAGTACAAACCGATAAAAGAAGTGGTAAACTCACTTTCTACCAGCCTCTGGCCTCTAGAAGCGCAGATGGGGAGAGTGGTTGGTGCGTCCAGTAATTTGATGACGCCAAGGCAAAATGCAAAGTCGTGATCTTGCAACGCCAGGAATTATCCAAAAAATGGTCACAAGGAGTTTCTAAGAATGAAAAGAAAGTTGCTCTCAATTGCTATAATTATCACAATTTCAATTATGCTTTTATCTGTCTCTGCTTTTGCGAATGATCTTGGGGGTGTGGGTATACCGGACCCTGTTCCAAATTCAAATTTTGACATACCAATTGACCCGGGCCCAGCTCCAGTTAACGCGGTAGCGGTATCTCAGGAATCCGAGGACAAGGAGTTTTCCCTATTACAAAATGATCGTGTTCAATTGCAAGAATATATCGCTGCCCATTTTAAAGATTCTTATGCCGGCGCATATACTGAAAAAAACGGAAGTAATGTGGTACTCTTAACTAGCAAAGTCAAGTCTAATAACCTTGAAACTGTATTAAAGAAAAAAAGTAAACGGAAAGATAAACTGAAATTCAAATATGTGAAATACTCCGAGGATGAACTTTACAAGGGAAAGGAAAAAATTTTAAAAGCTGCAGAGTCTTTAAACCTTGAAGGCGTCGGAATTGATAACAAACAGAATAAAGTCAATGTTTATATTACGCAAGAGAATTTAAATGAAAAAAAGAACAAGATTTTGAAATATTTAAATGAAGACATAATTAACTGGATTGTTGGCGATTTAGAAATTAAAGATAATGCCTATAATTTATACCCGGGTGAACAGATTGAAAAATACAGTGATGGATCTTCATGGGAAAGATGCAGTCTTGGTTTCAATGGAAGAGTGAATGGTTATGATGTGGGTGTTACAGCAGGACATTGCTTAAACGGAACGTACTATGATTTGTCCGATGGAGCTATTTCCATAGGCTCAATATCAAACGCAAATAGCAATTCGGCTTCGAATTATGATGCAGGGTATGTTACATATAATTCTGGACTTAATCCAAGTGTACATCTTAGTGGAAGTAC
The DNA here is from genome assembly GCF_000993825.1 of Paenibacillus durus ATCC 35681. Taxonomy (NCBI): domain Bacteria; kingdom Bacillati; phylum Bacillota; class Bacilli; order Caryophanales; family Paenibacillaceae; genus Paenibacillus; species Paenibacillus durus. The sequence goes on from NZ_CP011114.1 coordinate 5,068,366, forward strand.
AATGACCATTGGTACTACTGATTATTCCGGACAGTATCGCCAAGTGGGTGATTACGTGAAAATTCATGCGACATCTTTAGGCGGTACTGGCACTCCTCTTTTAGAAATACTAGATAGTGATTTAAGTCTTCCTGGAGTCACTATGCATTTAGTGAGAACAGAATATGGCGGACTTACTCCTGGTGATAGCGGAGGTCTGGCTTATTCGATCGCAAATAATGGGGTAAAGAATTATGCTCGCGTAGAAGGCATCTATAAAGGGAGTTTTACTTCTGGCGGGACTCCGGTAGGAGAAGTTTTTTCTAAATATAGTTATGTCTTTGATGGCTTAGGTTTGTCTGGAGTTTATACGGATAATACTTATTAGACCCAAACCAATCGCCACCAAAAAAGCGGCCCTCATGCGGCTGCTTTTTTGGTGTGCCCAGCATGGACGCTATCTAACCTTTGCAGACAGCAGGATTTAAACCTGCGGCGGCATTGGCGGCATATGCCAGCAGAGCGGCGCTTCCTCCCGAAGCGCGCCTTCCAGCGGGCCGCCTTCCCGCCGCCAATACTCGATGCCGCCGAGCATCTCTTTGACCCGGTAGCCCTGCGCGGCCAGCCGAGCGGCCGCTTTGGTGGCCCCGTTGCAGGCCGGACCCCAACAGTACAGGACCAGCACTTTATCCTGCGGAAGTGCTGCAAGTCCGCCGCTGCCAAGATGTCCCGAGGGGAGAGAGACGGCGCCGGGCAGATGCGCTTCTTCATAGGAACGGGCGTCGCGGACATCGACCAGAGTAAAGCTTTGGATTCCTTCGCGGATATCGTAAGCGACGTCAGCCACATCGGTCTCAAATCTTCCTTTTGCGGCAAAATAGGCTTCGGCCTCGGCAGGAGAGGTAGCCGGGGCGGCCAGCACCTGCGATTTCGGTTTGAAATTCATGCTGTCATCCTCCTTGAAATTATGAATTGGCTGTTTTCTTTATTTTAGCTTGATTCGGTCATTGTAGTTATCTATAGTATTGGATAACAATTATCGAAATTAATGATATTTAAATGGGAGGATGCGGGATGGAGCTTACCTATTTGCGTACCTTTTGCGAGGTTGCCGCTAGCGGCAGCCATACACGGGCGGCGGAAAACCTGGGGTACGCGCAGTCCAGCGTAACCGCTCAGATCGCTAAGCTGGAGGAAATGTACGGGGCGAAGCTGCTGGAGCGTTCGGGGAGAGGCATGGCCCCGACCTTTGCCGGCCGAACGCTGCTCCGTTATGCCCGCCAAATGCTGGCGCTGAGCGAGGAAGCGAAGGAGGTCATCGCCGAAGGGCAGACGGGAGAGCTGGCGATCGGTTCGATTGAGACGCTTGCCGCCTATTTTTTGCCGCAGCGGTTGCATCATTACCGTAAGCAGTATCCGGATATCCGCATCCGTGTGCTGCCGGGCTCCGAAACTGACATTATTGCCGCTGTACGAAATAAATCCGCCGATTTCGGCCTGATTTTTGACATGCCCTATGCATCGGATGAGCTTCAAGTCTTGGCTCTTCAGCCGGAGGAACTGTTCATCATCGTCCATCCCGGACACCCGCTGGCGGGCCATGGTTCGGCAGAGTTATCCAGGCTTGCCGCCGAGCCGCTCGTTCTGACCGAGGATACGTGTACGTACCGGAATTTTTTGCTGCAAAAAATGAGAGGTTTGGGATTGACGCCGAGAGTGGAGCTGGAGTTCGGCAATCTGGAGGGGATCAAGCAGGCCGTCAAGCATGAATGGGGCATTGCTTTTCTTCCGGGCTACACGGTTTCAGAAGAACTGCGGCGGGGGGAGCTAAAGGCGATTCCAGTGTCGGAAGACGGCGGCAAAGGCTTCTTCATCCAACTGATATACCGCAAAGACCGCTGGCTGTCCTCCTCCTTCAAGCGATTTATCGAATTGATGCAGGCAGGCGGGTAGAATAAAAAAAGTTAAGCCTTTGGAGTTACACGCATACGGAAGGTGACAGCGCAAGCAGAAAGACCAAAAAGCCGCATTCCGGTCAATCCGGATGCGGCTGTTCAAGTGGAAGTTATTAGTTCTTGCACGTTATGAACTGCAGGCGGGATTTGATTTCTTTTTGCCATTTCAAATCTCCTACCTTGACGGCAAGATTAAACAGATCCAGGTAATCATCAACCTTCAGTGACGTCCGGGCAGCGGCTGCGTTCATAAGCACTCAGTCTCCTTAAAATAAATTTAACAATAGTTCTTAATAATGATAATCATTATCACCAAAACCATTATTGTTATTATCCACATATTACGTCGAAAAATCAATATGATAAGTGAAATATCTCACTTTTAATTGTTACAATTTTAAGCAATGTGACAAGAGAAGGAATATTTAAAATGTAAGAATGGGTATGAGGAGCGATAGTACGCTGGGAATCGGTGTTTTATACTGATCTAAGCAGGATATCTCCCAATATTTGTCGAAAGATCTTATATACCATAAAGGAGAAATCGAAAAGGAGAAATTGTATGAGGCGGTTCAAAGTCATTCTCCTGCTGTTTATTCTGCTTATCCTTTTGCCGGATGCCGCTTACGCTGCAAGAAAAGAAGTCGTCTACAAGGCGGAACTGGACTATCCTCCCTACAAATACATACAGAATGAATATTTGACCGGCTTTGACATTGATCTCACCAATATGATGTTCGGGAAGCAGGACTACCTGGTTCAGTACGGCAGCGACTCATGGAGCAGGATATACCGCCAGCTTCGTGACGGAGAGATTGACACAGCGGGAATGATGGCTGTAACGGAGGAGCGGAAGAAGGATGTTCTCTTTTCAAATCCTGTTATGAAGACCCGTATTTCCGTGTACGCCCGGCAGGATTTAAAGGAAGAGATCGATCTGGAACACTTGGGCAATTATAAAGTCGGCGTAGGGGAGGGGCAGTATACCGGGGGCGTCCTTGAGAAGAGTCTGGGGGGCTTCGGTTATACGGTATATCCGACGGTTGCGGAAGCATTAGATGCTCTTCGCAGGGGTGATATTGATCTCCTGTTCGAGAATCAGGCGGTCGTCGATTATCTGATTGTAGAAGAAGGATTGACCGGCAGCATTATACATAAAATGAGAAATCTTTTTCCAGCTGACATGGCTTATGGAATCAGTAAAACATCCCCGGAGCTTGTGCCTTATATTAATGACCGTCTGAAGCAGTTGAAGCAGAGCGGGGCGTATGAGCAGCTGTACCAGCAGTATTTTTTCGATCATTCCGAGGATTATGGCAACCGGATGCGTGTGAAGACCATCGCCTGGGTCGTCATCGGCTGCTGTCTGCTGACCGTCGGCGCGTTCCTTCTCAGAATGTATATTAATCATCTGCGCCGGATTATTCATGCCGAGCAGCAGTTTTTCGAGGATATGATCGAGCATACGGGCATTCTGGTCTGGGCGGTTTATGAGGACAGGACGGTGCTTCGTCTAAACAAGTACGGTGAAAAAGTCATCGGCCTCAAGGAGAAGGAAATCATCGGAAAAAGCCTGGACGATGCGGAGGTGAAGGTGCCCGGCGGAAACAGGATGAAGGAACTGCTCTGCCGGGCGGCCTCGCAGGATTTTGTCAGCCATGTGGAATTTCAGATCCCGGACGGAGTTTCCGAGGGACGTTACTTTACGTTCCGGACAACGCTGATTAAGGGGCTTGGGGGCGGCAATTCAAAAGCCTTTGTACTGATCGGCATAGATATCGATGAGTCTAAGCGGAATGAACTGGAGCTTCAGTCCAGTTATAGTAAGCTGGAAGCCACTCATTTGGAGCTGGCGTCCGCAAAGGAGGAACTGCAGGATCAGAACGGCAAGCTGAGCTACAGCGAGCAAAGATTCCGTCTGGCTGTGGAAGCCTCCGGCGCCTTTTTGTGGGAATACGATTCCGAGAAGCGGTGGCATTGGGTATCCGAACGCTGGTATGAAGTCATGGGATATAAACAAGGGGAAATTGATCTTTCCGTGGAAACGGTGCTTAATTTGATCCATCCCGATGACCGGGAGCGGGCAAGCAAGGCTCGGGAGGAGCATTTGGCGGGCCTGACGCCGGTGTATGAAAGTGAATACCGGATGCGGACCAAGGACGGGCATTACTTCTGGTTTGAAGTCAGAGGCAAGGCGACTTACGACAAGCGGAAAGGAATCCGGCTGTTCCTTGGCTCTCTGATTGACATTAGCAACCGGAAACAAATGGAGCTTAAACTCAGCGGCAGCTACCAGGAGCTTGAAGCGACCTATGAGCAGCTTGCGGCAACGCAGCAGGAGCTTGTGGACCAGTATGACACTCTGCTGGAGAATCAGAGAAAGATGCATCATCTCGCCTATTTCGATTCTTTGAGCCATTTGCCCAACCGTCTTTGTCTGCTGGAGACGATGGAGGAATACTTCCAACTCCCTGACCGCAGCGCTGCACTGCTGTTCGTGGATACGGATAATTTCAAATACATCAATGACACGATGGGCCATAAGTTCGGCGATATTCTCATCCGCCAGGTGAGCGAGAGACTGCAGTCGATCGTTGTCCGTGACGGCAGCATGCTCTCAAGATTGGGCGGTGATGAATTTGTCGTCTTCTTAAAAGATGTTGAAGAGCATAATGAAGTGCTGGCGCTGGCAGAGCAGCTGCTCTCCGAGTTCAGGAGGCCGTTCAAGATCGGTGAGAGCAGCGTTTATGTCTCCGCCAGCATCGGGATCTCCTTCTACCCGAAAGACGGGAATACGATGGAGGAAATTCTCAAAAATGCGGATGTGGCGATGTACCGCGCAAAGGAAGCGGGGAAAGGCGTTTATGCCGTATACGACAAGGGGATGCACACTGAGTTTAACGAGCGGATGATGATCGAGAAGCATCTGCGCAGCGCGCTGGACAATGAGGAGTTTGAATTGTTCTACCAGCCGCAGATCGATCTCCATACCGGCGCCATCTCCGGCTTTGAAGCGCTGATCCGCTGGAACAGCCCCGATCTTGGCTTCGTCTCGCCGCTGTCGTTCATCAAGATTGCTGAAGATTCCCGGCTGATTATCCCTATCGGGGAATGGGTGCTCCGGAAGGCCTGCCAGTTCATGTCGGGGTTGTGCCGGCAGAACAATAATTGCTGTAAAATTGCGGTCAATATCTCGGTTATTCAGCTGCTGCAGGACGATTTTATCCAAACTGTGTTGAATGTCCTGTCCGAAAGCGGAATCTCCCCCGGGTGCCTTGAACTGGAGATTACGGAGACGGTCTTCATTGAATCGTTCGAGCGGATCGTCGGTAAGCTGGAGTATTTAAAAATGCAGGGCATCCGCATCGCGCTCGACGACTTCGGAACGGGCTATTCATCGCTTAGCTACCTCCAGCAGCTGCCGATTACCACGCTCAAAATGGATAAGGCATTTATTGACCCGCTGTCGGACGATTCATACAGTCAGTCGTTTATCCGGACGATGGTGTCGCTGGGTCATGAATTGGGGCTGGAGGTCGTGGCGGAAGGCGTGGAAGACCGCAGCCAGCTGGTCATACTTGAGGAGGCCGGATGCGACAAGGTTCAGGGCTACCTGTTCAGTAGACCGCTCTCACAGCGGAATACGCAGGAGCTGCTGCGGCGCCATAAGCTTGATTAGGCCGGGCTTAATGTGGAATGTTGCAAGCAAGAGCAAGCCTTTAGTCATTCATGTTCTGTAAAAAATTAGGGATGTCCAGTCCAGCCTCAAGCTGGTGTGGACATCCCTTTCGCTGTTTGCCTGCCATTATAAAATGACAATTCGGTTCTTTCCCGTCTTCTTGGCCTCGTATAGAGCGTCGTCGGCCTTCTGGAAGACGAGGCTTTTGGAGCGGGAACCCTGAAAATCATGCATGCCGATGCTTACCGTCACCGATTTCCCTTCCATTTCGGCAATGGGCAGACCGGCGATGCCTGTCCTGACCCGTTCCATGACTTCATGGGCGGCCTCAAACGGCTTGGCGGTCAGAATGACGACGAACTCTTCGCCCCCGTAGCGGGCGGCAAAGTCATCGGCACCGATATGCTTAAGGATTGTAGCCGCCACCTGTTTAAGCGCAATATCCCCTACCGAATGCCCGTAGGTATCATTGACCTTTTTAAAATTATCGATATCGAGAATGGCCAGCTGCATCGGGAACGGATTCGACTCTTGATGTTCGATCAGCCAACCAAAATATTCGTGAAAGGTCTTGTGATTATACAGATCCGTCAGCGGGTCAATCTTGGATAGACGGTCCATAATAATATTCTGGATGCGCAGATCCTGCTCCGATTTCTCCGAGCTTTCCAGCGAGCGGATCAAATCCCGCCCCCGGCGGATTACGGCAAGCCCTGTCAGCAAGGTTGCCACAATAATGCTCATTGTCAGAAACATTTCAATCCGCATGTCATCGTTGCCAATCGTTCTCACGAACACCACTGCGGTATACAGCAAGGCGGCTATTGATGACAGAAGCAGGTACGCAGTCTCTAGATAGATCATAGATACCAGGAGCGGAAGCAGCAGGAAGAACGGTTTCACATGAATATTTTCCGATAGAAAAGAAATGATCAAACTGGAAATAAAGTAGCTTCCAATCGTGATAGAGATTTCGCTATGCACAGTCTTCCATTTATAAATGCACTCAAGCAAAAGAATGACACCCAGAATCAATAGATCGGGCAGCAAGTTATGGGAGTTAAACATTTGATTTAATAAATGGACCAGCAGCATAATCCAGAAGGCATTCAGCAGTACACGGTTCCAATTTAATTGACGAGGAGTAGGCAAAGAATTAAACATAAGGTGATCCTCATTTCCAGTTGCGATGCTTATATATTCGACAGAAATCCCCATTTTCCTCCCTTTCGATGGAATGATTGAAATGTTCGGATTTTATCTATATTTATTACAATAATCTTAAAATTAATGCGAATCACTCTTCAAAACACGAATAATATCCGATACTTTGATTGACTTATTCGTTTATATCCGTTAAAATTCACTTGGCTAATAAAATATTTCTTGTATGCCTGCAATGCTCAAGCTTAGGAGAGACAACGGCGTTTTTATCGGCAACAGGAAATGGGAACTATACTTTGGCGTTGAACGCATACTTACTGTTCGTATATCCCCAAAGATAAGGTTTGGGGGTTTCTACAGGGAACCGTAAATTCCTGGCTACGGATGGGTGCCTTTGGCCTACCCTGACACCGGCCGGGATTTTTGTTGTGCCGCCCTTACTTTGGATGGATAAATTCGATTTCTGGAGGAACAGATGAGTAAATATGATGTAATCGTCGTTGGCGCCGGCCCTGCCGGGATTTTTACCTGTTATGAGCTGACCCGGAAGGCCCCGCATTGGAAAGTGCTGTTGATAGACAAGGGACATGACATCTATAAGCGCAGCTGCCCGATTATGGAGGACAAGATTCAGTTCTGTCCGCCGGCTGCTGGACGCAAGGAATTTGCCGGATGTCTACCGGCCTGTTCCATTACCGCAGGCTTTGGAGGGGCGGGGGCGTACAGCGACGGAAAGTTCAATATTACGACCGAATTCGGGGGATGGATGACCGATTATCTGCCTCCCTCCAAAGTGCTGGAGCTGATCCGCTACGTCGATGACATCAATTTGGAGCATGGGGCGACGGAGACGATCACCGATCCCACAACCGAACCGATCCGGCGCATCGAGCAGCGCGGGTACGCGGCGGGACTCAAGCTGCTGCGGGCGCAGGTGCGCCATCTGGGAACGGAGCAGAACCTGGAAATCCTGAAGTCGATTTACGAGTACTTGCGCACCCGGATTGATATGCTGTTCAAGACGGAAGTGCAGGACATTGAGACGGTTAATGATAACGGCACGCACCGGGTTACGGGCGTTACGCTGAAGAACGGGGAGACTTACGAGACGGGACTAGCTATGGTCGCTCCGGGACGCGACGGTTCCGCCTGGCTTACGGATGTGCTGAAGAGACACCGGCTGAAGATGTACAATAACCAGGTGGACGTCGGCGTCCGGGTGGAAACCTCGGATGTCGTGATGCAGGAGATTAACGAGCATCTCTATGAAGGCAAGTTCATTTTTAATACCTCGGTCGGCACCCGGGTCCGCACGTTCTGCAGCAATCCTTCCGGACATGTTGTTGTGGAGAATCACAGCGGGGTTATGGCGGCGAACGGACACTCGTACAAGGACCCTGCGCTCGGTTCCACTAACACCAACTTTGCGCTGCTTGTTTCCCATAAATTCACCGAGCCGTTCGATAAGCCCAATGAGTATGCGCGCGAAATTTGCAAACGGGCGAACGACCTGTCGAGCGGCGGAGTTATCGTGCAGAAATACGGGGATATTTTGCGGGGACGCCGTTCCACCGGGACGAGAATCGCCGAAGGCTTCGTCGAGCCTACGCTCAAAGAAGCGGTCCCGGGCGACCTTGGACTTGTGCTGCCTTACAATACGATGAAGAGTCTCATCGAAATGGTCGAGGCGCTGGAAAAGGTAACGCCGGGCATCGCCTCCGAGCATACGCTCTTCTATGGAGTGGAAGCCAAGTTCTATTCGGCCCGTCCGAAGCTGTCCGAGACGTTCGAGACGGAAATTTCCGGCCTCTACTGCGGCGGAGACGGCGCAGGCATCACGCGGGGACTCGCCCAGGCGGGCGCGGCGGGTGTTTGGGTTGCGCGGGGCATGCTTGACCGGGCTTAGGCCGTTGGAGCCGCACGCGGATCAACAGGTCTTTCAATTAACAAGCAAGGGAAGCTGCTCGTTCTCCTTACTGCAAGGAGGCGGAGGCTTTCCTTTTTTTCGTGGACATTCATGGGCCATCTGTCTATAATGACCGATATATTTTAATAATGGGGGCAAGGAAGCGATGCAGTATACGTTCGTCATCCTGCTGCAGCTGCTGGAACGCGCGGCGCTGCTGCTTATGACTCTGTTTGTATTGACCCGGGTGCCGCGCTTCAAGGAGATTTTTCAAAAAAGAGCCTACACTCCGCAGGAACTGTTTATTGCAACCGTCATTTTCAGCCTGTTCGCCATATTCAGCACGTACAGCGGAATTAAGGTGGAGGGCTCGCTTGTCAATGTGCGGATCGTGGCGATCATGGCCGGCGGCATTCTGTTCGGACCCTGGGTAGGGATGATTACCGGTCTGATCTCCGGCGTCCACCGGTTTCTGATCGATATCGGCGGCGTCACCTCGGTGCCCTGTCTGATTACCAGCATCATAACCGGCGTCGTCTCGGGAATCATCTACCGCCGCACGTCCGCCGAGCGCCGCTGGCAGGCCGGAATTCTGGCGGGAATGGGCTGCGAAGCGCTGACGATGCTGCTCATTCTCGTCATGGCCCATCCGGCGTCGCTTGGCGTTGAGATTGTATCGAAGATTGCCTTTCCGATGATTATGAGCCAGGTCAGCGTCGGACTCATTGTCATGCTCGTTCAGAGCGTGGAAGGGGAGAAGGAGCGGATCGCCGCAAGGCAGTCCAAGCTGGCCCTGGATATTGCGAACAAGACACTGCCCTATTTTCGCAGCATCAATCCACAGTCTCTGCGTAAAATATGCACGATCATCAAAGAAGACATCGGTGCGGACGCGGTTGCGATTACGGATACCCGGTGGATTCGCGCCTATGTCGGCATCGGTGAAGAGTATTACGCCGAGAAGAACGAGATTATCAGCGAGGAAACGAAAATCACGCTGTCCAGCGGGGAGATTACGATCCGTAATAATGATACCGACTACAATAATCAGCATATCAAATCGCTCATCATCATTCCGCTGAAGGAAAAGGGCATCGTTACCGGCGCGCTCAAAATCTACTACACGAAGGCCCACAAAATCACGTATTCCCTGCAGGCGATGGCCATCGGCCTGTCGCAGATGATCTCCACGCTGATGGAGGTTTCGCGGGTGGAAGACATCAAGGAGATGGCGAACAAGGCGGAGCTGAAGGCGCTGCAGACCCGCATTAATCCTCATTTTCTGTTCAACGCGCTGAACGCCATCGTTTCTTCGATCCGTATTGACCCGGACAAGGCCAGGGAGCTTATCATCAATCTGTCGGGTTATATGCGGTACAACCTGGAGCTGACGGACGACTTTATCGATATCCGCAAGGAACTTCAGCAGGTCCGGCATTATGTGGAGATCGAGAAAGCGCGCTTCGGAAGACGCCTTAAAGTACTCTACGATATCGACGATGAGACGGAGGTGCGCATCCCGAGCCTGATTATCCAGCCCTTGGTGGAAAATGCAATTGTGCATGGCATACTGAAAGGCCGGGGCGTGGGAACGGTGATCATTTCGGTCAAGGACCGGGGGGACAGCGTACGCATCGGCATCCGCGACACCGGGGTAGGCATCGGTGAGGAAACGATTCAGAAGGTGTATGATGGCAGCATGCCGGAGAATAAGATCGGGTTGTTCAACGTGCATCAGCGGGTGAAGCTGATTTACGGCGAGGGACTGACGATCACAAGGCTGGATAAAGGGACCGATATTACTTTTGATGTCAAAAAGGAGAGCCGATGAGAGCGATAATCGTAGAAGATGAAGAGCTGGCCAGACAGGAACTTGCCTATCTAATCCGGGCGAACAGCGGCATCGAGATCGTCGCCCAATTTGAGGACGGTCTGGACGCGCTGAAATTTTTGCAGACCCAGGAAGTCGATGTGCTGTTTCTTGACATCAATATTCCTTCTGTGGACGGCGTGCTGTTGGCCCAGAATATCAGCAGATTTTCCGTAAAGCCCCATATTGTGTTCATCACCGCTTATAAGGAGCATGCAGCCGAAGCGTTCGAGATCGAAGCGTTCGATTATATCCTGAAGCCGTACAGCGAAACCAGGATTAAGGGGATGCTGGGCAAGCTGGAGGCGGCCTTTGCGCAGCGGTCCGGCGGGGAAGAAGAGCGCAGTCCGGTCAGCAACAAGATCAATTTGTGGAAAAATGAAAAAATTATCGTCGTCGACGCCGATGACATTTACTATGCCTCAGCTCAGGAGAAGACGACGAGTGTTTATACGCGAAACGAAGAGTACTCCATGGGAGTCAGCATCAGCGAGTTTCACGGTCGGCTGCCGCAGGAACGTTTTTTTCGCTGCCATCGATCTTTTGTCGTCAACCTGTCCAAAATCAAGGAAATCATCCCCTGGTTCAATAATACGTATCTGCTGAGGCTGCGTGATCTTGACTTTGAGGTGCCGGTCAGCCGGAGCAAGGTTAAAGAATTCAGGCAGATTATGCGGCTGTAGAGGCAGTTCATTCCTTCTTTCTGTCATTTCGTTCCGTATTTGATCCGCATTTTTACAGGCGAGTTACAATAAAAAGGTAAAAAGCGCTCATGAACGCGGCAATAACGGACGAAAGAAGGAAATGACCATGTCGGTAGGAACTAAAGCAAACAACCGCTTCCTCATTGTACTGGGAACAATCATTATGCAGATGGGTCTGGGTACCATTTATACATGGAGCTTGTTCAACCAGCCTCTCGTAACCAAATTTGGCTGGCAGCTAAGCTCGGTATCCACTACCTTTTCTATAACGAGCTTTGCGCTGGCATTCGCGACACTATTTGCGGGCAAGCTTCAGGATAAAATCGGGCTTCGCCGCCTGACCGCTGTGGCTGGAGTTATGCTCGGTCTCGGTCTAATGTTCAGCTCGCAGGCAAGCTCGCTGCCGATGCTCTACCTGCTGGCAGGGGTCATTGCCGGGTATGCGGACGGAACGGCTTACATCACTTCGCTGTCGAACCTGATTAAATGGTTTCCTAACCGCAAAGGTCTCATTTCGGGAGTGTCGGTCGGCGCTTACGGAACAGGAAGCCTGGTCTTCAAATATGTGAACGGCAGTCTGATCAGTTCGGTCGGCGTATCCCGGGCGTTTCTGTACTGGGGCATGATCGTCATGGTAATGGTTATCATTGGCTCCCTGCTTGTGCGTGAGGCTTCGGTTGTCAAAGCTTCCTCGTCTCCCTCGGCGGCAGATGCCGGAGTCAAGGATTACACGGTCGGCGAAATGCTGCGCACCAAGCAAGCCTATCTGCTGTTTGTCATTTTCTTCACCGCCTGCATGAGCGGCCTTTATTTGATCGGTATCGTAAAGGATATCGGTGTGAAGCTGGCCGGATTGGATGTGCAGACCGCGGCCAACGCGGTGGCGATGATCGCTATCTTCAACACGGCGGGACGCCTTATTCTCGGCGCGCTGTCCGACAAAGTGAGCCGCCTGAAGCTGGTTGGCGTGACAATGGCCGTTACCGCTGTTGCTACTCTGACTCTGAGCTTCGCGCAGCTGAACTTCGGACTGTTCTTCGCCTGCGTAGCCGCTATCGCCTTCTGCTTCGGCGGCAATATTACCGTCTTTCCGGCGATTGCCAGCGACTTCTTCGGCCTGAAGAACCACAACAAGAATTATGGCATCATCTATCAAGGCTTTGGGCTGGGCGCATTGTCCGGCTCGATCATCGCGGCCTTCCTTGGCGGATTCAAACCGACCTTCGTTACCATTGGGGTGCTGTGCGCGATTGCCTGCCTGATCGCCGTATCTCTGAAACCGCCGGTTGGAGCGCGCAAGGAACGCAAACGGAATACGGAGGTTCCAAGCCGCACCGCGTACGGACGGATCTCTTAAAGGCAGCAGTAAGTTTCAAATGATGTCGGAACTCGGCGAGACCGCCCACACAAGTTTACAATAACCTGTTAAAAAGAATAGAAAAAGGGCGGCAAACATGTAAGGAGACTGTTCCCTGAGGGTCGTACCTGGCCTGAAGGAACAGTCTTTTTCAAACTATAAACGAGAAACGGATGCCCTCCTCCTGCGAGGACGGGGCAGCCGTTTCTTTTTATATGCGAACACACTTTCGCTATCAGGGATATAGTGGTAAGATAATAGAGTCTGGAAGGGAGAGGAAACGATAGATGCCATACTGTAAAACCGGGAAAGCGGAGCTTTATTATGAGGATTGGGGCGAAGGCAGGCCCATAGTGATGATCCACGGTTTCAGTCCCGACCATCGGCTGATGAGCGGCTGTATGGAACCTGTATTTAGGGAGAAAAAAGGCTGGAGACGGTTGTACATCGATCTGCCGGGAATGGGCAAGTCACGCCATTATCAGGATATCGGCAGCTCGGACGAGATGCTCGAAGCGGTGTTGTCTTTTCTGGATACCGTACTTCCGGATGAGACCTATTGTTTGGTTGGGGAATCTTATGGCGGCTATATGGTCAGGGGAATTATTGCAGATCGTCCGGAACAAGTGGATGGCGCAGCTTTGATTTGTCCAATGATTATACCGGAGAAAAAGGACAGGGAGCTTCCCGAACATTCCGTAGTTCATACAGACGCGAATTTTGTGGAGAAGCTTACAAAGGAACAACGGGACGATTTCCGTTCAATCGGAGTCGTCCTTGATGAATATACCTGGAGTCGCTACAACGAAGAGATCTTATCAGGCATCCGGTTGGCCGACGAAGATTTTCTGGCTGCCATCAAAGCCCGGTATGGCTTCTCCTTCCCGGTGGATCAGGATGAATTTCATAAACCGGGACTCTTGGTTACGGGAAGGCAGGATGCCATGACAGGCTATATCGATGCTTTTTCCATCCTGAACAAATATACCCGGACTTCATTTGCGGTGCTGGACCGGGCGGGTCATAACCTGCAAATCGAGCAGCCGGAGCTGTTCAACGCCTTGATGCAGGAGTGGCTGGACAGGGTAGAAGAGAACGGGATAAGGTAATCGGCAGAGGGCTTTGGGGAAAGGAACGCGCTGCTGCCGCCTTCTTGGCCTTCTTTTACCGGATATGCATCAAACGGAGGATGTTGATGAATGGAGAGCTATGGGTGGCTAACGGACAGACAACGGTCTTTTTTTGCAAGCGGGGAGACAAAAAGCTTAGGCTATCGGATCGACGCGCTCCGACGCCTTAAAGCAGGCATACAACAGCGCGAACGACAGCTGATCAACGCATTAAAAGCGGATCTGAACAAATCGGAATTCGAAGCTTACATGACGGAAATCGGAATTGTTCTTGAAGAAATCAGCTTCACGCTGAAGCATTTGCGGGCATGGGCCAAGCCTCGTAAGGTAAAGACGTCGGTTACTCATTTTGGCGCCAGAGGGCGCATTTATTCCGAGCCGTACGGCTTGGCTTTGATCCTCGCTCCCTGGAATTATCCGTTTCAATTGGCCGCCGCTCCATTGATCGGCGCTATCGCAGCAGGAAACTGCGCGGTCGTGAAGCCGTCGGAATTGACCCCGAGAACCTCGGAGACAATCGCAGAGATCATCCGTACAAGCTTTCAGGAAGATTACATTACTGTCGTTCAAGGCGGGATTAAAACGAGCGAGGCGCTGCTGAGGGAGAAGTTCGACTATATCTTTTTTACCGGGAGTGTTCCGGTCGGGAAGATTATTATGGAAGCCGCCGCTAAGCATCTAACACCGGTGACCTTGGAGCTTGGAGGAAAAAGCCCCTGCATCGTTCATGAAGACGCCAATCTCAAGCTGGCCGCGAGGCGTATTGCCTGGGGGAAGTTCATGAACGCCGGACAAACGTGCGTAGCGCCGGATTACATCTATGTTCATCAAAGCGTCAAGGAATCTTTCCTAAAGGAGCTGGAAAGCGCGGTAAAGGAGCTATACGGGGAACGGCCTCTACTGAATCCGGAGTTTACGCGGATTGTCGGCAGGAAGCATTTTGACCGGCTTAAGGCGTTTCTAAGCAGCGGGACACTGGCATTCGGCGGAGGAACGGACCCGGAGAAATTAACCATCGAACCGACTGTTCTAACGGATATTAGCTGGGAAGATCCCGTGATGCAGGAGGAAATTTTCGGGCCGCTGCTGCCGGTGCTGGAATACGGTAATCTGCCGGAGGCGATCAGAGAGATTGGCAACCAGCCGAAGCCGCTTGCGCTGTATTTGTTCACGGAAAGCCAAAGCGTGCAGGAGGAAATGGGGGAGAGGCTCTCTTTTGGCGGAGGCTGCATCAATGATACGGTGTATCATATTACTTCTCCATACCTGCCGTTTGGCGGGGTAGGCAGCAGCGGGATGGGAGCGTATCACGGACAAGCGAGCTTCGAGACGTTCTCGCACAGCAAGAGCGTGCTTAAGCAGACGACACGCTTCGATCTCCCGTTCCGGTATCCGAACCGGAAGAACGGGCTAAAGATCATCAAGCGGTTCCTGAAATGAAGGTTATGCTAGGTTGTATCGCGATAGCGGTGATGCATTCGCAAAGGCTTCCCAAGATCTGGGGTGCTGCAAAACTAGTAGAAGGGGTATCCTGTAAGCGATAAAGGGATTAACTTCAAAGCCTGGACGAAGGATGATAGAGTCTTAGTTTATGAAGGCGCATGAATGAGAGGGAAAACGTCCCTTTAATTTAAGGGAAAAGAGACCTTATGCGGGCATATACGGGAAAAGCTCCGGCTTATTGGCCGGGGTTTCTTATATTTTTGCAAAAACGCATAATTAAGAGGGAGGTATTCCCTCTCAGGTTAGGCATAAGCTCTCTAGTTGAAAAATAAGAGGGAGGAATTCCGTTTCAGCTCAAGATTAGCGCGGGCGAGGTGGTCATGTGACGCCAAACACCGCGCGCGGGGAGCTTCGTGCTGTGCGGCTTTCACGCCATCCGTCCGGCGGTGAATGAATCCGGGACCTGAGCTGCGGTTATAGAGCGGAAGCATGCGGGACTGTGCCAAAGTATTCGAATTAGATAGGGACGATTCAAAAATGACCTCAAACTCCACGGGCACGTGGAAGATGAGGTCATTTAGTGTAACGACATTCCATTTAAAGTAGGGGACTCGGCATCCCGAAATAACGTTTGGGATAGGATTAAAGAGAGTTAAGGCATCCTTGTCGGACTTCTTTAGCCTTCCAGCAGCAGCGCCTCAGGGTCCTCCAGCAGCTCTTTGACCTTGACGAGAAAGCTTACCGCTTCGGCTCCGTCGACGATCCGGTGATCGTAGGACAGGGCGATGTACATCATCGGCTTGTTGACGGTTGTCACTTCGTCGATGGCGATCGGGCGGAGCTGGATTTTATGCATGCCCAGAATGCCGACCTGCGGAGCATTCAGGATCGGCGTTGACAGCAGGGAACCGAATACGCCGCCGTTGGTAATCGTGAAGGTGCCGCCCTGAAGATCGGAGAGGGCGAGCGTGTTGGCGCGGGCTTTGGAAGCCAGCTCGGCGATCTGCCGCTCGATCTGCGGGAAGCTGAGCCGGTCGGCCTCCCGGACTACAGGCACGACGAGTCCTTCCTTGGCGGACACGGCGATGCCGATATCGTAAAATTTCTTAATGATGAGGTCCTCGCCGTCAATCTCGGCATTGAGCAGCGGATACGCCTTGAGCGCGCCGACTACCGCTTTGGTGAAGAAAGACATGAAGCCGAGGCCGATGTCATGCTTCTCCTTGAAGTTATCCTTGCGCCGCTTGCGGATATCCAGGATTGCGGTCATGTCCACCTCGTTGAAGGTGGTCAGCATGGCCGCCGTATGCTGCGCCTCCACGAGGCGGCTGGCAATCGTTAACCGTCTGCGCGACATGCGCTTGCGCTCGGTCTCCTTGCCGTCCGCCGCCTTGGTCCCAGGCGGCGGGCTGCCGGCCGGCGCGCCGCCCTGCGCGGGCGCGGCCGGTGCCGGCTTCGGCGCAGCGGGTACCGCTGCTGCGCCGAAGGTCTTCACATCGGCCTGGCCAATCCGGCCGATGGGATCGCGCGCGCCGACCTCGCCGAGGTCGATGCCGCGCTCGCGCGCGAGCTTGCGCGCACCCGGCGAAGCCAGGTACGCGGCGCCGTTCTCGGCGGCCGGGCCCTCCGGGGCGGTCGCCAGGGTCCCTGCACCGGCGGGTGGCGCCGCCGGCTGCTGCGCCGCAGGCACGACCGGCGCTTCCGGTGCGGCAGGCTTGCCGCTGTCCGCTGCCGAAGCCTTGCCGTCCCCGCCGCTGCCGATCAGGCCGATTACTTCCCCGACCGCGACATTGTCCCCGTCTTTACGCAAGATGGCGGAAATGACGCCGCTCTCCTCCGCGCTGATTTCCAGATTTACCTTATCCGTCTCAAGCTCTGCCAGCACGTCCCCCTGGCCGACATGGTCGCCTTCTTTTACAATCCACTTGTAGATCGTTCCTTCGGTAATGGATTCGCCCAGATCGGGCACTTTAATCTCGGACACAGGCCGCTACCTCCCCAAATTGTAATTGATGCTATCGTGACACCGTCCCGGAAGGAGACGGTACAGCCGCTTTCGTTTGCGAGTTCAAGTTCAGTGCTTCCGTGACGATTCTGCGTTGTTCAAAGGTGTGGACGTCCGCATACCCGCTGGCCGGGCTTGAGCGTTCCGGACGGCCGATATACCGTACAGCGGCATTGCTGGGCGCAATAGCGCGCAGCCGAGGCTCGATATAGCTCCAGGCGCCCATGTTCTTCGGTTCTTCCTGCACCCAGACGATCTCCTGCAGAGAAGTGAAAGCGTTCAGGTAGACGGCCAATTCGCGCGCCGGGAACGGATAGAGCTGTTCAAGACGAAGGATATGCAGCCGGGAAAGGTCCTGGCCCGCTGCCGCTTCCAGTTCGGCCTGCAGGTCAATGGTGATCTTTCCGCTGCACACGACCAGACGTGTGACGGCGCTGGGAGTCTGCCCGAGCAGCGGTTCCGGGAGCACGGGCTGAAATTGGCCGGATGCCAGCTCTAACCCGGAAGAAGCGCTGCGCGGGTTGCGGAGCAGGCTCTTCGGCGTCATGATAACGAGCGGCCTTGCGTCCGCCTGTCCGCACAGAGAAGCCTGGCGGCGCAGCAGATGGAAGTACTGCGCGGCGTTGGTAAGATTTGCAACCGTCCAGTTTTCCTCAGCGGATAGCTGCAAATACCGTTCCAATCGGCCGCTGGAGTGTTCCGGCCCCTGGCCTTCGTAGCCATGGGGCAGCAGGATGACCAGGTTGCTGCGCTGCGTCCATTTGGCGCGTCCGGCAGAAATGAACTGGTCGAGAATCACCTGCGCGGCATTGGCGAAATCGCCGTACTGCGCTTCCCACAGTACGAATGTCTCCGGCGCAAATACGTTGTAGCCGTACTCGTAGCCGAGCACCGAAGCCTCCGACAGCGGGCTGTTGTAGACGCCGAAGGAAGCCTTGGCATCCTCAAGTTGGTGAAGCGGGGAGTAGAGCGCTCCCGTCTCACTGTCGTGAAGCACGAGATGACGCTGCGAGAAGGTGCCGCGCTGCGCATCCTGACCGCTCAGGCGGATTGGCGTTCCGTCCTGGAGAATGGCCGCGAAAGCCAGCGTTTCGGCCAGCGCCCAATCCACCTTCTCCCCGTCATTCAACAGATCCTTGCGCCGCTGGAGAATCCGCTGCAGCTTCGGGTACACCTTGAAGCCTTCGGGGAAGGACAGCAGCTGGCGGTTAATGCTCTGCAGCTTGCCGAGCGGCACGGCCGTAGGCGCCGAGGTCTCTTCATCCGTCTGCAAGGCGACGGCTGTCTTCGTCTCGCCGTTCTTCTGCTTGCCCTCTTTCATCCGCTCGTAAGCCTGCTGAAGCACATTGTCCGCTTCGGACATCATCTTCGCCAGTTCATCCTGGGCAATCACCTTCTCGCGCTCCAGCTTCTCGGCATAAATCCGGAGAACGGTAGGATGATTTTTTACCTTGCCGTAGACGATCGGCTGGGTCATTTCGGGATCATCCATTTCATTATGTCCGTGTCTGCGGTAACCGACAAGATCGATCAGAAAATCTTTTTTGAACAGATTGCGGTAAGCGCTGGCCATGCGGACGGCGGCAATGCAGGCTTCCGGATCGTCGGCATTGACATGGACGATCGGAATTTCATAGCCTTTGGCAAGATCGCTCGCATAGTGCGTGGAGCGGGAATCCTCGCTTTCGGTCGTGAAGCCGATCCGGTTATTGACGATGATGTGGATCGTTCCGCCATTCTGGTATCCCTGAAGCTTGCCGATATTCAGCGTCTCCGCCACAATGCCTTCGCCGGGGAAGGCGGCGTCTCCGTGGATCAGCACAGCCATAGCCTTGTTCGTGTCCAGCCCAGGCAGCCCCGGAGCGCTCCGGTCTTCCTGGGCCGCGCGCGCAAAGCCTTCGACGACCGGGTTGACGAATTCCAGATGGCTAGGGTTGTTGGCCAGCGTCAGACGGGCGCGCACGGTCTCGCCTTCGCGGAACGCGCGGTCGGCGCCCAAATGGTATTTTACATCTCCGGTCCAGCCGTAGTTGATGCCCATGGACCCTTCGGACGGGAACAGCTCCTTATTCGGGGAGTGGTGGAATTCGGAGAAAATAATATCGTAAGGTTTGCCCAAAATATGCGCGAGCACATTCAAACGGCCCCGGTGGGCCATGCCCATCAGGATATGCTCCGCGCCGTCGTGCGCGGCCGCGCGGACAATTTCGTCCAGCATGGGAACAAGCGTATCATTGCCTTCCAGGCTGAAGCGCTTCTGGCCGACGAATGTCTTGTGCAGGAAGGTCTCGAACTGCTCTACCTGGATGAGCCGGCCCAGCAGCCCTTTGCGTTCCGCCGGGGTGAGCGGAGCGGGCGAGGTGGCCGATTCAGCCTGGCTGTTCAGCCAGCGAAGCTCCTGCTGGTCGTGGACATGGCTGAACTCGTAGGCGATCGTCTTGGTATAGGTTTGGCGCATCCGGTGATAAGCGTCCCAGCCTGTCAGCACATCCTGGGGAGCATTCTCCCAGATGAGCGAAGCCGGCAGGGCAAGCAAATCTTCGCGCGTAAGCTCATAAGTCTCGGGGTCCAGCCATTTGGCCATGGAGGTATGGCCCTGTCCCAGCGGGTCGATGTCGGCGGCCAGATGGCCAAAAATGCGGATGCTCGCGATCAGCTTGGAGGCTCTAACCGCTTTGCGGAGCCAGTCGGTATCGGCGGGCAGGGCCGGTCCTGGAGTTCTTGCAGCCTCGGATGTCAGCGGAGGAGAGCCATAGATGGTGAATAGTTCGCGGTAGTGGGCTTCCACTGAAGAAGGATCTTCGGCGAAATGTTCGTACTTTTCCTGAATGTAGCCCAGATTGGGACCGTAATACTTGCTCCAGACAGATTCGTTGTAGGACTCTTTGGCTGACATGAAACATCCTCCTAACGGTTAAGCTCCAAAGGTGGCGCCGATCAGGAAGGCACGCTTTTGGAGCTGCGGTGGTTACGTTTACATTCTATAACAAAGACAAACCATTATAAAGCCGGTGCCTCATCCTATTGTGCTCCTTTCAACATATGTAATCAATTCAAGCTTTCGTCCAATCCGTTCGAAAAAAGGCATAATTATGTACAGGACCAAATAACCAATTAAATGATTCGCTGAATTCAAAAAAATTTGGTTAGCAGACTTGAAAAATGGGTATTTGTTGTATATAGTTCATTCATACTACTAAGATCATACATATGTTCAATTTATTTCTGCTGCCGGGTGCCGTTTGATCAGCTCTATTTTTTTTCTCCGCGCATACTTACTTATTTCCAAAATTCGACACACTTTAGGACGAACTTCTTGTATAATATTCTTGCAAGACTCATTGTAATGAGAATCAATATCAGATCCTTGAATGCAAGGGTCCAGTAAAAGGTAAACCTGCTGAAAGGCAGGGGCACAAAGTCACGGGTCTAAGGTAATTTTTACATACTACGACGGCCGGACTGCCTGGGGACAAAAATCTTAGGAGGAGATTTTTTGGACAAGTCCAACCAGGGGAACATCGGAGAGCTGCAGACGTCAGAGCTTGATATGGAATGGGTGTATTTGCTTCTGAAAGCAAAGAAGCAAGGGCTCCAAGTGGATGAGATTCGTCAGTTTTTCAATGACAGGACGCTTAAGGCAATATAGCAAGAGGGGTCTAACAGGGCATTATCAATTGATATTTGAAAGAGGACATGGCGGCGCGGCGTCATGTCCTCTGTATGTTTGTGGGCTTTGCTGGGTTACTGGTCCTTTTGTTCAAGCCGCCATTTCTGGTAATCCAGAAATTCCTTAAACTCGCGCTTGCTGACGCCTGAGGACATAGCCTCCTGCACCAGCTTGAACCATTCGGAATCCAGCAGTTCCTCCTGCGTATCGGAATTCTCTCCATAGAGAAGAACGTGAACGGGAACGTCCAGAGCCTCGGCAATTTTTTCAATGAATTGGATAGAGGGGTTGGATTGAATGTTGCGTTCAACATTGCTTAAGTATGATTTGGCCACATCAGCCTTGCTGGCCAGCTCGGATAAAGATAATCCCTTCTCCAGACGAAGATGCTGAATGTGTTGTCCTATATTATCTGGCACGACGAGTTACGCCCCCCTCCTTGTTTTTTTGGTACTAGTATAGCAAAGGTCTGCATACAAGGCAAAGCAGGCATTTTCCAGAAATTCTAACGAATCCGAAAGCTATAAACCGGCTGGACGCTATTCTATCCCTTCGATTTCTGCGGCGGCATGGCAGCGGATCGTTAAGGCAACCGCACGCCCCGGGAGCTGACGTACAGGTCATACCATTCCTTACGGGTAAGCGTAAGCTTGTCCGCGCCTTCGCAGGCTGCGATGCGCTTCGGATTTACCGTCCCGATGACGGGCTGAATCGCGGCCGGATGCGTCATCAGCCATGAGAGGACAATCGCTTCCGGGGTTGTCCCTTTCTCATCGGCCAGTGTACGGACCAGGTACGCGGTGCTGCGGACCGCTTCGGATTCTCCGTCCAGCGGGCGTCCGCTGTATTTGCCCTGGGCCAGCGGCCCCCACGCCTGAAGCTGGATATTCTCCAGCCTGCAGTGCTCGATCGTTCCTTCGGGCATGCCCTGCTCTCTCCAGGCTTGCTGATTGACGCTTACGACCGAATCGAGCCAGTAGATCTTCTCAAGGCTCATTTCCAACTGGTTGACGATAAACGGCTCTTCGCTGTATGCCTGAAGCAGCTTGATCTGCCCCTGGCTCATATTGGAGACACCGAAATGCCGCACCTTGCCGGATTGCTTAAGCAGTTGAAGTGCTTCGCCCACGTCTTCAGGGTCCATCAGCGGATCGGGCCGGTGAAGCAGCAGAATATCAAGGTATTCTGCTCCCAGACGAGACAGGATGCCGTCCACGCTGCTCAGAATATGGCTCTTGGAGAAATCGAACACATTGGAGCTTTCGCCCGGTTCGGCCAGCTTAATGCCGCACTTCGATTGAAGAATGATCTGTTCACGCAGCTCCGGCCGTTCTTTGAGGACGGTGCCGAATACTTGCTCCGCTTTGCCGCGGGTGTAAATATCAGCATGATCGAACATATTGATGCCGATGGAGAGCGCCGCTTCAACAGCCGCATGTCCTTCCTTGATCTGCTCCTTGGTAATCGCCTCGCGGTCCCAGCCTCCGCCTAGACCCATACAGCCCAGGACAAGCCGGCTTGCGGGAATTCCGCGCTTATTAAGTGGCAACGTTTTCAATTCAATCCCTCCGTCATAGTGGTAGATGATTTCAGAGATATTGTACAACTTTGGAAGCCGGCAGGATACTCTATGATACTTTGGATCGCTGAAGAAGCGGCGCAAGGCGTCACACCTGGCTTACTCCTTCAGCTCCAAAGGCTTCCCGATATCGCCGAGCTTATGCGCCCGTACGTCAGCGTACAGGCGCTTCAGCCAGTTCAGTTCCGTCAGGCTGTGCTCATATTTGCCGTACATGAGATGCAGCGCGGCGCGGGGAACGATGGGAATATGCTCTTCATAGACCTGATAAGCGAGATTGACCTGATGCTCGGTCTCCCGGATGCGCTCCTCCAGCAGCTTCGCAATCTTATCCGGATCAATATGCCGGGAGAAGGCGAGCGCAAGGTACATCGGATGATAGAGGGTGTCGTTCTTCTTGAATAGCTGGAGCAGGAGCTGCTCGAACAGGGTTTTTCCCGAATCTGTAATCCGGTATATGGTTTTATCCGGCCGGTCGCTGCTGCGGATAATCTCAACCTGCGCAATCTGTCCGTTCTTGGCCAACTGGTCGACGGCGTAGTATAGGGAGCCCATTTGCAGCTTCGTAATCTGGTCGATCGCCCGGTCTTTCATCACCAGCATCATTTCATAGGGATGCATGTCCCGTTCCAGCAGCAGTCCGAGAATAGCGAGCTTCATCGACATGGCTGCTCTACTCCTTAGCAGGCTCCGGTGCCGAAATCTTCGGGCGGGCGAGCAGGCGGTCTTTCGGCATCAGCAGCACGGCGATAAATCCAAGCGCGGCGGGAACAAGCGCCCACAGGAAAGAGTGAGCGATGGAGGACGACAGCGCGGCGGATATTTTCTCCAGCACCGGGGCCGGGATTTGCGCTCTTGCTTCCGGTGTCAGCGCGGCTCGCGGATCGCCGAAGGCGGATGACTGGGCGGCGTTTCCGAACGCGCTGCTGAGTCTGTCCGTGAACAGATTACGCTGAATGATGCCGAAGATCGTAATGCCGAGCGTCATGCCGAGCGAACGCATAAAGGTATTGGTCGACGTGGCCGCGCCGCGCTGCCGCACATCAAAATGATGGACGGAAGACATGTTAAGCACAGAGAAGGAAAATCCGACGCCGAATCCGGTCAAGGCCATATAGATGTTGACCAGCAGGCGTGAAATGTCCGGCGACAGGGTGCCAAGCAGGGCGACGCCGGCGATGAAGCAGACTGCGGACAGCAGCATGATGCTGCGGAAGCTTATCCGGGAGGTAAGCTGGCCGCCAAGCTGGGCGCCGACGACAGAACCGATCATCATTGGCATCAGAATCAGGCCCGAATTAGTGGCCGAACCGCCGAATACGCCCTGCACGAAGATCGGGATGTAGACGGTCGCCACAATGAAGGCCGAGCCGTAGAAAAAGGCCGCCAGAGCACTTGTGGCAAACAATCTTTTGCGAAACATGCCGAAAGTGATGACAGGTTCAGCCGCATGCCGCTCAATGAACAGAAAGGCGATCAGCAGCACCGCAAAGCCCGCAAACAGGCCAAGGATAGCGGGGGAGTCCCAAGCGTACTGCCGTCCGCCGATCCTTTGTCCGCCAAGCTCCAGAGCGAACATAAGACAGATAATCGCCCCGACCAGCGTAAAGGCGCCGCCCCAGTCGATCCGCTGCTTGGAGTGAGTCACCGATTCTTTGTAGGCCAGAGCGAGCATGATGAAGGCGATCACCCCAAGAGGGAGATTGATGTAGAATATCCAGCGCCAGCCGACATATTCGGTGATATAAGCGCCGAGCAGCGGACCGAGGACGCTGGAGATGCCGAAGACCGCGCCGAACAGTCCGGTCATCTTGCCGCGCTTCTCCGGCGGAAAGATATCGAATATAATCGTGAACGCGATCGGCATCAGCGCGCCGCCGCCCACACCTTGGATCGCCCGGTAGATGCTGAGCTGGGTAATGCTGCCTGCGGTGCCGCAGAGGGCCGAGCCGATCAGGAACAGCAGCAGTCCGAGCATGAAGAAGCGTTTGCGTCCGTACATATCGGACAGCTTGCCGAAGACGGGAGTGCCGGCCATCACCATAACCATATACGCCGAGGTTACCCATACAATTTTGTCCAAACCGCCTAATTCGCCGACAATGGTACCTAGAGCTGCGGCGACGATTGTGTTGTCCATCGCGGCCATCAAAATGCCGAGAAGCAGGCCGGCTACGATAAGCTTTAGATTGCTGTCTTTGGAATACATGATTTAAACTCCTTTTTCTGAGTGTTTAGTGAAGTCTAATTATATTCAAATTTGAATAGGTAATCAATACATTTTATGACAAAAAAGGACCCCGCTCGACCGAGGTCCTGCTGTTCACGCTTTTTCGGTTTCTTCGCGCCGCCGGATAAGAAGAGGTCTATACCGCCGTTTCCTTGGCGCGCAGCTGCCTGGATTCGATATAGCTGATAAAAAACTCCGTAAGCTGCGGATCGAATTGGCTGCCCGCGCAAGCCCTGAGCTCGACAATCGCCTCTTCCACCGATTTGGTCTGCTGATAGGGACGTTCCGTCGTCATGGCGTCAAAGGAATCGATAATGGTCAGCATCCGGCACAGCCTTGGAATTTCCTCGCCTTTGAAGCCGTGCGGATAGCCTTTGCCGTCGTACCTTTCGTGGTGCAGCTCGATATAAGGGGCCAAATCCTTGAACTTGTCGCCCATCAGCGCCATTTGCTTGCCCCAGGTCACATGCCATTTTACCATTTCCCACTCCTCGGGCGTGAGCGTCTCCTTCTTGTTCAGTATGCCCCAGGGGATTTCGAGCTTGCCGATGTCATGGATCAGCGAACCCAGCGTGAACTGGCGCTTCGACAAGCTGTCCAGCATGAGCAGCTCGCTGATGTCCATAGCGTACCGGAATACCCTTTTGGAATGTTTAAACGTTTCCAGATCCTTGTACATGAACAGGCTAAGCTGCTGCTCGATATCCCGCACGTCCTGGCTGAAATCGATATCCTGCTCAAGCGGCGATTGGTGGCCGTAGATATGGACCATATTCTTGCCCTGCTTCTTGGCGTAGTACAATGCCTGGTCGGCCTGATCGACAAGCTCCGATTTGTCGTGAATGTCGCTGCGGTAGCCCGCGATTCCTGAGGAAAAGGACAAGCAGCCTTGAGGGAAAATCTCCGCCCCTTCAAAAGGGGAGTTGTTCAGCGTCTTGCGCAGGCGGTCGAGAAAGCTTTTGGCCTGCCCGGTGTCATATGAGGGCATCAGGATCGTGAATTCTTCCCCGCCGTAGCGGGAGACGACCATGTCAGCGCCGCCGCATTCCTTTTTCAGCAATTCCGCCAAAAAAACGATCAGCCCGTCACCCTTAAGATGGCCGAAGTGGTCATTATATTTCTTGAAATCATCGATATCGATCATGGCGAGCGACAACGAGGAGCCTGTGCTTCTGGATTTGCGCATTTCCTCTTCCAGCGTCAGCTCGAAATAGCTGTGGTTGAACAGACCTGTCCGCGGGTCACGGTTCGCCCGCTCCTCGATGTCCCGGTACATCGCGAACATCTGCTTGAACGCATAGGACAGCAAAACGCTGAGACAGAGAAACAGGGCCAGCCCGAAAATATGATTATGGTATAAAAGGATGACCAGCACAAGCGCCAGCACCAGGGTACTGAGGTAGGCAATGATCGTGTCCTTTATCATTCCTTTTAGTGTTTCGTACAGATTCTCATTATAGAAGACATAGTAATAAAAGACGATCAGCATCGTATTCAGCACGAAGTATATGGCCATGCCTCCAGCATACGCCAGAAGATGGTTGTCCATAAGCGGTCCCCGTACCCCTCCCAGGGCAGTAAAGGAAAAGGATGCGGAGGCGATAATGATTGAGTATATGGCAAAGTTGATCAGATGCTTCCACCAGATGGTCTTACGTTCAATGAGAAAAATAACCGCGGACGAGACCAGAAGGACGGTTAAGCTGAACGTGGGGCCAAATACGAAAATACAGGCCAGATAAACGGAAGAGTCAAGGGATAACCCGTTGCCCTGCGGAGGAAGCTGGAATGTAAAGACCGTTAATACGACAGCCGCTCCCGATAGCGCATACACCCATACCCAAGTTGAAGTTGTATAGTGAATAAAAGCGCCCTGATTATATATCGTGAACAAACCGAGTCCCATCAGGCAAATGGCAAGGGCGTACAGGTGACTCAGGTTCAGCTTGGCTATGACCGCGTTCCACTTTGGCAAAAGTTACCCTCCTTTTCACAAGTATCTTGATTGTCCCATTTATTTTAAGGGATTTATCGGAGATTTCATAGATGATGACAGGCAAAATCCAAGAGTATAAAAAGAGGCGGTTTCGCAGGCCTTGGAGTTGGCGGGGTTTCCTGGCATGCTAAAAAGCAGGCTGAACATCAGCCTGCTCTCTGTTCCATCCGATCAACGGCCGCCGCCGATAAGTCTGAATCCGGAGGTCAAAGCCAAAACCACGGAAGCAACGATAACTACATTGATAATAATGCGCGAATACAGCATGCCGTCCCATTTCTTTTTCACAATTGTTCACCCCTTTCGATAACGGATCGTCAAGACTGCTTGGCTTCCATCTCCTGAGTTTGAATCTGTCTTTTGTCTGGAACAAGAATGTGCTGAAGATAGAGGAAAATCCCTACATTCATCACAATATCGCCAACGCTGATGACCTGAGTGCGCGGGTAAGGCTTGGACAGCGGAATAATATCCCCAAGGAACGACAGCCTGGTCGCGGAGTCCATCAGAAAATGCTTCGTAACAACGGCTCCCGACTGCAGAAGTTGCACGTAATAAGGGTCCAGAACCTTTGACGCCTCCAGCGAGACAGGCATCTTGCCGCCATTGACGGCCATGACGAGAAAGTTCAGAAAGACACCGGCAAAAATGAACAGAAAGCCCGGAGTGCTCCGGTTCAACCACAGGATGTAAAGCCCTGCCACGTACACGCCGGCAAAGAAAATACCGCTGAGCGAAGCAAAGGCAGCCGACCGATCATTCAGTTCAAACACGACAAACTGCAGCAGCAAAAGCAAGGGAAACCATAAGCCGCCTCTGATGCGCAGGCTGCTGAATTGCGTCAGGCCGTAACGAAATCCGCCCCGGAGCAGCCCGACAACCAAACCGAGCACAATACCGTCGTAGACCATGTTGAATGCTCCTATACCTATGTTTTGATAAAAGGAATCCTATGTAGATTAAGGATATTCGACCCTAAATATGGAAATCCTTCTGACTATGACGATATTCCTCAATTTTTTTCAAAATATGTGTCGAAAAATTTAAAACACGGCTAATGGATTTCTGCTGCTTGACATACCCCTATGGGGTATATTAAAGTGATGTTAAGGAGGTTGATGCATGGCAGCACATGAGAAGCATGATGAAGGTGTTGTTCCGCATGACTGCTGCGGCGGCGATTGCCATTCTTCCGAAGAGCGTAAAAGCCATCATACCCAGGAATTCAAGAACGGGCTGACTACCCGGCTTAACCGCATAGAAGGGCAGATCCGCGGGATTAAAGGCATGATTGAGCGCGACACCTACTGCGATGATGTTCTGACCCAGCTTGCGGCGGTTCAGTCGGCGCTTGGAAGCGTCGGGAAGCTGCTGCTTGAAGGCCATATGAAGAGCTGTATCATTGACAGAATCGAAGCCGGAGAACATGAGGTTGTGGACGAACTGCTGGTTACAATCGGCAGATTAATGAAATAAGGAGAGGATTAATAATGGCGAACGTTGTATTGAATGTAGAGGGAATGTCCTGCGGACATTGCGTAAGCTCGGTGGAGAAAGCGGTAAGCAATCTGGGAGCATCCGCAACCGTGGATCTGGCATCCAAGACGGTAGCGGTAGATTATGACGACAGCAAGGTCAGTGTGGGAACCATCAAGGAAGCGATTGAAGAGCAGGGCTATGACGTAGTTCAATAAGCTAAATGAGGCATAAACTAAGGCATGGAGCATTAGGGATAAAAAGTCCTGTTATAACGCTCCGCGCCTTCTCTTTTTTACAATTCACATACCCCCTATGGGTATCTAAAAGGATGTGATCTTATGGAGGAAACAGCAGTGGCACCCGTAGAGGAGCAGGCGACCTTGCAGATTACGGGCATGACCTGCTCCGCCTGCGCGGCGAGGATCGAGAAAGGGATATCCCGCATGGAGGGCGTCTCCCGGGCGAATGTCAATCTTGCGCTGGAGCAGGCGTCCGTGGGCTTCGATCCGAAGGTTGTTAGCGTACCGAAGATCGAGGACAAGATCCGCTCGCTCGGCTACGACACGGTGAAGGAAGCGGCGGACTTCGATATTTCCGGCATGACCTGCGCCGCCTGCTCGGCCCGGATCGAGAAGGTGCTTGGCAAGATGCCGGGCATTGCCGGAGTCAATGTTAACCTTGCGCTTGAAACGGCGCATGTGGAATATACCCCGGGGATGATTACTCCCCAGGACATCGTCGCTAAGGTCGACTCGATCGGCTACAAAGCTTCGCTGAAGGAAGACCGGAAGGAGACGGCCGATCGGCGGGAGCTTGAAATCAGCCGCAAGCGCATAAAATGGATGATTTCGGCGCTGTTGTCTCTGCCGCTTCTGTGGGCGATGGTCGGCCATTTCTCATTCACGTCCTGGATTCCCGTTCCGGAGCTGTTCATGAATCCCTGGTTCCAGCTTGTTCTGGCGACGCCGGTACAGTTCATTATCGGCTGGCAGTTCTATGTCGGCGCCTACAAGGCGCTCCGTAACGGCAGCGCCAATATGGATGTGCTGGTGGCACTGGGTACGTCGGCCGCTTACTTCTACAGCCTGTACCTTACGCTCGATTCCCTGCGGATGAACGGCATGAATCATACGGTTGAAATGTACTATGAGACCGGAGCAGTGCTGATCACGCTCATTCTGGTCGGCAAATGGTTCGAGGCGCTGGCGAAGGGCCGCTCCTCCGACGCCATCCGCAGTCTGATGGGCTTGCAGGCCAAGACGGCGCTTGTGATCCGTGAAGGAACGGAGATGAACGTTCCCGTAGAGGAAGTCGTGATCGGGGATATCGTGCTCGTGAAGCCGGGCACCAAGATTCCCGTTGACGGCGAAGTGACTGAAGGCTTGTCATCCGTAGATGAATCGATGCTTACGGGCGAGAGCATTCCGGTGGAGAAGAAGCCGGGCGACCCCGTGATTGGAGCGACGGTGAACAAGAACGGCGTGCTAAAGATCAAAGCCCGCAAGGTGGGCCGCGACACGGCGCTTGCCCAGATTATCCGCGTAGTTGAGGAAGCGCAGGGGTCCAAGGCGCCGATCCAGCGGGTGGCGGATGTCATCTCCGGCATCTTCGTGCCGATTGTGGTAGCCATCGCCGCATTGACGTTCCTGATCTGGTATCTGTGGGCGGCGCCGGGACAGTTCGCTGAAGCGCTGGAGAAAGGAATCGCCGTACTCGTTATCGCCTGCCCCTGCGCGCTGGGCTTGGCGACGCCGACCTCGATTATGGCCGGCTCCGGCAGGGCCGCGGAGCTTGGCATTCTGTTCAAGGGCGGCGAGCATCTGGAAGCCGCGCAGGGCATTCAGCTCGTCGTGCTCGACAAGACGGGCACCGTAACGAGCGGCAAGCCGGTGCTCACGGACGTGCTTGTATCGCCCGGCTTCAAGGGCGCTCCGGAGCTGGCTCCGGCAGACAGCCTGCTGGCGCTTGCGGCGGCGGCCGAGAAGCTGTCGGAGCATCCGCTGGCAGAGGCGGTGGCCGCAGGCGCAGCGGAGAAAGGGCTGGCGCTGGCCGAAGCCGGAAGCTTCGCCAATGTACCCGGGCGGGGTATCAAGGCCGCCGTCCAGGGCAGGGAGATCATCGTCGGCACGCGCCGGATGATGGAGGAGAACGGCGTCGATGCCGCCCGCTGGCTTGACGCCATGAACGATCTTGAGCAGCAGGGCAAGACGGCGATGCTGGTCGCGGTGGACGGCGTTAGCGAAGGTATCGTAGCCGTCGCGGATACGATTAAGCCGACCTCGCGTGAAGCGGTGGCGGCTTTGCGGAGCATGGGGATCGACGTCGTGATGATCACCGGCGACAATGAGCGGACGGCGCGGGCGATCGCGGCCGAGGCCGGCATTGACCGGGTGATGGCCGAAGTGCTGCCCGAAGGCAAGGCCGAGGCGGTGCGGAAGCTTCAGGAGGGCGGCGTGAAGGTGGCGATGGTCGGCGACGGAATCAACGATGCGCCGGCGCTGGCGACCGCCGATATCGGCATGGCGGTCGGCACCGGGACAGACGTGGCGATGGAAGCGGCGGATATTACGCTGATGCGCGGCGATCTGAAGGCCATCGCCGACGCGATCAAGATGAGCCGCAAGACGATGGGCAACATCAAGCAGAATCTGTTCTGGGCGCTCGGCTACAATACGGTCGGCATTCCGATAGCTGCGCTGGGATTCCTCGCGCCCTGGCTGGCGGGTGCGGCTATGGCGTTCAGCTCGGTTTCGGTCGTGCTGAATGCGCTGCGGCTGCAGCGGGTAAAGTTATAACGCAGGAGTAAAAATGGCTTGAAAGGAAGTGGGGAGCAATGAGCAAGGATCTCCGGGAGTCCGAGGCGGCATCCCTTGATAACGAGGTGCTGTCCCTGCTGGGCAGACATGTCTCCGTCCGCAAGTTCCGGCCGGACCCGGTAAGCGAAGAGCAGCTTGCCGCCATTATCCAGGCGGCGCAGATGGCCTCTACCTCCAGCAATGTGCAGGCATACAGCGTAATCGCGGTGGCTGATCCGGCGCTGAAAGCGGAGCTTGCGGCGCTTGCCGGGAACCAGGCCTATGTGGCGGAATGCCCGGTCTTTCTGGTCTGGTGCGCCGATATGTACCGGCTGCGGGAGGCGGCAAAGCCGCATCTGAACGGCGCGGCCACCTATGAGGATTCGGCGGAGAATTTCATCATCGCCACCGTCGACACCGCGCTGGCCGCGCAGAACGCCGCCGTGGCGGCGGAGTCGCTGGGGCTGGGCATCGTCTACATCGGCGGCTTGCGGAACAAGATCGCTGAGGTGGCCGAGCGGCTCGGATTGCCCGAGCTGGTCTATCCGCTGTTCGGCATGTGCCTTGGCTATCCCGATCAGGCACCGGCGCTGCGTCCGCGCCTGCCGCTGCCGGCGGTGCTGCATCGTGACCGCTACGATGCCGAAGAGACGGTGCGCCAGGTCAAGGCATACGACGCTACGATGTCCGAGTATTTGCGCAAGCGGACCGGAGGGGCGAAGGACACCCCTTGGTCGGCGATCATGGCGGACCGGCTTGCGGAGCCGATCCGGCTGCATATGAAGGATTTCCTGCTGGGCAAAGGCTTTTTGCGTAGGTAGGGTCTAGTCCGCAGGAGGCGTTTGGAATTTCAATAAAGAGGGTACGGGCTTCGGCATGGGATTGCCGGGGTTCGTACCCTTTTTGCTGCCCTTAGGTGACAGTTGTCACCCTAAGATCATGACAGTCCTTACTAAAGACGCGGGTTTCGAACGTGTATCCATAGTGTAGAACGTTAGGAACACATTCGATGGTTCAGCCCCGCCAAGCAAGGGTTTGGCTCGAAGCGGATTCCTTGCATTGGCGGGGCCTAAAAGGGATGGAGCGGCTAGTAGGGTCAGCGAAACGCTCCGCTCTTGGCCTGTTCCGCCCGCATCCATCCCGACAACTGCCGTTTCAGCCGCAAGAATTCGGGATGCTCCGTCATTTCCTCCCGGCGGGGCCGGGGGAAAGGGACTTCGACCGTATGCAGCAGCGTGCCCGGCCGTCCCGAGAATACATAGATGCGGCTGGAGAGCAGCAGCGCCTCCTCGATGCTGTGCGTGATGAACAGCACGGAGCGGCGGTTCTCCTCCCACAGCTCCAGCAGCCAGCGCTGCATCTCGCTGCGGGTGAGCGCGTCGAGCGCGCTGAACGGCTCGTCCAGGAGCATCAGCTCCTGGGGCGCCAGCAGCGCGCGCAGGAAGGCGGCACGCTGCTGCATGCCGCCGGACAGCATGTGCGGATACGCCTTCTCGAATCCGCCAAGTCCAGCCTTCGCGAGCCAGCGCCGCGCTTCCTCGCGGGCTTCGCCCCGCGCCGCGCCCTTCAGCTCGCGGGCAAGAATCACATTTTCCTCGATGCTGCGCCAAGGAAACAGCGCCGGCTGCTGCGGCATGTAGCTCACGCTGCCTCGCTGCCCAGTAACGGGAGCGCCGTTCATACGCACGGCGCCCGCATCTGGCTTGACCAGCCCGCCGATGATGTGAAAGAGCGTGCTCTTGCCGCAGCCCGACGGCCCGACGATGGATACGAACTCCTGCCGCTTCACCGTCAGCGACACCTGCTCCAGCACCGGGATGCTCCGCCCCAGCCGGGCGAATGATTTGGTGATGCCGGAGACCTCCAGCGCGGGAGCATCGCGGACCGGGCCCGGTGATGGCGCGCCGGAAACAGGGGGATGTCCGCCGCCAGGGGCCGGCCCTTCCTCCAAGTCTCCCTCTGAAGACGAAATGATCTTACGCGTCAACTTCAGCAGCCTCCTTTATAACTCTTTTCTATGCAACTTTTCTATACACGTTCTGTGCGACCGTTTCTACGCGTCCCGCCGCGGCTTCCAGCGGACCAGCCATTTCTCCAGCAGAACAACGGCGGCGAACAGCAGCAGACTCAGCAGCACGCTTAGAATAATGGCGACGAACATCCGGTCCGTACGGTACGCCGATTTCTGGATCTGCATATAGTAGCCGAGCCCGTTGTTCCCGCCGATCAGTTCCGCGACCACGGCGCCCGTTACGGCGTAGGCGGAGGATATTTTGATGCCGGAGAATAGGGAGGGCAGCGCATGGGGCAGCTCCAGCTTGGTGAAGATTTGCCGCCTCGTAGCGCCCGCCATCTTCATGAATTGAAGCATCATGCGGTCGGTCTGGGCGAGCCCGCCCAGGCCCGCGACCGCCACGGGGAAGAAACACACCAGGACAATGAGAATAATCTTCGGCAGTTGGCCGAAGCCGAACCAGATCACCAGCAGCGGACCGAGCGCGATCACCGGCACGTTCTGGCTTAAGATCAGCAGCGGGTACAGCGCGCGGGCCGTCCAGGGCACGATATGCAGCAGCACGGCGGCGGTCAGGCCCGCGGCCACGCCGAGCGGAAAGCCGATCAGCGTCAGCCGCAGCGTCGCCAGCGTATGCCCTTTAAGGGATGAAGCGCTGGCCATGCCCTCCCGCCAAATGTCGGAGGGAGCGGGCAGCATCCATTTTTCCACATGGGACCAGGAAACCGACACCTGCCACAGCGCCAAAAACAAGAGGACCGCCACAAAGGGCGGCCAGATTTGTTTCCACTTCGAACTCACGGGCGGTATTTCTCCGTCAGCTTGTCCATGCTGATTCCGCCCGGATTATGGGCGATCTTCACCTGCGAGATGACGCTGGGGCAGCCCGCTTCGATCAGCGCCTCCTGCATCTCCCGGACAATTTCCAGCAGGTCGGCGAGCTCGCCCTCCATCGTCGTCTCCAGCGCGTTCACCTGATGCTTCACGCCGGAGCGCTGAATCACTTCGATTGCTTTGTCCACGTATGGGATTACGTCTTCGCCTCCCGGCGTTTTCGGAATCACCTGAATGCTCAGCAGCGTACTTGCCATTCCCAATCATCCTTTCATGACGTTGATACATTCATGACCTTAATACTTTCATACCGTTAATGGTGAACCCCGTGAATTAAGATTTTAACTCTATATAAAATGAACTTGAGATTTTCCCATTTGGGTATCGTCTATAACTACGAGGAATGTTTGGACTTCCGGCCGCTGCCCATCTCCAGATTTCTTGATTATACCGTTCTTCACGGATGAAATCCGGAGACAGCCTATGCTTTCGAAGCGAGCTTTCCTCCGGAAAGCTTTCGGGCGATCGCTATCGCTCCTACAGTTCCAAACTTCCCCTTCGTCACTCTCACGCTGATGTCATTTTTTTTAAGTTCATTTTATATTAAACTTACTTCCCGTCCGGCAAAAATTCGTTCGTGAACGCCTTGTCCGCCTCAAGCGGCTTGTCCAGCAGCTTCAGCCCGTACATCCAGTCGGCGTAATTCTTCCACACCTCGGTCTTCTGCTCACCCCACCGGGCGGCGTCGTCCTTGTATTTCGGGCTGAGCCATTCCTGGCTGGCCTGAACGAGCTTCGCGTCAAGATCGGGAACCGCCTTGATCAGAATGTCCGCAGCCTCCTTCGGATGGTCGATCGCGTATTGATACCCCTTGGACGTCGCCTTCAAAAAGGCTTTGACCACCTCGGGATTCTCGGCGATTTCCTTCTCGCTCGTCGTCAGCACCGGCGTGTAGTAATCGAGCTGCGGCGCGTAATCCTTCAGATAGAGCATATCGAGCGGCTCGCCGCGCAGCTTTGCTTCGATGCCGGTCCAGGCATAGAAAATCCAGGCAAAGTCAATGTCCCGCTTAACGGCAGTAAAATAATCGGCCTCGCCGATCGTGACCTGTTTGACCTTCTTCACATCGCCGCCGACCGGGTCCATAATCGCCTTCATGGAAGCTTCTTCGACAGGCGATCCCCAGCCGCCGTAGGTTTTGCCTTCAAAATCCTTCGGCGACTTGATGCCCCGGTCAACCGGAGCCGCGAAGCCGGACGTGTTATGCTGGATAATCGCCGCAATGGACACGAGCGGAACGCCCTGAATGCGGGCCAGCGTCAGACTATCCTGCGCGCCTACGCCAAAGGCGGCTTCTCCCGAAGTGACCATCGTATCCGCGCCTGCCGCTCCCGGCTGCACAATGTCAACGTCAAGGCCCTCTTCCGCGTAATACCCGAGCTCTTTAGCGACATACAGTCCGGTGTGGTTCGTATTCGGCGTCCAGTCGAGCGCGACCTTTACCGGCGTCGCCGCTTTTGGCGAGCTTTCGGCGGAAGCGGCTGCCTCCGGCGATGCGGAAGCGGGGCTTCCCTGGCTGCCGCCGGCGTTTCCTCCTGAATTATTGCCGCCGCAGCCTGCCGCCGTCAGTATCAACAGGCTGGTCAGGGACAGCGTTAACCATTTTTTTACTCCCATTTCTATAGTCTCTCCTTTGTCTTGCCGCCCCGGGTATCGATGCCGGAAGCAGCGGGTATTCCCGTCTTCATTAAAGCTTACCCGCAAATCACGAAGCCGCCCAGCGGCCCACGCGAGTTTGCGTAAATCTGAAAAGCCAAAAAAGCGCCCCTGAACATT
Organism: Paenibacillus durus ATCC 35681; assembly: GCF_000993825.1. Classification (NCBI taxonomy): domain Bacteria; kingdom Bacillati; phylum Bacillota; class Bacilli; order Caryophanales; family Paenibacillaceae; genus Paenibacillus; species Paenibacillus durus. The sequence goes on from NZ_CP011114.1 coordinate 5,103,991, forward strand.
CGGGACGCTGCGGAGTGCATGACGGCGGCGGTCTCTCAGGACCACGCGCTTAAGGCTTTCCTACGCTGGCATTACCCAGATCAGGTATAAGGGTCAGTATCTTGCGGGATACACTCTCAGCCGGCCATAATTCCAGCACCCCAAGGTCTATGAAGTTTCGGGTATTCCTTGCTGTTTACGCTGTAATTATAGACGCAAGGCTCTGAAGTTGTCCAGTGCCTCGGCCGATCCTGAAGCTGTCATTTTATCATACCGCCGCCGGTGCGGCAGGGAACCATGCATGAAAGACGCATCGGTGCGAAGGATTGGAGAAAAGCGCGGCATTTGCCGGGAAATAACCCTGGGAAATTAAAAAATCGGGATTTGGAAAAAAATTACGCGAATTGTGGCGGATATTTGGGGTGAATTTCCGTCTTTTCCAGAAAAACATGCTATAATGACCTCAGGTTGCTGCATTTTTTGTAGGCCCAAAGGAGGGTGTTCATGAACTGTATTCATTGTTCCCCTATTGAACCCATTGAAGACAAGGGAATCTTAAAAATTCGGAGCGCATCTCCTTCACTTGCATCGGCTGTTCAAGCGTCCGGTTTTAAACTTACATCTTTCCAGGAAGAAGTGTGCGAGATTTCTTACAACACCCGGGAACAGCTGCTGAATGTGATGAAACTGATCGAATCCGCGGAGGAAGCGGCACTTCTGACCATATCCATCATCGGGACGGAACCTCCAAGCGAGTTGGAACGGTGGATGTCGCTCTCCCAGCTTCAGGTTCGCTTTAGCAATCATTCACTCATCGATATTATAGCCAATAAAGAATTTTGCAGCTATATGCAGCCGATTGTCGATTATTCCGAGCAGATTGTCGGCTTTGAGTTTTTGCTGCGGCCGCTGCCGCAAGGTACGCCGTTTCAGCCGCACATCCTTTTTGAGGTGGCAAGACAAAGCGGATTTCATTCCTTTCTGGACCGGGCCGCACGCATTTCCGCCATTGAATCCAGCGCCAGGCTGCTGCCGCACGGAATTAAACGGTTCATCAATTTTCTGCCCTCCTCCATATACGATCCGCAATACTGCTTAACCCATACGTTTGAGGCGATAGAACAGCAGGGACTGAGACCGGAGGATTTTGTGTTTGAGGTAGTGGAAACGGAGGAAATCGGCGACATTTCACACCTCATACGGATTTTTGCCGAATGCCGCAGCCATGGCGCTCTTGTTGCGCTCGACGATGTCGGCGCAGGCTACTCCACGGTAGAGTTGATGTCCAGCCTGCAACCGGATTATGTAAAGATTGACCGGGGGCTGATCAGCTTTTGCGACCTTGATGCGAGCAAGCAGGAAGCTGTTAAGGAGATTATAGAGAGAGCCGGAGCGTTTGGCGGAAAAGTGCTGGCCGAAGGAATCGAGCGGCGGGAGGAATTTAAGTTCTGCCGGGAGCTCGGCATTCGCTTGGCGCAGGGCTACTTGTTCGGCAAGCCTGCGGCAACGCCGCCAATCCATTTTCTGCATGCAGCCGGGATGAGTTAATATAGAATAATAACGCCTTCCCGCGCCGGAGTCTTTTGAGTAAGTCCGGCCGGTAAGAGGGATAAGGAGGGGGTGCTGCCATGAGCGGCACTTTGCTGTATATCGAGGACGATCCGCAAATCGCCGGCCCCGTTGCCAGAGACCTGAATGACCGCGGCTATGCCGTCCGTTGGCTGCAGACGGGCGAACGGGCCGTGGAAGAGGCGGACGGCTGCCAATTGGTTATTCTGGATGTCATGCTGCCGGGATTGGACGGATTCACCGTGGGCCAGCGGCTAAAGAAGATTTTTCCAGACATTCCCATTCTGATGCTCTCGGCGAGAACGTCCATTGACGACAAGCTCCAAGGTCTGGGGTTTGCCGACGACTATTTAACCAAACCGTTTCATCCGGACGAGCTGGCCGCGAGAATCGGTGTTTTGCTGCGGCGTGCGGGCAGCGTGTCATCTTCGCCGCTAACACTTAGGCATCTGACCGTCTATGAAGAGGAGAACCGGATTGTTCAGGCGGAGAGCGGGGAGGAAATACCGCTGACGGGCAAGCAGTTTCAGATTTTCTTTTACCTGTTGCGCCACCTCGGCCAGATTATGACCAAGGAGCAAATTTATGAAGCGGTCTGGGGTGAGCCCTATATGGAAGGGGACAAGACCCTGATGGTACATATCCGTTATTTACGCGAAAAGCTGGAGAAGGACCCGGGAGCGCCGGAAATTATTGAGACCGTCCGGGGCATCGGGTACAGGGTCAAGGCATGATAAAAAGCAATAGAACCCGAGGGCGTCTTCCCGGATTCCGCAGGTCACTAATGTCACGGTATCTGCTGATTATCGCGGCCGCCGTGATGTTCTTGCCCGTTATCATTTCTCTTAATATCATCTTTGTTTCCCTTTCCAGCAACTGGATTAAGATACGGATGGATGACAGAACAAAGTCCGAGCTGGCGCTCTACTCCAACACTTCCAATTTGGAGAACAGATGGCATGAAGCGGCTCGACTGCTGGCCGGCAAGTCTCCCCGGGAGATTGACACGCGCATAAGGGAACTGGGCGGAAGTTACCAATACGCTGCAATGTTCTGGGTGGACGGGAGCGGGGTCACCCGGCTGTCGCTTCCTGCGCAAAAGAAGGCGCCCGGGAGCGCCTCCGACAAGGAGACCTCCGTCCCGGAGACATGGACGGTTTCTTCGGCGATCACTTTTATGAAAGGAAGCATCAACCGTGATCCGCTGACTATTGTCGCTTTTATCGGCGATCGTTCCGATGCCGGTGAAGGCTTCATGGTCATGACGGTTCCGAGGTCCGTGCTGCGGAGAGACGTAAGCAGTTTTCCGACTTTGGGGTATGTTACGGTGCTGCTCGTCCTGTTCATCGGGTTCGTGGCGGTATCCTGGCTGTTCTTCGCCAGAATCCGCAGGCGGCTGCTGCGGCTGCAAACCGCGATGACCCTTGACGGGCGTGACGGCCTTCCGGCAGCGATTCCAAAGGGCAAGCCCGATGAGGTAGGTCTGCTGGAAGAGGCGTTCAATACGATGGTTGCGGAGCTTAAGGACAGCCGGCGCAGAGAGCGGGAGGAAGAGGAGCTGCGCAAGCGGCTGATCGCCGATCTGTCTCACGATCTGCGTACGCCGCTTACCGTTGTGCGCAGTCATTTGTTTGAGGTCGGCAAGGAACCGCTGTCCTTGCAGGGAAGAGAATCGCTCAATCTGATGGATGAGCGCATCGCCGACCTTGGCGTTCTGATCGACAACCTGCTGAGTTATAATCTGCTGGCAAGCGGCAGGGTGAAGCTGTCGCCGGAGCGCAAGGATATTCTCAGGCTGCTGCGGGAAAGCGCCGCGGCGTGGTACCCGATATGGACCAAGGAAGGCATGGAGGTTGACATTGAATTGGAGGGCGAACCCTTGTACTGGGAGGTCGATGAAATCTGGTTCAAGCGTGTGCTGGACAATCTGCATCAGAACATCGTGCGCCACGCCAAGGGCGGCGGTTATGTCGGGATTGCCGCCGAGGACCGCAGCGGCACACGCACTGTCGTCATCCGCGACCGGGGACGGGGCATAGGCGAAGATGCTCCGGTGAAAGGGGCGGGTCTCGGACTCGCTATCGTCGATATGCTGCTGTCCCGCATGGGGCTTGCCTGGACGGCGGAGAGCACTCCGGACGGCACCTCGGTCTTCATTTTTCCGAAAGAGCGGAATAATTTAAACGAAACTTAAACTTCACGGGCAGTCTTCTTTAACCTTGGGGCGGTATGCTGGTTACCGAGGTGAAGAATAGAAATGGAAACGATTATACAAACGACGGAGCTGGTGAAAAAATATCGCGGCCGAACGGCGGTGGATCACCTGGAGCTGAGCATCGGGAGAGGCGAAATTTACGGATTTCTCGGGCCGAACGGCGCGGGCAAGACGACAACCATCCGTATGCTGCTCGGTCTGATCGCGCCGACGGAGGGGCGCGTCGAAATCTTCGGTCAAGATCTCCGCAAGGAGAGAATGGACATTTTGCGGAGAGTCGGCTCGCTTGTCGAATCGCCCTCCTACTACGGCCATTTGTCGGCGGAGGAGAATCTGGAGGCGATCCGGCGCATTCTCGGCGCGCCGAAACGCCGCATCGCCGAGGTGCTGGACATTGTCTCTCTGATCGGTGAGGAGAAGCGTCCGGTCAAGGGATTCTCGCTCGGGATGAAGCAGCGGCTCGGCATCGCCGCCGCGCTGCTCGGCAGCCCCGAGCTGCTCATTCTGGATGAGCCGACGAACGGGCTCGACCCGTCCGGCATTCAGGAGATCCGCAGCCTGATCATGTCGCTGCCGCAGGAGCACGGCATTACCGTACTCGTGTCCAGCCATTTGCTGAGCGAAATCGAGCAGATGGCTGGAACGGTCGGCATCATCCGCCAAGGCCGGATGATCTTCCAGGACACGATTGCCCATCTCCGCCAGCGCTCGGCGGGAGAGATGCGGCTGGTCGTGTCGGAGCCGGAGGCCGCTTTGGAGGAAGCTTGCCGCAGAGGGTATGACGGCATGCTGCGCACAGGCGAGCTCCGCTTCTCCGGAATGAACGATGCGCAGGTCGCCTTGCTGGTTAAGGCGCTCGTCGAGCAAGGACACGCCATTTACCGGGTGGAGGAGCAGCGGCAGTCTCTTGAGGAATTCTTTCTGCAGGTCGTGGAAAGGGAGGGGCTGTGATGAGCAGGCTGCTCGCGGCCGATTGGCTGAAAATCCGGGGCAAGGGCCTCTGGCTTCTGGTGCTTGTGGGACCCCTCGGCGTTACAGCGCTGCAGGCGCTTAATTTCGGCCTCCGCTTCGATTATATGAAGCAGAGATTTGCCAAGGACCTATGGGGCGGACTGCTGGATAACACCGTGCAGTTTGTACCTGTGGCGCTTTTTCTGGGCGGTACGCTGGTCTGCTCCCTGATGTCCAATATTGAGCACCAGACGAGCGCGTGGAAGCAACTGCTCGCCCTGCCAGTCTCGCGTATAGCGGTGTTCGCATCCAAGCTGCTGCTGTGCCTGCTGCTGCTGGCCGCGTCCTGTCTGCTGCTCTCCGGCTTCGTTACGGCGCTCGGTTTGATTTTCGGCTTCGGGGCTTCCGCGATTCCGGTCTATGACATTCTGCGCATCGGCTTTCTGTCCTACGCCGCCGTTATGCCCTTTGTCGCGCTTCAGCTGTGGCTGTCGCTGGCCTTCCGGAATCAGGCGCTGCCGGTTTCAATCGGTGTCATTTGCGCTATTGTGTCGCCTTTTACGACTACTCTATCGGAGTGGCTGCCGATTAACTGGCCGTACCTCGCGTGGAGCGGTCCGCACCGTCTTTATTTTGCGGGGGCGGGACTCGCGCTGGGGCTGCTGGTACTGCTGCCGGGAGCGGCGCATTTCGCAAGGAAGGATGTGAGCTGACAGCATGAAGATGTTTCTGAGAATTCTGTCAGCCGAAAGACTGAAGCTGTCCGGCTCCCACATATGGCTGCTTGTGCTGGCCAGTCCCGCCGCCGCAGTGCTGATCGGGCTGTTCGCGGCTACCCCGGCCGGAGGAAAGCCGGACTGGACGATACTGCTTACCGTTATGTCGATGCTTCACGCCGCATTGTTTCTGCCAATCCTGTCCGGGCTGTATGCCGCGATGCTGTGCCGCCACGAGCACCTGGACGGCGGCTGGAAGGCGCTGCTGGCGCTGCCGGTCTCCCGGACGGCTGTATACCTTGCGAAATTCGCGGTGGCCGCTCTGCTGCTGGCAGCGACCCAGGCCGTCTTCATGGCCGCGGTCATCGGAACGGGGTTGTTCCGGGGAATCGGAACTCCCATTCCTTGGGAGCTGCTCTTGAGAAGCATTAGCACCAGTTGGGTGGCCTGCTTGCCGCTGGCGGCGCTCCAAATGGCCGTATCCCAGGCGTGGAGCAGCTTCGCCGCACCGCTCGCGCTGAACGTCAGCTTTACGCTGCCCAATATTTTAATTGCGAACTCGGCTACCTACGGCCCTTATTATCCATGGGTACAGCCGCTGCTGGCCATGATTCCCCACGGGCAGGCGGACTATGGAGCGTTCAATCTGCCGCTTGAGAGCCTGCTGATCGTCGTGCTGGGCAGCTTTGTGGTCTTCCTTGCGGCGGGGCTGCTGTCTTTCCGGCGCAAGGCGGTGTGAACCTGGCAGAACAGTCCGCCGGGTGACGGCAGATCCGGAGCTTTTTCCATTCGCCGACTTTCCTCCCAGGATTTAAAAAAGGGGCGCAGCCATTGCCGGATAGGTCTCTTGATGGACATTCGCCCTCATTTTTTCTTATAATGGTTTAAGAGCGGCGGCTGACCAGGCCGGACCGGCTGCAAGGAGGCGAAGCAGATGAAACCGGCAGCTATCGAAGAATGCGACAACACCTGTAACGGCTCGGAGGTTTCTCCCGAGAATCTCCGGTTAACCCTGCCGGAAAGGGCGACGACCGACAAGATGGCGGAACTGTTCAAGGCGCTCGGCGATCCGACGAGGGTTAGGCTGATTTACGCATTATCCCGCCAGGAGCTTTGCGTGCACGATCTGTCGGCTATTTTGGACATGGGCCAGTCGGCGGTGTCCCACCAGCTTCGCTATTTGCGGAACCTGCGGATCGTGAAGCGGCGCAAAGAGGGCAAGACCGTATTTTATTCGCTGAATGACGCGCATGTCGAGCAGATCTTTTTGCAGACGCATGAGCATATCAGACACGAATAGGAACAGGAATAAGGGTGCGGTTCATACCTTCTAAAATAAGCAAGCAAAACGGCAGAAGACCTTTTCGGTCTGCTGCCGTTTTTTGCTGGAATGCTGACTAGTTGAAGCTGTGTTCCGCTGGTGGAGAGGCGGCCGTCTTTTTCAATTTCAGCGTAAGCAGGATGCAGTACAGCGCCAGCAGCGCAAGGATGGCGATGTCATAGCCGAGGTAGGCATCGCTGTTGTCGTTGCTGACAAACTGGATCAAGTTATGTAAGAAGTGGAACAGAATCAGCGGCAAAATATTGCGGTTCCGCACCATCAAAAGCGCGAGCGCGCCGCCGATCAGCAGGGCGTACACGATTTGCAGCACGGTCTGGATTGCGCTCTGTCCGGATAGGGCATTCAGCACATGCGTGATGGAAAAGAGTAGCGACGAGGTGATGACGGCCGCTTTGACCCCCTTGGGCAGCAAAATATTCAGGATCATGCCGCGGTAAATGCTCTCCTCAACAAAGCCGACCAGCAGGGTGAAAAAGAGATAGAACAGCAGCTCGGAAGCGCCGATCGGACGGAAGCCCTTCAGGGCGACGATGACCAGCACAGCCAGAAGTGGCGCGTAATCAATCAGTCTATCCTTGGAAATCGAGGCCAGCGAACGGAAACCGTAATATCCCCATTTTTTCTTCAGAGAAAAATACAGGATCAGCACCATGGCGATGGGGATGAATGAAATGAGCACAGGCGATGTGTAGCTTAGTTGCTTGATCGTGGCGTAGGCGCCCGCTGCGGTTACGGATAACAGCAACAGAACTTCAATAATTACGACGGCGAGTGCGGGGTGTTTTTGCGAAAATGACCTCTTAATTTCTTGGTTTGACATGTCCTAAATCCTTCCTCTCCATAATATCCTTGATCCACTGCTGCTGCATTCGCGCATGGCTGAGTCCATATCCCAGCACAGACACGCGGTAATAATAGTCTTCCGGACGCTCGATCCCGGCCAGTTCGCCCTCTACTATGCTCTGTACCGCTTCCAGTGAGCGGATCTCATGTTCGGCTGCGTACAGATACTCCTGCAGACGCCGCAGACGGACATCCTCTTCCAAATAGTCGAAAAAGAAAATCCGGATGAGCTGCTCGCGGCCCCCGGCTTGCGGTTCTTCCAGCCATTTGAGAAAAGCTTCTTTCCCTTCAGGCAGCAGGGAGTAGAGCTTCTTGTTCTTGCTGTCCGCCGTTTCAAACACGGATACATGACCTTTATCTGTCATCCTCTTCAATGCGGGATAAAGGCTGCCATAGCTTGCGGCGTAGAAATGGCCGACTGTGCTGTCGATAGTCTTCTTCAAATCATACCCGCTCATTTGGCCTTCCATCAGCATTCCTAACAGGACATATTCCAGCATATAGCACCTCTTTATATCGATTAGATATATCTATTTGATATGTTTATTATATCGAAATTTTCATCCCCGTCAAGCTCATTATCGATTGACACCGTAAATGCGATAGGAATATAATGACGGTAACAACATATGAACAGTTGCTCATATATTAATCGTAAGCGTTACGGAAGGGGCTGGGGAGAGTGAATACGGTAGAGCCGACGGTCAAACGCCAATGGATATTGGAAGGTCTGCACTGCGCCAACTGCGCAATGAAAATTGAGAACCGGGTGAGCAAAATGGACGGGGTCGCTGCCTGTTCGGTCAATTTTGCGACCAAGACGCTGACGATGGAAACGGACAGCAGCTTTCCGGAGACAGGGGTTTCGCAGGTGGAGCAGACGGTGGTCTCGATTGAACCGCATGTGCGGCTGCTGGAGAAGAGAGCCGCAGCGGTCTCCCGTTCTGCCACTTATACTGGAACGGTTCGCGGAAACGTTCAAGTTCGCAGTCACCGCGAAGCGCATGGGCATGAACACGGGGATGGGCATGAACACGAGGACGGACATGAACACGCACATGCCGGAGAAGAAGGCCACGCGCACGGTCATTCGCACAGCCATGGCGAGGGAGAGACGCGGCGGACGGTGCTGCGCCTCGGGGTCGGAGCGGCGTTAGCCGCCGCCGGTTACCTCATCCCGGTCGGCGGTTACTGGGAGCTTGCCCTCTTCCTGCTGGCTTACCTGGCGGCAGGCGGAAATGTCGTGTGGCAGGCCTTGAGAAATATCGCGCAGGGACAAGTATTTGACGAGAACTTCCTGATGGCGCTGGCAACCATCGGCGCGTTCGCGATTGGCCAGTACCCGGAAGGCGTCGCCGTCATGCTGTTCTATCAGGTAGGCGAGCTGTTCCAGGGCCTGGCGGTCAACCGTTCCCGGCGCTCCATCACGGCGCTGATGGATATCCGGCCCGAAACGGCGCGTCTGCGGACCGGAGATGAGACGAAAATCGTGTCTCCGGAGCAGGTAAATATCGGGGATATCATCGTCGTGCAGCCGGGGGAGAAGGTTCCGCTTGACGGAACGGTCATCGAAGGCCGCGCGATGATGGATACCTCGGCGCTGACCGGCGAATCGGTTCCACGGTCGGCAGAGCCAGGAAGCGCGGTGCTGAGCGGATTCATTAACAAGAACGGCGTCATCGCCGTAGAGGTAACCCAGACGTTTGCTGAATCGGCGGTTTCCAAAATTCTGGAGCTGGTGCAGAACGCGTCGAATAACAAGGCCAAGACCGAGAACTTCATTACCCGGTTCGCCCGGAGCTACACGCCTGTTGTCGTTATTACGGCTGCGCTGCTGGCCGTGGTTCCCCCTCTGCTGATCAGCGGGGCGACGTTCTCCGACTGGATTTACCGGGCGCTGGTCTTCCTCGTAATCTCCTGCCCATGCGCCCTCGTCGTATCGATTCCGCTCGGTTTCTTCGGCGGTATCGGAGCCGCGTCGCGCAGCGGTATCCTGATTAAAGGCAGCAACTATCTGGAGGCGCTGAACGATGTTAAGACTGTGGTCTTTGACAAAACGGGCACGCTGACCAAGGGACAGTTCAAGGTGACGGATATTCATCCGGCAGAAGGCGTGACGGAGAGCGAGCTGCTGCGGCTGGCTGCTTACGCGGAGAGCCATTCGGGCCATCCGATCGCGGAGTCCATTGTCGCGGCTTACGGTCAACGTATAACCGCAAATGCCGTTACCGACTACAACGAAATTTCCGGACACGGCATCCGGGCCGTTGTTGAAGGCCGCATCGTGCTCGCAGGGAACGCGCGTCTTATGGAGCGCGAAGGCATCGCCTTCCGGCAGCCCGGCGGAATCGGCACAATCGTGCATCTGGCCGTGGACGGCCAATATGCCGGTAGTCTTGTCATCGCCGACGAAGTGAAGGAGGATGCGGCCCGGGCGATTTCCGCTCTCCGCAAAATCGGTGTGGCCAAGACAGTGATGCTGACCGGTGATGCTTCGGCGGTGGCCGAAGATGTAGGAAAGCGGCTGGGCGTCGGCGAAATCCATGCCGAGCTTCTGCCCCAGCATAAGGTGGAGCAGATCGAACGCCTTGAATCTCAAAAGGCGGGCCGGGAAAAAATCGCCTTTGTCGGCGACGGCATCAATGATACGCCCGTTCTGGCGAGAGCGGATGTCGGGATCGCCATGGGGGGGCTGGGATCGGATGCCGCGATCGAGGCGGCGGACGTCGTCATTATGACCGATGAGCCGTCCAAAATTGCATCGGCGATCGGCATCGCCCGCCGCACCCGGACCATTGTATGGCAGAACATTATATTCGCGCTCGGAATCAAGGCGGTCTTTCTGCTGCTTGGTGCATTCGGCATCGCGACAATGTGGGAAGCGGTCTTCTCCGACGTCGGCGTGACGGTGCTTGCGGTGCTCAACAGCATGCGGGCGCTCCGCGCACCGTCTGTTCAGGGTTAAGTTCAGACTAAGCCTGATCAAAATCATTAAAAAAACCACCGGAATGGCTATCAATATGGATGCCATTTCCGGTGGTTCTTTTACTTAATGCCCCAAGAATCGTCCTTTCTTTCGCGAGGTCATCAGCTAAGGCTGAGACTGTCGATGCCCCGGCGGATAATATCGCACGAGGCGGTAAATTTGGCGGACTCTTCCTCATTTAGATTCAGTTCGATTAACTCCTGTATGCCTTCTCCCGCAATGATGGCGGGCACGCCGGTACAGGTGCCCTTCATCCCGTATTCTCCGTCCAGGATGGCGGACACGGCAATGATTTTATGTTCATCGTTCAGAATCGACCGGGCGATATACGCCAGCGCGCTACCGATTCCGAAATGGGTTGAGCCCTTGCGTGTGAAAATCTCCCACCCGGCGTCCTTGGTCTTGCGGGCGATATCCCCGAGGTCAAGATTCTTGAACCGCTCGCGATGCTGGTCCAGAATATGCAGGATCGGCTTGCCGCCGATGGTCACATGCGACCAGGCCACAAACTGCGATTCGCCATGCTCGCCGAGAGCATAGCCGTTCACGCTGCGGGGATCGATTGAGAATACCTCGGACAGCAGCGTCTTCAGTCTGGATGAATCAATGGATGTCCCTGTTCCGATGACCCTATGGCGCGGCAGGCCGGAGATTTGCCAGACAAGATAAGTCACAATATCGACCGGATTTGCGGCAATTACAAAAATACCGTCGAACCCGCTCTCCACAATCGGCGTAACGATGCTTCTGGTAATGGTCTTCGCGTCGTCCAGCACATCAAGCCGCGTCTGACCCGGCTTCGGATTGGCGCCCGCTGTTAATATTACGATATCCATGCCGGCGCAATCGCTTGTAGTTCCGGCGTAAACTTTGGTCCGCGTACCCATAAAATCCATACAATGCGAAAGATCAAGCGCCTGCGCCATGGCCCGGTCATATGTGCGGTCGACCATCATAATTTCATCGCAAATCGCTTGGTTGACCATGGAATAGGCGCAGCTGGAGCCGACCAATCCGGAACCGACGATCGCCACTTTTCTTGATTTTCTTTTCATCAGCCTACCCTCGCTCTCTTATAAAAAATGGCTAAAGCTTTATCCGTAAGACTCGGTCTGTGACTTCATTTTACCCTAAACACCCGCAAGTTACCTGACATGGGTGAAAAAAGGTACATGCTTCGTGAACGCACAGCGCGTAATACCAGGCCCCTGGAGAAACCTCGCATACATACGTAAAAACCGCATGGAAGCCATGCGGAAAGCGGAATTTTCGGAAGCTGGTCACAGCCTTAGTGCGGACAGGCGGGAACTTTCGGGCCGGCGTTGCCGGGAGTGCCTCGCGAAAGACAACCCGGGTCTGCTACCGCGAAATCAGCGCATCCTGCGGAACGAGCTTGCGGTAGGTTCTAAACATAAACACCCTCCAATGCAGAATCATGCCGAATGCCAGAATAAAGAATAAACCGCCTGACTGCGGAATGGATATGTAACGGTCGATGAATTCATGCAGCAGCGTGCGGACCAGAAGCAACCCGAGCAGAACAAGAATGAAGCTCTTGGACCGTTTGGCGTAAATCAACCCCTCCTTTTCGTGGAAGGTGGTCGTTTTAATAAGCGGATAAGCAAAAACAAACCATCCCGCAAGAAAAGCGGCAAGCGCCCACCATAGAGGAACCCTGACCTCGGGAACGGCGAACATGATGAAGCCGGTCGACATGCCTAGCGGCGGGATAAGGATTTTGCGGAGGGTAACGGGGCGGTCGCTTGCTTTTAATCGGATAAAAATAACCATCAGCGCCATCAGCAGCGCGCCCAAGGTGGTGCCGATATGCAGTAACGACGGATTGATGCTGCCCATGATTCACATTCCTCTCTGAATTAAAAGTGGAGTATGTACATTATAGCAAAAAATGCCTTCGGCACCTAAATGTCTGCGCCCCGCCGATAATTGCCGCATCGGAAATATAAGAGACAAAAAACCGCCGGCTGCAAGCCAGGCGGTTATATTTATCAGCGTTATGTTTGTAAATAGGCTGCTGCAGGGTAAAGTAATTAGGAACGGGATCGCCGTCCGCCCATCGAATGCATGACCAGGCTGACGATTGCAATAAGAACGATCGCGCCGATCAAAGACGGCAGGACGTAGAATTCACTGACACGAGGACCCCAGTCACCCAGAAAACTGCCCAGCCAAGAGCCCAGAATACCCGCAATAATGTTGCCGATAATGCCTCCCGGAATATCTCTGCCCATGATCAGACCTGCCAACCAACCAATAATACCGCCAACAATCAGCATCCATATGACACTCATCATGTTTCAGCTCCTTTAAGGGTATTAGTATTGGATGATAACTATTAACCTTAAGCGGAAGGTTTAAATCAGGTGTCATATTTTGCCGAAATATCAGAACCCTACAACCTTTTGTTAAAGGAGACGTTTAGTATGAAACGCCAAGATGAAGTATTGTTCTATGCCGGAACGTACAGTTCCGAAGAGGAGCCGTCCATTTATTTTTGCGGACTAAATACAGGGAACGGAGAAATGAGAATCATTCAACAAACCTCGGGAATCGAGAATCCATCGTACATAACGCTGAACCGTGCAGGGAATGTGCTGTATGCCGTCAGCGAGAAGGAAGACGGGGAGGTCAGCGCATATTCCATCGATCCCGGGACAAATAAGCTGTCGCTGCTGGGCGTACGGCGGACAGATGGAGGAGCCCCCTGCTACGTCTCTATCTCTCCGGAGGAGGACTATGTATTTGTCTCCAACTATTCGGGAGGCAATGTCAATGCTTTCCCGGTTAATGAAGACGGCTCGCTCGGGGGGATGTCCTCCCAGGTGCTGCACTCCGGCAGGGGCTTTCGCGAAGACCGGCAGGAAGCGCCGCATCCGCATTCCGTAATCGCAGGGGCAACCGGGAAGCGGATACTGGTATGCGATCTCGGCCTCGACCGGATTATGCTCTACCGTCACGAAGACGGCAAGCTCACCCGGCATGGTGAAGTGGTGCTGCCTGACGGCTCGGGACCGCGCCATTTGGCATTCCATCCGAGCGGAAAGTGGCTGTATTGCGTCAACGAGCTCAACTGTACGGTAACGGTTCTTGAAGCGTGCGAGCCGTCCGGGAATTTTGAAGTCCGGCAGCATTTGTCCACACTGCCGGAGCAATACGCTGCGGGAAGCGACGATACCGCGGCCGATATCCATGTCTCCCCTTGCGGCCGGTTCCTGTATGTATCTAACCGCGGGCACGACAGCATCGCCCTGTTGCACATTGATGAGGACACCGGCTTGCTGAAGGCGATCGATTGGCAGAGTACCGGCGGGCGTACGCCGCGCAACTTCGCCATTGCCGGAGGAATGCTGCTTGCCGCCAATCAGAACAGCGGCACTATTACGTCGTTTACAATCGACGGCGAGAACGGCAGGCTGATTCCGACAGGCAATGAACTGGAAGTGCCGAAGCCGGTCTGTATTGCGATTCTGAATTGAACAAGTTCGGCATTTCATAAAATTATATAGTTTTCCAAGAATATTGAAGGAATTGGTAACGGAAGCTCGAATAGATATCGTCGATACACGCATTTTTGTCACATTCCTTAACCGAAATGGGGGATAGGATGGAGGATATTGCGGAATCAGTGGGTAACGAAATCAAGGAAGGCGTGCGGACTTATTTCACTTTGCCCCACTTGTACGAGCAGGCAGCCGCCTGTATAGATGAGAAGCTGAGAGGGAATCTGCCGTTCGCTAATCTTACGGCGCTTCATTACAGGGCTTTCGGAGGAACGGGTTGTTCCATTTTTCGGGCTGCCGGAGCGGTTGAGCTCATGATTCTAAGCGCGGATATTATCGATGACCTTCAGGATAAGGACAACAGCTTGACGGCATGGAGCCGGATGAGCCCCGAAATTGCGCTTAACATTGCCTTTGGGCTGACGTTCATTTCCGGGCAGATGCTGCTTACCTGCGAATTCCCCTTGGAACGGATTCATGGGGCTGTACAATTTATGAACACCCAGATCCTTGCAGCCATTAACGGGCAGACGGCGGATCTGCTGAACGATATCGCGAGCGAGGAGGATTATCTCCGTATGATCAAGCAAAAGTCGGCTGCATTCGTGGTCGCCGCCTGCATGATCGGCACGTTCCTGGCTACCGGCGAGTGGAACAGTCAAGTAAGAGATTATGCCGAGGAACTCGGCATCGCCGATCAGATCAAGAACGACATCCGCGATCTGCTGGATTGGGAAAGGGGTGATTTCAAGAATCGAAAGAAAACGCTGTCCACGCTGTATCTGCTTCAGTTTATCGCTGAGGAAGATCAATGGATCGCCGATTACTTTGAAGGACGCCTCCGGATGGAGGAGATCAGCCACCGCAGGGAGGAATTCGAGCGGGCCGTCGAACGGACGGGAACCTTTCTTTATACCTCCGTACGGATGAGAATGCATTGCTATAATTATTTGCAGATCGTAGACAAGCTGGATATCGACGCTCACTGGAAGAACCGTATTACCGCCTTGGCCGAATAGACCTTGGTACAATAATCGATTGGGGGAATCGTCCATGTTAAAGGAAATCATTCAAAGCTTGATGAAAGATCCCGCAGCAGCCCATCGTTTAAAGAACGGCCAGTATGAACTTGTTGGAATCAGCGAAGTTGAGCGAAGAGCGCTGCTGGAAGCGCTGGAGGACAAAAACCGGGTTGGCAAAGCCGGGGAGCTGGGAGCCTGGGACACCGTCAAAGCGGCAGCAGCACTATAGCCTAGAGATGATAAAACAGCCTTAATCTGAATCAACGGATTAAGGCTGTTTGCATAGGGAAAGGATGCGCCCCGCCGGAATAAAAGCCGATATCGTCAAGCATGACAGCGTCTCCATCGCCGAGAAGATAGAAGGTAATTTGAGCTGCATGCGCCGGATCGAAGGCAGGATTCCGCTTATGGAACAGATCAAATGAAAGCTCGTAGGTCTGAAAGACCGCCTCGGTAGGTTCGCCGTACTTGCCGCCGCTGATGCGCTGCTCCAGCCAGGGTATCCTGGCGAATTGAATCTGCGGCAGCGGCAGGGGCGTCATGACCGCTGGCAGCGGTAGACGCGCCTTGGCGCCGAAGCGATCGGCCAGCTCAACCTCTATTTGTGGCGGCAGGCCGGAGACTGAACCAAGGTTGGCCATGGAGAAGGACAGGCCATCCGCTCCGTAGAGCGCGGCATCGGCAGCCGGTCCGGTCCCCAGCGCAATGTTGTAGAATGCTTTCCCTGCTTCGCCAGGTCTTCGTTCCAGCAAGGCTCCGTATGTCCCCTTGCCTCCTCCCTCCCGGTCTTTGGCCATTTCCTCGGTCCAGCTTACTCCTGAAGCTGTAATTATACCGCCGGCTTCTGGCGTCTCCTTGTTCCGATCCTCTTCGTAGCCCGCTATGATCCTGAATCCACCGTCCATATAGCGGTTGAAATAAGCCGTCGAAGCGGGCAGCCACGGCAGGCCGCTCCGGTAATCCCGGAACAGGCCGGTATACTCGCGGCTGCCATGCAGCGCCTGCTCCAGAAAGGCCGAAATGTATACTTTGGCGATTAGCCGCTGCTCCTCATCTTTCATAATATTGCTGCGGTTTAGGAATAGCCCGGCAGGAGGCGCAAGATCGAGCAGGCCCCAGTCGCTATTGAACTGGCTGTGGTTCGCATTGCCGATATACAGCGAGGTCTTGAAGGCATCGGTGTAAGCAGAATAATATGAGCGAATATACTGCCGGTCTCCGTAGAAATCATGCACATCGCCGTCCCGCGCGCCCTGAAGGGCCATATAGCTTATATCATGAAGCTGGGCCAGCCCTCCGTCGACCGCCTCGTCGGTGGGAGCCATCGCGGCCACTGCGGAAATATGGAAGCGGCTGGCAGGCTTAAGCACGGGATCGTCCTTGAACCAGCGCTGCGCGTCCGCCGCCATGGCGGCCGCCTGCCCGCCTCGGCTGTGCCCGATCAGAGCTGTTTTTGCCAAATCTATTTTGCCGTAAAAAGGATTATCCGGCGCTTCCGAAAAGGAGGCAAGCTGCTCCAAATGCTTCAGAATGATCCAGGCGCGCAGCTTGTAGTCGCCCTCCGGAATGCCCGACCAGGCCGAATAATTCAGGAAGTTCTCATCCAGGGAGATGGCGATGAACCCGCGGCTCGCAAGCAGTTCGCCGAGATAGGCGTAGCCTCCGTCCGAGAAATCCTCCATCATATGATTGCCGTGCACAATAAGCACAAGCGGAAAAGAGCCGTCTCCCTCCGGCATCCACACCCGCCCGTTCAGGGGCAGTGATTCCGGATCGAAGTCCCAGAACAGCGTTCGGAGCGAGGACCACTTCTTCATGTAGGATGAAGCGTTCACGGAAGAGGAGCGGACAGCCGCCCCGCTCCCGTATTCGGCCCGGCGCCGGTCGCCGCCGCTGCCATAGGTGAAGTTCCGGTAGGCATGACCGCCCGGCATCCCTGGATTGGGCGCGGCCAGAGAGCTGGCGGCAGCGGCGCCATTTGCCAGGTCGGCATCCGCCGCCATGTCAGGAGCGCCGCCTTGTTGAAGCTTCAATTCGCCTATCGGAAGGGATAGCAGCGCCGCCATGAGCAGCAGTCCCGGGAGAATTTTGCCTATCCGCAGGAGTCCGATGGCGATGCCTGTAATGGCTCCGAGCGCGGCGGCTGCTGCGGCGACGGCGGCGGAAGCATCGGCGGTAAGATCGGCACTATACAGAATGATCATGACAAGTCCGGCGCTGCCGAGCAGACATCCCGTGAACAGCCGTGGAAGACGCAAGGATGCCAGTGCGAGCAGCACGGCTGCCAGATGGCCCGCCGCAGCCACCATGGCTGTCGCAACTCCTGCGGCCAGCATCAGATCCGCCGGCCTTCCGAGGCCGGTGGGAATCCCCAGCATGAGGGTTGAACAAGCCGCGAAGCTTACTAACCACGGCCCGGCAATCCCCCAGCGCCATATATGGGTATCATAGCGGTAGGTTTCGCTGATTCGTTTGATCACAATTTCCGCAATGCGCCTGTACCGCCCGGGCCCTTCTGGTGCGGGCGGCAGCCCCAGTTCCAGGTCCATTCTTAATCCTCCGGCTTCGCTGCTAAGCGGATTCCTCAGCAAGATGTAGCAATAATAGTCTTTTGCCGCATGTCTGACAAGTGGTACTTGCAGGAGTACAGCCAGGACGGCTTTCCTTAAAGAGGTTGCAAATCTATCGTGAAAGAGCTGCAAATCTATCGCATCCGCGTTATTAAGAATTCCGGTTGTTGGGTAATTCCTTGTTTTCCGCTTGAAAATAAATGATTGACAAGAGTGGGGGAGCCTATTATTATAAATTTCATAACCTACTAATCTGGTAGGAATAATAAAAATTTTTCTTACCGTACAGACGGCGAAACCCAGGTCATGGAACGCATCGGCCGCTTTGCCGGTATGCGTGCAGGCGGGTTCCACTGTCTGTTTTTGCAAAAAAACAAGGAATATCAAATGGGGGAGAGATTAAAATGAAAAACAGGTTGAAAAAGGGACTGTTGACGGGATTTGCGCTGCTGCTGACGGCGGGCCTTACGGCTTGCGGAAATAACAGCGGCGCGGAGAGCGGATCTTCTGCCTCGCCGGAGTCTACGGCTGCAGGCAGCGCAGCGCCATCGGCAGCATCGTCGCCAGCACAATCGAAGGAGCCGGTAGAACTGCTGAACGTCTCCTATGATCCTACGCGTGAATTGTATGAGAACTATAATAAGGCCTTCTCTGCATATTGGGAGAAAGAAACCGGACAGAAAGTGACAATTAAACAGTCGCATGGCGGTTCCGGCAAACAAAGCCGCGCCGTGCTTGACGGTCTGGAAGCGGATGTTGTGACGCTGGCGCTTGGCTACGACATCGACGCTTTGCAAAAGGCTGGCCTGATTAATGAAGGCTGGCAGAGCAAATATGAACATAACAGCTCCCCTTACACCTCGACCATCGTGTTCCTGGTACGCAAGGGTAATCCGAAAGGCATCAAGGATTGGCCGGATCTGCTGAAGGACGGCGTAGAGGTGATCACTCCGAATCCGAAGACATCGGGCGGCGCCCGCTGGAATTATCTGGCGGCTTGGGGTTATGCGCTGGATCATAACAATAATGACGAGGCCAAGGCGCAGGAATTCCTCAAGAATCTGTTTACGCATGTGCCTGTGCTGGATACCGGGGCACGCGGCGCGACTACAACCTTTGTGGAACGCGGAATCGGCGATGTGCTGCTTGCTTGGGAGAACGAGGCTTATCTGTCCGTGAATGAGCTGGGAAAAGATAAATTCGATATTGTGTATCCTTCGGAGAGCATTCTGGCTGAGCCTCCAGTGGCTGTTGTCGATAAAGTGGTCGATAAGAAGGGAACCCGCGAGGTTGCGGATGCTTACCTGAAATATCTGTACAGCGAAGAAGGTCAAAAGATCGCTGCGGAGAACTACTACCGTCCGACGCTGGACAGCGTTAAGGAAGAGTACAAGTCCAAATTCCCGGATATCAAGCTCTTTACGCTCGCTGATAAATTTGGAACGTGGCAAGAGACGCAGGAGAAGCATTTTAACGACGGCGGTGTCTTTGACCAGATCTATGTGCCTGGCAAATAAGGAAATCTTGGGACAGAAACGGGAAATATGGCGGTGCTGATCGGCCGAACGGAGCCGAAGGCGGAGAAAGGATGAGCAATCGATGAATGTCACTGCTAAGGCGACGCGGCGGGGAGTGTTACCGGGATTCGGTCTGACCATGGGGTACAGCATTTTATATTTGAGTCTTGTGGTGCTTATTCCATTGGCTGCGCTGCTGTTCAATTCAACGGGGCTGACCTTTGCGAAGTTCTGGTCGGTGGCTACGGACCCTCGGGTCCTGGCCTCTTACCGGGTCAGTCTGACCACGTCGGCGGCGGCCGCATTGGTGGACGGTCTGCTGGGACTGCTGCTGGCATGGGTGCTGGTGCGCTACCGGTTCCCGGGAAAAAGAATCTTCGACGCCCTGATCGATCTGCCGTTCGCGCTGCCGACGGCGGTGGCGGGCGTGTCGCTGACGGCGCTGTATTCCGGCAATGGTTGGATCGGCTCGCTGCTTGAGCCGCTCGGCCTCAAAGTGGCGTTTACGCCGCTTGGTATTACCTTGGCGCTGATGTTCATCGGTATTCCTTTTGTCGTGCGCACCGTTCAGCCGGTGCTGGAGGATTTGGAGCGGGATACAGAGGAAGCGGCGGCCACGCTGGGGGCCGGACGCTGGCGCATCTTCCGCAAGGTGCTGCTGCCGGAACTGATTCCGCCCCTGATCACCGGCTTTGCCCTGGCCTTTGCCCGGGGAATCGGCGAATACGGCTCGGTTGTGTTCATCTCAGGCAACATGCCCATGCGGACAGAGATCGCTCCGCTCCTCATCATGTCCAAGCTGGAGCAGTACGATTACGCCGGAGCAACGGCAGTGGCGCTGCTGCTTCTCCTTATTTCCTTCCTGATGCTTCTTGTGATCAATATGCTTCAGCGATGGACCCGCAAGGCATCACGCTAAGGCCCCCACACTGAAATTATAAGGAGGAATAAGGATGGCTGGAACTGTCCCGCTTCGCGCGAGACGGCCGCAGGCGGCCGTACCCGCAGCGGCTGTGAACGAATCGTCAGCGGTCAAATGGCTGCTTATCGGAGCTGCCGGGCTGGTGCTGCTGTGGCTGATTGTGCTCCCACTGAGCATTGTGCTGACCGAGGCGCTTAAGCAGGGCTGGAATGTATACTTGGCCGCGCTGAAAGATCCCGACGCCGCTTCCGCCCTGCGGATGACTCTTTTTGTGGCGGGCATTAGCGTGCCGCTGAATACGGTATTCGGCGTAGCGGCCGCCTGGGCCATAGCGAAGTTCAAATTTCGCGGCAAGGGAATGCTTATTACGCTTATTGATCTTCCCTTTGCCGTCTCGCCGGTTATCGGCGGTCTCGTGTATGTCCTGGTCTTCGGTGCACATGGCTGGTTCGGCCCGTGGCTTGGCGCGCATGATATCAAAATCGTGTTCGCCGTTCCGGGCATCGTGCTCGCCACGATGTTCGTAACGTTTCCGTTTGTAGCCCGCGAATTGATCCCGCTGATGGAAGACCAGGGAACGCAGGAGGAGGAAGCGGCGCTTACGCTGGGCGCAAAGGGCTGGCAGATCTTTTTCCGCGTAACGCTTCCCAATATTAAATGGGGCCTGCTGTACGGCATTATTCTGTGCAACGCGCGGGCGATGGGCGAATTCGGCGCAGTTTCGGTTGTCTCCGGCCACATTCGGGGGGAGACCAATACGCTCCCGCTGCATGTGGAGATTCTCTACAACGAGTATCAGTTCTCGGCTTCCTTCGCGGTTGCTTCCCTGCTTCTGCTGCTGGCGCTCGTGACCATGCTGGTCAAAAGTTGGCTGCAACGTAAAAGTAGTCATTGACAGAAGATGGGCATCATGCTAACTTAAACCATAGTATACAGGTTGGAAATGACGGTATTTGGTGGGGCGGTTAACCCGCTGCGGAATGAGAAGGAGGCTAGTGAATTGGCTAAACCGCTGAAAGTGGATGAAATTTGGCTGGAGAGGATTGCGGGACTTCTGGACAGTATGGAATTCGGTTCATTGCATATCGTGGTGCATGAAGGCCAGATCGTGCAGATGGAGCGGACGGAACGCAAGCGGTTCGAGAACGCCACACGGCACAGCGGAGAAGCCGTAAGCCGGCGTTCCGATACTCGTGCTGCGGGACGGTGATAACCCGCAAGCAATAACTAAGAATCGGATATGGAATCATTTATTAATTTATGGATCAGCAGACAGCGGCCCACTCCCGGGATAACCCGGAGGCGGGCCGCTGTCTGTGTTTCCCAGGTTCTTGCGGCTTAGTAGCGGGGTGTCCGCCGTGCGGACGAAATCCCCTCAATCAGCAGAACGATGGCGGTTATGGCATGCATGATCCAGCCTACGATTGGTATGATGGCGATAATGGAAGTAACGACTCCGATGATGTTGCCGGTGACGGGCCCCCGCTCATTGTACAGTACGGCAATAGCGACGGCATGCAGCAGAAAAGCGACCCCCAGCGGCAGCCAAGCGTTGGCCACCACGAATGCGCCGCCGATGAACGGAAGCGCCAGAAAAGCCTCGTAAGCAAAAGTGCCCCATTTAAACAGTTTTCCCCAAGGAGACATCTCCTTCACCAACCTTTCCTTATATTACTATTCCATAGAACGTGCGGTGATACAAGGTATGCCGCCCATTACGTTCCTCTGATCATTTTTCAACCGCTTTGCGGATTGGGTAATATTCGTTGTGGCTCATTTACGATTGCAGGAGGAACGTTTTATGGATTATGCTTCATTACGATCAAGCGGGTCACCGGTTTCATCGGCTTATGGATTATGACGCGGCTGCTCGGGAAAAAGGAGATTTCCCAGCAGTAAACACAGCACGCCAAACGGATGCGCGCGCCGCTCGAAGGCTCAACCTCCATCCTGATCCGCAACGGCAAAATTGATATGCAGGAAATGAGGCGAAACCGCCTCGGCTTTGGGCAACTGCGGATGCTGCTGCGCCAGAAGGATGTTTTTTCGATGGGGGAAGTGGCGTATGCTATATTTGAGAACAACGGGTCGCTCAGCGTTATGAAGAATCCGGAGTATGAGGAAGGGGATATTCTGAAGGACAATCTGAAGAAGATCGGCGAGGACAAGGGCTTCTTTGTCATGGAGGGCTAGCTAGGCCTGAGTGTTGGGGAGAATTATGAGGCAGGGGCTCGCAGGGAATATGGAACAAAGAAAATGACGGCAGAAAGCGAGGAACAAGGATATGAAAACAGTGCTGTTCGGCACATCGGGAACGCTAGGGCGCGCAATTTTGGAGGAAGCCCTGAAGCGGGGGCATGAAGTGACGGCCCCGCTTCAGAAGCCGGAGGCAATAGAGATTCAGCATGGAGGTCTGCTTACACTGCCCATCGACCTGCTAAGACCGGAAGAGGTGGCCCAGGCGGCCAAAGGCCACGAGGCTGTGATCAGCGCTTACGAGCCTGGGTTCGGCGCGGAGGGCGAACTGCTTGAAGTCGCCCGTTCACTCGTGGAAGGGCTGAAGACAGCCGGGGTGAACCGGCTGATTGTAGTCGGCGGAGCGGGAAGCCTGAAGACGGATTCGGGCGACCGGCTGATGGACACGCCGGAGTTCCCGGAAGAGGTAAAGCCGCTTGCGGCGGCTCATGCCGACGCCTATGAAATCTATGTCCACTCCGGCCTGGACTATACATATGCCAGTCCTGCCGCGATTATCTCGCCGGGGCGGCGTACGGGACAGTTCCGCATCGGATTGGACCGGCTCGTTGTAGACGAGAATGGAAGAAGCGAGATCAGCGTGGAGGATTACGCTGCGGCGGTGATCGACGAACTGGAGGAAGGCCATTTCATCAAGGCGCGGTTCACGGTGGGATATTGATGCGGCCCAGGAAATAAAGAAAGGGGATAGCAAGGGATGCATTTGGTGACGGCGGAGGAAATGCGGCGGCTGGACCGCATCACAATAGAACGGCTGGGCATTCCGGCGGTTGCCCTGATGGAAAATGCCGGGCGTGCCATCGCGGAGGAGATTATCGCCCTGTGCCGGCGGCGCGGAGAGGGCAGCGCGCCGCCGGCAGCCCAGGCGGCGCGGGACAGCGGCGCGCCGCGCAGTGCCGGAGCGTGGGCGGCGGGCGCAGCCCACGAAGAAGCAGCCGCGCCGGGAGACGGCGCGGCTCGTAGTGCCGCCGCAGGGCGGGCGCTTCGCGGCGGAAACCCCGGCGGCGCGGCGCGCAATGGCGGAGCGTGGGCGGCAGGCGCAGCCCACGAAGAAGCGGCCGCACCGGGATTCGGCGCGGCTCGTAGTGCCGCCGCAGGGCGGGCGCTTCGCGGCGGCAATCCCGGCGGCGGCGCGCTGGCTGCCGCGCCGAAGCTCCACATCAGCGGGGACGCCGCGCTGATGGCGGAGCGTGCCGAAGACGAGCATTGGCTCGTGCTCGTTGGCAAGGGCAACAACGGCGGCGACGGACTGGCCGCCGCCCGGTACTTAAGCGAGGCGGGCATCGCCGTCTCGCTGCTGTACGCGGTCCCGCCGGAGTCGCTGACCGGCGAGGCCGCCCTGCAGCGCGATGCCGCTGCGGCAATGGGTCTGCCTGCCGCCGTGCATGGCGGCGGCAGTCCCGGCTTTGCCGGGTACAGCGGCATCCTGGATGCGCTGCTGGGCACGGGCGCCGCGGGGGCGCCGCGCGGCGCCTACGCGGAGCTGATTGCCGCCGCGAACGGCAGCGGCAAGCCGATCGTGTCCGCTGACATTCCAAGCGGACTGAACGCGGACACGGGCGAGATGCATGAGCCGTGCATTCAGGCGTCGCTTACGGTCTGCCTCGCCTTTCTCAAGCGCGGCCTGCTCCAGTATCCCGGTTCGGGCGCAGCGGGCCGCATCGTTGTACGGTCAATCGGTATCCCGGCCGGACTCGCCCGGGAAGAGGGCTTGTCCGCCTACTGGCTTACACCCGCCGTGCTGGAAGGCGTTCTGGGCGTCGATGTCTCGCGTCGGCGCGTGCCCGACGGGCATAAAGGCACCTACGGCCATGTGCTGGTGGCCGCCGGGTCCTTGCGCATGAGCGGGGCCGGGCTGATCGCCGCTCGCGCCTCGCTGCGGGCGGGCTGCGGGCTTGCGACCTGGGCGGTGCCGGGCAAGCTGCTGCCTCTTCTCGTAGGCGCGGCTCCTGAGCTGATGCTAGCGGATGCTGGCGGTGAAGCGGACGGAACCTGGAATGCCGCGGCGGCCGAAGAGGTGCTGAATCTCGCCGATCAGAAGGATGTGCTGGCCGTCGGCCCGGGAATCGGGCGGTTCCAAGAGGACAAGGAATGGCTCAAAAAAATTTGGGAAGGCGCGGAATGTCCGCTTGTCGTTGATGCCGACGCGCTGAACATTCTGGCGGAGTGTGACTACGGGGCATGGCAGAGCCGCCGGGAGCCTGTAATTCTGACGCCGCATCCTGGCGAAATGGCCCGGCTGGCCGGTGTGAGCACGAAGGAAGTCCAGCGTGACCGGATCGGGCTGGCGCTAAACTATGCCCGCGAGCGCGGTGTGATCCTTGTGCTTAAAGGGGCGCATACGGTGATTGCCTCGCCGGATGGCCGCATTTTTGTCAACACAACCGGACATCCGGGGATGGCCACCGGCGGCGCGGGTGACTGCCTAACCGGCATCATCGCCGGTCTGCTGGCGCAGGGGCTGGACGGCGTCCAGGCGGCGGCGTTCGGGGTCTATTTGCATGGACTGGCCGGTGAAAGGGCGGCTCTTCTCCGGGACAATCCGGCGTCGGTTATCGCTTCGGACATTATCGAGGCGCTCTGATTCAGAGCAGCAGGCAGAGTAGCGGAACGAACAGGGCGAACACGGGCAGCAGCTCCGGAATGTGTTCACCGGCTAACTGGGCCAAGCGGAACAGGAGCAGCACGGCTATTCCAGTGAACGCGTTGTTTACCCATCCGTTTCCCTGGTCGTGAGCGAGCCACAGGCCTGCGCCGAACCCGGCAAGGACATAAATGATCAAGAGGAAGGCTCTTGATCCGGTTCCCGTCAGTCTAAGCAGGCCGTCAGCCAGCAGCGAGACGGTAAGAGCATAGGAGTATACATTGTATGCCGGCGAAGCCAGCCAGCCTGCGGCGGCATCAGGCGCGGCAAGTGAGATCAGGCCCAGCAGCGTGAAGGTCAATCCGGCAGCGGACAGCTTGCTCAGCGCATACATACCCGCCGTCAGGCGGACGGACGAGAAGTTATCGGTGCGTACAGGTTTCATATACCGACTCTCCTTTGGCAAAATAGGCTGTAATTCTGCGTTTATATAAAGGACGGCGCAGCCGTTTCTTCTTGAAATATAAGACTTTATAAGCTTCGCGCCTATCGTTTGGTCTTATATTTTTACGAGAAACGTACCTGCGTCTTAAAAGACGCCGTCAGGCGTTTCTTCTTAGGTGATATATTTCTATGCATACGCCGAGGAAAGGGTGACCGCCTAAGCGGCGGATCGCCGGTGACCATCGGTAATAAAGGGGGGGAGCCGCGCCTAGTTGCACGTTTTACAGCAGGGAAGTGGCCTGTGGAGTGCCGGGAGATCTGGCCTAACTCCGCAGTGTAAAGAAATGAAAACGGAATTGAAATTTCATGAAATTGATGATAAAAGTTTAGGGGGTGACGGCATACGTGGGAATGATGATCCGCAAGGCGTCGAACAAGGATGCCCCGGCCCTGGCCGGGCTAATGGAGCAGCTTGACGGCAAATCGCATTCTGTGCGGGATATAGAGCTTCGGCTGAATTTTATTGAAAAAAGTCCCATCGAGGATCTGTTTGTATGCGAAAGCTCAGCGTCATCGGAAGAAGGCGAGGGATCGGCTTTGCCCAAGCGAGAAACGAGTGTCCCTATAGGAGAGCCGGTCCTCCTTGGCTGTCTTGGATTTCGGCTGAGGGAAAACATAGAAGATCTAACCCGATACGGGGAAATTTCACTACTGGTGACGGACAAGGCTGCCCGGAGACAGGGCGTCGCCAGCAGGCTGATGGCATTTGCGGAAAAAATGGCGGCGGAACGCGGCTGTAAGGGGACCTGGCTTGTCAGCGGAACCGCCCGGGAAGAGGCGCATCGTTTCTACCGGGAGCTGGGCTATGAGATAACGGGTTACCGTTTCGTAAAGCGGGGAACGGAGAACTGATTATTTTGCATGGGGAAATTGGGGGAGAATGATGATTTACAGAGAGATGACGAAGGAAGATTACGATGCGGCCTATGGGCTGTGGGAGAATACCGTAGGCATGGGGCTCAGCACGGCGGATTCGCGGGAGGAGATTGTCCGATTTCTGGAGAGAAACCGCGGTCTTAGCCATGTATGCGTCGCTCCGGATGGCGGGATTGCCGGTACGGCGCTGTGCGGGCATGATGGGCGGCGGGGCTTTTTATACCATGTGGCTGTAGGCGGCCAGTACCGGGGAAAAGGCATCGGGCGCGAACTGGTCACCCGCTGCCTCGATCGGCTGCGTTCGGAAGGCATCGCCAAATGCCACCTGATGGTCATTGGGAGCAATGCGGACGGACAGCGGTTCTGGAGCGGAATCGGCTGGGAGCTTAGGGACAGAATTTTGCTGTACTCGCACAGCACCTGATGCTGCCGGTTCTTTTTTAAAAAAGGGACTGTTTATTTGGTATTTGCGTGGTGTTCGGCGTCCGGTGAATAGTCTGCAATCCGTTGTTCGACAAATTTCACAGTTTTTCGGCCGTTAAAGTATAATAGTAAGGCAATGAATCTTTGCTCTTAAATGGACGAAGCGGGGAAACCGAATGCGGCATTGTGAGATTTGGAAGAAAGCGGAGGCTTAAGCATGCGGTTTAAGGATGTATTTTCTATTATAGGGCCGGCGATGGTCGGGCCATCGAGTTCCCATACGGCGGGCGCGGCCCGCATTGGCCGGGCGGCTAGACAGCTGCTGGGAGAAATGCCGCGACAGGCGGAGGTTATCTTCTTCGGGTCGTTTGCGGCTACGTATCAGGGACATGGTACGGACCGGGCGATTGCCGGGGGGCTGCTCGGTTACTCAACGGACGATCTGCGGCTGCCGGAATCCATCGAAATTGCTGAAAGCAGCGGCATGGAAATTTCGTTCCGGCAGGGAACCGGCTTATTTCCCCATCCCAATACGGTGCGGCTGCAGCTGACCGGAAGCACCGGGGAGCTGACGCTTACAGGCATATCCATCGGCGGCGGCAATATTGAAATTATCGATATCGACGGCTTCAGCGTCAGACTGTCCGGAATGTATCCGACTGTTCTGATCCATCATATGGATTATCTCGGTGTGCTGGCAAGCGTAACCGATACGATGCGCCGGGGACAGGTGAACATTGGGCATATGTCTTTGGACCGTAAGAACCGCAGCGGAGCGGCGCTGACCGTGCTGGAGCTGGATGAAGTTCTGCCTCGGGAACTGCTGCGGGAGCTTGAAGAACTGCCTGCGGTGAAGTCGGTGAAGCTGATCCACCTGGATGAAAGCTCGAAGGATGAGAATGGAGAGGGGCGGAGCTTATGAATTTTCAAACGTTGAGCCAGCTCGCCGTTCTGGCGGAACAACGGGCTTTGAGCATTGGCGCTCTGATGGTGGAAGAGCAAAGCGCAGAATCCGGACGGTCAGCCGAACATGAATTTGCCAAAATGAAGGAATATTACGGAGTAATGAAAGAAGCTGTCCGGCGGGGAATGCAGGAGGATACAACTTCGCGCAGCGGACTTACGGGACAGGACGCCCAGCGCGTCGGCGCCTATAACGCCGCGAGTGAATCCTGCCTTGGCGGCCCGGCCGGGCAGGCGATGGCCTATGCGCTCGCCGTCTCGGAGGTGAACGCCTCGATGGGGCGCATCATCGCCACGCCGACGGCCGGGTCCTGCGGCATTATTCCCGGTGTATTCCTAAGCTGCCAAGAGCGCTTCGGCTGGGACGACGATTACATGACGTACGGTCTGTTTGCCGCCGGAGCCATTGGCTATGTCATCGCCAATAATTCCTTCGTCTCCGGTGCGGAGGGAGGCTGCCAGGCCGAGGTCGGCTCGGCGATCGGGATGGCGGCGGGAGCACTGACCGAGCTGCGCGGCGGCACTCCGGCTCAGGCGGTGCATGCCGTGGGTCTGGCGCTGAAGAATACGCTCGGACTGATCTGTGATCCAGTCGGGGGACTGGTTGAAATCCCCTGCATCGTCCGCAACGGCTTCGGCGCTGTGACAGCGCTGGCCGCAGCGGATATGGCGCTGGCGGGAGTGCGCAGCGTCATTCCATCCGACGAGGTCATCAAGGTTATGCTGGAGGTAGGCTCGTCCATGCCGGAGATTCACCGCGAGACGGCCGGCGGAGGGCTCGCTCAGACGCCGACCGGCCGCAAAATCATGGACGATTTGCGGCGCAAATAGAGCGGACTACAGCAAATTGAAGCGGCGGAGCTGCTCCCATTGCCCCTCCAGCTTGAGGATTTCCGGCTGCCTTGGTCCGATGAGATCGAAATGGGGGAACGGCGGCCGGTTGTGAATACGCTCCGGTGGCAGTCCGTTGGCCCTGCACCAGTCGGCAAGGCGATCCAGATCACTGCAGCCGACTTTGGTCACGGTCGTTATGCCGGGAAACCTCGGATCGAGCCAGAAATGGGTCAGGAAGGCGATCTCCCCTGCGGCGACCGCTTTTTTCCATCGGTTCAATTCTTCGCGTTTAATGCCAAAAGCCATAGCGGGTTCATCCTTATCTATGTGTAGAGTCATAATGAAAGGAGGATAAATCATGAATGGACAAAGCAGATCGGATATCCGGCCAGGGCTTGAAGTGGATATCGTGCTGAAACAGGACCAGGCCTCGGGCAAGCTGACCCGGGGGACGGTCAAGGATATTTTGACGAATTCGCCCCGTCATCCGCACGGCATCAAGGTAAGGCTGACGAGCGGCCACGTGGGCCGGGTCAAGCATATCTTGGGGCCATAGCATGTCCGAAGCTGCCGGGCAGGCGGACCCCGGGTGAATTGGGCAGCGTCCGGCCAGCCTGTTAGGGCGGCTTCGATCCGGGCGATGCGGCTCTCAGGACGCTCAGATAAATTAATCGGCAAGCGCAGCGAGGGCCGGGGATGCTTCCGCCGTCACTGCCGCGAAACGCCCCGTTCTACGGCGCCAGGGTGCCAGACCCTGCCCGTCGGACGGGGCGTTTCGTAAATTTACAGATATTCACGTTATTTGCCCATAAATTCATCCGCGTACTGGTCCGCCTTAGCCTGGTTGCACAGATTACAGGCGCAGACGCAGTTTACCGGCGTTGTATGTCCACCTTTGGCGCGGGGCAGCAGGTGGTCGATCGTATCCCCGTACAGACCGCAGAAATAGCATGTATAGTTGTCCCGGGTCAAAATATATCGGCGAAAATCCTTGTTGCTGTACAGCCGGCGGATCGTCCGCCTGTTGACTACCACGGCGGCCTGCTCTCGAACCAGAGTAACGGCGAGATCGAGATCGATCTCCTGATGCCAGCGCCGCCCTTTGTCGCTGTGCCCCCGCATCAGAATCATTCCCTGCTTGGAGGGAATGAGCGCGGAGACATCATCCGGAGCGGGCCTTGGCCCGCGCTGGCGCTGAAGGGCCGACGTCTGCTCCGCCGCGCGCGGCCGGGGCTTGGGCTTGGCGGAGCCATCCGCAGCCGAGCCATGCAGCCTCCGCTCGGAAGAGTCCGGGCGCCGGGAACGCTTATGCTTGCGTTCGCGGGGCAGGCGCGCCTCCCCGGCGGCGCTTGGCGCGGCAGCGCCCGGTACAGGCGCCTGCGCTGGCGCACCACCCGGCGCGGACGCCTTCCGCGCTGGCGCTTCTGTCTGGCGGCGCAGGCTGGCCCTGCCGGTTCCGCCCGGCGCCGGGGCGGAGCCGCCCGCCGGAACCGGCGCCGCTTGGCGGCCGGGCACTTCGGCGGCGCGGACTGCCGCCGCTGCTGCCGGGCGGTCCGCCTTCGGAGCCGCCGCGCCGGATTCTGGCGCCGCCGCCCGGGACTTGGGCGCCGCTTGGCGGCCGGTCGCTTCGGCGGCTTTATGGGCCGCTTCGGCTTCGCGGCGTTTTCGGCATTCCCGGCAGGCGCCGCGGCGAGACTCCGATTTGGAGCGCTTGCCGGTGCGTCGGCGGAATTCCGAGAGCGGTTTATACTGATGACAATAAGCGCACTGTTTGGTTGCATGCGGATCAACTAATAGTATGGACATGCTCAAAAGCGACGGCTGAAAGCCGCCGCTCTCTGTCACCTCGTTTTTTGAAATATATGAATTCATATTCCGCTTACGGAGCTAAAGTTATTAAATGTGGGGGAATCATTTACACCCTTCGTTTAAGTATAACGTAAAGTGCGGATAATCACACTTCTGCTGTTCCCGGCACTTTTTGCACAGGGTGTAATCCGTATCTCATACCGGGGAGGGAGGCTTTGGTATAATGAAAGCAGCCGATGACCGCTCGTTCCTGAGCCGCCTAATCCAAGAATGGAAGCGGGGAAGCATGGATGAATCAAAGAGTAAAAGAAACGGTTGAGCCTAGCGCGGGAGCGGGAACGGCAAAGGCCGGAAAACGGTCGTCCGCCGTACTGTTTCTTTACGTTTTACAGGTTTTTTTGGGCGTGGGGGCGATCTTCGGCGGGCTAGCCCTCATTATCGATCCAAGCGGAGGCATGATGGGAATGCCAGCGGATACGGTGCTGGAGCGTTCCCCTTTTTCCAGCTTTTTGTTCCCGGGTATTTTATTGCTGGCGGTATTCGGAGTGTTTCCGCTCTTTGTACTGTACGGTATGGTCAAAAGACCGCGCTGGGCATGGGCCGACGCGCTTAATCCTTTTAAAGAGCTGCATTCCGCGTGGACATTATCATTATATGTGGGATTCGGACAAATTATCTGGATTATGGTGGAAACTTATATCATGAATGCGGTCGCACTTGTGCACGTTTTTTATATGAGTCTTGGAATGCTCATTCAGATCGTGACTCTCCTGCCTTCGGTCCAGCGGTTCTTTCAGCTGCCTCACTCGCCGGAGAGCCATGGGGGAGATGATGGAAAGGGCGGGCGCAGTCTCAAGGTAAAGATAAACAGCCCGGGAAGGCTGTAAGAAGCTACGGCCCGGCTGCCGGAAGCAGATTACAAGATCGGAGATCATCATATGAGAGAAATACAGGGGAATTTGATTACGGTAGAGACGCTGGCGGAGGACCTTAGGCGGCTTGGCGTGCTGGAAGGCATGACGGTGCTACTGCATTCCTCCTTCAAGTCACTTGGCGAATGGGTGGCTGGCGGACCTGCCGCCGTTATTCTGGCGCTTGAACAAGTGCTGGGCGAAGCGGGCACGCTCATTATGCCGACGCATACGACAGATCTGACCGACCCTTCGGGCTGGTGCAACCCCCCGGTTCCGAAAGAGTGGTGGGCTACGATACGGGAGCAGATGCCACCCTATGCCCCGGACTTGACGCTTCCGCGCGGGATGGGCATCATCCCGGAAGCTTTTCGCAAGCAGCAGGGAGTAAGGCGCAGCGGGCATCCGCTGTATTCCTTCGCCGCTTGGGGCAAGCATGCCGATACGGTCACCGCCGGACATGAGCTGCCGTACGGTCTTGGCGACGGGTCGCCGCTTGGGCGCCTGTACGATCTGGATGGCATGGTGCTGCTGCTCGGTGTGGGGCATTTAAACAATACCTCTATGCACCTCGCGGAATACCGTGCAAACTATCCCGGCAAAAAAGAAGCGGCCGCCGGCGCTCCGGTCTCCAAGGATGGAGTCAGAAGGTGGGCGCGGTTTCCGGATTTGGCATGGAGCTCGGATGATTTTGGCGAAATCGGCGAGGATTTTGAAAGGGAGACGGGGCTAGTCCGGCACGGTCTTGTCGCGGCGGCTCCCGCGAAGCTCATGTCCCAGCGGGCCATCGTCGATTATGCCATTCATTGGATGACGCAGCGGCGCTAGGCGGAACGAGCGAATCCGATCAATACGCAAAAGAACCTTCAGAACCACTATACAAGTGGAACTGAAGGTTCTTTGTTAATCCAGTGCTGATACAAAGCGGGGCTTAGTCAATGAATTTCAGCACTTTCAGTGTCTTCTCCAGCATGACCGCCGCTTCCGCGCGGGTTGCGGTCTGCCCCGGAGCAAAGAAGCCATCCGGAGAGCCCTGAATGATGCCGGCCGCGGCTAACTCGGCTGCCGACCTTCTTGACCATGCCGCGATTGCTGATTGATCTTTGAATCTACCCAGGGCTTCCCTGTCATCGGGTAGCCACATTCCGGCATGCTTCGTCGCTTTGGACAGGATGGCCGCTATTTCCTGACGGGTGATCGGGCTGTCCGGATAGAAGCCGCCGTCCGGATAGCCGGAGATCAGTCCCGCCGCCGAGGCCGTCCGAATCGCTCCCGCATACCATTTGGACGGGTTAACATCTTTGAAGTCCGTCTTGCCGTCTATCGCTTCTAGACCCAGCGCCCGTGTGATCAGCGCCGCGAATTCTGCGCGGGTCACCGGTTTCGACGGTGAGAACGTCCCCGTCTCATTTCCGTTGACAATCAGCTTGGAGGCCAGCAGATCAATGGACGATTTCGCCCAGTGGCTGGCGGTGTCACCGAAAGTCTTGGAGGATTCGACAACGGTATAATAGCTGTTGCTGGCTCGTTTAATGGTGACTTTCGCCGTACCGTCCGTATTTGCCGTAAAGACGGAAGGAACGAAGGAAAGCGCACCCGTGTCCGGATCGTACACGACGCCCGTAGCCGTCTTGTTATCCAGCGTACGGCCAGCTTGGATCGTTCTTTCCACATACTTGCTGCCGAAACGGTTAATCGGTACGCTGCGGTTTCCGGCTTTGGCCGTGACGGAGAACTGCATGACCGGCGCGGCCAGCGTGAGCGAGCCTTGCTTCGCGGCAGCCTGGTTAACTCCGGCGGTCGTGGCCGCATCCGCAGGCTTGATAGCGACGGTAACTGTAAAGTCGCCCGTTCCAAGCTGAGTCGTAATCGCTGTACCATTAAGTACGCTCAGCGGCAGCGAGTAGGAGGCCTGGCCTGTGTCAAAGGTCAGTACGAGCTCAGGTGTCGCGGCAGCCTGCTGAAGCAGCGCGCTGCCCGGAAGCACGACTTCCGCGCCGCCTGCGGAGGCGGTGACCGGGATGACCAGCTCGCTGCTGCCGGCAGGCAGAGCTGCCAGACGCTTCGTCAAATCTTCGGCCGTCAGGGTCGTTACCTGAGCCTGAGCCGGTGCAGGCGAAGCCGAAGGCGCCGGGGTTGGCGCGGTCACGGTTCCGCCGCCGCTTCCGGGCGCAGGCGAAGCCGAAGCGCCTTTCAGATTGGTGATCCGGCCTTCAAGGCCGATGTTCACCTGGCCGATTTTGCCCAAATACTCATTAAACACATCATAGTCCGGCACGTACAGTTCATAATAACGACCATCCACCTTGGCCCCCGCCAGCGCCCGGTAGAAGTCGCCGCCTCCGGCCATGAAGGAGTTCGTGGACAAAATATAGTAGCCTTCCGGGTCAACCGGAGTGTAGCTGCCGTCCGGCTGCTTGATCTCCACCGATACGATCCGCTTGCCTTCCTGCTTGACCTGATTGGTAGCGGGATCAACGATTTCCGGTTGTTTCGCCGAATCGAAAGTGTACCGCATTCCCGATACCTGCGGGAACCGTCCCTGATCCGCTTCCAGGCCGCTAACGCCGTTTTCCAGAGATGAAATGATTTCCTTGCCGGTAACCTTGAGAGCTACAAGGCTGTTGTTGAACGGCAGGGTCGTCAGCACTTCGCCGAGAGTAATGTCGCCCTGGTTAATCGGAGCCCGGATGCCGCCGCCGTTTTGAATGGCTACAAAGCCCTTAATGGGAGACAGTTCGGACGGGGAGAGCAGTTTGCTGACCAGTTCCGTAGATTTACTGTTGATGCTGTCGGCGATCAGGTTGCCGAGCGGTATTTCTTCCTGCCGCGCCACGCGCACCATTTTGCCGTCGATCATACGATGAGTGTACAGATCCGTGTAGGTATAACCGACAACGGTCTGACGGACGGTTTCAAGCTGGGCGTCATACGGGGCGAGCATCGATTTGGCTTCGGCGTCTTCCGCGTATTTGGCAACATCCAGCAGTCTGCCGGAGAAGCTAGTGATCTGGCCGCTGGTGCTAAAGGAGACATCGAGCTCCCCGAGATTTTGTCCGTATTCGCCCGTCTGCACAATGAGTGTGGTGTCTCCGGTGCTTCCGTGCGGAACCTCTACCGGAACGTCCAGCTTCGTATGGGTATGGCCGCCAACGATAATATCGATTGCAGGCACTTCCACCGCGAGCTGCTGGTCAATGTTATACCCAAGGTGGGAAAGGGCGATAATCTTGTTAATGCCTTGCGCTTGCAGCATGCTTACTGCCTGCTCTGCGCTTGTCTTGTAATTCTCGAAGGTGATTTTGTCGCCCGGAGACGAGAGTCCGACGGTTTCTTCCGTGGTCAGGCCGATAATGCCGACTTTCTCGCCGTAGACATCCTTGATGACAGTGGGGTAAATATTGCCGTTCTTGGCAGGGGTGCTGGGGTCGCCGATCAGGCCGGTTTCATTGTGATACAGCCCGGCAAGCTCGCTATTTTTCGTTGTAAAATCGATGTTGGCGCTGACGAACGGGAATGAGGCCCCGTCCATGAAGGTTTTTAACGTAGGCAGTCCTTTGTCGAATTCATGGTTGCCGAAAGTCATGGCGTCGTACCCGATGTAATTCATGAACTTCAGGTCGGCCAGACCCTCGAATTTTGTAAAATAGAGCGTTCCGGAGAAAACGTCGCCCGCGTCCAGCAGGATTGAATTGCCGGTACGCTCGCTCTTGATTGCCGAAATTCGTTTGGCCACATTTTCAAGATGGCCGTGGGTGTCGTTCGTGTGCAGCACACGGAGTTGGAAATCCTGGTCAGAATAGGTAGCCAACTGCACGGTTGACGCATCCGGGACAGCCACGGAATTTTCCGCTTGCGCCGCTCCAGCCGCATAGGCTTGTCCGCTGCCGTAATTGACGGCCGGGAACAGAGCGGTCAGCAGCAGGGCAGCTGTCAGCAGGAGACTGTACGATCTCTTACATTGAGAAGATAAGTTCATGTAATCTTAACCTCCTATAATTAGTAAGAATATAATTTGATTATAATATTGATAATCCGAATTTGTGGAAATTTTTTCGCAAAAAATTGTTAGAGAGAGTACAAATAGATAGAGAGATTTGCCAAAAAAATAGAACAGCGGCCCCGCCCTTCGCTGTACAAGCAAAGAGCAGGGCCGCTGTGATTATCCGGCGTTACTCAGATACCCGGGGCCGGCTGTGGAGCGGGAATAACCTCCCGTCCATCCATATATTTGCGCAGTGCCTGCGGAATATAAATCGAACCGTCCTCCTGCTGGTGGTTCTCCAGCAGCGGAATAAGGATGCGCGGCGTGGCAGCTGCCGTATTGTTCAGCGTATGGCAGTACCGCAGCCTGCCGTCCGTTCCCAGGTAGCGGATATTCGAGCGGCGCGCCTGGAAATCGAGCAGATTCGACGCCGAATGCGTCTCCCCGTAAGCGTTCCGCCCCGGCATCCAGGTCTCGATGTCGTACTGCTTATGCGTCTTCAGCGACATGTCGCCGGTGCAGACGGCCACGACGCGGTAAGGCAGCTCCAGCAGCTGCAAAATATGCTCGGCGTTCGCCAGAATCTCCTGCAGCATACGCTCCGATACCTCCGGGTCGCTCTCGCACAGGACGACTTGCTCGATCTTCGAGAACTGATGCACCCGGTACAGCCCGCGCACATCCCGGCCCGCCGAGCCGACCTCGCGGCGGAAGCAGGCCGACATTCCGGCAAGCCTTATCGGCCCCTTCAAGTCGACGGTCTCGTCGCTGTACAGCGAGACGAGCGGAACCTCCGAGGTCCCGGCAAGCCAGCGGTTCTCGCCGCTTAGCTCATAAGTCTGATCCTCTCCGCCGGGGAAGAACCCGGTGCGCACCAGCGTCTCCGGGCGGACGATTGCCGGTACGTCCATGACCGTAAACCCCCTGGCGGTCAGCACATCAAGCGCGAGCCGCTGCACAGCTAGATGCAGATACAGCCCGGTTCCCTTGAGCGTATAGCTGCGCGGTCCACCCGCCTTCACGCCGCGCGGAATGTCGATGATGTCATGCAGCTCGCCAAGCTCCACATGATCCCGGAGCGCGAAGCCGAACGCGGGCG
Source organism: Paenibacillus durus ATCC 35681 (assembly GCF_000993825.1). NCBI lineage: Bacteria > Bacillati > Bacillota > Bacilli > Caryophanales > Paenibacillaceae > Paenibacillus > Paenibacillus durus. Next base: position 5,140,388 of record NZ_CP011114.1, read on the forward strand.
GCTCCCCGCAGCGCCGGATCTCCACGTTGTCCTTGTCGCTCTCCCCGATCGGCGTATCCTTCGATACGGGATTCGGCGCCCGCAGCAGCAGCTCCCGGCATTTGGTTTCCGATTCTCCGAGCCGCGCTTCCACCTCAGTCAGACGGCCGCCCAGTTCCCTGACCTGTTCTTTAACCGTTTCGCTCTCCGCAGGATTTCCCTCCCGCAGCCGCGCCTCAACTTCCTTGGTAAGCGCATTGCGCCGAGCCCGCAGCTCTTCGGTCTCTTGCCGCAGTCCGCGCCGTCGGTCGTCCCATTCCAGCAGCTCATCCAGCGGGAAGTCCACCTTTTTCCACTTGGCCGTCTGTCTGACAAGCTCCGCATTTTCCCTAATCCAAACCATGTCCAGCATAACCGTTCGCTCCTTTTTGTAAAAAAATACAAAAAACGCCCTCATCCATGGGACGAGGAGCGTCAGCTCGCGGTGCCACCCAGGTTGACCGAACCCGGCCTGAAACGGCGGTATTCGATCCTCTTTGGTCTTCGCGGTAACGGGCGAAACCCGGTAAACTTAGAGAGCGGTCTTGATGCCGCCCCGGTCGCAAACCCCTCACGGTTGGATGCCGGTCATTGGCCTGATCAGGATGTGATATTGCCGTTAGTATAACGCAGGAAGGTGGCTAATGGCAAGGCGGAGGAGCGGAAGTATTGGATTGAGTCCCCTGTCTTCTTACTCGTCAGGATTGTCCAATACAGATTCCCATGTTCAATCTGGCGCGTTAGGACATGTTTCTTTGGGAGCGTCCGTCTGGCTGGCAAAACAGCTCAAGTGCAGTTTTTTTCATCGAAAGCGTCGGTTATCAGGAAGTTCCTGAAATTGTGCAGGGATTTCAACTGCGCGGAGTGAATTTGAGGTTGAGCAAGCCCCAAAAAATGCACATTTACAGGCGTGTTACCCGTGGCTGCTTCAAATGGAAAAAAAGATGCACTATTTCAGGTTTCCTACCCTATCCTGCTCACCCGTGTCTCATTGAAGTTCGTATCGCATGGGTAGGTTTGCCCGCCGCTCCGGTTGAAGCCGTAAACCCTTCTTTCTTGCGGAGTATTATTCCAGAAGAGGTTTGCCGAATTCGAACAGCTGTGCGGTAATTGATGCTTAAAGGAGCCCTCGTTAAGATCTCATTATTTGCCGGCGCTTTCCATGCTTTAGAGCTCATCCGCGTTGACATGGGCAGGCTCCCTTTGTTACGATAATTTAAATTTAAGTTATTTGTCGTGTTTGCGGGGCCTTTGCTCCCTGACTGACAGAAGAGGTGGAAAGTGGCTAAGATTGCAGTGATTAATGGAACGCCGTCGCTCGTATCGCGCATCAATGCGGTGATCGAGTATGCAGAGAACGTGCTTGGCGGCAAAGGATTTGAGGTCGAGCGGATCAATGTGGCGGAGCTGCCGCCGGAAGATCTGATTCATACGAAGTTCGAGAGCGAAGCGATTGTCAAAGCGAACGGCCTCGTGGCGGAAGCGGACGCTCTGATCATTGTAAGTCCGGTATATAAGGCTTCCTATACGGGGGTCCTCAAGACATTTCTGGATCTGATTCCTCAAAAAGGGCTTGCCGGAAAAATCGTGCTTCCACTCTTTATGGGCGGCAGCCTTGCGCACCTGCTCACGATTGATTATGCGCTGAAGCCGGTATTGTCCGTGCTGGGCGCGCGCCATATCCTTGGCGGCGTGTACGCGGTTGACTCCCAGGTCGTGCGTAATGATGCCGGAGCGGTGGAGATTGCCGAAGAGCTGCGCCTGCGTCTGGACAACGCGCTGGGTGAGTTTGCGGAAGAAGTGGAGCATAAGGCGGCCCGTAAGGCGCGCTCGTAGTTGATTCGAATGACTTTGGAAAATGGAAAAAGCAGCAAATCTCCAATAATGCGGAGACTTGCTGCTTTTCGTTTTTTTGTCCGCTGGGGTCCGCCGAATCAAGGTTCGAACAGGAGCACCATATTTTTCTTAATCCGGCCAAGGCTAGGCCATTCGATACCAAGAAGCGCCAAAGCTCTCAAATCTATTGAGGCAGGTGGCTTTTTTGTCTGAAATATAAGCATGTCTCAGCGGAGCGCTTACGATTCTTACAGATCGTCAAACCCGTTGTCGTCGCCCACCTTGCCGTAGTTGCGGGACTTGGCTTCGAAGAAGTCGGTCTTCGTCGCGTTCAGCGCCTCATCGGAGAAAGGCTTGATCCACGGCATGCAGTTCACATCCACACCCGGGTACGCTTTGTCCAGTCCCATCAGGGTGAGGCGCTTGTTGGCGATATATTTGATGTAGTCGCTAAGTTCGCGAAGGTCGATGCCGCGCACCTCTTGCAGCGTATAATGCGCCCAGTTTGTCTCAAGGGCAACGGCCCGGTCGATGGTCCGGTACACATAATCCATATTTTCCTTGGTGTTCAGCTCCGGGAAGTCCTCAAGCAGCTGCTTGAACACTTCAGCGAAGAAGTAGCAGTGCTGGTTCTCGTCGCGCTGGATGTAGGAGATCATCTGGCTGGTCGCCATCATTTTCTGGTCGCGGGCCAGGTTGTAGAAGAAGGCGAATGTGCTGTAGAAGAAAATACCCTCCAGAATCAAATCGGCCACCAGCGCCTGGAAAAAGCTCTGCCGCGACGGGTTATCGCGGAACTCCTGGTAAATCTCCGAAATGAATTGGTTGCGTTCCAAGAGAACGGGATCATGCTTCCAGTATTCGAAAATCTCCTTCTGCTCCCGCTCGGAAACGATCGAGGAGAGGACGTAGGAATACGACTGGTTATGCACGACCTCCTGCTGCCCGATGATCGCCGAAATTGCCTCCAGGGAAGAGTCGGTAAAATACCGCTTCACGTCGCCGACGAACATCGTCTGCATCGAATCGAGCACGGCGAGCAGGGAGATGTTAATCTTGAACACGCGCTGCTCTTCCGCATCCAAGAGCGGGAACTGCTGGGCGTCCTTGGACATCGGGATCTCATCGGCGATCCAGTGGTTCAGCAGCAGCACCTTGTACAGCTTGTACATGTGCGGCATGCGGATGTCGTTCCAGTTCAGAATGCCGGAGCATTCGCCTTCGATAATGCGGGTGGATTGGTTGGGGGCTTCGGTGTTGAATATTTTTTGCAGCTGCATGGCTGGTCACTCCTTGATTACCTTATCTTCTGCGAAGCTGAAAATAGCTGCTCGCAGAGTTAGTTGAATGCTCGGCACGGGTTCGCACCTACAGGGAATGCTTGAGCTTCCGATCACTGTTATCCTCAGATTTTTTGATTGATCCACCCAGCGGGTGAAAATCCGAGGATAAAGGCGACCGCTGGCGCTTCTCCAGCTTCAAGCTTCCCCTCCGGTGCTCGTTGCCAAGCTTTGGTTAAATGGTACGCTAAATTTTCAGCTTGCGCAGGACTCGCATTCTTCGATGGTCAGCGCGCGGCTGCGCACGTAATAGGTCGATTTGAGACCGCCCTTCCAGGCGTTCAGGTGCAGGTCCAGGAACTCGGTCGCCTTGATGTCCGGGCGCACGTACAGATTGAAGCTTTGTCCCTGGTCAACATGGCGCTGGCGGGCCGAAGCCATACGGATCGACCAGTTCTGATCGATCAGGAACGCCGTTTTGTAATACCAGATCGTCTTCTCGGACAGGTCGGGCGCCGGGTTGGCGATTTTATACGTCGTCTTCTCCTCGTAGGAGAGAAGGTCATAGAGCGGGTCGATGCTGGCCGTCGAACCGGCGATGATCGACGTCGAGCCGTTCGGTGCGATCGCGAACATCCAGGCGTTGCGGACGCCGTCCCGTGCGACCTCTTCCTTCAGCGCGCGCCACTGCTCGGTCGTGACGAATTTGCCTTCGCGCTCGCCGCTGGTGTAGCCGCGCAGTTCAAAGTACGCGCCCGTCTCCCAGTCAGAGCCGGCAAACTTCTTATACCGGCCCTTCTCGCAGGCCAGCTCCATGCTGGAGCGGACTAGCAGGTAGTTAATGTGCTCGTACAGATGGTCGTTGTACTCAACGGCTTCCTCGGATTCCCAGCGGATGCCTTCCAGCGCAAGCAGGTGATGCAGGCCGAAGGTACCGAGGCCGACGGCGCGATACTGGCTGTTCGTATACTGCGCCTGTAGCACTTCGATATTGTTAATGTCGATGACGTTGTCCAGCATGCGAACCTGAATTGGAATAAGACGTTCCAGCACCCCGGCCGGAACCGCGCGGGCGAGATGGATCGAGTTCAGGTTGCAAACGACGAAGTCGCCGGGGATTTTGGAGATGACGATCCGGGTCTGGCCGTCCTTCGTCACAAGCTCCTCCTGCTCAACTACAGTCGCGGATTGATTTTGCATAATTTCCGTGCAGAGGTTGGAGGAGAATACCATGCCCTTGTGGCGGTTCGGATTGGCCCGGTTGACCGTGTCGCGGTAGAACATATACGGCGTTCCGGTCTCGAGCTGCGATTTCATAATCCGCTTCATAATGTCGATGGCCGGAACGGTGATGCGGGTCAGCTCCGGGTGGGCGGACGCTTCGGCATATTTCTCGCGGAAGGTCCCTTGCCCGAACTCCTCGTCGTAGAAGTCTTCCAGGCCAAGGGCACGGCCGTTCGCGTCCTTCCAGCCCATGACCTTCTTCACTTCATGCGGGCAGAACAGATTCCACTGTCCCCGTGCCTCCACGGCTTCCATGAACAGGTCGGGCAGGCAGACGCCGTGGAAGACGTCATGGGCGCGCATGCGCTCGTCGCCGTTGTTCAGCTTGAGGTCCAAGAAGGCGAGAATGTCCTTGTGGAACACGTCGAGGTAGACGGCGATCGCGCCTTTGCGGGTGCCGAGCTGGTCGACGCTGACGGCGGTATTGTTCAGCTGGCGAATCCAAGGGATGACGCCGGAGCTAGTGTTCTTGTGGCCGCGGATATCGGAGCCGCGGGCGCGCACCTTGCCAAGGTAGGCGCCGATACCGCCGCCCATTTTGCTGAGACGGGCCACGTCCGTATTGGAATCGAAGATGCCCTCCAGCGAGTCGTCGACGGTGTCGATGAAGCAGCTGGACAGCTGGCCCGCAACTTTTTTGCCCGCGTTGGACATGGTTGGGGTGGCTGCGGTCATGTAGATGTTGCTCATCGCCCAGTAGGCTTCCTTCGCCAGCTCCAGACGCTTCTCCGCAGGCTCCTGATGCATCAGGTACATGGCGATGATCATGTAGCGCTCCTGCGGAAGCTCCATAACGCGCCCGTCGAAATCGCGGGCCAGATAGCGGTCGGACAGCGTAAGCAGCCCGATGTAATCGAACAGCAGGTCGCGCGACGGGTCGATGCAGGCTCCCAGCTCTTCGATCTGTTCCTTCGTGTAGGCGGTTAGCAGTTCCTCGCGGTACACGCCTTTTTTGACGAGACCTTCAATCAGCGGATACAGCGCACCGTACGGCTCGTCCGGGTAGGCTTTGTAGCGGCGGTTTACTGCTGCTTTTTTGTAGAGGGAGGTCAGCAGGGAGCGGGCGGCGGCGAATTTCCAGTCCGGTTCTTCCTTGGTAACCAGCTCCAGAGCGCTCATCGTAAAAGCACTACTGATCTCCTCGCCGCTGACCTCGTCGCGTCGCAGCTTGGCATTCACGCCGCGCAACAGCGTTTCCTTATTTAGGTTGTCCAGTCCGCTTAAGACTCGGTCGGCATAAACGGAAAGACGCATTTCATCAAAGGCAAGCTGACGGTTGTCGGGTTTCACTACGAGTTGGGGCATTCGGATCGCTTCCTTTCACGGTGTAAATGATTTATGAGATAAATGGTTATAGGGTGTTAATGAATAAGGGAAATAATAAGTATGAATGCGGCCTCCCTACGGATAGCCGAAGTGTGTATATTTAATTTTCAATATCAAAAATTGATATATTTAAGCGCATAATGGGGCCCGGGTCCAGGCTGCTCAACGGGAATTTCTCCCGCTTAAAAGGCCTGAAACGAGCGTGACATTTAGTTGAACTGGAAATCCTCCCTCATAATTTGCCGTTTGCGTCTAAAAGGCGGGAAAACGGACAAATAAGCTGGAGAATTTCCGTCTTAATTACTTGAATACAGTTATATGCTAAAAATAGACGGGAGAAATTCCCGCATATTCGCTATGCAAGGTTGAAGCAGGGGTCAAGTAAGGTTGAAGCAGGGTCCAAAGGTCGAAGCAGGGTCCAAAGGTCGAAGCAGGGTCCAAAGGTCGAAGCAGGGTCCAAAGGTCGAAGCAGGGTCCATACAAGGGCCAGGCGGCGAAAATCCGGTTTAATTGATGACACAGTAATTCCAGCCAAAGAGATCGGAGGGCTGCCTCATATGAAGGACTGGCCCAATGCAGTGTCCGGGCTATCCAAGGCCCTGGTCATTCGAGACTCCGGCCCATCAAGAGACTCCAGTTTACCCAGGGCTCCTGCCCAACTTGTGCCTTGGCTCATCAAGAGCTTCCGGTCTATCCATAGCTCCGGTTCAACTCGTGCCCCGGCCTATACGCTTGTCCCGTCGGTTCAGCTTCCGTCACCAACCCGCCGGGAGTTCTCGTACGGCCGCTCCGAGGCCCGGGTTTACAGCAAAGCCGGCTGCCACAACACGGCCTCAGCGCTGGCAAGGCTGGCCTGAACGTCGATAATCCGCTGATTGGAACTGCCCCGGAACCGAAGGGTGGTATCCTTCAGGGCTTCCACGAAGCGTCCGTCAATCAGCACCTGGCAGAGCGACAGCAGCGTCCATTCCGGCGATCCCGGCATGGACGTGAGCTCTTCATAAGTGTAGCCGGTGTAGATCCACACTGGAAACTCCGGCAGCGCCGCGCGTACCTCGCGGATAAATTCCGCAGACTCCTCCGCCGAGAAAAAAGGATCGCCGCCCGCCAGCGTCAGACCTTCCAGCAGCGGATTAGCCGCCATTTCGCTGATGATCTGCCGCCTGCGCTCCGGTGTGAAGGGCTCGCCGTAACCGAAATTCCAGGTCTCGGGATTGAAGCAGCCCGGGCAGCGGTGGCGGCACCCGCTGATGAAAACGACGGCGCGCAGGCCTTCGCCCTCATTAATCGACTCCGGGTAGTAGCCGCAAATATTCATAGATGCTTAACCCGGTCCCTGACCTCGGCTTGCTTGGCCGCATTGAAGCGGGTCTGGTAATCGCCGGTCAGGTAGCCGGTAACCCGGCGCAGGCGGCGGATGTGAACCTCCTGCTCATGAGCGCCGCAGGAAGGGCAGTTCGTGCCGATCACGCCTTCGTATCCGCAGTCGGAGCAGCGGTCAACAGGGTGGTTGATGCTGAAATAGCTGATATTTTTCTCCAGGGCGTAACGGATGATTTTGACAAAAGCCGCCGGATTACTGCGCGCATTGCCGTCCAGCTCGACATAGGAAATCGCACCGGCGTTGCAGTAATCATGAAACGGCGCTTCCAGCTTGATCTTGTTCGCCGCCCCCGTCTGGTAATAGACCGGAACGTGGAACGAATTCGTATAATACTCGCGGTCGGTAACGCCTTCGATTGCGCCGAATTCCTTGCGGTCGATCTTGGTGAACTTGCCGGACAGGCCTTCCGCCGGAGTGGCGAACAAGGTAATGTTCAGATCCAACTCCTCGCTCTTGCGGTCGCAGAACTCGCGCATATGCCGCACGATGGCGAGCGCTTTGTCGTACACTTCCAGGTCTTCGGCGTGATGCTTGCCGTACATCGCCTTCATGCATTCAGCCATCCCGATGAAGCCGATCGACAGGCTGCCGTGCTTCAGCAGTTCTTTTACCGGTTCTTCCGGTGCAAGGGTCTCTCCGCCTTCCCATACGCCCTCGCGCATCATGAAGTCGGATGCTTTCGCTTTTTGCGCCCCCTGGATACGGAAACGGTGAAGCAGACCTTCCAGAGCAATTTCCATATAATGATCGAGATCCGCGTAGAAGCCTTCTTCGTCCGCTGCTTGGCGCAGGCCCGTTACCGTTCCGTTCTGGATGCCGAGCCGGACGAGATTCAGCGTATTGAACGACAGATTACCCTTGCCGGAGCAGTGATTGCGTCCGAAGCGGTCTCCCAGCACCCGGGTGCGGCAGCCCATCGTCGCGAATTCGGTATCCGGGTCCGCCGGATCGTAATACATCAGGTTCAGCGGAGCGTCCAGATTCGCAAAATTCGGATACAGCCGCCGCGCCGAGCATTCCGCCGCTTTTAGGAACAGCTCGTAGTTGGGATCGCCCGGTTGCTGGTTGACACCTTTTTTACACTTAAAAATCTGAATCGGGAACACCGGCGTCTCGCCGCTTCCCAGCCCGTTCATCGTTGCCGTCAGCAGGCAGTTGATCACAAGCTGTCCCTCGGGTGAGGTGCAGGTGCCGTAATTGATGCTCGTGAACGGAATTTGCCCGCCCGCTCTGGAGGACATCGTGTTGAGATTATGTATGAGGCTCTCGGCCCCCTGGAGCGTCTCGCTCTCCGTTTCCTTCATCGCGTAGCGGTACGCCTTAGGATATTTTTCTTCCAGATCGGTCCGGCTCATTGTAATTTCCCCGAGCTCTTCCCCGGCTTGTCCTTCTTCGAAATAATCCAGGCCCTTGCGGAACAGCTTGGCAAAAGACTTGGCCACATAGGGGGCGAGATCATGGTCGAGCTTGCTTCCCGACACGCCGCCGTACTGCGCATTTTGCTGGGATTGAAAAATAATCGCCGTAAGCGCCATAGCCGTCATGATGGAGTTCGGAGGGCGGACGCTGCCGTTGCCGGTATTAAAGCCCTGCCGGAGCAGCTTGTCGAACGGGATAAAAATGCAGTTCGTCGTTCCGATGGCATATTGGTCCAGATCATGCACATACACGGCATTATCCTTGATAGCTTTCACTAACTGAGGCGGCATGGTGAAGCTGCGGGCATACCATTTGGAATACTCGCTGCCGAATTTGCTCATCTTGCCGGAGAAGCTTTCCCCGTTCAGATTCGCGTTCTCCCTCAGCAGGTCTAGATCTCGGCTGTCGATAATATCGCGTCCTAGACCGATAACTTCCTCCAACAGAATTTCGTTCGCGCTTTGCCCTTCGGCTTGCCGTGTCTCCAGCAGCGTCATTGTGCAGTTCTCCTCTCCGTTACATCCCAGGCCTAAATTTAATCTTGGTAATTGAACATTTTGCAAAAATACGAATTTAAAAAGGCATCTCCCGCATGAAGAACGCAGGAAATGCCCGTATGCGAGTGCGAGTGGGACATTCTAAAAATGCCCGCCACCTGATTAACAAGCTGCATGCGGTCACCGCTCCTGTTCCTCGCAGGGGCTTTCACTTTAATGGTGTCGCTGGAAACAGGCAGGTCTCCTGGCTTCCGTCTGTTCTTTCGGCGCCTTCCCAAGAGCCGCTTCCTGCGCTCCAAGTGGCTTATGCCGGAAGATGCCGCCCAAGTCCTCATCTGAGGGCCGGGCATCCGGTTACAGTGGCGGGACCGCAGCGGATTCGCACCGCGCTTCCCTATTAAGCTGAACTTCCCGTAAGAGAGTCAAGCACCTGGTTCCACTATATTTTGTTGTTGTTTATCTAAGATAACCCAATATATTGTATCTGTAAACATATTTTTTGAGATTCTGATATCCACAGAACATCCACAAACGGTCCACAGGTAATCCACAAATTCATCCACAAATGCCCTGCCGGAGTGAGGTGGTGAGAGGAATTTCGATGTTTTTTGTTCCCCGGGGGGTCTCCGGTGCGGATGGAGTGAGAGATGCGATTTGTAGCCCGGCTTCCCAGTTGCTACAATATAGGAAAGCTGTATATTGGCGTTTCCCAAAGTGCAGCATGGAAAGGGAGGGTATTCAAATGGCTATTGCCGAAATTACCGTTATACCGATCGGAACCGGCAGCACCAGTCTTAGCAGCTATGTCGCAGGTATGCATCGCGCGCTGGAGGGTGTGGAGGGCATAACCTTTGAGCTTACATCCATGGGTACGATTATCGAGGGGCCGTTGCCGTGCATTCTGGCCGCTGCCCAGGTCCTGCATGAAGCGCCGTTCGCCAATGGCGCCCAGCGCGTGTCCACCTCGCTCAAAATCGACGACCGCCGCGACAAGGCGGCCAGCAGCCGGCAGAAGCTAGAGTCGGTGGAGCGCAAGCTGAGCGGGGAGTAGGGGGAGGCAAGGCGCCCGCGCTTTCGCGGATAGGAGTCGCTTGCTGGGCGATGGCAAGCGGTCAAGGCAAGCCGCTGGGCGAGAACGGCGAAATGCCTTCCCAATTTCAGTGGGAAGGCATTTCTTGCGCGCAAAACGCGGATGCACAGCAAAGCGGGGGAGCGAAAAAGAGTTGCTTTTTTTCACCAAATCAGGTATAATAGCTTCTGTTGTGACGGAAAATTCATATCATGCTGGTGTAGCTCAGGGGTAGAGCAACGCACTCGTAATGCGTAGGCCGGGGGTTCAATTCCCTTCACCAGCATCTGTAATAATGCGATAATAGCGCGGGTTCCGAGGTTTTGGGGCCTGCGCTATTTTTCATAAAATCGCCTCTCATCTACCATTCATCTACCCTGTACTCGACTAAAGTGTTTATCCGTTATTTAGAACTCTCTCTTTGGCAGTTAATTTTTTTCTGGTCATCGTCTTTTGGTTTATTTTTTTCCAGTTACCATTCTTCATTAAAATTTTATTGCAACAAGAGCCTATTAATACTGAGAGTTATAGCTTAATTAAACGTACATATTTTGCCTTTCAGAGGATACTTTTTACTAGAAGACAAGAATACAGTCCTTTCATTAAATTGCTTAATAAAATAATTATACGTTTTTAAGTGAATATCAGGCTGATACCATTTAGAGAACCCATTTTTCTGAAATATTAAAGGCATACCCAGCCGTTTAGATCGTTCCCCTTTCAAACCATCTCCAATGTTCAGTGAGTCAATATAAATTCGATCAACAATCCCCTGTAGTCTTTTAGGGAAATCAGGAGTGAATGGCAAAAGCGGAGAAATGGATGCCTGCGTAGCAATTCCCGTAGCATGAACATCTTCGAGGGCTTTTAAGCGCAAGTTGATTCCTGGAGCTAAAGGTGCAAAAAGTCGCTTTATATCTTCTCGGTCTGTTTCAATAGTCATAGAAACTAATAATTCACAACGTTGTTGCAATTCTAAAAGTAAATCGAGGTCTCTAACCACCAGAGGACTTCTTGTTTGGATTTGAAGGAAATCCGGCGGAGATTCAATCATCTCCGTTAATATTTTTCTTGTTATTTCGACCTTACGCTCAATGGGTTGGTACGGGTCTGTTGCAGTAGACATGAAAATGTTGATAGGTTTATTTCTTCCACGAAGACTATTAATTTCTTTATTATAGTTTTCAGCAGCGTTAAGTTTAATATTAATCCATTCTCCCCAAGGAATATCTTTGTATTTTTGAATGGGCATTTCTCTAACATAGCAATAACTACATCCAAAAGCACAACCACTGTAAGGGTTCAAAGAGTGAGTAAATCCAACAGTAGATTCTCCTTTGGTTTCGCTCAAAATTTTTTTTGCCATCGTATCATTAATCTGCATGTTGGATACCCCTCATTCTAGGTACTTACATAAATGCAATTCTCCACAGAAACTCCCTTCACCAGTTCAACTGATAAAGGGAGTTTTCATTAATAACTTATAGTAAGAGATGTGTTTTGTGTTAATCCATTTAGAACGCGTTAGGACCCGATATAATCGCAGGATGGCGGACAAAAGACCAATGAGCATTTACTGTACGCCATTCACCATCAATCAGACGAAAAACTGCAGTAGAATTCCAGAAAGTTTGAAGTTGTTCTTCTCCATTTTCTCCTGCTACGAAATTGCGTAAATTGTAACTCAATACAGCCCAATCACCAGCTTCACTAACAGCGACATCTGGATTGAGATATTCACTCCGGATAATGTTAGGATTTTTATAGAGTGACAAAATATGTTCTCTCACTGCTGCATTACCTACAACAAGTTTTTCAGTCACAGGATCGAAGTAAGTAATGTCATCACTGTAACTATCCAGGTACCCATGGCAGTCTCCTTGATTCCACCGCTCATTATTGGCACGTTCTATACTCAATACAGCTTCAGCTACTTCTTTGATATTTACACTCATTTTTTTGCTCCTTTTCTTTAGGGCTTTTCTTTAGGCCCTGTGAAGTGATATGATCATTTTAGGCCAACGATCCCAATTGATAAAGGCCAAATCAGGACTATGAATGATACTTTTCGGACATTGGTATGATTTTAGAATAAAGGGGATTTACGTAGTGGTTCGCATATCAAAGCAGAAAATGAATATAGAACGTCTCAAATATCAACCTGTATTACCGTATCCATACGATTTGGAAATTTTTCGTGTCTCTGATCTTAAACAGCGGACGCCGAAAGAAAAGATGCATATAACCTATAGATATGAATTCTATATGCTTATATGTGTTACTCAAGGTGAGTGTATACAATGGGTCGATTTTGAGCCGATTTCCTGTAGCACAGGAACCTTACTTGCCATATCCCCAGGTCAAGTTCATAATTTCGGACATGACGAGGATTGGGATGGATGGATTATTTTGTTTCGTTCGGAGTTTCTTATTCCTAACACATCAACATTAAATGAGCTTAAACTAGCTTTTGATTTTGGAAGGCTACCAAACATTCTAAATTTAAATAATAATGAGTTGCGTCGTGGGATCGTTTCAATCGAACGAATGATTGAAGACTCGTTGATTGAAGAGGCAGAAGAGGATGTTCATATGTTGTTACGTTACCAACTTTATGCATTTGTGACTTGGCTCAATATTCTTCATAAACACAAACAGAAGCATGACATAATACATTCTCAAACATCGCTGCGTTTTACAAGCTTCCAGAAACTCGTTGAGAAATACTTTGCTAAATTGAGCCATGTCAGTGAATACGCTATTCGTCTAGACTGCACGGAAAAAACTCTGACTCGAGCAACTATGGCAGCAGTTGGAATAAGTGCCAAAGCTTTTATCTCGGCCCGGATTAATCTTGAAGCGAAACGGTTGCTGGTGCATACTGACTATTCTATTAGCGACATTGCGGAAAAGCTTAATTTTAAGGAAGCCACCCACTTTAGTAAATTCTTTAAACGTGAAACAGGTTGTACACCCGCAGAGTTTCGACAGCAGCTTATATAAATCAACATTCATATGTATGGTAGTTATTTAATACGTTGTTTGAGGAAGTGATTTTATGATTCAAGGATCGTTATTTGATGACGAGTATGATCAGGGACGGCCTTTAGCAAATCGGGTACGTCCACAAAATCTAGAAGAATTTGTAGGTCAAAAACATTTGCTTGAGCCCGGAAAAGTATTACGTGAAATGATTGAGAATGATCAAGTTTCGTCTATGATTTTTTGGGGGCCACCAGGAGTGGGAAAGACTACGTTAGCTAAAATAATTGCCAATCAAACCCAATCTAAATTTATTGATTTTAGCGCTGTAACTAGCGGTATCAAAGATATTCGTAATGTCATGAAAGAAGCTGAAGAAAACAGGCAATTAGGCGAGAAAACACTTTTATTTATTGATGAAATTCATCGTTTTAACAAAGCACAGCAGGATGCCTTTCTGCCTTATGTGGAAAAAGGAAGCATTATATTGATTGGAGCAACAACCGAAAATCCATCGTTTGAAGTAAATTCAGCCTTGCTTTCTCGTAGTAAAGTATTTGTTCTTCATCAGCTCAATCATGCAGATATTTTAGAGCTATTGCAAAAAGCATTAGCAAACCCGAAAGGGTTTAATAATCAATCGATTGAGATCGAAGACGGCGTTTTATCAGCGATTGCTGAATATTGCGATGGAGATGCCAGAGTAGCTTTAAACACACTAGAAATGGCTGTATTACACGGGAAAAAATCAGATGGAGCAATTGTAGTGAATAAAAACGATTTAGTACAAATGTTAAATCGCAAGTCATTGTTATATGATAAAAATGGTGAGGAACATTATAACATCATATCTGCTTTGCATAAGTCGATGAGAAATAGTGATGTTAATGCTGCAATTTACTGGTTATCGCGCATGTTGGAGTCTGGAGAAGATCCATTATTTATTGCTCGAAGATTGGTCAGATTTGCAAGTGAAGACGTTGGTTTAGCAGACAACCGAGCTTTGGAGATAGCAGTAGCTGTATTCCAGGCTTGCCAGTTCATTGGTATGCCGGAGTGCGATGTACATCTAACCCAAGCTGTCATTTATCTCGCCTTGGCCCCGAAGTCCAACGCAGCTTATTTGGCCTATAGAGCTGCCAAAAAAGACGCCCTGCATTCCATAAATGAACCCGTTCCCTTACAATTACGAAATGCTCCGACTAAATTGATGAAAGAACTAAATTACGGGAAAGGTTATAAATATGCCCATGATACCCAAGAAAAATTAACAATGATGCAGACAATGCCAGATTCTCTCATCGGACGGGAATATTACCACCCCACTATACAAGGATCTGAAATGAATTTTAAACAACGGATGGAAGAAATTTCAGCATGGTATGCAAGCACCAAAGAAACCTAATTGCGTTTAATGTATAGATGATCCAAAGAATCGAGGTAATTCGACATGACAATAGAAGAAATTACGGAGCATTGCTTATCATACCCAAGTTCATATGAAGATCACCCTTTTGGAGACGGATGGACTGCGATGCGACATCAAGGGAACAAGAAAATTTTTGCCTTGATATACAATCATGATGGGCGTCTTTGCGTCAACCTAAAATGCCCCCCTGATCATGCTGATTTTTTACGAAAAGCGTTTGAAGAGGTAAAACCTGGTTATCACATGAACAAGGAACATTGGAATACAGTAATATTAGATGGTGATCTACCAGAAGATGAAATTCACGATATGGTGCATCATAGCTTCGAATTGACCAAGCCAAAACGCTCCAAAAAACATACTAGCTAGAGAATAAATCTCTGATCTGTTTCGAGAGGTGTAATATGAAGTTTAATGAATTCTTTGTAGGGCAGCGGTTTGAGACTGATTCTATAAAAGTAACCAAAGAAAAAATTATGGAATTTGCATCTGAATTTGATCCTCAGTACATGCATTTGGATGAGAAGAAAACTCAGGAAGGCATGTTTGGAGGAATTATTGCTTCAGGAATCCAAACATTAGCCCTAACATTTAAACTATGGGTAGAGTATGGTTTATACGGTGAAGATGTAGTGGCCGGCACTGCTATGGACAATATCCGATTTATAAAACCTGTATACCCTGATGATGAGTTACATGTAGTTGTTGAAGTCATTAGTCTAGAAGATAACCGAAAGAATACAGGAATTGTAACTGTGAATTTATCTACTTTTAATCATACAACTCAAAAAGTTTTTGAAGGGAATCTTTCCGTGATAATAAAAAAATAACGTAGTCTTTTCGAGCTTCATTCAATAGTTGGTACGGTTTTTCGTCCATGCAGATCACAGGACAGGATGGGTCATAGGGCAACAGGTAAAGCTCAAGCACATCTTCCATCGCGGCGACAAACGCGGCATTCTGCTCTGGTGGAATACACCAGCATCTACGAAGATGGGGTTTGAGTTCGTTTTTTTAAAATACGGTCCACGGTATCGTAAGAAATGCTGTCGATGTAGTTCAGTTCTACGGCTTTGTCGGCAAGCATCCGCAGCGACCAGCGGCTTTTCCCCTCTGGAGGTGTGCTGCAGCTCAGCGTAACGCTTCCGGACCAAATGCACGGTGTTGGTATGAATGGTTAGCCGCTCGGCGATTTCGGCATCGGAGAGTTTGCCGCCAGCTCGGTTTTCATCGGTCCATAGCAGGATTTGAGCACGTCTTAAGGAACGTGCCGCTACCTTTCCTTTGCTATTCAATTGGATTAAGTAGCCATAAGAAAGTAGGGGCAAATAACTATGAATACGATGTTTAGGATAGGAGAAATTTCAAAATTATTTGGTATTCCGCAACAAACCTTAAGGTATTACGATAAAATTGGGCTTTTTTCTCCAGCACACGTTAATCAAGAAACAGGATATCGTTATTACACACTCAGTCAATTACAACAATTGCACCATATTAAAATTTTAAAAAGCATTAATCTGTCCATCTCAGAAATAAAGGATTTGGGTGGGGATGATTGGGATTTAAACAAACTGGACATATTGTATTCAGCACAGATTGACCAAATTGAACGAAGCATCAAGGAATTAACTAAATTAAAAAGGGGAATCCAGACAAGACAAGGCATTTTTAAGACCCTGAGATCACATCCGAAAAATGAGATTATGACTTCTGAATTTCAAGAAAGGATTATTTATAGTAAAGCTGTGAATGTCTTCTCAACAAGAGACCAGGAAACAGAGTACTACAAATCGTTCATCTCATTACCAAACTCCTTAGATTATATTAATGTAAGTCCAGGATTTATTGTGGAAAAACCCCAATTTCTAAAAAACCAATTTCTTGCATCTTATTTGTTTCTTGAAGATCCTTCAATTGTACCAGAAGGTTTCAAAGAAATTCGTTTGTCAAAAGGAATTTATTGTTCCTTATACATTGAGGATAGCTACTCAAAATCAAAAACATATTACAGGAAATTTAAGGATTTCATAAATAACAACAACATTACATTACTTAGTGATG
Source organism: Paenibacillus durus ATCC 35681 (assembly GCF_000993825.1). NCBI lineage: Bacteria > Bacillati > Bacillota > Bacilli > Caryophanales > Paenibacillaceae > Paenibacillus > Paenibacillus durus. The sequence continues at coordinate 5,156,976 of NZ_CP011114.1, forward strand.
TTTATGAGTTTTGCTATACTGTACTACCTAATAACAAGAACGACAACAGTTCATGGGGGATAGTCGCTCAAATTAATCCTTGACTCTACAATGTTTGTAGGGTTTAACCTTTCATTAAACCGCAAAGAAAGGATGTATAAAAACATAATGAAAGTGCTAATTGTTGTAGCTCACCCCAGAAATGATTCCTTAACTATGATTATTGCGAAGCGATTAATTAGCGGTATTGAAGCAGCTGGTAACAAATATGAATTGTTAGACCTATACCAAGAAAAGTTTAACCCTGTTCTGCTAAGCCCAGACGAACCTGATTGGAATAATCCAGATAAGGAATACTCCGATGAGGTCGTTCGTGAGATGCATAGAATTAAATCCAGCGATGCTCTTGTCTTTGTATTTCCGGTGTGGTGGTATAGTGTTCCCGCCATTATGAAGGGTTACCTTGATCGGGTTTGGAATTTTGGTTTTGCATATGGAGACTCAAAAAAGCTTCCGGTACAGCAAATTAGATGGATTGCTTTAACTGGGTTTACGCAAGCGAAATTAGAAAAACGTAATTATCATCAAATGATGGAGCATTACTTTAACATCGGCTTAGCCGGCTTTGTTGGTGTGGGAGATTCAAAAGTACATTTTATGACAAACACTTTAGGGGAATTTGATGATCATGTTGAGCAGAACAAAGAAATTCTCTTTAATAATCATCTTGATGAGGCTTATAAAATTGGATTTCAGTTATAAATAATATTTACTCTTACTCGAAGTGACTTGGGAGGGCTGCAAATGACATTAGAAGAGATTATAGAGTATTGTTTGTCTTATCTAAACTCATAAGAGAGTCATCCATTTGGAAATGGATGGACTGCGATTCGCCATAAAGGAAGTACAAAATTATTTGCTCTCATTACAGAGTATGATGGCCATTTAATTGTAAACCTTAAATGCGCCCCTGAACGTTCCGAACTACTGAGACAACAATATGTAGAAATTTTGCCTGCTTATCACATGAATAAAGAGCACTAGAATACTGTCATTTTGGATGGCGAACTAGAAAAAGAGGACATATACAATATGGTCAAACATAGTTTCGAATTAACTAAGCCGAAAAGACCTAAATAAATGACAGCTAAGCTTGAAAAAATGTAATAGATGCATTGGGAGTGTGAAACAAAAGTGATGTATTTGCAATTGAGTAAAGTTACCTTCTCAATAGGGGAATAAAGAGATACACTGGTACGGTTTAATTCTTGGTATGGCTGCGTTAGATGGGTTGCTATTCGTAATCCATGAAGGCAAGCGGAAATTTAATATTCCTCAGGAATTATTCATGGACATGCTTTTGTTAGGATTACCTTCTGCTATCATTGGTGCTCGTATATATTATGTAGCATTTAAATGGGAAGATTACAGAGATAACTTCTGGGGAGTTTTTAAAATATGGAATGGCGGTATTGCAATCTTTGGTGCATTAATAGGTGCGATTATATTCGCTATTATTTTTTTTCGGCGAAAAGGGCATAACTTCTGGCGCATGGTCGATATTTGTGCGCCTGGGTTAATTGTAGGCCAATTGATTGGTCGATGGGGAAACTTTGTTAATCAGGAAGCTTACGGCGGAACTGTAGAAGAGTCTTTCCTCCAAGACAAGCTGCATTTGCCTGACTTCGTTGTCAATCAGATGAATATTGACGGAGTATTTCATCATCCTACGTTTCTGTATGAATCTTTCTGGAATTTGGTTGGCCTGGTTTTGTTGCTGATCTTGCGGAGACAAAAGTTTTTGCGATCTGGCGAACTATTTATGTCTTATTTCATTTGGTATTCCATCGGGCGTTTCTTCATCGAGGCATTGCACACAGACAGCTTGGGCTTTCAGGCTCCACACTGGCTCGCTTATGTGGTTAACGGATTGTGGTCGCCGATGACGTCCTTCGGTTTTAAACAAGGATATCTTGATCCTGTTTATGGAAACGTAAGAATTTCGCAATTATTGGCTATCGCCATAATTATTATTGCAGTAACATTCATTGTCGTAAGACGAGTCACTGGTAAAGCTGATGAACGTTACAGTGACCCGATTGTATCAAATAAGGTGGCACCAACACGTACTTTATAACTGGTGGTATTCGTGGGAATTGCAGAAGGCATTAAAGTAGCACAATGTTCGTTTTGTGGCCAATGAACAAGGCGAGTTCATCTCTTGTTACAAGATCTACTTCCGGGGCTACCAGGCTGACGGATACACATCCGAGTTGGGCGTAACATTATAGGATAAACATAAAATAAGTTGACCCCGCCGAGTTATCTGGCGGGGCATTTTATATAGCTATTATTCTTGGGCCTTATTGCTCCAATATCCATCTAAATTTCAATCCACGCACTCCATACACAGTGTCACTATAAAATACGCCCCAATTTATAGAACGCGCATTTTAAATTTCTTTGTTTTCTTCCAATTCAAATACAACTACTTCATGCAAAGGGACATTGAAATGTCGGCACGTTTTTTCTAATACTTCCATAGAAACATATTGATCCTTCCCAAGTTTCGCGAGTGTTGCAGTAGATAGCCCGAGTGCTTCACGGTATTCAGTCCTGGACATTTCTCTGTCAATAGCAACCTCCAGAGTGGCTTGTAAGAGAATCCCATATTCATGTTCCTTTCATACTGTTTGTTTATGTAATAAAACAATATATTTATAAAAGCAAATAAAATGTTTGACTTATTTTTACCATTGCATAAAGAACGAATGTTCGCATATAATACAAACAAACGTTCTTATTTTGGAGGCGAACAATGTGAAGATGAGTGTGGGTCACACCATCGAAATCGTATATATGGACCGGTCCGGAAAGATTACGCAGCGGAAGATCGAGGTCAAGGGTATCCGCGACGGCCGGATTCGGGCGACCTGCCTTACAACCGGCGCGCCGCGCGTGTTTTTGGCGAGCAGCATCCTCGCCTGGCAGCCGGCGGGAACGCGGCATGCTGTCGGATAGCGTACGTAAAATCCTGACTGACCATGTAGTGGTAAGCCGGAGATCGGTAAATCTATGATTTTATACCTATGACAAAATCACCAACCCCCGCTCCAAGGCCCGAAAGTATGATGAAAATCTGATTCTTATTAACTATTTCCGATAAATATCCGATTAATTAATAGAAAGGGAAAAATAGGATGGTTGCTTTTTATCTGCAATTATGCTGTGAAAGTTGAGTTACATAAGTTCAAAATTATGTTAAGGTGGGGTTGTAGTGAATAAGTTATTCAAGTCTGTTATGTGTTTGGTTGTGATGGTAGTACTGTTATTCCCTGTAAGTGCGTTTGCGGCCGATAAGAAGCTGGAGTCGGTTGTGGATTTTACCGGCTTTAATACTACATTGACTGTCGGTGAGACCGCTGGTTTTAGCTCGCTTATTCATGTTTCAAGCATGTCGGAGATTGGAGGTTATGACTATGTTCCGGTGTCTTCCGATACTTCGGTGCTTCAGGTGGAGCCGATATCAACGTATTATTCACATATTCATGCGGTTGGAGCCGGTACAGCGACTTTGACGGTTGACGTAGGGCATGGGTATGCACCGTACACTGTAACGATTAAAGTGGTGGGTTCCCAAGACAGCGTAAATCATTCTGCCGAGGACAGTACCAATAATGATCCCGTGGATTATACCGCCTCGGACGATTACTATGGGACAGACGGAGATTATACAGATGGTGACGCTAATGAAGTGATGCTTGATGCCTTGATTAAATATCTTAACCAAATGGCACTGTTGGAGAAGTATGAGAAGTCAGCATTATCGGCGTACAACAAGTATCGGGTAGTGACTCCGTCCAACCGTAAGCAAGCTTTTTTAGCGTTCAACAACGTGATCGTCCCCAATTACACCAAACTTGTAGTGGGCGTAAAAAAGGTTGTGCCGTCGAATGAAGAATTGGCTGTCATTCATAGCTATTATCTCTCCGGCGCCAAGCTCCAGCTCGAAGGATTGACCATGATGAAGAGCTCATTATACAGTACGAAAATTGACAATAAAAAGTTTGCAAATGCCAATAAGAAGATAGCTGCGGGTATCGCGCTGTTTAACAAGGCCGAGGCAAAAATAAATGAATACACGTCCAAATACGGCGGTTAATCAAACGGCCTCTTCCTGAGCATCTTGGTTAGGCGGAATATGCGCGGTTTCCCGAAGTTTGGGGCCGCGTTTTTTGTTTGGTCAGGTCCAAATAGCCATAGCGGAAACTCCTTCTATTGTAGGCAATGACTCTTTACAATTTGTATATCAGCAGTTTAGGAAATTTGGCCGGATAGCTTTATTTAGCGTGACGGGAGGTACCGGACATGTTTGAATTCGCCAAAAAGAAAAAATCCGCCAGGCTTATCGAGCTTGAGGCTCCATTAAAAGGAAAGACGCTGACGCTGGCAGAAGTTCCGGACCCGGCATTTTCAGGCGGCACTATAGGGAAAGGGAGAGCGATCCTGCCCTCGGAAGGCAAAGTAACGGCGCCTTGTCCGGGAACGGTCGTCCATATAATGGAGAAGAGCAAGCACGCGCTGCTGCTCGAACATGAAACCGGTATTCTGATATTGATTCATGTCGGCATTGAAACGGTATCGTTAAAGGGAGAAGGCTTTTACTCCTGTGTGAGTGCAGGCGATAAAGTAAGCACCGGCCAGACGCTGCTGGAGTTCAACCTGGATGTCATTGCAAAAGCGGGGTTGTCCCCGATCACTCCAATTATCATACCTGACGGTCAGGACTTGATTGAAAGTGTGGAGTTGAGCGATGATATGGCCTCCCGGGTGAATGAATCTTTTATCCGGATTTGGCTGAAGAATCTATAGAAACAAAGGCAGGATGAATATCCTGGCCTATCCACATTACGACGCGGTTTTCCCGGTTTCGGGGACTGCGTTTTGTATTTTTCCGGCATTTATCGGCGCGCTTGGCGGATTACAAGGCTTTTGATTGATTAATTCCTCATTTTTCTGTACAATTTTCAAGATTATTATGAAATCTTTGCGGCAGCTTATCCTAAAATAATATTCTGGCGTGGTGAAGGAATGAGAATAAAGGACTTTGTAAATGCGTCCGATGCTTCCATACATAGGCAGACCAAATGGATCAAACGTTTTTTGGAGACTTATTGGGTTGTCATTGCGCTGCATTTTGCCGCCCAGTTGTACGCATACCTTTTTCTTCCATATGAGATTGAAGCCGGGATTTTCTATTATAAGGTTCTTTTGGGGCCGACGGTGCTGATGGGGGGAAGTGTCGCGGCGGCCCAACTGATCGACCGGTATGCGGGCAGATACTCTTTCATCTCCTTGTTTGCGGCGGGCACATTCGTCTCGATGGTGATTATCCATCTGAATATGGATATTCGCATTATAGGGGCCATTATGCTGCTGCCCATTATGGCTTCAGCTATTTTCTTCCGGCTTGATTTAACTATGTATACGGCAGTCTTGCAGATTGCCGCCTTCTGCATTCTGTACAATTGGGATTATCGGTTCAAAGCCTTTCTGAACCCGTTCGATCTGATATCCATTCCTATCTTCATTCTTGTAGGCACGCTGGTGGCTGGCATTATTATTGTCAATGGACGCGAGCTTCTGTATGATCTGGAGACGACAATGAGCGCCAAGCAGAATCTTATGGTCGAGAACGCCGCGATACTGAAGATATCCAAAACGGATGCTCTGACCGGATTGTTCAACCACATGTCATTTCATGAATTTTATGAAAAAGCGCTGGAATATGGGGAATTGGGAGTTCCCTTTCATCTGGCTCTGCTGGACATTGATAATTTCAAGGCAATTAACGATAAATTTGGGCACCGGACGGGCGATCTCATTTTATCCAGAGTGGCGTGCACCATCCAGGAGAATATCCCGCCCACCGACATCGCTACCCGCTACGGTGGTGAGGAATTTGCCATACTGCTGTTTGAGCAGACGTTTGAAGAGGCGCTCTCCCTGATGGAGCAGGTTCGGACGGCGTTCGCCGAAACGCGGCATGCGGAACTGGGCGGACTTGCCGTAACCGTAAGCATCGGCCTCAAAAGCTATGAGAAGGGAACCACAAAGGAACGATTGTTTGAAGATACGGACGCCCTGCTGTATGCCGCGAAACGCTCGGGCAAAAACAAAGTCGTTACGCCCCTTCAAACAGTGGACGAAGGCAGCGCGGTGTTATAGATGAGATGAGGGTCGGCGGCTTCCGGTTGGCGATGCATGGAAAATTTTTTAGGTTTTGGCGAAAATTTAAGGTCTTTTTCAGGTTCTGGTCAGGTTCTTTTCAGGTTTGGGGTGTATATTGAACTTACCAAACACCCCCCAGTGTTTTGTAATATATTTCTTTTATGGTCCTGTCGACTCCCAAGGCAGGGCCATTTTTTTTAGGGAGAGCATTTATGAAGAGAATGTGATCTATTTCACAACATGATACAACAAAATAATTTATATTAAATTTAGTTAATTAAAATTGAAATTATTATATAAGATGAACTTGAAAAATGACATCAGGGTAAGAAGGAACGAAGGGGAAGTTTGGAACTGTAGGAGCGATGATATCTGATGGAAAAGTCTTAAGTTCATCTTATATAAATCGGGAAAGAGGAATGAAGGATGAAAGTAGAAGGCAGTTTCCGCCGCGGATTGGCTTTTGGTGTAATGTTGAGTGTTCCTTTGTGGATGTCCCTGGCCGGCTGGCTGCATTTTCTATAAAATGGACAGCGCCCGATCTCCGCAAACAACGGTTACCGAGCGCTTAGTATGCTTGGCGGAAACGCCTGTGTCCATATGACAACCCGGCCGTCTCCGTTCATGTATATTTAATCTTCCCGCCGTTCGTGAGCAACGGGCGTATACTCCTCTTTATTCCAGCAGCCGTATGGGGGATAATAGCTCTGCATCCAAAACGACAAAAGCCCTGCCTCTCTTTTGTCCTTGCGGCTCCAATGACCGCGCCAGTGTGAGTCGGAAAACCAGTTTGAAATATCATCTCATATAAATAAGGAAGAGTCGCGCTAGAAAATGTGGAAACTTCTTTGGCGAATTCCATAAACTCGGAAAAATCAAATATTATCAAATTTTAACATATAATTATCCGGGATGCAACAAGATTCCAGCGTATTCTCCCGGCGATGCGGTTTATGGCTTGCCTGGGGGGGGGATATCCCTAAAAAACCGGATCATCCTTTTTTTTCTAGCGATTAATATACATTTTGTGAAGTCCGATTAAATTCGGTGAATAAACTTTCGCTTTCATTGAAGGATTTCCAGGAGGCCGCTATAATTATTAAGTCTAGTTAGCATTTGATTAAAAAATAAGGGAGAATTTTATGAAACGCGCAGATATGCTGCTGATTGCCGTCATATTGATTGCAGCGCTGGCTTTTCTTGTGCCCCGTTATTTCTCCGGCAATGAAACCAAAGGGGGACAAGGGAAAGAGCTGGTAGCCAATGTCACGGTGGATGGCAAGCATTACCGTACTATTAAGCTCACTAAAGAGGAACAAACCATCGATATCCGTACGGAACACGGCTATAACATTCTTAAAGTGCATGATTACGGAGTAGAAATGTATGAAGCGGACTGCCCGGACCAAGTATGCCTCGGCTTCGGTTTTATTACCCTGCCTAAACAGACGATCGTCTGTCTGCCGCATCGGGTACTGGTGGAAATCGCAAGTGGAGCGGGGGAGGATGAAATTGATGGGTTTGTCCAATAGCGAATCAAGCCAGGCGCTGAAGAGAACGGTGATTATCGCCATTTTTTCCGCGGTGGCTGTGGTGCTCGGCATTGTGGAGGCGCAGATTCCGCTGTCCGCGATGGGACTTATGCCGGGGGCGAAGCTGGGCTTTGCCAACATTATGATTTTGACCTGTATCTATTTTTTGCGCGGGCGCGACGCCTTTATGCTTGTTATACTGAAAACGCTTCTTACCGCATTCATCTTGGGTACCTTCTCCAGTCTGCTGTTCAGCCTGTTCGGCTCGCTGCTCAGCTTCATCGTCATGTTCCTGCTGATGAAGGGAGGACGCATGAAGCTGAGCCTGATCGGGGTAAGCATCGCGGGAAGCATTGCACATAACATCGGGCAACTGGCGGCAGCGTCTATAGTGATGGGGACCACGAGCATTATGTATTATTTGCCGATTCTGCTTGTGACCGGGATTGTCACCGGGATTGCCGTTGGTTATGCGGTTCGCTATCTGGTGTCCTCGTTGTCTCAAATATCGCTGTTCGAGGAATTTTTACGCTAAGCTTGAGCGAGCCGCAGGAAGGATGAACACAGCATGAATGAAGTGAACGGAAAGCGGAATTTCGCAGAGCACAGCCCGGACGCCATTGTTCTGAAGGACGTGTCTTTCGGCTATGACCCGGAGAATCCGGTCCTGCAAGGAATCTCGCTTCGCATCCCGCAGGGGCAGTGGGTTGGCCTGGTGGGTGCGAGCGGATCGGGCAAATCGACGCTGGTGAAGCTGCTGAATGCGCTGCTTCCCGCAAGCGTCGGCGAAATTGCCGTGTGCGGCGAGGTGCTGACTGAAGAAAGCGTCCCAAGCATCCGCCGAAAGATCGGCATGGTGTTTCAGAATCCGGACAATCAGTTCGTTGGAGAGACGGTGGAGGAGGATATCCTATTCGGTCTGGAGGGGCTGTGTTTGTCCTGGGAGGAGATGGACCGGCGTCTGCATCTGTACGCCGGCAAGCTCGGGGTTTCCGGACTGCTGGCCAAGCACCCCGGAGAGCTGTCCGGGGGACAGAAGCAGCGGGTCGCGATTGCATCCATCCTTGCCATGGAGCCGGGCGTCGTCATCTTTGACGAGGCCTCTTCCATGTTGGACGAAGAGAACCGGAACGGGCTGCTGAGTATTTTGCGGGACATGCATGCGGAAGGGTACACCATTCTCATGATTACGCATGATGCCGATGAGATTATGGCTTCAGAGCGCGTGCTCGCGCTGTGCGGAGGTGAGCTGGCGGGGGATATGACGCCGGCTGAGCTGTTCCGCAGCCGCGAGCTAATGGAGGCGTGCCGCTTGTGCGCGCCGTACGCCTGGGAGCTGAGCCGCGAGCTTGAGGCGCGGGGCCTGACAATCGGCGTTCCCGCCAGTGAAAAGGAGCTTGTAGATACGCTATGGCCATTCAACTGCAGCAAGTAAGCTATACCTATGCGCAGCGGAGCTTGTGGCGGCAGGCTGCGCTGCACGGCATCGATCTCGACCTTCCCCAAGGCTCCATAGTCGGCGTCGCCGGATCGACGGGATCGGGCAAATCGACGCTGCTTCAATTATTCAATGGAATCTTGAGGCCGACGGAGGGGAAGGTGTCGGTTCTCGATATTACGCTCCATGCCGGAGAGAAGACGCCTAAGCTGCAGCCGCTGCGGCGGCGGGTCGGGCTCGTCTTCCAATTCCCGGAGCAGCAGATGTTCGCGGAGACGGTGGAGAAGGATCTGTGCTTCGGTCCGCTCAATTTCGGCATGAGTCCGGACGAAGCGCTAGAGCGAGCGCGGCGGGCGATGCTGGATATGGGGCTGGACCTTGCGCTGCTTGGACGCAATCCGTTCCGCCTCAGCGGCGGACAAATGCGTAAGGCGGCCATCGCTTCGGTGCTGGCCGCAGACCCGGAGATTGTCGTGCTGGACGAGCCGACAGCGTCACTGGACCCGGTCAGCCGCAAGGAACTGATCGGACTGCTTACGCGTCTGTGCCGGGAGCGCGGGCGCACCATCATTGTCGTCACGCACCGGATGGACGAGCTTTTGCCTTATGCCGACCGCTGGGTCATTCTTAGCCAGGGCCGCGCCGTCTTCCAGGGTGGTGTGAAGGAGTTGGCAGCGGACCCTTCCGTGCTTACGCGCTGCGGTCTGGCTGTGCCGGACTCGCTGCGCTACTGGCGGGCCGTTGCGGACCGGCTTGGCCTTGATGACGAAGCTCCAAGGCTGACGGCGGAGGGGCTGGCGGAGCTGATTGTCTCCAGAAGCGGGAACAACGCCGTCCGCGCTGGAGAAGAGGGGGCCGGCCATGAATGAGCGTTTGCTGCTCGGCAGAGTCATTGAGACCGGCTCCTGGGTACATAAGCTGGACCCGCGTTCCAAGCTCATTGGGATGCTGCTGTACGCCGCCGCCATTTTGCTGTCCCGGTCCTGGCCGGCCATGGCGCTGCTTGCCCTGTTCTCGGTGACAGTGGCGGCTTCAACCCGGATTCCGCTGAAATATTATTTGAAGGCGGCCAAGCCGCTGCGGTATTTAATGTTGTTTATTTTTATCGTTCAGCTGCTGTCGGTCAAGGAAGGGGCGGTATGGCTAACGCTTGGTTCTTACTCTCTCCACGAGGAGGGGCTCAGGCTCGGCGCGTTCGCGGTCATCCGCACATTCCTGCTGGTCGCCTTTACCGCACTGCTGACGTTTACGACCACTCCGGCCCGCCTGAACCAGGGGATGGAGGGGATCTTGTCACCGCTTAGGTTCACCGGACTATCTCCGGGCCGCTTTACGCTGATGGTCAGCCTCGCCCTGCGGTTCATGCCGACCATTCTGGACGAGGCGCAGATTATTCTGAAGGCGCAAGCCTCGCGGGGGGCCGATCTGAGCGAGCTGCCGCTGAAAGAGAAGGGGCGGATGCTGGTGACGCTGCTCGTGCCTGTCATTGCCGGGGCGTTCCGGCGCGCCCAGGATCTGGTCTATTCCATGGAAGCGCGCGGCTTCCAAATGGATGCCCCCCGTTCGCGGTATCACCGCCTGAGGTGGGGCTGGGCCGATACTTTTTTTATCGCCATGTTCGTTATACTGGGCTTTGCCGCAGCTATCCTGTAAATGGGCAGGTCATCAGGGGAGTCACTTAAGGAGGAAACACGCATGACGCGTTATTTTAATGGAAAAGAAATTGAATTGCTGGCGCCCGCCGGCACCTTCGAGATTTTTAAAGAGGTTGTGCAGTCCCGCTGCGATGCGGTCTATTTCGGCGGACCCGTGCTCAATATGAGGATGATGCGCAAAGGCTACAATTTATCCCATGAAGAGATTGCGGAGGCGCTGTCTATCGCCCATGGTCTTGGCAAAAAGGTCTACATTACCGTCAACAACCTGTTCAGCGAGCAGGAGACCGGGGAGGCCCGCGAATATCTCGCTTTTCTGGACGGCGTTCGTCCGGATGCGCTGATCGTGCAGGATATGGCGGTGCTGGAGCTGATTCGGGAGATGGGGCTTACCCTGCCTATCCATGCCTCGGTCATGATGAATGTGCATAATTTGGAGATGATCTACGCGCTGCGCGATCTTGGCGTAAGCCGCGTCGTCACTTCGCGGGAGATGGACCTGCAGACGGCGAAGCTGCTGGGCGCAAGGAGCGGAATGGAACTGGAGTATTTTGTCCACGGCGACATGTGCTCGGTTCACGGGGCGAACTGTTACTACAGCTCTCATGTGTTCGGAATGAGCAGCAACCGGGGCAAATGCATGAAGCCCTGCCGGTGGAATTACCGGATTAAAAAGGACGGCTATATCTTCCCAGCGGATTACCCGCTCGCGGTCAAGGATATGTTCATGTACGAAAATTTGCCGGAGCTGATCGACTCGGGAATTACCTCTTTCAAAATCGAAGGCCGCATGCGCGACAAAGATTTTATGGTTATGCTCGTCAACAGCTACGGCGAAGCGATCGACCGGTACATCGAAGACCCGATAGGGTTCGACCGTACGGTTGATTCGAAGCTGCTGTACCAGAACCGCAAGCGCGATTTCTCTACCGCCTACGCGTTCGGCAAGCCGGGCCTGCGGAACATTAACCGCCGGTATGAAGGCACAGGCAAGTTCTACAGTACCGGCAAGGTGTTCAGCACACCGACGGCGGAGCGTGAGCTGTCCGAAGACCGCGTGCTGCAGCTGAAGGGACGGCTAGCCCAGGAGGCGCGGCCTAACCAGGCTCGGGTGAGTCCGGAGCTTGCGGTGCGCGTTAACAACATGGCGCAGGCCAAGGCCGCGCTGGAGGCCAAGGTGGGGCATCTGTACCTGTCCGGCGACGTCTACGAGCCCGACCGTCCATTTACCAAGCGCGACATTATGGAGCTGGGCGCGATTAAGGGAGAAACGAAGCTCTATCTGGGACTGCCGCGGATGATGACGGAGCTGCATTTTGACCAATACGACCAACTGCTGATTCATGGAGAACGCCTGCCGATTGACGGCCTGCTCGTAACGAATCTTGGCGCGATCCGCCGCTATAATACTTCCGGATACCCTATGATTGGGGACGCCAGCCTCAATATCTACAACACTCTAGCCGCCGGGCTGTATGCAGGGCTTGGACTCAAGCGGATTCCCGTATCGCCGGAGATGACGCTGGAGCATTTTGCAGCCTTTGCCTCCCGCAGCTCGCTGCCGCTGGAAATGGTGGTGCACGGCACGCCCGCGCTGATGTATATGGAGCATGATTTATATGAGAATGCCGAAGTGATGGAGCCGATCGGGGAGGAAGACAACCGCTATGTCGGCAATGATGTGCTTGTTCTGATGACCGACAAAGGAGAGAATCCGGTGTACCGGGATCAGCATGGCCGCTGTCATCTGGTGTTCTCCAAAGAGCTGTGCTATCTGCCGATGCTGGATGAGCTGAATGCGGCGGGCGTCTCTACTTTCCGTATTGAGGGATCTACTTATACGCCGGAACAGCTGCGTGAAATCATTACGGCGTATCAGCAAGCGATGAGGGGGACTTCGCAGCAGGGGCTGACCTCCAGCATGCAGCCCGTCTATGCGGGATATACACTGGGGTCACTGCAATTTGATTAAATTTTAAATATCGACGGAGAAAAGAGGGGCCGGCTGTGAACGAGAACAACATGATTGGAAGAGAGGCCGTCACGGCCAAGCGTAAGCAGTATTTCTACCCTTGCACGCAGCATTTTTACCGCAATTCGCCGCAGCTTGTCCGCGGGTCGATGCAGCATGTCTATGACGAGAACGGCAAGGAATACACTGATTTCTTCGCGGGTGTATCGGTGGTAGCTTGCGGCCATTGCAACCCGGCGATTACGGAGCGGACGATTCATCAGCTGCAGCAGCTGCAGCATACGACGACCGTGTATCTGACTCAGCCGAACGTCGATCTGGCGGAGCGGCTAGCGGAAGTGCTTCCCGGTGACTTAAGACGCAACTTCTTCGTGAACAGCGGCTCGGAGGCGAACGAGGGGGCGATGCTGCTGGCAAGGCTCCATACCGGACGCAAAGGATTTATTGCGCTGGAGAGCGGGCTGCATGGGCGGACCAATCTGACGATGAGCGTAACGGGGCTGCCCATGTGGCGGACCGATAAATATCTGGACGGGGATGTAGCCTTTATCCGGCGTCCCTACGACCCGGATTTGACGCCGGAACAGGCGGCGGAGCGTTCATTGGAGGACCTGAAAAAGGTGCTGGAGGAGAAGGGCGGATCGATTGCCGCCATGATCGCCGAGCCGATTCAGGGCAATGGCGGGATGATTATGCCGGAGCGCTCGTACTTCCGTTCGGTGAAGTCGCTGCTGGAGCAGTACGGCGTCCTGCTGATTGCGGACGAAATCCAGACCGGCTTCGGACGCACGGGCAAGATGTTCGCTATGGAGCATTTCGGCGTCGTTCCGGACATTATTACGATGGCCAAAGCGCTCGGCAATGGCGTGCCGGTGGCCGCTTTTGCGGCAGGGGACGAAATTGCCCGGTCGCTGAATACGCCGTCCGCTTCTACCTTCGGCGGGAATCCGGTGTCGGCGGCCACGGCGCTTGCCGTGCTGGATTACATCGAGTCGGAGCGGCTTCCCGAGAGGGCGCGGCAGTTGGGCGCAAGACTGAAGGAAGGGCTTCAGGATCTTCAGAGACGCTACCCGGAGCGAATCGCCGATGTAAGGGGAACGGGGCTTATGCTGGGCATGGAGCTGCGCGGCGGCAATGCGGCGGATGCTGCGGCCTTAACGGATGATGTGCTGGAGGAAATGAAAGATCGGGGATATCTGATCGGGAAAAACGGAGTGGGCCGCAATGTCCTGGCCTTTCAACCCCCGCTGGTGATCATGGAAGCGGATATCGACGGCATGCTGAAGGCGCTGGACGTGACGCTGGCCCGCATTTAAGCGGGCGCTGCGGCTCTGCCGGACATGCAGCGCAAGGCCGGGAACGACAAGGGAAGAATGGGGAAGTAAAAAATGGTCATTATTAACGCCTGCAAAATCGCGGGGCACAAGATAAAAATGTTCAGCGAGCTGGTTATGTTCTCGCATACGCTGTTTTCGCTGCCCTTTGCCATAATATCCATGGTGTGGGCGGCTGGCGGCTGGCCCTCGGGCCGTATTATGCTGTGGGGGCTAATCGCCCTTATCGGCGCGCGCAACGGCGCCAATGCGTTCAACCGGCTCGTTGACCGGGCCTTTGACGGTCAGAATCCGCGGACGGCGCACCGGCATCTTCCGCAGCGGCTGCTGGCTGAGAAGGAAGTCGCCGTATTTATCGTCGTCAACTATATGATTTTCATTGCCGCTTCGGGCATGCTGAACCTGCTGTGCCTGATCCTATCGCCGGTGGCGATCGTGCTGATCTCATCTTACTCCTATACGAAACGGTTCACCTATCTCAGCCATCTGTACCTTGGATTCGTTATCGCTTCGGCTCCGATCGGCGCATGGTTTGCGGTAACCGGACAAATCGCGTTTACGCCCTTTGTCATCGGCACGGTCGTCATGCTGTGGATCGCCGGCTTCGACATTATATACGGTACCCAGGATATCGAATTTGACCGCCGCATCGGGCTGTGGTCCATTCCCAGCTATTTCGGGCTGGAGAACGCGCTGCGCATTGCAGCGGCGCTGCATTTTATCATGATTATGCTGCTGCTGTTTCTATACCAGTGGTGCGGCCTCGGCTGGACATATCTTGCCGGCATCGGCATAGCGACGCTGCTTCTGATGACGGAGCACAAGATCATCAAGCCTTCGAACCGGCAGTTGATGAAGATGGCCTCTTATAATCTGAATCAGGTGATTAGTACGGTTATTTTGGCCAGTACGCTGGTTGATTATTTCTATATAAGCTAGAGGATTGGAACTGTATATAACGGCCAAACGGCCGCTCTCTCCTAATGAATCGGAGAGGGCGGCCGTTTGGCATTGCTATGAGGTTAGGCTTGTTCAGCGGTCTCTTCCCGCAAAGTATGCAATCAGCGTTTCTAGATCGGCATAGGCCGAGTAAGAGGACAATTGCTTCGCAATATCGGCCGCCTGCTCCAAGTAACGGCGGCTCGTTTCTTCCGTGCGGGCGAGAGCATCACTGCCGGAGATTGCCGCCAGAGCAGCCTCGACATCGGCTTCGGAGGAATGGGGGCCGATGCGGCGGATATGGGCCGCGAGCCTGGGGTCCTGCAGCGCGTAGATTACGGGCAGGGTGACTTGACCGTTGCGGAGATCGCTGCCGGCAGGCTTCCCAAGGGTCTCTGACGATTGGGTGAAGTCCAGCAGATCGTCTTGAATCTGAAAGGCGATGCCGAGCGCCTCGCCGAATTTGTACAGAGCCTCGGCCGTTTCTTCCGTGCTCTCGGCCGACAGCGCTCCCACACGAAGGCAGGTAGCCATCAGCAGAGCCGTCTTGTTGAGCGATTTCTCCAGATATTCCTCCATGGTAATATCGTAATCGTAGGCGTGCTCCATCTGCTGATATTCCCCGATGCACAGCTGGGCGGTGGCGACAGCCGACAGATCATGCACATAACGGTTTTTATTCTTTGCCTGCTTGCTTAGCAGCTCGATCACCCGTGCCGACATGTAATTGCCGATATGGACGGCGGAGAGGACCCCCGTCTTGCTATGCAGGGCGGGACTGCCGCGCCGCAGCTTGGCATCGTCGATGATATCATCATGAACGAGCGAGGCGGCATGAATGAACTCGGCTGCCGCGGCGAGCTGAAGCGTTCGGCGGCGGGTTCTCTTCCGGCCGAACCGGCTTCCGACTATCACCATAAGCGGGCGAAGCCTTTTACCGCCGGAAGCGATAAGCTCCAGGACGCTTGTCGCCAGCGGCGAGCCTGCGGGAACATCCTTGTCGCCCGTTAAGAGACGCTCAATTTCACGGTTAACTTCTGCAATGTCGATATTCAAGGCTTCGTGAAGCTTCATGTTGGTGCGATCCCACCTGTTCTAACACTTTTTCCGATTTGCCGTATTCTTTGATTCAGCATTCAGGAACTGTCCGATTTGGGCTGTGAGGTTCAGCTCGGCATAGTCCCCGTTCGACCTCCTAATCTGCTGCTGCTTAATAAAAGGAGCCAGATGGACGACGAGATCCAGTTCACGATACTTTATGGCGAATTGAAGGTAAAAGCTGTATAAATAATCTCCATCCAGCACACTGCGGATCAAGCCCGGATGAGTTGCAGTGCATTCCATATGATACCGGGCTGCCTGGGTAAGAATGATATAAATACCCATCAGATGCAGTTTGCGGCTGTATTCCAGATTGAAGCCTTCCATTACCGGGAGAAGATCCTCGCCTTCCCCGGGAGAGAGAGTAAGCTGAATTCCGGCGATGGGCGACAATTCTGCCTGAAGCAGCCGGATGGTATCCCCAATGAGTTGCCTGTTCACGGGATTCTCTCCTTCTTATCGGTTTTGCCCGAAGCGGTCAACGCCTGAATCCTCCTGCCAAACCACTCTTAAATAAGGAGAGTAATGTGCCTGAAGGACACATTACTCCATAAAAGTTTGGTTATTAAGCTTGTATGATTACACAGAAAACACATAAATCACTTATATAATGTTTGTAATGAAGGGCTATTTTATGATGGCGGGCAGATAAAATGATGGATTCAGAGCGTTCAGTCGGTAAACAAATACCAGCGCCTTACAAACGGAACTTTCTTCCACTGCTTCTTAAGCCAAGGCAGAACATAGTAATCGAGACCGAAGACGCTGCCGGAACCGCCGATGCAGGCGATCGCCGCCGCAACATACCATAGCATTTCCGTGGACGCCATCTTGGTCGTCCAGATCATGACGGCCATGCCGATTGTTCCAATCGATGCAATGGCTGTGAACAGGCCGACGATGAGCATGATACCAAAGATGATTTCGGCGCATACCATACCGAGCTGGAACCACTTGGCAAGGAACGTATAGTTGCCGTCCGGTTGATAGAATAAGAGGTCCATGAACCAGTTCGAAATGTTGTAGATGAACTTTGGAACCGGAAGGGCGGACACCGCTTCTTTGGCCGTACCGACTGCCGATGCCGCCGATTGAGCGTCGACCGTTTCCTTGACGTTGCTTACCGCTTCGCTGGCCGCCGATATTGCATCCTTAAGATAAGGGGCCGCCGGGATCAGGAAGATCTTGCTCCAGCCTTGATCGATAATTTTCTGCAGCTTATCAATGCCTTCATACACCCACATGCCGCCGAGCAGCATGCGAAGCGGAACGAGCCAGAAGTTAGGCGAACGCTTGGAGAAATATCCGCCGACGAAGCTTCTGCGGTTCTCCACGTGGAAGAACTCGTGCATCATGTATGTCCATACTTTGTTGAAGCCGACGACACCGGACAAATAGTAGATATTGATCATATGCTTAGCGAACATGGCCAAAAATCCGGTGAGCATGAACATTTTGTTCGGAAGGCCGACATTGGCTACGCCGTAGCGGCTTCCGATCGATACCATCGTACCGTGGAAGGCCGGTTTGTATCCTTTTTTCGCCGTTCCGTTAATATCGGCTACAATGTTGCCGGCAATCAGCGGAGCGGCAAGCTCGGCATTCTCAACCATCTGCGGAACCGGACGCTGCTCACCTTCGACAATGTAGAAGATGTTGTCGCCGACAACATATACGTTCTTGTGGTCAACGCTTTCCAGATGTTCGTTGGTTACGATGCGCTTGCGGCCTTGCTGTTGGACATCAAGTTTGCCCACAAGCTCAGAGCCTTCGACGCCCGCCGTCCAGACGATGGTATTCGCGGCCACGACATTCTTCTCGCCGAGAGCCACGCTGCCTTTGCCTACTTCGGTGATCTTAGCGCCAGTCACGATCTCCACGTTCAGCTTACGTAAATGAGCCTCGGCTTTGCGGATCAGCTTATCCGGCAGGATCGGCAGAATTTTCGGCGCCATATCGGCAACGATCAGCCGTACTTCTTTCGGATCGATAAAGAACTCTTGGCACAGCTCTTCGCGGTATTCCGCCATTTCGCCAACCAGCTCAACGCCGGTAAAGCCGGCGCCGACGATAACAAAGGTCAGCATGGAACGGCGGACTTCCGGTTTCTTCTCTTTGGCCGCCTGCGTGAACATGTCGCGGATTTGGCGTTTCAGCGCAATGGCGTCGTCATAGGACCAGAAAGAGAAGGTGTTCTCTTCAGCGCCGGGAATTCCGAAGAAGGTCGGCTTACTGCCTGTGCCGATAACGAGATAATCATATTCATAGACCGCTTTTTCGGACGTCAGCTTCTTGCCTTTGAAGTCAATATCGCTGATCTCGTCGAGGACAACGTCCACCTTGAGACCGGCAAAAATTTTCTTCAGGTCGATCTTGATCGAATCCTCGGGAGCGCGGTTTGCCGAGACCTCATGCAGCTCAGTCAGCAGCGTATGGTAGGGGTTCCGGTCGATCAGTTTGATCTCTACGTCTTTATTGTTCTTTAATTTCTTTGCGAGTTTTTTGGCTGTGAGTACGCCGCCGTAGCCACCGCCAAGAATCACGATTCTTTTCAAAAGAAATTCACCTCGTTCGTCTGATTAACTGTATAAAACCGCGAATTATTTCGCTCCTTCAAGTGCTTTTTCCGCCAGAGCCCAATACTCGCCGACGCTGATCGTCACGCCGGAAATGGCATCGGTCTTGCCTTCGGCATCGAATGCGGGAGCTGCGGTTTGGTTGGTCAGGTAGTACTGCTGCGCTTTGATCGCTTCTTCATGCCATTCGGCTTGTGCGCCGCCTTTGGATACGAGACCGTATTTTCCGTCCTCGGAGACCTTTTTCTTCAGATCGCCGACGTTGTTGACGTTGAACCCGTTCCAGTCAGCTTTGGTAATTTTGCCGCCTTCTACAGTAGGATTGCGTAAGTTTGCCAGCCGGTTTTTTCATCGGCAGGAATAGTGGCGTAGTAAACACCGTCCTGGTATTTGGCTGCATCTGTCGACGGAGCCGCGCTGCTTGCAGCCGATACTGATTCGGCAGGAGCGGTGCTGGCTGCCAGAGCACTGTTGTTGCTATCGCCACAGCCTGCGGCAAGCAAGCCGAGGAGCAGGGCGCTGGATACAACCACTGTTGTTCTTCTTATGTTGGTATAACCTCCCGAAAAAAAGTTTAAAAAATATATATTAAAATGTAAAACATTGAAACAATAAAAAAATGTGATGAATATCACTATGTAAATGATCTATGTCACTGAGAGATTAGGAGTTTAGGCTGTTTAATCTCATGATTATGTGATCGATTGAAACCAATACATAAAATTCTATTTGTTTGCATGATTGCCGAAGGATACTAACATAATTTTTTCAATATAGTTGTGAAAATAATCACTTCTAAGATAATACCTTATATTATATGTCGATTATATCGAAGTTTTGAATAAATTAATAGATTAATCAACAAAAAATAATAAAATATTTGACAAAATCCGACTCGATTCGTTTCAGCGCAAAATAAAGAAGATTCACCCTAAATATTGGGCAGATTCATCCTAAATATGGAAGGGTAATTTACTATAGAAAAGCCATGGCCCCTGAACTTTATCCAGTATGAAATAACTGTTTATTAAAGGAAGGCGATGTCTATGTACAATTCCCATGTGATTGCCGGGAGGATTATTGAGATCCGCAATGACCGCGTGCTCACTCAGCAGGGTGACACCATTTGCACTTATCACTTCAGGTATTACATGCTGCCGGATGAAGAGATATGGACAGAAGAGCAGAGCATTTCCCGGGAGACTCCCGGTACGCCGCAGGAGCCTATACATGACAAACAGCATCATCGCTTATTGGAGCTTGTTAGACGCTGGCATTTAGCCTGGCCCCGTTTTCTCCATATGAAGAAGAGCGCAAATCGAATCTGATTTGCGCTCTTCTTCCGTTCAGACCGTATAAGCGCCAAAATGATTAAAATTAATTATTTATTATGATAGTATAATATTGATAGATCATTTGGCGTTTTTTGGGAGTGAACGCATGGAGTATATAAAAATATTTTTCGTTAACACGGCGGTGTTGATAACTTTGGCTTATCTGGCCAATCTGCTGTTCAAGCATACTATTTCCCGTGTTCCTGAACAGCTCAAGCAGGTAATCTGGGTTATTATGGCTGTCTTTGCAGGCTGGCTCAGCTCTTTCTTCGGTTACCGGCTGGATGAGCAGGTTATTTTCGATTTACGCTATGTTCCGCTAATTATCTCCGCTATAGCTTACCCGCAGCCTTTACTCCTGATTTTGATCGGGGTGGGGACAGGCCTGATGCGCTTTACGTTCGGCATTAATATGGCTGCAGCGGCGGGGGTGCTCAACCTCTCCATTCTGGGTTTCATTTGCGCTGCCATTTCCCCCTGGATTCGACGTTCTCCAATGTCCATGACGGCCAAGGGCCTGATTATTATTCTGGTGGTCAACTTCTTCAATGCGGTCAATATCATTCTATTCGGAGTCATCTCCTTACATGAATATGTATCAAAGATTATGCCGGTCACGTTCCCGGCGGGTGTGGCGCTCAGCATTCTGTTTGCGCTGATTGCCCGCGATTTTCATCTGGAGCGTGAACGAATGCGGCAGATCGAAGAGGCCAATGCGCTGCTCTCCGAACAGACGGAGGAACTCTATAAGAATAGAATCGTTCTGGAAGAACGAGCGAAGCAGCTTATGCTGGCCTCCCAATATAAGTCGGAATTTTTGGCCAATATGTCGCATGAACTGCGCACTCCCCTAAACGGCATTCTCAATCTGTCCGAGCTTATCGCGGAGAGCGACGATATGGCCGCCAGAGAGGAGATCCAGGCTTACGGAAGCCTTATTCACCGTTCTGGCGAAGATTTGCTTCTATTGATCAACGATGTCCTGGATTTGTCCAAGGTGGAGGCCGGCAAGCTGGAAATCGTCCATGAAGAGGTCAACATCAGCGAGCTTCCCATGCTGCTTTATCAGCAGTTTGAGGTGATCGCCAAGCAGAGAGGGCTGGATTTTACCGTTAAGCTGGATGATGGCCTGCCGGAGACGCTGGTCTCCGATTCGCAGCGGATGCAGCAAATTCTGCGCAATCTTCTCTCGAACGCATTCAAGTTCACCCATCAGGGCGGCGTTTCGCTGACGGTCCGCCAGGAGAAGCGGAAGCAGGGAGCGCGTGAAACCTCCTGGATCGAGTGGGCGGTGTCGGACAGCGGCATCGGTATCGCGAAGGACAAGCAGCTTACGATCTTCGAGGCGTTTCAGCAGGCGGACGGGACGATCAGCCGGCAGTACGGAGGAACGGGCCTTGGCTTGTCCATCAGCCGCGATCTTGCCCGGCTTCTTGGCGGGATGATTACGCTGCAGAGCCAGGAGGGCCAGGGCAGCACGTTCTCTCTGTACCTGCCGACAACCCTAGAAGACAAGGCATAAAAACTCCAATTATATTTGTAATTCTGACGTATTGACGCTGGGGCGGCGCGGAGTAAAATGAAGCACAAAGCCGCGCCAAAGGAGTGTTTATACTGCCATGCACATCATGAGAAACCGTCCCGAAGCCCATCCTCCCAAAAGAGGCCGCAAATTTTCGACGTACCGCAGGAACCTGCATATGGCCACATGGGAAGGCGTGCCTGCGACTATTTTTCAGGTGCTGCTTCAGGGGCCGTTTCTCACCGGATTTCTACTGTATCTGGGCGCCTCTTCCGGGCAGATCGGCTTTGTGCTTGCGCTTACTACGCTCGTGAATGTCGCGCAGATTGGAGTGGCTTTTCTGATTCAAAGGCTGCCCAGCCGCAAGTGGGCGCTCGTTACCTTTGTCGGCCTTCACCGGCTGCTGTGGTCATCGACCGGACTTGTCCCGTTTCTCTTTCCCCGTCCATTTTGGGTGACCGCTTTCATTACACTGTACGCCCTTGCATTTATAATGAATACCGCCGGAGCGGTGCTGTGGAGCTCGGTCATCAGCGATCTGGTCCCTCCGCGCGTGCGGGGGCGCTATTTCGGTATCCGCAACACGCTGCTGAACGCTTTGGGAAGCCTCGTCCTGTATGGCGGCGGCGTTATTCTGGACCGTTACCCGGGCGGACATGGATTTCTAATCTTGTATATTGTGGTATGGATATTTTCCACGGCCAATGTTATCGTATTTTTCTTCTATCCCGATGTGCCTTTTGAGAAATCAGACGAAAGCAAGTTTGTGCCGATGTTTAAGAAACCGCTTCACGACGGACTGTTTATGAAATCGACGCTGTTTCTTTCGCTCTGGCTGCTGCTGCAAAATGTGACCGTGCCGCTGTACTCCTATGTCATGCTGCAATTGCTGCACATCAATTACCAAACGCTTTCGCTTCTTAACGTGTTCCAGACGGTGTTCATGATGGTGAGCTTCTATTTCTGGGGCAATCTGAACGCGAAGTACAGCAACAAGCTCCTTCTCTTCTGGACACTGCCCATCATCGCGGCCTCATCGCTGCTATGGGGGCTGCTGTCAGTCTTTCCGGCGCTTCTGGTGCTGGCAGCCGTGCATATTGTGTTCGGAGTGGGAGTAGGCGGATTTAACCAGCTGGCCTTCAATTTCATTATTGGGGATACGCCGAAAAAAGAGCGACCGATGTATATGGCGATGTATGCGGCGCTTACGGGTCTCGCGTCGTTCTTCGGTCCGCTGGTCGGCGGCAAAGTATACGAGTGGATCGAAAATTGGCCGTACTGGGTACAGGTATACGGGATGCAGCTTATCGTTGGAGGGCTGATGATTGTTCTGATCATGCTGCTGGGGCGCCGTATATTGAAGGATGTCTAGACCATGCGCGGTTATAGAATCCCGGTCTAAAATTTACTGAAGGAGAATATTCATGGACAAAAAGGCAGTGGTGCTTGGCGCCACCGGGCTTGTGGGAAAGGCGGTGACGGAGGAACTTTTGCGCGGAGCTTGGAAGGAAGTAAGGGCCCTTGTGCGAAGACCGCTGGATATCCGTCATGAAAGGCTGAAGCAGCATGTGATCGACTGGGAACGGCTGGAGCGGTACGGCGGGTTGTTCGAAGGAGCGGACGCCGTATTCTGCTGCCTCGGGACGACCATTAAACAGGCCGGATCGCAGAAAAATTTCGAGCGCGTCGATCTGGAATATCCTGTGCAGGCCGCAGCGCTTGCCAGGGAAGCCGGAGTGGGACAATTCTTAGCGGTATCCTCCATGGGGGCCAATCCGCATTCGCGCAATTTTTACAGCCGGACCAAGGGCCGGATGGAAGAAGGATTAAGCCGCACGGGCTTTCCGGGGCTGCATCTGTTCCGCCCGTCTCTTCTGCTGGGAGAGAGGGAGGAATTCCGGCGGGGAGAGCGTATCGCCTCTTGGCTCATGACGAGGCTGGAGTTCCTGCTGGCTGGCAAAGCCGCAAAATACCGCGCCATCAAGGGAGAGGCCGTAGCGCGTGCCATGGTTCATATTGCGGCGGCTGATCCGAAGGGGCTGCATATCTACCCGAACGATGTCATTCAAGTGCTGGGAAGGGACTTTTCTGCGGATTCCGAACAGATCCGGGGCGATACGGAATGTTTGCAATAAAGAGAGAGAAGGCTTTACAATGGGGACGTAAATAGATGAATGGGAGGAAATTATGATATGAGCAAAAAGCAGGTAGCCACGTCTAAAGCACCGGGGGCCATCGGTCCGTACAGCCAGGCCATTATCGCCGGAAATTGGGTATATACCTCCGGCCAACTGGGATTGGACCCGGCCACGGGAGAGCTCGCGGGAGACGTACAGGCCCAGGCGCGCCAGTCGCTGGCGAATGTGCAGGCCATTCTGGAAGAGGCGGGAGCTTCGCTGGACCTCGTAGTGAAGACGACGGTATTCCTGAAGGATATGAATGATTTTGCGGCTGTGAACGAGGTGTACAGCTCGTTCTTTAAGGAGCCGTATCCGGCGCGCAGCGCGGTCGAAGTCGCCCGTCTGCCCAAAGACGGACTCGTGGAGATTGAAGTGGTGGCGCGCAGAAAATAACTGCGGCACTCATAGGTATTGAAATCCGGATTCCAGCCTTATAGGGGGACCGGATTCGCATAGACCCTTTCCCGCAGGACTGCAGGCAATGCGCAGGATAGCGGGAGAGGGTTTTTTTGAAAATATAAGAATTTATAAGCAGAGCGCTTATCCATTTGTCTTATATTTCTACGAGAAACGGTACCGTCCCTAAAAGGACGGCGAAGCCGTTTCTTCTTGAAAAAAGAATATAGGCTGTTGACATTCTACCTACTAGTAGGTATACTGAGCTCAAGAGGTGAAGGACATGAACCGGTCCGATCATATAATAAACGTTGCAAACCGCCTGATATTAGAGAAAGGGTACAGTGCTTTCAGCTATGCGGATGTAGCTGCCGAGATTGGTATCCAGAAGGCGAGCATTCACTATCACTTCCCCTCCAAAGCCAACTTGGTGCAAAATGTGGTGGGCAGATACCGGCAGGAAGTTCGGGCAAATCTGTCAAAGCTCGATTCGCTGACCGATGATCCGCGGGAGAAGCTTGAACAGTACTTGTCATATTGGGAGTCGTCCTTGCGGAGCAAGGCTACGGATATTTGCCTTTGTGCGCAGCTCGCTTCCGAGATTCCGATTCTGCCCGAAGAGGTTACCCGCGAGATTCGGGGTCATTTCCGGGATTTAACGGATTGGCTGGCACGGCTGCTGCGGGATGCGGCTGCCAAAAACCGGTTTGCCGGAGGGGAAGCTCCCATTGAGGAAACCGCTCATTCCATTCTGGCTTGTATACACGGCGGGCTGCTGGCTTCAAGGGCATTTAACGATCCACGGCAGTTCAGTATGGTGAAGAATCGCCTGGTGCCATTGATTACACCGGAGACAGCGATAGCGAAATAATCCGCAAGAAGAGAGACAAATTTTTTTTAGGTTAATCTACCTACTAGTAGGTAATCAATAAACAAACCAAAGGAGAAGATTACAATGAAAAAACCGCCGATCGTATTTATTCACGGAGCTTTTGTCACACCGGCAAGCTTTGAGCCGTTAATGGGGTATTTCAAAGCCAGAGGCTTTGAGGTATTGGCGCCGGCCTGGCCTTCCCACGGTCAGTCTGTAGCTGAACTGCGGAAGCAGCAAGATAGCTCCGAGCTGGGCAAGCTGGGCTTGGATGACCTGACAAATTATTTTGCCGGCATCATCAAGGCGCTGCCGGAGAAGCCGATTATTATCGGCCATTCCTTCGGCGGACTGCTGACGCAGCTGATGATGGACCGCGGGCTGGGGCTGGCGGGAATCGCGATTAATTCCGCGGGCGCCAAAGGAGTGGTCTCGGCCGCTTATCCGACTACGGCGCGTTCCATCTTCGGCATTCTGTCCAAGCCTTGGCGCAAGACCTTCATGATGTCTCTCAAGGAGTTCCAATACGCCTTCGTCCATACGCTAGGCAAAGCCGAGCAGGAGCGGGCTTACCGGGAGCATGTGGTGCCGGAGACGACGCGAATCTTTTTTCAGGGAGCTGCTGCCCCGTTCGCTTCGAACAGCCCGTTCAAAGTGAACTTTAACAATGGCAGCCGCGGCCCGCTGCTGATGATTGCCGGAGAAGTTGACCGGATCGTTCCCGCCAGCTTGGTTCGCAAGAATTACAGTCTCTACAATCAGCGGTCGGGAGCCGTAACGGATTACAAGGAGTTTCCCGGCCGCAGCCACTGGATTATCGCGCAGCCGGGCTGGGAAGAGGTGGCGGACTTTATCGGCCAATGGCTGAAGGAACAGCTGCCTGCTGAGGTCGGATGAAATTTTCAAGTAAGCCGGTGCCAAGAACACGGTGAATACACCGAAGCGCCGGCTTTTTTTACATACTAACAACTAAAAAAATGCTCCGGCCCGGCTATCTGATCCATAAGTCACGGGAATGAAGAGCAGGAGGCCTCCATATTTGTCGAAAGTTAGGTAAGCGGTGCAATTTAGGTCGCAAATATGCAGAAATATTGTTAAATCCCGGCTTTTTCGTATAAGATGGAGATAAAACCTTTTTTGGAAATTCAGGTGTTCTGCCACCGGCAGAGATGGACCGGCCTGATTTTCCTCGCTGAAACGGCTGCCGCTTATGGCCTTGGTGCGGGCTGCTTCGTTTTGGCTTGTTCAAAAAGACAGGAGATCACGATGACTAAGCATCTTTATGCAATGTGGTTAGGGGATGTTTTATTTTGCTTCTCCGGTGAGACTTCGGAACCTAAAGTAGATGCATGGACTCGCGTGGTCAAGCGGCTGGAGCTTGGCGGGCATCGTCCTTTCGCGGGCGCGGCGCTGCGTTTGGCGGAAGTAAAATATCCCGTGGCCAAAAATGAAGGCAGGGCGGGGCGGCGTACGCTTGCCGGGAGAATGCTGGAGGGACTTGCCCTGTCTCCGAAGGACGCGTTTGAGCTGCTGCTGTTCTGGGACGAGGCGCTCTGCGAACGGCAGGGCATTGAGCCCGGGGGAGAGATGGGCTACTGGGCGGCCGCGGCCCGCTTTGCGCTTGAGCTGATCGCTACGGGAGGCATCGCTCCGGGCGCCGCGCCGCCGCGAACGGCCGGCTCACGGCGGCGCGGCGGAGAGCTGGCGGCGGAGACCTGCTGGGTTCCTGTCTGCAGGGAACCGGGTCAGCGGGAAGCCTTCCTGCGATTTTCCGCCTCCATACCGGTGCTGGCGCTTGGTTCGCAAGCCATGCAGGGAGACGAACCGGCTTCCCGAGAGGAGGCCGGGGCAGCCGTGCTGTACTCCTTCCTTCAGGCTGTGATCAATGCTGAGGTCAAAGGGGTTGTGGCCGGAATGGAGCAGGAGCTCCTCCCGTTCAAGGCCAATTACCGCCGGGGGCGGTCGCCTTTGACCGAGCTGTGGTGGAACAGCCTGCTTACGGGCAGCCGCGACATCCCCGTTCAAGGCACTCCCGCCGAGGTAACGGAGCTGCTGGCGGAGGTTAACGCGGCGGCGAACAGCGAAATTCCGCACTTCGGAGCGGCTGAGGAGCAGAGCGGACAGCTTGGCCTCGGACTGAGACTGGAGCCGCCGGGAGAAGACGGTGAGATCTGGCGGCTGTCCTTCTGGGCAGAGGGGCGGGAAGAGAGCGGATTCTGGCTTCCCGCAGCCTCTGTCTGGAGCAGCGGTGATCGGGAATTTATGCTTTGGGGCAAACGCTATAAGGGAATTCAGGAACAGCTGCTTGCGGCGCTGGGGAGGGCGGCGGAATTGTCGCCGGATATTTCGCGGGCGCTCGAATTCCCCGCTCCGACCGGCGTGGATCTAGAGCCGGAACGGCTGTATTATTTCCTGAAGGAGACCGTGCAGGAACTGACCGCCCTGGGAATTACCGTCCAGCTACCGTCGCGCTGGAGCAAAGAGGGACGCCGCCGCATCGGCATGAGGCTGAAGATGGAGCTGCCGGAGGCGCCGAGCGGTTCCCAGCCGCTTGCGCTCGGCATGGAGACGCTCGTTTCCTTCAGGATCGAGGCTTCGCTTGGCGACAGTTCCGTCAGCGCGGAGGAACTAAGTGCGCTGCTGGCGGCCGGAGTGCCGTTCATCAAGTTCCGCGGGGAATGGATCGAAGTGGACCCGAAGGAGATCCGCCAGGTGCTCCGGTACATGAAGCGCCATGAGAGCGGAGAAATGTCCGCATCCGACTGGATGCGTCTTGAGGCGGAGGAAGGGGAAGAACGGCTGTGGAAGGGAATGCCCGTTACGGGCATGGAAACCATCGGTCTGCTCGCCTCGCTGATGCGGGGAGACGCTGTACGGAATCTTCCCGCGCGTCCGGTCCCTCCGGAGCTCAAGGGGACGCTGCGTCCATATCAGGAGCGCGGCTATCAATGGCTGAGCGCTATGAGTGAGCTGGGCTTTGGCGTCTGTCTCGCCGACGACATGGGTCTTGGCAAGACGGTGCAGGTGATTGCCTGTCTGCTGGGCCGTGAGACGGCCGCCGATGGTGCCGCCGCAGCCGGCCGGAATCCGGCGCTTATTCTGTGTCCGACCTCGCTGCTTGGCAACTGGCAGCGGGAGCTGCTGCGCTTCTCGCCTTCGCTGAGCGTCTACATTCATCACGGAAGCCGCAGATTACGGGGCGAAGCCTTCCGGGAGCAGGCCGCAGGGCATGATATCGTGCTGACCACGTACCATTTGGCCGGGAGGGACAGCGAGGACCTTGCCTCGGTGTCATGGTCGTCCGTTGTGCTGGACGAGGCCCAATACATCAAAAATTACCGGACCAAGCAGGCGCAGAGCGTCATGCGGCTCAAGTCGCCCCATCGGGTTGCCATGACCGGAACGCCGGTGGAGAACCGGCTCGGAGAGCTTTGGTCGATTTTTCATTTTCTGAACCCGGGCTATCTCGGAACCTTTCATTCCTTCCGCGAGCGTTACGGGAGCGGCGAAGGGGTGGACCGGCTAAGAGAGCTGCACCGGCTCGTATCGCCTTTTCTGCTGCGAAGACTGAAGAGCGACCCCGACATTTCCAAGGATCTTCCGGAGAAGCTGGAGCTGAAGAACTACTGTACGCTGACGGAGCATCAGGCGCTGTTGTATCAGAGCGTTGTGAACGATATGCTGGATACTCTCGGAGGAAGCTCGGGCATGGCGCGGCGGGGGCTGGTTCTGTCTTCGCTGACGAAGCTGAAGCAAATCTGCGATCATCCGCAGCTCTTCCGCAAGGAGGAAGGCCGTCAGGGCCGAAACGATCAGTCCGGCAAAATGGAGACCATGTTCGAGGTGCTGGACAGCATCGCGGAGCTCGGGGAGTCGGCGCTCATTTTTACCCAATATGTGTCGATGGGCGAGCTGCTGGTGAACAGACTGGCTAAGCGCTACGGCAAGATGCCGCTGTTTCTGCACGGGGGTGTTCCAAAAAGGGAACGCGACGAGATGGTCCGCTCTTTCCAAGAAGGGGAGGGGACGGCGTTCTTCGTACTGTCGCTGAAGGCAGGCGGAGTGGGGCTGAACCTGACAAGGGCCAACCATGTCGTACATTACGACCGCTGGTGGAACCCCGCAGTGGAGAATCAGGCGACGGACCGCGCGTTCCGGATCGGGCAGTATAAGAACGTGCAGGTTCACAAGCTGATCTGCCAAGGAACGCTGGAAGAGCGGATCGACGAACTCATTGAACGGAAAAAGAATCTGTCCGAGCAGGTCGTCGGTTCCGGAGAGAACTGGCTCACCGAAATGTCCGATCACGAGCTGAAGGAATTGATTGAGCTGCAGAACCAGGATTGGATGTAGCAATTCGATCCGGAAAAATAAAACGAGGGAAGCAAGCGGTGGAGGGAAGGTATGACAGAGACGATGAACATGCAGATCGAAGCCGCGCCGGGAGTGCTCACGGCGGTATGGACACCCGTATCCGGCACGGCCGTCAAGGGTCATGCGGAAGGAGGGGGGGCCGTGGACTCGCAGCAGGCCTCCCCGAAATTCCGGCATGTGCTGAAGATGGAGGTATGGCCGCTGTCCCGGCGCAGGGAGGTCGTGGAACGGCTGGCGGAGAGTCCGCATGAATTATACGGACTGCTTAAAGGATGCCTGCCCGCCTGGCTGGCCGAACTTGGGCTGTGGCCGGACGACTCGGAGCTTGCTGACCCTGCGGACCCGAATACGGCTGAAGAGGCTGGAGACACGGCGGCATTGGCGAAGGTGAGAGAACAGCTTGCGAAGGAGCCGCTGACGGCGCTCGCGCTGCGCGGTCTGCCGAAGAGCGAGCTGACGGACGCGGTCTTCGCTCTCTGGGCCGGTGGCGGCTCCGTATCGGCAGAAGCCGCCGGGGCGGGGCCGGCGTCAGCATCATTGTCCGCGGAGCTAGCAAGGCTGGAGAAGAAGGGCACGGCGGCTTCCGCCGGGGAGTGGCTGGCGGAAGCCGCCGCCGAGGGCTCGCTTCACCAGCCGGGTCCCCTGTTCCTGGAGGTCCGGGACCGGCCTGTTCCCGTGTCTCCTTCCCTGTCGCCACCCGGGGAGGACTGGCGGCCGCTTCTGCCCAATGTGCCCCGCGCGAACGAAGGGCTTGAGCTTATTATGCGAAGGGCGGCGGAGACCGCTGCCCGCCGGGCGAAAGACTTGGCGAAATGAAGTGCATATGCGTGAAAAAGAAGGGCCCCGCGGCGGATAGAATATGCCGAGGGGCTTTGCGTTATTTCTGCTCCGTATTATTCTTCGTGCCTTCGGACAGCTCCAGAATCTCCCTGCGCAGACGCAGCATTTTCTTGTCCAACTCGTCGGCGGCGCGTGCGGCGTTCTTTAGCTCTTCCGCGACATGGGGAGGAAGCTGCTGGTCGAACTTGTAGTAAAGAATATGCTCCATGCTTGCCCAGAAATCCATGGCCAGCGTGCGCAGCTGGATCTCGGCTTTTACCCAACGGGTTCCTTCCAAGAGAATGAGCGGCACAGCGACAATCACATGCAGGCTCTGATACCCGTTCGGCTTCGGATGGGCGATGTAATCCTTGATTTCCAGTACGCGGATATCTTCCCGGCTGCTCAAATGATCGGCAAGCCGGTATATGTCTTTGACAAAAGCGCATACAATTCGCATACCGGCGATATCGTGAATATATTTTTCAATGTTCTCGAAGCTGAAGGCGTAGCCTTTGCGCTCCAATTTTTGCAGGATGCTCTTCGGCTCCTTGATCCGGCGCTTGATATGTTCAATTGGGCTGTAACCGTCCCGCATTTCCCATTCCGTCTTCAGCGTTTCAATCTTATTCTCCAGTTCATTCAGGGCGAGTTGGTAAAGGGCGGGCATTTTCTTGAATTCGCTAAGCTGTCTGGACAGTTCTTCATCTAACTCCCAGTGGCCCCAATCCTGTACGTGAACCTGCAGTTGACCTAGTGTCAGCGATTGGCTATTTTGTTCTTTCACGGATACTCTCCCGATGTACGTATTTATGATCTCTTTTATTGTAACCGAAGTGAAGGGCTGGAAGCAAAAAATACCATCTGCATCCAAATTGCCCTAATGCCGGACAGCTCTAGTTATTTCAGTATTATACATCAGACGACAAATAATGAATCTGGCCGTCACATTTGGTATGATAGAGTTATAGTTTCAGGCGGCGCCTTATGCGTCTGCTAATTTGACATAAGTCTTAGTGGAAACGGATACCCTCCTTATAGGCGGTGAAGCCGTTTCTTGAAATATAAGACTTTATAAGCTTCGCACCTATCGTTTGGTCTTATATTTTTACGAGAAACAGATGCCCTACTCATGCGAGGACGGCGCAGCCGTTTCTTCTTAAATAAGCGGTGCTTGTGTCTTGGCTCACCCACGAGAAGGAGGAACTATCGATGAATCTGTTGCAGCGAATTAAAGACGGAGCCAACCGGGTTAGCGAAAAAGCGCAGAACTCCGTGGAGATCGGCAAGCTGAACAGCGGGATTTCCGATATTGAACGCGAAATGGAAATGGAATTTATGAAGATGGGTAAGCTCTTTTATGAGGGCTACCGTTCCAGGGATTTAACGCTGGCCGAAAATAAAATGATTGAGCACTCCCGTGCCTGCCTTAGACTTCAGGATAAAATCGATACTCTGCGCTCGCGCATCGCCGAACTCAAAAATGAGCGGCTCTGCAAATGCGGATATATTGTAGCGCTGGACGCCAACTTCTGCCCGCACTGCGGACAGAAGCTGGCACAGACCGCGAAGACTTCGGTCCAGGATTACTACGAGGAACCGGAATCGGCGCAGCCGGACGAGCCGGAGGCGGCCCCGGAACAGACACCGGAGGAGCCTTTTGGCTATATGTATATGGAGAGTGAGGAGGAAGAGCTGCCGATCCCGCTGGAGGAATACGCCGGGAACGTGCAGAGCCCGAGAAGTGAACGCCGGATCGCCGATGAACTGGAGCGGGAGCGGGAACGGCAGCTTGAGCTCGATCGGCGCATCCGGGATTGGCAGTCGAAGGAACAGGAAGAAACGGAAGACGATACCGGCCCCCGCGAGATAGTAAAATGCCAGATCTGCCGGGCGGACCTGCCCAAAGGCTCCATGTGGTGCCCGCGCTGCGGATCGGAACAGATTTAGTCTAACATTCAACCGGCCTTGGGGGGGAGGAAAGGAATGGAACAATTGCTGCTGCATCTGCGCAGTCTGGGCTTTACGGAAATGGAGTCCAAAATTATGGTGGAGCTGGCGGCGATCGGACAATCTTCAGGATATGAGGTGGCGAAGCGGCTTGGCGTCTCCAGGTCGAATGTGTATGCCGCGCTCCAGCGCCTGACCCAGCAGGGTTATGTACGCTGCGGCGACGGGGAGCCTGCGCGGTACAGCGTTCTGGCCCCGGAAGAGCTGGCAAAGATGATTTCCGGCCGGGTTCAGGCGTCGCTGTCCTTCGTCGAGAACGAAATGCCGCGCGGCGGTTCGGTCAGCACTACCTTTTATAATGTGGAAGGCGAACGCAATGTGATGGATGCGCTGATCCGTCAGCTGAATGCGGCGGAACATGAGATCGTCGTCGATGTGTGGCGGGAGGAAGCCTCGCTGCTGCGCAGCGAGCTGGAACAAGCCGAGCGCCGTGGCGTGCGGCTGCTCTGGGCGTTCGATGGCGGCAATGCCGCAAGCCCTTATCTTCAGTGGCCGCTTCTTGGAGAGCGGGAGGAAGCCGAAGGACGGAAGTTCTCCTTTGTGGTCGACCGCAGATGGTGTATGCTCGGCATGCGCGGCGGCGAAGGAGATGGAACGGTTCAGGCGGTCGTTACGGAGCACCGGGCGCTGGTGGAGCTCCTGCTGGGCCATTTTACTCAGGAAATGGTGCTGTTTGAGCTGGAACAGGATATGGGGCCCGAATTGGAGCGGCGCTACGGCCACCGCTACGGGAGCATATACCGCAAATACATCGGAAGTGACGAAGAAGACGAAGAGGACCTTATGGAGATCCAAACTCCGGGGAACACTCGGGATGGCAGCTAGCGTAAACTGGAATATCCCAAACTATGCCAGGAGGTGAAGAAGAATGGAGTGTATCGTTCATTTTGAAGTGCTGCATTCGAGCGGTCCAAAATCGCTGCGGGGTCTGCTGTTCATTGAAGAGGGAACGGTTCCGGATGAGAAACAGCTGATCGACATGTTCAAGGAGATGAAATTCGACGTAAGGTTGGACGACCGGGAGAAGCTGATATTCAAGCCTGTGAACCCGGGTGCCGACTATTCCCAAATCCGGATTACGGAATATGACGCCGGCAGCGGGAAGTCCGGGGAGGATCATGATTTAAAATCCATCGTTGGGAACCTCCTGCCGCAGAAGCCGACAGGTCTTTGATGCGGCTTTCGAAAGACCCGTTCTCTCCTCTGGAACCACGAGGAAGAATGGGTCTTTCCTACAGCTGAGTTTTACGGGATTGGAGAAGGAGGACTACATATGGAATTGTTGAAGCAAAAGGTAATGAACGAAGGCATTGTGCTTGCCAAGGGTGTTCTGAAAGTGGACTCATTTCTCAATCACCAGATGGACCCGTTCCTGATGCGTGAAATCGGGCGCGAGTTCAAGGAACTGTTCGCGGAAGAAGGGATTACGAAGGTGCTGACCATTGAATCCTCGGGGATTGCTCCGGGTATTATGGCGGCGCTGGAGTTTGGGGTTCCGCTTATATTCGCACGCAAGCAGAAATCGCTGACTTTGACGGAGGATATTTTTGTGGAGAAGGTCTATTCTTTCACCAAAAGAGAGACCAATGAAATCACCGTCTCCAAAAAGTTCGTCTGTTCGGGCGAGCGGGTGCTGATCGTCGACGATTTCCTGGCCAACGGCGAGGCCGCATTCGG
The DNA here is from genome assembly GCF_000993825.1 of Paenibacillus durus ATCC 35681. Lineage (NCBI taxonomy): Bacteria > Bacillati > Bacillota > Bacilli > Caryophanales > Paenibacillaceae > Paenibacillus > Paenibacillus durus. Next base: position 5,190,916 of record NZ_CP011114.1, read on the forward strand.
ATTGGCGCGGATAGTAGAGCAGGCGGGCGCTTCAGTGGCCGGTATCGGCATTGTCATTGAAAAGTCTTTCCAGCCCGGCCGGAAGCTGCTTCAGGAAGCGGGCTACCGGGTGGAGTCGCTCGTGCGTATCGCCTCGCTGGAGGACGGGAAGGTTACCTTCGTCGTAGAGGAGTAGGCGGCTATTGCCGTGTGAGCCGCCCGCCCAATCGTCTTTGAGTGGAACGGGGGCCAGTAATGAACAAAAGCAGCCGTTATGGAGGGCGGGATGGCCCGGGTCATAACGGCTGCTTTTCTGTTATCGCTTCCGGGAAGGGAATGGAGGGCTTAGGGGCGGCTAATCCGCCTTCTTGAAGCAGGCTCCTTCCCGGGGGCCTTCTGCGTTCGTTAGTGCCGGCATCGTCAGGCCGGCCCAGGGCCTGCGGCCCGCGGCGCAAGCACGCGCAGCGCCCCCGGCTCGCAGCGCACGGCCAGATCGCCGCGGCCGAGGCTCTCGCCGTCGCCGATCGCGGGCTGCTCGCGCTCGAAGCGAATCGCTGCGCTTGTCCCGCGCAGCATCGTCACGAAGGGCAGCGAGACATGGCTGCCCTTCAGCACCGTCGGGAACAGCCGCAGCAGCTGCATGCGGCTGCACCCGTGGACGACGCAGACGTCGAGCCGGCCGTCGTCCGGTCTCGCCTGCGGCGCGATGAGCAGCCCGCCGCCGTAGCTCGGCAGGTTGCAGACCGACGCGAGCCAGACGCCCTCGAAGTGCTGCTCCCGTCCGTCCAAGACAACGCTGGCCCGGCACGGCCAAAAGGTGATCAGCGTCTGGAGTACGCCGATCAGATAGGCCAGGCGGCCCGCGTGCAGGGCATTGCATACCCGCTTATACCGGCCCCTGTTGACATTCTCTGCAACCTGGGCGTCGAATCCGCTGGCGGCGGCGGTCAGCGTATAGCTGTCCCCGGCCAGCAGCAGGTCGGCCGGGACGCTGGCGCCGTCAAGCACGGCGTCAAGCGCGGCCTCCGGCTCCAGCGGAATGCCGAAGCTGCGCGCGCTGTCATTGCCGGACCCGGCGGGCAGGATGCCGAGCGGGACGCCGCTCGCCAGCAGCGCCGATAGAACGCTGTGAATCGTCCCGTCGCCGCCGACCACCACGCAGGAGCTCCATTTCTCCCGGCGCGCCAGCGCCTGCATCACATCGCGCCCAGCACCCGATGCGCTCTCTGTGTGCAGCGCCTCGTACTCCACCGCCCGCTCCTTCAGCCGTTTCTCGGCTCGCAGCCAGGCGTGCCGCCCGGCTCCGCCGCCGGAGCGCGGATTGATCACAAACAGGTACATTCATTTTCCCCCAGGTCCAAATTCATGCTGTTGTTCTTATACATTGTACCCTAAGAGCAGAGGCAAAAGGGAATCCCTTTCATGAACATGCGGGACTCACAGCCGCCGCAGCTGCCGCTCCGCGATATCGCCGGCCCAGGGCAGTTTATACCAGCTGCCCCTCAGCGCATGGTACGTCATCAGCAGCCATACGCCGAAGCTGATCAGGAAGATGAGCGCGGCCAGTAGCGGGCCGATGAATGGCAGCAGGCCAGCCAGCACATGGCCGACCATCAGCGCGCCGTAGGCCAATAGAGACTGAAGAGAATGGAACAACACGAACCGGCTTCGCTTCTCCAGAGCGAGAAAGACGATGCCTCCGGCAAAAGGGAACAGATAGCACAGCGCAGCCGCAATATAATCCGGCAAGCCGACGGATGAACGAAAAGGGGACAAGGGCTTCACTCTCCTGTCATATAAACCAAGCACCCTGGGGCTTTGGCCCGCTTCCAGATGCTTCCTCCATACAACATTATGAGCGGCCGGGACAAAGTATGAGCCCTGCCCGTGTAGTCTTAATTAACAAATGTTTCTGAAAATTTTCATGAATGGCTTGACCAATGGTCTAAAAGCTATGGTATAATAGAACGTGTGTTCCAGGACATTCTGTCAATAAAGTTTTCATGTGGACATTTCACAGGAAAGGTGGAAGTTGGACCGGAATATGATACAATAAAACGATAAAGCCCGAAAGGAGTGATCAGAGACTTGGCTTTTCGGGTAATCACAGTGTCAGGGTGTTAATCACACCTGAGCTCTCAGCCCAAATCGCGACGAACCTGCTTCACCGGTCTGTAAATACGCTATGCTTGGCCCTTCGCCCAGCGAATTAGCGAATAGATCGATAAATGCAAGGAACTGCCGATCTTTAATATCTAGAACTAGCCCTTGCATTTCGAAGTAATGGCGGACTTTTCATCATGCATTCTCTACAACGGAGCATTCAATTCAATGTTTTGGGAGGGAACTGATCATGGCAAGCAAAGGTCACAACGAAGTCAAGGAAAGTCTGCGGGAAATGACACGTATTTTCCGGCCCAAGGATCCGAAGAAATTCGTCAAAGATTATGTCCGTAAATACCGGATTACAGGAGGCTATGAGGAAGAACTCACCATGGTCGTAGAGCATGAGCTGGTAAAGTTAAATTCGTCAGTCTCTTAACTGTCAGTTTTTTCATCCGTAAGGATTTTATAAACCGTGATTTGCGGGTAGCCGCAGAGAGCGGTTTTTTTGTGCACTCTAACATGACTTGGATTCAAACGGTGAAAATTTGTCAAATGGATAATAGAGGGGAAAGGGCATTGTAAGCGCTACATATGCCTATTTATAATAATATCGCTTTCGGTAAGCGATTGCAAATGTTGATTTGACAAGCTTTTTCGACTTTGTGAAATAAATGTGAATGATTGACAAAACAGGGCCCGAAAATTATATTAATAGTGATTGTTATAATTGACAGCATAGGGCATGTAATCTGATTGAAATCGGAAAAAGCGGGGTTGATCGATGATGAGAACGTGGCAGTCTGCAAGGCGGCTTCTTCCCCTGATCGCGGTGTTCGGAATGGTTCTCGCCGGCTGCGGCCGTGAAGACCTGTCGGTGCTTAGGCCGCAGGGTCCGGCCGCGGAAAGCTCGCTGGGACTGATGAAGCTGGCGATTTCCATCATGATTGTCGTACTGCTGATCGTATTTTCAATTGCGGCTTATGTGATGATCCGCTTCCGCCGGAAGCCGGGACAGAATGAAACCCCGGAGCAGGTCGAGGGCAGCTTCAAGCTGGAAGTGCTCTGGACGGTGATTCCGCTCATTCTCGTTATCGTGCTGGCGGTTCCGACGGTGAGGACGGTGTTCGCCCTAGGGGACAATCATTCGGGCGACAAGAACGCGATCAAAGTCAAAGTGACCGGCCACCAATACTGGTGGGAATTCGAATACCCCGATTACGGCATCAAGACGGCGCAGGATCTGATTATTCCCGCCGGCAAGGACATTGCTTTTGAATTGACGACTAACGATGTGCTGCATTCCTTCTGGGTCCCCTCACTTTCCGGCAAAATAGATACCAACCCGACCGGAGCGACCAATCGATTCAGCTTTAGCGCACCAAAAGAAGGCGTGTACCGCGGCAAATGCGCCGAGCTGTGCGGACCTTCCCACGGATTTATGGAATTTAAAGTGAAAGCGGTTAGCAATGATGAATTTAATCAGTGGATTGAGGCGCAAAAAGCACCTGCGGTGCTTCCCGAAGATCCGGCGCTTGCTAAGACCTTCAAAGAGCAGTGCCTGAAATGCCACGCGGTCGGCGATCAGGGACTGTCGGTGGGGCCGAACCTGACCGGCATTGGCTCCCGCCAATCGGTAGCCGGTATTCTGCTCAATGACGATACCCGCCAGGACGGCGCTCCCGTGGAGGAGAATTTGAAGACATGGCTGCATGACACGCAAGGCGTAAAGCCGGGCAATCGAATGCCCGACCCCAGCAAGGATATGGGCCTGACGGGCGACGAAATTGACCGGATCGCCGAATATCTGGCCGGCTATAAATTGAACTAGCCCGTAGCAGCCCATACCAAGCGGATCATTGAAAAGGGGGTACGAACCTTGGCTCAAGCAGCGCATACCTTGAAGTCTCCGAAGCCTGCCGCGCACGGCGTCAAACGGCATACCGGGCTGATGGACTGGATTACGACCGTCGACCATAAAAAAATCGCCATTCTGTACCTGTGGGCGGGAGGATTGTTTTTTGGCATCGGCGGGATTGAAGCGCTCCTGATCCGGTGGCAGCTCATTAAGCCCATGAATGATTTTGTCGACGCCCAGACCTTCAACGAACTGATTACGATGCACGGCACTACGATGATCTTTCTCGGCGTTATGCCGATTATCTTCGCCCTGATGAACGCGGTCATTCCGCTGCAGATCGGCGCGCGCGACGTTGCGTTCCCTTTTCTGAACGCGCTTGGCTTCTGGACGTTCCTGTTCGGCGGCCTGCTGCTTAACCTTAGCTGGATGATGGGCGGCGCGCCCGACGCGGGCTGGACGTCTTACACGCCGTTGTCCGGTACCGCTTACAGCGGAACGCACGGTGTCGATTTTTACACAATCGGCCTGCAAATCGCCGGCCTGGGCACCCTGATCGGCGGCATTAACTTCTTGGCGACCATCATTACGATGCGCGCGCCGGGCATGTCGTTCATGCGGATGCCGATGTTCGCCTGGACGACGTTTATTACGTCCGCCATTATTCTGTTCGCTTTTCCCGCAATTACCGTCGGCCTTGTGCTGTTGACCTTCGACCGGATTCTCGGCGCGAATTTTTTTGTGCCCGGCGGGGGCGGAAGCCCTGTGCTCTGGCAGCATATCTTCTGGATCTTCGGCCATCCCGAGGTCTACATTCTCATTCTCCCGGCCTTCGGCATTATCTCCGAGGTCATACCGACCTTTGCGCGCAAGCGGCTGTTCGGCTACAGCTCCATGGTGTTCGCGACCATCCTGATCGCCTTCCTTGGCTTCATGGTCTGGGCGCATCATATGTTCACGACCGGTCTCGGCCCTGTTGCGAATGCGCTCTTCGCCGTATCGACGATGCTGATCGCGGTTCCGACGGGAATTAAAATCTTCAACTGGCTGTTTACGCTATGGGGTGGTTCGGTGCGTTTTGCCACGCCCAACCTGTTCGCCTCCGGATTCATTCCGACGTTCACCATGGGCGGCGTCACCGGCGTAATGCTGGCATCCGCGCCCGCCGATTTCCAGTTCCATGATACGTACTTCGTCGTGGCGCATTTTCATTATGTTATCGTCGGCGGCTTGGTAATGGGCCTATTCGCAGGGCTGCACTACTGGTGGCCCAAGATGTTCGGGCGCATGTTAAGCGAGACTTTGGGAAAATGGACGTTCTGGACGTTCATCACCGGATTTCACCTGACCTTCTTCGTCCAGCATTTCCTGGGGCTGATGGGGATGCAGCGCCGGGTGTTCACCTATCTGCCGAACCAGCATTTCGATACGCTGAATCTGGTCAGTACGATCGGGGCCGGGCTGATGGGAATCGGTACGCTGGTTTTTTTAACCAATATCATAGTCACTTCAAAAAAGCCGCCGGACGCTGGAGACGATCCCTGGGAGGATGGCCGGACACTGGAATGGAGCATCCCGTCGCCGCCGCCGGAATACAATTTCAAGCAGACGCCGCTTGTGCGCGGGCTCGATGCTTTCTGGAAGGAAAAGACGGCGGGGAACAAGGGGATGGCCCCGGCCGAGCCAATAGGATCGATTCATATGCCTTCGGCGACGCCGCTGCCGTTCATCATGTCGGTAGGCATCTTTATCGCCGGTCTCGGGTTCATGTTCAGCCGGGATCATTTCGGCAGCGCTCTGGTGAGCTTTTTGTTCAACAACTACATTGTGACCGGACTCGGTCTGCTCATTACTTTCGGAGCCATGCTGATGCGTTCGCTCTATGACGATCACGGCTGGCACATCGAGCCGGGAGAGCTGGAAGGAAGGTGAACCGGAAATGACAACGACGCATGCGGAACCCATGAACGGCGGCCTGCCCCATGAACCGGAGAAAGCGACCGCCGAAGGCCGAAACAAAGTGCTGGCCTTTTGGCTGTTTCTCGGCGGCGAGGCCGTGCTGTTCGGCACCTTGTTCGCCACCTTCCTGGCGCTGCGGAATCAGACGAATGAAGGTCCGGCAGCTAATGATCTTTTTCACCTGCCGCTTGTTGCGGCAGCGACCTTCCTTCTGCTCGTCAGCAGCCTGACCAGCGTCTTCGCCATTCAAGCGATGCACCGGAACCGTCCGGCGCTGCTTCGGAATTGGCTGCTTGTTACCGTGGTGCTGGGACTTGGCTTTCTCGGACTGGAAATTTATGAATTCAGCCAGTATGTAGGGCTTGAAAAATTCGGCATGACCACAAGCGCGTTCAGTTCGGCGTTCTATACGCTGGTCGGCTTCCACGGCGCGCACGTCGCCTTCGGCATTTTGTGGATCTCATTGCTGATCGGACAGCTGGCCTATAAAGGGCTGACCACAGTAACCGCGCCGAAGATTTATGTCTCCGCCATGTACTGGCATTTTATCGACGTGGTGTGGGTCTTCATCTTCACGGTTGTCTATCTGCTCGGAAAGGTGGGCTAGGCTATGGCTGCTGAACAGCATACCCGGGATCATGGCGTGAAGCGCCGCCACCGTCAGGAGGGCCCGCAGAAGCATATTTTGATATTCGTCCTTTCGGCTGTGCTGACGCTTATTGCTTTTGCGGCGGTGGCGGCCGGAGAAGTCAATGCGGTCTTTGCGGTCATTTTGCTGCTGGTCATGGCCTTGATTCAGGTCTTTGTGCAGATGGGCTACTGGATGCATTTGAAGGATAAAGGGCACATGATGCCGATCATTTTCATTCTGGGCGGTTTCCTGATCGCCGGAACCTGTATCATCATGGCTTTGTACTGGGTCTGGTGGGAATGAAGGGGAGAGGCGGGCCGGGGCCAGCCTTTTTTTCGGAATGTAGCTCTGTCCGGGCTCTGCCGTCAAGGGGGTTAAACAAGCTTGCGAAGGCAGGGAGCCTCTGTTGTGGGATATCTTTCTTGAAACGGGTTCTAAGGGAAAGCCATTTCCTAACCAGAGCTTAGAGGCTTTGCTGAATCCCAGGAGCCGGCAGGGGCCATAGTTCGCGAAAGCCTATGCGATGACACGATGACGCGATGACGCGATGCGCGATAACGGTTGCCCGGTTCGGCTGAACTGGAAATTCTCCGTCTTAATTGAGGTGGATGGAGTGGAATGGTAGATTATAGCGGAAAACCTCCGGTATAATTCCTCTTTAACCGAAGTTTTGGCCGTTTTCGCTTGAATGAGAGGGAGGAATTCCCGTTTAATAGCGGAAATCGTTCGAAAAGGCGAAATAAGCAGGAGGTTTTCCCTGATATTCGAAAGTAGCTTCAGGAATGAGGTTCCGCAGCGGCGGTAGAGGCAGGCGGGTATGCTGCGCATAGGGGCGGCGGCAGAGGTGGCGGGAGTGCAGCGAATAAGAGGGAGCGGAGGTAGAGGCAGGCAGGTAAGCAGTTAATGAGGGAACGGGTATGCGTATACGGTGAGCTGCGGTAGAGGCAAGCTGATGTGGTGCGCGAACGGCGAGTTGTGGCAGAGGCGGCGATTATGAAGCGAATAAGAAGGAGCGTCGAGGTAAGTGGATATGCTCCGCATTCGGCGAGTTGTGGCAGAGGCGGCGATTATGAAGCGAATAAGAAGGAGCGTCGAGGTAAGTGGATATGCTGTGCATACGGGGGCGTCGTGGCAGAGGTAGCATGCAGTCAATTGTGGAGCGGGTATGCTGCGTATTCAGCGAGTGGCGGCAGATGAAGCGGGTATGCTGCGTATACGGGAAGCGCCCGCTAAGCCATGTACTGGCTTCGGGTATCTGCCGGCGCCGGAACAGGCGATTCATTGACGTACATCCTAACGCGGGGAGGCTTGGACGATGCTCGGACTGAACGTGTTCAGCTTTGCCGATGTATGGAGCCCGCTGTTTCTGGCGGGGATGCTGGTGGCGGTCTCCGGTTATTTTGTGCTGGTTGGCCCAATGGCTGGACTGTTCGGGATGGCATCACCCGCACCCCTACGGAGGAGGATTTTCTTCGTCACCGGAATGGCGATGCTCTATCTGGCCCAGGGCGGGCCGGTCAGTCTGCTGGGGCATCTGATGTTTTCTTTTCATATGCTCAGCATGGCGCTGTCCTATTACGTTGCCGTCCCGCTCATCATGCTCGGGATTCCGGCCGAGGTGTGGCGGGCCGCGCTGCGAGTCAATCCCTTCCGGCGTCTGTCCTTTCTGGCCCACCCGGTCACAGCGGCGCTATTGTTTAACGGCTTGTTCTCCCTGTACCATATCCCTGCGGTCCATGATTATGTGATGCTGCATTTTGCCGTTCACCGGCTGTATTACTTGATTTTGTTTGTCGCTTCGGCGCTGATGTGGTGGACGCTGATCCATCCGCTACCGGAAGAGGACCGCTGGAACGGGCTGGTCAAGGTGGGATTTATCTTCCTTAATATGGTGCTGCTGACGCCCGCGTGCGGGCTGATTATTTTTGCCGATAAGCCGCTTTATGCGACGTACAGCGACCCGAGCGCCTGGGCCAGAGCAATGGGCTACTGCGTTTCGGGCGAAAGCGCGGAGCTGCTGCGTTCTTTTGGCGGACCGGCTTTTTTTGAAGTGATGAATCCAAGAGTGGACCAGCAGGTCGGCGGCATTGGGATGAAGTTCATTCAGGAGGTTATTTTTGCCTCCATGCTTGCTTCTGTGTTCTATCACTGGTATAAAAAAGAGAACGGGCAGGACGGCGACGAGGAGCTTCCGGAGTCTTCCGGGGTGAAAGCGGCGAACTGACCTGTGCATCTGCCGGTGAGGTCTAGGAGGACGAACATGGACATATTCACAGTGTTTCCAACGATCAGCACATCGTTCATCGTCATCAGCGCGGTGCTTGTGGCTATCGGTTGGGGACTCATCATTAAAGGCAAACGCGAGGCGCATAAGAAGACGATGATTGCCGCCGCGATTTTTGCGGTACTGTTCTTTGTTGTGTATGCGTCGAGAACGGTATTTGTCGGCAATACGTCATGGGGCGGGCCGGAGAGCCTGTCGGGGCTGTATCATGTGTTTCTCATTTTTCATATCGTGCTTGCATCCGTAGCCGCCGTATTCGGCATTACGACGCTGACGCTGGGCTTCAAGGAGAAATACGCCAAGCACCGCAGGTGGGGAAGAGTCACCTCTGTGATCTGGTTCATCACGGCCATAACGGGCGTGGCGGTATATGTGCTGCTATATTTGATGTATCCAGGCGGGCATACGAAGCCGGTGTGGGAAGTGATTATGGGCGCGTAAAGCGTCCGCGAGGAAAGCTGTCCAAGAAGAAGAGGGTGTCTTAGAAGCCATGTAAAAGGCAGCTAAGGCACCCTTTTGATTGGTGGCCTATACCTTGAATTTATTGACCATTCCAATGAGCTCTTCGGACATCTTGGCGAGCGCCGAGGCGGAGCTTGTGATTTCCTCCATCGTGGCGAGCTGCTCCTGGCTGGCGGCGGAGACGCTTTCTGTGCCTGCGGCAGTGTTGTCGGCCACAGCTGAGATATGCTCGAAGGTGGAGACCAACTGCTGCGTGCTCTTCGAAATATCCTGTGAGATGTCTGTTACTTTAGCCATCTGCACCGCAACACCCTGGATGGACGAATAGATCGTGTCAAAAGAATTGCCCGCCGCGAGCACCGCATCCATGCCGGAACTTACAACTTGGGTGCCGAGCGCCACTTTCTGCATGGTGGTCATGGTGTGTTCTTGAATGCTATCAACGAGACCGGCAATATTCTGCGCAGAAGCGGCGGATTGCTCCGCAAGCTTGCGGACTTCCGCCGCAACCACGGCGAAGCCTCGGCCTGCATCCCCGGCCCGGGCCGCTTCAATCGCGGCATTCAGGGCAAGCAGATTTGTTTTGCCCGCAATTTCAGAGATCACGTTAACCAACTGGTTGATGTTCTGAGAACGCTCACCCAGAACCGTGACCTCACGAGAGATGTCGTTCACCGTTTCTTCGATGTTGCGCATGGTTTCAATGGCAGTGCGGATGTTCAGGCTTCCCTCCTGGGCGAGCTGCGAAGAGCTATCCGCCTCTTTAGACACTGCTTTGGCTTCGGTGGACAGCATCTCGGCTTCTTCCGACATATGATGAATGGCCTTGAGTCCGTCCCTGACCGTGCTAAGCTGTCGTTCAGCTCCGGTCGTAACTTCTCCCGTAATCTCCACGACTTGCTCTGTCGCCTTGGTAGTCTGTTCGGCCCCGGCCGTTAGTTCCTGGGAGGCTGCCGCTACCTGTTCGGCATTAATGCCGACTTCCTGAATGAGCCGGCGCAGATGGTCGACCATGATATTGAAGGAAGCCGCCAATGTGCCGATTTCATCCTTTCTGGAAATCTCGAACTGCTGCATCGTAAGATCGCCGCCGGAGATAACCTTCGCGGCGTTAGAAAGCAATAGCACCGGTCTCGAAATCGACCGGCTGATCCAGAGGGCTACAGTTACCCCGATGATGATAGCCAGCACGGAAATCGCCAGCGAAAGCTTCTGGGTAGCCGCAGTCTGTGTTTCTGCGTTGGCAATTCCCTCCTTCAGCAGGCTCTCTTGAATAGCCGTCAATTTCTGGGCTGCTTCATAGAATTTCTTGGAGATGGGCTCAATATTTGTTGAGCCGATTGCCATATAATCGGCTGTCTTGTTCTGCGCTTTCAGATCAAGCATTTGCTCGGCGTAGTTGGTGTACTGAATCTGCAGCAGGTTTAGACCTTGCAGCAGCAGCCACTCATCGGAATCATTAATAATGGCCTCAAGCTGATGGCTAAGCTTCTTGTATCGGGCAATTGCGGCCGTATATTGTTCCAGAGAGGCCTCGTCCGCGTACAACAAGTAGGAGTTCGTTGCTATTTTCTCATCATTGATCGCAATGCTCAGGTCTTTAATCAGGCTGACGGCAGTGGAACGCTCGTCTATTAATTGCTTGTAGGTGCTCTCGATGCTGTTCATCTGGAAAAAGTTGATCGTTCCTACGACCACCAGAAAAATGAGTATCAGGGAAAAGCTGCCCAGCAGCTTTGATTTGATAGAATGCAGGATTGTCATCGCGCCACCTCTTTAGGAATTCATTTCTGCAAGCGTTGCCGTTGCCTCTTTGCGGAACTGCTGCGAGGCTGCCTCCGGCGTCTTCAGTCCATCGTTGACTTGTTTGCCGAGGCGCAGCAGCAGGTTGTTTACCTTGCTGGCTCCGCGCGGAGGCGGAGGATCAATCGGCTTGTTGTGGCTCGCGACATACTCGATATAATCGTATTGCTCTTTACCGCTGTCGTTCGCTTGCTCCGATAACAGCTTCCGAATCTTACCGGCAATCGGCACCCCGCGCTCACCTTGCAGAATTTCATTTGCCGCCGTGTCATTGGTGAAGAAATTGATGAACTCGGCAGCGGCTTCCTTATGCTTGCTGTAGGACGAAGTGGAGAAGAATTGCGACGGTTTCAGATAATTTCCTTCCTCTCCGCCTTGCAGCAGCGGCAATGGCATCATGCGAATCGTTCTTCCCTTAAGCTGGCTATATAGAATGACCCGGTTGCTCGTAATTGGGCTGAAAGCGGAATCGCCTTTAACGATCAGCGAATCCTTCTCTTCCTTGCTTCCGGAGAACGCCATAATACCTTCGTTTACGAGTGTCTTTTGCAGTGTGAAAAAATCAGTCAGATCCTGGTCGTTCTCATATCCCAGCGCTTTGCCGTCGGTGCTGAACAGCGTCGCTCCTTTTTGCCGGATGTAATAGCTGAAGTCCAGCGTCTCCGCATCTAGCGGATAGAAATCTTCGCCAAGCTCGGCTTTGAGCTGTTTGCCTGTCTCAATCAATTGATCATAGGTGATTTCCGGCCCGGGTCCTTTGATGCCCGTCTGCTGGAATACCTTGGGATCATAAATCAATGCCGGTGCGTTAACGCCGAGTGAAATACCGTACAACGCATTGTTGATTTTGCCTGGATCGACGTACACGCTGTCCACATCGCTCAAATTGATCGTGCCCTTTTCCACAAAAGCATCCAGTGGTTCAAGCAGCTTGCGTATGGAATAATCGGCAATCATACTGTAATCCATCTGAAGCACGTCAGGAAAATCCTGATCTGCTGCTTTCATGGCCAATTGATCCCAATACCCCGATAACGGTACGGTGGAGCCTTCGATTTTAATTTCGGGATGCTGCTCTTCGAACAGCTTGATGACCGCTTCCGTTCTTTTCTGCCGATCTTCCGACCCCCACCAGAAGACTTTCAGTGTGATGTTGGTATCCTCCGTCTTGTGTTCTTCAACGGCTTTGTTGGAACATCCTGCGACAATTAAAGCCAAGCTAGCCAAAATCATTATGAAGATGCGTGTCCTTGCATATCCCTTCACCCGTTTACCCCCCAAAAAGATAAATGATAAGCTCTTATATATATCGGTATGGGCCAGGCAAATTTTATCAAGCATAATTGGAAAATTATGGTGGAGAATATCATAACGCACATGGCGGCGCCCACTGCGGAGGTAAGTGAGAGAGGTTCAGTGTTCAGGTAGATTTTACCCGAAGGCTTCTTTTTTGTGGGCAGTATTTTTTGCCTATATCTCCTTGACGTTGGAAAAATAAGGACATATACTGTGTATATAGATATATACAGTAAGCACACATAATCACACGTTAAAGCGAGGTTAACCTTCATGCAGACATTGAAAGATTCGTTGTTCATGATCCGGGGGGATTTGCGGGGCGACAAAATAAGGATTGTGATTACTACACTGTTCTCCATCGTCTTTATGACTTATCTGGCAGGACTGATGGGATTACTCGTCAATGAATCGGCGGACACCCATCAGCGAAGCGTTTTGCCAGACTATTTGCTGCTGGCTGTAGTTCCGTTCCTCGGAGTTGTGTATTCCCGCCGTGCGATGAAGTATTGGAGCTCGGATTCCTACACGAAAATGCTGGCGTATCTGCGAAGCCTGCCCATCCCGCTGAAAGCCGTCCTATGCAAAAGAAAGCTGCAATCAGTCATATGCTTCGCGCTGAACGGCGCATTGTTCTTTGGACTGGTCTACGCGCTCGCCGGCCATCTCAGAGCTTCCATCTCACCGCTCGGCTATGTCGTGTTTTCCTTGACCTGGATCGGCTATGGATTGGCAATAACGGGTTTGTACATTTTTATCGAGTTTCTATATAGCGGCAAAGCTTATTTCTGGCTCCTTCTGCTGATCATGCTGATTTCTTTTGGAGTAGCTATGCTGGTGAAATTCTCCGGAGGCAATCTGCTGTTCTACAGCCTCGCCTACTCGAAGGAGTGGGGGCTGCTGTCTCCCCTGATGTGGGGAACGCTGATTGCGGGCACGGTATCCGTGCAACTGTTCTCCAGGTGGACGATTCTCAGGCTGAAGAGCCGGGACCTTGTATGATGACGGGGGACGAATCGGCTAGCGGGCGGGAAGGCGGTGTAAGCAGTGTGGATTCCTATACAAATTGATGAAAAAAGCGCGGAGCCGCTGTATCACCAAATCGAGACGCAGCTTCGGTCGCTGATTATCAGTGGCAATCTCGCGGAAGGGACGCTGCTGCCCTCGATCCGGGAATTTGCGGGGGATTTAAAATGCAGCGTGATCACGGTTCGCCGGGTGTATCAGGATCTGGAGGGTGAAGGGCTGCTACGGACGAAGCAGGGAACGGGAACCTTTGTCTCCCATGTCGGAGACGGAGCGAGAGCGGAATACCGGAGGGAAACGGTCCGCAAGGCGCTGGAGGCGGCGGTCGATACCGGGCGCTCGGTGCAGTTCGGCGAAGAGGAGTTGAATGAGCTTTTTCAGGAAATCGTAAAGCGCAAATACGGGGAAGAGGACGAAAAGGGGGAGTGAGGCATGGTTCGACTGGCGGTGGAGATGCGGAATGTGATCAAGAAAAGGCGCTCCAAAACGATAGGGCCGATCAACCTGGAGCTGCCGGAGGGACATATCATCGCGCTGGTGGGGCAGAACGGTTCGGGAAAAAGCACGCTTCTGAGCATGCTGCTGAAGCTGGCGCTTCCGGAAGAGGGGACCATTCGCTGGTTCGGGAATAGCGCCGAAGGCGAACTGCCGATGGATATCCGGCGGAGCATCGGCTATGTGCCGGAATCCCCGATCCAAGAGGAGAGCCACTGGACGCCGGAAGAGGCCGCTTGCTTTCGCAGCAGGTGGTATCCGGAGTGGGACGGCGATTTTTTTCAGGAAATGCTGGATAAATTCGAGGTGCCACGAGGGTCCAGGCTCGGTAAAATGTCCAAAGGTGAACGCCGCAAGTTCGAGATCGCGGCCGCGCTGGCTGCCGGTCCGAAGCTGCTGCTGCTCGACGAGCCTTCATCGGGGCTGGACCCTTTTGCCTGGCGGATCATGATCGAGACGTTCCAGCGCTATATGGATGAGCGGCAAGCGACGATCGTCATTTCCACGCATATTGTTGAGGAGGTGCGCCGGCTGGCCGATTACATCGTCCTGCTCCATAAGGGGGAGCTGCTCGGCATGGTCGAAAAAGACACGCTGCTCGGTACATGGAGCGAAGTCTGGGTCAGCGCGGCGGATGAAGCGGAACTTGCAGAGCTTGCGGCCGAGCTCCCGGAGGCGCTGGAACTGAGTATGCAGGCTCCCGGCATGGCGCGGATGATCACCTCCCGTTTGCCGGATTTAGAGAAACGCTTTGCGCATCTGGGCGTAAAGAAGATCAAGAGCCGCAGCCTGGAGTTGGAGGAGATTTTGAGCTTGTGGACCATGGGACACCGTCCCGATCTTGTCGATCTAAGGAGAGGAGACTAGAGAATGGAAGCACTAAAGCTGGAGGATGTTGTGAAGCAGTATGGAGACAAAACGGCGGTGAATGGAATTACCCTTGGCGTCGAGCCGGGGGAGATCTACGGTTTGCTGGGGGCCAACGGCGCGGGCAAGACGACGACGATGCGCATGGTGCTTGGCCTGATTTATCCTGACGGAGGGACTATCCGGTACAACGGCAAGCCGTTCAGCAGCGAGCTTCAGTCCATCATGGGCTACCTCCCCGAAGAGCGGGGGCTGTATCCCAAAGTGAAGGTCAGTGAACAGATTATCTACCTTGGGCGTCTGCGCGGCATGTCCGCAAGCGATGCCGACAAGAGCCTGCGGTACTGGCTGGACCGCTTCGAGGTGCCGGATTACTATAACAAAAAAATCGAGGAGCTGTCCAAAGGCAATCAGCAAAAAATGGGCTTCATCGCCGCCGTTGTACATAAGCCGCAGATTCTCATTCTGGACGAAGCTTTCAGCGGCCTTGATCCGGTCAACGTCGAGCTGCTTAAAGATACGGTCAGGGAGCTTCGCGACCAGGGTACAAGCATCCTGTTCTCAACTCATCGGATGGAGCATGTCGAGGAGCTGTGCCGCCATATTACGATTCTGGACCGCTCCAATACGGTCGTGCAGGGCGACCTCCGCGAGATTAAGCAGGGCTATCCTCGGGAAGAGGTGCTGCTGCGTACACCGGGCGAAGTGACCGGGCTTGACCGTATTTCCGGCGTGACCGCCGTAGAGCGGCAGGAGAGGGGATATCTCGTTCGGATATCCGAAATCGGCGCGGCTCAGCGGATTCTGAAAGCGGCGCTGGAGCAGGGCGAAGTGGAGCATTTTGAAATCAAGGAGCCGACGTTAAACCAAATCTTTATCAGAGTGGTGGGTGAATCTCATGAATAAGATGGGAACGATTATCGGGTTTACGTTCAAGAACAAGGTGAGAACGAAATCCTTTCTTGTAACAACGCTGATTTTGGTTCTGCTGCTCAGTATCGGAATGAATATCCCTTATTTCATCAAAGTGTTCAAGGGTGAAGACGGAAGCGGAAGCGCTCCAAGCCCGGGTGTTCACATTGCGGTCATTGCGGAGAACGGCAGCCGCGCGGCGCAACTTCTGCAGACTTACGCGCAGCAGTCGGGAACGGGAGCGACGGTCGTTCCGTACGCTTCAGCGGATGACACTGGCCTGAAGCAGGCTTTGTCGGACGGCAAAGTGGACGGATATCTTACCTTAACGGAGCAGGATGGTATGGGACTCGCTTCGGTCGTCTACCATTCCAAGGACGATAGTTCAGAGGAGCAGAGCTTCCTCCGGAGCGCTCTCCAGCAGGTCAACGCGCAGCTGATCGCGGGCGACCGGCTGACGCCGCAGCAGATCGCGGCCATGAACGCGCCGGTGCAGCTTGGCACCGAGAAGATCAGCGCGGACGGCGAGTCGGCTCAGAATAAATCGCATCCGTTAATCAACTATGTTATTGTCTACGTCTTGCTTATTCTGTTCTTTATGTCGATTATGATGACCGGCAATATGATCGCGGCGGAAGTTACTTCGGAGAAAAGCTCGCGCATCATGGAAATCCTGATTACCAGCGCCTCGCCGCTGGCGCAAATGTTCGGCAAGGTCATCGGCATTTTCCTGGTCGGCCTGCTGCAAATCGCCATTATCGCGGCCGCCATCGCCGCCAACCTGATGCTGCCGCATAATTCAAGCGTTCTGCAGGATTTCAATCTCGACCTGGGACAGCTCAGCGCCAGTCTGCTGGTCTACGGAATCATTCTTTATATTCTCGGCTACTTCCTGTACGCTCTGATGTACGCCGCCGTCGGCTCCATCGTCAGCCGCACCGAGGATCTCGGGCAGGCCGTAATGCCGATCATGATGCTTGGTTTCGTGAACTTCTACGTTCCGCTGTTCAGCATCTCGAACCCGAACATCCTGTTGGTCAAGGTTACGAGCTATGTGCCATTCACCTCGCCCCTCAGCATGCTTCTGCGAATCGGCGTCGGCGACGTCGCCGTCTGGGAAATTATCGTGTCGCTGCTGATTCTGCTTGTCACAATCTTCGGCATGGGCTGGCTGGCCGCGAAGATCTACCGCACCGGCGTGCTGATGTACGGCAAGCGCCCAAGTATCAAGGAGCTGCGCAAGGCGATGAAGGCTTATAAGATCTGAGGACAACAGAATTAATGATGTGAGTAACCATTATAGTTGAGACTCCTTTAAATAATAATTGAGACAGGTTTACAATACATGTTTGAGACAATTTGAACCCTTGGTACACCGGAAGTGCTGATGTATCAAGGGTTTGTTCTTTTATAAGGAAGTATTAGAGTTGGACATTCTGGACGAAAATGAATTGACAGTAATGCAATAAAATATTCAATTATAAATCGGATAAATCGTTGGTTTATTAGTGTCTTATAACAATAATGTTATGAAGTGTACTCTATGGATTTAAAACTAGAAGTTCATTATTTATGTTCGCTTAACAGATGTCCACTTTTTATTCTAACTGCAAAATACTGCTTGTGAGTAACCATTCGGAGTTCGCATCTAAACCCAGTACCAAGGAGTGGAAATAATGAATAAAAAACAACAACAAAGTTTAGGAATACTGTTTGCAGCCTCTTTTCTTTCGCTAACAGCGAGTCAAATTATTCATTCTAACGGGAGTACTCTGATGGATTTCGCGCAAGGGACTCTAACTGGTATGGGGATTGTGGGTATGGTGCTGACCATCGCAACCTTTGGCAGATATAATAAGCGTAGCCAATAAGAACGAATCCTGTTGCAAGGGTCAATGCAGTTGATTTATAAGTAGTTATTGATTTAAATTCTTACATGTCTTGTTTGAGGAATCTAGTACTTCATCAGTCTAAAAGCAGTTAAATCATGGAATCTATGATATAGTCAAAGTAAAAGAGGTCGAGCCGATGAAAAAACGAGACTATATCGTAAGTCTAAACGCTGAACAACAAGAGGAACTGAAACGTATGTGTAGCCAAGGAAAGTCGACGGCGCGCGCGTTGCGGCGAGCCCAAATTCTGCTGTGGGCCGATGAAAATCGGCCAGGCGGTAAACTTTCGGATGTGGAAATCGCCGAACGCTCAAACGTGCATACCAACACGGTCCATCTCGTTCGAAAACGGTTTGCCGAGCAAGGCCTTCAGGCCACGCTTGAGCGAAAAAAGCGGTTAACCCCACCGAATCCTCCCAAAGTTACAGGCGAACTGGAAGCCCAAATCATTGCACTCAGTTGCAGTCCACCGCCCGAAGGAAAGAGCCGCTGGTCCTTGCGGATGCTGGCCGACAAAGCCGTTGAACTGAACTACATCGAAAGTCTTTCCTATGACACGGTAGATAAAATTTTAAAAAAACGAGCTCAAGCCTCATCTTCGTAAATGCTGGTGCATTCCGCCAAAGCAAAATGCCGCGTTCGTTGCCACCATGGAAGATGTATTGGAAGTGTATCGACTGCCTTACGATCCGGCTTGTCCCGTCATCTGCATGGACGAAAAACCGTACCAGCTTCTGGATGAAACCCGGGTGCCCATTCCGATGAAACCCGCTAAACCGCTGCGAGAAGATGCGGAGTACGTGCGCAATGGAACGTGCAGCATTTTCATTTTTACGGAACCACTTGCGGGCTGGCGACATGTGAGTGTTCGTCCACAGCGCACGCGGGTGGAATGGGCGGAACAAGTCCGCGATCTGTTGGATGTTCATTACCCGGAGGCTCCGAAAGTGCGCCTCGTGATGGATAACCTGAACACGCATTCTATCGCCTCCCTGTACCAGGCATTCGAACCGGAAGTGGCTTTGCGTCTGGCGAAACGCCTGGAAATCCATTACACACCAAAACACGGTAGTTGGCTTAATGTGGCCGAAATCGAACTCAGTGTCATGACCCGCCAGTGTCTGGGACGCCGGATTCCTTCTTTAGAAGATTTGGCCCATGAACTTACCGCATGGGAAGCGGGACGCAATGCGTCTCAAAAGGGAGTAGACTGGCAATTCACCACGGAAGACGCCCGAATCAAACTGAAACGCTTATATCCACAATTTAAAGACTGATGAAGTACTAGTGTATTTATGTTCAACCAGCGGAAAACGTTAATTCAATAAAAGAGGTAGCCTCGGACTTTATTTTCTCGTCCATGGCTACCTCTATTTTTATTTCCGGATTCAAACAAGCTTGCGGGCTGAATTCAGCCGACTGGGCCCTGTGCAGAGGGGGACCAGTGAGCTACCACGTGGCATCGGACTAGACATGTCTGGGATTGTGGACGCGGTAGGTGATGTCGTCATCGATGTCGTCATCGGTGTTGCCATCCTAGGAAGCGCCGACTACATCGGCGCCCCGATAGCCGGTGCATCGGATCGAGCGATCATAGACCAATGGGCACGTATGCCAGCAGGACTCGACTTCGTGCAGACTGCGGCGCTGCCATTGGCGGTCGAGACTGCCTACCGGAGCATTGAATACCTCGGGGCGAGGTCGGTCCACTCCCTGTTGGTGCAAGGAGCCGGCACAATAATAGATTCGCTGCCGTCCAAATCGCCTCATACGCGGTACTCACGTGATCGCTACAGCTGGTAATACTACTTATGCCGACCGACTACGTACGATAGGAGCGGCGATGATTTCGTACGGCGACGGAATGGTCGAGCGTGTGACTCAACTGACCGGAGAGCCGATGAACCTGGTTCTGGACACTGCATCGGTCAGCAGCGTACTGCACGATCTTATCCTGATCACTGATGGTGATCACCGAAGTTGTAGACTGACTTAGAGGTGCGCCGACACGCAGTGATTGGTATATCCGCCCGGCGCCCAGCTCCAGGTCATTATCAGTTCATGCTCAGTAGGAACCGGCGGCGAAGTCGCTTATTAAATATGACCTTCTTCGCAAGATCCCCAAATTCACAAAACGGGTAATCCCGTTCGGGTAAAAATCTGTACCGCCTCCGGTACCAAACGATTTTGCCCAGGCGAGCTGTAAAACAAAAAAAGATAATGTGAGGAATGTTTACAAAATGTGTCGGAGATGTTATATTGATAGTAAGTTAACCGGTTAACTTCTCTGCATCTCACCAGATAGTTCACACCATTAATGAAAGAAGTGAAGCATATGGCGAAGAAAAATAGCTTTTATGGATGAAAAACTGTTAACGAATCAATTAAAGGAGATAACGCACGAGCCTATGAGTGTAAAAAACAGGGAATGGCTTTTCACTCTTTTCTTGCGGTGACTATCGCTTCGCTTGCGGCAAAACAAATATTTGTGACAACATCCAATTTGATTCACGTATTTCCGAAAAATACTGAAAAAGTAATCAGATATGTATTAAATATGCGGAAGCTTCTACAATGTTAATCGACACAAAATATGATGGAGAATGGTTAAGCGAAAATAGAAAGCGATTAAAGAGTGGGGTGAAATTCCAATAAGAGAAATAGCGAAGATCTATCTTCTTAAAGTTAATCAAGGAGATCTTTGGTAAATCCACAGCCTTTATGAATCGAATTATTAATCCTGATTTTCCACAAGTAACATAAATTAACTAACATAGCTTACTCTGAACATTTAAGTTAAAATTATCAGTTCATTAATTGAATAAATCATTATCTTAATAAAAAAAATGTCAGAAAGATTTACATGGGGAGTTATTTATTCATATAGAAATTTTTAATCTAAGGATGGCCGAAGGCGCGATAAAAGCATGAATTTTTCGAACAGTTTCTTGTAAGTTCAAGCAAACATATAAGGATGGTAAAACTTTGGAACGAATTCAATACAAAAAAAATCAGACGGCCGCAGTAGTCTCGAGCTTTCCGATTGCAATCATGTCTCTTACTATAGGTGCATTTGCGATCGGGATGACCGAATTCGTCATCATGGGTCTTCTTCCTAATGTTGCAAGTGACCTGAACGTAAGCATTCCGAAGGCAGGACAGCTCATTACGGGCTACGCACTCGGCGTCGCGGTTGGCGGGCCAATTATGGCGATCATTACCAACAGACTTCCGAAAAAAATGCTGCTATGTCTGCTAATGCTCTTATTTATACTCGGCAATATCATTGCCGCAGTTGCCCCAAGCTATTCGGTACTTATGGTTTCGCGAATATTAACGGCACTTACTCATGGAACTTTTTATGGCGTTGGCTCGATTATTGCCTCTGGACTCGTCCGTCACGATAAACGGGCTAGCGCTATATCGTTAATGATGGCCGGTATAACTGTCGCAAACATTATTGGCGTTCCGTTTGGCACTTTTATTGGACAGCATTTTGGGTGGAGAGCTTCCTTCACGTCCATCGCAATTTTGGGCGTCTTGTCGCTGATTTGTATTATAACTTTTATCCCTAAGATACGTAATGAGGCATCTTCCACCTTAATCCGGCAGCTTAAAGCTCTCGCTCAGCCTAAACTGGTCCTCATTTATTTAGCAGGCGCATTTGGTGTTAGCAGCCTGTTTATCGTATTCACTTATATTGCGCCGCTGCTTGAAGAAGTGACGGGATTCGCTGAACACAGTGTCAGTTGGATATTGGTGCTATTCGGCTGTGGTGTTACACTCGGCAACCTTCTTGGCGGCAAGCTGGCTGACTGGAAGCTGATGCCATGGCTAATCGTTAGCTTCACCTTAATGGCAGCTGTGCTTGCGCTGTTCTGGTTCACTGACCGGAATCCGACTGCCGCTGTCATTACGATTTTTATCTGGGGGATGGTCACATTTGGACTATTTCCTGGTCTTCAGCTTCGAATTATGACGCTCGCCAAAGACGCTCCGGCGCTCGCCTCGACAACAAACCATGCCGTGCTGAACTTGGGAAATGCAGGCGCGGCCTCTCTTGGCGGATTGGTGATTACGCAGTTCGGACTATCTACTCTACCTTTGTTCGGTTCGTTGCTCAGCTTCATCGGACTGCTGCTTATTGTCATCGTCTACGTATGGGACCGCAGAGATGCATTCTAAAATTCTCATATAGCTTTTATAAATAAAATATAAGAAATGTTAACATCATATGTGTAATACGGAGTGTTTGAATTTATACATTAACTTAAAATACTATAATTTACAGAATAATAAGCAAATTCATGAAGGAGAGTTTGAAATGAATCGATATGATCTAAAAGGCAAAGTTGCATTGATTACAGGTGCGGGACAAGGAATTGGAAAAGGCGCAGCACAAGCGATTGCACATAGCGGCGCTAATGTGATTTTGTGTGGTAGAACAATGGATAAGCTAAATGAAGTAGCGGAAGAAATCAAACTCTTAGGTGTAGAGGTATTGCCTATCAAAATGGATGTTTCCAATATTGATGAGATTAATAATGCGGTTTCTCAGGGTGTGGAGAAATTCGGAAAAATTGATATTCTGCTCAATTGTGCAGGTATATGCGGTGAATTCAAACTGGTAGATACTGAGCCAGAATTCTGGGATAAAATCTTTGATATCAATCTACGAGGTTCTGTGTTTATGTCAAAAGCAGTGGCAAAACATATGATTGAAAAAGGCATTAATGGAACCATACAATTTGTTTCTTCTCAGGCTGGTAAGCTTGGTGAGTATGGATTTCCTGCTTATAGTGCATCAAAATCAGCATTACATGCCGTGTGTCAGTCTATGGCTCTTGAACTTGCAGAGTATAACATCAATGTCGTCACAGTTTGCCCTGGTTTCACGGATACACAAATGATGCAAGCGGAATTCCAGGAAAAAGGCGCGCTGAATAATACCGATCCCAAAATACATGAACAAGAGTTGATTGATACTATTCCTCTAAAAAGAATGGCTTCTCCGTATGAGATAGGAAGTCTCATGGCGTATCTTTCCTCAGAAGAAGCTTCTTATATCACTGGTGTAACAATCACCATCGCAGGAGGTTATGTGAATATATAAAATAACGTGTCTAATAGGGCCTGTACGCAAACCTATTTGAGCCATAAACGAATGGAAAGCAACGTCAAAAAAGCGATGAACATATTCGCTGTTTTTTCATAGCGGGTCGCCAGTCTTCGATAGTTTTTCACTTTGTTGAAAAAGCATTCGATTAAGTGTCGCTCTTTATACGCTTCAGAATCTAACGGACGCTTTACCCGCCGATTGCGTTTGCTTGGGATCACCGGAGTGATCGCTCGGCTTTGCAAAAGCTCCAGAATGGCGTTCGTATCGTAGGCGCGATCAGCCAACACTTCGCCCGGGCAGAAGTCCAATTCATGAAGAAGTCGATAGCCGGTGACCGAATCGTGGTCTTGTCCTGGCGTCAATTCGAAACGCAGCGGATAGCCGAGCGCGTCCACCATCGCATGAATTTTAGTGGTTAATCCTCCGCTCGAACGCCCGATGGCCTGCCGGTCCTGCCCCCTTTTGCGCCCGCTCCATGTTGATGGACGCGGACGATGGTGGCATCGACCATCACTTGCTCCCAATCCGGTTCGATGGCGACATGCTTCAATATTTCATCCCAAAGGTTTGCTTTCTGCAATCGCCAGAAAAAACTGTAGGCGGAAGACCAAGGGCCATAATAACCCGGTAAATCTCGCCATGGCGCTCCCGCTCGAGCTACCCAGAGCACCGCATTGAGCATCTGGCGCCGATCCTTAGGCGGACGTCCTCCTTGTTTTTTTCGGGCCGGGGGCAACAGGGGTTCAAGTATATTCCATTCTTCATCCGTTAACTCGTATCTTCGTCTCATGTTCCTTATTTTACTAGATTTCTACGAGTTGTACAGTTTGCGTACAGGCCCTAATTTGTCCGAAAATCTTACAACAAACTTTTACAAAAATTTTAGTGATAAAAAGCATGTAAGAAAATTCAACTAATATTAGATAATACAAATTTCCAAGAAAAGCCGGACAGAAAACTGCCCGGTTTTTTAGGAAGATAAGAGTTTCCTTTTTGGAAGGTACTTACGAGCTGTCTCCTGTCCGTCTGATTGAAACCCTAAAACATAAACAGCTATGAATTTCATCCAAATAAACGAGAACACGATGCGGCGCGGCTTTTCCTGGCAGATTGGTCATTACGCAGTTCGGACTATCACTCTGCATTTGTTCGGTTCACTGCTCAGCCTTATGGACTACTGCTAATTGTTATCATCTACGTATAGAATCACAGAGATGCATTCATTAAACAATAGCATAAAAGGAATGTGAGAAATGTTTACATCAGTCTGGAAATGCTTAGAAAGTTAACCAGTTAACTTTTAATTTTTTTTCGATTAAGATTTTCCTTAACGATGTGTTTTGCAAAAAAATGAATGCTGGTTGCATAATTCATTAAAATCCTTTTATTTTAAAAAAAATATGTTAGAAATGTTTACATTACTATAGGAAAATGCTATACTGAACGAAGGTTAACCGGTTAACTATTTAATCGGTTAACCTTCTCCGGATATGATGTATTTTTTTTAAAATGCATACCGGTGGCATGAAAATAAAAAAATACAAAACGAGGTGGAAAAGTGGCACAGATTTTTGGATCTCCGGGAAAATACGTACAAGGTTTTGGAGAATTGCACAACATCAAGAAGCATGTTTCCTGGATAGGTGATTCTTATCTTGTTATTGCCAGCAAGAACAGGATCAATGATCTTGGAGAAGTCATTAAGGAAAGCTTTGGAGAAGGCTATAAGATTATTTTTGCTGAGTTCCACGGCGAAAGCTCCAGAAAAGAAGTCAAGCGTCTGATGGATATCGCAGTAACAGAAGGCTGCAACGGCGTTGTCGGTTTGGGTGGCGGCAAGGTTATTGATACCGCGAAGGCGGTCGGAGGCAATCTTAAGCTACCCACCGTCATAATTCCTACGATTGCAGCATCGGATGCAGCAACCAGTGCTTGTGCCTGTATATACAATGAAGACGGATCGCTTGACGAAGAGATCTATTTTGATCAAAACCCGGATATTGTCCTTGTGGATACGGAAATCATCATGAATGCACCGGTCCGCTTCCTGGTTGCGGGCATGGGCGATACGCTTTCCACCTATATAGGTGCACGAGTGTGCTATCGGGGATATAAAGACAACGACTTCGGTGCAAAACCGACGGAAACCTCCATTACCATAGCAAAGCTTTCCTATGACTTGCTAATGAAACATGGCTTATTGGCCAAGCTGGCCTGCGAACAGAAGGTTATGACAAAAGATTTAAACAAAATCATCGAAGCCAATATCCTTTTAAGCGGTCTCGGGTTTGAAAACAACGGCGGTTCTTCGGACCATTCCTTCTACTACGGTTTCTGCGATCTTACACACAGAAAAGAACATATGTATCACGGAGAATATGTTTCGGTATCTTCCTTATGCACGCTCGTCTTGGAAGGTGCGCCCAAGGAAGAACTAGATGAAGTATTCAGCTTCTGTGTAAGTGTAGGCCTACCTGTCTGCCTTGAAGATCTGAAGCTTGGCGATTTGACCGAAGAAGAATTCAAGATCGTGTCAAAAGGCGTGTTAAGATGCAAATCAACGCATAATTATCCTTTCGAAGTGACTGAAACAGAAGTCATCGCCGCAATCAAAACGGCAGATGTCATCGGTAAAATGTATAAAGCGGGCAAGCGCCTGTTTTAGTTAATGACAACAGATGGCATGTACAAGCCACTGGGCTGAAGGAGTATCTGCTCCCAGCTTCTGCTTGCTTAAACATGGATGAGATAGGTTTCCGTCCAAATTTTCCAGGTGATATGTCATACCAGACGATTGGGATTATGAATTAGGTGTACATGGGTCGAGACATTTAACACCACGTATCTTTCCAATCACAGTTAGTAAGGAGGGAAAATGCTTTGAGTGAAATTTTTTTGTCAAAAACAAACAATGAAGAGGTTTCGGTCGGTGGCGTGGGGAACAAACCCCGACTCCAAGGGAACATGGGGGTGGCCGAACTCACGATGAGCGTGCTCGCCTTCTCGGCGCCGCTCATGACTGTCACAGGGATGCTTCCAGTTCTTCTCATGTACAGTGGCTATAAGTCCGTACCTATCTACTTATATTCCACGCTTATACTCTTGCTCTTCTCGGTGGGCTTCGTCCAGATGGGACTGAGAATGCTAAGACCTGGAGGTTTCTACGCATTCATCACCGACGGCCTCGGCCGTTCCGCAGGTCTTGGTGCGGCATTTCTTGCAATGGTTATGTATCCCATAGTCGGATTCGTCGGCCCCCCTTACTTCGCGCTCGTTCTTAAAGGTTATGTCGAGGGTTACGGCGGACCTGTTATACCTTGGTACGTGTACGGCTTCTTGTATGTCTTGTTGATCGGTGCATTGGCTTTCCGAAAAATCGATCTCTCAGCAAAGATACTTACCTTGGTTATGATACTCGAAAGCCTTATCGTCGTTGTGTTTGACTATGTTTCATTCGTACATGGCGGACCTTCGACTGAAGGTGGTGTTGGGTTTGGCTGGCCAGGACTTACTGACAAGGGCTTCGGCATAGGGCTATTATTCGTGGTGGGCACTTTCTTAGGGTTCGAGGCGACAGTTATTTACCGTGATGAAGTCAGGAACCCACTTCGAACCATTCCTTTAGCGACGTACTACGCGATCGTGGGTATTGGAATCTTTTACGCCATCGGAACGTGGGCGTTCATTACCTACTACGGCGCAAGTAATGTGCAGGCAGCAGCTACAGCCAACACCACAGGCCTGTTCGTGAGTATAATGCAGCATTTCTTCGGCAAGGTCATCATTGACATCGTGACGATTTTGATTATGACGTCGATGGCGGCGTCAACGCTTTCGGTCTGGAACGTTTCGGCACGTTATCTCCACTCGCTCGGCACGGACGGTGTTTTGCCGGCATTCCTGGGAAAGGTGCATCCCCGCCATCACTCGCCGTACGTCGGAACGACCATCATTGGAATTGTGTATGGGGCAGGGGTTATTTTCTTTGGGGCCATCCAGTTTGATCCGACTAAGTTGTACGCGTTAGCCAGCGGTGTCGGCTCGTTTGGAGTCATGCTTTTGTTATTTGCCGCGAGCATCGCTATAGTGGTTTACTTCAAGAAGAATAAGTTTGAGTCGGTATCCGTTTGGAGCACGTTCGTCGCACCGGTTCTCTCTGTGATCGGAATCGGCTTCTCGATATACCTTGCGCTCGCCAAATATGGAGACTTGCTGGGTGCCTCCGGAGCTATCACGATAATCTTTATCTTAATCACGTTCGCAATACCCGTCGTGGGTTTCTTCTATGCACAAAGACTGCGTGTGAAGAAACCTGACGTGTATCAGAGAATTGGCCGCCAAGAACCCTGAATGGGCGCCAATCCCGACAATAAGATAATTGATGAAAGATTATAACCGGAAGAGTTGCAGTTGATCATGTTGGAATCACCGTTCCTGATCTTGACGAAGCGCTTTCGTTCTTCGTCGCTGTATTCGGGTGAGTGCGAGGTAGTTTTCTACGGGGGCCCATACGACGATTGCGGATACATCTGACCAGACGAAACGCAGCGGAGAAGACTACTGTGCGTCTGGTTATGCTTACCCATGGTGGGACGCACGACATCGAACTGCTCGAATACAGTATTCGCCCAATCGTGATTAGACAGACGGACCTTCGACCCTCTGATCGAGCTGGTAGGCATCTGGCTTTCTACGTCGAAGACATCGAAACAGTCACGGAACAGCTGAAACAGCGCGATGACATTCGCCTTCTGGGTGCCCTCCAGAAAGAAGTAGTGGGCGGTTCAATCGATGGTACGGACTGGGTATATAATGACGTGGTGGGGATTGGTCCTTGAGCTTATGCGATGGGAACCCGGGCAACTACCTTACGAAGCAGACATATCAGTTCGTATGATTCCGGCGCGCTGGTTGCGCTAGCCTGGAAGATATCGTAAGTTAACCGGTTAACTTTAGTTAATTTACCCGCAGTTAACCTTCTTCCGGATACGATGTATTTTATGCAAAAAAATGCATACCGGTAGCATGAAAATAAAAAATACAAAACGAGGTAGACAAGTGGCACGGATTTTTGGTTCTCCGGGAAAATACGTACAAGGCACTGGGCTGAAGGAGTTACTGGCTTTAGTTAAATAGCAGGTTTCCAAAGCCTGGCTTTGGAAACCTAGAGAGCGCATAGACATACTTTAATACATTTCAGGAGGAAAAGAAAATGTTGAAAAAAGACAAGAGCGAAGCTTTAACGCAAAAATTTAATGAGTACTATCCAGGCGGCCATTCTAATTTGCGAATTCCTATGGATGTTACGAACCATAGGTTGTTTATCAAAAGTTCTGGTGGCACGCATTTAGTTGATGTGGATGGCAATGAATACATCGAATATAACGGCTCCATGGGACCGAATATCCTTGGCCACGCACATCCGGAATATGTAGAACGGTTGACGGAATTTATGGTTAATAACGGAACAGCGATTGGTTCCAACCTGTTGTTCTCTCCGCTGGATATCGAAGTAGCCGAGAAGCTGTGCAAATTTGTTCCTTGTGTGGAAGAGATTAAATTTACGACTTCAGGTTCGGAAGCGGTACAGATGGCGTTCCGTATTATGCGTGCGTACACCGGGAAAACTACCATTGTACGCGTAGAAGGACATTATGCAGGCTGGCCGGATAATGTATTAGGCGGCAGAAGAAATCCTGATCCTAATTCTAAGCCTTATGCTGATTTTTCGTGCGCCGGCGGGCCTGGTGTGGATCCGTTCTATACCGAGGGCAGAATTCCGTGGGCGGGTAAAGAAGTCTTTATGATTACATGGAATGATTTTGAGCAGCTGGAAGAAACCTTTGAAAAATATCATGAAGAAATTGCCGGTATCCATCTGGAAGGCATTGTTTGGAATTATGATGGTCTGTTTCCAAAGACCGGTTACCTTGAAAAGGTAAGGGAGCTTTGCGATAAGTACAATGTCGTTATGTGTATGGACGAAGTCATTACCGGCTTCCGTGTTAATATCGGCGGTGCACAGACGGTTGTTGGTGTAACACCCGATATTTGTACGATGGGTAAGGCTATGGCCAATGGCATCCCGGTATCCTGCGTTGGCGGCAAGAAAAAGATTATGGATACTATCCGCAACGGCCGTGTACTATGTCCGGGTACTTTTCCTGGCTTTGGTTTAGGTCAATGCGCTGTAAATGCTACTCTTGACATTCTGAGCCGCGATAATTGTGCGATCTATGGCCAGGTATTCAAGGTGCAGGAATGCATCATGGACGGTCTGGTCGAAATTGCCAACCGATATGATATCCCGCTCACGCTTACCGAATCGAACGGCGTATTTTCCACCATCTTTGGTGTTCCGGGCGGCAGACGCAGACTCTATACGAAAGAAGATCTTGCAGGCTTTGATAAGAAAATTGTTGAAGTTTTCCAGAAGTATATGCAGGAAAATGGCGTATTCCTTATGTTTGGCGGAAGATGGTATGTCAATGCTTCTCATACGATGGAAGATGCCGAAAAGACATTGGAAGCTGCGGATAAGTCGCTAAAAGCAATGAAGGAACATAACTTCCGTTTTTCTCTAGCTTAATTGTCAAAAAATTAACTTCATTTGACATTGCTCCCCCTCAAAACGGACTTGCTTTCAAAGCCAGTTCCTATAGACACAGATTTGACCAGTTTGTGGCCATTTCAAGCGTCGTCGGTCGGAATCTAATCTGACCGACGACGCTACGAAAAGGCCCATTGGAAAAAGTATTTGTTCCAAACAAAGTAGCAGAAGCCCTTAATTCTCATTCAGGGAACGACCGCACACTTACCTAACTATGAGGGTTGGGTGAAAAACACATTGAAAACGTTACAGGTTAAAACGGAGGCTTTTAAGATGGAAACAGGGACTTTGCGTGTACAGCGCGGTATGGCTGAAATGCAAAAAGGCGGCGTTATAATGGACGTCATGAACGCCGAACAGGCGAAGATTGCTGAGGCGGCAGGAGCTACAGCTGTCATGGCGCTGGAGCGCGTACCTTCCGATATTCGTGCGGCAGGCGGTGTAGCGCGTATGGCCGATCCGACGATATTGGAAGAGGTCATGAAAGTTGTCACGATACCGGTTATGGCGAAAGCCCGTATAGGCCACTATGTCGAGGCGAAAGTGCTCGAGGCGCTCGGTGCCGACTATATCGACGAGAGTGAAGTTCTCACGCCAGCTGACGAAATTTTCCATATCGACAAACGCGATTTTACCGTTCCGTTCGTATGTGGCGCGAAGGAACTTGGCGAAGCCCTTCGTCGCATTCAAGAAGGCGCAGCGATGCTACGGACGAAAGGCGAGCCGGGAACAGGGAATATCGTGGAAGCGGTTCGTCATATGCGCCTGATTAACGGCCAAATCCGCAAAGTGCAGAACATGTCGAAGGATGAGTTGTATGCCGAAGCGAAAAACCTCGGAGTTCCATATGATCTGTTGCTAAGCGTACATGAAGCAGGAAAGCTGCCTGTTGTAAATTTTGCAGCCGGCGGTGTGGCGACACCTTCTGATGCGGCTCTTATGATGCACCTTGGGGCAGATGGCGTATTCGTTGGCTCCGGCATTTTCAAATCCGATAATCCGGAAAAATTCGCTCGAGCTATCGTTGAAGCAACCACTCATTACACCGATTACAAGCTTATCGCGGAAGTGTCAAAGAATTTGGGCGCGCCAATGAAAGGCATCGATATTTCGACACTAGACTTTTCGCAACGCATGCAAGAACGTGGCTGGTAAGAAGACTGTTACACTGAAAATATAGTTCGAACGCTTCGGTGGAAGAAGGTGTTTACACGGTGAAAATTGGCGTATTGGCGCTGCAGGGTGCCGTTGCGGAGCATATTCGAAGCCTTGAGGCCGCAGGCGGCCAAGCGGTTGCCGTGAAACGGACCGAGCAGTTGAATGTGATTGACAGGCTCATCATTCCCGGTGGCGAGAGCACGACAATCGGCAAGCTGTTGCGTACCTTTATGGAATCCATCCGAAATTGATAATGGACGTTAAATCAATGCTTTTTAACTGGAGTAGATGCCTTCCAATTTGTCGTGCCACGGGACTTTGGATATCTCGAGAACGTATAGATATACTTTAATACGTTTCAGGAGGAAAAGAAAATGCTGAAAAAAGACAAGAGCGAAGCTTTAACACAAGAATTTAATGAGTACTATCCAGGCGGACATTCTAATTTGCGAATTCCCATGGATGTTACGAACCATCGGTTGTTTATAAAAAGTTCTGGGGGTTCGCATTTAGTTGATGTGGATGGCAATGAATATATCGAATATAACGGCTCAATGGGACCGAATATCCTTGGTCACGCACATCCGGAATATGTAGCACGGCTGAAAGAATATTTGGATCATAACGGAACAGCGATTGGTTCCAACCTGTTATTCTCTCCGCTGGATATCGAAGTAGCCAAGAAGTTATGTGAATTTGTTCCTTGTGTGGAAGAGGTTAAATTTATGACTTCAGGTTCGGAAGCTGTACAGATGGCGTTCCGTATTATGCGTGCGTACACTGGCAAAACTACCATTGTACGCGTGGAAGGACATTATGCAGGTTGGCCGGATAATGTATTAGGCGGCAGAAGAAATCCTGATCCTGGTTCCAAGCCTTATGCTGATTTTGAGCTCGCCGGCGGACAGGGGGTGGATCCATTCTATACTGAGGGCAGAATTCCGTGGGCGGGTAAAGAAATCTTTATGATTACATGGAATGATTTTGAGCAACTGGAAGAAACCTTTGATAAATATCATGAAGAAATTGCCGGTATCCATCTGGAAGGCATTGTCTGGAATCATGATGGCCTGTATCCGAAGCCCGGTTACCTTGAAAAGGTAAGAGAGCTCTGCGACAAGTACAATATCGTTATGTGCATGGACGAAATCATTACCGGCTTCCGTGTTAATATCGGCGGGGCACAAACGGTTGTTGGTGTAACGCCTGATATTTGTACGATGGGTAAGGCTATGGCTAATGGCATCCCGATGTCCTGTGTTGGCGGCAAGAAAAAGATTATGGATGCAATCCGCAACGGCCGCGTACTGAGTCCTGGTACTTTTCAAGGCTATGGTTTAGGTATGTACGCTGTAAATACTACTCTTGACATCCTGAGTCGCGATAATTGCGCTGTTTATGGCCAGGTATTCAAGGTGCAGGAACGCATCATGGACGGTCTGGTCGAAATTACCAACCGATATGATATCCCGCTCACGCTTACTGAATCAAACGGCGTATTCTCCACTATCTTTGGTGTTCCGGGCGGCAGACGCAGACTCTATACGAAAGAAGATCTTGCAGGCTTTGATAAGAAAATTGTAGAAGTCTTCCAGAAGTATATGCAGGAAAATGGCGTATTCCTTATGTTTGGCGGAAGGTGGTATGTCAATGCTTCTCATACGATGGAAGATGCCGAAAAGACATTGGAAGCTGCGGATAAGTCGCTAAAAGATATGAAGGAACATAACCTCCGTTTTATTCTGGCTTAATTGTCAAAGAATTAACTTAACTTAATTTAATATTGCTCATCCCCCAAAAAGGACGTGCTTTCAAAGCCCGGTTTTTTAGACATCGATTTGATAAGTTTGAGGCCATTTCAAGCGTCGTCGGTCAAGTTGCTTATCTGACCGACGACGTCCGGAAAGGCTTCTACCGGCGAACTTTGTCAGCGGCTAGATTCTGCCGGGCTATTAGGCGGGATTGGTGCTGCAAATCGCCAATAAAGGTATTGTTTAGGCCGTTAAAGAAAACAAGTTTCTTCTGTCTGGCCTCAATGCTGCCTGAGCTTCGATCACTTATGAAGCCGAAGCCAAGAGACCTCGGCATGGATTATGTACTGCAGAAAAAGCATTGGAAAAAATATTGCTACAAGCAAATTAGGTGAACCTCCCAAATTCGGGCCTCGTTCAGGGAACGATCACTCCACTTGCCTAACTATGAGAGTTGTAAACACACTGAAACTTTACGGTTTCATTTAAACGGGAGGCTTTTTAAGATGGGAACAGGAACTTTGCTTGTAAAGCGCGGTATGGCTGAAATGCAAAAAGGCGGCGTTATAATGGACGTCATGAACGCCGAACAGGCGAAGATTGCCGAGGCGGCAGGAGCTACAGCTGTCATGGCGCTGGAGCGCGTTCCATCCGATATTCGAGCGGCAGACGGTGTTGCTCGTATGGCCGACCCGACGATTTTTGAAGAGGTCATGAAAGTTGTCACGATACCGGTTATGGCGTAAGCCCGTAGGCCACTATGTTGAGGCGAAAGTGCTCCCAGGCGCTCGGCGCCGACTATATCGACGAGAGTGAAATTCTCACGCCAGCTGACGAAGTATTCCATATCGACAAACGCGGTTTTACCGTTCCGTTCGTATGCGGTGCGAAGGACCTTGGCGAAGCCCTTCGTCGCATTCAAGAAGGCGCAACGATGCTACGGAAAGGCGAGCTGGGATCAGGGAATATCCTGGAAGCGGTCGTCATATATGCCTGATTAACGGCCAAATCCGCAATGTATTGTCCACTCAGGTAATTATTCCTAATGCGGATACAAGTCAAGGCTCGGTGTAATAAGCGGTTGTGCAAGAGCTTTAAACCGCAATCGATAACAGCAAATATTACGGAGTTAGGTCAATGCGAAGGGTTGCTCGTTCTGCCTTCGTAACGCTAATGTGCGGGGAAACAATCTTCTTGTTTTAAATCTATCGTGTGACTTTCTCACAATTAACTCAATAGGATCAATAATCGTTTGAGCTGAAACGACTCTTTTGTTGAATACATCTTGTCTAATTGTCGTTAACTTTGGTGAATTATACCGTATAATCTCAAGATCTTCAAATCCAACGATAGAATAATCTTTAGGAACTTCTTTTCCATTTTCTCGAAATGCATGCTCAAGAAGATGTAAATGAGCAGGTGATCCTGAGCACGCCTGGAATTCATTCATGTTGCAGGAACATTTCAGGTTCCGTCGCAGCCCTCGATCTCACCATAGATTCTTTGAGATTCATCGACTGTCACAATTTACTATAGGATTTGCAATTTCAGTTTATTTATCACCCATGATTTAAGTGTTATATAGCATATAAGCAGTCGAGTCGGGTGATGTAAGCAAGACAGTTTTAAGAGGCTACTTACAAGAGCCCGACTTATAAAAGGTAGAACGGAATGATTTAAGATGAAAGGATGTCCGAAACCGTGGTCAATAAAGCTGTGTTAGATCATTCTGAAGAAGTTTCTTTATACGAGTCTACCCAATCCATCATCCGGGAAGCTTTATCACATCTGAATGGAGATCAAGCTCTTTTTGATTTACTGAAGGAGCCCTTGCGCGTACTGACGGTACGGATTCCGGTAAAAATGGACGACGGAACCGTGAAGGTGTTTACAGGCTACCGCGCGCAGCATAATGACGCCGTCGGACCGACAAAGGGAGGCATACGCTTTCACCCCGATGTAACGGAGGAGGAAGTCAAGGCGCTTTCGATCTGGATGAGCATCAAATGCGGACTTGCAAACCTGCCGTACGGCGGGGGAAAAGGCGGGATCGTATGTGATCCCCGAACCATGTCCGCCCAAGAGCTGGAGCGCCTGAGCCGGGGCTATGTCCGGGCGATCAGCCAAATTATAGGGCCTGCAAAGGATATTCCGGCGCCGGATGTGTTTACTAACTCCCGGATCATGGCTTGGATGATGGATGAATACAGCTGTATTTGCGAATTCGGTTCGCCCGGGGTTATTACGGGAAAGCCTCTGGCGATCGGCGGTTCGGCCGGTCGGGAATCTTCTACGGCCAATGGCGTGACGATCGTATTGAACGAAGCGGCCCAAAAAATCGGTTTACCGATCGAGGGAGCGAGCGTAATTATTCAGGGGTTCGGCAACGCCGGCAGTTATCTGGCGAAATTTCTCCTTGATGCAGGCGCCAAAGTGGTTGGCATTTCAGATGCTTCCGGCGCCCTTTATGAGCCGGAGGGGCTCGATATTGATCTGCTTCTTACCCAGAAAGATCCATACGGCTCCGTAACCTCACTGTACCCG
This sequence comes from Paenibacillus durus ATCC 35681, assembly GCF_000993825.1. NCBI lineage: Bacteria > Bacillati > Bacillota > Bacilli > Caryophanales > Paenibacillaceae > Paenibacillus > Paenibacillus durus. The sequence continues at coordinate 5,225,665 of NZ_CP011114.1, forward strand.
AACCGGATCACCAATCAAGAGCTTTTAGTAAAACCGTGCGATATTTTGATCCCCGCTGCCATAAGCAATCAGATTACTGAAGAAAATGCCGGTGATATTCAAGCGAAGATCGTCGTTGAAGCGGCGAACGGACCAACGACGTTAAAAGCGACAGAGCTTATGACAGAGAGGGGGATCCTGCTCGTTCCCGATGTGCTCGCAAGCGCCGGGGGCGTGGTCGTCTCTTATTTCGAATGGGTGCAGAACAACCAGGGTTACTATTGGACCGAGGAAATGGTGGACGAGCGGCTGAAACAAATATTGGTCTCATCCTTTGAAAAAGTCTATGAAACCAGCTTGGCCAAGGGCGTCGATATGCGAATGGCCGCGTATATCGTCGGATTGAACCGGCTGATTGAAGCGGTCCAATTGCGAGGCTGGATATGATGCAAAAATGAAATGGATTTTACGGCTGCCGGGAGAGCGGGAGACTATCCGATAAACGGCAATCGATCGATACCAGCAATAATACGGAGTGAGGTTAATGCGAAAGTTCCTGGTTCTGCCTTCGCATTGACCTCATCCTCATGTGCGGGGAAACAATCTTTTTTGTTTTAAATCGATCGTGTTGACTCTCTCACAATTAACTCAATAGGAAGAGTAAGTTTTACAGGATGAGATCCATTTTGTTCAATTGCATCAATAATCGTTTGAGCTGAAACGACTCCTTTGTTGAATACATCTTGTCTAATTGTCGTTAACTTTGGTGAAATATACCGGCTAATCTCAAGATCGTCAAATCCAACGATAGAATAATCTTTAGGAACTTCTTTTCCATTTTCTCGAAATGCTTGTATAATCCCAACCGCCAGAATGTCGGTAGACGCAAAAATAGCTGTTGTTTTTTCTTTGAGGTCGAGAATTTTCATTCCGATTTTATACCCAATTTCAAAAGAATTACCATTAGCATCAAATACTAAATCCGGATTGATCGAAATATGAGCCTCGTTTAATGCCCTTTTGAATCCACGGTAGCGTTGTTGATCGATTAGATCGGTTGATGGTAAATTAATCCTTACAAAGCTAATGTGAGTATGTCCGTTGTTAAGTAAATGCTTTGTTCCAAGATAGCCGCCAAGCTCATCATCGATCATGATTTGATAATTTTTTCTGAAATCCCCATAATTATCGATCAAAACAATTGGTATATTAAAGGTATTCAACTCTTTCATCAATGAATCAGGTAAAGGTCCCGAAATAATAAGCCCGTCTAAATTTCGCTTAGCCACCCAACTTTTGCAATCCTCGGTGTCTCTTACCCCTGAAATAAGCAGGTCGTAGTTTTGAGCACTAGAAATATGCTCCATTCCGCTAATTATTTCCATGTAGTAATGGTCCTGTTTAAAAATAGGAGCAAGTGAATGATTGACAAAGGGGATCATGACACCAATCATATTTGATTTTCTTTTTGATAAACTGATGGCCGTAAAATCAGGATGGTAATCCAGATGTTTAATGGCTTCCAATACTCTTTCTTTCGTCTGTTGGGAAACTTTGTTTATATCATTGAGTACGTATGACACAGTTGCCGTAGAGACACCTGCGAACTCGGCTACATCACGAATCGTCGTTTTTGGTTTCATAGAACCTCCGATTAACCGGTTAACTTATTTTTATTTCTATTATTATACCTTGTTCTTTGTTTTTTAACAAACAAAGCCAATACATCTCATTGCTCTGAAGCAATACATCCGCTGCTTTGTGATTGGATTAAGTGAAGGGTGTCGAAGGGCAAAACATGTATTTTTTTCCGTAGTTGGTAATTATTTTCAAGGATATCCTTTATTTGAAGTATGATACAAACCCTCGGAGTTAAGAAATAGGATCCTCAACTTATAGTCATTAGATTAACGAGGAGTATTCCTAATAATAAGAAAAATTTGTTTGAGAAACAAAAAGGCTCCCTGGTATGATGTTTAGGGATCCCAGATGCTGGGCCAGGCGAACGGATCCAAAAACAAAACCAAGGAGACTACATGATGCATGAAGACGAACGAAATATCCAAATCACTTCTTCGGCACTTGTCGTTGGTTGTAGATATCGCAAAGTTCAAAAATGTGATTCGAACATAAGACTTCCTGCGGAGTCGTATAAGATGCCAATTTCGTTTGAAAAAAACCGGAAAGGATTTGAATTTTTCGTTAGCTGGTCCCGGAAAATCATGAAAGAACAGGAGTATCCAGGACATTATCGTCGGAATGGAACCAACCGGTCATTACAAGCTGAACCTTAAATGAACAGAAAATTTTATACGGCGTGGCGACAGGATCCAATCAGCTGTGGCAAATCAACATTAAGTATGGATATTTATGGGCCTTAGCATCATTGATGCTTGACAGTGTCGTTATCCGGTACAGAGGACTGTATGTGAGGCCGAACATGCAGCCCAAACACTATGACGTGCGTTACATTGCCGAATGAAGCAGTCGAAGCCACGTCTGAATCGAACAGACAACGGGCCGCAATTCGTCAGAGACGACATCATTTGCCACTGATTCCACGGCCTTAATATTCCAATCTAAGACAATTATCTCCTAATTGCCTTACATGTCATCCTTTAACTGAACCGCCCAGTAACCCTCGGATAAAATACTTTTGCATGGAGAAGAAAACGATAAGAGGGACAATCATAGCTACAAACGCTCCTGCAGAAAGCAGATGCCAATCATTCCCTCTCGTACCTGCCAGATTGGCAACGGCAAGGGACAATACCTGAACCTTCTCTTCAGCACCTAGGAAAATTAGTGAAATCAAATAGTCGTTCCATACCGCAAGAAATTGAAAGATAGTCATCGAAGCGAGCACAGGAACGATTAGCGGGACCACAATGTTCTTGAATATCGTGAAGTGGGCTGCCCCATCCATAAAGGCCGATTCGAATAAATCTTTCGGGAGGCGACTTATGGATCCATACATAAAATAGATGACAAAAGGAAGCGCAAAAGCGGTATGCGCAAGCCAAATACCAAGATATGTCCCATTCAAACCTAACGCCTTATAGTCGCTTATTATTGGCGATAAAGCCACTTGCATGGGAACAACAAGCAAACAAAGCATGGTAATAAAAAGGAGATTTTTACCCGGAAATCTTAGCCATGCAAGTGCATACGCTGCAAACGCAGAAATGATAAGTGGAATAACAGTGGCCGGAACCGAAACCGCCACAGTGTTCCAAAAGGATGTTAAAAGACCTACCCCTTTAACATTGACCACTTTACCATCATTTGTAATCATGTCATAGTTCTTACCGCCTACCGCTAATTTATAGTTTTCAAGCGTGAAACTGGAAAAAGGAACCCATTTTTTCTCTTGAACCGCCACAATTCGGCTGCGACGGTCCCCCCAAATAATACGTACGCCGTCCTTTTCAATTCCGTCCTTTAATTGCTTGTCCGTATAGGATGAATCACCAACTTTGATCGGCTTCTTCAAATTGGTATCCAGCGATAACTTCAACTCTTCAGTTGCTTTCCATTCTTTATGGGGCATAACATTCCACCAAGGCGATTTCATAATATCGGGTACGCTCCGAAATGATGTAACTAAAAGTCCTGCTGTTGGAACGACCCAGAGAAGAACGATGATGGCAAGAGAGACGTTTACGAATAGCTTTGAATTGAGTTTCGCAATTTTTTTCAAGTTAGTGCCCCCCTTGCTTTTTTAATTGTCGGATATTGATATAAAAAATGGGCAGGACAGCAACCAATAATAAGGTGGCCAACGCCGAAGCGTATCCGGGACGGTCAATAAAGTTTCGATAAAACTGGGTCGCTACTACATCCGTATTATATTGTCCACCCGTCATTACAAAAATAATGTCGAAAATCTTCATGGTTGTAACTACTGTAGTTGTGGTCACATATAAAATGGTTTCGGAAATATTCGGAATAATTACTGTGAAAAAAATCCGTGTTTCACCAGCGCCATCCATACGGGCTGCCTCTAATAATTCGTCCGGTACTGCCTTGATAGCAGCAGAGAAGATCACCATACCAAAGCCGGTCGAACTCCATATGAAAATTGCGATCAAGAGCAGGTTGTTCCATGGCTGCAGGCTTAGCCATGCTTGGGGTTCACCACCAAATGCGACCAAAATGGCGTTCAGCATGCCGATTTGACTATCCCCGGTTTGATAATAAAACACGAATTTCCATATGACCCCAGTTGCGACGAATGATATGGCCATCGGTAAAAAAATGATAGATTTTGCGATTCGTTCAAATTTGCTCCGGTCAGTAAGGACTGCGATTAATAATCCTAGCGAGACGGATATAACCGTCCCTACAACGACCCATAGCACATTATTGTAAATTGCCACCGTTAGCGTACGGTCATTAAATATAGCCACGTAATTGCCCAGACCAATAAATTTATTAGTCTTATCGTCTATCAAACTCAAATAAAGCGTACGAATTGTCGGGATGACTTGGAGCCACGCGAGAAATATGACAGCCGGGCCAATAAAGACAAGAGGCAAAACCTTTTCTCTCCATTTTTCCGGAAACCGCTCTGCCAACCAATTGAACGAATAATAAATGGAGTAAATCCCAAGACTACCCCAGGCAATGGCAATAAGTGAATTTACTAGAATGGGGAGTGAAGATTCTTTAATAAATCGAAAAATAAGCCAATGAAAAATCACGTTACCACTGATAATCCCAAGTGACAACAGAAGAAGTGAAATCCGACCGAACCTTTTCGAAGGAACTTGCTTTCCTTCAAGCAGAATTGCTTTTTCCAAATGAACCCACCTCACTATTTTTCTGCGTTCCAATCAATTTCAAAGCAGAGAGCTGGGTTCGCATTAACCCAAACTCTCTGCATTCTCTGAGGAATTCATGAAGCTCGTTCATATTTGTAAGAGCGATTTACTTCCTGCCTTGCTGCATTTCCTCTAACGCCTGATTCAAATCTACAATCCCTGCAATATAGTCGGCCATTCCTCTCATAAATGAAGCACTCTCAGAGCTTGGCATCATGTCACTAGCGTCGAAACCGATAACCTTTGCATTCTTTATATATTCCGCCGCTCTTATATCTAGTTCGCTTTGATACCAGCTTGGGTCGGCGTCGTTCATGGGTGGCGTGAACGCTCCCGATTGGATAAAAGGTTTAAGGGATTCGGCTTTCGTAAAGAACTCCATTGCGGCTCTTACTTCCGGACGGTCATTAAGCATGGCATATATGTCTGCGGATATTAGTGCCGGATCACCGTATTGTAGATCAATGGCCGGGAAAGGGAACCAGTCCGCATCTGCACCTTCCGGAAAGAAGGTCTTGAAAGAGGAAGACTGACGGTGGAGCCAAGCTTTAGGTGGATTTTCAAATAATGGTAGAAGTGCATCAAAGACACTGGTTGTAGCAATCGATTTTGTTCCGCCATAAACATAATCGTTGTTGAACATAATTTCGGACATTTTTTTCATAGCGTTTTTGACAATGGGATCCGTAAACGGAATCTCACCCGATACCCATTTATCGTAATTCTCCTTCGAGGTTGTTCTAAGCATAATATCTTCGAGCCAATCGGTAGCTGCCCAGCCTGTCGCCCCGCCGGATTCGATCCCTATGCTCCAAGGAGCATCACCGTCTTGTGAGATTTGTTCTGAAAGCTGTAGCATTTCTTCCCAAGTTTTAGGGACAGTATACCCAGCTGCATCAAACTCTTTTTTGTTATACCAAACCATACTCTTCAAATAACTTATATTCCAAACCCCAGCCATGATATCACCGTTTGGACCAGGCATAGTAGCCATGTCAAGCCAGTTTTTATTGTACTGCTTTTCTAAATATTCTTTACTTAGAAAAGATCTTACATCGACTATTTTTCCTTCCTTTGCAAATGTAGCCAATGTGCCTGGTGAATTAAAATCGGCGATATCTGGAGCATTGCCTCCATTTATTCTTAGAGGAAGCACATTTCCATCTGTCGAGCCTTCATAAACAAAATCAATGCCGGTCTTTTCTTCGAAGGGCTTGATCGCTTCTTCAAACTTTGCCTGCTCGGCATCAACAAATGTTCCTAACATGTGCACAGTCGTACCTTTGTAGGCGCCTGTGTAGGCTTTTTCAAGATAAGAGCTAACTTCGGACGATGTATTCCCAGCGCTGCCGCTTTCCTTTTCATTACTCTTAGCCGTTTCATTCTGTGCACCGCAAGCGGATAACATAATCATTGAAGCAACTGTCCCTACAGTAAGCAATTTATTTACCCATTTCATAAGATCATTCCTTCACTTGATAATAAAAACATAAATTTGCGATAAATTATGAAGTCTGTTCGATTTCCTTTGAAGCGTATGTTTACCCATTTGGAAATTAGAGGAACTTTTTGGTGATACTTTATATGTTTTTAACATTTCAAAAGATCTGGATAATTCTTAATAAACTCGCTTTTACAGGCCATCCACTACCCTTCTTCGCATTATTTATTTTGCTGCTGTCCGAAAAAATGTGCATATTCTTTTTTCATATTTACAGATAATTCCTTGACTGTGAATGTGCCTGCCAGGATGTCCTGCCCGTTTCTGGCCATAACATCATACATGCCATTCGGCGGGTACACACGGTCTGTCAGTTTCATTGTTTTGACTCCTTTCGATAGTTTGGGCGAAAATCGTTTTGTCAAACAAGATTTTTTAATAGTTAACGGGTATTTTTTTATTGGTTATCCGGTTAACCTTATCTTTAAAGTGAATAATATCATTGCATAAAGAATACTGTCAAGATTGAATGTGATAAAATATAACATCAATGATCTTAGAAAAGTCTAAAAAGGAGCAGTGTTTTGTATATAAGACACTAAAATAGAAAAAAAGTGATTGAACTCTGTTGAATATTACATAAACAATACATGGAGTGGTATATTTAATATTTTGAATGTTCGCAAAGTCGCAGGGGTTTCGTCCTTTCGTTTTTAACGTCCTTCATCATGGAGGAGGAACGGGACTATCAATGGGAATGATCCAGAAGATAATCTCCACGTAAAATCCTATAGAAATTCTATGAGTCGCCATTATGAGTTTCAAGTTTTTTACAAATTTCAGGTACACCTCATGACAATGCGAGGTAGGAGTGTTTACCCATTTCATCGAAGATATGCTAGTAAAGTGCCTTCTCTGTGAATATTTCGTATCTCGTTTTGAGGTGAAAACTACAAACGGCCATGGCCGAAAGGCCAATCGTCGCGTGCTAATCGGACAAAATTGTAATGATACGCGACATAACGGTTAATGTAAGCGACCCGTTTCAAATGGAGTATATGTTGCAATTACTTGGAAAGTTTGACGGCGTGAAAGTCGTGAATTTATCGGGATCAAACGTAATAGGATTACGGTTGTTTCCGACGGATCGGGACTTGGCAACATTTGGACCGGAAGCGGCTTTGCCGGTAATGGAAGAGAAAGCGATGCTGTTTAAACAGATGGCTGAGTAGATGCCTTTCCAATTTGTCTTGCTATGCAAAATGCAGGGGTAATCATACAAATTGTAAAAGCACTGGCGCTAACATTTTGCGGGATCAACCTGGAGCACAGGGAAACTTCTATTCCAAACTCTGCATGGGCTTGGTACGCCGACCATACGAATCCAAATGCGGAGAGAGGGAGACTATCCGAAATCATTCCAAGAGCCGATGGTTTTATCGGTGTGTCCGGTCCCAAGGTGCTTGGTGTAGAAGATATCAGAAGATGGCGCGAGATTCGATTATCTTTGCCATGGCTAACCCGACCCGGAGGTTACCCCAGAAGAAGCCGAACCCTCCGTTCGTGTCATGGCTACGGGACGCTCGGATTACCGAATACAACAATGTTTTGCTGTTTTCTGGGTATTTTCCGTGGCGTGCTGGATTACCATGCTTCCCGGAGCACGGAGCAAAATAAAGCTTGCAGCCGCTAATGTGATTTCCTCCGTTGTCGAGGAGGAAGAGCTTAACGAACATTACATCATTCCGAGAGTGATTAATCAGAACGTGGTAGAGAAAGTACGTCAAGCGGTCATAGAAGCGGCATATGAATCCAGCGTCGCGCACCGGAAAAGGTCTAAGGAATTAGTTTCAAGCAATTATTCCTAATGCGATACAAGTCAAGGATGGGTGTTGTGCAAGAGTTTTAAACCGTAATCGATTACCAGCAATCATACGGAGTGAGGTCAATGCGAAGGCTGCTCGTTCTGCCTTCGCATATTGCTCATGTGTGGGGAAACAATCTTCTTGTTTAAATCGATCGTGTTGACTCTCTCACAATTAACTCAATAGGAAGAGTAAGCTTTACAGGATGAGATCCATTTTGTTCAATTGCATCAATAATCGTTTGAACTAAAACGACTCCTTTGTTGAATACATCTTGTCTAATTGTAGTTAACTTTGGTGAAATATACTGGATAATCTCAAGATCGTCAAATCCAACGATAGAATAATCTTTAGGAACTTCTTTTCCATTTTCTCGAAATGCTTGTATAATCCCAACAGCCAGAATGTCGGAAGACGCAAAAATGGCTGTTGTTTTTTCTTTGAGGTCGAGAATTTTCATTCCGATTTTATACCCAATTTCAAAAGAATTACCATTAGCATCAAATACTAAATCCGGATTGATCGAAATATGAGCCTCGTTTAATGCCCTTTTGAATCCACGGTAGCGTTGTTGATCGATTAGATCGGTTGATGGTAAATTAATCCTTACAAAGCTAATGTGAGTATGTCCGTTGTTAAGTAAATGCTTTGTTCCAAGATAGCCGCCAAGCTCATCATCGATCATGATTTGATAATTTTTTTCGAAATCCCCATAATTATCGATTAAAACAATTGGTATATTAAAGGTATTCAACTCTTTTATCAATGAATCAGGCAAAGGTCCCGAAATAATAAGCCCGTCTAAATTTCGCTTAGCCACCCAACTTTTGCAATCCTCGGAGTCTCTTACCCCTGAAATAAGCAGGTCGTAGTTTTGAGCACTGGAGATATACTCCATCCCGCTAATTATTTCTGTGTAGTAATGGTCCTGTTTAAAAATAGGAGGAAGTGAATGATTGACAAAGGGAATCATAACACCAATCATATTTGATTTTCTTTTTGATAAACTGATGGCTGTAAAATCAGGATGGTAATCTAGATGTTTAATGGCTTCTAGTACTTTTTCTTTCGTCTGTTGGGAAACTTTGTTTACATCATTGAGTACGTACGACACAGTTGCCGTAGAGACACTCGCGTACTCGGCTACATCACGAATCGTCGTTTTTAGTTTCATAGAACCTCCGATTAACCGGTTAACTTATATGTATGTATTTATTTTACCTTGTTTTTTGTTTTTTAACAAACAAAGCCAATACATCTTATTGCTGCTGGAGCACTATACCCGCTGCATTGTAATCGGATTAAGTGATTGGAAGACAAGAAGATAATAATCAGTAGCGAAAGCCTAGATAGCGGTGATTAAGGTTAGGCATTTGTTTAAATACGAAAAATTTGATATTTTGGTTAACTTTAATAAGTTGCTAAGAGTTACTTTTAAAAAAATCCAAAAATGTAATTCAATAAATGGATTCACTTGTCAAATGAAAAGTCTCATTTATAGATATAATTTATGAGAAAAATATCAAATGATAACATAGAAAATATTAGTTTTAATTATAAAAATGTCCAATTAAATGCGATTGTAGTCTCATTTATAAACATTACGCACAATGATAAAAAAATTTCATATTTTTCGAGAAATGTATTGATATCCATTTTTATGCATATAGACCTTGAATTCATTAGAAACTTCGATGAATCAAGGTTTTTTTATGGTCGCGTGCCCAGATAAGTACGCATCTTCTAGCCGGTGAAAGTCCGGTCACGGGAGGGACCAAGCCCCCGTGTAGCTAGGATACCTGCGTATGGCGAAATCTGTGCGTAGAAGCGTATCGACGAAAGTACTTGTCAGAGACAAGGCGAGCAACATACCAGGCCGTAACATAAAGTGAATCCTGCCGCGTCGTCAAAAAGGCCTCGCAAGAGGGACAAGAGGAAGCCGAGTCTCGGATCATTGGACGAAGGCCACGGAAGCTGTCTAGAACTTGGAGCGACAGCGAAGAATCCTCCGGCGTATGGGGAGCGGCATGGTCTGAAAGAGGATGCAGTGAACTGGGGATACCCTCCCCTGCACGGAGTTTTTTTTTTGAAACACCGTAAAGAGACGCTCTATAAGCTCAACAGGTGAAGTGAGTGGTCTGCAGGAAGGGAGTCCGAGGGGCTCATAGTACCGAAGAATCGCAGGACAACACAACCTGCGGGAGGGAAGGCGCCCTGCTTTGTTCAGGTTTCACAAGGAGGTACGAGTCAGTGAATGCCAGAGGGCTAACGACACCAAAAGAAAACGTTCAACAACTCCAAATGAAACTAGGTCATGCGGCCAAGGAAAACAAGAAACGCAGATTTCACGCGCTGTATGACAAGGTATACCGGATGGACATCTTGCGGGAAGCATGGCGGAGAGTACGGGTCAACAAGGGAGCGGCAGGCGTGGACGGAGAGACGCTGGCGGACATTGAAATGTACGGCGAGCAGCTATTCCTGCACGAATGTGAGCAGCTTTTGAAAGACGGCAAGTATCATCCTCAGCCAGTGCGGCGGCAGTACATCCCGAAGAAGGATGGCAAAATGAGGCCGCTTGGCATCCCCACTGTCCGGGATCGGGTCATACAAATGGCAGTGAAGCTGGTCATGGAACCCATCTTTGAAGCGGATTTTCAAGACTCCTCTTTGGATTTCGACCGAAGCGGAGCGCCAAGCAGGCGCTCGAACGCATTCGGAAAGCCTGTAACCGGAAAGGTAATTGGGTGGTCGACGTCGACATCCAAGGCTACTTTGACAACATCAATCAGGAGAAGCTCATGAAGCTGGTAGAAATGCGAATCAGCGACAGACGTGTACTAAAACTGGTGAGGAAGTGGCTGAAGGCTGGGGTTCTGGAAGAAGGAAGCGTCCGGCGCTCAGACCTTGGAACACCGCAAGGCGGAGTCATTTCGCCGCTTCTAGCGAATATCTACCTGAATTACTTCGACAACCTGTGGGAGCGTCACGGCAGCGGGATTGGAGAGCTTACCCGGTATGCGGACGACCTGGTCGTAGTGTGCAAGACGAAGAAGGAAGCGGACCGTGCGTACGCTCTCATTCAAGCGATCATGGAGCGACTGGACCTGACCTTGCACAGGGCGAAGACACGGGTTGTCGGACTATGGACTGGCGAGGAAGGATTCGACTTCCTGGGGCTGCACCACCGAAGACAAAGGCAGAGACCTCGCAAGGGAAGGTGTACTATACGACCCAGCAGTGGCTAACCCGGGAAGCGGAAGAACGCATACGGGAAGTAGTAAAGGAGCGGTTGGCTCCGCCGACCATGCGTCATAAGTCGCTTAACGATCATGTGGCATGGCTAAATCCGAAGATACAGGGGTGGCGCAACTACTACTACACGCCTTACAGCCAGCAGAAGCTTGCGAAACTGGATTGGTACATTCTCCAGCGACTTGCCCGGTGGCATGCCAAGAAACGCCAGCGCAACAGGTGGATGAGTTTAGTACGAGAAGTGAACATCTTAGCTCAAACGATGGGACTTAAAGCGCTCTTGTGATCTGCATGCCCATGAATGACGAACATCGGAAAGCCGTATGAGGGAAAACCTCATGTACGGTTTGATGAGGAGGGGCTGAAAATTTCTTCAGCCCTTTACTCTAGATGATACGCGTTGGGAGGAATCATAGAAAAATATTAGGGGTCACGCCTACTGAATGGTAATCGATGTACCCATCGTAAGTTTTATCGCAAGTGCCGTTTCGATTGAAATGGCGATGGCATTCTTTGCTCTTGTTAATGCGATTGTATTTATCAGAAATAGTAGAGAAGACCCCTTCCTCTGCAGGAAAGGTTTGACCTATAGAGTATGTTCAGCCCAATTGACTGGACTCAAACAAGAATTGATGTGGCTGAGCGAAGTAGACAGCACCGCTTTGCAGTCGGCGCTTAAACATCTTGCCGATGCATATGAACAATTTTTCAGAAAATTAAACAATGCCCCCTGTTTTAAAAGCAAGAAGAATCCGGTACAATCCTACACCACCCAAATCCAAGGGAAAAGCCAAATTCTTTCGTACTTTGGAGAATAAACTCGCTAAAGCCCAGCGCAAGCTTTCACAACGAATGAAGGGCGGCTCGAACTGGAAGAAACAACGAATCAAAGTAGCTCGAATACATGAAGACATCAGCAACGAAGGAAAGACTATCTAGATAAAGTTTCTACGCACATTGTCAAAAACCACGACTTGATTGCGATCGAAGACTTATCTGTACGCAACATGCTCACAAACCGGAAGCTGTCTAAAGCGATTAGCGAAGCCTCCTGGTCCTTGTTTCGTAAGATGCTGGAATATAAATGTACATGGTATGGTCGAGTATTGGTCACCGTAGGCCGTACCTTTGCATCCTCTCAATTATGTTCTTGCTGTGGATACCGGAACCAAGAGGTCAAGAATTTGAACGTTCGCGAATGGACATGCCCGGCGTGTGGAACGGATCATAACCGGGACTTGAATGCCAGCCTTAACATCCTGGCCGAAGGCAAAAGACTGCTACAGGTGTAGATCTTACATAAACTGCCGGAACGGTAGGGTTCGCTTGGTCAACTTCTCTTCGGTAGAAGGGACTACCCAAGAATTTCCTTCCTCTAACCTTCAGCGTAGGGAGGGGAGTGTTCAATGTTCTCTCATAGCTTCCCGGTTTTCTGACGACTCCAAATTTGGTTGCCAGAAGTTGGCCCTAATGTTCCCAAGGTTCTTTTTTTCATAAGAGAAGTTCCTTTGCATTAATATTAGTGCTTCCGTTCTCTTCCATCATAGTTTTTAATACGGACAGGTTATTGTTAACTTCACGTTGTATATTCCCTTTTAGCAGCTTAAGCAGAACACCGCTGACACCGGAAGGCTTCATGATGACATGATTGGCAAGTATGGTTTTATTTTCAAATGCTTTAAGCTCATATTTAGATTCGTAATCAAATCTGCCGCCGGCTGCTTGCAAATGGAGGAATTGGTCTGTCCGAGCTTCAATAACCGTAATGGTCTCTATTTCTTGCGAGTGGACTAAATCTCTTGTCAATCTATAGGTATCTTTACGATCTCCCGTTGGCTCTACGGTCATGACAGCATAATTCCAAGATGAAAAGTTCTCCACATTTCTTAAAAATTCATAAACCCGTGCCACAGTACAGTCAATGATTAACTCATTGCTAAATGAAATATCCATAGTTAATTCCTCCTTTGCTAGTGACAAGCTCTTCTTCTGAAAATATGTGATTAGATGACATATCATCTATATGCTAGAATAGATGATATGTCATCTATTGTCAAGAACAGATCTGGAGCGCAAAGTAGGGATACATAACCAAGTGGTTATCGCCGAAAGGAATAATATCATAATTAATATCAAACACAAGACTGCAAATGATTTTGAATACTCGGCCAGCAGCTGGCCAAGACTAGCTCCAACGAATGCGGAAAATGCATTTATGGCAAGAGCGCTCCCTCGAGATTCTCCTCCCAGGTGCCCAATTAGAACAATTATACTCGGATTTGCTATTGAAATACCTGTAACAAAGATAATACTCGCAATAACCAATGGAATTAGTGATCCGGATAAGGCTTCAACTCCTAAGCCAATTCCAGCAGTCGCCAAACCGGCGATAAAAACCCGTTTTGCTTCGAAACGTTTCAATAATGGCCCGGCAAACAGTGACATCACAATACCGGGTATACCTCCAATACGAATCCACATTAACCCCTGTTCATGAAGGTGGAATCGCTCCGAAACATAAGTGCCTAATCCTGAGTACATCGTCACAAAGCTGAATAATACTGTCGCTGAGACGGCAAAAGACACTAAAAGAGAAGGGACGGTGACGAGTTTTATCGTTCGTCCAATCACATGAGAAAGCGATAATTCAGCATGACTAAGCCCGCCTGCAGGAAGTCGATAGATGAAGTATGCGATTACTAGATAACTAATAGCTAAAATTTCGAATACGCCGCTCCAACCTAGCCAGCTTCCGATTGCTTGTGCATAAAGTTGACCCAAAATTCCGGACAAAAGAAAACTGCTGCTTAAGATCGAAATGGCTATAGGACGATAACGGGAGGAAAGCACATCCCCGATATAGGCAAGCGCGACTGTTGGAAAAGATGCGGCGATTAATCCTTGTATGATCCGCAATACAATCAACCATGCCAAAGTTGGACTCAAACCGACTGCTAAAGTGCTAAGTGCCAAGGCAACAAGACCGATTCCTAAAATCGTTTTTCTGTGAAAACGGTCTGAAAAGATGCCGATGATGAGATTCCCAACAGCATATGCAAAACCATAAGCGCTTCCTGCCCATACGGTTTGACCGGGACTCGTATGAAATTCACTTCCCAATAAAGGCATCAAGGGAATGGTGACATACAACAACGAAACTACTAAGATAGATCCCGTTCCCAGCGTGAGCACAATCCCGAAAAAATCGTAGAATTCTTTGCGGTCTTTCAAAATCATCTCTCCAGTGCATATAAATTTGCTGGCGGCAGCTACTATAAAAGAATTATGTATAATTTCGTCCTCCTCGAATAGAAGGCACTTTTATGTAATATGGAAACCTTAAGGTGCCCAGTGAACAAAAAAGTGCCTCCTTCCCTCGGCCTATACAATCCTGCATAATGCTCTTATCAGCTCAAAAATACAACTCTATAGCTGGAGGAGAGATGTATGGAGAAGTTTGTTAAAGTACATGTGATGCATACCGGAGATCTAAAATACGATCGGGCATTAGCTTTTAAGGAACTTGATGTGATTCCGCCCGTTAATCAAAGAGGTGAAGAGTATCAAGAATTAGTACCCGTATCTAGTTACTTAATTGAACACCCGAACGGACGAATTGTCGTCGATGCTGGATGGCATGAAGATATTCGTACTCAGCCCAAAGAACATTTTGGCGAAGATTTGTATCAGTTTATTGAGTACAGACTTCCTGAGGGATGTTCGGTAAGAGAGCAGCTTGCTTCAAAAAACATATCTCCTCAAGATCTGGAAGCTGTTGTTATGACACATCTGGATGAAGATCATATCAGCGGGCTTCAACTTTTAAGCGGGGCTAAGAGATTTCTTGTCAGCGAACCCGAGTGGAAGAATGTGGCGGGCTATAAAGAAAAATGGTATAAAGGAATTTCGTTCGAAGCTTTTGAACTTGAACCCATTCCTTTCGGACCCTACAAGCTAGGAAAAGATTTGTTTGGAGATGGACTCATTTATCTCGTATTTACACCAGGACATACCGCCGGACATGTATCGGTTCTTGCACGTGTAGAAAACGGGTGGTTATTACTCGTGTCCGATGCCGGCTATGCTGAAAGATCATGGAAAGATCTTATTTTGCCTGGCAATACAGTTGACGAACAAGATGCTTTAAAATCATTACAATGGGTTCAACAGTTTGCGCAAAGAACGGATTGTGTAGCCGCTATTGCGAATCACGATCCGTCTGTTCGGCCGGGTTCCTTTTAAATGAACGATCCGTTCTTTGCTCTTATACACAAGCTTTTTTAGTAAGCATTGAAGAGGGGCAGGCCACCCCTCTTTTTGCGTTTCGTTGCAGTTGTTCCAATCCGCGGAGATGCAAAGGAAACTCTATAAACGGACGTTGCTCATCGTTGTCCATTGAGTGATGACAATAGCTTCAAACGGGAGGTATGCCGTCAGCAAAGTCATAACCCCCTGAATCGAGGTGCATTACGGTTTGTCGTTACCGAATAAATAGCGGAAATAAGGGCTAAAACAACCATAATACCAGCCACCCAAGTGTTGGTAGTTACGGGATAATGGTCAACCAGTAAACCACCAAAACCAGAACCTATAGCTACCCCAAGATGTAAAAATGAAGTATTTAAACCTAGTTGGATATCTGAGGAATCCGGAACAGACTTGGCTAGATAATTTTGCACTGCTGGACTAAGTGCCCAAACCATCGCACCATATAGGACGATAACAATAAATAAACTTATCATTGATCCTGTTGAATAAGGTAATAAGAACAAAGAAGCTGCAAATACGATAAGAAATGTGAATATTGTTCTTTCTCCTCCAAATTTATCGGATGCCCATCCACCAATCCATCCACCTGTTATACCTGCTGCACCAAAAATTAGTAAGACTATACTAATCATATTTGTTGATAGTCCCATTGTTTTTTGAAGAGAAGGCGTGAAATAAGTATAAACTGTGAAGTGACCAGTTAACTCCAAAACTGATATGAGCTGAATTGATGCGATTTTTTTACTTTTTAATGTAGCGATCTGTTTAAGTAAAGGAACGGCTGGTTGCGGCGGAATCTTAGGTAAAAACTTAATAATTCCTAGCATAGAAACAATACTAAGGACTGAAACTAATACAAATGTCATCCTCCAACCAAAATTTTCACCAATCATTGTACCTAATGGTACACCTAACACTAATGATGCACTTAAACCCATAAAGATTAATCCGATAGCTCGTCCCCTTAATTCAACTGCAACTGTTTTAGCAGCCATCGTTACGGAAACAACAACTACGATCGAGCAACTGGCCGCAAGAATCATTCTGGCAACTAATAAGGTTGTATAATTCAGACTAAATATAGATAAAATATTGCCTCCTAGAAAAGTTAACATAGCTATGAGCAGTAATTTACGTCTTTCTATTCTAGAAGTTAAGGTAATAAGTATTGGAGCCCCAAAGGCAAAAACCAATGAAAAAATGGAAACTAACTGACCCACTGTTCCTACAGAAACGTGTAAATCTTCGGCAATCATGCCTAATATTCCAGCGATCACCAATTCCACTGTGCCAGCAACAAATGTTGCAAGTGCTAAAACAAAAATCCCTATATTCATTGAAAGTTCCTCCTAAAAACTACGAATTTAGATTAAGCATACTCCTTAGAGCGCACTATAAAGCAAGCGTGTTATAATCATGATATGAAAAAATCATTACTTATTCAGGATATATCCTCAGTCACCGGTCTTAGTTCCTATACTCTACGCTATTATGAAAATATTGGTCTATTAAGTGGGATTGAAAGGGATGAAAATGGATACCGCAAATACTCAGAGACCGATATTTTATGGATTGATTTTCTCATTAGGTTGCGTAATACAGAAATGCCTATAAGGGATATGAAAAAATTTGCAGAACTCAGGCGCCAAGGTGATGCTACTGTGACTGAAAGACGAGAATTATTAGAAGCTCATCAAGAGAATGTTCTTAATCAAATTAAGCAACTAAAGAACAATTTAACCAAGATTAATGAAAAAATTGACTATTATAAGAAACTGGAGGAAAAAGCTTAGTAATGCAACTTAATATTAACTTACACTTGCTTTATAGTGCACTCTAACTGATATAGTGTTTCATGTGGAGACAAAAGATTAACATCCCTACCAAATTTGCTTGTTAAAAATGAGGATGGGAGGGTATCTGCATCGATTATTAAATCAGTGAAAGTAGGGTGTATAGTTGGAAGTTTGGAAAAGAAATATGTATATTTTAAGCATTGCACAATTTCTAGTCATGTCTGCATTTAGCCTAATTATACCTTTTATTCCAGTCTATCTTAAAAATGATTTAGGTGTTCACGCTCAAACCGATATTCAGCTTTGGACTGGAATGATTTTTGGTGCTACCTTTTTATCAGCTTTTCTTTTTCAGCCGATATGGGGGAAAATTGCAGATCGAACGAGTAGAAAAACCATTCTTATCCGTTCAGCTATCGGGATGTCAATTGCCACGTTCTTAATGACCAATAGCACAATGGCTTGGCATTTATTGGTTCTACGATTTATCTTAGGGATTTTTGGAGGATTTATTCCTGCATGTTCTCCATTTATTACAATGAATACTCCTAAAGAGAAAATAGGCTATGCACTCGGTGGAGTCCAGTCCGGTGCATACGCCGGAAATATTTTTGGACCTTTATTAGGTGGGATTTTGGGGCAGTGGATAGGATTTTATAATATCCTTTATGTGTCTAGCGCTATGTTGCTGATTTCCGGGGCCCTTATCTTATTCTTTTTAACAGAACTTAATAAGCCTAAACCGAATAACTTGAAATTTTCGAAATCTAGAAATAGACGTGTTAACTTTTTCTCTGAACTTCAGGAAATTATAAAAAAGCCTATAATTGGAATTTTGTTTATGGTTGGATTTCTTATTCAGTTTTCAACGATGAGTACTTCCCCATTTTTAGCTACCTATGTAGAAAGTATGTGGAATAATAATCACTTTTTAACAACTATGGTGGGCATATCGGTTTCTATCTCAGGGTTCTCTATTATGATTTTTTCTCCCATTTTAGGAAGAAAAACAGATCAAGTAGGTCCTGAAATTATTTTATTAATTTCCTTGTTAGGGAATTTTATTTGCTATGCTTCTCAAGCATTGGTTTCTTCTATATGGTTATTTCTTTTCGCAAGGTTTTTAATGGGGATCTTTATAGGTGGCCTTCTTCCATCAGTAATAAGTTTAATACGAAAACATGCACCTGAAAAAATGGAGAGTTTAACATTCGGTTATTATCATAGCGCCTTATTTCTAGGAAACTTAATTGGTCCCTTAATTGGAGGATATTTAAGTGGAATTATTCACATAAAAGGGGTTATTTTTTTTGCCGGTCTCCTCTTTTTGGTGAATGGTCTAATTTTAAAACACCATCTGTTTAGGCAAGAGTCCTATGTATCTTTAATTATGAGAGTTAAAAAAGGTACTAAACAAATTGGACAGTAAAGAAGCTGCCGAGACTGTTTTTTCAGCGCGACATGATGTAATCACCGTGCAAGTTCACATTCTTCAGGGAACGGGTTCGGCCCCCGCGCGCGATGTTCGGCCATACCGATGCAATTTTGATCATGGAGAAAACCAATTGTACATGTTTAAGACACTACATGCCCCTGATTCGTCAGAAATACTGATGGATCAGGGGTTTTCTATTTGCACTGCCCGTATAGAGGACTGCGGGAATTTTCCCATGCATCTGATACTTTTCCCGGTTTGATAAGCGCTTTCCTAACTTCCTCCAAACGTATTGTTAGCGTTTTCTTATGGTGATATCCTCTGTTCATGGCCATTAAGAAAACACTTTCAAAAGGAGATTAGAGATATGGGAATTGTATTGGCGCGAATTGATCAACGCTTGATTCATGGAATTGTGGTGACTCAATGGGCAGGACACACAAGAGCCAAACGGCTGATGGTCGTAGATGATGTTGTAAGTCAAGATGAAGTTCAAAAAACAGCTATGCGTATGAGCAAGCCTGCCGGAACCGGGATGTCGATCATTGATACGGATACGGCGATTACCAACTTCAATGCCGGAAAATATGACGATCATAATGTTTTGCTGGTTGTTCGAGAACCTGAAACGTTGCTGAAGCTTGCTGAGGGCGGCGTTCAAATTCCGAAAGTAAATGTCGGGATCATTTTTGACGGCGAAGGTAAAAGAACGGTAAAGAAGATGGTTTCGGTAAATGAAAAAGAAGCAGCCGATTTAAAAGCATTAAAAGAAAAAGGAATTCCAGTTACCTTTCATTTTGTGCCGGGAGATGCCGAAGAACCACTGGAAACCTATATTAAATAACAAAGCAGGAAGAGGATAAAACATGGAGATTATACAAGCGATACTCATCGTTGCATTAGCCTTTTGGATGGTTCTTGACCAGCAAGGCTTTGTCATTACTACTTGGTTCCCATCCATCATCGGAATGATTGCCGGACTTATTATGGGAGATGTCGCGACAGCGATGGTTATAGCCGGGACCTTTCAATTAATGGCCCTGGGAGTAGCCAATATAGGCGGGTCCTCCGTACCCAATTATGGTCTTGCGACACTTGTCGGGATTTACGTAGCCATCCGTACAACCCATGATATTGAAAATGCGAAAGCCATTGCCTTGGCAGTTGGGGTACCTGTCGGAATGCTGGGTATTCAATTGGATGTGCTGGGTAAGATCCTCAATTCCTATGTTTCTCATGCGGCTCAAAAAGCGTTAAACGAAGGGAAATTCGGGAAAATGAACCGTATTTTCTGGATTGGGCCCCTGATTTTCGGTTTAACTACAGCGGTTCCAACCTTACTTTGTGTGATATTCGGAGATAAAATCGTCAGGGTGTTGCTGGATGTCGTACCGAAATGGTTTACAGATGGATTATCTATAGCCGGGTCCATGCTGCCGGTAGTCGGGATTGCCTTATTGCTTCAGTTCATGCCAGTGAAGAAATACCTGACGATGCTCTTGATTGGCTTTGTGATTTCCGCATATCTTGGCTTACCGATCCTAGGAATTGCTATTTTAGGCTTCGCCTTTGCCTATTATTACTTCACCCAAAAAATGAGCAGTACACCCGCAGCAACTGCGGCGGGGAGCGGCAATACATCGGTTGAAGGAGACGAATTCGATGAGTAATACAGAGCCTGCAACAAATCAGGTAACGAAAAGAGACATTCGGTCAGCAGCCATCCGGTATATGTTCATGGCTTGCAACACCTTTAATTACGAGAATCAGCAAGCTCCGGCGGTTGTGTTTGGACTGAATAAAGTGTTACGAAAAATATATAAAAATGATGAGGACTATAAAGCATCGTTAAATAATCATTTTAACTACTTTAATACCACGACATGGATGGCTAACCTTCTCTTGGGGGCCTCAGTGGCGATGGAACAGAAAGATGGCATCCAATCCAAAGAAGCGGTTCAAGCTTTTAAAACAGGGATGATGGGACCGCTTGCCGGTGTTGGTGATACGCTTGTTTGGGTGCTATACCCAACGATTATGGGATCAATTGCCGGATATATGGGCTTACAAGGAAATCCGACAGGTGCGATTATTTGGTTGCTGCTCAATATCGTCTTTTTCTTTTTCCGGATTAAATTGTTCGACGTCGGCCACACCTCCGGATTGAAATTAATCACTGCCCTTGGCGACAGATTAAATGTCTTTACTGAAGCAGCCTCCATCATGGGGTTAACCGTAGTTGGCGCATTAATTCCAGCCGTTGTAAAAATGAATGTTCAGCTTAAGTATCAAGCGGGGGAAGTCACACTGCCCATTCAAACTGAAATTCTGGATAAAATTATGCCGGCGATGCTACCGGCTGTTCTAACAGTGGTCGTCTATAAATTGATCGGGTCGAAGAAGCTGAGCCTCACAAACATCATATTTTTGATCATTGCTTTAGCGTTAGTCTGCTCCTACTTTGGAATTTTGGGCGTTTAATTGATAAAGAAAGAGGAAGGAAACGAAGTCTATGCGAAAAATTATCATTGCAAGCCACGAAAAAATGGCGGAAGGCGTAAAAGACACTCTAAACTATATCACTAAAGGTATTGGCAATGTTCATGCTCTTTCAGCATACCTGACCAACACTCCGGTTAAGGAAGAAGTCAAGGAGTTGCTGGGGGATGTAGGGGAAGAAGATGAAGTAGTGGTGTTCACGGATTTGCTCGGAGGATCGGTGAATCAGGCATTTGCAGCGTATATAAGCCGTCCGCATTTTCATATCATATCGGGAATAAATTTGCCGGTTATCATTTCTGTACTGGTGCAACCGGAAGATGAATATTTAACAGCGGATCAAATTCTTAATGCCGTGAATGAAGCAAGGCAGCAGTTAGTATATGTGAATGACTACGTCGCCAATATGCCCAAAGATGATAATGAAGATGAATAAGATGATGCAAGAAAAAGATTGGTGGAAAAAAGGTGTCGTTTACCAGGTTTATCCGCAAAGTTTCAGAGATACAACCGGGAGCGGTATAGGCGATTTAAACGGAATCATTGAAAAGCTCCCGTATTTGGCGGATTTGGGCATCAGCGTGATCTGGTTGAATCCGATTTATCAATCGCCGCTGGTGGATAACGGGTATGACATTGCAGATTACTACGAGATTAATCCCGAATACGGGACAATGGATGATTTTAAACGACTCCTGGATCAAGCGCATCTCTTGGATATCAAGATTATTATGGACCTGGTAGTTAATCATACAAGCGATCAGCATGAATGGTTCAAGAAGTCATGTGAATCGCGGGACAATGAATTTTCAGATTTTTACATTTGGAAAGACCCTAAGGTAGATGGAAGTGCGCCTACGAATTGGGGCTCGACTTTTGGCGGTCCCGCTTGGGAGTATGCCGAGAGCCGCGGACAATATTATCTGCATCTGTTTGCTAAAGAACAGCCGGATTTGAACTGGGAGAATCCCAAGGTTCGTGAAGCGATTTATGATCTGATGAAATTCTGGTTCGAGACGGGAATCGACGGTTTCCGGATGGATGTCATCAGCTTGATTAGTAAACGTCAGGATTGGCCGGATGCAGCAGATGACGCGATCTACACCAAATCGTATTATATCGGTGCTTCGAATGGACCGCGCGTTCACGAATTTCTCCATGAAATGAATCAAGAGGTATTAAGCAAATATAATATTATGACCGTGGGCGAGACAGCAAATACAAATAGTGACCAAGCGATATTATATACAGATCCAGAGCGGAAAGAATTAAACATGGTCTTCCATTTCGATCACATGCACCTGGACTACGGACCCTATGGAAAGTTCTCAGACATCCGTTTTAAGCTGAGCGATTTACGGGACGTTATGACAGAGTGGCAGGACAAACTGGAAGGCAGGGGGTGGAACTCGCTTTATTGGAGCAATCATGATCAGCCGCGTGCGGTTACCCGCTTTGGGAATGACAAGGAGTACCGGGTAGAATCCGCAAAAATGTTAGGAACCCTCCTTCATATGATGAAAGGCACGCCTTATATTTACCAAGGAGAAGAGCTGGGAATGCGCAATGTCCGCTTTGCTTCTTTTGACCAGTATAAGGATATTGAAACCTATGGTGTGAAGAGAGAATTTGAGGCGAAGGGACTTCCGGAAGCGTACATCAAAGAGTCCATTTTCTTGAAATCCCGTGATAATGCGCGCACACCGATGCCGTGGAATGGAAGAGAACCGTATGGATTTACAAGCGGAACACCGTGGATTGATTTCAGCCCGGATAATGCTTGGATCAATGTGGAAGATTGCTTGGCCGATCCAAACTCGGTGTACTACCATTACAAAGAATTGATTCGTCTTCGGAAAGAGCTGCCGGTCGTGGTTGACGGAGTTTATGAACTGATCCATCCGGGCGATTCCGCTGTCTACGGGTATACGCGTACCCTGGCAGGGCAGAAATTAGTAGTCGTCTGCTCCTTCTCCGAGAGTAAAGTTAATTATAGGTTACCTCAAGAGCTGAAAGATTCGTCCGGTAAATTGTTATTATCCAATTATCCGGATACCAAGAAAGAGCTGGACAACTTGGAGCTTCGACCGTATGAAGCTGTAATTTATTTTATTGAAGAATAAAGAACGGATTGGACTAGTAGAGAATCTCCTCTTGCTAGTCTTTTTTGCAGTATACTGTTTTTTGTAAATGATGATACTTAGTAATATTACATAACGAGGAGCAGCTATATGGATTTTGACTTGCGTGTAAAGATACATTATGACGGTTTGACCGATTCTGAAAAAGAAATGGTAAGATTCATAACCAATCGGCCCCAAGATGTCATTGACATGAATATCGTCGAATTAGGCGAGGCGTTGCTTAGTTCGAAAAGCTCGGTGCTTCGTTTGGCAAAAAAGCTGGGGTATCATGGATTTTCAGAATTAAAGTATGCTCTCCGGTCGGACATGACCCTGACATCACTTGAACCCAGTGATTTGACTCTGTTATTAAAACAGGATTTGGACCGGATTTTTCGGTATGTGGAGCAAACGAATTTTCAGCCCTTTCTGGAGAAGCTGAAAGCTGCACGCATGGTCTTTTTATACGCCACCGGCTTCTCACAGAATAATTTCACAAAGGAATTTTCTAAGGATTTAATGATTGCGAATCGACAAAATATAATGATTTCAGGCGAGACAAATTTGGCGATTAACAGCTCTCTTATAACGGAAGAGGATTTGGTAATATTCACTTCGTTCAGCGGCGAAACCAAAATGATAAAAGATGTCGTTCGGGCGTTAAAAATAAAAAACGTAACGATCGCAGCCATTACGAAATTCGGAAGTAATTTTTTGGTTGAGCATGCCGACTATGCATTCTTTTTTGAAGCAACTCCATTGCCAAGTTATCAAAAGCAAGTCGTTCATTCGTTGATTGGGCTAGAAGTGATACTGGATGTCATTGCGCGAAAATATCGTGAGTTTGTTCTCTTTGATGAATAATCATTTTGTAGAACATGTTTGGGACAGAAGGAGACCCTTGAAACATCAGAATGAGTGATGAATCAAGGGTCTTTTAGATTTTAAGCCAAACGGCTGCCCACAGGCGCCCGGGGACATCGGGGATCTGGAGCGTAGTGCTGATCATATCCATAAGCTTTAAGAGCTTCCCTGACACATCTTCCGAGACCTTCATGACACCGCTGGAAATCAGAGCAATCATGGCAAGGTCCGTTGGAAACGGCAGCCTGCTGCGGGTAGGCCAGTTCCAGGGCTTTTGGCGAATTCCACACTTCCAGCAACGTCTGTTTTGTTAAATCGCCGATAATAAAATGTTCGTGATTGTACAGCTCCTCGCAGATAGTTACCTTACCGTCGGGCAGCACAACAACACCGCGCCGGTTAGCTGTACAATAAGCTCTTTCCCAAAAGTTGTTCTTCCTTACCGATTCCTCTCCGGCATAGGGATTATCATTGGCGCCGCTGAAATTCACTTTGTCCGGAAATTCCTCTTTGATCGTATTGAACTCTTCCTCGAAAATCTGGATATCTTCCGGCGAACAGAACAGGCTGTCGTCATGGCGGTATAAGGAACGTCCGTAGCAAGTAAAGTTGCTCCTCAGCACATAAGGCTTCTCCATCAAATACCGCGCCAGGGATACGGCATCCTTGATGTTAACCGGGGTTAACACCGTGTTGGTCCGGACCTTGATTCCCGCTTCACCCAAGTAATCGAGGGTTTGCAGTATTTTCTTCCCATAGCCGGTAAGACCCATGAGACGGTCAATGATTTCCGGGTTAAGCGCGTCAATGCTAACCTGGATGGTGGATAGTCCGGTTGCCGCGAGCTGCTGGGCCATACTTCTGGATAAAGGATACTTCGTGGGGATATTGAGATACAGACCTGCAGACAGAGTGCTCTCAATGAAATCAAAGGCATCCTCCCGGCAAAAAAAGTCGCCCCCCGAGAACTCGACGGTTTCTATACCGCACGCACGGGCCTCTTTCAACAGGCGACGGTACAGATTTAAATCCAATTCCTGTTTTCCTCTAAAACCCTCACGATTAGCATAGCAATACCTGTAATTGGTCACACAGCGCATGGTCGGGAGTACCAGCAAGGTGTAGGGCATTTTGCACCGGGTATCATCCATGTCAATCATCTCTTCCGGAACAATAAAAGTCTTGGGATCGTATATCCGTGCCTGATCCGGGTTGATATCGGAAGCTTCGATGATCAAGGATTCCATGGTCTGTTCATCATTTACCCGCACAGCCAGCAGGGCATCTACTTGCCGAGTCGCTGCTTCCATATCCAGATCGAAGATATAGGCCACGGCTTCACGAACGGCAGTCAGGTCCCGCTTCCCGTCAAACAAGGAGAGGATGACAGCCTGCTGCGGGTAGAGAAATTTAAACACTTCCTGCGGGCTATCCCCCGGATTGGCGGTAAACAGGATTGACCTTCCCCCGTCAGGCCGTAGCTTCACCTCAGGGCTTAGAAGAAGTCCCATAACTATAACCTCCCTATCATTTAGCTACTCCTCCGTTGGAGCATCCTGGAGAACATGATGTACAGCGCATTGAACATCCTATTGTACATCTTGCGATATCCTCCTCATCCTCCGTTACAGCCTCAATGATAAGTTCTCTTAAAAGCTCACGCTTCGAGAGACCTGATCCCGAAAGAAGCGCCCGGATTTCATTTAACCCACTCATTACTGTCACCTCATTCTCTATGATTTGAAGTCCTTAAACCAGCGCATCACTTTGCCGAAGGTCCAGTATTGCAACCTGTTTGACAATTGATACACCCCGCATCACACTGCCCGCATATGGCCATATTGTCCGTGACAGCATCAATCAGCTCTTTTAGAAGCTGACGCTTGGAGAGACCGCATTCGCACAGAAGAGCCTTGATTTCCTGTAATTCACTCATCACTATCACCTCGTCTTTAGCTATATTGTATATTTTTTCACATAAGTCGGTTTTCCATACCCTTATCTTGGAAATCGAAACGAAAAAAGCCCAAGTGTCAAAAGAAAATAATGTTCTAGACTGAAAAATAAAGTGTTAGACTCGGTTAATTGTAGTAACGTAAATAGAGGATGGTTAGTTCATTATATGAGCTGATCTCCTCTATTTTTTGTTTAAAAGAAATATTAACTAAGGCTATATAGCTTGGTATAGATTGTTTAATATATTGAGGATAAATACTTACGTATGAATGGGAAAATCCATGAGATTCATAAGGATGAAGAAATCCCATACGATATCCTGGAAACGCTCTGGCGTGATCAGAAGCTAAATGCGATCGATAATCCCTACGGCTCCTGTCGGGCTCGTGTAAATGGTAATTGTCCATACGCGGAAGAACCCCCCTGTTTAACTTGTAACGGCGGCAGCCCTTGTAAAGACTTAGCTGTAGGTCTCTCTGACATGGACGTACCTAAGTACGAAATTCATATTCAATCTACCTCAAAAATGATAGAAGTTGCCAAACATACGGCCGCGACGAAATTGCGGAGAAAAACCAAAAGAACCTTGATCGTCTGACCAGCATCTATGAGACGATCAGAAAAGGCAACATCGTCTTTGGGCGTATGGAGCGTATCAAAGGAAAGAAAGGTGTAAAACATGTCTGATTACGATCGTAGAGCGCATTTAAAGCAGGTTCATGAGGCTCGCAAAGCTAAGACCATACAAAGAGTGGATGAGTCGATTAGACGGCTTGTAAAAGCCAAAGAGGGCATCAATTTTAATAGTGTTGCAACTGATGCTGGCGTAAGTAAAGCAACGCTCTATAACAATCCTGAGATACGAGGGCGCATTGAATCGCTTCGTCAGCAGCAAGCTCAAGTGCCGACACCAAAACAAATCAAGCGAGAGATGGATGAGAACAACAAGGACGCCATCATTGATGCGTTAAAACGAAAGATGAAGAAGCTCGAAGATGAAAATAAAAAGTTGCGAGAACAACTTAAGTTTTCCTATGCGGAGGTCTATCAAAAGATTTGAGGGAATTTCTATTACCTTATTAAGCTAACTGGCAGGATACCCTGGAAAAAACAGTCTCACTCAGTGAAGACACATTTGGGCATATAACGTTATTTATGACATATCTTAAGGGGGTAAACCTATTAAGAAGGGATGATTTTTGTGATGCCTAATCAAAATCAATTTTATAAGGTTGTCAACAAAAAAAAGGGACTTGTACAGGATTATGGATATCCAGAAGACGGAAAGGAAATAACTTTGTATCCGTGGCATGGGGGGGATAATCAACGATGGATGTTCGTACCGCTTAATAATAATTATTATGCGATTGTCAACAAAAAAAAGGGACTTGTACAGGATTACGGATATCCGGAAGACGGAAAGGAAATAACTTTGTATCCGTGGCATGGGGGGGATAATCAACAATGGTTCCTACATGATTTGGAAGGTGGTTACAAAAAAATTACCAACAAAAAAAAGGGACTTGTACAGGATTATGGATATCCAGAAGACGGAAAGGAAATAACTTTGTATCCGTGGCATGGGGGGGATAATCAACGATGGCTTCCTGAAGCTGTAGAAAGCTTCAACCTACCTTCTGTCCCAACGTATCCTGTACCGGCTGTCCCGCAATATGGGAATATAAATGATGTACTACCAGAGTTTACTGACAAGGTTACAACTCAATATACGCTAGCACCATTTATTGCGGTTGACGATCCTTATTATAGTGATGGGCAACAACAAATAAAAACTAATCCCTATTATTTATACATAAGAAAACAATACTGGAAGCGAGTAGCTTCACATACACTTGCTCCGAATGAAACACACAAATATATACAAACCACAGGTATGACACAGGAAGATCAAAATTTAGTTTCAAAAACTGTTGGTCATACGATTGGGGTAGACGTAGGATTTCAATTTGGAAAGGCGGAAAAGAGTCATTCTTCTGCTAGTCTGTCTTATCAATATACAACGCAACTAGCAACACATGAAAGTCACACAACTACACAAATGACTGAAGAAACAAAAGAATTGTCAATTTTCAATTCGAATCCCTATATTGTCGCATGGACTAAATATGTATTGGTTTCAGAATATAGTGTACAACGTTCAGACGGTACACTCGTAAGGGAACCATGGACAGTAACAGATCCAAATACCACAAGTTCCAGTTACTATCCTCCAACAGCAAACCTTTTGGATAATTAGAACATGCAAAGGGAAGATTTAATTTTCAAGTACCGAACTTAGAAAAACTTTGGGAAGAATTAAAAGATAAAGTAGCCGTTATTAATGAACTGCATACTACGTCTTGGTACTACTAAATTTACATTTTGCCGACCTTGATGGTAATGAACTTGGATTTATGTATTAACAGGAACGTATTAAATCATAAGTAGTACGAATCATCCAACTAACGGGACACGATAGTTAAACATAAAGGGTTCCACATATTATACATGACTAATATGTGGAACCCTTTATTATATCTGACTTTCCTAAATTTAGGTCTTGATAAACTGAGCAAATAAAGTTGTAGACTGAGAAAATAAAGTATTAGACTGACAATGCTTCATAATACGAACGGGCAGGATAGTTAAAGCTGACGATTAATCGTATGGCCTTACGAAGACAAAAAAAGCGCCGGCTCACGATGATATCATGGAACTGGCGCTTATTCGATTGTTTCCATATATACGTTCAAATGGAGCTGCTTTAACAACCGTTCCAAGAGCACCGCCGCTTCCACCCCCAAGGGTGCAAATTGATCAGCGCTGCGCCCCTGGGCCTACTCGTCCCATTGGGCACTGCGGGACTCCGGCTGGTTGCTATTCAGGAAGCGCGTGTCAATTGCGATGAGCCGTTCGCTCTATGCCATCAGCGGTTACTTTGTACAGTTGGTGCGGCAGGTCGTGTCCCATGCCGTCAACCAACATTAGCTCGGCGCCCGGGATGGCAGAAGCCGTGTCCTCGCCACACGCCGGGACGAACAGGGGATCGTCCATCCCATGAATGACAAGTGCTGGTACTTTTATGGTCGCCAGCCGCGGACGACGGTCACCGGAGACAGCGATCGCAGCAATTTGTCGTCCGACACTGCCTGGATCGTAGGCTCGCTGGACTTCCTCCAGAATGAGTGCCCGATAAGCGTCTTCTTCAAACGGATAGCCAGCGCCAGCGATGCGTTTGGCAAAAGAGAGGCTGTGCGCCAAAAATCCTGCTTCATCCTCAAATGGGTTCGGCGCCGGTTTAGTCATCATCCCCATGACATCCGGGGAAGCTTGCGGAAGGGTGGGATTACCGGAACTAGACATAATGGAGGTGAGTGATAAAACCCGTTCAGGGTACTCACTGGCTGCAATCTGGGCGATCATTCCGCCCATTGACCTGCCAACGAAATGTGCCCGGTCAATTGAAAGGGCGTCGAGCAGTCCGATAGCGTCGTTGGACATGTCATCGAGAGTGTAAGGGATGTCCGGTCGCTGTCCCGACATGAGAGCAGTCGCTAATGCGTCAAAATCCAGCGTCCGATAATGGCTAAAGTGTGTTGAGCAACCTACGTCGCGATTGTCAAAGCGGATCACCCGAAAGCCCCGCGCTGCCAATAGTTCACAAAACGGAACCGTCCAGCGGATCATCTGGGTTCCAAGCCCGGCGATTAGGATAATAGCCTCGTCATTTTCGTTACCGAAACTATCATAGGCCAACTCAACACCGTTAACTTTTAGAATGTTCATGGTCATGTTCTCCTTCAATTAATTCGGTTTCGGAAGTTCTGCCATAGGCAGAAGGCGTGAATCTTCTATCGCTGCAGTCCGGTGACCGATACCGGCCAGGTAGTCTTGATGACTTGAAAAAGCTAGAAATGACTGCGCGCTACTCTGGCGGATCAGCATGACAAGATCCCATTTCTCGTCTTCGGGTCCGATAAGAAACTCTCCGCCATCGCCAAGAAACACGATTTCACCTCCGCTTTCACGGAGATATGGGAGGGTGTGCTCAATATAGCGGTTGAAAGCTTCGGCACCGCTAATAGGGACCTCCGGTGTTAGTTCAGGATTGGCTGTGTAATCAGCAACATCACGAAAACGCAGCAGGTTCAACATGACGATGCTGCCCTCAATGCCTCGTTGCATGAACCTCATGCCAGCGCGTTGCGTTGGTTCAATGTAACGAATAGATTCTAACTCAGTCATAGTGACTCCTTTCGCAATTCCTTTTTAATTCTTTACGCCCTCATATGCTTTCATTCATAAGTTCTCTTCAGGGAATGCATTGGCGGCTAATCTCTTGACATGGTTTCTGATATCAGGTGCCCAGTCATCGATGAAGTGGTAAAAACGATCCAAATCACCGGCATACAGTGCCCGCAGAGCTTCTTCGTATTGATTGAAGTCCCCGGCCATAGCTGTCATAAAGTTATATGTTGCTTCTTGTGACTCTCGGATTGTGCTCTGTTGTTCTCCAGTACGGCGAGCTTCATCAATGAGTTTTCGTAATGTTACCGACGCCCCTCCAGGTTGACTCTTGAGCCATTCCCAATGCCGAGGCAATAACGTAACCTCACCGGATACAACACCCAGCTTGGGTCGACCGACCCGCCGTGTAGTCTGGTGATTCACTTCTGTACCGGGTGAGTCACCAAACTGTTCTCCTAATCGTTTAAGCACATCATCTGTCTTCCCACGAAAATCAACATCTATTGGCTTCCCCGTAGAATCGTCAAATATAAGCAGCTGTGTGAGTTCTCTGTCACTCAGAGCATCCTTCACTGTAGTAACAACGTGCTGTAACGAACCACTGGCGACGACTCCCACACCCAAAAATGCCGTGCAGTAAAAGCGTGTTAGGGCATTACTCATGCTGACCTCCTTTCTGCTCGTCTCAATTTTACCCGGGTAAAAATAAAAAATCAATATTACCTGGGTAAAATGTACTTTCCCGTTCGTAATGTAGGGAATAAATGCAAAAGATACGGCCTAAGAGGAACCGCGCTGTTGAGGGCGGAACTGGCAAAGTATTTGCTCGGCGAGCGGCCAGACTACGCGTACTTGAAAAGCTTATTCCAGCACTTGAGAGCGGAGCGATGAAATAATCAATGTTACTGTCGAGTGGAAAGGTATTATAAAAGAGCTACAGCTTTCAACTAACGAGGAA
This sequence comes from Paenibacillus durus ATCC 35681, assembly GCF_000993825.1. Lineage (NCBI taxonomy): Bacteria > Bacillati > Bacillota > Bacilli > Caryophanales > Paenibacillaceae > Paenibacillus > Paenibacillus durus. Next base: position 5,257,176 of record NZ_CP011114.1, read on the forward strand.
CGTTAGTTGAACGACAACTGCGGCAGTCTAAGACTTTGATATCAAGTCTTGGTTCGCCGCTGCTTTTATTAATGGATCAGTCTAAAACTTATTTTTTAAAAGCTGACGATGCTTCAATTCAAAAACCGTGTTAAATCAATGACTCAGTCTAATACTTTATTTTCGCCGAACACCAAGACCTATATGGTGCTTGAGCTACAGTCAGATACAAGAGAACGAAGTGCGAAAAGCCGCCAATCAGCTGGTCTGGAAGTGACGGGAGAACTGGCTTACCCTAGTCAGATCTCCCGGTGTTCTTTTTATCGACGGGCAAGAGGATCATGCGTCCAGCCGATGGTCATATTTTTCCCTCAGACGCTTGATGTCTGCTCTGGGAGGAGCGCCAAACATACGGGAATATTCCCGGCTGAATTGGGATGCGCTTTCGTAGCCTACCCGGAATGCAACATCGGCGGCGTCCGCCGACTCGGATAGCAGAAGGCGCCGAGCTTCCTGCAAGCGCAGCTGTTTTTGAAACTGAATAGGGCTCATCGCGGTGACCTCTTTGAAGTGCCGGTGAAACGAAGAAATACTCATGCTGGCTGTTTCGAGCAAGGAACGGAATGTCTTTCGAATTGTCCAGCAGACGGGTTAACCAGGAGTATCGCATCCAGTATTGAACGCTCTATCTTGCCGACAAACAAGGCTCGCTTGGCATTTCCTTTCGAAGCGATTGGAATGTCGGAGTCATTGATAACCTCTTTTAAACCTTGAGCGATGAAGCATAGGGAAGGGTTCTACACTCTGTGGGCCGGCTTGGTCAAATTAGAGTTGCGGAAAAAATATAAAGAGGGAATCGCGGTCTTGTGAACTCCGTCCCGACCGGTATGACGCTCGATCCGTTTGGCGAGTTCATCCCTCTGGTCTCGTATTTCCTCAGACATAAGCTCCTCCTTGTTGGTGTTCTTTTGTCCAATTAAAAAGCATCTGCGCCGGTGGCGTTAACGAGAGTGAGAGGATTAGGCAAGCATTTGAGACGAATGGGATAACGGTCTTATTTTTAATTATCGCATAATAAGGGTATGCCCTGCCTAGGCGGAATGAGGCCTATACCAAACAAAGGAGTTGTGCCAATTATGGATTATGTCAAACTTGGCCGTACCGGTCTGGAAGTCTCCCGATTATGTCTTGGCTGTATGAGTTATGGGGTGCCCGAACGCGGAATGGCTCCCTGGTCGCTGAATGAAGAGGAAAGCCGGCCCTTCATTAAAAGAGCGCTGGAGCTCGGGATTAACTTTTTCGATACGGCGAATGTGTACTCCGATGGAACAAGCGAAGAAATTGTCGGACGCGCCCTAAAGGAATATACCCGCCGGGATGAGGTGGTCATCGCGACGAAGGTATTTTTCCGCATGAGTCCGGGCCCTAACGGTGCGGGGCTTTCCCGCAAGGCGATCCTGACCGAAATCGATAACAGCCTGAAACGGCTGGGTACGGATTACGTCGATTTATACCAGATCCACCGGTGGGATAATACGACACCGATTGAAGAGACGATGGAAGCGCTCCATGACGTCGTGAAAGCAGGCAAGGCCAGATATATCGGAGCGTCTTCCATGTATGCTTGGCAGTTCCTGAAAGCCCAGCATACCGCTGAGCGCAACGGCTGGACCAAATTTGTCTCCATGCAGAATTTCTACAATTTATTGTACCGGGAAGAAGAGAGGGAAATGCTGCCGTTTTGCCGCGAGGAGGGAATCGGCGTCATTCCGTGGAGTCCGCTTGCCAGAGGCCGGTTAACCCGGGATTGGGAGGAGCAGACCGCCCGGTCCGAGATCGACGAGTTCGGAAAGACGCTTTATTCGCAAATGGCCGATGCCGATCGCAAGATTGTGGAGAAAGTAGCTGAGATTGCCGCCAAACGGGGGATTCCGCGCGCGCAGGTTGCGCTTGCGTGGGTTCTGCAAAAGGAACCGGTGACCGCTCCAATCATCGGCGCAACTAAGCCCCATCATCTGGAGGATGCCGTTGCTGCGCTGTCAGTGAAGCTGGATGCTGACGAAATGGTGAGCCTGGAAGAGCCTTATGTGCCTCATCCAGTGATGGGTAATCTTAGCTAGGGCGGGCCATTATTCACATTATTTATATAAAATGAACTTGAAAAAATGACATCAGGGTAAGGAGTAACGAAGGGGAAGTTTGGAACTGTAGGAGCGATAGCGACCGCCTTTGTCTCCGGATTTCATCCGCGAAGAGCGGTTAATTATCAAGAAATCTGGAGACAACAGCGGCCGGAAGTCCAAACGTTCCTCGAAGTTACGAACGATACCCAAATGGGAAAATCTCAAGTTCATTTTATTTAGTTAAGTTCAGTTCAGGGAGACTTGCCGCCTCAAGGTCATTATTGATCTTGGGGCTATTTTTTTAACGGGAAACTAAAAATATTGAACATCTGACAAAGAACTTAGAATTTAAAGCGCTTACAAATCTTTTTATAATCAAGTTAGGACACAAGAAAGGGGCCGCATACCATGTCGAACCTGTTTTACAAGCCGGAGGGGGCTTGGGTGGGAGATCTTATTCCCTTTTACAAAGACGGTACATTCCGGTTGTTCTATCTCCATGATTGGAGGGAGAATAAGAGCATTCACGGAGAAGGAACCTCCTGGTTTGAGCTCCGCACAAGCGATTTCGTGCGCTACGAGGAAAAAGGTGAAATGCTGAAGCATGGAAGCGTCAGCGAGCAAGATTTGAACTGTTATACCGGTTCCATCATCGAAGCCGAAGGCGAATTCCATCTGTTCTACACGGGGCTGAATCCGTACCCGGACTTCACGGAGGACGGCGAGCCGCTCCAATGTGTCATGCACGCCGTGAGCAGAGACATGGAGTCGTGGCGGAAAATTCCCGAGGACACCTTCTATTCGGACGGGATTCAATATGAGAGGCATGACTGGCGCGATCCTTTCGTGTTCTGGAACGAAGAGGCGAAAGAATACTGGATGCTGCTCGCCGCAAGGAACAAGGAAGGCCCGTCCCGGCGCCGGGGGTGCATCGCGTTGTGCGTTTCCAAGGATCTTAAGAAATGGGAAATCCGCAAGCCTTTCTGGGACCCGAAAATGTACATTACCCATGAGTGCCCGGACTTGTTCCGGATCGGGGATTGGTGGTATCTGGTGTATTCCACGTTTTCGGACCGGTTCGTCACCCATTACCGGATGAGCAAATCGCTCAGCGGGCCTTGGACGGCGCCGAGGAATGACGCGTTTGACGCCAGGGCGTTCTATGCCGCGAAAACATGGAGCGACGGAAACCGGCGGTACGCGTTCGGCTGGGACCCCAGCAAGGAGAAGGAGGACGATTACGGGGACTGGCAGTGGGCCGGCAATTTGGTCGTGCACGAGGTCGTTCAGGAACCGGACGGCACGTTAACGGTGCGAATACCAGAGACCGTATCCCGGCATTTTGCAAATAGGCAGGCTGCCGAGTGGGGCTCACGGCTCGGGGAGTGGAAGGTGTCCGAGGGGCGCATCTCTGCGGAGGCTGACGAAACTTTCTCCTGCATCTCGGCCGGCTCCATGCCCGAAACCTGCATGATTTCGGCCCGGCTGTCCTTCTCCGAAGGGACGAGAAGCTGCGGCATTATGCTCCGCGCAAACGAGGATCTGGATGAAGCCTACTATGTTCGCCTTGAACCGATTCATAACCGGCTCGTCTTCGACATGTGGCCCCGGCGGGTGAAGGGCGAAGCGCAGTGGCATATCAACGGCGACCGCCCCCATGCAGTCGAGCTGGAGGTGCCGATTGAATTACAAGCAGGTAAGGCTTACGATATCCGGATCGTGGTGGAGAATTCCGTATGCGTCGTCTACTTGGCCGACCGGGTCGCCATGACGACACGCCTTTATAATCTGAAGACCGGAAGCTGGGGCTGCTTTGTCCAGGAAGGCCGGGCGCAATTCGGGCAGGCATCTCTATCGGTTCCAAGCGAACAGGAGGTTAAATAGATGAAGGCTTACGGCAAATGGCTAATTCTAGCGTTATCGCTTATCGTTTTAACAGCTTTGGTAAGCGCTTGCGGAGGCGGCAGCAATACGGGCAGCGCTGCGGAAAATGGTTCGGGAGCTCCCGCGAACGCGGGACAGAAAGCGGGTAAGAAAACATACAAATGGTTCGTGGCCCGGGGCGTAGACAGCCCTCCGGCTGTCACCGTAAAGGAAATCGCTGATGAATTCTCCAAGACGCATCCGGAATTCGAGCTCGTTCTGGAAGGTACGGGCGATCGCCCGTCCTATTTGCAGAAGTTGCGGACATTGATCGCGAGCAACGAGATGCCCGCCATGTTCGACACCGATCCCGACGCCTATGCTTCCAAGCTGGTGGAGAAAGGCAAGCTGGTCGATATGAAAAAACTGCTCCAAGACCTTGGGAAATACGACGCGTTCCGTCCGGTTGCCCTGCAATATCAGCAGTTCGCGGATGGCAGCATGTACACGCTCCCGATCGAATACGGGATCGAGGTATTCTGGTACAACATCAAGATGTTTAAGGACCTCGGCCTGGAACCGCCGAAGACGTTTGACGAGTTCCTAAAGGTTGCCGAGACGCTCAAGCAGAACGGCATTACCCCGATTGCCGTCGACGGCAAGGACAAATGGCCGGTTCTCCGGTACCTGGCGTTCGAGCCTTTCCGCATGACCGGCAATGATTTTATCGAGAACGTCAAGCAAGGCAAGGCCTCCTTCAAGGACCCGGCGGGCATGGCAGGCATTAAACTCGTTCACGAGCTGGGCACCAAAGGGTACTTCCAGCAGGGATTCTCATCAACGGATTATACGGCGGCTCGCGATTTGTTCCTAGCTGGCAAGACCGGCATCTATTACATGGGCTCGTGGGAAACGATGAATTTCGCCAACGATAAATTAAGCGCGGAGATAAAGGACAATATCGGATTTTTCCGCCTTCCCATGATGGATGGGGCCAAGACGGCGGAGAACGATTATTTCATCAACTCGGGCATCGGCGTCGCGTTCAACCAGGATACCTTCGACGATACAATGAAGGAATTCGTCAAATTCCTCCTGGAGAAATACCCGGAAGCCTATACGAAAAAAGGCCAGTTCTCGCCTTTCAATTATTCGCTGGATCAGGCGCAAGGGATGCCGGAAGTGTTCTACAAAATCCAGGACGAAATCGCGAAATCCGGCAGCGTCTTCGCCGTACCGTGGGATACGCGACTCGACCCGGCCACGAATGAGCTGCTCGGCAACGAGCTGAATGCCCTGGCGCTCGGAGCGCATACCCCGGATGACTTTGCCGACCTGATGGATCAGGCGATTAAAGAAAACGCGCCGAAATATTTCAAATAACCGCGCTAAAGCAGCCGGCCAGCCGACTTTTCGGTTGGCCGGGCATGAAGCGAAAAAATAATAAAGTGGGGAATGAGCAAGGGTATGGATAAAATCCTCCGTAATCGCAAAGCCGTTCTCGTCTTCCTGCTGCCGGCATTGCTGGTGTATGTGTTCACCGTTCTGGCTCCCATCCTTTGGTCGATGTATTTCAGCTTCTTCTCCTGGGATGGGGTTTCCGATATGGTCTATATCGGTTTTGCCAATTATGCCAAAATGTTTGGCGGCGACAAGACGTTCTGGAAAGCGTTCGGCAATAACCTGATCTATGTTTTCATCATTGTGGCCATGCAGGTGTTTCTCGGTTTACTGGTTGCCATTCTGCTGACCAGCATCACCAAAGGCAGGGAATTATTTAAAACGCTGTACTTCGCTCCCGCGATTATCACATCAGTAGCCATAGCGCAGCTGTTCACAAGCTTATATTCGTTTGAGCCGGTCGGCATATTGAATTTTATTTTGCAGCAGCTCGGTTTGGGAGGGTGGAGCAAGCCCTGGCTGTCCGACCTGAAATGGGCGCTAGGCGCCGTATCGGTACCCGAAGGCTGGCGCTATATCGGTCTTTATATGATCATTTTGTATACCGCGCTCCTGTCCATTCCTTCCGATATCGAGGAGGCGGCGAGAATTGACGGGGCTTCTTCCTGGGACCTGTTCTGGTCGATTAAAATGCCGTTGATTAAGCCGGTGCTGACGGTTTCGATCATTATGGCCACTACGGGCGCTCTAAAAGGGTTCGATATCCCGTATCTCATGACGAACGGGGGGCCGGGCCGGGTGACGGAGCTGCTGCCGACTTATATGTACAAAACCGCATTCTCCAGTCTGGACTTCGGCTACGGCAGCGCGATGGCCGTATTTATCGTCATAGAAAGCCTCATAGCCGTCGCCTTTATCAGACGGATGATGGAGAGTAAGGAGACCTGACAATGAACTATTCCCGCTATTCCAAGGCGTTTCTGGCGGTCATTTCCTTCGTTTTGCTTATCATTCAAGTGTATCCGCTTATATGGGTGTTCATCTCCAGTTTTAAGGCGCCCACCGATTTTTCAAGCAGTAATCCGCTCAGCCTGCCCAGCCGGTTCACCTTCGAAAATTATCTCAGCGTGTGGCGCAAAGGGAATTTGGGCACTTATTTTTCCAACAGCCTCATCGTCGCCGTGACGACTATCGCTTTGGTGATTCTGTTCAGCGCCATGGCCGCTTTCGTGATCGAGAAGATGCGGTTTAAATGGGCCCAAAGCGTGCTGTTCCTGTTCCTGTGCGGCATCATGATCCCAATCCAGGTCGTGCTTATTCCGCTGTTCATTCTGTATAACAAAACGGGGATTATCAATACGCTCACATCCCTTATTTTGCCCCAAGTGGGATTTGCTCTGCCGATCTCGATCTATCTATTCGTCAGCTTCTACAAATACATCTCGAACGAGATTATGGAGGCCGCCGTCATGGACGGCTGCGGGATTTATCAGGTGTTCTGGCGGATGATTTTTCCGCTGTCCCGCAATACGATCGTCACGGTTGTCGTCATGAATCTGATTTTCATCTGGAATGAGTTTATTTTTGCCAATACGTTCATTCACGACCTGAGCTCGCGGACCCTTCCGGTTGGTCTGATGGATTACATCGGCCAGTACGGCTTAACGGATTGGGGAGCGACCTATGCGGCAATCAGCATCACGACCATCCCGACCATGCTGGTGTACTTTATTTTCAACAAAAGCGTGATTTCCGGCATGACCGCGGGAGCGACTAAAGGTTGATCTACCATCTACCCCGGGGCAAAGGTATACTGAAGATATAGGCTTCATACTCTTCTTCGGACAGAGGGATATCATGAAAATAACCCGGCCGTTCCTGTCGATCAGCATTCGGAGCAAAATCATCATTTTGTCCATCGGCTGTTCCCTGCTGCCACTTGTCCTAATTGCCTCTTTAACCTTTGTCTATTTGAGCAAGGTGGCCGAGAACAAGGTGTCCGATACCACCTCCAATTTGCTCGGCTCCATCAACTGGAATATCCAGACTTTCGTCAATGACGTTGAGACGATTTCGAAGCTGATGCTGTCTTCCCGTGACGTACAGAACTTCCTTTCTTATGACAAGAACGATTTCAAAAAAATCTATGACCTCCAAAACGCCACCCGCAACCTGATCGTCAATATTTCCAACAACAAATCGTATATCCGTTACGTGTATGTCGGCAGTGAGCAACGGGAGCTGATCATCACGAACCAGTGGGACCGGTTCACATACGATCATATCTATCAGGCGGTTTCCCGGTCAAAATGGTACCGGCAGGTGGGCGACATGGGCGGCCGGGGAGTGTGGCTGAACAGTGATGAGGTCCGTCTCGTCAAGAACAGTCCGGATTTGCTGCTGTACGGCAAACGGTTAAACAACCTGGATACGCTCGAACCGGTCGGCATGCTGATCATTTCCATCGACAGGCGGGTATTCGACGAAATGTTCAAAGACATTACGAATGCGGAGAACGGGCATCTAATGATTCTGGATCAAAATCAAGTCATTTTTTACAATTCCCGGACCGCCGATTTGCAGCAGATTCCGCAAAAGGAACTGAACCTGCTCTACGATCTGCCTGAACGTGGCACCCGCATTGATATGGTGGGCGGAGAACGGTATGTCGTCACCTTCGATACGAATCCGGGGACAGGGTGGAAAGTGGTCAGCATGATCCCCTATTCCAACATCAATTCGGAAGTCGTCCTGATCCGCAATGTTACGCTAACCTTGACGCTGGCGGCTTTTCTGCTTGCTGCCTATGGTTCGTATCTGATCTCCAAACGGATCACCAAGCAGCTGACTCTGCTCTCTTCCGTCGCCCGTAAAGCGGCCAAACGGGAGGAAATCGAAGGCATCCTCTTTGAGGAGAGGGACGAAATCGGAAAGATCGGCAATCAATTCCTGCGGACTTTCCGCACCAACAGCGAACTGTCGGATAAGCTGATCGAAGCCAAGCTGAAGGAAAAGGAAGCGGAGCTGCATGCGCTGCAGAGTCAGATCAACCCTCATTTCCTATACAATACGTTGAATTCCATCTATCTGATGGCGGAACGAATCAGCGCCAAAAATATTTCCAAAATGGTCATGTCCCTTTCCAACTTTTTTAAATTGAGCTTGAACAACGGGGATTATATTACGACTGTCCGCAATGAAATCGACCAGGTGAAAAATTATCTGGAGATTCAAAACGTCCGCTATAACGGAAAATTTGAGGTGGACATCGACATCGAGCCGGGAATCGAGCAGATCCGCATGCTGAAGCTCCTGATCCAGCCGCTCGTGGAGAATGCGATTTTTCATGGCATCGAGCTAAAAGAGGACAAAGGGAACATCGCCATTCGGGGCCGAAGGGAAGGAGAGACGCTGGTATTCGAGGTCGAGGATGACGGAGTCGGGTTTGATGCTGCGGATGCGGGTTTGCGGCCGAGGGGATATGCTTTAAGGAATATACAGGAGAGAATTCAACTGCATTACGGTCAAGACCGCGGGATTCGCATAGACAGCGTTCCGGGAGCCGGAACCAAAGTTACCCTTGAGATCGGCATCATCGATTAACGTCTGGCTATGAAGGAGGGGGACACATCATGTATAAACTGTTTATAGCGGATGATGAACAGCTTGTGGTGGAAACGCTATCAACCATGATCGACTGGAACGCATCCGGGGTGCGGATCGCGGGGACGGCCAACAACGGCAGGCAGGCGCTGGAGCGGATTCTGGAGTCCGATCCGGACGTTGTCCTGACCGATATCCGGATGCCCGGGATGAGCGGGCTGGAGCTGATTCGCTCCTTGAAGGAGAAGGGCTGCCAAGCGGAATGCATCATCGTGAGCGGATACTCCGAGTTTGAATACGCCAAAGAAGCGATTGAGCTGGAGGCGGTGGATTATCTGATTAAGCCGGCCGAGCTTGAGGAAGTGTCCCGGACCGTCGTAAGAGCGATTGAGCGTCTGGAGCGTAAAAGGGACCCGGCGGGGAATCGCCTGGAGCTGCGGATTGCCAAAGCGCTGGATCGGGCGGTGTTTACCGATCTCATCGTCCATGCCAAGCGACCGTCGTTCGATAGGGCGCCGTATGAACGGTATAGCCAGTTTGCGGCCATCGTGATCGGAAGCGCGGCGGCGCTCTGGCTCGAACGGATGAAGAACAATGGCGTTACGGATGCCCTTCTCGGCTTTTTGTCGAGTCGCGGAATCGACGTGGAGCTGCTCTACGAGCAGCAGAAAGTCATCTTGTTATGCATGGCGGCTCTGGAGGAATCCGAGTCATTACCGGAAATTCTGATGGCTGCGGCCGCAGCGTTTTCAGATGATGGCTCCCCGGACTCGGACGATCTTACCTTGTCGTTTGGAATCGGTCCAGTTGTAAGCGGAATCATGGATGCGCATCTCTCTTTTTTGGCGGCGGACCAGGCCTGTCAAATGGGGCTGTTCTTCGGCGTTCCGGTAACGGACGGCAACCGATGGCCGGAGATCGCCCGCACTTCCGAAAGATGGCTCACCGAATGGTCTGACCGGATCGAATCGTTTACCCGTTACGAACAGAAACCGTTTGAAGAGCTGTTCGAACGCTGGACGGAGTGGGGGAGGGGGCGATGGATGGCTCCTGTTTTCCTGAAGAAGATCGGCATCCAGTGGGTGAACCGGCTGCTCGATCTGGTTGAGCGGGACTATGGAATCAAGATCGGGAGCGTGATCAAAGACCGTTCGCGGCTGATCGAAGGGATGCTGGAAGCGCCGGATTGGGCCTCATTGCAGAAACAGTGCCACGATTGCGCGCAGGGTGTGCAGTTTTATTTGAACGTTACGAAGACTTCCTTAAAAGAAAAGGTGGTTCAAGAAATCAAGGCTTATCTGGAATCCCATTACCATGAAAATATTCAGCTCGATCAATTGGCGGAGCGGTTCGACCTTAACGCTTCCTATGTAAGCCACCTGTATTCCAAATCGACCGGACAGACGATTCTTGAATACGTCACGCTGCTGCGCATTCAGCAGGCGAAACGGATGCTGAGGGAAAGCAGCTTCAAAATCTCCAAAATCTCGCAGAACGTCGGATACGATAACCAGCGGTATTTCTGCCAGGTGTTCAAGAAGCATGTGGGCGTAAGCCCCGGCCAGTACAGAGAGGACCATATGATCAGAGTCGAAGAAAGCTGTTCGTCATGAGTGTATATAAACATTTAAGAAGAGCATCAGGGCCGAAAAAAAGGCCTGCGGCCTTCGTTCGCTGATTAAGCGGACGCGGTCTGCAGGCTTTTTCAGGTGGTTGAAGATGGCCAGCCCTGCCGCAATAATGCTCCGGCTCTCAGACGAGTCTGGCTCCTCCGTCTACAGTCAGCGTAATCCCGGACGTATACGTATTTTGCATCAAGAAGAGAATCGCGCCCGCAATGTCGTCCGCCGATGCTATGCGTCGTACCGGAAGGGTGGCTGCGGTTTGTTCAAACCAGGCTTTCTTTTGCTCTGGGGGCATTCCGTCATGCATCGGCGTATCGACATATCCAGGGGAGACGACGTTGACCCGCACCGGAGCAAGTTCGGCGGCCAGCACCCGGCCCAAGTTCTCCAGAGCGCCATGCACGGCGGACGGCACCGCCGCTCCCGGAACTGCTCTATCGCCAAATACTCCGCTCGTCAGTGTAATCGATCCGGTTTCCCGGATAGCGGGTGCGCCGTAACGAATGGCGAGGTAGGGTCCCCAAAAGCGGCTCTCGAACTGTTCTCTGGCGCTTGCCGCATCTATGTCCAGGACCTTACCCAATCCGTGCTTCACTTCCCCTGCCGTAATGACTAAATGATCGAAATTCCCGATTTCCGCAAAAAACGTACGGAGATCGTCCTCGCTCCGCATATCCAGCGCCCTTGTCTGTACTTTCCCCTCCAGGCTTGCGGCCGCGTGTTTCAGCCGTTCCTTGGAGCGGCTGGCAATGATAACCTCCGCTCCAAGCTCCGCTGCCTGTTTCGCCGCCGCCAGACCGATTCCGGAGCTGCCTCCGATTATAACTATGCGTTTTCCTTGCATTTCGATTCATCTCCTCTTTAGGAATTAATTGCATTCAGACGTTCTTTATCCGCCGACGGTTTGGCGCTCCACGCCGAAACGGCCGCCGCCGCAAGCATAATGACGGACAGAGTCCCACATAAAGCCGCGAATCCGAAGGGCATCAGCGCAGCGTCCAGGATGGGCCCCAGACTTGCGCCGACGAAGACGAAAAATCCGTAGAGCGCCAGAGCCATGCCGCGTGCGGCCGAGCCGAGCAGGCCGATCCGGGAAATGATCGACGGAACGGCCGCAGCGATTCCGGCGACAAAGACAACCGTCGCGGCGATGAACAGCGCCATATTGACGCCGGATAACGCCGCTTCCCCGGCCAATCCGGCCGCAGCGGTGAGAAAGCCCGCCACGAGGACGCGAACAGGCCCGAAGCGGCGGATCCAGGAGCCGCAAAACAATGCGCACACCACTCCGGTCATGCTAATGAGTCTGAGCCAAAGAATACGATCGGGAGACAGATGCAGATGCTCCACCGCAAATTCGTTCAAACCGAAGAACATGGCGACAAAGCTCATTAAAATCGTTACCGCCGCCCCGTAGGAGACGAGCAGCGCCGGAATCCGGACCAAAGTGCGGAATGCTTCGAACACGCCGGGGCCATTCGCGGGCCGTTCGGCACTCGGGCGATCTTTCGGCAGCCGCAATGAGATCACGATCAAAATGACGTAGATGAAGCTTAAACTGGCGAACACCGCTTTCATTCCCCAGCTTGCCGCCACTTCGGCGGAGAAGATTTGTCCGGCCACTCCGGCAAGCAAAAATCCGCAGCTCAGGTAGGAAATCACACTGGGACGCTGCGCCGGGGAGATGACTTCGCTGACATAAGCAAGAGCGACCGGAGGAAACGAAGCGGCAAGAAAGCCTTGCGCCGCCCGCAGCAAGAGGAACGGGGTAAAGGTTGAGACTAGTTCCACGGATAAGGTGCATATGACAAGCAGAATGAGTCCCGCGAGAATCAATCGCTTCTTCGGCACTCTGTCGGACAAGGTGCCGAAGAACAAATTCCCCAGAGCGAAAGCCATGCTGAAGATGCTGCTCGCCCAGACAGCCTGAATGGGGCTTACGGAAAATTCTGCGATCACGTAAGGCGTTAGCGGAATCATCACATACAGCAGCGAAACGACAGCAATCCCCGACACGGTTAACAGCGCCGCCGTATAAGCGAGACGAGATTTACTCATTTCAATCATTAGACATTAAACCTCCTTTTCCAACAACAACATTTACGTAAACGTAATGGTTTGGGGATAAAAACACGGATCGGACACCGCTTAGTTTGACAGTTCGTCAATCATAAGCTGTATCCGGGCCATGTTGCTCAGAATCTCTTGCCTGAACTGATCCAGAGCCTCCATCTTTTTGTCGGTTTCCTTCAGTTGCTTCGATAATATTTCGAGAACCTTCTGTTTGCCTTTAATCATGGACGGCTCTTCAAAATACAGATCGATGACGGATTGAATTTCCTCCAGGCTGAGACCGAGCTTTTTCAAAACGTCGATTTTGTTCAGCCGCTGCAGCGATTCATCCGAGTAATAGTGATATCCGTTGCTCTCCTGCTCGACATTCCCCAGCAATCCGAGCTCTTGATAGTGCCGAATGGTCCGGGGCGTCACCCCGGCTCTGCGAGCCAGTTCTCCGATCAACATTTTGGATTCCATTTGTATCCTCCAACCATTACGTTAACGTTATGGTAAGTATAATGAACAGGGGGGCTGATGTCAAACGTTGTTACCGTTACTTTTCACTTGATCACACTAATATTCCTTCACCCCTAGTACTCACTTTAATTTAATCAATCCGCTTTTAACAAGTGTTGACTTTAGAGGTCTTATCTTCATTAAAATTTTTATTAAAACAGGGATTTGTAGAATATTTAGTTCAGCATACTTTTTGCTTTTTTTACTGATTGTGCCTTTTGTAGCTAAATCTCTTCCAGCTTGACGAAATGCATCGAGTATTATAGCTTTTTTAGGAACGGATTTTTCATCCATACTTTTTAGTAAAAAGCTAGACTTTCTTACAAGAACACCAACCATTGGTGCATCCATAAATCTAGAATAAGTTTTAAAATAGGATATTAAACTTTTGGATGCTTCATTCTCAATATTTCCACAACTAGTCAATAAGACAAAAGGTTTTGAGCAAATATCGGCATTTATGTGATGAAAAAATATTCCCTTTTTAGATACAGTAACCTTGCTTATATCCCCTGTAGAGTTAAACCTGTCAATAAAGTTTTTCATTAATCCCGACATATTGAAAACATGAATAGGTGTGGCATATATAATAATATCTGACTTAGACATCTTCTCCAAAATAACTTTCATATCATCTTTAGCTTCATAAATACATTTCAAGTAACTTTTTCCTGTGTGGCATAATTCACAACCCAAACATTGATTAATTTTATATTTATTAAGAACTATTGTTTCAAATTCAGATCCTGCACCAATAACTCCACTTCTAATTTGATTGATTAAAAACTGAGTAAATCCTTTTTCTCCCCTATGACTTGCATTTATTGCTAATACTTTCATAACCGTATCATTCCTTTCACCTAAATTAGATATATAATAAGGCGCCTAACTAAATGATTAAAAAAATATAGACAAAAGAATACCATTAATTTACTATTATAATAAGGCGGCTAACTAATTTTGTCAATATATTTATGTGGAGGATATTATGGGGAATTTTAATTTCGATTTAAAAGACATACCTAAAAAAGAGGATTTGCTAAAGTATTCAAATGAAAATAACCCTTTAAATATAAATGCTATTCAGGCATGTTTATATTTAATTAAAACTACAGATGAAATTTTAAAGATAGTGGATAGTCAATTTCAAAAATATGGGGTATCTGATGGTAAATTTTCTGTACTTATGACTTTGTACAACAAGGAGAATCATCAATTAATACCATCTGAATTAAGCAGCCAATTAAATGTTACAAGAGCAACAATTAGTGGACTTTTAGATGGTCTAGAAAAAGATATGCTTGTAGAAAGATGTAAACATCCTTCTGATGGGAGAATGCTGACAATTAAAATAACTGAAAAGGGTGTAAAACTTATGGATGAGCTTTGTCCAAAGCATTTCGCTTTATTAAGCAGACTACTGGGATCTTTGGAATATGAAAGCTTAACATCTTTTATAGAAAATTTAAAACATATAAGAATTGGAATCAAAGGATAAATAAATTATATGAAAATTCCCCGTCAGGCATTACGCCTAACGGGGTCTTTGCTTATCCGACTAACTTCCTGCTCAACTTCCTCCAGCGGAATTTCGATCGTGAACGTGCATCCGGGATTCTCGTTCAGGGAGGCATGAATTTCGCCGCCGTGCATATGAAGGACCTCGCGGGCGATCGCTAGCCCCAGCCCGCTCCCCGGAACGCCGCTGTTGCGAGCAGGATCGACCCGGTAGAAGGAGTCGAATACATGCTTCAGCGACTCTGAAGGTATGCCGATACCGAAATCGCTCACATGCAGCAGCAGAGAAGAGGCCGTCATCCGGGCTTGAATGGTAATGGCAGAGCCCGGATGGGAGTACTTCACCGCATTATCCAGCACATTGTCGACCGCTCTGCCCAAATAGTGGACGTCGGCGTTGACGGGCGTGTCCATGATCATCGGCAGCTCGCAGTTCAATGTTCGCCCATTAAGTACAAGGGGATCGTTCCATTTAGTAAGCAATCGTTCCAGCAGGGCATATACAGGCATCGTCTCGGGTTTTAACCGGGTCTGCCTGGTCTCAAGCAAGCTTAAATCATGCAGATTCTGCACCAACTGATTGATGGTCCACAGGCGGTCCGAAATCTTACCCAGATAGCGCGGGATATGCGCCGGCTGAACTTTGCCGTCGATGATCGCTTCAATAAATCCTCCGGCAATTGTCGCGGGGGTCTTCAAGTCATGCGAGATATGGGAGAACCATTTTTTCCGCCAGTTCCCGAGCCGCGTCAGCTCGTCGATTCGCTGCCGCAGCTCATGATTCGCCTGCTTTAGCGCAAATGTTCGTTCCTCGACTTTGTGCTCAAGCTCCTCTTGAAGCTTCGTCTGCTGCTCCATCAATTCTCCGATTCGGGCGGACATCAGGTTAAACGACTGCAGCAGCCGATGCACTTCCCGGATGCGCGTGTCCTTAAGCGTAAATCGGAACTGTCCGTTGCCCATATCGTGAAAGGCGCCGTCCAGCCGCTTAAGCGGCCGGGAAATTCTCAGCCACAGCAGAACGGCAAGCGCGGTGCAAAGGAGGAAGGAAATGATGGAGATGAGCGTCAATTGATGGAACAGATGCTTGCTTGTGCTGGCCGTGAGCTCCGAGGAGGAGCGGGTCACACCGGCGAGCAGCCGTTCTTTTGGCAGCACGTAGCCCAAATACCAGCCCGTGGCGGGCACTTTTTTGGCAAACAGCATTTTGGTCTGGCCGTCCAGCACCGCTTGTCCGTACCCATTGCCCTCCGCAAGCGCTATGAATTCCTCGGGATCAAGCTGACCGATCACTGCGGCGCCCTGACGCTGAACGGCCATCATCTGATGATCCGCGCCAAGCAGGAAGGCGAAAGCATCGCTGCTCTTAAAATGGGCGCCCAGGACATGAGCCACAAAATCATCAACCGTAACATCGGCGGCCACGACGCCGCGAAGCGTACCGCTGCTGTCATAGATCGGTGCCGTCGCCGTGAAGACGCGTCCGTTCGGAGTGATGTCCCAATACGGCTTCGTCCAGACTACTCTATCCTCGGAGCTTGAAATTTGCAGGGCATCCCGGTAGAAGGCATAGCTGGTAATCGGACCCTCTCCGTTAAAAAGACGGCCATATCCCGATTGAGAGCCGTAAGAGAGCGTACCGCCCAGCGGATGCATATAGTACATGGCAATAATATTGGGATTACGGTCCAGTTCTCCCGCGAAAAAAGGGTTCAGATAGGTGCTGAGCGCCAAATCCCGCAGCATGGACCTCGGGAAAGCGCTTGAAGGTTCCTTGGTCAGCTTGATGGCCCATCTGCCGTGGTCCTCGACATAGGCCCCGTTTCCGAGAGAGGTAAGGGCAAGCGGACGGCCGGGATATAACGCGCCGCCGTTAAGGATGGCCTCGGCCTGGCTTCGGGCGGTTGTTACGGCATGCTCAACCTTACGCATTTCAGCGTCGATGGCATAAATCTGCTCCTGCAAGTAGGACTGGTAGATGGTTACGTAATCCCGTTCAACAAGACCCGTCTGCATCTTGGCATAGGTATCAAAATGACTTCGCGTCGACTCGTTTGTCAGCCAGCCAATCAGCAGAAGCGGCACGACGGCGCTAAGCAGCATCACGCACAGCAGCTGCGCCGCCAGCGATTTTGGCGCGAATCGGTCCTGAAGGTGCCTGCAGAAGTCAAATAATCGCCGCATGCTCGCAAAATTTATAGCCGACGCCGCGAATCGTTACGATTCGTTCGGGTCTGGCCGGATCGTCCTCGATTTTGCGCCGCAGGTTGCCAATATGCACCTGAAGCGTCTTGCTGCCAAGGCCCTTGCCGTATCCCCACAGCTTGTCCAGCAGCTGCTCCGCCGTCAGCACCTGTCCGGAATGATTCATGAAAAAGGTGAGCAGCTGGTATTCTTTCGCGGATAATTCCAGACGCTGGCTGTGCAAATAAGCTTCATGCGCGGAGAGGTTCACCTGCAGCGACTCGGAGGCGAGTATGCTGGCCTTTCTCGGCTCCTCCATCCGCCGCATAGCCATCCGGGTGCGTCTCAAATGGGCTTTGATCCGGGCGATAAGCTCGAGCGGGCTGAACGGTTTGCTCATATAATCGTCCCCGCCGACGCTGAGTCCGATGATTTTATCCATTTCCGTAAATTTGCAGGTAAGAAATACGATAGGGGCATCAGTGACCGCGCGAAGCTGCCGGCAGAGCTCGTAGCCTTCAATATCCGGCAGAAACACGTCAAGAATAATGATCTCCGGCGAATACGCATCCACCATCCGAAGCGCCTCGGCCCCGTTCATCGCCTGCTGGAATTGAAAACCGTCCGATACCGCGTACATTTCAATGATCTCTCCAATATCCGCTTCGTCATCGACGAGCATGATCATCTCTCCCGGCATTGTAAGATCCCTCCCCATGATCTGGTCAAACAAGACTGAAACCATGTCAAGTTAGTTAACAATTAATGCTGTGAAGTATCGAGCATAGTTCCACTTTACCTGAATTTAATAAAAATTTGAATCATTTTTACCTGGAACACCTTAGAATCTTTACTTTGGATGAGTACCATTCGAATAGTAGGACGAACAGCCAAGCTCTATACGTTAACATACCTTACATTGAT
Organism: Paenibacillus durus ATCC 35681; assembly: GCF_000993825.1. Classification (NCBI taxonomy): domain Bacteria; kingdom Bacillati; phylum Bacillota; class Bacilli; order Caryophanales; family Paenibacillaceae; genus Paenibacillus; species Paenibacillus durus. Next base: position 5,274,970 of record NZ_CP011114.1, read on the forward strand.
CGGGGCTGGTTGAGCGGACTTATCTAGAAGGATGGGGAGGATGTTTGATGAAAAAGAAAATGCTTCTGGCCGGAACTGCGGCGGCCGCGCTGTTTTTGACAAGCGTAATTCCGGGGTCACCGTGGAAATCCGAGGCGGCGGCGATCGTTGCTCCGAAAGTGGCGTATGATCCGCTGAATCCGCTGACGGAGCAGGAGATCAGGTCGGTGTCTTATATTATCAAGCACAGCTCGAAGTACAAGAAGGACATGCGCTTTACCGAGATTACGTTGAAGGAGCCGGACAAGAAGAAAGTATGGAACTGGGTACTGCTAAATGACGCGGCCAAAAAAATGAAGGCGAACAAGCTTCCGCGCCAGGCGGCGTTCGTTATCTCCGAGCAGCGTAAAGTGTACGAAGGGGTTGTGGATCTCGATTCGAAGCGAATCGTGGAGTGGAAAGAGAACACTTCCGGCGGATATGCAATGGTGAGCTTCGCCGAAGATCCGTCCGCAGTGGTGTACAAAAATCCCGAGTTCCTGGCGGCGTTGAAAAAGCGCGGGCTGGCGGGCAAAGTAAACAAGGTGAAGCTGGTCGGTCTTACCGTGGGCTATTACGGACCGGACAACGCCGATCCCAACCGCCGTCTGTACAAATACACGGCTTATCTGGACACGGGGGACGGCAACTTTTTTACTCATCCGATCGAGAACCTGGTTGTAACCGTTGATATTGACGAGAAAAAAGTGCTTAAAGTCGAGGATGAGGGCGTCATCCCGGTGCCGATGAACGACCATGGATACCGGAAAGGCGACAAAGACAGCACACGCGAGCCGGCTAAGCCGATCGTCATTACGCAGCCCAAAGGCGTCAATTATACGATAAAAGGGCAGGAGATCAGTTGGCAGGGCTGGAAATTCCACGTTATGCTGGACGCGCGTCGCGGTCCTGTCATTTCGGCAGCGACCTTCAACGATCATGGCAAGCCGCGCAAAGTCATGTACAGCGGCGGACTTGGCGGGATGACGGTTCCTTATGGTGACCCCGGCCTGAACTGGTACTGGAAGACGTACATGGATTCCGGCGAATACGGCGTCGGCAAGCTTGGGCGTCCGATGGTGCTAGGCGCAGACGTGCCGAACAATACCACCTTCATTGACGCCACGCTTAACGACGATAACGGCAATCCTTACACGTCCCCGAAGGTTATCGGGATTTTCGAGCGCTACGCCGATTCCGACTGGACACATAACGAGGCCGGAGTGACCGATAGCCGGGCCCGTCTTGAGCTTGTCGTCCGGTTCATCTCCACGGTCGGCAACTATGACTATACGTTTGACTATGTGTTCCAGCAGAACGCGAATATCAAGATCAACGTCGGCGCATCCGGCATTGAGGCGGTGAAAGGCGCGGCAGCAACGAGCGTAAAGAGTACGGACGAGCACTATATTGATCCGAACAATGCGGAAATCCGCAACGGTACACTTGTCGATAAGCATACGGTGGCCGTGTATCACCAGCATATTTATAATTTCCGCCTCGACATGGATGTGGACGGCGAGAAGAACACCGTGCTGGTGCTTGATCCGAAAGCGGCTCCGATAACGGATAATCCGAGCAAGAAGACGGAGATGGTGCTGGAGCAGAAGACCTATCATACGGAGCTCGAAGCCGCGCAGAAATTCGATCCGGACAAAGTTGTCCTTGTTACCAATCCGGAGAAAAAGAACAAATTGGGGTACTTGACCGGCTACCAAATTATCGCGAATGCGGGCGGCACTCATCCTTTCGCGGAAGATCCGCTGTTCGGGGATGACGACTATCTGATCAAGCGTGCGGGCTATTTGAAGAAACATATCTGGGTAACTCCTTATTCACCGGACGAAATTTACCCCGAGGGCAAGTACATCAACCAGAACCCGAACGATACGGGGCTTGCGAAATGGGCATCTCAGGACCGGGATATCTATGAAAAAGATGACGTGGTCTGGATTACGACGGGAACAACGCACATTCCGCGTTCGGAGGAGTGGCCGATGATGTCCACCGAATGGGCATCGGCGATGCTGAAGCCGTTCAATTTTATTGACCGGACGCCGACTCTGGATCTGCCGGCGCCGGCGGAAAGCGAAACGAAGAAATAATGAAGCTGAAGTGCAACCGCTTGTCCGTGTTCATCCTTGTCATTACGGTCATGCTATCCGGATGCGGCGCTGCTGCCAAAGAGGAGCTGCAGGACCCGTATTTGGACCCAATGTCCTTGTCCATGGGGCATGCTCATGGCGGCGCCGCAGCCGAAACATCTGCCGAGAAAGCCATCGAGGCGGTTTGGTCGTGGCCGGAAGGCAAGCCTGAAGCGGGCAGACCGGCCAAGCTAAAGCTGCAGCTTGCGGACGGAGCGGGGAAGCCGCTGACCAAGCTGGACATTGTCCATGAACAGCGGCTGCATCTCGTTGCCGTAAGCGGTGATCTGCGGCATTTCCAGCATATTCACCCCAATTACAACGGCGACGGAAGCTTTGAAATTGCCGTTACTTTTCCAAGTGGCGGTCCGTACACGCTGTTCGCTGATTTTACGCCAACCGGGTATCATGCGCTGACTCGCAGCACAATCGTGGAAGTTTCCGGCGAGAAGCCTGCACCGCAGCCGCTCAAGCCTGACGCACAACTGAGCGGCCAGTTTGAAGGCATGGGGGTTTCCCTTCATTACGACCATCTGATAGCCAAGATAAACACCATGATGACCTTCACCTTCAAAGATTCAAGGACAGGTCGGCCCGTTCGCGATTTGGAGCTATACCTGGGGGCGGTCGGACATGTGATGATCGTCGACAGCACGGCGAGAACGTTTCTCCATGTCCATCCGTTGAACTGGGGCTCTTCCGGCCCGCAAGCCGCCTTTTCCGTTACATTTTCGGAGAGCGGTATCTACAAAATGTGGGGGCAATTCAAACGGGATGGCCGTATTGTCACCGTTCCTTTTACGATTGAGGTTCCTTAATCGTCTGGATATGACTCCTGCCAGAGAATTTCATTTCCCTGGCAGGAGTCTATTTTTTATGGTACCTTCTTTTTGCGGAGATATTATTTATATAAGGGTGTGGCAGCATTGACAAAGCAGTCTGAACTCAAGCAAATCCTAAGCGGCCTTCCTCAAGAGGAACTTATAAGTATCATATTGGAGGTTGCTGACAGCGACAAGTCTTTCCGCAACCGGATTATGGTCAAGTATTCCAAGGGGGACCGGAATCAGGAATTGAAGCATTGCAAGCAGTTGATCGACTCTATCGTAAAAAAGTACACAGGCAGAGAAGGCTTCATTCCATATAGGGAAACAGGGAGCTTTGTCTATGAAATGGGAGAGTTGCTGGAGAAATCCGGCGGCATGAAAGATCCTATGCTGGCTCTGGACATCGCTTTTTTAGTGCTGGATGAGGCAATAGGTGCTTTTCAATATGCGGATGATTCCAATGGAGAGATCGGCGCACTGGTGCAGCACACGCTGGAAGTGATCGGGCAAATTGCGGATGAACAAAGTGCGGAGTATGAGAATGCCGAGACGGTTAACAAGCTATTCGACCGGGTCTTGGAGATGAGCGCTAGCGATATTTTCCGCGGTTGGGATGAATTTCGCTTGGAACTGCTTGCTATTTGTGCCGATCTGGCGGAGACGGCAGAGCTTCGGGGGAAGCTGGAAACCCAGGTGAGACGCTTAATTGCCAATAAGGCGGATGAAGAATACGGGCATTATTTTGACGAACAGGCACATAAGCTGCTGTTTGAGATGATCCGGAACAATGGGAGCCCTGAAGAGGAAAAAGATTTTATTGCGGAGCATTTGCAGTATACTTTTTTCAGGGAACTGGCTATTCATCAGGCTATGGCGAATAAGGACTATGATAGAGCGGTTGCGCTGGCGGAAGCAGGGGAGCAGCAGGACCACAGCTATGCGGGCCTTGTTCGTAAATGGAAGGAGCTCAGATATTTGGTCTACAAGAAGCTTTCGCTTCATGCAGAACAAGGGGCACTGGCTAAAGAACTGCTGCTTGGAGGGGACTTTACTTATTACCATGAACTGGCGGCGCTGGCCGGAGAGAGTAAGGCGGAATTGTACGAAGGCTTGAAAAATGAGTTAAAGAAAGCCGAGGGATGGCATAATAGAGATCTCTATCTAAAGCTGATAGAGGAGGAAGATGATCTTGACGCCATGATGGATTTTGTAAGAGAGAACCCGTCATCCATTGAACAATACGCGGTCCGGCTGGCCGATAAGTACAAAGATGAAGTCATTTCTATTTATGACGGACATATCAATGCGGCTGCAAGTAGGTCAAGCAACCGGAAAGAATATAAGGAAGTATGCCGGAAGCTGAAACGGTACAAGGAAGTAGCAGGCAAGGAAGGTTTGCAGCAATTAAAGATGACATTAACGAATGCTTACAGCAAAAGGCCGGCATTTCTGGATGAACTGAGCCGGGTATGATTCTTCTCACCAATGGTCTTAACAGGAGCTCAGAGTATAATAAAGGCAACAGATCCCGCCGCGTCTCTTCACAATGCGAACCACGGCGGGCCTTTTTGTGCTTCGAGCAAATCTCATGAATCAGGAGCTTTCTCATATTATGAACGAAAAGCCGCAAGCCTGTCCTAAAACACCCGCCGCGCCGTCACGAACCGTTTCTTCCAGTAGTCGCTGAAGGCTTCGGTGCGGACGCCGTATTTCACCGAATAGGTATGCAGCAGCTGGTTGTCGCCCGCATAGATGGCGACATGCCCGATGTTCAAATCGCGCGCGCCGAAGAACAGCAGGTCGCCCTTGCGCAGCTCGTCCAACCCGACCTCAGTGCCGGTCGTGGCCTGATCATAGGACACGCGGGGAAGATCAACCGCGAGCGTATCCTGGAAGACGCGCTTCACAAAGGAAGAACAGTCGAAGCTGCCCGTCTGGTCCGGCGAGGCTCCGAATACATAAGGCGTGCCGAGAAAGGTCTCGCCGTAGGCGATCAGCTCGTCCGCCTGCTTATCGGTCAGGGACGGGCTGGTATAGTCGGTATACTTCGGTTTCGCGGATATGTATCCCGTCTGGTTATCCGGGGTCCGCACCTCAAGCCAGAAGGCATCTACTTCGAGCACGACGTGGACTTTCGATCCCGTGGGCAGCAGCTCCAGAATGTCTGAGCCGCCGCCCGTATCCGGCGAATCGGTGGCTGAAGCTGGCGAACGGCCGCCCGTATCCGGCGCACCGGCGGCTGAAACTGGTGAACGGCCGCCCGCAACCGCTGAACGGCTACCCAGCTTCAGCGAAGGAGCTGCCGCATCTGCCGGGCCGCTGCCTGGATCCGGCGAGCTGCGCAGATTGACGCCCCACCGGATGGTCGTTTCGAAGGTCATCGTGGAGATTTGGACGGAGCGGGCCGCCTGGTCCCAGGCAACGGTGCTGCCAAGAGATTCGCTGACGAAGCGCAGCGGAACCATCGTATATCCCCCGGATATTTGCCCGGGCGTACTAAGCTGCACCGTCCGTTCGTTCACCGTAGCGGTAAGATCCCCGATGCGGTAGGTCAGAGTAGTGCCGTCCTTCGTGGCCGTGACCGTCTTGTCCGCATTGTTCCAGGACAGCTTGGCCCCCTGTCCCTCGAACAGACGGCGCATGGGAACGAGCAGCGTGCCGTTCACATTAACCGGCTCCGCCTCGGTCTGAAGCAGCGAGCCGTCCAGATAGATGGATATCGGCGCGGGAACGGTCTGGGACGGCTGGATAGTCTGGGCATCCGGAGCCGTCTGAACGGTCCCGGCAGCCGCCTGATCGGTTCCGGCCGTCCGGGAAGCCGTTTCAGCCGTCTGAGTGCCCGGCTTGGCCGCACCCTCCGCATGGGCGGAGGCTGAATATAACAGAGAAGACAGGGCGAGAATGGAAAGCAGCGCGTTTCTAAAATATAAGAATTTATAAGCTGAGCGCTTATCATTTTGTTTTATATTTCTACGAGAAACGTTATCATCCCTAAAAGGACGGTAAAGCCGTTTCTTCTTGCGTATCGTCATGAGATCATCACCTTGTAGATGGATTCATTATGTATAGTTAGACTAAGAAAAAGCGAAATGGTTTTGCTATGCGTATAAGTTTTGTTATAAGTTATTTCATTGACGATCTCCCGAAAATGAATTAGAATCGTCCTAACTAATACGGGGCGATGGAGTTCGCCATAACCGCCGCGAGGCTGATGACTCCTACCAGAGGATTTTCACTTCCCTGGTAGGGGTCTGTTTTTTTATTTTTAACTAGGAAGGGAAAGAAGAAGATGAATGCTGCAAGACAAAAGCGGGCGCTGTGGAGCGAAAAATGGAGGTTTGCCGCTCTAGCGGGTACGCTGCTGAAATGGTTGGTCCTCGGGAGCGGTGTGGGCGTACTTTCCGGCACGGCCTCCGCGTTTTTCCTAAAAAGTCTGGATTATGTGACCGATCTGAGAATGGCAAATCCCTGGCTGCTGTTTCTGCTTCCGCTCGGCGGGGCGCTGGTCAGCTTCCTTTATCTGAAGATCGGCAAGAATAGCGGGAAGGGAAACAACCTGATTCTTGAACAAATCAACAATGACAATGAGACCATTCCGCTGCGGATGGCGCCGCTGGTCTTATTCGGAACCTTGGTCACGCATTTGTTCGGCGGGTCTGCGGGCCGCGAGGGTACAGCCGTACAGATGGGCGGAAGTCTGGCCGAATGGTTCGGCAGAATACTCCGCGTCCGGTCCCTCGACCGCAAAATCCTGCTGATCTGCGGCATAAGCGGCGGGTTCGGCTCGATCTTCGGGACACCTTTGGCGGGCACGGTGTTCGGCCTCGAGGTGCTTGCCATCGGGTTGATCAGTCACGAAGCGCTGATTCCGGCATTTGTGGCTGCTTTTACGGGCAATCTGGTCACGACATCGTTCTGGGGCGTTTCCCATATCCATTACCATATCGGCGAAGTGCCCGGTTTAACGTGGATCGTCATCCTTAAGGTCGTCCTCGCCGCGATCCTGTTCGGGTTGACCAGTATTGTATTCAGTGAATTGACTCACGCGCTGAAAAAAGGGTACACCAGGCTGTTCAAGAACCCCATGCTGAAAAGCGCGGCGGGCGGCGTGGTCATCATCGGTCTGGTCTATTTGCTGGGAACCCGCGATTACTTGGGGCTGGGCATTCCGCTCATTCAGAGTTCTTTTACGGAAACCGTTTCTCCGTTCGCTTTTTTGGGCAAGCTGGTCTTTACTTCTCTTACCTTGGGAGCTGGATTTCAGGGGGGCGAGGTGACGCCTTTGTTCGCAATCGGGGCCACTTTGGGGAACGCGCTGTCTGGATTTTTGCATCTATACGCTCCATTTTTGGCGGGTCTCGGATTTATCTCCGTATTTTGCGGCGCAACCAACACTCCGATCGCATGCTTTCTGATGGGAATTGAGCTGTTCGGGTCGGATGCGGCGATTTACATGTTCATTGCCTGTCTCGTCAGCTATCTGTTCTCGGGCCATACAGGCATCTACACCTCTCAGCTAATCGGGACATCCAAGAGCCACCTCCTGCCGATCCCTCAAGGGACAACCTTGGCGGGTGTGAAAGATCTGAGGAAGCAGAAGGACAAAGAAACTTCCGGTTCGGTCAAAAGATAAAGCCCCGCATACGCCGTGTGAAAAAAATGCGCGGATGATATAATAAAGTTAGCTTAGACGAAAGGGAATTTACCATATGGAATTTGCGGAATCGAACGGGCTTATGGCCGGCTGGCTGGCGCTGACCCATATTCAGTCGAATACGGCGGGCAGGCTGGAACAAGCGCTGCAAGAAAGGCATCGGATGTCCCTGAAGGAATTTTATTTGCTGTTGTTTTTGTCCGAAGCACCCGGGAAAAAGCTCCGTCTCCAGCAGCTCGAATCGATGGTTGGGCTGAGCCAGAGCGCGATGTCGCGGTTAGTCAGCCGGTTCGAGGCCAAGGGCTGCGGAGCGCTGAAAAGACATATTTGCGAGGAGGACCGCAGAAGCGTCTACACTTCATTGACTCCGTTTGGCCAGGAGAAGGTGGACCGTGCGTACGCCACCGTTCAATCTGTTCTTCTGGATGCTCTGCCGGGGCGGGAGCTTGAGAATGTGCTGAACCAGCTTCTTGAGGCCAAAGGAAGCTCGGCGGATTCTTAATCCGTCACTTCCGGAGCCGCGCCGCTAAAGAACAGATAAGCCCTTGATTCATCAACCTGATGATGGATTAAGGGTTTTAATCATTAAGGGGTTGAAGCATTTGACGCCGCAGGGGAATGAATCGGAATCGAAATACACACAGCAGCATCTGGCGAACGAACGGACGTATCTGGCCTGGATTCGCACCGCAGTCGCCTTGGTGGGTCTCGGCTTTCTGGCGGCCGGTCTCGTGTTCGGGGATAACCGGTACAGCGGAGTCGGCCATATGGTCGCGGCCATCGCGGGTATTTCCGCAGTACTGCTAGGGGGAGGCGTGGTAGCCGGAGCTACTTGGGATTATTTGCGAAAAAGAGAAGGGATCAACAAGGAGCAGTTCCGTTCGTCCTCTATGCTCATCCGGCTGGTGTTCTTTTCCCTGACTGCCATTGAACTACTGCTGATCGTGCTGGTCGTGTTAATGCTTTACAGAAATCCATTTTAGGAGGGTCACAGTGAAGAACAGAACCGGCGTCATGGTTGCCGTCTCCATTATACTCATCATTATTAGCAGCCAGATTCCTTCATATCAATCGAAAATGCTCGGCGTCTTGCAGCAGCTCCTGCTCGGACTTGGGATGATTGGCTGCCTGCTGGCGGTGTGGAAATTTATGAAGAGCGGCGGCAAGAAAAAGAATAGCTGACTTGATGAACAAGCCGCGGATTACAGAGGGCGCTCTCCGGTATGGAGCAGCGCCTTCTGTATTTTTATCATTCCCCAAATCCGATCTCTTCTTTCTGTAAATAATAGTTATACCAACAATATGGGCGGATTGCTGCTTTGTCAATTTGACAAACATCCATTGGGATGAAAATCTCTGTTCAAATATGTCAGCATTTTGAGCGGACCGGCAGGCCGCAAAAAGTAGTTGACCTTGACACTGGTGTCAGGGTCTATAATGAACCTAAACATTCTCATAATCCGGAGAGAAATGCAATGAAAATAGGCGAGCTTGCCAAACTGACGGGCGTTAGCGTCCGGTCGCTTCGATATTACGAGTCACAAGGTTTGATTTCGCCGGTCCGTCTGGCCAACGGCTACCGCGAATATTCTCCGCTTGCTGCGGAGACGGTGAGGACGATCAAGCTGTACTTAAACTTAGGACTGACGACAGAGGAAATCGCGGGTTTTTTACACTGCGTGTTGAAGAACAAGGAGGCTTTCTGCGCCGAGGTGATGCCGCTGTATGAGTCCAAGCTGGAGGAGATTGAACGTCAGCTGCATCAGCTGACTCAGATCAAGCTTAATTTGGAGGAAAGAATGGCTTCCATTCGGCGGGAGCGGGAAGGTTCCGGCGCTGAAACTCAAACTAAAGCAGGAGAGGAATGATTCTAATGGCGATTAAACATGCGGAAACACCTGAGGGTCTGAGGGAAGAGGTAGCAGGGGGCGGTCTGGTGCTTGTCGATTACGGAGCGGCATGGTGCCCGCCTTGCAGGAATCTGCTGCCGATATTGGAGGAATTGGACCGGGATTACGGTGAAGCGGTATCCGTCGTGAAGGTTGACTGCGACGAGCTGCCCGAGCTGGCTGCAGAAGCCGGTGTCATGAGCATGCCGACCGTAATCTTCTATAAGGGCGGACAGCCGGTGGAGAAGCTGGTCGGCCTAAGCCCGAAATCGGTATATACGGGCGTTCTGAGCAGACATCTATCATAATTAGGCGAAGCGAAGGCTCGCGGACATGTGGCCGGTTGGTCATCCGCGAGTCTTTTTCATGGTTGGGGAGGTAGCCGGGATCACCCATTTGATATTCCCTCTATCGGAAATCATCGCGCTTGACAATTGACTAAGGGTCATTTATTATTGACCCAAGGTCACTGACCTAAGGTCATTTCGTGAGGGGTGATGAATTAAATTCCAATTCTGTTTTAAGAATTCTTTCAAGAAAGTTAAACGAAGTTTTGCGGTTAAGCTTTTTTTAAAATTACGAACAGAATAGGGGAAATGGATTATGGCGAACAATGTAGTTGTAATTACGGGCGCATCGTCTGGTATCGGTAAGGAGACGGCTAAGTATTTTGCTGAAAAAGGATGGACAGTCGCGGCGACTATGCGTACTCCAGATAAGGAAACCGAACTGACTGAGATTGAAAATGTTAAAATCTATCCATTGGATGTTACAGATTTTGAGAGTATAGAGTCCGCAAAAAACGCAATTATCAATGATTTCGGGAAAGTCGATGTCGTGTTGAACAATGCAGGGTACGGATTAATGGGGGCTTTTGAGTTAGCCAATTATGAGCAAATCAAGCGCCAATATGATGTCAATGTTTTTGGTTTGTTCGCAGTGACCAAGGCTTTCTTACCTCATTTCAGAGAAAACAAAAAGGGTCTGTTTATTAATATTTCTTCGGTTGCCGGAAAGACCACCTTTCCGTATTTGAGCATGTACCATTCAACGAAATGGGCGGTTGAAGGCTTCACCGAGTCACTTGGATTTGAATTGGGTCGATTAGGGATCAAGGCCAAGCTCGTTGAACCGGGCGGGGTTGCCACCGATTTTAGCGGCCGTTCATTGGTTATCACTGCATCTGAAACTGTGGAAGATTACAATGAAGATTTTGATACGTTCCAACAAGCCATCCAATCGATGCTGATAGAAAGTGAACCCATTGTCATTGCTAAAGTCATTTATGAAGCGGCTACGGATGGTAAGGATCAAGTACGATATATAGCAGGAGAAGATGCAGTCCAGGCCATTGGCGCCAGAGCACAAATGGGTGATGAAGCATTTATCAAAATGGTAAAGGAACGTTCATTTAGCAAATAAGCAAAAGAAAAACGGTAATAGACCCCTTTGAGCTAAGAACGATTCAAGGGGGTTTTTTCATTGAGCTGCTGCCTTATGAGAAATAGAAACTTAGCGTATAATGAAGCTAGTTCAATGATTTGGGGTGTTTGGATGAAAAGGGCCATGACAGAAAGCGCTAAAGCAGAAAAAGCCAAGCTAATATTAGATACAGCGTATGAACTGTTTAAGAAAAGCACATTTAACGATATTAAAATGATGGATATTGCCAAAGCGGCGAATGTTTCCAAAGGAACGTTATTCAATTACTACAGCACCAAGGAAGTCCTTTTTATGGAAATGTTATATATCGAATACGGGAAGCATTTGAATAATCTGATGAATTTAATCTCTCAGTATGAAACGATGAGTCATGAGGATTTCAAACATTTCTTTTTAAGCTGGATGGAAAGCATTCTTGATCCGGATTCGGTTCTGATTCGATTGAACGCCATAAAGAATACCATTCTAGAAAAGAATATTGATTATGAAACAGCAATCAAAGATAAGGTAGATATGTACGCTTTTTTAGAAAAAATAGGGGAGATGCTGGCGGAAAGAGTTGAATATTTAACCGCAGAAGCTTCAATTGATTTGCTGATGGCACAGAATGCGATGATCGTAGGGTATGTAAATATGGCCAGTGTTCCTGATGTCATTCGTAAGGCCATAGATGACAATGAGCTTGAAGGCTTCAAAGTGGATTTTAACAAAAGTGCTTTAGCTGCAATGGAGTATTATCTTGACGGATTATATGTTAAAAAGAAGGGGGAAGTATAATCGCTATTAACGTTATAACCTCCCCTATATTATAGTGTTTTAGATTCAACCCGGCTATCAAACTATGGGGCATCCGGCACGTCTACAACCGTGTTCCGGCGAACCGCATCCTCCAGCTCGGCTTGAAGACCTTCCATAAAGGTAGTCCACGTTGCGCGGCTGGTGTCCAACTCCTTGCGTCCGATGTCTTCCATGGTATCCAGCCATACCCGCTTATCGGTGATGTCCCCAAGCTCCGACTGAACCTCTTTGTATATCGCTTCATTCGCGTGAAACTTCTGGTCCAGCGCGAATGCTGCCGCGTTTGCGGTATAACGGATACGCTTGGCCGATATCCGCAGCTTATGCAGTTCATCCAGAGCCTTCCGGGAACCGGGGGGTTCTTGCTTGAACATCTCCTTGCACTGCTCCTTTTGCTGCTCGAAAGCGACCTCAAGCTCGCGCATCGTAATATTGACGTCGATATCGGCAACAAGAGCCGGCAGCCGTTCCTTAATAAATTCATCCCATTTGCCCTGGAGCCCCCCATTCATCAGCACAGGCAGCGCATCCGCCAGCTTCGCGCGCTGCTGTCTGCGCTGCGCTTTTTGATGCCGGATCACCGCTTTAAGCAGCTTGGCGGTCTTCTTGTCGCCGCTCAGCTTGGCTGCTTTGCGTCTTTCCTTGAAGGACTGAATGAGCACATCGGCGTCCCTTACCTTACCCAGCCGCTTCTGGGCCTGCTTGAAATTGGCGGTTAGGCCGGAGGAATGTCCGGGGTCCAGAACCGACAGAAGCGTCATCAGCTTGCGGCTGCTTACCCTCGCCTGATGAACGGCCTCGTCGTCAAAGTCTTTCAGCGCCTCTGTTCCATAATCCATAAAGCTTGTGTACAGCTTCGTCATTGCCTGTTCCCATTGCGGCGCTCCGCTTGTCTCGGAACTATGGGCTGCCATATCGGTTGTCATTCGTCATCACTCCCAAGTTATAATCGCCTCAGGGACTGTTCTGTGGAAATTGAATCCAAGCAGTAATGATAGCGCAACCATTTATGAGTTTAGAGCGTCTTAAATTTTGAATAGCTATATTTTAATTCTATCACAATTATCTGCTGCAGAAAGGGTGAGACGAATGTTCAAAAAAATAACAGCCGTCTGTGTCTGCCTTGGATTAGCCGTATGGATTACAGGTACCGGCGGAACACCCGCCCAGGCTGCTTCTCCGGCCGGAGTGACCTCCGTGACGGTCAATGGCGTAAAGCTTACGCTTGAATCTCAGGCTTACGTAAAGCAGGGAAGAGTCATGGCTCCGCTTCGGGACATGGCGAAAGGGCTGGGAGCGCAGCTGTACTGGGATGCGGCTTCCCGGACGGCGACCATCAAGAGAGCTTCGCATCAAGCGGAGATTAAGGCGGGCAGCAGCCGGGCGCTAAGGAACGGAGGGACCGTCATTCTGGATGTTCCTGCCGAAATCCGCAGCGGCCGTGTGTATGTCCCCCTGCGTTTTGTAGTGGAAAGCGTGGACGCGACTATTTCCTGGAACGTGAAGACAGGCACGGCTCAGATTATATTGCCGCTTGACCCGGCCAGCGCGAAGAAGGTCATTGCCGAGCGGGCCGCTGCTGCGGTGCAGGCGCTGAAGGTTAAGGATTGGGCCGCTCTTTCTTCTATGGTTCACTCCACCCGGGGCGTCCGCTTCTCGCCGTATGGCTATGTGGACACCGCAAAAGACATCGTGCTGAGCCGCAGCAAAATCGCGGCGGCCGGTGCGGACGGGACCGTCCGAACCTGGGGCGCCTACGATGGAACAGGCGACCCGATCAAGCTGACGTTCGCGCAGTATTACGATAAATTCATTTACAGCGCCGATTTTGCGGAAGCGCCGGAAATGGGCTACAATCAGACTATCGGCACCGGCAATTCGCTGAATAACGCGCGGAGCGTGTACCCGGATGCCATCGTGGTTGAATACCATTACGACGGGTTCGATCCGCAGTATGACGGCATGGACTGGCAGAGCCTGCGGCTTGTATTCGTTAAGGAAGGCGGGCAGTGGATGCTTGTAGGCATCATACATGATCAATGGACGATATGAGCAAAAGCAATATAACAGGCGGAACGGACGGGCTGCAATCCGGTCCGTCCGGGACGCTTCCCGGGCGTATGGCGCTCTTTGAGCATCTGTCCGGCAGCCCGGCGGAAAGAGAAGGGGGCGGCGATATGCTGATCCCCTTTGCCTTTGAAGAAACGCTGTGCCGGGATGTCGGCGCGGGGCTTGTGCCGCCGTCACTGCATCTGTGGAGCCACCCCGGCGGAGTGGCGCTCGGGCTCCGGGACAGCCGCCTGCCCTGCGCCGGGCAGGCGATGCGGAGCCTGGAAGCGCGCGGCATCCGCACGGCGGTCAGACATTCCGGCGGCGCGGCCGTTCCCCTGGATACGGGAGTCGTCAACGTCTCCCTGATCCTGCCCAAGAGCCGGGGAACGCTCGATTTTCACCGGGATTTCCGTCTCCTTGCCGCCTTGATTGCGGAGGCGGCGGGCGTCTCCCACCCGGCTGCCGCCACGCAAATCGTCGCGGCAGAAGTTGCCGGGTCTTACTGCCCCGGCGATTACGACCTGTCCATCGGGGGCCGGAAGTTTTGCGGAATCGCCCAGCGGCGGCAGAGCCATGCCTACTTTGTGCATGCTTTCGTTGTGGTGAGCGGCTCCGGATGGGAGCGCGGCGAGCTGGTGCGCCGCTTCTACGAGGAAGCCGTCTGCGGCGCTTCAGGTCTGGACTATCCCTTGGTGCGGCCGGAAACGATCGGCGGACTCGGCGAACTGGGCGGACCGGATTCGGCTGGCGTGTTCGCGGACGGAGTCCGGCAGGCGGTCGCAGCCAGGGGTACGGAGCTGGTGAAGGCTTCCGAGCTGGAGGCGGCGACCGGCTACCGCCTTGGATACAGCGACCCAAGGGTGCTGGAAGCGGCAAAGATGCTGCGTGAGCGGTATGCCCAGTGAGCCGCGCTACCCAGTAAGCGGCGTGATAGGTATGCGGGCTGTCCCGTTCACGCAAAAAGTTAAGAAGCCAGCAGGTCATCCGGTTATTGGAGACCTGCTGGCTTCTGTTATTCTATTCGTCAATCCCTCCGTAGGGCCTGATTAGGAGTCGGGGCAATCGCGCCAACATCAGGTAACGAGGTTAGGCTGCGTGTGATCTTAGCCCAGCGCTCTGCAAAACAGCTAAGATGCAGCTTTTTTACCCTAAAGCGCTTATTCAACAGAAACTCCTGCGTTCATACAGGAATTTCAGGCTGTGCTGACTGAATGTGAGGCTGAGCGAGGAAATACCTGTATTTTCGTAGGCATATGATACAGCAGCCATTCTCAGGCGGCCAAAAGATGCACAATTTCAGGTTTTTGCATTATTTGCTTCATCATGCCCCTCTAAATTGGCGAAGAACGTCCCGATTCCATTCGGAGGATGCATCGGGATGTTCTCCTGTCTTCGAAAAAAATTTCTCATTTAGTGATTGACCAATCAATAATTAGATGATATCATGAATTTAAGTTAGTAATTGATCAATAACTAATACGAAATGAGGTCGATGAAATGGAAAAAGCGATTGTAATTGGAGCAACGGGCGGAACGGGAGCAGCGATCACGGAAGAACTGGTCAAACGGGGGATACGTACCATTGCCTTTGGGCGTTCGCATCAGAAATTGGAGCATTTTGCAGAAAAGCTTGGAAATCCCGCGCATTTGACCCTTGCCGTAGGGGACGCAATGCGCCCCGATGATATTGTAGTTCAAGCAGGCGGCGCGGACGTATTGTTCCATTGCGCGAACGTACCCTATAACGAGATGGTGAACAAGCTGATACCGCTAGGCGAATCGGTGATGGAGGCGGCAGAACGGCTTGCGATTAAAGTTGTAGCGATTGACGGGATCTATCCTTATGGGAGAAAACAGATGGATCTTGTCACAGAAGAGCATCCCAAGCAGCCTCATACGAAAAAAGGAAAAGTCCGCCTGGACTATGAACGGATGCTGTTCAGCAAGCGGTGGAGCAAGGCCAAAGTTATGATTGTTCGCTTGCCCGATTATTATGGGCCTACGGCTAATGAAGCCTCGTATCTAGGTTCAACCCTTGAAGCGATCGCTGCTGGGAAAATGGCTTTTTTCGTCGGCAACATGCATGTTCCCCGCGAATTCGTCTATTTGCCGGATGCGGCTTCCATGGTTGCCGAGCTGGCAGGCAAAGACTTCGCTTACGGACAGAACTGGAATATACCGGGGGCTGGGATCATCTCGGGACGGGAGATCGTACGGATTGCGCAAGCGGCAAGCGGCCATGTTAAACCGGTCATTCCACTGAAAAAAATAGGTTTATCGATGCTGGGTATGAGCGTGCCCGTCATGAAAGAAGTCATTGAGATGCTTTATCTAACCGAAGATCCGCTGACACTAAGCGGAGACAAATACAAACGGCTAATCGGACCGATCACCGCGACGCCATTCCAGGAAGGTATTACTTCGACTGTTTTGGCATTGAAGAGCAAGGTATCTTTTGCCCAATAGTTATTGATTGATCAATTAAATAAAGGGAAGTTGTAACATGCTTTTAACCGTTTATGAAATTAATCACTAAGGAGAGATGAAATATGTTGAAAAGATCGTTTAAGTCAAAAGCATTCACGATGAGCTTTCTTTTACTGATATTAGTTCTGATTGGCGGGGGGATTCTTGGTGTGAGGCACTTCAATGATTCCCAACGGACCACCGTCGATGTTGACCGAAACGCCCAGGTCATAGTCGACCTTTCCATCGAGATCGAAGCTTCGCAGCAGACCGTATGGCGGATACAGACTGGTATTGACAAGTGGCCAACTTGGCAGAAAAACGTCTCCCAGGCCCGGTTATCCGGTCCGCTCGCGGTGGGAAGCACCTTCCAGTGGGAGACTCACGGGCTGCCCATCGTCTCCACCATTCGCGAGGTCGACCCTATGCGGCGTATCGTTTGGGGAGGGCCGGCACAAGGCATCGAGGGCGTCCACGTGTGGACCATCACTCCCACCTCCAAAGGAGTCGTCGTGCATACCACTGAGTCCTGGGACGGTCCGCCAGTAGCGGCCGACCCCGACGGCATGCGCGCGGCGCTAACGTCCTCGCTCAATGCCTGGCTTGCCGATCTCAAGACAACTGCTGAGGCGGCCAACTGAACAGCAGCCTTTACGCGACGGGGATTGTTACGCTCCCTCGGTACCTTCGGGTGAGTCAATTGCACATATGAGGGTTAGTCAATGTATTATTTGTAGAGCATCACAAAAAGCAGGCCAAAACTGGTGGCCTGCTTTTTGTGTTTCGGTATGACCAAATGTCGAATAGCTGTTGCGGCATTTCAAATTGAAGGGGCTGGTACACCTCAAAAAAAGGACGCTGCCGCAGCCATTTCTATGGTTTATTGGACACTCCCGCTAAAATACAAAGGAATGCTTCTGAACTCAGTAAGCTCCTAATTGTCATGTGTACGAACCTTAAGGCAGGGTCACGGTGAAACTGTCAAATTTGATTTTTTCCGATGCTTGATGAGGAGTGAATTCGATCGGTGTCTCTGTGCCGTCTTGGTCAATCGCAACCCCGCCGCCCATGCTTGGGAAAGACAAATGAGGAGTGAATGTTAAGGTTTTTGTACCGGCTGAAGGCGGATCGAATAGCTGAGTACCGGTGGAGTATCGTTTTCCGCCGCTGATCCAGCTCTGGGCTCCACCCGAGTGATTGCCCAATTCATGCCCTGTTTCATCGACGGCAATGAATGATATATAGTTGACTAAATCATTGGTTTCCGAGGATACCGCATTGTATGTGAGGCGTATTCCCGCCGGGCCTGTTGTTATTTCGGGTACCGCCAGGTCGATGCCGCCAGCCTGCTGCTTATGATCAATGGTTGCCAGTTTGGTATCGGCTTGCGCACTTATGGGTATGGAGAACTCCCACTGCTTGCTGTCTTCGGCTTGGAAGGTTAGACCCAGCTTGAACTGATCCGGAAGATCCGTAGGGGGATCGATTTCCAAAATACCGGTACGATAGGTCGGGGTGAGTTCCGTTTGTTTTTCACTACCGGAGAAACCCTTCACTTTTCCGTTGACAGTGAGACCTGTCCTTAACATAGAATAAGCTTTTCCCATCGGCTTCTCCGTTTCCAGCGAGTACCCGATACTTAAACGTGTCCCGTCGTAGAATACCTCATTAATGGTAAGCGAGTCGCCGCCAGATACTTTGGTTATGCCAACCGCTGAAGTTAATCCATTTTCGCTTACGCGCTTCAAACCGCTGTCTCCGTACTGGCTGAATACTGACCCAATGACCGGAATTTTGGACACAATGCTTGCCATTGCCGGAGACAGGGCCGCCGAACCGAACAACAGACCGCAAGCAACGGCCGCCGCCCCCACTGCATATGCCATTTTTTTTCGCATCTTCGTCCTCTTGCCTGCTTCGGTTGCTTGAACCGTCTTCGTAATGATAGCGTCCAACTTGTCATAGGGTACGGGAATGTTGTCGATTTCTTTTTTAAAGGAATGAATCTCTTGGATCATCGCAGATGGCTCCTTTCAGCTTTTTCCGCAGAATCGATAGGCCCCGGTGAATGTTCGTCTTTACCGTTCCTTCCGGGCAGCCCAGAATTTCGGAAATTTGCTTAACCGAGTAATCTTTGTAGTAACGAAGCAGCAGCACCGTCTTATATTTCTCCTCAAGCGTCTCCATGGCCTGAAGCAGATCGAGCTGATCCTCCAGTTGGAGCTGATACGAATCCCCGATATTTTCAAGCGCTTCCGGACTCATTGCGGTAACTTTGCGGTTCTTTTTTAAGTGGGCGATAGCCGTATTAATTAGAATCCGCGTGAGCCAAGTAGAAAAATAACGGCTGTCCTGGAGCGAGGATATCGACTTGAACGCCTTATAGACGGTCTCCTGAAAAACCTCCAGCGCATCCGCCTCATTTCTCATGTACACATAGGCCATTCTGTAGAGCTTCTCTTTCTCTTGATGAATGAGCGCTTGAAAAGCGTCCGGATCGCCGCGCATGGCGCGAGGGACCAAATCTGCCGTTGTACTCATAACCCGCCTCCTTTTCTCCTCAATTAGAGATTTCCGGCGCAAGAAACGTTTCAGCTTCTCTCTTTAGCATAATCGCCCACGGGTCAATGAACGGCTTGTAACATAAATCATATAAAAATTAATCTTTTACAATTTATATAGAATAATAACTTCCCAGACTGAACGCATCCGAATCGAACAATCTTTTTTATACAAAGGAGAGATCTACTGATGAACAAGACGCTTAACAATGATTTTACCGAGATTCTTACCGGCCGGCGCTCCATTCGCAAATATGACCCAGCTGTAAAAATCAGCAAAGAGGAAATGACGCAAATTCTTACGGAAGCGACGCTTGCGCCCTCTACGGTCAACATGCAGCCTTGGCGGTTCCTTGTGATTGACAGCCCGGAAGGAAAAGCGGCTCTGGCGCCGCTGGCCCGCTACAACAAGCAGCAGGTAGAGACTTCTTCAGCGGTGATTGCGGTATTCGGGGACATGAACAGCTTCGACTATGCCGAGGAAATTTACAGCACCGCCGTTGAGCGCGGATGGATGCCGGCTGAAGTGAAGGAGAAACAACTGGCAGGCATAAACAGCCATCTTGCCGTCCTGCCGCCGCAGGTCAAACGGGAAATCCTGCTGATTGACACAGGGCTTGTCTCGATGCAGCTTATGCTGGTGGCCCGGGATCACGGTTATGACACGAATCCGATTGGCGGTTATGACAAGGACAAGGTCGCGGAAGCCTTCGGCTGGGACAAGGATCGGTACGTGCCCGTCATGCTGCTCTCGATCGGCAAAGCGGCGGAGGAAGGCTTCTCTTCAGTCCGTCTGCCTATCGACAAAATCGCCGAATGGAAATAAATAGATTTAAGGCGTAGAATATAGAGGAATAAGATCAAGGAGGGAAAGAGAAATCATGATTATTATCCATGCTACGTTTTATGTAAATCCGGAAAAGAGAGAAGCATTCTTGACCGAGATTAAGCTGCTGCTTGCGGGGAGCCAAGCGGAAGAGGGCAACGTGTACTATGACCTGTACGAGCATTCGGAGAAAAAGAATGTGTTCATTATGGTCGAAGCCTGGCGCGATTCCGCGGCCGTCGATATCCATAACGCTACCCCTCACTTTACCGGTTTTGTGGGCAAAGCGGAGAAT
This sequence comes from Paenibacillus durus ATCC 35681, assembly GCF_000993825.1. Classification (NCBI taxonomy): domain Bacteria; kingdom Bacillati; phylum Bacillota; class Bacilli; order Caryophanales; family Paenibacillaceae; genus Paenibacillus; species Paenibacillus durus. The sequence continues at coordinate 5,294,943 of NZ_CP011114.1, forward strand.
TTCCTTACAGCTCCGCCTGATATTAAGGTATACAACGCAGAACAGGCGTAAGGGGAATGTCATAGACATTTTACCCGCAGCAGTTATTCATCAGAACCTCCCGTATGGCGGTTATCGTCATTCGGGAGGTTCTTTTTTGAGTAAAAAGGGTCCTTGGCGCTTACTTGTACATCTCGGGTCTTCGGTCGGTAAATACCGGGATTTGCCTGCGCGCTTCCCGCACTTTGGCCAGATCAAGCTCGCCGGATATAATCTCCTCCCCTTCGCCCGCCTCACAGACGATTTCTCCCCAGGGATCAATAATCATGGAATGCCCCGCAAAAACATTGGCGGGATCGGACCCCGCCCGGTTGCAGGCGACAACATAGCACTGGTTCTCAATCGCCCGGCTGACGAGCAGCGCACGCCAGTGGGCAAGGCGCGGCAGCGGCCATTCCGCAGAGACGAACAGCACCTCCGCTCCGGAGACCATGTGCGCGCGTATCCATTCCGGAAACCGGATGTCGTAGCAGATGACGCCGGCGCAGGGGGTGCCGTCCAGACGGAACAGCCCTTTGGACGACCCCGGCTGGAGGTACAGATGCTCATCCATAAGCCGGAACAGATGCAGCTTGCTGTATTCCAAGGCAGGAACGCCTTCGCGGTTCGCTGCGAACATGGTGTTGGTTACACCTTCCGCGCGCTGCCAGGCGGTGGAGCCTGCGATAATATTAATGCCGTATTCCTTGGCTAAGCCGCCGATAAACGCTGCTGCGGCCTGGCCGCCAGGATCGGCCATTTCATCAAGACGCGTCAAGTCATAGCCCGTCGTCCACAGCTCGGGCAGCAGGATGCAGTCCGGCTGTCCTTGCGCGGCAAGACGGATGGCGCGCTCCGCCGCAGCGTAATTGGCCTTCGGATTGCCGAAGGCGATGTCGAGTTGAAGCAGGGAAACTTTCATTTACAGGTTCGCCTCCTTATGTATAGCACTATACGGCTATCCGCCGTTCAAGGCAATATGGCTGCCCGGCGATCTTCTCAAGGCAGCAGCGCCTATTGACAAAACCGGCAGACCGAAGTAAAAAAGTAGGATATACCGGAAGGAGAAGCGAAAGATGAGAATTACGATAACCCGCGCTGGAGAGCGCCATGGCGAGGTATATTTCTCCTCGGCCTACGGCGAGGGCAAGGGGCAATGGCTCGGCTCCTCCCTGGTACCCGGACAGGAATATGAGGCCGAGCTTGAGCTGCCCGAGCTCTTTATTAAATGGGTGGATCTCGTTCCGGCTCCCGGGCAGCCGCCGGCGATCTCTATGGAGTTGGGCAAGAATATCCTGACCGGTACACTGGAGGATATTGAAGAAGACGGAACGGCTTATATGCGGCTCGGGGAGTCGCTGATTATGTTCGAATGTCTCGGCGAGCCTATGGCGATTGGCGGCACAGTGGAGCTTTCTGCCGGAATCATCCGCATCTATCCGGCGGCTTATTAGCACAGGGCGGGTTCCCGCGTTCCGGCGATTCGGGCTTGTCAGCGTAGGCAGCCGGAGGCGGCGAAGGCGAACCGGGGTTGTGCGCGGCTTATTTCGCGGGTATGCTGTAAATAACAGGCGGAAAGTTTGAAGCGAAGAATTTGAAGAAGCTGTGAGGAGCACGGGCGAAATGAACAGTGATATTCAGCAATTTAAAAGCGAATTTTTCAAGGCGTTGGCTCATCCGATGCGCATCCGCATTTTGGAGCTGCTGAGCGAAGGGGAGAAGACCGTCAACGAGATGCAGGCGATTCTGGGGTCGGAAGGCTCTGCCGTATCGCAGCAGCTCTCCGTTCTGCGGGCGAAGAACGTGGTGAACAGCGTGAAGGAGGGCACCTCCGTTATCTATTCGCTCCGCGATCCGTTGATCAAGGATCTGCTGGCCGTGGCCAAGCAAATTTTCGATAACCATCTGGTGAACGCTATCTCTCTGCTGGAGGAGATCCGCAGCAAATGAAGGCTGCGGCTCCCGAATCGCTCGTGTTGAATACGCCTTCATAAAGATCGGCTTCAATGATCTTTGACTTTAGGATTGACATTGAAAAAAGACAGGAGTAATGTGTCATATATATTCAAATAATCAGATATTCAGAGAAAAGAAGGTTAAAAGATGATAGGATGGAGCCGATTTCAGAACTATAGTATGAGCTCTCTGCGGAAGGATCTTGTATCCGGTATAATTGTCGGCGTTATTGCCATTCCTTTGGGAATGGCTTTTGCTATTGCTTCGGGTGTCAAACCCGAATACGGCATTTACACGACGATCATTGCCGGCATTATGATCTCGCTATTCGGCGGTTCGAAGTTTCAGATCGGAGGCCCGACCGGCGCGTTTATCCCGATTCTGTTCGCCATCGGGGCGCAGTACGGCTACGAGAATCTGCTCATCGCGGGCATGATGGCCGGTATTATGCTTGTCCTGATGGGCGCTCTCCGGCTGGGCGTGCTGATCAAATTCATTCCGAAGCCCGTCACCATCGGCTTTACCGCCGGAATCGCCGTCATCATCTTTACCGGGCAAATCGCCAGCTTCCTCGGCCTGAAGGGTGTGGAGCGGCATGAGAAGTTCGTAGATAATATGCGTGAAATTGGTATTCATCTCTCTACAGTTAACGTATACAGCATTGTGACGGCGGCAGTCTGCCTGGCCGTACTGCTGCTGGCTAAACGGTACGCTCCCAAGGTGCCGGGTTCGCTGATCGGGCTGGTTATTGCCAGCGTCTTGGCGGCGCTGTTCTTCAGCGGCAAGGTCACGACGATCGGCTCGGCTTACGGAGATATTCCAAGCACGCTGCCGAGCTTTCACTTCCCGATCATTACCTGGGAGCGCATCCGGTCGCTGCTGCGGCCTGCGTTCCTAATCGCGATGCTGGGCGCAATCGAGTCTCTGCTGTCGGCCGTTGTGGCCGATGGTATGACCGGCAGCCGGCATGACAGCAACCGCGAATTGATCGGACAAGGCATCGCCAATATCGCGGCTCCGCTGCTTGGCGGAATTCCGGCGACCGGCGCGATTGCCCGGACCGCCACCAATATCAAGAGCGGAGCCGCTTCTCCGCTGTCCGGCGTGATCCATAGCGTTGTCGTATTCCTGATTCTGCTGCTGTTCGCTCCGTATGCCTCAAGCATCCCTCTAGCGGGGATGTCTCCGATCCTGATGGTGGTCGCCTGGAATATGAGCGAGCGTAAGGCGTTTCTTCATCTGCTCAAGACGAAGACGGGGGATTCGCTGGTGCTGCTGATCACCTTCCTGCTTACGGTCTTCGCCGATCTGACGATGGCCGTGGAGGTGGGGCTCGTGCTGGCCGTTATCCTGTTCGTCAAGCGGATGGGCGAGGTTCATCTCGTGTCCAAGGTGCTGCCCGATCCGGAGTCGGTCAAAGTGGGACCGCATATGGTCTCGAAGGAGCATGATTGCCCGCAGATCGGCATTTACAACGTGGAAGGCCCGCTGTTCTTCGGGGCGGCCTACCGCTTCGAGAATACGATGCCCGGAGCCGGGCCTGAGCAGCCAAGGGTGGTCCTGCTAAGGATGAGCAAGGTGCCGTTCATGGATACAACAGGGGAGAGCAATCTGGTGGGGCTCGTCCGGCATCTGGAGAGTTCGGGCGGGAAGCTGCTTATCTCCTCTATTCAGCCCCAGCCGCTTGGGCTGCTCCGGAAGACGGGCCTCTATGAGCGGATCGGCGCTGCCCGGTTCTACGATCATACCGGGGAAGCAATCGATGAAGCTCTCCGCACCATTTCCCGGGAGCAGTGCATCGGCTGCCGGCACGCCGCCTTCCGGGAGTGCGCTGCACTGTCCGGCTACGAGGAAGCGCAGAATCTAATTGGCTTCAAAGCACGCTCCAAGCCGGAAATCGCCCGCTGACGGAGCGCGCAAATATGTGAAGAGGAACTAAATGAAAGCCCGGGTGACAGCGCCCGGGCTTTCATTTATGGCTAGATAGCTTGAAGGCCGAACGGACCAGCACACAGGTCATATCGGGTAGACTCGGGTTCTCCTTCTTTGTACAATGGGATAATATATGGAAATATTGCTGATAAGGAGAAGGTTGCTGATGAAGGAGCTGAATTATCCGAAGGTATTTCTGATGCTTGCCGGACTCACTCTGGCAACGCTGGCCGTATATGGCATCGTTTCGCTGAGGACCGATGATTTCTACAAGTTTTTGATCTGGAATCTGTTTTTGGCCTGGCTGCCGTTTCTTTTCTCGCTGGCGGCGCATGCGCTGTACAGACGGGATGCGCATAGTCTGCTGCTGCTTCCGCTGGGAGCGGCCTGGCTGGTCTTTTTCCCCAATGCCCCGTATATTATGACCGATCTGCTTCATTTGACGAACCGCAGCGGGATTTATATTGTTGGCGGCGCCGTCCAGAGCCGGTTCTGGTATGACCTGACTATGCTGCTGCTGTTCACTTGGACCGCCTGGCTAACCGGGTTCTTCTCACTGTACCAGTTCCAGACGGTGATCTGGCGCAAATCGAATCTGCTGCTGTCCTGGGTCTTTGTGCTCGCCGCTTGCATCCTTGGCGGGTATGGAGTGCTGCTGGGCCGGGTATACCGCCTCAACAGCTGGGATGTGCTGACCGACAGGCACCGGCTGTATCAGCTTATGCTGGACAGCGTGAACCGCCAGTCCGTCTTTTTCACCCTATTCATTGCTCTTGTGCTGCTGGTCATCTATGCGACGCTGTATAGTCTGCTCAATGCGCGCGGCAGCGGAAGCCAAGGTGCTGAGATTGGCGGATTCCAGTACAGACGCGGATCGTGGTAAGCGGGTATGAGGTGCAGGATGCGGAATGTGAATTGTAAGCTGCGGTGCTGTGATTAGAAAAATGGAGCTGTCCCATAAGTGAATATACCTGCGGTACGGCCGCCTTCCTAAAAAAGTTAAGAAGCCAGCAAGTCTTTCGGTTATTGGAGATTTGCTGGCTTTTGCTTTTCTAATTAGGGCAATGGCTCTAACATCAAGGGACAGGTCAGGTTCGTTATGATTTTAGTTCAGATCATTGCAAAACAGCTAAAGTGCAGCTTTTTTCGATCAAAAACGTTGTTTCTCAGAGAAAACCTACAATTATACAGGAATTTGAGGCTGTTCTGACTGAATTTGAGGCTCAATGGGAACAAACCTGCATTTTCTCCTAGGCCCCCTAATTAAACTGGAGTCCTCCCACCCAATAATTTAAACTGGAGCTAAGGGGGAGATGACGAGGATGGGAAAGAGGCTGAAAGAGGAAGAACGGCTTAAAGTTGTTAAGGAAGCGTTAGCTGGAGTTAAGGTGGGGGTATTATCCCGCATGTATGACATCCATCCAGAAACCATACGCGGGTGGATTAGGGATCATCGTGACTCCATTCCACCCGAAGATATTCCGGTTGCAGATGAGCATCTTCAAGAACTTCAGCGACTACAGGATGTGGAACAGCGCTACGAAAAGGCCATGAAGGTGCTCGGGGAAAAAGAACTGGAGCTTGAGATTCTGCGAGAACTGCTAAAAAAGAAAGACCCCGCTTATCCGAAAAATTCGAAGTAGCAGACCTATTTATTAAGCGGGGGGAACCGGTGGCATGGGTTCTGCGCATCCTTGGATTATCCGAATCGACGTACTACGATCGTAAAAAACGAGCTGCCCGTCCGGCAACAAAACGCCCACCAGAAGGCCAGATGGGGCGTCCGGTGCCGGGCTACTCCTTCACGGTTACGGGAGAGAAAGTCAGTGACGAACAAATCAAGGAATGGCTGCTTGAGCTCCTCGAAGGCGAAGAGCATGTCTATGGCTACAAACTTCTTGCGCAATGTATTCGTAACCGGTACAGCGTAAAGCTGAACAAGAAGAAAGGATATCGCTTGTGTAAAGAGCTAGGGATTCTTCAGCAATCCCGTAAGCGCCTCCCCTCACATCCACGCCGGCTTCCCAAGAACCGGGTCGTCACAGGGTCCAACCAGTTGTGGCAAATGGACATCAAGTACGGCTACATCATCGGCCAGGAACGTTTCTTTTTCGTGCTTAGTATCATTGATGTATTTGACCGTGTCGTGGTCCAGCAGTACAGAGGACCCGTATGTGAGGCCAAACATGCGGTCCAAACCCTATGGCGAGCGCTACAGAGTCGTCTCCAATCCGGAGAAGTCATGCCCGTGATTCGAACGGACAACGGGCCGCAATTCGTCAGCAAGTTATTTGGAGATACCTGTGAAAGCCTGGACATGATTCACGAACGCATCCCGCCGCGGACACCGAATATGAATGCCTACATTGAATCCTTTCATAGCTTAATGGAACGCGATCTGTTCAGCAAAAGAGAGTTCATGACCTTCGACGAAGCCTATGAGGCCCTCGATCAATATATGGACTTCTACAACAACCGCAAGATGCATGGCAGCTTGAAATTAATGCCTCCAGCGAAGTTTTCAGAGTGGGTTAAAACGCTGGAAGACTCATCGACATTTCATAAAGCCATGTAATATCTTGAAATAAAGAGTTATTTTACGAACGCTTGTTAATTGTAGGGCATGACTCCGGATTAAAGGGGCCTAGCCGTTTTTGCAGGAATGTTATACATAGCTATTCTTAGTCGACCAAAAGATGTACAATTTCAGGTTTTCTGCATTATTTACTTCCCCCCTAAATTAAAGAAGAATCCCCCGCTTCCATTCGGGTGGCCCCGTCCACCTACCTAAATCCCACCTAAAAAAGGGCATCCCATTATGGGACACCCTCATTTGATGTTTAATTTGAGGCTTATTTCAAGCCGCAGGTTGTATAACCCGGGATCGTGATTTCCAGTTGATCGCCGGATTTCTTGACTTTTACGCTATTTGAAGTGGCAAAATCGAGCTTACGCCCTTGCCATTGTTCACCGGACAGTTCGATGGTTACCGTGTCACCGCTCAGATTGTGCAGAACGAGTACGGAGTCATCCTCAAAGGTTCTGGTGTACCCTATAATTCGGCTGTCTCCGGTCGGCATCTCCCGGATGTCGCCCTTCATTAAGGCGGGACTCTCATGACGGATGCGGATTAGCTCCTTGTAATGGGAGAGGAGGGACTCCTTATCCTTCGCCTGCGCCTCTACGGAGACGGCGTCCGGACCTGAATTATCGCGGGAGGGCTCCCAATTCGTCTGCCCTTCTCCGCTTCCCGGGTACCACCGGAACGGCTCGCGGATATTCTCATCCGGCTTCTCCCCGAGCATGCCGATTTCCTCTCCATAATAAATGAACGGGTTGCCCGGCAGGGTGAGCAGGATGGAGGCGGCGGTTTTGGCTTTATTCACGTCCCCGTTCAGTAAGGACATTGTACGTACCTGATCGTGATTGGTCAGGAATGGGGCGTCAATCGGGTTCGAAGCGTAGCTGCTGTACAAATCAAGGGTATTTGACGCAAAAGAAGCCAGCCCGTTGTCCGAACCGTTCTGCACGGCGTCCAAAATCTTCGAGGACACGTCGAAGTTGAACGAAGAATCCAGCGCTTTGTAGTAAGGCGCAATTTTGTACGGGCGGTCCCATACCTCGCCGACCAGATAAACATCCGGCTTCACTTCGGCCAGTCCCCGCTTGAATTCATCCCACCATGCGACATTCTTATCCGCCTCATCAGGCTTGCTGTAGATATGCATGGCTGCGTCGAGACGGAAGCCGTCGGCTCCCTGGTTCAGCCAATGCTTCCCGACATTGATCATCTCTTCACGCACTTTCGGATTGTCAAAGTTCAGATCCGGCATGAAATCTATGAACAAAGCGTAGTAATAGTCCCCGGAACCCGGATACGACTCGTGCCAGAGCTGCTGTCCCCACGGCCCTTTTTCATTCAAATCAGTGTTCTCGTCGGCCCAGATATAATAGTCCCGGTACGGGCTGTTCTTGTCCTTGGCGGCTTCCAGGAACCACGGGTGTTTGTTGCTCGTGTGGTTGAGCGCGAGGTCGATCGTTACTTTCATTCCCCGTTTATGCGCTTCCTGCGTCAAACTCCTGAAGTCTTCCATACTGCCGTACGCCGGATCTACACTGTAGAAATCGGTCGTATCATACTTATGATAGCTAGGGGAAGGACCGATCGGCATCAGCCACAGCGAATCGACGCCCAAATCTTTCTTGGTATGCGGGTTTCCGTCATTCAAATAATCCAGCTTTTGCAGGATGCCGTTCAGGTCACCTTTTCCGTCGTTATTGGAATCAGAGAAGGAATTGACATAAATCTCGTAATAGACGCCAAGGTTGGAGTCGTTCTGAATTTGCGGTTTAGCAAGAGCACCGCTGGCGAAGCTGAACAGCAGGGGTAGAGTTAAGGCCATTGATGTCATTTTTTTCATCGTTTGAAACCTCTCTTCCTTAAAAATAATGGGATTATGCATCTTAATTTGCAGAACCGTAATCAGCGTCAATGATCGAATCCATAGAATGTCCGCTTTCCGTCAACGTTTCAACTACCGGCCCCAAATACAGATCGGTCTGCCAATACCCGGATTCCGGCAGGTCAACGTGTACGGTATGCGTTCCCGGTCCATAGGTTTTAGTCACATTATCGTACACGTGCTGATTCTTGTAAGGCTTGCCGTCTTCCTGAGGAATGACGCCTTCCGGATAGACATAGCTGGAGAAGCTAATCCGGACTTGCCCGATGCCTTCAGGGACCGTAAACGTAGCCGTTCCTCCTTGAACATCGGAGTTGAAATACTGGTCGAACGGACGCTCGGGCTGGTTTGATCCGTCAGCTTCATGGGTTTCCTCTACGGTAATGGAATCGCTCCATAATACACCCGTTCCCGGATGGCCCGGACGCTGATAGGCTTTGAACATATAGTTTCCTTGTTCCAGCACAGCCGGCTTGAAGGTCAGCTCCTGCGATTCGCCGGGAGCGAGTGTCCCGATTACGCCTGAGGCAACAACTTCGCCGTTCTTGGGATTGCCGGTGTCGCTGCGGAATACCTCATAGACCGTTTCGCCCTTCATCCCGGAGCCGCCATTTATAACGGTTGCCGAAATTCCGGCGTAGGTTGTTTCTACCACGGTAAAGCGCAAGGAGCTTTTGTCCCATGCCGCTTTAGCCGGCTGGACCTTGCTGCTTATCTGGCTTTTCGTTTGTCCGTTGTTGACTTTTTCAGCAGATGCGGTATGTACAGGTTGGACAAGCGGGAGGGCCAATAACGATAGGGAAAGGACTGCGGCGGAGACTGTTTTTGTATACTTCACATTAGATATGCTCATTTCTTCGGCTCCTAACTAAGATGGATGCGTCATCGCCTTAAGGAAAAGAAAACGGGTAAATCCGAAGATGCTTACCCGTCTTCCTGTTCTTCCGGCAATAACCGTGAATCGTATTATTGAATTTTTACACTGCGGTCTTCATCGGCTGGGATCTTGACATACAGAACATGTTCAGCCGAATCGAAATAGTAACCACTTTCCTGCTGGTTCAATTGCTCCAAGCTGTTCACTTGGTCATATTTGTGTTTAGCCGCCTGAATTTTCTTCGGCTGCTCGGCATCATGCAGCTTCAGCGTGTAGGACTTAATGGCGGAATCGTAGTTTTGCGCTTTTTTGCCCTGCTCGAACTCGATGTGGTTACCTTTCTTCTCCACCTTGAATTCGGTGATATTGAATTCGCCATTCTTGTAATCCATAGACTCGGCATCGTCTTCGTAGAAGCTGTAGCTGGCTTTATCGTTCAGATACGTGTCGAGGATCAGATTTTCTAGCTTCTTCTCGTCAGTGGATTGCTCTACTTCCTGGCGAGGGATGATCGAATTAGTTTTCACGAAAATAGGCAGTGTTCCAAGATCGGCGTTAACTGTGATCGACTGGTTGCCTTCATACTTTTTGCCTGTCCAATAATCGACCCATGTCTCGCCGGCCGGCAGATACACTTCGCGGCTCGTTTGGCCTTCTTTGACAACAGGAGCAAGCATCATCGAATCACCGAACATAAACTGGTCTTCGATGTTATACGTCTTCGCGTCGTCCTGGAACTGGTAAACGAGCGGTTGTTGAACCGGCTGGCCGTTCTCGGCCGATTCCTTGAACTGGTTGTACAAGTAAGGCAGCAGCTCGTAACGCATCGAGATGTATTTCCGGCTGATATCTTCAACCTCTTTACCGAAATTCCAAGGCTCTTGCCCGCCTGCCAGTCCGGATTTCGCGCTGTTGTCATAGTGGTCGCGGGCAAACGGCAGGAAGGCGCCGACCTCGATCCATCTTGCGAACAGCTCAGGCGTCGGAACATTGCCCGGCGATTTCGCAAAGCCGCCGATATCATTGCCGACAAATGGAACACCGGACAACCCGACGTTGGCGTTCATCGGAATCGACATTTGCAGATGCTCCCAGTTACTTACGTTGTCACCGGTCCAGAGCGCCGCGTAGCGCTGCGTTCCTGCGTACATGTCGCGGGTTAATACAAATGGACGGGTGTTCGGTTTATTTTTGAGGAAGCCGTTATATGTCGCTTCGGTTTCAAGATGTCCATACAGATTGTGGACTTCCGTATGCGGCTTCTTCTCCCCGTTGTCGCCATCAAATACGACATCCAGCGGCATTGTATGGAAAGGACCGTCAAATACGGCAGGCTCGTTCATGTCATTCCAGATGCCGTCCACGCCTTCATTCAAGAGAGTTCCGAGATTGCCGGCCCACCAATTGCGGACATCCGACTTCAGGAAGTTCGGGAAGGCGGATCTGCCTGGCCACACATCGCCGAAGAAGGTGGAGCCGTCCGGATTTTTCGCCCAATAATCCTTGGCCGTTCCTTCTTGGAACATACGGTAGTTCTCGTCCTGCTTGACAGCCGGATCATTGATCGTAATGGCGTGGAAGCCTTCATCCTTCAGCGTCTTCAGCGCTTGTTTGTACTGGTCGTTCCAGGTAAACACGCGGTATCCGTCCATGTAGTCGATGTCAAAATGCATCGTATCGAGCGGAATTTTCTTCTCGCGGTAGGTTTTGGCCACATTCACGAGTTCTTCCGGTGTGTATCCCCATTTACTTTGATGGAAGCCCAGGGACCACATCGGAGGCGTCTCGGATTTGCCTGTCAGCTCGGTATACCGGTCGATAACGTCGCCGATTTCCGGGCCGTTGATGAAGTAGTAAGTAAGCGTGCCGCCATTGGCGTAGAAGTAGTAGTAATCATCCTTTTCACTGGCCATTTCATAATAAGAACGGAACGTATTGTCGAAGAAAATCCCGTATGCTTTCTTATCCTTTAGACCGATGAAGAATGGAATGGACGTATACAGATATTTGGTATTTTTGTTATAGGAATAAGCGTCCGTGTTCCACATGCCAAGGCTTTTGCCGCGCTTATTCAGTCCGCCGGATTGCTCGCCGAAACCGTAGAAGTTTTCACCGGAATCCGTCTTTTTAAATGCATAAGGCTTGCCGTTTTCATAGCCGACACCTTGCGCCGCGTCTTCGTTGATGACATTCCCCTGCTTGTCCAAAAATTTAACGCCGAACGGTTGTTTGTTAATTTTTACAGTAAGCTCGCTTGTAGAAAGGATATATTCTTTATCCGTTTCCTTGGAGCTGAATTTTGGCGTCTTCCAATCTTTCTTGGCGATTCCCGGCGAGATGAACTCGTCTTCACCGTTTTTAACGACCGAGATTTTGGCCATGTCTTCCGAGAAGAGGCGGATAAAGCCCTGGTAGTCGCCCAGGTTCAATTTCACTCCATTGTCCAATGCTTCTAGCGATTGTACGGATAACGGCTGAAGATTCTGTTTGTTTAATGGGGTATCCGCCTCAGGCTGGGTTTCCGCAAACGCCACGGTTGCCGGAAGCAAGCTCGCAGCCGTTCCTGACAGCAAGCTTACGCACATGATCGCCTTTGCCAGTTTCCTAGAAAGGCTCAAAGACTTTCCCTTTTTACGCATACATTACTCTCTCCTTCTCCGATTCAGTTTGTAAAATCGAACCGTCCGCCGGCGCTTGTCCGGCTTCCTGCCCTCTACCAAATTAGCAAGCACCTGGGGGCTGCAACAATGGGGATAACCTCCTACGGGATGGATAGACAGGCTTTATAAGCAGGTGGGAAAACGTTTACAATAAGAGGGTAAATCATTGCCAAACCAGCGCCACGCTTAGGATTCAATCTTTTAAACTCAACCTTTTTTTGCATCCGGAACTCTAATAATTAATTGCCAATTAATTGGATATATGAGGGAAATGATAGTTCCCGGGGTCTATTAAACCGTTTTTTTCCTAAATAGAGAGCGCTGTAGTCAACCTTTTATTTTGCTGTGTATCAAAAAATAGAACACTTTTTCCGGCAAATTTATGCTTCAGGAAGAAGAATCAGTAATTTTAAACCAAATAATGTAATTTGAAGGCGGGTGCAATATCTTTCTCTCTTCCGCAAAAATAAGACACTCTGCCATATGATAGCGGTTACAAGGGTCTCTGGACCATAGAAATTATGCGATACGAGACTCCAAAATAGGTACGTGTCCCAATTGATCACACGGGGTTTTTCACAGATAATGAACTGAAACCAGGGATAGGAGTGAGACAACATGAGACACGTCAGAATGATACGGATAGCCGCTGCTGCTCTGCTCTGGGTGACTGTCTGGCTGATATCGGCTTGCGAGAATGCTTCTGAGATCGTTTCTGACCCGCAAAAGGTTGACCGAATAGAGCGTGGCGTCCTGCTTGAGAAGCTGGTTACCGATAAAGCGGCTTACCGGCCGGGAGAGAATGTCCGATTTGATTTAAAGCTGAGGCGTCCGGCGTCCGGTGGAACGATACATATCCGCTATTTGCATATGGACCGGATCGTAGAGGAAGAAACCTTAAAGGCGCAAGGGGAGGAGATAACCTGGAACTGGACCCCCCCGAAGGAAGACGGCAGGGGTTACTTTGCCGAAGTGTTCTATATAAAGAACAAAAAGCCGGTTGATCAAATGAATATTGCCGTCGACGTTTCCTCTGACTGGGGGAAATTTCCCCGTTACGGCTACTTGGCGGATTTCCCGCAAATGAGCAATGAAGAGAGGTCCCGGGTGATCGAGCGCTTAAACCGGTTTCACATCAACGGCATCCAATTCTACGATTGGCAGTACAAGCATCAGGAGCCGATCCGTTTCGAGAACGGCCGCCCTGCGGCGGATTGGACCGACATTGCGGGCCGTCCGGTATCTTTTGACACCGTGAAAAGCTATATCGACCTTGCCCACAGCCGGGGCATGAAGGCCATGAATTACAACTTGCTCTTCGGAGCCTATGAGGGCGCGGAAAATGACGGTGTGAAGAAAGAGTGGGGAATGTTCAAGGACCCCGCCCACGGCGAGCAGGATAAACATCCTCTTCCGGATAATTGGGCGAGCGATATTTATATGTATGATCCCGCCAATCCGGAATGGCAGAATTATCTAGCCGGGAAGGAAATCGAGACGTTTAAGACGCTTCCTTTTGACGGCTGGCATGTGGACCAATTGGGCGATAGAGGCCCGCTGTGGACTTATGAAGGCAACCCGGTTGACCTGGCCTGGACCTATCAGGCTTTCCTCAAGGCGGCCAAGGAGAAACTGAATGTCGATTATGTCATGAACGCGGTCGGCCAGTTCGGCCAGGAGCATATTGCCCGTGAGGCTCCCGTCAAATTTCTGTATACCGAGGTATGGGGCAAGCATCCGGGCTACCAGAATTTAAAGGAAGTGATTGACCAGAATTCCGCATACAGCGGAAACCGGCTGAACACGGTACTAGCGGCATATATGGATTATCACTATTCCGATTCTCCCGGTGAGTTCAACACGCCGGGGGTCCTGCTGACGGATGCGGTGATCTTTGCCTCGGGCGGTTCCCATCTGGAGCTGGGAGAAAACATGCTGTCTAAAGAGTACTTTCCCCATAAAAATCTCAGCGTCTCCCCGGCGCTCGAAGCGCAGCTGATTAACTACTACGACTTTCTGACCGCCTATCAGAATCTGCTGCGGGACGGGACGGTGGAATCCGGATTAAAGGCCGAAGGGACGGGGGAGCTAGCGATTTCGGACCAGGCTTCGCAGGGGAAAGTGTGGTCTTTTTCCAAGCGGAAGGATGGTAAAGATATTTTCCATTTCATTAATTTCACGGATGCTTCCACAATGAACTGGAATGACGATCAAGGAAGCCAAAGGGAACCCGTGGAGAGACAGGATGTTTCCATATCAGTGAGAACCGATCGGCCGGTGGCCAAAGTATGGTTCGCTTCTCCCGATGTCAGGGGCGGCTCGCCCCAAGCTTTGGAGTTCACGCAGCAGGATGGCAGGCTTGAATGGAAGCTGCCCAAGCTGAAATATTGGGACATGGTGGTTGTCGAATATGAGGAGTAAAGGACTGTTTTCCTATAAGTACCATTGGTATCCAGCTTTGTATCCTGTACACTTTTATTAACGAACATAACACTAGGAGAGGCCGTATGCTGCATAAATTGCGAATATCCAATCGTTTTACCGCTAAGATTATACTGGTCCTCCTGCTGGTTATTATCATTCCAACTCTCTTTACCAGCTTGTCCTTCTATTGGCTGTCCGACTCCATTCTGAAAAAGAACGCGCGGGAGTCAACGATTCAAATCGCGAAACAAACGGCAGAGTCGCTCTCATTCATTCTCGATGTGGGCGTTGACACCTCTGATTTTATTGCCAGCGATATGAACATTCAGCGGGCGGCCATGGAACTGGGCAACAGTCCATCCTACGAAGAGAGCTGGAATTTTCAATATATAAATACACTGCTCAACAATTATGTCTATTCCAATTCCTTTGTCAAAATCGTCTATCTGCTGAAAGAGGAGGGGAGAGGATGGGGCAGCGGCACCTTTTCCGATCAGAAGCTGAAGGAGATCCAGCTGTCCGACCAGAATTGGGTCAAAGAAGCCAAACGTAAAGACGGCGAGCTGGTTTGGCAGGGCCTTCAGTATGATCATTTAAGCGGAGGCGGCGTCAATACCGATTTGGTTCTGCCGGTAGCAAGGGTCCTCAAGGATTTTAATACGATGCGGAATATCGGACTGGTGCAGATTAATTTGGACGGGCAGTCGGTTGTGGGGACGATCCGGCAGCTGCAGCTCGGGAAGACGGGCAAGTTCTTCGTGGTCGATTCCGGGGGGAGGATCATGATCGACTCCAATCCCGATATGATCAACAAGAAAGTGGAGAACCCCGATTTGTATGAGCGGATTGTCGGTGATAACGCCGTGGAGTTCGAGTTTCACATGGGTGGTGTCCCTTATTATGGGGTTAAGCAGCTGCTCAGCAACGGCTGGATGATTGTCGGCACCGTTCCGGTTGCGGAAATCAGCGGGCCGCTGGAGCGTCTTCAGACCTGGATTTTGCTCTCTTCGGCTGCTTTCTCCCTGGTCGCTATCGGAATCGGACTTTTTATTGCTAGGTGGGTGACCCAGCCTGTAAAGCAGCTCACCCAGAGCATGCTTTCCGTTCAGAACGGAGACCTGAGGGTCAGGGCGGACGTTCGGACATCCGATGAAATCGGCTTTTTGAGCAAGCAGTTTAACAAGATGATTCACAAAATTGAACAGTTAATGCGTCAGGTGGAGGATGAACAGAGTGAAAAGTATCATGCTGAGCTCCGCGCGGTCATGCACCGGATTCACCCCCACTTTCTGTATAACACGCTCAGCACGCTCAGGTGGCTTATTGATTCCAAGCAGAATGACCGCGCATCCGAGGTATTGTCCGCGCTGAACCATCTGCTTGAGGCGAATATGGGCAAAAGCGGCAGCAGGATTACCGTCGAAGAGGAACTGGATATTATCCGAAAGTATTTGATTATCTTGGAGCTTCGGTACGAAAAAATCTTTCAGCTGGACCTGGATGTCGAACCGGGCACGGAGAAGGTGATCATTCCCCGGATGCTGCTGCAGCCGTTAGTGGAAAACGCTATCTTTCATGGGATCGTGCCGAAAAATACAGACGGGCGGATATCGATCCGGATTCGGAAGTATGACAAATACCTGGAGTTTCTGGTGGAAGATGACGGTTTAGGCATTGGGGAGGATAAGCTGAAGGTGCTGAACAACCTGGAGACGGCAGTAGAAAATGGAGAGATCGGAATCGGCCTGCGTCATATTTACGATACATTGCGGCTCTATTATGCTCAAAATTGGAATTGTTCGATTACAAGCACGCCCGGACAGGGAACGACGGTGCGCATTTTATTAAAAGTACTATCCGAGATATCCTCAAAGAACTGACAGATCGGAGGAAACATCCATGTACAGAGTACTTATCGTAGATGACGAGCCTATCATCCGTAACGGGATCAGCGCATTTATCGACTGGGAAAAGGAAGGGGCTTCGGTTGAAGAATACGCGAATGGCGCAGAGGTATTGGCCCAATTAGAAAGCCGGGCCTACGATATTCTGATCACGGATATCAAAATGCCTTTAATGGACGGCATTGAACTGATGAAGCGAGCCTTGGTGCTGTGCCCTTGGTTGAAGGTGATCCTCATTAGTAATTACAGTGATTTTAATTACGTAAAGGAAGGCTTAAAGCTTGGCGCCGTCGATTATTTGCTCAAGCTAACGCTCAAGCAGGAAGATCTGCTTGCCGTCTTGCGCCGCAGTATTTCCATGCTTGAGGAGGAACGAAGAAAGGTCTTTGAACTCAAATCTTATCAGCAAGGCGCCTTGTACCTGGAGCGAAAGCGGGCAGAGCAGGAAATCAAAAGACTGATCGTACAAGAGCAGGCTCTATCCGCTTCAACCGTCTGGATTCCTTCATGGCTGGAGCATTCCTATGCCTGCGTGTATCTTATGCTCGATGGGGCTGAGGAATGGAAAGAAAATCACGGATACTTGTATGTTCAACTGCTGCTGGAGGAGCTGCAGGAAGCGTTCTATGAGCGTTCGGAGGAAGGAAGCGCGCTGCTCGCCGCTGAAAGCGGCCTGTTCCTGATCTTTCCCGGCCCGGAGGAGGAGGCCCGGCAGTGGCTTCTGCAGTGGAAGGAGCGGCTGCAAACGGAGTGGGGAATTTCAACGTCGGCTGGCTTCGCTGTAAAGCGGGGGGCAAGCCGGATATTGGCTGGATATTTCGCCAGCCGTTCGGCCTGTCAGAGACGGTTCTTCGAAGGGGTGGGCGGATTATATGCGGCAAGAGATACGGAAACCAGCTCCAGAGTTAAAGATACCGGGCTTGACTATGACTGGCAACCCTTCTTCGAGATGATGCGGAGCGGCGAACCGGTGTCATTCGCGGTTGATCTTGCGGTGGAACGCTGGAAGAGCATGGGGTTGAGTCCGGAAACGGTGCAGCAGGAGGCGATCTCTCTCCTTACCGAAGCCTGCCGGCTCCAAGCCGACAACGGCGCCTTGCTTCCCGAACGGTATGAGCAGCTTCGCAAGACAGAGACCTTGGAGCAGCTGGCGGCATTCATGGTTAATGAGCTGGAGGAAATCGGCAAAGCGTTTATTCCCAAATTGCTTGATAACGGGTACGGCGGACAGCTGGTCACAAAGGCACTGGAGTATATAGCCTCCCATTATACCGAGAACTTGACGCTGCAAAGCGTAGCGGATACCGTTCATCTCAGTAAAAGTTATTTTAGTCTGTTATTCAAAAAGCAGACCGACCGAACCTTTATCGATTATTTGATCGAGCTGCGGATTCGGGAAGCGAAGCGGCTGCTGACGCAGAATGACAGCCGGATTTTCGATATAGCCAAAGCCGCCGGGTTTAAAGACGTTAAATATTTCAGCAAGGTATTTAAAAAAAGTACGGGATTTACTCCCATGGAATACAGGGAAAGCACAAAGGTGTCAACTATTGTATAACGAATAAAGGAGGAAGCTTCGATTGGCCACGCGCTGGGTATCCTTTATTCTGATCCTGCTGTTAACGGCCGGATGTGGAGGGACTTCCATGATCTCGAATCCGGAGAGCGTACAGACCCTTCAAGGGAATGATAAGACCGTTCTTATTTTCTGGCATACGTATAACGATAAGGAAACCCGGATACTGATGCAGGAGCTGGTACCTGCTTTTGAGCGGGATCATCCGGACATCCGGGTCAAGTGCATAAACTTAGCCAACAACAACGAATTAAAGTACAGCTTGATTGCGCGCGCCTCCTCGGGCCGCGGTCCGGATGTCGTAAGGATGGACATCGCCTGGGTACCCGAGTTTTCGCATAAAGGGCTGCTTGAGCCGTTAAACGGTTTTCCGGGCTTCAACGATCTGAGAGACGCGTTTCATCAAAAGGCCATGAGTGCAGGTTATTATAATAACCAGTATTACTCGCTTCCGCTCAACCTGTTCACGAAGCTGACCATATTTAACCGGGAGCTCCTGGCGCGGTCCGGCTATTCGGAGCCTCCGCACACCATGGATGAAATTCTGGAGCTGGCCCGTAAGCAGCATTTTGTAATCGGTCTGGCGGGCTTGGGACCTTGGGACACCCTTCCCTACCTCTACAGTCTGGGAGGCTCATTTATGGACCGGGACTTTACGAGGGCTTCCGGATATTTGAATAGTGACCGTACCGTCCGGGCGGTGGAGAAGCTGGCGGATCTCTACAAGGACAAGCTCATTCATCTCTCGGCCGTGACCCAGGACCGGGATAACTGGGCAGGGGTACGGAACGGAAGCATGTTGTTAACGGATGAAGCACCATGGTTCTTTAGCTTGTTGAAAGAGTCCGACAAGAGACAGGCTCTTAAACAAACCCTGTCTGTACCTTTTCCAAAGGGAAATGGAACGAGCTCGATTATAGGCGGCGAAAATTTGGTCATTATGAAAGGCAGCAAGCATCCAATCGAGGCATGGGTTTTTATGAAATGGATGACTGGCCTCGAAGCGCAGCTGATTATGGCCAAGGCCGGGTTAATTCCGACGAATAAGGAAGCGGTTAAAGCGCTGAACGTTAGCAGGCACTCCTACCTCTATCCTTACGTTGAAGAGGTTGATGACTCTTTCCTGCGGCCGCCTGTGAAGAACTGGAGCAAAATCGATGAGCTGTATACCGTGTACCTGCATCAAATCTTTCTGGGCCATCTGTCCGCGAGGGAAGGCTTGGACCGTGCAGCCGAGGGAATTGACAAACTGCTTAAAGATTATTGAAGGAAAGTTTCTCCTGGATGTAGACGGAGGATGAGTTTCAAGCTGTCATTGCCGGTCTTGGAAATAGAGTGCTAATTGCGGCAAACATTGGCTTAGATACAAAAACTTGCTGGAACAAAGATTCGATGATTGGAAATGCAATAATTTTGAGCTACGATGTCCCGTTTGCTGAATGCACTCGGGCGAAGGAAGCGGTATGCGGACGCCGCGTTAGTCCAGCGGACCCGGATCATAACCGAACCGCTTCAGGTCGACTGCTCCCTGCTCATCGAACTCGACGCCTTCCCCCATGAGGTACAGCCGCTGAATCTCGCCGGATTCCCCATCCGCCAGCGAGATTCTTCCCTGCGCATTGATGATCCGGTGCCAGGGAAGCTTGTGGCTTCGGCTCATGGAGTGCAGAATCCGGACAACTTGCCTCGCCCCGCGCGAGCTTCCTGCTGCTGCGGCTACTCCCCCGTAAGTCATTACCTTCCCTTCAGGGATGGATTGTATGATGCGAATGGCTTTTTCCGTAAACGGCGTCACTTAGAGGAGGCTCCCTTCCTATGGCTGTGTCTTTTGATTATAGCAGAGAAAGGAAGAGCTGACTAAAATCATATACCCGTGCCCGGCTTTCGATTTCCACCTCCTGTTAATTAAAGGTATAATGGGAAGCAGTCAGGGCGAAAGGCCCGATTCATCGATAGATCATTTGATTCGGGAGGTGACCGGGAACATGGCGGATAAGGTGATGAAATACATAACGATGCCCTCGCATTGGGGCAGGGAAGTCAGACATAAATATTACTCGCAGGGATCGGATACGCTGGCGGTTGTTTTTCCGGGGAAAAATTATCCGGCGGAGCTTCCTTTACTGCATTATGCGGGCAAGAACGCACTGGAGCATGGCTGCGATCTGCTGCTGCTGGAATATGGTCACCAAAGCGCGCGAACTGAGCTGAAGCGCGAGGAAATGGGCATCATTGAGGAAGAATGCGCACAGGCGCTTGAGGCGGTTCCCGGCTATAAACGGCTGTTGTTTATCGGCAAAAGCATCGGCACGGTCATCGCAGGCAGTCTTGCAGCTTCTTCCACTTCTTCTATGAAGGCGCAGTGTCTGTATCTGACGCCTTTACGGGAATCGGTTCCTTACATCCAACGTGGGGGCGGCACCGTGATCTACGGCGGAAGCGACCCTTTGTTCAGCGAAGAGGATGCGGCGGGAATCAGCGGTATAACGAACGTAGCATTGTACAAAATCGACGAAGCTAACCATTCCCTTGAAGTCGGCAGCGTCAACGAGTCTTTGGCAGTTCTTATTGTAGTTAATAATTTGGTACATGAATTTTTCAGGGGAGCGCTGAGTTCGTAAGGAGCTCTAGAGGTTATGCGGATGAAAGTTGAACGGATTGACCGGGAAATCACGAATAGTAGAAAGGCGGATAACGATGATACTTGAGGCGGCCATGCTGCACATTAAGCAGGGAATGACGGAGGCGTTCGAAGACAGCTTCAAGGCAGCTTCGCCTCTCATTTCCTCCATCGACGGCTACTTGGGCCACGAACTGCAAAAATGCTTGGAAGACGATCACAAATACCTGCTGCTGGTGCGTTGGCGGAATCTTGAGGACCATACGGTCGGATTCAGGGAATCCCCGCAGTATCTGGAGTGGAAGGCGCTGCTTCATCACTACTACAGCCCGTTTCCGGTAGTGGAGCATTTTACGCGCATCGAATTGGAATAGGCGAAAGACGGAATAGGAGGCCTTCCCATGGAAAAATATATCGCCCTGATTCGCGGCATCAACGTCGGAGGGAATAAGATCGTCAAGATGCAGGACCTGAGGACGATGCTTCAATCCCTCGGGTTTCAGAACGTAAAGACCTATATTCAGAGCGGAAACGTAGTGTTGGACGGCCCGGATGACGGGGATGAGGCGATTGGGGAAGCTATTGAAAAAGGCATTCGCGAGACTTTCGGCTTTGACGCATCCGTAATCATCCGTACAGCGAAAGAGCTGGAGGCGGCAATCGCGAATAATCCGTTCGAGCTGACCGGGGCGGAGGAATTCAAGCGGTTGTATGTTTCTTTTCTGGCCGGAGAGCTTACGGATGAAGCCAGGGAGCGGCTGCGCCCCTATGAAGACGGAGAGGACAAGCTGCGCGTCGTTGGCAAGGAAATGTACATTCTCTACAAGACCAAAGTAAGCGACTCGCCGCTGTTCAAGGTCCCTCTGGAAAAAATAATGGGCGTATCCGCCACATCCCGCAACTGGAATACGGTGAACAAGCTTGCGGCGATGGCGCGGGAAGAATGATATGAAGGAGACGTCTTGTTCGTGAGTTCCTGGATTGGATAATAATGGACGTCAAAATCATGAATAACTGGCGCGCCCATTGATCAGGTGAACATGATTTGATTTCAGGCATTAATATGCATCGAACCGGTATTCGGGAACATGAAATGCTCCCCGGATGCCCCTGGTTCAGGTTGAACCATAGCTGCTTCCGGCGTTTTGCTGGAGGCAGCTTATTTGCTTTGCAATAAGACTTGATGTTGAGGCTTATGCCTTGAAGCGGCAGCAAGCATACCGCCCTATCGCCCTTAGGGCGGCCGGCAGCGGCGGAAGTTTCATCCTAAAGGCGGCAAAGGCGTCCGGTAGCGGCAGAAGGGTTCAAAAAGTTGCTGCGTTTATACATCTTTTTTCTCGTAAAGCCCTCTCCCTAATCCAATTCCTGCAAATGCGCAGGCACTTAGCATCCAATCTCCCCATAGCGGCGTTCAAGCATCAAATTGATGCACAATCGCATCCATTTCTTTTTCCCTGGGCGAAATTCAACGCGGAGCCTGCAGATTTGCAGGAAGTGCGGCCTGCGCTGCCAGCGCTACCTGTTCCCTCTATCCCTTTTCTGCACGACGATATGACCTGCCAAGCCGATCTGTTCCTTCAGAAAACATTCAGCGGGCACTCATTATGAGTTAAGGTAGGGATGCAATAATACAGTACGGAAGAGGAAGCGGCTGCCAACAGGCAGCCGGAGAAACGGGTGGAGAGTGATCAAGATGAGACTAATCAGGAAGCTGGGTTCGGATCTCGTTCTGGCGGCTATTTTGCTGCTTGCGGCATTTTTGTACGGCTACGGGATCTGGAACGACAAGTACGTCAATCTGTACTATACAACTGCGGTGGGAAGCATGCTGCAGAGCTGGCACAATTTCTTCTATGCTTCGCTGGACTCGGCGGGTTCGGTAACGGTGGATAAGCCGCCGGTGGTGTTCTGGATACAGACGCTGTTCGCCTGGATATTCGGGGTGAAGGGCTGGAGCGTCATTCTTCCTCAGGCGCTGGCCGGTGTAGGGTCGGTGCTGCTGGTCTATCTGCTAGTCAAACCGGCTTTTGGCAAAATGGCTGCCCGGATCGCTGCTCTGGCAATGGCTCTTACGCCGGTGGCGGCGGCCGTCAGCAGAACGAACAATATTGACGCCATGCTCGTGTTCACGCTGCTGCTGGCGACATGGTTCTTGTTCAGGGGAACCAGGAGCAGCAAGATCGGCCCCCTGATCGCCGCATTCGCGTTAATCGGCGTGGCGTTCAACGAGAAGATGCTGCAGGCTTATATGGTGGTTCCGGCCTTTTATCTCTTTTATTGGCTGGCGTTAAAGATGAACTGGAAGAAAAAAACAGGCGTCCTGGCGGCATGCACCGCCGTCATGCTCGTTATCTCCGTGTCCTGGGCGGCCATCGTGGATTCGATCCCGGCTAGCCAGCGCCCTTTTATCGGCAGCAGCACCACTAACTCGGTCATGAAGCTGGCCTTCGGTTATAACGGCGTATCGCGTCTCACCGGAGACCGGGGTAATGCAGGGCGCGGCGGGTTCCCGCAGGGCATGAACGGAGAGATGCCGTCATGGAACGGCGGCGAAGGTCAGGGCATGCCCGGAATGGGCGGAGGCCGCGGCGGCATGAACGGCGGAGCAGGCGGTATGTTCAACACCGGCACAGCGGGACCGCTGCGGCTGTTCCAATCGGAGCTGTCGGGCCAAGCCAGTTGGCTGATTCCATTCATCCTTTTAGGCTGCGTCGGCATCTTCTCCGGTCTGCGCAGAAGACATTTCACGCAGAAGCATAAGGAGGCCGTCTTCTGGCTGGCTTGGCTGATTCCGGTTGCAGGCTTCTTCAGTATCGCGGGCTTCTTTCATCAATATTATCTTATTATGATGGCTCCGCCGATCGCGGCGCTGGCCGGGGCGGGCTTTGTCAAGCTGTGGAGCTTGTACCGCGAGCGTACGGACTGGCTCTCCTGGCTGCTTCCGGCGGCTATTCTGGCAACGGCAGGCTTCCAGTCGTATATCCTCAGTCCGTATAACAAAACCATCGGAGCAGGCTGGTCCATCGGCATTTTGGCCGGAGGTATTGCGGCTGCCGGGCTGCTGGCGCTTTGCAAAATCAGCAGGAAGCAGCTGCCTCGAATTACGGCCATTGCCGGACTGCTCGTCCTTCTGATCGGTCCGCTCTACTGGTCGATCACGCCGATTGCCTACGGCCTGAACAGCATGATTCCGGCCGCCGGTCCTGACAGCCGGAGCAGCATGGGCGAAAGGATGAACAGAGCCATCGGCGACGGGGCTGGAGAAGACAGTATGATGGGCAATATGCCTGACGCTGCGGACGCCCAGAGCGGAACAAGCGCCCAGAGCGCAGCAAGCGCCCAGAATAGCGCGAACGGCCAGAATGGTACGGATACCCAGAACGATAACAGCGCACAGGACAGCCGCTTGGGCGGAGGCCAATTCGGTTTCGGCGGCAGCGAGGGCGAGAATGTTAACGAATCGCTGGTCGCTTATCTGAAAGAGCATAATACGGGGCAAGAATATTTATTCGCCACGATGAATTACAGCACAGGCGGGCCTTATATCATCGAAGGCAATAAGGTCGTCATCCTTAACGGCTTCTCCGGCTCAGATGTGGTGTACAAGGCGGATACCCTTCAGGCGCTGGTCCAGAGCGGCAAGGTTAAATACTTCTATATTTCCGGCGGCGGCATGGGCGGCGGACGTGAGGGGAACTCGGAATTGACGACATGGATCACCGAGCATGGTACAGAAATTCCGTCCTCGGAATGGCAGGGCGCAAGCAGCGGTACAGGCGGCACATTGTACGAGGTTGCGTTGAACTAACCGTCAAGACCTTTGGTTATAACAAGCGGGCGTACTGACAATCTATTGCCGGCGCGCCTGCCACCCTATTTTTAAAAAGGAGGAGCTGCTCATGAGTTCTAACGTGCGCTATTCCGTGATTATCCCGATGTACAACGAGGAAGAGGTTATTCAGGAGACCTACCAGCGGATCAAAAAAGTGATGGGAACGACGGGAGAGCCGTATGAGCTGATTTTCGTCAATGACGGCAGCGTCGATAGCTGCGCTCAGATGATCGAGGAGTACAGCTGCTGGGACGAGAGCGTGAAGCTGATCGACCTTTCCCGCAACTTCGGGCATCAGGTAGCGATAACCGCAGGCATGGACTATGCCCTGGGCGATGCCATAATCATTATCGACGCCGATTTGCAGGACCCCCCGGAGCTGATTTTGCAGATGATCGAGGAGTGGAAGAGCGGCTATGAGGTCGTGTATGCCAAACGCGTGAAGCGAAACGGCGAATCTCTGTTCAAAAAATGGACGGCAAGCCTGTTCTACCGGGTGCTGGCGTATTCAACCGACATCAACATTCCGGTAGATACCGGGGATTTCCGCCTGATCGACCGGAAGGTGTGCAACGAGATAAAGCGCCTGCCGGAGAAGAACCGGTTTGTTCGGGGACTGGTCAGCTGGGTAGGCTTTCGCCAGAAGGCGATCGAATACGTACGCGACGAACGGCTCGCGGGGGAAACAAAATATCCGCTGAAACGGATGGTTAAGCTGTCGCTGGATGGCATCACTTCTTTTTCATACAAGCCTTTGAAGCTGGCCGGATACCTTGGAGCGCTGCTGTCGGCGTCGGGCTTTCTGTACCTGTTGTACGTGCTGTATCTCGCCATTTTTACGGATTCGGCGGTTAAGGGCTGGGCTTCCGTCATCGGGATTACCCTTACCTTCAACGGCTTCGTGCTGCTGATGCTCGGAATTATGGGCGAATATATCGGCCGGATCTACGATGAGTCCAAGGGACGTCCGCTGTATATCGTACAGGAAGTGTATCAGGGAAAAAAACAGCAGCAGCCGGTCAGAATGCAAACGGCCCGCTATGAAACCAAGTAACCTATTATTTGAGAAATTTAAAATTTTTATATAATTTTAATAATTTGTTCATCTTTTCCAAGTACAATGAATGCAACTCCCTATTATCGAGGTGCATCCCATGAAAACGAAAAAGACCATCTGGATTCCGGCAATCTTGGCAGCTGTAGCAGCCGTACTGCTCGTCGCTTATTATTTTTACGTGTCTCCTTTAGAGGGAGGCGGAAGGCCGGCAGGCGGCGCTGGGGGAATCCGTCCTCCCAGAGAAGAAGGTCCTGAGGGCAGCAGGGAAATCTTTAAGACGCTCGGCACCATTGCCGTGTTCCTCGGAGCTTGCAGTTTCTCCTGGTTCTGGTTCAAAAGGAAGCTGAAATCGTCGTCGATGTTGGTACGGAGAACCGGGAAGCTTCTGCGTTCTGTGCACAAGCTGCTTGGCTGGGCGACCTTGGCCGTTATCGCAGTTCATGGCATCTATTTTTTGTTTGCCAAACCGGGAGACGACAAAATTTACACCGGTCTTGCGGGATTCGCCATTCTGCTCGCAATCGCCGGGTACGGCTTCTTCATTAACAAGGTTCGTAACAAATGGATGCGCATGGTACATCGTATACTTGGGCTGCTTTGGGTTCCCGTACTGCTGCTTCACGCCGGAGGATCGGTAATCGTAGCGGTCATTGCAAGCCTTGCAGTCTGGGCTCTTGTCCGGGTGCTCGAAAGAAAAGGGGAAGAACCCCTGAAACCGTCTAGCCAACAGAGTTGATTATATAGCGAAGGGACGGTCCCATAAGTCATGAAAGATGACCTAAGGGACCGTCCCTTTTGCTGTGTGCGGATTGAAGGGTGGAAATTAATTCCTAGGTAAGAAGCTGTATTTCTCTAATTATCCAATTATATCCATCCATTTTAATGTATTTCTTGTTTTATAATAGACCGTGACGGAAACCACGGAAAGGAATATCCATGTCATGAAAAGCAGCATCCGTAACCGCTTATTGGTCATGCTTCTCGTATTTATTATCGTGCCCTATTTCATTTCGGTACTGGCCATCTATTTTCATACCAAAGAGAAGGTAGAGCAGCACGAATATCGGATCAGCGAGGTACAGCTTCAAAAGGGCAGTGAAGAGCTCGGGCAATACTTTCAGGATATGGTCAATTTGCCGTATATTTTATACCTTAATCCCGGTTTATTCCGGATATTCGAAAGAGGCTTCGATAAAGAAATTTACTCGAATCAGCTTGAAGTTGATAAATGGTTTCAAGCCTTTTATCTGATGCGCAGAGAAATTCATCAAGTTCGGTTTTTTATGGTAAAAGAGGGGGATTCTTTTACCGTTTACGATGCTAAGGTGAGTGCCCGTATGAAGCGGCCTGATTTATCAGAAAGTCCTCCTATTCGGAACTTGATTAAATCCGACTCTAATTTTTTGATTGAACCACCGCATTTGATCCGGAATTATAATGGTTCTGCTGTTATGCCAATGTCGGATCGGACGTTGGTGATGACGATACATCATAAAATCAAAAATATACTCTCCAACGAATTTTTAGGTGTCGTCACCATGGATATCGACTTAAGCCGGTTTTCCACCATTTGCAGCCGTTTTCTGAAGGAAGGCGAATTGGTTATCCTTACGGATGAGAATGGGACCGTCGTATATTCAACCGATCAAACGCTGATGGGGAAACCTTGGAAAATCGATTCCGGATTGTCTTTAGCGAGTGGAAGATCAGGCGATATTACGATGTCCAAGCCGCTTCCGGGTGAGTTTGGGGAATGGCATTTGGTCAAGGTGACTTCAAGCGGCAACTTATACAGCGATGTACGGCAAACGGCATATATTAGCGCCTTTTTTGGTGTGGGTGTCGTGATTTTGGGGCTTATTATGATTCATTTTATTTCCAATAAGATCACTCGTCCTATTCAGTTGTTAAGTAAAAAGGTCCGAAAGATTGAAGGAGGGCATACGAATATTTGGTTTAATGATAGCGGCCGTGACGAAATCGGTCATTTGGAGAGGCACATCAAGGATATGATGGAACGAATCAACCTGTATATTGATAGGGAATATCGGCTGGAACTCGAGAACAAAACGAACCAATACCGGGCGATTCAATCCCAAATCAACCCGCATTTTTTGCATAATGCTTTACAATCCATCGGTGCGGTTGCCCTTCGTTCCCAAACTCCGCAAATTTATCAATTGGTGACTTCTTTGTCGAAAATGATGCGGTATACGATCCGAATGGACAATTGGGCTTCGATTCGTAATGAAGTGGACTACGTGAAAGCATATTTGGATCTGCAAAAGGAACGATTTCGGGTGGAATTGCGCCATTCTATCTTGGTAGAAGAATCCATAATGGACATGCCCGTCCCGGTCATGATCTTACAGCCTCTCGTTGAAAACTTCTTTAAGCATTGTTTTGAAGAAGGACATTATGGTTCGCATCTCAGCATTCGGGGATGGCTTCAAGAAGGGGTTGTGAAACTTGTTGTGGAAAATGATGGCCCAGGCTTGTCCCTCGAAGAGCTGAACGAATTAAGAAGGAAATTAAACGCAGTCGGCCATGACGCAGCATCACCTAATAACCGGATCGGTCTGAAAAATATACATGATCGTTTAATCTTGAACTACGGTTCTCGAGGAGGCCTGGAGGTGGATTCGAATCCCGGGGGAGGATTTACCGTCCTTATTACGATTCCAACCCAATCAAAGGAGGACGATAATCATGAAAGCTCTTCTTGTGGATGATGAGTTTAATGTGCGTGATGTGATTCGGTATCTGGGACATTGGGAGCAACTAGGCGTGACGGAAATATGGGAAGCTAACAACGGGGAAGAGGCCCAAACCATTATTAAAAGGGAGCGGCCCGAAATCATATTTGCCGATATCAAAATGCCCAAAGTCACCGGTATCCAGCTTTTGGAGTGGTTAAACCAGCAAGCCTACCCGGGAAAAGTGATTATTGTCTCGGGGTATGATGACTATTCTTATATGCGCAAAGCCATACAATACTCCAGCTTTGATTATTTATTGAAGCCCGTTGAAGCAGACGCCTTAAATACGGTCTTGGAGGGCGCCATATTGGCCTGGAACCGTGAGGAAGCCGAACGGCGAAGCGATTCCGTCGTTGCCCAAGAGGCCGAAAGGATGCACAGTAACCGATTAATTACGGCAGCCTGTGAAGGAGAGCCTTGGAATGGGGAGGACCTGGCGAGGTATCTTCCACAAGCCGATGCCTACGATCTTACCTTGCTGTATTTTTACCATACTCACAGCGCCGATACTTACATCAATCCGCTCGCTGAGGAGATGATGGCTCAGGAGTGGGGCAATGCGTTTGTTCTGCAAAACGGCGATTGTATAGGTCTTGTGATCAGCTCGCGCGGCAGCAAGCTCTCTATAGAGCAATGGATTTCAAACCACTTTGATATTCCGGTACGGCTGGTTAGCGGCGACCCGTTGACATCCTTACACGATCTGCCAAATGCTTATCAATCGGCAAAAAAAGCGATGGAGCTGCAGAATTTCAGGACCATTCATCGTCTAAGCGATTTGGATGACGCACGGCGAATGAATGACATCGTCACCTATTTAGAGGAGCACTATACGGAGGAGCTTTCTTTAGACAAACTGGCCAATCGATTCTTCCTAAGCCGGGAGCATATCTGCCGTCGATTTAAACAAGAGCAGGGGATCAACCTATCCAATTATTTAATTCAATTAAGAATTGAACAAGCCAAACGATGGCTAAGTCAAACAGAGGAAAGAATTTACTCGATTGCGGTGAACCTCGGGTATCAGAATGAAAAGTATTTTTCAAAATTATTCAAGAAAGAAGTGGGTATGACGCCGGCCAGGTACCGCAGCCTTCACTGAAACCAAAATAAAAGGAAAGGAGGGGAGATATCTGAAAAAAGCTATGAAAATAATGTTGACGGGGGTACTGTTCGTATCGCTTGTGGCGTGCGGGGAAAAGAATGAGGAAGGGCAAACCCATCAAAAAAAAGCACCGGATCATAAGATCGTTTTGAGCGTATTAAATCCGAAGGTGGAGATTGCCACCCAGTTTGAGCAGCTGGTCAAAGAATACGAGAAGGAGCACCCGGAAGTGGATATTCAAATTCGGACGGTCGGCGGGGGCGCTGATGACCGTGCGATGCTGATGACCCAGTTTGCTGCCGGGAAAGGTCCGGATATTTATACAAACGGCGGATATGAGGAAGCCAAGCTGTGGAAATCGTACCTGGAGGATTTATCCGATCAGCCTTGGACCCGATATGCGTATGATTACGCGTTGAAACCGATAACAATGGACGGCAAAATCTACGGAATGCCGATTAATGTGGAGGGCTACGGTTTTATTTACAATAAGGATTTGTTTGCGAAAGCGGGAATTACGGCAACACCGACGACACTGAGCGAATTGACGAAGGTTTCGGAAAAGCTCAGCGTCAAGAATATTACTCCTTTCTCGAACGGATACGCGGAAAAATGGATCCTTGGTGTAATTTTGTTGAACACCGGATTTGCGCACCAGAGCAACCCGGACGCCTTTATTAAGGAATTGACGGACGGAAGGCAAAAATTCGAAGGAAACAAACCATTTGAAGGGCTGCTCCAACTGCTGGATCTAACCGTACAATACGGCAACAAGAATTCGCTGACCACAGATTACAATACGGCAGTCACCAGCTTTGCAACGGGTAAAACAGCAATGATCCTGCAAGGAAACTGGATCCAGCCGATGCTGGATAAAATCTCACCGGACATGAACATTGGATTTTTCCCAATCCCGGTCAGCGATGAAGCGGCGAAAAATGATGCGCTTGCGATCGGCATTCCCAACAATTGGGCCGTGAACAAACAAACAACCGCCAAGAAGAAAGCGGAGGCCAAGAAGTTCTTAAACTGGATGGTTTCTTCGAAACAAGGCCAAACATTTATGACCGAGCAGCTTAAATTCATTCCCGCATTTTCTAATATCGAATGCAAAAACTCCGGTCCGCTTGCTGATGACATTATGAAATATATAAAAAAAGGCAAAACATTATCCTGGAACTGGTACAAATATCCTGCGGGAGTGAGCGATGAGTTTGGGCCTGCCATGCAAGCTTATATTAATAAACAAATGAACAGGGATCAACTTCTGCAGGAATTCCAAAAATCATGGAACAGATATTCGGAAAAATAGGTTGAAATGGGCTAAGAATCCATCATATTCTTAAGCCTTTTTTTATTTTCTTTTTAATTTTTACCTGTTAATTAATACCATATTATGATTGAAGCTGGATTTCCTTATTTAAGACCTATATTTATATTGATACAGCTTCGCTTGCTCATATGCAGATTAAAATCCTTGATTCGCATTCATATTGGCCCTCCTGCCGCTTGGTTTGTGACGTCCACTCAGGGGGCAATATCAATCTAGATACGTCCCGCCGCTCCTGTGCAGGGCGCTTAAGATTTGAGTCCTTGTCGCTATTGCTGCACACTGCCCCGTTAACCTAACATGGAACATGAAATCGGAGTCCATTTGGGCTTTTAACAGAGAGGAGGGAACATTAGCAGAGGGCAAGATGAATTCATCGACAAGGAGAGAGAAACCGAATGAAACGAAAAAAAACGAAGAAGAAAGCTATACCATTGCTGCTCGCAACTGCTGTTCTATTTTCAGGAAATGCCGTTTCACAGTTCTATCTCGCTCAACCTGTATTTGCGGATGATTTAGTTTTCCCGGTAGAAGCATTTAGACCGACCGATGACAGACCTCTTGATAAAAACCATTTGCAGCAGCCAATGACGGTTCAAAGCTTTGAGCAATTGGACAATGGCGTAAAGCTTAATTTAGGCGCGCAAGAGGCTTACATACGGATGCTTACATCCGATATGGCCAAAGTGTCGCTCTTGAACAAAGGCGACAAAGAATATACCTCTGTGGGGATCGCCAAAACGGATTGGTCCGCTCCTAAATTCAAAGTGAAGGAAGATGACAAGAGAATTGTCATTACAACCGACAGCTTGACCGTGGACATCAAGAAAAGCCCGTTTGGAATCAAATATATGGATAAAGACGGAAACGTCATTAACGAGGATGGGGAGCAAGGGATCGGTTACGAAAACGGGAAGCCTTACGTGTTCAAAAAGACCGATAACAACGAGAATTTCTACGGGCTGGGCGAAAAAACCGACGGTTTGAACAAACGCGGCAAGGAAGAAGGCATCTGGCATCAGGACCCGTTCCCGTATGAGTCGAAATACATTTACCAATCCGTTCCGTTCTTTATCGGGTTGAAAGACAAAAAGGCGTACGGCATTTTATTCGACAATACGTACCGCACTTATTATAACTTTGCGAAGGAAAGTGACGATTACTATTACTTCTACGCCGATGGCGGCAAACTGACCTATTACTTTTTCAATGGACCTCAGATCAAAGATGTCGTTGACCGTTATACCGATTTGACCGGCAAAATCCCGCTGCCGCCTGAATGGTCTTTGGGCTTCCATCAATCAAGCTGGGCTTATTCCCAAAATGACATGGAGGAAGTAGCCGCAGGGTATCGCGAAAAGAAAATTCCGGCAGATGGATTGTTTTTTGACATCGAATATATGGACGACTATAAAGCCTTTACGTGGGGTAAGAAAGTTCCCGACCCTGCAGGACTGGGCAAGCGTATGGAAGAGCAGGGTTTCCATCAAGTTAATATTTTCGATCCGGCGATCAGGGCCTTGCCGGGCTACAGCGTTTATGATGAAGGGACCGCGAAGGATCTCTGGGTTAAAAACCCCGATGGAACCAACTTCCTTGGCAAGCTTTGGCCATGGAATCCGTCGGCCCCGCCTTCTTCCGTTTATCCGAATTTCCTGAAAAAGGAAACCCGCGACTGGTGGTCGATGCAGTACAAGCCGTTCTTTGACACAGGCATAGACGGTATTTGGAACGACGTGAACGAACCGGTCAGTTTTATAGCCAAAGACCACTGGACGCTGCCGCTGGATGCTGTGCATGAGGATGATAACGGAGTCAAACATGCTCATGAAGAGGTCCATAACATTTATGCGCATTTGGAGGAAGAAGCGTCTTACAACGCATTCAAAAAACTCAAACCGAACGTCCGTCCGTTTGTGTTGACGCGTGCCGGATATACGGGAACGCAGCGTTACGCCGCAACCTGGACTGGCGATAACCACAGCACTTGGGAGCATCTCAGAATGTCGATTCCTATGAATGCCAATGTTGGATTGGCTGGTCACCCGTTTGTCGGCAATGACATCGGCGGATTCACCAAAAATAAACAATTGGGCGAAATATGCACGCCGGAATTATTTGCACGCTGGCTTGAGCTTGGCGCCTTCCTGCCGTTCTCTCGGGACCACTACAATAATGACGGTGACAGCCCGTCGGTTAAGCAAAACATTAATAGACAAGAACCGTGGCAATTCGGCAAGGACGTTGAGGATATTAGCCGCAAGTACATTTCCATGCGCTATGAATTGATGCCGTACCTGCAAAACGCGTTCAAGCAAGCGCACGAAACCGGAAATCTGATTCAGCAGCCGCTTGTATTCCAGTTCCAGGATGACCCGAACACCTATAACAACGAAGACCAATTCATGTTCGGCGATTCTCTGATGATTGCACCGGTTGTGGAGAAGGGCGCAACGTCCCGCAGCGTGTATTTGCCAACGGGCGTAAAATGGATCGACTACTGGACCGGCGAAGAGTTTGAGGGCGGCCAAACGATCACAAAACAAGCCGATCTCGGAACGCTTCCGATCTACGTGAAGCAAAACTCGATTATCCCGCGCCGCGAAGTCCAGCAGTATGCCGGCGAGAAAAAGCTGACGAATCTGATTCTCGATACTTATCTTAACGGCAAT
Source organism: Paenibacillus durus ATCC 35681 (assembly GCF_000993825.1). Taxonomy (NCBI): domain Bacteria; kingdom Bacillati; phylum Bacillota; class Bacilli; order Caryophanales; family Paenibacillaceae; genus Paenibacillus; species Paenibacillus durus. Next base: position 5,328,128 of record NZ_CP011114.1, read on the forward strand.
GCTTCCTACAGCTACTATCAGGATGATGCGACTACGGAGGATTACACGAGAGGCGAATTCAACGTAACCGATTTCCATGTGGACAACAAAGGAAACCACGTCGAATTTGATCAGGACAAAAAAGTTCAGAGTTACGCATCCGACATTCAGTCCTACACGCTGAAGCTTCATAACGCTGTAGAACCGAAGAAAGTACAAGCCGCAGAAAACAAATACGCAAAAGCAAGCAGCGTCGAAGACCTGAACAAGCAGGAAAGAGCTTACTTCTTCGATGCGAATGAAAACGTGCTGTATGTCAAAATCCCGGTAAACGAGGATCACAAAGTGAAGATTCAAGCGGATTCCAAAGGCAACTAATAGAGTTGCAGGCAAGGCGAACTACCGAAATACGGGTTGGAGAGTTCTCATCTCCAACCTGTTTTTCAAGTATACGATCAGTTTCTTACTAGGAGTGAAACCAAATGAAGCCGAAAAAGAAATGGGTGCCATTAATTTTAGCAGGTACAGTCCTTCTCTCAGGCAATGCTCTTTCACAGCTTTATTTTCCCCAAACAGTCTATGCGGAAGTCCAGCAGCCGGCGCCCGATACGCCGCTCAATAAAAACAAACTGCAGCAGCCGATGGCGGTGCAAAGCGTCAAGCAGTTGGACAATGGCGTCAAGCTTGATTTGGGCGGAGAGGAAGCTTATATCCGTCTGCTCACTTCCGATATGGCCAAGGTATCGATCTTAAACAAAGGCGAGGAAGAGTTTGTCTCTCCGGGGATCGCGAAAACGGATTGGTCTGCTCCCAAACTCAAAGTGAAGGAAGACGACAAGAGAATTGTCATTACTACCGACAGCTTAACGGTAGACATCAAGAAAAGCCCATTTGGAATCAAATATCTGGATAAAAACGGGAACGTGATTAATGAAGACGACATTAAAGGATCAGGTTATGAAGACGGAAAGCCATACGTGTTCAAGAAAACGGACAAGACCGAAAACTTTTACGGTTTCGGTGAGCAGACTGGCGGTTTGAACAAACGCGGCTACGATATCGGTATGTGGAATACGGACGCGTACTCCTATACGAAAGACACGAAATATGTGTATGCTACCATTCCGTTTTTTATCGGTTTGAAGGACCAAAAGGCGTACGGTCTCTTCTTCGATAATACGTACCGTGCTCATTTCAACATGGCAAAGGAAAGCGACGATTACTATTATTACTACGCTGATGGCGGAAAGCTGACCTATTATTTTATCAATGGTCCGGAAATCAAAGACGTCGTTGACCGGTATACCGATTTGACCGGGAAGATCAATCTGCCGCCGGAATGGTCTCTCGGTTTTCAGCAAAGCAAATGGGGGTATTGGCAGGATGATATGGTCAGGGTGGCCAAAACATTCCGCGAAAAGCAAATTCCCGCCGATGCGATGTACGCGGATATCGATTATATGAATGACTATCGCGTATTTACCTGGGGGCCGAAGTACTCTGATCCCGACAAGCTGAAAGCAGATATGGACAACCTGAATTTCAAATATGTTACAATCAACGATCCGGGTGTCAAAGTTGAAGACAGCTTCGATACCTATCAGGAAGGAACCAAGAACAACTTCTGGGTTAAAAATGCTGACGGCAGCAACTATGTCGGTTATGTTTGGCCGGGTGACTCCGTTTTCCCGAACTTCCTGAAAACCGAAGTCCGCGACTGGTGGGCGAAAAAGCATAAAGCGCTGTTTGACAAAGGGGTAGCCGGTATTTGGAATGACATGAACGAACCGGCCGTGTTTGGCGGTCCAGGCTGGTCCATGCCGCTCGATACCGTCTATGAGGCGGATGACGGAACTAAAAAACAGAACAAAGAGATTCATAATATCTTTGCCCATCTGGAAAATGAAGCGGCGTACGAAGGATTCAAAGTGAACAAGCCGAATACCCGTCCGTTCGTGCTGACTCGTGCCGCGTATGCGGGAACCCAACGTTACGCCGCCATTTGGACCGGTGATAATACAAGCAACTGGGATCATCTCCGTTTGACGATTCCGATGAATTCGAATCTCGGATTGTCCGGCGCAGCGTTTGTCGGCAACGACATCGGAGGCTTTGCAAAACCTACGGCGCAGGACCAACCAACGCCGGAGTTGTTTGCCCGCTGGATCGAAGTCGGCGCCTTTGTGCCTTTCTCCCGGGACCATTACAGTTGGGATAAGGAGCAGGAACCGTGGGCATTCGGCAAGGAAGTCGAGGACATCAGCCGGAAATATATTTCCTTGCGCTACGAATTGCTGCCTTACCTCTATAACCAGTTCAAACGTGCGCAGGAAAGCGGGCAGCCTGTACAGCAGCCGCTCGTCTACCATTTCCAGCATGATTCGAATACCTATAACAACGATAATCAGTACATGTTCGGCGATTCGCTAATGATCGCACCTGTAGTGAATCAAGGAGCCACGTCCCGCAGCGTGTATTTGCCGGCCGGCGCGGAATGGGTCGACTACTGGACCGGTGAAGAATTTGAGGGCGGCCAAACCATCACGAAACAAGCCGACCTTGGCACACTTCCGATCTACGTGAAGCAAGACTCAATCATTCCTCGCCGCGAAGTTCAGCAGTACACAGGCGAGAAAAAGCTGACAAATCTGATTCTTGACACTTACCTTGCAGGCCAGGCTTCCTACAGCTTCTATGAAGACGATGCCAAGACCGAGGATTATACAAGAGGCGAATTCAACGTAACCGACGTCCGTGTAGAGCGGAAAGGAAACCACATCGAATTCGAGCAGGACAAAAAGACGCAAAACTACGAATCTGATATCCAGTCCTACACGCTGAAGCTGCATGATGCCAAAGAGCCGAACAAAGTGCAGGCGGCTGAGGACAAGTACGCGAAAGCAAGCAGCCTTGACGAACTGAACGAACAAGAAAGCGGCTATTACTTCGATGCGCCGGCGAAAGTACTGTATGTTAAAATTCCTGCGAACGAAGGCCACAGAGTAAAAATCGATTAATCGTATGACATCAAATGAAAAACGGGTTGGAGACATTGTCGCTCCAGCCCGTTTTTTATGTTATGACCAGCTTTGGCAGCGAAAGGGCTAAAAAGTTTCTCACTCGATATTCGTATCCATTTCTATCCGAACGGAAAGATCTACGATATTCTGAAGAAGCATGGCGTCAACAGCACCATCCGTCAGGAGCAGGGAACGGATATTGATGCCGCATGCGGGCAACTTAGAAGCAAACAGATCCAAAGTCCATATTGCCAAGAGTAAAGGGAGTTGATGACATGGATCGATCATGTCTTCTTCCGTCCGCTTTGGTGCCGGGGATGGGGAGACTTATACGGCTAATTTTCCCATCTTCCTCCCCATTGACCCATTTCCATTAAGACGGATTGCAGGTCGCGCCCTTTGTCCGTCAAAGAATATTCGACAGATACAGGTACGGTTGGATACACGACACGGGAAACAATCTCATTTTCTTCGAAATGGCGGAGAATATCGCTCAATGATTTTGTGCTAATACCGCCAACATTCCTGCGCAACTCATTAAAACGCTGGGGACCGTTAAGCAGCTGACCGAATACGAGGAGAGACCATTTTCCGCCGAAAATAAACATCACTTTATTGACTGAGGCTACACACTCTTCAATCCTTGTGGGAGAATCCAATATAATCATCTCCTTCATTTAAGTAAGGCAGTTTATTGGGGTTAACTACGTTTAAAAATAATGCCTTCTTTCAATACTGTTCAGCACCAGTGTACAATAGTTTTGGGAGTTGTTAAAGGAATGATCTACCGGCCGGTTTCGTTCTTTCCCCTATGCTTGTTCCGTTAGAAGGAGGATATGATGAAATGAAAGCCATTCAGATTCAAGCTTATGGAGGAACCGAGGTTCTAAAAGTAATCGATGTTCCCCGCCCTGAGCCGGCCCCGGGAGAGGTTCTTATACATGTTCAGGCGGCAGGGGTCAACCCTGCTGATATTCATATTCGTTCGGGATTTGCAACGATGCCGCCGGAATATCGGCCGGCTAATGTTTTGTCGCTGCCGCGGATCCTGGGTTCGGATGTATCAGGGATTGTCGAGGAAATTGGACCCGGTGTAACGGCTTTTAAAAAAGGCGATGCCGTTTATGGCCTGATTCGTTTCCCCAGTGGGAATCCTGAAGGCGCGTACGCGGAATATATCTCGGCTCCGACTGAGGATTTAGCCTTGAAGCCGGAATCCATGAGCCATGTTCAGGCGGCGGCTTTGCCGATGACGGCATTGACAGCTTGGCAAGCGCTCTTTGATCACGCCAATATGAGCAAAGGCCAAACCGTCCTGATCAATGGCGCTTCGGGCGGAGTCGGGCACTTGGCTGTACAGATTGCCAAGGCAAAAGGAGCGCATGTCATTGCGGTTGCATCCGGAAGAAACGCGGAATTTGTGGAAAGGCTCGGGGCCGATCAATTTATAGATTATACGAAGACTGAGCTTGAAAATGCCGTGTCCGATGTGGATTTAGTCATAGATACGGTAGGTGGACCCAATGGTGGCCGCTTCATTGACGTATTAAAGCCGGGCGGAAGGCTGGTGCCCATATTCTACGGCACGTATCCCGCTGAGCGTGCCGCCGCGGCAGGCGTGACGGTCCGGGGCATGCAGGTTCACTCAAACGGATCACAGCTTGCTGCGATCGGACAACTCGTCGATGAGAAGTTGCTTCGAGTCGAGATTGAATCTGTATTTCCGCTGGAAGAGGCCGATCAAGCACACGCGCGAATAGAGAGCCGCCGGACCCGAGGGAAGATCGTTTTGCGGGTTGGCGATGAACTATAAGCTCCATGGCCCGATCTTTTGTCATCCTGATCCATCCTTGCAGCATGTGAATGATATGGTGAACCGTATCACAAATAGTGGTAAAGCGGAGGGTGGAGGTTAGTTTTAGTCTAAAGGATCTCTTCAATGTAAGTGAATAAATCAATGTCTTAGTAAGGCAAATGCCGATCCTGGCGACTGTAATTGAATTTCACTAATCACACATGCAAGCATGATTGATTCTTGCAAGCGGCTTTGTCTAATGTCGCCTAAGTCAACAATCGTGGACCAACCAAGGTCTTTAAGAAGAGCACTGACCTGATCTTTGGAACAATTATTGTTCCCGGATATAAACATGATGGGTGAACCTTCTTTGAACTTTGGATGAATCATGATCTTGTCGCTAATGGTATTGAGTGTTTTAACAACCTGACTTTCCGGCAACAACTTTTGGACAATTTCTCCTGCTGATGTATCGACAAGCAGTAAACGTGGTCCGTTGTCAAAATGTACGGCATTGCTTACATCAATGACCGTCTTATTTTTCAAATAGCCAGGATCGATGGTTTCAACCACATCTTTTAAACAGAACCACGGGAGTGCCGCAATAATGATCTCACCAAACTGGGCGGCTTCATCAAATGATGTTACGTCCCCCGACTTATCTACCTCTTGCTTCCAAAAAAAGTGTTTTGGATCATGGGGCTCTCGACTGCTGATTAATACATGATGACCTGCCAGAACTAATCCTTTGCCTAAAATCTTGCCTACATTTCCCGCCCCAAGAATACCAATGTTCATTCTCATCCGCTCCTCTCTACGGGTGATTATATGAACTTTAAGTCTTGTGAACAATTAGGCACTTTTTAGTATCCAAATGTTTGATTATGTTATGGTGTATAATGTTGGTAAAAGTGGGGTGAGAGAATGCCTGTCCAGCTAAATGACTGCCCGGTAGAGGTCGTATTATCTATGTTAAGCGGGAGATGGAAAATCCCCATATATCGGTACTTATATAAAAATTACAAGCCAGTACGTTATAGCGAATTGCTGCGGCATCTTCCATCAATTTCGAAAAAAATACTAACAGAGCAACTTCGCGAGCTTGAGCGTGACGGAATAATTGAAAGGAAATCATATCCGGAGCCTCGACCAAGAGTAGAATATATGTTGACTTCGTCAGGACGATCAATGATTGTATTTCTTGATAAGATGAGTGAGTGGGGTGAAAAGCACATCCTACCGAAAAAAGAGTAATATTGAAATAAATCCAGATGCCTCAAAAAATAGAAAAATATCGCCTATCTCCGATGTAAAAATCGTTTTGGAGATAGGCGATATTTTCTTTTATATACCTTCTTCAATGGGAATGATAAGTCAGCCTTTGAATGCTTTGCAGCTTGCACGAATATTCAGCTCCGTTGGAACGAGAACCTTTTTGGTCAACGTACGTTGACCCTCTATTCGCTCAATCAGCGTCTGTATAGCTGCCTGCCCCATATATTCGGTGGGGATTTGGACAGTTGTCAGATGAGGGGTGGTGTATTGTGCCATTTGGTGGCCGTCTAAACCCACGATGCTGAACGTCTCCGGAATCTGAATATTTTTCTCCTTGAGGAAGTCCAAAACTCCAAACGCTATAGGGTCATTAGCTATAAAAAAAGCTGAAGGAAGAGGCCCATCGTGAAGCGCGCGTTCCATTAACTTGTATCCGCTCATAAGATTTTCCCCCAAATATATCCGAGACGGTTTAAACTCTGGAAACTTAGACATATATCGCAGAAAGATTTGATCTCTCCGATCCTCCATGTCCAGATCCTCATTCTCAGTGCCGCCCATATAACCGATGTCACGATGTCCCAGATCCACTAAATAGTTTAACGCCGAGTGGATGGCTCTTTTCGTATCGAACCAAACACTGTCGTATTTGTTATCATTCGGACATCTTCCAATGATCAGAATTTGCTCTGTGTTCAACACGGATACCATAGCTTCGATTTCTTCATTCGTATAGTTTCCTTGAATAATGGCGCCATGTAAATTGTCAACGGATACATTTGAGAAATTAAATACATTCACGATGTCAATTTCGTATTGTGAGCAGATTTTATCGATGCCGTTTCGAACAGAAAAGTGGAAATCATTCTCTAAGTGGCTGTTGAAAATGGTAGGTTTGTATACGAGAGCTAACCTGTAATATTTCTTGTTGTAACGCTCCACAATCGTTTTATATCCCAATTGCTTGGCTGCTTCCAATACTTTTATTCGAGTCAGTTCAGAAACGTTAAACGATTGATCGTTATTGAGTACCCGAGATACTGTGGTCGTAGAAACATTTGCGAAACGGGCGATATCTTTCATTGTAGCCATAGGGATCAAACTCCTAAATCTATTAGTAATTTATTTACTTAATACAAATCCATTATAGTTTATTCTTGGAAAAATGAAAGCCTGAATATACGATTTAAATCGATTTAACTAAATATTAATAAGATTATTGATTGAAGTTTACACTTGAATAGTAAATTTATAAACTGTAAGAAGTAAATATATTACCTTTTTTATGTTTGCATTTTACTAAATTGAGGGGATGAAAACCAGATGAAAATGTTCAAAAAAAGAATGATGGCGACAAGCGCAATGGTACTGATCTTAGGGGTGCTGTCCGCATGCGGAACTGCTGCTCCCACTCAAGACGCAGTCAATAAGCAGTCGGCAAGCCCCGCGGCGAACCAAAAGAAAGTTGTCATTTATACAAATTCCGGCGGTGAAGGCAGAGGAGAATGGGTTCAACAGGAAGCAGCCAAAAAAGGATTTGATGTGCAAATCGTACAGGCCGGAGGAGGAGATATCGCAAATCGACTGATTGCCGAGAAAAATAATCCGGTCGCCGATGTCATCTGGGGACTCAGCAGCATTGACTACGAAAAATTCAAAAAACAGGACATGCTTGAAAAGTACCGTCCTTCCTGGACGGATAAAGTCGATGCAAGATTGAACGATAGTGAAGATTTCTATCATGCCACCGCGAAACAAGCCATTTTAATGATGTACGATAAGAATGTTTACACGAAGGAAACGGCGCCGACAGATTGGCCCGACCTGTGGAACAAACCGCAGTATCAAGGCAAATACGCCATCTTGGCTCCAGGCGGAGGAACAGCGAGAACCGTTCTTGTGGGGATTCTGATGCGGTATAAGGACCCGAACGGTGAATACGGGATTTCAAAACAAGGCTGGGACGAATTGGCTAAGTTTTATAAGAATGGGTACCAATTGAAGCAAGGGGAAGATCTCTTCCAGACCTTAGCGAAGAAAGAACAGCCAATCAGTCCGATTTGGTCCAGCGGAATAGCAGGTTTCGAGCAGGATTACAACATGCAAATGGACATTGTATCCCCGAAAATCGGGGTGCCTCATGTCGTAGAATCGGTTGCGCTTATCAAGGGCGCGAAAGACGCCGAAGCCGCAAAAGAATTTATCGAGTGGTTCGGCACCGCCGAAGTTCAAGGTGCGTTTGCGGCAAAATTCAGCTACCTCCCTGCCAATAAAGATGCATTGAAGGATGCTCCGCAAAATGTGAAGGACATTGCCGACGCCGTTACGGTGCAGGACATTGATTGGAAATTCGCATCTGACCACATCGAAGAATGGGTGCAAAAAGTTGAATTGCAGCTCAAGAAGTAAGGGTCCAATTTGCCGGTTCCATATGGATATTCGCTCTGCGAATATCCATATTTCTTAACCTACTCTGTGCAAGGGGATAAGATCATGATTGAATTTCAGAATGTCGAAATTAAATACAATGATTTCGTCGCGTTGGAGTCGATGAGCTTCACGGTAAACCAAGGCGAATTTTTCACTTTGCTCGGACCGTCCGGCTGCGGGAAAACGACAACGCTCCGAAGCTTGGTCGGATTCATCATACCCAGCAAAGGCAAAATTATGGTGGATGGTAAAGACATTACGCACCTTCCCGTCGAACAACGAGGGATCGGTATTGTTTTCCAGAGCTACGCGCTCTTTCCGACGATGAACGTCTACGAAAATATCGCTTTCGGACTAAAAGTTCAAAAACGGCGCAAAGAAGAAATTCATGCCATCGTTACGGAGATAGCGAGGAAAGTCGATTTGAGTGAGCAGCAGCTTTACAGGAATGTGTCCGAATTATCGGGCGGGCAGCAGCAGCGGGTTGCGATCGCAAGGGCGCTGGCTTTGAAGCCGGATATTCTCGTCCTTGACGAACCGCTCTCCAATCTGGACGCCAAACTGCGCGGGCAGATGAGAGCGGAGTTGAAAAGATTGCAAAGAGAATTCGGCATTACCACGATTTATGTCACCCACGATCAGGAAGAAGCCTTGACGCTCTCCGATCGCATAGCGGTCTATAACAAAGGGAAAATCGAGCAAATTGGAACGCCTCACGAGATTTACAACAAGTCGGCTTCACGGTTCGTCTGCGAATTTATCGGCGATATCAATATGCTGAATGAAGCGGCATTGCGGCAGGTCAGTCAGCAAACCGGGATGAATTTCGATTTGTCGAAGCCCGGCTATATCAGACTGGAGCGAATTTCGACGTCTCCCTTGTCGGCCGTCGCCAAACCGGTTTGTTTACAAGGTGTCGTGTCCGAGAATGATTACAACGGGATCTATACCAAATATACGTATAGTATGAATGGCGGCTTAATCCGAAATATCGAAAAAAACGATGGATCCCTTCTCTATAGCAACGGGCAAGAAATCCGGTTGTTTTTGAATGCCGATGATATTATGCAATTTTAGAGGTGGGCGAGATGAATAAAATGCACGCAATGAAACGATGGTTGAGCCCTTCCAAACTGACAGGAATCGCAATCGCGCTTTTTCTCGTATGGTTTATTTTCGCTTTTCTGGTGTATCCGAATGTGAGCCTGCTCCTGAAGACATTTCTGAAGGACGGCACGTTCACGGCCCAGCCGTTTCAGCAATTATGGCATTCCGCCAAGGCGATGAAAAGCCTGTTAAACAGCTTCATTCTGGCCTTTTCCTTGATGATTACCGTCAATATCGTGGGTATCTCGATCGTTCTGCTTACGGAATACTTCGATGTTAAAGGCGCAAAAATCGTAAAACTCGGGTTCTACACCACCTTAATCTGCAGCGGGATTATTCTCGTCACAGGCTACGAGTATATATACGGACCGACCGGCGTTGTCACCCATTTGTTAGTGAGGCTGTTTCCGGAGCTGGATCCGAACTGGTTCACCGGATATGGCGCGGTACTATTCGTCATGACATTAGGCATCACGTCAAATCACGTGATCTTCCTCTCTTCAGCATTAAAAAGAATCGATTACCAAACGATTGAGGTAGCCAGAAATATGGGAGCTTCCGAATTCAGCATTATTACACAGGTGCTGCTCCCGGTGCTGAAGCCTTCGCTGATCGCCATCACGATTTTAAACTTTTATACCGGCATTACCGCTTTGTCCTCACCGCTGATCCAGGGGGGAGACAGCTTCCAGTCGATCAACTCGATGATTCTGGTTTTAGCCGGGAGTGAATATTCCAGAGGCGTTGCCGCCGCGTTGTCCATCATTCTCGGAGTGGTTACGTTTTTCGTATTCCTCTTCCTGATGCGAAAAGAAATGAAAGAAAATTATATCGCTGTCTCGAAAGTGTCTTCCAAACTTCAAAAGAAGAAGATAAGGAATAAACTGGCCAACTTCCTTGTTCATGCTGCAGCTTACTTGTTATTTGTGATCTATGTGCTTCCGGTGGCTGTCATTATCGTCTTTTCTTTTATGGATTCTTCTAGGGCCTGTACGCAAACTGTACAACTCGTAGAAATCTAGTAAAATAAGGAACATGAGACGAAGATACGAGTTAACGGATGAAGAATGGAATATACTTGAACCCCTGTTGCCCCCGGCCCGAAAAAAACAAGGAGGACGTCCGCCTAAGGATCGGCGCCAGATGCTCAATGCGGTGCTCTGGGTAGCTCGAACGGGAGCGCCATGGCGAGATTTACCGGGTTATTATGGCCCTTGGTCTTCCGCCTACAGTTTTTTCTGGCGATTGCAGAAAGCAAACCTTTGGGATGAAATATTGAAGCATGTCGCCATCGAACCGGATTGGGAGCAAGTGATGGTCGATGCCACCATCGTCCGCGTCCATCAACATGGAGCGGGCGCAAAAGGGGGCAGGACCGGCAGGCCATCGGGCGTTCGAGCGGAGGATTAACCACTAAAATTCATGCGATGGTGGACGCGCTCGGCTATCCGCTGCGTTTCGAATTGACGCCAGGACAAGACCACGATTCGGTCACCGGCTATCGACTTCTTCATGAATTGGACTTCTGCCCGGGCGAAGTGTTGGCTGATCGCGCCTACGATACGAACGCCATTCTGGAGCTTTTGCAAAGCCGAGCGATCACTCCGGTGATCCCAAGCAAACGCAATCGGCGGGTAAAGCGTCCGTTAGATTCTGAAGCGTATAAAGAGCGACACTTAATCGAATGCTTTTTCAACAAAGTGAAAAACTATCGAAGACTGGCGACCCGCTATGAAAAAACAGCGAATATGTTCATCGCTTTTTTGACGTTGCTTTCCATTCGTTTATGGCTCAAATAGGTTTGCGTACAGGCCCTAGTTTCAATAAAGGGATAATTTCGCTCGATCGATTCACGCTTTCCAATTATTACTATGTGTTCAGCCAACCGAACGGGTACAAGCCTTATTTGGTCAGTTTGATTTATTGCCTCGGGGCTTCCGTATTGGTCGTGGTTCTCTGCATGATCGTCGCCCGAATTTTGCATAAAAGCAAGAACAAGCTGGTTATGAAAACGTTGGAGTATACGATGCTGATTCCCTGGTTCCTGCCGCATTCGATGATGGCGCTTGGCTTGATCTTCACTTACAATACGCCGCATTGGCTTATGGGCAATTATGTGCTGGTTGGAAGCGTCTGGCTTATGCTGCTTGGATTTATCGTCATTCAGATCCCCTTTTCCATCCGTTTGATCAAAGCATCGTTATTCGGGATTGACGGCGCCTTGGAAGAAGCGTCCAGAAGCATGGGAGCGAAGACGTTGTATACGTTCAGAAGAGTCATTCTGCCGATCATATTGCCGACAGCCATGGCGGTAATTGCCCTTAATTTCAACAGTCTGCTTGTGAACTACGACGTGACGGCCTTCTTGTACCACCCGTTACTTCAGCCCCTCTCCATCGTCATCACAAGCAGCGTTTCGGAAACTCCAGGCAGCACGCAGGTCGATACGAGAGCAGTTTCCATGGTTTATTCGGTTGTTATCATGATCATTTCCTCCATTTCGCTCTATGCGATTTATGGAAGAAACAGCAAACATTGAATAGGAGATATTGGCTAATGAACACCATTCATCCGAATCACTTTGATCGCATGTATTCCGAGTTTAACAATCCGAACGGCCGAGTCATGGTGATCGCCCATCGCGGCGACTGGCTTAATGCACCTGAAAATACAGTGCCGGCCATTATCAACGCGATCGATTTAGGCGTCGATATGATCGAGATCGACGTGCGAAGGACACGTGACGGCAAACTGATTCTCATGCACGATGAAACCGTGGACCGAATGACGAGCGGAAGCGGAGCTGTTGCGGAGCTCAGTTATGATGAACTGCTGTCGTTGCAAGTAAAGCAATCGGAAGGCGGGGAGTCGGCGGAGTTAACCGGTGTGCATATCCCAACACTTGAGGAAGTCATGAAGCTTGTGAAAGGCAAGGCGCTTATCAATTTGGACAAATGCTGGGATATCCGGGAAGAGGTTTATCAGGTCCTGCTGGACACCGGTACCGTGAATCACGGCTTGTTCAAGAGCGATGCGGAGCTGGATGAAGTCGCGGCATTCCTGGAATCAAAGGCGATTCGCCCCGAGTATATGCAGATCATTCAGGCAAGCAATGCATATTTGCTTCATGACCCGGATGCCTTGCTAACCCGAATCAAGCCGAAGGCGGTGGAGTTCGTTTTTGAGGATGAGACCAGTCCGTTTTCGATTGAAGAATCGTTCCATATGTTTTCCGGCAAATGCAGACTCTGGATAAACACGATGTGGGATTCTCTATGTGCGGGGCACTCCGATGAACAATCGTTGGAAAACGCTGCAGACGGTTGGGGATGGGGAATCGCCAGAGGGGTGAATATGATTCAAACCGATTATTCGCGGCAATTATTGAATTATTTGCAGAAGTGATGTAAATAAATAGAAATTATTCAACAAAAAAAGCCTCGGGAACCAAATTCCTTGGGCTTTTCATATGGAATAAGAAACAGTTTATACTTTTTTTCCCAAATCACCTATATTGATCATACAATAATTCAATAGAAGGAGAGCGGAATATGGACGGATGGAGTCATTTATTACAGGGAAAACTCGGGGTTTGGGTAGAAAGGATCTTTGGAAAGGGGTATCATCCGGAAGAGGCAGTGCAGCTGCGCGGCGGAGCGCAGAAGATCGTTTATTTGGTTCGTTGTTCGAACGGCTTTCGTTTTATTCTGTATGTTTGGGATTTGCGGATGAACTACTTTCGGGAAGAGCTGGAGCAAGAGGAACCATCGGAACCCCTATCCGGTTACGGGGGGAAACCATTTCAAACGGTTAACGCCTGTCTGAGGAACCTACAGGTTCGTACACCGGAACTCTATCACTTTGAACCGGGAGGCCTTGAGGGCGAGGCGGATTTCGCATTTGTCGAGTACATCGATGGAAAAGAAGCCTCGGATTTCTTTCAAGCTGATCCCGAAATTCAAGATCAAGTATTCCAACCTCTTGCCGGGATGCTGAACAGAATGCATCAACAAACTAGGGCACATTGGGGGAAACTACATGAACCGATACCGGAAGCGCCTTCCGGGTGTCATTTACCCATGCTAACAAATGCTTACCGGCAGCTGGAGTATTTGTCCGCTAATATTTCGGAATTTCAGAATCATCACGGCAAGTTTGTTCAAGTAATAGAAGATTTAGCTGCAAAAATCGTAACAAGATCGTGTTACAGCTTTATCCATGCTGAGCTGGGACCGAACCATGTTCTCGTGGACAATCAGTTGCGTCCGTGGCTGATCGATATCGAAGGTGCCTTGTTTTTCGATCCTGAATACGAACACAGCTTCATGGAGTTCCGGTTCGACAACTACAGGCGTTACTTGAAGCATACTCAGCTGGACCCCCATAGGATGGCTTTCTATAAGCTGTATCATCATATTTCCTACAGTGCTGGTCCCCACCGGTTGCTTCAAAGAGGATATCCGGACGCAGAATTAGTTAAACAAATCATGGAGTTTAATATGCAGAGTGCCCTTCAGATGCTTTGAAACATTGGAAGACTTTATCTCCCGCGTGCGGGGGGAAACTGAGCGGCCAGCTTCTCCGCAAGTAAGGACACATAAGCATTGTCATCTGTTTGCTGTAAATGAGACACTTGGTAATACTTTTTAGCAATATAGTACCCGAAGATTCCGTTGAAGAAAGCATCGATGGACATGCGTAATTCTTCTTCATCTATCACTGCTAGCTTTGGTTTTAATAGAGTCACTAGTTCCTGTGTTCGTTGTTCGAAAAATCCTGCTAACGGAGCTTTTACTTCATTATCGTCAACAAACAGAACAGAAAAGGATAGTCGTAAGAACGAATCATCTTCATTGATGTATCGAATTAACTGTCTCCCGATCACATTCAGTGTTTCTACAGGATCCTCTTGTGCTTTTGCAAGTTGAATAAATTTGATATTTTCAAAAGTAAGCATGTCGACGATTGCCTTCACCAGGTCAATTTTACTTGGGAAATAATAATAAAGTAACGCTTCGTTCATGCCAACTTCCTTAGCGATCTCCCTCACACTGGTACCATGGTAACCTTTTTGAGTAAAAATATGCAATCCTGCCTGCAGAATAGAGTTTCTTCGTTCCTCGGCATGCATGGTTTTTTTTCTTGGCATAATGTTCCTCCCGATTTAGGTGAAAAAATCCTATTGTATTTCTGACCGGACCGTGCCAACCGCTTGTCCTTGTTGAGGTTTCTCAAAATGTGGCAGCGATTTCGAAGTAAGCATGCCAGTAGCATCAAACAACGATTGTTCGTATTGTTTCAGCAGGTTTCGTTCTTCTAAAGATAACATTCCGTCAGAAAAGAAGGGATGCAAGTACTTGAACTGATAATCATAATGGTCATGGTTAGGCACAATAATCAGATCTGGCTTTGCTTTGCGTAATTGATTTACGCTGTTTACTGATTGGACATACTGAGACACTCGCTCCTTATTCCCAGGTATGAACGACCAGATCTGGTCCACAGCTAAATGTCTAATAGTGTATAGACAATCCCCAGTCAAGAACAATTCATATTCTCCCATATTCAGCAATAAGCTGCTGTGTCCTGCAGAGTGTCCAGGCGTCGGAACCATAACGATACTTCCATCGCCGAATATATCATGGCTCGTGGCAAACCCGGGAACTGAACCGGAAGTGAAGTCAATAAATTCCCAGTTTTGTACCATCGCGTAGGACGATTCAAAATAAATCGGTCGAAAACCGAGTATCTTCTCAAACCGTGCTTGCCATTCCTTAAGGGAGACGAACGTTTTGGCACTTTTAAAATACTGCAACCCTCCAACATGATCCTCGTGCAGATGGGTTAAGATAACATGTTGAATATCTTCACATCGATAACCTAACCGCTCCAGTTGATAAGGCAACTCCTGCTCATGTGACAGAGCATACTCGTCGTCATCTGTTGTAGCACCAAATATTCCTTTATAGTACTCCTTGTGCCGATGGGTCTGATCCCAACTAATTCCCGTGTCCACAAGAATGGGTCCGATGCTCGGATGCTCGATTAAATAGGCGTGAATGGGTACTTCGATAAAGTGGCTTTTGTCTGTGGCCATGTGCCAAAATGAGCCGATTCCGGTCCATCCTTCTTTTCCGCTGTAAAGCTGTCCATAAGGAAGTTTGGTCGAGCCGGTTTGTAAAATGTGTAGTTTCATTGGGTATCTCCCCCACATTATTTATTAAACGTTCACTAAAATAATTGTATGAGCTCGATTTTATTTTGTCAACAATAACCAGCCCTGACTGGATGAAATAGCACTGTAGATTTTCCTTGACAATAGATGACGTGTCACTTATTATCGGATATAGATGATACATCATTTAATTACGAGGAGAGAGAAACATGAGCCAAACTAAAATCCATGTACTACACACTGGAAGTGTCAATGTTGATCGTGCATTGCCGTTTAAGGAGAAAACCCTTCACCCATTGCCATTCTCGGGCTGGCTGCGTCCCAAGAGCTGGAGAATGTGGGTTCCCGTATCCGCCTATTTGATTGAGCACCCGAAGGGGCTTATATTAATTGATGCCGGCTGGCATGAAGATATGCGCGTGGACGTGCGCAAGCATCTGGGCTTCTTGGCAAGCACCATGATCACGGGAATATTGCCTCCAGGACAATCCATCAGAGAACAACTGCAGCGTTTGGGATATACGGATAAGGATCTTGATCTTGTCATTATGACACATCTACATTCCGACCATGTCAGCGGACTCAAACAGGTTGCCGGCGCGAAGCGTGTTATTGTTTCTGATTTAGAGTGGAATGCGGCGCAAAAAGATGGCAACTATATTAAATCCATGTGGGAAGGCGTGAACATGGAAAAGTTCGAGATGAAGTCTATCCCTCACGGACCTTACAAGAAAGGCTTGGATCTGTTCGGGGATGGTACGATCTACCTGGTACTTACACCGGGACATAGTGTAGGTATGGTTTCTTTACTTGTCAAAACCGATGACGGCTGGGTCTTGCTTGGCAGCGACGTAGGGTATGCAAGAAAATCGTGGGAACAGCACATACTGCCGGGTGTGACGACAAGTGTGGAAGAAGCGGATAAATCTCTAAGATGGCTGGGCGAATTTTCCAAAAGGGACGATTGCAGAATGGTCATTGTCAACCACGATCTCGAGATTGCACCTCAAATCATAACTTAAAAAGGTGTGATAATGGACATAATGAGGGGTTAGTGGCAAGTTCCGGATATGGATGAGTACTTTGCCGGACAGAAATGAAAATAACCCCTTAAAAAGGGGGTGGTCACTAAGCGTGACTGCATAAAAAAAGAACCTGATAAAGCAGGTTCTTTTATATTGCCTATATACAGACACAATGATATAATCAAAGTGCATTTTTTTGATAAAAATATTCAAAGTTAACTCATCTTACAATTTAATTGTACCATGCCCCTAAACTCTTGTCAAATGCTTTTCTCAATTTAATTTTAGGAGAGATGTTGAATGAGTTGTTTGGTTCTTGATTTTCAGGAAATGGATGAAACACAGCTTTTGCTCGTTGGCGGGAAGGGGCTGCATTTAGGGGAATTATCAAAAATGGAAGGAATACAAGTACCAGAAGGCTTCTGTGTTACAACGGCGGCCTATCAAGCAGCCATCGAACATAACGAAACTTATTATGCTTTGCTGGATCGACTAACCCCGCTAAAAGTAGAAGATCGAGATCAAATTGGCGAAATTAGCAGGAAAATCCGACAAATCATTATGGAAGCAACAATTCCTTCCGGAGTTGTGGAAGCAGTTACTCAATATCTCTCCCGGTTTGGTAATGAACATGCTTATGCGGTGCGTTCTAGTGCGACTGCCGAAGATCTGCCGCATGCCTCTTTTGCCGGTCAACAAGACACCTATTTAAATATCATCGGCCAAGAATCAATCATGCAGCATATCAGCAAATGTTGGGCTTCCCTGTTCACGGATCGCGCGGTAATCTACCGTATGCAGAATGGATTTGACCATAGTCAAGTTTATCTATCCGTTATCGTTCAAAGGATGGTTTTCCCGCAGGCCTCAGGGATTTTATTTACCGCTGATCCGATTAATTCCAACCGAAAGCTGCTATCCATCGATGCCAGTTTTGGGCTTGGAGAAGCTCTGGTCTCCGGCTTGGTATCTGCCGATTGTTATAAAGTGCGGGAAGGGGAAATCGTCGAGAAGAGGATAGCAGCCAAAAAATTGGCTATTTATGGACGAAAAGAAGGCGGAACAGAGACCCGGCAGATCGATCCCGATCGGCAAAAGATTCAAACCCTTTCTGAACAACAAATTTTACAACTGGCACACATCGGAAGACAGATCGAAGCTTATTTTGGATGCCCGCAAGATATCGAATGGTGTTTGGCTGATGATACCTTTTATATTGTCCAGAGTCGGCCGATCACGACGATATACCCGATCCCAGAAGCGAATGATCAAGAGAATCACGTCTATCTATCTGTTGGCCATCAACAAATGATGACAGATCCCATAAAACCATTGGGATTGTCTTTTTACCTGTTAATTACTCCTGCACCTATGCGTAAAGCCGGTGGGAGGTTGTTTGTTGATGTTGCATCTAGGCTGGCTACACCTGACGGCCGGGAAGCTTTATTAAATACCATGGGATCCGATCCGCTTATACAAGGCGCACTCATGACTATAATAGAGCGGGATTTTATAAAATTGTTACCAAATGATCAAAGAGCACCGATTCTGGGCAGAAGTAATACAGATATGCTGGCACAATTCGAGAACGATCCGACAATCGTTTCTGATTTGATTAAGCGTAGTCAAACCTCGATAGAAGAGTTAAAACAAAACATCCAAGCGAAATCAGGATCGGATTTGTTCGATTTTATTCTGGAAGATATCCAGCAATTAAAGAAGATCTTATTTGACCCACAAAGTACAGCTGTGTTTATGGCTGCTATAAATGCTACATCATGGATCAATGAAAACATGAACGAGTGGTTAGGCGAAAAAAACGCAGCAGATACGCTTTCTCAATCTGTACCAAACAATATTACTTCGGAAATGGGTCTGGCGCTGCTGGGTGTCGCGGATGTGATTCGTCCATACCCGGAAGTCATTGACTATTTGCAGCATGTGAAAGAAGATAACTTTCTGGATGAACTGGTTAAGTTTGATGGAGGAAGGGAAACCCGAGACGCTATCCATGCTTATCTCAGCAAATACGGAATGCGGTGTGCCGGAGAAATCGATATTTCGAAAACTCGTTGGAGCGAAAAACCAGCATCACTTGTCCCCATGATTCTTGGTAACATCAAGAACTTTGAGCCAAATGCCGGCAATCGGAAATTTGAGCAAGGGCGGCAGGAAGCTTTAGAAAAAGAACAAGAGTTATTAGATCGATTGAAGCAATTACCGGACGGTGAACAAAAAGCGAAAGAAACCAAACGAATGATCGACCTCATCCGGAATTTCATCGGCTACCGGGAATATCCAAAATACGGCAAAATAAGTCGCTACTTCGTTTATAAGCAGGCTTTACTGAAAGAAGCCGAACAACTCGTTCAAGCTGGCGTTATCCATGACAAAGAAGATATCTACTATCTCACTTTTGAAGAACTTCACGAAGCCGTACGCACCAATAAAGTGGATTACCAGATCATCACCAAACGAATAGACGAGTACAAATGTTATGAAAAACTAACTCCCCCGCGTGTCATCACGTCTGATGGTGAAACACTCTCCGGTGAGTACAAACGAGAAAATTTGCCGACTAATGCGATTGTAGGTCTACCTGTTTCTTCCGGAGTGATAGAAGGAAGAGCGCGTGTCATTTTAAACATGGAAAATGCCGATCTGGAAGATGGAGATATATTAGTCACTTCCTTTACCGACCCTGGCTGGACACCATTGTTTGTATCTATAAAAGGTCTAGTCACCGAAGTTGGCGGACTGATGACCCATGGAGCAGTTAT
Source organism: Paenibacillus durus ATCC 35681 (assembly GCF_000993825.1). Taxonomy (NCBI): domain Bacteria; kingdom Bacillati; phylum Bacillota; class Bacilli; order Caryophanales; family Paenibacillaceae; genus Paenibacillus; species Paenibacillus durus. Next base: position 5,347,714 of record NZ_CP011114.1, read on the forward strand.
CGCGCGTGAATACGGCTTACCGGCAGTTGTCGGGGTGGAAAATGCCACCAGACTGATCCAAGACGGGCAACGAATTCGCGTGAATGGAACAGAAGGGTATATCGAAATTTTAGAACGGCATTGAGCAAAATGAGGTCAAAGAAGGGCCGTCCTCCAAAGGATGGCCCTAAAACTTGCACAGTGCTGCTAATTCACGGGATTGACAATAAGCGGGAAAAGATATACTTTAATAATGAGTGAGTTACTCATTCATTAAATTCACCTTCTGAAGGAGTTGCAAATGATGAGTAAAAAGAACATCCTGCCGGATTTATTACTGCGTAAACGTAATCGGCGTAAAAACGCAAGGCTGCTTCAGGTTCATACGCCGAATCGTATCGTTGAAAGCCGTTATGTTAAAATCGGCGGTATCGACCAATGGGTAACCATACGGGGAGAGGATTATCATAATCCCGTTCTATTGTTCATCCATGGCGGACCAGCTTCCCCGTACTCCATTTTCAGCCCGTTATTGCGTTCGTGGGAGAAACATTTCATAATCGTTCAATGGGATCAGCGAGGCGCCGGCAAAACGTTCACTAGGAACGGAAAAGACGTAAGTGGTACGATCACCTTCGACCGCCTTGCTCAGGACGGCATCGAGTTGGCGGAATATCTGTGCAACAAACTCCGGCATCGGAAAGTGATTCTCATCGGCAGTTCAGTAGGCAGTCTGATTGGAATTATGATGGCTAAACAGCGTCCTGACCTGTTTTATGCGTATATCGGTACAGATCAAAATGCTCCGGATCCTCAGCATCAAACGTATAAAGTGACACTCGACGCTTTCCGTAATGCAGGCAATGCGAAGGGAGTTCATTTGGTCGAGAAAATGGGGCCGGATCCCACGCGATGGAGCCGCAAAGATTTCGAACTGAGGAATCAATATATCGTTAAAGCGATCAAGGATGTGCCAAATATGATTATGGACCTCATGTTACCCTCTATGCTCTCTTCCCCTGAACACAAGTTCAGCGATCTCATCGATATCTTCAAAGGGATGAATTTCTCCCTTGGCTGCCTATTTGACGAGTTAGCGGCTTTTGACTTCGACAAGGTTGGACTGTGCTTAAAATTGCCTTTCTTTATTATACATGGCGATAAAGATATTATAACGTCAACAGCAACGGCAAAAGCATACTTCGACAAGATTGAAGCTCCTTTTAAAGATTTTGTACTGATTCGGAATGCTGGCCACCTTGCGTGTTTTGCCCGGCCCGAACAATTCCTAGAGGAACTTATTAATCGGGTACGTCCTCTAGCGACCGCAACAGAGAACGAATTGCCGAGGTGATGAATTTAGAGATTTCGTGGTACTATGAGGATAATTTCTTAATAGGATTGGAGATTGAGGATAATTGTCCCCATTAAATAAACACCAACTGAATCAGATCCGCGACGAACGCAGAGAACAGATTAAGCAAGCGGCGCTCAAACTATTTGCCCGGCGCGGATACTCGGGAACGAAAACGAGCATGATCGCTGCGGAAGCCGGTATCAGCGAAGGCCTAATTTTCCGATACTTCAAATCCAAAGACGAGCTTTTCACCACGCTCGTTCAGGAGTTAATGGAAGAGGCGAAGAAGGAAACCGAGAACCTTCAATATTTGTCAGGCTCTCCCTTTGATCAAATCAAGACTTTAACCCAAGGCATGCTAGACGAGAGCAGTAAATATGCATTTATGCTCATTCTAAGGGCACGCAAGACGAGGGAAATTCCAGAGGAGGCCGCACGGATTCTTGAACAATATTCAGTGGATGTTGTACTCGACAGGCTGATTCCAATCTTTGTTCAAGGGCAGCATGCTGGAGAATTCTCCTCGGGAGATCCACGGAAGCTGTTGGCTTGGTACTTTTACATCATCAATTGTCTTATTATGGAGGAAGTTGAGAAGGAAGAGTACGGGTTACCGGATGTGGACTTCTTAATGCGATTATTGACAAACGGGAAACGCTAGTTCAATCATTTCAAATGATAGAGCTATCTACAAAGGATGGCCCCAAAACTTGCCGTTAAAGACAGCACGGTGAACCGTATCATAAACGGCAGCAAGTTTTCTTGTTGAAATCTATGCAAAAGGCGCGGATAAAGTTTTGGACGGTACACCTACATAAAATCAAAAAAATAACGGATCACGTGGAAAAAGACCGGCGAGGTGTAGGTCAGGCTGTCGACCCGGCTTAAGTAACTTTTTTTCAACGCATCGAACTTATCGTCATCGCCGATTAACAAATCCCGCTTCAGTACGGAAACGGTTAAGCTGCCGAAAAAACCGCTTAGGCTGATCAGCATGCCGGAAAAGATACCGAAAGTCAGGTCAAGCGGCGTCAGGTAGGGGTAGATCAGATAAGATGCCGCTGTCGTTACGAGAAATGCGCATGCGAAGCCTTCCCAAGTCAAACTCGGGTTGGCGGTCGGGACGACCTTCCGTTTGCCGAAATAGATTGATGCCAGATAGTTTACAGCATCGCCAAGCTGCGTCAGCACCACCAGAAAAAGCACAAGACCCGCTCCGTACTGCGGTGTGGCAATTTGGAAATAGGCCAGGTGGCTAAGTCCGAAAACCATTAGCATGAGTCCCCATTGGGCCTGGCTGACGCTGCGCAGAAAACCGACCGTTCCTTTGTTGATCAACCTAGGGAGCGGAAGGAACAAGAATACATAGATAGGAATGAAGACAATAAACATCCCGTACCACCCGATATAAATCCAATAGAACTGCACGGGAATCGACAAATACGCCCATAGAAACAGTCTGCGGTCGGCTTTTTTTGACTTGATCATGGAAAAATATTCCTTCAGCGCGAAGAAGGTGAGCACCATTAGGGAAAGGAGCGAAACGGCCGGGTTAAAAAGGGTAGCCAAGCAAAAAATGAGAAACATGCCCCACCAGGTCTTGATGCGAAATCCAAGTCCCGTATAGTCTTTGTCCGGCTGTATTCTGCCCATCCCATAATACAGGAGATGGATGACGGATAAGCCTGCAAAAATAAGAACCATCGTTAATAGCGAACTGTTCACTGCCAATCACCAACTTGCCCAAGGGTAAGATTCCATGAAAGGGATCTTATGTTATTATGAAGGAAACGTTCGAACTTGATAAGGGGAAAATTTGTAAATGGAAGCTGATCGATCGGTCTTTATCCTGCTTACGAATACCGGAACACTTTTTACGAAAATCATTCAAGGCTATACGAAAGCGCCTTACAATCACGCCTCGATTTCCTTCAACCGGGAGCTTTCGGAGCTGTACAGCTTCGGGAGAAAGCATCCGAGCAACCCCCTGAATGGCGGATTTGTGAAGGAGGATCTCAAGACAGGCACATTCAGCAAGTATCCGAATACGACGTGCGTCATCTACGAGCTTCGAGTAACAAGCCGGGAAGTTGAGAAAATGAAGCGGGTTCTGCAAATCTTTATCCGAAGCCGCCAAAAGTACCTCTATAACATTCTGGGCTTGATCGGCGTCGCGCTAAAAGAACCGGTCGAATTCAGCAACTCCTACTTTTGTTCGCAATTCGTCGCGGAAATTCTAGAGCGGTCCGGTATAAAGCTGTGGAATAAGCTGCCCGCGCTTGTTACACCGGATGATTTTCGGCAAAACGACCGTCTGCATTTGATCTACGAAGGGAAATTAAGCGAGTACGAGCCGGAGCTCTGAAAAGGAGTGCGGCGGATTCCTTAACCTTCGAGTATCCAGTTGAAAGGGGAGAGAAAATGGTTCATGCAAAGGATGTCCTTAGCAATCAATTATTAGCCAACGCTAATGACCCGAGCTGGTATATCCCGTTCATGCAGGCGGCCCGGGATATCACGGAGGAAGAAGCCTTTTGGAAGCCTGACCCGAACAGCAGCAGTATCGCTGAGCTTACCCAGCATCTGCTGTATTGGAATGAAACGTGGCAGATCAGGTACCAGCAGCACCGGATGGACGCTGTACCCCCTGTTGGAGATAACAACAACAGCTTTGTCATACCGGAAAACACTACATTTCGCGACTTGAATGCAAAACTTCTAGATGTGCTTCTAGGGTGGCAGAAGCTGCTGACCGAAGAAAGCCTCGAAGCCGGAGTGACAGGATTTCCAGCACCGGCTAAATGGTGGGAGATCATCAGCAACGCAGCGACCCACAATGCCTATCATATTGGGCAAATGGTCTATATCCGCAAGCTGTGGAAGGCAACGGTGAGGGAATAAGGTGCCCGGGTTAGTGATTCCGGACAGTAATCGGCTTGTCCGAATTGGGAGACGGACTAAGAAAGCGCAGATCCAGCTTCGTTTGAACTTTTCAGGCCGGATCTGCATTTTTTAACTATTCTTTCGAATGTGCCGCTTCGTCCTTTACTTCTTCCCGAAAGCCTTTAATACTCTCTTTACGGCGCTCATTCTTATCTTCGATTTGCTTGCGTTCCTCGCTGCTGATTTCAGAGGCAAATTCATCTAAATAGTCTTCAGCTTCATGAAGATTTCTCTGTGTATTCTGAATACTTTGCTGTAAATGCTCAACATTGTCTTCCCGATTATCCGGTTTTGCCATTCGTTATCGCCTCCTGGAGTTTAAAGTGCTTATTGGAGCACTAACAGGTAGCTTGAACGCGATTGGGTGATTTTATGCAAATCATGGGTATCAAGAAAATGACAATGAGATTTTGCGGGAGGTTTGAGAAGCTAATCAATCATTCGGCAGATTCGGTCGATTTGGTGGTTATGCCTGAGCTATTCTCAACAGGTTATTTTTTTGACTCGGCAAGCGAATTGATGGAAATCGCAGAAGAAATTCCTAACGGGTAAGTCTTTGATATCAATGGGTGTAAGGTAGGAATTGTTATATGTTTCGAAGGGTGGTTCCCGGAAAGCTCAAGAGAATTAATGCTAAAAGGGGCGCAAATTATTTGCCATACTGCATTAACCTGTCAGGAAAGAACCCTTGATATCATGAGAATTCGGGCGATTGAAAACAAAGTGTATTTGATTTTAGCCAATAGTATAAGCACGGAATATCATAATAATGAGTCCATAACCTTTAGAGGAGACAGCAGGGTAATAGATTATGATGGAAATATTTTAGTCAATGCAGGACAAGAAGAAAAACTAATTACAGCAGAAAAATGAAGAACATACGATTCGCAAAGACTTGGAAGATTGTAAGGATTTGATTGCGGAAGTTAAAAAGCATACATACTAATTTATGAATATACAATTTTTGGTGTTTATTTATTTCCTGCTAATCCATTACTTACACTTCCAAATTAATGGTAATTCCACGGATTATTTTTATTTACTATGTTAGTATAATCTTTGTAATTTTCTTCATAACCTTTTCTTTTCCTCCAGATTTGGGTGATCTGGAGGTTTTTTTAGTTTGGAGCTTGCGGCCTTTTTTGACGAGATACAGAAGCTTAGCCTCGGGATACAAATTTTCTAAGGTTTTTCACCTTCAGCACTTTAGCATTTCTTGTTAATAGAGATTTATCGCTTACGATCCAGGTATGATCTTTAGAATTCCTTCTACGGACCGCGTAAAAAGTTATATGGACTTCCTGAATAAAGCCTAAAGCCTTTTGCCAAGCAATCAGCACAAAATTTTACGCATTCTCCCCGATTTCGATTCGGGAAATGAACCTTACTGAACACGTGCCGTCGTACGAGCAGGGTCGCTCCTTGAACAAGGGGAACCTGCTTATTAGCCATATTATAGTAACGACGCAGAAGCACTTTTTTACCATTCAGATACATATAGTCGGCTCGTTTTCCTGCAATATCGGCGTTTGTCTTTAGCAAGATTCGCACACTGTCCGTTAAATAACCCGGAGCATAATAATCGTCATCATCGAATTTAGCAATGAGCTTGTATTTGGATAATTTAACTCCGTAATTCAGGCAATTCCCTAGCGAGACATGAGCAGGCAAGCTGTAGATCCTGACGTTCTTATATGGGTTTGCCGCCTCTGTATACTCGCTCACCTTCAGGTTGTTATGATTTAATATGACGATCAGCTCTTTATTCCGATACTTCTGCCTGCTGTAATTATGAAAAAGAGTGTCCATGCATTGCCGCCGTTTGGTGCAAGTAATGATGGAAACCGCATTCTGAGCACTGGAGATTTCGGGTCCCGCCATTAGAGAACGCCCTTTGGCTTTCTTTGTGAGAATCGTTTGTAGTTCTTAACATTAGGGATTGTTTTATGGTGGGCGATAAGTTCTTTGTCGCTGATGATCCAGGTATGGTTAGACGAGTTTTTCCTGCGAATGGCCACAAAATTATATTTTCCCGCAGAATAAATCTTGTATCCCTTTCTCTTGCTTCTTACGCAAAACAGATCATCCTCCCCAACGCTTTGGTTAGGAAACTGCACTTTGTTTAATACGTCCCGTTTAATGACCAGTGTAGCGCCGGGAAGCTTGGTTGCGGGCCGATTTTCATCCTGGGGAAAACGAAGAATAAGAGTCTTCGATCCTCGTAAATACATATAATGTGCGCGCTTTCCTATAATATCCGCTTTAGTTCTCTTAAATGCCTGCAAGCTATCGGTCAAATAATAGGGGGCGTAATAATCGTCGTCATCGAACTTGGCAATGTAGCTGTATTTTGCTTTCCGGACGGCAAAGTTAAACAAGCACCGAGAGATTGATGTCCCGGAACGCGGAACACTTGTATGTTTTTATGCTTTTTGGCTAAGCGCTGATAGGGCGCAAGCGGTATTTTATCGTTGTTCAAAATAATGATGAGCTCTTTCCGTGGATGCTGCTGTCTACTGTAATTCTTAAACAGGTTCCCTGCATAACCTTGGCGATTCGTGCAGGTAATAATGAAAACTCCCTGCTGTTTGATAGATTGTCTTGGGCTGGCGTCCATCACATCGCTCCCCTTATCCGTGATACTAGAATATCTCACTATACAATATGTAATAGATAGACAAGGGTAACGGCAAATCTACCATGGAGAATAAGCATAAAAACATGCTGATACAACGTGGTGAACCGTACCATAAGTAACGGCAAGTTTTTTTATAACCCGTCAATACTGTGCATGAGATGTCGGATGGGTCGTTCCAAGGTTTGTTATTCTGTACCTGAAGGGAGGTCATTCAATTGGGTGGGCTTGTTCATTTGAATAGAGCATTACAATATATTGAAGAGAATGCCTTTAGGGACAAGAAAAATCTATGCTGCCGGACGGCTACGTGCGGATCTCGTCCGAATCGGCCCAATACCAGCGTAGCTGACACCACCCGCAAACGTATGGAATGAATTTCTTCCGGACGTAAAGCAGGTCCTTGTAGCTTTCGCCATGATCACCGGCGCTGACACGCTTCAAACCTGTATTTGTTCCCAAGCCGTAAAGAGCGAGTATCAATTTCATCCACTGATGGCGCCGGACCACCCAGCCTGGCCGGAAAGCACAAAACGATTAGCCGGGACTCCGAATATATTCGGGCGGCGATCGACTTGTAAACGAATATATGAAGGAAAAACAGAAGGAAACACCCGTCGAGACAATTCCTCCGTTTTGTAAATATGGAAATTAAAAGAATTTTGTTGGATTATTGTAACATATTCTTATGATTTCAAGTTGTATAATTTAGGGGGGATTATTTTATTCGTCGAGAGGAGGAAAATAAAAAATTTTGTTTTATGTGCAAGAAAGTTCCAAAAGTCTTGTGGAACTATCCTATCGTTCGTAACACACTCAAAAAATCTATATGCAGCTAACAAGGAGGAAAATATCTATGAAATTGATAAAGAAGCATTTTAAGTGGGTAGCAGTAAGTTTTTCTACTGTTTTACTGCTGTCGTCTAATGTTCTGGTAGCGGATGCTTCCACCGGCTCTGAGCAAAAGATCGAACAAGGGGTTCAAGCATCGCAGCAAGTACAAACTGATTTAGAATTAATACAAAATAAAATTCCAAAAAAAATGAAACCGGGGACTATTCTTACTTATGACTCACATCAAAAACCTATCATTACATTTGACACGAGTGCCGCTGACCATTCTGCAATTTCACAAAATGCTAGAAATTCAGAACAATCGGATCCTACTGAAGTTCCCGATGTAGCAGGAAGAGCTGCGGAAGATGCTTTTTTTAATTCTGTGAAAGAATCAGCAAAGAATTTACCTGTTGTGAATTTAGAATATGATCTTCCTGATCCTGTTCCAGGTACAGTGGTCATGTACGGTTCGGATGGGCTTATCAACCGTATTTATGTTGATAAGGATATAGCTACAGAACAAGTTACAGCTACTTCTATTCCAACTTCCACCGTACCTTATCCGGGACGTTTGCCTGAAGGTACATATAATTATGGCACAGGGCAACAAATAGTGATTACTTCGGGTGCAGTTACAGGGGAGGGCAGATTCACAGTCTTTCGCGCCGGGGTTGGCGGATCGGGTACGGTAGGTTCAAGTGGGAAAACGCTTGGAGCTGGTGATGTTGCAACAAAAAGACAAATAGATAATCCTAAACATAATACTGCAATTAACGCGAGATGTTTGGACAATAATATTCTAAAAACTGTCTATAAGAATGATATTGGTGAGCTTCCTGATGCAGTACTGGACAATTACTTTTGGGGTTGGAATAGCGAGTATTTTGGACATATGTACAGCGATACATTATCCTTTAGTGGAAGATACTTCTATCAATTTTAAATTTTTAAAAAATCAATTTTTTTGATGTTGAAAATTATGCCTATGGCGATTATGCCATAGGCATAATTAATTAAAGCATATCTTAAGGGGAGATTGATTTGAATAAACATTTAAAAATTTCAATTTTTATATTATTGATGGCGATGCTGTTACTTTCGTGTTCGTCTAACGGGAAGAGTTATTCAGCAGATTATATTTCCCTTACTTACTCAGATTATGCCACCACAAACACGAATGGGAAAATAAAAACTCAAATATTAAGTTATGATAGTTCGACAAAAAAAGTAGAAAAAATTTTTGAATTTGATTATACTGCTCAATATCCTTTAGGCTATTATGATAAACCCAATCAATTAGTCTACTACACTAAAAGAGTAGGAGACGAAAAAAAATATGGAGATCAAATATTTGTTAGAGATTTATCCAACAATAAAGACATTCAATTAACAGACAATCTGTTTGCGATCAATTATATTATTCCAGTAGCAACAAATAAATTGTTTTTTGTAGCTAGTTTGAAGGGAGAGGAAGTTTTAAAGCTTGGTTCAATAAATATTGATACAAAAGAAATGTCTTTCTGGGGAGATAATGATACGATTATCGAAGCTGCAACAATTGATAAGAAAAATAAAAAAATATATGTATCCACTTACTCTATGAAAGAAAGAAACTATAGTCTTACGCATCAGAACGGACCAGTCGGTCAAAATAATTTTAAAATGCCTAAGTACACTGTTTTTGAAACTGATTATAATTTTAAAAATAATTTGAAACTTTTTAGTAAGAATTATTGGATACGAAGCATAATGACTAACGATAATTATGTTATTGCTCTATGTGATAAACAATACAACGACGCTGAAGTTCCTTCTACAGTCATTAGTTACGACTTGGCCGACCATTCTATAGATACAAAATTATGGAAAGGTGCAAGATTACAAGTAGGGGATGCGAATTTTTCATTTGATGGAACTAAGATCTATACAATTTCTGTTGTTAATAAGAAACGTGGACTTTATGAGTATAATATGAATACTCAGAAGTATACACCACTATTCATTCCCGACAAAGGTTTCATTAATAATATACAGGTTGTAAAAGAGCTATAAAGAAGAAAGAAACAGACATTGAAAAGGGCTTCTTTATAATGCTATATAAAACTAGTATAACATCCTATAAATAACGAAACTCGCAGGGTTGGTCAGGTAACGATTAGGTTACATGGTTCTGCCGAGTCCATATTTACGCTTAAGCTGGCTGACCCGGGATTGGCTAATTCCAAGCATTTTGGCAATCGTTTTTTTGAAGTAGTAACATTCTCCATTCCCCTGCAGAACGTGCATTCTGTAGAGGTGTATTTTCGCAGCACACCATTTAATGGAGGGATACCCCATTAACACGAAACAAATATCAAGTTTATTGGGGTTTTCTATTCCTGATGATTTCGTTCTTGATCTGGAAGGAGAAGAGACCCTTTCCTTCAAGCAAAGAATCCAAGAGGAATCTGTAAAACCCTTTCCTATCGAGTCGATGAAATCCTTGCTCCGGGAGCTATCCAACAAGAAAAAGCGCACGATGGCAGCGTATATGAAATGGCCGATCCGGTTTAACCCAAAGAAACCATTTCCGGATGTGGTTTTTAATAAATATCTTGGCGCTGAATTGCAGCAAAAAGAAGGCAAGCAAAAGCTGTTGATCGCCATTTTGTCCGCCGTCTTGGACTTGTATGACGAGGAAGAAGAATCAGCCGAGGCGTTTCTGGCCGCACAGAATGAAAAAATAAAAGAATATGGCTACTGGCATTACTATTGGGCCCTGCGGTTTTATCCGGACTATACGGAAGAAGTGCAGAAGCGTCTACTAGAGCTTGCAGCGGGAAATGGTCAAAGTGATGATCATCGCCTTGCTGAGCCCCTCAATCCTGCTGTTGTTGCAAACAAGAAACATGGCGTCGATATGAAAAAACATATTGCGGCGTTAAAACGCAAGCTGGACCGGGAATCGGACCTCCGGCAGAAAGCGGAAAAAGAAATGAAACGCCTTCGTAACGAGTCCCGGCGTCAGGACAAGCTTGCGGAGTATCTATCTGCGGAGAAAAGCAGGCACGAAGAAGACCTTGCTTCTGCGGTTGATCGTGTGTCACGGATGCAGGCTGCACTTGATGGTTGCCGAGGACATGGATTTGAGGGAGGCAGCCAGAATTGCTTGCTGTTCTGAATACCATTTTTCAAGAATGTTCTCGTTCCTTGCAGGCATCACGTTATCGGAATATATCCGCCGAAGACGCCTAACGCTTGCGGCATTTGAGCTTCAGAATGATAATGTGAGAATTCTTGATGTAGCGGTGAAATACGGCTATGGCTCTGCTGACGCTTTTTCAAGAGCCTTTCAAGGCTTACACGGGTTCCCGCCCTCTTCGGTAAAATCCCAAACGGGGTCTATTAAAGCTTACCCACGAATGACCTTTCAATTAACCGTTCAGGGAGGAAGCTGTATGAACTATCGCATTGAAAAGAAGAGATCTTTCCGAATCGTGGGTATCATGAGAAGGGTGCCCATCCAGTTTCATGGTGTGAATTCGGAAATTGAGTCCATGGCGTGAAGCTTAACACCAGAGGACATTGCGCAGTTGAAGGCACTTTCGGATATGGTTCCACGGGGAATGGTTCAAGCCTCATTTAATTTCTCGGAGGAGCGTATGGAGGAGAAGGGATCTGTGGATCACTATATCGGGGTAGCCACGACAACTAAAGAGTGTCCCGAGAAGTTTGTGACATTAGAGGTTTCAGAAGCGACATGGGCTATATTTGAGGCGGTGGGGCCTTTCCCGGAAACGTTGCAGAACGTCTGGGGACGTATTTATTCAGAGTGGTTTCCTTCCGCGAGTTACGAGCTGGCCAGAGGGCCGGAGATGATATGGAATGAGAGCAAGGATTCATCTTCGCCTACTTTCCGAAGCGAAATTTGGATACCTGTAATTCAGAAATGAGTCTGGCTAATCCGTTAAGATCATGAATCGGGAACAGGAGAGAACCCCTTATTCAGAGGTTCTCTCTATTTGCATTCATGCAACTTGCCGTTACAGACAGCGAGGTGAACCGTATCATAAATAAGGGCAAGTTTTTTTTGCGGAATTCCTTGCGGGGCATGGATTTGTATATATGTGTGTAGGTTCCGGGCTATGGTAACGCTGAAAAGGTACATAGGGCTATCGTATTTTGAGTGGAACATCCTCGTCACATCCCACGGAAGGAAGAGGGCTCAGTGAGCGGAGGAGGCTCCTCGAGGCTGAGAAAGAAAAGTGTCAGAAGTGGGAGGGGCTTGGCTCTAGGTCACGAATATGATATATGCACCAAAATTTTCTGAAAAAGGTTTTGAGCTAACAGGCAGGTTAGTGAAACCACACAGTTTTTTCTAACGTATAATCATTATTCAAATTTTTCCAATATGGCTCATGTATGGCTCATGAGGAGGTGAACTTGACTGGAGCATTTTTATGACTTGGTTCAATTGGCATTCACGATCGCTCTCATCTCTTCCATAGTATTACTTCCATACACCTATATTTCTGTACAAGAGATACAATGGGATCATCAAATTGCTGCAGCCGGTTCAACTTGGTTTGTGGCTGTCAGACTGTCGCAACCCAACAGCATTCAGCGGTGGATAGTTCGTACCGCCAGACGAAGAGAAGCACCTGATGAAGACGACAATGGTCCTTCCCTACATTGATATTCCATACTTTCAATTAGGGAGGACAACGATGAAAAAGATTTTATTGCTCCAAAAATGGGCGAAGCCCATTCTCGTCATGTTGATTGGGGTTATTCCGATCATTGTGCTCGGGGGGTGTTCGACAGCATCCCAATTAAACTCGATTAATGCCGATTCACCAGGGATATTTAACCACTATTTTATTTATCCATTTTCGATCTTGATCAAATTTTTCGCGAATGCATTTCACGGAGATTACGGATTATCAATCGTGATGATGACTTTCATCATCAGACTTGCGATCATGCCGCTCATGATGATTCAAACCAAGAAACAAATGGACATGAAAGAAAAGATGGCCGTCCTCCAGCCGGAGTTAACTGCACTTAAGGAGAAGTATAAGAACGGCGTCAGTGCGGATGCAAAAAAACAACAGCAAATCGAGATGATGCAGCTCTACCAGAAGCATCAATTTAATCCCTTAAACATGGGGTGTTTACCGATGCTTCTCCAATGGCCGATCACCCTCGCATTTTACTACGCCATTCGTCGTACCCCAGAGATTGCAGCTCACGATTTTCTGTGGTTTAGCTTGGGGAAAACAGATATGATTTTGCCGCTTATTGCCGCTGCGGTGTATTACGTTCAATTCCGCGTGTCTCAATCCGTTTCAGCGCAGTATCAGCAAAATCAAAATAACCAAATGGCTTTCATCGGATTGTTGTCACCGATCATGATGGGTGTGTTTTCTTTTGTGATGCCCGCCGCGTTACCATTATATTGGGCGGTTGGCGGTATATTCATTATCGTGCAAACGATCATACTCAATAAAATGTACACGAAGCCAAATGTAGTGAGTAAAAACCTATCCACTGGTGTAGAAGATTTATAAAATGGAACCAGTCATGTTGGCGGCTCGTTAACGGGGGACATAGTTCAACATAATGAGAAAAATGAAAGGGCCATCCAACAAAAGGATGGTCCTAAAACTTGCCGTTACAGACAGCGCGGAGAATCGTATCACAAATAGTGGTAAAGCAGAAAATCAAACTGAACGTTGATACTGCAATGCTGTGCACTCATTACGGTGCTTAGAGCATAGATATTTCTTCGTCTTGAATATTTATGCCCAAACCTGTTAAAGGCCGCCAAAGTCTCCTGCACTTTCTCTCTTATGATGTTTCGAGCTTATTTTACGGAAGCCGGTGGCTTTCCCGTTTTGGCTGATACAGAAAAATAACTCATCTCAACAGGTGAGACGGGCTTTGATTTCGGTTCCCCCCTCAGTTTCTCCGACATGCCGTCCTGGCTTTCATCTGAGCAGTCCCGGCGGTATCTTCCCTCCTCCAGCTTCATGTCGATAAAATCGACGACCTGCTGCAGCGAGGCGATTTGGCTGACGATATTTTCCCGGTGTCTCCTTATGTGCTCTACCAGCTCAGGATATTCTCCGGGATCTGCGTCGGCGGAGACCGCCAAAAACGGCCGCATTTCCTCCAGCGGCATCCCCGTTTTTTTCAGGCAGGATATCAGCCGGATCGTATTGATGTCTTCCTGCCGGTAGATGCGGTGCCCGTTGTCCTTCCGGTCCGCCCGAGGTAGCAGCGCGATCTTTTCGTAATAACGGATCGTATCCTCGGAGATTCCGGTTTGCTCGGCGGTTTGCTTTATTGTAAAGGTTTGCTCTGCCATCATCCTGTTTCCTCCCGGAGATTGCTTTTTTTGTGCATTATACATCTTGGTGCTAGCTCCAAGTCAAGTCTCTTATCCTTAGGACAAAAACTTTGCTTACGTGCCTTGACTTGGAGTCGACTCCAAGTTATAGAATATGCGCTATCAGGGGGGAAATATCCCGCCATCAGGAGGAGACGTACAATGAACACGAACCAACGTGAAAATATCGCACTGATTACTGGCGCAAGCAACGGGATCGGGTTGGAATTAACACGGAAGTTGCTGTCGGAGGGCTGGCAGGTGGTTGCTTTGAACCGTTCCGACTTTCCTGCGGATGATATGAGAATCCAAAAAGCTATCAATAGTGGATGGCTTCGCATTTATAAAATAGCGGATCTCGCCGATTATGCCAGCTTGAGACGTACTTTGGAAGAGATCAAAGGAAAGGAGCGGCCGATCGACATCTTGTTCAACAATGCCGGCGGAAGCTTTCACGAACTGAGCTATTCGAAACAAGGGCGCGAGAAACATTATGAACTGATGACGGTCGTTCCATATATCATTCTGATGGAATTGAAGGAACTCTTAAAAAACGGCGGCTTAAAAACGGTGGTCAATACCTCATCTTCAGCACTAAACTATGTGAAAGAGTTTAATATCGAAACCCTGGAACGCCCCAAAACCTTCCGCAAACTGCTCGGTCCTTATGCCACTTCAAAGCTGGCGCTTTCGCTGTGGACTCAGGCTATCGCATCGCAGCTTGCCAAGGAAGGCATTAAGATCCGCAGCGTTGACCCGGGTGGCAATAATACGCTAAAAAAAGGAAAAAAATCCGGACTGCCCATAGTGGTTAAATTGCTAATGAAGCTGTTTTTCTCTCCACCTACCCACGGCGCGAACCAGTTGTATGAAGGGGCCCTCGGGGAACACTGTAATGAGACTGGTGTGTTTTTGCTGAAAGGTCAGGTTGCAGATTTAAAATTTAAAGATCAAGCGCGGAACGTTTTGGATAGGATTAATGCGATTTACAGACACGAATTTCTTGGTGAGCGCGCCTAAAGCCGCGCTCCTTCTTTCAGCCGCGAATCTCGAAATATCTACGGAAGACGATTCCTTTACGGAATTTGCTTTATAAGTGAATGAAGTAAGTTGAACCGTACCATAAGTGACGGCGAAAAATTGGGTTATATGGAACATTCTCTAGACGGTTTTTAAGAGTTTCATGACCACCGTTTTTTAGGCCTATGGAAAGATAAAAGAGAAGGATAAAAGTAATGATGTATCTAGGAAGGCTGATATATATGAGTAGCAGGCAAGTGCATGACGGTGACGGATGAGAAATGACGGTATCAAATTAAACGAAAGTTGCGTGCAAAAACAGCCCTAGCCTACGTTTCATGAGGGCTCGGGCATGCTACTTGGCCTGCAATGTCCGAGTATTAGATTAGCCCATCGGCAATCCCCAATACCCATTCTATTAAGTATGGAAATTTACTTTGTACAGCTTTCATCAAATTCTTCCAAGACCTTGGATCTGTCGCCATAAACCTTTTCCAGGTGATCCTCTCCCCAATAGCATAAAAGGTCTAGCGCGGGCTTTAATCCCCAGCCGTAGGGAGTTAACTTATACTCCACTTTAGGTGGGATCTCTTTATAAACCTTTCGTGCAACAATATCATCCTCTTCCAGGCCCCTTAGTTGAGTGGTTAGCATTTTTTGCGTAATGCCGGGGATTAACCGGCGAAGCTCAGAAGTCCGTTTCGGTCCTGTCATCAAATGATAGATGATTAAAGGCTTCCATTTCCCCCCCATTACTTCTAATGCTGCCTCCACTCCAACTTTATACTTCTTTCGAACGCTATTTTCCCTCTTTTCAGTCATCTTTTATTCCTCCATTACAAGGACGTGTTTTTGCTAAGGACATAACTTCTAGGGCATCTAATCTAGGGTACTTCCATGTTCCTATGGCACTTGTATCATCCTATAGAACTTGAAAGTGCGTACTTCCAGATCATTCGGGTACTGTTTATAATAGCATCAGCCATGGATCATGGCTACAAGTTAGCTCTTGAGAAAGGTAGTGATGATACAAGCATGAGAGTGTTATGCGTTGTTACGCACCCGAGAAAAGATTCCCTTACCTTTAAGGTTGCCGATCGTTTCGTACAAGGTCTTGCCGAGGCTGGCCACGACTATGAGATACTGGATTTACACGGGATTGACTTTGACCCTGTTTTAAAGGGGGTAGATGAACCTGATTGGTCAGCTTCGGAACAGCCCTTTTCCCCTGAGGTGGAAATGGAAATAAGTCGAATGAAGGAGCATGATGCCCTTGCATTTATTTTTCCGATTTGGTGGTGGCATTTGCCAGCCATGCTAAAAGGTTATATTGACCGTGTATGGAACAATGGGTTTGCGTACGGTTCGAACCAGCTTCATCATCAGCATGTCTTGTGGATTGGTTTGGCGGGCGTTTCCAAAGAACAGATGAAAAAGCGTAACTATGATGAAATGATGACTCATCTGCTCAATGTGGGAATTGCAGATTATTGCGGTGTTTCCAATTCTAAGGTTGAATTTTTGTATGAGACTTTGGATTCCAATTCCAGGCATTATGAGCTGCTGCTTAACCAAGCTCATCAATTAGGGTTGAATTATGCTAAGGAATAGTAGCCTTAAGTTAAGTCTGAACTCTATGGAGTCGGAAATGCGATAACCCAATAATGTGATTTCACCTTATGTGAGCAGAGAATTTTCAAACCATTTTTTCGAAGTCAGACACCGTATTCACTTGTGCTCTCCCTAACTGAAGATGCCGTATAAACTGATCAACGCCAATGGTGACGGCATTCTTAATTGATTCTTTGAAAGTCGTTCCGCTATCACTATGGCTCAGCCGTTTCTGTATTCGCTTTACCATCGAACTCACATAAATCTGTTCCATGTGATCGTCATCCCCCCTTGCTAAGATCGTATTGCTCCATTGGGTGGCTCAATCAATTCATGACCTCCATCTGCCGGTATGCCTCGCCAAGACCCAACGATTCGTAGTAAGCGCGAGTAGCTTCTTCCATTTCAACTAAAACTTCATTATGCTTTTCGGGCGGGATGTGGTTTAACATGATTTCTACGATGGCGTTCTCCCGCGCAGCCTCACGCAGCTTGATTTCCTCCAGCCCATAATCCGTATAGTCGCCAGCGCTGCCATTGGTGAGCTTGTGCTTCATCTCAATAGCTTTGATGGCAATAACAGGGCTGATCACTTCTATCATGTTCAACGTCTTGAAGCCCTTCTGAATCACTTCATCTAACAACTCCAGGTCATGCCGGATACGCTTCGGACTGTCTTGGTCTGCAAGATCCTGATTAATCTTCACTTTAGTTTGAGCACGCTTCTCCTTGCGCTGCTGGTGTGCTTTGGAGTACGCCTTCTTCATCCCGTCCATCTTTCTCTCCATGCTCTCCTCATGAAGCTTGGGCTGGGGCAGTTCCATCGTGATTCCGTTCGCAATGGCTTCGGAACGCCGTTTCATGTAAGAATACATGGTGGGAAGGCTGATCGGGAATCCATTGTCATTACACCACGCCACCAGCTCCTTCGCAGGAGTTTCATTGTCGATCATCTTGTCCAAGAAAGGACGTTTCTTCCATTCCATTGATTTCGGTGAATGATTCGAGAGGGATTATGGAGAACTTGCCTCGCTGCTTCCGCTCTCGTTGTTTTTGGCAGTAGTTCGGTAGGCTCTACGTTGCAGAGCTTAGCTGCGAAAACGCAAGTTGCTTTTGAAGCCCGGAACGCCGCCGCGATTCACACTTAGGCGAATTTTTCGCCGATGGACCGTTAAGCTGAACCGTACCATAAATAGTGTCAAGTTTTTTGTGGAAAAACTCGCAGGAGCCTTCAAAAGCACGGGATGAGTTTGGTATGAGCCATGCTCGGTGTAAAAGTTTTCGCAAACGGACTTCTTCGCCGTTTTTTTAGTCACAGAATGATGCGGTACCTGGAGGAGGACTTTTGCTTGCGGAAATCAAAAGCCCCCTCCGCCGTTTTGGCGGAAGGGGCCGACTCAAAAATATGCTTTTAGACGGTCGGTTCAAGCTCAATTTTGATGCCCTCGACATTGCGCTCGTCATTGACGTGGATCTGCTTGACCACGGTCTGGAGGAGCGTCCAACAGCGCTCGCGAGCGCGAAGGTTCGCCCGTTGATAAACGGGCAGCTTAGTAGAGCTAATTCACACGATTGACAATAAGCGGGAAAAGATATACTTTAATAATGAGTGAGTTACTCATTCATTAAATTCACCTTCTGAAGGAGTTGCAAATGATGAGTAAAAAGAACATCCTGCCGGATTTATTACTGCGTAAACGTAATCGGCGTAAAAACGCAAGGCTGCTTCAGGTTCATACGCCGAATCGTATCGTTGAAAGCCGTTATGTTAAAATCGGCGGTATCGACCAATGGGTAACCATACGGGGAGAGGATTATCATAATCCCGTTCTATTGTTCATCCATGGCGGACCAGCTTCCCCGTACTCCATTTTCAGCCCGTTATTGCGTTCGTGGGAGAAACATTTCATAATCGTTCAATGGGATCAGCGAGGCGCCGGCAAAACGTTCACTAGGAACGGAAAAGACGTAAGTGGTACGATCACCTTCGACCGCCTTGCTCAGGACGGCATCGAGTTGGCGGAATATCTGTGCAACAAACTCCGGCATCGGAAAGTGATTCTCATCGGCAGTTCAGTAGGCAGTCTGATTGGAATTATGATGGCTAAACAGCGTCCTGACCTATTTTATGCTTATGTCGGTACAGATCAAAATGCTCCGGATCCTCAGCATCAAACGTACAATTTGACGCTCGACGCTCTCCGTAATGCAGGTAACTCGAAGGGGGTTCATTTGGTTGAGAAAATGGGACCGGATCCAACGCGATGGAGCCGTAAAAATTTCGAACTGAGGAATCAATATATCGTTAAAGTGATCAACGATGTGCCAAATATGATTATGGACCTCATACTGCCATCTATGCTCTCTTCCCCTGAACACAAGTTCAGTGATCTGATTCATATTTTCAAAGGGATGAATTACACCCTTGGCCACCTGTTTGACGAGTTAGTGGCTTTTGACTTCGACAAGGCTGGACTGTGCTTTGAATTGCCTTTCTTTATTATGCATGGCGATCAAGATATCATAACGCCCACTGCAACGGCAAAAGCATACTTCGATAAGATTGAAGCTCCTTTCAAAGAATATGTTCAGATTCGGAATGCCGGCCATCTTGCTTGTTTTTCCCGGCCGGAGCAATTCTTAGAGGAACTTATGCAGCGGGTACGTCCTCTAGCGGAAGGAACAGAGAACGAATTGCAGATGAGATAAATGTAGAGATTTCGTGGTACTATGAGGATAATTCCTTAATAAGATTGGAGATTGAGGTCATTGTCCCCATTAAATAAACACCAGCTGAATCTGATCCGCGACGAGCGCAGAGAACAGATTAAGCAAGCGGCGCTTAAACTATTTGCCCGGCGCGGATACCCGGGAACGAAGACGAGTATGATCGCTGTGGAAGCCGGTATCAGCGAAGGCCTTATTTTCCGGTATTTCAAATCCAAAGAAGAGCTGTTCACCACGCTCGTTCAGGAGTTAATGGAGGAAGCGAAGAAGGAAACCGAGAACCTTCAATATTTGTCCGGCTCTCCCTTTGAACAAATCAAGACTTTAACCCAAGGCATGCTGGACGAGAGCAGTAAATATGCATTTATGTTCATTCTAAGGGCACGCAAGACGGATGAAATTCCGGAGGCGGCGGCACGGATTCTAGAACAACATTCAGTGGATGTTGTACTCGACAGGCTGATTCCAATCTTTGTTCAAGGGCAGCAAGCTGGAGAATTCTCCTCGGGAGATCCACAGAAGCTGTTGGCCTGGTACTTTTACATCATCAATTGTCTTATTTTGGAGGAGGTTGAGAAGGAAGAGTACGGGTTACCGGATGTGGACTTCTTAATGCGATTATTGACAAACGGGAAACGCTAGTTCAATCATTTCAAATGATAGAGCTATCTACAAAGGATGGCCCCAAAACTTGCCGTTAAAGACAGCACGGTGAACCGTATCATAAACGGCAGCAAGTTTTCTTGTTGAAATCTATGCAAAAGGCGCGGATAAAGTTTTGGACGGTACACCTACATAAAATCAAAAAAATAACGGATCACGTGGAAAAAGACCGGCGAGGTGTAGGTCAGGCTGTCGACCCGGCTTAAGTAGCTTTTTTTCAACGCATCGAACTTATCGTCATCGCCGATTAACAAATCCCGCTTCAGTACGGAAACGGTTAAGCTGCCGAAGAAACCGCTCAAGCTGATCAGTATGCCGGAAAAGATACCGAAAGTCAGGTCAAGCGGCGTCAGGTAGGGGTAGATCAGATAAGATGCCGCTGTCGTTACGAGAAATGCGCATGCAAAGCCTTCCCAAGTCAAATTCGGGTTAGCGGTCGGGACGACCTTCCGTTTGCCGAAATAGATCGATGCCAGATAGTGTACAGCATCACCAAGCTGCGTCAGCACCACCAGAAAAAGCACCAGACCCGCTCCGTACTGCGGCGTGGCAATTTGGAAATAGGCCAGGTGGCTAAGTCCGAAAACCATTAGCATGAGTCCCCATTGGGCCTGGCTGACGCTGCGCAGAAAACCGACCGTTCCTTTGTTGATCAACCTCGGGAGCGGGAGGAACAAGAATACATAGATAGGAATGAAGACAATAAACATCCCGTACCACCCGATATAAATCCAATAGAACTGCACGGGAATCGACAAATACGCCCATAGAAACAGTCTGCGGTCGGCTTTTTTTGACTTAATCATGGAAAAATATTCCTTCAGCGCGAAGAAGGTGAGCACCATTAGGGAAAGGAGCGAAACGGCCGGGTTAAAAAGGGTAGCCAAGCAAAAAATGAGAAACATGCCCCACCAGGTCTTGATGCGAAATCCAAGTCCCGTATAGTCTTTGTCCGGCTGTATTCTGCCCATCACATAATACAGGAGATGGATGACGGATAAGCCTGCAAAAATAAGAACCATCGTTAATAGCGAACTGTTCACTGCCAATCACCAACTTGCCCAAGGGTAAGATTCCATGAAAGGGATCTTATGTTATTATGAAGGAAACGTTCGAACTTGATAAGGGGAAAATTTGTAAATGGAAGCTGATCAATCGGTCTATATCCTGCTTACGAATACCGGAACACTTTTTACGAAAATTATTCAAGGCTACACGAAAGCGCCTTACAATCACGCCTCGATTTCCTTCAACCGGGAACTTTCGGAGCTGTACAGCTTCGGGAGAAAGCATCCGAGCAACCCCCTGAATGGCGGATTTGTGAAGGAGGATCTCAAGACAGGCACATTCAGCAAGTATTCGAATACGACATGCGTCATCTACGAGCTTCGAGTAACAAGCCGTGAAGTTGAGAAAATGAAGCGGGTTCTGCAAATCTCTATCCGAAGCCGCCAAAAGTACCTCTATAACATTCTGGGCTTGATCGGCGTCGCGCTAAAAGAACCGGTCGAATTCAGCAACTCCTACTTTTGTTCGCAATTCGTCGCGGAAATTCTAGAACGGTCCGGTATAAAGCTGTGGAATAAGCTGCCCGCGCTTGTTACACCGGATGATTTTCGGCAAAACGACCGTCTGCATCTGATCTACGAAGGGAAATTAAGCGAGTATGAGCCGGAGCTCTAAGAGGAGTGCGGCGGATTCCTTAACCTTCGAGTATCCAGTTGAAAGGAGGAGAGAAAATGGTTCATGCGAAGGATGTCCTTAGCAATCAATTATTAGCCAACGCTAATGACCCGAGCTGGCATATCCCGTTCATGCATGCGGTCCGGGACATCACGGAGGAAGAAGCTTTTTGGAAGCCTGACCCGAACAGCAACAGTATCGCTGAGCTTACCCAGCATCTGCTGTATTGGAATGAAACGTGGCAAATCAGGTACCGGCAGCGCCGGATGGACGCTGTACCCACTGTTGGAGATAACAACAACAGCTTTGTCACACCGGAGAACACCACATATCGTGACCTGAGTGCAAAGCTTCTAGAGGTGCTTCTAGAGTGGCAGGAACTGCTGACCGAAGAAAGCCTCGAAGCCGGGGTGACAGTGTTTCCAGAGCCGGCTAAATGGTGGGAGATCATCAGCAACGCGGTGACCCACAATGCCTATCATATCGGCCAAATAGTCTATATCCGCAAGCTGTGGAAGGCGAATATGAGGGAATAGGGCGCCGGGGCAGTGATCCCAGACCGTGTAACCTGGTTGTCCGAATCGGGAGACGGAACAAAGAAAACGCAGATCCAGCTTCGTTGGAGCTTTTTAGGCCGGATCTGCGTTTTTACCTATTCCTGAGAATGTGCTGCTTCGTCCTTTACTTCTTCCCGAAAGCCTTTAATGCTTTCTTCACGGCGCTCATTCTTGTCTTCGATTTGCTTGCGTTCCCCGCTGCTGATTTCCGAGGCAAATTCATCTAAATAGTCTTCAGCTTCATGAAGGTTTCTTTGTGTATTCTGAATACTTTGCTGTAAATGCTCAACATTATCTGCCCGATTATCCGGTTTTGCCATTCGTTATCGCCTCCTGAAGTTTAAAGTGTTTATTGGAGCACTAACAGGTAGCTTGATCGCTATTGGGTGATTTTATGCGGGAGGTTAATGAAATGATCATTGGTTCTTTACAAATGAACGTAGCAAAAAAGGATAAGATAAAAAACTTAAACACGATTGAGAAGCTAATCAATCATTCGGCAGATTCGGCAGATTCGGCAGATTCGGTTGATTTGGTGGTTATGCCTGAGCTATTCTCAACAGGTTATTTTTTTGACTCAGCGAGCGAATTGATGGAAATCGCAGAAGAAATTCCCAACGGGTATACAACAAACAGGCTCATTGAAATTGCTAAAAATGCAAACTGCCATTTCGTTGGAGCCATTGCAGAAAAAGAAAACGGTCATCTTTATGTTACTGCAATCGTAGTAGGGCCATCAGGATATATTGGAAAGCAAAGGAAACGGCATCTTACAGATCATGAATTGAAATTTTTTTCTTGTGGAACGAGCTCAGAAGTCTTTGATATCAATGGGTGTAAGGTGGGAATTGTTATATGTTTTGAAGGGTGGTTCCCGGAAAGCTCAAGAGAATTAATGCTAAAAGGGGCGCAAATCATTTGCCATACTGCATTAACCTGTCAGGAAAGAACCCTGGATATCATGAGAATCAGGGCGATTGAAAACAAAGTGTATTTGATTTTAGCCAATAGTATAAGCACGGAGTATCATAATAATGAGTCCATAACCTTTAGAGGAGATAGCAGGGTAATTGATTATGATGGAAATATTTTAGTCAATGCCGGACAAGAAGAAAAACTAATCACAGTAGAAGTAAATGAAGAACATACGATTCGTAAAGATTTAGATGATTGCAAGGATTTGATTGCGGAGGTTAAAAAGCATACATACTTTTAGGGGAGGACTTATTTCCAACATATCCATCACTTACACTTCCAGAATAATGGTAATTTAGCGGATTATTTTTTATATGCTATGGTATTATAATTTTGTAGTTTTCTTCATAACCTTTTTTCTTTTCCTCCAGATTTGGGTAGTCTGGGGGCTTTTTTTGTTTTAAACCTTCTAAACGAGTTTTCTGGAGGATAGTAGGGCAGAATAAAATCGATTTACCATGGATTATAGAGGAGGTTGATTTTATGCCTAATCACAGGTATCGTTCGGCTACGACTGCCTATCCTGGATCATCTTTAGCGACTGAACGCCAGACGGAAAACCAGATCGATACGTTCTACGTGGATAATCAAGGCCGCGTAAATGTCATGTGGGTGGTCGGAACAGGGCCGTGGCAAGGGCCGGTCGCCCTGACGGGGCCGAACTTCGCTCCACCTGGCGCAGCTTTGGCAACCGAACGCCAGTCGATTGACCAGATCGACCTGTTCGTTGTGGATAATCAGGGCCGCGTAAATGTCATGTGGGCGGTCGGAACAGGGGCTTGGCAAGGGCCGGTTGCGCTGACGGGTCCGAACTTCGCTCCCGCTGGCGCGGCTTTAGCGACCGAACGTCAGGTGGATGAGAACATTGACCAGATCGACTTGTTCGTTGTGGATAATCAGGGCCGCGTAAATGTCATGTGGACCGGACCCCAGCATTGGGAAGGGCCGGTCGGCCTGACGGGTCCGAACTTTGCTCCACCTGGTGCACATTTAGCAACCGAACGCCAGAAGCCCAAACAGATAAATCTGTTCGTCGTGGATAATTTTGGACGTGTAAATGTCATGTGGACCGGACCTCAGCATTGGGAAGGGCCAGTCGCTTTGACCGGTTCGGTTGCCTCTAGTGGCGGAGCTTTAGCAACCGAACGCCAGACGATGAACCAGATTGATTTGTTCTTCGTGGATAATCTGGGCCACGTCAATGTCATGTGGACCGGACCCCAGCATTGGGAAGGGCCGGTCGCCTTGACCGGTCAGGACTTCGCCGTCCCTGGGGCGGCTTTAGCAGCCGAACACCAGACGTACAACCAGATCGACCTGTTCGTCGTGGACAATCAGGGCTATGTAAATGTTATGTGGACCGGACCTCAGCATTGGGAAGGGCCGATTGATCTATAGAACGGGTTACGAACAAGGCGCGCTCCTCCATGGATCGCTTAGAGGAAATCTAGGGCGGGAAAAATCCGTTCATTGTACACTCTTAGCGAAACAATCGGAGGAGCTGGCGGCCTTTTTGGCGAGATACAGAAGCTTATCCTCGAGATACAAATTTTCTAATGTTTTTTACTTTCAGCACTTTAGCATTTCTTGTTAAGAGAGATGTCCAAGCAATCAGAACAAAATTTTACGCATTCCCCCCGATTTCGATTCGGGAAATGAACTTTGCTGAACACGTGCCGGTTTACGAGCAGGGTCGCTCCTTGAATAAGGGGAACCTGCTTATTAGTCATATTATAGTAACGAAGCAGAAGCAGTTTTTTACCATTCAAATACATATAGTGGGCTCGTTTTCCTGCAATATCAGTTAAAATACGAAGAGCCAGTCTGCATAGGACTGACTCTTCAACCTGAAGGTTTAGTTTTGCTTGCTCAGAGCGATAATTTCAGCCTCAGACAGCCCGGATGCTTTGGATATAATCGCTTTGTCGACTCCAAGCTTAAGAAGCTCCAAAGTCATCTGAACGGCTTTCTTTTTTTCGCCGCGAGCTTCGCCGCGAGCTTCGCCGCGAGCTTCGCCACGAGCTTCGCCCTCAGCTAACGCTCCTTCAATCATGGAAGCTTCATCATGCAGATACTTCTGTCTGTCTTCATATAATCGGCGGGCCTCAGCATCCTGACTAAGAAATTCCAATGTGTCCATTGCTTTTTTTAACACAGGCTCGTTCATCGTCAGCACCTCCCAATTGGATTTATCGATACCTTTCAAGAAGAGTAACCAGTTCACTAATCCACCACTCTCAACAGGAACGGCGTGATCGCCAAGCTTGGGCAATTCGAGAAAATGCAGTTCCATGTCATCTATAAGTGGAATGCCGCTCCGGTCTTCACGCAGATGGAACACGTTATGATATTGATTGTTGGGCAAAAAAGAGAAATTCAGAATGTTGATGGTCACACACTTCTTCAACATTTTATAAGACTGGCCCTCTTGAAGTTGTCCGCTGTATAGCTTACTCCAATAGAACATCGTCCGCTTCTCGGTATCGTATTTGTTGAATAGTTGCATTTCAACGTTGATAAGTTCGCCGTCTGCTGTTTTGCCGCGAATATCAAGAATCGACTGTTTGTCGCGGGGAGCATCCTTTTCGGTGTAGGGATTTAGCAGGATGATCTCCGTCAAAGGCGGTCTGTTAGCTTCTATAAAGGTCTTGTTCAAGAATACAAGCAGGACATCCCGGTTCTCTTCACTGCCAAAGATACGCTTGAACAAGAAATCATTTCGGGGATCAAGCAGTTCGTTCATCTGCAATCAACTCCATTCATTATTAGTATATCATGCCCACAGGTTCTTAGACACACGAAGCAGACATGCAAAATGCGGATTCGCGTGACTAGTGTATGTTAATGTAACGGAGTGTCCGATTCATCCGAGTTTACCCTAAAAACTGATGCGGTGAACCGTATCATAAGTAGGAGCAAGTTTTTTTGAAAAAACGCGTAGCAGGCTTGGAAAGGCGCTTTACCTGACATGGGTTTGGGTGAGCATGATTTTAACTTGTTGATACTAACATCTCGCCAGATCTAGATCCAAGCACTATTTTTATTAATGAATGCGGGGGAGGACCTGCAGTTAGTCGGAGATCTTAACGATCAGCTGCAATAATGTTTTATTCATAACAATTTTGTTATGACTCATATTATATATATTCATTTTACTTATGTTAAACCCTATTGTATCATCGGATTATAGCAAGCGACAGGTCAATCAAGCAAAGCCACTCAAACTTGAATAAAGGGGGAAATATTGTGAAATATAAGGCTTGGATTTTACTATTATTAGCCAATCTATTTTGGTCTGGTAATATGATTTTCGGAAAACTCAGCTCAACTGAATTTCCTGCAGTATGGACAGCTTTTCTAAGATGGGTGGTTGCATTGATTCTCCTTATTCCCATTGCCCAAATTGTGGAGAAACCTTCGTGGTTACAAATATGGAAAAAAAACCGGGGGATTATCGCTGTGTTAGCTGTTTTAGCCATTGTTATCTATAGCTATCTCATGTATGCTTCACTACAGTTCACATCTGCAGCGAACGGCGCACTAATTAACACGCTCACTCCAGCCTTGATTATGCTCTTTTCGTTGATATTCCTAAGAGAAAAAGTAAGTACCTTTCAATTCATTGGATTAATCACTTCACTTATTGGTGTTCTGATTGTTTTGACTAAAGGAAACCTGCTTCAATTGTTTTTCACCCATTATAACAAGGGCGATGCGCTCATGTTTTTAGCCGTGTTATGCTGGACTGCCTATTCATTGGTTGTAAAAAAAGCAAAGGGCATTCCACCCATTACATTGGTAGCGATGATAGCGATTGTTGGCACTATTCTGCTGATTCCTTTTTTATTCATGCAACCACTTCAGTATAAGGAAGTAACTTCTTTCGGTATTATGGGGATTATTTATTTGGGGGTGTTCCCGGCAGTCGGCTCGTTTATCTTTTGGAATCAAGGCATTAAGATGTTAGGAGCGGGTAAAGCTGGCATAACCATGAATTTGTTGCCTGTCTTTACAGCTATAATTGCGGTTATCTTGGGTCAGGGTCTGGTGATCTCACAAATTGTCGGGGGACTCCTTACGATTGCCGGAATGATATTAACTTCGATAAAACTGAAACAAGTTTCTCCCGAAAAGAGTATGGCACCTCAGTTGAATTATGAATAATTCCCGTAAGGCTGATACTAATCAACAAAACGACCGAACAAGCATCTACTTGTCCGGTCATTTTTATGTGTGAATGGACTAGCTTAGAAATTCTCCAAAACAATCTTCCCTATCGACCTTCCGGTCTCCATTTTTTCATGTGCTAGACGCAGGTTTGCCGCATTGATTGGTTCCAGTCGTTCGGCCAGAGTCGTCTTCAACTTGCCATTATCGATCAGTTCAGCCAGTTGATTCAGGATATCGTGCTGCTTGCTCATATCTTTGGTCTGGAACATGGCTCGGGTGAACATGAGCTCCCATACAAACGTGACACTTTTATAAAAAAGCAGGTCCATATCCAAGCTTCCCGCCTGGGCAGCCTTCGCTACAGGAACGATTGAGCAAATCTTGCCCTGGGGGGCGATGACTTCAGCCATATTTGCAAAATGCTGCACCGTATCATTTAAGCAAAATATATAATCCACGCTCTCAAACCCAATTTCCTTAAGCTGCGGTGCAAAAGGGCTGTTGTGGTCGATTGTATAATCCGCACCGTGATCTTTGGCCCACTGCACTGACTCTGGACGTGAAGCGGTACCAATTACAGTTAGTCCCGCTAATTTGGCCAGCTGCGTAGCTATCGATCCTACTCCTCCTGCCGCACCGATAATGAGTATGCTTTCGTTTTCCTCTGAGTTATGACTGATTCCCAAACGATCAAATAAACCTTCCCAAGCGGTAAGCGAGGTCAGCGGCAGAGCGGCAGCTTGCGCAAAATCCAAGCTCTTCGGCTTGTTTCCCGCAATTCGTTCATCAACCAGGTGAAATTCACTGTTAGCGCCAGGACGGGTGACACTGCCTGCATAAAATATCTCGTCTCCTGGCTTGAACAATTGGCATTCAGGTCCAACCTGCTCCACGATCCCGGATACATCCCAACCCAAAATTTTCGGCGATTCTGCTTCATAGTTATTTTTCTCGCGGATATCCAAGTCGGCAGGGTTGACAGAGATGGCTTTGACTTTGACAAGCAGATCGCGGCCTGTAGGCACCGGCTTTTCTATATGCAGATCAACAAGGCTTTCCGGATCGGATAAAGGGAGATACCGATAAGAGCCGACTGCTTTCATTTTTAGGGGATTACTCATTTCTTTCGTCCTTTCCAATTGGTTTGTCGTACATACGAATTATATATTGTATACTTACATTAAATAAGTACGCATATTTTTATAATATAGTATTAAAAATCATACCATTGGAGGAGACGCTTAATGGGAGACCGGAGAAACAAGTACGGGGCTAAACCAAACATTGAAAGCTGTCCTGTGGAAACCACTCTAGATGTCATCGGTGGAAAATGGAAAGGGATTATTCTCTATCAGCTCATTGGCGGAACGAAAAGATTTAATGAATTTCGTCGTCTCAACCCGGGGATTACGCAGTTTATGCTCACCTTGCAGCTCCGGGAGCTTGAGCGGGACGGCGTCGTTCACAGAGAAGTGTATAAAGAGGTCCCGCCAAGAGTGGAATACTCGCTCACCGATTTTGGCAGGACGCTTGAGCCGATTATCGTATCTATGAAAAAATGGGGGGAGACTTATAAAATCAGACTTAAAGATATAAGAACAGAGCAAGAGGAAGATGCTTGAGCACTCAGACGGGAGACCTGTCAAAATCAACGTCCTCAATAAACTCGATCACTTCACCATTGGGACTGTAAATCAAGGCGTTTTTCACCACAAGCGGCGGTTCGCCAAGAGACATCTGACTCGGCTCTACGCAGGCCTTTGCTCCATGAGCAATGGCTTTTTGATATATATCGTCTACATCACTCACATAGAAAGCAAAATGTAACAACGCACCGTAAGCTACCTCCTCCTCAGATGAGGCTTTTTTGCCTTGGGCTGGAATGACGGCTTCATTATCAAAAACTTCAATGCAGGTTCTTCGATCAGGTGAGACCAGCATAGAAGCTTCTTTTATATGAAAGGAAGGCAGACTCCAATGGTGACCTATCTTAAATCCTAAAACTTCAGTATAAAAGGCAATAGTCCCTTTATAATCTTTGGCCTGGATTGCCACATGTGAAAGACCTTTTACGCTCATTCAATATCGCTCCTTATCTGTAAGTTGTTAATATATAAGCTGAACTAAAGATTTTCCCATCAGATACCAGTCGCAACTACGAGGAACGTTTGGACTTCCGGCCGCTGTTGTCTCCAGATTTCTTGATTTAATCCACTCTTCGCAGTTGAAATCCGGAGACAAAGGCGATCGCTATCGCTCCTACAGTTCCAAACTTCCCCTTCGTTACTCCTTACCCTGATGTCATTTTTCAAGTTCAGCTTATATAGTATAGAAATTTTAATGTGTTAAATACATAGGATAAATAAGAGTATATTGATAAAATAGTTATGAAATATAAGTTAATTCGATGGACATGGCTTATTTTTTTACATAACTGAATCAAGGGGGCTTACGGATATGGATCATCCAATTGATGATATTGATAGGAAGATTTTGCAGCTGCTTCAGCACAATGCGCGAATGTCCATTTCACAAATCAGCAAAGAAATCAGCATGTCCCAACCTTCGGTTAAAGAAAGGATTTTGAAGCTGGAGGATAGAAAGATCATTTCCGGGTATTCCACAGTATTTAATTTAAGCAATCTGAATCGGGGGACGACTACTTTTATCCTGTTAAAAACTGAACGCTGCCAGGAGCTCGTTGATTTTTGCAGCAAGGCCAAAGAAGTTACCGATTTATATCGAATCAGCGGGGAATATAATTATCTGATTAAAATACAAACCGCATCGATCGAAGAGCTTGCCGAATTCCAAGACTCTCTTACTAAACTCGGACCTTCCAAGTCTCATATAAGTATGAAAAATATTTTGGAAAACAGGGTTCTGCTCTAAGATACGATCAATTCCGACAAAACAGATCAAAATTATATTGACGAACATTATATGAACATGTAATACTCAATTGTGCTGAAAAAAAGATGTTCAATAGATTCAGAAAAAAAGAGAAGAGAGGGTACATTGTAATGAAAAAATTCAGCCTCATACTTATACTGGTACTGACCGTCATTTTGGTCGCGGCCTGTGGAACAAATGCTAACAACGGCAGTTCGCCTGCGGCTTCACCGTCGCAGAGCGCGGAAACCGGAAGCGGGGAACAATCCAGCCTGGACACAATCAAAGCAAGCGGTGTATTGCGGATCGGCACGGAAGGAACCTACGCCCCCTTCACTTATCATGATGCCAGCGGCAAGCTGACCGGATTCGACGTGGAGATTGCAGAGGAAGTGGCCAAACGCCTGGGGGTAAAGGCCGAGTTCGTCGAAACTCAATGGGACGGTATTTTCGCCGGAATGGATGCCAAGCGGTTCGACGCTATTTTTAATGAAGTGTCCATTACGGACGAACGCAAAGTGAAATACGACTTCTCCGATCCTTACATCGTCTCTAAGGCTGTGCTGATCGTCAAGAGCGACAATAACACGATCCAGTCATTCGCAGACCTTAAAGGCAAAAAGGCCGCTCAGTCCCTGACGAGCAACCTGGCGGATATCGCAAGGGAGAATGGAGCTGAAATCGTCTCCACCGAAGGTTTTAACCAAGCGATCGATTTGCTGGCTTCCGGACGTGTGGATGCCACGGTCAACGACGGATTGTCTTATTTGGACCTCAAAAAGCAGAAGCCGGACGCTCCGATCAAAAAGGTTGACGAACAGGCGAACGGTTCACAAAGCGCCGCCGTTTTCCTTAAAGGCAATGACGAACTGGTCAAAGCGGTCAATGACGCGCTGGCTTCAATGAAGAGCGATGGAACCTACCTGAAAATCTCCGAGAAATATTTCGGTGAGGATGTTTCCAAATAACACATGAACCAAGGCTCTATTATGGCCCAAAGTTCAAGAAGGATGTCTGATTTATGGATGATCGTAAAATCCAAATCGTGATCGATTCTTTGCTGCCCCTGCTCAAAGCCGGGGTGGCTTTTACCATTCCGTTGACGCTGGTTTCATTTGCTCTCGGTTTGCTGTTGGCGGTTGCCACGGCGCTGGTCCGGCTGTCGTCATGGAAAATTCCGGTTCAGATCGCCCGCTTCTACGTCTGGATCATCCGCGGTACGCCGCTGCTGGTCCAGTTGTTCATTATTTTTTACGGACTGCCGAGCGTCGGAATAACGCTGGAGCCGTTTACGGCGGCGGTGATCGGGTTTACGCTCAGTGTAGGGGCGTACGGCTCGGAAATCGTGCGTGCGGCCATCCTGTCTATCCATAAAGGGCAGTGGGAGGCGGCTTATTCGGTCGGCATGACGCGCATCCAGGCGCTGCGGCGAATTATTCTGCCCCAGGCCGCGCGCGTGTCCGTACCTCCGCTGACGAACTCGTTCATCAGCTTGGTGAAGGATACGTCGCTGGCGGCAACGATCACCTATGTGGAAATGTTCCGCACAGCGCAGCAAATCGCGGCCGTTACCTATGAACCGCTGCTCGTATACAGTGAAGCGGCGGTCTTTTATCTGGTATTTTGTACTGTCCTGACGGTGCTGCAAGATTACCTGGAAAAACGTTTGTCCCGCTACTCCGCGGGCTAAAGGAGAAATAATATATGATACGATTGTCTGGCCTGCATAAATCGTTCGGCCCGCTTCAAGTGCTTAAAGGCGTGGATGTGACGCTCGAGGAAGGCAAGGTGCTTGCCATTATCGGCCCGTCCGGCTCCGGCAAGACGACGCTGCTGCGCTGCTTCAATCTGCTGGAGGTACCGGACAAGGGAAACATTTCGCTAGGCGGAATAACGCTAAGCTTTGACGGAAAGAAGCTCCCGCAGAAGGATGTCCTGGCTCTGCGGCAAAAAACGGGAATGGTCTTTCAGTCCTATAATCTGTTTCCGCATATGACGGCGCTCAGTAATGTCATGGAAGGACAGGTCACTGTCCAAAAGCTATCCAAGGAGGAAGCGCGCAGGCGGGCCTTGGAGCTGCTGGTCAAAGTGGGGCTTGCGGATAAGGCGGACTCCTATCCCCATCAGCTCTCCGGGGGCCAGCAGCAGCGGGTGGCCATTGCCCGGGCGATGGCGACGGAGCCGGAGCTCCTGTTGTTCGACGAGCCGACGTCGGCGCTCGATCCCGAGCTTGTCGGGGAAGTGCTGAAAGTCATCAAGGAACTGGCATCCGAGGGCATGACCATGGTAATCGTAACCCATGAAATGAAGTTTGCCGCCGATGTCGCGGACACGCTGATTATGATGGACGGGGGAGTTATTACGGAACAAGGCACGCCGGACCAAGTACTCCACCATTCATCCAATCCCCGGACTTTACAGTTTCTGAACCGGTTTGTGGGCGATGAGCGTTCGACAGTCTAAGCGGCGTGTTTACGTCTGCATATCCCATAAAAGACCGAACGAAAAAAATGATGCCCAAGCCGGGCATCATTTTTGTTATCCGGCGGAGGCCTGGCAGCCTTCATACCTGTTTGCATCCCAAATACCCTAAATCAGCCAATAGATTTCCTTTAGGTCAAAAATGTTCTAGGGCCTGTACGCAAACCTATTTGAGCCATAAACGAATGGAAAGCAACGTCAAAAAAGCGATGAACATATTCGCTGTTTTTTCATAGCGGGTCGCCAGTCTTCGATAGTTTTTCACTTTGTTGAAAAAGCATTCGATTAAGTGTCGCTCTTTATACGCTTCAGAATCTAACGGACGCTTTACCCGCCGATTGCGTTTGCTTGGGATCACCGGAGTGATCGCTCGGCTTTGCAAAAGCTCCAGAATGGCGTTCGTATCGTAGGCGCGATCAGCCAACACTTCGCCCGGGCAGAAGTCCAATTCATGAAGAAGTCGATAGCCGGTGACCGAATCGTGGTCTTGTCCTGGCGTCAATTCGAAACGCAGCGGATAGCCGAGCGCGTCCACCATCGCATGAATTTTAGTGGTTAATCCTCCGCTCGAACGCCCGATGGCCTGCCGGTCCTGCCCCCTTTTGCGCCCGCTCCATGTTGATGGACGCGGACGATGGTGGCATCGACCATCACTTGCTCCCAATCCGGTTCGATGGCGACATGCTTCAATATTTCATCCCAAAGGTTTGCTTTCTGCAATCGCCAGAAAAAACTGTAGGCGGAAGACCAAGGGCCATAATAACCCGGTAAATCTCGCCATGGCGCTCCCGTTCGAGCTACCCAGAGCACCGCATTGAGCATCTGGCGCCGATCCTTAGGCGGACGTCCTCCTTGTTTTTTTCGGGCCGGGGGCAACAGGGGTTCAAGTATATTCCATTCTTCATCCGTTAACTCGTATCTTCGTCTCATGTTCCTTATTTTACTAGATTTCTACGAGTTGTACAGTTTGCGTACAGGCCCTAATACAATTTTACCGATTGTTTTTCCAGATTCGATTTTAGCATGGGCAAGTTTCAAGTTCGCAGCATTAATCGGCGATATTTTCTCTGTAACAGTGGTGCGAATTTTCCCTTCATCAACAAGTTCTGCTAACCGATTCAGCAAACGATGCTGTTCTTCGATATCCTCTGTATTAAAAGTTGACCGTGTGAACATCGTCTCCCAAACAACAGTAACGCTCTTACTCTTCAATAAGCCCAGTGCAATTGGCGCTTCATTTTCCACAATGAGACAAATCTTTCCCTGAGGAGCGATAACCTCTGTCATGTTGTTCCAGTGTTGATCCGTATTGTTCAGGCAAAAGATGTAATCCACCTGGTCGAAGCCGATCTTGTGCAACTGTGGAAGCAATGCCTCGTAATGATTGATCACAAAATTTACTCCTAGCTCATTAACCCACTGAATCGATTCGGGTCTGGATGCCGTTCCGATTACAGTAAGTCCTGCCAGATTGGCGATCTGCACGGCGATTGATCCAACGCCCCCTGCGGCGCCTATAATCAGAATCGACTTGTTCCTGTTCGCTTCAAGATCCTGAGAAATGCCAAACCTGTCAAAAAGACCTTCCCAAGCAGTAATCGTTGTTAGCGGCAATGATGCGGCATTTGCAAAATCTAGTGATGCCGGCTTTCTCCCTACAATCCGTTCGTCCACTAAATGAAATTCGCTGTTGCATCCTGATCGAATGAGGCTTCCTGCATAAAATACCTCATCTCCCGGCTGAAAAAGTGTGCATTCCGGTCCGACTTGCTCGACAACGCCAGCTACATCCCAGCCGAGTAAATAAGGAGGCTCTCCAACTTTATTATCGTAGGCGCGTACAATTGGATCGGCTGGGTTGACAGAGATGGCTTTTACTTCAACCAAAATATCACGCCCTTTTGGGAAAGGCTTTGGTACTTCTATATCTAACAGACTTTCCGGGTGTTCGATCGGCAGATACTTATAGAAACCGACTGCTCTCATCATTCTTGGCTTTTCACTCAAATCAATCATCCCTTCTCATATGGATTGCTCTCAGCCATTTCATTATATTTTAATGAGTAATATACTAAAAGTACGCAAATAAATAATATTAAGTATCAAAAACAATACCTAGAAGGGATGTTTCTAAAATGTTAGATCCTCGAAGAAAAAAGTGTTCGGTTGAAACAACCTTGGATGTTATTGGCGGGAAATGGAAGGGAGTCATTATTTATCACCTATTGAGCGGGACAAAACGGTTCAATGAGCTTCGAAGGATTTACCCCCAAGTCACTCATCATACCCTTACACTACAATTGAGAGACCTTGAACGAGAAGGTATCATTAAACGAAAGTCGTATAATCAAGTACCCCCTAAGGTAGAATATTCGTTAACAGAGTTTGGAAAAACACTGGAACCCATTATTTTATTAATGAAAGAGTGGGGAGATCAATACGATGAAAGAGTAAATCAAAGTCATCAAATGGAGTTTAATGTGGATGAGCAATTGGATTCATGAGGTAATCAGGTGATTTTGCAGAGCTTGAAGCGGCGGAGAATTCTTAAAAAGGCAAAAAAACAACGTCCCTTCGGCGAAAAAGCCGGGGACGTTTTTGTGATCCATGTTTTTTTGGTTCCTGAAATGAGCTTGGTCCTGGGTCCTGGGCTGTTGCCGTTTAGGCCTTTAGCACATCATGATCCACATATCTCGCGCCGTTCAGCTCGCTGATGACGTTAATGGCCACCTTCGCGCCGTCGCCCGCCGTAATAACGGCATGCACGCTGACTCCGGCAACGGTGCCTGCGGCCCAGATGCCTTCAACGTTGGTCTTGCCGGAAGCGTCCACGGCGACAACGGTCTTTATTCTCGGCTCCGTGCCGTCCTTCGTTTCGACGCCCGCTTGGGCGGCCAGATCCGTCAGCACGCCGGTAGCCAGAATGACATGCTTGGCCTCATAGGTAGCGCCGCTATCGGTTTCAATAGCAAAGCCGTCTCCGCTTTTGCTGATAGAAATCGCCTGTCCCGCGATCAGCTCCGCTCCGAACTTCACCGCCTGCTTGTGCCCGGTCTCCACGAGGTCGGGTCCGCCAATCTCGGAAATGCCGTAATAATTCTCGTACCAGCCTCTGCGGGTCATCCCTTTGTCATTGTCGATAAGCAGCGTTTTCTTGCCGGCCTTGG
Organism: Paenibacillus durus ATCC 35681; assembly: GCF_000993825.1. Classification (NCBI taxonomy): domain Bacteria; kingdom Bacillati; phylum Bacillota; class Bacilli; order Caryophanales; family Paenibacillaceae; genus Paenibacillus; species Paenibacillus durus. The sequence continues at coordinate 5,383,781 of NZ_CP011114.1, forward strand.
CGGCGAACAGCGCAGCGCTTGCGCCGGCAGGACCGGCTCCGATTACAGCGATATCGTACATATGATAACCTCCTAAAAGTTTTGCGGAGCATAAGCTCCTTGAAGTGGCAACGCAGCAAAACTCGCTTCGAAAGCATAGGCTAAGTTTTGCGGAGCATAAGCTCCTTGAAATGACGGAGCAGCAAAACCAGCTTCGTTACTATTGTCGCTATCTATTATATCGTTAGCTACTGGTTCTTTGCCAGTGCCTGCAAGCAGGGCAGGATCACCCGGAAGACCGTACCTTTGCCCGGCGCGCTGGTAACGCCGATTTCTCCGCCATGCGCCTCAATGATCGATTTCGATATGGACAGTCCGAGCCCCGAACCGCCGTACCTCCGGGCGCGGGAAGGGTCGCTGCGGTAAAATCGGTCGAACACATGGGAGATATGCTCCGCAGGGATGCCGATTCCGTTATCCTGCACGGTCAGCTCCGCGCGGGAGCCGATAGGCTGCAGGGAGACGGTCACTTTGCCTGTCTTGGGGTCGGTATACTGCACCGCGTTCTGGAACAGATTCAGCACCACCTGCTTAATCTTGTCAGGATCGTAAAACCCGCTTATGCCGCAGGAGATATCGAAGACGAACTCGCGGTCTCCGGCAAGCATCTCAAGCTGTGGACGCATCTCGCCGATCACTTCGTCCAATCGAAGCTCTTTGGCATGAAGCTGCGGGGCGCCGTCCATCCGGGACAGCAGCAGCAGATCCTCCACCAGCTTGTTGATTCGCTTCGATTCGCCGTGCATGCTGCGCAGCGCATGGTACAGCTGCTCCTTGTTCTCCGCGGCTCCCCGCAGCAGCACCTCCAGAAAACCGTGAATGGAGGTCAGCGGCGTCCTAAGCTCATGAGAAGCGTCAGCCGCAAATCTGCGCATCTGCTCCTTGGCCTCCCGCTCGCTCTGAAACGAAGTCTCAAGCCGCTCCAGCATCGCATTGAAGGAATGGGACAGCTGGTCGATTTCGGTCTGGCCCTGCGAGGCCAGGAACCGGACATCGAGATTTCCGGCGTCGATCACCTGGGCGGTCCTGCCCATATTGGACAGCGGCACAAGAGTTCTGCGGAGCGCGGGCAGATACAGCAGAGAGCCCCCCAGCAGAGCCGCCGCGGACAGAGCGGCATAGATCAACAGCTGACTCATAATAACGCTGTGCAGCGAAGCCGTATCCGTTGTCATTTGCAGGATGCCCGTCGGATGATAAGGACGGCCGAGAATCATGAACACGGCCAGATGCTCGGTCCCGTCTTCGGCGGTCAGGAGCTTGTAATCGCGAGTCACTCTATACACGGGATGCGCAAGCAGCTCATTATATTCTTCGTCGGTCATACGGGGAGCGGACGCTTCGTCCGCCGTTTCCGCCTGCAGATCGGTGAAGGTGCCGTCGGTCCTATACAGGGCGATCATCGTATGGGCATCCAGCAGGAGGGGGCGCCGTCCTTCGCCCCATATGACGCCCGGACCGCCTCCGCCGTCGGCTTGACCAGATGCTTCGCTGCCGTTGTCGGAGACGGCGCCGACCGGATTTCCGCCTCCGGCATCTGCGCCGCTGCTGCCAGGAACCGGGCCGTCCTGCGGGCCTGCCGCAGCGGCTCCCGGGAACGGCGGGGCAATGCTGCCTTCGCGGCCTTCCGCAAGCCCGGAATAGAACTCGCGCGGCACCGACCTGATCTGCGCATGCATGGCTTCCGCTCTGCTGGTATAGAGGAAGTTCCGCATTAATATATATTGAAGGACGCCAATGAGCAGGAGCAGCCCTGACAAAATCAGCAGCGAGACGGCGAGCAGCCGCCCCCGGAGCGAGCGCGGAGGATGCAGCCGCCGCCGGAGGAAGGACACGCCAATCATGTCAGATCCAACCGGTAGCCCGCGCCGCGCAGCGTGCGTATGATGCGGTGCTCTTTATCGCCCAGCTTCTCCCGCAGAGAACGGATGTATACTTCCACGATGTTCTCTTCTCCCCCGAAGTCGTATCCCCAGACTTTATCAAGGATCATAGGCTTGCTCAGCACAAGCCCGTGATTGATGACCAAGTGCTGCAGCAGCTCGTATTCGGTTGGAGACAGCTCAAGGACCGTCTCCTTGAAGCGGATCTCCTTTCTCCGGCTGTCGATAACGAAGGGGCCGCAGCGCACCTCGCCGAGCAGCCCCGGGAACTGGTTGCGCAGACGCGCCTGAATCCGCGCCAGCAGCTCGTCGAAGCTGAAGGGCTTAACCATATAATCGTCGGCCCCGATGGACAGGCCCTTGACGCGGTCGTCGATCTCATCCTTGGCTGTCAGCATAATTACGGCGACTTCCGTCTCCTCGTTCCTGAAATGCCGGCACACTTCAAAGCCATTCATGCCGGGCATCATAATATCGAGGATGGCTACATGAGGTTTAAATTCGTCGGTAACCGCCAGAGCGGATAATCCGTCCGGAGCCGTTCTTACGTCAAATCCTTCGTTAATGAGGCCAAGCTCAAGAAACTGGAGGATGTGAGGCTCATCGTCTACCAGCAGCAGACGGACGCCTTGGTGAGCTTTCATGTATATCCCTCCATGCATAGTAACATGCTATTTTTATGAGTTTCGGAGTTCCCGTAAAGGAATTGGAATAAGCTGCGAAGGCTTGGCTTCACTTTGTGGGGCTCGTTATATTATGCCATAGCAACTTGAACGTTTGCTGAAAATTACCTTACATATTTAATCCGCAAAAAATCTTTCACATCCCGTCGAAATGGGTAATCTAAAGTATGGAAGACATTTTCGTTCTCCATCCCTTATGCCGATAGAACGGTTAATAAGGAAACGATTACAAAAAAAGGGTGGCGACGAAAAAGGATGGCGGAAAACCGCGGTGTTTCAACCATTTTTTAGTTTAGGAAAGGTTTTGACGAAGGGTACCCGAAGACCTTACAATAAGGATATAAAGCCGGAACCGAAGTGTTCCCCGTTGAGTTCCGGCTGCATCCGATCCATTCAAGCCTTCCCCCGTTTTCAAGACTTTTTCAAGTTTCCTACTCTATTCAAAAAGTTCAGCAGCACCCGGTTTAAAATGCCCTGTCATCCCGTATTATTCATTAAGAGCGTTTTTTAACGCTGTCTTTCCTACGCCCCAATCATTTTATCTTATTTACGGAAGAAGCTTTACTACCCTACGTCAAGGAGGCTTTTCCAATGAAGAAAAAAGAAATGGTAGCCATGCTTTTGGCTGGTGGTCAAGGGAAAAGATTAAAGGGCCTGACCAAATCCATTGCTAAGCCCGCTGTCTATTTCGGGGGCACCTACCGGATTATTGATTTTCCGCTCAGCAACTGCACGAATTCCGGAATAGACACTGTTGGTGTATTGACTCAATATGAACCTCTCGTTCTGAGTTCTTATATCGGCATTGGCAGCGACTGGGACCTTAACCGCAAGAATGGGGGCGTATTCGTACTTCCTCCCCATGAACGGGAAGACGGCAGCAACTGGTACCGGGGAACGGCTGACGCGATCTACCGGAATCTTAAATTCGTCGATCAATTCGACCCTGAGCATGTGCTCATTCTTTCCGGCGATCATATTTACAAAATGAACTATAACACTATGCTTGAATATCATTTGGAAAGAAAGGCTGACTGCACTATTTCGGTCATAGACGTTCCGCTTGAGGAAGCAAGCCGTTTCGGCATACTGAATACCGAAGAGGATTACAAAATTTACGAGTTCGAGGAGAAACCCGCAAAGCCTAAGAGCACTTTAGCTTCCATGGGGGTTTATATTTTCAAATGGGATGTTCTTCGTCGTGCGCTTTTGGACGATGGAGAGGAATCGGATTCTTCCCATGACTTCGGCAAAGACATCATTCCCACGCTGCTGTCGAAGGGCAAATCCTTGTACGCCTATCCGTTCGAGGGCTACTGGAGAGACGTCGGCACGGTGACCAGCTTGTGGGAAGCCAATATGGATCTTCTCAGCGACAATCCGCCGCTTAACCTTAACGATCCTTCTTGGAGAATTTTTACCCGCAACCCGAACCAGCCCGCGCAGTATGTGGCTCCGGGGGCGAAAGTATCGGGCTCCCTCATCAATGAGGGCAGCATCGTTCGCGGAGAAGTAAGGCATTCCGTACTCTTCTACGGCGTCGAGATTGGCGAGGGCAGCGTAATCACGGATTCCGTTATCATGCCCAAGGTCAAAATCGGCAAAAATGTCCGTATACACAGAGCCATCATCAGCGAGAATACGGTAATCGAGGATTATATGGAAATTGGTACGGACCGGGAGGACGGGGATGAGATCTTGTTAATCGATAATCGCAGCAAAAAGCGGAAATCGATTCCGGCCAATACCATTTCATCTTAAAGAGGACGGTGGAAATCGATGAAACAGCTCTTGGGAGTAATTAATCTTGATCACGAACTGGACCATTTAAATGAACTAACGTATTTCCGCTGCGGTGCAGCCGTACCTTTTGCCAGCCGCTACCGGCTGATCGATTTTGTCCTATCCAATATGATGCGCGCCGATCTTGAAAGCGTGGGCCTGTTCGTCCGCCGCAAATACCGTTCTCTGATGGACCATCTTGGCGACGGAAAATCATGGGATATGAACCGCAAACATGGCGGGCTGTTCATCCTGCCTCCCGACTGGAATGATCCGACCGATACGTCTCTTGGAGATTTGCAGCATTTTCATAATAACCTGGATTTCTTCAAGCGGGCATCGGCCAAGTACATCGTCCATTCCGGAAGCCAGCACATTAACACAATCGACTTTCAAGAGCTGTACAGCTATCATTTGGAAAAAGGCGCCGATGTCACGCTTGTTTACAAAAAAATCGACCATCTTGAGCCGGAGCATGATCCCTGCCTTCGCCTTGAAGTCGATGAGGATGGCAATGTGCTGAATATTCATCATGAGAAGAACCATCCGAATATCTATATGGATATGTTCATTATGGAAAAAGAGCTGTTTCTGGAACAGGTGGAATACTGCATTGCCCATGGGGAGAGCTTCTTTTTCCGGGACGCTATTCAAAAAAGACGCGATAAGCTTAAAATTGCCGCTTTTGAATATACGGGCTATCATGCCGTCATTAACTCTGTCGCCAGCTATTACAAGAACAGCATGAAGCTTCTGGACCAGGAGGAGTATACAAGCCTGTTTCACGATAACCAGGTTCAGACCAAGATTAAGTACGAAGCCCCGACCCGCTATCTGGAAAGTGCCAATGTCAGCAATTCGCTTGTGGCGAACGGCTGCATCATCGCCGGCACGGTGGAGAACAGCGTCATATTCCGCGGTGTTCAGATCCGCAAGGGAGCGAGAGTTGTGAACTCCGTCATCATGCAGAAATGCGTAATTGAAGAAGATGCTGTCATTGAGAATGTCATACTGGATAAAGACGTGCAGCTCAGCCGGGAACGGATACTTGTCGGCGACAGCAAACGGCCGTTCGTCATTGCCAAGAGCAGTAAAATGTAAATCGGTTTCAATCGAAAATGTCATTGTCAGGAGGAACCTGCTTGTTGTTTACCGATAAAGAAGCATTCAAAAAAGCATTTGTCGATGATTTGGTCGGGAAGCTGGGTAAGCCGCTGGAGGAAGCCTCTAACGCCGACGTTTACCACATTCTAGGCAGTATGGTTCGCGCGCAGGCCGGTAAGAACTGGGCAAATACGAATCTGAAATACAAGGACGGCAAGGAAAAGCAGGTCTACTACTTTTCGATGGAGTTCCTGATCGGCAGGCTGCTGGGCAATAATCTGCTGAATATGGGCGTTCTGGAGATGGTGCGGGACGGACTTGCGGAGCTGGGCTTCTCTCTTCAGGATGTCGAGGAGGAAGAGGCCGACGCAGGTCTCGGCAATGGCGGTTTAGGGCGACTTGCAGCCTGTTTTCTTGATTCGCTCGCCTCTTTGCAGTATGCGGGACATGGCTGCGGCATACGCTACAAATACGGCCTGTTCGAGCAGAAGATCGTTGACGGGTATCAGGTGGAACTGCCCGATTACTGGCTGCAAAAGGATAATGTGTGGGAAGTGCGCCGTGAGGACAAGAGTGTTGAAGTAAGGTTCTGGGGACGGGTCGAGGCCGATAAGGTAGGCGAAAAGCTCGTATTCCGGCACAAGGATTACGAGACGGTCCGGGCAGTTCCGTACGATGTGCCGATCATCGGCGCCGACCGGCGGCATGTCAATACGCTGCGCAATTGGAGCGCCGAGTCCATCCTCCAACCGAACAGGGGCTTTGGCGCGGATGCAGGCACTGACTACCACAAATTTCTCGAGTACAAACGGGCTGTGGAATCCATCTCGGAATTTCTGTACCCCGATGATTCCGAGTACGAGGGCAAGCTGCTCCGCCTGAAGCAGCAGTATTTCCTATGCAGCGCCGGCCTGCAGAGCATCCTGCGCTTCTACGGGAAGCTCGGGCTTCCGCTGTCGGAGCTTCCGGATAAGGTGGCGCTGCATATCAACGATACGCATCCAACGCTCGTGATTCCGGAGCTGATGCGGATTTTGATGGATGACAGGGGCCTGGAATGGGATGAAGCTTGGGACTTAACAACGCGCATGGTTTCCTACACCAACCATACGATTCTTAGCGAGGCGCTGGAGAAGTGGCCGGTGAATATGGTACGGGATTTAGTGCCGCGGGTCTATCTCATCATCGAAGAGATCAACGCAAGATTCTGCGGCGAGCTGATGAAGCGGTATCCCGGAGACAATAGCCGGATCGCGCAAATGGCGATTATTTATGACGACCAGGTCCGGATGGCGCATCTGGCGATTGTGGGCAGCCACAGCGTCAACGGCGTAGCCGCGCTGCATACGGAAATTTTGCGGAAGCGGGAAATGAGATTGTTCGACGAGATGTACCCGCACCGGTTCAACAACAAGACGAACGGAATCACTCATCGGCGCTGGCTGATGCATGCCAACCGGGATTTAGCCGGTCTAATCACCGAGGCGATCGGCCCTCGCTGGACGACCCATCCGCAGGAAATGATCGGCTTAATCAAATACTGCGAGGATGCTTCATTCCAGCAAAAGGTAGCCGATATCAAACGGAAGAACAAGCTCCGTCTGGCCGAATACATTAAGAGCAAGCATAACGTCTTGGTCGATCCGGATTCCATCTTCGATGTTCAGGTCAAGCGGCTACATGCTTATAAGCGCCAGCTGCTGAATATTCTGCACATTATGCATCTATACAATCAGATTAAGGCGAGTCCGAATCTCGACATGGTGCCCCGCACGTTTATTTTCGGCGCCAAAGCGGCTCCGAGCTATCATTTGGCGAAACGGATTATCAAGCTCATCAATACCGTTGCCGACATCGTGGACAAAGACCCCGACGTAAAGGGCAAAATCCGGATCTTCTTCTTGGAGAACTATTCGGTATCCCTGGCAGAGAAGATTATCCCGGCGGCCGATGTCAGCGAACAGATTTCGACGGCGAGCAAGGAAGCTTCCGGCACCGGAAATATGAAATTTATGATGAACGGCGCGCTGACCATCGGAACGATGGACGGAGCCAATGTCGAGATGAATGAAATGATCGGCAATGACAACATGTTCCTGTTCGGACTGCGCGCAGAGCAGGTCATGGATTATTACCAGTATGGCGGTTATTATGCCCGCGATATGTATAATAGCGACAGCCGGTTGAAAGAAGTGCTGGATCAGCTTATTACACCGGGGCCGATCTGCTGCTATCATCATGATTTCGAGCAAATTTTCCATTCACTGCTCGATAATAACGACGAATTCTTCGTGCTGAAGGATTTTCCGAGCTATGTTGAGACGCAGGTGGAAATCGACCGCGCTTACCGCAACCGGAGTGAATGGCTCAAGAAGTCCATTATCAATATCGGCCATTCCGGCAAATTCTCAAGCGACAATACGATTAGCCGCTACGCGTCCGAAATTTGGAAAATCCGGTCTGTACCACTCTAGAGCCTTATGAAACAAGCGACGGCAGAAAAAGGAATATAACGACAAGCGGCTGCGCCCCGAAGATTCGGTGCGCAGCCGCTTTTGCTCATGTATGAATACGGAATATCGCCCTGCGGCCGCATCATTGCAGGAGGTTAGAGAACCTCGGAGACCATGGCCGCAAAGCGCTCCAGAAACCGTCGTTCCTCGTCGTCGAACCGGTGTTTGAGCGGGCTGTCGACATCAAGCACGCCCAGAAGCTGCCCGTCCTTAATCAGCGGAACGACAACTTCGCTGTTGGAGGCGACATCGCAGGCGATATGCCCCGGAAAGGCGTGCACATCGTCTACGACAAGTGTCCGGCGCTCGTTAGCCGCCGTGCCGCAGACCCCCCGGCCCAGCGGGATGCGGATGCAGGCCGGCAGTCCCTGGAAAGGGCCGAGCACAAGCTCTTTGCCGTCATACAGATAGAATCCGACCCAGTTCGTGTCCGCGAGAGTAAACTTAAGCAGCGCCGAAGCATTGGCCAGATTTGCGATTGCATTCGGTTCGTCTTTCATCAAGGCCCCAAGCTGAGTCAGAACGGATTCAAACCGCTCGCTGCGCGTTCCGTCATAGGGCATAGCCTGAAACATGGAGGATCACCTTCCTATACATGAAGTCATTCTTGAATGAGCAACTGTTGTACCTAACAACATAGTACAGCCGCCGAGCAGTCGTCAAGTCTTGGCGCAGATTTGTCAAATTCATACAATTGGCTGCCGCTGCCTCTCCGTACCCATGCGTGTTTCCGTCCGGCGGCCAGGGGGTAATAAATCTATAAACCAAGGAAGGCTTAATCGCCGGAAGGAGTGAAACATGCGCGCCGATGTACAGAATATGTTCATAGGAATCCACATGCTTTATCATGCCCGCGAGCGGGACCTGACGGTAGCCGATATGCAGACTAAGCTTGAGAAATACGGATACAGGATAGGTGAGCGTGAAGTAAAGCAGGAGCTGGAGCGTCTGACGCAGGATAACTTCCTAACCGCCCATGGCGAGGAGTACAGCATTACGGGTACGGGAATCGAAGAATACAAGGAAATTCTGGCCAAGCTGGAGCTGCTGCTTAGAGAGGTTAGGAAACCGGCCAAGACTGCCGATACGGCGGGTTGAAGCGAGGGAGAGGGCTTTGCACGGGGCCAAGGCGAAGATGGAGAGGATTTATGATATTGGCGCCAGTAGGGGATGCGTGCCGCGTCCGATACAGGCGCTATTTTTGTTGGTTCGAAAATAAGGTATAATGGACGGATTACAAGGGGGCGAGGGCATGGAGGAGCACAGCGGGACAGCGCCCGAGCTTTCTGGCCGCAGACTGAAGCTGCGGGCTCTGAGACGGGAGGATTCCGGCGCGCTTCTTCGCTGCTGGTCCCATCCGGAAGCGGCCTCTTGGCTTGGAGTTGAGCCGCTGGCCTCCGAGGCGGAAGCGGAGGAGCTCATCCGGCTGCTCCTGGAGATGGAGCACGAGGAGGAGAGCCTGCGCTGGAGCATTGAGCTCCCCGGCGGGGAGGTGATCGGCAGTTGCGGCTATAACAGCTGGCAGCTGACCGGAGCCTTCCGCGGCGAGGTAGGTTTCGAGTTATCGCCGGCGTTCTGGGGCCGGGGGTATATGCGCGAAGCGCTGGCGCTGGCGCTTCGGTATGGCTTCGAAGAGATGGAGCTGAACCGGGTGGAGGCGCAGTGCCATCCGGCCAACCTCCGGTCAAGCCGGCTGCTGTCCTCGCTCGGGTTCAGCAGGGAGGGAACACTGCGCGAGTACCGCCATACACCGTCCGGGTTTCAGGACGTGGATTTATATGCGCTGCTGCGCCGGGATTGGCGCGATTTGATAACCCTAGAGAGAGAGAAGGATAATCGTACATGATGCTGCGAGGAACGTCTGAACGCGGGCTGATCTTGACGGGGGTGCTGCTGGCGACCTTTCTGGCCGCGATTGAAGGCACCGTTACCGGGCCTGCCGGGCCGGCTATAGCCGGTGATTTTGAAGGCATGCAGTGGCTCAGCTGGATCTTCACCGCTTATTTGCTGGCAATGGCGGTAACTACACCGATTTTTGGCAAGGTCAGCGATCTGTTCGGCCGAAAGCCCGTATTCTTGGGGGGTACTGCCGTATTTCTCGCTGGCTCGCTGCTGTGCGGTGTGTCTCAGAGTATGGAGCAGCTTGTGGCCTTTCGCGCGCTGCAGGGGATGGGAGCGGGAGCTCTGATTCCAATGACATTCACGATCATCGGGGATATTTACAGCATCGAGGAGCGGGCCAAAACTCAGGGCATGCTGAGCTCCGTATGGGGAATTTCTTCGCTGGTCGGCCCGCTGCTGGGCGGTTATGTGGTCGATTTTTTGAGCTGGCGCTGGATTTTTGTCTTCAATCTGCCGTTTGGTCTGCTGGCGATTGTCTTTATCGCCCGGTACTTGAAGGAGAACCGGATACGCCGCAAGACGGAGATCGATATATTCGGCGCGCTGCTGTTCGCCGCAGGCATGGGCGCACTGCTGTTCGGCTTGTCCACCGGCGGACAGAATTTCCCGTGGAATTCGCCGCTGCTGATCGCCACGCTTGCGGCATCCGTACTGCTGCTGGCCGCTTTCTGGGCGGTGGAACGACGCGTCCCGGAGCCGATGCTGCCGCTCGGCCTGTTCCGGGTCCGCAACATCGCCTTCTCGACGGGCTCCAATCTGTTAATCAGCACGCTGGTTATCGGGCTGGCTACATATGTGCCGCTCTGGGTGCAGGGAGTGAACGGTGGCAGCGCAGCATTGTCCGGCCTGTTGATTGCTCCGCTGTCGGTCGGCTGGATATTCGGCTCCGTGGCCGGGGGACGCCTAATCCTGCGCGCGGGCTCACGCCGAACGGCAATGCTGGGCCTTGCGCTGATCTTCGCCGGAGCCTTCGGCCTTACAATGCTGTCACAAGGCTCGCCCCCCTTGCCTTTGCTTGCCCTGATGCTGCTGTGCGGCATAGGCTTTGGCTATTGCTCGACCGTCTTTACGATTATCGCCCAGTCTTCTGTGGGGCACAGCATGCGGGGCGCCTCTACGGCGCTGAACACGTTCACCCGTTCGCTGGGGCAGACGGCCGGGGTAGCCGTGTTCGGTTCATGGCTGAACCTGCGGATCGACCAGCTGCTGAGGGGCTCTTCTTTAAGCGGGATTACGGGAGAGGACATGAATAAGCTGCTCGATCCCCAGGCCGGAGCTGAGCTATCCGGTACGGCTGGCGGTGTGCTGCGGACCGCGCTCGAAGGCGGCCTGCATTCGCTCTTTATCGTTATGGCGGTTATCGCCGCGCTGTCCCTGCTGATTTCGGCGGGCCTCCGCAGCGGCGTCCCAGTGGCGGAACAGGAGAGCATCGCTTTAAAGAAAGCGCAATAAGGGGCTGTACGGGTTACGGCGGAGATGGAGTGAAGCCGGGTAGCGCTCGAGAAACTTTTGAATGGAACTGAACTGTGAACGGAACTGAAACGAAAAAAACGGCTGCGCCGCCCTCTAATGGGCTGTGCAGCCGTTTTTGTTGAAATATAAGCGCCAATCCGGTTACCTCTAACAATCTCCTGTGGCCCGCAAACTACGGGGAGTTATTTCCGCGGAAGCGGAGACAGCTTCTCAGCCTGCAGCCCCATCTTTTTCAACAGAACGATCATCTGTTCTTTCTCCTCGTCATTCAGTCCGCTGAACGCAAGGTGGATGCGCTCCGAATATTTCGGATACATATCGTTCATTAGGCGCTCGCCCTCCGGAGTCAGCTCCGCAAAAATCACGCGGCGGTCGGTAGGGCAAGGCTTGCGCTGCAAATAGCCGCGCTCTTCGAGCTTATCGATGACGTAAGTAACATTCCCGCTCTGCAGCAGCAGCTTGGCGCCGATCTGCTGGATTGGCTGAGGTCCTTTATAGTAAAGCACTTCCATGACGGCAAAGGCCGTCGGGTTGAACCCTTCGATTTTGCTTCCTATTACGGCATGTTCATTGATGCTCTTGAAAGACTTGGCGAACACCCGGTACAAATGCAGCGTCAGCTGGGTATCGCGTTCATAGGATTGTATCATGCATCTCTCACCCTTTATTATTAATTCTTCTTGCGGGCCGCCCGCAGGGTTGAACAATCTCATCCTGAATGCAAGGGACCTGTGCAGCGAACCTGTATATATCCTTACAATACGTGAATAAATGGCAGAAAAACATGTGATTTGTCACAATGAGTACACTTTTAATTATTAAAAATCAAAATGCTTTCAGACCAAAATCAGCCTGGCCGGGTAGCGGCGATTACATCCCGGGACCGATGGATAAAGTTTCCTATTGCCTTAATATGGTTTTTATGAAGCAAAGGGACGACAGGAGTGGTATGACAATGAGTAATCAGAACTCTGACAATGTACAAAAAAACAAGCTGACGCTGAGCCGCCCGCTGACGCTGCTGCTCTCGGCGCAGCTCATATCCAATATGGGCGATTGGCTCCATGTGCTCGCGCTGCTGACGATGGTCGGCTTGAAATGGCACGCGACGCCCTGGGAAATTACCGCCATCTCGCTCTGTATGGCGGCTCCGATGCTGCTGGGCGGACCTTTCGCCGGCGTGGCAGCCGACAGGCTGAATCGCAAAGCGCTGATGATCGGCTCGGATATAGCCCGTGCGGTTATTGTGGCCTCGCTCGTATTCGCCGGATCGCTAACCCAAGTCTACGTGCTGCTGCTGCTCAAGGGAACGATGGATGTGATCTTCTCCCCGGCCAAGAGCGGCAAGCTCAAGGAACTGGTTCCCGCCTCCCAAATGGATGCCGCAGTTGGCTTAAGCTCTTCCATAGAGCAGATCACGAAGATTCTCGGCCCCGCTCTTGGCGGTCTGCTTGTGGCGCTGTTTGGCATCTCCGCCTGTTATCTGATTGACGCGGCAACGTTTCTGGCCTCGGCCGCGATTCTGGTCGCTCTGCCGCGGGGACGCAGAGCGGGGGCTTCGGTCCGGACGGAAGGACGCGCCGGAGATCGGCAATCTTTCCGCCGGGAAATGGCTGCGGGTCTGCGGATAATTGCCGGAATGCCCGCCGTACTCAGCGGCATTCTCATGCTCGTATTAGTGCTGCTTGTGCTGAATATCGCCGATTCACAGCTCGTGACGCTGTTCCGGACTATTCCTGGTGTTAGCGGCGATCTGCTGGGCTGGTGCGTCGGGGCAAGCGGACTCGGCACGCTGATCGCTGCCCTGCTGGCCGGACGGATGGGCGGCTCGCGGCATCCGCTTCTATTCATGGGCATTGGCGCAGTATTGATGGGAGCGGTATTCGCCGGCGCGGCTGTGGCGACCGCTGCCGGCAGACCGGGGGCGGTCATGTATATCATTTTGTTTTCGGCTTTTATGCTGGCGGGAGCCGGGGCCGGATTTGTCTTCATTCCGTTTCAGGCGATGCTGCAGAAACGGACGCCTGAAGCCTACACCGGCCGGGTCTTCGGAACGGTAAACAGTCTGACCAGCACGTCCGTCATTCTGGGCCCGGTGGCCGGCGGAGCGCTGGTAACGGCCTCAGGCCCGGTATTCGCCTATATCGTCTCCGGCCTGCTTACCCTGCTGCTTGGCGCGGCAATGCTGGCGCTGCGGGGACTCATCGAACGCAGGGATCGCGGGGCCGGCGCGGAAAGCCTAGAAGAACCGGCTGCCGTGTAATCTTAAAGAATCGCTGCAAAAGCCGTGAGCAGATGGTAAGATGTGTATTAGCGTCTGGAGCGGGATTATACTCATAGACCTTATCTATAACGTTTTTGGGAGATGGAGTAGATGGAAGAGCGGGAAGCGGTCAGGGATTTCCCGGAACAGGAACTGGAAATGGAAATGCCGGAGCGGGACGATATTGTACTGGATGTTTCCATAGCCGAGGCGGGTTATGAGGAAGGGGATGTCCGCATCGCCGATATTTCGTTTGAGGTCCGGCGCGGTCAGCTGCTTGGGCTAATCGGTCCGAACGGGGCCGGCAAAAGTACGACAATCAAGACGCTGCTCGGGCTGCTGAAGCATGCGAAGGCTAAGGTTGCGATCGGCGGTTCGGGGGGCGGTTCTTACGCCTATGTGCCGGAGCAGCCGGTCTTTTACGAGGAGCTGACGCTGTGGGAGCACCTGGACCTGTCGGCTGCCGCTTACGGGCTGGACTATGGGAGCTTCAAGGAGGCGGCGGAGCGGCTGCTCCGCCAGTTCGGCATGGAGCATGTGCGCGATGATCTGCCGGCGGGCTTCTCCAAAGGGATGAAGCAGAAAATGATGCTGATGCTCGGATTTCTTGTACAGCCCGACGTCTACATCGTGGACGAGCCTTTTATCGGACTTGATCCGCGCGCGACCAAAGACTTCCTGCGTCTGCTGGAGACGGAGCGGCGGCGGGGGGCGGGAGTGCTGATGTCCACGCATGTGCTGGATACGGCGGAGAATATCTGCGATTCGTTTGTTCTTGTGTCCGCCGGCCGCGTGGCGGCTTCGGGCACGCTGGAAAATATCCGCGCGGCGGCAGGGCTGCCGGAAGCCTCGCTGTTCGACTGCTTCGATGCGCTGGCATGACAAGGAGGGAGACGTTAGCCATGAGCAACTTAGAAGAAAGCCGCGACGGCTATGGTATCCGGACTCCTGGCAGCCTGCTGAGAAGGCGGCTTGGGCACCACTGGAAAGAACAATGGGGCATCATCCGCACCGCTGCGGACTGGACAGTGTTTCTCTATTTCCTTATCCCGGGCGGGCTGCTTGGCGGAAGATTTTATTACGGGTTCTGGAATGAGCCGCTTCCGGCATGGGTTACACTGCTGCCCTATGCTCTCTTGCCGGCGCTGTTGGCCCTTCTGATGCAGGGCGGTATTCTGCTGCTGCTGCATGAAGGCGACCTGCTGTTCTTACGGCAGCGCAAGAATTGGATACGCACGGTCGTGTCCGGCGGAATTTTGTACAGCCTGTCGGTAACGGCGCTGAAAATTACAGCAGGCTTTCTGCTTCTGCTGCCTTTTCTTGTTCGCGGCTACGGGCTAAGCGGGACGGACGCGGGAGCGCTGCTTGTTCTGAGTCTATGCTGCGGGATATGCGTCAAGCTGCTTACGCATAACGTAAGGGTACAGAAGCAGGGCTGGCGCAGGTGGCTGTGGATGCTGCTCGCCGCATGGCTGCCCAGCGGGCTCTACATTCGCGCTGCCGTCGCCTGGAGCGCCCATCCGGCGCTGCTGCTGCTTGCCGCCGCCGTCTATGCGGCTGCTGCGGCTGCCGGGCTGCGGGCAAGGCTGACCTTGCGCGGCACGTTCCTCGGCGATGTGCGCGAGGATTTCAAGCAGCGGATGAAGATCGCCGGACTGCTACTAAGAGGCGTTATCGACAAGCCGCGGCCGACCCGGCATAAGCCCTGGATCTTCCGTAAGTCCCGGCCGCTGCTGCGCCCCAGTTCCCCCGAAAGCCGGCTGGCCGGAGCGTCCATTAAGGCGTTTATACGTAATTCGGGACATTTAAAGCTGTATCTTCAGTTTTTTGGAGTAGGTGCCGTGGCGATTCTGATCGTACCGGGCGTCCTGAAATGGGCCGTCTGCATTGTGCTGGTCTTCTTGATGGCCTCGTGGCTGGTGTCTTACTGGAAAGTGTTCGCAGGCGATGAATTTATCGCGCTGCTCCCGTTCAGCAAAGACCGGAAAGCGGACGCGGGGAGTCTGGCGGTTCCGATTCTCCTGCTTCCCTTTTCCATATTGTGCGCGGCAGTCGCCTCAGTGCCGCTGTACGGCTGGTGGGGGCTTGCGGTATTCATCCCCACCGGCGCGGTGATCGGCATTATGGCTGCCAGAGTGTTTACAGCCTTTCGCCTGGCCGGGTAAATACGCATAGAATCGAAAAACCAGCGTGAACGCCGAGGACTCTTCGTTCGCACTGGTTTTGATTTACGGAAAATGCTGTTTCATTTTTCGTTTGACGGGGTAAGTGGAATTGCTCTCAGAAATTAGGGAAACCACCTTCAGGATTCCTGCTGTGCGGCATGTATTCCGGCCGTATACCC
The DNA here is from genome assembly GCF_000993825.1 of Paenibacillus durus ATCC 35681. Classification (NCBI taxonomy): domain Bacteria; kingdom Bacillati; phylum Bacillota; class Bacilli; order Caryophanales; family Paenibacillaceae; genus Paenibacillus; species Paenibacillus durus. The sequence goes on from NZ_CP011114.1 coordinate 5,399,767, forward strand.
TGTTGAGAAAGCCGCGGTAATATTGTACCCGCCCGTATATCCGTGTATATCCAAAATTTCACCGCAGAAATACAGACCCGGCATCAGCTTGGATTGCATCGTTCCGGGATCAATTTCTTTTAAATGGACGCCGCCCCCGGTAACAAAGGCTTCCTCCAGCGGACGGGTGCCGTGGACAAGAATCGGCATGCGCTTTAACAGGGAAGCAAGCGCCGCCTGGGCGCTTTTGGAGAGATTGGGGCCTGTAAGGTCGCCGTCGATTCCCGCCTTGGACAGCAAGAGCGGAATGAGCCGTTCCGGCAGCAGCCCTTTCAGCGCGTTGCGGATCGCCTTTTTCGGCTCTGCCTCCAGCTTGTCCCGAAGCTTCGCTTCCGTCTCATGGAGCCGCAAATCGGGGAAGAGATCAATCGACATCTCCACGGATTCCTTCCCTGTCTTGCGCTGCACCTGCCGCAGAAACTGGCTGCAGCGCAGCGCAATCGGACCGGACAGCCCGAAATGGGTGAAGATCATATCTCCTCTGTGGGAGATCAGCGGTTTGCCCCTTTCATTCCAGACGGAGAGCGTTACGTCGCGCAGGGAAAGCCCTTGCAGTTCTCCGGACTTGATCCAACTCTCGCGTGATACAATCGGTACTTCCGTCGGGTACAGCTCCGTAATGGTATGCCCCGCAGCCTCCGCCCAGAAAAAACCGTCGCCGGTAGAGCCGGTATGCGGAACCGATTTTCCTCCGGTCGCGATGACGACCGCCCGGGCTGTCAGCTTCTTGCCGGAAGCCAGCAGAATGCCTTGAACGCGGTCTGGCCCATAGAGCACTTCGCGGACGGGACTGCCCGTCATGATTTGAACGCCAAGATCTTTGACTTTGCCAATCAGAGCCGAGACGACGCTGGAGGCTTTATCGGAAACAGGGAACATTCGGCCGTTATCTTCTTCCTTTAATTGTATTCCCAAATCTTCAAAAAAAGCGACAATGGAACGGTTATCGAAATGGCGAAGAGCGCTGTGCAAAAAACGTCCATTGCCCGGAATATGAGCAATCAGCTCTGCTGTATCCTTCATATTGGTTACATTGCAGCGGCCACCGCCCGAGATGCCGAGCTTGCGGCCCAGCTTGGTTCCCTTGTCAATTAACAGCACGGAGGCTCCGTGCTCGGCTGCGGCTACGCTCGCCATCAGACCGGAAGGTCCGCCGCCGATGACGATGATATCATATTCACTCATGAAATGGCTCCTTTAGTAAATTGCGGTGCTGCGGGTAATCTAGGGTCATCATACCATCACCGCCCCGGACGGGGCCAGTCCCGCTCTTTTTTTGAAATATGAGACTTTATAAGCTTCGCTCTTATCGTTTGGTCTTATATTTCTACGAGAAACGAATGCCCTCCTCCCGTGAGGATGGCAAAGCCGTTTCTTCTTATCCTTCCTTATTATCAGTAAACAGAGTATGCTTAATTCTAAGTTTGAGATCAATTAACCGAGTCGGACGGTGATCACAATTACAACCGCAGTGAAAGAGATTTTATTGCAAATGGCTGCTGCCTCCTCCTTTTTATTACTGTTTCAGTGGAGACTGAATCAAAGCCATATAACGCGCCGGCACCCCCGGTGCTCGGATGATTATGCTTTTCTCGTGATGGCCTGCGGGCTGAGTCTTGTCCTTTGCTCTCTGCTGTCCGGCAATCTGTTCGGGATGATCGATTTAAACTGGGGAATCCTGCCCGCATTTATCGGTATGTTATATGGAAGCCTCCGTTCCCGCGTCTTGCTTGCCCTAATGCTGCCGGTATGCACCTATGTATTCTCCTATCCGGCGACGCAAAGCCATGTGCTGCTTGATTCCGGCATATTCATGTATCCGCTTCTATTTGGTATGGCCAATAGATTCAAGTTTGGAAACGTTGTTGAAAAGATTGCCTTGCTCTGGATCGTCCTTGTGCCGTGCATGTTATTTATAGCGCTTACACCGTTGTTTGACGGGAATGATTTCTCCAGATTGCAGGATGGCCAAATGGCGCTTATCCTCTGCATGCTGTTCTTAAACCCTGTGCTCGGCGGCGTATTGATTTATATGCTTGAAGCAGCTTGGAACAAGCGCGAGATTGAGGAGCGCATCGCTTATATGTCGGAGAAATTCAGACGGGAAATAGGCGATCTTCAGCAGATTACCGATATGGTGCCGCTAAGCATCATTTCCATTGATGATAACGGAAGGATTACCAGTATTAATGAAACATCGATAAAAAAGTTGGAAATTGAGATCCCGCATATAACGAGGACCGATGTTCTAAACTGTACACTGTTCGATCTGGCGCATCGGCTGAAGCTGAACGATAACCGGGAATTGGATCACTTGCTGGACAGCGTTACCCGTAAGCAGAGGTTTATGGGAAAAGTAGCTTGTCTCGGCAAAATTCTGTATGTTCTGGCCGCCCCTCTGATTCCGAGAGACCAGGGACAGCAAGCGGGAATGGTTCTAATCATCCAGGATATGACGGAGGAAGAGAATATCCGAAGCGAGCTGGATCATGTCGAGCGGTTGACGCTGGTAGGCCGGATGGCGGCGGGAATTACCCATGAGATCCGCAATCCGATGGCGGTGGTGCGCGGCTTCCTGCAGCTGATGAGAGAAAAGAGTCCCTCGGACATGGAGTCCTACTACCGGATTGTCATGGATGAACTGGACCGGGCGAACAGTATTATTAACGACTTTTTGTCGCTTGCGCAGAGCGGGCTCTCCGGCAAGGAGGACAGCAATCTCCATGATGTGATTGAAGATCTGGCTCCGCTGCTGTGGGCCGACGCGAATCTTCGCGGGCAAAGCGTCGAGCTCAGGCTGTGCGACAAGCTGCCGCTGCTGCGGCTCAATACTAAAGAAATCAAGCAGCTTGTTCTGAACCTCGGTCGCAATGCCATGGAAGCGATGGAGCCGAAGGGAGTGCTTACGCTGGAGACCCGTTGTGTCCCCGAAAAGGTTGAGCTGCTGGTGAAGGATACGGGAAGCGGCATGTCGGACATAGAGCTGGAAAAATTATTTACCCCATTCTTTACCACAAAAGAACAGGGAACCGGGCTTGGCCTCCCGCTCTGTCTCAGTATCGCCGAACGGCATGGCGGCTCGATTGCCGTCCATTCCCGCCTGGGAGCGGGAACGGTGTTTACCGTCTCTTTTCCATATGAGAAGCAGGAGACAGCAACAGCCGTCTGTTAAAGATTTCAAAGCTGGCGGCGGCTTGCTTTCATCGAGTTGGAATGTATAATAAAGTTAGTAAGTTTCGCAATTAAGTTATCTAACAACCTAGGTGAAAAGGAGAGTGTTGAACCATGTCCATGTCTTTTGAGCAATATATGAGGGATTCGATTCAACCGATGCGCGACGATCTGACCAGTATTGGCTTCACGGAGCTGAAAACTCCGGAGGAAGTAGAGGCCGCGCTGCCTAACGCCAAGGGAACCACGCTTGTCGTTGTCAACTCCGTATGCGGGTGCGCCGCCGGCCAGTGCCGTCCCGGTGTTGCCCAGGCCCTTAAGAACGACGCGCTGCCGGATCATTTATTCACAGTCTTTGCCGGCCAGGAAAAGGAAGCGACCGCCAAAGCACGCGAGTATTTCGCTCCTTACCCGCCTTCTTCGCCTTCGATCGCCTTGATGAAGGATGGGGAGCTGGTGCATTTTATCGAGCGCCAAGGCGTGGAGAACCGTTCGGCTGGGGAAATCGCGGACGAGTTGAAGGAAATATTCGATCGTTACTGTAAATAAGGCTCAAGAATCTAATATGCGATCACGTCCCGCCGTACCGTTTCTTTTGGGTGCTGCGGGATTGTTTTTGATAAAAAGGTGTTGGAGCGATGAAAGTGAGTGAGCTGCATTGAGCATACAAGAAGAGATTATTGCCGCCCTTGGCGTAAAACCGGCGGTTGATGCAGAAGCGGAAGTGCGGCAGAGAGCCGATTTTCTGAAAGCGTATATCTTGGAATCGGGAACCAGGGGATTGCTGATCGCTATAAGCGGGGGTATAGAGAGCGCGGTGGCTGCGGGCCTGTGCAAACGTGCGACAGATGAGCTGAGCGCTGAGCAAGGCAAGGAATATATTACGCTTGGCGTGTTCCAGCCTTACGGGGAGCAAGAGGATTCCGGGCACAGCTACGAGACGGCCAAAGCGCTCGGGCTTAAGTATACGGTGGAGACGAATATCGGGGATGCGGTTGACGAGATTACGCTGGAAACGGAGTATGCTTTGAAGGCTATCGGGCAGCATCGCCATATGACGCATCGAGGCAAGGGAGAGCTCAAAGCGGGAGCGCGGATGGTGATCCAGCATGCGCTCTCCTTGGAGAACAACCTGCTGGTGGCCGGTACCGGCCATGCATCTGAAGCGATTTCCGGCCGCTGCGCCAAATGGGAAAGCGGAGCCGCTGATCTTGAGCCGCTCCGTTCCCTGAACCAGCGGCAGGTTCGCGAGCTGGCCTCTTATCTTGGCGTGCCGGCGGGAATCATCACGGCAGCGAAGGCCGCAGACCAGAGGGCGGGACAGACAGATGAAGCCAAGCTAGGCAATACTGAAGAAGTAATCAGTGATTATCTGGAAGGGAAACGGGTAGAGCCCGCAGCAGCTGAACTGCTGGAGAGCTTCTACCGCAAAGGGTCGTATAAGCGGAGCGCCATTCCCGGAATCTGAACCGGCCTCGCGCGATGTTAGCCGCACCGCCGCGGCAGCCCTGCGCTAGATGCGCGGGCGGCCCGCGGCGGTATTTGCTCTTTCGGTCACAAGGCCGCTAAGAGCGCAGCACCTGGTCGATAAAGGCTTCGGTCGCGGCGATTGCCTGCTCCACTTGCGGAGTAGGCCCGGCAAACGGATGGACCGTTCCGAAGGTGTGGTCTCCCCCCGGAATCTGAACCCAGTCGATGTCCGGCCTGATGGCGGTCAGCTTCTCCGAGCCTTGCCGCAGGCGGGCGCCATCCTTGCTTCCCTGAATAAGCGTGACCGGGAATTTGGCCGTCCGCATCCGCTCGATAATATTGTAGCGCTCCTTCTGCCGCTCCAAATCCTCCAGAATGACGGCGTCCAGCGGCATTTGCTGTCCAGTCCGGCCGTTCAGAACATAGGCGCGGCCTGTTTCGCGCATGTCCTTTTTCTGCTCCTCCGTGAAGAGATCCAGATCAGTGACGCCGTTCCAGGAAATGACGCCGGCGACTTCGCCGGGTGTATCAAGGGCATGCAGCAGACAGACGCCTCCGCCCCGGCTGTGCCCGAGAAGGAAGAGCGGCAGTCCGCCGAGCTTGGGATGCTGGCTGAGATAGGAGAGCAGAACATTTAGGTCTTTGAGCTCACGGTGGTATGTATTGCGGGCGAACTTCTCAAGCTCAGTGAAATTCTGGAGATCCGCGCCGATTCCGCCATGGGAGAAATTGAATGTCACGACCTCATGCTTACCGCTTAGCGATTCCGCGACATATGGAAACATTCCCCAATCTTTGAACCCTTTATAACCGTGCGCGATTACGATCAGGCTGTCTGCCTCTCCCCGGGAAGGGAAGCGGGTGCAGCGCAGAACGGAGTCATCCCCTGCGGGGATTTCAAAATTGATGCTTCGACTCATCAGAAAATGTCTCCTCTCTGTATGCCAAGGCGGCAAGTCCATGGCGGGTGCCGAAGCCGCTGCGGGAGCGGCGCATGGACTTCGGCGGTGTTTTCTTTTAAGATAGCAGAAAGCTTGCCTCAGCACTATACTATCTATATCATTTCCCATATGAATTTACGGAAAAAGAAGAATTGAGGAGCGTGTACCTTGATATACGGAATCGGGAATGATGTGCTGGAGATTAACCGGATCGCCGTTCTGCTGGAAGGGCGGCTCGGCGGCAGGTTTGCGCGCCGCGTCCTGACCGAAGGCGAGCTTTCCGTGGCGCGAAGCCGGGGCGGTCTCACGGCGGAATATGCCGCCGGAAGGTTTGCGGCCAAGGAGGCCATCGTCAAGGCGTTCGGCTGCGGAATCGGGGCGGCGCTGGGATTTACGGATATAGAAATACTCCCAGGGAAGCTGGGCCGGCCGGAAGCGGTCATTTCAGGCGAAGCTTGGGCGAGGCTGAATCTGCCGGAAGGATACGATTACATCATTCACCTTACGATCACGCATACCCGGGATCTGGCATCGGCCTTTGCCGTTGTCGAGCAGCGGGCGCATTAGCCGGGCAGCGGGTTTTCAACATATATAAGATGAACTTGAAAAATAACATCCGGGTAAGGAGTAACGAAGGGGAAGTTTGGAACTGTAGGAGCGATAGCGATCGCCTTTGTCTCCGGATTTCATCCGCGAAGAGCGGTTTTAATTGAGAAATCTGGGGACAACAGCGGCCGGAAGTCCAAACATTCCTCGTAGTTACGACTGATATCTGATGGGAAAATCTTAAGTTCATTTTATATAAACTTCGAATTAAAACAGCAAGGAGCGTAAACATGGCACAGGATGAAGAACAGCGGGACATGGAGAGGCGGGAGGACATGGCGTTCTTCAGCCGCCATTTGCTGGAGTGGTACCACGGGCAGAAGCGCGATTTGCCGTGGCGGCGCTCCCGCGACCCTTATCATATATGGGTATCGGAAATTATGCTGCAGCAGACCCGGGTGGATACGGTCATCCCGTATTTCAACCGCTTTATCGGGCAGTTTCCCACAATTGAATCTTTGGCCGATGCGCCGGAGGAAGAGGTGCTGAAATGCTGGGAAGGGCTCGGCTACTACTCCAGAGCCCGGAACTTGCAGCATGCCGCAAGACAGGTGAAGGAATCCTACGGCGGGAAGGTTCCGGACGACCGCGAAGCGGTATTCGGGTTGAAGGGCGTAGGCCCTTATACGGCGGGGGCGATTCTCAGCATCGCTTTTAACCGGCCGGAGCCGGCGGTGGACGGGAATGTCATGCGGGTGCTGTCCCGCTTCTTTCTGATTGAGGACGATATCGCCAAGGCCAAGACCCGGGTCAAAATGGAAGTATTAGCAAAGGAGCTTATTCCTAGCGACGAAGCGTCCCATTTCAATCAGGCGCTGATGGAACACGGGGCGCTGGTCTGCACCCCGAAATCGCCGCGCTGCCTGGTCTGCCCGGTGATGGAACGCTGCGCCGGGCGGCTCGCGGGCCGCGAGACCTCGCTGCCCGTCAAGACCAAGGCCAAGCCGCCGCGCCCGGAAACGCGGCTCGCGGCCCTGGTGGAGGGCCGCGGCGAGCACGCGGGCCGGGTGCTGATCCGGCAGCGGCCGTCCAGCGGGCTTCTGGCCCGCATGTGGGAGCTGCCGCACTGGCCGGCGCCGGAGGCTCCCGGCGCCGGCGCCGCGCGGCCGGGCGATGCGGCCGCGATGGACCGGCTGCGCCGGTCCCTGGCCGAGGCGGGGATCGCCGCCCGGCCGGAGGGGCATTTTATGGCTGCCGAGCACACGTTCAGCCATATCCATTGGACCCTGCAGGTGTACCGCTGCAGGGAGGAGGCGCTTCCGCTGCCTGTGGCGGCGGAAGCTCGGGCGCCGTACGCTACGGAGCGTACGGCCGAAGCGGCGCCTGAGCTCTTCGCCGACGAGAGCGGGCAATCCGCGGAACGGGCGGAAATGCGCTGGATTGGGCGCGGGGACATGGCGCAATACGCTTTTCCGAACGTATTTCTTAAGCTGTTGAACGCCTACTTCGATGACAGGGATGCCGCAGCATCCGGCGGGTAGGATGCTTAGCCGGAATGTTCTGCCTCCACAGGGCGGCTTTAGCGAGATTGCCAAAGCCCGGTCCGCCGGTTCGTAAGCGCCATTTCGGCAGAATGAAGGAATAAACATAAAAAGGGATTGCCCCGTGCGGGACAATCCCTTCTTCAAAATATAAGACTTTATAAGCTTCGCGCCTATCGTTTGGTCTTATACTTCTACGAGAAACGGATGCCCTCCTATTACGGGGACGGCGCAGCCGTTTCTTCTTGCTATGGTTTGAACTTGCTGTACAAATCCGTCAGCGGTTTACTTCGCGCTGTCGTAGAGTTTGCCGACGGCTTCCCAGTTTACAACGTTCCAGAATGCTTTGATGTAGTCAGGGCGTTTGTTTTGATATTTCAGGTAGTAGGCATGCTCCCATACGTCAAGTCCGAGCAGCGGAGTCGCGCCTTCCATCAATGGGCTGTCTTGGTTAGGCGTGCTGGTCACGAACAGTTTGCCGTCCTTGAGCGCGAGCCAAGCCCAGCCGCTGCCGAAGCGGGTTGTTGCCGCCACAGCGAAGTCTTCCTTGAATTTCTCGAAGCCGCCCAGCTCGCTGTCAATAGCGCCGGCCAATGCTCCGGTTGGAGCTCCACCGGCATTCGGTCCAATCGTTTCCCAGAACAGGGAGTGGTTAGCGTGACCTCCGCCATTGTTGCGTACTGCGGTGCGGATCGCTTCCGGTACGGCATCCAGATTGGAAATCAGTTCTTCCAGACCTTTGCCTTGCAGTTCGGGTGCCTTTTCCAGTGCGGCGTTGAGATTGGTCACATAGGTGTTGTGGTGTCTGTCGTGATGAATCTCCATCGTTGTAGCATCGATGTGCGGTTCGAGAGCGTCATTTGGATAAGGAAGTGCCGGTAATTCAAATGCCATGGAAAAATCCCTCCTGAATTGTAATTGGAATTTGTATAGATAAAAGACTCTGCCGCTTGCGGGGCGCCATAATCTTTTATGTCAATGTCAATTATAGGTCCTGCTTCCAAGCTCATATTCATATTAAACCGTATCTGAAAGGAGAATGCAACACTAAACAAACTAAAACGTTTATAAAGTAAATCAACTGTAATTCCCGACAAAATTAGCCACAATGTATGTAAACCCGATGTTAACTACGTTAATATTTCCTGAAAAAAGCAACCTATACACTAAATTCTTCCTGAAAGATGAACAATTTGTATAAAGTGCCGTGAATCCGCTTACTTACAAGCGCTTACGCGATAAAAGTAATGATATCGCCCGAAATATATGTTTTAATAGAAATAAGAGCAGGCATTCCTCGCTAGTTGATGCTTTTTATGCCCTCCTGAATATAAAGGGAACTCCTTCTTTTTGTAAAATCCAAAGCTAAAGAAAAGGGAGACTGTAAAGAATGCACGTTCGTTCCTTTCAATTAAGCGACGTAAGTCCAGTGACTGAACTGCTGCAAGCCGCCTTATCTGAAGAATGTTTCGAGAACACCATCGAACCCTTATCCAGACAGCTTTCATGGGATTCCAATCTCATTGTTGTTGCGGAAGAAGAAGGGGAAATTGTCGGAGCGCTGATTGGCACGATTGAGAGAAATTATGGTTGTTATTTCCGTATTGCCGTTCATCCCGATTATCGCCGCAGAGGAATCGGCAGAAGTCTTGTATCCGCTATGGAGAATAGATTTCAAGCGCGCAAGGTCAACGGAATTTACGTTGTCGGCGACGAGCATAACGAGGCTGCCCTCCCCCTGTACGAAGCGATGGGTTATGGCGAGAACCAGATCTTTAAATCGGTGCGAAAGCTGAGCATCGTCGGGTGATTAAGGACAGGTTAGCCGGCATTGCGAAAGCGGAAACATTAACCATATAAGAGCAGCGCCACCGGAGCCGGGAGACGGTTCCTTTTCCACTTCAGCATATCATCCCTACGTTGCAAACGGTAGGGAGATATGCTTTTCTATTGTCAAGACGTTATCCGAATAGAATGTAGAATGAAATTGGCTGTACACGATGACCTGAGAGGAGGCGGAGGTAATGAACACCCCGGAATACACATCTTATGCGCCCCCGCCCCCAAGGTGGGAGAGCCTGAAGAAAGAAATCAAGGAAGCGGCGCAGACGCTCGGTATTGACGATATCGGATTTACGACGGCGGAGCCGTTTCTTTTTTTGAAAAATCTGCTGCAGGAGCACCGGGACAAGGGCTATGATTCCGGCTTTGAGGAGCCGGATTTGGACAAGCGAACGATTCCCGCGCTGCGGGAAGGAGAGGCGAAGTCAATCATCGCCATCGCGGTGGCCTATCCGTCCAAAATGGACAATCCTCCAAAGTCCGAGCCGGGTGAGCGCAGGGGCATTCTGGCGAGATCGGCCTGGGGCCGGGATTATCATCTCGTGCTGCGCGAGGCGCTGGAACGTCTGGAAGCGTTTATCCGTCAGCGGGTGCCTGATGCCGTGATGGAGAGCATGGTGGATACCGGCGTTCTGGTGGACCGGGCGGTGGCGGAGCGGGCGGGCATCGGCTTCAGCGGCAAAAACTGCGCGGTCATTTCGCCGAAATGGGGCTCGTGGATTTATCTCGGCGAGATGATCACGAATATTCCCTTTCCGCCGGACACGCCCGTAACGGAAGGCTGCGGCACATGCACGAAATGCATTGACGCCTGTCCCACGGGGGCGCTTGTCGGGCCTGGAGAGCTTAACGCCCAGGCTTGTATCTCTTACCTGACGCAGACCAAAGGCTTTCTTGACGAGACGTACATGGCCAAAATCGGCAACCGTCTGTACGGCTGCGATACTTGCCAGATTGTCTGCCCCCACAACCGGGGAAAGAACTGGAATCACCATGAAGAGCTGCTGCCCGATCCCGAGCAGGCAAAGCCGCTGCTGCTGCCGATTCTTGACCTCAGCAACCGCGAGTTCAAGGAGAAATTCGGAAGCAGCGCCGCCGCCTGGAGAGGGAAAAAGCCCATCCAGCGCAACGCCGTTATCGCGCTCGGCAATTTCAAAGACGCGTCCGCCGTGCCGAAGCTGAGCGAAGTGCTGCTCCGTGACCCGCGTCCCGAATTGCGCGGCGCGGCGGCCTGGGCGCTTGGCGCCATCGGCGGCGAAGCGGCGCTTGCGGCTGTGGAGCTTGCGCTGGAGAGTGAGCAGGACGAGGAAGTCGCCGGACGTTTGGGCCGGGCGAAGTCCCGGCTGGCAGGCCCAATAGACCCTTAACAGCAGAAGCGGACGGACAGTTTCGGATTCCCAATTGCTGTCCAGTTCTTGAAATGCTATGATAGATTCGCGCGCGTTAAGCTGCGCGTCATATTACAGCTCAGAGGTGGGTTTTTAAATGACTATTGCACTTCCTATTATTACGCTGGTTGTGGGGCTGCTCGGCGGCTTTTTTATCGGTGTATATTATCTGCGCAGGCAAATGACCAGCATGCAGAATGATCCGGAGATGCTGCAAAAGGTTGCCAAGCAGATGGGATATAATTTGAACAGTAAGCAAATGCAGCGCGCCCAGCAAATGATGAAGAACCAGAACGTGCCGGGACGTGGTCCGTCCGGCGGAAATAAAGGACCAAAAAGAAAGAGCAAGTAACCGGACTGGGCTTCCGCTTGTCAGCGGGGACGGTCTGAAGGAGGAAGTTTCATGGGCGGAGTCAAAGATTATGTGAATGGCAGCGTGTCGGCCAACCGTGAGAAGATAGAGTATCATGTTCAGAAAATATTGGAGCTGATCGGCGAGGATACCGGAAGGGAAGGGCTGCTGGAGACGCCTGCCCGGGTAACGCGGATGTACGAGGAGATTTTCGCCGGATATTCCGTCGACCCTAGAGAAGTTCTTGGTGTTACTTTTAATGAGTCCCATGAAGAGCTCGTTATTGTCAAGGACATCGTCTATTACAGCCAGTGCGAACACCATATGGCTCCTTTCTTCGGCAAGGTGCATATCGGGTACATTCCGAGCGGACGCATTGCCGGGCTAAGCAAGCTGGCGCGGCTGGTGGAAGCCGTGACGCGCCGCCTGCAGGTGCAGGAGCGCATCACCACGCAAATCGCCGACATCATGACCGAAGTGCTGAATCCGAATGGTGTCATGGTGGTTGTCGAAGGAGAGCATCTGTGCATGTGCGCCCGGGGCGTCAAGAAGCCGGGCAGCAAGACGGTTACCTCGGCTGTTAGGGGAATCTTCCGTGAGAACCCGGCTACCCGGGCGGAATTTCTGTCATTAATCAAGGAATAACGGTATCGGCGGCAAACCGGCCCCCTGAAATTTTTCAGGGGGCCGGTTATTTAATGATGAAATATTCGGGGCCTAGAAAAGTATTTGGAATAAGCTTCGAAGCTAAGGCTTCTCTTTTTATGGCTGCTTTAGTAAGGTTTCCAGGCGAGCTTGATTGCTTGAGCATATCTCTCGGATACATAAGGCCAGTTGACGACCTTCCACCAGTCCTTGATATAATCACCGCGTCTGCTCTGGTGCTTCAAATAGTAGGCATGCTCCCATACATCCAGAGCGAGCAGCGGGACAACATCCCATTGGGACAGGTTCTGATGCTTCTCGGCTGTCAGGATTTCCAGCCTATGGCTGCGCGGGCTCCAGACGAGAATAGCCCAGCCGCCGCCCTCCACTTTCTCGGCGGCTTCACTGAACTGCTTCTTGAAGGCGTTGTAGCTACCGAAGTCCCGCTCTATGGCCATCAGGAGAGCTCCCGTAGGGCTTCCGCCGCCATGAGGGGACATTTCATCCCAGAATATTGTGTGCAGATAATGGCCGGCCCCGTTAAAAGCAAGCTCCCGTTCCCAGTGCTTAACTAGCTCGAAATCACCGCTCTTTCGGGCGTCACTCAGCTTCTTCTCCGCTTTGTTCAAGCCGTCAACATAGCTCTTGTGATGTATGTCGTGATGAATCCGCATCGTCTTCTCATCAATATACGGCTCCAGGGCGTTGTAGGGATAAGGCAGCGGCGGAAGCTTATGCCCCCCAATCGGTACGGGAGCCAGCTCCCGTTGGGCGGGGGTAGGACCTAGTTCTTGATCGCCCGTACCGGAGGGGGAGAACCCGGCGGACGCTCCTTCAGAAAGTCTTGCCGAAGCATCCCCGGCAGTCCCGAAGGGCGCGCCGGAATACCCCGGTCTGTTAAGAACGCCGAGAAAATATTCCGTCTCACGGATAACATGGGGCAGGAAGGCCTCCTCCGCAGCTCCTCTGAGAGCAGGGGTCTGCTCATGAATGGCAGTAAGCTGGCGGATAAACTCCCGGGATTGCTCGCCAGCGGCTGCCGCCAGACGTTCAGCCTCGGTGGGATCGGCGCCGCTTGGCGCAGCTATAGATGGCGGTGTCTCAAGCAGGCTCCGGGCGGCGTTCCCGGTCGCAGCGAAGACGGCGGCCCAATCATCCATCAGCTTCACATAAGGCGCCTCCAGTTCAGGAAAGGCGAATTTGATGAGCGCCGTGTTCTCCTTCTCCTGATTTTTCCAAAAACTGATTTCTTCCAATATTCGTACTGATGATGGTGGCCCATATGGATACAGCATGGCGTACAACCCTCCCGTAATATGTCTTTCTCTATAGGGTATGAGCGGAGAGGGTTGTACTATGTGAGGTGTTAGTTGATCTGCCGTTTCTTCTCTGCGGCTTTCGCCAGCGGAACATTGCTTAGAAAGGCGGAAACCCGGCGCAGGTATTCACGGGGGTGCTCGCGGAACAGCAGCTCATGATGGGCGCCTTCCACAATCCAGGAGTCGGAATACGGATTGGTCTGATTGGCGGCCAGCTTCTCGGCGATCGGATAAGGCGCTTTGTCATCCTGCGTTCCATGCATAAACAGAATCGGAAACGGATAATCTTCGGTCTTCACTTGGGTATAAGGAATCTGATTCAGACCTGTGCCGTTCAGCACGGGGAAGAGCAGCTCCATGATTTCAAGCGAAGGATGGCGCGGAAGATCAATATTTTGCCTAATGTTGTGGTACAGCGTGTCCGGCTCCAGCAGGAAGGTGCTGTCAAGAATCATCGCATCCACATCCTTGGTAACCAGCCCTGTCTGCAGAGCGGTGCCCGCGCCCATGGAGAAGCCCCACACGACGATCTCCTTCGCTCCGCGCTGCTTGGCAAGCTGGATGGCTCCGAGCAGCTCGCGGGACTCTTTTTTGCCGCCTGTCGCCACGTCTTTGTTGCTGGGGGAAGCGAAGCCGTAATCGAACATGATGACATTAAAATTCAGACGGTGCGCAAAATGGGCGAGATCGTACATCGGAACCCAGGATTCCTCGCGGTTGGCGCCATAGCCGTGGCTGAACACGATCGTCTTGGTCGAGTTCTTGGAGGGAATGTACCAGCCCTGGATATTGCGGCTGCCGTCGCTTGCCGGAAAGGTTACATCCTCGTATTTCAGACCTTTGGACAATGCCGGATTGGAGAACAGCGGGGCGACCGTCGGATTGGACAGCACCCAGGTAATATAAGCGTGCAGCGAGATAAAGCAGAACACGAGAAAAAAGAAAACGGACAGCAGCAGCGCCACAATAACATGCTTTATGCGAATCCATCGCAGCGACAGCTGCGGCGTCGTATCGCGCTGACGGCTTTGCGGCCTTGGGGAGACCGTCGTACCGGTGCGCGGATGTGTAAGATCCATAAGGTCCCCTCCTCAAAGTTTTGCGAGTAATAGCAGCATTGATTATTCTTCGTGCAAAACTGGCATCGAAAGCATACGCTAAGTTTTGCGAGTATTTTTGGATAAGTGGATTCGTTTGCACTTGTAATCTATCGTATGGTCATGTTACTGCAAAGTCAACGAATCGGCTCCTTTTGTAATGTAACTGTAAAGTACCGCCCAGCTCTGCCTGATGGGGTGAATCTGCTGGACTTTTCACAGACTTTTGCTAAGATATAAATGACTGAAAATATTGTAACCGTGTTTCATTTGGTGAAACATGAAAGGAAGAGACCCGTGGATGACGACCGTAAACTGACGGTGCGCGCCGTGGAGCGTGCGCTCGATATTCTGTTGTGTTTTACAAGAGACAGCGATCTTAGCCTGACCGAGATTGCCGCTGGCATCGGCCTGCACAAGAGCACGGTGCATCGGCTGCTGACTACGCTTGAGGATAGAAGATTCATCACCCGCAACCCGGCTACGGAAAAATACAGGCTCGGCATCCGGATCTGGGAGCTGTCGACCCATCTGCCGGTCTCGGAGAACCCGGGTACGCTGCTGCTCCCGGCGATGGAGCGGCTGCGCGACCGACTCGGGGAGACGGTCAGCCTGTACCTCCGGGATGGACTGGAGCGGGTGCGCATCCAGGCGGTGCAGAGCAATCAGGCCATCCGGCGCGTGGCGCAGATCGGCGCCAGGCTGCCGCTGTCGGTCGGAGCTTCCAGCAAGGTGCTGGCGGCCTACGCCCCTCCAGAGGTCCAAAAGGAGCTGCTGGAAGGGGAGGACTGGCCGCAGGCGATTGACCGCCAAGGGTATGCGGATCAATTGCAAGCAGTGATAAGGTCGGGCTACGCGACCAGCTTTGAGGAACGCGAGCCGGGCGCAGCCGCTGTCGCCGTGCCCGTCATCGGGCGCAGCGGCGAGGTAGCCGCAGCCCTGTCGCTGTCCGGGCCGGTCAGCAGGCTGTCCCGTGAGACGCTCGTCGAATACGCGGATGTGCTGAAAGAAGCAGCAGAGGAAATGGGACTTATGGTGAATTGATTCATTTAACCTAAAAGCCGGCGGCAGTAATGGACGTGAACGCGGAGTCCTGAACTGCCGCCGGTTTTTTTTAATCTAGTACTTCATCAGTCTTTAAATTGTGGATATAAGCGTTTCAGTTTGATTCGGGCGTCTTCCGTGGTGAATTGCCAGTCTACTCCCTTTTGAGACGCATTGCGTCCCGCTTCCCATGCGGTAAGTTCATGGGCCAAATCTTCTAAAGAAGGAATCCGGCGTCCCAGACACTGGCGGGTCATGACACTGAGTTCGATTTCGGCCACATTAAGCCAACTACCGTGTTTTGGTGTGTAATGGATTTCCAGGCGTTTCGCCAGACGCAAAGCCACTTCCGGTTCGAATGCCTGGTACAGGGAGGCGATAGAATGCGTGTTCAGGTTATCCATCACGAGGCGCACTTTCGGAGCCTCCGGGTAATGAACATCCAACAGATCGCGGACTTGTTCCGCCCATTCCACCCGCGTGCGCTGTGGACGAACACTCACATGTCGCCAGCCCGCAAGTGGTTCCGTAAAAATGAAAATGCTGCACGTTCCATTGCGCACGTACTCCGCATCTTCTCGCAGCGGTTTAGCGGGTTTCATCGGAATGGGCACCCGGGTTTCATCCAGAAGCTGGTACGGTTTTTCGTCCATGCAGATGACGGGACAAGCCGGATCGTAAGGCAGTCGATACACTTCCAATACATCTTCCATGGTGGCAACGAACGCGGCATTTTGCTTTGGCGGAATGCACCAGCATTTACGAAGATGAGGCTTGAGCTCGTTTTTTTAAAATTTTATCTACCGTGTCATAGGAAAGACTTTCGATGTAGTTCAGTTCAACGGCTTTGTCGGCCAGCATCCGCAAGGACCAGCGGCTCTTTCCTTCGGGCGGTGGACTGCAACTGAGTGCAATGATTTGGGCTTCCAGTTCGCCTGTAACTTTGGGAGGATTCGGTGGGGTTAACCGCTTTTTTCGCTCAAGCGTGGCCTGAAGGCCTTGCTCGGCAAACCGTTTTCGAACGAGATGGACCGTGTTGGTATGCACGTTTGAGCGTTCGGCGATTTCCACATCCGAAAGTTTACCGCCTGGCCGATTTTCATCGGCCCACAGCAGAATTTGGGCTCGCCGCAACGCGCGCGCCGTCGACTTTCCTTGGCTACACATACGTTTCAGTTCCTCTTGTTGTTCAGCGTTTAGACTTACGATATAGTCTCGTTTTTTCATCGGCTCGACCTCTTTTACTTTGACTATATCATAGATTCCATGATTTAACTGCTTTTAGACTGATGAAGTACTAGTCATGCTCTCAGCAGTTATATTTTCAGGGTATTCGGATTTTGCAAACTGAGGTTAGATGTCGGTTTGCAGCATTTTTTTGCTTGACTTTCCACTTGTATGGAAGGTTTATAATTCGGGTACAGAAAGGAGTGAAGCCCATGTTTAAAATCAGCGAATTCTCAAAGTTAAGTCAAGTTCCCGCCAAAACATTACGGTTTTATGACCAACTTGAACTTCTCAAACCTTCCTACACGGATCAACAAAGCGGTTACCGTTACTACAAGAGCGAACAGTTGCTTGATCTGCATCGAATTCTGGCGTTTAAGGATCTTGGTTTTACACTAGAACAAATCAAACAGCTTCTGAATGATAACGTATCTACGGCGGAAATTCGCGGAATGCTTCGGCTTAAGCAGGCGGAGCTGCACTCGCTGATTCAGTCGGAAATGGAGCGTTTAAGGCGTATAGAGGTCAGACTGGAACAAATTGAACGGCAAAGTGACGGTCTTTCTCATTATGAGGTTGTGGTTAAGAAGGTCGAGCCCTTAATGGTAGCAACGCTTAAAGAGACCACAAGCAGAGCAAGTATTCCCGGGTTATTCGAAGAAATCGACGAATATTTAAAATGGAATGGTATACCGCTGCCTGTAACCCATATAGTGATGTGGCATGGTTGTCCGGAGTGTGAAAGCAGCATCGATCTGGAAATAGCTTGCCCAATCCCGCGCAAGCTTCAGGACACGGCTCGCTTTCAGACGATGGAGTTGCCGGAAATGACCGTTGCGGCGGTGACCCATATTAGCCGTCCAGATGTGGATACGCCAGTGAGCATTGATCTAGGGTCCTGGATTGAGGAGAACGGCTACCGGATCAGCCCGGAAATGCCGGGCAGGGAAGTTTATTTATCACCTCAAGAAAGTAACAAATTGCGGTATGTGACCGTGAGTCAGATGCCCATTTTGGGAGTAGGATCCATGCAATGAACCGTATGCCAATTGCGCTCTGGGCGTTAACTCTTGCCTCATTTGGAATCGGCACGACAGAATTAGTACCAATGGGGCTTTTGCCTACGATTGCCGAAGACTTGAAAGTATCACTTTTTGCAGCGGGTCTGTTAATCACAGGATATGCATTAGGTGTTGTCATAGGTGTTCCATTCGTATCGGTTATCTTCTCGAGAATCTCTCGAAAAAACTTGCTTTTATTGCTTGTTGGGGGATTTGCAATCGGAAATCTTCTTTGCGCATGGGCGCCGAATTATACCTTTTTGATGATCGCCAGGGTTATTTGTGCATTTATGCATGGAACTTTTTTTGGAGAAAGCTATGTCGTTGCAGCCAAACTAGCTCCTTCAGGTAAACAAACAAGTGCACTTGCTTTAGTGTCTTTGGGTTTGACTTTGTCTACAGTGTTGGGGGCGCCTTTAGGCACCTATCTCGGTCTTGCTTACAACTGGCGAATGCCATTTTACGTGATTGCAGGGATTGGGGTTATTGCTTTCATGGCGATCGCGTTACTGCTTCCCGGGGTGAAACAAGAACAAGTGGCATCTCTGCGGAAACAATTCGGTGTGCTGCGTCGCCCCCAAGTATTATTGGCGCTTATGATGACCGTTTTTGGTATTGGCGGGGTTTTTACTGTTCTAACTTATATTACTCCTATGCTGGAGCAAATCACGGGTGTCTCTTCACATGGTGTTTCTGCAATCTTGCTGATCTACGGGATCGGCACTTTAGTTGGTAACATTGTGGGAGCAAAGCTGGCTGATCGCTGGTTGTTGCCCACCTTACTCGGAGCCTTAATTGTACTGGCAGTGGTTTTGACCAGTTTAACCTTTACCATCCACAATCCGATAGCGGCAATCATCACAATCTTTATCTGGGGGGGTTCTGCGTTTGCTTCTATTCCTCCATTGCAAATGCACATTTTAGAAAAAGCTTCCGATGCGCCTCAATTTGCCTCTGGGTTGAATGTGGCTGCTTTTAACATGGGGAATGCGCTTGGGGCATTTTTAGGCGGGATCGTAATAGAGAACCCTTCACTCCATTTAAGTGCATTGCCTTGGGTAGCTGCCCTGGTAACTTTTGTAGGCGTATTTTTAACGTTAGTCAGTCTAAGAATCGATTAAAAAACTTTAACTATCGTAGAAAAAAGGAGCGTTTGATATGACAAATCCTTTGGAAAAGCAGATGATTGCAGAATTTAATGTTCCCGTTGAAATAAGAGATGGAATCGTGTTGCGTGCTAATATTTATCGGCCCAATCAGGAAGGAAAGTGGCCCGTACTACTCCATCGCCATCCATATAATAAAGATGTCCCCCCCATTTCCTTTGGATTATACGATATTTCTCGTGCAGTTCGGCAGGGATATGTGGTCATCGTTCAAGATACAAGGGGAAGATGGGCTTCTGAAGGAGAATGGGAGCTTATCTTGACCACTAAACAAGAAGCTTCTGATACCTTTGAGACCATCCACTGGGCAAGCACACTACCCTTTAGCAATGGTGAAGTCGGTATGTTTGGCGAGTCCTATTCCGCATTCGTGCAGTGGGCAGGCATGCTGCAGAATCCACGGGAACTCAAAGCAGCTACTCCTTCATTTTCTTGGAGTGATCCCTTCGATGGATTAATGTACCGGGGTGGAGCGCTTGAACTCGGTTTATTGTCCTATTGGCAATTAGGAATGCAACTGGACACGATCTCAAGACTTTATTCGAATGAGCAAGAACGAGCTATTGCCTCGAAGCAGTTAATTTCAGATATTGATCAACTAAAAACGGAGATTAAAGCACTGCCACTGAAAAATTTTGCGCCTTTTGCCCGAAATAAAGTGGCTCCCTCCACACTTGAACATTTTGAGCGCGGCATGGATCAAGATTATGTGGATGCGTTATCGTTAAAGGGGAAGTATAACAAGTTCACACTGCCTACACTTAACATTGCCGGGTGGTACGATATATTCTTGCAAGGAACCATTGAAAACTTTTTGCAAATGCGTAACAAAGGCGGTAGTTCGGAAGCTCGACAGAGCAAATTAGTCATCGGGCCTTGGCAGCATTTGGACCACAGTCATCAAGCTGGCGAAATAAATTTTGGCTTGGCTGCTCATTCCGCTGTTGTGGATTTGGTCGGACTTCAGTTGCGATGGTTTGATCATTTCTTAAAAGGAAACGACACCGGTATCTTCAGTGAAGCACCAATTAAGCTATTTGTGATGGGCGAGAATGTTTGGCGCGATGAATATGAATGGCCGCTTGCTCGGACGAATTTTACTCCGTACTACTTGCATGGCCAAGGACATGCGAATACGCTTCAAGGTGATGGAGTACTTAGCACAATCTCACCAGATCAAGAGGAACCCGATCATTATACATATGATCCCTTGAATCCGGTCATCACTAAAGGCGGAGCGATCATGATGCCATCCGATTTTAACAGTGGTGTATTCGATCAGAGAGAGATTGAGTCACGCGATGACGTATTAGTTTATACAACTCCTGTATTAGAAGAAGACGTAGAAGTGACAGGACCGGTTAAAGTGAAACTGTGGGCAAGTTCAAGTGCGTTAGATACGGACTTTGTCGCGCGATTGGTAGATGTTCATCCGGGTGGGTATGCACAAAATCTAACCGATGGAATTATACGTGCCCGTTATCGGAATGCTGCTGAAGGAGTGGCTCCGAGCTTAATCGAGCCTGGAATAGCTTATTTATATGAAATCGATTTATGGTCAACAAGCAATTTATTCAAAAAAGGGCATCGAATCCGCTTGGATATAACGAGCAGTAATTTCCCGCGTTGGGATCGAAATCCCAACACTGGCAGAAATTTCGGCGAGGATCAGGCTAAGGATGTTGTGATCGCTCGGCAAACCATTTTTCATGATGCAGAACATCCTTCTTCAATTATTCTGCCAATCATACCAAGAAGCTAAAGAAAGGCGTGGGTCCGAACATCGGAATCCTGCGCCTTTTTTGTATGCGACGTATTATCTTGGCCCTTGAAACCTGAGTAGCGGAGGATACCGGCCACGACAGTACGATTCAACAGGAGGGGCTTGCAGCTTGTCTATTCGAAGGGGAAAATGTCTTTTTTCAAAGAAGCGGCTAGACAGAAAAAAGTCGAACTGCTATAATGAAATCAACTTATTCCTACAATATTGCTCGGAATAGTTGGACATGGTGTAGTTGCGGAGAAACTGGCCAAATAGCCAGCAGGTTAGGGGACTTCACATTGGCAAATAACCAATATGGAATTATTGAATCTATCGGCAATACACCGCTTATACGTCTTGTGAATGTGACGAAGGATCTGGGGCGAACGGACGTAAGCGTGTATGTGAAGGCCGAGCAGCTTAATCCGAGCGGTTCGGTCAAGGACCGCGCCGCAAAGGCCATGATTTTGCAGGGAATCCAGTCGGGGCAATTGACCAAGGAGAAATCCATCATCGACGGGACGAGCGGCAATACCGGCATTGCCTACGCAATGATCGGCGCGGCTCTCGGGTACAAAGTGACCCTGTGCCTTCCGGGTAACGCGAATGTCGAACGCAAGCGGATTCTGCGGGCTTATCGCGCGGAAATTATCGAGACGGACCCGCTGCAAAGCTCGGATGGCGCGCAGCTTGAAGCCAAGCGGATAGCAGAGCTTGAGGCGGACCGGTATTTTTATCCCGATCAATACAATAATGATGCGAACTGGAAAGCGCACTACGAGACGACTGCGCCGGAAATCTGGGAACAGACGGATCATAAGGTTACTCATTTTATCGCCGGCATGGGCACGTCGGGAACTTTTATCGGAACCTCCAGAAGATTGAAGGAATTGAATCCCGTAATCCAAACCGTAGCGATGCAGCCGGATTCGCCTCTGCACGGACTAGAGGGAATGAAGCATCTGGCAACGACGCTTAAGCCGGGAATTTACGACCAGACGGTAGCCGACGGGCTGATTGAGGTTGAAACCGAGGAAGCGTACGCCATGACGCGCAGGCTGGCGCGGGAAGAAGGGCTGCTGGTCGGAATCAGCTCCGGGGCCAATGTGCATGCCGCGCTGAAGCTGGCTGCGACCGTTCCTCCCGGATCAGTTGTCGTTACCATTTTATGCGACAGCGGGCTTCGATATTTAAGCGACGAGCTGTGGACAAGGGGAGATGCCACATGATCCATCTGAAGCAGGAGCATATCGGCCAAATCAATAAACACGCCGAGGAGGATTACCC
Source organism: Paenibacillus durus ATCC 35681 (assembly GCF_000993825.1). NCBI lineage: Bacteria > Bacillati > Bacillota > Bacilli > Caryophanales > Paenibacillaceae > Paenibacillus > Paenibacillus durus. Next base: position 5,421,665 of record NZ_CP011114.1, read on the forward strand.
GCACGAGTGCTGCGGTATTGTGTTCGGGAGATTGGGCGAGGATCAGTCGAAGGTAGTAAGCGAACTGCTTCCGATTTCCAATTCGCGGGAAGAGCAGGCCAGGCATAACCGCTTCCTTATCACCTCGGAGGATATCATGAGAAGCGAGTTGTACGCCCGAAAGCATAAGCTGGACGTTCTCGGCTTCTATCACTCGCATCCTGATCATCCCGCTCGTCCCTCCGCGTTCGACTTGGAGCATGCCTGGCCGACCTACTCCTACCTGATTGTCGCGGTTGCGGGGGGGCGGGCGGGAGAATTGACTTCCTGGGAGCTGAACAGTGACCGTTCCGCGTTCCATTCTGAAACTATTAATAGGGAGGATTAGCCGTATGACAGTAAGTTTGCTTATTCCTACCGCCCTGCGCTCTTTTACGGACGGTTTGTCGGAAATTGGCGTGGAGGCGGCCACGGTTGAAGAGGCGCTGGCTGCTCTAACCGAACAATTTGTCGATCTTCGGCGGCATTTGTTTAATGATCAAGGCCAGCTTCGCAGCTATGTGAATATCTATGTGAATGAAGAGGATATCCGGCAAAAGAACGGTCTGCAGACAGCCTTGTCGGATGGAGACGACGTAATGCTTGTGCCTTCCATTGCCGGCGGCTCGCCGGCTGAAACGGAAGGAGCCCAGAGCCCGGACCTTGACGGGCTTCCCGAACTGACCAAAGACGAAATTACCCGGTACAGCCGGCATCTTATTTTGCCGGAGGTTGGCGTGGAAGGGCAGCGCATCCTCAAAAAGAGCCGGGTTCTGCTGATCGGCACCGGAGGGCTGGGCGCGCCGATCGCCATGTATTTGGCCGCCGCTGGCGTCGGCACGCTCGGCATTGTCGATTTCGACTTCGTGGATGAGACGAATTTGCAGCGGCAGATTATTCACGGCACGCGCGATATCGGCAGACCGAAGATCGCGTCCGCAAAGGACCGGATCAAGAGCATTAACCCGAAAGTAAACGTCATTGCCATCGAGCAGAGACTGTCCAGTCAGAACGCCCTCGACATTATCAAGGATTACGATGTGGTCGTGGATGGAACGGATAATTTCCCGACACGATATTTGGTCAATGACGCCTGCGTTTTATTGGGCAAGCCGAATGTGTACGGCTCCGTATTCCGGTTCGAAGGGCAGGTCAGCGTGTTCTATGCGCAGGAAGGAGCCTGTTACCGCTGTCTGTATCCGGAGCCGCCTCCAGCCGGACTTGTTCCCACTTGCTCGGAAGGCGGGATACTCGGCGTTCTTCCCGGTATCATCGGCTGCATCCAGGCGAATGAAACGATCAAGCTGCTCCTTGGCAAAGGTGAACCTCTAATCAATCGGCTGCTGCTGTTCGACGCGCTGAAGATGAAGTTTCGGGAGCTTAAGCTCAGCAAGGACACGAACTGCCCCATTTGCGGAACGCATCCTACCATTACATCCCCTATTGATTATGAAGAATTTTGCGGTTTGAAGAAGCCTGATGAAGAAGAGCCAATCGAGGAAATTACGGCTGCCGAGCTGAAAAGACGCTTTGATAACGGGGAAGGGGTGCAAATCCTGGACATCCGGGAGCCTCATGAGCTTGCGATTGGGAAGCTGCCAGGAACGAAAGCCATTCCTTTCGGCCAGATCGTTCGCCGGAAAGCGGAGCTTGATCCCGAGCGGGATACGATTGTCATATGTAAAATCGGCCAGCGCAGCGTGATGGCGATTCGTACTTTACGGGATTCCGGCTATACCGGCAAACTGCTGAATTTGAAAGACGGCATGAACGCATGGGCTCAGGAAATAGATCCCCGGATTGCGCAGTACTGATGAATATCTGACTTATAAAACTCATTATAGTAGGCCCATTGCCGAAACAATGCGCTTATGCACGCGAGCATGGAAGGTCGCCGGACCGGTTGGTTAGGCGCGGACTTTACCGTATCGCTCTTGAAAGTAAGTACATATCGTTCCGGCGATGGGCCTTATTATATATTTTTCATCATTATATGACTTAAGGGGGATTTACTATGGCCGAACAAGACAATGGCAATCTGGCCGTACCGGCGCTCGGTTCGTCGGCAGCTTATCAACTGGCAAATGTTACTAAATCTGCACCGCAATTCGATGCCCTTACACCGCGCTGGATCACAAGGCTGTTCGAATGGAAGGGACTTGAAACCGGGATTTACCGGCTTAACAAAGTGCAGGAAGGCGATACGCCGCTTGATATTTTGTGCAGCACCGGCGATACGTCGAATATTACCGAAGGCTTTGTCGATTATAGTACAAGCCCGCGCGAATACGTGCTGAATTCCATTTCGACGATTATAAACGTCAATACCCGCGTATCGGACATATACAGCAGCCCCTTCAACCAGATTCAGGAACAATTACGACTTGCCATTGAGAGCATCAAGGAAAGGCAGGAAAGCCAGCTCATCAACAGCGATGATTACGGTCTTTTGAAAAATGCGGCGCCTTCCCAGCGCATCCAGACACGCAACGGTGCGCCGACGCCGGATGATCTGGACGAATTGATCTCCAAGGTATGGAAAGAGCCTTCCTATTTCCTGGCTCACCCTCGGGCTATCGCGGCCATCGGCCGGGAATGCACAAGACGCGGCGTTCCGCCGCAAACGGTGCAGATCTTTGGTTCGCATTTTTTAACCTGGAGAGGCATCCCTATTATTCCTACGGACAAGCTGTTCGTCGACGGTCATAAGAACCCGAAAGGCCAGGCGGGCAAAACGAATATTCTGCTGGTTCGCACCGGAGAAAATAAGCAGGGCGTTCTCGGCTTATACCAAACCGGTCTTCCGGGCGAGCAGTCACGCGGGCTTTCGGTCCGGTTTACGGGCATCGACAAGCAGGGCATCGGCTCGTATCTCCTCTCCTTGTACTGCTCCGTTGCGATTCTTGCGGATGACGCGGTAGGGGTACTGGAAGATGTGGATGTAGGTAACTACTATGACTACGAATAGCAACCATCCATCCCTTCCGGACCCATCCGTCCTGGCGGCGCTGGCGAGTGCATACTTTCCGGAATTTTCATCCGGGGAAGCGGCTGAAGCCGCTTCCGCCGCTCCGGAATTTGCACCGTCTGTCCAGAATACGGTTCCTTCGTCTCCAGCCTTTGCTCCGTCCGTACAGGAGATTTCTCCTGCGGCGCAATCGTACAATGGATTATGGACCGAAGCGGACTTTCTGCGGGCGATTCCCGGTGCGTTTGAGTCGGACAGTGAAAGGACAAGCTCTTTGCCGGGCAGCTATGCTCCGTCGGTTGAGTTCTTGCCCAGCAGCCATGCTCCGTCCGCCGTTTCAGCTCCTTCGCTATCCTTCGGGTCGTTTGATGTAAACGCGGTTAGGAATGATTTTCCGATTCTGGCGGAGAAGGTGAATGGCAAAAATCTGGTGTGGCTGGACAATGCCGCGACGACCCACAAGCCCCGGCAGGTTATCGAGCGGATCAAGTACTATTATGAGCATGAAAATTCCAATATTCACCGGGCCGCTCACGAGTTGGCGGCGCGCTCTACGGACGCTTACGAGGCCGCCCGCGAGAAGGCGGCCCGGTTTCTGAACGCTCCTTCGGCGCAGGAAATCGTGTTCGTCCGGGGAGCGACGGAGGGAATCAATCTGGTCGCAAGCAGCTACGTCAGACATCATTTGCAGAAAGACGATGAGATTCTCATTACGTGGCTTGAGCATCACGCCAACATCGTACCCTGGCAATTGGTCTGCGAGGAGACCGGGGCGAAGCTCCGTGTCGCTCCTGTCGATGAGAGCGGACAAATTCTGCTGGACGAATATGCAAAGCTGCTGAGTTCCCGGACGAAGTTCGTCTCTCTGACCCATGTATCCAACGCGCTTGGTACGGTTACTCCGGTAGCGGAGATGGTCAGTCTGGCCCACCGCTATGGCGCCAAAGTGCTGGTTGACGGTGCGCAAGCCGTCTCCCACTTGAAAGTGGACGTTCAGGCGCTCGATGCCGATTTTTACGTGTTCTCGGGTCATAAAGTATTTGGTCCCACGGGAATCGGCGTACTTTACGGCAAACCCGAAGCGCTCGAAGCCATGCGTCCCTACCAGGGCGGAGGCAATATGATCGTGGATGTAACGTTCGAGAAGACTATTGTTCACCCGGCCCCGGCCCGTTTTGAAGCGGGAACCGGAAATATTGCGGATGCGGTCGGGCTTGGCGCGGCGCTGGATTACGTCTCCTCGATCGGTCTGGATGTTATTAACCGCTATGAGCATTTCCTGCTGGAGTACGGCATAGAATCGCTTTCCCGCGTCCCTGGGCTTCGGCTCATCGGCACGGCAAAGGAAAAAGCGGGCGTCCTGTCCTTCGTTCTCTCAGGGTTTACGACAGAAGAGGTCGGCAAGGCCCTTAGCAATGAAGGGATCGCCGTTCGTTCGGGTCATCACTGCGCCCAGCCGATTCTCCGCAGATTCGGGCTTGAGAGCGCGGTAAGACCATCGCTGGCACTCTATAACACCTGCGGGGAAATTGATGCCTTGACTTCTGTGCTGTTGAAGTTGAAGCATAGCTGAAGTGTACCGGGAACGGCGGACAGGCCGCAGTCCATTCCTTATCATTTCCGGCGCCGGACGATGTCGTTGAAGCAGGGGTAAAGGAGGGTGAGTCTTGAGCAGTATTAATGACAACCGAATGAACCGTCTCGTTGCGGAGATTGCGGCCAGCTACCGGGAACAGCCGATTAATCCTTTGCTGGATTATTCGCTTCTTCCAAGCCGCAAGCTGGTTATTGAGAGCATACATTTGGTTTGGGAATTGCTGTTCCCCGGTTATTTCGGCAAGCAGGACTTGAATGACGAGACATTGGAGTATCATATTGGCTCTGTTCTCATACAGATTCAGGAGAAGCTGACAGACCAGATTGGACGCTCTCTGCTGTACCGCAGGGGCCAGGATTCCCATTCCTCCCAAGAGGTAAGACCGGAGGCGGAGGAAATCATTCATCAATTTTTGGCGGAAATTCCCCGGATACGAAGTGTGCTCGCCACCGATGCCCAGATCGCTTTCGACGGAGATCCGGCGGCCAATGATTTGAGCGAGATCATTTTCTCCTATCCCGGCTTATTCGCGGTAGGGATCTACCGTATGGCCCATGAACTGGAAGTGCTGTCTGTCCCGCTTATTCCGCGAATTATGACCGAATATGCGCACAGCGTCACAGGTATTGATATCCATCCGGGGGCGAAGATCGGCAGTTCCTTCTTTATCGACCATGGTACCGGGGTGGTAATCGGGGAAACGACGGTGATCGGTAATCGGGTGAAGATTTACCACGGGGTGACGCTGGGAGCCTTATCGCTCCGGGAGGGTCATTCGATGTATGGGAAAAAGCGCCATCCGACGCTTGAGGATGATGTGACGGTATATTCCGGCGCATCCATTCTGGGCGGGGATACCGTCATCGGCAAAGGAGTCGTGATCGGCAGCAATGTTTCCATCTTCAAGTCCGTGCCCGCCGGGGCGAAAGTGACCGTAAAGAACCCGGAACTGATTATCAAAGGCCAGGCGCCGCAAGAGTTCCCGCAGGAATTCATCTGGGATTGGGTAATTTGAAGCCCTGCATTAAAAAACGAACCCAACGCCACTAATACAGTGGGGTATGGGTTCGTTTATATTTCTCACGGGATATACCCCGCGCCGTTCCTTACATTATTCCGCTGCCGATGCAGTAGGAGACGCGTCCGCCAGCATTTGGCGCAGCACCGTTTGCAGGATGCCGCCGTTGCGGTAGTAATCGACGTCGACCATACTGTCCAGCCGTGCGGTAACCGGGATTTCGAACTGGGTGCCATCCTCACGGGTGGTGGTAACCGTCAGCTCTTGTCCAGGCTGCACGTCATTGCTGAGGCCGGTGATGTCGAAGATTTCGCGGCCTGTCAGTCCCAGGCTGCTCCAGCTCTGGCCTTCCTGGAACTGAAGCGGCAGCACGCCCATGCCGACAAGGTTGCTGCGGTGAATCCGCTCGAAGCTCTCGGCGATGACGGCTTTGACGCCCAGCAGGAACGTGCCCTTGGCCGCCCAGTCGCGCGAGCTGCCCGTGCCGTATTCCTTGCCTGCAATGACGACCAGATTCTGCTTCGCCGCCTGATAGCGCATGGAAGCGTCATAGATCGGCATCACTTCGTTGCTCGGCAGGTAGGTGGTGACGCCGCCTTCCGTTCCCGGAGCGACCGCGTTGCGGATTCGGATATTGGCGAACGTTCCGCGCATCATGACTTCATGGTTGCCGCGGCGGGAACCGTAGGAATTGAAGTCCTTGCGCTCCACGCCGTGCTCGCTCAGGTACTTGCCGGCGGGGCCGGAAGTCGTAATATTGCCCGCAGGCGAGATATGGTCGGTGGTTACGGAATCGCCGAGCAAGGCGAGTACGCGCGCGCCGTCGATATTCTCGATGTCGCCTAGACCGTCAGCCAGATGCTCGAAGAACGGCGGGTTCTGGATATACGTCGACTTTTCGTCCCATTCGTACAGCTCGCCTTCCGGAACGGGAATCGCGTTCCAGCGCTCGTTGGCCGTAAAGACATGCTCGTATTTGCGGCGGAACATTTCCGGGCTGACGGACAATTTAATCGCTTCGCTGATCTCGGCGCTGGTCGGCCAGATGTCTTTCAGGTATACAGGCTCTCCCTGCGGATCGTAACCGAGCGGATCATTTTGCAGGTCGATATTGACCGTCCCGGCGATCGCATAGGCTACAACCAGCGGCGGGGATGCGAGATAGTTCGCCTTGACCTGGGCGTGTACGCGCCCTTCAAAGTTCCGGTTGCCGGAAATGACGGATGCTACGGTCATATCGTTTACAGCAACAGCCTGGGCAACCTCATCCGGCAGCGGGCCGGAGTTGCCGATACAGGTGGCGCAGCCGTAGCCGGCCACGTAGAAGCCGAGCGCTTCCAGCGGCTTCAGCAGGTCCGCCTTCTCCAGATATTCCGTCACGACCAGCGAACCCGGCGTCAGGCTGCTCTTGACATAGCCCGGCTTGGTCAGGCCGCGTTCCACAGCCTTCTTGGCAAGCAGGCCCGCGCCAAGCATAACGCTCGGATTGGAGGTGTTCGTACAGCTAGTGATCGCCGCGATAACGACGGCGCCGGTGCTCAGCTCGCTTTTGCTGCCGTCTTTGTGCAGAAGCTCGACCTTTTGCGCGATTTTCTCGTCGCTGAGGCCGTAACCGCCTTTATCGACAGGCGTGCGGATAATGCCTTCGAAGTTCTCTTTCATATGCGTAAGCTCGATCCGGTCCTGTGGACGCTTCGGTCCGGCTAAGCTCGGCACAACCGAGGCAAGATCCAGCTCGATCGTATCGCTGAATACCGGGTCCGGCGTGCCCGCCGTACGGAACATGCCTTGGGCTTTGTAATACGTCTCCACCAGATCCACCAGCTCATCGGGACGTCCCGTGCTGCGCAGATAGGAGAGCGTTTCGTCGTCCACCGGGAAGAAGCCGATCGTTGCGCCGTATTCAGGCGCCATATTAGCGACCGTCGCCCGGTCGGCCAGACTGATATTCGCAAGGCCGGGTCCGTAGAATTCGACGAATTTGCCGACCACGCCTTTTTTACGCAGCAATTGAGTAACAGTCAGCGCCAGATCGGTTGCCGTAGCGCCTTCCACCAGACTGCCCGTCAGCTTGAAGCCGATAACGTCAGGGGTTACAAAATAGAGCGGCTGCCCCAGCATGCCCGCTTCCGCTTCGATACCGCCAACGCCCCAGCCTACAACGCCAAGACCGTTGATCATCGTCGTATGGGAGTCCGTGCCTACCAGCGAATCCGGGTACACGGTCGTCTCTCCGTCAACCGTCTTTGCAGCTGCCACCGAAGCAAGATACTCCAGGTTGACCTGATGCACGATGCCGGTTGCCGGAGGAACGGCGCGGAAATTGTTGAATGCCGTCTGCGCCCAGCGCAGGAAGCGGTAGCGTTCCTCATTGCGTTCGAATTCAACGTTCATATTGTATTCCAGCGCATCCTTGGTGCCGAAGGCGTCAACCATAACCGAATGGTCGATAACGAGGTCGACCGGCACGAGCGGGTTAATCTGCTTCGGATCGCCGCCGGCTTTTTTCACAGTATCCCGCATGGCCGCAAGGTCTACAACCACCGGTACGCCGGTGAAATCCTGCAGCACGATCCGCGCCGGAATGAAAGGGATTTCCTTGCCTCGGTCGATGTCGCCGGCCCATCCGGCCAGCTGCTTGACATGCTCTTCCGTAATGGCTCTTCCGTCGAACTGGCGGACGGCGGCCTCAAGCAGCACTTTAATGGAAAACGGAAGGGAAGAGATGCTGCCGAGTCCTTGCTGTTCAAGGGCTTGAAGATCGTAATAACGGTACGTTTGGCCGCCCGATGTGAACGAGCGAACGAGATTGAAATTATCCTTGCTTGGCATGAATGTGCCTCCTTGTTTCATCTGTTGAAACTCCATTTCATATTCGACTCTGTCTATTAAGTATAACGGTTACAGGGGGGCGAGTAAAGATTTTTCCCTCATTTTATTCGAAAAATCCGCTCCTTTTCCGGCGCTGCTTCCCCGTAAAATACATGAGTTAAGTTTCATGGCCATCACAGCACTTTACGGGGTTATTGTCCGTATAGCCGCCCGCCCTGCCTCATATATATAGTACAGCAGCATATTGTCCTGGCGAAGCGCAGCCTTTTGCCCGGGAATTTGCTTTAGGCGATTTTCTTGAAATAAGACTTTATAAGCTTCACGCCTATCGTTTGGTCTTCTATTTTTACGAGAAACGTACCCGCGTCTTGAAAAGACGCCGTCAGGTGTTTCTTCTTATGGGTAACTCGTAAGTTCGGCAGACTCATGTATCTGTGCGGGAAGGGGCGAAAATGGGCAATGGATCAGAAATGGAAGCAAAGCCTGTATGTATATGTCGATCAATGCAACAAAAGCCGGGTGGTTCCCGAAGAGGAAGTCTTCACCGGCGCTTTAAGCGAACCGGGTATCCGGCTCGGGCAGCAGCAGCGGGGCCGGAGGATTGCGAAATGGTACAGCGATAGAGCGATCACGCCCCGGCGCTGCGAGACGGGGGTCAAGGTGCTGCGGACGGCGCAGCGGGATTCGGGGGACGTTATAGCGGAAGTTGCCCTGCACAGCGCATTTTATTATGAAAAAGGCGGTATCACGCACCGCGAAGACAAAGTGGAGCGGGAACGCCTGACCTTTGCGAATGCCAATGGAAGTACCGGGTGGACTATCGCCGGTGTGGAGCGGGATATTCCGGAGAAGGTTCCACGGAAAGGCGCTATAGCGTCTCCGGCGGAGCTCTCCGGCCTTGAAGCGCCGACTTTTCCCGGGCCGCTGCTAAGCCGCAGGGTGCTGGGCCCTTCCGTCCGCGATGTCCGGTACCGCCGGGAAGACGCAGCGGCGTATGCGGACCGGTGGTGGAACGAGAACAATCCGGAATTTGAAACATTCGCCGTGGATTGTACGAATTATGTCTCCCAATGTCTCTTTGCAGGGGGGGCACCGATCAACTATACTGGTAAAAGAGAAACGGGCTGGTGGTATAAAGGCTATGTCGGCAATCAGGAAGGGTGGAGCTTCAGTTGGGCTGTCTCTGACAGTCTGCGCCGCTATTTGGACGGGGAACGCCGCAATGGCCTTCGCGCGGAAACCGTAGAGCGGCCCGAACAGCTGATGCTTGGAGACGTCATCCAGTACGACTGGGACGGAGACGGACGCTTTCAGCACAGCACGATCGTTACGGCCTTTGACGCGGGCGGCATGCCGCTCGTCAATGCGCATACGGTGCCGAGCCGCCATCGCTTCTGGGACTATCGCGATTCCTATGCCTGGACCGAGAGAACGGCGTACCGTTTTTTTCACATTAACGATTATCTATAATCCGGAAAGAGGTTAAGGAATGGACAATGCAAAACTGACAGTGGGTCTGGTGTACGGCGGCAAATCGGGAGAACATGAAATATCGCTGCAGACCGCTTTTGCCGTGATGAACGCTTTCGACTACGTTAAATATGATATTCTCCCTTTTTATATTACGAAGCAGGGGTTGTGGAAGTTCGGTGAGAAGCTTGCAGCTCCGTTCAGCCATCTGGAGCAGCTTAAGCTGGAAGGAGTGCCCGGAGACACGGGCGCGGCGCTGAACGCCGTATTCAGCGGACTCGGCGGTGAAAGTGTGGTCGACGTGATGTTCCCGCTGCTTCACGGCACAAATGGAGAAGACGGAACGATTCAAGGCTTGTTCGAGATGGCTAATATTCCTTATATCGGCGCGGGAGTGCTGGCCTCGGCGGCGGGCATGGACAAAGTCGTCATGAAGAAGCTGTTCGCGGAAGCGAGGCTTGAGCAGTGCCGGTACGGTTATTTTAATGCCGCCATCTGGAAGAGCAAGAGCCACGATCTGATCGTCGGAATCGAGGATAAACTCGGCTATCCGATATTTGTGAAGCCGGCCAACCTGGGCTCCAGCGTCGGCATCTCCAAAGCCGTAGATAAGGAGAGCCTGATCAAAGCGGTTGAGACCGCCTTCCGTTACGATACCAAGGTTCTTGTCGAGGAATTCATTGAAGGGAGCGAACTGGAGGTCGGCGTGCTGGGCAATGACGAGCCCGAGGCGTCTGTTCCCGGGGAAATCGTGTCCTCCGGCGAATATTACGATTACGCGGCGAAATACATTGACGGCAAATCGCAAATACTGATTCCGGCCTCCGTCGATCCCGAAATCGCCGAACGTCTGCGGGAGATGGCGCTGGTTGCTTTCCGGGCCATTCAGGTCAGCGGCATTGCGCGGGTCGATTTCTTCCTTCGCAAATCCGACGGCAGAATTTTGATTAACGAGATCAACACGATGCCCGGCTTCACGCCGTTCAGCATGTATCCGCTCTTGTGGCGCGAGACGGGCCTATCCTACCAGGCGCTGCTGGACCGCATGATCGCGCTCGCGTTCGAGCGGTATCAGCTTAAGCAGGGCTTGAAATATGATAACGAGCAATAATAAACAATAGGCGGATCATCCGGCCGGAAAGGAGAAGGGATTATGGGATTTCAAACGGAGTTTAATTCGGTATGCAAATTCAAGAATGAGCAGGAGCTGTACGAACTGCTGGAATACGGACGCTGTAAAATGCTGAAGCAGGGGTTCCGCATCTTTCCGACCGGACAGAAGGTTATTGCCTATACGCCGGACAACATTGCCGTGGCTATCGTTAAAATCTCCGCGTCTATCGCGGAAATCAACTTCCAGGGCCATGAAGTCACTGCGGTCGAGATGGAGCTTGTCCGCAAGTTGAACGACGAAGAATCGAGAGTACAGACGGCGCTGGCCGATGAGATGTTCTTCGGGGAGCGGGAATGATCGTCCGCTTCGGCTATGTCGCGATGTCCACCGTCATTAAAGATTGTTCACCATCCAAGACGATGACGCTGGCTTCATTCAGCAAGCTGCGAGACCGCGAGGCGGCGATTCGCCGCCTGGAGTCGATTGCCAGAGGCAATTTGCATAATACGCTCAGACTGCTGAGGCATAACCGGGCGCCCGGACATAAAGGTATACCGGATGACCTCGAAGCTGGTTCCGCTGGCTACCCACCCGGAGCTGCGGGATTGGAATCCGTTTGCCGCGCTGGCCGATGATTTTGCCGAAGTTGGCCGTTATATCAAGAAGAACGGGATAAGGGCGTCTTTCCATCCCGATCATTTTACTGTCCTGAGTACTCCCCGTCCCGAGGTGCTGGCCAGTTCCATACGCGATCTCCGGCATCATACGGACATGCTGCTGGCCATGGATCTTCCGGCAACGGCCAAGAACAACATTCATATCGGCGGAGCCTACGGGGATAAGTCTTCGGCGGCGGAGCGGTTCGTTCAGCACTTCCGGGGGCTCTCGAAGCCAAGGCGAAGGATGGGGCGCTGTTTGGGCTAATGAAGACGCTTAAAGGACTGGAAGGTATAGAAAGCGGAATCACCGTCCTTGACGGAGCAAGCATCATTATCGAGGCATAGATTTATGTCTTGTCTGACTTGATAAGTGGCCGCAAATGAGGTACTTTGAAGGAAACTTTGATTTATCCGCAAAATTTAACAATTAAAGGAGCAGATAAAATGGGAGAACTGCTGACCGGAAAAAATATTGTTGTGATGGGCGTGGCGAACGATCGCAGCATCGCCTGGGCGATTGCCAAAAGCCTGTCGGAACAAGGAGCGCGCCTTGCCTTTACATATGAAAGCGAACGTGTGGAAGGACGGGTGCGCAAGCTGGCCGAGACTATTCCCGGTTCAGTGATTCTGCCGTGCAACGTTACGGTTGATGAGGAGATCGACAAGCTGGCGGAGGATCTGAAAGAGAGCTTTGGCGTGCTGCACGGCATTGTGCACAGCATCGCCTTCGCCAAAGGAGAGGACCTCGAAGGCCGCTTTGCCGACACTTCGCGCTCGGGCTTTGCGCTGGCGCATGATATCAGCGCCTACTCGCTGGTTGCGGTCGCCCAGCGGCTGCATCCTCTCATGACCGAGGGCGGCTCCATTATCACCATGACGTATATGGGCGCGGAGCGCGTCATGCGCAATTATAACGTAATGGGTGTGGCGAAAGCGGCGCTTGAGGCTTCGGTGCGCTATCTGGCGAGCGACCTCGGTCCGGACAACATCCGGGTGAACGCCGTATCGGCCGGACCGATCCGCACCTTGGCTGCCAAAGGCATCAGCGATTTCAACTCGATTCTGCGTATCGTGGAGGAGAAGGCGCCGCTTCGGCGCACTACGGATACCGCTGAGGTCGGCGATACGGCGATGTTCCTGATGAGCCATCTGTCACGCGGGATTACCGGAGAAGTAATTTATGTAGACGGTGGATATCACATCATCGGAGGTTAGCAAGCGGGCCGGACGGCAGGTCCCCGCGAGCTGCGAAGGATCGCTGGACCCGGCTATCAAGTTGAAGAAAGCGGAGTGAAGAGATGAGTTCTTTAAATCCTAATAGCAGTAACGAGCGGGAACCGTATGTCGTATCCAGCAAAGGTTATACGGCGGTAGCCATCAATGCGGCGGCCAAAGCCGGAGAATATATCAAGAGCAGACAAGGAACAGTAAAGGAACTGGGAACGAAGTCATCGGCGCGTGATCTGGTGACGGAAGTGGATAAAGGCGCAGAGCAGATGATCCGCAGACTTGTGATGACGCACTATCCCGATCATGCTTTTCTGGGTGAGGAAGGAGTCGAGCCGGGAGCCAATGCCGTAACCGCCGCGCTGGAGGAGCTTAAAGACAACGAGTACCTCTGGATCGTCGACCCGGTGGACGGAACAACTAACTTCGTGCACGGTTTTCCCTTCTACGCGGTATCCATCGCGCTTGCCGTACGCGGCGAATTGACGGTTGGCGTCATTTATGATCCGGTGCGCGATGAAATGTTTGTGGCTGAAAAAGGAAAAGGCGCTTACGTGCATGGCGTCAAGACTGCCGTCTCTTCGGAAGCCACGCTTGACGACAGTCTAATTGCCATTGGCTTTCCGCCGGACCGGCAGTTTGCCCAGCCGACCAATCTGGCCGCCTTCCAGAACATCCTGCCAAAAGTCCGCGGCGTCCGCGCCGGGGGGTCCGCAGCTCTACATCTGGCTTATGTGGCCGCAGGAAGGGTCAGCGCTTACTATGAAGCGGGTCTAAGTCCTTGGGACTGCGCCGCCGGTGTGCTGCTGGTCAAAGAATCGGGCGGAGTGGTTACTGATATGCGGGGTGAGCCGTACCATATCGGCACACGCCACATCGTGGCTTCCAACGGGCATATTCACGAAGACGTTCTAGCTTCCCTGAAAGAAGCGGGAGCGACCGGATTCTAGCATATACAGAAGGAGGCATGGCTTAGGGTGAACGGGAAGGAAGATCTGGAACGTCGCTTGAGCGAGATGCTGACCGAAGGCGAACTTGCGCAAAGCAGCCGCGAAGCGGGACAGCGCCATTCCATATCGCCGAAATACGAAATACGCATTCAGACCGCGCTTGATCCGATTGTGGAAGAGATTTACCGGTATCGGGAAATGGCGCAGGAGCTGGACGACAGATATGACAAATATCTGGAACGGACGCAGACAAAAGAACGGAAAGATGCCTCATCAGATCCGATTTCCAGCACGGCTTCCGATACGCCTGCGGACGGGAAGGAGCTTTCCAAAGGCGGCGAATAGAATAACCGGAGCCACGGCTGTGAACGGGTATGCGGGACCTTAGCCGGTGCATTTATAACATAACAGAGTCCAGGGACGTGTCGCAGCGGAACTGGGCTCTTTTTATCATACTAAAGCTCCAAGAGAAGCGTCCTGTGATGCCGCAGCCCGCCTGCGGCATATTTGGAGTGGCGGCGCCAAGTCTACCTTTATAGGAATCCGACCGAATGATAGAATGAAATAAATGGAAGTGCCAGTACAGACTTGGAGGGATATAATGATCGATTTGCGGAACAAATGGACAGCCGCCGCAATCTGCTTGCTGCTCGTAACCATGCTGCTGGGCCCGGGAGTCCAGGGCGCTTCGGCAGCCGCTGCGGAAGCGGCGCAGCCTGATGTTGTCAGTATCGTGACGCTGGGGGACTCCATTACAGCCGGCTATGAACCGGGCATGAATCTAAGCTCCCAGCCTTACGGTTACGCGGAACGCCTGCTTGAGCAGGCATGGTTTGACGGGAAGCGCGCGACGCTGGGCAACTATGGGATTCTGGGACTGACAACGGCCGGGTTTCGAAACTATACAGCGGCGATTAAGGATAGTACGGCCATTACCGCTGATAGCATCCAGCCCGGTATTGCCGATCCGCGTCTGGACTCGTTTGCGGCGAAGGCTGCGCAGACCAAAGCCGATATTGCGGGGGCAAAGCTGATTACAATCACGATCGGCGGCAATGATGTGAGAAGTCTGCTGCAGCAAGCCAAGGATATGTCAGATGCCGATCTAAAGGCTCGTGTGCAAGAGCTGCTGACCGCTTACAAGACCAACGTCACCGCCGCGCTGGAGAACTTGAGAGCGGTCAACCCGAATGCGACGATCATCATTGCGGACCAGTACCAGCCCGTTCCGCAGCTGTATGCCGGTCAGAGCTACGCGAAGTTGATGGGCGCTGCTGAAAGTTTTACGCAAGCGGCCGATAGTCTGACGGCAGGCCTGACCCGAAGCGACGCACCGGTGCTTGTCGCTCATGTTGCATCCCGTTTTGCAGGCCAGGAGGGATCGCTGTCGCATATTATCGCGGACTCCGATTTTCATCCGACCCAGCTTGGTTATGAGACCATCGCCAAGGTGTTCGCCGAATTGATATGGGGTTACTACCGTGTACCTACCAATTCTCTGACTCCCTCCGCTTCGCAGCGGCCGATGACGATTGTCGTTAACAGGGCCGAGCTGATGAATACGCCCAACAAGCCGATTGTTCGGGGCGGACAGAATTTCCTGGCGCTGGCGGATGTGCTGAAGGCGATGGGAGCAAGCGGAAAATGGGACAACAAGACCGCAAGCGCGACGATAACGTATGGAGGCCGGACGGTGGTCATTACGATCGGCTCCAAGACGATACAGGTTAACGGACAAAAGATCGCGATAGACAGCCCGGCCTTTTTACAAAAGACTGGAAAGGAAGTCAAAACGTACTTGCCTCTGGCCGCTCTGGCCACGGGTCTGGGCTTCGATGTGGAGTACAGCGCGCAGCTGCGTACCGCTTTTATCAATCCTTAAATATATTAATGATTAAGCAAGCGCGCATTAAAAGTTCATCAAGTGAAGCAAAGGTGGAGAGAACGGTGTCTGAAGCAAAGTTTACTCAGGATTATGTGATTACGATGGATGATATTGTAAGAGAGGGGCATCCGGCGCTTCGGACCGTTACGGAGCCGGTTAAGCTGCCTTTGACAGAGGAAGACCGCGAAACGCTGCTGTGCATGCTGCAGTTTCTGAAGAACAGCCAGGATGAGGAGGTGGCGGCCAAGTATAAGCTGCGCTCCGGAGTAGGGCTCTCGGCCAATCAGATTGGGCTGAATAAGCGGATGTTCGTCATGTTTACCCAGGATGAGTACGGCACAGTGATCGAGCACGCCCTGGTCAATCCCAAAATCGTCAGCCATTCTTTAGCGATGGTCTATTTGCCGGATTGCGAAGGCTGCCTGTCGGTCGACCGTCCGGTTCAGGGCTTTGTTCCGAGATATGAATCGGTCAAGGTAAAAGCCTATGATTTTGCGGCGGGCAAAGAGGTCCAGCTTCGGTTCAAGGGCTATACGGCGATTGTCATTCAGCATGAGATGGACCATCTTGACGGGATCATGTTCTACGACCGGATCGAGAAAGAGAATCCGTTCAAGCTGCCGCAGGGCGTTTCAATTCGCAGTCTGTATGACCGGAACGGAGAATAACACTGAAATAAATGATCTAGAAATGAATGATTTTCTGTAAAAAAGTGCACATTATGAGTCAAGGCGGCTGAAGCTTGCGTAACCGAAAGCGGCGGCCGCTTTTCTTATGCGTTCATTCGGTGGGAAAAAAGGGCTGCGGCAAGGTATAAGTATCGCAAGCGGAAGTGAATCCAACCGCTCTGGCGGACTGTTCCCGGCCTTGTGAGCCGTTAGCGGCGCCGCTGGCTTGGGACTGCCCACTGCCCCGCCGCACATCAAAAAGCCGTTCAAAGACAACAGTATCTGTCTTTGAACGGCGTATATCTTGAAATAGAAAACTGTATAAGCTTCGCGTTAGCTTATCTTTCTTCCTTCATCGCGCGGAAGGAGGCTTCCGCCGCTTCCAGGGTGGCATCGATGTCTTCGTCGGTGTGGGCCGTGGTCAGGAACCACGCTTCGAACTTCGAAGGCGCCAGATTGATGCCGCGGTTCAGCATATGGCGGAAGAAGCTGCCGAATGCTTCGCCGTCGGTATCCTGAGCCTCGTCGTAATCGGTGACAGGATGGTCGCAGAAATGGGTGGAGAAGGCGCCGCGGATGCGGTTGATCGTCAGCGGAATGCCGTGACGGTCCGCCGATTCTTTCAGTCCGTCCGTCAAGCGGATAGCCAACCGCTCCATTTCCTCGTATATGCCTGCACCCTGGAGCACTTCCAGGCAGGCGATGCCCGCCGAGATGGATGCGGGATTTCCCGCCATCGTGCCGGCCTGATAAGCCGGTCCGAGCGGCGCGACCTGATCCATTATCTCCTTGCGGCCGCCATAGGCTCCTATTGGCAGGCCGCCGCCGAAGATTTTGCCCATCGCCGTCAGATCGGGGATGATCTGATCATGGTTGTCCAGTCCGGCGTAGGTCTGGGCGCCGCCGTAGTGGAAACGGAAATTGGTAATCACCTCGTCGTAGATGACGAGCGAGCCATTGTCATGTGCCAGTTTGCACATGCCTTCAAGAAACCCGGGCTTCGGCATAACCATGCCGAAGTTGCCGACGATCGGCTCGACCATGACGGCGGCGACATCGTCGCCCCATTTGTTCAGCGCTTCGCGCAGCCCGTCCAGATTGTTGAACGGCACGGTAATGACTTCGTGCGCGATGCTTACCGGAATGCCGGCGCTATCGGGAATGCCCAGCGTGGACGGGCCGGAGCCCGCAGCGACCAGCACCAGATCGGAGTGGCCGTGGTAGCAGCCGGCGAACTTGATGATCTTGGTCCGGCCGGTGAACGCCCGGGCGACCCGGATCGTCGACATGACGGCTTCGGTACCGGAATTGACGAACCGGACTTTGTCGAGTGAAGGTATGGCTTCCTTGATCATTTTGGCGAGGGTAATCTCGAGCGCCGTCGGGGTTCCGTACAGCACACCGTTCTCCGCCGCCTTTGTAATGGCAGCGGTAATATGCGGATGGGCGAACCCGGTAATAACGGGACCGAAGGCCGCGAGATAATCGATGTAGCGATTGCCGTCCTCGTCCCAGAAATGGGCGCCGGAGGCGCGCTTCATGAAGACGGGCGCTCCGCCGCCAACCGCCTTGAAGGATCTGGAGGGGCTGTTTACGCCTCCGACGATGTGCTGGAGCGCTTCCTGGTACAGCTGTTCTGAATTGGAACGATTCATTAATGGGTCATCCTTTCGGCTTAGTGTTCTTGCTGAGCTCATATTTGGGTGAAAGCGCGTCAACGGGCGGAAGGCGCGATCCGCCGTCCGCCCGTGAGGGGCAATGCCTATTATGCTGTCTGCCGTATGACGGCTTATATCGTCCTTTCCGAAGCTGAGCCGCCATAGGGAGGCGCACAGCTCCGAAAGAAATTTACTGTCCGGCTGCGGCAGCGGCAGCGGACGATGCGGATGGAGAAGCCGCCGGCACTGGCTCGGTTTTGTTAAGCGTCTCCTGCACAAACTCTTTCAGTCTGTCCGGGTCGCGGATGTCGAGCACGGAGCCGAGCTTGCCCGCATTTCTTTCTTCCAGCAGATTGGACGGCGGGATCTGTTCACTTCCAGCTACGCTGCTGTCATACCCTACGCTCGCCAGCTTCCACATATCGTTCACCGACAGGTTCGTGTCGATATAGGGGCTGACCTGTGACAGAATACCTGGAAGCTTAACAAGCGAAGTGGTGCTCTTGAGCTTGTCCGCTACGGCGCTAAGGAAAGCGCGCTGACGCTGCGTACGCGTATAATCCGAGGTGGCGTCATGGCGGAAACGGACATACTGGAGCGCCTTGTTGCCGTCAAGGTGCTGATAGCCTTTTTTCAGATCGATATCGTACACTGGGCCATCAGCTATGGTCTTCCAGACCATGTCCTTTTCGACCGTGTAGTCGATGCCGCCGACCGCATCAATAAGCTTGATAAAGCCCTGAAAGTCGGTGTAGACGTAATATTGAATCGGAATCCCGAGCAGATCGCCGACGGTCTGCATCGCCGTATTGGGACCGTAGATAATGGCGGTATTCACACGATTTTTGTCATGACCTTCGATCGATACGTAAGTATCCCGAAGGATGGAGAAGACGTGAGCCTTCTTCTTTACCGGATCGAGAGAGACCACCAGCATCGTGTCCGAGCGGGGGATTTCACCCTTTTTTACGCCGCGCGCATCGACACCCATCAGCAGGATATTAACGGGTTCCGTTCCCTCCCATTTCGGAGGATCGGGCGTATCAGCGTCTACCGTTTCCACATTTGCGAATGGAGAATCATTGCCCTGCTTCTGCATGCTGTTAAGACCTTGGTAGATGGATGTGAAAAAATATACGGCTCCTCCGGCCAGAAGCAGAAGGAGGATCATCAGGATCCGAACCAGAGTTTTCTTCGATTTTCCCTTCTTGGCGTGTCTTTTCGACCTTGGCGGCATTCTCGCTCTTCCTTTCACATTTGCATTCCCTACATTATAATTTCTTTTATGGATACAATCAATTGTACACCCCGTGGGCCATATAACGCCCAGAACAGCCATAAACCTAATTAGAGGAGTGCATGAATTATGGAAGAGCTGTCTATTGGACAAGAGGCGCCGAACTTTACGCTGCCCGCCTCGGACGGAAGCGAAATCACCCTAAGCCAGTATAGAGGACGGAAGGTGCTGCTGTATTTTTATCCGAAAAATATGACGCCGGGCTGCACCCAGGAAGCCTGTGAATTTCGAGACGTCAATGACCGGATCACGGCCAAAGGAGCCGTTATTCTGGGCGTCAGCCCCGATAGTCTCCAGTCGCACGCCAAGTTTATCGCGAAGAATGAATTGCCCTTTCTGCTGCTCTCCGACGAGGACCACAAGGTAAGCGAGCAGTACGGCGTATGGCAGCTCAAGAAACTGTACGGCAAGGAATTTATGGGCATCGTGCGTTCCACCTTCCTGATCGATGAACAGGGCATCGTGTCCGATATCTGGAAAAAAGTGCGGGTAAAGGGCCATGCGGAGGCGGTCGCGGCGGCCCTAGACGGGGAATAGAGCGGGTATTTTCAAGCTCCAGGCGTTCCGTTAAATTTTTTACTGTTACATTTTTAACAGCTTTTAGCAGTCTGTTTATGTGATATTTTTCCTATAGTTAAAATTTTCAATAAGGCGTGGTGATAGCAGGATGCAGCTGAAGATCGGACTGGATGTGGGATCGACTACGGCTAAATTGGTTGTCATGGAGCGGAATCTGGTCGTTCATGAGGATTATGTAAGACACTATAGCGATATAAAAAAAGCGGTTCTCTCTTTGCTTGATCAAGTGATATCCCTGTTTCCGGATAGGGAGGCGGCGCTTGCGGTAAGCGGTTCTTCCGGCTTGTCTCTGTCCAAGCTAGGGAATGTGCCCTTTGTTCAGGAGGTTATCGCTTGTACAAAAGCGATCAGCGAACTGCTTCCCTCCTGCGATACCGCAATTGAGCTTGGGGGAGAGGACGCCAAAATCATTTACCTCACCGGCGGCATTGAGCAGCGGATGAACAACGCCTGCGCAGGCGGGACAGGCGCTTTCATCGACCAGATGGCGGCGCTGCTCCAGACCGATCCCACCGGACTTGACAGACTCGCGGCGGACCATCAGCGGATTTATCCAATCGCCTCCCGCTGCGGCGTATTCGCCAAGAGCGACATTCAGCCGCTGCTTAATGAAGGGGCGCGCCGGGAGGATGTTGCGGCCTCGATCTTCCAAAGCATCGTGAATCAGACGATCGCGGGTCTCGCCTGCGGGCGTAAGATTCGCGGACGGGTGGCTTTTTTGGGCGGCCCACTGACTTATTTATCCCAGCTTCGGGCCCGGTTCGCAGAAACGCTGGAGCTTGCGGAGGAAGACATTCTGTTTCCGGAGAGATCGCAGTATTTCGTGGCGATCGGCTCGGCGTTATCCGATGGCGGCAGTTCCGCCGCGCCGCTTGCCGAATGGCGGGACCGGATCGCCGCCATCGATTTCGCGTCCGAGCGTTCCGAGGACGGCGAGCTGCCGCCGCTCTTTGAGTCGGAGGCCGACCTTGTGGAATTTAGACGGCGCCATTCGGAAGCGGCGGCGGTTCGGGCCGATCTGTCCTCGTACCGCGGCCCTTGCTACCTGGGCATTGATGCGGGATCAACGACAACGAAGCTTGTGCTGACCGGCGCAAGCGACGAAATTCTGTATACATATTACGGAAGCAACAAAGGGAATCCGCTGCAATCAGTAAGCGACGCGTTGAAGGAAATATACCGGCTGCTGCCGGAGGGCTGCTATATCGCCGGCTCCTACGCGACCGGCTACGGCGAGGGGCTGATCAAGGCGGCGCTGAAGACCGACGGCGGCGAAGTGGAGACGGTCGCTCATTACAGGGCCGCCGCCAAATTTATGCCGAATGTCGACTTCATCCTCGATATCGGCGGCCAGGATATGAAATGCATCAAAATCCGGGGCGGCGTCATCGACAGCCTTATGCTGAACGAAGCCTGCTCGGCGGGCTGCGGTTCTTTTCTGGAGAGCTTCGCCTCGGCGCTCGGCCTGGGCGTCGCCGAGTTCGCCGAGGCCGCGCTGCAGGCGCAGGACCCGGTCAATCTCGGCTCGCGTTGCACCGTATTCATGAACTCCAAGGTTAAGCAGGCGCAGAAGGAAGGGGCGTCCCTGTCCGGCCTTTCCGCCGGTTTAGCCTACTCCGTCATCAAGAACGCCTTGCAGAAGGTAATCAAAATCCGCAGGTTTGATGAACTGGGCGAGCATATCATTGTGCAGGGAGGCACGTTCTACAATGAAGCGGTGCTGCGCGCATTTGAGCAGCTGACGGGAAGAACAGTCATCCGCCCGGATATCGCCGGTGTAATGGGAGCCTACGGCTGCGCTCTGCTCGCCAGGGAGAACGCGGCGGAGAGCGGCGTCAGCACGCTGCTTGGCCCGCAGGAGCTGGAGAACTTTACTTACGAGGTGACCCAGGGCCGGTGCGGACGGTGCGGCAATAATTGCCCGCTGACCATCAGCCGGTTCCCGGACCGCAGCTTCCATGTGACCGGCAACCGCTGCGAGCGCGGCGCCGGAGGGAAGAAGGAAAAGAACACGCTGCCGAACCTGATGCAGTACAAATATGACCGGTTCTTCGATTACGAGCCTTTGCCCGATGCGGAGGCGGCACGGGGCGTAGTCGGGCTGCCGCGCGCCATGAACTTGTTTGAGAACTACCCGTTCTGGCACGCGTTCTTTACCGCGCTTCGCTACAAGGTGGTGCTGTCCCCGAAATCGGACAAAAAGCTGTACGAAAGCGGAATGGACACCATTCCGTCCGAAGCGGTCTGCTATCCGGCCAAGATGGCCCACGGCCATGTGCAGAGCCTGCTTGGCCAGGGTGTCGATTTTATCTTCTACCCTGCCATCGTGTACGAGAAGAAAGAGGATAAGAGCGCCGACAACCATTTTAACTGTCCGGTCGTCGCCTCTTATCCGGAGGTCATCCGCAACAATATGGACGGCCTTAAGGAGAAGGGAATCCCGCTCGTCAGCCCGTTCCTGACCTTTGACGACACTCAAGCGCTGGTCAAAGGGCTGGCGCGGACCTTCCCGGACATTCCGAAGGATGAAATCTCTGCCGCTGTACAGGCCGGTCAGTTGGAAGCCGAACGGGCCAAGAGCGATTTGCGGCGAAAAGGCGAGGAGACGCTGGCGTTCCTTGAGGAAACCGGGACCAAAGGCATCCTGCTCTGCGGGCATCCTTACCATGCCGACCCGGAAATCAACCACGGAATCGCGGAGCTCATCACGGGCATGGGGCTTGCGGTTCTTACCGAGGATGCGATCTTCCACCTGGGGAGCGAAGAGAGCGATATCAGCATTGTCAACCAATGGACCTATCACGCTCGCATATACAGAGCGGCGCGGCTCGCGGCGGCCCGCAGCGATCTTGAACTGGTGCAGCTCACCTCGTTCGGCTGCGGCATCGACGCCATCACCTGCGACGCCGTGCAGGAGATTATGGAGCGGAAGGGCAAGGTGTACACGCTGATCAAGATCGACGAGATCAGCAATCTGGGCGCGGCCCGCATCCGGCTGCGCTCGCTGCTCGCGGCGATGCGCGAGCGCGAGCAGGGAGAAGCCGCGCCTCGCACGGCCCGGGAAGACGAGCAGAGAGTGACTTTTACGAAGGACATGAAGTCAGCGTATACGATTCTGGCGCCGCAAATGTCGCCGATTCACTTCGAGCTGATCGAGCGGGTGTTCCAGGATTTCGGCTACCGGCTCAAGGTGCTTGAGAAGTCCGGTCCCGAGGAGACGGAGGAAGGACTGAAGTATGTCAACAACGATGCCTGCTACCCGGCGATTGTGACGATCGGCCAGATTCTGTCGGCGCTGCAGAGCGGCGATTACGATCCCGACCGGACCGCAGTCATCATGTCGCAGACAGGGGGAGGCTGCCGGGCAACGAATTATATTTCCCTGCTGCGCAAGGCGCTGAAGGATGCTGGGCTCGGAAAGATTCCGGTTCTGTCGATGAACGCCTCGGGTCTTGAGAGCCAGCCCGGCTTCCGGATCGGCTTCAAGATGATCAACCGGATGTTCGCGGCCGCCTGCTACGGCGATCTGCTCATGCGGCTGCTATACCGCTTCAGACCTTACGAGAAGGTTCCGGGAAGCGCTGAAGCCCTGTTCCGTGAGGGGATGGAGCGCTGCAAGGACAGCCTGTCCTCCTTCTCGTTCCGTGAATATAAGCGGCTGTCCCGCGAGATTGCGTCAGGCTTCAGCCGTCTGCCGGTGACGGAGGAGGTTAAGCCGCGGGTAGGCGTGGTCGGCGAGATTTTGATCAAGTTCCATCCCGACGCTAACAACCGGCTTGTCGATCTGATCGAGGCCGAGGGCGGGGAAGTTGTAATGCCCGATTTTCTCGATTTCTTCTTCTACTGTGTGTACAATCCGATTTACGGGGCGGAGCAGTTCGGGAAGAGCAAGACGCTCGGGCTGATTAACCCGCTGCTCATTACGTATATACAGATGTACCGCAAGCCAATCACGGCGGCGCTTGAAGGTCTGGGACTCGCCCATAAAGACAAGAATATCTACCGTCTCGCCGAAAAAGCCGAAAGACTTGTGTCGATAGGCAACCAGATGGGCGAGGGCTGGTTCCTGACCGCCGAGATGATGGACCTGCTTGATCATGGAGTGAACAATATCGTCTGCATCCAGCCGTTCGCCTGCCTTCCGAACCACATTACCGGACGCGGGACGATGAAAGGGCTGAAAGAGCTGTATCCAAGCGCTAATATTGCCGCCATCGACTATGATGCGGGCGTCAGTGTGGTGAACCAGACGAACCGGATCAAGCTGATGATGTCGATCGCAAAGGAACTGGAAAGCGGCGGAGCGCTCTTCCAGGAGTCTGCCGGGTCCACGGCGGGGACAAAGCTGGAGGCGGCTCAGGCGTAAACGAATGGCAGCATAGCCGATATGAAAAAAAGGGACACATTCCAAGGTTGGTTTCAACCGGGTTGTGTCCCTTTGGCTTCTATGAGGAGACGCCCTCTTGTTTCCAGCGCTTAAGCAGTGGCAGCGACTGGGTGAGCATTCCCTTGGCGCCCATCTCATCCATTCCCTGCTCCACAAGATAACCGGTACAGAGGTCAATCATTCCCTGAAGGGTAATGTCCGGCTGCTTAAACTCGCCGTCTTCATAACAGTACTTGCAGTATTCCTCTGTCTGAACGCCTTCCCGTTCCGTCCCCAGCAAATCTTTCTCCGGCATCGGCATTCCGCAGCTTTGGCAGAACCGTCCGCTGTGTTCCACAGTGAGTTCCATGGTGTGTTCCATTTTCAACCACTCTCCCGCTAATATTTTATACAGTTACAGTATAAACCGGGGAACTGGACAGCTTACTGTCAGGTTGCCGGGCTGTATTTGCAGCAATGTCCACCGCGAGCTCGCCAAGCCGCTGTCTGACATGCTGCGGCTCCAGCACCTCGGCCGCAGACCCGAAGCTGAGCAGAAAGCCGTACAGCCATTCGTCGACGGGATAGCGCAGGGAGACGGTATAGCCGCCGCTGCCGTCCGCCTGAAGCTCGGAGCATTCGAAACGCTCCTCCGCGATACGCTTGTTTTTGGCTGAGAAATGAAGGATGACTTCGGTCAGGGCTTCACGCTCTCCAGGATAGTCATTCCATGGCAAATCCCTGAATGAAAGCTCGAGCCTGGTGAAGACCGCAGTTCCCTTAACCAGATCCTTCATTCTGTGCACCTTGAACAGCCGGAAATCCTCCCGCAGTTTGCAGTAGCCGTACAAGTACCAGGATTGGCCCTTCATGACAAGAGTATATGGCTCCACACACCGGACCGTTGCCGTTCCTTCGGCGCTGACATAGGCAAAAGAGACCGTTATGCTCTCCTCCAGCGCCTCCTTGAGCAGAGCAAGCTTCTGTTCGGATGCACCCGGAAGCCCCCACGGGGTGAGGTCGATAACTTGCCGCGCCGCTATGCTGCGGAACTGCTGCGAACGCGAAGGAGGTACGATGCTGCTGATCTTCTCCATCAATCGCCCGTGATCGCCCGTATAGGGGGAGAGGCTTCGCAGAGCGGAAAAGATTTGCGCCAGCTCATGGTCGGTAAGCACATTCCGGTCGAGCCGGTAGCCTTCGATTAACCCGATGCCTCCGCCTCCGCCCTGATAGGTAACCACCGGAATTCCGGCCAGGCTTAGCGTTTCGATATCGCGGTAAATGGTTCGCACCGACACCCCGAACATGTCGGCAAGCTCCTTCGCCTGAACGAGCCGGCGGCCCAGAAGCACGATGACGATGGACAGCAGACGATCTATTTTCATCGGTACGGATCTCCTTTTGGCGTGTCTGAAACATGAATTTTCGTGAAAAGCCAGTTAGTCATATCTTATTCCTTTTTCCGAATCCCGGAAAGGATGGGGATTGCCATCCACTATATATTCGATTAATATCTAATTAGATATTTATTTAATTTTGTGATAGTGAGGATGAAAGTTATGACACACCAAAGCACCGCCAATAGCGGCATAAGCGCCGGTTATTACCGATTGTTTGCCGCCGGCATCATCAACGGGATCGGTGATCGTTTCAGCCAGGTTGCGATGCTGTCGCTGATTCTCCAGCTTACCGGATCGGGCATGGCCGTCGGCCTGTCGCTCGGGGTCAAGCTCATTCCTTATTTGGCGCTCGCGCCGCTGGGCGGCTATCTAGGCGGGAAGCTGCCGCGCAAGACGATTATGATGGCGACCGATATTGCCCGGATTCCGTTCGCCTTGTCCTTTTTGTGGGTTACGGGGGAGGACCGGCTGTGGCTGCTGTACATCGGCAGCTTTATGCTGGCGGCGGGAGAGGCAATTTACGCCCCAGTGCGGAAATCGTCCATACCGCTGCTTGCGCGGCGAGACGCTCTGCTGAGGACTAACGCCATGGAGCAGATGCTGACCGGCTGCGTGCTCATTCTGGGCGCTTTGACGGGCGGCTTCGTCTCCCACTGGTTCGGTCCGCAGACGGCGTTCGTGCTGAATGCCGTCTCCTTCCTGGGCGCGGCGCTCATCATCTCGGGGATTTCATTCCCCCGTACTCTACCGGAAGAGCAGGAAGATGAAAGCAAAGAGGGGCACGGGACGGACACGTTGGCGGAAGATGGGGCGGACGGGCGCCAATCACGCTTCAAGAGCCTGCCAGCTGTGATTGCCGGAAGCGTATGCTTGCAAATTGTGCTTGGCTATGAGCTGCTCGTCTCTATTGTGAGTGGCCTCGACAATGTGCTGATCAGTGTGTATGCCA
Source organism: Paenibacillus durus ATCC 35681 (assembly GCF_000993825.1). Classification (NCBI taxonomy): domain Bacteria; kingdom Bacillati; phylum Bacillota; class Bacilli; order Caryophanales; family Paenibacillaceae; genus Paenibacillus; species Paenibacillus durus. The sequence goes on from NZ_CP011114.1 coordinate 5,448,323, forward strand.
TCCGCGTATTTCACGCGGGAGATATTGGTGTGGGGGCTTTTTACGCATCGCTCGGCGTCGGGCTTACACTGAGCTTTTGGGCCGGGCAACTGGTTAAGCGGAACCTGCTGGCGGCGGCGCTCGGAGGGCTGCTGCTGGAAGGGCTGCTGCACATCGGCATCAGCGTGACCGGAAGCTTTGCGGCAGTCTGCGGATTGTATGTTCTGACATCTCTTGTGTCGGGAATCGGGTATGCCTCGCTCGATACGCTGCTGATGCCGGAGACGCCCGCTAGGCGGCAGCCGCTTCTGTTCGGGCTGATGACGGCGGCGGGCAATACGCTGCTCGGCTTGTCCATGCTGCTGGCCGGTTATCTGCTAACCAGAGTGGAGCCCCGTTTGATGGGGCTTGCGGGAGGCGTCTGTTTTGCCGCAATTGCCGTTGTGCTGGGGGTGTACGCATGGATAAAAGGCAGAAAGGGCAGGAAGGTCAGCGTTCTTCCGAGGACTCCTTAACCGTGCCCACTATGCTGAGCGTTTTAACTCTGCGGCTGAAACGGAAGCGGTAGACGAGAATCATCGCGGCCAGCAGGACGGCGGCCAGCACGATCCATGGGGCGTAAGCCTCAAACAGATGGAATACAGCCGTCCATTGGGGTCCGAACAGCCGGCCGATCCCCAGAAACAGAATGACCCAGAACAAGGCGCCGCCATAGGCGTACAGGGCGAACTTGCGGAAAGGAAGAGCGATAATGCCGGAGAAATAACCGGTAAAATGGCGCACACCGGGGATGAAATAACCGATCGTAATCAGCCCGCTGCCGTACCGCTCGAACCAGCGCTGCGTTTTTTCAAGCTTGGCGGGAGAGAACAAAAACCACCGGCCGTACCGCTGAATAAACGGCATTCCGGCTTTGAGGCCGATGAAATACGTGATGGTCATTCCGATTGTCGTTCCGAAGAACGCGACGATAATCAATATCATAAAGTCGAGCCGCCCCGTATAGGACAGGTATCCGGCGAAAGCCATCGTCGTCTCTCCGGGAAAGGGCAACGCGATAAATTCCAGCAGCAGCCCGAAGAACAGCACGTTATATCCATACTTCCCGAATAATTCCTGTATCCAATTCAGCATTTCCATAGTTGATGTCACTCTCCAAAAAGATGGGCATTCGCCGCTTTAAGTTTTTTTCATACTTCCGGCACCGGCTGTTTCATTAGCAGGAAGGCATGTCTAATTTGTGGCTTGTCCTCATATAATCCAACAGAAGGCTGTAGCAGCCAATAGAATGCTGGAGGTTGAGAATATGGTTCGGAAAAAGCGCGGAATCAGCCGCCGTACGGCTGTCCGGCTTGTGCTTGCCGCTGTGATCCTCGCAGCTGCTCTGATTTACCGTGAAGCAGGAAATTCCCCTTTCGGGAAATCATCCGGTACGCTTCATGCCGCGGACAGCGGCGGAGCCGCCAAAGGAAGGGACGGCGCATCGTCCGATTCGGTAATCTCCGCGACTCTGAACGGACAAGCAAACCCTGGCTTGTCAGTGCGCGGCAGCCAACCGATGCCGTTCGTCGGCCTGCCGCCTGCTTTTCCAGAAAGCCGGACGCCGGTATCCCGCATCTCTAGGGCCCCCGTAAGCAAGGCTAAAGCTATGCCGGCGGCCGCCCAGAAAAGTGTCGAGCCAAAGACGGTCTACCTCACTTTCGACGACGGGCCCAGCACCGTTACCCCCAAAGTGCTTGAGATTCTGCGGCGGGAGCGGGTAAAGGCGACGTTTTTTGTGCTCGGAGACCAGGCCGAAACCCGCCCTGAGCTGATTAACGCGATCTGGGAACAGGGGAATGCCATCGGCAATCATACCTATAATCATAGTTATAAAGATTTATACAGCGGCTTTACACATTTCTGGAGCCAAATCAAAAAAACAGAGGAAATCATCCGCCAGATTACCGGCGTGCGGCCGCAGCTTGTCCGCGCCCCCGGCGGAACATACGGACATTTTGATGATACCTACTTCCATCTGATGAAGCAAGCGGGCTACCTGGCGACGGACTGGACGGTGGACAGCGGCGATTCGGCACGGAGGGGAGTCCCGGCTGCTGAAATACTGAAGAACTCGGTTCAGGGTACCCAGTCTTCCAGAGTTGTTCTGCTGCTTCATGATGGAGCAGGACATCAGGCAAGCGCCAAGGCGCTGCCGGAAATCATTAAGAAGTATAAAGCGGCGGGTTATGTGTTCAAGACGCTGGACGCCGGCAGCGAACCTATTCAGTTCAAGACTCATCCGGGCAAGGGGGCCGCGAAACGAACAAAGCCTGACGAAGCATGGATCGCCGCCAATATAACCCCGAATGCCGCCTTGTTTGCGCCAGGAAAACCGTTGGCGGTGGCAGCGGGAATGCTGCAAGCCTCGCTGCAGCCGGGGGAATACCGGATTGAGAACGGCCAATATATCGTCCCGCTGCGGGCCGTAGTCGAGCGGCTTGGCGGACAGGTGAGCTGGGATACCAGAACTCACAGCGGCCTGGCGGTGCTGAATGGGCGGACAATAACAGCGGATACGGATGGCGGCGGACTCGCCTTTACCGCTGGGGCCGGGGACCGGGGAGCAATCGCCTCGGAAGTTACTCTTCAAGGCGGCGCCATCTGGCTGCCGCTGAGGGATTTGCTGGAGTCCGCTGGACATCGCCTGCTCGGAGCGACATCGGTTCCGGAAGAACGGAGGGTAAAAGCGTCCTAAAGCCGCACACACGAACACCGGGAATAATGCGAGGTCTGTCTTTTCCTTTTCATGGGAATAATAATGACAAATCCCCAAGGAAAAGGAAGGATGTCCATTGACGAAACCAATCCGCAGGCCCGATAGCCCTGCCGTTTCTCCGAATCCGAATCTGCCCGGTCAATGGGCGCGGGCGCTGGCCGCAATGGGCATCATCGCAGGGCTGTACGGCTGGCTTGGCGGCTCTGCCCTGCTGTTTATCCTAATATTTATCGGGCTGGTGATGCTTGGCGGACTCTTGCTGCAGGTGCTGGGCCCTAGTAAATTTGAGCTGGCCCGGACGCTCTCTCCGGTTCAGCCGACGGCGGGGAATAACGTGATGGTAACGGTTGATCTCCGTTTTCGCTGCCGGCTGCCGGTTCCCTGGATGATGATTGAAGAGCATTGGAGCTGCGGAGATCATCGTCTGCTGCTGTTCCCCGGATTCCGGCGTACATTTCAATACACCTACAATCTGGAACGGCTGCCGAGGGGCCGCCAGCAGCTCCGTTCCTGCCGCGTTACCTGGGGGGATTTGCCGGGTTGGTTCACCGGCACAAACGCTCTCAAGGGGGAGCGGGAGTTTAAAGTATTGCCGGCTCCGCTGTATTACGGAGAGGTCTGCGCTGACTCCGGCGCCGGACCAGGGGGAGTCTCAGCCATGAGCCGGAGATGGAAGGGAGCGGAGGAAGAGTCGGATATTCGAAATTATCAGCCGGGAGATCCGATGAACCGGGTGCACTGGAAAAATACGGCGCGGCGCGGCTTTCTGCAAAGCCGCGTTCCCGAGAGGGAGAAAGGGCGCATGTTCTGCGTCGTGCTGGACAACTGCCCGGCTTCCTATGAAACGCCGTGGGAAGCGCTCCCTCCCCGGGGAAGTGGTTTGCCGGGAACTCCGGCCTTCGAGCTGGCCGTCTCAGCCGCCTTGGGTCTGCTGCTTACTGCGGAACGCGCAGGCTCCTACGCTCAATTGTTCACCGGCGGCTGGCCGGAAGGAATGGCGAGATACGAGGGAATGGGCATCATCCCGGCCAGAGTGCTGGATACGCTTGCCGATGTGGCGCCGGATGGAACGCGTACGCTGGCAAGGCTGCTGGAGGATGCCTCCCGGCAGTGCATTCCGGGCATGAGTATTGCGGCGATCACCGGCCGCCCGGACCGGGAAGCCGCGTTGACAATCTCCCGGCTGCTCGCTCAGGGGATCAAGGTGGATCTCTATTATGTATGGGACAGGGCGGCATCCGTTCAAAGCGCTAAGCAAGCCGCTTTGTACGAAGAGGCGGGCGGCCGATTCTCCGCTGTCCCTGAACGCATGCGGCAATGGAATGGGCAGCATACGGCTGTCTCTGCACGTTCCGCGCCCGCCGCGACCATCTGCGGCAGTCTGGGCAGACTGGGTGCGGGACTGTACTGCCTGGAGCATGCACTGCCTTACGGAGGCGGGGAGGGGACAGCGGATGAATTATCCCGCAAGCCGTCGGCGCGTTAAGCCTGTTGCTTCCTCCTCCGCAGCCTCATCTGGGATGATGTCCGGAACGGATGAAGCAGGGCAGAATAACCCGGATAGGCAGGACAGAACCGACAAGCGGGAGAGATTGGACAAGCGGAATCTACCGGACGGCGGACGAGAGAATGGTGGTGGGGGGCCGCGCAGCAGCCACGGCTCTGCGTCCATGTCCCGGTTTTGGAAGCGGCGGTCCGATGGCAGTGAGGGACCGCGCAGCGGCCGCGGCTCTGCGTCCATATCCCGGTTTTGGAAGTGGCGGTCCGATGGCAGTGAGGGACCGCGCAGCGGACGCGGCTCTGCGTCCATATCCCGGTTTTGGAAGCGGCGGTCCGGCAAATCGGGAACTATGCATCAAGGGTCTGCATTGCCGCATATTGCCGGGTCCGGGCGTATAAACGGGACGGCTCGGATGGGTCGGAACGCTACACTAACGGACCACGGAGACGGAGCTGCTCCCGAACCGTTGTCTTTAAGCTACCGGGCTCTGTTCTCCCTGTCCCTGTTCGGACTGTTCGCGGACTGGCTGCGTCCGCTGTACCGGATGGATTTGGGGGCGGAGACGGAGAGGCTGCTGGGAGTTCTGGCGTTAATGGCCGCAGCGCTGCTTATCACCGGGTTGTTCCGGGCATCTCCTTGGCATACGCTTCCGGTCCAAGCGGCCATTTTTGCGCTGTCGTGGTTCTATTTATGCTCGTCGTCTGCGGGAGCGGCTTGGCCTGACGGTCTTCTCCAGGCTATGGGGCATGACGGCCTCCTTCTCCTTTCCGGCAAAATCACTGAGATGACCGCCGCAAGCCGCCTTCTTATGCTGCTGGGAGGCTGGAGCCTGCTCGTCTTATCGGTGCAGCATCTTGCGCTGTTCAGGGGAAGCACATTGCTGTTCACATCCGTGACGCTGATTTATCTGCTGATTCTGGATAAGGGTCTCGGAAGCGATACAGCCCCCGACATCATACTGGCCGGAGCGCTCATTGCGTGGATGCAAGGAATGAGCGGCCTGCCGCGCCTGCTGGAAAGTGCCCGGGCCGCGGCCCGAGTCCCGTTCCTCCGCTGGACCGGCGCCGCTTGCCTGCTGGCGGGGAGCCTGACGGCGGCGGCCTGGACCGGAGCAGAGCTGCCCGGCGGACAGCCGGACCGGGTTCAGCCGCTGAAGTCGGCTGCCCAGCAGCTGCGGGACTGGGCATTCGATGGACTGCGCAGCCGCGCAGCCGAGATTGCGGGGACTACAGGGACCACGGGATACAGCTCGGGTGGCGAACTGGGAGGGCCGCTCACGCGAAGCGGCGACCCAGTCTTCACGGTGGAAAGCCCACGTTCCACCTACTTGCGCGGAGAAAGCATGGACCGGTATGACGGACGCCGCTGGACGAAGGCGGCTGCTCCAGCCTCGCCGCTAAGTTTGACAGCCCTTTCTTCCGGGGATGCCAAGGCTGCGGGCGGGCGTATTCTTCGCCAGCGGTTCCGTTTCGCGTCTCCATCCGCAGGCGGTATTCCTGTATTTAGCGCGGGCAAGGTGTTATCTATCTCGGATGTCAGACAACTGGACGGGAGCCGGCTCGGTTACATTCTGGCAGGCGGAGAGAAGGGAAGCTTCGCTCTGCCCGACCTGACAGGCTCCTCCAAAGTGACCGAATATACAGTGGATTCGCTGCTGGCCGAGAGCGATCCCGCCGTACTGCGGAAGCTGGCGGGCAGCGACCCTCCTGAAATTGCCGCAGCCGGCCTAGAGCTTCCGTCCTCCCTGCCGCAGCGGGTCCGGAAGCTGGCCGCCCGCCTTACGGACTCCGCAGGCAGCCGGTACGACGCGGCCTTGGCCGTCCGCGATTATTTGCAAGTAACGTACCCTTATACGCTGGATACGCGGGTGCCGCCGGAAGGGGCCGACTTTGTCGACGATTTTCTGTTCACGGAGAAGAAAGGGTACTGCGTCCATTTTGCCTCCGCGATGACCGTCCTGCTGCGCAGCTCCGGCATTCCGGCCCGGTATGTCCAGGGCTATGCCCCGGGCCGGAAGGCAGCGGGCCCCGGGCCGCAGCGGTATATGGTGACCCAGGGCGACGCCCATGCCTGGGTCGAGGTGTATTTTCCCGGCGCGGGCTGGGTCCCCTTCGACCCGACGCCGGCCTCGGCAGCGGGCCCCGCGCTGCCGGACCGCCCCTCGGCGGCTGCGCCCGCGCCGCCGGGAGGCCCCGCGCCCGCCACAGCCGGCGCGGGAATGCCGTCCGCCCCGGTTCCCGGGGGCGGACCGGGGCTGGCGCCGCCCGCAGCTGCGGCGGCGCTGCTTGCCGCCGCCGCGTGGCGCTGGCGGCGGAGCCTGGCGCTGCTGCGCCTCGGGCGCAGCGCCCTGCGCAGGGAGCGGCTGCTGCTGGCCGCGTCCCTGGTCTGGCGGGTGCTGGCCGCGCGCTACGGCCCGCCCCCGCCGGGGATGACGGGCAGGGAGTATGCCGCGTCCCTGCCCATTAACGATGCCGGACTGCGCGCAGCCGTCCGGCGGTTCGTCCGCCGCTGGGAGGCGCTGGCGTACGGCGGTGCGGGCGGCCCTGATCTGCGCCGGGCCGGTCCCGGTCCGCTTGGGCGGCATCTGCCCGGCGTTCCCGGGCAGGACTCCGCTCCGGCTGGCGACCGCTTGCCGGACTCCGGCCCTGCGCACAGCCTTCCGCAGCGCATACGCCGCTTAGCCAGCGGCTCTGCCATTCCGGCGGTATTCCCGGAACCCGCCCCGCCTTCAGAGGCTTGCGGATTCCCGGAGACGCCGGCTCTCTGGAGCGCAAGAGCATTTCTGCGCGATTGCCTGCGGATCGCTTTCTATTTGAGCTAAAGAGGCAGCCGTTCGCACGGCCGCCTCTCGCTTTTTGCAGATAACCTGCGATTGTACATCTTTTGCCGTCTTGAAGCCGCCACTGCACAATATGCCTGGTAATATGCAGTTTTTTACCCGTTCAACCTCATATGCAGCCGGTACAGCCTCAAAATTCCTGCACAATCGTAGGAATTTCCCTGCTGACATACGCATTCGCTGGAAAAACCTGCACTTTAGTAGTTTTTTTGAGACTTCCACCCCTAAAGGGGCAAGCTGACACCTTCGGCATCAGTGGGATTCTTGGGTGGTAGTCGGATGTACATTTCTGCTACCCGTAGTTCCCCCAAGTTCAGGGCGATCTCATTCGCCTATCCTAAAAAATCACAATCAACTTTACTTTGATCCCCTTGGTGTTACCGGCGCTACGGAGGCTACGGCCTACGCCTGCAATAATAAAGTTCAACGTTAGCTGTCCCAAACGGCGATTTCGAGTCCATCTCGAATTCATATGCCCCGAGGGGTAGTGCTCGCAAAATAATTGGCTTCAATTATTTATTAACTTCCTTATACGGGTCAGCCGAAGCTGTATTTTTCGGATGCGAAAGCACACTATGCATCTGTGAAAACTTTCCGCTAAAAGAATCCGTAAGCGATTACTTCGCAGCCTGTCCGCCTTTCCTTGACGGTGCGAATTACGTTCTCGTATAATGAATCCAACAATCAAGGGAGGCAAGCAATGAACAAGCCAAATGAAATTATCGTTGTTCTCGATTTCGGTGGACAATATAACCAATTAATCGCGCGCAGAATTCGGGATTTAGGAGTATACAGCGAGCTTCTGCCGTACAATACGCCGATCGAACGGATCAAGGAACTTTCGCCTAAAGGTATCGTATTCTCCGGCGGCCCGATGAGCGTTTACGCCGAGGATGCTCCGCATGTTGATCCGGCGATTTATGATCTTGGACTGCCGATTTTCGGCATTTGCTACGGCATGCAGCTGATGGCCCATCAGCTCAGCGGCAAGGTCGAACGCGCCTCCAAGCGGGAATACGGCAAGGCGGATCTGAATTTTGAACCCGGCGCCATCCTAGTTAAAGGGCTGGAAGGCAGCCAGACCGTATGGATGAGCCACGGCGACCATGTATCTCTGCTTCCGGAAGGCTTCAAGCTTGATGCCGGTACCGAAAGCGCGCCGATTGCGGCGATGAGCCATGAAGGACGGAAGCTGTACGCGGTGCAGTTCCATCCCGAAGTGCGTCATTCCGTACATGGCAACGAGATGATCAAGAATTTCCTGTATGAAGTTTGCGGCTGTGAGGGCAACTGGACGATGGAATCCTTTATCGAGGATGCCATTCAGGATATCCGCGCCAAAGTCGGCGGCAAGAAGGTGCTGTGCGCCCTGAGCGGCGGCGTCGATTCTTCCGTTGTCGCCATGCTGATTCACCGCGCCATCGGCGACCAGTTGACCTGTATGTTCATCGACCACGGTCTGCTGCGCAAAGGCGAAGCTGAGAGCGTTATGGAGACGTTCGTCGGCAAATTCGATATTCACGTCGTCAAAATCGACGCCCGCGAGCGTTTCCTCGGCAAACTGGCCGGCGTAGACGATCCCGAGCAGAAGCGCAAGATTATCGGCAACGAGTTTATCTACTGCTTCGATGAGGAATCTGCTAAGCTCGGCGATTTTGGTTTCCTTGCGCAGGGAACGCTGTATACGGATATCGTGGAGAGCGGAACCGCCACGGCGCAGACGATCAAATCGCATCATAACGTCGGCGGGCTGCCGGAGGACATGAAGTTCAGCCTGATCGAGCCGCTGAATACGCTGTTTAAGGATGAGGTGCGCAAGGTAGGCGAGGAGCTCGGCCTGCCGCATGCCATTGTATGGCGCCAGCCGTTCCCGGGTCCGGGTCTTGCCATCCGCGTGCTGGGCGAAGTTACGGAGGACAAGCTGACGATTGTCCGGGATTCGGATTACATTTTGCGCGAGGAAATCGCCAAGGCTGGGCTGGAGAGCGAAATCTGGCAGTATTTCACCGCGCTGCCTAACATGAAGAGCGTGGGTGTCATGGGCGATGCCCGGACATACTCCTACACGGTAGGCATTCGCGCCGTAACGTCCATCGACGGCATGACCGCAGACTGGGCACGTATCCCTTGGGATGTGCTGGAGAAAATTTCCGTCCGTATCGTTAACGAAGTCGAGAACGTCAACCGCGTCGTTTACGACATCACCTCCAAGCCGCCAGCAACCATCGAGTGGGAATAACCTAGTAAAAAATGAAGTGGTCCCCCACCAAAATCCCCACCAAGAAATTTTTCTTGATGGGGATTTTCTTTTTTAGAAATCTTAAGATGAAAACGAGAGAGTATTTAGTAAAAAATCAAATTCTGTTTGTTTTTCTAAAAGTTTGTCGGTGAAACGCCAAACTTATTTTTAAATGCTCTCGAAAAGGAGTCCACATTTGCATATCCTACTTCCTCAGCAACTTCATAAACGGTTTTTTCACTGGTTTTCAGTAAAATTCTTGCTTGTTGCAGGCGATGAGCTTTTAAATATTGAACAGGAGGAACACCTATTTCTTTTTTAATAACCTGACTGAGATAAGCTGGAGTAAGGTTTATTGACTCAGCAATTTTCTGAATCGAAAGATCGAGGCGCGAATAATTATTGTGAACATAAAGTAAAAATAATTCACAATACTTTTTCTGCTTTATATTCATTGGATTGAGCAGATAATAGTTCTTTTCGATTTTGAAATGAGCAAAAATCGTATAAAACAATGCCTGTACACTCATTTTTTCCTTCATATCAAATAAATCCATTTTCATCATTCTTTCGAATAGTTTCGGCAACTCATTGTCGGGTGAAACCGTTCCAACTGAATCATGGCCATTGATGCCATTGCATAACAACAATTCCGCTACTTGACTTCCGTTAAACCCAAGCCAGTAATATTCCCATGGATTTGTTTCATCTGCTTGATAGAAATGCACCTCGTTGGGACGAATAACAAAAAAATCCCCTTTTTTTAAATATTTCTTTCCTCCATTTCCTTCAAAGATTCCCCCTCCCGATACTATGTAATGCACAACGTAATTTTCTCTCATGCCCGGACCATAGCTATGCAGTGGCGCACAAATTTCATGACCTACATTAAAAAAATAGAAATCAGCAAAATAATCTTCCTTAATAAATACATTCCAATATTTCCGTTTGTTCATCGTTAAGCCTCCTTTACTCAAATCGGAATCATCTAAAAAAATGTAGGATTTAACAAAATTCATTCCATTCTAAATTGAAAGCGTTACCTTTACTATTTAAGTGTAAAGAAATCGGATAAATGCAAAGGAGATTACTGGGATGGAAAATTCTAAAGGAAACATCGTTTCACGGTTGTCTTACAGCTTTGGTGCTTTTGGGAATGACTTGCTGTTTGGATTACTCAGTACATATTTCATTATGTTTGTGACAACTCACTTGTTTAACAGTGGAAATAAGGCGCAGGATGCGAAAATGATTGGATTTATTACACTTATTATTTTCTTCTTACGGTTTGTAGAATTAGCCATTGACCCATTTATTGGGAATGCCATTGATAACACCCATACGCGTTGGGGGAAGTTCAAGCCTTGGGTTGTAGTGGGTGGTGTCTTAGGACCAGCGGCTTTAGTCATATTATTCACAGATTTTGGCGGACTGACGAAAAGCAATCCAATGCTCTATCTTATCTTGTTTGCCATTCTATATATTATGATGGATATTCTATACAGTTTCAAAGATATTGCATTTTGGTCTATGATTCCTGCATTGTCATTTGATTCACGTGAACGTGAAAAAACAGCCACATTTGCTCGAATCGGGTCAAATATTGGTGGAGGAACAATTGGTATTGTGGTCATGCCTTTAGTGCTATTGTTCTCACTCAATGCCAATCAAGGAACAGGTGATTCTCGTGGATGGTTCTGGTTTGCGCTGATTATTGGTTGTGCAGCAGCTCTATCAGCAGTCGTAGTTGGATTAGGGACAAAAGAAGTAGATTCTGATTTGCGGAAGAACAAGAAACCAACAACTTTTAAAGGAGTCTTTCACGTTCTTATGCACAACGATCAGCTTATGTGGCTATCGTTAGCGTATGGTCTTTATGCCATTGGCATGTCATTAACAAACTCATTTGAACTCTACTACTTCACATTTATTTTAGGAGATGCATCGAAATTTTCAATTTTGGCACTAATAAACACAATCGTTGGCTTAGCTGCCATTTCGATTTTTCCTGCATTGGCGAAAAAATGGAATCGCCGAAATGTATTTCTAGTAGCCATTGCCTTAATGTTAATAGGCTTAGCGGTATTCAGTCTTGCGAACAGCTCTCTTATTCTAGTGCTTGTCGCAGCGGAGTTATTTTTCATTCCACAACCACTAATCTTTTTAGTGGCTTTGATGACTATTACTGACTCAGTAGAATATGGTCAATTAAAATTAGGACATCGCGATGAATCGCTGACTTTATCTGTTCGCCCATTGTTGGATAAGCTAGCAGGAGCGATTTCAAACTTAGTTGTTGGTATCACGGCTGTAGCAGCCAGTATGACAGCAGGAGCCACAGCTGCAACTATGACGAACCACGACCGCTTTATCTTTAAATTCGCTATGCTTGGTGTCCCGGCAGTATTCATTTTAGTTGGTGCATTTGTCTTTTTCAAAAAAGTGAAACTCGATGAAAAAATGCATGCTTCAATCGTTGACGAGCTTGAGAGAACATGGGCAAAGGACTTTGATAGTGATGATGAAAGTGAGTCAACTGGAAGTCGACCAAATTCCAAAACTGAACTATCTTATTATGCCCCTGTCGCTGGTGAAGTGATTCCCCTTGAACAAGTTTCAGATACAGTATTTTCGACTGGATCAATGGGGAGAGGGTTCGCAATTAAACCAAGTGATGGGAGAGTTTACGCGCCATTTGATGGCATAATTGAGGCAACATTCTCAACGCGTCATACTGTTGGTCTTGTCTCCGAAAATAAAATTGCAACATTGATTCATATTGGGATTGGAACAGTTAAGATGAAGGGAACTGGTTTTATCACTTATTTCGAACCAGGGCAACGTGTTTCACAAGGGGAGCTTCTAATTGATTTCTGGTCTCCAGCCATTAAGAAAGCCGGATTAGATGATACTGTTATTGCGGTAATCACGAATTCTGATAATTTATCTGAATTTGAAATCGAAAATAAGGGTGAAGTTACAAAAAACGATATTGTTTTGACTTTAGAAAAAAAATAAGAGGGATATGATTTCACTGCCGAAGCAGGCTGCAATGACAAAAACATAACAAAGTTTGTTCGTTTTCGTTATTGACAACCCATGTCATGTCCACCTAAAATGAGAAGGCATTAGCAGCATGAATATTCGTATAATCCCGGGAATTGGCCCGGGAGTTTCTACGAGGTCACCGTAATGACCTGGCTACGATCCAAGAAAGCTGTCCTGATTAGAAGCTACGGCCGACGTGCCGAAATTTCTTCGGGAGAGCTCTTTTTCAGGCCGGGGTCCGCCAAGATTCCGGCCTTTTGTTGCTGCCTCACTACAAATCATCTTAGGGGGAGAACATTTTGGAACGATTTTTCAAGTTGAAAGAGAACGGCACTACAGTACGCACCGAAATTATGGCCGGTCTGACGACCTTTATGGCAATGGCGTATATTCTGTCGGTGAATCCAGGTACGTTAACTGCCTTCGGCCGTATCGATATGGGCTGGTATTCGGTATTTTTGGCGACCGCGCTGGCGGCGGGTATTTTCACTATTGCGATGGGGCTATTCATTAATTTCCCGGTCGCCCTTGCGCCTGGTATGGGGCTTAACGCTTATTTCGCATCGGTTATCCTGTCGTCGGCCACGACGGATCATCCGTTTACTTGGCAGATGGGGCTGACAGCGGTATTCATCTCCGGTCTGATCTTTATTCTGCTGACCATCACCAGGATTCGCCAAATTTTACTAACTGCGATTCCGGACAGTCTGAAGCATGCGATTACGGTCGGCATTGGACTCTTCATCGCCATTATCGGCCTGAAGAACAGCGGCCTGATGACGATCGGTGTGGAGGCGGGCAATGCGATTCCGGCCAATACCTTCACCGACGTGCTGTATTTTGAAACGGTCTTCCATCTCGGAAGCCTGGAGAACACGAATGTTCAGCTTGCTATCATCGGCCTGCTGCTGATCGGCATTCTGATGGTGCTGCGGGTCAAAGGCGCGATTCTGTTCGGCATCCTTGGTACCACGGTCATCGGCATGCTGATGGGCGCGGTCGATTTCTCCACACTGTCGAATCCAACCACGCCATGGGTCCCGGATTTCACGCAGCTGAACTTCCTGGAGTTTGACTGGAACGGCATTTTGCATACCGGTATTATTTCCGCGGTCGCGACATTCACCTTCGTCGAGCTGTTCGACACCTTCGGAACTCTGGTCGGAACGGCGGAGCGCGCGGGAATTATGGACAATCCCGAGGAAGGCAAAAGACGCGTCGGCAAAGCCATGCTCGTTGACGCGGTTGCAGTTGCAGGCGGCGCAATGCTGGGCACTTCCACCACAACGGCTTATGTGGAAAGCGCGGCGGGCGTGGCTGAAGGCGGACGTACGGGACTTACCGCCGTTACGACGGGTGTGTGCTTCCTGCTTGCCCTGTTCCTGGCGCCGGTTGCCGCTCTGATTCCCGGCTCCGCCACAGCGGCGGCCCTAATCATTGTCGGCGTGCTGATGGCACAGTCCGTCCGGCAGATTGATTTTAACGATATGGTTATCGCCATCCCGTCATTCCTGACCCTCGTGATCATGCCTTTCACCTACAATATCGCGAACGGTATTTCTTTCGGCATCGTCACCTACGTTATTTTGGCCTTTGTGGCCAACCTTGCGGGCAAAAAGAAATACGACATCCACTGGATGATGTGGCTTTTGGCCGTTCTGGTGGTGCTTCGTTACCTGCTGATCGGCAGCCAGGGCTAAGCCTTGGCCGCTCTTTTACGGCTCCTTCTCAATCGGAAGGGGTCTTTTTTTTTCTAGCGAATAAGAAACTCTGCGGTGTTACCGGAAAAGAGCGCCGGACTTTTCTTCACCCGGCAATTCGATTATATTGAAATGAGGGAAAAAATGAAGCGAACTTCATATACATAGATTCGGACGATAAGACGAAGGTGGTAACGATGATGAAGAAGTGGCGTATTGCTGCGAAACTGATGTTTATGCTGCTGCTGTGCATGCTAGTTATCCCTCCGGGAACCATGTTTGCGGAAGGAAATCTTTTGCAAAATCCGGGGTTTGAGGAAACGGCATCGGGCGCTCCCGCCTCCTGGGTGAGAGATGTATGGGTGCAGGGCGATCAGGCAAGCCTGCTGTCTGTGGAATCGGCGGATGTCCATTCCGGAATTGCTGCGGCCGCGATTGAAAATATGCAGCAGAATCATGCCAAATGGATTCAGACCATCGCCGTAAAGCCTGATACCCATTACCGGATTTCCGGCTGGGTTAAAGTGGTGAACGCGGGCGCGGAAGGCATCGGGGCAAATATCTTCGTTGTCGGCGTTGGCGGGGGGTATCCGAGCACGAAAGACACTGGTGGTGGCTGGCAGCAGCTTCAGTTCATAGGCAAGACGGGCTCCGGGCAAAAGGAAATAGGCATCGGCGCCGCTCTTGGCGGCTATGGGAATCTGTCTGCGGGCAAGGCGTATTTTGACGATTTATCCGTGGAAGAGCTTAATTCCGCCCCTGCAGGCGTTCCGGTAATCTCGCTTGATCCGGGGGGCGCCCAGACTGGAGAGGCAGGGAAGCCAGTTAAAATATCATCCAAAAACATTTTGTTCTTTTCCGCATTGTTCGCCTGCCTCTTTGCCTGGGTTTACCGGACGGCACTGCGCAGCAAGCGTCAGCTAAGGCGGGAGAGCTATGATTACGGCATGTGGCTGTGGATTGTCCTTTCCGCGGCTTTTCTGCTGCGTCTGTGGCTTGGCTGGACCTCGCAGGGTTATATGAACGACATGAAGACTTTTATGTACTGGGGCCAGCGGCTGGCGGAGGTCGGTCCGGGACGCTTTTATCAGGAAGGCATTTTTGCGGATTACCCTCCAGGGTATATTTATATATTGTATCTTCTTCATCTCATCCAGCAGGGCCTCGGTTTAAGTCCGGACTCTCCTGGGGAGATGCTGCTGTTCAAGCTGCCGGCGATCCTGTCGGATATCGTTCTCGGTTGGCTGATTTACCGGATCGGGAGCAAAAAGCTGGGCGGCGGCATTGCGCTCGGCCTTGTTATTCTATATTCGTTCAATCCGGCCGTACTGACGGACTCGGCGGTGTGGGGGCAGGCGGACGCCTTTTTTGTGGTGTTCCTGTTGCTTAGTATTTTGGCCGTCTCGGATAGAAGGCTGGCCGTTTCCGCGCTCTGGTTCGCGGTGGCCACGGCGGTGAAGCCGCAGGCGCTGATTTTTACGCCGGCACTGTTGTTCGCCTTCATCCATTACAGAGCGTGGAAAGAGCTGCTGAAAGGAGCGGTGTACGGGCTTATCGCTTTTACCCTGATTACACTGCCGTTCTTTTGGGGCAACGGAGGGCTTGGCGGTCTGATCGATCTGTACAAAAGCACGCTGTCTTCCTATCCTTATTCCACCGTCAACGCTTTTAACCTCTACACGCTCATCGCTCCGTCCTGGTCGCCGATTGATCAATTGTGGCTCGGTATTCCTTACCGCGCTTGGGGCAATATTTTTATTATAGTAGCAGTAGCTTTGGCCGCGTTGTTCTCGTTCCGGAAGGACCGAAAAGACCTGTCCAAATCCTTCTTTATCGGTCTCGTTTTAATTGTGGTCATGTTTGTGGTTGGAACCAAAATGCATGAACGGTACATGTTCCCGGCGCTTGTCTTGAGCTTGTTCGCCTTTATGGAGATTAAGGACCGGAGGCTGCTGACGCTGTTCTTCGGCCTGAGCCTGACCCAATTTGCCAACGTGGAGTACGTGCTGCTGTATCTGAATGCGGGGCAGAATCCCGGCTCGGACGGCATCGTCCTTGTTACCTCAATCGCCAACGTCGGACTGCTGCTGTACATGCTGTATATCGGCTGGGATATATTTTTCAGGAGAAGGGTGCTGACGCTGGCTCCTGCGTATACCGATAAGCAAAAACGGGAAACCGATCTAGCGCTCGTCTGTGAACTCCGTCCGGATCATTCACCGCAGGGAAGTGCTGTTCCCCGGATGATGCGAAGAGACTGGTTGTGGATGGCGGCTATTACAGTCCTTTATGGAGCGCTAGCCATGGTCAATCTCGGTTCGGCCCGTTCGCCGGAAACGGTATGGGCGCCTTCAGCTGCGGGCGAAAGCTTCTATGTTGATCTGGGCACCGCGAAGCAGCTGGACAAAGTGAGAATATTCGGCGGCGTGGGCACCGGTGAATTTACGCTGGATTTTGGCGATTCGCCGCAAAGCTGGTCCGGACCGGTCAAGATTAAGGAGGATGTCGGCAACGTCTTTATCTGGAAAAGCCAGCAGCTTAACGCCACGGCGCGGTATGTCCGAGTTTTTGTAAATAACCTGGGCTTTTATCTGCATGAGATTGCCTTTTATGAAAAAGGAAACGCGTCGCCGCTGCCCGTTGCCGAAGTGTCGTCCGATATAGGGGGAACTCCCAAGCAAGGCGCACCGGCGAACCTGTTCGACGAACAGCAGCTTATTCCAGCCAATTCGGGCTATATGAACAGCACCTATTTTGATGAGATTTATCATGCACGCACCGCATATGAATACGCCCATGGCATCGTTCCGTATGAGAATACGCATCCGCCGCTGGGCAAGCTGCTGATTTCCGTCGGAATGGCGCTGTTCGGCGTTAATCCTTTCGGCTGGCGGATCGTCGGCACGGTATTTGGCATCGCCATGCTGCCTGTTATGTATGTAATGGCGCTGCGGCTGTTTGGGCGGACTCGCTATGCTGCGCTTGCGGCGGGGCTGTTCGCCCTGGACTTCATGCATTTTACGCAGACCCGGATTTCTACCATTGATGTGTACGGCGTCTTCTTCATCATGCTGATGTTCTACTTCATGCAGCGTTACGCGGCAATGAATTTCTACCGCCTTCCGCTGCGCAAGACGCTGTGGCCGCTGTTTTGGTCGGGCCTGTTCTTCGGCATCGGAGTTGCCTCCAAATGGATTGTGCTGTATGGAGGGGCGGGGCTCGCTGTTATGCTAGGGATTTCGCTCTTTGACCGGTACCGGCAGCACAGGGCGGCCCGGCGGGTGCTTGCAGAAGGCAAGCGGGCGGACCCCGAACTGTCAGCAGCTTGCCAAGAGGCCGCAGGGACATTCTGGAGCAGAACCGTAATCACTCTGGCTTCTTGCATTATCTTCTTTATTGTTATTCCGGCAGCGATTTACAGCTTATCGTTTATTCCCGTACTGTCCGTTACACCGGAAGGCTATACGATTAAAGGATTGCTCGAAGCACAGAAGAATATGTACGACTACCACAGCCAGCTTGTGGCTACCCATCCGTTCTCATCCCAGTGGTGGCAGTGGCCCTTTATGAAGCGTCCGGTATGGTTCTTCAGCGGCGGAGAGGGATTGCCGGCAGGCCAGACCAGCAGCATTGTAACGATGGGTAATCCGCTGATCTGGTGGACAGGGGTTTTTGCTATCCTTGCTGTCCTGTGGCTGACGCTGAGACGCCGGGAAAAGCCGCAATACGTCATTTGGATCGGCTATTTTTCCCAATATATTCCTTGGATGCTCGTTCCGCGCGAGACGTTCCTTTACCATTATTTTGCCATGGTCCCGTTCATGATTCTGGCGCTGGTCTATCTGCTGAAGCTATCGGACAGCGTGTTGCCGGAATCCCGGTCGAGAGTTATCCGTTATGTGTATGTCGCTACTGCGGCGCTGCTCTTTATCATGTTCTATCCCGTCTTATCGGGCATGCAGGTTAGCGGGGATTACGTCACAGGCTTCCTGCGCTGGTTCCCGACTTGGGTCTTTTAGGGATACGGCCGTCTACAATTTAGGAGGAAAAGAAATGAAAGCCAGATACAGCGTGATCGTCCCGATGTATAATGAGGAAGAAGTGATTTCCCATACTTACGAGCGTTTGAAAGAAGTCATGGACCGCTGCGGAGACGCGTACGAGCTGATATTCGTGAACGATGGAAGCCGGGACCGCTCAGCCGATATCATCCGGGAGATTGCCGATCGGGACGTTCATGTGAAACTGATTGACTTCTCGCGGAATTTCGGCCACCAAATCGCGATTACCGCAGGCATGGACTATGCCCGGGGGGAAGCGGTCGTCGTTATCGACGCCGATCTTCAGGACCCGCCCGAGGTCATACTTGAGCTGATTGCCAAGTGGAAACAGGGATATGAGGTGGTGTATGCCAAACGGCTGAAGCGCCACGGCGAAACATTGTTCAAAAAAATCACCGCCAAGCTGTTTTACCGCCTGCTGAGCAGGTTGACCAGCGTGGATATTCCGACCGATACGGGCGACTTCCGTCTGATTGACCGCAAGGTATGCGACGTTTTACGCGAACTGAAGGAGAAGAACCGCTATGTCAGAGGACTGGTCAGTTGGGTCGGCTTCCGCCAGACGATGGTAGAGTATGTCCGCGAGGAGCGCTTCGCCGGGGAGACCAAATATCCGCTCAAAAAAATGATCCGGTTTGCGCTCGACGGCATCACGTCTTTTTCGCATAAACCGCTTAAAATTGCGTCCTACCTTGGGTTTTTGCTTTCGTTTTCGAGCTTTGTCTTCTTGTTCTTCGTCCTGATGCAGAAGTGGTTTACTTCCCGGACGGTACCCGGCTGGGCCTCCATTGTCGGCGTGAACCTGCTGTTTAACGGAATTGTGCTTATGATCCTCGGGGTAATCGGGGAATATATCGGCCGGATATACGATGAATCGAAGGACCGGCCGCTGTACATTGTCCGCGAGGCGGTAGGCTACAGAAACCTGAAGGAAGAGGAAGCCGAGCTCTTTCAGGAGGAAGCCGGACAATCACGGAGAGGTGTACCCCATGAATAACAAAAATGTACGCGGCGATATCCTCCAGTTCGTTAAATTTAATATCGTCGGCCTGCTGAATACGCTGGTAGATATGGCCGTGTTCGCACTGCTGCATTCGCTTGGACTGTTCTATGTCATAGCCCAAATCATCTCTTATGGCGCGGGAACGGCCAACAGCTTTATTTTGAACAGTAAAATTACGTTCAAGGACCGGCAGCGGAGCAAGGAAGAAGGCTTTGATCATAGGCAGCTTCTGAGGTTTATAGCTTTGAATCTGTTCGTGCTGTGCATATCCCTGCTGCTCATGAGCTTTCTAATCACTCGTCTTGGACTGCAGGAATTTTTGTCGAAGGTATTGGTTACGTTTGTTACGGTTATCATCAATTTTTTTGGCAGCAGAAAATGGGTGTTCGTGAAGCCAAAGCAGTCTCTGCCTGTCTCCGGTGAGGTGATCTCTGGAACAGATGCGGAGCGACGATAGAGGTGAAAATATTGCGCAAGCTTTCTTATATCATAATTATCGCCGGCGTTCTGCTGATCCTTTACCCGAAGGCCAGCGAATGGTTTGAAGATTGGCAGCAGCAGAAGCTGCTGAAGGAAGCGGAGCAGAGTTTTGAACAGAGCGCGGAGACGGCTCAGAATTCGGCCGATCCCGATCTGCGGCTCAAATACGCCAAGGTGGCACAACTACTTGCCGAAGAATCGGCATTGGACGAGCAGTCGCAGCTCGCAGCGGATAAAGGCGGATCAGACGTAAACGAGAAAGCTATTGCGCTAATTGAGATCGATAAAATCGATGTTAAGCTGCCCGTGCTTGAAGGAGCCACCAAAGCGAATATGCGGCATGCGGCCGTGCATTTGACTGAGACCGCTCCGCTTGGAGAAATCGGAAATGCGGCTATCGCCGCTCACCGCGCCCATACCAAGGGGAGGCTGTTCAACCGTCTGAACGAGGTGAAGATTGGCGATACGGTTTCCGTTAAGACCAAAGGGCAGATCTATAACTATACGGTCTACGATATCTCGATTGTTGAGCCTACTGACGTATCCGTGCTGGAAGGCAACAACAAAGACCGCATCCTTACGCTCATCACATGCGATCCGCTGATTAATCCGACGCATCGGTTAATTGTGCACGCAAAGCTTCCGTGACTGTGGCGGAAATGTGGAAAAATAGGTAATTGACCAGGTATATTTTCCTAGTTTCCTATTGATAATTCATATAAATATGGTAATCTGATATTAGAAAAGCTAACCACGTTAACGGCAAACCTATCGAAAGATAGGGACGCAAAGCTAGAGGGCCTTCCCGCAAGGATGGCAGCCAGCTACCGAATGCAGAAGCTTTTTTATTTGCTCATCAGTATAAATAATGGTACTTATACCAAATATTTTTAAGAGATGGAACTTGTACGACAATGGCAAACCTATCGAAAGGTAGGGACGCAAAGCTAAAGGGCCTTCCCGCGAGGATGGCAGCCAGCTACCGAAAGGAGTTTTATCTATGAAGAAGTTTTATTTCATACTTCTCATATTACTTACATTAGCCACTTCCGTTCCGGTTACCCCGGCAGCCGCCGCGAGCGGCAGTTCCGAATGGCTCGACATTTCGAATTTAAGCCAAGGCATTGTTGGCATTCAATATAACGCTCCTCAGGGCAAGCGCACGAAACTGATGATCACCAAGAACGGCAGCAGTTATACTTACAACCTCTTCGCATCAGAGCCCAACGAGTCCTTCCCGCTGCAGCTAGGCACCGGCTCCTATAAAGTTTCCATCCTTGAGAATACCAGCGGCAACAAGTATAAAATCATATATTCCGATTCTATCGACCTTTCGGTAAGCGATCCTAACGCCGTATATCTGAGCTCTGTGCAGAATGTTAAATGGAGTCCGTCCGACAAAGCGATCCAAAAAGCGAAACAACTCACCCAGAATGCCAACACCGACAAAGAAAAAGTAACCGCCATCTATAACTATATCGTCTCCAACGTGAAATACGACTACGCATTGGCAGCCAACGTATCCACCGACTACGTGCCGGACATCGACAGAACGCTTGTCAGCAAAAAAGGAATCTGCTACGACTATGCTTCCCTCTTTGCGGCTATGCTTCGCAGCGTGGATGTTCCCGCTAAGCTTGTGATGGGTGAAAGCAGCTATGTATCTGAATATCATGCATGGAATGAAGTCCTCATTGATGGGCAGTGGGTGACTATTGATACGACGGTAGACGCCGGCTTGGGTAAGAGTAATAAAGCGGTCTCCCTGATTAAAAACGCCAGCAAATACAGCGGTGCGAAGTATTATTAAGTAGTTGAAAGCTTCATGAAATAAAACGAACAATCCGCTTAAATAATAAGTGGATTGTTTTTTTGTATTTAGGGGTTGCCATATTCCCAAAGAAGAGGTATTATAGATAAGTCGTCCTCGTGGGACACAAGCTTTTACCGAAAAGAGAAAATATTTTTTTGAAAAAAAGCTTGCGTTTCTGTAGAGTGTATGATATATTATAAGAGTTGCTGCTGAGGCAAAGTTGAGCGGCGGCAAAGAAGTTTGATCTTTGAAAACTGAACAGCGAGTGAGTGGGAATTCGCTTAGCGAGTTCCAAAATGAAGAGAAGAAATTCTCGTCAGATGTTTCAAAATGAGCGAATCGCTCTTTCAATACTTTATTGGAGAGTTTGATCCTGGCTCAGGACGAACGCTGGCGGCGTGCCTAATACATGCAAGTCGAGCGGAGTTGTGATGGAGCTTGCTCCTAATCAACTTAGCGGCGGACGGGTGAGTAACACGTAGGCAACCTGCCCCTTGGACTGGGATAACTACCGGAAACGGTAGCTAATACCGGATAATTCCTCTTAGCTCCTGCTAGGAGGCTGAAAGGCGGAGCAATCTGTCACCAAGGGATGGGCCTGCGGCGCATTAGCTAGTTGGTGGGGTAACGGCTCACCAAGGCGACGATGCGTAGCCGACCTGAGAGGGTGAACGGCCACACTGGGACTGAGACACGGCCCAGACTCCTACGGGAGGCAGCAGTAGGGAATCTTCCGCAATGGGCGAAAGCCTGACGGAGCAACGCCGCGTGAGTGATGAAGGTTTTCGGATCGTAAAGCTCTGTTGCCAGGGAAGAACGTCCTTAAGAGTAACTGCTTAAGGAGTGACGGTACCTGAGAAGAAAGCCCCGGCTAACTACGTGCCAGCAGCCGCGGTAATACGTAGGGGGCAAGCGTTGTCCGGAATTATTGGGCGTAAAGCGCGCGCAGGCGGCTGTTTAAGTCTGGTGTTTAAACCATGGGCTCAACCTGTGGTCGCACTGGAAACTGGACAGCTTGAGTGCAGAAGAGGAAAGTGGAATTCCACGTGTAGCGGTGAAATGCGTAGAGATGTGGAGGAACACCAGTGGCGAAGGCGACTTTCTGGGCTGTAACTGACGCTGAGGCGCGAAAGCGTGGGGAGCAAACAGGATTAGATACCCTGGTAGTCCACGCCGTAAACGATGAGTGCTAGGTGTTAGGGGTTTCGATACCCTTGGTGCCGAAGTTAACACAGTAAGCACTCCGCCTGGGGAGTACGGTCGCAAGACTGAAACTCAAAGGAATTGACGGGGACCCGCACAAGCAGTGGAGTATGTGGTTTAATTCGAAGCAACGCGAAGAACCTTACCAGGTCTTGACATCCCTCTGAATACGTTAGAGATAGCGTAGGCCTTCGGGACAGAGGAGACAGGTGGTGCATGGTTGTCGTCAGCTCGTGTCGTGAGATGTTGGGTTAAGTCCCGCAACGAGCGCAACCCTTGACTTTAGTTGCCAGCAGGTGGTGCTGGGCACTCTAGAGTGACTGCCGGTGACAAACCGGAGGAAGGTGGGGATGACGTCAAATCATCATGCCCCTTATGACCTGGGCTACACACGTACTACAATGGCCGGTACAACGGGAAGCGAAGCCGCGAGGCGGAGCCAATCTTATAAAGCCGGTCTCAGTTCCAGAAAGGGAAGATAGTAGTTTTTTTGCAGCTGGAGTTCCGGGTTGATCAGGGCCGCCGGTTTAAATCGGCACTCTGGAACATACACCTTCATCAGCTTCATCAGCCGGTCGGAAAGCAGCGGAAACGGGCTTTCCATAAAATCGACAAACTGGCTCTCCTTGCCCGCCTTGACATGGAACACAAGCACCCGCGGCAGCTCTTCAGGCGGCAGCTTATTCACTTTCCACAGGTCGATGCGTCCCATCCCTTTCTGCAGCACCGGTACATCGGTATACCGCTGATCCTGCTTTAAGTAGAAATAATCCATCGCTTCTCCCCTCTTTTCCGCAAATGGGGATGCCGCCCCCCGCCTCGGCCGTTTGGCGTTCCAGTTTACACAGGATGATACTCTCATCCCGGTACTCACCAGCCGATAGGGTGAACGGTTCCGCTTAGCCAGTTCCTCCAGTTTTGGGCTTGTGATTAGAGCCGGAATCATGGTTTTAAGAAATTGAAGTGTCAGCAGATGATATTTAACGGCTTCGATCTGCGTGATTTGCTCGATATCCATCGACGTAATCTTGCGGGCATAGTCTCTTTTATTTTCTTCAAGTCCTGCCATTCGGTTGAAGAGCGGCCTGAACACAAAATCCGCCGACCATAATTCCGCGCACTCTACCGGGTCCAGAAACCAGTTGGCATCATGGGCGTCGATCCGGTAGTACGCTTTATTTTCAAGTAAACTAGTGCGAAGCAAGGAGATATACATATATTGGATGTCACCCTTCATCCCCGCGCGCTGCTGCAGCAATGCCTTTTCACACACGGCTTCGAATGCGCTCAGGAGGTCGGCCTCAATCTGTTCGTTATGCTCTTCCACATACTGCTCAATCAGCGAAAGATCGCCCAGCCAGCCTTCAAGCACATGCCTCTCCAGAAAATCCTGCAGCGCCGCATCCCGGTCCATCCTCTTCATTCGATGTTCACCTTGCCGCCTTTAAGCGTGACATTGTCCATGATCTGCAATGTAGCCCCGGCTTGGATCAGATCTACGCCTTCATCGCCTTCGATGAATACCTTGCTGCCCCGGATTTCGATATCCTCTTCGGCATGCAGCATGATTTTTTTGTCACTGTTGATTTCAATGCCGCCTTCATCGGTCAGACGCATGAGAAGCTGGCCGCTGCCGATAATTTCTACGGCTCCCGGTTTGAACACGATCTGTTTGCCATACTTGGTGCTGATGCTTTTCACGGAAGGGTCACTGCGCTTGACGGGGTCGGAGGAGGTGATATCGACGGAGCTTGCAGCGAAAGCATGGTGCTCCTGTTCGTCGGGGAAATACAAGCGTACCTCATCCCCCTCTTCCGGCATGACATACCAGCCGCTGCCATCCGGAGAAGAGTAGACGGTAGAGTAAGAGAACCACATGGAGCCGGATGAGGAGGAGCCCTGATCGATTTCCAGATGGAGCTGTACTTTATCTTTGGAGATCTTCGTTACCTTGCCAAAAAGGGACACTCCCGCCAGCTGCGTGGCATAAACCGTCCGGCATTCAAATCCCTGCTTATTACGAAGGTGATAACGGCTGACAACCAGACCGCCTTCAATCACCGTTTCCGCCCGGGCCACATACAGGGTTTGCCCCTGAAAGCTGACGGGACTGCCAAGCTCCAATACTTTAGGGCTGGTCACTTCATAGCTCAGGCTGCTCTGCTCGCTGGCCTCGGGAATTCCATTGCCGGCCTTTAGTTTGTATTCATGAAGGTCTTTTCGGATGGTGTAGTTAAACTCTTCAAGCGGCCGCGCCTCTCCCAAATCCGGTAAACCAACGACAAATTTCAAGCCCTGCTGCATGGAAAAAGGAATCACCACCGCATGCAGCCTGGAAGCCGCACGTTTGACAAATGCCCAGTCGGTCTCGTTGTATTGAACCAGCAATTCGCCAATGGACCGCCCGCCGGAAGCTTCATCAATTACCTCGGCATCCGCGTAATCTGCGGCAACCTGGGAGAACAGTTCGTTGTACGCTTGCCCTGTATTTTGAAAGGAGCGGCTTTGCCGGGTTAAATCCATAAGCAGCGTTAAGCTTGCGGCCTCAACGGTCATTTCACGCACATGATTTACGGCTCTCACGGTGATGTCCGACACGGTTCCCTGAAACAAAATGACCTGGCGCTCGTCATCCCGCAGAAAAACCTGAATGCTCTCCTCTTCATCCGCCTTCTCCACATACTGATCCAGCAACCCATCCGGCACGATGCCGGTAATGGAAAAAGACACGTGCTCATTAACCTGCTTAAGCAGCTTCAGACTGGTAATTCGCTCAAATTGATACGGCCAGACCACAACATTGGCTGCGGTAAAGAAAGCATCGCTCATAAGCTGGGTTCCTCCTCTTCCTGAACGGTCCGTATGGAACGAATCACTTGCACCACAATATCCCGCCAGTCCGCGTATTGTCTGTACGGACAGTTGAAACTGCCCATCACTGTCTCGCCCTCAAGTTCAAAATAGAACAAATTGTGATAGACCGGTTCATCCAGCGCAGGGCTTTTGAAATCAAAATAACCGATGCTTTTCCCGTTCACTTCTTCAAGCTGTTCGTCATAGAAAACGTTCGCCGGCTGCATTTTTTTCAGCATGGCTTTCATACCGGAGGTCAGCCTTTGAACCCATCCGTCCTGCAGCTTTTGGTCCACCCGGTTTAACGTAAGATTTACCGTCCCGGGCTCATTGCTCAAGACGATCTCGGGACGCTGTTCGTAAGGGTATTTTATTTTCTGCATCGCAACAGGCATTTCCTCGAAAGTGACGGGAAGGTACATCTTCAGCTTGTCTTCAAAAAAAGCGCGTTCCACAAACTCGTAGCTTTCGTCTCCGATGCGAACAGGACCCGATAAGATATCCCTGGGCATTTTAGCCTGTTCCACTTGATTAAGCAGCGCTTGTATTTGTTCATCCTGAAAGCTCACATTCATTCCTCCCTTATCCGTTGGTATACGGGTTAATCTACGATCATCCGCTGCGGGCCAAGGGCCGTTCTGCGTAAGGAATTCGCCCTTCCGGAATCCGATAAAATACGAGACAGCTCATTATGGATTTGCATATTGGAATACTCCCTGTATGCTGATCCGGACCGGATTGTCCGCTTGTTCTCTTAGTTCTAGTGCTGTTGATAATACGCCCAATCTGCTCTCTAATCGATTCATACTCCGCTTGTATCTGAGCAATTAGGCCTGCCGCCGTTTATGCTGTTTCTTTCACCTGTTTTATCGTTGTTTTCTTTCTCCTTTAATTTTGGGCATGCAAACCAGCTAATGTTTGTCAAGTGATCCGTCTTGGAGAATTTAAAAATTGCTGGTATAGTTATTCTTAAGCACAGCAAAGAACCCTCCATTGGCGTGGAGAGCTGCTGGGTTAATATGGAATTATGGTTGGTAAGGCTGGCCTTTGCGAAGGATAGCGTAAATGTGATGAAGCAGCTTGTTGGCGCAAGCAATCACCGCTACCTTGTAAGGTTTGCCTTCTTTCTTTTTTTTGTCATAATAAGGTCTGAGTTTGGAACAGTTGCCTCTTCGAAGACCGCAATGTACGGTTAAATATAACGCCCTTCGCAGGCGTTTGGAGCCTCGCTTGGTAATTCGGTTGCTGGAAGCTGTGAATTTTCCTGAGCTAAATACTCCAGGATCCAGTCCCGCATAAGCTACAAGCTGTTTGGGACTTTCAAACTGCCGAATGTCTCCGAGCTCCGCCACCAGCGTAGCCGCCAGTTTCTCTCCAATCCCGGGAATGGTTCGCAGCAGTTCCACTTCCGGCATCCCGCGTGAAAGTTCCTGCATCTGCTTCTCTAACCGCTTTAATTGCTCTTGAAAAGAACGAAGCAGTGAAAGCATCCCTTCCAGAATGCAGACCTGAGATGAACTCACGTTTGTCCGGTGCCATTCACGCAAGGCCTCTTCTACACGCCAAACTTTTTCTTCCACCCACGACTGGGCATGCGACCGGCCTGCTGTTTCCTCTATCGTCTTTCGTATGCGGTCTCCCTGCTCCTGCAAACAACACTCTAGCACTCGCTGCGCCGTTTCCGAATACAGGTCATGAAAAACTCCCTCAAACGTGGGAAATACTTGATCCAGCAAGGCCCGGGCATTCAGCTTCGCCAGTACATATAAAGCAGTCACAAACTCACGCTGCCTCGTCACTGCTGAAGTTCGGTATAGCTTTCTTCCTGAATCCGGTGAGGAAGGACCTCCCCCCGGTAATACATCTCGGCCAAGTGCCAGGCATCCGCCGCATCCGTCTTGACTTTCCGCAGTTTCGTTCCTTTCGCTCTTTGGACTGTAAGGGATTCACGATACAATGACTCATTCTCTGTTGCACTAGAAAGTCAAGCCCCCGGTGGTAATGTCCCGTCTTCCAAAATGATCACGGGTGCTTTGCCAGGCCTCTCCTGTAACTGCTCCGCGCATGCTTTCAACCGGCCAAATCCTTGCGCTCCATGACGAATGACTTCTGGTTTTCCCCACGCTTCATTCCGCTTAACAAAAACTTGAACTACACTGCTTCCCTTCGAGACATCCAATCCAATAACCGGTTCCATAACTTCCCCCACTCTTCCTGAATTCGCCGGTACTCCTACGATGGTTCCAAACCCATAGCTTCGCTTGTGATACGGGGTCCATTGCCCCTACCAGCTCAAACATGGGCATTGGAGGTAGTGGGAGAACGTTTGCATGACGGGGTATTCTCCCAAAAAAGCTCTCGTTCTCCCGGCTACCGCCATCTTAAACACCTAACAAAATAGGCCAACCAGAAGTTTCTGGCTGACCTAATAATACGAAAAAAAGCTCATTCCTACTCATGAATCAAGTTGGAATAAGCATTTGAAGGTTTATCAAGTTGTTTAGTGTTTGGTTTTTTTAGTCGTATTGTAACGATCCTTCTTCTAAAAAGTAAACAAAATCTTTACTGCCTTCTACTAGGTAAAGTAAGCGATGAGCTTTCCTTCCTCTGGATAATCGCTATCCTTATCCGTACGGAAGTCACCAACTTTATAAATCCCAAAATTTTCATTTTAACCATTTATTGAACAAATCCTTAAAGCACTACAACACTTTCAAAAAAATTGCTGTACGAGTCACCCTAATTTGGTTTCTTGACAGACCTTATCCCCTCATCATAAACATAGTCATTCGCAAGATTGTTTAAACATTTTATTCTTATTACTTTTTAAAAAGTCATTAATAAACCACAATTCGCTTCCTTTGCTTCCTTATAGAGCATTATGAGTTCGTCGTAAGCCTCTATTAATTCAGGAAAAGTTATATGGTATACCAAATCGTTTGATGATGGCAGGCTATTATTAATAAGAAGTTGTTTTAAATCGATAAGTTCATTATACATACTTGAAATGTCCTCGGCGTAAACGAATCCTAGTCCCATTCCGCCAGGATCAAGTTTAAACAATTCTGACTCTAAAGGACGACCGAGAATATAATAATCAGGATGAAATTTAGTAGACATCATATTTAATGCTTCTAATAATGCATCCCATGCATATGAAAGCCCCAATTCTTTTTCAGGTGAATAGTAACAAGTCATTGCAAAATCTGCGAGTTCCTGAACTTCGCCGTTTTCTAGTTCCTTTTCCCACTCTTTATTCAACAGCTCACCTGTGTATACGGACCGAACTGTACCAATTTTTTCCACAATAAACACCATCAATGAATCTACATCATTCGTAGCACCAGAAGTAATTATAATGTTGCTTAGTTCCTTATTAAAATTATCAGTATCAAATAAATAAGCTTTATGTTCCATTCCCATAATATTATTCCTCTTCCTTTTCTTTTTGACGCAGAATTAGGAGCGATCTTTCTAATTCTGTTCGAATATCTCCCTTTACTCGTCCATTCATAATAGGTTCTAACATTGAATAGGCATATTTGGGTGGAAGAGCTTTTGCAAAAATTGCGATAACTTCTTTTGCATAAGAATCAATTTTTATTTTCAAAATTTGCGACCCTATCTCAACTAATTTTTCATTAAACTCAGTATTTAACAAACTTAGTAAGGAACTTTCTTCAGAAGCGCTCCAAAGTGCCTCTAAACCTTTAATAATAACGTCTTCGTAATCGTTTTTTTTCATTTTCTGTATCCACGCTTCACTTTTATGGACATATGCTTCCAGTGCATTAATAATAAATCGCACATCCTCAAGTGTTAATACCATGTTACTAGAATAATTATATAATAAATTCAACTTAACACTAGGATGAATATCTCCCTTGAAAAAAGCCTCTTCAGCACCACTAGGACCATGTTCAAGACGAATAATTACAGATTGAAGAATCGCCTTTTCGCTTATTGAAGCATTAAAGTCATCTTCTGAAATCATCTTTTCCTTCTCCCGAAGTATAGAGACACTTTCAATATTATTTATACTTAAAAGGCTGTGCATGGCCTTAATTCTTATTCGTTGTGTTCGATGAAAAAGAGCTTCATATAGTCGTGGAATGAACATTTTATTGTGTGAAGCCCCCATAGCGATTACTATCTCAATAGGTAATTCTTCACCATGTTGTCGAAAAGCTTCATTTAGTTGTTCATCTGAAACAGTAACCCTAACATTATTTTCATTATAAGCATTGTACTCCATAGATACCTCCAACTCATCATGGGATCTTAAAATAATCAGGATCATAAACTTCCCGCCCTGCTGAGGTTCCTGTCTTTGGATCATATCTTTCTATTATAATCTGTTTTGGTGGTTCTCCATACTTTTGTTTATATGCATCGATAAATCTGCGGATTTCTTGCTTATCTTTTGAAATTGGTCTGCCAACAGGTTTATCATCAATGATATTACCTTTTGGAGGCCCTTGAACAGCATCTGGTATAGCTCTTTGATATTTCCTTGATGGTTCGCCATTTTTATCTATTCTCTTTGGCACTTCAATAATTTTTCCATCTTTATCCTTTAAGGGTTCGTTGACGGTATCGTACTCGCCACTTTCTCGACGTTCATCTGCCTTTTGCTTATGAACTTGCTTCCCTGCTTTAGTGCTGTTAGTTTCACCAGTAACGTTATTCTTTACATTACCTTTTCCCGTCCCCGCATTCCCTTTCTTACCATCTCCCGAATGAGACCCGCCACTGCCACCACCAGAAACAGCCCCTAAATGGCTGCCGTCTCCGCCGCCCCGGCCATGCCGCTTGCCCCCGGTGTTGTTGGTCAGGATGCCCAGCAGCGTGAGCACTTCTCGCGAGGCCCAGCCTTCCTCCTGCACCTTATCTACCGCTCTCTCTTGGGCTTCGCTCTTCATGTAGTTCCTTGCGGTTTGGCCGGCCATATTCAGGGCATAGTTTAGCTTCGGATTGTTCATTTCCAGGCGCTGCATCATTTTTTGCATTTTTTGCAGCACATCGGATTGGCTTAGGTTACTGCCCAGGTTTCGCGCTCCCGTGAACACTTTCCCCAGCGTACCCGTGCTGCTCATGGACTGCGCCACTTCCTTGGCTGCCTTCGCTACGCTGACCACTTTGTCCGTGGCCTTCGCCAGCATGCTCCCCGCCTTCATCGCGTCCCGCGCTATTTTGGCTCCCGCCGCCGCCCAGCCGGCAAACGGGATCGCCGAGGCAAGGGATAACGCTGCTCCCTTATAATCGCCCCGCGCCAGCGAGATCCCTGCATTCGCCACATCCGCGATCTCACCCACGCCCGGGATACAGCCCACCACATCCAGTACGACCTGCGTCACATCCAGAAATTTGCTCCAGAATCCCTTCTTCTTCGGCTTCTCTTCTTCCGGTGCCGCTTCCGTAACGAATGGCGCTTCCGGCTGCGGCTCCAGGTCCTCGACCGTCACCGGCGCTTTCGTCAGCCCCGCAAGCTCCACTTCGTCGCCCCGGATATCCGTGCTGCCGTCCATCACCACGCTGCTGTTGCCGCTCAACAGGTAGATCCCCTCTTGCGCCGTGATCTCTATCTTTTTCTCCGATGTCCACTCCAAATCCTTCTTGGCCGACAGCACGATGCCCGTATCGCTCTGGATCGTAATTCCGCTGCTGTCCTCCAGGGAGATGAACAGGCTGCCCGCGGTCGCCGTCAGGCTCAGATCGGACGCGCCGAATTTCAGCTCCTTGCCGTAATCCGTTCCCCAATATTTCGTGCCGGGGTCCTCCAGCTTCGGGGACGGCTGCCCGCCCTTGCGCACCGATCCCCGCGCCATCACTTCCTCTTCCCGTGCGCTGGGAAAATACACCTGCACCGCGTCCCCCGCCTTCGGCATGAGGTACAGCCCGCTGCTGCCCTCAGCGCTATATACGGATTCATACGGAATCCACATGGCCTCGCTTTTCTCCTGGCTGGCGTCGATGTCCAGGTGCACACGCACCCGGTCTTTTTGCAGATCAATGACTTTGCCGTCCAGCGAGACGCCGGTGATCTGCTCATTCAGGATGAAGGGCTGGTTTCGTTGCTATATCCCCCTGACAATATATCCATCGGGGTATCTAATCACAAAGTTACGTTTGTTTTGAAAGAACCGAAAGAAAATAAACATAACAAAAACAGGTCACTCATGGTAGTATCTGACCATAATCGACCTGTTCAACATAACGCTATTGCGTTAACAGGGTATACTTTTTTTCTATTACGTCCAATTAATACCAATTTCCTCAAACGAGGTAATACTTTCACTCAACCCTTCAGGACTATCTGATCCAATCTTTTCAATTTCGTTTTTTGTCAATGTGATACTTACATCAGGATTATTGATTTTTCTGTCATATATCGACCTTAATAGATCAACTTGTTCAGTCGTCATCTCATAATAATCTCGCCAAGATTCAATTGCAGAATCACTCTCCATAAACTGCCTCTCTAATAAATATCCACCACATTGCACTATTCTCACGATATTATCAATTGAAGCAATAGTATCATTATCACCCCAAAATGCAGTAGTGATAGATGGTGAGGTCGTGCCATCTTCATCCTCTTCAAGAAGATATTCTAAAGTTTCATTCTTAGCCAACTCAAAGACATCCTTTGGTGCACCCGTAAAAAAATCTATAGCTGTAGGGATATCGGTTCGAGTAAAGTTGTCATTTCGAAATGCCCCAACAAAATAATTACCTTTGAAAGTAATAGTTCCTCTTCCTCCCGAACCATCGACAACACTATAGTTATCACCATCCCATGAATGTTCGTATGATAATTCAGGATAGTGAGCAACCATTATTGCATGTGCTACCGATGCGAGTATACAACCGCTCCATAAATTGTTTTTATTTAATTGACTATTTAATATCACAGGCTTCATTTTTTTCTCCTTTTCGGTTTAGTTGGTGGTGTTTTCTTGCTTGGTTTATCAAGGTCCGAGGGTAACTTATTTGATTTTTCTCGATTTTCTTTTCGAGATAATACTTGAGCATTACTGTAACTGTTAGTACCACCTTTATCCCTAGGAATAATATGATCGATTTGCCATTCATTCGGATCGGGTGTAACACCTTTTTTACTTTTTTGAGGTTTAGTTAAAATTTGACCTTTTTCGTCAGACTTAACAACGCTACCATTTCGTTTCATATTTTCTTCAATTATCTTTTTCTTTTGAGCAGCTGTAAAGTCCTTTCCAGGACCAACGTGCTTGGAATCTTTAAGATGTGAATAAGGGCCATTGCCTGATTGTGGAGTACTCTTCTTCTCTGCATTATGTTTTTTCGGTTTTTGAGGTCTTTCCGTCCCCGCATTCCCTTTTCTTCCATCCCCCAAATGAGACCCGCCACCGCCACCACCAGAAATAGCCCCTAAATGGCTGCCGTCTCCACCGCCTCGGCCATGCCGCTTGCCCCCGGTGTTGGTCAGGATGCCCAGCAGCGTGAGCACTTCTCGCGAGGCCCAGCCTTCCTCCTGCACCTTATCTACCGCTCTCTCTTGGGCTTCGCTCTTCATGTAGTTCCTTGCGGTTTGGCCGGCCATATTCAGGGCATAGTTTAGCTTCGGACTGTTCATTTCCAGGCGCTGCATCATTTTTTGCATTTTTTGCAGCACATCGGATTGGCTTAGGTTACTGCCCAGGTTTCGCGCTCCCGTGAACACTTTCCCCAGCGTACCCGTGCTTCTCATGGACTGCGCCACTTCCTTGGCTGCCTTCGCTACGCTGACCACTTTGTCCGTGGCCTTCGCCAGCATGCTCCCCGCCTTCATCGCGTCCCGCGCTATTTTGGCTCCCGCCGCCGCCCAGCCGGCAAACGGGATCGCCGAGGCAAGGGATAACGCTGCTCCCTTATAATCGCCCCGCGCCAGCGAGATCCCTGCATTCGCCACATCCGCGATCTCACCCACGCCCGGGATACAGCCCACCACATCCAGTACGACCTGCGTCACATCCAGAAATTTGCTCCAGAATCCCTTCTTCTTCGGCTTCTCTTCTTCCGGTGCCGCTTCCGTAACGAATGGCGCTTCCGGCTGCGGCTCCAGGTCCTCGACCGTCACCGGCGCTTTCGTCAGCCCCGCAAGCTCCACCTCGTCGCCCCGGATATCCGTACTGCCGTCCATCATCACGCTGCTGTTGCCGCTCAGAAGGTAGATCGCCTCTTGCGCCGTAATCTCTATCTTTTTCTCCGACGTCCACTCCAAATCCTTCTTGGCCGACAGCACGATGCCCGTATCGCTCTGAATGGTAATTCCGCTGCTGTCCTCCAGGGAGATGAACAGGCTACCCGCGGTCGCCGTCAAGCTCAGATCGGACGAACCGAATTTCAGCTCCTTGCCGTAATCCGTTCCCCAATATTTCGTGCCGGGGTCCTCCAGCTTCGGGGACGGCTGCCCGCTTTTGCGCACTGATCCCCGCGCCATCACTTCCTCTTCCCGTGCGCTGGGAAAATACACCTGTACCGCATCCCCCGCCTTCGGCATGAGATATAGCCCGCTGCTGCCCTCGGCGCTATATACGGATTCATACGGAATCCACACGGCCTCACTTTTCTCCTGGCTGGCGTCGATGTCCAGGTGTACCCGTACCCGGTCTTTTTGCAGATCAATGACTTTGCCGTCCAGCGAGACGCCGGTGATCTGCTCATTCAGGATGAAGGGCTGCCGGATGCCCGCTTCTAGGCGTAAGGTATACGTATGGCGTAGTGCTCCGTCCGTCAGCTGCGAAACGGCGGCGGCCACCGCCAGCTCTTTCCCCCGAAACGTCACATTATCTCCAAGCTGCAGCCACTTGGCGCTCTCCACTTCATAATAGGTGAAATCCATCACATGGGCTTCCAGTCCGGCGGCCTGCACCCGGGCATACGCGGCCAGGTCCCGACCCACGGTAAACGATGTCTCGGACGGCAGTTCTTCCATCCCCCCGTCCGGTACCCCAATCCACAGCTTCGGCGCCTCTGCCGAGGACTCTGGGATCACCACGGCGCCGACACGCGACGCCAGGCGTTTAATGAATTCCCAGTCCGTCTCGCGGTATTGCAGCACCAGCGAATCCAGCTGATCCGCCCCGGTGGCGTTGTCGATCAGGTCCGCTCCGTCATAGGCCAGCACCACCCGTTCGATCAACTCGCCTGTGCTTTGATTCCCAAGCTGGAAGGAGCGGATTTCCACTTTCCGATCCAGCAAGGAAGAGTGCGAGACCGCTTGCAGCTTCAGCTCGTAGTTCCCCCGCACGGTCTCGATTTCCATCTGCTCGACCCGCCCGTGGAACAAGGTCCGCACCTTCTCCCCGTCCGCGTTCACTTCCTGGATTTCCACGGCTTCCTCTTCTACTTTCTGCTGCGCCGCCAGATCCCGCTGCTCCTCCGGCAGGATTGCGCTTAACGACAGGGTGGCATGCTCACCGACACTCCGCCGAATCTCAAGCTGCCTGAGGCGCTGGATTTCATAAGGGGCGATCAGCTTGATCTGCCCGTATCCTTTCCAGGTATGTAAGGTTGCCATTTTGTTTTCCTCCTCTCCCGGGACGATGGCCCAGCTTACGTACGAATGCCAGTTTCTTTACTTTTTCCAGCATGTGCAGTTGCCTACCGGATTGCCCCGCTCCCCGAGCTGCCGACAGATACGCCGCCCAGGTCCTGTCCGTCGTCTTCAATCCGGATCAGGCTGCCTTCATAGATGCAGGTATTGGTGCAATGGCTTAATAGCGCCGGTTGTTCCTCGATCAGCACATCGAATTTCCCGTTTACCCATGGACCGGTAATGACAGGAACGCAGGGTGCCTTCTGGACTCCCTCAGTATCGAACTTGCCGTTCTTTACCGCTGGGTTTAGTTGGTTGGTGCAGTTGCCAAAATGGATAATATTTACGCCCGGCTTGTAATCCTCTACATTCACCTGCGGCATTTCCTTGACATAGACACCGTGGCTGAACGGGATTTTGAGCCGGGTAAGCTGGGTCCCGCAGCTGCAGCTTAGAATCGCCCCGGCCACCACATACGATTTCTGCTCCTCACCGCCGCTTCCGCCTACGCTAAATGCACCTTCTACCTGCATAACTTGCGCCTCCTTATGGTTTCATTTCATTCCTCAGGATTGTTCTACCCGTGTTAGCCGAATTCCATTGAAGTCCCGCCGCAGCAGCCCTTCCGCCAGCGCCAGATTTATGAGCCATATCCGTTCTCTGGGGCCGTTTACCTGAAAAAAAGGTTGGCCTCCCGCACGCCCGGCATCCAGCACCAGTCTGCGTAATCTGCCGTCCGGGTGCCATTCACTTTCATCCGACAGGCAGTCCACCTGCGGCGCGGCAACCAGCCAGTAGACTTCCTGATGTCTGCGCGGCAAATCCGTAAACACGCCCGGCACAAATCGCACCATCGGCGCAAAGATCTCGATCGTCCGTTTCACCCGATTAGAGACAAAGGGAACCGGATACTCGATGAAATCCACGTAATCGACTTGGGCTGCCTCTGCCACGGCAAACTGAAGGCTTAATTCTTCAAGCGAGTTGCGCTGACCCGCGCTCTGTCCGGCCGCCTGCCCAGCAGCTTGTTCCGCGCTTCGCTGCTCCGCCAGTCCGGCATCCAGCATGTCCGGCCGGATTACGGCCGTCACTCCCTGAGGCTGAACCGCATTCGGAAACCGGTCATCCTGGCTTAATCTGAAATAGCTCACCGCTCCACCTCTCTCCGCTCGGTCTTCCACGGTCCGCCCGGCAACCTAGACCTGGTCAGATCTACCGCTTCCAGTACTGCTCCGTCTAGTACCGCTCCTTCCAGTACAGCCCCGCTCAAGTCGGCTCCGGTGAAATCGGCTCCCCGCAAATCCGCTCCCGTAAGGTCGGCTCCGCTTAAGTTGGCCCCGGTAAACACAGCCCCCCGCAGATCGGCGAAGCTGAGCTTGGCCCCGGTCAAATCCGCTCCCGCAAACCTCACCCCGGCAAATCCCGGCATCACCCATTCCGCCGCCTCTTCCAGCGGACGCCCTCCCCGGACGCTAAGAAACACGCTTCCTTGCAACCGGCAGCCGCTAAAATCGGCTCCGTGCAATAAACTGTGACTAAAATCAGCCCCTTCCAGCCGGCAATTTCTCCAGTGCGTCCCGATCAGCACACAAAGCGACATCCGGACAAACGACAGGTCGCAATCCCGAAAAGCCGTGTAGCGGAAATCCAGTCCGGAATACGCTCCGGAGGATAAGTTGGCCCCTTCAATAGCCGCATAAGCGTACTCTTCTTCACTCCGCTCGCCAAGCCATTCCCGGATCTCCATGCTGCTTAAACCGCGCTTATCTTCCTTGTACACCGTTATACTGTGATCCAGATATTCTCCTGCCCGCACTTCGAAGACCGCTTCTTTGGCCAGCGCCTGAAATTCCGGCAGCTCGGCCGCCTGCGGCATCGCATAACGGATCAGCTCGGCTACATAGCTGTGAAAATGCTCGGCTTCGGATAAACGCAGCTTTTCCAGCAAAGGGCGGGGCAGTTTACCCGCATACTTCCGCGCTGCCGGCCCCCACTCTTCCACGGCTCCCTTCAGCGGATCAAACGCCCAATGGGGGGCATAGCTCGCCTGCACGGGCGTGCGGTCAAAAAACCAGCTTGCGTCTAAACCTTCCGCCAAATACATTGCCTGCCCGTCTAGCAGTCCGGTGCGCAGCATCGAATACGTAATATAACCGAGGGATCTTTTGTCTCCGGCAAGCTGATGCTCCAGAATGCTGCGGCAGAAGTCCTGGAAATGAGCCAGAAACCCGGCGGCAAGCTCTTCCCTCCGGCGATGATATTCACGGTCGAGCGCCAGCAGCGCTTGCGTATGCCACGGCTTCAGTACCGTTTCCCGAAAATGGCTCAACGCCTTTTCATCGTACATCTCTTGCAACCCTCCCTTGGCGATTTTGGCCGCACGGTTTAACGAATTCGTATTCAGCTCCGTCCCGACAATTTTGGTGTTGCCGTTCATCAGCAGGCTGCTCTCCTTGCAGGTTAGACTGATTTCATCCTTGGCGGAAATGGCCACCTTTTGGCCCGCGTCTATCGTGATGTCTTCTTTGGCGATCAGCTTGATCATCTGGCTGCTGGATATTTCAATTCCGCCGCCTTCATTCAGCCGGATGAAAATTTCCCCGTCCTTTCCGGTGATGACGATCTCTTCCGGGCCCATCATCAGTTCCTTGCCTGCGGCGGTACGGAACACTTTCATATCGGGATTGCCCAGCTTGTTCGTCTCGCCTTCTTCGGAATTTTGGCGGACCGAGCTGCTGGCGACGCCTTCTTCTTCCTTGCTGCTGGGAAAATATACCCGCACATGGTCGCCCACCTCCGGCATACAGTACCAGCCGCTGCTGCCTTCGGCCGTGTACATCGAGGAATAAGGGAAAAAATGCGCCCCGGACTTGCTTTGGGTTTCATCGATATACAAGTGGATTTGCACCGTATCCTTTTGGACTCCGATCACCGTCCCTTGAATGGACGCGCCGATAATCCGCTCGTTGTACAGCTTTCGCTGCCGGAGCCCCTGCCGGGGACAGAGAATATAGCGGTGCTTCAGTAGACCATTCTTCATCTCCGAGCGGGCGCTGCGCACATAGAGCAGATGTCCCTGGAATTCAATCGCGTTACCGATATCCAGAATCCGGTCCGTCTCCACCTCGTAAAACATGAAATCATTTTCGCCCAGCATGTTGCCGTCGTTGGCGGCATGGTAGTGATAATCGGCCATTTTTTTGCCAACTATATAATGGTAGTTATCTAATTTGCCCTTGGAAGAACTGTCGAGTACGCCGAAATAAAACTTGGGGTAGCTAAAGGTGGAAGCAGGCATGAGTGATGTGTAGAAGCGCGAGGCCAGACGCTTGAGGAATTCCCAATCGGTCTCATCATATTGCATCGTAAAATTACCGATCGACGCCCCCCTGTGGCCTCATCCATGACATCGAATCCTGGATATTCGGCCGCAATCAGGTCCAGAAGCTGGTCGTAGGTCATATTGTGGTTTTGGAAGGAACGTTTTCTTTTTTTTACATCCAGCAAATAGGTGTGAGAGACCGCCTCCACTTCCAGATAATAAACACCTCGCACCGCCTTAATGCCCACATTCAGCACGATCCCGTGAAACAGCGGAACGGCGCTGCCGTGCTCGTCCACCTGGCTGACCTCGATGGCCGTGTCGGCTTCGGTCATTTCGACATAGTTTTCTTTCTTGTCTTCCGGCACGATCCCCGTCAAGGTCAGGCGGGCGTGATTCATCTCTTTGCTGATAGTAAGTTCTTGGAGGCTGACGAGTTCATACGGGGCGATCTGCAGGTTTCCGTAGGTTAGAGATACTAATTTATTAATTTGAGCATACAAAAAAAGCTCATTCCTACGTATCGTTTAAGTTGGAATAAGCTTTTGAAAATCTATCAAATTGTTTAAACAGTCGGTTTGTGTTTAAATTGTTGGTTGTATTGTACGATCTTGTTTCCGGAGGTATAACCTAAATGTAAATATCAATTTACACAAAAATCTTGACAAACCCTACTGGGCAGCCCTCACTTTCAACCTACGAAGCCTTTAATTTTACAATTGATTATCGTAAACTAACACCAACTCTCGTTTAAAATCATCGTACATTGAAAAAGCGTCTTTTAAAATCTCTTTTAGATCACCGTAATTACGAAAGACAGGTTTCTTAACTTTTTCGTCATCCCTGCCATCCAATAATTGTTTTAACATTCCCCACGGAAGTCCTGTTTGTAAATCATTATTCTTCCATACCGCCCATATAAATTCTACAAGTCCATATTTCAACGAAATATTAAATTGAAACTTGTAAGAGGCACTGGGTAGCCCCCACCAAAAAGAAACCTTGAAAGGCATGAAGCCAATCAAGGTCAACAACCTCTAATTTATCAGGAGATTCTTTATAAATACTTAGAAAAATTTTATATGGTTACAGTAGATAGCAAACCTTATAAAACTTTAAAGGGCAACATCTTGGTATCCTACCTTAGCGACTTCTTCATCTATTAGACGTATACCAACCCCATTTTCCACGTCCCATTTACAGTCAAACGTTAGTCCGATATATCTGCCTTCAAAGCGTCTCGCAGAAGGTACATAAATCCCTACTAGCCTGATATTTTTTAGAAGTTCGCCGATGGTATCAATTAAGGGGTAATTCTCATTGTATGAAACATCATATCCAAGCTCAAAACGTTTTTGTTTGTAATAATCTAAAATTGGTTGCAAAATACTTTGTTGAAGATGCCCCCAGTTTTCTATTAAAGAATGATACGAAGCATACTGTTTTTCACTAAATTCACCATCGTCATCACCGTCTACCATTAAAGCAATATCGGCTTCTTTTCCACAAAATTCAATGGTAGTATTCCTACTCCACACATAATCATATTCAAGTTCACCGAAAACCGCATCATTAATTTTCACTTTGATAAATCTCCTTTCTAATTGTTTGCAAATCCCCCCGGCTTAAACGCTCCTGCGTTTATCTCTCCTACGCCGCCTAGATGTCCGAATTTGCTATTAATTTCTGATGGTACAAGTTGCATCGTTTTCCCATCATTTAATTCGTGCCATGTTAACTTAAAATCTTCACGAATATCTGCAATGTCTCCTGCTTTAATTTTTCCCGGGGTCAACCCAAATTGACTTGCCAACTCAGGCGAGTTATTAAGCTGTTCAGCCAATTTTATATCTGCTTGTTTAAAATTAGTAGTTCTAGCTTTAGTTCCATTACTGCCAACTCCACCTACCATGTGGTCAATTTCCAATTGTGCTTTTGCTAAAGGCGAAAAATCAGGTACTGCATTCTTATAATTTATACCATCAATACCAGATTCGTCTAATATTTTCTTCAACACAGGGTCTGGTGGTGGTTTTAAGATACATTTAGATTCGCCCCTTTGTCCTTCGAAACTAACCGTTCGATTATCAGGGGATGGTGTTTGATTATATCTAGCTTCATATGAACTGGCAAATTCAGTTTGTCTGAAGGCAGGCGGAATATCATCTCCACCCGCCCCCTCAGCTTCCGGCGGTTTCTCTGGTGGTTCTTTTGGTTTCGGAGGTTTACCATTACCCGCTCCTCCAGCCCCTCTTCCGCCACTTCCCACCAAAGGCTCATCCCCAACCTTTGCAAAAAAAGTGGCGCCTTCCGGTGTGGCCAGGACCCGATAATTCTTCGGATTTAAATAACTGGAGCCGCGGCTTATCGTACCTGCCAGTTCGCTGCCCGCATTCTTCAGCTTTTGCACCGCTTTGCCGAACCCGTTCATCACGCTGGAAAATCCATCTTTGACCCACGTTGCGGCTTTTCTGCCAGCGTTCGCCAAGGCCGAGGCCCCGTCTTTGGCCCACTGAGGCGCTTTGCTGCCGATCTTGCCGATCCCTCTGCCCATCGCTCCCAGCACTTCCGCATCCAGCAGCCCTGCTGTGGCAAATCCTATTCCGCCCCCGAGAGCGACTTCTTTCCAGTTGATCTTCTCTCCCGACAGCAGCTGGCTGCCCACGCTGCTGAACGCGCCGTCCGCTGCGCCCGCTGCCATCCGAGATAGTAGCACGCCTCCCGTTCCGAACGGCCCGAAGATCGCTCCGCACACCGCTCCGATGCTTGCTTCCCGCAATCCCGTTGTGGCATAGTCGAGCATGCTGCTCACTTCGCCCCGCCGGATATCCGAGACCGCCTTGCTTCCCACAGCCAGGCTTCCCGCCACGGCCGCGCCGACTCCCACCATGACCATCGTCGCCGTGCCCAGTGTCGCCATCGACATTAAAACGAAGATAGCAATAAAACAGATCAATCATGTTGGTATCTGTCCGTAATCGACCTGTTCGATGTAACGCTATTATGTTATTTAGGTTATAAAATTAAAGCATTAATGTGCGTACAAACAAAATGGCGAAATCTCTATACGGGTGTTACATGGGTTAAGTCTGCTTGGGCCTAGCCGACCGATCCATTCCGTACTGGGTGGGGTCCAGCCGCGATAGGAAAAAAGACCACAATACGGGCGGTATCTCGTATTGTGGCTTTGTTGGTTATATGGTACGAGGGTCTGTAAAATAGAACGTGGAACCTTTGAAATCGAGAAAAGCTGGACATACGTAAACCCGACAATACAAAAAGGCGTTGTTGATTGTGTTGTTCTATCATTAATGTTGGAGTTATAAATGAGTATACTCAAAAATCTATAGCTTATTGCCACAACTAAACCTTTAGCTTTTAAAAAATTTGAGATATTTTGTATTCTTCGGACTCCCAAAACATCTACCTTCTGATTTTCTATTGGCAATGCTGAAAAATTCTTTTGCCGTCTCAAAATCACCTAATTCAAAAGCAACTTTTCCTGAAATAAATTCCTTATCACCCGAATCTATGCGATCAAATCCAGTTAAAAATATTTTATCTGCCCATACCTTTGCTTTCTTAAGATCATTGATTATTAAACAAGTGGCCACAACATCCTTCACTAAATGATAGCTTTCTTCACAATAAATACCTTTTGGGTCGGGTATTAAATTCCAAGCTTCTTCTAACAGTAAAATAGAATCTTCATGGTTACCATTATTAAATTGTTCATTACTTTTATTCACAAGACTTTCAAACTTTTCTTTGATAGGTGATTGCAAAGTAGCCATATCTATCCTCCTCAAATCATATCTTTAATCAATTCAAAATACTTATCATCTTCATTAAAAAAGATTTTATATCCTTCTAACATGTAAGTTCTTAACAGATAGTCCTTAGCTTTATCAAGCTCCCCACACTCGAACAAACTCTCTCCAAGTCTCAGTAAAATAAATGGATTTGAAATCCCACCTGGACAGTTTAAAGCATCATAAAAATTATTTTTTGCCATTTCATAGCTATTGTTATGAAAATAAGTGTCGCCTAATGCTGTATAAATCCATGTACTTGTTTCCCAGTTATTCTTCGGTAACGGAACCAGTTCCAGAGCGGCTGTATAGCTCTCGATAGCTTTAATAATTTGTCCTTTTTCAGTTAAAGCATTTCCCTCTTTACACAGTTGTAAAATTCGTTCATATAGTTGATCATCTAGTTCCAATATTCATTCCCTCCATTATTTATCTGGTGGCAAGTAGGTTTCATTTAACTTCGCACCTGCGGATCGGTTCAAACTATAATGATCTAACACATAATTATTGGAGTCAAGCATCCATTCCCTGACCTCTGGGGACTTTGTACCATAATATCTCCCCGTACTGTTCCACCACGAGACAGCGTCAGTTAGATGAGCCATATCTGCTTGATCTAGAGGATACCACTTTCCATCACTTGCCATAAACTCCATTTCACCATCACGTGTTGCCCGAATTTTTGGTGGAACTTCATTTTTCATTCGCTCTATTACTTCTTTACCTGTTCTAGAGTTTTTTCCAGGCGTATCACCCATATATTCTAAACGCTTTGTAAGGCCATTTGGTTCAGGTAAACCCACTTCTTTGTTACTTGCATAACCCCCGTCAGGACGGTGCCATCTTCCACTCGCATCTTGATAATAACCCTCAGGAACATTACCCGTCCCCCCAGCTTCCAGAGGTTTCTCTGGCGGTTTATTTGGTTTCGGAGGTGTACCGCCACCCGACCCTTTGGTCCCTCTTCCGGCACTTCCCACCAAAGGCTCATCCCCAACCTTTGCAAACCGGAAGCCTCCCGAGGGACCGCCTACGAATGCGAACTCCTGTAACTGATAATTCTTCGGATTTAAATAACTGGAGCCGCGGCTTATCGTACCTGCCAGTTCGCTGCCTGCATTTTTCAGCTTCTGCACCGCTTTGCCGAACCCGTTCATCACGCTGGAGAATCCATCTTTGACCCACGCAGATGCTTTTCCGCCGATCTTGCCGATCCCCGTGCCGATGGCTCCCAGCACCTCCGCATCCAGCAGCCCTGCCATGGCAAATCCTATTCCGCCCGCGAGGGCAACTTCTCCCCAGTTGACCTTCTCTCCCGACATCAGCTGGCTGACCGCGCTGCTGAATGCGCCGTCCGCTCCGCCCGCGGCCATCCGTGTTAGCAGCGTTCCTCCCGTTCCGAACGGCCCGAAGATCGCTCCGCACACCGCTCCGATGCTTGCTTCCCGCAATCCCGTTGTGGCATAGTCGAGCATGCTGCTCACTTCGCCCCGCCGGATATCCGAGACCGCCTTGCTGCCCACGGCCAAGCTTCCCGCCACGGCCGCGCCGACTCCCACCATGACCATCGTCGCCGTACCCAGGGTTGCCACCGACAGCACCGCCACCGCCGTTAC
Organism: Paenibacillus durus ATCC 35681; assembly: GCF_000993825.1. Taxonomy (NCBI): domain Bacteria; kingdom Bacillati; phylum Bacillota; class Bacilli; order Caryophanales; family Paenibacillaceae; genus Paenibacillus; species Paenibacillus durus. Next base: position 5,492,109 of record NZ_CP011114.1, read on the forward strand.
GGCCGCTACTACAGCCAGTCCAATCGCCACATTTTTCAGCAGCTTCCCCCAATTGAACGGCTCCGGCGGAGGCGGAGGCGGCGGTTCGGCTGCCTTCGGCTCATCATCAAATGGCGGATAGCTGGTTTGGTCGCTTCCCTTCGCCTGCACCGTCGTTCCCAGCAGATGGTATTCATTCTCTACCGATAGTCCGGCTTTCGCTCCTTTTTGGTACGCCATAATCAGGCTGGTGCTGCGGATCGTTATTTTCTTTGGCGTGAACAACGTTAGTTCTTTCCCGGCCGTCAGCGTCAGCTTCTTTGGGCTTTTCAGCTCCACTCCCGTGGCATCGCTTAGGCTCAGCTGCAGCGTTCCGCCCGGATCGCCCATTATCTGGATCATGTCCGGCGCCAGCTTCAGCTCGCTCCCGTGCTCGGTTCCGAAATAACGGTTGTTCGGGTCCCCTGTCTTGGCGCAACCTTCCCCGTTCGTCCGCACCGCGCTCACGATCATCGCCCGCGACCCTTGCGCATTCGGAAAATACAGGCTCGCCTTGGTCCCGGGCTTTGGCATGCTGTACATCGCGCTTCCCGTCACCGGTGCGAACGGGTACCAGTACGGATCGGCTTTGCCGTCGTCCTTGTCAATGTCCAGCCGCAGCTTCACTTCTTCTCCCCGAACGTCCAGCACTTCGCCTTCTAGCGACAGGCCCGCCATCCGCGCATTTCCCAGCTCCAGACTGCGGACGCCCTCCGGGCGGGACAGCGTATAGGTGAACCGCAGTACTCCTTTATCCATCCGCGCCGCCACGCCGCTGACGATCATGTCCTTGTTCAGATATCGAACCTGATCCCCAATCGCGTAACGTTCTCCTGTCTCGACTTCATACTCAAAAAAGTCAGTATCATGCAGTCCGGCTTCGACTCCCCCAGCCCGCTTGTAGGCGGTTAAGTTTTTGCGAGCGGTATACGCTGTGCCTTCGGGCAGGGTACGGGCGGTTCCCTGAGGCATACCAAAGTAGATTTTCGGCCCTGCTGCTTCCAATATATCACATACGATAACCGCCTGTAAGCGGCTGGCCAGCCGCTTGAGCAGCTCCCAGTCCGTTTCATCGTACTGCAAGATGGCGTCGCCTACGGCCCCCTGTTCACCGGCGCTAGGTAAAGCATCGCTATTCGGATAATCCTGCATGACTTTGGACACGAGTTCCGGATAGGTTTGATTCGCCTCGGGAAAGGAACGCTTCTTTTTTTCAATATCCATCTGATAAGAACTGCTAACGCCTTCAATGACCACCTGATGGACGCCCTGGATATGGGATAGCGCAACATGGCTGACCGTTCCTTTAAACAAGGGGAGATCCTGCCCGTCTTCGCTATAGAACAGGTGAATCTCATCCTCGGCGGAAGCCCCCAGGACAGCAGACGTCTGACGCGCTTCCTCACTGATGGCGTGAAGGGTCATCCGGCCATGTTCCCCCGGCTTCCACTCCAGAGTCAGATCCGTAATACGCTGTATGTAAAAAGGGGAGACGACCTTGAGCTGATGATAATGGATCATCGTCTTTGCACCTCCTCCCGGCTATTCATCTTCCTGGCCCGTCTTTTCAAAATAAATGCAGCCCTCGGGCAAATGCTGGCAGATCAGGTAAGACGCGCTGGTCAGCGCCGGCTGATCCCCAACAAGCATATCCGCTTTCGTCTGATTCCAGCAGGCCGTAATCACCGGCAGGCAAGGTTTGCCTTGAATCGTCTCCCCTTGTTCCGACACCAAATAAATCGTCTCGCCGCTCGGGTTCGATGGACTGGCGCAAATGCCGAAATGAGGCACGTTCTCCGGCTTATAATCCCCTTGGTTCATCAAAGGCTTTCCTTTGTAATAGGCGCCGTGGCTGACCGGCAGGTTAATCTTCCGCGCATGCGTTCCGTACTGGCAGCGCATGGTCGCGCCGCGTACGATGTAAGCTTCCAGACTTGACATTTCTTCATCCTCCCCTCAGGTATCCAGTTCTGCTCTTTCCAGCCGGAGGCCGGTGAAATCCCGCCTCAAGATGCTTTCGGCCACATCAAGCCGGATCACCAGCAGCGGTGTGGCGACACCGGCGACTTTGAATATTTTTTTGCCCCGTATACGCTCTTCTTGAAGAACGGCAGATCTAAGCACACTCCGGTCCAGATTAAACTCACTGCGCGGCGACAACGCCTCGATTTCTTCCAAAAAAGGCAGATAGTAGTTCTTCTGCAGCTGGAGTTCCGGGTTGATCAGGGCCGCCGGTTTAAATCGGCACTCTGGAACATACACCTTCATCAGCTTCATCAGCCGGTCGGAAAGCAGCGGAAACGGGCTTTCCATAAAATCGACAAACTGGCTCTCCTTGCCCGCCTTGACATGGAACACAAGCACCCGCGGCAGCTCTTCAGGCGGCAGCTTATTCACTTTCCACAGGTCGATGCGTCCCATCCCTTTCTGCAGCACCGGTACATCGGTATACCGCTGATCCTGCTTTAAGTAGAAATAATCCATCGCTTCTCCCCTCTTTCCGCAAATGGGGATGCCGCCCCCGCCTCGGCCGTTTGGCGTTCCAGTTTACACAGGATGATACTCTCATCCCGGTACTCACCAGCCGATAGGGTGAACGGTTCCGCCTTAGCCAGTTCCTCCAGTTTTGGGCTTGTGATTAGAGCCGGAATCATGGTTTTAAGAAATTGAAGTGTCAGCAGATGATATTTAACGGCTTCGATCTGCGTGATTTGCTCGATATCCATCGACGTAATCTTGCGGGCATAGTCTCTTTTAACTTCTTCGAGTCCTGCCATTCGGTTGAAGAGCGGCCTGAACACAAAATCCGCCGACCATAATTCCGCGCACTCTACCGGGTCCAGAAACCAGTTGGCATCATGGGCGTCGATCCGGTAGTACGCTTTATTTTCAAGTAAACTAGTGCGAAGCAAGGAGATATACATATATTGGATGTCACCCTTCATCCCCGCGCGCTGCTGCAGCAATGCCTTTTCACACACGGCTTCGAATGCGCTCAGGAGGTCGGCCTCAATCTGTTCGTTATGCTCTTCCACATACTGCTCAATCAGCGAAAGATCGCCCAGCCAGCCTTCAAGCACATGCCTCTCCAGAAAATCCTGCAGCGCCGCATCCCGGTCCATCCTCTTCATTCGATGTTCACCTTGCCGCCTTTAAGCGTGACATTGTCCATGATCTGCAATGTAGCCCCGGCTTGGATCAGATCTACGCCTTCATCGCCTTCGATGAATACCTTGCTGCCCCGGATTTCGATATCCTCTTCGGCCTTTAGCAAGATTTTTTTGTCACTGTTGATTTCAATGCCGCCTTCATCGGTCAGACGCATGAGAAGCTGGCCGCTGCCGATAATTTCTACGGCTCCCGGTTTGAACACGATCTGTTTGCCATACTTGGTGCTGATGCTTTTCACGGAAGGGTCACTGCGCTTGACGGGGTCGGAGGAGGTGATATCGACGGAGCTTGCAGCGAAAGCATGGTGCTCCTGTTCGTCGGGGAAATACAAGCGTACCTCATCCCCCTCTTCCGGCATGACATACCAGCCGCTGCCATCCGGAGAAGAGTAGACGGTAGAGTAAGGGAACCACATGGAGCCGGATGAGGAGGAGCCCTGATCGATTTCCAGATGGAGCTGTACTTTATCTTTGGAGATCTTCGTTACCTTGCCAAAAAGGGACACTCCCGCCAGCTGCGTGGCATAAACCGTCCGGCATTCAAAGCCCTGCTTATTACGAAGGTGATAACGGCTGACAACCAGACCGCCTTCAATCACCGTTTCCGCCCGGGCCACATACAGGGTTTGCCCCTGAAAGCTGACGGGACTGCCAAGCATATTCTCATCATATTAATTACCTCTGAAATAAATAGACACCCTTGCTGCTGTTAACAGCACTATGCAGCTTAGGCAAAAACAAAAAAACTCTTACCAAAGTAAGAGTGTCTGTTCTACATGAATAGTTGCTTATGTAGTTATTTTAAAACTGGAGCGGGTGATGGGAATCGAACCCACGCTATCAGCTTGGAAGGCTGAAGTTCTACCATTGAACTACACCCGCAAAGGTGAAAATCGGGATGACACGATTCGAACATGCGACCCCTGGTCCCAAACCAGGTGCTCTACCAAGCTGAGCTACATCCCGTTAATATAATGGCGCGCCCTGAGAGATTCGAACTCCCGACCTTTTGATTCGTAGTCAAACGCTCTATCCAGCTGAGCTAAAGGGCGCAAAATATGGAGCGGACGACGGGAATCGAACCCGCGACCCTCGCCTTGGCAAGGCGATGCTCTACGCTGAGCCACGTCCGCATTTAAATGGTGCGCGTGGAGGGACTTGAACCCCCACGTCAAAGACGCTAGATCCTAAGTCTAGTGCGTCTGCCAATTCCGCCACACGCGCAAGTTACTTAAAAGTGAGCCATGAAGGACTCGAACCTTCGACACCCTGATTAAAAGTCAGGTGCTCTACCAACTGAGCTAATGGCTCGCGTAAGATGGGGTCCCCGAAATGTACTCGGAATCATCATCTAAGCTTCACTTCACTTTTTGAGGTGAAGTGGCTGGGGATATAGGATTCGAACCTATGCATGACGGAGTCAAAGTCCGTTGCCTTACCGCTTGGCTAATCCCCAATAATGGATACCTATATAATGCCCATATAATCCTCAAATATTAAGAAGGATATGGTGGAGGCTGAGGGGATCGAACCCCCGACCCTCTGCTTGTAAGGCAGATGCTCTCCCAGCTGAGCTAAGCCTCCATATGTGGCAATCCACTTGAGTTAATTAAACCTGCGGGGCTCTCAACCCCAAAAACTAATGATAATGGTGACCCGTAGGGGATTCGAACCCCTGTTACCTCCGTGAAAGGGAGGTGTCTTAACCCCTTGACCAACGGGCCGAGCAGATATGGAGCTCTCAACCGGGATCGAACCGGTGACCTCATCCTTACCATGGATGCACTCTACCTACTGAGCTATGAGAGCATGGCTCCCCGAACAGGACTCGAACCTGTGACAACTCGATTAACAGTCGAGTGCTCTACCAACTGAGCTATCAGGGAATGGTTGTCCGCTTGGCAGCGTCCTACTCTCCCAGGACCCTTCGGTCCAAGTACCATCGGCGCTGGAGGGCTTAACGGTCGTGTTCGGGATGGGTACGCGTGGAACCCCTCCGCCATCGCCACCAAACGGCAGGCCTCAATCGCCTGAAAACTGGATCGAAACGAAACATTGCGTCTTACCCCTTCAGTTCCCGGGGTCCCCGAAAAGTATTCGGCATACTCTTCGAAGCCTCCGCTTCACTTTTTGGGGTGTTTTTTGGATAAGCCCTCGACCGATTAGTATTGGTCAGCTCCACACGTTGCCGTGCTTCCACCTCCAACCTATCTACCTCGTCGTCTTCAAGGGGTCTTACTAACTGGGAAATCTCATCTTGAGGGGGGCTTCACGCTTAGATGCTTTCAGCGCTTATCCCGTCCGTACGTAGCTACCCAGCCATGCTCCTGGCGGAACAACTGGTGCACCAGCGGTACGTCCATCCCGGTCCTCTCGTACTAAGGACAGCTCCTCTCAAATTTCCTACGCCCACGACAGATAGGGACCGAACTGTCTCACGACGTTCTGAACCCAGCTCGCGTACCGCTTTAATGGGCGAACAGCCCAACCCTTGGGACCTACTTCAGCCCCAGGATGCGATGAGCCGACATCGAGGTGCCAAACCTCCCCGTCGATGTGGACTCTTGGGGGAGATAAGCCTGTTATCCCCAGGGTAGCTTTTATCCGTTGAGCGATGGCCCTTCCATGCGGTACCACCGGATCACTAAGCCCGACTTTCGTCCCTGCTCGACTTGTAGGTCTCGCAGTCAAGCTCCCTTCTGCCTTTGCACTCTTCGAATGATTTCCAACCATTCTGAGGGAACCTTGGGACGCCTCCGTTACGCTTTAGGAGGCGACCGCCCCAGTCAAACTGCCCGCCTGACACGGTCCCCGTACCCGCTTAGGGTACCAGGTTAGAACCTAGATACGATCAGGGTGGTATCCCAACGGCGCCTCCACCGAAGCTGGCGCTCCGGCTTCCAAGGCTCCCACCTATCCTGTACAGATCGTACCCAAGTTCAATATCAAGCTGCAGTAAAGCTCCATGGGGTCTTTCCGTCTTGTCGCGGGTAACCTGCATCTTCACAGGTATTAAAATTTCACCGGATCTCTCGTTGAGACAGCGCCCAAGTCGTTACGCCATTCGTGCGGGTCAGAATTTACCTGACAAGGAATTTCGCTACCTTAGGACCGTTATAGTTACGGCCGCCGTTTACTGGGGCTTCGGTTCACAGCTTCGGGTTACCCCTAACCGCTCCCCTTAACCTTCCAGCACCGGGCAGGCGTCAGCCCGTATACTTCGCCTTGCGGCTTCGCACAGACCTGTGTTTTTGCTAAACAGTCGCTTGGGCCTTTTCACTGCGGCCCCCTCGGGCTATTCACCCTACCGAGGCACCCCTTCTCCCGAAGTTACGGGGTCATTTTGCCGAGTTCCTTAACGAGAGTTCTTCCGCGCGCCTTAGAATTCTCTTCTCGCCTACCTGTGTCGGTTTGCGGTACGGGCACCTTCTCCTGGCTAGAGGCTTTTCTTGGCAGTGTGAGATCATGACCTTCGCTACTACAATTTTCGCTCCCCATCACAGCCTGGCCTTGCGATGCGCGGATTTGCCTACACATCAGCCTCACTGCTTGGACGGACATCCATCAGTCCGCGTCACTACCCTCCTGCGTCCCCCCATTGCTCGATAACGGATTACGGTGGTACAGGAATATCAACCTGTTGTCCTTCGACTACGCCTGTCGGCCTCGCCTTAGGTCCCGACTGACCCTGAGCGGACGAGCCTTCCTCAGGAAACCTTGGGCTTTCGGCGGATCAGATTCTCACTGATCTTTTCGTTACTCATACCGGCATTCTCACTTGTGTACGCTCCAGCTGTCCTTACAGTCAACCTTCAATGTATACACAACGCTCCCCTACCCCTGATGCAAGCATCAAGCCATAGCTTCGGTGGTGTGTTTAGCCCCGTTACATTTTCGGCGCAGAGTCACTCGACCAGTGAGCTATTACGCACTCTTTCAATGGTGGCTGCTTCTAAGCCAACATCCTGGTTGTCTGTGCAACTCCACATCCTTTCCCACTTAACACACACTTGGGGACCTTAGCTGATGGTCTGGGCTGTTTCCCTTTTGACAATGGATCTTAGCACTCACTGTCTGACTCCCGGCGACAAGTAGATGGCATTCGGAGTTTGACTGAGCTTGGTAACCCTTGCGGGCCCCGCACCCAATCAGTGCTCTACCTCCATTACTCTCATTCACCGAGGCTAGCCCTAAAGCTATTTCGGGGAGAACCAGCTATCTCCGAGTTCGATTGGAATTTCTCCGCTACCCCCACCTCATCCCCGAACTTTTCAACGTTCGTGGGTTCGGGCCTCCAGTGCGTGTTACCGCACCTTCACCCTGGACAGGGGTAGATCACCCGGTTTCGGGTCTACGCCCACGTACTTAAGCGCCCTATTCAGACTCGCTTTCGCTGCGGCTCCGGCTCCTCGCCTTAACCTTGCACGTTAAACGTAACTCGCCGGTTCATTCTACAAAAGGCACGCCATCACCCCTAAAATGGGCTCTGACTTCTTGTAAGCACACGGTTTCAGGCACTGTTTCACTCCCCTTCCGGGGTGCTTTTCACCTTTCCCTCACGGTACTGTTTCACTATCGGTCGCCAGGGAGTATTTAGCCTTGGCAGATGGTCCTGCCGGATTCATACGGGGTTTCACGTGCCCCGCACTACTCGGGATCCGTCTTGGAGGGAATCGAATTTCAATTACAGGGCTGTTACCTTCTCTGGCGGGCCTTTCCAGACCTCTTCGTTTACCCTATTCCTTTGTAACTCCATGTAAGACGTCCCACAACCCCGAAGAGCAAGCTCTTCGGTTTAGGCTGTTCCGCGTTCGCTCGCCGCTACTGACGGAATCACTCTTGTTTTCTCTTCCTCAGGGTACTTAGATGTTTCAGTTCCCCTGGTCTGCCTCTATCCATCCTATGTATTCAGATGGAAGTGACTGTGCATTACCACAGCCGGGTTTCCCCATTCGGACACCCCCGGATCAAAGCTTGCTTACAGCTCCCCGAGGCTTTTTCGTTGTTCGCCACGTCCTTCGTCGGCTCCTGGCGCCTAGGCATCCTCCGTGTGCTCTTAATAGCTTAACCAACTAAGCACTCTTACTTCACTTGATCAATCGCTTGACACAAGTTTCAGCTAAAAGATGTTCTAAAACGCAATTTTCGTTTCGGTATCCAGTTTTCAAGGATCAAGTTTCTTGCATGTTATGGTGGAGCCAAGGAGGATCGAACTCCTGACCTCCTGCTTGCAAGGCAGGCGCTCTCCCAGCTGAGCTATGGCCCCATAAAAGGGAATTCAATTATTAAGTGGTGGGCCTTAGTGGACTCGAACCACCGACCTCACCCTTATCAGGGGTGCGCTCTAACCAGCTGAGCTAAAGGCCCTTAGTCTTGCATATACTCTTACGGAAAACCCATAAGATTGCGCTTGGCAGCGTCCTACTCTCCCAGGACCCTTCGGTCCAAGTACCATCGGCGCTGGAGGGCTTAACGGTCGTGTTCGGGATGGGTACGCGTGGAACCCCTCCGCCATCGCCACCAAACGCTTGAAAGAGGTTTACTCTCTCAAAACTGAGCAACGAGTGAGCGTTGCCGGAAGTCAAGCTTCCGTATTTGAATGTTTCTGCTACGAGAAACGATTCTCCATAGAAAGGAGGTGATCCAGCCGCACCTTCCGATACGGCTACCTTGTTACGACTTCACCCCAATCATCTACCCCACCTTCGGCGGCTGGCTCCCTTACGGGTTACCCCACCGACTTCGGGTGTTGTAAACTCTCGTGGTGTGACGGGCGGTGTGTACAAGACCCGGGAACGTATTCACCGCGGCATGCTGATCCGCGATTACTAGCAATTCCGACTTCATGCAGGCGAGTTGCAGCCTGCAATCCGAACTGAGACCGGCTTTATAAGATTGGCTCCGCCTCGCGGCTTCGCTTCCCGTTGTACCGGCCATTGTAGTACGTGTGTAGCCCAGGTCATAAGGGGCATGATGATTTGACGTCATCCCCACCTTCCTCCGGTTTGTCACCGGCAGTCACTCTAGAGTGCCCAGCTCTACCTGCTGGCAACTAAAGTCAAGGGTTGCGCTCGTTGCGGGACTTAACCCAACATCTCACGACACGAGCTGACGACAACCATGCACCACCTGTCTCCTCTGTCCCGAAGGCCTACGCTATCTCTAACGTATTCAGAGGGATGTCAAGACCTGGTAAGGTTCTTCGCGTTGCTTCGAATTAAACCACATACTCCACTGCTTGTGCGGGTCCCCGTCAATTCCTTTGAGTTTCAGTCTTGCGACCGTACTCCCCAGGCGGAGTGCTTACTGTGTTAACTTCGGCACCAAGGGTATCGAAACCCCTAACACCTAGCACTCATCGTTTACGGCGTGGACTACCAGGGTATCTAATCCTGTTTGCTCCCCACGCTTTCGCGCCTCAGCGTCAGTTACAGCCCAGAAAGTCGCCTTCGCCACTGGTGTTCCTCCACATCTCTACGCATTTCACCGCTACACGTGGAATTCCACTTTCCTCTTCTGCACTCAAGCTGTCCAGTTTCCAGTGCGACCACAGGTTGAGCCCATGGTTTAAACACCAGACTTAAACAGCCGCCTGCGCGCGCTTTACGCCCAATAATTCCGGACAACGCTTGCCCCCTACGTATTACCGCGGCTGCTGGCACGTAGTTAGCCGGGGCTTTCTTCTCAGGTACCGTCACTCCTTAAGCAGTTACTCTTAAGGACGTTCTTCCCTGGCAACAGAGCTTTACGATCCGAAAACCTTCATCACTCACGCGGCGTTGCTCCGTCAGGCTTTCGCCCATTGCGGAAGATTCCCTACTGCTGCCTCCCGTAGGAGTCTGGGCCGTGTCTCAGTCCCAGTGTGGCCGTTCACCCTCTCAGGTCGGCTACGCATCGTCGCCTTGGTGAGCCGTTACCCCACCAACTAGCTAATGCGCCGCAGGCCCATCCCTTGGTGACAGATTGCTCCGCCTTTCAGCCTCCTAGCAGGAGCTAAGAGGAATTATCCGGTATTAGCTACCGTTTCCGGTAGTTATCCCAGTCCAAGGGGCAGGTTGCCTACGTGTTACTCACCCGTCCGCCGCTAAGTTGATTAGGAGCAAGCTCCATCACAACTCCGCTCGACTTGCATGTATTAGGCACGCCGCCAGCGTTCGTCCTGAGCCAGGATCAAACTCTCCAATAAAGATGTTGCAGAGCAACATCGACCGAATATGAAATCAGTCCAACTCAGCTGAGCGGATGATTTCATATTCAGATATCGAAAAGAGCGATTCGCTCATTTGAAACATCTGACGAGAATTTCTTCTCTTCATTTTGGAACTCGCCAAGCGAATTCCTACTCACTCGTTGTTCAGTTTTCAAAGATCAATATCTCTCTCAGTGCATCGTCGCGTCTCACGCGGCGACCTTTATAATATATCATACTGTCTATCTGTTTGGCAAGTACTTTTTCGAAAAAACTTTTTCTCAATTTTTCTTGCCTGCGCCTTCTAACATAACAAAAAGGAGCGCGAGATATAATGTATCACGGCGCTTCCTCTTTAGTCAACCCTTTTTTTATTAATGAAACATCCGCTATTTATTAATGCTTGATTTGGGAAGAGCGGCCGCCCCAAGCGTATTTGGAAAGTTCCTTTTGCGGCGCGAAACGAGCATACATGCGAAAAACAGTCTTGTATCTGTTGGCAATAGCATGTCTGATATTTTGATCCAATCGTTGATCGCTTAAGTCGAGCAGCATTTCATCCAATTCTTTACGCAAGACATAGTCCAGTTCTTTGCATTCTTTATCGTTGAACAACATACCCAACATATGCTTGGCCTCCTTTATTTATTCTGATTAAACCGGAGATTCTGCTTGAACTACCGCTTACACTAGATTAACCGAAGTGTCCAAATAATAACCATAATTATATTTATTTCCTATAAAAACTGATATTTTATTTATACTGTTCATTACCCCAAATTTACGTTCTTGCGTTTTAATGGTATGCGCAATTATTCGAAATTTTATGATAAGAGCGCAAAAGTTACTGTGCTCTCAATGACCGCTGCAATAAGCAGCAATATAACGATCCAAATGGACGCCGTCAGCGTCTGGCGCATAAAGGATGGCCAATCTCCCCCGCTTCGTGTTCTTCTCACCATGCTTGCCGCCACGTTGGCGCCAAACTGAAGGCCGAAAGCACAAGCTATAATGATGGCGGGGATTTCAATAATCCCATGCGGCAGCAGCCCCTTGACAATCAGTTCAAATACATCTTTTCCCTGAAGCACAAATGTGTGCACTAAAAAACCGATGACTGCCCCGTTAATCAAGAGAAAGATGGCCGGAAGAATGCCGAACAAGGCTCCCAGAAAAATAATTAGAATACCTTTAATGCTATTGTTCAAAAAGATAAATACAAAAAAGCTCAACTGCGGATTGGACGATTCCCGTAATTTTTCGCTAATGCTGCCCAGTCCCTGTAACTGCTGCATCAGAAGCCGCTCCAGACTGCCCGTTCCAATCCATCCGACTGCAATGCCGATTATGAATAACAGACTTGAGAGCATAAGCGCCTTGCGTATTGTGTAGAGATCACGGCCAAAAGTAAATATAGAGAACATGTCTTACCTCCTAGGAGTTTCGTTGTATACCAAGTCATAACCTTTCCGTACGAGCATACATTTAGAACAAACAAGCTTTCGTATGGGAGAGGAGTCTTGAGTGAATGAATTCCTTCTATGTATTCAGCGGCAAAAAAATAAAGCGTTTCTTCTACATTTGCGCCGCTGCTCTGCTTGCTGCCGGAGTCGTTTATGTAGAACGCGGCAATATTACCGTCTTTTCCGAATCGCCCCCTTCCGCCATTTACAGTGTACCTACGGAGAAAAAGCTGATCGCCCTGACCTTTGATATCAGTTGGGGGGAGAAACGTCCGGGGCCGATTCTTAAGGTGCTGGAGGACAAGAAAGTCGACAAAGCTACGTTCTTCCTGTCTTCCCCATGGAGCAAGACGCATCAGAACATTGTGGCGAATATAAAAAATGCAGGGTATGAGATTGGCAGCCACGGCCACAAGCATGTCAATTACAGCACGCTGAGCAGCGAGGAAATTAGAAATCAGATTACGACGGCAGGTACAATTCTGAATGAATTAACCGGGAAAGAACCGAAGCTGATCCGCATGCCCAACGGCGATTTTGACAAAAGAGTCCTACAGGTGGCAAACGACCTCGGCTATAAAGTCATCCAATGGGATACCGATTCGCTGGATTGGAAAAATATCGGTGTAGAAAATATAGTGAAGCGCGTGACCACCAAAGCTCATCCCGGTGATATCGTACTGCTCCATGCCAGCGACTCCTGCAAGCAAACCCATGAGGCGCTTCCGCATATTATCGATGCGCTTCGCAGTCAAGGCTATGAATTTGTGACTGTCTCCGAGCTAATCAGCCAAGGCAGCACCGAAGGTAAGGAAGTTAGGGACTCGGCGTGGCTTAATGATCGGCTGGAGGATGCCGCTGGTCTGTAATCTTTTATTGGGCAGGGACTTCCGGCCGATTAATGACGCGGGGAGATCAGTTCGGAAATATCCGGAGTCAGGGTGTTCAGCTTGGGATAAGAGAGCTTTAGCTTCTCCAATGTCTTAACTACGATATACAATGCCAAATAGTTACGGAACCAGCGGTGATTGGCCGGAATCCAGTACCATGGCGCATTACTTTTGGAAGTCTCTTTAAAAATATCTTCGTAAGCCTCCTGATAGTCGTCCCAATATTTCCGTTCTTCGAGATCGCTCGCATCGAACTTCCAATGCTTGGTCGGGTCCTGGAGCCGCTCCTGGATTTTCTCCAGCTGTTTGTCTTTCGAGATATGAAGAAACAGCTTAATGATAATCGTGTTCTCCTCCGTCAGCATCTCTTCAAAGTGCCGGATATGGCGAAAGCGCCGTTTGGTTTCAGCTTTGTCCTGGCCTCCATGAACGCGGGGTACGAGCACCTCTTCATAGTGTGAACGGTTAAAGGCCGATATATATCCTTTGGCCGGGGTCTGTTTATGCACTCTCCACAAAAAATCATGGGCCGACTCATCCAGGGTCGGCTTTTTGAAGCTGGTCACCGTAAAGCCCTGTGGATTGATTCCCGAAAAAACATGCTTTACCGTACCGTCCTTACCGCTCGAATCCATCCCTTGAAGAACAATCAGCAGCGCATGCTTCTTTTGAGCGAAAAAAATGTCCTGCAGTTCGGCAAGGCGTTCCTTGAGAGCGCCCATTTGGGCCTCGGCCTCTTCTTTATTTGTGAAGTCTCCCGTTTCGTCAGGGTTGAGCTTGGGCAGTATTTTGCCGTCTGTGTCTTTTATCATATAGCGGTCGATGTTCATATATTCCCCTCCCTCCGAAACTCAATCGTACCGTACGTAAATAACCCCGCTTCCTGATTCCTAAGGAACGGAGTTACGGAGTTCCTCCGGACGATCCGGCGGCTGGCCGCAAAATCCGGTGAAGTCTCAAAATCTGGAATGCATTACAGGCAATCAACGGAACCACTATAAATAAGGTTGCATTATCCACGCCAATCCGCAGCACGCCGATCATTTCCACAATTGTAATACCGGTCATGAAGAAGAACGTCGGAATCCAGGCCAAAGCGTTGGTATCCCGCACTTTGAAATAAGCAACAGCAATGGCAGCAAACAAAATGGAAAGACCAAGAGTCAAATCGGATATCAGGCTCCGCTCTCCCCCGACGAACGAACGCAGAAAAAACAAATCAAACAAGGCGATAACTGCTAGAGCGAGCTGTATGTACAGCCATATTTTTCGCGGAAACACGCCAAATCCGATATAGTTCAGAATCAGGTATGCAAAAAAGCCAAGCTGAGAGTAGACGCTTACAAGCATCCCGTAGCCAAATAAAATAAGCGCATAAAGAAAGGTGTCCGTTAAGCTTTTGAATGGAACGGCGCCGCTGATTCCCTGAAGCGCCAGCCCGGCTGCGACAGCTCCTGCGGAACCGACCAGCAGCGTTGTCCAGAACAGATGAAACCATTTCTTTATATTCAGGCTGCTCACCCCCGTGACAGATTTATTTTACCAAGGTTGCCGACAAAAAACCATGACCGCCGCAAACATAAATGTGTTTTCTCTACGGCATACTACATATCAGTATCCCCAAAAAAGGAGGACGGTACCAATGAGACGGGCGGTATTACGGAATAGCGGAATTGTGCTTAGCCTAATTTTGGTCTTGACGGCCTGCGGAAGCGAGCAGAGCAGCTCTTCTTCACAGCAGTTTAGCTATAAGGAAATGAAGACAATGGTCGTCGATATATTAAAAAGTGAAGAGGGTAAAAAGGCGGTTGAGGAAGCAATGTCCACACCCAGCGGGGGCGCTGGAGGAGGAGGCGGCGGTGGCACAATGAGCATGAAGATGCTGCCGCAGACTAATGAGCAGATTCGTCTGGCGGTAAAGGATACGATTACAGCTCCCGAGTATCAGAAGGAAATTGAGAAAATTATGAAGGACCCGCGGTTTGCCGGGGATTTTGCCAAAGCTATCAATTCCCAGAACAAGCAACTACACCTTCAACTGATCAAAGACCCGACTTATCAGAAATCGGTTGCCCAAATCATGAAATCTCCCGAAATGATGAAAATGTTCCTTGATCTTACCAAAACGCCAGATTACCGGAAGCAGACGATGACCGTCATGCAGGAAACGATGCAAAATCCTCTGTTCCGGATGGAAGTGCTCTCCCTGCTCAAAACGGTCGTTCATGAAGAGCTTCAGCCAAAAGCCGAGAAAAAGGGAGGCGGCCAGGGAAGTTCAGGCGGAGCTAGCGGGGGCAGCGGGGGCGGTGGAGATAGTGGCGGTGGCGGAGATAGCGGATCTGGCGGACAATAGCCATAAAAATGAACGAAGGTGAATCTTATGTAGACAGGATAACGGACTTGAGCTCACTAAGAAGCCAGGCGCTCCTAAATAGGGCCTGGCTTCTTGGCATTTATTCACATTTGATGATCAGCCGATCTGCAATTTCGTCGAACAACCGCGCTGTATCCGTTCCTGCTTTATAGACAGATGGTGAGAAATCGGGCTCGGAGATATGGTTGTCCGGCGCTCCAAGCGGAATTTGCCCGATCAGGTTCGTGTGCAGATTTTCGGCCAGTCTTGCTCCCCCGCCACGACCAAAGATATAATCTTTTTGGCCGCAGGCCGAGCATTGATAATAGGCCATATTTTCGATAACTCCTAGAATTTCATGATTGGTCTGCAGCGCCATAGAGCCCGCTCTCGCCGCCACAAATGCCGCTGTAGCATGAGGAGTGGTCACAATAACCTCTTTACTCTGCGGCAGCATCTGGTGGACGTCAAGCGCCACATCGCCCGTTCCCGGAGGCAAGTCCAGCAGCATATAGTCAAGCTCTCCCCAGGCGACATCGCTGAAAAATTGACGCAGCATTTTGCCCAGCATCGGACCGCGCCAAATTACCGGATTATTTTCACGGATAAAAAAGCCCATCGACATCACTTTCACACCGAAGCGCTCCACAGGAATAATCGTTCCGTCTTGGGCGACAGGCCCTTCCTCGATCCCCATCATGTCCGGAACGCTGAAGCCATAAATGTCGGCATCTATCAGACCGACCTTTTTGCCTGTTCGCGCGAGAGCAGCAGCCAGATTAACCGTAACCGTCGATTTGCCGACTCCGCCCTTGCCGCTCGCTATGGCAATGAAATGGACACCTGAGTTCTCATTCAGCAGCTCAAGCCCTTCCAAACCCGCCGCGTGACCTTTGAGCTTCTGTTCCCCTTCGGTTGTGTCTCCCTGGTTCAATAGAGACCGTTCATGCTCGGTTGCGTCTCGCAAGCGGATATGGACATTCTCGGCGCCGCCTTCCCGCAGACGATCCCTCACTTCCTGTTCAAGCTCCATCCGCTTCGTTTCATCCGTCTCCAGACATACCAGCGATAAAGAGATGCGGTCTTCCTTAATCATAATATCGCGAATCAACTGCAGCTCTACCAGGCTTTTTCCGGTTTCCGGGTCGGTAATCGGCAGCAGCAATTCTTGTATTTGTTCCCTGGACAGCATTGGAAAACACTCCTGTTCTGTAGCCGGCAGTTTATTGACCGGATCTCATTTCTGTCTATTATAGCATTACCGTTTAGGGAAAGAGTAGTCCTTGGCCTGTTCGCCTGCTTCATACCGCAGAATGCCTCTGTAAATGCTTGTCGCCACTTTTCGCTGATACAGGTCATCTCCTAGCAGCACCGATTCTTGCGGATGTGACAGAAATCCCACCTCTACTAAAATAGATGGCATTCGCAGCGCCTGCAGCAGATACACGGTATTTACCGTTTTCGCGATTCGGTTCGTATTCGCAAGAACTGTCCGGAGTTCTTCCTGTACAAGACTTGCCAGAGCTTCATTGCCCGAATGATTCGGATAGTAGAAGACTTGAGCGCCGCTCCAGCGGTTTGATGGTATGCTGTTCATGTGTATGCTAATGAAAAGATCGGCTCTCTTATCCTCAATCGTTCTGACACGCCGTTTAAGGTCTTCTGTCTTGCGCTTGGCATAGCCCCTTGTGCTCGATCCGGCAAGATCATAATCGCCTTCACGCGTCATGATGACGACGGCGCCTGCCTGCTGTAGATAATCGCGTAAATAGAGCGAGACGGCCAAATTGATGTCTTTTTCAATCAAGCCTTCCCGGCTGACTGCTCCTCCGTCGGGACCGCCATGTCCCGCATCAATTGCAATGACCTTGCCGGACAGCGGCAGGCTCCAGTAGTTCCACGTTCTCGCGGTAGGCATATCATACGAAATAATGCCCAGCAGCAGGGCCATAAGGACGATGCCCCAAATTCCCTTTTTCATGCCGCTCCAAGAGATCCAGACCGAGACCTTTTTACCTTTACGGCCGGACATAAAAAAACCCCCTCGTCCCGATAGATTCTACTCATCTATATGGGACAAGAGGGTCAAATAGTACCTTTAATCCATGATCATGAGGTTGTAACTTCCTTCATGCCTTCGATTAGAATTTGGGCAACCTCCGGCCGTGAGAATTCAGGCGGCGGGCACACTCCTTCACGCAGCATAGCGCGAACTTTGGTCCCGGACAAGGCTACATGATCTTCTTTGGTATGAGGGCATGTCTTACTCGAAGCCATGTTTCCGCATTTCTTGCAGAAGAAGCTGTGCTCGAAGAACAGCGGCGTAATATCCAGTTCATCGGCTGTGAAGTTGGAGAATATCTCCTGCGCTTCATATGTGCCGTAGTAATCGCCTACGCCCGCATGGTCGCGGCCTACGATAAAATGGGTACAGCCGTAATTTTTGCGCACCATGGCATGGAAAATCGCTTCACGCGGACCCGCATAACGCATGGCTGCCGGGAAGACGCCAAGAAACGTCCGTTTCTGCGGATAATAATTTTCGAGCAGGGCCAGGTAACTCTTCATGCGGACATTTGCCGGCACATCGTCCGACTTTGTCTCGCCCACCAGCGGGTTCAGGAACAATCCGTCTACAATCTCCATCGCAGACTTTTGAATGTATTCATGGGCGCGGTGAACGGGATTTCGGGTCTGGAAGCCGACAACTGTTCTCCAGCCCTTTTCCGTAAAAATTTCGCGGGTCTTGGCCGGATCAAAATAAAACTCTCCGAATTTCTCCGGCTGCGGACGGTTCAGTACGGTAATCGACCCGCCGACATAGGTTGCATTACGGGCCAGCAGCTTGCTTACGCCCGGGTGCTCCGGATCGGTTGTCTTAAATACATTCTGCGCTTCGACCTGCTGATCGACGCTGTAAATGCTCTCGACATCCAGAAGCCCGTATATTACTCCGTCCTCTTCGCCGACCAGGGATACTCGCTTGCCGATCGCCAAAGCGGCAGCTTCCTCATCGCCTAGAGACAGCGTAATCGGAATGCTCCATACCGTTCCGTTCGCAAGACGCATATTCTTGACTACGGAAAGATAGTCCTCCTCATTCAGAAAACCGGTTAACGGTGAAAATGCGCCGACACCGATCAAATCCAAATCAGAGATCGTCCAAGTATTAATGGCAATCTTCTTGAATCCTGCCGCTTCCTGAAGCAGCCGTTCTCTCTCCTTGCCCTCAGCTATCCGATTGATCAACGTTCCGCCATGCGGAAGGATTGCAGTCATCTATTTTCTTCCCTTCTCTGTTGTTGCGATTAATATGTCTTACTTGTGCAGTCCGCACTCCGTCTTATCGGAATCTGACCAGCGTCCCGCACGCGGATCTTCGCCAGGCATAACGGCGCGTGTGCAATGCTCGCAGCCGATGCTCGGGAAGTTGCGGTCATGCAGCGGGTTATAGATTACATCGTTGCTGCGGATATAATTCCATACATCTTCGCTCGTCCAGTCCGCAATCGGGTTGAATTTTACCAGACCAAACTTGTAATCATATTCGATCTTCTTCGCATTGGCGCGAGTTGGGGCCTGGTCGCGGCGAATACCGGTAATCCATGCATCGTATTGGGACAAGATACGCGTCAGAGGTTCTACCTTACGGATATTGCAGCATTGGTTCGGTTCTGATTTCCAGAGTTCCTCGCCATACTGCTGAGCTTGCTCCTCTGGAGTGATTTGCGGGGATACCCGTACAAATTCCAAGTTATATTTCGCTTCGATCTTGTCTCTAGTTTCATAGGTTTCCTGAAAGTGAAAATCCGTATCCAGGTAGAAAATATCGGTAGATGGACTTACCTTCTGCAGCATGTCAACCAGCACAACGTCTTCGGCTCCAAAGCTGCAGGCAAAAGTTATATTTGGAAAAGTTTCCACCGCCCAGCGAATAATCTCCTCTGGTGTGGCATGCTCTAATTCTTCAGCCTTCACTTTGATTAGCTCTTCTTTTTCAAGCAAATTCATTCCGTATTCCTCCATCCCAAAATAAAACTTCATTAGCTTAAATTCCAACTAAGTTAATATGAAATAAGTATATAACTTTCCCATGGGATGTCAATGATATTTCAGCATTAAAAGATTGCAAAATAACATTTCCCTATAAATGTTAAAGAAATTTGATTCAGTTATCGAGCTGTAGGAACTTAGTATGCTAACATAAAAACCCCTGGCTGTGAGGGGCCAGAGGCTGAAATTCGTTGATGCATAAAAAATATTAACGTTTCGAGAACTGAGGCGCACGACGTGCAGCCTTGAGGCCGTATTTTTTACGTTCCTTCATACGTGGGTCACGAGTCAGGAATCCGGCTTTCTTCAAGGAAGAACGGTATTCCGGATCTGCTTTCAGCAGAGCGCGGGAAATGCCGTGACGGATTGCACCAGCTTGGCCGGAAATTCCGCCGCCGTGAGCGATAACCAGAACATCGTAGCTGCCCAGTGTTTCAGTCAGAGTCAAAGGTTGTTTTACAATCAGTTTGAGTGTTTCCAAACCAAAATATTCGTTAATGTCGCGTTTGTTAATGACAATGCGTCCTTCACCCGGTACGAGGCGAACACGTGCTACCGAATGTTTACGACGACCTGTCCCATAGTATTGTACTTGTGCCATGAAACTGTCCTCCCTTATTCTTATCCGCGAAGTTCGTAAACTTCAGGTTTTTGTGCTGCGTGTGGATGCTCGGCGCCGGCATAAACTTTCAATCTCAGCTTCATCGCGTTGCCTTGACGGGTCTTCGGAATCATGCCGTGAACGGCGGATTCAATTACACGCTCAGGTTTGCTGTTCAGCAAAGTTTCAGCTGTGGTTACTTTCAGACCACCCGGATGCAGCGAGTGACGGTAGTATTTCTTGTTTTGCAGTTTCTTGCCAGTCAGATGAATCTTCTCTGCGTTGATGACAATAACGAAATCGCCAGTATCCACGTGAGGGGTAAATTGCGGTTTGTGTTTGCCGCGGATCAAAGCGGCGGCTTCACTTGCCAGACGGCCGAGTGTTTTGCCTTCGGCATCAATGATATGCCAGTTGCGTTCTACTTCGTTCGGCTTCGCCATGTAGGTGGTACGCATGAATAGTTCCTCCTTGTTCTCGTACGAAAATCTCGTATATCTGATTTCTCATCGAAATTACATTTTTGGTTGTTAGGTAAAGCATTTTCAGGGCTTTCTTGATCGGGGCTGTGGGATAGCCATCAAGAAAACACAACTTTTATTTTACAGGATAACCACACCGAGTGCAAGAGTTTTTCGATCATTAAATTGTCTTTTTTCAACAAAATCAATGTGAATCTCATTCTGCGTCCCGGTAGCTTACATTCCAAAGCGCCAATCCCTTAGCCACCGCCGTCGAGCCGGCGGCAGCCCGGTCGCATGCCGCCAGAATGTCCGCTATGGACTCCGGCCGGCGTTTACCCTCTCCCACTTGAATCAGCGTACCCATGATGATCCGTACCATATGCTGCAAAAACCCGCTGCCGGTAATATAAGTGTGAATGACTCCCTGATCGGACGATCCTGGTCTGCACATGCTTCGGTCAATCTCCATATACGCCTCGTAAATTGTACGGACATGCGAGGTCTTCGTCGATTTCCGCGATGCGAAGGAAGTGTAGTCGTAGGTGCCGATCAGAAGCTGCAGCCCCTGCTCCATTGCCTTCACATCAAGCGCTACGGGATGATGAAACTGAAATCGCCGCTGAAAAGGATCCGGAAACCGGTTGCCATTGATCGTATATCGATAGGTCTTCCGCTTGGCTGCCCGGCGGGAATGGAAAGAGAGCGGCACTTCGTACGCTTCCGTAACCACGATATCCTTCGGCAGACGCGCGTTCAGTGCCAAACACCAACGCTCCAGCGGAATTCGTGAGGCTGTCTCGAAATTAAAAGGCTGTCCATATGCGTGAACGCCAGCATCCGTACGTCCGGAAGCGGTAATCTTCAACACTTCACCTGTCAGATGGGTAATAGCCTGTTCCAGCTTATCCTGAACTGTATTGCCTCCGGGCTGAGTCTGAAAGCCGTCATAGTTTGTACCGTCATAGGTGACTTTCATGAATAGATTGCGCATTTCGGCTCTCCTCCCAAGAAGAAACGGCTGCGCCGTCCTCACAGGAGGGGGCACCCGTTTCTCGCAGAAATATAAGGCCAGGGATAAGTGCAGAGCTTATGAACTCTTATATTTCAAAAAAAAGAAGCCCCTTCGGGAGCTCCTTCCATTGAACAAGCGGATTTCCGCGGTTTACTGCACGACTGGCGGACACCTATGCAGATATCCGGTAGATCACGCCGTCGGTAGGAGCCGGGACATGACGCCGCCTCTCCGAAAGAAGAGCCGGGCCATATTCCACTGATACAATAACGCGGATCATCCCCCTACCCTTCTCCAAAAGAGATGGATAACAGGGGCAATCGGGAAATCAAGCTTGCTGCTATTAACTAGGCACGATCTACCAGTTCAAGGTAAACCATAGGTGCCGAGTCGCCGCGACGAGGTCCGAGCTTCAGGATACGAGTGTATCCGCCTGGACGTTCCGTATAGCGCGGTGCGATTTCAGCGAACAGTTTTTGAATTGCATCCTGCTCTCCGTCGGCAGTTTCGCGGCGTACGAATGCAGCTACTTGACGACGGGCATGCAGATCGCCCTTCTTCGCTTTGGTGATCAGTTTTTCGGCGATGGTACGAACTTCTTTCGCTTTCGCTTCCGTGGTTTGGATGCGCTCGTATAAGAACAGGTCCGTTACCAAGTCGCGGAACAATGCTTTACGCGCACTGGAATCACGGCCCAACTTTTGGTATGCCATGTTTTTCCCTCCTCTACTTCGTCAATCTTACGCTTATTCTTCGGTACGCAGACCCAAACCGAGCTCTTCCAGCTTTTCCTGAACTTCTTCCAAAGATTTGCGGCCCAGGTTGCGGACCTTCATCATATCTTCTTCCGTTTTCGTGGTAAGCTCCTGCACCGTATTGATGCCGGCGCGTTTGAGACAGTTGTAGGAACGGACCGAAAGATCCAGCTCTTCGATTGTCATCTCAAGCACTTTTTCTTTTTTGTCTTCTTCTTTTTCAACCATAATTTCGGCATCCTTCGCTTCATCCGTAAGACCTACGAACAAAACAAGATGCTCATTCAAAATTTTGGCTCCAAGGCTGACGGCTTCCTCCGGTCTGATGCTGCCATCTGTCCAGATTTCCATCGTCAACTTGTCGTAGTTGGTCACTTGACCGACACGGGTGTTGTCAATTGTGTAGTTCACACGGGAAATCGGAGTGTAGATGGAATCTACCGGAATGACGCCGATCGGCTGGTCTTCGCGCTTGTTACGGTCCGCTTGGACATAGCCGCGACCCCGGCCTGCAAAAATACGCATGTGAAGTCTCGCGCCAGGTCCCAGCGTTGCAATATGAAGGTCCGGGTTAAGGATCTCAACATCGCTGTCCGCACGGATGTCACCTGCGGTTACGACGCCTTCCCCTTCAGCATCAATCTCGAACACTTTCTCTTCGTCTGAATGAATCTTCAGGGAAAGAGCTTTGAGGTTCAAAATGATTTCGGTCACGTCTTCCATTACGCCGGGAACGGTGGAGAACTCATGCAGAACGCCGTCAATTTGGACCGAGGTCACTGCGGCTCCCGGAAGGGAGGACAGCAGGATCCGGCGAAGCGAGTTCCCCAGAGTCGTGCCATATCCACGTTCCAGCGGTTCTACTACGAATTTCCCATAGGTTCCTTCATCATTAGCTTCTACGGTCTCAATCTTCGGCTTTTCGATTTCTATCACGAGTGTAACCCTCCTTCAACGTCGCTCCTATATGAAACTGTCACCCCATCAGGTGTATCATGTAGTATGCCTAAACAACCATTATTAGCAAATGTTGCCGGATTTATACCACATTTACATCGCTGATTCACTATACGCGGCGACGTTTCGGCGGACGGCATCCATTATGCGGAACCGGAGTGACGTCTTTAATGAGGTTAACTTCAAGGCCAGCGGCTTGAAGGGAACGGATGGCTGCCTCGCGGCCCGCGCCCGGTCCTTTAACCATAACTTCAACATTTTTCATGCCGTGCTCCATAGCTGCCTTAGCTGCAACTTCTGCCGCCATTTGGGCTGCGAACGGAGTCGACTTACGGGAACCTTTAAATCCTTGGCCGCCGGAGCTTGCCCAGGAAATAGCGTTGCCGTGAGGATCCGTGATGGTAACGATGGTATTGTTGAACGTGGAACGGATATGTGCCACGCCGGATTCGATATTTTTACGGTCGCGACGTTTCGTACGTACGACTTTTTTCGGTTTAGCCATTGTCTCTTATCCCCCCTTATTATTTCTTCTTGTTTGCTACCGTACGACGCGGGCCTTTCCGGGTACGGGCATTTGTCTTGGTACGTTGACCGCGAACCGGCAAGCCGCGACGGTGACGAACACCGCGATAGCAGCCAATCTCGGTAAGACGTTTAATATTCAAGGAAATTTCACGACGCAGGTCGCCTTCCACTTTGACCGATTTGTCGATCGTTTCACGTAGTTTGCTGACTTCATCTTCCGTCAAATCACGGACACGTGTATTAACATCGATCCCTGTTTCTTTAAGAATTTTCTGGGAAGTCGTTCTACCGATTCCGAAAATATAAGTCAAGGCGATCTCAACGCGTTTGTCACGTGGCAAATCCACTCCAGCTATACGAGCCATTTTACGCTACACCCCCTTCTTTAACCTTGTTTTTGTTTGTGCTTCGGATTTTCACAAATTACCATTACAGTCCCTTTGCGGCGGATGACTTTGCATTTCTCGCAAATGGGCTTTACAGAAGGTCTTACCTTCATGCTTATTACCTCCTCAAAGTTTTACACAGTAAAACTGGGTTCGAAAACGCCCGCTCAGTTTTACAGATAGTAAAACTGGCTTCAAAAGCATACGTGCATGTTCTGCATAAAGCAGATCTATTTACGGTAAGTTATACGACCTTTAGTCAAATCATAAGGCGATAACTGTACGACCACTTTGTCACCGGTCAAAATACGGATAAAGTGCATCCGCAGCTTACCGGATACGTGGGCAAGAATCTGATGACCGTTCTCCAGTTCAACCTTAAACGTTGCATTCGGCAACGGTTCAATGACGGTGCCTTCCACCTCAATGACATCTTCTTTGGCCACAGCTACTCTCCTTTCTTCATAGCGCTTATTCCGGCGGAACGCACATAATTCATCACTGCATAGCGCAGCTTTCCATTCGTTACCCGTCCGGTTTCTTTCAGACTGTTCACAACCTCGCTGCTGACGATCGGAGTGAACTCCAGATGAAGGATGTTCTTCTTCTTCGGTCCGTCAAACTTGCGTTTGTCTCCGTCCGCAATATACACAAACCTGCTGTCCACAACAGCGATGACCACGGCAATCTCTCCAGCTTCCTTGCCTTTGAGTATTTTCACTAATTGACCGACTTGCGGGCTGCTCTCGGCATTCAACGAAGATCACCTACGCATTCAGTTTCGTGAAAATTTCCATGCCTTCCGGCGTAACCGCCACTGTATGCTCAAAGTGAGCGCACAGCGAACCGTCCACCGTCACGACCGTCCAGTTATCTTCCAGCGTTCGGACATAACGTTTGCCCGCATTGACCATCGGCTCGATAGCGAGCACCATGCCTGCCTTAAGCCGCGGACCGCGGTCTGCAATGCCGTAGTTCGGAATTTGCGGTTCTTCATGCAGTTCTGCCCCAACACCATGCCCAACATACTCGCGGACTACCGAGAATCCGGCATCTTCGATATATTTTTGAATAGCGTGGGAGATTGTAAACAGGCGCACATCCGGCTTAATCAGCTCAAGGCCTGCGTACAGGGAGCCCTCCGTCACATCCAAGAGCCGCTGGGCTTCTTCGGATATGCTGCCTACCCCATAGGTCCAGGCGGAATCGCCGTGATATCCCTTGTACTGCGCTCCAATGTCCAGCGATACGATATCGCCTTCCACCAGTTTGCGTTTGCCAGGAAATCCATGCACCAACTGATCGTTGACTGAAGCGCAAATGCTGGCAGGAAAACCATTGTAGCCTTTGAATGACGGCACAGCACCTTGACTGCGAATGTATTGATCGGCGATTCTATCGAGTTCTCCTGTCGTAATCCCAGGCTCGATGGCCTGTGCCATGAGACGGTGAGTCTCGGCAACAATTCGTCCCGCTTCTCTCATAAAGGCAAGTTCCTGTTCGGACTTACATATGATCATTACACTAACCTCGCAGTAAAGATACAATTTCGGCAGAAACGACGTCGATTTCGTTTTCCCCGTTTACCTGACGCAAAAGACCTTTATTCTCGTAAAAGTGAAGCAGCGGCGCCGTCTTGTTGTCATACTCATCCAATCGCTTGCCAACACTTTCTTCATTATCATCCGGACGCTGATACAACTCGCCGCCATCGATGTCGCAGATGCCTTCCTGTTTCGGCGGGTTGAAAATCAAGTGATACGATGCACCGCATACCTTGCAAATCCGTCGTCCGGTCAGACGGGCCAGAAGCAATCCGCGATCCACGTTCAAATTAATAACATGATCCAGAGAAGTATTCATGCGGGCAAGAAGCTCATCCAGCGCTTCCGCTTGCGAAAGAGTTCTTGGAAAGCCGTCCAATAAAAAACCTTTTTCGCAATCGGACTGCTGCAGCCGCTCTTCCACAATTCCAATCGTTACATCATCTGGTACAAGCAAGCCTTGGTCGATAAAGGATTTGGCTTTTAGACCGACTGGAGTTCCCTGCTTAATCGCGAGACGAAAAGCGTCTCCCGTTGAGATATGAGGGATATCCAGTTCCTTTACGATAACCGCAGCTTGAGTTCCCTTGCCTGCTCCAGGCGGGCCCATGAAAAGGATGTTCACCTTACGTCTCTCCCCTTTAGCACTCGATCGCCACCAGGCAAGAAACAGCACAATAGGCGCCGGGAAGTCTGTAAATGAGCCGCTTCACCGGAACCTATCGCCTATTTGTTAATGAAGCCTTTGTAATGGCGTTTAATCAATTGGCTCTCGATCTGCTTCATCGTATCCAGTGCGACGCCGATAACGATAAGCAGCGCGGTGCCGCCGATCTGCACCGACCGCGGCAAACCGGACAAAGAGCCGAAGAATACCGGAAGCACAGAGATGATGGCCAGGAACAATGCGCCCGACATCGTCAGACGGGACATTACCCGGGTCAAATATTTCTCCGTAGCTTTGCCTGGACGAATACCTGGAATGTATCCGCCATTCTTCTTCATATTGTCAGCCATCTGCTGCGGATTCATCTGAACAAACGTATAGAAGAACGTAAATCCGATGATCATGATCACGTAGAGGACCATGCCGAGCGGCTTGTCATGAGAAAGATTGTTGGAGATCCACTTCGCCCAATCATGGGTCGACCAAAAGTTGGCGATGACAATCGGGAATTGAAGCAGCGATACGGCAAAGATAACGGGAATTACGCCCGCCGCATTGATTTTAAGCGGAATGTGCGTATTTTGTCCACCATACATTTTGTTTCCGACCACGCGTTTGGCATATTGTACGGGAATCTTCCGAATTCCTTGCTGTACGAAGATAACACCCGTAATAATCGCCACAATCACGATTGCAACGACCACGACTTTAAGAATATTCAGGAAAGTCTGCCCCGGCTGGATAAAGCTCGATTGCGCCGTTGCCGTAAAATATCCCGGAATGCCTGCGATGATTCCCGCAAAAATCAGGATCGAGATCCCGTTTCCGATACCCCGCTCAGTGATTTGTTCACCAAGCCACATCAGAAATGAAGTACCTGCCGTCAAAATAATGGCAACGAGCAGATAATCTGCGATCGTTGCATTCGGCATCATTTGCGTACCATACATTCGGTTGAAACCGATAGAGGTTGCAAAACCCTGAATCAGAGCCAACACTACCGTACCGTAACGGGTAATTTGCGCCAGTTGCTTTTTCCCGTGTTCGCCTTGTTTGGCCCATTCGGCAAATTTCGGCACTACATCCATCGACAAAAGCTGCACGATGATAGATGCAGTAATGTACGGGTAAATGCTGATCGCAAAAATGGAGAAGTTTTTAAGCGCTCCACCCGAAAACGTGTTGAATAGGTTCATCAAGGAATTCCCAGCCTCGTTGCCGGCCGATTGAAACACCGTTTTGTCCACACCGGGAACCGGCACGAACGAACCAATGCGGTAGATGATAAATACAAACAGGGTAAACAGAATTCTTTTGCGCAAATCTTCAACATGCCATATATTCTTAAGCGTCTTAAACATTAGATCACCTCGGTTTTACCGCCGGCAGCCTCGATTTTCTCTACCGCAGATTGAGAGAACTTGTTCGCTTGAACTGTAAGTTTTACAGTGATTTCTCCATTGCCGAGAATTTTGATGCCGCTCTTCGCGTTCTTTACAACGCCTGTTTCGAGCAGCAATTGAGGCGTAACTTCCGTTCCTTCTGCAAAGCTGTTCAGTTCCTCCAGATTCACAATCGCATACTCTTTACGAGTAGGATTGACGAATCCACGCTTAGGCAGACGACGATAGAGTGGGTTTTGGCCGCCCTCGAAGCCCGGACGAACACCACCGCCGGAACGAGAGTTTTGACCTTTATGACCACGGCCGGATGTTTTACCGTTACCGCTGGAAGTACCGCGACCTACACGGTTGCGTTCTTTACGGGATCCTGGAGCCGGAGCGAGTTCATGTAACTTCATCGTTTGCACCTCCTTATGTCTATTAATGGGTAAAAGGCGACTTAGCCTTCAATTTCAGTTACGGATACGAGATGGCTCACTTGTTTGATCATTCCGCGAATCGCAGGATTATCATTATGAACCACGGACGAGTTGATTTTACGCAGGCCTAGCGTCTTAACGGTCACACGTTGTGTTTCCGGACGTCCGATCAAGCTGCGAACGAGGGTAATTTGCAATTTAGCCATTGACGTTCCCCTCCTTAACCGCGAAGCTCTTCGATAGATTTGCCGCGAAGCTTCGCGACCTCTTCAATGCGCTTCAGACGGGACAATCCCTCCAAAGTTGCATTGACCATATTCATGGAGTTCGAAGAACCTAAAGATTTTGTCAGAATATCGCCCACGCCAGCCAGTTCCAATACCGCACGAACAGGGCCGCCAGCGATAACGCCAGTACCTTCCGATGCCGGTTTCAGCAGTACACGTCCAGCGCCGAAATGTCCGTTAACCAGGTGAGGAATCGTCGTTCCTACGAGTGGAACGTGGATCAAATTTTTCTTGGCGTCTTCGATGCCTTTGCGGATCGCATCCGGAACTTCGCCGGCTTTACCGATACCCGCACCGACCCAGCCTTTGCCGTCGCCGACAACAACCAGTGCGCTGAAGCTGAAACGGCGTCCGCCTTTTACAACTTTAGCAACGCGGTTAATGTGAACAACTCTTTCTGTCAGCTCTAAAGTGTTTGGATCTACACGCAAGTCGTTAACCTCCTTTTAAGAATGTTTCTAGAATTCAAGACCAGCTTCGCGAGCTGCATCAGCAAGCGCTTGAATCCGTCCATGATACAGGTAACCTCCGCGGTCGAATACCACTACGGTATGTCCTTTTGCTTTGGCGCGCTCGGCAACCAGTTGGCCGACTTTGCTTGCAGCCTCTACGCTGCCGCCATTGCCTACAGAATCTTTCAATTCTTTATCGAGCGTCGATGCGGATGCGATCGTTACACCCTTAACATCATCGATCAGTTGAGCATAAATGTGTTTGGAAGAACGGAACACATTCAGGCGAGGGCGTTCAGTAGTACCTTCGATTTTCTTACGTACACGCAGGTGTCTTTTGACACGAGCTTTATTTTTGTCCTCTTTTGTAATCATGACTTCCTTTTCACTCCCTTCAGTTTGCCTTAAGGCAGCTTCACGTTAAGACGCCATAGGCATCTTAAGAACAAGGCCAGCCGGCTTATTTCTTCTTACCGGCTTTACCTTCTTTACGGATAATGCGTTCGCCCTCATATTTAATCCCTTTGCCTTTATATGGCTCAGGTTCGCGTACGGAACGAATCTTCGCGGCATAGGCGCCTACGCGTTCTTTGTCGATGCCTTTAACGATGATTTTCGTGTTGGCAGGAACTTCGAACTCGATGCCCGGTTCCGGAGTGATCTCAACCGGATGGGAGTAGCCGACGTTCAGAACGATTTTATCTCCGGATTTGTTTGCACGATATCCGACCCCAACCAGTTCCAGAGATTTGGAGAATCCTTCGGTCACGCCGCTTACCATGTTGTTGACAACGGAGCGGGTCGTGCCGTGAAGAGAGCGATGCAGTTTGTTGTCCGAAGGACGAACAACAAGAATTTCGTTATTTTCAACCGTAACCTTCATATCCTTATGAAGTTCACGAGTCAAAGTACCTTTAGGACCTTTAACGGTGATGACAGTGTTGTTAACCGTCACGTCTACACCGCTAGGCACTGTGATTGGTTTGCGACCAATACGAGACATGTGTGTTGCACCTCCTTATCTTGTGACGTGATTACCAAACGTAGGCGAGAACTTCGCCGCCGGATTTTGCTTGACGAGCTTCCTTATCGGTCATAACTCCCTTGGATGTGGAGATAATCGCGATGCCCAGTCCGCCGAGTACACGAGGAACCTCGTTGCTCTTTGTGTATACGCGCAGGCCTGGCTTACTGATTCTTTTCAGACCGGTAATAACACGTTCTTGTTGCGGGCCGTATTTCAGGAAAATACGGATAAGCCCTTGTTTGTTATCTTCAACAAATTCCGCATCACGGATGAAGCCTTCGCGCTTCAGGATATCGGCGATTTGTTTTTTCAATGTCGAAGCAGGCAGCTCTACCGTTTCGTGACGCACGATGTTGGCGTTACGAATGCGAGTAAGCATATCTGCGATAGGATCAGACATAGTCATTTGGTGTAAACCTCCTTCCCGTATATAAACTTCTTACCAGCTTGCTTTTTTCACGCCAGGAATCTGGCCTTTATAAGCTAATTCACGGAAACAAATTCTGCAAATTTTGAACTTTTGCAGTACCGAATGTGGACGACCGCAACGCTCGCAGCGTGTGTATGCACGCACTTTGAATTTCGGCGCACGTTGTTGTTTAACTTTCATCGAAGTTTTTGCCACTTTAGCCTGACACCTCCTAAACAGTTTCGGAGAATTGAACGACCGAACCTTACTTCGCGAAAGGCATTCCCAGCTGAGTCAGCAGCTCGCGGGATTCCTCATCCGTCTTTGCTGTCGTTACGATTACGATATCCATACCGCGGACTTTGTCCACCTTGTCATATTCGATCTCAGGGAAAATCAATTGTTCTTTCAGACCCAGTGTGTAGTTGCCGCGGCCGTCGAAAGCTTTGGTCGATACACCGTGGAAGTCACGAACGCGCGGAAGCGTTACGTTGAACAATTTGTCCAGGAAGTAGTACATGCGTTCACCGCGAAGGGTTACCTTAACGCCGATCGGCATGTTCTCGCGCAGTTTGAAGCCGGCGATAGACTTCTTGGCTTTGGTGATAACCGGTTTTTGACCGGCGATCAGCTGCATATCGTTCACAGCGGAATCAAGCACCTTCGAGTTTTGCACGGCGTCGCCTACGCCCATGTTGATAACAACCTTCTCGATTTTCGGCACTTGCATAACCGTTTTATAATTAAACTTCTGAATCAGAGCCGGCGTAATCTCGTTCAGAAAACGTTCTTTCATTCTTGCTGCCATGAAGAGTTAACCTCCTTTCTTAAGCGCTATATTAGTCGATGATCTCTCCGGATCTTTTCGCTACACGAACCTTCTTGCCGTTGTCCAGCACTTTATAACCGATACGGGTTACTTTGCCGCTCTTCGGATCGATGTGCATAACGTTGGATACGTGGATCGCAGCTTCCTGCTCGATGATGCCGCCTTGCGGATTTAACTGGTTAGGCTTCTGGTGCTTCTTCACCATGTTCACGCCTTCTACCAGTACGCGGTTTTTGCGCGGATACGCAGCGATGACGCGGCCCTTCTTGCCTTTATCTTTTCCGCTGATCACCATAACCACATCGTCTTTTTTCACGTGCAGTTTGTTGTTATGGGATTCCAGAACTTTTTTCACTCTAGGCATTTGTTACACCTCCTATGACTAGCCTTTGTAAGCATGATTATAAACGATCTCTATCGGGACCCCCGAAAAGTACCCGGTATCAGCTTCGGAGCTTCTCGTCACTTTTTGGGGAGTTTATTAGATAACTTCCGGTGCCAAGGAAACGATCTTCATGTAGTCCTTGTCGCGAAGTTCGCGGGCAACTGGTCCGAAAATACGTGTTCCGCGCGGGCTTCTGTCGTCTTTTACAACAACTGCTGCGTTTTCGTCAAATGCGATGTAAGATCCGTCCTTACGGCGTACAGAGCGCTTCGTGCGCACAACCACCGCTTTTACTACATCACCTTTTTTGACAACGCCGCCTGGTGTTGCTTGTTTTACCGAGCAAACGATCAGATCGCCGATAGCTGCCGTCCGACGTCCAGTACCGCCCAATACGCGGATACACATCAGTTCCTTCGCACCGGAGTTGTCAGCTACATGCAAGCGTGTAAATGGTTGAATCATTAATATTTCCTCCTTTCGGGAAAACTGCCATGTGACGCATTAGATGATAACCGCTTTTTCCACCACTTCAACCAGTCTCCAGCGTTTGTCCTTGGAGAGCGGACGAGTTTCCATGATTTTTACAGTATCGCCGATTTGGGCAGTATTGTTCTCATCATGCGCTTTAAATTTCTTGGTGTATTTGATGCGTTTGTGGTACAGATCATGTTTTTTGTAAGTTTCAACGGCAACCACGATCGTTTTGTCCATTTTGTCGCTGACAACTTTACCGATTTGCACTTTGCGCGCGTTGCGTTCTTCGCTCATAATTAGCCTCCTTCCTGATACGGATCATTCCATCCGTTTCACTTAGCTGATCCCAAGTACTCTCTCATGGATAACGGTTTTAGCACGAGCTATTTCTCTACGCACATCACGAATCCGAGTCGGGTTGTCCAGTTGGCCTGTTGCCAGTTGAAAACGCAGATTAAAGAGCTCTTCTTTGAAGCCAGCAATCTTTTGTTCAATCTCGGCAGTGGTCAAGTTGCGAAGTTCATTAGCTTTCATTTGCTTCACCACCCAATTCTTCACGTTTCACAAACTTAGTCTTAACTGGCAGCTTGTGAGAGGCAAGACGCATCGCTTCACGAGCGATTTCTTCAGACACGCCTCCGAGTTCGAACATAATCTTGCCCGGTTTAACAACGGCTACCCATTTCTCAACGTTACCTTTACCGCTACCCATCCGAACCTCGAGAGGCTTTTGAGTAATCGGCTTGTCAGGGAAAATCTTGATCCAAACTTTACCGCCCCGTTTGATGTAACGGGTCATCGCGATACGAGCCGCTTCGATTTGACGGTTAGTGATCCAAGATGGCTCCAGAGCTTGCAGACCGAATTCGCCGAAGTTCAGCTCGGTGCCGCCTTTTGCCAGACCCTTCATGTGACCGCGTTGTTGTTTGCGGTGCTTAACACGTTTTGGTACCAACATGATTAGTTGCCTCCTTCCTTAGCAGCTTGTTTCTTAGCCGTAGGAAGTACCTCTCCACGATAGATCCATACTTTTACGCCGATCCGGCCGTAAGTTGTATGAGCTTCAGCCGTTCCGTAGTCGATGTCGGCACGAAGCGTATGAAGTGGAACTGTTCCTTCGCTATAGCCTTCCGTACGAGCGATCTCGGCGCCGCCAAGACGTCCGCTGACAGAAGTTTTAATCCCTTTTGCACCAGAACGCATTGTTCTTTGGATAGCCTGCTTAAGCGCACGGCGGAACGACACACGACGCTCCAGTTGTTGTGCGATGCTCTCGGCAACGAGAATAGCGTCCAGCTCAGGGTGTTTGATTTCATTGATATTAATGTGTACTTTCTTGCCGCCTGCGATTTGAGTAACCGCGCTGCGAAGCACTTCGACTTCAGCGCCGCCCTTACCAATAACCATACCTGGTTTGGCAGTATGAATTGTAACGTTCACACGGCTAGCCGCTCTTTCAATTTCAATACGGGAAACAGCGGAATCTTTCAGCTTGCCTTTGAGGTATTCCCGAATTTTGACGTCTTCCAGAAGAAGTGTTCCGAAATCTTTGCCTGCATACCATTTGGATTCCCAGTCACGAATAATCCCGATCCGAAGTCCGACTGGATTTACCTTTTGACCCACACGTTATCCCTCCTTATTTCTCAGATACCACCAAAGTAATGTGGCTGGTGCGTTTGTTAATCCGGCTGGCGCGACCCATCGCGCGCGGACGGAACCGTTTCATCGTTGGACCTTGGTTAACGAAAACTTCGCTGATAAACAAGTTGTTTACGTCCATCGAATAGTTGTGCTCGGCATTGGCGATCGCCGAGTTCAGCAGCTTTTCAACTACAGGGGAAGCGGATTTCGGAGTGTGGCGAAGGATAGCAATTGCCTCTCCCACCTGCTTGCCGCGAATCAAGTCAACAACCAGTTTCGCTTTACGAGCGGAAATCCGCACCGATCTTGCATGCGCTTTTGCTTGCATTGTTTTCCCTCCTCTCTAAGCAGAGAATCTGTTATTATCTTCTCGTCTTCTTATCGTCACCCGCGTGGCCTTTGTAAGTACGCGTTGGCGCGAACTCGCCCAACTTGTGACCTACCATATCTTCCGTTACGTATACAGGCACGTGTTTACGGCCGTCATACACGCCAAACGTATGTCCGATAAATTGAGGGAAAATGGTTGAGCGGCGGGACCAAGTCTTGATGACAACTTTTTTGCCCGAAACGTTCAAGTCTTCAACTTTTTTCAGCAGGTAGCCGTCGATAAAAGGCCCCTTCTTCAAACTGCGACTCATGTATGAATCCTCCCTTCATCAAATGTTCAAGCCGCGATTCGACGCTTCGCGGGTTCAAGCTCACCTAGAAGCGTCTTATTTCGTGCGGCGACGAATAATATATTTATCAGAAGCTTTGTTTTTCTTACGCGTTTTGTATCCGAGAGTCGGTTTGCCCCAAGGAGACAACGGCGATTTACGTCCGATCGGAGCGCGTCCTTCACCACCACCGTGAGGGTGATCATTCGGGTTCATAACAACACCGCGAACTTCAGGACGTTGACCTAGCCAACGGCTGCGGCCGGCTTTACCGATCTTGATCAGTTCGTGGTCTTCGTTGCCAACCGAACCGATTGTAGCACGGCATACGCTCAGAATTCTGCGAACTTCACCGGAAGAGAGACGCACGGAAACGTACTTGTCTTCTTTACCGAGCAACTGCGCTTCCGTACCGGCTGCGCGAACCAATTGGCCGCCCTTGCCAGGCTTCAGCTCAATGTTGTGGATAACTGTACCTACCGGAATGTTGGACAGCGGAAGCGTGTTACCGATTTTGATGTCCGCTGCAGGACCGGATTCGATCTTATCCCCAACTTTCAGACCTTTAGGAGCGATGATGTAACGTTTCTCTCCGTCTGCGTAGTGAATCAGGGCAATATTGGATGTGCGGTTCGGATCATACTCAATCGTAGCAACGCTGCCTGGTATGCCGTCTTTCGTCCGCTTGAAGTCGATGATACGGTATTTACGCTTATGTCCGCCGCCGTGGTGACGAACCGTAATTTTACCTTGGTTGTTGCGGCCCGCTTTTTTGCTCAGCGGCGCCAGCAGCGATTTCTCAGGCTGGTTTGTTGTGATTTCTTCAAACGTAGACACGGACATTCCGCGTCTAGCCGGAGAAGTCGGTTTGTACTTTTTGATTGGCACTTTGTTTCCCTCCTTGCTTTACAGGATATTATTCTACCGCTTCAAAGAACTCGAGCGGCTTGCTGTCTGGGCTGAGCTTCACGATGGCTTTCTTCCATTCCGGGGTGTAGCCGGAGTAGCGTCCATAACGCTTCAGCTTTCCAGGCACGCGCAGTGTGTTCACAGCAACGACTTTTACTTTAAAAATGGCCTCTACAGCCTGTTTGATTTCGGTCTTGTTGGCACGAATGTCCACTTCAAAAGCATATTTCAAATCGCTCATGTATTCGGATGTGCGTTCCGTAATCACCGGACGTTTGATGATATCGCGAGGATCTTTCATTACGCGAACACCTCCTCTACCTTAGAAACTGCATCTTTGGTGATGATCAGTTTGTCGTACGTCAGCACGTCAAGAACGTTAATGCCATCAGCCGCCAAGAACTTCACCCCAGGGATGTTGCGGGCGGAGAGAGCTACATTGTCGTCATAGCTAGGAGCTACGATCAGAGCTTTTTGAGCTACCTTCAGGTTGTTCAGAATGGCTACGAATTCTTTCGTCTTCGGAGCATTCAGAGTCAGGCTATCCAGTACGATGATGTTGCTCTCGATAACTTTCGAGGACAACGCGGATTTGATCGCCAGACGCCGAACCTTTCTAGGCAGTTTCCAGGAATAGCTGCGAGGAGTCGGTCCGAAGACAACGCCGCCGCCTTTCCATTGAGGAGAACGAATCGAACCTTGACGAGCACGGCCTGTGCCTTTTTGTTTCCAAGGCTTGCGTCCGCCGCCACGAACTTCGGAACGTCCTTTAACTTTGTGTGTACCACGACGCAGGGAAGCTCTTTGCAGAAGAACCGCTTCATTCAGCACGTGAGTATTCGGCTCGATACCGAAAATCGCGTCGCTCAGTTCAACTTCACCAACTTCGTTACCACTGATATTGAAAAGTGTTACTTTTGGCATTTCATGTTCCTCCTTTCTTCAAAAGTTATTTCTTAACGGTTTCTTTAACCTTTACGAAGCTGTTCTTAGGTCCAGGAATGGAGCCTTTCACCAGCAAAACATTACGTTCTACGTCCACTTTGACGACTTCAAGCTTTTGAATCGTCACCGTTTCATGACCCATATGTCCTGGCAGGCGTTTGCCTTTAGGAACACGGTTGGCTTGGATGGAACCCATCGAACCCGGTCTTCTATGGTAACGGGAGCCGTGAGCCATTGGTCCGCGGCTTTGTCCCCAGCGTTTGATAACGCCTTGGAAGCCTTTGCCTTTGGAAATTCCGGTTACGTCAACAAATTCGCCTTCTGCGAAGACGTCAGCCTTCAGTTCTTGTCCAACCTCGAGTGCCCCGAGGTCAACACCGCGAATTTCGCGAACGTAGCGCTTAGGTGTTGCATTTGCCTTCTGGGCGTGACCTTGTTCAGGCTTGTTGGTGTTTTTCTTATCGGAAAAGCCCAACTGCACTGCTTCATACCCGTCGGTATTGAGGTCTTTCTTTTGCAGTACCACACAAGGACCCGCTTCGATAACCGTAACCGCGATTACGTTACCTTCAGGAGTAAACACTTGAGTCATACCGAGTTTTTTTCCTAAGATACCTTTCATGTTGACACCTCTTTTCTTTTCCTGTTTCTAATAGAAGAATTACAATTTAATTTCGATATCTACACCGGACGGCAGATCCAAGCGCATCAAGGCATCCACAGTTTGTGGCGTTGGATTCACAATGTCGATCAGACGCTTGTGAGTACGCATTTCGAACTGTTCACGGGAATCCTTGTACTTGTGCACCGCACGGAGAATAGTAATAACTTGTTTCTCAGTTGGCAGCGGAATCGGCCCCGATACACCTGCACCGGAACGTTTTGCCGTTTCAACGATCTTCTCAGCGGATTGATCAAGAATTCTGTGGTCGTATGCTTTCAAGCGGATACGAATTTTTTGCTTTGCCATTTTAGTCCCTCCTTCTATCGCCCAATTTATTATCGGACATACTCCGTGAAAATTTTCTGACCCCAGGCTTCATGGCAAAGGAGCCGGGTGTGTCAGTAACCTCTCACATCATCGCAACGTCGCAGAACAACATTTATTATTATATAGAATCTTTTCGCCTATTGCAAGCAAAAAAACAAAACAACGCATGATTTTTTCATGCGCCGTTATGTGCAGCTTTTTTACATTATAGATTAGCTGTTGCCAACTTGAAATACTCCGCCGATGCGGCTGTCTGTGCAGTTGTCGCCCCTATTCCTTCTATAGTATGGATCAGTGTCCGGATCTCTTCTTCTACCGTTACGATCTCCCGGGTGCTGCTCTGCATCGTATCCAAAATGTCGGAGAACAGTTGGCTGGTCTCATCCGATTGCTGCTTGCCGCTTTCCGTCAGTTCCTGCACTTTTCGGATTTCTTCCACCACCTGTGTGGTCAGAATACCGGATTTGGCCGTCAATTCTCCGATGTGTACAACCGTGCTTTTTGTATCTTCTGCCAACCGGTTGACCTCTTGGGCAACGACGCTGAAGCCTCTTCCGTGCTCACCCGCTCTTGCCGCTTCTATTGTTGCGTTAAGCGATAATATTTTGGTCTGATCCGCAATTTCCTGAACCGCGCCGACAATCGTCTGAATTTGTTTTGAAAATTGGCTAAGCTCTTTTACCGATTGTTCCATTTCATTCGTTCTTTCAAAAATATGTCCAATCTGCCCGTTCAGCCTGCTCAGCAGCTCACGTCCGTCTTTTGCCTTCTCTTGAGATTCAAGGGCTGAAAAAGCGGTGCGTTGGAATGAATTATTAACTTCATTACTGCTTGTAACCAATTGCTCGATCGCTGCATTTGTATCCATACTGAGATCGACCAATTCGCCGCTGAATTCGGCAATTTTCTGTTTCAACTCATTTTTCACAATTTCATATTGCTCTTCTTTTTCTCTGATATTCTCTTTTTCGTAGGCTTCCAGAACGAGCTGCTGTTCCAGATTTAAAAGTTTGGTCAGTGTTTGTACCATTTTAAGCCGTTCCGCATCATTAAATGCTTCTTTATAGATAACGCCAATAAATACATTTTGCAGATTTTGAAAAGCGGACAAATACCACTTCGGCTCTAATCCAACCTTCTTATGGATGTTAGCGATAACCAGCCGTTTCGTTATGTAACGATTGTCCACACTGCCGTCAAAAATTTCGACGATATGTTCTCGCAGAGTTTGCTTCAGCCTGTCGATGCTGCTGTGCTTGACGATGATCCGTTCCAGCTTATCCACATCAACTACTGAGCTATAAAAATGGTCGGTAATCTCGTCAATATTCCGTACTATCGCAGGCTTCATTCTGCGCAGCAGCTCCAGGTCATCATCAGTCAAGTCTATCATTCTCATCTGCTCATTCAATTCTTCCTGACCTTGTATCGAATGGTGAGATTCTGAACCCCGAGCTTGTTCGCTGGCAAGGAGGAAGGAATGAGGTTCATAGGGAGCCACTCTCTTCTTTTGAAAAGATAAACCATGTAAAAAAGCAAACGGACATTTCCCCATACAGATCACCCCATATAATCTAATATTTCTTGTTACGGTTGAAACAGAGTTGTATTTATATCTTCGGCATTTTATGTAGTTTGCTGAAGACACGAATTAAATTATTTTAAATTTTTATTATTAATTGTGTTTAGAAAATATAAATAAAAAAACAGGAACCCTTCATTATGAAGAGTCCCTGCTTGTAAGTCCTTATCTTCCTCTTAAAGAGTAAGAGTCCGAACTTATTTTTGGATTGTAGCTACAGTACCGGCTCCAACTGTACGGCCGCCTTCACGAATGGAGAACTTTGTTCCTTCTTCGATAGCGATCGGGGCGATCAGTTGAACAGTTACTGTAATGTTGTCGCCAGGCATTACCATTTCAGTACCTTCTGGCAGGTTGATGATACCCGTTACGTCAGTTGTACGGAAGTAGAACTGAGGACGGTATCCTGTGAAAAAGGGCTTGTGACGGCCACCCTCTTCTTTAGTCAGGACATAGATTTGAGCAGTGAACTCAGTGTGCGGCTTAACGGAATTCGGTTTGGCCAACACTTGTCCGCGCTCGATTTGGTTACGGTCAACACCACGGAGCAGAGCGCCAATGTTGTCACCGGCTTGAGCGGAGTCAAGAAGTTTACGGAACATTTCAACGCCGGTAACGACGGATTTCTTCGTTTCTTCTTGGATACCAACGATTTCAACTTCGTCGCCCACTTTAACTGTTCCGCGGTCTATGCGGCCAGTTGCCACGGTACCGCGGCCAGTGATGGAGAATACGTCCTCGACAGGCATAAGGAAAGGCTTGTCAGTGTCGCGCTCTGGCAGCGGAATGTACGTGTCGATCGTTTCGAACATTTCAACGATCTTTTGAGCCCATTCGCCGTCAGGGTTTTGCAGAGCTTCACGAGCGGAACCGCGAGTGATTGGAGTGTCGTCGCCCGGGAATTCGTATTCGTT
The DNA here is from genome assembly GCF_000993825.1 of Paenibacillus durus ATCC 35681. Taxonomy (NCBI): domain Bacteria; kingdom Bacillati; phylum Bacillota; class Bacilli; order Caryophanales; family Paenibacillaceae; genus Paenibacillus; species Paenibacillus durus. Next base: position 5,531,491 of record NZ_CP011114.1, read on the forward strand.
CAGCAGGTCGCGAACTTCCATTTCAACCAGTTCCAGAAGCTCTTCGTCTTCAACCATGTCGCATTTGTTCAGGAATACGACGATGTAAGGAACGCCTACTTGGCGGGACAGCAGGATGTGTTCGCGAGTTTGCGGCATTGGGCCGTCAGCTGCGGATACAACCAAGATAGCGCCGTCCATTTGCGCTGCGCCGGTGATCATGTTTTTAACATAGTCGGCGTGTCCAGGGCAGTCTACGTGTGCGTAGTGACGGTTAGGAGTTTCATATTCAACGTGAGCTGTGGAGATGGTGATACCACGTTCGCGCTCTTCCGGAGCTTTGTCGATTTGATCGAATGCTACAGCGGCACCGCCGTATTTTTTGGACAATACAGTTGTGATTGCAGCAGTCAGAGTCGTTTTACCATGGTCGACGTGACCGATAGTACCGATGTTAACGTGCGGTTTAGTACGTTCAAACTTAGCCTTTGCCATTTGAACAGTTCCTCCTTAATATTGGTTCTTATTATTGGAGCCGTCCGATCTTTAGCTGACTCTATGATGACTGAAAGGAACCAATCGGACGGCAAGTAAAACATGGATTACTCTGCGCCTTTGTTCTTAGCCACGATCTCGTCCGCAATGGATTTAGGAACTTCTTCGTAGTGGGAGAGTTCCATCGAGAATACGCCGCGGCCTTGTGTACCGGAACGCAGGGTAGTGGAATAACCGAACATTTCGGAAAGAGGTACTTTCGCACGGATAATTTGGGCTCCGGCGCGGGAATCCATACCTTCGATCCGTCCACGGCGGGAGTTCAGCATACCCATAACGTCGCCCATGTATTCCTCAGGCACTGTTACTTCCACTTTCATGATTGGCTCAAGCAGGACAGGTTTACACTTGTCTTTGGCTGCTTTAAGCGCCATCGAACCGGCAATTTTGAACGCCATTTCGTTGGAGTCGACATCATGGTAGGAACCATCAACGATGGTTGCCTTGACATCAACGAGCGGGAAGCCGGCGATAACGCCGTTCTTCATTTGCTCTTCAATACCTGCAAGCGCAGGGGCGATGTATTCTCTCGGTACGGAACCGCCGACAACCTTACTTTCGAACTGGCTGCCAGTACCTGCCTCAAGAGGCTCGAATTCAACCCATACGTGGCCGTATTGACCGCGACCGCCGGACTGACGAACGAACTTACCTTCGACGCGAGCCGGAGCTCTGAACGTTTCACGATAAGCAACCTGTGGTTTACCAACGTTGGTCTCCACCTTGAATTCACGACGCATACGGTCAATGATGATATCCAAGTGAAGCTCACCCATACCGGCAAGAATCGTTTGTCCCGTTTCTTCATCGGTATGCGCGCGCAGCGTCGGGTCTTCCTCAGTAAGCTTGCCGAGAGCAACGCCCATTTTGTCTTGGTCGGCCTTCGTCTTAGGTTCAACTGCGATCTCGATAACCGGATCCGGGAAGTTCATCGATTCGAGAATAACCGGATGCTTCTCATCACACAGTGTATCACCTGTTCCAGTGTCTTTCAAACCTACAGCAGCTGCGATGTCTCCGGAATACACAATAGAGATTTCCTGGCGGCTGTTCGCGTGCATTTGCAGGATACGTCCGATACGCTCGCGTTTGCCTTTTGTGGCATTCAGAACGTAAGAACCGGACTCCAGAATACCGGAATATACGCGGAAGAAGGTCAGCTTACCAACATAAGGGTCAGTCATGATTTTAAATGCCAACGCGGAGAACGGCTCTTCGTCCGAAGAGTGACGCTCGGCTTCCGTACCATCTTCGAGATGACCCTTGATCGATGGAACATCAATCGGAGCCGGCAGGTAATCAATAACAGCGTCCAGCATCAGCTGAACCCCTTTGTTACGATAAGAAGATCCGCAGATCACCGGGAAAATCTTAACGTCCACTACGCCTTTGCGCAGTGCAGCCTTGATTTCGTCAATGGTAATCTCTTCGCCTTCCAGGTACTTCATGGTCAGATCTTCATCGAGTTCCGCAACTTTCTCAATGAGCTCGTTGCGCAGCTCTTCGACTTGATCCAGGAATTCGGACGGGATATCCGTCACTTCAATATCACGGCCAAGATCGTCTTTGTACATATGGGCTTTTTGCTCTACCAGGTCGATGATGCCGATGAAGTCGTTCTCGGCACCGATCGGCAGCTGAATGGCAACCGCATTTGCTTGCAGACGCTCACGCATATCCTTAACTACGTTAAGGTAATCCGCTCCGATGATATCCATTTTGTTAACATAGGCGATCCGGGGAACGCCATAACGGTCAGCCTGTCTCCAAACAGTTTCAGACTGAGGCTCAACGCCCTCTTTTGCACTGAAAACGCCTACTGCCCCGTCCAATACACGAAGGGAACGTTCAACTTCAACGGTGAAGTCAACGTGTCCCGGGGTATCAATGATGTTGACCCGGTGACCTTTCCACGCAGCAGTGGTAGCGGCGGAAGTAATCGTAATTCCGCGCTCCTGCTCTTGCTCCATCCAGTCCATCGTTGCTGCACCTTCGTGAACTTCACCGATTTTGTGCGTACGGCCTGTATAGAAGAGAATCCGTTCCGTGGTGGTTGTCTTACCAGCGTCAATATGCGCCATGATCCCGATATTACGTGTATTTTTCAAGGAGAACTCTCTTGCCATGAATGGGGTCTCCCTTCAAAAATGAAGTTATTTGATTGACCTTGATCCTACCAGCGGTAGTGAGCGAATGCTTTATTCGCTTCAGCCATTTTATGCGTGTCTTCACGTTTCTTAACGGAAGCGCCTGTGTTATTGGAAGCATCGATAATCTCAGCCGCCAAACGCTCTTCCATCGTCTTCTCACCGCGGTTGCGGGAGTAGTTCACGAGCCAACGTAATCCCAGGGAAGTACGTCTCTCCGGTTTAACTTCGATCGGCACTTGGTAGTTCGCGCCGCCGACACGGCGAGCTTTAACCTCGAGAACCGGCATAATGTTCTTGATGGCTGCTTCAAACACTTCCATTGGGTCTTTCCCCGTACGTTCTTCAATCAACTTGAACGCGTTGTACAGAATGCTTTGAGCGACACCTCTTTTACCATCCAGCATTACACGGTTAATCAAACGAGTAACCAGTTTGCTGTTATACACCGGATCCGGCAGTACGTCTCTTTTGGAAACTGGACCTTTGCGTGGCATGGATATCCCCCTTTCATTAGATTGTTCTTATTCGTTCATTTATTATTTCTTAGCTTTCGGACGTTTCGCGCCGTATTTGGAGCGGGATTGCATCCGGTTGTTCACGCCTGCTGTATCCAGCGCGCCGCGAACGATGTGGTAACGAACACCCGGAAGGTCTTTAACCCGGCCTCCGCGAATCAGCACCACGCTGTGCTCTTGCAGGTTATGTCCGATACCCGGAATGTAAGCCGTCACCTCTACACGGTTCGTCAAGCGAACACGGGCATATTTACGAAGTGCGGAGTTCGGTTTCTTCGGAGTCATTGTACCTACACGAGTGCACACACCGCGTTTTTGCGGAGCGCTCAAATCCGTAGCCTCACGCTTCAGGGCGTTAAATCCTTTTTGCAGTGCAGGCGATTTCGATTTTTCGATCTTGGCTTGACGGCCTTTACGAACCAATTGATTGATAGTTGGCATTGTTGTGCCACCCCCTTCCTCTAATAATGATCTCTTATAAACCTTCTCGCTAAGCCCACAGACCCAGGCGGTTCATAAAAGAACAAATGAAAAGTCTTTGCCACCGGAGTTACTCTCACGACACAAAAACAGTTCTTCACGCTATTATTTTAAGACGGCTGCCATTGCAGCGCCCACTTCGATTCCGCAGGCCTTGCCCAACTGCTGCATCGTATCGACATAAGTCAACTTGACGCCATGCTTATTGCAAAGACTAACGATTCTTGAAGTAAGCCTGGGATCTCCGTCTTCCGCCACATAGACTTCTGCGGCCTGGCCCATCTCCACCGCTTTGACGGTTTGCTTGGTGCCGATCTTGATCTGAGCGTCCCGTAGTCCTCTATCATCAGTCATTACAAAACCCTCCAATGAACAAAGATAACAAGGATACTCACGCACCTTTAACATATTATCACTGCCGTCTTACAGTGTCAAGAAAATTTCGAAAAAAATTTCTCTGCAGACTTCCGCGCCGGACTTAACGAAAGATCGCGCCGGCGCGGATGGACTAACAGAGAATTCATGCTTTATTCAGCCGGAACAGTTTCCAAAGCTTCCTCTTCGCTTTGCTCTTCTTCCGGATTGACCAATTTGACATTGCGGTAGCGGTTCATGCCCGTTCCGGCAGGAATCAGCTTACCGATAATAACGTTCTCCTTGAGGCCGAGCAGTTGGTCGACCTTGCCTTTGATGGCCGCGTCGGTCAGCACGCGCGTCGTCTCCTGGAACGATGCCGCGGAAAGGAAGGAGTCTGTTTCCAGCGATGCCTTCGTAATACCGAGCAGCACAGGCTTCGCAACAGCCGGTTCTTTACCGGACAGAATTACTTCCTTATTCGCTGCTTCATATTCATGGATATCCGCAAAGGAGCCAGGCAGCAGGTTAGTGTCACCGGCATCAATGATGCGGATTTTACGCAGCATTTGTCTAATCATGACCTCAACGTGCTTGTCGTTGATTTCTACGCCCTGGTTCCGGTATACGCGCTGAACTTCCTGAAGGATGTAGTTCTGCACGCCGCGGATACCCTTGATGCGCAGCATTTCTTTCGGATCGATGGAACCGTCGGTCAGCTCGTCGCCGGCCTCGACCTCATCTCCTTCGCTTACTCGCAGGCGTGATCCGTAGGTAATCGAGTAGACTTTTGATTCCGCTTCACCTTGAACCTCGATTTCGCGGCGGTCCTTCGCTTCGCGAATTTCCTTCACGACGCCGTCGATTTCACTGATGGTCGCTTGCCCTTTCGGGTTACGCGCTTCAAACAGCTCTTGGATACGCGGAAGACCTTGCGTGATATCGTCGCCCGCAACGCCCCCGGTATGGAACGTACGCATAGTAAGCTGTGTTCCCGGTTCACCGATAGACTGTGCGGCAATAATGCCGACGGCTTCGCCAATCTCGACGTGCTTACCGGTAGCCAGGTTGCGTCCGTAGCACTTCTTGCAGACGCCGTGACGGGCGCGGCAGCTCAGTACGGAGCGGATTTGCAGCTTGCCTACGCCGGCTTTAACGATCTCTTCCGCTTTGTCGGAATCAATCAGATCATTGCGATGCACAATGATTGCTCCTGTTTCCGGATGACGGACGGTCTCGAAGCAGTAGCGGCCTTCAATACGGTCGTACAGATCCTCGATAACCTCTTTGCCGTCCTGGATACGGCTAACGGTAAAGCCTTTGTCGGTGCCGCAATCATCCTCGCGGACGATTACGTCCTGGGCCACGTCTACGAGACGGCGTGTCAGGTAACCGGAGTCGGCGGTACGAAGCGCCGTATCCGCCAGACCTTTCCGCGCTCCGTGAGTAGAGATAAAGTACTCGAGGACGGTCAGGCCTTCGCGGAAGTTCGCTTTGATCGGAAGTTCGAAAATGCGTCCCGACGGCGTCGCCATCAGTCCGCGCATGCCGCCAAGCTGGGTAATCTGCGATTTGTTACCCCGCGCTTTGGAATCCACCATCAGCATGATGGAATTGAAACGGTCCATCGATTTCATAAGCACGTTGGTCAGATCATCTTTCGTCTTGGACCAGATCTCAATGACGCGGTCATACCGCTCTTCATTAGTAATGAGACCGCGGCGGTATTGCTTGGCAACAACGTCGACCTTCTCTTCGGATTCCTTCAGAATGGCTTTCTTCTCTTCAGGAACGATTACGTCCGATACAGCGATCGTTACACCCGCACGGGTAGAGTAGGTAAAGCCAAGCTGCTTGATTTTATCCAGAATAACCGATGTTTTGGTTGTATGGTAAATTTCGAAACAGCGGGCGATAATCGAGCCGAGATATTCTTTGCCGACAGCGCCAGCGATCGGAACCGCATCAATCAGTTCGCGGATATTGGCGCCTTTTTCGTAAATGAAATATTTCTCCGGCGTGCCTTGCAGCAGATTGTCGCGTGTCGCTTCGTTGATGTAAGGAAAGCTTGCCGGGAAAATTTCGTTGAAAATAATTTTGCCGACGGTTGTGATCAGCATAGCGGTCTGCTGCTTCTCGGTGAAGCTGGTCTTGTTAAGCGCCTTGACCGGAATGGCTACGCGCGCATGAAGACCGGCTGTGCCGCGCTGATATGCGGAAACCGCTTCGTTCACGGTACGGAGAATCATGCCGCTGCCCTGTTCTTCCTTGTTGTCCATGGTCAGATAGAAGGAACCAAGAACCATATCCTGGGAAGGGGTAACGACCGGCTTGCCGTCTTTCGGGTTCAAAATGTTGCCGGATGCCAGCATCAGAATGCGTGCTTCCGCCTGTGCTTCCGCGGAGAGCGGAACGTGCACGGCCATTTGGTCACCGTCAAAGTCAGCGTTGTACGCTGTACATACGAGCGGATGAAGACGAATGGCATGGCCTTCCACCAGAATCGGTTCAAACGCTTGAATACCGAGACGGTGAAGCGTGGGGGCACGGTTTAGCAGAACCGGATGCTCTTTGATGACCTCTTCAAGCACATCCCAAACTTCCGGGCTTACGCGCTCGACTTTGCGTTTCGCGCTCTTAATGTTATGGGCCAGTCCTTTGTTAACCAGTTCCTTCATGACGAACGGCTTGAACAGCTCCAGTGCCATTTTCTTAGGCAGACCACATTGGTACATTTTCAGGTAAGGGCCTACGACGATAACGGAACGGCCGGAATAGTCAACCCGTTTACCGAGCAGGTTCTGACGGAAACGGCCCTGCTTACCTTTCAGCATATGGCTGAGCGATTTCAGCGGACGGTTGCCTGGGCCCGTTACCGGGCGGCCGCGGCGGCCGTTGTCGATTAGAGCGTCGACGGCTTCCTGAAGCATCCGTTTCTCGTTCTGCACGATGATATCCGGAGCGCCAAGGTCAAGCAGTCTTTTCAGACGGTTGTTGCGGTTAATTACGCGGCGGTACAGGTCGTTCAGGTCAGACGTAGCGAAACGTCCGCCGTCCAGCTGTACCATCGGACGCAGTTCCGGCGGAATAACCGGGAGAACGTCCATGATCATCCAGTCGGGCTTATTGCCGGAGTTGCGGAAAGCTTCGATCACTTCAAGGCGCTTGATCGCACGGTTGCGGCGTTGGCCTTGAGCGGTGCGCAGTTCTTCCTTAAGGAATTCCAGCTCTTTTTCGATATCAAGATCCTGAAGCAGCTTCTTGACCGCTTCCGCGCCCATGCTCGCTTGGAAGCCGTAGCCGTACTTCTCGCGGTAGCTGCGGTATTCCTTCTCGGACAGCAGCTGTTTCTTCTCCAGAGGCGTATCGCCGGGATCGGTTACGACATAAGATGCGAAGTAAATAATCTCTTCCAGCGATCTCGGAGACATATCAAGCGCGAGACCCATGCGGCTCGGAATGCCTTTAAAATACCAGATATGCGAAACCGGAGCAGCGAGCTCGATATGGCCCATACGCTCGCGGCGCACTTTGGCGCGTGTGACTTCGACGCCGCAGCGGTCGCAGACTACGCCTTTATAACGGACGCGTTTGTATTTGCCGCAATGACACTCCCAGTCTTTTTGCGGTCCGAAGATCCGTTCGCAGAAAAGACCCTCTTTTTCCGGCTTGAGTGTGCGATAGTTGATGGTTTCCGGTTTCTTAACCTCTCCGCGGGACCAAGAACGAATCTTCTCCGGGGAAGCCAGCCCGATTTTCATGAATTCAAAATTGTTTACGTCCAACAAGGAGCAACCCTCCTTAACCTGATCCTGATTTGGTGCCGCCGTTCCTCTCCCTACTCCTTGCAGCGGGAGAAGCTGCGGTCATACAACGGAAGGCCACCCCGGGAAAGGATGGCGCAGCCGCTTTATTGTTATCCTCAGCAGTTCAGCGGCGCCGCAGAGCACTTAATCACTGGGAGCCGCTTCACTGTATGGGGAAAAATTATTCCACTCCGACTTCCGCACCTTCCAGATTGAGGCTCAGCTTGTCGCTTGAAGTCTCATCCTCGTCGTCCAGTTCTTTCATTTCGATCTCCTGCTCGTCACCGCTCAGGATTTTGACGTCCATACCGAGAGACTGAAGCTCTTTGATCAATACTTTGAAGGACTCAGGAACGCCCGGCTCCGGCACATTCTCGCCTTTGACAATGGATTCATATGTCTTCACACGTCCGACAACGTCATCGGATTTAACAGTCAGAATCTCTTGCAGCGTATAGGCGGCGCCGTAAGCTTCAAGCGCCCACACTTCCATCTCGCCGAAACGCTGTCCACCGAATTGGGCTTTACCGCCGAGCGGCTGCTGCGTAACGAGCGAGTATGGTCCAGTGGAACGGGCATGGATTTTATCGTCGACCATGTGCGCCAGCTTGATCATATGCATGACGCCGACCGTAACTTCACGCTCAAAACGTTCGCCCGTCCGTCCGTCGTACAGAATGGTCTTACCGTTACGCTGCATGCCGGCTTCTTCCATCGTGTCGAACACGTCATACTCACGCGCTCCATCGAATACCGGCGTTGCGACGTGGATACCCAGACGCATGGCGGCGAATCCGAGGTGAACCTCAAGCACCTGCCCGATGTTCATCCGCGAAGGAACGCCCAGCGGGTTCAGCACAACCTGTACCGGTGTTCCGTCCGGCAGGAATGGCATATCTTCTTCAGGCAGAATACGGGCTACGACACCCTTGTTGCCGTGACGTCCGGCCATTTTGTCGCCCTCGGAGATTTTACGCTTCTGAGCGATATAGACACGAACCAACTGGTTGACGCCAGGAGGCAGCTCGTCGCCGTTCTCGCGTGTAAATACCTTGACGTCGACGATAATGCCGTCGCTTCCGTGAGGCACGCGCAGGGAAGTATCGCGCACTTCGCGGGCTTTCTCACCAAAGATCGCGTGCAGCAGGCGTTCTTCCGCCGTCAGCTCCGTCACGCCTTTTGGCGTAACCTTGCCGACGAGAATATCGCCAGCGCTGATTTCCGCACCGATCCGGATAATGCCGCGCTCATCCAAATTGCGAAGGGCTTCTTCGCCTACATTCGGAATATCGCGCGTAATCTCTTCCGGTCCGAGCTTCGTATCCCGCGCTTCGGATTCGTACTCCTCGATATGGATCGAAGTATATACATCCTCTTTCACCAGCTTCTCGCTCAGCAAGATGGCATCCTCGTAGTTGTAGCCTTCCCAAGTCATAAACGCAACGACTACGTTGCGGCCAAGGGCCAATTCGCCCATCTCCGTGGAAGGACCGTCTGCCAGGATATCACCTTTCTTGACGATATCGCCTCTCTTGGCGAGAGGACGCTGGTTAATGCAAGTACCTTGGTTCGAACGCATAAATTTGTGTAATTTATATTTAACGATGTCGCCTTTAACTTCTTTGCCGTCTACAGTCTCAACACGCCGCAGCCAGATTTCGTTGGCAGAAGAGCGCTCGATGATACCGTCATATTTAGAGACGATACATACGCCCGAATCTTTTGCCGATTTATGCTCCATTCCCGTGCCGACAAGCGGCGCTTTCGGAATGAGCAGCGGAACGGCCTGACGCTGCATGTTGGAACCCATCAGCGCGCGGTTGGAGTCATCGTTCTCAAGGAACGGAATGAGCGCCGTCGCGACGGATACAACCTGTTTTGGCGAAACGTCCATGTAATCTACTCGGTTGCTCGGCATTGTCGTGATGTTGTCGGACAGCTTGTTGTAACGGACGATAACCATCTCATCCGCAAACGTGCCTTCCTCCGTCAAATCGGCATTCGCCTGAGCGACTACGTAATTATCTTCTTCGTCTGCCGTGAGGTAATCGATTTGTTCCGTGACCTGACCCGTCTTTGGATCGACCCAACGGTACGGCGCTTCAATAAAGCCGTATTCGTTAATGCGGGCAAAAGTGGACAAGGAGTTGATCAAACCGATGTTCGGACCTTCCGGGGTCTCGATCGGACACATCCGGCCGTAGTGACTGTGATGGACGTCGCGTACCTCAAAGCCCGCGCGTTCACGTGTCAGACCACCCGGACCGAGCGCGGACAGACGGCGTTTATGCGTCAGCTCCGCAAGTGGGTTCGTCTGGTCCATAAACCGTGACAGCTGGGAGCTTCCGAAGAACTCCTTGATCGACGCGATAACCGGACGGATGTTGATCAGCGCCTGCGGCGTGATCGCATTCGCATCCTGAATCGACATTCTCTCCCGCACCACGCGTTCCATCCGGGAAAGACCGATACGGAACTGGTTCTGCAGAAGCTCGCCCACGGAACGCAGACGGCGGTTGCCCAAGTGGTCGATATCGTCGGTGTTGCCGATACCGTGCAGAAGATTAATAAAGTAGCTGATCGAGGAAATAATATCAGCCTGAGTGATATGCTTGATCGATTTGTCGATATTGCCGTTAGCGATGAGCTTAATCACTCTCCCTTCTTCAATCGGGGAGAATACCTCCACCGTTTGGAGAGGAATGTCTTCACTATCCAGAACGCCACCGCTTACGCGGTAGGTCTTGGCAGCCATATTTTTTTCGAAATACGGCAGCAGTTCGTCCAGCAGACGGCGATCTACCATCTGGCCGGTCTCGGCCAGAATTTCCCCGGTCGATTCATCCACCAAAGGTTGAGCCAGCCGCTGGTTAAAGAGACGATTCTTGATGTGCAGCTTCTTGTTGATTTTGTAGCGGCCCACATTTGCCAGGTCATAACGCTTAGGGTCGAAGAAACGCGCTACGAGCAAGCTCTTGGCGTTATCAAGCGTCGGCGGCTCGCCCGGACGAAGACGTTCGTAAATTTCGATAAGCGCCTTCTCCGTAGAGTCCGTGTTGTCCTTGTCAAGGGTGTTCCGAATATATTCATCATTGCCAAGCAGTTCCAGAATTTCAGCGTCGCTGCCGAATCCGAGAGCACGCAGCAGCACAGTAACCGGAATTTTACGGGTACGATCGATCCGGACATACATGATATCCTTCGCGTCGGTCTCCAGCTCCAGCCATGCTCCGCGGTTTGGAATAACTGTGGCCGTGTAGGTTTTTTTGCCATTCTTATCCACTTTAGTGCTAAAGTAGACGCTAGGAGAGCGAACCAACTGGCTGACAATTACCCGTTCCGCACCGTTAATAATAAACGTACCGGTCTCCGTCATCAGTGGGAAATCCCCCATGAACACTTCCTGTTCCTTGACTTCGCCGGTCTCCTTGTTGATGAGCCGCACTTTCACCCGAAGAGGCGCCGCATACGTCACATCACGCTCTTTGGCGTCGTCCACCGTATATTTCGGTTCACCCAAGCTGTAATCAATGAACTCCAGCACCAAATTACCTGTGAAATCCTGGATCGGCGAGATGTCCTGGAACATTTCACGCAGTCCTTCCTCCAAAAACCAATCGTATGATTTTTGTTGGATTTCAATCAGGTTCGGGACCTCGAGTACCTCGTTAATTCTCGCATAGCTTCGCCGAGTGCGTCGACCATACTGAACAAGATGTCCTGCCAACTTTACTCACCCCTCATGTCTACTTACTTAAAAATTGATTGCGAACCCCTGTTTGTAACCGTATAATGGAACCAAGTAACAGAGATTCATGCCCCAAATAAAGAAAAGCCCTTATCGAAATCTTTCGAAAAAAGAGCGCATCTCTTCATGGGCGGTATTACTCCATAATCAGTAGATTTGCCCAAAACGTACGTATTATACGTTAACCAGCGTGTGTTTATGCGTTACGGCCCTCATCACCCCTCTCCCTCAAAGGAAAACGGCTGCTAATAGGCGTTTCCGCGCAAACTTGCCCTCGGCATGCGCCTGCCGTTGACAATGTTGACGCTTGACATTTCAGCAAACTAAAGACATGGAGCCTATCTTAATACTGACATTTTATAATAATACCACTACCAACATCCCGTGTCAATAATGTCAGCCTATTTATTTAGTGATTTTTTCAGCTTTTAAAATTCGGTATCCCTTGTCTTTCCCAATCTCCTGTACTTCTCCGAACAGACTCTCCAGCTTGGCCGCCGCCGAAGGCGCGCCCTGCTTCTTCTGGATAACGACCCAGAGTGCTCCGTTTTCATTCAAATGCTCATAAGCTTCCTCAAAAATACGATGGACCACCGATTTCCCCGCACGAATGGGAGGATTGGTTAGAATAACATCAAAGGTCTGTCCAGCCACTGCAGCCAGCACATCGCTTTCCATGATCTTCACATTTGAAATTCCATTCAGTTTCGCATTTTCGCGGGCCAGCTCAACTGCCCGGCTGTTAATATCAAGCATCGTCACGATTCCTCCGGGAGCCAGACGCGCTGCTGCAAGACCAATCGGCCCATATCCACAGCCCACATCAAGCACCGAAGATCCGTCTGGAATTTCCATGGCTTCAATCAGCGCCCGGCTGCCATAATCCACATCTCCTTTGGAGAACACGCCGGCATCGCTTGTAAATCGAAAAGTTGTGCCCCTAAGCACTGCGCTAATAACGCGTCTGTCATGACGGGCTTCCGGCTGCTGCGAGTAATAATGCTGGGACATACCCATTCCTCCCTCTTCTGGATTGCTCAGTAACCACCTTAGATCCTTGGCATACAGCAAACCCCTTGAACAAGTTCAAGGGGCTGCAATGGATGGGAGGAATCTCTTCGCTCCCAAGGATGTTGCTTACAATTACTTCACTTCTACAGCTGCGCCTGCTTCTTCCAGCTTTGCTTTGACAGCATCTGCGTCTTCTTTGCTTACTTTTTCTTTGATCGGCTTAGGAGCGTTGTCTACCAGATCCTTAGCTTCTTTCAGACCCAGGCCAGTGATTTCGCGAACAACTTTGATTACGTTGATCTTGGAACCGCCAGCGTTTGTCAGGATTACGTCGAATTCAGTTTGCTCTGCTTCAGCAGCTACTGCTGCGCCGCCAGCAACTGCTACAGGAGCTGCTGCAGTTACGCCGAATTCTTCTTCGATTGCTTTAACCAGTTCGTTCAGTTCCAGTACACTCATGCCTTTGATTTCTTCCAAGATTGCTTCTTTACTCATGATTAAACCTCCAATTATATTGAAATTTTTAGATTGAAATTCCGGTTTGTGTTACGCGCTTTGCTCTTCCTTGTCGGCGACAGCTTTGACTGCCAGCGCGAAGTTGCGCATTGGTGCTTGAAGAACGCTAAGCAGCATGGACAGCAGTCCTTCGCGGGAAGGAAGTTCTGCCAGTGCTTTGATTTGATCCGCGCCGATTACTTTACCTTCTACAACGCCGCCTTTCAGTTTCAAAGCGTCGTTCTTTTTGGCAAAATCGTTCAAAATTTTGGCCGGTGCCACTGCATCATTCGCACTGAAGGCGATAGCTGTAGGACCTGTCAGAACTTCATCCAGTTCGGTCAGCTCAGCCGCAGCGGTTGCGCGGCGAAGCAGCGTGTTCTTAAGAACTTGGAATTCAACGCCCGCTTCGCGAAGCTGCTTGCGAAGTTCGGTTACTTGGGAAACGTTCAATCCTCGGTAGTCCGCAACAACAGTAGTTATGCTGTTTTGCAGTTTGCCGGTAACGACATCAACCGCTTCCTGTTTAGCTTCAATTACTTTAGCATTTGCCAATGATTACACCTCCTGATAATTTATACGGCGCGCTATTAACGAAAAGCTCCGCCGTTCCTACGCAGGCATTAGAAAAGCCTCCGCAGATTCACGAAGGCTTGATAAAACGATAGGTATACGGAGCACCGTTTCCTTTGTTTCTATCATAACACCTCGGTAGGAAATTAAGCCTTGCGGCACCTACTGTCTACGGCAAGCATATTCAAAGTTAAGTAGAAGACCCTAACTCATCACAACTGTTATAGATTATCAAAGATTGTCCCGAGAGTCAATCCCGAATTATCTATAAGAAGCCGTGCTTACACGAGCGCTTGGTCCCATTGTCGAAGATACGGCGATGCCTTTAAGGTATACCCCTTTGGCTGCAGCCGGTTTCGCACGGTTCAACGCATCGATAAGTGCTTTAAGGTTCTCGTTCAGTTGAGCAGCATCAAAAGACACTTTGCCGATTGGCGCATGAATTTGACCCGCTTTGTCCAGACGGTACTCGATTTTACCGGCTTTAATTTCTTGAACAGCCTTGGCAACATCGAATGTAACGGTGCCGGCTTTAGGGTTAGGCATAAGGCCTTTACCACCGAGCAGACGGCCCAGTTTACCGACTTCACTCATCATATCAGGTGTAGCTACGCAGACGTCGAATTCGAACCAGCCTTGTTGGATTTTGTTGATCATATCTTGATCGCCAACAAAATCGGCGCCAGCCGCTTCCGCTTCCTTCGCTTTGTCACCTTTCGCAAATACAAGCACGCGCTGGGTTTTGCCTGTGCCATGAGGCAGGACAACAACGCCGCGGACGGCTTGGTCTTGTTTACGAGGGTCTACGCCCAGACGGACAGCCGCTTCAACGGTTTCGTCGAATTTGGCAGTTGCCGCCTTCTTCACAAGCTCAACGGCTTCTGCAGGCTCGTAAGTCGCTTCGCTGTCAATCAGCTTGACAGCTTCCAGGTATTTCTTACCATGTTTAGCCATGAAAATGTTCCTCCTTTGTGGTATTAGCGGAATATCCTCCCACATAATGCGGTCTCCAGGAGACCGGTCTGCACGAAGTCGAATTAGTCTTCGATCGTGATGCCCATGCTGCGGGCAGTTCCCTCAACCATACGCATAGCCGCTTCCACGGATGCAGCGTTCAGGTCGGGCATTTTTTGCTCAGCGATTTCACGCACTGCGGCGCGGTTCAGCTTGGCAACTTTTTTCTTGTTCGGTTCGCCGGAGCCTTTTTCTACTTTCGCAGCGATGCGGAGCAGAACAGCAGCCGGAGGAGTTTTGGTGATGAACGTAAAGGAACGATCCTCGAATACCGTGATTTCAACCGGGATAATCAGACCGGCTTGGTCGGCGGTACGGGCGTTGAATTCCTTACAGAATGCCATGATGTTGACACCTGCTTGACCAAGCGCCGGACCTACCGGAGGCGCAGGGTTCGCTTTCCCTGCAGGAATCTGCAGTTTCACCATTTTGATAACTTTTTTAGCCATGAGTGACACCTCCTTGACCTAAGTACTGGACTCGAACGGCAAGCCGTCCGTTCACAAGAAACCCTTGTGTTATATTTTCTCCACTTGAGTGAAATCCAACTCCAGCGGGGTTTCTCTTCCAAACATGTTGACATGAACCTTGATCTTGCTCTTGTCAGCCAAAATTTCTTCCACGGAGCCCACAAAATTCGCAAAAGGACCAACCATAATGCGTACGGATTCCTTTATTTCGAAATCGATCTTCGGTTTCGGCTCAACCATGCCCATATGCTTCAGAATTTGTTCAACCTCTTCCGGAAGCAATGCAGTTGGCTTGGAACCCGAACCCGTCGAACCTACGAATCCCGTAACGCCCGGCGTGTTGCGAACAACATACCAGGAATCATCCGTCTGAATCATTTCGACCAAAACATAACCGGGGTAAACTTTACGCATGACGGCCTTCTTCTTGCCATCCTTGTTTACCACTTCTTCTTCCATAGGAACAAGAACGCGGAATATTTTGTCTTCCATGCCCATGGACTCAACGCGCTTTTCCAAATTGGCTTTGACCTTGTTCTCATACCCGGAGTAGGTATGAACGACGTACCATCTTTTTTCCATATCAAGCCACCTGGGACCTCTCTAAATAATCGCTTCGATCACAGCGGAAATACCGATGTCCAGAACCCAGAAATAAAGCGCGACAACTACGATTGTACCTAGAACGATCAATGTATAGTTGGTTAGTTCTTTACGATTGGGCCATCGAACCTTCTTAAGTTCAGTCCAGCTCTCAGTGAAAAAGGAAAACAAAGACTTGAAACTGCGTTTCACGCCGACTACACCTCCAACAAACTATCTAGTTTCGCGATGAGGAGTTTGCGCATTGCAAAACTTGCAAAACTTCTTCAACTCCATGCGGTCGGGATGATTACGCTTGTTTTTGGTCGTCGCGTAGTTTCTTTGTTTGCAACTTGTACAAGCCAAAGTGATAATTACCCGCATGCTGTGCACCTCCCGAAACGTTCTCTCGATTCGCAGAACCGAAAGACGCAAAAATTGATCCCATGAAAAAAACGGCTGTCCGTTCTTTTCGTGGATGGCATCTCTTTTTCAAAATATAATCAAAGCTCCAGCCTAAAGCCTCAACTTTGTTTATATCCAAAAAAAGCCGCGAATTTGGGCCTACCTAAAACACTTTATCATAACGCCAAGCCCAATGTCAACGAATTTCTGAAACAACTTGTCCAAGCGTGTCCGCATTCCTTATTCTCCAGCTTTCACTTGCATCCGCCGGTCTGATATCTAGTATTATATATTTCCGCCATAGTTAAACCATCCGACAGTTCTCCAATTAAAAAAAGACTCGTATACGAGCCTTTCCGGTTCATATTATATCACTAATTGTCACGCACTTCCAGATATCTTTCAAGTTTCCGCTTTACCCGCTGCAGAGCGTTATCAATCGACTTCACATGCCGCTTCAGATCCTCGGCGATTTCCTGATAAGACCGTCCATCAAGATAGAGCATCAGCACTTTACGCTCCAAATCGCTGAGAATTTCAGCCATCTTGTCCTCAAGTCCGATGAATTCTTCCTGATTAATGATCAGTTCCTCGGGGTCGAGCACCTGCGAGCCGCAAATAACGTCCATCAGAGTGCGATCCGAATCCTCATCATAAATCGGCTTGTCCAAAGAAACGTAAGAATTCAGCGGAATATGCTTCTGGCGTGTGGCCGTCTTGATAGCTGTAATGATCTGCCGGGTAATGCACAGCTCGGCAAAAGCCTTGAAAGAGGACAACTTGTCACCCTTGAAATCACGAATCGCCTTGTACAGGCCGATCATGCCTTCCTGCACAATATCCTCGCGATCCGCTCCGATCAGAAAATAGGACCGGGCCTTAGCGCGCACAAAATTGCGGTATTTGTTGATCAGATGTTCCAACGCGCCACCGTCACCGCTTCGAAAAGCTTCGACGATGTCTTCGTCGCTTATGAATTCATACTCGGAAAGCATTAGTTCCTTGAGGTCGACACTCACCAAGAATCCCCCCGGCTGCAACGCAGGACGCATCGTTACTTCGTGAAATATACGAACAGTATATATTACGTTACCTTACACCGTCAATAACGTTTTAACCAAGTATCAATCATCAATAACATAAAATTACAGTTTTCTGGAACTTCCCTAACATGTCCGGATATTTATTGTCTTCGCCAATCTTCCAGCCGGCTGCGTACTTCGGGCGGGAGCTTATCCTCAAGGGTATGCCGGGAGGAACGGGTATTTCGCGGTTCGATTGTCTTTTTGACCTCCCGCTGCATCTCCTCCACCTCCAGCCGGAGCTCCCTGGCCGAAACTCGCAGCGCTCCCTGTGCAAAAATGACATGCTGCTCGGTTGAATCGCTGGTGGCCACATAAATCTGCCGGCGGCGGTGGCTGTACTCCCCGACGAGCCGCTCGATACACTCATCCGCCGTTTCTTTTTCCTTCGTGAAATAGACTTGAACCTTGCCCTGGATAAAAGAACGGCCGAGGCCCGGCACCCGATAGGCGTCAAACACGGCGATAACGCGCCGCCCCGAATAGGCCTGATAATCGGCGAGCAAATCGAGCAGCCGGTCACGCGCTTCCTGCATGCCGGTCTGGGAAAGCGCAGCGAGCTCCGGCCAGCCGCCGATCATATTATATCCGTCCACCAGCAACACATCGCGCAGGTCTTTCATCGCTATTCCGGTCTGCGACGGCGCCGCAGCACCTCGTACATAATAACGCCCGCGGCTACAGAAGCATTGAGTGAGTTGATTCTACCAACCATCGGAAGCTTCAGCAGCATATCGCATTTTTCGCGGATCAGCCTGCCCATGCCCTTGCTCTCGTTCCCGATCACTACCGCAACCGGACCGGTAAAGATATCGGAGCCGAACAAATCCTGATCTGTATCGACATCCGTTCCGACAACCCAGATTCCAAGCTCCTTCAGTCGGTCGATTGTCTGCCCCAGATTCGTTACCCGCGCAACAGGCACATATTCCACCGCACCGGCGGATGTCCTCGATACCGTGGCTGTTATTTGCGCAGAACGCCGTTTGGGCACAATTACACCATGAACCCCGGTGCAATCGGCGCTGCGGAGGATTGAACCCAGGTTATGCGGATCTTCTATTTCGTCCAGAAGCAGCAGGAACGGAGGCTCCCCCTTGGCTTCAGCGGCGGCCAACAGATCCTCGACTTCCGCGTAGGCGTAAGGAGCGGCCTGGGCAACCACTCCCTGATGCTGCAATCCGGGAGCAAGCTGATCCAGCTTGCGCTTATCTACATGCTGGATAATGACGCCCGCCTGACGGGCTTCGGCCACGATGGGAGCCGTCAGCGCTTTTTGCGCGTTCTCCGCGATCCATATTTTATTAAGTGTCCGGCCTGCGCGCAGCGCTTCAAGCACCGAATGCTTGCCGGCCAATATTTCTTCGGTCTTATCGTAATCTTCAACCATAATGGTATCCTCCCGGTTCTAACTTTCCATTTGCTGAATGCCCCTGTGTATCAATTCCTGCAACCTTGCCTGCTGCCCGGTGTAATACAGATAGCCGATCAGGCATTCGAAGGCCGTGGCGTAGCGATACTCCAGCACATCGGCATTTTTCGGTATGGTGCCCGACTTGGCGTTGCGTCCCTGCCGAATTATGTCCTTCTCCTCATCCGTAAGCTCCGGTTCCAGCAAGCTTAGAATCTTGCTCTGCGCTTTGGCCGACACGAACCCGGTCGCAGCGCGGTGAAGATGATTCGGGCGCAGGTTGGGACGCGAAATGAGATACTGCCGTATCGCCACCTCATAAATCGCGTCTCCAATGTACGCAAGCACTATAGGTGAAATCAGCTTAACCGGCTTGGAAGGCGAATAAGGAAACCAGCCTTCACTCATTTGCGCTTCCACCGCATTCCCTGCGGAGTATCTTCAAGCACAATACCCATGCCGTTCAAAATATCGCGAATTTCATCGGCCCGGCTCCAGTTCTTCGCTTTCCGCGCTTCCACGCGCTCCTCGATCAGGCGCTCTATTTCGTCGTCGGTGCCCTCTTCTTCCGTTTCGGGAACAAGCCGAAGCACGGCGTTCATCTCTTCAAAAGCCTTCAGCAGCGCAGCCAGATCAGCCGCCGGCAGATTATTGTCCGCCATCGCCGCATTGGCCGCGTTCACCCATTCAAACACAGCCGTAATTGCATCCGGCGTATTGAAATCGTCCTGCATTTTTTCATGGTACTGCTTCAAAATGGCCTCGAGCTTAGCCGCGAGCTCTGCACTCGGCTCCCCTGCGGCGTCGCCTTCTGCCAAATCCAGGCGGTACTTGACGTTTCCTGCGGCGCTTGCTATCCGTTCAACGCTTTTCTCTGCCGACTGCAGCGACTCTTCGCCGAAGTTCAGCGGGTTCCGGTAATGCGTCGAGAGCATGAAGTAGCGGATCGCCCCCGCTTTGTAGCGGCTGCGGAAGTCTTTGACGAGCAGACCGTTGCCGAGTGATTTCGACATTTTTTCGTCGCCGATATTGAGAAAGCCGTTATGCATCCAGTAATTTGCCAGCGGCTTGCCGGTCAGCGCCTCGCTCTGCGCGCATTCGCATTCATGATGCGGAAAGGTCAAATCCTGCCCGCCGCCGTGGATATCGATGGTGTCTCCCAGGAATTCGCGGGCCATGGCCGAGCACTCAATATGCCAACCGGGGCGTCCATTTCCCCATGGGCTGTGCCAGAAGATCTCGCCCGGCTTCGCCGCTTTCCACAGCACGAAGTCTTCAGGATTCTCCTTGCGCGAATCGACTTCGACGCGAATGCCGAACTGAAGCTCTTCCAGGTTCTGGCGGGACAGCTTGCCGTAGCTCTCGAATTTGGCGGTGCGGTAGAAGACATCCCCGCCGCTTTCGTAAGCATAGCCTTTATCCACCAATTCTTTGATGAATTCGATAATCAAATCCATACTCTGCGTCACGCGCGGATTACGGGTAGCCGGTCTAGCCCCAAGACCTTCAATATCCTCAAGGAACGCCGCAATGAACTTCTCGGCCACTTCGGGCACAGTCATGTTCATCTCTTCGGCCTTGCGGATCAGCTTGTCGTCCACATCCGTAAAGTTGACCACATAATCGACCTCGTTGCCGAGCTGCTCAAGATAGCTGCGAACGATATCGAACACAATGACCGGCCTTGCATTTCCGATATGGATGTATCCGTAAACGGTCGGACCGCATACATACATTTTAACTTTGCCCGGGACAAGTGGAATGAATTCCTCCTTGCTCCGTGATAACGTATTGTAAATACTGAGCGCCATACTGCTCAATCCTTTCTCGCTCGGCCTTGTCAGGGCCGTCGCCAGTTGCCTGGTTAAATTTCGTAATCTCCGAAATACTGCTCGCTTTCCAGCCTGCGCTGCTCCGCCTTTTGCCCGTCTTCCCCGCCGATCTGCTGGCGCAGTTCTTCGATCTCTTTTTGCAGAAAACGCAAGGAATCGATAACCGGATCGGGCAGCTTCGTATGATCCAATCTGTCTCTTACCCGCTCTCCGTTGCGCTTCACGATGCGGCCGGGATTACCCACAACCGTACTGTTGTCCGGCACTTCCCGCAGCACGACCGAGTTCGAGCCGACGTTGCAGTTATCTCCAATCCGGAATGAGCCGAGCACTTTGGCACCGGAGCCAATAACCACATTATTGCCAACGGTTGGATGGCGCTTCCCTTTCTCTTTACCTGTTCCTCCCAGTGTGACCCCCTGGTAGATGATAACATCGTCGCCAATTTCACAGGTTTCTCCAATAACCACGCCCATACCATGATCGATGAACAATCTTTTGCCTATACGCGCGCCGGGATGAATCTCGATTCCTGTCATAAACCTGCTGAATTGCGACACCATGCGCGCCACCGTAAACCATTCGCGTCTGTATAAGCGATGGGCAATCCGGTGAGCCCAGATCGAATGCAGACCGGCATAAGTAAAGAAGACCTCGAACCGGCTGCGGGCTGCAGGATCATTGTCAAGCACCACCTGAATGTCCGCTTTGATATGCTCAAACATCGCGGTTCCCCCTCCATGCTTCCTCGCCTCCTGTTGTCAGGCAGAGCGAAGAAGATAATCCGCTTTTTTCTTGATCTCTATAAGCGGCCGCTGCAGTCTCTATATTTCAACAAAAAACGCCCCTGCAGCATAAAGCTGCAGAGACGTCGTCGCGCGGTCCCACTCTGCTTGGACAATGACTCCCGCCTAAAAAACGGCAGGCTCTTTGTCCCCCTTGGCATCCGTAACGGTGATGTCTCCGGCGCGGCCTAACGGTGCCTAATACGAGCAACCGCTCAACCGCACAGCTCACAGGCGCATTTTCCACGGTGTGCCATGAATAACTTCCAGCCTGAAAAGGCAGACCTTTTCGCGGTTATTCTCTCTGTAAATGGCTGTTATACGCGTACTTCTCCTGATCGCAGCTTTTTCGATTATTTTCTACTCTTTATCTTAGCGAAAAGCGCAAGGACTGACAAGAGGATTTGCCTATTCCCCAAGACTTTTAGGCTCCTTTTATCTGGGCCTTGAGACGGTCGATGACACGGCTGCGCCCGATGAGGGCAATAGTCGCATTAAGGTCGCGCCCGTGCGTCTGCCCGGTTACAGCGACACGGATCGGCATAAACAGCGCTTTGCCCTTGTTCCCCGTCTCCTTCTGCACTTCCTTAATTAATGCCCCGATCGCCGCAGGTGTAAACTCTCCAGCCGCTTCAATCTTCGTCAAAAAGGCAGAGAGCACTACCGGAACTTGGCTTTCCGAAAGGATTGACGCCGCTTCCGCATCCAGTTCCAGATGGGTACGGAAGAAAATTCCCGACAGATCGACAATATCCGAAGCCGCCACCATCTGCTCCTGATAAAGAGCGACAAGGCTTTCCGCCCAAGCGCGCTGCTCATCGCTGAGCTCCGCAGGCAGTCTTCCGGCCTTTTGCAAATGAGGGATCGCCAGATCGGCAATCCGCTGCGGATCGGCATGCTTGATATAGTGGTTGTTCAAATGCGCCAGCTTGTTGGTGTCGAATACAGCCGGACTCTTGGACAGGCGGTCGGCATTAAAGATAGAGATCAGCTCTTCTTTGCTGAAAATCTCTTCCTCCCCTTCCGGCGACCAGCCCAGCAGCGCAATAAAGTTGAACAGCGCTTCCGGCAGGTACCCCAGATCCTCGTACTGCGAGATGAACTGGATAATCGATTCATTGCGCTTGCTAAGCTTCTTATGGTCTTCGCCGACAATCAGGGTCATATGGCCGAACAATGGCGCTTCCCATCCAAGGGCTTCATATATCATAAGCTGGCGGGGAGTGTTGGAGATATGGTCTTCCCCGCGCAGCACATGGGTAATCTTCATTAAATGGTCATCAACGGCCACTGCGAAGTTATACGTTGGAATTCCGTCTCTTTTCACAATGACAAAATCGCCCATTTCCGTTGTCTGGAAGGAGATTGGACCCTTGACGATGTCATTAAAGGAATAGGTCCGGTCTTCCGGAACACGGAACCGGATGCTTGCGACGCGGCCTTCCCGTTCATAAGCGGCGCGCTGCTCATCGGTCAGGTTGCGGTGCTTCCCGGAATAACGCGGTGTCTCTCCCCGGGCAAGCTGCTCCTCGCGCTCCGCTTCCAGTTCTTCCTCGGTGCAGTAGCAGCGGTAAGCGAGCCCGCGGTCAATAAGATCCTGCCAGTATACACGGTACAGATCAAGCCGCTCCGTCTGGCGGTATGGGCCGTATTCGCCGCCGACGTCTATGCTCTCGTCCCAATCCATTCCCAGCCATTTCAAATATTTCAGCTGGCTTTCTTCGCCACCGACGATGTTGCGCTTCACGTCCGTATCTTCGATCCGGATAATGAATTTGCCGCCTTGGTTCCGGGCGTACAAATAATTGAATAGAGCCGTTCTGGCATTGCCGATATGTAAATGTCCCGTAGGGCTTGGCGCGTACCGCACCCGGACTTGATCTCCCATTTTAGTTCCTCCGCTCTTTCATTTCGTTGATTCGCTCTACTTGCAGTCATCTCATGATGATAGCATATTTTGGAGCAGGCAGACAATAGATTGAGCCGCAATACCCTCGCCCCGTCCGGTGAAGCCAAGCTGCTCCGTTGTGGTCGCCTTTACGTTGACCTGAGACGGCTGCGCCTCCAGCGCCCGGGCGATAATCTCCGTCATTTGCGGAATATACGGCGCCATCTTCGGCTTCTGGGCGATAATGGTGGAATCGATATTTCCCAGACGGTAGCCGCGCTCCTTGGCCAGCTCCCAGACATGCTCCAGCAGTTTCAGGCTGTCCGCATCCTTGAAGGCGGGGTCCGTGTCGGGAAAATGCCGGCCGATGTCGCCGAGGCCCAAGGCGCCTAGAATGGCGTCGCTGATCGCATGCAGCAGCACATCGGCGTCCGAATGCCCCAGCAGCCCCTTCTCATACGGAATCGTTACTCCTCCTATGATGCACGGCCGTCCTTCGACCAGCTGATGCACGTCAAATCCTTGTCCTACAGCGATCATGCTTGTCCCTCTCTCCTCATAGTTACTGTAAATTCCGCATACTCCAAATCATCGGGCGTTGTAATTTTAATATTGCTGTAGCTTCCTTCCACTACGGCAACCGGTATCCCGGCCCGCTCGGCCAGGCTGGAATCATCGGTGCCGACAAAACCTTCCTTGTCCGCCGCTTCATAAGCCGCGCGAAGCTGTGACAGACGAAAAGTCTGCGGGGTCTGGATCGCCCACAGACTGCGCCGGTCCGGCGTGGAGAGCACTCTCCCCCGCTCGTCTACCTGCTTGATCGTATCCTTGACCGGAACGGCAAGGACGGACGCGCCGGTCCGCCCCGCTTCTTCATAGCAGGCGTCTATATCAGAGGGACGCACAAACGGCCGGACTCCGTCATGGACCATTACCCATTCCGTACTTAGCCGTTCCAGTCCCCGGTATACGGAATGCTGCCGCTCGGCACCGCCGGCTACGATGTCTTTTATTTTGCTCAGCCCGTACTCCTCGCTCCATTTCCGGCAGCGTTCCATATCCTCCGCTCCGGTAACGAGCACGATCTCCGAGATCCGTTCGTGCCGCTGGAACACTTCCAGCGTATGCACGACGATCGGCTTGCCCTGCAGCAGCAGATACTGCTTGCTTTCTTCCGTTCCCATTCGTGTTCCTCTGCCTGCCGCCACAACGACGACGCCGACACTGTTTGCCATTCTTGTAAGCTCCTGTCTTTATCCCGAATCCCCCGCATCGTGCATCCCCAATACATTATAGCGACAACACTTATCTGGCGGGTAATTTCACGTATACCCCCATCATAGCGTGTTTGTCCGGCTTTTCCAAGCCTGGCGGCGTTTACGGAAGGCTTTCTCCTATATAGAGAAAGACGGGACAAACGCCAGAAGAAGTATCGCTTCCCCAGTGGGTCCGTCCGAGGAAGGGGAAGCGTATGAAGAACAGTATGCAGCGCCTTACGAACAGAAAGAGGGCGCTTAAACGGTTCCCCGTTTAAGCGCCCTGGTGCTACTGTGCTTTTTCCAGAAGCTTCGGCTTCGCAAAAATCATCCGCCCCGCCGACGTCTGCAGCACGCTGGTCACAAGCACTTCCATCGTGCTGCCGATAAATTCGCGGCCGCCCTCCACGACAATCATGGTACCGTCATCCAGATAGGCGACCCCTTGTCCGTGCTCCTTGCCGTCCTTGATTACCTGAACGATGATCTCCTCGCCCGGCAGCACCACCGGCTTCACCGCATTGGCCAGGTCATTGATATTCAGCACAGAGACGCCTTGCAGCTCGCATACCTTGTTTAAATTGAAATCATTGGTTACGACTTTGCCATGCAGCACCTTCGCCAGCTTCACCAGCTTGCTGTCCACCTCGGAGATTTCCTCGAAATCCCCCTCGTATATCAGCACCTTAACGTCCAGCTCTTTTTGTATTTTATTGAGAATGTCCAGACCCCGGCGGCCCCTGTTGCGCTTGAGCAGATCGGATGAGTCGGCAATATGCTGCAGCTCCTCCAGCACAAATTCAGGGATGACAATGGTTCCCTCAATGAATCCCGTCTTGCAAATATCCGCAATCCGTCCGTCGATGATGACGCTGGTATCGAGAATTTTATGCTCCTCCGGACCTGGGGCTTCCGGCTCCGTAGCTTGGCCGAACCTTCCAGTTGCCCAGAGCGCCGCCAGCTCCCTCTTCTTCTCAAGACCTATTCGCAGCCCCAAATATCCCAAGCCAGCCGTAACAGGCACCTGAAGGAGCTCGCCTGCTTTGCCCAGCCATGTTATGCAAGGATAGAGCAGCAGCGCCAGCAGCAATCCCCCCAAAATTCCCGCCGTTCCGGCAGCCAATTCATCCATCGGCTTCTGAGAACAGTACCGTACCGCCTTCCGCAGTCTTTCCTCCGCCCAATCTGCGCATAACGCCACCGCGAACAAAAAAATAATGGCACCCAGCACCGCAAACAAAAGACTTCCTTCAATCGGCAGGGTGTTTCCCAGCCTGTTCATGCCTTCCGGAAAATCCCGCTCTGCGGCATGATACAGCGAGTAGCCCGAAAAGCCTCCGCATAGTGCGGCAAATAATAAAATCCATTTTTTCCACATCGTTTACGCACCTCCTTAATCTCACACCTATCCCCCAGTATGTTCCAATTTTCGGAAAGGTAATCGTGGAAGACCCATTTTTTTATGAAAAATGGACATAGAGCCGCTGCCCTCGATTTGTACCTTAGACCCGTTGAAAAAGAGCTTTTGCGTATCATATAATGAACTCAATTAAGAAACGGAGGGAATGGCTAATGAGCGCACCGAGTTTACAGGCTTTTCAAGACCAAGTCTCCGAGTTGCTGCTAAGACACCGTAGTCTTCTGGATGTGCTGTCCAAGAACGGTCAAAGCAGCGCATCAGTCAACCGCGCCGTCGTCAAGGCGATAACGGAGTGCGGCTGTATCGAGCTTCATGCCACCAAGCAAGTGTTTGAATCCGGTGTAAGTCTGGAAGAGGCGAAGGAAAACGCTGGCACTCATGTTAAGGGAGAGTTGTGCGAGAACTGTCGTGAGGTCATTGGCTCCGAGCTTGGCCGGGAGCTGTTCTACATGTCGGCGCTGTGTAATTTGCTTGGGATCAATATGGACGAGGTCGTCGTGAAGGAATCACAAAAATGCGCAACCCTTGGACTGTTCAATTTGTCGTAGATGCCGGATCTGCCATCCAATCTTCCGTATGGTATGCGATCCACCGTAACATAATAAATAAGAGCCGGTTACCACACCCTTCAAGCGTGGAACCGGCTCTTTAATTATTAGGATCGGAGACTTACCCGTTCTTGGAGTGATAAGCCTCGTCATCCGAACGTCTTCTGTTGCGGCGGCGGCGTCTGGCCGCCAGTCTGTCAATATTCTGCTTGAAGCCGTACAAGGCGTATAAGGCCAGCAGAACAAAGATCATTTTAGAAATCTGGTCCGGAAATACAACAGCAACTGCTACAGCAATGATAACGACGACCGGTGCGCCGATGACCGCTTTTCTGGGCAGCCCGACTTTTTTAAAATTCGGATACTTCACCGTGCTGACCATCAGGTAGGACAGAAGCAGCGCAGCGATAACCATGAAAACCGGGGGCACATCCTTATGGAACAGGGACAGCGTCGAAAGTACGCCTCCGGCTGCCGGGATCGGCAGGCCAATGAAATAACCGGGAATACCCGGGTGGACATTGAAGCGGGCCAAACGAAGCGCACCGAACATTGGAAAAATAGCGGTAACCGACCAAGCCAACGCATTATGCAAATCGTGCAGACTTGCCACGTACATTATAAGAGCGGGTGCGACACCAAAGGAAACAACATCCGACAGCGAGTCCAGCTCTTTGCCAAATTCGCTTTCCGCGCCAAGAGCCCGGGCTACACGGCCGTCCAGGCAATCGGCAAGCATCGCGATAATGACCATAATTGCCGCCATACCGATTTTACCGTTGAGCGCCATCATGATGCCGAACATTCCGAGCAATAAATTTCCCAGCGTGAACAGACTCGGAATTGATTTTTGTATCATTTCGTCACCCCCTATATTATTCGGTAGGTCTTAACGTTTCTAACAATACGTGTGATTGTATGTTATTTACATTTGCCTGTCAATAAGAACTTGTTTTTGCAGCCGTTTTAATCCGTCCTGAATTCCCCGCGCCCGCGCCTCTCCGATTCCATCTACCTCATCCAGTTCCGCTATGCTCGCCATCATGAGATTGGGCAGTATTTCGAAACGTTCCACCAGATTACGGATAATGACATTCGGCAGCCGGGGAATTTTGTTAAGCAGCCGGTAGCCACGCGGTGTGACCGACTCTTCGGAAGAGACAGAGGTAGACGAGAAGCCGAGAAGCCGGGCGATATGATTGTCGTCCATCAGCTCATCGTCGCTCGCTCGCTTCAGTCCGGCGATAATTTCGCGGATTTTGTCTTCTTCCTCTTCCCTTGCATAGTCTCTGTACAGAAGCCACGCCTCTTCCTCGGTATTTCCGACCAGTTCTTCCATCTGCATGCTGATCAGGCGTCCTTCGTTGCCCAGCTCGGTGATATAGCGCTTGATCTCCATCTTGATACGGAGCACCATCTCCACACGCTGAATGACACCAACTACTTCAGGCACGGTAACGATGCCTTCGTACTCGGAGGCCGAGAGGTTCGTCAGCGACTGGGTGAGGACGGCTTTATACTTCTCCAAGGTCTGAATCGCTTGGTTGGCTTTGGTCAGAATGACGCCGATATCTTTAAGCGCATACCGGATGGAGCCCTGATAGAGCGTGATGATGTTGCGCCGCTGGGAAATGGATACGACCAGCTTGCCTGTCTGTTTCGCAACCCGTTCAGCCGTCCGGTGGCGGATTCCCGTCTCGATCGAGGTAATCGAGGGGTCGGGAATCAATTGAGTGTTGGCATATAGTATGCGTTTTAGATCTTCACTCAGAATAATCGCGCCGTCCATCTTGGCCAGCTCATACAAATAATTGGGTGAAAAATCACAGTTGATGGAAAATCCCCCATCCACTACCTCCATCACCTCGGGACTGTAGCCGACGACAATCAGCGCGCCTGTCTTGGCCCGCAGCACATTTTCCAGCCCTTCCCGAAAGGATGTGCCCGGTGCGGCTAGCCTGAGCAGATCGTTCATATTTTCCAGTTGATAATCTTTCATTCCTCTGCCCCCTAATTTAATGCGACCGCTAATGCGTCTGCTACGGTACTTACCCCGATAATCTGTATATCCTGCGGATGCTTCCAGCCTTTCAGGCTCTTCTCGGGCATAATAACCCGGCGGAACCCCAGCTTGGCGGCTTCCTTGACGCGCGTCTCCGCGCGCGCGACGCCTCTGACTTCCCCCGTAAGCCCCACCTCGCCGAAGAATACGTCGTACGGCTGGGTCGGGATATCCCGGAAGCTCGAAGCAATACTGACCGCGACTGCCAGATCAATGGCCGGCTCATCCAGCTTAACCCCGCCCGCAACGTTAAGATAGGCATCCTGATTCTGCAGGAACATGCCCATCCGCTTCTCCAGCACAGCGATAATGAGCGCCATCCTTTGGTTATCCAGTCCGGTTGACATCCTCCTCGGCGAGGGGAAATGCGTGGCGGCGACAAGCGCCTGCAGTTCCACCAGCACCGGGCGCGTACCCTCCATGCTGGCTACAACTGTGGAACCCGCTACGCCAAGGGGCCGCTCGGAAAGGAACAGCTCAGACGGATTGCCAACCTCGGACAGGCCGATTTCGCCCATTTCAAAAATGCCGATTTCATTCGTCGAACCGAAACGGTTCTTGACGGCCCGCAGCAGCCGGTACGTATGATGGCGCTCGCCTTCGAAATACAGCACGCAGTCCACCATATGCTCCAGCATCCGGGGTCCCGCGATTGCGCCTTCCTTCGTAACATGCCCGACCAGTACGGTCGCAATGCCGCGAATCTTGGCGATCCGCATAAATCTTGTCGTACATTCGCGAACCTGCGACACGCTCCCCGGCGCGCTTGTCACTTCCGGCAGAAACACCGTCTGTATGGAGTCAATGACCAGAAAATTAGGCTGAATCGCCTCAATCGCTTCCTCAATCGCCTCCATATTGGTCTCACAGAGCACATACAGCTCGGATGACAGGGCTCCGAGCCGGTCCGCCCGCAGCCTCGTCTGACGAACCGATTCTTCTCCTGAAATGTACAGCACGCGCAATCCCTGCGTGGTCAGCGCATGTGAGGTCTGCAGCAGCAGCGTCGATTTCCCTATGCCCGGGTCGCCTCCCACAAGCACTAGAGATCCCGGCACAATCCCGCCCCCAAGCACCCGGTTTAGTTCTCCGATGCCGGTCAATATGCGCGGTTCCTGATCGCTTTCTATATTTATGATGGACTGCGGCTTTTCTTTACTATGAAAAACGGGAGTGCTCATTCCCTGAGTTTTGACTACGCTTTCCGTTTCCTCCACCATGCTATTCCAAGCCTGACATCCCGGGCATTTCCCGAGCCATTTCGGAGACTCGTACCCGCATTCAGTGCAGTAAAATTTTGTTTTTGTCTTTGCCATAATTTCTCCTTCGAACCGTTTAACCATGCCGCCGCTTCTTCAAATCGCGGATTTTTCCCTGTCAATCAAAGTTTACCATTTAAGGGCGGTGAACGAAAGAGCATTCGGGAAATGGGTACAGCATATATATCCATATATGCCAAAAAAGAGAGCCTGCTTCCGAACAAGGAAGCGGCTCTCCTTCTGTAATTATCCATGCCTATTCATTAGGCTTGTATCTTATTCTCCGTCCTTCTCCAGCGATACCGTCTCTTTCTTGCGCACTGTCAGTTCGCCGTTCTCTTCGTCAATCTTGAGCAAATCGCCCTTGGTAATATTGCCTTTCAGCATCTCTTCGGACAGACGGTCCTCGATATGCTTCTGGATTGCGCGGCGCAGCGGACGCGCTCCGAAGGCCGGATCAAATCCTTCTTTCGCCAGGAAAGCTTTCGCATTGTCCGTCAGTTCGAAATCGACGGCGTATTCACGCAGCCGCTTGCGCAGCTCTTCGGACATCAGCGTAACGATCTCGGCGATGTGCTTCTCTTCCAGCGAGTGGAATACGATGATTTCGTCGATCCGGTTCAGGAACTCCGGACGGAAGCTCTTCTTCAGCTCATCCATGACTTTGCCCTTCATGCTCGAGTACTCGGCGCCGGCATCCTGTACCGCCGTAAATCCGAGCGTGGAGTTGCGTTTGATCGCTTGAGCGCCAACGTTCGAGGTCAGAATGATCAGCGTATTGCGGAAATCGACAACGCGGCCTTTGGAATCGGTCAAGCGGCCGTCTTCCAGCACCTGCAGCAGAATGTTGAACACTTCAGGGTGCGCCTTCTCAATTTCATCGAGCAGAACTACCGAGTACGGCTTGCGGCGTACTTTCTCGGTAAGCTGTCCGCCTTCTTCGTAGCCTACATATCCCGGAGGCGCCCCTACAAGGCGGGAAGTGGAGTGTTTCTCCATGTACTCCGACATATCAATACGGATAACGGCATTCTCGTCTCCAAACATTGCTTCGGCAAGAGCACGCGCAAGTTCCGTCTTACCAACCCCAGTCGGGCCGAGGAAGATAAAGGAGCCCATCGGACGCTTCGGATCTTTCAGACCCGCGCGAGCCCGGCGGATGGCCCGGCTGACCGCTTTGACGGCTTCATCCTGGCCGATAACCCGATCATGCAGCAGGGCTTCCATATTAAGCAGGCGTTCCGTCTCTTCTTCTTTCAGCTTATTAACCGGAATTCCGGTCCAGCTGGCCACCACTTGAGCGATATCCTCAGGGGTAACCTCGGAATCGGTACGGCCTTGTTTTTCTTTCCATTGATTCTTCGTCGTATCAAGCTCTTCGCGGATTTTTTGCTCCGTATCACGAAGGGCAGCCGCTTTTTCGAACTCCTGGCTTTGCACAGCGGCGTCTTTCTCCTTGCGGATATCGTCCAGCCGGGTTTCCAGCTCTTTCAAATTCGGCGGAATCGTATAAGAGTTCAGCCTTACTTTGGAGCCCGCTTCATCAATAAGATCGATCGCCTTGTCCGGCAGGAAGCGGTCGGTGATATAGCGGTCGGACAGCTTCACGGCTTGAACGATCGCCTCATCCGTAATTTTTACGCGGTGATGCGCTTCATAGCGGTCACGCAGGCCGTAAAGGATTTGAACGGCTTCGTCCGGAGTAGGCTGATCTACCGTGATCGGTTGGAAGCGACGCTCCAGAGCCGCATCCTTCTCGATGTACTTGCGGTACTCATCCAGCGTTGTCGCGCCGATGCATTGCAGCTCGCCGCGGGCCAGCGCAGGTTTCAGAATGTTGGAGGCGTCAATGGCGCCCTCAGCCCCGCCTGCGCCGATCAGCGTATGCAATTCGTCGATGAAGAGCACAATGTTGCCCGCCTGACGAATTTCATCCATGATCTTTTTGAGACGATCTTCGAATTCACCGCGATATTTGGTGCCGGCAACGACCGAGCCCATATCCAGCGTCATTACACGCTTGTCACGCAGTGTTTCGGGAATCTCGTTATTGATAATCTTTTGTGCCAAGCCTTCGGCGATTGCCGTTTTACCTACCCCAGGCTCACCGATCAGCACCGGATTGTTCTTCGTCCGGCGGCTCAGCACCTGAATGACGCGTTCAATTTCTTTGCTTCGCCCGATAACCGGGTCAAGATGTCCATCTTTGGCATAAGCCGTCAGGTCGCGGGCCAATCCGTCAAGCGTCGGTGTGCTGACATTGGATGGGCCGCCGCTGTGGCTCGAAGTGGACTCGCTGCTACCCAGCAGCTGCAGAACCTGTTGACGGGCCTTGTTCAGGCTGATGCCCAGGTTGTTCAGTACGCGGGCAGCTACGCCTTCACCCTCGCGGATGAGTCCAAGGAGGATGTGCTCGGTGCCAACGTAGGTGTGGCCCAGCTTACGGGCTTCGTCCATCGACAGCTCGATGACCTTCTTGGCTCGCGGGGTGTACGCGATGTTCGTCGGCTGCTCTTGTCCTCTGCCGATCAGCGTCTCTACCTCGTCCTGAATTTTTTCCAGACCGAGACCAAGGGCAATCAAAGCTTTGGCGGCAATGCCGTCGCCTTCGCGAATAAGTCCGAGCAAAATATGTTCTGTGCCGATATTATTGTGTCCCAGCCGAACGGCCTCTTCCTGTGCCAACGCAAGTACTTTTTGCGCGCGTTCTGTAAATCTGCCAAACATCATAATCCTGCACCTCCAAATATAATCAAATATCTATAATTAATGTGTAATCCCCAACGTATCCCGGAGCAGCTTCGCCCGGTACATATCGCATTCCGCCGAGCTCAGCTCCTCGCCAAACATTTTCTGCAGAAACCCAGGCTGCGTCTTGACATTCAGCTCATTGAGCACCGAGATGGATGGAGCTTTCAGGATTCCCAAATCTACGCCAAGCCGCACATCCGACAGACGCTGGGAAGCTTCCTTCAATTCCATTACGGCCGCGTAGGACAAAATCCCGTACGACCTCATGATGCGGTCTGTAATCCGCAAAGCGGAATCATCCAGCAGCCGCTGGCGCGCATTGCGTTCATGCTCGATAATCTGGATAGCTACACCATGCAAGTTGTCTATAATCTCAGCTTCGGTCTGCCCCAGTGTAATCTGATTGGAAATCTGAAAGATATTCCCGGCAGCTTCACTGCCTTCCCCGTAAATCCCTCTTGCCGTAAGCCCCACCTGGTTGACAGCCGAGAGAATACGGCTGATCTGATGGGTCATGACAAGCGCCGGAAGATGCATCATAACCGAAGCGCGAAGTCCTGTGCCGACATTGGTCGGGCAACTGGTTAAATAGCCTCTTTTGACGTCAAAAGCGTAATCGACGGATTCCTCGAAGATATCATCTATCGCGGTTGCCCTCTCCCAGGCCTCGCGAACCTGAAAACCGGGAAACAGGCATTGAATACGAAGATGGTCTTCTTCATTTAACATGATGCTGACCGACTCGTCTTCATTCAGCAGCACCGCCCCGCTGCGGGAGTCATTCACAAGATTGGGACTGATCAGATGCTTCTCGACCAGTACCTTCTTATCCAACTCTTCCAGCTCGTCAAGCTTCACAAGCTCAAACGTGCCGTATCCCGCCTCCTGATTCTGGTCAACAACCGGAGCCAGTACATTCAAGATTTCATCAGCCTGATTCTTTGTAGCCAGAAGAGGAAAAGGGTGATGCTGTATATTGCGGGCGATCCGCACACGCGTGCTGATTACAATCTCGGAGTGGCTGCCGCCGCTGCGCATCCATTCACTTAGCGCTTGTTCGGTAAACCGGAGATCTGGCATCGTGCATTCCCCCTATATATCTTAAGACTTTACTCTTGTGCAATTTCTTTTTCAAGTTTTCGAATCTGATCCCTCAGTTCAGCGGCGCTTTCGAACTCTTCCTCCACTATTGCTTGCTGAAGCTGTTCCTTCAATTCATCAATTTGCCGCTTGAACTGGATTTGCGCACCGATGCGTTTGGGGATTTTCCCCACATGGCTCGTGCTGCCGTGCACTCTTTTGAAGAGCGGATCAAGACCCTTGTCAAAATACTTATAGCAGGAGCTGCAGCCAAAGCGTCCGAGCTTGCTGAACTGCCCGTAGGTCATGCCGCATTCCTCGCAGCGAACTTCGTGAGGCTTTGGTTCGGCAGTGGATTTCCCCTTGCTCGCCCCCTCCAAATCCAATAAACCCGAAAGCAGGCTGTGAATGGAGAAACCGCCCGACGTACCCGGTATTAATTCACCCTTTTCCCTAGCACAGTTCTCGCAAATATGAAATTCCGTCTTCTCTCCATTCACAATCTTTGTGAAATGAAGCGTTGCCGGTCTGACACCACACTCTTGGCAAAGCATATAACGAAATCCTCCCTTTAAGCGCCGAATTATTTGCTGAGCAGTGAGATCAGCATCGCCTTCATCATTTTGGAACGAATTTCGTCCCGATGGGGGAGCTTAACCGCAATGCATTCACGCGAAATGGCGGCGCGCATAAGGCAGGCTTCTCGTCTGGTCAAAAACCCGGCCTCCTCGAGCTGATAAATAAGCCCCTCAGCTGTACTCTGGTCGATGCCCGAGCCAATTTTCTGGTTAAGATGCGTATGCAGCGCCGAGTGCTGCGGAAGCTCAATGCGCTGAATGCGGATATATCCGCCTCCGCCGCGCTTGCTCTCCACCAAATAGCCCTTTTCAAGCGTAAAGCGTGTGCTGATTACATAATTGATCTGGGAGGGTACGCAGGAAAAAGAGTCCGCCAGATCGTTGCGTTGAATTTCCACTGTGCCTTCGGGACTTTCATGCAAAATATTCTTCAGATATTGTTCGATGATATCGGAGATATTACGCATCACTCATCCTCCAGATTCAGAGCTTGCAGATGCAGCCGATGGCACCGTTCCTCTCCGGCCTCAACCTTTAAAGGAACTTTAACCAAAGTGCAAAGAGCCGAATCCCGTATAAAGCCGGCTGACAAGCCCGGATTTAGATTCTGTTCAAGCCCTACTAGTGTGGCCTAAACTGTACACCGCATACTTGAAAAAGCGAACGGGAACGAATAAGTAATCACCTGCTGTTTGCTCTGTTGACTTTGACTTTCTTTGACTTTTTTTATTATTATAGCACATTCTTCCGAAATGCCAAGTCCTTGTTCAAAAAAAATCAAACAATGCCGTCCGGGCGTACGGAATACGTCCCTCACCCATTTCTCTATCGATACATTACCCATATGAAGTCGCTCTTGATACAGGTTCATCGGCTTTTTGTAACTGAGCAGCACCAGGTTGCCTGTGAATCATGATCAGCATAACAAGTCCGCAGCCTAAAGCATTTTTTATGAAAAAAACGGCTATCGTCCTCTTTTCAGGGCGGCAGCCGCTTTCTTCCGGTATATCTTTTCAAGCTGCTGCAAATTTGCTACGAGATATGGTTGCGCGCAAGATAGATCCTCGCTTCAAAGGGGCGCAGCCGCAGCGCTGTAAGCGGTTCTTCCGCAGCGGGATAATTGGCCAGCAGCAGGCTCGGCTGCGAGGTTGGTTCACCCAGATCAACCATCTGCTCCCGCTCGGAGAAGTTGGTAACGACAATCAGCGCCTCATCATTCAGCGTTCGCCTATATGCGAATACATCAGAATGCTCCTCAAGCAGTGGACTATAATCGCCGTAGACGATCACATCATACCGTTTGCGCAGCCGGATTAGCTCACGGTAGTAATGCAGAACGGAATCAGGATCGGCGAGAGCCTTCTCCACGTTTACTTCCTTATAGTTAGGATTCACATCAATCCACGGCTGCACGGTTCCAAACCCAGCGTACACGCTGTCATCCCACTGCATGGGGGTACGGGCATTGTCCCGGCTTTTCAGATAAATATCCCGCATCACCTCTTCATGAGAGCGCCCTTTGGTTTCGCATTCAATTCTGTAGTAGTTAAGGGTCTCCACATCCCGGTAATCCTTAATCCTGTCAAACCGGATATTGGTCATGCCGATCTCCTCGCCTTGATATATGTAAGGAGAGCCTTGGAGCATATGAATGCAGGTAGCGAACATTTTGGCGCTTTCTACGCGGTAGCGGGTGTCATTGCCCCAACGCGAAACAACGCGCGGCTGATCATGATTGTTCAGATAAAGTCCGATCCAACCCTTGCCCTGAAGCTTGAGCTGCCAGCGTGTAATAATTTGCTTAAAGGCCTGCAGAGAGAACGGAATGGTCTCCCAGCGACCGCCCGGGCCGTTATCAACATCCATATGCTCAAAATAGATTATGCTGTCCAGCTCTTTGCGGGCGGAATCCGTATAGAGCAGTCCCTCCTCCGCCGATACCCCGGCCATTTCCGCAACGGTAAACATGGGGTAGTTGGAGAAAACCTCATTGTTCATCTCCTGAAAAATATCGTGAATCCCTTCGCCATTGGCAATTAAATGCCCGCACGGGGCCAGGCAATGATCCGGTTCGGCCGGCTCCGCATCCTGCCATTCACCAGGCTTGACCAGAAGGTTAACCGCATCAAGGCGAAAAGCATCCACACCCTTGTCCAGCCAAAAACGCATCATGCTGTACATTTCCTTCCTTAGCGCAGCATGCGACCAGTTCAGATCCGGCTGCTTGGCGGAGAATAAATGAAGATAGTAGGCGCGGGCCTCCTCATCGTATTTCCAGGCCGACCCGCCAAAGAACGATTCCCAGTTGTTCGGCTCACGATCGCCATCACGCCAGTAGTAATAATCACGGTACGGATTGCTCCCCGGCGCTTTGGAAGCCTGAAACCACGCGTGTTCGTCGGAGGTGTGGTTAAGGATAATATCCATCATGATTTTCATGCCCCGGCGGTGAATTTCGCTGCTTAGGCTCGTCCAGTCATCCATACTCCCGAATTCATCCATAATCTCGTAATAATTGCTCACATCATAACCGTAATCATCATTCGGAGATTTATATACAGGTCCCAGCCAAATCACATCGACCCCAAGCTCTTTCAGATAATCCAACTTTTCTTCAATCCCTTTAAGATCGCCGATTCCATCGCCGTCGCTGTCTCTGAAGCTTCTCGGATATACCTGATAAATAACGGCTTCCTTCCACCATGTCCTTGTCACTGGCAGCCACTCCTTTTCGATACTAAAAAATGTAATACATGCTGCAAAGCAAGTACTTTTCTTTACATTTTTACATGAAAATAAGTCATGTCATTGAATCAATAATAGTTAGCAAAAGGAAGAGTGTCAACTAAAAAGACAGGGATCACAAGTCATTCTCGAATTAAGATCAGGATTTCCCGCCCTAATTCATCTCTATAATTAAAGTGAGTAGACTAATTATTAAATTTTTATTGAAAAAACAAATCACAAAAATGATTGACATATAAAAAGATCCTCTTGTATATTGAACATTGTAAGGAACGGCAACGTGACATGTCATAAAGCCTTACATATTCCAGTTGAAGATGGGGTCAGGTCTTAGCTTGGTAAATTTAGTCGCTTCTATCGTGTCTGTCTGCCTTAACATTTTATATTCAAGAGGAGAGGTATGTGTATGAAAAGACGAACCGGACTGATTTCCCTTCTGATGGTGGGTATGCTCGCCTTAACCGCTTGCGGCAGTTCTTCGCCTGCGGCTAGTCCCTCATCGCCTGCGGTAAGCGAATCCCCTCAGCCGAGCTCCGATACAGCGATGGACGAGCTGCAGCCGGAACCGGGGGCCGAGCTGGTCTACTGGGACAAGAAAGACGCTTTTTCCGAATATGCGGTGAAGGAATTTGAGAAAAAATACAATGTTAAAGTAAAGCTTGAAGAAGTGATGTTCTGGGAGACGGTCGGCCGTCTCATTACGGATGGTCCGGCGGGAACCGGCGCCGATGTGTTTGTCGCTGGTGCCGATCAGCTTGGTCCCAATGTGAATTCGGGCCTGTTCCTGCCGAATGATTATTTTGGTGAGGAAACAGCTAAAATTTCGGTTGAATCCGCCCTGGATGCGGTAACGGTCGATGGCATTCTTTACGGTTATCCGCGTAATATCGAGTCGTTCATGATGTATGTCAACAAGGACATCGTGAAGGATGCGAAGCTGGATACATGGGACGATCTGAAGGCCTTTGCCAAGAAGTATAATGATATCCCGAACAATAAATACGGCCTGTTCTACGAAACCAACAATTTGCTCTACAATTATTCGTTTATGGCAGGCTACGGCGCTTACATCTTTGGCAATCACGGGACCGACAAGAACGATATCGGCTTAAACAACGAGGGCGCGGTTAAAGGGATGGAATTCTACCGCTCGCTGAAGGAAATACTGCCGGTTCCGAGCTCCGATCTTACCGAAGATGTCAAAGTATCACTGTTCGAGCAAGGCAAGGTGGGCATCATTCTGGACGGAATCTGGAATCTTGGCCGATACAAGAGCCTGCCGTTCGAGGTTGGAATCATTGAAATGCCCAAAATGCCGGGCGGCATCGATCCTAAGCCTTACGCAAGTGTGCCTGCCTATTTCGTAAGCGCCTATTCGAAGTATCCGAATGCGTCCAAGCTGTTCGCCCACTTTATGACCACGAAGGAAATGCAGGTTAAGAACTATGAGATGAGAGGCGTGCTGCCTGCATATGCCGGCATTGAGAACGATGAGAAGCTGAAGTCGGATGACATCATTCAGGTCTTTGCCAAGCACGTAGCGAAAGCGGAGATGCTGCCGGTCATTCCGGAGGTGCAGTATTTCTTCCAAAATATAACGCCTGTGCTTGAACAAATTTGGAATGGAGCCGACATTAAATCCACACTGGACAAAGCTGTGGCGGATATGAAGGCAAATATTGCCGCAGCCAAATAGCGAGGCTGACTATAAACGGCCGTTCCGCCGCTAGCGGAGCGGCTTTTCTATAAGGAGTGAATAGCGCAGTGGAGAAACAATCCATAATAGAATTCCGAAGACCCTTTCTGTCCGGCCGCCGGACAAGCGCTGTCTTGTCAATTCTCGTTATGGGAGCAGGCCAGCTTAACAACCGTCAGTACGGTAAAGGAATCGTGCTGATGCTGCTGCATTTTGCGGGTTTGTATGCGGCGATTGCCAAGCTGCCCCATGCGGTATGGGCGCTGGTTACGCTTGGAGAGACACCGGCCCGTCTCGAAAAGGTCGGCAAGTTGTATCAGCAGGTCATGGGGGATCATTCCATCTATTTGCTGGTTGAGGGGCTGATTATGATTTTTCTAATGTTCCTTCTTCTGGCTGTTTATGTGCAAAATATCAGGGATGCTTATCACTGCGCCAGACTGCGGGAAGAGGGGGGGCCGCTGCATACATTCAGGCAGACACTGCATTTTTTGCTTGAGTACCGCTTTCCGCAGATTGCCATTGCCATTCCGGTGCTGGGTGTCGTGTTTTTTACGGTAATGCCGATTGTGTTCATGATTCTGCTCGCTTTCACTGATTTCACACGCAGCCATATGCCCCCCGCCCAATTGATTAATTGGCACGGCCTGGAGACGTTTCGCGATATTTTCCGGCTTCGCGTCTGGAGCAAGACCTTCTACGGAGTAACGCTGTGGACTCTGCTCTGGGCCGTGGCATCGACCCTCACCTGCTTTGCGGCCGGATTTATTATTGCGCTGGCGGTGCAGCAGAAAGATATTAAGTTCAAAAAGTTCTGGCGGACGATCTTTATTCTTCCTTACGCCATTCCATTGTTCGTCTCTACGCTCATCCTGCGCAACGTATTTAACGGCCAATTTGGACCGGTGAACGACTATCTAGAACTCATGGGGTTTGGGCGTGTTCCCTGGCTGTCGGACCCGGAATGGGCAAAGCTCACGCTTGTCCTTGTCAACATGCTCCTCGGCTTCCCTGTAATCATGCTGATGATTATCGGCGTACTGTCCACCATACCGGGGGACATGTACGAAGCGGCCGATATCGACGGGGCGGACGGACTGCAAAAGCTGCGGCTGATCACTTTTCCTACCGTGATGTACACCATGATGCCGATACTAATTATGCAATTCGTGGCCAATATCAACAATTTTAATGTGATTTATCTGCTGACCGGAGGCAATCCCGTCAATGGGAATTATCAATTCGCGGGGCATACGGATATCCTGATTACCTGGCTGTACAAGCTGTCCATGGAGCAGGGGCAGTATAATTTTGCTTCGGTTATCGGAATTTTCATTTTCGTACTCTTGTCGGGCTTTGCCATCTGGAGCATCCGCCGGACGAAGTCGTTTAAAGAGGAGAGGCTATAATGACGAATCGCTCCTTACGGAAAGCGGTGCGCCTAACGTCAAGTTACGTACTGCTGTCACTCGCTGCACTGTTTTGTATTTACCCCGCCCTCTGGGTATTGTTGTCCTCGTTCCGTCCGGGGGATATGCTCTTTAGCGAAACACTGCTTCCGACATCATTCACGCTCCTTCATTACAAGCAGTTGTTTGAGAACTATCCGTTCGCTGAGTGGTATGTAAATACGTTTAAAATCGCAATTATCAGCACCGTGATCTCCACTGTGCTAGTGATGATGACCGGTTATGTGTTCTCGATGTTCCGGTTCACCGGCCGAAAAAGCCTGATGAGCATGCTGCTTACGCTCGGTTTGTTTCCCGGCTTCATGAGCATGATCGCCGTCTATATTTTGCTGAACCAAATGAATCTGCTCAATACGCATGCGGCGGTTATTATCGTATCTGCTGCGGCAGCGCCGCTGTTCTTTCTGTTCTCCAAAAGCTATTTCGACACAATTCCGCGCAGTCTGGTCGAAGCGGCGCGAATCGACGGGGCCGGTCATCTGAACACCTTCTTCCGTATGATTCTGCCTTTGTCCAAGCCTCTGGTGGTGTATGTCGTGCTGATGAATTTTACCGGCCCGTTCACGGACTTCATCTTCGCCAGACTTGTGCTGAGGACTCCGGAGAAAAAGACGCTGGCCGTCGGGCTGTACGATATTGTTACGGACCGGACGAAGCTTCAATTTACGATGTTTGCTGCCGGCTGTGTGCTGATTGCCGTTCCGATTACAGCGCTGTTCCTTCTGCTGCAGCGCTATCTGGTAGCCGGATTAACTTCCGGCGCAGAGAAGGGCTAATGAACAACGCCAGCGTAGAGGAAGGCTGTCTGTTCGGACGGGGCTGTATCGGGTATAATCGAAATAAGAGTGTATAGTTCACTGCAACGTACGGTTCCGAGCGGTCCGATAGGTCGGCCTCCGGGAAAGAAAGAAACGGAGGGTTACAGTATTGGCGACAATTCAGGATATAGCAGATTATGTGGGGATCTCCATTGCAACCGTGTCCAGGGCGCTAAATAAGCCGGCGCTGGTTAATCCGGAAACACGCGAGCGCGTGATGCAGGCGGCAAAGAAGCTTAACTATTTCGACACGGCCAAGTTCAAGCAGACTAATGTGAAGAACGCAAAAATTTCCCTGGGCATTATTATTCCATATATTACATCGTTCTTCTTCGGCGAACTATTCAGTGGAATCAGCCGGGTCGCGCAGGAGAACAATATCGATCTGATTCTGTACGAGCTTAAGAGCGGCAAAATGAATGAGGAGGGGCTGAGCGAGGCGTTCTCCTTCGTGCAGCAGCATCTGGTTGACGGGATTATTCTGACAAGCTTTCACATGCCGGCCGAGTATGATAAGTTGATTGATA
The DNA here is from genome assembly GCF_000993825.1 of Paenibacillus durus ATCC 35681. Classification (NCBI taxonomy): domain Bacteria; kingdom Bacillati; phylum Bacillota; class Bacilli; order Caryophanales; family Paenibacillaceae; genus Paenibacillus; species Paenibacillus durus. The sequence goes on from NZ_CP011114.1 coordinate 5,572,835, forward strand.
CGCTGCAGATTCCCGTTGTCTTGCTGCTGGATTCTCACGAGAACTCCAAACTGCCGGCCTATAAGGTCGATGACATTCGCGCTTCGTTCGACGCCGTCGCTTATCTCGTGTCGCGCGGACACCGGCGAATCGGCATGATATCCGCGATGCTTACACAGCAGCATGACCGCGGCGAACAGCTCCGGCTCAAGGGCTACAAACAGGCGGTCGACTTCTATGGCCTGCCCTTTTCCGAGTCATTTGTCGCTTACGGGGACATGCGTTTTGACGACGGGTATAAGGCGATGAAGGAACTTCTAGCCGAGCGGGAGCAAACCGGGCTGACCGCCGTATTTGCAGCTTCCGACGAGATGGCGATCGGAGCGATGCGCTGCATCTACGATGCGGGGCTCAAAGTCCCAGAGGATATCTCGGTCATGGGCTTTGACAATTTGTCAGTAAGCGGAATCACGACGCCCAAACTGACAACGATTGAACAGCCCTTTGGCGAGATTGGCGCAGAGGGCGTCAAGCACATGATCAGGTACTTTGCCGAAGGAGGAAAGTTCCCCGAGAAAGGGCAATTCTACCTCGCCTACAAAATTATTGAACGAGAGTCCGTAGCCGCAATTTCGCTTGATTAACCGTATGTGAACAGGCCGTTACCTAAAAAGGGCGGCCTGTTCGCGGTTTCCGGAATCGCTCTCCTATCCTCTAGTTTAATATGTCGCGATATACAAAAAACCACTGCTGATACTTCAGCAGTGGTTCATGTGCTTGGCAACGTCCTACTCTCCCAGGACCCTTCGGTCCAAGTACCATCGGCGCTGGAGGGCTTAACGGTCGTGTTCGGGATGGGTACGCGTGGAACCCCTCCGCCATCGCCACCAAACAGGCAGGCTTGATCGCCTGAAAACTGGATCGAAACGAATCTTGCGTTAATTTGGATAAGCCCTCGACCGATTAGTATTGGTCAGCTCCACACGTTGCCGTGCTTCCACCTCCAACCTATCTACCTCGTCGTCTTCAAGGGGTCTTACATACTGGGAAATCTCATCTTGAGGGGGGCTTCACGCTTAGATGCTTTCAGCGCTTATCCCGTCCGTACGTAGCTACCCAGCCATGCTCCTGGCGGAACAACTGGTGCACCAGCGGTACGTCCATCCCGGTCCTCTCGTACTAAGGACAGCTCCTCTCAAATTTCCTACGCCCACGACAGATAGGGACCGAACTGTCTCACGACGTTCTGAACCCAGCTCGCGTACCGCTTTAATGGGCGAACAGCCCAACCCTTGGGACCTACTTCAGCCCCAGGATGCGATGAGCCGACATCGAGGTGCCAAACCTCCCCGTCGATGTGGACTCTTGGGGGAGATAAGCCTGTTATCCCCAGGGTAGCTTTTATCCGTTGAGCGATGGCCCTTCCATGCGGTACCACCGGATCACTAAGCCCGACTTTCGTCCCTGCTCGACTTGTAGGTCTCGCAGTCAAGCTCCCTTCTGCCTTTGCACTCTTCGAATGATTTCCAACCATTCTGAGGGAACCTTGGGACGCCTCCGTTACTCTTTAGGAGGCGACCGCCCCAGTCAAACTGCCCGCCTGACACGGTCCCCGTACCCGTTTAGGGTACCAGGTTAGAACCTAGATACGATCAGGGTGGTATCCCAACGGCGCCTCCACCGAAGCTGGCGCTCCGGCTTCCAAGGCTCCCACCTATCCTGTACAGATCGTACCCAAGTTCAATATCAAGCTGCAGTAAAGCTCCATGGGGTCTTTCCGTCTTGTCGCGGGTAACCTGCATCTTCACAGGTATTAAAATTTCACCGGATCTCTCGTTGAGACAGCGCCCAAGTCGTTACGCCATTCGTGCGGGTCAGAATTTACCTGACAAGGAATTTCGCTACCTTAGGACCGTTATAGTTACGGCCGCCGTTTACTGGGGCTTCGGTTCACAGCTTCGGGTTACCCCTAACCGCTCCCCTTAACCTTCCAGCACCGGGCAGGCGTCAGCCCGTATACTTCGCCTTGCGGCTTCGCACAGACCTGTGTTTTTGCTAAACAGTCGCTTGGGCCTTTTCACTGCGGCCCCCCTCGGGCTATTCACCCTACCGAGGCACCCCTTCTCCCGAAGTTACGGGGTCATTTTGCCGAGTTCCTTAACGAGAGTTCTTCCGCGCGCCTTAGAATTCTCTTCTCGCCTACCTGTGTCGGTTTGCGGTACGGGCACCTTCTCCTGGCTAGAGGCTTTTCTTGGCAGTGTGAGATCATGACCTTCGCTACTATAGTTTTCGCTCCCCATCACAGCCTGGCCTTACGATGCGCGGATTTGCCTACGCATCAGCCTCACTGCTTGGACGGACATCCATCAGTCCGCGTCACTACCCTCCTGCGTCCCCCCATTGCTCATAACGGATTATGGTGGTACAGGAATATCAACCTGTTGTCCTTCGACTACGCCTGTCGGCCTCGCCTTAGGTCCCGACTGACCCTGAGCGGACGAGCCTTCCTCAGGAAACCTTGGGCTTTCGGCGGATCAGATTCTCACTGATCTTTTCGTTACTCATACCGGCATTCTCACTTGTATGCAGTCCAGCTGTCCTTGCAGTCAACCTTCAACCCGCATACAACGCTCCCCTACCCCTGATGCAAGCATCAAGCCATAGCTTCGGT